>CBDCJH010000001.1:0-144268 GCA_965217775.1 Acidobacteriota bacterium
ATCTGGCGGACGAGGCTTCGCCGTAATCTGAATGGGGACAGTGACAATGAGAACCCTTATCAGGCTGACCTTGCTGTCGAGTTTTCTGATCCTTCTGGCTTCCTGCGGCGGCCGCAAGGGCGCGGATCTTCAGGAGGGGGCCGTGGCGCCCGACAAGACCCTCTTCGAGAACGGGATGAAGTTCCTGGGCAAGAAGCACTTCATCAAGTCGCGCCTCTCCTTCCAGACACTCATCAGCACCTATCCCGAGAGCGAGTACACCCCGACCTCGTTCCTCTCCATCGCCGACTCCTACTACGAGGAAGGAGGCAAGGAGAACCTGCTCCAAGCGGAGGCCCAGTACAAGGACTTCATCATTTTCTACCCCACCCATGAAAGCGCGGACAACGCCCAGATGAGGATCGCCGCCATCAACTACCGGCTCATGAAGCCTCATGACCGGGACCCCACCTACACCCGCAAGGCGGAGATCGAACTGAAGAAGTTCCTGGAGGACTTCCCGGACAGCGAGTATGTGCCGACGGCGGAAGAGTTTCTCCGGCAGGTGCGCGAGGAACTGGCCATGGGGGTCCACGGGGTCGGCGACTTCTACTTTGGGAAGGAACGATACTCAGCCGCGGCCAACCGATTCGAAGAGGTGGTGGAGGAATACAACGAGTTCAGCCGGCTCGACGCGAGCCTGTTTCACCTGGCCGTGTCTCTGGAGAATCTGGGACGGGTCGAGGAAGCGACGGTCTACTATTCCTTTGTGGCGCGAGAATATGAGTTCAGCCCCTACTTCGACAACGCCAGGGAGAAGCTGATGCTTCTGGAAAGGCCGGTCCCGCAGTTGGACCAGGCCAAGGCCGCACGGAACCTGGCCCGCATGAAGCGATACGAGAAGGAAGGATTCTCCATCCTCTCCCCCGTCCGAGGCGTCTTGGGGATCTTTACCGGACGCGAGGATCCCTACGAGGTGGCGCGCCGCCGCGCCGAGCAACGCCAGATGGAGGAGTCCGGGGGCGACGAATCGCTTCGTTGACCGAGCGCCGATCAAGCCCCGACCATTCCAGGAACGGCCGTCGATCCGGGGTTGAATTCCCGGTTCCATCGCGGAGGGGCCCCTCCGCGAGTCTGTTATAATCCCTCGTTCTTCTAGCCCGATCCATCGATTCAACCGGGGCATTCGGATTGATCAACCTGCCCAAGACCTACGAGCCGAAACGAGTCGAACGGAAGTGGTACACCCACTGGGAAGAGAGGGGCTACTTCGAGGGCGGCACCGATTCCGGAAAGCCGGCCTATTCCATCGTGATTCCTCCGCCGAACGTCACCGGCTCCCTGCACATGGGCCACGCCCTCAACTGCACGCTCCAGGACATCCTGATCCGATGGAAGCGGATGAAGGGCTTCAACACCCTCTGGCTGCCGGGCACGGACCACGCGGGAATCGCCACCCAGAACGTGGTGGAACGCCAGTTGGCAGAGGAGGGGAAGACCCGTTCGGACCTGGGCCGGACCGCCTTCGAGAAGCGGGTCTGGAAGTGGAAGAAGATAGCGGAGGACAACATTCTCTCCCAGATCCGCAAGCTGGGATGCTCCTGCGACTGGAGCCGCCAGAGGTTCACCTTGGACGAGGGGCTGTCCCGGGCAGTGAGAGAAGTCTTCGTCCGCCTCTACGAAGAGGGGCTCATCTACAAGGGGGAGTATCTGGTCAACTGGTGTCCCCGTTGCCGCACGGCCATCTCGGATCTCGAGGTGGAGTTCGCCCCCACCCGGGGCCACCTGTGGC
This sequence comes from Acidobacteriota bacterium, assembly GCA_965217775.1. Taxonomy (GTDB): domain Bacteria; phylum Acidobacteriota; class UBA6911; order RPQK01; family JAJDTT01; genus JAJDTT01. Next base: position 1,772 of record CBDCJH010000001.1, read on the forward strand.
ATATCCGTTATCCGGTCAAGTCTTCGGACGAGTTTCTGGTGGTGGCCACCACTCGTCCCGAGACCATGCTGGGGGACACCGCCGTAGCGGTTCATCCCGATGACGGCCGCTACCACCACCTCCGGGGCCGAACCGCCGTCCTGCCCTTGATGGACCGGGAAATCCCCATCATCGAGGACACCTTCGTCGACCGCGAATTCGGGACCGGAGCCGTAAAGGTCACGCCGGGACACGACCCCAACGATTTCGAAGCGGGCCGGCGCCATCAACTGCCCATCGTGAAGGTGATCGACGAGGACGGCCGGATGACGGCCGACGCGGGAGCTTTCGCCGGACTGGATCGCTACCAGGCCCGGCGGCGGGTCGCCGCCGAGTTGGAACGCCTGGGTTTGCTGGAGAGTGTCGAGACCCACGACCACAACGTGGGGCGGTGCCAGAGATGCTCGACGGTGGTGGAGCCTCTGGTTTCGACGCAGTGGTTCGTCCGGGTGAAGCCGCTGGCCCAGACCGCTCTCCAGGCCGTGGAGGACGGTTCGACCGTTTTTGTGCCCGGCAATTACACGAAGATCTATGCCGACTGGATGACCAACATCCACGACTGGTGCATCAGCCGGCAACTCTGGTGGGGACACCGCATCCCCGCCTGGACCTGCGAGGACTGCGGCCACTCGACCGTGGCCCGAACCGAGCCCGAATCCTGTTCCCGCTGCGGAAGTGCCCGGCCGGTTCAGGAATCGGATGTCCTGGATACCTGGTTCAGTTCCGGCCTCTGGCCCTTCTCGACCCTGGGTTGGCCGGACCGGACGCGGGACCTGGAGACCTTCTATCCCACCAGTGCTCTGGTCACGGGATTCGACATCATCTTCTTCTGGGTCGCCCGCATGATGATGCTCGGCCTCCGCTTCCGCGGTGACGTGCCCTTCAGGAAAGTGTTCATCACCGGACTGGTCCGGGACCAGCATGGGCAGAAGATGTCCAAGTCCAAGGGCAACATCATCGACCCGCTGGAGGTCATCGAGGAGTACGGGTGCGATGCGGTCCGTTTCACGCTGGCGGTCTCAGCGGCCCCCGGAGCCGACATCCCCTTCTCCATCAGCCGCATGGCCGGCTACCGGGCCTTCTGCAACAAGATCTGGAACGGCGCCCGTTATCTGCTGCTGAACCTGGACCAGGAACTGAGCGCCGATGAGGAGGATATCGGCCGGCTTTGGGAGAAGGGTTCCCTGCGGCTGGAGGACAGATGGATTCTGGGCCGGCTCCAGCAGATCAACCAGGACACGGAAAGGAACCTGGAGCGGTTCTTCATTCACAGCGCCAGCAACGATCTCTACCACTTCTTCTGGCATGAGTTCTGCGACTGGTACGTCGAGTTGATCAAAGGGCGAATCAGCGCCGGCGACACCGTTGCCGGCCAGGTCGCTGCCCAGGTTCTGGAGCGCTCGCTCCGGCTGCTCCATCCCTTCGTGCCCTTCCTGACGGAGGAACTTTGGCAACGGCTCCCGCATTCGGGCGAAACCATCATGCTGGCCCCCTATCCGGAGGCCCGGCCGGAATGGATCGACCAGGATGACATTCACCACATGACCCAACTCCAGGAGTTGATCACGGCTCTGCGAACGGCTCGAGCCGAGAACAACATCGACCCCAGGAGGCGCCTTCCCGCCGAGTTCACCTGTTCGTTTCCGACCCGCAGTTTCCTGGAATCTCAGACTCACCACCTGAAGAATCTGGCCCGACTCAGCGAGATCGAATTCCCGGACGGACTGAGCCGGGAAGGACTGCGTATCACCGGCGTGGCCAACACGACTCAGTTCTCCCTGCGGCTGGACGAGGCCATCGATCTGGCAGCGGAGAAAGACCGGCTGCAACGTCAGATCGGCCGGCTCGAGGAAGATCGGATTCGGCTCGACCGCAAACTGGACAACGAAAACTTCGTTCGCAAGGCTCCGGCCCACATCGTGGACGGCGCTCGACGGCGCCGGCAGGAAGTCGGGACTCAGTTGAAACGGCTTCAGGATATGCTCCATGGACTTCCTGAGCCTTGATCCCCTGCTTCGCCAAGCCCTCCAGGAGGACCTGGGGCGAGGCGACATTACGACCGAGGCCATACTGCAGTCCAATCCCCATGCCGATGGGGTCCGGACGGCTCAGGTTCTGGCTCGCCAGCGTATGGTTCTGGCCGGTTGGCCGGTCTTCATCCGGGTTTTTCAGCTCCTGGGTCCTGTCACCGGCCGGATCCGATATGGCGAAGGGGACTGGGTCGAGACGGGCTGCATGGGAACCCTGGAGGGGTCCGTTTCCATCCTCCTGAAAGCTGAGAGAGTCGCTTTGAATTTCCTTCAGCGACTCTGCGGGATCGCCACCCGGACCCGCGGCTGCGTGGACCGGGTCGGTTCCAGCCGTGTCCGGGTGCTGGACACTCGCAAGACCACGCCGCTCTGGCGCAGCCTGGAGAAATACGCGGTCAGAATGGGCGGCGGACAGAATCACCGGATGGGCTTGGACGACGGCGTTCTCATCAAGGAAAACCACATCGCCGCCGCCGGGGGCGTCGCCGCGGCCGTGCGGGCGTGCCGGGAGCGCTGCGGTCATCTGCAGCGGATCCAGGTGGAGGTCACCCATCAGGGGGAACTTGCCGACGCTCTGGACGCCGGAGCGGACGCCGTCCTGCTGGACAACATGCCGGTGGAGGAAGTCCGGCGATCGGTCGCCGCCTGCGCGGGCCGGTGTCTGGTGGAGGTCTCAGGCAGCATCACCGGCCAGAACCTCCAAGCTTACGCTGAGACCGGCGTCGACTTCATTTCCATGGGTTCCCTGACCCACTCCGTCGCCTCCAGCGACATCAGTCTGATTCTGGACCGGGATTGAGGGAACTCTGAGTTCGAATATGCGTTTCGGGCAGTTGGACTACCTGGCCAGGGTCGACTCGACCAGCGACTACCTGAAGGTGTTCACCGAATCGGGGAAGGCCCGCGTGGCCGTCGCCGAGGAGCAGACCGGGGGGCGCGGACGCTTCGGACGCTCCTGGCATTCCCCGGCGGGCATGGGACTCTACGCGTCCTATCTCTGCTTTCCCGCCTCCGAAGTGCGCCGGGCCGAGGACCTGACCCGGGCCGCGGCCCTGGGTGTGGTGCGAGCCATTGCCACCTGGAGCGGCCCGGAGGCGGCCCTGTGCATCAAACTGCCCAACGACGTGCTGTTGGGCGGCAAGAAGTGCGCCGGCATCCTGATCGAGATGGGCACCCAAACGGAACGAATCCAGTGGGCCATCGTCGGCATCGGAGTCAACCTCTTTCATCGGTCGTTCCCCGGTGAGTTGGCCTCCACGGCCACCTCGCTGTCTCGGGAAGGAATACGCGTGCCCAACCTGATGGCCTTCTGCCGGGAACTGACGCACCAACTGGAGCGGACCCTGTCGAGCCTGGAACAGGGTCACCGCCGACAGCTCAGGCGTGACTTCCAGGAATACGTCCTGGCCGGCAGCATCAACTCAAGATGAGTCCCTCAATGTCAAAAGAACGACCCGGCTATTTCGGACGATTGAAGAGAGCGCTTCAGGCGACCCGCCAGGAGCTGAGCCGAAGGGTGAACGAATTGCTGGGACCTCGGGAGAGCCCCATCTCACCGGAACAACTGGAGGAGTTGGAGTATCTTCTCATCGGGGCCGACCTGGGAGTCGAGACCAGCGAAACCCTGGTGGAAAAGATCCGCCAGAGCAGCCGGGGAAAACGGCCGATCAGTGCCGGGCAGGCTCGGAAGCTCCTGGCTTCCGAACTCCTCGACCTGTTCGAGGCTCCGGGTTGGCGGGAGGAATGGGTCCGGAAACCCCACGTGGTCCTGGTGGTGGGAGTCAACGGTGTCGGCAAGACGACGACCATCGGCAAGCTGGCCCATCGTTACGCCCGGGCCGGCAAGAGCGCCATCGTCGCGGCGTCGGACACGTTTCGTGCCGCCGCGGTGGAACAACTGAGCGTCTGGTGCCGACGTAGCCGGGCCGACCTGATCATGCAGCGGGGCGGCACCGATCCCGCGGCGGTCTTGCACGACGCCTTGCAGGCGGCGAAGGCCCGTAACAAGGACGTCCTCATCGCCGATACGGCCGGCCGCTTGCACACCAAGCGAAATCTCATGGAAGAGGTCAAGAAAATGGCCCGTGTCGCCGGCAGGCTGGTTCCCGGTGCGCCTCACGACGTCTACCTGGTTCTGGACGCGACGACCGGACAGAACGGTCTGATCCAGGCTCGGGAGTTCTTGACCGCCCTTGGCGTCACCGGAATCGTCGTCACCAAGCTGGACGGCACGGCCAAAGGGGGGATCATCGCCGCAATCGCCAGTCAGTTGAAGATTCCCATCCGTTTCGTCGGCACGGGAGAGGGGTTGGAGGACCTGACGCCCTTCGATCGCCAGACCTTCGTGGACTCTATCCTGTGCTGAACAGCCGGTGGCAAAAGTCGTCACGGCATTCGACCGTCCCTGCATCCCGGCGGACTGCGTTGCGACTCGGTCACATACTCCCGGTATGCTCCCTCATCGCGCCTTGTCCGGCGGGCGCAGGAACGGTCTCGGTGCTCGCGCGACTTTCACCACGGACTGTTAAAATCGGCGTCACGGCTTCCTGCATCGCCGCCTTGATGCCGGCCCCCAGGTCGATACGGGAGCCCAGTTCCAGAAGACAGACCTCAATGGCCGAAATCACCGCGAAGACATCGACCAGATCGAAGTAGCCCAGGTGTCCGATACGAATGATCTTCCCCTTCAGTACGCCCTGCCCGCCCGCCACGACGATCCCGAAGCGCTCCTGAAGGATTTGGATCAGCCTGGCCGCGTCGATCCCCGGAGGCGGAAAGCAGGCGGTCAAGGCGTTGGCGGGCGCGGAGGAGAGCTGTCTGAAACCGAGGGCTGCCAATCCTCGCCGCGTACAACGCGCCCGGACCTCGACCTGTTCCAGAATCCGGTCCAGACCCTGCTCGACCATTTCCCGGCTCGTCTTGTTCAGCGCCTGCACCAGAGCCACGGCCGGGGTCAGCCCCGTCTGCCCCCGGCGCTGTCCCTTCACCTCCTTGAGAAGGTCGAAGTAGAAACGCGGTCCGGGACAAGCCCGGATCGCGGTCAGCGCCCGGGAGCTCAGAGACAGAAAGGAGAGGCCGGGCGGGATCGCAAAAGCCTTCTGGGCGCCGCCGATGACCACGTCCAGGCCCCAGGCGTCCGTCTCCACCGGCTGACTCCCCAAAGCCGTGATCGCATCCACCACCACCAGGACGCCGGGGAAACGGCTGCGGACCATCCGGGCGATGGATTCCAGGTCGTGGATGGTGGCGGTGGAACTCTCGCAGCCCTGGATCAACAGGGCACGGATATCCGGGTTGGCCTCCAGAGCGCGTTGGATCTCCAGGGTCGAGGCCGCTTCGCCGTACGGTTTCTCCAGAACTTGGCAGGGCACGTTGAAGGCCCGGCAGATCCGGACCCAGCGATCACCGAACTTCCCGGCAGAGACCGCCAGGGCTCGGGTCTCGGAGGAGAGGAGGTTGCTCACCGAAGCTTCCATGGCTCCGGTCCCGGACGCAGTGAGGATGACGATGTCGTTGTTGGTCCTGAAGAGAGCCTGAAGGTGGGATCGAGTCTCGAGCAGCAGCTCCCGGAACTCGTCCTTGCGATGGTGGACCAGGGGACTGGCCATGGCCAGTTGTGCGGACGGTGAGACGGGAGTCGGTCCGGGTGTGAATATCCGGGTTCGCCTCATGCGCGCATGATACCACGGGGCCGGATCCGGCCCGCCGGGAAGAAGTGAGGTAACTCAGGCAATACCCCGCCTTCAGGCTGAATACGAGACCACGTCAGATCCGCAACAGCGAGAGCCGGGGATCGACCCTGCATCCGATTTCGATCCCGGCCCAACCAGGCAATATCCCAGCGTAGACGCTACGGAAATCCACAGTGTGAACCAGATCTCCGGACGGCGTCAGCTCTTCGCGAGACAGTCCGGGGTGGCGCCCGTGCAGCCCCGGGACCACGCCCTTGCCGATGATGAACATGGGATTGGCGGTTCCGTGGTCGGTGCCGAAGGTCCCGTTCTCCGCCAGGCGGCGTCCGAACTCGCTGAAGATCACGACGACGACCTGCTTTTCCCGGCCGCGGCGGGTCAGATCGTCCAGGAAAGCGGTGACGGCGGTGGAAAGCGTGGAGAGGAGGCCGGCATGGATTCCCCGGGTCGGATTCCCCGGAACAACCTGGAAGGCATGGGTGTCGAAGCCGCCAATAGACGTGTAGAACACCCGGACTTCCGTCCCGGCTGCGATGATACGGGCGATGGCCGCCAGATTTGCGGCCAGAGCCCTATCCGTCACCCGCATTCCAAGTTCCGGCAGGCATCGGCGGTCCGGAATGCCGCCCTCAGCCCCGGTTTCCAGCCGGGCCGTATGCCAGATCTTTCGGGACCGAAAATGGGATCGATTCGGATCGGGATAGCCCACTCCTTGAACCAGAGCCATCTTCCCCGCGTCGAACAACCGCTTGAATCCTTCGAGCGCGGGATGGAATCCGACGGCGTGGTCCAGCTTCAGGACGTCCGCAGGAGGAATGGCCAGATTCGGGCGCTGCCGGTAGTAGTCATCTAAACCGTGCGGGACCTGCGAGTTGAGGCCATCGCAGCCGCCGGCCAACTCGATGAACACCACTACCCGCCGGGGGTCAGCCGGTCCCGCCGACGATGCCCGGGACGGTTCCAGATCTTGCGAAAGAAAGGCCGTTGCCAAAGAGGTACTGGAAAACAGGCACGACTTGCGAAGAAACTCCCGCCGCTTCACCCGGCCCTCCAGTGTTTCCCAGTCTTCGGAGTTCCTCGCATCCCGTGGAGACTTTCGACAAGGGTTTCTATACTACAGCACAAGCATTCGGCGATTCGGCCGATGCGGGGACGGGAGTGGCGTCTTGCGACTGAAACATGCGATCTGCAGTGAAATCTTTGGGGAACAGGACTTAGCCCGGACCTGCCGGACCGTTCGCCAACTGGGGTACCGGGGCCTGGAGGTGGCCCCGTTCACACTGGCCGACTCGGTGGACGAGATCCCGCCCCGCCGTCGACGGCAGATTCGGGAAACCATCGAGGGAGAGGGAATGGTCTGCTCGGGGATCCACTGGCTCCTGGTCAAGCCCAGGGGACTCCATCTGACGACCCGGGACCGGACCCTGAGGGAGAAGAGTTGGTCCTATCTCTCACGGCTCATCGACTTCTGCGCGGACCTGGGGGGGCATCTCATGATCCTCGGCTCGCCCCAACAGCGGAACACTCGGGACGGAATGACGGCCCAAGAAGCGCTGGGACGACTCGCCGAGGGACTGTCCGAGCTGGCCCCCGCAGCGAGGGACCGGGACGTGACGCTCCTGATGGAGGCCGTTTCAAGCGAGGAGACGGATGTGGTCTCCACTCTCGCCGAAGCGGTCGAAGTGGTGGACCGGGTCTCCCATGGTCACGTCCGGACCATGTTCGACTGTCACAACGCCGCCGATGAGGGGGGCGACTTCCTCAGTCTGGTCGAGCGTTACTGGTCCCGAATTCGCCACGTTCACGTGAACGAGATCGACGGCCGCCATCCCGGCACCGGAGACGTGGACTTCGAACGCCTTCTCCGATTCCTTCGGGATCGGAACTATGGGGGCTGGGTCTCCTTGGAGGTCTTCGATTTCCGGGCCGGCGGCGAGCGAATTGCCCGAGAAAGCATCTCTTACCTCCGAGAGATTGAATCGAGGCTGGATTCGTCCTCGAACCATTGACACCACCATGCTCCCATGCCGAGCGGATGGCCTGGACCGTCGTGATTTCCTGATCGCCACGGCGGGCCTCGGATCGTCGGCCGGTGCCCTTTTTGCGTCCACACCGAGGCCACAGGAGCCTCCCAGGCGGAGAAGAACAGGACCCATGAAAATCACCGGAATAAAGACCTACATGTTCAACGTGCCGACTGGAAGTGCTCCTCCCAAGAAGGGGGTCCGAAGGAGCATCGCCAGCAGCTTCAAGACTTGGCTGTTTCTCAAGATCGAGACCGATACGGAGCTCTCGGGATGGGGGGAGGCCAGTATCGAATGGCTCTCGCCGGCGGTGAAGACGACGCTGGAGGGCTGGCGGGAACTCCTGGTAGGACAAGATCCTCTGAACGTGGTCGCTCTTTGCGACGACATCTCGGACCGGCTTCCCTGGAAGGGCGGACCGGTTCTGGGTTCGGCCCTGGCGGCGGTGAACATGGCCTTGTATGACATCGCCGGCAAGGCTTGGGGTGTCCCCGTCTACCAGATCCTGGGAGGCCGGAAGCGAGATCGAATCCGCGTCTACCATGGCGGGATCAGCTTCGAATCGATCCAGGAGGCCGTGGCCCGGGCTCGCACCGCAGTCGCCTCGGGAGTTCGAGGCCTCAAGGGGAATCCACTGGAAATGCGGACCTGGCCCATGGACCGGGGAGCCTTGGACGAGTGCGTCCGGATCGTGGCGGCCGTTCGGGAGGAGGTGGGACCGGAGATCGACCTGATGCTGGACACCCACGGCAGTCCCACTCCGGCCCTGGCCATCGCCTTCGCCGAGGCCGTGGCTCCCTACAAGCCTCTCTTCCTGGAGGAGCCCTGCAAGGTGGGATCCATCGCGGCGCTCAAGGAGATCTCGGCGCGCAGCCCGGTTCCCATCGCTACGGGGGAAAAGCTCTTCTCCTACCGGGAGTTCAAGGAAGTCATCGATGCCCGAGCCTGCGCTTTTCTCCAGCCTGATCTGAGCCACAGCTTCGGCATCACCCAGTTCCTGGCCGTTTCACGCCTGGCCGAAGAGGCCCAGATCCTGATGGCGCCCCACAACGCGTCGGGGCCCATCCACTTGGCGGCCCTGTTTCAGGCGGATGCCGTCATCTCCAACTTCCTGGTCCAGGAAGCCTGGGGATTGGAGCGGATGGACCGGTACGTGGAGCATGATCTCTCCCTGGTCGACGGCCACGTCCGGCTGAGCGACCGTCCCGGTCTCGGGATCCGGGTCAAGGAAGCCGACATCGCCAAACTTCGCTATGACGCCGAAATGTCCTACCGCCAGTACCGGCACGCGGATGGCAGTTGGAAGGGCTGGTGAGGACGACGACGAGGCGTAGGGGCGCCCCTTGTGGGCGCCCTCTTCGGTCCAAACCGCAACAAGACGGGACCAGACGAAGAGTCGGCGACCCATGCGGCATGTTGCCGCGGAAGTCAATCGTCGTCGGCCTGCTCCGCGAACTCGAGGACGATGGGCCAATGATCGGAGAGCTGGCGGCGGAAGCGTCTTTGGGCCGCGGGCGGCGGCGCGGCGATCCGAACCTGGGTGACACCGGCGAATTCGTTCTCCCGCTGGGTCCTTGGGATGTAGCACCGGTCAAAGGGAAGATCGGCGATATGGGTGGATCGATCGGAATAATTCAAATCGAAAAGACCTCCCTTCCTCCGGTACACCCGGCCGGCTGGTTCAGTGCGCCGAAGCATGTTGAAGTCGCCGATGAGAATGATGTCCTGGTCCTGAAAATGATCTTGGATCTCCGATAACTCCCGGACCAGCGCCTCCGCTTCACTCCGCCTCTGCTTCACGGCCGCCTCATTTCGTCCCGCCTTCATGTGGATGGGAATCACCACGAAATCGGTGCGGCCTCTTCCCCGGGTGAACTTCATGGCGTGGGGATGCCGGTCCCACTCGAAGAACCGGCGTGAGGTGACGTCGGTGACAGGCACCCGGAAACGCCGGCCCACGGCTCGAATGCGCCGACGGTTCCAGGCCAGACCCGTGTGTTGGGAGCTATGCCGGCGGATCCGTTTGGGGAACAACCGATACGTCCAGTCGTTGCCGTCACGACGATTCAGAAACCCGAAGGCCTCATCCAGTACCCGGTTCGTCGCCGTGCCGTCCCCGGCTTTGGTGTCGTCGATCTCGGAAAGGGCGAGCACGTCGAGCCGCAGAGCTTCGATCAGATCCGCCAGTTCCCGCGGCTTTCGAGCCACGCCGTAACCGTTGGAGGGAGACTTCCGCAGATAGTCGCGACTGTCGGGCGATCCCAGGGTCTCGATGTTCCAGGCGCCGACGCGGATTCTATCCTGGCCCAGGACCGAAGAAGCCGTAAAGGCCAGGAAACAGGCCATCAACCACAGGTTCATGGTGGAATCCTACACTCCACCTGTGGCGACAGCTCTGTGGCAGTCCAATGCCGGACCCATCCCCGGAATTCGGCGACACGAACTAAGGGATTCGAGTTTCAGGGTGCTCCACCATGTACCGTCCCTGGCGAACCCCGAAATTCTCCTGAAGCTGAATCGAGAGTCCACCGTCGATGACCAGAGCGTGGCCGGTGATGAAGGAGGCTTCTTCCGAACACAGGAAGACCGCGCCCTGAGCAATATCCTCGGTGGTGCCCAAGCGCCGGAGGGGGTACTGATTCTCGAAGTAGGCGTGTCCGGATGGATTCTCGTCCCACATGGGCTGAAGTCGCTCCGTCACCATGTGACCGGGCAGAATCGAGTTGACGCGAATCCCGTCGGGGCCGTACTCGCAGGCCATCTGCCGAGTCATGCCGATGACTGCGGCTTTGGCGGTCTCATACACGAGAAAACCGGGAGCCGTCAGCAAGCCGTGGACCGAAGAGATGTTGACGATGCTCCCGGCGCCGCTCTTGATCATCTCGGGCATCGCAAGCTTGACCGCCCGGTAGATGGCCTTGACCATGACGTTCATGCCGGCGTCCCAGTCCGCTTCCGAAACCTGAACGGCTCCACCGGTCCCGGCGGTGGAAACGTCGAAGGCGTTGTTGACCAGGATGTCCAGCCTTCCCCATTCTCGAACTACCCGCTCCACGGCCGCCTGCAGTTCTTCCCTTCGGCTGACGTCGGTCCGCAGCGCCAGCGCAGTATTGCCGGCCGCCTGAATCCTCCGGACGTTCCTGCGGGACCCTTCCAGATCGATGTCGGCGATCAGAACCGAGGCTCCCTCGGCGGCGATGCCCCGGGCAATGGCGCCTCCCAGACCCTGGGCGCCTCCGGTGACGATGGCCACCTGATCCTGCAGTCTCGGCATCTTCCGGTCCTCGATTCCTACCTCTCGCGACTCACGAGGCGTCACCGATACTCGCGGCGCGCCGGCAGCAAAAGTCGAAGAGAAGTTCCCATTCCAGACGCTGGATCCGGCGACAGAGTGCCTCGCGGTCCGAGCGGCCTGAGACGCAGTCCTGGCACAGATCGACGAAGGCGTACGGGTCCCAACGCTCTCCGGAGGTCAGCCGTTCGGCATCGGCTCCGGAACCTGCCGTCAACCGGGCTGCGCTCCGAGCCAGGTCCGGAAAGACCGGGTGCTCCCCGGTCCGGCGAAACCAGTACTTGGCGTTGGGGTAGTCTCCCTCCCGCCGATGCATGATCCCGTGCCAGTAGCTTCCGGTAGCCGAGTGAATCGTCTGGCTGACGGCGTGAGAGCGGTCCAGATGGTCATGGTGGAGCCAAAGACCGGCCAGACAGGCACGGGCCATTTCCCGGTCCACGAGAATCGTGTGGGCAAAAGCCTTGTCCGGCGTCACCGCATCCATCAAACCCCGGACCTTCGGGTCGGGCCGGCCCGGTCCCAACTCCGGAAGATGTCCCGGGTCCAGCAACGTGGCCAGAATCGGTCCGTAGTCGGCAGGGTGGAAGGTCATGAGTTTCAGGTCAAACCCGGCCAGACCTCGCCCGACTTGGACTGTGCGGAGTGAAAGGCCCGGCGAATTTTTCGGACGACCGGATCGGCCAGCGGACCCTGACCGGCGGCCCGGAGATTGGCCCTGGCGTTGTGAATGCTGGTGGTGCCTGCGATGGCGCAATGAACTCCCGGCTGAGACAGGGTGAAGCGCAGCGCAATGCCGGGCCATACCCGAGCCGGATCGCCCTCGAATCCCAGATCGGCCAGCGTAAAACCCATGGACTGCAAGCGTGCCATATAGGACCTGGCGTAATTCTGGTAAATGCCCCGCTGGGCCGACACGTCCTTCCACGCGGCGTTGGCCAGCGGCCGTTTCGCCAACACGCCCTGTCCCCCTTCCCGTGTGCGGGGAAGCACCGAATCGATATTGGACTGGTCACAGATGCTTACGGAGGTCTGGACCACCGCCACATCCGTCAGACCGGCGGCGTAGGCGGCGGCTTCGTTGTCCCCCGAATAGCCCACGAAGCGGAGCTTTCCCTGGTCCCGGGCCCGCACCAGGGCAGCCAGCGCGTCTCCTTTTTGCAGCACCGAAAGAGGGCAGGAGTGAAGCAGCATCACGTCGAGGCAATCCGTGCGGAGGCGCCTCAGAGCCCGGTCCACGGTGTTGGTCACGAGCCGGGGAGACCACTCACGTCCGGCGGCCCCCTCCACTTCGTGGCCGCACTTCGTAACCAGGGCATATTCGCCGCGCCGATGACTCACCGCCGCGCCGATGAGTCTCTCCGATCCAGGGTAGCAGGCCGCGGTATCGATCAGGTTCAACCCTTCGTCCAACAGCGTGTTGAGGAGGCGGGAAACGTCCTTGAGTTCCTCTCCCAGGAAACCGACCGGAGCTCCTCCGAAACCAAGCGGGGAGACCATAAGACCCGTGTTGCCAAAGGGATGGAGTTGCATGGCCGCGTTCCTTCGCTGCCGGCCCGGAGCCCCGAAACCCTTGGCGGCTCCACCAGCAAGCGGACCGATTCTATATGCGGCACCGTAAGCCAGGCAACAAAGAGGAGGGGTGAGACTCCAGGAATGGTGCTTCTGGGCTGTCAGCCGCGTGCGCACCGTCGCTCCGGTTTAATACAATGCGATGGAATCGCCCAGAAACCATCAGCCTCATGCAAGCTTATCTGGATCTGCTCCGGCACATTTTCGAAGACGGCGTCGAGAAGAGCGACCGCACCGGGACCGGAACCCGGAGCGTCTTCGGGTATCAGATGCGCGTCGATCTGGCCGACGGCTTCCCGCTGCTCACCACCAAGAAGCTGCATCTCCGGTCGGTGATCCATGAGCTCCTCTGGTTTCTGGCGGGTGACACCAACATCGCCTACCTGAATGAAAACGGGGTGAGCATCTGGGACGAGTGGGCCGACCGGGACGGGGATCTGGGTCCCATCTACGGCTACCAGTGGCGCTCCTGGCCGACTCCCGGCGGCCGCCACATCGACCAGATCACCGGCGTCATCGAGGCCATCCGCACGAATCCCGATTCGCGCCGCCATATCGTGAGTGCGTGGAACGTCGCCGACCTGGACCGGATGAACCTTCCGCCGTGTCACACGCTGTTCCAGTTCTACGTGGCCGAGGGCCAACTCTCCTGCCAGCTCTACCAGCGGAGCGCCGACGTCTTTCTGGGCGTCCCTTTCAACCTGGCCAGCTATGCCCTCCTGACCCGGATGATGGCTCAGGTCTGCGAACTGGAGCCGGGTGAATTCGTTCATACCTTCGGGGATGCCCACCTCTATCTGAATCACCTGGAGCAGGCCCGCTTGCAACTCTCCCGGCGGCCCCGGCCACTGCCCCGCATCCTCCTGAACCCGCGGATCACTTCGCTTCTCGACTTCCGATACGAAGACTTCGTGCTGGAAGCCTACGATCCCCATCCCCACATCAGGGCCCCCATATCGGTATGAGGCTGTCCATCATCGCGGCCATGGCCCGAAACCGTGTGATCGGCCGCGACAATCGGTTGCCCTGGCGGCTCCCGGCTGATTGGCGGCGATTCAAGCGGCTGACCATGGGCCACCACCTGATCATGGGTAGAAAGACCTTCGAGTCCATCGGCAGGCCGTTGCCGGGCCGGATTTCCATCGTTCTCAGCGGACAGCGTTCCTATGCTCCCCCTGGAGTCCAAGTGGCTCCCTCCCTGGAAGACGCCCTTCTCCTGGCTCGTGGCGACGACGAGATCTTCGTCGGAGGCGGAGCCGGTGTCTACCGCCAGACCCTGGGCCGGGCCGACCGCATGTACCTGACCCTGCTTCCGCACGACTTCGAAGGCGACACCTACTTCCCTCGCTATGACGAGTCGCTCTGGGAGGTCCGCTGGAGGGATGTCCATGAACCGGAGGAGACGGACCCCAACCGCTATACCTTTCTGACCCTGGACCGAATCCGAAGCGGGGGCATTCGACGATCATGAAGCGAGAGCCCGAGCCGGAGCTGATGGAGGGGCAGGAACAGGCCCGGGCCTACGCCCACGCGGACTTCGAAGAACCGCACAGCCGTTTTCTGAGTCTCATGCAGGACACGTTCCAGGTCCGGGAAGTCGGACCCTGGCTGGTCGACCTGGGCTGCGGCGCCGCTGACATCAGCCTCCGGGTCGCCAGAGCCTTCCCGGACTGCCGGGTACACGGCGTCGACGCCTCCCAGGCCATGCTCGACTACGGCCGGCAAGCCATCCAGGAGGCCGGCGTGGAGGATCGGGTAAAACTCCATTTGGGATATCTGCCGGGAGTCACCCTCCCCCGCCCCTCCTACGACACCATCGTCAGTAACAGCCTGCTCCACCATCTGCCCGACCCGCTGATCCTGTGGCGGGAAGTCCACCGCTGGTCCCGTCCCGGTAGCGGTGTCTTCATCATGGACCTTTTCCGGCCCGACGACCGCCGCCGCGCGCAAGAGTTGGTCCGGACCTACTGCGGCGACGAGCCGGAGATCCTCCAGCGGGACTTCTATCATTCGCTGTTGGCAGCCTATCGCCCCGACGAAGTTTCGGATCAGCTTCGGGAAGCGGACTTGGCACATCTGGAAGTGAGGACTGTGAGCGACCGGCACTTGCTGGTCTGCGGCCGCATCCCATGACTGGGTTAGGTGTTAATGCGTCTGGAATCCAACTGCTCTGCGAGTTGGTCGTAATAGTCGGCTACGAGACCGTTTCTCGACTCGATTTCGGTCTGCATCCGGGTGCGGATGTCACTGGGTTGGACGCGTTGGCCCCGGATGATGATCGGAATCCAAGGGTCCCCCAGGAAATGTGCGATCACTTGAGCGTCGCTGTTCTCAGCCGTGATGACCGGATGGAGTTCTTCCAGGGTGCCGACGATGAATCCACGAGATCACTCACGCTGAGTTGATCGCCTTTGCAGTCGACGAAAACCGAGTAGGAGGGTTCGGGGCCGACGAGCCAGTCGTCGATTTCGGGGAAGGCCCGGATGATGGTTTCCCACATCTGGTTGCGCACCTCGATCAGCCGGCGGTACTCCTCACTGTCGAGGGCCGGAATGCACAGGAGCCGGGCCTCGGGCACTTTAACGCCGATGATATCGAAATGCTCCCCGAAGCTGGGCTGCAGAGCGGCTTGTACAAAGGAGGGGAAGACCCACGCCGGCAGGGTACCGATCGTCGTGATCCCTGAATTGGGATCGTCTTGGATCTCCGATCGGCGCCGGTTGACCGAAGACTGGTTCAAACGGCCAGCATCGTCCTGATCGCAAAAGAGTTCCTGTACGGAAAAGGTCTGGATTCAGTGCTGGACTTTCTTCTGCGCCCGCACGGTCGAGCACTCAAGAAGAAGTCCCAAAGTGACAATAATCCGCTCACGGGCCGCTTGCTCGTGCCCGTTCCGGGCCACTTCGAGGTCTCTCTTGTACTCCTCGTAAGTCGGACCCGTCCCGTACATCTCCCGCCTCTGTTCCACCTGCTTCCACATTAATCTGAATCACGATGAGCCGAGCTGCATTCGCCAGAACAGATCTGATCTCAGCGGTCCGGTAACGGATGCGTTTGTCTTTCGTGAGCGCAACCCAGCCCCTCTCTCCAACAAGGGCGATCCATTCTTCATCTGGTGCAGTATTTGGAAGGTAGTCGTCATGCACCTCGACTTTGATCCCCTCTCGACGAAGTCTGTCTGCAATGATGTGTTTTCCCAGACTGCGGTCTGGAAAGAGGGTGGGCTCCTCACGCTGCCAGTGGGATCTCACATCGGATGGCTTCGTCGATTTCCGACTCTGCACGCTCGTAGTCTGCTGCTAACTGGCTTACTGATTCACCTGCCTTATAGCGCTCGGCAATAATTTGGGTGGCAAGGCCAGTTCCATCGATCACGGGGCGGCCGGCAGCCAGCCATGGGTCAATGACAATCGTGGTGGGTGCGTCGTGCACGTCAGTTCGGGTGAATGGATACAGCTTGATGGGTACCCTGTGGACGTCGCGAACGATCCGATGCAAGGTGGCTTCGAGGACTTCTCGCATAGCCAACTGACCCGACCGACTGATATTGACCAGGCGGCCATAGCGCTCGATGAACAGATCCAAGCCGTTTGTTTCCAGTTCGTGACTGATCAACGGATGACGTTGCGCCGTTACGGATGGATCAATCTCTTTCAAGTACCTGATAGCCTGGCGGACCTTTGGCATGGTTACACGATGCGTGCGTCTGATGGCCGCGAGAACGTGAAGCTCCACGAGGTTAATGAACGAGAGTAGTGTCGGTCGTGTCAGGGACCGCTCGGGAAGCTCAATGAGTGGCCTGTACGGGCGTCGACCCACTGACCAATACCGGATAGTCGCGGGCGGGACGGTGAGGTAGTGTGCTACCTCCGAAACCGTGTAACCAGGGAGTTCACGGAGATCTTCTGTTACGCGATCGAACATCTGTTCTCCTCCTTGGTAAGGCAGCCAATTTCACGGAACTCACCTTGGCTCATATTTAGCTTACCTGAAGACCCCCACAAGCGAACAGTTCTTGGGTTATTACTGGAGAAGGTACAGCATGAGTCACCCCCCATGCTGTACAAGAGAGCCATCCTACTCTTTGGGGCCACGCTGAGGCGTGCCCCCGGCAGAGACTGGCCAGGAGGGCCAAGAGCCGCCCCCCTGGAACCCCCGGCCCGGAGGAACCCCCGCCGATGAGCCCGCCGAGACGATCCGTCCGGATCAAGATCCGCGCCCGGTAGGAAGAGCGCGCCGAGTGGCACCGGAAGGCGCGGGGGATCGAAAAGGGCGAAAAGGGGACAGCCACGTTCTCGCGCGTGTGTGCCATAAACAGTTGTCTGCTCGCACCAATGTTCAAGCTTCAGTCTGCCTTTCGCTCCAATCTTCGCCCCCCAGGGAACCGCAGACAGCCTACCCCCCACGATGGCAGATGCCGCAACTTCGCCGTCAAGAGGCTATTCTCCAAGATGTGATCTGAATGCATGTCACGTCGTTGTTCTCGTCCCTTCCGTAGTAGGCGGTCAGGAGGGTGCCGTCATCCAACTGCGTGGTGGTCGGATATCCCAGATCTCTGTTCTTGAGATCATCCCGGAGTACAATCTCACTCTCAATATTCCAGCTTCTACCGTCATCTGAGCTCAGGCAGGCCCGGATCCCAAAAGGCTCTCGCCGGTGGCCGTAGGTGGCCAGAAGTCTCCCATCCTGGAGCTGCCGGAGATGGGCCGGATACCCCCACATCGGGGTCCTGGCCGGTGTGCTCCAGGTTTGCCCCAGATCGTGCGAATCGCTCTGGTAAAGCCATCCGGCCGGCCCGGTCCTGAGAAGAGCGATCATCCGACCGCTGGGCAGGTGTATCAGAGCCGGCTCGTTGTAGCCTATGCCATGAACCCCGTGTTCCCCGATCACGGACGGCTCACCCCAACTCCTCCCCCGATCACGAGATCGGAGGACATAGGCCGTCCAGGTCATCGCCGACTCCGAAGTCGATGGCCGATGGAACTCCTCGTAGCAAGGCAGAAGCAGAGTTCCATCCGGCAGTTCGATGATCGCCCGGAGTTGACATCCTGCTTTGAAGGGGGAGACATCCACGCGGACCGGCTCCAACCAGGTGCGAGCATTGTCCAACGAGTGAAAAACATAGGTCATATCGTCGCTGTAGCCTGTCGCCCACTGATAAGGCTCCACCCGAGCCAAGCGAACATCTGTTCTGCTGTCCACCGAGGCCGCCGGGGCAAAGGAACGGCGGAAGGCGTTGACCAGGATCTTTCCGTCGGAAAGCTGCGTGATACCCGGATCATCCATTCCGTAGTACTCATAGCCGCCGATGACTTCGGGATGCTCCGACCAGCTTTCACCCTGATCGCCGGAGCGAATGATCATGCCGTAGAAAGAGGGATCCGCGTGGGTCAATCGGGCGGTCCGGCGCATGGCTTCACAGAACGCAATCAGCATTTCTCCATCCCGGCACTTCAAGATGGTGGGCCATGCCGAGTATCCGTAAGGGTCCCAGAAGACAACTCTGTGCCTGAGGATGCCCGGGTAGGACTTGACCTCAGGAGGAGCAGGAGGCTTCGAAGGAGCCACTTCCGACGCTGCCGACAGAGGGCGGACGCTCAGTGGCAGCGCTCCAAGGATGGCCAAGTGTTTCGCGAATTGCCGACGGGAGAAGTTCTTCCAGGTCATGGGAGCCCTCCGTGTTCGATCGAATCTCAGGCTGAAACTTCAACACGCAAGATACAGGAAACGAAGAGAAGAAGGTCGGATGTCCAGTGGGGAGTCGTTTGGGCTATTTCGAGGTCAGGGGCTGAGATCCGTCTTCTCCGAGGGTCTTTGGGGATTCGCAACGAGAATGGTGTGGGCTGTGAAACTCAAGTTTTCCTGAAGAAGAACCCCGGCAGGCCTCTTCCGAGGGCTGAGACTACGGCTATGCATGCCATCTCCAACATTGCATCGGCGCTCCTGACCTGGACATTGCTCCTCAGCTCCGGTCAACTGACGGCACAGGACTTCACCCAGCCTTTCAAACCCGACCCCAACACCGTCGTCCTCTATCACTTCGATGAAGGCCAGGGTGACGAGACCCGCGATGCCTGTGGTGATCCCGAACTGACCCTGCGGGCTCACCAGGAGGCATTGCGGGGCAGCCGGGCTGGCTTCGGAGCCACGGCCCGCTTCCTCCGCCGTGAGGACGATGCCAACGTCCTGGTCGGTCCCGTCGACAACCCCAAGCTGGAGCTTCGGGGCTGCACCCGGGAGTGGACCATCGAGGCGTGGGTCCGCCACACGGGGGGATCGGAACAGAATGGGTACCGGAACATCTGCGGGAGCGACGATGAGGGAGTCGGACTGACCGATGGGATCCGGGGGGGATGGAATTTCTTTCTGATCGCTCCCAGGATCGACAGGGCCTGGGTCCTCGACCGGGGGATCGGTCCCCACGCCCGGTTCTTTGGATCCTACGCCCGAGCCCCCGGCCACGACGTCAATCAGATCGGCAGGTCCAACTCTACTTTCCTCATCACCGATGATGAGTGGCACCATGTGGCGTGGCAGTTCCGGTACCAAGATCAGATGCATTTCCTGTTCCTGGACGGGAAGCTGGTTTATCGGGAAAGCCGTCCTGGGGGAAGGTCCGTGAGCAACGACGCTGCCCGGTGTGATCTTCCCTTCGTCGTAGGAGGTTTCCTCCACGCGCAGGAGGCGCCCAGCCATTTCGACCCCGCCGGCCGCATGCCGTTTCCCAACTACGGAAACTTCGAGGGGGAGATCGACGAGCTGCGCATCTCCGACATCATGCGCTACCCGGTGGCCCAGCAGCTTCGTCTGATCCACCGAGTCCTGCCCGAGGCCGGTCTGAAGCTGCCTTACTCGGCAACTTTGTCTACGGATCCGGCCCGGGGCAAGGTCAGGTGGGAGCTGGCCGGCGGCAAGCTGCCGTCGGGTCTGGTCCTGGACCGGGCGAGTGGTCTCATCCATGGCACCCCGATTGAACTCGCCAGCGAAGCACGGCTTACGATTCGGGCAAGCGATGAGATTGGCCACAGTGACCAGCACCTGTTCACGCTCTCGGTGCGTCCGGGCCACATCACCACCGAGTCGCTCCCTCTGGCCTTGACAGGGCATTCTTATCGGCATCGTCTGGAGTCGGCGTATATGAGGACGCCGGTGAGGTGGAGGATCCGAAGGGACACTCTGCCCGAAGGGCTCGGGTTCGACAGGGCCAGCGGTGTGTTTTCGGGCACGCCTACGTCGGTGATCCGGACCCCTTTGACATTCGAGGCAGTGGATGGGCTCGGTGCTGTAGACACACAGGAGCTGATCTTCCGGGTGGTACCGGAAGCACTGCGACAGATTGCGCCGGATAAACACACCGTAGCCCTCTGGAACTGGCAGGGTCCCGGAAGCAGGCGCGTCGCCGACCTCAGGGGCGACGAGGAGCTGGCGCCGACCTGGATCAATCTGAAGGGCGAAACACGGATACCCCGGCCAAACTGGGGCCGGTATCCATACTTCATCGGCGGCGGCGAAGGAGGCTTCGTCGGACCCCGGAACAACGAGAAGCTGGACCTCAGGACCTGCAAGAGGGCCTGGACCGTTGAGGCCTGGGTCCGGCCAGGTGGACCCGTCGACGGTTATGGCCGCAAAGTCGACTTCGGACACATCTGTGGGACCTACGACAACAGCGAGCCCGGTGTCTGGGAGTTCTACCTTTCGAACCACAACTCACCCAACGGCAGCTTTTCGCCTGGGGTGCACTTTCTGGGCGCGGAGCCCGAACAATCTCTCAAGGATCTGCACCCCTGGTCCCGGCCCGAGGGCATCGTGGCCGACCCCAAGGAGGTGGGCATCCAGGACACCCGCTGGCACCACGTCGCCTGGCAATACAGTTACGTGGAAGACCTCCATCAGCTCTTCCTGGACGGCCGGCTCATCTGGCAGATGAAGAGCCCCAATGGGCGCAACCTCGTCAACAATCGCCGCCACAATGCCCAGTTCAGCGTCGGGTCTCGTCTCACCGGCTATGCCCGCCTTGGCGGCAATTTCAACTGGTTGGGCAAGGGCAACTTCTTCGGTCAGATCGGGGAGATAAGGATCTCCGATGTCCGCCGCTATGGCGGCGAGGCGGAAGACTGATTCAACCAGCCCAGCCAGAACTCTTTAGGTGATGAGAAAGGGGATTATATACGTAAGTGCCGAGAATTCAGGCTGATGGGTTACAATTCCGACCATGAAAGGCCACGCAACTATCCAGTGCCGAGCCAAGCTGTCCAAGGGTGGAATCCGGCGGTTGGACCGGGTGAGGTCCATCCTGAATCGGCTGTACAACGCTGCACTGGAGGAACGCAGGACGGCCTGGGAATCCGAGCAACGCGGCGTGACCCTGTACGATCAGATGAAGGGGTTGACCTCCCAGAGGAAGGACGATCCGGAGGGGCTCGAGTCGGTGGCGGTCAAGGCGGAGCGTGGGATGTTGATGCGGTTGGACCGGGCCTTCAAGGCGTTCTTCCGTCGCTGCAAGGCGGGGGAGAAGCCGGGGTATCCTCGATTCCGGCCCATTGCGAGGATGGAGACCATCGACGTCGTCGACCCCAAAGCGACCCTGGTGAAGAAGCGCGCTCGGGGCTACGCCATCCAGCCCAAGGGCTTCCCGACGATCCGGATATTTCCGTCCCGGCCGTTGCCGGACGGATGCCCGTTGAAGGCGTTGCGGATCGTCCGCAAGCCGAACCGGGTGTATGTGGACCTGACGTACGAGGTGGAGAAGCCGCCGCTACCGAAATGCGAGTCTTCGGTAGGGATCGACCTGGGCGTCCGC
This sequence comes from Acidobacteriota bacterium, assembly GCA_965217775.1. Classification (GTDB taxonomy): domain Bacteria; phylum Acidobacteriota; class UBA6911; order RPQK01; family JAJDTT01; genus JAJDTT01. The sequence continues at coordinate 23,218 of CBDCJH010000001.1, forward strand.
AAGCGAGCGGTGCTGTCCACGGGTGAGAGGATCGAACGGAATAGACGGGACTGGGCGGGGATCCGAAAGCAGCAGAGAAAGGTCTCCAGGTGCACGAAGACTTCCAAGACCAGACGGAAGCGGATCCTACATCTATCTCGGCTCCGTCAGCGGGAAGCGGTCCGAAACCGTAATGCCTGCCATCGTCTCTCCACCAGGATCATTCGTGAGCACGGTCTGATCGCTGTGGAGAAGCTGAACATCCAAGGGATGGTAACGAAGGGCTCGAAGAAGAAGGGGCTGAATCGAGAAATAATGACGCAATCATGGGGGCTTCTGCGGAATCAACTCCAGTACAAGGCAGAATGGGCCGGTCGGGAGTTCGTAGAAGTGAATCCCGCATATACATCGCAGGACTGCCACCGGTGCGGCGCCCGCCACGATCCAGGGCGGAGAGAAACCTTCCGGTGCAGGGCCTGCGGACTTGGAATGGACAGGGACCACAATGCCGCCCTGAACATTCTCAGGGCTGGGGTTCTTGCCCTGGGCACCGGAACGTATCTCGTTGGGGAAAGCGTGGTGCCAGAACTGTATGCCAAGGGCACTTAGGTATATAAGCCCCATGAGAAACCTGGGTTGATCGCGTTTCGACGCGAGATTCGAACAGAGGATCGACTATGCCAAGAACGAGCCTATTGGTTTTCGGGTTGGCTTGCCTGGTGCTCACCCTGGCGGTGGCAGCGCAAGAGGCACGCCCGGCACCAGAAAGCGAAGCGTGGGAGCGGCAGGCCCAAGCCTACTTGAAAAGTATTCTGTACCCGCGGGAGCAGGTGGAGGACTGGATCTCGGGCAGGGCAACGCTGGGTGAATCCTACGACAGCCAACTGGGGTGGCTGTTTGCCGACAGACGGGTCAAACACGGGGTCGATGGATCGATATCGACCTATCGGTACGCGGGCGCCCGCCGAACCATCATGTACGGCGGCAACCCTTGCCGGATCAACACCTACGGAAACAGTTTCACTCACTGCGACCAGGTCAGTGACGGCGAAACCTGGCAGGAAGTGCTCGCCGCCCACCTGTGTGAACCTCTGCGCAACTTCGGAGTCGGGGGGTACTCCGTCTACCAGGCCTACCTGAGAATGCTGCGGGAGGAAACTCGTACCCCCGCCCGGTACATCATCTTCAACATCTACGACGACGATCACTATCGAAACCTGCATGGCTGGCGCAACATTCGATTGGGCTATACGACCGGGATGTGGCCGGCCGTGCTCGGCTCCACCATGCCCTACGTCGTTGTGAATCCCGCAACCAAGCAATTTACCGAGTTCAAAAACCCCTGTCCTACTCCCGAATCGGTTCGTAACCTCAGCGACCCCGACTGGGTGTTCGAGCGATTCAAGGACGACTTCGTGCTGAAGATCGTGCTGGCCCAAAGGGATCCAGGGACGAGCTCCCCCCAGCCGAGCTACGACGTGATTGAGGAGCTGGCTCGGGAACACGGCCTCCGGATCAGCATCGGGACTCCGGAAGAGCTGAAACGAACCGCAGAGGAGCTTTACACCAGAGCCGCGCTGTTCGCCACCATGAGGATCGTCGAGAAGATCGAGCACTTTGCATCGGCTCAGGGAAAACAAGTCCTCTTCGTGCTCTCCTATGGGCAACGGAACGCAGCGCAGGTGCTGAAAACAGGGGAACGTTTCGACCAGAGCCTGCTTGATTTTCTAGAAGAGAAGAGGCTGCCTTATGTCGATCTGATGGAAGCGCACAGGAGGGATTTTGCCCAGTTCAACCTGACTGTGGACGAGTACATCAGGCGTTATTGGATCGGCCACTACAATCCCCGGGGCAACTTTTTTCAGGCATTTGCCATCAAGGACAAGTTGGTCGAGCTGCTCGACCCGAAGCCCATCAGCTACTCCACCGATCCATCGACGTACATCGAAATGAAGCCCAACAGGCCCTAAGATTCCAGCCTGCGCCAGCCCTAGCAGCCCGTGGCAAAAGTCGTCACGGCATTCGACCGTCCCTGCATCCCGGCGGACTGCGTTGCGACTCGGTCACATACTCCCGGTATGCTCCCTCATCGCGCCTTGTCCGGCGGGCGCAGGAACGGTCTCGGTGCTCGCGCGACTTTTACCACGGACTGCTAGCCCGAATTCTCATCACCGACCCGATAATCGGTTTGTTAAACAGCATTTCAGTGGTTTTCTCAGCCATATGAATTCGAGAGCCGTCCTACCTACTCGAATGCGGTGACAAAAGCCGAAATCCGGCGATGTCCAGGGGCATCTGACCTTCCACGGGCACTCGTGAGCGATGGTTTTCCCCCAAGAGCTGGCTCCAGGGCAGAGTTCGTCCCGCACGTCCCGCAGACTTCCAACTTGGCGTCTTCCCAACAGCGGGTTCGCGTTTACGGCGAAGCGGAGGGGGTTGCACTCGGGACAGAACCGTCCGCAACCATGCCGCGTACGCGTAGCTCTCGGAAAACGACAACCAAACCTCAGAGAGAAGGTGACTGTCCCCTTCTCTCTCGCGCGCGCGTGCGCACTACGCCTGCATCTTCGCACTAGGTGAGGAACCGTCCCACCTGGTGGGCGTAAGCCGTCCGTGTGTTCGGGTTCGAGATCCGCGCCGAGAAGAACTCATCGGCCGCGAAGCAGGCCGCCTTGCCGGCTCTCACGAGGATGGCCGGGAAGTCCCCCTGGAGGTCATTTGTCGCCGGCGAATCTCCGGTTCTGGGCGCGAGTTCCCGGTCCGCCATATTAGGTAAGTATAATGTACTTTTTCGTATTCTAATCTACGGACCTGACTCCCCTATTCTCCGCCGGCCGGGGCGCTCGATCTCCTCTTTCTTCCCAACCGGGTGAGCCCATCCCGGAGAGAAAATCACATTTATCAGTGACCGGACGATCCACACTGGGGAGGCAAACGCCATGAGAAATTGGACGAGCACGAATGGAGGATGGCTCAGGAACACGACGGCGACGGGACTCGTTCCCCTGTTGCTTCTTGTGAGCATGCCCGGCTGCACGGCCAGACACATGCCGGACTGGTCCACGGTTCAGGCTGTGAAGCCCGGCACCAAGATGGAGGTGCAGCTCTACGAGGACGAACTCTTGCTGGGACATGGCGAGAAGATCAACGGTCGGATCCGATCGACCACAGACGAGTCCGTCACATTGGATCTCAAAGATCGCATGGAAGCCCTCACCTTGCAGAAGTCGCAGGTGCGCAAGGTGTCGACTCACCGTCCCTTCTGGAAGCGTCCGGCGGGATGGCTGACCCTTGTGGGGGCCTCCACATTTACGGCCATTTATGGCAGCGGTAAAGACGTCGATTTATACCCGGCATGGTGGCTCCTCTTTATCGGCCCGCCCACTCTCCTTGGCTTTATTAGCTCACCCAACGAGCGAATCTACGAAGTCCCACCCCAGCACAGGGATTCAGAGTGGTGGGATGGCGCGCCAGCGATCGAGACGAAGACGCCCAACCCTTCCAAGTGATTCGGCCCTCCAGAATCCGTGGCCACTCCTGGCCTTCGTGAGCCCCTTCTCAAGCAGAAATCACATTTCCTGATGCGTACCTCCTGCCCGCTGTGGGGATGTCCCATGGGAGGCAGGAGTCCAAGGCAGAAGGAGGTGCCGCGATGAGATTCCCAACAATGAAGTCATGCCGGATCCAAATCGTCTCTTTAATCCTCGCTGTATTGATCTTCATACCAGCACATGCCGAGGTGATCCCTGGACGCTGGGAGAAGGTCTCGACCTTGGAAATGACGTCGCCCATCATGGCGGAACTGAAAAACGGGGATCGGATCCAGGGCCAGTTCCAACATCTGTCGCCATCAGCCCTGGAACTCCGGAGCCTCGCCGGTCGGGCAGTGATCCCAAAATCGGACATCCGGACGATTACCACTCCCTCAAAGGATGGTCTGGGCAACGGAGCCGGAATTGGCGCCGCGATTGGGGCTGGACTTGCACTCGGGACCTTCATCTTGGCGGTTCGTACTCGAGGTGGGTTGGATGGTGATACACAGTCTTTGTTGGTGATGGGAGGCATGGGAGCCGGCATCGGAGCCGGAATTGGCGCCGCTGCCGATGCCGCCACGAAGGGCGATCCCATCGTGGTCTACAAAGCGCCCGAAACTCCTTAGAGTCCCAAGCACAGAGATCCGGAAGGGAAGCAAAAATAAGGTCCGTTAACTGAAATTAACGGACCCTCTCCGGAAATAGGGCCGTTGCCCCGCGTTTCGTAGTGGGGCAACCCCTCCCGACGAACAGCAACCCGCGCGCGCCACCAGGAGTTTCCGTTTCGCCGGCAGGATCAGGTGGCGACCGGAAGCGGAAAGACCCGGGCGTGCCAAGCCTCTCCGTAGGGAAGTTCGAAGCGGCCGGATCTCACCTGCCCCAGGTTCTGAATCATGGTATCGAACACCGGGGTGTCGGGCTTGAGCCGACCCGACTCGGCCACGTCACGGAACTCCATATGGTCTATGGACCGGACCCGGCCGTTTTCATCACGGAAGAAGATAAGATTCCCGGCGGGAGGCGCGACACCGACAGCCGCGTAGAGATGCCGGATGTTTCTCATCATGCCGTCGATGGAGCAACCGGATACGGACCCCGGAGTACACGCGGCGATCACCAGAAAGCGATCGTGAACGATCTCGAAAGCGGACTCGACCGGGACCTGGTGTGAAGCCCAGCCGGCTGAGAAACGCGCCATTCCCGCGCGGACCGTCTCCTGCTCGGCCGGACCGAGCGGGCGATCGAAACCACTGATCCAGACCCGGGCGTCATCGGGAAGTCGGCGGAAGGTGTCCCAATTCATAGTGTCAGCCTCGATTCGGAGATCTCTGCTCTATTCGATGCCGAGATTATACATTAGAGTCTAGGCATCGTAGCGAAGCCCAGCCCAGGAGTCTTGGCCAATGAAAATGAACAGACGCAAGTTCGTGGTATCGGCAGCAGCAGTCGCGGGGGCTCCCGCCCTCCAGACCAGCAAGGGAGGTCCGCTCGGCGCCAATGACCGGGCGATCTGCGCCTTCGTCGGAACCGGCGGCATGGGCCGCAGCAATCTGAGGGACTTTCTCAGATCGGAGCAGGTCCGGGTGGCGGCCGTCTGTGACGTGTGGGACCACAACCGAGACCTGAGTCTGCAGATGACCGACGACCAGGAGGGCGGCAGAGCGGCCGGCTACAAGGACTTCCGCCAGGTCCTGGATCTGAAGGAGGTGGACGTGGTCGTCGTCTCCACGCCCGATCACTGGCATGCCCTGCCCACCGTCATGGCCTGCGACGCCGGGAAGGACGTCTACGTCGAGAAACCCCTTTCCCTGACCATTTATGAAGGACGAAAAATGGTGGAGGCGGCACGGCGCAACGGACGCATCGTCCAAATGGGGACGCAGCAGCGTTCAGGAGTACACTTCCAGAAAGCTGTGAAGCTGGTCCAAGACGGAGCCATCGGCAAGGTGAGCCGAGTCAAAACCTGGAATTTCGGCAACGAGAGTCCGGCCGGGATGGGCCGGCCGCGGGACACGGAACCTCCGCCGGGTCTGGACTGGGATTTCTGGCTGGGTCCGGCACCCAAGGCCCCCTTCAACGGCAACCGCTTCATCCACACTTTCCGGTGGTTCTGGGACTATTCGGGAGGAATGATCACCGACTGGGGAACCCATCATCTGGACATCGTCCAGTGGGCCATGCAGGTGGACGCCCCGCTGGCCGCGACCGCTGTCGGGGGCAACTTCTGCATTGACGACAACCGGGAGACCCCGGACACGCTGGAGGTTCTCTACGAGTATCCGGGATTCATCGCCTCCTTCTCCCACCGGGTCGGAAACGCCCATGGTCCGGCGGGACGAGGCTACGGCATCGAGTTCTTCGGCACCGACGGGACCCTCTATCTGAACCGGGGCGGTTTCGAAATCCGGCCCGAGACCGGGGGGACTCCAGTTGCCCCGCGGCCCCGCTACCTGAGGATTCTGGATCAGAAAACGCCCGATCGGCGCAGGCGGGAGTGGAGTTCCGGAGAGGGACGATCCAAGTTTCGGACGGCTCCCGGATCCGACCAGCACTTTGTCCACGTCCTGAATTTCCTGGATTGCGTGCGGAGTCGAAAGAAGCCCAACTCGGACGTGGAGATCGGCCACCGTTCCACCTCGACTCCCCATCTGGGGAACATCGCCCTCCGGCTGGGACGGCGGATCCGGTGGGATGCAAAGAAGGAACGGGTGCTGGGAGACGAAGAGGCGAACGGGCTCGTGCGCCGGGAGTATCGAAAGCCGTGGGTGCTATGAGGGGTCTGTTGGAATCGGCGTGACGTCGAAGCAGGCCATCTGGGTCTGGTTCCTCACCAGGAGCCGGCCCCCGACGATGACAGGATAATTCCAGGTCTTTCCAGTCAGTGCCGAAAATCGAGCCAGTTCACGGTGATCCTGCGCGTTGGCCTCGACCAGAACCAGATCGCCCCGCTCGGTCAGCACCACGAGATGGTCCGAGGCCAGAAGGATCTGGCCGTAACCATAACGGCCTCCCTTCCACTTCCTCTCTCCCGTGGCCACGTCCACGCAAGCCAGGATGCCCTCATCCAGTCCGTAGACGTGACCCTCATGGAGGACCGAGCCGTTGAACTTGTTCTTCATCTCCTTGTTTTTCCAGACGGTCCTTACAGTGTAGCCGTCCTTGCCCCGTCCGATCTCCAAAACTGCTGCCCCGTGGCCGTAACCGGAGGAGATGAAGAACCGATCGCTTCCCAGCAACAGAGGTTCCACGGAATTGACGTCGTAGGACGTTACCCATGGATACTCCCAGAGCAGGTCCCCGCCTTCCGGGTCCAACCCCACGACTCGCTCAGCCGTCACGACCAACAGCTGCTCCCGCCCGGCCAACTCGGATTGGATCGGCGCGGCGTAGGCCTGTTTGTCGCTGAGCGACCCCCAGAGGAACTCGCCGGTGAGTCGATGATAGGCGACGACGGATCTGTCGGAAGGACCGCCGGGCAGGAGAATGACCTGATCACCCGTGATCAGGGGTGAGGCGGACATGCCCCATTCCAGATTCCGGGCTCCATTGTCCGAGATGATGTTCAGACCCCACTGGACTTTTCCGCTGGCGGCGTCGAAGCAGCGGAACTCGCCCGTGGCCCCCAGGACGTAAAGACGGCCCTCGTGCCACAGGGGAGTCGCCCTGGGCCCGTCTCCCCCCATGACCTCCTGGAACTCGGCGTCCCAGCCAAGTTTCCAGACTTCGGCGCCCGTGTCCGGATCATAGGCAGCCACGACTTCCTGGCGCCCCCGTTGTTCGATGGTGAAGAGGAGCCCCGAACCGGCGACAATGGAAGCGTATCCGCCTCCCACTGACCGCCGCCAGAGCAGCGGGAGTCCGTCACTGGGCCAGATGGTCCGGATCTCTCCCTCCAGATAACGGCTGTCCCGGTCCGCCCCCCGAAACCCGTTCCAGTCTCGGACTTCCGACGAAGGAGAACGGTGAGCCGCGCTTGAAGCGGATGCTCCCTCGATCGTGGCGTACCGGGACCAGATCGGTGTAATGGCAACCAGCGGACGCCAACCGGTGCCGTCACGTTCGATGCTCAGGCCCACTCCTTGAAACACGTAGACCCACGTCAATGCCAGAAGCGCGAGGCTTGCCAGCAACCGGTTCCGCGTCCTCCAGCCGGACCCCGCCCAGACCAGAATCAGGCCCAGCGGAGGCAACAACAGGGAAAGGGCAATCAGGATCCAGGGAGTCACGGCGCGTCCCTTGGTCATCGGGGAGGCTTACTTGTACCGGTAGGTGAGACGGCCCCGGGTCAAATCGTAGGGTGAAAGCTCGACCATGACCCGGTCGCCACGGAGGATTCGGATGAAATGACGACGCATCTTGCCGGAAATGTGGGCCAGGACCACGTGACCGTTCTCCAGTTCGACCCGAAACATGGCGTTGGGAAGCGGCTCCGTTACGGTTCCGGTGACCTCGATGGCGTCCGACTTCTTTTCTTTGGGCTCGTCCCGTCTCTGGGGAGGCCTCTTCTTTCGCCTCCGCCGTCTACGGCGAAAAGGTCTTGGTCGAAGTCTAGCCATCTCCCTCCAATAGTCGGCAACGCACGGTTGTGAAACCGCAACCAGGAATGGAGGCTAGCACAGCCACAAATCGGAAAGCAACCAGACCGCAGGCATGTGCGCTGACAGGACAGGCGGAGAAAGGGCCCCTCAACCTTGAACGATGGAGACCAGGACCTCCTCGATGACGTCGAAGGCCCGGTGGACTTCCCGATCCTCGATGACGTATGGGGGAAGGAAATAAAGGACGTTTCCCAGAGGCCGTAGCAGAAGACCCCTCTCCAGAAAGGCTTGGATCAACCGGGGTGATCGAGAGTCGAGGTAGCCTGCCTCCCCCTCGGCTTCCAGTTCCACCACTGCCAGCGCTCCGATGCCTCGAACCTCTGCCACGCCCGGCAACCGGCCGATGCGCGCCAGACGCTCGGAGAAGAGTTGCTCCAATCGGGCCACCCGCTCCAATCGCCTTTCCTGATCGAACAGCAGCAGGCTTTCCAGGGCGACGGCGCATCCCAGGGGGTTGGCGGTGTAGGAATGTCCGTGCAGAAACCCGCGCCCCCGATCCTCGCTGAGGAACGCCTGGTACAGGGGCTCGGTCACCAAGGTGGCGGCCAGGGGAAGATACCCGCCCGTGAGGGCTTTGGAGAGGCACATGAGATCGGGCGTCACCGGTCCATGTTCGCAGGCAAACATCTTTCCGGTCCTGCCGAAGCCGGTGAAGACCTCGTCGGCAATGAGCAACGTCCCGTGCCGGCGGGTCAGGTCCCGGACCAGGTTCAGGAACTCCACCGGCCAGATGATCATTCCACCGGCCCCCTGAACCATGGGTTCCACGATGACCGCCGCCACCCGGTGACCCGACTCCCGCAGGAGATCCTCAAGCCGGCCGCTGCACTCGATCCGGCAGGTGGCGCGGATGCGTCCCACCGGGCAGGTTCGGCAGGTGGGGGAGTGGGTCTGGAGCTGCTGAACCAGAAGGTCCGCGAACTGGGCATGGAAGGCATCGACTCCCCCCACTCCCATGGCCCCCAGCGTGTCGCCATGGTAGGCATGTTTCAGAGAGATGAAGAGATCCCGGGTCTCGCCCCGGTTCTTCCAGTACTGGTAGGACATCTTCAGAGCCACTTCCACCGAAGTGGATCCGTTGTCCGAGAAGAAGACCCGGGTCAACCCCGGCGGCGCCCGCCGGACCAGCTCGGAGGCCAACCGTGCCGCCGGTTCATGTGTGCAACCGGCAAACAGCACGTGCCCCAGCCGCGAAGCCTGTTCCTCCAACGCGCGGTTGAGACGGGGATGGTTGTGTCCGTGGATATTGACCCACCAGGAGGAGATGCCGTCCAATAGGCACCGGCCGTCCGCCGTATGGAGATAGATCCCCTGGGCCCGCTCTATGGGAATCGGAGGAGGCGCGGTCTGCATCTGGGTAAACGGATGCCAGACGTATTTCCGATCCTGGGACACCCAGCCGCCGAAATCTCCCATTGCTGACTACTCTAACCTACTGCATCCCGTCGTCCGGCCGGGACCTCAGGAGATAGCGTTCCAGCACCCCGTCCCGGTCGAATTCGGAAGCCGCCCGGGTGACGGTTTCCCGGCAAAGGGGACTGAGGGGTTCCAACTCCGCCACGACACGGGTGCGACCGAACCTCTCGATGGCCCGTCGATTCTCCAGGTTGAGGGGACCGTTCAGGACCACTCCCGCCAGACTCAGGCCTCTGGAACGGAGCGCTTCGAGGGTCAGGAGAGTGTGGTTGATGGTCCCGAGCCGGCTCGACGAGACCACGAGGCAGGGCAGGTCCAGGGCGCTCAGGAGATCGGCCAAGAGATATCCGCGATCGGTCAGGGGCACCAGGAGCCCGCCGATCCCCTCCACGACCAGAAGACCGTTTCCCGAGGACTCCCGATGACGCCGGTAAGCGGAAACGATGCGTTCCGGTTCGATTTCGACTCCAGCCAGACGGGCTGCCAAGTGAGGCGATAGGGGCGGCGCAAACCGGTAACACTCCTCCAGAACTCGCAGCTCCGGCCCCACCAGGGAAGCCACTTCCCGGCTGTCGCTTCCCTCCTCTGCCCCCGTGGCAACCGGTTTCCAATAGGCTACTCCCATTCTCCCCATCCAACGGGCCAGGAGAACGGCGGAAACGACCGTCTTCCCGATCTCGGTTCCGGTTCCGGTGACCACGATTTCCATCAAACGGTCTCCAGCGCGTCAGCCAGAGCCCGGCAAAGACGATCCAACTGCTCGGGAGTATGGTTGGCGTGAACCGAGATCCGGAGCCGTGCGGTTCCGGCCGGCACCGTGGGGGGACGAAGCGCCCTCACGTCCAAGCCCTCCTCTCGAAGCCGCTGGGCGACGGCCAGAGCACGGCGGTTGTCCCCCAGGATGACCGGCACGATGGGACCCGCGCTGTCCAAGGTGTCCAGTCCCTGTGCTCTCAGTTGCCGGCGCAGGAGGTGGGAGAGCTCCAGGACCCGTTCCCGGCGTTCCGGGTCGCTCCGGATGATGTCCAGTGCCGCCTCCAACGCGTAGAGGAGAAGCGGCGGCGTGGAGGTCGTGAAGATGAAGCTGCGGCAAGCGTTGATCAGGTATTCGATGACGGTTCGGGGGCCGGCCACGAAGGCGCCGGCCACTCCCAGACCTTTACCGCACCCCGAGACGATGGCCGCGGCTCGTTTCTCGATTCCGAAATGCTCCGTGAGACCCGACCCTCGACCGTCGCCGAAGAGACCGGTGGCATGGGAGTCATCCACGATCAGATCGGCTCCCCACTCCTCGGCCAAGTCGGCGTACTGGTCCAATGGGGCGATGTCTCCATCCATGCTGAAAAGGGACTCGGTGACCAGAAAGGTTCGGCCCCGCGGATGGGGAGACGAGAGAGCGGTTCGCATCGCCCCCAGATCCCGGTGTGGGTGGATGACCTTCCGCGCCCCGCTCAAGCGAATTCCGTCGATGATGCTGGCATGGTTGAGCCGGTCCGAAACCACTCGGTCCCGGGGGCCCATGAGGGCAGAGAGGAGGCCCAGGTTGGCCTGGTAGCCGCTGGGAAAGATGAGAGCGGCCTCGGTCCCCTTGAAGCGGGCCAGCTTCTCTTCCAGGAGGCGGTGTTGCGGCGTGTTTCCCCGCAGTAGCCGGGAGGAGGGGGCAGAGACGGGACGGGACCCGGCCTCTTCTTGCAGACGTTCGATCAGGAACGCCCTCAGCCGGGGATCGCGGGACAGATCAAGGTAGTCGTTGGAGCAGAAGTCCTCTAGCTGGGGGGACGCTTCCTCAAGGGACCGGTAGAGACCGGACGAGCGGATCCGCTCGAGGCGGTGCTCCAATTCCCGACCGAGAGTTCTCATGGAGTCCCCGCCGGCATGGGGTACAAGCTATTGGAAATACCGCAACCGGTCAAGAATCCTTCCGAGTCTCGGCATCTCGTAGATTTGAGTTCCAATTCCGGCGTTTCCTATAATGGACGGAATCGGTGGCGGCGTACCCAAGTGGCTAAGGGAGAGGTCTGCAAAACCTCCATTCACCGGTTCGAATCCGGTCGCCGCCTCCACGCCCTCTGAAGCACCGCCTGGAGACGAGACATGGGCAGGTCCCGTCGATTCCTGCTGCTCCCACTGGCGATGATCCTGGTTTTCCTGCTTCTCCGCGACGGCGGTCCGGATCCGGAGTCCGTGTCGACTCCCCACTCCAGTTCCCAGATCCAGACGCCTCGAGACGAGGACGGAGTGCGGCGGCCTTCGCCGTACGGCGCCGGCGAGAAAAGACCTCAAGAGCTTCCGAAGGTCGGTACGGCGAAGAGAGCCGGGGAATGGAACGATGCTCCAACCCGGCTTGAGGTCCTGGTGATCGATGAAGAAACTCGAGCTCCGCTGCCGGAGGCCACGGTTCACGTCGCGGATTTGTGGTCGTGGTCCAGGAATTTTTCAGGGGAGACCGGACCAGATGGACGGACCACTTTGGAACTGGACCGCGGGCATTACTGGCTGTTTGCGCTGCATCCGGACTACCTCTCCCACCACGTCAGCCTTGCAGCAGAGGGGCTTGAGGCTCGGCGCACGATACCCCTGCTCTCGAGAGACCCCGAGACCCTGGTGACCGGATCGGTCCGGGACCGGACCGGTCAGGGAGTCCCGGAGGTTCCCATTTCCTTCCGGGCCGAACCTGAGTCGAAGGAGCGAACGCGTCTGCGTCACAAAAAACCCGCCGATGTCCCGGTCCAGGTTTGGAACCGAATTCTGAGAAGAGCAGAACAGCCTCGATGGGCCAAGACGGACCGGAACGGATTCTTCTCGCTGGAAGCCCCGAAGGGGAGATACGCGATCAACGTGCTCACATTGAGGTTTCGACCCTATGTAGGAGTGGTCCATGTCCCTCCTCCGGGACCCCTCGAGATAGTCCTGACCGAACCGGACGAAATGGTCCGGCTGTCGGGTTGGATCTCCGGTGAGGAGGGAGGCCCCCTGGCTGCGGCGAAGGTCAACCTGGACCTGCGGATGGAGTCCGGCAGGACGGGATTTGACCATGCCACCACCGACTCGGAAGGCTACTTCGAATTCGATCTGCCGCCGGGTCTCGCCACGGTGAGAGCTCAACTCGACGGCTACCAGAAGTTCCGGGAAGTATATGAAGTGATCCGGGACACCGAGATCGTTCCGGTCCTCAAGGCTTACCGGAGCTTCACGGTGCGAGTCTACGATAGCAACGGAAGGACCGTCGCGGATCCCTTCGTGATCGGGACCGCCCTGGAGAGCGGCAAGGGCATCGTCTCCCCGGTCGCCGGGGAGGCCGGCGGGTCGAAGCAGACGCAAACCTATCACGCCACCGAGTACCCCTTTCGCATCTATGCCACGGCCCTTCACCTGGGACGCGGCATCACGGAGGCCAAGGTGATCCGGTCCTACCAGGCCAACATCGATCTACGGGTCAAGGGTGGGGGGCGGATCGAGGGCAACGTCGCTGATTCCGACGGGAATCCCGTACGGGATTTCACCATCGTATTGAGAAAGGACGGTTTTGACCTGGGTATCTTCAGGAGCTTTTCCCAAGAGGGGCGTTTCAGCCTGGAAGGGATCCCGCCGGGCCTCTACTCCTTGAGCTTCCACTCGCGCCCGGAACTGGACTGGACTCAGGAGCCGAGAAGGACCCAATCGGAACTGGCGACGGTTCGGCCCAAACTGGTGTCAATTCAGAAGGATCGAACCAGTTTCCTGGATGTCGTGCTCCGACCGCAGGGATGGGTCAAGACCGCCGGCCAAAGGAGCGAACCACCGGACTCTCACCCTGAAACGCGGCTGGAATATTGATACGAACTGTCGTATTCCGTATCTTCCACATCGATTCGGACCAGTGACGTCCCGTGGTCCAGGAGGTGATCCATGTTGAGTTCTCGAGGTGACGGCGCTCAGACTCGCCGCGGTTTTCTTCACCGATCCGCACAGGCCCTGGGGACCGCCGCCGCCGCCCATCTCGTCGGAGCCGAGGCGCGAAGCGCGCGTATCTCTGGCCCAAACAGGAAGGACGACCGGCCCCTGAAGATCGATGCCCATGGCCACATCAGCCAAGTTGAGATTCAAGACCTGGATGGAGAGTACAGAAAGAACTGGAAGTACGGGATGTCCCACCGGGACAACCTCTACCTGATGGATGCCGTCGGCATCGAAATGCAGGTGCTCCAATGCGCCTTCTACCTGCACCGATACCACCGCCGCGTGATGAAGGAACATCCGGGCCGATTCGTCGCCATCAGCAAGATCGACGAACGGCTGCTCCCCGGTGACCGCGGGCTGAAGCTGATCCAGCAACACATCGAGGAATGGGGGTTCAAGGGCTGGTACTACGACTGCTGGCCACCGGAGCAGAGGGTGAAAATGGGGATGGACCCCAAGGAGTGGGGCACCCCCGACCCCTTCTACCACTTCGACCATCCCCGCTACGACCCTCAATGGGAACTGGTCCAGTCACTGGGCGTCCCCGTCTGCATCACGTCTTATTCGTACAACTTCCAGACCCTGGGACCGGCTCTTTTGAACGTGGTCAAACGGTTTCCGGATCTGAAGGTGGTCGTCATCCACGGCTATTGGCCGCCGAGCTGTCTCCAGGACGACGGCTCCGTCCGAATTCCTGAAGCGGTCGTCGAGTTGGTCAGAAACTACAACGTGGTCTTGGAGCTCCTCACCGGACTCCAGCACAGGTCCGACATGTACGGTCCCGGCGAAGTGGTGCTCAAGGTGTTCTACGAAACCTTCGGCCCGGCCAAGCTGATGTGGGGCTCCGAGTACACCCACGTCAACCTTCCGACCGTCGAGCAGTACCGGCACCAGTTCGACTACATCAAGGAGCGGTGCCCGTACATGAGCGAAAGCGACGTCGCCCAGATCCGGGGCGGCACCGCCATGGAGACGTATGGCATCCAGGCCTGACGCGGATTGCGGCTTTTCCTTCCTACACACGATCCGATGGTCCGATATTCGCCAAAGGCGTGCTGATCACACCGGTCCGCACCCGTCGTCACTCGATGGGCCTTGATTGTAAGACTATAGTCAGTAATACTCTTACAATGAGAATTACCTCTAAGGGTCAGGTGACAATCCCCCAGCGACTCAGGCTGAAGTTCGGACTGCTCCCCAATACGGAGGCGGCCTTCGAAGAGTCCGACGGTGGAGTGTTGATCCGTCCCGTGTTGACCAAACGAGCGCTCATAGAGCAGCGCCTCCGCGACGCACGCGGCGTCGCGGACAGTGGGCTCGGCACCGATGACGTGATGCGGCTCACGCGCGGGGACGACTGAGTGTTTCTGGTCGACACCAACGTATTGCTCGACATCTTCTCGGACGACCCGGTCTGGCGTCCCTGGTCCGAGCGTTCAATACGTGATTCACTGGTCTCTGGAGTAGTCGGAATCAACCCGATCATCTACGCCGAGACGTCACTTTCTTTCACCGACCCCAGAGAATTGGACCATCACCTGAATGCCTTTATGCTGGTACGTTTTCAGCTACCGTACGAGGCTGGGTTTCTCGCGGCGAGAGCCTTTCTCCGGTACCGCCGCGCCGGAGGTGTGCGGTCATCGCCGCTACCGGATTTCTACATCGGCGCGCACGCCGAGACGCAAGGACTGACACTTCTCACGAGGGACATGAGGCGATACCAGACCTACTTCCCTGCAGTGAAACTGGTGACGCCACAAACCGGGTAAAAGCTACATGGGTAGCGAGGTTCCGTGGAGAACGAGTCCCGCCGTCTCCGGATGGAAACGGTAGAGTCTCCCCGGTTGCAGATGCCGGGAGCGAATTCCCTACCGGAACAGCACGACCACTTCTTCCAGGATCGGCGATACGACTCCGGTGGGAGCGGGATGAAGAGTCGCACGGTATTGAATCACCGAGTGCGACGGATCCGTATACGGGATTTCGGCGGGATGCTCGAAGAATGTCGCCGGACCGCCGGGTCCCCGCCACACGGCTCCGTCCAATTCTGCTTCCGACTCGGCCGTCCTGATCTGGAAACGCACTCGGCTGCCCAGGGGAGTCTGGGCTTTCCAGGTCAGGGTCGCCGGACGGCCCTTCGTGAACGAGTGGACCGAAGAGACGTAGTCGAACTCGAATCGGCGGTCGTAGATGTTGCCCAGGTCCACTCCAGAATCTCCATGGGGACCGCGGACCGGGATCTCCAGCCGGCGGTCCGCCCGGAATCCGTCGACGCCTCCCCAGTAGAGAAAGGAGTTGGTGACGTGATCGCCGAAGGAGCCGATCCGGTTGGCGTCCCCCTCGGAACGGTGGCAGACGAAGAGAATGTCGGCGTATCCGTCCTGGTTGAAGTCTGCCACCATGCTTCCGGCCCCGGAGTTGGTGGGCAGCTTGAACATCCGATTCGGGTCGAACCCGTCAGGTCCGCCCAGATGCACCCGTGAGAGAGTCGCCCGGCTCGATCCGGTGTTGTAATTGGGGCACACCAGGTCCAGCCATCCGTCCTGGTTCACGTCCGCCACCGTGACCAGGTTGGTCCCCTCGATCTCGAATACGGTGCGCCGGCCGGCCGAGTATTCTCCCTCTCCCGCACCCCAATAGACGAACCCCGTGGTCAACCGGGAGCCCCCCTCGATGCCACGGCTCAAGACCAGATCGAGCACTCCGTCCCGATTCAGGTCGGCGACCTCCACGCCCCGGAGGCCGGACGACCCGGGAACGATGCCACGGCGCGACGAGGAGTAACCACGGCTTCCGTCGCCCCAATAGATGGGGACACCCTCCGGATTGGCCGAGAAAACGAGGTCCAGGTGTCCGTCCCGGTTGAGATCGGCAATGGCGGGGATGCCCGTCGGTCCGTTGTCCAACTCCAGCCGCTCGGTGACCACGAACCCTTCGCCGCCACCCCAGTAGACGAACGCTCCCGTCTCCGCCAACTCCTGACTGGGGACGTTGGACAGGACCACGTCCAGCCATCCGTCCCGGTCCAGATCGGCAATGCTCACGCCGGCGCTGCCGCGTCCCATCAGGGCGGACCGGTTGTCGACCTGGAACCCCTCTCGATCACCCCAGTAGACGTGGCTCTCCTGCCGCCACCGAACCGTCTCTCCAAAGTTGGAGACCACCAGATCGGTCCAGCCGTCGTCGTCCAGGTCCGCCGATCCCCATTCATAAGGGTCCACGGCGGGCAACGAGATTCGCCGTTCGGCGCTGTACTGGCCCTGGGCGTCTCCCCAGTAGACGAAAATGGGACTGTCTCCACCCCGGCTGCGCGACACCGTGTTGTTGAAGAGGATGTCCGGATGGCCGTCGCCGTCGAAGTCGGTCACCAGGTTTCCCACCGCGCCCTGGGTGAAGAGGGAGGTGCGCCGGGTGGGAGCGAATCCCTCTTCGGAGTTCCATTGGATATAGGAGGGGACCTCGAAAGAGAAGTGCTCCTTGTAATTGGAGATAACCAGGTCCACGTGCCCGTCCCGATTCAGATCGGCCGCCGAGACACCCCAGGCCCCCACCGTCTCGAATTCCTGGCGCCGCTCATTGGAGAAGCCTTCCGCAGAGCCCCAGTACAGAAAGGAGTGGGTGAGAGGGTTGCCGTGGGACTGATGATTGGTGAAGAAGATGTCCTGGTGGCCGTCGCCGTTGAAATCGGCGACGGCGGTGTCGCGGGCATTACTGGTGGAAAGCTCCAGCCGTCTCTCGGCCGAGAAGCCTTCCTCACTGTTGAGATAGACGAAAGAAGCCGGGCCCTTCCCGTTGGCGATCACGAGATCCGTGCGGCCGTCGCCATTCACGTCGGCCGCCTCCACGGCGAAGGCCTGATGGGTCGGAAGATCCACCTTGCGCTGGGGACTGAAACCCTCCTCACCGCCCCACAGAACATAGGAATCGATGTCCTGGTTCCCCTTGTCTTCCTGGTTGGCCAGGATGAGATCGGGCCATCCATCCCGGTTCAAATCAGCGACGGCCGCGTCCGAGGCCCCCAACGCCGGGACGTCCACGTAGCGCTCCCGGTCGGGACCTTGGGCGGAACCCCAGAAGACTCGGGACGGCGAATCGTAACCCCCTCCCCGGAAACCGACACGGTACTCCCAGAATCCGGCGGACAGAGCCAGAACTACGTCGGGGTGCCCGTCACGGTTCAGATCAGCCACGGTGGCTCCCTGGGCCGCCCGCGAAGGAAGGGTGATCTTCCTGGAAAAGGGGTGGAATCCCCACGCCGAATCGTCCCGGCGGTTCTTCAACTCCTCGATCCCACCAAAATAGATGAACGAGTCCATGCCGTCCCAGGTGCCGTTGGTGTAGTTGGGGAAGACCACGTCCATCCGGCCGTCCCCGTTCAGATCGCCGGCCGCCGCCCATTGGGCGCCATCGTTGGGGATGAAGGAACGGCGGGAGACGTCGAAGTCCCTGCCGTTTCCCCAATAGATGGCCGCGTCCATCTTCTCCTTGTGGGGATGGGTGTTGGAAAAGACCAGGTCGATGAACCCATCCTGATTGAGGTCCCATCGATTCACCAATTGGATGCGGCCCCGTCTGGAAACGTAGGTGTTGGCACCGCCGTCGCCAAACCTGCCGTCAACGAAATCCTCGAAGCTGGATTCCTTCCAGACCTTCGTCTCCGTCTGGCCCCAGGCCGCAACGGCGCAAGGCAGAAAAAGCAAGGTCAGCCCCAGATTCCAGCGCATATCAGACCTCCCGGGTATTCAGTGGCCAGCTTGTTCGAGGTACTTCCTGGCGAACTCGAGCAACTTCCTGGATCGCAGGCCGATCTTCCGGGCCTCTTTCTCCGCCTTCGCCAGACTCCAGCCATGGTTGACCACCCGGTGAAGAATCCAGAACGCTCCGACCCGATTGGCGCTGGCGCAATGAATGAAGAGGGGCCGGTTCGACTCATCCGAGACGATCCGCAGAAACTCGTCTCCCAGCTTCGGAGTCAGGTGATTCGAGTCCACCGGAAGATGGAAATACTTGAGTCCAAGCGCCTGCACGGCAGCTCCCTCTTTCAAAACGCCGGGGTCCTCGGCGGCGGTCCGCAGGTTCAAGACCGAGTGGACCCCTCGCTGCTTGAGCCGGATCAGGTCCTGGTGGGCCGGTTGGCCGCCGGTACAGTAGTCCCGGTTGATCCAGAGGAAGTTACGAGCCGAGACCGGCGCGTCGGAATCCTGCGCCAGCACAAATCCAGGCAGAAAGACCACCCAGAGAAGAGCGGCCGGAATGATGAATCTCACGGCCCGAGTATACCGGAGCTTGCCCGGAAAGGCGGACCCTGGAAAGATCCCGGCATCATCCAAAGACGGGGGCTGATAGAATGTTTCGTCTGTATTCCGTGAGCGGACTCGAAGTCCTTTCTGTCGTCGCCATGCGATTTCGCCGCCTGTCGTGGGCCGCCGGCCTCTTGGGGTTCACCCTGATGCCGCTCGACGCCCAACAGGAACTCGTTCCGTCTTTCCGAGCCCATTCCGAGGTCGTCCTGGTCGACCTGGTAGTCACCGACAAGCGAGACCGATTCGTCCCCGACCTGAAGCTTGAAGAGATTCAGGTTTTCGAGGACGGCAAGCTCCAGAGACTGACCTTCTTCGACCTGCGCATACGGGCCGGGTCCGAGGAACAACTGGTATCGGACGTCAGAACGGGCGCCGTTCCGGCACCCGCCCTCGCCGTCAGGTCCCTCCCCACGACCCCACAGGACAGGGGTTATTTCGTCTTTCTGTTCGACCTGCAGGCCATGTCCTTTCATGGGCTGGAACGAGCCAAGGAATCCATACGACGGTTCGCCCGCTCCGAACTGGCTCCCACCGACCGGGTGATGGTGGCCAGCATACGGCCGCAGTTTCGAGTCGAAATGCCCTTCACCAGCGACATTTCTCGATTGAACGCCACCCTCGACCAACTGGTCGCGAGAGATTTTGAAGAGACCAGCATCGCCCGGTTCATAGAGCAGATGGACCATTCGTTCGCCCGAATGGAGGCGGGAGCCCTGGATACCTTCGATCCCGGCCAGACCGGGGCCGGAGAGCAGAGACTCGATCCAAATCTGGATGGAGCCATCTCTCAAGCAGCGGACCACGGCCGCGATCTCCTGGTGAAGGTCGAACTGCAGTTGGACTTCACCTGCGCCGCCATCGGCGCGCTCTCCCGGCATCTGGGCTCCCTGCCCGGACGAAAACAGCTGATCTACTTCTCCAAGGGCTATCCTCTGGATGCCAAGCGCACCGTCACTCACCTGATCTCCCAACGAGCCGTTACCTACTCTCCGGGACAGGTCACGCTGATCCATCTGGCGGCCAACAACTACATGGCGGGAGCCTCCCAAGCCTCGCACCTGCTCAACCGGCTTGGATCGGCGGTACGCCAGGCCAATCGAGCCCAGGTTTCGGTGTACAGTATCGATCCTCGAGGTCTGATGGTCCCCGCGATCAGCAACCCTGAAACCAGAGGTTCGGGCAATTACCTCTACCCGACCTACTCCACCGAGGACATCACGGCCCCGCAACAGTTTCTGGCCTCCCTCTCGATGGAGACCGGTGGGCTCTGGTTCGCCGACGACAACGACCTGGAACGCCCGATCCGCAGTGCCTACCGGGACGGCAGTCAATACTACCTTTTGGGATACGTCCCGTCCTCGATCCGGAAGCAGGGCAAGTTCCACAAGATCAAGGTGAAGGTCAGAAGAAAGGGCATCCGGTTGCGGTACCGGGAAGGTTACGTCGAAGAGGACCCGCGGGAAGCCGAAACCGTTGATCTGGCCAACGCCTTCAAGTTCCCCGACCTGTTCCGGGACTTTCCCGTCGACACTCAGATCCTGAACCGAAAGGGGCAGGTGCAGGTCCAGGCCCGAATTCCCACCGGCTCCTTCATCTTCAGATCCCAGGGCGGACAGAACCGGTGCGTCATCGAGATGTTCGGCGCACTCTTCGACGACGGCGGGAAATGGGTTGGGGAGAACTTCTACTTCGTCGAGAAGATCGACCTGGACTTCAACCAGCAGGATCTGGCCAAGTTCCTCCGCTACGAACACTTCGTCCCCATGGCGGCGGGGGTCGCGCCGGACGGGCCCCACGACCTGGTGGTCGTGGTTCGCCAGAGTCTCACCGGAAGGATGGCAACGTCGACCCATCGGATCGTGCCGAACTGAGGGGAAGATCACAGGATCGGCAGAGTCCACTCGAGTTGAGGACGATGGACAAGCCCAACCTCGTCTACATCACCGCCGATCAACTCAAGGCCTCGGCGGCGCCCATTCTGGGGAACTCGCTGATCTCCTGCCCCTTCATGGAAGGCCTGGCCGCGGAAGGAATCACTTTTCCCGAGACTTATGCCGCCAGCACCATCTGCACCCCCAGCCGCGCCTCCGTCTTCACCGGCGTTCATCCCCTGGTCCACCAGGTCACCTGTTGGCAGAACAAGGCGCCCCTGAACTTGCCGCAGATGTCCGAGCTCTTCGCCTCAGCCGGTTACTACACGGCGGTGTCGGGTCATTTCGAACAAGGGAGGAACCTGAGCCGCGGCTGGTACGAGCAGGTGGATCTGCGCGAGCCGGGTCCGCTGGCTCGAGCCTTGGAGACCAAGTACTCCCATGGCCGCAGAGACGTGGGCTGGTCCTGCGGAGCCATCGATTGCGCTCCCGAGGAGGGACATTCGGCGCTGCTGGCAGATCGGTCGATCCGCATGATCGACACGGCACGGCGATCCCGAATGCCTTTCTTTCTCCACTTCTCCTTCAACGACCCTCATCCCTCCTATTTCGTGCCTCCCCCCTACGATTCCATGGTGGACCCCGGCCAAGTCGATCTGCCGGTGATGGACCACGACGGGGCGAGGCCCGCCTGGCAAACCCAGGCCCTCAAGGAAGTCAGGACCGATGAGGCTTCCGAACGCGAACTCAAGAAGGTGGTGGCCGTCTACCACGGAATGATTCGCTACGTGGACGACCAGATGAATCGGGTGTTCCAGGCCCTGGCCGAACGGGACCTGCTGGAGGACACCTGGGTGGTCTTCGCCTCCGACCACGGCGATTTCATGGGGGAGAAGGGACTCTTCGAGAAGTGCGAGGTTCCCTATGAGTGCCTGACCCACGTCCCGCTGGTGATCCGCCCGCCCACGAATCTGGCGGCTCACCGGGGAACCCGGATCCCCGGTCTGGTGGATCTGGTGGATCTTTTCCCCACCTTCCTCTCACTGGCCGGCATTCCGGTTCCCGACTATGCTCAGGGACGGGATCTGATGGCCTGGGTGGGCCGGGGAGCGAGACGGCCGTTGCGCCGTGTCGTCTTCGCTCAGGTCGGCGACTACCATGGGCACCTCAAGTCCACCTTTCCCACCGGAACCTTCAATTCGGGGCGGCGAAACGCCCTGGTTCGCGGCGGACGGAGCCGGGACTTCTCCTACATCCGGGATCCGCAGTACGGGGACGAAGCCTACGATCTCACGCAGGATCCCCGCGAACTGGACAACCTCCTGCAGCGGGGGTCGGTCCCGGATGACGTCACTCAGTTCAGGGATGATCTCGACGGCTGGGAGGAGGCCTGTCTCGACCTGCGGAGACAGTTGAACGTCATCCCCGGAGACCGGGGTTTCGAACCGGGTTGGGAGTAGTGGGGCGGCATGGAATCGGGGGTTTGTAACCCCCGATTCCGGGGTGTGGGGGGGACAAGAATGTCCCCTCCCAGGCGCCCCTACCTGGTGGCGCCGGCCTCTTGTAGATAACGGACGACCTCGGTGTGCCGGTTGGAAGCTGCAGCCCCAAGGGCGGTGAGACCCTTCTGGTCCTTGATGTCCAGTCGAGCTCCCGCGTTCACCAGCGCCTGGACCACTGGCAGATGGCCCTCGGTCGCCGCGCCGATGAGTGCCGTCTTGCCTTCGTTCTCGCGGGCATCGACGGCGGCCCCGGCCGCCAGCAGGGCTTGGGCGGTTTCCAGGCGGCCGCTCCAGGCGGCCCACATCAGGGCGGTGGCGCCGGTGTAATCGCGTGATTCCAACTGGGCTCCGGCGGCAAGCAACATCCCCACGATCACCGTGCGCCCCTCCCACGCGGCCCCCATGAGCCCGCCCCGGTCGTTCTTGTCCTTGATGTTCACGTCGGCTCCGGCTTCCAGAAGAATGCCGACGGTGTCGCCATATCCCTTCCAGCAGGCCCAGATGAGGGGTGTCATTCCGGCCAGTTCATCCCGGGGATCGATTTCGGAGCCTCGTTCCAAAAGGATCTTGACCACTTCGGTCTGACCCCTCCAAGCGGCGGCGGTCAGAGCCGTGGTGCCCTGCTCGTCCCTCCCGTTGACGTCCACGCCGAGGTCCAGCAGGTACTTCACCGCGTCCACGTCTCCCCGTTCGGCAGCCTCGATGAGATGGATCGGTTTCTCCTGCTGCCGGATCGCACCCGACACGGGTCCCGCTACCAGGAGCGACGCGGCCAGCACCAAAACCACCGGCTTTCTGATTCTCAATCTCATTGCTGAGCGATCCTGGCCATGGAGTCGGCCTTCAGCCATCCTACATTACCGTCGGCGAGAAGGACTTCGACCCACGATCCCGAAACTTCCTGAATTCGCACCTTGGTCCCCTCGTGGAGCGTGAAGACGTGGATGCCCTCTTCTCCCGGAGCACTCACGGCCCTGGCCTCATTGGCCAGAATGATGGCCTCGGAGGACTCTCGTTCCTGGCGAATCTGACCGGCAAGGCATAGGGAGGACACGATCAGCAGGAGAGCTCCGGCCCCGATGATCTTGCCGGTGAACCTGCGGCCCCGACTCCAAAGAAGCCTGAGGATCCAGGCAGCCACCAGAACGGCGTAGGAACTCCACATCAGGATCCATAGAGCGCTACGGGGAAGAAAGAACACGAAGCGCTCCAAGAGGACCAGGGGCCTGAACCGGGGCAGCTCAGGAATTTGATCGACCACCTTGAGCCGCGCCAGTGACAGGTTCACCTCCAGATCCTCATCTCCGGGGATCAGTCGAGCCGCGCGCTCATAGTGAAGAATCGCCTGCCCCGTCTCGCCGAGCTTGTAGTAGCAATTCCCCATGTTGAAATAGAGTGGGCCCGACTCGTAACCCATGGCGGCGACGCTGGCGTAGCTCTCCAAGGCCTTCCGGTATTCACCAGCCTCGTAATTTCGGTTGCCCTGTTGGAAGAGACCCTCCCGAGAGTCCCCCCAAACCGGAGCGAAGATCAAAGTCAGCGAGAGCAGAGCGATCGCCCGTGGGTTCACTGAGAATACCTCCTTTCCGGGCGGGAGGCGAACTCCTGCTCCATCCGGGTCACGGCGTCCCGGGCGCTGGCCATCAGGTCCTGCATTTCCTGCTCGGCGGAGGAAGAGGGCGCGAACTGCTTCAGGTCACAGATCTGAAGACAATCGAAATAGCCCGCGAGGGATTCTTCCGAGACTCCTCTCGCCCGCAAGGACTCCTTGACCTCCTGACTGACCATTCCGGCTTGGGCCAGGTTGAGCTTGTCGGCAAGATAGCCCGTGAGCGCCTGTCCCACGGCCTGATAGAACTTCTTCTCGGCGCCCCCATCCAGATGGGCCTGGGCTTGGGCCAGTCTCTTCCGGGAGACGCGGCGAGCCCGCCGGGCCCGCGCGTAGGCTACGTCTCCCTTGAGCCGCATCAGATGCCGCCTGTAACCGACGGCGCCCAGAAGGCAAAACAGGGGCAAAGAGAAGGGAATCCAGAACCGCTGGGCCGTCAGCAAGGACTCCCCGGTCTTGCGGAATGGACCGGACCCGATCTTGATGAACCGGATATCCTGTCCCAGCAGCTTCACCTCCTGGCGGGAGAGCCCTCCTTCCGCCGCTTCCGCCAAGTGATCTCCTGGCGCCACATGGACCGACAACTCGGGAGCGCGGCTGATCCGGTAGGCGCCCTCGACCGGGTCGAAGTACGCCAGCTTCACCGGCTCCAACCGCACCGGACCGGGACGGCGGGGAATGAGCACGTATTCGTAGGTCTTCTCTCCCGAGATCCCGCTCGGATCCCGTCGGATCTGCTGCTCCATCTTCGGCGGGTAGACTTCGAAGCTGGAAGGGAAGGAGATTTGGGGTTCGCTCAGTCCGGAAAGATTGCCGCTGCCGGAAATCCGAACCTTGTAGGTCAGAGCCTTGTTGACCTTGACCTGAGACTTGTCCAATTGACCAGCAATGGAGAAACTTCCCACGGCGCCCTGGAATTCCGGGGGCCTGCCCTCCTGGGGCAAGGGCAGGACTTGCACCCGAAGCGAATCGGAAGCCAGTTGCCGGGTCACCTCCCGGCCGAAGAGATCACCGCTGAAAAAGCCTCGGAAGGGGTCCCGGGAGACGCCTCGGGACCGGACCCGGCATTCTAGGACCAGGGGGCCGACCTCCTTTTCCCCAGCGCCGGTGGGGAAAAGCGCCATCCTCTTGATCAGCGCCACCCTATATCGCCGTCCGTCGATCACTTCCTCGGTATGTGGCTGCCGGGTCTGCGGATAGTCTTCCACCCAGAATCCAGCCGTCTCCGGCTGCTTGGAGATCCCGTACGAGGAAACGCTGACACGCGTATAGATCTTGTAAGTCACCACCAGGGCCTGGTTCTCGTAGATGCGCTCCCGGTCGGCCGTTGCACGCACAAAGAGATCGGATTGGGCAGCCGTGCCCGCCGGCCGGCGGTCGCCACGAGGAGTGGGCGCCGGTCGACCGGTGCCGCCGATCCGGATCCGAAGAGGGGCCGTTTTATGGACCCTGCCGTCCAGTTGCACTTGGACCGCGCCGATCTCGAACTCCCCTTCCCGGGTCGCCTGAAAATGGAAGCTGAAGGTCCTGGACGTGGACATGCGTCCGTTCACCAAGCGAAACTGCTGTGAACTCCTACGTCCCAGGAACGCGGCAAACTTCTCCATCGGGGGCAAGCGCGGTTCTCCGGATCCGGAGGCGCCCCTGCCCGAAACTTCCACCGAAAGCGTGAACTGCTGGCCCACAAAGACGGAGGTACGGTCCAGAAACGCCCGGACGGCCGGGTCCTGACCGCCTGCCGGTCCGCAAAGCAGGACCGCCGCCAGAAGTGTTCCGCAAAACTTTCTCACCAGTCCTTCTCTACCTTCACGGTTCCCGGGCGCAATTCGAGTTTCTTTTTGATTCCCGCCTGAGCCTGAGCCAGGGCCTCCAGCAGTCGCTCGGCCTCTTCCCGAGACATGGGCTGAGAGCCCTCGGGAGAGGCCTGGGTCTGATCCTCCCGGGGAGGTTCCTGTTGCTGGTCGCCGGAGGCGCGAGATTTCTCGTCCCTGTTTTCCTGCGGGTCCCCAGGGCGCTGTTGAGGCTCTTCGGAATCCTGCCGGTCATTCTGATCCCGGGACTGCTGCCCCTCTTCCTGCGGGTCCCGGCCCTCCTGATCTTCCGGCCGGTCCTGCCGGCCCTGCTCTGACTGATCCTCGCCGTCGGACTGACCCTCGTCCTGGTTCTTATCCTTGTCCTTTTCCTGATCTCCGTCTCCCTGCTGGTTCTGGTTCTTCTGCTGCTGTTGCTGCTCCTGCAACTGCTTGAGTACGAATTCCAGATTGTGCTTGGCGTCCCGGTCCCCGGGAGCCACCTTCAGAGCTTCCCGGTAGGCACTCAGGCTCTCTTGGAGCTTGCCCTGGCGATAGAGCGAGTTGCCCAGATTATACTGGGCCCGGGACTTGATCTCGGGATCCTCCGACTGCAGCGCCTGGGAGAAGGAATCGGCGGCATCCTCCATCTCTTCTTTCTTGAAGTGCGCATCCCCCAGATTGAAACGGATGGCCGGGGAATCCGGGCTCTCTTCCAGTGCCTCCCGGTACAGCTCCAGAGCCTTGTCGTAGTCTCCTTCCGAGAAATTCCGGTTCCCCTCCAGAACTTTCTCCCTGCCGGCCTGACTCCAGAGAGGCTGGGAGCCGGACAGCAGTCCCGCCAGCAACAGTCCCGCGAACAGACGACGAAACCCGATCACCGAAAACGCCCTCTCCAGACTCTGTCGACTCGCCGCCGCTCGGCCAACAGGACATCGGCCAGCAACAGCACCAGACCCAGCAGGACCGGAATCTGAAACCGCTCCTCATATTGGGCCACCTGGATGGAGGCGAGCTGCTTCTTGTCCATGGCGGCCACTTCTCCGTAGATCCCCTCCAATTCCGACTCGCCGGGGGAGGCCCGGTGATAGGTGCCTCCCGTCTCCTCGGCCAGTTCTCGAAGCGTGCTCTCGTCCAGCCGCGTCATCACCACTTCGCCTGACCTGTTCTTCTTGAAACCCTGGGCGCGGCCTTCGGAATCGAAGACCGGTATGGGAGTTCCCTGCATCGACCCGATTCCGACGGCGTGGATGACCACTCCCTGGCCGGCCGCCTCCCGGGCCACCTCCAGGGGCCGTCCCAGGTGGTCTTCGCCGTCGGTGATCAGAATCATCACCTTGTGCTTCTTCTCCTCGGCCGAGAAGAGCTCCATCCCCTTGCGCAGGGCTTCGCCCAACGCCGTTCCCGGCACCGGTATCGACTCCGGACCCATGGAAACCAGCAGCGTCCTGGCCGCTCCGTAGTCGAGGGTCAGGGGACATTGGACGAACGCTTCTCCGGCGAACCCCACAAGCCCGATGCGGTCCCCCTCCAGCAGGCCGATGAGCGTTCCGATGGCGTGCTTGGCCTTTTCCAGGCGGTTCGGCTGGATGTCCCGGGCCAGCATGGAGGCGGACAGATCCAGGACCACCACCAGATCCTGTCCCTCTCTTTCCACCGTCTCCAGACGGGTCCCGAACTGGGGCCGGGCCAGACCGCCCAACAGCAGGCCGGCGGCGGCCACCACCAGAAGCCCCTTCGACCACTGCCGCCGGCTGCTGGAGTTCCCGGTGAGCCGGGGCGCCATGTGGGGGCCCACCAGGACCTGGATCCCGCGCCGCTTGCGCCGGATTACCCAGAACAGAAAAGCCAGCAGCAGCGGCAACAGAACCAGCAAATGCAGTAACTGCGGTTCACCGAACCGAAACAAGATCCCTTCCCTCTGGTCTGTCTGGTTTCACGGTATCTTGCGAAACCAGGTTCCGGAGAGTCCCAGCTCGCCCAACAGAATCACGACGGCCAGGGCCAGCGGATAGGGGAACAGCTCTCCGTATTGAGTGTATTGGTTCACCTTGATCTCGCTCTTTTCCAATTCGTCGATCTCACGGTAGATCTCCTCCAGGCTCTCACGATCCGTGGCCCGAAAATATCGCCCGCCCGTGGTGTCGGCGGCTTGTCGGAGAGCCTCTTCGTCGATGTCGACCCGGATCCGGGTCTGGCGCCGGCCGAAGACGGGGTCGTCCACAGGATAGGGGGCCGCGCCCCGGGTTCCGGCTCCGATGGAATAGATGCGGATTTCGAAGGCCTGAGCCATCTGGGCCGCGGTGGCGGGGTCGATCTCTCCAGCGTTGTTGCGGCCGTCGGTGAGCAGGATCAACACCTTGGACTCGGCTTCGCTCTCCTTGAGCCGGCCGACGGCGGTGGCGATGCCCATGCCCAGGGCGGTCCCGTCGTCCAGCAGGCCCACCTTCAGCTCGTCCAGAAAATCCAGAAGGATCCCGTAGTCCAGGGTCAAGGGACACTGGACGAACCCGTGACTGGCGAAAACCACCAGCCCGATACGGTCGTTGGTCCGGCGGCGGATGAAGTCGGCAGCGACCTGCTTCGCCGCCTCGATCCGGTCCGGCTCGATGTCCTGCGCCAGCATGGAACTGGACAGATCCAATGCCAGCACGATGTCGATCCCTTCCGCCGTCACCTCCTCACGGGTGGCGCCACTCTGGGGCCGCGCCGCCGCGAGAACCAGAAGCCCCAGGGCGATCAACCGAAGGGCGAAAAGAAAATGGCGGGAACGGGCCGCCATGGGCTTGTAGGCCTTCTTGAGAGATCCCACGTGCGGAAACCGCAGACTGGAGTTCCGGCGGCCCGCCCGCCTCAGGGTCCAGACCAGGATCAGGGGAAGGATCAGCAGCAGGCTGAGAAACCAGGGATCCGCGAAACGGTACGACATGGTCAAATCTCGGGGCAAAGCGAAATCAGGTCGTCGATCCCCAATTGTCCGAATCGAGGTTCTCTATCAGTCCGTGGTGAAAGTCCCGCGAGCACCGAGACCGTTCCTGCGCCCGCCGGACAAGGCGCGATTCGGGTGCATACCGGGAGTATGTGCCCGAATCGCAACGCAGTCCGCCGGGATGCAGGGACGGTCGAATGCCGTGGCGACTTTTGCCACGGGCTGCTATGGCCCCAGGGGTCCACTCTACCGGTTTCGGACCCGCCGGCGGTCAGCTTTGAACTCCCACTCGGTGGGAGAATCCGTGCGGCCGTGATCCTGCACACGATCCTCATCCGAGAACCCACAGGAGGGCCGCAACTATCCCCACGATGCCGGCGGCTTGTATTGCCAGGGCTCGATAGATCCGAGATTCCAGATCGCGGATGGTCGATTCCAGGGCCTCGCTCGTGGGACGCGACGCAATAGCCTCCCGGATCTGAGCCAGGTCGTCGTGCAGGGTCGTCGTGGCCTCATCGAATGCTTGGCGCACAGCTGCCGCATCGATGCCGGACCCTGTGTCTTTGCCCATTCGCTTGTCAATGACTTTCGTAACGGCCGTGACAACAGCGTCGATCAGAGCCCCAAGCAAAATCGGGGGAACAAGAACCATGATGACCTCCTCTAATGTGTATCGTCTTGCCCGTAGCGGCGATCCCCTGGCTGACGATCACCGGTCTCCGGCGCGGACTGCGGGGCGGCCGATAGGACCGGTTCCGCCGGGCGGGTGACCTCCAGAATCCGGAAGGCCAGCTTCGTCACTCGCTCCTGCTCCGGGACCGGGGGGACATATTTGGCGAATTTGACCAGGTCACAGCAAGGGAAGAAGTCCCGAAACAGTTGCAGCTCATCCAGGGCGAGAGCCATCTTCCGCAGTTGGTCCAGGACCTGCGTGGTCGTCGATTCCATGGCTTGAATCGGATACCGCCGTTCCAGGTAGCGGCGGATGATCTCCGAGAGCCGGGTGAAATAGGGCTTGAGCCGACCCTCTTCCAGAAGTCCCGAATCCCGCAGGCGGCAGAGCGCCTGATACGCCTCGTCATACGGCGAGAGCCGGGGTTTGCGGGATACCGCTGATGGAGCCTCTCCGCCCCTCCGGCGAAGATACAGGAGGATCAGGGCCGCCAGGCCCAGGGCGGCGGCGAACCAGGGCCACAGCGACCAGAGGCTTCGCGGAATCTCCAGCGGTCCCTTGATGTCGAGGATGTCCTTGGAATCGTCCGACAGAGTGCTCTCGACCCGAATCGAATGCTCCTGGGTCCGGACCGAGCCGGCTTGGATCCCGTCGCCACGGTAGGTCACCGGGACCGGCGGAATCTCGAAACTGCCCGGTTCATAGAGAGCCAGAGTGTAGGCCACGGTCCAGGTCCGATTTCCTTCCTCCTCGACCGGACCCGCGACCTCCTGGCCGAGGACCTCGAACTCGCCCAAGTCAGGGTCCGCTTCCGGCAGATCCACTTCCACGCCGGGGACCGCCGTCACCGTCAGGGTGAAGCGAATCGGATCCCCCACCGTGACCTGGGTCAGATCCACCTGGGAATCCAACTGGACGGGGGGTTGTCCCCGCAGCACCAGCAGGCAGCAGATCAGGATCGCAATTGAGATGGCATTGTGTCTCATCGCCGCAGTCGCCGGCTCCGGGTCCGGAAGAACCGGATCAACAACTCCAGATAGCTCCGGTTGGAATCCACCTCGATGCTGTCGACGCTGATGGAGTTGAGAAAGCTCCTGAGCTCCTCGTCCTCCCGGAGAACCTGGGCCTTGAAAGCCTCTCGAACCTCGGGGTCATTGGTGTTGAGGATCAGTTGCTCTCCCGTCTCGGCATCCTCGAACTCGACGAAACCCACTCGCGGAAGTTCCCGTTCCCTGGGGTCCCGGACCCGGATGGCCACCACGTCATGCCTCCGGTTGGCGACCCGGAGCCCGCGCCGGAAACCGTCCGCGAGGAAGTCCGACACCAGGAACACGATGCTTCTTCGGCGGATCACCCGCATCAGGTACTCGAGGGCCAGACCGATGTCGGTGGCGTGATGCCGGGGCTGGAAATACAGCAACTCCCGCAGGACCCGGAGCACGTGGGAGCGGCCCTTGCGGGGGGGCACGAATTTCTCGATCCGGTCGGTGAAGATGATCAGGCCCACCTTGTCGTTGTTCTTGATGGCGGAAAACGCCAGCAGAGCGCAGATCTCGACGGCGACCTCTCCCTTCATTCGCTCCCCGGACCCGAACTCTCCCGAGAGGCTGGCGTCGACCAGGAGCATCACCGTCAGGTCCCTCTCCTCGTCGAACAGCTTGACGTAGGGACGATCCATCCGGGCCGTCACGTTCCAGTCGATGGTCCGGACGTCATCCCCGATCTGGTACTCGCGGACCTCGGCAAAGCTCATGCCTCGTCCCTTGAACACTGAATGGTATTCGCCCGAAAAGACATTGTTGACCAGACCTCGAGTGGCGATCTCGAGACGGCGAACCTTGCGCAGGATCTCTCGTGGAATCATCTCAGCATGAATTCAATAGACCGATTCCGCATTCCGGAAACGGCGATACGTGCCATAGACATCGGACAAAAGGGTCGAAGAGGGCACCCACAAGGGGTACCCCTACGCTGCCACCAATTTATTTCCGGCATTCGCTGGTCCTCGCCCCGGGGGGGACGTTCCTATGGTACTTCTACGTTGTTCAGGACCTTCCGGACCACGTCCTCGGCCGTCACCTCTTCGGCTTCCGCCTCGTAGGTCAGAATGACCCGGTGCCTGAGGACGTCCATGCCGATAGCCCGAACGTCTTCCGGAGTCACGTAGGCGCGATGGTCCAGGAAGGCGTGGGCCCGGGCCGCCCGAGCCAGAAAGATGGAGGCTCTGGGAGAAGCCCCGAAATTGACGAGATCGACCAGCTCGTCCATTCCGCACTCCCCGGGCGTTCGTGTCGCGAAGACGATGTCGACGATATACCGTTGAATCTTGGTGTCCATGTAGATTTCCTGCACCGCGGCCCGGGCGCGTCGGACCTCCTCCGGCGACACGACGGGTCCGGCCTCGGGAACGACGCTTCCGGACATGCGGCGCATGATCTCCAACTCTTCCATTCGCGACGGATACCCCACCGACAACTTCAACATGAAGCGGTCGACTTGTGCCTCGGGAAGGGGGTAAGTGCCCTCCTGCTCGATGGGATTCTGGGTCGCCAGAACCAGGAACGGGTCATCCAGGGGATAAGTGGTCTCGCCGATGGTCACGGTCCGCTCCTGCATGGCCTCCAGCAGAGCCGACTGGACCTTGGCCGGTGAGCGATTGATCTCGTCAGCCAGAATCAGGTTGGAGAAGATGGGTCCCTTCTTGGTCTTGAAGGTCCCGTCGCTCTGATCGTAGACCAGCGTGCCGATCAGATCCGCGGGGAGCAGGTCGGGCGTGAACTGAACCCGTTGAAACCCGGTGTCGATGGTCTGGGAGAGGGTCTTGACCGTCAGGGTCTTGGCCAGACCGGGCACCCCCTCCAGCAGCACGTGCCCATTGGTGAGAAGCCCGATGAGCAGGCGCCGGACCATATATTCCTGGCCCACGATCACCTTGGAAACCTCGTCGAGGATTCGCTCCACCACGACACTCTCGGCATCGATTCTTCGCTGGATTTCTCGGATCTCGATGTTCATCTTGGATGGTTCCGCTTTCTTTACTTCTCGAGGGAAAATGGGATTCTCAGACTTCAAAATATTTCACGACGGCCTCTGGAGGCGAGTTCCACTAAACCGGGAAAACGATGCGTAGGGGCGGCCCTTGTGGCCGCCCGTTTCAACAGGTGGTATGCGAGGAGGCAACAACAGCGTCAGCCCACAGAAGCCACGGCCTCTCGAACCAGCCGCTTGAGGGTGGCCAGATCCTTACCGATGGACTCCAGAACCCGATCCCGGTCCATGGTGAGTCGACGGCTGCCACGCTCGGCGCCGCCGAGGGAGTATTCGCAGTGAAGGCTGATTGGACCTGCGAAACCCGATTTCAGCAATAGGGCCAGAAAGGGACGGATGGGAACCATGCCCTCGCCCAGGGGACAGTTTTCCACCCGCCACCCCTCGGATGTTTCCTTCCATCTGAAGTCTTTCACCACCACGGTGTGGATTCGGTCGGCCAGAGCCCTGAAGTTGGTGGGCCAGGCGAGCCCCCCTTCCACGGTGGCGTGACGAATGTCGAACTGGCAACCGAGCCAGCGCCGGGGGAATCCCTCCAACGCTTGACGCAGGTCCCACAATGCCGCTCCAAAATGGGAAGCGCCGGCGTGGTTCTGATAGTCGCCGCAGATCTCGAACCTGCGATTTAGATCGGCCAAGCCGGCGAGATTTCTTCTGATCTGCGCCAGCGTCTCCGACATGTCCTTGTCTTCCGGGTAGCGATAGTACCCCAGCCGATAGTAAGGGATCCCCAGTCCACTGGCGGTCTCCAGGATCTCCCGCGTGCCCGCTCCTTCCGGGTCGGTAATGGCCGTCGTTATCGTGGACACGCGGACACCCGATTCCGCAACAGCCGACACGGCCCGGGGAAGATCCGTTGTCACCTTCCCGGGCAGAACATGCCCTGAAGGACGGACGGTGAGGTCGACTCCGTCAAAGCCCAACTGGGACACGGCCACGCCCAATTCCGGGTAGTCCAGCCACTGCAGGTGCTTGGAGAAGATGCAGTACGTCCACTCGGGGACGGCGGGACTCCGGCCGCGAGCGAAAGGATTGCCTCGGACCGACTTCCCGGAGACCGCCAGAAGACCGGTTCCCAGGCCGGCAAGGAATTCCCGTCGTCCGGTTCGTTCAGTCTTAACTCGACCGCAGCTCATCGACGCCTCGCGTTCTTCATTTGGAGCACTACCATCTGGAAACACCATGATAGGCTATCGGGCCATTTCGACCGTTGCCGTCCGATTCTACACTGGACCGGCCGCGGACAAGGAAGGATTTCGACGGAGGAGAACATGTCCCTGCTTCAGACCTTGAACCGTCTCGTCGAATACGACACGGCATTGCTCGCCAACACCATCGGATACATCGATCCGTCTCCGCCTGAGGAGTTTTACATGTCGGGCGCCATTCAATCGGTCACCCCTTCCTTGGGACCCAGCGTCGGAGTGGCCGTCACCTGCAAGCTGGACAGCAGCACGCCGGGAAGGCAATCGGACCTGAGCGGGTTCTGGGAGATGGTGGACCGGATCGACAAGATGGAAGAGCCCGTGGTGTGGGTGTGCGAGGCGGTCGGCTCCAGGCCGGAACACGAGTGCGTGTTCGGCGACGGAATGGCCAAAGCGCTGCACACTGCCGGTTGCAGCGCCCTCGTCACCAACGGCGGGGTCAGAGACATTCCCGGACTGATGAGCATTCCCTTCGCAGCCTATGCGCGAGGCCTCACCATCCACCACTGCGCGCTGACGGTCTCGGGGGTGAACGAGCCGGTTCAGGTCGGCGGGATTCAGGTGACCCCGGGCGACGTCATCCACGCCAACAACGAGGGGGTCATCAAGATCCCCGCGAGCTGCCTCCAGGTTCTGCCTGAGAAAGCGGGACAGATGCTCGTCTTCGAGAAGGAGGCGCACGAGATCATGCGCCGGCCCGATCTACCTCCTCTGGAGAAACCGAAACAGACCGCCCAACTGTTGAAGAAGTTCGGATTCTGACGCGGCGAATATCGCCTGCCTGCGGCAGACGCCTCGAACGACTCCATCACAGATACCCCACCAGGCTCAGCGTGGTGACGATCGCCAGCAGGGTGAAGAAGGATCCGGCCAGGAACATTCCGATGCGCATGGGCCAGCCGGGGCGAAGTTCCGGGGGCAGCAGGATGACGTTGACGGCCAGCGTGTGGAAACAGCTCACGCCCAAAGCGTAATTGAAGATGTTGGTGGCGAACTTCAAGAGTTCCAGCGGCGGCGCCAATGAGAGCATGATGAGTCCGAACCCGGCGTAGCCGGCCAGCACCTTGAAATAGACGATCCGGATCCGGCTGGGTTCCAGCTTCCGCAGGCGTGCGCTGGAGGTCCAGAACACGTCCACCCACCGGCGGATCACTCCGTCCGCCGACGTCGCCATGGTCGGAGCCAGGACCAGAAAACCGCAGCACATGGTGAGGTACCAGAAGAGCACGCCGGCATCCAGGCCCCAGGCCGCCCCCACGTGATCCCGTACGCCGGAGGCCGTCATGCCGGCTGCGACCCAGCTGCTGGCTTCCGTACCCCGGGGCAGAAACTGCACCGAGAGCATGCTGGGCAGGGCCAGGCCCAGGAAGCAGGCCGGCATCCAGACGGCCAATTGGTCGCGGGCAACATGCCGGTACCAGCGGCGAAATCTGCCCAGGGAGCTGCGCGTCACCTCGAAGACCATCCCCACGTGGGACAGGCTCAGGTTGTGCCCTCCGATGACGCTGGGGATGGCTCCGACGTGACGCCCCATTCCCCAACCCTGATCCCTCGTGTAGTTGCTGATGGGAGCATTGGAGAGCCCCCCGCTGCCGGCGATGGCGGCGAATGCCGCCAAGAGGGAGATGGTGCTGAAATCGATCTCGGGCAGTGTACCCTTGTCCATCAGGGAGATGAAGATGTTCTCGGTCTCGGTTCCACCGACGGGAACCGACCCGAACTTGAGGAAGCCGCTGAAGATCTCGAACCAGGTGGAGAGGCTGGAGTGGAAGATTCCCAGGATTGAGAGAAACCCCAGGACGACCACGATCTTGAAGGTCATCACCGCCCGGAGCGAGTTGTAGATCTTGCCGCCGATCAGCAGCGGTATCAGGGCCGCCAGAAAAATCACGTAGCCCAGGATCTTCAGGAGCCACCAGTGGGCATCGTTGTTGAGGGGGTCGGGAAGGACTCCTCCCAGCAGCACGGCGGCCAGAGGGGTGGCCGCATTGGCCGCCAGATAGGGAAAGACGGCTCCAAAATCCAGGAAAATGTAGGCGATAAGCCAGAACCTGGGTCCGGGCAGAGTCCGGAACTTGCCGGTGAAGATCGGTTCTCCCGTGTAGAGTGCGTACCGGCTGATCTCGATGTTGTAGAGAACCTGACTCATGATGCTCAGGGTGGCGAGCCACATGAGAGCGCCGCCGTACTTGGCCGTTACGGCCGGTCCCATCAGCCATTCGCCGCCGCCGATGGCGCCTCCTCCCAGGAGCAGGCCGGGACCCAGCAAGCCGAACCAGTTTCGAGTCGTGAAGACAGGCGCCTTCACCAGCTCACCGGTCTGCCACCGCGGCATCTCCTTGGAACCGGGATGGGGCGCCTGAAAGCCACGGCTTCCCGAGCCAGGAGATGAGTTTTCCGGTCTCGTGTCTTGCATTCCTGAAACCTTTCTGCTGGGGCTCCCGCTACGGGCCATTGAGGGCTGCTATGCTAGACTGCGCTCCGGAACTCCGCAACATGCAGGTCCTTTCCAAACCGGTACCGGCGAGTCCGATGGGGGCAGTGATTCTCCTGCTGTTGACGCTGGCGAACCTTACGGCAGCGCCGATCAAGGGCGTCGGCGAGCTCCCCGCGCAGGGCGAGATCCCGTCTCCGCCGGTGCCGGGACAGCCGGCGCGGGCGGATCTGGATCGAGCCATCACCCGGGGCACCCGATCCTTCATCCGGGACTTCGTCGAGCCCTCCTACGCCGCCATCTCCAACGGCGGCTACGTCGACTACAAGAACGCCGACGGCGCCGTCAAACGCTACGGACCCAAGGCCTACGTGGCCTACCAGCTCTACCTGCTGACCCATTTCCTCATGTACTATCAGGACTTCGGCGTCGATCCGCAGAGCGAGCTCTTCCGGAAGGTCAGAACTTGGTTCGTGGAGGAATTCGATCGCCGGACCGGGAACTGGCTCTGGTCCCACGAGGGCTGCCTCCACGCCAAGGGAATGATCGCTCTGGCCAATCTGGGCCGTTCCTCCCTGGTGCGGAAGGGGTACGAATGGGCGCTCAGGTCGCCGCTCTCCCTGCCCTATCTGCCCCCCAGTTCCCTGCCGGTCGCCGACCGGGTCTTCACCATCATGCAATCGGGCAACATCATCCAGACCCTGGGCAACGCCCGGAGTTCGCTCACCGGAAAGCACGGCTGGGAGCACGGCAGTCCGGTTCCCGACCTGGAGAACAGCGCCAAGCTCCTCTATGCCCTCTTGCAGGCCGGGTTCCCGTCCACGGACGCTCGCCTGACCGACCTCCGCCGGGGACTGGCGAACCGGCTTCTGGCCCTGGGTCCCCGCCTGATCGCAGCGGACTACGTGGGACTGGCCTGGTACGTCTTCCTGACCCACGACTTCGACCTGGAACCCGACCTGGCCTACCAGCGGTGTCTTCAGATTATGGAGGCGACCATCGACGGTGAATGGAAGTCGCATTTCGCCCTGATGGAATTTCCGGGCTTCCGCAGCCTCCTGGTGCGGGCGCTCATGACCGCCGGCAGGAGATCGCCTCAGGTGGATGCCGCCGTGAACGGGTACGTCGCGTCGCAAAGTGAAACTGGGGCCTGGCCGCTACCCCGCGCCCTCAGTCTATGGGGACTGGACAAGCCGCCGGTCGCCGGGATCAAACTGGGCACCATGGACGGCGCCAACACCTACCTGTTGACGCTGACGCTGATCCACTACCGGGACAGGATCTCCAGTGACAACTCCGCGTTCGCCGTCCCGTCCCTTTCCCTGAAACACCGTCTCGCGCCGGCCGCCGTACGAGACGACTCTCCAGGAGCGAAGGCGGTGGAGCGGGCCTGTACCGGTTGCCATGCCCGGCCTCACCCCGATGCCTATGGCCGCGAGGATTGGCCGGGCGTCACCCGGAAAATGGAAGAGTACATGTTCGAGAAGGGGATGAACGTCGCTCCCCGGGATCTCACCCTGGTTCTCGACTACCTGATGGAGAAAGCTTCGTCCCGGTCGGGGACCAACGAGCCAAGGTGAAGCGACATCAGTAGCCTGCGCCCTGCTACAGTTTCGAAGCCGGATAATCTGAGATTCCACCGACGCACCGCAGACGGACCGCTTTGGGCAGCGCCCCTCCCCCACTGCTGCGGGGCAAGAGGGGCGCCGTCCCGGTCTTCATCATGACCGTCCCTGGACGCTCGTGGGCGCGCCCGGTCTCCCCGTAGGGACTCCGGCTCCGGCTTGCGAGCGTACGGGCCACCCGGAACGCGATTTTGTTGTTCCGGTTCGCGGTGGTGTTCCTGTTGCGGTTCGCGGAGCGCAGGTTCCTAGGGTTGTTGTTCCAGGAGCCGCCGCGCAAAACGCGCCGGGGGGACGGTCAGGCCTCCGGACGGGGCCGAAACGCACCGCCCGGAAGATCGCTTGGCGCAAGCGCCAGGTGTTCGCATGCTCGGCATGCGCGATCCAGGCGCGCACGTGCCGAGTCATCTGTTCCAGGTCCACCGTGCCCGCGTGCCAGCGGTCGCGCAGCCCCCGCAGGCGATTGCGGAACCGGCGCACGTTCGCTTCCGGCAATCGGCGGTAACCGCCCGGAAGTAGGACCAGGCCCAGGAACGGAGTCGGTTGAGCAGTTTCCAGCACCACCGTCTTGCGTGGGTGCAGCCGCAGGCGCCGGCCCTTGAGATACGTCGCGATTCGATTCCGCCAGTCCTCGAGCCGCCCGCGGTCGTCGTGAAACAGCGCGAAGTCGTCCACGTACCTGAGATATCCCTTCGCCCGCAGCACTTCCTTGCAGAAGTGGTCGAGACCGTTCAGATAGAGATTGGCGAAGAACTGGCTCGTCAGGTTGCCGATGGGCAAACCTCGCCGGCGTTCGAACGGGGTGAAGAGATTGTCGCCGGGATAGTAGAGGTTCACCGGTTCCTGCGGGTTGGACCCCTCGATGAGGCGTTCCGCTAACGCCAGGGTGCGCCGGCAGGCGATCCGCCGCCGCAGGTCCGCCTTGAGGATCTCGTGGTCGATGGCCGGGAAGTAGCGGTAGACGTCACAACGCAGCACCCAACGGTGCCGGTCGCGAAATCGTTCGTAGCGCGCGATGGCCCGGTGGGTTCCCTTGCCCTTCCGGTTGGCGTAGCTGTCGTGGATGAAGCCGCGTTCGAAGATGGGTTCCACCACGCGGCAGAAGGCATGGTGGACGACCCGGTCCCGAAAGGGCGCCGCCGAGACCATGCGGCGTTTGGGGTCCCGGATCTCGATCACGGTGTAGCGTCCGGGACGGTAGCGCCCGCTCCTCAGTTCCCGCTCCAGGCGCAGAACCTGAGGCTCCAGATTGGCCAGGAACGACGCCACGCCCGGCTTGGCCCGTTTGCCCTTACAGGCGATCCGGGCCGCCTCCAGCAGGGCCGAAAACGAGGCGATCCGGTCAAAGAGGTCACGCGCTTTCGCGGGCATGATGCGCTTTCCGCCAGCCGCCGACCAGACGGCCGGTCTCGTCGAGTTGTCGGGCCGCGTGTTCGTAACGGCGCGGGTCCAGGTAACGCAGCTCGCGGGCCAGACGGCATAGGCACCGGAGCTTCTCCAGACCCAGGTTGGCGGCGGCCAGGGCGGGACCGCGGTGCCGGGTGTAGGTCGCCTCGATCAGCCGCTCCAGAACGTCCAGAGCCGAGGTCTGGATCCGGTCCCCCAGCAGAAACTTCTGCCGGCGCGGAAAGCGCTCCACCGTCGGGATCAACCAGGCGAGGAATCGATAGTGCGACTCCAATGCGGGGCCAGTTTCACGCGAACGGTCGCCACTCCGGACACGCCGCCGCTGGGATTCATTCCTCAAATTTGCCGATCAACCTCAAGAAAAAACCAGGGCGTTGCCCCCTGGCCCCCCGCAGGAGATAAAGATTTAAGGATTCAAGGGGTAACGGTCCGGGGCACCCGGAACGCGATTCCGAGGTCACCGAATTCACATGAGCCGGTTCGCGGAGGCGGACCCGCTGCGGTACGCGGAGCGCAGGAGCCCGGGGAAATTGCTCCGGGAGCCGCCGCGCAAAACGCGCCGGGAACATTTCCCGCTCTCCCACGCCGAGCCGTTTGTCGGCGCTCCTTGGTAATTCTCGTTCCAACAATCCTGCACCCACTCATACACGTTCCCGTGCATGTCGTGCAGGCCCCAGCCGTTGGGACCGAACGATCCCACCGGCGCCGTCTGTGCCTTGTCCCACTTACTCCCGCAGCCAACACAGTTGGCCCGGTTGCGACCGATCCCGTTCCCCCAACTGTAGACCGTCTCCGTCCCCGCCCGAGACGCACCCCATCCGGAAGCTCCCCCCGGGGATCACCACCATCTCCGGCCGAATCGGGTCCGCCTGGCTGCAGTCGTAAGTGCTGCTGCGGTCATAGGTGACCGACCTCTCGTTTTCTCCTCCCGGATCAAGGGTCCAAGTCCCGTCCCGTTTGTCCTCCACATACGACCCTTGTTCTACGATCTGCCCGTCATCGTTGCGCCTCACCCAGCGGCCGTGTTTCTTGCCTTCGACGTAGGAGATTTCCCATGTGTCGCCGTCCGCGTCTCGGCCGGTCAGTTGGCCGTGTCTTTTGCCGTCTACGTACGGCCTTTTCTCTATGGATCCGTCTGGCCACCGAGCAGTCCAAAGGCCCTGCATATTGCCTTCCACGAAGGGTCCTTCTGTCTTGTTCCCGGACAGGTCACCGTCTGCTCCGGCAAGAGATATTCGTCCCACACGTGGCATCCCGGCTGGTTGGCCAGTTCCTTCCAACATTCGGAACCCTTCGCTTTGCCTGAGCAGGTCTGGACGGCATTGAACGTGTCCGCTTCGGCGGCGTTCAACAATTCCAGGGCTTCGATGTAGTGGTCCCCGTCGCGTCCAGCCATCTCCAAATAGCGCGTCACCATCTGGACCGCCCGGGCGGGACGGCCCGTCCGCTACGCCACTTGGGCACTTCGAAAATAGAATTCTTCCGGAAGCTTTAGACCCTGTTCCGTCTCTAACGTACTCATCTTGTCGAGCGCGGTTTGAGCACCAGCGAAGTCTTGCCGCTCGATCGCTTGCCGCGCGGAAAGTAGGTAGCGGTCCGCTTGGATCTCGGGTGGCAGCTGGGCGACCGTCGCGGGAGCGCCCAAGAATACGAAAACGACAACGCTCCGGATTCTTTTTTCCATTGATTCTCTCCCGGTCTTCAGTGCATGCAGGTGAGGTGTGAATGCAGCCTATTCTAAAGGACCATCGGGCCATCTATCTTTTTGCTCCGCGGCAACCATTCTCCTGCTCCACTGATCGCTCTTCCCACCCTTCGCGTCACTTCACTAGGGCACCAAAAAGGTCCTCCAGATTTCGTGAGACGCCAAAGATGAATCGTAAGTCGTCAATCCCTTCGCCGTTGTTCAAATCAAATCCGAAGTGGATTCCTTTCAGATAGAGGCGAGACTCGATGTAGGTTCTCCATGGACGTTTCCGGGTAAAGTCCTTTTCCTCAATCATAGAAATAAGAGGGGGACCACGCCTCTTAGTTGGCATGGTGCGGCACTTTTGTATGTCTCTCGCACACTTCATTGCATTGGGTGTCAGCGGCGTTGCGATCTCATAGTTTTCAAACTTGCCGTAGGACACGTCCACGTAGAAGACCGGGGACCACGTGTTTCTCTTAGCCTTGTCCATGAGCGAGAATCGGCCTCCGAACGTGTAAGCAGAATAAATGTCATCTACATCCCAAATTCGAAGCGCCTTCTCACTACCCGTTATGCTTTGAAGGACGTACCTCCCAATAAAGCCACCCGACCACTGGTAGCGATCGTTTGATCCCAACGCTGCGACTGGGAAGTAGCGACCGACAACACCACCAAGGTGAATCGTCGCAGCTTTCTGTGACTGGATAAACGCACTCGAATCGAAGCCACCGCTGGCGTCCCCGGTGCTTGTCTTCACGCCAACCGAAGAAAGGCGAATGTTGACAATGGGATCAACGACGCATTCTCTTTCTGGGTCCACTATGGCTGGCATCAGGTCAAGCGCCATGTACAGGTTCGCCTTAGTGAACGGTTCATTCGACCCCGCTTGAGCAGGGGCTTGAAGGTTCAACCTGTGCGTAGAGTTCGCCAGAACCACTCCAGCCGTGGCGTTCGCCCGCAGTAGACTTAGTACTGTTTTGTCGTCGGAATCACCTGCTGTGCCTTTGGCGTGTTCCGACCATGGGCCGCCGCCGCCTTCATTGTAAGCGCGAACCCGGTAGTGTTTCGTCGTACCGGCAAGGAGGTCGGTGTGGTGATACTTTGGTTTCTTGGGGTCAATGTCGTCGCATAGGATGATCCAGCCGGTGTTGCCGTCGTCGGAGACTTGGAGCGTGTAACCGGTGATCGTGGCATCTGCAGCCGGTTTGTTCCACGTCACCTCGATGCTACTGATTCCGGAGACCGCTTTCAGTCCACAGACTTTTTCTGGCTTTGGTGGGGAGGTCGTCTCCCCCGTGCCTGTCCCGAACCCGAGGACAGAGGCGTACATGAGGACGATGAGGAAGGCAAGAATATGACTGAGACGGGAGATAAATGAGAGCTTCTTACTCCTCCGCCACCCTCGCGGACCATTTGGCAGATTGGGCGGGATGTCGGGAGTGAGCCATCGGGCGGGTTCTTCTGACACTCTAACCTCCTTGAGGAAACCGTACCATTAGTTACCGTATCTATGACTTCGATCATGCCGAGTGAGTTGCTGAATTCAAGATAAAGTGCCTTACAGGAAATAATCCCACATATCGTCATGCTCTAAGTTGGCCGCCACTTCTGTGCATATCTCAAGTGAACTTTCCCTGTAACTAAGGACGCAACTTTTTTTAAACGAGAATGCGGAATGTTACAACTTAGTACGTGCCTTTTTAGTCCCCATTTCTCATCACCGAAACGGAAGTCGGTGCGTTTAACGGCATTTCAATGGTTTTCTTATTCATATGAATTCAAGTGCCGTCTTGCCGACTCGAATGTGGCGACAAAAGCCAAGATCGGGCGATGTCCAGAGGCATTTGACGTCCCACCTGCGTTCATGAGCCAGATTTCTCAAAGAGCCGACTCCAGCGCAGAGTCCGTCCGGCGCGGCGGACTCCCAAGGTGGCGTCTTCCCATTCGCTGTTTCCCGTCAACAGCGAACCTGGAGGGATTGCCCTCGCGCCAGAACCGATCACAAACACGAATTGCTAGCCCTGGTTTCACGAGCCGAAGCGGCTCCTGGCGGCTCACAAGTCTATCACCTGATGTTCAAATACCTATGACGTTTGGGAAACGAGAACCGGACAGTTTCCCCGAAAAAATTGAGGAGAGGCGCGATAGCCGTAGGTCCGAGGGAGTCGCTGTTGGCGGCGGCCTTCGCCGCTATGCTGGCGCCTCGATCTCCCTTCCTGCTTGCCGTGTAGCGGATCGTTCGTGGCGTCCACGTTCAGGATCATGTACGCGGGCGGCGCTTGGTGCGCTTCCAGGAACACCTCCACCGGTCGGAACCAGAGAGAAGGGGACAGTCACGTTTTCTGCATGCGATTCGCCAGGACCGAAAAGGGGACAGTCACATTCTCTGCTGTCGCTACTGGGGAGCTCCAGACTCGACTTCCACCGAGCCGCTCTTCGCCTGGAGACCCAAGAGGAGGATCGAAGCCCTATTGGCCGTTTCGACCTTGACCGAAGAGGAGAAGGAGACAGTCTATTTGTCGCGCGCCGTTGTCCTTGGTACGGTAGCGTATCAGGTTAGTCCAGACGTAAACGATTGGGTGACCAGGCCCTTGGCCGCGTCTATCCCACCCTCCTTGATCAGGCGAGCAAGAATCTTTCCAAAAGTCTCGTCGGGTTGCTGGACGCCATCGGGAATGGAGTTGAGTAGCTTCAGCGCCTTCTCGGTCAACATGCAGCCGTTGACCTGTAGTCCTCCACGCTGGAGAGCCCGAACGTACTCATTCTCTACGAGCCAATCGATCGTCGAAAAGGCGATCCGCATCTGCTTCTGCTTCTCCTCGTCCACATCCTCTGAGTCGTCCTTGCGAGAGTAAAAGATGTCACCGTATCCTTTGGGGCGAGTGTCACCGCTGATTTCCCACGCCATAAGATCTTGTCTGACCGGAAAGTTCTCATAGAGGCGGCCCAAAATGATGGCGACGTATTCGTTGAACAGGTCGATGTTCTGCGTCATGCGTCCTCCCCGTAATGGCTGAGTTGGAGCCGAAACTCCACTTTACGAGGTGTTCCCACTCGGAGAGAAGGGGACAGTCACGTTTTCTGCATGCGCGGCGAGGGCCAAGGCAGTGGCGCCCTCACCGTTCTGGGCGTCGATCCGGGCCCTGCGGTCCAGCAGCAATTCCGCGACTTCAGCATGACCGTTCGAGGCGGCTTGCATCAGGGGGGTCCGACCATCGTCGTCCCGAACATCCGGGTCCGCCCCCCGGTCCAGCAGCAGCTTGGCGATCTCCGGGAATCCCTGATACGCCGCGAAGGCGAGAGCCGTCTGGCCTCCCGCGCCTCGGGTTCCCACGGGACGCGAGAAGGGGACAGTCTATTTTTCCCGCCCTCGGTTCCAACTGCGCCCACCACTGGACCCTTGCCTGCCAGGTCGATTATCTGGTCACGGACCCTCTACGCGAGAGGGGACCAGATTAGGGACCGCTTGGAGAGGTTGGCGAGGGTGCCTTTCTTGACGTGGCTCTTAGGGCGGTAGGACTTGCTCAGGAGGGGCCGGAGAGAAGGGGGCAGTCACGTTTTCCGCCCCTCGTTCGATGTCAGGAGGATGGCGGGGGGGGGGGGGGGGGCGCAGACCGGCTACTCCTGCTCCTGGAGCAATCTGGCCAGCGCAAGAAGGGGACAATCTATTTTTCCCATGATGACGTGTGAAACGTACCGTCTTCCCGCCAATACGCCAGCCCATGCGCCGACGG
The DNA here is from genome assembly GCA_965217775.1 of Acidobacteriota bacterium. Classification (GTDB taxonomy): domain Bacteria; phylum Acidobacteriota; class UBA6911; order RPQK01; family JAJDTT01; genus JAJDTT01. The sequence continues at coordinate 67,500 of CBDCJH010000001.1, forward strand.
CCGCAGAGCCTATGGCGAGAAGGGCCTCATTCTCTTTCTCGTAGAATGCCAACAGCACGGAACCCAGCACAGATAGAACAATGGCCGTGCCCAGCGATATTGCCACGACTCGATAAAAGAACTGGTACGATTCATAGGTGGGGGGTGGAACCTATCGCAATTGCAGAATTCCCACTATCGCCCCAATCCTGGGGAGCGGGGGTTTCAGCCACCTCTCAGCCCCATAATGACAAGACGCTCCATCGAACCGTCCTTCTTGCGTCTGTACAATTCTCCACCGTCTTCGACCAACCTGGTCAGATCGTCCATCACCGACAATGCGCTACTCACAGTTGATGCTTTGCTTCGCGAGTCCAATTTTTGCGTCAGCCTGTTGGTGATTTCGATATCGCGCTCGGTCAGATTCATGGTGACTTTTCGTAACACGTGTGCCTCCTATGTGGTTGCAGATTCCAACCATGCTTCGTTCTGGATGCGCATTGTGCCGCCAAGTCGAGGGACGTCGAGAGGCCAACCCTGGATCCATCCACCTTTTCAGTCGATGCCAAAGCCCATTCAGCAGCATCTTCAACACTTAACGAGTACTAGAACACATACAGACAATGTATGGCGAATATACAGATAAAGTATGGTCATAGTCAAGGTCAAGGGGGGTCGGAACAGGGGACAGTTCCCTTTTCACGAGGTGTGGGTCCGTTTTTGTTGTTCCGGTTCCCGGTGGTGTTCCTGTTGCGGTTCGCGGAGCGCAGGTTCCTGGGGTTGTTGTTCCAGGAGCCGCCGCGAAAAACGCGCTGGGGGGACGGTCAGGCCTCTGGACGGGGCCGAAGTGCACCTCCCGGAAGATCGCCTCGAGGGGACAGTCACGTTTTCCGCAGAGAGAAGGGAACCGCGCAGAGAGAAGGGAACCGGATTCGCGCGTGCGGCCCAGACGGCTTCTACTCCTGTTCCTGGAGTAATCTCGCCGTGACCTTTCGACCTTCGGCCTGAGCCAGCATGAGGGGATTGCTTCCCTGGTGGTTCCGGATACGCACGTCAGCGCCGCGGCTCAGCAACAGCCGGGCCAGGTCCGTCTGACCTCGGGACGCGGCGAGGGCCAAGGCAGTGGCGCCCTCTCCGTCCTGGGCATCGATCCGGGCCCCCCGGTCCAGTAGCAGTTCCGCCACTTCAGCATGACCGTTCCAGGCGGCTTGCATCAGTGGGGTCCGGCCGGAATCGTCTTGGACATCCGGGTCCGCCCCCCGGTCCAGCAGCAGCTTGGCGATCTCCGGAAATCCCTGATACGCCGCGAAGGTGAGGGCCGTCTGGCCCCCCGCGCCTCGCGCTCCGACACGAGCGCCGCGTTGCAACAGTTTCCGCACCGACTCGATTCGCCCCCTGTAGGCCGCCATGCCCAGAAAAGACTGGCCGCGGGGGGCGAGCGAATTCACGTCCACACCCGCCGCCAACAGGGCGTCGACGATGGGACCGCGGTCCTGGCTCAGCGCCAGCCCCAGGGCCGTCCAGCCCTCGTTGCTGCGAGAGTCGAGCCGGGCGCCGCCGTCGATGAGCCGCCGCGCCACTTCGGCGTGACCATGGAGGGCGGCGTAGATGAGCGGCGTCCTCCCCTCCCGGTCCGGCCGGTCCGGATCGGTCCCCCGGGCCAGCAGGACCTTGACCGTCGCCTCGTTTCCTTCCAACGCGGCGTGCACCAGAAGGGTTCGACCCGCCTCGTCGGGGGTATCGACCCGTTCCCCGGCCGGGAGCAGCGCTTCGATGACCTTCGTGTGGTCGTACCAGACGGCCAGGTCCAGAGCCGTCTGGCCCCGATTGGACTTGATCTGCGGATCCGCGCCCGCCGCCAGAAGCGCCTTGACCGCATCCGCCTTCCCCTGGGAGGCGGCCTGCGTGAGAGGTGTCCGGCCTTGACTGTCGCGGCTGTCCACCACGGCCCCCGCCCGGATCAGAGCCTCGACGATGGGTGCAAAGCCATTGTAGGCCGCCGCCGCCAGTGGTCCGTTGCCCTCCTTGTCCCGAAAGCCGGTGGCGGCGCCGTGGGCCAGCAGGAATCGGGCCGCTTCGGTCTTCCCTCCCGACGCCGCATGCATCAGGAGCGGGATGCCGTTGACGTCCACCTCATCGACGTCGGCTCCGTAGCGCACCAGGAGAGCAGCCGTTCGTCCGTGGCCCTCGAACAGGGCCAAGGCGAGAGCCGTCCAGTTGTCGCGGCTCCGAGTCCCGACCTTGGATCCTCCTTCGAGCAGAGCCTCGACCACAGGCAGGTCGCCCTGGGACGATGCCCGCATCAGGACGGTCCAGCCCGTCTTGTCTCGCGCGTCGGGTCCGGCCCCGGCCGCCAACAGTGTCCGGACCACCGCCACGCTCCCTCCCAGTACTCCCCAGACCAAGGGCGTATGTCCGCTGGCGTCGGTGGAGCGTATGTCCGCTCCCACCTCCAGCAAGGCGCCAACGACAGCCACATGTCCGGATCCGGAACCGATCATCAGGGCGGTGGCGCCGTCCCGGGTTCTGGCTTCCAGTTCCGACCCCCGGGACAGGAGCAGGCGGACGGTCTGTTCATTCCCGCCCATGGCGGCGTACATGAGAGGATTCAATCCGTCCGGATCCCGAACCAACACGCTGGCGCCCCGGTCCAACAAGGCCGCGACCTGATCGGTGCGGCCCTCCACGGCGGCCCCGATCAGGGCCGCATTGAGCTCCTGATCCTGACCGGCGGCGGAGACGTTGGACGACAGAAGACCCAGAACCAACCACCGGGCGAGGAAGTCCCGGCCCCGCGGTTTCGGCCTTGGCCGCACTTGATATCCGGTGGCTCGGAACATAAGATTTCGTTGCTGGAAACCCGCTCCAGTCTAGTTTAAGCGACCGCTCCCATGCCAAGAAGAAGTGTCGTCGATCTTCCGCCTTCCAGTATCCGCATGATGTTCAACGAGGCTGCGGGAAAGGAAGACGTCGTCCATCTCTCCATCGGGCAACCGGATTTCAACACGCCCGCTCCGGTCATCGAGGCCATGGTGAATGCTCTTCACGAGGGCAAGACCCGCTACGCCCTGGATTCGGGCGTCCCCGAATTCAGAGAGGCCATCGGCGGCTACTATGAGAGAACCCAGGGCGTTCAAGTCCGTCCCGAAGAGATCCTGGTCACTGACGGCGCAGTGGAGGCCATCACCCTGACACTTCAGGCCTTCATCAGTCCAGGCGATGAGGTCATCTTGCTGGAACCGGCTTTCGTCGTCTACGCTCCATTCATTCGGATGATCGGCGGGGAACCCGTTTCCGTGGTGACGAGGGTCGAAGACGGCTACATACCCGATCCCAATCAGGTCGAAGCCGCCGTCACTCCCCGAACCAGGATGATCCTGGTCAACTCCCCCTGCAATCCCACCGGGTCGACCTATCCGGTGGAGGTCCTCCAGGGGCTGGCCGCAGTGGCGCGGAGGCATGGCCTGTTGCTGGGCTCGGACGAAGTCTATGAACAACTGGTCTACGACCATGAGGGGAGTTACCCCTCCATGCTGGCGCTGGAGCCCGACCGGGACCGTCTCTTCGTGTTCCACAGCTTGTCCAAAACCTACGCCATGACCGGCATCCGAGTCGGCTGGGTCGTGACGGGCCATTCCAATTGGCGGCTCCTGCAAAAGCTCCACACTTTTACCACCACCGTGGCCAACACGCCGGGCCAGTGGGCCGGCATCGAGGCGCTGACCGGAGATCAGACCTTTATCCCCCCCATGGTTTCCGAGTACCGGGAACGGCGCAATCTGGCCCTGGATCTGCTTCGAGACATACCGCATCTCTCCAGCTATACCCCGGGAGGGGCCTTCTACATCTTTCCCAGATTCGATCTGGACCTGGATGCGGATACGTTTTGCCTGCGTCTCCTGGAGGAGGCGCGAGTCTGTTGCATTCCCGGAACCGGCTTCGGCGAGTCTTGCCGCCGGGCCTTCAGAATTTCATACGCAGTGGGTCCGGACACCATCCGGGAGGGACTTAGGAGGATACGACAGTGGCTTACCCGATTCTGATCATCAGCCAGAAAGAGATCATCTCACGATTCAGCATCCAGGAGTCCATCGACATGGTGGAGCAGGCCTTCGCCAATCATGAGAAGGGGAACGACATCCTTCCCAAGAAACTCATTTTCCAGGTCCCGGGCGGCATCAGCGCCTGCATGGCCAGCATGCTCCCGGACCTGAACGTGCTGGCCATGAAACTGGGACAGGGCCGGGAAGAGAACCCCAAGCGGAACCTGCCCAACATACTCTCCCAGATCTCGCTGTTCGATCCCGACACGGGAAAGCCGCTGGCCCTGATGGATGGTTCCTGGGTGACCGGGCTCAGAACCGGAGCCTCGGCCGCGGTCGCCGTCAAGCACTTGGCCAGGACGGACGTTCGGACGCTGGGGATCCTGGGAGCCGGATTCCAGGGGAGGCACGCCCTGCGAGCCGCGGTTCAGGTCCGGTCCTTTGAGGAAATCCGGGTCTACGACTCCTTTCCCAAAGCCCTGGAAAGCTACGTCGCCGAGCTTTCCGAGGATCTGGGCCGACCGGTGGAGCCGGTCCGCCGCCCGCGGGATCTGGTCACGACGAGCGACGTCATCATTACCTGCACCAATACCACCGTCCCCATCGTCCGGAACGAATGGTTGAGACCCGGGACCCACCTGTCGTGCATGGGGGCCGATCAAGCCTGGAAACAGGAATTAGCCAATGGCGTGCATGCACGGTGCACCATCTTCGGCGATCACATCGAGCAGATTTGCCACTTGGGCGAGGTCTCGGAACCGCTGGAAAAAGGCCATATCGACCGTTCCGATATCAGGGGCACACTGGGCCAGGTGATCAACGGCTCTATTGAGGGTCGCACTTCCGACGACGAGATCACTCTTTTTGACGCGACCGGAATGGCCATCCAGGACGCGGCCGTCGCCCGCCGCATCTACGATCTGGCGGCTCAGGAAAAATTCGGGATCTGGGCCGAACTCTAATCTCCCACTCTACCCCCGATCTCCCCCTCTACCGTAGTGGCGTCGTCTTCTGCTCCGGACGGGGCTCGATGTCGATGGTTTCGGTGCAGTCGACGAAGAACCAGGAGAGCGCGCTGACCAGATACATGGCGGCTACGACGACGAACAGGGGATTGTAGTTGGTGGTTTGGACCCATGCGCCGTCCACCCATTGCCGGGCCGTGTTGTAGTCCAGGATCAGACCGAAGAGCGGGGGAGCGAGGACACCTCCCGCGCTGCCCGACGTGTTGATGATCCCAAAAAGAGTCGCCGAGTATCTTCCTCCCAGATCGGTGCAGGTTCCCCACGTCGTCGGTTGACTCCAGTCGGTGAAGAACTTGACCGCGAACAGGGAGATTCCGGCCGCCACCGCGCTCTCCTGACGGATGGTCAAGAGCATCAGCAAGCAGGCCAGGAACTTGCCGCTGAATCCGATGAGGCTCCGGCCCCAACGCCGGCTTCCGCTCCACTGGATGGCCCAGTCGTTGCAGTAGCCTCCCACCATGCCCCCCACGGCTCCTCCCCACAGGGGCAGGCTCACCAGTATGCCCGCCTGGATCATCTCAATGCCTTTGGCGTTCAGGAAAAAGTCTCCCATGAACGAAACGTAGATGGTGTCGGCGGCCGCGCTCATGATCTGGCCCAGGACGAAATAGCGCATGCTCCGATTGCGCGCGACCCGGCGCCAGGGGAGCACCCGGGACCCTCCCGGCTCCGGTTTCGGCGATCCCTCCCGAATCAGATCCCGCTCCGCCTGGTTGGTCCTCGGGTCCAGCTTCGGCGAATTGCGAAACAGTTGCAGGAAGAGCACACCCAGAAGAACCCCTCCTCCTCCCAACAACACCAGTGCCGATTGCCACGAGAAGCCGCAGTAGCCGATGAGGAGGGTCCCGAAGAGGATGGGGGACATGGCCCCTCCGCCCCGGCCGAAAAAGGTGGCCACCCAACCCTGGATGATGGTGCGCCGGCTCCGGGGAAACCAGACCTGGGTGACCTTGGCCAGGTTGGGATAGCAACCCGCCTGGAAGGTGCCGAAGAGAACACGGACGGCGGCCAGAGAAAAGAAACTGCCGGCCGCGGCATGCAGAGGAAGCGCCAAAGACCAGAGGATCATGATCAGTCCCAGAAACAGATGTGGACCGACCAGATCGCTCACGATGCCGCTGGGAATCTGCAGGAGCCCGTAGGGAGGGATGAAGAAGGAGAAGAGAGTGCCCAGCTCGGCCTTGGAGAGGCCGTGGGTCCGTTCCAACTCGGGCCCAATGAAATTCCAGGTGTACCGGTGCAGGTAGAGCATCCAGGACGAGGCGCAGGCCAAGCCGAAGACCAGCCAACGGACTCGGGTGGGAGACTGGAGGGGTTGCCCCATGCTGGTTGCCGGTATCAAGAGGAATGTGATGGGATTGGCGGGACCGACGAGATTCGAACTCGCGACCTCCGGCGTGACAGGCCGGCGTTCTAACCAAGCTGAACTACGGCCCCGCTAGGCCGAGCGCACATTATATTCATTCCCCCCCTGTCAGGCAACGAAGCGGCCCCATTCCCGTGCTCCGGCCAAACCGTAGGGGCACCCCTTGTGTGGGTGCCCGCTTTCGCCTGCACGGATCGGCCCGGGGAGGGCGACCGCAAGGGTTGCCCCTACTTGGGAAAGGTGCCGGTTCAGTTTTTTCTTAGTAAATCCATGAACTTGTGTTATTATCGCTGACTGTGCGGATGAGGGGCATCGGTCGAAACACTGAGACACGTCAAAAGGTAGATTTCAGGTCCGAAAGAAATTTAGCCGTTGCCATCTTGAGACAGGCGTGGCACGAAGCCGTCATCGACCTGCGGATCGTCAAGGAGAACTCCCGCAAAGACTATCGCCTGCTCAAAAAGAAAGCCATCGAGTGGATCGTCAGTGACGAAGATGGCTTTCCCTACTGGTGCAAGTTGGCTGACGCCGACCACAGCGCCATCCGGCAGCGCCTCCAGGAGCGATTGAGCCAACAGTACAACTGTCAGTAGACGCTCTCAGTGCTGTCGATGGAATCGCGGACTGCCTTCCACTTCTACCCTTCTTAGAATTCCTCTATCCCCCCTCCGAGAGGAATTCCCTCGCTTCTATCTTTCACTCCTGATATTGGTTACCCCGAGTCAGCAAATGCCGACTCCAGAGTCGCAATGACGCCTTTTCTCTCACTCCTCACTCCTCCGTCAGTCCCTGGAAGCCGGGACGACGGTCAGGGTGATCCTCTTGCCCTCTCGCACCACGACGATCTCGGTCGGTGAGCCGATCTCCAGAAAATCGATGGCGTAGGTGTAGTCGTAGATGTCCCCGATCTCACGGTCGGCCAGACGCACCACCAAATCCCCGGCTCTGACTCCCGCCTTTTCGGCCGGTCCCCCGGCCGCGACGCCGGAGAGGCTGAGACCCTTTTGCGCACCCTGAGCGTAATCGGGAATCGTACCCAGGTAGGCTCTCAGCCCGCTTCTGGCCCCTCGCCTTCTGGGGTCGCTCATCTCCTGGTAATCGGGACGGTCGGGGTTTTCCAAGAGATGGACGGCAATCCGGCTCAGGAACGACGCAATCTTCCGCGTCCCCTGATAGTTGATTTTTTCGGGGCGGTCTCCGGGCGTGTGATAGTCCTCGTGGGAACCGGTGAAGAGGCTCAGGATCGGGACCTGTTTGACATAGAAGGAGGTGGCATCCGTGGGCAGGTGGCTCTCGGGCTGCATCACGACGGGTAGATCCAGATCCAGGTTGGACCGCTCGATAGCGGAAGGCCAGACAGAACTAGAACCCACACCCTGCACCACCAGGGATGTCTTCAAGCGACCCACCATGTCCAGATTCAGATAGGCCAACAGGTCGCTTCCGGACCCATGCCCTGGGCCCGATCCATAGGTTTTCATGAAATGGTTCGAGCCCAGCAGACCGAGCTCCTCGCCTGACCAGAGCGCGAACAAGACGTCTCGTCCCGGCGGAAGGTCTCCCTTGTCACGGAGGTCCACGAGATGTTCCGCAATCTCCAGAACCGCGGCGACCCCGGACGCATTGTCGTCGGCCCCGTAGTGGATCCCTCCCTCCTCGTCCGACCGGGCCAGAGATGCGGCCGTGGCTCCCGAGCCCAAATGGTCCAAATGGGCTCCCACCACCAGCACTCCCTCCCCGGCCCTGCTCTGCCCCACTTGCAGCGTCCCCAGAACGTTCCGGCCGGTCCTCTGCTCCGTGTTCAGATCGACGTTCGAAGCCACCTCGACTCCGGGCAGCACGAAACCCATCTGGAGCTCGCCGGAATCCAGTTCTTCCTGGAGCTCTTCCAAGGTCCGGTCGTTGGACTCCAGCAGAATTCCGGCTGTCCGGTCGGTAATGGAGATGACGGGGAGGCGTCCGTCCGTGACCGAACCGTCGAGCCTCAGCGGGATCAGCTCCCGGCGGACCTTGGAGTTGGGACCGCTGGCGATGAGGAGTCCCTGGGCGCCACGGTCCAGGGCCTGCATGGCCTTGTAACGAAGGCTCCCATAGCGAGCCAGATGGCGCCGCCGTTGGGGAGACACCTCTTCGGGATAGTAACGCAGCACCAGGACCCACTTGCCGGCCACGTCCAGGTGAGCATAGGAATCGTAGCCCGGATTCTCCTCCAACTCGGGCGCCACAATCCCATACCCGGCAAAGACCACCTGAGAGGTCCCGAAGGTTCCGGTGGCCGAGAAGGACAGCGGTCTCCAGTCGTGGTCCAGGCGCAGCGACTTCTTCTCTTCCCCACTCACGATGTCCAATCGGTTCTCGGAGCCCAGTGAGACTCCCGCCGTGAAGGGAAAGGACTGGAAGAAGGAGCCTTCGTCTCCAGCCGGCTTCAACCCCAACCGAGCCAGGACCGAAGCGGCGTACTCGGTGGCCAGGAGCTCTCCCCGAGTCCCGGTCATTCGTCCCTCCATCTCCTCGGAAGCCAGGCGGATCACGTGGCGGCGAAGGTCCTGAGCCCGGATCAGGGCCTCACTTGCAGTCTCCGCGGCCGAACCGGAGACGGCCTCTCCCTCCGGCTCGGAAAGTCCCAGCAGACGTCTCGCTTCCCGGTCGTCCCAGTCGGCCAGATAGATCTGGGAAGTCTTTCCGGGAGTCCGGTTGGAGGTCCAGGCCAGCGTATCTCCATCGGGAGAGAAGACGGGCAGACCGTCGAATCCGGGAGTCCCGGTGACGCGCACCGGTTCGGAGCGACCCCCGGCGGCCACCAGGTAGAGCTCGAAATTGTCCAGGCCATGCAGGTTGGTGGTAAAAATCAGGTAATCGCCGGAAGGATGGAAAAACGGCGCCCAGGACATCTTCCCCAGTCGCGTCACGGGCCGCTGGCGGCCCCCGTCCACGTCCATCAGGTAGATCTCGGCCACCAGTCCGTCCTCGGTGAATCTTCGCCAGCAGATCTCCCGGCCGGAGGGACTGAAGAAGGGACCGCCGTCATACCCCGGCGAGGCGGTCAGGCGGCGGACGCCGGTACCGTCCGAGTTCATGGAGTAGAGGTCCACAAAGGACGAAGGGTCCCGGTCCCGGGACTCCACCTGCTCCGGAGACAGACGGGCTTCGTAGGCCAACCGATTCGAGGCGAACACGATCCGTCCGCCATCCGGAGACCAGGAAGCTTCAGCGTCATATCCCATCTTGTTGGTGAGGTTCTGCAACGTCGACGTTCCAAGAGTGAGTCCGTAGATTTCATACTCGGCGTCGAAATCCCACGTGTACCGGCGGGTCCTGCCCGAGGCCCTGCGCTCCAGTTCCTCGCGTTGCTTCCGCCCGGATTCGGGATCATGGTGGGTCGAGGCGAAGAGAACCTGACCCCCCGAAGGATGAATCCAGCCGCAGGTGGTCTTGCCCTGGCCGGGAGAGAGCCGGCTCACCTCTCTCCGGACCATGTCCATCAGGTAGATCTGGAAGAACGGGTTTCCCTCCTCGCGCTCGCTCTGGAAGATGAACCGGGAGCCGTCCCGGCTGAAATAACCTTCTCCGGAACGCCGGCCTTCGAAAGTGAGCTGTCGAGTTCCGGAAAGGAGCGGCTCTCGTTCGCTTGAAACATGATTCGGCTCCGGCGCCGGAGCTCGGCTGAATCCCTGGCTGCCCGAGACGGACGCCAGGATGGCCGCCCCGACCCAGACCGCCAGCAGGGTGGAAGATGACCCAGGACGCATCGCGGGAGATCGGTCTCTCATCGGGCTACAATAGCAGCCCCTGCCAAGCATCGTCATGGTCTCCACCAACAACACTGTCCCCATTTTTCTGGGGGTTCAGTAGAACAGGGGAAGCAGGTTTGAACGAGGATCGCGACGTAGGGTCACCCCTTGTGGGTGCCCGCTTTCGCCCTTCACTGATCGGCCCGGGGAAGTCGACCACAAGGGTCGCCCCTACGTTTTCCTCTTTGGTCCGTTTGACACCCGGAAATAGGGGTGACTATTCTCCCGTGATGGCCACGGACGCGACATCGACGCTGCAGAGGGTCCCCCTTCGGGAGGGTGAGCCGGTTCTGCTCATCGGACCCAAGAACAAGCGCCACATGCTTCAACTGCGCCCAGGTGGCCTCTTCCACCACTCCCATACCGGCCACGTCTCCCACGACGAGATCGTGGGCAAGCCCCCAGGCTGCCGGTTTCTGAGCCGCCAGGGAATACCTGTCGTCTGCCTGCGGCCTACGCTGGAACGGTACGTTCTCAAGAGGCTGCGCCGTCGAACCCAGATCATCTACCCGCGGGACTCGACGCAGATCCTGCTCCGGGGCGACATCTATCCTGGGGCCCGGGTTCTGGAAGCGGGCCTGGGGTCCGGATCGGTCGCCCTGATCCTGCTCCGTTTCCTGGGACCGCAGGGTCATCTCATCTCCTACGAGCGCCGGGAAGAGTTCGCTTCGCTGGCCCGGGACACGCTCTCCGAATTCGCGGGCCTCTACGGGGCTTCGGGAGCGCGGCACACGATCGTTCTGGAGGATGTCTACGACGGGATCCGGGAGGAGGACCTGGACACGATCCTGCTCGACGTCCCCGAACCGGAGAGCGCCGTCGACTCGGCGGCAGCGGCGTTGAGACCGGGCGGCAGCCTTCTCTGTTGGCTTCCCACGGCGCTTCAAGTGTACCGCCTGGTGAGAAAATTGCAGCGCGACCCGGACTGGGCGCACATCGAAACCACCGAGTCGCTGGTCCGTCCCTGGCACGTCAGCGAGGCTTCCATCCGGCCGGTCCATCGGATGGTGGCGCACACCGGCTTTCTGGTTTCCGCCCGGCGTATCTATGTGGAACCTGCGGATCAGAACTCCACGGTGGGAGCCGCCTCAGCCCCCTCGGAGGCTTCGAAGTAAGCCGTGCTCCGCTCGAAGCCGTAAAAGCCGGCCACCAGGTTGGTGGGAAACCGGCGGACCGTCGTGTTGTAGTTCCGTACCGCCTGGTTGTAGCGGCGCCGCTCCACGGCGATCCGGTTTTCGGTACCGGCCAACTCATCCTGCAGGGCCAGGAAGTTCTGATTGGACTTGAGTTCGGGATAGCGCTCGGCGACCAGGAGAAGGCGAGACAGCATCCCTTCCATCTGGCCGGCGATCTGAGCCTTGCCGGCGGTGGTCCGGGCGGCTCCCCATTGGCTGCGCAAGCGGGTGACCTCCGTAAAGACTTCCCGCTCCTGGGCTGCAAACCCCTTCACGGTGTTCACCAGGTTGGGGATCAGATCGTAGCGCCGTTGCAACACCGTCTCCACTTGGGCCCAAGCACTCTCCACCCCCTCATTCAACGTGACCAGCCGGTTGAAAGAGCCGGTCAGACTCATGCCGATGATGAGGAAAAGAAGCAGGAAAGCTCCCAAGACGATCCATGTCTTCTTCAAGACGACAACTCCTGTTCATCAGCCCGTCCCCGCCCCTGGACGTAGCTGTCGATGGTGTCCACCACCGTTTCAACGGTCTTCAGAAAATCTCCGAAGAGGGCGTCCGCGTTGACTTGTCTGACCTTCATGTGTCCTTCCTTGAGGGCTTCGACGGTTTCGAACGGTGTGGGGTCCAATGGGATCCGCCGGGCTAGAGCGGCCAGCGCATCCAGCTTCTTGGCCGGCGCCTCGATCTGGTAGAGGCGAAGGGCCGCACGAAAGAGGACCAGGAAAGAAGCAACGGAACGGACCAGGACTTCCACCACGTCCCGGGGCTTGCCTCCCGTAATCAGATAGGCTTCCCGCAGTTGAATCAGCTTTCCCTTGAGCTCCGACTCCACCTGGTGTCTCAGATTCCCTTCACTGACCGGAATCCGGCTGAGGACATCCGCGCCGTAAAGGACCCGGTTCGCCGCCTTCATGTCCAGGATCTCGATGGGGAAGACGTCCGCCGACTGTTTCAATCGCTCCAAAGTGAAGAGCAGCGGAGGCGGATTCCCTGCCTTGACCCAACGCCGAGCCACGCTGGACAGAGCCCGCAACTCCGGCACTCCCAGACTCTCCGCGATGACGAGCACATTGTAGTCCGAGCGCTTCTTTACGAAGTCACCGGCGACGGCCGACCCGTACAGAATGACCGACCTGAGACTCAAGGGTTGGACTTTGCGCAGCTTCTCGACCAATTGTTCCGGTTTCATGTTTTCAAATCCGATCCGAGACCGACGCTTACCAACTCCTGCCGGCGCCTCCGCCCCCGGAGAGCCCGCCACCGAAGCCGCCGAAGCCCCCTCCCGAGAATCCGCCGCCATAGCCGCCCCGCGGGAACCCGGCACCCATTCCGAGAGGCAGAAACAACCCCAACAGGGGACGCCGCAGGAACAGGAACAGGAGAAATAGCAGATAGAGCAGGTTGCCGGCGCCCGGACGGCGGCTTCTTCGAGGCTCCGACGGGACGGCAGCCCCGCTGAGAGTGACTTCCGCATCCCGGGCAATCACCCCGGCAATCGTGAGCGCGCCCCTGGCCAAGCCACCCCCATGGCGCCCGTGGCGGAAATCCGGCATCACCGCCTGGTCCAGAATGCGTCCCACCAACGCGTCCGGAAGGAGTCCTTCCAAACCGTAACCGACTTCAATCCAGATCTTGCGATCCTCCAGCGAGGTGAGGATCAGAACACCGTTGTCCTTGCCTTTCCGTCCCACTCCCCAGCGCTCGAAGAGCCGATTGGCGAAGTCCCGGATCTCTCCTCCCTTCAGCGACCGGAGAGTGACCACCGCAATCTGAGCCGACGTCTTCTGCTCCAGTTCCCTGAGCCGAACCTCCAGTGACCGCCTCAGATTGGCGTCCATCACGCCCGCGTAGTCGCTGACGTAACCCTGGGGCTTCAGACTCTCCAGCAGGGTGTCCGGCTCGACCTGGGCCTGGGATTGACTGCCCAGCAGGAGGAGCAGGGGCACCAGCAACCAACGGCTCGTTCTCACGGGCTCCATTGTACTCGACTCGCCGGTAACCCGATCGGAGGATCGCGAAGCGGCCCGGGGAGGGCGACTACAAGGGTCGCCCCTACTGCCGATCAGAGCCGGATCCGCCGCAATCTCAAGGCGTTGGCGATCACCGAGAGAGAGCTGAGAGCCATGGCCGCGGCGGCCAGCATGGGGTTCAGCGTGACTCCCCAGAGAGGATACAGGACCCCGGCCGCTACCGGAACACCCAACATGTTGTAAAGAAAAGCTAAAAACAGATTTTGGCGAATGTTTCGCAGCGTCGCCCGGCTCAATCGGAGAGCTCGAAGAATGCCTTTCAGATCCCCCCGAACCAGGGTCACCCCGGCACTCTTGAGGGCGATGTCGGATCCCGTGCCCATGGCGATGCCCACCTGGGCCAAGGCCAGGGCCGGGGCGTCGTTGACGCCATCCCCCGCCATGGCCACGATCCGGCCCTCCTCCTGGTACCTATGAATCAGACTCGCCTTCTCGTCGGGCAACATCTCCGACCGGACCCGTTCGATCCCCAGCTCACTCGCCACCGCGTCGGCCGTGGTCCGGCCGTCGCCGGTGAGCATGACGATCCTGAGGTCTTGGATCCTCAACTGCGCCAGAGTCTCCCGGGCGGACGCCTTGACCGGGTCACCCAGACCCAAAACGCCGGAGCTACGCCCGTCGACGGCCACGAAGAAGGCCGTCAGCCCGCGGTGGCGCAACTCTTCCGCCTGCTGATCCAGATCCCCCACCCGGACGGACAGACCCGCCAGGAAACGCCGGTTGCCCACCGCCACATCCCGGCCCTCCACCTTTCCCCGGACCCCCTGTCCGGCCACGGAATCGAAGCGTTTCACGGAAGGTAACTCCAGACCCTCCCGACGCGCTCCATCAACCACGGCCCCGGCCAGGGGATGCTCACTCCCCTGTTCGACGCCGGCGGCGAGTCTCAGGATCTCCTCACGCTTCCATCCGGCGGCCGGAAGCACGGCCTGAAGCCGGGGTCTCCCTTCGGTGAGAGTGCCCGTCTTGTCGACCATCAGGGTATCCACGCGCTCCAGGACTTCCAGCGATTCGGCGTCGCGAATCAGGACCCCCGATCGGGCCCCCTCCCCCACCCCCACCATGATGGACATGGGAGTGGCCAGACCGAGGGCGCAGGGACACGCGATCAGCAATACCGCTGCCGCCGTGACGAGCGCGTTGGCCCACCTGGGTTCCGGTCCCAGCAGTCCCCACGTCACTGCCGCCGCCACCGCCACCAGAATGACCCCGGGTACGAACCACGCCGCCACCCGGTCCACCAAGCGGTGGACGGGCGCCCGGGAGCGTTGGGCTTCGGTGACCATCCGGACGATACGGGCCAAAAGGGTCTCGGTCCCGACCCGGCGAGCCTCCATGACGAGCGTACCGGAACCGTTCGCCGTCCCGCCCGTCACCGAGTCTCCCGGTTGTTTCATGACCGGGATGGACTCGCCGCTGATCATGGACTCGTCGACGCTGCTCTCTCCCTCCAGCACCCGGCCGTCCACCGGGACCTTGTCCCCCGGGCGCACTCGCAGCCGATCGCCCGGCTGCACGTCCCCCAAAGGCACCACTTCTTCGCCTCCGGCGACGATCTTCCGGGCGGTGGGCGGAGACAGTTCCAGCAGGGACCGGATGGCGCTGCCGGTACGCGCCCTGGCTCTGAGCTCCAGGACCTGCCCCAGAAGGACCAGGGTCGTGATGACGGCGGCCGCCTCGAAATAGACGCCCACCTGACCGAGGCTGTCCCGATAGACATCCGGAAAAGATTTTGGAAACCCGACGGCCGCCAAGCTGTAGACGTAGGCTGCGCCCGTGCCCAGGGCAATCAGCGTGAACATGTTCAGGCTGCGATTCAGAATGGAGGCCCAGGCTCTCTGCCAGAAGGGGAGCCCTCCCCAGATCACCACGGGCGTGGCCAGCAGCAGCTCGATCCACTGGCGGAGCGTCGGAGTCAAGGTCCCGGAGATCGGACGTCCCGGCGCCATATCCAACATGGACAGCAGAAAAAGGGGAACGGTGAAACCGAGACTCCAGCGGAAACGCCGGGTCATTTCCCGCAATTCTCCGTCGTCGTCTCCTGCCGCCGGGTCGTACGGCTGCAAAGCCATGCCACATGAGGGACACGACCCTGGTGTCGGCGACTCGACGCCGGGACACATGGGGCAGACGTAAGCGAAGGCGTCCCCATGGTCCCGGACCTGGTCCTCGGAAGGGTCCCCTCCCTGGTGCGCAAGGGCGAGTTCCGGATCGGACCGGAACAAATCGGCGCAGTGTGAGCAGCAAAAGTAGTACCTGGTTCCCCGGTGGGCGACGGTGACGGTGTCGGGTCCGGGAGTCACCGTCATCCCGCAAACCGGATCGATTTCACGCTGCTCGGACGAGGGGCTCATGATTCCTCCAACGGCAACTCGATTCTGAAGGTGAGCCCGCGGTCCGCGTTGGCCCGGGCCGAAATGGTGCCGCCATGATTCTTCACCAGTTGAAAGCAGATGGACAGGCCCAAGCCGGTCCCCTCGGCCTTGGTGGTGTAGAAGGGGTCGAAGATGCGCTCCAGATCCACCCCTTCCGAACCGGCGCCGTTGTCCGAAATTTCGATGGCGGCGCGCCGATTCTCCGGCGCCCTGAAGACTCGCGCTTGCAGCAGTCCCCCATCGGGCATGGCTTCGAGGCCGTTGAGCATGACGTTCAGCATAACCTGCCGGATCTGGTCGGGGTCCATGGGAACCGGCGGAATCTGAGGATCGTTCAAGATACGGATTCGGACCCGGGCGTCCCGCGCCGGCTTCTGCAGCAAGGTGACCGTCGAATCGAGAAGCTCTCCGATGGGAGTCGGCTGAATCGACGGTTGGGGAGGCCTTCCGAACCTGAGAAAGTCCTCCACGATGGCATTGAGCCGTCCGATCTCCTGGTGGACGATCCTGAGGAATTCCCGCTTGGGATGATCGGAGGGGAACTCGCCCGACAAGATCTCGATGGAGCCCTTGATGGTGCCCAGTGGGTTGCGGATCTCGTGGGCGATGCCGGCACTGAGTTGTCCCATGGAGGCGAGACGATCCGCCCGCCTCAGATGCTCGAAGGTCTGCTGCAGCGATTCATACGCCTCCGACAGACGCCGGGAGGTTCGCTCCAGGTCTCTTCGCTGTCGTTTTTCGCGGCTGGAGAGGACCCCCACCAGGAGCCCGATGGCGTGGTAGAGAAAGATCTCCGCATATTGGTTGAAGGTGTACATGGGGAAATGGGACCAGTCCCGCTGGATGTGGTAGAGGTAGAGTCCACTCGTCAGGAGGGCCGTGCAAACGCCGCCGACGGGTCCGTACCAGAAGGCGGCCAGCAGGATGGGAACATAGTAGACGCGCTGGTAGATCTCGTGCAGATACCGGTGCTCCGTGCTGGTGGTGTAGTGGAAGGCGGAGATGACCAGCACACCCGCCAGAATAGAGACCGGACCGAGCCAGTTGGCGCGTTGCCCCCTCATGACGGAGGTTGTCCCTCACCCTTGATTCGCCTGAGTCCGAACTTCCGCATCCGGTAGATCAGAGTGTTTCTGGTGATCCCCAGGTACCGCGCCGTACGAACCTGATTCCAGCGGTTCCGCTCCAGCGCCGCCAGCAGGATGTCACGCTCCAGCTCTTGCAGAGAAAAGCCTTTCTCCGGGAGCCGGAACATCCGGCCGTACGAATCCGCGGGAGGGCGGCGGATCTCGATGGGCAGGTCCTCGCGCTCGACGCTTCCGGTCCGGTTGAAGAGCACCAGCCTCTCGACGACGTTTTCCAGCTCCCGGACATTGCCGGGCCAACGGTACGACTGCAGCAGCGAAACCCCCTCTTCCCCGAACCGCACCTCCTTTCCCAGTTTCCGGGACGACTCACTCTGGAAATGGTGGATCAGAAGCGGGACGTCTTCCCGGCGCTCCCGCAAGGGGGGGATCCTCAAGGGCGCGACCGAGAGCCGATAGAACAGATCTTGCCGGAATCGGCCCTCGGCCATGTTCCGGACCAGGTCCTGATTCGTGGCCGCCAGGATCCGGACGTCCACGGGAGAGGGTACGGGGTCTCCGATCACATCCATCTCCTTGTGCTGCAATACCCGGAGCAGCTTCACCTGCATATCCAGCGGAAGCTCCGCCACCTCATCCAGGAACAGAGTCCCGGTGTCCGCCACGGCGAACTTTCCATGCCTGTCGGCGACGGCTCCGGTGAATGCGCCCTTCCGGTGACCGAAGAGTTCGGACTCCATCAGGTCCCGCGGAATGGCGCCGCAGTTGACCACCACGAAGGGACGATCCCGGCGCGGACCGTTGAAATGGATGGCCCGCGCCAGGAGTTCCTTCCCGGTCCCCGTCTCTCCCTGAATCAGAACCGTCGTCCCCACCGCCGCCAGTTGGCGCGCCATGTCCAGGACCTCCCGGAACTCCTTGGACGATCCCACGATCCCCTCGAACTCGAACCTGCGCTGCACCTCCCGGGAGAGTCTCCGGTTCTCCCGAATCAACTGCGTCATCTGCAGGGCTTTCCGGATGGAGTGGTGGATCTCCTCCCGCTCGAAGGGCTTGGTCAGAAAATCGGAGGCCCCGCCCTTGACGGCGTCGACGGCCCCCTCGATGGAGCCGTGGGCGGTCAGGACGATCACGGGCAGGTCCGGGTCCAGCCGGCGGATCCGTTCCAGCAACTGGAGGCCGTCCATCCCCGGCATGCGAAGGTCGGTGACCACCAGGTCCACGTCGGACTCGCGAACCCGGTCCAAGGCGCGGTCACCGGAAGAGACGCAGCAAGTGTCGTACCCGAACTGCTCGACCTGATAACCCAGGACCCGCAGGAAATTCCGGTCGTCGTCGACCAACAGGATCCGTTCGGATTTCATCTTCTATCCATTGTAACCAACATGTGTATCATATGAGACATCTGTTTTATTTCCCACATTCTATGATTCATATGAACCATAGAACAGGCTCGTCGATCCCCGGACCGTCTCCGGCCGGTAAGCATCAAATATCCAATTTGGAAGGACTTAGCACCCGCATCCGGGGGCAGGAGCTCCAGTTGGATCGGAAATTGCGTGCGAAAACAGGCGAGCCGGACAAGTGACGATGAAGAGATCGACACCCTTAACAGCCCGTGGTGAAAGTCGCCACGGCATTCGACCGTCCCTGCATCCCGGCGAACTGCGTTGCGATCGGCTCACATACTCCCGGTATGCTCCCTCATCGCGCCTTGTCCGGCGGGCGCAGGAACGGTCTCGGTGCTCGCGGGACTCTCACCACGGACTGTTAATCCTGACGGCCGTATTGCTGGGAGTCGGGCTCCTCCTGCCGGGGGTCCCCGGAGTCTACGGAGCGCAGCCGGATGCGGAGCAAGCCTTCCACATCCCGGACCCGCTGCTGGGTGAGTACATTCGCACCGCCCTCGACTCCAACCCCTCCATCCTGACCGAGCTGGCCCGTTACCGTGCGGCTCTCCAGAAGGTGCCCCAGCAGACCGCTCTTCCCGATCCCATGGTGAGCTTCGGCCGCTACCTTCGCAGCGTAGAAACCCGGGAAGGTCCTCAACTGAGCACGCTCACACTCAGCCAGCGGTTCCCCTGGTTCGGCAAGCTGGACCTGAAGGGCAAGATCGCCTTCAAACGGGCGGCGGCCCGATACCGTCTCTACCGCGCCCGGGAAAGGGAAGTCGCCGCCGACGTGAAGCGAAACTTCTACGACGTGGCCTTTCTGGACCGGGCCCTGGAAGTCGTACAGGAGGAGAAATCTCTGCTGGCTCACTACGAGAATCTGGCTCAGGCTCGTTACGCTTCGGGCAAGGGACACCAGCAGGAGGTGATCCGGATCCAGGCCGAGATCAGCCGGACCATGAGCCGGCTGGAACTGCTGGGACAACAACGCCAATCGGCGGCGGCACGACTGAACAGCCTGCTGGACCAGCCTCCGGAAAAGCCCGTGCCTCGACTCCTGCTTCCCGCTGCGGCGAAGGTCAGTATCAACTTGGATGAATTGTACGAGCTGGGGAAGCTTCACCGGCAGGAACTCAAGGGGACCATGGCGCGGATCGAAGCTTCGGAGCAGGGCGTGGAGCTGGCCAAGAAGAGTTTCTGGCCGGATTTCACACTGACTGCGGGGACCGTCAACGTGGGCGGTCTTCCGCCGCAGGACCTGTTGCCGGCGACGCGTCCCGGCGGCGGAAAGAATGCCTACAACCTCTCGGTGGGCATCAACATTCCCCTCCAAAGGCACAAATACCGCGCGGAGGTGATGGAGGCCGCGGAAAACCTGATCGCCGAACGCAGCACGTATCGAGATCTGCGAAACCGGATTCAACTCTCCATCCGGGACCTGGCGGTTCGCATCCAGACCCTGTGGAGACAGATGGACCTGTTTGAACGGGTCCTGATTCCCCAGACCCGGGAGGCGCTCCGTTCCGCCGAGTCCGGATACCGGAACGGGCAGTTGGGGGCCCTGGAGCTCTTGGACAGCGAACGGTCCCTGTTGGAAACGCGCGTGCTCCAGGCTCGCCACCGGGCCGACTATTTGCAGGCCCTGGCGGAAATGGAGCGGGCCGTCGGAGCACGTTACCCCGGATCGGGAGAAGACTGATGAAAAGATGGGTTCTACCGGTCTTGCTGATTTTTCTGGCGGCGGCCGCCCTGATCCTGGTGGATCCTTTCGATTGGCGCCTGATCCATCGGTTCCGGAAGGGAATCCCCTCCTGGTTCGGCATTCTGTCTCCCCAACGAGATTCCCAGGAGGGACAGCTCTGGACCTGCGGCATGCATCCCCAGGTCATCCGCCAAGGGCCGGGAAGCTGTCCGCTCTGCGGGATGCGCCTGAGTCCGTTGAAAGGATCGACCGCCGGCCGGGAAGGCTCCGGGACAGATCGGGAAGGTGCCGGGACCGACCACGTCATGTCCCGTTCCCGACTCTCGCACGGCTCCACGGGCGACACCGGTGTTTCCGGCGAAACGGAGACACGCACCGCAGACAACCAACAGCCGGACGTTCCGGAAACGGAAATCGAGACCCGTCATCAGGACGTCGTTCGAATCGACCCGTCCTTCGTCCAGAACTTCGGCGTGCAGTGGGTCGCAGTCCGGCGGGTCGATCTCTCCTTCACCATCCGAACCGTGGGAAACCTGGTCCACGACGAAGGGAAGATGTCCTGGATCAACACCAAGTACGACGGTTGGATCGAGAAGGCTCACGTCAACTACGTGGGTGAGCCGGTCGAGAGAGGCCAGAAGCTGCTGGAGATCTACAGCCCCGAACTGGTGACCACCCAGCAGGAGTATCTGCAGGCCATGGACTACGCCGAGCGGCTCGGCGGAAACCAGTACCCCGAGGTCGCCGAGCGGGCCCGATCCCTGGTGGAGTCCAGCCGGCGCCGGCTGGATCACTGGGACGTCGACTCGGACCAGATCCGCCGTCTGGAAGAGTCCCGAGAGCCCCGGCACACCGTCACCTTGGTATCACCGGTCAGCGGAGTGGTGGTGGAGAAAATGGACAAGGCGTTGGAGGGGATGCGAGTCCGTCCCGGAATGAACCTCTACAAGATCGCCGATCCTTCCAGCCTCTGGGTGGAGGCGGAGGTCTTCGAGCATCAGATTCCCTGGCTGCAGATCGGACAGGCCGCCTCCATCGAGATTCCTGCCCAACCGGGACAAAAATTTCAAGGCGCCGTCCGGTTCCTGTCCCCCGCCATCAGCGGCCGGACCCGGACTCTCAAGGTGTCGGTGGAGTTGATGGATCCCGATCCGAGCCTTCGCGCCGACATGTACGCCAACGTCACCTTCGACGTGTCATCGGTCCGCGGAGCACTGGCGGTTCCCGAGGACTCGGTGATCCACAGCGGCCGCCGGAACCTGGTGGTCCTGGATCGGGGAAATGGAGCCTTCCAGGTCCGGGTGGTGGTGTTGGGCAGAAACGGCAATGGATTCTGGGAAGTGAGGAAGGGTCTGGCCGTTGGCGATCGGGTCGTGATCTCTTCCCAATTCCTCATCGATTCGGAGAGCCGTCTGAAGGAGGCCATTCGGAAAATCGTCTCTCCGAACTCCACGGACGCCACGGGGAACACAGGATCCTCCATGCATCATCAGCACTGAAGGTCCAACCCACGGTGATCTGAGAAATGCTTGGGAAAATCATCGACTGGTCCCTGGAAAACCGCCTCCTGGTCATCCTGGCCACCGGTTTCATCATCATCGCCGGACTGTATTCCTTCCGGCAGACCCCCCTGGACGCCATTCCGGACCTCTCTGACGTCCAGGTCATCATTTACGCCGAATACCCGGGCCAGGCCCCGCAGGTGGTGGAAGACCAGTTGACCTACCCCATCACCACCCAGATGCTCTCCGTGCCCTATTCGAAAGCCGTGCGGGGGTACTCTTTCTTCGGTTATTCCTTCGTCTACGTCATCTTCGAAGACGGGACCGACATGTACTGGGCCCGGAGCCGGGTGCTGGAGTCCCTGAACTACGTCAGCACCCGTCTGCCCGAAGGAGTGAGTCCCACCCTGGGACCGGACGCCAGCGGCGTCGGGTGGGCCTTCATGTACGTCCTCAAATCGGAACGGAGAAACCTGGCCGAGCTTCGCAGCCTCCAGGACTGGTTCCTCAAGTACGAGCTCACCTCGGTCGACGGCGTGTCGGAAGTCGCGAGCGTCGGCGGCTTCGTCAAGCAGTACCAGATCACCGTGGATCCCAACAGGCTCCGAGCCTACGACATTCCCATCTCCCAGATTCGCCAGGCCGTCCAGCGGAGCAACAGCGAAGTGGGGGGACGGGTCCTGGAGATGTCGGAAACCGAGTTCATGATCCGCGGCCGGGGATATATCCGGAACGTGGCGGACCTCCGGGAGATTGCGTTGGCGGTGTCTCCGGCCGGAACGCCGATTCTCCTGAGAGACGTGGCCACGGTCCAGATGGGACCCGAAATGCGGCGGGGGATCGCTGAATTCAACGGCGAGGGAGAGGTGGTGGGCGGAATCGTCGTGGTGCGGTCCGGGGCCAATACCCACCAGGTCATTCAAGGAGTCAAGGAGAAGTTGGAGGAGCTGCGCCAGGGTCTGCCCGGGGACGTCGAGATCCTGACCGTCTACGACCGGTCGGCTCTGATCGAACGGGCGGTGAAGACACTGGGGGAGAAACTCCTGGAAGAGGGGCTGGCGGTCGCCCTGGTGTGCATCCTGTTCCTGCTCCATTTGCGCTCCTCGCTGGTGGCCATCATCACCTTGCCGGTGGCGGTCCTGATCTCCTTCATCGTCATGGAGCAGCAGGGGATCGACGCCAACATCATGTCTCTGGGGGGCATCGCCATCGCCATCGGGGCCATGGTCGACGGCGCCGTCATCATGATCGAGAACGCCCACAAGCACCTGGAGGCGGATCGCGGCCGCAAGGACCACTGGCAGATCATCGCCGAGGCCTCCAAGGAGGTCGGCCCCACCCTCTTCTTCGCCATGCTGGTCATCACCGTCTCCTTCATTCCCGTCTTCACTCTGGAGGCCCAGGAAGGGAGGCTCTTCAAGCCCTTGGCCTTCACCAAGACCTGGTCCATGGCGGCGGCTTCGATTCTGGCGATCACTCTGGTGCCGGTCCTCATGGGTTACTGGATTCGGGGCCGGATCCGGTCCGAGAAGAGGAATCCCCTCAGCCGTATCCTGATCCGGCTCTACGACCCGGTGCTCCGTCTCCTGCTGAGGTGGAAGTGGACGGTCCTGCTCCTCACCGCCGGGACCTTGGGGTTGACCTGGTTTCCCTACTCCCGCCTGGGATCCGAGTTCATGCCGCCCCTCTATGAAGGCGACCTGCTCTACATGCCCACCACCCTGCCCGGAATCTCCACCACCAAGGCCCGAGAGATCCTGCAGCAGACAGACAGGATCATCGCCAGCTTTCCCGAGGTCGACCGCGTCTTCGGAAAGATCGGGCGAGCCGACACGGCCACCGACCCCGCCCCCCTGAACATGATCGAAACCACCATCATGCTCAAACCCGAGTCGGAGTGGCGCCCCGGCATGACCCCGGACACCCTCATCGCTGAGTTGAACCAGGCCATTCAGTTCCCTGGACTCACCAACACCTGGACCATGCCCATCAAGACCCGGATCGCCATGCTCTCCACCGGAATCAAGACCCCGGTCGGGATCAAGTTGTCGGGACCGGACCTTACCGTGCTCCAGAACCTGGGGCAGGAGATCGAGGCGGTGGTCCGCCGCCTGCCCGGCACCCTCTCCGTCTACTCGGAGCGGGTCATGGAGGGCAACTACCTGGACTTCGACATCCGGCGGGACGCCATTGCCCGCTACGGGCTCACCGTGGGCGACGTCCAGGATGTGATCCAGTCGGCCATCGGCGGAATGAACATCACCACCACCGTCGAGGGTCTGGAGCGCTATCCGGTGAATCTACGCTACAGCCGGGAATTGCGGGACAACCTTCCTGCCCTGCGGGAAATCCTGGTTCCCACACCACGGGGGTCGCAGATCCCCCTGGGACAGTTGGCCTCCATCCGAATCCGGAAGGGGCCGGCTTCCATCAAGACCGAGAATTCCCGCCCCAACGCCTGGATCTACGTCGACCTGGCAGACATCGACGTGGGGAACTACGTGACCATGGCGCGGCAGGCGGTCGCGGGCCAAGTCGACGTTCCCGACGGATACAACGTCGTCTGGAGCGGTCAGTACGAGCACATGGTGCGGACCCGCCAACACCTGATGGCCGTGATCCCCATGACCCTGTTGATCGTCTTCGTCATCATCTACCTGAACACGCGCTCCGTTTTCGAGACGGCCATCGTGTTTCTGGCGGTCCCCTTCTCCCTGGTGGGAGCGTTCTGGCTGCTCTATCTGCTCGACTACAACATGAGCGTTGCGGTCTGGGTCGGGATCATCGCCCTGATGGGACTGGATGCGGAAACCGGCGTGGTGATGCTACTCTACCTGAACGTGGCCTACGGGAAGGCAGTCCGGGAGGGTCGCATGCAGCGGCTTTCGGATCTGACCGGTTGCATCCGCGAGGGCGCGGTCCACCGTGTGCGCCCCAAGGTGATGACGGCCTGCATCATCCTGGCGGGTCTCATTCCCATCATGTGGAGCCGTGGAGCCGGCGCGGACGTCATGAAGAGAATCGCCGCACCCATGGTCGGCGGAGTGACGACTTCCGTCCTCCTGGAACTCTGTGTCTACCCCGTCATCTACTACATCTGGAAGGGTTGGAGGCTGAAATGAAACCAAGTCTGTTCGCTCTCCTGACACTGCTCTGTTTCGCCACCGGCGCCTGGGGAGATTCGATGCGGGTCCGGCACGACCACGATCCCTGGGGCAAGTGCGAAGGCGAATTGATCATCGACCAGGAGGGGATCGAATACCGGTCGCCGAAAAAGATGGACCACAACCGGAAGTGGGTCTGGCAAGACATTCAGAGCGTCGACCGCAAGTCCCCCTCTCGCCTGAGCGTGCTCACCTACGAAGACCAGAAGCTCCGTCTGGGCCAGGACAAGGTCTTCGACTTCGAGCTGCTGTCTCCTGATCAGACTTTTTCCGACCAGACGCTGTCGCTCATCTCCGGCAAGCTGAAGAAACCGGTGACCGATCGCGTCACCGACCCCATTGATGCCGAGTACCAGGTCCCGGCCAAACACAAGCACACTCTCGGAGGCTGCGAAGGCACGCTCTATTTCGGACCGGAGACCATCGTCTACGACAGCGAGGACTCGTCGGATTCGAGGAAATGGAGAAAGGATCGGGACGTGGCCAACGTCTGGTCCTCGCAACGGTACGAGCTGGAGATCCGGACTTTCGAAGAGAACCGCCGCAACTTCGACAAGATGCGGGTCTTTCGCTTTCAGCTCAAGGAGCCTCTGAATCAGGCATACTATGAGAAACTTCGTCGCGAACTGCCGTAGTCTTGGCGAGTGGCGACCGGCCCCCAGGGTAACTGTGTCATGAAGGAAAATGGGCCGCCGCCCGACGCTCCGGCCAAGCGTGCCGGTAGGGGCTCCCAGGTGTTTCGAGGAACTGCGCTCATACTGTTGATATTGCTGCTGGGCGGCAGCGGCTATTTCCTGTACACGCTGGAGACGGGAACCTGCGCCGTCTGCCAGAGACCTCTGCATGGAGACTCGACCTACCGAATCGTACTTTCCGGAGGAGAGGACATCGACGTCTGCTGTCCTCGTTGCGGGCTCCATTACCAGGAGCTGAACGGCCACCGGGTGAAAGAGGCGTGGATTGGAGACGTCGCCACCGGAGAGCTCCTCCCCGCCGAGCAGGCCGTCTACGTCGAAGACAGCTCGATTCGCCAATGCTGCTCGCTGGAACGGCCCCGGGAAGATGGATCCGGCCACCAGTACACTCTGGCCTGGGACCGGTGCCTGCCCGGCCTGGTCGCCTTCAAGGACCGCCGGAGCGCTCTGGAATTCCAAGCAGGCCGCGGCGGCGTTATCCGAAGTTACCAGGAGCTGTTGGCGGCGGGTCACCGGTAACGGCGAGTCCGCAGGGCAGCGCAATCAGGGAGAGAACCATGAAGAGAAGACGATTTCTGGGGGCTGCGACGGCATCGGTGTCGGCCGGACTCTGGACCGGAGAAACTTCCGCCTTGCCCGTTTCGACCCGGCAAACCACCCGGACACCTCCCCTGCGCCTGGGAACGGTCACCTACAACCTGGGCCGGAATTGGGACCTGGAGACGCTCATCCGCAACTGCACCGAAACCGGGTTCGAGGGGGTCGAGCTGCGCAGCACCCACGCCCACGGCGTCGAGATCGACATTTCTCCCGAGAAGCGCCGGGAGGTGATGATGCGATTTCAGGATTCACCGGTCCGCCTGGTGGGCCTGGGCAGCGCCTGCGAGTATCACTCACCCGATCCGGAAGTCCTGCGCCGCAACATCGAAGAGACCAAGGATTTTGTCCGGCTGGCCCACGACGTCGGCGCCCCCGGCGTCAAGGTGCGCCCCAACGGTCTTCCCGAAGGGGTCCCGGAGGAGAAGACCCTGGAACAGATCGGACTGGCCCTGCGGGAATGCGGAGCCTACGGCAACGGCTGGGGCGTCCAGATCCGGATGGAGGTTCACGGACGCGAAACCGGCCGCATCCCCCGCATCCGCAAGATGCTGGACTATGCGGATCACGACAACGTCCGGATCTGTTGGAACTCCAACAAGACGGATCTTCTGGACGGGGGGGTGGAGACCAACTTCAACCGGATCAAGGACCGGATCTCGCTGGTCCACATGCGGGACCTCTTCGTCGAAGAGTACCCGTGGCGGCTCCTCTTCCGCCTGCTCCGGGAGATGGAATACCCGGGCTACTGCCTGGCCGAGATCCCCGAGAGCACCGATCCGATCCGGGTCATGCGTTACTACCGGACCCTGTTCCGAGCCTTCCAGGGGCTGGTCTGAGGCCGCGGCCGTGTCCCCAGCGACCACCGTCCCGGTAACCTATCCCGATTCCGTCCAACGAGTATGGAAGAACTCGCCGCGGGGCCGGTCCACACGCTCGTAGGTGTGGGCGCCGAAGTAGTCCCGCTGGGACTGCAGGAGGTTGGCGGGAAGCCAGGCCTGCCGATAGCCGTCGTAGAAGGCCAGGGCGCTGGAGGTCGCCGGGACCGGGATTCCCCAGCGGACCGCCCGGGAGACGACGCGGCGCCACGACTCCTGCGCACCCTCTACCTGCTCCTTGAAATAGGGATCCAGCAGAAGGTTCTTCAGCTCCGGCTCCCGGTCGAAGGCCTCCTTGATCTTCCCCAGGAAGACGGAACGGATGATGCAACCCCCTCTCCACATCAAGGCGATGCCCCCGAAATCCAGGTTCCAACCGTATTCGGCCGCCGCCGCCCGCATCAACTGGTACCCCTGTGCGTAGGAGACGATCTTGGACGCGTAGAGGGCTTGCTCCAGGTCGTCGACCAGGTCCGCTTGAGCCGCAGCGCCGCCCGGGCCGGGCCCGGTCAATAGCTGGGAGGCTTCGACCCGATCCTCCTTGATGGCCGACAGGGCCCGCGCCAGGACGGCTTCGCCGATGAGGGTGAGGGGCACTCCCATGTTCAGCGCGGAGATGACGGTCCACCGTCCGGTTCCCTTCTGACCCGCGGTATCCAGGACTTTTTCCACCAGCGGACCGCCGTCGTCATCCTTAACCGCCAATATGTCCCGGGTGATCCGGATCAGATAGGAATCCAGCCTCCCCCGGTTCCAGCGGGCGAAGACGCGGCTGATCTCGTCCGCGGGCATTCCCAATCCCGCCTTCATCAGATGGTAAGCCTCGCAGATGAGCTGCATGTCTCCGTATTCGATGCCGTTGTGGACCATCTTGACGAAGTGCCCGGCACCGTCGTCGCCTACCCATTCGCAGCAGGGTTCGCCTCCGTCCACCTTGGCCGCCACAGCCTGGAAGAGGGGCCGGACCTGAGGCCAGGCCTCGGCGGATCCGCCGGGCATGATGGAGGGCCCCAGCCGGGCTCCCTCCTCGCCGCCGGAGACGCCGGTTCCGATATACAGAAGGCCCTTGGACTCCACCAGGGAGACCCGCCGCCGGGTGTCTTCGTAGTTGGAGTTCCCGCCGTCGATGATGATGTCTCCCGGCTCCAGATGGTCCAGGAGCTGCCGGATGAATTCGTCGACGGGCCAGCCAGCCTTGACCATGAGCATGACCCGCCGAGGCCGTTTGAGCATCCGGACGAGTTCGTCAAGGGAATGAGCGCCCAGGACACTCGTTCCCCGCGCGGCCCCCGAGAGGAAGTCGTCCACTTTGGAGACCGTCCGGTTGAAGACCGCCACCGTATAGCCATGATCGTTCATATTCAGGACCAGGTTCTGGCCCATGACCGCCAATCCGATGAGCCCAATATCCGCCTTGGTTTCCATCTTCGTTTTCTCCTGTCCTGTTCGACGAGTTCCCTATTCTAGCGCGAAGCCGTCGAGGCGCCGGTAAAGCTCCAGATGCCGCTCCATCGCCTCGCGGTGACGGCGGCTGCGCTCGGGGTCGGGATCGTAACTCCTGCCCATCTTTGGCGGGACCGCCGCCAGGTCCGGAACCAGACCCAGGGACGCGAGCGCCAACAGGGCGGTTCCCCGGCCCGTCACTTCGGGCTCGGCGCAGGCGATGACCCGGCGGCCGAGGACGTCCGCCAGGATCTGGAGCCAGGCGGGAGAAGAGAGCAACCCCGCACCTCCACCGATGATCTCGTGTTGCCGGGACAAGTGGGGCTCCATGAGCCGGTAGATCAGACAGAGCCGGTAGGCGATCGATTCCAGAGCCGCCCGGACGATTTCCACCGGCCGTGTCGACAGCGTCAATCCCACCAGGCTTCCGCGAGCTTCGTCACGCCAGCCGGGGCTCCTTTCTCCCGCCAGGAACGGCAGGAAGACCAGACCGTGGGCCGCCGGCTCCATGGTCTGCAACTCGGCTTCCAGACGGTCCGGTTCGAAATTGACCTGCAGCCGGCTGGTCAACCACGAGAAGACGCTGCCCCCCTCGGTGGTGGCTCCCCCCAAGAGGGGGCGTCCGGCATCGACCAGGTAGCTCCAGAGACCCGCCGGAAGGGGGGAAGCAGGACGATCCAGGACCGCCCGGATCGCCCCGGTGGAGCCGATGGTGAGGGCTACCCGGTCCGATCGTATGCAGCCGCTCCCCACGTTGGCGGCGGCTCCGTCTCCCACCGCCGGGAACCAGGGGACTCGAGCCAGGACCGGCCAGCGCCGGGCCCAGGGATCACGCAGTCCCGTGAACGGTTCCGTGCAGTCGCGAAGCGGCGAGAGTTGAGACCGCCGGATCGGGAGCATCGAAATCCAGGACTCGTCCCAGTCCAAGAGGTGGCGGTTCAGGAGTCCGCTCCAGGAGGCGGCGGAATAGCTCACACCGCAGGTCCGAAAGAATCGCGAATAGAGGAACTCTCCCAGAGTCATCCAGCGGGCGACTCGGGAGAAGAGCCGGGGCCGGCTCCGTTCCAGCCAGAGGAGGCGGGAGGGCAGATAGCTGCTGTGGATGGGACAGCCCGTGCGCTCGTGGACCTCCGCTGGATCCAGCCTTTGCCTGAGGTCGGCGGCGGCCTGCCGGCTCCGAGTGTCGGCATAGGTGTAGATCGGCGTCAGCGGGCGGCCCTGCTCGTCCACTCCGAGGAGTGTGGGAGAGAGCGTGTCCAGGGCGCCGGCGGCGATCCGGGCGTCCCGGGACTCGGCTCGGGCCACCGTCTCGTCGAGCGCTTCGGACACGGCCGAAAGGACCTCCTCCGGCTCCAGCCAAGCCCCGCCCTCCGGGTCGGTCCAAAGACGATAGTGGGCCCGGGCGCCGATTTCAGGCAGAGGACGGCCGTCCATTCCCCACACCTGAGCCCGCAAGGAAGAAGTCCCTGCATCCAGTGTCAGGACATGGGGCCGACCCGGCCGGACGTTGTTCAAGATCCGTGCTCCATGGCGGTCGCGGGGGCCGGCACGCTGCACTCGGGGGCAACTGGGCGATACAATACATCCCACCATGGGACGGGGGAGACAGCCGAGAGGCGGGCGGCAGGCATGAGTTGGACGTCTTTGCTGCTGGTCGTCCTGTCACTGGCAGGCTTCATCATCTCATCCTATTTCACGGCCGTGGCCTACCGCTGGGTACGGCCGGACGCCGCCTGGATTCCCAGCTTCTGCAGGATGGGAGAAAAGACCTGCGCCACTATCGTCTTCACACCCCGGGCCCGAGTTTTCGGCGTTCCCAACTCGGTTCTGGCGCAACTCTTCTACCCGTTCATCGCCGCCGGGACCGTGGAGGGCTTCCTCTTCACCTTTCCCATCTTCCACTTGTCACTGCTGGCAAGTCTAGTCACGGTGCTGCTGGGATTGTTTCTCACCTACTCCCTGCTGTTCCTGACCCGTGTTCCCTGCGTCCTCTGCTTCACATCGCACGCTATCAATGTCGTCATTTTCGTGCTGCTGCTTCTGGAAGGGGATTCCGTTTCCGGAGCACTCTGGTGAGAGAACCGGTCCGGGATGACAATCGCGGATTCGAATCCCCTCCCCGGGATACGGGCTGATGGACCACTCCATCAACCGCTACTTCCCACAACTGAGGCAGATCCCTTCGACCGGCAGTCTGGAGTCCTCTCCCCTCTATCGCCGGCTCCGGCCGGAAATAGACCGGGTCCTGAATACCGTCGAGACCGGTGAAGACCCGGCACCGCATTCGGGACCGGACAGGAGCTCGGTCCGCGCGGTCGCCTGGAATATCGAACGCGGCCTGGAGTTACCCGGCCTGACCCGCGCTCTCCGGGAACATCCGCACTTGCGGGAAGCCGACATTCTCTTGCTGACGGAACTGGATTACGGAATGGCCCGAACCGGAAATCTCCACGTGACCCGCGAGCTGGCCCGGAAACTCGGGATGACCTACGTCTTCGCCCCCAGCTATCTCAATCTGGACAAGGGAACCGGTCTGGAAAACGAGGCGCCGGGGGAGAATGCCCAGGCTCTGCACGGGAACGCGCTGCTCTCGAGGCATCCGGTTTCGGAGCCTCATGCGCTACCCCTTCCCAACGGCAAGGACAAGATGAGGGGGAAGGAGAAACGCCTGGGGTGCCAGCGGGCGATCCTGGGTCTGGTCGAGCATCCTCGGGGACGATTCCGTGCCGTCAGCCTCCACTTGGACGCCCACTCCAGCCAGGCGCATCGGCACCTGCAGATGTGCCTGTTGCTGGACCATCTCCATGGCTGGCACCCTTCGCTGCCGGTGCTCATCGGAGGAGACTGGAACACCTCCACCCACCATGCCCGGCGCGCCGTATATTCGATACTCGGATACGCCCGGCGGGTCCTCATGGGGATCGACAACGTTCTGGACAATCACTATCCCTATCCGGAACGCTGGTTTGAACGGCGCCTCTTCCGGGAACTGGAGAAGCGAGGCTACCGCTATCGGGACCTGAACCAGATGGGTGTCTGCACCCTCCACTACGACGCCGCGAATCTGGCCACCAACCGGAACATGGCCGAGTGGATCCCCAATTGGTGCTTCTGGTTCATCGACTGGGCCCTGAAGGACCATCAAGGCCGATGTTCCATGAAGCTGGACTGGTTCGGCGGCAAGGGGATCCGTCCCGATCCCCAGTCCCCTCCACGCGTCATCGGCGGACTCGAGGAGAGATTCGGCAAGCTGTCGGATCACGACCCGATCCTCTTGGACTTCAGGCTCGGGTAGGAGCGGGGGTTTTCAACCCCCGATTCCGGGTCCGCGATGAAGAGTGGACGAGAGTGAAGAGGGGGAGAGGGATTAAGAGGGGGACAACATGTCCCCCCTCCCAGGAATCCGGGCTATACTCCCTATCCAATCAAGGAGGATTTTCATGACAAGTACCGGACTGGCTTGGCTCGGCTTCGCGATGATGACGGTGTTTTGCTGGGGCATGTACGGCACCCTTCTCCATGCCGGGCAGGTGGCCATGGGGGACCCGGTGAACGGCCGTTACAAGGCCTTCCTCTTCGTCGGTCTGGCCTATTTCCTGATCGCCGTCCTGGCTCCGCTGCTGGTTCTGAAGAGCCAGGGGGCGGACTGGAGCTATCCGGCGCCGGGAATGGGCTTGTCACTCGTGGCTGGAATCCTGGGAGCTGTCGGAGCCTTCGGAGTCCTCCTGGCCTTCGGAGCCAAGGGCTCTCCCAGTGTGGTCATGGCCATCGTCTTCGCCGGAGCGCCCATCGTCAACGCCTTCGCTTCCATGGTTAGACATCCGCCGCCGGGCGGGATCTCCAGTATCCAGTGGCCGTTTGTCCTGGGCATCTTGCTGGCCGCCCTGGGAGGTTGCCTGGTGACGCTCTACCGTCCGCAGGGGTGACCCCCGTCCGTGAGACGAGACACGATGAAATCAGGACCGGAGATCAGCGTCGCCGTCGTTCCCGTGGCCGGATTGGGCACTCGCCTCTTGCCGGCCACCAAGTCTCAGCCCAAGGAAATGTTGCCGGTGGCCAAGAAGCCGGTGGTCCAATACGTGGTCGAAGAACTGGGCAGGAACGGCATCCAGGAGATCCTCTTCGTCACCGGAAGGACCAAGACCTCGATCGAGAACCACTTCGATCCGGATCAGCAGTTGATCCGGAATCTGAGGGAGTCGGGAAAGGAAGACCTGCTGCTGGAGCTCGACTACGAGCAGACCGAGGTCCAGTTCTTCTACACTCGCCAGCGGCTTCAGCGGGGATTGGGGGATGCGGTGCGGTGTGCCCGCCAATTCACCCAGAACCGACCCTTCGTGGTCGCACTGGGAGACAGCATCATCGGTCTCGATTCGCCGTCGCACGTCGTGAGCGCCATGACCCGGATCCATCGCGAGTCGGGGGCGGCGTGCGTGGTCGCCGTCGAGACGGTTTCTCCTCAGGACATCTTCCGGTATGGGATCGTGGAACCGGGAGGCGACGGTCCCGAATTTCCCATTCTGGGTCTGATCGAGAAACCGCCTGTCGGGTCCACTTCCAGCCGTCTGGCCTTGGTCGGCCGGTATGTCTTCTCACCTTCCATCTATCGGAAGCTGGACCAGGTCCAACCGGGAGTCGGCGGCGAGATCCAGTTGACCGACGCCATCCAACTGCTGCTGGAAGCAGGAGAGACGGTCATCGGGGTCCGTCTTCCGAAGAACGAGAGGCGCTACGACATCGGCAACTTCGAGAGCTATTTCGAGACCTTCGTCGAGTTCGCCCTGCGCGACCCGGATCTGGGCTCCGGGCTCCGCAAGCGTCTGCTGGAGCGTTTGGTTGAAGATCACTAGGGCCGCGGCCAACGCTCGCATCGGCCTCCTGGGCAACCCTTCCGACGGCTTCTATGGCAAGACCATCTCCTGCATCCTGAGAAACTACTCCGCCAAGGTCGTCGTCTACGAGTGGCCCGAATTGGAGATCATTCTGAGCCGCCAGGACCGCTGCGAGTTCCGGCAACTGGAGGATCTGGTGGACGACGTCCGGCTCAACGGGCTCTACGGCGGTCTCCGCCTGGTCAAGGCCACGATCAAGGTCTTCGCCGAATACTGCTGGCGAGAGCAGATTCGACTCCCTGAGCAGAACTTTTCCCTCAGGTACGAGACCGACATTCCGCGCCAGGTGGGCCTGGGAGGATCCAGCGCGATCATCACCGCGGCCATGCGGGGTCTGGCCGAGTTCTACCAGGTGTCCATCCCCCGGGAGATACTGCCCGGACTCGTCCTCTCGGTGGAAACGGAGGAGATCGGCATCGACGCGGGCCTCCAGGACCGCGTCTGCCAAGTCTACGAAGGCCTCGTCTACATGGATTTCAACCGGGAGACCATGAGCCGCCTCGGGCACGGACTCTACGAGTCCCTCGATCCCGGCCTGCTGCCCCCGCTCTACTTGGCATTCCGCAACGACCTGAGCCGGATCTCGGGGATCTATCACAGCGATTTGAGGGGCCGCTGGAACCGGGGAGAGAGCGCGGTTCACAGGGCCATGGAACAGTTCGCCGATCTTGCGCGGCAGGGGAGAGAATGCCTGTTGCAAGGGGACGCGGTGGAGTTGGCGCGCCTGGTGGACCGGAACTTCGATATCCGATCCGGCCTGTCCCGGTTGGACCCCAAGAACGTCGAGATGATCGAGATGGCGCGGTCCCACGGAGTCTGCGCAAAATACGCCGGATCGGGGGGATCCATCGTCGGAATCTGCGGGTCCGCTGAGACCTTCCGTGACCTGCAGGAAGACTTTCGCACCATTGGGTGCACCGCCATCAGGCCCAGAGTGAGTTCACTCATCGATTCCCAGGGAGCATGAAATGACAACGGAACACCAAGACCGAAACCCGAAGCGAATCTTCAAGCTCGTGATTTATCCCGCCGTGGATGCTCGCCGCCTTGCCGCGATCGTGGAAGCTGCCGGTGACGGCGGCACCGTGGTGAACGCGCCCGACGAGGACGCCGCCGCCGCGGTCCTGGTGGACGCCGACGCCTTCTTCGGCAAGATGACGCCCAAGCTGCTGGCAGCCGCCACCCGATTGCGCTGGATTCAGGCGGGCAGCGCCAGCATGGAACATTACCTGTTCCCCGCCCTGGTGGATCACCCCGCGATCGTGACCAACATGCGAGGGATCTTCTCGGACGTCATTGCCGAACACGTTTTCGGGTTCATCCTATGCTTCGCCCGGAATCTGCACCACTACATCCGCAACCAGGCGAAAAGAACTTGGGAGGTGGTTGGAGACCCCAGCTGGAAAGTCCCCGACTTCGTGCGAAGCCTGCGAGACGTCGCTCCCTCGGACTGGGCTCACATCCACCTTTCGGACACGACCTTGGGAGTGGTCGGTCTGGGCGGCATCGGCTCAGAGGTCGCTCGCAGAGGTCTGGCATTCGGGATGCGGGTGGTGGCGGTCGACCCCAGGCGAGAGGAACGTCCTCCGGGCGTGGAGGCGCTCTGGAAACCGGACCGGCTGGAGAATCTCCTGGCGGAGAGCGATTTCGTGGTGATTTCCGCTCCCCACACGCCGGAAACGGTCAAAATGTTCCGGCGGCCCCAATTCCGGCAGATGAAGCGGACCGCCTTTCTGATCAACATCGGACGCGGCGTCATCGTCGACCTGAACGATCTGGTCGCGGCGCTGGAGGCGGGAGAGATCGCCGGTGCCGGCCTCGACGTGTTCGAAATCGAGCCGCTTCCCCCGGAGCATCCTCTCTGGCGGATGGAGAACGTCATCCTGACGCCGCACTGCGCTGCCCGGTCCCCCAGGATCCCTGATCGATTCGCTCAGGTGGTGGTGGACAACGTCAGGCGATACGCCGCCGGCAGGCCGGTCAAGAACGTAGTCGACAAGAACGCGTGGTTTTGAAAGGAGCGGCGACTTTCTTGTCGCCGACCAGGGGGGCAGGGGGGACGGAGTCCCCACTCTACACATTCCGGCCACGGAATTGCATGGCAGTACAGAAGAGCAGGCGGCAAGAAAGCCGCCTGTCCCAGTGGGCGACAAGAAAGTCTCCCCTCCCAATGGGCGACAAGAAAGTCTCCCCTCCTAAATGGAGACCACCTTGCCGGTGGCGGCCGACTCGTAGCCGGCCATAAGCACCTTCAGCACCTCGGCAGCTTCCGCGATGCTCATGTCGCTCTCGCGATTCTGCTCGATGCAGTCGATGAAGAAGGACTCGTCCGATTGGTTCGCCTCGGGGACCGTACGCCAAGTGAACTTGTGGACCCCGCCCGCTTCCCGGGTGCTGCTTCTCCAGAATCCCATGGGATCTTCGGGATGCGGCGGCCCGGGCCGCCAGGCAGGCGCGTCGCAGGCGACTTCGAACCGGGGCCGCGCGCCGTCCACGAATCGGCAACCCCGGGTCCCGGCCAGGAAGATCCCCGAAACTCCACCGGCCAGATGACTCAGCCAGCCGATTCTCGCTCCGCTCAGGGTCCCCACCAACCCGCCTTCGAACTCCATGGTCAGGGCCGCGAAATCTTCCACGTCGTTCTTCTGGTGCTCCTGGAAGAAATAGTTGGCGGTTCGAGCATAGACGCGTTTCACCGATCGGCCTGAGAGCCAACGCATGATCCCGATGGAATAGACCCCCATGGTGAAGAGTTCCCGTTTCGAGTCGATATAGGTGAACCTTCGGGGAGGGAAATGCTCCTGGCGGGGACGGTCCAGATCAGCGGTCCCGGTGTGGCCCTTGGAGAACAGAAGGTCGCTGTGCATGCTCACCAGTTCCCCCAGGGCGCCGCTGTCGGCGAGCCTCCGGGCCCGTTGGGCCCAAGGGGTTCGGAACATGCTGAACATCTGGCTTCGAACTCCGGCCCTTCGGATCTCGGAGACCAGAGAGGACGCCTCCTGGTTGGAGACGGTCAGAGGCTTGTCCACGTAGACGTGCTTGCCCGCCCGGGCACAGAGCGCGGCCACCCGGGCGCGGCGTTCGAATTCGACGCAGACGCTGACGACCTGGACGTCACTGCGCTTCAGCGCATCCGACAGATCGGGGATGAAAGGGATCCCAAAGCGGCGGGCCAGCGATCGATTCAAACGATCCCGCCGTTCCGGGACTCCAGGCTCGTCGGTGACCGCGACCAGGCGGCAACGCGGGTCTCGACCGAACGCCGCTCCGTAATTCTCCTGGTGGGTCAAGTCTCCGGCCACCAGGAGGACCCCGTAGGTTTTGCCCATGGATCGCTCCCCTATCCGACCCGCACCGGAAGTCTCTTTCGCAACGACTCTTCGACCGCCTCGACCAACTCCCCTCGAACCGCGCTGGAGTCCGTGCTCCAGAGTCGTTCCTCGGTCTCACCGGCGAGACCGGCTTCCGCCAGATCATGCCGCAGGGTGCCATGGTTCCCGACCAGGAGCAGATCCGCTCCCGGCGCACCCTCCCGCTTGAGGATCACGACGACCTGACCGGTGCGCCCACCCTCCAGATGCAGTTGCAGAGACAGGTTCCCGGACTCGACGCTGCCGGCGACGAAGATCTCGTCAATCGCCGGGCCAAGAAGCTCCTGGATCAACTGAATGCCCGCCACGGAGACGGGGACCAGGTGCCCGTGGTCTGAAGACGCCACGATCACCAGACGCACGTAAACTGGAGTTCCCAGGCGACCCTGCTCCAGTTCCTGCTTTATGGCCGCGGTCAAACGGGTCAGGTAGGTCATGATTCCGGTGTTGGGGATTGCCTGTTTCCGGCGTTCCCGGGAGCGTTCATAGCATGATTCAACACCGGTCAGAAATCCAGCAGATAGGTGAACTTGGCCAGGATCGTCCGGTCCAGGGTCCGCTGTGTCCGATATGCACCGGGCACCATCGGTCCTTCGTGAGGGTCGAGACCCGTGGGATCGAAATGGCTGTTGTAGACGATGAAGAATCCGGTGCTGCCGGTGCGAAGCAGGGCGAATCGGATGTTGGTGCCGATCTCCCGTTCGGTGCTGTTGTACTGGATCAGAGACTGGATGTAGCTCTTGGGCGTGAAGGAATAATTCACCTGGACCATGGCCAGATTCGTGCGAAAAGGCCCCTCCGGGAGGTCCACCGAATTGTGCACGTAGCGGGCGGCCAGCAGAAACTCGGCTCCCACGCGGAATCCGGCCCGAAGGCTGAGGGTGTCGATATGACCCGAGTAGAATTCTCCCCACGAATAGTTGGCGCCGCCGAAAAGATTGGCGCTTTCGTCCGATTCGACAGTCAACAGCCAGTTGTTGAAACGGTAGATTCCCTTCGGCAGAACGATGTCGTCGAAGATCTCGAAGGGTTCGAAGAGCTGTTCGAAGTTCTGGTTGAACGCGAACCCCACCGACCCGCCGTTCTGGAAGAAGACACGCATGTCGTTGTGACGCCAACCCGACTCCTGAGATCCGTCGAAGCGATAGTGTCCGCGCCAGGAATGATGCGGCCAGAAACGGCGGAAAAAAGGATGATTCTTGGGACGGGGATTGAAGAAGATTCCGTAGGAGGGCCTCCGGTAGCCTGACCTGGGCACGAATCCCACCTCCGGATTGAAATCCTCTCCCACCTCCAGATAACCCAGGTCCCAGTTGAAGAAATCGGTGTTGTAGCTCACCGACGAGCTGGCGGCATGATCGCGCCCGTCAAGACCCGGCGTCTCGGTGCGGGCGGCGTAGTTGAAGAAGGTCCAGCGTTCCCCCAGTCCGATGTTGGCGTCCACGCCGTAGGTCCGGTTGAACTCGTTCGGCCCCGCCGCAGAGCCGGTGGCCACCTTGTTGATGAAGATGGCCCCGAATCCGCTGCGGGAACCCACCTCCCGGGCCACGCGCAGAACGGTGAAGTTGTGCGCCGGAGTCACGTCCTCCACTTCATTGGTCTGCATGTTGAGGACACCCAGGTTGAAACGATTCAACTTCCCGGTGAGGCGGGCGCCTCCCAGAATGGGAACCTCGACTCCGCTGGGGTCGATGCCGATGCGGCGGCTGAAGAAGAGTTCCGCCTGACGGGGACTGCCGACCTGGAAGTAACCGGCATTTTCCAGGAAGAAGGGTCTCTTCTCGGGGAAGAACAGATCGAAGCGGGTCAGATTGACCTGCTCTTCGTCCACCTCCACCTGGGAGAAGTCGGTGTTCAGGGTCGCGTCCAAGGTCAAGGTCGGCGTGAGTGTGGTCTTCATGTCCACGCCCGCGTCCAGAATCCCGTCCTTCAATGGAGCGGATCCCCGGTAATCGTGGAGGAATCCGCCCTTGACGTAGGGAATGACCTGGCGGCTCGGCCGAAACTCCAGGTCCAGGCCGGTCAGTTCCCCGGCCAGGGAGACGCGGTGGATCTCGAACCCGCGGGTGACCGGGGCCCAGTAAGACTGTTCGTTTTTTCGCCGGAGGTTGCGTTTGAAGTTGATTCCCCAGGTGCGATCGGTTCCGGGTTCGTAACGCAGGCTCCGGAGGGGAATCGCGAACTCGGCTTCCCAGCCTCGCTGTGTGATCCTGGCCTGGACCGTCCAGACCGCATCCCAATTCAGGTTGAAAGCGGACGCCCCGCCCCTTTGGGCCCCTCCGAAGCCGCTGCCGCCTACGGACCCCGCTCGGGCAGGTCCACCTCCGGCGCGGCTCCGGCCGCCGTGGATGATCTGGGCGTCGAACTCGATGCCGCCGGGAGTCGTGGCAAAGATGTATCCGCTCTGGTCATCGTCGTACGTATCCAGGAGAACCTCGAATGAATCGGTCTCGTCCAGGACGCCGTCCCGCCGGGCCTGGGTGGAGACGACGGCTTCCGGCCGGGAATCGAAGCAGATGACACCGACGAAGAGGGTGTCGCGGTTGTATCCGATCCGTACTTCCACCCGTTCGGTCGCCGGGGCCCCCGTTTCGGGGAGCTGTTGGATGAAACCGGTGGCGGGCGCCATGGACATCCAGGAGGAATCCACCACGCCGTCCAGCACCGGCGGCTCCGACACGGGAAACGCCCTCATACTCGGCTTGCCGGGGGCCGCGCCCAGAAACTGTGCCCCCCCCTGCAGAAGCGCCAGAAGAAGGAGCAGGGAGGGAATGGCCCACGCCACGAAAAAACGCTTTGTACGGTTCACGTTAGCCCGCATTACCCATCGGGGGATTTCCGAAACTTCTACGGATCGATCGTTTCAAGAGGTCGGCTGGATTCCGGCTATCCCCTCCGGACGTCACCGGGCCAGCGTCCGATTCCACCGGCCAAATTGTAGAGATTGACGTATCCCTGGACACCCAGTTGGGCGCAGGCCTGGGCCGAGCGGCCTCCGGCGGCGCAATGCATGATGATGCGGTCGGCGTCTCGCGGGATCTCGGAAGTACGGCCGCCAACTTCTCCGAGGGGGATGAGCTTGGCGCCGGGGATCCGGACCGCGGCGTGCTCATGGGGCTCCCGGACGTCGATGATCAAGGTATCCGGATGCCGGCGAAGCATTTCCATGGCTTCTTCACCGTCGATTTCGTCGAAAAGGCCGCCGGAAAGGACGGCCTCCGTCACGTGTTTCCCCTGGGCCACCCTCCGGAGCAGTTGCCCCTGATTCTCGAGCTGCTCCTGCTGTTGGGAGCCCGCCCTGGAAACGTCCTCTTCCAGGGTCTCGAGCTTCCGCTCCAGCGTTCGGATCCGGCCCTTCGCCGCGGAAGCCGACCGGAGGGCCAGCAGGCCCGCCGCCAGAGCCAGAAACGAAACCACGGCCACGATCGTTTGAGTCTCCATGTTCAACACCTCATTCCCTGGCAAGAATCTGATCGAAAAAAATGCGACTGTTGGGGAGCCCCTTCGCCCGGAGGACTTTGGTCACCATCTTCACCATTATGGGCGGACCGGCCAAATAGGCCTCCGCCTCGGACGGGGCCTCCACATGCTTGTCGACCGAGAGTTGAATATAACCGGTCTCACCTTGCCAGTCGTCCCCTTCGCGGGGAGCGGAGAGTGCCGGCGTGTAGGTGAAGTTCTCTTTCTCGGCGGCCCACCGAGAGAACAGGTCGTGCAGCAGCAGGTCCCTCCGACTCCGGACACCAAAGAAAAAGTGGATCGTCCGGGTCCGGTCCATTCCCTGTTCGAACCAGTATTCCAACAAACCGACGAAAGGGGCGGCCCCGCTGCCGCCGGCCACCACCAGGATGGGATGGTCGCTGTCCTGACCCAGGTAGAGCGTGCCGGTGGGATCGCTGAGGTGGAGAACGTCTTGGGGCCGGAGACGGGTGTGGACGTAGGTCGAAGCGACGCCTGGCGGCACGTCCTTGCCGGGCGGCGCCC
The DNA here is from genome assembly GCA_965217775.1 of Acidobacteriota bacterium. Taxonomy (GTDB): domain Bacteria; phylum Acidobacteriota; class UBA6911; order RPQK01; family JAJDTT01; genus JAJDTT01. The sequence continues at coordinate 107,991 of CBDCJH010000001.1, forward strand.
GGAAGTGCTTGATGATGAAGTCGAATTCCGGAAGCCGGCCGGGCGGGGAGGCGAAGGAGTAGGGTCGAAAGACCGAACCATGCGTCGTCCGGTATCGAGCGTTCCACTCCTGGACGAATTCTTCCGGGACCTTGAGAAAGACGAATTGTCCCGGCTTGAACACGAACCCGCCTGGATTCAGCAGGACCAGGCGCACCCGCTTCACGTCGTGGGTCAGGTCCGTGATCTCGACGACTCTGGCTTGGTGCGGAAAATCGAGGGCCAGAATCTGGGAGCCCAGTCCCAGGCACAGCAGCCAACTCAGACGCATCATCCAGCTCATCGGACTCTTGCAGCCCCCTCCCGGTTCAGAGTTCATTGAGCCAGTCTTCTCCTGAGAAAATCAAGGGCACGCGTAATGAGCCGCTCGCGTCCCGATCTGCCGGGCCGGAAGCCGACCGACTCGGCTCGGAATCCTTGGGCCCGGGACCCGGCGCAGAGGGTGACCCGGTTGGCGTCAACATCCTTCGGTCCGGAAACCAGAAGCACCCATCGATCCTCCTGGGCGCCGGCCACGATTCGAGCCAGTGCGAGAACCAACTCATCTCCCTCGCGAGCCTGTCCCAAAGTCTCCGACCCTTCAGACGCCAGCAGCGCCTTCAGTCCCGCGTCGCTGGCGGCCACATAGCTGCCGAACAGAACCGACGCCGCGGAGGGAGTCCCGGTCAATCGAGACGAGAGGCCACCTCCCGTCGCCACCTCGGCCACGGCCAGCGTCGTCTTGCGATCGGCCAGAAGCCGCAGGATGGTTTCTTCGAGCGTCGACCCGTCAACGGAATAGACATGTCTCCCGAGACGCTGCAGCATCTGCTCCCGCAACGTCAGCAGGCGTCCTCGAATCCCCGGCAAGCTGGAGCGGCCGTAGAAGGTGAGGTCGACCCGTCCCGCTTCGAACGTGGACGCGATCCTCACCTCGGACGGCAGGCTGATGTGCTCGTCGATAACGCGCTGGATACTCGACTCGCCGATCCCGACGAAACGCAGGGTCACCGATTCGACCGACGACTGGATTCCGAAACGGCGGGCCAGAAAGGGAATCAGTTCATCCCGAACCATGGGCCGGAGCTCCCGGGGCGGGCCGGGCAGCGCCACGATGACGCGTTCACCGTCATCGAAGACCAGCCCGACGGCACTTCCGACACGATTCTTCAGATAGGTGCCACGGGACGGAACCTGCGCCTGTCGCCGGAGGCTCGGACGGGATACCCGGTCTCCGTAGCGGCGCCGAAACTCATCCATCACCTGAAGCGATTCCTGCAAAGGGATGCCCGTGTACTTGGCCAGGGTCTGGCGGGTGATGTCGTCGCCGGTGGGGCCGAGCCCTCCGGTGACGACGACGATCCGGCTTCGCCGCGAGGCGTAGTCGAGGGCTCGCCCTATTTCCCGCTCGTCGTCCGTGACGGTGACCGACCCGACGCAGCGTCCTCCGAGGGGCCGGAGCGTCCGCGCCAGAAACTGAGTGTGCGCATCGGCGTACGCGCCTTCCAGCAACTCTCTTCCGGTGACGATGACGACGAACTCGGTCTCCGAATCGGAAGCCGGCGGAACCTGTGCGCAGATTTCGGCCAGCAGAAGAATGACTACAAACCCGAGCGTAACCAGCCACCGGCTTTCAGGAAAATGCATGCCTCGCTCCCGATCGACTCCCGATCGACTCCCCCTTCAGTCTACTACGATGACACCTCCCAAGCCGATGGGATCGCTTGCCGTATCCGGCCCGGACTGGTATCTTTCCTGCCGAGCGGGCGCCCCGCTCACCCAAGAACATCGAAAGGAGATCTCATGCCATTCGAATTGCCGTCCCTTCCCTACGCCAATGACGCCTTGGAGCCTCATATCGACGCCAGGACCATGGGGATTCATCACGACAAGCACCACGCCGCCTACGTGGGCAACCTGAACAATGCTCTTTCCTCGCATCCGGAGTTGGCCGGCCTGAGCCTGGATCAATTGTTGGCCGACAACTGCGCCGCGGTTCCCGAGAGCATTCGGACTGCGGTCAGGAACAACGGCGGCGGCCACGCCAATCACTCCCTGTTCTGGACCCTGATGGGACCCGGAGGCGGAGGCGAACCGGGCGGCGCCCTGGCCGACGCCATCAACTCCACTTTCGGCAGCCTTGCCCAGTTTCAGCAGGCCGTCGCCGCCGCCGGCGTGGGCCGGTTCGGATCGGGCTGGGCCTGGCTGGTGAAGAACGCGTCGGGATCGCTGGAGGTCCTCTCCACCGCCAATCAGGACTCGCCCGTCATGGCCGGACAGGTTCCTCTTCTGGGTGTGGACGTCTGGGAGCACGCCTACTATCTCCGCTATCAGAACCGGAGGCCCGACTACATCAAGGCCTGGTGGAACGTCGTGAACTGGGATGCCGTGGCGGCGCGCTTCGGTTCCTGAGTCTTTGACTGGCTCTTGACTATTCGCGCGATCCGAAGTTTCCCTGTCTGAACACGGCGAGACGTTTGGAACCGCCTTTCCGCAGGCTGTCCGGGAGTAACCACAGGATCAAGCACAAATAACGGGAAAGAAACAGCCGCTTGTGGGCCCCGAATACGGGTGGGCCCGACAAGATGGCCACTTCCACGTCCGCCTTCATCCTGACCAGCCGCAGAACGATTCCAAGATTTCCGCAGCTTTTCCACAGCGGCGTGCACAAGCTGCGGATGTTCCGTCCGGAGCATGAGACAGCGGGAGACGGGCCGGGAGGAACCGGCACCCGTTCCCAATCGCCGAGGACGCAGACTCAGGGGACGATCAGCCATAGTTCAGACCAGAGGACAGTCCTTCAAAGTTTCGAGCAATCTCTCCACGTCGTCAGCGGTGTTGTAGAGATGAGTGGACACCCGAATCCGGCGCGAATCTCCCCAGATCAGGATTCCTCGATCCTCAAACCAACGCATCACAGCCTTCTCTTGGGGAGCGACGAAGCAGACGTTGCCGGCGCGTTCCTGGGGCCGGGACGGAGTCATGATCTCCAAGCCGAGTTCGGTGAGTCCACGCAACACCCTTTTGCTCAGATCCAGCACATAGCTTTCGATCTCGGGAACGCCCACGCCGGAGATGTAGTCCAGCGCGTTGTCCAGGATGTAAACCGAGATATAGGAGGGATTCCCGGCCTCGAAGCGGGCGGCGCCGGGCCGCAACTCGTAACGGGTCGGATGGCGCCAACCGGTGAGACTGGCCGGAGAGTGCCAACCCAGGAACGGAGGCTTCAGGCCGGGCAGGCGACTTCGATTCCAGTAGAAGATGGAGACCCCGTGGGTTCCCAGCAGCCACTTGTAGCAACTGCTCATGAGGATGTCGGCGAGGCCGGCTTCCACCGGGACGACGCCCGCCGCGTGGGTCGCGTCCACGCTGAGAAGCGCCCCGGCGGACCGGACCCGTTGCGAGAGCTCACTTAGCAACTGCCGCTGCCCGGTCAGAAAGCTCACCAGGCTGACCGCGACCACACGGGTCCTGGAGTCGATATGCGATTCCAGATCGGACACGGAAACCCGCCAATTGCGATGCCGCACCAGGCGCAGTTCCACTCCCAGACGCTCCAGGCGAGTCCAGGGAAGGACGTCGGAAGGGAATTCCAGGTCGGCCACCACCACGTTGTCGCCCGACTCCCAATCCAGAGCGTGAGCCAACAGGTTGACCCCTTCCGAGGTGGAGGAGAGAAAAGCGATCTCCTCCGGCGAGACGTTCAGGAGTCTCCCCGCCTTCTCCTTGCACTCCAGATAGGTCTCTTCGAACCGCTGCCGGCCATTGTCTCCCCCGGCCTTGTCGTGGAAGAAGCGGCTCACGGCGTCCTGATGACTCTTGAGAATGGGAGTTTCACCCCCGGCGCAGAGATGGATTATGCCGTCGAGACCGATAAAGTCGTCCTTGGAAACTAACATCTCACCCGCTCCTTCCGGCCGGCGCCACGAGCAATCCACGATTATGAAGGGAACCGGAATCGCCGACCATACAGTCAAATTATAATGTTCCGGGGCCGGGGCTGGGGTCCCTGGCTCGTGGAGGTAAAAGAGATCCATGTTTTTTACCCATTTGGAGTGCGCACGCTGCGAGGCCACCCACGATTGCGAGAAACCGGCCCATCTCTGCGGCTGCGGCGGACCGCTTCTGGTTCGCTACGACCTGAATCGCGTCCGGGAGACGGTGCACCCGGCGGAATTCGGAGGACGTGAGCCGAGCCTCTGGCGGTATCGGGAACTGCTTCCCCTCCGCGAACCCGACGCGCGGGTTTCCCTGGGAGAGCCGATGACACCGCTGTTGAGGTTGCACCGCGTCGGCGCCCGGGTCGGGGTTTCCAGGCTCTACATGAAGGATGAAGGCCTGTTGCCGACCGGGACCTTCAAGGCCCGGGGCGCCGCCGTCGGCGTCTCTCGAGCCCGGGAGCTTGGGATCGAAGCCCTGGCCCTGCCCACCAATGGCAACGCCGGGGCCGCGTGGGCAGCCTACAGCGCTGCCGCCGGCATCGAATGCGTCATCGTCATGCCCACGGACGCTCCCTTGATCCACCGCAAGGAGTGCGCCGTGACGGACGCCACTTTCTACCTGGTGGACGGCCTGATCAGCGACGCGGGGAAGCAGGTGGCCGACGGGGTGAAGCGGCACGGTTGGTATGACGCCTCAACCCTGAAGGAGCCCTACCGGATCGAGGGCAAGAAGACCATGGGACTGGAGTTGGCAGAGCAGTTCCAGTGGCAGCTCCCGGACGTGATCATCTACCCCACCGGGGGCGGCGTCGGGCTCATCGGCATCCACAAAGTCTTCCGGGAACTCCAAGAGCTGGGATGGCTGGATCGGCCTTTTCCGCGAATGGTGTCGGTCCAATCCAGCGGATGTGCTCCCATCGTCCGCGCCTGGGAGTCGGGCCACCGGGAATCGGAGTTCTGGACGGACGCCCGGACCGTGGCTTTCGGAATCACGGTCCCGAAGGCGTTGGGAGACTTCCTGGTTCTGGACGCTCTGTACGAGACCAACGGCTGCGCCGTCGAGACCTCGGACGAGGAGATCCTTCAGGCACAACGGCTGCTGGCCCGAAACGAGGGAACCTTCGTCTGTCCGGAGGGGGCGGCGACTCTGGCTGCGGCGCGGAAACTGAGTCAATCGGGATGGATCCGGTCCGGCGAGAGGGTGCTTCTGCTCAACACCGGATCCGGACTCAAATATCCGGAGTCCGTATCCTGCTCCCCTCCCATTCTCGCACCCGGAGACTCACTGCCGGTCTGAACCGGTCCCTTCCGGCGGAGAAGACGGGCTTTCACCGCGAAACCGGTCCAGGGCCTCCTGCTCGGTCTCGTAGATCTCCAGCAGGGGCAGGAGCTGGCTGAGAGAGAGGACGTGCTTGACCCGGTCGCCCGCTCTCAGGAGCTTCACCGAGCAGTTGAAACGTTTGGCCAGCCTGATTCCGGCAACCAGTTCGCCGATGCCGGAACTGTCGATCCAGGAGACGCCGGAGAGATTCAACAGGATCTTCTGCCACCCCTCGGCGATCAACTCATCCATGACCTCCCGGAGCATCTGATCCCCAACGCCTGCCACCAGACGGCCTTCCAGATCGACGAGGATGACATCCTCCAGGTTTCGGACTTCTACGTGCATTGTTTTCCCGCCAGTTTCGAAAGCCGAAGGAACTAAAGGTCGGACCTCACTTCCAGCGAACGCTCTTGGGTGGCGTCTCGTTGCACCGCATGCTCTCCGTACGGCCCGAGGCCAACACGGCGCAGGCGAGCTCTACAGCCGTTCTCTGGGCTTCTTCCCGAGTCGCCCCGGCCGCCGTGCGGCAAACGGTCTGGCCGCGGAACTCGACACAGACCTCGCAACTGAACTTGCGGAGACTCAGACTGGAATACAGGAGGTAGCCCACAAAAAGAGCTACACCAAGCAGAACCAGGAGCTTGGCAGGGGCAGACATGGGAGACGAGCCTTCGGCTACGGCTCATTCGGGCGGCCGGTACCAGCCGCCCGGTTTCTGCGTCGCTTGAAGGAAACGGAACGAGACTCAAGAGCCCGCACGATCCACGCCAGTCCGACTCCAACAAAGTGTCGGACTGACGTGAGAATGCGAGATTGCGAGCCGTGGAGGGTGAACCCCTCTATTCGACCACCTTGATCGAGGAGGCGGTCAGCATCATCTTTCCGCCCTCTTTGGCCACGGTGCCCTTGGCCTTGATGCTCTTGCTGCCCTGGCAGACGTTGCCATGAAACTTCTTGGCAACGTCGTTGTGGACCATGTAATAGGTGACGGTCTTCCCATCCTTCTTCACCTGGATGGCATTCTGACAGGAAGCCGTTTCGCCCAAGCCGCACTTGGCGCAGGTGCCTTCACCCTTGAGGGTCTTGACATGGTGGGCACCCATGACGAGACCCGCGGCTGCCAGCAGAACGACGACGTAGGCGATTGCGAAGACGGGTTTTCTCATGATTCATCCTTTCTGAACTTTGGCGCCCGGTGGCACCTTGATCTCTGAATTGCGTCTCTCGACGGCCGATTCATCAGATCCGGCCACCGCCAACAAAGGTTAATATCAATTGGGAGAAACTTCAACGTATTTATCTATGATCTTATTTCGTTGCAATAAATAGACAAATATGACAATTTGTTGCTATGAAATTCGGAGACTTGCTCGCAGTAGCACCTCCCAATGGGGTATTCAGAACGGGCCAGATTCTGGCTGGGCAAACCTCGCCTGCCCATGTCAGGCGGCAACTGGACCGCTGGGTCAAGAGCGAACGAGTCATCCGGTTGAGGCGCGGCGTGTACCTGCTGTCGGATCTCTACTCCAAGACGTCGGCTCATCCCTTCGCGGTGGCGAACGCGCTCAAGAAAGCCTCCTACGTAAGTCTGCAATCCGCGTTGGCCCACTACGGCATGATCCCGGAATACGTTCCGGTCACTACCAGCGTCACGACCGGCCGTCCGGAAGAGCTTTCGACGCCCATAGGACGATTCCAATTCCGACATGTCAGGATCCCTCTTCTCTTCGGGTTTGGGGAAATGGAAATCGCAAGAGACCAGATGGCATTGCTTGCGGGTCCGGAAAAGGCGCTGGTCGACCTACTCTACCTGACTCCACACAGCGACCGCGTCGAATACCTGCGGGAACTTCGGCTTGAAAGGCCCCGTGGACTCGACCTGGAAGGACTTCACGCCGTCGTTGAGAGGTGTCGATCCGCCAAGATCGAACGCGCCGTCGAGCGGCTTCTGGAACTCTGGGAGAATCGAGATCCGAGATGAAACCTCTTCTGCTGGAGATCCTCCGGGATCAGCCTGATGATTTCCGGCGGCGCAACACCGCCCGGGAATACCTGCAGGCGCGAATTCTTCTGGCCCTTCAGGACGCGGGGGCCTTCAGCGACTGGGCCTTTGTCGAGGGTACGGCCCTGCGGTTCCTGTTTCAGCTTCCCCGCTATTCCGAGGATCTCGATTTCTCTCTCACGACGCCGGGAGAGAATGCTCGATTCGAAAAGCTCATCCAGTCCGTCAGCAGAGATCTTCTGCTGGAAGGATACGACGTGGAGATACGGTCCCGTCCGCGCCCGCCGGTGGCAGTTGCCGCGATCGAAATACGTGGTCTCCTATACGAGCTCGGGCTGTCTCCCCATTCCGACGAGGCGATCATGGTGAAGATCGAGATCGACACCCGCCCTCCCCGCGGTGCGCGCACAACGACGCGCTTGGTCCGTCGCTTCGTCTGGTTGAATCTTCTTCACTACGACCGGTCTTCGTTACTGGCCAGCAAGCTGCACGCAGTGCTGACTCGCAAGTATACGAAGGGTCGTGACCTGTATGACTTGGGTTGGTACCTTGCTGATCCCACTTGGCCGGCTCCGAACCTGGTTCAGTTGAACAACGCCCTCCGGCAGTCGGGTTGGGACGTACCCGTCGTCACACCGGCGAACTGGCGCGAGCTGATCAGGGACAAACTGAACACGATTGACTGGGAACAGGCTCTTCGGGACGTTTCGCCATTTCTGGAACGGAGACAGGACATGGCTCTGATTTCCAGGGACGTTCTCCTGCGGCTGCTGGCCGAACCGTAGCTGATCTCCAACTTCAAGGAGATGCTCCGAGAAGATCCAGGCGAAGTCGCCTCTGACTTTCAGAGCAACGTGGGAAATACGGAACGCCCGCCGGTTGACAGGGGTAGGTGCGGGTGTTCCAATTCCACTCCAATCAGGGAGAAGACCAGATGCGGGTGGGACAGGGTGACTATCAGTACGAACCGGTGGGCGATTGGGCCAAGCTCCCGTCGGGTTGGACCTTCGGCTGGATTCCGGCCATTGCCGTCGACAGCCGGGACCGGGTCTACGTCTACAGCCGAAGCGAGCACCCCATGGTCGTCTTCGACCGGGACGGGAACTTCCTCACCTCTTGGGGAGAGGACCTGCTGCACAACGCTCACGGCCTCCGGATCGATGCCGAAGACAACCTGTACTGCACCGAGTGGAAAGGCCACTGCGTCCACAAGCTCACGTCGGACGGAGAGCTCCAGTGGACCCTGGGCACGCCTGGCGTCCCCCGTCCTCCGGGTCTGCCTTTCAATCTGCCCACGGATCTCGCCATCGCCCCCGACGGCTGCCTCTTCGTCAGCGACGGCTACGGCAACGCCAAAGTGCACAAGTTCTCCCCGGACGGCGTGCTCCTGAAGAGTTGGGGCGAGCCGGGCACGGGACCCGGGCAATTCGATCTGGTTCACGACGTCTGGGTCGATTCCGATTATCTGGTCTATGTCTGCGACCGCTCCAACAACCGGATTCAGATCTTCGACGGCGACGGAAACTACTTGAGGGAGTGGACCGATCTGCTCCAACCCGATTTCGTCTGGTTCGATCCGGACGAGACCGTGTTCGTTTCGGAAATCGAACACCGAGTCAGCGTTCTGAGCCGGGACGGCCGGCTGCTTTCCCGCTGGGGCGAAAAGGGGGACGGTCCCGGGCAGTTCCCAGGCTTTCCCCACGCCATCTGGGGGGACAGCCGGGGCGACCTCTACATCGGCGAGGTGGGCGTCAACGGCAGCCTGACCAAATTCGTCCGGGTGTGAGGCTCCTCTCTTCCCGGACCTTGATGGAGACCATCATGACAAGAACGAAAACCCTGCTTTCGGGAATATTGGTTTGCTTCGCCTCCTGCGCCGCACCCGACTCCGAGCCGACGATGGAGGAGGAGGCGGCCCCGATGTTGAACACCCTGACCGAGGAGGAGCGGGCCGAAGGTTGGACGTTGCTCTTCGACGGCAAGAGCCTGGATCAGTGGCGAGGTTTCAGGAGCCAGGAGGTTCCGAAAGGGTGGGAAGTCAACGACGACTCCATCCACTACGCCGGAAAGGTCCGGGCCGGGGACATCATCACGCGGGAAGAGTACGGCAACTTCGATTTGCGGCTGGAATGGAAGGTCCTGGAGGCCGGCAACAGCGGCATTTTCTTTCGGGCCAGTGAGGACTTCGAAAGCCTCTGGTTCACGGGACCGGAGATGCAGGTTCTGGACGATGCCGGCCACCGCGACGGCGCCAAGCGGGAGACCAGCGCCGGCGCCAACTACGCTCTTCATCCCCCCGCAAAGGACGTGGTTCGAAAGGCCGGCGAGTGGAACCAGGTCGGAATCGTCGCCCACGGCAACCACGTGGAGCACTGGATGAACGGCGAGAAGATCGTGGAGTACGAGCTGCGCAGCGAGGACTGGAAACAGAGGGTGGCCGCCAGCAAGTTCAAGGATCTCTCCCACTACGGGCTCATGGACATGGGTCACATCGTCCTTCAGGACCACAGCGATCCGGTCTGGTTCCGGAACCTCAAGATCAGAAAGTTGAACTGAACCGTCCCTTGGAGCCCAAAGAGGAACGGCCACGCCCGAGGTGCCGGATCAGGCGTTGACGACCAGCAGGATCTCGCCGGCGAAGATGCGGGGATTGGTTCGGAACATCACCAGCACCCCATCCTGAGGGCTCCGGACTTCCTCCAAGGGCGTGCCGTCCAGATCCCGGATCATTCCCAGCGCATCCCCTTGCCGAACCCGCATGCCCAGGCGGGCGTCCGAGAAGAAGAGTCCGCTGCATCCGGACCGCATGGAGACATCCACGTCACCGTCCCCGCAAAGCCGTAGCGGTTCGTAATCCGCTTCCAGACCGGCGGAGGAGAGTTTCGCCATGTCGAGAAACTCCAGCAGATTGGCCAGGCCCCGAGTGTAGCAATCCACGTCGTCGGGATGGGCTCGCCCCCCGCCGCGAGCCTCGGTGTACAGGGACGGAATCTCCAACTTCAGGGTCTCGGTCAAGGTCCGGCCCGGAGAGACCTTGGGATGCTCCCAGATCATGGGGGCTCCAAAGCATTCCGCTGCCGCCCGGGCCGTATCGGCCTGACGGCCCAGAGCCGCGTAGCCGACCAGAGTCATCATGGCGTAGTTTCGGCCCGAGCTGTGCAGGTCGATGTACAGGTCGGCATGCCGGAAGACCTTCTCCAGCATCAGAGCAGCCAGACGCTCGCTCATGCTCCCCGAAGAGGACCCGGGAAAAATACGGGCCATGTTGAGGCCGTCCACGGGGTTCGCCCGCGTCGCCTGCCAAAACGCCGGAAGCGTCACCACCGGTACGGCGACGAAGGTTCCGGACAAGTTGGAAGGGTCCAAGGCTTCGAAGGTCCGAAAGATGGCTTCCATGCCCTCATACTCGTCCCCATGCACGCCGGCCGTCGCCACCAGAGTCTTTCCTTGGCCCGAATCGCCCTTGGCCGCCAGGACGGGGATCGACAGCGAACCGGCATCAAGCCGCGCCGAAATGGCGTCAGAAATCGCGTCCGGGGAAACCATGTCGCCGCAGGTCATCCGAACGCCGTCGGCCAGTCGGGTCAGGTCCGGCGCCTTCAACCGCAACTCGTAGACGTCCTTGCTGCCCTGAGGCAAGCTGTCGAAATCGAATTCTTTATGCCGAGTCATTTGCGACCCCTCCTCTTGGCAGCCCTTGGCGAGAATCGTTTGGAAACGTATCCTCACTCGATTGCGTTTTCAACATCAGCCCGTGGTGAATGTCCCGCGAGCACCGAAACCGTTCCTGCGCCCGCCGGACCAAGCGCGATGAGGGAGCATACCGGGAGTATGTGACCGAGTCGCAACGCAGTCCGCGCACGATGCAGGGACGGTCGAATGCCGTGACGACTTTTGCCACGGGCTGATAAGGAAACGGTCGGAATTCATCGCACCCACGTGACAACCTGCGAGACACCGGTTCTAATTTGGGACGGAGGAACGAATCATGCGCGTATCCTGGTTTCGAGTCTTGACGCTGCTGGCCGGTTTCACGGCCTGGACCGGTCCCTTTCTTTCGGCGGGGGAGGCCACTTCCATGGAAGCCGTTGACATCGGTTCCCGGCTGGAACTGTTCGCTGACGACCATTTGATCGCAAAGATGGAGGGTGTGGAGATCCGCCTTCACCCACCCCGGTCCGGCGGCACGGTCCTGGAATTCGATCGGCCCTGGGAGGGGAACACCAGTTGGCAGCTGAGCGTCTTCAAGGACGGCAACCTCTTCCGAATGTATTACATGGGGCGCACCGCGCCGGACTATGCGCGGAAAGCCGGACTGACTCCGGACGAGAAGCTCACGCCTCCGCATCCCAACTTCCTCTGCTATGCCGAGAGCCGGGACGGAATCCATTGGACGCGGCCCAATTTGGGCCTCTACGAGTTCAATGGATCCACCGAAAACAACATCGTCACCGACCACGCTGGGGGAGCGCCCCTGCTGGACACCCGGCCGGGAGTCGACCCGGCGGTCCGCTTCAAGTCGCCGGGCGGAGTGGGCATCAATCCCCGATTCGGCCAGGCCAACGAACGCTCCATCGGCCTGGTGCTCTGGGTCTCGCCGGATGGGCTCCGCTGGAAGAAGTGGCGGGAGGACCCCCTCTTCGTCACCTCGTTGCCCAATGCCTTCGACTCCGTCAACGTCCTCTTCTGGTCCGAATGGGAGAAACAGTACGTCTTCTACTTCCGGTACATGCTCCAGGACGTGCGCACCTTCGCCCGGACCACTTCCAAGGACCTCCTCAACTGGACGGAGCAGGTTCCCTGCACCTTCAACGGAAAGGCCCGGCCGGTAGATCACCTCTACACCAATGCGGCCACGCCCTATTTCCGGGCCCCTCATATCTATCTCGGGTTTCCCAAGCGCTTCCAGCCCTTGCGGCAGATCCACGACGATGCTCCCCGGCCCGGCATTTCGGAGACCGTCTTCATGACCAGCCGTGACGGGATCGACTGGAACCCCTTTCCGGAGGCGTTTATCCGGCCGGGACGGCAGGAACGAAACTGGATCCACCGAACCAACAGCACGGCCGTGGGCGTGGTTCCCACTGCCCCGGATGAGATCTCGATCTACACGTCCCGCAACTACACCTACCCGTCCACCTACCTGGAGCGATTCGTCCTGCGCACCGACGGCTTTACTTCCATCAAGGCTCCCTACTCCGGCGGGGAATTCGTGACCAAGCCATTCCGGTTCGAGGGCCGGGATCTGGTCCTCAACTTCTCGACCTCGGCCGTGGGGAGCATTCGCATCGAGGTCCAGGACCAGGACGGGCAGCCGATTCCGGGTTTCACACTGGAGGAATCGCCGGTCATCTTCGGAGATCACATTCAGAGAAGAATCCGGTGGAGCCGGCCGGGGTTCCTTCCCACCGACCCCATGAGATTCGACCGGCTGGCGGAAAGGCCGATCCGGCTCCGCTTCGTCATGAAGGACGCGGATATCTATTCGTTTCGGTTCCGGTGAGACGCCCGATCCGCTAGAAGCGGCAACCGCTTCGAAGCCCTCAAAGGTGACCGCGAAGGCCAGTACAGCATCCGCATCAACAACCAGTAGCGGATTTGCTTCGAATGGCCCAAAGGATCCCTCGGACCCGAGAATGTAGAGATTGTCGATTACCACCAGGCGAACCGCTATGGCTGTGCCCGCAATCCATCCCGGCAAACATGTCGCCGAAGAACTGAAAGAACTCAATATGAGTGCCGCCGCGCTTGCGCGAAAGCTCAAGGTTCCTACGAACCGCATCACTGAGATTCTGAACGGACGAAGGGCCATTACCGCCGATACGGCCCTGCGCCTGGCGCACTACTTCGGCACCAGTCCCGAATTTTGGCTAAATCTTCAAAAGATCTATGAATTGCGCGTTGCCGAGAAGAAAGCCAGCAGGGAGCTCAAGACCCTGCCAATGCTTGCGAACGAACACGCTCACGCCTGAAATCCAAATGCGGATTGCCGTCATCCACCGGGACTGGTTCTTCGAAGGGGCTCGTCGTCCGTCAGGATGCGAAGGTATTCGTCGTAGGAGTAGGCGCGCCCGCGCCGCTTTCCCGTGATCTCGCGCAGCACGCCAAGACTCTCCAGCAACCCCACGGCCTTGCGGGTCGGCGGCGCCGTGAGGCCGAGCAGGTCTGACGCCGCGGCGACGGTAACGACCGGACGGGACGGCAGGCGCTCGATCAGCCGGATGGCGGTCACGGTCGAACGCTCGTGGGCCAGAACGCGGCCACGGTCGCGCCCGACAAGCGTATGCAGCTTCCGAGCGACCCGAACGCCGTCATCGGCAGCCTCGCGCACGCATTCGAGGAAGAACTGGGTCCAACCCTCCCAATCGCCAGCGCTACGCACGGCCGCGAGCCGGGCGTAGTACTCCGGCTGGTTCCGCCTGAATGCCAGGCTGATGTAGAGAAGAGGCAGATCGAGCAGCCCCCAGTGATCCAACAGGAGCGCGATCAGCAACCGGCCGATGCGTCCGTTGCCGTCGAGGAAGGGATGGATCGTCTCGAACTGGACGTGCGCGAGACCCGCCCGGACCAGCGGCGGGAAATCGCTGTCCTGGTGCAGCCACCGTTCCAGCGCACCGAGCGCGCCCGGCACCTCCTCCGGCGGAGGGGGCACGAAGCGGGCGTTGCCGGGCCGCCTGCCACCGATCCAGTTCTGTGAGCGGCGGATTTCGCCGGGCTGCACGTACTCGCCTCGTACACCCGCCATCAGGATACGGTGCGCCTCGCACAGGAGGCGGATGCTGAGCGGCAGCCCCTTGGGATCTGCGATTCGCGCGCGGGCGTGGGCGAGCGCGTCCACATAGTTGCAGACCTCGCGGACGTCGTCCGGACGGTCGCTACGGTGCGTGGCTTCGAAGGTGAGCACGTCGCGGAGCGTTGCCTGCGTGCCTTCGATCTGCGAGGTGACGACCGCCTCCTTGCGGACGAATCCGTAAAGGAACCAGTCGGTGCTCGGCACCATCGACCCCGCTACGGCAAGTCGGGCCAACGCGGTCATGGCGGCGGCATGAATCTCGGCGGCCACGCCGGCCAGGACCAGAGGCGGATCGACCGGAGGAAGCGGGTAGGGGACGAACGCGCGCACCTCTTCTCCGAGGGTGCTGGTGATGCGGTATTGACCGGTCTGGCGAGCCACGATTGCGAAGCGCCCCTTTCCTGCGCTTCAATTTAAGAAAACGACCGTTTCTTCGTCAACCTGATAATGAATCGATCGGTTCCTTGTCTGCCCCGGCACGAGATCGAGGAACGCGGCGATTGCGTGACGATACGCTTCCGACGTGCAGACTATGTTCCGCTCAGAGGTAAATGGGATGCCGTGATCGAGCGGCAAGAGCCGATTCTGGCGCTGCTCGACGGCACGGAGGATGGCGTGGCGTGGCGCGAGATTGTCGCCGGTTTCGAGCTAGCGCCCCCGCGAGAAGGGGACAGTCACTTGCTTTCCCGTCCGACGCCTTGTCGCACGCCTTGCACGTCCTCCCGATTGCGAGCGGCCATCAATATTCCCCGCTCCTCCACCCATTCGAACCGCCGCAACCCGAAGCGAGAACGGATCCTGTGCACGTGCGACGCCACTGTAGAGGGGTCCCCAGGATCGTTGTTCAAGGCTGAACTGTAAAGGATGTCCTGACACCAAACAGCCAACGCATCACCCCCGAGTCGGCACGCCAACCCAAAGCCGGCGCCAATGGCGACGATGCCATCGGGGAGGCCCCGGCCCAGGCTGTCGCGCTCGTTCGTTACAACGTTCAGCGGAAGTGCCTTGATCACATCACGGGAGAAGATATATTTCGTAGATCCAAAAGGAGACTGTCCATGGGTGCGACATCGCAGATCTGCAAGTGGGGGTCCAGCCTGGCCGTCCGTATCCCCAAGCCCATCGCCGAGCAGTGGGGGGTGCGTGAGGGCTCCGCCGTCGAGATGGTCTTGCGCGGCAACGAAGTCTTGCTGCGCAAGAAAACCGACAGCTTGGCCGACATGCTGGCGACTGTGACGGACGAGAATCTGCATCCCGAGGTGGACTCTGGGCCCGCCCAAGGCAATGAGGCATGGTAAAAAGGTCCTACGTCCCCGGAAACGGGGAAATCGTGTGGCGGACCTTCAATCCTCAATCCGGCCATGAACAAGCCGGACGCCGCCCGGCCCTGGCGCTGAGCCCGAGAAGCTACAATCGGAAAACCAGCCTCGCCCTGTTCTGTCCCATCACCTCCCGAGCCAAGGGCTATCCCTTCGAGGTCTCCCTTCCTGCCGCCGACGCCGTCACCGGGGTCGTTCTGGCCGACCAGATCAAGAACCTGGATTGGCGGGCCAGACGGGTCCGTTTCGAATCGAAGGCGCCGCCCCGGGTGGTGAGCAAAGTTTTTGAGAAGTTGGCTGTTCTATTGGATCAAAAGGAATCCTGAGCCGCACCGTGAACGGAAGCTAATCGAATTGACAGAGCGGAACCGAGAAGGGGACAGTCACTTACTTTCACGATGGCCGTCTCCCCGAAACGCCCTGGAACCGAGAGGGGGACAGTTACTTTCTTTCCCTCCCGATGAAAAGCCTCGCCAACTCGCCGGGCAGGTTTTCATCGAGTCTTAGTCGCATGGGGAGTCTCTATGCACCCAGGAGCACTACTCGCTCCTTGGCCAATTCGGCGGCGTAGTGCAGAGTAGCCCTGACCGCATCGGTGGAAACGGAAGGATAGCTCTCGGCAATCTCCTCGACGGTCAATCCGGCAGCGAAATTGTCCAGGATGACCGTTACCATCACACGAGTGCCAGCAATGCAGGCTTGGCCTGCCCTTTACCCACATATTGCACAGGGCACATTAGCCTGAGTCTGGTTTCATTCATGTTTCTTCTCGTAAAGCGAAGCCCAGACACATGCCGTAGAGCGTGACGTAGCCCTGCCACATCAGTTGATGCCCGGGTGGGGGGTCGTGTTTACGAGCCAGATATCCCCCCAGGCGGGCCAGCACGAGCACGGCCGCCCCCAGGTCTTCCGGCGGTGGGTATCGTCGCGACGCGGCAAACGCGCCCAGGACCCGGATTTCCAGATCGGAAAACAGCAACTGCGCCGGCAGGTCCGGGTCCTCTCGCCCCAACAGCGTCATCAGCATGATCCGCCAAGCGATGACGGCGTGCATGGCGATGGCCCGTTTCAGACGTTCGGCGGTTTGGTGCTGGAGCTGTTGCACCCGGCATCCGGTCTTGAGCACCCGGAAATAATCCTCCACCCGCCAGCGCAGCGCATACCATCTCAGCAGTTGCTGCGCCGTCTCGACATCGGTCACGGGCATGGTGGTGAGCAGGAACCATTCCAGGCGCTTCCCGTCCGCCGGCGGCGCGACCTCCCGCGCGTGCACCACCGACAGTCTCAGCGAAGGGATGCCGGTTGGGTTCCCGCGCGGCGCCGGAATCGTCAGGGTCTCGTAGCGCAGTTCCATCCGTGCCACCCGCGCCAGCCGCCGCGGGCGGGCCGCCTGCTTGCTGGCCTTGATCCGCGCACTCTGACGCTTCACCTCCAGCAGCATCCGGGCCCGCACCGGCGCCGATCGCAGGCGCCCGAACAGCTTCCGCTTCTGCTCCTGGTCCGGATCCCCGCTTTTCCCGGCCGCCTTCGCCCGGGTCTTCCGCTTCAGCACCCGATCCTGCTTCGCACGCACCAGCAACTCCACCTCCGGAGACGCTCGTTGCTCGGCGAACAGTGCGAAAAAATCCGCCTCCCGGTCCACCACGCTGACCACCCGCACCCCGTCGAGGGACCGCGACACCTCGGCGCAGTCCCGAAGTCCCTCGATCCAGCGATACGTCTTCTTCTTTTTCCGCGTGGCCGCCGGTCCCGGCTTCGGCGCGTCCAGCTTCGCCCGCAACACCCCCAGCGGCAGCCCCGTCTCACTCACCACCAGCGTCGCGTGCAGATGCAGTCCCCGCGCCGTCGCTCCCGTCTGGTTGCGCCCGATCACCCCCAGTCCCTCACACCGGCCGTGCCGCGTGAAGTTCAGATCGCTCCCGTCCTGGATACACAGCACCGTCCGCTGCCCCTGCATCCGCTGTCGGGTCCGCTCCCGGTGCGGGGCCAGGATGTTGGACACCGTCACCGCCGAGGCTTCCGGCTGGTCGATCAGCCGGTAGTATCCCTTGACCGCCGCCGGATCGCCCCGCGCCACTCCCGTGAACGCCCGCCCCGGTTCCTGCGCCTGTCGGTGCGCACTCTCCACCAGTCGCCGACTCAAGCGCCGGTCTCCCAGCGGCGCCCCGCCCAACTCCTGCTGAGCCCAGCCCGCTCCCTCCAGTCCCTCGCCCTCCGACATCGGTTCCACTCCCCGCCTCGGCGCCGGTCCCACCCCCAACCGCCGACGCCAATCCCGGCACAACTCATACCCATAGATCGCCTTGCTCGTCTCCGCACCCCGGTGCGCCCGATCTTGCCGGCCTCGACCCTGCGTCTGCCCCAGAACCCTCCAGTTCGTGGCGCGCAAACTGGCCCCATCGTGGCGAGCCGTCTCCACGAAGGTCTCCACCAGCCAGGGACGGTAGCCGTAGCGCGCCTGGAACTCCGGACCCAGCCGCCGCAACGCCTCCCCCAGCACCCGGGAGGCCAGATTACGACACCTCACTGACGGACGGATCAGAAACCGGCTCAGCCCCACCACCCGGTGCAGGTGCGCCCGGCGTTGTTCCTCATCCCATCCGATCCAGCGGTCCCGGTCCCGCAACCGCAACGCCGCCGCCCCGAACCCCAAGCCCCCCAGCCAGCCGTGGGCCGAGCCCACCAGATAGCGTAGTTGAGCACCCACCAACGGCCCCGCGCCCCGCGGATGCTCTCGCGCCATCAACTCGTTCCAGAGCGCTCGCTGCGGACCCGTCTCCACCAGAATCAACTCCAGCTCCCGCACGCCGTCCACCGTCTCGGGCACTTCCACCGCCTCCGGCACCGCTCGGCCCAGTCCTCGGGGACCGCAATGTTTCACCCGCCGTCGCGGCGTCGGCAGACGAATCCGTCCGCGCGCCTCCAACTCCCGCAGCGCCTTCAGGCAGCCGCTCCGTTGCGCCCGCCCTCGGGCATCGTGAAATCCAAACTCCGAGCAGACCCGGTCTGCCAGCGCCGTCCGGTGGGCGAACTTCTCCCGCCTCATCACGGCGTGCAAACGATCCAACTCTCGGCTCAAGGTGCGCTTGATCTGGTTCTGAACTACCATGTCGTGGAGACTACGACAGGCATTCTTGTTTGTCCAGCACTATTTGTGGGTATAGGGCAGGGCTTGGCCGTGACAGATATTCGGATCGACGGATATGTACTCATCCCAGTCCATAGTCAATTCATCTCCGCGACACGGGTTCATGCTCCCCTTTCGCCTTATCCGCCGTCAACCGCGACCCGTGCGCCATTATGTCGCGGCTAAGGCCATCGCTCTACGCCTCGCGAGAAGGGGACAGTCACTTTCTTTCTCGGTTCGGATTTGTGCCGCGGTTGGCTCGCTCTTGAATGTCGGCACATCTCTCCATCAGGGATTCGAACCGCTCTTCGTCATCAAGCAACATCCCATCGCCGAGCATTCTGCCGTAGTCGTCAGCCAGGGCTCTATAAAAGGGGCCGTGCGGCACCAGTTGCAACTCACCGGACACGGCGGCTTCGTAGTCGATCCAACTCCCTCCGGCGTCCTTTTCCCGGAAGAACGCCGACTTGTGCCGTG
The DNA here is from genome assembly GCA_965217775.1 of Acidobacteriota bacterium. Taxonomy (GTDB): domain Bacteria; phylum Acidobacteriota; class UBA6911; order RPQK01; family JAJDTT01; genus JAJDTT01. The sequence goes on from CBDCJH010000001.1 coordinate 126,992, forward strand.
CTACCGAAAGCGCCAAGTTGCGGTCGGTTATTGACTTTGCGGCGACGCCCGCATCGTCCAAGCGGACCAGATCATACCAGTGCCGAGAGAGCCGTTCTCCCCGGCTTCGCTGCTGGCGGCAGAAGACGTGCACGGCCGTCGCCTTTTCCCAGAAAGTGCGCTCCGCCAGCATGACGAAGGTGCGAGTTGAAGGAAAAGCCACCTCCGATATGTAGGGGGCCGCATCGCACGCTATCGAATGCTCTTTCCGGGGCTCCCCAGTCGAGCGCGCCCCGAACTCCACCATCACTTCGGGTCTCACGAAGCCATAGTAGTCTGAGGCCAGCGGCTCATAACCGATGAAGACTCGGTCTCCCTCAGCGTGAACTCGGGCGGAGGGGTCCAAACCCGACAGGTTCGCCTCAATGGCAGGCAGCGCATGGTCTTCTACCCACACCGCCAGCCGCTTCCTGATTTTCCGCGTCCATCTCTGCTCTTGGCTGCGAGTAGGTGGAAGCGCATCCTCGCCACGGCCTGTTACCAGGTCGGGAGCAATGGCCCGGATGTCATAGGTGATGTCAAGGTCTTCCGAGAAACGACGAATGGCATGATACACCTTGGCCAGAGAAATGCCTCCCTTGAAGGTTAGATCCCTGCCGAAGGGGCTCTCCGTGAGAGCCCCTAACGTATGCACGACCCATATGTCCTTCTCCAGGAGATGAGCACTCCTTCCACTCAGGCTGGCCGCCACCCCCAAGACATCCCGCCGGTCCTCGGAAGAAAGCGACTGAAAAGACGTATCAGCCATCGGCAACCAGTCCGCTCACGGGTTCTGCCATCCAGGCGGGCATTACGGCACGCGATGCCGCCAACTCCTGCAGGTCTTCGGCGGAGAGTTTGCGCCTGATCACGTCCAGACTCGCCTCCACTTCGTCTGGCCCCAGCCAGGACAGTGCGCGAACTGCCGCGCCGGCCGGCCGGTGTGGCGCTGCCAGTTGCCAACGGGGGGCATGGCGCAACTCCACCATCAATTCACCGAGCTTCAGCCTGCGATTGGGTCCGGAGGTCAGGTACACGGACCGCACCGGGACCTGTGTGGTGAGTCCAAGGGAGTTTGCTGCCGCGCCGCCACAAGGGACAATCACCTGGCTCCAGAGTGCGGACAGTGATTCGATCACCTTCTCGACCGCTGGTGGTCGAGGACCGAAGCGGGTCTGGATGGGCCGCACGTATACTCCCGGGCAGACTCGGATCAGTCGTCCACTACGGGCAAGGCGCGACAACGCTTGGTCGATTGCCGCTCTGTTCCCCAAGTGTAGAAGAGCGCTTGGGCACAGCAGAGTACCCTCCGGTGACTCGGCGGCCTGGGTCATTATCCGGCGAGGAAGGCTGGGCACTGAGGTCGTCTCCGCGATAGAATGTCAGAAATACAGCATATAGTCTGACAATTTGCAAGGTGGAAACCGCGCAATGTCCTCGCGAGAAGGGGACAGTCACTGTCTTTTCCGAGAAGGGGACAGTCACTGTCTTTTCGATGTCCACGCCTTACCCACCGGCAACCGCGACCGTTGGGCCAGTGCGTTGCGGCTAAAGCCATCGCGCTACGCCCCGCGGGAAGGGGGACAGTCACCTATTTTCACGATGGCCGTCAGAGTACCTGGATCGGTCCCGGGTAGCGCCCAACGACTTCATCCACCGTCACCAGCGTCACCCCTTCAATCAGAGCCTGTGCGACCAGGAGGCGGTCGAATGGATCCTTGTGGATCGGCGGCAGCCCATGCACAGCCACTGCATGGGCGCCGGTCACGGCCAATTCCGTGTAACCATTCTCCAGCAACCCCCGGCGCAGCAGGCTTGGATCGACGCTGAAATCCGCGCGTCCCAACCCGTTCTTGATGGCTACCTCCCAGAGCGATGCCACACTATAGATCAACTCCGTCGCAGGGTTTTCGATCAGCGTGCGCGCATCGGCCGGCAACCGATCCGGCACGCCCGCGGCCCAGAGCAGGACATGAGTGTCAAGGAGGAAACTCACTCTCCACCTTCGAACAATGTCTCGATCTCGTCAGCGCCCATACGGTCGAAGTCGGACGGCACCGAGATTCTGCCGGCCAGAAACCCGATTCGGCACACTGCCCCGGGATCCGGCGCCTCTACCGCGACGACTTTGACCATCGGCTTGCCGGCCCGAGCGATGATGAACGGCTCGCCATGGGCGGCGGCCTGTACGAGACGCGAAAGGTGCGTCTTGGCTTCGTGCATATTGACGGTGCGCATGCAATCCTCCTGAGACTTAGTCCAATAAACTTAGTTTATTGGAGATCATGCTGCAAGGGGCGACTGGCCGGGATGGAATTTATTTTCTACTGAGCCGGCTCGACGCCTCTTCCGTGAGCAGCAGGCGTTCATCCCACCTTCACAGCGAGATGCGATCCGCGACGTTGCGGGTTGGCGGGGGCGCTGGAAACCGAATGCTGCGTCTGCGGCCAGAAGAGGAAGGGGGGGAGAAGGCGACTTCGTGGAGGGGTGCCGGGGGACGGAATCGAACCGCCGACACGGGGATTTTCAGTCCCCTGCTCTACCGACTGAGCTACCCCGGCTCTCGAAAAGGGTTGTATTCTACCAGAACCCGTGAGGCCTGCAAGATAGGCCCGACCAACTGTGGAGCCGCGCAAGCCGCGCAGAAAAAAGGGGCGTGGGAACGCAGGCTTTGCAGCCGGCGGTTTCGGGTCGGCGATTAAGAGGGCGACAAGAAAGTCGCCTGCCAGGTTGCTCCCTATGTTTTTCAACGAAGTGGGCAGGGCCCCGGAGGGGGGAGGTTCCGGGGCCCTCGGGCAGGGAGCTTCAGCTGACTCGAACCGCGATCTGCTTGGGTTTCGCCGCTTGCAGCTTGGGGACCGAGATGCTGAGAACTCCGTTCCTCAGTTCGGCCGAGACCTTCTCCCGATCCAGTCCGCGGGGAAGCCGGAAGGACCGTTGGAAACGCCCGTGCCATCTCTGGACCTGGCGGTACGTGCGATCCTCCTTCTCCTGGGCCTTGTGCTCGCCCTTGACTTCCAGACAGCCGTTGTTGACGTTGACCTCGATCTCGCTCTTGTCGAATCCGGGCAGCTCCATGGTGAAGACCAGGCTTTCTCCGGTCTCGTACACGTCCGAGATGGGCCGGCGCACCGGCTGGATCTCCTCACTGTCGGTGGGAGCCAGGAAACGGCTATCCCGCCAGAAATGATCCATCAATCGGTGCAATCCGTTGATGCCTGCGAATGGCGTTACTCTGATGAGACTCATTGTTGACCTCCTCGTCATATCGTTCGTTCCGTTTGTTCCTTCTTGGCGCGCCACTGTTCTAGTAAGATCGGCTCCGGGGGCTGTCAAGGTCGGTGTCCGGGAGCGGCGTGAACACCTGCGAATCTTGGGAATTGAGTAGAGCGGAGCGAGAGAAGAGGCGACAGTGAGGCGAGTCTACCTGGACAACAACGCCACGACGCGAGTGGATCCCCTTGTGCTGGAGGCCATGTCGCCTCACTTTCTCCAGGACTTCGGCAACGCCTCGTCGATTCACGAATTCGGACAGCAGGCCCGCGAGGCGGTGGAGACCGCCCGGCAGGGGGTCGCCGATCTCATCGGCAGCCTGCCCAAGGAGATCATCTTCACCAGCGGGGGGACCGAGTCCGACAACACCGCCATCCGGGGTATCGCCGCCAGCCACTCCGAGGAAGGGCGGCACCTCATCACCACCACCATCGAGCATCCCGCGGTTCTGCGGACCATGGAGCAACTGGAGGAGGAAGGATTCCAGGTGACCTACCTGCCGGTGGACCGTCAGGGGTTGATCCGCCTTGACGACCTGCACGCGGCGGTTCGTGAGGACACGATCCTCATCTCCATCATGCATGCCAACAACGAGACCGGTGCGATTCAAGACTTGCCCGCGGTGGGATGGTTGGCCCGGGAAAAGGGAATCCTCTTCCACACCGACGCGGTCCAGTCGACCGGAAAGATACCCCTGGACGTGAACGACCTGGGAGTAGACCTGCTTTCACTATCGGGTCACAAGATCCATGGACCCAAGGGGGTCGGGGCCCTCTACATTCGCCAAGGGGTGGAGATGAAGTCGCTGCTCCTGGGCGGCTCTCACGAACGGGGACGCCGGGGAGGCACCGAGAACGTGCCGGGCATCGTCGGCCTGGGCAAGGCGGCCGCCCTGGCGAGGGACGGCCTGGCGGATTTCGATCTCCGGGTCCGATCCCTACGCGACCGGATCGAGACGGGACTCCTGGAGCGTATTCCCCAGGCCAGAATCAATGGATCGACGCTCCGAAGGATGCCTCACACCACCAACTTGAGTTTTCGAGGCGTCGAGGGAGAAGCCCTCCTCATTTCATTGGACCTTCAGGGGATCGCGGTCTCTACCGGCGCGGCTTGCTCTTCGGGATCGTTGGAGCCTTCCCACGTCTTGAAGGCCATGGGGTTCAGGAACCGCCGGGTCGAGAGTGCGCTTCGGCTCAGCCTCAGCCGGATGACCACCGACGAAGAGATCACTACAGCTCTGGACGTGCTCCCGCGAACCATCCGGAGGATGCGGGAGCTCTCCCCTCTCTACCGGGAAAGTCGAGACCGTGTACAGCGAAAAGGCCAGAGAGCTCATTCGTGAGCTTCCCAACCGGGGAAGCCTCACCGGCGCCACTCATACGGCCCGAGCCGAAAACCCGATCTGCGGCGACATCACCCATCTCTACCTGAAGCTGCAGCAGGACGTCGTGGTGGACAGCCGCTTCGAGACCTATGGCTGCCCGGCCGCCATCGCCGCCTCCGCCGCTGTAACCCAAATGTGCCGGCATCGCCGGAGCTGGGAGTGCCGGGAAATCACGGCCGAATCGATCCTGGACTACCTGGGAGGACTGCCTTCCCACAAGCTGCATGCTGCGGATCTGGCCGTGGACGTCCTTCGCAAAGCTTTGCGGGCTAACGAACCGTGACCTGGACCGGGTCTCCCACCGTCAGGCCTAGAATCTCGGCTGCCGACCGCTCGGAGCCGGCGATCTCGTAGTACCCGCTGCTCCCCTTCAGATAGACGAGCTCTTCCGGCGGCGCCTCGGCGTAGGTGCGGCAATGGCGGCCGATTCTTCGGCCCCCGGCCGAAAACTCCACCAATTGTGGCTGATAACCCAGGAGATCCCGAAGCTCCCGGTCGTGGACGCTGGTGATGACGTTGCCGAAGCGATCGACCTGAAGCACGACTCCGCGGATTCGGCCCGACTCCTCCCGTTGCAGAAGGGTCAGCGGTAGTTGGTGCCAATCCGTCACCTCCGGCCCCAGTTGATCCGGTTCCAAACCGCAGGCCAGCCAGGCTGCGGCGGGTCCGAAGACGTCCCGGCCGTGAAAGGTGGCCGACACCGTCTCTCGGCAATGCCTCGCCGACTCGATGGAGATGACCTGCCTCACCTTCTCCCGCCGGTAGATCAGCGTGAAGAGGCCGTTGTCCGGTCCGACGAAGCGATACCGGTCCGTGGAGACGACGATGCCTCGCCGCTCCGACCCCACCCCCGGATCCACGACCGCCAAGTGAACGGTCCCGGCGGGGAAGTAGGAATAGCTGCAAGCCAGATTGAATGCGCCCTCGAGAATGTTGTGAGAGGCGATCTCGTGGGTGATGTCTACGATCCGGGCCCGGGGACAGATTTGGAGAATGGCTCCCTTGACCGCGCCGACGTACGGACCGCTGCTCCCGAAATCGCTGCTGAAGGTGATGATGGGTGGGGAGGCCATAAGATCACCCGCACTATTTCCGATTCGGAATAAGCCTCGTGATGCCCGCCTCGAACCGCCTGAGCCCACGTTCCAGCGATTCGGGCAGGCAGGCAAACGAAAGCCTCAGGAAGCCTTCTCCCTCGGAGCCGAAGGCGGCGCCGGGAATGGTGGCCACCTTGTCCTGGAGCAGTTCCAGGCTCGCCGAGAGGCTGTCGAGACCCGTTTTCTCGATGGAGACCATGACGTAGAAGGCTCCGTCGGGAGGAACGAAGGTCTGTCCCATCCGCTGGTCGAGCCAATGGCACGTGAATCGGCAGTTCCGCACCATTCGCCGCCGCATCCGGTCGATCTCGTTCCTGCCTTCCGGCGTGAACAGCGCCAGAGCCGCCCTCTGGGTCAACGTGGAGGCACAGATGGAGGTGTTTTGGTGAAGCACCGTCACCTTGTCGATGATGGCCTGGGGCCCGCAGGCCCACCCCAGTCGCCACCCGGTCATGGCGGCCGCCTTGGAGAGCCCGCAGATGACGATGGCGGCGTCCGTTGCGTCCATGGCCGACGGAGGTGACGACCCGAAATAGGTCTCCCGGTAGATCTCGTCGCTGACGAGCACCAGGTCTCTCTCGTCGGCCAGACGCGCCGCAGCCCGCAACTGTTCCAAAGTGAGGCTCCGGCCCGTCGGATTGGAAGGCGTATTGAGGATCAACGCCCGGGTTCGAGGTGAGACCAGGGCCTCGAGCTCCTCCAGATCCAACCGGAAGCCGTGGCTGGCCCTCATGGAGTAAGGGACCGGCTCTGCACCAGCCAGACGCGCCGCAGTAGCGTAAGAGACATAACCCGGATTGGGAACCAGGACTTCGTCTCCCGGTCCCACCAGTGCGAACACCACGTCAAACAGAGCCTCCTGGCTTCCGTTGGTCACACAGACCGAATGACCCTCGCGGGCGCCGTGGTATTCGTGGATTCGACGGCAGAGCTCGGGGACCCCGGCGTTTGGGGAGTATCCGATCCGTCCGCCCTCCAATACCCGGCGCGCCTGTTCCCGGACCAACGGGGGATCGGCGAACTCCGGCTCGCCCAGTCCCAGATTCACGCAGCCCGCGGCCCGGGACATGATCTGGCGGATCATCGAGATCTCGATACCGTCCAGGCGTCGGGCGAATCTGGGACTCATGGGGAACCGGCGGGAAAGGGGCGAACCAGGCGAACCTCGCCGACTGTCGCCACGGGCTATCGGAGCAGGTCTTCGAGTTGGACCGACCCCTCGGTTTTCGGATCCCGGTATTTGACGATCACCGGAGCATAGAGGGACAGGCCGTGTTGTTTCCCGAAGCCTTTTTGTACGGGCCGGGATCCGGGCACCACCACGGCGCCGGGAGGAATCTTGAGAGGAGCACCGGGCGCGGACCGGTATACGGTCTCATGGACCAGATCGTAGACCGGCGTCGAGCCCGTCAGAATGACTCCGGCGGCCAGAACCGCTTCCTGCCCGACGATGGTCCCCTCGTAGACACCGGTATTGCCGCCCACCAGGGCGTCGTCCTCCACGATCACCGGCAGAGCCCCCACCGGCTCCAGCACGCCGCCGATCTGGCATCCGGCGCTGAGGTGCACCCGCTTCCCGATCTGGGCACAGGATCCGACCAGGGCATGGGAATCGACCATGGTCCCCTCGTCCACATAGGCGCCGGCGTTGATGTACATGGGAGGCATGCAGGTCACGCCCGCGGCCACATGGCAACCGCGGCGGATCGACGAGCCCCCCGGCACGATCCGGACACCCGAGGAGAGCGAGAACCGCTTCAGGGGAAACGTGTCCTTGTCGAAGTATCGGAACCCGTCATTGATGGAGACGTCGCTGAGAACCCCCATCCGGAAGCCCGCGAGAATGCCCTTCTTGACCCAGCCGTTGACTCTCCATTCACCGTCCACCTTCTCGGCCGCCCGAACCCGTCCCGAATCCAGGTCGTCCAGGAAGGCGTCCAGGGTGACTCGATCCTGCGGAGTGAATTCCTCGGCTTCGAAAAGGCGCTCAATGGCTTGGGACATGGCACAACTCGAGGCGGTCCAGCTCCCGGTCCATCTTCTCCTTGTTTCCCGCGGCCAGGGGGCAGAGGGGCAATCGATAGGACTCGGTCAGGCGGCCCATTCGGGACAAGGCGTATTTGACCGGTATGGGGTTGGACTCCACAAAATTGAGGTTCATGAGGTGGAGATAACGATGGTGCAAGGCGCGCGCCTCGGCCAGCTCTCCCTCCCGGACCAGCGCCATCAATCGGGACATCTCCGCCGGGATCACGTTGCTGGCCACGGAGATGACTCCTTCCGCGCCCAGGCAGGCCATGGGAAAGGCCAGGCTGTCATCGCCCGAGAAGACCATGAACCCTTCGGGCCGCCGCCTCAGCAGATCCATGATCTGATCCAGATTCCCGCTGGCTTCCTTGACTCCCACGATGTTGTCCACTCCGGCCAGGCGAAGCTGCGTATCCACCGGAATGTTGGTGCCGGTCCTTCCCGGGACGTTGTAGAACACCAGGGGGATGTCCAGGTAACGGACGACTTCGGAAAAATGCCGGAAAATTCCCTCGGGGGTCGGCTTGTTGTAATAGGGAGTCACCGAGAGGATGGCGTCCGCGCCTTCATGCTCAGCGCCCTGCGCCAGTTGGCGAGCGTAAAGGGTGTCGTTGGACCCCGCTCCGGCCACCACCGGAACCGCTCCCGAGGCCGTCTCCACACAGATCTGAATGACGTATGCATACTCCTCCTCAGTCAGGGTGACGCTCTCGCCGGTGGTCCCGCAGGGCACCAGAAAGTCGATTCCCGATTCGATCTGCCACTCCACCAACTTGCGGTAGGCGTCCACATCCACGTCACGGTGAGACGTGAAGGGGGTGACCAGGGCGGTTCCACAGCCTTTCAGTTCAATCATTTTGCTCTCCGAAAACGGCATCCTCGAATGCGTGGAAGCCCTGCTTGCCCTGGATCCACCGGCCGGCAAAGAGAGCGCCACGGGCGAACCCGCCGCGGCTGCGAGCCTGGTGCTCCAGCGTGATGGTATCCACCGCCGAGTCGAAACCGGCGACGTGAATTCCGGGGAAATGTCCCGCCCGGACGCTGACGGCGTTGACGGCGCGACCGTAACACTCACCCAGGATCTTCTCCATGGTGAAGGCGGTGCCCGACGGCGCGTCCAGCTTCCGGACGTGGTGGGTCTCCACCAGGTAGGGGTGGTATTCCTCGAACCTGGAGAACATCTCACCCGCGCGGCGGGTCAACCGAAAGAAGATCTGCACGCCCAGGCTGAAGTTGCCCGCGTAGACGCACGCGCCGCCGCCCCGGATCACCGAGTCCCGGACCTTGTCGATCTGGTCGTACCACCCGGTCGTCCCGACGACGATGGGAATCCCGCAACGGACGGCATTCACCACGTTCATTGGAACGATGTGCGCCGTCGAGAAATCCATGATGACGTCCGTCCGGGCGACCCAATCGCCCGAGAAACCCGCCTCCAACGGGTTCTCGTCGATATCCATCCAGGAGACGATCTCGTCTCCCGCCTCTTGTGCGGCCGCCTCGATGGCCCTCCCCATCTTTCCGTAGCCGATCAACGTGATGTTCATGTCCACCCCGGACTTTCTCGAAAGTCAATGGACGCCGGAACCGCGACCCGCCCTTAGTTGACGGACTCGAACAACTCCGGGTCCGGCTGCCGGAAAAACTCATTGTGGAGTAGCCGGACGGCCTCCTCCATTGTGTCTTCCGCAACCAGAAATGTCATGTTGATCCGCGACGCCCCTTGGGAGATCATTTGAACGTTGATCCCCTCCAGAGCCCCGAAGATCCGCGACGCGATCCCGGGGGTTTCCTTCACGTCCTCGCCCACGGTGCAGATGATGGCCATGTCGGGCGCCACCCGGATCTCGCCGAACTCCGCCAGATCGCTGCCGATCGCCTCCAGCTCCTGCGAGGAATCGACCGTCAGGGAGACGTTGACCTCGGAAGTGGCCACCACGTCCACCACCGTTTCGTGAGTCTCGAACACCTCGAAGATCCGGCGCAGGAAGCCGTAAGAGAGCAGCATCTGGGTGGACAGGATGTTGACGATGGTGATGCCCCGCTTGCAGGCAATGGACTTGATGGGACTGGAGGAGGAGACGGGGGCCGCGGAAATGAAGGTCCCCGGCTGGTCGATCTGCCTGGAGTTGCAGACGTGCACGGGGATGTCCCGGTTGATGGCCGGCGTCAGCGTGCTGGGATGGAGCACCTTGGCCCCGAAGTAGGCCAACTCGGCTGCTTCCGCGAAGGAGATGGCGCGAATCTTGTAGACGTCCGGAACGATCCGGGGGTCCGCGGTGAGAACACCCGGAACATCGGTCCAGATCTGGATGTCCTCGGCATCCAGCGCGGCTCCGATCAGGGAGGCCGTGTAATCGGACCCTCCGCGCCCGATGGTGGTCGTGACCCCGTCTACCGTGGAGCCGATGAAGCCCGGCGCGACGACCACTTTTCCCGCCCGCAGCCGAGGCAGGAGCTGTTCCCGGACGCAACTCCGGGTGAGTTCCTGCAAGACGGCGGCCTTGGTGAAGTGGTCGTCGGTTCGGATCAGATCTCGTGAGTCGACCAACTCGGCAGGGATTCCGTTTTCCCTGAGGACTTCAGAGAAAATCAGCGTACTCAAGCGTTCGCCGAAGGACCCGACACGGTCCATGCTCCGGGGACTGGTCTCGCCCAGAAGATAGAGTCCCTGCACGATATCGGTCATCTCCTGGAAGAGGGCCGCCAGCGACGTTTCCACACTCTTCCAGCGGGGGCCCGAGAGGAGCTCCCGCGCCACCGTCTCATGCAACGCGCTCAGGTCGTCCCTTGTCGCCCACGCGGAATCGATATCCCCGGACGAGGCGGTTCGAGCCATCTCCAGCAGGCCATTGGTGGTCTTGCCCATGGCGGACAAGACCACGACCTCGCCCCGGGACAATTGGCGCCGGATCACCTGGACGGCCCGCGTCACCGCGTCCGTGCCTTGAACTGACGTCCCGCCGAACTTGAGAACGATCACAGCTTCATCTCACGCGATTTCGAGAAACCGTAATATACCCCGAATCCGTCACGGGAGATCCAACGATTACTCTAACGGCGACGACGGAAAAAGAACGGAATGGCCCGCAGCAAGTCAACACTCACTGCACGGGAAGGAACCCATGGTGCCTGGGAATAAGCACCGGGAAGAAAAAAAAGTGTCCCAAGTGATATTCGCTCGTTGCACTGCCTCGGAAGGCACTGTCTCCCGACCCGAATGGGGCCAGTTTCCGTGCCCCCAAGTGGAGCATCTGCCGCCGTGTTCGACCAAGTCCCGAAGGAACCTGCCCTTGCCCCTGACGACTTCCGCTCCTCTCCAGGGGGGCCGTCCTTCATTGAGGTTCCCCGGTAACAACCGGTTCACGCCAATCCGAAGCAACCCGCCGCCCTGGAGCCGCACCCCCGAAAGCAGCCTCTGAACACCCGCCTTCGCTACCCTCGCCCGAAGGCTCCGGCAGATCCGGCGCGCCTCTTCGGCGCTTGCCCCTCAATCGATCAAAACCGGCTGAGGAACTCGCCCGCCCGCCACTGGCCGCCTCCCCACCTTCAAGGCCGAAACCCTGGAGCCGGATCGACCGCTTGCGACCGGCGCCGCCTCGGGGCCAACTTGCGTTTACCCCTTGGGACAAGGGAGATTCTATGCCTTTCTCCGAACTGCGCAACCAGAAATTTCACCAAGAAATTGAGCCTTTTCCTTGTGGATTTCGGCTGCAAGACCCTATCCGCAATAGCAACTTCACTTATGGTTCATACAGTCACAATTTATCCACACCTTGTCCACATGCCTTTGAAATCGCCCCCCAAACCCATCCTCGCAGTTTTTTTCAGGGACATCTTCCCAAGACAACATTATACCGATATGGTTGTTTTAAATTCCGACTTTTTCTTCCTGGACCCCTGACAAAAAATTGACGATGCCATTTTCAGACACGCCTCATGTATGAAATGGAGTCCGCGAAACATCGCGGATTCGATATCGGCGGGCTGGCGGACGCTCGTGGGTATACTCGACATCTTCTGGTGGTATCCGGGGAACCCCGGGGCGGATGGCGGGTTGATGCGTCGCGGATAGTATCGTCGATCCATTCGAACCGGGTGCGTGACCCGCTGTACGAGAGCGCAGGCGCAACGTGGAAGACCGACCGAATCGCATCGTCTCGGGAGGACAAACGGGAGTCGACCGGGCGGCTCTGGACGTGGCTCTGGAGCTTTCGCTCGATTGCGGCGGCTGGTGCCCGAGGGGCCGCCGCGCCGAGGACGGTCCTCTCGATCCCCGCTATCCGCTCCGGGAGACGCCTCTCCGTCGATACCACCAGAGAACCGACTGGAACGTTCGAGATTCGAACGGGACTCTCATCCTGTTCCGGACCCGAGTGGACGGCGGCACCCGGCTCACCTGGGTCCGAGCCCGGCGCCGAGGGCGGCCCTGCCGGCGGGTGGACCTGGACCAGGATCCCGGAACCGAACCGGTCATGGAATGGATCCGGCGGCACCGGATCCGGGTTTTGAACGTGGCGGGTCCCCGGGAGAGCTCCAGTCCTGGCGTCTACGACCGGGCCAGGGCGTTTCTACTCAGACTGCTGGGGAACCTTTGACGGGGAAGAGCCGCTCGAAGTTGGCGGACTGAATCTTGCGGCGGCCGTCCCGGTCCAAGCCAACTTGCTTCAAGATCCGGGACTGCGCTTCCCAGAGCGGGCTTTGCCAGCCCCGCGGAAAGAATGAAGAGTCGGTTCCAAACAGAATCCGGTCCGGACCCAGGATCTCGAGGGAGCGGGCGAAGACCTGCTCCAGGGTCAACCCGGAGTATCGAATCCAGGAATTGGAGCTGGACGTGTCCAGATGGACGTTGGGACAGAGATCTCCCAGCATGAGGGCCTCGCGGAACATCCCGGCCCCAAAGTGAGGGAGAATGAACGGCAGATTGGGCCAAGCCAGCGCCAACGGATGAACGTTCAAGGGATTCGAATATCTGAGGTCGAATCGGGCCGGCAATCCCAGCTTCTTCCGGGCCCCCACCGTCAGTACGCCACAATGAATGAAGAGCGCGGTGCCGGGCACGGACGCCACCCGCTCGACCAGGCGAAGCACCCGCGGGTCCGAGAGTTCATACCCGTGCATTCCGGGGAACAGACAGGCACAACGGAGCCCCAGCTCGGTGACCGCCCGGGTCACCCGTTCCGCGGCCGCCTGCCGCGTCGGGTCCACCATGAAGAAGCCGACAAAGCGTCCCGGATGCCGGTCCACGGCTGCCGCCACCGACTCTTCGTCTTCCGGGACGCTGGCGATGATCGCCGCCCGGCCGACCTGGTGGCGATCCAACTCCGCAACCCAACGGTCCGCCAACTCCCCGCTGGAGCCGGGCGGATCCCATGCCAGGATTCGGCAGGCGTCGCCCACGGGGTCGTCCCCCCGGATTCCTCTTTCACCAGCCAGCGTCCGGATAAAGTTCCGGGAGAAGAAATGGCAATGCGCGTCATTCGGTTTCATGGCACTTCCCTTCTGAGAAACAGAGGAAATAGGAAAGAGAAAAGAGGAAAGAATGAAGACAGGAGGGTCGTTTCCGCCCAGCGGGCCCGGCAGGGGAGATGGCCTCGTCGAGGACGCGGGAGCCGGATAAACGCGATACGTGTTTCTCCTACACGTCCGCCGGACCGGGCCGGTGGGGGAGCATTCCTATCCATTACAGGATCTGAATCAGGACCACGGAGACATTGTCCAATCCACCTTTGAAGTTGGCGGCTTGCACCAGGTGACGGGCCCTGGCACGCACGGATCCGGATCGGCAAACGTCTTCGATCTCACCATCTCCGACCTGATCGCTCAAGCCGTCGGTGCAGAGCAGAAAGAGATCTCCGGGTCGGACGTCCACGGCAAAAATATCCGCCTCGACGGGAGGGCTCAGCCCCAGCGCCTGTTCCACGATATGTTTGTGCGGGTGCCGGCGAGCCTGCTCCTTGGAGAGTAGACCCTTCCGGTAGAGCCGGAATACCGGCGAGTGATCCGTCGTCAGTTGGTCCAGTCTCTGATTTCGGCACCGGTATACACGACTATCGCCCACGTGTCCGATCCAGGCCTCTTCCGGCGCCGGACCGGATAGCAGGAGCGCGCTGAGAGTCGTTCCCATTCCTTTGCGCGCCGGGTGGGCCACCTGGTCCCGGTAAACCCCCTCGTCCGCTTGGCGGATGGCCTCGCTCAACGCCGCTGCCGGGGGCAGGACACCTCTTGCCATCACGCGCCGGAAGACCGTAGCCGCCAGCGCACTGGCCACTTCTCCGGCGGCATGCCCTCCCATCCCGTCGCACACTCCGAACAAATGATGTTCCGGAGACTCGATCAGGGTGTCTTCGTTCACGGGGCGCACCCAGCCCACGTGGGTCGCGCAGTGGTGCCGGTAGCCGGGAGTCTTCATCTCAGGAAAGTCACGGCAACGAATTCAAACCCTCGGGGCCATCCAACAGACGCAGATGGCACTGGACCAGCCCGTAGACGATCAACACCAGCAGAATCCAGGCCCCCACCTTCTTCCAGGGTGGGTGGGTGAGTTGAACCCCGCAGTAGGGACACCACGTGCTGCGCCGGCTCAAGGTATACCGGCACTCCGGACAGGCCTCCAGGGATTCAGGTGCCGACTTGCGACCAGGTTTCACAACAAATCCCATCCGATTCAACGCAGTCCGGACGCTCCCGGCGGCTGCCGCCGGGGTGTTGGACCGGCGAGGCTGCTCGCGGTCAGGGCTCACCCTGCAGGAGCTTCAGGAATTCTTCCTCGGTCAAGACCGAAACCTCCAATTCACGAGCTCGCCGGAGCTTTGAGCCCGCATTGGCTCCGGCCACCAGGAAGTCGGTCCTTTTGGACACCGAACTCGTGACTTTTCCGCCGTTGGCCGTGATCAATTCGAAGATCTCTCTCCTGCTGTGGGACGGCAAGGTCCCAGTCACGACCAGCGTCTTCCCCTCCAAGGCATTCGCCGAGATCCTGTCATCGCCGGCCATCTTCAGCTGCAGACCTGCCGTCTTCAGCCTCTCCACCTGCTCGCAATTCCCTTCGACCCCGAAGTAGTCCGCCACACTGCGAGCGATCTCGGGCCCGATTCCGGGGATCTCCATGATCTGCTCCCGCGACGCCTGCATCAAGCGCTCCACCTCTCGAAACTCGCCGGCCAGGAGCGCGGCGGCAGTCTCTCCCACGTGACGAATCCCCAATCCGAAGAGAACTCGGGGAAAAGGCTGCTGCCGGCTGCCGTCGATCCCGGCCAACAGATTCTCGATGGACTTCTCCTTGAACCCCTCAAGCTCGCTCAGTTGTTCGGCCGTCAGAGAGTAGAGATCGGCCGGGCCAGCTACCAGTTCCAGTTCCAGCAGTTTCCGGAGAGTCTTCGGGCCCAGGCCCCGGATATCCAACGCCGCTCGGCTGACGAAGTGCTTGAGCGACTCGAACCGCTGGGCGGGGCAGTTTCCGTTGCGGCAGTAGGCCAGGGCC
The DNA here is from genome assembly GCA_965217775.1 of Acidobacteriota bacterium. Taxonomy (GTDB): domain Bacteria; phylum Acidobacteriota; class UBA6911; order RPQK01; family JAJDTT01; genus JAJDTT01. Next base: position 142,275 of record CBDCJH010000001.1, read on the forward strand.
TCGTCCGGACCCTGAACGATAGGGGTACCGCATTCGGGGCACTCTCCGGGATAGGCATAGGGCGCCCCCCGGCCCTCCTCATCTTTGTCCACCGGCCCCACCACCTGGGGAATCACGTCTCCCGCCCGCTTGATCAGGACCCGGTCTCCGGGCCGGATGTCCTTCTTCCGGATGTCCTCCTGGTTGTGCAGCGTGGCGGTCCGAATCGTGACTCCGCCCAACTCCACCGGCTCCAGAATCGCATAGGGATTGAGAGCCCCGGTCCGGCCCACGTTGATCCTGATCTCGAGCAGGCGCGTGGCCGCGACCTGGGAGGCGAACTTGAAAGCGATGGCCCACCTGGGCTCACGGCTTACGGAACCCAGCCGCTGCTGAAGGTCGAGCCGGTCGACCTTGAGCACGACGCCGTCGACCTCGTAGTCGATGGTGTCGCGCCGCTCTTCCCAGGACTGGCAGTATTCGATGACCGACGGGATACCGGCATGGGACCGGTGATGAGGATTGACGGGAAACCCCCACCGAACCAACTGCTCGAGAACCTCTCCCTGGGAATTGAACCCCAGTCCTTCCGTATGGCCGAGGAAGTAGGCGAAAAACGCCAGGGGCCGGGTCGCGGTCACGGCGGGGTCGAGCTGCCGCAGGGCTCCGGCGGCCGCATTTCGAGGGTTGGCGAAGGGTGCCGCTCCTTCCTCCGATCGCTGCCGGTTGACCCGTTCAAACCCCGACAGCGGAAAATAGATTTCTCCCCGGATCTCGGCAGTGGACGGGTGGGGTCCCTCCCGGAGTCGAAGAGGCAGGGATCGGATGGTCCGGAGATTCGACGTCACGTCCTCGCCCTCCAGACCGTTTCCCCGGGTGGCTCCGTGATGCAGGCGGCCGTCTTCGTAGGTCAAGGAGACCGCCACTCCGTCGATCTTGAGCTCGGTCACCAGCCGGATCTCCTCGATCTCCACTTGAGTCGTGATCCGGCGGTAGAAGGCTTGCAGCTCAGCTTCGTCGAAGGCGTTGGCCAGACTCAACATGGGCGCTCGATGAGCGACTTTCCGGAATCGCTCCTGCGGCTCGGCACCCACTCTCCGGGTGGGAGAATCGGCCGAGATCAGGGCGGGGTGCCGCTCTTCCAACTCCACCAGTTCCCGGTACAGGAGATCGAATTCCGGATCGGAGATGTTGGGGTCGCCCAGCACATGATAACGATAGTTGTGATCCTCGATCACTCGACGCAATTTGGCGACGCGCTCGGCGGGGTTCACGGGATTGGACTCCTGAACCAGCGAAATATAGCAGTCTGCGCTTATTGCCGCCACGATGTCCGGCCGGCGCACGGGACAAGCACGTTGGCTCCGTTTCCCTTGTTGGGTCCATCTGCTATGATGCGAGCGAGTCGATGGCTGCGCCGATTGTATGCAAAATCGCCTTTACCGTGACGTTTCCCGTCCGGTACCAGCGGCGGGGTCACGTCTCTGCACGCAAGATGCACTCTCTTGCGACGCATCAGCTCTCCAACCTGGAAATCATCCAGACCATCGACCATTTCTTCGAGTGTCCCACCTGCCTGGACGCGTATCGGTTTATCCGCACCGCGCTTCTGCAAGACTGCAAGTAGGAGATCGTCCGCGAAGCGGAGCGGCGGTTTCCTAACCGCCGAACTCCCGAGTATCAACACACCAAGAGAGCTTGGGGAACCGGCGTACGGGCGAAAAGAGGAATGGGCGATTGGAAATCGCCCCTCCGATCGGGAGTGGAACCAGGGTTGGCGTGTCCTGTCGGGACTTGTAAGGAGGGGAGAATACCCCTGATCCCACTCCCTGCATAGTTTGATGCCGTTACACCGGAAAAGGTTTTAAGAACTTTTCATGGCACGCCCGGCGACCCGCTCTTGCGGCGCGGAAGATCGTGTAGGATGAGGCCCTCCATGCCGTTGGAACAGGAACGTCAGTCCGGTCGCAACTGGGCGCAGCCCGTCGTCCTGATCTCGCTCATCGGGCAGATCG
>CBDCJH010000002.1:0-1682500 GCA_965217775.1 Acidobacteriota bacterium
CGCCGGTGGGGGAGGCCACCTTCGAGGTGATGACGACATCGTCCCGCTTTCCCTTGAGCGCCCTCCCCAGAATGACCTCGGACCGGCCCGCGCTCTCGCGCTGGTCCAGCGGGCCGTATGAATTCGCGCAATCGATCAGGTTGATGCCCTGGTCAATGGCGTGTTCGATGGCCCCCTGCGCCTCCGCCTCGTCCGCCTGGCCCCGGAACCCCAGGCCCAAGGCCAATCGGCTCACCTTGATGCCGGCCTTTCCGAAGTTCACATACTCCATGAGTTCGGTCCCCCCTGGAACGACAATGGAACGGTGGCCCGGAGCCCGGGGCACGTTTCAAAACGCATCGACGGTCGTCTCGATTCTACGATACTCCTGAGAACGACTCGAAGCTGATCCGATCCGGACTTCCCCCTTTATCAAGGTTGAATCGACCCCTACAAACCATTGACTTGGGTTTTTTCCTAACCTCCTCAATTAGTCGTCTTGGTCTCAGTCGTAGAGAAGAAGGGAGAGACCTCCTTTACCTTCTTCTTTTTCTTGGGCGTGTCCTGATCCGGCCCACCAAAATAGGTCCTCGTCTGAGACGAAGCCTTAGCGTAGTTGGAAGAGCGCTTGGCGTATGGGGCGGCGTTGACCCGCATCCCAAGCGTCTTACCAGCCGCTCCAACGACGGTCGCCTGTTTCTGGTCAACACCCGCCGACATGAACAAGAACTCCCACCCGGCCTTCTTTTTCTTGGACACCAGGGCGAGGCAGGTCTCCTGGGTATGCTCACGAGAAGCGTTCTCGTAGCCGTCCGTGTCAATCATGACCATTACCTTGTCGCCATTGGAAGCGACAGACTCGGCGTGAGCGATAGACTTGGCGATGGCGTCGTACAGGGGCGTCATCGCTCCAGGGCGGTAGTCCTTCTCCTTCATGGGAGTCCACTTCTTGACCGATCCGCAGAAGAACCTGGTCCAGCGTTGGCTGTCGAACTTGAACACTGTGAGCCGAGTCTTTTTGGGTAGTTGCTGGACGTATTCGTTCAGAGAGGTCACGACCCTGTGTTCCTGACCGCTCATGGACCCTGTCTCGTCAAGAGTTACGATTGCATGGTTCATAATTCCTCCTTGAGTTTTTTCCTCCTTTTGGGAGAGTGGGGGGACAAGAATGTCCCCCTCCTGATCATGGGGATGAGGTTCCCCTGTCCTGCTTCAGCTCTTCCTGCCGTTCCGCATCCAGAAGGTGCCGTGGGCGAGCATTCCTTCGAACCTCAAGGCTTGGCCGATCCTCTTTTCGTCGCGGACCCGAAGCTCGGTTCCGAGTCCGACGCCCGGGGCCTCCTCCGATTCCATGACGCCGAAGCGCCGGATCACCCACAGCGCTCGTTCGATCGACGGGGGACCGGGATCGGGGGGAAGTTCCAGCAGGTGCGATCGGATGAGGGCTCCCCAATGCTCCGCCAGTAGATGTCGTGCGCCGAAGAGCTCGACGGCCCTCACCCAGGGGCCTTGGGAGACGGCGACCCCGCACTGCCCAGGAAGCGGCCCAAGATCGGACACCTCCTGGGCGGCCTCAGCGCGGCTCGAGTCGCGACGATAAACTTGTCTGTTGCTATCGGCGGCTGCCACCGTGGCGGAATCCGCGCGGTGAAATCGCATCTCGTCCTGGACCTCGCTCCAGACCGCGTCTTGATCGCCGTGGCGCGACCGGCTTTGCTCCATGGACGAGTGAACGCCCTCTTGACTCCTTCTGCGGACTCGCGGCGACGCGTACGCATCGTCGCGGTAGTAGGACCGGGCGCGGCCCCACCGCCCCTCTTCCAGGCACGACACGGGGACCGGGAGCTCGGTCCTGGGGGGAACCAGCGCGGTAATGTTGACGGCACGGTTCTGTTTGCCACCCAGGAAATGTTCTCCCTCGACGATCAGAACCGGCGTGTCGGTCGGGTTGACTGCCAACAGGGAATCCACCGCGGCGTCTTCGAGCTCGCGGACGTCGAGTTTAGAGGAGGGCCCGGTAGTGATATCCGGCAATTCATTTGCCGGCAGGTAGATGGGGAAGAACGAAACGCCAAGCCGGGTGATGGGTGCGCCGATGGCGGCGGTGGAAAGGTGTGGAATCATTATGGTGCCCTCCTCGAAATCTGGCCCAGACAGTTATTGTCATAAATACAATAACAGATATTGTAGATTTGTCAAGAACTCGATACAATCTTTTTTGAGATGCGGCCGGGCAGCCCCCCTCCGTACAATCCCGACGACTTCCCCCGTGTGGCCGTCACGGTGGACGTCGTGGTGTTCACGATCCGCAACGAGGCTCTCCAGGTACTGCTGGTGGAACGAGGCCAGGAGCCGTTCCGGGGGGCCTGGGCGTTGCCGGGCGGCTTCGTACAGCCGCGCGAGGATCTGGATGCCGCCGCGGCCCGGGAACTTCTGGAAGAGACGAATGTCTCCGTCGGCGTGCCCTATCTGGAACAACTCGGGAGCTACGGATCGCCGGAGCGCGACCCGCGGATGCGGGTGATTACGGTGGCGTATTGGGCGGCCTGCGCCGAACTGGAACAACCGCGGGGCGGGGGTGACGCCGCCTACTCGGACTTGGTGCCGCTGGCGAAGATTGAGCGCGGGGGCATCCGCCTGGCCTTCGACCACAGCCGGATTGTCGAAGACGCCGTGGAGCGGTTGCGCTCCAAACTGGAATACACGGCGCTTGCCACGAAATTCTGTCCGCCCCGATTCACCATCAGCGAGCTCCGCCGGGTGTACGAGACCATCTGGGGCACCCGCCTCGATCCGGGCAATTTTCAGCGCAAGATCCGGCAGAATCCCGCGTTCAAGCACATTCCGATAGCGCGGTCCCCGCGCCGTCTTCGGGGCGGGAGGCCCGCTTCACTTTGGTCGGCGTCCGATGAAATCCCAATGGCCAGTGCCATGTCGCCCCCGATCGCGCGACGACGCGTTCCGCGCGACAATGATCCTGAGTAAGGCCTACCCGCCGGCGGTCGCCGCCGGGATCTTTGTTGCGGGCTGTCGAGTCAGCCGCCTGCCGAAGAAATCGCGACCACCTCATAGGGCGCCAGGACCAAGTCCTGCTTGCCGTGGAGGTATCTGACCGTCACCTGGCGGGTCGCCGCCCGGTTGTTGACGACCCAGGCGCCATGACCGTCCACCGCCAGCACGTCCACGCCGGCATGCGGACCGGTGCCGGCGTCGAGCAGCCGGCGGCCGGACAGCGCTGACAGTTCCTCACACAACGCCGTCCAAGGACCGTCCGCCAAGGCGATGGCCGCTTCCACGATTCCGGCCTGAGCGGCGAACTTCACGAACCGGGCCAGCCAAGCGGTCGCGAACGCGGTGCCGTTGCGCGAGTCGCGCTGGGGGCGCGGATAAGGCGAGTCGAACAGCACGGGCCCCGCATGCAAGGCGGCGTTCGGGGCAAACGACCGGATCGTGGCCGCTTGGTCGACAATGGCGGGAATGTTCTCCATGAGCGTGTCGTCGTCGTCGAGATGGACGGCCGGATTGAAGGGGGTCTCGATCCTGGCCGCGTCGGCAAAGGCGGCGCGGTTGCGATTGTAGTGGGTGTACTCATGTTCGGGGCTCGTCCGGTCCGTCCGGGTCAGGCGCGGCAGCCGTGCCTCGGTGGGGCCGCCGATGACGATGGGCGGCGCCGGCGGAGCTCCTTTCAGGACCTCGGTGGACGACGTGTCGACCGCGATCTCGAGCCGCTGACGGCGAAGCGCGGCGCCTTCGACGAAGGCCTTGTAGGAGCTGTCGCCGTAGTTCCGCTGATCCTCCATGTCCATCTGGGTGCCGGGAACCACTGCGGTCACGCCCACCTGCCCCCGAGTCGTGGTCTGGAGGGAATTGAAGCCTTTGGCAAACTGGTACGGTGATATGAAGCGGGGAAACGATTGGTGGTTCCGCCTGCCATCCGGAAGCACCGACTCGTAATCACGGCCGGCGAAGGCCTCGGCGCCGTAGAGCACGCAAATTCCGATCCGCGGGTACTCGGATTCGGCGCGCGGCTCCCACTCGACCTCCAGGACAATGGAGCCGTCGGCCCGCCCCTCGATCCGGCCGTTCCAATGAACGTCCGCAATCTCGTTGAGGCAGCGCGCCCGGAGTTTGACCGTAAACTTCTCCGCTCCGCTCTCGACGTCGATGCTCTCGAAGTTGGCGGGCACCGTATCCCAACGCGCATCGCGGACCGCGAAATAGACCCGGCGCAACACCTCCCGGCCATTGACTCGCAGATACCGGAGCTCTCCGTCGGCGAGCTTCAGCCGGACGGGTCCCGCGTTCAGGCAACGTTGGTCTTCAGCGTTCATTCCTCATCCCCCGAGCTGAACCGGGACCAAGAGGGGAACCCGGCCTCTTCGCGAGGCACGGCACGAGCCGCCTGACGGGGCCCGGAGCGTCTGCCGCTGGACCTTGCCGGCGGATCCTCACACGGCCTCGTCGCGGATGCGCCGCCAGTCGTAGGCGATGGTCCACCCCAGCGCCTCATGAATGCCCGTGCTCATGTAGGGGCAGACGTTTCCCTCCACGATGTCGTCGACCTCGCGGACCTCCGGGAGAAACTCGGCAATCAGGTCCCTCACCGGGGCTTCCAGATAGATGTCGGGCGCCGCCACGTTGAAGGGATGGAATCCTTGGATGTCCGACTCCAGCCAGAGCCGGCAGGCCGTGGCGACGTCGCGGCCGTCGACGTAGTTCCAGAGCACGTCGGTCCCCCGGGCCGGGGTCTCCAGATGTCCCTTGAACCGCTCCTCGAAGGAGTCCTCGTAAACGATCCGTCCCAGCCGGAAGGCGGCGATGGACATGCCGTGCCAGCGCACGAAGTCTTGGGCGACCTTTTCCAGGAGGATCTTGCCGCTGGCGTAGATATTGTCGGCCCGCAACGGCGATGACTCGGTCACCGGCAGCTTCCGCACCTTCGTCATGCCCCCGTATACCTCCATGCTGGAGGCGATCACGACGCGCTTGACGCCGGCGTTGGCACAAGCCTGAAGGACATTGAAGCCGCCGTTGACGACGTTCTTGAACACCGTCGTGCGCGACCAGAAGGCGTCGCACGGCACGCTGCCCATGTGGATCAATCCGTCCGCCCCGGCGACGACTTCGTTCAGTCCCGGGTCGTTGACCAGATCCAACTGCACGTAGGGAAAATCGGTAGGTCGCGGCGGCAGCAGGTCCAAGGGAACGACATCGTCGCCGCCCGCCTGCAGGATCTTGACAATGCTCTTGCCCGTGCCCCCCTTGGCGCCGGTGACGACGATTCGCTTCATGTTCGGTGTCTCCGCACCATCGGCGATGAGTGCATGAAGCCAGCGCCCTTTTCTCGCTGAAAAGATTGATGAAGGCCGAGAGGTCTACTATAAGTGTTGTTTTATCAATAACTTAATAAGCAGAATTCCTACGACCGTATTGACCCAAAGTTTACCAGAACAAAGCTGATGTTTCACGATCTGGACGGACGTCAAGTCGTGGGCCGGGTCGACAGCGGATCGGAGGTCATGGCTGAGATCGAGATCGCTTGCCAGAGACTCGACCTTCCCCTGTATGGGGTGCTGCCTCGATCGCCCCAGTACAACGGCTGCGTCGAAAAGGGAGCATTCCATCACCCGCTGTGAGTTCGGGAGCTTTTATGACTGGGAGCTGAAGGTGGCCGACATCAACCGGGCACTTCAGGAGCATCTGTGCCTCTACCACTGGTGCCTCCATCGTGCTCTCGGCCTCTTGATGTGTTGTGACTCAGCCGCGACGCTGAAGAACCGCCCGCCGGCGCGTGACTGACTTCACCGGAAGTCCGCCGCAAGTGTCCGAAATCGGGACAAAGTGTCCGATTCCGGACACTCCGAACGATTTTTCTGGTCAGTACAGGGGCCAATTATCGCGGAACCGAACCACGATGGTTTCCGCACTGGAGTGAACTCTTGCCCGTTGGCGAAGCGGGTCTCGAGGACGGGGTCGTCAGGAGCCCCTGCCGTAGACACGCCATGGAACGGCTTCACCCGTGAACGTCACCGCTCCGGGTCGGCGGCTCCGGCTGGTTCCAGGGCATGGTTATCGTCGGTTTGGGATCGTGGTGGTCGCCTCGGGGCGGCTTCGGGGCAGACCCGAATTCTTCGATCCACCGCACCAGTTGCCGGGCGGACTCCATGACTGCCCTCTTGCCCTTTTCCTTGGTCGCCAGCGTGGCGTGGCCCAGCACGCCGGTGTCGGAATAGCTGGCCGTCCAAGAGGTGACGGGCGCCGGTCCGGCAGCCAGAAGATCGGTCCAGAGGAAGTCGGACTCCGCCTTGTTGTATTCGATCTCTCCGTCGGCGATCTTGTCTTTCCGGACGTTTTCTTCGTCGAGATACAGGTACGCCGAGGTTTCCAGCTCTCCTGCATGAGAGCAACCGCCGGGAAACTTGCTCTCCCTCCAGGATTCATAGAACTCCTTGTCTATGGTGATCAGACTCCACCAGCAGACGGCGCTGCATTCCGCATCGGTTTCCAGGTTGATCCGGCGGGAGGCCAAGTCCAGGTTGGGCCAGTTGGAGCCGTGTCCGTTGAGCAGGATGATCTTCTTGAAGCCGTGATAGGCGAGGCTCTTTCCCACGTCCATGACCATGCGGATGAAATGGTCGTAGTGGATGTTGATGGTCCCGGGAAAGTCCATCACGTGGGCCGTATAGCCGTGAACGATGGGTGGCATCACCAGAACCCGGTCGGGAATGAGCCGGGCGGCATGGTTTGCGACGCCGACCGGACAGACCACGTCCACGTCCAGCGGCAGATGGGGGCCGTGCTGTTCGATCGATCCGATGGGTACGACAACGACCTTCCGGGCCTTTACGGCTTGGTTGATCTCGGGCCACGTCAGCTTTTCGTATCGCCAGGGTTCTCTGGTGGACATGGGACTACCTCCTTGCTCTGCCGAATATTTCCGGTCCAAAAATCTGCCACGTCGATATGGAGGCGAGGACCGCGAGCGCGGCGACGCTCACCCTCGCCGGCGGTCTCCGCTTGAAATTCCCTCCCGGGTGCAGGTCAGGCCCTCTCGCGCTATTTCCCCAACCCTTCAGGGGCAGCCTGACGGATCAATAACACACGCCGGGGTCGCCCGCCCGGTCTCCTCTCCGTGGAGCCAAATGAATAGTGGCGCGTGCGGTTCCGGGGGCGGCCAGGGCACGGTGATCCTGAGGGTCTGCTCTTGGGAACCGGTCGGGGAGGGGATGGCGGTGCTCACGACCGGACAACCTTCCCTCTCATTCCAGCCCGTTTTCGCAATCCGATGCAGATGCTCGCCTGTGAGGACACCCTCGTACAGCGGTGGGTTCCGGTTCCCCAAACTACACTCGACTCTATCGTCAAGCCTCTCGGGTTTCACGACGAATCGCTCGATCCGTGGGAGCGGGATCACTTTGCCCAAGGCATAGCTGTTCGACAATCCTCGGACCCGGTCGTTCAACCTCGCGGTGAGAACGCAGTTGGGGACGTACAGGCCGCCCGGGTCAAGAGAGAGGAACAAGGCATCGTTGCCCGTGACGCTGAGTGATGCCATCCCTTGATTCTGGCCGGCGCCAACGGTCAACGCGGCCTGAAATGGCTTTCCGGCCGGGATACACTCCAGCTCGAGGGAAGGCGAGGAGCTCAGGTTCTCTACTTGAATTGAGAAGCCGACATGCACCCCCGACGGGATCTCATCCTCTTTCAGCCCCGACTCGGCGCCGGGTGGGAGTCGTCGTTCATGACCGACTATGCTCGGACGTGAACCCACGACTTCGACGCATCCTCCCGAGACACTACGGTCACCTGTGCGGCTGAGCAGTTGCAATTGGAATGGCAGGCAGTCGCCCTCCTTGAAGTCCGACTCTTCATCCAATGAAACCGCGGCGGTCCTCTTGGACTGTAATCCCGCAGAAGGCCAGCTTTCCAAGTCGCAGACTCGCGGATCTTCGTGCAGTTCCCAAGTCAACTTGTCACTGCTGATTCCACAGATCCAATCAAGGCCGGTACCCTGCAGCGTCAGCGTGTTTGGTGCTCCGCTTCCGCGGTTGATCCTGAATGGCCCATTAAGAATCTTGGGATCAGGGGGATAAATGGTCAGGTCGGCGTTCGTGGTTGTTTTGCCGGATGAAGCAATTTTCAATTGGTAGAAGCCGGCGGAGAGTTCGCTGGGATCCAGATCGATGGCTAATTTGGGTTGCTTTCCCGAATCCGTGTCTCTATTGGACAACCGAAAATGGAGCTGCCCGTCCGGCGTGGAGCTTGATTGCCGGTTGGCTGCGCTTGGACGCTTCCAGGACATGAGCGGAACCGTTGCCGGCTCCCATCCCGTATCAGGGGCCCTGAAGAGTTCCACCTTTTCGACGAACTGGAAATCATTGGCTTCCAACTCAACGCGAACCGGTCCCCTCCCTGCAATCAGCGGATTCTCGGGTTCGAGACGGGCCTTGACGTCCCCTGTTTCCACGGAATGGAGTCGAAACTCGCCCGTCTTCAATTGATCGCTATCCCAATCCCAGGCGGCTTGGAGAGCGTAACGTCCTTCATTCGGAAGCTCCGGTATGTCCGTCTGCCGCTCCCAGTTCAGCTTCAAGGTATCCAGCGACACGCGTGAGACCGAAATCTGTTTGAAGGTCTGGTTGGTATCGACGTTGACGATCTCCCAGGCACGAGCCCGGTGCAGTTGAGGAATGCTGTGTTCCAGGTGCAGCAAGGCGTCCCGGCCAATCGGCAGATGCTGGTTCGATTCAATCTTCACCGACTGGGGCTTCTCCACGGAGGTGAGCAATGCCCCGAGGTAGACGGTGTCGTGTGGTTTGCTGGGAGCCGACAGTGAATACAGTGTGATGTTGTCGGGATCTTCCTTCTGGATCAGGACAGGCTCGACGTCGTAGATTTTTTTGAATGGAACTGCAACATTCGTGGCCAACGTAGTCAGTCCCTTTATAAGCGAGGCGAACGGCACACCGACGGATGCAGCGGATCCAGCTATGTTCCCGACTGAACGCGCCACTCTCCGTGCCCTGCTTGGCTGCGAGTCGCGGGGGTGGTCGTCCATCAGAGCAGGGGTCACGGCGCCAATCAGTTGGTTCAACCGCATTACGGCCGGATCTCCTTTTTCCAAGCGGTTCGCGTCAAACCGATACCGGGAGGCGAAATCGTCCAGCAGGGTAACCAGGGGTTCGTCATTCCGGGACTTCTCCCAAGAGGCCACCGCTTTATTGATGGTATCCTCCTCCGCCTTCAGATCGGTATAGTGGGCGAGTTGGGCGATGAAATGTAGATAATCCGGGTCGTTGAGCGCACTTGTGATTTTATTGTTAGTTTTGTCGCTCCATTTCTTGTGGCTGAAAACCACTCCCAAAATTCTGACGCCACCGTTATCGGAAATCCGCCACTCGGGATGGACGGGCGCTCCGTTATCGTCATAGACGCCGTTATGGCCCAGTTCCACAACCTTGGGAGATAACGCGTAGAAAGCGACCCAGGCGTTCTTTCTGTCTTCCTTTTTCTGGTCAATGTAACTCTCCAACTTGGCCAGGACGATTGTCTGGCCTCCCATGAGTTGATTCACTCCGGTCAGGGAAAGCGACATCCTGTCGCCGGGGTCTTGTTGTTGCAACTGGTTCACGACAAACCGAAATCTGCCCAGCAGATTGCTTGCTTGCGGTTCCTGTGCGACTGCCTGTTGACACACGACCAAGGCTACAACCAGTCCTGCCTCCAGAGTCTTTCGGGTCACTGTCATGTCAACCTCCAGCTACATCTTCTTCATGGGGAGGCAGTGTATCCCATCCCCTCGGTCCTGTTTGCCGCGAAGAACTGCTATCTTCGATGCAGTGGCAGGAGCTGGAGACGACACGTAACGCCGTCCTCCCGCGGCATCCGCACAGCCAAACCCGGACATGAATACGACGGATCTGGCCATCATCCTGGTAGCGCTCGCGGTGGTGGTCACGGTCGGCCTGTGGGCGTCCCGCCGCCAGGGCAGGAGCGCGCGGGACTATTTTCTCGCCTCCCGGCAATTGCCCTGGTGGATCATCGGCGCCGCGTTCGTTTCCACCAGCGTTTCCAGCGAGCAGATCGTGGGCACGGTGGGTATTGCCTACGAGACGGGCATGGGCGTGGCCAATTGGGAGTGGTTCATCCTCCCCCAGTACACGCTGCTCATGCTCTTCTTCATCCCGTTGTATCTCAAGAATCGCATTACGACGGTGCCGGAGCTGCTGGCGCGAAGGTACGGTCCCCTCTGCGGAAACATCTACAGTTGGGCGACTCTGGTGGCCTACGTCTTCATCTTCCTGGTGCCGGTTCTGTACGGCGGAAGCCTGGTCCTGTCCCAATTGACCGGCTTTGGTTTTTCCCTCGTGCTTTGGGTCATCGTTGCCCTGGTGGCCCTGTACACGGCCAAAGGCGGCCTCAAGGCCGTGGTCTGGACCGATGCGGTCCAGTGCCTGATGCTGGTGGGCGGCGGTCTGGTGCTCTTCTTCGTTGCCCTTTCCCAGATCGAGGGCGGCTGGAGCGCGATGGTGGAGGCCAATCCCGACCGCTTCCATCTCTACCGTCCCGCCGGCGACGAGACCGCACCCTTCCTGGGAATGATCGCGGCTTCCTTCGGCGTCTTCCTCTGGTACCAGGGATGCAATCAGGTCATGATCCAGCGGGTGCTGGGGGCCAGATCCACCTGGGACGGCCTGATGGGCATCGTCTTCGCGGGGTTCATCAATCTGCTCCGACCGCTGGTCACCTGTTTTCTCGGTTTCGTCGTCTACCACTGGATCCACGTCATGCACCGGGCCGAGCCGCTGGAAAACAGCGATCTGGCCTTCTCCTTCGCCCTCGACACCCTGAGCCCGGAATGGGGACTGCGGGGCATCGTGGTGACCGGATTCCTGGCGGCGATCATGTCGACGACCAGCGCCCTGGCCAACTCGACGGCAACCATCTTCTCCCTGGACGTCTACCAGAAGCTGATCCATCCCGGCGCGAGCGACGCGAAGCTGGTCCGTGTCGGGCGGGCGGTCTCCGTCACCGCGCTGGCCGCGGCGGCGTTGCTGGCGCCGGCCGTCGAATCGGCAGGGGGAATCTTCCGGTACTTTCAGACCGGCGTGACCTATCTGTCGGTGCCTTTCATCACGGTCATCCTGTTCGGCTTCTTCTGGAAGCGGGCCAACTACGCGGCCGGCGTCTTCGGTCTCACCGCGGGGCTGGCGATTCCGGTGCTGGTGGCTGTGAGCCTGCCCCGGTTCGGCATCGAGCTGCATTGGCTCTACAACGGCTTCATCGCCCAGATTCTGATCTCCATCGGGTTTGTGATCGTCGCCCTGAGCACACCGCCTCCCGACCCGGTTGAAGTGAAAACGTTCCTCTGGTCGCCGCGGCTGCTGGCGCAATATGATGAGGGACGGCGGCGGCCGATCTACCAGCGCGTCTCGTTCTGGTGGGGGATCTACGCGATCGTCTGGTTCTATCTGTATTGGAAATTCTGGTAGCGCGCCGCCCCATCTTTCGCCGCGCTCTCGGGACTGAGAGAGAAAAAACCGTGTCCGAAGCAAGCTTGCTGATCGACCTGACGCTGCTCGTCGGCATGGCAATTCCCATCGTGGCGCTGGCGCACCGGTTGTCGGCTCCCTCCCTGGTGGGTTTCCTGGTGGCCGGAATCCTGGTGGGTCCCAATGGATTCGGGCTGATCGGCGCCACCAATGAAGTGGAGGTTCTGGCCGAAATCGGCGTCGCCCTGCTGCTCTTCGCGGTGGGACTTGAGCTGTCCCTGTCCCACGTCCGCCAGTGGGCGCGCTCGGTATTTGTCGGGGGAGGGTTGCAGGTGGGTTGCACACTGCTCGCCGTGGCGGCGTCAGCCATCGCCTTCGGCGTTCCGTCCGGCCAGGCGATCTTCTACGGCGCCGTCGCCGCGCTGTCTTCCACCGCCATCGTCACCAAGATCTATTCGGACAGGGCCGAACTGGACACGGCGCACGGGCGCTCCGTCATCTCCATCCTGCTCTTCCAGGATCTGTGCGTATTGCCGGCCATTCTGGTGCTGCCGGTGCTCGCCGGACTGGGAACCGCTGATGTGAGCACCATGGGCATCGAGTTTCTGCGCGGACTCGCGATCATCACTGCGCTCATGATCGGCGGCCGGTTCATCGTCCGGCGGACGCTGGACCGGATCGTGCTGTTCCGCGACCGCGAACTGTTTACGCTGTGCGTCGCTTTCTTCTGCATCGGTACCGCCGTGGTGACTGCAGCGGTGGGTTTTTCCATCGCCATCGGCGCCTTCATCGCCGGCCTGGTCATCTCGGAATCGGAATACGGGTTGCAGGCGTTGTCGGACGTCCTGCCCTTTCGGGCCGTGTTCAGCGGGGTATTCTTCATCTCCATCGGCATGCTGCTCGACATTTCCGCCGTGATGACGCAACTGGGCGTGCTGGTTCCCCTGCTGGCGGTCCTGTTTGCGCTCAAGGTCACGCTGGCGACGGTGTCGGTCCTCGCGGTGGGCGGACGGCTGTCGACCGCGCTGATCAGTGGCCTCACCCTGGCACAGCTTGGCGAATTCTCCATACTGCTCGCTGCGGAGGGGTTGCGCCTGGAGCTCTTTCGCGAGGGCGACTACCAGTTGTTCCTCAGTGCGGCGGTCCTGTCGATGATGGCCACGCCGTTTCTGATTCGCGCCGCTCGGCCCATCGCCGAACGCATTGCGCCGTCCGGCAAGAGGTTGCGGCGACTCGCCGGCGCCGATGCCGCCTCGGCCGAGGCGATGTCCGACCACACTGTCATTGTCGGCTACGGCCTCGCCGGTCGATATTTGGCACGGGTGCTCAATGCGGCGGGTATCACCTGCATCGCCGTCGAACACGACGCGAATCTCGTCCGGCGCGCACGCGGGGACGGGGTCCCGGTGGAGTTCGGGGACGGGTCCCAGCCCGCCGTCCTGGAGCACGTCGGCGCACCTCGCGCTCGGGTCATTGTCTTCGCCATATCCTCACCGACCGAGGAGAGGCGCGGCGTCGCGGCCGCCCGCGACCTGAATTCGGAGGCCCGGATCGTGGTGCGTACCCGATACACTCGCTCCATCGACGAGTTGATGTCGCTCGGGGCCACGGACGTGGTGGTCGAGGAGTTTGAAGCCTCCATCGAACTGTTCGCCAAGGCCCTCGAAAGCTACCGGATTCCCATCAACCGGATCTGGCAGGAAGCCGAGACGGTGCGTACGGAACACTACGGGCTGTTGCGCGGCACCGCCCAGCCGGATCTGCGACTCGATTCACTGAAGCATCTCGGCATTCACGATGCGCTGGAGCTGATGGAAATCAGGGAGGGAGCGAGAGTCATCGGAATGAACGCCACGTTGTTGCATTTGAGGCGGCGTACGGGCGTCGTGCAGATCGCTGTGGTGAGGGAGGGTCAGCCCATCTACCAACGCGACTCGGAGTTCCATTACCGGGCCGGCGACACGGTCGTGCTGGTGGGCGACCGGGAAAGCCTGGACCGGGCCATTGAGCTGTACCAGGAATAGGCGGATTCGACCCGGCCCCGCCTTGCCAACGTGCGGAGGATAAGCCCATGAAAATTACCCATGTCATCTGTCAGGTTCTGCGGATCGAAAACGTCGAGGCCAAGACGGCCGGCACTCAGGACACGGTGATCATCCGTATCCGTACCGATCAGGGTCTGGAAGGGATCGGGGAAGTTGACGCGAGCCCCGAAGTCGTGAAGTCGATCATCGACGCTCCGTTCAGCCACAGCATCGCCTGCGGCCTGAGGGAGCTCTTGATCGGGGAAGACCCGGTCGACACGGACCGGATCTGGTCCAAGATGTATCGGCGCACCATGTACTACGGTCGCCGCGGGGTCGTCATCACTGCCATGGCGGGTGTCGACTTGGCTCTGTGGGACCTCAAGGGAAAACTCTTCAACCAGCCGATCTGGCGACTGCTGGGCGGGCGTCATCACGATCGTATCCCGGCGTATGCGTCGATCCTGTTCGGCAGGGACGGATCCGAAACCCGCGAGATCGCCCAGCGCTGGCGCGAAGCGGGCTACGGGGCCATCAAGTTCGGCTGGGAACCGATGGGAGAGAGCGAGGCCCTGGACCTCGAGTTGGTCCGAGGCGGACGGCAGGGCATCGGCGGCGAGAACACTCTCCTGATCGACGCCGGCTGCGTTTGGGATGCGAAAACGGCGCTACGGCGGGCGGAGGCGTTCAATGAATTTGGGATCGGCTGGCTGGAAGAGCCGTTGGAACAGGACGATATCGATGGATACGTCTGGCTTCGGGACCGTTCGCCGGTTCTGATCGCGGCGGGAGAGGGGGAATGCGGCCGGGCCGCCTTCCGGCCCTGGATCGACCGGCACGCGTTGGACGTCTACCAGGTCGACCTGGCGCGCAACGGATTCACCGAAGCCTCTTACATTCGGCAGCGGGTGGAAGAGGCCGGCGCCCGCCTCTGCAACCACTGCTACAAGACGCCCATCAGCGTAGCGGCCTGCCTGCACTGGATCAGCACCTGCAAGAACGCCTTTATCTTCGAGGATTGCGTCGAGGATTCGCCCCTGCGGCACGAACTGACGCAAGAAAAGTTGCAGGCGGTCGATGGCCGTATCGCCGTGCCGAATGGCCCCGGCCTGGGGATTACGCTCAATGAGCCTTTTGTTGAACGGTTCCTGGTGTCGGAATCGGGGCGCTGAACTTCGGGACCTCAACCGGTTGCCGACGACCTCGTCAGTCGGCGGCTCGCGCCTTCTCGCGCAGGAACCAGATGATGGCCAGCACCGAGAGACTCAGGCTGAACACCGGACCCAGCCAGATGCTCAACTCCACGCCGTAGCGATCGCCCATGGTGCCGATCAGATAAGGACTCATGGCAGCTCCCACGGCATTGAAACCGTTGAACAGCGCGTAGGCCATCGCCAGGTGGGAGGAGAATCGCAGGCCGATGTAGGAACTGAGCGAGGGACCGTTACCGGATACGAACATCCCGGACACGGTGAACATCGCCACGCCCCAAAGGTAGGTGGGCGCACTGATGGTCGCCGCGAAGGCCAGGGTCGCCCCTCCGGCGCATACGGTGAGCACCACCAGTTCCGGGATCCGCCAGCGCGCGGTGATCCAGCTCAGAATGAATCGTCCTCCGAACAGTCCGGCCGAGTTCAGACTGATGAAATAGGCCGCCTCTGCGGCATCGATCTCGAACCTGAACTGATAGAGTTGGCCGATGAAGGAGATCATCCCGCCCTGCGACAAGCCGTGGAACAGCCCGAGAAAGCCCGCCGTGTAGAAGGCGGGAGTCGTCAGCACGGCCCTCATCACCGAGAGCGCGGGAAGCCGGGAGTCCGAATCGGGGCCGCCTCGGCGCACCGACTCGGAGCGCAGGCGCCAAGCCCAAAGGACCAGCGCCAGGACGACGGCGGCGGCGATGTAGTATCCGACCCGCCAGCTTCCGCCGCTCCGATCGGCGTACGCGAACCATCCTCCGAGAGCGGCGGCTCCCACCACGGCGCCGCTTCCATCCGCCAAGCCGGCGAGGAAGAACACGCTCTGCCGCTTGTCTCCGAAATGAGCGCTGATGATCGAGCTGAAGACGACGTTCAGGGCCGACATGGCCAAGCCGAAACAGAAGGCTCCCACCAGAACCATGGGGAAACCGACGGCGCTGCCGATCACGCACATGGCCGCCACCACAGCCAACAGCGCGCCCACCAGAGCACGCCGGAGCCCTATGCTGCCGATGATCCATCCGCCGATAAGGCTGAAGACGATGCCGCTGATGAAGAAGAGGGATTGGCTCTGACCCATCTGTTCCAGATTGGCCGAGAAGAACTCCCTGAAAACCGGGAAAGTGATGGGAAGAAAGTTGTAGACGCCGGCATAAATGAAGACCAGAACGAGCACGAACCACAACGTGGGATCGCCCCACATCGAGCCGAATCGGGTGGAGGGAGACGATTGTTCACTCGACGTCATGGCATAACCTCACGCGGGGCGGATTGGGGAGTCGGTCGACCTGACGGATCGGGGCATTGAGGCCTCTGCCCCTGTCGCTATGGGTGGGGATCCTTGTGGTCCATGCCCCACCGCCGCCGAAAATAAACTGAACTCCGGTGATTCCGTGTTCCGCTCATGATCCGGTCCCCGGGAGTCGATGTCAACTTCTGAGAAACACGAATTATTTCAAGATAAAGAGAAGAACCGGGAGGAGGAGGCGTCGGGGCGACCCTCGCGCTGGGTTGTCCAGCTACTTCATAATATTGTCAATGGCCATCGAAAACTGCACGCGTTCAGCCGGGATGCAAGGCCGGTCGAATGCCGTCGTCCTGCGACAATGAATGCCGGTGAGGGCAACGAATGGAAGGGAATAGTCATGAGTCTTGGAAGAGGGTTGATTCGTCTGACACTGCTGTTGCTATTGGTGCCGGGCTTGGCATGCAAACGGCTTCCACAGGTGGATGTCGTGATGGGCAGTGCGGCGCCGGAGCTGGAGCGCTTTGCGGCCCGCGAGCTGTGTGACTACCTGGCCCAGCTCTATGGGATTCAGGCCTATCCGGCGCGGAGCCCTTCCGCCACCTCCGAAGCGGTGATTCTGATCGGCAGTCCGCGGACCAACGCGACGGTGAAGGGGGTGACCGGGAGACCGCCCTTTCCGGAGGTCAGCGATCAGGGAATCGTGCTGCGACGGACGGAGCTGGGGGGACGGCCGGCACTGATCGTAGCCGGAGGCAGTCCCCAAGCGACCTTGTGGGCGGTCTACGAGCTGGTGGAGCGCTGGGGCGTACGCTATTTCACGGACCGGGACGTATTGCCGGACCGGGGGAAAGCGTTCGAGCTTACGGACCTGGATGTCGTGATGGAGCCGGTCTTTCGAGTTCGGGGACACCCGAGCATTCAGGACTTCGCTCCCAGCGGTGAGTCCTGGGGCATGGCCGACTTCCGGATCCTGATCGACCAGCTCGCAAAGATGAAGTTCAATCGGCTGCACATCTACCCCTACATGTACCAGCCTTATCTGCACTGGGAGCACAAGGGGATCAAACGGCGCTCTACCTCCCTTTGGTACGGTCAGCGGTTTCCCATCACACCGGACATGTGGGGGCGGGAGCTGTTCGAAGATGCCAGCGAATTCTGGAATCCGGATCTGCCCGTGAGAGGTCGTTATGTGGACATGATGGCCGCCGGCGAGCGGCAGGTGCACAATCTGATCGAATACGCGCACCGCCGGGGCCTGGAGTGCGACGTCACCGCTCCCACCAACGATTTTCCTCCCGAATTCGCGCCCTTGTTGAGAGGAGCGGAGAAGTCATTTCAGCTCGCGGTGCGTCCCGGTTCGAACACGCCCGTGGACGACCCGGTGGTATTCGACCTGTCCGCCGCCATCCTGCGCGCGACGGTCAACACCTATCCGGAAGCGGACCGCGTGAGCGTTGCGATGCCGGAGGAAAAGCAATGGCTGGCGGAGTATGAACGCGCCTGGAAACTGCTGGATGCCAAATACGGAATCAGCCGGATACGTTCGCTTCAGGAGATTGTGGCGGCGTCCGGGCAGCGCCAGGGGTCCGGGCGCTGGCCGGGAGAGCTGGGCGCGGCGCAGCTCAAAGGCGATCTCACCTCCCTCTATTTCTATGATCGCCTGCTGAATGATCCTGAAATTCTCAAGGGCACCATGCGCCCCGACATGAAGTTCGTCTATGAGGGACCCGCCGAGGAACTGTTCCCCTTCTTCGACCGGATTCTGCCCGCGGGATCCGAAGTCGGGATCCACCCCGAGAACCAGCCGGAGCACTTCCTGCCGCGCGCCGAGGTTCTCTCAACCCTGAACACGCAGAAAGTGCCGGGTTTCATGCATGTGACGCTGGACGACGATGTGGTGGGTCTGGTGCCGCAACTGCGGCCGACCGTGCTGCATGACGTCCTGCGGGAATTGCATCGTCATGGTTGGACCGGATTCATCGCTCGCGAACGCTTTCCGGCGGACCACGACGCGGTCTTGGCCTATCTGGCGCAAGCCGGCTGGGACCGGGAGGCGAATCCGAAGCTGGTGGCGCGCGATCTGGTCCGGACCGTTTGTGGGGAAGGGGCTGTCGAAGATTTGGTGGCGGCCTTCGATCTTGTGGAATCGGCCACTCTCACCTTGGCCACCAGCCGGGCCGATAGTCCCGAGGCCGGGGTCACGGCCGGAGCGCAGCGTCTTGACATTCCATTTGCCTTTTATGTGCCTCGAATGATGATGAAGTTCTGGAGGCCCCAGCCGGTTCCGGCCTATCTGGGATACGTGCAACGGGATTACCGGGAGGCACTGGAGGCGGCCCGGCGTGCCTGGGAGAAGTCGGAGCCGCAAGGACGATGGTATCCCCAGTTCTGGGTGGGGCGGTTGGAGTTTGCCCTGGGTTACGCCAACACGGTGGAAGCATTGCACCGGGGAGCCCTGGCTGAGAAGGTCGGTCGACGCCAAGAGGCCCTCAGTCAGGCCCGGAACGGATTGGAGACGCTACGCGAAGCCA
Source organism: Acidobacteriota bacterium (assembly GCA_965217775.1). Lineage (GTDB taxonomy): Bacteria > Acidobacteriota > UBA6911 > RPQK01 > JAJDTT01 > JAJDTT01. The sequence goes on from CBDCJH010000002.1 coordinate 18,475, forward strand.
CGGAAGCCTACGTCCGGGTGGCCCGCAATCGGACCGATCTGGGCGCCATCGCCGTCCTCAACGAATACGGCTATCGTCCGTTGAAGGCCAAAGTCGCCGAACTCCAGTAGCTGGTTCCGGGTAGACTCGACTGACAGCAGGAAGCGGCTCCCGGGGGTTTGGGAGGAGAGTCGGCCCGTCCGGCGCCGCCGGCGTTGAAAAATCCGGCAGCCTTGCGGGTCCGCGGCTGTCCACAACCGTTGTCGGCGGCACTTGTCAGGCCAAGGCGAACGAGTACAGTTCGGCCTTCTCCATGAAGAATCGGATCTTGCGGAATCGCTCGAACTCGGGCGCCGGGTAGGGAGCAGTCTCCTCGGGCACGGGCGGCATCTCGGTCCGGCCGTTCCAGGAGAACGTGTGTTCGACCGAGTCTCCTCGAAAGACATCGCATTCTTCCCGGCTGAAACCGGGGATGACCTGATCCCGGAGATCGACGATTTCCGCGGCGATCGAGCCCCCGCCGTAACACCGCATATTGGCCCTCAGCCGCCGCCCCTCCGAGATCAGAGGCCGCGTCACCAGGATGCCGCGCCGCGTGGGGCCGGCGTCCAGAGAGACGAACCCGTCCACCCGCAACTTGGCCAGACCCAGGGCGTAGTTGACCCCGTCCGGGTCCGTCACCTCGGGTACGTCCAAACCCTCCCGGGCACCGGAAATCCACCAATCGTGATGGTTGGAAGAACCACCGTGATAGATGAAGAGCTCGTCTCCAACCCGGATGGGCTCGTGGGTGATGGTGGCCATGTAGGCGTCCCAGTGGCCTTCGCCTCGGGGTGTGAGGAAGGGCTGGCGTTTGTTCAAGTGGTGCCACGTCTTCCCGTTACGGCTGTAAACGAGTCGGACTCCCATCTCATTCGAGACGTAGCTCATGGTGTTGAGGAACCCCATTTGCACGCCGCCGGCCGCAAATGGGTAGAAGCCGTAGTAGGTCTCGTCCAGGCCGTCTTCGCCGTCCTCGGGAGTCAATGCCGCATAGGGCTCCGACCAATGGATCATGTCGGCGCTCTCCGTCTGCCAGATCCGCCGTTTGTTGATGCGGCGCCAATCCAGGGGATAGTAGGGCGGACAGATCGTCCAAGCTTCCAGCTCCGGATTGCCCAGGTTCCGGGCGATGGCGTACATGTCGTAATGGCGCATGTTGAGGATGAAGATCCGGCCGAAGGGATCGTAGGAGAGAGCGTTCGAATCATCCATTTTGGACCCGGACCGGCCCATCTGGGGCCGTTCCGGCAGGTCGTTCCAGTGCCTCAGGTCTTCGGACGTGGCCGCCATCACCTTCCAGGAGGACTCGAACAGCTTCTTGGGGAGATAGCTGAGATAGATGGCTTTGAATCGCCGGGCAGCCTCCTCCTCGTGGGGATCGAGAATATAGGTCATGCCGTAGGCGTTGGGGATGACGATGTTGGTGTCCCGGCCCTCATGTTGGAACACGTCGAGTTCCGGCTTTCGCCAGTGCACCCCGTCTTCGGACTCGGCGTACAGGAGATGGAACGCCGGTGGATCGTGAGGTGTCTTTCCTCGGTTCCAGATCTGATAGACGCATTTGAAGATCCCGTCCTTGGGGTCGCGAACCACGCGGGAGCCGTTGAAGGTGAAATAGGTGATCTGTTCCCAGGGCCGGTCTCTGACGATGACCGGATTCTCGACCCGGGTCGGCTGGTGCCAGGTGCGGCAGACGTTCTCCACCGACTCGATGACCAGGTCGTCGACGAAGACCTGCTTGGAATGTCCGATGTCCAGCATCGTGGGTTCATAGATCATCTTGGGTTCTCCTTTTCGGTTCTGTAACCGTGCCGATGGGACCGGTCGTCACCCGGGAACGATTCACCGCTTTCAGAATTCGTGAAACCGTCGGCCGGAGGTGCATCCCGCCTGCCCGAGGGACAGGGCAACCATAAAGGCCGCTTCTACAAGAGTTGCCACCATTTGCACTTAAAATCGCCCAGGAGGCTGTCCGAGAACTCGGTATTGAGCGACGTTCGTCCATGACAACGCTCATGGGCGATGGTCGTTGGCTTGGAAGACCATCGAATCCCGGCCTTCAAAGCCGGTGAACTCGAGTTTTTGCGCCATTTTCGACTCGAAAAGGGCCGATAGAGGCCGGTTTGTGACTTCATCCCCCTTTATCCGCCCCTTTTTCATGCCCAGGCCGCTCGCTTCCCGAACTCCGGACACACCTCTCCCCGCAGTGCCGCAAAAATGATTTTCTTGAGGTTGTGCGCCCCGCAGACCAGCGAGAACTCCGCCGCCACTTTCGCCTTGCTCCGCAGCCCGAATCCCCGAAATCCCGAGTTCTTGATCTGCCCGAACACCGGCTCCACGGTCGCCTTGCGACGCGCGTAGATCGCCTGGCTCTCCGGTTGCGACATCCGCTCGTTCATCGCCCGTCGCAACGGCTCCTTCCCGTCGCTCGTCTCCTCCACCTCATCCCAGGCTGGAGCCACTTCCTGGGCATCGTTCGCCTGCTGGCTCACATGCTGACCCACGATCACCTGCGACTTGCCGTCCACGCTGATCTGTGCGTTGTACGCGTACTCGAAGTCCCCTTTTTGCTTCATGATCCGCGCCTCGGGGTCCGCAATGCTGATCTGCTTCTTGTCCTCGATCTTCTGACCCGGTCGAAGCTCCTGCTCCCGCGCTTCCAGCGTCTGCTTCATCTCCCGGACCTTCTTCAACCGCTGCTTCTTGTCGCGCAGGTCATCGGGCAGCTCATACCCGGTCCGCTCCTGGTAGACCCGATCCTCTTCCTCGTCGCAGCGGTCCGCCTGCCGGGTCAAGGCTTCGATCTCCTCGCACAATTCCTGCTCCTTCTGCTTCAGCCGTCCGTAGCTCATCGCCTTGTGCTTCGAGCTGTTCGCCTTGAACTTGGAGCCGTCCAGACTCACGTGTCCCAATGACACCAGCCCCAGCGCCAGCGCCAACTGCACCGTCTGTTTGAAGCCAGCCCGGAAGAATTCCCCGCGGTCCTTCCGGAAATCGCTCAACACCCGGAAGTTCGGGCAGTTCCTCCCCGCGATGTACATGAACCCCAGATCCTCCCGGCAGCGCTGCTCGATCTGCCGGGAGCTGAACACGCCGCGGCTGTCGGCGTAGATCAGGATCGAAACGATCTGGCGCGGCGCGTAGGCGCGCTGGCCCCGGTCGCTGTACTGGGCCTCCACATCCGACGTGTCCAGTTGCTCGAACAGCTCCTGATAGAGGAAACATTCGTGATCCTCCGGCAAGAGGTCGAACAGGTTGGTCGCAAACAACCGACTCTGGCAATAGTCCTTGCGATAGGGCTTGAATCGGGGGGCCATCCGACATTCTCCTGATGATCTGTTCCCCCTATTTTAGGGAGCGTCGGTGACAGCCCTATTCTCGGACAGCCTCCTAGGGAGTTCCGGGAGCTTTGTAGACCACGATTGCGTCGCTCTTGGTGACGGCGCCAGTAACAATACCCAACGCAGTCCCTATACCAATTGCAACTGCGGGGACGAACAATATAAGTCTCTGCGCTTCTCCTAGGTCTTTGTTGCCGGCTCTATTGGCAGGGGTCATCATCATGCCTGCAATCCCCAGCCCAGCTCCCGCTGCGGCTCCGATGATCGCTCCTTTCCGGGCACCGTTTGCCGCGCCACCCTTCTTCTGAGTTGCAATCGTCTGGATGTCCGCATTCGGAATCACCGCCCGAGCGGAGTGGGTCTCGACGTCCACGTCCGATGCGGACAGGCTTTCGAAGTTTCCTTCGACCTGATCTCCGTTCTTGAGTTTCACCGTGATGGGTGTTCCCAAGTCCAGAGCAGAGACCTTCTCCCAGCGGCCGGGGATCACCTCCGCATGGGCTGGCATGGAGATCAATCCCGTCAGAATCAAAGAGACGATTTGGATCCGGCATGATTTCATGGTTGGGGATCTCATCATGGCACCTCCTTCTGCCTGGATCTCCTGCCCCCCATGGGACCGTCCCCACAGAGGGCAGGAGGGACGCATCAGGAAATGTGATTTTCTCGCCCGGTTGGGCTCACCGAGGCCAGGAATGGCCACAGCAGGGGGGAAAAGGTCGCTCTGCCGCACGGGCATTTTCTGGGAATCGGGGTGGATACCCCACGGAGAAATTCCGGAAATCAGTCGACGACTGTGACGATTGTCGTCTGGCGATCCAATTGTTTGCCCAGAAAATAGCCGAGAACGCCCCCACCCACAGGCGCACACACCATGCCAACCATCCGACCCACAGCTGCGGAGCGGCTCAATTCCCTCCATCCTCGGACACCGATGGCAATCGGAAATGACAACCCAGATCCGGTTCCCAGAAGCAGCCCCAGTCCCCGCGATTTACCTTCTATTCTCTCCACACGGATTTCATTGACTGACGCTTTGGGGACTATGGCGTCCCCACCCCCAGGGAAGCGCGTTCTATCGGTAGCCATTGTGATGCGACCGAGATGAATGCCACTGTCCTGAACGGCAATCACATCGCCCCGGACGGCACCCCCCTCCGAGAGCAACACCGTTAACTGTTTCTCTCCGCTCACAAAATCCCGAAGCTCCTCCATGGTCATCTCGCGGCGAATCTCCGTGGCGGCATTCAGCGCCTCGGGAACACAGACTAGAGCGATCAAGACTTGCGCCAGCAGCAACGGGATTATCCCCGCCGCTGTGGTCTTCCTCAGCCATCTGTTGCTCTTGCGGATGAGAGTTACCATGGTGTCCACCTCCTTGAAGTGACTCGGAAATCTGTCGATGGACGCTCGCGGTCACCTTCGAATCATCACGCTCCTGCCCCCGTGGATCGTCCCCACAACGGCCCTTTTCGTCTCCCCCTTGCGAATCTCTGTGCTTGGGACTCTAGGGAGTTCCGGGAGCTTTGTAGACTACGATTGCATCGCTCTTGGTGACGGCGCCAGTGAAAATGCCCAACGCAGTCCCGATTCCAGTTGCAACTGCGGGGACAAACAATAGAAAGAGTCCCTGCGCTTCTCCTAGGTCTTCGTTGCCGTCTCTATTGGCAAGGGTCATCATCATGCCTGCAGCCCCAACCCCAGCTCCCGCTGCGGCTCCGATGATCGCTCCTTTCCGGGCGCCGTTTGCCGCGCCACCCTTCTTCTGAGTTGCAATCGTCTGGATGTCCGCCTTCGGAATCACCGCCCGAGCGGATTGGGTCTCGACGTCCACGTCTGATGCGGACAGTCCTTCGAAGTTTCCTTCGACCTGATCTCCGTTCTTGAGTTCCAACGTGATGGGTGTTCCCAAGTCCAGGGCAGACACTTTCTCCCAGCGGCCGGGGATCACCTCCCCATGGGCTAGCATGGAGATCAATCCCGCCAGCATCAAAGAGACGATTTGGATCCGGACTGACTTCATGGTTTGGAATCTCATCACGGCACCTCCTTCTTCCTGGTCCTCCTGCCCCCCGTGGGACCTCCCCACAGAGGGTAGGAGGGACGCATCAGGAAATGTGAGTTTTTCGCCGTGGGAGGCTCACCGGGGCCGGGGGTGACCACAACAGGGAGGATTTCCGAATCAGGTGTGGGAGGGGGCGATGCCGGTTAATTTCAGTTAACGGGCGTCGAGCGGGATGCTCTCCTAGAGGGAGATGGTTACCGCTGGACCGGCACCACCGGCAGGGTCGTGAAGATCTGGTTGCCGGTGTCCAACTCCACTGCCACTCCAGTGAACATCCCGTCTCCCGCTGCCGTACACCGGACCGACCCGACGAAGTCGGTCGTGTCCGTCCTCGTGAACACCTCTTCGATGAACCGGGCATTTTGCCCATTGCCGTCGAGACGGATGTCCACCCGCTCCAGTTCCTCACCCTGGCTCATCAACCGGCACCGCACCAGGGCGCGTTGTGGCTCCAGATTCCGGATGGCCGCCGCCGTGCGGATTCTTCCCGCCTGCCGCCGGGCTGGGAACAGGGCGTCGGTCAAGGGTTGACTGGCGCCGACCCCGGCCACGCCGACGCCCGGGATGTCAAATCGCAGGACACCGCCGATGGGACTCGTGGACACGACTTGCACCGAGCCCGTGACGACCTCTCCCCGCCCATGCGTCGAGATCGTCAACTCACCCAGGCGAGCGATCGCGGTTCGGACGGTCAGACTTCCGTCGCCTCGCACCACCAGATCCTCCCCGATATCCACCATCGATTCCGGGTCCAGAAGATCGCCCGCCCGATCATAGAAGTAGATGGCCGGCCGGGCCGTTGACGCCGCCACGTTCACCAGCACCAGGTCGGAGGTGATCAAGGTTCCGTCGGCGGAAGTGCCATTGGCGAAGTGCGCGAAAGTCAGGGTCGTTGCTTCCTGCTCGCCACCCATCGGCTCCACGGGAACCACCGGCAGAGTGGTGAAGATCCGGTTGTCCGAATCCAGCTCCACCGCCACTCCCGTGAACGACTCACCGGCCGGGACCGTACAACGCACCGACCCCACGAAGTCCGTGGTGTCGGTCTCCGTGAACACTTCCTCGAGGAACTGCGCATCCTGGCCGTTCGCGCTGAGTTTGATCTCCCCCTCTTCCAGCACCCTGCCGTCCTTCATCAATCGGCACTGCACGTCGACGGCCTCCATCCCCAGGTTGTGGATGGCTGCCGCGGTGCGTATCCCTCCGTCCTGCCGCCGGGCCGGGAACAGGGCGTCCGCCGTGGGTTCGCTGGCGCCGACACCGGCGACGCCGATGCCGGGGATGTCGAAGCGGACCACTCCGCCGACAGGTCCGTCCGAAACCACCCGCACCGATCCCGTCACCACCTCTCCCCGGCCGTGGGTGGAGATCGTCAGCTCGCCCAGCGAAGCGATCTCCGTCCGGGGCGACAGCCCTCCGTCGTCCCGGATCTCCAGATCGTCTCCGACATCCACCACGGACTCGGCTTCAAACAGATCTCCCTCCCCGTCGAAGAAGTAGACGGCGGGACGAATCTCCGACTCGGCGACGTTCACCAGCACCAGGTCGGAGGTGATGAGGACATCGTTGCCCGAGACCCCGTTTCCGAAATGGGCGAACTCCAGGATCACCTCCTCGGCCATGGGCGTGGTCTCGACCGGGCTGGAGGGAGGACTTGGACCGACCGAATTCACCGCCCGCACCTCGAAAACGTAGGTCCGGCCGTTGGTCAGTCCAGTGACCGTATGGGTCAGGTCCGTGGAACCGGTGGAGATCCACTCCCCGGCCCGGTCGATCCGGACCTCGTAGCCGGTGAGGGCGGAGCGGCCGTCGCTCTCGGGGGCCTCCCAGGAGAGAGTCACTTCACCGTCCCCGGATTCTGCCTGCAGGTTCAATGCTGCCGTGGGCACAGTCGCAGCCGGAGGCGGTGGTGGCGGAGGAGGAGGCGGCGGTGGTGGCGGCGGCGGAGGAGGAGGCGGAGGCGGTGGAGGAGGTGGCGGCGGGGCCGAGACTTCGTTGTCCTGGACCGTGACCCGGGCGCTCTGAGTCGAAGTGGGTCCCAGCCGGTACTCGGCTCCCGGCTGCAGCCGGGCGGTGACCCGGCTCGTGGATTCGGCGACGTCGTCATCGTCGGTCAACACCTCCAGCGTCGCCGTGTCCTGTCCGGACGGGAACTCCACCTCGTCCGGCGGTTCGTACCCGCCCGAGGTCTCGATCATCGATCCCGACTCCGTGACCTCCAGGCTCACCGTCAGTGAGGCCTCCGTGGGCGGCCCCCGCGTCAGGGTGAACTCTACGGGGTCGCCTTCCGTGACCGTCTCGGATCCCTGCTTGGCTGCGATGCTCACCAGTGGCGGGTCCGCCCGTTGATCGGTCAACGCCTCCACCGGGTTGCCCACCTCGTCCTGGATCGGGTCGAACCCGGGTGTATAGCTCACCCTTACCGTCTCGCCCGCCGCCACCGCTGAGGTCAGCGTCAAGGTGACGCTGTTTCCTCTCACCTGGACCTGGATGACCGTCCGGTCATTCCCGTCCACCGTCACCGCGAAGTCGGAACTCGCCGGCCGCGATCCCACATCCAGTGGCTCGTCGTAGGTCAGCGACACCCGCGAGCCATGCACCGTCACGCCCTCCAGTCCCGGTACGCTCGCGTCCACCTTGTGGTCCGGCTGCGTCTCGACCGCCTCGTAGCTCCGCCCCGCCGGATTGTCCGACAGATCCAGGATCTTTCCCCCGTTGAGCGCGATACTTCCGCGCGGGACGCTCACGCCGTCCTCGTCTTCGTCCCCCTTCTCCACCGTGTAGACGAACACCACCGCCGCCCGGGCGGGACCCGTGCCGGCGCTGGCCCGCTTCCTCCGGTTCCCCACCAGCAGGTCCAGCGTCGGTGTCCCCCGCACCGTGTCCACCGTCACCGTCTCGTCGTAGCGCACCGTCACGGAGATCATGTCGTCGACCGCGTAGGTCTCATCCGTCCCCGGATAGGAGCTGATCTCGATCCCTTCGATCGACGGGGCCGTCGTGTCCGGCGTCTGGTTGTCTACGAACTCGTCCCTGAAGGCCTCGGCATCGTTGCCGACCCGGTCCTGGATCGGATTCGATCGCGACTCGTAGCTCACCCGGATCCCGGTTTCTCCGTACTCCGCTGCTGGACTCACCGTCAGCCGCACCTCACTCCCGGTCACCTGAACCCGGGTCACGGTGCGCATCTCGTTGCCTCCCTCCACGGTGAAGTCACTCGTCGCCGGCCGGGAGGACGTATTCAGGGGTTCGTTGTAGGTCAGCGTCAGCGTCGCACCGTTGACCACCGCCGGGTCGGTCGGGGCCAGCGCCGGAGCCACCGCGTCCACCTGGTGGCTCATACTGGCCGCCACTGCGTCGTGATCCAAGGTAGCGTTATTGCCCGCCCCGTCGCGGATCGTTCCTCCAGACAGGCGGTTCGCCTCGATGCTCACCCCATCCTCGTCGGAATCGTCCGTCACCACGCGGTAGGTGAACTTCATGGCCCGGTTTGAGACGCTCCGGTACTCCGCCGTCGGATTCCGGCCCCCGACGTTCAGCGTCACTTCGGGCGTTCCCGTCACCACCACCGTCTCGTCAAACGTCACCGTCACTTCAATGGTGTCGTCCACGCCGTAGGTCCGATCCGATCCCGCACTCGACGTGATTCGCACCGTTGACACCGTCGGCCCTGTCGTGTCTCCCGTCTTGTTGGAGACGCTCTTGTTGCTCAACCGGTCCGCGTCGTTGCCGGCCATGTCCTGGATCGGATTCGATCCCAGCTCATAGCCCACCCGGAGGCCACTTTCTCCGTCCGTGACTGCTGGGCTCAGCGTCAAGAACACCGCGCTTCCGCTGACCCGGACTCCGGTGACCGTCCGGGTCTCACTCCCTCCGGTCACGCTGAAGTCGTCCGACGCAGGCTCCGACGACGAATCCAAAGGCTCGCCATAGGCCAGGTTGAGCGTCGTCCCGTTGGCCACCGCCCCGTCGGATGTCGCCAGCGCCGGTTTGATCCCGTCCACCTGGTGCTGGGAATCGGCCGCCACCGGCGCATGGGTCAGCACCGCGTTGTTCCGGGCTCCGTCACGGATGGTCCCACTGGAGAGACGATTGGCATCAATGCTCACCCCGTAGGGGGCCGTGTCGCCCGTAACCACCTGGTACTCGAATCTCACGGCCGCCCCTGTGACGTCTTGGTAGTTGGCCGTCCGGCTCCGGCCCCCCACGTTCAACGTCAGCCGCGGCGTTCCCGTCACCACCACCGTCTCGTCAAACGTCACCGTCGCTTCGATGGTGTCGCCGGCCGCGTACGTCGAATCCGACCCGGCATTGGAGGTGATCTGCACCGTCTCGATCGTCGGACCCGCCGTGTCCCCTGTGTTATTCGTGACCGGTTCGTTGTTCAACGCGTCCGCGGCGTTGCCCACCTTGTCCCGGATCAGATTCCCACTCGGCACGTAGCTCATCCGGAGGCCGAATTCCGTGTCCTGCACCGCCGGACTCAGGGTCAGGAAAACAGCGTTCCCGCTCACCGACACGCTCGTCACCGTTCGCGTCTCACTGCCTCCCGTCACGGTGAAGGCGCTCGCCGCCGGCCGCGAGGAGGACCTCAGCGGCTCGCTGTAAGCCAGAGTCAGTGTGGTTCCGTTCACGACTGCCCCATCCGTCGTGGCCAGCATCGGAGCCACGCCATCCACCTTGTGCCGCGAGTTGGCTGCCACTCCCGCGTGGTCTAACGTCGCGTCATTTCGAGCTCCGTCGCGGATCGTCCCCCCAGACAGGCTGTCCGAGTCAATGCTGACCCCGTCCCGGTCCCGGTCGCCCGAGACCACCTTGTACTCGAATTTGACGGCGGAGCCCGAGACGCTCTCGTACTCCGCCGTTCGGTTCTGTCCGCCCACTTTCAAGGTCAATTCGGGCGTCCCTGTCACCACCACCGTCTCGTTAAACGTCACCGTCACCTCGATGGCATCGTCCACGGCGTAAGTGGAATCCGATCCCGCAATCGAGGTGATCCTCAGGGTCTGCACCGCCGGTCCCGTCGTGTCGCCCGTGACGTTGGTGACACTCCGGCTGCTTAACCGGGCCGCATCGTTGCCCGCCGTGTCCTGGATCGGGGCCGCTCCCGACCCGGTCGGCACCGTGTAGCTCACCCGGAGGCCCGTCTCCCCGTGTTCCACCGCCGAACTCAGCGTCAACTCCACTGCGCTCCCGCTTACCCGGACTCCCGTGACCGTCCGCGTCTGGTTGCCCCCCGTCACGGAGAAGGCGTCGGTCCCCGGCTCCGAGGATATGTCCAATGGCTCACTGTAGGCCAGACTCAGCATGGTTCCGTTGGCAACCGCCCCGTCGGTCGTCGCCAGAGTGGGCTTGATGCCGTCCACCTTCTGCCCAGTGTCGGCCGTCACCGCCGTGTGGGTCCGGACCGCATTGTTCCTGGCGATGTCCCGGATCGTCCCCCCGGACACGCTGCCCGCCTCGATACTCACCCCGTCCGTGTCGCTGTCGTTGACGTCCACCGTGTAGACAAACACGACCTCCGACCCAGTGACGCTCTCGTAGTTCGCCGATCGATCCCGCTCCCCCACCTTCAACGTCACCCGCGGGGTCCCGGACACGGTGACGGTCTCGCTGAAGGTCAACTTCACCTCAATCTCGTCGTCGATGCCGTAGACGTCCCGGCTGTCCGGAGGATCCGACGTGATCTCCACCGAGGTGACCGTCGGTGGAATCCGGTCCGGTGTCTGGTTCGTCACCGGCTGGCTGCCCAGTCCGTCCGCATCGTTACCGACCCGGTCCTGAATCGGCATCGCCTCCATCCCGGTCGGGATGATGTAGCTCACCTGGATCCCCGTCTCCCAATGCTCCACCGCCGGGGACAGCGTGAGTCGCACCGTGCTTCCGCTCACCACGGCCCCGGACACTGTTCGCGATGAAGAGCCTCCGGAAACGAAGAAAGCACCGGGCAGTGGCATCGAAGAGGAGTCCAGAGACTCGGTGTATGTCAGCGTCAGCGTCGCCCCGTTGACCACGGCGCCGTCGGTCATGACCAACTCCGGCTTGATGCCGTCCACCTTGTGCCGCGATTGGTTCCCCAATGCGCGATGATCCAGGTTGGCCTCGTTGTCCGAGCCGTCCTTGATCGTACCGCCATTGAGCGAAAGGCTGTCCGCCTCGATACTCACTCCGTTGGTATCAATGTCGCCGGTCCCGACCCGATAGTGGAACAGGACGTCCGCATCCGTGACGCTGTCGTAGTCCGCCGTTCGTTCCTGGTCCCCCACCATAAGAGTCAACTGCGGGGTCCCCGTCACCAAGACATCGTCGCTGAGGGTCACCGTCACCTCGATCAAATCACCGATCGCGTAGGTTGAATCCGATCCTGCGTCCGACGTGATCTCCAGTTGGCTCACCGTTGCCAGGACCGGAATGTCCACCATCACCCGGGCACTGCGGCTCGATTCGCCGCCATTGATTACGGCCGCTACCTGATAGGTATAGGTGTTGCCGCCGGTCACCTCAGAATCGACGTATGAGCGGCTTGCAGTGTTCTCAGAGAGGACCTCACGGGTCGTGCCATCGTCTCGGGTCACGATGTAGGACAAACTTGGCGCCGAGGTCCATTCACTACTCAGATCCACCGCCGTCCATTCCAATTCCACCTGGTTTTGCCCATCACTCGTTGCCGATCTTGCAGTCAAGGTCGGTCCGGACCGTAGCTGGTAACCGAACTCCTCCCACGTTGCGTCCCCGTCCCCATCAAAATCCACAACCAGCACCGGATACTCGTCGGTCCCCCCGAAGTCCCATTCGTCAGCATCCCAATCCGCATAGATGCCGGTGTCGGCGGTGGGCGCCTGGAGCTGCTCGGTGGTCTGGCCGGTCCCGTGGTCTCCGGTCGCCTGCCCCGAGGTTGTCGTGTCCCAGTAACTGGCTGTGATCGTACTGCTGCCGAGCCCTCCGACCAGCCCGCCGATGCTCGTCTCCCCCGATACCCGGCCCGTGGCGTAACTCGCTCGGACCGTGTTGCCAGCTTCATACCCAACCAGGCCGCCGACAGACGATCTCCCCGACACGTCGCCCGTGGCGTAACTCGCCTCGATGATGATGCCAAGATTCCACCCGACCAAGCCGCCGACAGACGAACTTCCCGACACCTTGGCGGCCGCATAGCTGGTCCGGACACTTTTGTAGTTAGACCCGACCAAGCCGCCGGTATTGCCTAAGCCTGACACTTGGCCCGTGACGTAGCATGCCGTGATGGTGCCCAGATTAGTCCCGATCAGGCCGCCGACGTGCGTTCTTGCTGCCACATCGACCTGGATCAGCCCGACGTGACGGATCTCGGCCACCCAGTCGGTATATCCAAACAACCCGGCATAGTTCGTCGAGGACCGATCAATGAACAGGTTGCGAATGGTGTGGCCATTACCCTCGAACGTTGTCAGAAAATCAGATCCGCTCCTCCCAATGGGGTTCCATCCGGCGCCGTTGTTCCAGTAGGCGTCGTCTGAGTCGACATCTCCATCGCCGTCAGTGTCGAAGTCGAGATCCGCCATCAGCTCATAGCCACGACACTCAAGGACGCAACGGAGTTGTGAGTCCGCTTCCGGATACGCGTCGGGAAACGCCGCGCGATAGGCACTCGCCCCGCCGGCCGTGGGGACGCCGTCGCCGTTTCGATCATGACGGACCGCGTCGAGTTGGGCGAGCGTCGTGATCTCGATGAGCCCATCGCCGTCGGTGTCGTAGTGCCGCTCCTTTGTCACATTCGTCACTTCGTGTCTGCGCAAGCTTGCCGCTGGGTTGCCCGCGAGATCCCGGATGAGGTGGGGCGTGCCAAAAACCGAAATATTTGAAAATTTCACCGTCACCACCTCGCCCGCCAAGACCGGATCCCACAGCGTCACCGTCATGACCGATCCGTCCACCACCACGTTAGGCACATATCTGCCACTCTCGGGGTGGTTGACCGCCACGGTGAAAAACGCTGAGGCCCGGGGCGCCGGCTGGGCCAACGGCTCGTCGTAGGTCAGCGTCAGTATCGTTTCATCCACTACGGCCATCTGCAGCACCGGCTTGACGCCGTCCACACGGTGGTTCGCGTCGGAGGCGAGCGCACTGTGCGTCCGGCTCGCGTTCCGATTGGCGCTGTCCCGGATCGTGCCGCCGTTGAGCGACAGCGCGTTCTCGGCAATGCTCACCCCATCCGTATCGGTTTCGTCGGTGGCCACCTCGTAGGAAAACGTCACGGCATTGCGCGCCACTCCTTGATACGACGCCTGGCGCGTGTTGCTCTCCACCATCAGCCCGAGTTGCGGCGACCCCGTCACAATGACCGTCTTGTCAAAGCGCACCGTGGCTTCGATCTCCTCGCCCACCGCATATCCACCGCCAGGGTCCGAGGTCAGCGACACGCTCAGGACGCTCGGGGCGCCGGTCACGGTATCGTTGTCGGTCAGCATGACCGTGGCGGTGGCCGGGCTGCCTGCACTCACGCCGCCGGGCAGCAGATAGCCCAGGGTCAGGGTCACGGTCTCATCGTCATCGTCCACGGCATCGTCGACGGCCGTGACGGTGAAGGTCTTTTCGGTCTCGTTCGCAGCGAAGGACACGCTGGCCGGTACGGTGTAGTCGGACGCTGCGGCGCCGGTGGTACTCGTTGCCGTGACCGGAATGTCAATCGCGCGGCTGGGCTCGTCGCTCACGCGGACCGTCACGGTCGCCGTGATTCCACCCTCGGTTGCGGTGTATGTCTCGGCATCAAAGGACACCGTGATCGCCGGCGCGCTCCGGTAGTTCGCCACGTAGCCGCGCGTCCGGTTGAGCATTCGCACCGCATCGGACGGACCGTCGGCGCCCGGTGACGGATCGAGGCCGGCCTTGCCCAGGGGGTCGCCGCCGGGATCGGGATAGATCTGATCCGGATTCGAGAAGCGGAGAATTTGCGAGCATCGGCCGCACTGGTTGGGGTACGCCATGATGGTACGCCAGAAGGCGGTGTCGGGTGCGCCCGGCTCCAGCGCCTCCTGGTTGACGTAGCCAAAGGCGTATGGAAACCGCGTGAAACCGCCGCAGTTGCTGCCGCAGACCTGGTACCGGTCATGGCGGACACCCATGATGTGGCCCAGTTCGTGCGCGAATGTAGGGGCGGAGTAAGCATTGACCGCGCCAAAGGCAGAAGATTCGGAGCTTGTTGACGGGACATTTAGCTGGTACGCGCGGCCTGATTGCCCGGCGGCTATCAGCAGTACGATGTCCGCGGCAACCTCATCGCGAATGTCGTGGATCTCGTCCATATATCCATCCGACGTCGAGCGCAGACGACCGACATCTATGGCCAAATCGTTGGTCTCCCTGTATCCCACCACTTCCTCGGCCGCTACCAAGTTGATGCGCTGATTCGCGCCGCTGTTGCTGTAGGCCATGTTGGTCTCCGCGACCATGAGGTCGATCGCGGTCGCGATCGCGTCAGTCCCACCCACGTTCTCCCGGGCAGCCGACGTGTAAAAGACCGCCACGTCAATCACCGACTGCTCGGCCGACGGACAGATCAGGCCGCTGAAGGTGATTGTGGACAGCCACGTTTGAAAGGTGTCATCCCCCGGCGCGCAGAGTTCGGTCTTCTCGATGTTCACGGTCTCCAGGTCGGACAGCTCGCGCAGACCGTCAGGAAGTGATCCGGTCAATGCCCGGCTCTCGCTGAGGAGCAGGGACGTGAGATTGGTCAGGTTGGCCAACTCCGACGGGAGGGCGCCGCTGAGAGCGTTGTCTTGCAAATCCAACTGTTCGAGCTCGCTCAGGTCGCCCAACGCCGTCGGTAGCGTCCCGTCCAAACCATTGCCGTTCAGCACCAGGGCCGTGACGCGCCCGTCACTGTTGGTGGTCACGCCGGACCATGAAGACAGCGGCTCCGTGCTCGTCCAGTTGGTATTGGTCGTCCAGTTCGCACCGTCCGTGGCGTTGTAGAGCGCGGTCAGAGCAGCCTTGTCGGTGGCGACGGAGTTCTGGGCATGGACGTGGCCTGCCACACCGAAGGGGAGCACGAAAAGGAGAACTCGAAAGAGGCGCATGAAGTTTGCAAGCGCGATCAGCCCTCCGGCCACCGCGTCCTCAGGGCACGTCGCCGGTTCCGGAATCGGGCTCCACCACGTCACATTCGAGCGGCGGCTCCTCGACCTCGCTGATGGCGTAAAGTCCGCCGCCCACCGATCGAATCCGGTATGTGCCACCCAGCGTCCTCACCGTGCCAGCGACCGTCTCGCCGTTGACGACGAGGGTCAGCGTGCCCACCGGCTCACCCACCACCCGGCCGGAGATCGAATAACCGCCCGAAAACGTCGGCGCGGTCCGTTCGACGATCCCGGTGAACACGATGTCCTCGAACAGATTCAGAGTCAGGGTTCCATCCTTTCCGGGCTCCACATCACGCTGGGGACGACGCGGGGACACAGTCTTGGTGTGAACACGGGAGTGGGGGAAAACGGAGGCGGCTGCCCGGGCGCGCTGCAGCCGTTCCAAGTCCATCGTCACCAACCGACGGCGGACCGTTATGGCATCGAGCGCGGCCGGCACAGGCGAATCCAGCTGCGCCTCCACAGGATCGATGGGGGAAAAGAGGCCGTCGCGCTGGGCCGCGACGGCTGGGGCGGGCGACCAGACCAGCCATAGGACAGAGACTGCTGTGACATACTGCGCACTTGGCCACGACATGGAACGGTCCTCCTTTCCTTGATGCCTCGGCCCCTAAGCCGAACTTCTCACCAAGGAGCGGGATAATCGCGCAAAACCGGGGTTGGCAACCAGGATCACCATCATGCGAGCATCATGGAGTCGCTGTGACGCGATAGGGAAACTTCATCTGGTCGCTATCGGGCTATTTTTATCACTTTCGGATGACATGGCTTGTGGGTTGGTGCTCCGAGAGGATGAACACCTCAGCCGGAATGGGCTCACCGGGTGGGGAAAGAAGAGGGTGGAAAAGCGCCCGGACGGCGCAGGAAACAGGGCGTCAGAGGTCTTCGATAGGGTCCAATAAGCTCAACTTATCGGACCCTATTCCCTCTTGGCGGCGTCTGACCCATTTTCTGACCCGTGTTTCTCCGGCGGTTTGGAGCTGAATCGCTTCCCTCGGCATCCTCCCCTTTTTCCGGTAGAGCATCCTTTAATTTCAGATAACAGACGTCGACCGGGGTACTCATAGATACAGAGAGATCGTTACCGCTGAACCGGCACCACCGGCAGGGTCGTGAAGATCTGGTTGCCGGTGTCCAGCTCCACCGCCACTCCGGTGAACATCCCGTCTCCAACTGCCGTACACCGGACCGACCCGACGAAGTCGGTCGTGTCCGTCCTCGTGAACACCTCTTCGATGAACCGGGCATTTTGCCCATTGCCGTCGAGACGTATGTCCACCTGCTCCAGCTCCTCACCCTGGCTCATCAACCGGCACCGCACCAGGGTCCGCTGTGGCTCCAGATTCCGGATGGCCGCCGCCGTGCGGATTCTTCCCGCCTGCCGCCGGGCTGGGAACAGGGCGTCGGTCAAGGGTTGACTGGCGCCGACCCCGGCCACGCCGACGCCCGGGATGTCAAATCGCAGGACACCGCCGATGGGACCCGTGGACACGACTTGCACCGAGCCCGTGACGACCTCTCCCCGCCCATGCGTCGAGATCGTCAACTCACCCAGGCGAGCGATCGCGGTTCGGACGGTCAGACTTCCGTCGCCTCGCACCACCAGATCCTCCCCGACATCCACCATCGATTCCGGGTCCAGAAGATCGCCCGCCCGATCATAGAAGTAGATGGCCGGCCGGGCCGTTGACGCCGCCACGTTCACCAGCACCAGGTCGGAGGTGATCAAGGTTCCGTCGGCGGAAGTGCCATTGGCGAAGTGCGCGAAAGTCAGGGTCGTTGCTTCCTGCTCGCCACCCATCGGCTCCACGGGAACCACCGGCAGAGTGGTGAAGATCCGGTTGTCCGAATCCAGCTCCACCGCCACTCCCGTGAACGACTCACCGGCCGGGACCGTACAACGCACCGACCCCACGAAGTCCGTGGTGTCGGTCTCCGTGAACACTTCCTCGAGGAACTGCGCATCCTGGCCGTTCGCGCTGAGTTTGATCTCCCCCTCTTCCAGCACCCTGCCGTCCTTCATCAATCGGCACTGCACGTCGACGGCCTCCATTCCCAGGTTGTGGATGGCCGCCGCGGTGCGGATCCCGCCCTCCTGCCGCCGGGCCGGGAACAGGGCGTCCGCCGTGGGTTCGCTGGCGCCGACTCCGGCCACCCCGATCCCGGGGATGTCGAAGCGGACCACTCCGCCGATGGGGCCGTCCGACACGACCCGGACCGACCCCGTCACCACCTCTCCCCGGCCGTGGGTCGAGATCGTCAGCTCGCCCAGCGACGCGACCTCTGTCCGGGGCGACAGCCCTCCGTCGTCCCGGATCTCCAGATCGTCTCCGACATCCACCACGGACTCGGCTTCAAACAGATCTCCCTCCCCGTCGAAGAAGTAGACGGCGGGACGAATCTCCGACTCGGCGACGTTCACCAGCACCAGGTCGGAGGTGATGAGGACATCGTTGCCCGAGACCCCGTTTCCGAAATGGGCGAACTCCAGGATCACCTCCTCGGCCATGGGCGTGGTCTCGACCGGGCTGGAGGGAGGACTTGGACCGACCGAATTCACCGCCCGCACCTCGAAAACGTAGGTCCGGCCGTTGGTCAGTCCAGTGACCGTATGGGTCAGGTCCGTGGAACCGGTGGAGATCCACTCCCCGGCCCGGTCGATCCGGACCTCGTAGCCGGTGAGGGCGGAGCGGCCGTCGCTCTCGGGGGCCTCCCAGGAGAGAGTCACTTCACGGTCCCCGGATTCTGCCTGCAGGTTCAATGCTGCCGTGGGCACAGTCGCAGCCGGCGGCGGTGGTGGCGGAGGCGGCGGCGGCGGTGGTGGCGGAGGCGGAGGAGGAGGAGGCGGAGGAGGAGGAGGCGGAGGGGGAGGAGGAGGTGGCGGCGGGGCCGAGACTTCGTTGTCCTGGACCGTGACCCGGGCGCTCTGAGTCGAAGTGGGTCCCAGCCGGTACTCGGCTCCCGGCTGCAGCCGGGCGGTGACCCGGCTGGTGGATTCGGCGACGTCGTCATCGTCGGTCAACACCTCCAACGTCGCCGTGTCCTGTCCGCCCTGGAACCGAACCTCCTTCGGCGGATCGTACCCGCCCGAGGTCTCGATCATCGATCTCGTCTCCGTGACCTCCAGGCTCACCGTCAGCGAGGCCTCCGTCGGGGGTCCCCGCGTCAGCGTGAACTCCACGGTCTCGCCTTCCGTCACCGTCTCCGATCCTTGCTTGGCCTGGATGGTGACCAGCGGCGGGTCCGCCCGTTGATCGGTCAACGCGTCCACGGCGTTGCCCACCTCGTCCTGGATCGGGTTGAATCCCGGCGTGTAGCTGACCATTACGGTTTCGCCCGCTGTCACCGTTGAGGCCAACGCCAAGATGACACTGTTTCCGCTCACCCTAACCTGGACCACCGTTCGATCGTTTCCCGCCACCGTGACCGCGAAGTCAGAACTCGCTGGCGTCGAGCTATCATCCAACGGCTCGTCATAGTTGAGGGCAACCTGCAAGCCATGTACCGCCACGCTCTCCAGATCCGGCTCGCTCGTGTCCACCTTGTGGTCCGGCTTCGTCTCCACCGCCTCGTAGCTCCGCCCCGCCGGGTTGTCCGCCAGATCCAGGATCTTCCCCCCGTTGAGCGCGATGCTTCCCCGCGGAACGCTCACTCCGTCGTTGTCCTCGTCTCCCTTCTCCACCGTGTAGACGAATACCACTGCGGCCCGGGCGGAACCCGTGCTGGCACTCGCCCGCTTCCGCCGGGCCCCCACCAGCAGGTCCAGCGTCGGCGTCCCCCGCACCGTGTCCAGCGTCACCGTCTCGTCGTACCGCACTGTCACCGAGATCATGTCTCCAATGGCGTACGTCTCGTCCGTCCCCGGGTCCGAGCTGATCTCGATCGCTTCGATCGATGGGGCCGTCGTGTCCGGCGTCTGGTTGTCGACGAACTCGTCCCTGAAGGCTTCGGCATCGTTTCCGATCGCATCCTGAATCGGATTCGATCGCGACTCGTAGCTCACCCGGATGCCTGTCTCTCCGTGCTCCGTTGACGGACTAACCGTCAGCCGAACCGTGCTCCCGGTCACCTGAACCCGAGTCACGGTGCGCGTCTCGTTGCCTCCCGCCACGGTGAAGTCGCTGGTCGCCGGCCGCGAAGAGGTGTTGAGCGTTTCGTTGTAGGTCAGCGTCAGCGTCGCGCCGTTGACCACCGCCGGATCGGTCATTGCCAGGACCGGGGCTACCGCGTCTACCTTGTGGCTCGAATTGTCCGCCACGGGGTCGTGGTCCAGCATGGCGTCATTGCCCGCGCCGTCGCGAATCGTTCCTCCGCCTCGCGACAGCTGGTTCGCCTCGATGCTCACCCCGTCCTCGTCGTTGTCGCCCGTGACCACCTGATAGGCGAACTTCACCGCCCGGCTCGAGACGCTTTTGTACTCCGCCATTCGGTTGCGGCCGCCCAGGTTCAACGTCAATTCGGGCGTTCCGGTGATCACCACCGTTTCGTCGAACGTCACCGTCACCTCGATGGTCTCGTCCACGCCGTAGGTCCGATCCGACCCCGCACTGGAGGTGATCCGAACCGTCGACACGGTCGGCCCCGTCGTGTCTCCCGTCTTGTTCGTGACGCTCTTGTTGCTCAACTGGTCCGCGTCGTTGCCGGCCGTGTCCTGAATCGGACTCGGCCCCGGCTGATAGTTCACCCGAAGGCCGCTCTCTCCGTTCGTAACTGCTGGGCTCAGCGTCAGGAACACCGCGCTTCCGCTGACCCGGACTCCGGTGACCGTCCGCGTCTCACTCCCTCCCGTCACGGTGAAGTCGTCCGCCGACGGGACCGAAGAGGAATCCAGCGGCTCGCCGTAGGCCAGCGTCAGCGTCGTGCCGCTGGCCACCGCCCCGTCGGACGTTGCCAGCGCCGGCTTGATGCCATCCACCTTGTGCTGGGAATCGGCCGCCACCGGCGCGTGGTTCAGCACGGCGTTATTCTGTGCGCCGTCGCGGATCGTCCCGCCGGACAAACGGTTCGCCTCGATACTCACTCCGTAGGCGGCGCTGTCGCCCGAGACCACCTTGTATTCGAACCTCACGGCTCCGCCTGTGACGTTTCGATAGTTCGCCGTTCGACTCCGGCCGCCCAGGTTCAACGTCAGCCGGGGTGTCCCTGTCACCAGGACGGTTTCGTTGAACGTGACCGTCACTTCGATCGTCTCGCCGGCCGCATAGGTCGTATCCGGCCCCGCATTCGAGGTGATCCTCATCGTTTCCACAATTGGCCCCGTTGTATCTCCCGTGTGGTTGGTGACGCTCTGATTGCTCAGAGCGTCTGCGGCATTGCCCACCACGTCCCGGATTGGATTCCCTCCCGGCTGATAGCTCAACAGGAGACCGCTCTCTCCGTCTTGCACTGGGTGACTGAGCGTCAAGAAAACACCGCTCCCGCTCACCTGGACCCGGGTGGCCGTTCGTGCCTCGTTCCCTCCGGTCAAAGTGAAAGCGCTCGTTGCCGGCCTTGATGATGAGTTCAACGGCTCGCTGTAGGCCAGCGTCAGCGTCGTCCCGTTCACAACTGCCCCGTCGGTGGCCGCGAGACTGGGCTTGACCCCATCCACCATGTGCCGCGAATTGGCCGCCACCGCTGCGTGGTCCAGGACCGCGTTATTCTGGGCACCGTCTCGGATCGTCCCGCCGCCTCCAGACAGATGGCTCGACTCGATGCTCACCCCATCGTCGTCGCTGTCCCCCGCAACTACCCGGTAGGCGAATTTCATCGCCTTGCTCATGACGCCTTGGAAGTTCGCTGTTCGGCTCCGGCCGCCCAGGTTCAACGTCAAACGTGGAGTCCCCGTCACCACCACCGTTTCGCTGAACGTCACCGTCACTTCGATGGTGTCGTCCACACCGTAGGTCCGGTCCGATCCCGCACTGGAGGTGATCCGAACCGTCGACACGGTCGGCCCCGTCGTGTCCCCCGTCTTGTTCGTGACGCTCCGATTGCCCAATCGGTCCGCATCGTTGCCGGCCGTGTCCTGAATCGGGTTCGAACCGGGCTGGTAGTTCACCCGCAGGCTGCTCTCTCCTTCCGTTACTGCCGCACTCAGGGTCAGAAAGACGGCGCTTCCGCTCACTCGGACTCCAGTGACCGTCCGCGTTTCACTCCCGCCCGTCACCGTGAAGTCATCCGGCGACGGTACCGAAGAGGAGTCCAGTGGCTCGCCGTAGGCCAGCGTCAGCATCGTCCCGTTGGCGATCGCCCCTTCGGTGGTCGCCAGGACGGGTTTGATCCCATCCACCTTGTGCTGGGCGTGTGCCGCCACCGCTACGTGGTCCAGGACCGCGTTATTCTGGGCACCGTCTCGGATCGTGCCCCCGGACAGGCGATTCGCCTCGATACTCACCCCGTATGTGGCACTGTCACCCGAGACCACCTTGTATCTGAACCTCACGGCACCGCCCGTGACGTTCAGGTAGTTCGCCGTGCGGCTCCGGCCGCCCAAGTTCAACGTCAGCCGCGGTGTCCCTGTCACTACGACGGTCTCGCTAAACGTGACCGTTGCCTCGATCGTCTCGCCGGCCGCGTAGGTCATATCCGACCCCGCATTCGAGGTGATCCGCATCGCCGCCACCACCGGTCCCATCGTGTCTCCCGTGTGGTTCGCAACACTCTGATTGTTCAGAGCATCTGCGGCATTGCCCACCATGTCCCGGATCGGATTCCCTCCCGGCTGATAGCTCAACTCGAAACCGCTCTCTCCATCTTGCACTGGGGGACTCAACGTCAGTAAAATAGCGCTCCCGCTCACCTGGACCCGGGTGACCGTTCGGGCCTCATTTCCTCCCGTCACGTTGAAGGCGCTCGTTGCCGGTCTTGACGACGAGTTCAACGGTTCACTGTAGGCCAGCGTCAACGTCGTCCCATTCACAACTGCCCCGTCGGTAGCTGCCAAGCTGGGCTTGACCCCATCCACCGTGTGCCGTGAATCGGGCGCCACCGCCGCGTGATCCAGCGTGGCGTCATTCCGCGCACCGTCTCGGATCATCCCGGTCCCTAACGACAGACGGCTCGACTCGATGCTCACGCCATCCTCATCGCTGTCCCCGGAGACCACCTTGTATTCGAATCTCACGGCTGCGCCCGAGACGCTTCTATAGTTCGCGGTTCGATTTCGACCGCCCACGTTCAGCGTCAGCTGTGGTGTCCCCGTCACCACTACCGTCTCGTTGAACGTCACCGTCACCGCGATCGTATCTCCCACACCGTAGGTCCGATCCGACCCTGCGTACGAGGTGATTGCCACGGTGCTTACCGTCGGCCCCGTCGTATCTCCGGTGTTGTTGGTAACCCGCTGGCTGCTCAGGCGATCCACATCGTTGCCCGCCGTGTCCTGAATCGGGTTCGC
Source organism: Acidobacteriota bacterium (assembly GCA_965217775.1). GTDB lineage: Bacteria > Acidobacteriota > UBA6911 > RPQK01 > JAJDTT01 > JAJDTT01. Next base: position 41,398 of record CBDCJH010000002.1, read on the forward strand.
TCCGGTCCCCGTTGGAACCGTGTAGCTCACCCGGAGACCCGTCTCACCATGTTCAGCCGTCGGGGAGAGGGTCAGTTCCACCCCGCTTCCGTTCACTTGGACTCCGGTGACCGTTCGTGTCTCATTGCCCCCTGTCACGCTAAAGGCGTCGTTCGCAGGCACGGAAGACGAATCCAGAGGCTCACTGTATGCCAGCGTCAGCGTTGTGCCATTCGCAACGGCCCCGTCGGTGGTCGCCAGTTTGGGTTTGATTCCGTCCACCTTCTGCGCCGTGTCGGCCGCCACCGCCGCGTGGGATAGGACGGCAGAATTCCTTGACGTGTCCCGGATCGTCCCGCTAGACAGGCTGTCCGCCTCGATGCTCACGCCGTCCGTGTCGCTGTCATTGACGGCCACCGCGTAGGCAAATACGACCATCGCCCCCGTGACATTCTCGTAGTACGCCGATCGATCCCGCTCTCCTACCTTCAGCGTCACCCGCGGGGTCCCAGAGACCATGACGGTTTCATCAAACGTCACCGTTACCTCGATGGTCTCGCCGATGCCATAAACGTCCCGGCCATCAGGGGGATCCGACGTGATCTCCACGGAGGTGACCGTTGGAGCCACTCGATCCGGGGTCTCGTTGGCCACCGGTTCTCCGCTCAGTCCGTCTGCGGCATTGCCTACGCGGTCCTTCACCGGAGCCGCTCCCATCCCCGTCGAAGGCGTGTAGCTCACCAGGATCCCCGTCTCCCAGTACTCCACGGGGGGAGCCAGGGTCAGATCCACCGCACGCCCCCTCACCTCAACATTGGAGACCGTGCGCGACGAAGCCCCTCCAAACACGATGAAGGCGCTGGCCGGCGGCGTCGAAGACGAGTCCAGAACCTCGTCGTAGGTGAGGGTCAGGGTCGTCGCGTCCACCACTGCCCCGCGGGTGGCCGCCAATGCCGGCTTCACCCCGTCCACCTTGTGCCGAGAATTGTTCCCCAACGCTCGATGATCCAGATCGGCCTCGAATCCCGCACCACCTTTAATCGAGCCACCGTTGAGTGCGAGATTGTCCGCCTCGATGCTCACCCCGTTGGTGTCGATATCACCCTCGAGCACCCGGTAGCGGAACAGCAATTCTGAGCCTGTAACGCTTACGTAGTCCGCCGCTCGATCCTCGTCCCCGACTTTCAGTGTCAGCTGAGGGGCTCCCATCACCTCGACGCCGTGATTGAAGGTCACGGTCACCTCGATCGGATCGCCTATCACGTAGGTTGCATCGGATCCCGGATCCGACGTGATCTCCAACTTGCTCACCGTCGTTCTTGGCCACACCGTTACGGTGAAGTACTGCGTTGCGACGGCAGTCGACCCGGCGGTCTGGACCGCCGTCACGGTGATCGTTGTTCGACCAACGGCCAACGGGGCGATGGTCACTTCGGATCCGGACACACCGACGGTCGCGATGGAGGTGACGGACGAGGAGGCCTCATATATCAGAAGATCGTTTTCCGGATCCCGAAATCCTCCTGAGACGTCCACGGTCTCCGGCTCCGCCCCCACTTGCAGCGTTCGGTCTTCCAGCGGTCCCGCTACGATTGGAGGCTGATTGAGTTGGCCGGCGTATATCAATGCCGTCCCGCTCACCTCGCCGCCTCCCTCGATATTGGCTGCGACCCGGTACAAGTAACGCGGGCCGGCGAAGGAGGTGGTATCGACATGACTGAGCGCGGTAGTGTTCTCCAAGAGAGGAGTTTCGGTGCCGTCGGAATAGCTCCAGGTTTCCGCACGGGTCAGCGTATAGGCAACGTCCGGTGGCGGCGTCCATGCGCTGACGTCGGATGCCGTCCAGTTCAGGTTCACGATCTGGCTGGTACTTGTCGCCGTCAAGGTCGGGCCGGTACGCACCTGGTAGCCGAACTCTTGCCAGGTCGCCTGACCGTTGCCGTCGAAGTCCACCGACAGGACCGGATACTGCGAAGACGTTCCAAAGTGCCACGGATCATCGGGGATGGCGTCGGAATCAAGATCGAGGTTCCACTGATCGTAGATGCCTTGGTAGGACATCGGGGTTTGTAGTGCGGACCTTGTCTGGCCGATTACGCCGCCCGTCGGCGTCTCGCTTCTCTCAATAAAACCGTTGTTGTTCCAGTCATCGTTGCCGACGCCCACGCGTCGGACCGGATTTCGAAGTGAGGGCGGCCGAGACCTGAAGGCCTGAAAGTCCCAATAGTTGAATCGAGCCTGAAGATCCGTCCCGCTACCGACGAGGGCGCCAACCTTTCTCAGTCCCAGGACCGGTCCCGTGGCGTAGTTCGCTATTAGTTCGCCGCTGGCGCTGCCGGCAAGCCCGCCCACATCCTCGTCCCCGAACACCCTTCCCTTGGCATAACTTGCCTCAATTTTCCCGCTGGTATTGCCGGCAAGCCCCCCCACGTTATCGTCACCTAAAACACGGACGTCAGCGTAGCTGGCGAGAATGCGGCCGTTGGTTTTGCCCACCAAGCCGCCCACGTCCGCCTCACCGGACACTTCGCCTGCGGCAAAGCACCCGCTGACCTCCATGTTTTCACCACGCCCAACCAAGCCGCCGACCGAGTCTTTTCCCGAGATTCGAACATTGGTCATGCCGACATTGCTGATTGTGTAAACCGAGCCGCCATCTTTGCCGAAGAGTCCAAACAGGCCGACCGAATCCTCATCGGCCCGGTCGATGAACAGATTGACCAAGCGATTGCCGTTGCCGTTGAAGTTTGCCTCGTACGGAGAAAATGTGGGGCCGCCTATGGGGTACCAACCGTCACCGTCGTTCCAGTACTCATCGTTTTCGTCCACGCTACCGCTGCCGTCGGTGTCAAAGTCGAGCGTGGCCGTCAGTTCATAGCCGCTGCATGTGCTGGGACACCCCATGCCCAGCGCCGCTCCGTCAAATGCCTCGTAGTAGTACAACCAGCCCGGAGAGTATTCCGCAGGCTGCGGCAACCCATCTCCGTCCCGGTCTACCCGGATGGCGTTGAGTTGGTCCAAGCTGGAGACCTCGATGAGGCCGTCGTTGTCCACGTCATAGTCGCTACTGCCCAATCCGATCGTGACCGTGAATGTAGTCGTTACGCTCAAGCCATCCGGATCGGTCGCACGCACGTTTACCGTGACGCGGCGGGCTGCCTTTAACGGGCTCACCACGAGGTTGCTCCCGGAAACAGTGGCCGACAACACTTCGGTGTCGGTGAGAACCGTGTAGGTCAAGGTGTCGGTGTCCGGATCTGCAAACACAGTCGTCAAACTGATCGTCACGGCGGGATCACTCGGTGAGAGCGTTCGGTCGGCCAGAGTCCCCTCCACGGTGGGCGCACCGTTGCGGTCCGCCTCCGCGACATCCACCGCGTCCACTGCTCCCGGCGCCATCACGATCCCGGCGCCGGAATCGCGATCGACGCCGGCAGCCTCGATGTCCAAGACCGCGGTCCCGGTCGTCATCCCTGTACGGAGCTGCTCCAGGGTGACTTCGTTCGGACCACCCGCCGCTTCCAGCATCAACGCTGCGATCGCCGCGGCGTGCGGAGCCGAAGCCGAGGTGCCGCTGAACGTCGAAAATCCGGGCGTCGAGGTCGAAACCGCATCCGCCGCGGTCAGATCCGGCTTCTGCAGCAGCTCACCGCCGGTGGACGAGAAGTTGTTTGCCGTAATCGGTGTGCCGTCGGCTTCGAAGAAGATCCGCCGGGGCCCGTCTGAGCTGAAGGTTTCGACTTTCTCCGAACCGTCGAAGACGCGGCCCGGACCCCGGGCGGTTTGCACGTCGACTGCGGCCACTCCCACCACCTCCTTGGCAGCGTTATGGCCCCAGGTCTGGCCGGATGTCGTGATCTCCATCTCCCCTCCCAAGTAGTGGAGACGCAGATAGCGGTCGTCGGCGCCGGAGTTCTTGACGATCACGAGGCGGTCGTTCAGGTGATTTGAAAAGTACGACGATTCCGCTCCGATGGACTCGAAGGGATCCTGAGTGCCGTCCTGCGTGTCCGTTGAGCTGTCGATTATGTTGCCTCCGGGGGTGATCAGAAACAGGTCGTAGTCGTTCGCCGAGCCCCCCACCGGATCCGCCCACTGCAAGATGATGGGGTAGATGCTGTCTTCCGTGATGCGATTCTGAACAACGCCACCGCCGAAGTCGTGTGCAACGACCGTGTTGCTGCCCAGAGTGGTCATACTCCCAGCCGCGTAATCTCCCTCCCAGACCCCCGCCGTTAGATCGTTCTTGTTGCCAAAGTTGCCGGCAGACGAAAAATGGAAGCAACCGGCGTCGACTGCCGCGCTGACGCCCTGCGCAATCATGCCGTCCTGGAAGGCCGGTTCCGCAAAAAACCCGACGTCGTCGACAATGACGTCGGCGCCGGCGGCGCAGAGAGCCTCGATATTTTCGGCCATCTGCGCCTCACTACCCCCAGCGGCGGCGAAGTACAGCTCAGCTCCGGGCGCGAGATCATGAACGATCTCCAGCATCGCCGTCCCCTCGGTGCCCGAGGACACGAGGTCGAAGTATCGAGACCGGCCCCCCTCCTGTCCGGGCAGAACCGTGACCCAGTCCGGCAAGTCCCCATCCTCCTGCACGAAGCCAAGCGCGAGGACGCCATCCGAGATGACCCCGACGCCGATGCCCGTGCCATCGACGCTGTGCGTCTGCCGCGCCACATCCGCTCGGTGGGCGACGTCACCCTCGGTCGTGTTCTCCTTGTTGAACACCGGACTGTCATTGAGCTGGGTCCGTAAATCCGATGAGACACGTTTCGTGCTCTTTCTCACGATTGGCTCGGAAGCGGTCCGGACAATCCGGACCGCGTCGAGCTCTGCGAGCGTTACCACGGCAGCGAGCGGAAGTCGCGCCCGGATGGCCCGGTACCGCGGTACGCTGTTGACCACCTCGCCTCGCAGGGCCCGGATGCGATCCAGGACTTCCGGTGTGACATCGGCCCTAATGTCCACCTTCACCAGTTTCTCCCGAACTCGATTACCGGGTGTCGACCGCCCTGCGTCCAGAAGACGCGAACTCACTTTCCGCTGAGCACGCGTCCGCCGTGCCTTCGCTGCCAGCACCGCCTGGATCTGCCGCACGGCATTCGCTGTCAGAACCTGGCCGACCTGTTCCGTCACCTCTCCGGTTCGGTTCACCACAGCCTGATTCGTGAACTCTGCAGCCTCATTTCCGGCCGGGTCCCGGACCGGATTCGCCGTTCCTTGCGTGGGGGCGGTGTAGCTCACTGTTACCGGCTCGCCCTCAACCACCGAAGAGGCCAGCGTCAACGATACGATGCTCCCTGTCATTTCAACCGTAGTGACGTCTCGCCTTTCGCCCGCCACAGCCACACGGAAAACTCCTGCCTCCAGCGTCGACGATCCGTCGAGCATCTCGTCGTAACTTAGCGTTAGCTTGGATCCACTCACCGCTGCCGCATCGTTGTCCAAGAGCGACGGCTTGACGCCGTCCACCCTCTGGCCGGCTTGGTCCAGCAGTCCCGCATGGGTCAGCTCTGCGGCATTTTCGGAACCGCCCTCAATAATTCCCTTGTCCACAGAAAGGCTGTCCGCCTCAACACTCAACCCATCGGTGTCTTCATCGTCGTCGGCCACGTTGTAGGAGAACATCAGCGCCTGCGTGCCGGTGCCGCTGGAGTAGCTCGCGCTCCTGGTGAGGCTCCCCACCCTCAGTCCCAACTGCGGCGTCCCGGCTACGGTCACCGGTTCGCTGAAGGTCACCGTCACCGCGATCGCGTCGCCGAATCCGTAGGTCTCCCGGCCCTCTGGAGGATTCGAGATGATCTCGATCTTGTGCACCGTAGGATCCGTGGCAACGCTCACCGGCATCGGCTCGGGCTCGAGTTCTCCACCCACGACTGCTGCGTGGAGCTCTTCCAGTGAGGTGTTGTGGGCACCACCGGCCGCCTCCAGGGTTAGGGCCACCAGTGTCGCTACCTGAGGAGGAGACGCCGAACTGACGCAGAAGGTCTCGAAATCCGGATTCGCCGTAGTCACGCACGTCGCCCCGGAAAGGGCGGAGGTCGGCCCTGCCGAATCCCCGGTGGTCGAGAGATCGTCCGCTATCGGCGGCAGTTGGTCCGGAGCGGTTTCGCCGCCCCAGACCCTGGACTTGACTTGGTTGCCCTTCGCAGAGACGTAGACGCAACCATTGCGCGCCGCCGCTTTGACCGCTTGGGCCATGAGGCCGCCTTGATAAATCGTCTCCTGATAGTCGAAGAGGTCGTCGACGATGACGTCCGCCCCCGCTCGGCAGAGCGCCTCGAGGTTGGCTGCGAACCGCGCCGGCCCGCCCAGTCCGGTCGCGAAGTAGAGCTCGCCGCCCGGAGCCAGGTCGCGGAGGATTGCGAGGGTCGCCGTTCCCTCGTCCCCTTCTCCCGCCTGGCCCGGAAGCACCGTCACCCGATCCGGCAGATCGCCCGCTGCCTCACCGTTGATCAGCGTCGCCACACCGGTTGAGAGCACGCCGATCCCGACGCCCGTGCCGTCGACTCCGTGACTCCGGCGCACCGCTACGACTTGCCGGGCGGCCCACTTCCGGATTCCACCTCCAGCGGCGGCCGCCGGCTGCTCGGTTCGGATCGGCTCGATCAACAGGGAGATCGCCACCAGCGCCCCGAGCATTCCACGCCACCCACGACCGCGGGCCCACGATCCGATTCCTGTCAGGCGGATCCTCTTCATCACCTTCCGGGGGTCGGGGACAGGTGAGGATCGCGGCGTAGGGGCACCCCTTGTGGGTGCCCGCTGTCGCCCGTCATTGCCCGGCGCAGGGAGGGCAACCACGGTCGCCCCTACTGTGCGAGCGTCCGCTGCTCCATCCTCTATCCGTCCACGTGTCGATTTTAAGGAGCAACCCGGACGATTTTGGGGCTATATAGTGAAGTTTAGATGATATTTTGGTCTATATAGTGTTATTTAAGTGAAATATTCCACCCGAACCGCCCTCACCGGGGGCGACCGGGGGATTCAGGGAGGGGATCGTCGGTCCGACTACTCTCGGCGGGTCATCTTTGAATCGGCACTACCGGCAGCGTGGTGAAGATCCGGTTGCCCCTATCCAGCTCCACCGCGACTCCCGTGAACAGGCCTTCCCCGAGAGCCGTGCATCTCACCGATCCGACGAAGTTTCGCGTATCCGTCCTGGTGAAGACCTCTTCGATGAACCGGGCATGCTGTCCGTGGGCGTCGAGGCGGATGTCCGCCTCTTCCAGGGGCTCGCCCCCGCTCATCAACCGGCACCGCACCGTTGCGCGCTGCGCCGCCAGGTTGCGGATCGCCGCCGCGGTGCGGATTCCGGCTGCTTGACGCCGCGCCGGAAACAGGGCGTCCGTCGTGGGTTGACTCGCTCCCACGCCGGCGACGCCGATGCCGGGGATGTCGAAGCGCAGGACGCCGCCGATGGGTCCGTTCGCCAGCACCCGCACCGATCCCGTCACCACCTCTCCCCGGCCGTGGGTCGAGATCGTCAACTCGCCCAGACGGGCCATGGCCGTTCGAACCGTCAAGCCTCCGTCCTCTCGGACCAGAAGGTCGTCTCCGACGTCCACCATTGATTCCGGCTCCAACAGTTCTCCGCGCTGATCGTAAAAGTAGATGGCGGGACGGGCGGTCGAGGCGGCCACGTTCACCAGCACCAGGTCCGACGTGATCAAGGTCCCGTCGCCGGAAGTTCCATTGGCGAAATGGGCGAAGGTCAGGGTCGTTTCCTGGTCTTCGGCAGCCTCCGGGCCGATCGGCACCACCGGCAGGGTGGTGAAGATCCGGTTGCCCGCATCCAGCTCCACCGCCACCCCCGTGAACGACTCACCGGCCGGGACCGTACAACGCACCGACCCCACGAAGTCGGTGGTGTCGGTCGCGGTGAACAGCTCCTCGATGAACTGGGCGGCCTGGCCGTTGGCGCTCAACGGGATCTCCCCCTCTTCCAGCACACTGCCGTTCCTCATCAATCGACACTGCACCTTCACCGCTTCCGGGCCCAGGTTGTGGATGGCCGCCGCGGTGCGGATCCCGCCCTCCTGCCGCCGGGCCGGGAACAGGGCGTCCGCCGTGGGTTCGCTGGCGCCGACTCCGGCGACGCCGATTCCGGGGATGTCGAAGCGGACCAGTCCGCCCATGGGGCCGTCCGACACGACCCGGACCGATCCCGTCACCACCTCTCCCCGGCCGTGGGTCGAGATCGTCAGCTCGCCCAGCGACGCGACCTCCGTCCGGGGCGACAGCCCTCCGTCCTCCCGGATCTCCAGATCCTCCCCGGCATCCACCACGGATTCGGCTTCAAACAGATCTCCGTTCCCGTCGAAGAAATAGATGACCGGACGGATCTCTTCTTCGGAGACGTTCACTAGCACGAGGTCGGAGGTGATGAGGACGTCGTTGCCCGAGACCCCGTTTCCGAAGTGGGCGAACTCCAGGATCACCTCCTCCACCATGGGCGTGGCCTCGACCGCGTCGGAGGGAGGACTTGGCCCGACTGAGTTCACCGCCCGCACCTCGAAGACGTAGGTCCGGCCGTTGGTCAGTCTGGTGACGGTGTAGGTCAGGTCCGTGGAACCGATGGAGGTCCAGTCCCCGGCCCGGTCGATCCGGACCTGGTAGCCGGTGAGGGCGGAGCGCCCGTCGCTCGCAGGCACATCCCAGGTCAGCGTCACTTCACCGTCCCCGGCTTCTGCCTGCAGGTTCAACGGTGCCGTGGGCACAGTCGCAGCCGGAGGCGGTGGCGGCGGCGGCGGTGGCGGAGGCGGTGGCGGCGGCGGCGGTGGTGGCGGCGGTGGAGGAGGAGGTGGTGGGGGCGGGGCCGAGACTTCGTTGTCCTGGACCGTCACCCGGGCGCTCCGGGTCGAGGTCGGTCCCAGCCGGTACTCGGCTCCCGGCTGCAGCCGGGCGGTGACCCGGCTGGTGGATTCGGCGACGTCGTCATCGTCGGTCAACACCTCCAACGTCGCCGTGTCCTGTCCGCCCTGGAACCGAACCTCCTTCGGCGGATCGTACCCGCCCGAGGTCTCGATCATCGATCTTGTCTCCGTGACCTCCAGGCTCACCGTCAGCGAGGCCTCCGTCGGGGGTCCCCGCGTCAGCGTGAACTCCACGGTCTCGCCTTCCGTCACCGTCTCGGATCCCTCCTTGGCCTGGATGGTCACCAGGGGCGGGTCCGCGCGTTGATCGGTCAACCCATCCACGGCGTTGCCCGCCTCATCCTGGATCGGGTCGAGACCGGGTGTATAGCTCACCCTTACCGTCTCGCCCGCCGTCACAGGAGCGGTCAGCCTCAAGATGACACTGTTTCCGCTCACCCGGACCTGGACCACCGTTCGATCATCCCCGGCCATCGTGACCTCGAAGTCAGAGCTCGACGGTGTCGAGCTCTCATCCAGCGCCTCGTCGTAGGTCAGCGCCACCCGCGAGCCATGCACGGTCACGCCCTCCAATCCCGGCACGCTCGCGTCCACCTTGTGGTCCGGCTTCGTCTCCACCGCTTCGTAACTCCGCGCCGCCGGGTTGCCCGACAGATCCAGGATCTTTCCTCCATTGAGCGCGATGCTCCCCCGCGGGACGCTCACGCCGTCCTCGTCCTCGTCTCCCTTCTCCACCGTGTAGACGAACATCACCGCCGGCCGGTCCGGCCCTACACTGGCGCTGGCCCGCTTTCTCCGGGTCCCCACCAGTAAATCCAACGTCGGCGTTCCGCGAATGGTGTCCACCGTCACCGTCTCGTCGTACCGCACTGTCACCGAGATCATGTCGTCGACCGCGTAGGTCTCGTCCGTCCCCGGGTCCGAGCTGATCTCGATCCCTTCGATCGACGGGGCCGTGGTGTCCGGCGTCCGGTTGTCTACGAACTGGTCCCTGAACGCTTCGGCATCGTTGCCGATCGCATCCTGGATCGGGTTCGATCGCGGCTCGTAGCTCATCCGGATCCCCGTCTCTCCGTGTTCCGCCGCCGGGTTCACCGTAAGACGAACCGTGCTTCCGCTCACCTGAACCCGGGTCACGGTGCGCGTCTCATTGCCTCCCTCCACGGTGAAGTCACTCGTCGCCGGCCGCGAAGAGGTGTTGAGCGGTTCGTTGTAGGCCAGCGTCAGTGTCGCGCCGTTGACCACCACCGGATCGGTGAGTGCCAGCAACGGGGCGACCGCGTCCACCTTGTGGCTCGAACTGGGCGCCAGCGCGTCATGGTCCAGCACGGCGTCATTGCCGGCGCCGTCGCGGATCGTCCCGCCGCTTCGCGACAGCCGGTTCTCCTCGAGGCTCACTCCGTCCTCGTCGGTGTCACCAGTGACCACCCGGTAGGCGAACTTCATCGCCCGGTTCGAGACGCTCCTGTATTCCGCCGTTCGATTGCGGCCGCCCACGTCCAGGGTCAGTTCGGGCGTTCCGGTGATCACCACGGTCTCGTCGAACGTCACCGTCACCTCGATGGTCTCGTCCACACCGTAGGTCCGGTCCGACCCCGCATTTGAGGTGATCCGAACCCTTGACACGGCCGGTCCCGTCGTGTCTCCCGTCCGGTTCGTGACGCTCTTGTTGCTCAACCGGTCCGCGTCGTTGCCTGCGGTGTCCTGAATCGGATTCGATCCCGGCTCATAGTTCACCCGAAGGCGGCTCTCTCCATCCGCGACGGCCGAGCTCAGCGTCAGGAACGCCGCGCTTCCGCTGACCCGGACGCCGGTAACCGTCCGCGTCTCACTCCCGCCTGTCACGGTGAAGTCGTCCGTCGCCGGCACCGGAGAGGAATCCAACGGCTCGCCGTACGCCAGCGTCAGCGTCCCCCCGTTTACGACAGCTCCGTCGCTGCTCGCCAGCGTCGGCTTGACCCCATCCACCTGGTGCCGGGAATCGGCCGCCACCGGCGCGTGGTTCCGCACGGCGTCGTTCCGGGCACCGTCCCGGATCGTGCCGCCCGACAGGCGATTCGCATCGATGCTCACCCCGTAGGCGGCACTGTCGCCGGAGACCACCTGGTATTCGAATCTCACGGCCGCTCCCGCGACGTCCCGGTAGTTGGCCGTCCGGCTGCGGCCGCCCACGTTCAGCGTCAACTGCGGCGTCCGCATCACCACCACCGTCTCGTTGAAGGTCACCGTCACTTCGATGGTCTCGCCGGCTGCGTAGGTCCGGTCCGACCCCGCATTCGAGGTGATCCTCACCGTCTCCACTGTCGGACCCGTCGAATCCCCCGTGTTGTTGGTGACCGGTCGGTTGTTCAGCTCGTCCGCGGCGTTGCCCACCCCGTCACGGATTGGATTCGATCCCGGCTGGTAGCTCAACCGGAGGCCGCTCTCTCCGCTCTGTACGACCGGACTCAAGGTCAGGAATACCGCGTTCCCGCTCACCGACACCCTCGTCACCGTTCGCGTCTCATTGCCCCCCGTCACGGTGAAGGCGCTCGTCGCCGGCCGAGAGGACGAGTTCAACGGCTCGCTGTAGGCCAGCGTCAGCGTCGCCCCGTTCACCACCGCCCCGTCGCTGCTCGCCAGGCTGGGTTTGACTCCGTCCACCTGGTGCCGCGAATCGGGCGCCACCGCCGCATGGTCCAGCATCGCGGTATTGCCCGCGCCATCGCGGATCGTCCCTCCACTTCCAGACAGTCGGTTCGACTCGATGCTCACCCCGTCTTCGTCGCTGTCCCCCGAAACCACCCGGTAGGCGAACTTCGCCGCCTTGCTCGTAACGCCTCGGAAGTTCGCAGTTCGACTTCGACCGCCCAGGTTCAGGGTCACCTGCGGTGTCCCCGTCACCACTACCGTCTCGTTGAACGTCACCGTCACCTCGATGTCATCGTCCACGGCATATGTCGAATCCGATCCGGCACTCGAGGTGATCCGAACCGTCGACACCGTCGGTCCCGTCGTGTCCCCCGTCCGGTTGTTGACGCTCTTGTTGCTCAACCGGTCCGCATCGTTGCCCGCCGTGTCCTGAATCGGATCCGATCCCAGTTGGTAGTTCACCCGCAGGCCGCTCTCTCCATCCGCGACGGCCGAGCTCAGCGTCAGGAACACCGCGCTTCCGCTGACCCGGACCCCGGTGACCGTCCGAGTCTCACTTCCCCCCGTCACCGTGAAGTCGTCCGTCGCCGGCACCGAAGAGGGATCCAACGGCTCGCCGTAGGCCAGCGTCAGCGTCGTCCCATTGGCCACCGCCCCGTCGCTGCTCGCCAATGTGGGCTTGATCCCGTCCACCTGGTGCCGCGCATCGGCCGCCACCGCCGCGTGGCCCAAGGTGGCGTCATTCCGGGCGCCGTCGCGGATCGTCCCCGCTCCGCGCGACAGGCTGTCCGCATCGATGCTCACCCCGTACGGGGCCGTGTCGCCCGAGACCACCTGGTATTCGAACCTCACGGCCGCCCCTGTGACGTCCTGGTAGTTGGCTGTCCGGCTGCGTCCTCCCACGTTCAATGTCAACCGCGGCGTCCCCGTCACCACCACCGTCGCACTGAAAGTCACCGTCACTTCGATGGTCTCGCCGGCCGCGTAGGTGGTATCCGACCCTGCATTCGAGGTGATCCTCACCGTCTCCACGGTCGGCCCCGTCGTGTCTCCCGTGACGTTGGTGACCGGCCGGTTGCTCAACCGGTCCCCGTCGTTCCCCGCCGTGTCCTGGATCGGGTTCGCTCCCGTCCCCGTCGGCACCGTGTAGCTCACCCGGAGGCCCGTCTCCCCGTTCTCCACCGCTGGAGTCAGGGTCAGCTCCACCGAGTTCCCGCTCACCCGGACTCCGGTGACCGTCCTCGTCTCGCTCCCCCCCGTCACGGCGAAAGCATCGTTCCCCGGCACCGAGGATGTGTCCAACGGCTCACTGTAGGCCAGCGTCAGCATCGTTCCGTTGGCGACCGCCCCGTCGGGGCTCGCCAGTACGGGTTTGATGCCATCCACCTTCTGTCCGGTGTCGGCCGCCACCGCCGAATGGGCCCGGACGGCATGGTTCCGTGCGGTGTCCCGGATCGTCCCGCCGGACAGGCTGTTCGCCTCGATGCTCACTCCGTCCGTGTCGCTGTCGCTGGTGGCTGCGGCGTAGGCGAACAGCACCACCGCACCCGTGACACTCTCGTAGCTCGCCGATCGGTTCCGTTCTCCTACCTTCAGCGTCACCCGTGGGGACCCGGACACCGTGACGGTCTCGCTGAAGGTCACCGTGACCTCGATCTCATCGCCGATGCCGTAGACGTCCCGGCCGTCCGGGGGATCCGACGTGATCTCCACCGAGATGACCGTCGGTGGGATCCGGTCCGGAGTCTGGTTCGTCACCGGCTCGCTGCTCAGTCCGTCCGCATCATTGCCCACCCGGTCCTGAATCGGCGTCGCCCCCATCCCGGTCGGAACCGTGTAGTTCACCCGGATCCCTGTCTCCCAATGCGCCACTGTGGAAGAGAGAGTGAGTTGCACCGTATTCTCGCTCACCGTGACTCCGGAAACGGTCCGTGACGAAGCGCCCCCCGACACGGAGAAGGCGCTGGACGGCGGCCTCGAAGACGAGTCCAGCGGCTCGGTATAGGTCAGCGTCAGCGTCGCCCCATTCACCACGGCCCCGCTCATCGCCGCCAACTCCGGCCTGGTGCCCTCGACCTTGTGCCGCGAATTGTTCCCTAACGCACCATGATCCCGGTTGGCATCGTTGTCGGACCCGTCCCGGATCATGCCCCCGTTCAGCGACAGGCTATCCGCTGAGATGCTCACCCCGTTATCATCGTTGTCGCCGTTGGCAATTGTGTAGACGAACCGCACAACTTCGCCTGCACTGTCTCGATAGGTTGCCTGACGGGTGACGTTTCCCACGGTCAGACCGATTTGCGGCGATCCTGACACCGTGACGGTCTTGTTGAACCCCACGGTGACCTCGATCTCGTCACCAATTGTGTAAAACCCGTCAGGCCTCGATTCAGAGGTTATTTCCACCGTGAGGATGCTTGGAGCGCCCGACACTACGTCGTTATCGGTCAAATTCACAATGGTCATGGTCGGGTTGCTAGTTGTCACTCCCCTCGGCAGCGGCTCACCGAAGGCCAAGGTGACAGACTCGCCGTCATCATCGGCAGTGTCGTTCTCCGCCGTCACGGTGAGGGTGCCCTCGGTATCATAAAAAATCGTTACCGAGTCCGGCACGGTGTAGTCAGAGGGCGTGGCACCGGTCGTGGGCATCGACATGATCGGTATAACGATTGGACGGGTAGGCACGTCACTCAGTTTCACCGTTACGGTTGCTACAGTGCCATCTTCGGTGGCCGTGTACTGTGCGGCACCGAAGGACACTGTAATAGCGGGAGCCTGGAAGAAATTCGCCACATAGCGGCGTGTGCGGTTCAGGGCGCGGGACGCGTCGGACGGGCCTGTGATTTCATCAGTGAGGCTAAAGCCGGCAATACCCATGGGATCGCCCTCATAGGTGCGATCGGGACTTGAAAAGTACGGCACCTCTGTGCAGGAAATGCCCGATGCAACACACTGATCATCGTAGGACATGATCGTGTACCAACGGGCGGATGCCTGCGCGTTCTGCTCGAGCGCTCGCTGGTTTACATAGCCGTATGCATAGGGGAAAGGATGGGGTTGACACCCCGTGTTGAACCTGCACGCGGCATACCGATCGTGACCCAAACCCATGTTATGGCCAACTTCGTGGGCGAAAATTAAGTCAGGGCTCAATATGTCAACGTAGGCATAGGCATAGTACCCAAAGTTCCCTGTCAGCAATTGATCCATCGTTGATATTCCCTGGGCGCTGTTATAGGCAAATGTGGTGCTGCGGTCCCTGCGGATCAGCATGACGATATCTGCGGCAACCCGTAAGCGGATGTCCTGGACCTCGTCCATATGGCCGTCGTCTTTCGTGCGGAATCGAGTGAAATCAATCTGCCTCGTCTCTTCCGTGTAGGCCACTTCCTCCACCGCAACAAGCGAAACGCGCTGATTCACGCCGCTGTTCGTGTACGCCATGTTGGCAGTCGCGACCATGAGATCGATCGCGTCCCTGATCGCAGTGGTCCCCCCTTCAGTGTCCCTTGCGCGAGGTGTGTAGAAAACTGCCATGTCGATCACCGACTGAGCAGAAGGTGGACAGATCAACCCGCTGAACGAAATCGTTCGCAGCCACGTTTGAAAGGCGTCGTCTCCCGGAGCGCAGAGCTCGGTGTCACGTATCTGCACGGTCTCCAGGCTGGATAGCTCACGCAGACCGTCAGGAAGTGTTCCGGTCAATGCCCGGCTCTCGTTGAGGAGCAGGGTGGTGAGGTTAGTCAGGTTGGCCAGTTCCGACGGCAGAGCACCGCTCAGAGCATTGTCCTGTAAATCCAACTGTTCCAGCTCGCTCAGGTCGCCGAGCGACGCCGCCATCGTGCCGTCCAGGCCATTGTCGTTCAGTACTAGGGCCGTGACGCGTCCGTCACCGTTGGTCGTCACGCCGTACCATGAGGACAGCGGCTCCTCGCTCGCCCAGTTGGTATTGGTCGTCCAGTTCGCGCCGTCCGTGGCGTTGTAGAGCACCACCAGCGCAGCCTTGTCCGTGGTGACGGAGGTTTGGGCATGGACGTGGTCTGCCACACCCAGTGGCAGGACAAAAAGGAGAACCCGCTGGAGATACGTGAAGTTTGGCAAATGCGATCAGCCCTCCGGCTGCCGCGTCCTCAGGGCTCGGCGCCGGTCTCGGATTGGGGCCCCTCCACCTCACATTTGAACGGCGTCTCCTCGACCTCGCTGATAGCGCACTGCCCCCGGCCGACGGACCGGATGCGGTAGGTTCCGCCGAGCGTCCGCACCGTGCCGGCGACCGTCTCGCCGTTGACGACAATCGTCAGCGTGCCCAGCGGTTCGCCAGCGAGGCGGCCCGAGATCGAGTAGCCGCCGGAAAAGGTCGGCGCTGTCCACTCCGCGATCCCTGTGAACACGACGTCCTCGAACAGGTTCACGATCAGGGTTGCATCCGCTGCAGGCGCCGCGTCACGATTGCCGCTGGAAGGGGAGACCGCTTTGGTGCTAACGAAGGGGCGGGGGAGCACATCTGCGGCCGCCCTAGCTCGGTGGAGCTGTTCCAGGTCAATCGTCACCAACCGGTGACGTACTATTGTGGCATCGTGGGAGGTAAGCACGGGGGAATCCAAGTGCTCTGCTGGTCGATTGACCGTGGAAAAGAGACCGTCGCGCTGGACCCCAATCGCAGGAGGCACCAGCCCCATCACGCCGATGACCGAAACTGCTATTGTCCATGCCATGGTACGTTTCTCCTTTGCCGGCCGCGCTGGGCGACCTGAGCGAGCTGGAAGCGCCCGGAGGACTCCACGCTGAAAATCCTGAACCTGCCCCTCTTGCGAATTTTGATTGGCATTGTTCATATAATCCCCATTTAACCTCAGGCGAGAGAGGCTGCCGCCCCTCTGAGAGAAGGGGAAGGAAAGCCGATCGGAGTGAATCCTCCCCCCTGGCACTGTAGGAACACCGGGAACCCCTCCCGGCGCGAACTACAGGACGCCCCCCAAAGGCGGAGAGACGAGGGCCTCACCAACCGGGCGGTGGCCGAACGGGCCGGGGCCTCGCCCCAAGCGGTCGGCAAGTGGCGTCGGCGCTTCCTCGAAACCCTAAACAAAACATCTATAGTGGCATAACTAGAGTGAAATATGTGTGTAATTAAAGGCTGATCTGATGATATTTTGGTGAAATCTGGCGACAATGCGCTATCAGTGACTCCTACGGCCCTCGGTACGTCTCGAATTTGGCCTTCGAGATGGTCTGACGCCTAGTCCTGCCCTATCCCCACAGTCGGTGTGGCGTACGTATCCCGGGAGGCGCGGTCTGACCGCGTGCTTGGGAACCAGCCGGATTGGTCTGGCCCTGGGAAATCACTACTGTGATGCGGGTTATTGGAGGGTTGCCCCAGCGGAGATCGACAACCTCTGGGAGCGCCATGCGTCCGCTCGGTCAATCCGGAATCCGCATTCGGAACCCTCGAGCGCCGGCCGGCGCTTAAGGTCGCGTTGATAGAAGAGTGCCGATTGGGGTCCGCCCCAACGCTCCAGCGCAGTCCAGTCACCGCGAAAGAACGCCAGACGAATCTCTTCTATCTCCTGCTCCTCGTCGGGCGTGAGGGACTGGCAACCCTTCGGCCACTGTCTTTGAGTCCAGCGTTTCAGAACCTCGTCGGCCCGCCCCTACTGGGTTAGGTCACGCGCGACGGCGACGACCCGGATCCGGCGTCCCTTCCGGCGCAGGACCCGCCAGAGTGGCGCGTGGCTCGATCCCCAGGTCGTCAGGTTCCGGCCGGTGTGGTAACCGGGGTCCACGCGACGGGTGCAAAGAACCGGCACTGCTTCCGTTCGAGATTGAGACAACTCGATTGCGGCCGAGGAGGCTGTCCGAGAACTTGGTATTGAGCGACGCTCGTCCATGACAACGCTCATGGGCGATGGTCGTTGGCTTGGAAGACCATCGAATCCCGGCCTTCAAAGCCGGTGAACTCGGATTTTTGCGCCATTTTCGACTCGAAAAGGGCCGATAGAGGCCGGTTTGTGACTTCATCCCCCTTTATTCGCCCCCTTTTCATGCCCAGGCCGCTTGCTTCCCGAACTCCGGACACACCTCTCCCCGCAGTGCCGCAAAAATGATTTTCTTGAGGTTGTGCGCCACGCAGACCAGCGAGAACTCCCCCGCCACTTTCGCCTTGCCCCGCAGCCCGAATCCCCGAAATCCCGAGTTCTTGATCTGCCCGAATACGGGCTCGACGATCGTCTTGCGATGCGCGTAGATCGCCTGGCTCTCCGGTTGCGACATCCGCTCATTCATCGCCCGTCGCAACGGCTCCTTCCCGTCCCTCGTGATCGTGCGCGCCGCCCCTGACTTCGACCGGCAGCAACGACGATAGTAGGCACAGGATCGGCACTCATCGATGTCCCCCTGATACACCCGCTGTCCCGTGCCGCGGGCGGTCTTCAACGTCAGCGATAGGGCTTGAATCGGGGGGTCATCCGACATTCTCCTGATGACCTGTTCCCCTTATTTTAGGGAGCGTCGGTGACAGCCCCATTCTCGGACAGCCTCGTAGGACGGATCGAAGGCTATCTCGACTTGCCGCGGCAGTTCTTCTTAGGGAACGGACGCGGCACGGCGGCTTGATCCTGGCCTCGTGCGACAAGACCCGCGATATCGTCTGTATTGGTCGATCTCCCTTGCACCAAGGGTCAGAGGTATAAATCCCTGGACTTCGCCGCCAACTGCCCCCGGCTCCGCCGCTCGGGAAGCGCCCGGGTGAATATCGCAGAGAGCGGCTCAGAATCGACTTAACAGCCCGTGGCAAAAGTCGCCACGGCATCCGACCGTCCCTGCATCCCGGCGGACTGCGTTGCTATCGGCTCACATACTCCCGGTATGCTCCCTCATCGCGCCTTGTCCGGCGGGCGCAGGAACGGTCTCGGTGCTCGCGGGACTTTCACCACGGACTGTTAAGAGATCCGAATGAACAACGTCAGCGGCTTCCGGGGCGCTCGACAGAACTCACCGTCACCGGAAAGGGGCTCAGGGAGCGCCACTCAGGTCCAGCGCCAGACTCTGGATGGAGCCCCCGTAGACCAGGTGTTCCACCCCGCTCCCGTTCAGATTCGCCCGCATGATCACATGCCGGTTCTTCGTCCAGTACATCTTGCCGGCACTCAGGTCCCGGAGCGGGATCACCGGCACTGCCGAGAGCGACGTTTTCCGTTTCCCGAACCGCAGCCCCAGCGGGGCGAACCGAAATTGCCGCCTGCCGCTCGCAATAGACGGCAGGAGGAGCGAGCATGAAACGGAAGCGCTTTACAGAAGAACAAATCATCAGGGTACCGAATCAGGACGAAGCCGGGGCCAAGACGGCCGTGTTGACACCTGAAGGTGAGCGTGATGATGTCACCCGTGCATCGGTGGGCTGTGCCTTCTAACGATTTGTTGTCAGAAGCTCGAAGGTGATCTTGAGCCGGGTGCCAGTTGCGCCCGCGATGCGCTCCAATGTTTGGGTAGATGGTTTGGTACGGCCGCTCTCAAGCCGAGCGACAACGGACTGAGTTGTCTTCATGAGCCGCGCGAGTTGCTCTTGCGTAAGGCCGGCTTTAGTACGTGCCGCAATCAGAGCACGGGCAAGTTCGAACTCGGGCTCAAGAGCTTCGTGAGTTTTGCGGTAGTCAGCGTCCTTCATCCACTTCTTGTGTAGGGAGCGTACCTTACTCATCGCAGCACCTCCTTTGAACGTTTCAGGGCCAGATCAATCTCACGTTTTGGGGTCCTCCGGGTCTTTTTGACGAAGACGCGCACCACAACCACGCGCTACCCAGTTGCCGTTACGTAGATTGCCCGTGAGATGCCGTCCTTACCCTTCATGCGCATTTCCCACAACAGACCCTGCACGTGCTTGACGTGCGGTTCACGAACGCGGTCCAAGCCAAACTCCTCGATCAATCGGGAGATGTAACTGAAACGGACGCGCATGTCAGCGGGCAGCGCTTCGAGTTCTGCATCGACGACATCACTTAGGGTTTCTACTGTCCATGCCAAGCGGACACCAACTATAGCATTTTTGCTATAGTCCGCAACCGATTGTGTGGATTTCAGGACATGTGAGATTTCTTTTCAGGTAGCCGATTGTAAGGTGGCAAGGAAAGCGTGTGGAGTCAAAAGGTCGAGAGCACGCAGCCTTCCGGCAATGTCGGCTCCATCGATTCACCCATCACCCTGATGCTGCTGCACCGGTCGGCGACCAGACCCTGCCGAGACAACCATTCGTGCCTGAAGTACGCGTAGGCCTTCACCTCTTCGTCCGGATCCAGGGCGCCACTGCCGGCTGCCGTCCGCAGCCTGCGAACCGGCATGGGCCGAGCGGCGGGAAGTCGGCGGATCTCAGGTGTGATTCCCCCTATCACAAGTTCTGCCGACGGCGTGGGATCCTCCGTCAGTCCCACCAAATAGTCGAGCGAGACGCCCAACTTGCGCGGTGATTTGACGGCCCCATCCAGAAGCAGCACCGAGTGACCCGCCTCCACATGGGAGATCATAGACTGATCGTAACGATACCCCAGCGCGCCCACTAGATTCACCTGCCGCAGGTTAGCCCGCTTGCGAGCCCCTCCAAACGCTTTCCCAGCATGGAGCCTAATTAGTTCGAATTTACTTTGGGTTGTCGTTCTTCTTAGGATCGACTGTCGGCAAGCCGTCCGCCCAAGCCGAATCTCTATGCATGGCTGGTACGTGGTAAATGTTTCCCATTCGTGAGCCGAAGAATACAGCGGTTGAAATAGGGAGCGTTATCATTAAATGGGAACCAAACATCGCGCCCATTGGAATGTCTCCCCCTTCGTTTGCGGTAGCGACTAGGACGAGAGCCTGCCAGGCAGCGAAGGTAAGACCCAGAGTGAGCCAGAATGATTTTCGTTCTGAGACCGGGCGGTATGCTAACACTTTGGACACAGCCTGCTTCTGGAAGGTTTCGGTATTCTCATCCTTAAACTTGAGTGTCACGGAATCGACTGTAGCCGAGTGAAAACGGCCCTTGTCTTACTTGCTACTTTCCGGCAGGAGCGCGTCTTCGTAAAGCTGCACCTCGGTCTTGGTGTCAGGAGCGACGGCTTGTACCTTGGACCAATCGGACAATTTCCTCACGGCGCAGCCAGGCAAACTCGAGAGAAGCAGCAGGGGGACGAGTCCTCCCGCCGTGGCGTTCCTGAGCCCTCCACTCTTGCTGGTCCGGCGTCTCATGGCATCGACCTCCTAACTCGGATAATGGGTCCTATGCCAGGCCGAACCGAGGAGACTGGCGAAGTAAAATGACTTGCAGGCTGGCTCTTCCTCCGGCATAGGACGAGTTGACTTAGGGTCTGCCGAGTGCATCACCACTCGGCGGGCTCGCCTTTTACCATTCCTACCGGCAGCGTAACAAGCGCCATCTTTACGGTAACCCGGAGCCTTGGGCCAGCTTCTTCCGTTACCGTAGGCGTCGTCGATTTGCCGAGTCTGCCGTCAGATCATAGCGGCTATAAATTGGTAAAATCTCCCACATTACCCTTGGTCGTTCTTGACGCACTGGGTCTGAACTTTCCCCATTTCGCCAATGGGGAGTCCATATTCTCCGACTTGGTCCTGGTGAATGTAGGGGCCACGTCCATCCGCCCTGCCATCTACTTTTACGATACCGAGGGGAATCCCATTAACGCCGAATCGGTAGTGGATATCTCTGAAGACCTGGAGATCTGCGAAGATGGTGCTTTGGGCACCCAGACGGAGTTGGCGTCCCTAGAGGAACGGACCATTTCGACCCACGGCCGAGCGGAACTGGTGACCGGGTCGGTGCAGGTGATCGCAAACGGCCCCCTGGGCGGGTTCTTGCGCTTCGACAGTCCGGGACTGGGAGTGGCTGGCGTGGGGACGGGCCCACCCGCCAGCGATGTGATCTTCCCAGCTCGCCGACAGGAAGAAGGGATCAACACCGGAGCCGCGGTCCGCAACCTGACCGGACTCGAGATGGCAGTGACTTGCCGATTGATGCAAGGTGGCGGCGTGCTGGACGAGGCGGAGATCCCGCTGGCAGCCAATGGACAGGCGGCGCAATTCATTCACGAGATGTTCCCTGGGACCGACACCTCCGATTTTGTGGGGTCGGTGCGCTGCAGGGTGTCTGGAGGGGGAAGGTTCACGGGAGTGGCTTTGGAGATGGATGCCAACAACCGCATCTTTACGACGCTTCCTGTCGTTCCGATTCCACGATGATCGATCGAGAATAGCTGGCCAGGGCGTCGTCCTCAGAACCCGTCCAGGGTACGAAAAGTTGATCTTATTGCAGCCTGACCTCTTTCTGGGGGTGTCTGACCATCCTCTTGGAGAAATCCCCCCTCCGCCGCGAGGCGCAGGCAGAGCCTGAACGATGTCCAAGGGCCTATGTCTAATCTTTGGTCCGCCAGCGCCAAGCCAACATAGGCCCTCTGAGGGCGCCTTTGTTCTCGGGATCGGCCCCATTCGGTCCGGAAGCGTCGAACCAGCCCGAACCCTGATGCTGGAGCGCCAGGGCCGGAAGCGCTACGGCCTCCTATGGCTGCGGCCCGGGTGAAGATCCCTTCTCCTCGGGCCTCGAATTATTGTCGGTAAAGTACATTACCGGGAGACTGCGTCACGTGCCCTCGTGTCCTCCCGCCATCCGCGTGCTCTTCGTGCCTGCGCGAGTTCATAGCTCGCCTGCATTCGCATCCAGTGATCGGCCGTGCCCCAGCCGATAGCCTCCAGGGCGAGCGCCATGTTCGCGGACACGCCCGCTTTGCCGTTCAGTAGACGCGACAGGGTCCCTCGCTCGCACCCTAGGCGGGCCGCCGTCTCAGTCACGTTCCAGCCGACCTCGTCCATGCTCTCACGGATCAGTTCGCCCAGGTGCGGAGGGTTCAGCATCGGACCCACGCGCTCGCTGCCGGTGCCGTTCATGATCTTTCCTCCTTCCATCAGTGGTAATCAACCAGGTCCACATCCACGACCTCGGCGTCCTCGAAGCGGAACACAACGCGCCAGTTGCCCGAGACGCGAACACTCCATTGGCCCGCTCGGCCGCCTTTCAGGGGATGCAGCCGAAAACCGGGTGCGGCTGCACTACCCGGATGTGTTGCTTCTTGCAGCCGGAGCAAGATTCTCCGAAGCCGTGCCACTAGCTCGACTTTACCGTGTTCGCACCAGCATAGCATTGCCCTAGCGCGTGGGCAGACCGACGATTCAGATTCAAGTTATTGATAAGGAAGGGTTTATCAGCCAGCCCGGCCGAGGCCCTTGCTCTCGTCCCATTGATTTTTGTATGACCTAACATATGGTGGGATTTGTCAGGTCTTCTCCAGAACTATTATTCCATCTTTTAATGAAGTTTTTACGGATAACTCGCTTGACATCGGTCGGATCCATACGCTATTGTATGACCTAATTATATGGCTAGCCTCGTCAAGAAGATCATCCGGGGCCGCCCCTACTACTACGCCCGCGTCTGCAAGCGCGTCGACGGCAAACCCAAGATCGTCTCCCAGACCTATCTCGGTCGCGCCGACAAGATCATCGAGAAGCTCCGCGCCGCCCCCGCCCCCGCCCAGCCGCTCGAGGCGGTCGTGCGCGAATTCGGGGCCTCGGCCGCCCTGCTTACTCTCGCCCGCCGCTTGCAGTTGGTCGAGCACATCGACCGCCATCTCCCCAAGCGCGGCTCCGGTCCCTCCGTCGGCACCTACTTGCTCGCCGCCGTCCTCAACCGCTGCCTCGCCCCCGGCTCCAAGGCCAGCCTCGCCCGTTGGTTCGACTCCACCGCCCTGCGCCGCCTGCTCCCCCTGCGCTCCAACCAGCTCACCAGCCAGCGCTTCTGGGACCATATGCACCGCGTCCCCGTCCCCGCCCTCCCCGCCATTGAACGCGACATCGTTGCCGCCATGACCCGCGAGTTCCGCCTCGACCTGGGCCAAGTGCTGTTTGACGCCACCAACTTCTTTACCTACATCAATTCCTTCAACCAGCGCTCCCAACTGGCTCAGCGCGGTCACAGCAAGGAGGGCCGCAGGTCGTTGCGCATCATCGGCGTGGCCCTGCTGGTCACGGCCGACTTCCGCCTGCCCCTGCTGCATCGCACCTATCCCGGCAACCGCCCCGACGCGCCGACGTTCCAAAGCCTCGCCGCCGACTTGGCCCGGCGCTACCGGGAGATCGCCGCCGGGACCGAGACGGTCACCCTGGTCTTCGACAAGGGCAACAACTCGCGCCCGAACTTGGACTGGGTCGAGCGCAGCCCGTTCCACTTCATCGGCTCGCTGGTCCCCACCCAGCATCCGCACCTGCTGGCCGTGCCTGCGGACCAGATGCGCTCGCTGGAGGCCGACGGGCTGGCCGGCGTGCGCTCCTACCGCACCGAGTCCAAAGTGTTCGGCGTCCAGCGCACGGTGCTGGTGACTTGGAACCAAGCGCTGTTCGACGCCCAATGTCGGACGCTGCTGCGCGAGATCGCTAAGCGGCGCCAGCACCTGCGCGCCCTGCAGTGGCAGTTGCGGCGCTGGCGCGAGGGCAAGATCCGGGGGGGACGCAAGCCGAGCCTGGCCGGCACGCGCAAGAAGGTCGACGGCTGGCTGCGGGCCCGGCACATGCGGGACCTGTTCGCCGTTCAGGTGCGTGAGGTGGACGGCTTGCCGAAGGTGAATTATCGCTTCCAGCGGCGCGCCTGGGAGCAGCTTCAGCGCACGTTACTGGGCAAGACCCTGCTGTTCACCGACCAGGCGGGCTGGAGCGATGCCGAGCTGGTGCGCGGCTACCGCGCGCAACATCATGTCGAGAGCGCCTTCCGGCAGCTCAAGGACAGCAACTGCATCGCCATTCGGCCACAATACCACTGGACGGACCAGAAGATCGCGGTGCATGTGTTCTGCTGCGTGCTGGCGCTGATGCTGTGCGGCCTGCTGCAGCGGGAACTGAGCCGCCACGGCGTGCAGGACTCGATCCCCGCGCTGCTGGACGCGCTCAGCGGGATCCGCGAGGTCGACGTGCTGTATCCAGCGCGGGAGGAGGGCGGCGAGCCCGAACTCCGGACGACGCTCTCGCAGATGACGGACGAACAGCGCACGATGTACGAAGTCCTGGGACTCGAAAAACACGCCATCCGACCCCTTGGTGCGGCTCCGTAGGTCATACGGGACACCTGCCCTATCTCTTTGCAAAAAAACAACTTATCTTTATCCTGATCTCCAATACGGTAAACTCGGGCTAGGAGTTCCAGGAGCTTTGTAGACCACGATGTCTTCGGTTTTCGTCTCGGCGTCGGCAACGACCCCTATTACGGCTCCAAGTCCCGCACAAACAGGGACAGCTACCAACAACGCCTGGTAGGCTAGATCGCCGCGCGTTCCACTAGGTGCTTCGAAGACAATTCCAATCAAGGAGAGCCCACCAGCGACTCCGGCTCCAACTGCGGCTCCTTTCAATGCGCCATCGCCCAATCCATCCTTGGCAGGAAGTGTAATGGTCTGGATATCCGCTCGCGGAATCAATGCCCGGCCGGCGGCGTTCAGGAGTTCTAGATCTGACGAAGACAAGTCTCGGAACTGGCCGCTGATTCGATCTCCGTTTTTCAGTTCCACCTTGATGAGCGGCGCCATTTCTAAGGCGGCGACCTTCTCCCAGCGGCCCGGGATCACCTCCGCATGTGCTGGGATGGAGATCAATCCAGCCAGAATCAAAGAGACGATTTGGATCCGGTATGATTTCATGGTTGAGGATTTCATTTCGGCACTTCCTTATGCTTTGGTCTCCTGCCCCCCGTGGAGCGTCCCCACAGAGAGCAGGAGGGACGCATCAACAAATGTGAATTCTGCGCGGGAAGAGGCTCACCGAGGACGGGATGGGGCAGGGCGCCTGGACATCTGGCCCACGTTTGAAGGATCAGAAAAACATTTGATCCTTCGGTTAACGGATGTCCTGCTGATGATCTTCTCTCTGCTGGGGGTCTCCGGGGGGTTCGTGGCAGACATCCTGGGAGAGATCGTCAATCGACGATCTTGATGATGATAGTCTCGCGATCCTTGCGTTTGCCCAACCAGTAGCCGAGAATAGCGCTCCCTACGGCTCCGCCCAGAAGGACCGAACACACCTCACCACCTCTTGAGGTCTCAATGATATGAATTCCCTGACTCGTGTACGCTACGATCGGGATAGAAAATCCGAGAAGTCCAAAACCTACGGCTCCCGACAACCGCAAGCTACCCCGCATTGCCTCAACTCGAATCTCTTTGACTGAACCTATGGCGATCGTGGTTTCGGAACCCTTAGAGTACCGTTTCCCATCCGTGGCTCTTGTAATGTGACCAAGATGAATGCTGTCGGCCAGAACCGTGATCTCATTGCCCCGGATGGCGCCTCCCTCAGAGAGAAGAATCGTGAACTGTTCCTCTCCGCTCAGAAAATCGCGAACTTCCTCCCAGGTCATCTCGCGGCGAATCTCCGTGCCGGCATTCAGCGTCTCGGGAACACAGAACAGAGCAACCAAGATCTGTGCTAGCAGTAACGGGATCATCCCGGCTGTTGTGGTTTTCCTCAGCCATCCTCCATTCGTGATCGTCAGACGTCTCATGGCGTGTACCTCCTTCTGCCTCGCTCTCCTGCCCCCCGTGGGACATCCCCACAAAGGGCAGGAGGTACGCATCAGGAAATGTGAATTCTTCGTCGGTAGGGGCTCACCGAGACCGGGCATAGTCACGGTGTCTGAAGTTCCGAATCACTTGGAATCGTTCGGCTCCTTGGTCTTGATCGCCGGCGAGCCATCCCACCACTCTAAATCTCTGTGCTGGAGTGGGACTTCGTAAATCCTTCCCATCCGTGATCCGATGAAGAATGGGATCGAAATTGGGACGGACAGAATAATGAGGTTGGCGAGAAAACCTTCTCGTCGCGTCATATCGTTGCTGAGCGGAAACAGTGCACCTGCACCAGCGGTAACCAAAATGGCGGCCCATCCGGGCCATCGCTTCAAGAACGGGCGATGGGTCAGCACCTTGCGCACATCCGTTTTCTGCAACGTGCGGGTTCTCAAATCCGTGTGGATGCGCTCCGTAAGTTCCAGGGTGACAGAGTCCTCCGTAGCCGATAGGAACCGCCCCTTGATCTTCTGCCTTCCTTGGGGCGCTTTGTCTTTGTACAGTTGAACCTCAGTCTTGGTCCCCGGCTTCACGCCTTGGACCTTGGGCCAAGTGGGCATGGGGTCCACGGACCACCCGCCGCAGCTTGGCACACTCGCGAGTAGCAACAGGGGGACGAGGCCCGCCGCCGTGGTTCTCCTGAGTTCTCCTCCACTCTTGTTCGTCCATCGTCTCATGGCATCGCCCTCCTCCGGGTGGAATGATCCCGTCAGGGATCAATGTGATGTTTTCACCAGAATGGGCTCACCGGTTTGGAAATAAGAGGGGATCGAAAAGCGCCAATCCGTCGCAGAGAATGGGGAGTCAGAGGTCTTCTGTAGATTACGATAAAGTATATTATGCATATCTATGATGGCTGACTAGGAACTCGTTCTCAGAACCTCGGATTCGCCGGCCGAAACCGACCTCGAAGGGACCTTCCCGGCCATCCTCATGCGCGCCGGCAAGGCGGCCTGCTTTGCCGCGGACGTGTTCTTCTCGGCCCGAATCTCCAACCCCCACACCCGGACCGCCTACGCCCACCAGGTGAGCCGGTTCCTCGCTTGGTGCGAGGACCAGGGGCTGGAGCTCCACCAGGTGACGCCCGGCCGGGCCGGTGCAAGCGACGGAGCCGCGGAATCGCCGGTTCTTTTCATCGGCAGCCTCCTCCATTCCCTCGGCACCACAGGTGAAATGGTCCTCGGCGGCATCGCTGTCGGGAGGCGGCCCTTCCACCTCCGTCACCCAGAGAACGCCCGCCGCCTCGTTCAGCTCGCCGAAAATAAGGCCACCGGGCTCAACTTTTTGGTCCGGCCGTTCGAACAGAGCGTCTCGTCCACGCTCGCATTTCGCGTACGGCTTCGGAAGATACCCGGACCGAGAGCCCCCTTCCCTTCTCTTCTAGGATGTGGTCTGGCGACCAAGAAAACGCATGGATCGGACCCTGCTCTTCGAAGATCCACCCGGATCCAGTTTTCCCGATATCGAGTCCGGAAGCGTCCGTTGGAATGAAGCGGAATCGTCGCATAGAATCCGCCGGATACACTATCCCGCGATCGTGAGTCCGCAGTTGATCACGTGGACGGGAGGCTATGCCTTATGAGTGATTCTGTTGCGTTACCATCTGAACTCATCGCGGTTCGCGATGCTTGTGGCCGAATTTTGAAAAAACTCAAGGGCGGAATGGACCCGTCCGAGAAGCCGGCTGGTCCCTTCGACGACCATGAACCATTCGACATCGTCGATTCCGGCATCCTATCGATCCAATTGACACGCCTCCAAGACGGTGTGTTTCACTTGGTGAGCGCGATCGAAGAATTGGGCGAAGCAATGGAGATTGGTGAGTACGACAACTCCACCGTGTACAGCATCATGGGTCGAGTTGAAGCGCACGTCGAGATTCTGCAGGCGGAATGTGTTGTGGTTGGTGCCTGGCGTGTCAGCGGCGAGGATTTGGTCGCCCGGGATCTGATGACCGCCATCTACAGGCATACGCTGAACGAAATCCGGCTGTGGTTGGAAGAGGTGGTCGCAGGGCTGACTGATCCAATCTCCGAACTGGAAAAACGGGGTATTGGACTGGCTGAGCAGGTGGAGACCCTGAAGTGGGTGACTGAGCCAGCCCCGACGTCCGTGCAGATCCCATTCACCCTTGAGTTAACTGGCGCACCGGAGCTTTCCGATCTAACGGCATGGATGGAACGCCGAGCCCGGCGGAAGGTGGCCCAGCTTGAACGGCAGGAGGGGGAACAGATCCGGCGTGAGCGCGACTCCGTTAGAGATTGGAGTTTTTTGTTTGGAGCCTTGTTCGGTTGGTGGCTCGGCGGCGGGGGCGACGACGAGTGAGATCTTGACGACCCGCCCAGGTCCGGTCCCTGCGAGATCTCCCGCCACTGCCCCTCACGCCCGCTTGAGATCACGGATAATGCGGTCACAGTTGAGCACCTTCTCCGCCAGATCCAGCGGGCGATAGTAGTAGTGGTTGGACGCCTCGTATCCGATTCTGGAGTCGCGCCGAGCAATCGGGTAGAGCCGTCGGGCCAGATCGATCTCATCCCGGGCGAGCGCCATCATCTCCGCCCGGATCTTGCGGAGGTCGCCGGTCCCAGACTCCAACTGCTGCCGGAGCATGTAGAATTCCACCTGATTCGCAACGCTGCGGAAGTGGATGAAGCAGGTCTCACTCACCCCCAGGTCTTTCCTCGCCTCCGTCTGTAGATGCTCCGGAACTTGCTTCAGGGCTCTCCGTAGGGCGCCGAGTCCCTTTTCCCATTTCTCCGACATCGTGTGGAACTGTTTCTGCACCACCTCTTCCGGGTAGGCGCCGCGCCAGCCCGGCACGTCGTCATGGGGGAACAGAATCATGCGGGATCGTTGACCCGTGGGATTCGAACGCAACAGATTGGCGGGTCCGTGCTGGACCGGGATCATGTAGATGCTGATCCCGTACGGAAACTCTTCGAAGGCGTCACTGAAGGCCTTCCATGCCGCCTTGACCAGTGGCGCGGACTTCGGACCGTAACGGCGCTCCGCCACCAGAGTCAGGACCTCGTCGGGATCCGGCGTCGGCCAGCGGCAATATTCCCGAGCGACCTCCAGATTGGGCGAAGGGTACCCCCCCACTGTCCAAGAGAGCATCAGCCCTTCGATTCCGACTCTCAGAAGGTTCTCGAGATGCCGCTGAGTCAGGTTCAGGACCGGTATGTAGGGGACGGACGACATCTCCCAACTGTTGTTGATCTGGATCTTGGCCAGGGCGCTGATTCCCCTCTGGCGCGCGGCCGTCCAGTGCCGCACCGCCCTCGGTCCCGGACCGACCACGGAGACGGAGTACTCGCCGACCTGGGTGCGGACGCCGCCGCGGTGGACCGGTTGTTCCCACTCGCTGATGCTGAGCAGACGGACGTCTTGCGGAAGGCTGCGAATGGTGGCAAACGGGTCATTGCCGTTCGGCACCCAGGAGTGCCCCCAGCCCCAGTCCCAGAAGATGATCTCGGCCTTTCGGCTGCTGCTGCGGATGCCGTCGCGGATGGCCTTCAGGACCGCCCCCACCGTCTTCGAGGGGTCGATCCCGGGGCAACGGGGGCAGTTCTCGGGACGTCCCCGGGAGAAGCAGTTGGTGAGGTTCTCCGACATGGTGATGTTGACGATCCCTCCCAGGTCGGGAACCTGGGCGAAGACGTGGCTCAGACCTTCCGAGACCCACTGGAGGACCGGCTCCGTGTTGGTGCACATGGCGTAGTAGCGGGGATCGGCGACGTCGTAGGTGCCCTTGATCTCGGAACGGCCGCGAAAGAAGGATTCGGGCATGGCCCTGGGTTCGTTGATGTAGAGCAGGACCTTCATGCCGTACTCGGCGCACCGGTCCACCAGCCGGTTGAGCCGTTCGAGGCGCGTCTGCCAACCCTCGCCGAATTCGGGAAAGATGCGGGAAGGGGAGAGCTGTCTCAGGACGCCCTGCAGCCAGACTCCATTGACTCCCAGGCGCGCCAATTTCTCCAGGTACGCCGGAGGAAACGGATCGATGTCCTCCTCCATCAGGGGATCTCCGTAGAGGGCGACGTAGGAGTACAGGTAGGATGTATCCAGTCGCCGGGCTCTTCGGATCGTCCCCTTGGGCAGGAAGGGACCGTGCCGCTGCTCCATCCGCAATTGCATCTCGTAGACGGCTTGGCGAATTCCCCCCGGATCGGACGCCAGAACCGTCACCGAATCGGAGTCGATCCGGATCTCGAAACTGTCCGGAATCGACGCGATGTCCGGATCCAAGTGGAAACGGAGCGTTCCCCCATTCGACGCCCCGCCGTCGCCGACAGCCTGGGTGGGACAGTGCATGGTGTGCCTCAGGTAGGACCGAAACCTCTCAGCTACCCTCTTCAGCCTGGCTTGATCCGGTATCCGGACCCCCCAACCTGAGAGATCGACCTCCTCCCGAAACGCTTGTGCCCGCGGGTCCCGATGCGCCGGGATCTTGCTTCGGCTCAGATCGTGAACGAAACGAAACGGCTCCTCCCCGCTTTCGTGCAGAGCCTTCCCAAAGGTCGTTGCCACCAGCCGCCGGATCTCCGCAGTCCTGCGCCTCTCCTCCGGCGTCGGAGTCGCCCAACGGATCGGCTCACACTTAGGTTTGGGTCCGAGCTTGTAGAACAGGAAATCGTCTTCCCGGAGAGTGAATTCGTAGTGCTCCCGATCCCAGCCGAGAAGGGAGATCAGTTGCTCTTCGGGCAATACGTGCCAGTTCTGGCGGATCACGGAAATGTAGATACGGCGGAGCTGTTCGGCGGTCAGGGTCGGCTTATGGGGAAGGCCAATCGACTCTCCCAATTGAATGATCTGATCGGCCGTGGACCCGACGACCCGGCCCATGCGGACGGCGTTGGCCAATTCCCAGTTTCTCCAGACGAACAGATAGAGCCGACTGGGGAAATGAGGCTCGGCGATGGGAGCGGAGAAGTCCCCGTAGTGAGCCTCGATGGGACCCTGAGGCCGAGCCAGACCGGTCAGAACCGCCGGAGTCGCGACGGCGCCGGCCAGAAACTCTCTTCGGTTGGGAGACATTCTTCGGGTGAATCGCTGCGACATGAACCTGCCTCGAAAGAACTGAAGGAGAGTGCGATTCCTTGACCTGAATTATTGCATTTTGGGACAATTCGATCACTCAACCAGCGCATTGACTTCACCTTCCAACCGGAGCCAGGCACTCGAGGAAATGGACGACACCGGGCTCTCGATTCAAAACGGAAGCCAGGGTCCGGCTCGCGCTCTGAGGGTTTGCTTCAGAGCCGGGCCCATGGCCGAAAAGCGGAAAGGGACGAGACCATGAAGAGCAGACGGAAGTTCCTGACGGAAACAGCAGCGTTCACCACTCTGGGGACGCTCGCATGCGGCGTGTCTCCTGAGCATTCGGGCGAAGCCGTGCGGCACCGGTCCGAGACTCCTTCTTGGCCCACACCTTTGCTGATGCCCGACGACTTCAGCGAGCTGCACCTGACCGCCTGGCGTGTGGAGCCCGGGATCCCCGATCCGGAGAACCCTCTCCTGGAGGGGGACATGCCGTGGGATGCCGGTGGCATCGGAATCCACAGCTCGGTGTTCAAGGATCCCAGGAACGGACGATGGAAGGCCTATCTCGTGGCCACTCCTCCGGAGGAGACGGCCCGGGACTGGCGCAGTCCATGGGCTTCCAACAATCACTCCAAGCGCCGACTCTGCCTGTTCGAGAGCGATGACGGAGTCCGCTGGTCCCGGCCCCTACTGTCCAACGCTTCGTTCGGCCCACATGAGAAGACCAACATAATCTTCGACCTCGACCAGGGGACGGCCGCCTATTCCTCCGTCATGGTCGATACCGGCGACGCCGACATGCCCTACGAGATGTACGTCCTTCGTTTTGCTTCCGTCGAGGGAGAAGCACCGGCCGGCACCGGCTATTACCGATACCGTTCCCGCGACGGTTATCGCTGGGAGCTATTTGGTGAACCCATCTACGACCCAATGAGCGGCGATCTCTGTTTCTTCTATCGCTACGGTCCGGGAGAGCATGTCGCCTATTACCGGCTGGGTGGCAAGAAGCAACCGGGCGACCATGTCCCGATCTACGAGGATGCGCCCCGCCGCACCGTCTATCGGGCGACGAGCGAAGACGGGGACGTGTGGACGCGGGACGAGTCCATGATCTTGACCGTGGACGAGCGCGACCACCGGGACACTCAATACCAGGAGCTGGTGCCGCACCGGGTCCCCGGCGGATACCTGGGGATGGTGACCATGTACCGCCCCCTCACCCAGACCCTGAACCTGCGCCTGGCGGCATCACGGGACGGTAGCCGCTGGTGGTATCCGGACCGCCGGCCCTGTCTGGACAACGCTCCCTTGGGCGACTATGGGGGCGGGATGATCTGGCAGAGCCAGTACCTGGTCGAGGAGGACAGCCGAATTCACCTCTACTATGGGGGAACCGAAGGCCCGCACCGGCAGATCTTCGACACCCGCGCTCCCAGCCAGCAGGTCGGTTACCTGGAGAGCGCCATCGATCACGGCGCTCATTTTCTGCCCTTCAATTCCGCCCTCTGCCGCGCCTCCTGGCAGTTGGGGCGAATGTACGCACTGATCCCCGCCGCCGGCGGCCCGACACTCGGCATGGCGGTGACCCGGGCGCAAGATCTGGCCAATCGGTCGTTGCGGGTCAATCTCGTCACTCGGCCGGCCAAGAAATCGACACGACCGGACTTGGATGCCGGCTATCTGCAGGTGGAGCTTCTGGACTCGGAAAATCGGCCGCTGGACGGCTTTGCCAGGAAAGACTGCAGCCCCCTGAAGGGCAACTATACGGGTTTGCGCGTGAGCTGGAGTGGGGGCGAACGCGCGCCGGAAGGAGCCCGCAAGGCCAAGTTCTATCTGAAGCGGGCGTTTCTGTACGGTTTCGGGTTTCAGATCAGCTCGTGAACGGGCTGGCCGGTGGTGTCGTCGATGGAGTTGGCGATCTTGACGGGACGGCCGATGGGGCTCATGTACTCCTTGGTCCAATCGATGCCGAACGCCTTGTAGACGGTGGCGTGCACGTCTCCCATGGAGACCATGCGTTCGGCCACGAAGGCGCCCCGCTCGTCGCTGGCCCCCACCACCTTGCCTCCCTCGACACCGCCTCCTCCCAGGATCATTGACCAGCAATGGGGCCAGTGGTCGCGTCCGCCCTTGGAGTTGAAGCGGGGAGTGCGTCCGAACTCTCCCATGACCAGGACCAGGGTGGACTCCAGCAGTCCCCGTTCCTCCAGATCGTCCAGCAGCACGGGTAGGGACTGCTCCAGACCTGGGACCAGCTTGTCCCGGTGGCTCTTGTCGTTGTTGGCATGCGTGTCCCAGCCGTTGAGATCGTGGCCGGCCGCAGTGACGAAGCGGCTTCCCGTCTCCACCAGCCGGCGCGACAGCAGCAGGCTTTGACCGAAACCGGTGCGGCCGTAGGCGTCGCGAGTCTTCTCGGACTCCTTGGAGAGGTCGAAGGCCTCCCGAACCTCGGGGGAGAGGACCATGTTCACGGCCTGCTCGGTGAAGCTGTCCATCTTGAACGCTTCGGCCATCTCCATCTTCCGCCGGTAGGTCTCGTCCATCAGGGCCAGGAGTGAGCGCCGGTCCTCCAACCGTTTCGGCGAAACGGCCTTGGGCAGACTCAGGTCCTGAACCTGGAAGTCGTCGCTGTTGGGATCGGTGCCCACGACCATGGGATCGTACTTGGCGTCCAGGAACGCTCCCTTCAGGTAGTTTCCCTTGGCCCCCTCCTTGTAACCGGGGACCGCAACATGTGCCGGAACATGGTTTCTGGGGCCCCGTTCCCGGGTCACGATGGTGCCGAAGGAGGGAAACTGCATGGCCGCCGTGGGCCGGTGTCCGGTGAGGGCGTAATAGGTCCCCTGGCCGTGGTTGTTCTCCTCCGTGTGCATCGACCGGATGATGGAGACCTTGTCCATGCGCTTGGCCATGCGGGGAAGGAGGCTGGAGATCCGGATTCCGGGGACGTTGGTGGAGATGGGCCTGAAGCTGCTGTCGACCTTGGGGTCCCACATGTCGATGTGGCTCGGCCCCCCGTCCAGCCAGACCAGGATGCACGACTTGGCCGTGGCGTTGGCTTCCACGTCGATGCCGGCTTCCGCGAAGACGCTCTTGGCTTGGAGATACCGGCTGAGGCTGATGCCGAACAGGCTGAGAGCCCCGGTCCGGATGAACTCGCGGCGCTTCAGCAGCGACTCGGTACAGGTCAGACAACCGATCTTGTCGCCGGGTTTGGGTACGCTCATGAGCGGATTTCCTTCTCGGATCTCGTGTCCATCCTATACCAGGTATCCCCGTCCTTCGACCATCAATTCGAAGCAAACTCCCGGGATGTGATCATGGCCCACATGATGTCCTTCAAAGCCTCCTCGCGCGAATCGCTTGCTGCGACCACCTGCTCCAGCCGGGACTGCTCCCTGTCGGTGGGCAACCGGCTCAGCGCCCTCAGGTACAGCTCTTCGATTATCTCTCTGTCCGATTTGCCGGACTTCAGGAGTCGGTGAAGCCGGTTGCCGGGATCGCCGATCTTCTCCTGATACGTGGAGCCGACCATGATGTGGAGCGCCTTCTTCAGGCTGGCGTCGTTCTTGCGCTCGGGGATGCTGGCTCGGTTGGGACGATCGTGGATGTCCAGGAACTTGGACGCGTAGAGGTCCGGGACCCGGAGGTGAATGGCGCGGGTCCCCGCGGGCGCGGTGCCCATCCAGTTGTTCTTGAAGGTCTCGGGGACTCCCGTAACGTTGGAGATGGCGTCCAGGAGAATCTCCGCGTCCAGATCCCGGCGCACCCGGTGGGAATAGTTGGCTATGTCGTTCCGGTTGGCGGCGTTGGGAATGGCCGAGAGCTGATAGGTGCGCGACTTGGCGATGAGCCGCAGGAGACGCTTGAGATCGTAGCCGTTTACGGCAAAATCGCGGGCCAGTTCGTCCAGCAGCTCGGGATGAGTCGGAGGGTTGGTGGAGCGGAAGTCGTCCACCGGGTCCACGATTCCGCGTCCGAACATGTGTCCCCACATCCGGTTCACGATGGTCCGGGAGAAATTGGGCTGGGCGATGATCCAGTCCGCCAGAGCCATTCGGGGATCGAATGACTTCTCCTCGGGCAGCGGTCTTCCGTCAGGAAACACCGGGGACACTTCCTCGCCGGTCCGGGGATGGAGCACCTTGACCGTGTCCTCCGACTCCTCGTAATCGGGGACGCGGCCCGCCGGATCTTCGAAGACCACGATGGCGCCTTCGGAGGTCCACTCGGTCCGGCTGAGCCGACCGAAGAAGGCCGCCAGACCCCAGAACTGGTCCTGGGACCACTCTTCGAAGGGGTGATGGTGGCACTGGGCGCAGTCGAGCCGGTATCCCAGGAAGACCCGCATCTCCTCGGGCATGACGTCCTGGGGTATGGATGCCTCTCCGTTCTGCAGGAAGTGCCGGGAGGGTCCGTCGTTTCCCTGTGCCGAAATCCGCTCTAGGGCCATCTGATCGTAGGGCTTGTTCTCGGTCAGGCTGTTGCGGATCCAGGCCCAATAGACCAGAGAATGGGCTGGCGTTCCGGTGGAGGAGTAGGAGACCCGGAAGAGATCGCTGAAGCGGAAGGTCCAATAGTCGATGTACTCGGGCGTCTCCAGCAAGGTGTCGATGAGATGGTCCCGTTTTGCAGGATCGGTGCTGCTCAGGAACTCGCGGGCCCGATTCGGCGGCGGGAGCGTACCGGTCAGGTCCAGACAGACCCGCCTCAGGAATTCTTCGTCCGAAGAGAG
Organism: Acidobacteriota bacterium; assembly: GCA_965217775.1. GTDB lineage: Bacteria > Acidobacteriota > UBA6911 > RPQK01 > JAJDTT01 > JAJDTT01. Next base: position 77,307 of record CBDCJH010000002.1, read on the forward strand.
GCTCGAAGGGGCGATCCGTAGTTTTCGCAGCTTGCCGAAGACGTGCCGGTCGATGAGGTTGTACTGTGTCACCTCAGGGACGGCAGATACAATGTCGGCAATGACGCCGATCCTGGAGTTGGCCACGCGGCCCGGTGCCCGCACCAGCAGGGCCGTCTCTCCTGTGTCGAAGGCCTCCACGCGGCCGGTGGCTGAGATCCGAACCAGTCCGGGGTTGACGGTCTCATAGCGCACCCGGTCCGTCAGATCCTCGGTCTTTCCATTGCCCAGATGTCCGGTGACCAGCAACTGCCGGTGCTGGCCCTTTTCCAAGACCAGGTAAGAGGGAAAGATCTCGATTTTTTGGATCCGCAACTGCTCCTCATCCCGCACCGGAGCGCCATCTCGGACCCAGTCGCGAATCGCCGCGTAGTCGTCGGAATCCGGCGCGAAGCGGCTGCCTCCACCGTGGGGGATCTGAAACGTCGGCTTCTGAAGCAGCAGGCTCTTCTCCGGATTCTTCGAATCCACTCGAGGCCGGATCGGTTCCGCGCTCTCGGGCGACAGGACCTGATAGGTGCCACCCTCCACGATCCAGCGGTGGTCTTCCTGGGGGTGCCGGGCGTCCAGTGAGAGCTTGAAGCCGCCGCGGCCCTTGACCCCACCGTGACAGGCGGAATCGTTGCAGCCGCGCCGCGTCAGTATGCCTCCGATCTCCCTGGAGAAGCTGAAAAGCCTCGGTGTTCGGCTCTCGCGCACCTGGACCGAAGCCTGGGAAACCTGACCCTGGAATTCGGCCTGAATGGTCGTTTCGCCGTCGTTGCGGGCAACGAGCTTGCCGTCGGCCGGAAAATCGGCCACTTCATGGTCGATTACCTCGAGGCGGCTGTCGGCGGTCACGTCCCGCTCCATTCCGTCCGCAAAAGTCGCCACTACAACCAGCCGCTGAGAGGCATCGACGCCCCACATTCGGATCTCCTGGGGTAGGAGGCGCAACGACAGAGCCTGGGGTGGATGGGAGGGCGAGGGAGCCGGCGTTCCCGAAAACAGCAGCGAGCCGCTCAGAGCCAGGACGGCAGCCAACGATATCCGGGCTGGAGTCCGGCTCCAGGTTTTCCGCGCGGTAGCCGCTGTCATTGCTCATACTCCTTCTTACCTTCGCCCGCCGCCGCCCCCTGACCTGTGGCCAACATCATGATGGGGACCCGTCCCAGCGGAAGCGGTGTACCGGTCCGGTCGCCGGCCATGGGTTGGGCCCAGAGACGGACGAGCTGAGGCGTCCCGGTGGCGGGTGCGTCCGCGTCCGCCACGAAAGCCATCGTTACTCCCTTTCGAACCGGACGGAATCGAGTCATATCACCGAGATTGCCGCTTTCCAGTCCCATGGGGAAATAATAGGCGCCTTTGAGCAGAGAGGTGGTGTAAGGGGCCGGGGTGGCCGGAAGGACCCGGACGCCGCGGGGAAGGTTGTCCGCCATAACGGCGACTCCGCCCTCGAAACCTTCCTCCAGATCGCAGACCACGGTGAAGGTCTTGCTCTGTCCCGGCTCCAGGTACACCCGATCCGTGGTGGGTCCCAACCTTCGCCCCTTGACTCCCAGGACGTACTCCACCCGGCCCACGTGGGGGATCTTGGGACGAATCAGCAACCGGTAGGCCAACTCGGGTCCGCCCCTTCGAGAGGTCAGGTCTCGGATCAGGAGCCGGTAGATTCCGTCTTTCTGAAAAGTAAAGACCGTCTTGCGCTCGGTCGTCTTGCTGACGTCGTCGCCGTCCCCGCCGTATTCAAAGTGGATATTGTTGAAGACTTCCTCCCCCTCCGGGCCGGAGACCCAGATCCAAGGATTGAATTGGGGTGGCGCCGCCTCGGGAGTCTCGACCTCGAATGCCAGACCCTCCCCGGCTTTCACGCGGAATCGATAGGTGTCCACGTCCCCGGGTGGGTCGATGGTCCCCTCCAGGACCACGGCGGTGGAGACTTCGGGACCCTCGGTGTCATTGGGTTCCTGTTCCTGAAATCGAGAGATGACCCGGTCATGCACCGCGTCTCCCTGGGACTCCGGTTCGGCTTCGGCGTCTCCCGATCCGGTGGCGGGAGCGACACTTCGAGCTGCCAGCACCTTCAGCCGGTCGGATTCAAGCGGCTTATGGAACGCACCATGTTGAGCGTACGCCCCCGAGTCCCGTTCCAGCCAGTCGGCCGGATCGGGATGAGCGGGCTGACCCATGACCGTGGAAGAGTCCGGAGGCTCGGTGCCGATCCTGAGCAGGTAGACGAAGTCGGGGTTCCCCTCACCCAGGAAGGAACCCATGGAGACCAGGTAGCGGCCGGCTGTTCGGAATCGGTGCGTCGGCATGGGAAAGACGGCAAACCGGGCGCCCCAGCCCTGGCGCCGCGACTGGAGCACCGGAACCCAAGAGAGCGGCCGGGACTCCCACGGCAGCCTGAGGAGGCGGTCCGGGTCGAACCAGCTTCCGGTGGGTGCGTAGAGGTTCAACTCCGCCTCCGCACTGTAGGGGATATAGATGGGAAAGGAGGTGAAGGTCTGGAAGTGGAATTGCTCGCCCTCCTTCGCCTGGAAGGCGTACCAATCGAGTTCCCCGTTGGTCTTGGTGGTGCCGGCGATGACGACCGGCGCCTGAACCATCTGGCGCTTCTCCGCCTCCTGCTCCAGCACCACGGGTTCGCTGACGACCTGGAAGGTCAAGGCATTGGACATGCCGCGGGGAGTGACGATCCGAAACCGGTGAAGCCCGACCTTGGCGTCCCCGGCGATCCGGAGTTGCAACCGGGCTCGATGTCCGGCCAACTCCGTCTGCTTGGCTTGCGGGTCCCGCTCCGCCAGTTCATCGGGGGCTGATTCCCGGATCTCCTCGAGGCCCAGAAATCGGATCTCCACGTCGTCGCACTCGAACCAGGCGGCAGTGGCCCCTTCCATGTGCTGCCCTCGGACCGACACCTCCACCGTCGTGCCTCGTTCTCCCCCCAGGGGGAAGACGGAGAGGGTCTTGGGCTCCTTGGGCGGCGCTTTCTTGGACTCGTCCGCAGCCCGGGAATCACCCAAGAACAAAAGCACGAGCACAGCTATCAGGGGTCTGATCTTGAACATGGATTCGACTCGATGGTCAAAATTATGCTACCACACGCGCCGGCAAGTTTCGTTGCGCCGGGATCGCGTTTCAAGTAACTGTTCGTAGTAGACTGGCGGGGCGGCGGAGGCCGGCAAAAACGCAGCTTACTATCGAGGGGGCGTACGGGTCCGGCGCCAACATCAGCAGAGGAGAGGAGTGAGGCATTGAAGTTTCCGGCAGGTCCAAGGTTCGCATCTCGATTTCGACTCGTTCGAATGTTGTTGCTTGCGCTGTTTCCACTCTGGCTCCAGCTCTCCTGCGGTGAATCGGTCCCTTCCCAGGAGGAGACGAACCGGAGCCTGGTGGTTCCAACCCCCGATCTCAAGGTGGCCTTCATCGGAGACTCGGGATACGGTCCGCGCACCGACCGGGTGTTGGAGTTGATCCGGCGGGAGGGCGCCCATCTGGTTCTCCACCAGGGGGACCTCGGGTACGACGAGGGCAATCCGAAGGCGCCGGTCAACTGGCATTCGGGTGTCGAGCGGATTCTGGACGCGGCGGTCGAGGGAGGACGGTTTCCCTATCTCTACAGCGTCGGCAACCACGATGTCCGCCACTGGCGCCAACGGAGTCCACCCGGATATAGCCGGATTCTCCAGGAGCGGGTGGAAGGGACCCCCGGCCTGGAGTGCACCGGGGATCTGGGAGTGAAGTCCTCCTGCACCTACCAGGGACTCTACCTGGTGCTCTCGGGAGTGGGCTCCATGGGTCAGGGGCACCGGCAGTACCTCTCCGAGGCCCTGGACGAGGGCGAGGACTTCCTCTGGAGAATCGCCTCCTGGCACAAGAACCAGCAGGACATGCAGGCGGGCGGGAAACGGGACGACACGGGCTGGGGGGTGTACCGGGACTGCCAGGAAGCCGGAGCCATCATCGCCACCGGTCATGAGCACTCCTACTCCCGGAGCTATACCCTGACCGATCTGGGCAACGAGCCGGCGGGCCACGGAGCCACGGGCTCACCCGAACGGATGGTTTTGGGGGCAGGGAAGACCTTCGTCCTGGTCAACGGACTGGGGGGCAAGAGTGGACGGGACTACCACTGTGAGCAGCACGAGGACGACACCTGGTGGGCCACTATCTTCGCGCGGAACTTCTGGCTCGCCAACGGGGTCGTCAAGGAGAAGAACTGCTCCATCATGGACCCGGAGGGGAAACAGTATGCCCGGACGGTCCGGGAGTATGCCGACGGCGTCTTGTTCATCACCTTCAACCCGGGCGGCCAGACCCACTTGGCCCACGGAGAATTCCTGACCGTGGAGGGAGACCGGATCGACGAATTCGAGATCGTGAACGAGCGGAGCCCGAACGCGGCAGTCAGCTCGGATGTCAGCAGCAGAGAAGGCGGATGAAAAGGCGCGATGCGCTGAAACTGATGGCGGGAAGCCTGTTGGCCGGGGACCTTTGGAGCCGCTCCGAAAACGGACGACTGCGAGCGTCCCCGGATTTCCGATTCCGTTACATCCTGGCGTCCAGCCTCTATGGAATGTTGAAGCTGAAGGAGATCCTTCCGGAGGTGGCGCGCACCGGCTGCCGCTTTATCGACATCTGGCCGCGAGGCCATGCCGACCAGCGGGAACAGATCGAGGAGATGGGGCATGAGGCCTTCGGCCGGCTCCTGCAGCAGCACGGGGTCCAGGTGGGAATCCTGACCCACTACGACCTGGGTCCGTTCGGTCTCCAGGAGGCGATGAATGTCGGCCGGCAGTGGGGAACCCGCATCCTCATCTGCGGCAGCGTCAAACGGACGGGCGAGGGTCCGGAATCGCTGAAAGCCGAAATCGACGCCTTCATCGAGAAGATGAAGCCCCACGTGGCCGCCGCCGAGGAGGCAGGCGTGACCATCGGCATCGAGAACCACGGCTCGGCGTTGATCCGGAGCCCCGATTCCATCCGCTATCTGGCCGAGAAGTCGCCCTCACCCCGTCTGGGGATCGCTCTGGCGCCCTACCACCTGCCGCAGGACCCGGAGCTCATCGCCGGACTCATCCGGGATCTGGGGCCGAAGATGGTCCACTTCTATGCTTGGCAACATGGCAAGGGCGCCATGAAGAAGCTGCCCAAGGCGGAAGAGATGGAGCAGTTGCCTGGATTCGGCAGCCTGGACTTCATCCCCATCGTTCGGGCCCTCAAGGAGACCCGCTATCAGGGATGGACCTCCATCTTCATGCACCCGGTCCCCCGGGGGATTCCCATCCTGCCCACGGCCCGGGAGGTCACGGACGCCGTGAACCGGTCCCGCCGTTACCTGGAGGAATGCCTGCAGGCGGTCTCGTGACCCCGGCATCGACGGCGGGGTAAATAGGTTTCATGAGAGGATCTTTGCGACCCTTTCTGTTCTCCGCTTAGTGTGACCATTTGGGACTGGATTCCCTGACACCCCACCGTAAGACAAAGCGTTATTACAATAGTTGTTACGACCTGAGGAAGGGACGATCCATGGTTGAATTGAAGGTTCGTAAATTCGGCAACTCGCTCGGCGTCATCCTTCCCAAAGAGGTCATCAGCCGGCTGCGAACGAAAGACGGGGAGCCTCTATTCCTGATCGAAGCTCCTGACGGCGGGTACCAACTGACACCTTACGATCCCGCGTTCAAAAGGAAACTGGCCAAAGCCGAAGATATCATTGGCCGCTACCGGAACACGTTGCGCGTATTGGCCAAGTGACGAATGGGAATCACGGGAGGGAAGAAACAGAATCACGAAAACCGGGTGACATTCTCTCTGCCTGCGACCGCCCGAACTGCAGACTCGTCGAGTTCGACGCCCAGACCTGGACCGGCGGGCACGAGGTACTCGGGGCCGTCGACCTCGAGGGGCCGATCGAGATAGCGGTTGGCAACCGAGAAGACGGCCGGGTTGTACTCGGCGAGCCCGACATTGCTTGACGAAGCAGCGAATTGCAGGGCCGCGGCAATCTGGGGTCCCATGGCAATGCTGATGTGGGGGACGATCCGAGCGCTGGCGCCGATGTCCCGCGCCAGGCCGGCCGCTTCGGTGATGCCCCAACGGCCGAGGTCAGGCTGCAACCACTGGACGCAGCCGCACGCCAGGAATGGAGCCAGCTCGTACCGCGTACGATAGCTCTCGCCCAATGCGATCGGCGTGCGGATTTCAGCCGCCAAATCGGCGTGGTCTGCCGGGGATTCCGGAGCAAGCGGGCATTCAAGCCACAGGGACCCGCGATCGTCAAGTTTTCTGCCAAAGCCGCCCGCCGAGGCCCCGTCAAGCCGCCAGAGAGCGTCCACCGCGAGGGAAGCCTCCGGCCCCAAGGCTGCGCGCAGGCGGTCGATGAGATCGAAGAGTTCTTCTTCCGTACGGTCGTAGAACAGCTTGAAGATTCGAAATCCTGCGTCCCAGGCCTCCCGGGCCCGCTCTACTCGATCCGCGTTGGTTGCGCCCGGGAGCCCCGAGAGGTAGCACGGAATCCTGCTCTTGGAGGCGGAAGATGACAGCAGGTCCGCGACCGAAGTCCCAAGAGCCTTGCCGGCCAGGTCCCACAGGGCGATGTCGACTCCGGCGATCGCATCGAGCATGAAGCCGCCCGTCTGACCGCGAACGCGCATGGTCGAGTACATCCGATTTCGCAACGACCTCACCGTATCGGGAGAACCGTCGAAATCCTGGCCCTCGACCGCCGGGCGCAGCAATTGATCAATGATCAGGCACGCTATATCCGGAGCGAGCGGGGCCTGGGCCTCTCCCCATCCGGCCAGGCCTGACTCCAGTGTCACCTTGACCAGCGCGGCTTCGAAATTCACCGAATAGAGCGTGCTGTTCGTTTCCGACCAGCGGTAATCGAAACCACCGGCCGCCAGCTTGGCGGGTGTACCCGCGGTTCCTGTCACCGCTGCGGCGTCACGCGGCAGCCTGATCGAAAACGCCTCGATTAAAGCGATTCGATCTACTGACATGGCGGACTGTTCGTCCCCACCAATGATCGCAGAGCAGCAAGCTCCCTCAACCCGTATGCATCAAGCGAGCGGGTTGGATGGCGGACCATGGCGTGCTCGATAATTCCCGCATGTACGAGATTGTGTTTCATTGCCGAAACGCCCAGTCCGGGCTGCAATTCATACCGGATCAGGGGCAGCGCCCGCTGGAACGCGCTCCATGCCGAATCGAACTCGCCGTTCTCAAGCGCGCTCCAGATCGAGCAGTAGACCGAAACCAGGTCGCTGCCCGGCATGATTCCCCGGGATCCCCGCTGCCACTCCTCGATCATGAACTGCCCGTTCAGTCCTCCGAACAGCGTCAGCGTGTCGCCGGCGGCTTCGAGCGTCGTGGTGATCTTGGGGGCGGTCGGCGGAGCCTCGATCTTCGCGTACTCCACATGCTCGATTTCACGGGCCATGCGTGCGAGCAGCGCCGGGGGCATAGCTACCTGCGTGAGCAGGGGCGCATCCTGCACCATGATCGGAATTCCAACCGCATCGCTGATCGCGGAATAGAAGAACCTCAGGCCGTCCGCATCGGGGCGCAAGTAGTACGGCGGCAAGACCATCAAGCCTGCCGCACCGAGGCCCTCCGCTTCTTTGCAGGCTTCGACGGCGGCTTCCGTACCGGTGGCGCCAACGCCGGCGATCACCGGGGTCCTGCCGTCCAAATGACGCACGATCGCATCGAGCAACCGGCGCTTCTCTGAAGGCAGGAGAGCGTAGCCCTCCCCGGCGTTGCCGAAGGCGCCGAAGCCGCCCAGGGCTCCGTGCGCGTACAGATGGTCAACGACCCGCAGCAGGCCGGCCACGTCGACCTTGCCGTCGTCCTTGAACGGCGTTACCAGAATGGGAATGACTCCTTGGAAAGCGTTCTGCATCTTTATCGTCTTCGTACCTGAAAAAACAGACGGTCCCTTTCCGTACGCACGTGCAGGCGGTCTCGCGACCCCGGCATCGGCGGCTGGGAAGCCGCTGCTTCTCTACCACATGGACTTCTTGTCCCCCCAAGGGTGACGGAGAAGCTCCTCCTCGCGGAGCTCGGTCCCCCATCCGGGGCCGGTGGGAACCTTCATCTGGCCGTTGACGACCTCAGGCGCATGGGTCGTCACATCGTCCCTCCACGGAACGTCATCGATGTCGGCCTCCATGATGCGGACGTTGGGGAGGACTCCGCAGAGGCTGGCGCTCATGAAGGTGGCCAAGTGGCTGTAGTAGTTGTGAGGAGCGATGTTCAATTGGTAGGTCTCCGCCAGGTCCCCGATCTTCTTGGCCTGGGAGAAGCCGTTCCAGGGCACGTCCACCATGAACACGTCGGCCGCCCGCAACTCGAAGTAGGGGATGAACTCCCGCATGTAGATCAGGTTCTCGCCGGTGCAGATGGGAGTGGAAGTCGATTCCTTGATGTCCCGAATGGACTGGGGATCGTACATGTCGATCTCCAGCCAGAGCAGGTCGTAGGGCTCCAAGGCACGGGCGATTCGGCGGCAGGCTTCCGGTTTGAAGTTGAAATTAAGGTCCAGGTTGATGTCCACGTTGGGCCCGACAGCCTCTCGAAAGCTGGCAATGACGCTCACGATGTGGTCCAGCAACTGAGGCGTGATGGCCTGGTCCGTGGTGCCGGTACCCCGGGCGAATCCGGGAAAGTAGGCGAACGGAGTATCCCCCGGGAAGATGATGTTGGTCTTCAAGGCGGTGTAGCCCTTCGCCACCACCTCACGGCCCAGGGCGCCCACGTCCGACAGGGTCCGGAGCGGCTCGCACCCGACATGGCGGTAGTGCGCGGTCCGGGTGGTTCCGCAATGGGACCAGTAGAGGCGGACCTCTTCCCTCAGGGGACCGCCGAAGAGCTCCACGACGGAGATGCCCAGGGCGCGCGCCTTGATGTCCAGGAGCGCCAGCTCGATGCCGGCGATCCCCTTGGCAGCGATGCCCCCCGGACTCTGGCGGGTGCCTCGGATCATGTCCCAGAACCGCATCTCGAAGGCCCGGGGATCCTGTCCCAAGAGGAGCGGCTTCAGGTCGTGGACGACGCCCACCACGCCCCACGGATTCTTGCCGTCGCTGCACTCGCCGCAGCCGGTCACCCCCTCGTCGGTCTCGATCTTGACGAAGACCCAGGGCCTCCAACCGGCGTCGACGACGAAGGTCTTGATCTCGGTGATTTTCATGGTGATAGTCCCTCGTTTTTGAAAAGGTCCCGAGAGCGTACGCTTGGGAACATTACCCGCGCAAGCCTTGCCGAATAGGCGGGCGCGGAGCCGGCGCGATCAGATTGACTGCCAACGCCGTGAGTATGCGAACATGGAATCATGAAAACGACCGTCGCACTTGATGAAGCTACCTTCCGAGAGGCTAAGGTCCTGGCCGCCGACCGTGGGATGACGTTGGAGCAGTTCGTCACTGAAGCGGTCCAAGAGCAACTCCGTCGCTATGACCGCGAAGCCCATGATCGAGACAAAGAGCCACCATGGATGGCCGGGTTCGGCAGGCTGGCCGACCTCACGAACGAAAATCGGCGTGTTCTACGTATGATCGAGAAGGAGTTCGAGGGGCCCGACTCGTAAGACTCGGCGTGATCCTCGATGCGATCCCGTGATTACCCACAACGCGTTTTCAGACTCGGGCGGTGCGTGCTAATCTGGTTTCCGCTCAATAGGGGAGATCACATGGAAAAAGTACTCGTCATTGTGGGAGATGCGACCGAGACCGTGGATACGCTGTATCCGTATTTTCGCCTCCAGGAGGCTGGCTTCCAGCCCGTCGTCGCGGCGCCGGAGAAGCGCCGTTACAACATGGTCCTGCATGAGATCGGGCCCAACTGGGACATCACCCGGGAGTTCGAGGGCTACAAGATCGATGCGGACATCGCCTTTCGCGACGTGGTGCCGGAAGAGTACCTGGGCATCTTCTTTTCGGGCGGCCGAGCTCCCGAGTACCTCCGTTACGATGAGCACCTGGTAGCCATGACGCGCCATTTCTTCGAGATCAACAAACCGGTGGGCTGCGTCTGCCACGGCGTGGAGATTCCCGCCTACGCCGGCTGCGTCAAGGGGCGGAGGATGGCCACCGTGCCCAAGTGCAAGTTCGACTTGGAAGTGTGCGGCGGCATCTTCGTCGACGCCGGCTGCGTGGTGGACGGAAACCTGGTGAGCGGGCGCACCTATCACGACCATGGCCAGTACATGGGGCACTGGATCCGGCTGCTGATCGAGGCTCGCGAGGAGCAGCTTGTCCAGGCCGCGGTCGGTTGAGTTGAGACTCCGCCGGATATCTCTTTCCGCTCTGACGGCGGTCCTCTGTGGCCTGCTCCTGACCGTCGCTTGTTCCTCGGTTCCCGATCTTCCCAAGGCGCCGACCTACCCTCTGGTGGTGGGCTTCGAACGATTTCACCGGAACGGCGATTCGGGTTCGCTCCAAGGGGGTGAGGTCCTCCTGGGAGAGCTGGGTTGCACCCATTGCCACCGGTCCGGGGACGCAACCGCCCGACGGCTCATTCCCCGTCAGGCTCCCCTCCTCGACGGCGTGGGCGGCCGGATCCGCCTAGCTTATCTGAAAGACTTCCTGGCTCGACCTCAAGCGGCCAAGCCGGGGACGCCAATGCCTCATCTCCTGGCGGGTTGGGCGCCGGAGAAGCGGGAAGCGGCGGCCGAGGCCCTGGCCCACTTTCTCGCCTCCCTGGAGGCGCCGGATCCGGCAGAGTCCGCTCCGGAAGCGAATCCGCACGAGATCGAGGAAGGAGAGCGCCTGTACCACACGGTCGGGTGCGTCGCCTGCCACGCTCCCTTCGAGCCGGCCGGAACCTTGCATCAGGTGAGTGGCGAGGGGTTTTACCCGGAACGAATCCAGGTCCCGCCCCCTCGGGTCCCCTCGGTCCCCATTGCGGATCAGTCGTTGAAGACGACTCTGGAGCCGTTGGCCGACTTTCTGGTGGACCCCTTGCGACTCCGGCCCGCGGGGAGAATGCCTCCCATGCGTCTTTCCAATGCCGAGGCTCGTTCCATCGCCGCCTATCTGTTGGGGCAGGGCACGGACCTCATGGCTCCCGAAAGCATCAATCCCGACGCGGAAAAGATCACAAGGGGCCACGCCCTCTTTCGGGAGCTGGGTTGTGGCTATTGCCATCGTCTTGAAGAAGAGGAGACCGCCGCGGCACCGCTCCCGCGGCTTGAGGAGCTGGACCCCGGTAGACCGGGCGGCTGCCTGGACCCGTCGCCCCGGAAGGGGGTGCCCGACTACGAATTGGACCCGGACCAGAGGGCCGCCCTCAGCGAGGCGCTGGCCGGACTGAAAGGAACGGTCGGGCGGCTCGATCCGGAGGCCGAGGTCCGGCGCTATCTGGAGATCTACAATTGCTTCGCCTGTCACCGGCGGGGAGAGCAGGGTGGACCCGAACCGGGGAGAGCCGCCTATTTCCTGCCGGTGGAGGAGTTGGACATGGGGAACGAGGGCCGGTTGCCCCCACCCTTGACCGAGGTCGGCCGCAAGTTGACTCCCCCGTGGTTGAGGAAGGTCCTGGAGGGATCGGGCATGGTGCGTCCCTATCTGATGGTTCGAATGCCGGACTACGGGACCGCCGCCGAAACCCTGGCGGACGCCTTGATTCGTGCCGACGAGGATCTGCAGTTGCCCGCTACGGATGTCTCCGGCACCTTGCACCACCACCGGAACCGTTATGGGCGCCGCCTCATGGGCGCCGACGGTCTCAATTGCATCAACTGTCACGGCCTCCACGGACACGCCTCCACGGGCATGCCGGCCCTGGACCTGGCAGACACCCTCGAACGCCTCCAACCCGACTGGTTCAAGCGGTACCTCCTGGATCCCGACTCCAGCCGTCCCGGAACCCTGATGCCCGCCTTCTTCGAAGGAGGGAAGGGAACGTTGGAGGAAGTACTGGAGGGAGACCCGGACAAACAGATCGAGGCCATCCTCACCTATCTGAAGGAACTGGACCAGACCCGCCTGCCCGTGGGCATGGAGCCGGACGAGTTCTTCGAGTTGGTCCCCGGCGACCGGCCCATCCTCTTGCGGACCTTCATGGAGGGAGTCGGCACCCACGCCATCGCCGTGGGTTTTCGCCAGGGAATCCATTTCGCCTTCGATGCCTTGGAGGTCCGATCCAAACTCCTCTGGAGAGGCCGGTTCCTCAACGCCGAGTCCACCTGGTCCAATCGCTTTTCGCCTTTCGTGCACCCCTTGAGCGAAGATCTGGCCAAGCTTCCTGACGTCATGCCTCTGGCGTCTCTGAAGGACGGCCTGAGCCCTTGGCCCGACCGGAAGGGTAAAGAGGCGGGCTTCCGCATGGGTGGATTCCGGGTCTCACCTTCCGGTGAACCCACGTTCCTCTACAGCTTTCGGGGAATCGCCGTCGAGGAGCGGCTGATGCCGTCTCAGGAAAGTGCCTGGTTTCGGCGAACTATCGAGCTCACCGGCGACGGCGAATCGGTCTGGGTCCTGGCAGCACGGGCTCCGAAGATCGAATCCCAGGGCGCGGGACACTATTCTGCCGGCGGCCTCAAGTTCCGACTCCGTGAGCCGGAAGTCTCCATGGCCGTTCTACGCCGTTCGGGCGGAGCCGACGAGTTGTTGCTGCCGATCCGATTCCGGGAAGGGCGAGCCCGGGTGCAACAGGAGATCTCATGGTGACGCGCGCCGGTCTCGTGGGTTGGATCGTTGTGGCGATTGCCGGAGTCCTGCAGGCTCAGGAAGAAGACTACTATCGCATCGTGACCCTCCCCGTACCGGAAACGGTCCCTTTCGAGGTCAGCGGCCTCGAACGGCTACCGGACGGGCGGATAGCGGCGGCGATCCGCCGGGGAGAAATCTGGTTGTTCGAGGGCGCCTACAAGGAACCGCCGGAAGGGCTCCGATTCCGCAAAATCGCCCAGGCGCTCCATGAACCCTTGGGCCTGATTCGCCACGGCGACTCCCTCTATCTGGCCCAGAGGAGCGAGCTGACCCGGCTCCGGGATCTTGACGGCGACGACGTGATCGACGAGTACCTCACCGTCACCAACGACTGGGGCATCACCGGCAACTACCACGAATACGCCTACGGCCCCCGGGTCGATGGGGACGGGAACTTCTGGCTCACCCTCAACGCCGCCATCGGGAAGCAGACCGCCGGGGCCGACGCCTGGCGGGGCTGGGCCGTGAAGGTGACGCCTCAGGGCCGGCTGCTCCCCGTAGCTACGGGTCTGCGATCGCCCTGCGGGATCGGAGTGAACGGCAGCGGCGAAGTCTTCACCACCGACCAGCAGGGAGGCTGGGTCGCCACCTGCTCCCTCCATCACTTGGAGGAGGGAGACTTCTATGGACATCCCGACGGTCTCAAGTCGTGCTCTCTACCCGGCTCTCCAGTCGCCTGTCCGGAACGCATCCCCACTGGAATCACCGTGGTGGAGGCGGCCAAGCAGATTCCGGGATTCAAGTTGCCGGCAGTCTGGTTCCCCTACCGGAAGATGGGCCGGAGCGCGACCGATCTGGCCTGGGACCAGACGGCAGGCCGGTTCGGACCCTTCCAGGGACAGCTCTTCGTGGGGGATTTCACCGACGCCATGATCTCGCGGGTGTTTCTGGAACGAGTGGACGGACAGTACCAGGGAGCCTGCTTCCGCTTCCGGGAGGGATTCCAGAGCGCCGTGGTCCGCCTGGTCTTCGGCTCCGACGGATCGCTGTTCGTGGGGGAAACCAACCGCGGCTGGAACTCCCTGGGCAGCCGTTCCTTCGGTCTGGAACGCCTGGTCTGGACCGGCCGCACGCCCTTCGAGGTCCAGGAGATGCGGGCCCTGCCCGACGGCTTTCGGCTCACCTTCACCTGGCCCGTCGACCCGGACCGCGCCGCCCGGCCCGATTCCTATCGCATCACCAGCTACACCTATCTCTACCATCCCGACTACGGCAGTCCGGAGGTCGAGACCAGGGAACTGAACCTGAAAAAGGCTCGCGTGGCCGCCGCCGGACGGTCGGTGGACCTGACCGTCGAGGGGCTCAGGCCGGGCTACGTTCACGAGCTCCACTTGCCCGGAATCGTCTCGGTCGAGGGAGAGGGACTGCTCCATCCGCGGGCGTACTACACGCTGAACCGGATTCCGGCTGTGGATCCCAGCTTAGAGCCGCATACCCGTACTCGACCCTGAGCCAGCCGGCCGATCGCTTCGTCAGGCGCTCAGAAACCAGGACTCGGGCACCCGGACGAGCTTGATTCTCCGGGTCCTCTTGCCCTCCGTGACCGTGTCGTACTGGTAGGTCATGAGCACCCTTTTTCCAGAGAAGGCCAGGGAGGGATAGTGGCACCGGATGAAGCCGCTGGGCAGTTTTCCGGCCTTCGGGTTGACCCGGATGTGGGCCACCGGCGGCGGCGAGACCCTCCCTGCCGGTTGCAGGCCGGGACTGGAGTCCACCGTCTTGAAGTTCTGCCAGGTCTTGCCCTCGTCGGCGGAGGTGGCCACGGAAAGGCGGGAACGATAGTACCCGCTCCGAATCTCGTCCCCGGTCGTCTGGTTCCAGATTACCAGCAGATGTCCGGAGCCGCGCAGCCGGTCCAGGTCGCAGGGGACGTCGCCGCTGGAGAGGGCGGTGGGACTCGCCTCATGCCAATTCTCGCCGCCGTCGTCCGAGTGGGCCTGGAAAAAGCGTCCCACCTTGGTCCTCAAGAGCATGAGGACAGATCCGTCCTTGAGCTCGGTCACCACCGGCTCGGCGGTTCCGCCGAATCCCCCCAGGCTCCTCTCCCCGGGCAGGGGCCAGACCATGATGGATCCCTTGGACCGCTGCCAGGTCGATCCCCGGTCGTCGGAGAAATAAGCGAAGCAGCCGCTCATCTGAGGCCGGTGGGCATGTCCTTCCAGTCCGATGGAATGCCCGTCCAGAATCCCCGTGGCCATGGCCTGGCGGGTTTCGGGGTGAAGGCCGTTGAACTGCCAGTAGACGGGCAGCAGCAACCGTCCCGTGGAGAGCTCGGTCAGTCGACCGAAGGGAACCTGCAAAAAGGCGCCCGACGACCCCGAGCCGGGTCCCGGCAGGTCGATGTCCGATCCCGCCGACCAATTCCGGCCTCCGTCCTGGGAAGTGGCAAAGCGGAGGACTCGATGGTCGGCGTGGCGTGCCGGCGCGCCGCTCGGTTCCTCGGCGTAGACCATGCCCACGGTTCCCCCCTTGAGCGGAACCAGGTGGTTACGGGTGACGTTCAGGGGTTTTCCCTGCCGCAGCAGCGGGAAGGGTTCTCCCCAGGTCTCTCCGCCGTCGCGGGAAAGGGCAGCGGAATTGCCCTTCATCAGGGTCAGAATGCGGCCGCCCTCCAGCGCGGCCAGAATTCGTCCGGAGCCCGGGGGCAGCAACCCCTCGTAGGTGTGTCCGCTGGCGGAGACCTCGGCGGACCCTCTAAGGGCCGCGGCCGCCGCCATGGAGGTTGCCAGAAATCGCCTTCGGGTCAGACTGTTTTTCTCTTTCATCCACTATCTCCCGGTTCTGAAGCGCACAATCACAAATCACAGAGGCAGGGTACGGGTGTCCGCTCCGGCATTGTAGAATGGGCCGCTCCCGAAAACGAGAGGAATCAGCGACGATGACCATACGGCAGGCGAGAACTCCCGGGTCCAAGGTTTTCCAGCGACAGAAGATGGCTGAGGAATGTGAACGACTCCGGGACCAGGGGCGGACCATCGTCTTCACCAACGGCACCTTCGATCTTCTGCACGCCGGACATACGACCTATCTGAACCAGGCCCGGGAGTTGGGAGACGTGCTGATCGTGGGTCTCAACTCGGACGAGTCGATCCGCTCCATCAAGGGGGACAAGCGGCCCATTATCCGGGAGCCTTACCGGTCCCGGATGCTGGCGGCCCTGGAGTGCGTGGACTACGTGGTGCTCTTCGACGAGGATGAGCCCCGGGATCTGATCTCCGAATTGCTGCCGGACGTGCTGGTCAAGGCGGAGGACTGGGCCCACTATGTGAGCGGCCGCGACGTGGTGGAGGCCAACGGAGGCCGCGTGGTCCTGGCGCCCCTGGTGCCGGGCCTTTCCAGCAGCGGGATCATTCGGCGGATCCGGGAGCTGTTCCAGGACCCGGAAGAGGATTCCCGTTGAGAAACCGAGGTTAGTGCAACGTGCCGGTCCAATACATCGTCACCGGCGGCGCCGGCTTCATCGGCCGCAACCTGGTGGCCGCCCTCAACGCCCGGGGACACGAGGACATCCTGATCGTGGACCGTCTGGGCTCGGACCAGAAGTGGAAGAACCTGCTGGGCCTCTCCTTCATCGACCTCGTGGACCTGGAAGAATTCCGGAACTTCATCGCAGACTCCTCCATCGACGAGCTGGAGACGGTCTTCCACCTGGGAGCCTGCAGCTCCACCACGGAACGGGACGCCGACTACCTGCTGGACAACAACTACCGCTATTCCCAGGAAATCTGCCAGTGGTGCCTTTCCAGCGACGTGCGCTTCATCTACGCTTCCAGCGCGGCCACCTATGGGGACGGATCTCTGGGCTACTCGGACGAGGAGAGCCGGATTTCCCTCTACCGGCCCTTGAACATGTATGGCTACTCCAAGCAGTTGTTCGACCTCTGGGCTAGCAAGGAGGGGTTGTTCGACCGGATCGTGGGGCTCAAGTACTTCAACGTCTTCGGCCCCTACGAAGATCACAAGGGCGAGATGAGATCCATGGTGCACAAGGCCTACGGCCAGATCTTCTCCACCGGAAAGGTGCGGCTCTTCAAGTCGCATCGGGACGAATACGAAGACGGGGAGCAGTTGCGCGACTTCGTCTACGTGAAGGACGCGGTGGACGTAACCCTCTATTTCGAGGACCATTCCCGGGTTTCGGGGCTCTACAACTGCGGCACCGGACGGGCTCGGAGTTGGAACGAACTGGTGGGCTCCCTCTTCGTTGCCATGGGACGACGGCCGGAGATCGCATACATCGACATGCCCGAGTCCTTGCGCAACCAGTACCAGTACTTCACCCAGGCGGACGGGGCCAAGCTCCGGACCGCCGGATACGATCGCCCCTTCACGACCTTGGAAGAGGGGGTGCGAGACTATGTGACGACCTACCTGGAGCCGGTCCTGGGCGGGGCCGCTCCAGGGTAGACCCACCAGCAAGAAAGGAGATCACGTGGCCGAACCTCTTCGCATTCTCTCCATCGGAGCTCATCCGGCGGACATCTTCGACCAGTGCGGCGGCACCATGGCCCATCACACCGCCCGGGGCGATTGGGTGGGCTGCGTCGTTCTGACCCACGGAGCCCGGGTCCACGACAAGATCATCAGCGACTCCATGCACGGCCGGGAGACCGTTCCCGAAGCCTCGGTGTTGAAGGAGATGATCGAGGAACGCTCCGACGTGAAGGCGCAGGAGGTCCGTCGAGCCTGCGGTCTGTTGGGAGTGGAGGACCTCTACTTCTTCGGGGCCGACGACGCCATCCTGCTGGTGACCGAGGAGATTGTTCGGCGGTTGGCCCGGTTGTTGCGGGAGCTCCGCCCCAACGTGATACTGACCCACTACCCCAAGGAAGGGGACGGTGTGGCCCAACCCCACGCCATCACCGGACAGATCGTAATGCACGCCATCCATTTCGCTCACTCGGTAGACCCTGGGGACCGGAATCCGCCGACCAAGGCGGCCCAGGTCTTCTTCTTCGGGACCGGCGCCGCGGCGGTTCCCAGCGACGTCTGGGCCGCGCGGGTCGGCGTCTACAACGACGTGCTGATCGAGATCACCGACGTGGTGGATAAGAAACTGGCGGCTCTGGATTGTCTGGAGAGCCAGGGGTACGGTGGCGCCTATGCCCGGAAACGGATCGAGACCAGCGACGGAGCGTTCGGCGTCGGGGGCCGCGTCGCCTATGCCGAGGGATTCATCAAGATGAGTTCTGAGGTCCACGACTTTCTTCCGGTGACCAGCCGAGCCTTGCGGCTGGCAAAGGAGTCGGATCATGAGATGATGCGGCGCCACTCCTACCGGGTTCGGGTGGACTGATACGAAGGAGAATCATGACCTCTCTATCCTTGAAACCACGTGTGCCCGTCTTCGACGCCAACGTCAAGGTGGGCAATCACCACAACGAAGTCTCTCCCTGTCCCGATCGGGCCGGCCTGCTGGCGGAGATGGACACCCATGGCGTGAGCCGGGCCGTGATCTACCATGCCCTGGGTGATCTGACTTCTCCGGTGGACGGAAACCGGGCGCTGGAGGCGTGGCTGGGAGACGACGGCAGGCTGCATCCCCAATGGAGCGCCCACCCGTTGCCCCGTTCCCTGGAGCAACTGCAGGCACTGCATGCCCAGGGGCGGGTGACCAGCGTTCGTCTGGCCGGACTGGACATCATCGATTTCCCCTTCCGCCCCTGGAGTTACGACCCGCTCCTGAGTTGGCTGAGCCGGGAGGGGATTCCCTTGTGGGTTCCTCTGCCGGAGATGGACCCCGACGACATCGTGACCACGCTCCAGGCCTATCCCGACCTGGAGACGGTGCTGGTGGGGGCTCACTATCTGCACGCCATGTGGGTTCAGCCCATGATGAAGGCGTTGCCGAGGGCGAACTTGGAGCTGAGCCGCTATGAACCCGTCGGCCAGCTCGAGGCGTTGCTGGAGGAGTTCGGGGTGGAGCGTTTCGTCTACGGATCGTGGTATTGGCGCCTGGCCATGGGTCCCATGCTCTTCTACCTGCACCACGTAGGGCTGGACGACAGGGAGCTGGCTCTGGTCTGCGAGGGTAACCTGCTGAGAATTCTGGGAGTGGAATCATGATCGACGGCGTGCGAGTGATCGATTTTCATGGACATGTGGGGGCCAACGACATCATGGGGATGGTGGATGATCCCGACCTGATGCTGCACGCCATGGATGCCGGCGGCATCGATGTCTCCTGTCTGTTCAACATCTACTATCCGGATGGAACGACGGGCAACGACATGACGGCCCGGTTCGTGGCCCGGCATCCCGACCGCTTCGTGGGCTTCGCCTACGTCTGTCCCCTGATGCCGGCCGACAGCATGGTGGCCGAGCTGGAGCGGGCCATCGACACCCTGGGGCTGGTCGCCATCAAGCTCTATCCCTCCTTCGTCCCCTGGTCCCTGGAACATCCCGTCTGGGACCCCATCTACGAATTCGCCAACGAGCGGGAGTTGGCCCTCATCCATCACACCGGAACCGAGTGGCAGGCCTATCCCAAGTTCCTGGCCGACGTGGCGCCCCGTTTCCCCAAGGTCAAATTCGTCTCGGGGCACTCGGGGAACACGCCGGTGGAACGGGCGCAGGCCATCGCCGCGGCCCAGGCCAACGAGAACGTCTACCTGGAGACCTGCTCCACTTTCCGGACTCCGGGAGTCATCGAGCAACTGGTGGAGGAGGGCGGGGCCGACCGGGTGCTCTTCGGCTCGGACACCCCCCTCATGGACCCTCGCCCGCAACTGGGGAAGATCATCACGGCCCAGATCTCCGACGAGGCCAAACGTCTGGCCCTGGGCGGAAACGCCGCCCGGATCCTGGGGATCTGAGGTCCGTCCGGCCGCAGTCGGCGCGGCCGCAAACTGCTAGGCCGGGAACCCGTTGGAGACGATGATTTGGAGGAGGACCGCAGATCCTGGGAAATCGGTGCCGGAGACGCCGCGTTGGCGACGCCGGCCATGGACCGGTACAACGGCCGGATCCTCATTCTTAAGTCGTTCCTGATCTATTTCGCCGCGCCCGTCGTCTACATCGGCATTGTCCAGGCGGCCCTGTGCGACCGCCTCGGCGCCGGCGCCACGGTGGCCAACCTGCCCGCCTCCGCCTATCTCCTGGGATCGGTGGCCCCCCTGGTTCTCTCCTGGCTCATTCCCCATCGGTGGACCCGCCCCACGCTGGTGGTCGCCTACCTGGTGACCATGTCCGCCTTCCTGATGGTTCTGGCCACGCTGATTCTCCCCGTCTCCAATACGGTGCGGTTGTGGGCCGTGGTGGGCCAGGGTTTGATTCAGGGCGTTTCGGCATCGGTGGCCCACGTCTACGGTTTCCAATGCCTGAAGCGCGGCACGACCCCCAAGGGCCGGGCCAGGGCGTTGAAGTGGGCCTACGCGGTGTCGCCGCTGGCTGGTGTGGCGGGCTCCCTCTGGGCTCAGTTCGTCCTGGGAGGAGGCATCGCGGGGCTTGCCTTCCCCTATGACTTCGGCCTCCTCTACCTGACAGGAGTGCCGTGTATGGTGGCCATCTCTGTCTTGTCCAGTCGCTATCGCCTGCTGGACATCCATGAGGACAAGCCGCCCAACCTGCTTCCCTACCTCTGGCGGAGTCTCCGTTCCTTCTGGACCCTCCGGATTCTGCTCCTAGTCTGGCTAGCGTATTTCTTCTGGTATCTGACCATCAACACCATGCCCAACCTGTCGCTCTACTCCCGGGAGGCATTGGGGCGGGAGCCCCAGGAACTCTCGGGCTGGATGATGGCCCTGCGCTTCGGATTCAAATGCGTGGGGGGATTCCTGCTGGGGGTGATCGCCATCCGATGGGGCATGCGAGCCCCGCTTTTGACCTGTGCCGGTCTCGTGGCCGCCGCCGTCCTCTGGGCCTGGTTCATCCCCGGGCACCTGTACCTGCTGGCCTTCGGCATCATGGGAGCCGGAGAGTTGGGAGGCGTCTACTTTCCCAACTACGTCATCAGCGTCTCTTCGGCCGGCGACTCCACCCGCAATCTGGCCATCCTCTCGCTGGTGACCCCGGTGAGCAGCCTGGGACCGGCGCTGCACGGCGGCCTCGCCGACACGCTCGGTTTCCCGGCCAGCTTCCTCTTCGGCGTGACGACGGCACTGATATCCTTGACCCTGATCCTGAGGCTCTCGCCCCAATCGTCCCCGGTCCGCCCCGGACCATGAGAGTAATGGGTGCCGGGAGTTCCTAATTCCAAAAATCTTGTGCAAATGGACGAAGAATTTTCGGTAGGGGCGCCTCTTGTGTGTACGGTATCAGGACATCGTTTACAGTTTGTATCAGGACATCCTTTACACATCAGGGTGAGAAGTAGCCTTCTTTGGGTAGGAGGTGAAGATGCCCTGGAAAGTGACGAATGTGATGGATCAGAAGATCCGTTTCGTACTTCGGGCCGTGCAGCCTGGGGCCAACATGAGCGCCCTGTGTCGGGAGTTTCAGATCAGTCGGCCGACAGGTTACAAGTGGCTGAAGAGGTATCGGGAAGCCCACAGCGTGACCGGACTGGAGGAGCGCTCCCGGCGGCCCCGGCACAGTCCGGCGAGAACGGCGGCGGCGGTGGAAGCTCGGGTGGTGGAACTGCGGCGGCAATACGGGTGGGGAGGCAAGAAGCTGCAGGTGCTGCTGGAGCGCGAAGGCGTGTCCTTGAGTGTCCCGACGGTGAATCGGATTCTGCGGCGGCAGGGCGAGTTGGGGGAATACCAGGCGCAACGGCCGGCACCGCAACGATTCGAACGATCCCAGCCCAACGAGTTGTGGCAAATGGACTTCAAGGGGCCGTTTCAGGGCCCCGAAGGGCCGTGTCATCCGCTCTCGATCCTGGACGACTGCTCGCGGTATTCGGTGGGGTTGTATGGTTTGCCGACCACGCAAATGGATCCGGTGCAAACCTGTCTACGAAGGACCTTTGAGGGCTACGGAGTGCCGGAGGCCATGCTGATGGACCATGGGGCCCCTTGGTGGAGTACCAGCAATGGATGGGGGCTGACGCGATTGAGCGTGGAATTGATCAAGCAAGGGATCGACCTGATCTACGGGCGAGTCCGGCACCCGCAGACGCAGGGGAAGGTGGAACGATTTCATCGCACTTTGAGCGACTCGGTGGCGCACCGGGGGCGACCGCAACGGTGGCAGGAGTGGGAGCGATTTCTGCAGGACTTTCGCCAGGAATACAATCAGGTTCGACCCCATGAGTCGCTGCGGATGGAGGTCCCGGCCCAACACTACCGTCGCAGTACGCGTGGCTACGATCGGGACCCGGCTCCCTGGGAGTATCCCCGGGGGCTGCAGGTGAAACGGCTCAATCGCCGGGGGTGTTTGAGCGCGGGCGGGGACCGTTACTTTGTGTGTGAGTCCTTGGCGGAGGAGTGGGTGGGCGTGGAAGAGTTGGAAGACAAGCTGCTGGTCCGCTACCGGCACCTGTACATCCGTGAAGTCCACTTGCAGACCCGGCAGACGCGAGCTCTGGTCTGGCGGGTGGGGCAGGACTGAAGGGTGTGGGCGGCGCGGGAGGAGGGCACCGAAGTGGCCGTCGAGAACGGTCCCCTTCCGGTTCCTGGCGAGGCCGTTCGGGGGGGGAGCCACAAGGAGGGGTTCGAGAGATTCGCCGAGGGGCCGGGATGGGGCTGCGGAGCGTCTGGAGGACCCGCAGGAGACGCCCGGTTGGGGAGCGACGAGAGGGGGCTGGTGCGAGACGATCGGGGACGGGGGAGGCGCCAGGCCGCGATCGCATGGCCGTGGGGAGTCCGCCGCCGGCCGGTCGGTCACTGGATCAAGCCGCCTGGGGGTCACCCGCCCGGTGTGGCCGCAGCGGATTTCCGGTTGCCGTGGGGCCAGCCGTCGGTGCTCATGGAGGTGATGGGGGACCTGAATGTCAATGGCCACTGAACATTGCACACATCGCTGGAGACCCCGTGGCGGTCGCGGCCGCGACCGCCACGGGGTCTCCAGCGGCCGGATCTGGTCCCTTCATGCCTCCCTCCTTTCGGCTCCGGATTCCTGTGCGCCGACCGCTCGGGCGGCGGTCGGATGGATCGCCCTGGAGAGCTCGGCGTGGCGGAGCGGCCGGGGGGCCGGTTCGAACGGGAGCGGGAATGGCGAACTGCTGGGGCATCTTGGCCGGACTCAGGTTCGTTTCACTGCCGGAGCCGAGGGCGTTCCCGTCACCGGCGACGAAGCGGCCGAGGAGGGTGGACGCGAAACGCCGTCCCCGGACTTCGACTTCAGCCTCCAGCGATCGATTCAGCGGGAGCCGATCGACTCGCTCGACGAGCTGGGCTTCGTGGAGCGAAGGGAGAACCTCGTCTTGCGGGGTCCGCCCGGGGTGGGCCCAACGTCTCGAGCCCTCCGCGGGGCCAACGTCCAAGACCCGGATCCGTCCGGCACCCCTGGAGGGGGAGGAGATCGGCACCCTTAGGGTCCGCCCGAGCGGCGCGGTTCGGTTGGTCCAACGGGGGAACCGGCGTGACGAGCCGACCTCGACGGAGTTGACCTGGAACCCGGCTCTTGAGCCCTGGGGCCAGATCCTGGGAGAGCAGGTGATGGCGGTGCTGGTGAACCGGGTTCGGCCCTGCGGCCACAGCGACCGGCGGCGCCGTGCCGCCGAGCTCTCCAAGGGGGCGCCATCCGGGCGCCCTCCGAAGATGGGGTGAAGCTCTCGCCGTCGGAGCAACCGTGTCCTGAAGGCCGTCCCTTCTCAATGGCCATGGACACGGTCCGCCCAGGGCTGCGGGAGCGGGAAGGAGGGGGGCATGACGGGACCCCGGCCGGCTACGGGGTCTCCCGCGATGGATGCCATTTTTGCGGCCGATTGACAGGGCCGGGATTCCGGCCTGTCCCCAGCGTCCGGAACCGTCACGCCGGCCGTCGGTGCGATTCGGAGCGAGCCTGGGGCGCCGGGTGCACCCGGCGCCCCAGGCTCGCTGTTGCAGACCCCCGCCGGCTCTGTTTTGCATGGACGTGATCCCGCCCTTGGCTGCAACCGGCAGCCGCCCTGCCTCCCCCTGACCGAAGCGGAATGACCACCGAGACCCACTTGAACCAGATGACCCAACCGTCCACCCAAACGCGATCCCTTCAACCTACCGGTCCGCCCGAGCGGCGCGGTTCGGTTGGTCCAACGGGGGAACCGGCGTGACGAGCCGACCTCGACGGAGCTGACCTGGAACCCGGGTCTTGCGCCCTGGGACCAGATCCTGGGGGGTGGTGGCGGCCCTTCTGGACCGAGACTTGTCCTGCGGCCACAGCGACCGGCGACGCCGCCCCGCGGAACGCTCCAGGACGATCCATCCGACGACCGCGCGAGCGGTTCGCCCAGAGGACTCCGGACCGAGAAGGCGGGGCTCCTGCGATGTATGCAGTTCTCGATGGCCCGAAGTGTGCAATTTTCGATGGTCATTGACACAACGGCCATGGACCAGCTGTAAAGGATGTCCTGATACAACTTGTAAAGGATGTCTTGATACCAAACACACAAGGGTCGCCCCTACGAGAACTTCTCCCATTTTCGGTAAATTCGGCCGATTCCACTTGTCGAATCTTCTGACTCTCCTGCTTTCAACCACTTGCGGAGATTTGACCTGATATTTTGGGGGAACTCCTGTCGGGCGGGCCGGTGCTTGAGTGCAGGCTACGGACGGAACTATGCTCTGGTTGATAGGAAAAAGACCGGAAAGGAGACCTTATGGCGATCTGGCGGAGAGACCGCGACGTGGTCCGGGACGAGGATGAACGTTCGGAGAAAGCCACTCCCACCTCCGATGAAGAGTGGAAACAGACCCTAACGGCGGAGCAGTACTACGTCTGCAGGGTGAAGGGGACCGAGCCCCCATTTTCCGGCAAGTACTACGCCAACAAGGCCGACGGCTCCTATCTTTGCGTGGCCTGCGGGAGCGAGCTCTTCAGCTCGGACACCAAGTTCGATTCGGGGACCGGTTGGCCCAGCTTTTGGGCTCCCGTCGAGAAAGAGCGGGTCGCCATGGAGACGGACGACAGCTACGGGATGAGGAGAGTCGAGGTGCTGTGCCGCGGTTGTGGGTCTCACCTGGGACACGTCTTCGATGACGGCCCCCGTCCCACCGGCCTTCGCTTCTGTATCAATTCGGCGGCCCTGGACTTCAAGGAAAAACCAGGCAAATAACCGGGCCTTCCAGCTTTCCCTCCCGCGGCGCCGGGTCTTCCCGTGTTTTTTGATCCCGCGACGTTTTATACGAGGGATGCTTCGCACGACACCGGGCGGTGGTTGGGTGCGCGAGGGACGGGTGTCCCCGATCCTCGCCTGGCTCTGGAATCGACGCTTCAACCCCTCTCATGGCGACCTGGGCCGCTGGGGCGAGTGGATCGCACTGCGGCACCTGCTGGCCATGGGATGGGACGTGGTGGCCCGGAATTGGAGAGTCCGGCGGGGCGAGGTGGACCTGATCGCCTGGCACGATTCCTGGCTCGTCTTCGTGGAGGTGAAGACGAGTCTTCTCCCCTCTCCGTTTCTGCCGGAGGAGCGTGTGGACACGGAGAAGCAACGCCGGCTGGAGCGCCTCGCCTACGAGTTCGTCTGGCGCCACGAATTGGAGGAATCGCCGGTGCGATTGGACGTTATCGCCGTCGAGACTCGGGACCAGGTTCGTTTCCGGCTCCGGCACTACGTTCTGTAAGGGGCCCGTCGTTGAGTCTCCGCTGCCGCGATTCAGGTTCCGCTCGCATCGACGATTCGTGATGCGGACCCCAGCGATTCAGAGGAGCGCTGGTTGACCGTGGGCGAAACCCTGTAAGGCCAGTTGTCGGTCGTGTATCAAACTTGGCGAGAGATCGGAAACCGGATAAAAATGAGGATCATTTCAGCGCGATTTGCAACGCTGAACGAACGGTGCCTGTACGAGTTGGGAAGATGACGCAGGAGTACGATTTTTCTGCCGGCGAGCGTGGTAAGTTCTATCGTCCGAACGCCACGCTGAATCTGCCCCAACCCATCCAGAAGTCCGACTGGGCGGATTCCAATAGTCCAATTTGCGCTTTCATTGCGGAGCAGACGAGGAACACTCTCCGGGCATACCGTGAGCAACCGCATCTCATCACCGAGCATGCCAACCACGAACACGATATCGCTCATGGCGGTTACGCTCATCGACAGCTCTTCGAGCTGGTCCAAAACAGTGCGGATGCGCTTGCCAACGCACCCTGCGGCAAGAGCATTCTGGTCCGCCTGACGGAAAACTATCTCTACTGCGCCGACGACGGGGACGCGATCAGTCAGGACGGGGTCCGAGCACTCATGTTCTCCCACATGTCGAGCAAGAGGAACACTAGTGAGATCGGGCGGTTCGGACTCGGCTTCAAATCGGTGCTGGGTGTTACGGATGCCCCCGAGTTCTACAGTCGCGCCGGCTCCTTTCGGTTTGATCGGGAATATGCGGCCGATTGCATGGCTCCGTTTGCTCCGGAGGGGCGCTTTCCGGTCCTCCGGTTGCCGGTTCCCATCGAGGTTCGAAAAGCGGCGGAAGGAGACGCTGAACTGGTCGAACTGATGACTTGGGCCACAAACATCGTCCGCCTGCCGCTGAAGCCGGGTGCAGGGGAGGATCTTGCGCAGCAGGTCCGCGGTTTTCCGCCGGAATTTCTCCTGTTTGTCGACCATGTCCGGTATCTGACCCTTGAAGGCGAGGAACGGTCTCGGGATTTCATTCTGGAAAGGTTCAACGGCGAGCTTCGCCTCGATACCAGCGCGGGGTCTTCGCGGTGGAAGTGCTTCCAGATCACACACCAGCTTTCTGCCGAAGCCCAAGAGGACAGGCGTTCACTCGACGACAGCGGTGACGTGTCCGTCTGGTGGGCGGC
This sequence comes from Acidobacteriota bacterium, assembly GCA_965217775.1. Taxonomy (GTDB): domain Bacteria; phylum Acidobacteriota; class UBA6911; order RPQK01; family JAJDTT01; genus JAJDTT01. Next base: position 103,871 of record CBDCJH010000002.1, read on the forward strand.
GCCGTTGGACCGACTGAACGAACCGGGTTATTTCTGGCACTTCTTCCCGACCAAGACGGCAAGTCTTCTGGCCGGGATCCTGAACGCGCCCTGGAAGACCAACGAAGACCGGCAGAACCTGTTGCCGGGTCCTTACAACGACGAGTTGATCGATGCCGCGGCGAGAATGGTGGCGAGAGGCTTGCCCAATCTGGCCGGCGAGCGGGATCCGGCACGACATCTGGATGCTCTCCCGCGCCGCTATGAAGCCGGCGACACCGAGCACAGCAACCGCCTTCGCGATCGGTTGTATGAGGAACTGCGCGGCCGGCCCGTGGTCCCCGATCAGGTCGGAACTCTGCGCAGGATACGGGGCGTTTCCTACGCGCCGTCAGCGCTGACTCAGGATCTGTCGGGGGCGGAATCGCTCCGAGAGTGGGCAGCCGCCAGTCAGCGTCCAACAGATTGGGTACACCACAGCGCACTCCGTACGAATCGGATCGCCCGGGTCAACCGGCTGTTTTCTCCGGAGCGCCGGAGTTTGACGCAGGCCCCTCGGTCGTCGATAGGAGAGTGGCTGAACGCCCTGGTCGACGGCTCGGTCGGAGCTGAGGCGATCGAGGCGTCCATGACGGCGCTCCAAGTGGCTGCGTCGATTCCGCAGGAGCTGAGGCAGGGAGCATACCTTGGCGACATTCTGCCGACGCAGAGCGGGGACTGGTGCTCGCCCGACCCGGATGGCGTGTTCCTGTCATCGTTCGAAGACGACCCGGATGCTGACGACCTCCTGGTTCATGCGCGGCTCGTGTCTGACGCAGACACTTTGGCCGCTCTGAAGGAACTTGGCCTCAAGTACGTCTCTGCCGAGAGTCATTTCCAATCCCTGGTCCGGCGGTTGTTCAGGTGGGAACGCGCATCGGTTGTAAATGGGTGGAACGAGTTCTGGGTCACTTCGCGTGATGTGGGCACGGAAAGGGCGTACGCGATGATCAAGGCCCGGTGGGATTCGGCATGGCGGATTCAAGTGTGGACGCGGGCTCGCCATTGGCAGTCCCTGTATTCGGTCCTCCTGCCAGGTGAAATCGTGTCTTCGGCAGGCGCACGCGACAGCGACGTCACGGTCGACACCGACTTCCATCGTGCCGACCTGAAGTTGCTGGAGAGACTCGGGGTGACGGATGGGCCGAGGCCGAATCGGCAATTGTCGGGCGACCCCGCTTTCGAGTGGTTCTTGTACACCTGTCGCCGGAAGTTCACGGCTCGGGACCTTCCGAAGAAGCCGCATTGGCGCAGGCTGCAGTTCGACTCGACGGTCGGAAGTGGTCCCATGCAGGTTCTGACCCGGCTTTCCGATGAAGGCAGAGCACGATATACCGACGCCTTGCTTTCCCTGGAGACCACGTATGGCGGACGGACCCTGCGCCACGAAACTCAGCGCATCTATCCGGAGCTTCCGTGTCCGAATCCGGCGGTCGCGTTGCTGGCGGAGCATGGCCGTATCCGGTGCGCCGGTGAAATCGTTCCCCTGGCGGATGCGCTCGGTCCTCACCCCGCCAATCCTGCTGCGCTGAGTGTCCTGCTGTCGCATCCGATGGCGAGCCGAATCAGGAGAGACTTCGATCTTGCCGAGCCCGAGGTGGAACCTGTCGGCGAGGAGGACGCGGTGCCGCTGACCGACGTGTGGCCCGGTCTGGCGCCGCACCTGAGTGCGCACTCGATGACTTGTTCGCTGATCCGCTGCCTGGAACTGGTCGCGGACGGCGCCAGCGGTCCCGAATCTGCATTGGTGGACTCCAAAGTCTACCTGGTCAGGACGGATGACGAGGATCGGGAGCTGCGGCTGGTCACGCAACGGTTGGGGCTGGATCTGAGTGACACCCAGCTCGAGAACATACGGCGATACGCAGCCCCGGAGGAAGTCGAAAGACAGCACGCGGCGATCCGGCGTCTGGCATCGGACGCCGAGAGGTTGGCCCAAGCCGTGGGGGCGGATGCCCTTCGTTCCGGTTTGCCCACGTCCCTCCTTCAGGTGCTTGAAGTCGATCGCACACCGCTGACCGGCATGGAGCTGGCGGAAATGGCCATCGCGACGTTTCATACGTCCGCTCTGAAGGCGTACAAGCGGGCTTTGGAACACTTGGACCCGCCGAAACGCTGGGCTGGATCACAACGCGCCGTTGACTTCGTCCGATCGCTCGGGTTCTCGGCGGAGTGGGCCGGACAACGGAATTCTCGCCGTCCGCCGTATCTTGATGTGGAGGGTCCGCACTCACTTCCGGAACTGCATGGTTACCAGCGCACTATCGTGGACCGGGTGCGAGACATGCTCTGCAATGGAGTCGCGGGAAACGGTGGGCGTCGAGGGATGACCAGTCTGCCTACGGGGTCGGGAAAGACGCGCGTCGCGGTGCAGGCCATTGTCGAAGCCATGCGTGATGGCTTCAATGGCGGTGTCCTGTGGGTGGCGGACCGCGACGAGCTGTGTGAGCAGGCTGTGGAAGCATGGGGGCAAGTCTGGTCCAGCGTGGGCGCTGAAGGGAAACGCTTGCGCATTTCCAGGATGTGGGCTGGCCAGCCGCGGCCGCTGCCGGTCAGCGACCTCCACGTCATTGTCGCGACGATCCAGACGCTCAACGCCAAGTTGTCGAAACCGCCCGGTGAATACAGTTTCCTTTCGAATTTCACCCTCGTCGTTTTCGACGAAGCCCACCGATCCATTGCGCCTACCTTCACCTCCGTCATGGAGGAGATCGGGCTGACCCGTTGGCAGCGAAGTGAGGAGCCGTTTCTGATTGGCCTTACCGCGACGCCTTACCGGGGGCATGACGAGCGAGAAACGGCAAGGCTGGTGCGTCGCTACGGTGCCAATCGCCTGGATGCCGGGGCGTTCGCGGGCGATGAACCCGGGGAAGTCGTCCGCGAGCTGCAGGAGATGCGGGTACTGGCGCGCGCTGACCACAAAATCATCGAAGGCGGCGATTTCTCCTTGAACCGGCAGGAGTTGAAGATATTGCAGGCGATGCCTTATCCCGCCTGGTTGCCCCGTAGCGTGGAGAATCGCATCGCTCGCGACGTGGATCGAACCAAGCGTATCGTCCACGCGTACGAGAGATTCGTTGGTGATGTCAGCCCGGAGTGGCCCACGCTGGTGTTCGCCACGTCGGTGGAACACGCTCTGACGGTGGCGGCGCTGTTGAACTCTCAAGGCGTGAGGTCCAGGGCAGTGAGCGCCGCAACGGAGTCCTCCGTCCGACGAAGGATCGTCGAGGAATACCGGGCGGGAGAGATCCGGGTCTTGGTCAACTATGGCGTCTTCCGCGAAGGATTCGACGCACCCAAGACGCGAGTCATCATCGTCGCCCGTCCCGTCTACAGTCCGAACCTCTATTTCCAGATGATCGGGAGAGGTCTGCGAGGACCGAAGAATGGCGGCAACGACCGGTGCCTGATCGTCAACGTGCGTGACAATATCGAGAATTTCGACCGCGAGCTGGCCTTCTCAGGACTGGACTGGCTTTGGGGATAGCCGTGCTGCCACTCAGGGCATGGGGGCAAGCGGCTACCGGGTCCTCCGAAGATCCGGGGTTTCGGACCGGCGGGAGGTCAGAACTTCCGGGTGGCCTTTCGGAAGATCTCCAGACCCTCCTGCACGTCCTCTTCCGGCATGTTCAGCGCGGGTCGGAAGCGGATGGACCGCTCGCCGGAGGGCAGGATGAGTAGCCGGTGCCGAAAAAGGCACCGCAGGAACCGGTCCCGCGTAGGAGTGTCGGGCAGGTCGATGGCGCAAAAGGGGCCTTCGCCCCTGGCGTTGGAGAAGAGGGCAGGTGTCTCCTCGGCCAACTCGTGCAGACCTTCCAACAGCACCCGGCCCATCCTGCGGGCGTGCTCCAGGATCCCCTCCTGCTCGTAGATCTCCAGGTAGATCCGGCACCGGACCATGTCGATGAGGCTTCCGCCCCAGGTCGAATTGATCCGCCCCGGCACCTGGAAGACGTTGTCGGGGACGTCGTCGATGCGGCCGTTGGCCATGATGCCGCAGACCTGGGTCTTCTTGCCGAAGGCCAGCAGGTCCGGCTCCGCGTAGTGCTCCAGGGCCCACATCTTTCCGGTCCCGCCCAGGCCGGTCTGCACCTCATCGTAGATGAAGAGGAGGCCGAACTCGTCGCAGATGGACCGGAGAGCTTGGTGGAACTCCCGCCGGAAATGGTTGTCTCCACCCTCCCCCTGGATCGGCTCCAGGATCAGGGAGGCGACTCGGGCCGAATTTTTCTCAAGCACCTGCCGGATCTGCCGCAGGGCCCGCTCCTCCGATTCCAGCACTGATTTGAGGTTGCCTCCCGTCAGGGGGAAGCGGCATTTGGGATTCTCGATCCGGGGCCAGTCGAACTTGGGGAAATACCGGGTCTTGTTCCGGTCGAAGGTGTTGGTGAGGGAGAGGGTGTAGCCGAGCCGTCCGTGGAAGGCCTCCCTGAAATGGATCACCTGGAGGTTCTTTTCTTCCGGGAGACCTTGGGTGCGATTCTTCCGGACCTTCCAGTCGAAAGCCACCTTGAGGGCGTTCTCCACCGCCGGGGCGCCGCCTTCCACGAAGAAGAGGTGCTTCATGGAATCGGGCAGCGCGAGGCGGCAGAAAGTGTCCACGAAGGCCCCCATCTCGGGGGTGTACAGGTCGGAGTTGGACGGCTTGTGGAGGGCCGCCTCTCCCATTTCTTCCACCACTTCCGGGCGCGTCATGCGCGGGTGGTTGTAGCCGATGGGCGAGGTGGCGTAAAAGGCCATGAAATCGAGAAAAAACCGGTTGGTCTGGAACTCGCAGAGGCGGGACCCGCGGCTCCGGGACAGGTCGGCGACGATCTCCACCCCGGAAGCGGGCAGATAGCGGGAGAGTATGCCGGCCGTCTCGCCGGCGTCGAGGTTTACAGTCCGTGGCGAAAGTCTCATGCAGCACCGAGACCGTTCCTGCGCCCGCCGGACAAGGCGCGATGAGGGAGCATACCGGGAGTATGTGACCGAGTCGCAACGCAGTCCGCCGGGATGCAGGGACGGTCGAATGCCATGACGACTTTCACCACGGGCTGTTCAGGTCGCCCGTTTCCACCTTGTTCCCTCTCGGGTGTCCTCCAGGACGATCCCTTTTTCGGACAAGAGGCTGCGGATCCGGTCGGCCCGGGAGTAATTCCGCGTTTGGCGAGCCTTCGTCCTTTCCTGGATGAGCCGGGCGATCTCGTCGTCCTCCAACTCGAGGGCCTCCAGTTGGAAGGTCTCGAAGATCCGGTTCACCTTGGAAAAGAAACTCAGGATGGCGTCGCGGTCGGGACCGCCGACCCGTTTTTCCTGCAGGAGCAGGTTGCCCTTCCGGACCAGATCGAAGATGGAAGCCAGGGCGGCTGACGTATTCAGGTCGTCGTCCAGACTGGACTCGAAGTTGCGGCCGGCGTTGACGGCCGCATCCGTCAGCTCCCGGTTTTCTTCCCGGTCGTCCGGGACCTCCCGGAGGCGCTGTATGAAGTCGTTGGCCCGCTGCAAGGCCGACTGAGCCTGGGTCATTCCCTGGAGGCTGAAGTTGAGTTGCTTCCGGTAGTGGACGCTCAACAACAGGTAGCGGACCGCCAGCGGGTCCCAACCCTGCTCCAACAGATCTCGCAGGGTGTAGAAGTTGCCCCGGGACTTGGACATCTTCTCTCCCTCCACCACCAGATGGGCGCTGTGGACCCAGTGGCGGACGAAGGGTCTGCCGGTGGCGCCCTCGCTCTGGGCGATCTCGTTCTCGTGGTGGGGAAAGACCAGGTCGACTCCCCCGGCATGCAGGTCGAAGGATTCTCCCAGGTACTCCATGCTCATGGCCGAACACTCGATGTGCCAGCCGGGGCGGCCCGGGCCCAGTGCCGTTTCCCAATAGGCTTCATCCGGCTTTCTCGCCTTCCAGAGCACGAAGTCCCGGGGATTGTCCTTGCTGTATTCGTCGGCGTCGGTGGCATCTCCCCGTTCCGCTTCATTCAGGTCGAGGCGCGAAAGCCTGCCGTAGCCGGGAAGCCGGTCGATACGGTAGTAGATCGACCCGTCCTGCTCGTAGGTCAGACCCTTCCGGCGCAGCCGCAGGATCAGATCCACCATCTGCGAAATATGTTGGGTCGCCCGGGGCATGATCTCCGGCCGCTGGAGGCGCAAGGCTTTCATATCGTCCAGAAAGGCCTGGGTGTAACGGCTGGTGTACTCCTGAATGGGTTCGCCCCTGGCCCCGGCGCCGTTGATGATCTTGTCGTCCACGTCCGTGATGTTCATGACGTGGGTGAGTCCGAAGCCCTTGTAGAGCAGGTAGCGGCGGAGCAGGTCCTGGAAGGTGAAGGTCCTGAAGTTCCCGATGTGAACGAAGTCGTAGACCGTGGGTCCGCAAGCGTAGAATCGCAGGTCCCGGCCCTCGATGGGGACGACCTCCTCGGTGGCCCGGGTCAGCGTGTTGTAGAGACGTAGCGACATGGAAAAATTGCAGCGAGATCTTAGTCGAAGACCGGGACTGAGGCAACGAGGCTCAGAGTTCGCCCTCCGTTGCCGGGGAGACGGGTGCTTCCCGGACCAGGGACTCCCGCGGCAGCCGGACCAGGCGCAGATTTCCCTCTTCCAGAAGCGATTGGGATCCCTGAAGGGCCGCCAGTTCCGTCCATCCCGACTCCTTGGTGAGCAGATAGTAGTGAGGCTGTGGGTTCTGGGACGAATATTCCCGCAAGTGCGCCAGGCTCGGGACCTCCTCCCGGGTCGCTTGGTAGCCCGTGTAATAGAGCGCGGTGTGATGGAAATAGCGGTAGAGGACCAGCGGCCGGTCCTCGCTGATCAAGGGCTGGGACGCCCTGGCCAGACCCCGGGCCGAATGGTAGTGCTCCACCACGGGTCCCAGGAACGAGAAGGCGGCCGCCGTCGCCAGCACCATTCCGCCGACCAGCGAGAGGAAGGCCCGCTCCGGCCGGCCGGAGCGTGATTCGCGAGCTCCCCAGAGGGCGGCCCCGGCCAGAGGCAACGCCACCCAGAGGCCCGAGTCGGAGGAGTAGATAGTCCGGCTCATATAGACGATGGTTCCCGCCATCAGGAGCGCCATTCCCCGCAGCACCAGCCATTGGATCCGGAGCGATCTTCTCGCCGCCGTCTCACTGGCCAGGTCCCTGTCCCACTCCAGGGCCACGAGCAGGGCCAGCGCCGGCGCGACCGGCAGGACGTAGCCGGGAAGCTTGCTCTCGCTGAGGGAGAAGAGGAGGACGGGCAGCGCCGCCCAGATCCAGAGGAAGAATTGGCCGCGGTTCAGGCCGGTCTCGCCCCGCGCGCGCCAGAGGCGGGCGCAGGAACCGGCGAGAAAGGGCGTCCAGGGGAAGAATCCCACCGCCAGGACCGCCAGGTAGTACCAGAACGGCTGGGAATGGTGGTGGAGATCCGACATGACACGGGCCAGATGGTGATTGAGCCAGAAGGTCACGAAGAAGGAGTAGCCGTTCTCGACCCAGACGCTCCAGTACCAGGGAATGGACGTCGCCAGGAACGCCGCCGTCCCCGCCAGCAGGTGTCTCCAGTGCCATTCGAGCTTCTCGATCCAGAGGAAGTAGACCGTGAAGATTCCGCCGAACAGGATCAGGGCTACGGGTCCCTTGGCCAGTGCCGCTGCTCCCAGGGCGGCGCCAGAGAGCAGTGACCAGACGGGGTTGCGGCTGGTGGTGGCCCGGTAACCGCAGACCAGGGCCACGGTGAGACCGGCGGCAAGGGGCATGTCGGTGCTTCCCGCCCGGGCGAAGATGAAGAACAGGGTGGAGGTCGACAGGATGAGAATGGACAGGACGCCCGCGCGGAAACCGGCCAAGTGCCGGGCGAGTCCTCCGACGGCAAGGACGCAGAGAATGCCCAGCAAGGCCACCGGCAGGCGAGCCGCAGTCTCGTTCACTCCGAAGACGCGGAAGCTGAGGGCCTGAACCCAGAAGAGAAGCGGCGGCTTCTCCAGCCAGGGGAACCCTTCCAGTCTGGGCGTGACATAGTCGCCGGCCAGGAGCATCTCTTCGGAGATGCGCGCGTAGCGGGGCTCGTCGGCGCCCATGAAGGGAAGATCGCCTAGTTGGAAGAAAATCGTCAGGTAGACGGCCAGCAGGACGAAGACGATGAGATGGCGTTGGCGTCCCACGGTGGCATTCTAACCCGCATTGCACACGGGTATATCAGCCCGTGGCAAAAGTCGTCACGGCATTCGACCATCCCTGCATCCCGGCGGACTGCGTTGCGACTCGGTCACATACTCCCGGGTATGCTCCCTCATCGCGCCTTGTCCGGCGGGCGCAGGAACGGTCTCGGTGCTCGCGGGACTTTCACCACGGGCTGATCCGGCGGCTCGGCGTCGGAACCCGCGGAAAAAAGAAAAGGGGTCCGGTCGGACCCCTTTTCCGGTTGCCGCAAGCTTGGATTGCAGCGGACTAGTACATGCCGCCCATGTCGCCGTGAGGTGCGGGCGGAGCGGGCTTCTCCTCCTCCGGGATCTCGGTGATGAGCGCCTCGGTGGTCAGCAGCAGGCTGGCAATGGAGGCTGCGTTCTGCAGAGCCGTCCGGGCCACCATGGTGGGGTCGATGACCCCGGCGGCCACCAGATCGACGAACTCTCCCGAGTCGGCGTTGAACCCGAAGTTGGTCTCCCCCGATTCCCGGACTCGACCGACGATGATGGCCCCTTCGTGTCCGGCGTTCTGCGCGATCTGGCGTACCGGCTCTTCCAGGGCGCGGCGCACGATGTTCACGCCGGTCTGCTCGTCCGGGTTCGCCAGCTTCATGTTGCTGAGGCCGGCGAGAGCGCGGATGAACGCGACTCCGCCGCCAGGGACGATTCCCTCTTCCGCGGCCGCCTTGGTGGCGTGCATGGCGTCCTCGACCCGGGCCTTCTTCTCCTTGAGCTCGGTCTCGGTAGCGGCCCCCACCTTGATCACCGCGACACCGCCGACCAGCTTGGCCAGGCGCTCCTGGAGCTTCTCCCGGTCGTAGTCGGACGTGGTCTCTTCGATCTGGCTGCGGATCTGCTTCACGCGTCCGCCGATGTCGGCCGGGTTTCCGGCGCCTTCCACGATGGTGGTGTTGTCCTTGTCGACTGTCACCTTCTTGGCCCGGCCCATATCGTCGATCCGCACGTTCTCCAGCTTGATGCCCAGATCCTCGGAGATCACCTTGCCGCCGGTCAGGATGGCGATGTCCTCGAGCATGGCCTTGCGGCGGTCACCGAAACCGGGAGCCTTGACGGCGCAACCGTGAAGGGTTCCGCGGAGCTTGTTGACCACCAGGGTCGCCAGCGCCTCGCCCTCGACATCTTCGGCCACCACGATGAAGGGCTTGGCCGTCTTGGCGACCTGCTCCAGCAGAGGCAGCAGGTCTTTCATGGAGCTGATCTTCTTTTCGTGCAGCAGCACGAAGGCGTCTTCCAGGACGGACTCCATCCGGTCCGGGTCGGTCACGAAATAGGGGGACAGGTAACCGCGGTCGAACTGCATCCCTTCCACCACCTCCAGAGAGGTCTCGATGGACTTGGCCTCTTCCACGGTGATGACGCCGTCCTTGCCCACCTTCCGCATGGCTTCGGCGATGATCTCGCCGATGGTGTTGTCGTTGTTGGCCGAGATGGAGCCCACCTGGCCGATCATCTCGCCCTTGATCTCGGTAGAGAGCTTTCGAATCTCCCATACGGCCGCTGCGACGGCTTGGTCGATCCCTCGCTTGATGGCCATGGGATTGCCGCCCGCGGCCACCGTCTTCACGCCCTCTCGAACGATAGCCTGGGCCAGGACGGTGGCCGTCGTGGTGCCGTCACCGGCCACGTCGCTGGTCTTGCTGGCCACCTCTCGGAGCATGGAGGCTCCGACCTTTTCCAGTCCTTCCAGCTCGACTTCCTTGGCGACCGTCACACCGTCCTTGGTGATGACGGGGGAACCGAACTTCTTCTCCAGGACCACGTTCCGGCCCTTGGGTCCCAACGTGATCTTGACCGCGTTGGCCAGGATGTTGACACCCCGAACCAGGGCTCGTCGCGCGTCCTCGCCATGAGTGACTTCTTTTGCTGCCATGTTCCTTGTCTCCTTCTTCTCCTAAGAATTGTGGGGATCGCTGCTGTTTGCGGTGAATAAGACCGGTTCAGGCAACCTAGCCCTCCAGGATGCCCAGGACTTCGGCCTCGGCCATGATCAGGTACTCCTCGTCGTCGAGGGTGACTTCGGTTCCGGCGTACTTCCCGAAAAGGACCCGATCGCCAACCTTGACCGACATGGGCTGACGCTCGCCGTTGTCGAGCACCTTTCCGTCACCGACCGCCACGATCTCACCCTCCTGGGGCTTCTCCTTCGCCGTATCGGGAATTACGATGCCCCCGCGGAATGCTTCTTCCGACTCGATGCGCCTGATCAGTATCCGGTCCTGCAATGGCTTGATTGACATCCGTACCCTCCTGTTGAATCGTGTATCCTTGGTTTGCGGATTTCGGGCCTCAAACCACTCGAGGCCCTATGGTCTGGGGATTTACTCTGGCACTCTTACTCTAAGAGTGCCAAATCATAGCAAGAGGGCCGATTGCCGGTCAAGAGCGCTCCCCGAAAATGTCAAATCGGCGTCCGGTTGGGAGAGTCCTTCGGGAAAGCCCACCGATCGGCCGACGGCAAACGTTTCCTTTGAACGGATGTCGAGATGTGACTAGAATGTGTTCGCCGGGGAGGCGGAGCTTTTCCGGCTCGACCCCTGAACGAAACTGTTGACTAGGAGGCTGCGCGGTAGAAATGATCGTAGCGAGAAAGTGGGGAATCGAGGCCAGATTTTCTCGATTTTGAGGTGCGTAGTTGTTCTATTCGCCGAGAAATCGGGGAAATCTGGACCGATTCTACCGCTTTCGCAGTAGATCAATTTCTGCGGCGCAGGCTCCTAGCGGCCCTCGGGGCCGCGAATCCCTGAAGGAGAAACGACTTTGGCTGAAATGAGGACCCTGGATCTCAAAGGCGTTACCAAGGTGAACCGCGGAAAGGTTCGCGAAATCTTCGGTTTGGACGGCCACCTGCTGCTGGTGGCGACCGACCGCATCTCGGCATTCGACGTGGTGCTCCCCACCGTGATTCCCGACAAGGGGAAGGTCCTGAACCAGTTGTCCGCATTCTGGTTCTCCCTGTTGGACGATCTGGTGGACAATCACATGGTGTCGATCTCGGTCCGGGAGTTTCCGCGCCAGTTGCATCCCTTCCAGGATCAACTCCGCGGCCGTTCCATGCTGGTTCGGCGGTGCGATCCGTTGCCGGTGGAGTGCGTCGTGCGAGGCTTCATGGCGGGATCGGGCTGGAAGGAGTACCAGGTCGACGGCACCATCTGCGGCATCCCGCTTCCCCCGGGTCTGGGGGAGTCGGACGAGCTTCCCGAGCCCATCTTCACTCCGGCGACCAAGGCGAAGACGGGCCACGACGAGAACATAACGTTCGAGAGGTGCGTCGAGATCATCGGTGAGGATCTGGCCTGCCGGGTTCGGGATCTGAGTCTCGCCATCTACAGCCGCGCCCGGGATTACGCCCTGGAACGAGGCATCATCATTTGCGACACCAAGTTCGAATTCGGCTTGGACGGTTCCGACCTGCTTCTCATCGACGAGGTGCTGACTCCCGATTCGTCGCGTTTCTGGCCGGCCGAGTCGTACCAGCCGGGAGGATCTCAACCTTCCTTCGACAAGCAGTACGTCCGGGATTACCTGGAGACGCTGGATTGGGACAAGACCCCGCCCGGGCCCACGCTTCCGGACCGGATCGGAGCGGCGACCTCGGATCGGTATCTTGAGGCTTTTCTTCGGCTCACCGGTGAGCATCTGAAGACAAATTGAAGGTTTTCGCCGACCTTCATATCCATTCCCATCATTCCAGTGACGGGGAGTGGACCGTCCCCCGCATTTTTGCCCAGGCTCGCCGAGTGGGCCTCGATGTTTTCTCCATCTCGGACCACGATACCGTGGCTGCTCTGGAAGAGGCGTTCACCCTGGCCGAGGACTTTCCGGGAGAGTATCTGGCCAACGTTGAGATCAGCGTCCGGCACCAGGGCGTGGGGCTCCACCTGCTTGCCCCTCTGGTGGACTGGCACGACCGCCCGCTTCTGGATCTGCTGGCCCGCATCAGGCTGAGTCGCGTTCGGCAAAACGAGATCCGGGTCGGCCGGCTCCACGCTCTCGGATTCGATATTCGATATGAGGATGTGCGGGAGGCTCTGGGATCGGTCCCGGTGACCGGTCCAGCCATCGCCTCGGTGGTCCTCTCCAAGGGTGCGAACCGCAACCACGCCCTGATGGATCGGATCCCGGCCGGTAGTGCTCTCAGTCCGGAGATCGACTTCTACAAGTTCTTTTTCCTTCCCGGAGGTGCGGCTTACGCTGCCAAGGAGACTGTGTCCCTGTCCCGGGCGATCGCCACCGTCAGGGCTGCGGGAGGAGTCCCGGTTCTGGCCCATCCAGGCCTGAAGCGAGACGTGGTGGACGAAGAGTGGAGCCGCGGCGTGAGGGACTTGGGACTGGAGGGGATCGAGGCGTACAGCTCATATCATACCGAGGAGACTTGTCGATACTATGTGGAGGTCGGACGCCGGTTGGATCTGGTGGTCACTTCGGGGAGTGATTTCCACGGCCGCCTCAAGCCTCACGTAGCGTTCGGAGACGTTCCCGAGAGTCCCGCCGAAATGCTGGATCGACTGAAGGAACGCCGCCAGAGGGTGGCACATGGGTGATCTCAAGATCCTGGATATCCTGGCCCTTGCCATCGTGGCCGTTTCGTTCGTCACCGCGTTGGTGAAGGGACTGATCCGTGAACTGATCGCCCTGGCGGCTGCCATATCGGGCCTCCTGCTCGCGGTCTACTACTTTGCCGAGGTGTCACCAGTGCTCGAACAGATCGGCATCGGGACACTCCTTTCCGAACTCCTGGCCTTCGTGGGCATCTTTCTGGGCTGCATCATTGCCGGGTCTCTTCTGTCATCCTTCCTGAATCGCTTCATTTCCGCTCTGAACATGAAGTGGATCGATCGTCTCCTGGGAGGACTTTTCGGTCTGCTCAGAGGATGGTTGATCGTGGCCGTGATCTTTCTGGCCTTGACCGTTTTTCCGATCAGTAATGACCTGGTGAGCGGCACGGTGACCGGCGAGTACTTTCTCGTGGTCACCCAAAAGCTCGTGGAGCTCTCGACTCCGGAGTCCTTCCAGGAGCGGTTTCAGAAGGAGTACGATCGAATCTACCAGTACTGGCTGCAGCGGAGCGCCGACGAGAAATCGTGAAGAACTCTACTTTTCGGCGTTGCGTTCAGCACCGATGGCGGACTCGCCCGGTCCGGGCATGACCCATGGCCAGCGACGATCAGCTTCCCATAAAGGACAGGCTGGAAGCGATCGCCGACGAACTGGTGGCCAAGGGGATCCTCTGGCGGGAGGCGGCGCAACAGTTCGAGAAACTCTTCATCCAGCGTTCCTTGGACCAGACCGGCGGCAAGATCGGATCTGCGGCCCGGCTGATGGGCATGCACCGGAACACGCTCGCGGCCAAGATCCGGAAGCACCGCATCAATAAAAAGAGATGATGAGCGGTGAGGACCGCTTATTGAGAATTTGAGCGGCGGTTTCCAGCCGCCGAATTCCGGAGCGGCGGTTTCCAACCGCCGGACTCCCAAAGGGGAATGGGCGATTGGAAATCGCCCCTCCTACCCTTCCGTGAGGCGCACCGCCAAGACCTGAGAGATCCCAGGTTCTTCCATCGTGACCCCGTAGAGTGAATCGGCCATTTCGATGGTCCGCTTGTTGTGGCTCACCAGGATGAACTGAGTCTCTTGGGACATGTCCCGGATCAGGCGGACGAATCGCTCCACGTTGGTATCGTCCAGAGCGGCATCGACTTCGTCCAGGACGCAGAAGCGGCTGGGGCGGTACCTGAACAGAGCCACCAGAAAAGCAACGGCGGTGAGCGTCTGTTCTCCACCCGAGAGTTGAGAGAGGTACTGCACCTTCTTGCCGGGCGGTTGGGCAAAGAGGTCGATGCCGCTCTCCAACACGTCCTCTTCGTCGATCAGCTTCATGCCGCTGGTTCCGCCGTCGAACAGCTTGCGGAAGGTTTCGTGGAAGTGGGTGTTGACGGAGTCGAAGGCCTTTTTGAACTTCTCCCGGCTGTGACGGTTGATTTCCTGGATCGCCCTGGTCGTGTCGGCAATGGATCGTTCCAGGTCTTCCCGTTGCCCGCTGAGGTAGCTGTGCCGCTCCTCGTTGTCCTGGTACTGCTCCAGAGCCGTCATGTTGACCGGCCCGAATTTTTCCAGCTTGGATCTGAGTTCCAGGTACCGGTCGGAGACCCGGGCACCGTCCTCAACCGCAGTCACCCCTTCCATGATCGATTCGAGCGGTTCCTGGAGGTCTTCCTGGCATTGCCGGGACAGATTCTCCAACCGGGTTTCCAATCGGGCCCTCCGGACCTCCTTGTCTGAACTCTCCTCCTGCAACTGCTGCTGTTCCTGTCGTAGCGCCTGAAGCCGGGTCTCGAGACCTCGCCGGTCGCTCCGGTACTCGTCGTATTCCCGGCGGTCGTTCGCCTCGGCAGTCGACAGCCGAACGGCCTCGGCTTGGCACGTCTCGAAGGTCTTCTCCAGGTTCTCCAGTTCCAGGGTCAGCGTCTTCAGCCGCTTCTCTCCGTCCGCCTTCTGTGCCTCCGTCTCGTGCAGCCGGAATGCCAGAGACTTCAGGCGGGCTTCCGATCTGGAGAGCGAGTCCTCGACGGATCTTGCCTTCTCCTCGATCACCCGTTCTTCGGCTGCGCTGCGGTGCAGCTGTTCCCGGGATTCGGAGAACTGGCTTCTTGCCTGGATCAACAACTCGGTCGCTTCACCCAGCTCGGCATCGACCTGCCGAGCCAGATCCTCCTTCCCGGTCAGGGTCTCGGAGGTAGCCTGCGCGCCATCGTCCTCGCTCGATTCCTCTTCTCGGAGTTGAGTTTCCTCAAACGCCAAGACCTTCAAGGCTCGACGGTGATGCTCCAGATCGCGCCGTGCCTGTTCCTCCTGCAACTCCAGCTGCAGGACGTCTTTCTCAGTCTGATGAAGCGTCTGTTGGAACTTGCGGGCCGCGCTCGAGGTCTCCCGGATACGTTCCCGCAGTTCCCCTTCGCGCCGGGCCAGACGGTTCACTCGAGCCTTCGCCCGGGCCAGCTTCTTCTCCAGATCGGCCTTCTCTCGACGAAAGGAGAGCAGGCCGCCTCCGGGTCGTCCGGCCCGGCTCACCGAGAGCAGCCCACCCGGCGCAAGGGCCTCGCCGTGGACGGTGAGAAACGTTCTCGACGGATAGCGGTGAGACAACGTAAAGGCACGGTCCAGATCGGATACCACCACCGCATCCGCCCGCTCCGGGAGGACCCGGCGAAACGCCTTGCGGACCGGAGGTTCCAAGGTCAGGAGATCCCCAAGGGTTCCCACCACCCCCTTCTCGGCCGCCAGTTGCTTTCCGCCGTTCCGGGCGGGCTCCGAAAACCCGTTGGCCTTCAAGCTCAGGAAGGTGCATCTTCCACCGTCCAACGCTCTGAGTTCGGAGACTCCGCCGACCGCCTGCTGGAAGGAATCCACCAGAACGAACTCCAATTCCTGTTGCAGGAACTGTTCCACCAGGCGTTCGAATTCGGGGCTGATTCGGGCAAAATCGGCAAGCGTTCCCGACACGGGCACCGAACTGCTGCGGAGATGGCGGAGGGCCTTGGCCACTCCCTCGCTGTAAAGGGAGTGGCTGACTTCCAATTCTTCCAGGGATTGAAGCCGCCCTCGCCCGCTGATCCATCCTTCCCGGGCCTCGGCCAATTCGCCCCGAACTTGCGCCAGTTCTCTCTCCAGCTTCCGGCGCTCCTCCTCGTTGGTCTCGAGCCGGCCCCGGACCGCGCCCGCCTCTTCGCGGCGGCGGGAACCGGTCAGTTGCCGCTTCTGAAGCCGTTCCCGAGCCTGCTCCATTCCCGATTCGTGACCCGCCCGCTCCCGTTCCAGGCGGGACCGCTGGATTTTGATCGATTCCACGTGCTGGAATGCCCGGTCTCTGGCATTCCGAAGCCGGGTCAGTTCGGCCGAAAGTTCCAGATGGCGGGCTCGGAGCTGCTCGACTCTCTTCTCCGCGGCTTCCAGCCGAGCCTTGCACTCGTCCGCGACCTGGGTGTGAAGGGTGAGGCGGCTGGCGACGAGCGGCCGCTCTGCTTTCAAGCTCGCGTCTTCCGCCCGGAGAATCCGGTGCTCCGACTCGATCGTTTCCAGCGACTTGAGCAACTCCTGGCGGTTCCGCCCGTGTGTGTCCAGGAGCCGTCGTGTCGATTCGATCTGCTGGCCGCAAAAGCGGATCGAATTCCGAGTCCGGTCCAGTTCCAATCGAGCGCCGGTGCTTTTTTCTCTCAGCTCCGACAGCCTGTTTTCCAGATCCTCCATTCGTTCCGAAATCTCTTGGAGAGTCCGTTCCCGATTCCGGATGTCAGAGGTCACTTCGGTCAGTGCCGGACCCAGGCGCGCCTGCGCCGCTTTCACTTCGGCCAGGCTGACGACGATTTCATATGCCTCCAAGCCGAAGCGCCGCTGTTGAACCTCCCGGAACTCCTTCTTCAACTCCTGGTGCCGCCGGGCCTTGGCCGCCTGCCGTTTGAGGGAACGGAGTTGGCGCTCCACCTCGCTCAGGATGTCGTCGATGCGGAGCAGGTTCCGGCGAGCCATTTCCAGCTTGAGTTCGGCGTTCCGGCGCCGGGCCTTGTAACCGCCGATTCCGGCGGCTTCCTCGATGATGGCGCGGCGATCCAGAGATCCGGAGTTGAGAAACCCCTCCACCCGGCCCTGGCGGATCAGGGCATAGGAGCCGAGCCCCAGGCCGATACGCTCCAGCAGAGCCTCGACGTCCTTCAATCGGCAGCGGTTTCCATTGATGAAATAGGCGCTGTCCCCGGACCTGTAGAGTCTGCGCATGACGGACACGGAGGGTCCGTCCGCCTCGAGACCGTTGAACGCAATGCTCGTCTCGTCTTCCCGGGAGAGGGTGAGAGTGGCCTCCATCATTCCCGAGGGCCGCCGCTTGCTGGTCCCGTTGAAGATGAAATCGTCCATCCTCCGGCCCCGCAGGCGATGGGCGCCGACCATTCCCAGAACCCAGGAGAGGGCGTCTGTCAGATTGGACTTGCCGCAGCCGTTGGGTCCGACGACGATGGTGATCCCATCTTCGAACAGCACCCGGGTCCGGTTGGCGAATGACTTGAATCCCAGTATTTCCAGCGAATCCAGACGCGGCATGACCCCTCTCAACGTATGCTATGATGACCGCCGACCCTGACACGCGGATATTCTTTTTCGTACGCCCGCGTGCGGGTTTGCTTCATCGGTTTCGGCGTGACCATGGGGATAGAAGGATCATTCGGAGGAAGGGGCCGCGGGGCCATCCTGAAGAGCCTCCTGGCTGGAATTCTCCTGGCCGGTTCCGCCGTCGCCCAACCCATTGGACTCTATCCTCTCGAGCAGGTCAGACCGGGCCAGAAGGGATACGGAAAGACCGTTTTCCACGGTAACAAAGTCGAGAAATTCGACGTCGAGATTCTGGGAGTCCTGGAAAAGTTCGAGCCCCGAAGAAACCTGATTCTGGTGCGGGTCTCGGGAGGTCAGTTGGATCGGACCGGTGTGTTTGCCGGAATGAGCGGCAGCCCGGTCTACATCGAAGAGAAGCTGGTCGGCGCCATCGCCTACTCCTTTCCCTTCGCCAAGGAGCCGATCGCGGGAGTGACGCCGATTCAGGAAACCGTCGACGTCTTCAAGGAGATCCATCGACTTCAGGCGCCCCCCTCTCCCGAAGGACCCCGGACCGACATTCTGCTGGAGTCCGCGCAACTCAAGCTTCCCGATTACCTGCCTCCGTTCGCGCCGCTCGAGTTCGAGGCCGAACTGCCGGGCTTGGCCAGCCTCTCCCCTTTTCGCCTGACCCGTATCGCCACCCCCGTCAATACATCCGGATTCCCGGGGCGGGCGGTGGATTACTTCCGGGAGACGTTTCGCCGCTTGGGCCTGGTGCCGGTGCAGGGCGCCGGCGGCGCCAAGACCAGCCACTTTTCCCAGGCTCCACTGGAACCGGGTTCCAGCATCAGCGTCGAGTTGGCTCGGGGCGACGTCAGCCTCAGCGCCAGCGGCACCGTCACCCATATCAGCGGGAACAAGATCTACGCATTCGGCCATCCCTTCCTGAATCTGGGCTACACCGACATGCCCATGAGTCAGGCCGCCGTTCTGACCATCATTCCGCAACTGAATACCAGCCACAAGGTCGCGGCGGCCACCCGGATGGTGGGGGCCGTGAAGCAGGACAGAGCCACCGGCATCATGGGGGTGAGCGGTAGCGACGCTCGACTGATCCCGGTGCATCTCAAGGTCAGGACCAGCCGGAACCAGGATCGCGAATACGCCTACGAGACCATCCGGGACAGCTTTCTGACCCCCTTCATACTCACCTTTTCGGTCTACAGCAGCCTGATCTCTTCGGAGAAGGGGCTCGGTGACCAGACGCTGCGGATCAAGAGCACCGTCAGCATCGCCGAGCATCCCGAGGTGGTGTTCGAGAACAACATCGCGCGTCCTTCAAACAACCCTGTCGCCGCGGCGGTGGCGGCGGCGGCGCCCGCCCATTTGCTGCTCAACAGCGGTTTTGAGCAGTTGGAAGTGGAGCGGGTCCGTATCGAGATCGAGGCGGTGGAGCAGATCTGGGAGGCGACTCTGGAGAAGGTCTGGCAGGATAAACTGGAGGCCCGGCCCGGCGAAGAAGTGAACCTGACGGTCTTTCTCAGAAAGTTCAACGGAGAGACCATTGTCGAGAAGTTTCCCGTCAAGATTCCCGACGACATTCTTCCCGGTCCTCTCAAGATCATGATCGGCGACGGCCTGTCTCTGGCCAAGTCGGACGCGGAGTCGAACCAGGGCCGATTCATACCCGAGAACGTGCGCCAACTGGTGAGGGCCATCAACAACCTGAAGAAGAACGACCGGCTTTATGTCCGGCTGTTCCGAGACCGCCCCAGCACCGTCGTGGATGGGGAAAGACTCTCCGATCTGCCGCCCTCCTTCCTGGCTCTCTATACCTCTCGGAAGACATCGGGAGACGTGCGGGCCGTGGATCGGGCCGTCTACGTGGAGCATGAGCTGCAAGCGACCGAATACGTCCTCCAAGGTCAGCGTGTCATCCAGGTGGAGGTCAAGAGCTAGGAGTCCTAGGAGTCTGCGTTTCTCGTGAGTCCCCGCATGTCTTTTCGTCCTCTCAAACGGCTTTTGCCGCTCCTGTGCCTGTTCTCATGGGGCGAGTCTCTATTGGCCACTCAGCCGCGCAAATGGGTGTCGGCAACTCGAGACGAATTCCTGAAGGGGAAGCTGCGGGGAGTCTCCGTCACCAGCGACGCCAGGCTCATCATCGCCCCCACCCTGGAGCCTTTGCTGGACACCGAGGAGCCGTTCGTCTACTCCGCCGTCGTTGACGGTTTGGGCAACCTCTACCTCGGGAGCGGCAACGACGGCAAGATCTTTCGGATCGGCGCCAACGGGGGATCCAAGGAGTGGGCCAAGTTGGATGAGCCGGGGGTCTACGCCATGGCGGTCGATTCGTCGGGACGTGTCTACGCCGGCACCGCTCCCGACGGCCAGGTCTACCGGCTGGACTTGACGGGAAAGGTCGAGGTCTTCTTCGACCCCGACGAGAAGTACATCTGGTCGTTGGCCATCGACCGGCGGGACAACGTCTTCGTGGGCACCGGTTCCAGAGGCGTCGTCTACAAGGTCGGCCCCGACGGCGAAGGGCGGAAATTCTACGACAGTCCGACCACCCACATCGTGAGCCTGGCCTGGGACCTGGACGGCAATATCCTGGCCGGGACGTCTGCCCGGGCCTTGATCCTCCGCCTTTCCTCGGAAGGCGGGGCCACCGTGGTCCACGACTCGCCGTTGGAGGAGGTCAGGTCGATCGCCGTCGATCGGTACGGAAACATATTCGCGGCAGCCTTGTCAGGGGGCGCGCGCGCTGCCTCCCGGAAGTCGGCGAGCACGGTCAAGACCAGCGCCAAGACCGGGACCACTCCGGCTCCCTCCACGAATTCGAGCCGCACCGTTCGGGTATCCGGGACCAGTTCGGGAAAGAGGTTGGAGATCTACCGGATCGGCCGTAGCGGCGGCGTAGAAATCCTTTACAGCTCCGACCGTGCCTTGGCCTTCGATCTTCTGATCCGCAACGATGGCAACTTGCTGGTGGCCACTGGAGACAAAGGCCGGATTTTTTCCGTCAGCCCTCGAAGATTCGTGACCCTCCTGGTCGAGTCGGGGGAGGAACAGGTCACACGGCTGGTGGAACGCCGCGGGAGACTCTTCGCCGCCACCAGCAATCTGGGGAAGGGCTTCGAGCTGAAGACCAAGCCGTCCAAGCAGGGCGTCTATGAGTCCAGGGTCTTCGACGCCGGGATGGTCGCCTCCTGGGGAACCATCGAATGGGAGGTGATCGACCGTGTCGAACCGGTGGTGAAGGCGTCGGTCCGGACGGGAAACACCGACAGCCCGGACGACACCTGGGGCAAGTGGAGTCCGCCCTATTCCGACTCGAGCGGGACCCGCATCGAGAGTCCTCCCACTCGCTATCTTCAATGGAAGCTGGAGTTTCCCGCCGAGGGCAGGTCCGAGGCCGTGGTTTCCCAGACCAACGCCGTGGATCTGGTGAGCGTCAGTTATCTCCAGCACAACCTGGCGCCCCTGCTCTCATCGATTACGGTGCACCCCCCGGGCGCAGCCTTTGTCCGCTACGGTTCCACCGATCCCGCAGGTGGGGTCTCGCCGGGTGGACCCGGCGGCGCTCACCGGCGCTCCTTACCCTCGGAGATTCGGCGTCTGGGTTCACCGACGGTCAAGACTCCGCCGCGGAGGGTGTACCTTCCTGGCGCCCAGAGTCTCTCCTGGAGTGCTCAGGATCCCAACGGCGACGATCTGGTCTACGGTCTCCACTACCGGGCCGCCGGTGACCGGAAATGGACGCTACTGAAAAAGGATCTCATCGAAACCTACCAGACCCTGGACGGCAAAAGCTTGCCGGACGGCACCTATGTGGTTCGGGTCACCGTCTCCGATTCCCCTTCCAATCCGGCGGACCAGGCCCTGGAGAGCGAGTTGATGAGCAAGCCCTTCGTCGTGGCCAACTCCGCTCCCGCCATAGCATGGGGCACGCCCCGGATCGAGGGGGCCGAGGCCCGGCTCCAGGTTGAGGTCCGGACCGTGGTCAGCGCCATCCACCAGTTGGAATACGCCGTGGACGGAGGCCGGTGGAGTCTCCTGTTTCCGGAGGACGGCATCGCCGACGGGACCCTGGAACGCTACCGGCTGGTATTCAAGGGCCTGGACCGGGGTGAGCACTTGGTCACGGTTCGTGTCGTGGACTCCGTCGGGAACCTGGGGAGCGGCCGGCTGAAACTGTCGGTTCCGTGAACCTCATCTCGGGGAATCTCTGCAGAAAGGCTCGGGTGGCCCGGACCCGGAGTTCCGACCTATTGCCCTCGCTCGGCGGCCGGTCCAGAAAGCAGGCCGCCAAGTTCCGCTCTTCCGCCCAGACCCGACCCGACTCCGGACCCATGACGTAGAGCGCGGTGGAGACGATGTCCGCCACCAGGGCTCTCGGATGCCAGACCACCACCGACCCCTGGAAGGAAGCGCCGGTCCCGGTCCTGGGATCCAGAATATGCGCCACCCGCCGGTCTCCCACACCGGTGTTCCGTTCGGAGCCACCGCTGGTGGCCAGGCTTCCGTCATCGAGTCGAACCGCAAGGGCCGGCGTCGTGCGTTGGCTGGGATCGGCCATTTCCACGTGCCAGCCCGGCTCGCCTGGAGGGGTGCCCCACGTCATGACCTGGCCACCCAGGTCGATCAGCCAGGGCGGGTCTGCCTGGCTTCGGGCGTGCTCGTAGACACGGTCCAGAGCCTCACCTTTGCCGAAGGCTCCCGGGTCCAGCAGGACCTGTTCCCCCCGGACGACAGTGCAATCCTCCCGCCGGAACTTGAGATGCCTCATGCCCGAGGATTGCCGGGCCCGCTCCAGTCTCTCCCGAAAGCCGGTCCGTTGCGTCGACAGGCTCCGGTAGGCGATGGCCAGCGCGCCGATGGCGGGATCGAAGGCGGAGCCGGTATCCCGATTCCAGTGGAGCAGCTCGCTGTAGAGGCGGCACAGCGACGGAGAAAACCGGTAGGGGACGCCGACCGGATGCCGGTTCAAACGACTGAGCTCGCTCTCCTTCACCCAGGTGCTGAGTTGCCGGTTCGTCTCCTCCAAAAGACGGATGTAGGTCTCGCACCGGTCGATTCCCGAAATGCGGTCCCGGGCATAGACGCTCAGAGTACAGAGTGTCCCCATCAGGACCACCTGCCGTTGCACGGGAATCAGCTCGGGAGCGGCCAAAGCCGGGGGCAGGGACGCGCCGCAGAGGAAGGCTGTCGCCAGCAGCCGGTGAAGGGAGGACGCCGGTGCCTGGGGAGTTCGCCTGGATTCAGGCGGCAAGAGACCTGATCTCGCGCTTTCTTCGCCGACGGAGCCAGAGCCGGAAGGTCACCCACTGGTGCCAGAGGTAGGTCAGCGCGAAAATCGTCCCGGTGACCGAGTGCACGACGACGGCCAGGATGGAAAGGGTGGGATGGGTGAAGACCTGGAGCAGATAACCGGAGATCACCATCAGGGGAAAGCTGACCAGGATCAGAATTCCAGTGCGCCGATTGCTCTTGGTTCGGCTGCGCAATTTATCGGTGATGTGACTCCCGTACATCATTCCCAGAATCAGAATCAGGCAGGGAGCCGCCAGAATGTGAAGGTTCTGGGTAAAGAGTTGCCAGGGATGATTGACCAGTTGAAACGGATCATGGCTCTCCATCAGATATTTCATGACGAAGAGGAAAATCCCCGTAACCGAGAGCACCACGGAGAGGGTGTGAAACGACCAGGCTTCCCAGCGGCTCATGACATCTACTTCCCGGGCCGCGATTCGGCCTGCAATACCTGGTCGATGGCCAGCACCCGGCGCACGGCCTGACTGGCGGCCAAGCTGGTCAGGGTCGCTCCGACGATGGGTCGTATGGCTCGATTCAGGGAAAGCTCGTCACTGAGCTCGCGACTTTCGTACTGAGCGTACCAGTCCGGCGATGCGAGGTATTCGGGAGGTTCAAGAAATGCGGTCACCTCGATTCGCAGCACCTTTCCCGACTCGTCAAGGCAGATCAACAAGCTCTCCTTCTTGGTTCGGACGACATGAGTGTCCACGTACGCTCGACCGACCACCCGGTCCGCCTGGAGTGCCACGTAACGGGCGATCAATGGACTGGGAATATCGACCTTGGCCAGCTTTGCTGCCCGGCGGCGCTGTTGATCGGTCAGAAAAACTCGTTCCGCCCGGATCCGGGCTGCCGGATACGCCGCTGCCAGCGCCTCCTCCCGGCTCAGCACACCCATCGACGAGGCGGTGAAAACCAGGGTCGAGCAAAGGCATGCCGCCCAGATTCCGTAAACGAGCCGCTTGGCTTCCGTTCTCTTTTCCCACACCATGTCCCATTTCGCCGAAACTGGGAGGGGAGTCTAATGATGTTGAAATTTATTTTCAAGAAGAAATGGGAGCCGCGCGTTCGTCGCTCCGGACGGGAGTGAAATATCGGAGGGAACTCCTGACGACGGCGGCGAACCCGCGATCGAACGTCTTCAGCTCTTCTGCAGGGTGATCCCGGAACCGCTGATGCGGATGCTGACGGTCACCTCGTCCCCGTCATCCTTGTCGATCTGCAATTTCAAGGGAGGGAACGTGAATTTGGCGAGCCTCAGCGCATAGGAACCCGGGGGCGCCTGGGCCTGACAGCTGCCCACCCGCCGCCGGAACCGAATTCTGGACGAGCGGTGGGACTTGCCTGACTGCTGGTCGACCAGCTGGAAGGTCAGATTGGCGATGCGATATATGTCGAAGTCATACCCGGCGGCCTTGGACACCTGGATCCGAATCTTGCGAGGTCCCAACTCCTTCTTCATCCGCTCGCCGTGCCGGCCCACCACCTGCGCCAATCGATTCTCGTCGTGCTCGGCCAGCCACTTCTCGTAATGCTTGCCCTGTCTGACTTCGGCGACGGCCTCTTCCACGATCTTGAGCATTTCCGGATCGCCCTTCCGGACCGCCACGGCGCACTCCACGCGTCCGACCTCTTCCGGCAGAATTTCCAGGTGGCTGGATCCCGGCAGCGTGGCCAAGGCGTACGCGGCCATGTACCGGTCAGCGATCAGACAGTCCACTTCTCCTCGACGCAGCGCCAGGACGGCGTCATCCAAGGTCTTGAACGGAGTGATGGTCGACTGGGAAAACTGCCTCTTGACCCACCTCTGAACTTCGGTGTCCTGCCGCACGCCGATCTTGGCCGTGGAGAGAACGCCCGGCCTCAAATCCTTGCGGACCGGATTGATGACCAGACTCAAACTGGAGGTGTAGACGGGAGAGGAGAAATCGACTCGACGCTTGCGGTCTTCGTTGACACCGAAAACTGCGATGACGGCGTGCGCCTCCTCGTTCTCCAAGGCGGCAATCAGGGATCCGTACCTCCTGATGATCCAGCGCAGGACCACATTGGGGTTGTCGCCTTCCTCGGCGATGGCGGCATTCACCTTCTCTACGATCCGGCCGGCCACCTCGACTTCGGGGCCCACCAGGCCCTCGCCCCCCGTCTGATAGAGCAGCGGCGCCTCGAAGGGAACCGTGGCGACCAGGACGACCTTGTCCTTCTTGATGGAAAGCAGGCTGCTCGGAGGTCCGCAACCGGCCAGTAACAGCAGCGCGGCGGGCAGTCCGAAAACGGGAAGCAGGTTCCTCTTCATTGCTAAACCAACCTCAGGTAGAGAATAGACCAGGATTTACGAAAGAGCAGGATTTATACCAGATATCAGTCCATGGTGGAAGTCGCGCGAGCACCGAAACCGGACCTGCGCCCGCCGGACCAGGCGCAACGGAGGGAGCATACCGGGAGTATGTGAGCCGATAGCAACGCAGTCCGCGCGATGCAGGGACGGTCGAATGCCGTGACGACTTTCGCCACGGGCTGATATCCCCGACTCGCGGCAATCGGCCCGGGCAACGGGGACGGCCGCCTGGTTTCCCAATGGAGTCTGCGGAACCGGCACCCATACCGAGTGCCCATTCGCCGCTGCGGCTCGTCCTCAGTTCGAAAGGGCGTTCTCCGTGCAATGCGGGACGTTGCCCGCGACTATCTACGAGTAGTAGGGATTCTCCCCGGTGGTGTGGTCGGTCGTGTCCACGACTTCCACGATCTCGGGGACCACCTCCTTGATGCGGGTCTCGATTCCTTCCTTCAGCGTCACGTCTGCCATACCGCAACCTTGGCAGCCCCCGCCGAAAGAGAGGTAGACCTTGCGCTTGCGAACTCCGAGGAGATGAACCTGTCCCCCGTGAGCGGCAACGGCAGGATTGATTTCCGTATCCAGCAATCTCTGAACCCGTTCCGCGGCCGGTCCGGTGAGGTCCTCTCTCGGACCTTCGCCCAAGGTTGGAACCGTCGGCTTGTTGGGATTGAGGAACTTGAAGCCGCTCCTCAGGATCTTGTCCTCGAAGTCGACGGTGGCCCCTTTCAGGTTCTCGGCGCTCCTGGGATCCACGATTACCGGGAATTCACCGGAATCCAAGACCAGGTCCTCCGGGCTCTGCTCGTCGGCCGTGATCAATTGCATGCTGTATTGAAATTCGGCCGTGCCGTTGGTCGTGGCCTGAATTCGAAGGGCCGGCTTATTACCCTGCTGTTGCCGGATCACGGCCAAGACCTGCTCTTTGGCTTCATTGGTAAATGTAATCATTGGAAAATGCCCCGTGCGGAATCGGCGTTGTGGAACCGCAACCCGGATTCTAACTCAGAACAGGGTTTCTTCCAAATCTCGCTCAACAGCCCGTGGCAAAAGTCGCCACGGCATTCGACCGTCCCTGCATCCCGGCGGACGGCGTTGCGATTCGGGCACATACTCCCGGTATGCACCCGAATCGCGCCTTGTCCGGCGGGCGCAGGAACGGTCTCGGTGCTCGCGGGACTTTCACCACGGACTGTCAAGGGCGTGGTCAGAAACGGATCACTTTCGGGAAAAAAAAGGAATCTTGCCATACTTGGCGCGACTGCCGGGTTGACCCCGGTGCCGCCTTGGGCGCAGGATAGTCGATGGCAAGGGTGCTTTAGCGCGTCCTGTGTGGCGCTTGGCGGGGGGCTTGGCGGTTGATCCTTGTCCGGCCCCCGCATTTTTAAGGAGGGAGATTCTCGATGCCAAGAACGACCGGTCTACATAAAGCTTGGAAGTGTTTCGACGCCGCCCTGTCCTTCGGCGCCGGCATGGCTTTCGACACCATTCAATTCTTCAACAACTATCGGCCCAACCCTTCATTCACGCCCAAGTGGTCCGACAAGCCACTGCTCAAGTCGTGGGAGAAGACCAAACCGACTCTGGGTTGGCCCCGCAAGACCGATTCTCTCTGCCCCAAGTGCGTGGTCGAAGCCCGGGAAAAGATCATTGAGGGCCAGGAAGACTACCGGATCCTGATCGACGAGAAGGTGGGCGAGATCAAGGCCACCATCATCGAGCGGGAAGGGCAGGTCTGGATGGTGAAGGAATGCCCCATCCACGGGAAGTGCGAGGACCTGATGGCCATCGACTCCAAGTTCCTCAACTGGATCGAGGCCAACTTCCCGGGTCGGGATATCCGGTCCCACAACGACGCCACGCTCCACAACCACGGATCCAGCACCATCAAGCACGGGCGGGGAAGCGTCCTGACGGTCGACCTCACCAACCGTTGCAACATGATGTGCGACCCCTGCTTCATGGATGCCAACCAGGTGGGTTACGTCCACGAGCTGGAGTGGGCTGAGATCAAGGAGATCCTGGACAACTCGCTGCAGATCAAGCCCCGCAGGCAGATGTCCGTACAGTTCTCCGGCGGCGAGCCCACCATGTCGCCCCATTTCTTCCGGGCCATCAAGTACTCCCGTAAGATCGGTTACAACAGCGTCCAGGCGGCCACCAACGGAATCGAGTTCGCCAAGAGCCTGGAATTTTCCAAGAAGGCGTACGAGGCCGGACTGCGCTACACCTATCTGCAGTTCGACGGCATCGGCAACGACGCCAACAGTCACCGTCACATCGGAAACCTGTTCGATGTGAAGATCAAGGCCATCGACAACATCCACAAGGCGGGGATCGAGGTCATCCTGGTCACGACACTGGTCAACGACGTGAACAACGACCAGGTCGGCCCCATCATCCGCTTCGCCATGGACAACCCCAAGAAGGTGGCCTTCATCGCCTTCCAGCCCGTCTCCTTCACCGGCAGGGATGAGGCCATCACCGACGAGCGGCGGCTCCGCCAGCGCTACACCCTGTCTCACCTGGCCCGGGACGTGAAAGGCCAGGTGGGACTCACCGAGCCCACTCGCGACTGGTTCCCGCTCTCCCTGATGGGCGCGTTTGCCGACTTTGCCGACGTCGCCCATGGCCCCAACGCCGATTGGGGTCAGGTCAGTTGCGGCTGCCATCCGAATTGCGGCGTGGGAACCGCCATGATGATCGACAAGGAGACCAAGGAGGCGGCTCCGGTTCCCCGGTTCCTGAACATCCCCGGACTGGTCAACGACATGCGAAAGGTGACCGATGCGGCTCGAAGCCCCAAGTTCTCGAATTTCATGATCGGTCTGGCCCTGCTCAAGAACTACAGCCCCTTCAAGGCGCCGTCCCGCCTCACTCTGGTCGACATCCTCAGGAAGTTCGACAAGAGCTTCGGTCTGAGCGGAAAGGACTACGGCCAGGGCAAGGACCGAAGGGACGATCCCTGGAACTTTCTCTTCGTGGCCGGCATGTGGTTCCAGGACCTGTTCAACTACGACTTCCGCCGCACTGAGATGTGCATCATCCCCTACGCCACCCAGGAGGGAGAGATCTCCTTCTGTGCCTACAACACGGGCCATGGCTGGCGGCAGATCATCGAGAACATGCACAAGAACGCGACCGTCGCCCAGTGGTACAAGGAGAACGGTCGTCATCAGATCTTCGCCGGTGGAAAGGATGCGCCCTTGCAGAGTTACGATCACTCGTTGCAGATCCGGGGCGACGACGCGGAGCGCGTACGCGACCGCGGCGACAAACCGCAGACTGCCCGTGACGAGAAGATGGCGCGGCGCAAGGCTCTGCGGGAGCAGGCCGCGGTGCGGGAGTACTACGAGGAGATGGTGCTCAAGAAAAAGAAGAAGAACGACCTGGTGAGCTTGAATGTCGGCTGACCCGGCGCCTGCCGGATCGGTTCCGACCGTTATCGACACGAATGGAGGCTTGCGGTTCGCCGCCAGCCTCCATTTTTGTGTTTGGCAACCGGTTTTGATGACCACTGCCGGTTGACAGTCCGTGGTGAAAGTCCCGCGAGCACCGAGACCGTTCCTGCGGCCGCCGGACAAGGCGCTTCGGAGGGAGCATACCGGGAGTATGTGAGCCGATAGCAACGCAGTCCGCGCACGATGCAGGGACGGTCGAATGCCGTGACGACTTTCGCCACGGGCTGTTGAGGCCGGGTGGCGCGGGTTGCCGCACCGACAAGGAGACCTCATCGTGACCCAACTCGCCGAAAAAAAATGTATCCCCTGCCGGGGCGGCGTGCCGCCGCTGACGGCCGACCAGATCGCCCCCCTTCTGGCCCAGTTGCAAGGATGGGAAGTGGTCGAGGACCATCACCTGCGCAAGCTGGTTCGATTCCCCGATTTCGCAACGGCGCTGGCTCTCGTCAACCAGGTCGGTGAAGTCGCCGAAGCGGAAGACCACCACCCCGACATCTATCTGGCCTGGGGCAAGGTGGAGATCACCCTCTGGACCCACAAGATCAACGGCCTGACCGAGAGCGACTTCGTCCTGGCCGCCAAGATCGACCGGATGTCTCCGAGCTGAGCGAACTCGGATTCCACGCGATCGTGACTCATGTCACTGGCCGATCGGGTTGGATTGTTGTTTCGGTCGCAGTCGCTCAGACAAGCTGAAGATTTGATGGGCGTACCATAGCGATCCGTTTATGATCCGTACGCGGCTGCTGGATCTCTTCAAGAATCTTCACGTCTGGAAACAGCACGGAATACGTGCGCCGCACAAGCCGTTGCTACTCCTGCTGGCGATTGGACGTGTCGTCGGCAAGGAGGCGCGCCTCGTGCCCTATCCGCAGATCGAGGACCGGATGAAGGAGTTGTTGCAACGCTTCGGTCCGCCTCGCCGATCGCTGCATCCGGAATTTCCGTTCGGCCGCCTGCCCGCCGACAATCTTTGGGAGATTTCCGGAGGCGGGACCTTGTCCCGTACGGCGAGTGGCGACTTGCTGGTTCGGGAACTACGCGAGCGGAGGGTGAAGGGCGGATTTCTGAAGTGGGTCTACGACCATCTGCGCAAAGATCCGCGACTCGCACGGGAAATCGCGCAGGGACTCTTGAACGCTCACTTCCCGGAGTCGTGGCACGATGAAATCCGCGTCGCCACCGGTATTCCGTACCCATGGGAAGTTCGAGAGACGCCGGTCCGCCGGCGCGACCCAGCTTTCCGGCGCCATGTGCTGCGCGAATATCAGTACCGATGTGCCATCTGCAACTTCGACGTGCGACTCGGAGATGACCTTGTCGGTCTGGAGGCTGCGCATATCAAGTGGTTGGCGGCTGGCGGACCGGACACGGTAGCGAACGGATTGGCGTTGTGCGGGCTTCACCATAAGGCATTTGATCGAGGTGCATTTGGTCTGGAAGGCGGCGGTGAGCAATTTAAAGTGCTCGTTTCCAGCGAAATCCACGGTCGGCGCGATCCGGTTCGGTGGTTTCTCGATTACCATGGAAAGCCCCTCCGGACTCCTCGGAACCGTTTAGTGGACCCGAGACCTGAGTTCGTGATCTGGCACTACAAGGAAGTATTCCGCCGTCCGGCGCTGACCTGATACTTCGACGGACTTAACAGCCCGTGGCAAAAGTCGTCACGGCATTCGACCGTCCCTGCATCCCGGCGGACTGCGTTGCGATTCGGGCACATACTCCCGGTATGCACCCGAATCGCGCCTTGTCCGGCGGGCGCAGGAACGGTCTCGGTGCTCGCGCGACTTTCACCACGGACTGTTAATGTCCGACCGTGATCTCGAAGGGTCGGGGGCGAAACTCATTGATCGATCGACCGGAATATCCGGAAGAACTCCAGTACCGTCGGATTTAATCTGAACCGTAGAGCCTTGGATTGTCGAGGGTCGTCGGATCAGAGCACGATCAGGTTCTGGTCCGCTGCCGCCGGCGCGACTTCCGGGTGGTTTTTTCGGATGAAGGTCAGGTAGGGCTCTCCGCCGGCCGGTTGGTTCAGGTGATAGTCGACCTCCGACTCCACCACCTCCAGGCAGTTGAGCAGATCGGAGACTCTGAGCGGAGAGTCGAGTCCTTCCCTCGTCTCTTCCAGCATCTTTCGCACCGGCCGGATCAGGGCCGACACCATGGGATCCGGCGACTTATGCTCGTAGATGATCCCTCGGTCCTCGGATTGGTAGGACTTCCGCAACAGCCGGACCGCTTCCAGCACATGTTTGTCGTGAAAGCTGCGCAGGCCCTGTCCATAGCGGAGGATCTCCTTTTCGACCTCATCGATGAGCGGTCTGTAAATCTGCATGTTCTCCAGGAGTCGGAGACTACGACGCGGGTCCTGCTCCTGCCGGACTTGGCGGATGTACTTTTTCGCCGCCTGATGGCCTTGGCCCTCTGTCAGGTAGACGCAGTCCGGTGGGCAGTCGATCTCCACCACACGCATCCGGCCGCAACAGGGGGCGCAGATGAGTGTGTTCTTGGCCGGGCAGTGGCGCTTTCCCTTTCTGTGATTGCACAGGATGCACTTCATAACGCCAAGAGTTCCCGCGTTTTCGACCGCGCCGACAAAATACCATCATGAAGCCGGATTATCCTACCTGACCCCGGGAATCCGATCGCCATACCGCCACCAGTCCGTTAGAACCAAAGGCGTTCAGAATGGCTATACTGTCTGCGTGGCGAAACGACTCTTCACTCTGGCGGAAGCCAGAAAAATCCTGCCTCTGGTCAGAAAGCTGGTGGCGGTGGCCATGAATCTGTCCATCGAGATTTCGCGCTACAAGGAGGCCGTCCAGGAACTGGCCAGGAGTGCCGACCTCAACCGCGGCAGCCCGGAAGGCACGGCCTACATCGAGCGTCTCCTGCAACTGCAATCGTGCGTCGCCCGGCTTCAGGGCCTGGGTTGCGTGGTCAAGAGCGTGGATCAGGGGCTTATCGATTTCCCCCATCTCAAGGACGGGCGCGAGGTCTACCTTTGCTGGAAACATGGCGAAGAGGACATCCACTACTGGCACGAGATCGACGCCGGTTTCGCGGGCCGCAAGCGCATTCCCGAGGATTGAAGGACGGAAGGTGGAGGTTTCCATGAGACAGATGAACCGTGTTCCCGGGGTTTTCGGGGCGATGCTCTTCCTGGCCTTGACCCACTGTTCCAGAAACATGGAGGAGCCCCCCTCCGGCGGTCCCGTCTCTCCCGGGACGGTCGCGGCGGCGGGCGCTGCCGGCGGCCTGCTCTTTTCGGCCCCCGAGGGCTGGACCGCGGAAACCCCGGCCTCCTCGATGCGGAAAGCCCAGTACCGTCTTCCCCGTGTCTCCGGGGACCCCGAAGACGGGGAACTGGTCGTGTTCCACTTCCCCGGGCAGGGGGGCTCGATCGAGGCCAATATCAAACGGTGGGTGGGGCAGTTCAGTCCCGACGAAACCGGCGGCGGCCCGTCCCAAGCCGACGTCACCCCTCGGACCGCGAATGGAGTCCCCCTGATGCTGGTCGACGTCTCGGGCACCTACCGTCCTTCGTCGGGGCCCATGATGCGGCCGGGAGACGCCAAGAAGGGCTATCGAATGCTGGCCGCCATCGCCCAGACGCCATCGGGACCCTGGTTCTTCAAGCTCACCGGACCCCGGAAAACCATCGACAAGTGGCACCCGGACTTCCTGGCGTTTCTGGATACCATCCGTCCCCAGGTTTGAAGCCGCCACCGCCGTGAGACGCACGACGCGGAATCCGTCACTGTCGGGGGTCCTTCTCCTGCTGTTCATCGCCGTCACATCCCTGGACCTGGTCCAACCGTCTTCGAACCAGACCTCGCCGTCGATCCGGCAGGATCGGGCGCGGGAGATCATGGACCGGGTCGACCAGATGATGCGCGGAGAGTCTTCAACCGGAACGGTCCGGATGAAGGTGGCGACCCGGAGATGGAACCGCAGCATGACCCTCCGGATCTGGTCCCAGGGCACCGACAAGTCCCTGATCCGGATCCTGGCTCCCAGGAAGAACCGTGGCACCGCCACCTTGAGGGTGGGTTCCAACATGTGGAACTACCTGTCCAAGATCGAGCGGGTCATCCGCGTCCCCATGTCCATGATGATGGGCTCCTGGATGGGGTCTCATCTCACCAACGACGACCTGGTCAAGGAGAGCCGCCTGGTTCGAGACTACGACATCCGGATCTCCTTCGAAGGCGTGCGGGAGGGGATTCCGGTCTGGGACTTCGAGCTCGTTCCCAAGCCGTCGGCAGCGGTGGTCTGGGGGCGGATCGTCTACCGGGTCCGTCAGGCGGACCTGCTGCCGGTCTGGGCCCGGTACTACGGCGAGGACGAGGCGCTGAAACGAACCATGAGCTTCTCGGACTACGCCGTCATGGGAGGGCGGCGGATTCCCACCCGTATGAGCATCGTTCCCCAGGACAAGCAGGGGGAGTTCACCGAGATGGTCTACAAGGACCTCTCCTTTGACGTCCCCATTACCGAAAAGACCTTCTCCCTTTCCAATCTGCGGGCGAGACGATGATGGTGTTCCTCTTGGGATGGAGGAATCTCTGGAGGAACCCGCTCCGAAGTCTCATCACCATGGGCGGCCTGGCTTCGGGGTACGCCGTCCTGATGTTCCTGGTCAGTCTCACCGAAGGCATGCTGGTCCAGATGCTCAACAACGGCACCGATCTCCTGGTGGGACACGTCCAGATCCAACACCAGGACTATCTGCCCGACCGGGATCTGTACGAGACGTTGGGAGGCGGCGAGGGGACCGACTGGCGGGCCCTTACCGAGAGGCTCCTCGACGAACCCGAGGTGGTGGCTGCCACGGCCCGGATTCACACCGCCGGTCTCGCGTCCACGGGCGAATACTCCTCCGGCGTCGCGATCGTGGGCATCGACCCGGTCCAGGAAGCCAAGGTCAGCGGGCTGCAGGGGCAGGGAAGTCCGAAGGATCTCCAGGGGCGGGGCATGCTACTGGGGGAAGCCTTGCAGCAAGAGTTGGTTGCCGGTATTGGAACCGAAATCGCGCTGGTCACCCAGGCCGCCGACGGAACCATCGGTAACGACCTCTACCGGAACCGGGGCACGTTGCACACGGGCATGGCGTTGTTGGACCGGTCGCTGACCCTGGTCCACCTGACGGATCTTCAAGAGTTGCTGTCGCTGGCGCCCGGGCGGGTCCATGAAATTGCGCTCAAGCTTCGCGACCCCGGCGACGCTGAACTGGTTGCGGCCAGATTGAACGAGTCGGGGATTCTCCCCGCGGGCGCCGTTGCGCGGAGCTGGAGAAGTCTCCTTCCCACCCTGAGCGACTACCTGGACATGGCGAACGCCAGTTACGTGTTCATGATCGGTCTGGTGGCTCTTTTTGCCGCGTTGGGCGTTCTGAATACCATGCTCATGTCGGTCTTCGAACGGGTCCGCGAACTGGGGATGCTCTCGGCCCTGGGCATGCGGCCGGCCCTGGTGGTCCTCACCGTCCTTTCCGAGAGCCTCGCTCTGGCGGTGGCCGGCCTGGGCGCGGGACTGGCTCTGGGCAGCCTGCTGGTGTGGCATCTGAGCTCGACCGGGCTGGACCTGAGATCCTGGATGGGGGAGATTTCCATGCTGGAGACCCGGATGGACCCCGTGATTCCGGTCGTCTGGACTTGGAACGCCGTGTGGTGGCCGGCCGTGGGTTTGGTTTTGGCGACCGTCGTCGCCTCCCTGATCCCTGCTCTGAGAGCCGCGTTCGTGAACCCGGTTCTGGCCCTGAGAAATTTGTCGAAGGCCTGACGGCGTGAAAATCATCCTCAAGCTGGCCTGGAGAAACCTGGGACGGAATCGGCGCCGGACCGGTCTCACCGTGGTCACGGTCGCGTTGGGTCTCGCCCTCCTGCTGGTCACGCTGGGACTGGGAGACGGCAGTCATCTCCAGATGATCGACAATGCCGTCCGCATGGGGTCCGGGCACGTCCTGATCCAACGCCAGGGTTATCAGGCCCACGGCGGCGTTCAGCGAGCGTTGGGGGAGGGGACCCGTTCCCAGGTCCGAGCTTGGATCGAGCAGCTGACCCGCGACTCGCCGGTTCCGAACCTGGTGGAGCGAGTCTTCGCCTCCGGCCTCGCGTCCTCGGCCGATGGTTCCACAGGCGTCCGGATCATCGGCACCCAGCCCAAGCCGGAGCGCCAAGCCTCCAAGTTCGATGAGAAGCTGGTGGATGGAGAGTTCCTGCGCCCCGGGGCCGAAGACCAGGCTGTCGTCGGCGCCGGCGTCGCCAGAAAGCTCCGCGTCGGCATGGGGTCAAAGTTCGTGGTCCTCGCCCAGGCCTCGGGAAGCTCCGAACTCCAGTCCCGGCTCTTCCGGGTTCGGGGAATCCTGCAGACGGGATTGGACGATCTGGACCAACGGCTGGTGATCATCCCGCTGGAGGTCGCCCAGAAGCTGTTGCTGCTGCCCGGTCAGGTCCATCAGGTCGCCGTCTTTCTGGAAGAGGTCGAAGCGGCGGGAGTGCTGGCGCAGCGCGGCCGGAATGCTCTGCCCGACTCGGCCGAAGTGCTCGACTGGGCGGAGGCCATGCCGGAACTCACCGAATTCATACGAATGGACGACGCCGGCAACTACGTGTTCAACGGCATCTTCCTTCTTCTCATCGCCTTCGTGGTCCTCAACACGCTATTGATGTCGGCCTTGGAACGGAGTCGGGAGTATGCACTGCTGGACGCGCTGGGCCTGTCCCCTGCCGGCCGATTCTTCATGATGTTCACCGAGGCGGTCCTGTTGGCTCTGCTCTCGACGGCCGCGGGGCTGGCTCTCGGCTACGGTGCGCACCTGTATCTGGAATCCGCCGGGCTGCCCCTGGAAGCCTTCTACGAAGGAGAAGGGGAGCTTTCCGCCGCCGGCGCGGTGATGGACCCGGTACTCTACTCGCGGTTGTCGGCCGAACGAGTCTTTGTCTCGGCTGCCGTCATCGTGTTTTTGACCCTGGTCCTGGCCCTGGCTCCGGCCTGGCGCGCCGGACGCCGGGTCAGTATCCAGCTCTTGGGACGGATGTGACCATGCCCCATGCCGGCGAACCGGACCTGCTTCAACTAGAGGACGTCTCGCGCGTCTACCAGCAGGGAGAGCAGACGGTCCACGCCTTGCGGAGAGTCAGCCTGACTTTCCAGCGGGGGGAACTGGTGGCCATCGCCGGTCCTTCCGGATCGGGCAAGACCACACTGCTCAACGTCTCCTGCGGAATCGACCATCCCACCCGCGGCCGCGTCCGTATGCAGGGGATCGATCTGGCGCACAGAAGCCGCAAGCAACTGACTCGGCTCCGGCTCGAGCGGGTCGGTTTCATCTTTCAGGCCAACAATCTGTTGCCGGTGCTGACGGTGGAGGAAAACGCCGAATTCATTCTCCTGCTTCGAGGAGTCCCCCGTCGCCAACGCCGGGAAAAGGTCCGGGCCATTTTGGAGGAGGTGGGGTTGGAAGGACTGGAAGACCGAAAGCCGGACCAGCTCTCCGGGGGACAACAGCAGCGGGTGGCGGTCGCGCGTGCGGTGGTGGCGGAGCCGCCGCTGATTCTGGCCGATGAGCCCACGGCCAACCTGGACAGCCGCACGGCTCTCTCCCTGCTGGATCTGATGGAAAGGCTCAACCGCGACAACGGGACGACCTTCATCTTCTCCACCCACGATCCCAGGGTCATGGAACGGGCCAGGCGGACCATCCGCCTGGTGGATGGGGAAGTCGATGCCGACGAACGGTGCTGACCCGCGGTCTTGGCCGTGGCTGTTCCTCTGGTTCTGGTTTCTGGCCACGCCTGGTCTCCAGGCCCGGGACCTGGACTGGGGTGGATCGATCCGATCCTATCTTTTCCTGAGAGAGAGGCCGGTTCCGGCGGCCAGGAGTGATTCCGAGCTGGCCATATTCCGCCTGACGTCCAATCTGGAACTCTCTCGGCGCGTCCGCGTGGAATCCCACGCCATACTGAATTTCCTTTCTCCTCCCCTGTCCACATCGGCCCATCTGGCCGATTCCTCGGCCGCTCTCTACCTGCCGTTGGAGCATCGCCTGATGAACCGGCCGGAGGGGCGACTGCTGGCCGCTTTCGACCGCCTGAACCTGGAGCTGGAGTTCGACCGGCTGGACGTCATCGTGGGGAGGCAGGCGCTCACCTGGGGCGTCAGCTACTTCTGGCCGGCCCTGGATCTCTTCGCTCCCTTCGCTCCCCAGCGCCTCGACCGGGACTACAAGCCCGGCATCGACGCCGTCCGCGGGGTATTGCGCCTGGGGCAGTTCTCCGAGTTGGAGGTCGTGGCCGCCTCACTGGGTCCTGAACCCGGAGAGGATGGTGCTGCCGGGTTTCATCTTCGGCTGAACGCCGGGGCTGTGGACGTGGGGGTCATGGGGGGCAGTTTCCACGGGGATGACGTGGCCGGTCTTTTCCTGACTTCCGACCTTGCCGGGACCGGCCTGCGGGGTGAGGTCAGCTGGACGCGCTCCGGAGACGCAGCGGATGCGGAGCGGAACCGGGAGACATTCTGGAGGGGTTCGGTGGGAGTCGATCGGCAGTTGACACCCTATCTGACCTTGATCCTGGAGGGCGCCTACAACGGCTATGGGACCGGTTCGCCCGGAGAGTACCCCCTCTATTTCGACTCCGACCGGATCTCGCGGGGGGAGGTCAACGGAACGGGCCGGCTCTATGGAGGAGTCTCGCTGGCTCTGCTCCTGCACCCTCTTTGCACTTTCTCCACCACCGCACTCTTCAACGGGAGCGACGGCTCCCTCCTCTGGTTGCCCTCCCTGACCTGGTCCACCGGCAACGACTCGGAGTTCCTGGTGGGAACCCAACTCGGGTTCGGCGCCGCTCCCGGCGCGGATGGCCGGCGCGGAACCGAGTACGGAGGGGTGCCCCGGACCCTTTTCTTCGGTTTCAAGCAATACTTCTGACGCCTCGCCCAGCTCCCGCAGAGGGACTGGCCGAACGACCCGTAGAACCTGGGACGAGTCCCCGTGGCAGCGGGAGTCGCCGGGGCCAAACCCTTGCGGCTGAATCCTTTGGCATCAGACTGGCGTGATACTCTTCCTCCACGCCATGCGAATCATCCCTTGCTTGCTGCTGTTGCTGACCGTATCGGTTTTCGGACAACCGCCCCCGGTCACAAACGATGCGCCGGAGGGCGTCCGGATCACTCCACTCGCCAGGGCCTTCCAGCCGGGAGAGGTGGTGCTGGTTACCTTGACTGCGCCGCGCCGCGTGGATCGGGTCGCATTGCGGGTCTTCCAGCAGAACCTGCCTCTCGAACCCGGCCTGGGGGAAGTTCCGACCAACTGGTGGGCCCTCGTCGGAATCGACCTGAATACGAAACCGGGGGGCTACTTGCTCCGGTTCGAACTCTACGCGCAGGATCGCATTTTTGCCCGGGCGGATCACCGCATCACGATCAAGAAGAAGAATTTCCCGACGCGCAGGCTCAACCTGCCGGAGAAATTCGTGACTCCTCCGAAAGCGTCCCTGGCCAGAATCAAACGGGAGTCGCGGCTCATATCCGGCATCTTCGCCGAAGCGGGCAGCGAGAGGCACTGGTCCGGGTTCTTCCTCCGGCCCGTTCCGGGACGCGCCAACAGCAGTTTCGGAAAGCGGAGCATCCTCAACGGAAAACCTCGCAGCCCCCATAGCGGGACCGACTTCCGCGCCTCCAGGGGCACTCCGGTCAAGAGTCCCAACGCCGGGATGACGGTGCTGGCCCAGAATCTCTACTATGCGGGCAACACCGTGATCCTGGACCATGGCCAGGGCCTGTATTCCTATTTCGCCCACCTCGATGACTTTACGGTCAAGAAGGGAGACCGCGTGGAGCGGGGAGACCTCATCGGACACGTCGGATCCACGGGCCGGGTCACGGGTCCGCACCTTCACTGGACCGTTCGGCTCCGGAAAGCCCGGGTCGACCCGCTATCGCTCATGGAGATCCTCGCCCGCTTCGAATCGAGCTGAAGACAAGGCGAAGGAACGGTCTCGAAGGCCGCCACGCCCTCCACCCGAATGCCGTGACGACTTTTACCACGGGCTGATAAGGTGCAGCAGATGCAGGTTTGGATCGCCTTGGCGGCCATGGCCTGGACGGCCGCGGAAGTGGAACAGGCATACCGCCGGGACTTCACGGGCGCCCTCATGCGGGTCGACTATTTCCACATCGGCACGGCCACGAAGGAGCGTTTCAGCCTGGATCGAATTCGGGTCGAAGGCCCCTGGGCCGGAAATCCGCGCCGGCTGCTGGATTCTACAGGTTGGGGCAAGTACCGGTTCCAACTGGTCGATCCCGAATCGGGTCGAGTCCTTTTCTCCAGAGGGTTCTCCAGCATCTACGGGGAATGGGAGACGACGGGAGAGGCCAAGCAGGAAATCTGGCGCACCTTCCCGGAAGCGGTCTGCTTTCCGGAGCCGCGGCGAACCGTCCGGCTGGAGCTCTCCAAGCGGGACCGGCGACTCGTGTTCCAGCCGGTCTGGGACATTCTCATCGACCCAGGCTCAAACCAGGTCGACCGGTCTCCACCCAAGTCCGCCGCCGAGACCACGCTGATGCGAAACGGTCCCACTTCCGACAAGGTGGACCTCCTCTTCCTGGGAGACGGGTATCCGGAAGAAGAAAAGTTCAAACGGGACGCCCGGCGCCTTGCCGAAGCCCTCTTCCGGGTCGAACCCTTCAACTCGCGCCGGACCGACTTCAACGTCAGGGGTCTCTTTACGCCCGCGGTGGCCGCAGGCGTGTCCCGGCCCGGCGCCGGCGTTTTCAGGAGTTCGCCCCTGGGCGCCAGTTACGATGCCCTCGGGTTGAAGCGCTACATCCTGACCACCGACGACCGGGCCTGGCGGAACGCGGCGGCGTCCGCTCCCAGTGACTTCGTGGTCATCCTGGTCAACAACGAGGAGTACGGAGGCGGGGGGATTTTCAACCTGTATGCGGCGGTGGCTGCGGATTCTTCCTACAGCTCCCACCTGCTGGTGCACGAGTTCGGGCATCTCTTCGCCGGTCTTGGAGACGAGTACTTCACCTCGACCGTGGCCTACCTGGACCTGATGGCGCCCGGCGTGGAGCCTTGGGAGCCGAACATCACGGCTCTGCTGGACCCGGCCCGGCTCAAATGGGGCCATCTGGTGCAGGTGGGAACGCCGCTTCCCACTCCGTGGGACAAGCAGGGGCACGAGCTCAGGACGCGCGGAAATGAAGAGAATTCGGCTGCTGCGCCGAAGGTTTTGGAGAATGAGCCCCATGCGGGGATCGTGGGAGCTTTCGAAGGAGCCAGCTACACGCCCACGGGGCTGTACCGCCCCGCACTGACTTGCGTCATGTTCAGCCGCAATGAGCCCGAATTCTGTCCGGTCTGCAGGGAAGCCATCGAACGGATGATCGATTTCCATGTCAAGTGACGGGCCTCGACCCGGCGGAGGTGAGAATATGCGTTTGGAACAGATCAGGAAAATCGGAGTGGCGGGATCGGGCACCATGGGGACGGGCATCGCCCAGCTCTTCGCCCAGTCGGGCTTCCACGTCACCTGGTACAACCGCTCCGCCGCCGGCATCGAGCGGGGCTTCGGGGGCGTCCGCCGGAACCAGGAAATCCTCATCGATTCCGGCGCCCTGTCAGCGGGCGAAGCCAGAGAGTCCATGACCCGCCTGCATCCCACGCTGGAGTTGTCCGATCTGGCCCCGGCCGATTTCGTGATCGAGTCCATCGCCGAAGACTTGGACGCCAAGAACCAGCTTTTCCGCTCCCTGACCCGAATCTGCCGTCCCGATGCCATCCTGACCACCAACACCTCGTGGTTGAGCATCTCCCAGATGGCGGAGTCGGCGTCCCCGCGCGAACGTTTTTCCGGTTTCCATTTCCTGAATCCCGCCCACATCATTCCTCTGTTGGAGGTCATCCCGGGAGAGGCAACCTCGGAACGGACCGTCGACCTGGCCATGGGCTTGGCCCGCCGGATCGGGAAGCAGCCGATCGTGGTGCGGAAAGAAGTCCCCGGGTATGTCTCCGTCCGGCTCCAGGCCGCCGTGGTTCGGGAGGCGATTCACTTGGTGGAAGAGGGAGTCGCCACCAGCGAGGAGATCGACACGGCGATGAAGGAAGGACTGGGAGTGCGATGGGCCCTGCTCGGTCCCCTGGAGATCGCCGATCTCGGTGGCCTTGACGTGTTCAACATCGTCACTCGCAGCTTGAACCCGCACCTGTCGGCGGCGCAGGGTGGTCTCCGGCTGTTGGAATCCCTGGTGGCGTCGGGTCGGCTGGGCATCAAGAGCGGAGCCGGCTTTTACGAATATTCCGGCGACGAATCGGGGAAAGTCCTTGACGACAGGGACCGGAGGCTTCTGAAGCTGCTCCGGATCAAGTCCGAATGAAGCCGGAGCCAATGCCGCTGCCGACTGTGAATCTTTACTGAACGACTATTGGCCACAGCCATCGTCCGGCAATCTCCATACCGGGGACCTCAGACATGATCCAAGCGCACTCCTTCCGCTCCAGCACGGAGGCGGTGCGGACGTCGACCGGTATCGTCATTCCCGTTTTCTTTCCACCCGGGGTGGATCGGCAGGTGGGTCACGACCTGCTCTCGGACACCGTCGATGCCTGCGTCCGCCAGGTCGAACGGCCCGAGTCCGTCTGTTTGAGCGTGGACGGCGAACCCTACGGGAGAGACGTCGGGGAAGTCCTGTCCCGCCGCTTCCAGGTCCGGCTCACCTGGTGCCCCCAAAACAAGGGGAAACTCCAAGCTGTGCGCCGGGGCATGGAGCTGTTGCTGGAGGAAGGCGGCCATGACTATCTGGCCTCGCTGGACGCGGACGGGGACCACTTTCCTCACGAGCTCGCCAACGGGATCCGTTCGGCCCAATACGCGATCCGGAAGGACCCGGACCTGGAGGTCCTGGTGTTGGGCAGGAGGATCAGCCGGCATCGGCCCATGGGCCTCATGAGGGGCGAGATGGAGGAGTTGGCCGACCGCATTCTACTGGACGCCCTGGCCTACTCCGCCACGGTCCGGGGGTGTCCCTTGCGGCTCGAATACGCCACGGTGCTGGAGGAGTTTCCCGACTTTCACTCCGGATTCAAGATGCTCACCCGCGACTTGGCCCGGCGGGTCTTCCTGACCGAGCCGAAACTGTGCGGGGGGACGGAGGACGCCTATTTCAGGCACGGATGCGAGTCGGTGGTGACGGTGGAGAGCCTCTTGGCCGGCGCCTGTCTGGTGGTGTTCAACCGGACCACCCTCAACGAGCCGGTCATCTCCTCGTTCGGCCTTCTGGAACGCACCCGCATGGTGGCCGACAAGATCGTCTGGCCCTGCCGCCGGCTCGGGATCCCCGGCCCCTTCGTCCGCCAATGGCTGCGAAACCATCTGCCCCGGCTCTTGTTGAGCACCCTCGCTCCCCAAGGGAGAGAGGAATTGAAGCAGATCCGCCGGCTCGTCCTGGAGGACCTGGGAATGGAAGACGACCCTGACGAGCCCATCGAGGCTCCACTGACCGTTTAGGTCGCTTTCACCGTATGGTAGTGGGCGCCGTGAGTCGTTCCCGAATCCTTCAACGATTCGGGAGTTCCTTTCACGAGACTTCCAGGAC
Source organism: Acidobacteriota bacterium (assembly GCA_965217775.1). Lineage (GTDB taxonomy): Bacteria > Acidobacteriota > UBA6911 > RPQK01 > JAJDTT01 > JAJDTT01. The sequence goes on from CBDCJH010000002.1 coordinate 145,847, forward strand.
GCCCTTGATGTAGGCCTCGTCCTTGGAGTCGCCGCCGAAGGCGCCCTTCACCGTCTCCAGGGTCGGATAGCGGTGAGTGATGAGGGACTGGACGTCCACCTGTCGCGTCTGAATCAGTTCTACGGCCCGGGTCGTGGTCTCGGACCGCCGGGTCGCCGGATTCAGCGCACCCGAGGCCCCCACCGAGACCACCAGCGTCGGTTCCAGAAAGAGCAGGCGGTTGATGACGCTCAGATCGGTTCCCTGATGCCCGTGCCCGTAGAGCAACACCGTGGCCTGCTTTCGAATCAGTGAGGAGATGGTCCGGAAGGCGGCTCCGCTTCCGGTGGCCTCGATGAGCAGGTCGATCTTCCGGCCCCGGGTCACCTGGGCAACCATTTCCACCAGCTCGGATTGGGCCACGTCCAAAGGCGTTCCTCCCAGGCGCTTCACCAGGCTCAGCTTCTCCGGGACCCGATCCGCAACCAGCACCGTCCCCTCGTATCCCACTTCCCGCCGGAGGTTCTGGAGGAACAGCAGGCCGGCCGGTCCCGCGCCCAGGATCAGGACGTTCTCGATCGCTCGCGACCCCTGGGGCCCCGGATGGAACATGTAGCGGGCGGGGGTCCGCACCACCCGGTCCAGGGCATGGAGGATGCAACCCAGAGGTTCCGAGAGGGCGGTCTCCGGAAATCCCATCTCCCCCTGCAGCCGGACCGCGTTCACTGCCGGAATCGCGACCCGTTCCCGCATGGCTCCCGGAATTCCGGTGATGCCCAGTTCCTGATAGTGGAGACATTGGTGCGAGTCCCCGCCGGCGCAGTACTCGCAGACGGGAGTGATCCGCTGGCTGTAGCAGTTCAGGCCCTGGTCCACGGCCACCCTGTCCCCCGGCGCCAGATCTCTTACCTGGGCACCGGCTTCGAGTACGGTCCCGCAGAACTCGTGCCCCAGGATCTGGGGCTGGACCGAGAGCGGGATCGGCCGGCCGCCGGCATCGGAGTTGTAGTTGGCCTCGCCCTGAAAGATGTGGAAGTCGGTACCGCAGACGCCCACTGCTCCGACCTGGATCAAGACGTCGTGATCTCCGCATTCCGGTTCCGGGACGTCGGCCACATCGAGCCGTCCTGGGCGTTCCAGCAGTAAAGCCTTCATTGGGGTCCCGTGATGTTACCAGTCCGCCGCCGGGACTTTCACGCTCGCCGGATGCTTGAGGCTCCAGCATCCTCGACATCGGAAACGGGAACCGCCGGCGGGGTCAGGAGGGATACCGACACATAGGCGAGGGTCGAGAGGAGCACCGCCGGGAAGACGCGGTGGACCAGGGCGACCTCCGGGAGGTGGGGCCAGACAATCAGGCAGGTGATCCCCGTGGCGTAGGAGGTCAGAACCGCCCGGCCGTTGCCCCGGTTCCAATAGAGTCCGAACAGCAGGCTGGGCAGGAAGCAGGAGGCGTAGAGGCTCCCGGAGAATGCCGTGATGGACACGACGCCCCCCGGAGGGTTCAACGCCACCACGGCGGTCACCACGGCGAAGAGAGCGACGTAGACGCGAGTGGACTGCAGGATGGCCCGTTCGCTGCGCCCCTTCCAGATCAGGCCCACCAGATCCCGCTCGCAGGTGGAGGCCACGACCAGAAGCACCGAATCCAGGGAGGACATGGCGGCGGAAACCATGGCCACGAAAAGGAAGGCGCTCACGAAGGGACCGAAGACCTCCCCTCCGGCCAGAAGCGCCGGCACGACCCGGTCGGTGTCTTCCAGCCCCGGGGGCAGAATCCGGCGCGCGAACAGCCCGATGGGCGTCAGCAGGCTGAACACCAGAAGAAAAATTCCCGGGGAGATCCAGGCGCCCTGACGGACCGCCTTCCGATTCTCCAGGGCATAGAAGCGGGACAGTTGCCTGGGCTCCACCAAGGCCTTGATGGTGGTGGCGAAGATGACGCCCAGCAGCAGAGTCAGCGGGAGCGGTCCCGCCACCGAGGAGGGAACCTGATCCACAACCTGGGAAATCGGCTCCCAGCCGCCGGCGGCCCGGTAGGTCCCCGTGAAGAGCACCACGGCGGCGACGATCATCAAACCGCCCTGAATCACGTCGGTCCGGACCACCGAATGGAAGCCGCCCACGGCCGTGTAGAGCATGACGACGACCAGAACCATTCCGATGGCCGTCCAGTAGGGGACCTCCAGGACCGCCTCCAGCAGGTTTCCGATGCCTTTGAAGACCGCCGTCATGTAGATCACGCTGGAAAAGAGAACCAGGAGGGCCGCTCCCACCCGCGCCGGAGTGCTGGCGAAACGGAATCCGATGAAGTCGGGAACGGTGACCGAGCCCATGGAGGCGGTCCGCTCCCGCAACCGGGGCGCCACCCAGATCCAGGCCATCCAGGTGAAACCCACCGCGAAGGGCACCAGGAGCAGCCAGGACAGACCGTAACTGTAAGCCTGACCCGAGAAACCCACGTAGCTGTTGGTGCTGGCGTAAGTGGCGAAAAACGAGATCCCCAGTGTGACGCCTCCCAGGGATCGTCCGCCGACGAAGAAGTCCAGCCAGCCTCGGGTCCGGCGCTGCCCGATCCAGGCATGGTAGACCATGAGTGCCGTGTAGACGCCCAAGAGCGCCAGCACCAGGCCGTGTTCCCCGACCCAGGTCACGACGGGAGGCTCCTCGTCACCGGCCGCTCTCGCTCAGGAAGGCGGCCATGGTCTCGATATTTCGGGCGAAGGTTCGGGAGCTGATGATCCGCTCCAGCGGCGGCTTGTCTCCGCGAAAGACGTTCAGCCTCCCGTTCTCGTTCAGGGGAACAGTCCGATCGCCGACGGTCACGACCATGTTCTCGGCTGCAAACAGGAAGATCACCGGGTCGGCCTTGCCCACCGACCCCTCCTCGACCCACGCCCCCCGCGGGTCCATGCTCTGCACCAGGCTCCGGACCCGCCGGGACAGTTCCTGGCCGGACGGAAACGCAGTTTCTCCCCGCCAGGGCGAGAGGCCCTGGAGGCGCTCCGGGCGTCGAATGGCCGTGGGATCCTGGGAGAGCAGTGACCGGTATTCCTGCTCCGCCTTCTCCAGGCGGGTGCCGTCGGTCCAAAGGCCGTAGTGGGTGATGACGCTCTCGGGCGAGTAGCTCAGCTCGTACCCGTCCAGCAGGCGGCTGGATCCCGTCTCCACCCGGACCCGGCTCCCCTTGGTGATGAAGAGGGGACGATTGGTGCCGAGCTCATAGAATCGAGCCAGACAGAGTTCTTCGGGACCACATCGTCCTCCTTCCCGGCGCCAGGGCCCTTCGGGCGGCAGGTTGGATTTGCGCAGGTACTCGACGGCCCGGGGAACGGGCTCCAGGTACTTCTTCCGGCCGGTCTCGCGGTACAGGACCAGGAGCATCTGCAGCACGGCCTGAGACTCGGAGCCGGTGATCGACGGCGGCTCGAAGATCCTGCCCCAGGCGGGGTGCATACGGTCGTCATACTGCTGCGCCCAGGCGGGCTGGGGATCGGGCATCTGGGCCAGCAGAAGGAAGTCGCCCCCCTTTTCGGCCACGGCCCGGTAGCGAGGCTCGCCATAGATTCGCGCCGCCTCCAGGAAGGTGTCGATCACGTCCAGGATGGCGTTGTCGTTGAGGGTGTAGTGGTGCCGGTAGTCGGGACCCGGCCATTCGCGCGACCACGAGTCGGGATACGCGGCGGACCGGGTGGCCGGGAGCCCAGGATCGGCCACCTTCTGAAAACGCTGGGGCCAGGCGCCGTTGGGGTATTGGGCCCGGGCCAGTTGATCGAGAGCGTAAAGGCTCGCCTCGTGGATCTTCGGGTCCTGGAATCCCAATTCCCGATCCACCCTCATCAGGAGGCGGAGCGCACCCTGGGTGACGTTGTCGTCCAACGTGCTGGCCGCCTTGGGTCCGGCGGTCTCTCCTTCCGGAGCGGAATCCAGCCTCTCGGCACAGTCCCCATCGACGCGGTAGGGATATGAACGGCGTTTCTCGGGATCCAATTCGATGATGTAGTCCCACCCCCCTGAACAGTGCTGCCCCCGAACCAGAAGCAGTGCAGTTTCCCGAGCCGCCTCCAGAAGGTCAGGGTCTCCCGTGGCCTCGTAGGCCCTCAGGTAGGCCATTCCCACCCGGGGCGTGCCTCCGGTCTGCACCGTGACCTGAGACGGACCCTCGGCCGCCTCGGACCGCCCGTAGCTCAGGTCCGTGGCGTAACGGAAATGGTAACCGCCGGAGTTGGACACCTGAGTGCGGAAGAACTCCACCGCCTGTTTCAGGGCCTTCCGCACCTCCTCCGGGCCGACTGCTGCCGTCCCCGGACCTTCCTGCGGCGGAAAACAGGCGATCGGTCCCATTAAGGTCCAGAGTGCCACGAAACCTGAGCGAACGCGTCTTCCGAGATCCGGTCCCAGTCCCACGAATTCTCTCCTTTATTCTGTTGGCGAAGGTCAGGTCGACCGGACCGAAGTATGTTTCCGTCCGAGGCTCCGAGTCAACGCCGTGATCCAGTGCCGACGCCGACGGTTTTACTGCGATTTAATGAAGGAAAGCTTCCCCGATGACCCAACTCAGCGTCTCGAAGCCAAGTCCCGCAACTCCGAATTCGCACGTTCGGCGGTCTCCTGATCGCCTGCGGCCGTCGCAGCCTTGCGCAGACCCAGCAGTGAGAGGGCGCGCCTGGGCGTGCGTTCCAGGGAGGCCTGGAATGCCTTCAATGCATCGCCGGCCTGGTCAGTCGCCAACAGTATCTCGCCAAGCAACTCAGGGGCCGGCTTGGGTGGAATCGACGGTCCATAACCGAACGGAGTCCGCTCTTCGAACTGAACCGCTTGGCGGAGGGTCGCGACGGCGGCGTCCGGCTTGCCGTCTTCGAGCTGCAAAAGGCCTTCGAGTTCCAGCGCGGCAATGGGCAGTGAGGTCTCTTCATCAGCTTCGGCGTCCGCCTTGGCACGAAGCTTCGCAGCCCATTCGCGGGCGCCGGAGACGTCTCCGGTCTTGAGCGCGCGGAATCCCTCGGCGAGCGCGTTTGCACCCCAGGCCCTCGGGGACAGATCGCCGTCAACGGCCCGGACGTCGGCGGTCCATTGTTCCCCGTCCATGAGCAGGTGCGCTCGCATGTAAGCTTGGTGGTTGCGAGTGCGTTTCGAGTCCGCTTGGGCGGCATCCTGCTCGACGATCGACAGCTTCTCCCGGGCTTCGGCCAGCATCCCCTTTTGCAGATACGCGTATTGCATCCACCAGAGGGCGTGATAGCCCCGATCGTCGCTTCCCAAGCCCAGGCGAGCGATGCGGTCCTCGGAGGAATTCCAAGAGTCGAGGTTCGAAGAGATGCACTCATCCCACATGCCCAGCGCCAGGAAGATGTGCGACGGCATGTGCTGGGCGTGGGGCGCCGCCGAGGCCACCTTCGAATAGAGGTGTGCATACCGTAGGCCGAGAGGGGCATGGACCGGATCATCGAAGGCGTGGATCAGGTAGTGCAGCGCTCCTGGGTGATTGGGATTCCTCCGAAAGACTCCTTCGCCGATCGACGCGATCTTCATGTACGTCCGATGGTCACGCTCCCCGCCGGTCACGCCGAACATCGAGACGGCGTAAAGGCTGGCGGCTTCCTGATCCTCCGGATAAGCTCTCGATACCTGCCCCATCGCGTCGGAGTAGCGTCTCCAGCGCCGATCTCGCTCACCATCGCCAAACAGGATCGCGGCAGCGTCCAGGTAGGCCTGTTCCCTGGGGGTGACGGACGAACCGCCGGGAGCCTGCTCGAGGGCCGAGCGCCCCTCGTCCAGGTTCTCGCGACCCCAGACCGGCCGATAATGCGTGAGTGCCTCTCCCCAATGAGACAGTGCGAATGAAGAATCGACGGCCTGAGCGTCGCGAAACGCCGCCGCCGCGTCGTCGTATTCGAAGCTGTGCAAGAGCAGCATGCCTCGAAAGAAGGGCTCCTGGGCGGCGGCGCCACCGCTGTTGGGAAAGCTGATGACACCTAGTTGCGTTCCGATTTTTCGAACGGTTTCGCTTTGATCGCCGACCCCGCCGCCGGAAGTGACAATGTCCGTGACATCGCACGCCGAGGCCAGGAGAACGACACCGGCAGCCACCAGAGTTTTCAGCATTTTCTTCCTCCCCATGGGGAATTTCCGTAAGGATCTCTCAACTATATCGAAATCGAGCAATTCCCCCATGGGTCCCGCTCCCCACACCCACTGAGCCGGTCAGATCACCTGTCGGCAGTACCGGCATACGTTTCTTGGCCAAGGCCAAGGCAATTGACAGCTTCCGACGATCTGATGCTAGAATATCTTTTCTTGCGGGACACTTCCCCGCTGCAAGTTGCACGAGTGGGCTGGTTGTTGGCAAGTGAACCCGAACTCGCCCCCGACGGATGCCCAGTCGTTTATCGAGAGTGATCGGTCCGTGTCGCCGGTAACGTATCAATGAGGAAGGAGAACATGGAAAGCTCCCCCCGCACCATGATCGAAGCCCAAGGGCTCAGCAAGTACTACGGGCCCTTCGTCGCCATAGAGGACATCAGTTTCTCCATCCCGGAAGGCCAGATCGTCGCCTTTCTGGGGCCCAATGGAGCGGGCAAGTCCACCACCATCAGGATTCTCACCGGCTATCTGGCCGCCAGTGGCGGGACCGCTCTCATCGGCGGTCTCAACGTCCACCAGAAGCGGCTCGAAGCGGCCCGGATTCTCGGTTACCTGCCCGAGAACGGGCCCTTGTACCTGGACATGACACCTTCGGAGCTGCTCAGGTTCTTCGGAGAGGCTCGCGGCCTGGCCGGCGACGAACTGGAGGATCGCCTCGACGCCGTGAGCCGGCAGTTCGCTCTGGACGACGTTCTGGAGAAGCCCATCGGGAAGCTCTCCCGCGGATACCGGCAGCGGGTGGGGCTGGCCCAAGCCATGCTCCACGATCCCGAGGTCCTCATCATGGACGAGCCCACGGCCGGCCTGGACCCGAACCAGATCCGGGAATTCCGCTCCAGCATCCAGGAACTGGGAAAGCGCAAGACGATCCTCATTTCGACTCACATCCTGCAGGAAGTGAACGCCGTGGCCGACCGCGTACTCTTCGTCCACGATGGGCGAATGATCTTTGACGGGAGTCCCCGGGAGCTGATGCAGGACGGCTCTCTGGAGAGATCCTTCTACCGCATGACTCAGCCGGACACCGGCGGGGCCGCCGTCTCGACCGGGGACGGATCGGCCACAGAAGAGGCCGAAGTCACGGCCGCGTCCGAATCGGGAGGTGGAGAGTGAAGCGACCCGAGATCAACACCACTTTCGTCCTGGCACTGGTCAAGCGGGACCTGTGGAAGTACTTCACGAGTCCCACCGGCTATGTCTTCATCACGCTGTTCATCCTTCTGAGCACCGCCGCGGCCTTTTGGCAGGATCGTTTCTTTCTGGACAACCTGGCCAATCTGGACCAGCTCAACTACATGTTTCCCTACCTGCTCCTGTTCTTCATTCCGGCGCTCACCATGTCGGTCTGGTCCGAGGAGAGGAAGCAGGGCACCGACGAGCTGCTCTTCACCTTGCCGGCCACCAGCCTTGAGATCGTCATCGGCAAGTATCTGGCCACCCTCGGCATCTACACCGCGTCTCTGGTGCTTTCCCTGAGCCACGTCCTGGTCCTGGGTTGGCTCGGCAGTCCCGATCTGGGACTCATGTTCAGCAATTATGTCGGTTACTGGCTGCTGGGAGGCGCATTGATCGCCGTGGGGATGCTGGCCTCGCTGCTCACGGCAAACGCCACCATAGCCTTCATCATGGGCGCCGTGTTCTGCGCCTTCTTCGTTCTAATCGACCTGATGGGCTCCCTCGGAGCCGGTCTGGATGAGCTGGTGGCTCCACTCGGGGTCTATCGGCACTTCGACGACTTCGCCCGCGGCGTCATGAGCTTCTCCGGGCTCCTCTACTTCCTGTCCATCGCCGGACTCATGCTCTACCTCAACGTGCTCCTGGTGGAGAAGCGGCATTGGCCCCGAGAGGCCGACGGGCGTCCCATGTGGCTCCACCATTCGATGCGGACGGTCGGCCTGGTGCTGGCCGTGATCGGCCTCAACCTGATTCTGGGACGAGCGGGCCTCCGCGGCGACGCCACCGCCGAGGGCCTCCACTCACTGAGCGACGAGACGGTCTCCCTGATTTCCGAGTTGTCCGACGATCGCCCCGTCTTCATCCAGGCGTACGTGAGCCCCGAGGTCCCGGAGCAGTTGGTGCAGACCCGGGCCAATCTGCTGGGAGTGCTGGGAGAGATCGAATCGGTGGGAGGCGCGCGGATTCAGGTTCTGATCGAGGATACGGAACCCTTCACCCAAGCGGCTCGCGATGCCCGGGAGAAATTCGGAATCACCCCCCGGCAGGTGCCCCATCTGGGCAGCGCCCGCGCCGGCTTCACCGACGTGTTCCTGGGCGTGGCCTTCACCTGCGGCGCCGAGGAGCAGGTGACTCCCTTTCTCGAGCGGGGCTTGCCCATCGAGTACGAGATCACTCGCAGCGTTCGGGTGGTGGCCAAGACGGAACGGAAAACGGTCGGCATCCTGGGAACCGAAGCCAAGCTCTTCGGTGGATTCGACTTCCAGAGCATGCGCAGCAATCCGTCCTGGCCGGTGGTGGAGGAGTTGAGGAAGCAGTACGACGTGGTGCAGGTTTCGTCGGCCGCTCCCATCCGGCAGGAATTGGACGGCCTCTTCGCGGCCCTGCCCTCCTCTTTGCCTCAACCGGAATTGGACAACTTGCTGGAATATATGCAGCAGGGACACCCGACACTCCTGCTGGTGGACCCGTTGCCCATTGTCAATATCGGGCTTTCGCCCTCGGAGCGATCCGGCGCCAACGTCAACCCCTTTCAGCGCCAGCAGGGTCCGCCTCCCAAGCCGAAGGGGGACATCCTGACCCTGCTCGCCCGGATCGGAGTCCGCTGGGACAAGGCCGGGATCGTCTGGGACAGCTACAACCCCCACCCCGACCTGGCCCATCTGCCGGAGGAAGTGGTCTTCGTCGGTGAGGGGAACGACAATGAACAGGCCTTCAACCGGGAGCACCCGGCCAGCGTCGCCCTCCAGGAGCTGGTCTTCCTGTTCCCCGGTCACCTGAAGCGGGAGGCCGGCTCCGACTTGGAATTCCAGCCACTGGTTCGCTCCGGCCAGGCGTCGGCGGTCCAGAACTACTCCCGGATGGTTCAGCGGAACTTTTTCGGAGTCCAATTGGCCCGCAGGCTTCCACATCGGCCGGATGACCGGGATTACATCCTGGCCGCGCACGTCCGGAGCAAGGATCTGGAGACGGAGCAGGGTGAATCCGGGACTGAAGCCGAGGTGTCCGAGGAGGAGGCCTCGGAAGGCGCCGCGGAAAGTACCGACCCGGACCGGGAGGGAGAGACGAAGGAGGACGAGCCCGAGCGGATCAACGCCATCGTGGTGGCGGACCTGGATTTCATCTCCCAGCAGTTCTTCTCGATCCGGGCTCAAGGCCCCGAGACGCTCAACTTCGACAACGTCACCTTCTTCCTCAACTGCATGGACGTTCTCATGGGTGACGAATCCTTCGTAGCCCTCCGCAACAAGCGCGTGCGCCACCGGACTCTGGAGCGGGTCGAAGCGCAGACTCGCAGCTTTATCGAACAGCGGGTCAAGGACGAGGAGGAAGCCGAAGAAGTGGCCGAGAAGGCCCTCAAGCAGGCTCAGGAGCGCCTGCAGGAGAAAGTGGACGAGGTGCGCCAGCGCCTGGACTTGGACGCTCAGGCCAAGCAGATCATGGCCCAGAATCTCCAGGAAGTCGAAAATCGCCGCTTCGAGGTCCTGAAGGCCAACATCGAAGCGGAAAAAGAGTCCAAGATCAGCGCCAGCAAGGAGAACATGGAGAGTCAGATCCGGAGGATCCAGGGCAACATCCGGACCTACGCGGTCCTGCTCCCTCCGGTTCCCGTGTTCGTACTTGGCGTGCTGATCTTTGTGCGCCGCCAGCGCCGGGAAGAGGAAGGCGCGCGGGCGGCCCGAAGGTTGAGGTCGTAGGGACGTCCGTTGTGGGCGCCCTCTTCGACCGGACCCGGAGTGCCGGTGTCATATCAGCCCGTGGCAAAAGTCGTCACGGCATTCGACCGTCCCTGCATCCCGGCGGACTGCGTTGCGATTCGGTCACATACTCCCGGTATGCTCCCGAATCGCGCCTTGTCCGGCGGGCGCAGGAACGGTCTCGGTGCTCGCGAGACTTTCACCACGGACTGATATTCCAAAAAAGGTTGAGGTCATAGAACCATGAGTGAAACCAACAAATCCTTGAGCTACCTGGGCGGCGGCGTCCTGATTCTGCTGGTCGCCCTGGTGACGGTTCCCAGCAGGGTCACCCCCGACGCTTTCATGGACGTCGGCGAATCCTTCTTCCCCGAGTTCAGCGATCCGAACGTAGCGGTCTCGCTGGAGGTGGTGGATTTCGACGGGGACACGGCATCGGCCCGCCCCTTCAAGGTGACCTCTCAGGGAGGGAAGTGGACCATCCCATCGCACCACGACTATCCCGCCGACGGCAAGGAGCTCCTGGCCAAGACGGCCGCCGGCATCATCGAGATGCGTAAGGACGACTTCCGGTCCAACAACGTCTCGGACCATGAGACCTGTGGAGTCCTGGACCCGCTGGACGAAGGAGAGACCAGCCTGCGGGGCCGGGGACGCCGGGTCACCATCAAAGGGGAGGGAAACGAGGTCCTGGCCGATCTGATCGTGGGCAAGAAGGTGGAGGAGCGGGAGAACCTCCGCTTCGTTCGGTTGCCGGACCAGAAGCGGGTCTATGTGGCCCAGATGCCGGTAGAGCCCTCCACCAAGTTCGAGGACTGGATCGAGAAGGACCTGCTGCAGCTTGAGAAGGACGACATCGTCCGCGTGGTCCTGGAGAACTACTCCATCAACGAGCGCACCGGCTCGCTCAATCGGCGCGGCAAGCTGGACCTGACCAAGAAGGGCAGCGATTGGACCCTCGACAAACTTCGCTCCAACGAGGAGATGGAGACGTACCGGGCCAGCGAGCTGATGCGGTCCATCGACGAGCTCAACATCGTGGGTGTCCGGCCCAAACCTGCGGGGTTGTCCCGCACCCTGATGCGGACCGAGGGGTCGTCCAGAATCACCCAGGCCGACATGATGTCTCTCCAGAGCAAGGGGTTCTACTTCACGCGCCAGGGATCGCTGGTCTCCAACGAAGGAGAGATGACGGTCCTGACCTCCGACGGTGTGACCTACACCCTCCGCTTCGGCGAGGTCGTCTACGGGTCGGGGGAGGCGGTCACCGCCGGCAGCGACGCCAGTGACGACAAGGAGAGCGGTCCCGGTGAGAATCGCTACCTTTTCATCAGCACCTCATTTGAGGAGAAGGACATCCAGAACCCTGCAACGGAGGAAGAGGAGCGAAAGAAACAGGTGGAGGAGGCGCAGGAGCGCTCCGATCAGCTCAATTCCCGTTTCGCCGCCTGGTACTACGTCATCTCCGACGACAGCTTCGACCGGGTCCACCTGAGCCGCGACGACCTGGTGAGAGAGAAAGCCAAGACCTGAGCCGTCCACACACGCGCTGTCGGGTGGCATCGACCATTGCCGCCTGAAACGGACAGTAGAACAGTTAGTGAAGGACCCGAACTATCGAGTGGCGCCGCCGGGCTTTACCCTGGAACAGTGGGAGGAGTTCCTGGAACGGGGAATGCTCATCTTCAGAAACGCCCTCTCCAAGGAGGAGGTGGACCGGTACCTCGAGGCCATCGATCGAGTCTGCGCTTCGGACCCGAACTACCGGCCCGGCCAGGACTATCGTGTCACCAACGCCGTGACGGCGGACCCGGTCCTGAGCGAGCTCATCGACCATCCCCGTCACGTGGGATACGGTTACGATCTGTACGGCGAGCTGCTGAAGGCGCAGCGTTCGGACTTCTTTGTCCGGCCCCGGAACACGGACCGGAGCACGTGGCATCCCGACTCCCCCCGGCCCACACCCTATGCCACCTTCTCGCCCGTGCTTCCCTTGCGGCTCTGCATCGGCTACTGGCTGACCGACCTGCCGCACACCGGCATGGCCAACTTCATCTACCTGCCGGGAAGCCACAAGAGTCCGGTGTTCGAGCACTACTACACGCACCAGAGCGTTCCCGGCGAGGAGGCTCTCTGCGTGCCCGCCGGGACCATCACCGTCATGCATTGCGGGACCTGGCATCGGGTGGACGTCAACCGGACCGACGTGGTGCGGAAGAACATCTTCATCAGCTACTGTCCGTCCTGGCTCTGGGAAGGAGACCGGCGGCAGTGCGACCCGGAGTGGATCGCCACCCTGAACCGGGAGCAGAGAATCATCATGCGCAGCTTCCCGGAGGCGCATGACCGGACCAATCCTCAGGCGGAGGACATCCCGCTGTTCCTGAGCCGGGAGACCGGAACCGACTCCGACCCGGACGCCGATACCAGGATTCCGTTGCGTATCCGGAGGCGGCGCACGATGCCGGAGAAGATTGGGTTCCGGAACGAACTGGAGCCCGATTCACCCCCCTCCGGCAACGGCCCTACGATCCCGACCATCCCCCGGAATATCGAGCCGGCGTTTCCCGTCGACCTCCCCCTGAGCCAGGTCCCGGGGAAGTTTCGAGAGCTCATCGGCCTGGACCACATTCCCGAGCGCGTCGCTTTCACCCTCCGGGAGGTGGGAGACGAGGAGCAGGAGGAAGGGCTGTGGGAGAGCCGTATCACCTTCCCCAACTATCTGGGAGAGGTGATCTCCGCCAGGTTCATCCGTCCGCGGGAACCGTCAGGCCCACTGGCCGGTCTGGTCTGCATGAACGGCACGGGCAGCACCGCCGACCAGGTCGCCCACGAACGCTACCATCGGCCCCGGCCCGACGGCGGTCCGCTTTTTGGCTGGGGACGGGAACTGGCCCGCCGCGGTTACGCCATGTTGACCTTCACTCCCAAGGGCGCCGAGACGCGGCGAATCACCCTGGGGCGTTGGGAGGAAGAGAACCGGAGGCTGATCCCCTACGGCCGTTCCCAGATCGGTGTCATCGCCGACGAGGTGCTTCGAGCGGCCCGGGTACTGGGGGCCCTGGAGGGAGTCGACGCCGGCCGCATCGGGTTGGCCGGCATGTCGCTGGGTGGATGGGCCACTTGGCTGGGCATGGCGCTGGGAGACTGGATCCGGACCGGCGCCTCCGTTTGCGGCGGGTTGGGGAGCCTGCGCATCAACATCCACGACGGCATGCCCGAACGCCACAGTTCGTTTGCCTACCTCCCCCACATGCTCCGCTATTTCGAGCATTGGGACATCGTGAACAGTTGCATCGCCCCGCGTCCCTTCATGATGTTGGCGCCCGCCGAAGACGAAGACATGCCCAAGGCCGGAGTCGACCGCTTGATCCAAGAGGTCGAACCCGTTTACGCCGCGGCCGGAAAGCCGGATCACTTCAAGGTCTACCAGCCCCCGGGCCGGCACGTCTTCAGGCTGGAGTACTTCGAGCTGGTGTGCCGGTGGTTCGACCGGTTCCTGGGAAGCCGGCCCTGACTTCCTCAATACACGTCCGGCGCTCCCAGGCTGGATCCCCCTTCGCCGATCGTGTGTTCCCGGACGTAGTCGAAGTCGATGTCGTCCCCCAGGCCGGGACGCTCGGGAACCTGGACGCAGCCGTCCGCGTCAATCGGATCGTATAAGGTCTTCTGCCACGGAAAGGGGAGGTAGCGTTCGATCATGGGATGGAGCAGTCCCCACTCGTAGAACCAGCCGTTGTCCATGGTGCAGAGGACGTGCATGTTGTGCGGGCCGCCCCCATGCACCTCCATCCGGAGGTTGAAGGCCTGGGCCAGGTGGATCAGCTTCAGGATCGGCGTGATGCCCCCCACTTCGCCGGTGCCGCCCCGCAGCATGTCGGAGGCTCCGTTCACCACCCATTCCGCCCGGGACTGGTAACTGCCCTCCAGGTTTTCCGGTCCCAGCACCGCCATGTCCAACTTGCTGTTGAGCCAGACGTAGGAGGACATGCTGTACTCGTTCATGGGTTCTTCGATCCAGAGAAAACCCAATTTCTCGATCTCCTTGGAGAGGTGGAGCGCCTCGATCCGGTCGTAGTGGTGATGGGGGTCCAGCATGAGCGTGATATCCGGCCCGACGGCTTCGCGGACGGCGGCACAGGCGGCCACGTCCCGCTTGACGTCCGGTGAGCCGGGGACGGGCGGCATCCAGGTGTGCAGTTTGATGGCCTTGAAGCCGTCCCGCACCAACTCCTCCGAGAATTGCGCGTACTCCTGCGGCGTGCTGAGACCCTCCGGGATGTCGTCGCCGGGATTGATGCTGGCGTAGGCCGGTATCCGGGTTCGCGCAGCGCCGATCATCTTGTACACGGGGATCTGCAGACAACGTCCGGCCAAGTCCCAGAGGGCGCAGTCCACGTGGGAGATCACCATGTCGGGCAGCGAGTTGGTGAGTTTCTGCATGCGCCGCATCCGTTGCCAGATCTGCTCCCGGAAGAAGGGGTCCTGACCCAGAAGGGCCGGCTTGATCCAGGAATCCACGATCTCCTGGGAAGGTCCGGCAAAAAAATAGCCCTCGGCTCCCTCGTCGGTCCGGATCGTCAGCAGGTTGTTGATGGCCCAGTGCTCGGGTCCGGGATGAGGGTGGCCCTCGTAGTCTCTGTGCCACTGGGTCCGGTAGCGGAAGGTGTCCACCCTGATGTCTGAGATCTTCATTTCTCAACTCCTGGTTGGGGCGCCGGTCCGGGATGAGCCGGCAATTCTCTCTAGTGGTGCTTAAACGAAATAGTCAGGGGCGAAATCGAAACGCATAGATGCTCGCGTCCCGCAGGCGCACCCGCAACCGGACGGGTTTGCCGGAAAGGCCTGCGAGGTCGGGGTTGGACTTCCATTGCACCACGCCGTCGATCCGGTCGCCGACCATGGGGGCGCAATCCTCCAACTGGAATCCCTCCAGCTTCCCCCCTTCAGCATCCTGGATTTCGACCTGTATGGAGCCTCCGCCGCTGGTCTTGTAGTTCAGCTCCAGTTCCTTTCCCTGGAAGAGAAGCGGCCGGATGGTGAATTCTCCCCAGCCTTCGTAGGGGCCGTCCACCGAAACGAAGCCCTCGGCGCGAAGTGTGCAGCGCCGAATCCGGCTTTCCCGTTCCCGGAAGAGATCCGAGTAATAGAGCGAGAGCTCTCCGGGCCCGGTCTGGATCACGCCCTGTCCCACGATGGGATTGCGGTCCAGCCAGTTGCGCTCGTCCGGTCCCGGGGTGAGGAAGGGCTCCCGGTAATTCCTCTCCCATTGGAGGCCGTCCCGGCTGTACGCGAACCGCACGTCGGAGAGGCCAGGATAGGGCGCCCCCGGGTAGGAACGGTCGGTGTACAGGATCATGGGAAACATGAAGAATGCGGAAGCGGCCCGGGAATACTTGACGGCGGCGTTGGTGTAGAGGTGGAAGTCGGGAGGGTCCTGCTCGTCGGCGGTGAAGACCAGCTTCGGTTCGGTCCAGTGGAGAAAGTCGGAGGACTCGGACCGCCGGATGGCCCGGCGGCCGCCTTTGAACGGCCCGGGCACCGACGGATCGACCCCCCTGAGGTAGATGACGTACCGCTCCCGCTCGTCGTCCCAGAGCAGGATGTTGTGGCTGTCGAAGGGACCGTTGGACAACAGGGGGTTGGTCGCCACCGGAGTCCATCGGATCCCGTCGGGTGAGGCGAACCCGGAGATGCCGTCGACCCGGGAGATCATCTTGTAGCGGGTCCCACTGCCCGCTTCCCGATTCGGGTCCAGCAGGACGCTGATGTTGGTGAAGTCCTCCGGCGGCCCCAGGATATTGTTGTCCGTGGAACCCTCGAATTCATATCGCCCCAGACTCGGTTTCTCCCAGACGATCCCGTCCCGGCTCTCAGCGTAACAGGTCAGCACCGTGTCCTCGGGTAAGTCCTCGCGAGGGTCCCCCAGGGCGACCCGGTACCACATGCGAAACGTCCCGCCGTCATCCACCACCGTGGTGTAGTGGAGGCTCTTTCCCTCCCAGGGACGATCGCACCGAATCACGGTCTCTCCGGGCGTGGGCCGGTGCAGGGTCAATACCACGTTGTCGCTGTGGTCGAACCAGGAGGCGTCCAGCAGCAACTGCCGCCTGCTCCCCACGTCGAGCGGCTCGCGGACTTCCGGAGGCGAGGTGCAGGCAGAAGGCGCCAGCAGACCGCACAGGAGCAGCAATTTCCAAACGTCTCGCATGCTGTCAACCCTCCACGCCGGAGCGCCAAGTCTACTACGTCCGGGCGCAGAAAATGCAGGGCAATGGTCCATCCGCAAGACTACGGGGCTTGCGGATAGCCAAGTCGGATGCGGACAATGAACCGGACATGGAAGAGACTGTTCCAGACCGCGGCGAAAGCGTCGGCTTGATGGAGCCGCTGCTCGTCAGCGACACGGCCAGGCACCGTTCCGGCCTGGGCGACCTCGCCGTCGATCTGGCTGCAAAAGCGGCCGGGCTGCGGCACAGTCTGCCAAGGGGAGTCGTCAGTTCGCTGGCCGATCTGGTGCGGGCAGTGAATTGCCATTACAGCAACTTGATCGAAGGTCACGACACCCCTCCGGTCGACATCGAGCGTGCCCTCAACGATGACTACAGCACGGACCCGAAAAGGCACAATCTGCAACTTGAGGCCAAGGCGCACATTGCCGTGCAGACCTGGATCGATGAGGGCGGAGTCGACGGTCATGCCGTGACGGCAGAGGCCTTGCGCCAGATTCACAGACGGTTCTGCGACCTCGTTCCGGATGATCTGCTTGGGCTGACCGAACCGCAATCCGGAGACCGGACCCGGTGCATTTCGGGGGAGTTCCGCACGCGGGACGTGCAAGTTGGCCGACATGTTCCAATCAGCCCGGGCGCGATTCCGCGCTTCCTGGCCCGATTCGAGAGCGCCTACGCCAACCTGGGCAGGACCGACGCCATTCTGGCGGCCGCAACGGCCCATCACCGCGTGCTCTGGATTCACCCGTTTCTTGATGGCAACGGCAGAGTCGCGCGGTTGATGTCCCATGCCGTGTTGCGTGAAACGCTGGATACCGGAGGCGTCTGGTCCGTGGCACGAGGCCTGGCCCGGAGTGAGGGCGCTTACAAGGCACATCTTTCCGCCTGCGACCAGTCCCGCCGCAACGACCTGGATGGACGAGGCCATTTGAGTGAGGAGGCGCTGGCGGAATTCACGTCATTCTTCCTGACCACTTGCATCGATCAGGTCGAATTCATGGAGAGACTCATCCAACCGAACCGGCTGCGGGACCGTATCCTGGTCTGGGCTGAAGAAGGGGTCCGTGGGGAACGGCTGCCCCGGCACGCAGGCGCCGTGCTCGAGGCGGTCCTCATTCGGGGTGAACTTCCCCGGGGCCAGGTGGGAAGGATCCTGGGCGTCGGCCGCCGCCAGGCCCGGCGGATCACCTCAGCCTTGCTCGACCGCGGCGTCTTGACCTCTGCAAACACCCGCGCTCCATTCAGACTCGCTTTTCCGGCCACCCTCGCCCACCGCTGGATGCCGGGGCTGTTTCCGGAGAGGATGCTGTAACGGCGCTGTCGCTGAGGGCAATCCAACCCCGGGGTGAACTCGCGAGACGCTCGGTCCCGTTCCTGACTGCCAAGCCCGCTCCGATCGAGTTCGGGGTCTTTGGCGAAGGATTCGATACCGGAGTGTCACGATTTCTCCATCGGTGTGTCCCAAAGTAGTCGAATCGGCACGACATAGAGCCGTTCACCAAACCGGGTGCACATCTCTCCGTCGTAGACGACCACACCTCCGGTGAAACGACTGCCCATTACCGCTTTCAGCTTGCGGAGGCCTCGGAAGTCTGCTCGGGTGACGGTTGCACCGGCCTTGATTTCCACTCCCGCACGCGCACGCAAGAAGGGGACAGTCTATTTCTACCCGGACATTCCTACCGCGCAGACTCCAGGTAAGTGCCGTGGTCACGCCTCGTCTGTATGGACGCCTGTGTCAATTGGTCTCATGACATGCGTCCCTGGGGCGATCGGCAATTCACGTACGACCGCCCCGATACGCCGGGCAGTGACAGCGAGATCGAATTGGGTCTGGAGGTTTAGCCAGAATTGGGGATCGACTCCAAACCAGTGACCAAAACGTAGGGCCGTGTCACCGGTCACGGAACGCTTGCCAGAGATGATCTGACTAATTCGGTTGGGCGGCACCTTGATTTGGCGAGCGAATGACGTAGGCGTCACACCAAATTCGGCGAGTTCGTCTTTCAGAATCTCACCGGGATGAACGACACGCTTCAACATGTCTCACTTCCTCCTAGCTGCTAGTGATAGTCCACTATCTCGACATCGGTTGGACCCGGCACCCCGTCCGGCCACGTGAAGCAGATGCGCCATTTCCGATTAATCCTAATGGAATATTGACTGTCTCTCGTGCCTTTGAGGGCCTTGAGGCGATTGCTCCGCAAAGCTCTCAAGGTGTCCAGCGACGGTGCTGCGTTCAAGATTGAGAGTCGTTTCGCTGCCTGTTTTTCAAACCCATGAAAAGCCGCGACAAAAGCTCCACGGGCGAACTGCTCGGTTCTCCGATCCTGGTATCCGAGAATCACAGCGGGTCCAGGGTATCCATTGTTGACGATGGACGTCAAGCGTCAATGGACTAGTCGAAAGACGAGAGACAAGAAGGGGATAGTCTATTTCTCCCGGTCGGTCATCCGAGGTGGACGCAGCATTGGCAAAATTTAGACTGCCGTCGCCGCTGGGGCAATGGTGGTGAAGGGAAAAGCCTGAATGACCCGGTCTAACGTGCCGGGCTTCGGATGGGAGGTGAGCGAATAAAAGATGGACGCCGCCACGCGAGAAAGGGACAGTCTACTTCTCCCGGTCTACGAGGCGAAGCGGGTTCCAGGTCGTCTCGCGGGGCGCGAGAGGTGGCATTACCAGATGCGGTTGACGCCGTACCGGTCGAAAAGCGTCTCGATCGACACGAGAGGCAGGTCCAAGGTCAAGGCTTGCGCGATCAACATGCGGTCGAAGGGATCGCGATGCGGACCCGGCAGCCGCCCGGCGCGTTGTCCGTCATGGACGGTGATCGGCAGCTCTTGGAACCCTTGGCTCGCGATGCAGCCGGCCAT
The DNA here is from genome assembly GCA_965217775.1 of Acidobacteriota bacterium. GTDB lineage: Bacteria > Acidobacteriota > UBA6911 > RPQK01 > JAJDTT01 > JAJDTT01. Next base: position 164,948 of record CBDCJH010000002.1, read on the forward strand.
GTCGAGCGCCGCGGCTTCGGCTCCCGGGAGTTTTCCGAGGCGATACTTCGTAGCGATCTCCCAGGCGGACGCGGCGCTGATGAGGATATCGTTCCCGGGTTCGGCGATGGTGCCGTGGGCAGCCGCGGACAAACGTTCGCTGCCGCCCAACCACCATAGGAAGACATGGGTGTCGAGCAGAATGCGCACCTGGATTACGACTCCCAGGCCGCCAGTTCGGCCTCCGGTAGCGGCTCGAAGAACCTGTCGTCGACCACAACTCGGCCCTTCATGGCGCCGAACCGCCGGACACCTCGACTGTTCCCATAACGGACCAACCTCGCAATCGGTGTACCGTTGCGAGCAATCACGACCTCTTCACCGGCCTCAACTCGCGCCAGCAGCCGGGAGAGATGGGTCTTGGCCTCATGTACGTTGACGACTGACATGGTCGGACTCCTTTGACAACAGCCTCAGCTTTGGTTTAGCTAATTGTATGACTAAGCAGTCGGCTCGCGTCAAGCTCTTGGAGCGATTTCCCCGCCCCTTCCGGCAGCTTCCCTGGCAGAAGGGCGAGAAAGGGACAGTCTACTTCTCCCATGCTTGAAGGTCGGCGATCTCAATGTCCGCAAGCGGCTGCTGATCCATGTATGCGGTTTCAACCTGGGGTTGCTGATGCGCCACCTGACGGGGGTCGGCACGCCCCGGAGTCCCCAGGGCCGCGTCTGGGCGCGTCCTTTTACGGTTTTTTGGACCCCAAGGGGCCGTTGGATCGGCTGGAATCGCCTACTGGGGCGCTTCTGGGCGTCGACCCGGCACGATTCGCTGTTTTGGGCTCCCGGAGTCCATCACTAGGCCATCTCAACGTCAGCGTTCGAAAAGAATATTAACCCGCGAAATCAGGATATTTCCACGGGCTGGTAGCCAGTCCAGTAGTTCCAAAATCGGGTAGTGTACCAGTTTGGGGCAGTCAGTCCATAAGTCCAACGGCCCCGTTCCGCATCCTCCATCCGCTAGTCTCCTGCCTGTTACTCCCAAATAAATGTCGTCACACTTATTCTAGACGACGATCGACAGATCGGCTATGCGCCTAGCAGACTTCCCATTCATGATAACAACCTCCGTCTTTTTCACGAACCCAAACGGAGGAGTTTTCAGACACATCCTGAGCTGCATGGTGTGCCGCTTCTATGTGTGGTCCTCTGCGTTCTCAAACTCTTCTGGCTAAATGTCATGTCCACCAAATCATGAGCGCAACAACTTTGTGTTGATCGGTGTTCTTGGACCAGATGACGGTGATGGTCAACTCCAAAGCCACGGAAAGCGCTACGGATGGGCCGTTGTTGCGAGGGGGTAACCCAGATTATTCATCATGCAAACATAAAATGGGAAAGCGTTCCCGCCATGTCGAGTCGGATCAGAGGGTTACGGGATACCCACAGAAAAAGGTCGAGAGCCGCCGTGGGTGAAACGCTATCGTGGTTTTCGACTCCGCCTTAATCTTTGGGTTCAGAGGGGTCCGAAACCCTCGCATTTCCAAGGTTTTCTCCCCTTCCATGGGCGGCAAAAAGAGGCGGCGTGCCCGTCATTTGTGGTATAGTTATGGTGTTACAAAAACAACCACAATAAACGGAGCACGCCACGCCTGAGACGATACCGCAGATCCGGCCCTCATTCAACCGATCCCTCCGCCTCGAGACCCGCCCCGAGTTGCTCAGTGCGGACACGGGCGCTCTGGTGCAACGGGAGCTGATGGATCGTAGCGGCCTCATCGACTGGTTGACCGAGCGGTTGCACGATCCGCGACACCCGAGTTCGATCCGCTATCCGCTGTCGGATCTGCTGCGGACTCGACTCCTGCTGTTGGGGCAGGGCTGGCGCGACCAGTCTGACGCCGACCGCCTGCGTCAGGATCCGAGCTTGCGGGTGGCGAGCCAGACCCGTCGGGGCACGGCGGCCTTGGAGGAGGGCACCGGGCTGGCCTCACAGCCGACCTTGTCCCGACTACTGGACACGCTCAGCCGGAAGGAGAACCTTCCGGTCCTGCACCAGGCGGTGACGGAGTTGGCGTGCCGTCGGATCGAGATGATCGAAGGCCGGCGGCGAAGACGGGGGAAAAAGACCCCACGGAAGAAGAGACGGAAAAAGACGATGTACCTGGACGTGGACGGTCTCCCGGTCGAGGTCCATGGGCATCCCCCGGGAAGCGAATGGAACGGATACTATCGCCAGCGGATGTACCACGGGTTGGTGGCGAGTTGTGCCGAGACGGGGGACCTGATCGACGGGGAGATTTTTCCGGGAGCCAGCTACCTGGGGAAGAAGGCGCTGAAATTGACGCTCCGGGTGGTGGACCGCTGTCGGGGGCGTCTGTGCGGCTCGATGATCGTGCGGATGGAATGCGGGGTTCCCGGAGCCGGGGCTGCTGAAGGGGCTGGAGTCGAGAAGCGTGCCCTATATCGCTCGAATCCGCAAGAATGAGGTCCTGAACCGGATGGCGAAGCTCTACTTGACCCAACCGGCGGGGCGGTCCCCGAAAGCACCACCGAGGCTCTGGTTCCATGAGTTGACCTACCAGGCGGGGACGTGGGATCGGGCGCGCCGGGTGGTGCTGGTGGTGCGGGAGCGACCGGGGGAGTTGTATCTGGATCATTTCTGGTTGCTGACGAGCCTGAGTCGGAAACGATACGAGGCTCAGGAGTTGCTGGCACAGTATCGAAAGCGGGGGAAGGCGGAAGGCCACATGGGGGAGTTGATGGACGTGCTCGATCCGGCCTTGTCCTCCGCGAGCCGGCCCAAGACGCACTATCGGGGCAAACCACTGAAGCCGGGAGCCAAGCCGGAAGCGAGGACCGAGGCCGGGGTTCGCCCCCACAACGAAGTCTTGTTCCTGCTGAATCTGCTGGGGTACGAGATCCTGCACCTGGGTCGGGTGCTGATGGAGCAGGCGACGCGTCGGGGCTGGAGTCTGCGTCGTTTTCGTGAGCGGGTGTTGCGAGTGGCGTCTCGGGCGCTGCGCCAGGGGAGGCGATTGATTTTCGTCATCAGTCAAGGGGCGACAGACTGGAAGCGGTTGTGGAAGAGCCTGGCGCGGGTGTCCTGGGCGCCGGCATAGTGGACGGCGGAGGCATCGGGCCCGTGGAAGAGACCGAAACGGTGGGAATTTCTCACCGGAAAGTCAACCTGTCGGCGGATGACGGTCCCTCTGGCCGGTAAACGGTTTATGACTGGTTCAATCGTCCTGTTTTTGAGCCGATTCAGTCGAATCGACAGAGCTTCAAGAGAAACTGGGCTGCGACCGCACGAAAACGCCGGGTCGGAAGCCCTTATCAACATGTTCCATGAATAATCTGGGCGAAATCGCTGCCGCTGCCAACCCAACGACGATCGCGACGAAGACAGACAAGACCAATTGCAATTCATAGTATTTTGTCCACTGAGGATGCTCCCATATCAGGTTGAATATTAAGAGGAGCGCCGCCGTAGCCGCCTGTCCAATAGCGGTGAAGATTAGAGCCTGAATGACCTGGTCGAGCGTGCCGGGCTTGGGATGTGAGGTGAGCGAATAAAAGATGGATGCCGCCAGAATACCCGGCAGAAGAAATACGAGTACGCCAATCACCTCACTGGATGTCCAACTCATGCTCGCTTAACCTCAAGAGCTATGGCTTACGACGCATCCCAGCGGTCGACGAAGGTCGATGACGATTCGTAAACAACACTAGCCACTTGTCAATATGGCGTATTCTATCAGTCGCCACGGCCAACACCCCGATCGCACCAAATCGCTCAATGGCCTTGGAAAGGCCCTCGTCGCCGATGTGGGCTCAGACTTCGACAATTCGATGCCGCCGTTGTGCGAGCGGCTCGTCCAACGGAAAAGGTTGTCATCCCACGTAACGGCAGGAGTTGAGAAGGCGCGAAGGAAATCGTATTTCTGCGGCTTTTCGGCGGGGGCATCCCTGCCCACTTGGTGCCGTCTCCATCTTGGTCTTGTGAGCTACAAGACCGACCGTCACTATAGAAGGCAATGGTGGTTCCGCCAGGGATCGCGAACCCAGTAGCTGACGGCGTCCGGAAGGAGACCGATGATGCACGGAGCGTGGACTCTCAAATGGCTTGGGGTTGTCGTTTTTCTTCTGGCAACCGCAGCTTGGCCCCGTGGCGCCATCTTCGGCGGCGCGGGGATGGAGGGGGCAACCGTCGAACCGGTGCGGTTGATCTACGACACCGACATGGGAAACGACATCGACGACGCCCTGGCGCTCGGCGTCATCCATGCGCTTCAGAGCCGGGGAGAATGCCGGTTGCTGGCGGTGACCGTCAGCAAGGACAATTTCTTTGCCGCCGCCTACTGCGATCTCCTCAACCACTTGTACGGGAGATCCGGGATTCCCATCGGGATAGTGCGAAACGGGCCGACACCGGAGGACGGCCGATACGTTCGCCAAGTCTGCGAGGCCAGGGATCAGGGCAGGCTGCGATATGCACGATCTCTCAAGCGTCCCGGCGACGTCGAGGAGGCCACCGCGTTGCTGCGGCGCACGTTGGCGAGTCAGCCCGATCATTCGGTGACCGTGGTCCAGGTGGGTTTCTCCACCAACCTGGCCCGTCTGCTCGATTCTCCCCCCGACCGGTACTCCCCGCTTCAAGGAAAAGATCTGGCGGCCAGGAAGATCCGCCTGCTCTCCGTGGTGGCAGGCAGCTTCGGCCAACCTGGGCCGAAGGATGGGCGCGAGTACAATATCTACAAGGATCTGCCGTCCGCGCGGAAGCTTTTCGACGCTTGGCCCATGCCCATCGTTGTGAGCGCCTACGAGATCGGGGCGTCCATCCTCTACCCCGGAGAGCGCATGCGGCAAAGTGACGACGGCGCCGGGCGCCATCCCATCCGCGAGGCGTACCGGTTGTATGTCCCGAGCCTTCCCGACCGGCCGACCTGGGATCTGACCAGTGTCCTTTACGCAGTGCGCCCCGGCCGCGATTACTTCCGAGTCTCGGCACCGGGGGAGGTGATCCTTGATCCGGTAGGCCGAACCCGTTTCAAGCGGGGCGGCCACGGGCGCCATCGGCATCTGAAGATCGATAATCGGCAGGTTCCGCGAATCCGTGAACTGCTTGTGGAACTGGTGGAGCATTCACCACAATCCGCGCTCGGTTCTCCGGCTCCGGTGCACTGAAAAACGCCGGAGGCCCAGACGAAACATCAGAGATCCGGGGTAAACTGCCATCGAACGCTGTGGTTGGCGCTCACAGGTTTTTCTGGAGGAGATTGGGCCGTGATGAATTTCCGTTGTCTCAGCGCGTTGGCCTTTGTCGTCTGCCTGCTGCTGGCGGGCGGCTATACGGTAACCCTTACCGGGCAGGCTGCCGGCACCATGTCCATCGGCGAACCCATCCGGATCCAGGCACCTCTGGGGTTACCCCCCGTTCACGTATACGCAGACCATCCGACGACGGCCGAGTCCATCTCCCTGGGCCGCAGCCTCGACTACGACAAGAACTTCTCGCAGGAACGGAAGGAATTGGTGGCCTTTCCGGAGTCTCCGACCTGCGAGATCCCTCCCGCCGTGGGAGCACCCGTCTGATCGAAGCTCGCGGAGGAGATGCCCGGGACACGGCAAAGCGCAGATTCCTGGAAGAGTTGGACAATTTCGTCCTCTTTCATCTGGGGTCGGACGCCCGGGTCGAAGTGAATTCGGGGGAAGATGGACTCACGATCGAGATCAGTCATCTTCGGGTGAGAAGTTTTCGTCTGGAGTTGTCCTGGGAGCGGGTCCAAGCCTTGGCCAGTGACGACGAGCTTCTGGAAGATTTCCTGCTCGACCAATTGACGATTCACCGGAGGTAGTGCTCCGGCGCCGTCGCGCCACGTTTCCGTCCCGTCGAATGGCGGACTCGGACCGGTCAGAAGGCCACCAACCGCGCCGAGTGTTTTCCGCCACGAAACGATCATCGTCTCGTCTCCGGCGGAGATTCTGAGCATCGGAAAGGATCCAGGCACGCCGGTTGGGATCCATTTGACAGTCGCTCCGATTTTTTTGTAGAACAATCGTACGTTTTAAACGATTGTTTCACTTGGGGAGCCATGCAGGGCACCAGATCCAGGATCCTGACGGCGGCGGAAGGGCTCTTTGCCGATCGGGGATTTTCCGCGACCTCGGTCCGCATGATCACTTCTCGAGCCCAAGTGAACGTGGCCGCCATGCACTATCACTTCGGCTCCAAGGACCAACTCATTCAGGAGCTCTTCGCCCTTCGTCTGTCTCCTCTCAACCGGCAGCGTCTGGCACTCCTGGGCCGTTGTCACGTGGACGCGGACGGTGGGGTCCCCTCTCTGGAGAAGATCCTGGAGGCTTTTGTCAGACCGCCGGTGCAGTTGATCAGCGATCCGGAGAGAGGTGGCATGCGCTTCATGCAGCTCCTTTCGCGGGCTTTCAACTCGCCCGACGGAGCCATTCGGGAAATGATCTACGTGCAGTTCGCCGAAGTGATCGAGCGTTTCTCCGGCGCCCTCGGCCCGAGGCTCCCGCACCTGTCCCGAGAAGAAGCGTTCTGGAGATTCCATTTCATGGTGGGGGCCATGTCCCATACCCTTCACGTGATCGCCGACTGGAAGAACCTGGAAAGCCTCTTTCTGGATGTTCCCGAACCTTCTCGGGTGGACCAGGTCGTCGATCGTCTGGTGACGTTTCTGGCAGCCGGATTTCGGACTCCGATTCCATCTCAGGAAGACAGCGGATGAGATCCACACTCCTTCTCTTGCTGGCCGTGCTCCTTCCGGGAGCCGCATGCGTCCGGACCGCGGCGCCACCCGAACGGCAGCCGAGCCTGCCGATTCCGGAAGGATGGGATTCGGAAGCGGCGGAGGAGGGAACGGTCGACGTCCATTGGTGGAAACAGTTTCAGGATCCGCAATTGGATGCGTTGATCGAGGAAACGCTCCGCCACAATCCTCAACTTCGGGCCGTCGCCGCCCGCTTGGAGACGGCCCTTATCGAGGCCCAGATCGCCGGTGCCGACCGGATTCCATCGGTTGGACTCAGCTTGAACGGGCGCCGTCAGCGGCAAAACTTCATCGGTTTTCCCATCCCCGGTTTCGAGGGCCGGGTGCCGCGCGCCACCTTCACCAACCTGGGCGCCTCCCTGGACATCAACTGGGAGGCGGACCTCTGGGGAAGAATCCGCAGCGGCGAGATACAAACGGGTGCTCTCGCCTCCGCACATGCAGCGGATCTGGCGGCGACGAGGCATTCGCTGGCGGGCCAGACGGCCAAGGCTTGGTTCGCCTGCTCGGAGGCAAGTCTTCAGTTGGCTCTTGCCCGTGAGACGGTGGCCAGTTTTGAAGCGACCTCCCAATGGCTCCGAAACCGCTTCGAGGCGGGTCTCGGACCGGCCGTGGAAATCAGTCTGGTCCAGGCAGACATTTCTACCGCTGAATCTGCCGTCCATCTCCGCCGCGAGCAATTGGACCGCGGCATACGCCAAGTCGAACTCCTGGTCGGACGCTATCCTTACGGGGAGCTGCAAGTTCGGGAGAGCCTTCCCCAGGTTTCCTCCGGCGTTCCGGCCGGTGTCCCCTCCCAGCTTCTGACGCGCCGACCCGATCTCATCGCGGCGCAGCGGCGTCTGCTGGCCTCCGATGCCGGAATCGTCCAGGCTCAAACCGCCCTGCACCCTCGACTGAGTCTCACCACGGCCGGTGGAACGGCCACCAAATCGCTGTTGAGCCTGTTGAATGGGGACTACGCCGTCTGGAGCCTGCTGGGCAACCTGGTTCAGCCCCTCTTTCAGGGAGGGCGCCTCAAGCGTCAGGTCGACATTGCCCAGGGCCAGTCCCAGGAAATTCTGGAGACCTACGCTGGTGCTGTCCTGCAGGCCTTCGGCGAGGTTGAGACGGCCCTTTCGGTTGAAAGTTTCTTGCGAGATCGGCTGCGTGAACTGGAAAAATCAGTCGTGGAGGCCGAAACGGCCCGGGCCCAGGCCCAGTTTCGCTATCGCTATGGCCTGGGGGATATGCTGGTGGTGTTGCAGACGGATCGTCGGATCCTCAACTCCAAGAGTCAGATCCTGACCCTGCAACGCCTGCTGCTGGAAAATCGGATCGATCTCCACTTGGCGCTGGGAGGCGGCTTTGAACCGGGCGCCCCGCCAAGTGCCCCGGGAGCACTTCTCCCGGTGACTCTCACCGGAGAGAATGGCAATTGATCAAACTGCTCCTGAAGGTCTTGCTGCCCGTGGTGACTTTGGCCGTTGCCTCGACCTGGGCCTGGAAGATATTCAATGATCGGCCCGTGGTCGAGACCCGGCCTCCGGAGATTCCCGTTCCGGTGATCCGGGTCGTTCCCGTGAAACTTCAAACACTCCGCCTGAAGGTCATGTCCCAAGGGACCGTGGCTCCCCGAACCCAGACCACTTTGATTCCCGAGATTGTGGGCCGGGTCCTGGAAGTCTCCCCCTCTCTCGCGGACGGGGGGTTCTTCGAGGCGGGAGCTGAGCTTCTCAGGATCGACCCCACGGACTATCAACTGCAGGTGGTTCAGACCGAAGCCCAGATCGCGCAGGCTCAACTTTCTCTGGAGACGGAAGAGGCGCAAGCCGAGGTCGCCCGAAAAGAATGGGAGAGTCTGGGAGAAGGAGAGGCTCGGCCCCTGTTGCGGCGAGTGCCCCAGATCGCTCGGGCCAAGGCCGCGCTTTCGTCGGCGCAAGCCGCTTTGGCCCAGGCCCAGCGAAATTTGGAGAAGACCAGGATCGCCGCTCCGTTCGCGGGGCGGGTCCTGCGAAAAAACGTGGACATTGGCCAATACGTGACCCCGGGAACTCCCGTGGCCACGATCTATTCCGTGGACCATGCCGAGATTCGGCTGCCGCTTCCCGACGAGGAGCTGGCCTATGTGGATCTGCCCCTCAGCTATCGCGGCGACGGCTCGGAGAAACGCCAACCCGTCGTCCTCTTGCGGGCCGAGTTCGGCCAGCGGCAACACTCATGGACCGGGAGAATCGTGCGGACCGATGGGACCATCGATCCTCAGACAAGGATGATCCACGCCATCGCTCAGGTGGCTGATCCTTATGGCCGGGGCCCCGATCCGGACCGTCCCCCCCTCGCCGTGGGCATGTTCGTGGAAGCTGAAATCCAGGGCCATCGTCTGGAGAATGTCGTTACGCTGCCTCGGGCGGCTCTTCGAGGAGAGGATCAGGTGTTGGTCGTGGACTCCGAGTCCAGGCTCCGTTTCCGCGACGTGAACGTCGTGCGGTTGGAGCGGGAACAGGTCATCATCGATTTGGGTCTGGAAGAGGGAGAACTCGTTTCGCTGGCCACCCTGGCCACCGTTGTCGACGGGATGAAGGTCCAAATTCAGTTCGATTCCTGCCCCGAGGCTCTACCATGAAGAGACTCGTTTCCTGGTTTGCGTCCAACGGGGTCGTGGCCAACCTGCTGATGGTCGTGATCCTGGTCGGCGGCGCCCTCTCCGTTTCCGAGATTCGGAAGGAGGTCTTCCCCGAGTTCTCGGCCGACCTGATCAGCGTGTCGGTTCTCTACCCGGGCGCCGCGCCCGAGGAGGTCGAGGAGGGTATCTGTATCCGGGTCGAGGAGGCCATTCAGAGCCTTCCCGGAGTGAAGCGGATCACGTCGACGGCCTCCGAGGCCATGGGCATCGTGAACGTGGAACTGCTGGAGGGGACCGACATCCGGGAACTCCTGGATGAGGTCAAGGCCCGGGTGGATGCTATCAGCACCTTTCCGGAGGAGGCCGAGCAGCCGGTCATCCAGGAGGTCATCGTCCGCACTCAGGTCATCAACGTGGCCGTCTCGGGACCGGCGGACGAACATACCCTCAAGCGGGTGGCAGAGCAGGTTCGGGACGAGGTCGTCTCCCTGCCCGGGATCACCCAGGCCGAATTGTCCAGCGCCCGCCCCTATGAAGTCTCCATCGAGGTCTCGGAGGAAGTCCTGCTCCGCCACGGCCTTTCTTTCGATCAGGTGGCGCAGGCCGTCCGCCGATCCTCCCTCGACCTGCCTGGGGGCTCGGTGAGGACCCAAGCCGGAGAGATCCTGCTGAGAACCAAGAGCCAGGCCTACGTGGGAGAGGAATTCCGGCAGTTGACTCTGCTCTCGAGACCGGACGGCACCCGGGTCCTTTTGGGAGACGTCGCCCGGGTGGTGGATGGATTCGCCGAGACCGATCAGGCGGCCCGGTTCGACGGCCAGCCGGCCATTCTGGTCCAGGTCTTCCGAGTCGGGGGACAGAGCGCTCTGGAGATTGCCGCAGCCGTCCGCGAGTACGTCAAGCAGAAACAGCTACAGTTGCCGGAAGGGCTGACGCTGACCACTTGGAAGGACGACTCCCGCATCCTGCGGAGCCGGCTCGACCTGCTGATCAAAAACGGACTGGCGGGGTTGGCGCTGGTGGTTCTGACTCTGACGTTGTTTCTGAGAGTCGGTCTGGCATTCTGGGTCAGCCTGGGCATCCCCATTTCCTTTCTGGGCTGCCTCATGGCATTGCCTCACCTGGACGTCTCCATCAACCTGATCTCCCTGTTCGCCTTCATCGTCGTCCTGGGAATTGTGGTGGACGACGCCATTGTCGTCGGCGAGAACATCTTTTCCCAATACGAGCAGGGGAAGCCCAAACTGCGGGCGGTCATCGACGGGACACAGGAGATGATGATTCCCGTGTTCTTTGCAGTGGCGACCACGGTGGCTGCCTTCTCTCCGCTGCTGATGATCGAAGGCCCCACCGGGAAGATCATGCGGGTCATTCCCCTGGTGGTCCTGCCCACGCTGGTCTTTTCGCTGGTCGAGTCCCTGCTCATCCTGCCCTATCACCTCTCCCATCTGAGACGCTCCGAGAAACTGCGGAAACGGGGAGTGTCCGGGTTGTGGAACCGCTTCCAGGACCTGATCTCGCGACTGCTCAAGCGATTCGTCAAGCGAGTCTACGAACCCCTCCTGGGCTTGGCCGTCGAGTGGCGTTACCTGACGGCGGCCCTGGGGGTTTCCATTCTGGTGCTGGTCGTCGGCATGATTCTGGGTGGAAGAATCAAGTTCAATTTCTTCCCTCCGGTGGAGGCGGACAACGTCATGGCCTTCCTCACCATGCCTCAGGGCACTCCGGCCGAGATCACGGCCCGCGAGATGGAGAAAGTGGAGCGGGCCGCCACGCTGCTCCGGGAGGAGATCGACTCGTCCAGCCGGGGAGACGGCTCGTCCAGCGTCTTCCGTCATGTGCTGACTTCAGTGGGGGAACAGCCCACCCGCGTCATTCAGAATCGGCACAATGGAGGCGTGTCCCGATTTTCCGGTGCTCACCTGGGAGAGGTGAACATCGAATTGGCGCCATCCGAAGAACGGCCCCTGTCCCAAGAGGGCAGACTCTTCAGCAGCACCGAAATCGGCAACCGTTGGCGGGAACTGACGGGAACCATCCCAGATGCCGTGGAACTCACCTTCTCGGCTTCACTCTTCGCCGCGGGAGCTCCCATCAACGTTCAGTTCTCCGGTCCCGACCTGGACCAACTGCAGGAGGCTGCACACAAGGTCAAGCTGAAATTGAACGAATATGCCGGGGTCTACGACATCGCCGATTCGTTCCGGGCAGGCAAGCAGGAAATCAAGCTCAAGATCCATCCGGCAGCGGAATCGCTGGGTCTGACCCAGTCGGACCTGGCCAGACAGGTGCGGCAAGCCTTCTACGGGGAGGAGGTCCAGCGAATTCAGCGGGGCCGGGACGAGGTCAAGATCATGGTCCGGTATCCTTCGGATCGGCGCCGTTCCCTGGGGCAGATGGAGGGGATGCGGATCCGGACCCCGGACGGCGGAGAGGTTCCCTTTTCAGTGGTGGCCGATTCCGAGCTGAGCCGCGGCTTCGCATCCATCCGCCGGGTGGACCGGAATCGCTCCATCAGCGTGACCGCGGAAGTGGACACTCAACGGGCCAACTCCAATGAAATCCTGGCAGAAATGGAGAGTGACCACCTTCCCTCCCTGTTGCGGCAGTTTCCGGGCCTGACCTATTCGTTGGAGGGCGAGCAGGAGCAGCAGAGCGAGACGCTGGCCGGACTCGTCCAAGGCTTCGGCGTGGCTCTGGCCGCCATCTTTGTGTTGTTGGCCATACCTCTCCGCTCCTACTTTCAGCCCTTGCTCATCATGAGCGCGATTCCCTTCGGTCTGGTGGGGGCCTTTCTGGGTCACAAGATCTTGGGAATGGACCTGAGCATCCTCTCCGTGTTCGGCATTGTGGCCCTGGCCGGCGTAGTCGTGAACGACAGCTTGATTCTGGTCGATTACGTCAACCGGCAACGGCGTGCCGGAGTCCCACTCCGAGAGTCGATCCTGACGGCCGGGTCGGCTCGGTTCCGACCCATCTTCCTCACCTCCCTGACCACTTTCGCCGGCCTGACTCCATTGCTTATGGAAACGAGTCTACAGGCCCAATTCCTCATTCCCATGGCTGTCTCTCTGGCGTTTGGCGTCGTATTTTCGTCCCCGGTCATCCTGGTTCTGGTGCCGTGTACCTACATGATTCTGGAAGACCTGGGACGAGCTGCCCGCTGGCTTCTGGGCCGGCGACCCGGGCAGGAGCCGGAAGCCCCGACTCTGATCCCGGCTCCGGTGAAAGCTGGGAGTCCCCGGAACTAGGAGCCGATGCCCGCACGATTTCCGGCCTGGGATGTCCTGGACTCTTACCTGGGTCCGACCCTCTCGGCGGATCCCGGCCAAGCCCGGAAAGGGACCCAACGCCTGTTCCAAGATCTGATCGAACCTTTGGGTGACTCCTTCCTGGTCCGAGACCGCAGGCTCCAGCAGCAACTGTTGGCTCGGATCGTCTCCCGGGTCCGTGGGCTCCCGGAGGCGCTGTCGTTCCATGAGAGGCTCAGCCGGATGGGCCTGGAGGATGAAGAAGCCCTTTTGGCCCGGATTCAGAGACTGAGCCAGAGGGAGACTCCGGCCCTCCCGCGGCGGGTCGAACGTCTGCTGGTCCCCTCCCGCGTGACCCTCGGTGCCGACCTCCTGCTCACCGGCGTCATCGTCCGGACCTGCCTGGACGCCTTTCCCGATGCGGAGGTCGTGTTCCTGGGCAGCCGCAAGAACGCCGATCTGATCGCGGCTGACTCCCGCCGTTTCCGGACCCGCGAACTCTCCTATCCGCGCCGCGGCTCCCTGCTGGAACGCTTGTCGACCTGGGTGGATCTGGTGGATGCCGTCCGCGAAGAGACCCTTGGCCTGGTGGCCGGCCGCGACTTCGTCGTCATCAATCCCGATTCCCGGTTTCTCCAGAGCGGACTCCTGCCGCTGGTTCCCGCGGGCCGGGAGGCGAGGGGCTACTTGGGTTGGGATCCGTCGGTTTCAGGGAGAGAGACGGAGGAACGCAGCCAGTTGGAGGACCTGAACCGGTGGCTTGGTGAGATGTTCCGATCCCACCCTCGGAGTCCGCTTCAGGGTCCGTCCCTGCATCTTGAGGATTCGGTCCGGGGTTGGGCGAAAGAGATGCTGACCCCCCTGGACCTGGGCCGGGAGCCGGTTCTGGTGGGCATGAATCTGGGAGTCGGAGGCAATCCGGACAAGAGAATTCATCGGGATCGGGAAACCGTCTCCGATTTTGAGCGGCTAGTGGTGACAGGCTTGCTGGGCCAGGGGGCGACGCTGGTGCTGGATGCCGGCTGGGGCGCGGATGAGTTGGAGCGGGCCCGGCAGCTCTACGTCGAGACCCGGGAGCGAGGCTTGAGAACGGCCCGAATCGCCGGGGGGCGGCTGCTGCAAGATGACTCGGGCTCATCGCCCGTCCGGCTGATTTTGTTTCAGGGGCCGGTCGCGGAGTTCGGGGCGCTTCTGCAGAAGTGCCGGATCTACGTCGGCTACGACTCGCTGGGTCAGCATCTGGCCGCTGCCCTGAACCTGGATCTGATCACCGTCTTCGGCGGACATGCCACCCCCCTCTTCGCACGCCGCTGGAGACCGGGTGGCGGCGGAAGGATTCGAGCGGTCGAGTCAGGGCCCGGGCCCTTCGACACGCGGCGCCAGGCAGAGTTGGCCGACAACGTATTGGCTGAGGCCCGATCGCTGCTTTGAGGCTTCTCAGAAAAACATAGGGGCACCCTGGGAGGGGGACAGTCTTGTCCCCCGCTTCAACACCGACCCGGAATCGGGGGTTGCAAACCCCCGCTCCCACGCCCCCTTTTTATCGGCCGTTGCATGTGCTTGAATAGCCCCGTGCTAGAAGTCATTCGAAGTCCCAAGGTGTACGACGTCGTGGTCATCGGTTCCGGCGCCGGCGGCGGCACCGCGGTCCAGGTCCTGACCGGGAAGGGCATTGAGGTGGCCCTCCTGGAAGCGGGTCCCATGCTGGATCCCGAAAAGGACTACAAGGAGCACATGCTCCCGCATCACGTGGATCACCGGGGGGCCGGCGTGGGTGGCGCCCACTACTTCGGAAAGCAGCCCTGGGGCTTCTTCCGGGCGCCCAACGGAGCCTGGGAGCTGGAGGGCGAACCCTACACGGTGGCGCCGGGCAGCGATTTCCGCTGGTTCCGCTCCCGGATCCTGGGTGGACGCACCAACCACTACGGCCGGATCTCCCTTCGGTTCGCCGACTACGATTTCCTGCCCTACTCCATGGACGGACTGGGCACCGACTGGCCCATCACCTACGACGATCTGGCCCCCTACTACGACAAGGCCGAATCCTTTATCGGTGTCACCGGGAGCATCGAGGGCATCCGGAGTGCGCCCGACGGCATCTTCCAACCGTGTCCGCCCCCGAAGGCCCACGAGCATCTCATCAAACAGGCCTGCACCCGCATGGGCCTTCCCTGCATCCCCATGCGGCGGGCGGTCATTACCCGTCCCCTCAATGGACGCGCCGCCTGCCATTACTGCGGGCAGTGCGGGCGGGGCTGCATCACCGCCTCCAACTACGCCTCCAGCCAGGTACAGATCCTGCCCGCCCTGAAGACCGGCAAACTGAAGATCTTCGACCAGGCCATGGCCAGGGAGATCCTCAGCGACGAGGACGGCCGCGTCACGGCCGTCTCCTACATCGACAAGAAGACTCGAACGGAACGGCAGATCCGGTGCCGGGTCGTGGTGCTGGCCGCCAGCGCCTGCGAGTCCACACGGCTCCTTCTGAATTCCCGGTCCAGCCGTTTTCCCCAGGGCCTGTCCAACAACTCGGGGGTGGTGGGCCGGTTCCTGATGGACACGGTGGGCCTTGGAATCCAGGGGTACGTCCCGGCTCTGGAGGGTATGCCCCGTTACGACACGGACGGGTTCAGCGGCGGCCACGTCTACTCTCCGTGGTGGGAATGGGACAAGAAGAACAAGGAATTCCCCCGCGGGTACCACATCGAGATCGGCGGCGGCTTCGGAATGCCCGGCGTCGGCAGCTTCCAGGGGCAGGTGAACCGGATCGGCGGCTACGGCCGGGAACTCAAGGGGCGGATCCGGAAGGAGTACGGCGCCTTCGTGTCGTTTGCCGGACGCGGTGAGATGATCCCCAACAATCTGAGCTACTGCGAGCTGGACCCGGTGACGGTGGACAAATGGGGGATTCCGGTGCTGCGCTTCCATTTCAAGTGGAGCGACTACGAATGGAAGCAGGCCCGGCACATGGAGCGAACCTTCGTCGACCTGATCGAGACCATGGGGGGGAAGGTGCTGGGTCACCGGTCACCCCAGGTGGACGGAAAGGGAATTTCGGTTCCCGGCACCATCATCCATGAGTTGGGGACCGTCCGCATGGGGAACGACCCTCGCAGTTCGGCCCTGAACCAGTACTGTCAGGGCCACGAGGTGCCCAACCTCTTCGTGGCCGATGCGGCTCCTTTCGTCAGCAATCCCGACAAGAATCCCACTCTGACCATCACGGCTCTGGCTTGGCGCACATCGGACTACATCGCCGAGGAAATGAGGAAGGGCCATGTCTGAGCCGGGCGGCCGCCAGGCCATCGAAGTTTCCCGCCGCGTCCTGCTCCAGCGGATCGCCATGGCGGTGGCTTCAACCGGCGTGCTGGATCTGAGGGCGGCCCAGCATGTCCACAAGGCCGTGTCTCACGAGAAGCAGCGGACCGGCGAATACACGCCGCAATGCTTCAACGCCGGCGAGTATGAGACGCTGCAGCGGCTGAGCGAGTTGATGGTTCCGGCCGACGATCATTCCGGCAGCGCCCTGGATGCCGGGGCTCCGGAGTTCATCGACGTGCTTGCCAGCCAGAACGAGGAACTGGCCAGGATCTTCATCTCCGGGATCTTCTGGCTCGACCGCGAGATGGGCCGCCGTCAGGCCAGCCGTTTCAAGGATGCCTCCGAGGGGGAGCAGACTCGGCTGTTGGATGATCTGGCCGCCGAAGCCGACGGGTCGGAAGAGGCCCTGCAAGGCTCTCGCGCCGGTGTCGAGTATGCCGGCTTCAAGGACTACACGGCCCGGGCCGATCGGCGCCTCGGGCCCGGAGCCCGCTTCTTCGTGTGGGCGCGGCGCCTGATCGTCGACGCCTTCTACACCAGCCCCATCGGATTTGAGGACGTGGGGTACAAGGGCAACCAGTACCTGACCGATTACGAGGTCCCGCAAGAGGCCATCGACTACGTCATGAAGCGGAGCCCACTCGGAACGGCGTGATTCTTCGAGTCGTGGCCGGATCTAGGCTGCGCTGGATGTCCCATTGCCCGGCTGGCGATTCCCGTAGATGGTCACGACTCCGGTCCGGTCGTCTCCCCCTAGATTCGCCGCCAGACCGAACTCGGGACGCCGGGCGATCTGGTAGCCGCCGCATCGGCCCTTGAGTTGCTTGAAGATCTCCAGGGCCTGCTTGACCCCGGTGGCGCCCACCGGATGGCCGAAGCCCATGAGGCCGCCTCCCGTGTTCACCGGCAGATCTCCTTCGATCTCCGTGGCGCCGTTACGGACCAGCTCCGAAGCTTCGCCCTTCCGGCAGAACCCCAACGCCTCGTAAAGGAGCAACTCGGTAACGCTGAAGCAGTCGTGGACCTCGGCGACGCCGATCTGCCCGGGCCCGACCTGTCCGTCCTCATAGGCTTCCTGGGCGGCTATCGCGGCCGTGGAGAGACTCAGGGGATCCGGGATTTCGTCCAGGGGAGCGGTGGCATGGCCGTAGGAAAGGATCTGAACGGCGTCCCGGACGGGAGACTTGCCCAGCGTCTCCAGCCCCCGGTCCGAAACCAGGACCAGGGCCGAGGCTCCGTCCGAGACCTGAGAGCAGTCGCTCACTTTCAGGTAGTCGCGGAACTCGGGATGACTGAGGAATTGGGGGTTCCGATCGGAAGGAGTCGAAGCCTCTTCCAGGGTCAACCGGACGGCCTGCATGTGGGCGTTCGGGTTCCGGTTGGCGTTGGAGTAGGCCTTGACCACAACCCGCGCCAGGTCTTCTTCCCCCACGCCGTAGGCTTGCCGGTAGGCCTTGGAGCGGCGGGCGAAAAGGCAGGGAAAGGTAAAGGGATCGCAGCTTCGCTGGGTCTCGTAGTGGGCGGCTCGAGCCAGATAGTCGGCCCCTTCCTTGGCACTGACCGTGGTCTGCACCTCGACCCCGGCCACCAGGACGAAGTCGCAGCCTGCGGAAATGGCGTCGATCCCGGCGATCAGCGCCAGACCACCCGAGGCGCAGGCCCCCTCGACCCTGGAGAAGGCCTTGTTCTTGAATCCGGGCCGGACGCCGGCCAAGAGGGAACCGAGATGCCCCTGTTTGGAGAAGAGCTCGCCGGTGAAGTTGCCCACGTAGCCCCGCTGGATCTGGTGGTCTGAGACGCTGGTGTCTTCCAAGGCGCCGATGACGGCCCGCTTCAGGTGCCCTTCCAGCGACGGGTTGGCTCGCCGGCCGTAGTCCGGATGGCCTTTCCAGATGAAGTCGGGATGAAATTTTCCGATGAAGCCGCTGTGTGCACCCCCGATCAGGTGCACGTTTCGGGAAGGTTTCATTCGGTTTCTCCGTTGGTCCACAAGGCGGCATAGTCCTCCCGGACAGGACTGAATACGTCCAGCGCGCGCGCTGGCCCCCCCACGGCCGCCGCACGATGGGGGGTATCGGGAGGAATGATGTAATACTCTCCGGGTTCCAGAATTCTCGACTCGGAACCGATCTGCAGCTCCATACGGCCCTGCAACAGCACGCCCCCCTGCTCATGGGGATGGGTGTGGAGGGGGACCTGGGCACCGGGCTCGAAGTCCACGATCGAGAGCATGAGATTTTCGCCATGAGGCGCCCTGATCCTGATCCCGGGGAAGATCTCCCGGGCTTCGATTCGGGCCAGATCCAGAAAAGGCATGCGGGCACTCCTTTCCATCCGTTCCGCTCAGTCTACATGGTACAGCGTCATGCCGGTCGCTGTCATTGAGAGCCGCCTACCATCCGGGTCTGCGGGACGCCTGTTTTTCTCTCACTTTTCATTCCTCACTTCTCACTCCTCCAATTGCTATATATGATGGCCGTCATGCATCGGATCCTGGGAGATTTCTCCTTCCCACACCATACTTGTGAGGAGCGAGACGGGGTCGTCTTCGGGGAGCGGAAGCTTGCCTGAGCTTCCCGAAGTCGAAACCTTGCGCCGGGAGCTGGAGCCTCGGCTACGGGGCCGGGTCATCAGATCGCTGAGCACGTTTCCATCGCGGGTCTTCCAATTGGATCCGGCTACCCTGGAAGCGGCCGTCACCGGCCAGACCATCCACGCCGTATCCCGCCGGGCCAAGTACCTCATTTTCGAGCTGGACCGCTGGTACTGGATCATTCACCTGGGTATGACCGGACAGCTCACGATCCTGGACGAACCCATGGAGAACAACGGATCGAGTTCCAGTGGCGGGGACACCCACGTCGCCCTCGTGGCCCGTCTTTCCCGGGGCCGGGCGCTGGCGTTCCGGGACGTCAGGAAGTTCGGCCGGGTCATGCTGCTCTCCAAGGAGGGAGGCGGCCTGGGGTCCCGCCTCGGTTCCCTGGGTCCGGAGCCCTTGGGCAGCGACTATCTCCTGGAGGACTTTCTGGGGAAATTGGCCAAGAGGAAGGCCCGGATCAAGTCGTTGCTGCTGGATCAGAAGGTCGTGGCCGGGGTCGGAAA
Organism: Acidobacteriota bacterium; assembly: GCA_965217775.1. Classification (GTDB taxonomy): domain Bacteria; phylum Acidobacteriota; class UBA6911; order RPQK01; family JAJDTT01; genus JAJDTT01. The sequence continues at coordinate 183,993 of CBDCJH010000002.1, forward strand.
CATCTATGCCGACGAGGCCCTCTTCGAAGCCGGTGTGCACCCGGCCAGACGAGTCCGGTACATCCGCCGCTGGGAAAAAGTGAAGCTCTTCGAATCGATCCCGCGAGTGTTGGAAAGGGCCGTGCTCCATGGCGGGACGACGCTTCAGGACTATCGGAGGAGCAGCGGCAAACCGGGAGAGTATCAAACTTTGCTCAAAGTGTACGGGCGCGACGGCCAACCGTGCACTCAATGCGGTTCAATCATCCAGAAGACGGTCATCAGCCAGCGAGGCAGCCATTTCTGTGCCTGTTGCCAGCCCCGGATGCCTCGCCCCAGACCAGGCTGTTGAGGTTGCATTCAGGAGGAGGGAAGAGAATGAGCGGTCGAGTCCAATGTGCTCCGATTCCAGGCGCAGACGAGTTGATGAGTCCCGAATTCCAGAACTACCTGCTGGTCCTCCACGACCAGTTCGCCGGCCGCATCCATGAGCTTCGCCAAAAGCGGGCCCAGGTGTTGAAGCGAGCGCTCCATGACGGCGCCGGCCCGGCCCATCTGCCTCCGAGCAACGCCACGACCGGGGACTGGAGCGTTCCCGAAGTGCCGGAGGAGCTCTACGAACCGGGGATTGAAATCTCCGGACCTGCCTCCATCACCGGAATGTTCATCAACGCCCTCAATCCGGGTCCGGGTGGATTCCGGGCCCAAGGCGACCTGGACGACGACGAAGATTCGGCCGGCCACCGGCTGGTGGACACCCTGCAGGCGGCAGCCAACCGCAAGGGTGCCGTTGAACGTACGCTGACCTACTACAACGCCGCCAAGGGAAAGAAATACGAACTCGCGGAAGGGGGTCTCCCTTTCTTCATGCATCGGGAACGGGGGCTTCACCTGGACGAGCCGGAGGTCCTGGTGGATGGGGCTCCCATCTCCGCCAGCATTCTGGGAACGGCGCTGACTCTCTTCCATGCCGGTCAGGCCCAGGCCCGGCGGGGTCAGGGGATCTACTTCTACCTCCCCAAGATGGAGTCGGCCGAGGAAGCCGGGTTCTGGAGGGACTTCTTCGCCGCAAGTCAGGACTCTCTGCCGGGTCTCCGGAGCGCCACCATCCGGGCCATCGCCTTGGTCGAGTCGGTTCCGGCCGCCTTTCAGATGGAGGAGATCCTGTACGCCCTGGGGGAGTACGCGGCCGGTCTCAACGCGGCTCGCTGGGACTTCAAGGCCAGCATCCTGGAATACGTGATGGCGGACCCGGCTTCGGTCTGGCCCGACCGTTTCGACGTGGACATCAAGACCACCGACTTCCTGACGCGGATATTTCGACGGCTGGTGGCCATCTGTCTCAAACGCGGCGCGGTTCCCATCGGCGGCATGGCCACGGCGCTGCCGAGCCGCGACGCCGAGGTGAACCAAGTGGCGGCCGAGGCGATTCGGGCGGACAAACAGTGGGAGGCCGAGCAGGGTTTTCTGCGGGGGTGGGTCGCGCATATATTCCATATGAAGACGGCGGCGGATCCCTTTCGGGACCTGAGGGGCTCGGGTTGGAAACCGTCTGCGGAGATGGCTCGGCCTGAGAACTACCCCATCGAGATCATGGTCCCGGAGGGTCCCATAACCGAGGGGGGAACCCGCCGGAATGCGCGCATGCTGCTGGAGTACGTGGAGGGGTGGCTCAATGGCCGGGGCGCCAAGGGAATCGACAGTCTGGCGGGGCAGCCGGGCAAGCGCCCGGCCCTGATGGAGGACCTGGCCACGGCCCGGATCTCGGTGGCTCAGATCGCGCAGAGAGTGATCCACGAAGCCCGGGATGCCCGGACCGGCCGGAAGCACGATTTTGCTCTGGTCAAGAAGCTGATGGGGGAGGAGTTGGAGAGTATCCTGGAGTTGAGCGCGGCAGGCTCCTCCGGGTCCGGCGCCGCCAAGCGCTATCGGAATTCCTACAAGATCGCGCTGCAGTGGGTCAGAAACTATACGGAACTGGACTTCAGAAGTCTGGGCTCCTACACGCGCGGCGATCTGGCCCGGATTGCAGCCAGTGAGGATGCTTTCTAGCCCCCATCATATACTTCCTGGGGCCAGTGGCCCTTGGTGCATCGGATGCGTTAGGTCGTGCTGGCTCTACTGTCCCTGCTCCCCATTGCCGTCGTCGGTCTCTTCCTGGTCGGACTGCGTTGGCCGGCCAGCCGGGCCATGCCCATCTCCTACTTCACCGCGGCGGGACTGGCGCTCCTGGTCTGGAAGGTCCCGCCGGCTCAGGTGGCGGCCGCCTCGGTGAACGGCCTGGTGGTTGCCCTCTCCCTGCTCTATATCGTGTTCGGGGCCATCCTGCTCCTGAACACCCTGGAACAAAGCGGGGCGTTGGGAACCATTCGCCGCATCTTTACCGAGATCACCCCGGACCGCCGGATCCAGGTCATCATCATCGCCTGGCTCTTCGGCTCCTTCATCGAAGGGGCGGCCGGTTTCGGGACGCCGGCGGCGGTGGCGGTGCCGCTCCTGGTGGCCCTCGGGTTTCCGGCCCTCGGCGCCGTGATGTCCGGAATGATCATCCAGAGCACTCCAGTCTCCTTCGGAGCCGTCGGGACCCCCATCCTGGTGGGCGTGAGCACGGGACTCTCGGCGGATCCCTCCGTCGTTGCCTTCGCCTCCCAGGCCGGCTATCCGGACTGGTCGCAGTTCCTGACCATGATCGGGACCAAGGTCGCCTTGCTTCACACGGTGACGGGCGCCCTGGTCCCGCTCTTCGTGCTGGCACTTCTGACCCGATTCTTCGGCCGGAATCGTTCCTACCGGGAGGGCCTCCAGGTCTGGCGGTTCGCGCTCTTCGCCTCCTTCGCCATGACGCTTCCCTATCTGCTGGTGGCATGGCTTTTGGGGCCCGAATTCCCCTCCATGTTCGGAGGACTGGCCGGACTGGCCGTCGTGGGCGGGGCCGCCAAGAGGGGTTTTCTCATGCCCGACCCGGAGGAGTGCTGGGAGTTCGACGACCGGGCGCGGTGGCCGGCGGAGTGGTCCGGCACGGTCCGGGTCGGAGGCTCCGGCGGCGCCCGCACGGACCTGGGTGCACTGCGGTCATGGCTCCCGTACCTGCTGGTGGGCGTGCTTCTGGTCCTGACTCGTCTGCGGGAACTGCCGTTTCTGGGCTGGGTCAATTCCTGGACCATCACCCTGACCGACCTCTTCGGGACCGGTATCACGGCGTCGGTGCGTCCCCTCTACCTTCCGGGAACCATCTTCATCCTGGTCTGCTGCGTGACCTTTTTTCTCCATTCCATGGAGTGGCCGCGCTTCCGCTCGGCTTGGAGCAAGTCGGCCCGGACCATGTTGACGGCGTCCGCCGCGCTGGTCTTCACGGTGCCCATGGTCCAGGTCTTCATCCACAGCGGGGGAGGGGATTCGGGCTTGGAGAAGATGCCCATCGTTCTGGCCGACGGGGTGGCCGCCGTGGCCGGCTCCGCATGGCCCTTCTTCTCACCCCTCATCGGGGGCTTGGGAGCGTTCGTCGCCGGCAGCAATACGGTGAGCAACATGATGTTCTCCCTGTTCCAGTTCGGGGTGGGAGAGAGGATCGGCGTCGATCCCACCTGGGTGGTGGCGCTTCAGGCCGTGGGCGGGGCCGCCGGCAACATGATCTGCGTCCACAACGTGGTGGCGGCCTCGGCCGTGGTGGGGCTGGTGGGCCGCGAGGGCCTGGTGTTGCGCAAGACGCTGATTCCCTTTGCCTACTACGCTCTTTTGCCGGGAGCCCTGGGATATTCGATCCTCTGGTCCGCCGAACGTGGCTTGGCCAATGCAGGCGTCTTCGTGGCGTTGGCCGTCTGGACGGCTGCGGTCTACCTGATCGCCACCCACCGGAGGGGGTAGTCGCGGAATCCCTGGCGGGTGTTGCGTCCGGCCGGACCCGTGTTCAGGAAGCGCCCGCCCGGGCCATTTCCAGGGCTCGGGTGGTCACGAAGTACTTGGAGATCATGTTGGTGATCTCCCATTGGGGCATGGATCCCGACTCCAGGAAACCAAGGTACTTGCTCGCCACTTCTCCGAAGTGGGCCTCGTGCCCGACACGGTAGCGGTCGGGAATCGACACCTGCCAGCCCGATTCCAATGGCTCCAGGGCCAAGCCGGGATATCGATCGGAGATTTCCTCGATGAAACGCCGCAGTCCATTCTCCAGCGTTCCGGAGTCGGCCCCCGGGGCGGGCTGGACCGACAACTCGGGCCGAAACGTCTGTTCCTCCCCCTGAAGGATGCAGAGATGGGCCTGGGTCCCGCGAATCACCGAGAAGTGGGTGTCGCCGCCTCCGCTGGGCGCCTCGAAATCCCAGGCCACCCAGATCCTGGCGTGGAGGTCGTCCACCCGGAAGAGGATCTCTCCGTTGCAGAAATAGGGCAGGCAGCCATCCCGGTCCAGTTTCTTCCGCAGGTAAGGAGGGAAATCGTCCTGGCCCGTGATCTGACCGTACTGCTCCCGGCTCAGGACCGTGGGCCAATGGCGGGCCGCCAGGACCTGGATTCGCGAGCGGTCGACCGCCTCCCCGGGGAATCCCTGCCACAATACGAGGTCCACCAGATGAGTGGACACGTCCACGATCCCTTCGCCCTGCTGTTCGATGTCGAAGTACCACTCGGGGCGGATCAAGGTCTGGCCGGCGACCTCCTTGTAGAGATGGTGGACGCTCTCCTTGACCATTCCCGGATCTCGGGAGTCTCCACGGACGGGCGTGCCGATGACGTGTGGACAGCGGGCCAACTCCCGCTGCAGGATCGTCGTGATCTCGAAGCGCTCGGTCATGATGTCGTAGATCAGGAGTCCCTTCTCTTCTGCTGTCGAGAAGGCGCTCTCCAAAACCTTCCAGGCCCCATGACTGACGCACATGGGTTTGTCCGAGAGGACGTTGAGCCCCGATCGGATGCTCTCGTTGAGGTACTGAGTCTTTCGCCGATTGTTTCCCGCCACCACCACCACGTTGCCGGGCCGGCGCCTCAACATGCGTTCCAGGTAATCGGCCCCCTTGTAGATCTCCTGCCGCCAGCAGGTCGGGTCCTGCTCCCGCCGGTTGAAACCCTCGACTCTCCGGACGTGGTCCCGGACCTCCGGTCCATCGGGAGCAAAGACGTGCACTTCCGGCGACACCTGGGAGTAGGAGGTCTTCAGCACCAGCGTCGCGTGGAAGTGGCCTGGATTCAATATGATGAGTCGGACGGGACGGGATTCTTGTGAATCTTTCATGTCGATTTCCGTGCAGTCGGCGACATTTTGACCTCCCGGCGCCGCCAATGGCAAGCTGCCGAAACCAAGTTCTCTATAATGGATCCCGTGTGCCGGATCTAACGGGTGAGCTTCAATTCAGGTTGAGGGGCCACGTCCAGTTCCTGGCCGGAGTCGTGGGGGAGAGAAATTCGCGCCGCTACCGCCGTCTGGAGCGGGCCAGGGAATACATCGAAGAAGTCTTCACTCAGTCCGGATATTGGATCGGCCACGATCTGTACGAATGCGGCGGAAAGGAGTATCGCAACGTCGTCGCCACTATTCCCGGTGCCGACTCCGGTGCTCCGGTTCTGGTGGTGGGCGCCCACTACGACACGGCGTGGGGTTCTCCAGGTGCCGACGACAACGCCAGCGGTGTGGCGGTTCTCATGGAACTGGCACGGATCCTGGTGGACGAACCGGCCGCCGCGTCGATCCGTTGGGTGGCGTTCACCTTGGAGGAGTCTCCCCATTTCAAGACCGATTCCATGGGGAGCCGGGTATACGCCCGACGCTGCCGGCAGCGGGGAGATTCGATTCGGGGAATGATCTCGCTGGAGATGGTGGGCTGCTACAGCAGCGCCCGCAGGTCTCAGGGTCACCCCATTTCTCTGATGCGCTGGTTCTACCCCGACCGGGGAAACTTCATCGCCGTGGCCGGAAACTACGCGTCACGGAGCCTGGTCCGGCGTCTGTCCCGTCTGCTCTCGGCCCACGGGGAGTTGCCGGTGGAGCACATCGCCCTCCCCTTCGTTCCCGGCGTCGACCTCTCGGACAACTGGTCCTTTTGGGAAGAGGGTTACCCGGCCCTGATGGTGACGGACACGGCCTTCTTCCGGAATCGACACTACCATCGTTCCACGGATCGGCCGGAGACCCTGGACTATCGGTCCATGGAGCTCCTGGTGCGGGGACTGGCGGAGGCCCTGTTCCGGTTGTGAAAGAGCAGTCCGTGGTGAAAGTCGCGCGAGTACCGAGACCGTTCCTGCGCCCGCCGGACAAGGCGCTTCGGAGGGAGCATACCGGGAGTATGTGAGCCGATAGCAACGCAGTCCGCCGGGATGCAGGGACGGTCGAATGCCGCGACGACTTTTGCCACCGGCTGCCAGTCTCAGCCGGTAGCCCGTTTCGCGAGTTCGGCGATGCGGCGGCGGCATTCCTTCCGGGCTTGCTGGAGCCTGGTCAAATCGGGTCCGTGCGTGCGCAGGCACTCCAGCACCACCTCCTCGGCAGCGACGAATTCCGGGCAGATACGAGCCACTTCGGAGGCGATTTCCCCGGGTATGTTCGTCACGCCGTTGGCGTCGCCGTGGAGCAGGTCGCCCGGGCGCACGGTGAGCCCGCCGACGTGCACCGGGACGTCCACGTCCAGGGTGTGACAATAGCCGTGGGAGCAGTTGGTGCCGCTGCTGAAGACGGGGAAGCCGATTTGCCGGACCTGGTCGAGGTCGCGGCCCGTCCCACTGGTGATGAGCCCGACGGCGCCGAAGGTCTGGTATGAGGTGCACATTACTTCGCCGAAAGTGGCCGCCGTCGACGGATCGTCCAGGTCCTGAAACACGATGACATGCGGTCCGGAGCGCTCTTGTAGAACGGAAAGCTGTTTCTGCATGGCGTCGTAAATGTCCAATCCCTGAGGCGGCGCCGAGGAGCGATAGGTGGCGGTGGACGCATACCCCACCATGGGGGGCATCTCGGGGAAGTGGGCCTTGATTCTCTGGTCCATGTAGCCGGAGGTCCTGGGACGCACGCCGAAGAGCTCGATCACGTTGCAGATGGTCGGGGTGTCATATTGCCTCAGCATCGCCAGGACGTCCGGCGGCAACGGGCTGGATTCGTTCATGTCTTCTCCTTGTCAGCGGTTATGGCGTCGACTCGCAAGTTGCAGTCGATTCGGCTAAGAGGATACTTTACGTGTGCCTGCCGACATTGGCTATCAGGACCGGGGCTGTCCCGAGCCGGGAAGAACAAGAGGAGGTCATGAGAACGAACAAGATCTTGCACAGACTCAGGAATGACGAGCCGGTGATGCTGGCCTGTCCCACTCCCTATCCCTCGCCCAAGCTCATCGAGATGATCGGCCTCATTGGATTCGACGGCGTTTGGATCGATATGGAGCACCAGGACTACGACTACGACCAGCTCTTCGCCATGGGACTGGCCTGCCGAGCCTCCGGGATGGACCCTTTGGTCCGAATGAGGAAGGGCCCGTATTGGAGTTATTTCCGCTGTCTCGAGGCGGGGGCGAACGGCATCATGGTTCCCCACGTCTGCTCGGCGGCGGCGGCGCGCGACGTGGTTCGCAACAGCCGCTTTCATCCCCTGGGACAGCGGGGCATGGATGGCGTGGAAGTCGCCTCCAACTACGGAATGGAGGCCATGCCCGAGTACATGGCTTCCGCCAACGAGGAGACCCTGGTCTCGATTCAGATCGAAGACCGGGAAGGCGTCGAGGCCGTCGATGAAATCCTGGCAGTCGAGGGGCTCGACGGAATCATGGTGGGACCCGGCGATCTGACCCAGAGCTATGGCATCCCCACCCAAGGGGGACATCCCCTCATCGTCCAGGCCGTGGACCGGGTCGCCGAGGCCTGCCGCCGTCACGGCAAGTGGTGGGGCATTCCGGTAGCGAGTCCGGAAGCGGCCATGCCCTACTACGAGAAGGGAGCCCGGTTCTTCGTCTGCGGGGCGGCCATCATCATTCTGCAACAGGGATATTCCCGGATCTGGAAGGAATTTACCGACACCTTCCGTTCCTGACGGTTGCGGCGGTCCGGGACCGCTATTGACAGCCCGTGGGAAAAGTCATCACGGCATTCGACCGTCCCTGCATCCCGGCGGACAGCGTTGCGATTCGGGCACATACTCCCGGTATGCACCCGAATCGCGCCTTGTCCGGCGGGCGCAGGAACGGTCTCGGTGCTCGCGGGACTTTCACCACGGACTGTTAAGGCGCGTCGATGATCCTTACCGGCGCCGGAATGAAGGTGAGGATCAGCAGCAGCAGACCGGCGATGGCGGCCAGGACTCGCCGCCGATCCAGCGGCCCGGCCGGGACGCTGGGTGGCGGGTGTTTCAGGCCCATGAAGATCAGGATCACCGCGAAGCACAGGTATCCGTAGAAACACCAGATTCCCAAGGCGACCAGTCCACCCAGGGCCGCGTAGGAGACGGTTCGGTGTCCGCGGCGGCCCAGCAGGGCGTAGACGACATGGCCTCCGTCGAGTTGGCCGATGGGCAGGAGATTCATGCCCGTGGCCAGCATCCCGAACCAAGCCGCCCAGCCGATGGGGTGGAGGTTGATACTCCAATCCTCTCCGGCCGGAACGAAGAGCTCGGCAGCGAGACGGAAGAGAAGGGGTTCTCCAAACTCGTAGGTTGTTCCGCCGAGACTGGACGGAGTGAAGTCGGTGGAATAGCCGAGCCCGATGATAAGCGCCGGGACGATGAGTACGAACCCCGCCAGGGGTCCGGCGATTCCAACGTCGAACAGTTGGCGCCGGTCCCGGAACGGGGACTTGATCCGGATCACGGCCCCCATGGTGCCGAAGGGAAAGGGGACTGGAGCCGGAATCGCATACGGAAGAGTAGCGCGGATTCCATAGTAGCGGCAGGCGAGATAGTGACCCATTTCGTGAGCCAGGAGAATCGCCAGGACGGTGATCGAATAAGGGAGTCCGAGAAGGAGGTCGGGCCACCCGGCGAAACCCGCCGTGTCGGGTGAGGATTGACCGCTGCCCATGATAAAGCTGGCGTGCCAAAGCGACCCGGCCCACAGGGTTGTGGCGAAGGTGACGAACAGCAACAGAAGGGCCAACCGGAAACGTGGTTTCTCCGTTTCCGGCGCCGGCAGGTTCTCGTCTTGGGGAGAACGTTCCGTCACTGACGTTGAACTCGTCCGGGGGTAGCAGCCCGTGATAAAAGTCATCGCGGCATTCGACCGGGTCTGCATCCCGGAGGACTGCGTTGCTCCTCGGTCACATACTCCCGGTATGCTCCCTCAGAGCGCCTTGTCCGGCGGGCGCAGCCCCGGTCTCGGTGCAACGCGAGACTTTCACCACGGACTGCTAGGCGTGTCAGCCGGAGCGGATTTCTTTCCCGGGTTTGAAGCGAACGGTCTTGCCGGGAGGAATGGGGACCACGGCTCCCGTCCTGGGGTTGCGTCCGATGCCACTCTTCCGTGGCTTGACCAGAAAGACTCCGAAGCCCCGCAACTCGATGCGTTCGCCATGCTTCAGGGCGCGCTTCAACACATTCAGCACGGTGTCGACGCCCTCCTCGGCCCGCGCCTTGGTCAGATCCGCCCGCTCGGATACGCGTGACACAATATCCTGTTTGATCACGGCTTGGAAATGCCCCCTGAGTTGCTAGCCGTTGTCTTATACTGGGCGCAGGTTCCGGATGTCAAGGTTCGATTAAGGCTCCGCTCAAATGGAGTCAATGGGGAACCGGGACCGGGCTTTTCCGGGAGGGGAAATCCGGCTGAGAGACTGGTAGACTTTTGCGATTCGCTGAGTGAATTCCATGAGTATTCGGCCGGACCACTGGATCGCTCGCAAGGCGCGGGATGGAATGATCGAGCCATTCGAGGAGAGCCTCATCGGGAAGGGAACCATCTCGTACGGAGTCTCCTCCTACGGCTATGACTTTCGCGTGGACCGGCGGTACAAGCTGCTCCAAGATGGTGCGAGTGCAGTTCTGGATCCCAAGCAGGCATCGGAGCATTGCTTCCGGGACTACGAGGGCGATTCCTGTCTGATCCCCGCCCGGGGCTTCGTCCTCTGCCGGTCCTACGAATACTTTCGTATTCCCAGGGACGTCCTGGGAGTCTGTGTCGGTAAATCGACCTATGCCCGGTGTGGGGTTTCCGTCAACGTCACTCCCTTGGAACCGGAATGGGAAGGACGCCTGACCATGTCGGTGATCAACAACGGTCCCGTTCCGGTGAAGATCTACTCGGGCGAGGGCATTGCCCAGCTCCTGTTTCTTCGGGCTCGCGACGTCTGTCGAGTCTCTTATTCCGACCGGAAAGGCAAGTACCAGGCACAGCAGGAAATCACTCTGTCCCGGCTGGAGGACGGACGGGACCTGGCATAGAGTCGGTTCGCAATGCAGGAGCAATACGATTTCCGGACGATCGAGTCCAAGTGGCAGAAACGCTGGGAGGAGAACTGCGAATTTGTCGTCGCCGAGGACCGGGACAGGCCCAAATACTACGTTCTGGAAATGCTTCCCTACCCCTCGGGAGCGCTTCATATGGGCCACGTTCGCGTTTACTCTTTGGGTGATTCCGTAGCCCGGTTCCGGTCCTTGCAGGGCTTCAACGTTCTGCACCCCATCGGCTGGGACGCCTTCGGACTTCCGGCCGAGAATGCCGCCATTCGCCACCAGGTTCCACCGAAAACGTGGACGCTGAAGAACATAGAGCGGATGAAGCAGCAGTGCCTGCGCATGGGTTGGTCCTACGACTGGGACCGGGAGCTGGCCACCTGCACTCCGGAGTACTACCGCTGGAACCAATGGTTCTTTCTCCGGATGTACGACCGGGGTCTGGCCTACAGGAGCCGGGGGTCCGTCAATTGGTGCGAGAAGTGTCAGACGGTCCTGGCCAACGAGCAGGTGGTCAACGGGCTCTGCTGGCGCGACGACAGTCCCGTGGTCCAGAAGGAGCTGGAGCAGTGGAACTTTCGGATCACCGATTACGCCGAGCAGTTGCTCCAGGATCTGGACCAGCTCGAGGACTGGCCCGAACGAGTGATCACCATGCAGCGCAACTGGATCGGCAAGTCCGTTGGGGCACGAGTCCGTTTCCGGCTGGGAGGCCCATCGGGAGAGGGGATCGACATCTTCACCACCCGGTTGGACACCATTTGCGGAGCGACCTTCATGGTGTTGGCTCCCGAACATCCCCTGGTGAAGGCCTGGTTGGGAGACGATAGCGACGGCAGCAGGCTGCAGGCGCTGTTGGAGCAGGTGCGCCGCCAGGACCAGAACCTTCGCACCGCAGAGGATGCAGAGAAGCTGGGAGCTTTCACCGGACGCTACGCCTGGAATCCGTTCCGCGGGGAAATGATTCCCATATGGGTGGCCAATTTCGTCCTGATGGAATACGGGACCGGCGCAATCATGGCCGTCCCGGCCCATGACCAGCGAGACCTGGAGTTCGCCCGCAAGTACGGGCTGCCGGTACGGAGCGTGATCGAGCCGAGCGAAGGACCGCCGCCTGCCCGCACGGACCAGGCCTTCGTGGATCCGGGCAGACTGGTCGACAGCGGTCCCTTCTCCGGACTCACTTCGGATGAGGCCAAGCGGAAGATGGCCGAGTACGCCAGCAAGCAGGGCTTCGGCGAGGCCACCGTCTCCTACCGGCTCCGGGACTGGGGAGTGAGCCGCCAGCGCTACTGGGGTACCCCTATTCCCATCGTCTATTGCTCCGGATGCGGGACGGTCCCGGTTCCGGAGGATCAACTGCCGGTGATTCTGCCCCGAATGGAAGGCATCGATTTGGGTCGCTCCCCGCTGGCGCAGGTCCCCGATTTCGTCCAGACGGCCTGCCCTTCCTGCGGCGGCGCGGCCCGGCGGGAAACCGACACCATGGACACCTTCGTGGACAGTTCCTGGTATTTCTACCGCTACACCGACGCCCGCAATTCGGACGGAGCGATTTGCCGGGAAGCCGTGCGCTACTGGTTCCCCGTGGACATCTACATCGGCGGAGTGGAACACGCCATCCTCCATCTCATCTACATGCGCTTCTTCACCAAGGTCATGCGGGACCTGGGTATGGTCGAGTTGGATGAACCGGTGCGCACCCTCTTTACCCAGGGCATGGTCATCAAGGACGGCGCCAAGATGAGCAAGTCCCTGGGGAACGTGGTCGAGCCGGACCAGATCGTCCGGAAGTACGGCGCCGACACGCTCCGGCTCTTCATCCAGTTCTGCGCTCCACCGGCCAGAGACCTGGATTGGAACGATCGGGGACTGGAGGGGTGTTGGCGTTTTCTGAGTCGACTCTGGAGGTTGCTGCATCGATACCGGACCGAGTGGTCCGGCGACGGTATGCCGACTGCCGGGAAGACTCCGGCAGAGACGTCTCCCCCGGCGCGCGTCCTGCAGCGGAAACTTCACCAGACCATCCGGAAGGTGACGCGGGACCTGGAGCGGCTGCACCAGAACACGGCCATCGCGGCCATCATGGAGTTGTTGAACTCGGTGCAGGATTATGTGGACCAGGGGGAGCCCGACCGGAAGCTGCTCCGGGAAACTCTGGAAAACATGGCCCTGCTGCTGGCCCCTTTCGCTCCCCACTTCGCCGAAGAGATCTATTTCATCCTGGGGCATCGCCACGGGATCGGATCCGCCTCCTGGCCGGAGCACGACTCCGATCTGGCCCGGGAAGAGACGGTGGAGTTCGCGGTCCAGGTCAACGGAAGGGTCCGTTCCCGGATCCAGGCTCCGGCCGATGTGCCGTCGGAGAAGATGGAGGAACTGGCCCTGTCCGATGAGCGGGTCCGGGGGCACATCGAGGGTCGAAACGTCATCAAGGTGATCGTGATCCCGAAGCGGCTCGTGAACGTGGTGGCGCGATGAAGCGGACCCGTCCCTTGTGCCTGCTCTCCCTCTGGGTGGGTCTCGTACCGGTCTTCCTCGCCGGATGCGGTTATCGGGTAGCGTCCAAGAATCGGCTGTCTCCCCAGCTCCAAACTCTGGCCGTTCTTCCCCTGGAGAATGAAACCACGACATTTCAAGTGGAGCAGATCTTCACGCGATCGCTGATTCACGCGTTTGTTGAGAGATCTTCCTACCGTCTGGTCCATGAGCCTTCGCAGGCCGATGCCGTTTTCAGTGGAGTCATCTTCTCCACTACCGCCAATCCCGTCATATTCCGGCAACGGGCCTTCGGCTCCACCTTCCTGGTCACACTGCAGGCCCGGGTCCAGCTCCAGGACCGGCGGGACGGTCGAATTCTCTACCGGAACGACCAGTACCTCTTTCGGGAGCAGTACGTCATCAACGTCGACGTCCGCAATTTCTTCACCGAACTGAGCCCGGCCCTGGAGCGGGTGGCCCGGGATTTCTCCTCCAGTGTGGTCGCGACTCTGATGGAGGGGTTCTGATGATCTCCCGCTTTCGGGCGATTCGCCTCTTGGACCATGCGGTTCTCTGAGTTCCGGAAGTCCCTGGCGCAGCCTCATCCCGTCTACGTCGTGGTTTCGACCCAGGAACTCTTTCTCAAACGCGTTTACGACCTCTGCCGGGAACAGGTAAAGGAGTCGGCTCGAGATTTCGATTGGTCCGTTTTCGATCTGGAGAGGGACTCTGTCGGGGACGTGGTCCACGCCGCTCGCACGCTTCCGTGGGTTTCCAGGAGGCGCTGGGTGTACGTTCGGGACCACGGGGGCTCCGGCTCCGGTCTGAAGGCGTATCTGGCGCGCCCGGCGCCCCGGACCGTCCTGGTTCTGGAAGCGAAGAAACGTTCCAGGGCCTGGTCCCGTTTGCCTTTGATCGAGTTCGACAAGAAGGTGGGGCCGGCCCGATGGCTGCGGGCCTGGGCCAAGCAGGAGGGCTACGTTCTGGAACCGGCGGCCACCCGCGCCCTGGTCGAGTTGGTGGGGGACGACCTGGGGCGCCTCAGAATGGAGTTGGAGAAACAATTTCTGGCCTGCTGGGAAAGCCGGAAAATCAGTTCGGAGTCGGTCGCCGAAATGACCCTGGAGAGTCGGGAATACGACGTGTTCAATCTCATCGGCGCCATGGCCAAGGGGCAGGCCTCGACGGCCCTTCTGATTCTGAACCGCCTCTTCGCAAAGGGCGTCAGCTTCTCCCAGATCCTGGCCATGCTCTACTGGACCTTCAGACGGCTCTTGGTGGCGCGGGAGATGCTGGACCAGGGACGATCCTTTCGGGAGGTTCTCCGCAAGCTCAAGATCTGGAGCTATCGTGGCCAGGAGGGGGAGGTGCGCCGCTATCCGCCGGAGTGGATCGAGAGAGTCCTGATCCGGATTCGAGAGACCGACCGGGCCTGCAAGAGCGGCGTCTCCGAACCCCGGTTTCACCTGGAGCGCCTGCTCATTGACACCTGCCGCCGGGGACAACTATAATGCGCGCTGTTTCCCGGGAGTCCATATGCCCAATATCAAGTCGGCGGACAAGCGTATGCGTCAGAGCCGAAGGCGCAGGATGCGCAATCGCCACTATCTGAGCCGGATGAGGACTGAAATCAAGCGCTTCCGCCGCATGTTGGAGGAGCAACGGTCTGCAGACGCCCAGAGTCATCTTCCCCAGGTCTACACCGTCATCGACCACACTGCCCAGAAGGGTGTCATCCATCGACGGACGGCCGCACGGTACAAGTCCCGGCTGACCCACTCTTTGAATCGGACCCTGGCGGCTGCCGCGGGCTAGCAGTGGTTGCCTGGACCCCGACCCCATACATGGCCCCATTGGCACGGTTGCAAAACCCCCACTCTTGAAGAAGGTTCTTCTCCCGGACCAGTGCGCTGAGATTCTCTTCGACCTCCGGGACCGGAACGTGCGGCTGCTGGAGTCGCTGTTTCAGGTACGGATCGGCGCCCGGGGCCCCCAGGTCTTCATCCAGGGAGATGAGAAACACGAACGGATCCTGGTGAACATCCTCACCGACTTCTCGTCTCTGGTCTCCAATGGATGCTCCTTTTCCAATGGTGAGTTGAGGGAAGCGTTCCAGCAGATTGCCGAGGGGGCGGCCGAGAGTCTCCACGATTTCTTTCCCAAGGCTCTGGTGCTGAAGACCCCCATACGGGAAGTGTCGCCACGGAGTCTGAACCAGTCCCGATACGTCCAGGCCATCCACCGTAATGATCTGGTCTTCGGTATCGGTCCGGCCGGCACGGGCAAGACCTATCTTGCGGTGGCGACGGCGGTCTCGTTTCTTCTGGAAAAAAGGGTCCAGCGGATCGTATTGTCCCGTCCCGCAGTGGAAGCGGGCGAACGGCTCGGGTTCCTGCCGGGAGATCTTCAGGAGAAGGTCAACCCCTATTTGAGGCCCCTATCGGACGCCCTGATCCACGTGATCGGGGCGGAAAGGGTGCGGAAGCTCATGGACAGGGAGATCATCGAGATCGCTCCCCTGGCCTTCATGCGGGGGAGGACGCTGGGTGACTCGTTCATCATTCTGGACGAGGCCCAGAACTGCACTTCCGAGCAGATGAAGATGTTTCTCACTCGAATCGGCCTCAATTCCAGGGCGGTCGTCACCGGGGACATCACCCAGATCGATCTTCCGCCGGGTCAGAGGTCGGGGCTGGTGGAGGCACGTGGACTGCTCAAGGGCTTGCGGGAGATCTCCATCTGTGAGTTCGATCGTCGGGACGTGGTCCGCCATCGACTCGTCAAGCGCATCATCAAGGCCTACGAGTCCCAGGGATCCGGAGGGAAGAAAGGACCGAGAAGTGAGGAGTGAGAGAAGACAGCAGATTCTCAGCCGGTTGGGTCCTGGTGCGGCTGTCGCGGTGACCCTCCGGAGACCGGACTTTCAGCGCCGATGACAGACCGCAGGATTCATGTGGTGGTCCTCTGCGGAGGACGCTCCGCCGAGCATGACGTTTCCCTCGTCTCCACCCGCTCGATTCTGAATCACCTCGACCAGAGACGATACCGGGTTTCGGTCATGGGTCTGGACCGGCAGGGCGGAAGCTACGATCCTCAGGTTCTGCGCCGGAAGTTGGAGCTCTCGCCGGACGGGCCCTGGGAGTTGCCCACCGGAACCGATCACTGGCTCGCGGTTCTGGCCGGCTTGCCTCCCCCATTGCCCGTGGTGTTCCCGGTTCTGCACGGACCGTTCGGCGAGGACGGCACGGTGCAGGGCGCGATGGAGATGTTGGGCCTACCCTATGTGGGAGCCGGCGTTCTGGCCTCCTCGCTGGCCATGAACAAGGTTTACTGCAAACAGGTCCTGGCCCAGGCCGGACTACCGGTTCTGCCTTTCGTGAGCACCACCAAGGCCGAATGGGGCGAGGCTCCGGACCAGGTTCTGGCGCGGATCGAGAACGAGCTCGCTTACCCCGTATTCGTCAAGCCGGCCAATATGGGTTCGTCCATCGGAGTCGGTAAGAGCCGCAACTCCGGGGAGCTCCGGAAACATCTGGAAGAAGCCTTGAGATATGACTTGCTGGTTCTGGCCGAGCAGGGAGTCGATGCCCGCGAGATCGAAGTCTCGGTTCTGGGGAATGAGTATCCGCGGGCGTCCATCGCGGGCGAGATCGTTCCCTCCGGGGAATTCTACGACTACGCAGCCAAGTACCTGGATGGGATCAGTCGGTTGTTGGTCCCGGCCCCCCTTTCCGGGGAGCAGATGGATGAGGCGCGGCGTTTGGCCGTAGAGACCTATCGGACGCTGGGTGTGGAGGGAATGGCCCGAGTCGACTTCCTGCTGGACAAGAACAGCCTCCGGCTCTGGATCAACGAAGCCAACACCATTCCAGGATTCACCCAGATCAGCATGTATCCCAAGCTCTGGCAGGCGTCCGGTCTGAGCTATCCCGACCTGATCGAAGAGCTCATCGATCTGGGTCTGGAGCGCCATCGTGCCCGGCAGGGCCTCTCGGTCGAGCGCTGAGAAACAGAGGAAACAGGAGTGAGGACTGAGAGGAAGAGGCGATGCCGGCTGAATCCAGGATGGCTCGATCTCACTCGGAGTAAGTGACGTGGGAGTGAGGAGCTGCCCGACCTGCCTGCGGTCCGGCGAATTCAGGGGAAAATCCGGTCTCGGTTCGGGTGGCACGAGTGATAAGCCGGCTGGCAGTTCCCCGTCTTCGGTTTGGAATTTGGGACTTCCAAGCAGTTAGCCCGCATTTCTCTCCAGGGGGTGCGATGATCGCGCAGGATTTTCGCCCTCAGCGCGTGCTCGCGACTGAAAGCGTAGTGGGGACTACGTTTGAGGGAGCATGTGCACGCTGAGGGCGAAAAGACCAGCGAGGGCGCGCGAGCGCGCAGTCTGTTCCGGAGAGACATTGGAAAAAATCTCGTAAGTGCCCGAGAATAAGATGTGTTTCATCATGTGCATAGCGGCTTGGTGAGAAATTCGGGTTAGGATGTTTCCGGCTGACCGAGACCGGTCGAAGTCCCAAGTGAATCGGGGCGCCGAATTTACTCGGAAACGTCCTCTTCTCTCACTCCTCACTCCTCGGTCCTTTCCTTGAAGGTCGAGATCCCGTTTGCTAAATTCATGCGTCGGTACGAGGCATGACGTGCCGTGGCCCGGGCACCAGGAGGAAGCGCGCGATGGATGAGGCCGCTCTCAAGAATCATCTGATGGAAACGGACAAGGAGTTTTCCCGGCTCGCCCTGGAGCATCAGGGATACGAACGCCAACTGGAGGAACTTGTTCGCAGGGTCTACCTGAACCCGGAAGAGAAGTTGCGTGAGAGCGTCATCAAGAAAAAGAAGCTGGCCTTGAAGGATCAGATGCAGGTGATCATCCATCGGCACCAAATGGAGGCCCGGACCGGCTAGACGATCGTCCGGCTGCGGCAGATCCGGGCTTTCGTTCGTACCTATCTTGATTTCCGTTCATCCAGGCTGGGAATGCCCTCCTGGCAGAAGCCCCAGGTCTTGCCGGGGACCCCAATCCGGAGTCGACTCCCAGCCAGAGTCCGGAGCATCCGCCTATGGCCCGAGACGGATACTATTTTTTTCTTCCACTAGTCGCATTGACTTTGGTCCTGACTTGGCTCCAGGTCGTCGCCCTGGGTGTGGTGACCTTGGTCCTGGCGGCTTTCGTCGCCTACTTTTTCCGCGATCCGAAACGATCCATTCCTGACGATCCCGACGCCGTGGTCAGCCCGGCGGACGGAAAAATCGTTCGTGTGAGACCGTTTGAGGACGGCACCGAGGTCAGCATTTTTCTTTCGATCTGGAACGTTCACGTCAATCGTTCACCCGTGGAGGGTATCCTGGTCCGGAAGGAACATCGCTCCGGGCGGTTTCATCTCGCCTGGGACGACCGGGCTTCGGTGGAGAACGAGCGGGTCATCCTCACCATTTCCGGGGACCGGCCCCTGACCTTCGCTTTGGTGGCCGGGGTCCTGGCGCGCCGAATCCGGGTCTGGAAGAATGAGGGAGACGTGGTCGGCAGGGGTGATAGAATTGGCCTGATCCGATTCGGCAGCCGAGTCGATCTGTTCTTCCCACGGAGTTGTGACATGGTTGTCAGCGAAGGCGATCGAGTCTACGGCGGCAGCACCGTCCTGGCGTATTGGAACCCCGGGCCGTGAGCAAGTTGAGACGTAACGAACGCCGATTTCCGGCTTCCGGGGCCCCCAGGCGACGATTGCGCCGTAGCGTCTTGATCCTGCCTTCGCTCTTCACCGTGGGGAACATGTTCGCGGGCTTCTTCGCCCTGGTTTCCATACTCAACGAGAACTACCAGACGGCGGCGGTCGCCATCGGGATCGCCGTGGTCCTGGACGGACTGGACGGCCGTGTGGCACGACTCGCCAATGCCACCAGCGATTTCGGCGTCCAGTTGGACTCGCTGGCCGACGTGGTCAGTTTCGGGATCGTTCCGGCGGTGCTCATTTATTCTTGGGGGCTGGCCGACCTGGGCAATTTCGCCCGTTTTTCGGCCTTCTTTTTCTTTATCTGCGGAGCGGTGCGTCTGGCCCGGTTCAACGTCCAGTTGAAGGAGATGAAGTATTTCGCCGGTCTGCCGATCCCGGCGGCGGCGGCCTTCGTGGCGGCGATCATCCACTATTTCGAGACGCCTCCGGATACAGTCTTCTTCAAGGTCTCACTGGTCGCCATGAACTATGCGGTGGCCCTTCTCATGGTCAGCACGGTCCGATATCCGTCGTTCAAGCGGCTCAATCTCGGAGGCAGAAAGTCTCATCTTCTGGTTGTGATCCTGGCCTTGATGGTGGCCGCCGTATTCTTCTATTCCCGGCAGTCTTTGATGGCTATGGCTTCTGGTTACCTTCTCAGCGGTGTTGTTCTGAGGGGTTACCAGTATGTGCGTTATCGACTCAAGAAGCCGGCCTCTCTGGAGGAGCAGGAAGTTCGTCCGGATTGAGAACCCATTCGCTGCTTCATTTCACAATACAGGAAGACGCCGGTAGCGAATGGCCCTCAGTTTTCACCGGGGAGCGCGCCCGGGACAGTCTGGGTCCGGGAGATTTCGATCCAGGACTAGACGGAAAAATGCCCCGCAATTTGATCTTTTTCGTGGTCGCGCAACGACCCGACGAGAAATCTGGGTTAGGATGGCGCCGAACGGACCTATCCTGTGTCCGGCCGCCGCGGCGAGATTGAACTGAACCGCTTTCGCCGGGGGTGAGAATATGCAGACGCATAAGATTCATCTGCTGGCACAATCCGTCCGCCGCCTCCTGAGGCGGAGTGCGTTCGAGCACGTCACCAACCTTCTGTCCAAGCTGCGCCCCGGCGACATCTCTCACATCATGCTGGAGCTGGGGGAGCTGCAGCAGCGGCGGGTCTTCGCACTGCTCATCAAGCAGGACAAGGATCTGGCGGGACAGACTCTCACCGGGATGGGGCTCGATCCTGCCATCGCTCTCCTGGCCCACTTTTCCGCCGAAGAGGCGGCCGGGGTCCTCCAGGAGCTGGAGAGCGACGACGCCGCCCAATTCATCTCGGCCCTTCCCGAAGAACGGGCCGGGGCGATCCTGGATCTGATGGCCACCGAGGAATCGGCCGAGGTCCAGGGGCTGCTGGAGCATGAGGCGGAAACCGCAGGGCGGATCATGACCCCCAACGTACTGCCCTTTCGGGAGGTCGTGACGGTGGGCGAGGCCATCCACTCCATCCAGACCACTGAAGACCTGGCGATGTCCTTCTATGTCTATGTGGTGGACGAAAGGTCCCATCTGGTAGGGATCGTCTCCTTGCGGGAATTGCTCATGGTCCCGCCCAGCACCCCCCTGAGAAAGATCATGACCACCGACATCCTCTCGGTGCGGACCGACACGGACCAGGAAGAAGTGGCACGGCAGGTGGCCCTCTACGATCTCCTGGCCATCCCGGTGGTGGACGAGGAGAACAAGCTCGTGGGCGTGATCACCGTGGACGACGTGATCGACGTCATCAAGGAAGAGGCGACCGAAGACATCTTCTACATGGCCGGCGTCGAGAGTGACGACCGGATCTACACGCCGCCTCGGAAATCGGTGAGGAAGCGGCTCCCGTGGTTGCTCATCAATCTGGTGACGGCCCTCATGGCAGCCACCATCGTGGCCTTCTACGAACCCACCATCGCCAGATTTTCGTATCTGGCCGTGTTTCTGCCGGTGGTGGCCGGGATGGGGGGGAACTCGGGGACCCAGACCTTGACCGTGATCGTTCGCGGACTTGCCCTGGGAGAGGTGACCTGGGAGAGCAGTCGGGCGGCGTTGGGAAAGGAACTGGCGGTAGCCCTCACCAACGGAGTCGTCTTGGGATTGCTGTGCGGGGCCGTGGCCTTCGCCTGGAAGGGCAGCTTCGAGTTGGGATTCGTCCTGGGCGGAGCGCTCGTCATCAACATTATGGTGGCCGGAATCATCGGAACCTTGATTCCCCTGTTTCTGATCAAGCTCAACGTCGACCCCGCCGTCGCCTCGAGCATCATTCTGACCACCTTCACGGACATGGTGGGTTTTCTTTCTTTTCTGGGATTGGCAACCTATTTCCTGGTCGTTGTCTCTCCCTCATGAGCCGCCACCAATCGGAGGCGCTCACCCTTAGAACCTACCCTTACGCCGAGTCTCACAAGATTGCCGTCTTCTTCACCCGGAGTTTCGGAAAATTGCGGGGCATCGCCCACGGCGCCAGAAAGTCAGGAGGCAAATTCGGGGGCAGCCTGGAGCCCCTGAACTACGTGAAGTTGAGTTTTCATCGCAAGGAGCACCAGGAGTTGGCGGTGATCCGGAATTGCGACGTGCTACGGGTCTTCTGGCGGGGGGCCGTCTCCTGGGAGTCCACGCTGTATCGGAGCTATTTCACCGAGCTTCTGCTCGAGTTCAGCCGGGAGCAGGAGGAAAGCGAGCGTTTCTTCCGCTTGGCCGTGGCTGTTCTTGCGGCGATGGACACGGTCCCCGCCTCCCTGCTGGCTCGTTATCTGGAGCTCTGGACTCTCAAGTTGGAAGGAATTCTTCCCGATCTCGACAGTGAACTGCCTCGTCCTGTGGCTGCCCGGGCCAGGTCCCTCATGCGGATGCCGCCGGGCTCGTTGGAGGTAGACTGCCTGACCCTTGAGGACGACAAATCGATAGCGCGCCTTTCGGAGAAGTTGTTAGAATACCACCTCGAAAAACCGCTGAAGAGTCTGAAACTGCTGAAGGAACTCCTCTGAAACCCGGCGATGAACGAATCGGTCTGTGCAGCACCCAAGGAAGTTGCGGAAGCCCCGCAGACATTTCAGGACATCGTGCACTGTCTGCTCGAGTTCTGGATGGCCTCGGGTTGTGTGGCGCAACAGCCCTACGACACCGAGGTGGGTGCCGGGACCATGCACCCCGAGACTTTCCTGCGGGTTCTGGGTCCTGAACCCTACAGGGTCGTCTACGTCCAGCCCAGCCGGCGACCGGCGGACGGGCGGTACGGCCAGAATCCGAATCGTCTCTATCGCCACCATCAGCTTCAGGTCATTCTCAAGCCGTCGCCAGAGGACATTCAGGACCTTTACCTCAAGAGCCTTGCGAGCATAGGCGTGGATTTGAAGCGTCATGACATCCGCTTCGAAGAGGACAACTGGGAGAGTCCCACCCTGGGTGCCTGGGGAGTGGGCTGGCAAGTGCTCCTGGACGGGCTCGAGATCACGCAGTTCACCTATTTTCAGCAGGCCGGCGGTATCGAATTGATGCCCGTCCCGGTAGAGTTGACCTATGGGCTGGAAAGGATCGCAGCCTTTATCTCGGGCGAGGACAGCGTCTATCGTCTCAGATGGAATCACGAGAAGACCTATGGACAGATCCGGCGGCTGGAGGAAGCCGAGTTCTCCCGCTACAGCTTCGAGGTGGCCGACACGGATCTGCTCTTCAATCTGTTTCGTCTCTACGAGGAGGAATGCCGGCGTTGCCACGCGGCCAGATGCGTTCTCCCTGCTTATGACTACTGTCTGAAGTGCTCCCACACCTTCAACCTGCTGGATAGCCGGGGCGCCATCAGCGTCACCGAGCGTGTCGCCCTGATTGCCCGGGTGCGTGCCCTGGCGGTGGCGACTGCACGGCTCTACCTGGAAGATCATGGGTCACAGCTTTCTGCTTGAGTTGGGCCTGGAGGAGATGCCCGCCGACGTCATCGCTCCGGCGCTGGCCGAGCTTGGCCGAAATCTGAAGGGTTTGCTGGCCCAGGAAGGGGTCTCCGCCGCCTCGGTTCGTTCCTACGGCACTCCCAGGAGACTGGCCTTGCTGGCCGACGGGCTGCCCGAGCGCCAGCCGGGGAGGGAGGAGCTTGTCCTCGGTCCCCCCGTCCGGGTCGCCCTGGGACCCGACGGGGGCCCAGCGAGGGCTGCTTTCGGATTCGCTCGCAGCCAGGGTCTGAACGTGGAACTGCTGGAGAGGGTAGAGACTCCAAAGGGCGAATACCTGGGATACCGAAAGAGGATTCCGGGCCGGTCCCTCCCGGAAATACTCCAGGAAAAGACGCCCCAGCTCGTGTCCGGCCTCTCTTGGCCCCGCAGCATGTACTGGCGGGAGAGCCGGTTTCGATTCATTCGGCCTCTTCGCTGGTGCACGGCGCTCTGGGATTCAAAGATCGTTTCCTTTCGATTCGAGGGAATCGATTCGGGACGTGTCACGCGTGGCCACCGGTTCCTGGGGGAGGACGAGATCCGTTTGGCTCACGCCACCGAGTACCCGGATCAGATGCGCAGGAACTACGTTCTGGCCAGTGCGGACGAACGGCGCAGCAAGATTTCCGGAGAGCTGGCGGACAAGGTTCCCCCCGGACTGTCTCCCGTGGATGACGAACGTCTTCTGGAGACGGTCGTTCAGCTCAACGAATTCCCCACCGTTCTGTGCGGAGACTTCGACGAGGCCTTTCTGAATATCCCCCGGGAGGTGCTGGTCACGGTCATGCGGCACCACCAGAAGTACTTCTCGGTGACTGACGCCGGAGGGGAACTCCGGCCCCACTTCATGACCGTGGTCAATACCGACGGAGACTCGGACGGCCGAATCCGAAAGGGACACGAGAGGGTTTTGAGAGCCCGTCTCGAGGACGCGGCGTTCTTCTGGCGGACCGATCTCAAGACCAGCATGGAGGCGCGGTGCGAAAGGCTGGCGGAGATCGTCTTTCACCAGCGCCTGGGAAGTTACCTGGACAAGGTAAGACGGGTCAAGGCGCTCTGCTCCCGATTGAAACCGGACCCTCGGCTGGAACGTGCGGCTCTGTTGTCCAAGGCGGATCTCACCTCCGATATGGTTCGTGAGCTTCCGGAATTGCAGGGAGTCATGGGGGGACTCTACACACGCCGGGAGGGCTATCCCGCCGAAGTATGGAAGGCAATCCTGGAGCATTACAAGCCGGTCTCTCTCAGTGATGCTCCTCCCTCCACACTTGCCGGAGCCCTGTTGGCTCTCGCCGACAAGCTGGACACCGTCACCACCTGTATTTCCGGTGGAATCGTTCCCACGGGCTCGAGCGATCCCTTCGCACTGCGTCGTCAAGCCCTGGGTATCGTCAAGATATTGTTGGAGTACCGCCTCGATTACCCGCTTGAAGACTTGGTCCGGATGGCGCGGCAGTCCCTCTCGGACGATGCTGCCGGAACCGAGTCGGAAGACCGGGTCCTGGCATTCCTGGAACGCAGGGTACGGTATGTTTTTCGTAACCGGGGTGTTTCCGAGGACGTCATCCGGGCCGTACAAGCGGTAGACTCCCGTCGGAGCCTGCATCTCCGGCTCAGGAAAGCGGTCGCCCTGGAGGAGATGAGGAGCGAAGTGGATTTCGAGGTGTTGGCAACGGCCTACAAGAGGATCAAGAATATACTGGCCGGCCAGGCGATCGAACTGGATCGGGTCCGCGCCAGCGAACTGAGGGAACCGGCGGAACGGACTTTGAACCGGGTGGTCCAAGAGACCCGCCCCCAGGTCGTCGCCAGGCTGGAGAAGGGGGAGTTTGTGGAAGCGCTGAAGCAGATGGCCCGCCTGCGCGGACCCGTCGACCGTTTCTTCGAGGACGTGCTCGTCATGTCGCACGAGGAAGACCTGCGCAGGAACCGATTGAGAATCCTCCATGAGATCTCACAGCTTTTCTTGTCCTACGCGGACATATCCATGGTGGCGAGGACTTGATTCGGAGATCGGACGACGAAAAACTCATGCCTTGCCCGAGGCAGGATGAATTCGAGGTGAATGGACATGATTGAAAAGGGTGTAAGAATCGAGGAGCCCCGGGGAAAACTGGGGGTGCTGTTGGTGGGACTGGGTGCGGTGAGCACCACCTTCATTGCCGGCGTCGAGGCTGTCAAGAGGGGACTGGCCCAGCCCATCGGGTCTCTATCCCAATTCGGAACCGTCCGGCTGGGGAAACGGACCGAGGGGCGGTCGCCCAAGATCTCCGATTTCGTTCCCTTGGCCCAACTGGAGGATCTGGAATTCGCGTCCTGGGACCTGTTCGACGACGACGCGTACACGGCGGCCGTCAAGGCCGGCGTGCTGGAGATGAGTCTTCTGGAACAGCTCCGGCCGGTGCTGGAAGAAGTGCGACCCTATCCGGCGGTCTTCGACAACCGGTACGTCAAGAGGCTGGATGGAACCCATGTCAGGAAGGGCCGGAACAAATGGGATCTGGCCCATCAGTTGATGGAACAGATCCGGTCGTTTCAGCGGGAGAAGCAGGTCGATCGCATGGTGATGGTCTGGTGCGGCAGCACCGAGATCTTTCTGGAGACGGGACCCGTTCATCAGGACGTTGCCGCGCTGGAGGAGGGTCTCAAGAACAACCATCCCGACATTCCGTCCAGCATGGTCTACGCCTATGCGGCCCTCAAGCTGGGGATTCCCTACGCCAACGGCGCTCCCAACCTGACGGTGGATGCGCCGGCCTTCCAACAGCTGGCCCTTGAGCAGGGCGTTCCCATCTGCGGCAAGGACTTCAAGACGGGCCAGACTCTGATGAAGACCATCGTCGCCCCTGGCCTCAAGGCCAGGCTCCTGGGGCTCTCGGGCTGGTTTTCCACGAATATCTTGGGCAACCGGGACGGCGAGGTTCTGGACGATCCCGGGTCCTTCCGGACCAAGGAGGAGAGCAAACTCTCGGTTCTGGAATACATCCTGCAGC
Organism: Acidobacteriota bacterium; assembly: GCA_965217775.1. Classification (GTDB taxonomy): domain Bacteria; phylum Acidobacteriota; class UBA6911; order RPQK01; family JAJDTT01; genus JAJDTT01. The sequence goes on from CBDCJH010000002.1 coordinate 209,470, forward strand.
CCGAGCATTATCCGGACCTGTACGGCGACTTCTATCACAAGGTTCGGATCAACTATTACCCGCCGCGCCGGGACGACAAGGAGGGTTGGGACAACCTGGATATCTTCGGCTGGCTGGGATACCCGATGCAGATCAAGATCGACTTCCTCTGCAAGGACAGCATCTTGGCCGCCCCCATCGTGCTGGATCTGGTGCTGTTCCTGGACCTGGCCAAGCGGGCTGGGATGACAGGAATCCAGGAGTGGCTCTCCTTCTATTTCAAGAGTCCCATGACCCTGCCCGAGCTCTATCCCGAGCACGATCTCTTCATCCAGCTCATGAAGTTGAAGAACACCCTCCGCTATATGCGTGGAGAGGAACAGATCACCCATCTGGGTCTCGACTACTATGAATCCTGACCCGCATCGCCGGCGACGCGGGACCAGGAGTCTGCGCAGTAGATCAATTTCTGCGGCGCAGGCTCCCAGGTCCCGCAGGCCCGCCGGTTTCAGCGGGGTTCCCGTTTCGGATCCTTCTATTCGTATCTCCGTTTGAGGCGGTTTGCATGGACAGCGGCAAATGGGTGTTCCGGTTTGACGAAGTGCCTCCCGTGGAGACTCATCACGAAAGGGAGTCATTGCGGTCCCGGCTGGGTGGCAAGGGTGCGAGCCTGGCCGAGATGAGTCGCATCGGCCTGCCGGTGCCACCCGGTTTCATCATCACCACGGACGCGTGCGTCGAGTATCTGCGTTCGGGAGGCGACCTTCCGGAGGGGCTGTGGGACCAGGTGTTGGAGGCCATGGGGCGAATCGAGGAGGCCACCGGCAAGGGCTTTGGCGATGCGGAGAACCCACTGCTCGTCTCCTGCCGGTCCGGGGCCATGCACTCCATGCCCGGGATGATGGATACGGTGCTCAACGTAGGACTCAACGACGAGACCGCTGCGGGGCTGACGGCCGCTTCCGGAGACGAGCGGTTCGGGTTCGACGCCTATCGCCGTTTGATCCAGATGTTCGGAAGCGTGGTTCTGGAGTTGGGTGACGACGCATTCGAGGAGTCTCTGGAACGGATGAAACGCGATCGGCAGGTGGCGTCGGACGCAGAGATGACGGCTTCGGACTGGAAGGAGTTGACGGCTGGTTTCAAACGGATCATCCGTGCGCAGGCTGGCATGGAGTTTCCCCAGGACCCCGTCGAACAACTGCGGATGGCGGTCCAGGCCGTCTTTGGAAGCTGGAACGGTAAACGCGCAATCGACTATCGAAATGTCTCGGGCATCCCCCATGACCTGGGGACTGCGGTCAACGTCGTCTCCATGGTCTTCGGCAACATGGGTCTCGATTCCGGCACGGGTGTGGTCATTTCGCGGAATCCGGTGACCGGAGAACGGACTCTCTACGGCGACTATCTCCCGAACGCCCAAGGCGAGGACGTGGTGGCGGGAATCCGCAACACACAGAGCATCATCGATCTCGGCGAACGGATGCCGGAGGTCGCCCGGGAGCTGACTCGGATCTGCCGGAAGCTGGAAGAGCGGTATCGTGACATGCAGGACGTGGAGTTCACCGTCGAGCGGCGCAAACTCTGGATCCTGCAGACGCGAACCGGGCAGAGAACCGCCAGAGCGGCGATTCGCATTGCGGTGGATCTCTGCAATGAAGGACGCGTCACCCGTGACGAAGCGCTGCTCCGGGTCCGTCCCGAGGATATCGACGTGTTTCTGCACCCGGCCTTCGCGCCTCGTGCCAAGGATACGGCCAGGGACGCCGGAAACTTGCTGGGCCGCGGAGTCAACGCCTCTCCGGGGGCCGCCGTCGGACGGGTGGTTTTCGACGCCGATACGGCCGAGAGATGGAGTCGAGAAGGAACCGACGTGGTCATGGTGCGCCCCTTCACCCGGCCCGACGACGTTCACGGCATGCTCGCGTCCCGTGGCATCCTCACCATCGAAGGCGGGGCGACGAGCCATGCCGCCGTGGTCGCGCGCCAGTTCGGCGTGCCCTGCGTCGTCGGAGCCGGAGGAATGGAACTTCGGGAGACGAAACGCCGGCTCAAGGCCAATGGACATCGGGTGCGCGAGGGGGATTGGATCTCCCTGGATGGGACCTCGGGAGAGATCTTTTTGGGAAGGATCCCGACTGTCGAATCCGATCTGGAAAAACAGGAGGACCTGCAAACGCTTCTGTCCTGGGCCGACAGCCGTCGTCATCTCGGCGTCTTGGCCAACGCGGACCACCCCCAGGATGCCGTCCGGGCGCTGGCCTACGGCGCCGAAGGCGTGGGTCTTTGCCGGACCGAGCACATGTTCTTCGAAGCCACCCGCCTGCCCATCGTTCGGCAGATGATCCTGTCGAGTGACGAGACGGAACGCAAACCGGCTCTGGATCGTCTCCTTCCATTGCAGCGGGGGGACTTTGAAGGCCTTTTCAGGGTGATGGATGGGCGTCCCGTTGTGATCCGGCTCATCGATCCACCGCTGCACGAATTTCTACCCACGGAGAAGGAGATTCGGGACCGGCTGCGACTGTGCCGCGATGAGGGGCGGACTGAAGAGGTGAGTGAGTTGCAGCGAACCCTGGCCACGCTTCGAAAGCTGCACGAGAGCAATCCCATGATGGGGCTGCGGGGGATTCGGCTCAGTATCGTGATGCCGGGGATCGTGAGCATGCAGGTCCGGGCCGTCTTCGAGGCGGCCTGTAACGTGGTTCAGGAAGGCGGGACGGTCCGGCCCAAGATCCTGATCCCTCTGGTTGGGCACGTGAACGAGTTGAAAGTGGTCCAGCCGGTTCTGGAACGGGTGGCCGTGGAGGTCATGGGCGAAAGGGGATGCCGGCTCGAGTACATGTTCGGGACCATGATCGAAGTTCCACGGGCCGCCATCACGGCGAATCAGTTGGCCGAAGTGGCCGAGTTCTTCTCGTTCGGCACCAACGACCTGACCCAGATGACGTTGGGCTATTCCCGCGACGACGCGGAGACGCACTTCTTGTTGCGCTATGTGGACGAGGGCATCCTGCCCTCGAATCCTTTCCAGACCCTGGATCAGGAGGGTGTGGGAAGGCTGGTTCGGATCGCGGTTCGAGAGGGAAGGGCGCGGCGTCCCAATCTTGAAATCGGGATCTGCGGCGAACACGGTGGGGATACGGAATCCATCGATTTCTGTCACCGGATCAAGATGGACTACGTGAGCTGTTCCCCGTTCCGGGTTCCCGTGGCCCGCCTGGCGGCGGCCCAGGCCGCCATCCGGGCGGCCCCCCTCTTCGCCGAGGGGCAGATCCACTGATCCCAGGTGCCTCGGATCTCCATGTCTTCAAATGAGTGCCGGAGGGGTGTTTCTTTCTGCTAAGATGAGCCCCGCGTACCGTGGGTAGCGACCTATGAGGGTGACTCAGGCACAGAATCGGTGGAAACTGCTCTCCGGATATCTTACGGGGCGCGCCGATCTGGAAGCCTACCCCATCACCCTCATCATCGAGAACACCGGGAAATGCAACCTCAAGTGCCCCATGTGTCCCCGGGAGCTGGGCTACTACCCTCCTGAGGACTTCGACTTCGGCCTCTTCCAGCAGATCATCGACGAGATCAGCCAAAAAACCGAATTGGTATTCCCCTGGGGAGGCGGCGAGCCTCTCATGAATCCCGACATCTTTCGCATGGTGCGATATTGCAAGGACGCCGATATCTACACCGTGGTTTCGACCAACGCCACCCTGTTGGACCGGCGCCGGAGCCAGGAACTCCTGGAGTCGGGGCTGGACAGTCTCATCATCGCCTTCGACGGGACCACTCGCGAAACTTACGAGAAGTACCGCAAGGGAGCCAATTTCGAGAAGGTCAGCGCCAACATCCTGAGCTTCCTGGAGATGAAGAAGGTCCAGCGTCCCGATCTGTTCGTGGTGCTTCAGATGGTCCGTCTACCCGAGAATCAACACCAGGTCCGGGACTTCCAGAAGATGTGGTCCATCGACGGGGTCGACGAAGTTCGCATCAAGGAGGACGAGATCGTCATTCCGGACGTGGCGTTGGAGGAGAGAATCCAGCACACCCGGCGGCGGCATCCCTGCTACCAACTCTGGCAGGGGCCGGCCATGGTCAATTACAAGGGGGAATTTTTCCCCTGTTGCCACACCTGGCAGACCGAGCCCATCGGCAACGTCCGAGACTCCTCCATCTACGACCTCTGGAATTCGGAGAGGATGGAGCGGATGCGGGAGGCTCATCTGAAGGGAGACCTGACCGACTATCCCGAGTGCCAGGACTGTCACGCGCCCAATCCCCGTCTCCCCGTCATCCTGGGCAGCTTCATGGTGGACACCCTCAAGGTCCGCCGCTGGATTCCCCGGATGGAGAAGCTGGCGATCTTCTACAAGATGCCGATCTTCAGGGACCACTAGCCCGAAATGCGGGCTGGCCCGCATTTCTCACCAGGGGGCGTGACGATCGCGCAGGATTTTCGCCCTCAGCGCGTGCTCGCGACCGAGAGCGTAGTGGTGACTACGTTTGAGGGAGCATGTGCGCGCTGAGGGCGAAAAGACCAGCGAGGGCGCGCCCAGCGAAGTCTGTTCCCGAGAGACCTTGGCAATAGGCCGGTAAGTGGTGAAGAATAAATTCTTTTTCATCATAAGCATAGCGGCCTGGTGAGAAATGCGGGCTAGAGTTCTGATCCTGTTGATTCTGGGGACTCAGCTCCCTTTCCTCTTCCAGGCATTCCACATCGACGACCGCATCTATCTGCGGGTGGCCGAAAACATTCTGCAGACGCCCCTCTATCCCTACGACTTCCGTATCAGTTTCGAGGGCATGGGGGCGCCCGATGCCGCCAGTCACAGCCACCTGCCCCTGGTGAGCTACTATCTGGCATTGCTGAAGTGGGTGACCAACAGCGAGGCCGAGTGGGTCTACCATCTCGGCTTTCTGGTCTTTCCCTTCTTGGCGGCGTGGGGGTTCCACGATCTGGCGCGCCGCTATGTCCGGTTTCCCCTGGCCGCATCCTGCCTCCTGGTCACGGCGCCCGGTTTTCTCGTTTCCAGCCACACCGTCATGACCGACGTCCCCTTCTGGTCCCTTTGGATCGTGGCCCTTTCCCGTTTCCTGCGGGTGCGGGACGGGACCGCCACGGGTTGGGACTGGCTGATCTGGGGAGTTTCATTGCTGGGAACCTGTTTCATCTCCGTTTTGGGGGCCGGCTTGGTACTGCTGATGCTGGTCTGCCTCTTCCTGCGGGAGGCTGGGGCTCCCCGGATCTCCAGGGGAAAGATGCTGCTGGTCCTGGCCTCTCCGCTGCTGCTGTGGGGTCTTTGGTACCTGCGCGCCTTTCTCCACTACGATCGCTTTCTGCTGCTGAACACGGCTATTCACGCACTCGGACGAGACATCTATTCGGGTTCGATCGTGGGGGAGAAAACACTCTCCCTGCTGCTGAACCTGGGTGGAACGGTGCTCTTTCCCGTGGCGCTCTGGTACGGTCTGGCCGGCCGCATCGGCGCCCGCATTCTGGCCGTCCTGTTCCTGCTCGCCTTCGTCCCCTTCTATCTGTGGTGGGAGGACTGGACCTGGAGCCAGGCATTTCTGTTTTCCCTGTTTCTCTCCAGCGGCGTGGCGGTGTTCTGGCGTTTTCTGTCCGGCTTCGGGACCGAACTCCTCTTTAAACGGGACTGGCGCTGGCTTCCCATCTGGCTCTGGTTCTTCGGGGGCTGCCTGGCGTGCCTCCTCATGTACTATTCGGGATCGGTGCGATACTCGACGCTGGTGGCGGGACCGGTGATTCTGCTCTGGATCGCCTCCCTGGAGCAACGGGTCAAGGAGGCCTATCTGCTCCGGAACCTGGTCTGGCTCGGGGTGGTCCTGACCGCCGTCTACTCTCTGACCATAGCCCACGCCGACTACCGTTTCGCTCGGAGCTACCGGCAGGCGGCCCAGGAGATCGCACAGGATTACGGACACGAGGGGAAAACGCTCTGGTTCACGGCCGAGTGGGGTTTCCGCCATTACCTGGAGCGGGAGGGAGCCAAGATACTGGAGCGGACCGAAGTCGGCCCCGAGGCCGGAGATATCCTGGTCAAGCCGGTCCTGGCTTCCCCGTGGGTGACCCTCTACGATTCCGACGAATACCTCGATCTGCTGGAGCAGCGCCCGGCCCGCATGAGCACTCCGTGGCGCATTCTGGACCCGTCCTCCCACGCTGGGTTCTACAGCACGGGCTGGGGCATGCTCCCCGTCAGCATCACCGGAGGAATGCCTTGGGAGTGGTTCAATATCTTCCGGGTCAAGAAGCCCTATGATGGTCCCGTCCCCGAGCCTGCAACCCACTGGTGAGCGGCCGCGGCCGGCGCCGGATCGATTCGCGGTCCTCTTCCTGGGACTGGGCGTCCTGGTGCTGCACCTGGTCTGGCTGGCGCAGGATGAGCAGCCCCAGGTCTGGGACATGGCGCACCATCAGATCAAGGGCTGGGAGTCGCTCCGGACCCTGAACGCCGGGAGGCTGCCGGAAGACTTTCCCTCACTCTCCTCTTACTACCCACCCCTCTACTACCTCCAGGAAATGGTGGTTCTGTCCCTGTGGCCCAACCGGGACGCCCTGGTCTTCCTTTCCAATCTTCCGGGGCTGATCATGCTCTTCGGCGGCGTCTGGTGGCTGGCCTCCAGATGTCTGACGCAGGGAACCGCCCCCTGGGCGGCGCTGCTGGCCTGGTGCTTTCCCCTCGTGGCCTGGACCAGCCGCTTCTCTCTCTTGGACGTGGCGCTCAGCGGGTGGGTCATGCTGGCCCTCTGCCTGGTGGCCAAAAGCCGCCATCTGGAACGAAAGGGCTACAGCCTGTTGCTGGGTCTGGTCATCGCGGCGGGGCTCTTGACCAAGTGGACCTTCATCCTGTTTCTGGTGTTTCCGTTGGTTTGGGCGCTGGTCCGCTCCCGGAACCGGAAGCGTTCGCTCCTGAATCTGGTCGATGCCGCGCTGGTGGCTGCTCCTCCGGTCTTCTGGTGGTACCTGCCCAATGCCGGGAACCTGCTGGAGCGCTTCACTCTCACCATGCAGGCGGCTGGATGGGAACACGACCCCGGTCTGGGTTCCCTGCTGGGCTGGCTTTACTATCCCAGGTCGCTGGCCAGCTACTACCTGTTCCTTCCCCTCACCGTGCTCTTCATCGTGGGGGCCGTCCTCAAGTCCGAGCGGAAGCGGGACCGGCCTCCGGAGGTGGGCCTGATCCGATGGAGCTTCTGGGGGGGACTTTTTCTGCTGACGATGTTGGAGGCCAAGGATCCAAGATATGTCCTTCCGCTGGCCGGACCGTTGGCCATTATGATTTTCCTGCCCTGGGATCGGCGCCGGTGGGTCGTACGCCTGGCGGCGATGCTGGCGCTGCTCCAATTTCTGGCCGTCTCGTTCCCTCTGCCTCTGGTCCCCGGAAAGCTGGCTCTTTTCCAGGTTTCTGACGATGGAGACTACCGGGGCGCCGGACGGGAGTGGGTCTTGTTCGCGTCCCGCTATTTCGACGTGGCCGGTCCGCCGCGGCGGGAAAACTGGCGCCACCGGGAGATCCTGGAGCAGATTCCCGAGGGGGCCGGAGTCGGCTTCGTCCCCGACTTGGCGCACTTTCATCTCTTGGCCCTCCGCCTCCAGGCTCTGGAGTCGGGAAGGGAACTGGACGTCATCCGGCTGGGCCATTCGGCGGAGTCAGTGGAGCATCTGCGCCGCGTGCAGGCCGTGGTCGGGAAGACGGGACACCAGGGGATCAGCTATCTCACCGCCTTCAATCCAGCGGTGTACGAGCGCCTGGAGCAGACCGGTTGGCGTGTCTCCCGGCGCTGGCCGCTGCCCGACGGCAGCGAGGCACTTCTCTGGTTGCCTTCCGGCCATGGTGAAACGGCAGCCAACGGCCGGTCGAATGCCGTGCGTGACGATCTCTGACTCCGGTCAGTCCGATTCGGGAAGAACCGCTACGGTCCTGATTTCCACGAGGGCCTTGGAGCCGGCCAGAGACTCGATATTGAGCAAGGTGTTGGTGGGATAGTCTCCATTCGGGTAGAGAGCGGGGAACAGTTCCCGGCGGGCCTCCAGGAAGGGACCGACCGATTCCACACCCACCAGGTAGGTGGTGAACTCCACCACGTCACCGAAGGAGGCGCCGGCGCCTTCGAGAATCCGGCCGATGTTCTCGAAAACCTGCCGCGTCTGGGCCGCGGCATCTCCTTCACCCACCAGCTTGCCGTCGGGTGCAGAGGCGGTCTGACCGGCGATGAAGAGAAGGCCTCCGGCACTCACGGCGTAGGAGTATTCTCCACCCGGAGGAAACACCCCCGGTGGATTGATGGCGGTTCGTTTTTTTCGGCTCATCGACTCGTCTCCATGGGTGAGCTCGGCTTTCTGGCCGTACAGACATAGCCCAGTGTCGTGTTTCGGGTTGGGTCCAGGAAGTCGAGAATGGGCAGTAGGATTCCCAGGACTCCGCCCAGGACGGCAGCCAATGGGAACAGCAGCCACCGCCATCCTCCCTGGAAGTAGAGTGTCGAATCCAGCAGCCGTCTTCCCAGAAGCGTGAAGAATCCACCGCCGGCTTCGATGGCAATGTCGGCAAAACCGGCCCGCTCCAGCAGCCAGTGGAGGCCGGGACGGGTATAGCGGAAGTAGTCGTGGGGAGCCTGATGGACTCCCCATTCCTGGGGCGCCGCCAGGAGCAAGCGGGCACCGGGAGCCAGTACCCGGCTCAGCTCTTCCAGCACCGCCCGGGGGTCCCGGACGTGCTCCAGGACCACGATGTTGATGGCCGCGCCGAAGGAGCCGTCCCGAAACGGCAGCCGCGCCAGATCCGCCACTCCGTCGAGCTGCGAGTAGTCCCAATCGGCGTCTCCCACGGCCAGGTCCACGGCCAAGTAGCGGCAATGGGAGAATTCGCGGGCGTACCGGCACTCGCCGGCGCCCGCGTCCAGCACCCGGGTGCCGGCCGGCAGGGAACGGGCGAACTCGGCCACACGGTCCTCGATCAAGGCTTCGAACCGGAGAATCAGCCGATGCAGCCAACGGGGCAGCCGATTCATCGTCCGCCGGTGCCAGGGTGTGATTTCGTTGGGACCGGTCATGCTGCTGAGAAAGGACGAATGACGAACCGATAGACGAATAGTGCAGCGCACCGGCGTTCCCACCGATTCCGCCCCCGGCCGTTACGGGCCATCATCGAGACGGCAGGCTCGCAGAAAGTAGTCGGGGAACGTGCACGGTCGGCCGTGCCCGTTGGTGGCAATGTGCCGGCTTTCTCCCCGGGCGTAGTTCACGCTTCCGGTGGGGTCCACGATCCGGTAACCAAAGGTCATCCCCCGCCGGCCCAGGCGCTTGAGACGGGTTCGTATCATGAACTCGCGGTCGTAAGAGAGTGGCTTCATGTAGCGGCAATTGATTTCCACAACCGGAAGGAACGTCTGCGATTCCCGTTCCAGATGGTCGTAGCTCAAGCCCAACTCCCGAAAGAACTCGAGCCGCGCGACCTCGAACCAGATCAGATGGTTGGAATGGTGAGCGAACCCCATCTGGTCGGTCTCGGCGTAGCGCACCCGGAATCGGGTTTCAGCGACACGGTCTCGAATCATCATGATGTCACCGGGCTCCATGGCTCCCAGTCTACTACGGACGAAAGAGGAGAGAGGATCATTACGATAGCAGTCCGTGGTGAAAGTCCCGCGAGCACCGAGACCGTTCCTGCGCCCGCCGGACAAGGCGCGATGAGGGAGCATACCGTGAGTATGTGACCGAATCGCAACGCAGTCCGCCGGGATGCAGGGACGGTCGAATGCCGTGACGACTTTTGCCACGGGCTGATAGGCAGCCGACGCTTCAACACCGTTCTATTCTTTATCTCACCCGCAAGTCGGATACCTCGAATGGGACCGATCCACCCCGGAGCCACGCGGCACCTCCTCTTCTCTCACTCCTCACTCCTCACTCCTTCTCTTGAGCCTTGATTCGTATGGGCCGGGACTGGAATACTCGGGTCCATGGTTCCACATCGTCGGCTGCTGGCCACCTCTATTCTGTGTGTCTTGCCATTGTTCTCCCTCACGGAGGTCCCGGCCCAGAAGTACGTGCCCGACCTGCCGGTGGTGGAGACCGATTCCGATGGCCGCCCTCCCGCCGACGCCCTGGTTCTGTTCGACGGCTCCGGAAACTTTGGCTTCACCCAACCGGATGGCAGTCCGGCGGACTGGAAGGTGGAGGATGGCGTGCTGATTGCGGGGGATCACGACCTCATCAGCAAGGATTGGTTCCGGGACGCCCAGGTCCACGTCGAGTTCAATCTACCCGGCGACGACCCGTCCCACGGCAACAGTGGCCTCTATTTTCACGACCTGTACGAGGTCCAGATCCTGGATTCCCACAACCCCAACAGATTCACCGCGAAACAGCAGTGCGCCTCACTCTTCAACCTCTACGCCCCCATGGTCAACGTGACCCGGGCGCCGGGCGAGTGGCAGAGCTACGACATCCTGTTTCGAGCCGCCCGCCTGGACCGGCGATCAGGCAAGGTCGTGAAACCGGCCCGTTTTACGATTCTTCACAATGGAGTCCTGGTCCAGTACGAGCGCACCCTCAGGGAAGGGACGGGCCGGGGCCGGAGAAACCCCATGGTCTCGGAGGGACCGCTGAAGCTGCAGGCCCATGGGAGTCCGGTTCGATTCCGCAATATCTGGATCCGGCGCCTGCCGTATCAGCCCTGAACCCACCTGGTCCACACGCCGTTTCCGTACAGAGGCAGGATGTACGGGGGAGCCTGACGGCCCCCCCGGTGAGAAATACGGTCGCTAGACCTTGGGTTCCCAGCCCTTGGCGTATTCCTTGGACCAGTAACCCATGGCCTCATCGTCTCCCAGGATATGGCCGTTGCCGGGGTCGCATCTGAGGTTTCGGCCGGTGCGGTGAGCGATGTTGCCCAAGTGGCACATGAGCGTGCTCTTGTGGGCCTCGAGGATCTCGGCGTTGCAGATCGTGGGGTCGTCGTTGCGGATTGCAGCCAGGAAGTTCCGGGCGTGGGGGAGGTCTCCGTAGCTGTCTTCTCCCTTCTTCGCGACCAGTTTGTCGTCCTTATCGTAGAGGGCGTAGGATCCCATCGTGCCCAGGTCCAGAGCTCCCCGGTCCCCATAAAAGGTGATGAAGCCGGGGCTGTGGCGGTTGTTGCTCAAACCGGCCCAGGAGATGGATCGCTTGCCTTCGAATTCGTAGCAGACGGTGTGGGTGTCGGGAGTCTCCTGATCGTCATCGAAGAGATAGCGGCCGCCGCTGGAGGTCACCCGGATCGGGTAATCGACGCCCATTCCCCAACGGCACAGGTCCAGGGTGTGGACACCGTTGTTTCCCAACTCCCCGTTGCCCCAGTGCCAGTGCCAGTGCCAGTTGTAGTGGATCAGGTTGTCCTTGTAGGGAACACGGGTGGCCGGTCCCTGCCAGAGGTCGTAGTCCAGGTGAGCGGGGACGGGCACCGGCTTGCCCCGGCCCAGGGTGCCCCGGCCGCTGTTGTACCAGGTGCGAACCATGTATACGCGGCCGATGGCCCCTTCCCGCAGTTGTTGAACGGCCTCTCGGGTTCCGGGGGAGCTTCGTCGCTGGGTCCCCATCTGGACCGCCCGGTTGTACTTGCGCGCGGCGGCGACCATGAGTTCTCCCTCGCGGGGGGTGTGGCTGCACGGTTTCTCCACGTAGGCGTGCTTGCCGGCGGAACAGGCCAGGATGGTGGCCGGGGCGTGCCAGTGGTTGGGCCCGGAGTTGAGCAGGGCGTCCACCTCGGGATCGTCCAGGATTCGCCTGAAGTCTCCTACTTTCTGAGGCGCTCTTCCCGTCTGCTGCTCGACCGTGCGGGCCACCTTGTCCAGACGGAGCGAATCGACGTCGCAGACGTATTTGATGTGGACATTGGGTTGTTGTCCGAAACTTTCGGCCAGGCGTCTGCCCCGGCTCATCCCCATGATCCCGACGACGACGCGGGTGTTGGGCGAATCGTATTTGGCGGTGCTCTTGGCCGAGACCGACAGTCCGGAAGCGGCTACTCCGATGGCGGCGCTCCCCAGAAAACGTCTCCGGTCGATGGATTCAGACATTGTGGCTCCTCCTTAAAGTGACGATGATTCGCCATTATCGCCGGGGGGTGTTTTCCGATCAAGCCGCCGCATGGATTAACGACGGCTCACAGGCTGATCTTCACCAGTCCCAGGAGAGCGATGACGGCGGTGGCGGCCAGACCCAGTGAAAAGGCTTTGGTCCCACCCGTTCTGAAGGTCCGCAGGTCGGTCATCAGTCCGACTGCGGCCATGGCCCCCGTGATGATCCAGCGGGCCGAACTGCCCAGCAGCAGCGCCAGATCCACCCGGTAGTCTCCTGGACCCAGGATGAATCGATCCGTCAGGTGGAGAGTGACTTCCGGAAAGAAGCCCAGGGTCCGTAGCAGCGCCATGCTCAGGAAGAGGAGGACGAAGCTCGGCAGAAGTTTCCCGTAGTGGATGGTGCGCCGGGGAAAGGCGGCTACCCGGCGCCGTCTGCGAGCGTAGAGAAATCCGATGACGAAGACGGCGGGACCCAGAACCGAGATCCGCGTGAGCTTGACGATCGTGGAGAGCTCGCCGGCCAGTTGCCCGTTCAGATGGTGGGCAAATCCGGCGGCCAGCACCTGTGGGGTGGCGTGGATGGAGAGGCCGCACCAGACGCCGTAGCTGGAGGCGGTCAGGTCCAGGAGCGCGCCCAGGAGGGGGAACAGGAGCATGGCCAGCACGCCCATCAGGTTGACGGTGGCAATGGACAGTGCCACGTCTCGTTCCTCTCCATCCACGACGGGCGCCGTGGCCACGATGGCGGAACTGCCGCAGATTGCCGTCCCCACCCCGATCAGCAGGGAGAGCCTTTCCCCCATTCCCAGCAGGCGTCCCAGAAGCCACGTGCTCGCCACCACGCCGGCGATGATGACCAGGACCGCCAGCAGCACGTCCAGACTCACTTGAAGCATGGTGTAGAAATCCAACCGGGCGCCGAGCAATATGATTCCCACGGGGAGCAGCTTCCTGACCACCAGGTCCACACCGGGTTTCAGATCCGCGGAAGCCCGAACCAGATTCCGCAGGGCCATGCCCAAGAGCAGCGCCAGCAGGACTTCGCTGACGGGATGAAGTCCGTCGCTCGTGGTGAACGGGGGGTAGGGCAGGTGGTTCAGCCAAGCCGCGATCCCGGTCAGTACACTGCAGACCAGCAGGCCCGGCCACCGGGAGGCCTTTTGGGGAACCGCCAGTTTCTTGCGGAACTGTCGTTCGAACCTCCGCTCCGACCGGCTCAGGTCCGATTTCCAACTCAAAGCAGAAGACTCTCGTCGTAGTCTTTCTCTTCCTTGAAATACTCTTCCACGCTGAAGTATCGGGAGCCTGTGTCCGGAAGGACGGTGACCACGTTCTGGTCCGGGGACAGTCGCTCGGCGACTTGCCGGGTCGCCAGCACGGCGGCGCCGGAGGAGACGCCGACCAGGAGCGATTCCTCCCGGGCCAGCCGCCGCGCCATGCGGAAGGCGTCTTTGTCGTCGACCGGAATCACCTCGTCGATCACCTCCTGGTTCAGCACCGGAGGAATGAACCCGGCGCCGATCCCCTCGATGGCGTGCAGTCCCGGCGGCCGGCCGCTGAGCACGGCCGAACTGGCCGGCTCGACGGCGACGATCCGGACGTCGGGTATGTGTTCCTTCAGATACTCGCCCACTCCGGTAATGGTTCCACCGGTTCCCACGCCCACCACGAGGGCGGCGACGTTCCCGCCGGTCGCCTCCATGATCTCGGGTCCGGTGGTCTCCCGATGCACCTGGGGGTTGGCCGGGTTCTCGAACTGCCGAAGCTCGATCCAGCCCGGATTTCGCTCCGCCAGCCGGCGCGCGCGCCGAACTGCGCCCGGGATGTCTTCCTTCCCCGGCGTCAGCACCACCTCGGCTCCATAACGGATGACCAGGGAGCGCCTTTCGAAGCTCATGGTCTCCGGCATGGTGAGGATCAGGCGGTATCCCCGCTCGGCACAGATCATGGCCAGTCCGATGCCGGTGTTCCCGCTGGTCGCTTCCACGATCCCCATTCCAGGCTGAAGCCATCCTTCAGTCTCGGCGGCATCGATCATGCTCCGGGCGATCCGGTCCTTGACGCTGCCCCCCGGGTTCAGGTACTCGAGCTTGGCCAGGATCGTCCCCTGCCCTTTTCGGCCCAGCCGGTCCAACCGCATCATGGGCGTCTTGCCGATCAGGTCCCCGATTTGAGTCTGGATGAAAGGATCCATCTCGCTTCCGCTCGAAAAAACCGGCCGAACCCGCAGCCGGTCACCCGAGTCAATCCTCTCCCCGGAGGACTCCCCAAGGGATTCCGGCTCCTGGTGGATTCGTGTCACGGACCAAGGTAACGTATGTCGCGGCCAAAGAGGAGTCGTTCCCCAGCTTCTACTCCATGCCGGATTCATCGGAACTCAGGAGCAGCGAATGAAGGATCACCCGACCATCGATTATCGAGACTGCGACCGGCAGATCTGGGAAGAGGAACTGAGCGAATTTGTTCCGGACCGGATTCTGGACGCGCACATTCACTTTTTCCGGGCCTCCGATTTTCCCGTCCCGCCCCCGCAAGGGACGCGGGACGATGCCGGGCTCGCCACTCTGAACGATTGGGCCCGGGTTCTCTATCCAGGCCGGCGGATGCAGTATCTGATTCTGGGCATGCCGGTCGTGGGCATCGACGTCGGCCGGCACGTGGAGTCGGTCAGGCGGGAGATCGAAGGTGTGCCCGGCCTCCGCTACCATCGACTGGTCACGCCCTCCTGCCGAGTCCAGGACATCGAGCGGGACCTCCGGCACCCTCAGTTCACCGGCCTGAAACCGTACCGGACGTATTCGGTGACCGGGGACATCGCCCAATGCCGAATCCACGAGTTTTTGCCGCATGAACAGATGGAGCTGGCGGACCATTACGGTCTCTGGGTCACCATGCACCTTTCGCGCTTTCACGGCTGTGCCGACGAGTGGAATCTGGATGACCTGACGGAATACACCACCAAGCGGTACCCCAGGATCAAGTGGTTGCTGGCCCATTGCGCCCGCAGCTTCACCTACTGGCCCATTCGTCAGGCGGTGGAGAGGTTGCGGGATCTGCCCAACATCCACTACGACACCTCGGCGGTGACCGATGTGCGTCCCTACATCACTCTTCTGACTAAGGAGGATCCGAAGCGGATCTTCTGGGGTTCTGACGGTGTCGGCGCCGCCTTCTTTCACGGTCACTACGCGGCGCTGGGCCGGGCCTGGCAGCACTATGACGCCGACGGCGGCCTCAAGTTCCCCCACTGCGACGGGCGACCCATTCTGTCGGTTTATGAGCAGCTCCTGTCCTTGCGGGATGCCGCCGAGATTGCTCAGCTGTCCCAAACGGACATCGAGGGCATCTTCTGGAGAAACGCGGCCACGGCATTGGGGGTTCCAGAGGACGAGGGTGCCGCCAACGGGTCCGGAACATAGGAAGTAATTCGTCGCATACAGGTCTAGGAGGCATGGAAGATCGATGACGGATCCACAGGGGATGGGGCGACGGGCCCGAGCCGAGGACTTGAGGGACTTTGCTGTACATCTCTTGGAACGGGCTGGCCTCAGTCCGTCCGCGACCCGGCGTGTGGTCGACAACCTGTTGGACGCCGATTTGAGGGGGGTCTACTCCCACGGGTTGTCGTTCCTCGACTTCCTGGTGGGTCGGGTCCAGAAGGGAGGAGTCAACCCTCGCCCGCAAGTGAGGATCGTCTCCGACCGCGGAGCCGTTCTCCTTCTGGATGCGGATCGAGGCCCCGGACAACTGGCCGGCCACCAGGCCATGACCCTGGCCTGCGCCCGGGCCCGGGAGTCCGGGGTCGCGGCGGCGGGCGTGTTCCGGTCCAATCACTTCGGGACCGCCGGTTACTACGCGCGCATGGCCGCGGATCAGGGTCTGATCGGACTCGCCGTCAGCAACACCGGCGCCTGCATGGCGCCCTGGGGCGGCTCCACGCCCACCTATGGGACCAATCCCCTGGCGATCGCCGTACCCACCGGCGGGGAGTTTCCCGTCATGATCGACATTGCCCTCAGCCGCGCCGCCTGGGGCAAGATCATGGTGACGCTGCTCCGGGGAGAGCCGATCCCGGGCGATTGGGTGCTGGACCGGAAAGGAGTGCCCACCACCGATCCCGAGGAGGTGGTCCGGGGGATGCCGGCCCCGATGGGGAATCACAAGGGATACGGGCTTGCCGTGATGGTGGACATTCTGAGCGGAGTGTTGACCGGGGCACTCTTCGGCCGGTACATCACGCCCCACCCTCCGGAGGAGGAGCCCCAGGACACGGGCCACTTCTTCCTGGCCCTCTCGGTGGAGCATTTCATGGAGCCTGATCGTTTCCTGGCCCGGGTCAGGGACTACGTGGGCCAGTTGAAGTCGTCGGAGCTGGCTCCGGGATTCGATGAGGTACTCGTACCTGGTGAACCGGACTGGAGGATGGTCCGGAAGAGTCTCCGCGAAGGAGTCTGTCTGGAACCGGCGACCTGGAAGACGCTGGAGCGTCTCTCGGCGGAACTGGGAGTGCCCTGTCCGGAACGTTTCTAGCGCACCTTTCCCACCGGGGGGCGCGCCCGTCTCTCAGCTCCCGTCGACATCGATGACCGGAAAGAGGATGTGAGACGGTCTGGCCGCGTCGTGGAAGACCGTCTGTTTCGCCGGCAACAATGTCGCTTCGGTGAAGTCGTTTCCCCCGGTATTGTGGTTCCTGTCGAAATTGGGAAAGTCGCTGCTGGAGAGATGGACTTCCATGCGATGTCCCGCCCGGAACAGGTTGCTGGTGGGATTGACCTTGATCCTGTACTCGTAGACTCTTCCCGGCTCGATCAGGGATGGATTTCGGATCGAATCGCGGTAGCGGGCGCGAACGATGCCGTGGCAGAGTTCCTGGGCGAATCCATCGGGTCGTCGATCGATCAACTTCACCACGAAATCCGTATCGACGGCGGACGAGGCGGCGAACAGGGTCACTGAGATCGGCCCGGTGACCTCCAGAGGGCGCTCCAGGGGAGGCGTGGCGTAAACCAGCAGGTCCGGCCTCCAGTCCAGTGGACTCTGGTCCCAGGGCTCCAGTTGACCCTGGAGCGAGAATCTCGTCATTACCGGATCCCGAGGGTCGTAGACGAACTCGTCCGGGGCCTCTTCCCGAGGAGGCCGCTTCGAGAGAACCCCATCACCATGCGCCGTATTGGCGGCGCCTCCACTGTGAAAGTAGTACCTGGCGTAGCGCGTTCTCGCCAGTGGCCATTCGGACTCGGACCGCCAGCGGTTGGCCCCCATCACGAACAACTGGATCGGTGGCCAGTCCTCTACCCCGTTGCGCTTCCCTTTGAGCCAGTAGTCGAACCAGGCGCCCGCAACCTCGAAGTAATCTCGCGATGCCTGCGGGCCGAAGTCGACTTCCCCCACAGTACGGTTCCACTCGGTCGAAGTGTGGGTCCACGGTCCGATGATCAGCCTGGTTCCGGCCCGGGCCCGCTCGGTACCGCCACTCCGCCGCATCCCGGTGAAGTGCTCGATGGACCCAATCTGCTGGTCGTACCAGCCGGTCGTGATCAGGGCGGGCACTTCGATCCTCGGATGTTTGGATTTCAGATTGAGATGGTCTCCGGGATGGTTCCGCAGCCAGTGGCGGAAATGTTCGCCCATCCCCGGCATCGAGTGCTCGGGGATTTCCATCAAGGGAAGGAACCAGAGCCATTTGGACCGGTCGTGGTTGGCCCACTCCAGTTGCGCCACCTCCTGGTCCTTGGGTCCCCACTCCAGACCCGCCCTGCGGCGGGTGTCGATGGACAGGCTGTTGACGCACCAGGTCAGGACCCGGCCGACGCGAAGGACTCCTCCCAGCTCACGATCCAGCAGGTCGGCCGCCATCCCTTGCGGCAGGAGGCATTGGAGGTGAGGAGGCCGCATATGGGCCAGCTCCCACTGTGTCCAACCCACGTAGGAGTTGCCGAACGTTCCCACTCGCCCGTTGGATTCCGGCAGGCCGGCCGCCCACTCCACGGTGTCGAATCCGTCTTCCGCGTCGCAATGGTCCGAGGACAGGAGGCCGGGCCTGAACTCGCCGTCCGAGGCGTAGCGCCCGCGCACATCTTGGGACACGACGAGATATCCTCGTTCGCAGAGCCGGCGGCAGACCTCCGAATGGGCCTCCTTGTCATAAGGGGTTCTGCAAAGCAGGGTAGGGAAGGGGCCCTTCCCTTCGGGGAGATGGAGATCGGACCGGAGCAGGGTGCCGTCCCGCATCGCTGCGGAGACGTTCTTGCGAATCTCGAGCATCTTGGCGGGCTCCCGTCACCTGATCCGATTCCCCGGGGTCGCTTGACGCCGCAGCATCGAAACCCTTGAGTTGAAAGAGCGTCAAGTCATTTCCACTCGGACACAAAGTTGGTGTCGAGTAGCCATCCATTCACAACTCGACCTCACGGATCGGACTCCGCACGCCCTCATCGTCGAGTTCCAGGCGGTTCAATGGGGATTGAGACAATAGTTCGTGCAGGCTGTCCGACGCAGCTTGGGAACGGAGGCGTTCGAACTCGGCCGCCGCGACGATGACGACCGCATCCTTGCCGCGAACTGTCACACGTTGCGGCTGGCCGGAGGCGGCGAGGCGGACGACGCGGCTGAACTTGGCTTTGGCCTCTCCCAACTTCCAGCCGTGAAACCGGGTCGAACCAGCGTGCCTGGTCCGACGAGGGTACTCCGTGGGATTCCTTTTTCTCATGACCAATTTGGTCACAATACGCGGAAGGAAGGATCTCTTCAAATCAGAACTGTCGCCGTTGTCCCTGTTTTTCCTCCTCGATACACTGCCCCGTCAGAAAGGAATGACACGTAGCCATGTGCAAAATCCGACCACCCGCCTCCGTAACGGGAGACTTCCCGTTTCCGGCAATCTGGTTTCTGGCGTCGATCGGCATGCTCTTCTCTCCGATTGGTGCAGCGCCCGCGAAATCGAAGGATCGCCTCACGGTGAAGGTGGGCGAGCCGGTCGTGGTCACGCGGCAGCCTTCAAGGATTTGGAAGGATAACCGGTGGCTCTGGTTTCCCCAGATCAGCCGTTTCTCCACCGGAGAGCTGATGGTCGGGTTCTGGATGTCCAATGACGAACGCTATCCCGAAGGAAGTGATTTCGGGGGCTACTGCATCTCCCGGGACGGCGGCCGTACCTGGGGGTGGCGGCGCCTCCGAGGCTCGCCTGCCTGGAACAGGCACGCGTTCGAGGACGGTTCCCTGATCGAGGTCAGTTGGCTGACGGTGCCGGTCGAGCCCGATCGGCCGAAAAGGGTGCGGGCCGTCCTGACCCGGTTCCGGGACGGCGGCCGGTGGATGAGCCAGGAAGACGCCACGGTCTCCTTTCCCCGCCCGGTGAGGGTCGAGCCGGGCATCACCGGCATGCCGGATGATCCCCCCTCCAAGGATTTGAGGTTCGCCGCGATGGGACAACGGGCCAACTCCTCCATGTACTTCGCCCGCTCCATGATAGCGATGCCCGACCGGCGGCTGCTGGCCACCATGTACGGCGTCTGGGAGGGGGACGCGGCGCGCCGCAGCGTGGTGGTCCAATCCACTGATGCAGGGAAGACCTGGACCTATCTCTCCACCCTCTGCGACCCTCCGACGGTGGAAGCGGTCACGGGATACGAGAACCAGGGCTGCGAAGAGGCCAGTCTCGTCCGGTTGGCCGACGGCCGGCTCTTTTCCATCTTTCGCACCAAGAGCCGAGGGATGCTGTTGCAGTCCTGGTCATCCGACGGAGGGAAGACCTGGACCCGCCCGGTCTCGGCAGGGGTCGGCAGCGTCCTGCCCAAGCTGCTCCTGCTGAGCAACGGAGTCCTGGCCTGCTCCTATGGACGCCCCGGAGTTCACCTCATGTTCAGCCTGGACGGGACGGGGCGCGAGTGGACTCACCACACGGAGGTGCCGCTGGAGGGGCGGGCCTCCACCTGCTACACGGACATGCTGGAGGTGGAACCGGGAGAGATTTTCCTGGTCTTCGACACTTCCTATACGAATTCGTGGCGCCGGGGAGAGGTGGACGTCTGCTTGGCCGGAATATCCGTCACAAGAGAGTAGTGAAAGAACAGTCGTAGCGGCGGGCCGTCAAGGGGCCAGCCGGAAGCCGTAGACGTGGGCCCGCTCCAGAACCACCCGCAGCCGAACCACTCTTCCATACACTTCCTGCAGGCCGGCCTCCTTCCACCGGACCGCATGCGCCACGGAGTCGCCGGACAAGGGGACCGACCCTTCCAACTCCAGCCCGGGGAAAACGTTTCCATCGGCGTCCTGCACCTCCACCCGGACGCCCCCACCGTCCTCGATCCGAGCGTTGATGAGGAGCCGATTGCCCTCCTGAACCAGGGGATGAGTCGTGAACTCCCCGCTGCCATCGGTGGGCTCGACATGGCCCAGCCTCCCGGCCTTGCATCGGGCCAGACCGGGGATCCAGACTGATGCCTGCGACTCCCTGAAGAAGTCGTCCCAGTTCGTAAAGAAGGGAGCCAACCGAAAATGGGGATAAGTTTCTCGAAAGACCTCCAAACCCACGTCGCGAAGGCTCACGCGGAGTTTCTTGACCGTGTCCCTGGCCGCCGCCAGCATGTAGCGCGCCTGGTTTCCCAGGTAAGGAAACCACCACTCCTCCTCCCCTTGGGCATCCGGCATGGAGTAGTAGGCGGACATGTCGTTGGCGAAACCGGCATCGAAGGTTCCCATCGTTCCGTTC
Source organism: Acidobacteriota bacterium (assembly GCA_965217775.1). Lineage (GTDB taxonomy): Bacteria > Acidobacteriota > UBA6911 > RPQK01 > JAJDTT01 > JAJDTT01. The sequence goes on from CBDCJH010000002.1 coordinate 230,240, forward strand.
GGCAGGAGTGGCATACGGCTCTTTCCGAAGCGGCGCCAGTGAATCTTGTCGCGGCTCCAGACCAGCTCCTGAAACTGGGTCTGAAGGGTCAGGTTGTAGTGGAGCACGGCGCCGAGATAGAGCTGTCCTCCGGTGTCCGATTCCACGTGTCCGGCGGGATGAATGAACCCGAAGCCGTAGAAGCTGGTGCCGGGGAGGTCGTGCTCGTCAGGCGCGACGATGTGGCGCCGGTTCCAGGTTCTCCCGTCCCGGCTCCAGAGCAGGCCCCGGGTGCGGCGGGCGCTCTTCTTGAAGTATTCGTACGAAACGCCGTGAGGAGGGTAGGGGGGATACTCGGGCCTGAAGTAGTAGAAGAAGGCCTTGGACCCGGGGTCGTAGTGGGTGAAGGTGGAACGCGCCGACTGGTACAGAGCGAGCGGCTCGCCCTCGAAGGGATAGGTGGATGCCCGTTCCGTCGTCACCATCAGGGTCATGCCGGTTCCGGAGCGGAGGATCGGCTCCCGGGTCAGGGCCAGAAAGTGGTCGCCCCTCCGCTCCAACCCCCAGAACTCGCCCGGCCGGGGCCGGAAGTCGCCTGAGTACTGGGCCGGAGAGTCGTCTGTCTTCCGGGAGAAATAGCGCAATACGAAGCGGTCCATGTCCACGGGTCCGTCCTGTCTCGGCTCGTAAAAGCGAAAACGGTAACGACGAGGAGTGGGCCGGTCCTTGTTGGGATAGGGGTAGCTGTCGGACTGTCCGTCCTGGAGGAAGTCCTCCTGAGTCAGGTCCCGCAGGATGTTGTTGTCTCGGGAGCCCTTGTAGGCAACCCGTCCCAGGTTCGGTTTTCGCCAGTGGACTCCATCGTCCGAGACCACTTGGCAGAGGTAGCGGGGCCGTCCGATCGATCCGGCGAACCGCCGGTAGAGGGGGTCCTCGTCCACCGCACCCGCAAAGTAGGTCGCCTGATACTGGCCGGTTTCCGGGTCCCGGGCGAGGGACTGCAGGCGGACCACGTACGACCCTTCCTCCCAGGGACGGTCGAGTCTCAGCATGGGGCCGTCCGAGAGGCGGCTCAGACCGTCGGGCCGGCGTCGCAGGCCTTGGGAGTCGGCCAGGATCCAGTCGTCCAGCAGGTACTGGTATTGGTGACCGGGCCTAAGAGGCAGTCGGGGAGACCGCGCCTCCTGGGAGTCCTCGATCCAGAAATGGCGGACCAGGTAAGGGCCCACCGCCTGCCCGTTCTTCAGGAGCCGGACCCGAAGCCAATACTCGCCCCGGGCCCAACCGGTGCCGTCGAAGCTGCGCCGCTGCGTGGTCTGGTCCAAGTCCAGCCGGACCGGGCCCGCCATCCGGGTCCGGTCGGGACCGAGTACGTCTACCTCCACGCGGCATGATTTCACCCGGTCCGGGAGAGTGCGGATGGTGTAGCCGATCTCGGGATGATCGATGTAGGCGGGGCGTTCGGGACTGCACTCGATGAACTGCCGGCTGGAATCCGCCAGAGAGACCGGCCTTCCCGCGTTCAGGGGAAAGAAGTTGTGCGGGTCCAGCTGCAAGGTGCGGACGCCGGCCGGCTGTCCCTGGCTGAGGAGCTCCAACCGAAAGCGGTAGTGCCCCATCTCCCACCGCCAGTCGGGAAGAGGCCCGTAACGGCCCTCGTCCAGCAGGGGGAAGTCGACCTCGAGGGCTCCCATGTCCTTTTCCCGCGTCGCAATTGCGGTCATCTCATGGCTGAACCCGTGGGGCTGGACGACGGTGAGGCGGGCCTCCAGCGACGGTCCCGCCACTTGTGCAGGCCAGTCGAAGAGCAACTTTTGGCGGAAGTAGTCCTCGTGGCGGACCAGGATCCAGTGTTCCTCGGACCCTCCGGAGACCCCCGCCAACAGGACCGCTGTCAGAGTCAAGCCCACAAGTGCCGAGAACCTCGATTTTTTGACCTGAATCCTCATCATGCCTTTTTCTCGGGCTTGGGCGTCTGGCAGCTCCAGCACGCCCCGAACTGTGCCTCGATGGCTTCTCCACAGCGGGGACAGTTCCAGTTTCCGTCCGCTTCCGGCGGGGACTCCCGGGAGGCGGACAACACCTCCCGCGACTCGTCCGCATCGACCGGCCTCACGGCCACTTTGACCGCTCCGGCGCCGAATGCGGAGACGTAACTGGGGATCAGTCTTCCCATCTGCTCGTCCAGCAGGAAGGAGCCGATCCCGGCGCTCTCCAGCAGGTTCTTGGCCAGCGTCGCATCGAAGACGCTGCCGACAAAGACGATCACCAAGTCATCCTGTTCCGCCATGGTGTCCCTTCAGCCCAGTCTACTACGAAGCGTCCACGACCAAGCTCGCCGGCAGGACTCCTCCCCCGCTCCAAAACCTCCATCTTGTCGGGAGGGGACGGCTACAATAGAGGCCGGACGGAGGATTCGTGCTGATTCAGTTTTACCGGGCACCGGCGCTCTCCGAAGCGAACGAACGGGGGCTGATCCGGCAGGTCCGCGCGGCGCTCGGCTTGGAGATCGGGGAGATCGAAACCGAGTACTGCTTCTACGTGGAAGCCGCCGGCCGGCTGCGCCGCGCGGGAAAGAAGACCTTGTCCTGGCTCCTGGGCGAGACCTTCGAGCCGGAACGATTCGGTGAGCGGTCCTTTCTCTCTGGCGAGGGAACCTGTCTCGAAGTGGGACCCCGGTTGAGCTTCAAGACGGCTTGGTGCACCAATGCCGTTGCCGTCTGCCATTCCTGCGGTTTGGAGGAGATCACTCGGATCGAACGATCCCGGCGGTACCTTCTTCGGGGAACGGGCCGGCTCTCGGATCATCAGCGGAGCCGGTTCCTGGAGTTGGTCCACGACCGGATGACCGAGTTCCCCTATTCCGCACCCCTCACGTCATTCGACGGCGCGGTCCGCCCCGAGGCCAGCTTCCAGGTCCCCGTTCTCCAGGAGGGTAGAGGCGCGCTGGAGCGGCTGAACCGGAAGGCCGGTCTCGCCTTCGACGACTGGGACCTGGATTACTACACTGACCTGTTCGCTGGCCGGCTGGGCCGCAACCCCACCAACGTGGAGTGCTTCGACATCGCCCAGTCCAACAGCGAGCACTCGCGTCACTGGTTCTTCAAGGGCCGGATGGTGATCGACGGACAAGAACAGGCGTCGTCGCTGCTGGAACTGATCCAGGAGCCGATGCGGGCCAATCCCCGCAACAGCGTCATCGCGTTTCGGGACAACTCCAGCGCGATTCGCGGATACCGGATCGAGACCCTGCTCCCCTCGGAGCCGGGGCGTCCGGGGCCGATGGCGGCCTCTCAGGTGGACCACGACATCATTTTCACCGCCGAAACCCACAATTTCCCGTCGGGGGTGGCTCCGTTTCCGGGAGCGGAGACGGGGACCGGCGGGCGTATCCGGGACGTCCACGCCACCGGGAAAGGATCCCTGGTGGTGGCCGGGACGGCCGCCTACTGCGTGGGCAACCTGCGTATTCCCGGGTACGAGCTGCCCTGGGAGGACAGCGATTTCAGGTATCCGGAGAACCTGGCCTCTCCCCTCCGGATCGAGATCGAGGCCAGCGACGGCGCCTCCGACTACGGCAACAAGTTCGGAGAACCGCTGATCCAGGGCTTTACCCGCTCGTTCGGATTGCGGTTGCCGGACGGCGAGCGGCGCGAGTGGATCAAGCCCATCATGTTCACCGGGGGCATCGGCCAGATCGACGCGCGCCACCTGCGCAAGGAAGTGCCCGAAGCAGGGATGTGGGTGGTCAAGATCGGAGGTCCCGCCTATCGCATCGGTCTGGGCGGGGGGGCCGCCTCCAGCATGGTGCAGGGAGAGAACGTGGCCGAGCTGGACTTCAATGCCGTTCAGCGGGGCGATGCCGAGATGGAGCAGAAGGTCAACCGGGTGATCCGCGCCTGCGTGGAAATGGGGAAAGGGAACCCCATCGTCAGTATCCACGACCAGGGCGCCGGCGGGAACTGCAACGTGCTCAAGGAGATCGCCGAGCCGGCCGGGGCCAGGATCGAACTTCGAGAGATCCCCGTCGGCGACGAGACCCTGTCGGTTCTGGAGATCTGGGTGGCCGAGTACCAGGAGCAGGACGCACTTTTGCTGGGACCGGGCGACTCCCGGCTCTTCCTCGATCTCTGCCGGCGGGAGAAGGTGCCGGTCGCCTTCGTCGGAAGGGTCACGGGAGACGGCCGCATCGTCCTTTTCGACGAGCGGGACGGTTCGACGCCGGTGGACCTGGAGTTGGACCAGGTTTTGGGATCCATGCCGCAAAAGGTCTTCCAACTCGAGCGGGTGCCGCCGCAACTGAGGCCGCTCCGGCTTCCTGCCTCGGCGTCGGTCCGGGAAGCGCTGGAGCGGATTTTTCGACTGGTTTCGGTAGGGTCCAAGCGATTCCTGACCAACAAGGTGGACCGCAGCGTGACCGGTCTGGTCGCCCAGCAACAGTGTGTCGGTCCTCTCCAACTGACTCTTTCGGATGTTTCGGTCATCGCCCAGAGCCACTTCGGGTCCACCGGCGCCGCCACGGCCATCGGAGAGCGGCCCCTTCTGGGGTTGCTGGATCCGGGAGCCATGGCCCGGATGTCCCTGGCCGAGGCCCTGACCAACCTGGTCTGGGCTCCGGTGAGTCATCTCCAGGACCTGAAATGCTCGGGCAATTGGATGTGGCCGGCCAAGCTCCCGGGGGAGGGAGCCCTCGTCTACGCCGCCGCGGTGGCGCTGCGGGACACCCTGCTGGAACTGGGAATCGCCGTGGACGGAGGCAAGGACAGCCTTTCCATGGCGGCCTTGGCGCCTCTGGGTGACTCGGGCCGGGAGGAGACGGTGAAGGCGCCCGGGGCACTGGTCCTATCGGCCTACGTCACCTGTCCCGACATCACGCGAACGGTCACACCTGACCTCAAGCTGCCGGGGCGGGGCCGTCTCCTGTTCCTGGACCTGTCCTCGGGGCGGAGTCGTCTCGGGGGATCGGCCCTGGCTCAAGTGTACGGACAATTGGGTGACGAGCCGCCAGATCTGGAGGATGCCGGGCTGCTGGGCCGGGCCTTCGAGGCGGTCCAGACCCTGATTGGAGAGCGGCTCCTGGCCAGCGGCCACGACCGGAGCGAAGGAGGACTGCTCACGACGATTCTGGAGATGGCCTTTGCGGGAGACTGCGGCGTCGAGGTGGATCTGGAGAATGCCGAGGGGGAGGAAGTTCTTCCCCTTCTGTTCTCCGAGGAGTTGGGACTGGTCCTGGAGGTGAGTCCCGAGGGGGAGGCCCGGGTCCGCCGAATCCTGAAGGATGCGGACGTCCCCTGCCGGCTGATCGGCCGCACGTTGCGGGAACCCCGGGTCGAGATTCGGGTGGACGGAACCGGCGTCCTGGAAGGGGACGTCCGGGAACTGAGGGATCTCTGGGAGGAGACCAGCTACCGGATCGAGCTGCTGCAGACCAATCCGGAATGCGCCCGTCAGGAGCGCCGTTCTCTGAAACGGCGGCGGGCGCCGGCCTACGCCCTCTCCTTCACTCCCCGGTCCACGGCGCCGGACCGCCTCGCGGGCGAGGTGCGGCCCAGGGTGGCCATCTTGCGGGAAGAGGGAAGCAACGGGGACCGGGAGATGGCGTCCGCCTTTCATCTGGCTGGTTTCGAAGCCTGGGACGTGACCATGTCCGACCTGCTCTCCGGCTCCGTCCAGCTCTCCTCATTCCGTGGAGTCGCCTTCGTCGGCGGCTTCAGCTACGCGGACGTCCTCGACTCGGCCAAGGGATGGGCCGGGGTGATCCGGTTCAATCCGGGGCTCTGGGAACAGTTCGAGCGCTTCTACCATCGGCCCGACAGTTTCAGTCTGGGTGTGTGCAACGGTTGTCAGCTCATGGCCCTCCTGGGCTGGATCCCTTGGAGGGAGATCGGGACCGCGGACCAGCCCCGATTCGTACGCAACCGCTCGGGACGGTTCGAGTCCCGTTTCTCTACGGTTCGCATCCAGGAAAGTCCCGCGCTGATGTTGAAGGGGATGGCCGGTTCCGTCCTGGGCATCTGGGTGAGCCACGGAGAGGGGCGAGCGTTCTTTCCCCGGCAGTCCACGCTGGCTCGGATCCGGGAACAGCGCCTGGCTCCCATCCGCTTTGTGGACGACGCCGGCAAGATCACCCAGGACTATCCTCTCAACCCCAACGGGTCGGCGGACGGAATCGCCGCACTCTGCTCCCTCGACGGCCGCCATCTCGCCATCATGCCCCATCCGGAGCGAACCTCCCTGAAGTGGCAGTGGGGCTGGATGCCCCCGGATTGGAAGGATCGCCTGGAAGTTTCCCCATGGCTCCGACTCTTCCAGAACGCCCGGGAATGGTGCGACCGCTGAGTCGCCGGGCGGGGCTTCGTGCCTGGTCGCGTCCAGCGCCCCGCCCCCATCTGACGGTATGCAGATGATGACGCCTGTCGCACGCACCGTTCTGGTGCTTGTCATCCTGGCGACTTCAGTCCCTCTGGCTTGCTCCCGGACTGACGACGAGTTACCCGGCGGCTTCGTCCGACTCGGAGAAGCGATTCCCGGAATCGTGCTCGACGTCCGTTACTTCGGCGCAGACAATTTCGTTGGCGCTCCGGTGGAGGGCTACGAGGCGCCGCAGGCGATCTTGTCGAGACCGGCGGCTACCGCACTGCGGCGAGTCCAGGCGTCGCTGCGGGAACGCGGGTTCGGACTGAAGGTTTTTGATGCCTACCGGCCGCAGACCGCCGTCGATCACTTCGTCCGCTGGGCTGCCGATCATGCGGACAACCGTACGAAAGCGGAGTACTATCCGGACGTGCCGAAGTCCGAACTCTTCGTGGGTAACTACATCGCGAAGAAGTCCGGCCACTCGCGGGGCAGCACGGTGGATCTGACCATCGTCCGTTTGGAGACCGGCGCCGAGTTGGACATGGGAACGCCGTTCGACTACTTCGGTCCGGAATCGGCGGGGGACTATCCGCACCTGACCGAATTGCAACGCGCCAACCGCCGCCTGCTGGCCGGCGTGATGCAAGCCCACGGATTCGTACCTTACGCAGCAGAGTGGTGGCACTACACTCTAGGGAATGAGCCGTATCCCGAGACGTATTTCAGCTTTCCAGTACGGTGAGCGCCCTGTAGTGGCCGGTGAGGTGTCGTGCGCTGGGTCGTAGGCGATATTCAAGGTTGTGCCCGGGAATTCGAGAAACTCCTCTCGGTCATCCGGTTCGATTCGAACCGGGACCAGTTGTGGTGCCTTGGTGACCTGATCAACCGGGGACCCGACTCGCTGACGACTCTGAGACTCTGGTTGGACATTGGCGGGCGCTCGCTTCTGGGAAACCACGAGATTCACGCCCTTCTCGCCTTCTCGGGAATCCGGCCCGAGCCGCCCAGATCCCTCCGGACACTCCTTGCCGCACCTGACGTCGACGAACTCATGGCCCGGCTGAGAGCCTGTCCGGTGCTGGTGCATCTGCCGTCCCTGGGAGACGGCCCCGCGGCCTGGATCGTTCACGCCGGCTTGAAGCCCACTTGGAACGACCTGCCGACTCTGGCCCGGAGGCTGAACGCGGGACCTCACGATGACGCCTGGCTCCAGAGCGACGGTGTCCGATTCGCGACATCGGTCCGCTGCTGTACTGCGGAGGGTCTTCCCCTGAAGTTCAGCGGCCCCCCCGCCGGCTGCGTGCCGCCTTACCAGCCGTGGGACAGCTTCTACCGGGGAGAGGACCTGGTGGTCCACGGGCACTGGGCGGCGCGGGGGTTCTACCGCAACCGCCTCACCATGGGGCTCGATTCGGGATGCGTGTACGGGGGCGAGTTGACGGCCTGGTGCCAGGAAGAGGACCGGCTCGTCAGGATTCCGGCCATCACCGGTTAACAGTCTGTGACGACTTTTGCCACGGGCTGTTAACAGTCCGTGGTGAAAGTCTCACGAGCACCGAGACCGGTCCTGCGCCCGCCGGACAAGGCGCGATGAGGGAGCATACCGGGAGTATGTGACCGAGTCGCAACGCAGTCCGCCGGGATGCAGGGACGGTCGAATGCCGTGACGACTTTTGCCACGGGCTGTTAACGGCCTTTGCGCAGGTGCCGATCGGCAAAGTCCAGATACCGGTCCCAGTCGTAGTCGGTCACGTCGTGCCGGCCGCTCCGGATGTGGTAGCCGATGGTGTCCATGAGGGGCTGGTTCACGCCGGGCATGGAGTCCCCGGGGAGTCCGGGAAGTCCGAGGAGCGCATAGACGGGACTGGCGTGCCGGGCCGACAAGTACTCGCCTTTCGGGTCCGCCCATCGGTCCTCCGCCGCGCTGGCCACGTAGACCGGACGGGGGGCGATCAGGGCCACCAGCAGGTGCTGGTCCATGGGGAGTCTCTCTTCATTGCCGCCGTATTGCTTGAAGTTCCCGCAGAACCAGTGGGGAAAGACCCGGTTGATCCTCGCGACAGTCTCCCCGAAGCGGCGCCGGCTCAGGGCCGCTCCCCCGCAACCGGAATTGTTGGAGATGACCAAGGCGAAGCGCTCGTCCTCGGCGCCGGCCCAGAGGGCGGTCTTTCCCAGTCGGGAGTGGCCCAGCACCGCCACCTTTTGCGGGTCGATTCCCGGCTCGGTTTCCAGGTAGTCCAGGGCCCGGCTCAATCCCCAGGCCCAGGCGGCGATGGATCCCCACTCGTTGGCGTCGGGCCGCGTCTGTCCCGGCCGGTAGAAGAGAGGGTGGACCCCATTCCGGAACTCGTCGGCGTAGTCGGGATCGATGTCCCCGTAGTACGCCGTCACCAGGGCGTAACCGCGGCCGAGGATCTTTTCCACCGGCCAGCGGCGGGACAATGTTCCGCGGCCCTTCTCCGTGGCCCGGTTCTCCACCACCGCGCCCTCCACCTTGGAAGGGCGCATCCAGGTTTTGGGCAGAGCGATGCCCGGGTCCGGATGGATGGAATGGTTCCCGTTGAAGTTGAGACCCAGAAAGGCCGGGACCGGGTCGGAGCCGGGCGCCGGCAGGTAGATCAGGAGATCCATCCGGGGGCGGTCGCGCTCCGGGCCGAAATAAAGCGAGACCTCTTTGCGGACGGCTGTGCCGCCGAGTGCACGAGAGTCCACGGAGGTGATTCGGGATGTTAGCTCCGGGGGCGGTCCGGGACGGCGCCCATACATCTGGGAGCGGAAGAGCTCCAGGATCTCGGGACGGCGGATCTCCCGCCAGTCCTGGGCGGTTTTGACCCGACGGCCGTCCTCGGTCGTCAGGGGATCGGGGAGGACGTAGGCGGGGATTGTCCCTTCGTCGTAGTTGGGTTCCTGTTCCTGAGCCGGCAGGAGCGGGGACGTAGCCGTCGCCAGCATCAATATGGAGGAAGCCCAGACCCCGATTCCGGCTTTCATGAGATCCCCGGGTGCCGTGTCAAAGGAATCGCCAACCTCTCTGGGCGCCCAGACCCCGGTTCGCCTTGCGGACGTAATCCCGGTCCGGCAGCCCCACGAGACGGCCCTCCTGGACCCACTCCAGGTCCGAGCCGTAGAGGTGGTCCACCAGCAGCCGCACCAGACGTTCCTGAACTTCCAGCAGGGAAGCATGCCCGGCCAGGTTTCGTTGCTCCAAGGGGTCCTGGTCCAGATCGAACAGTTGGAAGACGTTGCCGACCGGATAGTAGATGAGTTTGTGGCGCCGATCGCGGATCATGCGGGTGGATAGTGGACCCTCCCGGAATTCGCCGTAGAGATGGTCACGGTCCGCTTCGCCGGCCAGAGAGATCCCGTCCAGACATTCGGGAGGTTCGAGTCCGCAAAGATCCAGCAACGTCGGCATCAGGTCTCGAAGCTCCGCCAGCCGCTGGTCGCGACTACCTGGACGGAACCGGTCGTCACCCGCCGCCGGCACGATGATGAGGGGCACCCGGGCGGATTTCTCGTACATGACCCCCTTGGCCCACATCTGGTGGTCTCCCAGCATTTCGCCGTGATCCGCCGTGAAGGCGACGATGGTGTTCTCCGACAGCCCTTCTTCACGCAGCGTTCCCAAGACCATCCGTATCTGGTGATCGATGTGGGTGACGGTGGCGTAGAAGGCCCTTCTCGCCACGTCTATCTCGCCTGGTGTGGCCATGCGCGTGCAGAATTGGTCCATGTACGGCTTGACACTGTAGGGCAGGTCTTCGAACGACCGGGACCAGTCTCCGCGGACCATCGGGTCCAGTTCCAATTTCCGATAGAGATCCAGATACGCAGCCAGCGGCCAGACTGGTGGGTGCGGCCCCACGAAGGAGAGATACCAGAAGGCCGGCTTCCGGGGATCGCGGCGCCGGATGGTGCGGCACATCTGCGCCGCCGCCCAGTTGGTGGGATGACAATGGTCGGGCAGGTGCCAGGAACGGGTGACATAGTCGTTGTTGCTGAGTCCGCCAGCGTACTCCTGCCCCGGATAGCCCTGATCCGCCAGGTAGAGCTCCCAGTCGTCAGCTTTGCCGTCATCCAGATGGTGCCGCCCTTCCTCATTGAGGATCACCTCGTCGAAGCCGATCCGGTCGCGCTGGGGATAGACGTGGAGCTTGCCGACGGCGTGGGCCTGATAGCCGGCCTCCCGGAAGAGACCGGGCAGCGTCGGCACCGTTTTCGGGTCCGGCATCTCCAGATATTCGTTGAAGATCCGGTCGCCGTGGTTCCGCGCCGAAAGGCCCGTCATCAGGCTGCGCCGGGCCGGAATACAGACGGGAGAGGCCGAATAGGCGCGGTCGAAATGAACTCCGTTGCGCGCCATCTGGGCGATGGTGGGAGTCATCACCACCGGGTGCCCGGCCGGGCGGGTGAAGAGTCCGGACCAGTGGTCTGCGCAGATGAGCAGTACGTTCGGACGTTTCTCCGGCATGGTCCGGCCCCAGTCTATAGCACGCGAAGGTGAAGGGTCCCTATTTCTCACTGATCCGCCTTGGACCCAAGAGGGCGCCCACAAGGGGCGCGCCCTACACCTTATCTTCGGTTTCTTGAATCTGCGACTGAGGGGAGATCCCTTATCGGCGGCTCGACGTATTTCCGGCCGAGTGAAACCAGCCCGGCCCACTCCTGGCGGACGTGGAACCCCGCATGACACTGGAGGTCACCGCCGCTGGCAGCCCCGCCAGGAAGGACGCCCGGATCCCGTTTCGGATCTTCACCGGCCTTCGGAATCCCACATCAAAGGAACCGCCAGCCTCTCTGGCCGCTCAGGCCCCGGTTCGCCTTGCGGACGTATTCCCGATCCGGCAGTCCCACGAGACGGCCCTCCTGCAGCCACTCCAGGTCCGAGCCGTAGAGGTGGTCCACCAACAGCCGCACCAGACGGGCCTGAAGCTCCCGCAGGGAGGCACGCCCGGCCAGATTCCGTTGTTCCAGAGGGTCCTGGTCCAGATCGAAGAGCTGAAAGACATTTCCGACCGGATAATAGATCAGCTTGTAGCGCCGGTCGCGGATCATGCGGGTGGATTCCGGACCCTCCCGAAATTCGCCGTAGAGATGGTCACGGTCCTCTTCGCCGGCCAAGGAGATCCCGTCCAGGAAATCGGGAGGTTCGAGTCCGCAAAGATCCAACAGCGTCGGCATTACGTCTCGAACCTCCGCCAGCCGTCGGTCGCGACTACCTGGACGGAACCGTTCGTCACCCGCCGCCGGCACGATGATGAGGGGGATCCGGGCGGACTTCTCGTACATGACTCCCAAGGACCACATCTGGTGGTCTCCCAGCATGTCGCCGTGATCCGCCATGAAGGCCACGATGGTGTCCTCCGACAGCCCCTCTTCGCGCAGCGTTCCCAGAACCATCCGAATCTGGTGATCGATGTGGGTGATGGTGGCGTAGAAGGCTCTTCTCGCCAGGTCGATCTCGCCTGGAGTGGCCATTCGCATGCAGAATTGGTCCATGTACGGCTTGACACTGTAGGGCAGGTCCTCGAACGAGTGGGACCAGTCGCCGCAGACCATGGGGTCGAGTTCCAGGTTGCGGTAGAGATCGAGATCAGCGGCCGGCGGCCAGAGCGGCGGGTGCGGTCCCACGAAGGAGAGATACCAGAAACCGGGTTTCCTGGGGTCACGGCGCCGGATGGTGCGGCACATCTGCGCCGCCGCCCAGTTGGTGGGATGGCAGTGGTCGGGCAGGTGCCAGGAACGGGTCAGATAGTCGTTGTTGCTGAGTCCGCTGGCGTACTCCTGCCCCGGATAACCCTGATCGGCCAGGTAAAGTTCCCAGTCGTCGGCGTTGCCGTCGTCCAGATGATGCCGTCCTTCCTCGTTGAGGATCACCTCGTCGAAGCCGATGCGGTCACGCTGGGGATGGACATGGAGCTTGCCGACGGCATGCGCCTGATAGCCGGCTTCTCTGAAGAGCCCCGGCAACGTCGGCACCGTTTCCGGGTCCGGCATCTCCAAAGTCTCGTTGAAGACCCGGTCCCCGTGGTTCCGAGGCGAAAGGCCCGTCATCAGGCTTCGACGTGCGGGAATACAGATGGGACAGGCCGAATAGGCACGGTCGAAGTGAACGCCGTTTCGCGCCAGTTGGGCGATGGTGGGAGTCATCGCCACCGGATGTCCCGCCGGGCGGGTGAGGAGACCGGACCAGCGGTCGGCACAAATGAGCAGTACGTTGGGCCGTTTCTCCGCCATTGCCGGGTTCCAGACTATACGAAAAGTCCCTATTACTCTCACCTTGGACCGAAGAGGGCGCCCACAAGGGGCGCTCCCTACGCCCCATCTTTGATATCTTGAAGTAGTGACCGAGGAGGCTCCATGTACAAGAATTGCATCGCCGACATCTCATCCCACCCCGTAACCGAGCCCCAGATCTTTTTCTCCAGGCGCCGGTTTCTGGGCGGGCTCTCCATCGCCGCAATGGCTGCCGGCAATCTGCTCTGCGGAAAGGCGGCGACGTCGAACACGATGTTGGAGGCTCCCTTCAAACGGCCCGACGTATTTCCGACAAAACGAAACCAGGCCTACTCGCTTCCGGCGGACATCGACCCCCGTATGACTCCCCGGGGAAGCGCCGCCGTGCACAATAACTTTTACGAGTTCATTCCGGGACGTGGCGGGCCCGTCTGGGAGCATGTCGAGGACTTCAAGGTGGATCCTTGGAAGGTCGTGGTCAGCGGCGAGTGCCACGAGCCTCAGACTCTGGATCTGGACGATCTCTTCGGTTTCGAGCACGAGGAGAGGGTCTATCACTTCCGTTGCGTGGAGCGTTGGGCCATGAACGTCCCTTGGAGCGGGTTCCCCTTGAGCAAGCTCCTGGACCGCGTGAAACCGAAGGCTTCGGCTCGCTTCGTCCGCTTTCTGAGTGCCTTGAAGCCCAGTCAGATGCCTGGGGTCCGGCAAGCCCGGCTCTATCCGTGGCCCTACCACGAGGCTTTGCGCATGGACGAGGCCATGAACGAGCTGACGCTGCTGGCGACCGGAGTGTACGGAGAGCCGCTCCTGAAGCAGCACGGCGCCCCGGTGAGGCTCATCGTCCCCTGGAAGTATGGCTACAAGAGCCCCAAGTCCATCGTGAAGATCGAATTGGTCAAGAAGCAGCCCAAGACCTTCTGGCAGATCCAGGCGCACGAGTACGGTTTTCTGTCCAACGTCAATCCCTACATTCCCCATCCCCGGTGGCCGCAGAACAGGTCGCACTGGCTCGACAGCGGCAATGAGTTTCCGACCCCCCTGTTCAACGGTTACGAAAAATATGTGGCCGCCCTCTATCCGGACGAGCCCAGAACTCTGCAGCGCGCCCTACGGTCCGGCCAGATCGCCCGCTGATTCCCGTCCGGCGGAGAAATGCGGGCTGGAGGGTTCGCACGCGGTGCGTCATGTCCCATGAGTCGACTCTGATCCTGGCCTCGGGATCTCCACGCCGGAGGGAACTAATTGCGCGCCTGGGCTTCCCCTTTGTCTGTCGTGCAAGCGGCCTGGACGAAGAGAAAGTCGAGGCGCCTGAAACTTCGATTCTGGCTGCCAGTCTGGCCCGGATGAAGGCCCGCAAGGTCGCCTCCGGTGCGCGCCAGGGCCTCGTCATCGGGTGTGACACGCTGGTGTGTCTGGATGGCAGGATCCTGGGCAAACCGTCCGATCGCCACGATGCCCGGCAGATGCTCTGGACGCTTCGGGGCCGTACCCACGATGTGGTCACGGCCGTGGCCGTGCTCGAGGCTCAATCGGGAAGGGAAGTGACGTCGGTGGTGACTTCCCAGGTGCGCATGCGCCGCTTCGGCCAAACTGTTCTGAGCCGTTATCTGGATTCGGGCGATTCGCTGGACAAGGCGGGCGCCTACGGGATTCAGACGGCCGGAGCCGAGTTGGTGGAGTCCTTTTCCGGATGCTATTTCAACATCGTCGGCCTTCCACTCTGTGAACTGACCCGGCTCCTGACCCGGTTCGGGATGGATTCGGATCCGACCCGCCCCGCGTGCGATTTGCCCGGCGGCCAAGTCTGTCCGCGCTGGGAAGGCGCGTCGGTCTGGGAGATCAAGTGAGCCCAGGGCGACGACAAGCGAAGAGGGCAACCACAAGGGTTGCCCCTACGAGGTTCCGGTTCCTTTCCCGCGTGTATACTCGCGGACGAACCGGAAACCAGGGGCAACCATGAAACGATGGAATCTCGTGCTGGCGCTCGCGGCCATGGCGGCGGCCAGTGCCTGGCTGGCTGTGGGAGTCGGCGGCGACGACGACGCCAGGGCGCGCCGGCTGCATTTTTCTTCGTTGGTGCTGGACACTCACATCGATACCCCGTTGCAGATGAAGGACCCGAACTGGGACTTCGGACAGGAGCACGAATCGGGGCACGTGGACCTGCCGCGTCTGAAGCGGGGAGGATTGGACGGCGCCTTCTTCTCCATTTACATGCCCGGGACCGTCACCGGTCCCAAGGCCGTCAGCGACTCACTAAAGACGATTGCCTCGGTTCATCGTCTGGTGGAGCTGTATGGGGATTCCCTGGAACTGTGCACCAACGCCTCCGGTGTGCGCCGGGCCCAACGATCGGGCAAGTTCGCCGTGCTCATGGGGATGGAGGGGGGGCACATGATCCACAACAGCCTCCCCATTCTCCGGATGTATGCCCGGCTCGGGATCCGCTATCTGACGCTGACCCACAACGTGAACACCGAGTGGGCCGATTCGGTGGCTGATTCGCGCGTCTACGGGGGACTGAACGAGTTGGGAGTAAGCGTGGTGAAGGAGCTGAACCGATTGGGCGTGCTGGTGGACGTCTCCCATGTTTCGGACGAGACCTTCTGGGACGTTCTGGAGGTCAGCGAAGCCCCGGTGGTGGCGAGCCACTCCTCCTGCCGGGATCTGTCGAATCATCCCCGGAACATGAATGACGAGATGATTCGGGGCCTGGCCAAACAGGGAGGTGTGATCCAGATCACCTTCGTGGATCAGTTTCTGGACGTGGAGCATCATGCGGCTCGGGAGGCCTCGATCCAGAAGGCGTCTTCAGATGGGGAGGCGGAAACGGACCGGGAGCCGATCCCCCCGGTGAATTGGGAGAGGATCGTGGACCACATCGATCACGCCGTCCGGGTGGCGGGAGTGGACCATGTGGGTCTCGGCTCCGATTTCGACGGTGCGGACATGCCCCGGGGGATGGAGGACGTCAGCTTTCTCCCCAAGATTACCCAAGAGCTGCTGGAACGGGGCTACGACGAAAGCCAGATCAGATTGATCCTGGGTGAGAACACGCTGAGGGTCCTGCAGCAGGCGGAAGAGGTCGCCATCGGCATCCGGGCTCGGGAGGGCGCCCGATGATTCCGGCATCCCTCCGGCACTTGCCACCCGGCCGCCGGATTCATTACCCTGCACTGGTTATGAGAAGACTTCTGCTGTCCCTTCTTCTGGTTCCCGTCCAGGTCAGCGCCGTGGTCGCGCTTCAGGGCCCCAGCCGCGGGATCACTTCCGTCTCCCCCGACGGGCGGGAGTTCGTAAACGTCTTCAACGCCGCCTCCGACCGGACCCGGCTGGTGGCGGTTTTCTCTCCCACGTGCGGCCACTGCCTCCGGGGAGCGGCCGACATCCAGAACATTCTCAGTCAGGAATCCGGAGCCAGAATCAAGGTTCTGATTCTCTGGGCGCCCATCCTGGGAATGGATTCCAAAAGAGCGGCACAGCAGGCCGCCGCCTATCTTCGGGACCCGCGGGCCGAACATTTCTGGGACCTTTGGAACTTCGGCCGCCAACACTACAACAAGCAGCTCCAATATCCCGAAGATGCTTCGGCTTGGAACCTCTTCATCCTCTACAAACCCCACCTTGCCTGGCGCCAGGGCGGTCCGGAGCCGACGGTCTGGATGCAGGGTCACGATCTGGACATCGGTCTGAAATACACGGCGGAGCTGCTCCACGAGCACGTCAAGAAGTGGGTCCGCTGATCGCCGGGGCCGTAGCCGGAGGTCGAATCCGGCGGCCGGTCAACCGAAGGTGTCGGGCTGGGATGCCTGGTCGAGGCGCTCTCTCAATTCCGGATCCAAACCCCGTTCCAGGGTCTCGAAGGCCTGATCCACGTGGGAGATCTTTCTCCCTCCGATGAGAACGCAGGTGATGCCGGGGTGAAAAAAGGTCCAGGCCAGCGCCAGGTCCACCAGTGAACGTCCTGCCTCCGCGGCGATGGCCTTGATCCGGTCCACACACGCGAAGTTCCGATTACTGAAGAAGACGTCCTGGTGGCCGGGAGCCACGTCGAACCGGGTGCCGGCGGGGATAGGACCTCCCTTGGAGTACTTGCCGGCCAGGAATCCCGAGGCGATGGGAGCGTAGGAAATGATGGCCACGTCCTGGTCCTTGCACAGGGGGATCATCTCCGATTCGATGCTGCGTTCGACCAGGCTGAAGGAAGGTTGCATCGATTCGAAGCGGGCCCATCCGCTCCGGTCCTGGCGCCAGAGCGCCTTGCAGAATTGCCAGGCGGCGCAGTTGCTCAGTCCCAGATGGCGGACCTTCCCCGCCTGAACGGCCCGGTCCAGGCTCTCCAGGATCTCGTCCAAGGGGTCCCCGTCGTGGGGAAAGTGGTGGATCTGAAAAAGGTCGATCCAATCGGTCTGCAGGCATTGCAGACTCTGCTCGATCTTCTCGGTGATGATGGTTCCGTTCAGCTTCCCGTAGCATTTGGTGGCCAGGATGATCTCCTGGCGGTTCTTCCGGTCGGCGAGCCAGCAGCCGATGATGCGTTCCGATTCGCGGTTGCTGTAGGCCTCGGCCGTGTCCAGAAGATTGATTCCCCGCTCCAGAGCGCGATCCATGAGGCGCCAGGCGGTCGGCCCGTCGATCTCCCGGCCGAATGTGGCTCCTCCGAAGGCGATCTGGCTCACTCGAAGTTCAGTGCTGCCGAAGCGTCGGTATTCCATCGGTCGGTCCTCCTGGGAAGGCGGATTGTAGGTTTGAACCGGAAGAGTGTCAAGGCTTGTGGGAGGAGGGAATCGGCCCTGAATTTGCGCCTTTTCCGACCCTTCAAGTACCATACGTCCGGGCGAGTTGAGGCCGTACCCCTCTCCTCCCGGGCCGGGTGAATCGTCTCGAGAGACAGGCTCCATGAAGCGGGATTTCGCGTTCGAAATGTCGATGTCCAACATCCGCTTCGGGAGCGGCGCCACCCGGGAAGTGGGGATGGACCTGGCCGATCTCGGCGCCAAGCGGGTCATGGTTCTCTCAGACCCGAACCTGGCGGAGAGCCCTCCCGTCGAGTCGGCCCTGGAATCCCTCTCACGTGAAAACGTCGAATTCTCCCTTTTCGACGCGGTCCGCGTAGAGCCGACGGACGCTTCGTTTCAAGAGGCCATCGATTTCGCGACGGAAGGCGGATTCGACGCCTTCGTCGCCGTAGGCGGCGGCTCCACCATGGACACCGCCAAGGCGGCCAACCTCTACTCCACGTATCCCGCGGACTTGCTGGAATATGTGAATCATCCGATTGGACGGGGCCGGCCGGTTCCAGGTCCGCTCAAGCCCTTGATCGCCATTCCCACTACGGCCGGCACGGGGAGCGAGACTACCGGTGTGGCCATCTTCGATCTGCATGGCATGAAGGCCAAGACGGGAATCGCTCACCGGAGACTGAGACCCACGCTGGGCATCATCGATCCCGAGAACACCAGGACCTTGCCGCCCGTCGTGGCCGCCTCTACGGGTCTGGACGTCCTGAGCCATGCTCTCGAGTCCTATACGGCCATCCCCTTCGGCCAGCGGCCCCTTCCCGCACGGCCGGTGGAGCGGCCCGCCTATCAGGGCTCCAATCCGGTCAGCGACATCTGGGCCCGGCAGAGCCTCGCGATCGTCTCCCGCTACCTGGTCCGGGCCGTAGCGGATCCTGAGGACGAAAAAGCCCGTTCCCAGATGCTGCTGGCCGCGGCCTACGCCGGTATCGGATTCGGAAACGCCGGGGTGCATCTGCCCCATGGCATGTCCTATCCGGTCTCCGGCATGGTCAAGAGCTTCCGCCCGGAGGGTTACGGACCCGGCCATCCCCTGGTTCCCCACGGCATGTCCGTCATCCTGAACGCTCCGGCGGTTTTCCGTTTCACCGCCGCCGCCTGTCCCGGACGCCACTTGGAGGCCGCCCGGATCCTGGGGGCGCGCGCGTCCGGCGCCAGTGAGGAGGATGCGGGTGAAATCCTGGCGGATGAGATCATTCGCATGATGCGGCGCCTGAAGATGCCCAGCGGTCTCGCCGAAATCGGGTATGATGCGGGAGACATCCCCGGGTTGGTGCGGGGAACGCTGCCCCAACACCGCGTGACGAAACTCTCTCCTCGCCCTGCCGGTGAGGAGGAACTGGCCCGAATGTATGAAGATGCGATGGCTTACTGGTAATTTTCGGTGGTGGCAGTTGGTTGTCGGCGCCGGTCTGTGCCTGGTCTCCTCCGGCTCGGAATGGGTCCTGGCCCAGGATGTGGGATCGCCGGTTCCTCCACCCTTCCGGGCTGAGCGCCGCTCCGATTTCAATCCCACCCGCACCGTCAAGGGCATGTTGATCGGGATCAGCCACGAACGGATGAGTCTCACCGTGCTGGACCGCAAGGAGGGCACCTCCTTTGCGCTCTTCTTCCCTGAAAACGCCAAAGTGAAGGCCTCCAGGAAGATCCGGAAGGCACTGGGGAAGAAGAAGACGTCGTGGCAGGACCTGAAACCGGGCTTCCGGATCGAGGTGAAGTTTCTGGAACTGAACCGGGAAGTCCTGGAGATCAAACTCCTGAAGGTCGAGAGCTGAGCGGCCGAATCGACCCTTTCTGGTCGACGGAGATGGGAGTGGGCAAGGATCGGAGTTCGGCTCACACCGGTACATCCAACCGGAGACGGTTCCTGGAAGGGACGGTGGCGGCGCTGGCCGGGAGTTCGGTTCTGGCTGGGAGCGTCTCCCAATCCGGTTCCGGGGCAGACTGGTTTCAGATTCGGAAACAGTTCCTCTTAAAGCCGGGCACGATCTACCTGAACTGCGCCAGTATCGGTGTTCCTCCGGCGCCGGTGGTGGACGCGCTGACCCGGAATCGGCGATCCATGGCCGTGGACCCGGTCGGCGCCAAAAGCGACTTGAGCCGCCGGATCATCGAGCATTCTCGTCCCTCCCTGGCCGCCTTTCTGGGGGTGGATCCCCAGGAGGTGGCCTTTACCCAGAACGCGAGCCAGGGTCTGCAAAGCATCGCCGTCGGGATTGCCCTGAAACGGGGAGACGAGGTGCTGACCACGAGCCACGAGCACCCCGCCGGGATTCGACCCTGGAGGCGGCGGGCCCAACTGGAAGGGATCGTGGTGCACGAGGTCCCCATGCCCAGTCCGCTCCCTCCCAAGGAAAAAATTCTGGAGCGGATCGGTGCCCGCATGACTTCCAGGACCCGGGTCCTGTTCTTCTGTCAGGTCACACGCGGCGGCCTGCTCAACCCCGTCAAGGAACTCTGTGCGCTGGCCCGGGAGAGAGGGGTGCTCTCGGCGGTGGACGGGGCTCAGGCGGTGGGAATGATGCCGGTCGACCTCGGCAACCTGGGATGCGATTTTTTCGCGGCCAGCCTCCACAAGTGGGTTCTGGCCCCGGCGGGAACCGGCGTGCTCTTTGTCCGGCGGCAAGTCCAGGACGAATTCTCTCCTGGACTCGCATTGAAGGAGCCGGCCGACGCCCGCCGCTTTCAGATGCCGGGGACCTTCGGGTATTCGGTCCGCGCCAGCCTCGGCGACGCCATCGCTTTTCTCCGCAATCTCGGTCTGGAACGGATCGGCGCGCGAAACCGCCAGTTGTCCGACTATCTGAAGGAGAGGCTGGCAAGTCTGCCCCGGGTCCGATTGATCAGTTCCCGGTCGCCCCGTCTTTCCTCTCCTGGCATCACCATCTTCGAGGTTCCGGGGCATGGCGGGATGGAACTGAGAGCTGGACTTCAAGAACGGGGCATCGGTGTGGATGACCATGTCCGCGACGGACACGACGCGGTCCGGATCGCCACCCACTTTTTCAACACTCGAGCCGAGATCGACCGGACCCTCTCGGCGCTGCAGGAATTGATCCGGGCCTGAGGCCGAAAATCAGGGCAGGGGAAGGTGGACACGCCGTCCTTCGGTCCAACTGATGTGGGCTGCGTGGCTCAGTTCCATGTAGCGAACTCCGGTCTCGAAATCGAGGTACCGGACTCGCTCCCGGCCCCTCACCGCGTTGATGAATTCCTCTTCGGCTCTCCAGCCTCCGACGATCTTCGGATCCAAGGGCATTTCGGCGTAGCTGCCGCTCCGGCTCTCGCTCCACCAGAGGGTGTCCGAAAGAGCCTCGTACTTGAGTGTGCCCCGGTCGCCGTGAACGAGTAGAGTGGACTCGGGGACGTTGCCGGTGACGGCGCTGCACAGAATGTTCCCCACGGCTCCGTTTTCGAACTCGGCCAGGACGGCGATGTGGTCCGGAAGCCGGACCTGCACCGTCTCCCCTGTCTCCGGGTCCTCCTTGGAGTCGACGACGATGCGGGCCGACGCATCCAACCAGGAGACCGGACCCGCCCAGAGCAGCAGCGTTTCCCACCACTGTCCCAGAGACACATAGTTGTATCCGGCCAGCTCCAGGCGCTGTCTCCATGTTATGGGGGCGGAGGGGTCGGTCAGGTCGGAGAAGACGTCTCGGACCTCGACGGAGAGCATTCTCCCCAGCCCGCCGGAGCCGAGGAACTCCCGCACGGGCCGGTGGTAGGGCAGGCCGAGGGGAGTGGGAACCACTTGGGTCACCAGGTTGGGATGCTCACGGGAAGCTTGGAGCATCGCCCGGGCCTCGCCCAGGTTCATTGCCATGCGGGCCTCGCAGAGGACATGCTTTCCCGCCTCCAATGCGGCACAGGTGACCTCCCGGTGCAGGTAGGGCCAAGTGCCGATGCAGACGGCATCCACCTCCGGGTCCCGGACGACATCCTGCCACGATCCGGACACTCTGGAGATCCCGAATTCTTGGGCCACCCGCCCGGAAGATTCCAGGCTCCGATTGGCCACCGTCACGATTTCCACGCCGGGGCAGGCCTGGAACCCGGGGATGTGTTTCCTGCGTGTGTTGGCGCCGGCGCCGACGAGGCCGACTCGAATGACGGAGTTCTCGTTGCTCATGATTTTGATCTCTTCTCCAGGAACAATCCGGTTGATATTCCGACGACGTTTGAGGCCACCTATTCTCTCAGAGGAGAAGATTCTTATGGAAGTGTGAGGGTCTGTCTTGCCGTGGCATTCCGGGGCCGTTACCGTGGGAATCGTCGTGAGCGGATTCGAGAGTCTGAGACGGAGTGTGAACCGGATGGCCTGGCTCACCGTCCTGCTTTGTCCGCTTGCCGGCTGCTCCGGGGACGGGCAGGAGCTTCCTTCAGGCGCCAGAGTTCGCGTGCCCTCGGGAATTCCCCAAGGCTGGTCCTCCCCGGTGGCGGCGACCTTCGAGGGTCCGGTTCCTCGGGGACGTGTCTTTACCGTAATGGCGACAAACCCAAATGGCACCCTGGCTCAGTTGGATCCCGAAACCGGGATTCTGTGGCTGATGGGCGATCCGCCGGCAGCCGGAGTTCACTCGGTGAAGCCGGGTCCGGGAGAGGTTGAACCGGCCTTCCGGGTGGTCTCAGATGACCAGGGTTACCTGGTCACTGAGGGAGCACGCCCAATTCTTTTCTACCAATCGGCACCCCGGTCGCTGGACGGGCAGTACACGCGAGCCGGTTATGTTCATCCCCTGTACGGCCTCGATGGACGGATGCTGACCGACGATTTCCCAGAGGACCATCTTCATCACCGGGGAATCTTCTGGGCCTGGCACCAACTCTGGGTCGGAGACGAACGGGCCGGCGACCCATGGCTGACGAAGGACTTCCTGACCGAGGTGGAGAACGTCCGAGTCCTCGACGGACCGCTGTTCTCCGTTCTGGAGGCGTCCGCACGCTGGACCTCTCCGCTGCAGAAGGACGACACCGGGGAATTGGTGCCGCTGGTCCGGGAGCGGGTCCGGATCCAGGTTTTTCGATCCACTCCAGACTCTCAAGTTATCGACTTCCAGATCCGGCTTCGAGCCCTGGTGGATGGAATCCGGATCGGCGGTTCGGAAAATCCACGGGGATATTCCGGCTTTACGGTCCGGGTCCAGGCCTCCTCGGACGGCCACATCCATGACCTGTCGGGAATCCAGAAAGAGGACCGGGTCGGCGAGTCCAGCCCCTGGGCCGACTACAGCGGGTCGTTCGGGCTGGGCGGCATGATTTCGGGCGTCGGCATGCTGACCCATCCCAGCTATCCCGAGTTCCCGCCAAGGTGGCTCCTGCGCCACTACGGAATGCAGAACGTCGCCTTTCCCGGCCGTCACCCCGTGGATCTTCCCCGGGGCCAGCCCCTTGATCTGCGCCACCGCCTCGTCATTCACCGGGGAGGATTCGAAGAGGCTGAGATCGCTCAACACCAGAAGATCTACGAAATGGTCCCGGCCCGGAGCTTCTGAAATCCGGAGACGGGGAATGGGCCTGGTGGTAACAGATAAGGGAAGGCAAATCTCAAAGCGGAGAGCACTGAGGTGGACGCACCGGTCCGGCGCCTTGGTGACACTCGTCGTTGGCTCATAGACAGTCCATGTTGACCAAGCTGACCATACGCAACTTCAAGCGGTTTGAGGAAGTCGAGATCGAACTCGGGAATCCGGTTGTTTTCATCGGTCCCAACAATTCCGGGAAGACATCGGCCATACAGGCTCTCGCCCTCTGGGATATCGGGCTCAGGCGCTGGATCGAAAAGCGATCCGGCAAGAGAACCCCCGAGAAGCGTCCTGGTGTAACCGTCAACCGCAGGGACCTGGTTGCGATTCCGGTTCCGGAGGCAAACCTTCTTTGGCGCGGTCTGCGCGTGCGAGACGTACGCAAGGAGGAGGGCCGACAGCGCACCAGCAACATCCGTATTGATCTGATAGTCGAAGGGGTGGCCAACGACCGGCACTGGGTCTGCGGACTGGAGTTCGACTATGCGAATGAAGAATCCCTCTATTGTCGGCCCCTTCGTTTGTCCGAAGGCAAGTCCCCCGACCGAATGCCGGTGCCGGACGAAGCGGGAAGCGCCCGGATCGCGTTTCTGCCACCGATGTCGGGTTTGGCGGCCACGGAAACACGTCTGGATTACGGTGCCGTCAGTGTGCGTATAGGGGAGGGACGTACCGCCGAAGTATTGCGCAATCTCTGTTTTCGGATCCACGAAGAACGGCCGTTACGGTGGACCAGGCTGGTAGAGCAGATCGAAAATTTGTTCGGGTCCGAGTTGCATCCGCCACGCTATATTCCCGAGCGTGGCGAGATCGTGATGACCTATGGAGAACGGGGGGTCAAGCTTGACCTTTCCTCAGCCGGGAGGGGTCTCCAACAGACGCTTCTTCTCTTGGCGTACATGTACGCGAATCCTGGTGCAGTTCTGCTCCTGGACGAGCCTGATGCACACTTGGAGATCCTGCGCCAGCGTCAGATCTACCGACTGCTCACCGATGTGGCCAACCAGAGCGGCAGTCAAATTATCGCCGCCAGTCATTCCGAGGTCCTGCTCAACGAGGCGGCGGGTCGGGACGTGGTCATAGCGTTCGTCGGCCCGCCTCACCGCATTGACGACCACCACAGTCAGGTGTTGAAAGCGCTCAAAGAGATTGGGTTCGAGCAGTACTATCAAGCGGAACAGACCGGTTGGGTGCTCTACCTTGAAGGATCGACGGACCTGTCGATGTTGCAAGCATCTGAACCTGCCGAATCTGATGCCCAAGAGGAACTTCTACCAGTTGGTGGAACACATCCCCGATTCCGAGATCGACTCGGAGATTGGCGCAAAGCTGGATGCCATGGCGTCCGTGGCAGTCGCGGCGACCGCGACAGATCCGGAAGTTCCAAGCCGATAAGACGATGCGGCTATAAGCGGGACCGGATCATTCAGGCCAAGGGCGGCTTGACAGGGCTTCTTCCGCAACGGCGCATGAAGGCTTCCAGCCTTTTCCTGTCCCTCAGCCGGCGCACTCGGCCGCTCTCTCGAAACTCGTCAGACGCCGTACCCAGGCATTGAAGCGGGAACAGATGGCCATACCAGCCCGTGGCAAAAGTCGTCACGGCATTCGACCGTCCCTGCATCCCGGCGGACTGCGTTGCTATCGGCTCACATACTCCCGGTATGCACCCGAATCGCGCCTTGTCCGGCGGGCGCAGGAACGGTCTCGGTGCTCGCGCGACTTTCACCACGGACTGATACAACGTCATTTTATGTCCATTTGAGTAAGCACTGAGATCAAGTCAGTGGTCTTCACCATAATTCCTCCATCGAAGTGGTGTGCAGAGTTGAGAGGAAGGGCGTTCCCGTGACTGGAAATCTTCAGCAATTTGAGCACCTGCGGCAATGGAGTCGAGTGGCGTTCCGTCCGGACATCGCTACGAATGGTCAGCCGCGAGGGGGAGCAGGCCTGCGTGACCGCATTCGGTTGCACGGCAGCGTCCTCGCCGACATTCAAGGCCGTCCGGCGATCAGTAAGCGGCTCGCAATCGCTGTCCAACAACTCGCCGCCTTGGGTCGAACCACCATCGTCAAGGGTTGCGGCGACGCGGCGAACCGGGGGTGGCGCCGGACCCCGCTTGGTGGTCAGGGCGGAATGCACTACTACCTCTGGTGGACACCGCAGGGTAGCCCGCAATCGAAGGGAATCGATGGCTTGGCGAGAGGCGCGATCCTCTTGCGAACGGTACGCCACCATGACCAACACAGGGTCTTGAAAGCGGGCAACCTTGACGAGTATTTCGAACTGTCGGCGGGTGAACTCGCGGGAGATTCCAACGGGACGTTCGAGAGTCCCTGGACCGAGGCGCAGCGAGAGTTCATGCAGAACGAGGAGCCCGTGAGAGTGGTCCACGGCTACCCCGGGTCGGGTAAGACGATGGCCTTGTGGAAGGCCGTCGAATCGCGCGGGGGCAAGACACTCTACCTCACCTGGTCGAGTGCATTGATCGATGACACTCGATCTCGTTTTTCGGCGTTCTCGTCGCCCGCATCGCAAGTGGATGCCCGAGAGTTCCGGGTCTTCATCGGCAGTCTGTGCGGAACCGACATTTCAAGGCTCACCCTGGCCTCGAGCCGCGAGGAATTCAGCAATGCCTTCGCCTGGTGGAAACTGAGGGACCACCTCGGTCCCTGGCACGATAATCTGAACGCGCTCCACGCCGAGCTGCGAGCGGTCCTGTTCGGACGCGCCGTACCCGGTCTCATGGAATGCGCCGACGACGGCAGGCGCCTGTCCGACGAGCAGTACCTGGCGAACAGCCAGGTCGGACGCGAGGCCGCCCGGGCACTGCTGGCGATCATCAGCCGATCTCGGTGGCGGGAATGGTACGAACCGGTTTTCCCTGAACTGGCCGCCGCCCGAACGGCTTTGGAGCGATTGCGGACGGGCGACCTGCCCGCGAGCTTGCAGACATACGACCGTGTCGTGGTGGACGAGGTTCAAGACCTTTCCCTGCTCGAGTCGGCGGTGGTCGTGGAGTATTGCCGCGCTCTGGCGTTGAATCGAAATCATGCCCCGTGGCTACTGATGGCCTTTGATGACGGTCAGACCGTCAGGCCCTCCGGATTCGACCCGAATCGCCTCAACTCCCTGCTGAACGGCACGCTCACAAAACCCCGGGAGATTCCTCTCGATCACAACGTTCGGAGTCCGAGTCTGATTTCCGACGTCATCGAACGAGCATCGAATCTCTACAGGCTGATCGACAAGGACTGGCGTCCGAAGAACCAGAAAAGCAGACAAGTCGAGGAAGAAATCATCGCCCGGCTCATCTACGTCTCCGTACCGGACCGGGAGAGCGCGGGCTCCTTGGTGGAGAAGCTGGACGATGTTGCCGATGTAGCAGTGGTCAGCCCAAAAGAAACGATTCCCGAATGGGTGCCTCACCAGCATCGCGACGTGATACACACACCTGAGTCCGTGAAAGGGCTCGAGTACGGTTCGGTCTGCGTGCTGGACGTCGGGAAGCTCGTCAAGCAACTCCGCCACGACACGGAAAACCACGGTCCGCTGGAGATCCAGGCAAGGCGCACGGCCATCGATGGCCTGCGCGTGGCCGTAAGTCGTGCGACGGAGAATCTGGTGTTCGTCGACGTTCAGCCTGACGAAAGCGAGAAACGAATCAGCCAGGACCTGCTGAAAAGTCCCGAGGAATTCACGACTGAGGATCTGACGGAGTTCTTCCTGGATGTCGATCGACCTCTTGACGAGCGGATTCTGGTCAGAAGTCGTGACGCATTGGCACTGGTGGACACGGTTCCTGCACGGGCGTGGCAGCGAGCCTGCCAAGCCCTGCGGCTGCTCGGCGAGCCGGAAGTGGGCGCTTTCGAAGCCGATGAGGCAATTCGCCAAGAAGTTTGCACGAGTGTGCTCCTGGTAGCCGCACGCAGGATGGTCGATGCTGCATTGGGGCATGGGGAACGGAACCAGATCGTCAACACGGCCAGGAAAGTGGCCTCGGTGTGGGGCAACGACGCACAGAGAAAGGCGTTTGCCAGTTTCAATCACTGGACGCGAGGGAGGGCAAAGGCGCCGTTCGCTTTGATCCGGGCGACGCTCGCCTTGGAATCACACGATCGCAGGTGGCTGCAGTCGGCTCTGCCGATCCTGCTCCAGTCCCTCTTGAGCGCGTTGCGCCGCTGCGCTGCCGAGCCGGCGTGGGCAGCTCGCTATTCGGGCGAGGTTGAGGTCTGGCTCGATCTGATCGGCTATACGGGCGACATGGCTGCCGAGGCGGAGGCATTGCGCAACCAGGCGATCGGTGTATTGGCGACGGCGGGCAAGTGGAGGGAAGCCGGTCGCGTGCTGTCACGGGTGGACTCTCCCGATCCGCAGATGGCTGGAACGATCTTGGAGAATGTGGGCCGGAGACTCGAGGCCGCCGAAGAATTCGAGCGGGCGGGGCTCCCTGGAGACGCGTTGCACAACTGGCGGGAATCCGGAAAATTCAATCGGGCCGTTCGGCTGGCAGAGGGCGAAGAGAAGGCCGATTTACAGTGGGTCGTAGAGCTGGAGGATCTGGTTGCACGGCGCCCCGTGCGCCTGGAAGCTCGACTGAACGACACCGAAAAGAAAAACCTCAACAAGACCTTGCAATCGGCGCGAACTCCATTGCGTCGGCGACCCAGATCACGACAGCAGGACCGTCTCTTCTGACGTACGTCAAGAATCCTATTTCCCCGGACGCCTGTGGAGACGGAACCTGGATTCTCGACCCCAGAAAGTCATCGGCTGGCCAGAGTCCGGGACGCGCTCCGCCTGTCACTTGGATTCGTCTGCTGCAGCCTCGGCTGCGAGGTGTTTCATGGCGGCGAGCTCGGGCTGCCAGATCGCTTCCAGTTCCTTGACCCGGTCCGGTTGAAGCCGTGCCAAGTCTCGTGATTCGGCGCGGTCCGTCGACAGGTCGTACAGCTCCCACGGGTCTCCCTTCGATGCGACCAGCTTCCAATCGCCGGTACGAACGGCTCGATTCCCCTCATGGAGCCACCAGAGGAATTCGCGATCGATCACCTTGTCCTCGGTGAACGCGCCCAGGAGACTTTGGCCGGGAGCGTCGGGGACAGGGTAGCCGGACCAACTCGCCGGTTTCTCGATTCCTACAGCTTCCAGGATGGTGGGAACGATATCGATCACGTGACCCGGCGTGTGCCGGAGCTCGCCCCGGGCCCAAATCCCCTCAGGCCAGTGCACCACCAGCGGAGTGCTGATGCCGCCTTCGTGGACCCAGGTCTTGTGGCGCCGAAACGGAGTGTTGGAGGCGCTGGAGAAACCGGGGCCGAGACAGAGGTACGTGGCCGCGCTGCCGGGAGGGGCGTTGGGGTCGTGACCGCCGTCCCGCACCATGATCTCGGCGCTGGCGCCGTTGTCCGAGGCAAAGAAGATGAGCGTGTTCCGGAAAGCGCCCATGGCCTTGAGTTGCTCGATCACGCGGCCGATCTCACGATCCATTCGATCCACCATTGCCGCGTGGATCGCCATCTTCGTCGCCTGGAACCGCCGCTGTTCCTCCGTCAGTTCGCTCCATGGCAGCGGGCGGTTGATCTCGCCGGGCCCCAGCCTCTCGAGGGCTTCGGGAAAGTGATACGGGGGTCCGACCTCCCGCTCCAGCTCCGACAGGGTCGTGTTGACCAGCCCCATCTCCTTTTGTCGAGCGAAACGCTGCTGCCGCATGACGTCCCAGCCGTCCAGATACCGGTCCCGGTAGCGTGCGATGTCCTGGGGCAGGGCGTGGAGGGGAAAGTGCGGCGCGATGAACGCGATGTAGTGAAAGAAGGGCCGATCGGCGTAGGTGTCGGCGTGCTCCCGCAGGCAGTCGAGAGCGTGGTCGACGGTGGTGACCGTGGCGTAGTATCCGGACTCGTCGGCGGCCGGCTCGATCGGCGCGTCATCAATGTAGCTCCCCTTGGCGGTGAAGAAGTTGCCCTGGTTCCTCCTGTCCAGCGAGCGCTGGAAGCCGCCGTCCAACACCTTGCCGTCGATGTGCCACTTGCCGCTGTGGTAGCTGCGATAGCCTGCGGGTTCCAGCAGGTCCGGCAGCAACCGGGCCCACTCCGGACGAACGGTGACACCGCCCCCGCATTGACCGGGCAGCACGTCGCGCCGCACCTGCTGGGCGTAGTATCCGGTCAGAAGGGCCGCCCTGGTCGGCCAGCACCGAGTCGTGTTGTAGAACTGGGTGAAGCGCAGCCCGCCCGCAGCCAGCGCGTCCAGGTTGGGCGTCTCGATTTCGCCTCCGTAGCATCCCAGGTCCGAATACCCCATGTCGTCCGCCAGGATGAAGACGACGTTGGGTGGTTTCGTTCGCGTTTCCTCGGAGCATCCCTGAGCGGCAGTCAGGCATATCAGAAGGAACGTGGTGACGACGAACTGGTTTCGCATGCCCATGACGCCAGTATAGCCGTTGGGTGAAAGCCTCCAATGGACCGTTCGGCGTGGTGCTTGCTGCGGCGTCATGCCCGGTTTCCCGCTCCCCACGCGGAAGTGAACGTATCACCCTCCTCGAAGCGGCTTGGCCGCAGTGGGTGGAGGTCGATCCTGGGATTCTGGCCCAGCATGATGCTGGCCAGGGATTCGCCGATGGGTGGTCCCAGCTTGAAACCGTGGCCACTCCCGCCGAAACAGGCATAGTAGCCGTCCGGGCCACCCTCAGGACCCACCACCGGATGCCAGTCATCGGTGATGGTGTAGATGGACGCCCATCCGCGGTCGAACTCGGCGTCTCGAAGTGACGGAATGCGTCTGAAGAGTCCCCGCTCGATGCGGCGCCGGCTGTTCGCGTCCAGGCCGGCGTCGTAATCGTCGATGTCCAGCGGTTCGATTTCCTTGGGATAGTCCAAGCCGGCCAGCAGTTTCCCTTGCCGTTGAGGCCGGAAATAAATGTGGCACCCGGGATCGGCGATGATGGGAAAGTGGCCGAAGTCCGACGGCAACCGGAGCACCAGATCGACTTCCCGGCTCCAGCGGATGGAGTAGTGGCGGCCCGCTGACCTCCCCACGTGGAACCCCCAGGGTCCGGCGGCGTTGACCACCAGCCGGGTCTGAATGACACCCTGGTCACTCTCGACCCCGCTGACACGGTCGCCGTCGACTCGAATCCTCCTTGCGGCGACGCCTTCTTGCGCGACCAGGCCCCACTTTGCCGCCGCCTGTACCAGTGTCCGTGTGGTCCGTACCGGGTCCGCGTAACCGCCGCGCGGCTGGTACGTTCCGCAGACGACTCCGTCCAGGTTGAACTGGGGCGCCAGTTCCTTGATCTCGTCCGGTCCGAGTTCCCGGGTCTCGGTGTGGTGTTCCCTCTCGGACTCGAGCACCCTTTTGCCGGCGGCGACGTGCTCTTCCTCGAGCAGGATCATCATGCCGGTTCGCCGGAAGCCGGTGTCTCCACCCATTTCCTCATGATCGTTCTCGAACATCTCGAAGGACCGCAAGGCGAGCTGGACGGTGACGGGGTTGGAGTAGGAACAGCGGATGTTGGCCGCCGAGTGGCCCGTGCTCACCGCGGCCAGATGTCGCTTTTCCAGCAGAACCACCTTGCCGACCCCCTTCTTGGCCAAGAAATGAGCCGTGCTGGCTCCCATGATGCCGCCGCCGATCACCACCGCGTCCGCTGTCTTTTGCATGGTTTGTCCCCCGTTGAGAGAAATACCAAATCCCAAGCACCAAATCTCAAACAAGCACCAAATTCCAAACGGGGACCGAGTTCCAGATAGACGGTGCATGAGGTTCGTTTCCGGTTTGTGATTGGTGCTTGCCCTGGCCTTGGTGCTTGGTAATTGTTTGACACTTAATACCTGTATTGCTAGCCTTTTTCGCAAGTTTAACTCCTTTCACTTACCATCCCTCGGCGTCGGTGGCGTCTGCCGCCTTGCTGAGTGGGAGAAGACTATGAACCCATCCACAGCTATCCGACGCCTATTCCTCGGTTCGTGTTTGGTCCTGCTGACTCTGGTGTCTCCATCATTGTGGGCTCAGGGCGTGGGGTCCATCCTGGGAACCGTAACCGACGACGCCGGCGCCGTCATTCCGGGAGTCGAAGTCACCCTGTTGAACGAACTGACCGGACTGGGACGGTCCACCGTCAGCAGCGACGTCGGTTACTACGAGTTCCGTCTGCTCCCCATCGGGGTCTATACGGTGCGCGCGGAACTCTCCGGGTTTCAGGCTTCGCAGAGCACCGGAGTCGAGCTCGAGACGGACCGCCAGGCGCGGGTCGATATTCAGTTGCAGGTGGGGGAGATCACCGAGACCGTTACGGTCGAGGGAGAGCCTCCTCTGATCGAGACCGAGACGGCCACCGTGGGCGAGGTGGTCACCGGAAGACAGATTATGGACTTGCCTCTGGACAACCGGCAGTGGCTCCGGCTGGCGACGCTGACCACGGGGGCCACTCCGGCCGCCCGGGACTTCCGTTCTCGCGAGGCCGGAGGCCGGGGCGTGACCATGCCTGCGGTGTCCGGTGGACGTCCCGAGGACAACAACTACCAGCTTGATGGTGTCGACAACCGGGAAATCGGGAGAGCCAATTTCGCCATCTCGCCCTCCATCGAAGGAATCGCCGAATTCAAGGTGAGAACCGGCGTGGTATCGGCGGAGCATGGACGGGTGGCGAGCGCTTCCATCGACGTGGTCACCAAGAGTGGCACCAACGAAATTCACGGCAGCGTCTTCGAGTTCCTTCGCAACGATGTCTTCGACGCCCGGAACTTCTTCGCGCGGGACGTCAGTCCGCTCAAGCGAAATCAGTTTGGCGGCGCGATCGGAGGTCCCATTATCAAGAACAAGCATTTCTTTTTCGGCACCTTCGAGGCGTTCCTCCAGGACATCTCGGGTAACCCTCGCGTCGGAGTCGTGCCCACTCCTGACATGCGTCAGGGTGTTTTCTCAAGTCAGATCCGAGACACCATCAACGACAATCAGCCATTTCCCAACAACACGATTCCCCGGGACCGGATCGATCCCATCTCCGCGCGGGTGATGGAGTTCATTCCTCTGCCCAACAGTTCCGACCCGGTCCGAAACTTCAACTACATCCGGGACCCGACGGAGGAGAACAAGTATCTGGCCACTATCCGGACCGATCACAACCTGGGCGACGACGACCAGTTGTTCGTGCGCTACTCGCTGGATGACGAAGAGATCATCTCGGCTTCCTCCCTGCCCACCAGCGTGGGAGGCGTGGTCACCACGGTCAAGAGCCAGGGGATCGCCGTCCAGGAGACCCACACCTTCAGCCCCCAGGTCATCAATGAAGCGCTCTTCGGCTGGACCCGTTTCGATCACACTCGGCTCGACGAGCATGCATTGAGAGAGGAAAACATCGCCCAGCAGTTGGGAGTCGAACTGGTGGGTTTAGATGGTGACGCTCAGGGATTCGGATTTCCCAGTATTTCGATCCGAGGTTTCCTGGCACCCGCGGGGACGATTCCCCGTCCTCGCAGCACGGACATCATCCATCTTCGAAACACCACCTCCATCACCCGGAACAACCATACGGTTCGGCTGGGTGGCGAATTCCGGGCCTACGACAGCGACAACTTCAGTCCTGGACAACTGAACGGCAGCTTTACGTTTCAGGGAAGCTTCACCGGAAATTCCTTTGCCGACTTTCTGTTGGGCTGGCCGCTTCGGGCCTTCCGAAACATCGGGCCCGCGGCGCAGAACGCCTCCATGCAGTACTACGCCGCTTTTCTCCAGGACGATTGGAAGGTCACGGACCGGTTCACCCTGAACCTGGGTCTTCGCTACGAGTTGGAGACCGCAATGTCCGAGGACGAGAACGAGTTGGCGCTATTCGATCTGAATACCGACACGGTCATGTTTCCGGAAGACACCCGTGGCGTCGTGGAGGCTTTCTACAGGGAAGTCCTCCCGGACATCCCGATTGGTTTCTTTTCCGGCGGCCTCTACCGGGCGGACAAGAACAATTTCTCTCCGCGCATCGGGTTTGCCTGGCGACCCTTCGGCCACACCAGCACCGTGATCCGGGGAGGAGGAGGGATTTACTACACGGCTCCCCAGATGACCACTTTGCTGGCCTCGGTGAGTGCTCCTCCCTTCTCGCGGCGTCCTCAACTGGTGTCCGATTCCGCTTACCCGGAGCTGCGCTGGAACCCGGCCGGAGGCCTGGATCAGGCCATCAAGGGACCTTTCACCTGTTTCTGCATGGTCACCCACGATCTTCCCTATGCCTACATGGAGCAGTGGGCGCTCACCGTGCAGCAGAAGCTGACTTCGGACATGGCGTTGGAGTTGGGCTACGTCGGGTCCCACACCCTGGATCTGTTCTCCTTCATGCAACGCAATCTGGCCCCGCCGGGTCCGGGAAATCCGATTCTGCGGGCGCCCCACGGGCGCCACTGGGCGCGTATCCAGTCGAGCGAGCACGGGTTCACCTCTCGCTACAACGGCCTGACCATGAAACTGGAGAAGCGAGCGGCGGCCGGGCTCTCCTTCCTGGCTGCGTATACCGTGTCCAAGGCCATCGACCAGGCTTCCACCTGGAATGCGGTGAGCATTTCCCGGCATGACAACCGGCGCGAGCTGGAGACGGGGCGTGCCGATTTCGACACTCTGAACCGGTTTTCCTTCGCCTACTCCTATGAGCTCCCGTTCGGCCCCGGCCGTGCCCTGTGGGGCGACGCCACCGGCTTTGCCGCTCGTTTGGTCGAGGGCTGGGGGATCCGGGGCATCACCACGTTCATGAGCGGCTTCCCCTTCTTTGTCCGGATGTCGGGCGGAGTCACCAACATGGGAGCGGGGGCGGCCCCTCGGCCCTATCGGAGAGCGGACGGCAACCTGCCCGAGTCACAGCGGAACATCAACCGCTGGTTTGACACCGCCGCCTTCGAGATTCCTCCCCGGTACACCTTGGGAGACTCCGGCCGCAACATCCTGGTGGGACCCGGCTTCAGCAACTTCGATCTCTCCGTCGTCAAGAGGACCCAGATCACCGAGACCCAGCGATTCGAGTTTCGCGCCGAATTCTTCAACGCCTTCAATCATCCCAATTTCGGCTTTCCGGCAAACAACGTCTCCACGGCCAGAACCTTCGGCTTCATCAGCGGAGCCGGCAATCCTCGCATCATCCAATTGGGGTTCAAGTACTACTATTGATTTGGTATCAGTCCGCCGCTGGAGGAGTCGATGGGAGTGGGCGAGGGTCCCATTCCCGCTTGGCGGTGCCAACCGCACTCTGACCCGAACCCGTAGCGGACTTCGGAAGTCTTACTCCGGAATTGAATCAGACTTGGTGCTCTATTCGGCGATCCAGTCGGGATCGATACGCAGCAAGTCGCGCCGACTCACGCCGATGGATCGCTCGATCCGGTGGTAGCGGAGCAGAACGAACCCGTCGCTGATCTGGCACAGGAAGGGGTATCGCATGTTCGCGTTTCCCGGGTCAGGTGTGGAGGGTCCGGCGATCAGTTTTGAAGGACTCCAGGTCTTTCCGTCATCGCTGGATATCGCCACGTGCAGGTATTGGCGGCCCGCGCCCAAAACCCGCCCACCCGGGTAATTGTCCCAGTCGTTCCACGAGAGCATGAGCCTCCCATCCGCGAGTCTCAAGATTCCCGCGGGTGCGTTTGCCGCTTGGAACGTGGTGGGCGAGGAGGGTTCCCAACTGTTGCCGCCGTCGGACGAGAAGGTCTGGTAGAGCACTCCGTACTGGGAGCGAAAGATCATCCACACCCGACCGTCTTGCAGCTCGACCAGGACCGGCTCGATGGCGCCGGGATGACCCCGGCCCGGCCCGATGGAGATCCGGATGTCGTCCGGTCCCAGTTTCCAGGTTTCTCCCTGATCATCCGAGAAAATCACGATGATCCGATATTCGTATTCTCCCCTTTCAGGCAAGTAATTGTCGGTCGCGTAGTTTCCGGCCGTCAGGAGACGCCCATCGGAGAGTTCGATCATGGATTCGATGCACGGGAACCAGTGGTGTCCGACGTCGATCCGCTTGGGTTCGGTCCAGGTCCGGCCGCCGTCGGCAGATTTATTGTGGAGGAGCTCGGAGAGAGCGACGATCGTCGGGTCACCTCGCTTGGGATTGCGGTAGTAGCGAATGGAAAGCAGCTGGAGATTCCCTTTCCGGTCGAGGAGAAGGTAGGGACCCACCGACTGCCTGTAGAGGAACATCCTCCCGCGCCCGGCCGCGAACGAAAAAGCGATCTCCTCTTTCGACCAACTGCGTCCCAGGTCGTCGGAGTAACGAATGTAAGCCGGCGGCTCGGGACCGCTGAGCGCAGCATCTTTACTTGGACGCCCCAAGGTGTAGATGGTCAGCAGGCGTCCGTCCTGGAGTTGGACGATGTGACCGATCTTGCCATCGTAGTCGATGCGTTCGGGTCCGACTGCCGCCAGGGCATTGCCCCATGCGACCGACAAGCTCAGGAGCGAAAGGGCTACTCTTGGCATCGCGTCCTCCGATTCGGGGAAGGTGTGTAGTTTGTCGAGATCATAGACGGAGGCGGTTGAAAAAACCAGCTTGGAAAGGAGCCCCGCCGACTCACGGAGATCGGCGAGGCCGGCCGATCAGAAGACCCGGAAACCTCGATCGGGCACGATCTTCCCCGGAAATTCCGTAAAAGACTCCGCGCGAATAGAGGAATTTGGTGTCACACAGTCCCAATGGGAGGTTCGAGATCAAGACGTAGGTATCGTTGCGAGGATCGTAACGGTACACGTGATCCAGGAAGCGGTCGCTGTAGCCTCCGAACAGGTAGAGGAAATTGCCGGCGGGCTCGGCCCACCAGGCACGGGCGGCCACGGGAGTCGAGCCTAGCCGTTCCCATTGCTCCGTAGCCGTGCGCAGCCGGTAGGCGTCGTCCAAGTTGGTGAGGGGATCCCCACGCTTCTTTTTCAAGGACCCACCGAAGAGATAGATGTCGCCATCGAACGAGGCGGCCGTATGGATGACCCGGGGGGACCCGGGTATCGGCGGCAGCCGGCGCCAGCGTAGGTCACGTAGATTCAGAACCCACGCCTCATTGGTCGCCCGATCCAGATCCGTGATGCTGGGTCCTCCCCCGAGCAGATAGATTCGCTCCCCGACGGCCGCTGCCGCCGTGTAGTAGAGGGAGGACGGAGTCTCTCCGATCCGAACCCATTTCGCGCCACTGAGGCGGTAGATGTCCCGATGGGAGGATGTTTTTCCCACGCCGCCCAGCAGATAGAGAGAGTCCCGCACGGCCACCATGGCGCCGTAGGCCAGCGGGCGGGGCAGGGAAGGCCATTGCCGCCACTCGTTTCGCTCGGGATCGTAGTAGTCGACGCGATCCACCCAGAGCTTCTCCCCCGCTTTCCAATAGGTCCCTCCCGCCAGCACCAGACCATCGCCGTGGCGGGCCGCGTAGTAGCCGCCCCGCGGCAAGGGGGGATCGGTTCCCCTGGACCAGGATATCCGGTTGGCGGTGGGAGCCAGCAGAGCACCGCCCGTCGCCAGAAGTATCCCGGCCAACGCTAACTTCTGTCCAATTTCCATTGACATGAACGTCCGTCCAGCAACCGCGGCGAGTCGGTACAATCGGTGAAATCGTTGAGCTATAGTGGTTTCTAACACGACTCCACGACCCCGGACCAGCACAATCCAGGAGAGGATGAAATCAATGAAACCCACCCGATGCTCCCTTGTCTGTCTCATTCTTCTTGCGGCGTATCCGTTCGGTCCAGCGGACACCACTTTGCAGGCAGAAAACTTCGAGGTCATGGTCGCGCCTCTGGTTCCCCACAAGCGCTACGGAGCCCCCGCGTTGGTGGAGCTGAAGGACGGCCGAATCCTCCTGGCGTACGATGAGTGGACCATCCTGGGTGAGACCAATGATTTCTCCGACACCCTGGTGAAGGCCCGCTACTCGGAGGATGGTGGACGCACCTGGGGGCGTCCTTTCGTCCTGCAGGAGAACTTTTCGCGAATGGGCCGGATCGGAAACCCGAACCTGTTCCGACTTCAAAGCGGCGGCATCGGGTTCGTCTACAGCGAGCTCAACTCACATACCGACAAAGTCTACTTCTTCAAGACCTCAACGGACGAAGCCGAAACCTGGTCCTCCCCGGTCCGGGTGACCGGCGAGCCCGCTTACTACGTCATGAACAACCATCGAGTCATCCAGCACAGCTCCGGACGACTCCTGGCCCCTTTCTGCTTCGTACCCGACATATCCAAGCGGCAAGACTATTCCTTTATCGGTTTCTGCTACTACTCGGATGATGACGGAGCTACGTGGCATCGGGGCAAGAAGGTGGAGCTGCCTCGGTATCCGGTGGGGATTCAGGAACCTGGTCTGGTGGAACTCAAGGACGGGTCGGTCCTGATGATCATCCGCAACGCCCACGAGCGGGTCTACAGATCCGTCTCCCGAGATCGCGGGGAGAGCTGGTCCGACCCGAAACCCATGGAGCAGCTGGTGGCCCCCGTCGCTCCGGCGACCATCATGCGGGTCCCTCGCACCGGAGATCTGGCAATTGTCTGGAATTACTCGCCCAAGGTCAGAACACCCTTGGCCATCGCCGTTTCCAAGGACGAGGGTGGAACCTGGGAGAACATCAAGTACCTGGAGTCGGGATACTTTTCGTATGCCTACTGCGCCTTCCTCTTCCCGGCGAATTCCGACCGGCTGCTCCTCTGCTATTGGGTCAGGAACAGCCACCTGCAAGGGACCATCGGATTAAAGGTGAGGGGGATCGATGTGGAGTGGTTGTACGAGGAATGAGGAGGAAAATTCCAAACAGGCTATCGATCAGTGCTTTAGAAATGGGAGATTCTTGGAAATTAATTCCCCAATATGACCGGCACAGACTGTTCCCTCGCTCGTCCTGAGACGTCGTCTTTGATGTTCACGCGAAGGATGTATCGACTGCGAGGCAGGCGGCTGAGATCGAGTTCCGAAAGGAAGGCGATGTGGCTCTGGGTCAGTTCGGTGCCCGAAACGAGGCGCAGGCCTCGAACCATCTCACCATTCGGGCTGTAGATCCCTCCGGTGACGGTGACGTCAGGCCCTTGGGCCGCCTGGTCCACTTCCAGTTCCGAGACCTCGAAGTAAACGGCGATTCTCCCCCGATTGACGATGGTCGATCCGATGGTCGGGAAGAACTTGTAGCCTCCCCAGATGACGAAGGGGTCGGTGATCTGGCGGTCTTGCTCTGGGGGAAGCACCTGCTCCGCCAACAGTATGGAACTCAAGAGCAACGCCTGCGGCTGGGACGGCGGGATCACGAATCCCTGTGCCAGGGTTCCCATCTCGCTGGAGGTGACGTCCTTGACCGCCGCTGTGAGCTTGTAGCGTCCCGGCTGGAGACGGGTTTTCTTCTGAAACAGGATGCGTTCTTTCTTGAGCGGACCCTCTCTCACTTCCCGGTAGAGTTCCTCTTCGAATTCGTAGACGACCCTCCGATTGAGGTCTTCAATCACGCCGTAGACGTGGGCCTCGGTCCGCAACAAGCCTTGGTCAAGCCGCCGGTAAGTCAGGTGATGGTTCGGGATCTCCAGCGTCAGGAAGACCAACCTCTGCCTTTCGGTCATGGGAAACCAGTCGGCCCTCGCTCGGACCGGAAGGTTGCCGTAGGTGACTCTGGTCCCGACGATGGCCTTCAGGTCGGCGAACTCGATCCGGGGCGGCCTCATAATGTCAAAGTGGTTGACGAGCCGGTCGAAGGGATTGTCCGAGGAGATGAAAGCGGACTCGCCCGGCAGCCCGGAAGGGCGCATCAGCAGACCGGAGCGGACCCGGCCCGCCCGATCGGTCAGTCCCATCTCCTCGCCCAGGGTGAGTCCAGCCAGACCCACCTGAAAGAAGGCGTCCTTTTCTGAATCCCGGAGTGCCAGCCGATATTCGCCACTTACGGTGGGGTCCACGAATTCCAACTCGATTCCGTCACCGACGCCATCGATGTGGCGGTAGAACCACCGCTCGAAGGGGTGGGTGGTGGTGCTTCCGCCTCCCTCCGACAGTCTGCGGTCGTACTTTCCGCCGGTCGGGTTTCGCTCTACACTGTCGGGAGGTCCCAAGGTGATGTAGATGCGGCCCCGGTCGGTGGCCCAACCGGGAAGTCCCGACCGAAAGTTCTCGTTGGAATAGGCGATTCGCCGGTAGTGCTCGGTCTGGAATTCATTGACGCCGTCACGCGGCGTGGGATCGCGTCTCTTCCAGAACTGCTCGATGAAACGGTCCCGCTCAGCGTCGGTGGTCAATCCTTCAAAGACCGACTTCTCTTCTGGAGTGATGATATAGACCACGTCCTGCTCGACCCATTTCTTGTAGACGTCATGAAGCTCTTCGTTCCGCGACGGCTGGGCTGTGGCAAACCCCGGCAATACGGAGAAAAGGACTCCCCAGAGGACCGGCAGGAGGAGAAAATTTCGTATTGTTTGGAGGCCGCAAACAAGACAGGCGAGCAGGCTGGCGGCATCAGCACGCATGGGATCAATGAATGCGTCTATTCGACCGGATTGTTGCAGAGCTTCCCGTAGGGTTCAAGCTGGAGTTTCCCACCGTCCAGGGACCAGACTGGACCCGGCGCTCGCGACCAATTTCAACGGGCATGATGCGTTCGGTCTGGATCCTGGGACTGCTCCTGTCCACGCCCTGGGCGGCACCGATTCCAGGCAGCCGGAGTCGGGATAAACAGGTCGAGTTCGTCGACGTAACAGCTCGGTCCGGAATCTCTTTCCGGCATTTCAACGCGGCCACCGGCAGAAAGTACCTGGTCGAGACCATGGGGCCGGGGTGTGCCTTCATCGACTACGATCGCGACGGAGACCTGGACATCTACTTCGTCAACGGACAGGCCCTTCCCGGATTCCGGCCATCGGACCTCCTGACCAACCAGCTCTTTCGCAACAACGGCAATGGGACCTTCACCGACGTGACCGAAGCCGCCGGTGTCGAGGGGCCCGGCTACGGCATGGGTGTCGCCGTGGGGGACTATGACAACGACGGTTTCCCCGACCTCTACGTCACCAACTATGGACCGAACCTGCTGTACCGCAACAACGGGAACGGGACCTTCACCGACGTCAGCCGGCGAGCCGGAGTGGGCCACGATTCGTGGGGTGCCAGCGCCGCCTTTTTCGACTATGACCGGGACGGAGATCTGGACCTCTACGTCACGAACTACGTCGCTTTCGACCTCCGAAACAATCCCTTCTGCGGCATTGGGTCCCACTCCCGTTCGTACTGCCACCCCGATCACTTCAATGGCGTTTCGGACGTCCTTTACCGTAACGACGGTGACGGCAGCTTCAGCGACGTGACCCGGGAGGCCGGCGTATTCAATCGGGAAGGAAAGGGTCTCGGCTTGGTGGCGGCGGACTTCAATCGCGACGGCTATCAGGATCTGTACGTGGCCAACGATTCGGTGGCGAATTTTCTGTACCTGAACCAGCAGGGACGGAGGTTTTCCGAGGTCGGCTTCTTCTCGGGATCCGCCTACAGCGGCTATGGGGAACCCCAGGCGGGAATGGGCGTGGCCGTCGGCGACTACGATGGCGACGGTTGGGCCGACCTTCTGGTGACCAACCTCTCTCTCGAAGGTTACGTCCTCTACCGGAACGAAGCGGGTGACCGGTTCGCGGATGTCACCTTTCCGGCCGGGATCGGGGCTCCCAGCCTCCTCCTCACCGGCTGGGGTACGGGGTTTTTCGACTACGACAACGACGGGGACCAGGATCTGATCGTGACCAACGGCCACGTGATCGACAATATCGAGGTGAGCCAGGATACTCTGACCTACCTGCAGCCGAAACGCTTGTTCGAGAACCATTCGGGAAAATTCACCGAAGTCACCGGATTGTTGGGGAACGACCTGGTCAAGCCGGCCGCGGGGAGGGGTCTCGCCTTAGGGGACTACGACAACGACGGGGACGTCGACGTGCTGGTGACCAACTGCAACCAGCCGCCGAATCTGCTGCGCAACGATGGGGGCAACGACAGGAACTGGCTCCAGATCCGCCCCCGTGGGCGTCGCAGCAACCGCGACGGCGTGGGAGTGGTCATTCGGGTCACGGCCGGGGATAGAACTCAGGTCGGGGAGGCCGTTGGCGGAAGCAGTTACCTCTCCACCCATGATCGGCTGCTGCATTTCGGCTTGGGCCGAAATCACACCGTCGACCGAATCGAGATCCAGTGGCCCTCGGGAGCACGAGAGGTCCTGACCGAAACCGAAGCGAATCAGCTGTTGACGATGGAGGAACCGGAGTGATGGCGTCGCCGGACCGAGCTGGCTGGTTCCGGCTGTTTCTCTCCCTGGCCCTACTGGGGAGTCCCTTTGCGTATGGCGATTTCTTGAAAGCTTGGTCCCAGGATCGCCAGGCGCTGCTGCGGGAGGGCATCCAAGCCCTGCGTCGGGACGACCTTGCTGCTGCCGTAAGGGTCCTGGACAAACTTGTCAGACAGCGACCTCATTTTGCGGACGGGCACTACTGGTTAGGCTTGGCTCACCTGGAACAGAATCAGACGGCCCGGGCGGAGGAGGCTTTGAGCCGGGCAGTCGAACTCCAGCCGCGTTACCCGGAAGCCTACAATGCCCTGGGAGTTCTCTACGATCGCCAGGGACAGTTCCAAAAATCCGAAACCGCCTTCCGGCAGGCGATCGTCCTGAACCCGGAGCATGCCGGGGCCCATTACAATCAGGCTCTCAGCTACGCAACGCAGGGAAGATTGCAAGATTCGCTTGAAGCTCTCGAGCGAGTTCTGGATTTGGACTCGTCTCACGCACAGGCTCATTTTCAGCTGGCTCTGGTCCACTTCAGACAGCACCGATTCAGCGTGGCTGCGGCCTGGTTCGAGAAGTACCTGAAACTGAGACCCGGGGATCCGGAGGGTCATCTCAAACTGGGCGACGTCCAATACAACCGGAAGAATTTTCGGGCCGCGATCCAATCCTTCGAGCAAGCCACCCGACTGGATCCCAACTCGGCCCAGACTCACGCTCACCTGGGCTATGCCTACCGCACCGTCGGCTTCTACCGGAAGGCGTTCGAATCCTTGCGCCGAGCGGTGACAATCGATCCGGAGAATGTCGAAGGTTGCTTCAACCTCTCAGTGCTTCTCTTTGAAGAGGGCGATGTGAAGCAGGCCGAAGCGTACTTGGCGAAGGCTCTTCGCCGGGATCCGAGGCATTTGCCCTCCCTCTTCCATCGAGGGAGGATCCACCTGAGTCAGAACCGGCTTCAGGAGGCGGCCGCCGATTTTGAGCAAGTTTTGGCTGAAGACCCCGACCGGACTCAGGCCTACTATCAACTGGCCCAGACCTACCAGCGCCTGGGCCGACACGGGGCCGCAGGGGAAGCGCTGAGGAGGCTACGTCGGTTCGAGAAGGAACTCCGGCGGAACTACTGAAAGAAAGCACCATATCCCAAGCACCAAATTGGGAATGACCCGGTTTCCGTAGCGGGTTCGAGATTTGATCTTGGTTTGGAATTTGGCGCTTGCCTCATCAGGGGCCAAGCGCCTCAGAGTAGATCCAATCGATGTCCAGTCCTCTGATCTTCAGTCCCTCGGAAGTGGGATTACGCTGGCCGACCTTGTAGCTCAGGAGCATTTGGTCGGTCCCTTTGGGAAAGATGAACGCGGGATAGTGGGACGCCAGATATTCCGTCTCCAGGTATTTGACATTTTCCCAGGTCTGCCCTTCGTCTTTCGAAAGAGCGAGCGCCAACGGCGTCCGCGCCTTCTTGGGTGAGTAGTTCCAGACGATCACCAGGTCTCCGGTGCTCGGAATTCGCATGATGGCGGCGGGAGAACGAGGTGCGACCAATTGCTCGATAGGCTCCGGATCGCTCCAGGTGAGACCTTCATCCCGGGAGTAGGACTTGTACACTCGCTCGTGAACATTGCGGATGACCATCATGATTGAGCCGTCCTTGAGCTCCACTACACCCGGTTCCTGAACCCCAGTCGGATACTTTGGGAGCCGGACCGTGGATTGGCTGCGATGCCAAGTCCGACCGTCGTCGTCGGAGTAGAGGCAGAATCCCTCCCACGAATACCCACCTCGTCTGGAACCACGGGAATCGAGAGGAGATCCGTAGTACTTTCGGGCGTCAGGGATAAAAGAGAAAGGGGCCAGGAGACGCCCTGATTCAAGCTGGATCACCCGGTGGTTGATCAGAATGTAGTAGGCGGGGATTCCCGTCATTCTCACCGGTTCGGACCAAGTCTCGCCTTCATCGCCGGATCTCCTGATGTAATAGGGGAAATTCCGGTAGGAGTTCATTTCTCCGTAGAAGAAGGCGATTCCTCCGCTCCGGAGCCGGAGCAGACTGGGCGGTCCCGAGCGGCCGAAACTGTCCTTGGAGGTGATCTCATGCAGGATGAAGGGCCGTCCCCAGGTCCGCCCGCCGTCCCCCGAGATCCTGCCGGTGACGTTGGCCGGCGAGCGGTCAATGGTCTCCCCCAGAATGGTCCAATTGTTGTATGCCAGCAGGATCCTTCCGTCCTTGAGCTGGACCATGGTCCCGTTGCCGTAGCGTTTGTACGGAACCATGGGCGCCACCATCACCTCGAAGTTCTCCGCCGGCAGAAGAATGGACGTGGCCCACCAGATCAGCGCCGTCCTGCAGCACAGTTGCCACGATCGGTAGAGTCTCCTCCGATTCTCGCCACCGCATCTCAATCCGCAGCGCCTTCGATCCTCAGCATATGGCACGGTCTGTTCCCCCTTCTGTCTCGGTTCCAATCAGGTGACTGATCCTCGACCCAGTCGGGATCGATGCGGAGCAGATCACGCCGGCTCATCCCGATGGTTCGCTCGATGCAATGGTAGCGGAGCAGAACGAACCCGTCGCTGGTCTGGCACAGGAAGGGGTATCGCATCTGGGCGTTTCCGGGATCAGGCGTTGAGGGTCCGGCGATCAGTCTGGATGGACTCCAGGTCTTTCCGTATGATCCGACTTCTCTTTCGACCAACTGCGTCCCTGGTCATTGGAGTAGCGA
Organism: Acidobacteriota bacterium; assembly: GCA_965217775.1. Taxonomy (GTDB): domain Bacteria; phylum Acidobacteriota; class UBA6911; order RPQK01; family JAJDTT01; genus JAJDTT01. The sequence continues at coordinate 274,103 of CBDCJH010000002.1, forward strand.
ACGTAAGCCGGCTGTTCGGGCCCGTTGAGGGAACCGTCCTCGCCTGCCCGTCCCAGCGTGTAGAGGGTCAGCAGGCGTCCGTCCTGGAGTTGGACGATTTGACCGATCTTGCCGGTGTAACGGATGCGCTCGGGTGCAACTTCCGCCGCAGCATTGCCCCAAACGGCTGTCACAGTCAGGAACAGCAGGATTGCTCTTGGCAGGGTCCGGTTCGAATTGTAGTTTGGGGCTTGTTCCAGGGACAACCCCCGCCTGGAATGAAGCTGGCTCCAAGGCTTCGGTGGCGACGGCGGACGAGGGGATTCGGGAAACTGGCATTGAAAATCGGGATTTGAAAATGAAAACTTTTTCGGCTTTTGGAATTTTGAATCTGTTACTGACACTCTCGTTGATGCTTGAGGTTTTCGCCCTGGCGTCGGCCGAAGCCGGCGTCCCGCTCGATTCCTATCTGGAGGGTGCGGCTCCACCGTCCGAGGTCGTCTCCGGCTTCACCCTGGCGTTCGAGGGGGATCTGGACCACGCGGTACAATTCCAACTGGGTCCGTCTCCGGCGCTCCTGGTTCGCGCCGATCTCACCTTTCCCAACGGAGGATCGACTCGCCAGGAGCGGTACCTTGAAGCCTCCAGCGATGCCCGCCGGGTGAGTTTCGGCCTCGGTCCGCTGCTGGGACACGGGCCCTGGGCGCATCGGCCCCGGCAGTTCTATCCCGGGGAGTACACGCTCAGGATCTCGGGCCGGGATCCGGTTACGGAAAAAATCCTCTTCCTGACTCTGTTTCGCCTTCCGCCCCAGGAATGGATCTGGGCCGACCTGGATCGGCTCCTGTACATCGACGACGCCCAAGCAGGCCTGGACCTGAAACTGCTCCCGGGCGCCCTGGTAGACGAACTTCCGGCGGTTGTGGATCTGGTCGAGCCTTTGACCGGCCAACGGGTCGCCGAGCCCGTTCGGATATCGCTGACCCGGCGCAACACCCGCGTGACCCTCTCCCTGGAGGATCTGCCGCCGGGAACCTATCGGGCTCGCGTCCGGTTCCTGCGGGACGGGGTGGTCTCCCCGGACGGGGTGGCCAGAACCCTCCAACTCTTTCGAAACGGACCGGCGCCGCGCGTGGGCGATGCGGCCAAGATCGGCGATGGACCGCAACTCCTCGTGGACGACTACCTGGTCGCCGAGTCGCGCGGTCTCCGCAAAGTGTTTCACCCGGCGCGAAAAGTGACGGACGGGCCCATCCTCTCCCCCGACCGGCCCTATGAAGGCCACTCCATCCTGTTGGACAACTCGGCCCGCTACAATCGGGAAAAGAATCGCTACGAACTGACCTACCGCCACGTCAACTACGACCAGACCCGCTATCACATGCTGGCCGTCTCAGAAGACCTTCTCACCTGGACGAAGCCGGATCTGGGTCGAGTGGAGTTCGACGGCTCGCGAGCCAACAATATCCTGGCCGGGTTTGACGTGACAAAGCCGGGGGAACTCTTTCCCGTCTTCGCCGGTGTCTGGGACTACGCGCGCCGGGGAAACCCGGACCTGCGCCGGGCCCGGCTGTGGCTCTTCACCGGCCGGCAGACGAGTGATCGATGGGCCCTGAGCCGCGGCTACTATCTGGTGGTCTGGGACCAGGACGGGAAGAGCTACGTCACCAGCCCGACGCCGGTGTTTGGGCTGGGACAGGGCGGCACCGAAACCATGTCCGTCTCCGGCGACACCTCGGCGGCCATGGGCTACGACGGCGCCACCGGCGAGTTCGTGGCTTACACTTCCCCGGGTCCCCCCAACCGGGGGCGCGGCCGGATCCGGTACGACAACTCCACCAAGGCCCGGACCCTGGCCCGTCACGCCACCCGGGATGGCATCAACTGGGAGGCTCGTTATCTTTGGGTTCCCGAGGTCTCCGATCCCAACCTCCACAACTACGGCTTCCGCGTGCGGAAGAGCGGAGACTCGTACCTGGGGTTCTTCCCCCGCTACAACGTCCGCACCCAGCACCTGGATCTGCAGCTCTGGGTGAGCCGCAACGGCGTCCACTGGGAGCAGCCGGGCGGAGCTCAGGCATGGCTGGCCAACGGCCCGCCGGGATCGTTCGACTGGGGGGTCGTCTACATGCCCACCGGCTGGCACCGGCAGGGCGGGCGAACCCGAATTTTCTATCACGGGGCCAACTACCTCCACTTCCACGCCTGGGTTCGCGAGAAGCTCTCGGGTCTGTACAGCGGCATGGGGGGGAAGGACGCGCAAGATCTTGTTACCGACGAGGCCTTCGTGGAACGTCCCTACCTGGCGCCGCCCTCGACCAGAGGCTTCTCCTGGTCACTGATGCCCTCAGGTTGGAGCTGGAGACGGGGAGCTCATGGCACGGTAGACGATGCCAGAATCCGCTTCTGGGCGGATCTGACCGCCAATACCGGAGAGACGCCCGAGTCGTTCCTTTCCAAAAGCCCCGACTTCCGGATCTGGCCCGGTCTGGCCGAATTCCGGACCAACGGTTTCGTCTCCCGGAGAGCCGGCCGCGATATAGGGGTCCTGACCACCCGTCCGCTCGTCTTCCAGGGCCGGCTCCTCACGGTCAACGCCCAGGTGCCTCAAGGAGATCTGAAGGTGGAGGTGCTGGATTCCGAGGGGAATCCCCTTGAGGGGTACACCCAAGCGGACTGCGTTCTCGCCAGCTTCGACGGCGTCCTAGAGCCGGTTCGTTGGAGGCATCGCGGGGACCTGGGAGAGCTGGCCGGCCGTCCCGTGCGCCTGCGGTTCTATCTCCGGCAGGGAGACCTCTACGCCTTCCGGATCCACCACGCGGAACCCGTGGCGGATGAATTGATCGAGCCGTTTCCCGGCTCTGAGTTCATGTCGTTCTGAATCGGATTCCCGGGACTGCCAAGCGCTGGAGTCGACCCTACCCGCTGCGCAGCACCTGTCCCGGCCTGGCCCCGGTCAGGCGTCCCGACTCCAGGACCGGCGTTCCATTGACCAGTACGTGGACCATTCCCCGGCAGACCTGGTTTGGATGGAATGTTGTTCCGCAGTCGGTGAAGGCGTCGGGGTTGAAGATGGCCAGGTCGGCCCAGTTGCCCTTCCGGATCGCGCCCCGGTCCGTGAGACCCAGGCGCGCGGCGGGGAATGAGGTCATGCGGCGGACGGCTTCCTGGGGCGAGAGCAGGTCCTTGTCCCGGACGAAGGTGCGGTAGAAGTACCCGGCCCAGGTGTAGGCGCCGTGAAAGGTCTCGTTCCTCAGAGGGCCGTCCGGGGCCAGCGCGATGGCGTCGGAACCGGGCATGCAGTGGGGACTGGAGAAGGGCAGGTGGAGGTCCGCTTCCTCGTAGGCGAAGCAGATGACCATGGTGGCGTGCAGGTCGTCGATCTCCGCCAGCAGGATCTCGCAGACCGTGTCGAAGATCTCCAGGTTCCAAGTCTCGGCAATCTCAGCCAGACTCTTCTGGGAGATCTCCGGCAGCGCCCGGCTCCGGAAGACCACGATCCGGTTCCAGTCCCGTTGAGCCAGCGAGAGGATGATGCTGTGGTGTTCGCTCATCTCCTTGCGGATGCGGGGATCCTTGAGCCGTTCGGCGATGGCTCCGGGGCCTCCCTCCAGCGCCCATTGGGGAAGCATGGTGCTGAGGTTGGTGGTGCCGAAGATGCGCGTGTGCTGGTCGAAGGTGACGTCCTGGCCGCGGGCACGGGCTTCTTCCACCTGATCAAGGGCCTGCCGGACCGCCCAGTGGCTGTCGGAATCCAGCCGGGCCACGGTGGCGATGTGCGAGATCTGCAGCGGGATCCGAGCTGCAGCCGCGGTCCGGATCGCCTCGGCTATGGTCTCCCGGGCCTCGCCCGCCCGGTTTCGAGTGTGGGTGGCGTAGAAGCCGCCCGCCTTCCGGGCCACCCGGCACAGGGCCGCCACCTCCTCTTCGCTGGCGCCCTGCTCGCAGTTGTACTCCAGCCCCGTGGAGTATCCGAACGCCCCTTCTTCCAGGGCCTGGGAGAGCAGCTTCTTCATCAGTCTCAACTCTCCCGGGTCGGCGGGACGATCCGCCAAGCCCAACGTGGCCAAGCGAAGGTTGCCGTTGGCGGCCAGGGTGGCGACGTTGAGGGCCGGTTGGAGGGACTCCAGGTGATCCAGGTATTGGGCCATGGTCTTCCAGGGGATGCCCAGGGAGGACTGGTAGCCGTAGATGTTGCTGGCCGCCAACTCCACGCTCTCCACCGGTGCGCAGCCGTGGCCGCAGTTTCCGATGACTTCCAGGGTCACACCCTGGCTGACGGCGCTGACCGCCCGGGGGTCCACCACCAGGGAATAGTCGGAGTGGCTGTGGATGTCGATGAAACCGGGTGTCACGTAGAGGCCGGAGGCATCGATCCGGGGGACGTCTGCAACGGCTCCGAGGTTCCCGACGTCCGAGATTCTGCCCTGGGAGACGGCCACGTCACCGGTTCTCGGCGGGGCGCCGGTCCCGTCCAGCAGGGTCCCGTTGGAGATGATCAGTTCGGGTGGCATTGCCGGGTCAGACCAAGGTCAAGCATCGCGTTGCATTCGGGACAAGGATAGTTTTGATCTCCTTGCCGGTAAAGCTCCAAGGGACTTGCAGGAGTTACCCTGCGAGGGAAAAATCCAATGGCAACCAATTTTCAGAGCCGATCTTGATCTGGAGAAGAAGGGGAACAGCCACGTGAGAATTACATTACTGGGCACCGGGACTCCGACACCCTCGGTCAAGCGGGCCGGTTCGGGCTATCTGGTGGAAACCGAGTCAGAGAGTTTTGTGTTCGACTGCGGGCCCGGTTCCTACAGCCGTTTTCTGGAGGCGGGGAAAGCGCCGACCGGGATCACGCAACTCTTTGTAACCCATTGGCACTATGATCATTGCACTGATCTTCCCCACTACGTTCTCCAGCGCTGGGATCAGGGGGCGGGGAAGATCCCCGAGTTGAAGATCTATGGTCCTCGGCCGATCCGGCGAATCGTGGCAGCCCTGTTTGAAAAAGACGGGGTCTTCGATTCCGATCTGGAGGCCAGGACCCGGAACGAAATGAGTGTGGCGATTTATCATGCCCGCGGCGGCACCGGGGCGAGAGAACGTCCGCGGCCCATCATTGCCGAAGCGGAACATGGATCCGAGTTCCGGGGAGACAATTGGACGGTCCGGGCCATTGAAGTTCCCCATGTTCAACCGTATCTGCGCTGCCTGGCCTATCGATTGGACTCGGAAGAGTACTCTCTGGTTTACAGTGGAGATTCAGGTCCGACCGATCGCATGATCTCCTTTTCCGAAGGTGCTGACGTGCTCATTCACATGTGCCACTACCTCACGGGAACGGAGTTGAACGAAGCCATGTCAAGGGGTTGCGGAAGCCCTGGAATGATTGGTGCTCTGGCCCGGGACGCAGGTGTCAAAACCGTTGTTCTGACTCATATTACGGGACAGATCGACAAACCGGGCGTGCGGGAACGGGTCATCTCGGAAGTTCGTGAGATCTTCCGGGGCACCGTCATATTTGGCGAAGATCTGACTGTGATCTCCCCGGAATCGACCGGTCGCGCGGGTGTGCTTCTTTGACCCGCATTTCTGAATGGGGGGGCGCGGCGGCGATGGGCCTGGGTCCGTGCGGGAGGAATTCGAAGCTGTTCCTGTTCAATCCGCGTTGGAAAGCGAGGAAGCAGATGGAAGTTGGCGCGACGACGGGGCTGATATTGGTTCTGGTTCTGTTGTTTGCCGGTTCTTGCGGGCCGGGAGCCGAACCGAGTGAGAGTCCGCCAGTGACGACGAGTTCGGAAAGACCCGCTTGGCTCGACGAGGAGCCCATCATCATCGTGGGCGGTTGGGACGACATGCCTCTCTTTCGGCGGCGGGTGGGCAGCCTGAGGACCTGGCACGAAGAGGCGTACGAGCAGGCTCACACCGAGGAGCGGGTCCTCCAGTTGAAGGAACTGGGCGTCACCATGGCGGTGCTCCACTTCTACAAGGGCTTCGGGCTCGAGGCCGAGGCTGAGCACCTGGCCTACGCCCGGAAGCTGGCCGAACTGTGCCGCAAGCACGGCATCCGGGTGGGCGTGTACGTGGGGAGCACCGTGGCTTACGAGACCTTCCTGCTGGAGAAGCCGGAGGCCGAAGCCTGGTTCGTGCCCGACTACCTGGGACAACCGGTCCATTACGGCCGCACCCAGACCTTCCGGAAACGGGTCTATTTCGCCCATCCCGGCTACAAGGAATACATCCGCAAAGTGGTCCGCATGGCGGTGGAGGACTTCCAGGTGGACCTGATCCACTTCGACAACACCAGCACGCAGGGCCGCAGGCCAATGTTCTTTCATCCCATGGCCATCGAGGATTTCCGGGAGTTTCTCAAGAAAAAATACACCCCGGATTTGTTGAAGCAGCGGCTGGGTTTCAACGATCTCCGATACGTCACCCCGCCGGTGCACGAGGCCCCGCTCTCCACCATCAGCGACCCCCTCTTCCAGGAGTGGGCCGACTTCCGCTGCCATCAGTTGACCGAGTACTACCGTGAGATGAAGGAGTACATCCACAGCCTCAATCCACTGGTGGCGGTGGAGAACAACCCTCACTCCGGCATGTCGGGCCTGAACACCGTCTGGGAGCAGGGGGTGGACTACCCTCGTCTCCTGGAGCAGACGGACATCGTCTGGACGGAGGAGGGCAACGAGGCCGGAATCAGCCCCGAGGGGGTGTTGATCTCAAAGATCCGGAGCTACAAGACGGCCACCGGACTGGGAAACAAAATCTTCAGCTACACCTTTCGGACTCCCCTGGCGGTGGCCGAAGCCATGGCCTACAACCGGGGTTGCCTGGGAATGGTGGGAGGCATACAGGAGTACCCCGATCCGCCCCCGGCGCAGCGGCGCTATGTCCGCTTCTACCGCGACCGGTTCGACTATTATCGGAAGCCCGAGAGCGCCGCCGACGTGGCTGTGTTCCACTCCTATGCCACCATGGCCTTCAACAACGACCGCCCTTACCAGAGCACCTTTCTCTTCGAACAGGCCCTGATCCAGGCCAAGGTCCCTTTCGACCTCATCTTCGACCGCCATCTTTCCGATCTCTCGCGCTACCGGGTGCTGGTCCTGGCGGATCAGGAGTGCCTGAGCGATGAGCAGATGGAACAGATCCGCGCTTTCGTGAAAGGGGGAGGGGGATTGGTGGCCACCGAGCACAGCTCCCTCTTGACACCCTGGAGAAGCCGCCGCCGCGACTTCGGGTTGGCGGATCTCTTCGCGGTCCGGGCTCCGGAATTCGTGCCCTGGCCCCGGCAGCCCGAGGCGATTCTGCGGATCGATCCGGTCCGGCGCCGCGAAGGCGAAGGCCGTGTTGTCTACCTGCCCGAGGTGAAACCGGCCGTCGAGAAACCGGCCGCGGAGCCCATGACCAGCCGGTATTGGCACCTTCCCGTCAACTGGAAGGAACTGGTGGAGTCGGTCCGATGGGCCGGCGGCGGCGACCCGCTCTTGGAGATTGACGGGCCGCTGACCGTCACCGCCGAGTTGCTGAGCCAGGAGCGGGAGAACCGCCTGCTCCTGCATCTGGTCAACTACGGGATGGAAGAGAACCCGCTGGTCCGGGACCTGCAGATCAACCTCAGACCAGGAGAGAGAAAGGTCCGGAAGGTCTACACGCTGTCCCCCGACGGGGGAGAGATCCCCGACCTGAAGTTCCGAGCCGAGGGGAGTCGGATCCGGTTCACGCTGCCCCGGCTGGAAACCTACACGCTGGTGGTGATTCAGCTCTGAGCGCCAGTTCGACGGAGTGCCGGGAGCGAGGGAATCCGGGAGAATTCCTTCATGGGGTTCAGAAGTGGAGCCGCTTCAGCGGCACCCGCTCGTACCCTTCCTGGCCCTCGACGACCCGGATCAGTTGGCCCGAACTCACTTTACCCAAACGCTGGGTCTTGCCGGTCGTGGGCCAGAAGATCTCGACCTCGCTGGCCGACGCGGCCCGGCCCAGGCCGATGGTCTGGCGCAAGGGGTTGCCCCCGAAGCTTCCCCCGCTGTTGACGTGGCGGTAGATGGATCGGCTGGCGCCCTCTTCCACGACCTGCACCCGGATCCGAGCGCCGATGGCGGAAGCGTTGGACTCCCGGCCCACCAGTTGGATGGCCAGCCAGTGATTGTCGTTTCCGGGGTTCTCGTAGAGGGCGTCGTTGAAGGCGTCCACCGGGAAGGCGCCTCCCATCTGCTCGAAGACGTCCAGGTCGCCGTCGTTGTCCAGATCGGCGAAAGCGACGCCGTGACCCTTCTGAAGATGACCAAACCCCCCCGCTATGGTCACGTCCTCGAACCCCTGGCCAGCCTGGTTCAGAAACATGAGGTTGGGGACGATGCTGGCGAGACTGGGATCACCGGTTCCCAGGTAGAAGTCCAGGTAGCCGTCGTTGTTCAGGTCGCCGAAGTTGGAACCCATGGGCTGCATGGGCACGGTCAGGTTGCGCTCACTGACCACGTCCCGAAAGCCACCTCGGCCGTCTCCCTCGTAGAGACAGGCCTTTTCGAAATCCGGGGAGAGTCCCAGACGGTAGGAGGCCTGGTGACCGATGTGACCGGCGTAGCTGGAGACGAACAGGTCCAGATGCCCGTCGTTGTTGTAGTCCCAGAACCAGGCCGGAAAGCTTTTGCTGGGACGCCCGACATCCAGCTTCACCGTGACGTCTTCGAAGGTTCCGTCTCCCCGGTTCCGGTAAAGCCGGTTCGGGTCCCGGTAGTTGGAGACGTACAGATCCGGATAGCGGTCCCCATCGTAATCTCCCCAGGAGACCCCCTTGGTGAAGGCGTAGCCCTTAACGCCGGCCTGCTCCGCCACGTCCTGAAAGGTGCCGTTCCCCTGGTTTTGGAACAACTGCCAGGGGGCCTGGTAATCCCTCAGAGATTCGTTTCCGATGAAGAGGTCCAGATCGCCGTCGTTGTCGTAGTCGGCCCAGCCGGCCACCTGGGTCGGATAGGAGACCTCCGCCAGGCCGGCATCGAAGGTCACGTCCTGGAAACTGCCGTCCCCCCGGTTCCTCAAGAGGGAGTTGGGGTGCTGTCCCTCCACGCCGCACCAGGCTCCGCGCAGAACCAGAACGTCCAGGTGCCCGTCATTGTCGTAGTCGGCATGGAGCATATTGAGACCTCCCCAGAGTCCCTCCAGGCCCGCCTCCCGGGATCGCTCCCGAAAGGTCCCGTCTCCGCGGTTGCGAAAGTAGCGCATCGGGCCGGAGGCGTCCCAGGTAGAGGTGAGGATGTCCAGGTAACCGTCCCCGTCGAAATCGTCCACGATGGCCCCACCGGCCAGATTGAAGCTGCTGGTTCCCAGTTTCAGGGCGATGTTGCGGAAGCGCCGGAACGGGACTCTGGACTGGAAGGTCGATTCGGGGATCCGGTAGCGGGCCGGAACGCCGTCCGGGTACTGGTCCAGCGTCATGTAGGCGATGTTGAGGAGCCAAAGGGACGGATAATAGTAGCCGTAGCCCTCTTCCGGAGAAGAGTTGTCCAGCATCTCGGTAAAATACCGAATGGCCCGGGTGGATCCCTGCGGGAGGGAGTGGATTCCTTCTCCCCGCAGAGGGAGTATGCAGCGCTCGGCACCGTGCTGGACGGTGCAGTTCTGGGTCTCCCCCATCCGCATGTAGGCCACGCCCAACTCGAAGATGGTCTGGTCCACCTTGGTCCGCTGGAGATGGGTGCGGACTTCGGGCAGGAGATCATAGGCGGCTTTCAGGTGCTCGATGCCTGCCTCCTCCTCGCCGAGCCGCACCTCGGCGACTCCCAGGTCCAGCAGGATGTCCCAGCGGTTCAGGTTCTTCCAATAGGAGGGAGTGTCCGGGTCGGAGGCGCTCTGTTCCAACTCCTCCAGCTGGCGCCGGTAGTCGCGCACGACGCTGTCTCCCTGGTAGGGATTCTTGCTATCCGTCTCGACGGCTACCTGCCGAAGAACCTGGAGCATGCGCCGGTGTCCCGGGGAGAGATCCCGATCAGCCGCTGGGTGGTCCCCCTTGTCCTGGATTGCCGGGTTCGGATGGTGATGGTGTGGTTTCTTGGGATCCGAAGTCTGGACCGGCAGAAGAGGTTGGGAGTGTCCCAAAATGACGGCTGCCACCAGAGCGGCCCGCATCGCCGCGCCAACGGAATTACCGGTGACACGCCTCGCCGACAGCAACCGCAATGGGCGAACTTCAGTCATGAGGCTAGCCGGGAATCTCCCAGTAGGAGCCCCGAATGCTGGTGACCCCGTCTGGTTCTTCCCCGTAGTAGATGGTGAACAGATGCCCCGGCCGGTATTCGATGGTCACCGGGTAGCCCAGATTCCGGTTCGGGAAATCGCCCTGGATCAGGAACTCCTGCTCGTAGTCCCAGGTCTGACCGCCGTCGCGGCTCTGGCAGGCTCGGATCCCGAAAGGCGAGCGGCGATGGCCGTAAGTGACCAACAGCCGGCCGTCGGAAAGGTGCAGCAGGTGCCCCGGATAGCCCCAGACGCGGGTCTTGCGGACGGGGGTCCAGGTGGATCCATTGTCCGAGGACTCGCTCTGGTGCAGGTAGCGGGTGCTGGTGCGAATCATGGCCACCACCTTCCCGCTGGGAAGGACTGCCGCCGTGGGTTCGGAAAAATCACCTTCGTCCACCTTTCCGACGACCACCGGACGGCTCCAGGTCAAACCGCCGTCCCGGGATCGCACCGCATAGGCGGTACGATTCAGCGGGTGGTCCGCAGTGACCATGAGGACGCTTCCGTCCTGCAGTTGAGCTACGCCCCGGGGCGTATAGCCTCCCATGTAGGGTTCGGTGGGGATCCGGACCGTTCGGTCCCAGGTGCGGCCTCCGTCGGAGCTCAAGTGGACGTAGCAGCCGCCGTTGGCCCGGGCCCAAGGGTAAAGGCTCCGGTCAAAAGCGGAGTCGGAAGCTGCCGGCAGCCAACCCCCTTCTCGGCTGGTTCTGAGCCAGATCTCCTCTCCCTGGGACGCGAGTTTCCTCCCCTGGGCCAGGGGATACCAGAGGAACTGCCACTGGTTCAGGACCACCGTCCCGTCCCGAAGTTGGGCCAGGCCCGGGCACTCGACCCCGTACCAGTCCCAGTTGGGCGCGGCCTCCGGAGGGCTCCAGGTGCGGCCCTCGTCGTCGGAACGGGAGATCAGGTTGTGGAAGTGGGGATCACCCGGCGGGTGGGTGTAGGGGGTGATTCTCTGGCACTCGTTGAACGCAGTGACCCACTCGCCGTTGGCCAGCCGCACGATGGAAGCATGGGAGCAATAGGCAAAGGGATCGCGGTAGATGATGATGTCCCGGCGATTCGGGGCCGGCTGCGTGTGGGGATTGGGCTCACCGGGATCACCGTTGTACTGCGCTCCAGCCGGAGCCGTCGAGAGGACCGCCGCCAAGGCGCCGCCTCGTTTCAGAAACTCTCTTCGCTGGAACGATTCTGGATAAGTCATGACTTTTCACAGTCTAACCCGGATTTTTGGAGGTCGGCAACCCGCAGCCCAAGGCGAGTGCGAACCCCATATCCGAAGTCTTGGAGAACGAGGTCCGGTTCCTCCAGGCGCGTTATCATTACTGACCCGCCGGATCGAAAATTGACTGTCTGAGAGGCTCCTAGCGGCCGATCAGGGACTTGCGGAGCTCCGCCAGTTCCTTCTGGAGCCGCCTGACCGTCTTCACCAACTCGGGGAATCGGTGCATCAGGATGTAGTTCCGTTTCCAGAGTGTGGTTTCCATCTCCGGTGATCCGGAGACGACGGTCCCCGGGGGAACGTCCCGCCCGATGCCGGTCTGAGCCGTCGCCACGACCCGGTCTCCGATCTTCAGATGGCCGGCCACGCCCACCTGCCCCGCCAGGGTCACGTGGTTCCCGATGGTGGTGGTCCCGGCGAGCCCGGTCTGGGACGCCAGAATATTGTGGGACCCGAGGGTCGAACCGTGTCCGATCTGGACCAGGTTGTCGATTTTCGTCCCTTTCCCGATACGAGTCTCACCCACGGTTCCCCGGTCGATGCAGGCATTGGCGCCCACCTCCACGTCGTCTTCCAGAATCACCACGCCCGACTGGACCATCTTGAAGTAGCTGCCGTCGGCACGGGGAGCGAACCCGAATCCGTCGCCTCCGATGACGGCCCCGTTCTGGAGGATCACGCGGTCGCCCAGCCGGCAGTGCTCACGTACCACGGCGTTGGAATGGGCCACGAAGTCGTCGCCGATTCGGGCGTGGGGATAGACGACCACGTTGGGGTAGATCACGGCGTTGCGGCCCACCCGGACCCCGTCGCCGATGACCGTATGGGCTCCGGCGGAGTGGTTCTCTCCCAGTTCGGCGGTCTCGGCGATGATGGCCGTGGGGTGGATTCCCCGAGTGACGGACGGGGGCCGGTAAAAAAGGGGGATGGCACGAGCGAATGCCAGGTAAGGATTGTCGCTGAGCAGCGTCGGAAGGCCGGTATCGGGCGCGTCCCGCGACACCACGATGGCTCCGGCTCGAGTCGACGGGATCTTGGAGTAGTACTTGGGATTGGAGACGAAAGTGAGTTGGGTCGCCGTCGCCTCCTCGATGCCGGCCACCCCGTCGATCTCGGTTTCAGGCGATCCCCGGAGTTCGCAGTTCAGTTCCTGGGCGAGATCTCCAAGCTTCATTCCGTACCCCGTGACACCCGAACCTGCGGGTCAGATGAGAATGATAGCGTAACCGCGGGTTGACGCGTTTGGTAACGCCGGTTTCGATTCCCTCAAGCAAGTGACCGCGGGATGGTCCAAGCCGACAATCAGGAGTCCCAACGAAGGATTCGGTCGACTCGAGCCGCCCGGAGCATCAGCGCCGCCGTTTTACTCAGCCGGATACTGGGTCTGGTCCGGGACCGGTTCTTGGCGCGGCTCTTCGGAGCCGGGGCCTACATGGACGCCTACAACGTGGCGTTCCGGATACCCAATCTCTTCCGCGATCTCGTCGCCGAAGGAGCATTGAGCTCGGCGTTCGTCCCCACCTTCACGGAGATCCTTCGCCAGCAGGGCAAAGAAGAAGCGTGGCGCCTGGCCAATCTGGTGGTCAGCGCTCTGCTCTTCGTTCTGGGGCTGCTGGCGGTGGCGTTCTTCGCCCTGTCCGATTATTGGGTCTATCTGCTGGCGGCGGGGTTTGCGAGCGATCCAGGCAAGCTCGAGGTCACCTCCCACTTGGTTCGGATTCTCTCCCCCTTCCTGATTTTCGTCTCCGTGGCCTCGATCCTGATGGGGATGCTGAACGCGCTGAATCGCTACTTCGTCCCCGCGCTCGCCCCGGCGCTGTTCAACCTGGCCCTCATTTTTTTCTGTATTTTCATCGTCCCCTGGTTCGAGTACGAAGGGATCCTTGCCGTCTATGCCGTGGCTCTGGGCGCCCTGGTGGGCGGGGCTCTTCAATGCGCTATCCAGTTCCCCCTCCTCTACCGGCAGGGATACCGATTCCGTTTGGGTCTCGACTTCCGGCACCCGGCGCTGCGCCGGATCGGGCGGCTGGTAGCGCCGGCTCTACTGGGAGTCAGCGCGCTTCAGATCAACGTTCTGGTCAACACGCAGTTGGCCTCGTTATTGGGCGGCGACGGACCCATCTCCTGGCTCAACTTCGCGTTCCGGATCATGTACCTGCCCATCGGACTCTGTGGAGTGGCGGTGGGCGTGGTGAATCTCCGCGAGGTGTCGATTTCGGCCGCCCGGGAAGAATGGGACGGGCTCAAGGCGATGGTGGCCCATTCGGTCAAGACCGTCTCGCTGATTGCTCTGCCCGCCGGTGTCGGGCTCCTGATCCTGGCCGGACCCATCGTCCGTCTGCTCTTCGAAACCGGCGAGTTCACCGCCGAGGCCACCCAAAAGACCGCTTCCGCCTTGATCTGTTATTCCTTCGGGCTGTTCGCCTACAGTTGCATCAAGGTCTACGCCCCCACCTTCTATGCCTTGGGAGACACGCGGACGCCGGTGCGGAGCAGTCTGATCGCCGTCGCCACGAATCTGGCCGTGAACCTGCTCCTGATCTGGCTGCTTCCCCCCGCCCACAAGTATCTGGGTCTGGCTCTGGGGACGGCCGTTTCGGTCTGGGTGAATCTGGCTCTCCTGATCCGTGCCTTCGGTCGCAGAGTGGGCTCGTCGGCGTCGCATCGAGTGGCTTCCACCGTGGCCAAGAACCTGGGGGCGTCGATCCTCATGGGGATCCTGGTCGTATTGCTGGGGAGCTATTTCCAACTGGATGTGGCTCGAAGCACGTGGCTGGGGGACGCGGCGGCGCTCTTCGGATGCATCGGCGCCGGAGCTCTCTTCTATTTTGCCTGTTGCCGCCTCCTGGGTGTCGAGGAGGTCGGACACCTTTTTGCCCGACTGAGAAAATGAAGGACGAAACGCGCCGGCGGGCCTTCGAGAGCTATATCAACTACCTGGTCGTGGAGCGGGGGCTCTCCCCCAACACGGTCGAAGCCTATCGCCGGGATCTTCTGGAGTTCCTCGCTTTCCTGGAGGAACGTGAGCTGGAGTTGAACCAGGCGGAAAGACAGGATCTGTTCAATTTTGTGCGCCGCCTGCACCAAAGGCTCTCGGTCTCCTCCATCATGCGTAAGATCGTCAGTCTTCGATCCTTCTACCGTTTTTTGCTTTTGGACAGGTACGTGGAGAAGGATCCCACCGAGACCCTGGAATCGCCCAAGCTCTGGAGAAGACTGCCGATCTATCTGGAGCCGGACGAGGTCGAACGTCTTCTGGAGGGTCCGGATCTCTCCACTCCATACGGCCTGCGGGACCGCACCATGCTGGAGGTTCTCTATGCCACCGGTCTGCGGGTCACGGAACTGGTCCAGGTCCGGGTCCGCGAGGTGAGTCTGGAGGCGCGTTTCTTGCGGACCATGGGCAAAGGAAGCAAGGAGCGATTGGTTCCGCTGGGGGACGAGGCCGCGGAGTTCGTGGACGCCTATCAGCGGGAGGCAAGGCCCTATTTTCTCCACCAGCGTTTCTCGAGTCCGTTCCTCTTTCTGACCCGGCGGGGCGGACCCATGACCCGCCAGAATTTCTGGAAATTGACCCGGAACTACGGCAGGAGGGCGGGAATCGACGGAAAGCTGAGTCCCCACGTGCTGCGTCACAGCTTTGCCACTCACCTGCTGGAAAATGGAGCCGACTTGAGGGCGGTCCAGGTGATGCTGGGGCATGCCGACATCTCCACCACCCAGATCTATACCCACGTCAGCCGGGAGCGCCTGAAGAAGGTCTACAACAAGTTCCACCCCCGGGCGTGAACCCGGTTCACGCACCACGTACCATGGCGGGACCACGGAATCTCGGCGCGAAAGGAATCTGATCCATGCGAACTCTCTGCTGCCAGCTCTTGAACAGCTCTCTGGGCACCTTTCTCCTGGCCGCCTCCGATCAGGGGCTCTGCCGGTTGCTCCTCCCCGGCGAAGCGGACTGTTCCGGATGGTTCGACAGGCATTTCGGGGGGCCGGCAGCTCCGGGATGGAACCCGGTTCTGCGGCGTGCAACGGCGCAGTTGGGGCAGTTCCTGGCGGGGGAAAGACGAGAGTTCGATCTGGAGCTGGATCTGAGGGGGACGCCGTTCCAGATTGAGGTCTGGACCCGGCTGCGATCGATCCCCTTCGGCCAGACGCGAAGCTATGGCGAGGTGGCGGCCGGGATCGGGCGTCCCGGCTCCTCGCGCGCGGTGGGTGCGGCAACGGGCCGCAACCCACTACCCTTGGTGGTTCCCTGCCACCGGGTCATCGGTTCCAATGGACGCCTGGTGGGTTATGCGGGCGGTCTGGACCTGAAGCGGCAGTTGCTGGAGTTGGAAGGCGTCACCGTTCCGGGTCCGGCTGCCGCCAGATAGGAGACTCTGGACCCGGAGGGCAACTCTCGTCGCCGATGGACTCGGAAGAACTTCCCCAGGCACTCCTCAAATTCCGCGCTATCGCTCCTCAACTTCCTGCTCTGGCGCCGGCACCGCCGGGTCATCGGTCAAACGCCCCAACATCTCATAGATTCGAATGATGCAATGATCCACGATCCGTTCGCCGGCGCCCGGTTCGATTCGAGCCCAGATATTCTTGGCACCGTGGCCGCCTTCGGTGGCCGCACGAATGGTCGGAAAGTAGCTGAAGAATCCGTTCGCGTAACCCAGGAAGAAACTATCGGAGACAGGAGACCGCTCGCGCCAGTTCATCTGGAACTCAATAAACGGCTCGCCCGGCATTCCCATGAATGCAATTTGCTTGTTGATCAGAATGGTGGTGACGGGAACTCGCTTTTCCGGCTTGATTTCGGGCAGATAGTACTGGCGGAGTTCGGGTTCCACACTCTTCTCAAAGGCTTTCATGTACTTTTCCAGGTCCCAGCGAAAACCGAACGTCAGCCAATCTTCGGAGAAATCGAGGCTCGCTTCAGGGGACGGTTCGGTCCGGATCTTCTTGGCCACGCGAACGGCTTCCTCGCCTAGCGTTTCCCCGCTCCACTCCATTCTTGCGACCGGGTCTTCTGCAAGAGGCACGCCCGTGTAATAGGTGTCGATGTCGCCGGCGCCGCCGTTCAGGAAGAACCCCATGGTCTGAGGGCCGAAAGCCTCTTCCACGGTATTGCACATGACTCCGGGGAAATCGGCCGAATACTGCTTGAGGTTCGCCATCACCACCACCGGGTGGCAGGCGTAGTTCACGAGAATGGCCAATGGCTTTCGGTTTTCGGTGTCTATGCGCAGGACTGCCACCGTGGGATCGAAGGGGGCGGTAGGAATCCTGGTCGGGTTCCTGAACATCATGGTCACGGTGCCGTCCGGGTTCAGTTTTCTCCGGTTGTGGCCGATGTAGGCCATTCCGTAACCTGTACCCAGCCACGCCTCCGCCGCCCGCCCGTGAGCTTTTTCAGTGGCTTTTGCGATTTTCGCGACGGCGTCCTCCTGCCAGGCCACCATGCCGGTCAAGGGAAAATTTTCATTGATGGGAATAATGGGAGCGGAGTGAGTGTGGGTCGCGACCATGAGCACAAAGGAGATTCCGCTTGATTCCTTGACTTGTTGGCGCAGACGCTCCATCAAGGGTTCCTGAAAGACCCGGCAGAGATCGACCGTGATCAGTGCCAGCCGTGTTTGATCAACCTCCAGCACCAGGACGCGCGCGTACAGTGGGTCATGGGCTCCGGTGGCCAGCGTCGTCCCGGAACCGAGCATGTATTTGCCCGGAGCCGGAGTAATATCAACCTTGGCCACCCCGGCTCTCAGGTTGGAACCATGCACCCACGGGCTCACCGTCAGGCCCAACAGACAAATACCAAAGCCAACCTTTTTCAGATCCGTCATTGGATTCTCCTCGATTGTAAGAAGTTGCTGAAGACACTTCGCCTCAGACCCGTTGGCAGTGTATTCGACGCCTGAAAAAAAGAACGGCAAGACGTGAGTCTGCCTGTTTCCCCAACGGCGAACTGACGATTATTGAGGCTTTTCTTGAAGACCACTCTCGATGGCGAGATGTTTTTCCCGCCTCATTTTCTGTTGAATCGCCTGAAAGCGCTGAAGTTCCTCCAGGGCTTTTCCCACGTTTCCCAATTTCTTATGGATCTGGGCCAATTGATAGTGGGGAGCAGGTTCATCGGGGTCCAGGGCGATGGCCCGTTCTACGGCTGCTGCTGCCTCCTCCCAACGCCCCTTGCCGGCATACGCCTTCGAGAGTTCCAAAAATGCTTGGGGGAGCCGGTCGTTGGCACGCAACACTATGTTGAGATGCAGAATCGCCTCGTCAAACTCCTGCTCCATATTCTTGATGACAGCCAGGTTCAGACGTGCGATCGGAAGATCCGATTCCAATTCGAGCGCCTTCTCCAGATAGGGCCGGCCGTCTTCGTACAGCCCCTTCTCCAGGTATAGAATCCCCACAGCCTGGTTGAGTCCAGCCAGATTCGGGTCAAGGGCAAGTGCTTTGTGGTATTCGCTCAGGGCCTCCTCCGGACGGCCCTGAAAAACGTACGCCTCAGCCCGTACCTGATGGGTTCGGGAGGAGCCGGAGTCGAGCTTACGGAGCCGTTCGTAAATTTGCTCGAACTCGACAAACTTTCTGGTGTTGAGGTAGGCCTGCGCCAGCATGTGAAGGACCGGGACATGGCCGGGATCTCTTCGGGTCACCTCCTGGAGCAAATCGATCGCCTCACCGAAACGGTTCAGCGCCAAATAAGATCCAGCCAGGCACAACTGAAGGCTGATGTCCCCGGGACGAGCGGCGATAGCCCGCCCAAGAGGACCGAGTGCTTTCTCGTATTCGTAAAGAAGATAGTAATCGAGCCCCAGAAAAAGGTTCGCCTCGATCATGTCGGGATCGAGCTGCAATGTTTTTTGGAAGGCTCCTGTGGCCGCTTCATATTTCCCCTGGAAGTGACGGGCAAGACCCAGCCCATAATTGGCATCGGCGCTTTCGGGAGACAGCCTCAATATGGCCAGGTAGGTCTGCTCGGCTGAAACCCAATCTTGTCGTTTTGCCGCCTCGGAAGCCTGTTGGTAGTATTGCCCGAGCTGTTGCCGCTGGGGTGGAGTCTGAAGACCTGAAAGCAGGAGCCCCGAGAGCAAGAGACCGACCAGCATTGCAGGCAAAACCTACCAAGGCCGGCAGTCGGCATTCAAGTTCGGGTCAGGAGAGAAGCACGGTTTAGGAGGTCCCTCCATGGTGCGAGCAAATTCACGGAGCGGGGACCGCTCCCACCTTCAATACCAGGTGAAAATCCTCTACACGCGCGTGCCGATGCGCGACGGAGTGGAGCTGGGAGTGAAGATAACGCGGCCGGACGCGGAAGGCCGATTCCCGGCGGTAATGGAATACAACCCTTATCGCCGCATCAGAAAACCCTTGGCCGACTATCGAGAGGAGTACCCCCCAGTCGTTCCCTACCTGGCCGGGCGCGGATATGTCATTGCCCAATTCGACGTGCGTGGTACGGGCAATTCGAGTGGATGGAGCAAGGACATCTACTCTGCGGACGAGCGGCAGGACGGGTACGACATGGTGGAATGGATCGCCGCCCAATCCTGGTGCAACGGCAACGTGGGGATGATCGGCAAGTCCTACAGTGCAGTGGTGCAGTGGCAAGTCGCGGTGCAGGCGCCCCCCCATCTGAAAGCCATCATTGTGCGCTCGGCCAATGACAACGTCTATACCGAGTGGACCTATCCGGGGGGTGTCCTTCGTCCCTACATGTTCGACAGTTACTCCGCTCTGATGAACGCCTACAATTTCTCGCCTCCCGACCCGGAGATCGTGGGAGAGAAGTGGAGCGAGATCTGGCAACAGCGCCTGGAAAACAGCCAACCTTGGGGCATCGGTTACATTTCGAATCAACTGGATGGGCCCTATTGGCAAGACCGGTCGCTGTCGACGGACTACGGCGCGGTCCAATGTGCCGTTTTCGTAATTGCCGGCTGGTCGGACTGCTATCCCACGGCGCTGTTGCGTGCCTTCTCAAAACTGAAGGTTCCCCACAAGCGGGCCTTGGTGGGTCCCTGGGGGCACTGGTACGGCGAAGAAGAATGCGCCGTGCCCGGCCCCAGGATCGATACCCGTCCGCTGTACCTGAACTGGTTCGACCACTGGCTCAAAGGGATCGACAACGGGGTGATGGACGAGCCGCCGGTCACTTTCTTCGTCAAGCGGTACAGTCCGCCTTCCGCACGGATGCCCCTCGAAGAAAAGGGTTTCTGGCGATCGGAGCGAGAGTGGCCGATCGCCCGGACCCGGCGCACGCCCCTCTACTTTCATTCCCACGGGAAGCTGAGCCCGGAGCCCTGTGGCACGGTCGTTGAAGAGCGGGACGAATACCCTTACAACCCTGGCGTGGGAATCACCTCCGGGATTCACTGGGGGGGAGGCATACTGCCCTGGGGAACGCCCATCGACCAGCGCTGGGACGAGGCGTATTCGGTGACCTATACAACGCCTCCACTGGAAGAAGATCTGGAGGTGACGGGAACCCCCACGGCCGTCATCTACGTCTCCTCCACGGCCGAGGTGGCCTACTTTCGGGTCAAGCTCATCGATGTGGCGCCGGACGGCACTTCCAAACTGGTTCGCTATGGAGGCTTGAATGCCACCCACCGCGACTCCCACTTCGATCCCGAGCCTCTTACACCCGGGCAAGTGTATGAACTCAAGATCGACCTGAAAACGATGTCCTATATTTTCGGGACCGGGCACCGGATTCGCGTGGCCATTGCCAGTGCCGACATCCAGAATGCCTGGCCCACAGCCGAACCTGCCATCAATACGATCCATCGAGGCAGCCGCTATCCGTCACATATCGTCTTGCCCGTGATCCCCGGGCAGAATGCAGAGCTGCCCCAGCCCGATCTGGTGCGATTGTCCAATGCCGACCCACAAGACTTGTCCACACCGGAGGAATACTCGATCACCCACGACCTTGTGAATCAGAAGACCATATTTCGCATTGCTCCGGTGCACGTGCCCGAATCGGCCGGTTTTGACCTGCAACAGCATTCCAGCCTCACCGTCTCCACTGTCAATCCTGCCGAGGCGGTACTGAAGGCCTATTGCGCCTACACTCTCAAGCAGTTGGGTTCAGACATACGGATAGAGGCCAATGAACTGACCACCAGTGATGAGACGGCTTTTCGCCACCTGGTGCAGTTGACGATAACGGTCGATGGGAAGCTTCACTTCAACAAGAGCTGGTCTCGTACGGTGCCCCGACTCTTGAACTGATTACGCTTTTTCAGGCCGGACTCGAAGGGAAGCACGGAAAAAGGGCCAGTAACTTTGTCGCCTTTTTCAAAATTCCTTGGAATGGCGAATGGCCCAAATCCAGGTCGCTCCCTCTTTTCCTCCCACCAGCCCATCCCAGGTGGAGTTCAGGTACAGAGTCCGGCCGTCGTAGCCCAGCCAGGGGCAGGTGTCGGTTCCGGGAGTGTTGATCCGCGGACCCATGTTCTGCAAGGGAGTCCATTGACCGTTGACTCTTCTGCTGATGTAGAGATCCACACTATCGCTTAGCGAATCATTCCTCCGCAGTGGAAGGATGATCGTGGTTTCGTCGGGATTGACGGCCACGTCGTTTTCGTCGCCGGCGCCGTTGACGACCGGGCCCAGGTTGACGGGCTCTCCCCACCGGTCCCAGCCGGAGCCGATGCGATCACTGGTGTAGACGTCGAATCCGCCCTGTCCTCCCGGCCGATTGCTGGAGAAGTACAGTCTTCTCAGGTCCTTGGAGAGCAAGGCTCCGAATTGGACCGTATCCGGAAGACTGACGGGAGGACCCAACAATTCGGCTGTGGACCAGGAGCCGTCACGGAAATGGGAGATATAGACGCGCGAGGATTTGCTGAAATCGTCGCTGCGCAGGAAAACCATGATGCTCCCGTCAGCCGAGAGTTTGGCATCGGCTTCGTGGGACCCGGTGTTGACCTGCGGGCCCGCATTGAAGGGTACGGACCAACGCCCGTTCTCCAGGCGGGAGAACCAGATATCGAGCTTTCCCCGACCCTCCGGATGGTCTATTTGAAAGGCCAGAAGCCTCCCGTCTTCGGTCTCACTGGCACAAAAAGGTTTGGCGTCTTTCTCAAGCGGGATCGAAAGCCTGGATATGGCCAACTCTTCATTCTGGCCGTGAACGGCTGTTTCCAGGCTCAGCACCTGGAAAGCGACCAATCCCGATGTGATCGCGGCCGAGCAAAGCAATCGCAAATACGGCATCCGATGGTCCCCCCTTTTCGGCCCGAGGATTTTTCTCCTGTTTCAACGCCTTAGGGACGTGAATACTTGGCCTTTGCCTTGAGTTCTTGGAATCTCCTGAGATGATCTTCTGCCTTCTGGTGCTGCTGGAGCCTCTTGTAGAGGAGCCCGAGACGATAGTGGACTTCCTCCTCGAGCGGTTGGAGCTTGGAGCTCAGCTCGTATTCCCGGCTTGCCTCCTCCAGTCTTCCGTGCCTTTCCAGCACCTTTCCCAGGATGAAACGGCAGGCGGCATCGTTGGCATCGACTGCGATGCCCCGCTGAGCCATCAGGAGCGCCGGCTCAAGCTGGTTGTGGCGTTCCAGAGCCGTGGCATAGACGTAATAGAGGAAAGGGTCTCTTGAATTAAGACTCAGGGCCTGCACATAGGCCTCCACCGCCTCGTCATAGGCGCCCAACTCCAGTTGGCTGTTCCCCAGGGCAAGATATGCGGCATAGAAATCGGGTCTGTTTTTCACCGCCGACGCCGAGGCGTCCCGGGCCTCCTCGAAACGATTTGCGGCATGATGACTTCGGGCCTGGGTCAGAAGCAGATCCGGATCGTCCGGGAATCGGACAATTGCATATCCGAGAAGATCCCTGGCCAGCGGAAACAGGTTCTCCTTCAGCAGCTCCATTGAAATATCGAAGAGAAACTTCGGTTCGCTGGCCGTCGCAGGCATTCCCCGCTTGAGGGTATTGGAAGCCTCCGCCTCTTTCCCCTGCTTCAGGTGAGCGACGCTCAAGAGTCCATAAAGTTTCAGGGGCATTTTCGCGCCGCCGCGGGTGTACGGTTCCAGCAGCAGCACGACTCGTAAATAGTCCGCCTCCAGGTAGCAGGCATAGGCCAGCCAATAGTTCACCGGGAACGAGGACTCTCGCCTCCGGACCAGTTCGAACTCGGCGATGGCTTCGGAAGCCAGACCGCGTTCGAGCATCCACTTGCCCACGCGCGTATGGATGACGGTATCGGCAGGCAGGATCCGTCTGAGCCGAGTAGCCAGGGGAACGGCCTCACGTGTCCGTCCCAGGTCGAGGTAGATTTCGACCAGGTAGACGAGTATCGCAGGGTCTCCCGGTCGCAGATGATGAGCACGCTCGAGAGCCGCCAGGGCGCGGGGCAAGTTGGCCTTCTTGAGATAGAGCAGGCCCAGGTTGTAGAAGGCGGCGGCCCGGTCAGGGTCCAGCTTGGTCACCTGCTCGAACTGCTCGATCGCCTTCTCCTGGTTGTCCAGACGCAGGTAGGTGACGCCCAGGTCGTTGTAGGCTCTCAAATCTCCGGGTTTCAACTCGAGAACACGCTCGAATTCGTGCACGGCTTCGGCATAGCGCTTCATTCTCGAATAGACCATGCCCAAGCCACCGTGCAGGGAGGGTTCATCGGGGTACCTGTCGAGCAGAGCCCGGAAGGCTTTTTCGGCGTCTGCGAGTTTGCCTTCCTGGAGCAGGCGAAAAGCCTGCTGCGGATTCTGCCCGGCAACCTCGCCCTGCAGGAAAAGACCCACCAGCAGGATGGTCAGTAGGCGAGAACCCGGGATGTAGCGGGCCTGGCGGAAAGTGCCCTTCTGCTTCAGCCTCAAGGTGCCGGCCTCAGTTTTTCTCAGCCTCAATCCCGATGCCTTCCCTGATGGTGAGGAACTGATTGGCTGCGACCCCGGCGAATTTTTCCACCGACCCATCGGGCCATCGGACTTCCACATCCGTCTTGCTTGCGGTCCCCAAACCGAAATGCAGTCTCAGGTCGCTTTGTGAAGCGTAAGTCCCGCCACTGCGCACTTCCTTGATCAGTCGTCGGCCTCCGCCCGCGACCACTGAAATTCGCGTGCCGATCGCACTCCGGTTCGAGCGGTTGCCAATGGCCGACAATACGATCCAATTCCCATGTGGTCCGAAGTTCTTATAGAGGCTGGGCCTCCCGTTCTCGTTGTTCACCAGGATTTCGAGCGTCCCATCGTTGTCGAAGTCTCCGAGAGCAATGCCCCGGCTGGTCTGTGGCTGCAGTAAATCCGCTCCGGATGACGCGGTGACGTCTACAAAAGTGCTCCTGCCCGTGTTCCGGTAAAGGACTTTCCGCTGCCTGTACCGGGACCGAAATCCGTGGCCGTCGATTTCCGGGTAGACGTGACCATTGGCGATGAAGATGTCGTCGAAACCATCCTGATCGTAATCAAGAAAGCCGACTCCCCAGCCCAGATATGCCAGATTCACTCCCAACCCGGCTTCAAACGTAGCGTCACTGAAGGTGCCGTCGCCATGGTTCTTGTATAGACTCGATTTGTCGTCGGAAAAATTCGTCTTCACGATGTCCAGATCACCGTCGTTGTCGTAATCACCGGCATCGACGCCCATGCCGGCCTGCTCTTTTCCATCGCCGCTGTAGGCCACTCCTGCCAGCAGACCCATCTCGGAGAAGGTTCCGTCACGATCGTTGCGAAACAGAAGATTGGGTGTCGAGTCGCAAGCGACGTAGACGTCGGGCCAGCCGTCGTTGTCATAATCCGCCACCAAAACCCCTAGTCCGTATCTTTCACCGGCGGCGGTGATCCCGGCCGGTTCGCTCACATCGGTAAATGTCCCATCGCCTTCGTTCCGATAGAGATTCGAGGGCAGGCCCTTCAGACCTCGAGGACCGCACATGACGGGAATCCCCTTCCACAGGCAGTTGGAATTCTCTCCGGGACGGGGAGCGGACTCCGGATCGAAATCGATGTAGTTGGTGACGAAAAGGTCGAGGTCCGAATCCCGGTCGTAGTCCAGGAACGAGCAACTCACGCCCCACAATCTGTGCTTTGTGTACAGCCCCGCCTTCCGCGTGACATCCAGAAAGGAGCCCTCTCCGGTGTTGCGGTAAAGCACATTATGTCCGTAGTAAGTCAGGTAGAGATCGATCCAGCCGTCATTGTCGTAGTCTCCGGCGCACACTCCCTGGCCCCAGCCTGATCGCACCAGTCCTGCCTGGCCGGTGACGTCGCTGAACCGGCCATTGCCGTCATTCCGATACAAGCGGTTGGAAGGCTCGGCGCTCCCCGCGAACCCCTCGCTGCGGCTGGCCGTCATCAGGAAAATGTCGAGGTCGCCGTCGTTGTCGTAATCCAGAAAGGCACAGCCCGCTCCGGTCGTTTCCAGAATGGTTTCTTTCCGCTCTATTCCTCCCGAATAACAGACGAAATCACCCAGTCCGGCCTCGGCTGCAATATCCACAAAACGGGCCCCGGGAGGGCTTGAACCGGACTCTTTTTGCCCCCAGGCGGAGACCCATAGGAAGCAAAGAACCATCGGGATATGGATCGTCTTTTCAAAGCTCATGCGGGGCGAGCCGATCCAATGGCTTGAAAATCCAAGGTACATGCAAGCGTAGCACAGCACCCGAGGTGGTCCTCGGCATTTTTCTTGACCCTTGCCGACGGATTCGTGTACGTTTGTCTACGACTGTTGGAATTTTAATTCCACGCCCCCCCGACCCGCCTGTCAAGGAGGACGCGATGATGCAGACTTCTCTCTTTTCTGCCAAGAAAACCCTTCTGCTTTTTGTTCTGCTGGTGTTTGCCACCGCCGGTGCCCAAGGCCAGGTCAAGAGCACCATCTCGGGGACGATCAAGGATGACACCGGCGGGGTGGTGCCCGGCGTCGACGTAACAGCCACCCATCTGGGGACCAATATCACCCGTTCGGTGGTTACGGGCGATACGGGTGGTTACGAAATTCCTTTTTTGGATCCTGGAATCTATCGAGTTTCGGCTGAGATGGCCGGATTCAAGACGGCTGTCGAACCGGGTGCCGAACTGGACCTTGCCACCAAGCTTCGCGTCGATTTGACGCTGCAGGTGGGTGAGATCGGGGAGGAGGTGGAAGTCCGGGCCGCGGTGCCGCTGGTCGAGACCGAGCACTCGGAAGTTGGGGGGACGATCAAAGAAGAGCAGATGCGCCAGTTGCCGCTGTTGACCCGCAACTACCAGGCATTGGCGACCTTGTTGCCCACCGCTGTCACTCCCGTTCCCAGTGCCACCGGTTACATACCCAACCAGAACCGCGGTAATTATTATCAGCTTGCCGGTCAGCGGGGAGCTTATACCTCCTACACCATCGACGGAATCGACTCGAATACGGTTTGGATTCAAACCCAGTCGGCCACTCCGTCCTTGGATTCGCTGCAGGAATTCAAAGTCAAGAGCCATAATTTTTCGGCTGAACAGGGTCGGGGATCGGTCCAGTTCATAACCACGACAAAAAGCGGCACCAACGAATTGCGTGGCGCGATCTACAACTACAATCGAAACGACGTCTTCAACGCCAACAGCTTTTTCAGCAATCGCGCCGGGGCGGATAAAAACGCATTCAACTACAACCAGTTCGGCGCCAACGTCGGGGGACCCATTCGGGTGCCGGGCTATGATGGCCGAGACCAGACCTTCTTCTTTTTCGCCTACGAAGGAACCCGTTTTCGCCAGAGTGCAACCAGCTTCGGGAGATTTCCCGACCCCAGGTGGCTCCAAGGGGATTTCTCCACTCTGGGGAAGACCATTTACGATCCCTGGACGACTGTCGAGGATGCAAGTGCGCCGGCGGGATACACCCGGCAGCCCTTCCCGGGAAACCAGATTCCCAGCAACCGTATCAATCCTCAGGCCAAGACCCTGATCGGTCTAGATCTGATTCCGAGCCCCAACCACGAGGAAGGGACGACGCTGCCTGGAAACAGCAATTTCCTCGGAGCCACGTCGAGCCCGGAGGATATCAACTTCTGGACCGTGCGCATCGATCACGTCATCTCCGACAGCGATCAGATCTACGGGCGCTACATGGAGTCGATCGACCGCAAGCGAAGAGGCAACCTGGTGCCTCTCTCCGGCACCAATAACGACAACAACATGCACAATGCGATGATGTCGGAGATCCATACGTTTTCGCCCACCACCGTCAATGAGCTGCGCGTCGGCTACAACCGGGGAAACTGGTTCGGAGGACAGGACGGATCGGGGGATGTGGACTATTCGTCAGAAGTTTTTGGATTCAAGAACATCGGCGGCTCTCCGCTCGGTTTTGGACTGCCCAGCTTCGGCTGGAGCAACTACACCCGCGTCGGGCCAACCCCGGACGCACCTTTCGGTGCTCTGAACAACACCTACCAGATCTCCGACAACCTGATGACAAGGTATGGGAATCACTCGATCAAACTCGGCTTCGATATCCGGGAGATTCGCATGCGCTGGCTGGCTCAGGCCGGCATCCGGGGGAACTTCACCTTCAACGGGATTTTCTCGCAATTCCCGGGAGACACTGCGACGGGAAGTCCGTTCGCGGATTTCATGATGGGACAGGCACAAGAAACCTGGGGATTAGCCGGCAACGGCACCGGTTACTTCAATCAGAAGCTGTGGGGGTTCTACCTGCAGGATGACTGGAGAGTCTCTTCTGAGCTAACCGTGAACCTGGGTCTGCGCTACGAGTACTATGAGCCTTGGAATGCGATACGGGGAGATTACTCGGTATTCGATTTTGTGGCTCCTCCGGGAAGCTGTTTTCGGGATACGACTCCCTGCCCACCCACTCCCCTGGACGCTGCCGAGCCGGGCGAGAGTTACTACAATGCCGACAGAAACAACTGGGGTCCAAGAGTCGGTCTTGCGTACTCCCCCTTCGGAGACAACAGGACGGTCATTCGCGCCTCGTATGGCATCTTCTACTCTCCTCCCGATGCCACCGACCAGGTCAATGGGGCCCTGAATCCGCCTTCCAACGTCCTGCGGTTCATCAACCCCGCGACCTTGTATACCGATCTGGACACCAATGACTTGTCCAAATTGTTCCCGGTTGCCGATATCACTCGTGCAGATTTTCCCCAGATCACCGGACCCACCTGGCATCCCTCCCTGGCCGGCGCCACCCTGCATTCGGTAACCCGGAAGTTCGACGATGCCATCATCCAACACTGGCAGTTGACGGTGCAGCGGGAAGTCGTCAGAAACCTGCTGGTTGAAGTGGGTTACGTGGGTTCACACGGATACCATGGCCAGCGCCGCATCAATTACAATCAGGCGCACCTGGATCCCCCGGGAGTCACGACATCCTTTCGATCTCGGCTGCCTTATCCGGACCTGTCGAATTTCACCTTCATCATGGAGCACAGTGCTCAGAACAATTACAACGCGGGTCTGATGCGCGTGGAACGGAGGTTCGACCGGGGC
Organism: Acidobacteriota bacterium; assembly: GCA_965217775.1. GTDB lineage: Bacteria > Acidobacteriota > UBA6911 > RPQK01 > JAJDTT01 > JAJDTT01. The sequence goes on from CBDCJH010000002.1 coordinate 301,961, forward strand.
CTCTCGTTCATCTCCTCTTACACCTTTGCCAGAACGCTTGATGATTACGGCAACCTCAACGATGCCACCGGATTCTGGGCCCAAAATTCGTATGACAAGAAGGCCGAGAAGGGCTTATCCCAGTTCCACGCCAAACACCGGCTGAGCGTCGGGTACATCTGGGAACTTCCGGTGGGTCGCGGCAAACGCTTCGGATCCGGTATGCACCCGGTGATCAATGGAATCTTCGGCGGCTGGCAGCTCAGCGGAATCACCACATTCCAGTCCGGGAGCCCCAGGATCATTCGACCGTACCCTCGCGATTTCAGTAACACGGGTCAGTTCTGGTGGGCAACCAGGCCGAACAAGGTCCGGACGGGCAAGGTGAAAACCTTGAATCCTCGTGCCAACAACTTGCGCTGGTTCGACACAAACTACTTTGCGAATCCGGAGGTGGGAACGTTCGGAAATACGGGCCGCGGTGAGGTCTTGGAGCCGGGAATCCGCAACTGGGATCTCAACGTGTCCAAGAGTTTCTACATCGGAGAAACGGCCAGGATACAATTCCGTGCCGAATTCTATAACGCCTTCAACCGCGCCCAGTTCTTCGGTTTCGGCAACTCTGTGGGATCGAGCAATTTCGGAATCATCTCCGCAACGCGTCCGCCGAGGAACATCCAGTTGGGACTTCGCCTGGAATTCTAACCCCACGGAGAGCACTGGGAATGAAAAAAGGGGCGGTCTTCCGCCCCTTTTTTCGTGGTCCGCCGGACACTACCAGAGGACCACAAATACAATGTAGCCCGAAGTGCCCAGTACCGCGGCGGCCCAGAGGGCGGGGGATGCCCACCAGGGAACGCCGCCCTGAAACGGTGACAGGGCAATCTCCCTGACCGTTCCTTGGGAGCGCGCCAGCCAACCGGAGGGCCGAGTTGTCATTGGGGCCGTGCGCTGACCAGGCGACGGAGACACGACGCCCAGGATCATCGACGCGCACAACATCGCGGCGGCAGTCACGCCGGTCGTCCAAAGGTAAGCCACGAATTTGTCCGTCAACCACAGCGGAAGGTGCGCTTCGAGCGCGACTACCGACAGTCGGAAGGCGGGTCCGGCGATCAGGCCGACAAGGCCGGCGCGCCTGTCCACTCTTGTCGTTGAGCCCACCAGGTACACGGTCATCAGAGGGGTCACGAAGACACTGGTGATGCCGACGAAGAACTCCACGATGTTCTGAGCGCGAAGGATAAAGGGTACGTAGAGAAACGTAATAGCCACGATGAACACGGTGGCCATCCGGCTGACAATCACGTAGTGACGATCGTCCCTGTCGGGTACGAGCAGACGAGCGTAGATGTCACGGGTGAAGAGCGCAGACAGGGCGACTCCAATTCCTTCGAAGGTACTGACGGCGGACGCGATCATTCCGGCGACGACGATGCCCTTCAGTCCGGAGACGAGGTATTGATCGACCAGCCGTGGATAGATCAGGTCCGGGTTGGACAGGCCGGGAACCAGTGCCCGCCCAAGCAGTCCCAGCGAGCTGCTGAAGTAACCCGAGAGAATGATCAGCGCGGTGCCCGCGACGACGGACATCTTCAGATCCCACAGGGACCGGGCGCCGAACATCTTCATTGTCTGAGTGTGGTTCACCACAAAATAGCCGGTGGCAATCAGGCACCATCCGATCACCACCACAACCGGATGACTGCTCGCATCACCCCCGCTTCCAATATGCAGCAACGTCTGTGCTTCTCGCTCACCGAGCTGCCCGATCAGCGCGGCCTGGGTGCCGGCCCAACCCCCGGCTTCCTGCCAAATGACGGACCAGAGCACCAGAGTCGAGAAAAGCATGAGGGCGCCGAGCAGAACGTCTGCGGCGGCAACCGTTTTCAATCCGCCCCAGGCGGCGTAAAGAGTCGTTGCCGCGGTCAGCCCGACAATCAGAATCCAAGCGCTGTGGGAAGGGAGGGCGACCACTTCGGTCAGCATGAGATGCAAGGCCACGGCTATGGTTGCCAGGGTGGCCGTCCGGTACTGGATCTGAACCAGAACGCTGATGATCCTCGCCGAGATGCCGAACCGGTGCTCGAGGTATTCCGCGTTGGTGAACAGCCCCGCCCGGTACATGCCCGGCATAACGACGAAGGCAGCAATCATGCCCCCGACACCGACTCCGAACACAACCCCCGTGAACATCACCAGACCATCCTGGTAGGTCGCGCCGTTGACGGCGACGTATTCGCCGCCGTCAACCGAGGTAGCGAACATCGAGAGGCCGATCAGCCAGAAGGGCAGGCTGCGTCCGCCCAGAAACCAGTCCACATCTGATCGTGTCTTGAGCGACCGGATGGAGGCGTACCCGAAGATCAGGAGATTGAGCGCGATCACTATGAACCAGTCGATTCCTGCCATGTCCCGTCCGTCTCGAACTCGCCGGCCGCGGCGAGGAGATCACGAATTCGAAGTCAGTATGGGTGTGGTATAAATCTATTTCAAAGCCTTCCAACCTCTGACTGTGACACGGCGAGACATTTTCCAACCATGAAATCTTTTCGTTGTTTCAAATTCTTCGTACTTATCCTGATCATGGCCGTTTCGGGAACTCTTCCCGGAGGAGCCGCCGGAGACTTTCGGGCCTCCTCCGTGAAGGTGGATATCACCCCGGAAGAATCTCTCTGGCTATTGGGCTATGGCCCGAGGAAATCCGAGGGTGTGCACGACCGCATCTACCATCGAATCGCTGCCATGGATGACGGGGAGATGCAGTTTTTTCTCGTCTCCTCGGATCTGGCCGCCATTTCGCCCGCCTTCTACGAGCAGTTTTGCAGAGAATTGGAGCAGGAGACGGGTATCCGGTCCGAGCAGGTGTGGTGGACTCTGACTCACACCCACTCGGCTCCCGAGGTGGGCTCGCCGGGCCTCATCATGAGCATGCAGCCTGAGAGGTTCTCGCACGAGCCCAATCCTGAGTATTCCGAGTCGGTTAAAGCCAGATTGATCGAGGGCATTCGGGAGGCCCGGTCAAGGCTGGAACCGGCGCGGCTGGGAGTGACGACCGGTCACTCGATGGCGAACATCAACCGGCGCGCCATCGATGTTGACGGGCGTGCCTCCTATGGGATGAACCCGGAGGGAGCGGTGGACCGCCAGATCGGTCTGATTCGGCTGGACCGGTTGGACGGGTCGCCGCTGGGCCTGATTGCCGTTTATGCCATGCACGGGACCGTTCTCGGGGCCGAAAACCTCCTGATCAGCGGAGATGCTCAAGGGATTGTGGCCGAGTACGTCGAGGAGAAGGTGGGTGCGCCGATGCTGCACATCAACGGTGCAGCCGGGAACATATCCCCTCTCTACAGTACCTATCCGGATTTCAAGAAAGGTCACATTACCCAGTTCAACGTCTTGTTGGGGGATCGAATCCTGCAGGCGAACCGTTCCCTGAAGACCGGCACTTCAAAGGTCGTCTTGTGGACTGGAGAAAAGGTCATCGAGACTCCCCGCAAGGCCGGCTTCGGCTGGGTCGAGGAACTGGCACACTACCTTCGAGAGACGGAAACCGGAGTGAGCCTGATTCGCGTACCGGTCCGCTTCCTGAAGATCAACGATGATCTCGTCCTGTGGACGGCGCCGGTCGAGCTGTTCTGCGAGATCGCCATCAACGTACGCAACCATTCTCCCTTTCCCTACACGTTCTTTGCCGGCTACACGAATGGTTTTCTGGGGTATTTGCCCACCCGGCAGGCGTTCGCCGAAGGCGGTTACGAACCCGGCCGCGTCTCACCCTTCACCGAGCAGGTCGAAGACGATTTCACCCAGGGGGTGAGCACCTATCTGCAGGGGATGCCTCGGTAGCGACTCTTTCGGTCAACATGATGATTGTCGACACTCACGCTCATGTCTGGCCGCATCCTGGCCGTGATGAACATGGAACGGTCGAGGAGCGGATGCGATTTCAACAGCGGCATATGCTCTGGCACATGCAGGGGATTCGCCGTCTTTCCGACCAACATCCGGTGAACAGGCGAACACTGGATGACGGCCGGGGCACCGGCCTGAGCAACATGTTCGATGTGAACTTCCGCCCGGGAGAGCATGGCCGTCTGGTCTGGACCCATGAGGGCGAGGACTACTTCGTTCAATGGATGCCCGCCGCATTACAGGCATTCGAGGCGCCGGCCGAATTGATGATCGCTCAGATGGACGGGCTCGGTGTCGACGTCGGCGTCATTTCGCGGGCCCACATCTACGGCCGCCTCAATGACCTGGTGGCGGACGCGATGAAACGGTTTCCCGGCCGCTTCGTGGGCGCAGCCGAAATCGACGAATGGCGGGCCTATGAAGACAGCCAGATCGCGGAATTGACCCGATGCGTGGAAAGCCTCGGGATGCGGGCGCTGTATTTCGACGGCACCGAGTCATTCTTCATGGTCGATTACAAGACGTTCTATGACCAACCCGAATTCAGGACGTTTTGGCAACAAGTCGCCAGGCTGCAGATTCCGATCCTATGGCACCTGCGGTGCCGCAACGAACTCAGTCCGGCTGATTTTGCCAATGAGTTGCAGGTTTTCAGGGCATTTGTCGAAAAATGGCCGAACATCAACTTCGTCATCACGCACTGTTTCGAGATGAACCACTTCGAGAACGACAGGCTCAGCAGCCTCGTACTGGAGATCTGCCGCCTTCCCAATATCCATCTGGAACTGCTGTTCCCGATCATGAACGGTGCACGTTGGGAGTATCCGTATCCCCAGGCGCAGGAAATCATCAAGCAACTCTATGCTGAAATCGGCGCCGGTAAGATCATGTGGGGATCGGATATGCCGGCAGTCGAGCGCGTTTGCACCTACCGCCAGTCGTTGGACTATCTACGCTGCCACTGCGGCTTCATCGCCCCGGACGACATGGAAAAGATCCTGGGCGGCAACGCGGTGAAGCTGTTCGGTATCGACGGACCGTAAATCGACGCCGTATCCAGGCCGCTGCAGAGCCCCGCTCTAGGAGCCTGCGCCGCAGAAATTGATCTACTGCGAAAGCGGTAGAATCGGTCCAGATTTCCCCGATTTCTCGGCGAATAGAACAACTATGCACCTCCAAATCGAGAAAATCTGGCCTCGATTCCCCACTTTCTCGCTACGATCATTTCTACGGCGCAGACTCCAACAGACTCAGTTGGGTTCTCCACTCGCAGTGTTCCCGATCAGACCCAGTTTCTCCCATTCCTGCAACTGCTGTCTGATCGGTTCCACCATCTTCGGATTGCGATTCACCTGCAAGAACTGACGAAACTCACTGGCAGCCGCGGCAACATCCCCTTTCTTGACCATGATCATTCCAAGAAGGTAATGAGCCACGGGGTAGTTGGCGGCCTCACTACTCTGCCTTACATGACGAATTCTCTCTTCCGCCAATTCGAACTGTCCCAATGAAACACCCGCCACGGCGTTAAAGTAATAAGCTTGTGTCATATCGGGGCTGAGCTCGATGACTCGACTCGTAAGCTGGGCCACATCCTCCCACTCCTGTCTTCTCACCTGGATCTTGGCAAGCGTGAGATAGGGAGTGATGTAGTTCGGCTCCTCGGCCACCGAGCGCCGGAATGCCTCACGGGCTCCGGACCCATCCCGAAGCGCCAGTCGGACTTCCCCCAGAAGGTTCCAGGCCTCTGCAAACTGGGGATACCGTTGTACGGCTCGTTCCAGACTCCGTGCCGCCTTCGAATAGTCGGTCTTTTTTTTCCTGAGTTCTTTCACTGCCTTGTCAAAGGCTCGTCTCGCCTTTTTCGGAGCTTGCAGAGTGCTCCTGCTGACGACTGTCCCGTAACCGCTGTCGAGTCGATACAGAACGATCAGCCCCACGTCCGGATTGTCCAACGACTTGCGGACTCCCAGCGGAACGATTTCGGATCGAAACCCCGGCAAATTGGCTTGCAACTCGCACGTCGCCAGGTTGAGCGAATCAAAGCTCAACGGATGACCACCGCCAAAGTTCTGTTCCTTGGCGCTGATCTTTCTGGCATTGGAGCCGAAGAGATTGGACGGAGCTGTCGAAACACTGGCGTCCATGGAGGCTGTCGGAACAACCTGCCTTGAAGTTCCTATTTCGAAACTGAAAGCACCGCTGGCCGAGGTGTAGCTTTGCCGGTACACGGAGCCGTTGCAAACCAAGTCGACGAGAACTTGCTCGGTCGGCACGATTCCATCATCCGTAACGACTTTTCCCTGAATATAGACCGGTCTTTGGCGGCGACCCTGATCAATGGTCTGCCCCTCCCTGCGGAACTCAGGCGGTTTCTTTTCGGACGGTTCTCCCTGTTGCTGAGCTGCGCCAGACGCCACCAGGAAAGGGAGTAGGCAAACGGCAATAAGGGATATCTTGAGCATCGACGACCTACCTTCGTGGATGTGCTTCAGAAGGCCAAGACCGTATCGCGCTAGTAGGATACTACTCCTCATGCCGCCACGATGGGAAGGAGAAAATCGGAGAAACCACGGTGGGCAGAGGGTCAGGTCAAGCGGTATTGTCTGGGCGGTCCTTTGCCATTTGGGATACCAGTGACGGCCGACACCTGAAAGGTTTTAGGTCCGGCCATCGAATATTTTGGGAATTATATAGTTCCCATCCGGAAAGCCGTAAGTTATTGGGAAATAAAGAGTAAGGAGGTATTTTCAAGCCCCGGTTTTGTCATAGTCATTTGTTATTCTATTGGTCCCAAACGCAAGAAACCAAAAGACTTACACAAAACCGAGGGCTTGAACAATGCGTCGAAAACGGCAACCCCAGCGTCCGCTTTCCGGCCTCTGGCCCGATCACCGACTCGCCCAGGAACTGAGAGCCGTTTCCAAGATCTTGGACGACAACCCTTCGATCCTGGAGCTGGTTCTACACGATCTGTGTGACACCGGCAGTTCCGGCCAGGGGGCTCCGGGATTCTCCGCAGAGCAGGTGCTGCGCTCGGCCATCCTCAAAAACTGGCATCAGCTGTCCTACGCCAAGTTGGCGTTTCTCTTGAGCGACTCCCAAAGTTTTCGTCGCTTCGCCCGCCTGCCCTGGCACTGGTCCCCCAGCGCCTCCTGCCTCCAAGAGAACATCAGCCGCATCCAAGCCTCCACCTGGGGACAGATCAACCGGCTCCTGGTCGGTTGGGCCGACCGCCAGGGACTGGAACGGGGCCGCAAGATTCGAGCCGATGCCACCGCGGTGGAAAGTCACATCCCCTATCCGACCGATTCCCAGTTGCTGTCCGACGCGATTCGGGTCATCACTCGAACCCTTCGCCGGTTGTCCCGGCGTCACAAGATCGTTTTCCATGATCACCAGCTCCGGGCCAAGCGTCGCTGTATGAACATCCGAAACCACCGAGGGGCGCGGCGCCGGCGAGCGTACCGGGATCTGTTGAAGGTCGCTCGCAAGACCACTCATTACACCCGGATGGCGCTGCAGCAAGCTCACCTGTGGACGGATCCCCGCAGCCAGGTCAGGGCCGGGAAACTGCGCCATTACTTGGACTTGATGACGCGGATCATCGATCAGACCGAGCGCCGTGTCCTGCACGGGGAGTCGGTTCCGGCCCAGGAAAAGGTCCTCTCTCTGTTTGAGGAGCACACCGACATCATCAAGAAGAAACGGCGGGAAACGGTCTTCGGGCACAAGCTGTACCTGACCGGTGGCGTCTCCGGCCTGATTCTGGATTTCGAGGTCGTGCGGGGGAACCCCAACGATGCCGCTCAGTTCCAGCCCTGGCTCAAGCGTCAGTACGACCTTTACGGCCGCTGGCCTCGACAGGCCAGCTTCGATGGGTGCTTCGCCTCCAAGGCCAACCTGCAGTGGGCGAAGGACCAGGGCATCCGGGACGTCGCCTTCGCCAAGAAACGCGGGTTGAAGGTTCGCAAGATGGTGCGCTCGAGTTGGGTCTACCGGCAACTGCGACGCTTTCGGGCCGGGATCGAAGGTTGCATCTCGATGCTCAAGCGAGTCTTCGGTCTCCGACGCTGCAACTGGAAAGGCTGGGCCCACTTTCAGCAGTACGTGGGCCTCTCGATCACCAGCTTCAACTTGCTGGTCCTGGCCCGCCTGCTGCTCTGAGCGCAGCCTTGTAATCGATTGCCAGACGGCGGCTTTCAGGGACCCGTGTGTCCAATAATCCGTGCCGCCCCCCAGAGGAGTCGACATTCTTGCTGCCGACCCCAGTCGGTCCCACTTTATTGCGGCTTCTACACCTTGCCTCACCCTATCCAATCCCTGAAAATCGGACTTTCCGGGTGAGAACTAACTAGTTCTTGGAATTGGGCTTCCATAGAATCAGTCTACTCGTCGGGGACCCACACTCTTAGCGGGCCAAAGTTTCCCGATTTTTGGAAACATTCGACCCATTCCACTTGTCAAATCGTCTTACTCTCCTATTCTCAATCGCTTGCATTAATGACGCCCCGAAATTTGGTGAAACTCCTGGGGCAAAAGAGCCAAGCTGGCGATCTTGGCCGAACACATCGAGCAGGCGGCGAAACGCATCTAGCAGCCCGTGGCAAAAGGCCTGATTTCTCCGGCTATTGTTCTTTCTGCAAGCTGACGCGGAGATGGTTTATTGATGGGTCCGAGAAGCTAAAACTGCAAATCGAGCCGGATCGCCGCGCAAAAGCGCTCCCAGAGCCGATTCCAGCCGATCCAGTGGCCCATTTTCGCCGAAAAATGCGTAAAAAGCCGGCCCCGGATGCGGCCCTGGAGACTTCGAGGCGTACCCACCCCCGTCAGGTGGCGCATCAGCAATCCCAGATTGAATCCACACACATGGATCAGCAGTCGCTTGCGCACGTTCGCGTGGCCCCGGACGAAGATCCGACGCAACCCTCCCGTGCCGAACTGGTGCGCGAACGGTCGCTCCACCAACTCGCTCCGCTGCCGTTGCAACCGTCGCCCCCGCCTCCCCCGGATTCGTCTCCGAGCGCGCGTACACCGGCGCCTGGTACTTCCGGTTCTTCCCCTTCCAGTTCCGCCGGCCCCGATCCGTTTCCGACAGATACCCCCGCAGCCCCTGCTCCTTCAACCCCAGAACCGTCTCGTTGCTGTGGTAGCCCTTGTCGGCCACCACTTCCCGGACCTCCGCTCCCGACCCGACCGCATTCACCTCCTCTTTCGCCATCCGGAGCGTTCCACCCATCGTCTGAGTGTCCCCCAACTCCTCCGGCGCCGTCACCGCCACCACCGCCCCCGTCTCCAGGTCCACCGCCTCTTCCACCTTGTGTCCCAATCGGGTCCGCCCGTCCTTCAGCTTCGTGATCTTCGCGTCCGGATCGTGCGGATTCACCCATTCCTTGTTGCTCGTCTTCTTCTTGCGCTTGCGGTCGAATCGAACCAGTTCCTCCCGGGTCGGTGTCGGGACCCCCGAGGCTTCCGCCAATCCCCTCACGAACGTCTCATAGTCTTTCCCCGTGTCCCGGCGCACCAGGCTGCGCATCGCCGCGTTCGCTTCCAATGTCGTCGCGTCGATCCCGATCGTCTTCCCCTGCACCAGTCCCGCGTCCGACAACTGCTTCAGCACCCAGCGGAACACCTCCCCGTGTGTCTCCACGTCGATCCGCCGCCGCGTCCGCGACAAGGTGGAGTGATTCGGGGGCGTCTCCTCCGGATCCAAGTCCAGAAACGCCCGCACACTCATCGAATCCGCCACTCGCCACGCCATGGCCCGTTCCGAGTTCAGCCCTTCGAAGTACCCCACCAGCAGCATCCGGAAATACCGTCCGGGGCGCAGACTCGGCCGCCCGATCCCGTCGGCGTAAAACCGCGCACACAGTCCTTCCACGAAGGCGTCGAACCCCACTGTCTCCAGCACTTTGTTCAATCGCTCGTAGAAGGGATGCCCCGGACTCCGAGGCAGTTTCTGGGTCGCGACCCACATCCCTCGCTGCCGCCCTCCAGACGGTTTCTTCCCCATGGCCATAATGTCATTTTATGTCAGAAATCTGACTTTTCCCGGACTTTTGCCACGGGCTGCTAGGGGGATTCCCAATTTCCGTTTCTACGCGATTGCCGATGGGATCAAGCATTTCTTGTTTGGCCGGGCCACTGGGGTCGGTCCGCCTCGACTCGATCCTTGCGCGAACCTGCTTCCCTTGTTCTCCTGGACCTCCAGAAAAATGGGGAAAGTCCGGCGACCCAGGTATTGACAACTTGGTACGAAGCAAGTAAGAATAACTGCACATTTGTGGTTACTGGCCACTATCCTCGGAGCCTCGTCGCAAATTGGCTAATATTCCTCCAAGATACCGCGCACGATCCCGGAAAATCCTTTTCTCCCAAAGAACCCATGGCGATCCGGGACGGACGGAGTTTGCAGGCTGCAGGATCTCGACTTATGCCAAATTGCAGGTTCTAGTTCATTTGCCATCAGCGACAAACATACATTGAACGCCGGATTAAAAAGGGTAAGGAGTACGGAAGATGGGTGAAAATACACCAGCACGACACAAGAGTAAGTTTTGGAATCAACCAATTGTCATCGGGATAACGGGCGCTATTGGAGGCGCACTGCTCACAAGTGTGATCGTCACAATTGTTACAGTAGTTACGTCGAAGGGCGAATTAGTGCTCACACACAGCGATATTGACGTCAAGGCATCTACAATCAAGAAACTTGTAGATGAACATGAAAAGGCAATTAAAATATTTGAAGAAACTGTACAAGCCGTGACGAAAGAGCTGGACGCTGCTCGCCGCCAGTTGTTAGAGCAGAGAGCTACTGGAAAAGCCACCCGCAATATGGAAGGCCAGCGGATTGGGAGGAATTTAATTTACATTAACCCGTACAGTGATGCTCGGCGCTTCGGGATTAATGAGACCGTCAACATCTCAAGTCAAGGAAAGACCGTGCGTGCCGTGGTCGCAGGAACGATCGACAATGCAGCAGATCCGACCAATGTTTGCAAGTTGAATGTCGATACGGCCGAAGAGTTGGGTGTTACTAAATCGGACGGGATTGCACTAGTGACGATCGGCCACGTTTTAAGCGAAAAACCGGACGAAAAATAAATTAGTGGCACCCTTATTTTGGGGATTATATGCGAAAGTGCCGAAACCTGAGCATTAACGCCGGTTCCGTGGCCGGTCTATCCATCTGATATTCACGGGCTGGACCAATGCACGGGCCAGCTCCTCGAAGTCTGCTTCCACGCGCATATCCGGTTCCAGTTCGGCCTTGGTCGGTTGGTAGGAATCCTTGACCAGTTCGATGGTGGGATGTTGGGGATTGTGTCTGGGTTTCTTCATGCGGCCCTCGGCATCCTAGGTTGCTTCCCCTCAAAGGAGTCTTCCGGCGTGATTTGAATCTTGGGCAGGTCCATGAAGCGTCCGGCGTTGACGGCGGCATTTCTCATGCCGTTGGTCACTCGGTCTCGAAAGCAGGTGAAGATGCCGAGATCAGCTCCGGCCTGTTGACGTGCGCCGTTGAAGGCTTGGACGTGTCCGGGATTGGTAGAGGCGCCTTTGACCTGAGAAACGATGTCAATGAACCGGCCCTGGCGGATCGGGAGCCGTCCCACGCCGTCAATTCCGCCATGCCGTCTCTAGATTCGGTTCGGCTCCATACCGTCCACCAGAGCAGCAGCCCACCTCTCAAACCGGAATTTATCGATGCTGGCAAGCTCCTGAGCGTGTGTGATGGTAGGGGGAAGGCCAATGTATTGGGTGTGTTCCCAACGGATTCGTCCGGGACATCCTCCCGCATGACTTCAAGGTTGTCTCCAAAGCTCAGTCGATTTTCGTTCAACCCACCAAATCCTTGTAACGCAGCCGCTTTCCCACCATCCGGTCAGCGACCAGGGCCATTTGATCCAACGTGTCCATGCGCCTTAGGTTGTGACGTGCGGCAAACTCTCCAACGTATCGGTCGCTGTGCTGTTCCGAGAAGTGGTGAAAGGTTCCGTGGTAACTCCGCTTCAACATGGACCAGAACGATTCGGCTCCGTTGGTGTGGCAGTGGCCTTTGACGTACTCCTGAAGAGAATGTCTGACCGTCTCGTGATTGACAAGCCGACCGTAAGAGGTTGAATCGTCCGTGTAGATCTTGGCATCTTCTCCCACGTGCTCCAAGACGAAACGGGAGAGGGTTTCAGACTTGGTGTCAGGGACGACTCGGGCCGACACTTGGTTGGAGGGGCGATCTTTGACGGCAGCCACGGCCGTCTTTCCAACGGCTCCACGTCCCTCCAGTTTGGCGCGTTTGGCCTTCGGCATATTCTTCCGCTTTCCGCCGAGATACGCTTCGTCAGCCTCGACCGGGCCGGAGAACAGGGCCATTCCAGTCAGGTTCAGACCTTTCCGTATCCGGTGAGCAAGGTGCCAAGCCGTCTTCTGTGTGTACGTCCAGGTCACGATGCAGCTTCATGGAAGAAACGCTCTTGAGGCTGGTAGTAAGGAGGTAGGTCGCAAGCAACCAAGTCTGATAGCCGAGTTTGGAGGACTGCATAACCGTCCCGACCCGGACGCTGAACCGCTTGCCGCAATCGCGGCAACGATACGGCATGGAAGGATGCTTGGCTCCGGTCTGGACGTTGGTGGAGCCGCAATGGACGCAACAGACTTCCTCCGGCCACCGCCGCTTTATGAACCATTCCTCAGCGGCTTTATCGTCGGGAAATCTCTTGAAGAATCCGCGCAGTGAAAGTCCCTCTCGGAACGCCTTTCCGGGTGCCTTGTTCCGTGTCTCGTAACTCATTGCATCCTCCTGACTTACAAGACATATTCTATAGGAAAGTACCGGGGTTGTCAACCCCTACGGGCAACCTTTTCGGAACTTTCGTATATAATCCCCCTTATTTTCGATGGGGGATTACTAACTTAACCCCAGATTATTCATCACGCAAACATAAAATGAGCAACCGTTCCCGCCATGTCGAGTCGGATCAGAGGGTTACAGGATACCCACAGAAAACAGCTGAGACCCGACCTGGGTGAAACGCTATCTTTGTTTTCAACGTCGGTTTAAACCCAGGATTCAAGTGGGTCCGAAACCCAAGCATTTCCACGGTTTGCGTCCCCTCCAAGGGCGGCAAGAAGAGGTGGCGTGCCCGTCATTTGTGGTATGATTATGGTGCTAAGAAACAACCACAAAGAACGGAGCACACCATGCCTGAGACGATACCGCAGATCCGGCCCTCATTCAACCGATCCCTCCGCCTCGAGACCCGCCCCGAGTTGCTCAGTGCGGACACGGGAGCCCTGGTGCAGCGGGAGATGATGGATCGCAGCGGCCTCATCGATTGGTTGACCGAGCGGTTGCACGATCCGCGACACCCGAGTTCGATCCGCTATCCGCTGTCGGATCTGCTGCGGACTCGACTCCTGCTGCTGGGGCAGGGCTGGCGCGACCAGTCCGACGCCGACCGCCTGCGTCAGGATCCGAGCTTGCGGGTGGCGAGCCAGAGCCGTCGGGGCACGGCGGCCTTGGAGGAGGGCCACGGGCTGGCGTCACAGCCGACCTTGTCCCGACTGTTGGACACGCTCAGCCGGGAGGAGAACCTTCCGGTCCTGCACCAGGCGGTGACCGAGCTGGCGTGCCGTCGGATCGAGATGATCGAAGGCCGGCGGCGAAAACGGGGGAAAAAGACCCCACGGAAGAAGAGACGGAAAAAGACGATGTACCTGGACGTGGACGGTCTCCCGGTGGAGGTCCATGGGCATCCCCTGGGAAGCGAGTGGAACGGATACTATCGCCAGCGGATGTACCACGGGTTGGTGGCGAGTTGTGCCGAGACGGGGGACCTGATCGACGGGGAGATTTTTCCGGGAGCCAGCTACCTGGGAAAGAAGGCGCTGAAGTTGACGCTCCGGGTGGTGGACCACTGTCGGGGGCGTCTGTGCGGCTCAATGATCGTGCGGATGGATGCGGGGTTCCCGGAGCCGGGGCTGCTGAAGGGGCTGGAGTCGAGAAGCGTGCCCTATATCGCTCGAATCCGCAAGAATGAGGTCCTGAACCGGATGGCGAAGCCCTACTTGACCCAACCGGCGGGGCGATCCCCGAAAGCACCGCCGAGGCTCTGGTTCCATGAGCTGACCTATCAGGCGGAGAGTTGGGATCGGGCGCGCCGGGTGGTGCTGGTGGTGCGGGAGCGACCGGGGGAGTTGTATCCGGATCATTTCTGGTTGCTGACGAGCCTGAGTCGGAAGCGATACGAGGCGGAAGCATTGCTGGCAAAGTATCGCAAGCGGGGGAAGGCGGAAGGGCACATGGGGGAGTTGATGGACGTGCTCGATCCGGCCTTGTCCTCCGCGAGCCGGCCCAAGACACACTATCGGGGCAAACCACTGAAGCCGGGAGCCAAGCCGGAAGCGACGACGGAGGCCGGGGTTCGACCCCACAACGAAGTCTTGTTCCTGCTGAATCTGCTGGGGTACGAGATCCTGCACCTGGGTCGGGTGCTGATGGAGCAGGCGACGCGTCGGGGCTGGAGTCTGCGTCGTTTTCGCGAGCGGGTGTTGCGAGTGGCGTCTCGGGCGTTGCGTCAGGGGAGGCGATTGATTTTCGTCATCAGTCAAGGGGCGACGGACTGGAAGCGGTTGTGGAAGAGCCTGGCGCGGGTGTCCTGGGCGCCGGGATAGTGGACGGAGGAGGAATCGGGCCCGTGGAAGGGACCGAAACGGTGGGAATTTCTCACCGGAAAGTCAACCTGTCGGCGGGTGACGGTCCCTCTGGCCGGAAAACGGTTTATGACAGGTTCAACAGTCCTGTTTTTGAGCCGATTCAGTCGAATCGACAGAGGTTCAACAGAAACCGGGCTCCGACTGCACGAAAACGCCGGGTTGGAAGCCCTTATCAACATGTCCCATGAATAATCTGGGTTAACTTGACAAACCGCATACTAACCCCACCCCATTGGAGGTCCAATACTCCGACACTGTGCTCAGGATTTTCTTGAATCAGAAGGGATTGCCAAGACGGCAGACCTGCTGGGCATTTAGCAGCCCGTGGCAAAAGGCCTGATTTCTCCGGCTATTGTTCTTTCTGCAAGCTGACGCGGAGATGGTTTATTGATGGGTCCGAGAAGCTAAAACTGCAAATCGAGCCGGATCGCCGCGCAAAAGCGCTCCCAGAGCCGATTCCAGCCGATCCAGTGGCCCATTTTCGCCGAAAAATGCGTAAAAAGCCGGCCCCGGATGCGGCCCTGGAGACTTCGAGGCGTACCCACCCCCGTCAGGTGGCGCATCAGCAATCCCAGATTGAATCCACACACATGGATCAGCAGTCGCTTGCGCACGTTCGCGTGGCCCCGGACGAAGATCCGACGCAACCCTCCCGTGCCGAACTGGTGCGCGAACGGTCGCTCCACCAACTCGCTCCGCTGCCGTTGCAACCGTCGCCCCCGCCTCCCCCGGATTCGTCTCCGAGCGCGCGTACACCGGCGCCTGGTACTTCCGGTTCTTCCCCTTCCAGTTCCGCCGGCCCCGATCCGTTTCCGACAGATACCCCCGCAGCCCCTGCTCCTTCAACCCCAGAACCGTCTCGTTGCTGTGGTAGCCCTTGTCGGCCACCACTTCCCGGACCTCCGCTCCCGACCCGACCGCATTCACCTCCTCTTTCGCCATCCGGAGCGTTCCACCCATCGTCTGAGTGTCCCCCAACTCCTCCGGCGCCGTCACCGCCACCACCGCCCCCGTCTCCAGGTCCACCGCCTCTTCCACCTTGTGTCCCAATCGGGTCCGCCCGTCCTTCAGCTTCGTGATCTTCGCGTCCGGATCGTGCGGATTCACCCATTCCTTGTTGCTCGTCTTCTTCTTGCGCTTGCGGTCGAATCGAACCAGTTCCTCCCGGGTCGGTGTCGGGACCCCCGAGGCTTCCGCCAATCCCCTCACGAACGTCTCATAGTCTTTCCCCGTGTCCCGGCGCACCAGGCTGCGCATCGCCGCGTTCGCTTCCAATGTCGTCGCGTCGATCCCGATCGTCTTCCCCTGCACCAGTCCCGCGTCCGACAACTGCTTCAGCACCCAGCGGAACACCTCCCCGTGTGTCTCCACGTCGATCCGCCGCCGCGTCCGCGACAAGGTGGAGTGATTCGGGGGCGTCTCCTCCGGATCCAAGTCCAGAAACGCCCGCACACTCATCGAATCCGCCACTCGCCACGCCATGGCCCGTTCCGAGTTCAGCCCTTCGAAGTACCCCACCAGCAGCATCCGGAAATACCGTCCGGGGCGCAGACTCGGCCGCCCGATCCCGTCGGCGTAAAACCGCGCACACAGTCCTTCCACGAAGGCGTCGAACCCCACTGTCTCCAGCACTTTGTTCAATCGCTCGTAGAAGGGATGCCCCGGACTCCGAGGCAGTTTCTGGGTCGCGACCCACATCCCTCGCTGCCGCCCTCCAGACGGTTTCTTCCCCATGGCCATAATGTCATTTTATGTCAGAAATCTGACTTTTCCCGGACTTTTGCCACGGGCTGCTAGTAGGCTGGACCGAACAATTGGAAGGGAAAACTCCCAAGGCGATAATTATCAACGTGGGGAAGAAGCCTCCTCCAGATTGACCCTTCACCCGTGCCATAATCCCCGACCAAGCTCCTGACCCGGAGCAACTAGGCCCCGCTACTGTCAAGCTGCGCCCACCATGACGACCCGGACGCGGTCGTGGCGGGGCCTTCCACAAAAACTCTAGCTCGGAAAGGATCAATGCGATGCCCCCACAAACCTACCACTTTCCGTTCACCCGCACGGTTATTTCCGTCGTCATCGGCCTCATCGTCTACGACTTGCTCACGCTGGTAGTCACCGCGTTGGTAACGGTGATCACGAACTTCGTGATAGGCTGAGTGATGCAAAACGTAGACTTCTGGATGAAGAATGACAGGGGTCGTTTCCACCTCCACCTTGAAGGCGAAGGCCCATCGAAACTCAACATGAAGGTGGGGTGGAAGGATCAGAACTGCAATGCGGCGTTGAGTAGGCGTGAGGCCAGGGCGTTGGCCTGGATGCTGCTATATCTATCGGAGGACATAAGCTGGCGTTGAGCAGGTGGTAGAATGAACGATGGCAGGATAGCACAATGGCAATGCGCCAGCTTGAGGAGTTGCGGCCTCTCTCGTGGAGATGTGGGCTCGATTCCCATTTGGATCAACGGATGGAGGAATTAATGAACTACGCTTACTGGAGGAAATGTGATTTTCAAGTGCATAGTCCTAGAGATCCAAACTGGACGGGGCCGAGTTTGGCAGGTGATGCTGAACGATTGCAATGGGCTAGAGAGTTCATTGACCAATGCGTTTCTAAACAACTAAAGGCAGTAGCACTCACGGATCATAACGACATGGTTATGGCGCCCTTTGTACAGAAAGCTATCGAGGAGCGAAAGGGGAATGATCCCGAGTTCGATCTTTGGTTCTTTCCTGGAATGGAGATTACGGCAAGGGGAAGGAAGCAATGTATCATCATCTTTGACACCGATCTCTCAGAAGAACGTCGTGAACAAGTCCAAGGAAAGCTAGGAATTTTATATCCCGATAGTCAAGAGGATCAGGTTGCTCCATCCCCGGTAAGACAACTGGAGGTTAGCTATCCACAGATTGCTTCCCTACTTGATGAACTGGAAGGCTTGCGCGGTAAGTACATTGTCCTGCCTAATGTCTCACAGGGCGGCAGCCATACGGTCTTAACTCACGGTGAACATAAGGATTTTCTTAGTATGCCCTATTTCGGGGGCTATCTCGACGGAGGGCAGACCATAGAAACACTCGGACAGCGAAACCGCCGTCGACTGTCGGGCAATAATTCGACGTGGTCCCGCAGGTTTATTTATCCACTCCCAACTTCAGATAGCCGATCGGCAGACTTTAGTACGCTCGGAACAAATGATACTTGGATTAAAGTTGCCGAGCCAACTGCCGAGGCAATAAGACAGGCATTTCTTGCCCATCAGTCCAGAATTCGGATCGAAAAACCGAATCTCCCATCTTCTGTAATCACTAAAGTAAGGGTTGAGTCCTCGACGATATTAGACACAACGGTTCTGGAACTCAGTCCCGAGTTCAACGCAATTATCGGTGGCCGAGGGAGCGGAAAGAGTACTTTTTTGGAGTACGTAGCATTTGTGCTAGGCAGAAGCAGTTCCGACATGCCTCGTGACCACTACGCAGGAACTAAACGTATGCGCACTTTGATCGACTTGTTCCGATTGAAAAATGGGTGCGTATCTCTAGAGTTCAAATTGGATAATTCCCTGTTTCGTATTGTTCGGGAACCGGGGACCTCATATCGACCCAAAATCATCTATGAGGACAAGACGGAACGAATCGTGTCGGATCAGGAGTTGCGTCGTCTATTTCCGGCAGTTGTCTACAGCCAGGGCGAACTAGCAGACGTCGGCGGACGAAATGGCAGCAAAACTCAACTGTCTGATCTTCTGCAATTTGTTGACCCCAATTACAAGCGTAAGGATGACCAGTCTCGTTCAGCTATCAAATCCGCTAAGGGTGCAGTTAGGTCGGCAATCCGAATGGTTGTCCAACATTGGGAATTGCTGTCGCGTCGTCGCCAACTACAAACTAAGACTGCCTCCCTGATCCAACGTGCCGAGGCTTTGGAGAAGACTCTTCCAAAGAGATCCGAAGAGGATAATGCCATTCTTACACACTACGACGCTGCAACGAAATTCAACGTGAAGGTTACTCAAGCATCGCAACACATTGATAAACTACTACAGCGTCTTAGTGTCGTTGATTCGGAGTTGCGATCTGAACGTGATCTGACAACATCTCTGGACGGCATCGCCACCACGATACAGGAGAGATATCGTGACTTTTACATGGCGTTCAAGTCAGGTATGACGAGAATGTTGGATAGGCTAAGGTCGAAACGCACTGCTTTCAAGACACTTGAAGATAAGTGGAAGTTGGGTTATAAGGACGTGTCGAAACGGCGAAAAAGTGTGCTGGAGAAGTTCGGAAACCAACAGGCCGTCACAAGTCAAATCATCAAGCTTCGCGATGAGATTACCCAACTCCAGAACCAGATCACGAACTTTGAGGAGAAAATAAAGGTTAGTGATAATCCCTTGAATCGTTTGAGGTCGAGCATCGACGAGCTTCGGAGGATTAGTGATGAGCGGGATCGCCGTACTCAGGAATGGGCGGCAACAATCGAAAGCCTGTCTAGCGGGAAGATCAAGGCAACAGTCACACTCGCGGATGATATTGAGGAAATCCGAGAGGCAATAGATATCGTTGCAGCTAAGACACGTTCATATGAGTCAATCCGTCGACGTAATTTGGATCAGGCTCTCAAGGGTCGAAGTGCATCAAAATTAATCGATGATCTCCGGCAAGACTGTTTAAATCTACTCGAGTGGCGTCAGATGGGGGAGCCGTACGGTGAAAATCGACCGAAGTGCTCAAACCTTATGAGTCTCCTAGGTGAGACAAAGAACATTCGTGATTTGGTGACTAAACTCATGGACCCAGAAAGGGCGGGGGCAATCGCAACGGCTATTGCAAAGCCGGGAATTGCCCTTCACTTCTGCGACGGGAATCGCGAGATCTCTTTCGATAATGCATCCGATGGACAGCGTGCGGCAGCTTTACTATTCATGTTGTTGGAACAGTCGAGCGGGCCGCTAATCATTGACCAGCCCGAAGGAGATCTCGACAATAGAATCATTACGGAACTTACTGAGAAGCTGCATTTTTCGAAGGAGAAACGCCAACTTTTATTTTCAAGCCACAATGCGAATCTTATCGTTAACGGATCGGCGGAAATTGTCGGGCAACTTGATGTAACTGACGCTGGGGGGCGTCAGTTTGCGTGTATTGGAGCCATTGATCGCCCAGACGTGTGTAAGGTCATTACATCTACGATGGAAGGAGGTGAGAAGGCGTTCAGGGATCGAAAGGAGAAATACGGGTTCTAGTACGGTTATTTTGGGGATTACTAACAATAGTGCCCATGCGGTTATGGAATGCCGCCAATCTTCTCAAACTTGACATACACGTCATGACCTCCAACGCACAGTTGATAGGAGGTGTCACCGCCGAAGTCGATTGGCAAGTGGGCTGTGACCGGGATGGAATCTCCAGCGTTCAGACAATTTCCAGTAACAAGTGGCACAGGGTCGTGGGCAGTCATCGTCCCATTCAAGTACAGAGATTCTTCTCTCTGGGTGTAGGTGCCGGAATATCGGACGTTTCCGCCATCAACACCGAGTACGACGCCTTGGCCGATGTATAGCACTCCAACGCCGTTGGCCACGGGAATAGGGGGATTCTCAAAACGCATGATATACAAAGCACTCATATTTCCCTCCTTGCAGTGAAAACATACCTCTCCCCCAAAAACGCGCATGATCGGCGTGGCACGCACACCCCGTCAATCATGTAACTGACCAGGAGTGCGCCCAGGCGCCATGGTTGCTCCTGGTTGCCGGTTGGGGGAAGATCGGAAGCGGAAGCGGACAAGTGGACGCTTTCTTTTCGGTGTTTTTATACCCGTTCCTAAAACTGTCCCGACCGACGGCTCGTACCCTGCCTTGTTCCCGGTTCGACCGTGGACGTACAGCAAAATGCGCCGCATCCTCCGGGATGTGTGTCGGCTCTCCGAAGGTCGCCGCTTCCGCTTCACTCACCCCCAATGGAAGGAGGAGATCTGATGGTACACACCGATACGATGCATGTCATCCATGCTCGCGCCGCCGGGCTGGATGTCCACAAGATGGAGATCACCGCGACCGTGCGCCGGGCTCGTCCCGGCACCGAAGCGGACGTGTTCACCGAGGCGTTCAGCGCCTTGCCGAGCGGATTGAAGGCCCTGGTGGCGTGGTTGCGACACCATCAGGTCAGCGCCGCGCTGATGGAAGGGACCGGGGTCTACTGGGAGGTAGTGTATACGGCACTGGAGCAGGCGGGCCTGGGCCCGTTGCTGGTCCATGCGCAGCACGTCAAGCAGGTCAAGGGCCGCAAGACCGATGTCGCCGACAGCCTGCGGCTGGCGCGCGTCTGCCAGTTCGGTCTCTGTTCCCCCAGTCTGGTGCCCCCGGCTTCGTTCCGGGCCCTGCGCAAGGTCTCGCGCCTGCGCCGCCAAGTGGTGCGCGAACGGGCGCGGGTGCGCAACCGCATCCACAAGATCCTCGATGCGGCGGGGCTGCGCATCGGCGGGATCCTCTCGAACCTGTTCGGCGTCAATGGCCTGCGCCTGCTCGACGGTCTGCTCGCGGGACGAACCAAGGAGGACCTGCTCGCTTCGCTCTCGCACCATGTCCGGCGCCATCTGGGAGCCCTATGTGACGCCTTGTCCACGAACTTGGATCCGGACGGGCGTTTCCTCCTGCGCGACCAATTGCGGGCATTCCACGACACCAACGCGCGCCTCGCCGACTACGACCGGCGCCTTGAGGACGGACTTGCCGAATTCCGCGACCGGATCCATCTGCTGATGACCATTCCCGGGGTCGACCGCGCCAGCGCCAACGCGATCCTCGTCGAACTCGGCCCCGACATCGGCGTGTTCGGGTCATCTCGCCATTGTGCCGCCTGGGCCGGCGTGTGTCCGAGCAACAACCAGAGCGCCGGCAAACGCCGGCACGGCCGCACCCGCCGGGGCAACCTCACCCTGCGCGAAGTCCTCATCGAATGCGCCCACGCCGCCGCCAGAACCCACCACTGCCAGTTCCGAGCTACCACAAGGCGCTCACCGTGCGCCGCGGCAATAAACGCGCGACCGTTGCCACCGCGCACAAGCTGCTTCGGGTCATCTACGCTGTCCTGACGGCCAACCTCCCCTACCGGGACCCGGAAATGGACTATGAGGCGCAACTGGTCAAACGCAATGCGCTGCGCTGGATCCGAATGCTGCGGAAATATCACATCGATCCCGCCACCGGGGAGGTGACCAGGACCGCCGCCTGGCCCGAACCCAGGCGCTACGGCGGCTCGAGGGGGCCGCCACGGAGGCCGGATGCAGGGACGCCTCCTCACCGGTCCTCACCGCCGCTACGCAACACTGACTCGATCTGTATTGGAGGGCTCAGCGCCCTTCCGAGGTGCCCGTCCGTCTACGTCCCAAGAGAGTTACACAGCAAAGTCAGCGTGGTTCATGGCACACCGGCTCCGGCAAGCCTGGAACACCCAGCCGGAAAATCGGTTTAAGGGTCCGGTAGAACCGGATGAGACCTACATGGGCGGCAAGCGCAAGAACATGAGCAAGGCCCGGAGAAAGAAGATCACGGGTAGCGGACCTGTCGGAAAGACCGCCGTGGTCGCCATGAAGGATCGGCTCTCCAACGAGGTTCGAACCAAGGTCGTCCCCAACACCAAGGCCGAGACTCTGCGCGGATTCGTCCTGGACAATACCGAGCCGGAAGCGAAGATCTACACGGACGAAGCTCTGGCGTACAAGGCACTCCCGAATCGGGAAGCCGTCAGGCACGCCAATTTCGAGTACGTCAGAGGTCAGGTGCATACTGACGGGGTTAAATCCTTCTGGAGCTTGCTGAAACGGGCGCACGTCGGAACGTTCCGCAAGCTCTCTCGGCGTCATTTGGATAGGTATGTCGCCGAGTTCGCCGGTCGCCACAACATGAGGGACAAAGACACCCTTGCGCAGATATCCGAGATCGCTTCCCGCATGGTGGGCAAACGGCTCCGTTACCGGGAGTTGGTAGGGTGAGCCAAGCCGCGTACGCGCCACGGCTGACGCGATACCGCTTCCTCCACGGAGACTCGTTCGACTGGCTCTCAAACGCAGACCGCTGTTCGATTCACGCAGTTGTCACTGACCCTCCTTTTGGTCTGATTGAGTACTCACCCAAAGAACTGAAAAAACGCCGGAACGGGAACGGCGGGGTATGGAGAATCCCCCCGGCATTTGATGGGTGCAAGCGTAGACCTGTCCCCAGGTTTACCGTCTTGAAAAACAAGGATCGGGTTGCCATCCGGGAGTTTTTCAGTCAGCTTTCTTCACTGCTTCTGCCTGTCCTGGTTCCTGGTGCTCACGTCTTCATTGCATCGAATCCGTTGCTGTCTCACTTAGTGTTTGAGCCCTTCGTGTCGGCAGGATTCGAGAAGCGGGGAGAATTGATTCGGATCGTCCACACTCTTCGCGGGGGAGACCGGCCAAAGAACGCCCACAAGGAATTCTCCGATGTGACGGTCATGCCGAAATCCTGCTTTGAACCATGGGGCATCTTCAGAAAGCCGTGCGAAGGCCGGGTCCAAGACAACCTTAGAAAGTGGGGAACTGGTGGACTGCGGCGACTGTCAGAACAAAAACCGTTCTGCGACTTGGTGCAGTCATCACCGGCCCGAGGCTATGAGCGGAAGATCGCTCCTCACCCATCGTTAAAGCCACAGGCGTTTCTAAGACACGTCGTGCGTGCTAGCCTCCCGTTGGGAAAAGGGATCGTTCTGGACCCGTTTGCCGGATCAGGGTCCACAATGGCAGCGGCCGAAGCGTGCGGGCTTTCAAGTATTGGACTGGAGCACAATTCGGAATACTACGAAATGGGACTCGAAGCCATCCCAATGCTTGCCGCATTAGAGGTCTGAAAAATGGCCTTCGACCGAGACGTTGCACTCCCCGCGGGTCTGGAACTATCGGCTATCAGGAAGGCTATTCTCTACATCGAGAAGGAATTGGGGGACCAGCACTTCATTGATCTGTATCTCGAACAGGCCAACATCTTTAGTGCCCTTGTCAGCATGTTTGGGACCAAGGCGCTAGATAGCGTCAGCAATTACGAGAAGCACAAGCACAGTGATACCTCTCAGCAAAGATTCCCTGACCTGCGTCGAAGGGGGTCTCCTCTTCCCACACCTCCAGCTGACGCACTGGAGAGCAAAGGGAGCAAGAGGCCGTGGTCGATCCAGTCCCACTACAATCATGAAGGCTGGTACATCGTATGGCGTTATCTGGTCGATTTGACAGCCACTATCGAGCCCGGACGAAAACTCGTCGTTTGGAGAGTTGATGTCGTCTACCTTCGAGAAGATGATTGGAAGTACGAATCCAGCCGAGCGCGGTCCGGGAAAGGTGGAAGGACTCACACATTCGGCGTGAAGCGTCCGGCGACTAGGTTGAGAGGTTGTGCGGTATTCAAGCGTCCCGACATCATCATACGACAGGGAAAGCCGGTCCCGATCAACGGAGAATCATGAAGCGAAAACCCAGACCTTGGCCCGTAGAACTCGTCAAATCCACCTACCAGCCTACCAAGGCCGAGAAGGAAGAAGAGATCAGCCTGGATATCCCTGGCCGCACAATAGCGGACCGAATGTCACGCCTCGCCAAATCCGTGAAAGGGCCGATCAAGCCCCGGTGGATCAACCGGCCTCGAAGCCGCCGCTAGGTTGCGGCTTGGGCACTATTGTTAGTAATCCCCAATATTTTCAATCCGGGGGCACGGGACAATGGCTGCCCCAGGGCCATCTCATGCTAACAATTCAGAAATGTGCCGGGAGGGCTGGCTATTTCGTGCTGGGTCTGTTATCAAGCCGGCATGGGAAAATCGGACATCACCCTGCCTCCCTCGGTCAAGGACGTCACGGTCCGGCTGGCGCGCCCCGACGAGCGCCGCCGCTGGGATGCCACCATGGCCGAGCAGCACTATCTGGGATTCCAGCGATTTGCGGGTCGAGGTCTGCGCTATGTGGCGGAATACGAGCGTGAATGGCTGGCGCTGATCGGCTGGCAATCGGGTGCCTTCAAGTGCCGGCCGCGCGACCGTTGGATCGGCTGGCGTCCGCGAGAACAGTTCCCCCGCTTGCGGCTGATTGCCAACAACACTCGCCTGCTGGTGTTGGGCCCGCCGGGGGCCCTCCCCAATCTGGCCACGTGTGTGATGGCGGCCAATCTGCGGCGCTTGAGCCGGGACTGGCAGGAGGCTTACGGCCACCCGCTGGAGTTGGCCGAGGCCTTCGTCGACCCGAAGCATTTCCTGGGCACCCTGTATCGGGCCGGAAACTGGAGGGACGTGGGGCGCACGCGCGGCTTTTCGCGCAGCAACGGGCGCTACACCGAGCCCCACGGCCGGCTCAAGAGGATGTACGTCTATCCGTTGCGACGAGGGGCCCGAAGACGGCTGCGCTCTCCCGAGCCCTGCCCCTCCTGGGAGCCGGAGCGCACCGACCCGATGCGTCCCGAAGCACTCGCCTTGCCCTCGTTGCTGCAAGAGTTCGCGTCGATCCCGGATCATCGCCGCGCCCAGGGCCGCAAGTTCCAGCTCCCGACCCTGCTGGCGATCTGGGCGCTGGTGCGACTCTCCGGGTACCGCGGAGTCGACGCCACCTGGCGTTATGCGTGCGCTCTGAACCAGGAGGAGTTGCGCCTCCTCGGCGCTTGGCGCCACCCCGGGACCGGTCGCTACCACCCCCCGTCGCGAGCCACCCTGCACCGAGCCCTGACCGAGACCGACCCGGAGGCCTTTCAAGCGGCCGTGAACCGTTGGGTGGCGCGGCGACAGCCGTCGAAAACCGCGCTGGCGACCGACGGCAAACGTCTGCGCGGCGCCAACCGCCAAGGGGAGGCGCATTACGAAACCGTCTCCCTGGTCAGCCACGCCGACGCCATGCCCATCGCCAGCCGGGTCTATACCGAGGAGGGAGGCGAGACCGCGGCGGTCCTCGCTCTGCTGGAGGATGTCGATGTCCGAGGCTCGGTGATCACTCTGGACGCCCTGCACACGATCCGCAATACCGCCCTCGCTATCCGGCGCCGCCACGGCGCCCACTACCTGTTCACGGTCAAGGGCAACGCTCCGGAAACCTTCCAGACCCTGGAGACCATCGACTGGGACCGGGACGCCACGGCACGCTTCTCGGAAAACGACCAGAAGGCTCATGGTCGCATCGACCGGCGTCAGATTCAGGTCCTGAAACCCCTTCGGGGTCTGATCAACTATCCTCACGTCCGACAGATCTTCCGCGTGACCCGCAAGCGAACTCAAGTCAAAACCGACGAAGAATCCCTCGAGGTGGCCTATGGCATGACCTCATTGGGGCCGGAGCAAGCGGATGCCGAGCGGCTGTTGGCGCTCAACCGCGGTCATTGGGTGGTCGAGAACCGGAACCACCGTCCCCGGGACACCACTTTCGGTGAAGACGCCTGTCTGATGCACACCGGCCACGGACCGTCCAACAACGCGATCGTCAACCAGACGGTGCTGGCGATCATCTTCCATCGCGGCTTCACCCAGGTCCAAGCCGCCGTTCAGCACTTTGCCATGGACCGGGACCAAGCGATCCGCGCTCTCACCGAGTCGGGCTGACCCAGCCGTCGGCGCCGTCTCCTGTCCTCACTCCACGCAGCGGCCCTCGATCTGGGGATCCTCAGGCTTATTCTCCGTCATTGCGGCTCCATCGGGACCCCAAACCGGTCCCTTCCGGCCGGACTGGCCTCCTTTTCCATAACCAGCTACCCCTGCTCCCCCGACCGCTTGGTGCAAGGACCCCGAAGCACCTGTCTCCCCCTCCCCTCACGTCGTGGAGAGCACTCCACTATTGAACAGAGTGAGATGACCGTCCACAGCTGCCCGATGGCCGTTGACAGCCCGGAAAATAGTGGATAGGATTGCGCCCAAATTAGACTCTAAGTCGTTTTCTCCATGAGAGTTATCTGCCTGACAGCGTTGGTGGCCTACTTCCTGCTGTCTCTTGGTTTTTCGGGTGGTCTTGTACCTGTTCAGAGTAAGAAGGAGCAGGAAAGGCAAGCGCGTGAAGAGCGGCAAGACCATTTCGAGCGGTGGCTGAACGAGGATGTCGTTCACATCATCCTGGAAGAAGAGAGGACTGTTTTTGAGAAGCTGACGACCCCGGAGGAAAGAGAACAATTTATTGAGCAGTTCTGGCTGCGCCGCGATGCGGACCGGACCACGGCCGAGAATGAATTCAAGGAAGAACATTATCGTCGAATCGCCTATGCAAACGACAATTTCTCAAGTGGCATACCGGGGTGGAAGGTCGACCGGGGCCGTATCTATATCATCCATGGGCCGCCCGCCGAGATAGAACGTTATCCGTCGGGGGGAGTTTACCAGCGCCCCTTTTATGAAGGGGGAGGCACCACCAGCACCTTCCCCTTTGAAATCTGGCGCTATCGCCATATTGAAGGGATTGGAAACGACGTCGAGTTGGAGTTCGTCGACAGCAGCCTCACGGGCGAATACCGGCTGACCATGGTCCCGGACGAAAAGGACGCTTTTCTGCGCGTCCCCGGAGCCGGAAAGACGGTCGCCGAACAGATGCGGTTGGCCACCAAAAAGGATCGTCCCTACTTCACTCCCGGGAATTCGCAGCGCTATCCCTTCATGAACCAGCGTGCCAAGGACAACCCTTTCGTCCGTTATGAGACGTACGCGAGGGTACAACGGCCCCTGCAGATCAAATACAAGGACCTACAGGAACTGGTGAAAGTCGGTATCTCTTACGAAACGCTTCCCTTGGAGACTCGTCACGACTACTTCAGGCTGAACCAACAAAAGGTTCTGGTGCCGGTCACAATTCAGGTGGAGAACAAGAACCTGACCTTCAAGCAGGAAGCGGGCGGCTACGTTGCAGAGGTGGCGGTTTACGGCCTGGTCACCAGTATTGCCAACCAGGTTGTCGCGGAGTTTGAAAATGACCTGGTCATTTCCTACCCGCCGGAAGTCTTTCAGCAGGCCCTTCAGACCCATTCCCTGTATCAGAAGCACCTCATCCTGGACCCCAGGATGCGCTACAAGATCGATCTGGTGGTCAAGGATCTCCGGAGCACGAAGGTCGGCGCCGTCCGCCGGGCCATCGTTTCGCCGTCCTTTCCCAAGGAGAAGCTCGTCGGCAGTTCGTTGATTCTGTCCCAGTTCATCCGGCGGCTCGGCGAAATCCCCAAGGACGACCAGATGTTCGTACTGGGAGATGTCTGGATTCATCCCAGCCTGAAGAAGGTTTTTTCCAGCGACGGTCGTCTGGGAGTTTACCTGCAGATTTACAATGCGGCGCTGGATCAGACGGACCAAGCGCCCTCCCTCGAGATCAGTTACAAGATCTCGTCCCAGAACGGCGAGATCTTTACGGAAACTCTGGATCAGAATGGACAATCGATCCAGTTTTTTTCCTCTCGGCGAGTGGTGCTGATCAAAGGGCTGCCTCTGAGACACCTGAAGACCGGCAAGTACCGAGTCCAGGTCCTGGTTCAGGATCGCATCAGTGACGAGACGGTGATTGCGGAAGAATCGTTTGAAGTCGTGAAGAGCCCCCAGGCCAGCTCCTAGTTCGAGAATCGCGCCCCTTCCAGGTTTCCAACCTTCGTGACCTCCGGCATTTGCCGGAAGATCCAATGTACAATCCGGCGAAGTGATCAGAGCCCGCTACGGAAGCGGTCGGGAGGATACTTTGAAGTCGACTGACAACGACATTCAAACCGGCTCGGGACCCGAGGAATTGACGAAAGCCCTGGACGAGGCTCCGGTCCCGCGCCTGAACCCTATCCTCACGCTCCTGGTCCTGCAGCTGCTGGGCGTGGCATGGCTCTTCCTGGTTTCAATGGCACTCGGCGGGTGACCGAAAATCACGCCGGTAGCAACTGAAATGCTTCTCTGGTCTCTTGTACTCCTCTACATCGCAGGCCTCATGGTTCTCGGGGCTGTCCTGTCCAGAAGGATCCGTGGCGTGGAGGATTTCCTGGTCGCGGGCCGGAGGGCGAACCGGTGGATGATCAGCCTCTCCATTCTGGCCACCTGGGTCGGTGTCGGTACCTTTGTCGGCGGCACGGGCGGCGCCTACGACCTCGGTATCTCATTCTATTGGATCCATTTTTCCTATATGGGAGCCACCGCTTGGCTTGGCCTCTATGTCATCCCCAAGGTCCGGCGGACCGGTGTTTTGACCCTGCCACAGCTCATAGACAGGCTCTTTGGCACCAGACACAAGCTGGTGACGTTGATATTGGTGTTCATCGGGGATATGGGTGCGATTGCCGGAACCATCCTTGCCAGCGTGATCCTGATTACTTTCTTTCTGGGTATTGGCTTTGTTCCGGCACTGATGATGGTCCTGGGGGTCACGATCGTCTATGTCTTGCTGGGTGGTCAGTGGGCGGTGCTTTGGACCGACTCCATCCAGGCCGTGATGCTGACGGCGACGGGCATTTCGATCTTCGTCATCGGAGCGACAAAGCTGGGTGGATGGACCGGGTTCGTGGGGCGGCTTCCCGCAGAGATGGTCTCAGTCACCGGGACGCTTGAATTAGGAACGATGGCCGGCTGGGTCGTCGAGGGAATCGTGATCGCGATGGTCTACCACGCGCTGTTCGTCCGTGGTCTGTCGGCCAGGAGCACCCGGGAGGCACAGCTTGGCTTCTTGTACGGCGGCATTCTGTGCACCTTCTTCTACATCCTTCCCCACGCTTTGGGCCTCCTGGGAAGGGCTACGTTTGGAGTCGGAACGGAGCCCAACCACGTTTTCTTCCGTCTCATGTCGGAGGGACTGCCCGTCTTGCTGGTGAGCTTCGTGCTCGCCGGCGCCATCGCCGGCGCCATGTCCACGCTGGACAGCGCCCTGATGTCGGTAGCCTCCTATCTGACCGTCGACCTTTACCAACGCCATATCAAGCCGGCCGCAACTCAGGGCGAAATGGTGACGGCGGCGCGCGTCGCGGTGGCGGGAAGCGCGATCCTGGGGGGCCTGTTCGCCTATGCCCTGCCCATGACCCTCGAAGTCTTCCTGGTGGGCCAGCGAGTTCTGGGTTCGGCGCTTGCTCCCGTCCTGGTCGGCTTGATCTTCCACCGGCCGCTGCGGCGAATGCCCGCGACGGTGCTGTCCGCCATGGTCGCCGGTGCGGGTGTGACCATTCTGTTCACCTGGTTGGGCCAGCATAGCGCCGGCGAGATCAAGGGGATCGCTTACGTCTGGCAATGGCATCCTTGTATCCCCGGAACGGCGGCGACGGTGCTTAGCCTGTTGGTTGGTGCAAGGATGGAGAGGCCTCCCGCTCAACTTGGGAAGCCACCTGAAAGAGCAGGCTCTCGCGAAAACGCCGGCCGATGAGCTGCATGCCGATCGGCAGACCGTTGCCGCCAAAGCCGCAGGGAACCGACAAAGCCGGAAAGCCCGTGACGTTGAGAGGGCAGGTGTTGCGGTTCATTTCAATCGAACCTCTTCCTTCCCAGGACCCTGCCCGGCTCGACTCGGTCAACTTGATGGCCTTCAAGGGCGTGGTGGGAGTGATCAGGAGGTCATAGGCTTCAAACATCTCGTCCAGTTTCTGCGTCATGGCATGCCTGAGGTTCTGGGCTCTGGAGAAATAGACGCTGCAATACTCGCGCCTGAGATATTTGCCCATGACCATCCAGACTTTGAGGAGGGGAGGGAATCCGTCGCTGCCGGCTCTGCGGGCCCTGCCAAACGCCTCCTGCCAATCCGGGTCGCACATGCCCCCCCTCCAATAGCCTTCCAGATCCGACTCGACCATGGCCGCGAGCGAATGCCCGATGATCGACAACAGAACCGGCCAGGCGTCCGGCCACCAAGGGATGGAGACTTCTTTTACCGAGGCGCCGCAGGCTTGCAGTTTTCTCGCTGCTTCCCAAACCGCTTGGCCGACGTCATGCTCGGATTGATCCCATTCCATCGACTCTTTGACGACCCCCAGCCGGAGACCGGAGACATCCTCTTGGAGGGCCTTGGTGTAGCTCTCGACTTGAATGGGCCCCCGAACCCACTGCGGGTCTTTGGGATCCTCTCCCGCTATGGCTTCCAGGGTCAGCGCCACCTCCTGCACCGACCTGGCCATGGGGCAGACCTCATCCAGGGTGTGGTCAAGATAGGAAAGACCGAAGGCCGGAACCAGTCCATGGGTGGGCTTGATGCTGACGACGCCGCACCAGGACGCCGGAATACGCGCACTGCCTCCCTCGTCGACGCCCAAGGCAATGTCGACCTCGTCGGCCGCCAGCGCCGCCCCGCTACCGCCCGAAGAACCGCCGGCGGAGTACTCGATGTTGTGGGGGTTGCGGACCGGGCCGAAGTCGCTGGTCTCGTTGGTGCCGCCCATGCCGAAGCTATCCATGTTCAACTTGCCGACGATGGTGGCACCGGCATCCAAAAGGCGCTCGGTGACCGTGGCGTCGACGCTGGGGACGTACTCGGCAAGGAGGCGCGAGCCGTTGGTCATGGGAACACCGGCCACCCTGATGTTGTCTTTGAGCCCAACCGTCTTTCCGGCCAGCTTCCCCGTTGGCGCACCGTTCACCCGGCATTTTCGAATGAAGACGTTGCAGGGGTCCTCCTCCGGTGGCGGGCGGTAGCCTCGGTCCCGATACCTGTATCTGACCTGCACAGGGGCAACCGGCAGATCATCGAGGCGCTCCACGTCCACAAGCATTCCATCCATGAGAGACCTGAGGTCGGCAGCCTCTTGCTCGGACAGGTTGATGTATTCCCTGACGGCCAGCGAGCGTATTTCTTCCAACGAAGGTCTTCTGATTTGTCCGGACGGTCTGGCACTTGGCATTGAACAATCCTCTTGCATTCTTCCCGAGTGTGGGAAGGCCTTCCATCGCCCGACTCCCATCGCGGCACGGAAGCGGCTCCCACACTGGGTTTGCAGTTGGGGGACTATTGAATCGGAGGAACCGCCGAGGTGGTGAGAAAACTCAGCAGATGGGCCATTTCCTGGACGCTGATCTCCTCCTCCAGACCTTCCGGCATGCCCGAAACCGTCGACGAATACATCCGTCGAATATTCTCTCTGGCAATCACGGCCTCGGTGTCATCTTCACGCAGCAAGGTCACGGACACAGGAGTTTGCGAGCCAATGACTCCCTCCTGCAGAACCCGATTGTTCATCTCGACCACGTAAAGCTCGTAATTGTCCGAGATCGATTGGCTGGGCAACATGATGTTGGTGAGCAATTCCTCCCGCGACCGATTCCGAACCGTCCCAAGATCAGGGCCGAAGCGGCCTCCCACACCCTCGATCTGATGGCACTTGTCACAGTTTTTCTTGAACACCTGAGCTCCCCGGACTGCATCCCCGGAAAGACTCAGGGCCGCCCGGTAGCGTTCCAGAACTCGGAGTCGTTCCCCCTCCAGCTTGCGCAAAAGCTCATGGACGCGGAACCGTATGGAGGCATCTTGCTGCATGACAAGGCGAATCTTGTGACCTTGATTGATCGTCCAAAATGGGACCTCATCATTTTCGATCCCACTCACCAACAGCTCTACGTGCTCCGGCCGGGATAGAAGAGCTACGGTGGCCGCCAGACGGACCGGAGGAGTCAGTTCCCTCCATTTGGAGATGAACAAGCGGCCAGACTCCATCCCCTCGATCTGGCCCAAAGCGCGGACCGCCGCGGTCTGCACCTCCGGGGGCTCCTGTGGGTCGAGCAGTGAGTTCAGCAGGGCGAATCTCGAGTTCACACCGAAGAGGGCCAGAAGGCGCACCGAGTCGGCTCTCAGATCCGGGACTGCCGCCCGATCCTCGATCCTGTCCAGGAGGTCCCTTATGAGCGGTTCCGGAGCTGGACTCAGGGGTTTCTCCATGAGCTCCAGCAACTGCAGCGTTGCCCTTTGCACCGGTGGGGTCGATGCCTGGTACAAGCGGAGGAGTTGGTTTGATGAAAGCCCTTTCGTGACGCTTTTCGAGCCTTGTCCGATTCCCTGGGCCAGCCCTTCCAGAGCGGCCGCACGCCACCAATCGGATCCTGGTTTCCTGGCATTCGCTACCTTGCGCAGGAGTTGTCTGACCCCCGACGGGTCGGAACCGGCCGCGACCATGGCAGCGATCCGGCGAAAGAATGCGATTCTCTCCTTCGACGCTTCGTTACCAAACTCGGCCACGCCAGTGTCGAACAGATTGAGCGGCCGGACGTCAGAGGCGCTGAGAGCCGCCATTTGCATCCATTCGTCGTCAATGTCCCGCATCAGCAATTGGCGGCGAGCATTGCGGGCGCCGGGCGAGTCCACCCACCCCAGCGTGCAAAGGAGTTGAAAGCGCACTCTGGGATGAGCATCCTCGGTCATTGCCAGCAACTTATCTGCCAGTTCGGGAGCCTTCGCCAATCGCGATTCAGCCAGCCGGATCGCGTTCTCCCGGACGCCTGGTTCCGGATCTCCCAGGGCTTTCCGGATGAGAGAGGCGTCAAGTTTTCCCAGGCCTTCCAGAGTCCACAAAGCATGGACCCGCGCCTCGGGCCTGCGCCCGCCGGCGGCGATCTCGATCAGACGGTCGATTGCGCGTACGTTCTCTCGGCCAACGAGGAGTCGCTGCGCGTGCATCCTCCACCACAGGTTTGGATGGTTCAGATATTCGACCAGGTCCGGATCCGAGGCCTTACCGAGCGGAAAGTTCCGCACCAATGGAACCGGCTCCTCGGAAACAGGAGTGATTCGGTAGATTCGGCCCTGTTGACTACCTTCGTAAAGAACTTGAGGCCCGCGGTCCTGGCTGTGGAACTCGTCGGACATCCACTCCGGATGCTCGACAATCCGGCGATAGTAATCCACGACGTAAAGGGCTCCGTCCGGTCCGACATACAAATTGACCGGTCGGAACCAACTGTCCGTGGAGGCCAGGAATTCCGTCTCTTCGCTACTTCGACTGGCCTGCAGGGTGACCCCGTTTTCTTTCAGAACATCGCAGTGAACCAGGTTGTGGGCCGGTTCGGCTACAAAAGAGACTTGGCTGAATGGAGGAGGGAAGAGTCCTCCCAAGTAGATCGAAATCCCGCAAGCAGACGTAAAGCTGCCCGGACCTGTGAGAATTCGGTGCTCCGGGTTCCGGGTGATGGGATAGACGCGGGTGGTGTGATCTGAAATGTCTGCTACCGGGGAAGCGGCGCGCAAGGACGGGTTGCGCCTCAGGTAGGCAGCCGCGATGACCTCTTGGCGGATATGTCGACCGTTGGTGACAAGGATTTGGCGTCCCCATCGATCAAAGCTCAGTCCGAATTGAGAGATGCCGGAAAGAGCCTCCAGCTCGAAAGTGTCCGGGCGAAAGCGGAGATTGCCGGTCGAACTGTCCAGTTGGGGCCCGTCGTTGCGGTCGGGAAACCGCTTCTTGGAACCTGGATCGCCGAACTTGTCTTTGAAGACAATTGCCTTGATCGCCGGCTCATGGGCGAGATAGATCCAGTTGTCCAGTCCAAAAAGAGGACTGCTGACCGTGTGCTGAGGGTTGGAGAGGGCGAATCCGGTCAGCACGGCCTTTCGGAGGTCGGCACGGTTGTCGCCGTCCGTGTCTTCGAAGTACCAGACGTTGGGCGCATCGGTAACCAGAATGCCTTGCTTCCATCGCAGAACCCCCGTGGGAAGCACGAGTCCGTCTACGAATACCGTAGCCCGATCGGGAAAACCGTCCTGGTTGGTGTCTTCCAGCAGCTTCACGCGCCCGGTCGCCCCAACGTCCAAGGGATAGCCCGGCATCTCGACTACAAACACGCGGCCATGCTCATCGAATTCCATCGCTACCGGGTCGAGGATCATCGGTTCGGAGGCGAAGACCTCGATTCGAAAGCCCTCTTCGATGGTGAAGGTTGTCAGAGCCTCTGCAGGCGTGTAAGGCGGGACCGGCTGCCCGCAGCTCACGACCCAGAAAAGACAAAGCGGAAAAACAGATAAAAGAGAGGACCTGGGGCTCAACAAGGTTACGAGATTGATACTATCAAGCCGACGAGCGGTCAAGTGCCCCCGGCTCCACTTGCGAAAAAATTGAAACGGTGTTTCTGCACAGAAAACAGTAGGGAATGCAAATAGACATGACCTTGTCATTGCGGATACTGCTCACCGGAGTTCTGCTGCTCTCAGGATCCAGCGTCCGAGCCATTTCTCAGGACTTCCAGGTGAGTTTCGAAGACGTGACCGAGGCAGCCGGACTGAATGTAACCACCACTTGTGGAACTATTGAAAAAAAGTTCATTGTGGAGGGAAACGGTAGTGGTTGTGCCTGGATCGACTACAATAACGACGGGTGGATGGACCTTTACATTATCAATGGGATCTCACTCGAGAATCTCTTCAACGGTGAGGCGGATACTTCCCGGGCTCCCAATTTCCTGTTCCAAAACAACGCAGACGGCACCTTTACCGAGGTCACTCAAAAGGCCGGGATTCTTGGATCGGGCCTTGGGAACGGGGTGGTGGCCGCCGATTACGACAACGACGGTTTTATTGACCTGTTCGTTACCAATTACGGTGAAGACCTCCTTTATCGAAATAATGGCAATGGAACATTCACTAATGTAGCCGGGAGCGCCAACGTCGGTGGAGGCGGATGGTGGAGCACGGGAGCGACTTTCGGCGATTATGATCGCGACGGCTGGGTCGATCTTTATGTCAGCCGCTATCTCGATTTCGATCTCCAAAATCCTCCCACCGGCGGAGCGTCCTGCAATTACCGTGGGCTGCCGGTCATGTGTGGCCCCCTGGGCCTGAAGGGAGCTCCCGATGTGCTCTATCGGAACCTGGGGAACGGGACCTTTCGTGAGGTGACGGCAGCGGCCGGCGTCGAGGACAAGCAATTGGGGTATGGGTTTTCCGCCGTCTTCGAGGACCTGGACAATGACGGGTTTCCTGAGCTCTTCGTCACCAACGACGCTGGACAGAATTATCTCTATCAGAACCGGAAGGACGGGACCTTCCAGGAGCTTGCTCTGCTGGCTGGCGTCGCCTACAACCGCGAAGGCCGGGCTCAGGCCAACATGGGCGTGGCTCTGGGAGACCTGGGAAATGACGGATTCACCGATTTATTCGTGACGACGTTCTCCGAAGACTACTACCCCTTGTTTCGAAGTTTCGGGAACTTCAATTTCGAAGAGATCTCGTTTCAAGCCAAGCTGGGGAAAATCACCATCCCCTACCTGGGCTGGGCCGCCATTTTTGGTGACTTTGACAACGACGGCGCCTTGGATCTCTTCATGGCCAACGGGCACCTCTATCCGCAGGCCGCGGAAATCGAGAGTCTCAACTACAAGCAACAGGATCTTTTGTTTCGTGGCGCCGGGGGCTTCCGGTTTGAAGACGTTTCCGCGGCGGCCGAGCTCACGCGTCTGTCTCCCAAATCGAGTCGCGGGGCTGCGGTTTGTGATTATGACAACGATGGAGACCTCGATTTAGTGGTCCTGGCCATTGACGACACTCCTACCCTCTTGCGAAACCATGGAGGAAATCGTCGACAATGGCTCCAGCTTCGTCTGGTTGGCCGACCCGGGAACCGTTCGGCAATTGGTGCGACAGCAAGGGTGGTGACGGGCGAAGGGGTCCGGAATCGGCGAATACGGGGCGGGGGAAACTATCTGTCCCACAACGACCTTCGTTTGCATTTTGGGCTGGGGAAGAGCGAGCAGGTGGATCGAATCGAGATCAACTGGCCCAATGGTGGGCGGGAAACCCTGGAAAAAATCAACGCCGGCCGGATTCTGACGATCATCGAGGGTGAATCGACAGGCAGCCGCTGAATGCAATGGCAGGCTTATGCCTTGTCATTCTGTTGGTGCAGGATTCAAGAAATCGCACCGGACAAAACGGTGAAGCCTGGTCAGCTCCCTGTCCAGGAACGTCTCCACTCCCGATATCTTTCGTAGACCTGCGCCATTCTCTGTTCATGGGTTCCCTGCAGTTGGGTAATCCACACGGCGGCGCGGGCATGGACCTTTTGCCCCGATTCCAAGACAGACCAGCCCCAAGTGAAGTCATGGGCCGTGTCATGGTCGTGGGGTTGGCCCAAAAGAGCGGTGCAGTTGTCATCCACGAAATGGACGGCCGTCAAACCGCTGGAGTCCTCAATGCCGACCAGAATGGGGTCAGCGAAGAACCAGTCCGGATCAAAGGCCAGGCTCCAGTCTACTTCCTTGGCATCCGCCACACGCCCGTCGCGACGCCAGAGGTGGGTTTGCGGTGAGGAGGAAATGAAATAAGAACTCTTCCAGGGCTCGCCCCGGGTGACCGGCTGCCACGAAATCCCACTCTCCGACCGGGAGGGTACGAAGGTGGCATTGAGTCTGTTCGGGAGGTAGGACGCAAAGAGGAGCTCCAGATCATTTTGCCTGCGGATGGCTTCGATGTGACCATCCAGGAGAATCACGTCATCCACGACCCGGTATTCCAGCGTTATACGCAAACCCTGGTCTGCCAGCTCTTCATCGGGGTAGGAGAGGCGAACTCCGTCCGGGATCGGCTCCGGTCTGACCGAACTGGCGAGCCGCCACGGTGTGATATCCCTGGGCCCGCCGGGCCTGAGGATCCATTCCGGCATCAGCAGAGCATTCGGGCGTGTCGCATTCACCAGGGAAGCGTTCAGCGGCGCAAAGACGCATTGCCCCACGCCCGGAAAATCACTCCTCCCCGGTTTCCCCCCGTCCCCGAAGCGGAAGTGACCCCTCAAGATGCCGGTGTCAAACGCAATCAGAGAATGCTCTGAGGGAATGGCGTCCTGAGTGGAGGGTTGCTCTGGTTTTGACGCGGACGGTCTCAATTCTTCAGAATCTCGACAATCGAGGCACGGGAGCAGGAAAGCAGCCAGGAATATGCTCAAAAAAGAGTTGTTCTTGACGTACATCATCACCTCCAGGATCGATGAGTGCCCCTGGTTGATCTCTCGAGGGCGGAGGCCGCGACAATAGAAGCTCTTCAGGATGGTACAGAGATCACGCTCCGATTGGGTCACCTGTAATTCGAGCCGTTCAAAGGGACCCGCGACGCGACCGCAACTGATCCGTTTCAGCCGGTTCAATCGAGCCGTCAGGGGCGATCGCGACTCCGTATCGCTCGCTGGCTCGCTGCCGGCTGATCTTCCCCTCCCTGACATCCCGCAGGACGAGTTCCGCGTCGCGGGCCAAGGGAGGTCCGTAGCCCCCACCTCCACAGGTCTCGATGCGGGCGGTTTCCCCCGCTGCAAGGTGCACCGTGGCTTTTGATGAGAATTTTCGTTCCTGCCCATCGGAAATCACGAGATAGCGAGCCAGTTTGCCTGCCTCTCCCCCGAAGAGTCCGTGCGGCGCGAACCTGGCCCGGTCGGAGAGCGAGGTGAAGACCGCTTTGTGGTCGGGAAAGAGATATTCGCGACACAGCCCCAGGCCGCCCCGGAACTGGCCCGGACCCTCCGAATCGGGGATCAGGCTGTACCGAGTGATGCGAACCGGGTAGTTGAGCTCCGTCTCCTCGATAGGGGCGTTCTGGGTGTTCTGCATGTGGGTCTGCACGGCGTCCGGTCCGTCCGAACCAACGCGGCCGCCGTATCCTCCCGCCAGACTCTCGTAATAGGTGTAGTATTCGCCGCTTTTCGGATCTCTACCCCCGAAACCGACCTGGCACATCATGCCCTTGGTTCCGGCAGGTACCGCATTGGGCAGAACTTGGGAGAGCGCTTGGAACAGAATCTCGCAAAGGCGGACGGAGACTTCCCAGCCGCCGACGATGGCTGCCGGATGCCGGGAGTTCACGACCGAACCTTTCGGGGCAATCACCCGGATCGGCCGGTAAAAACCGTCGTTGACCGGAATGTCCGGATCCACCAGGCATTTCAACACGTAGACACAGGCCGTGAAGGTCTGAGTCAAATTGCTGTTCATGGGTGCCCAGCGCTGCTCGTCCGAGCCGGTGAAGTCAAAGCTGATGGTTTCCCCGTCCAGGGTCGCCCGCGCCTTCAAATGCACCGGCTGGTCGGTGATCCCGTCGTCGTCCAGCCATCCTTCGGCCTCGTAACTTCCCTGCGGCAGCTTCTCCAATTCGCTACGCGTGCGCTGCTCGGTGTATTCGAGCAGCCTGTCCATATAGAGCTTGAGCTTCTCGATTCCATAGTGGTCCACCAGAGCCGCCAAGCGGCGCATGCCCATCCTGTTGGCCGCGATCTGCGCCCGCAGGTCACCGGACACCTCCCGTGCCGCCCGCACATTGGCCAGCACCATCTTCCAGATTTCGGGATCGACTTCTTCCCGGGAGACCAGCTTGACCACGGGCAGAATGATCCCCTCCTGGTAGATCTCCCGGAAAGCGCCGATACTGGCCGGAGCCCCTCCTCCGACGTCGACGTGGTGGCAGGTATTCGTGACGTAACCCAAGAGTTCTCCGGCGTGGAAAAATGGGGCGATCAGAAAAATGTCGTTGAGGTGACTGGCCTGCCGATGGGGATCGTTCACCACCAGCATGTCGCCGGGCTGGAGGTTCTCCGCTCCGTACTCGGCCACGGCCCGCGGCACCAGCCTGCCGATGGTCACCAAATGAGCGGGCTGGCAGAAAGCCTGGGCCACCATTCTTCCTCTGCGGTCCACGAAAGCGCAGGAATAATCGAGCCGGGTCTTGATATTGGTCGAATAGGCGGTCCGTTGCAGGGAGACCGACATCTCTTCGGTCGCCTCGACCAGGGCGTTGCGGATCACCTCAAAAAGGATGGGATCGACTTTTTCCGACACCTGGTTTCGCAAGAACTGTCTGCTGATGTCGGAACACGATATCATGAAGGGTGGCCTCCCCAGAGTCGTCAACGGTTTCGTGTCGCTGCCCATGGTCCCGGGATCGGGGTCGATCTGGTCAGAGAGACGAGTTCCTGTGCAGGCCGCGGAGTGCCAGAAGACCTCACAGAAATATGACACCCATGATGTAGCTCTCTCTATGGACCATTCCGGGAACGACCAACACTCCTTCGACGATTGGACTCAACTCGATCAAAATGAACCCTCCTGGCAAAGCGCCCTGATCGGTTTCGTCGTTATTTTCCTCTCGGTCGGTCTTTTCTTTCTCCTGTGGGTGGGACTGTTTCGGTATTCCTCCCCATGAACGCAATTCTCTGGCCCCTGGTCGCCGTCTACCTCGTCGTGCTCATTGGAATCGGGGTCTGGAGCGCCCGGAAGCGCGTCGTAACGTATGAAGATATGACCGTCGCCGGCCGGGGCGTCGGACCCTTCCTGATTGCGTGTTCGGTGGCAGCCACGTGGATCAACGGGGTGACTCTGATCACCGTGACCGGCTTTGGGAAGAGCTTCGGTTTGAGCGGCTACTGGCACATGGGCGCGGTGGGAATTGGGACCCTTTGGGCCGGGATCTATCTCGTCCCCCGGATGTGGAAGCTCCAGGTCATCACGACCCCCCAGATCCTGGAACGCTTCTTCGGCCCGACTCATCGCGTGGTGGCTTTGATGCTGGCAATGCTGCGCGATTTCGCGGCTACGGCAGGGACCATCGGAGCGACCGCTATCGTGGCCTCGTCCGCACTCGGAATCAGCATTTTCGAGGCTCTGGTTCTGACCTACTTCGTGACCGTGCTCTATGTCACGCTGGGTGGAATGTGGGCCGTCCTGGTCACCGACACGATTCAGTTCTTCATCATTGTGCTGGGTACGGTGCTGCTGCTCATTTTTTCGATTCAAGGCGCGGGGGGCTTTGGCGGGATCTTCGAGAAAGTGAACGATCCGACCTTTTTTTCGCCGACCGGAAACTTCGAAGCTCTTGAGATCATGGGATGGTTTTCAGTGGCATTCTTTCTGTCCAGCGGCTACCAGACTCTGGCCCAGAGGGCGTTTGCCGCACGCAGCCGGGAAGCGGCACGCCACGGTTTCATCTACGGAGGGCTCTTCTGTGTTTTCTGGTACATCACTCCCGCCCTGTTGGGACTGACCGGAATCGCCTTCT
Organism: Acidobacteriota bacterium; assembly: GCA_965217775.1. Lineage (GTDB taxonomy): Bacteria > Acidobacteriota > UBA6911 > RPQK01 > JAJDTT01 > JAJDTT01. The sequence goes on from CBDCJH010000002.1 coordinate 342,496, forward strand.
TCGGGAAGGAGGTGGAGGCCGACCAGGTCTTCATCAACCTGACCAACGAGGTGGCCGGCCCCTTCCTCGGAAGCATCATCTTTGTGTCCCTCATGAGCGCCAACATGTCCACCTTGAGTTCAACCATCGGCACCATGGGATCCAACGTCACGGTCGACATCTATCAGCGGTTCATCGATCCGGACGCCGGTTCCGGCAGGATGCTCTGGATCTCACGCGTCAGCATCCTTTTGACCTCGGTCCTGGCCTGCGTCACCTATTACTACATCCCCTTCCTCATGGAGCTTTTCCTGATCGGGGGCCGCATTGTCGGCGGCTCGCTCGCACCTGTCCTGATTGCGATCCTCCTGTTTCCGTCCATGCGCAGAAAGGGCCGCACCGTGTTGGCGTCCATGACCATCAGCGGTGTGGCTGTCATCCTGTGTCAGATCCTGAGTCCCCGGGAGCTCAAAGCGGGGACCAGCTTCTTTGTCTGGGGGTTTATGGATCCGGTCCTGGTCGGGGTGCTGATTTCACTGGTCGTGCTGGTGGTGGGCAGCCGCTGGGAAGGCAGGAAGTGACCGCGTTTCCCCGGCTATGGGCAGGAGACCGGCGCTACGGAATGACCGGCAGCACCAGGCGGGACGGGTAGCGCTTGCTGTGATGGATGGTCTGGCGGGCCTTCAAGATCTCGGCACTCATCCCCGACCGGTTCCCTGTGTTCAGATTCCGGGCGTAGCGGGGAAAGTCGCTGCTCGAGACCTCGAGGCGAATCCGGTGACCCGCCTTGAAGACGTTGCTGGTTTCCCACAGGTTGATCGAGTACTCATAGACTTTCCCGGGTTCGATGGGAGTCGGATGCTCCAGTGACGCCCGAAAGCTGGCCCTCCGAATTCCCTCACAGATGAGAATGGCTCGGCCGTCCGGGTAGACATCGGTCAGCGCCGCAGTGAAATCCGTGTCCACGGCACTCGACGCGGCATACAATTTGAGTTCGACGGGCCCGGTGACTTCCAGGTCCTCCTCCAGGGGCTCCGAAGTGTAGACGAGAATATCCTGGCGCTCCTGCAGCGCTCGCCGATCCCGAGGGCCTTGCAACTCGGGATTCGTGGAAATACGCCCGCCCAAGGTGGGGACGGGATTTTCCGGATCGTAAACAAAGCCGTCCGCAGGAACGTTCGGTCCGAGTTCTGCGGTCGTCAAGGATCCGTCCCCCTGGAGCGAATTGGCCTTTCCGTCGCTGTCCAGATAGAAGGGGGTGAATCGGGTTCGCTCCAGAGGCCATTCATTCTCGAAGCGCCACTGGTTCGCTCCCATCACGAAGATCTTGATGGGCGGCTCCTCGCCAATGCCGTTTTTCATCCCCTTGAGCCAAAAGTCATACCAGCGCACGTGAAAATCAAGACTGTCGTAGGTTGCGTTCTCGCCGAAGTCGACGGGCCAGTCCGGGTCCACGCGATTTACCGCGTGGGTCCAGGGCCCGACGATGATCTTGGTGCCCTCCCGGGCGGCGGCAGATCCACCCTGTAGGCGAAACCCGTTCAGGTTTCTCCAGCCTTCGAGGAGAAGATTGCCGTACCAGCCGTTGACGAAGAAGGCAGGGGCCTGGATGAGATGGTATTTGTCCTTGATTCCGTGCGCCTTCCAGTACTCGTCATAGGTGGAATGCTCGATCCATTTCTTGACGTTGGGCAAATCCACAATGTCATCCAGGGCCGTGATCAACGGCAATCGCCGATAGATCTCGTCATAGTCGAGAAAGGGATCGCCCGAATAGACACCGGCGATGGTGGGCTGCAACACTCTTCCGGAACCGAATAGACCGGCCGTAATCACCACGTTGAGCTGGAGCACGCCATCGTTGTAGATGTGTCCGAAATTGGTCTGCTGGCAGGAACTGGGGATCATGCACAGCACATGGGGACTCTGCAAGGGAGCCGGCATCAGTTGGGTGAAGCCGTTGTAGGAATGGCCGAAGAGGCCGATTTTTCCATTGCACCAGCTCTGTTTCCCCACCCACTGCTGGGTATCGTAGCCGTCCTCCGGTTCGTACACATAGAACTCGAATTCTCCGTCGGAATCGTAGCGTCCTCGGACGTCCACCATGACGACTGCATAGCCCCTGCGGGCGAAGTACAGGGCCATCTTCATATACCCCTGCGTCCCGTGATAGCTGCGCAGGAGCAGTGTCGGAAATTTTCCGGGTGCGTCAGGACGAAAGACATCGGCCGCCAGATTTACCCCGTCGCGCATGGGAACCTTCAGGTTGATCTGAGTCCTGATGCGATACTCGGGCTGGGACCTGGGTTCCTCTGCGCCCTGGGGCGCAATGCCTGCCGCCAGCGCGGCGCCGGCGAGCAGGAGGATGGTCAGCGGGATCGGGAGGGATGGCAATCGGCACTGGTTCGGCATGGGCTACTCCTGAGCAGTAGGGAAGCAAACGATTTCACCTCATTCTAGCCTGTTCACATGCCACCCGGAAACCAGTCGGGTATTGGAAAATCGGAGGCACCAGCCAAACCCGAAGGCCCGATAGGCGCAACGACCGGAAGAGACCCGCCCCACTTCCTGTTCTCGAACAGCCTCTTGGCAATGGATTCCTTCTTTCAACCCTGGTATAACTACAATTTGTAGTTATACCAGGGCAATGGAATTTGAGTGGGACGAGGCCAAGAATCAAGCGAACATCCGGAAGCATGGTGTCAGTTTCGAGACCGCCAGACGCATCTTCGAGAGCTTCGTCCTGACGTGGCTCGACGATCGCCGGGACTACGGCGAGGACCGCTACATCAGCATCGGCCGGATAGGGCGGGCGGCACGGATCGTGGTCGCTCATACCAACAGAGACGGTCGCACTCGGTTGATCTCCGCCCGTCCGGCGTCCCGCAAGGAAAGGCAGGCTTACCATGAGCGAATACGATAGCCCCCTTACCCCCGCGCAGATCGCGGCCACAAAGGACGAGAATATCGACTTCAGCGAAATCCCCGAGTTGGACGAAACCTTCTGGCAGCATGCGAAACTCATTGAGCCTGATCTTACGGAGCAGATCACCTTACGCGTTAAACGTTCGGTGTTGACCTATTTCAGAGCTTCGGGCAAGGGCTACCAAACACGGATCAACCGTGTGCTGGAAAGTTACGTGCGGGCACAGAGAGAGCCCAGATAGCATGGTTTCAACGCGCTATTGCCGTCCGCACAGATAGCTGGCTGCGCCGCCGCGTGGGGCACCTACTTGGCTTCGCTGGCGCACTGTCCCCAGAAAGCATCCACGACGCAGGTGTTCGGCCAGTCGGTCTCTACGCGTCTGGGCCCCTTTTTTATGGACGCCGCCGGTTGGAGTTGGAATGCTTCGCCGTCCCCGGTTACGCCTCCGCGAAGCAGAGCACTCTGGACCCGGAGGGCAGCTCCTGGCGCCGGTGGACTCGGAAGCACTTCCCCAGGCACTCCTCGAAGTAGTCCATCCGGTAGTCGGTGTACTGGTCTTCCTTGTTTCGCAGCAGCATCCGGACCATGGGGTTGTCCCGCCGCACGAATTCGATGACCAGAGAGTCGCCCCACCCCGAGAGCCATTCGACGAACTCGTCCAGTGGGTGTTGTCGGAAGCCTCTGGCGAGGTGTCCGATGGTCGGTGCTCCGGATTGCGAAGCCGTGAACGCACCTCTTAGTCAACCATATGATCGTCTAGATGACTTGAATTCGAAAACGAAAAACCATATGATAGAAGTTGGTCAGGATTCACCGGTACGCTGAAACCGATGGCTCCTCTTGACAAAGGGATAAGGCGCGAACTGGCGGTCCTTGCGAGACGGAGACAAGCTCGCGTGACTGAGTTCAGGCTCAATCGTCCCACTGACTGGCGGCCTGGACAGGTGCGCAACCCCGCTGGAGTTCTTGATACCCACTTTACGGACGCTGCGGCATGGGAACTGATCGCATTCAAGCTTGACAGTCCGTGGTGAAAGTCGCGCGAGCACCGAGACCGTTCCTGCGCCCGCCGGACAAGGCGCGATGAGGGAGCATACCGGGAGTATGTGACCGAGTCGCAACGCAGTCCGCCGGGATGCAGGGACGGTCGAATGCCGTGACGACTTTTGCCACGGGCTGTTGAGGGCGGCCACCCGGTGGAGATCATCGAATTACACCATCCCCCGGGCCGCACTGGGTACGTCATGATGATTGATATTGAGCCCGGTCAACCCCAACTTTACGTGAAACTCCAACTGGGTTCCGGGAAGATAATCGGACGGAGCTTTCACTACTCCGAATAGAAAGATTGAGGGAGTTGGAAAATGAAATCTCGAAGCTCTACAACTCGGTTGCGGGATACACGGAAAGAGGTCGCCTGTCCGCAATGCGGGGATTTTGGGATAACTACCTCGCGGCATCGCCAGACATTCGCATACGGGTCCGGCGATTCTGTAGTCGAGTTGGCTGCAGACGTTCCGGTACGCTGCTGCGGCGCGTGCGAGTTCCAATACCTGGACGAAGAGTCCGAGCGCATCAGGCACGAGGCTGTCTGCAAACACCTTGGTGTTTTGTCACCCGCCGAGATTCGACGCATCAGAGCAAGTCATCAAATGACACGCACGAAATTCGCTGGCATCACAGGGCTCGGCGAAGCTTCATTGAATCGTTGGGAGAACGGGCTGACAGTTCAGACCCGCGCGAACGATCGCTACATCAGGCTTCTGGCGCGACCTGCGATCATGCAGCTTCTCAACAACCTCGTGGATGCCAGAGAGTCGCCGAGACCTGTGTTGAGGACTGGCGGGAATCGTTTCCGGACGCTGGAAGTTACCGACGCTATGTGTAAGAAGCAAGGGGATTTCCAATTGCGACGGGTTGCGTGACGATATGTACGTTACGACTTTCTACTCATTCAAGGGCGGCGTCGGCCGAACGATGGCCCTGGTCAATGCGGCCGTCGAACTCACCAAGAGAGGCCGTCGCGTACTTGCGGTGGACTTTGATCTGGAGGCACCTGGGCTCGATACTTTCGACGTAATGCGACCTCGGAATTCTGTCCCTGGGGTCATCGACTTCGTAAGTGAGTACCTGGCTTCGGGACAAGCACCGGAGGCCAGTAGATTCATCAGCAAAGCCTCTGGAATCACTGACCACGATGGCAGACTATGGATAATGCCGTCAGGTAGAGACGAGACGTACGCCAAGAATTTCAATCAGATTGACTGGGGGGTGCTGTACGAAAGACATGACGGCTTTCTCCTATTCGAAGATCTCAAAGCACAATGGAATCGAGTAGTGAATCCGGATTATGTTTTGATTGATTCACGGACGGGACATACCGATACTGGTGGTATCTGTACCCGCCAGCTTCCAGATGCCGTAGCGATTCTGTTTTTTCCGAACGAACAAAACCTGCGCGGTTTGACCAAGGTCGTTCGGGATATTCGATCCGAGGCCCTCGAACCACGCAAAAAACCCATCCAGCTCCATTTCGTGATGTCCAACGTGCCGGACCTGGACGACGAAGACAGGATTCTCAGCGAACAGATCAAAGCTTTTCAGACGCAACTTGGCTTCAGGACAGATCCGATGGTCGTGCACAGATACGATAGTCTTTCGCTACTGAACCAAGTCGTGTTTGCAAAGGATCGACCGAGAAGCCGACTTGCAAGGGAATATAGACGGATAGTTCGTGAGATATCGGGGCGCAACTGGGCTGATCGGGACGGCGCCCTGGATTATATCAGTCGTGCAGCGAAACGCTGGCGGGGGAACGCGGATGAATCGATACAGGCACGAGAAGGCATGCTCGAAAAGATTGAAGATGCTCACTCGAGGGACGGGGAGGTATTGTTCCGTCTTGGTGAACTAAGGGATAGTGTTCGACAACCGGAATGGGCCGTGTCCTTGTACAATCGAGCGATTGATGCGGGATACGATAGACCTGAGGCCTACTTGAAACGGGCTCGTATTCGCGCAGAGAATGGCGATCGTGCAGGTGCGTCTGAGGACGCATTGCACGTATTGGAGTTCGATGAAGTGTCACCGCCAATGGTGCGGGATGCAATCCTGCGGACAGTCTCCCTTACTCCCGCAGAAATTGCCGCCTCAAACGCTGTTACGTCGCTGGATTTGGATGACAAAATTTGGCTTGCAAGTACATTCGACCGTTCTCCGGCCGAGATACGGATCGCTTTGCCTATTTGGAAACGTATCAATAGCGATAATCTGCCGGCAGAAAAGCTTCAGATGGTAAGACACCACTTGGGATTGTCGTATATTGGAATTGGAAGGTGTTCTGATGCTGTAACGGTGCTCCGCCAGGGTGCGCGAAGTTACGGCGATATGGCTATTGCCGATGCGTTCGATTGTGCCATGGCGATGTGGGGCGAGTCTGGAACTCCTGACGCTGAGGCGTTCCTACGGGTTGTCGAACTCAATCAGTCGAACTCACAGAAGCACGAAGGACCGAATTACCTTCAATGCATGGCGATTGCATACTGGGCATCGGGCAATACAGAGATGGCGATCGAGTACGTGGACCGGGCACAACAGGCAATACGAACGACCCGTAGAGCGACGGTGTTCAGTTGTTGGTGTTACTGCCGCGTAAATGCAGGCACTTTCGTGGCTGATCTGGATGCAATTCGCACATTGATCGATGGCGAGACGTCACTGATGCCCCGATTCATGGCTGCATCCGAGAAGTGAGCACCGAAACGCGACGTGAAGGATGAGCGGAACGAACAAGAAATCAGAGCATCGGGCAAGGGCTACCAGACACGGATCAACCGTGTGCTGGAAAGTTACGTGCGGGCACAGAGAGAGCCCAGATAGCATTGTTCGACGCGCTGTGGCCGGTCCGAGTAGGTCGGGCCACGACGCCGCGTGAGGCGTCTCCGTGGCTTCGCCGTCCCAGGTCACGCTTCCGCAAAGTAGAGGACTCTGGACCCGGAGGGCAGCTCCTGGCGCCGGTGGACCCGGAAGCACTTCCCCAGGCAATCCTCGAAGTAGTCCATCCGGTAGTCGGTGTACTGGTCTTCCTTGTTCCGCAGCAGCATCTTGACCATGGGGTCGTCCCGCCGCACGAATTCGATGACCAGAGAGCCGCCCAGCCCCGAGAGCCATTCCACGAACTCGGCCAGGGGGATGTTGGCGTCGATGACCATGTGGTGAATCAGCGCCAGGCAGAGGATCAATTCAGGGGATCCTCGCCGGGTCAGGGAGGTCCGCTCGCGGCAGCGCCACCCCAGTGACGGCGAGGGGTCGGCCAAGTTGACCACCAGCGGCAGTATGTTCTCGGGGCCCTCACGCTCCAGGGTGCGGTAGAGGAGGTCCACGGCGGCCGAGTCTTGCTCCATGGCCAGGACGTACTCGGAGCCGGCAGCGGCCAGACGCGAGTAGTCACCCGTGTTGGCCCCCAGGTCCCAGGCCGTCTTCCATCGCTTACGACCCACTGCCCAGCGAACGAATTCCCGTTTGGCGTCCCGGTCGGGCCCGGAATAGGTGTTGTCTCCGGCGTATCCGGTCCAATGGGAGGCGGAAGGCGTCCATCTCAGTCGTGAAACCAGCCGGGTCAGGCGGCTGACATTGGAGAGAATCGCCTTCCGGTTGAAGCCGGCGTCCTTGAGCAACTGGCTCGTACTCTCTTTACGGGCACCGTATTTTTCCTGGAAACGGCTCTGGAGCCAGACATGGAGGAGGACTCCGGAGCGGAACAGATCCCGGCCCGAAAGCAGGTCGCGGCATTCCCGGGGAGAGATTCCTTCCAGACTTCCTCTCAGCCACGGTTGGAACGGGAGATTTCGATAGGCCTGCAACATCAGCGGGTACAAGAAGAGACTGCAGAACTGCCGGTAACCGGTCCAGGCGCCCCCCGGGGGCAAGGGCTCAAAGGAAGGAATGTCGATGAAGACGGGCCGGATCCCGTTCCATTGAACGTTGTACGGGGTGGCGTCCTTGAGGATCATCCCTTCGGCCAGGGACTCGGAAACAAGGCGCAGTTGCAGCAGGGCCGCGTCCTGCAGCATTTGGAACGACCACTCGTAGGGATAGGAGACGTAGGGGATGGTCTCGTGGCGCAAAATGCCCGCCCAGTCTCCGGGCAGCGCTTTCGAGGACGCCAACCCGGCGGCGTCCGCCAGACCGGTCTTGACGATCAGACCCTCCTCCACCAGTCGGGGAAAGAATCGGGTCTTCTCCAGTGTGTGCCAAGCCGTAAGGGAATGACGGCTGAGGGCGCGGTAGACGGCGCCGTCCTTGTAGAAGACGCGGCCGTGGCGATCGCGGAACGATCCGGGCTCGCTTCGAATTTCAGACATGGCAAGGGAACATTGGGCGTCAGACCGGAGGTGCCGGAAGCCGTTATTTCTGCTTCCGGTCGGCCTTCTGCAGGGAAGCCGCGTTCCTTTGCGGGGAGCCGGACCGGATTCCCAAGGCCGAGACGATCCGCTGCCAGAGGAGTTTGCCCAACACGGCCACCCCCGCGATGCCTCCTAACAGCAGTTGAAGAAAGAGACTCCCCGATCCGGGGTCGAGATAGGCCAGAGGTGTCCAGATCATGATCTTGCCCTGTGCCCGACCGTCCAACTGGTTCCGGGCAAATTGCCGATTCGCGCGATTGTAGCAGAGGGCGAAGAGAAAATGAGGAAAGAGTAAAGAGGAAATAGGGACAGCATGGCTCTCCGGCCGGTGGCCGGGTGGGTCAGGCGCCACGGCGAGTTTCGGCATGGGCTGCTAAAATACGTTCGTCATGGAGACGCCTGAGAGCATCTTGGACAGGGTGTATCGGGGAAAGCGGCTGGAGCCGTCCGACGCTCTCGTTCTGTTGAAGTCCGGTGAACTTCAGCAGTTGGGTCAGGCCGCCGACTGGATGCGCCGCCGGCTTCATCCGGACGGGGTGGTCTCCTTCCTGGTGGACCGGAACATCAACTACACCAATGTCTGCGTCGCCCGTTGCACCTTCTGCAACTTCTACCGGCGGCCCGGTCACGACCAGGGCTATGTCCTGTCCAATGAGACCATCTTCAGGAAGATCGAGGAGACCCTGGCGCTCGGCGGGACCGGAATCTTGATGCAGGGGGGCATGCACCCTGAACTCAAGATCGACTACTACGAGGAACTGCTCGGCTCCATTCGGGAACGCTACCCTGCCATCCACCTGCACTGCTTTTCGCCACCGGAGATCGTCGTCCTGGCCCGGCTCAGCCGGCTCTCGCTCCGGGAGTCGATTCAAAGGCTGAAGGCGGCGGGACTCCAATCCATACCAGGCGGCGGCGCGGAGATCCTGACCGAGAGGATGCGCCGGGATATCAGTCCCGGCAAGTGTACCGCCCGGCAGTGGTTGGAGGTGATGCGCATCGGCCACGACGAGGGCCTGCCCACCACCGCCACCATGATGATCGGAAGTGGCGAAAGCTTCCAAGAGCGGATCGAACATCTGGAGGCCATCCGCAGTCTTCAGGATGAGACCGGAGGGTTCGTGGCCTTCATCCCTTGGAACGTCCAACTGGACGGGACCCCCATGCAGGAGTCCATCCGGCGGGAGGTTCCGGCGGTGGAGTACCTCACTCTGCTGGCGGTTGCGCGGATCTATCTGGACAACGTCCTCAACCTTCAGGTCTCCTGGTTGACCCAGGGACTGCAGGTGGGCCAGATTGCGCTCCACTTCGGCGCCAATGACGTGGGCAGCATCATGATCGAGGAGAACGTGATCAGTACTGCCGGCGCCCACAACTCGGCACGGCGCTCGGACCTGATTCAGTTGATCCTCGACGCCGGCTTCATTCCCGCTCAGAGAAACTCCGTCTACAGCTCCTTCAAGAAAATCGCCTGATTCCGGGCGCCCGCCCGGCTGCTCACTCCCGTCACCTTGACTCCGGGGGCAAATTGTGAATAAAATTGCATTCTCCCTGGAAATGAATAAAAAACTGAGACAGGATGCCATCGTCCGAATCCTGGAAACCGAGACCGTTTCCAGTCAGAAGTCTTTGAGAAAGGTGTTAATGGTTAAGGGGTTGAGTGTGACCCAGGCCACGCTCTCCAGGGATCTGAAGGAACTGGGCGTGATCAAGACTGTTGATGACGAGGGTGGGTATAAATATGCGTTCCGGGAGAATCGACGCGCCCCGCTCTTTCGGAGTTGCGAGGTCAGCGGCAATCTCCTCGTGGTGCGTACGGATGCCGGGATGGCTCCGGCAGTCGCCTACCGGATCGACGGGATGGGTCTGACGGGGGTCCTGGGCACCGTGGCTGGGGAGGACACTCTCCTGGCCGTCGTCGCCGACGGCCACGACGCCCGTCAGGTGAAGCGCGAGCTGGGAGCTCGGGGTGGAGGTCCCGGCTGGCGGCGAGACCGGTGACACCGCCGGAGACGAAGCGTGGCAGAGAAAGGGTCAAGCTGTTGCAAGAGGTAAAGAAAATCGTCCTGGCCTATTCGGGTGGATTGGATACGTCCGCCATGCTCCATTGGCTGAAGGCGAAGTACCGTTGTCCGGTCCTGGCTTTCCTGGCCGACGTGGGGCAGGGTGAGGACCTGGAGGAGATCCGGGAAAAGGCGCGCCGAACCGGGGCGGACGAGGTCGTGATCTCGGATCTGAGGCGCTCCTTCGTCGAAGAGTTCGTCTTTCCCGCGGTCCAGGCCCACGCCGTCTACGAGGGAGAGTACCTGCTGGGAACCTCGTTGGCCCGGCCCGTGATCGCTCGAGAGCAGGTTCGGGTCGCCCAGGAATGGGGGGCCGACTGCGTCGCTCACGGCGCCACCGGCAAGGGCAACGACCAGGTCCGCTTCGAATTGACCTACCAGGCTTTGGACCCGGGCATCCGAATCCTGGCTCCGTGGCGCACCTGGGAGTTTCGAGGCCGCCGGGACCTGATCCGCTATTCGCGGGAGCACGGAATTCCCATCACGTCGACGGAGGAGAAGCCGTACAGCATCGATCAGAACCTGATGCACACCTCATATGAGGGAGGCATCCTGGAAGATCCGTGGAGCGAGCCGCCCGAGGACATCTTCCTGAGAACCGTGGCGGTGAGTGACGCTCCCGACATGCCCCAGGACCTGATTGTCGGCTTCCACCGTGGAGTCCCCGTCCGTCTGGACGACCGGGAACTGGGTCCGATCCGGATGCTGGAGGAGTTGAACCGGCTGGGGGGCGGACACGGGATCGGCCGGGTCGACCTGGTGGAGAACCGCATGGTGGGGATGAAGTCCCGGGGAGTCTACGAGACGCCGGGCGCGACCATTCTTCACAAGGCCCATCGGGCTCTTGAATCACTGGCGCTGGATCGGGAGGCGGCGCACCTGAAAGAAGAGCTCTCGAGCCGCATGGCCACCCTGATCTACAACGGTTTCTGGTTTTCGCCCGAAATGAAGATGCTTCTCGGCCTGGTCCAAGAGTCTCAGCAGCGGGTCACCGGGGAGGTCAAGATCCGGCTCTACAAGGGAAACTGCACCCTGTTGGGGCGCCGTTCTCCATTGAGCCTCTACGATCCGGAGTACGCCACCTTCGAGACCGACGAGGTCTACAGCCAGGCGGATGCGGAAGGATTCATCCGCCTCAACGGGCTCCGTCTCCGGATCGCTTCTCTGCGGGATGATCGGACACGCCAGGGCCGGGAACCGGTCGCGGCCGGATCCTGAGGATCGGAGGAAGAGGGAACACCATGACCCGATCCCCTTGGGCAGGCCGTTTTACGGAAGATCCGGACCAGGCGGTCCAGGACTACACCCGGTCTCTCCATGTGGACCGGCGACTGGCCCGCTACGACATCCAGGGCAGCCGGGCCCACGTCAGGATGCTGTTCCGGCAGGGAATTCTCAGCCGCCGGGACCGGGACCGGATCCTGCAGGGACTGGACCAGGTTCAGGAGGAGATCCGCTCCGGACGGTTTCCATACCGGGACGAATTGGAAGACATCCACATGAACATCGAGGTCCGCCTGTGTGAGTTGGTGGGCGAGGAGGGGCGCCGGCTGCACACGGGGCGAAGCCGCAACGACCAGGTGGCCGTGGATCTGAAGCTGTTCTGCCTGGACGCGGCGCTGGGATGGCAGGAGATGATCCGGCGGGCTCAAGAGACACTCCTGTCCCGGACCCGGAAGCTGAAGCGGGAACTCTTTCCGGGTTGGACCCACCTCCAGGCGGCCCAGCCCATCTCCTGGGCCCACTACCTGCTGGCCTATTGCGAGATGTTCGAGCGGGACCACGAGAGGCTGGCCGGCTACCGGCGCCTCCACAGCGTCAGCCCCCTGGGCGCCGGCGCCCTGGCCGGCAGCACCTTGCCGCTGGACCCGGGCCAGACCGCCCGGGAGCTGGGATTCGCCTCCAGCTTCGAGAACAGCTACGACGCGGTGGGAGACCGCGATTTCCTGCTGGAGCTACTGCAGATCGCCACCCAGATCATGCTCCACGCCAGCCGCATGGCCGAGGACCTGATCTATTTCTCCAGCACACCGGTGGGGTGGGTAGAGCTTCCCGAGTCCCTTTGCACCGGCAGCAGCATGATGCCTCAGAAGAAGAACCCGGATCTACTGGAGCTATGCCGGGGAAAGACGGCCTCGGTCCTGGGGCACGCGACGGCTCTGGCGACGCTTCTGAAGGGTCTGCCCAGTTCCTACCATCGCGATCTGCAGCAGGACAAGGAACACCTTTTTCCCGCCGTGGACACGGTAGGAGAGACGCTGGAGATATTGCGGCTGGTGGTGAGCCGGATGCGGGTGGTATCGAGTCGAATCGGACCGGCGCTGGAGCGAGGGTTCCTCACGGCCACCGACTTGGCGGAACACCTGGTTTCCCGAGGGGTTCCATTCCGAACCGCACACGAACAAGTGGGGCGGCTGGTGGCTTACTGCGTGAAGCATGAACTGACGTTACGGCAACTCTCCCTGCAGGAGATCCGCGAGCTGGCGCCCCAGTGCGGTTCGGATGTCCAGGGGGTGTTGAAGCCCGAGGGCGCTCTCGATCACAAGTTTCACTCGGGGAGCACCGGACTGGCCTCCATTCGCCAACAGGTCGCCCGCTGGGAGGACCGGCTCCGGACCCACGGGAACGGAAGCATTCCAAGGGAGGAACAGCCATGAGGGACTTCATCTCTCTGGCGGACCTGAGCCCCAGGCAGTGGACCCAACTTCTGCATCTGAGCCGGGAGGTCAAGTCGCGCCCGTCCAATTTCAGGCGTATGATTCCGGGAAAGAGCATCGTCCTGATCTTCGAGAAGCCGTCGCTGCGAACCCGGCTGACCTTCGAGCTCGGCATCCAGCAATTGGGAGGCGATGCCGTCTATCTCGACTATCAGGAGGCCAATCTGGGAGAGCGGGAAGCCCTGCGGGACGTGGCCAAGAACCTGGAGCGATGGTTCGACTGCATGGTGGCCCGCACCTTCTCCCACCAGGTGCTGATCCAGCTCTCGGAGTATGCCCGTTGCTCGGTGATCAACGCCCTCACCGACGAGGAACATCCGTGTCAGGCCTTGGCCGACATCTTCACCCTGATGGAGAAGTGGTCGAGCGTGGAAGGCCGGACACTGGCCTACATCGGAGACGGGAACAACGTCTGCGCGTCCCTGATTCATGCAGCCGCCCTCTCGGGCATGTGCTTTACGGCCGTCACTCCCCGGAACCGGCAGCCCTATGCGGGTTGGGAAGAGGATTTTCGGAAACTGTCCACCAACGCTCGCGCCACCTGCCGATGGAGCGATGCCCCGGACCATATCCGGGGAGCCGATGCCGTCTATACCGACACCTGGGTCAGCATGGGCCAGGAAGGCGAGGCTCAGGAGAGGCTGGCCGAATTCCGGCCCTATCAGGTGACCCCCGAATTGATGGCGCGGACCGGCAAGGATTCCTTCTTCATGCACTGCCTTCCGGCACACCGGAATCAGGAGGTGACCGACGCGGTCATCGACGCTCCCTATTCGCTGGTGTTCGAGCAGGCGGAGAACCGGCTCCATGTCCAGAAGGCGCTGCTGATGTGGCTGCTGGCCCCCAAAGAGGTGGACCGGTACCTGCACCTGGAGAAATGGGCGGCCTGGAAATAACTTCGAGGGAATCGCCTGAAAGGAGTGAAGTCAGTGAACGATATTGAGACCGGTTCGTCCAATCCCGAGCCGATGCCGCTTCTTCAGCGCGTCACCGGCGTGTTCCACCAGCCACGGGCCGTGATGGCCGCGGTGGCCGAAAATCCCACTTGGATGGCACCTTTGCTACTGCTGTTGGCGTTGGGAGTGTTGACCGCATTCCTGATCCCCGAGGAGGTCGTGGAACAGTCGACTCGCAAGATGCTCTCCAAGTTGCCGGGGGGTGGCGCGGCCGCTGCTGAACTGGACTCTCACGACTTCAGCCCGACCAGCGTGACGAACCTCCTTTCCGGGGCCGTTGGAATGACTGTCGTCGTGTTGCTCACAGCTCTTTGGGCCCTGCTCCTGTTTCGAGGCATATTGGGGGGCGAAGGCCGTTTCAAACAATATTTTTCTATGGTTCTGATCGCCGGCTTCATCGTCTACGCCGGTGGACTGGTCAGTATTCCGCTGCAGATTCGATCGAACGATCTCTTTGCGACCCTCAGCGTGGGAACGCTTCTGCCATTCCTGGACGAGGGATTCTTTCGGACCTGGATGAACGCGATCGGCCTCTTCACCATCTGGCAGTCCATCGTTCTGGGCATCGGCGCCACCTGCATCGACAAGGATCTGGGCCGGGTCGTCGCCACCTTGGCCTTTCTGCTTCCTTCCATCGCCATCGCCATGGTGGGTTCCGCCGTGTGGCAGATATTTTCGTAGCGGATTGTAGGCCGTCGTCTAACGGTGCACCGGCAAAGGATCGCCCCGGCACTCTCCGAATTCAAGGAGCCGAGTCGGGCTGGATGAAAAAAGCGTAGGTGTTGGTGTCGCGGCCGTCGTAAATGATGCTGTATTGGACCATCAACTCGTTCGGCGCGCCGTTTTGCCGATTGACGATGCAGTTGTGGCTGTACCCGTCGAGATACCGGGCGTCGCTGCTCACGATAATCCCCTTACCCCAGTTGATCCCGTCGTCGGACTGGTAGAGAACGAAACGGCCTCGTCCCTCTCCGACGCTTCCGGACCGCCCGTGCAGGTAATATTTGCCTCCCAGATAGGCCAGCTCCGGATCGCGGATCTTCTGGTCCACATAGGCCCTCTCCTGGGGGCTCCAGGTCTCTCCCTGATCCCCGCTGATGGTGTAGAAGAAATGGTATTCGTCGTGGTGGGTGTAGGCTCCGGCTAGCAGGCGGCCATCCTCCATGATGCACATGGCGCCGTACCACTTGTCGGGGTCCAGCGACAACGTACTCCGCCTGGTCCAGGTCTGCCCGTCGTCGGTGCTGACGTAAAGCACGTGGTGACCCGAATTGCTGTCGAAGAGGACGTAGTTGGTTCGGCCGTCCACCGCCACCGCGCACGGATACCCTGTGAAGTCGCCGTCGATGGGCGCGTACTCGGTCCAACTTGAGCCGTGGTCGCGGCTGACCATGATCCCGCTGCCGGTCCGGCTGTTGTCCAGAAGGAAATGGGTCAGAAACAGGACGGCGGTGCCCTGTTCCGTGACCAGGCCCTCCTCGACCCAGACCGGATGCTCCGGATCTCGCCTGTACTGGTCGTAGGAATACTGGAATTTGTTGTATCTCTGCCAACTCGTTGCTCCGTCGTCGCTGAAGGCATACTCACTCCAGCCGTCCAGGTTGTGGTCGCTGGCATTGGAATGGAAGGCCACGATTCGACCGTCGGCGTACTGCATGCAGACGGGACCCCCATGGGAGTTGCGCCCCGGATCGTCGTTCTCGAAATCGACGATGACGTCGCCGAAGATCTCGTCCCCCAGGCGCGTTTCCGGATCGTGATCGTAGACCAGAGCACTTTCGATCCGGTCATACGGCTTCAAACTGTCCACCAGGATCTCGTCGCTCCACTGGATGTTGTTGCCGGTCTCGGTGATCCCGACGGCGATGATGGAGGCGCGGAAGTCGTTTTGGCCCTCCGGGACCTGCAGACACATCTCGATGATGGTGGGCTCGCTGAAATCCCAGGGAAACTGGGGATGATGCCGTCCGGAAACGGGCAGTCCGCCAGGTTCACCGATGAGGTTCCCGTCCAGGTCGAAGGTTCGGTAGCGAAGTTCGGTGCCGGGCGGTGCGGATTGCCCCGGCTCTCCGGCCACCACGGCAAAACCCACGTCCCTGTCGGGGCCGAAGACCCCGGTCAGGACCCGGCAGTCGCCGTCGGAGAGCCACTCGTCCGGCGTCTGGCCCGCAACCGAAAAGACCTCGTTGATCTCTCCGGTGGTTTCGTGTTCCAGGAGATACCTGCCTTGAACGTCCAGTGAGTCGGAGGAGCAGGGAGCCCTGGTGAAGATTGAAACCGCTCCGACCACCAATTCCGCCGGATCGGCCGGAGTCAGGGTAAAGATTCGGGCTCCCCCTGCGGGCAGAGTCGTCCGGAAGAGATTCCCCTCCGCCACCCGGCCGTCGAACAGGGCGTCCGGCGCCTGGGAAGAGCCCCGGTGAAAGAGTACCGCCAAGTCACATGCGCGCCCGACCGGCCCCGCGTTGGTAACGACGATCTCGGTCCGGGAGATATTCCGTCCCAAGGGTCCCATCACGACCTGGGGTAGAGTTGCCGCCGTGGCGCAGGCTGCGCCGTCCCAGACGGAACGGCAATAGGGAGTCGTCACTTGAAAGCTCGCCGCGTTCCGGGTTGTTTCTCCGCCCGTCGAGGCCCGCGCACTGGTGGAGGGGAGGGAATCCGGTCCTGGTGCCTTTCCGGTTTGGAAAGCAGCTCCGGGTGCAGCGGCGAACCATATGGTTAGGACCAATACCCCCGAAATCATGGGCAGAGAATAGGTTCCAGGAAGCCTCCGGCGCAAGGCGCTCCTGATTCGGGCCGCGTTGACACTCGGAGCGCCCCTGTGCTAGTTATTGCCGTCTCCGGCGGTCACCTGACAAATCTCCAACAATGAGGACGAGTGCATGGCGCCAAAGAGTCGACACCTGTTTAGCTCGGAATCGGTCACCGAAGGGCATCCCGACAAGATTGCGGACCAGGTTTCCGATGGTGTTCTGGACGCGGTCCTGACGGAAGACCCTCAGGGACGGGTGGCCTGCGAGACTCTGGTGACGACTGGTCTGGTGGTCATAGCCGGAGAAGTGACGACCACCTGCACACCCGACTACCCGGGGATCGCCCGCCAAGTCATTCGAGACGTGGGATATACGCGAGCCAAATACGGGTTCGACTGCGAGACCTGCGGCGTGATCTGCTCCGTGGACCGGCAGTCGCCGGATATTGCCTTGGGCGTGGACACCGGGGGCGCCGGCGACCAGGGACTCATGTTCGGTTACGCCTGCACCGAAACCCCTCAGTTGATGCCGCTGCCCATCATGCTGGCCCACGCGCTCACCCGTCGTCTGTCCGAAAGCCGCCGCCAGGGAATCCTGAACTGGCTGCGTCCCGACGGAAAGTCCCAGGTGACGGTGGAGTACGACGGGACGAAACCGGTCCGCGTCGACACCGTCGTGGTCTCGACCCAGCACAGCCCCGACGTCTCCTACCAGGATCTGTGTGACGGCATCCGGGAACAGGTGATCCACGCCGTGGTTCCCGCCGGACTCATGGACGGGGACACGACGATCCACATCAACCCGACGGGGCGGTTCGTGACGGGCGGGCCCCAGGGTGACTGCGGGGTGACGGGCCGGAAGATCATCGTCGACACCTACGGCGGAATGGGAGGGCATGGAGGGGGCGCTTTCTCGGGGAAGGACCCGTCCAAGGTCGACCGTTCCGCCTCTTACATGGCCCGTTACATCGCCAAGAACTGTGTCGCCGCGGGACTTGCCGAGCGCTTGAAGGTCCAACTGGCCTACGCCATCGGAGTGTCCGAACCGGTCTCCGTCGCCGTGGACGCGGAAGGGACCCAAGCCGTGGCTGAGGAGACCATCGGAAATCTGGTTCGGGAGCACTTCCGTCTGACTCCCAGGGACATCATCGAGACCCTGCGGCTCCGGCGCCCCATCTTTCGGCAGACGGCCGCTTTCGGTCATTTCGGCCGGGAGGAAGAGGGCTTCACCTGGGAACGGACCGACAGGGCCGAAGCCCTGCGCCGCGCCGCCGGACTCTGACGCCCTGGCCCTGGCATCCACCCACTTCTCACTCCTCACTCCTCATCTTCCCTCCGCTCCGGTAAACTGTGCCCATTGTGAGAGAGTCCGCCGAGCTGGCCGGAGCCATCGAGGAAATCCTGGAAAGCGGCCGCGGCGCCGTCCTGGCGACAGTCATCGAGATCACCGGCTCGGCATACCGCCGGCAGGGGGCCAAGCTCGTCATCGGCTCCGACGGCGACTTCCGGGGCATGATCTCGGGAGGATGTCTCGAACCTGAAGTCGCGCGGGCAGCAAGCCGGGTCTTCGAAACGGGACGAGCCGTCACGGAGGTGTTCGACCTCACCGAGGACGCGATCTGGGGATTGAGATTGGGTTGCGGAGGAGTCGTCCGGGTCCTGCTGGAGACCATCGGCCGGGACCCGGTCTGGGAACGTTGGCTGAGCGCCCTGAAGAACGGCGAAAGGGCCGTTCGGGCCGTCGTTTGCGAACCCGACCCGAAACCCGAGTCCCTGGGGCGTTGGCTTTTTGTGGCTCCCGGCGAGTCGCCGGCGGGTCCCCTGGCCCAGGAAGCGTTAGGCCAGGAAGTGATTCCGGCAGCCCGTGAGATCCTGGGCCGACCTCTTCCGCAGTCCAGGGTCTACACCTCGGGAAACGCGCGCGTCTTTCTGGACGTCAATCGCCCCCCCTTGGAGATCGTCGTTTTCGGGGCCGGCATGGACGCGGTTCCCGTGGTCCGGTTGGCGTTGAGTCTGGGCTTTTCCGTGAACGTCGTCGATCCCCGGCCCTCCTTGAACCGGCCGGAGCGCTTTCCGGGAGCGAGGATCACCATCTCCCATCCCACGGAATTCCCGGAGAAGGTGGCGATGCCGGCCGGCAGCTACGCTCTGATCATGAACCACCATTTGGACCGGGACGGCGCCGGAATCCGCTATGCCATGGAGAGCGGAGCCCTCTACGTGGGGGTGCTGGGACCCCGGCCCAGGTTCCGGAAGCTCATGGATGAGTTGGCCGACGAGGGTTTTCGCCCCGATGCGGCGGCCCGGGATCGGATTCACAACCCCGTGGGCCTGGACATCGGAGCCGAGGGTCCCGAGCAGATCGCGGTCAGTATTCTGGCGGAGATCCTGGCCGTCCACAATGGATTCGGCGGCGGCTTTTTGGCGGCGCGATCCGGGGGAATCCACGAAATGTGCCGTACGCCGTAATCCGGCGATGGAGGGAGGGCACGGGACTCGCGGCGCACGCGGCTACTGGATCCAGTAGTCGTCCTTACGGTTCCGTCTCTTCTCGTCGAGCACCCGGAATCGGCTGCGCATTCGCTTCAGTTTCCACCGATGGTACGCCTGGCGCACGGCTCCGAGTGAGAGCCAGCGCTTCAGATAGAGGAAAGCGACGATCATGCCGCCCAGGTGGGCGACGTGGGCGATGGTGCTGCCGGGAGAATCCAGGGCCGAAATGAAGGCGATGAGTCCCAGCACGGCCACGACGTACTTCACCTTGACCGGCAGCAGGAAGTAGAGATAGACGCGGCGCTCGGGGAACATCATGCCGTAGGCCGTGAGGATCCCGTATATCGACCCGCTGGCTCCGATGGTGGGTATCGTTCCCATTGGATCCACCACGACCGACAGCAGCCCGGCTCCGATTCCGGTGATCAGGAAAAAGCGCAGGAACGACCGGCTGCCCCAGTATCGTTCCAGCTCGCGGCCGAACATCCAGAGCGTGAACATGTTCCAGAAGAGGTGCCAGAAGTCGGCGTGGAGGAACAAGTAGGTTCCCAGTTGCCAGATGTAGAGTTTCGACAGGACGGCTATAGGCGTCAGTCCGAAGATCCACAACAGATCCGGACCGGCGGCCCACTGTAGAATAAAGGCCAGCCCGCAACCGACGACCAGGTACTTGACCATTGGCGTCAAGAGGGGACCGATCGTCACTTGGTACCCGGGACCAAACCTCACTCATGAATCATAGCATGGGGAAGAGGAGGAGTGAGGAACGAGGAATGAGGAGTGAGAGGGAGGTGTTGGCCCCAGATTGAGCTGGGCTGTTCTCGGCCGGGGATTCTGTTCGTGATGTGAAAAGGGGAGAGCCCAGCACCCGGGGATATAGTTCTATGGCCTGTCTTTTCTGTAATTTCCTCGTGATTCCAAGAAAAGTGTTTGACAGACCTTGCAGCCGGTTGAAGAATAGGGAGCGCCCTGAGTGGGAGCTTCTGATCACCGTTGTTCGAGACCTTTGATGCAGCTATCGGGAACGCACCGACTGGCCTTATCCCGTCTCCGAGTCTGGCAGCTATTGAACGATCCCCAGGTGTTGGCCCGGGCCACTCCCGGTGTCAAGACCCTGGTGCCTGATGGTGAAGACCGTTTCAGAGCGGAGCTGGAACTGGGCCTCGGTCCGATTCGCGGCGTCTTCGGCGGACACGTGGAAGTGCGCGACAAGCAGGAGCCCTCGGACCTCACCCTGCGGGTCGAGGGAAATGGCAACGTGGGCGGGATCCGGGCCGAGGGAAAGTTGAGGCTGGAAGAGGCGGGCCAGGAGACGGTGGTCCACTACCAGGGGAACGCCCTGGTGGCCGGAACCCTGGCGGCCGTCGGCAGCCGGCTCTTTTCCGGAATGGCCCGGAAGCTGGCGGCGGAATTCTTCGAAAATCTTCAACGGGAGGGGAGCGAGTGAATCTTCGTCCTCCCTCCCTGGCAGCCCGTGGCAAAAGTCGTCACGGCATTCGACCGTCCCTGCATCCCGGCGGACTGCGTTGCGACTCGGTCACATACTCCCGGTATGCTCCCTCATCGCGCCTTGTCCGGCGGGCGCAGGAACGGTCTCGGTGCTCGCGAGACTTTCACCACGGACTGCTGGGTTCGAACGACCATCCAAGGAGGTAGAAGATGGCACAAGTGTCCATTGAGGTTCGAGTCAATGGGTCGACCTATCGGAGGGAGGTGGAGCCTCGATTGCTCCTGGTGCACTTGCTTCGAGATGTGTTGGGTTTGACCGGGACTCACGTCGGTTGTGACACCTCCAGTTGCGGAGCGTGTACCGTCCTGCTGGGCGATCTGGCCGTGAAGTCTTGCACGCTGCTGGCGGTTCAGGCCGACGGCGCCGAGATCACCACGGTGGAGGCGTTGGCCACGAACGGAGACCTGCATGCGGTCCAGGAGGGGTTCTGGGAAGAGCATGGACTTCAGTGCGGGTTCTGCACGCCCGGCTTCCTGATGGCCACGGTCCAGCTCCTGGAGCGGAATCCGGATCCCGACGACGCCGAGATCCGGCACGCGTTGGAAGGGAACCTGTGCCGTTGCACCGGGTATCAGCACATCGTCAACGCCGTCCGGAATGCGGCCGGCAAATTGCGGGAAGCGGCAAGCTAGGAAGGAGGAAGGATGGCGACCAAATTTTTCGGTACACCAGTCAAGCGCCGCGAGGATCGGCGTCTGCTCACCGGGGGCAGCCAGTACACGGACGACCTCGTGATCCCGGGAATGGTCCATGCGGCCATCGTCCGCAGTCCTCACGCCCACGCCAACATCAAGTCCGTCGACGTGGAAGCGGCTCGGTCGGCCCCGGGAGTCGTGGCCGTGTTCACCGGGAAGGATATGGAAGGAGTGGCCGGCATCCCCACGGCCTGGCTCATTCCCGACAGTGATCTCAAGACGCCCGAGCATCCGGCGTTGGCCCGGGACCGGGTCCGTTACGTCGGCGACGGTGTGGCCGTCGTTCTGGCCGAGGACCGTTACCTGGCCGAGGACGCCGCCCAACTGGTTCAGGTCGACTACGAGATCCTGGACGCGGTGGCGGATCAGGTTAAGGCAGTCGAGGAGGGGGCTCCCCAGGTCCACGACGATGCGCCCTCCAACAGATGTTTTCTGTTCAAGCTCGGTGGCGGCGATCTGGACCAGGCGTTTCAGGACGCCGACCACGTCCTCAAGTTCCGGACGACCAATCACCGCATGATTCCCAGCGCCATCGAGCCCCGAGGGTGCTTGGCCCAGTACAACGCCGCCTCCGGCGAGTTGACGCTGCGGATGACCAGCCAGAATCCTCATATCCATCGACTGCTGCTCTCCATCGTTTTGGGGGTTCCCGAGCATAAGTTGAGGATCGTGACTCCCGAGATCGGGGGCGGCTTCGGCAGCAAGATCGCCGTGTACGCCGACGAGGCCGTGATGGCATTCTGCGCCATGCAGACGGGCCGCCCGGTCAAGTGGGTGGAAACCCGGCGGGAGAACTTCCTGTGCACCACCCACGGGCGAGACCATGTGACCGACGTGGAAGCGGCCTACACCAACGAAGGAAAGATCCTGGGTCTGAAGTTCAAGGCCTGGGCCAACATGGGAGCCTACGTTTCCACGGCGGCTCCCGGCGTTCCGACCTGGTTGTACGGTCTGATGCTCTCCGGCGTGTATGACGTAGCGGCGGTGGGCGCGGAGGTGGTGGGAGTCTTCACTCACACCACTCCTGTGGACGCCTGCCGGGGCGCCGGCCGGCCCGAGGCCACGTACCTCCTGGAACGGGCCGTAGACCTGGTGGCCCAGCGGTTGGACATGGACCCGGTAGATATCCGGCGCCGGAATTTCATCGGCAAGGAGAAGTTTCCGCATCCGGTGGCCACCGGGGTCATCTACGACAGCGGCGACTACGACGCGGCCCTTGACCGGTGCCTGGAAATGGTCGACTACGAGGCTTTTCGAAACGAGCAGGCGGAGGCGCGGAAACAGGGCCGTTATCTCGGGATCGGTTTCTCAACCTACGTCGAGATCTGCGGGCTGGGTCCCAGCTCGATCGTGGGAAGCACCGGATTTCAGGGGGGGCTCTGGGAGTCCTCGGTGGTTCGGGTGCACCCCACCGGCAAGGTCACCGTCATGACCGGCGCCAACCCTCACGGCCAAGGGGAGGAGACGACCTTCGCCCAGGTGGTGGGAGACGTGCTGGGAGTGGACATAGACGACGTGGAGCTGGTTCACGGAGACACGGACCTGGTTCCCATGGGAATGGGGACCTACGGCAGCCGCGCCACGGCCGTGGGCGGGATCGCTGCTTTCAAGGCCGCCGAGAAGGTGGTGGACAAGGCTCGCAAGATCGCGGCGCATCAGCTGGAGGCCCGGGACGAAGACCTGGAGTTCGAGGACGGCCGCTTCCAGGTGAAGGGGACCGACCAGGGAATGAGCTTCCAGGACGTGGCTCTGCAGGCCTATCTGGCCTGGAACCTGCCCGAGGGCTTGGAGCCGGGGTTGGAGGCCCAGTCCTTCTACGATCCCAGCAATTTCGTGTTTCCCTTCGGAGCGCATGCCTGCATCGTCGAGGTGGACGCCGAGACCGGCCAGACCAAGATCGTCAGGTACGTGGCCGTGGACGACTGCGGCAAGGTGATCAATCCACTGATCGTAGACGGCCAGATCCACGGCGGCATCGCTTTCGGAATCGCCCAGGCGCTGTACGAACACGCACAGTACGACGAGTCGGCACAGCTCCTGACCGGGACCATGATGGATTACGCGGTGCCCAAACCGGGTCAGATGCCCAGCTTCGAGCTGGATCGGACCGTCACTCCTTCTCCCGTCAATCCCTTGGGGCTCAAGGGGATCGGAGAAGCCGGCAGCATCGGCAGCACGGCCGCGGTAGCCAATGCGGTTGCCGACGCGCTGGGTCCTTTCGGAATAGATCATGTGGAGATGCCTTTCACGCCCCAGCGCGTGTGGCAGGCCATTCAGCAGGCACAGGGGAGGTAGAGCATGTTTCCAGGCGAATTCGAATACCACGCTCCCGAGACCATCGAGGAGGCCCTCGACCTTCTGAGCCGTCATGGCTCCAATGCCAAGCTGCTGGCGGGAGGGCACAGCCTGATCCCCATGATGAAGCTGCGTCTGGCCTCGTCCCAGCATCTGGTGGATCTGAGGAAGCTCAAGTCCAGCTTGAGCTACATTCGAGAAGAGAACGGCGATCTGGCCATCGGAGCTCTCACCACGCATTCGGAGGTGGAGTTCTCCGAAAGCTTGCAGCAGAAGGCGGCTCCCCTGGCCGAGGCCGCGGGAATGATCGGGGATGTCCAGGTTCGGAACATGGGAACCTTGGGCGGCAGCCTGGCTCATGCCGATCCGGCGGCCGATCAGCCCGCTCCGGCTCTGGCGTTGGAGGCGCAGCTCGTTGCCCAGGGTCCCGGTGGGCGGCGGACCATTCCCGCCGACCAGTTCTTTTTCGGCTTCTTCTCCACGGCATTGCAACAGGATGAGTTGCTGGTGGAGGTGCGGGTTGCCGGCCTGGGCGCCAATGCTGGCGGCTCCTACCTGAAATGCCCCCATCCCGCGTCGGGATACGCCGTCTGCGGCGTCGCAGCAGTGGTCGAGACCGACGGCGGAGGAAACTGCGTCAAGTGCCGCGTCGGGGTGACGGGAATCTCCGACGGCGCCTACCGGGCCACCGGTGTCGAGTCGGCTCTGGAGGGATCCGCCATCAGCGCGGACGCCATCTCGGCGGCCTCGGCCCACGCCACCGATGGAGTGGAGCCCTTGGACGATTACTTTGCCGGCGCCGACTACCGGAGAGCGTTGGCGGCCGCCTACGTGAGGCGGGCCCTCACCACGGCCTCGGAGCGCGCCGGCGGATAGTTCCCGGTGCTTCCAGACGCGCTTTAGCGCCGATTGTCTCGGGATCGGGCCCGGTCCACACCGGGCCCGCCGATCCCATTCTGTCCAATGCACCCTGAAATCGAGCAGCTCCAACGCCGGTTGGAGCGCCAAGGCTACATTGCCGAACGCCCGGTGGCGACGGCCATTCATCTGGCGGCTGTCTTGGGACGCCCCCTTCTGGTAGAGGGACCCACCGGAGTGGGAAAGACGGCAATCGCCGGCGCCATGTCCGGCGTCCTGAGCACCCATCTGATCCGCCTGCAGTGCTACGAAGGTATCGATACCAGCTCTGCCCTCTATGAGTGGAACTATCAGAAGCAACTGTTGGACATTCGCCTGGCCGAGGCCAGCGGTTCCGGGCGGGCCGACATCTTCAGTGTCGACTACCTCTTGAAACGTCCTCTCCTGGAGGCCATCACCTCCCCGAAGGCGCCGGTGCTTCTCATCGACGAGGTGGATCGGAGCGATGAGGAGTTCGAGGCCTTCCTCCTGGAGCTGCTCTCGGATTGGCAGGTCTCGGTTCCGGAATTGGGTACGCTCACGGCCCGGCAGATTCCCTATACGGTCCTCACCAGCAACCGGACCCGGGATCTGGCCGATGCCCTGAGACGGCGCTGCCTGTATCTCTGGATCGACTATCCGTCGTTCGACAAGGAGCTGGCCATCGTTCGAGCCCGGGTGCCCGGCGCCGGTGAGGCCATATCGGCCCGGATCGTGGCCTTCGTCCAGATGCTTCGGCGCCTCCCCCTGGAGAAGGCGCCTGGAGTCTCCGAGACCCTGGATTGGGTGGCGGCCCTCCTCTACCTGGACCGGAACCGATTGGGGCCGGAGGTGATCGAATCGACCCTGGGAGTGCTGCTCAAGCACGTGGAGGATCAACGGCGGGTCCGGAGCCGTTTTCTCCAGGCGCTGACAGCCGGACTCGGCGGCTTCGAGTCGGGAGGAATCACCCGGGCGGTGGAGCAGATGGAAGCTGTCCTGGCGCAATCCTGATGTCCTATCCGGGTCTCTTGGAGGAGAATGTGGCGGCCTTTGCCCGCATTCTACGCTCCGAGGGGATGCGGGCGGGACCCCGGGAGATCGGGGACGCCCTGACTGCGCTGCAGAGGTTCGGGATCGCCGACCGGGGCGATTTCTTCCATGTGCTCCGGACCCTCTTCGCCGGAAGCCCCGGCGAAATCGAGCGTTTCGACCACCTGTTTCAAAGGTACTTTCAGGGTGGACTACTGGATGGGAACGGGCGAGCCGAACCGGGAACGGAAGAAAGTGAACGGATTCAAGCAGCCATACCCCGTTTCGGCTTGAGCCTGGTGGCTTGGTCCCAAGGTTCGGAGACCGAGGGGGAAACCCGGCAGGGCTCCTACAGTCCGCTGGAAGTCCTCTCGGGAAGTTCTCCTCCAGGCCTGTCCGAGTCGGCCCGATTGAAGCTCACGGTTCGCCGGCTGGCCAGGAAGTTGTCCCGCCGCAGGTCGCGGCGGCGGCGGCTCAGTTCCCGCGGGAGGGTCCCCGACCTGAGGCGCACCGTCCATCGGAGCACCCAGCGAGGGGGGGAGTTGATGGACCTGGTCTTCCGGAGACGCCGCCTGGACCGGGTCCGCCTGGTGGTCCTGATGGACGTGAGCGGCTCCATGGAGCTTCACAGTTCTTTTCTGTTCCAGTTCTCCCACGCCTGCGCCTCCCAGCGGGGACTGGGGCGGGTGGAGGTCTTCGCCTTCAGCACGCGGCTCTACCGCTTGACCCGAGCCCTTCAAGTGAGAGGCGCGCGGGGTGCACGCCAAGTGCTCTCCAGAGTCCTGCCCCGGAGAAGCACGGGCACCCGGATCGGGGCCTGCTTTCACGATTTCCTGGAACGGTACCCGCACCAACTGGGGTCGCAAACGGCGGTGCTGGTCCTCAGCGACGGTTGGGACACGGGAGACCTGGACCTCCTGGAGCGGACACTGATACGCCTGAAGCAGTCTGGGTCCCGGCTCCTCTGGCTGAGCCCGCTGGCGGCGGCTCCCGGCTACCGGCCCACCACCGCCGGCATCCGGGTCATCCTGCCCCATACCGACACCTTCGCCCCTGTTGTGGATCTGGCCAGTCTGCGGCGTTTCACGGATCGGCTGTGAAGGTCGCCGGAATCGTTCTGGCCGCCGGCGAGAGCCGGCGCATGGGATTCGCCAAGCTCCTCCTCCGGCATCGCGGCCAGAGCCTTCTGGCCCGTGCCGTTGCCACCGCCGCGCAGGTCTGCGACGCAGTGTGGGTCGTGGTCGGGGCCTACGACACGAGTTACCGGGATGAGGCCGAGGCCGCCGGAGCCAGGGTGGTGGTAAATCCAGAATGGCGTGAAGGACTCGCCTCCTCCCTGCGCCGGGGCGTCCAGGCTCTTCCTCCCGAGTTCGGCGTGGTGCTCATCGTTCTGGCCGACCAGCCCTTTGTCGAAAGGGAGCACGTGGAAGCTCTGTTGGAGCGGCACCGCAGGGATGGCTGCGATCTGGTCCTATCCCGATACCAGAATGTGCTCGGAGCCCCGGCCCTGGTGGATCGGAGTCTCTTCTCACAGCTTATGGCGTTGCGGGGAGACCGCGGAGCCCGGGCTCTGACCCAGGTCGCATCGTCGGTAGGCGAGGTTTCTCTTGGAGCCTCCCACGACGTGGACACCCCCGAAGACGCCGCCACATGGCTGGAACCTTGAGTTTCCAGACGGTGTTGCTGGAGCCGGGACGTTCCGCGGGATCGGCCCATCAGGACGATGGGAAGAACTTCCGGAGGACCGCTTCCCGGGGCGGTTGCGTCAGCAGGGAAAAGACGATCATGGACAGGGCCGACACCCCGAGGATGGCCGCCACTGGCATGACGCCGGTTCCTCCCAGCGTGTACCCGGGCGATTCCCAGCCCAGCCGGAAAAAATAGATCCAGAGGACCACCACGCTCAGGATGGAGGCATAGGCGCCGTACTTGGTGCTTCGCTTCCAGAACAGGGCCGCCGCCACGACCGGGAACAGCGAGGCGAAACCGGTGAAGGACCAGACCGCCAGCTTGAAGATGCTCCGATCAATGACCAGAGAAAGGAGATAAATGACGGCCACTAGGCCGACCACGAACAGCCGTCCAGCCCGCACTTGCTGCTGCTCGGTCATCCGGTCGTGAAACCCGTAATGGCGAACGATGTCCTCGGTGAACATGCTTCCCAGCGAGAGGAACTGGGAGTCCAGAGAGGACATGACAGCGGCCAGAACCCCGGCGGCCAGGAGCCCGGCCACGATCTCCGGCGAGTGCAGGGCGATCATCTTGACCAAAACGGAATTGGCCTGTGCGACCGTCAATTCGGGAAAGTCGACTCGGCCCAAGACACCCAACAGGACGCTCGGCACCCAGACCGCCGCGATGCATAGCGGGTAGACCTTGAGAGGAAAACGAAAGGCCTCGGCCCGCCGTGCCGACAGCCAGTGCATGAACATGTGCGGGAACATCCCCACGGAGAGAGGGATGCAGGTGTAGGTCAGAAGCTGGAGCGGGGTGATCAGATCCCCTCGGATCAGGAGTTCGGGATGGGTTTCCATGACCCGTTCCAGGCCCTGGGACAGGCCGCCCAGCTTTCGGGTGATCACCACGAACGCCACGGCGCCCAGAATCATGAACACCAAGGTCTGAAACGTGTTCACCCAGGCGGTGGCTCTCAAGCCGCTGGTGGACACATAGGTCAGCACCACCGCACAGATAATGAGCCCGCCCAGCCATTCGGGAATCTGGCCGTCAGTCACCTGGTTCAGGGTGACTCCTCCCGCCATGACGCCGATCAACAGGTAGGGGACGACCAACCCCACCAGTACCACGAACAGGAGAAGCCCCAGGCGGTCGGAACCCCAACGTGCCCGAAAATACTGAACCTGGGTGATGTAGCCTTCCCGTTTCCCGATGGCCCAGAGCCGGGTCCCCACGAAGAAGAAAACACTGGGAATGATCAGGGCCGACGACGACGCCATCAGGGTAAAGACGCCGATCCCCTCGTGATAGGCCTCCCCCGATGCGCCCAGCAGTGCGAAGGCCGTCATGTTGGTGCCGAACAGGGACATGAGGAGGACGAACGGACCGATACTTCGAGTCGCGACGAAATAGTCCTCGCCGGTCCCGCGGAAGAGCCGGTGGCTTAAGCTGCCGACGAGAATCACCAGAGCCAGGTAGACGAAGATGATGGGGATGATCACGGCTGTGCCTCGTCCTTATGCGATGTCCCGGCAGCAGCCGGCGAGGACTGTTGCGGAAGTGGCCAACAGAAGCGGATCAGGAGGTAAAGGATCACCGAGGCGGCCGCACAGAAGCCGACATGGTAGAGAAGGCCGACTGGAAGACCCAGAATGATTCTGGAATCGTGCCAGAGCCAGAGATCGTTGTGGAGCAGGTACGCGAGCAACAGAATCGCGTAGACGAGCCGTCGAGTTGACGCGTTCCCCATGAATTCCTCCTCGTGATCGCCGTCGGGCTCGGATTTGACCACACGCGCGGGAGGGAAGGCAACCTGACTCGGTAATGCCGCCTACCGGGTGTCGGGTCCCATCACGACTACGCCGCCGTGATTAGAATTGGCCTGCCCTTCGTGATCACGAGGGTGTGTTCGTAGTGAGCGGACAGGTCGCCGCCGGTCGTTCGCAGAGTCCACCCGTCGTCGTCCGCGAAGACTCTCTCCGACCGTTCGGCGACCAAGGGCTCGATGGTGAGGACGAGGCCGTCGGTCAATGGCTGCGTATCCGACGGGTGGAAAACGTTGGAAACGACCGGATCCTCGTGGATGCGTCTGCCGGTCCCATGACCCGCCAACTCGCCGAGCAGCGTAAACCCGCGTCGGCTCACCTCCTGTTCAACCGCTCGACCAATACAATGGATAGGCCTTCCGGCCCGGGCAACAGCTACCGCCTTCTCGAAGGCTGTTCTCGCACATTTGCATAATCTTGTGGCGTTTTCGGAAAACGGCGCCAGGGGAATGGTCGTGGCGGCGTCCGCAATATATCCATCCAGCTCGACGGTGACGTCGAGGCTCACCAGATCCCCCGGTTGCAGGATGCGATCGCCGGGAACACCATGAACGACCTCGTCGTTGACGCTGATCAGGTTGACGCCTGGAAATCCATAGAAAATCTGGGGCGCGGACAGCGCCCCGTGGTGCCTGAGAACCCTTGCACCAACTCGATCCACTTTTGCAGTCGACACTCCTGGACGAACAAAGTCCGCCATGGCCTTCAAGGTCGCAGCTACAACCCTTCCGACGCGGATGAGGCCGTCATAGTCTGCAGGGGATTCAATTGACATAACAGTCCGTGGCGAAAGTCGCGCGAGCACCGAGACCGTTCCTGCGCCCGCCGGACAAGGCGCGATGAGGGAGCATACCGAGAGTATGTGACCGAGTCGCAACGCAGTCCGCCGGGATGCAGGGACGGTCGAATGCCGTGACGACTTTTGCCACGGGCTGATAAGGCTCCTCCGCTGATCGCGGCCCGGAGCGGCGACTTCCAGTCGCCGAACTCCAGTGTAATGCCTCGCCGAGAAGTCACCGGGCGACTAGAAATCGCCCCCTCCGGCTACCCGCTCGCACGCCGTCGCAGCCGTTCGACGACCAGCATGAAAATCAACGCGAAGGCAATCAGAAAGGTGGCGACGGCCAGGATCGCCGGACTGATCTCCTCGCGGATTCCCGACCACATCTGACGCGGAACGGTGCGCTGTTCCAGCCCTCCCATGAACAGCACCGTCACCACTTCATCGAACGAGGTGGCGAAGGCGAAGAGCGCCCCTGAAACCACGCCGGGTGCGATGATCGGCAACTGCACCCGCGCGAAGGTCCGCACCGGCCCAGCCCCCAGGCTGGCGGCGGCCCGGGTCAGATTGGGATCGAAACCGGCAAGAGTCGCCGTAACGGTGATCACCACGAACGGAGTGCCCAGCGCGGCATGGGCCAGGATCAGTCCCAGGTGGGTCTGGGCCAGACCCATTTTGGAGTAGAAGAAGAACATGCCCGCCGCCGAGATGATAACCGGCGTGACCATGGGCGAAATCAACAGGCTCATGGCCAGGGGCCGTCCGGGCATGGCGGGGCTTGCCAGTCCCAGAGCGGCCAGCGTGCCCAGGGTCGTGGCCAACGCCGTCGCCGCGATGCCGATGATGAAGCTGTTGACCAGCGCCCGCCGCCAGCCTTCGTCTTCGGCGACGGTCCGGTACCAGCGGAGCGAATACGCTTCCGGATCCAGGCTCAACATCCCCTCGGTGAAGGTGAAATAGGGCTCCACGTTGAAGCTGAGCGGGATGATCACCAGGATCGGCGCGATCAGAAACAGAAAGACCGCGGTGCAGAAGGCCAGGTGGGAGACTCGGCCGGCGCGTTCCCATCCACTCCCGGACACGGTCATCTCACCCCAACCTCATGCGATCGATGCCGACGACGCGGTCGTAGAGCAGATAGAGCGCGACCACGCACCCCAGAAGGATGCTACCCAGGGCCGCCGCCAGTCCCCAATTCAACGATTGCTGCATGTGATAGGCGATCATGTTGGAGATGAGCTGGCCGCTCTGTCCCCCCACCAATGCGGGAGTGATGTAGTAGCCGATGGACAAAATGAACACCAGCAGCGATCCGGCCCCCACGCCGGGCAGCGTCTGTGGCCAGTAGACTCGCCGGAACGCCTGGGGAAAACTCGCTCCCAGCGAGGCGGCGGCGCTCATGTACAGCGGCGGGATGGTGCGCATGACCGAGTAGATCGGGAGCACCATGAACGGCAGCAGGACGTGGGTCATGGCCACCACGGTGCCGGTCATGTTGTAGATCATGGAGATCCGGTTTTCGTCGGCGATCAGTCCCAGCGCCACCAACAGGTCGTTGACCACCCCCTCGGTCTGGAGCAGCACGATCCAGGAGGTGGTCCTCACCAGCAGCGACGTCCAGAAGGGAACCAGCACCAGCAACAAAAGGAGGTTGGTTCTCCGGGGCGGCGCGTGGGCGATGAGATACGCTAGCGGATAGCCCAGCAGGAGACACAGTATGGTGATGCCCAGGCTCACGGCCAGGGTGCGCCTCAGGAGCGGCAGATAGACGCGCCGCTGCGGGGGCTGGAGAACGATGCCGCCGCCGGCGTCACGCTGCAGATCCAGGGCATGAAGATAGTGCCGCGTCGTGATCCGCTCGCCCGCACGGCGAATCGCGCGCCAAGTCTTCGCCTCACCCCATTCGGGCGAGAGGGAGATCATGGCATCGCGCCAGGAGTCGACCTCCTTCAGGCGCCGCAGCCTGCGGGCGCTCTTCATGATGACGCTGCGGAGTCCCGCTTCCACCCGGTTCACGCGCGTCGCCACCCGTCCCAGACTCCGCTCCTGGCGGGCCTTCAGCATTTCGCGCGAGGCTACCTCGAAGACCGCCTCGGCAGGAGCGTCCTCCCCGTCCCACTCGCGCAACAGAGCCAGGGTTTCGGGCAGCGTATCGGCGACCATGGGATCGTAGACGCTGCGTGTCAGCATGGTCACCAGCGGCGCCACGAAGGTCGCCAGGATGAAAGCTGACAACGGCAGCACCAGGGCCGCCGCCCGGAACTGGGGCTTCCTCAGCGCGCCAGCCACGCGCTGAAGCGCTCGTTCATCTCGTCGGAGTAATCGCTCCACCATTCCCAATCACTGTGCAGGGCATGGGCCACGTTTGCGGGGGTCGTGGGCATGTGTGGCCCCATGTCCACCCCGGTCTCCAGGTGCGTAGAAATCAGCGCCGTACCGGAACGCCGCACCGGACTATAGGAAATGTAGCGGCTGAGGGCAGCCATGGACTCGGTCCTGGCCCCAAACGCGACGAACTTCCGCGCCGCCTCCAGGTTCCGTGTTCCCGCCACGATGCCCGTCTGACCCCAATCCAGCACCTGACCGTCCCAGACCACCACGAAGGGCTGTTTCTCCAGGACTTGGGCATTGAAGATGCGGCCGTTGTAGGCCGTGCTCATGGCCACCTCGCCGTCGGCCAGCATCTGGGGCGGTTGGGCGCCGGCTTCCCACCAGATGATGTGTTCCTTGATGGTGTCGAGCTTGCGAAAGGCCCGGTCCACCCCCTCCGGGGTGTCGAGTGTGGCGTACACCTGCTTCGTGGGCACGCCGTCCGCCAGCAACGCGAACTCCAGGTTGACCACGGGCGTCCGGCGCATCCCGCGGCGGCCCGGGAACTTCTCCAGATCGAAGAAGTCGCCGATGGTGGCCGGTTTCGAGCCGGGGAATTTTTCCTCGTTGTAGGCATAGATTGTGGAGTAGTAGACCACCCCGACTCCGCACTCGGTGAGCGTTTCGGGGAAAAAATCCTGTTCGGCGGGAGTGCCGTCCGGTCCCGGTGGGAGGTCGGCGTCGTCGATGGGTTCCAGGAGTCCTTCGTCACAACCCAGCACCGCGTCCGCCATTTCCAGATCGACCACGTCCCAATGCACATTGCCCGTTTCCACCTGGGCCCGGATCTGTGCCAGTCCGCCGTTGTAGTCCTCCATGCGGACCTCGATGCCGGTCTCGGCGGTGAAGGGCTCGTGGATGGCCTTGGTGCAGGCCCGGGCATAGGAGCCGCCCCAGGAGACGGCGGTCACCGATTCCGCGCCGGTGGCGTTCAGGGCGCAAGCAAGGAGGGCGAGGGAGAAAATCGCAACGGGGCCAGCCGACGGTGTTAACCGGTTCTCGAGTCGATACTTGGTCATGGAATGTCCTCACTCCTGGCCCGGAGCTTCGAGCGACCGGCAATCGGTCAGCAACCAGCCGATGCGGACCTGGTCTCCTTCCAACACGGCGCCGTGCCCCACGATATTGGGGATCTTGGCGATGAAGTCCGAGTGGCCGCAGACCGTCAGTCGGAGTCGCAGGTGATCTCCCAGAAACATGATGTCATTGACTTGGGCGTCGAACTCGTTGGGGTAGAGACCCGGCTTGGGAGCCAGGGAGACTCGTTCCGGACGAATGGCAATGGCCACGGTGTCCCCGAGCCGGCTGGGCGCGATCCGGAACGCCCTGACGATCCCACTGCCGACGTCCACCTGGCAGTAGTCGCCGTCGACGCCGACCACTCTTCCGTACAGAATATTGTTGTCTCCGATGAATCGGGCGACGAACTGGCGTTCCGGCTCTTCGTAGAGGACTTCCGGAGGGGCGACCTGCTCGATGCGGCCCTCTTCAAAGACGGCGACGCGATCGGACATGGCCATCGCTTCTTGCTGATCATGGGTCACGTAGACGACGGTCACGCCCAGGTTCCGCTGGATGCGCCGGACCTCGAACTGCATTTCCTCGCGCAGCCGTCGGTCCAGGGCGCCCAGAGGTTCGTCCATCAAGACCAAACGCGGCTCGAACACCAGCGCCCGGGCGATGGCGACGCGTTGTTGCTGGCCTCCGGAAAGATTGCCCGGACGCCGGTCCTCCAAGCCGTCCAGGCGCACCAATTCAAGCGCCCGCCGGACGCGCTCCCGAATCTGCTCCGGATCGAGACCCCGCACTTCCAGGGGAAAGGCCAGGTTTCCTCCCACCGTCATGTGCGGGAAGAGGGCGTAATTCTGGAAAACCACGCCGATTCCGCGCTTCCGGGGCGGCAGATCGTGCACCGATCGTCCGTCGATGCGGATGGCCCCCGACGTGGGAGCTTCGAAGCCTGCGAGCATCATCAGGCACGTGGTCTTGCCGGAGCCGGACGGTCCCAGCAGGGTCAGGAACTCCCCCTCGGCGACGGTGAGGTTCAGGTCCCGGACCACCAGCGTCCTTCCGTCGTAGCTCTTGCTGACGTGCTCGAATTCGACGTGGACGTTCTTGCTTGAATTCACAGGACGGTCACCCCATGCCTGCAGGGACTCGACTCCGCTTCAAGGCGCGAAGTTTCCCGGCGGGCACCGGCGAGTTTACATGCAAAGGAGTCTGGGTGCTCGCCACAATGCCCTTGATATGGCTCTACGGGTCAAATAGACTGTAGGCCCATATCACACAACACGGAGCCCCATATGAAGACCACCATCGAGATTGCCGACGGCCTCGCGAGAGAGGCAAAGGCCCATGCGGCCAAGGAGAACGTCACGTTACGATCATTGATTGAACGTGGGCTGCGCATGGCGTTAAGCGCCGACAGCCAGCGTACCCCCTTCAAGTTGAGAGATGCCAGTGTTGGCGGCCGGGGCTTGCAGCCGTCCTATCGCGGCGCCGACTGGCCGCGTATTCGTGAATCCATCTATAAGGGCCGAGGCAGTTGATAGCCGCCGACACCAATATTCTTGTCTACGCTCACCGCGCCGACTCCGAATGGCACGGTCCCGCGAAATTCTGCCTGGAGTCCCTTGCCCAAGGTCGGGTGAGTTGGGGATTGCCGTGGCCGTGTATTCACGAGTTTCTGGCCATTGTGACCCATCCGCGAATCTACGATCCACCGTCAACGATCTCCGAAGCATTTGGCCAGGTCAATGCGTGGCTGGAATCCCCGGTTGCACAACTGCTTACGGAAACCGAGACGCACTGGAATCTCCTCAAAAAACAGATCGAGAACGGAAGAGTGAGAGGAGCCATGGTGCACGATGCAAGGATCGCGGCGATTTGTATCGGCTCTGGTGTCACGGAGTTTTGGACGGTCGACCGGGACTTCAGCCGTTTTCCCAGCTTGGTTACTCGGAATCCGTTGCAGGTCTGAATTCCATGGGGCTGGACATTCTACTCGTTTCTTTTGGGACTGAAGGGAACTGGGATGCGATCGTGTCTCGGGTCTTACGGCAAGGCGTGCTCAAGGGTTGCGAACAGCCGGTCGCAGCTTCGACAACGTTGTCGCACTGTATGAGGGGCGAGCCTCTTGAGTAGGTCGGACGCGTGATGAATCTTGTGATATGGGCCTTTCCGCGTTTTGCGAGTCGCATTGTGCAAAGCCGTCGCCACGCTGGCTTTGGGCTCCACTTCCAGATCGTTGCGCTGAGGTAACGCAGCATCACGAAAACCCTGCCCGTAAAAGTTCGCGAGCGCGTCAACGTCGGCGACGATCCAGGTCTCCATGGTCTGAATCATCAGATGAACCATCTTTTCCTTCGTGGGTCGGAGATCCCAATGGGGATCGCGGAACTTGAGGTGTTGCAATACAGGTTGGGTTACGGGGCCTTCAGCATCTATGAGCAATATCGCTACAGCATGTTCTCCGTCTTGGACAGCACGCCGAAACCGGTCGAACGTCGCGTCGCGACCGCCCCAACAGGCGAATTTCCACTGCCAGGAGGCTTCTCTTGCCCGCTGCTTCACGCTTATGAGGAATTGTTCCATTCCCTGGCGCAACGCGGCGCGACCGGAGGATTTTGAGGGGCCACCGCCCTCCATGTAGATCCCTATGCTGCTCATGGATTGGCGCCAATCTCTCCCATACGCCAGAGATCTCCTAATTGGTACTCGCGGAGCCAATTTTGGAGCCTTTCCGGGTCCAGCCGGCGGAGAGTTGTGTTCAGATTCGGCTTTTCACAAGCGACAATGGCGTCCGGTTGGTTCGTCAGCGCCGAAACGAGCGCGTCGGAATGCGTTGTCACTATGACCTGCATTCGGCTGGACGCCTCTACTAGGAGATCCGCAACTATGGTCAGTGCGTCCGGGTGCAAGCCCAGTTCCGGCTCTTCGATGCAGACCAGAGACGGAGGATTGGGAGTCAACAGGGTTGCCAGAATGGCGATGAACCGAAGAGTGCCATCGGACAGCCGGGCGGCGGAAATGGGTGTGGACAGGCCCGTCTCATGCAGAAAGAACTGCACGGTATTCCCGGACACCAGCGTCGACATCCTGTCGAATCTGGGCAGAAAGCGCTTCAACAGGTGGTTGAAGACTTGCCCGTCCGCGTGCTCGATCTGCAAGAGGATGAGAGCCAAGTTGCTGGCATCGGGCAGAAGGTGATTGTCGGGAAGATCGGCGCGTTGCGGCTGGCGAAGGTGGGTATAGCGCCCGAATGTCCACTCGCGGAAAGTCTGAATGGAGCCGAAGATCTGGCTTAACGGAGCAATCAGATATGGTTCCGGATGTTGCGAAAGTATGGACTGACCCGACTGAAACGACATCTCTACGGGAAAGGTCCCGTATGGGGCATGACACGTGAGTGTGCCGTCTGGGGCTCGATGCAGGGAGACGACATCGTCCTCCCTCGTGGACGGGTCTGTTTCAACGGATTCCTCAACGATCCGGACACGATGACGCAGGACTGAGAAAATGATCCGATGTCGGATCGTTTTCTGCGTCGGACCTTCGACGGTAGTGTCCAGAGTGGCTGCCGCCGCGCCGCCCTCGCCTTTCCAGAGCCACTCCTGAGCGCCGCCGCCGTCACGAATAGCCGCCGCAAAGTCCCTGGGTGTTGCGCGCAGGAGCTCCAGCGCTTCCACGACGTTGGATTTTCCCGCCCCGTTCGGACCGATCAGGACATTGAGGTCGCGCAGGTCGAACCTCTCCGACCCGGGGCCGAACGAGAGGAAATTGTCGAGGCGGATGCTCTGAATCGTCCTCATTCAAAACTCCAGGATACAGCACGACTTGGCTTGTCTTTGCTACTCGGCGTGCTGGTAATGCAAGTCATGACTGTCCGGGACTCGTACCTTTCCCAACTGGTCTTCCATATTGTTGGACACATTTTAACCTGAATCGACTTGCGGAGTTGAGTTGGGTGATCGTGCCACGCGGCGTTCATTGGCCCCGGATCGAGGTGCGTGCTAACCTGCCTGCGGTTCCCATGAAATCGTTCGTCTTCGAGGCTTCCACCCGGCTGATCTTCGGTGAGGGTTCGGTCCGCAAGTTGGCTCCGGCCGCGCGGGAACTGGGATTTCAACGGACGCTGCTGGTCTCGGACCCGGGACTGGTGGAATCGGGTCACGTCGAGACGGTCACCGGGATCCTTGCCGAGTCCGGAGTCCAAGTGCTTGGATTCCATGACTTCGGACCCGATCCGGACTCACGAATGGTGGAAAGAGGCGCCAAGTACGCTCGGCCTTTGGAAGTCGACTCAATGGTGGGCCTCGGAGGGGGCAGTTCCATGGACTGCGCCAAGGGGATCAACTTCCTGCTCAGAGGTGGGGGAAGGATCCAGGACTACCGGGGATACGGCCGAATTCAGGGCAGGATGTTGCCCATGATCGGGATTCCCACGACCACCGGGACCGGTAGCGAAGCCCAGTCGTACGCCATCATCGCGGACGCTCGAACTCACGTGAAAATGGCCTGCGGCGACGCTCAAGCCGCTTTTCGAGTCGCCATACTCGACCCCTGCCTGACCCTTTCCCAACCGGCCGCCGTCACCAGCGCCACGGGATTCGACGCCCTCTCCCACGCGGTGGAGTCGTATTGCAGCAAGCGGAGCACTCCTCTTTCCCAGTCCTTCTCCCGCGAAGCCTGGTGGCTGTTGGAACGGAACTACGAGCGGGTGCTGCGCGACCCCACGGACCTGGCAGCCCGGGGTGCGATGCAGTTGGGTGCCTTCTATGCCGGGCTGGCCATCGAGAACTCCTCGGTGGGTGCGGCCCATGCCTGCGCCAATCCCCTGTCGGCCCGGTATCGGACGCCCCACGGAGTCGCCATCGGCCTGCTGCTGTCGCCGGTCATCCGCTGGACGGGCAGGGCAGCTGAGTCCGCTTATGGGGATCTGATCCACCTTTCCGGCGGCAACTCCTGGAAGGGCAGTAGTGCTTCCGAGTCTCTGGCCCAAAGGTTGGACGAATTGGCCGCGTTGGCCCAGCTCCCCCGGGAACTGCGGAGCGAGGGCGTTGCGGAGGGGGATCTGGAAGGTTTGGCGTCGGACGCCTCCCGTCACTGGACCGTGGAGTTCAATCCGCGGCTACTCACCTCCCTGGACGCCATGGAGATCTACAGGGAGGCTTGGTAATGGCCGTCGCAACTATCCCTGACGGGGGACGGAGCGTGCCTTCATGAGACCGGTTCTGACGCTGCTTCTGGTTCTGCTGGGAGGCGCTACGCAGGTCTGCTCGGCCGGCGTCGAGGAAGCCTCCAAAGGCCGATCCAACCGGCTGATCCAGGAGAAGAGCCCCTACCTTCTGCAACACGCCTACAACCCGGTGGACTGGTACCCGTGGGGCGAGGAGGCCTTCCGGTTGGCCCGGGAAGAGAACCGTCCCATCTTTCTCTCCGTCGGCTACTCGACCTGCTACTGGTGCCACGTGATGGAGCGGGAGGTGTTCGAGGATCCCGGCATCGCGGACCTCATGAACCGGTACTTCGTCAACATCAAGGTGGATCGGGAAGAACGTCCCGACGTGGATCGAATCTACATGTCGGCGTTGCTGGCTCTCGCCGGGAGTGGGGGCTGGCCCATGTCCATGTTCCTGACGCCCGAGCTGGAACCCTTTTTCGGGCGGACCTACGTTCCGCCGGAGACCTTTCAGGCACTCATCGACCGGATTCACGAAGTCTGGGTCAAGCATCCGGACGACATCGCCAAGTCGGGCCGGCAACTCACCGAGTTCCTCCGGGAGCAGGCTCGGGTGGAGGCCGGCGATGCGCCCGTGGAGGTGTCGATTCTCAAGCAGGGGTACGAATCCATTCGAGCCGGCTACGACGAAACCTACGGCGGCTTCGGACGCGGGAACAAGTTTCCCCGGCCCGTGGTGTTCAACTTTCTGCTCCGGTATCACCGGAGGGAGGCCGAGAGCCGGTCTCTGGAAATGACCTTGACCACGTTGAAACGGATGGCGACCAGTGGGATTTTCGACCACCTGGAGGGTGGCTTTCACCGCTACTCGGTGGACCGCCAGTGGCGGGTCCCCCACTTCGAGAAGATGCTCTACGATCAGGCCCAACTGGTGAACTCCTACCTGGAGGCCTACCAGTTGACCCGAAATCCGCTCTTCGCCTCCATAGCCCGGAGGACTCTGGATTACGTGAGTCGGCGGCTCACCCACCCGCCCGGGGGGTTCTATTCCGCCGAGGACGCCGAGAGCGCTCCCGATCCGTCCCAGCCCAAGCGGAAACGGGAGGGCGCCTTCTACGTCTGGACCAAGGCGGAACTGGACCGGATCCTGGGTCCGGAGAAGGGAGCCGTATTCGCCCACAGCTTCGGAGTCGAGCCGGACGGGAACGCTCCGAGCGACCCGCACCAGGTATTCGTGAACCAGAACATTCTCTACCGGGCACATTCCCTGGAGGAGACGGCGCGCAAGTTCAAGCAGTCTCCGGACCAGGTGGATTCGGTACTCCGAGAGTCTCAGCGCCGGCTGCTCCGGACCCGGGACCGGCGGGTGAGGCCCCATCTGGACGACAAGATCCTGGTCTCGTGGAACGGCCTCATGATTTCCGCCTTCGCCCGGGCCCACCAGGTCCTGGGGGAGTCCGAATATTTGGGGCAGGCCCGTCGGGCGGCGGACTTCCTCCTGAAACATCTCTACCAGCAGGAGACGGGACGGCTTCTGAGGCGTTACCGGGAGGGGGAAGCCCGGTTCGAGGGGCACCTGGAAGACTACGCGTTCCTGGTGACGGGTCTCATCGACCTCTACCAGGCCGGTTCCGACATCCGTGACCTGAAGCGGTCCATGGAGCTGATGGAGGCGGCCGTCGACCTTTTCTACGACCAGGAAACGGGGGCCTTCTTCGACACCTCGGGACGAGACGCGTCGCTGATCCTGCGGACCCGGGACGACTACGACTCGGCCGAGCCCACGGGGAACTCGGTCGCCGTCTGGAACCTCCTGCGCCTGGCGGAGATGACCCACCATCCGGAGTGGAAGAGACTGGCCGAGGCGTCCCTGAAGCATTTCGGGAACCGGTTGCGGGAGCATCCCCAAGCCCTGCCCCACATGCTCGCTGCCCTCGATTTCCATTTGGGCACTCCGAAGCAGGTGGTCCTGGCGGGCGAACCGTCGGCCGGCGCGATGCGGACTCTGCTCGACGTGGTCCATTCCACCTACGTTCCCAACAAGGTTCTCCTCTTTGCCGACGGTGGAACCGGACAGGAGTACCTCGGGAGGAGCAACCCGGCCATCCGGGCCATGATTCCCGCCGGAGGGAAGGCGACCGCCTACGTCTGCGAGAATTACGTCTGTCAGCTGCCCACCTCGGACCCGGTGGTCCTGGCCCGTCAACTCGAGGGAGGACCGGCGGCGCCCGGCAAAATACCCTCTGCGACCCGGTGAGAAACTCAGACTAGCGGCGGCCGCAGCACTTCTTGTACTTCTTGCCGCTACCGCAGAGGCAGGGATCGTTTCGTCCGGGGCGGCGTCTTCCCTGAACTGCCAGATCCTGCCGCCGGACCCAGGTCATGACGTTGGCTGGGGCTCGTCCCTGACGAAGCTCTCCCGCCATGAAACGCATATAGGGGTCGATATGCCCGAAGAAGAGTTTGTATCCGGCGCAGAGGTAGTTGAGCCCCTCCTCCCCCTGGGGTGTCCGGATGAAGCGGTGCTTGGGACACTCGCCGTTGCAGGCGAACCGGACCTCGCATTCCCGGCAGTAGCGGGGGAGGAGGTCCCGCTTGTTCTGGCCGAAACGGACCTGGCTGGAGGAGGTGACCAGGGACCCCATGGGGTCCTCCATGATGTTGCCCAGGAGGTTTTCGGGGTAGACGTAGTGGTCGCAGGAATAGAGGTCTCCGTTGTGTTCCAGGGCCAGGGCCGTGCCGCA
The DNA here is from genome assembly GCA_965217775.1 of Acidobacteriota bacterium. GTDB lineage: Bacteria > Acidobacteriota > UBA6911 > RPQK01 > JAJDTT01 > JAJDTT01. The sequence continues at coordinate 383,774 of CBDCJH010000002.1, forward strand.
GGTCTCGCGGAAGACACACAAGCTGGCGCTCATACCCATCCAACTCTCCAGGGCCACGTCGAAGATCTGCACGTAATACCGGCCCACGTCCCGCCGCACCCACTCGTCGAAAATGGTGCAGAGGAACTTGCCGTACTGGACCGCTTCCACCGACCAGGGCGTCACCCGGGACGGCTCCCCCGAATCCGGGGAAATCAGCACCAGGCCGGCGTCGTCCGGCTGGTCCGAAACCCGCTCCACGATGGGAATGAATTGCATGAAGCGGCTACCCGCCTCCTTGAGAAAGCGGTACACCTCCAGGGGATGGCGGGAGTTGCTCCTTTGCACCACGGTCAGCGTGTTGTACTCGACACCGTGTTTCCGGAGGTAGCCCAGTCCCCTCCTCACTCTTCGAAAGGAGGGGGCTCCCCCCTTGTCCACCCGGTAGCGGTCATGGAGACGCTCGGGCCCGTCGATGGAGATCCCCACCAGGAATCGGTTCTGGGCCAGGAACTCTCCCCAACGGTCGTCCAACAGGACGCCGTTGGTCTGAAAGCCGTTCTCGATCTTTTTGCCCGCCGCGTACTTGGCCTGTAGCCGGACCACCTTCCGGAAGAAATCCACACCCAGGAGGGTGGGCTCGCCCCCCTGCCAGGCGAAGCTGATGACCGGCGCGCTCTGGGACTCGATGTACTGGCGGACGTAGGATTCCAGGACCTCGTCCCGCATCGCCCACCGTGACGTATCTGCGTAGAGGTTCTCCTTTTCCAGGTAGAAGCAGTACTTGCAGTCCAGGTTGCAGATGGGTCCCGTGGGCTTGGTGAGGACGTGGAAGGCCTTGATTTCAGCGGGGGCAGCCGACGGGTTCATCTTGGGAGTCACCTGGGACAAGTCTACACCGCCACCGCTTCTGGTTGACATGCATCAGCCGCGGCCTGCGGCCGTCCCGATAATATCGAGCTTCTCGTCGCTCAGATAACCATACCGGTTGATCCAGCAACCATGCCGGCTCGCCGCCATGGCGGTCTCCAGGCGGTTTCGGAAGTCCTTGGCCGGCCCGTAACCATGCGCCAGGGCGTAGACAGGGGTCTCGCCCGCTTCAAGCTGGGCCTGGACGATCTTGCGGTGCTGGGCCGCGGCGCCGGCCGGATGCGGTTCGTCGGGGGCCGGATAGTAGAGATCCTCCAGCCGTTCGGGAGCCCATTCATCGGAGATGCCGAACAGACGAACCAGCGCTCTCGCCAGTAGCGAACCGGAGATTCCCGGATTGGCCTGGCGCAGTTGGTCACCGTAGAACCGGAGCATCATGGGCCAGTGCATCGTATAGAGCTTGACCGAGATGGCTGAGCTGTACCGGCCGACCAGGCGGTAGTCCATTCCCGAGAACGTGTTCCAGGGAGGCGGAAACGCGTTGGACCACAGCTCCATATGACCTGCGCCCGTTTCATCCATGGTCTTGCGGAACCCTGCGTGCAACGATTCCACCAGCTTGGCCTTGAATCGGATCCAGTCCGCTAGGCCGGCGGAATCCGGCAGGAGGCGCCGCCGGGCCTCGGCGGGGCTCCCGGCTTCGGCACAGGCCGACAGATCGGAATCGTCGAGGTCACCATGAAGCCGGGCGTAAGTTTTGGCGGCGGCGCGGCGCATCCGGTCGACATCGAATCCCATCGCTTCCGCTTCTCTCCGGGCCGGCTCGCCGAAGTCGAGGAAGATGGAGTCTAGGAGGTAGGGGGGATATTCGGGCCAGTCCACTCGAAGGCCGTTGAGGTCCGGGTACTGCCGGCAGAGGTCCCGGATCAGCGCGTGGGCATACTCCCGGATGTGAGGACTGGCCAGGCTTCCGTTGGCCGAGAGACGGCGTTTGGGAATGCTTCCGTCGGGCAGGCGAGGAATGTCTTCGAGTTCCGGTTTCCCGAACTGAACCCGGTAACCCGGGGGGATGGCCGCCTGAACCTGCAGGTAGACCTTCAGTCCCCGGGATCGGGCGGCCTGGATGAACCGCTCGACCATGGGACCTTGTTCGGCGGTCAGGCCGTCGGGCGACGGAGGCTGATAGCGCAGACCGCGATAGAGGCGGAAATCGGGGCGGAAGCTCGGGGCCGTCCGGGTCCGGAGTTCCTGCTTCCTCCAGAGCGGCCGATCCAGCCGCCGGACCTTCCCGGCTCCGGCGTCGATGGGAGGCTCCCGGAAACCGGACTGCGAGTCCGCCGGCTGCATCACGTACGGCGAAGTCGTCACCGCCGTGACCCCGGCACGACTCTGCAGGTTGTCGAGCACGCCGTTGACGGACTCGCTCTGGAAGTACTCGGGCAGCAGAGTGACGCCGATGAACTCTGAGCCGGCCAACGTATCTTCCTACATCAACTTGAGACCGGGCAGATCGCCGAAGTCGTCGTAGTTCAGAGTCCAGAGGGCAGCACCCTGCGCCAGCGCGCAGGCCGCCACGGCGAGATCGACCTCGCGCCCCCGGGGGCGAGGCGTCTGCCGGTAAAGCATCGCGGCTTGGGCGGCAGCTTCGGCATCGAGCGGGACTGCTGCGCGGCGCGGAAACATCTCCTCCTGCACCTGCAACTCTGCTGTCGTGCGGGGCCCGCGCAGCCATTCATACAGCACGATCGTCGACAGGATCACCCGGTGGCCTTCCGCCACGAATGCCGACAGCCGTTCCAGCGAACGGCGAGGGCCTGTGAGCGCATCGATGAGCGCCGACGTATCGAGATGAATCGTCACGGCGTTTGCCCGGGTCGTCCGCCGTGGCGTCGCGCGGCCCGCACCGCGCGGATCTCGGCATCGACGCTCTGCTCGGAGCGGGTCACCGGTGCGTCGCGCAGGCGGTCGAGCACCGCCAGCAGACGAAGCCTTTCCCGTTCGCTGAGCCGATCCTTCCGGGCGGCGTAGTCGGCGACTGCTTCCCGGACGACATGGCTCTGCGCCATCCCGAGAAGGTCCGCCATCCGACGGATCTGCCGCACCGTCGCCTCGTGGAGAGAGTAAGTGACCTTTACCATACTGATGCAATACTACCATAATAGCTGACCGGCTTCCCGCATTCCGGCGGAGCACGACCAGGATATGCCTCCAACTTCGCTCAGATCCCCAGCAACCATCCTTCCGCCGGCTGTCCCATGATCTGTTTCAGTCCGTACACATACCACTGCACCTGGCGCAGGTAACCGGGATCGTCCGGTTTGAGGTGGACGTCGGTCTTGAAGTCCACCACGACCCAGCGGCCGTCCTCCAGATAGGCGAGATCGATCGTCCCCTCCAGCAGTTGGCCTTCCGCAACGGTGAGGAGAAATGGGAGCTCCCGGTGGCGCCTTGGGGCGGCTCGTGCCCGTTCCAGCAACGAATGGTCCAGGGCAGAGCGCACGGCCTGGATGGCGAACCTGCGCTCCGGGTTGGTCACGCCCAGGACCCTGCCATGGAGCCGCGCAAGCCTTCGGATCTCCGGCTCGTCGGCGTCCAGGTGGACGTCCCGCAACAGGGTGTGGACCAGGGTCCCGAACCTGGGTCCCGAGGGCCGGGAGTCGGGAATCGGATGAGTCTCCAGCCCCACGGAGGGACGCTCGGGAGGGTCACCCGGCGAGGGTTCCCCGGTGACCGTCAACACTTGCAGTGTTGGCCGGGACCCGGACTGAAGCGCCAGCCGTCGTCCTTCCCGCCACTGCCGGTAGCGGGCGAGGCCCTCTTGTCCGGCCCGGCCCCGTTCGTCGTCGGCCAGGATCCGTTCCCGCTGCAGGCCGAAGTTGGGACGAACCGTCAGGTCCAGCAACTCGGGGTCCCACCAGACCAGGGGATGATCCCCCGTCTGCGGTCGGTGGAGGCCGGGGCGGATGCAGGGCTGGATTCGGCCCTTGGGGTTCTGGAGCAGACTGCGAGGCCCGAAGCTGGGGCATCCTGGAGCCGGTTGTCCGCGGCTCCAGGCCGTCCGGGCCGGATAGATGGCCTGCTCCAGGGGAGCCAACCATTCCAGCTTCGATCTCGGCCTGGGGCCCACTCCCAGCCCGGGGACCACCAGCAGATCCCGGGCTCGCGTCGCCGCCACGTAGGCGAGGCGGACCCCCTCCGCCCGGTCCCGTGCCGCCTCGACGTCCTGATGGTCCAACAATTCCCAGGGGACGCATCCCATGAGGCTGAATGCCGCCAGGTTGCGGCTCGAATCGACGAATTTGTCGGGACGGAAGGAGGAGAGGTGGGCCGTCGTGTCGGCCAGGATCACCACGGGAAACTCCAACCCCTTGGCGTTATGGACGGTCATCAGATGGACCCCGTCGACCCCTTCTTCCGACACCTGGGCCCCGGCCCCGGTCCGCCGCCGGGCCAGTCTCTCCAGATGCTCCACGAAGCCCCGGAACGAGCCTCCTCCGCCGGTCTCGAAAGCCCGGGCCAGATCGCAGACCCGTTGCAGGTTGGCCAGTACCTGGCGTCCGGCCGGGCGCAGGGCGAATCCCGCATGAGCTCGAGTTTGAGCCAGGAGCCGGGAAAGGGTTTCGGCGACGGGGCGCCGGTTGCGCCGTCGATGCAGAAGGGCCAGGATCTCCAGCGCCTCGGCCACCGGCTTCAGGTCGTCATGCAGATCTTCGGGACGAGGACGGAACGGATGGAGTGAACCGTATCGGTCCCTGAAGCGCAGCAACAGCGAATCCCGGATCCAGAAGAGGGAGCCGCGGAGCGTCGCGTAGACCGAGAGTTCGTCGTCTGGCCGTTCGAGAGCGCTCAGGGCCACCCGCAGGGTCTCGACTTCTTCCCGCTGATGGAAGGATCGGGAGCCCATCAGGACGTGGGGCACCCCCCGGATCTCGAGTCCCCTGGCGTATTCACGCGTGACGTCCCGTCTCCAACTGACGAAGCGCCGGAACAGGATGCAGACGTGGCCGGGGGAAATGGGGATGCGCCGGGTGGGGTCCTCGGGGTCGCCCACCTGCCAGCCGCTTTCTCGCAACAGCCAGTCCGTGAAGGCGGCGACGGTCTGGGGGAGGCTCTGCTCGATGGCCGCGTTGGCCAGGTTCCCCCATTTGCTGTAGGGCTCCGGCACCGGAAGGGCGATGAGCGCCGGCTGGTCCGGTGCGGCCGTTCGGTGGCTCTCGAGGGGAACGTAGTCCGGTTGTCCGCTGACGGGGTCGGCCTTCATCTCCGGCGCGAAGGCCGCGTTGACGGCCAGTTGCAGAGGCCGCACGGAGCGGAAGTTTCGCTTCAGGTGGACCACTTTCACCCCGGCGGCCTCGAGGATCTCCTTGATCTCCTGGTACAGGACCACGTCGGCGCGGCGGAACCGATAGATCGACTGCTTGGGATCTCCCACCAGAAAGAGCTTTCCGGGAGCGGGCCGGACCCTGCGCCAGTCCGTCTCCTGCGCGTCATCCGCCGACAGAAGCAGTAATATCTCCGCCTGCAGGGCGTCCGTGTCCTGGAACTCGTCGACGAAGATGTGGCTGAAGTGTTCCTGGAAATCCCGCCGGACGGACGGACGGTCCCGAATCAGGTTGCGAGTCTTGATCAGCAGGTCCATGAAGTCGAGTCGGCTGGTCTGTTCCTTGAGTGCCTCGTAGAACGGGGCCACCTCCAGCAGTTCCTCCCGGAGCAGAGCGGCCAGATCGGCGTCGGCGCATCGTATGAAATCCTCCAGTTCCCGGAGCAGATCTTCCCGCGCCCGGACCACCACCACCCGGGGCAGTCCCGGACCGTATTCTCCGGTCCGGCTCGGCCGGAAGAAGGGGGACCTCAACCGGCGCTTCAGACGGAGCAGTCGCCCTTCGAGGCGATCGTAGTCGCGGGGCCGTTCCAGTTCGAAGCGCCGGACCCAGGCGTCCAGATCCCGGACCGGACCCAGTTCCTGCCGCAGCCGATCCCGCCGGTTGGCCGCCCGATCGCTGGTGGCTGCCAATTCCCGGATCCGGCTGATCAGGTCGTCCAAAAGCGCTTCCCGGTCGAAGACCTCCCGTCTCCAGGAACTCCCGTAGTCGCGCCATTCCATGAGTTTCCAGGCGGCCGAGCGGAGCTGGTCCAGAGGCGAGCCGAAGTCGGCTCCCTGCCCGATCAGGGAGCGCTGGAGGGCCCGGGCCAGACCCGGCGCCGGGTGGGCCAGCCGGGTTTCCATCCATTGTCGAAAGGCCCTCCGGAAGAGACGGGACCCCTCATCCTCCGAGAGTTCCCGGAAATCGGGGTCGACGCCGGCCTCCACCGGCCGCTTTCGAAGCAGGTCCGCGCAGAAGGAGTGGATGGTGGAGATGCTGGCTTCCTCCAGCCCCGCCACCGCCCGCTCCAGATTCCGGATCTCGATCGGGTCCGAAGCATTCCGCCGGGCTCGGTCCAGAGCCTCCCGCAGACGCAGCTTCAGCTCCCCGGCCGCCTTGCGGGTGAAGGTGACGGCGGCGATCCCGTCGACACGGGCGCGGCCGCCGGCCAGAATGGCCACCAGGCGCCGGACCAGCTCGCTGGTCTTGCCCGTGCCCGCCGCCGCCTCCACCAGAAGGCTGACGTCCAGGGAGTTTCGGATGGCCCGCCGCCCGGCAGAATCGGAAGGAGAGGAAACCTGGGGACCGAACTTCAAGGAATCGTTCATGGGGTCGCTCAGGGAAGATTCCGGATCTGCCGGAGTGGCTCCAAGGGCCGGCTTTCCTTCAGGCCGGTCCGAAGTTCTTCATACGGACCGCAGACGGCCCGGTAATCGCAGGAGGCGCAACTCTCCTCGCGAGGTGCGGCCGGAAGGAAGCCCTCGCCCACGGCCCGGTCGATGGTCTCGAGGACCTCTCCGATCCGATGCCGGCCCTCCCGGTCGAGCCGGATCCGTTGGACCTGGAAGTTTCCCCTCTGGGTGCAGTAGTCGAGGCGGCCCCCCACGACCCGGAGACCGCGCAGTTCCTGCAAGGCCAGGGAGTAGAGAAGAGGCTGGAGCGTTTCCCCGCGTCCCACGGACTGGGGCACGGGATCCTTGGCCTTTCCGGTCTTGTGGTCGGTGATCCGGAGGACGCGGTGCGAGGGATGCATCTCCACCAGATCGATGATCCCCCGGAGCCGCATTCCGTCCAGGATGGCGGCTTCTTCGGGAGTGCTTTCGGGGTCCCGATCCTCCCCGCCGGCGAGGCCGAAGGCGTAGTCGAAGTGGATCGGCACCCATCCGTCGGGCTCCTGGCTGGCGCTTCGGATCCAGGTCCGAAGGTCGACCCGCAGGTCTTCGACCTCCGACTCCCACAGCGCAGGGAGAGTGGGAGCCAGCCGCTCCCGAAAGCTCCCGGCGACCTGGTTCAGCACCTGGTCCGCCCGGCTCAGGATCGGCTCCAACCTCCCTGCGTTCATGGGCAGCAGGTCCTCTTCCCGGAGGCGGCGAAAGAGCCGGAACTGCACTTCATGGAAGAGGGAGCCCCGGGTCAGGGGGTCCAGGCGCTCCAGCGCCAGGGACTCCTCTCTGGGCCGCAACCTCTGGATCGAGTGAAGGAAGAAGCGGTAGGGACACGCCGCGTATTTTTCCAGGTCCGTGGCGGAATAGCTGCGGTTGCGGAGGCGGTGCTTGCGCAGAATCCGGAGGGTCGCGGGATCGGACCGGGCCAGGATCCCGTCGTCGTCCGACCAGGCGGGGCGCCAGCGCTTGTAGCGTGCCCGCAGCGAGCGGGCCAGCCACGGATTGACCAGGAGCAGGTACCGGCCCTGGCCGGTGTCCTGCGATTTCGGCGCCTGCAGGACCGGCCCCAGCGTCGCCAGATCGTACTCGGCGTCGTCGATGGCCCGAGCCGGATCCCGGGGCGCCGTCCAGCCCAGCCGGGTGCTGGAGGCCGCGGCGCTCTTCCGCTCCAGTTCCTGGAGGTCAGGCAATTGGCCCAGGGCCCCGCGCATGAGCTCCAGGGCGTAGAGGGAAGGGACCCGGGACCGTCCCCGCACCAGATCCATGCGCGGGTAGGAGGCGAGGAGCCGCCGAGAGGCCGCCGCCAGCGCGATGCGCAGCAACCGGCGCTCCTCCTGGATCTTGTCCGCCAGCAGAGGAAGGTGGGCCGAGACCCGACGGCGCAGGGGGTCCAGGAGCAGTGGGTCCTCGTATGCCTTGCGGGGGAAGATCCCCTCCGAGAGTCCGGGCAGACAGATCACCTGAAAGGACCGGCCACACGCCTCCCGCGGCGTCCCGACGAAGACCCGGCCGTAGGGTCTTTTCGGGGGGTCCCTTCTCAGGACGCCGAGGCGTTGACTCAGGACCTCCCTCACCTCGGTGAGAGTCACGGGTCCCACTTGCCCCATGGGCTCCAGTTCGGCCAGGAGGGACAGCACCGGCTCCGGCCGGTGAAGAGCCAGTGCGGACAGCCGCCGGAGCCGGTCCAACCAGGCTCGCCAGTTCTGCTGGTGAGGAAAGTCTCCCAGAAACTCGATGACGGGCAGTGCGAAATCCCTCAGGTTCCGGAGCCGGTCCAACCGGTCCTGGAGCGCTTGTCCGGCCGCTTCGTTCCCCTCCGCCTCCCTCCGTCTCTGCTTCAGGATGAGATCCGATTCCAGACCGGCGAGCCGGCCTTCCCAGCGGTCCCTCCCGCCGATGACGGAGGCATCCACCAGAAGCCGCTCCCAGTGAGCTGGAGTTCTGAGGGTGCCGGCGATCACCGGAGAGCGGTCGTCCTCCGGGTCCGAATCGCCATCCGCCGCCGGTATCGCCGCGTCGCCGCCGCTCTTGAAGTTCATTTCCATGTCCTCCCCCGGACCGATCCAGGGAGGTTCCTGCTCGAGTCGTTCCGGGGAGGGGTGGTCCCTCGGGACCTGACCCAGGGAGAGGTACTCGGCGAATCGGCTGGCCGTGAGGCCCTCCTCGGCGCACTCCAAGAGAGTCAGAAGAGCCCGGCCGGCCGGGTCGGGACGCGAGATGCCGCGGCTGAAGTAACCGGGGATGCCGGCCCGGGCCAGCGCCTCCTCCATCTGGGGCTGGTAGGTCTCCGGATTGCGCAACAGGACCGCCATCTGGTCGAAGGGGGTTCCCCGCTTGGCCTCCTCCAGGAGGGAACGGGCGATCTCCACGCACTCGTGCCCCTCACCCAGGGCCGAAAAGAGTCGAAAGCCGGAATCCATGGGGCCGCCGGCAACGTCGCCGGCAGCGAATAGGTTTCTCCGAATCCGGCTCAGAGTGGCGCCGGCGTCCCCGTCCTCGAGCTGGGCCGCCGCGGCAGCCGAGCCTCCCAGAAGCGTCTGGAAGGCCTCCAATGCCGGTGCTTCACTGGAGAGAACCAGGGCCAGGGTCGCCGGAGACCCATCAATGAGGGACCTGTAGAAGCGGAACTCGGTCCGCGATCGGGGAGGAACGTCCAATAGCACCAGGGGAAGGCCGGACCAGGGGGAATCCTCCTTCAGAGCCCGGGTGGCCAGCTCCAACAGCGTGGCCCGGTCGGCCAGGGAATGTACCTGAAGCTCCTGGGTGTACAACTCCAGCAGCAGGGCCAGGTCGGGTCCGGCCCCTTTGCATTGCGCCAACGGGTCGCCGTCGGCGTGAGACAGACGAAGGTCCAGCAGCGTGGACGCCAGAGAGCGGGAGAAGCCGGGCGTTCCCGAGACGGGAGCAAAATAGCCCGGCGTGTCTGCTTCCCGGCTCCGGTAGCTTGCCCGAGCAGCCAGGGCCTCCAGTCCCAGACGACTCAGGGGAGCCATACCCGCATTGGCCAACTTCGGGGTCGCCAGAGCCGCCGCCAGTTGAGCCGGTGTCCACCGATGGAGTCCCAATCGGCCCTGGTTACTCAGGGAAAGCGCCCGCGACAATTCGTCCGCGGCCGCGCGGGTCGAGCCCAGAATCAGAATCTCGCCGGGGCAGTCCAGGGAATCGAGCCAAAGTTCCACCGCAGCCGGAACAGACTCGTATCGTGTGACCTCCTGAATGCGATTGGACGACATGCGTTAGTAGGAAAGAGTAAAGAGAAAAGAGGAAAGAGAGAAGGGGAGACATTCGCGTAGACGAGAAGAGACCCGGAAACGAGATTGTCGAGTCCCGTCAATCGAAGTTCACTTCCGATAGTGATATTGCCGCAAATTCTCCGGCCAGCACCCGGTGAGAGGTGCTCCCCACTCTTTTCTCTTTCCTCTTTTCTCGTTTCCTCATCCCGCGTTTCCTCATCCCGCCGTAGTAGACTGTCCCCAAGGCAATGTCGGGTTTGCGAGTATCCGTCTGGTGGTTGGCTTTGGGGCTTCAGGTGGCAACCGTCGCCGGGCGGGACGCGGGGGAGTGGCCGCAGTTCCGGGGGGACCCCTCCCTGACCGGGGTTTCCGGCGCCCGGTTGCCGTCGTCTCCGAAACTCGCTTGGACTCATGACGCGGGCGATCCCATCGAGTCTTCGGCCGCCGTCGGCGGAGGGCGCGTCTTCGTCGGTTCGGCCGGAGGCGAGCTGCAGGCCGTCGACCTGGAATCAGGCGCGCTTGTCTGGAGGTACGAGGCGGAGGACGCCATCGGAGAGTCCTCGCCTGCGGTTTCCGGCGGCGGTGTTTACGTTGCCGATCTGGCGGGAGTTCTCCACGCCGTGTCCGAGGCCGACGGATCGAAGCGCTGGACCTTTCAGACCGACGGTGAAGTGAAGTCTTCGCCTGTCGTGGTGGAGGACTCGGTCCTGGTGGGTTCCTACGACGGGTACCTCTATTGCCTCTCCGCCGCTGGGGGAGACGTTCGCTGGAAGCAGGAGACGGACGGACCGGTCCACTGTACTCCTGGAGTTCTCGGTGGGATCGCCTATGTTTCAGGGTGTGACGGCATGTTGCGCGGGATCCGGGTCTCCGACGGAGAGCAGGTGGTCACGGTGGATGTGGGCGCCTACACCGGGGCCTCCCCGTCCCTGGAAGGGGACCGGGCCGTCTTCGGCACCTTCGACAACCAGGTGCTGGCCGTGGGGCTGAAGTCCGGCGCCGTTCTCTGGCGCTACCAGCCCGCGGAACGCGCTTCTCCGTTCTACTCGTCCGCGGCCCAGATCGGAGGAAGAGTCGTGTTGGGGGGGCGGGACAAATTGGTCCATTGCCTGGATGCGTCCACGGGAAAGGCGTTGTGGACCCATGCCACTCGGGCTCGAGTCGATTCCTCTCCGGCCATTGCCGATGGACGGGTCTGGGTCGGCTCCTATGACGGCCGGCTCTACTCGTTGGACCTCCAAACGGGAAAGCAGTTGTGGGAGTTTCGAACGGGCGGAAGGATTTCCGCTTCACCGGCGGTGGCCGCCGGCCGGATCATCGTCGGGTCCCAGGACGGGCTGCTCTACTGTTTCGGCGCCGGTCCGCGGTAATTCCCGGCGCGAGGCCGGGAGCGATCCCCGGCTCCCTCACTTCATGATCCAGCGCCGGGACTTCATCTCGAAGCGGGGTAGAGTCCCCGGCGGCACCGGCGAGACGGGAATTCTCAGCGAGAAGGCGGCGTGAAGCTCCTGCTCCAGTTGACGCGCCCCCCCTTCGCCCAGGCTCGACTCGATCCGGATCTTCATTTCCCTGAGCACGCCCGAGTCGTGGACCTCGACCCGGTACTCGGAGATTTCCGGCCGTCTCCGGATCACCTCCTCCACCGCGGCCGGGAAGAGGTTCACCCCCCGGATCACCACCATGTCGTCGACCCTCCCCAGAATGCCTCCTTCCAGCGCCAGCTCGGAGCGGCCGCAGGCGCAGGGGGTCCGCGGGGACGGCTTCACCAGGTCCCCGGTTCGATAACGGAGAACCGGGGACCCGGCCCGGTCCAGCGTGGTCAGGATCAACTCCCCCGTCTCCCCCGGCGTCGCGGGACGCGAAGTGGCCGGATCTACCACCTCGGCCAGATAGGCGTCTTCCAGGACGTGCAGGACGCCCCGTCGGGAAGGGCACTCGTAGCTGACGGGTCCCACCTCGGTCATGCCGTGATGGTCGCGAAGACGGGCCCCCCAGGTGGCTTCCAGTCGGGAGCGGGTGGCCTCGATGCAGCCCCCCGGCTCTCCGGCGGTCAGGAGGATGCGGACCGCGGACTGCTCCAGCGAGAGGCCGTTTTCCGCGGCGACCTCGGCCAGGTGCAGGGCGTAAGTGGGCGTGGCGCAGAGGACGTCCACGCGGTTGTCCAGGATGGCCCGAAGGCGCCCCAGGCTGCTCTGGCCGCCGCCCGGCAGGCACAGGGCTCCCAGGGACTGCGCCGAGTCGAAGGCGGTCCAGAAGCCCAGGAAGGGCCCGAACGAGAAGGCGAAGAAGATCCGGTCCCCGGGCCGCACCCCCGACCTCCGGTAGACGGTCTTCCAGCAGTCCAGCATCTTCTCCCAGCTCGCGGCGGTGTCCAGCCAGCGCAACGGTTCCCCCCGGCTCCCGCTGGTCTGGTTGAATCGCGTGTAGCGATACACCGGGAAGCTGAGGTTGCGGCCGAAGGGAGGATTCCGGATCTGGTCCTCCAGGAGTTCCCGTTTCCCGGTGAACGGAACACGGCGGCGAAACTCACGGAGGCTCAGAGGCCTCCCCGGCGGCGGCTCGGGACCCAGCTTCTCCCGGTAGAACGGGTTCGAGTCCAGGACCGTTTCCAGCAGATGCTGCAGTTTGACCTGCTGCCGCTTCCGGATTTCTTCCGGGCCGGGTGCATTCATGGAACTAACGTCTCGCCAAGAGGTGGGAGGGAGCGGCTTCGATCCGGGAGGAGATCTCCGGGGGAATGGGGATGGAGGACATCCGGCCCGTCTCCTCGGAGACTCGGACGCAGACGACCTTGAGAGCGCCGGCCGCCACCACCTGGAGACCGTCCTGCGACTGTTTCCGAAAGGTGAAATCCAGGAGCAGGGATTTTTCCTCCTTGGCCCGCACCAGGAGGTGGATTTCCACCACGTCCTCGAAGCGGAGGGGTTTCCGGTAGTCGCAGCGAGCGCTGAGCCGGGGCCAGCCCAGGGTCCCCCGGGGCCCGCTGAAGTGCCCCGCGAATCCCAGCGAGCGGTAGAAATCGTGCTCCGTCTCCTCCATGAAACGGAAGAAGTTGGCGAAGTGGACGATGCCGGCCATGTCCGTGTCCGCAAACTGAATCCGGCGGCTGGCCTTGAATTCGTATGCCACTGGGCTCGACTACCCGATCGCTGGTTCGGTTGCGGTTGCGGCCCGTCGGGTGGGCGGACGAAAGCCCTCCCCGGCCAGCGGATGACCATGTTTGAGGGGCGGCGGCAGCTCCACCAGCTCTTCGATGGCGCCGAAGAGATCGGCAAAATCCCGGAAGAGGTGGCCGATGAGGCAGTCGGTGAGGTCGCCTCTCAGGTCCGCATGGCGGTTCAGGAGCCGCCTGAAGCTGAACTCCTGATCGTAGAAGGCGTAGACGAGGCGCCGCATGGCCTCGATACCCCGGGTCAGTTCGCGCCCATACCGGTTGAAACGAGACGCCCCGACGTCCCCCGCCTTGAGAGCGTCGTCGATGGCGTCGGCGGCCATCTCGCCGCTCTTGAGCGCCAGGAACACGCCGGAGGAGAAGATGGGGTCCAGGAAGGCGAAGGCGTCTCCCACCAGCACCAGGCCCGAGGCGGCGCAGTAGCGCGAACGGTACGAGTAGTCCCCCGTCAACTTCACCGCACCCTCTTGGCGTCCCGGCGCCACGTGCTCCCGGATCCACGGATTGCATTGGATCTCCCGGTCGAACACGACCTGGAGGTCCCGGGACTCACGGAACAGGTAGCTCTTGTGGGCCACCACGCCGACGCTGACCTGGTCTTCCGGGAGCGGGATGTACCAGAACCACCCCTTCTCCGGCAGGTAGGCGATGGTGGTGGCTCCTTCGTCCAGACCCGGGTCCCGGAGAGCTCCACGATAGTAGGTCCAGAGCGCCGCCCGGTTCAGGGCCCGGTCCCGAATCCTCCAACGATTGGAGGCGGCGGACAAGGCGGCTCGGCCCGTGGCGTCGACGGTCATGGGTGCCCGTACCCGGAACCTCTCTCCGGCACGGGTGACGGCCTCCACGCCCCGCACCGAACCCGCTTCCCGGATCAGACGGGTGACCGAAACCTCTTCCCGGACCGTTGCCCCTTGGGCCCGGGCATTGTCCAGCAGGAGTTGATCGAACTCGCTGCGCAGGACCTGCCAGGTGGTGGAGGCTTCATGGTCCAGGTGCTGAAAAAAGTAGAAGGGTTGGGAAACCCGTCCCCCGGTGGAGACGAACTGAACGCTGTGTTTGAGGGGAAAGGCGGACGCCTTGAGCTGCTCGATCAGCCCCAGCCGCTCCAGGGTGAAGTAGCAATAGGGCATCAGCGATTCCCCCACCGAGTAGCGGGGAAACCGCTCTTTCTCCAGGACCAGCACCTTCCAGCCGGCCTGGGCCAGCAAGGCGGCGGTGGTGGCTCCGGCGGGTCCTCCCCCGGCCACCACCACGTCGTAATCTCGGACTGTCTCCGTCATTTAGGTGTATCGCGAATCCTGATGCTCCCGCAGGAAGAAGAGGGGCAGCAGCCGGTCCACCTGCAGAAGGCCCTCCCGGCTGAGTTCCAATCCTTCGGGGGAGGCCGTCATGAAACCCTCCTCGACCAGTTCGCCGATGGGACCCGCGAATCTCTCGAGAATGTCCACTTGGAACTTGTTCCGGAAGTATCCGGTCCGGACCCGGCCCAGCTTCAATTGCAGGATCAGCTCTCGAATCAGGCGCTCCTCTCCGGTCGGCGTCAGGGCGCGATGGAGGGGAAGCTCTCCTTGGCCGAGTCGTTGCAGGTAGGGCCCCATGTCGTGCTCGTTCTGGAAATGGGTGCCCCCGACGTGGGAAAAGGAGGCCACTCCCAGAGCCACCATGTCGGCTCCCGACCAGAGCTGGTCCCGGTAGAGGAATCGGCTCCGGTCAGGCGATCGGACGGCCGTGTAGGCGCTGGCCACATGGTAGCCGTTCCGTTCCAATTCCTGGAAAGCCAAATTCACCCACCGGCGCTTGGTAGGCCAGTCGGCCACGGGGGCCCTTGTCCGGTCCTGCTCGCGCATTCGACGGTAGATCGTGGTGTTGAAGGGGATCTCCATCTGGTAGACGGTGATGCTGTCGGGTTGAAGTTGGAGGGTGTTCTCCACGCACCGGCGCCAGTTCTCCTCCGTCTCGTCCACCATCCCGGCGATGAGATCGATGTTGACCTGGGGGAAGTCCAGACGGCTGGCCCGTTCGTAGACGTCCCAGATTTCGCGGGAGCGGTGCGCCCGGCCGTTGATCTCCAGGACGTGGTCGTCGAAGTTCTCCACCCCCAGGCTGAGCCGGGTGACGCCGAGTTCGCGCAGAAGCTCCAGTTTCCCCGGGGTCAGCGTGCCCGGCTCGCATTCGAAGGTGATCTCGCGGGCGTGGTCCCAGGAAAAATGCTGCTTCAACTCCCCGACCAGGCCGGAGAGTTGCCGGGTGGAGAGGTAGGACGGAGTTCCGCCTCCGAAGTAGATGAAGTCCAGTTGCCGGCCGTCGACGAAGGGGCGGCGGGAGTAGATCTCCAGCTCCCGGACCAACGCGTCCAGATAGCCCAGGATCTCCCGCGAGCCCTTGCCCGTGTAGACCTTGAAGTAACAGAAATGGCAGCGCTTGCGGCAGAAGGGGATGTGGAGGTAGAGGCCCAGCGGCGTCTCCGGGTCGCTGGGGCGCTCCAGGGCCGCCAGGGCATCCTGCACGCCCTCCGGCTTCCAGAAGGAGAAGGGGGGGTAGTTGGCGATGAAGTAGTTGCTGGCGACGGTCTCCTTGTCGGACTGCATCATTAAAAACCGGCCGCGGTGGGACCGGATCGCCGGCCGCCGCGCGGGGTCATTCTATCAGACGGAATGCCGACGCCCCTCTCGACGCCGGGGGCCTTCTTCTCGCACCTGCAAAAACACGTAGGGCGCCCCTTGTGGGTGCCCTCTTACGTCCCAACCTCGGTGGTCGGCGGGGAAGGGCGACCACACACAAGGGTCGCCCCTACGAACGAAAAGGCAGCGGGGTCACCGGGGGATCACAAATTCCAGCCGTGCGGTCGCCCCTACGAAGGAAAAGGTAGGGGTCTACTCCGACCGGAGGGACTCGATGATGGGAGTGCGCGCGGCGGCGACGACGGCGGCCAGCGAAGCCAGCAGGCCCACCAGAAGAACCAGACCGGCGAGAGCTCCGGTGGGCGCCAGGGAGGGGCCGAGGTCCCGGGCGAGGAGAACCGGGGCCACCGCAACCAGGGCCGACGAGACCCCCGTCACCAGGGCGAATCCCACCAGCAGCAGGTTCTCGGCCAGCACCATGGTTCCCAGGTGGCCCGGCCCGTAGCCGACGGCCCGCATCAAGGCCAGCTCTCTCCGGCGCTCCAGCACGTTGCGAAGCAGGATCACCGCGGTGCCCAGCGTTCCCAGCAGCAGGCCCAATGCGCCCAGGCTCTGGAAGGTGGACAGGTACGTATTCTCGACGCGGTGGAAGCTGGCCAGACGGTCCGCGGTGGAAGTGGAGTCGAACCCGTAGTCGGAGAGACTCCGTTCCAGGCTCTGAACCCAATTCCCGTCCTCCCGGTCGGGGGTCTCGATCAGGAAGTAGCGGTAACCCTGCTGTTTCGGGAACAGCTTCAGGAAATTCCGCTCGGAGATCACGATCTCGCCTTGCAGCACGCTGTCGGACAGGGCTGCAACCAGTTTCAACCGGACCGGCTCCCCTTCCGCCCGCTCCAGAATGATCTCCTCCCCCAAGCCCGTGTGCAGCGAATACGCCATGGAGGTGGCGTCGGCGATGGCGGGAACCGCCGAGTCTTCGGAGTCCGCCTCCAGCAGGCGCCACGGATTGCCCTGATCTTCGGAAGCCAGCGAGGAACTGAAGCTGAAGCGCCCCAGGTCCAGAAACGCGGACGGAGCGCCCAGGATTCTCGGGTTGGCCGGACGATAGAGGTTTCGGCAACTGGCGTCGTCCCCCGGACGGAGCCGGAACGACCAGAAGCGGAGCTTTTCGGGGGAGGGCAGACGGTCCAGATTCAGGTCCCGCCTGCTCTCCGGGTCGTCGGGATCCTGGAAGAAGGGAATCGAAGACTCGGCCGCCAGGGAGAACCCGCCGGTTCCCGACCCGGGCGCCAGAGAGGGGGTCCCCTCTCGGCGAAAGACTCCCACCGTCACGATGATGAATGTGGCCAGCGCGATGAGGCCGATGGAGAGGAGGGATCGAGCCGGCCGGTAACTCAGGTTCCGGAGTCCGATTCGGCACAGGGCCGGGATCCCCCGCCCGTGGAATCGCAGAGTCCGGCCCGAGGTGAGGAGCCACCATTGGAACGCCAGCAGGGAGACGAGCAGCAGGGCTCCGGAGCCGAAGAATCCGGCCGTCTGTCCGATCCAGCCCAGGGTCGCCGCCAGCAGGAAGATCAGTCCGGCCGCTCCCAGCGCCAGAGCCGCCAGCAGGGACCGGCGGCCGGAGCCGGTGGCCAACGGTTCCTTCTCGCCCGCCAGCAGGAGCCGGGGAGGCGCCTTGCGGAGTCTTCGAAGAGTCAACAGGATGCAGAGGAAGGCGGCCGTCACCCCGGCGGCGGCTCCCAGAAGGAGGGTTCCCGGTTCCACCTGCAGGGTCAGCCGCGTGGTTCCCACCGCCGAGATCCAGCGGGTTCGCAGGCCCCACATCATCAGCCAGCCGTAGGCAGCGGCTCCCGCCAGCCCCACCAGGCTCCCGGCGATGGCCAGAACCAGACCTTCGGCCGCGAAGATCCGCCGGATCAGAGGCTCCGAAATCCCCAGGGCCTTGAACAGACCGACCTGGCGGAGCCGTTGCTCCAGCCCCAGCTTGAAGAACAGGACGGTCAGGAGCAGGGCGGAGACGACCAGGAAGAAGCTGAAGTAGAGGAAGTACTCGCCGAAGTCGGTGCTCCCGCGGGAGGCCTCGATGCCGGTCTCTCTCACCCGGTGCAGGGCGAACCCCATGTCCTCGGGGGTGAGGTTCGCCAGCAGGCTCTCCCGAAAGCGGTCCAGAGCCTCGTCCAGGGTGAGATCCTCCGGTTTTTCGAAGCGTAGCGAGGTGACGTCGCCGAACCGGGACCCCCACAGTTCCTGGGCGGTTTCAAGCGGGAGGAAGGCCTTGGGAGTGGTGCGGTAGCGTTCCCAGTAGTCTTCGTCCTGATGCCGGATGCGGGAGAGGTCGACGGGAAAGGGCGGGTCCCAATGGGAGATGGACTCGGTCTGGCTGATGCCCTCGAACTCGGGAATCAGGTCCCTGTCGGCTGCCGCACCGGAGAGGGGAATGACTCCGGCCACTCGGAAGTCCGCCGTTTGCGTCGAGAGTCCGTGGCGGTAGTCCCATAGAAAGTACTCCAGTTTCACCGGTGTCCCCGGTCCGATCTCCAGGTCCCGGGCGGTCCAGTCGTTGATCCAGAGCGGCGCCGGAGACCCCTCTCCTTGGAAAGCGGCAGCCGCCTCTCCCGAGAGTCGGGCCAGATGGTCCGATTCCAGCCCCGTGACCAGCGAATAGGGGACGTTCTTTTCGCCCTGGGCGATGGAATTGACGACGTAGCTGAAGATGGACTGGGACTCCAGCTGCAGGGCGTCGCCCGCCCGCCGGGCCGCGGCCACCACGGGCTTGTCCAGCAGGCCTCCTTCATGCTCCAGGGAGAGACAGGAACAATGGTCCAGGGCCCGGATCCTGAGTCCGGCATCTTCCGGTGTGACAGTGTCCCGAAGCAGATCCCGGAGCCGGTTCCCATCATCCTCGGACCGGTTCCGGCTTGCGGACAGGAGCAACGCGTTGACCCGCCCCTCCTGGTCCAGGGCCCGCTGAATCTCAGCCAGGGGCAAAAACAGGGTCCGAACCGCGGCGCCTCGTTGCAGGATCGAGAACTCTCCGAGGTTTTCCGGCTGCAGGACGCGGCTGCCCCGGACCCGCAGTGTGGTCCCCGAGGAGTCCCTCCGGCCATGAAGAGTCTCAGCCGGAGTCGCAGCCTGCTGCTGTAAAGTCACCAGCAGGCTGTCGCCCTCGTTCCAATCCAGCTCCCGGGCCAATTCCGGACTGAGCAGAGCGCTGCGGCGGTCCAGGGGCTCGGGCGGCCGCCCGTGGAAAGCCCAGAAACGGGGGTCCACTCCGTAGATCTGGACGCGGGACGCCAATCGTTGGGTGCCGGCGTGAACCACCGCACCTTCCGCCACCATGATGGGACAGGCGCCGCCGAAAGCCTGGGAGAAGCCGGGATGGGACTGGACTCTTCGGACCAGATCTTCGGGGAAGGGCATGGAGGCGGTGACGACGGTGTGGGTACTGCCCAAGCGCTCCAGCACCAGTGCCCTGAGGCTGGAGCGGACCGAATCTCCCACCAGGAGGGCGCCGGCCAGGGTGGCGACGCTCACGGCCACGCCGCCCACGATGGCCAGCTGGGTGGGCCAGTAGTGGACCAGGCTTCGTACGACGATCCGGCGGAGTCTCATCTCGGGTGGAGCCGGCATTCGCGGAGCTCATAGCGGTTGGGAAACCTGGCCGCCAGCTCCAGATTGTGGGTGACCACCATGAGAATCGTGCGCCGGCGCCGGTGCAGCTCCAGCAAGAGCTCGCTGACGGCTTCGGCCGACCGGCGGTCCAGATTGCCGGTGGGCTCGTCGCAGAGCAGCAGAAAAGGATCCAGGATCAAGGCTCGAGCCAGGGCCGCACGCTGTTTCTCCCCACCCGAGAGCTCCCAGGGCCGATGCTCGAGACGATCGCCGAGACCCACCCGTTCCAGCAGGCCGCGGGCCTTCCGCACCTGTTCCCCGCCGTTGGACTCGGAGCGGGCGACCAGGGTCGGTATCAAGACGTTTTCCAGGACGGAGCATTGGGGCAGGAGGCAGTGGTCCTGGAAGACGAAACCCACCTGCCGGTTCCTGAATTGGGCCAGCTCCCGCGGCTCCAGCTCGAACGGATTCTGGCCCTCCAGCCGGACGGTGCCGGCCGTGGGTGGCTCCAGAGCTCCCAGAATATGCAGCAGCGTGCTCTTGCCGCTCCCGGAGGGTCCCACGATCGACACCGCGTCTCCCCGGGACAGGGACAACGACACGCCGGAGAGAACCGGCAGCGTGCCCCGGGGAGTGGCGTAGTCCTTGCTCAGGCCGCGGACCTGAAGTCCGCCCGGTCTCCGGGGCGAGCCGCCGCTCTTTGCAGCAGCGTGGCGGGACCCGGACGGGCTGGCCAGGCGCTCATAGGACCGTAGTGTGGCGGCCGCCATTTTTCGCGCGTCGTAATGCTCCCGCACGCCCTCCCGGCCGCGGCGGCCCAACTCCGCGGCCCGTTCCGGATCGCGGTGAAGATCCAGAATCCCCCGGGCCAGGTCCGCGGCGTCGTCCGGTTCCACCAGCAGACCGCCGCCGGTGGCCGCGATGATCTCCGGAAAGACGCCTCGCCGCGGCTGCACCACGGGAACGCCGCAGGCCTGCGCCTCCAGCGTGTAGATTCCCTTGGGCTCGTCGTAGCAGGTGGGGACCGAGAAAACGTCCAGTTCCTTGAGGAACCGGATCTTTTCCGCACGGCTCAGACAGCCCCGGTACTGGAAGGAGTCCTCCAGGCCCCAGCGGCGCATTTTCTTTCTGATCCCACGCAGATAGCCGGAATGATCGGTGGTCGGGTCGCCTGCGACCAGGAGGCGCGTTTTTCCCGGACCCAACTCGCGGGCCACGCCGCGATAGGCATCGCAGAGCAGGTGCAACCCCTTCTCGGGAGCGATCCGGGCCAGGTATCCCACGTTGAAGGGGCGGGATGGATCGGGGCTGCGCGGCTGAAAGTCGTCGACGTGGATTCCCAGAGGAATCACGCCGACCTCGGAGCCGGGGATGCCCAGATAGTCCCGCATCACTCGTCCGTGGTAGCGGCTCACGGCGTGGAACTGATCGATGAATTCGGCGTTGGCCCGGATTCTCTCCCGAGCCTGAGACCGGTAGGGTTCCTTCAGCGCCTCCAGGAACAGGTCCTCTCCCTGGAGGGTGCAGCAGACGGGGCAGGAAAGGGCCTGCTTCAAGGGATGAGCCAGTCCGCTGAGCAGACTGTTTCCCAGGTGTACCAGGTCGGGACGGGGACGGGTTCGGAGCCAGCTGACGAGTTTTTCCAGCTCCTTGCGCTGGAAACCCGATTCTCCCCGGAGAACCGAAATGGTGATCTCCCCCAGTTCGCCGGGATCGGTCTGAGCGCCCCAGCGCCCCGCCGAGTTCAACAGCCAGGACGAGTCCAGAATCCGATCCAGGTACCAGGGAGTGGATCGGAAAATGGAAAACCGCTGTTGCAGGTAGACGTTGACTCCACCGAAGAACGTGGTGCCGAGACTCACATTGGGTTCGTCGGTGACGGTCGGAGTGTAGAGGGGGACCAACTCGACGTCATGTCCCCGGGCAAGGAGGTCCGAGGCCAGGGTGTTGTCCCGAATGCAGGCGCCGCAGTACATGCCCGCGGCTCCCGCCGTGATGTACACGACCCTCATGGGAAGAAGATTACGCCGGGGCCGGTCCCCGCTGCAAGACATGAAAAAACCGGCGGGCGCGAATCATTTTCGCACCTATCTGAAATCCTGAACCAAAGCATCCAAGTGGGAGTTGGGAGGACTCCGAAGTCGCGCCAACTTGACGGTCCTCTGCGCATCATTGATTGAATAATTTTCTATCGATAGTAAATGTCGGATTATATTTTACTATAGATAGTAAAAAACATTCATTTGGGCGGAATTGGAAACGGCGGCTCTCCAACCGCCGGCCTACCGGCGCCAAACGACCGCGGTTTCCAATGCCGTGGAGACTTCATTGAAGGGCTGGTAACATGAGCACTCCTCGAACGTCTACCCGAACTTTGGATGGAATCCATGCCATTGGGACTGAAACCCAGAACCGAGTTGATCCTGATTCTCCTGCTCTGCGCAGGCGGCCCGCTTCGGGGCCAGACCGTCGAAGGGTCGCTGAGGCTGCTGATCGGGGACGGAACCGGCGCCGTGGCGGGAGCGGCCGCCGAAGCGGTGCAGGAAGAGACCAACCGGCGGCGGACCGGCGTCGCCGACCGGGACGGCCACCTGTTGATCCCGCTTCTCCCGTCCGGGACCTACCGTCTTGAAGTTTCCCACGCCGGCTACAGGAAGCATGTGGAGAAGTTCTCCCTGCGGGTCAACGAGCGGTTGGAGCTTCGAGTGACACTGCAGCCGGGTGAACTGACCGAAGAGGTGGTGGTCCTGGAGAGCCGGGGATGGCTCAAAAGGGACTCGCTGGCGCTGGGCAGCGTGATCGAGAACTCGCAGATCGCGGGCCTGCCTCTGGATGGGAGGAACTTCTTCGAGCTGAGCCTGCTGCTTCCGGGGAGTGCTCCGGCGGCGCCCGGATCGGCCGGTTCGGTCCGTGGAGACTTCGCGTTGAACATCAACGGACAGCGCGAGGCGTCCAACAGCTTCTTGTTGGACGGTGTCTACAACGGAGACCCCAAGCTCAACGGCATCGGCGTCAATCCTCCCGTCGACGCCATCCGGGAGTTCGAAGTGCTCATGGGCACCTATGACGCCTCGTTCGGACGCAACGTGGGCAGTCAGATCAACGTGGTGACCAAGTCGGGCGGCAACCGGGTCCACGGTACCGTTTACGGTTTCTTCCGGAACGCGGCGCTGGATGCCCGGAACTACTTCTCGTTGCCTCAGGGGCCTGACCCGGAGTATCGGCGAAGCCAGTTCGGGTTCTCGCTGGGAGGGCCCGTGGTCCCGAACCGGACCTTCTTCTTTGCCGATTACGAAGGCCGGCGCGTTCGGCAGGGAGTCACCCGGGGCACCATGGTTCCCACTCTGGCCGAACGCTCCGGTGATTTTTCCGGCTCCTCCGGTCCGCTGCCGGTGAATCCTTTGACCCGCCAGCCGTTTCCCGGGAATGCGATCCCGTCCCCGTGGATTCATCCCACGGGCCACGCCATCGCTCAGCTCTATCCCGACCCCAACCGGTCCGGGGAGGTTCCCAACTTCGTCTCCTCCCCCACCCTGCAGGATCGGGACGACCATTTCGACGTGAGAATCGATCACGCTGCGAGTCCATCCTCGAATCTGGCCCTGCGCTACAGCTTCGGGGACCGGGACCTCTTCGATCCCTTTTCCGGTCCTCTCTTCTCAGCCGTGCCGGGATACGGAACCGATGTCCCGAGGCGGGCCCAGAACCTGGTCTTCAGCGAGTCGCATACCTTCACATCCCGGTTCCTGAATCAGGTGCGGTTCGCCTTCAACCGGGTTGCGGCCGGCGCTTTCCAGGAGAACATGGGCCGGAGCATCAACGGGGATGTGGGCTTGCCCGAGCTTTCCGACCGCCCCCGGGACCTGGGGATGAGCTTCATCACCGTCTCCGGATTTTCGTCCCTGGGGGACGAATACAACAATCCCCAGCACAGCGCTTCCGACACCTTTCAGATCCTGAACCATTCCACTTACGCCAGCGGCAAGCATCTCTGGCAAGTGGGCGCGGACTTCCGGATCGTCCGGCAGGACGCCTACCGGGACGTCCAGTCCCGCGGCTTTCTCAACTTCGTGGGCCAGACCGGAATCACCGGAAACGGCCTGGCCGATCTGCTGCTGGGTCTGCCCTCCCTGACGGGCGGAGCGCAGCTCGACAATCCCCAGCATCTGCGTAACCGGAGCTACAGTTTCTTCGTCCAGGACCATTTCAAGCTGAGGCCCAACCTGACGCTGGCTCTTGGGGTCCGCTATGAATACAACTCACCGCCCGTCGACAAGGACGATCGGGCCAACGTCTACGATCCGGAGAGCGGATCGCTGGTCGGTGTCGGAACCGGCGGCGTGCCCCGGGGAGGCTATCTGCCCGACCGGAACAACTGGGCTCCCCGGATCGGCTTGGCCTGGGGACTTGATCGGGGTGGACGCACGGTGCTCCGGACCGGATACGGAGTCTTCTACGACCAGTCGCCCCTGGCGCCGGGGGAGGGCCTGTATTTCAATCCCCCGTATTTCGATTTCCGTCTTTTCTTCCCGCTGCCCGGGTTGCCGTTGACGCTGTATGACCCGTTTCCGAGGAACTACCCCTTTCAACTGCCCCCTTCGGTCCTCTTCTACCAGCGGGACCTGGCCCAGGCCTACAGCCAGCACTGGAACCTGAATTTGCAGCGGGAGCTGGGAAGCCGCCAGATGATCGAGGTGGGCTACGTCGGTTCCAAGGGGACCAAGCTCTTGACGGCGCGCGACTTCAACCAGCCGCGTCCCAGTCCCGTGTGGCCCAATCCCCGGCCGGTCCCGCAGTTCGACGACATCAACAAGCTGGAATCCCGCGGGAACTCCGGCTACCACTCGCTCCAGGCGAGGTTCAACCGCAGGTTGAGTTCCGGATTTTCGCTGCTTGCCTCCTACAGTTGGGCCAAGTCCATCGATGACTCTTCCAGCTTCTTCTCCAGCACCGGCGACCCCAACTTTCCCCAGGACAGTTGGAACGTCGGGACCGAGCGGGCTCGGTCCAACTTCGACCTGACCCACCGGCTTTCGGTGAGTTATTCCTGGGAGATTCCCATCGGCCGGGGGCGGTCCCTCCTGGGGAACCTGGGGTGGTTTTCCACTCTGCTCGCAAACTGGCAGAGCTTCGGGATCCTGACCTTCCAGACGGGGCATCCGTTCACCGTGGCCCTGCTTCCGGAGATCGACAACAGCAACACGGGACGATCGATTCTGGGTTTCGGAGCCAACGACAGGCCTCACCGGACCGGTACCGGAGCGATCTCCAACCCCGGCCCGGATCAGTGGTTCGACAGCCGGGCCTTCGTTTTCCCCCGCTACGGCAGTTTCGGCAACTCGGGAAGGAACATTCTCGAAGGGCCCGGATACGCGACGGTGGACCTTTCTCTGGTGCGGGATACGAGGATTTCCGAAGAGGCGACGGTTCAGTTCCGGGCCGAGTTCTTCAACCTCCTGAACCGGCCCAATCTGCACCTCCCGGATCTGTTTCTGGGCTCACCCACCTTCGGCCGGATCCTCTCGGCAGGCGAGCCCCGGCACGTTCAGTTGGGCCTCAAGCTGTTGTTCTGAAACCCGGATCCCGACATCAAACGGGACCAACCAAACCCGATCGTACGCATAGGGGCACCCCTTGTGGGTGCCCTCTTTCCTAGGGGATGCTTTGCCTACGGAAAGTGCCTACGCCTACGCGCGCCTACGCGGAAAGGGACAGTCTCGATTCCCGGAACGGAACGGGAACGAACAGTGGACCTTTGGCAAATGGATGGAAGTCCGGCGGACTTTCCGCACATTGGGAGGACAATTCAGTCTATTGGACGAGACAAGTGATCTGGGTCGTTCGGTGCCGCGGTGGCAGAATCGACGGACGGAGATCACGTACGCGCGCGCGGAAAGGGACAGTCTCGATTCCCGCGCTTTGCCCGCGTCCCAGTCCCGTGTGGCCCAATCCCCGGCCGGTCCCGCAGTTCGATGACATCAACAAGCTGGAATCCCGCGGGAACTCCGGCTACCACTCGCTCCAGGCGAGGTTCAACCGCAGGTTGAGTTCCGGATTTTCGCTGCTTGCCTCCTACAGTTGGGCCAAGTCCATCGATGACTCTTCCAGCTTCTTCTCCAGCACCGGCGACCCCAACTTTCCCCAGGACAGTTGGAACGTCGGGACCGAGCGGGCTCGGTCCAACTTCGACCTGACCCACCGGCTTTCGGTGAGTTATTCCTGGGAGATTCCCATCGGCCGGGGGCGGTCCCTCCTGGGGAACCTGGGGTGGTTTTCCACTCTGCTCGCAAACTGGCAGAGCTTCGGGATCCTGACCTTCCAGACGGGGCATCCGTTCACCGTGGCCCTGCTTCCGGAGATCGACAACAGCAACACCGGACGATCGATTCTGGGTTTCGGAGCCAACGACAGGCCTCACCGGACCGGTACCGGAGCGATCTCCAACCCCGGCCCGGATCAGTGGTTCGACAGCCGGGCCTTCGTTTTCCCCCGCTACGGCAGTTTCGGCAACTCGGGAAGGAACATTCTCGAAGGGCCCGGATACGCGACGGTGGACCTTTCTCTGGTGCGGGATACGAGGATTTCCGAAGAGGCGACGGTTCAGTTCCGGGCCGAGTTCTTCAACCTCCTGAACCGGCCCAATCTGCACCTCCCGGATCTGTTTCTGGGCTCACCCACCTTCGGCCGGATCCTCTCGGCAGGCGAGCCGCGGCACGTTCAGTTGGGCCTCAAGCTGTTGTTCTGAAACCCGGATCCCGACATCAAACGGGACCAACCAAACCCGATCGTACGCATAGGGGCACCCCTTGTGGGTGCCCTCTTTCCTAGGGGATGCTTTGCCTACGGAAAGGGACAGTCTCGATTTCCGGAACGGAACGGAACGGGAACGGGGAACGAACGGGAACGCGGGAACGAACGGGAACGCGTTATAAGACTTGAGAATCCCGCCCGGAATCAGAACAGTGGACCTTTGGCAAATGGATGGAAGTCCGGCGGACTTTCTGCACATTGGGAGGACAATTCAGTCTATTGGACGACACAAGTGATCTGGGTCGTTCGGTGCCGCGGTGGCAGAATCGACGGACGGAGATCAGGCGAGTCTACGTGACAAATGCGTGCGAGCGCTGCTCCCGCAGGGAAAACAGCACTCCGCCCAGTTGGGGGATGGGGTGTCGGCGACGCCGATATCGACCTTGCTTTCGATACGTCTCCAGCAGTTGCGCCACTTTCTCTGCCGGACCGACGGCCAATCCGTCCGTCAGAAATCGCAAACGACGGCGAAAGGCTCCGGCACGGGTAAATCCACGTCGCTGCTCCTGATGGAGGATCCACCGGGGGATTGCGGCCTGGTTCTCCCGGGTGGGGACGGCTCCTCGATAGTACAAGCGAGCCCGGTAACTCCTGTACACGTCGGTTCCGGGATCCGAGGGGAACAGTTCCTCCAATGGAATCAGGTCGTGATCCTTGCCGGTGAGTCTCCAGCGGGCTGAGCCCCACTTCCATTGCTCGGGCCGCTTGACCAGTCCGGCTCGGACGGCGTTGAGCTCCACGTAAAGAATGGCGTCTTGGACCGCTTCGGTTCCCAATAGTTCCGGGTTCTTGAAACGTTCACTCCAAAAATGGCCTCGCCGTCGAAACTGGTGGTTGAACCACACGGCATACAGCCCGTCCACGTTCTGCATCAGTTTCGACACGTCAAAGAGACGCTGGTTGAAAGCCTTCCATTGGGCGACGGTCCAATCGGCGGTTTTCTTCTCTACCTTTCGCCCATAAAGCTTGTCGGCGCTCTCCATCAACTCCTTGCGGGACAAGGAGCGAGGCTTCTCAAAATGGACGACGAAGTGGAAGTGATTGCCCATGATCTGAAACGCGGCCAAACGACACCGGTAGACACTAACGTAGAACAACATCATGTCTAGGAGTTTGCGACGGGCTCGCCGGTCTTCGAAGGGGAACCAATCGGTCCAGCCAGTGACTCGATTGGTGAGGTGATAGAAGGCGGCTTCCTTGCTTTTGTGTCGCGCGGTTCGGGGCATGGGCACGGTCCTCGGTTCACCGGACTCGGACTAGCAGGGGAGTCGGAGTCGGATCACCCTCTCACCCTCTGATGACAACAACGATTCAGAACTGAGAAAAGCGAAGGAGACTAAAGTAATTCAGCACATCTCGCGTTTCCGGGAGCAACGGAGGCAATTCGACCAAGTGACCACCTAAGTCGTCATGGCAGCCGAAGGAGCCGGCACCTTTGTGGTCTGATCTGCCCCTGCCGTTCCTGCCGTTCCTGCCGTTCCAGAACAACAGACTGTCCCCTTCTTTTTGCAGTCTCGATTCCCCTCACCTTTGGGCCGCATCCCTGGTTCCCACGATCAATACAGTTTGTATAGGCAACAGGAAGTCTCCCCCCTTCCGCCTGATGTTCAAGGCCTCCAGGAATGAACTCGGGGCCTTCTGCAGACGAGCTCGGATCTCCGCTTCCGCCTCTGTTCCAGAGGATGCTATCTCGCACCACCTGCGTACAGTCTGCCCCTGAGGTCGCTCCGATAATCTAGCCTTCAACACTTCCACCTTCAGCCCCCTGCTCTCGAATATGGATCTCCACCTCGCGGCCGTGTAGCTCCGAACGTGGGTTGGATCATGAAGAAGTTCCAGCTTGTGATTAAACTCGTCAACGTCAGCGTTTTCGTGTCCTTCGAGATCGATAATCGCTACCCGCCCGTCGCTCTTCGTGAGCCGAACCATTTCTGCCACCGCGCGATCCACATCATCGAAATGGTGGGGGGCCAGCCGCGATAAAACCAAGTCGAACTGGTGTCCCCGCAGGGGAATCGAATCAGCGTACGCCTCGACAGTCTCCACCTCGATCCCCCGCTCCACTGCCAATCGCCGAAAGGCGTCCAACATGCTGGGCGCCGGGTCAACTCCTACGAGTCTCCCGGCACAGGTGGCAAAGGACAGCGCCAGGTGGCCAGCGCCACACGCGACGTCACATACGGATGCCCCAGGCTCCAGATTCACGAGCTGATGAAGAAGCCTGATCGTTGGGCTCATGGAGTGGACTTCGCTCGTCGCATAGTTATCAGCAAATTTGTCGAAGCGATCACGCGATTCGTTCGTCACTTTGCACCCTCCTTCTGGAACCTCCGATCTCGACCCAGCGGTTCATCAGGGCCGAGTCCACTCGTTTTGAGAAGACTCCCATGTCCTCTTGCAAACCTGTTCAAGTGACCCGCCTATCCGTTGATGCATGAAGACGGCAATAATCTCCTCGTGGAATGCCTCCCCCAACAGTGTTGGCTTTAGCGGAAGAATGACTCCCCCGTGGAATGCTTCCCCCAACAGTGTTGGCTTTAGCGGAAGAATGACTCCCGTTAGCGGAAGAATGACTCCCCGAAAAATAGACTGTCCCCTTCTGGCTGTGCTGACTTCGCCGGCTGCGAACCGACGGGAGAGCCGGTCAGAGGGGAGAGAAGCGGACTGTCCCCTTCTGAGGGGAGAGAAGCGTGCCCAGGTCCGAGTTCATGCCCTGACTTCGCTGGCTGCGAACCGACGGGAGAGCCGATCAGGCCTCGACCGAAAGGGTCCGCATTCGGTTGACGGCCATGGCCACCTCGTAGCGCCGGGGCCGGGCCAGATTGCCCACCTTGAACCGAGACAGGATCTCCAGCCCTCCGGCGTCCAGATCGTCCAGGAGCCGGGTCAGAGCCTGCTCCAGGGTCAGATCGTCCGTAAAGTAACGAGTCGCCATATGGTGGATGGCGAGTCCGATGGCCCGGGTCTGTGAGGAATCCACCAACTGTTCCAGGGCGGACAGATCGATGTCGGCGCGGCCGTAGGAGAGTTTGCGCAATCCCCTGGCGTCGATCTTGACGGCCCGCCTGCCCCGCCTGGCGTCGAAGCTGCGTGCCCGGGGACGGCGCCGGAGCACGCGCCCGAAGTCGTCACCTCCTTCCCGCCGGCGCCGGCTGGGCTGTTCCGCGACGATGGATCGGGCCTCGGCGCTGACGTCCAGGGGACGATATTCGTCCATCATCACCACCGAGTCGGCCACGTCGAAGTAGTCTCCGGACCCGCCCATGACCAGGATCGTCGAGACGCCGTAGTCTCGAAACATCTGCCGGACCTTGTCGATGAAGGGGGTGATGGGCTCCTTGGGTTTGGCCACCAATGCCTGCATCCGGGCGTCCCGGATGATGAAGTTGGTGGCAGAGGTGTCCTCGTCCATGAGCAGGAGCCGGGAGCCCATTTCCAGGGCCTCCACGATGCCGGCCGCCTGTGAGGTGGACCCGGACGCATTCTCGGTGGAAAAAGTCTCCGTTTCTCTACCGAGCGGGAGGTTTCGAATGAAGGGGGACAGATCCACGTTCTCCACGGAGCGTCCGTCTTCGGCCCGTATCTTGAGAGCGGACCCGATGGTGACCACTCCTTCCCGTCCGTCGCCGGGGATCTGGTTGTAGACGCCCCGCTCCAGTGCGTTAAGCAGAGTGGTCTTTCCATGGAAGCCCCCTCCCACGATGAGGGTGACGCCCGATTTCAAACCCATTCCCCGAACCGGTCCCGCGTTCGGCCTTTCGAGTTCGACTTCCAGGTTCGCGGGAGATCGGAAATCGATCACCGGTTGCGCTGGGGTGGGGACGAGAGGGCGATCGTCCACGCCGCTGCGGCGTGGCAGGGAGGACCCGTTGGCCAAGAAGGCCACGAGTCCCCGCTTGACAAGCTGGTTGCGGAGCGCTTCCTGGTCTTCCACGACCCGGATCTGCCTCCGGAGCTGCTCTCGAGGAAGGCGGGCGTAGAAGACGGACCGGCGAACGATCCGGGGGAGTTCCGAAAGCAGCATCTCCGCCGCTTGGCGGCCACGGATCGACCGCCCGGCGGCGGGAAGACCGGCCGTGAAGCGGGCCTCCAGAAATCTGCGGTGGATGACGACGCTGTTGGCCTCCAGGACCTCCTGGTTCCCGCGATCGATCTCGAAGAGGCCGCTGCGTCCGGTCCCGCGGCGCCCCGAGGAGGTCACGCGGATGGCCCGATGAAAGGCCCGGGTCAGGAAGTCGGCCAAGGCAATGCGCCGGACCCGGCTCGTGCTCAGGGAATCGGGAAAGCCGGCTCGGGCCGACTCCACGCGAACGCTCATCCGGGAGGGAGCGGCGAAAGGGTCCCCTTGCACGTGGTCGACCGAGAGCTGGAACCCGCCCAGGTCGTACGTTCCCCGGATGTCCCGGTAAGCCTTGTAGCCGCGGCCGTCGATCCGTCTGAGGATCGTTTCCAGATCCGCTCCCGTCGCCATCGGTCGTAACCTCATCGAACTCTCCAGCCGGCCGCCGCTTCCGGTCGTCCACATCGCGCAGCGTCCGGCCGACCCACTGTACCGGCGCGTTCCGGGTATAATCCACCCCGTTTGGTGGCGTCTCCACGGGCGTGA
Organism: Acidobacteriota bacterium; assembly: GCA_965217775.1. Lineage (GTDB taxonomy): Bacteria > Acidobacteriota > UBA6911 > RPQK01 > JAJDTT01 > JAJDTT01. The sequence continues at coordinate 414,429 of CBDCJH010000002.1, forward strand.
GAAATGTGGTGCAGGAACTCCCGGTGAAAGTCTCGTCGAGCACGGGCCGTACGCCATGGGGGGTCTTGTCCGGGGCTCTTGGCGTCGTCCGGGGCCTCTACGATTGGGTGCTCTCGTTGGCCCACCGGCGGTACGCGGCCGCCATTCTGTTCGTGATCGCCTTCGCCGAGTCGTCCTTCTTCCCGGTTCCCCCCGACGTGCTTCTGATCGCCCTGGCTTTGGGCGCCCCCGGCCGGGCCCTGGGATTCGCGGCCATCTGTACGGCCGGGTCGGTGGCGGGGGGCGCGTTGGGCTACGTGCTTGGCCTCTACTTCTACGAGCTGGTGGGCCGGCCCATCATCGAGATCTACGGCGCCCAGAGTGCGTACCTGGACGTCCAGGCCCTATACCGGGAATGGGACGCCATCGCCATCTTCGTCGCGGGCTTCACACCGCTTCCGTACAAGGTCTTCACCATCGCGGCGGGGGCGTTCCGGATCGATTTCCCGACCTTCATCCTGGTTTCGGCCGTCAGCCGGGGAGCTCGATTCCTGCTGGTCGGGGCACTCATTTTCCGATTCGGTCCCGGGGTCAAACAGATCATCGACCGCTACTTCAGTTGGCTGACCGTGGTCTTCGCGGTTCTCCTGATCGGTGGATTCCTGCTCCTGAGATATGCTATTTTTTAGCCGTTCTCCTGCCTCGGGGCGTGGCGCAGTTTGGTAGCGCGCACGGTTCGGGACCGTGAGGTCGGAGGTTCAAATCCTCTCGCCCCGACCAGACACAATCTGGTTACCGAAGGCTTTTCTCAGCGTCGCCCGGAATCGGAACGGGCGAATCACGGGTGGATGTCATGGCTGCTCGCCGCTATCGATTGACGGGCCGGGTCCAAGGCGTGGGCTTTCGGTATTTCACATACAGGTCGGCCCAGCGCCTGGGGGTGAAGGGTTGGGTCCGCAACCGGGACGATGGGGACGTGGAGGTCCACGCCGAGGCTGAGTCCCCCATCCTGAAGGAATTTGAAGGGCACCTGCGGTCGGGTCCATTCTTTGCCCGGGTCCTGGGCCTGGAGTGGACCAACGTGTCTACGGGTCCGTTCCTGAACTTTTCCATCGAGAGGTGAGCCGTGGAGGAATTGAAGAAGAAAATCCGGGAGATCCCTGACTTTCCCAAGGAGGGGATCCTCTTCTATGACGTGACGACCCTGCTGAAGGACGCTGACGGACTGCGTCAGGCCATCGATCTCATGGTGGACCCTTATGTCGGCGCCGGAATCGACAAGGTGGTGGGGATCGAATCGAGGGGATTCATCCTGGCGCCGGCCATGGCAGTTCGTCTGGGAGCCGGATTCGTCCTGGTCCGAAAGCCGGGCAAGCTTCCCGCCAAGACCATCGAGGTCGCCTACGATCTGGAATACGGACAGGATCGCATCGAGGTCCATGAGGACGCCATCGAAGCCGGTGAGCGGGTCCTGATCGTGGATGATCTGATGGCCACGGGGGGCACGGCCGCCGCCTGCGTCGAATTGGTCCGCCGTTTGGAGGGGAACCTGGTCGGCGCGGCCTTTCTGGTGGAGCTGGAGTTTCTTCAGGGGAGATCCAAGGTCCCCGGCGTCGAGATCTTCTCCCTCCTCAAATACTGAACACCGGTGGTGCCGCGCAGAACCTCGCAAATCGACGTCAGGCTTCGGGAACGGGGGCCGGTTCCAGGCGATCGATTTCGGATTGAGCCTCCTCGGCCTGGGTGCTGGTGGGAAAGTCGTTCGTGATCTTCTTGTAGTTCTCTAAAGCCTGCTCGATATTGCCCAGGGCCTCTTGGGTTCGGGCAATCCGCATTAACACCGTCTGCTCCGGAACTTGGGGAGTGGGGTCTCCCAGGAGCTGCTGGAGGTAGGTCAGAGCTTCCTGGTGATTCTCCTCTCCCAGCGCAATGTCCGCCAGGACGTTTCGTGACAAGTTTCGGACATCGCTGTCACCGCTGTTGTCCACGACCCATCTCAAATGTTGGCGGGCCTTCCCGGCGTCTTCGCTCTGCCGTTCGATGAGGCCGAGATAGTACCGGGAGAAAAAACCGATCCGAGTGCCGGAGTAGTCGTCCGATATCCTCTCGAACGCCGCTTCGGCAGCGGCCCGCCGTTCCGTGACGGTCTCGAAACGGTACACTGGCGGCGGCTCCTGAGGCTGGTTCTGGTTCTCACCGGCGGACTCGGAATCAGGTTCCGGATTCAACTCCTTGACCGGGGCGTGGTAGGTGTCCAGGGCCTCGGCGAACAGCTCCTGGGCTTCCTGGTTGGTGCTTTCCCGGTAGCCCTGCCAGAGGTAGAAGCCCAGCAGGCTCACCACGACGATCCCCGATCCCACCACCAACTGAGTCCGATTTCCCACCACCCACTGGGAAATCCCGCTCAATACCGAGTAGATCCGGTCCTCTTGAACGATCTCCCTGCGCGTCAACCTGCGAGCCACAGAACAACCCTCCTGCGGAATTCAGTCACTGATTCGTATATTTATGCGCCTGGCAGGACTCGAACCTGCGGCACAGGGGTTAGGAACCCCTTGCTCTGTCCTTCTGAGCTACAGGCGCAATCGCAAATAGTCTAGCATCCTCAGGCTGGAAGCCGCCACGGTATTGGCCCGGACGGATTGCCTACTTTCGACACCGAAAATACCTTGACGGCTGGTGTCGGGGACTATACATCGAACGCCGCTCGTGACCGCATCCCAGTCTCTCTTGGTCGCAAATCCTTAGTTCAACCAGCCACGGAGGCCGAATTTCGAGATGCGTAAGAATGTCAACTTTTCTTCGATTGGGATCATCCTTCTTCTGCTGAGCTTCACCAGCACCTTCGCCCAAAGGACGACGGCGGAGATCGTGGGCACGGTGACCGATGAAACGGGAGGCGTGCTTCCCGGCGTGGAAGTCGTGATCACCAATCTGGACACGGCTCTGACCCGAAGCACCTTCACGAACGATTCCGGAAACTACCACGTCCGCCTCTTGCCGGTCGGCCGCTATTCCGTCAGCGGCGAGCTGGTGGGGTTCAAGAAGCAGGAAATCTCGGGAATCATCCTCCAGGTGGACCAGGTGGCTCGTATCGATCTGAGCTTGGAGGTCGGAGAGATCACGGAGCTGGTGGAGATGGAAGGCACGGCGCCCCTGACCAAGACCGACGACGCCGACATCGGGATGGTGATCGAGAACCAGCAGATCGAGGAACTCCCTCTTCGAGGCGAGAACTCCTTCGTCGATCTGGTCTCGCTGGATGCCGGAGCCGCCAAGGTTTCCGGCCATTTGACGTCGATCTTCACCGATCTGTTCGGAGGCATGACGAACGCCTACGGCTCCCCCCCGGACGGGTCGAGGTTCATGATCGACGGCGTGGACGTGAAGGACACCGCCTATCCCGGATCGATATCCGTCTGAGCGGCAACGCCACCCGGGAGATGAAGTCGCAGATGAACTCCCATTCGGCGGAGTTCGGAATGAACAGCGGCATCCAGGTCAACATGGTGACCAAGTCCGGGACCAATGAAATTCACGGAAACGTCTTCTGGGACCATCGCAACTCGTCGGCGAACGCACGGAATTTCTTCGATCCGTCCCGGGAAAGCCGGGTCCGGGAGGGTCTGTCCGAAGTTCCCATCCTTCAATTCAACATCTTCGGCGCCTCGGTCGGGGGACCCATCGTCCAAGACCAGACCTTTTTCTTCTTCAACTACCAGGGCACGCGGGAAAACAAGTCGCTCACTCGTCCGGCCAGCGTTCCCACCATGAAGATGAGAAACGGCGACTTCTCCGAGATACTTCCCGGAACGGTGATCAAGGATCCGTTGACCGGCCAGCCCTTCCCGGGCAACATCATCCCCGAGAACCGGATCCATCCGGTGGCCCGCAACATGATGTTCGGCGTGGGTGAGGTCAATCCGCTGTGGCCCGTGCCCGATCGTCCCGGAATCGCCAACAACATCCTGCCCAGCCGTGTCCAGGAGCAGGTCTTCGACCAGTACGTCTTCCGCGTGGACCACAGCCTCACGGACTCGGACAACATCTGTGTCCGATACATTTACGACAAACAGGACCGGGTCCTGCGCTACAACAAGTTCCTTCACCAACTCCCCGACTACAACGACATTTTCTCCACGCCCGCCCACAATGCTCGAGTCGGTTGGACCAAGGTCATGGGGGCGACGGCGGTCAATGAACTGAAACTGGGCGTCAACCGCATGACGCAGACGCTGGAAGATGAGATTTACGGCACGCCGGTTCCGAAGCTCCTGGGAATCGAGGGGACGTCGACCCTGTTTCAATACAATCCCTGGGTGAACGTGGCTGGTTTCAGCCGGACCGGCACCCTCTTGAACGCTCCCAACAACCGTGTGGACAACACCTATCTCGCCGGAGATACGATCTCGTGGAACGTGGGTTCTCATGCCCTCGGATTCGGAGGCGAGTGGAGGGAGAGAGAGCAGAACGGGGGATCCCAGCCGATACCCAACGGTTATTTTATGGGGCTTATATACCTAAGTGCCCTTGGCATACAGTTCTGGCACCACGCTTTCCCCAACGAGATACGTTCCGGTACCCAGGGCAAGAACCCCAGCCCTGAGAATGTTCAGGGCGGCATTGTGGTCCCTGTCCATTCCAAGTCCGCAGGCCCTGCACCGGAAGGTTTCGCTCCGCCCTGGATCGTGGCGGGCGCCGCACCGGTGGCAGTCCTGCGATGTAAATGCGGGATTCACTTCTACGAACTTCCGACCGGCCCATTCTGCCTTGTACTGGATTTGATTCCGCAGAAGCCCCCAGGATTGCGTCAGTATTTCTCGATTCAGCCCCTTCTTCTTCGAGCCCTTCGTTACCATCCCTTGGATGTTCAGCTTCTCCACAGCGATCAGACCGTGCTCACGAATGATCCTGCTGGAGAGACGATGGCAGGCATTACGGTTTCGGACCGATTCCCGGTGACGGAGCCGAGATAGCTGTACGATCCGCTTCCGTCTGGTCTTGGAAATCTTCTTGCACCTGGAGACCTTTCTCTGCTGCTTTCGGATCTCCCCCCAGTCCCGTCGATTCCGTTCGATCCTCTCACCCGTGGACAGCACCGCTCGCTTGCGGACGCCCAGGTCGATCCCTACCGAAGACTCGCATTTCGGTAGCGGCGGCTTCTCCACCTCGTACGTCAGGTCCACATACACCCGGTTCGGCTTGCGGACAATCCGCAACGCTTTCAACGGGCATCCGTCCGGCAACGGCCGGGACGGAAATATCCGGATCGTCGGGAAGCCCTTGGGCCGGATGGCGTAGCCCCGAGCGCGCTTCTTCACCAGGGTCGCTTTGGGGTCGACGACGTCGATGGTCTCCATCCTCGCCAGGGGCCGGAATCGAGGATACCCCGGCTTCTCCCCCGCCTTGCAGCGACGGAAAAACGCCTTGAAGGCCCGGTCCAACCGCATCAACATCCCACGCTCCGCCTTGACCGCCACCGACCCGAGCCCCTCCGGATCGTCCTTCCTCTGGGAGGTCAACCCCTTCATCTGATCGTACAGGGTCACGCCGCGTTGCTCGGATTCCCAGGCCGTCCTGCGTTCCTCCAGTGCAGCGTTGTACAGCCGATTCAGGATGGACCTCACCCCGTCCAACCGCCGGATTCCACCCTTGGACAGCTTGGCTCGGCACTGGATAGTTGCGTGGCCTTTCATGGTCGGAATTGTAACCCATCAGCCTGAATTCTCGGCACTTACGTATATAATCCCCTATTTTATCTTCGCCCCCGTCTACACCGGTTATGCCATGGCGGATCTGATGCTGGGCTATCACCGGACGGCCATCACGGGCCGGGAAGACGGTTTCGGAAACTACAGCCACAACAACGTCAGTATCCACTTCAAGGACACCTGGAAGGTCAGCTCCAAGGTGACTCTGGACCTGGGCCTGCGCTGGGACTACTTCTCACCCTATACCGATTCGAGAGATCGGATCTCGCAGTTCGATCCGGGTTCGGGATTGCTGATTCTGGTGGGTGATCCGCGCCCGACCGACGCTTCCCACTATGCATTGCCGGCGGAATACGGCGTTGCCGAGCGCATGCTCTCTCCGTTGATCTCGGACGCGAGCTGGCCTCATGGAAGGCTGCTTCAGGCGCGCGACCTGAACGACTGGGCTCCGAGAGTCGGTCTGGCTTTTCGTCCCTTCGGCGGAAACGAGACGGTTGTTCGGGCGAGCTACACCCCTTTCGACACCTTCTACATGCAGCGGGTCGGTTTCAACAAGCCCTTCGTGAACCAGCAGACCTTCGTGAATCAGTTGGACGAGCAAGGTGTTCCCGTGTTCACCATCGACAGGCCGTTTCCTGAGGGCTCGGGTATTCCTTCGTCGACGGGGTAGGGATTTCAGCCGGATTGGGCCCACGGTTACAACCAACAGTACAACGTCACCGTGGAAAGAGCCCTGTCTCAAACCGCCGTCTTCGAGCTCGGTTACATCGGCAACAAAGGCACCAAACTGATCCGCGACGGGAACCTGAACCTGGCGGCTCCCGGTCCCGGCAGCCGCGTGAATCGAAGGCCCTATCAGAATTGGGCGACCGTCGGCTGGAGACAGCCCACTGCCAACTCCTCCTATCACGGGATGAGAGTCAATCTGAAGCAGGGATTCAGCAACGGTTTCCTGGGCAACATTTCCTACGTCTATTCCAAGTGGCTCGACTGTGGTGGAAACAACCTGTTCGCCGACCTGGGGGACAGCGTGAAGAGGAATCCCTTCGACTGTGCGGCGGAAAAAGGGCGCAGCGCTTCCGATTACCGGCAGCGGTTCGTCTACAATTTCGTCTACCAGATTCCGGTCATGCGAGGATCCGGCCACGGACTTGCGGGAGCCATCCTGGGTGAATGGAACATCAGCAGCATCGGGACCTTCTCTTCGTCCGGGGCGGTCGACGTCGGCAGTCCATTCGATCCCGACAACACGGGAGCGGCCAATCGGCCTGATCTCACCGGGAATCCGAACAGTGGGCCCCGAAACGCCCAGCAGTGGTTCAATACCAAGGCGTTCACGCGGGTTCCGAATCCGGCGGAAACGGGCGTCTACCGTTTTGGAAACGCCGGCCGCAACATCATCGACGGTCCCGGCTGGACCACGGTCGACTTTTCGGTCTGGAAGTCCTGGCACGCGGCGCAGGAAGCAGTACGGATCGAGTTTCGAGTCGATTTCTTCAACATCACCAATCACACGAACTTCGATCTCCCCAATCGTAATTTCGGAACGGGAGCCTTTGGAACGATGGGCAACGCCGGGAATTCGCGGCATCTTCAATTCGGCCTGAATGTCCAGTTCTAGAGATGTCGTCTCAGGCCCGGAAAGAAAACCTGTCGGCAAGTCCGTCTCGAATGGTCTCGAATAAGAAGGAGAAGTTGAAGATATGCTCTCTGGAGTTGAAAATCTGCTTTCTGTAAGCGAGCGCTCTTTCCCGTTGATCCTGACCCTCCTTTTCGGTGCTACCATGGTTCTCGCCATGGGGCAGAACGAGCGATCGAAACCTGAATATCAGGTGAAGTTCAAGATTCACAATCTGGTCCCCATGCAGGACGGAGTCCATCTCTCGGCGGATGTCTACCGTCCCGACGCTCCGGGCAAGTTCCCCGCCGTGCTTCTGATGACTCCCTACAACAACATGAGAGGCGGAAACGACATGGAGCACGCCCTGTACTTCGCCAAACGCGGGTATGCGGCCGTGCTGGTCGACTTGAGGGGACGGCACGATTCCGAAGGCGTATGGGACCCGTATGTGAACGATCCCAGGGACGGGTTCGATACCCACGAGTGGATCGGCAAGCAGGAGTGGTGTGACGGGAATCTGGGAACCTACGGGTACTCCTATCCGGGATTCACCCAGATCATGCCGTCGGTTTACGGCAGCGAGTACCTCAAGTGCATGGTCCCGTCGGTCTGCCAGCAGACCAACTTCGGGCATCTCTACAACGACGGCGTGATGCAGCTCAACGTCACCTTCGTGGCCGGGTTCTTCTGGGCCGGTCACACCATGCAGTTTCTGCACGGACCGGGAATTACCGAGAATCCCATACTCGATTGGAACAAGTTCTTCTGGCGCCTGCCCCTGATCACCGCGTTGGACGATATCGCGGATCTGCCCTGGTTCCGGACCTGGATCAAGCATCCCACCTACGACGACTATTGGAAGGGCTACGGGGTCAAGGAGAAGTACGGACAGATCAAGGCGCCCGCCTATTTCATCACGGGCTGGTACGACAACCTGGTGCGTGAGAATTTCCGAAACTTCAACGGCTTCCGGAAAGAGGGCGGTTCCAAGGCGGCCCGCCAGACCAAGCTCCTGGTGGGACCCTGGACCCACAGCGTCAACAAACGCATGGAGACCTCGATCCTCGATTTCGGTCCCGACATCTACGTCGACATCCTGGATGAACATGTCCGGTGGTACGACTACTGGCTCAAGGGAATGAAGACCGGCGTCGACACCGAAGCGCCACTCAGGATTTTCGTGATGCGCGCCAACAAGTGGCGGGACGAGTGGGAATGGCCGCTGGCCCGCACCAAGTGGACCAAGTATTACCTCAATAGTGGAGGCTCGGCCAATTCACTCTACGGCGACGGCACACTCGGCACTTCCAAGCCTTCGTCGGATTCCGCTCAGGATACGTTCGATTACGATCCAGCGAATCCGGTGGAGACCGTTGGAGGCCAGACCGAATTTCCGGCCAGCCAGAGAGGCCCGCAGAACCGGCTGGTGGTCCAGAGGCGGCAGGACGTCCTGATCTATACGTCGGACGCGCTGTCGGAACCGTTGGAAGTCACCGGGCCCGTTGAGGTCAAGCTGCATGCGGCCTCCAGCGCCGTCGACACCGACTTCACGGCGGTTTTGACCGAGGTCCTGCCTGACGGCCGGTCCGTCCATATCAGCGAAGGGGTCGTTCGAGCCAGCTTTCGCGACTCTCTGGAGAATCCGACCCATATCGAGCCGGGCAAGGTATACGAATACACGATCCACATCTGGGAGACGAGCTGGGAGTTTCAGCCGGGAAGCAAGATTCGGCTGGAGATCAGCAGCAGCAATTTCCCCCGCTGGGCCCGTAATCTGAACACCGGTGCCGAGTTTGGCATGACCTCGGAGATAAAGGTCGCCACGCAGACGATCTATCACAACGAGATGTATCCCTCGCATGTGATTCTCCCGGTGATCCCGTAGAGAAGCTGCCCGATCGCGGAAAACGAGCAAGCGTCCTCCGGCCACCGGACCATAGGGCACACACGTCCGTCTGAATTTTCGATCCCGTCGACCATCCCGACATGGGGTTCCGCCGGTGCGGGTTTGCTGCCGTTCCAATTCTCCGCATTGCGGTCTGCAATGATTGCAATCGCGTTTTTTCTCCTCTGCCATCCGCTGTACGCACAGCAGCCATCCGGCAGCCGTGTGCTGTTCTCCGACGTCACCCAGGCGTCCGGAATCGACTTTCTTCACGAGAGCGGTCAATCCCAGGAAAAACTGATCGTCGAGACGGTCGGTTCCGGTGTGGCGTGGCTCGACTACGACAATGACGGGCATCCGGATCTTTATTTTGTGAACGGTTCAAGGATGTCTGAGAACAAGCCCTCGCCTGGAAATGCGCTTTTTCGAAACGACGGCGCCGGGACTTTCGAAAACGTCACCAGGAAGGCTGGAGTCGAAGGCAATGGATCGTACGGCATGGGTGTGGCCGTGGGAGACTACGACAACGACGGCCGGCTGGACCTCTACGTGACCAACTACGGTCCCAATCAACTGTTCCGCAACCATGGGGACGGAACCTTCGGGGAGGTGGCCTCGAAGGCCGGTGTCGACAGCCGGCAGTGGGGAAGCAGCGCCGGCTTTTTCGACTTCGATCGCGACGGAGACCTCGACCTCTATGTCGTCAACTATCTGGACTACGATCCGGACGACAATCCCTACTGTGGACTGCCCAAGGAGGGGTACCGTCTCTACTGCGACATCCGCATGTTCGAGGGAGCGGCGGATCAGTTGTACCGAAACGATGGCGACGGTTCATTTTCCGATGTGTCGAGTTCCGCGGGGATCGCCAATCCGGCCGGCAAGGGCCTGGGATTGACCTTTTCCGATTTCGATCTAGACGGCTACCCGGACATCTACGTCGCCAACGATACGATTCGGGACTTCCTGTACCGAAACAACCGGGACGGCACGTTTTCCGACGTCACGTACGCCGCCGCAGTCGGTTTCGACGCCAACGGCGAACCGCAGGCGGGAATGGGGGTGGACGCGGCCGATCTGAACCAGGACGGTCTGCCGGAGATCTTCGTCACGAATTTCGCGTACGAACTCAATGCGCTTTACCGGAACGGTCCCGGCCTTCTCTTTGAGGAGGTCTCGGAGAGAGTCGGACTAGGCTCCGGACTTCTTCCCCTGGGATTCGGAACCAAGCTCTTCGACTATGACAATGACGGCGACGCGGACGTCTACGTTGCCAACGGACACATCGAAAACAACGTCCACCTCTACTTTCCCAACCTCACCTACGCTCAGACGGATCTTCTCTACGAGAACCTGGGAACCAGCTTCTTCGATGTCTCCGCCGAGAGTGGGACCCCCTTCAGTCGTCCGGCTGTCGGAAGGGGGGCGGCGGTTGCCGACTATGACAATGACGGAGACCTCGACATTGCGTTGTCCAACTCGGGCGGGTACGCGGTTTTAATGAGAAACGAAGGTGGAAACCGGAATCACTGGATCGCAATCCAGGCTCGCGGCCGGGAGAGCAACTCCTTCGGCCTGGGTGCCGGCGTGCGGATTGAGACGGTGCAAGGAACTCAGGTGGGGCAGATCAACAACGTGGCGAGTTATCTGAGTGCCAACGATCTCCGGGTATATTTCGGCTTGGGCCGGCTGCAGCAGATCAAGAGTGTCGAGTTGAACTGGCCCAGCGGCAGGAAACAGGTTCTTTCGAATGTACCGGCCAATCAGATCCTGAGAGTCACCGAGCCGTAGTCTCAACGCCCGCCCGCCGGTTCCGTGTACCCCAATTCTTCTGCACTGGAAGCATGTCTCTGCGACTTGGCCCGATCACCGGTCAATGCGAACAACTGGGCCAGCCGGTGGTGAGCCTCGCCATGGTCGGGGTTGAGTTCCAACACTCGAAGATAGGAGCGGATCGCGTCCGCCGGCGAGTCCTTGGCGTCATACGCCCGGCCCTTTTCCAGGTAGACCTCCGACTCGAACTCCAGGTACTTCCTGGAAGCCGAGAATCCGACGGCGTACGAGAGAGCCGAGTCCAACTCCGCGAGGGCCGAGTCGGGTCGACCGGTGAGGCGATGAGCGCGGGCCAGTTCCAGGCGGCCTTCCGGCACCGCCGGACTGATTTCGACGGCCTTCCGAAGCAGCTCCGTGGCCTTCTGCAGGACGCCCTCTTGCAGGTAGACGGAACCCGCCTTGAGAACCATGTCGGAGGTGGCGCCCTGCAAAGAGATGGCGCGGTCCAATCGGCTGAGAGCCGCTTCCGTTTCACCTCGATCCAGGTGAGCCAATCCCAGGTAGTAGTGGGCTTGAGCCAGGTCCGGGTCCAGTATGACGGCAGACTCGTTCTGCCGAATCGACACCCGAGGATCCCCCAACTGCCGATTCGCTTCCCCCAGGAGAGAGAGCAGTTCAGGTGTGTTCTCAGTGGTCTTGAATCGCTCTTCCAGGGTCTCCTTGGCCTTTCGGGCCCGGCCCAGATCGAGATAGACGCGGGCCAGATGAAATCGGGCACTGGTATTGTCGGGATCGATGGACAGTGCCTGCCTGAACTCCCCCTTCGCTTCGCCGATCATGCGATAGGAGCCAAGGAGCCGGTAGACGTAACCCAGCATCAGGTGGGCGCCGGCCGACCTCGGATCGTGCGTGAGAGCCATTTTGAGCTCCTCGATCGCTTCCTGGGGCTTGCCCTGATTCAGATACCTGGAACCGCGTCTTAACGCCTGTTTGGAGTAAGCCTGGTTTGCGGCCTTCCGTTCCAGCTTCCGGATCACGACGTAGCCCAGGCCGGGATCGAAGAAATGTGTCATTGACCCCGGCGGAATTCCTTCCACCTGCCGGCGCAACTCCCTGCTGAGTTCGCCGATGGACATTTGGCCGAGGTAGCCGCCGCCGGCAGCGGTGGGATGGTTGGAATATCGGTGTGCGACTTCGTTGAATCGAGTGCCCGATTTCAGTTCCGACAGAACGTCGTTCAATTGGGATTTGGTGGCGACGGTGATGATCTGCAGATCGACGAGCGAGTCGTCCCGGACTGCCCCGGCCAGGCAAGAGGAGAAGACCCAAACTGAAAACATGACGCGTGCGAGTCTTGGTGACACCGGGCAGATCCTTTCAAAGGCGGCGACGGATCGACGGCGGAGCGGCGGTGGAGCGGCGGTTTCCAGCCGCCGTCCTCCGGAAGCAGAGTGGGGGACAAGAATGTCCCCCCTCCCACCTTGCTTCAGCCAGGATCCCGATACTATACTCCCTGCCAATTTTGTGATTCCAGGGAAGCATTTGGCATCCCTGGAGCCATTCCGAAGACTCCCGGAGAAAAGATGTTTCCAGGAACGTGGAACCGGATTTTGATCCTGCCGGCTCTGACCTTCATGGTGCCGGTCATCACCGCCGAGGCCCAACCGGAATGGGAACCCGGCCCCGAGCAGTATGCGGTTAAAGTCAAGATCAACGTGAAGGTCCCGATGCGGGACGGCGTCAATCTCTCTGCCGACATCTATCGTCCCGACGCGCCGGGTCAGTTTCCCTGCCTCTTGCTGCGGACCTACTGGGGCAACAATATCGGACCGTTGAAGGTGCCCTGGGGACTCTATTTTGCCCGCCGCGGGTACGGAGTCGCCCTGGTCGATGTGCGGGGGCGCTATGACGCCGAGGGTGTCTGGGAACCTTACGTCGATGAACCGCAAGACGGCTACGACACCCAGCAGTGGCTGGGACAGCAGGATTGGTGCAACGGTTCGGTGGGGACGTTCGGCCGCTCCTACGACGGCTTCACGGCGCTCATGTCCGCTCCACTCGGCAGCCCCTATCTGAAATGCATGGTCCCGGCTTCCAATCAACAGACCAATTTCGGCCATCTCTTCAACGACGGAGTTCCCCAACTGGGTGTGATCTTCATGGCCGGAGTGTTTCTCGCGGGCCATACGCTGCAGCCCAACATCTCCCGCTTCGCCCACGGAGAAGTGACCGTCAACTACGAGGAGGTGTTTCGGCGGCTCCCCCTCATGACTGCCTTGGACGACTTGGCCGAGGGTTCGTACTACCAGGAGTGGCTGAGCCACTGGACCTATGACTCTTATTGGAAGTCCTATGGGGTCAAGGAAAAATATGGCCGGATCACGGTTCCGGCCTATCTGATGAGCGGATGGTACGACAACCTGGTGCACGAAGCGTTTCGCAACTTCGAAGGCATGCGCAAGGAGGGCGGCTCGGAGACTGCAAGGAAGGGAACCAAGATCCTGGTGGGTCCCTGGGCTCACGGCGGCTATCGGATGGCAGACGGAAAAACCGTCACTTTTGGAGACGGGCTCGATCTGCGGGAGGTCCACCTGAGATGGTACGACTATTGGTTGAAGGGGATTGAAAACGGAATCGACCGGGAAGCGCCGATCCGCATCTTCGTGATGGGGGACGACCGGTGGAGAGATGAACAGGAGTGGCCCCTGGCCCGGACCCGGTGGACGGAGTACTACCTCTCCAGCGGCGGGAGAGCCAACTCCCTTCACGGAAATGGCCGGCTTTCTCCGCAACCGGACCCCTCCACCACCCCCACCGATTCCTACCACTACAATCCCCATGATCCAGTGCCGACTTTGGGAGGACAGATCTCGACCCATGGTGATCTGAAGGGTCCGAGAGACCGCCGTCCGGTCCAGCGAAGAGACGATGTCCTGGTGTACACGAGCCCACCGCTGGACCGGGACACGGAAGTCACCGGACCGGTCGAGCTGAGGTTGTACGCGGCCTCAAACGCCAAGGACACGGATTTCACTGCAACGCTGACCGACGTCTATCCGGATGGACGGGCCATCCATATCTGCGAAGGGATTCAGCGGGCTGCCTTCCGGGAGTCTCTCGAGAACCCGAGTCTGATCGAACCGGGGAAGATCTATGAGTATCGCATCAGCCTCTGGGAGACCAGCACCGTCTTCAAAGCGGGTCACCGGGTCAGGCTCGAGATCTCCAGTAGCAATTTCCCCCGATATGCGAGAAATCTGAATACGGGCAATCGCCTGGGAACCAGCGCCGAAACGAAAATTGCGGAGCAGACCATCCACCATGATGGCCAGTACCCGTCGGCACTGGTTCTTCCCGTCATTCCTCGTTGAAACAGGGTAAAGAACCGGCCGCAATCGCCGTCACCGGTCAAATATTGTCCTGAAAGGACGTTTCTTGAAGATCAGCGACATCAAGACGACTTTCTTGAATCTCCCCCACAGAGAGCCGGAGTTCGTGTCCACCGGTTATCGCTTGGGGACGACCGAAATTCTTATTGAAGTGGAGACCGACGAAGGCGTCACGGGGCTGGGAGAGTGCATCTGCCGGCCCAATTCACAAGTCATCGAAGCGGCCATCCTGTCCGCCAAGCCGTTCTTGCTGGGACGGGATCCCAGAAACATCGAGCGCATTCTCAATGATCTGAAGAGCCTCGGGAACTGGAGTTTTTTTGAACGTGTCGGCAACGTGATGATGGGAGGAGTCGAAACCGCTCTCTGGGACATCATGGGGAAGGTGTCCGGCCAACCGCTCTACTACCTGCTCGGGGGGTTGCTTCGGGAGCGCATTCCGATCTTCTACTATCTTCTCCGCTTCCCCCTGGACGAGATGGTCCGGAGGGCCAGGCAAGCGGTTTTCGAGGGCTACCAGACCATCTTCTTCAAGGTCGGGGGCGATATGAACGGCGACATCGCCGCCATTGAAGCGGTCCGTGACGCCGTCGGGACGAATGCCAACATCCGGGTTGACGCCAACGAGGCCTGGACCCCGGGCACGGCGATCCGCTTCATCAAACAGGTGGAGAAATTCGATCTGGAGTGGGTCGAAGAGCCGGTGATCATCAACGATCTGAACGCCCTGGCCCACGTTCGACGCTCGGTCAACACCCCCATCGCCGCCAATCAGTCGTCTTGGACCCTGTACGACGCCAAGCGAATCCTGCAGGCCAACGCGGCCGACGTTCTGGTCATCGATCAGTGGCAGATGGGCGGGTTGCTCTTCTACAAGAAGGCAGCGGCGTTGGCCGAAGCCTATGGCGTCGGGGTCAATCATCATTCCTGGGGAGAAACCAGCGTCGGTCACTTCGCGGGCTTCCATGTTGCCGCCTCCAGCCCCAACTTCCTCTACGCCAATCAGAGCTATCTCATGATGCGGGAGGACGATATCATCCAGGGAGGCCCGCCCAAGATCGAGCAGGGCTGTGTGGAGATTCCACACGGCCCCGGGATCGGAGTTGAGCTGGACCGGGAGGCGGTAGGAAAGGCTGCCGAGCGTTATCGGCGTGACGGGCCCTACGCGGCCCGCGAAGGGCGTGACGACCTTCCGGTCACGCTCATTCCTCAGATGTAGGTTCGACTCATGGACAAAGGCGGCCGCCAAGGCGACTCTTCGGTGAACTTGGCTCAACTGGATCGGAACGAGCCCTCCTGGCGGAGTGCCGCCATCGGTTTCGTTCTCATATTCCTGGCGGCGGGCCTGTTCTACCTTTTCTGGATTCTCCTGTTTCACCTGATTTCTCCATGAACGAGATCCTCTGGCCCCTGGTCGCCGTCTATCTGCTGGTCGTAGTGGGGATCGGCGTCTGGAGCGCGAAGCGGCGCGTGACGACCTATGAGGACATGACCGTCGCCGGGCGAAGCGTGGGTCCCTGGCTGATCGCCTGCTCGGTGGCCGCCACCTGGATCAACGGCGTCACCCTGATCACCATCACCGGCTTCGGCAAGAGCTTCGGTCTCAGTTCCTACTGGCACACCAGCGCCGTCGGGATAGGTACCCTGTGGATCGGAATCTTTCTCATTCCTCGAATGTGGAAGCTCCGGGTCATCACCACTCCTCAGATCCTGGAACGCTTCTTCGGTCCGACGCATCGCCTGGTGGCGCTGTTCGTGGCAATGCTGCGAGATTTCGGCGCCACGGCGGGGACCATCGGCGCCACCGCCATCGTGACTTCGTCGGCGCTGGATATCAGCATCTTCACCGCCCTCGTGCTGACTTATTTCATCACCGTCCTCTACGTGGCGCTGGGGGGGATGTGGGCGGTGCTGCTCACCGATACGATCCAGTTCTTCATCATCGTGCTCGGCACGGTGCTGCTTCTGGTCCTGTCCATTGTGAATCTGGGCGGTCTGGGGGCAATGGTGGAGAAGGTCGACGAGCCGGCGCTGTTCTCCTTCACGGGCAACTTCGATGCGTTGGAGATCCTGGGCTGGTTCTCCATGGGCTTCTTCCTGGCCTGCGGGTACCAGAGCTTGGCGCAGAGAGCCTTTTCGGCATCCAGCGCCGAGGTGGCACGCCGAGGGTTCATCTACGGCGGGTTCCTGACCATATTGTGGTACATCATTCCGGCCTTGTTGGGGTTGGTCGGAATCGCTTTCTTTGGCAAGGACGTCGAAGCCGACCAGGTCTTTTTGAGCCTTTCGGGTCAGTTGGCGGGGCCATACCTGGGGAGCATCATTTTCATCGCCATCTTGAGCGCCAACATGTCGACCTTGAGTTCCACCATCGGGACCATGGGATCGAACGTGACCGTGGACATCTACCAGAGGTTCATCGATCCCCAGGCCGGCGCGTCGCGGATGCTCCTGGTGTCCCGATTGAGTATCTTGCTGACCGCGGTTCTGGCTTGCGTCACCTACTACTACATTCCGCTGCTGCTGGAGCTGTTCTTTGCCGGGGGCCGGCTGGTGGCGGGCTCGCTGTCGCCGGTGTTGATCGCCGTCCTTCTCTTCCCGTCCATGCGCAAGAAAACCCGGACGGTGTTGGCTGCGTTGACGGTCAGTGCGGTAGCGGTCATCGTCTCTCAGGCCGTCATGCCCCGGGAGCTCAAGGCGGGAGCCAGCTTTTTCATCTGGGTGTTCGACCCGGTGCTGATTGGCGTGTTGATATCAACCGTGGTCCTGGTGGTCGGCAAGCGGCTGGAGAGCGACAGATCAGACTCGCCGGTTTCGGCTGAGAGTTGAAGGTTGGGCCGGTAGGAGGAACGGAGAGAAAAATCATGCCGTATCGACTCGCCCGTCTCAGAGCGTATCTTCCCGGCCTCCTGTTCGTGATCGGGACCGCAGGCTGCTCGGTTTCGGACCCGGCCGAGGTGAAGGAAGAGCCGTCGTCGCCAAGTGACGGTCTGAGCGCGGCGCTCAGCTTCCATGCCTCCTTTGACCAGGGGCCCGTCGCCGATTTCGCCCGAGGCGATTCGCAGATCTACACGGCGCCCAAGTACGACCAGCTCGACCAGGCGTCGCCCGGCATCGACGACCCGGACATCACCATCGAAAACAATGCAGGCCAGATTGGAAGCGCACTCAAATTCAGCCGGAGCTATAAACGCGCCTTGTTCTACAGGTCCGAGAAGAACCTGGCCTACTCGACCGAAAACTGGGCCGGCACCATCTCCTTCTGGCTCAATCTGAATCCGGATGAAGATCTGGAGCCCGGCTATTGCGACCCGATCCAGGTGACGGACAGCGCCTACAACGACGCCGCGATCTGGGTGGACTTCAGCAAGGACCCGCCGCGGGAATTCAGGCTTGGAGTCTTCGGGGATCTGGAGGTCTGGAATCCGCAGAAAGTCTCCCCAAATGACAATCTAGATTTCATGAACCGGCTGGTTGCGGTCACACGCCCTCCGTTCAAGCGCGGCAGTTGGACCCACATCGTGATGACCTACACCGGCCTGAACAGTGATGCCGGCGGCACGGCCCGGCTCTATCTCGACGGCCGGTTTCAGGGCGCCGCCGAAGGGATTCAGGAACCGTTCACCTGGGATCTTCCCGGGAGTACGATTCGGTTGGGGATCAACTACGTCGGCTTGTTCGATGAGTTGGCGATTTTTGACAGAGCCCTCGGTGACGAAGAAGTCCGGATCCTCCACCAGCTCGAGGGTGGCGTGGCGGCACTTTACTAAATCGAAGAAGGCGTCAACTGCATTCCACCGGTAAACCGGGCGATCCCGTCCGGGTTCCACTCCAGGCCGAGTCCCGGACCGTCCGGAATCGGAATCATCCCGTCTTCATCGGGATGAATGGGGACGGCCAGCAGCTCTTCGATGTAGGGTGCCGGCGTAATGTATTCGACCCAGCGCGCACAGGGGACGGCGGCGACGAGTTGAAGATCGGCTGCCAGGCCGATCGCCGTATTCCAGCCGTGAGGAACGAAACGGATCGAGTGATCGTCCGCATATCGAGCAATGCGAATTTCCTCGCTGATTCCTCCGACTTTGGTGACGTCGGGCTGGATGTAGTCCACGGCTCTCCGTTCGATCCACTCGATAAATGACTGTCGCCGCGTGAAGACTTCACAGCCGGAAATGGGCAGCGGCGCATTTTCGGTCAACGCCACATAGCCGTTCAGATCATCCGGCCGTAGCGGCTCTTCAAACCAGGTAATCCCGTAGTCAGCGAGCATCTGCGCGGTCTGCAGTCCCCATTTGTAGCCATGCGGCCAAAAGGCATCCGAACCGCCGGCGTCCACCATCAATTCGATATCCGGACCCACCGTTTCGCGCGCGGCCTTGACGATGGCTTCATCGGTCTGCCGGTCACGGCGGCCGAACGGACCCCACCCGATCTTGAAGGCACGGAATCCCCGGCTGAGCCCGTCTTTCAGCGAGGCTCGCAATATTTCGGGTTCATCCATCAGCAGGGAACCGTACGGCTTGACCCGGTCGCGGTAGCGGCCTCCCAGCAGCCGGCTGATGGGCTGGCCGGTGACCTTCCCGAGAATGTCCCAGAGCGCGATGTCGATGCCCGAAATGGCGTGGGTGACGGCCCCGCCGCGGCCCTGCCAGAAGGTCTGCTGGTGGCAAGTCTCGGTCGTCGCCGCCGGATCCAGGGCGGAGGCGCCGATCAGGAACGGCCGCATCACTTCGATGGCGCCCCGGATCAGCCGTTCCGAGGTGAACGCGCTGCCCACCCCGGTCACGCCTTCATCGGTGATGACCTCGACCAGCGTGTGCAGGTTGTTCTCGAGATCGGAAAACTTGTCATCCCATCCACCATCGGGAGTTTCGCCGCGGAGCGGCAGCAGACGGATGTCCTGAATCTTCATCGGAATCCCCTTTCCTGGACCGGTGACCAGGATGCGCCTGGCGGCGGACGCCGAGACGGTGTCCCTTGGAGATTGAAAAGGTGGACTACCGCATCACAATTCGTGAACGGCCACCGAATTCTCATTGCGGAGCCGCCGACGCAGGACTGCCGTGGCCTTTTGGTCCACTGCCAGATCGTCGTCGAAAACCACGCCGTAGTCATCGCGAGCCGCTTGGATCGACACTTTCTCGTTCCTGACGTCCCGCTGAACGGCCTCCGGGGGCCGATCGAGCGGTTCGCCCCAGCCACCGCCCCCAGGCTGCCGATGGTAGAGAACGTCGCCTTCCTTCAACGTGCTCGAAATCATGACGGGAAGGACTTCCTGGTCTTCCTCCCGGCTCAGAACGGTGAGGGAACCCGTTCCAGGTTTCCCCGAGTAGAGTCCATAAGGGAGGTGGTCGCGCCGGTCGGAACGGATGGCCAAGTGGGTTTCGCCCTCCATCAACTCCCATTCCCGTTCGACGGCCAAGCCGCCGCGGTACCTTCCGGCGCCTCCCGAGTCTCCCACCAGGCCGTAGCGCCGGATGCGGAGCGGGTACTCGGTCTCGGCGTGCTCTACGGGTATGTTGCTGGCGACGTTGATGGGATTGCAGAGGCCGTCGTTGCCGTCGCGGTCCGGACGGCCACCCCAGGTTCCGGTCATCAACTCGTAGTAGACATACGGCGACCGGTCCTTTCGCATCCCCCCGATCACCACCAACGTGTTGCCTCCTTCACCTGCTGCCAGAATCCGGTCGGGCAGCAGCCCGGCCAGCGCACCGAAAATCGCATCGACCATGCGAAAGCCGGTCACGCCGCGCATCGATGAGGCGCCGGGCATGACGACGTTTACCACGGTGCCGGGCTCGGTAATGATGTTCAGGGGCTTGAACATGCCGGCGGTATTGGGCACCTCCTCCCGCATGGCGCAGCGGACACAGACGGCTACGGCGCCTTCAGTGAAGGAGAGCGTGCTGTTGAGTGCCCCGCGGACTTGCGGATCGGTGCCGGTGAAGTCGGCGGTCAGGGAATCGCCTTCGATAGTGACCTTCACCTGGAGACGCACCCTCGGCCCTCCGACTCCATCGCTGTCCATGTAGTCGGTGAAGGTGTTGCTGCCGTCCGGCCAGGCGGCGATCTCGGCCCGCATCAGGCGCTCCGTGTAGGCGATGAGATCGTCGGCACAATCGGCAAATGTCTCGGGACCATGACGCTCCACGAGCGACTGGACGGCGCGAGCACCGATGTTGCAGGCGGCAACCTGGGCCCGGAGGTCACCGATGGTCTGCTCGGGAACCCGGACATTGGTGCGCATCAACTCGAAGATCGCCACGTCGGGTTCTCCCTGGTG
Source organism: Acidobacteriota bacterium (assembly GCA_965217775.1). Lineage (GTDB taxonomy): Bacteria > Acidobacteriota > UBA6911 > RPQK01 > JAJDTT01 > JAJDTT01. The sequence goes on from CBDCJH010000002.1 coordinate 435,070, forward strand.
GAAGAGTTTGAGCCAGGGAATGCGGAATCCTTCCTGGAAAATCTCCGTATTGTCACACGCCGAGCTTCCGGGCAGACGTCCTCCCAGATCGAGGTGGTGTGCCGTACTGACGGCAAAGGAAACTCGACGGCCCTCAATGAAAATGGGTTTGACGACATAGATGTCGGGGATGTGCATTCCTCCGCCGAAAGGATCGTTCATGATGAAAACGTCCTCCGGCTCCATGTCGTCGCCGTACTTGTCCAGCAGGGTCTCCATGGCGTGGGGGACCGATCCCAGATGCAGGGGGATCGTCACGCCTTGCGCGATCATCTCGCCCTGGGCGTTGCACAGTGACGTGGAGTAGTCGAGACAGTCCCGGACGATCGTGGAGTAAGCCGTCCGATAGAGCGCCAGTGACATTTCGTCGGCGGCCGACGAGAGGGCGTTCTGAATGATTTCACGGGTGATGGGATCGATCTCGGTCATCGACGAACTCCAGGTTTAGATTCCCCTGTTGGTCCAGCCAGGCACGGGCGCCGGGCGGTACGACGATGGTCGAATCGTATTCGTCGATCAACAAAGGACCATTTTGAGGGTCTCTCAGGTCGCTACGGCCCAGCACGGGCGCATCCATCACCGTTCCGGAAAAACAGGCCCTGCGGCTGGGCGCCCTGGTGCCCAGATATTCGGCCGGCTTCAAGGCCCCCTCCTGGCGCGGTTCCCCGGCCCGGCCGATCAATCGGACGGCCACCACTTCGATGGGATTGTCGGGATCGGAACGGTGTCCGTAGAGTTTCTCGTGCTCCGCTACAAAATCAGTGCACAGGTTTTGGACGGTATGGCCGCTGATCTCGTCTGCGGTGATCTCCAAGCGAATCTCGGAGGTCTGCCCCTTGAAGCGTACGTCGCAGGCGGCCGACAACCGGACCTGTTCGGCGGGGAAGCCCTCGGCCTGGAACTGGGCCAGCATCTTCGCGCGCATCTCGTCGCTGACGTTCCGAAGCGCCGTCGCCGTCAAATCTGTTCCGGAAAGCAGACAACTGCGAACGTCGTGGTGCTCGATTCCCGAAAAGAGCAGTCCCAAGGCGCTGAACAGGCCCGGCAGCGCAGGAACGATCATTCGGCTGATGCCCAGTTCACGCGCCAGGCCCGCAGCATGGATCGGCCCGGAGCCCCCGAACGCCATCAACACGAAATGGCGCGGGTCGCGTCCGCGTTCGGTGGAGACGGCCCGCAAAGCCCTCATGGTGCGGGCATTTCCGATGCGATGGATGCCTTCGGCCGCCTGAATGAGATCCAGGCCCAGAGGCGCTGCGATCTGGTCGGTAATGGCTCTCTCCGCGGATTCGCGATCGATACTGACCTGGCCGTCCGCCAGATCGCCGGGCCGGATGTAGCCCAGGACCACGTTGGCGTCCGTCAGTGTGGTTGCCCGGCCACCCCGTTGATAGCAGACGGGGCCGGGCACGGCGCCGGCACTGCGCGGACCGACCCGCAGGCCCCCGGCCCGGTCCAGGTAGGCGATGCTTCCGCCACCGGCTCCCACCTCCGCAATGTCGATGCTGGGCGCCCGAATCAGTTCACCGCCGCCTCCCACCAGCCGGCTGACGACGGAGAGTGAGGAGCCCACCTCGTATTCCGGACTGTAGTCGATCTTTCCGCCTTCGATCATGGAGGCCTTGGCCGTGGTTCCCCCCATGTCCAGTGTGATGACGTTTTCGATCCCCAGACGGCCAGCCGTAAAACCTGCGGCCAGGACTCCCGCCGCCGGGCCCGATTCCAGCACGAACACGGGACGGCGCGCCGCATTGTCGTCCGGCGTCAATCCGCCTGCGGACTGCATGATGTGGAGCGGGGCATCGATTTCCAGGTCGTGAAGTCCGTGCCGCAGGGCGTTCAGGTACACGTGCATGATGGGCCGCACGTAAGCGTTGACGACCGTGGTTGCCGTCCGTTCGTACTCCTTCCGCTCCGGCAGCACCTCGTGCGAAAGCGAGACGGGTGTGTTAGGGAAATGCTTGCGCAGAAACCGGCCCACGACCATCTCATGCTGGGGATACGCGTACGAATGGATGAAACAGACCGCGATGGACTCGACTGCCTCGGCCTCGAGCCGCTCCTTGATACGCCATAGATCGGCTTCATTCAGCGGTGTCAGGACGGCGCCGTCGGCCGCAATCCGCTCGTCGACCTCGAAACGGAGATAGCGTTCCACCAGAATCTCCGGTTTGTCGAAAAACACGTCGTAGATCTGGGGAGCCCGGATGCGGCGCAGCTCCAGCACGTCCCGGAAGCCCTTGGTGGTGATCAGGGCCGTCTTGGCGCCCCGATGTTCCAAGACGGCGTTGGTGGCCACCGTGGTACCGTGAGCGACTTGCCTCACCGCGGGACCGCCGGTCCTGCTCTCGCGCATAAGACTCGCGCTGGCGAGCAGGACCGCCTGCTCGAAGTCGGGGGGAGTCGAAGGCACCTTCTGGCTCCAGATTCTACCCTCGGCGTCCAGGAGGATCACGTCTGTAAACGTACCGCCAACGTCGGCGCCAATCCGGATGTGTCCTTGTTGTTCACTCATAATCAGATAACAAACAGGATTGGTGAGTATCTTCGGTGTTGTGTCGGATCGTGCGCAGGGTCTTCATCTCCAACAGGCGTTCACCGTGGCTGAGTAGCCTAACTTGCACCGGGAGACGGTTCAAGACGTGATCTCTTTGAGGTCGTCGAAGATCCGGCTCCACGGGAGGCGGCTTTCTTGCCGCCCATTGGGACAGGCGACTTTCTTGTCGCCTGCAGGAGGGGTGACTCCCAGTCGCCTGTTCCTTCTCTGCTCCGTTGATACTGTGGAGTTCGACGGCTGGAATGCACCCCGCTCCCATTTGGCGGCGGTGCCGCGGCTGAAGTCGCGGATCGCCACATCAGGAAAGTGTACGCTGCAACCGTGTAAACTTGCCGATGAAAATATGGATCTGATCATGAAAAATATCCCCTTGAGCGCCGACGAGAACCTGATTGAGGCGGGGCACCAGGCTGCCGCGGCCATGAGAGTGATCCGCGAGTTGCAAGCCAGCATTTTCACCGGAGGACACACGTTCACTCGGGATCCGATAAATGAGCGTTGAATATATTCTCGACACCCACGTCTCGGGTTCTTGTTCTTTGCGGCCGCGATCGAAGCGGGCTGCAGAATCCTATACAGCGAAGACCGTCAGCATGGACAGCAGATTTCAGGCGTCACCATCACGAATCCTTTCGGGAAGTGAGTAGATCCGGGGCAGAGAAAGTGAACCGGAAGAGGGTCGAAGTGCTCCAGCGTACCGACGACAATCCTGGCGACATGACGATGAACTTGACCAACCTGTTCTTCGAACGCCCCATCCTCAACTCGCCGTACGAGTATCCGAACCGGCATTGGGAACTGGACGGGGCCGGGCAGCCGACTCAGAAGATCATCGAAAGCCGTCGGCCGGCCGAATTCATCACGCCGATCCCGAAACCTAGAAAGCGTGGACGCCGGCAACGCGAGATGGTCTTCGACGAGCAGGCGCCGCCGCTCTTCATCCAGGAGGTGGAAGGAAAATCGAATCGCTATGTCCGTTTTTTAGATGACTTCTCAGTTTATCCTCGGACAAATGTATGGCTTGACGTGGGCGGCGTCCAAAGCCGTACAGATCCAAAGGTGTATGTAGTGCAAACTGCTACCGAAGCCGTCAAGCGTTGCATTTTGATGACTACGGATCCCGGCGACCTAGTGCTGGATCCCACCTGTGGATCCGGTACGGCTGCCTACGTAGCCGAACAATGGGGCCGGCGCTGGATCACCATCGACACGTCTCGCGTCGCCCTCGCCCTGGCCCGCTCTCGTGTCATGGGCGCACGCTATCCCTACTTCCTTCTCTCCGACAGTCGCGATGGACAATTGAAAGAAGCCGAGATCAACCGAGATGCCTGGGCTACCCTTCGTAGCGACACCTCTCGCCCCTTCGCCAAACCCCAGTCCGGCCGGATCGTCGTCAAGGTCATCAACCACCTCGGCGACGAAGTGATGAAGGTGTTCCGTGTCTGAGCGGGGGATTTCGGACATCAAACCACGCGTATATGTTGAGACCACCGTAGTCAGCTATCTGACTGCCCGTCCGGCGCGTGACATCGTTGTTGCGGGACATCAGCAGAGCACGCGCGACTGGTGGACGAGGGCCGAAACAAGGTTCGAACTGGTGATTTCCGATCTGGTCTACGAGGAAGCGGGTGCGGGTGATCCTGACGCGGCCAGGAAACGGTTGAACGCGATCGCCTCACTGGTGCAGCTTGAAGCGACTCCCGAAGCGCAAATGCTGACTGAACGGCTAGTCGCCGCCGGTGCCATCCCTGAGCGAGCCGTCCGTGACGCTGCCCATATCGCCATCGCTGCAGCCAACGGAGTCGAATACCTTGTCACTTGGAACTTTCGTCATATCGCCAACGCGATGACAAGGATGCAGATTGAGTCCGTCTGTCGGCGGTCGGGTGTTGAATCCCCCGTGATTTGCAGTCCAGATGAATTGATGGAGGACATCAACGATGAGGAGTGACCCGATTGTGGATGAAGTTCGCGCTATAAGAAACAGACTTGCCGCTCAGTGCGAGTACGACGTCGATCAGATCTTCCGACGTATCCGGCGCCGCCAAGTCGACTCCGGCCGGAATTACGTGCGGTACCCCGCCCGCAGAGTGACGAAAGACAAAGACACGCGAGGGTTTGGCGCGGATAGTTGGTAAATGTCCCAGTGATCTGTTGGTTGTACTGAGAATGATTTCGTGACGGTTCCTATCGTTTCACCCCAACACCCGCGGGATCCGTAACGCCTCCGCCGGTAACAACTGATGGTTCAGCACGGCTGGCCGCATCGAGTGACGCTTCTTCAAGCTGCACAAGTCGGATTTTTGGGGAATCGGGATCCTTTGTTTGACAGAACTCTTCACCCCAGCAAGACCGGGAATCCGTCCGTATGCACCGTCAACCGCGACGGTCGATTCGTGCCGGACACATGCCGTTGTGACTTCTTCGTCGGAGATCTGTGAGTCAAGGCAAGCATGGACTTCCTTATCGCCGACACCTTCACCGGAGGCTTGGCCAAGCTGACTGGTAACGAGCAGAAGGCAGCCAAGACCACCGTCCTCGACCTCCGATTGAACCCGGCGCAGCCCGGACACCGGTTCCACAAGCTGGACCGAGCCCGCGATCCACGGTTCTGGTCCGTGCGCGTCAATCGTGATGTTCGGATGATCGTCCATCGGACCGGCAAGAACCTGCTGCTGTGCTACGTGGATCACCATGACAGAGCCTACCATTGGGCCGAACGGCGCAAACTGGTCACCCACCCCAAGACCGGTGCGGCCCAACTGGTGGAAGTTCGGGAGACGGGTGAAGAGATCACGGTCCCCAGATTCGTGGATGTCGAGAAGGACTTGTCGCCCAAGCCGCTTCTGTTCAAACACCTCGCCGAGCGCGAGCTGCTGAGTTACGGAGTGCCGCCGGAATCGCTGAACGACGTACGCAAAGCCGACGAGGACAGTATTCTGGAAATCGCCGATCATCTTCCGGAAGAGGCGGCGGAGGCATTGCTCAAGTTCGCCGTCGGGGAAACTCCGAAACCCGTCCAGCCGGAGGTCGTTCCCGATCCCTTCGAGCATCCTGATGCTCAACGAAGATTCCGCGTCATAGACGACGTAGCGGAGTTGGAGCACGCTCTTGAATATCCAGCGGAGAAATGGGCGGTCTTCCTCCATCCGGCGCAGCGTCAAATCGTAGAAGCGATCTACGGAGCGCCTTTGACAAGGCAACTTTCCAGTCGCCCGTTTCCGTTTTCGCCCGTTACGCTGCGTCTCACCCTATCTCCGGAGTTCGGCGACTGAGAGCCGCCGCTCCCGCGAGGTGCCGGCCGGTAGGGGATCTTCTCGCAGACCTTCAGGCGTACTGGAACCGGACCCGGCGTAGTCGATCCGCGACCAGTGAGCTATCCTTCTGCTATGGAACCGTAAAGGCCCTGCTGGTTGGAAGCTGACCTGAAATGGAAAAGACAGACAGATCGCTGGCAATAAAGGCCTACGAAGACATGTTGACCATTCGGGCGTTTGAGGAAGAGGTGACTCGCCAGTTCCGGGGCGGCAATTTCCCGCGCCATGCCCACACCTACCAGGGACAGGAGGCAGTCGCGGTCGGCGTCTGCCAGGCACTGGAGCGGGATGACTTCATCACCAGCACTCACCGGGGCCATGGCCACCTCATCGCCAAGGGGGCCGATCTACGACGCTCGATGGCCGAATTTGCCGGTAAAGCCACTGGGTATTGCAAGGGCAAGGGCGGCGAGATGCACGTCATCGATCTCAAGATCGGGATGCTGGGAGCGGTCAGTGTCGTGGGTGGCGGAATCCCGCTTGCGGTCGGAAGCGGCCTGGCCAGCCAAGTGGGCCGGGACAGCCGAGTGACCGTCTGCTTTTTCGGCGACGGAGCCGCCAACCAGGGAACCTTTCACGAGGGGCTCAACCTGGCCGCGGCTTGGAAGCTTCCCGTCGTTTTCGTCTGCGAGAACAACGGCTACGCCATGACGGTGAAGTCGTCGAACGTGACTTCCGTTGAGGATTTGGCCGTCCGGGCCGGATCCTATGGGATACCCGGGTTCAGTGTCGACGGCAACGATTTCGCCGCGGTACACGAGGCGGCCAAGAGAGCGGTGGGGAAGGCCCGGGACGGCAAGGGTCCGTCCCTGATCGTCTGCAATACCTTCCGTTACGAACCGCACGCCACCGTCTTTCCGCCCGCCCTGCACCCGGCGCCGGCGGAGGAAGTCAAGGAATGGAAGCATCGCGATCCCATCGACCGCCTCCGTCGTGAGCAGACGAACGTCCTCACGGAGGAAGAGGACGAGGCCATTCGCGCTCGTGTGCGCGTTCGGGTGGAAGACGCCCTTCGCTTTGCTTTGGATTCGGAATGGCCGGATCCGTCCGAAGCCACCACGGAGGTCTATTCGCCGGCTTACGTTCCCCCCCGCCCTGAGCCGCCCGCAGGCAGCCGCAAGATCACGTACACCCAAGCTCTCAACGAAGCGCTCCGGGAGGAGATGACAGGTGACGATCGTTTGATCGTCATCGGAGAAGACGTCGAAATCCTGGGAGGGTTGTTCGGAGTCACTCGCGGTCTGGCCCGCCAGTTCAAGGATCGCGTCCGGGATACGCCGATCTCGGAGAATTCCTTCACCGGAGTGGGGATCGGGGCGGCCGTGCGCGGCTATCGGGTCGTGGTTGAATTGATGTACGTGGATTTCACGACCCTGGCCATGGACCAGATCGTCAATCTCGGGGCCAAGCTCCACTACATGACCGGCGGCCAGGTCAAGGTGCCGGTGGTGATTCGAACCGCGACCGGCGCCGGCGGCAGCGGCAGCGCCACCCATTCACAGAGTCTAGAAGCGTGGCTCTATCACGTTCCCGGATTGAAGTTGGTCATGCCGACCACGCCCTACGATGCCAAGGGTCTGCTGAAGACCGCGATCCGGGATGACAATCCGGTCCTGTTCCTGGAGCACAAGCTGCTCTACCAGACCAAGGGTCCGGTCCCCGAAATCGACTATGCGATTCCCTTCGGGGAAGCGGTCATCCGTCGCCCGGGGGATGACGTCACCGTCGTGGCCACCGGAGCGATGGTCCAGGAGGCTCTCAAGGCCGCCGACGATCTGTCGCGGCGGGAGAACGTCGAACTGGAGGTGATCGATCCCCGGACTATCGTGCCCCTCGATATGGAAACCATCGTTTCCTCAGTCAGAAAAACACGCACGGCGGTGGTCTTGAACGAGGCTCCCCGCCAAGGCTCTTTTGCCGCCTGCTTGGCCAGCGAGATCGGAGAAGCGGCATTCGATTGGCTGGACGCTCCGGTCGTCGCACTGGGAATGCAACATACGCCTATTCCGTTCTCTCCGGCCTTGGAGAAAGAGTTGATTCCCAACGCTGAGCTGCTGAAAGCGGCGGTTCGGGAGCAGCTTGACCTTTGAGTTCGCCACGGAGCAATCGGTTTGACTTCACGGACGCCGCTGGGCAAAGGTGATTCGCCATGACCGATCTCAGAATGCCCGCATACGGGATCTCCGATGCCGGAGGCACGGTCATTCGGTGGCTGAAGAAGATAGGGGACGCCGTTCAAGCGGGCGAATCCCTGGTCCTGGTCGAAACCGAAAAGGCGGCGGTGGAGTTGGATTCCCCGGCCACCGGGATCTTGCGAGAGATTTGTGTCGACCAAGGTCACGTCTCCGTCGCACAGCTTCTGGCCGTCATCGAGGACGAGACTGCCGCCGGCGAATCTCCAATTCCGCGTCCAACTTCCGCCGAATCGACGAGGACGGGTCCCGCCACGGAAGGCGTTCCGGAAGGTTCGGTCGTACCGCGGCGCCCGGCCCGCTCGACCAGGCTCTCAGCCGAGCCCAATGTGCGCGCGGCGCCCGCAGCCCGGCGTCTGGCCCGGAAGCATGGCATCGATCTGGGCCGGATCCGGGGAACCGGGCCCCGAGGCCGGATCGTCAGGGCCGATGTGGAACAACTGATCGGCGCCTCCCAACCCGGCTCGGCAGCCATAGCCTCCGGCAGTGGACCCGAAACGGAGCGGGAGGAACTCTCGCAGATAAGGCGTGTGGTGGCCCAGCGAATGATCGAGAGCGCCACGACCATCCCTCAGTTCCATCTGACCGTGGACGCCGACGCCAGCGCACTGCTGAAGGCGTACCGGCAACGGCGGCAGACCGCCCAGGGGATCTCGATGACCGCGTTTTTGGTCAAGGTGCTGGCGGAATTGCTGAAGCGCAATCCCCGTTTCAACGCCTCCTGGAAAGAGGATCACATCGAGATCCACCGCGATGTGAATATCAATGTTGCGGTGGCCACCGATCGAGGACTGCTCGTCCCCGTCCTGCGTGATTGCGCTTCCGGAACGATCGACGAAATCGACGAGCAACTGGTTGATCTGGTGAGTCGCGCCAGAGCGGGGAAAGTCCTTCCCGAAGACTTCGCCGGGGGCACCTTCACTCTGAGCAACCTCGGCATGTACGGGATCCGCGAGTTCAACGGCCTGATCAATCCCCCCCAGAGTGCGCTGCTGGCCGTCGGAGAGATCCGGGAGCGACCCTTCGTGAACCAGGGGATGATCGGGATTCGGCCCGAGATGTCGCTCACGCTGGCGGCGGATCATCGCGTCGTCGACGGCGCCGAGGCCGCCCAGTTTCTGGATGCGTTGCGAAGAAGCCTGACTCGCCTGTGACGCCGGTCGGATCGGAACCGGTATCCATTCGTATTCGAATCAGTCGGGAATGACCGGCAGGACCACATGAGACGGGTAGCGGTCATCGTGATAGATGGTCTGGGTCGCGACCTTCATCTCCGCACTCTTGCCCAATGGATTGCCGGTGTTCAAATTCCTGGCGAAACGTGGGAAGTTGCTGCTGGAAACCTCCAGCCGGATGCGGCTTCCCGGCTGAAACTCCCAACTCGTCTCCCAGATCTCGATTGGAATCTCGTAGACCCTTCCGGGTTCGATCAAGGTCGGATTTTCCAACGATTCCCGGAAGCTGGCCCGGCGGATCCCCTCACTGATGTGAATTGCCGTTCCATCCGCCAACACCTCGGTCAAGACGGCAGTGAAATCGGTGTCGACCGCGCTGGAAGCGGCATAGAGCTTCAACTCGATGGGGCCCGTGACCTCCAGCTTTTGGGTCAAGGGCTCACTGGTATAGATCAGGACGTCGTCCCGCTTCTGGACGGGCCGGCGGTCCTGAGGCCCTCTCTGGTCGGGAGGAAACTCGGTCTGTCCTCCCACGGTGGGGACGGGGTTGGCGGGATCGTATTGGAAGCTGTCTTGAGGAGCACCGTCAGGCGGGGGTGACGTTCCCAGGGTGCCGTCGCCAGGGACGGAGTTGGCGGCTCCGCCGCTATTCAGGTAGTACTTGGTCCACCGGGTGCGGGCCAGGGGCCATTCGTGCTCGTCACGCCACTTGTTGGCGCGCATCACGAACAGCCGGATGGGGGCCTCCTGGTCGATGCCGTTGGGGATGCCCTTGAGCCAATAGTCATACCATCGGACGTGCAACTCCTCGACGTCGAGAAGGGAGGATTCCCCAAAGTCGATCACCCAGTTGTCGTAGGTCTGATTGTAGGAATGGGACCAGGGTCCGACCAGGATCTTGGTCTGCTTCCGGGCCAACTCGGATCCCCCTTCCTCTCGAAAGCCGATGAACTGCCGCCAGATCTCATGTTCCAGGTTGTCGTACCAACCGGTCAGGAAGTAGGCGGGGACCTGGATCTGGTCGTACTTTCCCTTGGGGATTATATACGAAAGTGCCGAAACCTGAGCATTAACGCCGGTTCCGTGGCCGGTCTATCCATCTGATATTCACGGGCTGGACCAATGCACGGGCCAGCTCCTCGAAGTCTGCTTCCACGCGCATATCCGGTTCCAGTTCGGCCTTGGTCGGTTGGTAGGAATCCTTGACCAGTTCGATGGTGGGATGTTGGGGATTGTGTCTGGGTTTCTTCATGCGGCCCTCGGCATCCTAGGTTGTTTCCCCTCAAAGTAGTCTTCCGCCGTGTAGATTTGAATCTTGGGCAGGTCCATGAAGCGTCCGGCGTTGACGGCGGCATTTCTCATGCCGTTGGTCACTCGGTCTCGAAAGCAGGTGAAGATGCCGAGATCAGCTCCGGCCTGTCGACGTGCGCCGTTGAAGGCTTGGACGTGTCCGGGATTGGTAGAGCCGCCTTTGACCTGAGAAACGATGTCAATGAACCGGCCCTTGCGGATCGGGAGCCGTCCCACGCCGTCAATTCCGCCATCCCGTCTCTGGATTCGGTTCGGCTCCGTACCCTCCACCAGAGCAGCAGCCCACCTCTCAAACCGGAATTTATCGATGCTGGCAAGCTCCTGAGCGTGTGTGATGGTATGGGGAAGGCCAATGTCTTGGGTGTGTTCCCAACGGATTCATCCGGGACATCCTCCCGCATGACTTCAAGGTGGTCTCCAAAGCTCAGTCGATTTTCGTTCAACCCACCAAATCCTTGTAACGCAGCCGCTTTCCCACCATCCGGTCAGCGACCAGGGCCATTTGATCCAACGTGTCCATGCGCCTTAGGTTGTGACGTGCGGCAAACTCTCCAACGTATCGGTCGGTGTGCTGTTCCGAGAAGTGGTGAAAGGTTCCGTGGTAACTCCGCTTCAACATCGACCAGAACGATTCGGCTCCGTTGGTGTGGCAGTTGCCTTTGACGTACTCCTGAAGAGAATGCTTGACCGTCTCGTGATTGACAAGCCGGCCGTAAGAGGTTGAATCGTCGGTGTAGATCTTGGCATCTTCTCCCACGTGCTCCAAGACGAAACGGGAGAGGGTTTCAGACTTGGTGTCAGGGACGACTCGGGCCGACACTTGGTTGGAGGGGCGATCTTTGACGGCAGCCACGGCCGTCTTTCCAACGGCTCCACGTCCCTCCAGTTTGGCGCGTTTGGCCTTCGGCATATTCTTCCGCTTTCCGCCGAGATACGCCTCGTCAGCCTCGACCGGGCCGGAGAACAGGGCCATTCCAGTCAGGTTCAGACCTTTCCGTATCCGGTGAGCAAGGTGCCAAGCCGTCTTCTGTGTTACGTCCAGGTCACGATGCAGCTTCATGGAGGAAACGCTCTTGAGGCTGGTAGTAAGGAGGTAGGTCGCAAGCAACCAAGTCTGATAGCCGAGTTTGGAGGACTGCATAACCGTCCCGACCCGGACGCTGAACCGCTTGCCGCAATCGCGGCAACGATACGGCATGGAAGGATGCTTGGCTCCGGTCTGGACGTTGGTGGAGCCGCAATGGACGCAACAGACTTCCTCCGGCCACCGCCGCTTTATGAACCATTCCTCAGCGGCTTTATCGTCGGGAAATCTCTTGAAGAATCCGCGCAGTGAAAGTCCCTCTCGGAACGCCTTTCCGGGTGCCTTGTTCCGTGTCTCGTAACTCATTGCAGCCTCCTGACTTACAAGACATATTCTATAGGAAAGTACCGGGATTGTCAACCCCTACGGGAAACCTTTTCGGCACTTTCGTATATAATCCCCTTTCCCTTGGTTCCGTAGGACTTCCAGTAGTCGTCGTAGGTGGGGTGATCCAACAGCGTCTTGACCCAGGGACGGTCCACCATCTCATCCAGGGCGGTGTAAAGGGGGAGCCGCGAGAAGATCTCGTTCCAGTCCATCAGGGGATGGTCGAAAATGCCGGGCCAGAAGGCCATGCCCCGGTTGACCCAGAGGAACTCGGCCACGAAGATCACGTTCAATTGGGGGATGCCGTCGTTGTAGAGGTGACCGAAGTTGGTCTCCTGATTGGCGCTCGGCATCAGGGCTTTCAGGTTGGGATGCTGGTAACGGGCCGGCATCACCTGTGTGAAGCCGTCGTAGGAATGCCCGAAGGTCCCGATCTTCCCGTTGCACCAGTCCTGCTCGGCCAGCCACTTCTGAGTGTCGAATCCGTCCTGCGGGTCATTGACGTAGGGGTGCCAGACCCCCTCGGAGTCGTGACGGCCGCGGAGATCCACCGTGACCGCGGCATAGCCCCTTTCGGCGAAATAGACCGCCCGGCTCACCACGTCGGGACGCATGTTGTTGTAGGCGGTCATCAACATCAAAGTGGGGAACGGGCCGGGTGCATCCGGCCGGTAGATGTCAGCCGAAAGATGGACTCCATCCCGCATCGGCACCTTGGCGTCGAGCGAAAAAACGACCTTGTGCCCGGGTTGGGAGAGTTCGGCCTGTCCACAGCCGAAGACCGTAAACAGTAGAGAGGAAAACACCATCGTCACTATACTGGATCGCAGGTTGGTCTTCGCCTCGAACATCAGGCCGTCCTCCTGGAAGTGGACCGGTTTTGCGTTGACTTCGTTCCGGGCGGCATGGAGCCGCCAAAGATGTTGCTCGAAAAGCTGTTTTCTGGTCTCAGAGTCATCAGAATATATCATCCGTGCTGCCCCCCTGCCGATGGTAGTTGTCCAGCAGTCAGGAGACTTTCCATGCATCGATTTTCAACGCTTATTCTGGGACTGATCTTCTTTGGCGCCGGCAGCATCGAGCCATCTCTGGCCGGGAAGCTGCGTGCCTCTTGCGTCAAGGTCGACATCACTCCCGGCAAGCCTGTGCTGATGCAGGCCTATCCGAGGCCGGGTCCCTCGGAGGGGGTGTTGGATCGGATCTACCATCGGGTCGTTGCCCTGGACGACGGCGAGACCCAGGTCTTTCTGATCTCCAGCGATCTGGCACTGATCCGTTACGACGTCTACCGCGAGTTCTCCCAAGAGCTGGCAAGGGAGACGGGGATCCGGCCGGAACAGGTCTGGTGGAATACGACCCAAACTCATTCCGGCCCACAGGTCGGCCTTGGACCTGAGGATTCGGGCACTTTCAAGGCCAACCCGGACTACTCTGCCTGGCTCAAGAGAGCACTGATCGACGCTATTGTGGAGGCCCGAGAGAAACTGGAGCCGGCTCGCCTCGGCGTGGCGACCGGGATGTCCATGGCCAACATCAACCGGCGGCCCCGGGAGATCGACGGCAGCGTGCCCTATGTCGGATTGAATCCCGAGGGTCCGGTGGATCGGCAAATCGGACTGATCCGTCTGGAGCGAGCGGACGGATCCCCACTGGCTCTGATTGCGAGTTATGCCATGCACGGCACCGTCCTGCCCGTGAACGGTCCGGAGTTCCTCTTGATCAGCGGAGATGCCCAGGGGGTCGTTGCCGAGTACGTGGAAGAGAAGACCGGAGCCCCCCTCCTGTTGATGAGCGGCGCCGAGGGGGATGTCGCTCCCATCTACAGCACCATCACCATGCCCCATGCGAAGAACCAGGGGCTGAATCACCTCAGCCAGTTCAAGGTTTTGTTGGGCAATCGAATTCTGGCGGCCAATCGATCGGTTGCGGCAACGGCGACAGAGGTCAGGCTGTGGACAGGACGAATCATGATCGAGACTCCGCTTAAGGAGAAGCAGACCGTTTGGTACCAGGAGGCGATGCGCGGCTTGAAGCGGGAAACCGATGGCGGGGTGACGCTGGTCAGGATCCCGGTCGACTTCCTCAAGATCAATCGGGAGATCCTGCTCTGGGCGGCGCCGCTGGAACTCTTCGGCGAGATCGCCATGAAGGTCCGGGACCGGTCTCCGTTCCCCTACACCTTCTTCTATGGTTTGAACAACGGGTATCTCGGTTATCTGACCACCAGGAAGGCGTTCGCCGAGGGAGGCTTCGAGCCCCGCATTTCCCCGTATACCGAGCAGGCCGAAGAAGACTTTACCAGCGGGGTCTTGAACGCCGTCTGGGCGTTACCCGGACGGGAGTGATCCGGTAGACAGGAGTTCCCCCAAAAAAATCAGGTCAAATCTTCCAGGAATGGGAAAAGACCTCGTAGGGGCGACCCTTGTGGTCGCCCTCTGCGGGCCGATCGGTGAGGGGCGACAGCGGGCACCCACAAGGGGTGCCCCTACTTCCCCTGTGCTCCCGAACTCCCGGAAAAATGGGGAAAGTCCTGATCCGGTAGCGAGTTGAACCGGGTTTGCATAACCAATAGGATTGAACCAATCGACTTCAGAGTTCCAGTCATGAAAAGTGGTGTCCAGCTTGGAGTCCTGTTGGCACTCGCCTGTCTGGTGCCGCCGGCGTCTACAACCGCTGCCTTCTCCGCGCAGAAACAGCCGGACACGGAAAAGGTGAGGCGCGAAGAACAGGAGGATCACTACAAACGTTGGCTGGAAAGAGACGTGTCTTACATCATCACCGACAGCGAAAAGGACGTTTTCAAAAGGTTGACGACCGGAGCTGAAAAGGAGCAGTTTATCGAGCAGTTCTGGCGCCGCCGCGATCCCGATTTGACGACGGTTTCCAATGAGTTCAAGGATGAACATTATCGACGCATTGCCTATGCCAACGAGAACTTTCCCAGCGGCATCCTGGGCTGGCTGACCGACCGCGGCCGCGTTTATATCATCCACGGTCCACCGGCCGAGATTGAAACCCATGCCTCCGGGGGTATCTACGATCGCCCCATTTACGAAGGAGGCGGATCCTCAACAGCCTTCCCTTTTGAGATCTGGCGCTACCGTTATATCGAAGGAATCGGATCCGACGTCGAACTCGAATTCGTGGATCGATCCATGACGGGCGAATACCGTCTGGCATTGATGGCCGAGGAGAAAGATGCCTTGCTCCACGTGGCCGGGGCCGGTCCGACGATCGCCGAGCAGATGGGGTTGGCTACCAGAGCCGATCGACCCTACTTCTCTCCCGGAAATTCGCAAAGATATCCTTTCATCAATCCGCGAGCCAAAGACAGTCCCTTCCAGCGGTATGAAACCTACGACAGAATCCAACGCCCCCCGCAGCTCAGATACCCCGATTTGAAGGAGTTGGTGAAGGTCCAACTTGCTTACCATTCACTCCCCATTCAGGTTCAAAAAGACTACTTTCGTCTCAGCGACCGACGGCTTCTGGTGCCGGTAACGGTTCAGGTCGCCAACAAGAATCTCACTTTTCGGAAGCAGAGAGATATTTTCGAGGCTGACGTTGCGGTCTACGGCCGGGTCACGACAATGACGAATCGAGTGGTTCACGAATTCGAGCAGGATCTCAGCCTGTCCTATCGGCCGGCACTGCTCAAAGAGGCGCTGACCAGGCGCTCGCAGTATCAGAAGATTCTACTTCTGGAGCCCAAGATGCGCTACAAGATCGACGTGGTCGTCAAAGATCTTAACAGCGGCAATGTCGGCACGGTTCGCCAGGGCATCATTCCTCCGTCCTATCCGGAAGAGAAACTGGCAAGTAGTTCTCTGATTCTTTCCGATCACATCCGGCCGCTGAAGGAAACGCCGAAAGACAATGTAATGTTCGTGTTGGGCGACGTAAGCGTCCGTCCCAGCATCGACAAGGTATTTCCGCTTCCACCGTCATTTGGAGTTTATATTCAGGTCTACAATGCGGCTCTGGATCAGACCGACTCGGCGCCCTCGTTGAGCATCAGCTACGAGATTGTCCGGAACGGTGAGACGCTCGAGGAAGTCATCGATGAAAGGGGTGAAACGATCCAGTTTTATTCGAAACGGCGCGTCGTCATAATCAGCCAACTGCCGGTGTCGGGTCTAGGGCTTGGCAAGTACAAGGTGCGAGTCAAGATTCATGACCGCATCCGGGGGCAGACCGTAAAAGCCGAGGAGTCGTTTGAAATCAGACAGAACGCGAGACTGGATTCAGGTTAAGCGGCAACGAAATTTCGTCGGTCGAATGCCGTGACGACTTTTTGCCACCGGCTAGGAGTTTGCGCAGTAGATCAATTTCTGCGGCGCAGGCTCCTAGTACTCGCAGACGACCTTCAAATGCCCCCTCGGGTCCGGCACCATCACATTCTCTCCTGAAACGCGAACGCCGGTCTGATTGACCGAGCACCGGGACGGCGCGAGGCGTTCCGGGTGACGCATAACCACAATCATTTCCTTCGGACTCTTTCGTTCGGGCGCATCGATTTCAACGCTGATCTTCCGGTTGTCGGCCTGAGTACGGAGTGCCATTTTCCCAAAGATCGTGGGTGCGTCGGTCACAACGATCGATTTACCCGGTTCGAACCAGCGGCGGGGACAGCCACGCAATAGCCAGAGCTTGCCCGCTTCCTGCTCGTCGATCACCATCCTGCGCAGCATTTCGAGCATCCGCCCATTGCCCGATGCGTTGGGCTGCCACGGTGAAAAGTTGCCGTCGAGAGGCCTGATGCGCTCCACCGTCTGGTAGCAATCACTAGACAGGCCATATGTAAAATTTGAATAAAACGTCAGCAGGGCCTTCTCGAATTCGCCGCGAGCCAGATAGCATTTGTAATAGGTTTTCTCCACCTGATTGATGTACCAGTGATCCGGACCCATCCTTTGGGCCAAGCCCATCAGCAAGCCAAACTCGGGCGTGATTCGCAGATATTCCAGCATAGGCTCGAAACGTTTGTCAGCCGGATCGAGAAGACCTGTGGCAAACAATTGTATCGGCCCGGCGCCATGCCACTGGGAACTGCGATACCTGCCCGCTCTCGGGTAAACGATGTCCGGGACGAACAACAGTCCCGTGTCAGGATCGATGTGCTCGACGCGGTGCATGACATCCAGGATGCACTGGCGATATTCTTCCGCTTCCCGTGTCAGACGCTCCGCTTCGGGTCGGCCGGCTTCGGTGAAAGCCTTGGCCATTTCGGACATGCCCAGCCAAGTGAAACTGTCCGAGAAGGTATAGTTATAAACCTCGCCGACCGCATCACTGCCTTTCCCTACCGGCAGGAGCCCATAGTGGCGCACCTTGGCGCCATTCTCCTTGGTGACCCGTGTCCGCTCGCGCTCCCGCTGAATCCAATCCCAGGCCGCCAGAATACCGGGGGAGTTCTGGTGCAACCATTCCGTATTGCGTGAGTAGAGATAGTGGGAGGCCATCGCCCACAGGACCGCTCCGGTTTCACTCATCCACTCGAAGCCTGAAGATCCCACATAAGAACCATGAATCGATTTCAGATCGCCGCGGGGGCCAAAATTTGCCGAGTGTGCGCCGACGCCGTTTTGCCTCTCGGTGAAAAAAAGCAAACATGGCCTGATGGCCTCGTGAAAACCGACGGAGCTCATCCCAACCGCCAGGTGTGCGAATTCCCAGGCCCAGACGCCCGTGCAAAAGGGGCTGTGATGAGGTGCATGCCAGGGGCTCTCGGGATTCCTGCTGATATTCTGCAAGCTCGAAAGGATGAGCGCCTTGTAGATCTCGTTGAGTCGTTTTTCAGGCACCGTGAGCTTCATTCCGGGTTCAAGAAGGCGCTCCCAATAGTCCTCCGTTCGCTTGAGAGCCGTTTCGAAACTTTGAGCTTCCATCCGTTTGCGCTCTGACGTCGGGAACAGTTTCGAGGTGCCAGCCACCACCAGGTCGATCGTTCTCGCCTCCCGGGGTTCAAGGGCGACATCGAACTCGAGGCAGTTCGTGATCAGTTGTCCTTGGTGGACCTTTTCGAACCGAAGAGTCGCGGGAGTGGGTACCATGGTGCGGTAGCTGAGCAGCACTTTTCCCTGCATGAGAAGAGATCTTCCCGTATGGCGAATACCGAAGGGACCCTGCTTCCAGCGCAGATCGGGGGCCTCATAGATGCGTCCGGCAAGATCGTCGACCTGGCTGCCCCGTGCCCGTCCGACGGACAGCATTAAAACAGTGTCTTGGGGAAGATCGGTGGTATTGATCAAGGTCATACGAACCATGACGAATAACTTTTCTCGACCGGTAATCATGGTCTGGTCCGAGGGCAGGTAGCTGAAAGCCGTCTGCTGAACGCTGATCGAGCCGGGTGTCCATTTGGATTCGACGATGGGTTGATAACCACGACGCAGTCTACGGGTGACCTTGTTCCAATCCGGAAACCGTGCTGGTTCGCCCATGCCAAAGCCGAGCGCCAACGCCTGTCGTCGCTGTCCTAATGGAACGGGCAGGGCCGGAAGGGCGATGGAGAGATCGGGATGGACAAACGCTACTTCAGGGTAGAGTCGGGACTGAATCGGTACTCGCACCGATAGTGGGGTCTCAAGGCCCGCCAAATCCTCCCCCTGGACCTCATGACGTGAACGCGCCACTTGTTCCAGGCTGAACTCACTCGACTTTCCGCTGTCGTCAACCGGAGTAACGGTGCAGGTGGAAAAGAATGGCAGGGCGAAACATATCAGCAGACACTGGATCCTGGGGATCATGAGCCTGAACCTAACACGATCTCCAATCCCGGGGTGTACCTGCTGCGAGCCCTGAAACACCGGAAGAACTATTGCATACCCGAGATTCACAGAAGCAGAACCGAGCCTTGACGCAATAGCATCCACTGTGATTCTCTGCGTGGCAAGAGAGCCACACGCCAGCCTGTTCGTGAGCTTGCCGATGTCCGATTGCGGGTGAGAGAGCACGTCTCAGACCCGGATGAGGCAATTGTACTGAGCCCGCGATTCCACTTGTGGCTCGCCCGCGCCACCACGTCATGATGGCCCAGCTTTGGGAATCGATCCGAGAGACTGTCAGGGACCCGGCTCGCGATGGCCTGCAGGCCGGAGTTCGAAAGGGGAACCTGAGGCAATCCGTCTATCTCCATAAGCGCATCAGTGAGCGATTGATCCGAGGAGATTCGCCAGCGGCCGCGTCGGCCAGGGACCGGCATTTTGACGCGTCCCGGTGGGCGTGGGTTGAGATCGAGCGCCATTGGAAGCAAACGGCGAGGGGTTCTCTCTCGCCACGGAATAAAGGACTCTGTCTTCGAGCGTAGGACCGGCCAAGCGACCTTAAAATTATTGGGGGGACAGGATGAAAGTCAATCATTGGCAGAGTGCAATGCTGGCGATTCTAATGACGGGATTGCTGGCGGTCGGCGTGGTGCAGGCCCAGCTCGTCAGAAGCGCCATCTTGGGCACCATCTCGGACGAGAGCCGACTGGTGGTTCCGGGCGTAACCGTCACCGTGACGAACTTGGCGACCAATGTGAGTCAAACCATCATCACGGACGATACGGGAAATTACATGGTGCCGTTTCTGGATCCCGGAGAATATCGTGTGAGCGCGGTGCTTACAGGCTTCAAGCAGGCCGTAGAGCCCCGAGCCCAACTGGACGTGGCCACCCGGCTGCGCGTTGATCTGACGTTGCCGGTGGGCGACACCAGTGAAGTGGTAGAAGTGCGGTCTGCCGTACCCTTGGTTCAGACGGATGACACCGCCGTCGGTCTGCATTTCAAGGAGGACCAACTCAAGAGCCTGCCGCTTCAGGGCCGCAACTATCAGGCATTGGCCCTGTTGTCGCCGACCGCCGTCAACCCGATCACGAACATCCTGAGAAACTTCAATGGGGCAAACCTTACCGGAGGCAACTGGTTTCAGGTTGCCGGACAGCGTGGGTCCGATGCGGCGTACGACATTGATGGAATCGATGCCAATCACATCATGTTCCAGACCCAATCACTGATTCCATCTCTGGATTCGATTCAGGAATTCAAGCTGCAGACGCACAATTATTCCTCGGAATACGGGCGGGGTTCAGTGCAGTTCACCACCATCACCAAGTCGGGCTCGAACCAGTTTCATGGTGCGATTTACAACTACAACCGAAATGCCATCTTCAACGCCAACAACTTCTTTTCCAATCGGACCGGACGGCCCAGACAACCCTTCAACCACAACCAGTTCGGAGCCAACCTGGGAGGGCCGATCTGGCGAGACAAGACCTTTTTCTTCTTTGCCTACGAGGGCCAGCGTCTTCGTCAAACCCGTAACGCGGCGGCCAGGACACCACCCTCAGAATACCTCCAGGGGGATTTTTCCAACTTCCGCCATCAACTTTACGATCCTCTGACCGTCCGTCGCGATGAAAACGGACGCTTCATCCGGGACCCCTTTCCAGGCAATCAAATTCCGAGGAGCCGGTTCAGCGTATTCGGTGCGGCGGCGGCAGCGTTGTTGCCGGCGCCCAACGCCGAAGTCGGCACCCTGGTCGGCAACCAGAACTTGACGGGGACGATCCGACGCGACTCGGATGTGAACTACTGGACAGTGCGCATCGATCACAGCTTCTCCGAGCGAGACAGCCTTTATGGGCGTTACATGCAGTCAAGAGAGTCCCTGACCTCGACCGGTGCTCCGGTCCAACTACTTGCGCCCCTCTCGGGAGATTTCAAGAACAACGAGGGGTACAACTTGATGATCGCGGAAACGCACACCTTCACCCCCCGGATCATCAACGAGTTGCGTTACGGGTACAACCAAGGTTATTGGGGAATCCATCAGGAAGGAGGGGATGCGGGATGTCACGGCCCCTGTGACGAAAGCATAGATTATATTACGGACGTCTTTGGGATAAAGAATCTCGCCGGACCCCCGAGTACTTACGGACTGCCGGTGGTGGTCGTGGCCCGGGAGGGAAGATTTGGCGGAAACATCAACGCTCCCCATATTGGGGAAGTCAAGACCCACCAGATCTCAAACACCCTGAGCGTGAATTCCGGCACCCACTCCGTGAAAACCGGCGTTGACCTTCGTTTCCAGAACTATAATCACACCGCCGCGGGAGGCTTCAACCGAGGCCTGTTCATTTTTAACG
Organism: Acidobacteriota bacterium; assembly: GCA_965217775.1. GTDB lineage: Bacteria > Acidobacteriota > UBA6911 > RPQK01 > JAJDTT01 > JAJDTT01. The sequence goes on from CBDCJH010000002.1 coordinate 456,202, forward strand.
GCCGATTCACCACCTTTCCTGGAACCCCGTTCTCCAGGGGAAATTCGGCTGCCGATCTGCTCCTGGGAAACACCCATCTGGTGCTCGGAACGGTGGGGCAACTCGAAGCCCTGGCGGAGGGCAATCAGTACAGTTTCTTCATTCAGGACGACATGCGGCTGTTTCCCAATCTGACTTTGAACCTGGGATTGCGCTACGAATACTACCCGCCCTGGGTTGAGAACTCGGTTGGGGCATCAAGATTCGATTTTGTTGCCGCGCCTGGAACCTGCTTCGAGAATACAAATCCCTGCCCGCCAACGCCGCTTATACAAACCGGCCCAGGCGAGACCTTCTACGACCCTGACTATAACAACTTTGGTCCCCGGATTGGACTGGCCTATTCGCCGTTCGGTGACAGAAGGATGGTCATCCGGGCTGCCTACGGAATCTTCTACTCACCGGCACCCGGCAACGACATCATCAACAGCCTGGGCGGCGTGCTTGGCAGTCAGACCTACACCAAACTTCCGAATCATCCCTTTACCGATGTCACCACGACCGACACCGCCAACCCTGACTTGTTCCCCCAAGCACCCTTTACGCGGGCCGACTTCCCGATTGTTACGGGACCGGATTACATTTTGCCTCCGGGCGTGGGATTCAGGAATGTGAGCAGGCATTTACCGACCGCGCTCATTCAGCACTGGCAATTGACCTTGCAACGGGAAATCCTGCCCAATTTGATGCTTGAGATCGGCTACATCGGCTCCCACGGATACAATGGAAACAGGCGAACGTCATACAATCAGGCCCAACCGGACCGGCCCGGTGAACTGACCGGGGTCAGGTCTCGAAGACCCTACCCCCAGATCGGCGGAATAACCCAAATCGAGCACACTTCCCACAACACCTATAACGCAGGGGTCGTGCGACTGGAGAGGAGGTTCGAAAAGGGCCTCTCCTTTACCAGCTCCTACACCTTTTCCAGGACCATCGACGATTTTGGCGACATCAATGGACCCACCCTTACGGTACCGATGAACTCATATAACTTGAGGTTGGACAAAGGCTTGGCTGCGCACCATGCCAAGCATCGCTTCACCGCGGGATACAACTGGGAACTTCCTTTCGGCCGCGGCAGGAGATTCGGCTCCAACCTGCACCCGGTGCTGGATGGGGTCCTCGGAGGCTGGCAGTTCGGCGGGATCACCATCTTCCAATCGGGTAACCCGTTGCACGTGCGGGCCTCAGCGGATTTCAGCAACACCGGGCAGTCCGCCAGAGACATAAGACCGAACAAGGTGGGGGAGGTCCGATACTTCAACCCTCGCAAGAGTAACTTCCAATGGGCCAATATTGACGATGCCTTCGAACATGGTCCGCGGGGAACCTTCGGGAACACGGGCCGCGGTGAGGCCATCGGCCCCGGAATCAACAATTGGAACCTGATGTTGGCCAAGAACTTTGCCATCGGGGAATATGCCAAGCTGCAGGTTCGTGTCGAGATGTTCAATGCCTGGAATCACACGCAATGGGGTACTCCCAATTCAGTTCTCAATGGCCCACTCACCGGTTTTGTCACCTCGACCCGGGCCCCGCGGGTCGGGCAGGTGGCGCTGCGGTTGGATTTTTAGTCGAATCGTATAGAAGAATCCCGTCCCGTTTACTGGGACCGCGACGGTGCGTAATTTTCCGCGGCTAAGTTCATCCACGAGAAGAGAGTGGCTGCTGCAACTCACGGCGGCGGCAGGCCCGATCCGATACTTGCCGGCGGCCCAGGATCGCATCGACCGGGAAAAGTACGGGCCGTTCTGGAACCACTACACCCACATCGTCAATGCTTCAACCAACCAGCGCATCGGGCAACCTTTCCGTCTCAGCACGGCGGTATTGCGTCCTGGACTGAGGGATCGCTATCGAGGACGGGTTTCCTTCCGCTCTTCCGACCCCCGAGCGTGCTTCCGAAACCATATGAGTTTTCTCACCGGGACGATCGGTACGAGAGTCACTTGTTTGAAGTCGTCCTGAACAGACTCGGCAAGCACACGGTCACGGTGCGAGACGAGGATAAAGGGAGGGAATTCCCAAGCAATGTGATCCTCGTCTCGGGTAGCGAACCGGAGCATAAACTCTATTTCGGCGACATTCACATCCACTCGGGTTGGAGCCCCGATGCGCGGGGCGCGCCGGACGATAGTTATATCTATGCGCGGGACGCCATGAATCTCGATTTTGCCTGTCTCACCGAACACGATCCGACGGATGCAATGTGGGAAAGGATCAAGGACAAGGCCCAAGAACTGTACGAGCCGGGCCGGTTTGCGACGATGTCGGCCTACGAGTGGACCGGACACAACCTCAATGCCGGCCATAAAAACGTCTACTACAGGGACGGGGAGGGACCGGTTTGGCGAGCCCTTGCCTGGGAGGGACGCGACTCCCAGACCACCAGTGCCTTCGACCTGTGGACGAAGTTGAAAGCATATGGGAAGCCCGCCATGACCCTTCCTCACCATCCTGCCTCGAAGGCGTTCCCGGTACCCTGGGATGAGTACGACAAAGAGTTTCAACGGTGCGTTGAAGTCTACTCCACCTGGGGCAATTCCGAGTATCCGGAAGGTCCCAGACAGATCGCCGTGGCCGGCGGCAGTGCTCCGGGCCACTTCGTGCAGGATGCCTTGGCGGCCGGACAGCGTCTTGGGATCGTGGGTGGAAGTGATTCGCACTCGGGCCGGCCCGGCTTTCCCGCGCACGGACGCATCTACTTCGATTATGACTACTCATACTGGAATCCGAATGCCAGAACCGGAGGGTTCACCGGTCTCTACGCCCGTGAGCTCACGCGTGAGGCGGTCTTCGATGCGATTTATCGGCGTCGCTGCTACGCCACCACCGGTGTGCGCATCATTCTGGACTTCAGGGCTGATGACCACTGGATGGGCGAGGAGTATCAGAGCGACGAGGCACCCCACCTCTCGGTGAAAGTGATCGGGACCGCCCCCCTCGAGTCGATCACGCTGGTAAAGAACAATCAGGATTATGTGCGTATGGGCGGAGACGGGATCGAACTTGAATTCGAATATGGGAAAACCGAGAGGCCAAAAAAAGGTGGGTCCGATTACTATTACGTCCGTGTGATCCAGCAGGATGGAGAGATGGCCTGGTCAAGTCCGATCTGGATCTCGCGCCCCTGAGGCGTGTTCCGGACATCGAAAGTCGCACACATTGATGGGTCCCGCCTCCCAGGATTCGGTGACTGAAAGCCGCCGCTCCCACGGCTGCGCTCAACATTCGATATTTGGTCTTCAGCGAGGAGTCGGTGGGTAGTTGACGAAAAACGGCGACGACCAGGCAATCATGCCGTCTTCCTGCAGAAGCCGAACGTAATAGAAATGGGGCTTCAAATCGAAGTCGGTGTCCGGGAACTCCCATTCTCCGGTGGCTTTCCCGGGCTGCACCGAATGGATGACCTGACCGTCCTTGAGCAGATCGACCCGTTCGATCGGGGCGGTTCCCTGGGCCTTGACGACTACCGGCAGCGCCGCGTCGGTACTGAACTCGTCTCCCATGAAATGTGCGCCCATTCGAACTTCCAGAATGATGTTGTCGGTGGCCCCATAGGTGTGGCGTTTGCGGATCGCTTCGAGCAGGCCTTTCCTGCTGGCATCCGGGCTGTAGACCATGGCGTAGGAAATATGGGTGGAGACATGATCCGAGCTGGCGATCACGCCGAGTTTGTGGCCTCTCTTCCAAGCTTCTGAAACCATGCCGTCGGGCCGGATCCGGAATAGGTTCTGGATCCAGTCGGAGATCCGGCCCGTGTCTGGTCGGACCCGGGATGCATCCGCCTCGATCTGAGCCTGGGTCGAACTGTACGGTGCGCCCACATGCTCGAAGCTACGCCGGGCGCCTTGGAAAATCTCGACCACCGGTTCCACCTCCGGCTCCGGCCGATGGTGCCAGTTGGTCCCCATTCCGGAGCCGGAGGTGTGGGCGATGGTGATCCCGCCCCGGGCGCGGACTTCCTGAAATAGAAGCTCAGTGTCGTTGGCGGCCAAGTACCCGGCTTCGTCGGCCGGCTCATCTCCCTCGGGCGTGAGTGGAAACGCATAGAGAGAGACACCGTCCTTCAGGAAGAAAGGGATCACTTTCGCTTTCGCCCGGTCGGTATAGAAGATATTGCGATGACCAAAGGGATAGCTGGCGCTCCGTTCGTGGGCAAATAGACTGATGTAGACGCCCGGAAGGTGATACATGTCGCTCATCTTCTGCGAGTACCACCACCAATAGGGCCAGGCGCCTCCCTGGTGTTCGGTGTTGGCGCCGAAGTCCAGTGAAGCCGCGTCCAACATGTAGCGGTAGTAGTCGTCCAGAGAACCGTCGTTGGCGCCGCCTTCATCCCAGCTCAATTCCGTGTGCCGATGAAGATCCCCCCGCAGCAGCCGATGGTCCTTGCCGTCGATGCGAGTCCGATAACCCGCGATGCGCTCCAGATGTCCGAGCTCGGCTTCCCGGCGCGGATCGGGTTCGGTTCCCTCGATCCTTCGCTCCTGCAGAGCCGGTGGTGTCCCTGCCGTGGACGGTGCCACACCGACATAGACCTGCTGGCGAAGGGGACGGTGATAGTAGCTTTCCCTTCGATTGTCGGTGGGCCAGATCATCCAGAGGTCATTTCCCCTCGACAGCGCGGCGCCCATTCGCGTCGAGGACCTCCCCTTGCTATTGGGCAGGAGCCTGGGCGCCGTCCACTGTTCTCCCTGCAGATGAGTCACCCAATAACTCCAGTAGCCGTCCTGACGCCCTCTCCAATACTCCGGATAGGACCGCTTGCGAAAGAGGACGGAGTCCTTGGTCGGCCCACCCGTTCGACGCTCCATTGCGACCACCCGGATCGACCCCGAGCCATCGGAGAACACGTGGGGTTGGTATGTGTTGTAGGGACGAAAGACCGCTCCCAGGGGAGACACGGGCTCCAGCCATCTACCCTGATCCAGGCAGGCGATCCGCGGCTCCCGAAACCCACCCAGGGGCGCGCCCGTTCCACGATTGCCGATGGCCCTGCCGTTGTCCTTTCCCCAATGGCGAGGCCCGAACTCCCAGGCCACCCAGACCCGGTCGTCGGAATCTACGGAAGTGGTGGCCCTGGCCTCGAAGGCAGGGGTCACGGCCACCGGTATGCGGGACTTGACGACCTTCCGTCCAGCGATTTGTGCCAGAAAGACGTCGAAACTGCCGTTCCGGTAAGTGTCATAGGCGACCCAAACCACACCTTGACTGTCGATCGCCGGGCTGGGCGCCCAGTCATTTTGAGTGCCCTCCGTGACCTGGATCGTCTCCGTCCATCGATCACCATCGAGCTGACGCAAAAAGATATGGCTCTTGGCTGCGGGGTGTGCGTCCGGCTTCCGGCGAAAACCCTGCCAGGCGACGGCCAGCCGGCCCCGGCCGTCCGACGACATTCTCGGGTTGACGTCGGGACGAGGATCCGAGCTCAGTCTGATTAAGGGTCCCCAGATCGACTCGGAGGGATCGAAGCGGCGGGCCAAGATATCCCAGTTGGAGTCGAGTTGCTGTGACCAGACGACCCAGACTCGATTGGCGCCGTCCACACCGATCTGGGGGAGCCAGTTGTCGCCGCTGGTGCCCGGAACCCAATGCAGGTTCTGCCAGATTCCGTCCTTGAAGTGGCGGATGGCGACGTCGTCTCTCTGTCCGTCGAAACTGAGCCAAGCCACCCAGAGGGAGCCGTCCGGCGCTGCCGCGATCGAAGGCATGTCGTCTTGGCGGGACTCATGGCCTACCGGGATCGTCGTGCCGGCACCGGGTCCGGCGGAGGGTCCAAGGAGGGAGCCGCTTCCCGGAGTTACCAGAAGGAGGAGGGGCAGTCCCAGAAGAAGTATGGTTCGGCGGAGATGTTTGAACACGATTCCGTTCCAGCCCTTGGACGTGGGGGAAGGGTAACAAACCAGGTTTTAGGCTCCAAGCAGGCACGCCCAACAAGCGCGGAGGCAAAACGAGTGGTATCAAATCCTCGCATGAGATTCGCGAGGCAGTGTCATTCAGGGGTGTTTCACCGGTTTGGAATTCGTCGCGCGCCCACCCCGGGATCGCTGTACTGCGATCTCGATCTGCCGGCTTGCACGACGAGGAAATCGGCGGGTAGACTGCGGCACCGGCTCGACTGGAATTCCCTTTGCCAGATGGGCGCCTGTCAATGAATCAAGAAGACTCCGCAAGCCCGGAGCGACCCAGTAATCTCCTGTTCATTCTCTCGGACCAACACAATCGGAATACCCTGGGTTGTTACGGTCACTCGCTGGTCGAGACGCCCCATCTCGACGCTCTCGCCGCAAGGGGGGTTCGGTTCAACTCCGCCTATTGCAATAGTCCGCTCTGTGTCCCCTCGCGCGCCAGCTTGGCGACCGGCCGTTACGTGCACCAGACTGGCTATTGGGACAACGCAAGTCCCTACGATGGACGAATTCCCGCCTGGGGGCATCGCTTGATGGAGGCTGGCCATCGAGTGGACGCCATCGGAAAGCTGCACTATCGCAGCGTGGAGGACCCGGTCGGTTTCAGTCGAACCCTGTTGCCGATGAACGTGGTGGATGGAATCGGCGACGTGATGGGATCGGTTCGCGACGCCACCCCCGTCTACAAAATGGAACGAGCGGATGTCGAGAACGCCGGCCCAGGCGTTTCCGCTTCCTTGGACTACGATGCCGACGTCGCCGGTCTCGCTTGTGATTGGCTCAAGCGGCGGGCGCGAAGTTCCGGCCGGCATCCCTGGGTGCTGTTCGTCTCCTTCGTTTCCCCCCATCCCCCGTTTGTAGCCCCGTCCGAGTTGTACGAGAGGTACCCCCTGGATGCGATTTCGCTACCGGTTCGATATCGTCCCGGCGAGCCACCGCCGCATCCGTCGCTGGCGGTCTTGCGGCGAACTCTGCACTTGGAGGAACCCTTCACGGACGAACAGATCCGCAGGGCTATGGCAACCTATTATGCGATGTGCACCTATGTGGATCGCCAAGCGGGGCGAGTTCTCAGCACGTTGGAGAGGTTGGGCCTGGCGGACAATACGCGGGTCATCTACACGAGTGACCACGGCGAGAGCATGGGCCGTCGAGGTCTCTGGGGCAAGTTCACTCTCTACGAGGAGTCGGTGGCGGTGCCCATGATCCTGGCGGGACCGGGGGTGCCCAGAGGCGAAGTCTCGCCGGAAATCGTTTCTTTGGTGGACTGTTACCCCACCATAGTAGAAGCCCTCGGTCACGAGCTGACCGATGCGGAGCGGGAATTGCCCGGCCGGTCCTTGTGGCCGATGGTCCGGGGCGGTTCGGGTCCGGGTCTGGCGTTCAGCGAGTATCACGCGGTGGGATCGGCGAGTGCGAGCTACATGCTGCGGGAAAGGCGTTACAAGTACATTCACCATGTTGGCGAGCCACCCCAGCTCTTCGATCTGAAGTCCGACCCCCGGGAACTGAATGATTTGTCCGCGGATCCCGGCTCTCGGGAAGTGGTCACGGAGTGTGAGCGGAGGCTACGCGCGCTGGTCGACCCGGAAGGCGTCGACGCCGCAGCCAAGGTCGATCAACGAGTCCTGATCGAACGCCATGGAGGCCGGGAAAAAGTATTACAAAGAGGAACGTTTGGTAATACCCCCGTACCCGGACAGGATCCTGATTTCCATCGCAGTGCGGGATGAGTCGGTTGCGGGATTCTTGGAAGAACGAAAAGGTAAAACACTGGAATTCACATAATTCATGAAAGACCTCGAAAAGGAATCCTTTGCCGCGGTACAAGCGAAACACTACCGCCGGTGTCTGAAGGAGGCGAAGTTGGCGGCGGCCATCTTCCTGCTCGCTTTTCTCTGCTGTACCTCCGTCATTGCGTTCTTGGGATATCCCGCCCCCGGCGAGCGCCCTCCGGAACCCGCCTTGATCTGGGGAATTCCGCAGTGGGTTTTCTGGGGTCTGTTTCTTCCCTGGTTGGTGCTGATGGGAGTCACCTGGTGGTTTGCACTCTTTTTTCTCAGGGACGATGAACCTCTGCTGCCGTTTCCCGGCCAGCCGGCGGACGCTTCCGAAATCGACCGATGAACTCCGCTTCCGAATCGGTGCTTGAACAGGTCGGCCAAGCCGCCCACGGGTACGACTTCAAGCAGACGGACCCCCATATTCTGGTGCCGTTCATCGGATACCTGGTGGGGGTATTCGTGATTGCCGTTCTCGCCCACCGCCACCGCAGGTCGACGAGCTTCGAATCCGAGTATTACGTCGCCGGCCGGGGCTTGGGTGCCTGGGTCCTGGCCCTGTCCTGGGTGGCCACCATGTTCAGTGGGGGAGCATTTCTGGGCTATCCCTCCCTGATCTATTCCTATGGCTGGACGGTGGCGTTCTGGGTGAGCGGATCGATCGTCACTGCCCTGGTGGGACTTGGAATCGCCGGCAAGAGGATCAATCGTCTGGCCCGTCAGACGGGCGCGCTGACGTTGGTCGACCTGCTGCGCGACCGCTTCCGGAGCAATGCCATCGGCATCCTTTGCATTCTGGCGATCATACCGCCCACCCTGGTCTACCTCATTGCCCAGTTCGCTGCCGGAACCCGGGTCATCCAGGCCATGCTGGGCACGACTTACCCAACCGGTCTGGTCCTCTTCACGCTCTCCGTTGTGGCCTATACCACCTATGGCGGTTTCCGGGCCGTTGCCTGGACCGATACCTTGCAGGGAATCGTCATGATCGCAGGGATTCTGGTATTGGTTCCGCTGGCGGTCTCGGCCGCGGGGGGGCTCGAAGCGGCTACCCGCCAACTGGCCGCGCGTGACGATCCCATCGCCCTGGGCCGAGGGGTGGAAACAGCCCCTCACGCCTATCTCTACGGCCCCGGGCCTGAAAAAGTCGTCGCCAATGAATCCGGCGCCCCGCCGGGAGAGTCTCCGCAATCCGATCCCTGGCTGCCCTTCAGCATGGGGATCTCCCTCTTTCTGTTACGGCCCCTCAGCTCGGTCCTGGCACCGACCACCGTACCCCGGATGCTCGCCTTCAGGGATACGGCAGCCCTGCGAAAAGCCCTGATTCTGATCGCGCCCTATTTCCTGCTCATGTACGGGAGCAGTCTGATCACGATGAACTGTGCCTACAGTCTGGACCTCGGGCTGTCCCCCCTGGAATCCGACCAGGTGGTTCCGGAGTTGGCGAAACGGGTGGCGCCGCCTCTGCTGGCCGGCCTGCTGATCGCCGCCCCCTTTGCCGCCGTCATGTCCACGGTCGACTCGGCTCTGTTGGTCATCAGCGCATCGGTCGTGAGAGACATCGTCCAGAAAACCTGGTATCCACGGCTGAACGAAAAAAGTGTCAAGGCCTTGATTTATGCCGTCACCGGAGGCACCGGGGTCCTGGTTTTCGGTCTCACCCTACTGATAGAACCGGTCTTTCTCCAGCCTCTGGTCATCCACTACGGCGGCGCCGTGACTTCCGCCCTGTTCTGGCCCGGCATCGCCACTCTCTTCTGGAAGCGCGCCACTCGGGAAGGGGTGATCGGCGGGCTCGCCGGTGGCCCGCTGGTGTATCTGGCCTGTGTGGTCAGCCCGCCGTTGGGGGAGGTGCTCCCCCTGCATCCATTCGTCTATGGGTTCTTCGGCTCGGCTCTAATGGTCTATCTGGGCAGTGTCCTGACGATGCCCCAGGACAGGGATCAGTTGGCGCGCTATTTTGGCATCGATCCAACGAGATGAGTCAGTTACAGGCCCCAACGAGTCGTTGGTGAACTTCCAATACAACTTGGCACTCAGCGTTTGGCGGCGGCCACGGTCAACGCGGTTTCCTGTTTTAACGTCTTGTTCCCAATTCGATCGTTGACACTCAGCCGGAAGGTGTAGTGCCCCGTCGGCAGGTCCGGCTGTGGCCAGAAACGTGCCACTGAGACGCGGTCACCGTAAAAAACCGTGCCGATGGCAGTGAGGTTCTCCTCTTGAACCACCTCGCCTTTGGGGCCAATCACCTGAGCCAGGACGTCGATCGACGGGCGCCGCGTCGATTGGTCGATGCCGAGGTTGTAGATCTCCGCGTAGAGGCCCAATGGGGATTTCGGGGGGAAGACATTTCCCATATTGGGATAGATCTTCAATCCACCCGCAGTCACAAAGGGAGCCGGAAACTCCTCAGTCATCGCCGGCCCGATATGGTCGGCCAGAAGAATGGAGCTAACGTTGACTTCTTCTTCCTTGGCTCTGGGAACCAGTACCATGGCTTCCGAGCTACCGATCTTCCCGCTTTTCTCCTCCTTGAGAATGAGCGTGAGCTTGTACCTGCCGATCTTGAGCGGAATGGTGTACTGGTACAGAAAATCCTTGAGCTCGTTCACCTCGTCCGGGGTGACGTCAACCGAGAGGACGTCTTCGAACTCATAGACCACGCGGTTCAAGGTCCGGGCTCTCATGAAGAGGTTGACCTCCGCCCGCTTGGCCTCCGTTCCGGAAATCGGGAAGAAGGTGAGTTCCCTGGGGTCGAGGTGAAGGGTCACGTTGACGATGGCTCTTTCGGCAGTGGCCCGAAACCAGTCGCCTCGGAAGGTGAAAGGGAGGCTGTCGTAACGTATCCGGGTATCAACCAGGGTGCGAAGGTCTTCGAACTTGTTGGCGATGGGACGCTCGAGCCGGTAGAGCCGGTCCAGCTTGGTGAAGGGGCTGGCGCCGGGATCCGTGAGGTCATCTCCCAGGCCCATCGGCCGCATCGCGTCGGAGCGACGAAGCCGAAGGGCCCGGGTCTCCAGGCCCAAGCTTTCGAACAGCGTGTTACCGGCGTTCGTAGTGTAGAAAAGAGCGTCTTTTTCATCCGGTCTCATGGCCATTTCATAACGGCCCGTATTGGTTGAATCGACGAATTCTATTTCGATGCCATTGCCCACTCCCTCAAGGTACTGGTAGTACCAGACCTCGAACGGATAGGTCATGGTGGTCCCGCCGCCTTCGCTGATGAGACGATCATAAACGGTCCCCGTCGGATTCCTTTCTATGCTGGTCGGGGGTCCGAACTTGATATAGATCTTGCCGCGATCCGTGTACCAGCCTTCGACACCGGAATGGAAATGGTCGTTGGCATAGGCGACTCGCCGATAGTGTTCTTCCTTGTATTCGTTGTGGGCGGTTCGAGAGTCGGGGTCCCGGCGGCGCCAGAACTGTTCTATGAATTGTTCCTTTTCCTCGGGTGTCGTAAGACTCGAGAAGACGCTCTTTTCCTCAGGCGTAATGATGTAGATGACGTCTCTCTCCAGCCAACGTTCGTAGTAGTCCTCCCGTTCCTCCTGACGGAGGCTGTCCTGTTGAGCGTGGAGTACGAGAGCGCTGACTGGAGCCAGACCGATAAGTAACGGCACCGCTGTGAAGAACACTCGCCAGTCGGTCATCGTTCACTCTTTTGGGGAGCGTCTTGCTTCATGCGGACCTGCGGCACAATTGTCCATGGACGCCCTTTCGCCTGTCAAGAATGTGTCCGGCATGACTTTCCCCATTGTTCCGGGGGTTCGGGAGATCCGGGGAGGTAGGGGCACTCCCCCTTGTGGGTGCCCGCTGTCGCACCTGACTGCTCGGCCCCGGGGAGGGCGACCACACACAAGGGTCGTCCCTACCAGCCCGTGGCAAAAGTCGTCGCGGCATTCGACCGTCCCTGCATCCCGGCGGACTGCGTTGCGATTCGGCTCACATACTCCCGGTATGCTCCCTCCGAAGCGCCTTGTCCGGCGGGCGCAGGAACGGTCTCGGTGCTCGCGAGACTTTCACCACGGACTGCTACGAGGGCTCCTCCCAGAGACTATAATCCCCGTTATGCCGTCCCTCGCTCCCTTCGCCATGAGAGTCGAAGACAGCGAGGGTCGGCGCTACCCGGAGCCGCCGCACCCCTATCGCAACCCTTTCCAGCGGGATCGGGACCGCATCATTCACGCCAAGGCGTTTCGCCGTCTGGAGAAGAAGACGCAGGTCTTCAACCCCAACTATTCGGATCACTTCCGAAACCGACTGACCCATACCCTCGAGGTCAGTCAGATCGCGCGCACCATCGGCTCCGCTCTCTGCCTGAACACCGATCTGTGCGAAGTTCTGGCCCTGAGTCACGACATCGGTCATCCTCCGTTCAGCCACGCCGGTGAGGCAGTCCTGGACCGCATCATGAGGTCGTACCGATCGGGATTCGAACACAACCTCCATGCCTTGCGGATCATCGAGGATTTCGAAGAGCGCTACGCCCGCTTCCGGGGGCTGAACCTGATGTTCGAGGTTCGCGAGGGGATCGTGAAACACAGCCGTGACTATGCTCCCGAGGACCGTCCGTACGTGGACATCGATGGTTATCGAAAAGGGGAGCGCCCGCCGCTGGAAGCCCAATTGATCGATCTGGCCGACGAAGTGGCCTACAATACGGCGGACCTGGACGACGGCTACGGTTCCGGGCTGATTACTCTGGACCAGATCCTGGAGGGCTCGGATCTTTTTCGGCGTCTCTACCTCCGCATCCAAGGCGATTATCCCGCAGCTCCCGAGGGAATCCTGGTCAGCGAGACCATTCGTCACCTGATCGACGTGCTGGTGACGGATCTGGTTCGAGCCACCCGTGATCGGATCCGGAGCGAATCCCTGGTTTCGGTGCAGGCCGTCCGGAGATTTCCGACCCGTGTCGTGGGGTTCGGCCGCGAGACCGCCGCTCTCAGCCGTCAATTGAAGGGTTTCCTGCGTAGCAATCTCTACCACCATCCGGACTTGGAGCGTCCCCGGCGGAAAGCCAAGGTGCTGATTGCGAATCTCTTTCAATACTATGAGGAAGATCCGGCAAGATTGCCTCCGGCGCATTACGGCCGGATCGGGGACCATGGAGTTCACCGGGTCGTCTGCGACTACATCGCGGGCATGACGGATTCCTTCGCCCGCAAGATCCAGGTCCGGATATCGAATAGCGGAACATACTGAAAAGAAAAGGGTTGAACCCTATATTCGAGGTCGGTTCCCCTTGACAAGGAGCCGGTTTTTGGAGTAGATTTCGAAACTTCATTCCGTTCTTCGTTCCGGGGACAATGGATGGTCGTGGACATTGGGCAGCTGAGAAGGACGAGAGAGCCCCTCTCTCTGGAATTGGCGATCACCGATCGGGACTTGGCTCTGGGTTCATCGGTTTGTAACTTGAACCGGCCGGCCCGGGCTCAAGTCAGATTGGCGGTCGTCGGCGATGCCGTTCGGGTCGCGGGCGCGGTGAAGGCCGATTTGGAGGTCTCCTGCAGCCGTTGCCTAAGACCCGTTGACTGGTCCTTGAACAAGGAGTTCGACCTGGAGTATCACCCCGACCCGGAGGTCAACCGGGAAGGGGAGGAAATCGAGCTCGAGTTTGGAGATCTGACGGTTGGTTTCTACCGGAACGAGCAATTGGACGTGGGCGCTTCGGTGGGCGAGCAGATCGTCCTGGAAATACCCATGAAGCCCGTATGCAAGGAGAGCTGTGAAGGTCTGTGTGATCAGTGCGGGCAGGATCTGAACGAAGGGTCCTGTTCCTGTTCCAGGCGCCCGCTGGATCCCAGGCTGGCCATGCTGGCCGACCTGAAGCTCAAGATGAACCGTAAACAGTGAACGGCCGGTTCGCGGCCTCCGCCGTGTCACTCGCGGATGGAGCGTCCGGGCCCGCCGGAGGACGAGACTTTGGCCAATCCCAAAAGACGACATTCCAGGGCCCGCAGGGGACGAAGGCGATCTCACGATTTCCTGACGGCTCCGAGTCTGGCCACCTGCAGCCATTGCGGCAGCACCGTGCTCCCCCACCGCGTCTGTTCCGAGTGTGGATATTACAAGGGACGGCAGGTCATCAAGGCGGGGGAGGCATAGTGGTCCGTGGCAGAAGTGCGGTGCAGCGCCCGCAGCGGTGAAGGCACGCGTCCGATCGCCGGGAGCCCGTTGCCACCGCTTGTTGGCTCGGCGCGGGCGAACAGGACAGGTTTCCGTGCATATTCTTGGAGGACGTTGGAAAGGTGCCCACGGCGTCGCCAATAGGGTACGTGTCCAGCAGCCCAGGGCAAAAGTCCTCACGGCATTCGACCGTCCCTGCATCCCGGCGGACTGCGTTGCTATCGGCTCACATACTCCCGGTATGCGCCCTCCGAAGCGCCTTGTCCGGCGGGCGCAGGAACGGTCTCGGTGCTCGCGGGACTTTCACCACGGACTGCCAGGAACCACCTTGCCATCCACACTCCTGCCGTGAGGTTTCATGATCGCATTTGTCTTTCCGGGTCAGGGGTCCCAGACCCCTGGGATGGGTGTGGACGTGGCCGAGGCCCATCCGGCGGCGCAAGAGGTCTTCGACCAGGCCGACGCAGCGTTGGGTTTCGGCTTGAGCGAGATCTGCCGCCGCGGAAGTCGTGAAGACCTGGCGCTGACCGTCAACACCCAACCGGCAATTCTGACGGCGTCAATCGCTCTCTTGCGGGCGATGGGCGAACGGGGACGCGGGCCCGATTTTGTTGCGGGCCACAGCCTGGGAGAGTATTCCGCACTGGTGGCGGCTGGGGCCTTGGAGTTCACCGCTGCAGTTCGCCTGGTGCGCCAGCGCGGCCGCTTCATGCAAGACGCCGTCCCGGTGGGGGAGGGGAGCATGGCTGCGGTGCTGGGTCTCGACCTCGGACCGCTGGAGGAAGTCTGCGAAGAAGCTGCGGAGGGCGAGGTCGTAGCTGCGGCGAATATCAACTCTCCTCAGCAGATCGTCATTGCGGGGCATCGAGGGGCCGTGGCGCGAGCCTGCCGGCTGGCCCGGTCGCGGGGAGCTCGCCGGGCGCTCCGGTTGCCCGTGAGCGCCCCCTTTCATTGTTCCCTCATGGAGCCGGCCAGGCAGCGTCTGAAACCGTTGCTCCGGGACACTCGTTTTGGCGAATTGACTTGTCCTCTGATCAATAACGTGGATGCCAGGAGCGTCACCAGCGGATCCGCGGCTCGGGAAGGCCTGATTCGTCAGGTGACCGCCCCTGTCCGATGGCGCCGTTCGGTGGAGATTCTTTGGGAACTGGGAGCGCGAACGTTCGTCGAGGTGGGGCCGGGTCGGGTGCTGAGTCGCCTGATACGGCAGATCGTGCCCGAAGCTCAGGTAAAATGGATCGGGAATCGTGCCGAGGTGGAGGCCCATGTTTGATTTTTCGGGGCAGGTCGCATTGGTTACCGGAGCGTCACGGGGTATCGGCCGCCGTGTCGCGGAGGATCTTTCGAGCCATGGGGCAAGTGTTGCCCTCGTTTCGCGGGGCCAGTCGGAAATCGAGAGTGTAGCGGCTGTCGTGGCGGAGTCGGGTCATCCCACGCTGGGCGTCGCCATGGATATTTCATCGTCCCGCTCCGTTCAGGAGGGGGTGAGACGCGTATTTCAGGAATTCGGCAGGATCGACATTCTGGTGAACAACGCCGGGATTGTCCGGGACAAGCTTCTGCTCCGGATGAAAGATGAGGATTGGCGCCAGGTTCTCAACACCAACCTGGACGGCGTCTTCCGCGTCACCCGGGCGGTCGTGCGGAGCATGGTCAGGCATCGTTACGGCAGGATCGTGAACCTGACCTCCGTGGTCGGACAGACCGGGAACCCGGGTCAGGTCAACTACGTTTCCAGCAAGGCGGGAATCATCGGGTTCACCAAGGCGTTGGCCAGGGAGGTTGCCGGTCGCAACATCACGGTGAATGCCATTGCCCCCGGGTTCATCGAGACCGATATGACTCGGAGCCTTCCCGACCGGGCCCGTTCCGAGCTGGTAGCCACCATCCCCCTGAAGCGTGTTGGAACCGTCGACGAAGTGGCCTACGGAGTGCGATTTCTGGCTTCCAGGGAGGCTGGATATGTCACGGGCCATGTGCTAAACGTTAACGGCGGCATGTATATGTAGTTCACTCGGCGCTCGCGCGTCGCTTGAGGCGCGAGCCCGGTGCCACGGGTCCCCATTGGCTTCATGGATGGAGGAGCCACGTCATCGGTCGAGGATAACGCGTAATCGATCATCATCAAAAACTGAATGGAGGAGCTATGTCATCGGTCGAGGAGCAAGTGAAATCGATCATTGTGGACCAGCTTGGCGTCAGCGATTCGGATGTGGGTGCCGACGCTCGCTTCGTTGAGGACCTGGGCGCCGACTCGCTGGACACGGTCGAGTTGGTGATGAAGTTCGAAGAAGACTTCGAACTGGAAATACCCGACGAAGACGCGGAAAAGATCCGAACCGTCCGCGACGCCGTAGACTACATCGACGCTCAGCAGAAGTGATTCCCCTATAATTCGAAACTCCAACGGGCACTTTGGGAGCGACGGCAGCTTGAAGAGAAGGGTCGCGGTAACAGGCGTCGGGATTGTATCGCCTGTCGGTCTGGACACGGTCGAGACCTGGGAGGCACTGCTTCAGGGACGGAGTGGTGTCGGATACGTGACCCGATTCGACACTTCCAAGTTCCCCACCAAGATTGCCGCCGAGGTCAAGGGTTTCGATCCCCTCCTCTATCTGAGCGTCAAAGAGGTCCGGAAAATGGACCTCTTCATCCAATACGCCATTTCGGCCAGCGACTATGCCGTGGATGCCTCGGGTCTCGAGATCACACCCGAGAACGGCGAACGGGTCGGGGTTTTCATCGGTTCGGGTATCGGCGGCTTCGGCATCATCGAGCGGGAGCACAATAAGTTCCTGGCCAAGGGGCCGCGGTGGATCTCCCCCTTCTTCATTCCCTCGACCATCGTGAATCTGGCGGCGGGCCAAGTTTCGATTCGTCTCGGAGCCATGGGACCCAATTCAGCCACCTGCACCGCCTGTTCGGCCGGGTCCCATGCACTTGGTGACTCCTTCCGCATGATTCAACGGGGCGAGACCGACGTCATGATTGCCGGAGGAACGGAGGCTGCGATCACCCCCATGGGCATGGGCGGCTTCTCCGCCATGAGGGCCCTCTCGAAGCGCAATGACGCTCCTGAGAAGGCCAGCCGCCCATTTGATCTCCAGCGGGACGGATTCGTCATGGGCGAAGGGGCCGGAATCCTGGTTCTGGAGGAGATGGAACAGGCTCGCAGACGCGGCGCCGAAATCCTGGCCGAGGTCGTGGGTTACGGCATGAGCGGCGACGCTCATCACATCACGTCTCCCCCGGAAGATGGGTCGGGTGCCGCCCGAGCCATGAGGAAGACCCTGGAAGACGCCCAGGTCTCTCCCCAAGAGGTGGACTACATCAATGCCCACGGAACCAGCACGCCTCCAAACGATCGGATCGAGACTCTGGCGATCAAGACGGTCTTCGGAGATCATGCCCGTAAGCTGGCGGTCAGCGCCACCAAGTCCATGACCGGCCATCTGCTGGGAGCGGCCGGCGGATTGGAAGGCGGAGTCGTGGTGCAGACCCTGAAGGATCAGGTCATTCCTCCCACCATAAACCTGGAAACCTCCGATCCGGACTGTGATCTGGATTATGTTCCTCACCAGGCACGGAAGGCGGATATTCGGTATGCTATGTCCAATTCTTTCGGCTTCGGGGGAACCAATGCCTGCCTGCTGTTCAAACGACACGATCCATGACAGCCCGTGGCAAAAGTCGTCACGGCATTCGACCGTCCCTGCATCCCGGCGGACTGCGTTGCTATCGGCTCACATACTCCCGGTATGCTCCCTCCGAAGCGCCTGGTCCGGCGGCGCAGGAACGGTCTCGGTGCTCGCGAGACTTTCACCACGGACTGTTGAATCAGCCTGCTCTTGAGGAGAATCGGCGGATGAAAAGGCCGGGGTGTGGACATGTGACCGTGAGTCGAGTCCATTTCATTCCGCTTGGAGACCGTTCCGGTTCCGGACTCTTCCATGGGATTTAGAAAGAGAGCGAAGAGGGTCAGCGGCTCCAGCCGGAGAAACCTGCTGATGAGGCGGTTTCTCGGCCTCAAGCACTGGCGCCAGAGCATATTGGGCCAACTGACGATTCTGCAGCTTTCGGTCGGCCTGATTCTCTCGGTAGTGGTCGCCGCGGTCCTGGTCGGTTATCAGTTCCAATCCATTCCCGACTACAAAGCGGGCGAGATTGCCGATCGGACCATCGAAGCGCCCCGCGACTTCCGGGTGGTGGACCTGGAGGCGACCGATGAGAAGAAACGGGAGATCATCCAGGGTGTCCCCGGTGTCTTCGATTTGGATCTCTCGGTCAACCATCGCCTGGAATCGGAGTTGAAGAGCGCTTTTGCCGATGCCCGGCGAATTATCTCGGCAGTCCGGACGCGGTACCAACTGGGGGACAGACGGTCTTTCCCCAAGCGGGCGAAAGCCGAGCTGCTTTCCGAGTTGAGCCGCGCCCTCCCCCGGTTTGCCCAGGGGAAGGTGCTGGAGATCTGCCTCGCACGGGGTTTCTCCTCCGAACTGGAAAGTCAGATGCTGGCCGTGCTCCGGGAATCGATGAAATCTCCGGGGGTCATTCTCAATCGCCAGATCCTCCTTCTCTATCGCGACCGGGGAATCATTCTCCAGAATGCCATCACCGGCCGCCAGGAACCCTTGGACGATTGGATCGCGATTCGGGATCTGGGGCAGGCTCGGGATGTCCTGCGGCAGAACGAATACGAGCTGACGGCGGTGGGTCGGGTGTCCAAGAAGCGGGTCATCAGCTTCCTGGATACATGGGTGGTTCCCAATGTCAGCTTCAACGAGAGGGCCACCCAAGACTTGGAGGACCTGGCGTCCGAAGAAGTGGATCAGGTTCTGGTCCAGGTCCGCAAAGGCCGTACCCTCGTGCGGAGCGGCGACGAGGTCGGGGCCCGGGAAATCCTGTTGCTCAACGGTCTCAAGAGCATGAAGCAGCCGCGCCGGGTTGCGGGGAAGTTCTTCGGGATCCTGATCATGGTCGGGTTCTTCCTGTTCGCTCTGGGCCACTATGCCGTCGTGGCGAGAGAGGGGAAGGCGGAGGCGCCCAGATACCATGTCCTGTTGTCGCTGGTGCTCCTTTCCACCTTGGTGGTCTGCAAGGTCTTCGTGGTTTTCGCGGACTTTTTGGTGGAGGGGATCGGGTTCGAGAGATTCCGGAACCCCGTGGATTTCTATCTGGTGGTGCCCACGGCGACCGGCGCCATCATCGCCGTGCTCTTGACCAACGTTCCACTGACCGTTTTCTACGCTCTGACCTTCGCGGTCTTCGCCGGACTCATGACGGGCGAAGGTCTCATTGTCATCTACACACTGGCCGGTTCGCTGGCGGCCATCTATGCCCTGGACCAGTATCGGGAGCGTTCGGTCGTCACCCGGGCCGGTCTGATCATCGGTCTGGTCAACGTAGCGATCGCCTTGGGTTATCAGCTTTTTTCCATGGCGGCGGGATTCGATTGGTTGCTCTTTGCCCTGCGTTCAACCAGCGGACTCCTGAGTGGGGTCTTGGCCGCCATGTTGGCTTCCCTGCTGCTCCCGATACTGGAGTCCTTGTTCCGGATCACCACCGACGTTCGCCTGCTTGAGCTCTCGAATCTGAACAACCCCGTCCTGCGGCGTCTGGCCCTGGAAGCTCCGGGAACGTATCACCACAGCATCACCGTCGGAACCCTGGCCGAGGCGGGAGCCGAAGCCATCGGAGCCAATAATCTCCTGGTCCGGGTGGGTGCGTACTACCACGACATCGGCAAGCTCAAGGCACCCGAGTACTACGTCGAGAACCAGATCTACACTGCCAACAAGCACGATAACCTGACCCCGAGCATGTCCAGTCTCATCCTGGGCAGTCACGTGAAGGACGGACTCGCCATCGCCGACGAGATCAAGCTGCTTCCCAAGGTCCGGGACCTCATTCCCCAGCACCATGGGACCCGGATGATGAAGTACTTCTACGAGAAGGCCAAGGAGGCTGCCCGGGCTAAGGGCATGGAGGTCAGCGAGAGTGAGTTTCGCTATCCTGGCCCCAAACCACAGAGTCGAGAGGCGGCGATCCTGATGTTGGCCGACCAGGTGGAGGCGGCATCGCGCACCCTGGAAGATCCGGGGCCGGGGCAGATCCGGAGCCTGATCCAGCGTTTGACCCAGGCCACCATCGAGGACGGACAGTTCGACGAGTGCGACGTCACCATCAAGGAGCTGGGCCGGATCGGCAGCGCCTTCGAACGGGTCCTCAGCGGCATGTATCACCATCGGGTGGAGTACCCCGGATTCGAGTTCAACCAGCGTATTGAGGAACAGCAACTCCCACATCCACGTATTCAATAGGCAGAAAAAGGTCCTGATCGAGACCCGGCGCCTTGAGGAATTTTTGGGCCGTCTGGCTCACAGACTGGGAATCGAAGCGGAGTTTTCGACCGTCCTCGTCAGTGATCGCGGAATCCGTCATTACAACCTTCGCTACCGGGGAGTGCCCGAACCGACGGACGTGCTCGCATTCCCCATGGGCGAGGAGTCCTACCTGGGTGATATCCTGATTTCAGTGGAAACAGCCGACCGGCAGTGTTGCACAAGTCTGCAGACGGAACTGAAGGTGTTGGCTCTGCATGGTCTTCTCCATCTCATGGGGTATGACCATGAGGTCGACTCAGGTGAAATGGAATCAATGGAAGTGCAGCTGAGAAGGGAGTTTCAACTTCTTTGAGTTGGGCGGTCGCCCTTTTGTTGGCGCTCTCTCTCCTGATTCTCCTCTTTCTCTCGGTGGTCGAGACTGCCGTCATTCGACTCTCCCGCCTGACTCTCAGGATACTTTCGAAGCGGGAGTCGACTCGGGAACCGGGTCTCGTGGGGACCATTACCTCGGACCGGAGCCGTTTCCTGCTTCCGGTTCGCTTGGTGCTTCTCTCTTTACAGATCACGCTGGTCGTCTTCACCACGGGATTCTTCCTTAAGCTCCGGCCCGAGCAGGGAGCATCGTGGGCGCTGCTGGTGCTGCTGTCGGCCTTTGGGTTGGTGCTGTTGGTGATTCCCATCATCGCGACCCGGTATCCGGAACAGGCCCTGTTGCGGCTGGTGCCGGTGCTTTCCCGGTGTTACCCCTTCATGGCATGGATCAGTCGTCCCCTGGCCTCGTTGCTCAAGCCCTTCGAGCGCGCATCCGCCAACGGTGACGAAACGGGAGGCCAGGAGGAAGAATCGACGGAAGACGAGTTTGAAGCCTACGTGGATGTCGGTGAGGAGGAGGGGATCATCGAGGGCCGGGAAGGTGACCTGATCCTTTCGGCGCTGGAGTTCGGGAACACTCGGGTCAGGGAGATCATGACTCCCCGAACCCAGGTCGTGGCGACTTCCCAGACCACGACCGTCTCCGAGATGCGGGATCTCATCGTCTCCCGGAAGCATTCCCGAATTCCGGTCTATCGAAAGGGTCTGGATGACGTCGTTGGCGTCGTCTACGTGCGAAATCTGCTCTCCTATCTCAACGCGGAGAGTGGTGACGAACCGGTGACGCTGCTGATGACGCCGCCGTTGTTCGTTCCTGAGACCAAGAAGGTGGCGGACCTGTTTCGGGAAATGCAGAGAAGCGCCGAGCACATTGCCATCGTCATCAACGAGTACGGGGCGGTCAGTGGACTGGTGAGCATCGAGGATCTGATCGAGGAGATCGTGGGCGAGATCCGGGATGAAGACGAGTTGCAGTTGGTGGATCTGGTTGCCGAGGGGGAAGGGAGCTACATCGTCCGTGGCGCAGCCGAAATCGAGAATCTGGAGAAGGCTTTGGGGCTGAGCCTGGGGGACACCCACTTTACGACGGTTTCGGGCGTCGTCGTCTCCCAGATGGGCCGGGTTCCGCATCCGGGCGAGACCACCGATATCAACGGCATCCGAGTCGAGGTTCTCACCGCCGATCAGAGAAGGATCAACACCCTGCGGATCCGCTTGGCGCTGGCGGGGCATGCCCCCCCTGGGGCCTGACCGGGAGATACTGATTTCTGACGTGGTCGTGCCTGCGGACTGGATCCAATTCGTCATACACTCAACGACCCGTTGAAAAGTTCGGGCCATTATTCCTTGAATGCCGAGGCAGCTCTTGCCGGCGGCCGGCGTGAACAATGAAGGACCGGTGACAACATCCCATGTCCGCCTCCGCCTCTGACGTCCGTTTCATGCGCCGCGCTCTCCAGCTTGCCCGGCGAGGCGCCGGCCGGGTGAGTCCCAACCCCATGGTGGGAGCCGTGGTCGTGGGGGACGGCCAGATCGTGGGCGAGGGCTATCATCTCTACCGGAAACTCCATCACGCCGAGGTGGTCGCTCTGGACCGGGCCGGAAGCCGCGCCCGAGGAGCCACCCTGTATGTCACCCTGGAGCCCTGTGCCCATTGGGGCCGGACGCCTCCCTGCATGCAGAGAGTCGCCGAAGCCGGGATCCGGGAAGTCTTCGTAGCCGTGACCGACCCCTCGCCCCAAGTGGCGGGCAAGGGAATGCGGTACCTTCGTTCGCGCGGAATTCGAGTCCATGAGGGACTGTGTGATGAAGAGGCGCGCCGGCTCAACGAAGCCTTCTTCTTCTTCGTCAGACACGGGAGACCCTACTGCCTGCTCAAGCTGGCTCTCACGTTGGACGGCCGGATCGCCGCCCCGGGCGGCGATTCCAAGTGGATCACAGGCGAGAAGGCGAGGCGTCATGTGCACCGCCACCGTTTTCTCTACGACGCCATTCTGGTGGGAATAGAGACCGTCCTGACGGACGATCCCTCCCTGGATGTCCGCTGGAGGTCGAGGAAGCGGATCCGGAAGGTGATTCTGGATTCTCGACTACGGACCCCGGTGAACTCCAGGCTCTTCCAGTCGGGTGATCCCGTATGGATCTTTCACAGTTGTCCATGTCCGCCCGACAGTCCCCTCGCGGCCAGGGCACGTCTGGTACGCGTCCCGCGAGAGGGACCGTTTCTTTCCTGGCCGGCGGTGCTGGAGTCTCTGGGCCGGGATTCCATCACCAGTCTCATCGTCGAGGGAGGCGGCCAGGTCGCCGGATCGTCCCTGCAGGCCGGTGTCATCCAGCGGCTCCACTTCTACTATGGGCCCAAGATCCTCGGCAGCAGGGGTGTCCCGGGAGTAGGAAAGCTCGCGGTCGGCCGCCTCGCCGATGCGCTCACCGTCTCCGGTCTCAAGGTCAAGAGACTGGGTCAGGATTTCCTGCTGGACGGAAATTTGGAGTAGGTGACTGCGGCGCGTGCCGGACCCGCCGCCCGAAGTCAGCGCCGGGCGCCTCTGGAAAAGAGGCGCCGTTCCAGGTCGGTCAGGTTGTACTGTTGCTCCAACTCCACCAATAGCGGGCGGAGGGTCTCGATTTGGTCCAGGTTCAAATGAACCTGGTCGATCAAGGGTTCCGGCGCAAATGACGTCCGAACCCGCCTTCCTGCGTTCCGGGCTCCCCGGAGAGCCGTGTAGTGGCCGAATGCTCGAATGGCCGGATAGAAGAAGAAGACGTTGGGTCCTGGAATGGGGGTGAGGAGGCTGCCCAGACCGGCGAGGACCACGTCCACCTTGAGCCAGGCGGAATGTTTCCGGCGTTGCCGGACCAAGAAGCGGTGCAGCAGTTTTCTTGCTGCCTCGCTGTCCATGCGGGTCGAGTGGCGCACCTTCAGTTCGGGAACCTGGCGGAGAGCCGAACAGAGCCTCTCATCGTAGTCGAAGCGCTCTTCCAATCGCCGGTAAGTCGTGCGGATCCGATCTTGCAGCCGCGTCCACCGCGTGGTTGGATTCCGGCGCTGCGCTATGGCCGTTTTCGGCAATGGCTGCAACACGGGCAGCGCATCGCCCCGCCGCGACTCGAACAGCAGGAGATTCATGTGGCCTTCACCCGCATCCCGGACCGTTCCAGGTAGGTTCGAATCCGGCGCTCCGGGCTCTCGGCTCCCGCAACGTCGGAGATCACCGCCACCGAGCGGGCTCCTGACTGCCACACACCGGGGGCCTTGTCCACCGAGATTCCACCGATGGCGACCAAGGGGAGATCGGTTTCGCCGGAGGCTTTACACAGCAGTTCCAGACCCAGCACAGGGGCCGCGTCCTCCTTGGTCCCGGTTGGGAAAATGGGGCCCAGCGCGAGGTAATCGACAGGTTCCTCCAGTCCCCTCCTGAACTGGTCCCAATTGTGGGTGGAGAGTCCGATGACCGCTTCCTCTCCCAGGAGTCGCCGGGCAGCCGACGACGGAAGATCGTCCTGGCCCAGATGGACTCCGTCGGCCTCGACCGCCAGTGCCAGATCCACGCGATCGTTGACCACGAAGCAGGCTCCCGCCTCTCGACACAGGAGCCGGATCTTCAGGAGTTGCCGGTAGAGACGGCCGTCCGGAAGCGTCTTGTCCCGGACCTGAAAGAAACCGATCCCGCAACGGATCAGGCAGTGGGAGAAGTTCACATGATCCCAGCCCTGCGAGTTGGGGCAATGAGTGATGGGGTAGAGGGGACCGGGCAAGGGCTTGGGCATCGAACCTCATCCCCTGAGGAGCTGAAACAGGATCGTGAGGATGGCCAGGGGGCAGACGAACCGGATCAGGAAACCCCAGACCGTTCCCAGGCGGAAAGTCCCGCGGCCCCGCTCCAGCTCCTCCACGGCGTTCCCGATACCCCACTTCCAGCCCACGAACAGGCTCACCAGCAGAGCGCCCACGACCAACGCCATCCCTCCAAAATATTGGTTCGCGAAATCGAGGGTTCCGGAAAAGAACGGAACGGCGCCGTTTCCCAACGCACTGGGGATTCCCAGGAGGAAGATCACACCGCCGGCTCCGATAGCCGCGCGGCGGCGGCTCCACCGGAACTCGTCGATGGTGAATGCCACGACCACCTCCAACATGGAGATGGCGGACGTGAGCGCGGCGATGCCCAGCAGGATGAAAAAAGCGGCTCCGAAAATATTCCCCAGGGGGATGGCATTGAAGATGTTGGGCAGCACCACGAAGATCAGCCCCGGTCCCACGTCGGGTGACAGCCCCGGCACGGAAAAGAGTGCCGGGAAAATGGCCAAGCCGGCCAGGAACGCGATGAAAAAGTCAAAGAAGCTCACATACAGAGCGCTCGACACCAGGTCCTGTTTCGGGGAGAGGTAGCTTCCATAGGTGATGATCGCCCCCATTCCCAGGCTCAGCGAGAAGAAGGCCTGGCTCACGGCCTTCAGGATCACCACGCCGTCCAGTTTTCCGAAATCGGGCTTGAGGTAGAAGCTGAGGCCTTCGGACGCCCCCGGAAGCGTCAATGAACGGGCCACCAGCAGGAGCAGCAGGCCGAACAGCACGGGCATGAGGATCTTGGCGGCCCTTTCGATTCCACCCTGGATGCCCCCCATGACAATCCGAATGGTGATGAGCATGAACAGAAGGTGGCAGATGAGGACCGCCCCCGGATCCTGGATGAAACTGGTGAACGTCGCGCCGATGGCCTCCGGTGTGGCGCCGTGGAGGGAGCCGCTGACTGCGACCCAGATGTATTTGAGCGTCCAGCCCGCGACCACGCTGTAATAACTCAGGATGATCAAGCCGGTCAGGACGCCGAGACCTCCGGCCAGGCTCCAGCCGCTTCCGGGAGCCAGGCGACGGTAGGCCCCGACCGGATTTCGCTGGGTCTTCCGGCCCAGCGCCAGTTCGGCCAGCATGACCGGGACACCGATCAGAAAGGTGGCGATCACGTAGACCAGAACGAAGGCGCCTCCTCCGTTCTGTCCCGCCTCGGTGGGGAACCGCCAGATGTTGCCGAGCCCGATGGCGGACCCGACGACAGCCAGGACGAATCCGAGTCCGGACCCCCAGTAGCCTCTCTGGTTGGTCCCGGCGGTTGCGCTCATGCCGTCTTTCCCGTGAATTCGTCGAGGAACGAGGTCCCATAGGTCCCACTCAGGAAGTCGGGATGGCGGATCACTCTCCGGTGAAAGGGCAGGGTGGTCTCGATCCCCTCGACGACGAAGGTGTCCAAGGCCCGTTTCAGTCGAGATATGGCCTCCGCCCGGTCGTTGCCGTGAGCGATGAGTTTGGCGATGAGGGAGTCGTAGTGGGGGGAAATGACGCAATCCGTATAGGCCGCGGAATCAACCCGGATCCCCGGCCCTCCCGGAGCATGGTAAGCATGGATTCGGCCGGGAGAGGGAATGAAGGTCTCGGAAGATTCGGCGTTGAGCCGGCATTCGATGCTGCTTCCTCGAAAGACCACGTCGTCCTGGGAAAAGTCCAGAGGAAGGCCTGCCGCAATCTGTATCTGCTCCTTCACGATGTCAATCCCGGTGATCATCTCGGTCACCGGATGCTCGACCTGGATCCTGGTGTTCATCTCGATGAAATAGTGGTTCCCCTGCTGGTCGAACAGAAACTCCACCGTCCCCGCGTTCTGATAGCCGATCTCCTTCATGGCGTGCACCACTTGGCTTCCCAGCTCCATTCGCCGGCCGGGGCTGAGAAACGGGCTGGGAGACTCTTCCACCAGTTTCTGATGCCGCCGCTGAATGGAGCAGTCACGCTCCCCCAGGTGGACGATGTTCCCCCGGTCGTCGGCCAGGATCTGAAACTCGATATGGCGCGGGTTCTCAAGATACCGCTCCAAATAGACTTGAGAGTTGCCGAATGCGCTTTCCGCCTCGGACTGGACCAGTGCCAAGGAGTCAAGGAAATCTTGCTCCCGGCGAATGATGCGCATCCCCTTCCCGCCGCCTCCGGCTGCCGCCTTGATGATGAGGGGGAAGCCGACCTGCCGTGCCAACGCCGAGGGATCCGGGCTCTCCCGGTCGATGGCGCCGGTTCCGGGAATGGTGGGAATTCCCAGGGCCTTGATCGTCTCCCGTGCCCGGGACTTGTCTCCCATGAGACTGATGGCGGACGCGGAGGGGCCGATGAACCGGATGCCACAGTTGTCGCAGACCTCCGCGAAGTGGGAACTCTCGGCCAGGTAGCCGTAACCGGGGTGGATGGCGTCCACGTTGGTGATCTCGGCCGCGCTGATGATGCTGGGGATGTTCAGATAGCTGTCGTAGCTTCGGGGCGGGCCGATGCAGACGGCCTCGTCGGAGAAGCGGACGTGGAGCAGGTCCCGATCGGCCTCGGAGTAGACTGCGACCGTGCGAATGCCCAATTCCTTGCAGGCGGCGACGACACGCAGCGCTATCTCACCCCGGTTGGCGATGAGGACCTTTCTGAACATATTTGCTAGCCCGCATTTCTCATCAGGGCGCGCCCAGCGCAGTCTGTCCCCGAGAGACATTGGTATCAATTGCGTAAACGCCGAACAATAAGATCATTTCAATCATACGCATAGCGGCTTGGTGAGAAATTCGGGCTAGGTGCGGATCTCGAACAGGGGCTCACCGTATTCGACGGGCTGGCCGTTTTCAACCAGGATGCGAACGATCTGGCCATCCACGTCGCTCTCGATCTGGTTGAAGATCTTCATGGCCTCGATGATGCAGAGAGTGTCCCCTTCGCGGATGGTGGATCCGACTTGGACGAAGGTGTCTGCATCGGGTTTGGGTGAAGAGTAGTAGGTCCCCACCATGGGTGCGGTGAAGGCGTGAAGGTTCTCCGGCGCGGCTATGGGCTCGACCGGGGCCGTTTCTACGCCAGGGGCCTCCTGCACCGCCGGAGTTGCGGGTTCGGGCGGCGGGGCGACACCGCCGCGATGGATCCGGAGTCGGACTCCGTCCCGTTCCAACTCGAACTCCGCCACATCGAACTCGTCGATGAGTTTGAGTAAGGACCGGATCTCCCTGGTGTTCATCGTTCTTCCTGCACCGGCTTCTCCCCGCGCGGTGTAAGTTTAGCAGTCCGTGGTGAAAGTCTCACGCAGCACCGAGACCGGGGCTGCGCCCGCCGGACAAGGCGCTCTGAGGGAGCATACCGGGAGGATGTGACCGAGGAGCAACGCAGTCCGCGCACGATGCGGACCCGGTAGAATGCCGTGACGACTGTTGCCACGGGCTGTTAGCAGTCCGTGGTGAAAGTCCCGCGAGCACCGAGACCGTTCCTGCGCCCGCCGGACAAGGCGCGATTCGGGAGCATACCGGGAGTATGTGATCGAATCGTAACGCAGTCCGCCGGGATGCAGGGACGGTCGGATGCCGTGGCGACTTTTGCCACGGGCTGTTAGTCTCCACGGCCCCACGGGAACAAGTCGGAACCGTCCGTTGGGTCAGCCGATCGACTGCCCGTGGAAGTCGTTATCGCGCCTCTGTCGGCCGGAGAACGTCTTCTCCCTCACTCTTCACCGGCCCGGATCGGAAAGCAGCCGGTACCCGGTGCCGGTCACGACAACCACATCCTCGATCCGGACGCCCATCCGTTCCGGAAGATAGATTCCCGGTTCCACGGTGAAAACCATTCCGGGCTTGAGGGGCCGCGGTCGACTCGGGGAGATCCGGGGCAGTTCGTGGACTTCCAAACCCAGTCCGTGGCCGACGCTGTGTTGAAAGTGGTCACCATGTCCGTAGCGCTCGATCACGCGGCGAGCCGCCCGGTCCACGTCGGAGGTCAGGATACCGGGACGGATGGAATCCAGAGCCGCGTGCTGGGCTTCCGAGACCATGTCGAAGATCTCGGGCTTCTTGGCCTCGCGGGGAAGATGGACCCGGGTGAGATCGCTCAGATACCCTCCGAAGCGGATTCCGAAATCGATCAAGAGGATTTCCTGCTCTCCCCAGACTCGGCCGGTAGCCACGCCGTGGGGCAGGGAGGATCGGGGTCCGCTGGCCACGATGGTGTCGAAGGCGACGCCTTCACCCCCGGCCTTGCGCATCTCCATTTCCAGGATGCCCGCCATCCGGACCTCGGCCATGCCGGGGGAGATCTGGTCGAGAAAGCCGGAAAATGCGCTCTGCGCCAGCTCGAAGGCCCGGGTCAGCGCCTCGATTTCGCTGGGTTCCTTGATGATTCGCAGGGTTTCGATCAGGTCGTGTTCGGGTACCCACTCGATGGCTGCGGACCAGGTCTGGATTCGCAGCCAGAGATCGCAACTGACACGAGTCGCCTCCAGCCCCAGTCGTTTCCGAGCGCTCTTGCCGGGAAAGCGGTCGTTCAACAGCTCTTCCAAGGCCTCCTCGAATGAACCCCCAATCAGCTGCGGAGTGCAGTTCACGGCCGTGGCCCGGGCTTGTTCCAGATAGCGGGAGTCCACCAGGAGAATGGTCTCGTCTCCCAGGCAGCAGGCCAATCCCGCCGAACCGGTGAAGTTGAAGAGGTAGGTCAGATGGGGTCCGTGCTGGACCAGAAATCCGTCCAGGCCACGGTCCTCCAGCTCGGTCAGAAAGCGGCCATAGCGGCCCCGAAAGTCGTGCATCCCCGGACTCTACCAGCCTGTGGCAAATGTGGTCACGGCATTCGACCGGGTCTGCATCCCGGCGGACTGCGTCGCGCCTCGGTCACATCCTCCCGGTATGCCCCCTCAGAGCGCCTTGTCCGGCGGGCGCAGCTCCGGTCTCAGTGCCAGGAGCCTGCGCCGCAGAAATTGGTCTACTGCGAAAGCGGTAGAATCGGTCCGGATTTCCCCGATTTCTCGGCGAATAAAACAACTATGCACCTCAAAATCGAGAAAATCCGGCCTTGATTCCCCACTTTCTCGCTACGATCATTTCTACCGCGGAGACTCCTACGCGGGACTTTCACCACGGGCTGTTACCTGATTCGGGGCGTGATGAAGAAGATAATTTCCCGGGTTTCCCGGCTTTGGGAGTCCCTCCGAAAGAGCCGGCCCAGGACCGGGATTCGGTTCAGACCCGGAACCTTTTGCTCCAGCGTCCGGTCGATTTCCAGGAGGATCCCTCCGATCACGGCCGTACCTTCATGCGGGATCAGAACTACGGTCTGGGATTCGCTCGTGAGGATGGTGGGAATGCCTTGAACTGTCCGGCTGAAATCGGGGACGTTGTTTTCCACCTTGATCTTCAGCAGAATCGTCTTCTCGCTCGTGATCTGTGGCGTCACCAGAAGCCGCAGGGCGGCGGTCTCGAAACGGACCGTGGTCGTGAAGTCGTGCTCGACTGGAATCGGAATTCGGGCTCCCTGGGTGATGATGGCCTCGACCTTGTTCAGGGCGGTGACCCGGGGTTTGGAAAGGATGCGAACTTCTCCGTCCGATTCGGCTGCGGTGAGAAGCGCATCCAGCCGAATCGTGTCCAGTACCGGGGTGGCCGCGATGCCGGGGGAAGGCAATCCCTGCCGGGACGGGGAGCTCATGCGCACGGAACCTCCGCCTCGTTGGCTGGTTCCGCCGAGCAGCAGGTCAAGCTGGAGACCCAGGTTCCGGGCGAAGGTGGTGGTGGCCTCGATGATTCTGGCCTCGATCTCGACTTGACGCCCTGCAACGTCCAGCCGGTCCAGAAGGCGCTCGATCTCCAAGGCTCGAGCCGGGATGTCGGTTATCAGCACGGTGTTGGTCCTGGTGTCCACGTCCAAGCGGCCCTTCTCCCCCAGTTGGTTCTTCAGGGTCTTGGCCACCTCCTCGGCGGAGGCGTAGTTCAGGGACCGGGCCACGGTAGTCGGTGCCTGACTCTCACGTTCCTCTTCCAGCAGCTTCCGATCCCGTTCCTGCTCTGCCCGGAGAGTCTCTTGACGAGAAATCCGAATCAGGCTGTCCTGTGCCGTCTGTTCCAGGGAATGGCTCTTGAGGACCATCTCCACCACCTGGTCCAAGGCCACTCGCTCCACGCGTAGTGTCACGCTTCCCGACACGTCGGAATCGATCACCAGATTGAGGTCGCTCAACTCCGCGACCGTGCGAAAGAAATCCACCAGGGAGGCGTCGACCAGGCTCATGGAAACCGTTTGCCGGAGCGGCTCGGGGACCTCTGGGACTTCGGGTCCCGAACCTTTCGAGGGAGTGGCTGCGACCAGCACCCATAAGAGAGGAATCCATCTGCACCGGAGTCGCGGAACGATTGACATGTTCTCACTCACTTCCCGATGGATCCCGTTCGCTTCGTGACCCAGGTCCGATCCTCGTCAATCCCTTCGACCCGGAAAATCACCCAGTCTCCGGTGATCCCTTCCAAGAATCCGTCGGCGAATCGAGCATTCACGGGAGCCAGATGGGTCAGGCGGTCAGTTCCTTGGACCAGAGCGAAACCGCCGAGTTTCCCCACGGCCGTCCCCACGATGACCAGTTCCGATATTGCCAGTTGCCGCAACGGCGTCGTCAATGGCGTCTCCACCGTAGGCCGTTGCTCCTGTCCCCAGGGAGCGAACGGATCTCTCTTCCCTCGAGGCGTGTAAACGGTTGTGCCTTCCGGGTCGGAAGCCGCCATGGCGCAGAAAAACCCGAGTTGCAGCAACGGGACCAGGATCATGGGGCCTCCTCCAGCTCCGGCTCCCGGCTGGGATCGAAGTCTTGAAGACTGATCCGGAAGAGGCTCAGGGAGATGGAAGCATCCAGGGTCATCGCCGGACGGGACGGGTCCCGGCTGCTGCTGATGGACAGTTTTCGGATGTTGACGATTTCATCCAGTCCAGCAAGATCCTGAAAGAATCGGCCCAGGTTGTGAAACCCTCCTTCCACCACCACGTCCATCGACCAATGGGTCAGGAACTCCTCCACGACGGGGGTCGAAGGAGAGACTCGTGTGGGACGCAGGTCACGGTGGAGAGCCAGTCGCAAAATTTGACTGATCGCCTCGGAACGAGAAGTCCCCTTTTCCGGCATTCCTCCCTCGTCCAGCAGACGCTTGCGGTGTTCGGCGAATTCTTCCTTGATCCGTGAGAGGCGGGCCTCGGCCGAGTCGATCTGTTTCTGATGGGACTGGGCTCTCAGGAACTCCTTCTCCAGTCCCTCGAGTTGGAACTGGAGCGGACGGATGGTCGAGGCGTAGATGGAACCTGCCAGGAAAATTCCCATGATGGCCAGGGAGAGGGCAGGTTTTTCGCGAACTCTTCGACGGAGTCTCTCCATACTCGCGTTTCCGGGTCAATGCCGCGTACGGGCAGTGACGGTAAAGCGGACGGTGTTCCCGACTTGTTCGAGGCCGCGAAGTTCCACCTGGGAAAACCCCGAGTCCGAAATCAGACGTTGCAGCAGAGTCCCCGCGACGGAGGGGGTAGCCGCAGTTCCCTCGAGGGTCAGAGTTTCCTCCTCCCAAACCAGACGATGCAGGGATACTTCCTCCCGGGACGGGAACCGGTCCATGAGCCGGTTCCACAACGAAAGAGGGGAAGCCTGATGGATCTTGAGTTCCCGGACAC
Source organism: Acidobacteriota bacterium (assembly GCA_965217775.1). Classification (GTDB taxonomy): domain Bacteria; phylum Acidobacteriota; class UBA6911; order RPQK01; family JAJDTT01; genus JAJDTT01. The sequence continues at coordinate 488,270 of CBDCJH010000002.1, forward strand.
GGTTGCGGCACTGGATCAGGATTTCGACCGCCTCTTCCCAGCGCCGGACGCTCTCCAGAACCGCTTCCAGCCTCCCTCTGCGGTCAGAGAACGTCGCGAGTCTGGCTCGGCCCGAGTCTGTCCGGGAGTCTAGCGTCTGGTGCCAGACGGCGGTTGCCACGAGGACGGAGCATGCGGCCGCGAGGACCAGCAGGTCGCGTCTCGGCGCCGCCGCAATCGACGATCTGATGTGGATCCCCTTCATCTTCAATGTCCTCAACGCGCGAACCGCTTGGAACGCGAACCCAAGATGAGGAGTGAGGAGCACATCCACCGGGCGGCGCCCGGAATAATCCCGGAAGGAGAAGGATAGGAGAGGCGGTTTCCAACCGCCGAACTCCGGAGGAACCATAGAAATAAGACTGGAACGGCCGAAAGAGGGAGTGGGCGACTAACCCGCATTTCTCGTGCGCCGTGGAGTGGATAGGAGGGAGAGAGTGGCAACACGGGAAGCCCCGCCGGTGACGTGGCACGCGTCAACCGGGAATCCGCGAGGACCAGCCTGGGCCGTCGGGGTGGCGGAGAGGCCCGTAGTACCGGAGAAGCCGGGTAACGCCGGTGGAGGGAAGGGGCCTCAGGTGAGGACGGGTGAGGGAAAGTGCGAAGGACTACGGGAGTGGCCTGGCCTGGAACCCCGGTTTGAGTTCGGAAGCGCTGGAACCACCGCATGCGAAAGCGAAGGGGAACGACCGTGGGACCGCGCGGGAGCGGGGGACTGCGGGCGGCAGCGGCAAGGCGAGGACCGGCTTGCCGCCGGGATCGGCAGCGGTCGGGGAGCAGAGGGAGAGGTGCCACTCTCGAGGTGCGGGCGGCGGAAGCCGTTGCGCCATTCCCGCCGCTGACGAATCGACCCGTGTGCGAGCGGCATGGTCCCACTGGAGAGCCCGCTGCGGGGAAACCGCACGGCGGGTTCGGAGAGCGGGGAGAGGAAACGTGGCCACGGTGGAGATTGAGGCACCGGCACGATGGCGAAAGCCGCCGGCAACAGCGACTCCCTCCGACCTACCGCCGTCGCGCCTCTCCTCGACTCTACACCAGCGAGCGCGCGCGAGCGCGCAGTCTGTCCCGGAGAAACCTTGGAAAATTCCGCGTAAATGCTCAAAAACAGATTATTTTTCATCATACGCGTAGCGACCTGGTGAGAACTTCGGGCTAAGGGTCGCCCCTCGTCCGAAGATGAAAGAGGGCGCCCGCACGGGGCGCCCCAACAGGTTCCCACCAAGCGTAGGCGCGTCCCGCAATCATTCGACATCCGGCGCATGAGAACAGACGGCAACCTTGACAAGGGACGGGTCCGTTCGGTAGATTTCCAGACTCTTGGACTCTGAGGGCGTAGTGTAACGAAATGAAGAATTCGAGTAAGACGATTCTTCCAAGGCTTGACGAAATCGACAGGAAGTGGTTCGTCGTGGACGCCAGCGATCAGGTTCTGGGTCGCTTGGCAACTCGATTGGCCACCGTCCTCATGGGCAAGGACCGACCCCATTACACTGATTTTCTCGATACTGGCGCATTCGTGATCGTCGTCAATGCCGACAAGGTGCGTCTGACTGGGAAGAAGTGGTCCCAGAAGGTCTATTATTCCCACAGCCGCTACCCGGGAGGGCTGAAAGAGATAACGGCCGAGAATCTGCTCCGCCGGTATCCGGATCGTCTGGTACGCTTGGCGGTTCGAGGTATGCTGCCGAAGAACAAGTTGGGCAAGAGGATGATCCGGAAACTCAAGATCTATGCCGGCGCCGACCATCCGCATCAAGCTCAGAAGCCGGAGCCACTGGCCCTGTAATCCATCCCCGCCGGCGACAGGAGATCTTCCTTGAACGAGGTTCAATACTACGGCACGGGCAAGAGGAAGTCCGCCACCGCACGCGTGTTCCTGATGCCCGGGGAAGGGCAGATCGTCGTCAACCACGTCGATTACCAGGATTACTTCCGAAACCGGACACAGCAGGTTGTGGTTTTGCAACCTCTGATGCAGACGGAGAACAAGGACAAGTTCGACGTCTACGTCAACGTCAAGGGCGGGGGATATACGGGACAGGCCGGTGCCGTCCGGCTGGGAATAGCCCGTGCCCTGCTCCAGTTCGATTCCGATCTCCGTGGCACCCTCAAGAAGGCAGGACTGCTCAGACGCGATCAGCGGGTCAAGGAACGGAAAAAATACGGACAGCCCGGGGCGCGCAAGCGGTTCCAGTTTTCCAAGAGGTAGACAGGGAGAAATAGGTGAGCTCCATTCCCATCAAGCAACTGTTGGACGCCGGTGTCCATTTCGGGCATCAGACAAGGCGCTGGAATCCCAAGATGAAACCGTTCATCTTCGGCCAGCGAAACGGCATTCACATCGTCGATCTGCGAACCACACTCCGGTATTTCAAGCGCGCCATCGATTTCATCGTCGAGCGGAGCATCCGAGGAAGTTCGGTGCTGTTCGTCGGCACCAAGAGACAGGCTCAGGACACCATCGAGCAGGAAGCCGGCAGATGTGAGGCCCACTACGTCACCAACCGCTGGCTCGGCGGTCTTCTCACCAATTTCGCGACCGTCCGGAACAGCATCAAGCGCTACAAGGATCTGGAAGAAAAACGGGTCAACGGCTTCTACGACCAGCTCTCCAAGAAGGAAGTGGCCCGGCTGGAGCGGGAACGCAAGAAGCTGGACAAGAATCTGCGCGGCATCCGAGACATGGAGCGTCTCCCCGATATCCTCTTCGTGGTGGACACGAACCGGGAGGTCATCGCCGTCAAGGAAGCCGCCAAGCTGGGTATTCCGGTGATCGCCGTGGTGGACACCAACAGTGATCCTGACGACGTCGAATTCGTGATCCCGGGAAACGACGATGCGTTGCGATCGGTGAGGTTGTTCACCTCCACCATCGCGGATGCGATCCTGGCCGGAAAGGCGATTCGGGAAGCTCGTTTGGCCGAAGCCCGAGAGAAGGCGGCCCGGGAAAAGGCGGCTCGCGAGAAAGCGGCCCGGGAAAAGGCGGCTCGGGAGAGGGCTCTACGAGAGAAGGCGCTGCAGGAGAAAGCAGCGCAAGAGCAGGCGGCGCAGGAGACTTCGATACCGCCAGATGCCACCGTGGCGACCACCACCGCTTCCGCGGTGAAGGCCACGAGTGCCCCCACCTCCGACAACAGCTAGGAGTCTGCGCGGTAGGAATGATCGTAGCGAGAAAGCGGGGAATCGAGGCCAGATTTTCTCGATTTTGAGGTGCATAGTCGTTCTATTCGCCGAGAAATCGGGGAAATATGGACCGATTCTACCGCTTTCGCAGTAGATCAATTTCTGCCGCGCAGGCTCCTAGGGCGTCAGACAGGACTCGGCGCGTCAAGCTTCTTCAGCGGGAAGGTCGATCGAAAATGAGTGTAACCGCAGCACAGGTCAAGGCGCTCCGGGACCGGACCGGCGCCGGAATGATGGAGTGCAAGAGAGCGCTGGTCGAGGCCGGAGGAGACTTGGATCGGGGTGTCGTCATCCTGCGCGAACGGGGTCTGGCCGCTGCCGCCAAGAGGTCTGGCCGCACCACGAGCGAGGGGACGGTGGGTCAGTACATCCATGCGGGTGGCAAACTGGGTGTTTTGGTGGAAGTGAACTGCGAGACCGATTTTGTCGCACGCACCGACGAGTTTCAGGAACTCGTCCGGGATCTGGCCATGCAGGTGGCCGCTTCCAACCCCCTTTGCGTTCGGCGAGACGAGGTGGGTTCCGAAGAGATCGATCGCGAAAAAGGGATCTACCGCAACCAGGCGCTGGCAACGGGCAAACCTGAACGGATAGTCGAGAGAATCGTCGAAGGCCGGTTGGAGAAGTATTTCTCCGCCGTGTGCCTCTACGAGCAGCCCTTCGTCAAGGATCCCTCGATCACGGTCGAGCAACTCATCAAATCCAAGATTGCCACCTTGAAGGAAAACATTACGGCCCGTCGCTTTTGCCGTTTCAAGGTGGGAGAAGATCTCTAGAGTTCCTCACAATCGAAGGAGGCGGTTTTGCCCCAGGAGAGCCAGGCACCGTTGGGAGACCCGGTCAAGCTGGAACGACCCGTCTACCGGCGGCTTCTCGTCAAGCTCAGCGGCGAGATGCTCATGGGCGCCGGCAACTTCGGCGTCGATCCCGCCATGATGGAGGGCGTCGCCCTCCAGATCAAAGACGTTCACGCATTGGGTATTGAGACTTCCGTCGTTGTCGGCGGTGGCAACATCATCCGTGGGGTGAACGTCAGCGAGGCCGGATTCGACCGGGCCACGGGCGACTACATGGGCATGTTGGCCACTATCATCAACTCTCTGGCCTTGCAGAACGCTCTGGAGAAGAATGACGTCGACACTCGAGTTCTGAGCGCCATCCATGTCTCGGAACTTGCAGAGCCGTTTATTCGGCGGCGAGCCATCCGGCACTTGGAAAAGAAGCGCGTGGTCATATTCGCCGCCGGTACCGGCAGTCCTTACTTTTCCACCGATACGGCGGCGGCCCTGAGGGCGATGGAAATTCGGGCCGATGTGATCTTGAAGGGGACCAAGGTCGACGGCGTGTACGATTCGGACCCGGAAGTCAACCCGGATGCCAAACGATTCGATCATTTGACTTACCTCCAAGTCCTGGAAAAGGGTCTCAAGGTCATGGACGCAACGGCCGTATCGCTGTGCATGGATCACAATCTTCCCATCATCGTGTTCAGTCTTCGGCAGAAGGGGAACATCACGAGCGCGGTCCTGGGAAAGAAGGTGGGTTCCATCATCAGCCATTGAACGATGCCGCCGAACCTGTCGGGGACGCCGCGCGACTCAAGGGGGAGACAGCATGAACGGGAACTCTGTCCAGCAGGTGTTGACTGAAACCCGAACCCGAATGCGTAAGACCGTTGAGGATCTGAGCCGGGAATTGGCGTCGGTCCGCACCGGCAGAGCCTCCCTGCACTTGTTCGATCCGATCAGGGTGGACTACTACGGCACTCCAACGCCCATCAACCAGGTCGCCACTTTGCACGTGGCGGAAGCGTCGCTGGTGACCATCCAACCTTGGGACCCGACCCAGATCGAGAGTATCATCCGCGCTATTCTGGTCTCCGATCTCGGTCTGAATCCTTCCAGCGACGGAAGGCTCATCCGGGTGCCCATCCCTCCGCTGACCGAGGAGCGGCGCCGGCAACTGGCCAAACATGTCCGGAAAGTGACCGAAGGGCACCGGACCGCGGTCAGGAACATCCGCCGGAGCGCCAATGACCGGGTGAAGAAACTCTCCAGAAGCAAGGCCATTTCCGAGGATGACGAGCACCGCGGGTACGATCAGGTCCAGAAGATCACCGACGACTTCATCGCCCAAGCGGACGATCTGGGGCGGCTGAAGGAGAGCGAGGTCCTCGAAGTCTGAACCTAGGAGCCTGCGCGCCAGAAATTGATCTACTGCGAAAGCGGTAGACCACTTTCTCGCTACGATCATTTCTACCGCGCAGACTCCTAGTGCCGGCGTCGTCCTGAACCGGTGTGACCCCATGCCCGGTGCGGCATCGGAGCCGTCGTCGTTATCCCAGTAGAATCACGGCAGCAGGACGGCGGCCGCCACGACGGTCGTCCAGCGTCCGTTCCGGTCACCGAACGCGGACTGGGCTATGCTGGTGGTTTCGGCGAACTCGCCGCATCGTTCCCACGACCCCTTCGGGCCTTCCCCGGCAGCATCCTCCTCCGAGGGCAGTCCCAGGCTGGCGGACAGCATCTGGGCCGCCACGGATTCGGCGTGGCTTCCCGCCGCGGCCGCGGTTTCCCCGAAACCGTGGTGCTCGCTCAAGTATCCATGCCGGTTCGAGTCCCTCGGCGTCGCCAACCCGATGGATGCGGCAACCAGACGGCCCGGCTCGGGAGTCGCATTCGTGCTGATCACGGCAAAGACCACCTGACCCGGGACCAGGCCTTCCAAACCCTGCTCCCTGTTGACCAACTTGCACTTGGGAGGAAAGATGCTGGAGACGCGAACCAGATTGAAGGAGGAGATCCCGGCGTCGTGGAGCGCCATCTCCCAACTGATCAGTTTCTCGCGGTGACGTCCGGTACCACGCGTCAAGAACAGTCTGCCGGGCACCAGCATGCAGAAAACTCCTGTTTCCGGGCCGCAGCCGGCGCGTTTCCGGAGGGTGTCCGCCGCGGACTGCGGGAGGTTGTCATCGAGGTGCTATACTTGATTTTCCCCGCCTCGTCCACCGGGCAAACAGCGGGTGCGGCGCTCGCAGGCCCGGTCGCCCTCCCTGACCCTTGTGGTCGCCCTCGCCGGGCCGATCAGCGATGGGCGACAGCGGGCACCCACAAGGGGTGCCCCTACGTCGCGGTCCTCGTTCAAATCTGCTTTCCCTGTTCTCCTGAAGCTCCGGAAAAATCGGGAAAGTCCAGTCGCTGCCCCGGTTGAGTTCGCTTTCGGAACTATGGTATCAATGAGTCTCGTTGGAGGGAGCGGTCCAGGAGGAGATGCCTGAAGAGCAACCGCCAGAAGCCGCGGTCCGACAAGAACCGACAGAGGCCGAGGAAAGCGAAAACCAATGGTCTCTGGCCGGCGTCTTCGATGAGTTTCGCGGTTGGGCTCGAGACATCCTCGTCGCCGCCGTCGTCGCGGTCCTCATCGTCATATTCGTGGTGCAGCCGGTCAAGGTGGAGGGGACCAGCATGGCCCCTCGCTTGGCTGATCAGGAGCGAATCTTTGTCAGCAAGCTCTCCTATCGTTTCTCGAATATCGAACGCGGCGATATCGTGGTCTTCTGGTACCCTAGGAACCCGGCCAAGTCTTTCATCAAGCGGGTCATCGGGATTCCCGGTGATACCGTGGAGATCAAGCGAGGCGTCGTGTTCATCGACGGACGGCGCTTGGAGGAACCCTACTTGCGCTCAGAGTACCTGGACCACGACTATCACACGACCAAGGTTCCGGAAGGCCAGTACTTTGTTCTGGGAGACCGGAGAAACTCCAGCAACGACAGTCGAAACTGGGGATGCGTGCCGCGCCGGAACATATTCGGGAAGGCCGTGTTCCGATACTGGCCCATCTCCAAGGCGGGCATGATCGAATAGCCGGGAGACGGATCCGGCTCAACCAGACCTGCCTGATTCGAGGATCCAGCAGACGTGGGCAAACGGGCGATTCTATACCTGGAAGATGGGACCGTGTACGAGGGCGTTGCCTTCGGTGCAGACACGGAATCTTTGGGCGAGGTGGTTTTCAACACTTCCATGACGGGGTACCAGGAGATTCTGACGGACCCCTCCTACTCCGGGCAGATCGTGGTCATGACCCAGCCCCAGATCGGCAACTACGGAACCAACTCTGAAGATGGAGAGTCCTTCAAGCCGCACGTGGAAGGCTTCGTCCTCCGTGAATGCAGTCCCATCTTCAGCAACTGGCGGGGAGAGCAGACGCTGGACGCCTATCTGAAGCAGCATGGCATCGGAGGCATCTCCGAGATCGACACCCGGGCCCTGGTTCGCCGCATCCGGGAGAAGGGGGCCATGCGGGGCGGAATCTCCACCTCCTCTGTCGATTCCATACGACGGAAAGTCCTGGCTCATCCAACGATGGCCGGACTGGATTGCGTGAGGTTCGTCACGACCTCGGAGTCCTATGCCTGGCCGGTGGAGGATTCCAGGTTCAGAGTCGTGGCCTACGACTTCGGGATCAAGCACAATATCCTTCGATGCCTCGCCTCCCGTGGGTGCGACGTCACCGTCGTCCCGGCCACTACGGCTGCCGAGGATGTTCTGGCGATGGACCCGGACGGTGTCTTCCTGTCGAATGGTCCCGGTGACCCGGAGCCCCTCGACTACATTGTCGCCAACGTCAAGAAGCTGCTGGGAAAGAGACCCGTCTTCGGCATCTGTCTGGGTCACCAGCTTTTGGGATTGGCCTTCGGTGGGCGGACCTACAAGTTGAAGTTCGGGCATCGAGGCGGCAACCAGCCGGTCCAGAATCTGTTGACTCGAAAAATCGAGATCACGTCTCATAATCACGGGTTCGCCGTGGATCCCGATTCCTTGGACGACGGCAGCGTCCAGTTGACCCATCTCAACCTCAACGACCAGACTCTGGAAGGCATGCGGCACCGGTCCCTGCCGGCTTTTTCCGTGCAATATCATCCCGAGGCTTCTCCGGGACCCCATGATTCCTTGTACCTGTTCGACGATTACCTCGACCTGATGCGAGCCCATCGGCCGGGTTGAGTTCCGCGGACCGAGCCTTCGAGCACAGAGTAGGCATGCCCAGGCGAGACGACATTGAGAAGATCCTGATTATCGGCTCGGGACCCATTGTCATCGGCCAGGCCTGCGAGTTCGACTATTCCGGGACCCAGGCCTGCAAGGCCCTGATGCAGGATGGGTTCCAGGTCATACTGGTCAATTCCAATCCCGCCACCATCATGACGGACCCCGAAGTCGCGGTCCGAACCTATGTGGAGCCGCTGACGGAGGAATACGTCGGCGAAATCATCCGGCGGGAACGACCCGATGCCATATTGCCTACCGTGGGCGGGCAGACCGGTCTCAATGTCTCGGTCCAGCTCAGTGAGAGCGGCCTGCTCCGGGAGCTGGGCGTCGACATGATCGGAGCCAAGCTGGACGCGATTCAGATGGCGGAGGACCGGCGCCTCTTCCGTGCCGCCATGGAGGAAATCGGGCTCCAGGTGCCCAGTTCCGGCTTCGCCACCAGTCTGAAGGAGAGTCACGAGATTTTGGAGAGGGTCGGTCTTCCCGCCGTGATACGTCCATCCTTCACGCTGGGCGGCACCGGCGGCGGCATCGCCTTCAACACCGAGGAGTTTCAAGAGATTTCGGACCGGGGAATCCAGCTTTCGCCCATCGGCGAGATCCTGGTCGAGGAATCGGTTCTGGGGTGGAAGGAATTCGAGCTGGAGGTGATGCGCGATCTGAACGACAACGTCGTCATCATCTGCTCCATCGAGAACTTCGATCCCATGGGCGTGCACACCGGGGATTCCATCACCGTCGCTCCCGCGCAGACCCTTACGGACCGGGAATACCAGACGATGCGCGATGCGGCCATCGACATCATCCGCAAGATCGGAGTGGAGACGGGTGGCTCGAACATCCAGTTCGCCGTCAATCCGGATGACGGGCGAATGGTGGTCATCGAGATGAACCCTCGGGTGAGCCGGAGTTCGGCCCTGGCCTCCAAGGCCACCGGCTTTCCCATTGCCAAGGTCGCGGCCAAGCTGGCAGTGGGCTACACGCTGGATGAGATTCCCAACGACATCACACTCAAGACGCCGGCCTCATTCGAGCCCACCTTGGACTACGTCGTGGTCAAGATACCCCGCTGGAATTTCGAGAAGTTTCCCGAATCCGATCCGTTGCTGGGAACCCAGATGAAGTCGGTCGGAGAGGTGATGGCCATTGGGAGGACGTTTCGGGAAGCCTTGCTGAAAGGCGTCCGATCTCTGGAGACGGGCAAGACGCTGTTTGCCGAGCAGACCGATCCCCAACGCATCAACGAGCATCTGGTTCGTCCCAATCCGAGCCGTCTCGCTCATGTCTTTCTGGCCTTCGAGCATGGATACACTCGGGACCGGATCTTCGAACTCACCGGTATAGACCACTGGTTTCTACAACAGATCGAGCGGTTGCTGGCCGAGATCAAGGAACTCGAGGGGAACCGGCCCGAGGCCCTCGGACCCGCCAAGCTGGCTCGCGCCAAGAGGGACGGCTTCTCCGACCTCTGGCTTTCTCAGATCCTGAGCCGCAACCGGGCAGCCGGGAGTCCCGCCGTCACCGAGCGGGAGGTTTGGAATTTCAGAAAAGACAACGGTATCGTTCCTGTCTTCAAACGCGTGGACACCTGCGCGGCCGAGTTCGAGTCCTACACTCCTTACTTGTATTCCAGTTACGAAATGGAGGACGAAGCGGATCCGGGCGACGGCAAGAAGATCGTGATCCTGGGGAGTGGACCCAACCGGATCGGCCAGGGGATCGAGTTCGACTATTGCTGCTGCCACGCCTCCTTCGCTCTCAAGGAGGAGGGGTACGAGACCATCATGGTCAACTGCAACCCAGAGACGGTTTCCACCGACTACGACACCTCGGACCGCCTCTACTTCGAGCCCTTGACCTTCGAGGACGTGATGGCGGTGGTGCAGCGGGAGCAGCCGGACGGCGTCGTGGTTCAACTGGGCGGTCAGACTCCTCTGAAATTGGCGCTGCCCCTCTTCGAGGCCGGGGTCCCCATCGTCGGAACCTCTCCCCAGTCCATAGACCTGGCCGAGGATCGGGAGCGTTTCGAGCGGCTCCTGCGGGAAATGAACATTACCCGGCCCGAGAACGGAACCGCCATGTCCATCGTGCAGGCGCGCAAGATCGCCCGGCGCATCGGTTATCCGCTCCTGGTTCGACCCTCTTACGTGTTGGGCGGGAGAGCCATGGCCATCGTCTATGACGAGGCCTCTCTGGACGGGTACGTCAGCTCTGCCGTGGACGTCTCGCCCGAACGCCCTATCCTGATCGACAAGTTCCTGGAAGATGCCCGGGAGTATGACGTAGACGCGCTGGCCGACGGCGAGAACGTGATCATCGGCGGGATCATGGAACACATCGAGGAGGCGGGCATCCACTCGGGGGACAGCACCTCGGTCCTGCCGCCCATCATCATCGAGGAAGAGCACCTGGAGACCATGCGGGACTACACCCGGCGGCTGGGGGAAGCGCTCCAGGTCGTGGGTCTCATGAATATTCAGTTTGCGGTGGTGGAGGAGCGTGTCTACGTCCTGGAGGTGAATCCCCGGGCCAGCCGCACCATACCTTTCGTGAGCAAGGCCACGGGAATCCCGCTGGCCAAGGTGGGAGCCCGGCTCATGATCGGAAGAAAGCTCTCCGAGCTGGGGCTGACGCGGGATCTGGACGTCACCAGTTGCTTTGTGAAGACCCCCGTCTTTCCCTTTGCCAAGTTTCCGGGCGTCGACACGATTCTGGGACCGGAAATGCGGTCGACGGGCGAAGTCATGGGGGGAGACGAGTCCTTCGGCTACGCGTACGCCAAGGCTCAGACCGGCGCCGGCAACCACCTGCCCAAGTCAGGAGTCGTTTTCCTGAGCGTCAATGAGCGTGACAAGCGCTACATCATCACCATCGCCCAGGACTTCCAGCGGCTGGGTTTCCAGGTGGTGGCCACGAGCGGCACCGCCAAGGTCCTGGCGCTGTCGGGAATGGAAGTGGAGACGGTCTACAAGGTGAACGAAGGGCGGCCCAACGTGGTGGATCTGATCAAGAGCAAGAAGATCCATCTGGTGGTGAACACGCCCTTGGGCCGGGAGTCCTTCTTCGACGAGAAGGCCATTCGGCGGGCCTGCATTCAGTACGGAACTCCCTGCATCACCACGCTCTCGGCCGCGGCTGCCGCGGTCAGCGCCGTCCGGGCTCTGCAGCGGGAAGAGATCCGGATCAAGAGTCTCCAGGAGTATCACGAGCTCCGCAACGATCCGGCGGAGCCCCTGTTCCAATCCTGAGAGCCTGCTTTTCACCCTCGTCCCGTCTCGCGGATTCCCCTTTTCGTCCCTAACCCGGCATAGCCGGAACCGGAATTTCTTCGCCGGAGCGGCGGCGTTCCAGTTCCCGGACCTTCAATTGGCCGCGTCTGGCTCCGGTTTGGTACGAAGAGGGCGCCCCTACACGTCTCCTCCCTTTCTGTTACATTAGCGTTTCGTGAGCCCACGCTTGGACTTGGTCGAGTCTCTGGCCGAGAAGTATCAGGATCTGCCCCGCGAGGTGGTCTTCAAAGAGGACCTTCTGCGTACGGGAGTTGCATTCTCCCGAGACGCGCTGGCCATTGCCTCCGGGTACAAGCCCAAGGCGTACTTCATCTTCTCCTTCGATCTGGTGCCCATAACCGAGATGGAGCAGCAGGAGCACCTGCATGCGCCCGAGGAGATCTGCCTGACCGGCGGGTCCGGCAACTTCCGGCGAACCATCGTATCGGTCCGGCTGAACCCCGGGTCTCCCTACTGCGTCGACTGCTCTCCGGATGGGAGGATGGTCCTGTTGCTGGAAGGGGTGGAGGTGTGCGGCGTGGAGTTTCCGTCGGTTCCCGAGTACTACAAGTCCACTCTGGCCAGCGGCAAGCCCATCACCGACATCGCTCCCAGCATTGAATGGGGTTATCTCCTCTATCTCACCGTCTTCCGGATCTGCCAATACTTCGGCCGCAAGGTCGAATGCCAGTTCTGCGACATCAACGAGAACTATCGGCAACAGCGGAAATCGGGCCGCTCCTATACCGGAGTGAAGACGGTTGAGGAGATTCTGGAGGCGCTCGAGATCATTCAGGACACCGATTCGATCAGCAAGGCGTATACGGTAACCGGGGGCAGCATCACCTCCCGGCTGGACGGTCAGGAAGAGATCGACTTTTACCTCCGGTACCCGGAAGCCATCGAAGAGCGCTTTCCGGGACGGTGGTTGGGCAAGGTGGTGGTCCAGGCGCTGCCCCGGGAGTCGGTGCGCCGCTTCAAGGACGCCGGCGTCCGGATCTACCATCCCAACTACGAAGTCTGGGACGCCAGGCTCTTCGAGATCATCTGTCCGGGAAAGGCCCGGTACATCGGCCGGGACGAGTGGATTCGGCGGATCCTGGACGCGGCCCAGGTGTTCGGGCCGTCCTACGTGATCCCCAACTTCGTTGCCGGAATCGAGATGGCGCAGCCGGCCGGATTCACCAGCGTCGAGGAGGCGCTGGTTTCCACCGGTGAGGGTCTCGACTTCTTCATGAGCCGAGGCGTGGTCCCACGCTTTACGACCTGGTGTCCCGAACCTCTGAGCCTTCTGGGGAAGTCCAATCCCGGCGGGGCGCCCCTCGAATATCACCTGGGGCTGCTGAGAGTCTGGCGGGATACCCACGAACGCTACCGGCTCCCGGTCCCCCCAGGTTACGGGAAACCGGGCATCGGCAACGCCGTCTTCTCCGTCTCTTCCTTCATGGACGTCATTCGCGACGCCCCTGCGGTCCGATCCCTCGATTCTCCGAATGGGAAGGGGAAACCAGTGCGAGCAGACTCCTCAGGAGCTTGACGTCCTCCTTTTCCAACTGAGCACGTCCCAAGATTCGGTTCAAACGGGCCAGGATCCGCTGCCGGGACAGATGTGGGGGGAGGCCGGACGATGCGAGGACCGCCTCCAGGTGAGCGATCAGGGACTGGAGTTCGGCGGGTTCGGCAAGGTGGAGAAATTGCATGTCCGCCGGCTCCCGAGACGCCAAGTGGAGGTCGTAGGCCACGACACCCACCGCCTGAGCCAGATTCAGGACCGGATACTCCCCTGCCGTGGGGATTTCCACCAGCCATTCACAGAGCCGAAGCTCCTCCTTCGACAGACCGTTGTCTTCGGGTCCGAAAACGATGCCCAGCGGTCCGGACCGGAATCGGGGGATCAGTTCACTCGCCAGGGTGCGGCTGCTGATGCGGCGTTTTCCCGATTTCGGCGATCTCGCCGTGGTCCCCACCAGAAGCCGAATCTGTCGTCTGGCCTCGCGCAGGGAGGGGTAGTAGACGGCGTCGTCCACCAAAGGGGCGCCCTTCATGGCCAGCATGCGGGCCTCGGCCCCGACTTCGCACCGGGGCCGGATCAAGACCAGGCGGCCGAAACCCATGTTTTTCAGGACTCGGGCCGCTGCTCCCAGATTGGAGGCGAACTGGGTCCGGACCAGGATGAAATGGAGATGGTCCTTGGGCATCTTGGCCCGAAAGTCTACAACAAAGAAGAATGCGCATTCCGAGGGTTGAATCGCATTGACATGGGTGGGGTATTGGATGATGATATGCGCCCTGAAACTGTCGAGTGTTTCAGACCATTCGTGACCATGCTTTGTCTTGGTAGTTTGTTAGAATGATTGCGCGTTTGGCGGGGAGAGGCTGCCCCCGGTTTCGGTGGAGATAACATTGGCCATCGCACAGACCCAAACCTTCGTCCCCCAGCAGGACGGCGTCCGGACCAGCGTGGTGAACGACCTCAGCATTCAGGTCGCCACGGTAAACGGTTCCGGAAGCCAGAGCTCCAACAACGTGCTGATGCGGTCCATCTTCCAGATGGGCATTCCCACCAGCGGCAAGAACCTTTTCCCCTCCAACATCGCGGGGCTGCCCACGTGGTTCACTATCCGCGCATCCCAACGGGGCTACGTCGGTTGCAAGCGGGAAGTGGACATCCTGATCGCGATGAACCCGCAGACATCCCGTGAGGACGTGGAAACCCTGGACCCGGGTCGAGTGGTGCTCTACGAAGAGCGGCTCAAGCTGTCGGGCCTCCGGGATGACTTGATCTACTATCCCATTCCGTTCAGCAAGTTGGCGGCGGAGGTGGTTCGGATTCCCAGGCTGCGCAAGTTGGTCGCGAACATGGCCTACGTGGGCGCCGTGGCCGAGTTCCTGGGCATCGAGATGGAACAGGTGGAGGTGGCGATTGCCAAGTGGTTCAAGAAGAAGCGGAAAGCCATCGATCTGAACATTCGGATCGCCCACATGGGGGCTCAGTACGTCAAGGATCACCATCCGAAGCGCGATCCGTACCGGCTGGAAAGGATGGACAAGACCCAAGGCAAGATCATCATCGACGGGAACTCGGCCTGCGCCCTTGGCGCCATGTTCGGTGGAGTGACCGTAGTGACGTGGTATCCCATCACACCGGCCAGCAGTCTTGGGGAAGCTCTCACCCATTATCTGCAGCAGTATCGAACCGACCCCGAGACGGGGAAAGCGACATATGCAGTGGTCCAGGCCGAGGATGAGTTGGCGGCCCTGGGTATGGCGATCGGGGCAGGATGGTCCGGCGCCAGATCCATGACCTCGACCTCGGGTCCGGGTATTTCATTGATGGGCGAATTTACGGGACTGGCCTATTTTGCCGAGATCCCGTGTGTCATTTTCGACGTTCAGAGGGTCGGGCCCAGCACCGGCCTGCCGACACGCACCGCGCAGGGCGACATACTGGCGCTGCACAGCCTTTCGCACGGGGATACGGCTCATCCGGTCCTGCTGCCCGGGGACATGGAGGAGTGTTTCGAGATGTCCCGGCAGGCTTTCGATTTGGCCGAGCGGCTGCAGCAGCCGGTGTTCGTCGGATCGGATCTGGATTTGGGCATGAACAACTGGATGTGCGATCCTTTCGAATATCCCACCGAGCCACCGGACCGGGGCAAGGTCCTCACGGCAGCCGACTTGGAGCGGGTTGGGGAATTCGCCCGTTACCGCGACTTGGACGGGGACGGGATTCCCTATCGCACGTTACCGGGTACGGAGCATCCCCTGGCCTCCTATTTCACCCGAGGCAGCGGACACAACGACGCCGCCGGTTACAGTGAGCGGCCCGAGGACTACGTCCAGCTCATGGACCGCCTGAAGCGAAAATACGAAACGGCGAGGGACCTGGTGCCGCAGCCTGTGATCGAGTTGCGAGACGAGGCTGTGATCGGGATCATCGCCTACGGGTCGTCGGACTCGGCCATGGGGGAATGCCGGGACCAACTCCGGGAAGAGTACGGGATCGAGATCAACTATCTCCGGCTTCGAGCCTTGCCGTTGAGCGCGGCTCTGAAGGACTTCGTCGCCGCTTGCCGCCGGGTCTACGTCGTCGAGCAGAATCGGGACGGCCAGATGGCCGATCTGATCCGGCTGGAGCTCGGCGCGGAGGGGACCAAGATTCGAAAAATCTGTCACTATACCGGACTTCCGCTGGATGCACGCTTCGTCACCGACCAGGTGATAGCCTTGGAGCGTCCATACTGAATTCACGATTCACGCCATGGCTGTACGTACAAGAAGGGTGCCAAAGAAAAGAAGGGCGCCAAAGAAAACAAATCGAATCGGGTTAGCTCGTTCCGCCTATCGAGGTCACCCATCGACGCTGTGTTCCGGGTGTGGCCACGACGCCATCACCAATCAGATCATCCGGGCGTTTTACGAGCTCGGCGTCAACCCCTACGCCGTGGCCAAGATGAGCGGTATCGGCTGCTCCAGCAAGACGCCGGCCTATTTCATGAACGCGTCGCATGGCTTCAACAGCGTCCACGGACGCATGCCTTCGGTGGCCACGGGAACCATGTTGGCGAATCGTGGTCTGGTCTGCATCGGGGTGAGCGGAGACGGGGACACGGCCTCGATCGGGCTGGGCCAGTTCTGTCATCTGCTGCGGCGCAATGTGCCCATGATCTACGTCATCGAGAACAACGGCGTCTACGGTCTCACCAAGGGCCAGTTTTCGGCGACCGCCGACGACGGCTCGACGCTCAAGACCGGTGTGGTCAACGAGTTGCCGGCCATGGACTGCTGTTCGCTGGCGATCGAGATGGGATGCTCCTACGTGGCCCGTTCCTTTGCCGGAGACCCCAAGCAGCTGGTGGCGCTGTTGAAGGGGGCGCTCAGCCACAGCGGAACCGCCATGCTCGACGTGATCAGCCCCTGTGTGACCTTCAACAACCATCCCGGGTCGACCAAGAGTTACTCGTGGGCCAAAGAACACGAGGAGTTGCTGCACCAGATCGACTTCATCCCCGGCTTCGAGCCCATCGCCGCGGTGGATTATCCGGAAGGCGAAGC
This sequence comes from Acidobacteriota bacterium, assembly GCA_965217775.1. Lineage (GTDB taxonomy): Bacteria > Acidobacteriota > UBA6911 > RPQK01 > JAJDTT01 > JAJDTT01. The sequence continues at coordinate 504,870 of CBDCJH010000002.1, forward strand.
CTTGGACGTGGAGATGCATGACGGGTCCGTCATCCGGCTGCGCAAGGTGGACATGGACTACGACCCCATGAATCGCCGGGAGGCCGTAAGGGTGCTCCACAGCTCCGCCGCTGCGTCGGAGCTGCTGACCGGTCTGATCTATGTCAATCCGGTGGCCAAGTCGTTCCTGGATACCCTGAACCTGTGTGACGAACCTCTGGTGTCGCTGCCCCACGAGAAGGTCAAGCCGGGTCCGGAGGTCCTGGAACAGGTCATGCAGGACCTGATGTAGTCTTTCGTTCTGGTGATCGGGCCGCCGCGCGGTTCCTGACTCTCGGGTTCCGCCCCGATCTATCCCCCCAATCGTCGGTCCAGACCCGGCGAGTTCCCTCCGACAAAAGGTCAGAGTCGAGCGAGGTCCCGTCGATATTCCACAGCTCGGGAGGCACCTCTGTGGAAAACTTGTGGAAAACTATTTTGGATACCCAAGAGGAGCTGTCGGGTATCGGTTCGGGACGGCGAGCGCCGCATCATGAAGCCACTCGCATTTCGGGGGGGGGGGGGCTCTTTGTAATATTGTGTTAACATGTTAATACATGGAACGGGTATTGGAAGAGAACGAGGCTCTCTGGGAGCTTTTCGATGCCATGTCCCGGTTGCAGGGCAGGGAAGAGTACGCCCTCTTCTTTCGGGATCTCTGTACCATGGGGGAGCTCAAGGCCATGGCCGAACGCTGGCAAGTGGCCCAGTTGGTGGCGCGGGAGATCCCCTATCGAGAGATCCATCGGATCACGGGAGTCAGCACGGCGACCATCACCCGGGTCGCCCACTGGCTTCGATACGGCGAAGGCGGATATCGGCTCATGATCCGGCGGTTGGCTGCCGTCGAGTCGCCGCCGGCGGCGTCCTGACTCCGCGGAGCCCTGGCGCGATCTGGAACGATGGCTGAGCGTAGGTGCGCAGAGATGGAGGTTTACGACTACTCACGACTGTCCGAGGCCCAGCTCTCGGACCTGTGTCGCCGCAATCCGGTGGGTGATCCGGAGCTATTGAAGGTCTGTAGCCGGATATTCTCGACGGTCGAGGAGAAAGGCGACGACGCAGTCCGGGAGTACACCCGCCGGTTCGACGGAGCGGAGATCGGGGAGTCCCGCATCTCGAGGACCGAATTCGAATCGGCCCTGGGGGAAGTGTCTCCGGCTCGACTGGAGGCCCTGGAACGGGCGGCGTCCAACATTCGGAAATTTCACGCCGTCCAGGGTCTGAGGGAAGGCTTTCTGGAAGTGGAGCCCGGAATCGTCTGCTGGCGGGAGCAACGGCCCATCGAATCGGTGGGCCTCTATGTGCCGGGTGGAACGGCCGTCCTCCCTTCCACCGTCCTGATGCTGGGAGTCCCTGCGGTGTTGGCCGGTTGTCCGCGAGTGGCCCTCTGCACGCCGCCACGGCGCGACGGGTCGGTGACTCCCGAGGTTCTGGCGGCCGCGTCCATCGCCGGGATCCGTGAGGTGTTCCGGATCGGGGGCGCCCAGGCCATCGCGGCCCTCTGCGTCGGCACCTCTTCGGTGCCCCGGGTGGACAAGATCCTGGGACCCGGCAGCCCCGTGGTTCAGACGGCCAAGCTGTTGGCCCAGCAGCGGGGAACGGCCATCGACATGGTGGCCGGTCCCAGTGAAGTCCTGGTGGTGGCGGACGATACGGCTCGACCCGACTTCGTGGCTGCAGACCTCATCTCCCAGGCCGAGCATGGAGCGGACAGCGTGGCCATTCTGGTCTCGCCTTCGCGTGAGCTGATCGATCGAGTCGACCGGGAGTTGGAACTCCGGCTGCAGGACCTCCCGCGGCGTCCTCTGGCGGTGGAAGCCCTGGGATCCGGTTTCTCTCTCCGGACCTCGTCCCTGGATGAGGCGTTGGAGTTCACCAATCGGTACGCGCCGGAGCACCTCATCCTTCAGCTTCGGGAACCGAAGCGATGGGCAGCCCGGGTACAATCCGCCGGTTCCGTCTTCCTGGGCCCCTGGTCACCCGAGGTCGCGGGGGATTACGCCTCGGGGACCAACCACACGCTGCCCACGTCGGGTCTGGCCCGGAGTTTTTCGGGAGTTTCCCTGGACAGTTTCGTGAAGAAGATCACGTTCCAGGAGTTGAGCCGGGAAGGACTTCGGTCCCTGGCTCCCACCTTGGAGGTGATGGCCGAGTTGGAACAGTTGGAGGGACATCGGCGAGCGGTCGAGGTACGGATTCGTCGTGAGGACGCCGGACCGGTTCCGGCGGGAGACTGAAATGAAGGTACGCGAACTGGTGAGACGGAATATCCTGGAGCTCAAGGCCTACCGGTCGGCCCGCGACGAGGTGCAGGAGGGTGTTCTGCTGGACGCCAACGAGAGTCCTTTCCCAGTCGACTGGCGGGGGATCCAGTTGAACCGCTATCCGGATCCCAATCAGGCCGGGCTGAGGGAAGCGCTGGCGGCATACGTCGGCCGCCGGCCCGAGCAAGTGGTTGCAGGTAACGGATCAGACGAGGTGCTGGACTGGATCTTCAAGATTTTCTGCCAACCCGGCCGGGATCAGGTGGCCGTCGTCGAGCCCACCTACGGGATGTACCGGGTCATGGCGCAGACTTTCGGAGTCACCCTTTTCGAGTCCCGCCTGGACCGGAACCAAGGTCTCGACGCAGACGCTTTCCTGGAGGCTGTGCCCGCTTCGGTTAAGGTCGCGTTTCTCTGTTCTCCCAACAATCCGACGGGTGACGTGCTGGCAACGGAGCAGATCTTGAAGCTGTGCCGGGAATGGAAGGGCATCGTGGTGCTGGACGAAGCTTACGTGGAGTTTTCCGAGACCCCGTCTCTGGTCTCCCAGGTGGAGGCGTTTCCCAACCTGGTGGTGATGAGGACCCTGTCGAAGGCTTTTGGCCGGGCGGGCCTGAGGCTGGGATACGCAGTGGCGAGTCCCCTGGTGACGTCTTTTTTCCTGAAGGTCAAGGCGCCCTACAATCTCAGCTCGCTGGTGATGCAGAAGGGCCTGGAGGCCCTGGAGGGTTGGGAACGCCACCGCCCAACGTGGCTCCGGATCCGAGGGGAGCGGGAGCGGTTGTCTCGAGAACTCGCTTCGTTGCCGGGCCTGGGACGAGTCTTTCCGTCTCAGAGCAATTTTGTCCTTTTCGACTGCCCCCGGGCCGGCACCGTCTGCAGGAAACTGCGGGAGAGGGGTATCGTGGTCCGGGACCGTAGCGATCTGCCCGGGTTGTCCGAGTGCATCCGAGTCAGCGTCGGCACTCCGGAGGAGAACGATCTGTTTCTGAGAGAGTTGCGTCGAGTTCTCACCTGAGTGTCCAGTCGTTCTCAGGGATCAACAGCGGGGAAGAAACGGTGAAGAGAACAGCATTGGTCGATCGAAAAACCAAAGAAACCCAGGTTCGGATCGAGCTGAATCTGGACGGCCGGGGCCGCTACTCGGCCCAGTTGCAGACCGGCTTCTTCAGCCACATGCTGGAACTATTGGCCTTGCACTCTGCAATGGATCTTCGGGTCCAGGGCGACGGGGACCTGCAGGTCGACGACCATCACCTGATCGAGGACGTGGGGATCGTCCTGGGACAGGCGTTGAAGCAGGCCCTGGGGGAGAAGCGGGGGATCCGCCGCTATGGATGGACGCTACTGCCCATGGACGAGGTTCTGGTGGCGGTGGCGCTGGATCTGGGAGGGCGTTTCGCCTTCCATTCCGACTACCGTCCCGTAAGAGAGAAGGTGGGAGACCTGGCCACCGAAATGGCGCCGCATTTCTTCCGGTCTCTCGCCGTCGAGGTGGGCGCCAATCTCCACTTTCAATTCCTCAATCCGGGAGAGAACGAGCACCATCGAATCGAGGCCATGTTCAAGGGTTTCGGCCGCGCGCTACGCACTGCCGTCAGTCTCGATCCGGAAGCCGCAGGGAAGATTCCCTCGACCAAGGGAAGCCTGTGAGGGTCATATCAGCTCGTGGCAAAAGTCGTCACGGCATTCGACCGGGTCTGCATCCCGGCGGACTGCGTTGCTCCTCGGTCACATACTCCCGGTATGCTCCCTCTGAGCGCCTTGTCCGGCGGGCGCAGCCCCGGTCTCGGTGCTCGCGAGACTTTCACCAAGGACTGAAATGATCGTCGTCGTGGATTACAAAGCGGGAAATCTTTACAACGTGGGCAATGCCTTGGCCCATCTGGGCGTGGACTTCGTCTTCTCCGGGGATCCTGAGCGCGTCGCAAGGGCCTCCAAGGTGATCCTTCCCGGAGTGGGATCGGCGCGGGCCGCCATGGATTCCTTGCGGGAGCAGGGACTGATCCCGGTCATTCAAGGACTCCAGGTTCCGTTCCTGGGGATCTGCCTGGGTCTGCAGATCCTATTCGACGGTTCCGACGAAGAGGACACTCCCTGCCTGGGTGTCATGGACGGTCGAGTCAGAAGCTTCGACGATTCCAGGGTCAAGGTGCCTCATATCGGATGGAACCAGATCCGGCGCAGCCGTTCACTTCCGGCACAAGCGAGAGCGGGGAAGTTGCTCGACGGCATCCCCGACGGTTCCTACTTCTATTTCGTGCACAGCTACTACGCTGCTTCCGGCTCGGCCGAGACGGTGACGGTCACCGACTATGCCAGTTCCTTCGCCTCCATGGTGTCCCGGAAGAATTTCTGGGGCGTCCAGTTCCATCCGGAGCGTTCCGGCGAGCCGGGGCTCCGCGTGCTCAAGAACTTCGTCGGGGTGGATGATCCATGCTCGTGATCCCGGCCATCGATCTGGTGGATGGAAAATGCGTGCGGCTGGTTCGGGGCGAGTTCCATCGCAAGACGGTCTACTCGGGGGACCCGGTGGAGCAGGCCTTGGAATTCCAGGAAGCGGGTCTGCCCCGGATCCATGTGGTGGATCTGGAAGGCGCCCGCTTTGGGGAAGGCCGCAACCGGCCTTCGATCCGCAGGATTCTCTCTCGGGTGCGGGTGCCCGTCCAGATCGGCGGCGGCATTCGTGAGGCAGCGGATGTCTCCCAGCTCCTGGACTGGGGCGCCGGTCACCTGATCCTGGGCACGTCGGTCCTGGAGACTCCGGAAAAGGTAGAGAGGTGGATCTCCAAATGGGGACCCTCTCCCTTCATCGTGAGCGTCGACCTGCGCCGCGGACGTCTCCAGGCTCAGGGTTGGGAGCGGGAAAGCCGGCTGGCATTGGAGGCGGTGCTCAAGAGAATCTTGGACTGGAGCATCGAACAGATCATCTGCACCGACGTGGAACAGGACGGAATGCTCAAGCGGCCCGGGTACGCGGCCTGCCGGAAAATCTTGGGATTGCTGCCCGCTCACGTGCTGCTCGTGGCGGCCGGCGGTGTCACGACACCCGGGCATCTTTCCCGGCTCGCTGGCATGGGTGTGGGTGGAGCGATCATCGGCCGCGCCTTCTACGAGGGAAGGATCTCATTGGAGGAGATGGCTGGTGTTGGCTAAACGCATCATTCCCTGCCTCGACGTCGCCGGCGGGCGCGTGGTCAAGGGGATCCATTTCGTGGACCTGAGGGATGCCGGGGACCCGGTCGAGTTGGGTCGCCGCTATTACCGGGAGGGGGCCGACGAGTTGGTGTTCCTGGACATCACCGCTACGGTCGAGGAACGGAAGACGACCCTGCACTGGGTCCGAAGAGTCGCCGACTCCATCTTCATTCCCTTCACCGTCGGGGGAGGAATCACCTCTCTGGCGCGGATCCGGGAGCTGCTCCGAGCGGGAGCCGACAAGGTGTCCATGAACAGCGCCGCGGTCAAGCGGCCGGAGTTGATCCGGGAATCCTCCCGGGCCTTCGGCGCCCAATGCATCGTTCTGGCGGTGGACGTGAAACGGCACGGACGGTCCTGGAAGGTCTACATCGGGGGCGGACGCTACGAGACGGAATGGGACGGTCTGGAGTGGATCCAGCGTGGCGCCGAGCTGGGCGCCGGAGAAATTCTCCTCACCTCCATGGATCGGGACGGGACCCAGTCCGGATACGACCTGGAGCTGCTGCACAAGGTCGATTCTCTGGTCCGGATTCCGATCATTGCCTCGGGCGGAGCCGGTTCCCCGCAACATCTCCTGGAGGGGGTCCGGATCGGCCGTGCCGACGCCATACTGGCGGCCAGCATCTTTCACTACGACCAGTATTCCATCGCCAGCGTGAAGGAGTTCCTGGCGGAACGCGGGATTCCGGTTCGTCCGGTTCCCCGGGCAACCGGGAATTCGTGAGACCGTGCCTTCCCGATGCGGAGCGGTCTACCCCGCATTTCTCACCAGGTCGCTACGCGTATGATGAAAAATAATCTTTTTTTGAGTATTTACGCAGAATTTGCCAAGGTTTCTCCGGGACAGACTGCGCTGGGCGCGTGCCCCCTGGTGAGAAATGCGGGCTACGGCGCACTCCGCGCGTCCAGGTGCCGGCCCGTAATGAACGCTTGGACGAAGGGATCGGATGAGGAGTAGAGCGCTTCCAGATCTCCCTCGAAGTGAATTCGGCCGTCTCTGAGCAGGATGATCCGGTCGGACACGGTGGCCAGACACTGAAGGTCGTGGGTGACCACCACCGAGGTGAGGTTGTTCTGGCGGTTCAGCTTGCGGATCAGACGCGACAGCGACTTGCCGATCATGGGATCCACGCCTGCGGTGGGCTCGTCGTAAAGGATCGCTTCCGGATTCGTGGCGATGGCGCGAGCGATGGCCACCTGCTTCTTGGAGCCCAGGCTCAACTCGTCGTACTCGAGCTCTCCCATCCCTTCCAGTTCCACGGCGTCCAACAGCTCTTCGACCCGCTTGTTGATCTTTTCCTCGTTGGCCATGCCCTGTTCCCGCAAGGGATAGGCGATGTTCTCACCCACACTGAGGAAATCGAAGACGGCGCCGCTCTGGAACACGTAAGAGACCCGTTTGCGGACGTCCAGCAGGTCACTCTCGCTCATCTCTGCCAAGCTCCCGCCCTTGAAACGTATCTCGCCCCTGTCCGGCCAGAGCAATCCTACGATGAGCTGGAGCAGGACACTTTTGCCGCCTCCGCTCATGCCCAGGATCCCCAAGGTTTCGGCGCGGTTGATCTTCAGGCTCAGCCGGCTCAGGACGTTCTGGGGGCCAAAGGATTTGTAGACCTCGTTCAACTCGATGAGGGGAAGGGAAGAGTCCTGCCGCGGCGGCAGCGATTGATTCGAGGTAGCGCCGGCAGGATCAGGCTGCGCCGACCGGCGCCTTTGGATCGCCACAACCAGAAAGGCGAGAGCCAGCGGCAGCATGACACAGAGCAGAATAAGAAGGGGGCTGTCGAACATATCAGCCCATGGCAAAAGTCGTCACGGTATTCGATCGGGTCTGCATCCCGGCGGACTGCGTTGCTCCTCGGTCACATACTCCCGGTATGCTCCCTCTGAGCGCCTTGTCCGGCGGGCGCAGCCCCGATCTCGGTACTACGTGGGACTTTCGCCACGGACTGATAGGCTCCGCAGCCGCGACCCGGCCGGAATGCCTCGCGGAGGTCGCCCTCCGGATTCTTCGCTCTCGATGTGCTCCGATTCAGTGCTCGGGGCACATCAGTGGCGGATCTGAAAGCGGGTCAGTTTTCGCGCCATTTCCCGCTGCTGGTCCGGGTCGCGGCTGTTGTACAGGTCCAGCCACTCCCGCAGTTCCCTGGCGCTCAAGGCCAGAACGTCGCAGACCCACAAGAAGCTTCCCGGATCTTTCTCTTCCGAGGAGAACCAATCCAGGGCATCTTGGCGCCAGAGCTCCCATTCCTTGCTGGCAGACTTCTTGGGAGCAACGATATCTCGGAATGCCTGCAGCAGAATTCCCAGAGCGAGATTCCTCAGGGAGGCATCCGGCTTTCTGGTTTTGGGGTATAGACCGTCGCTTTCGATTACCGAAGTCTTCATTGCTAACGCCACTTCCTATCCGACTCGCCCGTGGGCGACACCTGTTCTGATATCTTACTTGATGCAAGTTCGGGCAAAAAAGTTTCGTTAATGCAAAAACTCGGCCCGGACCGGAGTCATGCGTCTCGGCGGCTTCCTCTCAATCCGCCGTGAAAATCAAGCCTGAATTCGAATCCCGTGACCAGCACTTCCAACTGAATTGTACCGATCGAGGGTGACGGGCCGAAGGAGCAACGAAGGAACAAAACGGAGAACGGAAGGCGAACGTACTCCGTTTGGTTTCCTCCTTCCCTCTCACTTCTCGTTTTGATTCTCACCGGCGTGCTAAAATGCCCCTCCACCAAGGAGGTGAATATGACGGTTGAAAGATCCAATGCAGTGACGCTCAAAGGCAATCCCTTCACCCTGGTGGGACCTGAGCTCGAAGCGGGAAATCCGGCTCCCGATTTTCAGGCCCTCGCTACCGACCTGACCCCGGTATCGCTGGCCGACACCGGGAACTCCATCCGCGTATTCAGCGTGGTTCCCTCGCTGGATACTCCCGTCTGTGACATGCAAACCAGGCGCTTCAACGAGGAAGCCGGGAAACTGCCGGGCGTGAAGATCTATACCATCAGCATGGATCTCCCCTTTGCGCAGAGCCGCTGGTGTTCGGCCGCCGGCGTCACGAATCTCTCCATGCTCTCCGATCATCGCGAGGCGTCCTTCACTCAGAACTACGGGACCTTGATCAAGGAATTGCGCTTGGCCAGTCGCGCCCTGTTCGTCGTTGACGCCGAAGGGGTGATCCGGCACGTCGAGTATGTAGGTGAGGTGACCGAGCAGCCGGATTACGATGCTGCCCTGGACGCCATCGCGGGCGCCGGCTAGCCGGTCGGCACGGCGGGCGGAACTGCAACTGGTTTTCCGGAACTCTGGAACGGCGGGCGCCGACGTGTAGCTACGGGATCAACCGAGGCCTCGGGATTTCGTCGGCTGTGCTCCAGGCAGTCAGATACACGAGTCGCGTCACCTTTTCCATCTTGGCAAAATTGAGTTTGCCGACCGTGTCCGAAGTCCGGTGGTAGTCCGGATGGAGTCCGGTGTGGAACAAGGCCACCGGCACCCCGCGGGCCAGAAAGGGCCAATGATCGCTCCGCCGGATCAGGTTCATGGGGTGGTCGTCATACCGGAATCTCAGCTCCAGGCCGACCCGCCGGTTGGCTTCCCGGACCCGTTCCCGCAGATCGCTGCTACGGCTGTATCCCAGGACGTTCACCGAGTTCCGGTTCTGTTCCGCGGTTTGCTGCTCCATGCCCTGAAATCGGCGATCCTGGGAGTCGGGAACCTCTTCGTTGCGGCCGATCATGTCCATCTGGAGCATGGCTACGGTCCGTTCCAGGGGAAAACCGGATCGCTCCACATAGTAGTAGGAGCCGAGCAAGCCTGATTCTTCGGCGTCCCAGCCGGCGAAGAGGACGGAGCGCCGGGGCCCCTGGGTGTTCAGGGAGAAGGCTTCCGCCACTTCCAGAAGTCCGGCCGTGCCGCTGGCATTGTCATCGGCGCCGTAATAGATCTCCCCTTCGTCGGCGCCGAGATGGTCAAAATGGGCGCCCACCACCACCACCTCCCGGCTGAGCCGGGGATCAACTCCGGGGAGAGTGGCCAGGACGTTGCGAACCTCCGTGGTATGGGGCACCGTGTCCGACTCCAGGTGCGCCTCCACGCCCTCGAGGATCAGACTCTGGGGCCGATAGTCCTGATCGATCTTCTGCTGGAGTTCCTTCAGAGTCGTTTCTTGGGTTTCCAACATGGAATCCGCCAACTTGGCGGAGACGTAATGAACCGGGATGGTGACGGCTTCAGCCCAGATCTCCAGGTAGCGACGGCGGGTGAGACCCTTCTCGGGCCAGAAGTATCGGGCCAATCGCGTGAGTCCTCTCCGTTCGGTGTGATGGAGCACGTGCGGCGCCAGGAGAACGCCGGCGGCGCCCCGTTCCTGTGCCCTGAGAATCTTGCGGCGCGTCAGGCCGTGCTCGGTGGCGACGACTCCTTGGAAAGAACTCTCCGGGTCCTTTTCTCCGGGCTCATGACGCACCACCATGACGATCTTGTCCTCGACGTCGAGGCCGTCATAGTCGTCATATCCCAACTCGGGCGCCACGATGCCGTAGCCGGCAAAGACCACTGGACCGCGGGAGAAGCCCTGGGCGGAGAGGGGGGCCGGACAGAACTCGGCGAACAACTCGGGCTTCCTGGAGGAAGCCTTACCCGGAAACCGGATCTCGAGGGTGTTTCGTTGGCCCAGTTCCATCCGTACCAGCCTGAAGTGCTGGAAATAGGAATCCCCGTCTCCGGCGGGTTCCAGACCCAACAGCTGAAAACGGTGGGCGAGATAACGCGACGTGATCCGGCCGAACGGAGATCCGGTGCCGCGGCCCTGAAGATCATCCGAAGCCAGGAACGAGACGCTCGATCTCAGATCGGATTCGTTGATGCTGGACACGCCTCCCTCACCGAGATCGTCGGTGAGGCCGGCGATGCCGAGCGAAACGGCCAGGAGTGAGCCGGCGGCCAGGAGCACCAGGCTCGATGTCCGGACTCGGGTCACGGCCGGACCAGCCTGGAGATGGTGGCGCCCGGTCCGGAAGTGCCGGCTTGGTGTGCTCGAATGCCGTGACGGCTCTTGCCACGGGCTGTTGACAGCCCGTGGTGAAAGTCCCGCGAGCACCGAGACCGTTCCTGCGCCCGCCGGACCAGGCGCGATGAGGAAGCATACCGGGAGTATGTGAGCCGATAGCAACGCAGTCCGCCGGGATGCAGGGACGGTCGAATGCCGTGACGACTTTTGCCACGGGCTGTCAAGGATAGACTCCTTCCGGAGCTTGCCTGAACTGTTGCGACTTGTCTCGGAGTCCCGCCTCCAGCGCGGTCTGATGGCCCATTCCGCGCTCTCGAGCATATTCGCGAAGTTCCTGCGTGATCTGCATGGAGCAGAATCGAGGGCCGCACATGGAACAGAAGTGGGCGACCTTGGCTCCCTGTGCCGGCAGGGTCTCGTCGTGGTATTCCCGGGCTCGCTCGGGATCGAGAGAAAGGTTGAACTGGTCCTCCCAGTGAAATTCGAAGCGGGCTCGAGACAGGACGTTGTCACGGGCCTGGGCCCCGGGATGCCCCTTGGCCAGATCGGCGGCGTGAGCCGCGATCTTGTACGCCAGCACCCCCTCCTTCACGTCGTTTCTGTCGGGCAGTCCCAGATGTTCCTTGGGGGTGACGTAGCAGAGCATGGCACAGCCGTACCAGCCGATCATGGCGGCGCCGATAGCCGACGTCACGTGGTCATATCCAGGGGCGATGTCGGTGGTCAGGGGCCCGAGGGTGTAAAAAGGCGCCTCGCTGCACTCTTCCAGTTCCTTCTCCATGTTGATCCGAATCAGATGCATGGGAACGTGTCCGGGGCCCTCGATCATGACCTGGACGTCGTTCTCCCAGGCGATCCCGGTCAGATCTCCCAGGGTCCTGAGCTCGGCGAACTGGGCCTCGTCATTGGCGTCGGCGATGGATCCGGGACGGAGCCCGTCTCCCAGACTGAAGCAGACGTCGTACGCCTTCATGATCTGGCAGATGTCTTCGAAATGGGTGTAGAGGAAATTCTCGGTGTGATGGGTCAGGCACCACTTGGCCAGGATGGAGCCTCCTCGGGAGACGATCCCGGTCATCCGGTTCGCCGTCAGCGGCACGTAGCGCAGCCGCACTCCGGCGTGAATCGTGAAGTAGTCGACCCCCTGCTCGGCCTGTTCCACCAGAGTGTCGCGAAACAGTTCCCAAGTCAGTTCTTCGGGTCGCCCCCCCACCTTCTCCAGGGCCTGATAGATGGGCACCGTACCGATGGGAACCGGAGAGTTTCGGATGATCCACTCCCGCGTCTCATGGATGTTGGCCCCGGTGGAGAGGTCCATGACCGTGTCGGCGCCCCAGTGGGTGGCCCAGACCATCTTCTCCACCTCTTCCCGGACCGAAGATCCAACCGCCGAATTGCCGATGTTGGCATTGATCTTCACCAGGAAGTTCCGCCCGATGATCATGGGCTCCAACTCCGGGTGGTTGATGTTGGAGGGAATGATGGCTCGGCCCCGGGCAACTTCGTCCCGCACGAATTCGGGCGTGATCTCTCGGGGGATCGAGCTCCCGAACGAATTGCCCGGATGTTGAGACCGAAGCCGGTCATCCACCGGTTCGGACCCGAACTGAGCTCGCCGTGCATTTTCCCGGATGGCGATGAACTCCATCTCCGGAGTGACGACCCCTTTGCGCGCGTAATGCATCTGCGTCACGTTGCCGCCCGGTCCGGCCCGCAACGGATTCCTGCGTGGAGGGAACGAGACTTCCTTCAGCCGGGGATCGCGAGCACGCTCTCTGACGTACCCGGAACTGGGTTGAGGAAGCTCCACCGTATCCTGCCGTTCCCGAATCCAGGGAAGACGGATGGGGAAGAGGCCGTGGTTGATCTGGGGGGTGGCGCTCAGATCGGTGTAGGGTCCGGAGGTGTCGTATACGGAGAATCGGGAGGCTCCGGACGCGGCGTGACCGTTACTCCGGCCCCCCTTCAACCGAATCTCCCGCATGGGCACTCGCAGGTCCCTCCGGCTACCCTGCACGTACACCTTTCGGGAAGCCGGGAACGGACGGATGGGATTGGGAAGTGCGACGGCTCCGTTGCCGTTCTTGGATTTTCTCTTGCTCATGAAAGGATCCTCGTTCCAACGCCGCTGGAGGGAAGGTCGCGGGGAGAATGGGATGGGAGGAAAGACATTCCCTACGCCGGCATTATCCGAACAGGTTCATGGGGTCGATGGATCTTCTCCATCCTCTCAGCCGGACTTCAGCTCCCCCAAAAGTTGGTCTCGGGCCCGCAAGCCGAGACTCAATCGGGCATGTTATCGGAGGGACGCGGCGCTTTCAAGAGACCATTATTGGCGTCAACCTGTTAACCTCCGATATATCAGTCCTCTGTGGCAATATGAGGGCTATTCGGGGCTGGCCGGCACCCCCTTTACCTGGAGGACGAGGAGGATCTTTCGACCTTCGTCCCATGACCCCGCGTTACAAGACCATGATCTCAGCCGATTTTCCCGGGGCCGCCTGTCCCCCGGGGAGTCGCGTGCGTTTTCCATCCGCTGAAGGGTGGATCGAGGGCGCCGTCAACGAATTGAGACTCCGGCATGCCGTCGTCGCGGCAACGGACGGCACTCGCTGGAGGGTCCCCTATGGGGCCGTGACCGTCATCGAGCGGGCCCGGGCGGCAGAGTGCACACTCCGGGAGGTCGAGGACCTCGCCCAGGAGCTGCTGGAACGCCAGCGGCGGGTCGGCGGCCTGGATGCCGGCTGGAACTTCGGATTCGACCTGGCTCCCGTGCGGGCGGGAATCTGCCGGTACGCCCGGAAGAGAATCGAACTCTCCGTGAGCTACTGCCTCCGGGCAACGCGGTCCCAGATCGAGGACACTCTGCTCCACGAGATCGCTCACGCCATCGTCGGCCAAGGTCACCATCACGACGCCGTCTGGAAGGCCAAGGCTCGGGAGATCGGCTGCAGTGGCGAACGCTGTCACGACGTCACTCACAGCGTTCCCCAATGGGTGGGCAGATGCGGTTGCGGGCAACGATGGTACCGTCGGCGGCTCCACCGCCGGATCTGGAAGAACGCGCTCTGTGCCCGCTGCGGGCTCCGGATCGAATGGCGGCGCAACCGGGAATCGGTACCGGCGGAAGTGGGGTCCAGGTTACCTTCCCCTGAACCTGCGCCGTGACCGGCAGGACCCCAAAAGGTGTGAGGCGGGGTGACGATGGGCAGGTGCGAGGGGTTGCGTCAGTCGCATTCATTTTGACTTCCAGGCTCCTTGATGTTCCCCCACTGCGCCGGGGCTATTCCGGTTTGACCAGGAATCGGCGCCCCTCGGACAATCGGGTTGGATTCCGGTATATTTAAAGCCGACGATGACGTTGCGTCGTACCCGCCCGCGCCAAGTTACGTTCTGGTTCGTCTCTCTTGCCGTTCTGGCTGCGTTTCAACTCGGACCCGCCCAGGTCCAGGACCTCGAAGAACTGCGCAAGGCTGCCGAAGAGGGAGACGTCGGCGCTCAGTTCAGCCTGGGCTTCAGGTACGCCACTGGCCGGGGTGTACCGAGAGATCCTGAGCAGGCCGCGAAGTGGTATCGGAGGGCCGCGGACCAGGGAGACGCTCTCGCTCAATACAACCTGGGCGTCATGTACGTCAGCGGCCGGGGCGTGCCGAGGGATGCCGCCGAGGCCGCGAAGTGGTACCTGATGGCCGCCGAGCAGGGAGACGCCCGGGCCCAGTACAACATTGGCGTCAGGTACGCCAACGGCCAGGGTGTGTCGAGGGATGCGTCCGAAGCCGCGAAGTGGTACCGGAAAGCCGCCGAGCAGGGGCATGGCCGCGCTCAATACAACCTGGGCGTCATGTACGTCATCGGTCGGGGCGTGCCCAAGGACGCCGCCGAGGCCGTGAAGTGGTATCTGAAGGCCGCCGAGCAGGGAGACGCCCGCGCCCAATACAATCTTGGATTCCGGTATGCCAATGGTTGGGGTGTTTCGGAGGACGCCGGCGAGGCCGCCAAGTGGTACCTGAAGGCCGCCGAGCAGGGACACGCCCGCGCTCAGCTTTTTCTGGCCGACATGTACTCGGATGGCCGGGGTGTGCCGGAGGATGTCGGCGAGGCGGTCAAGTGGTATCGGAACTCTGCCGAGCAGGGAGAGGCCAGCGCTCAAAACAACCTTGGCGTCATGTACGCCAGCGGTCGCGGGGTATCGAAGGACGACCAGGAAGCCGTGAAGTGGTATCTGAAGGCCGCCGAGCAGGGAGATGCCGGCGCCCAGTTCAACCTGGGCGACATGTATGCCTCGGGTCGGGGAGTGCCGAAAGATGTGGGCGAAGCCGTGAATTGGTATCGGAAGGCTGCAGATCAGGGCGAAGCCGGCGCTCAATACAACTTGGCCGACATGTACGCCGACGGCCGGGGTGTGCAGGCGGATGCCGGCGAAGCCGTCAAATGGTATCGGCTGGCCGCCGAGCGAGGAGACGCCGGCGCTCAATACAACCTCGGCTTCAGATATGCCAACGGTTGGGGGATGCCGGAGGACGACCGCGAAGCCGTGAAGTGGTATCTGAAGGCTGCGGAACAGGGGGAGGCCCGGGCCCAGAACAACCTTGGTGTCATGTACGCCAACGGTTGGGGGGTGCCGAAGGACGAAGTTCAGGCCTACGCCTGGATTATTCTGGCCGCGGCGAAAGGAAACGAGAACGCGGTCAGGACCAAGAACTGGCTCAGTCCGAAGATTTCCCCCGATCAGGTGTCGGAAGCGCAGAAGCTCGCCGAAGATCTGTCCCAGCGCATCGAGCCCACAGAACCGGAGTAGGCAGACTACTCCCAGACCATCCCGCACCAATCCGTGTCGATCCCGCCGGAATATCCGTGGAAGTGGACCCCGTCTGATTCCCCTACTCGGCCGTCTCGTTGGCGGGATAGCCGGGATTGGGAGGATCGAAGTAGCCGTTCCCGTCGAAGTCCACCCAGATCGGATTGGTGAAGGCGAACGAGCTGAAATGGGAGAAGGGCGTCTCCCAGGGGCGGTCGGAGGTGGCCAGCACCAGAATCCAGGTGTCCTGGTCGGCTTTGACCTCGATGTCCCAATGGTGTCGGGTGGCCTCCGGCGCCTCGAGGGTCGAGAGCGTCTTCAGCACCTTGCCGTTGGCCACGATCTCCACCCGGTCCAGCGGAATCCAGGGGGCCCTCTGGACGTTGACGTGCAGCATCACCGACCCGTCTCTGGCGGTGTGGGTGGAGCCCATCTGGACGCCGTCGTCGATGCTGAAGCGGATGAAGGGACCCAGCGAAGCGGATGACGCGCCCCGCTTCAACGCGTCGACCACCTTGTAGGGATCGATCTCCCAGGGGTTGTCCGTGTCCGAGAGGACGTAGTTTCGAGGATATCCGGGCAACTCGCTGGGGTACCGGTGGGCGTCGGTGTTGCCCACGCCGGTGATGGCGATCCCCCGGTTGAGCAGGCTGTACCAATCCTTCAGATTCTGGTCCAGCTTGTGGTTCCGGCCGAATTGGGGATTTTCCCCGTCCTCAACCACGGTCAGGGCGTTGTAGACCTCTACCTGGTCGAAACCGGTTTCGAAGAAGGGATACTCGATCTCCCCGGTGTCCCGATTGAGCCGGGTGTTGAAGTAGCCTCCCTTGGACGCGTCGTACCGGGGATGATTGATCTGGACGATCTCGTCGCCCGGGTTCCGCCGCATCAGCCGGAGGAATTCTCCCGGAGTGCGAATGGAGTGGCGATATGAACGTTCCTGCCACCGGTTCAGCGACATGGGAAAGCTATTGTAGTGGCCGAATACCGTGTCAATCTCAGACCCCACCACCGAGGACATGAAGCGGCCCAGGTTCAGTTGCTCGATGTAGGGAGAGTAATCCTTGAGGATGTTGTGATCGGTCGCGGTGAGCAGGTCCAGTCCGGCCGCGGCCGACACGATGGCGCCGTCCCGCATGGCGAACTGGAGATGCAGGTGGAAGTCGGACGAGATGAAGCCGCTGGTGTCGATGGCCCGCGACAGCGTGGAGGTGAAGTGGCTCCGTGTCCCTTCCAGGATCTCCACCTCCTGATGGTCCAGGGTGTATTCGATTCCGCGGCTCACGTAAACGTCGTACCGGCCCACCGGAATGGTCTTCAATTCCCGGCCGGAAGCCGTCACCAGGAAGTTCTTGAAGCGTCCGACCACAGGCGATTCCGGCCGGCCGTCGGCGTGGGCGAAGTAGAGCCGGGAGGGCAGATGGATTCCGGTCTTGTCCTCCAGAACCTCGAACGAGAGCTCACCCACGGGCTGGCCCGTCTCCAGGACGAAGCGCTGGTCCGGGTCGGGCCCCTGATCGTGCGAGGAGAGGGTCGTGGCCGGATGCTGCAGGAAAAACCAGCAAGCTACGCCCGCCAGCAGGAAAGAGACTCGAAGCAAGAACTTGGTTGAGAGCTTTTTCAAGGTTATCCTCCACCCCGAGGTTAGGGCCCGGATGGCAGGACTGCAAGAAGAAACCATGAGAAAAATGTATTTTCGCGAAATGGTGATGGTATTGGGATCAACTAAGGGAGACGGTCCATGAGTGTTCTGGAAAATCAGGTGGCGGTGGTCACAGGGGCGGGTACGGGCATCGGCCGGGCCGTGGCCGAGACCTTCTCTCGCGAGGGCGCCGCAGTGGCTCTGCTCGGGCGCCGGCAAGAACCACTTCGGGAGGTGGCGGCTCAGTTGCCTCGAGACCGGGTCTTGACCTGTGCTTGCGACGTCTCCTCCCGAAATCAGGTGGACGGCGTTTTCGCGCGGATCCGGGAGCGGTTGGGAGTGGCGAGTCTGCTGGTGAACAACGCCGGGATCAACACGGTGGTGAGGGATCTGGCGCATATTGAACCTTCGGATTGGGACCATGTCCTGGCCGTGAACCTGACCGGCGCCTTCAACTGCATCCGCGCCGTCCTGCCCGGCATGCGGGAGCTGGGAGGGGGTGTCATCATCAACGTCTCTTCCATCGCCGGGAAGCGGGCCAGCAAAGTGGCGGGAGTGGCCTACGTGGCCTCCAAGCATGGGATGGTGGGACTGACCCACTCCACAAACCGGGAGGAAGGGGTCAACGGGATCCGCTCCACCGTGATCCTTCCCGGCGAGGTGGATACCCCCATTCTGGACGTCCGCCCGGAGCCGGTTCCCCGCGAGTGGAGAGAGCGGATTCTCCGATCCGAGGACGTGGCGGCGTGCGCCTTGCTGGTGGCCGGGCTTCCGCCACGCGCCTGCGTTCCCGAAATCGTCGTCACGCCCACGATTCAAAGTTATTCTTGACACGCGATGCCGCTGGCCGGGGGTCTTGGAACCTGGTTCGGATCGCCTCTCCCTCTGGGCGTAGTAGACTGGGTGCGACCTGGGGGTCGTCGGAAAAACCACTCACAGAAAGAGAAAAAGGGAGGATCCATGAAGAAGAATTCGGTTGGTGAAGTTCAGGGAAACGACAGCATTCCGGGGATTCTGCGCAAGACGCTCGCCTATAACGAGGAAGTCATGCTCTGCCACTTTTCCATGTCACAAGGGGCTACTATTCCCCTGCACAATCACCGGGCCAGCCAGGTGGGATACGTGGTCAGCGGATCCCTCAAGTTCGTGGGCAAGGAAGAATCGGATACCTTCAGGGCTGAAACGGGCGATTCCTACGTCTTCGATCCCTACAAGTTCCATGGCTGCCAGGTGCAGGCGGACTCCGAAGTCTTGGAAGTTTTCTATCCGGTTCGGGAAGAGTACAAGGACTCCTGACATGGTCAATGCTTCCCTGAAGCAGAAGCTGGCCCGGGGCGAGTTGGTGGTGGGGACCCTCATGACCTTCGATTTCTGGGCCGGATACCTGGAAATCTACAAGCAGGTGGGTATGGACTTCGTGTTCCTGGACATGGAGCATGGAGCCGCCGACCTGGCCAAGGCAGAAGAACTGTGCCGCACTGCCCGCTTGCTGGACCTGCCTCTGATCCTGCGTCCCGAGGACAGCGTCTACCACCTTCTGCGCCGCTACGCGGACATGGGCCCCTCCGGGTTCATGATTCCCTGGACCGAAAGGGAGGAACAACTGGAGACGGTCAAGAGCGCCATCTACGTTCCGCCCCGGGGACGCCGGGGACCGGGAGGGCCGTCCGTCATGCGCACGCGCAGCCTGGATCTGAAGGGCTGGCAGGAGGTGGAGGACGACTTCTTCGTCTGTTTCCAGGTGGAGACGCCTCGGGGCATCGAGGCCCTGCCGGGACTGGCCGCCCGGGACTGGATCGATGCCGTGATGTTGGGTCCCTATGATCTCTCACTCAATCTGGGACACTGCGGAGAGTGGGATCATCCGGTGGTGGTCGACGCCATACTGAGGGTCCTGGAAGGGGCTCGAGCCGCCGGGAAACCTTGCGGCATGGTGGTCGGAAGCCTGGAACAGGGCCGATTCTGGATCGAACGGGGTTTTCACTTCCTGTCGTTCGGAGAGGCCACGGGCATGGTCCGGGCCCAGGCCTCCGCCTTTCTCTCGGCCGTCCGGGGATGAGCTTCCCCGGGGCGCACGGCGTCAACCGCTGTCGGCGGAGAGTCGTGCCTACTTGAGGAGGTCCAGGCCCCGCAACACCGTTTCCACTTGCTCGAGGCCCCTCTCGGTCGGCTGAGCAAAGGGACGGGGAGTGAAGTTTCCGGGGACGCCCCTCAGGTTCATGGCGGAGGTGAAACCGGCGAATACCGAGTCGTAGGCCACGACCTCCCTCAAACGCAGGAGCTTCCTCTGGGCCGCGGCGGACCCTTCCACGTCTCCCTTCCGGAAAGTTCGGTAGATCTCGACTCCATATTCGGGCGCCAATGCGAAGAGCCCCTCGATGATTCCCACGGCGCCCAAATGCAGCGCCAAATCAAAGAAGGTCGTGTGTCCGGAGAGGACCGCGAACTCCGACCCACGGAAATGCTCCGCGGAACGTCGAAAGGCGAGAAAGTCTCCGGACGCCTTCAACCCCACGATATTGGGGTGCTCGGCCAACTCCCGGACCAGTTCGAATTCCAACGAATGGCCCGTGAGTCCCGGGTTGTCGTACGGATAGACCGGGAGGCTGGTCCGGGAAGCCACGCCGGTGAAGTAGTCGTGGAGCTCGGTCTGACTGAAGCGGAAGATAAACGGGGGGATCAGAGCCACCCCGGTCAGGGGATAGTTCTCCGCGAGCCGGATTCGCGCCAGGGTGCGTTCCGTGCTGGTGTCGCCGCATCCCACGATCACGGGCACGGCCCCCCTCACTTCGTCGATGGCCACCTCCACGGCTTCCACGAAGACCTCGTCCTTGAGCATCTGCATGCAGCCCATGGACCCCAGCACCAGAAGGCCGTCCACGCCGGCGGCCAACTGCATCCGGATCTGCTTCCTCATGCCCTCCTCGTGGAGGTCCTCGTACCGATCCAGGGGTGTCCCCAGCGCAGTCACCACGCCTTGTAGCGTTCCTCGAAGTGGATTCATAGTCTCCTCAATGTCTGCGGCGGACGCTCACCGATCCCAGTCAGCCGATCTCGTCCTCCAGAAAGTGGGCGAACTTTTCTTCCAAAGTAGCCCGAAGCCGCTCGATCCTCCCGGCCGGCGCCGCTTCCGACGGAGGACGGGGAGGCCCCGCCTTGAAGTAGCCGGCCGCGTTCACCGTGGCCTTGGTGAGGGAAGTGTCGTTGTAGCCTTCTCCTGCCAGCGGGATGATAGCTTCCTGCAAGATCTCGTTGCACTGGTGCTGGTAGGCCATGGCTTGGGCCACGTCCCCGCCGCGGATCGCCTTCCACCATCTCTGCATGAAGGCGGGGAAGGCATAGACGAAGCTGGCCATGACTCCGTTGCCGCCCACCAGGTGGCTCACGCCCCAAAGCTGCTCCAGGGGGAAGTGGGGGATTTCGGTTCGCCGCAGGCAGTTGAGGTAGAGATTCACGTCGGCGCCGATCATCTTCACGCCGGCCACGGTGGGGATTTTCTGCAACTCCACAAAGTCCGAGTCGTTGAGGAGCAGCTTGGTGGTGCCGGGGTTGTTGTAGACGATGATGCCCAGGCCGGGGCAGGCTTCCGAAAGATCGCGGAAGTACTGGTAGGCTTCCGCCTTGGTCAGGGTCTGGTAGAAGGGGACGACGTTCATCACCCCTTCGGCCCCTTCCTCCATGGCGATGCGTGAGCGGCGAATCGACTCCTCGGTATTGACGGCGCTGGCTCCCACGACGACCTTGGTCCGGGTTCCCTGGCATTCTTCCACCGTGATCCGGCTGATGGTGCGCAGTTCCTCGTCGTTGACCACGAAGAACTCGCCGTTGGTCCCGGTGGTGATGATGCCGTCCACTTCCATCCGAACCAGCTTCCGGATGTTGTAACGAAACCCTTCCGTGTCGAGATGGAATCGGTCGTCGAAGGGGGTGACCACGAGTACGTAAAGACCGTCCATGTTCTGTCTCGTCAGCATTTCTCTTCTCCTTAGAACTGTTCGTTTGGCCGTTTGAGCCAACCTGACGCCGGGCCAGTCTACTACGACGGTTGCCCCCTCGCAGTCAAGCCTCAGGGCGGATCATTGGGAAGCGTCCCAGACCGTCTCCGGCTCGAATGGATAGAGGGGCCGGGGACGGTGCCGGTAGTCGAAGTGAGCGGGATTGGCCGAGGTTATTCCGGGAGTGTCCACGTAGATCAGCCCACTGGAAACCGGCTCGTAGGCCGCCACCGGAGCGATGGCCCCCTTGGCCACCAGAATCCGGTACGACTTCGGCTTGATGCCCAGGCTCAAGACCTGTTCCAGGCTCATGGGCGCCATCCTGAGCGAGGTCAGAACCATGGCGTGACCTTCTGGTGTTTCCACCAGTGCGGTGAGCCCCTGGTTGTTGAAACGGGCGCCGCCGTGACGGGCCTCATCCTCCACGAAGGCGCCGTCGTGCAGGCAACGGACCCGCCCCCGAATGGGGATGGGCGGCCCGTGCAGGTCATCGCTCTTCCCGCCCACTCGCAGCGAGACTTCCGTTCCCACTCCGGAGGCGACGCAGGCCTGGACGGCGGCCGGGTCGAACAGGACCACCAGGGCGGGGCCGGAGCCGGTCCGAATCACTTCCTGCAGGATGAGGGTGCCGTCGGCGGGGCTGCCGCCACCCACGTTGTCGCCCACGTCCAACAGCGTGACGGGTCCTGCATCGGCGTCCATGGCTGCTTCGACGGCCTCCCTGATGGGAGTCCCCAGCAGGGTCAGCTCGTCTCGAAGTTCCCAGGCCCGGCGCGCCAGGCCCAGCGCCTCCTTCCGGGCCAGCGCCCGATCGCCGTCGGTCACGACCAGAAACGCCGGGCCCATCTCCTCCACGTCGGCGTAGGCGAACCCGGGCGCGATGCTGGCCGATATGATCCCGTCCTGCTCGAGCAAGTCCTCCATCCGCCGATAGAGGCCGGCCATGGGTTCCTGGCGGGTCCCTTGGGCCAGGATGCTGATACAGAGTGGAGGTTTGACCAGTGACTGCACCGGCCGGATCCTGCCTGCAACCGTCTCCGCCAGGATCCGGGCCGCTTCCCGGCCCCGTTCCCGCTGATCCAGATGGGGGTAGGTCCGATAGATGGTGGTGGCGGTGACGCTCTCGATCATGAGTGGGGAAACGTTGGCATGAAGGTCCAGCGTCATGACGATGGGTAGATCCGGGCCCACCAACCGGCGGATCCTGGCCGCGGTCCGGCCGTCGGCGTCCCGGACGTGCTGCGCCACCATCGCCCCGTGCAGGGCCAGGAGCAGTCCGTCCAGGGATTGGCCCGAGATCCGGTCCAGAATCTCCTCCAGTATCCCCTCGTAGGCTTCTTCCTGTACGGGACCCGCGGGCATGGCCGTGCCGGTGACCAGGGGGACCGTCTCGAGTCCCAGAGCCGGCAGCACCTCCAGCATGCCTCCGATCTCGTGATGGGCCTCACTCCAGTGGGAGAAGACCTCCTGGCCCGATACCAGGCAGGTGTCCTGGAACATCTCCCGGGTGGTGGGGACCGGATAGAAGGTGTTGGACTCGTGCATCAGGGAAGCGAGACCGACCCTCTTCAACAGTAGACCTCCGTGGAATGTGGTGGGATGCGGGTGTTTCGAAAACCGGTCAACCGGTCACCCAAAGTTTGACCGCGAAGACGACGATGGTGATCGTCACCACCCGCTTGACCCAGGCGTGGCCCTTCAGGACGGTGAACCGGACGCCTAGCTGCCCTCCCAGAAAGGTCCCCACGGCCAGGACCAGGCCGGGGAGCCAAAGGACCTTTCCCTGAGAAACGAAGATGGCGAGAGAGACGATGGTGAAGGCCAGAATGCTCAACACCTTGACCGCGTTCCCCCGGACCAGGTCCAGACCGGCCATGGTGGTGGCGGCCAGCACCAGGAACCCGACGCCCGCCTGAACGAACCCCCCGTAGACGCCGGTCAGGAAGAAACCGAATGCCAGAACCGGCAGGCGAACGCTCCCCTTACGGCTGGATGGATCCTTCTTGGCGAGAGGGTCCCAGAGGGTCCACAGGGTCACGGCGATCATGAGGAAGGCCAGAACCTTGCGAAAAGCGGCATCTCCGATGGAGAGAGCGAGGACGGTGCCCGCGACGGCTCCCAGGCTGGCGGGGAGAGCCGCCCAGAGGATGGACTTCCAGTCCATCAGACGGTTCCGGTGGAATCCCCAGACAGCGCCCACGTTCTGGAAGAAGATGCCCACCCGGTTGGTGCCGTTGGCGACGGTGGCCGGAAGACCCATGAAGATCAGAATGGGCAGCGTCAGGAAGGAGCCTCCGCCGGCGATGACGTTCAAGGCGCCGGCGACAAAACCGGCCAGGACCAGCAAGGGATACAGCCACGGATCGGTCACGACGCACCATCATAGGGGGAAAATTCCAAATCGCAAATTCCAAATCCCAAACTGACGACCGGGAGCGGAGTTCGGCGGTTTCCAACCGCCGAACTCCGGACGAAGCATGGGGGCATGAGCGCCCGGAGGATAAATGGGCGAACGGAGGTCGCCCGTCCAAGGTCCACTTCATTTTTCCAAGGAGTGCTCAGCCAGGGAGATCCTCGACGGGATTTCGACACTCGAGCCGGATCGGTCAGTGGGGGATCTTCCCGGAATCCGCCAGTCGCCGGCTCAGGACCCGGATGCCCTCCCGGTAAACTCGAAGCACCGATTCCCGGTCCCGGGCACTGGAAAATGACGCCCGGGAACGAATCTTCGCCACGCTCGCCTCCATCTCCGCCAACAGCGATCGGGCGACCTCGGGCCGGAAGATGGACCGGCCGTGCAGTTGGAGATAGATGGGGCTGGTGTGAGCGAAGAGGGGCCGGTCCAGTTCGTTGCCGGGCAGTTCGTGGGGGATGCGAAGAGCCACCCATCCGGGCTCGGAAACCTCCAATGCAAAGTCCAGGTCGGCCACGAAGTGGGCTCCCGAAGGACGGCTCGAGACGGCATGGACCACGCGGCCGTTGACAACCAGCTCCAAGGCCTTGAAGTCCAGGCGACCCACCCCTCGGCCTCGGATCCTCACCGTCTCCTTTCCGGTCAGCGAGATCGTGCCACCGGGTCGATGTTCCCCAGCTTCGAACTCCAGGAAGGGGCCATTGGTGATGTAGGAGCGCCCGTGCGAGAGGATCTCCAGCCATTCCCGCTCGGTGACAGGTCCCTCCATAGGGACGTAGACCCGGGAGAAGTCATAGATGAACCAATCGGTCCCGGTCGAGAAGGGCGCCTTGAGTCCCAGGTTCAGGTAGCGGTAGAAGGTTTCGTCGTACTCCGATACCGATCCACCGTCGAAGATGTTCTGGGCGTCCACCAAGCCGGCCATCCAATTGGGAATGTCCTCGTGACCGTTGGCGTTGTGGCACCAGATGACGGTGCCGCCGTCCTGCCGCGCCTCCCGGATTCCCGTCTGCAGGGGACGGCCGTCGGTGCCCGCACCCATGATGCCGGGCCCGATGCTCACCGGCCGGATCAGCTTGAGCAGGTTCAGAAGCATCACGTGGCCGTACCCCTGTTCTCCCCGGCCGAAGTTGTGGCGGTGCTCTTCACCCCATCCGAAGACGATTCCGTCGCCGGAGAGCCGGGCCAGGTCACTCCGGGTGAAACCGTTGGTGGTATAGCGGGCCTCGTCCGGCATCCTCCGCAAGTAGGAAACGAACAGTAGATCCAGTCCATCCCCCAGAGGCACCTCGCGCAAGTAGCGTTCGGCGTCCCGGAAGGTGATGTTCATGAGGTGGAGATGGGTATTGCCGGATTTCAGCCCTCTGGCCCGGGGGTCATAGATGCGGCGTAGGGGCAGCTGGATCTCCTCCCGGCTCTTCCCGGACAAGTCCAAGGACCGTGCCGTTTTCTCCGTCTCCAGTCCATGCAGCGCCTCGATCAACAGTTTCGTGCGGGGAACCGCAATCTCGGCGGATGGAGGCATCGTGTGCCAGCCACCGGCCCGGTGAAAGAGCCCCGGCAGCTCCAGCGCCTCGTCCCGGCTTTCAGGGGTGACCCGGATCAACCCCGGGAGCTCGATCCCGGATCCCTCCTCCGTCAGAGACACCTTCAGATTGCAGACCTCGTGACCCGCCAGGGCCCCGGTTCCCACCGGACGCGCCAGGGCGGCCACGTTGTGCCGCTTGAGAAAGGCGGCGCGGGTGCTCTCGTGCGCCCGGACCGGAACCATCAGCATCAGGACCGCCGGCACCAGGACGCTTATCGCCAGGGCGGGTCGTTGAAACGGGTCCTTCATGGAAGCCTCCTCATTGGGGAATATGGGCGTGATCGTACCACCTCCCGCTTCGGGTCACGAAACCGGAAGAGCGGAGCATAGGATTCCGGTTCCGAGGGAACGAACAGACCCGGCGTGCCGTATAGTATGCTGAATCCCGAAGCGCCGCCTCTGATTGGAATTCACCGGCTATCGGCGGCTCCTCTCGTGGTCCGCAATGAAAATCCGGGTGAAGGTCTACGGTTTCCTGGCTATTGTCGCGGTTCTGGCCGCCGCTTGGCACTTTGGATCTCCCTACCTGGACAAGGACTCCAAAGATCCGTCCGCCGATGCCTCTCAAGAGGAAAAATCGGACGAAGGGGCAATCCCGGTCCAGTTGGAGCAAGTGAGTCAGGGATCCATTTCCTCGTTCCTGACCTCGACGTCCAACCTGAGGGCTCTTCGTGAAGTGGACCTTATGGCCCAGACGGAAGGGACCGTTCGTCGCGTTGCGGCCGAAGAGGGCGATTATGTCCAAGAGGGACAGCTACTGTGTGTCCTGGACGATCGGGAGCTGGTGATCCGCCGCCGGCTCACAGAGGAGAAGCTGGCCCAGACCCGGATCCAGTTGGAGAAGGCCCGGATCCGGGGGCAGAAGGCCCAGGTCCAGATCAAGAACACGTCCCTGGAATTGGACCGGAAGGAGCGGGCCTTCGCCGATGACCTGGTCAGCGAGGAGGAGGTGGCCACGCTCCGCTACCAGATCGCCGAATTGGAACACGACGAGCGCGCTGCCGCGTCCGAGGTGAGGGAGTTCACCCACCGGGTCAGCGAGCTGGAAACCGAAATCGAGCAGGTCCAACTGGAGATCTCCCGCAGTGAGCTTCGTGCCCCCTTTTCCGGCCACATCACGCGGCGCACCGTTGAGCTTGGCCAGACGGTCCGCGGATCGGACGCGTTGTTCCGGTTGGGCGCCTTTTCGCCCCTCTATGCCGATGTCCACGTGGCCGAGCGGGAAGCTCGCCTGGTGCGTCCCGGACAGGCGGCGGCGGTGGGGCTCGACGCCGGAGGGACGGAGTCGAGCCAGGGACGGGTGATCCGCATCAGTCCCGTCGTGGACGAGTCCACCGGAACGGTCAAGGTCACCATCGAATTGGTCTCCTCTAATTCCTTCTTCAAGCCGGGAGCCTTTGTCCGGGTGGACATCCGCACCGACACCCGGGAGCAGGCCACCATCGTCCCCAGAAGGGCGCTTCGGGAGCAGGACGGCGAGAGTTTCGTCTTCCTGGTCCGGGATGGAGTGGCCCACCGGCGTCCCGTGCGCCTGGGCTATCAGCGGGACCAGGAGGTCGAAGTCCTGGAGGGCGTCGACCCCGGCGACCCCCTCGTGGTGGCCGGCCACGGCCAGTTGAACGAGGGCTCCAAGGTCCGGGTAACCGGGCAAGGCCAGTGACCGCCAGCCGATGAGAACCGTCAGGACCGCGATCCGCCGCCCGGTCACCGTCTCCATGTTCGTGGTGGCCGTCTGTCTCTTCGGAGCGGTTTCGGTCGATCGCCTCTCGCTGGATCTCCTGCCCGACATCTCCTATCCCTCATTGACGATTCAGACCGAGTTCGAGGACGCGGCTCCGGAAGAAGTCGAGGCGCTGGTCACCCGTCCCGTCGAGGAGAACGTCGGGGTGGTTCCGGGTCTCTCCCGGATCAGCTCGATTTCCCGGCCGGGCCAATCGGAAGTCATCCTGGAATTCGGCTGGGACACGGACATGGACCTGGCGGTCATGGACGTGAGGGAGAAGCTGGATCTGGCCAACCTCCCGACGGACGCGGAGAAGCCGGTGATCCTGCGCTTCGATCCCGCCTATGACCCGGTCATGAGGCTCCATCTGTATGGGGACGCCCCCCTCAGCCGAATCCGGGACCTGGCGGAGCGAAAGGTGAAGCAAGGTCTGGAATCGACCTCGGGAGTGGCGGCGGTCAAAGTGGCCGGCGGCCGGGAGGAGCAGATCCGGATCGAGATCGACGAGAAACGGCTGGCCGAGCTGAACATTCCAGTCAGCGAGGTCAGCAGCGTCATTCGCGAGGCGAACCTCAATCAGGCCAGCGGGAGCCTGTACGACCTGGACGCCAACTACCTGGTCCGGGTGCTCAACGAGTTCCAATCGGTCGAGGAGATTCGGAATCTTATCGTTCGGAATCTGGACGGACGCCAAGTGGTTCTGGGAGACGTGGCCAGAGTCTGGCGGGGGACCAAGGAACGGGACGTCATATCCCGCTTCAACGGCCGGGAGAGTGTGGAGCTGCGCATCTACAAGGAGGGCGACGCCAACGCGGTGGCGGTTTCCGAAGCGGTGAGAGAACGCCTGGAGCAGCTCAAGCAGCAGAAGACCTATCCCGGCGAGTTGACCCACGAGATCGTCTACGACCAAGCGCAGTTCATCAGTCTGGCGGTCCGGAACGTGGCGGCGGCGGCCCTCCTGGGAGGATTGCTGGCAACGTTGGTCCTGTTCGTCTTCCTGCGGGACCTTCGCAGCACCGCCACCATCGGCCTCTCCATCCCGATTTCCGTCATGGCCACGTTTACCTTGATGTACCAGACCGGCGTGACCCTGAACATCATGTCGCTGGGCGGAGTGGCCTTGGGAGTCGGCATGCTGGTGGACAATTCCATCGTGGTGCTGGAATCGATCCACCGGCATCGACGGCGGAACCCGGACTTGGCGGAGGCCGTCTATCAGGGCACCCGTGAGGTGGGTCAGGCCGTGGCGGCGTCGACTCTGACCACGGTGGCCGTCTTTCTGCCCCTGATCTTCGTGGAGGGGATTGCGGGCCAGCTCTTCAAGGATCAGGCCCTGACCATCACCTACTCCCTCCTCGCCTCCCTGGCCGTCGCCCTTACCGTCATTCCCATGGTCCTGTCCCGGCGGAGGATCGCGGTGGAGCCGGTCGCCCAGTCCGGCACCGGACAGGTTCCGGCGGCAGGCGGCGAGGAAGCCCGGCTGGCGCGTCTGATCCGAGCCGCGGGACGCGGCGGGGCGCGGGTCTTGAGGTTCCTCACCGTGGATCTGGTTCTGGTCGTGGTTGGCGACCTGAGACGTTTGCTCAGGACTCTGGGACGAGGCCTGCTGAAACCCCTGAACCCCTTGCTGGGGCGGTTCGATTCCGGCTTCGAGTCTCTGCGGCGAACCTATCCCCGCTTCCTGGCCTGGTCTCTCGACCACAAGGGGAGCGTATTGGCTCTCACCTTGGGCCTGGTGGGTGCCAGCGCCGGGCTGGCCCAGTTTCTCGGGGCCGAGTTGATCCCATCCCTGGTTCAGGGAAAGTTCTCCTTCGAGATCCAGCTTCCCCAAGGGAAGCCTTTGGAAGAGACCGATCGGATCATCCGGCAGGTGGAGAGCCAGGTGTTGGCTCTGGACGGGGTGGCCACCGTCTTCTCCAGCGTGGGAGGAGGGGCCGATGACCAGTTCGCGACGGGTCCGCTCGAAGAGCACCGGGGCTGGATTCACGTCTCCATGGAGGACGGCCGTGACAAAGCGGGCGAGGAGCGTGTGATCGGCCGCACCAGAAGTCTGCTGGGACGATATCCGGGACTCACCCACCTGTTCGGCCGGCCCACCCTCTTCAGCTTCAGAGAGCCGGTGGAGGTGGAGATCTACAGCTACGACCTCGCTCAACAGCGGAGCATCGCCGAGAAGGTGATGGCTCGGCTCTCCGGGATCGACGGCCTGGCCGATGTTCAGAGTTCGACCCGATTGGGGAACCCCGAGGTCCGGATCAGTTTTCGGCGGGAGCAATTGGCCCGGCTGGGCCTGGACGAAGGTCAGGCGGCTGAGATCCTGAGGAGCAAGATCCGCGGCGACGTGGCCTCCCGCTACCGGGACCAGGAGAGACAGCTCGATATTCTGGTCCAGGCGGCCGAATCGGATCGGGACGCCATTGAGGATGTTCGCGATCTCGTCATCAATACTCGGCTGGACCGCACCGGCGCCGGCGGAAATCGGCGTGGTACCGGGGACGGTGCCCGGTCCGGCGAAGGCGGCACGCGGTCCGGATCGAATCCGGCGCGGACGGAGCTGGAATCCGATACCGAGGAAGAGAACTCCCAAGTGCCGATCCG
This sequence comes from Acidobacteriota bacterium, assembly GCA_965217775.1. Taxonomy (GTDB): domain Bacteria; phylum Acidobacteriota; class UBA6911; order RPQK01; family JAJDTT01; genus JAJDTT01. The sequence goes on from CBDCJH010000002.1 coordinate 534,121, forward strand.
GTTGGGATCCGTGGCCCAGGTGCAGCTTTCGCGGGGACCCGGTGAGATTCGCCGCGTGGGTTCCCAACGGGCGGCCGTGGTGTCGGCCAACCTGGCGGGAGCGGATCTGGGCACCGTCTCCCAAAAGATCGAGGCCGAGCTCTCCGGAATGTCCCGAGAGCTGCCGCCCGATTCAGTGGTGACTCTGGGTGGGCAACACCGCGAATACGACCGTTCCCGGAGCAGCCTGCTCTTCGCTCTGGCTCTGGCGGTGCTCCTGGTCTACCTGGTGATGGCGTCGCAATTCGAATCCCTGGTCCACCCTTTCGTCATCCTGTTCACGGTGCCGGTGGCCTTGGTGGGGGTGGTGGCCGCTCTATTCGTGACCGGATCGACGGTCAGCGTCATGGTGTTGCTGGGCGTGATCATCCTGGTCGGGATCGTGGTCAACAACGGGATCGTCCTGATCGACTACACCAATCAGCTCCGCCACCGGGGGTTGAGTCGCCGGGAGGCGCTGATCGAGGCGGGACAAGTGCGATTGCGGCCCATCCTCATGACCACGCTGACCACGGTCCTGGGACTGCTTCCCATGGCCCTGGGCTGGGGCGAGGGCTCGGAGGTGCGAACCCCCATGGCCATCACCGTGATGGGCGGATTGCTCTTCGCCACGCTCCTGACATTGATCCTGGTGCCGGTGCTCTACGAGGGCCTGGACCGAAAGCCGGAGACATCAAGCCATGCAGGGTGACCGGAAGGCGAACTCGTCCTCGACTAAGACGGGCGGCCCGAACTCCTCGGCGCTGGCCGGCTTTTCCGTGCGCTATCCGGTGACCATCTGCGCCGTCTTCTCCTTGCTGCTCCTGGTGGGCGTGGTCTCCCTGTTCAAGATTCCGCTGGTGTTGTTTCCCAACCTGGACCTCCCCTTTGTGATGGTGCAGGTTCCTTATCCCAATGCCACGCCGGCTCATGTCCTGCAGACCATCACCAAACCGGTGGAAGAGGTCGTCAGCACGGTCCCCGGTATCCAATGGATGCAGTCTTTCTCCAATAGCGGCAGGTCCGGGGTGCAAACGTTTTTCGACATGAACATGGACGTGCAGCGGCTCCGGGGAGAGGTCAGGGAGAGGGTCGAGCGGATCCGCGGCGAGCTTCCGGAAGACGTGGAACGGATCGACGTGGTCAACTTCAGTACCGACGATACGCCCATCCTGGGACTGAGGATTGCGTCCGAGAGGAACCTGCAGACCGCCTACGAGTTCCTGGACGTGAAGATCAAAAGACGGATCGAGCGGGTCCCGGGAGTGGCCGAGGTCGAACTTTTCGGAACTCAGAGGCCCGAGATCGGCGTGTATCTGAGCCTGGATCAGCTCAGAAGGTATCGGGTGGACGCAGGCCGGCTCTACCGGAACCTGTCGGGCATCAACCTGGACCGCTCTCTGGGGCAGTTCACGGACAGCGGAGTCCGCTACAGCGCCATGACCCGGGGCATGTTCCGGTCTCTGGAGGACTTCAACGTCTTTCCCGTGAACGAGCGGGGCCTGCGCCTGGAGAACGTAGCCGATGTGGTCTACGAGAGTCCCGTGGCCCATGCCAGCCAGCACCTCAACGGCGAGTACGCGGTGGGTCTCTGGGTTCGCAAGGCCGCCGAAGCCAACACCGTGACCACGGTGCGAGCCGTGGAGGCGGAGTTGGAGAAGATCAAGGCGGACCCCGCCCTGAAGGGAATCCAACTGGAGCCCCTCCGCAACGCCGGCGCCGAGATCGTCAAGGCCCTCAAGGGACTCCTCACGGCCGGGACCGTCGGCGCACTCCTGGCTCTGGGGGTGCTGGTCCTCTTCCTTCGCAAGTGGAGCGCGGCCCTGGTGGTTGCCCTGGCCATTCCCTTCTCCCTGGTTGGAAGCCTCGGGTTCCTCTACTTCGGTGGCCTGAGCCTGAACGTCCTCTCGATGATGGGACTCATGCTGGCCACCGGAATGTTGGTGGACAACGCCATCGTCGTGTTGGAATCGATCTACCGGAAACTCGAGCAAGGAGCAGACCGTCTGGAGGCGGTCAAACAGGGAACCCAGGAGGTGCAGATGGCGGTGATCGCAGCCACCCTCACCTCCATCATCATTTTCGTCCCCCTGGTCTTCGGCGCCCAGAGCTTTCTCAGCTTCTGGCTCCGACACACCGGCCTGGCCATTATCTTCGCGCTTCTCTGTTCTCTGTTTCTCTCTTTGACCCTGATCCCCTTGGCCATGGGACGCTTCCTGAAGCTGGACGTGGCTCCTGCAGCCGGCACCGAACCGATCCCAGCCACAGGTGACGGTGACGCCTTTGTCGCCAGGGACGGTCGGAAACCAGGCCGCTGGCGGATCATGGATTTCTACCTGAAACTGGTGGCCTGGCCCCTGAGACATCGCTTCCTGGTGGGCTTCCTGCTGGTTCCGCTGGCGGTCGCCGGCTCCGGCTGGCTGCTTCTCAACGTCGTCCCCGACAACGCTCCGGACGCCCAGGAACCGGGCAGCCTCCGGGTCCGCTACGAATTCACCGAGAACTATCACTACGCCAAGATCGAAAGAGACTACGTCGATCCAGTCGAATCATTCCTCGCGGAGAACCAGGAGGCTTTCAAGATCGATCAGGTCTTCAGCTCCTTCTCCAACAACAGCGCGTCGACCGAAATCTATCTCCACGGTGACGGGATCGGTCTGGAAGAGATGGAGGAGATCCGCGGGAAGATCTCGGCCGGACTCCCGGTGATCCCGGGTTGCCGGATCGAGTTGTCCGGTCAGAGTGGAAGGCAGAACCGGGAAGGGATCAACGTGAGCCTCTACGGCGATGATCCTCGAGTCCTGGACGGACTGCTGAGTGAGGCCCGGACCCGCCTCCGGCAACATCCCGACTTTTCCCAGGTGTCCGCGCCTCGGGACAGCACCCGCGAGGAGGTTCAGATCCGATTGCGCGGGGATCTGGCCCGCCGCTACGGTGTGTCCACCCGGTCCGTTTCCGAGATTCTGGGGATCCTGATGCGAGGCCGGCAGGTTCGGGGCTTCCGCACGTCGGAAGGGGAAGTGGACGTCATCATCCGGCTCCGGCCGGAGGATCGGAGCGGGCTGGAGGACCTGCGCTCGGCCGTGGTGGGCTACGGAGACGAGGGAGAGGAGATCCTGTTGTCTCAAGTCGCCGATCTTCGGATCGAGAAGGTTGCAGCGCAGGTCCAGCGGGAGGATCGGCAGACTTATGCCAACTTTTTCGCCACCTACTCGGGAGACAAGAGGGACGAGGGCATCCGGCAGATGACGGTGGTCATGGACGGCTTGGACTATCCGGACGGCTATGGGTGGTCGCTGGGCTTCTGGACCCGGCGGAACCAGCAATCGGATCAGGAGTGGGTCTTCAACATCCTGCTGGCGCTCTTCATGGTCTACTTCGTCATGGCCTCCCTGTTCGAATCCCTGACCCATCCCCTGGCCATCATGCTGTCGCTGCCCTTTTCGGTGGTGGGAATCGCCGGCTTTCTGCTCATCACCGGGACACCCTTCAACGTGATGGCCAAGATCGGATGCCTGGTGCTCATCGGAATCGTGGTGAACAACGGCATCGTCCTCATCGACCGGATCAACACCCTTCGACGCCAGGGGGTCGACCGCCGCCGCGCCATACTGGAGGGTTGCCGCGATCGCTTTCGTCCCATCGTGATGACGGCGACCACCACGGTCGTGGGTCTGATTCCGCTGGCCTACAGCTACAGCAGCTTTTTCGATTTGCGGTACTTTCCCATGGCCCGCACCGTCATGGGCGGACTCATCGCCTCCACGGTGCTGACTCTGGTGGTGCTGCCCACCTACTACACCCTCTTCGACGACCTGACGATCTGGCTCCGGCGGAGCTGGCAAACCAGCGACCCGTCGCCGTCCCTGGATCCTGTACGTCAGGAGCCATGATCTGCTGGCCCTCATTGAAACGGCTGTTGCGGCGGCCGCCGGCCGGATAGATGGGGGACAAGGAAGAAAACCATGGGAAAACGCTTGAGTCGGAGGGAGTTTCAAAGCAGTGTGGGAGCCTTGACCGTAGCCGGGAGCACGCTCTCGGTACAGGGGACTCCGGTCGAAGGGGACGGAACCGGCGAATTGAGATATCGCTGGACGGTTCCCGCCGGCCTGTCCTGGTCCGATTCCAGACGAATCCGGGGCAGCTTCCTCCTCAGGTTCCGGGACGACGGCCGGACGTGGGGACAGGCCTCCTTGATCAGCCGCGAGAATCACGGCGAGACGTCGTTGCTCCACTTTCCGCGGGGGAGTTGTTGGCGGCCATGCGAGGCGCCAGCCCGAAAGGTCACGATGTGTGGCTGACCCGGTCGAAGGACTTGGGCCGGACCTGGTCCTCGCCGATTCGGGCTACAGGGCACGGTCAGCACCCCGCCGACTTGACGGCGCTTTCGGACCGGCACCTGTTGCTGGTCTTCGGTCACCGCCGGTCTCCCTTCGGCGTCCGGGCCATGGTGAGCCGGGACCAAGGCCGCACCTGGGACCGGGACCGCAGTCTGACTCTGGCCTCGGAGAGTCTGGACAGCGACTGCGGCTATCCCAGCGTCGTCCGGCTGGACGGCGGCGAGGTCCTGGTGGCCTATTACCTCCGCCAGGGCCATGGTCCCTTCGTGAACCCGCCCGACCGGTTCGGCGGTCCCTATGCGGCGGCGGTCAAGTTTCGGATTGCGGATGTCGTGTAGGTTGGCGTTCCGCCGATGATTGGTGATGGCGTCGTGCTTCCAGACCGAAATACGAGGTGGCGACGTATTCAGTCCAAAAGCGCCTTGAAGACGCCATCAGCGGAATCGCTGTAGAACTCGATGTTGATCTTGGTCCATAGCTCATCGGGGAGGTCGATGAGGGGACGCCGGGACGACACGGGCATGAGCAGTGTGGCGGCCTGCTTGTCCACCGCCAACTCCGCTATTGCGATCGGGTTGTAGATCAGATCAACGGATCCGCCGAGGTTGAGCGGTCCCACGATGATGGCGCCGCCGCGCGTGCTCCGTTCCAGAAGCGAGCCGACACAGGCCACCAGCACCGGCAGGCCCAATCCTGCGCCCGATTTGTCCGCATCGAACGGGCGAAGTTGGATCGTGTACTCGTGGGAACGAGGATCGCGACTCCCGACCAATTCCTTGGCGCGCGCATAGAGATTCTGCTCACCCACCTTCACGCTCTGCCGAAACGCGGGGGGCGATGGTTGATTCAGTATTTTGGCGCCTCCTCCTGGGCCGACGGCCACCTCGATCCGATAGAGTCCGACGCCTGCTTCGCCGCTGCCTGATCCCACCGCCCAAACTTGCCCCGGTGGCAGAGGATCCGAATCGATGGCCTCGTCGCTGTGCAGCTCCGGAGTCGCGACAAATTGCTCGACTCCGTCGACCCCCAACGTGAACGAGAAGTGCGTATTCCGGAACTCACTCTTGAGGCAACGCTTCTGCTGCTCCTTGACCCGGCGGCGGGACTCCAGCGCGATTCGAAGAATCCATTCCAGATCTTCATCCGGAACGCGCATCTCCGGGTCCGGATACAGCAACTTGATCAGCCCGGATGTGGTCTTGTGCACGGCCTCAATGTCGCGGCCCGAAAGAGCCCCACCCCAGAACACACGGTTCTGCAGCGTTGTGAGACGGCTGGTCTGACGCATCCGCGACCAGCATTCGCTGAGGAAGTCGCTCACGAGTCCGAAGTGGTGGGTCAGGTGCTCATTGGGATTGAGTTTGGGGAAGTCCCATCCGGAGGCGTAAGAGTGAATCCGGTCGTGAAACGCGGTGTCGTCGCGCATTTCCTTGGGCAACGGACTCAAGAGATGTCCGATCCGCTGCTGCTGCTCGACGTCGACGTCGAAGTTGCCAACCATCACGATGGAGCCCTCGGCACGGATGCTCTCCTTGCCCCGGCTGAACTCACCGGCGGCCATGTAGCCCTTCATGATGTTGACGCCGTCCTTCTGGTCGAAAGAGATTCCGGCGATCTCGTCGAAGCAGAGAACATCGTACTGACAAACGAGACCGCGGCGGCCGTTCGCCATGTTCACGAACATCTTGGCAACCGTTGCCTTGCCGCCCGAAAGCAAATGAGAATATGGCGAGATCTGCTGGTAAACGTGGCTCTTGCCCGTCCCGCGAGGACCGAGTTCGACCAGGTTGTAATTGCGCTCGACGAAGGGAGCCATTCGCAGCAAGGCGACCCATTTTGCCCGCTCCTCCAACGCTTCCGGTTCCAGGCCGGTGGAACGGATCAGGAAGTCACGCCACTGCTCAGTATCGAATTTTCGACGACCCTTGGCCAGAACGTCGAGTACTTTCGGGTTTGACATCTGAATCGGACGCAACAATCCGATACCAAAAGGTCGGCCCTGTTTTTCTTGGGCCGTGATGGGATCGTAGGTGAGTGTTACCTCCGCATAGAATCCGTCGGCGAGCATCCTCTCGTTGGTCTTAACGATGGAATCCGCGACTTGCACGTCCTTCAGATGCAAACTCGGCAACTCAGCGACGTAACAGTCGTTCCTGGCGTCCAACCGTGCCCTCACAATATCGATCAGTTTTACGGAGCCATTCTCCCGCGCCCGCGATTTGAAGATCTCGCGATCGCTGGTCCGGACCGTCCGGCCCTGAAGCTGCTTCTCGACGATGGCCAACCCTTCCTCGATTTCCTCTTCGTCGACGCTCGCGCAGTAGCGACCGAGGAGGAATTCCACGACGTAGGTTGGAACGGGGTATTGGCGTGCGTAACGTCGCACCAGATCCTTGCGGACGAGATAGCCTGGAAAAGCACTAGCGGCAATATTGTCCAAGTAATCCATCTCGACGGACTGAGTCATGTGTCTACTCCCACGCGGGTCGACTGACGGGCCAAGACCCGGCCCGCTTCGTCCAGCAGCACCAGCACCAGCGCCGCCATTTCGTGTTCATCGTCGGCTAGGACCAAGCTGACGGTCCCCTCTGCATCGACCAGCTTCTGCGTCGCCACAACCGATTCACCGTTCGGCTGACCCAGCCGAAGGTCAGCGGTCACCGGACCGCCACCGACCTCGGATTCAATGAAACAGCGCAGTCCCCGCCACGTCATCGATGTGATGGAGGCGGTCGCCTTCGTCTCCCCGGCGCGTGTCACGACCATATCCGGGATGAGGCATTCCTGTACGCTCAAGCCGCCGTGTGCGTAATCTTCGGACTTGTTGAAGCAAGCGATGCCGGGCGCCGTCGCGAACCACTGTGCACTGTTCCAGTGCCACGGCGCGCGCGTCACGTCAGGTATCGACTCTCCAGCAATGACCGCGCAACGGGCCCAGCGACTCTCCGTCAGGTGCTTCGGCAGGTCCACCTTCGGCAGCCCTCCGGGCAACAGCAACCACCCGTGATCCGTCACGACGCGCACGGTCGCCCATCCAGCGTCGAGGACGCTCTTGATTCGTTCCGCCAGACGCCTTATTTCACGGTCCAGTTGGCCCGCGACCTGAACTCCCATCTCGTGGCCGAATTTGTCGAATCTGCCTGCCTCCAGCCAGGCGCGCGCCGGGTGGGAGTTCGGCGGGTCCGGGGCGGTACCGCTAAGAAGCTGGTAGCCTTTTTCTCCTATCGCCGTGCGCAGCCGCGACGCATCGGCGGGCTTTCCGCCGGTCTTCAGCCGCGCGCCGAACGTTGGATCCAGCGCGACGCCCTCGACATGCTCTGCAACTGGAGTCACCGCTGGTTTTGCCGTCCCGGTGACCGTCGGCAGCGCCGCCCACCGGTGTCCCAAGTCGACGCGGAAACCACGGCCTTCAAGCGACTCCGCCAGACGGTTGGCCAAGTCGAACCGCAGCCCGTCGACGAACAGTATGCAGCCGTCATCTCCCGCCTCCACCGTCGGCTGATCCCCGCAGCTTGGCAGGGGCGCTCTTTCGACCGCTGCCTGAAACGCGCGCGCCGAGTCCTCCAGCCACGGTTGGAGGAGGTGGCGTACGGTCTCCTTGATCCACTCTTCATCCTCGAACGGTGCGATGGCCAGCGTTTCCCAGGCTCCCAGGTCCGCCTGGCAGCCCCGATCGAGATAGGCTCGGGCCACGTCATCGGGCGTCGTTCCTCCCATGGCCTGACGCGCCGACTTCGCAAGCTTGGCGAGGGACTTCAAGAGCTCCGCCATCGGCGCCGACCCCATGCGAGCCCAGACCCATTTTCGGCGCCCGCCATGGTGCTTTTCGAGTCCGATGATCGTTTCGCAAGCCTCATCGTGATGGAGCGTTGGTATCGCGATGAGTCTGTCTCGAACGGTTTCCTCGTCCTTTTCGTTCAGATCGGGCCACCGGTCACGATTGAAGCGCAATCTGCCCGACGGTTTGCTGCGCTGGAGTAGTCCGGCGATGTCGCCATAGCTTTGGGGCGCTTCGGCGAACCGTTCCCACACGGCCGCCCACTGCCCGTCCCCCCGCGCCATCCTCGCACCAGCCACGACATCCGCTTCAATCGCCGGATCGAACTCCATCTCATCCCGGCAGCGGCTGCAGAACGCTTCCCATTCGCTCGATCCCAAGCGGTTGCGCGCTCCGTCCGGGTCCCCCATCCATCGCAGCAGGTCTCTGACGACATCGCCGGCGAGCATGCGATCGAAGTCGTCGCCCGAGAGGCGACGGCGAGCGAGTTGTTTCACCGGGCTGAGAGCCACTTCAGGCAACGCCCGGAGCAGCGCGTCGCTGGTGGCCTGATCGCCGGCGATGTCAAGATCCAGTGTGTTTCGTGAAGTCAAGTAGGCGTTCACCGTCCAGTCTTTGCCGTTGGGTTGATGCCAGAGGGCGCCCCGGAACAGCAGCGCCACCAACGGCTTCAATCGGTCCGGGCACTCCGCCCCGGCGCGGAGCCGTTGGCGCGCCACTCCGGGCAGGTACACGATCGGTGGCCGGCCATCGGGAAGGGAAGGCTTGTCGACGGTGCCGTCCACGACGCAACGCACCCAGATGGCAGGACCGGTGCGCCGCTCGGGTTCGTAGTCGCCCAGGACGAGAAATTCCGTGACCCGCTTGAGAAGCAGGTCCTTCAGCGGCAGCCACTCGCCCTTGGGGTCGGTCCAGAGGATGGCAGCCGGGCGTACTTGGCCGTCGAGTGGCGTGCCCTTGGCGCGGAGACCGCAGATCAGCCGATCGAGAATAGTCTCCTCTCTCATCGGTCTGGTGCCGGACCCTTCCGCAGTGTCAACTTCAAGTAGTCCTCCGTTGCTTCGAACTCGGGATCCACGCCGTTCAAATTACGGAGCAGAGGAACAATCTTCTTGCGAACGCCCATGCCCCTCGCGTCGACGTAGCCGTAATCTCGCAAGACCTCGACGACGAGTGGATTCCGAGCCGAACGTTGACCGGCCAGCATTTTTTTGACCGTCATGGTGTTCGGCAACGCACCGGGACTCAATATCTCCAATCGATCGACATAACGGACCAATTCGATCTCCTCATAGCGGGTCCAATCCCTGTGAGCGAGTGCATTGACAACTGCCTCGCGGAGGGCCTCCATGGGATAGTGCCAGTGGCGTTCACGTCGCATGGACTCGTTGATGTCGTCCGTTTCTTCTAAAACGAATGGCCGTATCGAGTCAGCGAGATTTTCAATCAGACCCTTTTCGACGATCTTCCTCCCCCAACGCGGTGATTCCTTCCAGTAGGCGACCAAGGGACCATCGAGCACTTGGTCGTCCAGTGCGTCGTAGGCTTTGTCATCACCTTTGAAGGCCATCCAGCGGATGCCCGCTTGGCGCATCAGGCGTCTTGGGCTGTATCCAAACAGCAGGAGGCCCGCTATCGTGCACAGTGGGGGGCCATCTTGGCGCTCGGTCATAAAGCCCAGTCCGCACAGGCGTTCCCCCCACTCCATTTCGGAGGTTGGGATTTCGTGGTCGCCGACGATTCTCGTGAGGTAGTCCGTCAACCGTTCCCGGCTAAGGTCGATCAATGCGCTCCCCGAAACAGGAAGTAGTTCGGCGTGAAGCATCCCGCCGACCGCGAACAGACGCGCTTGGGTTTCACGCGTGGCGCGCCGGGAAGTGCTTCCAACCCGTACATAGATTTCTTCGCGATCGTTATGGCGAACAACGTAGGGCTTGGCCGTGCCCTGAGTGAAGCTGACCACGGCCACTCGTCGTCGGTCATCCACCTGAATCTCCTCGTAGTACGGTAGGATCATCGGATGTACCTTGCGGCCAAATACCGTGTCCATGACCCAGGTTTCGAGATCGGGTCGGCGAATGCCTGTGATGGTTCCGTCGTCTTCTACGCCAAGTAGAATTCGGCCACCTCGGAGGTTGGCCAGCGCAACCACCTCTTTGGCAATCTGCTCCGGACGCAGATCGCCACATTTGAACTCCACTCCGGAGTTTTCGCCGTTGGAAATCAGTTCGAGCAGTTCTGATTTTGTCATTTACCCGGTGGGCGCGAAAATTGTCAGGACGAGTTCTGTCTCGCCGATCAATCGATACTCAGGAGTTCTTCCGGAAAGCCGTTCGCTGTAGTCCAGGATGATCCGCACGCCCTCTCCCCGCTTGTCCATGAAGGTGACACGATCGGTGCGTAATTCTGGACCGTCGGCCGGGACAGGACACTTGGCGAGCAGACTCGTTATCACGTCATTCCGGGCCGACTGCAGATGCACGAGGCTCTCTACGGTCATCGTGTTCGGAATGCCGCCCGGCGAGTACAGCTCCAACCGGTCGTCAAAGAGGCGTAGCCGGATCTTGGATCCATGCAGTGAATAGTCCCCGTGCGCGACGGCGTTGACAATGGCCTCGAGGACGGCCGTCATATCGAATTGGGGTTGGTCCCTGCGCCCTTGGTACTTGAAGGCGGCCGTCTTCATGTTTTTCGAGACGAAGTGACACGCGTTCGCGATTTGAACATCCAACGGTCCTGAAATATCGGCGGCGTCCAGTTGATATGGATCTCCGAACGCTTCCGGCCGTATCTGGCTCCCCCGGTAGGCAACGGCCTGAATGTAGGCGTTGGGAATCCAACGGCGCGGATCGTTGGTTGCCATCAGCACGCCGGCAACGGTGGGCCTCAGTGTGCCACGTTCATCAGGACGCGCCATACGCAGTTTCGAAAGCAGACCGTCCCGAGCGTCCCCGGTTCGAGGCGTCCGGAATCGCTTCCAGAGATCGGGAGACATGTCGTCCAAACTGGCGCCGGGAACGGTCTGCGCCTCGAACCGAATGATTCCGATCTGGCTGCGACGCTGAAACAGTCGAGCCAGATACTGGGGAGACATCGACCTCTTGGCATCGTCGACTCGATGCAAATACCCGCCGGGACTTTTGTGTACGAACAAGCTGCGCTGTACATCGATCATGACGACGGCAAGTTCCTCACCCGTGGTCGCCGGCAACCACAGCGGATCTATCACAGGGCTCAACGGTGGTTCGATCGAGTCCGTGCAGACATCGCGAGCGAAGTGCACCACTGTATCGAGACGGTCAAGGGGAATACCCACAATTTCGCGCAGCCTGTCTTCAACTCCAAGAAGGCAGACGCCGCCACGGCTGTTGGCGAAAGCCGCCAGTTCGTCGGCCAACTCGTCACGACCCGGTCCCCGGACCCTTCTGCCGGAGAAACGCACTTCCTTGAGTTCCAGAAACGTGGCCTCGCCCATACGAATCTTGTCCAGCAACTCTTTCCGGCTGTCAAACATGTGAGGGCTCCGGTCCCAGCCGCCGGTAGCGGCGCTCAAACGCCTCGCGTCCGCCTTCGATCACTCGGCAGACTTCCTCTCGCATGGATTCCTTCTGCTATGTGTCTCGTGACGCCGGTGTATGGGTGTGAAAGTCAAACTTCCACCACCGGGCTCCCGGGCATCGCCAATGTTGCCTTTGATCGGGTGTCATGATTGTGCCTCGACTCGTTTGCGCTCCGAATGTTCCTTGTCAGTTGTCAGACGAATGTCGTTGACTCGTTTCCCGTAAATTCGCCTTCGTTCCAGAACGACGGAAACCGAATGTTGTCGGCAGCAGGGGATTTTTCAAGATCCGTGATTTGTCGAGTACTCGGACAGTCTCCTGGACTTTTGCCATGGACTGTCGGAGCCGAAAAGTCACCCGTGTGAATCGACCTTTTTCGTCGCTGACCAGTTCCGGGTCGGTGCCGTTGAATTCCAGCATACGCTGTCGCATCATCAGCCATCCTCGACCGCGCCGATCCATCAATTGCCTCACGACCATCGCGTTCGCCATCAGCTCGTTGCGCGAACGCGGGACGCCTCCGGACCGCGCCTGCTCGACTGTCACGTGATTCGGGAGGGTTCCGGGACTCGTCACGACGATACGGTCGCTGAAGACCTCCAGCAGCACCTGCGATCCGGTCAACGCGTAGTCACGATGAATGACGGCGTTCACAAGGGCTTCGCGGAGGACTTCTTCCGGGATGAAGGGCGTAATTTGGCGATACAGTCCTCGGTAAGCCTGCCTTCTTCCCAGGCTGCGAAACCATCCCATGGAACGGTCCACCTGTTCGTCGAGGCGGCCCTTTCCCTCGCCCGTGCTCAGCACGTCAGACACCTGGCCGACGCTGGCGTATGCGACACATTGAATGAACAGATTCGTGGTGTGCGGATGTCCTTGGGGATCTCTCCCGAAGACCATCACACCGTAGAGCGTCGGGTGGAGCACTCGGTCCAACCAGTCGCAGGCCCAGGCGTTTCGCAAGTCGTTTTCGATGTCCGGTTGTGGCTCCCTCACCATTCGCATGCCCTGCGCTCGCATGAACGAGCGAAAGGTCTCTACGTCGATCTCATTCACTGAGCCGGACGGGATGATCTGTCGCTCCGACAGAACGAAGCCGAAAATATTGAGCAGTTCCGGCAACTCCGATGAAGACGCTGCCACGGTGTTCCGTGCCCGTCGAATCCAGAAGCGCCCGTCGTAGCTGAATGGATCGTACTTTTGCTGATGGCGCCGAACTTCGATCCAATGCACCCATCCGTGGGCCGTGTAGTGACGGCTGCACTCGGCGGTGATCGGTTTTCCAAAGCCGGTGTGCAGGAAGCTCGTCAATCGTTGCTGCACGGTGTCTGGATCTTTTTTCACCCCGACGATCACCCCGGGGCCGTCAACGCCCACGACGACAAGTCCACCATCTCCATTCGCGAAGGCACATAGCGTCCTGCCGAGGCCGCCGAAGTCTCCCAGGCCGCGCTTAAATTCCGTTCGCGCGTCCTGCCCGCCTTCCATGCGCCGCAGTACATCCGGCCAGTCCATACCCCTGTGACCTGTTCCGCATCCCGGCGCTTCTTCACTCCTCATCGCGCTTGCGTTGTCGCTTCTGCCGCAAGTTGTCGGGTCTGGTCATCGAGAGTGCGGACCGCCGTCTGGATGGCGACCACCTCTCGTTCCTCGAAATAAGATTCTCCGCACTGGTCGCAGACCCACGCGGGGACGCTGTCGAGCGCCAAATGGTAACTGTTCCGAATGACGTGGAAGGGAGCCGTCGAGCGTTGCATTTCTCCGCGGCAGTGGATGCAGTTCATGACGTTGTCCTCATATCTCAGGTCTCTCTCCCATTCTTTCTGCTAAAGAGGATACGCGGTGACGATGGCGAGAAAGTCTTCCTTGGACGAGCAGACCACGGGGATGTTCTGGCCCTTGTTTCCTCGTCCATGACGCAGGCACCTGTGGCCGCGTACATCCTCCGGATAATCCTCGATGATGGTACGCGCCTCGGGAGAGGAAATCTCGAAGATCGACCTCCGTGAACAACGGCGTCCTCACGAAATCGCCGCCTCGGCCGCCCTTCGCGACCGCGCGGCCGTCTTGGCGGCGTTCGTGTAGTGCAGGTCATTCCAGCGGTTGCCGTCGAAGTCGGAGCGGCCTCTAAAGTCGACTCGGTCGGAGCGTGTGCTGTTACCGGGAAAGTTCCAGAACCAGGGGAACGATCCCATCTCTCGGAAGGCTTCCTTTCCGCGATCCTTTCTCCAGTGGATAGTCGGCTTGGTGCGAAGAATGCCGGCACCCTTCCTACCGCCGGGGATGTCTTCGGCCATGAACGGACGAATGTTGAGCCGCACGCCGTCGTTGATGTCCGGCTCCCAGCCGATGGGCTGTTGGTCGATGGATTTCCAGCGGACAAAGACGTCGAAGGGCGGCTCCCCGTCTAGAATGGCAACGAGCCGGTCTTGCAGTTCTTGTGCCGCGACCAGCCGGCCTTCCGCGCCGCTTTCGCCGCGTTTCACGCTGTCCTGCTGCCGGTTGATCCAGTCGCCGAGGTAGCTGTAGGTGAGGGACTCCAGGCACCGTCGGCCCTTCCCGCCACCCTCGGCCAGCTTGTGGTAGTTGACCAGTGCATGGAAGCCGTCACGTCGGCGGCCGTCCCAGACGTGCCAAATGAAGGGGCGCTGGCGGAACAGCTTGCAATGCTGGTCGAAGAAAAGGTCGCGGAGCCACTCATTAAGGTTAGGACTGCTTGCTCCGGAAAGCAGTTTGCCGAGCACAGCGTCGTTCCATGAATCTCCGTAGGAGGTTGACAGCAATCGGAGCAGCCGTTCCCAGGCCGGTGTCTCGCCTCGCACCGATGGGATGCAGACGATGCCATCCTTGTCCGCACAGGCAGCCAAAGCATCGCAGCGCCGGACCCATTCGCGTTGCTCGGCGGCCAACTCCATATCGGCATCCTGCTCAGCGGGCCAGCGGTAGCCCAGCAGCCGCGCGACGGCGATCTGCAACGCTGTGAAGTCTGAGCGAATCGGACCCTGCGCGGTTCGCTCCCCCGCCTCGTCCCAGACCACCGATCCGCAGGGGTGGCCGTGGAAGATCCACTGGGTGGGATCATCGGAGTAGGGACGGGGGAGGCCGTTGGGGTATCTTTCTCGCGCGACTCTGGTCCAGCGGTCAAGGTCGAAGGGGACCTTGACCAGCGTGGCGTTCGTGACGTTGAGTTTTTGGTCGATTCGCCGCACTGCCTGGTTGTACTCGGGGGAAGAACAGAAGCACCATATGGCGGGAAGACAGTCGAGGGTTTTCACCGACAACGCGGACACGTTGCTATCAAATTTATGCCCTTGAAAAAGAGCAACGGGGAGTCCCCCCATTTGGCTGACGGCGACGCCGGAATGCCCCCATCCACCCACCCCTTGAAGCCTTGCCATGTTGCGCCCCTTGTATTCCCAATCCAATACCCCCTGCATTCCTCCATAGTTCGTCGTGTCATTCACCGTGGTTTGGACCCATACCCACCGATTCGATATCGGCTGTTCCCAGAAACAACGCCTCTTAGCCGCGTCGTCCCCGGTCTTTATGCCTTGATATGAAGCCGAATAACCAGCCAACAACTCTCCAGCAATTTCTTCTAGCACCACTCTCGAATCTGGATTCTGTAACTGGCGTACCTGCGCGACGCCTTTGATTTCCGCGTCCAGCAATTGGACGGCTTTCTCGCCGGCGGTGCGGGATTCGGAAACATCCAGGCCGTACATAATTCCGGGCGCCTTTGTTTCGCCTGACAACCCGAGCGGGCCTCCGGACGGATGGCCGCGGGTCAGGGTGAGCAGAATCGCCTTGACGACCTCACCGCTGATGGTTTCGAAGGCACCCGGACCTAGCCGAGCGAGCAAGTGCCAAGTCTCTGTCTTCAACAGCTTTTCCCTCAATTTTCGGTAACTGGTCAAAAACAGCCAGTTTTGCGGGAGGACGAGGCTGGCAGTTCCGCCTTCCGTGCACAGCTCCAGGCAGCGCTCGAGGAACACCGTGGCCAGATCGTTTTTGGAGGCGGGGTAGTGTTGCGCGCAGAAGGTACGCAGCGTTTCGTCCTGCTTGCCGCGAGTGAGATAGGGAACATTGGTGATCACCCAGTGGTAACGACCCGCCAGCAATTCCGCTGCGCGCGCCATCCCCTGCGTAGCCACGGCGCGCTCGGTCTGCTCCTCGGTCGTTCGCTCTTGTTCCAGCGTGGCTGCCAACAGGCCCCGAACCAACTCGAAATCACTCTGGAAGAGATTGGCCTTCAGAGCATGCGGCCCGATAAGGGAACCTAATTCTGGGGCCTCCGAGAAAAGATCATAGAGCGCGGCCAAGCTGTTACGGAGCGGGGCGGAGAGCAGCGAATCCCGCACGGCGAACAGGTTCCG
Organism: Acidobacteriota bacterium; assembly: GCA_965217775.1. Taxonomy (GTDB): domain Bacteria; phylum Acidobacteriota; class UBA6911; order RPQK01; family JAJDTT01; genus JAJDTT01. Next base: position 550,193 of record CBDCJH010000002.1, read on the forward strand.
CTCCGTCGGCATCCCGCCGGCGGCCGCGGCCGGCTCCGCCAACGCGAGCAACTGTTCCTTCGTCGCGTTGGGTGCCAGACCCGAGCAGGCGAGGTTGAGCTCCGGCAGTGGGCGATACCCTCCGGCGCCGGGATACGTCCAGGCGGTGAGGGCGAGTGCGAACGCAGCCAGTTCGACGCAACGCGGGTCCAACTCCAGGCCGTGCAGGTTTTCCCCCAATACGGCATCTACAGCGGCGCGAGCCGTGAGGTGCTCCCGCGCCATGCGCATGGGAACCAGCATCGAGAAGGCGGCGACCAGGAAGTGCCCTGAACCGCAACAGGGGTCCAGGATCTTCAGTTCCTCAAGATGCTCCGGCCAGCCGTCGAAGTTGCCGGGGGCGAAGCGCCACCTCGTCGTTCCTGTGGTGTCTTCGTGTCGCACTAGGCGCAGGTGATCGAGTGGCGCCCCGGGAACCGCAGCTTTTCGGCGCAATTCGGCTTCGGATCCGGCTTCCTCCAGGTCGGCATCGTTGAGACGGCGGGCCGCCCACCAGGCCCCGAGGCCATTGTCGAGCAGGAAGCTCACCATGTAGGGCTCGGTGAACAGTTGGGTCACGGCAGGCAGTTCGTCCGCCCCGATCTTGACCTCGGAGCGGTTCACTTCTTTCTTCTTCTCGGACTGCCAGAACTGGTAGACCCAGCCGAGAGAATCCGTCGCCGCAAACACCTCGGCCGGCAGCGACTCGACCAGCCGCTCCAATGTTTGTCGCGTCTCCGGCGCAAGGCTGACCTCAAGCGCCGGGGCGTCGGTTCGAAAGATCCGAGGCAGCATCAGTTGGGCAAAGCTCCCGGCCAGGGTCCACCGATCCTGTGCCCGCTCGCGTGCCAACTCCTCGCACTCATCCAGCGAAATGGCAACGCCCGAATCCGGCTCGATCAGAAGCTGGTTCTCCGCCAGGAAGCGCGCGAACAACATCCGGTGCCAGTGCTCATAAGCGCATTCATGCGCCAAGCGGTCGATGGTCTGGGTTCCACTCCCACCGCGCCGGTCGCCAAGCTGCCGGCCATGAGCCCGTAGCCGCCGGCGCAGGCTGCGCCGCTCCGAGCTCATGTGCGGGTAAGGTTCGCGGCGATGTAAAGCAAGTCCTTCCAGAGCGCCAAGGGCTCCGGTCTCCGCGATCTTGCGGGCTTGGATGACTATCCGTTCAAGGTCTCTGCGGATCTCTCGCGACAATGTATTCATGAATAAGGATCGCCGATCGGAAAGGACTGTGCAGGTTCGCTCTTGGCATCAGCATCATCGTTGGAGATACTCCTCAGATATCTACATAATTTTTCGACGGGGAGCGTTGAAAAAAATCTTGCTACGCTTTCCGTGCGAATGTCGGGCTTTACTTGTTCAATCTGATGCGTTCCCAACGCATTCAATACACGATCCAAGTGATGTTCCGACAGGGATGCAACTTCGTCGAAAATGGCACCCCCGAAAAAATCATGCACTGAATCTCGTTTTTCTTCTAGTGACAACCGGCCAATTTTCTCACGAAGCCTTCCCTTCAGCACAACTTGTACCATCGCACGAAGATCGGCCGTATCGAAATCTTCCAATAGTGAAGTCAATGCATAAATTTTATTGTAATCGGGCGGTGTCTGATTCAATTCCTCGAAGGTTACAAATTCGGGCCAACGAGGCGATTTTTCCATATACTCTCGCAGCACAACAAGAGAAGCAGCCAGGTTAGAGATCTTCAAATCCCCGCCAAACTCTTCGCAGAAGTTGACGAATAAAATAGTTCCATAAAATCGACTGAATTCCTTGTAATATGTAGAAAAATTGGTCGTCGAAAAACGAAACGACGGATCGCTGGTTTTGATGTTGCCCCAGCCCATGCGCATGAATAAATGAGGGCTGAAGTGGACAAATCTGGATGTTGCACAATAGAGATAGTCGTAGAGTGATCGCAATGAGCAAGCATCGGCCATGTCAATAATTCTGGGGAATTTTCTGTTCCATCCGTATTTTGAACGATAATTCTTCAATAATTGATTGCTTGTTTTTAGAATGGACTCATACTTGCCCACGTAGGAAAAAACTGGTTGCCGAGGACGATTTTCATTGAAGAACACTTCTTGCTTTTTGACACCTTCTGCCATTTGATTAACGGCCCAAGCGTGAAATATTTGCTGAGTATCTTGCCGGTCGATTTTTTCGTTGAAATACTTCAGTACGACGAAGTCCTCGCAGATTCCTCGTAGTCCGGACACGTTGAAAAATGCAGACTTATCATAGGCATTATCAAATGATATCAAATTAAATTCTACACACTTGGTAAGTGCGGCGCGTATAAAAATTTGCAACCACGAATCTCTTGTTGGGCTACCGACTGATGCATCTTGTATTACTACTGCTATCTCACGATAACATCCGAGGATATCTTCTTTTTGCATATCTTAGCCTCGGCCACGAGGATCTGAGTGTTTTCGGCTACGAATCTGACCCGGGTCTTGGAGTACGGGTCACGGATGGAAGTCGATACGGCCGCACTCGCGAGCGGCTGGGCGCGTCAACGGATGGCTCATTAATAGGTGAACAGTTTCCGCTGTTTTGTGATTCATTGATTTGTCTGATGGTGTTCCGCGCCCTTACATTCACGTTGGATACTTGTTGCTCTTCTTGCGGTTTTCCTTCCAATGCAGCGGCTGGATGTTCTGAGGGTTGTCTGAGCCTCCACTCGATTTCGGTTTCTTATGATCCAACTCCCAACCGAATTTTCCAACTGTGCCATATGACCCTATTCGAATCGTGTCCCCTTTGGAATCCTTGCGCCAAGCGTCAGGATTCCGACGACGAATTCGTTTTCCCTTCTCCCAGGCGGCGTCTACATTCTTCTTACTCTGCAATCTGAACTCCTTAATTTGTTAGATTGCAAGCTTGAGTGCTAGCGAACGATCACCGGCCCGTCTTTCACTGCTTCGACCAGTTTCTCCTCCTGCTCCTGCAACCAATCCCTCACCGCCATCTCGTCGGCCAGGGTTCCCCGGCGAACCTCCACCGTCGTCGTGCGAAGTTCCGGTTCAATCTCCTGCAGCCGCTTGGCGGCCTCCTCCATTGCCCGGGTGATCCGTGCAGTCACGGCGTCGACCTCGGCGCGCCAAGCGTCGAGCGGGCGGGCATCGAGAGTCCTTCTCAAATCGTCGTCCGTCGCCACGGCGGGAGCCGCCGGCGCTTCGAGGCCGGTTCGACGGCGGATCTCCTGTTGATCACGGGCGTCCAACGCCGACCAACTGGCGTCGCTGACCAGCGTGGCTCCAGCGGTTTCGATCTTCGTGGTCAGCTTCAAGTGCATCGCACTCAGGGCTTCGCGCAACGCGCCGGCGAGGGTCGCAACGAGGGGCCGGACCGGGTCGGTCCCGTCCAGGAGCGACCTTTGGCCATGGATGGCGTCAAGCTCCGGTCCGATTTCCGCGGCCACCGGAAGTCCGTCGGCGTGGCGGCGAAGTGCGGTCGCGAGGTCCCAGGTTGGATTGCGGCGGCGAGCCCTTCTTTCCAACTCAGTCCAGACCTCGATCTGTCGCGTCAGATGATCCTTGTTGGTGTGAATGGCGGCGAGTTGCTCACTGCCGGCCAAAAGCTTCAGGTCATCGACGAATGTGGTGTCCGGTACGGCTGGAAGCGGCGCCGGTCCGCCTGCGCGCCTTCCGAGATCGGCCAGGGCGTCGAGGAACTCGGGCGCCCGGATTTCCTCTTCGCCGGCTCTTGTCGTCATGTCGAGCGTGGCGAACAGACCACGTAGGGCGATCCGCTGGACTGCCGTCAGACGAACCTTCTCCGGGCGGAACTCCGCCCCCTTGATCCCAGTCTGGTCGAGGCCCCCCGTGGGCACGGGTTGCCCGTTTCGGGTGGCTCGCAGATGTCCGTCACGATGGAGCGCGATCAGGATCGCGTCGAGAGCGTCCTGCGGCCACCCATACGGAGCCGCTTTGAGCTTTTTGTGGACCGCCGTGCCGCGCGCGCCCGTGCCGATGACGGTGAGCACTTCCTTGGCCACAGGGTGGGCATCGGTGGCGCCGTCCCAACCGACCACCTTGAGGGGCTGGTCCGAACCGTCCCTGGCGCGGCGCAGGGCGGCTTCCCATGCCTTGTGGTCGCCGTCGCCGAACCGGTGAAAGAGGCGCGCCAGGGACGCCTTGGCGCCGGTAGTCAGCTTCTCCGCGAGGTCCGTCCCGAAGACCTCGCTGCCACCCCCTTGAAGAACCGTCGCGGAGCGGATGATCTCGCCGATAATGTCGTTCCGCTCCTGCTCGGCAAGCAATTGCCGACTCTGCATGCTGTCACGCGCTTCCTGGCCCTCGGGTGACGTCGGTGTCCCGTAATGGTCGAGGACTTGGCGGGCAGCCTCGACGTCGATGATCCGATCCTTCAGCAGATCCGCGCTCTTCTTGGGCAAGTGGACATGAAGGATCGGGTCTTCGGCCCCCAGCCTCCGAGCTTCGCTTTCCGTGTCCCGTGGCCTCGACGACCAGCCGTCGCGCAGCCAGACCGTGACCGCGTCGCCTGCCGGAGCGGGAGGGTTGCTGCCGGCGTGCAGCGCGAGTGTTCGCCGGAGTTTGGGTTTCCCGTGGATGAGTCTGATGCCGTTCAGAATCTCCTGGACCGCCGCGCCGAAAAGCTGGTCGCGTCGCGAGGCGATTTCGACCTCGCTCTGGCGTAGCGCGGCCTGCCGCGCCCGAAACTCGCCGTCCCACTCGGCGCCCTCGGTGGTCTGAAGGCGGAACTCGTCACCCACGCGCATCACCACCGCCTCGCGCGCCAAGGCGTCCAGCGTATCGGCCACCCTCTTGCGGAATGGACCGGAGTCGGCGGTCACGTCGGCAACCAGCAGGTCGGCCAGCGTGACGGCGTTGGCCCGCACACCGGCGTCCACGAGCGCCTCACGCGGAAGCTTGCCGATCAGGAATATGAGCCCGCACAGATCGCACCGGAGCCGGCCTTCCTCCGTGCCTTTGTCGAGTTTCCGAATCCGGGTGTTGATCTCGTTCAGGAGCACGCCGGTGTTGACCAGACTCGGCGCCAGCGCATCGAAGAGATCGCTTGCCGGGATGGTTCCGCCGAGGGGCCGTTCGGCGACTTCGTGGAGCGAGTCATGAAGGATACGGAGTTGCGAGCGGAGTTGGCTCTGGCTCCCGGCCGTGTCGACCGCCTGGAAGCAGGCCTCCCAGAAGCGGCGCCTGGAACAGAGCAGCGGGTAATCGAGCGTGCGATCCTGGCGGTCTTCGGTTCGTGACCCGAGACGGGTACCCTGGAGATGGCGCGCCACCTCGCCGGAGTGCGCCTCGAACATCCGTTCCACGTCCTGGACGGCGCTCGGCTTCTTGTGCAGCAGCACTTTGCGGGTCACCGCCGTGACGTCCGAGTCGCTCAACTCCACCGCGATCCGGAAACGGTCGCGCAACCACATCAGGGCGTGCGTGTCGGTGGAAAGGGCCGACTGGCCGGCCCCGACCAGCATGACGCGACTGTCGAACTCAGTCTGGACCGCCTCGGCGACCTCGGTGATGGCGGCCGAGCGGTCCTGCACCTCGTTGATGTACTGCTGGACCTCGTCCAGAACCAGCACCGTCAAGGGAAGCGTTCCATCATCGGCAAGGGCCATTTTGGCCGAGTCGATGAACTGCTCGGTGCTGATGTCGGTGGTGAGCTGGGAGAACTGGGTAATCAGCACTTGGCGAGCGGACTTTTCGTCGACCGCGAAGCCCGGGTCGGCCTCGATCAACGCGCCGGCGATCACCGGGCTGACGTAAAGGTTGTTCAACTCGCTGAGCCACGTCTTGCCCGCCGCTTCGACTGCGCCGCGGACGGTGTCCAGGAGATCCTGTTCCCGTAGCCAGAAGCAGAACCGGGCCTGGGGGTACTGTGCGGGCCAGCCGCGGGCGCGCAACAGTATCGAGAGCACCGTGCTCCTCACGTGGTCGATACTGCCTCCCAAGAGGGTGCCGGCCGCGGCCACCGGAGCCTTGCCGGTGCGGCGTGCCTGGATGTCGAGTTCGCGAAGCTGTGCCTGGATCTCGTCCGGAAGTCCTCGGCGCACCAGGGCGCGGGCTCGGGCGCCGTCGGGAAACCGTGTGTTCACCCACAAATGGGTCAGCATCTTGAGCAGGTGGGACTTGCCGCTACCGAAGAAGCCACTGACCCAGGCCGAGTTCTGGCGGGGATGACCGAGGTTGGCCAGGTAACTGTCCAGTATCCGCTGGAGAGCATCGCCAAATTGTCCGTCGCAGACAAAGGTTTCAAGTTCGGCGCGTAATTCGGCTATTTCCTGTTCGTCCGCCGTCTCCGTGATCCGCGCTTGGCCGTTGTTGGCGAGACGTGCCGTGCGGGGGTCGCGATCGAGTACCTCATGGATCTTCACGGGATCGGACCTCCGCCGTGGAGTGTGATGCCCTGCGCCAAATAGCTCCAGCCGTCACGCGCGTCGAGCAACCGGTAGTTGTTGTCGTTCTTGGTGCCGGGGAAGAAGACGACGAGGCGGCCCCGGATCGATTGCTCCACCGAGCGGATCAGATCGGAGACGCGCAGAAAGCCATAGAGTGAACCAACACCCAGGAGCGCCACCACGGTGTCGTCGTCAGCGTGCTCCAACTCCGCGGTGAGCTTGTGAACCGCCTCGCCGCGGAACTCCCCCTCGATTTTCATCCCCAAGAGTTCCGGGTTTTCGAACCAGGCCTCCCGGTACTCGTCCCGGGCCAGCCAGTCGGTGAACCAGCGGGTGCAATCGACCAGCGTCCAACGGTGTCCGTTTTGCTCGGTCGCCTGCTTGAACTCCCCGATGCGCGCCCGTAGGGTGCGCTCCAACTCCTTCTCGTAGACTACCAGCATCACCCGTTGCGCGCCCGCCAGCGTTCGCTGCCAGGGCACGCTCACATGCCGCTTGTAGACCGCCGCCAGATTCTCGATCTTGCCCATTGTCAGACTCCCATGGCCGGGTCCAGCCACCGCGCGTCGATCTCTACCACGTCGCCTCCGGCTCGCACGTGGATCAGGCCGAGTTGCTTGGTTCGCAACGCCAGAGGCATCAGCGCCGTGCCGCGGGTATCGAGCACGCGGGTCCACCGGCTGTCGAGCAGGGCGCGGCCGGCGAGCCCCTCGATCATACCCAGCCAGAGCGCCATGGCCAGGGGGCCGGGCGTGGGGACCACTTGGCGGCGCGTCTTGCGCGACCAGCCCGCAAGGTGGCCGGACTGGGTCCAGGAACTGGCGCATTTTCGGGCCGCCTGGTCGAGCACGGCGTCGTTGAGACGGCGCCCCACAGACTGGCGAAGGGTGTCGCGGAAGCGCGTCCGGACGAGTTCGGCGCCCACTGGCAACGCGAGCACGAAAGGCGCCGTCGAACGCAGCAGCGGGTCGCGGGCCAGAGCACAGAGCATCGCTATCAGTGGCCGTCCAGGCGCGTCCACCGGCCAGAGTCGGAGCAGGACCCGAAAGATCGGCACGCGGGGGTCGAGCGAATACAACTCGCCCAGCCGCTGGTTCGTCAGGCGTCGCGTCGCTGCCGTCGCCTTGCCAAGTACGTTCTCGTCGATGATGTTCGCCGCGTAGTCCGCGCGTACACCGTCGGAAGGCACGGCCTCCAGAAGTTCGCGCAGATCAGCCAGCATAATGGTGCGGCTGGTATGGGCGCCCTTTGCTCCGTACCGTAACCCGGCCTTCGCCGGATCTTTCGGGGGTGTGGATCTGATTGGAAAACTCAGCATGAAGAAAACAACCTGAGACTCGGCCGACGCGACCGCAATCGACCCATTTGCGCCAACCGTTGCATTTTCACCTTCCGGAGCCCAACGATTTCATATCGCGATCGATGGACCCGCACGGTGCAATTGCGAAAGACATTGTAATTGTATAGGAGTGGTCTTGAAATCAATCCTCTGTAGGCCTAGCTCGGCTTGGCGCAGATTCCATTTCTCCCGGGTCGCGGTCATACGTTGAGTGTTGATTGAGGGTGCCCATGTCGAGACGGCTCACCATCTGGGGAGGCATCGGTGGCAACAATGGCGTGTTTCCCACCGAGGGAAACCGGGAGATGGTCAGCGACTTTCTGGATCAATGCGCGGCAGCCGGAGTGAGCCGTTTCATTCCCGGCTATACCCCAGGCCGCGAGATGTGCCTTCGTTTTGACCACGGCCGCGGAGGACATGATCCGGCAGACATCCTCGCCGTGGTGCCCGGCTTCTACTCCGTGCATGGCTGGGACCCCCTCTCGTTCCTGGTGGAGGAGTCCCATCGGAGAGGAATCGAGGTCCATCCCTACAACGCCGTCGGTTACACGGGAATGACCGGTATCGACTACCAGAGCGGAACCCGGCTGCCCGAATGGCGCCTGACCCGGTTCGCCAACGATCACCCCGAGCTCTGGATGCGGCGCCAAGACGGAAAGACCTCCTTCGACGTTTCGGGATCGGTGGTCCTGAGCTACGGGACCCGCGAGACCCGCCTGTACGAGCAGCGCCCGTTTCTGGAAATGGCCCGGAACTACGATGTGGACGGTGTCCAACTGGAATTCCAGATCGAGTCGGTTCCGGGGCAGGTGGACGACCATGGGGTGATGGTCTACGGCTACGAGCAGGCCGTCGTCCAGGACTACCGCCGGGAAACGGGCCGTGATCCCATGTCCATTTCCAACCGCGATCGGGACTGGACCCTGTTCCGGGCGAGCTACGTCACGCGCTTCGTGCGGGAGCTGAGGAGGCAGTTGGAGGGCCTGGACCGGAAAGTGTCCCTGACAGTCGCGGTGGCCTCCAATCCCGAGACGTCCTGGAAGCGTTTTCAGGACTGGCCGGCGTGGGTCCGGGCGGGCCTGGTGGACGAGATCCATATCCGGCACCTCACCGGGAACCTGGCTCACATTTTCGAGGACACACGCGCAGCTGCCGTGGCCGTGGACGGCCGTGTCCCCCTGGTGGCCCAACTGGTCTGCTGGGGACCGCCCAAGCTGGTGACACCGGATCTGCTCCGTCAGGGCGCGGCCGCCGCCTTGGCCGCCGGGGCGGACGAGGTGGGGGTCTACCGGGCGGACAGCATCGAGCGTCTGAATCTGTGGAATGCGGTCCACGCCTTGGCCCGAGGCGGCAACGGGGTCAAAATGGCGTGATCCAAGCCCCCTCGAGCTTCCGGAAACTCCGCGAAGATCTGCCTCTGACTCGGCGACTTGCCTATTTCCAGACCGGCTCCTCCGGACCGACTCCCGATTCGGTGCTCAAGGTGGTCGCCGAGACGATGGCCTTCCAGAGCCGTCGCGGGTCGGCCTCGCCAAGGGTGACCGGCGTTCTGCTGGATCAGGAACAGCGGGTCCGATGCCAACTGGCCGAATTCCTGGGAGTCCGGCCGGAGCATCTGGCCTGGACCTCCAATACCAGCCAGGCCATGCAGCGGGTCCTGCGGAGTGTGGACTGGCGGCCTGGAGACGAGATTCTGGTCTCCTCGGCGGAGCATGTCAGCACGCAGGATGCCTGCCGGGCGCTGGAGCGGCACCAAAGGGTAGTGGTCCGGACCTTCCCCGGGGAAGAAGGAGACGACGCTCTCCTCAGTGGCCTGGAGGCGGCGCTGCGGGGCCGGGCGCGGTTGGTCTGTCTCAGCCAGGTCTCCACTCTCGATGGCCGGAAGCTGCCTGCCCGGGAAGCGGCAGGTCTAGCCCGTTCGCAGGGAGTTCCACTGATGCTGGACGGCGCCCAGGCAGTGGGGCAGTTTCCGGTGAAGATACCCGCCTTGGACTGCGATTACTACATAGCCTCGGGCCACAAGTGGCTGCTCGGTCCCCTGGGCGTCGGTTTTCTCTGGGTGTCCCCGGATCGGCTCGTCCAGTTTCGCCCCGACTTCATCCCCGATGCCAGCACCTGGTTGAAACCGGGAAATCCTCGTCCACCGGTCACGGCCGCCTTGCGCACCGAGCTGGGGACCCACAACTACGCCCTCCGAATCGGTCTGGGCCGAGCGCTGGAGATCATGTACGCACTAGGTCCCGACCGTATCGAGCGGTACGTCCAGGAACTGGTCCAGTTTCTTTTCCATGAACTGGAGGGCCGGCCCGGGACCCGGATCGCCACTCCTACCAAGCCGGGCCTCGCCTCGGGTCTCGTGGCTTTGGAGTTGGAGGATCTGACCAAGGCCGAATTGCGTAGACTCATCGAAGACCTGCTAGAGCAGGGGATCGTGGTCAAGTACCAGCCCGAGCGACCGGCACTGCGGATATCCGTCGCCGCCTTCAACAGTCGGGAGGAGATCCATCGTCTCCTGGATGCTCTTGATACGTTGACCTGAAGTCCAGCAGCCAGAGCAGGGACACTCGCTGGGTGTAACATTGTCGACGGTCGTTGACATCAGAACCGCATGTTACCCGCGGAGTGTCAGGACATCATGCCTCCCCGAGTAGCAATTGATTCGCTATTTTCCTCATAAGCTCATGGAGCACCTCGAGTGAGCCCGTCCGATAACCAGTGGCTTAGGAATTCGCTAAATCATGAGTAAGCCATCGTGGCATTCACCGGTACCGGAGGCACCCGCCATGGGGGAAAGGCGGGCCCGGTGGGGATTCGGATACCAGGACAAGGTCGCCACAGAGCGAATCCTTAAGTTCCTGCGAACCGATCTGCGTGATGGCACCAAAGCGTTCGAGGGTGTCCGCTTGGCGGATCTTGAAGCTGGTCGGGTCGATGACTTTGTTCTCGTTTGGAAAGAATCGGTTGAGGGTAATTCAATCAAATGGTCGGCTCGTGCGACGGGGTTTACCTGGGGCGAACTTGTCGGTGCATCAGGGCTTCTTCGAGATCTCGCCGACGGGTGGAACCGCCTCCGAAGCCACTGGACCGGGCGCACTGTCACTGTGCGAATTCATACCAACCGACCGACTTCGCCAGCAAAACATCATGCTCAAATAATCCCGTCCTTCAGCCTCGCGGAATTTGCAGAGACGCACTGGGCATCAGGTCCTGATGCGGCCAATACCATCGAAGCGAGTGAAGCATGGAGGAAAATTGCCGAACATGTGAGTCTGTCGGGATCTGAGCTATCGGATTTCGTGGCTCATTGCGAACTGGCGTTCGGACAGGCTGAGCCTCCGAGCGCCGGATCTGACTCCCTTGACTCGAGACATTATCGTAAACAGTTCGACAGCCTTCACAAGGCTATTGCCACGTGGCTCACGAACAATCCTGACCGTGATTTCATCGAACGGGACTACCTCCTTGCGGCGATCGGACTGCGATCGAGCCGTTCCGGCTTGATTCAGCGCTTCCCAGAACCCGATATACCATACGAGAAAAACCACGCGACGGCGGATCGCTTGAAGGCACTGATTGATGCGATCCCGGGAGGGTACCTCGCGGTTGTGGGCCCAGCCGGCGTGGGAAAATCGACGCTCGTTCAGGATGTTCTTACCGACTCCGCATATCCCTTCTTCGTCCCATACTACGCGTTCTTACCCAGTACGGACGGGAACCGCGACAGGGCCGAGGCATTAACGTTCTTCCAAAACGTCGTTGCACGTCTCGACCAATTTAATTCGGAGCGTCTCAGCCTCGACGTTGTTGATCTCGTCCAAGGCCGAGACGCGCTCCGGTGCCACATGTCGAGTGCAAATCAACGCTACGTCCTGCACGGCCACAAAACCATATTGCTGCTCGATGGCTTGGACCACGTAATGCGGGAAGTTAACCTTCAGCAGCCAGTACTGGATGAGCTACCACGCCCAAGTGAAATCCCTGAAGGATTTCAGATCATCCTGAGCGGTCAGCCGCAAGCATTCCTTCCAGACGTGATTCCAGCAGCGGTTGCAGCAAAAGTCGCACGAGACCGTAGGCGGATCGAGGTTTCCGGTTTGAGTCGCTTTGAGGTGCACGCGCTTGTCTCAAGGTTCGGAAAGGAGACGACAGGCGAAGAGCGAGATGTCCTGCACCACGCCTCCCGTGGTAACCCTCTGATACTGACGTACCTACTGTCGCTGTTCGAACGTACAGATGACAAAAGCGTGACAAGAGCGATTAAGCTTGCCGGCAATTACGCGGGCGACATCGACGACTACTATCAGGAGCGGCTGTCAGTACCTCTTCAAGACGGCCAGACGAGGAGACTACTCGGACTGTTGTGTAGGGCGGCGCCAACTCTCCCCATAGCATGGCTCAACGAGTGGCCCGAGAAGGAAGCGATCGAGGACGTCTATCATCGAGTACTAGCGCCTTTCGTTCGGGTTGATGACGGTCTGGTGACATTCATTCATGACAGCCTGATCGTCTTTCTCAAGTCGGAGACCCGTTCGCGGCTTCCCGGAAGCGATCCCGGTGCGGATGAACGGAAATTCCATTCAATCCTTGCGGATCGATCAATTGGACGTTCTTGCCTCGACTCCGTAGGACGTGCCCGGGTTGTTCACCTCGTGCGAGCCGAAAGGCACGCTGATGTGCTTGCGCAGCTGTCTTCTAATTGGCTGCGGTCAGCAATGTCCGGATTTCTGCCTTACGCTCAATTCCATCCGATTTTGTTGGTCGGTCACGCCGCAGCTTCTGCCATGGGTGATTGGGGCCACACTCTCCGACTGTTTCTTCTAAACCATGAGCTTGGCCAAAGAACGTCCCGGGTTGACGCAGCTAAACTTGCTGTTGCCCTTTTGAATCTCGAAGATCCCCTGCTGGCGCTACCGCAGATCCGCTCCGAAGGTCGACTGCTGGTCGATAACCGCGTTGCCCTCAGATTCGCTGGTACCTTGTGGCGTTACGCACAAGCGCAGAATCGCTCAGATCTGAAGGCTGCAGCCCGAACCCTCTATCTTCAAGCGAAGCCGATTTCACTGATTTACGCAGGTGAGCCGATCGAGACGTTCAGTCACAACGAGCAATTTCAGGACATCAGAGCTTGGAGTAACGTAACCGCCTTGTTCGAGCGGCCCAGCGTCGTGATCCAAGAGATCCAAAGACTTGTCTTCACTTCAGGTCACGACGGTTACCAACAACCCAATCCAGTGTCGGTGACAGCAAGTCTCTTATTCAATGGATTAAAGGCTGCGGTCGATGCTGGCTTTGATTCAAGGGAATGTCAGCACTTCGTCGATGCTATCCAAGCTTTAGGTTCTGAGACTTGGCGCTTTGTCGCGCTGTTTAAGCTAGCTGAATCGAGGCCGTTGGACGTGCCTATGGACTCACTGCGAGCGGCGTATGAGGTGTCCGAGACAAACAATGATATCGATCTTGCGTATGCTTGGTTCCTGAACAGTCACGGCGAATATGCGGAAGCAACCGAGATCATCCGCCGCCTGCGCCACATCCGTTTCGAGCCGCATCGAGAAAGGCACAGTTGGGGTTTCTCGGATTTGACATACACCATTCGGTTGCGATGGTTGCAAGAACTCTTGGGCGTCCCTGAGGGAGCGGTCCCCGATGCCGCCGACAAGCGTGAAGAGGCGTACGTCAGAGTGGAACAGACAGCCCGGCAGCTTGGTTACTTTCTGGCGCAAGCATCGAGGAGTCAAGATCAGGCTGAACGCCATGCGCTGTTTCGATCGCTCCTGCTCTTCCACAACCGCCCGGTGCACTTCAGCACACTGGGTCCACACCATGATTTCATCCTACGGACGTCACGGAACGGGATATACGAGCAGGTTTCAATACTTGCGAAAGCAATGGGCCCAGACGGGCTCAGCGTCTTGCGGGATGTTGTAATGGATCTGACCGCCGGCCCGGCCGGAACGCAATTCACCCCGCATCACCGCAGGCAATTTGCACAACTGTTCTACGAGGAAAGAGTGATGTCCCGGGACGAGGCTGTCACGCTTGGTCTTTCTTCAACAATTGATGCTGCTGACGAGGATCCTGCTGAGAGGCAAGAGGCGTGTCTGGAGATCGCCGCTTTTCTACACGACATCGGCGATCGAGCAGAGTCGGAGAACTGGAAAAGGAGAGCGAGCGAAGTCTCTGCTGGGGCGGGTAGCCACAAGGACTACCACATGGCACAAGTCGCTGAATGGCTAGATCGATCGATCACTCAAACGGGCCCAACGCGATTGGAGATTCTCGATCGATTCGCACGTGCCGTTGAGGTCTCGGGCGGCGACGGTGGGTCGGATGGAGCTGCCGCCGAACTTCGGTTGCTCGTCCGCCTGATGCCAGCGAGGGCGTGGCAGTTGGCTTTGGAGTTCGTGGACCGACGCGTACTAAACGTGTCGAATGTGCTCGAGGCGCTGCTCTCCGGCGGCGTTGACGCTCGGGCGCATCCGGAACTCCTAAGCGCGGTATATGGCGAGCTTCACTCGTTGATCGCGCCTGACGATACCTCCGAAACGGCTGCGGCTATCTTGAAGGCATTTCCGCGTGAGCAAAAGAGGGACGCTGCCGAGCGGTTAATGTCCTATGTGCGAACCAACGCTTTACCGTCTCATCGCGCACCGGTCGCGCGGGTTCTTGAGGACGTGATTCGGGATCAAGGCATTGAACCGATCACCCTTACGCAAGGCTTGAAACCAGGACGCGAAGATTCATCACGAAAGAGCACTCTCTATCGGCTAGTCACCGGTGAGGTGGAGACGCTTACTCAGATTGCCGAGCGTCTAAGCGATCCGAATCGCCCTGAGACATGGAATCCCAATCCTGAGGACAACACTGAATTTGATTGGTGGGAAGCCATTAAGAAAGCGAACGTCAAGGACGAACGACATTTCGACAGACTCGTTGAGAGTTTTCCCCCGCCGGATTACCGGGAAGTGGAACTGCTGGTGCGGAAGGCAGACGTTCTTCTGCACTCCGGAAACCGCAATTCTGCAAGGGAATTGATCGAGCGGGCCATCGTACGCTCGAGGGACGGATCATGGCATCGCTGGCATGATGGTGCACAGAAGTTGATCGTTTTTCGCGCGCTTATGGAGATCGATCATGCTGAAGGCGTCGACCGTGCCCGGGAACAGTTTTCGAAGGATCTCATCGCCGGAAAGCTTTGGAATTGGCTTATACTTTCCGATATCGGCGACATACTGGAACTTTTGGAGGTCGATTGGCCTGCCGATGCCGTTCTGGAGGCTGTCAATGACTACCTGGAACAGGTACTTGCGGCGAGCCCACAGGCACGGCCGTACGAATCACTGACCGGATCGGCATCCTCATGGTCAGTCGATCAGGCGCTTTGTCGATTCGTGGCCGAGCTTCTTGCGTTCCCAGTCGTCGATGTTGGGGAAGCTGCGCGGCGCGCGTTAGCTCAGTACGTATCGAAAAACGGAAAGGGAATGCTCGCGTTATTGACTGCTCGACCCTGGTGGAACCCACTTCAGCTTGAACACCTCTTGGCCGCGGTTCACGTAGGTGCAGCCAGTGGGTCACCACACATCGCAGACATAAAAGAATTCGTCGAAAGCTTGAACCACTCAGAGTCGCTCGCTGTTCTCAGCATTGCCAAACGGATTTGTGACCAGCAGGGTTGGGTTTGGGAAGACGTCACAACGGCTTCAGCGCAACCGGTTATTCTACTGGCGAACGATCCGAGCACACTCCACCTAGGCGGAATGGTGCTTGGCGACGATACAAAGACCGCGTGGAACCTTCATCAACTGCTCATCCAACCACTAATCCGTGCTGGACAAGATGAAGATGAACTGCTCTCGGAGTTCAAGAGTGTGTACTGGGCCCTCGAGGGAGAGTACCCGTGGGCCAACGACGGGCGGCTGAAGCATTGGATGATGGCTCTATTGGTTGGATTGTGGCCGAGTTGTCGAGCGATCATCGGTCGAGAAGCCGCCATGTGCGTCTATGGCAGACGATCGCTATCCGGGCAGATTCCACTTGGCGCGGAGGTCGCATATGATAGTTTCTATCCAATCTACGACCCTCAGCTTGAGGTTCATCAACCGACCGAACGCCCACCGGAATTTCGGGCGATGGAGTGGCGCTCCACGACGAACGATCGAGAAACTTGGCGCCAAGGAGCAGGCGCCAGCGAGTGGAGTCACTACCCAGACTCAGTTCACGGCCGGTCGCTCATCGGCGAGCGAACTTGGTTTGTGCGGCCGGAATGGGAGTGGCCGCGTGAAGAGCGATATCGAGGCGTGATCGCGAAGTCGCTTGACGGGGCGGACGAACGGGCTTTGAAGTCAGCGTTCGATCTCACGTACGAACTGTACCTGGACGGTCAGGGTCAGGACGATAAGCAGTTCATCGTTTTGAACGATGAAAGGCAACTAGTCGGACCGGCATACCGGTGGGCAGCGATCAATTCAAACATTGCCAGAACCCTTGGCTGGCACCCATCAATCGATGTCCCGTTTCAATGGCTCGATACCGCCGGCAACGTAATGGTCGAGTCGACCTACTGGAAGGACGGATGGATATGGATCGAGCCCCCGCGATTCCAGTCCCTTGGCGAGGGCTGGTTCGTCTCGGCCTCCCCCGCCGCCATCGATGCGATCCGGCGGTTCGCACCTGGATTCGAAATTCACTTGTGGGTTGAGCGACGATCTCACGGTGACAAGCCATACGAGGACAAATGGCACCTATCCCGGCCAATCGCATAGGTTTGTTCCAAGCAGGGAGACGAGAAAATGGCAAGCATCACGATCCGCAATCTCGACGATGAAGTGAAGATCCGACTTCGCGTTCGCGCAGCCTCCAACGGTCGTTCGATGGAAGAGGAGGCGCGGGTCATCCTGCGCGAGGCGGTCAGCCGGGAAGCTGACCCGGAGAATCTGGCCAGTTTCATCCGCGGATGCTTCGCGCCCTTCGGCGGCGTGGATGTCGAACTGCCGCCGCGTGAGCCGATACGCGAGCCTCCCGATTTCAGTTGAGACACGGTTTTTCATTCTCGAAACCGATGTGGGGTCCGGGTTGATGCCCCCAGCACCCGATCCGGCAATTGGCAGGGCGAGCGGCATGGCGGTCGTAACTCGTAATGTTCGGGACTTCGAGGATGTCGGGATCGAAGTATTCGACCCGTGGGCCGGTACATGAGCGGAACGACCGAAACCTTTACTCGGTCGAGTCAGACCCGCAGATTCTCCAGAATCCGGTCGGTAAACGACTGCGTCGTATGGTCGCCGCCCAGATCGGGGGTGCCGTGGCCTTGGGCAAAGGTCACTTCCACGGCTTGTTCGACGGCGGCGGCGGCTCGTTCCTCCCCCAGCCAACGGAGCATGTTGGCCCCGCTCAGGATGGCCGCCGTGGGGTTGGCGATGCCTTGACCGGCGATGTCGGGCGCCGAGCCGTGAACCGGCTCGAACATGGAAGGGAAGCACCGTTCCGGGTTGATATTGGAGGATGGCGCTTGGCCCAGTCCTCCTGCCAGGATTCCTGAGAGGTCGGTCAGAATGTCGCCGAACAGGTTGGATGCCACCACCACGTCGAACCGCTCCGGCCACCGGACCAGGTTCATGACGGCCGCGTCGATGTGGTATTTGGCCACTTCTATGTCCGGATACTCGGACTTGAGTTCTTCCAAAACCTCGTCCCAGAGCACGAAGCCGTAGCGCTGGGCGTTGGACTTGGTGATCATGGTCAGGTGGCCTCGCCGGGTGCCGGCCATCCGGAAACCGAAACGGAGAATCCGCTCGACCCCTTTGCGCGTGTGCAGGGCGGTCTGGACCGCGAACTCGTCAGGGGTGCCGACGCGGAACCGGCCTCCGTTGTTGACGTACTCACCCTCCGAGTTCTCCCGAATCACCACCAGGTCGATGTCCTGGGGCCCTTTTCCGGCCAGAGGCGTCCGAACCCCGGGAAAGAGCCGGGCGGGTCTGACGCACGCATACTGGTCGAAGCTCTGACGGATGCGGATCAGCGGCGCCAGGGTCACGTGGTCGGGAATCCGGGCCGGGTCCCCGATGGCTCCCAGGAATATGGCGTCGCTGGGGGCCAAATGTTCCAGGTAGTCGTCCGGCACCACGGTGCCGTGCCGGTGGTAGTAGTCCGAACCCCAGGGAACCCGCGTTACCTCCAGGCGAAAGTCGCCGCAACCGTCTTGCGCCGCGTGCAGTACGCGCAGCGTCTCTGCCGTGACCTCCTGGCCGATTCCATCGCCGGGGTAGGCGGTGATCCGATAACTTCGCATGGTGTTCTCCGTCGCTGTCGAGCGGGGTCAGGTTAGCAGTCCGCGGCGAAAGTCGCCATGGACGGTTCACGATCGGCGCAGACGCTGCTGGAGCAGGATTCCGCACACGATCAGGACCAGGCCGGCCAAGGTAGAGGGCAGGATCGCCTCTCCCACAAGCACCCGGATCAAGACCAGGGAGAGGAAGGGGGAGAGGAAGACCAGGTTGCTGACCCGGGCGGTGGTCCTGGCCAGTTCCAGGGCCTTGAGCCAGAGCAGAAAGGTCAACCCCATTTCGAACAGTCCGGAATAGACGCCTCCCAATAGTCCCGGCCATGCGGGAATTCGGATTCCCTCTCCCAGAAGAACCGTAGCCAGGATAAAGAGGGAGCCGAAGCCGAAGCTCAGAAACAACTTCAGGACCGGATCGCGCCGGTCCCTCAGATTGAAGATCCAGAACAGGGCCCAGATCAGAGAGGAGCCCAACGCCAGTGACGCGCCCAAGGGGTGGGAGACTCCCAGGTTACTCAAATCTCCTCGCGTGGCGATCAGAACCACACCGAAGAAGCTGACCAGGATGGCGGCCACGCTTCCGAGCCCGATTCGTTGCCCCAGCAGAGGCACCGAGAGGAGGACCAGGACCACTGGCCATGTGTAGTTCAGCGCGAGGGCTTCCTGGGCTGGGATCAGGGAGTAGGCCTTGAACAGAACCAGGTAGTAGAGGTACGGATTCAGGGCCCCGAGGCCAGCCGAATGGAGGAGTTCACGGCCGGTGAGTCGACGCAGGAGGGAAGCCTTTCCCTGGGCGGCCAGGACCAGGGCCAGGGCCAGAAAGGCCGTCCAGGAGGAGATCAAGAGCAGGTGGACAAAATCCACGTGCCTCAGGGTGAGCTTGAAGATCGAGGCGACAGTGGACCAAAGCAGTACGGCGGACAGGGCGTAGAGCCAGGCTCGGCCGGGCATGGCCTGGATTGTCCCAGGATGCCCGGAAGGATGCCACCGGCGGCGTCCGGTGTCCGGCGGCCTGCGGAATTTCACTTGCGGCCTGTCAGCCGCCCTTCACGATTCTGTCGACTCGGCCGGAACTCATGAAGACGATCAGTCCGGTCAGGGCGGTCGTCGCTCCCAGATAGTCGCCAACCTGTTGGTGATACTTGGCGACCTGCTTCCTGGTGGGCTTGACGTCGCTCTTCCAATCCACCACGACTTCGATTCGCCCTTTCCCGTCGATGGCGACGGCGTCGGCAATGCCGGCCGTGAGGGCCACCGACGAGCCCTCGACGGCACTGTCGAATACCGGGTATTCGGGCACCAGACGCGGCCGGAGAGCGGCGACCTCCCGGAGGTGCAAGGTTCGCACCACCGAAGCCGCCAACTCGGCGCTGGAGGGTCCCAAAGACGCGTCTTCCGCGTCTTCGAGGCCCAACTGACAAATCAATTGGACGGCCCTGGCCAGAAGCGCGAATTCATCGTCCTCGGTTTCTCCAGTGAGGACTTCCTCCATCAACTTGTGCAGGATCAAGCCACGGACGGGGCCTCCTTGGACCGCCACTTCTTGGACCTTCTCAGGAACGGCGTCCAGTATGGCGTCGGTTCCGGCGAAAACGGTCTCCTCCTCTTGATCCGGCTCCTCCGGACCCTCGTGAAGGGAGGGTTGATTCCAAGAGATCCGCCGGGTGTGGGCACGGATGACTGCCGCCTCCCGTCTCCAGGTAGTGATGTCCTGGCGGTTGGCGCTTGCGGCGGCGCCAGGTTCAGAGACTCCTCCGAATCCTCCCAGGAAGAAATGAGAGGGAAGGGAATCGATATCGATATCGATCAGGCTGAACCAGTCGCCTTCAATCCTCTTCTCCTGCCTTGGGAGGAGCAGCAGGTCGCGGGCCCGGGTCAGAGCCACGTACCAGAGGCGGATCCGTTCGGCCCGCAGTTCCCGTTCCTCCTCTTTGCGCACCTCCTCGTATCCCGGGCTTGAAAGGTATACGGTCTTGATGTGGATCGTATCGTCGTGACGGCCATAGAGGATTCCCGATACCGAACGCGGCCGGGTGGTGGAATTGATGGGAATCATGATGGGCCATTCCAGCCCCTTGGCCGAATGCATGGTGATGATGGAGACGGAGTCGGCCGCGGCGTCGGGCCGGCCTTCGGCCTGCATGTCCTGGTCGTTCCACCGTTGCCAAACGGCGCGGGCGAAGTCGCCGATCCCTCGGCCGTCATAGGCGCGCGCCATTTCCAGGACCAGCTCCACGTTGGCGAGAGCCCGCTCGGCGCCCCGGTGATGCCGCGCCTTGAGAATCGAATTCACGCGCAGCTCCTCCACCGCCTCCACCAGCAGTTGGTAGGGCGTCAAACGTCCGGACTTGCGCGCCAGGTTCTGCAACACCTCGAGGGTTCTGCGAAGCGGGGCGTTTTCGATGGAATTCAGGTCGGTCCAGAGGCGGAGCCGGCCGGCTCGGTGCCGGCCATCACCCTTGGTGGAGCCGTCGGTCTCGGCTTGGACGTGGAGCGCTTCGATCTCGTCGGCGATCTCTTCTTCCGTGAGACCCACCAACGGCCCCCGGATCAGAGCTCCCAGGGCCAGTGTGTCGCGGGAATCGGCAACGATCCGAGCGATGGCGATCAGATCCTGCACTTCCTGCCGGCGAAAGAAGCCCTTTCCGGCCTGGGTGGCGATGGGAATCTCCAGTTCCTCCATGGCCTGTTCATAGATCCATAGGCTGGTCCCGGTGGGGGCGAGCAGAGCGATGTCTCCCGCCCGCGCCGGCCTCATCCTCTTCTCCTGCGGGTCCCAAACCGGGTGGGTTCCGATCAGGCCACCGACCAGAGAAGCCAGGACTTTGGCCTCCCTCATGCGAATTCGATGGACCAGGGGTTTCCCCCTGGCAGAAATGTCCTCATCCTCCAGTTCGATGTCAAAGGCGGCGACACAGGGTCCATCGCCGCCTGAGCGGGTCGCATCCAGTGGAGTGAAGCCGGGTTGGCCCCGGTTTTCGTCAAGCATGGGCGCGAAGTGCGTATTGACGTACTCCAGGATCGGTTCACGGGTCCGAAAGTTGGCGGTGATGTCCAGAATCGAGGACGGATCCAAATGCTCCAAAGCCTTCTTGGCCAACAGGTAGGTATTGACGTCCGCGCCGCGAAACCGATAGATCGCCTGTTTCGGATCACCCACGGCGAACAGTGCGCCGTGACGAACGACTCTCTCGTGCCACGGTGATGCGGGATCGCCTTCGCCGACGAGTCGCCAGATGATCTCCGACTGCAGGGGGTCCGTGTCCTGGAACTCGTCGACCAGGATGCGGGGATAGCGGCGCGAAAGAGCTTCGCGGACCGGCTCGTGGTCTTTCAGGAGGTCCCGAGCCTGGTAGAGTAGGTCGTCGAAGTCCAGAAGAGCGGCATCGCGCTTGTAGTTGCGGTACAGTTTCCGAAACGGGTCGAACTCCTCCACGAATTGGACAAACGCCAGAGCGCCGAGATAGGACCGAAATTCGGAATAGGCGTCGGCGCAGGCGTCATAACGGACCTTGCCGGCCGCGTTGAGCTGCTCCCCCAGGGCGGCGCTACCTCCGGCGCCCGCGGCCGCGTTTCTCCACACGGTCTTGCGGCGCCACAGTTTGAACTCGGTTGACCCCCGCTTGCAGGCCGAAGGTGGTTGATGGAACAGGAGGTCCTTCGGGGTTCGCTGGACAGGGGGTTGGGTGGCCGCCTCTCTCACGATGTCGGCGACCCGCAGAATATCCTCGACCG
This sequence comes from Acidobacteriota bacterium, assembly GCA_965217775.1. GTDB lineage: Bacteria > Acidobacteriota > UBA6911 > RPQK01 > JAJDTT01 > JAJDTT01. The sequence goes on from CBDCJH010000002.1 coordinate 571,961, forward strand.
TTTCGGCGGTTCCGGGCTCCGCCACGCCGCAATTCCGGTACCAGGCGGCAAACTCGTCGGCGGCTTCCACGAATCGTTCGGCGGCCCCTGGTTCAATCTCGGACATGGCCGCTCCCGCGGACCGGTGCTCCTTCAGGAACCCGGCCGTTTTTCTCACCAGGTCCAACGTTTTGCGCGGCGCCTCCAGTACAAGAGTGGCCAGGAAATCCCGGCGACTGCCGGTGTCCCGGATGGGAGGGATCCGTCCCAACCCCTCGGCGCCTCGATCCCGTCCGAACCGCGCGGAAAGCCAAGCCTCCAGCAGATCCTGATAGGCGATTTCGGCCGCCGCCGGATCAATAATGGACGCGCCTGGATCCAATCCGGTTTCCACCGGGTAGGGCCGGATCAGTTGTTGACAGAATCCGTGGATGGTCGTGCAGGTGATTTCATCCAGGTCCTTCGATTCGAGTTCCAGACACTCCTTCTGCGCCTCGGTGAGCCCCGATGGCAATGCCGCGGCGAGCTCGATGGGAATCGTGCCCGACAAGAGGTCTCGCACCATCGTCTCGATCCGCTCCAGAAGCTCGGCCGCCGCCGCCTCCGTGAAGGTGATGGCGACGATCTCCCTGGGGTGAACACCTGCGGCGACCATCAGGGCGACGCGACCGGCCAAGAGAGCGGTCTTTCCGCTTCCGGCACCGGCCTCCACCAAGAGGGTGCGCTCATGGTCGGTCAGGGCCGCGACGCGGGCTGCGGAATCGGGGAGCAGAGTCACCGGTTTGTCGTTGGACATTCCAATAAACCGTAAGTCAAATCTCGTCTTTACCGGCCATCGTCGTCGAGGCGATTCAAGGTTCTTTCCACAGTGGCGCAAGGTCGGACAATGCGAGTTCAACCAACTGGAGCGTGCCGGCGACGTAACTCTCCTTGGCCCCTCCGGGCAGTGCAAAATCCAAGTCGTACCAGTTGTCACGGACGGCAGGACCGGGGAGGGCCTTGCCCGCGGCAAACGAGGCTGAAGCCGTGGCCAGATATTTCGCCAATTTCTCGAGTGTGGCGTCGGGGTCATCCAAGGGATACGGTGGGGTCCCCATCCTAGGGAAAACGAGACGCGCGTCCACCCGGGGACGTCCTGCGATCAGTGTCTTCACGGCAAACGCGTAGAGGCACCGCTGGAGTTCCGCTCCACGTTTGATCTGTGGAGGACGGCCGTGCAGCTTGCCTGATTTGTAGTCGGTGACCCTCGCATCGCATTTGTTCCCAGCAAGGTCGAGGCGGTCGATGGATCCACCGATACGCATCTTCGTGCCGGGTATTTCGACTTCGGATCGGGAGTCCCACGGCAAACGGGCACGGTATTCGTCGCCCAGGGTCTCCATCCAGGGGCCACCTCCAAAGGGGACTTCCGCCCAACTGTGCTGCCCCGGCAAGGGTTCCTCGTCGAGCATCAATGCCAACTGGCCCAATTTCGCCACTTCCTCCAGTTCTCGTCTCCAGATGGCGGGCGGTGGCACGGGGCGAGATTCATCCCACCGGGCTCTCACCACGCTCGTGGAAAGGAGCACGAACTCTTCTATTTCGTCAGCCGAAGCGGCTGCAAAACCAGGAGCTCCAGGCTCCTCCAGCCGAGTCACAGTCTCTTGGAGGATCTCGTGCAAGAGGGTGCCGAAAGCGAGCGCGTCCAGGATGAGCGGCTCGTCCGTTTCCTCGGGAGCTCTCCATCCGAACCCATAAGTCCAGAGGTATCCCAACGGGTCACGCAGCAGTTTGGCCAATGAAGTCGCGGATTGCCGGCGGTCCAGGGCACGGAGTAGTAGCGGATGATTCTTTCTGATCAGACCGTCGTGGCCGGTCAGTTCGGAACAATGCCAATCGGTCCAGGTCTGACGGGCCGATCGGGCGCGAGGCCGCCGGCTGAACTCCTGGGGCCGAGCCATCAATCGGTCGCTTTCGCTGGCGGCGTGCTCCGGCTCCCGACTCTGCGCCAGGTAGGTTTCGCCCAGCCCGTGGGGGTAAAGGGGAGAGACTCCGTTGAGCCGTCCTTCGCTGTTCCGCCGGGCCCTGGAGCAGACGATTTCGGAATCGGTCAAGCGCAGGATGGTCTCGAAGTCGCGACGATCTGCTTCGTGGACCGGCAGGGGGTCGAGAAGCTCCGCTTCGATGACGTGATTTGGCAGCAGAGGATCTTCCGCAGCGCGCCGCGGCCAGGAGCGCGAGGTCAGGCCGAGCATCCGGCAGAACGGTCGAGGTGCGGCGGAAATAGCCGAAGCGGGCCCCCAGACCATGGCGGCGCCGGGCTCGACCTGGTCATCGACTCGCAGCCCGGTCAGGGTGATGTCGAGCGCCGCCGGCGGCCCTTCCATCAGCGCCTTGCGCCACAATTGGAACGCCCTTCCCACCAGCAGCCCTTCGCCGACGGTCGATGCTTCTTGCAGTCCCTGCGCCAGAGTCCCGATGACCTCCTGCAGAAGCGGCCGGCAGTCGCCGTCCGGGGACTCCGATTGGCTCATTTTGTCAATTGCCCGACGCCAACCGGTGGCATCCAACAACGGGGCTTCCTCCGGCAATGACCGCCACCAATTGCCCGGAAGCGCTTCAAAGCGTTTGTTTCGGGAGCGGAGGAGTGCCGCCAAACGGACGACGCGAGTGCGCGAGAATCCGCGCAGCAGGACCTCGGCGAGGGCCGCGGCAAGTTGCCCGTCAGCCGTCGACAGCGCAGCCCGGCCATGAATGAAATGAAGCGGCAGATTGGCCGCTTCCCCCAAGGCCAGCATGTGATCGTCCCAGTTCTGCGGAGAGGCCGCGGTGATGGCAATCTGCTGGGGCAATGCGCCTCGGGCAAGATGACGCCGAGCCCACCGCAGAGCTTCCAAGACCTCGTGGCGTGGACTGGCGCAGGATAGAGCCCGGATCGTGGGGCTTGCCTTTGGAGCTTTCTCCACGTCGATGCCGAATTCGCGGAGCCAATCTGGCGTCTCCCTCGCCCCGGCTACCCAAACCACTTCCGTTTCGCGGCTGATGAGGGACAGAAGAGGCCGCCAGACCGGAGACATTTCGGTACGGCCGTGAATCTCGACCCGGCCGAAGATCGCGGGAGCATGAGCTGCACGCTTTGCCGCAGCCTCCGCCAGATCTCGCGGGCGGAGCTGATTGTCTCGTAGACGGGAGAGCACTTCCCGCTCGAGGATAGCCAGCGAATGGAGTCGAACTCCCGCCGGCTCGCTGGCCGCGTTGGCGGCTTCCTCTTGCAGTATGAGACCCGCACTCCACGCCTTGGACAGACTCGCCGCTGCCGCCCGTTGAAAACCAGGCAGCGTCTTGATGCCGTCCAACTCGCCCAGCGGTTCGGAAACGGCTGACGCAACCGCGATCTTCAGGGCATCCGGGTCGATGGGTCGCAGGAAGCCTCCGGCCAAACGGGCCGCAAGCTGCTCCATGGTCAGGAGCCCCAGACCCTGGTCGCCGTCCAAAGCCGCTTGTGTCCGATGACTCCGCCATCCGTAGCGGCTGTGAACCACCAGCGTCTTGCGGACTCTGTTCCTCGACTCTCGGATCAATGGTTTCGCCTTCCTTACCCGCCAGTAACGTGAGACGGGCCGATAACCCGTGGACAGATTCTACGTGAATCCAAGCCCCGCTACGCCTAAACTACTCGCCTTTCCTTCCTCCTTTCTCTTTTCTATTCCCTAATACTTGAACGGGACTGCTAAACTGGCCGTCAAAAAGGTGTCGGCGGGAGGCGTGTCCCAGTGCCGGCCCGAGCAGAAGTCCGGGGCTGGACTCAAACCGGAAGTATGAACCCGAAACTTCGTGCGCTGATGATGTTGGCGTCGATCCTGATGCCGGCGTTTGCAGGAGTGCCGTTTGCCCAGGAATCGCCCCAGGTGCTTGCCGACCAGTCCCTGGCGGAAGCGGACAAGCACCTGGGCCAAGGTGATCATCAGGCCGCCAGAGAGGCCATGAGCCAGGCGCTGGCCCTGCACCGGCAGCATGGGATCGAGTTGCCCCCCGGGTTCTATCTCAGATATGGACAGATCCTGAACCTGGGCGGCGCGTCCGCGGAAGCCATGGAGGCGCTTCAACGCTACCTGGCCACTGGCGTCAGCGGCCGAACTCGCAAGCAGGCGTTGGCGCTCATGGCGAGGGTGGCGGCCGAGCGTCTGTGGGCCGAAGCCAGGACGGGCAGCAACCCCGGTTTGATCCGCATCCTGATTGCCGCCGGGGCCGACCCCAAGGTCCAGGACGCAAGTGGCGAGACGCCGTTGCACTATGCAGCCTGGAGCAACCGCAACACCGGCGTCGTCCAAGCCGTCATCGCCGGTGGCGCCAAGGTCAACACCAAGGACCGGAATGGCTATACCCCCCTGCACAACGCGGCTTGGAACAATCCCAATCCCCAGGTGATCCAGGCATTGATCGGTGCCGGCGCCAAGGTCAACGCCAAGGACGAGGACGGAGCGACGCCCTTGCACCTGGCGGTCAGCAGCAACGAGAACCCGGCGGTGGTCCGGGCCCTGGTTGCCGCCAGAGCCAATCGCAATGCCAAGGACGACGAGGGAGTGACGCCCTTGCACCTGGCCGTCAGTCACCCCGGCAAGTTCGAGGTGCTCAAAGTGTTGCTGAAAGCCCGAGTCAAGCTGAACGTCAAGGACGACTACGGGACCACCGCGCTCCACTGGGCCATCGGCGACAATGGAAGCCGTGAGATGGTGCAGGCGTTGTTGTCCGCCGGAGCCGACGTCAACAAGCGAGACGATGTCTCCGACACGCCCCTGCACTATGCCGCCCGCTACAATCAGGATCCGTTGGTCGTAGGCCTGTTGCTGAAACATGGCGCCAAGATCAACGCCAGGAACAATGCCGGTGACATTCCGCTGCACCATGCCGCGGGTGACAACCGGGATCCGAATGTGGTCAAGGTCCTGATCCGGGCTGGCGCGAAGGTCAATGCGAAGAACGGATCAGGTTTTACTCCGATTCTCAGCGCAGCCATGTTCAGCCGGAATCCCGAAGTATTAGGGGTGTTCCTGGGGTTGGGCATCAGCCCCAACGTCAGAGACGCAAGCGGCAACGGCCTGCTGGACTACGCGGCGGAAATGAACGAGAGCCCGGGTATCGTGAAAATATTGATCGCGCACGGCGCGGATCCGAACCACCGGAACCGGAGCGCCGAGACCTCGCTGCACCGAGCGGCCGGGAACAACCCGAACCCGGAGGTGTTGAACGCGTTGCTAGCGGCCGGGGCCGTTCCCCAGGTCAAGAACAGGGACGGTAATACCCCGTTGCATTACGCGGCAGCCCAGAACCAGAATCCGGAAGTGGTGGAGGCATTGGTGGCGGCTGACGTCGACCTGGAGGTCAGGAATCGGAGAGGCGATGCTCCGCTGCACTATGCGGCTTGGAACAATGCGAACGCGGAAGTGGCGAAAAGTTTGTTGCTGGCCGGGGCGGACCCCGATGCCAAGAGCCGCCGGGGAAACACTCCACTGCACTATGCGGCCCGGAACAACTCGAATCCCGACGTCGCGGAAGCGTTGTTGCTGGCTGGGGCCACAATGAACGCCAAGGGTGAAGAGGGAATGACACCGTTGGACGTGGCGCGGAAATACAACGAATCCGTCGCGGCTGTGTTGCAGTATCCTCCAAGCGCCGAAGAAAGGGTCCCTGCGCCCGCCAAACCGGAAGAATGAATCGGAAATTTCGAGTACTTGTGGTCGTGGCATCGACCCTGATCCCGGCGTCCAACGGCTATTCGGCTGCCCGGAAGTCGCCTCAGACGCAGATGAACCAAGCCTTGGCAAAGGTGCCGGGCGAACGGCTCTTCATCGAGGCCAGGACGGGCAGTGATCCCGGAATGATTCGAAGATTGCTGGCCGCCGGCGCGAACCCCAACACCCGAAACGAGAGCGGCGAGACCCCTTTGCACAATGCGGGCTGGAGCAACGGCGACCCCGCCGTGGTCCGAGCCATCATCGCCGGGGGAGCCGACGTCAACGCCAAGGACCGTGATGGTTACACTCCGCTGCACAACGCGGCCTGGAACAACCGGAATCCCCAGGTCATCCAGGCGTTGATCCGCGCCGGCGCCAAGGTCAACGCCAAGGACAAGGATGGATTGACGCCGCTGCATCTGGCGGTCAGCAGCAATGAAAACCCCAAGGTGGTTCGGGTACTGGTCTCTGCCGGCGCCAAACTCGACGCCAAGGATCGCGAGGGAGTGACGCCCTCACATTTTGCCATCAGCCATCCAGGCAAGGCCCAAGTACTCAAGACTCTGCTGGAATCCGGTGCCAGGTTGGACCTCAAGGACCATTACGGAACCGCGCCCCTGCACTGGGCCATCGGTGATGGTGGAAGCAGTGAGTTGATCGAGACGTTGTTGTCCGCTGGTGCCGACGCCAACCGGAGAGGCGAGCGTGACGACACTCCCTTGCACTATGCCGCAAGATACGGCAGCGATGCGGAGATCGTTCGGGTGTTGCTGGCAGCGGGTGCCAAAGTCAACTCCAGAAACGTGGCGGGGGAGACCCCGTTGCACCATGCGGCCATGTACAACGGGAATCCGGAGGCGGTGAAAGTCCTGGTCGCCGCCGGTGCGCACATCAACGCGAAGTGTAATGCCTGGATGACCCCGGTGGAGTATGCAGCGAGTTATCATCAGGATGCGAGTGTGATCGAAACGCTGATCGCTGCCGGCGCTCGACTGAAGAAACACAGTTGGTACACGGCGACTCCGGTATCGACCGTTTTGCATCAAGCAGCAGAATCTAACGCGAACCCGAAAGTGGTCGAGGCGTTGCTGACCACCGGACTCGGCGTCAATTCCAAAATCAAAGGTGGCAATCGTCCGCTGCATTTCGCTGCGGCACACAACCGGAATCCGGACGTGGTCGAATTGCTTTTGGTAGCGGGAGCGGACGCGAACGCCAGGAACAAGTCTGGGTTCGCCCCACTGCACTATGCGGTCCTGAACGGGAACATCGAAGTATTGGAACGGTTGCTGGCCACCGGCGCGGATCCCAATGCCAGGAACAGCAGGGGGGATTCCCCGCTGCACTATGTGGTGTGGAGCAACTCGAAACCGGCGGTAGCGGAAGTATTGCTGGCCGCCGGTGCCGACCCGAACCTCAGACGAAAAAGCGGCGAGTCTCCATTGGACGTGGCGCGGCAGCACAACCGTGCAGTTCTGGAGGTTCTGTTGGCGACGCCTGTGCCCGGCGGAAAGGGGCCGGCAGCAACGGAACAAGAGTAGATTCCTCGATAAAGGAAAGATGAGCCTGTATCCTGACGGGTGCAGAGCCCGGGGCATTGCAGCTCCGCACTTTGACTTTCCCGGGAGACTCTAATACGGCCTGCGCGCGGGTACCGGCCCGTAACTGAAGGGAGCGAACACATGAAGGGAACCATCTTCGATCTGAGCGACCGGACCGCGTTGATCACCGGCGGCAGCCAGGGGTTGGGTAGAGCCATGGCCCACGGGTTGGCGCAGGCCGGCGCCGAGGTGATGATCAGCAGCCGCGGGGAGGAAGGTCTGCGGGCGACGGCCGCCGGGGTCCCGGATGGGACCATTCACTACCACGTGGCCGACATGACCTCCAGGGAACAGGTTCGCTCGCTGGCGGAGACCGCGCTCGAAGTCATGGGAAGGGTGGACATCCTGGTCAACAACGCCGGCTGCAACACACCCGAGGCCATCGACGAGATCAGCGACGAGATCTGGGACCGGACTCTGGAGCTGAATCTCACCTCCTGCATGGCGCTCACCCGGGCGCTGGCCCCCCAGATGAAGGCCAGGCGATGGGGCCGGATCATCCACATCTCCTCCATCATGGGGTTGGGTTCCAAGGAGAAACGCAACTCCTATTCGACCACCAAGGCGGCGTTGCTCGGACTCTGCCGCGCCAGCGCCCTGGACCTGGGGGCCTACAACGTGACCGTCAACTGCCTGGCACCGGGGCCCTTCCTCACCGAGATGCCGGGAAGCCTGCTCAGTCCAGCGGAGAAGCAGGTCTTTTCGGATCGCACGGCTCTCGGCCGCTGGGCCGAACCCAAGGAGCTGGTGGGGCCGGCCCTCTTGATGGCCAGCGAGGCGGGAAGCTACATCACCGGAACCGTCCTGGTGGTGGACGGTGGAGTGCTCTGCAAGACGTTCTGAGCCTGGCTCCCCGCATCGAGCGCCCCCATTTCGACGTGCCGCGAGTCCTGAACCGATCAGTTTGGGATCCGTCTGTTTCCCGGTCCGGGAGGGATGTGGGACGGGGGCTGTTACAATAGCCACCCGTGACACCGAACTCCGGGCAATCCGGCCCTCGGTTCGCTCCCGGCGAGAAATGAAGAGTACCCCCATGGCCCAGTCCCGGATCCGGAACTTCTGCATCATCGCCCACATCGACCACGGGAAGTCGACTCTGGCCGATCGGCTGCTGGAGGCGACCCACACGGTGGATGCCCGGCAGATGAGAGAACAGGTCCTGGACCAGATGGAACTGGAGCGGGAACGGGGAATCACCATCAAGATGGCGGCGGTTCGACTGGATTACCGGGCCGCGGACGGTCTCGATTACGAGTTGAATCTCATCGACACTCCAGGCCACGTTGACTTCTCCTACGAGGTGTCGCGCAGTCTGGCCGCCTGCGAGGGAGCCATCCTGGTGGTGGACGCCGCGCAGGGGGTCGAGGCTCAGACCCTGGCCAACGTGAGCCTGGCCATGAATCACGATTTGGCCATCCTGCCGGTCATCAACAAGATCGACCTGCCCGCGGCGGATCCGGATCGGGTCATGGAGGAGATGGACGAGACCCTGGCTGTGGACGTGTTCGAGTGTGTGCTGGCCAGCGCCAAAGAAGGGCTGGGCATCGACGAAGTCCTGGAGGGTGTGATTCACAATATACCGCCACCTCCGGGAAACCCGGCGGCGCCCCTGCAGGCGCTCATCTTCGACAGCCATTTCGATACCTACCTGGGAATCATCGCCTACGTGCGGGTCGTCAACGGCGTGCTGAAGCGAGGAATGCGGATTCGCATGATGGCCTCGGGTAGGGAGGCGGAGGCGGCGGGAGTCGGCGTCTTCGCTCCGGAACGGAAAGAGACCGGGATCCTCGAGGCCGGTCAGGTCGGTTTCGTCCACGCCGGCCTCAAGTCCATCGGAGACTGCCGGGTGGGAGAGACCATCACCGCGGCTGCCAACCCGGCGCTGGAGGCCCTCCCCGGTTACCGCCAGAGCCGGCCCATGGTCTTTTGCGGCCTCTACCCGGTCAACAGCAATCGCTATTCCGATCTCCGCGAGTCCCTGAATCGGCTCCAGCTCAACGATGCGTCCCTCTCCTTCGAACCCGAGAGCTCGGCGGCGCTGGGCTTCGGTTTCCGTTGCGGTTTCCTGGGTCTGCTCCACAGCGAGATCATTCAGGAGCGGTTGGAGCGGGAGTTCAACCTGGAGTTGGTGGCCACCTGTCCGTCGGTGGTCTACCGGGTGACCTGCAAGGACGGCTCGGTCATGGAGATCGACAACCCCACTCGCTGGCCCTCCCTGGGCGAGATCGAGGTCGTGGAGGAGCCCTACGTTCTGGCCACCATCATCACGCCCAACAAGTCCATGAGCGTCTGCATGAACCTGTGCAAGGACCGGCGCGGCGTCTTCCGGAACCTGGATTCCAGCGGTCCGACGCGTGTGATTCTCAGCTTCGAACTTCCGTTGGCCGAGATTCTCATGGACTTCTTCGACACCCTGAAGAGCCGCACCCGCGGCTATGCCTCGTTCGACTACGAGCCCATGGGATATCGGGTCGGGGACTTGTCCAAGCTGGACATCCGGATCAACGGCCAGGGGGTCGACGCCCTGAGCTTCATCACTCACCGGAAACGGGCCTACGCTCGCGGGAAAGCGCTGGTCGGCCGGCTCAAGGACGTACTCCCCCAGCAGCTTTTCGAGATCCGGATCCAGGCGGCGCTGGGGTCCCGGGTCATTGCCGCCGAAAGCATTCGCGCCTTGCGGAAGAACGTCCTGGCCAAGTGCTACGGAGGAGACGTGACCCGGAAGCGGAAACTGTTGGAGATCCAGAAAGGGGGCAAACGAAGGATGAAGTCCATCGGCAGGGTCGATATTCCCCAGGAAGCGTTTCTCAGCGTGCTGCGGGTGGGAAACGAATAAATGCCGGAACGGGGCGGTCCGGCTCAGGGGCTGGGAATTTATCTTCACATTCCCTTTTGCCGGCCCAAGTGTCCCTATTGCGACTTCAACTCGGGACCCCATCCGGAGGCGATGCGCCGCCGTTACCTCGAGGCCCTCAAGGAAGAGATCCGGACCAGCCCCTGGGCCGGGTATCCGGTTCCGGCCGTGTCGTTCGGAGGAGGAATCCCTTCGGAACTCGACCCCGTCGACGTTGCCTCCCTGGTGGAGGCAGTGCGAGGAGTCTTCCCGGTGGCCGACGATGCCGAGTGGAGTCTGGAGTGTACCCCCGACACCGTCACGTTGGACTCCCTGAGGACGCTGAGGCGACAGGGCATCAATCGCCTGAGTCTGGGCGCCAGATCTTTCCGGGATCGTCATCTCCGCCGGTTGGGATGCCGCTACGATGTCCGGGGCATCCGGCGGAGCTGTGAGTGGGCCCGGACCGCCGGTTTCGACAACCTCAATCTGGATCTCCTCTACGGTCTCCCAGGTCAGACGCACGGAGAATGGATGGGGGATCTGGGGCAGGCGCTCGCCCTGGCCCCGGAGCACCTTTCCCTCTACAATCTCGTCGTCGAGGAGGGCACCGGATTGGCCCATTCCAGAGATGACGGTCAGCTTCCGGAGCCGGATGAGGAGACGGTCGCTCGGATCTATGAATCCGCGCTGGATCGCACCGCGGAGGCGGGTTACCTCCACTACCACGTCTCCAGTTTCGCCCGGCCCGGCCGGGAATGGCGGCAGGGGGAAATCTACTGGAAAGGCAGGGCCTGTCTGGGTCTGGGTGCGAGCGCTGCCTCCTTCGTCCATGGGACCCGGTGGACCAATACCTCCCGCCTGGAGTCCTATATCCAGGGAGTGCGGGCCCGGGCCGTGCCTCGGACCTCGGAGGAGCATCTTTCCGGACTTCGCGCGCTGGGCGAGGACATGCTCCTGGGCCTCGAGCGACGGGAGGGCGTCTCCCTTTCAAAACTGTCCGCGCGCTACGGTCGGGATGTCGGCCGGCTCTACCAGGAACCGTTGCGATTCCTGTCCGAAAACGGATTGATCTCCCAGGGGGACGATCGTGTGAGCTTGACGCGGCGGGGCCTGCTGCTCTCGGACGCCGTCACTGCGGAGTTTCTGGCTGTCCCGGAAGGGAGGCCCCCCCTGTGAGCCGGGTCTGCGTCTTCTGCGGCTCCAAGACGGGAAACCGGCCCCTCTACGTCGAAGCGGCCGGACGGTTGGGGCGCCGCCTGGCCGGCCGGGGTCACGACCTGGTCTACGGCGGTGGAGCAACCGGGCTGATGGGTGTGGTGGCCGATTCGGTCCTGGAGGCCGGGGGGGAGGCCATCGGTGTGATCCCCCGTTCCATGGCCACCCGGGAGGTGGCTCACCCGGGACTGACCCGAATGCACGTCGTCGCCACGATGCACGAACGGAAGGCGTTGATGGCGGAACTTGCCGACGCGTTCATCGCTCTTCCGGGAGGATTCGGGACCTTCGAGGAACTGATGGAAATGATCACCTGGGCCCAGCTCGGCATTCACCGCAAGCCGGTGGGTCTGCTCAATGCCGATGGATACTTCGATCCCCTGGTGGAGATGTTCGACCGGGCCGTCCAGGAGGGTTTCGTTCGGCCCAAGTATCGATCCCTCTGCCGGGTCGGAGCCGACGTGGACGGACTACTCTCGAAGTTGGAGTCACGACGGGGAGAGATATGCCGGGCAAGGTGACCGTCAAGGACCCCTTCGAGGTCAACCTGGACTGCGTCCACTGCGGTTTCTGCCTCCCCAGATGCCCGACCTACCAGGTCTTGGGCGACGAGAACGACTCACCCCGCGGCCGCATCTACCTGATGGACCTGGTCCGGGAGGGTCGCCTGCCGCTCGACGACATCGTCATGACGCACCTGGACCGGTGTCTGGGATGCCGGGCCTGTGAAACCGCCTGTCCCTCGGGCGTCCGCTACGAGCTGATGCTGAACCGGACCCGGGCCCGGATCTACGAGAGCCGTCCTCCTTCGTGGATCGAGCGTCTCGCCTTTCGCCGGATCCTGCCCTCTCCCGGGTTGCTCCGTCACGGCGCCCGTCTGGCGCGTCTCTACCAAGTGACGCTCCAGCGCTGGGTGCGGTCCAGCCGCGTCCTGGCCCGCTGCGCTCCGAAGCTGGTAGAGATGGAAAAGAAGTTGCCCGCCGTACCGCCGCCGTACCGTCTGAAAGCGTTCTATGCGGCGAAGGGGCCGAGACGGGCCCGCGTCGGGTTTCTGTCGGGGTGCGTGATGCCCATCCTCTTTCCCGAGGTCCACCAGGCCAGCATTCAACTGCTCCGGAGAGCCGGGTGTGAGGTCGTGGTCCCACCGGGTCAGCGCTGCTGCGGCGCCCTCCACTCCCACGCCGGAGACCAGGAGGGAGCGGGACGGCAGGCGCGGATCAACCTCCAGGCCTTTCCCTGGCGGGATCTGGACGCCGTCGTGGTCAACTCGGCCGGCTGCGGCGCCGCCATGAAGGAGTGGCCCCATCTTCCCGGGAGCACCGACGAAATGGCCCGGTTCTCGCACCAGGTCAAGGACGTCTGCGAGTTCCTGGTGGAGATGGATCCTTCCTGGGAGCTGGGCCCGCTTCCGCTCCGAGTCGCCTATGACGACCCTTGCCATCTACTCCACGGGCAGGGAATTTATTCCCAGCCCCGCAGCCTCATGGCACAGATCCCCGAACTGACTCTCCTGGAAGTTCCCAACAGCGAACGCTGCTGCGGAAGCGCCGGAATCTACAACCTGCTGCAACCGGAGCTCGCGGGCCAGTTGCTGGATCGGAAGCTCGACGAGATCCTGAGCGTCGATCCGCAACGAGTGACCACGGCCAATCCGGGGTGTCTCATGCAGATCCGGTTCGGCCTGAAGAGTTCCGGCGCCCCGATCCCGGTGCAACACCCGGTGGAGTTGCTCTACGAGTCCGTCCGGTCAATTCCCGCGTAGGTCGATACCGGATCAGATCCCGCCCCAGAAACGTCCCGGATTGAGCGTCCGCCGGGGGTCGAACTGTTCCTTGATCCGTCTCATGAGGGGCACGGGCTGGGTGGTGGGTCCCCAGACGTCCAGGCCCTGCTTCAATGCCGCATCCGCCTTGAACAGCGTGCTGTAGACGGGCTGGTTTTCCCAGCGGGAGCGGAGGTCCCGGAGAAAATCGGTCCCGGTCGTAAAGATCAGGAGGGTGCTGCCGGCAGCGTGCCCCGAGAGTCCGTGACCCGGAAGCGTCTGCTCGACCCAACGGTGGACCTCCTCCAGCAGCCCGGCGGGAGCGCTGATTCGGACCACGACCCTTCCATTGTCCGGCTCCAAGGCCCGGCTCAACTCCCGGTCCCAGCCCTTCCAAAAGGAGTCCGCCTCGGCCGTGTCCAGGAATCGAATTCCGGGACAGTGTTGACGGACCGCACGGCTCTTCCATTGGATCGGGCCCTCCGAATCTCGAAGCTCGATGGCCAGACCGTAGCGGTCCGATGCGGCCGCCTGCAGCCGCAGACCCGATGCTTCCCCTCCCTCAAGGAATCCCATACCGGGTCGGAACAACTCCAGCGCCGCCGGCACGACCTGGTTGCGCAACGAAATCGCCGTCTCCAGCAGTTCGCTCAGATTGTCGAATTTCAAGAACCCGGTCCGGGAGGCGGGAGGCAAAGGACGGACCTTGAAGGTGGCGTGGGTGATGATTCCCAGGGTCCCCATGGATCCGGCGTAGAGCTTGCACAGGTCGTATCCTGCCACGTTCTTGACCACGCGCCCTCCGGCGTGGCTGAGTCGGCCGTCGGCGTGCAGGACCTCGATGCCGATGAGGAACTCCCTCATCCCGCCCATTGCCAAGCTGAAACGCCCGGCCAGAGCCGTGGCCACGGCCCCGCCGACGGTGGCGTGCCGATAGTTGGGTGGACGGAAGGGCAGGAATTGTCCGGCCTCGGACAGCGTTTCCTGGAGCCGTTCCAAGGGACAACCCGCCTCTACGGTGACCGTCAGGTCGCCGGGGCTGTGGTCCAGAATTCGGTCCCAACCACGGACGGACAGGATGTGGGTCGCCTGCTCCGGGTCGTTTCCCAGGAACCACTGCCCCCCACCTCCCAGGATGAGGACCGCATCTCCCGCTCGATTCCGCTCACGGATCCAGTCGCGGCACGACTCCGGATCGGGAGGTTCATGGACCGGCGGGACGCCTCCCTTCAGCTCCAGCCAGCGACAAGCCTGCGACGGAGAAATCATGCCGGTTCCCGCTCCCTTCCGGGACCCGTCCTGCTATTCATAATGGCCCCAGACTCTACTACAATTTCCGTCTTGCCCCGGCGCCCGCCATTTGGTTTCTCTTGCCGGCAACCGGGACCTGAATATTTCGGCGGCGACAATTCACTTGGTCCAGCCGCCGCGAAGAACGGAGGAGGAGGATGGATCTGGTAGGAGTCATCATGGCCGGAGGCGCCGGAACTCGTTTCTGGCCTCTCAGCACCGCTCAGCGGCCCAAGCAGTTCCTCCGGCTGGTGGACGAGGAGAGCCTGCTCCAGAAGAGTTTTCTCCGGTTGGAGGGGCTCATCGACCGGGAACGGATCCTGGTCCTCACCAACGAGGCGTTCGTTCCCCTGGTTCGAGAGCAACTTCCCCAGGTCCCGGCCCACAACGTCGTGGGAGAGCCGCTGCGCCGGGACACGGCCGCCGCCGTCTGCCTGGCGGCCACCCTGGTGCGGAAGAGATTCGGAGACAGTGTCATCGCCACGGTGACCGCGGACCATCTGATCGAGCCGGTGGAGGAATTCCGAGAGACCCTGATCTCGGCCGCCCGGGCAGCGGTCGCTAGCGGGGCCCTCTACACCTTCGGCATCCGTCCCACTTCCCCCGCCACCGCCTACGGCTACCTGGAGCTGGGCGAGCCACTGGACCTGGACCCTGACGTCCAGCATTTCCGCATTGCCAGCTTCCGGGAAAAACCGGACCTGGAATTGGCCCGGGAGTACGTGGCCTCGGGAAACTATTTCTGGAATTCGGGGATGTTCGTCTGGTCCACTCAAGCCATCCTCCGCGAGTTGGAAGCGAACCTGCCGCTTCACGTCCGGCACCTCACGGCCGCCGTCGAGAGTTTCGGGACCGATGCCTGGCCCCAGGCATTGGTGGCCGGTCTCGATCCACTCGAGTCGATCTCCATCGACTTTGCGGTGATGGAGAAGGCCCGGGAGGTCCGTTGCGTGGCCTCGTCCTTCTCCTGGACCGATCTGGGAGGTTGGCTGGCCCTGTTGCCCTTCTTGGATGAGGACACGGATGGAAACGCCTGCCGGGGCCGGATCCGGACCCTGGACGCGCGGGGAAACCTGATCTATTGCGACGATCCGGCCGAGACGGTGGTCGTGGTGGGGGTCGAGGGGCTGGTGGCGGTTCGGTCCGGAGATCGGACCCTGATCGTCCCCAGAGATCGGCTGGAGGAGATCAAGTCGGTGGTGGCGAAGCTGCAAACCTAGGTTTGCGCCGGCCGCGGACCCGGGGAGCGGCCCCGGCCGTCAGCCCCGGCGGCGGATTCGATCGATCTCCCACTGGGAGTCCGTCGCGAAAGTAGAGGAAGTCGCCGGCAGTGGGCCGCACGCGGTTCCCGGGCAGGATGATTCCGGCCAGGTTCAAGGGGTCCGCCGTGGACACGCGGATCACCTCGCCATCCGGCTCCAGGCGGCGGCAGGCTCTGAGGGCTTCCAGGGCTTCCGGCAGCGAGAACTGCTCGCCGTAGAATCCGGCGACGAATCGCCCTCCCCGGATCTCTCCTCTGGCTTCCAGCCGCCGGTACACTTGAAGCAGGTCTCTCCAGGATGGCGCCAACGATTCTCGCGCCAGGAGATCACGAAAGACGACTCCCCAGCGTTTGAGCAACTGACGAGCCATAGGCTCCAGGTCCCGGGTCGAGCCGGCAGATTCGATTTCCCGGTCCCGGCGGCCTCGCAACAGGGTCCAGCGGCCGGCGGCCGGTTTCACCCGGGGCTTCCGTTTTCGGTTCCGGGAGGGCCGGTGGGGACCCCGACGCCGCGACGGATCGATGAGGGCCCGCAGGTTGTCGAACCCGTCCGCCGTGACCAGCCCGCAGCGCACGAGTTCCCAGAGTCCCTCCTCCACTTCCACCGGGAGCCGGCCGGTGCCGCGCACCAGATCCTCCAGGAACGACGCTCCCCAACGCTCCAGGTCGGCCAGCACCTCCCTGGCCGGATGGGAGAGAGACGAGGCGTCGGCGCCTGTATCCCGGGATCGGAGAGAGAGGTAATGGGCCATCTCCTCCCGCCGGAAAAAAGAGATGGGAGTCAGCCGGCTCGGTTTCATCCGGACACCGGTTCGATCCGGCGTCTTCCGGGAGAATCCGTTGCTGATCCGTCCCCAGGTGAAGAGGCCGGAGAGGCAGGATCGGTCCAGGAGCGAAGGCTCGTAGTCGTGAAGACGGACCTTGAGCAGGTGCATTTCCCAGGCTGCCGCCGGGGCCTCGTGCCCTTGAAGCTGTTCCAGGATCAGGGACAGGCCGACCTCGCCGTGGAGGCGGCTGGCGGGGGAGAGATGTTGCCAGCGGAAGAGGAAGCGCATGAATTGTGCGGCGGAGACCGGGGCGATCCGGCGCCGCAGACGGCCCAGGGTCATACGGTGGATGCGGGCCAGGAGTCCTCTCTCGCACCATTCGATCTCCTCGACGCCGGGCCGAAAACGTCCTCGGAGGGTATGGCCTTCCGCCTCCAGGGCGTGTAGAGCCGCCGTAGCGCCGGCTTCCGGGATCCGGAGCTGCCGGCAGAGCTCACGGCAGGTCAGGGGACCGGAGGCGTCGAGTCGGCTGCGGACCAACTCGGTCAGGGACTTCTGGTGATCCAGGTCCCGGTCGCGCTCCCAGACGAGTTCGTCCGCGTCGCACCCGCCCTCCGGCTCGAAGCGCACTCCCGGGTAGGCCGTTCGGATCAGCCTCGTCCGCTCGGCCGACGCGAAGTAACCGGACGCCCGGCCGGGTCCAGCGTCCTCGGAGGTCGCCGGCAGTCGAACCCGGCGTACCCGGTCCTCCGCCAGGAGCCGCCGCAAAAGGTCGGTGTGGGGCGCGACTTCCGATTCCTCCATCAGGCCCAGGGTCAGGAGGGCGTCGTGAAGCTCATCCGCGTCCCGTATCGCAGGCCAGGCTTGGGCGCAGACCTTCCGAATGGCGTCGGGATCCAGATCGCAAAGCTCCCGAGCCTCCTCCGGCAGGATGTTGCGCCGGGTCCGGACGGCGCGGGCCCGGCGTTCCTCCAGGGGCGCGTCGTCGAGAAAGGCATACGGATTGGCGTTGAGGATCTCGTGGCTGAAGGGGGACGGTTCCCGCGTATCCACGGCCGTAGCGCGAATGTTTCCGGTCTCGATTCGCGCCAGAACTTCTTCCAGGCCCTCGATATCCGTAGCCTCGGTGAGGCAATCGTGAAGGGTCTCCCGGACCAGGGGGTGATCGGGAATGGCGATGTCGCCCTGGATATTCTCCTGGCAGGCGGCCTGTTCCGGAAACACGGAAGCCAGCAGATCGTCGGATCGCATGCGCTGCAACGGCGGTGGGACCTTTCGGCCCCCGGCGAAGCGGGGGACCGCCAGCGCGCGGCAGGCGTTCCAGCGCCATCGGGTTCCGAACAAAGGCGTGTCCAGGAGGGCCTGAATCAGGATCTCCTTCACGGTGGCGGTGGCAAGAAAGGAGAAGATGGTCTCCAACGGGAAACTGTGCTGATCGCTCAGGGAGATGAGGATGCCGTTGTCGGTGGCGGCCGCCTGCAGCTCGAAGTTGAAGGATCGGCAGAAACGCTTGCGCAGCGCCAATCCCCAGGCCCGGTTGAGACGGGTGCCGAAGGGAGCGTGTACCACCAACTGCATCCCGCCCGATTCGTCGAAGAATCTCTCCGCCACCACGCAATCGAGCGTCGGCGGCATTTTCAGGGCCGCGGCGCCGGCCCGGACGTATTGGATCGCCTGGATAGCTCCGAACTGGTCGAGGCCGCAGTCCTTCCGGAGCCACTCCTCAGCCCGGGCCTCGCTGGTCCGGGCGATCTCCTCCCGGAGGCGGGAGAGGGACTCGGACAGCTCCCAGGTCCGGCCGGGAGCCTCTCCCCGCCAGAAGGGGACCGTGGGCGGGGCGCCCTGGGCGTTCCGGACCCGAACGGTTCCCGATTCCACTCGCTGGATCCTCCAGGAGGTGCTGCCCAGGAGGAAGATGTCCCCTCGGCTGCTCTCGACGGCGAAGTCCTCGTCCAGGGTTCCCACCACCGTATCTTCGGGCTCTTCCTTGACCAGGAAGTCGGCCCTGTCGGGAATGGCTCCGCCGGAGGTCATGGCCACCAGGCCGGCCCCTCTCCGCGGCCGGATCCTTCCCCGGATCCGGTCCCAGTGGAGGTGGGCTCCCCGGCGCCCCCGGCGGGTGGAGATGCCTTCGGAGAGCATGCCCAGAATCCGGTCGAAGTCCTGCCGGCTCAGGTCCCGGTAGGAGGCGGCTCGGCGAAACGTGGAGAACATTTCGTCGTCACTCCACTCGCGGGAAGCGGCGGCGGCCACCATCTGCTGCGCCAGGATGTCCAGCGGGCACCGGGGCATGATGATGCGGTCCAGGGTTCCGTTGTGAATGGATCGGACCAGGGCGGCGCACTCCAGCAGTTCGTCCCGGGTCGTGGGGAAGATTCGACCCTTGGGAATGGCGCCCTTCCAGTGTCCCGATCGGCCCACTCTCTGGAGCAGGAGGGAGATGTTGCGCGTCGAGCCGATCTGGCAGACCAGATCCACCCAGCCCACGTCGATTCCCAACTCCAGCGAGGCGGTGGCCACGACTCCTTTGAGCTCGCCCCGTTTCAACCGCGACTCCACGTCCAGGCGGATCTCGCGGGACAGGCTCCCATGGTGGGCCTGAACGGCCGCTTCGCCGAGCCGCTGGGCCAGTTGATGGGCCAGGCGTTCGGCCAGTCGCCGAGTATTGACGAAGACCAGGGTGGAGCGGTGCTCCTCGATGAGCTCGGTGATGCGATTGTAGACATCGTCCCAGGTCTCGTGGGAGATGACCGCCCCCCGCTCGGCACCGGGAACCTCGATGGCCAGATCCATCTTCCGGCGGTGACCCACGTCGATGATCCGGGCCCGGCGATCGGGTCCGGTGAGAAATCCGCACACCTCCCGGATCGGTTTCTGGGTCGCCGAGAGGCCGATTCTCTGAAACGCGCTTCCGGTGAGGTCCTCCAGACGCTCCAGCGAGAGACTCAGGTGAGCGCCCCTCTTGTCCCGGGCCAGGGCGTGAATCTCGTCGACGATCACGGTTCGGGTCTCCTTCAGCATGGTTCTTCCGCCACGGGAAGTGAGCAGGATGAAGAGGGACTCGGGAGTCGTGACCAGGATGTGCGGAGGGGTTCGCTTCATTCGGGCGCGTTCCCGGGCCAGGGTGTCTCCGGTCCGGACCAGCGCCAGTATGGGGGAGAGCTCCAGGCCCCGGGAATTCCCCAATTGCTGAATCTGCTCCAAGGGCTCCAGCAGGTTCATACGGATGTCGTTGGCCAGGGCCTTCAGCGGCGAGATATACACGATCTGGGTGCTCTGGGAGAGTTCCTGGCGGGTACTCTGTCCGATGAGCCGGTCGATGGCGCAAAGAAAGGCGGCCAACGTCTTCCCGGAGCCGGTGGGGGCGGAGATGAGGACATTCTCGCCCCTCTGAATGGCCGGCCACCCGAGACTCTGAGGCTCGGTCGGCTCGCCGAACCGGTCTCGGAACCACTCCTGCACCACCGGTTGAAACTGGACCATTGATCCTTCCCTGAGCGTCGGCTCCCGCTTCGACCAATTCTAGGGATTGGGGGTGAAAGTCGCCATGAAGTCTGCCGGGAACCGCTTAATGCGGTCCATTCCGGCACTGCACGGGAAGGACACCCGGGTCATCCGAGGCCCCGTCCATTTGCGGCTCGACTTGAAGCCGGTAAGAGGGTGTGGAACTCTTGGTTTTGGCCTGATTGGGGCATCGAAACTTGATCCTGGACCAGGAGGAACCCGGGTCCGAAAGAACGATGCCCGTTTGCCCGGGGGTCCGGTCCGATGAAGCCCCGTCGCTGGTTCGACCTGCCGCTCTATCTCGTGATTCGCGGTTTCGTGCAGATCGTGGGGTTCTTGCCCCGGTTCCTCGCCTACCCCCTCTGCCGAGGCATCGCCGGACTGGTCTATCTCGCCGACGCCAAGCACCGCCGCATCGGCATGATCAACCTGAGGATCGCGTTCCCCGGCAGCGACCAGCGCTGGCGCCGGCAGGTCCTGCTGGAAAGTTACCGCCAGCAAGGCCTTCACGCCGTCGAAGTGAGTCGTCTGAATCGACGGGAGGCTTCAGAGGTTCGCAGCCGGGTGAGCTATGAGCCGGGTCGGGGGCTGGAAAACTATCTGGAGGCCAAGAACCGGACCGGATCGGTGATTTTCCTGACCGCCCATGTAAGTTGCTGGGAACTGCTCCCGGCGGCCCACGCACTTGCCGGACATCCCTTGAGCTTTGTGGTGCGCCCTCTCGACAATCCCTATCTGGAATCCTGGGTCACCCGTGTCCGGAGCTGGCCCGGCAACCAGGTCCTGCCCAAGCGGCATTCCATAAGAAGGATATTGCGGGGGCTTTCACAGGGAGACGACGTGGGACTGCTCATCGACCAGAACACCCAGCGGAGGGATGGAGTCTTCGTCCCTCTGTTCGGACGTCTGGCCAGCACCCATGCCGGAGTGGCGGTGCTGGCCTTGAGGACCTGCCACCCCGTGGTCCCCGGATTCATTTATCCGGGCCGGCGGCGAGGCCACTACAGGATTCGCTTCTATCCTGCGGTGGAATTGGTCAGGACCGGGAATGAGGAGGAGGACGCCCGGACCAACACCGCCCGTTTCAACCGGTACATCGAGGAGATGGTTCGGGAGTTTCCCCACTGCTGGCTCTGGGGGCACAGGCGTTTCCACACTCGGAACGGCGGCTCGGATCCCTACGCGGAATCCGGCGTCGGCGCTCCACGTTCCGCTTAGACCGGCGTCGGGTGCGCAGGAAA
The DNA here is from genome assembly GCA_965217775.1 of Acidobacteriota bacterium. Taxonomy (GTDB): domain Bacteria; phylum Acidobacteriota; class UBA6911; order RPQK01; family JAJDTT01; genus JAJDTT01. The sequence goes on from CBDCJH010000002.1 coordinate 593,131, forward strand.
TGGCGCCGGAACGAAACCTGCCGGTCCACGCCTGAAGGGGAGCGGCACTGTCCGCCAGGGTGCGCCCCGGCCGTCTGCCGTGAGGACTGTTGGACCGGGCTGATATCAGCCCGTGGCAAAAGTCGCCACGGCATCCGACCGTCCCTGCATCCCGGCGGACTGCGTTGCTATCGGCTCACATACTCCCGGTATGCACCCGAATCGCGCCTTGTCGGGCGGGCGCAGGAACGGTCTCGGTGCTCGCGGGACTTTCACCACGGACTGATATACTGTCCGCCGTTTTTCGAAGGACTGAAGTTCAAGCAGGAGGAGATGGAATTGAGAATTGGAATCAACGGTTTCGGACGAATTGGCAGGAACGTGTTTCGGGCGGCGCTGGACCGGGAGACCCCGGTGGAGGTCGTGGCCATCAACGACATCACCAGTCCGCGGACGCTGGCGCACCTGTTGCGCTACGACTCGGTTTACGGCCGCTTGCAACAAGACGTGGAAGTGGAGGGAGACACCATGGTCGTGGGCGGCCGCCCCATCCGGATTTTCTCCCAGCGCGACCCGGCCCAGATCCCATGGAGCGACGAGGGGGTCCGGTTGGTCATCGAGTCCACCGGCTTCTTCACCAAGCGGGAGTTGGCCGCGAAGCACCTGGGAGGCTCGGTGGGAAAGGTCATCATCAGCGCGCCCGCCAAGGGTCCCGACGTCACCGTCTGTCTCGGGGTCAACGAGGAGGACTACGACCCCGAGAATCACTCCATCATCTCCAACGCCAGTTGCACCACCAATTGCCTGGCTCCTGTGGCCAAGGTTCTGCACCGGCGGTTCGGTCTGGCCCAAGGGTTGATGACCACCATTCACAGCTATACCAACGATCAGCAGATCCTGGATCTGCCCCATTCCGATCTGAGGCGCGCCCGTGCCGCGGCCGTGTCCATGATTCCCACCACCACCGGTGCCGCGCGTGCGGTCACCCTGGTGCTGCCGGAGTTGAAGGGCCGCTTGGACGGCATCTCCATCCGGGTTCCGACTCACACCGTCTCATTGGTGGATCTCACGGCGACCCTGGAGACCGACGTGGATACGGAAGAGGTGAAGGACGCCCTCCGCGAAGCGGCCGAGGGAGAGCTGAAGGGGATTCTGGAGTACACGGAAGAAGAGCTGGTCTCCACCGACTTCAACCGGAATCCGGCGTCGGCCGTAGTGGACGGTCCCTTCACCAAGACCCTCTCCAACAACATGGTCAAGGTGCTGGCCTGGTACGACAACGAGTGGGGTTACTCCAACCGGGTCCTGGAATTGACCGAGTTGGTGGGTGGCAATTAGCCGACTTTGCCGGGCGACTCGGATCGGCTCTGTCAAGGTGAGTCCAAGTGTATCCGCAGAAGCGATCGATTCGAGACCTGGAGTTGGCGGGAAGAGCGCTCTTCCTCCGAGTCGATTACAACGTGCCCATCCGTTCCGGAAGGGTTGCGGACGACACCCGGATCCGGGCCTCGATCCCGACCCTCAGGGTCGCCGTCGAAAAGGGCGCGAGAGTGGTGTTGGCGTCCCACCTGGGCCGACCCAAGGGTGTGGGTGACCCGTCTCTGTCGCTGGAGCCGGTGTCCGGCTGTCTCTCGTCGCTGTTGGGAAGCCCGGTTCGATTCGTCGGAGATTGCCTGGGGCCGCCGGTCCGGCGGGCCGTGGACTCTCTCGGACCGGGAGAAATCCTGCTGCTGGAAAACCTGAGGTTCCATTCCGGGGAGGTAGAGAACGATCTTGATTTCGCCGGCCAACTTGCGGCTCCCGCCGAGGAGTACGTCAACGACGCGTTCGGCACGGCCCATAGAACCCACGCCTCCACCGTCGGGGTTCCCACCGTCCTGGGACACGGAGCCGCCGGACTCCTGATGGAAAAGGAACTCGATCAGCTTGACCGGGTCCTCTCCGACCCCCGTCCTCCGGTGGTGGCCATATTGGGCGGCGCCAAGGTGTCGGGCAAGATCGGCGTGATCGAGAACTTCCTGTCCTTGGCCGACACCATCTTGATGGGAGGGGGCATGGCCTTTACCTTTCTCAAGGCTCTCGGAATCGATGTGGGACGCTCGCTGATGGAGGAATCCTGTCTGGAGACGGCCCGAAAGGCACTCCGGGACGCCGCCGCGTGCGGGACTCGCCTGGTGCTTCCCGAGGACGTCGTGGTTGCCCGCAAGTGCGCTCCGGGAGAGGAGACTTGGACGGTCCCGGTGGAGTCCATGCCAACCGACCGGATGGGGTTGGATATCGGACCCGGAACGCGCCGGCGTTTCCGGGAGGAGATCGAAAAGGCCGAGACCGTGATCTGGAATGGTCCACTGGGAGTGTTCGAAATCGAGGAGTTCGCGGCCGGCACCCTGGAGGTGGCCCGGTCGGTGGGGGCTTCCCGAGCCTTTTCGGTGGTCGGAGGCGGGGACTCGGCGGCCGCTGTCGGCCGGGCCCGGGTCAGGGATTCCATCGATCACGTGTCCACCGGTGGAGGAGCGTCCCTGGACTATCTGGCCGGGAAGACCCTTCCCGGGGTTGCGGTCTTGAGCGAGAGCAATTGAAGTCTGCGGAACGCGCATTCAGTGGAGGGATAAGTTGAACCATCACAGAAAACCTATCATTGCGGCGAACTGGAAGATGTTCAAAACCGTCCCCGAGGCGAGGGAAACGGCGGTGCAACTGAAAGTGCTCTTGGACGGCGGTCCTGCGCTGCACTCTCGCGAGGTGGTCGTCTGCCCACCGTTTACCGCGTTGGCGGCCGTCAATGAGGCTCTCTCCTGTTCCGGCATCCAATTGGGAGGACAGAACCTCCACTGGGAGGACGAAGGCGCCTTCACCGGAGAGATCTCGGCCGGGATGCTCCTGGATTGCGGTTGCAGGTATGTCCTGTTGGGACACTCGGAACGGCGCCAATTTTTCTTGGAGACGGATGAGGCCGTCTCCCGCAAGCTCAGGACCGTGCTCGCCACGCCTCTGATCCCGGTTCTGTGCGTGGGGGAGTCTCTGGCCCAGCGGGAGGCCGGCCGGGTGGAAGCAGTGATTGAGTCGCAGTTGGCGGGAGCGCTGGCGGGGGTGGAGGCCTCCCGGCTGGGTCGCTTGGTGGTGGCCTACGAGCCGGTCTGGGCCATCGGCACCGGAAAGACGGCGACTCCGGCCATCGCCGATCAGGTGCACGGCATGATCCGTGAGTGGTTGGCCCGGCACTGTTCGGCGGACATGGCGGCAGCGGTGAGGATTCTCTACGGCGGGAGTGTCAAGCCCGCCAACGCGGGAGAACTCATGGCCCGGGAAAACATCGACGGCGCCCTGGTGGGCGGAGCCAGTCTTGATGCCGGCTCGTTCGCGCGGATTGTCGAGTTCAAATGAGTATAATGGGGCCGCGGCCCGTTTTTCGGAGACCGGAGACGACAGGGGTTCGCTGAATTCGGACTTGGCCGGCCAGCTTGGCTGGTGGCGGCCTGCGGAGGCATCGATAGATCAAAATGACCCTTATAACGGTATTTCATGTGCTTGCCTGCATCATTTTGATTCTGGTCGTGCTCCTGCAGTCGGGCAAGGCTGGAGACTTGGCTTCCGCCTTCGGCGGGACGACCAGCCAGACGGCGTTCGGCGCCCGGTCGGCGGCGACGCTTCTCACCAAGGGGACCGCCGTGTTTGCCGTGATCTTCATGGTGACCTCTTTGGGATTGGCGATCCTCTTCACGCAGGGGACGGAGTCCACGGTGATGGAGGACGTACCGGTGGCGGGAGAGGCTCCGGAAACCCCGCCGGCCGAGGCGGTGCCGGAGGACCAGCAGTAGGTTCGTGCCGGAGTGGTGGAACTTGGCAGACACACCATCTTGAGGGGGTGGCGCCCGACAGGGTGTGCGGGTTCGAATCCCGCCTCCGGCACCAGTTCCACATGAGGTCGCCATGCCGCTGGTCACAGTGAAGCCGAAGTTCCAGGTCACTATTCCCGCCAAGTTGCGTAGAGGCATCAATCTGCGTGAAGGCGACATCATGGACGTCACCGTAGTCGGAGATGGCATCCTCCTTCGGCCCATGGGCGTTGTGGACCGAAATTCCGCCGCCGACCGTATCGCCGCCAAATTCGCGGCGACGGAGATTTCGTCGGAAGACGCTGGCCGCTCCGAGGACGAGATCATGGAAGACACCATCGCCGACATCGCCGCGTCCCGCCGAGAGTGCCGCAACCGCGAGGAATGAAGGTTGTCATCGACTGCAACGTTCTGGTTGCGGCCGCTCGAACTGACGGCGTGTGCCGCAAGGTGATCGACGTTGTAGTGCGTCGGCACGAGATTGTCCCTGCACCTGTCCTACATAATCAAACGCTCACCGAAACGTCGGAAGCTGACAATTACGGTCGAGCGGGATCGCAGTGTTGTCGTGCATGCACCCGCATCTACTCCCGAAGAAATGATCCGGGAAATTGTCGAGTCAAAACGTCGGTGGATTTATGAGAAAAGGGCCCATGCCCAGAAATATGAGAAGCAACCTCATCCGCCCGGCAAGGAGTTGGTGAACGGGGAATCCACGCTCTATCTCGGCCGCGAGTACCAAATCGAGATCATCCCGACCGACTCGACGGAAATACGCTTCGAACGGCGTTTCCTCATCCCGGCGTCCCTGACGGGCGGGCGTAGGCGGATCCTTCGCAACTGGTACATCGAGCGAGCGAAAGAGAGGATTCTTCCGAAGGTGGAATCCATTGCGGCGACTCTCGGGGTGGATTTTGCCGGTGCGAGGATCGTGGACAATCGTTTCCGCTGAGGGTCCTGCACTGTAAAGGACAACGTGAACCTGAATTGGCGATTGATCAAGGCGCCCATGTTCGTGATCGATTACGTCATCGTGCACGAACTTGCTCATTTGATTGAGGCCAATCATACGCCCCGATTCTGGAATATTGTCAGGACCCATGCTCCTACAATGGAAAAAGCGCGGCGCTGGCTCAGGGACCACGGCCAAATTCTCGAACAGGACATCTGAGAAAATGACAATGCGCAAAATCGCAATCAGTGTTCCGGAGAGTGTGCTTCTAGCCGAGAAGACTGACGAGCGCGCTTTTGCTCGTGAACTCGGTATGCTGGCCGCGGTCAAGCTCTCCGAGCTCGGCCGTCTTTCGTCCGGGCGAGCTGCGGAACTTGCCGGGATGGCGCGGGTGGAGTTCCTGCTGACGCTCGATCGCTACAAGGTCTTCCCGCTCGAGGCGGAGCTGAACGACCTGGAACGCGATCATGTCTGAGTGCATCAGCAACACGTCACCGCTGAAGAGATCATTGGCAATGATCCGGGCAGCAGCCGTCCGTATTGAATCCAGAGGCGCGCCATGAAAACTGTCCGCCAGTTGCTCCACTCCAAAGGATACGATGTCTGGTCCGTTAGCCCCGGCACCTCCGTTTTGGATGCCCTCAAACTCATGGCCGAAAAGAACATCGGAGCTCTTCTGGTGCTGGAGTCCGGGCGGCTGGTGGGGATCTTCTCGGAGCGGGACTATGCCAGGAAGGTGATCCTCAAGGGCAAGGCCTCCCACAGCACTCAAGTCCGGGAGATCATGATCCGCAAGGTGATCTACGTCCGGCCCGAACAGGGCATGGAGGAGTGTATGGGGCTCATGACCCAGAAGCGAATCCGGCATCTTCCGGTGATGGAGGGGGGGGAACTGGTGGGGATGATCTCCATCGGAGACGTCGTCAAGTCCATCATCTCCGAGCAGGAGTTCACCATCAGGCAACTGGAGCAATACATCTCCGGCGGTCCAACCGACTGACGCGGGCCAGGAGTCATCCCCTTGAAAGTGGTGTGGAAGGAGCGGATCCGGCGCCGGCTGTTGCGGATTCCGCCACGACGGAATCCGGCCGCATCCAACGCTCGGGCAGCCGTCCTCATGGGCCTTCTGGATTGCGAGAGCGAGCCCTCTTTCCTGCTGACCAAGCGAACCCGGGAAGTCGCGACCCACAAGGGGCAGATCTGCTTTCCGGGAGGCGTGGAGGAGGCTGGCGATCGCTCCCTCTGGCAGACTGCCCTGAGGGAAACCGGGGAGGAAGTCGGGATCGAGCCGGAGTACGTGGAGCTACTGGGCCGATTTCACGATTACCAGGCCGTGACCGACACCGACGTCGCCTGCTACGTGGGCTACCTGAAGCCGGGATTCTCCTTGATTCCCAGTCCCGCGGAAGTGGAACGAGTCCTGCAAGTGCCCTACGCCTTCTTTCGCGACACCCGTCCCCGGGTGGAGACCCGGCATCGCGGAGGCCGTCCGATTCCGGTCTATTTTTTCGACTACCAAGGCGACTCGGTCTGGGGATTGACCGCGCGCATGATCAAGGATCTGCTGGACGCGCTGGGAGACTGGCGGTAGGGGCAACCCTTGTGGTTGCCTCGTAACGGTCTCCCCAGCGGACGGTGCAGTCGGAATCCACCGTAGATTCCGGCCACGCGCTGGTCAAGCAACCGGCATTGGGCGATGCGCGGCTTTGAGCCGGCTCGCCAGGTGGTCGATGATGAGCCTCGCCTGGGTGACGCCCTGTCGGATCAGAAACGTGGAATTGGTCCCGTAGCTCTTGTTGCCCACGATGAAGAAGTCGGGTTCGGGATTCCTCAGGAGGTCGAGGTCCGGGCCGGCCTGATCGCCGCAATCGCCCGATCCACCCAGCAGGCTGGCCGCCAGCTTGATGGGACCGGAGGTGGCGTAACATTCGTGGACTTGAAGCTGCCGGTAGATGGAGTTGTCGGGCTCGAATCCCACGTGGGAGACGATCTCGTCCACCTCGATCTCCCGCCGCTTCCGGGCTCCGTTCCGAGTTCCGTCGACCACCACACGGAAGGGACCCCGCGGGGACCACGACAGAATCTCGTCCACCATGGAGCTTCCCAGATACGACAGCCAGGAGGGTGGACGTTGGGCCAGTGAATTGGCCAACGCGGCGATCCGGTCCCGGTAGGGAAAGGGATCATCCCGGTACCGCTCGTAAGGGACGGTCTCGGGCGAGGAATTGACCCAGAAAACCCGGGTGCGGGGCGCCGTCTCCGCCAGCTTTTGGAGGGCCTCGAGGGTCGTTGCCGCCGAGTAGCCGCCGCCCACCAGCAGCACGCGGCGACCGGCGAACCGGGAACGTTGGTTCCCACTCACGTCCACCAGGTGCCGGTGAAAATGATCCGGAGCGGCCTGTTGCGCCTCGCACTCTCCGGGGGCGGCGATGTTGCCGTTGCCCATGTACTGGGGACAGGAATAGACCCCCGAGGCGTCGACCACGGATCGGGATCTGTGGATGCAGCGCCGTCCTTCTCGCTCAACCAGCAATCTGAAGGGGTGAAGAGAGCGCTCCGGTTTGCCCAGGAGATCCTTTTTGCCCAAGCCCTCCCTTCCCACCGACCGGACTGTGATCCCCGCCAAAATACGGCCCGAGAGTTGAGGAGTCCGGGCCAGCGGCTTCAGGTAGGTCTCGACCATTTCGGCACCGGTCGGGTAGCTGTCCGGTGGCGGAAGGGAGAGCTTCGGAAAGGCCGCCTTGATCAGCTCCAAGCCCCATTGAGAGTGGTTCGATCGAAAGGGACTGAACAGTCGAACGTGACCCCACTGGGAGAGGTGGTGTCCCACCGCCTCTTTCTCGAGGACGACGACGTTCAGACCGGCCAGAGCGGCTCGACTGGCCGCTTCCATGCCGATGGGACCGGCGCCGATGATGGCAAGATCGCTCGTGGCGGGAAGGGAGTTTCTCCTCAATTCTTGCCTTTGCGTGTCAGCGGCGGCTCTCCGGCCGCGGTTCCGGGTCGGCGATGAAGAGGGGGACAGGAATGTCCCCCCTCCCAGGGCGCCCCTACGGTTTTCCTAGAAGCCGTAGGCACCGAACAGCTCGTAGCTCTTGGGAACCCGCCCCAGAAAGAAGGCCGTGGCGACAAGAAACCGGCTCCTGTCGGCGGCTGAAGAGGCCTGATGGCAGTCCGCCGCCACCTTGACCAGAAGGATGTCGTCTCCACCGCACACGTGCCCGTCGTTCTTGACGGCCAAATCCATCAGAGTCGTCGCCAATCCGGCGCCGTCCTCGGAATTCCGGTCCAGAATGACTTTGGCCGCTGTAGCGGACGCGTATGGATCCGAATGGCTGACGACACTTCGAAGGACCTTGGTGGCATCTGTGGGAAGCAAATGGCCGGGGAGCTGGTCCAGAACCCGGTTCTGACCGCCTTCGGAACTCTTCGTCGAGGCCCGGTGGATCAGGGCGGCTCCCAGGAGCAGCGCCAAGGTCCGGCGGTGAGGCTCCACCAGATTCGCCCAGTCTCCCAAGAGGTAAACGAAGTTCAAGGCACGGGCCGGACCCGGCCAATGACCGGTCCGGGAGTTGCCCACGGCCTGAGCCGCCGTCAGGAGCAGCACGTCCCGAATGGCTTCCACACCGGCGCCGGATTGACTCAAAAGCGTCACGGCGTCGAGCGCTTCTTCGGTCGATTCTCCGAAGAGACAGCTTTGTTCGAAACGGGAGCGAAGTTCCTCGGAAACGGTCCCGCTGTTCTTCAGGGCCGCGGTCAGGGGATTGGCCTGCCAGTATTCCCGGACCCGGGCCGAAAGCTGCTTCTCCCGGGGGCCGGCCACCAGGTAATGGAGGGCAGGGAAGAGGATCGCTTCCAGGTTCTTCCACTGGAGCGACTGAGCCAGTTTCCAGGCCTGGAGCAGATAGAGAAATTTGAATCCTCCATGAGCCGTATCGGCCAGGGCGTAAGATAGTCCCTGCGACCGGAAAAAGTCCCGGTCCGAGGGGCTGGCGAGAAATCCCTTGGCCCATGCGAGCGAAGCGGGAACGTCGGCCGACGCGGCCGCCTGGGTGAAGTGGTGCCAGCGCTTCTCCAGGCTCTCCTGGTTGCGGGCATCGATCTTGTCCAGGTTCCATGGAGTCCGCTTCCGCTCCCTGGCGGCGCTCCAGGTCTGCTGTATGTAGGGGCGCCATCCGGTTTCCGCAGGGAGAATGGTCTGGGCCTCGGTGGCCGCCATGATGCCGAAGAAGCCGCGGGGAACCGAATCGCCGTAGTAGTTCTCATACAAGCGGGTGGGAAGGTAGCCCGCCACCGCCTCCACGAAATCGGCGGGAGCCGAGAAATGGCTCTGAGCCTCCTTCATGCGGCCCGAAAACTCCTTTGGGCTCGACGCTTCCAGGAGGCGTTCCATGATTTCGGTCATCTTCGAATAACTCCTTCGAGGGAAAAATGGACGAGTCGGGAACCCGCTCCCGGCACCTCCATGGCCGCTTCAGAGCCCAAATCCGCGCCTCGAAGTGGGCGGCTTCATGATACGAAATCGGCCTGTCGATCACAACTTTTCCGGCCCTCCGGAGGGTGGAGGCCGGGCTGTTCCGAGGGCCTTCCGGGTTGTTGGGGAAGAGGGCCGTATTGTAGAATTTCGACCATGTCCCAGGTCAGGAAAACGGTTGCGGTCAAGGTGGGAGACGTCACGGTCGGTGGCGATGCGCCCATCGTGGTCCAGTCCATGACCAATACGGATACCGCAGACGTGGGGGCCACGGTCCGTCAAGTGCGGCAGCTTGCAGCGGCCGGATCCGAGATTGTGCGGATCACCGTCAACAGCAACGCCGCGGCCCGGTCCGTCGGCGAAATCGTGCGCCGGCTGAGAGGGGAAGGGAACGACGTACCCATAGTGGGGGATTTCCACTACAACGGCCACCTGCTCCTCAGCCATCATCCCGCCTGCGCCCGTTCCCTGAGCAAGTTCCGGATCAATCCGGGCAACGTGGGAAGGGGCCGCTATCGCGACCGGAACTTCCGGCGGCTGATTCAATTGGCGCTGGAATATGACAAGCCGGTTCGTATCGGAGTCAACTGGGGCTCGTTGGACCAGGATCTGCTGTCACGGCTGATGGAGGTCAACGCAGCCCGGGCCGAGCCCAAGAGCGCCGAGGAGGTGCTCGAGGAGGCCATCGTGGCCAGTGCCCTGGAGTCCGCGGAGCTGGCCCGGGAGTATGGCCTCCCCAAGAATCGCATCATTCTGAGCGCCAAGGTGTCCTCGGCGCCCGAGTTGATCCGGATCTATCGAGTTCTGGGACGGTCCTCTGATTACCCTCTGCATCTGGGGCTGACGGAAGCGGGGATGGGAAGCCGCGGGATCGTGGCCAGTTCGGCTGCCTTGGGCGTTCTGCTGCACGACGGAATCGGAGAGACCATCCGGGTGAGCCTGACTCCGCTGCCCGGAGCCAGCAGAAGCGAGGAAGTTCGTGTGGCCCAGCAGATTCTCCAATCCATGGGCCTTCGCAGCTTCGCCCCCCAGGTCAGTGCCTGTCCCGGCTGCGGCCGGACCACCAGCAGCTTCTTCCAGGAATTGGCGGAACGAATCGAACATCACCTGCGTCTTAGGATGGTGGACTGGCAGCAACTCTATCCGGGCGTCGAGGACCTCAAGGTGGCGGTCATGGGTTGCATCGTCAACGGCCCCGGGGAATCCAAGCATGCCGATATCGGTATTTCGCTGCCGGGGAGCGGCGAAGAGCCGAAGGCGCCCGTCTACGTGGACGGAAGGCAATTCACGACGCTGCGGGGAGATGGGATCTCCGACCGGTTCATTCGGATTCTGGAAGATTATGTAACGGATCGGTACGGTGCCTCTCGAGAAGTTTCGAGGAGCGCCAGCCTCGGTCCGACCTAGCGTATCGTGTCAGGAGCGGCCACCGGCGGTTCCTGAAGATTCTTCATTCCCAGAGAAATTTCCCAGGAGATTGGACACAGATGATCGAGGCGGAACATCTGACCAAACGATATGGCCTGCTGGCGGCCATCGAGGACGTGAGCTTCCAGGTTCGACAGGGAGAGATCCTTGGATTTCTGGGTCCCAACGGAGCCGGGAAGACCACCACCATGCGGATTCTGGCCGGCTTCTTCCCGGCGACAGAGGGACGGGCAGTGGTGGCCGGCTACGATGTCTTCGAGCACCCGCTGGAGGCCAAGAGCCGGGTGGGATACCTGCCGGAGAGTCCACCTCTGTACACCGAAATGACGGTGGACAGCTACCTTCGATTCGTGGCCACCATCAAGGGACTGGCCAGCTCCGACACGCCGGGCCGAATGGAGATCGTCAAGGAACGGTGCGGACTGTCGGGTCAGGGCGAACGCTTGATCAGGCACCTGTCCAAAGGTTACCGGCAACGGGTCGGATTGGCTCAGGCTCTGATCCACGACCCGGACGTTCTGATTCTGGACGAACCGACCATCGGCCTGGACCCCAAACAGATCATCGAGTTCCGGGAGCTCATCGGCAGTCTCCGGGGTGAGCACACCATCATCCTCTCCACTCACATATTGCCCGAAGTGAGCATGACCTGCGACCGGGTCATCATCATCAGCCGCGGACGCATCGTGGCCGTCGATACTCCCCAGAACCTGACCAGCCGGATCCAGGGCGGGGAGCAGATCGACCTCACGGTGGGCGGCGACAGCGGCCGGGTGACGGAGCTGCTGAACGCCCTCCCCCAGGTGAGGCGAGTGGCGGTCGAAGAGCCGGAGAACGGCCTCTCCTCCGTGCTGGTGGAGGCGGACGGTCAAGCCGAGATCCGCCATGCGGTGGCCCGGCAGGTGATCCAGGGGGGACTCGATCTCTATGAGTTGAAGGTCCGGTCCGTCAGTCTGGAGGACGTCTTCGTGGAGTTGACCACCGAGGAAGAAACGGCGGAGGGAACCATCCGGGAAGGGGACGAGCCGGATCGGGAGGGGGAGGCGGCATCGTGAGGAACTACTTCGCCATCGTCGGCAAGGAACTGTACGCTTTCTTCGTCAGCCCCATCGCCTATGTGGTGCTGGGTGTCTTCTTCGCGGTTTCGGGCTGGTTTTTCTTCGGGATCACCACCTCCGTGATCGAGAGTATTCAGCAAATGGGATTCCAGTCCCAGCAGTTCGGGTCCGCGCCGCCCCCGATGGACGCGTTCTCCACGATCATGACCCACTTCTTCAGCATCATCAGCACCATTTTTCTGTTTCTCATTCCCCTGATTACCATGGGCGTCTTCGCGGAAGAGAAGAAGCGCGGCACCGTCGAGCTCCTCTTCACGTCGCCCCTGACCCACGCGCAGCTGATTCTGGGCAAGTTCACGGCGGTCATGGTCTTCTTCCTGGCGATGCTGGTTCCCACCATTCTCAACTTGTGCCTCCTCTACTTCTACAGCGATCCGCTGCCTCCATTGAGCCCGGTTCTCAACGGATTCCTGGGAGCCCTTCTCCTAGGAGGATCGCTCATGAGCCTGGGGATCTTCGCGTCCTCGCTGACCGAGAGCCAAATCGTCGCCGGGATTCTTTCCTTCGGCTTCTTCATCATCCTGTGGGTCGTGGATTGGATGGCCGGAGCCGGATCGGCGCTCGGCAACGAGGTCCTGCGCTACCTCTCCATCATGAACCACTACGAAGACTTCACCAAGGGAGTCCTGGACACCAGCCACGTATTCTTCTACCTGTCGCTGATCTTCATGGGGCTCTTCCTGACTTCGGTTTCCCTGAACTCCCCGAAATGGAGGTCCTGAAGTGTTCAAGAAACTGATTCAGCCTCTGGTCTCGGTATTCGGTACCTCCGAGACTCTGATCTACGCCGGCGCGGGAGGTCTGATCGGCGGCTACTTCTACTATTCGGTCAACAATCTCTGGGACTGGAAGGCCCAGACGGCCGTTTACGGCGGCGCCGGCCTGCTGATTCTCTGGGTCGTCCTGAACCTGGGGCAGTTGCGGTCAGGCTTGACCTCGCGCCGTGGGCGCCATGGCGCCGCCGCGGGCGCCTCCACGGTGCTGGTGGTCGCCATCGTTTGTCTGTTGAGCTTCCTCAACCTTCGCCACAACCGGCGAATCGACTTGACGGAGAATCAGCTCTTCTCCCTTTCCAGCCAGAGCCGGAAGGTGGTCGAGGCCCTGGAAGGGGAGATTCACGTCGTGGGTTTCTTCCAGCAAGAGGGTCAAGCCAGAGCCTTTGAGGAGTTGATGCAGCAGTACCGATACGTCTCCGCCCGGGTCGACTATGAGGTGGTGGATCCGCAGAAGGAACCGAGCCAGGTGGCCCGTTTCGACGTGGAACGCTTTGGCCAGGTCGCCGTGGCCGGTGGAGGCAAGACCGAGATCGTGGATGATTTTGACGAGGCCAGGATCACCAACGCCATCATCAAGGTGACACGCGAAGGACAGAAGATCGTCTACTTCATGACGGGTCACGGAGAGCGAAGTTCGGAGGAGGCCGGTCCTGAGGGGTTGTCCCAGGTCAAGGAGGCCATCGAGAGACAAAACTACGTGGTCCGGAGCTACAACCTGGCGCAGGAGAATGCCCTGCCCGAGAATCCCGCGGTCCTGATCTCGGCCGGTCCCACGGTGAGTTTTCTCCCCAATGAAGTCAGACTCCTGAAGGAATACCTGGAGGGCGGAGGGAAGCTGCTGCTGCTGCTGGACCCCCGGACCAGATTTTCCATGGATGATCTTCTGGCTGAGTACGGATTGGGTGTGGACGGGAACGTGGTGATCGACGCCAGCGGAGTGGGGCAGCTCTTCGGCCTGGGAGTGGCCGCGCCCATCGTCTCCAGTTACGAGACCCACCCGATTACGGATGAACTGCGTGGAGTCATGACCTTTTTCCCCATGGCTCAGAGCGTGCAGGTGACCGACAGCTCGCTCGGGTACAACTCGTCCAAGCTCTTCTCCACGTCTGCACGAAGTTGGGGAGAAACGAACCTGGAGGGCGACCAGGCGGCGTTCGACGAGGACCAGGACGTCCAGGGCCCCTTGGCTTTGGCTGCCGTGGCCGCAAAGACGGTTGAGACCGGCGGTGAACCGGGAGAAGAGGAGTCGTCCCACCACGGAGAGGCCGGGGATGAGGACAGCGCCGGGGAGACGCCTCATGAACCGGACCCTCAGGCCGGCGCCGAGGATGGTGTAGAGAGTGATACCGAATCCCGCGAGTCGCGCATCGTCCTCGTGGGCGATTCCGATTTCGCCACCAATGCCTACTCCACCACGTCCGCCAACGGGGACTTCCTTCGGATGACCGTCAGTTGGCTGGCGGAAGATACGGATCTGGTGGCGATCCAGTCCAGAGATCCGGAGAACCGCAGAGTCAATCTGACCCGGAGAGAATCGACCCTGATGTTCTGGGCCACCGTCATCCTCATGCCTCTGGTGACCCTGGTCTTCGGCATGGCGGTGTGGATCAGGCGGAAATGAAGCTCGACGGCCCCTGAGCCGTGCCCCGGTGTCCTCCCGGGGGTGGTTCCGGGTACGGGAACGGCTCCGGCGCAGTTTCCGGATGATGACCATGAAAAAGATCGGCATCCTCTTTGCTGCATTCCTGGCCTTGGTCCTCTGGGTCTACTTCTACGAGATCGAAGGCGAGAAGACACGCCAAGCGGCCAAGGAGCGGGAGGAGAGTCTTCTGCGCCTGGAACAGGACCAGATCAGTTCGGTCAGGATGGACCGGCCCGGTCAAGACCCGATTCTCCTGGAGAAGATCGGCGAGGGCTGGGCCCTCAAGGCGCCGCTGGAGGCGCCCGCCGACAAGACCAGCGTCGACTCTCTGGTTCGCGACCTGGGAACGGCACGCATCGACCGGACGTTCGAGGAAGTGGGCGCGGGACCCGAAGAGTATGGACTCGCCGAGCCCCGTCTCAAGCTGACGGTCGAGGCGGGTGACGAGAGCAAGGTCCTGAGCGTGGGCAGCGACGACTTCACGGGAGGCAAGGTCTACGTCCAGGTCAAAGGCGAGTCGCAGGTTCACCTGGTCTCGGACCGGCTCTTTACCACCACCGACAAGAAGTTGATGGATTGGCGGGACAAGAAAGTGGTCTCCATGGAGCGGGACAAGATCGCGGCCATCGAGATCTTTCGCGCTGCGGAGAAACTCCGGCTCAAGCAGGAAGACGGCAAATGGATGTTGGAATCGCCTCTGCAGGAGGCGGCCGACCAGAGCGCCGTAACCGGTCTCCTGTCTTCGCTGGAGTTCGCCGAGGCCAAGCGGTACGTCTCCGAGGAGAGCGACGATCTGGGCCGTTTCGGTTTGGACAAACCGCAGCTGTCGATCCGCTTCCAGCAGGAGGGTCAGGAAGATTGGGAAACCCTCGAACTGGGCACCGAATTCGAGGCAGCCGAGGACCAGTACCTGGCGCGCAATCCCGCCCGTTCTCCCGTCTTCAGCATCGGCAAGGAGGTCCGGGACAAGCTGGTCCAGGAGTTGTGGGAATTTCGTGACAAGGACGTCATCGACGTCGACCAGGATGATATCGCGGCAGTCGTCGTGAAGATCGGGGACCAGGAGATCCATGCTCGCCGGGAGGATTACAAGTGGATCCTGGAAAAGCCGGAGGAGCGAAAAGGTAAAGAGGCTCTGGCCTACAAGTTCTGGTACCCCATGGACGACATCAAGTTCGAGTCCATCGACGCCGATTCCGCCAAAGCGGGGACGGATCTTCCTCAACCTCAGGTCCGGGTCCGGATCGAGCTGAAGGACGGGTCGATCCGGAACTTCCAGTTTGCCCACGAAGGGAATCGCTACGTGGCCCGAAAGATGGAATCGGGCCGCACCGGCGGCATCTCCAAGGAAGCTTTCGAAAAGATCCAGTTCAAGGTGGACGAAATCGTTTGATCCCGGGGCGGCCGGGCTCATCCCGGCGCGCTCAACGCCACCATTCGCGGCAGGCCTGACCAAAATGCTGCCGGAATTGCCATGAACGTCGGCATCACCTGCTACCCGACCTACGGCGGAAGCGGCATCGTGGCGACCGAGTTGTCCCAGTGTCTGGCCCAGAGGGGTCACCAGGTTCACATCATCAGCTCGTCCATGCCCAGCCGCCTGCTGGAGTTGGGGGAACGCATCTTCTTCCATGAAGTGGAAGCCATGGCCTACCCCCTCTTCGAATACGTCCCCTACGACCTGGCTCTGGCCACCAAGATGGTGGAGGTGATCAAGCGGGAGAATCTGGACCTGCTGCACGTCCACTACGCGATTCCGCACGCCATCAGCGGCTACCTGGCCCGGGAGATGATTCATCCCCGCTGGGTTCCGGTGATCACGACGCTCCACGGCACCGACATCACGCTCGTGGGCCGGGACCATTCCTATCTGGCCGTCACCCAGTTCGGACTCCGTAAAAGCGATGGGGTCACTGCAGTGAGCCACTTCCTCAAGGAGGCGACACTCCGGGAATTCTGCAGCGAGTGCGATATCCGGGTGATTCCCAACTTCGTGGACGTCGACCGCATGCAGCGGCGCTTTTCGCCCGAGATTCATCGCCGGTTTGCCCCCCGCGGCGAGAAGGTCCTGGTCCACCTGTCCAATTTTCGGCCGGTCAAGCGGGTGGACGACGTCGTCCGCGTCTTTCACCGTGTCCGGCAGCAGATCCCGGCCGTCCTGCTCATGATCGGCGACGGCGTCGAGCGATCCAACGCCCAGTACCTGGCCAGCGAGCTGGGCCTCGGCGACTCGGTCTTCTTCGTCGGCATGGTGGACGCCATCGAGAACTACCTTTCGGTCTGCGACCTGATGCTGCTTCCCAGCGAGACCGAGAGTTTCGGGCTGGCGGCGCTGGAGGCCATGGCCTGCGGGGTTCCGGTGGTGGCCACGCGCGTGGGTGGGGTCCCGGAGTTGATCCGGGAAGAGGAGACCGGCCTTCTCTACCCGGTGGGTGACGTGGACGCCATGGCCCGGGGGGCCGTGAGCCTGCTCGAGGAGAATCGGCTTCGGGAGCTCAGGATCCATTGCCGGGAGCGGGCCCAGAACTACTCCGCCCGGCAGGTCGCCCCACTCTATGAAGCCTTCTACCGGGAAACGATCGAACGTGGGTTCCGGTCTGATCGAGGACGGCGATGAGGCGGGCAATTTGGAGTCACTCTCTGACCGCCTGCAGGGCTTTCAGAGGATCAAGACGTTCTCGTTCGGCGGGCCCGACCACAGACAGAAAGTGGCATGTCCAGTAGTATTTTAGTTCCTTACTCGCAAAATCTTGTGCAAATGGGCGAAGAATTTTCCGTAGGGGCGCCCCTTGTGTGGGCGCCCTCTTCGGTCCAAATCGGAGCAAGACGGGGCCGGACGAAGTGTCGGCGGCTGGAAATCCACCGCGCCGGCGAAGAAATTCTGGTTCCGGCTACGCCGGGTTGGATAGTATCAAGAGATGAAGCTCAGCATCAGCCTGCGCGAAGAAGACGTCGGCTTCCTTGACCACTATGCCCGCGCACAAGGCATCAAGTCGCGGTCCGCAGTGGTGCGGACAGCCCTGTATCTATTGCGTACCACGGAGCTCGCCAGCGATTATGCGGCCGCGTGGGATGAATGGAATGCCGATGACGACGCTGATGCATGGGAACGTTCAGCCACCGACGGATTGAAACCTTGAACCGATTGGAACAGGTTTGTCGGGGCGATATCCGGACAGTAGCGGGAGAGTTGGGCTCCTATGCCGCATAGGCGCCATGAGGACGAGCCCTGATCAGCGGCAAAGTGCAGCCGATATTGGCTGCACTTTGCCACTGGTTATCGGGGCATTCGACCGGTGCTGCATCCCCCTCACGATAGTATTCGGGTGCCCACAAGAGTCGCCCCTGCCAGAGTTGCTCCCAATGTCGTCATGCCTTGCCGTCGCGATGTGGCCGGAATTCCTCAACGCTTGGCCAGAAGGCTGCAGATCTGGTCGATGCCGCGGCGGGCGTTGTAGTGGCCGAAGCGATGGTCGTTGACCAGGATGGAAAAGGCCAACAGTTCCGAGGATCGGGACTGGACGTAGCCGCCCAGGGTGATGGCGTTGGAAAGGGTCCCGGTCTTGGCGAAGACGCGGTTGGCCGCGGGCGTTCCCCCCATCCGCCCCCTGAGCGTGCCGTTCCTGCCGGCAACGGGCAAGCTCCCCAGGAAGAAGGGGAAGAAGGACTTTCCCGCGACGTGCTTGAGTAACATCGATTGCGCCCGGGGTGTGATCAGGTTCTGCTCCGAGAGCCCGGACCCGTCCTGAAGGTCGGTGAGGCGCAACGGGACCCCCGCTTCCCGAAGCAGCTCGTAGACCACTTCCAGTCCACCCGAATCGCTGCCTCGGCCCTTGACGACGGCGCCCAGGGTGCGGAGCAGAATCTCGGCGTAGAGATTGTGACTCTCCCTATTGACCCGAAAGATGACCTCGATCAGAGGCGGGGACTCGTGGACGTAGATTTCGTGCATTTCCACGCCGTCTGAGGGCGCAACGTGACGGGAGCGGACCGAGCCTCCGACGCGAATACCCCGCTTGCGAATACGGTCCCGCAAGATTGTTGCCGTATACAGGGCGGGATCCTCCATCGTGATCCGGCGAGTCCAGCCCGGACTGTTGACGGGGATTTGGCCACCGATGACCGCCTTGTGGTTTCCCAGGGACCGGTAGAAGTATCCGGTGGCTTGCGGACCGTCCGCGACGGTCGTGCCCATGTTGACCAGTTGAAAAAGGGAGTTGGACGGATAGCTGGCAAGACGGATGGGCTGTCCGGTCCGTCTGCCGGGACGGGCCACCAGATTCAGGAGGTTGTCATAGAAGGAAAGGGCGGAGACTCGAGGGGCGTAGTGGTACTCCAGGTCCTTCTTGTTCCATCCTCGTCCGTGGGGTGCATAGGAAAAGAAGGAGTCGTCACCGACCACGTCTCCTTGGATCAACCGGATGCCGGCCCGTTCCACCTCGCGGGCCAGGTTGTCCAGATGTTGGAAAATGGGCCCGGAATCCAGATTGTTGGCCAAGCCGGGATCCCCTCCCCCGATCAGGACCAGGTCCCCGGTCAGAACCCCGTTTTCCTGGAGTTGCCCCTCGTAACCGAGGCGGGTCTCGAATCGGAAGTTGGGTCCCAGACGGTCCAGAACCGCCGCCGTGGTGAAGACCTTCATGTTGCTGGCCGGAATGAAGTACTTCAGGGGATCGCGGGAATAGAGAACCGCTCCGCCGTCGACGTAGCGCACATCGACTCCCCACGAGGCCCGGCGGTACCGCTTGCTGTCCAGCAGGGCGTCGATCTTCCGCGCCAAGCCGGGATCGGGCCGGCGGGTGTTTTCAGCGATCGCCGGCTGAGGACTTGGGGCGGCCGGGGGTGGGTCGGCGTCCACTTCAACTGCAGCGGGCCCCGTAGGGGAGGGTGGCGCCGGTGTCGAGCCGGTCCGGACCCAAAGGGCGAGACCGATGGAGATCGCCGCCAAGAGTCCCAGGACTCCGGCCCGGGAGAGCCGGATTCGCCAACCGTCTGACAGGCGATGGCCTTTTCGCATCCGTTCCGAACGAATCCGATTCCAGGGGCGGGTCCGGAGCGTCCGGCGAAACCTCGCCGGCGCCATTTTCCGTAGCCGGACGAACCAATAGGCGAGAACCCGCCTTTTTCGTGAAAGGTGGGCCAGCAGCGTTCTCATACTCCCTGCTATATCCTCCTGGCCCTCCGGCGACCCCGGAATCAACTGACGACGTGCCCCATCCGGCTCCATCGGGTCCGGGTCACGAAAAAGACGATCCGCTCCAGGTAAAGGCCAAGCATGTCGGGAATCGAGGTCTTCAGATAGGCATCCGACGCGTCCTCGTAGGACCAGAAGACGACCAGAGGTCTCCCCACGATATGGCTTCGGGGCAGAAATCCAAAGTAGCGGCTGTCGGCGCTGTCGTCCCGGTTGTCCCCCATGACGAAGTAGCTGTCGTCCGGAATCGTGATGGGGTTCGTATTGTCTCGACGGTCGCCCCGATGCGGGTCGTGCAGAAGGTTCCGCCCTTCGTCGAGGGCGGAATCGCGGTGCACCTTGTAGGGCTCATCCAACGGCGATCCGTTGATATGGACCGTTCCTCCGCGAATCTCCAACTCTTCACCGGGCAGCCCAATGGCGCGTTTCACGTAAAGGACTTCCGGATTGTTGGGGAACTTGAAGACCACGATGTCTCCCCGTTTGATATCGCGCTCGGGAGCCAGCGGGATTCCCGGCTTGTAACCGTTGCGAAAACTGAATTTGTCGATCAGTAGCCGGTCTCCTACCAGGATGGTGGGCTCCATGGACGGTGTGGGAACCGTCATCGGATGAACCACGAAAGTGGTGACGAAGAGCGCGAAGATGGTGCAGACGACGGTGGTGACGAAGTACTCCCGCAGGGTGCTCTCCTGCTTGGCGGGCGTTTCCTGATGCTCTTCCTGTTTCATTCTGCTGCGGCCGGGAAACAGGCCCCCGGAAAGGACCGAAAAACGCCGCCGAGTATACCAGCCGATGGTGACGACCGCACGGTACGGCGCCGGCCCCAGGTCCGGACGACATCGTTATCCGATCTTCCAGTGCGGCGGCTCCCGGATGCGAGTCGCCGCGCAATAGAGTCCGACCCGCGTCCGGTCCGGGCAGAGTCGAAGCAGTTCGGCAGGACTTCTCCCCGTAATCGGGTCTCTGAAGCAGGGCAGGATCTCATTCAAGGGGACCAGAACGAACTTCCGGTTCCTGAGTCTGGGATGGGGAATCCGGAGGTGCCGCTGTTGGACGATCTCCTGTCTGAAATAGAGGATGTCGATATCGATGTTGCGCGGTCCCTTGGGAACTGCGCGTGAACGGCCCAGAGAGGCCTCGACGTCCAGACAGGTGGCCAGCAGTAACGGGGGGGTCTGGCGGGTCTCAATTTGGCAAACCAGATTCAGGAAAAGGCCCTGGTCCACGACTCCCACCGGTTCGGTTTCGTACACCGAAGAACAGAGCACCGGGTCCACTCCCCGTTCGTTCAACTGGTTCAAGGCGCGGGCCAGGTAGTCTTCCCGGCGGCCCAAATTGGACCCGAGAGAGAGCAGGATTGCGGCTCCGGCGGGTGAACCCGTCAGAAAACGCTCCGCGGTTGTTTGATGGTCCCGATGGTTCCGATTCCTTGGAGGTAAAAGGAAAACCGGATCTGGTTCTCCTGGCGCACTCCCACGTTGAACCCCACGAAATCAAGAGACACGCCGCAGCAGTCCCAGAAATAGTTGAGGCGGGTGCGGTAGTTCAGGAAACGGGCGGAGTGGACGTCATAGCTGAGGGTGCTGGACAGGGACGCGCCTCGGCCCAGGCGTCCCAAGGCGATCTGTCCCTGGACCTGGTTGGTCTGGATCGTTCCGGGCTCCAGCTCCCGGGTCACGAAGTAGGCAGTGCCCAGGAGGATTCGCTCGCTGTGGACGAATCCCATGACCGCGACATTTCGGACGCGGTGAAAGTCGGGATCGTAGTCGGCGCGGACATCGAAATTGACACGGGGTTCCGGGGTGACGCGGGCCACCGCCGTGACCGGAGAATACCCTCTCCGCAGACCTCCAAAAGGAAAGCCGGTGAGGGAGTGGAAGGAAAGAAACTGGTTGACGGCGCCGGCTCGGAAGGCACCGCCGAAGTCGGGGTCCAGAAAGTGCTTCTGGACCAGCTTGAACGCCATCAATTCCCGCGTCTGGGAGCCGTGCGGCGTCTGGCGTTTGACGAAGAAGCGGTTGAAGAGTCCGTACTCCACTTCATTCGTATCGGTGATGGAATCCAGATGGTCGAAGCGGAGGAGCCGATCGAACTGATCGATACCGGTCCGGTACTGATATCGGAATGTCGGCTCGATCAGGTGCTTCATGGACCCGCTCCGCGAAGCGTCGCCGTAGATCCGCGAGAGGCCCCATCCCTTCAGATCCAGCGTCAGTTCGGCATACCGGCGCGAGAAGCCCTCTTCGCTGAACCCTTGGGGCGAGTCACCGTCGCCGGCCTCGGCCAGACTGTTCCCGTAGAAGGTCTCCCGTAGGGCCAGCCTCGGAGTCAGTCGCAGACCCTGGGCCAGAGGAATGGAGGTATAGATCTGGGGAAAGAAATCGAGGCGTTGGGTCAGGCCCGAAGTCTCCAACAGCGAATCACGCCGCGTGAGCCCCTCGGCCGAGGTGTCCAGATCCAGATAAATGGGAATTCCCCGAAATCTATGGCCGCTCAGCCGGAACTGGGCGCCTGGAGCGCTCTGCACGACGACGTTCCCCTCCGGAAAGAAAGTCTCTTCGCGGGAAAAGGAGACGTTGAGACTCCTGGCGCCTTGGTTTCTGGTCAAAAAGAGGGTGGAGCTTTCCGTGGGCCGGGTGGCGGTGAAGAAATTGTCGGAGAACACCTGCCGAAAGGTGAAATTGGAGACGAAGTTGAAATCGGCCACGGCCCGGTAGCCGTTTCCGAACCTGGTTTCGCCCTGGCCATTGAGGCTGGCGCCTCCCTGGTCCAGGCTGTCTTTGATCAAGTACCCGTCCAACTCCAGAGAGCTGGTCTGGTTGGGCCGGGTCCGGAGGGCGAAGCCGTGGCCGAAGCCACGTTTCGAGTAATAGTCCTCATGGAAGATCATGTCGGTGCTCCGGCCCAGGACCAGATAGACCGACTGGCTCAGACGCCTTCCCTTGTTGTCGGAAGCGCCGGTGCTGGGAAGCAGGAATCCGCTGGAGCGCTCCTTCTCCTCGGTGGGAATCGACATGAAGGGGAAATAGAAGACCGGGATGTTCTTGATCTTGAAGAAGGTGTGGTGAATCCGGGCCCTCTCGCCGGTCCTGATGGTTCCCTTCTTGACGGTGAAGCTCCACTTGGGGACGGCTTCCCGGCAAGCGGTCAAAAAGCCATTTCGCGCCTCATAGCTGTCGGGACCGGTCTTGAGAAGGGTCTCGGCCTGGACCAGGATATTCCTGTCGGTGGAGCCCTCCACCTGCCTCAGAATCCCCGTCTGCGTCTCCAGGTTCAGCTCCCCGCCGGCGCCCTTGAGCCGGAGGTCGCCCCGTTTCACTTCGAAACTCTCCAGGATCGAGAGCTGGCCGGTGCGGGAGTCGTAGGTCATCCTCCCGGCTTCGATGGTGCTGCCCTGGTGGGTAATGACGACTTGCCCTTCGGCGACCCAGAGATCCTTCGACTCCCGGGCGAGCCGGTCGGCCTCAATGGTGACGGGGCCGCTCTCGGCCACGAGTTCGACCCTTGCCCGATCCTGGGATTGTCCCATGGCCGGGAGGAACAGCAGCAGTAGGATTCCCACAGCAGACACGGGTCAAAGATAGTAGCAGAATTGCTCGGGCGTCCGTTCTTGAAGTCCCCTGCACCGTGGGATTGGAGTCTGGAACGGCCCTGAGACGGTGTGCTAACCTTTGCTCAACATGGCAGTCAAGAAGGATCCGGGGAATCTGGAAAAGTGGCCCTCCTACAGCATGGTCGAGCCCCGCATGCGGAAGATCTACTTCAAGTTCTACCAGGAGACCTACAAGTCGTCCGTCATCGACCGCAAGCACAAGGAATTGATTGCTATCGCCGCATCCCTGGGATTCAAATGCGAGGGTTGTCTCGACGGTCATCTCCGGAAGGCGCTCAAGTGCGGCGCCACCCCGGAAGAAATCAGCGAGACCATATCCATTGCCATGGGTGTCGCCGCGGCTTCCGTCGTAGACCAGACGGACCACGCCGCAGAGCGACTGCAGGTGAAGCACTTCGATTAGGAAGAGCAATTTCCCAACTGCATTATTGCCGGAATGGGGGCTCTGATACTCCTGAGATCCGGCTAAACTCGAACCACAGATCAAACTCCACCCGCAACCGGAATCACGACGCTGCGGCTTCGGTCGCGAACTGTCAGTTCAATGCCTTCACCGAGCAGTGACTTATCCGCAAGGCGTTGGGGAGAGCACCGGAAACGTCTGGTTAACTGGGTAAGTCGCCAGCTGATCGGCCCCGTGCATGTTGGTCGCCTGCAGGGATCCCCGCTTGAGCGGTATCCCACGGGCGTTCTACATCCCGTGGAACCAGGATTCTCGGGCCTCGATCCGGCGAATCCGGCGGACGACGAGGAGCACGAGTCGCCTGTCGTTAACGGAGAGGCCGCTGAACGGAATCTGGCGCAACCGGTTCGGCGAAGGCGTTACGTGCCTCCGTCCTCCGTCAGTTTTTCGTTCTTTGTTCGCTCCGGCGACGACCTGAGCCTGCGTATCACGGCTTCCGCCGCCATTTACGAACGGACGGGCGAAAGAGATAGTCGAGGACGGTTTCTGAGGCGCGAATACAGGCGCAAGTCCCTCCAATTCGCAATGGAATGGCCCGGGGGCGACCCTACTCTGCCCGAAGATGTGCTCCTCGAAGTGCGCGAGCGGACACACGGAGACGGCCGCATCCTCACCGTGGTCTTCGCGAACCGCCGGGAGCCGGCCCGATTCCATGAGGACCGGGACGAGCGCTGCCTGTTCGAGGCGGGTCTGGAAGTGGAGGTCGTAAACGGGGAGGTGGCGGAGTACCCGCGCGTGGACCCGGATCTGCTCACCGAAGAGGAGCGGGAACTCGAGTTGCAGTATCGGCACAAGCGCATCTATGCGGTGGGTCACGGCGCGGCGGTGGGCTGGTCCGTGGAACTGGGGACACCCGCCAGGATCTGGGCCGAATTCATACCGCAGGTGGAAGTTCCCCTGGTGACGGTCAATGCCCGAGGTGTCGATGAAGAGGTTCTGGTTATGGAGGACCTGGCCGGAGCGCCCTGGGATGGGGTCCTCGACCGGCTTGACGCCTTCGTGGGTGGATACGAGCGCTGGATCAGGGAACGGTCTCGGGAGGCCGAAAATCTGGAAACCGCGGTGGAACGGGCCACCGCCGAGCGTATCTGCGGGCGGATGGCCACGGCGCGGGAGCGCATGCGCCGCGGTGTGGCGCTGCTCCGCACCGACGCCGGAGCGAAGTTTGCATTTCGCCAAGCCAATCTGGCGATGCTGGCGCAGATGCGGCAGCAGGATCGCAACCGGGATGAAAGGAAGAGGGACGAACGGAAGGACTCGCGGGAGTACCGGTGGCGGCCGTTCCAACTGGCCTTTCTGCTGGCCGTCATCGAGTCCACGGTTCGGGAGGAGGACGACTTCCGCGGCGTCCTGGACCTGATCTGGTTTCCCACGGGCGGCGGCAAGACCGAAGCTTACCTGGGCCTGATCGCTTTCCTGATCGTGTGGCGCCGTTTGCGACATGGGAGCGTCGGCGGCGGCACGGTGGTTCTGATGCGCTATACGCTACGTCTGTTGACTAGACAACAGTTCGAGCGCGCGACCCGCATCATCTGCGCCTTGGAGCTGTTGCGGCGCCGCGACCCGACAAGGCTGGGCGAAGAGCCCATCACCGTCGGCATTTGGGTCGGCCGGGCGGCGACTCCTAACACCTGCAGACAGGCGAAGGGGTGCGTGGACGATCTGGCGACGGGCGATGAGGACGCGGGTCACCAGCTCGTGCTGAGAGCGTGCCCGTGGTGCCACCATGAGTTCACCGCGCCGCGGAGCTACCGGGCGACGCTCATTGACTTCGTATTTCTGTGCCGCAATCCCGATTGCGAATTCGGTCCCGATGGCGAGTCGGTCGACCCGCGGCCCCTGCCCTGCAACGTCGTGGACGAAGTGCTGTATGAACGCCCGCCGACGCTCCTGATCGCCACCATCGACAAGTTTGCCCGCTTGGCCTGGGAACAACGCGCCGTCGGCTTCTTCGGCAGCCCGAAACCGGGGACCGGCTGTGCCTGCCGGCCACCGGAACTGGTGATCCAGGACGAGCTTCACCTCATCGCCGGACCCCTGGGGTCCGTGGCCGGCCTCTATGAGGCGGCGTTGGAGACGGTTCTGGCGCAACGCGGCGTGCGTCCCAAGTACGTCGCCTCGACGGCGACCATCCGCATGGCGCGGGAGCAGGTGAGAAGTCTGTACGGCCGAGAGCTTGCCGTCTTCCCGCCGCCGGGCCTCTCGGCCGACGACTCCTGGTTCGCGCGCGCGGATCACTTGCGTCCGGGCCGTCTCTACGTCGGCTATCTGGCGCCGGCGCTGGATCAGCAGCACTGTCTGGCGCCGCTGGCAGGCGCTCTGCTCAAGGCGCCGTTCTCCGTATTTGAGGGTCAGCGGGATCGGGACGATCTTCTGGAAGCTTGGTGGACTCAGGTGATCTATCATGGCAGCTTGCGCGGCGTCGGCAACAGCCACAACGCCTACGCCACCTCGGTGCGCGACGTCGTGCGGCGTCTCGATCAAGAAATGGAACAGAGGAGACGCGATCAAGGAGACGGCGACGGCGCCAGGGAGAGAACCGAAACACTCCGGAGCCTGGCGCAACTCACCAGCCTGTCCACGGCACAGCAGAATGCCCGAACCTTCGATCGTTTGAAGCTGGAGCGTGGGGACCCCGATTGTCTGAACGTGGTGCTGGCCACGAACATGATCTCCGTGGGAGTGGACGTCGACCGGCTGGCGGCGATGGTCATCAACGGACAGCCGCTCACCACCGCCGAGTACGTTCAGGCGAGCAGCCGCATCGGGCGCGCCCACGTCCCGGGCCTCGTGTTCGCCAACTACTATCGCCACCAGGCGCGCAGCCTCTCCCATTACGAGAACTTCCGGCCCTACCACGAGTCCTTCTACCGTTTCGTAGAGCCGACCAGCGTGACGCCGTTCACCTATCAAGTTCGCACCCGTGCCCTGCATGCGGCCCTGGTCTCCGCCGTGCGCCACGGCTGCGACGCCTTGTGCAGGAACCAGGACGCCGGCGCATTCGACACGGAAGACGGCACGGTGAGGGCCGTGATCGAACGGCTGAAGTGCCGCTGCCGGCAGGCCGACAAGGCCCGAGGGAGCGCCACGCTCCGCCACCTCGACCGGCTCGCGGAACGGTGGCACGAGGAGGCGCGGCGTTGCGAGCGGCAGAAGCGCCGGTTGAACTACGAGGCGAAGGATGGAAGCTCCGACGGCCTGTTGCGCCAATTCGACGACCCTCCTTCTCGGGGGCTGTGGCGGACGTTGAACTCCATGCGCAATGTCGAAGACACGGGAGTGTTGCAGCGCGATGATTGACGACGCCATGCCGGTGCGCCTTTCGCACCTGTTGCGGCACTGTTCCGTGGGCGCCGTGGTCCGGGGTCCGGAACATCTGGTGACGGTGAAGGACACCTCCCTCTGGAGAGGTCACGAAGAGCGGGTGATCCGACACGTCGAACGGGTGCGCAGCACCCTTCGTATCGGCAAGAGGATCCTGTGTACGCCGCCGAAGGCCCGCATCGAGGAGGACAGGGTGTTGGGACAACCCATACCCGCCATGCGTTTTCCGGGCTGGACACGGTGCTCCATATGCGGACTGCTGCACTATCGTCCCTGGCGGCGCGCCCGGACGAGCGAGACGGAAACCCGTGGCCAAGTGCAGATCGACCCACTGCTTTGTTCGGGTCCGGGACAGGGCGGCCGGAGGGATGACGACAATCCGGTCTGCGGCGGAAAGCTGGAACAGACGCCCTGGGTGCTGGTTCACGAGCACGGGTATCTGGCGGATGTCCCCTGGCATGCGCTGGCGCACCACGACACCAGGCATCCGGATCAAGGTGCGTGTCGTGCGGATTGGACGACCCCCTACCTGAAGATACGACCCGCGCCGCGAGGTTACCGAGTCTCTTGTAAGGAATGTCGAGCCTCTGGCTCGATCGGGGGGCGTTTTCCCTATTCCGTGCATGAGTGGCCGCAGCCATGGTTCCGCGACCCTCCGCCGAGTCCGCCGGAGGGACTGGCCTGGATACTCGAGATCAACGACGTTCGCGTCCACTCGGCGGAGACCCGGACGGCGTTGGTCATTCCCCCAGAGTCCCGCATTCGCAAGGGAACCGTGGTGGACCGCCTGTACAGCAGCACGGAAAAGCAGGCGGAGATCCGGGGGGCACGAACTCGTCTCCAGCGAAGGACGACTCTGAAGCGAATGGCCCGCGAGTGGGGATGTAGTATCGATGAGGTCAAAGGCGCGGTCGGGGAGGTCGCACGCGGATATCCTCTATACGGGGAACCGATCAGCGATGAAGATCTGTTCGTCGCCGAGTACCGGGCACTGATCGGAGAGATCCCGGATCTGGAAGAGGACGAGGATTTCGTCACCGAGCATCACACGCCGGCATGGACTGATCTCGGCCGGAAGCTGGACGGCGCCGCCGCACGGCTGACCGCCGGGGTGGATCGGCTGATCGCCGTCAACCGACTCAAGGAGATCATGGTGCTGACGGGATTCCGGCGGCTCGGAGGCCAAGTGACGCCTCCCGACCTCACCGGAAAAGCCGAATGGCTGCCAGCGCTGGAACTCTACGGTGAAGGGCTCTTCTTCACCGTACGAGAGTCGTTTCTGCGGCGCTGGGAGGAGCATGCCGGTGTCAAGGGGCGCGCCAAGGCGTTCTGCAAGCGTTTCGAAGAGTCTGACCTGCGCCTGCCTGTGGAGCCGCAACCGCAGATCTCTCCCCGTTTCCTGGCTCTCCACACGCTGGCCCACCTGATGATCCGGGAGTTGGAGACCAAGGCCGGTTACCCCGCGGCCTCGCTGAAGGATCGAATCTACTGCGAGATCGGTCGTGACCGAGGACCTGAGCCGATGGCGGGGATTCTGATCTACGTCGCCGTGCCGGATACGGAAGGTTCGCTCGGCGGCCTGCTGAGTCAGGCGGAGCCGCGCCGCTTTCTGCGCCTGCTGAGCGCGGCAGTCGAGGCGGCCTCCTGGTGTTCGCTGGATCCCGTCTGTGCCCGACAGGAGGGTCATGGCCCGGGTCTCCTGAACGGCGCGGCGTGCCACGCTTGCGCCCTGGTGCCGGAGACCAGCTGCGCCTTCGGCAACATGCTGTTGGATCGAATCTTCGTCACGGACGTCGACGGTCGTCTACCGGGGCTGTTCGATGCAGCCGGGCGTGCTTTACGCTGGAATTAATATGGCGAAGCGCCGGTTCGAACTCCCCGGCGTCCAGGACCTGAGCAAGGAGCAGGAAGCGGCTCGGGCTCTGCCAAAAGAGGGCCAGCACCTGATCGTCGGCGGCCCTGGGACTGGAAAGACGGTGCTGGCGCTGATCCGAGTCCGGCGTCACGCTCGGGATCGTGACCGTCATGTGTTCCTGGTCCACAATCACCTGCTCCACCGTTCGAGCGTCCAACTGGCTGGCGAAACGCTGTCTAGCGCCACCTGGGAGAGGTGGTTCGCCGAGAAGTTCCGGGAAATCATCGGCCGACTCTTGCCCAGAGAGCATCCGGATACACCGGGTGGGTACCGAGCTGTCAACTGGACGGCCGTTTTGGATCACGTGAAGAGGGTGACGCCGCTCAAAGATACTCCGTACCTGGTGATCGACGAAGGCCAGGACATGCCGCCCGAATTTTACCGGTCCCTGGTCCATCTGGGATTCGAACGTCTTTTCGTGGCGGCGGATCAGAATCAGCAGATCACGGACGCCCACAGCAGTCGCGAGGACATCGAAACCGAGTTGGGCATCGAAACAAAGGACGTCATTGAATTGACCTACAACTACCGTAACAGCGCGCCGGTGGCGAAGCTGGCGCACGCGTTCCGGACCGGCGACCCCGCCAGCCCGGCTCCAGGGCTGCCTGAGCGCCGGGGTGTTCCCGCATGGCTCTTCGACTATCCTCCGGAGAGCGTGGGAGAGATCTGCCAGCGGATTGTCCTGCTCTCTGATCGCGACCCGACCAGGTTGGTCGGTGTGCTGGCGCCCAACAACACCGTCCGGCAACGCTATCTCGACGGATTGCGCGCCGTGGAAAGGGACATCTTGGACCATGATCTCCCAAACATCGAAACCTTCTACGGCGACCATCGGCCCGACATCCGTTTCGACGAAGGCGGGATCCTGGTGATCAACGCCCAAGCATGCAAGGGACTGGAGTTCGACATCGCCGTGCTGGCCGATATCGATCAGCACTACTATCGACCTGACGATCCAGAGCCGACAAAGAAGCTCTTCTACGTCATGGTGGCCCGGGCGCAGGAACAGGTGATCCTGCTTCGACAGAGCGGAGTCGACAGTCGAATCGAAGAGATACTGCCTGACGATCCGGAATTGCTGCGGCGGATGTGTTTGAAGGAGAGGAACGGGAACTGATGACTCAGCGTAATCTGTTGAGTGACCCTGCACGACCGCCCGAATCCGCCACGCCAGGGACAGCACCGGCAGCCGGTTACCTGGTCACCAATCACCTGAATCTGATGTACATGTTGGGCTCGGGTCTGGTGCTGCCGCGCACCGGTTTCGGGGACAAGTACTATCAGGACACCCTCCAATGTTGCCCGGGCTGGATCCCATTGTTCACCGGCAGACCCTTGAGCGCAGCCATTGCCGGCTCCCTGTCCGAGGCGAAGCACCTCAGACCCTGCATTGTCAGGATCTCTCTCAAGGGGTTTTCCGGGCGGATCGTGGCTCTGGGCTCGGGAGACCTGCGGGAACGCCGGTTCCCCGACGACGTGGGTAAGCCTGAGCTGCTGTTTTTGCCCGCGCCGCTACCGACGTCTTCGATCGAGAGGATCCTGTTTCGATCGGTGGAAGAGCGAAAGGCGTGCGAGACGGAGGCTCGGGATTTCGGCAACGTGCCCTGGGCCGAGTTCACGACCAGAACGGACAGAAGGCGGTTCTCGAACGCCTCGAACGCACCCTGGCCTCCGCAACGAGCACCTGCGCCTCGGGATGTGCCACTAGGTCCGCCCCAGGCCGCCGGCGGCATGATGGCGATGCTGCGGCTGATAGGCAGCAAATGCGCGAACGAAATGCCCGCGACCGAAGAGCCCCTGGCCGTTGCCGCCTGTCGCCTGGCCTTCGATCCGCCTCCGGAACCCGCGCCCGAGCTGGCGGGCACGATTCTTGCAGGACTCGGATCATGGATGCGCTCCGGGGGTGAGGTGGGGTTGGCAATGGAGTCCACTTCCGCCGCCGCCGGCCGGAATGCATGGCGACGGTTGTTCTGGGGCGCGGCCGGCCGACTCGCGCAGGAGATGGGCGCGGATGGCGGGACTGACTCGGCTAGCGCGCTGCTCGAATACTTCGGCGACGCCTCGACGCAGATTTCATCCAAATTGAGGGAGCGTGTCCGAAGGCTAAGGAACGACCTCGAGTCCCTGACCGGACTGGGGAAGTTCCGAACTTCGGAGCTCTGGGAGAAGTATGCGACCCCGCTGCCTCGGGCGATGTCGCTGCTGTTTCTTCGACGGACCTGTACCGAGCTGTTGGAAGTCCAGGCTCCGGAACTGAGGGACGAAGACTGGGTGGCGGCTGCCGTGCTGTTCGGCGCCCGTTCCGGATGGCTGGCTTTGCCGCTGTCCTTGCGGGGTGGCCCGGCGGCTTCCCGGGCAGTCTCCCACCGCATGGCTGCCCTGAGCCATCGAATGGCCGCCACCGGCTTCGACCTGGGACCGCCGCCGGAACGGCCGAAACCCCTTGCCGAATGGTTTCTCGGCAGTTGGAGTGCCCGCCAGGTTTCCGCTGCCCTGGAGTTGGCCCGGACACAAGGATGGGACTGTCTTGAGACGCGGGTGAAATTGGGGTATGGCGATTATCGTCTGGAAGTCTCACGGGGTGGAACCGAGATCGTGTTCCAAGGCGAAGCCAAGGGCCTTGAAACGGTAGTTGACAGAGACCGTTTCCTGAATCTGCTCGCGAGGGAAGCAATCATCAATCCGAAGATCGAGGAGCGCTTGGTACAGAAATTGAAGCGCTGAACCCATTTCGATCATTCGACCTTTTCAGAGGCATCTTGCTGGCCTGAACGGTATGGGGAAATAGTCCTCAGAATTGACAATGCCGCCCGGATTGGTTTAAAAAACCGTCATCGTCGGGTGGCCCCATCGTCTAGTGGCCTAGGACGCCGCCCTCTCAAGGCGGTAACACGGGTTCGACTCCCGTTGGGGCTACCATCTCTCCCTCCGGAAAAACGGATACGCGAGTCGAGGTGGGATGCATCCACTTTCCGCGCCGGCACTTCGAACGCCGTGTAGGATGAAACGATGAAGCTTCGCGTGATGGTGACCTGTCTATTGGTTTTACTCTGGGTCCACGTCTCTCCGGCTCAAACCGCCCGGGAGGGTGATCCGCTGGAACTGGGCTCGCGCCTGGAGCTGTTCGTTGACGACACCCTGATCGAATCCATGCGGGGCGTGGAGTTGAAACTCCATCCCCCCCGTTCGGCCGGCAAGGTCCTCTCTTTCGATCGCCCTTGGGAAGGAAGCACGAGCGACTACATTTCCGTCTTCAAGGATGGCGACCTGTATCGCATGTACTACCGTGGCAGCACTCATGCCGCCAAGGGTCTGACCGTCGTCTCCATGCTGGAGCCGGGAGAAACCGTCACTCCCGACCATCCGGAGTGGACCTGTTACGCCGAGAGCCGGGACGGAATCCACTGGACCCGCCCCTCTCTGGGCCTTTTCGAGTTCAATGGATCCAAGGACAACAACATCGTCTGGACCGGGGCGCATGGAGACGCGTCCCATTGCTTCATGGCGTTCAAGGACGGGAATCTCCGGGCGCCGGGCGATCAACGTTACAAGGCCCTGGCCAGCTACCACACTCCGGGTCTGAAGCACGTCATGGGAGTCGTATCTGCCGACGGGATCCACTGGCGACTCATCCAGGACGAGCCCCTCATCACACAGAAGGTGGACTGGGGAGGCGACCTGGCCTTCTGGGACTCGGAACGGGAGGAATACGTCGCCTATCTCCGGGGCCTCCGGGACCAGAGGGTCCGGGAGGTCGTGAGGTCCACATCCCCCGACTTCATCCACTGGACCCCACCCGAGTACATCGATGTGGGGGACACTCCTCCGGAGCACTTCTATACGAACGCCGCGAACCCCTATTTTCGAGCTCCCCACATCTTTTTGGCTTTCCCCCGGCGCATGGTTCCCTGGCGCACTCTGGAACCCTTCCGGTCCCAGCGGTACGCTGGAGCGTCGGACGTGGTTCTCCTCAGTAGCCGCGATGGACAGCGGTGGCATCGGACCTTCATGGAGGCCTTCATCCGGCCCGGCCGCCACGTCCGGAACTGGATTCATCGCGCCAACACGCCGGCGACCGGTCTGGTGGCGACCGCGCCGGACGAGATTTCCCTCTACGTGCAGCGGCACTACACTTTCCCCAGCGTTCACCTGGAGCGGTTCGTACTGCGCACCGACGGCTTCGCCTCCGTGAATGCCGGCGCCGCGGAAGGTGAATTCCTGACCAAACCGCTGATCTTCGAAGGCGACTCCCTGATCCTAAATTTTGCGACCTCCGCCGCCGGAAGCATTCAGGTCGAGATCCAGGACCTGTACGGCAATCCGATGCCGGGTTTCGCCCTGGAGGAATCGCCCATCTTGTGGGGGGATGAAATCGACCACGAGGTCCAGTGGGACCGGAGCCGGTCCCGGAAAACCTCCGAACAATTGATGCGGAGGATCTCGGGAGACCCGGTGAGATTGCGCTTCGTGTTGAAGGACGCGGATCTCTATTCCTTGAAGTTTCGATAGAATCTTCCCTCTGGCCGGTCTGAAGTCGAGTGCGCTGCCAGGACGAATTCTCAATTGGCACGGACGGTCAACTACCGAGGAACACTGCCCAAATGAACACGAAACGCCGCTTCAAATCGATTCTGGTGGGGATGGTCTGCAGTCTCTCGTGGGGGATATCCCTGTCCCAGAGTGACTCCTCCCCGGTGGTGACGCATATCTTCACCGATTGGACCAAGGTGGATCCGGGAAATGCCATCTTTCCCGTCGATCTGACCTATGTGGACGAACACGACCGGCAACTGATCGCCAAAGTGCGCGACTACTACAAGGCCACCATGTACATCTCCGAAGGACCCACTGCTTCCCGGAGAATAAGGGCCGCCAGTGGCGTGAAGATCGGCATCGAGAAGGGACGGCTGGTCGGTCCCTGGCTCAAACCGGAGAAACCTTGGGAAAGAAGCGGCATCGGGCCTAAGACCGTGCTCCACGAGGACGGCCGCTACCGTCTCTGGTATGGCTGCGGCTGGACCGTACGAGACCGCGCAGTGGTGGCCCCTGACGGCCGCTTGAAACTGGGATCGGACGGAGGAGGCTCCGGGGTGTGCTATGCGGAGTCCGGGGACGGCCTGAACTGGAAACGAGTCTCCATGGGAATGCTGGAGTTCGAGGGAAGCCGGGACAACAATCTGATTGCCTTCGACGGTCTGGCCGGAATCAACGGTCACATCTTCGTCGATCCCAACGCTCCTCCCGAGGAGCGGTACAAGACCACCAGCCTCACCAATATCCGGTTGTTCAAGCCGGATGCCAAAAGCATGGGGGGCATCCTGGGAGCGGCCGTCTCTCCTGACGGGATCCATTGGAAACGCCTTCCGGAACCGCTCTGGGACACGTATTTCAACAATGACGGTGTTCCCAGCATCTACTTCGACGGCAAGTTGAAAAAGTACGTGATGCTGATGCGGCAGAACTATCCTCGCCGCCGCAGCATCGCCCGAGCCGAGACCTCGGATTTCCGCCGGTGGCCCCATCCCAACCTGGTCCTGACTCCCGGACCCGAAGAGTCGCCTTCCGACGACTTCTACAACAACACCTACCTCCACTACCCGGGGACGGAGAACACCCACCTCATGGTGGCCTCCGTCTACCATCGGGACACGAGCCTGGTCGACCTGCGGCTGGCCACGAGCCTCGACGGCGTCGTCTGGAATTGGGTGAGCCGTGAATCCATCGTGGAGTTGGGCAAGCCGGGGGGATGGGCCGGCGGCTCCATGTACGCCGTCTCCTCCATGGTGCAACTGCCCGACGGCCGGATGGCGGTTCCCATCGTCGGAAGCAGTTGGTCCCACAACGAGTGGTGGAAGGTCCGTTTCCAGAAGGATCGCGAGTGGCCTCGGGGAATCGGTTGGGCCACCTGGGAGGATGGCCGTCTGGCCGGTATCGAGGCCGCGCAGGAGGGCCAGTTCACGACCCAGCGCTTTCGCTTCCAGGGCAAACCGGTGGAGGTCAACCTCAGGACTCACGGTGATTCCGGATCAGTGGCCGTCGAACTGATGGTGGAGAGGGATCCGGACCGGAAAGTCTACCGGGCTCAACCCATTTCGGGGAACCGTCATTGGGTGCCCCTGGTCTGGAAGGGGGGCGAGGGAATTCCGCAGTTGGCCGGTAAGACCGTGCGTCTCCACTTTCGGCTCTTCAACGCCAAGGTCTTCGGTTTTCGCAGCGAAGGGATGGTTGCCGTCGATCCCCTCCGGAGGCCGAAGAGGGACTGACCGCCCTACGAATTCCCGGAAACGGGAAGCAGGACCTTAACCCGCATTTCTCGTGCGCCGTGGAAAGGCGCTTTCTCCTAGCGGGTGCGAAACCCGCCCGCCGGGATGCAGGGACGGTCGAATGCCGTGATGACTTTTGCCACGGGCTGCTACACCAAGTCGCTACGCGTCTGATGAAAAAGGATCTGTTTTTGAGTATTTACGCGAATCTTTCCAAGGTTTCTCCGGGACAGACTGCGCGCTCGTCACGCCCCCTGGTGAGAAATGCGGGCTAGTGCCAATGGAAGTCTACATGCACATTTTAAAGGGGGAATAAAGAGTCCATTAGATGTCATTTTAGGGTCCGAGTGTGGCCGAGACCTGTGACCTGGTGGATCGGATTCAGTTGTCCCTCGGCGCGGCCAGCTCCTCGGGGATCAGGTATCCCGCCTGCATGAACGAAATGACGTCGGCCAGTTCCTGACGAGTCAGATTCTCCTCGAAACCTTCGGGCATGACCGACACCTCCGAAGCCCGGATCTCGGCGATTCGGCCCCGGAGAATGGTTTCCTCCTGATTCGGCCCGCTCCTCAGGGTGAGGGTGCCGGGAGTCTCGGCGGCGATGATCCCACCATAGACTCTGCCGTCACGGGTGGTGACGATGTAGTTCTGGTAGCGGGACAGGATGAGTCCGCTGGGATTCAGGATGTCGAAGAGGAGCTGTTCGCGCGTATGGCCCTGGACCGCTGTCCGCAGCCCGGGGCCGACGCCAACCCCCTGATCCGGCTCATGGCAGCGGGCGCATTCCTGGCGGAAGACCTCCCGGCCGTTGATCGGGTCGGCCTCCAGCTCCAGAATCGGCAGGTATTCTTCGACCAGTGCCTCCCGGTCCGTGGTATCCGCCTCCAAGACCTGCGCGGCCTGTTGTCGGATCTGCTCCCGTGGGTAGTTTCTCAGGAACTGCTTCTGTTGATGGTCCAGCGCGGCCCGTTCGACGGCGCCGCTTTCGACGGCGTTCAAGAGAGCCCGCACCCGCTCGGGGTGGTCGAGGAGGATCGCCAGAGCGGCCGCACGGACATCCGGGGACAACGTGCTCCACCCTTCGAGGACCAGGCGGCTGACACCCGGGTCTTCGAAATAGGAGAGGGTTTCCAGGGTGGCCCGCGTCAATTCCGGATCCGAGGCAGTCAGAAAACGCGACAAGATCGGTTCGACCTCCGGGTAAGGGGCGGAGGCGAGCATTCGGATGGAGCTGGATCTCCGGGTTGCCGAAAGAGTCTCGTCCAAGACGGCCTTCCTGGCGGCCGCCACCAGCGAGGGAACTCGGAAGTGTTTGCCGACTCTGGCCGCGGCGCCGCGCACCTCCTGTGAACGGCTTGCCAACAGGTTTCGCAGTGACCCGGTCGCGCCTGCCGGCTTCAGGTGAAGCACCTGTCCCAGCTCCAGACCCCGGGCCAGCCCCGTCAGCCCCGCCGTCTGCCAGCTTTTCTCTCGCAGCGGCCGGGACCGGGCCAAGACGCGAACCAGGCGTTGGACTTCCTGCCCCCGGTTGCGGGCACCTACGACGGCGGCCAGATCCTCCAGGAAGCCGGTTTTGTTCGGAGTCGGATCCTTGAAATAGCCGCGTTCCGCCACCATCGATTCCAGCAACTGCAGCGAGGAGCCCGCGTCGGAGCTGAGGATGGCGGCTCGTTGCCACGGGTCCTCTCCGTGACGGGCCAGCAAGTCCCGGAAGGCGTCAAGCACACGGGGACCGGAAAATTCGCCCAGGCTCAGGGAGAGTTGGAAGGCGACACGGGGGGAAGGATCCGCCGTCATCTTCACCAGCCGGGGCAGGAGACCGGGGAAGTTTTCGGCCAGGAGGACGGCCTGTTCCCGGACACCCGGATGTTCGTCTCCCAGGGCTGCTCCGACGATGGATTCCTCCAGGGCGGACAGGCCTTCCAGAGAGTAGAGGGCATGGAGGCGGGCTTGGGGATTCTCTCGGTAACCCGCCAATTCTCTCAACGCGGGAAGGGCGGACCGGTCCTGCCGCTGGAGAAGGAGCCGTTGGGCGGTGAGACGCCACCACTGGTTCGGCGAGGCGAGATGCCCGACCAGTTCCGGTGTGGCGGCTTTGTGGAGTTCGGGGCGAACGTACGGGCTGGCGGCGGAATC
This sequence comes from Acidobacteriota bacterium, assembly GCA_965217775.1. GTDB lineage: Bacteria > Acidobacteriota > UBA6911 > RPQK01 > JAJDTT01 > JAJDTT01. The sequence goes on from CBDCJH010000002.1 coordinate 630,247, forward strand.
CCGAGGCACGATCCGGTAGATGCGGCCGTGATCGATCCCGGCATAGAAGTTGAGGCCCTCCTTGATGGGCTCGGGGATGGAGGCCGGAGTCTCCACATACTGGCGGCAGATGTCGATGACATAGAGGTTCCCGTCGGGACCTACGGTGAAGTTGGCGGGCCGAAACCAGCGTGAGGTGGAAGCTATGAACTCACGGCTCGCTTCCTCCTCAGCCCGGTTGGCGACGAAACTGACACCGCTGGGAGAGATGACATCTCGGTGGACGATGTTGCCGGCCACGTCGCCGGAGAAGGCGTTGCCCCGGTAGCGCGGGTGAAACGTGTCTCCGTTGTAGATGGTGTTTCCCGTCGCTCCGGTGAAGAAGCCGGTGGAGGCCATTTCCCGTTCCCTCCCCAGCTCCCTGGAGCGCCGCTGCCGCATCCTCGTGCGGGCCTCGCGCCAAGCCTCGGGGGGAGTGAGCTGGAAGATGCGCTGATCGTGAACCGAGATGGATCGGGTGACGGGGGGAGCCGTCAGAAAGAGGTTGCGCTGGAGATAGCGCCGGGCCGCCACTACGTGCTGAACGTGTCTTCCGGACTGGGAGAAGAAGCGACGTCCCCACTCGTCGAAGCTCAGTCCGAATCGGGTGGCTCCCGAGGCCGCCTCGAATAGATTCCGGTCGAGACGAAACCTGAGGTCGGCGTTCAAGACCGAAACCGGTTCGGCGTCGGGCCGGCGGGAGAAGGTGATCATTCCCGCCTGGCTGTCATTGCCTGCGTAGATCCAGTTGTCGATCCCGAAGCGCAGGTTGCTGAGCTGGCCCTCCGGATCCACCAGGATCGTGAACCCGGTGAACAGCGGAGTCGTCTCATCCGTCCTCAAGTCTCCGTCGGTGTCCCGCAGATAAAGGATGTGCGGCGCCGAGCTCACCAGCACGCCGTCCTTCCACGGCAGGACGCTCTTCACGTTGGGCAGTCCCTCGGCGAAGACGGTGGAGTGGTCCACTCGGCCGTCCCTGTCCCGGTCTTCCAGGACGCGGATCCGGCTCAGGGCCGGTTTCCCCTCAGGCGGCTGGTAGGGATAGTCCCGCATTTCGGCCACCCAGGCCCGTCCCTGTTCGTCGAACGCCAGCTCTACCGGATCGGTCACGTGGGGCTCGGCGGCAAAGATCTCCACCCGGAACTCGTCGCTGATGCGAAAGGTCTCCAGCATTTCCTCCGGAGAGGGAGGAGTCGAAGCGGGGTCCGGCCCGCAGCCGGTAATCAACAAAAGCAGGCCAAAAAGCAGGAAGAGGGAGCGTTTCATGAGGAATTAGCTGAGTTTCGGAAGCCCGGTCTACCAGCGGACGCCATGACGGTCCTTGGGGTATCCGGGATCCCATTGATGGAGCAGACCGTGCCGGGGCCGGGTGCGGGCCACGTTCTCGGCCAGCACGGCCTTCTTGTCCGGGTCGATCTCGACACCGAGGCCGGGTCCCGAAGGGAGCGCCATCTTGCCGTCCCGGAACCGGAGCATGTCGCCCCGGATAATGTCTTGAGTGGTCCACGGATAGTGCGAATCCACGTCGTGCGTGATGTGGGAGATGGCGCACACCATGTGGACCTGGGTGGCCATGGAGATGCCGAGGTAATTGTTGCTGTGGCCGGAGCAACCCCATCCCAGAGCCTCGCACGTGGCCGCCCAATGCCGCACGTTGTTGAGCCCGCCCATATAGTGGGGGTCCAGCAACACGATGTCGATGGCCCCCCGGTCGTACCCGGGGCGGATGTGCTCCATGCGGGTGACGCACATGTTGGTGGCCAGGGGAATGGATGTGCGCTTGCGCACCTCGGCCATGCCTTCCTGTCCCGGTGTGGGATCCTCCAGGTACTCCATCCCCAGCGGCTCCAGCCGGTGGGCGACCTTCACCGAAGTTTCCACGCTCCACGAGGCATTCGGGTCGATGCGGAGTTTAGCCTGAGGCATGGCCTCGCGGATGCGGGTCAAGGCTTCGATCTCCCGCTCCGGCTTCAGAACGCCCCCTTTGAACTTGCAGGTCGTGAATCCGTAGTCCCGGTGGAAGTCCAGGAATTCCCCGGCCATGGCCTCGGGAGTCGTGATGTCCGGTCCTCCCTCCACCGGGAGAACGAAAAAGTTGTAGGCCGAGAAGGGAGCCTCATTGCGGAAGGGGCCGCCGATCAGATCGACGACCGGCCGGTCGATCACCTTTCCGATCAGGTCCAGACACGCGATTTCCACCGCGGCCAGGGATTCGGCATTGTGCCTTGGGGCGAATTCGGAGCGATGGGAGAGGTGTCGGCGGAAATATTCGATCTCGAGGGGGTCTCGTCCCAGTACGGTCTCACCCGCCGCTTGGAGGGCTTGGAGCGCCGCTCCCCCGACTTCGGCCACTCCCGTGTAGCCGTCGGTGGTCTCCAATTCCAGGATCGCGCGCTGGAAGTGGGTGTCGTGGACGTTCCAGGAATTCAGCAGAGCGTAGTCGGGCGACGCCACCAGCGTGGTTTCGAAGGAGCCGATCTTCATCCGGCTCCGGGGACCTTCGGAACGGGGCCGCCCGCTTCGCCTGACGCCGTAGGCCGCCGGCGAAAAGGCCAGGACCATGTCTTCAATCCCGGCGAGTCCCGTCACGCCCGCGGCGGCGGCCATCCAGCGCCGCCGGTTCCAGGAACTCTCTCGGTGGTCGGCAGTCGCCATCATATCGCTGCCATGGTAATGATGCGCCTGGAGATCCACAAGCTAGGGAAACTACTCTTCGTGGATCACCATCTGCCGGTCGGCCGAGCTGTAGACGATCACCGCCAGCATGGGCTCGTCCCCTACCGTGACCGCCCGGTGAGGAACACCCGTGGGAATCCTCACCAGGTCTCCCGGCTTCATGAGATGGGTCTTTTCTCCCACCGTCTTCCGGCACGACCCCGAGACCACATACAACAGCTCCTCACAGTTGGGATGCGAGTGGAGAGGGTTCTGCTGGCCCGGATTCAGCTCGACGATTCCAAAGGTCTGCTCGGCATTGGGGTCGATCTGGGAGTTCATCATCCAGCGGATCCATCCCCACGAGAACTCCAGCTTGGAGATCGCTTCGAGACTCTGCACACCGGAAGGGCTCATCACTCCCTCCTCGACTTGCTGTTGGGAAACGCTTTCAGGGGTTGCCGGATCGACGGCAGGAGCGCAACCGAAGGCGGCCAATGCCAGCAGTAGACTTGTTCTTCGCATGGGTTCCTCCTTGGTAGTAGACTGGGCCGCGTAGATTATATTGTCTCTCTCGGGATATTCTCGAAGTCAGGAGCCGGGATCATGAAGCGCCGCGATTTCTTTGGACGATCTCTCGGGGCGTCGCTGACGGCGGCCCTGGCCGGAGCGGAGCCGGTTCGGGCCCGGGAGTTTCCTCCCGGCCACGACGCCTCGGCCGAGTTGGCCTCTCCCGACTGGACACCTGTCTTCCTGGACGCCCACCAGAACGGCACCCTGATCCGACTGAGCGACCTCATCATCCCCGAGACCGACACCCCCGGGGCCAAGGCCGCACTGGTCAACCGCTTCATCGACCGGCTTCTGGCCAGTGAGACTCGCGAAGCGCAGAGCCGGTTCCTGGACAGCCTGGCCTGGTTCGACGGGGAATGCCTGGGACGCTACGGCGCGGCCTTCATCCACCTTCCCTCCGAGAGCCAATTGGAGTTTCTCAATTTCGTCGCCTATCCCCACAAGCTCGTGAATTGGCGCGGCAACCGGTCCGAGTTCTCAGGCCACTCCCACTTCTTGCAACTGAAAGATTGGATCAGTCGAGCCTATTATAGTTCGGAGGCGGGCCTGAAAGAACTGGGATGGAGCGAGGACGCCATGTCCGGTTCCTTTCCGGGATGCCCGCATCCCGAGGGTTTCCACAAGTGAGTTCCGCCCTGGTCCAAGCTCCCCACAGCGTGCTCTATGACGTGGCGGTGGTCGGGTCCGGCGCCACCGGAGGCTGGGCGGCCAAGGTCCTCTCGGAGGCTGGCCTGAAGGTGGTCCTGCTGGAGGCCGGCCGCAAGGTTTCTCCCCGGGAATTCACCGAACACATGCCCGCCTACAAGCTGGAATACCGGACCCACTCGCCGGAACTGGTTCGGACGCGTCCCATCCAGAAAGCCTGCTACGCCTGCACCGAGTACAACTACGACTGGTTCGTCAACGATCTGGAGAATCCGTACACCACTCCGAAGGACAAGCCCTTCAGTTGGCAGCGGCTTCGTATCGTCGGAGGCAGGAGCATGGTCTGGGGGCGCCAGAGCTATCGTCTCAGCGATCTGGACCTGAAGGCGGCCAGCCACGACGGTTACGGCGACGACTGGCCCGTTTCGTATCGGGATCTGGTGCCCTACTACGACCGGGTCGAGAAGTACGTCGGCATCAGCGGACAGGCGGAGGGAAAGCCGCAGCTGCCCGACGGGCAGTTTCTGCCCCCCATGTCCATGACCTGCGGAGAACGCCTGCTCCGGAGCCGGGCGCGGGAAAAATTCGGCCGCACCCTGACCATCGGACGTACCGCCGTCCTGACCCGGCCGCTCAACGGGCGCGCGGCCTGCCACTATTGCGGTCCCTGCGAACGGGGCTGCGTGACCGCTTCCTATTTCAACAGTCCGGCCACCACCGTGGCCGACGCCTTGAGGAGCGGCAACTGCACGCTCCTCACCGACGCCATCGTCAACCAGGTGGATATGGACCCGTCCCGCAACCGGGCCCGGGGAGTCACCTACGTCCACCGTCACCGGCGCCGGACCTACCAGGTTCGCAGCCGGGCGGTGATTCTATGTGCCCAGGCCTTGGAATCGACCCGGATCCTCTTCAACTCGGCGACTCGGGACCACCCCGACGGTCTCGGCAATTCCAGCGGACTCCTGGGGAAGTACCTCATGGACCATGTGGTGGGCGCCGGCGCGGCGGGTGAGCTGCCTCAGTTCCCGGTCCGGAAGCGGGCGTCGGACCCGCGGCGCCCCAACGGGATCTATATGATCCGGTTCCGCAATCTGGCGGGCGGGAAGAGGCACCCCCGGTTCATCCGAGGCTACGGCTTCCAGGGGGGCAGCTCACCCAGCTTCCGGTTCGATGCGGAAGGCTTCGGGGCGTCCTACAAGGCGGCGGTCAAGGAGGGCTTCTACATGATCCGGCTGAGTGGGTTCGGAGAATCCCTGGCCCGGCTGGACAACTACTGCGAGATCGACCCGCAGAAGAAGGACGCCTGGGGGATCCCGGCCCTCAAGATTCAGATGACCCACGGTCCCAACGAGGCGGCAATGATGGAGGACGCGGCCGCAACGGCCGCCGAATTGCTGGAGTCGACCGGGGCTCGCAACATCAAGGTCAATGCCCGGACGGCGACTCCGGGCATGGCAATTCACGAAGTGGGGACGGCCCGGATGGGGCACGAACCGGCCAAGTCGGTGCTGAATCCCTACAATCAGTGCCACGATGTCGACAACCTGCTGGTCACCGATGGATCCTGTTTCGTGAGCGCCGGTTGCCAGAATCCCACCCTGACCATGATGGCCCTCACGGTCCGGGCCTGCGATCATCTGTTGGAACGGTTCCGCAGAGACGAAGTCTGAAACCCGGCCTACGTTAGTTTCCCGCTTTCGGATCAGGAGGTCAGTGAGACGCGGATGGCCTTGCCTTCGTCGGCCAGGGCGAAGGCCTCGTTGAGTTCCGTCAGGGGGAAAGTGTGGGAGATGATCTGCTCGAAGGGGTAGGCGTGCCCCCGGCGGGCCAGAAAGTCCAGGGCGCGGGGCAGTGCCCAGGGGGCATACGCGATGATCCCGCGGAGCGTGTGTCCGGACCGGACATTTAGGGCCGGGTCCAGGGCGGCGGTCCTCCCCGGAGCGATATTGCCCACCCAAAGATATCGTCCGAACTGGCGGAGCAGGTGCACGCCCTCCTCCACCGGTAGCGGTGAGCCGACGAATTCGGCGACCACGTCGGCGCCGTCGCCGCGAGTCAGGTCCATGATCATCTCTCGACGGGTCTTCCGGTTCACGGTATCGATGTTGACCGTGAGGTCGGCGCCGAAGGAGCGGGCCAGCTCCAGCCGGCTCTCCAGCCGGTCGAAGACGATGACCTGACCGGCGCCCATCTCCTTGGCGAGGGCGCAGGCGTACAGTCCCAGACCCCCTGCGCCTTGGACCACGATCGTGTCGCCCAGGCGGATCCCGATCTGGTCCAGACCGTAGAGCACCTGGCAGAGGGCGCAATTGACCGGCGAGACCTCGGAGTCGCTCAATCCGGGAGGGATCTTGCACACCGTCTGTCCCCGGCGCAGGTAGTAATATTCGCCGTAGGCCCCTCTGAAGTGAGGCGATTTCCCGGCATCCTGGAACCAGTGGAAGGACCGGTTGGGGCAGGCGGGCGATCCGTCCATGCAGGCCGCGCAACTGCCGCATGGGAGGAAGTAGGTGTAGGCGATGCGATCGCCTTCCTCGAGCGGTTGCCCCAGCACGTCGGTCTTCACCCGGCGACCGAGGCGAAAGACTTCTCCCACCATCTCATGCCCCGGGACGAAGCCCTCCCCCTGGGTGATCTCGGGACCATGACCGTGCCAGATGTGCAGATCCGAACCGCAGATGTTGGAGCGGCGGACGCGGACCAGAATGTCGTCGGGACCCACGTCGGGAAGAGGGAATTCCCGGAATACCATCTCCTTCCGGGGGCCCAGCGAGACGGCGACGACTCCTTGCATCGTTTGTCCTCCGGGCGCCCTGCTACGGGATGGCGAAGGCCCGGGGGGCGATTTGACGATCATGCGACATGCGTTCGAGCTTCATCTCCCAGTGGCCCACGAATCCGGTGTTGGCGTCGACGTTGAGAGTGATCTGGTAGAGATGCGGCAAGGTCAGTCCGTCGACCTCCTTGAAATCCGAGAACCTTTCCGTCAGTTCGACGGTGCTTCGGTTTGTGGGGTCGTCCCCCGCTCCCGGGCCTCCGATCTGCCCCAACAGACTGCCTCGATCATTGGATACGGTGCGGTTTCCGGGAGTGATTCCCCCGCCGGCGCCCACCGGGGCTCCTCCTCCGCTTGAAATGTTGGTCAGGCCTCGGCTGGCACTGCGGGGCACGACGATCCGATATTTGCTGGCCACGTGGCGGTAGGTCTCAGGCTCGAAATAGAGCCGGACCCGGTAGGAGACCTTCTTCTTGGGCTTGTAATCGACTTCGTGAAGCCTTCGGCCCTCGAATTTCTTGAGTCCCCGGTAGCGGATCTTGGCTCGCTTTTTCCTGAGGTTGAGCAGTGCCCAGTCGGTGGAGAGGACGCCCGCGTAGAGTCCTTCCTGGGCCAGCCGGGGAAAGTTTTCCCAGATGGTCGTCCCGAGTTGGGAGCGGACTCCTGGAGTGATGTAGGCGATATCGAGTCGGTCGCCGTTTCGGATGAGGGTTTCCCGGGGGTACTGGACGTGACCGAAGGTGAGCGTGGTCCGAAGCTTGTCCCCCTCCGCCAAGAGCATGGCCCGGCCGTTCAGATTGCCCTGGCCGCCCACCCGGATGTCCATGGAACCCGATCCCTGGGCGACCCGATTCTTCCGAACCAAGTTCTCGCCGATGGCTTTCAGATGGAGGGCGATCAGCTCCTCTTTCTTCAATTTCTTGGCCGTTGCATCCGCTGCCGAGATCGGCAACAACAGGGCGGAGAGAGCGATCCGGAATCCCCACTTAGGCATGATTCACCTCGTCGTCATTCGGCCCTAACCCAGTCCGGAACTTTACGCAGCGCCACTATTTCCCCGGCTCGATTCCTGATGCTTATTTGATCGCGAAGGCTCGGGCGGCGATCCTCTGATCGTGCATCATGCGGTCGATCTTGATGTCCCAATGTCCCACGAAACCACCGATCGCAGAGGTGTTGAGTGCAATCCTGTAGTGATGCGGCAGGTTCAGTCCATCGACTTCCTTGAAGTCCGAAAAGGTCTCCGTCAAGGTGATTCGAATCTTGTCTGCGGGCCCGGAACCGGCTCCAAACGCTCCTCCACGAATGTCTACGAGTCCCCGCCCCATGCCGGCCGGCAAAGTCAACCGGTACCTGCTCGCCACATGACGATAGGTTTCAGGTTCGAAGTAGATCCGAATCCTGTAGTTGACTCCCTTCTTCGGCCGGTACTCCAATCTGTGAAGCCTCCGGCCCTCGAACTTCTTGAGTCCCTGGTAACGGACCTTGGCCCGTCTCTTTCGCAGGTCCAATAACGTCCAGTCAGTGGAGAGGACGCCTCCGTAGAGCCCCTCTTGGGCCAAGCGGGGGAAGAAGTCCCACAGCGTACCCCCCAGCCGGGAGCGGGCGCCCGGACTGACGTAGGCAATATCCAGCTTCTCCCCGTTGCGGATGAGGGTCTCCCGAGTGTATTGCGGGTGGCCGAAATTGATTTCGGTCCGGAGTTTTTTCCCCTCTGCCAAGAGCATGGCCGGGCCGACCATCTTGGCTTTGTTTCCCACCCGGATGTCCACGGTGCCCAAACCCTGAGCGACCCGATTCTTCCGGACCAGGTTTTCGCCGATGGCCTGCAGATGGAGAGCGACCAGTGTATCGGCCTTCATCTTCTTGGCCGACCCGTCCACCGTCGCGCAGAGCAACACCACCGCAGCCAGTGCGGCCCAACTGACCCTCTCTTTAATACTCATCAATCATTCCGGGGCGAACAGGCACGAACCACGTCCCGAAGCCTCCGAGGAGTGCCCCTTCCTTCGAATTGATTCGGGGATCTACTTGATGGCGAAGGCCTTGGCGGCGATCTTACGATCGTGCGACATGCGGTCGATCTTGATCTCCCAGTGTCCTACGAAAGAGTCGGCGGCATCGAAGTTCAGAGTGATCTTGTAGTGAAACGGCAGAGTCAGACCGTCGACTTCCTTGAAGTCCGAGAACCTCTCGCTCAGGTTGATGTAGCTTCGGGACCCCGGACCGGTCTGGGTTCCGATCTCACGTCGACTCCCGCCAGGTGACTGACCTGAGCCAGCACCGGGCCCCGGACCGCCTGCTCCAATTGGGCCAGCTCCTCCAATGTCGACCAGCCCCCGCCCCATCCCGTCTGGGACGACCAGCCTGTAGTGGCTGGCCACGTGACGGTAGGTCTCGGGTTCGAAGTAGAGCCGGATCTTGTAGTCCACCCCCCTCTTGGGCCTGTACTCCAGCTCGTGGTACTTTTTCCCCTCGAACTTCTTGAGACCCCGGTAGCGGACCTTGGCCCGCCTCTTCCTCAGGTCCAGCAGCGCCCAGTCGGTGGAGAGAACGCCTCCGTAGAGTCCTTCTTGAGCCAGACGCGGGAAGTCGTTCCAGATCGACCTCCCCAGTTGGGAGCGGATGCCCGGACTGATGTAGGCGATATCCACCTTGTCCCCGTTTCGGATGAGGAGTTCCCGAGGGTATTGGGTATGGCCGAAACGGAAGTCGGTCCGGAGCTTGTCCCCCTCCGCCAAGAGCATTGCGGGCCCGCCGAGCTTGCCTTGCCCTCCGACCCGGATGTCCATAGTGCCCAAACCCTGGGCAACCCGGTTCTTTCGGGCCAGATTTTCGCCGATGGCCTTCAGATGAAGCGTAACGAGTTGGTCCGCCTTCATCTTCCTGGCCGGGACATCCACCGTCGTTAGAAGAAACGCCACGGCGGCGGAAACGATCAGGGACATCGATCTTTTCATGTTTTACCCCTTATTGAAGGACCCCCCGCTCTCGGTGCGACACGGGACTATTGCCCAAGAACGAACGGGCAAAAAAAAGCATGAACTGATGGTCATCTTTGCTTAATCGAGCCTTCCAGGTCAAGTCGGCGGTGGCTCAGGGCAGGGAGTTCCCGCCGAATGGTTTCCTGCCGCCGGGCATCCAGCCGGGCCAGGATCACGCCTTCACCGTCGGGGGCTACGGCCTGGGGGACGCCCCAGGGATCGATGACTGCAGAGCGTCCGCAGGTGGCGAATCCGGGCGTGTGCTGACCGTACTGATTGGGTGCGATGACGTAGGTTTGGTTCTCGATGGCGCGGCTTCGCAACAGCACCTCCCAGTGGTCCCGGCCCGTCGGCAGAGAGAAGGCCGAAGGGACCAGCAGAATGCGGCAGCCCTGGCGGACCAGTTGCCGGTAGAGTTCAGGGAAGCGCAGGTCGTAACAGATGGACAGGCCCAGTCGGCCGTGGTCCGTCTCGGCGGAGACGACGTCCCGTCCGGGGGCGATCCAGCTCGATTCCTGATAGGTCACCCGCCCGGGCAGGTTCACGTCGAAGAGGTGGATCTTGCGGTAACGGGCCAAGAGAGTTCCCGAGCGGTCGAACAGGAGACTGGTGTTGAAGACCCGGTCCCGGCCCTCGGCCCGCTCGCAGAGGCTGCCGGCCAGCAGCGTGATCCGAAGACGGCGGGCCAGATCACTCATCCTCCGGCTGGTGGGACCCGGAACCGGCTCGGCGGCCTGGACCACCTTTTCCTTGCGGCCCAGACAGTTGAAGAGTTCGGGCAGCGCCACCAGCCGGGCTCCCCGCTCGGCCGCCTCCCGGACCAGCCGCTCGGCGGCCGTCAGATTGCGCTCCTTGTCCTCTCCCGAGGTCATCTGAACCGCCGCTGCCCAATAGGAGTCGCCCATGCCTGCTCCGTTCCGAGACTGGTATGATTTTACAGATTTTGCGCTGGACTGCGCCGCCCGCGGCCGCGTACACGATCCTGTTCCCAGTCCGGAGAGTTCAGTCTATGGAACCCGAGAGACTCGATATCGACCGTTGCGGGACAGCACGATCCCGAAGGTTATTGGTTTGTCTGGCAGGGCTTCTGCTGCTGCCGGGGTTCTCTCTTCTGCTGGCCGCGACGCCGCCGGAGTTGGAAGAGGACCAGGGACTGACCGGCTTCGGCCTGGCGTTGCGGCGTCTCCCGACCACGGGTTCGCTCCTCTACATCACCGCCCACCCCGATGACGAAAACAATGCCGTCCTGGCCAAGGTGAGCCGGGGGCTCGGGATTCGTACTGCGCTTTTGAGCCTCACCCGGGGCGACGGGGGACAGAACGAGATCGGTCCGGAACTGTTCGAAGCCCTGGGAGTGCTCCGGACCCAGGAACTCATGCGCGTGCATCGCTTCGACGGCGCCAGGCAATACTTCACACGGGCTTATGAGTTCGGCTACTCCTTCAGCGTCGAGGAGACCCTGGAGCGCTGGGGCGAGGAGGTGCTGCGGGACGTGGTCCGGGTGATCCGGGAGTTTCGGCCGGATGTGATCCTGACCCTCAACCCCCGCGGTGCGGGTGGAGGACAACATCATCAGGCCTCGGCGCGATTGGCCGCGAAGGCCTTCGAACTGGCCGCGGACCCCTCTCGTTTCCCGGAGCAGCTCGAGGAGGGCCTCCGGACCTGGCGGTCCTCCCGGCTCTTTCAGGCGCCGGGCGTGGGATGGGCCTGGGGAGACGGGCGCTCTGCCCCGGGTCGCGCAGCCGCCATCGAGGTGGGCGACTACGACCCGCTGTTGGGAGAATCCTACGCCGAGTTTGGAGCCCGGGCCCGGAGCAGCCACCGTTGCCAGGGGATGAACATTTTGCCCGAGCCGGGATCGCGGACGGCTTACTACCGGCTGGTCAAGGGCAATACGGAGTTGAAGGACGGGACCGGTTTCTTCGGAGGCCTCGATATCTCATTGGGAAGAGTGGCCCGGCATGACCCGGATTTGGCCGGCGGCTTGGAGAGCCTCCGGCGGCTGATCCGGCAGATCCGCGACGACTACGCCGAGTCTCGCCTCGAGCAGTCAGCCGCCGGCGTCATGCGAGGCTTGGCGCTGGTCCGGAATTTGGCGGCCCTAACCGGCAATGCCGAGGCTCGATTTCTTCTTCGCGCAAAGGAGCAGGACTTTCTTGCGGCCGCCGGCAAGGGGAACTTCATCTACCTGGACGCACTGGTCCGGCAGAGCCGGGACGGACGCGTCAATCCGGGTGAGGAGGTCTCGGTCCAGGTCCGCTTTCTGAGCCGTTCCGGGAATCCGGTTGGCCTGCGCTCGGTGCAGTTGTCGGGCGCTGGAGACTGGAACGTCCGGAGCCTGGGCCGATCCGGCCACACCAGCGAGTTCCGGGTCACGGTCCCGGCCGAAGCCGGCTACACGCAGCCGTACTGGTTTCGGGGCGATTCGAAAATCGATCTCTTTTCGGTCCGCGAGGGCTTCAGCGGAGTGAAGGCGGTGAGTCCACCGGCCCTGAAGGCCCGGGTCACGTACGCCGTGGACGAGATCGAAGCCGCCCTGGAGGTTCCGGTCCGGTACCGCTGGTTCGATCCGGTGATCGGTGGCGAGCGGCGAAGGGAACTTCAGGTGGTGCCGGAAGTGACTCTGGTCCTGGAACCGGAGGTCCGGATCTTCGTGCCGGGTGCCGCACAGGAGAAGGTCTTCCACGTCCGAGTGGAAAACGAGCGCGCGGGGAGCCTCGAAACGCGAGTCGAGCTGCTGGCGCCGGAGGACTGGCGGGTGCATCCTCGAACTCGCGATCTGTCGTTCCGGCGGGAGGGGGAAACCGCGGCCGTCACGTTTGAAGTGGAACCTCCGCAGGATCTCGAGCCGGGCAGCTACCGGCTCGAGGCCCGGGCGAGAGTCGGAGCCAGGACCTATTCCCAGGGCTACCGGTCCATCGACTACCACCACGTCGAGACCCGGCACCTCTATCGGCGAGCCCGGTCGCTGGTCCAGGTGTTCGACGTGAAGGTGGCCCCGGTGCGGGTCGGCTATGTGATGGGAGTCGGAGACCAGGTCCCTGCCTCCATCGAGGACCTGGGATTGGATCTCTCCTATCTGGACGCCTCCGATCTGGCCGAGGGTGACCTGTTCCGTTTCGACGTCATCGTAACCGGAGTCCGGGCTTACCTGAATCGAGTGGATCTGAGATCCAACAACCATCGGCTTCTGGAATACGTGCGCCGGGGAGGGCATTTGCTGGTCCAGTACAACAAGTACGAGTTCAACCGGGAGCAGTACGGCCCCTATCCGGCCCGCATTCACCGTCCCCACGACCGGGTCACCGACGAGACGTCACCGGTGCGCGTTCTGGAGCCCGATCATCCCGTCCTGAACTGGCCGAATACCATCACCGATGCCGATTGGGAGGGATGGGTCCAGGAACGGGGTCTCTACTTCCTCGGAGAATGGGATCCTGACTACCGGCCGCTACTGGAGCTGCAGGATCCTTTCCCCTACAACCCGGAGGTCAAACGGGGAGCCTTGGTCGTCGCCACCTACGGGGAGGGCACCTACGTCTACACGGGCCTGGGATTCTTCAGGCAACTCCCCGCCGGCGTCCCGGGCGCCTTCCGGCTCTGGGCCAATCTGCTCTCCCTTGGCAAGTCTCCGTGACGCCTCTTCTTCTCTCTTTCCTCTTTCCTCGTAGAATGATCCAATGCTCTCCCTCGGGATCGTCGGCCTGCCCAACGTAGGCAAGTCCACCCTCTTCAACGCGTTGACCTCGGGAGCGGCCGGGGTATCCAATTATCCTTTTGCCACCATCGACCGGAACGTGGGCCAGGTGCCGGTCCCGGACCCCAGGCTGCTGGAACTGGAGCGGCTGCTGGCACCCGGCGAGTGCACCCCCTGCTTCGTTCAGTTCATCGACATTGCCGGTTTGGTCCGGGGAGCCAGCCGGGGCGAGGGCCTCGGCAACCAGTTCCTCGGGCACATCCGGCAAGTCGACGCTATCATCCATCTGGTCCGCTGTTTCCCGGACCCGGATATCGTCCACGTCCTGGATCGGGTAGACGCCGCCCGGGACGTCTCGGTGGTGGAAACGGAGCTGTTGTTGGCCGATCTGGAGGTCCTCAGCCGGATTGTCTCCAAGCAGCAGAACACCTGGAGGACCGATCCCCGGAAACACGCCTGGGAAAGGGAGCAGCTTCTTCTGTTCCAAGAATCTCTGGAAAAAGGGATTCCCCTCAGGTCGTTGAACCTTGACCGGCAAGCCCGGCGGCGGCTCAAGGGACTGGGGCTCTTGACGGGAAAGCCGGTGGTCTACGTGGCCAACGTCGCCGAGGAGGACTATTCGCTCGGAGAGGACCCGCCCTGCGTCCGGTCGCTCAGGGAGGAGGTGGCTCGGTCCGGCCTAACCTCGGTTCTGGTAGTTTCGGCATCCCTGGATCATGAGCTCCAGCAGTTGGAGCCGGAGGAAAGGGAAGAGTTCCAGGATGAATTGGACTTGCCGTCTTCGGGCCCGGAGCGCCTGATCAGAAAGGGTTTTCAACTTCTGGACCTGGCGACCTTCTACACCATAGCCCGGAACAAGCTCCGGGCCTGGGAGATTCCCCGGGGCACGCCGGCCGTCCGGGCGGCCGGGAAGATCCACACCGACATGGAACGGGGATTCATCCGCGCCCAGGTGGCTTCGGGCGCGGAGTTGTGCCGGATCGGGAGTTGGAAAGAGATGCACCACAAGGGCCTGATCCGCACCGAGGGCAGGGAATACGAGATTCAGGACGGAGACGTGGTGGAGTTTCTCTTTACGCCGTAAATTACCGCGCTTGCTGCTGCCGCCGCCGGAGGCAGCGGACAGCCTCCCCGTGCATAATACCGGCGCTATGCCAGATTCCGAAGGCTCCCGGCCGGGCGTTTTTCTCAGGACCTTCCAGGCTTTTCGGTACCGGGATTACCGGCTGGTCTGGATCGGCGCCTGCACCTCCGCCATCGGGACCTGGATGCAGACGACGGCCCAGGCCTGGCTGGTCCTCGCCCTGACCAACTCCCCCTTCTATCTCGGTTTGATCGGATTTCTTTCCCAGTTGCCCGTCGTCCTGCTGTCCCTTTTGGGAGGTGCCGCCGCCGATCGTGTGGATCGGAGAAAGCTTCTGCTCTTTTCCCAGTACAGCCAGATGGTCTCCGCGTTCATCCTGACGATTCTGGTCTTCGCCGGGGTGGTTCAGCTTTGGCACTTCCTGGTCCTGGTGACGGCGGTGGGAACGGCCCAGGCTTTCGGAGCTCCGGCGTTTCCGGCTCTGATGGCCGGTCTGGTGAAGCGCCGGGACCTGGCCAACGCGGTTGCGCTGAATTCGATCCAGTTCAATCTGGCTCTGGTCATCGGTCCGGTACTGGCAGGGTTGATCATGACCTCCTACGGCGCCGTCACCTGCTTCGGACTCAACGGGCTCTCCTTCCTGGCGGTGATCTGCAGCCTCTACCTGGTCAAGAGCAGTTTTCTTCCCGGCGCCCAAAAGGAAACGGTCTGGGAGGGGATCCGGAACGGTCTCCAATTCGTCCGCGCTCGCAAGTCGCTCTGGCAACTGAGCCTTCTGGGATTCGTCCTGACCTTCAGCGCCCTTCCCATGACGACTTTCCTGCCGGTTTACGCCCGGGACATCTACGGGCTGGGGTCCGAGGGGTATGCCGGGATGATGACCTGCTCGGGCATCGGAGCCGTGGTGGGGGCCCTGATCTCGGCCAACCTGGGATGGATGAGCCACAGAGGCCGGTTCAGCATTCAGGTCCAGGTCGTGCTGGCCCTGCTGCTGGCCCTGTTCGCCGTCTCCACGAACCTCTACGTCGGACTGTTGCTCCTCTTCCTGTGCCGGGTCTGCCTGATGGTGCTGTTTTCCTCCGTCATGTCGCTGGTCCAGGAAGGCGCGACCGAAGAGATGCGCGGACGAGTCTTGAGCATCTTCAATTTGGCCATGAGGGGTGGGATGCCGATTGGAAACCTGGTGGCCGGATACCTTGCCTCCCGCATTTCCACGCCCTTTTCCCTACTCGTGGGCAGCGCGCTGCTGGGAGGGGTCGCTCTCTATTGCCTCTTTCTCCGGGTCCGTGTCACCCGGCTGTAACTGTTCGAAGTTTCCGGCGACGAATCGTGCCTTGTTCGCCGAAATGGGCTTTGCTGGATCAGCTTTTACGGAGCAGTGCCAGGGCTTTGCGGGCGGTCACGACGGGGATGCCGTCCACTTCCCGGAGTGCAAGCATGTGTTTTTTGTCGCCCGAAACGATCAGGTCGACCCGACCGGCGATTGCGGCGCCCAGAATCGGGTTGTCATTGGGATCGGGGGACAGGTTCACCTGCGGCGGATCGTCAAGGATCAAGGCTCGTGTGCCGATATTCTGGACGATGGCCGATGCCTCATCTGCGTCGAGAAACCTTTGGAGGCGGGGCCGTGCCAAAACGTTGGCCAATTCAGCCAGTTGCGCCACAGACGTCACGAGTTCCAACTCGCCACGCAACCAAGCCCGGTACAACCTGTCGGGCGGAGTTCCCTTCGTGATCAGAGCACCGATCAGGATGTTCGTATCAAGAATGATCCGCACGCGCGGCGTTCAACTCTTCGCCGATCAGGTCGAGGATTTCCCGTTGGTCGTATCGCGCATTGCGGTCCTTGACCTCGGTAACAGTCAGGTCGAAAATCCGGCGCCGCACGGCTTCATCGACAAATCGGGATAGATCCCCTTTCCTGCCGCCATTGCGGGCAAGATGCATACGGACTGCCCGGTCTGTTTCTTCCGGAATGGAAAGGCTCCATCGAATCATCGATCACGTTCCACACATAGATGTAAAAGCATATCAGTCCGTGGTGAAAGTCCCGCGAGCACCGAGACCGTTCCTGCGCCCGCCGGACAAGGCGCGATTCGGGTGCATACCGGGAGTATGTGCCCGAATCGCAACGCCGTCCGCCGGGATGCAGGGACGGTCGAATGCCGTGATGACTTTTGCCACGGGCTGATATATACGCACAACCTATCAGATGCCCGTCCCCACCATCAATTTGCATGAGCACCGCATCCAATGGTTCCCCGATCGGGTCACCGGCCTGCTTGGGTTCAACCGAGTAATGTCTCATTCCTGACCCGGCATAGCCGGAACCAAAATTCTTCGCCGGAGCGGTGGCTTTCCAGCCGACGACTCTTCGTCTGGCACCGTCTTGCTCCGCTTCGGACCGAAGAGGGCACCCACAAGGGGCGAAGAGGGCACCCACAAGGGGCGCCCCTACTAACTTCGCATCTTCCAGTCGTAGTAAACTGAATCGGAACTCATTCAGGGCCGGGAGTCGTCATGAAGTACGCATCACACTGGAACGACCGTCGGCGTGGAGTCCTGCTGAATCTGGCCGTCCTGGTGTCGGTTGGCTGCACGGAGGCATCGATGGCCGCCCAGCCGGCGAAGGGCCGTGTGCTGGCCCGGGTCAACGGAGTGGCGGTGACGCAGGACGAAGTCCGCCAAGCCGCCGCCTCGGACCTGAAGAAGCTCCGGTTGACCCGCCTTCAATACGAGGCGAAGCACAAGCAGAAGGTCCACGACGCCGTCGAGTCGAATCTGAATCGGATGGTGGGCCTGAAACTGGTGGAGCAGGAAGCGGAGCGGCGGTCGCTGCCGGTCCAGGAGCTGCTGCGGCAGGAAGTCAGCGCCGGCATGAAGGAGGCGACCGATCAAGAGGTTGCCGGCTTTTACCAGAGCAACCGGAAGAAGCTGAAGAAGTCCTTGGAGGAGATGTCCGGAGAGATTCGGAGATACCTGAGCCGGCAGCAGTACCAGAAGCGCTATCGGGCATTTGTGGATCGTCTCAAGGCGGCGAGCCGGGTCGAGTCGTTCCTGGAGCCGAACCGGGTGGAGATCCGGACCTTGAGCAGTCCGTCTCTGGGACCGGTGGACGCGCCGATCACCCTGGTGGAGTTTTCCGACTTCCAGTGCCCCTACTGCGCGCGTCTCGCCCCCGTCGTGAAAAGGATCGCGGGCGAGTATCCAGGGCAGGTCCGGGTGGTCTTTCGGCAGTTTCCCCTGAGAAGTATCCATGCGCACGCCCAGCAGGCGGCGGAGGCTTCCCTGTGCGCTTTCGATCAGGGCCGGTTCTGGGAGATGCACGACGCCCTGTTCGCAGACATCAAGAAATTGGGCCCCGAGGACTTGACGGCCCGGGCCAAGAAACTGAATCTGGACCTGGAGGCATTCAACCAGTGTCTGGAGTCTGGCAAGTATGCCGCCGCCGTCCAGCAGGATCTGGAGGACGGCATGGTGGCCGGAGTCTCAGGGACGCCGGCGGTCTATATCAACGGCCGGGTGCTGAAAGGTTCCAAACCCTACGACGGGATCAAGAAGGTGATCGAGGAGGAATTGCGGAGGGCGGGGAACCCTAGTCCCCGATGACGACTCCCGGCTCGGAGGCCTCACCTCGCAAATCCCCGCTAGGAGTCTGCGCCGTAGGAATGATCGTAGCGGGAAAGTGGGGAATCGAGGACAGATTTTCTCGATTTGGAGGTGCATAGTCGTTCTATTCGCCGAGAAATCGAGGAAATATGGACCGATTCACCGCTTTCGCAGTAGATCAATTTCTGCGGCGCAGGCTCCTAGTCTCCGCCGCTCTCACGGCATTGAGCCGGTGGGGTTGCCTGGCTTGGCTGTTCTTTTCCGCGTCTCAGCTTCACGCACACCAGGATTCGGTGGGCTACTGGTCGATTCAGGTGGAGCCGCCCCGAGTGCGGTCCACGATTCGCATCTCCATCCTGGACCTGAACTTTCTTCCCGAGTTGGACGCCAATAGCGACGGCGTCCTCGAGTACCAGGAAGTCTCGGCCCGGAGGGAGGACATCCAGTCTCGACTCCTGGACCACTTCCTGATTCGGAGCGGAGACCTCTCGCCCGAGACCCACGTCGAGAAATTCCGGATCCTGGATTCAGGAGAACTGGAGTTGACCCTGGACCACCGTTTTCAGGAGCCACCGGGCGAACTTCAACTGGAATCCGCCTTCCACAAGCTCACCGATGACCGTCACCAGACGTTTTGCCAGGTCAACATGGACGGGGAGCTGACCCAGTACGTTCTGGATGTGAGCCGTCCGGTGGAGAAGATCGAGGTGCTGGCGGGTTGGTCCGGTCTTGCCCGCCGCGCGAGCCGTTTCCTGGTTCTGGGAGTCGAGCACATCCTCACCGGTTACGATCACCTGGCGTTTCTGTTGGGGCTGATCATCCTGGGCGGGGCCTTGAGGTCGCTCATCGGTGTCGTCTCCTCCTTCACCGTGGCCCATAGCCTGACGCTGATTGCGGCCACTCTGGACCTGGTCGTCCTGCCCACCCGGTTCGTGGAGGCGGCCATTGCGCTGAGCATCTGCTATGTCGCTCTGGAGAACATGTTCGTGCGCGAGGTCCGGTACCGATGGGTCATCACCTTCTTCTTCGGGCTGATTCACGGATTCGGTTTCTCCAATGTCTTGCGGGAGATGCAGCTTCCCAAGTCGGGCCTGGCCGTCTCCCTTCTCTCCTTCAATCTGGGCGTCGAGGTGGGACAATTGGCGATACTACTCCTGCTCTTTCCCGTGGTTCTTTTCCTGAGCCGACGACGCTGGCACTCGGTCGCCATCAATCTGGCATCCGCCCTGATGCTGGGTCTGGGGGGGTTCTGGTTCGTGCAGCGGGTGACCTGACTGCCCTCCCTCGAGAATTGACCTCGAAGGACCGTTCCTGCTACTGTTTAAGGCTATTTTTTGGCTGAGTACAACTCTGGGAAGGTGCCCATGTCGGAGAAAATCTACATATTCGACACCACGTTGCGTGACGGTGAGCAGTCTCCCGGATGCTCCATGAACCTTCAGGAAAAGCTGAAGATGGCGCGTCAACTGGAGCGGCTGAACGTGGACATCATCGAGGCCGGCTTCCCGATCGCTTCCCAGGGGGACTTCGAGGCGGTGCAAGCCATTGCCGGCGAGGTGAGGGAGCCCACCATCGCCGGTCTGTGCCGGGCCCATCGAATGGATATCGAGCGAGCCTGGGAGGCCCTTCGGGGAGCGTACAAGCCCCGGATTCACACCTTCATCGCCACTTCGGACATCCACCTGAAACACAAGCTCAGAAGATCCCGGTCCGAAGTGCTGGAGGTCTCGGTGGAGGCCGTCAAGATTGCCCGGGACCTTTGCGAGGACGTCGAGTTCTCGGCCGAAGACGCCACCAGGAGCGACGTCGACTACCTGGTGGAGGTGTTCGACGCCGTCCTCGAGGCGGGCGCCACGACCGTCAACATCCCCGACACGGTGGGCTATTCCGTTCCCGGCGAGTACGGGGCTCTGATCCAGGAACTCCGTTCCCGGCTCTCCCACCACGAGCACGCCATTTTCAGCACCCACTGCCACAACGATCTGGGGCTGGCCGTCGCCAATACGCTGGCCGCGTTGGAGGGTGGTTGCCGCCAGGTCGAATGCACCATCAACGGCATCGGCGAACGGGCGGGGAATGCCTCGCTGGAAGAGCTCGTCATGACGCTGCGGACCCGGGGCAGCATCCTGCCCTTTTACACCGACATCGTCTCGGAGGAACTCTATGCGGCGAGCCGCATGGTGGTGAACCTGACCGGAAGCTTCGTCCAGGCCAACAAGGCCGTCGTGGGCAAGAATGCCTTCGCCCACGAGGCGGGGATCCACCAGGACGGCATGCTCAAGAATGCCCAGACCTACGAGATCATGACTCCCCAGTCGGTGGGCCTCAAGAGCAGTTCGCTCGTGCTCGGCAAGCACAGCGGACGCCACGCCCTCCTGCGAAAGTATCAGGATCTGGGTTACGAGCTTTCGCGCGACGAACTGCATCGAGCCTATTTCTTCTTTACCAAGTTGGCGGATCAGAAGAAGGAAATCTTCGACGAAGACCTGATCACCATCATCCAGGACGGGATCAAGACGATTCCCGACACCTACAAGCTCAAATACGTCCATGCCCAGGGCGGAAACCAGCAACTGGCTTCGGCGGTGGTCCAACTCCAGCAGGGTGACGAAGAATTTGTCGCCACCGCGCACGGCGACGGCCCCATCGATGCCATCTACAAGGCCGTCGACCGGATCACGGGAATCACCGGCCGGCTGCTGGATTACAACGTCAGCGCCGTGAGCCGGGGCAAGGACGCCCTGGGTGAAGTCTTCGTTCGCACCAATTTTGGTGGGATCGGATTCACGGGGAAGGCCGCCAGCGTCGATGTCATCGATGCCAGCGCGCGCGCCTATCTGAACGCCGTCAACAAGGCTCTGTACGAGGCCAACAGGTTGGAGCGGGCGGCGCCCCGCAGCGCCTCGGCTTGACGGGTCCGACCGGGCGGGCCGATTTTCGGGGCCGATTGTCCGACGCCGGAGTTCCCTTGGACCGCCCCGCCGATAAATCGCAGGCTCGGCCGGAGGAACAACCCACAGACATGCCCAAGACCTTGTTCGCGAAGATTTGGGACGATCACGTCGTTCACCAGGAACCCGGTCGGCCCGATCTCCTGTACATCGATTGCCATCTGGTGCACGAGGTCACCTCGCCCCAGGCCTTCGAGGGCTTGCGGCAGGCGGGACGGCAAGTCCGGCGGCCCGATCTGACCACGGCCACGTTGGATCACAACATCCCCACCGTGGATCAGAGGTTGCCCATCGCCGACCTCATCGCCAGAAAGCAGGTGGAGACCCTTCGCCGAAATTGCCGGGAATTCGGGATCACGCTCTACGATCTGGACAGCCGGAATCAGGGCATCGTGCACGTGATCGGCCCGGAGCTGGGCCTGACCCGTCCCGGGCTGACCATGGTCTGCGGCGACAGCCACACCTCGACGCACGGCGCCTTCGGAGCTCTGGCCTTCGGCATCGGAACCAGCGAGGTGGAACATGTGCTCGCCACCCAGTGTCTGATCCAAAGCCGGCCGCGAACCATGCGGGTCCACTTTTCCGGGAGGCTCTCCGCCGGCGTGACCGCCAAGGACGTGATTCTCTACCTGATTCGCACGCTGGGGACGGATGGGGCGGTGGGTCAGGTCCTCGAGTACGCAGGGCCGGTGGTCGAAGGTTTCTCCATGGAGGAGCGGATGACGCTCTGCAACATGTCCATCGAGGCCGGGGCCCGGGCCGGAATGGTGGCGCCCGACGAGACCACCTTCGAGTATCTGGAGGGACGTCCGTTCGTCCCCCGGGGGAAGGACTACCAGGAGGCGGTGGACCGGTGGCGGCTGCTCCCCAGCGATCCCGGCGCCGGCTTCCACCGGGAGCTCGATCTGGACGTGGCTGCCCTGGCGCCCCAGGTGAGTTGGGGAACCAATCCCGGGATGGTGGTGGATGTGACGGACGCGATTCCCGATCCGGAGACCTTCGACCAGGCAGCGGACCGGGAATCGGGACACAGAGCATTGGATTACATGGATCTGGACCCGGGAACGCCGGTCCGGGAGGTCCGCGTCGACCGGGTGTTCATCGGGTCCTGCACCAATTCTCGAATCGAGGATCTGCGCAGTGCCGCCCGCATCGCGCAGGGACGGAAGGTGGACGACAGCGTCTATGCCATGGTGGTCCCCGGGTCGCAGCGCGTGAAGGGGCAGGCCGAAGCCGAAGGACTGGACCGGATCTTCATCGAAGCCGGGTTCGACTGGCGGGAGTCGGGTTGCAGCATGTGTCTGGGCATGAACCCTGACGTTCTCCAGCCCGGGCAGCGCTGTGCATCCACCTCGAACCGGAATTTCGAGGGTCGTCAGGGGAAGGGCGGACGGACCCACCTGGTGAGTCCCGCCATGGCGGCCGCGGCGGCGATCCAGGGACGATTCGTGGACATTCGAGACTGGTTCTGAGGCACTGAGGATGCAACCCTACCGGCTGGAGACGGGCAAGGTGGCCACCCTGGATCGGGCCAACGTGGACACCGACCAGATCATTCCCAAGCAGTTCCTGAAGCGGATCGAACGCAGCGGATTCGGCCAGTTCCTCTTCTACGACTGGAGATTTTTGGAGGATGGGAGCCTCGACCCCCGGTTCGAGTTGAATCAATCCCGGTTCCGGGGCGCCACGGTGTTGTTGACCGGCAGCAACTTCGGCTGCGGTTCCTCCAGGGAACATGCCCCCTGGGCGCTGCTGGACTACGGATTTCGGACCATAATCGCGCCCTCGTTTGCCGACATTTTCTACAACAACTGCTTCAAGAACGGGATGTTGCCGATTCGGCTCCCCCAGGAGCAGGTGAGGGATCTCTTCCGGCGGGTCAGCGAAGATCCGGACTACACCCTGTCCGCGGACCTGGAGAGCTGCACGCTCCGGGACGGCAAGGGTATGAACCTGGAGTTCCCGGTGGAGCCGTTCCGGAGGCACTGCCTGTTGGAGGGCCTCGACGAGATCGGACTCACCCTCCGGCACGAGGAGAAGATCAGCCGGTACGAGGCGGCTCACCCCGCATAAGCGGTCCGCATCCGGAGCCGCCGGCCGAGACGATTCCGGGGCCTCGGCCAGATCTCAGGCGGACCTCAGCGCTTCCAGCTTGTCCCGCACCTTCCGTGCGTGTCCCCTGGCCCTGACGCTGCGCCAGTGGTGAGCCACTTTTCCGGAAGGATTGATGATCACGGTGGAGCGTTTGACGCCCAGGAAGGTCCGGCCGTACATTTTCTTTTCGCCCCAGGCCCCGTATTCCTCCATCACCTTGTGGTCCGGGTCCGAAAGGAGCGCAATCTTCAGGTCGAACTTTTCGATGAAGTTGCGATGCTTGCGGGTCGTGTCGGGGCTGCAACCCAGGACCACCGCGTCGAGTGCCGCGAATTCCGCCACGCCGGCGGTGAACTCACAGGCTTCGACGGTGCAGCCGGGGGTGTTGTCCCTGGGGTAGAAGTAGAGGACGATCCACTGGCCGTCCAGATCGCTGAGACGGACGTCCTGGTCCGCTTGGTTCTTGAGGCTGAAGTCAGGGGCTGGATTTCCGATTTCGATCATTTTCCTTGATTCTCCCGGATGAAATGTACCGCTGCCGCGGCCTTTCAGAGGTCGATAGTGATGGGCTCGCGCCCCTCCTCCTTCGCTTCCACGGTGCCGATGACGGCTGCCTCCGAGTCACCCCCGGCCCGCAGCTCTTCGACACAGGTTTCCGAGCATTGTTCCGGTACGCTGGCAAGCAATCCACCGGCGGTCTGGGGATCGAACAACAGCGGGAAGGCCGGTGCTCTCGACGCCAGTCTAAGGTTCCGAACGGCTCCCCGCAACCGCAGGTTCTGAGGCTGCAGCGAGCTCTGGATTCCGGCGCCGGCGGTCTCGACGGCCCCTTCCAGGAAGGGGACGGCGGGCAACGAGATACGGACCTGGACGTTGGAGTCCCGGACCATTTCGAACAGATGACCCAGAAGACCGAAGCCGCTGACGTCGGTGCAGGCATGGGCCGCTTGACGAAGAAAGCAGTCTGCGGCTTGTTGATTGGACCGGAGCATGGAGTCCAGAGTTCCACGAATCCAGCGGCCTTTGGCCTTCAGCCGCATCTGGGCGGCGAAGAGGGCTCCGGTCCCCAGGGGCTTGGTCAGGATGAGGCGGTCTCCCGGCGCCATCGTCCCCTTGCGCAGGAGCCGGTCGGAATCGGCGAGGCCGGAGACGGACAGACCCAAGGCCAACTCGGAGCCCTCCAGAGTGTGGCCTCCCACCAACTCCGCTCCGGCCCGGCGCAGGACCCGTCTCGCGCCTTGCAGCAACTCCTCCAATGTCACTTCCATTTTGTCTTCGGAAGCCAGAGGCAGGGCAGCGATGGCCAATGCCGTCCGGGGTTGGCCGCCCATGGCGAAGATGTCGCTCAGACAATGGTGGGCGGCGATCTGGCCGAACAGGTAGGGATCGTCGACGATGGCCGGGAACATGTCGACCGACTGGAGGAGGACCTTGCCCGGCGGGACCGACAGCGCTGCCGCGTCCTCCGCGGCCTCCAGACCCAGCACCACATCCGGCGGGTTCCCCGGATCGATCCGGCCCAACACCCGTTCCAGGACTGCGGCTCCCAGCTTGGATCCGCATCCCCGGCAACGCATGAGGTGATCCGTAGCCGGAACCGCCGGCCTTTCCGACATCCCTCTCCGGTGGGAAGCCACCGGCTCGATGTGAATCTCCGAAAGACGGTTGAAGCGCGCCATGAATTTCCGGTCGAGCCAATCCTTCCAATGCCAGACCCAACGTCCCTCCAGAGACCAGGAGCCCCGAGAGGCCACGGCGCGCCGGTCCCCGGTGCTGATCAAGCTCAGGAACTTCCTCTGGGGATGAAACGGTTTCGGAGGAAGTCCCTGCAGGGCTCGGCGCAGATTCCGCTCGAGTGGCTTCCCCTGGCGGACCGCGAAGACCCCCGCCTTCTCTCGGGGATGGGGGACGACGGCGGCCACGTCTCCTGCGGCGAAGACGCCCGGATGTGAGGTCGACTCCAGGGTGGCTTCGACCTTCACGAAGCCTTGGGCGTCCACTTCCAAATTCGACTCCCGAAGCCAGCCGGGGGCCGAAGCCTGGGTGACCCACAGGATTTCATCCAGGTCATGGGTGGAGCCATCCTCCAGGAACAGGATCCGGCCTCGGATCCGGATGACCTTCAGTCCGGGGTAAAGGCGGATGCCGCGCCGTTGGAGCAGCCTTTGAAACCTGGTCCGGACCCGACGATTGTGGGTGGGGAGGATGGTCGCGGAAGCGAAAAAGAGATGAAATTCCGGAGCCTCGCGAGGGCGGCCCGATACGCGCCGCA
The DNA here is from genome assembly GCA_965217775.1 of Acidobacteriota bacterium. GTDB lineage: Bacteria > Acidobacteriota > UBA6911 > RPQK01 > JAJDTT01 > JAJDTT01. The sequence continues at coordinate 655,608 of CBDCJH010000002.1, forward strand.
GGTTTTCCAGCGCATGCCGGACCGACAACAGAAGTTCGACGCCGCCGGCTCCGGCTCCGACCACGCCGATGCGGGTTCGGGTGGCTCTGGCCAGGACGCGTTGCCTGACCTCGGCCCAGCGGCTGAGAAAGTTGCCGATGGGCTTGACCGGAACCACCGATTCGGCGGCTCCCGGAACCGGGTCCGGAGTGGGTGTGGAGCCGATGTTGATGGAGACCAGATCGTAGGGTACGGGCGGCCGGGAACGGCACAGGATCCTTTTGGAATCCAGGTCCAGGCCGATCACCTCATCGTGGTAAAGGCGGGCGCCGGAAAACTGGGAGAGAGGCCCTAGGTCGATGTGGGTCTCGTCGAATTCGTAGTGACCGGCGATGAGGCCCGGGAGCATGCCTGAGTACGGGGTGTGGACGTCCCGGGTAATGAGACTCAGGCGAACGCCCGGCATGGGCCTGGCGCCGAAGCCCTTCAGGACTCCCACGTGGCTGTGGCCGCCTCCGACCAGAACCAGATCCTTGGTGACGGGAGCTTGAATCCGATTCATGACTCGTCAGGAGAAGGTGGAGGCCAGCCGAAGCGGATCCCGGACCGCAGACAATCGAGCGTACCACAGGGCGCGGATCGGGGAACCATATCAGCCCGTGGCAAAAGTCGTCACGGCATTCGACCGTTCCTGCATCCCGGCGGACTGCGTTGCGATTCGGGCACATACTCCCGGTATGCACCCGAATCGCGCCTTGTCCGGCGGGCGCAGGAACGGTCTCGGTGCTCGCGCGACTTTCACCACGGACTGATATCAGCTCGTAGCGAACTTCCCTTGTCCCTGCGACTTTTGCCCCGGGCTCACCTGTAGCAAAATACCGGGACGAGGGCGGGAGCGCTCTCGGGGCCGGGGTTGAAATGAGATACGATCGCCGACTGCTCGCGTCCTGCCTTCTCTTGATTCCCGCATATTGTCTGTTTCTCCCGGCGGCGGCTCAGACGCGGGAGGCCGCGGAGCAACAGAGGGGGCCCGCCGGGCAGGAGGAGCCGGCAGAGTCCGAGCAGTCGCCGGAGGAAACGCAACCCCACTTGACCGAAGAGATCGTGGTCGTCGGCACCCGGGCCCAGCCGCGGACGGTGACGGAGTCGGTGGTGCCCATCGACGTGATCTCGTCCAAGGACATCGTCAGCCAGGGTGAGCCGGACGTGGCCGACCAGTTGAGAAACGTGCTTCCGGCCTACAACGTCAATCCCCAGCCGGTGGGCGATGCGGCCCGGATCATCCGCCCGGCGACCCTCCGGGGCCTGGCTCCCGATCATACGCTGGTCCTGGTCAACGGAAAGCGGCGCCACCGCGGCGCCGTCATCACCTGGCTGGGGAATGGAGTCGCGGACGGAGCGCAAGGACCCGACATTTCCGTGATTCCATCCATCGCGTTGCGCCAGGTGGAGGTGCTGCGCGACGGCGCCTCGGCTCAATACGGCTCGGACGCCATCGCCGGCGTTCTGAATTTCCTGCTCAAGGACGATTCCTCGGGCGGCAGCGTGGAGTTCCGTACCGGCCGCTTTCTCGCCGGGGACGGCGGCACCTACACCGTCTCCGGGAACGTCGGCCTGCCCCTCGGACCGGGTGGATTCGCCAACCTGAGCGTCGAATACGGCAACACCGCCGCCACCAGCCGCAGTGTCCAACGCGCCGACGCCGGGCACCTCATTGCCGTCGGGAACGCCCATGTCGCCGACCCGGCCCAGATCTGGGGTTCACCCGCCATCGACGACGACTTCAAGTTCTGGGGCAACTTCGGGCGCGTGTTCGACCAGGTGCAGTTCTACGGTCACACCAACTACGCCAGCAGGCGGGTCACCGGCGGTTTCTTTTTCCGCAATCCCAATACCCGGGCGGCCGTCTTCAGTGCCGACGGCGGAAAGACCCTCCTCGTCGGGGACCGTCTCGACACCCAGGACGGAATCCTCGACGGTTCGGCCGGCTGCCCCCGGGTCCCCATCGCCAACGGGGTCCCCGACCGGAATGCTCTTGACGGAGTTTTTTCCGATCCCGACTGTTTCTCGTTTCAGGAGCTCTTCCCGGGAGGCTTCAGGCCGCAGTTCGGCGGCGAACTGACCGACGCGTCGGTCGCCGCCGGCCTTCGTGGTCAGACCTCTGTCGGGATGGTGTGGGATGCGAGCTTCAGCCTGGGTTCCAGCTCAGTGGATTTTTTCATTTTCGATACGGTCAATGCGTCGTTGGGTCCGGCCACGCCCATCGAATTCGACCCTGGTCTCTACCGGCAACAGGACCTCGCCTTCAATCTGGACCTGAGCTATGCCGTCAGTGACCAACTCCACCTGGCCGGGGGCGGGGAATGGCGCGAGGAGGACTTCAAGATCGGCCTGGGACAGAATGAGGCGTGGGAGATTGGACCCTACGCGCCTCAGGGCTTCAGTGCCGGCTCCAACGGATTTCCGGGATTCAGTCCCATCGCCGCCGGCCAGTGGGACCGGGCCAACTATGCTCTCTACGGCGACCTGGAGTTACGCGGACGTTCCAACAAATGGACCATCGGAGCCGCGGCACGGATCGAAGACTACGAGGACTTCGGAGCCACTCTCAACGGCAAGTTGGCGGGACGCTACGTTTTGACTCCGGCCTGGGCGCTGCGCGGTAGCGTCAGCAGCGGTTTCCGGGCTCCCACACCGGGCCAGCAGAACGCCTTCAATGTGTCGACCCGCTATGACCTTCAGCTCAGGGACCTGGTCAACGACGGCACCATCCCCTCGACTTCCCGGGCAGCCCAACTCCGGGGCGGCCGGCTGCTGGAGCCCGAGCGGTCCATCAACACCAGTCTGGGTGCGGTGGCCGACCGGGGACCGGTGAAGCTGACGGTCGACTACTTCCGCATCGATCTCTCCAATCGCCTCGCCTTGACCCAGTTGTTCGCCCTCGGTCCCGAGGAAGTGGAGACCCTCATCTCGGAGGGAGTCACCAGCGCCCGCAACCTGCAGAACTTCCGATTCTTCACCAATGACTTCGAGACCCGGACCCAGGGGATCGACCTGGTGGCCACGGTCACGCCCGCCTCGTTGGGAGGCGCGACGACGTTCGGCTTCCTCTTCAACCATACCGATACCGAAGTCACCGAGTTCAACCCGGGCGTGCTGGACGCCGTCCGTCTCCGGCAGTTGCAAGAGGCCATTCCGGGAACCCGCTGGAACGTCTCGGCCCGACACGACCTGGGCCGTTGGCGCCTTTTGGGGCGTCTGAACTAATATGACGACTGGTTCGATTCCCGGGACGTCCGAGTCTACAACGGCGACTACATCTTCGATCTTCAAGCCTCCCGTTCCATTGGAGATGCCGTCACCATCACCGTCGGCGCCCGGAACGTGTTCGACAATCAGCCGGAAGAAAACCCCAACGCCTCGGCCGTCGGCAATCGGTACAGTCCCTACACGCCGTTCAACTACAACGGGGCGTTCTACTACTTCCGCATCGCCTACGAATGGAAATGGAATCGTGACGCCGGCCTATGAGGGTCCCGCGCCGGGATTTCGAATGCGTGGTACCAGCGTCGATGCCAAATAGTAGACTGAGGCGGAGGGAGTGACCCCGGCGGCCGGCGGATGGCCCCATTCGGAAGGCTCACAACCGGCCCCGCGGCCAGAACGTCTCCAGAGAGGAGAAGGTCAGATGCGAGTTCTCGTTACCGGAGCCACCGGGTTCGTTGGACGCAGGCTCTGTGAGGTGTTGTCCGGGTCGGGTTGCCGGGTGACGGCACTTTCACGCCGCCCGGACGCTGCCCGGAAAACCGTTCCCAGTCTTTCCCAGGTCTACGCTTGGCGTCCGGTGGAGGAGGCTCCGCCGCTCGAGAGCCTGCAGCAGGTGGATGCCGTCATCCACTTGGCGGGTGAAAGCGTCGTCGGCCGCTGGACTGCCCGCAAACGGCGGGCCATCCGAGAGAGCCGGGTTCGTGCCACCAGGAATCTGGCCGACGCCATACGGCGGGCGGAAGCAGGACCCAAGACGCTGATTTCGGCCAGCGCCATCGGCTATTACGGAGATCAGGGAGAGACGGAGCTGATCGAGTCGATGCCGGCTGCCAACGACTTCCTGGGGGAGGTCTGTGGCCAGTGGGAGAAAGAAGGCGCTCGCGCGTCGGAGACGGGCGTCCGCGTGGTCCATCTCCGTATCGGCATCGTCCTGGCCGCAGGCGGAGGAGCCCTGGACGCCATGCTGCTGCCGGCGCGGCTGGGATTGGGTGGCCCCCTGGGTTCGGGCCGCCAGTGGTGGTCCTGGATTCACCGGGAGGATCTGATCGGCATGGTGCAGCACGTGCTGGCCGGCGAGAACCTCTCGGGTCCCTTCAATGCGGCGTCCTCGAATCCGGTTCGGCAAAAGGATTTTGCCAAAGTGTTGGGAAGGGTCCTGTCCCGTCCCGCGTTCCTGCCCACGCCCGGGATCGCGCTGAAACTGGTTCTGGGCGGCTTTGCCGTGGAGCTTCTCTCCAGCAAGAAGGTGCTGCCGGACCGGATTCAGGAGAGTGGCTACCGCTTTCGTTTCCCCGATCTGGAACCGGCGCTCCGGGAAATCCTGGGGTAGCCGTGAGTCACTGCGGGCTTGCCCGGCTCCCGGCGGGCAAGCTGCGAAGCATCCTTTACCTCAACGGTTTCGGGCGATAGACGAATTGGAGGATGTTGCCCTCGAGATCGGGAAAGAAAGCCAGCTTGGTGCCGGTAGAACTCACGGAGATGGGTTGCAGGAGTTCGATGCCCCGCTCCTTGATGTGCTGGCAGGCTTCTTCGAAGTCGACGACGGTGAAGGCAAGGTGGCGGATGCCGGCGTCGTCCCCTTCGGCTTCCATGCGGGGACGGTCGCTGGAGGGAAGGATCTCCAGGACTCCGGTTCCGGGAACGGCCACGAAGTAGGTGGAGTACGCCTCGTCGGCTACGGCGATCTCGCATCCCAGGTTCGTGCAGTACCAGTCGGCCAGCGCTGTAGGGTCATCGGCCACGATGGCCACATGTTCCAATGCTGTGATCATGACTCGTCTCCTTCCGTTCGGCGGGGCATTCCCCGGAGGCTATGGACCGCCAGTTTATGCAACCGGAAGGAAAGAAAAAAGAGAAAACAGCGTAGGGGCGACCCTTGTGGTCGCCCTCCCTGACCCTTGTGGTCGCCCTCCCTGACCCTTGTGGTCGCCCTCCCCGGGCCGAGAGCAGTGAGAGGCGACAGCGGGCACCCACAAGGGGTGCCCCTACGTGCCGACCATGGCACCGGAGCCGTACCGTTCAAGTGAGATGCGGGAAGGGTCGAATGCCGTGACGTGGTCTGACCCGGACTGTTACTATCCTGGGGCTTCGCGGGGATGAACATGGCTCTTGGGAACCAGGTCGCGGTGGTGACGGGAGCCGCCCAGGGTCTGGGGTTGGCTATCGCCCGGAGGCTGGCGCAAGATGGGGCCTCCGTCCTGCTCTGCGACCTCCAGGAAGAAAAAGTCCGCCGAGTCGCCGACGCTTTGATCAGGGACGGGCTCCAGGCCGAGTCGGCCCCTCTGGACGTGACCGACGCCCCGGCAGTGACCGCCGTCTTCGAGGAGACGTTCCGGAACCGGGGGAGGTTGGACATTCTGGTCAACAGCGCCGGTCTGGGCCAGAAGGTGACCCCGACCGTGGAGTTGGCCGACGAAGAGTGGAAACGCATCCTGGAGGTGAATCTGACCGGGACCTTCTACTGTTGCCGGGCGGCGGGCCGGCTGATGCGGCGGCAGGAATCGGGAAGCATGGTGAACCTGGCGTCCATCAATGCCCACAGTCCGGCGGCTCTGGTGGCCGCCTACAACGCGGCCAAGGCGGGCGTCGCAAGCCTGACCCGGACGCTCGCCATCGAGTTGGCCTCCTATGGTGTCCGGGTCAATGCCGTGAGCCCGGGTCCCGTCTACACCGACTTCAACCGCAAGACCATGGCTCAACGTAGCCGGACGCTGGGGATTACTCGGGACGAGATGGTCGAGCGGGTCCGCCGATCGATCCCGTTGGGACGCTGGGGAGATCCCCAGGACATCGCCTCCATGGTCGCCTTCCTGTGCGGGTCCGAAGCCTCCTGGATCACGGGCCAGGTGTTCCAGGTGACGGGAGGTCTGCAGGGCGTTTCGGCGACTCCCCCCAGGATCCCCAGGACCGAAGAATGAAACCCACCGTCTTCATCCCCGAACCCATCGCGGCTCCCGGGGTGGAGTTGCTGCGCCGGCATTGTCATTGCCGGACGCCGTGGGAAGAGGGGGTCACCGTGCCGCCGGAGCCGGACGCCGCAGGAGCGGCTCCCCACCGGGCCGCCGTCCGGGACGCGGATGCGGCCCTGGTGCGCCTCTTCCAGGTCGGAGCCGACGATATTCGGAACGCGCGCCGCCTCAAGGTGATCGGCAAGCATGGGGTCGGGGTGGACAACATCGACTGCGAGGCGGCGACCTCCGGAGGCCTGCCCGTCGTCTACACGCCCGGTTCCAACGGCCGGACCGTGGCCGAACACGCCATGGCGCTGATGCTGGCCCTCTCCCGGCAGATCTATCCCTCGAGCCACGCCATCCGTTCCGGAACCATGGAGGACCGGAATCGTTACCAGGGGGTGGAGCTTGCCGGGAAAAACCTGGGCCTGATCGGTCTGGGCCGCATTGGAAGCCGCGTCGCCGGGATCGCCTCCGGCGGGTTCGGTATGGAGGTGCGCGCCTACGACCCGTTTCTGCGCCCCGGATCGACGACGGGAGCGGCCGTTCTGGAAGATTCGCTGGAGGTGCTTCTGGCCTGGGCCGACTTCATCAGTCTCCACGTTCCTCTGAGTGACGAGACCCATCATCTCATCGACCAGGAGCGCCTGAAGCTGATGAAGCCCGGTTGCCGGCTGGTGAACACCTCCAGAGGGCCCGTCATCGACGAGGCGGCCCTGGCCGAGGCGCTGCGGGAGGGACGGCTGGCCGGCGCCGCCCTGGATGTCTTCGAAGAGGAACCTCTGCCGGCGGATCATCTCCTTTGCCGAACGCCCAACACTCTGTTGACGCCTCACATCTCCGGCTTGACGGACAGCGCTCTGGAGCGCGCTTCCCTGATGGCCGCCCAGGGCATCCTGGACGTGCTCCAGGGGCGGCGCCCGGAGCATGTCGCCAACCCCGGTTATTTTGAGAATCAGGATTCATGAATCAGGACTTGATGAAGGAAGATCAGCCATGACCATCCCTTTGGACCAGATCGCCAACATGCCGGCCTTTTCTCCCTACTATCCCCCACTGCCGGCCCGCTACCGGAACGTGCGCTTCCAAATGGTCTGCTTCCGGGCGGACAAGTCTGCATTGGACCGGGTCCTCCCCTGGTGTTTCGAGCCGGACCCGGAAGGCAACTGCGCCGCCATCGGTATCGACGCGACCTGGACGGCCAACTACGGGGGGTTTCTGGAGAGTGTGCTCACCGTCAAGTGCAGCTACCAGGGAGAGCCGGGCTACTTTGCGCCCATCGCGTTCCTCAACTCCAAGTCCAGCATTCCCGCGGGACGGGAGATCTACGGTACGCCCAAGGTGTATTCCGACATTCGGGTGGGAATGGACGAGCGGGTCATGTATACGGACACTCGGCTGGCCGGAGCCTCGATTCTGGCGATCCGGTCCACCATGCACCGCCCAATGGACCCCGAGAGCATGCCCGTGTTTGCTCCTTCCTGGCGCCTGAAGGCGATCCCCAGGGTGGACGGCAAGGGATTCGACGTGCTCCAGGTCATCGACGGGGCCAAGTGCACCTCGGACGTGACCGTCCACGTCTGCCGGGCCGGCGACGGGGTCGTGCAGTTCGATCCCTCACCCATCTACGATCTGACCGACTTCGCTCCCCGGGAGTACCTGGGGGCGTACTACATGGAGACCGACTACACCGAAGGGTTCGCCGAGATCGTCCACGACTTTCTGAGGGAATAGCCGTTCGTTCAGTCAGCCCACGTCTTGGGCCCGTCCCGTCCGGGCCGCTTCGTAGGCGCTGAAGATGGCCTTGAGCACATGGAGGCACTCCTCGCCGCTGGCCGGCGGCGGGCCGGTGCCCCGGGCCGCGTCCAGGACCGCCTCCACGAGACGCTGGTAGGGGCCGACCTCGTAGGAGAAGGGAAAGGACTGGACCCCTTTGGGAGCGTCGGGATCTGTCGAGTACCACTCCAGCGGGGAGTTGTCCTCGTCGAATCGGAGCCATCCCTTGGAGCCCCAGAGGGTCAGGCCCAGATGGTAGCCCCGGTCGAGGTAGTATCCGCCGTGGTAGGTTCCCACCATCCCCTTCCGGGACTGAAAGGTGACCCCCACCGAGTCCTCGACGTCGATGGGCTGGCCCCCCACGTTGCGGGTCATGGCGGAGACCCGTTCGATGCGGTCCTGCGTCAGATGCTGGAGCAGGTCCACATAGTGGATTCCCAGCCAGATCAGGTTTCCTCCGCCCGCCGTGTCTCGCGACGCGAGCCAGGAACGGTGAAACTCGGGGCGGGTGAGGCGGGTCTGATCCGCCACCACCAGCAGATGCGCCGCGTAGGGTTTGCCGATGAAACCGGACCGCACCAGTTCCCGGGCCTTGACGGCTCCCGGATGCACTCGCAGATAGAAGGCCAATGTGAGTGTCAACTGCTTGGCTTCTGCGAGCCGGACCAGGGGTTCGAAGTCCTCGGCCCGGGTGCAGGAGGGTTTTTCAGCTAGAACGTGGCAGCCGGCCTCCAGGGACTTCCGGATCAAGGGTGGAGCTTTATGAGCAGCCAGGCTGATGACGGCCGCGCGGGGTCGAAACTCCCGCAGCATTCGGTCGTGGTCCCGAAACGTGGTTAACTTCGCGCCCAGAGCATCGCGCGCACCCGTGAACGTGGTCCCGCTCTCATCGGAGATTCCCACGGCTTCGACGCCGTCAATCTGGGCCAGAGATCGGAGATAGGCGCTCAGATGGGGTCCTTTCTCCTGGGTGATCACACCGACCCGGAGGGGTTCGACGGCGGCGGACCGGGCCCCGCGGCTCAGAATCGAGGGAGCAATAAAAGCTCCGGCAGCGGCTCTTTGGAGAAAGGTTCTTCGTTTCATGGCGGGAAAGTTTAACAGGGTTGATAATTTCGATCATGGTTCCAACTGCCACCGCGTCGAGATTGACGACCCGGTTTCAGGAAAGGAAAGAGGGATGGTCTGGTCGACGGTGTCTAAAGGGATGAGAGCCGCGTCGGTCGGTTTCTGCCTCCTTCTGCCGGGGTTGGACTGCGCTCAGACTTTGGCTCAGGAAAAGATGGTGGTGGACACGCCCATGGAGCCGCCCGAATGGGCCTTCTTGCAACGCCGGCTCCTGGAGGCCAACAGCCAGGCTTGCCGGGTTCTGGCCCAACACGCCCTGGACGACCGCGGGTACCTCCTCCACGTGCCTCGCTGGGGAGTGATCGACGGGCCCGACGACGCCATCGAGACCTTCGGCGACTGGCCTCTTCTGCACTCCCTGGGAGCCGACGATTCGGTGTTGGAGGACTACAAGAGGGCCCAGGAGGGACACTGGCTCCAATACGGAGAACTGAGGACGGTGAAGACGGATCTGGCCAAAGAGGGGGCCTATTTTCAGGAATTCATCACCATGTCCGACTGGGCGCACACCCGGGAAGGAATGCAGGCCTTCATGTCCCTGGGTCTTTCGGAGCCGGACAACTTCCTCTACCGCAAGCGGATGGCCCGCTTTGCCGGCCTCTACATGAACGAGGACCCGTCCGTCCCCAACTACGACCCGGTGCGTAAGCTGATCCGCAGCACCTGGACCGGAAGCAAGGGACCGATGCTGAGGCCGCCCACGGTCTACGATTGGGTGGGAGACCCCGTCCGGGGACGATTCCATTTTCTGCACAGCTCGGCCGGGCTGGAGGGGATGTTGGACTTCGCGAGCCACTATCCCAAGATGCTGGCCCACTGCGAGGACTACAAGGACAGCGTGGGAGACAGTCATCTGAACCTCTCCGCCACCAACTTGGCGTTGAACGCCTACATGATGACGGGCCGGGAGAAGTACCGGCGGTGGCTCCTGGAATACGTGGACGCCTGGAAGGAGCGGACGCGCGCCAACAACGGCTTCATCCCCACCAAGGTGGGCCTGGACGGCAAGCCGGGCGGCGCGTCGGGACAGTGGTGGAAGGGGCTCTACGGGTGGAATTTCTCCAACTTCGACGCCGAAGTGGGGTACGTGAAGCACCGGGGGACCATCTTCATCGGGACCTGGGACGGATTCGGAAACGCTTTTCTCCTCACCGGGGACCCGAGCTATCTGGCGGTCATGCGACAACAGCTCATGCACTTCCACAGCCGGAAGCAGGTGGTCGACGGCAAGACGCTCATCCCCAAGATGTACGGCGACCCGCGGGGGCATACCTACACGGGAAAACCCGAATGGTACGCGTGGACCGGGAAACTGAACCTGGATCGCTGGACCGAGCTCTACCTGTGGAGCATGGACCCGGCCGACCTGGAGCCCGTTCCCAAGACCGGCTGGATCGGATTTCTGGAAGGGTTGGAGCCCGACTACCCGGCCCGGATCTTGAGGAAAGACTTGGAGCGGGTCCGGAACCGGGTGCAGGCGATTCGGGATGACCCGACGACGCCCGACACCCGGCTGCCCGATTGGTTCATGCACCTGAACCCGTCCACGAGCCGGAATCTGGCCAGCCTGATGACCGGGGCCTACCTTCCCAGTGTCATCTGGAGCGTGAATTTCCAGTTGCGCTATTTCGATCCCGGACGGCGCCGTTCGGGCGTCCCCCCGGATTTGGGTGCGCTGATCGAGCGAATAACCGGCGATTCCGTGACCGTCACCCTGGTCAACCTCAATCCCGTCGCCCCGCGCACCGTAGTGGTCCAGGCGGGAGGATACGGGGAGCATCAGTTCACCCGAGCCGAACGGGATGGATCAAGAGAAGATCTGACCGACTCCGTCGTCACGGTCCGTTTGGAGCCCGGGTGTGGGACCCGTTTGACCTTGGGGATGAAGCGGTACGCCAATACACCGACGCTGTTGCATCCTTGGGATCGCTGAGAATTTTCGACCGGTGGGAGTGGCGAGCGCGCAAGATTTCTTCTTCAGCGCGGTCTCAGGCCCCAAACCACAGCGGGAGTCGGCGGGATGGGACGCCCGGGCAACCCATACGGCCGCCCGGGTCCGGTTACGGGGTCAGGAACCCAACTTTTCGATCATCCTCACCAGCGTGCTGACCTGGTTCTTCAGCGCATCGGCGAATTCTTCCAGTTGCCGGGCGTAGGCGCGCAAGGCCTGGATCTCGGGACCCGGACTCGGAGCCGGAGCAGACGTCTCGGGCTCGGGCGCCGCCTCTGCGGGTTCGGGGGCGGGCTCAGGCTCAGGTTCGGGTTCAGGTTCGGGCTCAGGTTCGGGTTCGGGTTCAGATTCGGGCTCGGGAGCTGCCGGAGCCTCCGGGGCGGCTTCCGCCTCGGCCTCAGGCTCAGGGCCGGCCTCTGCCACGGGCTCGGGAGCCGGTTCGGGAGCCGGTTCGGGGGCCGGCGGAGCCTCGACCTGGGACACGAAATAGAGTTCGCGGCCCCGTTTTTCCATCTCGACTCCTTCGACGGCATTCAGTAGCCGCTTGACCAGATTCTTGTCGTTCGGAGTCGACTTGAGACCCAGCTTGGATCCGTTATTGGAGATGAGTTGACTCACACTGGCCGCGCCCTCTTTCAGGATGGCCCGGGCCAGGCCTTTCTGTATCCTTTGCAACTCAATTCGCTTACGACGTCGCCTCTTAGCCATTGTCCAATCCTTTCGTCTATTGTTTGAACCGACTATCCAAAACCCCAGCAGAATTACAGTGACTATTATCCATCAATTGCCAGATCAAATCTACAAATTAAATGGTGAAAGTTGAATTTCCATCCGTTCGGCCTTTTCGGCCCGAATTCTTATGATCTAAAGCAAATGTGAGAATGCGCCGGTGATTTCTGCTTCGGAACTGCAGTCGAGAGTTTGTATGATAACAACATGGGGCCGATTTCCGTGCGACACTCAGGCAGTTTCCCGGCCGGACGGAAAGGATATGTGGGTACGCCATTCGATGGTCCAGACATGCATTGAATTTCATGTTTCCCGGACCCGATGGTAGGCTGTGAGGGAGGATCAAGCGCATGATCAGCAGATTGAACCGGCGTCATTTCCTGGGAGGCGCCTTGGCGGTTTCTCCGTCCGTCATCGCTTCCGGCGGCGCCAAGCCAGGGACGGTTCGGGAGGAAGGGAAGCGGCGCCGGTTTCTCCTCTGGTGTGACAAGGGAGGCCTGATCAATCCGGCCGGCCCCGCCGATAATCCGAGAGTGGCCGAATTCGTCCGGAAATGCTCGAACCACGGAGTCACCGATCTGATCCCTTGGAGCGGGACTCGCGTTCTGGTGGAGGAGGGACGGAAGAAAGGGATACAAGTGCATCCCTACCTGGCCTTCAATTCCCACGGCTCCCGCCGTGTCAACTACGCCTGGTCCATTCACTATCTGAGTGCACCGCCCGATTCTCCCGATATGAAGGAGAAGCTGGAACGGCACCAGCCCATCTGGTCCCATCCCAGATCGTCCCCCAGCCTGACCGATTTCGCCCAGGCGCACCCTCAGTATTGGGCTCGGGACCGGAGTCGAAGCGACGAGATTCAGCCGGGACAAAGGCGCACCCTGAGCCTGGCCGTGCCCGAGGTCCGGGAGCACGAGAGGGGCAACTACATGGCCCTGCTGGAACGCACCGGCGGCCACGGATTCCAGGTGGAGTTCGTCAGTCTGAACCAGGATGAGAACGGGGTTGGAACGGACGGTTACGAAGAACCCATGATCCGGTTCTACCGGCAAAAATTCCGCCGCGATCCCATGGACCTGCCCAACGACGACCCCTCCTGGGTCCGGTTCCGGGCCGACTACACGACGGTCACCATCCGGGAGTTGAGGGAAGCCTTGAGGGAGGAAGACCCGTCGGCGCCCATGACCGTAGCCCTGGTGGCGCGGGAGATGGACGACTATGTGAAGGTGTTTCAGGATTGGCCGACCTGGGTCGACCAGAATCTGGTGGATGAGCTCCATCTCTGGTTCCGCACCACTTCCGACGTCCGAAGGGTGGAGCGCCAAGTGGCCGATGCGGTGAAGAGGGTTGCGGGCCGGTGCCCCGTGGTGGCCGAGTTCTCGTGTTACCACGTGGGGAGCTTCCAGGATCCCGACCTGCTGCTGGAGGCCGCTCGCCGCGCCTACGGAAGCGGAGCCGACGTGGCGGGGATCTACCGCAGCCATGCCGTGGAGCAACTGGGTTTCTGGCCGCTGGTGGAGAAGATCGCCGCGCTTTGATCACAGGTTAGGACACGAACGATGAAGTCCATGCCAGGACGGCGTTTCTGGTTCCCAGCAGTGATGATGGTCCTGTGTGTCTCGGCAGTCCGGGCGGAAGATCCCCGGATCGTATCGGTGGAGAAGATCTGGGACCAGGGCCTCCACAACGCTTTCACCGACCTGATCCGTTTCCGTGAAAGGTGGTTCTGCACCTTTCGAGAGGGCGAACGACATGCCGCCGGACAGGACGGACGGATCCGGGTCATCACCTCATCTGATGGTGGGAGCTGGGAATCGGCGGCCCTCTTGACGACAGAAGGGGTGGACCTGAGGGATCCCAAGCTCTCCCGGACGCCCGACGATCGCCTCCTGCTGGTGGCCGGCGGCAGCATTTACATCGATGATGTGTTCCAGACTCGCGTGCCCCGCGTGGCTTTCTCCCCGGACGGCTACGAGTGGACCTCTCCACAGCCTGTCCTGGCCGAAGAGCACTGGCTCTGGCGCATCACCTGGCACCAGGGCACCGCCTACAGCGTCTCCAAGATGGGAGACGGGAAGAATACCCGCCGAGTCATCCTCTACTCGAGCCGGGACGGCATCGAGTGGAACCGGATCACCGTATTCAAGAACATTCCTCCCTGGCCCAACGAGGCCACCATCCGCTTCCTGCCCGGGGACGAGATGATGATTCTCTTGCGGCGCAACGCCACCGGCTGGATCGGCACCAGCCACCCTCCCTATCGGAAATGGACGTGGACCGACACGGGGCACCGGTTGGGTGGACCCAATTTCATTCGCCTGCCCGACGGCCGGCTCTGGGCGGGAAGCCGCGCCTATACCGGGGATCCCACGACGATTCTGGCCCGCATGACCCGGAACAGCTTTGAGCCGGTCCTGACCCTGCCCAGCGGCGGGGATACCAGCTATCCCGGAATGGTCTGGCACCAGGGTCTGCTCTGGATCAGCTACTACTCCTCCCACGAGGGGAAGAGCAGCATCTACCTGGCGAAGGTCCGACTGCCCTAGGAGGGGGGACATTCTTGTCCCCCTCTTGACCCGATTCTTCGTGTGGTCCTGTCTTGCTCCGCTTTGGACCGAAGAGGGCGCCCACAAGGGGCGCCCCTACCAATATTTTTCGTCAAAACGCCCACAAGGGGCGCCCCTACCCAATATTCGTCGTCAGGGCGCCGACAAGGGGTGCCCCTAGCAATTTTTGGGGAGGCCGTCAGACGCGGATCTGTCCGTCGCCGACGATGACGAACTTCTCCGTCACCAGACTCTCCAGCCCCATGGGTCCATAAGCGTGCAGGCGCGTGGTGCTGATTCCGATCTCGGCTCCCAGACCCAGTTCTCCTCCGTCCGAGAAACGAGTGGAGGCATTGACCAGGACCACTGAGGAGTTGACCCGGTTCAGAAAGGCCTGTCCCGCGGCCGGGTTCTCGGTCACGATGGCCTCGGTATGGTCGGAACCGTAGGTTTCGATGTGGGCGATGGCTTCGTCCATGTCCGAGACCACCCGGACGGCCAGAATCAGATCCAGGAACTCCTCGTGGTAGTCCTCTTCCGTGGCCGGTGTGACCCCGGGAAGAACCTCGCGGGTCCGCTCATCTCCCCGCAACTCGACTCCGAACCGATCCATCCGTTGGGCAAAACGAGGGAGGAACCGATCGGCAGCCTTCTCGTGGATCAGGAGGTTCTCCACGGCATTGCACACGGCGGGCCGGGAGATCTTGGCGTTCTCGGCGATGGTCAGAGCCTTCTCCAGATCGGCTTCCTCATCCACGTAGATGTTGCACACGCCCTTGTAGTGCTTGATGACCGGGATGCGGCTCGTTTTCGCCACGAAGCGGATCAATCCCTCGCCTCCCCTGGGGATGATGAGGTCGATGAACTCCTCCTGCCGAACCAGTATGGCGATGGCGTTCCGGTCGGTAGTGTCCACCAGCCGGCACACATCCGAGAGTCCGGCCGGGGCCAGAGTCTTGCCGACCAGGTCCACCAGGGCCCGGTTGGAGTGGATGGCCTCGGAGCCCCCCTTGAGCACGGTGGCGTTGCCGGCCTTGAAGCAGAGGGCGAAGGCATCGACGGTGACGTTGGGCCGAGCCTCGTAGATGATGCCGATCACTCCCAGAGGGATGGTCCGCTTGGCGACCTGGAGACCGTTGGGCCGGGTCCAGCTCTGGCGGTCGACGCCCACGGGATCCGGCAGCCGAGCCACTTCCCGCAGGCCCCGGATCATGGAGTCCATGCGTTTGCAATCCAGTTTCAGGCGATCCAGCAGGGCGCCGGTGAGACCCTTCCGGACTCCCGCTTCCAGGTCCCGGGCATTGGCTGCCAGCAGCGACTCACGAGCGTCCGGTTGCGACAGCCGATCGGCCAGGCTTTCCAGCAACGCGTTCTTGGCGTCCGTGGACAGTCCGGCCAGCCGGCGGGAAGCCGCCTTGGCCCGCCTGGAAAGCCGGACGATTTCGTTTTCAAGCGAGGTCACGGTAGTCGTCATCATTCTTCTCCCGCGAAAAAGGGGATGGTCATTTTACCAGCACCAGGTTGTCTCTATGGATCACCTCGTCGTAGTAGCTGTAACCGAGTTGCGCCCGGATCTCTTCGCTCTTGCAACCCCGAATGGCCTCCACTTCCCGGGAACTGTAGTAGCTCAGTCCCCGGGCGATCTCCCGGCCGTCGGGTCCCATGACCCGGACCGGATTTCCGGAGTGAAACTTGCCCTCCACCGCGGTGATGCCGATGGATAGGAGACTCTTGCCCTGATGGGTCAGCGCTCGCGCCGCCCCCCGGTCCACCACCAGGCGCCCCTGAGGCTGGAGCGAATGCAGGATCCAGTGCTTCCGCGCCGAAAGCCGCTCCTTGAAAGGAAGGAAGAGCGTGCCCACCTCCCGTCCCTCCAGGACCGTCTCCAGGATGCCGTCGTCCAGGCCGCTGACCAGCAACGAGGGGATTCCCGAGTCGGCCGCCTTGCGGATGGCCAGCAGCTTGGAGCGCATCCCTCCCCGGTTGATGGACGCCGAATCGCGGGTGTCGCGCGTATGCCGAAAGTGCCAATCGGTGATTCGCTCCACGGTTGAAATCAGGCGTCCATCCTCGAGTACGCCCTCATGGTTCTGCTCGTAGAAACCGCCCACGGTGGAGAGGATGAGCAGCAGGTCGGCCTGAACCAAAACCGCCACCTGCGCCGAGAGGTGGTCGTTGTCCCCGAACTTGATCTCGTTGACCGCCACCGTGTCGTTCTCGTTGACCACGGGGAGTATCCCGGATGCGAGCAGGGTCTCCAGCGCGTTCCTGGCATTGAGATAGCGCTCCCGGTTGTTCATGTCGTCCCGGGTGAGAAGGACTTGCGCCGTGTGCCGGCCGCGCCCGGAGAAGAGTCGTTCGTAGAGGGACATGAGGAGGCTCTGCCCCACGGCGGCGCAAGCCTGCAACTGGGGGATGGTCTTGGCTGCTCCGGTCAGGCCCATGACCGGAGCCCCGGCCGCCACCGCTCCCGAGGTGACAAGAACCAATTGGCGTCCCTCCCCCAGGAGCCGGGTCATGCTTCCCGCGAGCCGGCCGATCCGCTCCGTGTCCAGACGTTGATCCGAATCCACCAGCACGCCGGACCCCACCTTGACCACGATGCGGCCGGCTCCGGCCAGCGAACGCCGCACGGATTGTTCGCTACTTTCCGCCATGTCCGGCGCCTATCTTCCGGGCTTACCGGCGTCAAATCAAGCCGCTCGCAGGACCGTGGTTCGTCAGCTTGGACTCCGTGCGTCTCGAAATCCGTTCCATCACTAAAAATGATGTTTGACGAAGTATGTTATCGTCCGATCCGGCGAGGATACGGACGGTCGCCGCGGGATCCGTCAGGGTGACAAGTTCGTCATCGGCCTTTTGCCCAGCATCGTGGTCTTCAAGGAGATGGCGCCCTCGCCAGACCGTTTTCTGAAGCCGAGGAGATCAATTCGTCGATGGTGTTGACACGATCCTGGCTCTTCGTTCCCGGCCACCGGCAGAAAATGATCGATAAATCGGCCGGCCGGGGTTCCGATGCATTGATATACGACCTTGAGGACGCCGTCCCACGGGATGGGATGGACGCGGCCCGAATGAAGGTGGGCGCGGCCTTGGATGCGGCGCAAGGGGGACCTCACCGATTCGTTCGGATTCACGGCGCCCGGCATGCCGCCCGGAAGCGTTCGGCTGGGCGGCGATGATCGAGAGCGCCGTGGGCCTGGTTCAGGCGCCGGCCATCGCCGCGTCTTCTCCCCGGCTCGTGGCCCTCAGGTTCGGCGCGGAAGATTTTGCAGTCGACCTGGATCTGTTCTCGTTTCGAGAAGGACGGCTGCCTCCATCGCGGCGACCTCTGCGTCGTCCAGCTCTGAAAACCGCGGCCGTTTCGCCGCCGAGAGCCGCCCTCCGTTTTGCATGCAGAGGCGCACGAACAGGGAAGCTCGGCGGTCCGGCATGTCGACGATCTCGCGGACCGCTTCAAAGGCCCGGTCAAAGACCGCAATGAATTCGAGTTCCTCTTCGAGATCCCGGCGAACCGTGTCGGCCACGCGGTCGTACAAGTACTCAGCGAAGACGGTCGCATCGTAATAACGATACAGATCGGCCGTCTCGTTCCCAACGACGATTTCCCGCTCCGCCGTCCAATGCCACTGGATGAATTCGAGTATCGGCCGCGAAAAGGTCTGCAGCACGTCGTCGTAACTGCGCCGGTCGCGCAGAATGGCCGCGGAGACGGGAAAGAGGACAGCCGGCGGACTGTAGCCCCGCTTGGCCAGCACATGGTGCAGCAGGAAGCGGTGGATACGCCCGTTCCCATCCTCGAATGGGTGGATGAAGACGAAGGAGAAGGCGGAGACCGCCGCCGCCACGACCGTGTCGACTCCGCCCTCGACAACGCGCCGGGTCAAGCTCATCCAGGCGTCCATGAGTCCGGGCACGTCTTCAGGCCGCGGCCAGACGAAGTGCACCTCTTCGCGGAACCCCCGAACGGTTTGGCCCACAAAGTTCTGGAGGTTGCGCCAGTCAGTTGCCGCGTAACGCGGGTCGACGATCTCACCCTGCAGGCGAATCAGAGCCGTCTTGTCGGCCGGGTCGAAGTCGGGCGCCGCCCTGAGAGCAGCGATGAACCGCTCGGTGCGCGAGGCGTTGACGGTCTCGCCCTCCAGGGCAAATGAGGAGCGCGTCTCTTTCGTGTAGAGGTAGTTTGCGGCCCGGGCGAGAGTGAGGGGGTCATGCCTTTCGATCAGGACGCGGGCCGACTCGTCCACCCGCCGATCTATTTGCTCCATCAACCGCGGTGTGCGTCTGATCGTGGGACACATGCCGGGACCGCCGAGCAGGTTGTCGGCAACGCGGTGCCGTGGAGAATTGCGGCGTTCCGCGACGAGGTGCCTTTTGGGATCCAGAGCCATGACGTAGTTGCCGAACCGTACATCCTCCAGGTCCAGTTTCCGGCCGGTGAACATCTCGTAGAAGAACCAGGCACGCCGACTGAAGGCGCCCGTGGGCTCCGCCCTGACCCAGGCCTCGAGTTCGGCCGGGTCGATCGCCTTGAGAGCCGCCACCAGCACCCCGAGGTCGAAGGCTTCGTGGCGCAATGCGAACCGGAGGTGTGACACGAGGGATCCGTCCGTGGCATATTGCCGGGGATAAAGCTCCTCGATTCGCGGTCCGCGCATTCGGGTTCGCCGTGCGCCTGCCACGATGTAGCTCTCGACCTCCGGTGGAGGGACTTTCAAGTTCAGCTCGTGCCTGAGCCAAGCTTGGCCGATGGGAATCCGATCTCGGTTTGTCAGAGTATTTTTCATTTGGAATCGGTTATGCCGATGCAAAATAGATTAGATTATGCTGCCCGCATTCAAATTCAATTACCACACCGAATCCGACTTGGGGGCACGTTGGTTCCGTGTTCCAAACAAACGAGGTCCAAGACGTCGCACTTGGCGTAGCGGGAAATCAGGACGGCAAGATCGTGATCGAATTCGTGCGTAGCGTCATGGTCTACAAGCGGGATCGGGCTTCCTCGCCAAATCGTTTTCCCGAAGTCAAGGGAGGTTAGGAATTTATGGAAAGGATGCGGTCCTGGCTTTTTGTCCCCGGCCACCGGCAGAAGATGATCGACAAGGCGCCTGGCCGGGGGGCGGATGCATTGATATACGACCTGGAGGACGCCGTCCCTCCGAACGAGATGGACGCGGCCCGGAGGAAGGTGGGCGCGGCGTTGGATGCGGCGAAAGAGGGGCCACGCCGATTCGTTCGGATTCACGGCGCCGGGCATGGGGCCATGGACGGCGACCTGCGAGCGGTGGTCCGGCCCGGCCTGGAGGGGCTGGTGCTCCCCAAGGTGGACCGCCCGGAGGACGTGCTGACCGTCGATCGTTCGCTGACGGAACGGGAGTCCGAGGCCGACATGCGGCCCGGATGTGTTCGGCTGGCGGCGATGATCGAGAGCGCCGTGGGCTTGATTCAGGCGCCGGCGATCGCCGCGTCTTCTCCCAGGCTCGTGGCCCTCATGTTCGGTGCGGAAGATTTTGCAGTCGACCTGGGTCTGTTCTCGTTTCGAGAAGGAGAACTGATGTCCTACGCGCGCTCCGCGCTCGTGGTGGCGGCAGCCAGCGCCCGGCTGGAGCCGGTGGACAAGGTCTACCTCGATTTTCGGGATCCGGACGGATTGGCCCGGGAGACCCAGGCGGCAAGGGGGCTCGGGTTCTCCGGAAAGACCCTGATCCATCCGGCTCAGATCGAAGTGGTTCACCGGGTCTTCCGTCCGACGGATGAGGAGGTCGAATCGGCACGCCGGGTGGTAGAGGCCTTCGAAGCGGCTCCCGAGGAAGGGACGATGGCCGTCGATGGACGGATGGTGGATCTGCCGGTCGTCAAGCGAGCCCGGTGGATACTCCGGTCGGCAGCGAAAAGGGAGATATCCATGAGGAGAGAGGGATAGGAAGCGCCGCCTTTCCAACCGCCGAACTCTCAGCCGCGCATCGGGGGAAGCTTTCGCCGCGGGTGTCTTTTCTGCCGAAACGATCCGATCAACGAGGAAGAGGATTATGTCATCCCGGCGTGAGTTCCTGACTGCAGCCACCATGGGCGTGGCCGCCACGGCCGTTTCGGCGACTCCGAAATACGTGGGGTACGGGTCGACCAGATCGGACAGGAAGATCCGTATCGGGATCGTTGGAGGCGGGTTCGGCTGTAACTTCTACTGGCACGAGCATCCGCGGTGTGTCGTCGAAGCGGTGACCGACCTCTACCCGAAACGCCGGAAGAGACTCCAGGAAGTCTACGGTTGCGACAACGTCTACGACTCCTTGGAGGAAATGCTGAAGCAGAAGGCGAACGACCTGGACGCCGTGGCGGTCTTCAGCGGGGCTCTCGATCATGTGAAGCACACGAAGATGTGTTTCGAACGGGGGCTGCACGTGATCGCCGCCGTACCGGCGTGCTTCAGCATGGAAGAGGCGTACGAGCTCAAAGAGCAGAAGGAAAAGACGGGTCTCCGCTACATGATGGCCGAGACCAGCTACTACAACACGGCCTGTATCTACGCGAGAGACCTGTTTCGGGAGGGCGGCTTCGGAGAGTTGTTCTACAGCGAAGTCGAGTACTATCACGACGTCTATCGCGAGGAAATAATCAACAATCCGAAGTCCAACTATTATCATCCTGACGGTTCCGTGAGCTGGCGGCAGGGGTTTCCTCCCATGCACTATCCGACCCATGCCCTGGGCTACATCGTGGGAGTCACGGGCGAGCGCATCGTCAGGACCTCGGCTCTGGGCTGGGGGGATCCGGAGCAGATGGCGATGTTCCAAGGCAATCCCTACCGGAACCCGTTCTCCAACAGCGGCGCTTGGATGCAGACGGATCAGGGCCACATCGTACGCTGCAACATGTTCTGGCACATTGCCGCAGGGGGCGAGCGAGCCAATTGGTTCGGAGAGAAGGGAACCTTCTACATGACCCGGAAGGGCATCCATCGCGTCATCTGGGACGGGCGGAGAAGCGAGCCCCAAGAGGTGACTCTGCCCGAATACTGGAACACTCGCCGGCTGCCGGCACGGATGCGTCACACCAGCGGTCATGGCAGCAGCCACACCTTCCTCACCGCGGAGTTCGTCAACGCATTGGTGGAGGACCGCGAGCCGGCCATCGACGTCTACGAGTCGTTGGCCATGACCGTGCCGGGAATCGTGTCCCACCAGTCCGCCCTCCGGAACGGAGAGCAGATGGAGGTGCCCCAGTTCGACCCGGCAACTTGACAGTCTGCGGCCAGGGTCATCGCTAAACCAGATTCACACAGCCAGTCTGTGTGAGATTGGGGTTGTGAACCGTCCGGACGAAAGGCATGAGGGAAAACGCGCGGTTTGTCGAGACGTTTCAGAGCCGTTGCCACTTCGGCTTGGCGCAGGCGGATATCACTCCGCCTGTCGGCATCTATCACCGGATGTGGGGCGCGGCCAGCCACGATCGCTCCACGGGCGTGCATCGCCCCCTGACGGCGTCTGCCGTTGCTTTTGGGGACCTTGAGGAGACCGGACCGGCTTCGAGGTGCGAGCAGATCCTGATCCTGTTGGACCACGTCCTGCTGTGGCCCGCCGAGATGGACCTGCTGTTGGAGAGGGCCGGCCGACTCTCCGGGATCAGCCGTGACTCCCTGTTGGTGGTGTTCTCCCATACCCACGCCGCAGGCCTGATGGGCTCGGAACGAGAGTCCCTGCCGGGAGGTGAGTTGATCCGCGGCTATTTGAGGAGGGTCGCGGCCTCTGTGGGCGATCTGATCTCCGCGGCCAGATCCCGGTCGCAGACGGCCACCATCACCTACGGCTTCGGCCGCTGCTCGTTGGCCCGAAATCGGGATCTGTGGGACGACCAATCGCAGCAATTCGTGTGCGGGTACAACCCGGACGGACCGTCGGACGACACGCTCCTGGTCGCTCGGGTCAGCGACGAACGGGATGAGCCGTTGGCGTCAATTGTCAACTACGCCTGCCATCCCACGACCCTGGCCTGGCAGAACACGCTCATCAGCCCCGACTTTCCGGGAGCCATGCGAGAGGTCGTCGAGCGGGAGACCGGGGCGCCCTGCCTCTTCCTTCAGGGCGCGTCCGGAGACCTGGGGCCCAAGGAGGGGTTCGTGGGGGACCTGGAAGTGGCGGACCGAAACGGGCGTCAGCTCGGCTACGCCGCACTTTCGGCCCTGTGCGACCTGCCGGCGCCCAACCGGCGCTTTCAATACACCGGACCCCGGGAGTCCGGCGCCACCTTGGGAACCTGGTCCTGGACCCGGCTCTCTCGCGAGGAGGAGAGACGAAGCAGCCGGTGGAAATTGAGGTGCTGGGCCGTGGATCTCCCCTGTCGCCGGACATCGCACACAAGGGAAGAGGTCCAATCCGAGCTCGAACGATGCAGAGCCGGAGAAGAGCGGGCGCGCGCTGCCGGAGACGAAGCTCGAGCCGCCGATTTCCGAGCCCTGGCCGAACAGCAGGATCGGCGGTTGCAACGCCTGAAATTCCTTCCGGCGGGAGCGAGCCTCCCCTATTCGATCTGGCTCTGGAGCATCGGGGACGCCTTCTGGCTGGCCGTGGAAGGCGAACCCTACCAAATGCTGCAACGGTCGTTGCGGGAGCGGTTTCCCGGAGTGCCGATCATGGTGGCTTCCCTGGCCAACGGCGCCCGGGCGAACTACCTGATCCCGGCCGGGGCCTACGGAACGGGCCGCTATCCCGACACCATCGCCGTTCTGGCCAAGGGCTCCCTGGAAACCGTCATCGACGAGGCCGGAAACCAGATCGAAGAGTGGCTGACGGACCGATAGGAGCGGGGGTTTGTAACCCCCGATTCCGGCGAACGGATCCTCACCTCACCGAGGCCGCCGGCGGGCGTTGCTAAGGAAGGCCAGCAGGCTGGCCAGATCCTCCCGGCTCACCTGCTCCTCCAGGCCGGACGGCATTACGGATACGTTGCCGGGACGGATCTCGCGGATCTCCGACCGGGCGACCCTCACCTCGGTGTCCGGACCGGTCACCATCTCGACCTCCTCTTGCCCGTCCTCGGTGATCACCCCCTGGTGAATCTCTCCCGATTCGGTCACCACCACCATGGGTTCGTAGCCTCGCACGAAGCTGGCGCTGGGAAAGAGGATCGACTCCAGCAGATCGCGCCGGTTTCGGACGTCGCCGATCCGGGTAAGGTCGGGTCCGGACCGGCCTCCCTGGTAGCCGATGGCATGGCACGAGGAACAGGCGGCGCTGTTGCTGTTGAAGACGGCCTGACCCTGGCGAATGTCCCCTTCGTCCAGAGTCGCCAGCAAATCCTCCAGACGTGCCAGCTGCTCGACCGGATCCATTTCCAGGGATGCCAGGAGTTGCTCCCCTTGGCGTTGAACCGGAGGGGGAAAGTTGGCCAGGGCCTGGCTCATGACGTCGGCCCGCAGTCCGTTCAGACCTCTCGAATCCCGTACGGCGGCCATCAGCCGCAGGCCCAGATCTTCGTCTCCGCCGTTCCGGTAGGCCCCAAGCAACGGCGAGAGGACCAAGGGTCCCGCAGTCCGCACCGACTCGGCCAACTCCAGCAACTGGTCGCGTGTCAGCCGGGATCTGCCCAGGACGCCGGCGGCGCCGGTGCGGGCATCCACCGCTGCCGCAGGCCCGAGGGCGGCCTGCAACAATTCGAAGAGACCGGGGTCGAGTCCGTCCAATTCTCCGGGAACGGCTGCCAACGCATTCACGCGCAGCTCGTCGTCCCGGGTCGAGTCGCGGCCGACGCCAAGCAGGACCTCCTTCAGGCGCCCGGCGTCCTCCTCCCCCGGGTCCGGCAGGGCGCGAAGAGTGGCGACCGCCTCCCGGATCAGGGCCGCGTCATCTCCGGACAGAACCGCTGCGAGTCCGTCGACCCAAACGGAGGGTGTCTTCTTGAGGGAGCTGCCGGCCATGGCCCGCAACGCGGTCAGGCGGGACTCGGTCGAGCCGGTGCCGGCAACGGTCGAAGCCAGGAAGCTCTGAATGGTGTCGTTTCTCCCGAGCTTGGACAGTTGCCGGATCAACTCCGCCCTCTCCTCAGAGCCCACGCCGCGAAGAGCCAGCCGCCAGCGAAAATACCGGGCCAACTCTTCACCCCACTCCGGATGGTGGCCGGCGATCCAGGAGGCCGTCTGTTTCAAGATCGGCTCGTCGTCCGCGAGAAGGGGAGTGACGGTCTCGGGCGTCAGTCCGCCGCCCGGCATCTGGTCCAGGGCGATGAGGGCGGCGCGCCGGGTATGGGGAGAAGAGGCTCGTAATCCGTTAGCCGTGCCGTCGGGATCGGCAATCTCGATCAGCGCGTAGATCAGGGAGTGCTCCAGGATCCGGCCGTTGTTCGCCCCGGCCCGAGCCAGCAATCCAGGAACGGCGCGGCGGTCGCCGATGCGTCCCAGCGCCTCGGCGGCCACCCTCTGAATGGACGCGGCGCCCTGCTCCAGAAGTTCCAGCACCCTGGGACCGCTGTCGGCGTCGCGCCAAACGCCGACCGAATGGAGGGCGGCCTGCCGCACGCTCTCGTCCCCGTCGGAGAGCGCCTGTCGAACGGCTGTGCGAGCCTCGGCGTGATCGATTCGGGTGAGCGTCCAGACGGCGTTGCGGCGCGCTTCCACTGAGTCGGACGTCGAAAGCGTCCGGATCAGCACCGGCACCTCCGGACTCCCCTTCTTGGCCAGCTCTCCGATGGCTCGGCTGCGGACGGCCGGTTTCGGGTCGTCCAGGAGTTCCGTCAGTTGGCCGCCGCCGGCGCTGGCCCAGTCGATGCGCAGGCCCCTGGGATCCTCGGGTCCGGACGCACCCTTCCGACGGATTCGGTAGATCCCGCCCAGGACATCCGGCTTGTGGAGCTGGGAGGTGGGGCAGCAGAGTTTGTACCAGCCTCCCGTATCGACCACCAGCAGGCTGCCGTCGGCGTCCTCCAGGACGTCGGTGGGATGGAAGTCGCGATCGCCGGAGACGAGGAAGTCCGAGTCCCGGGTCGTGAAGGTGGCTCCACTGGGCTCCAGGACGTGACGGGTCACCTTGTTCAAATTGAAGAGACACGCAAACAGGTTGCCCTGATATTCGCCGCCGAAGACCTGTGAGGCATAGATGGTCTGGGCGCAGGGAGCGGCCGGGCCCAGGTGCAGCATGGCCGGCAGCAGGTTCCCGGTCTTGGCGTGGCCGCCGAGGACGCCGTGCGTTTTTCCGTAGACGCTCCCATGGACGGCGTGAACGATACCGTCCCGGCGGCCCAGTTTCGGGTGCTGAACGAAAGTGGACGCCAGCAGCCGTTCTCCCCGGGGCGTGAAGACCACGTCCACGGGGTTGTCCATTCCCCCCGTCAGGACCGGCTCGATCCACGGATCTCCGGGCCGTCGCCGGAAGATGTGGGCGGCGCGGGTCACCAGGGGAGGACCGTCGGGCCGTTCGTAGGTCTGCTCGGCGAAGGCGCCCTTGGTCCAGTAGATCCAACCGTCCAGTCCCAGGTAGGGGCCGTGCAGATCGTTGGCGCAACCGGTGAGGGTCTTGCCCGCGAACCATTCCTCCCGCTCGTCGGCGACGCCATCGTCATCCGTATCCGTCAGCTTCCAGATGCTCGGGGGCGCCGCCACGTAGAGTGAGCCGTCGAACCAGAGCGCGCCCTGGGGGATCATCATGCCGTCGGCAAACGGAGTGCTCCGGTCAAAACGGCCGTCACCGTCCGTGTCCTCCAGGCGCTTGACGCGGTGCGGTTTCTGCTCGAGTTGTTGCTTCACCGGGTCGTTGGAACCGGAGGACTCGGTCACGTAGAGTCGGCCCTGCTCGTCGAAGTCGGCGGAGATGGGGCGTTCCACCAGCGGCGGCCCGGCGACGAGTTCCAACTCGAATCCTTCGGCCACCGTCAGCGTGGAGTCGTCGGGCGTTTCGTCAACCTGGACGAGCTGGTATAGCAGAGCGGAAACGGCCAGCAGGACCAGCCCCCAGAAGAGGGAAGAGCGAGGAAATCCGGATTTCATGGATACGGCCTCCCGCGGGTTCAAGGAATGTTTGGAAGCGATTAAAACACCGGTGGGCAAGGATTAGAAGCGGCCCTCGACCCGCCATGCGGATGGATTTGACGCCGCCGCTTCCGGATTTCCCCCAAAGGGACGATTATTCGCTATAGGTAGTAAAACAAGGGCCAAAATTTACTATCAATGGACAACTCTTGCCAAGAGACGTGCATGGGAGAGGGGAGGTTCTTGTCCCCTACGATCCCACGAATCCGCGGTTGACGACCTCCGTCCCCATTCCGTTGGCGCAGGCTCCTAGGCGAGTCTCAGAACAAGCCCCGCTCGGGCGCCGGGGCCAGGATGTCCGGATGGTTGTTCCGGACGCTGTTCACCTTGGTGCTGACGGCGCGCTTCTCGTAGGGGCCGGCGTAGGGTTCACGGACCAACTCAAGGAGCTTACTCGCCGACGATGACGGATCAAGCCAGTCGTCGAATCGGCCGGGGTCGACGATGGCGGGTTGACGGTGATGGACGTCCGTAAGTCCGGGAGCGGCCTCCGTGGTGATGATGGTGAACGTCTCGCGGGTTTCCGCCGGACTGCTCCAGCGCTCCCACAGCCCGGCGAACGACAGGAGAGAACCGTCGCCGAGGGCCAGAAAGTAGGGCTGCTTGTTGCGGCCGTCGCTTCGCCACTCGAACCACCCGTTCGCCGGCACCAGGCAGCGGCGGGAACGGAAGGCGGAGGCGAACGACGGCTTGGAGTGCACCGTCTCCGACCGCGCGTTGATCAGCCGGAAGCCCATCCGGACGTCCTTGGCCCAGGATGGCACCAAGCCCCAGCGCAGCTTGACGACCCTGCGCCGGCCGGCCTCGTCGAGCCGGCAGGCCGCGAAGTCCTGGGTCGGCGCACCGTTGTATCGGGGCGTCAGACTCGGCGGCGCGGCCGGTTCCTGATAGCGGTACAGGTCGTGGACCTGACTCCACGACATCATTTGAGTGAATCGTCCGCACATGACCGGGCACTCTCCGTCTTCTATTCGGGAGGCGAATAGTCGAACTCGTCGAAAGGAAACATCGGCCGGGGCATCCTCACGAACGGGAGGGAGGTCAAGTCGGGACTGCAGCACCCGGGGCTGTTCACGACGATGATGGAACGAGCGATGGGTTCGTACTCGGTGCGCATCCCCAGGGGTGACTTGACCAACACCAGCTTCATGTCCCGAGGTTCGATTCCGTGGCTTCGATACAACTCCGGATCGGTCGTGGGGACGGGCCGCTGGGAAATCAGCAAGCGGATGCGTCCGATCGACAACACGACAGCCCTCCCCATCATGACCAACCGGCCGGTGTAGACGCGGCCCTTGTAGCGGAACTCGCCGTCGGAAATGAGCTTGACCTTGCCCGTGACGCGAACCGGTGTAGCGTAGTCAGGATCCAACTTTCCCCCGACCCGCAGGGTGACGGTATTCCCGACCCCCGCCCGAATCGCCTCCTCGACCGCGCCAGGATCGACGACTACGGCCGCCACCGGCGCATCGATTCTTTTTTTCAGAATACCGGCCAGAATACTGGTTCCGTCGCCGGGCGCGCCCCCCATGGTGCCGTCCGCACCCTCCCCAAGCACCACCGGACCCCCAGGTGTTTTCAGAGCCTGCTCCAAGGCCTCGTCCACCGAGGGAAGGGAAATGACAAAAGACTTCCTGACGGACCAGATGAAGCGGGCCAGTTCATCGGTCTGCGATTTGGCTCGAGCCGGATCCTTGTCCGTGATGACCAACGAGGCCCAACCCAACTCCTGCACGTCCATCCAGGGTTGGACTGCAAACACCGAAGCGGAGATCGTTGCTCCTTGGCCCTCCAAGGACCGGACACGGTCATAAATCCGGCGGAATTCGCCCCGGTCGGTGAGCATGTTTTCCGCTTGGACCACCATCGGGATCTTTACGGCGTGCATGGTGGGGCGGACCTCGCGCCGGAGGCGGGAAACCATCAAGTCACCCGCTCGCCGTCCGGTGTCGTAGAGATCCACGTGAGGACAGGTCTGATAGCCTACCAGGGCGTCGGCATTCTCCCACATGGTGCGGGTCAGGTTGGAGTGGAGATCCAAGGTCGCGACGATGGGAACCGAGGGCCCCAACAGTGCTCTCAGCTCCCGCAGGATGGTGCCGTCGCAACTGTCGATTCCCTCGCCGGCCCAGGCGCCGTGCAGCGCCAGGAGCAACCCGTCCAGGGGCCGGGCCTTCCTGATTCCCTCCTTGAGGTCGTCAAGCAGCGATTGGAAATCATACGCCTTGATCCTGCCGTAACTTACGGCCCACCCACCCAGAATGGGCGCAATCTGCGCCCCCGCCTCGGTCAGGGCATCCACGAATCCATGAATTTCACTGTTTTCCGTTTTGTGGCTTTCGATCAACTCGTGACCGGGAGTCATCAGGAAATGGCCGCGGACCGTGGCTTGAGGGGAAAAAGTATTCGTCTCTTGCAATAATGCGGCAATTGCCACTTTCACGGAAAGGCTCCCTCGTTCTCTATTCCTCAACGGAAAAGTCTAGGGTCATGCCGTTCAACCTACAAGTCTTCCAGGAGTTGTTCCCATGAATCGAAGAAATTTTATCGAGACCGGTCTGACGGCCGGTGTGGCGGCCGCCTCGACCGGCATTCCCCAGGCGCAAGGGAAGAAAACGGGCCGGCTCACGCTCCCGCAGCCGCGCAAGATCGCGCAGGAGGTGTTCGGCGCCGGCGGCTACGATGCCATCTGGTACCTGGTGAACGTGGGATTCGTGGTCCGCCTGGGAGAGGTCTGCATCTTCCTGGACCCGATTCTCCAGAGCGGCAATCCCCTGTACGCCAAGTTGCGCCAGCAGCGTCAGCGTGCGGATCGGCTGCCGCCGGAGGTTCGATTCTACGATCCCGGCAGCCTCTACCTGGAGACCGAGCACTACCCGCTCTCCGGCTCCGACGTGAAGCGGGCCGACTACGTTCTCCTGACCCACGACCACACCGACCACTGCGAGCCCCGGTCGGTCAAGGCCCTTTCCCGCCACAATCCCAGGATCCTGGCTCCGCCGTCGTGCCACTCCATGTTGACTGAAGCAGGAGTTCCCAAGGAGCAGTTGCAGCCGGTCGCGCATGGGGAACGCATCCAGGGGGAGGGCTTCACCATTCAGATTCAATACGCCCACCATAGGAATTCGGAGGGCGCTTGCGGATTCCTTCTGGAGACCCGCTACGGCAACATCTACCATCCGGGCGACGGCCGCTTCGACCACCCCCACAAGGCCGAGAACTGCGGGCTGAAGGTGGACTACCTGCTGCTTCCCATCAACGACACCAACCTGGGCGTGGGATTCGCGGCCCTCCTGACCCGGATCCTGCAGCCCAAGGTGGTCATTCCCTGCCACTACGGATTCACCTCGCCGCCGGTACGTTCCCAGGGCGGACACCCGGCCGAGTTCGTCACCGCCCTGGCGGCGCGCAACTACCGGTTGCCGGCCACCGATATCGCGATCCTCAAGCCGGGAGGGAAGGTCGTCCTGGTCTGAACCTGGCGGGCCCCCACCGCCCGGGTTGGACCAGCCGGAAGTTGCGGCGGGAATGCCTCAAGCGTACCCTTGCGACGGCCTGTGAGTGGTCCTCGGAAGCCGGATCAGTCGCCATTTCGGCCAGACAATCGAGGCAGAACTACCGATCGTGGAAGGAAGGCACATGAACCGTATCGTAACCGTCGTCCTGGTGGGATTCTCGATCACTCTAGGAAGCTGGACCCGACTGCCGGCCCAACACATCCCGCGGGTGACTCCCGAGCACAAGCAGCTCTTCGTCGACGACTACCTCATCGGGAAGCTGGTCAACGTCAAGCGCACTCTGCATCAGCCCACCAAGCACCCGGACCCCATGGTCCGGCCCGTCCATCCCTGGGAAAACTTCGTGGTGCAGACACGTACGGCCCCGATCTGGGACCCGGAAGAGAAGATGTGGAAGTTCTTCTACATGGCCTTTGCGAAGAAGGGGAAGGGGACGAAGGAGCAGCATACCTCCCTGTACGCCATCTCCACGGATGGACTCCGCTGGGACAAGCCGGTGCTGAACCTGATCGAATGGAACGGGTCCAAGGTCAACAACCTGGTGGCCCACCACGATCGCGGCGACCAGTTCTTGTATCACGTCGTCTACGATCCCCACGACGTGCCGGAACGGCGCTACAAAGGCATGTTCGGTCTTGGGAAGCGGCAACCGGCGGTATCTCCGGATGGCCTTCACTGGACGCCCCTGGAGGTCTCCGCCGTCCCCAGCGCCGATGAATCGCAGTTGATCTACGACGAGCTGGGCAAGCAGTTCCTCTCCACCGTCAAGCACGCCGCACCTTACGGACGGTCGGTCTATCTCACCGTGAGCAAGGATTTCGCAAACTGGACCGAGCCCAGGCTCATCTTCCATGCCGACGGCGAGGACCAGGTCCTGGGCCGGCAACGGATCGCCGATCGCATGTCCGATCCCCGTTGGGTTCCGATGACCATCAACCAGCCCTCGCACTACAACGTGGACATCTACAACATGCCGGTCTTCCCCTACGAGGGCATGTACCTGGGTCTTCCCATGAAGTTCCATCAGACCGGTCCCACGCCCATCGGCAACCAGGACGGTTTCCACATGGTGGAGATGGTCTCCACCCGGGACCTGATGGAATGGCAACGGGTGGCGGGACGGGCCATCTTCATTCCCCTCTCCTACGACGGGTTGGGCCGCTACGACACCGGCACCATCGTTCCGCCGACGCGTCCCATCGTGAGGGAGGGTGAACTCTGGTTCTACTACAGCGGTATGCGGCGGCGCTTTCAGCCGGACAACATCGGCCCTCTCGTGGACGGAAGACGGCGCTACGTCTCGGTCCCGGACAATGGGGCCATCCTGCTGGCCAAGTTGCGTCTGGACGGGTTCGTCTCCATGGATGCCGGCCACCAGGAGGGGACTCTTACGACCGTGCGCCTGCACCTGGAAGGCAAACGGATGTTCGTGAACGCCGACGCGTCCGGCGGCCAGATCCGGGCCGAGATCCTGGGCCCGACCGACACCTTCTCGTTGGACAAGAGCGTGCCGGTCCAGGGAGATCATCTGAAGGCGGAACTCAAGTGGAAGGGGACTCCCGACTGGGCCGCACTGGAAGGGAAGCAGGTCCGGATCCGCTTCCACCTGCGCCAGGCACGCCTCTTCGCATTCTGGACCGAATAGGCTGATCCATGACCGATCGGAAATCGCCACAACCGCGTGTGATGCGGGTCTCGGGAGAGACCATCACGGCCCTGGCCTGGATCGGGCCCATGCTCATGCTCCTGGCCGAGGCCATCGGCAGCGGCGAGATTCTCACCGAGCCCGTCGCCGGCGCCCGCTACGGAGGAGCCCTGCTCTGGCTGATCCTCCTGACCATCGTCACCAAGGCGTTCTGGAACGAAGCCATCGGCCGGGTCTGCATCGTCACCGGTCAGAACTTCCTGGAGGTGTGCTCCGGGATGGGA
Organism: Acidobacteriota bacterium; assembly: GCA_965217775.1. GTDB lineage: Bacteria > Acidobacteriota > UBA6911 > RPQK01 > JAJDTT01 > JAJDTT01. The sequence continues at coordinate 687,398 of CBDCJH010000002.1, forward strand.
GCGCCCTGCTCCTGGGTGCCCTGGATCTGGTTCTGCGTCAACCTGATCAAGGACTTCCTGCTGCGAGGCGGGATCGTGGCCATCGCCGGGCTCATCTGCCACGACATCTTCGGCGGCCTGCTGCCGGGAGCGGGAGAGGTCCAGCAGCAGGTCTTCTGGACCTTCCTCAACTTCCTCCTGGTCTGGGTGATCCTCATCGCCGGCGGCTACCGGCCGGTGGAGACCTTCAACACGGTCATGTGCCTGCTCTTTACCCTCAGCCTATTGATCTGCGCCAGTTTCGTGGCTCCGGACGTGACCGGAGAGCTGGGCCGGGGGCTGGTGCCGCGAATGGCCACCGACTTCGACCAGTTGCTGGTCATGATGTCGCTGGCCGGCATCGTCATGGCCGGCTCGGGCACCATCAAGTACAGCGCCTGGGCCGAGGAGCGGGGGATGGGCCTTCTGGGCCACGCCCGGGAAAAGGGCCGTTTGACGCGGGAGCAGTTTCAGCCCAACTCACCGGAGGAGGTGAGCCGCATGCGGGGCTGGCTGCGGATCAACCGGACCAACATCGTCCTGACCTATGCGCTGGGCCTCATCGTCTGCATGTCCACCTTCATCCTGGGGGTGGGAATTCTGCACCCGGCGGGGATCACGCTTGCGGGTCCCGGCCTGGCGCGGGAGTTGAGCCTGATGATGACGGAGGTGCTGGGACCCTGGTCCCGGAACGTCTTCTATCTGGGCGCATGGGCCGCCATCATCAGCACCGCCATCTCCATCTTCGACGGCTCCTCGCGCATGTTTCTGCAGCCCCTGCGGATGAAGGCGCCGGGGCTGTTCGGCAAGATGTCTCCCCAGGTCTGGCAGAAGCTGATCCTGAGCCTGATGATGGTCGGCTCCTGGGTCGTCTACGCCTTCTTCCCCAAGCCGATCACGCTGGTCCTGGTCATGGGGGCCATCGATACACCCATGATTGGCATCATGATGGTGGCCTACGCCTTCCTGGGGCGGAAGTATCTACCGGCCGAGTACCGCTACGGCAAGGCCTGGTGGGCAAGCATCCTGTTGATGGGGTGCCTCTACCTGGCCCTGGGAGTGACCTACGCGTTTCTGAAGGGCTGACGGCCCGTGGCAAAGTTGTGTGTGAGAGAAAAAGGGGTGTGGCGGGAGAGACGGAGATGCTCACGCAGAGGCTCGACTGCTCTGCGAGTCCCAGTCGCCGTTTACCGTCACCTGGGAAATTGAACTGCCCAGGGTTTGCCGTGCGATTTCCAAGAGGTGGAGGTGGTGGGTGAAAAAGAGCACTTGTGTCTTCTTGGCCAATTCGCCCAGCACTTGGAAGCCGGCTCGTGCTCGGTCGTTGTCGAAGTTGACGAACAGATCATCGGCGACGAACGGCAGGGGGGAGGCATGCTCGAGATAGTCTTCCATGGCAGCGATCCGCAAAGCGAGATAAAGCTGGTCCCCGGTTCCGCTACTCATTCCTGGTACGCGTACAACTTCGCCGCTCGGTCTCAATCCGGTCAGATGGGCTTTGTCCTTGGCATCGTAATCAACTCTAAGTTCGGTAAAAGAACCTCCCGTGACGGTTGCAAAGAGCTGACCGGCGCGTTGGAGAAGAGGCGCCTGCTTTTCTCGCCGATAGCGGTCGATTGCCCATTGCAGCAAAAGAGCAGAGGTTTGCACACGGACATAACGCTCGGAAATTTCACCGATCTCCACCAGAGCTTCCTGCCGTGTTGATTCGGCTCGGGCTGCCACCGCGTCACCACCGATCGCCTGGAACGCGTTTCTGGCCTCTGCCCGCTTCTCGGCAGCTTCAGCCAACTGCTCCTGCAATCTCTTCAGCCGTGCGCCGGTGGTGTTTTCCCGGGCCACAATCTGGTCGATATCGACGTGGTCGCATTCTTCTTCCAGTTCAGCCGCTGTCAGGCCGTCCCCCTGTTGCTTCAGCGTTCGCAGAACAGTGTCCAGCTCAATTTGCACGGCGCGAAGAGAATCGGATTTTTCGATGGCCCTCCTCAGTTCCTCGCTCGTCTCGACGCCGGCCGCGTCCTTGAGGTAGTTCACTGATCCGCGCGCCGTTTCACGTTTCTCATCCAAAGCACGCAGGTCGTGCTCGAGTTCTCCCATCTCCTGCTCTTTCTTGGCCTTGATGTCCCGTATGCGTCGAGCTCTCATCAGGCGATTCTCGATCTCCAGGACCGCCTCCTCTGCCGGTGTGCCGGCAAGGTCTACTGCCACGTCATCGACCATCGTTGCGACAACGGCCTCGAAGTCGATGATGTCGCGCTTGATCTTGCCGATGCGTTGGTAGCGCAGATCGTTGATCCGCAGGGATTTTTCCCGGATCTGTTCCATGACTTCGATCAGAGCGGAAACCGAATCCGGGTTCGAGCCTGTCGTAAGTCCAACATCGGTCAAGGCGTCCGACCAGTCTTTCTGCCAGCGCAGCCATGCCTGCCGTGCCCGATCCAGTTCACGGCGCCGCCGCCCCACCGTCTGTTCAGCCTCCTTCAAGCGTTCTTCCAATTGATTCCTGGTTTTTGCCTCTTCTTCGTAGTCGATTCGTAACCCCTCGGCGCGTTCCAGCAATATCCGAAGTGTGTCGTCTCTCAAAGTTCCGCGCTCGGCGCCGAGTGACGACAACTCCTTTAAGAGACCCTCCCTCGCTTCGCGTTCCTCTTCTTTCAGGACTTCCATTGCACTGGTGGCTTCGGCCCGATCTTCAACGGCTTCCAGCAAGCTTGTTCTTGCTCTCAGCCACTCCAGCATGAGGTCGGGAGCAAGCGCAGAAATCGGCGCCTCTTTCCATAGTGCCTGCCAATCCGCATCCAGGCGTTCGCCCTCCCGGAGGAGTGTCTCCTGCCGCTCGCGCATTTGGGCCACACTCGCCATTTGCTCGTCGATGCTGCGGGACATCTCCGTCAGGCGTCCGACCGCTTCGGCGTTGTCGAATCTTCGATCCGCCAAGTCGTCGGCATGGCGTATTGCGGGTTCGAAGGCCGCCGCCAGGTCATCGAGCGCATCGGCATGGCGATCGGCCTCCTTTTTGGAAATGGGCCGATTGGATATGTGTTTTTTCTTGACCAGTCTCCAGAGGGCGTCACGATCAGCTCGAGCCTCTTGGAGTGTTCCGACCGAAACAACCTGCTCATCCCGTACAGCGCTCCGGAAATTTCTGCGGGCCCGATCAAGTTCCTCCTCCGAGGTCTCACGTTGCCGGACCGTGTCGCGGGTGCGTCGTTCCCAATCCTGAAGGCTGTCCCGATGCGCGTGCACCATAGTCTCCGGTGGCACCCGCATTTCTGCGGCGGCTCTTGCATTTGGGACTGTCGGGTTCATGGAGGCAAGAAGTCGGTCCAGCCGATCCTGCGTATGTTTGACTTCCCGTACCGCCCGGCGCAGGCGCCCGGTAACGTCGCCATGTTCCCGAATCGTCTTGATGACGGCTCTCAATCCGGAAACGTCGGGGGCCGTACCGAAAGCCTCGATCGTCTGCTCAAAGTCGTCGCGTTCGACCTCTGCTTCTTGCAGGCTGCCGGCTCGATTCTCGAGGTCCGAGGCCAGCCTGCCTCGTTGACCAAGAAGGGACCTCACAGCGCGAAGCTTGGTCCGTGCCGGTATTCGTGCGACCACCTTGCGGGCGTCCTCCCTCCAGCCCAACTCTGTAGACAGATCGCGCAACTCGGCTTCCACCGCTTCGAGTTCGGCCTGCCGCTTCGGGAGGTCGGCTTTCTCGCGACGGATCTCTATCCGGCGTTCATGGAGGTCCAAGATATCGTGAGAGCGTAGGATCAGCCTATTGTCGAAGGTGAGGTTCGCCAGTTCTTCGCGCGCCTTTGCCAAATGATCGGAAAGCGTGTCGATTCGGGTCGACAACTCGTTGTCCCGGCGCTCGGCTTCTTCGAGGACACTGCGGGCATCATCAGGCAGTGAGATGACCCTTTCAAGATCCGCGATATCTGTCTCCTCTCTCAGTACGGCCATGCGACAGACATCGAGATACACTCTCCGGATTCGGCTCAGCCGTCGACCTTCGGCAGATAGTTTCTCGAACTCGGACTCGATTTCCCCATAGGCCTCTTCCGCACGCTCGTACGCCTTTTTCGATTCCTGCCACATGTTGGCCGTGAGGGTCTGCTGCCGCAGCTCCGTTCCTGCATTTGTAAACCGGTCGTGCGCTTGATAGTACCTTCTATACTTCGCTCTTCTTGGCGCCCAGAGTTCATTGGCTTCTTGGGTGAGTTCTCCGAGCAGATCTCGCAGACCTCCGATTCCGGCGCCCACCGAAAACAGCATCTGGCCGATGTCGTCCTCCGCATCCAATATCTCCCGGCCGCCGGTTTCGAGCCGAACGTGGTCCAGACTGAACATCCGTTCGAAGAAGGAACGATCAGCGCCTGCCAGTAGAGGTTGCAACGCGGTCTCGCCGCCCGGAATCGGCAGATTGTCAGTTCCGAGAAGCGTATCCTTCGAACCCTTGCGGCGAACCACCTCCAGGGAAACCTGGCCATTCTCGAGAACTGCGCCGATTCGCAGACTCGCGTAGTCGTGCAGAAAATTGTAGGGCGATCTCACGGGGACGCCGAACAGGAGATCCTCGATAGCGGCCAGGGCAGTGGATTTTCCGGCCTCGTTGGGACCGAACACGATGTGGAGATCGACGTCGCCTGCCGGAAGCTCGAAGGAACGATCCGTGAAGTGCCCGTAGCGAAGAAGGTCAAGGCGTCTCACCCGCATTTCAGTCCTGCCCTCCCAGAAGCCGCGCGGACAGGAACGGAGTCACTCCGGCAATCAGGGCAGCGTGGTCGCCGTCGATTGCGGCTTTCAGCACCGTGTCCTCGACGTCGGATCGCACTGCAGAGGGAAGTCGACGGACCATCCCTCCGATATCGGTCTCAAGCCGGCGCAGCAGTTCCGCATCGGAGCCTGCTCCTTGCAGCGTCCTCAGCAGCTCGCCGACCGCGTCCTCGCGACTCTCCATGGTCTCTTGGGCGATCACCGGTTCGGTCGCAACGACGACCTTTTCTACCCAGGCCGTGTCATCCCCCAGGCCCAGGGCGATCGAGCGTGCCTCGGCGAGGAGTTGCTCTTTGTCCGTCAGAAGTCGACCGTGGACTTCGGTGCGGCCCCGGAGCACGACGCGGCACGCCAGCAGGCGATCGCCGGCGCTGGTGGCAACGGCACCTTCGACGGCGTCTCCTATGCGATCGACGGCCTCTCCGAAACTGGTGACGCTCACCAAATCGACCGGTACGACGGTCCAACGCACGACGTCGCAATGCAAGGCGGCAAGATCTACGATTTCGTTGTGATCGACCGTGACCAGGTAGGCGCCTTTGGGGCCGGTCTCCCGCACGTGCCGTCCCTGCAAGTTTCCGGGAAATACGACATGAGGCCTTTTGTGGAGCACTTCCGCCCGGTGAACGTGGCCGAGTGCCCAGTAGTCGTAGCCCTTGTTGATCAGGTCGACGGGAGAACACGGCGCGTAATTCTCGTGCCCGCCCATGCCCCCAAGTCCGGTATGCAAAACACCGATGTTGAAGGCTCCGCTGACGGGTTCCGGATACTTTAGCGCCAGATTGTCTGTGATGTCTCGTTGCCTGAAGCTCTGTCCGTGTAGTGCAACGTTCAGGTGCTTGATTTCAAAGGATTGCGGGCTCCGTGATCCAAAGATGTGCACATTTGCCGGATGGGTGAGGCGGCGCGTGATCTGACTTCTGGCGTCGTGATTGCCATAGAGCAGATAGACCGGAATTCCGGACTTATGGAGGCGGCCCATCTGGCTGACGAAAAACAGACCCGTCCTGTAGTCGCGCCAGTCGCCGTCATAGAGGTCGCCGGCGATGATCAGGAAGGAAACCTGCTCCTCGATGGCAAGTCCCACCAGCCGATCCAAAGCTTCACGGGTGGCGGTGCGTATGGACTCCGCAGACGGTCCCTGATGCTTGGCGAGCCCCTTCAACGGGCTGTCCAGATGAATGTCCGCCGCGTGAAGGAAGCGAAATGAAGTCACTGAAGAAACGTACCTGTCGGTTCAGGACTAAGGGGCCGGGTCGGCGTTGGAATAGCCGAATACGATCGATTATGACGGGGACAAGCCTCCGTCTGCCTTTTCCCAATCGTTGGTTTCCGTGAGCTACTCCTCAGACATCATTTCATCCCCGGAAGGCATCTCGACCTCCAGAGGAATCACCGGCAGCGTGGTGAAGACTTTCCTGTCTTCCAGCTCCAAGGCGACGGCTGTGAATTGTTGATCCCCAGGAGGCGCCATGCAGCGAACCGAACCCGTGAAATCCGAGGTATCGGTTTCTTCGAATATCTGGTTGATAAATTGGGGCCTCTGACCGTTGGCCGGTAGGTCGACGGGTTGTTCTTCGAGTACTTCTCCACCCATCATCAATCGGCACGTGAGCTCCATTCGGGACTCGCTCAGATTGCGGAACGCCGCCCCGGTGTTGATCCCGCCAGCCACGCGGCGGGCCGGAAAGATGGCGTCCCGGACCGGCTGGCTGGCCCCGACGCCGGCCACGCCCGTGCCTTCAAGGTCGAAGCGCAGGACCCCACCGATCGGGCTGTCCGGAGCGTCGGAAACTACTTTGACCGATCCGACGACCAGATCTCCTAGCCCGTGGGTAGAAATCGTGAGCTCTCCCAGTGGGGGTATTCCATCCTGGACGGTCAGAGCCCCGTAGCTCTTGACTTCCAGGTTGTCCATTACATCCACCACCGACGTCGGGTCGACGAGTTGGCCCATCTGGTCGTAGAAGTAGATGGCCGGCCGGACCGCCTTGGAGGCCGCGTTCACCACCACGATATCGGAGGTGATGGGACCCCCGTTGGCGAAGTGCGCGAAGTCGAGAGCCACCTGGTTTCCCTTGTAGAAGCCGGAGCCGGCGACTACGGTCGCGCCGGCGTGGATCGGATAATCGTTCGGTAGTGTGAAGGTTTGGGCATAACCTACCTTGGCGGACCCGAATTCCTCATCCCCGTCGACTCCCGGATCGTCCCAGTAATACTCAACATAGCCACTCTTTTCGGGGTCGACGGCAGCATCGATGAGAGCCTTGACGAACATGAATCCATTCCGGTCTTCCAACTCGTACTGGATCTGTTCCTCCTGGTCCGGACGCGCGCCGTGAAAGAGCACATTGCCGTCGGTCGTCATCAGGAACATGTAGGTGGAGCCGCTTCTCCAGTGTCCCCCTTCGTTCCTGTAGATGCTCGCCAATACGTCCAGATCGAAGCTCAATGTCGGCAGGGTCCTGATCGCCCAATCACCCGCCCCTTGGACGAAGGCCTTCAGCGTCTCCCGGTCCCGGACGTCGCTGGCGGACACCTCCGGGAGTTCAGGGCCGTCGTCAGTTCCATCTCCGGTGTCATCCTCCATACTCATCGCGTGGAGGTGCAAGCCGCCCACCAGAACGAATGTCTGGCCGGGCGCCAAGGGATGGCCGGAGGTTATGGCGAAGCACTCCCTGGGACCCTCGACCTCGTCCGTCAGCGGGTCGTCCCACGAGTACTCGACGAATTTTTCCTCTTCCCCCCCTTCCATTCCGGGTTTCAACGCATCGATGATCTCTTTGACGACCATTTTCCCGTTGTCGTCTGCGGATTCGGACAGGTCCATTTCATCCAGACTCGGGTCCTCCAGACTCGGGTCCTCGCCGTGAAAAAACACGGAGCCGTCCGAATTCAGGATAACGAGGTACATGGACTTGTAGTTCCAGTCCCCACCCTCTTCTCTCGCGTCCATCTGGAATTGGACGTAACCAGGCAAAGAGTTGATGGAGAGCACGTGCTCTTTCGCCGAAAGCACGAAGGCCTTCAGTGTGTCCCGGTCCACCACCTGGCTGGCGGTGGTCCGATCTTCGTCGTCGGCAACAGCGGAGGGCATTGCACCGAAGAAGCCGGACAATGTCAGCATAGTCCCCCAAAGGATCATCGATCTTGAAAAGTTCATTTCGTTCACTCCGTTTCGAATGGTGCGGTCCATGGGCTTGACAAGACCTTTATAACAACAAAAAGTCCGTGGCAAAAGCTGCCACGGACGTCCGTCGAATCAGTGGGTCAGGCTGGCGTCGGCATGGCGTCGAGAGCCGATTCCTCCGACTCCAGGTAGAATCGGGCAGGCCGACGCCACGGCCTGCCCGGACTCAAATGATAGTTCTGCCTTCGTTTATTCCTCCGAAGCCATCTCCTCGTGCGAGCTCATGTCTCCGTCCAGCGGCACCACCGGCAGTGTGGTGAAGATACCGTTCATGATGTCCATCTCCACGGCCACGCCGGTGAACTCCTGCTCTCCCGGCGGCGCCATGCAACGGACCGACCCGGTGAAGTCGGACGTGTCGTGCTCGAACAGCTCGCTGATGAGCATGGCCCCCTGACCGTTGGCCGGCAGAGTGACCGGCTTCATTTCGATCATCTCGCCACCCATCGTCAGGCTGCAGGTCACCATCAACTCGGACTCGCTCAGGTTGCGGAGGGCCGCTCCCGTGTCAATGCCACCGGCTTGGCGGCGTACCGGGATTATGGCGTCCCGAAGCGGCTGGCTGGCTCCCACCCCGGCCACGCCGACGCCCGGAAAGTCAAATCTCAGGACTCCTCCGATGGGACTGTCGAGACCCTCGGTGACGACTTTCACCGAACCGGTCATGAGGTCTACCATACCATTCGTCGAAATGGTGACCTCTCCCAGGGACGGCAATTCCGACAGGAGGGCCAGAGCGCCGAAGTCCGTGGCATACAGATTCCCCATGACGTTCACCAACGATCCCGGGTCAATGAGCCCGCCGTCATTGTCATAGAAGTAGATGAGAGGCCGGATCGGCGTCGAAGCCAGGTTCACCAACACCACGTTGGAGCTGAAGGAGTCCCCGTTGCCGAAGTGGGCGAAGTCCAAGGCCATCTGGTTTCCCTTGTAGAAGCCGGAGCCGAAGATCACGGTCTGGCCCGCGAAGACGGAGGAATCATCAGGAAACGTGTACGATTCGGTGTAGCCGACCTTGGCGGAACCAATGTCCTCGTCCCCTTCTACCGAGGGATCATCCCAGTCGTATTCGACGTATACCTTTTCCCGAGGTGGCCGCATCGATGAGGGCTTTCACGAATTTGAATCCGTTACGGTCCCGGCGCTCGATCTGAATGTGACCTTGCTGGTCCGGTCAAGCCCCGTGAAAGAGGACATACCCCTCATGGAATGCGGCTCCGGCACCGGCGCCGGCACCGAACTCCGTACGGTCCCGTTCACGAATCCTTCCTTGCGGACACCGCTTCCGACCCAAATCGCTCGGCGGCCTCCAGCGTCTCCCGGACATCGTCCCAGGTCGTGGTGTGGTTGACGATGCACATTCTGAGCGAAAAAGTCCCATGCAGGAGCGTCGAGGATATGAACGCCCGGTCTTCCCAGAAGACGCGCGCCAGCACGGTGCGGTTGATCTCTTTCAGCGAATTCTCGTCGATACCGCCGGCCGCCGGGTTGACCCGGAAGCAGACGATCCCCAGCGAAGCCGGGTTCATGACCTCCAGAACCGGGCTCGCTTCGATGTATTCCTCGGCCCGAGCGGCCAACTCCATTCCCTTTGAAACGGCCTGGCGAAAGGCGTCCATGCCGAAGATCCGGACCGAGACCCAGATCTTCAAGGCCCGGACCGACCGGCTCAATTGCAGGCCGCGGTCCGAGAAATTGGGGTGTTTCGCGCCCCAGATCGTGTCCTGCAGCATGTCGTGGGGGATCCGGAACGCGGTGTCGAGCGTCGTGGCATCCTTTACCAGGAGACAGCCCGCCTCGTAGGGTTGGAAGAACCATTTGTGCGCGTCCAGTCCGATGGAGTCGGCTCGCTCCATTCCGCGCAAAAGCTCTCTACCCCTTTCCGTGATCACCGCGAAACCGCCGTAGGCCGCATCGACGTGGAGCCAAAGGCCTTCCGCTTCGCAATAGTCCGCCATCTCGACCAGCGGATCGATGGCTCCGGTGCTGCCGGCCCCTGCGTTGGCGCACACCGCGATGGGATTGAATCCGGCGGCGCGGTCGGCGTCCACCGCGCGCCGGAGGGCCTCCATGTCCAGCCGGAAGCGGTCATCGCTCGCCACCCTGCGGATGCAGTCAGACCGGATGCCGATGATCCTGGCCGCCCGGACCTGCGCGCTGTGACTCTGGTCGCCCATGTAGACCGTGGCGCGGCCGGGGTTGCCCGCGGCTTCTCGCGCCGCGACGAAGGCGTCCAGGCTGGCCGCAGAACCCCCGCTGGTCAGGAGCCCTCCCGCACTCTCGGGATAACCGACCCAGCGCCGGAACCACTCCAGGACCACCAGCTCGAGCTGGCTGGGACCGCTCGAGGTCAGCCAGGTGCATTGATTGACGTGATAACCGGCGGCCATGAAGTCGGCCACAACGCCGGGCCAGGTGGGCGACGACGGGATGAACCCGAAGAAACGAGGGTGATCGATACGCGCCGCCACCGGCAGGATGTCCCGGGCGGCCCGTTCAATGACCTGCAGTGCGGGCAGACCGGACTCGGGGGGATCTTCCAGGAGCTGATCGGCCAACTCCTGCCGGAACTCGCCGTCCCAGGCACCTTCTTCCGCCAGGGACTCGATTCGCTCCACGATGAGCTCCGCCGCCCGGCGGGCCAGGTCGAGCATGGCTCCGGGGGCCATCCGGAGTCCGTTCTGTTCAGTATCGAAATCTCCCGCAAAGGATTTCTTGTCGCTTTGCATCGAATTTTATTACCTTTTCAGCATTTCTTCGATTCGGGCCACAACAATCCAACCAAGGGTGTATCAATGGACGTATTTTCCGGAACCGGCATTGCGAGATATGGGAACTGGAGAGAAGGTGCCGCAACCCGTTGAATCGTTCCGATTGGTAAAGTTCTTACGAGTGAACGCTCTTGATTGCCCGAACCGAAAGACACGAATACGCGAAATCAGGGTCATACTCCCCAATGGAGTGGTGTAGACAATCGGGGGTATGCATGGGCCCGAAAGTCCCCCTTTCAGTTCCAGTCCTGCGCCCAGTTATCTCGCGGATTCGATTGGACTCGGAGACACCTCTGGGTCTCCGGACGACTCCGCAATCTGTCCCCGGACCCTCAGTCGCTTTAACAGCCCGTGGCAAAAGTCGTCACGGCATTCGACCGTCCCTGCATCCCGGCGGACTGCGTTGCGACTCGGTCACATACTCCCGGTATGCTCCCTCATCGCGCCTTGTCCGGCGGGCGCAGGAACGGTCTCGGTGCTCGCGCGACTTTCACCACGGACTGTTAAGTTAGAGTTCCGTTCCGTTGTTTCGGCCGATTTTTCGGGCCCATTGGCCCCGGGGTCAACCGGCCCGATGAGCCCAAACCCTACTCGGAGGGCTGATCGACGAAACGGATGTAGGGCTTGGGGGAATCCCAACCCTGAGGGTACTTTTCACGGGCGGCGGCGTCCGAGACCGCAGGCAAGATGATGACCTTGTCCCCCTCGTTCCAATTCACGGGAGTGGCCACCTTGTGCTTGGCGGTCAACTGAACCGAGTCCAGCACCCGCAGCACCTCGTCGAAGTTGCGGCCCGTGCTCATGGGGTAGGTGATGGTCAGCTTGATCAGCTTGTCCGGTCCGATGACGAACACGGATCGGACCGTGGCGTTGTCCATGGGGGTTCGGCCCTCGGACGTATTCCCGGCGTTCGCCGCCAGCATGCCGTAGTGCTTGGCGACGGCCAGCTCGGTGTCGGCGATGATGGGGTAGTTGGGGGCATGGCCGGTGGCGTCCCGGATGTCCTGCGCCCAGGCCCGGTGACTGTCCGCAGGGTCCACGCTCAACCCGATGATCTTGCAGTTGCGCTTGTCGAACTCCGGTTTGAGGCTGGCCATGTATCCCAATTCCGTGGTGCAGACCGGCGTGAAGTCCTTGGGGTGGGAAAAGAGAATCGCCCAGCCGTCGCCGATCCACTCATGGAAGTTGATGGGCCCCTGGCTGGTATCGGCCGTAAAATCAGGTGCGGTGTCTCCGACGGTAAGGGACATTGGATTCCTCCTAATGGACTGTAGGCAAACGAAATGACCGCCTCCAAGAATGGCCCAAAGCGGCCGCAAGTTCAACCGCGGGGGCGAGGAGCGGCGGCCGGGAGCGGCGACTTTCTTGTCGCCGATTCCGGGGGAGAAATGGGAGACTACAAGTCCCCCCTCCTGATGATCCGGCGGGATCACTGCGGCGAAACGGGAAGTTGCACCACGCGGCCCGTGCGGGACGATGCGTAGACAGCTTCAACGATCTGCTGGGCTCGGATGCCGTCTTCTATCGTGATAGAGGGCGCTCTGCCCTCGGCGAGTGCGGCGGCGAACTCCTCCAGGACCAGGGCATGGGTGCTCTGGTCGAATTCGTACGACGTTTCACCCTCTTTGGTGGCCACCACCAGCCGCCCTCTGGAGAACTTGTCGTGCAGGGGAGAGGAGAGGATCACGCCGTCGGTGCCCAGGACCTCGACGTACGAGTTCCGATGCTCGTCCGGGTCCCCCGTGCTCCAGTGGGCCGTGGCCACGCCTTGGGCGCCGTTGGCGAACTTCAGGATGGCGCTGGCCGTGTCCTCGACGGCATAGCTCTCCACCAGCGTGTCCACGAAGGCGGCGACGGCTACGATCTCTCCCACCAGGAACCGCATGAGGTCGACGCCGTGGGTTCCCAGATCGGTGAAGGGTCCTCCGCCGGCCCGTGCCGGATCGTGCTGCCAGATTTCCTGACCCGAGGGATAACGCCCGGAGAAGTTCCAGCGGACGGCGGTCACGCGGCCGATGCCGCCCCCCTGAATGATCTCCCTGATCTTGCTGTGCCGGGCGCTGAAGCGCTGGTAGTAGCAGGTCATGAAGGTGACCCCGGCATCGCGGCAGGCTTGCCGCATGGCCTCTCCCTCGGCGACGCTCAGGGCCAAGGGCTTTTCGCAGAGCACGTGTTTCCCCTGAGCGGCCGCCGCCAGGGTGTTGGGGCAGTGTTGATCCACGGGGGTCGAGACGTAGACGGCCTCCACCTCCGGGTCCCGGACCAGCGCCTCCACGTTGTCGTAGGCGCGCCGGGCCCCGTGCTCGTGGGCGAACTCTTCGGCGCCGGCTTGCGTGGTCCGCATCACGGCCACCAGCTCGCTGCATTCGGTGGCGCGCATGGCCGGCGCCATCACCCGGTGGGAGATGTCTCCGGCACCGATGATGCCCCATCTTACAGGCGGTTTCTGCTGCATGGATCGTACTCCAAATTGACTACGCCATATTGACATATTGATTTATATATAATCGCATATAAATATATCAAAATATCATGACGTTTAATATTATATGCGTATATAAATTAATGCATAATTAAATACGTTAAATATTAATAGATCGATAGAGATTCTCTTCCGTTCTCGTATTTCCAGTCACGAATCGTAATTATTTCAAGAGCTGGATTTCGGCCAATTCGGAGCCTACCAGCCATTCTTCCCGGCCTTCCGCCGTCGCCAGTACGAGACGCCATGGATCCTCCTCTCGCCAGCTTCCTTTCACGTTCCGGACCGGCGGCTCCTGACTCTCATTGCCAAGGGAGAATACGGAAACAAAGACCGATCGAGTGGCCCGCCGGTGCCGGATGACGGTGGAGAGCCGCCGGCTGGCCGGGTTGGAGGGGGAATCGCCCACCAGCAGACATCCAAAGGGACCGGCCAGGTGCAAGTCCAGCCAGCCGTCGGAATGACGCCAGCGCAATCGGGTATCCGGGGACTCCGGAGTTTCCCCGTCCAGCCGGACGTGACGGAGCCCGCCTCCTCCGGAAAGCGGTTCGGCGGGACGCAGCACTGAATCTCCGAGCACCCGTTCGCCTTGAACGTGGCAGACCCAGTAGAGGTCCCGTTCCGAAGGGCAGAGGACCTCGAAGAGGTCGGCGAAATGGGTATCCCGCCAGAGGATGATGCGCCGCATCCGGACCCCGGCGTAGGCGCCCTCCTCCCAGGAGGCGGAAGCGTCGACCAGCGTGAATCGTTTTCCGGTGTAGAACCGGTCGAGTCGTCCTTGGGTCGGAGGCTGCGGCTCGCCGTCCACCAGGACCGTGGCGTGGCTGGCGGTCTGCTGGTACCAGGTGTGGTTGAGATCGATGCCGTACCCGGGCGTCCCCAGGTCCGGAATGAGAGACGATCCGGAGCTGGCGAGCTGGATCCGCAACTGGTCCCGGTGCCCGTGGACGCCTCCGTGGTGACCCGCCTTCAGGAGCAGGCAGTGGTGACGTTCGTGGGACCCGCCTCCGCGAAGGACGGCGAGCCCGGCCTCCGGGAGCGGGTGGCTGTCCCGGGCAGGAGGATCGCCGTCGGGAATCACTGGAACTCCGTCCAGGAGGGATTCGAAGCAGGAGCGGGGGCGGGACCGGTAATTCTGGCGGAGGATCCAGGCGAACGCCGTGTCCCGGAACCAAGCGTAGGCGGTCTCGTAAAAGCCGTCGGCGTCGGGGATTCCATGGCCTACTTTTGCTTCGAGTCCGATGAAGTGCCAGCAGTCGTTGACGGAAGGCAGCTTCAGATCGGGAAGGGAGACCAGAATGGGGGCCAGGAACATGCGTCTCAGGACGCCGCCGTCGTCGAAGGACTTGCCCGTGGCTTGGAGGATGCGCAGCGTCCGGACGATGGCGTCCAGGCTGTAGTAGTGGTAGCTCAGGGAGACTTCCCACCAGAGCCCTTCCTCGGTGACCCCGTGCTCCAACTGGGCTGCCAGACCCAGATGCCCCTCCAGGGCCTCCTCCAGGAGCTGGTCATCCTCCAGGACCCGGGCCAGCGTGACCAGGGCGGCATTGTTCCAATTGCTGACGTTGTGAATCTCTCGGCACCGGACCCGGCGGATGTGCCGGGCCGCCGGCCGGAAAAGCCGCCGGACCAGGTTTTCCCGGAGTGCATCCGGCAGCGTCTCCCAGAGCAGGGCGTACGCCCAACAGAGCCGGACGATCCAGACCGATTCGTCCAGATTCTGCCAGGTGGCGATCCCCGGTTCCTCCTCGTAGACCGTGGGCGCCGGCTTCAGATGAAGATACCGCCGGGCGTAGGTCTCCAGGATCCGGGCCGCCTCGGTGGCGTCGGCACGAGCCCGGCCCGTGCCCTTCTCCAGGTGCCATCGAAAGGCGAACTTGAGGGCCGCGTCGCTGAGCATGTCGTTGACCGACCAGAGCCAGGCGCTGTCGTAGGGCTCGCCGCTGAAGACGGCGCCGTCCACGGGGCAGACATGGCGCCGGGGGCTCCGATGGTCGAACCGGAGCTGGGTGGCGTGCTCGGCGCAGAAGAAGTCGTGGTAGTAGCCCGCCTGTTGGTCCGGCACCGGAGGGAGCGAGTCACGGTAGGCCTCCAACTGATCGTCCAAGGCTTGTCTGGCCGCGGCCAGATTGGGGTGAGACGCTCGAACCCGAAGGTCTCGGCTCCATTCCTGGGTCAACAGGGTCACGCGCGATACGCCTCCAGGGTCAGCTCCGCGATCCGGTCCCAGTCGAATCGCCGAACGCTCTCCAGAGCGGCGGCCGATGTGGTTTGGCGGTCCCAGCCTCGAATTTCCTCCATAGCTTTCAGGATTGGATCCTCCTGTTCCGGATCATAAAGCAGACCGGCCCCCGGAGAAACGACGGTCGGAAGGCAGCCCAGCGCCGGAGCGATGACGGGGCGGGCCCGCGACAGGGCCAGGATGACGCTTCCCGAGGTCATGGTGGCCCGGAAGGGGAGCACTGCCACGTCGCTGGCCTCCAGGAACAGCAGGAGATCCCGGTTCGTCGCCTGCATGTCTCCGTCCACGATCCGGGAGACGATTCGGGGTCGCCCCGCGATTCGGCGCCGGACCCGCTCCGGATAACCGCCGGGTCCGCCTCCGGCCAGCAGCAGCCAGGAGTCCTGCGTCGAGAGCCGCTCGAACGCGGAGATCAGCTCCTCGATCCCCTTGTAGGGCAGGATGCCGCCGATGAAGCCGTACGCGAAGGCGTCTTTCGGGATCTCCAACTCGCGCCGGGCCCCGCTACGCGTGAAGTCCGTCCGGTAGACGTCGATGAAATGCCCGTGAGGGATGATGAAGACCCGCCGAGTGCGTCCGAAGCGTTCCTTCAACCCTTGGGCGTTGAACGGGCAGTGGGCGATGACGGCGTCGGCCAGACGGCAGATCTCGAGGCGGAACTCGTGGTCGATGGAACGATGAAGCCGGTTGTGGGGATAGATGTTGTGGGCGGTCCAGACGATCTTGTAGCCCAGCTCGCGGGCCAGCTCCAACGAGGCCGCCATCTCCCGCATCCGTTCCTCCATGATCCGGCGTTCCGGGTGGAAGTAGTCATGGTGGGGCCAATGGAAATGAAGCGCCTGGATCCGGCCGCTGTTCCGGCGCAGGTATTCGGGGCTGTAGTCTCGAGTGTACTCCACGTGAACACCGTGGCGCTCCAGGGCCTCGGTGAGCAGGGCGCCGTAGGGATTGCTCCCTTCATGATCGGGAGGAAGGGGACGGTCCTGATGGTAGTAGAACGCGATACGCACGTCCGGGGAGCGCTCCTGGTCCGGGGATGTCAGCCGAAGGTGGTCGGATCCGAGATCCGGTCCAGCCGGTCCCGCAGTTCCGGGCTCAGGCCCGCGGCCAGGCTGTCGAAGGCCTGGTCGATATGGCCGGGCCGCCTGCCGCCGATCAGGACTGAAGTGATCTGAGGGTGGAACAGCGCCCAGGCCAGGCACAGATCCACCATGGACCGCCCCTCTTCCCGGGACACGACTCTCAGGCGCTCCACCAGCGAAAAGGCGCGCGGGTGGAAGTAGTCGTCCATCCAGTCATTGGCCAGATCGAAACGGGTTCCCGGCGGTAGCGGCCCCTGAGGCGAGTATTTGCCGGTCAGAAAACCGCCGCCCAGGGGGCTGTAGGAGAGGATGCCCAGGCCCTGGTCCCGGCAGAGCGGCCCCATCTCCGCTTCCATCGACCGGTCCGAAAGGTTGTACTGGGGCTGGATGGACTCGAATCGGGCCCAGCCGTTGGTGTCCTGGGTCCAGAGCGCCTTGCACAACTGCCAGGCGGCCGAGTTGCTGAGTCCCAGGTACCGCACCTTGCCCTGCTCCACCGCTCGTGAAAAGGCCTCCAGGATCTCCTCCACCGGGTCCCCTTCCAGGGGCCAGTGATGAAGCTGGAAGAGGTCGATGACGTCGGTCTGCAGCGTCCGGAGGCTCTGCTCGATCTTCTGCGTCACCTTCGGTCCGTCCAGCGGTCCGGTGAAGCCGCACTTGGTGGCCAGGACGATCTGCTGCCGCGTGCCTCGCTCCCGGAGCCACCCGCCGATCATCCGCTCCGACTCCCGCTTGCTGTAGGACTCGGCGGTGTCGATGAGGGTGATCCCCCGTTCCAGGGCCCGGTCCAGCAGTGTCCAAGCCGTGGACTGATCGATCTCGCGGCCGAAGGTGGCGCCGCCAAAGCCGATGGAGCTCACCGTCAGATCAGTCTTTCCAAGGCGTCGGTATTCCATCGATTTCAGCTTCCGGGAGCGGTCGGCTCCGTCCTCACGAGGTCAACCAGGTCTTCTCGTGGCGGGTCTTCCAGGTCAGCCCGGCCAGACGGTCCTGGTTCCGGTTGGGGAAGATCAGGCTCAGGATCCAGGCCGTGCCGAAGCTGGCAACGAAGGAGGTGGGCATGATCCAGGTGAACCCCATCCCTTTCTCGATCAGCCGCGGGCCGAAGCTGTCTCCCAGCAGTGATACCAGCGTTTGCTGGGCCGAGGGGCCGAGAGACTGGAGCAGGGGCTGGGAATAGGCAACGGCGAGGGACGTCAGGAAGCCGATAATGGCCGCGGGCCAGACGGTTCGACGGCCGGCGCGGGGAAGAAACATTCCGGCCAGAAAGAGCCCGCCCATGGGTCCGACCAGGGCGTTGAAGGTCTTGGGCAGGATGGTGAGGATGTCGTCGGAGCCGGTGAAGTTTTCCAGGGAGAGAGCTCCCATCATCACCGCCAATCCCACCACCAGGGTGATGATGCGGGCCTGGCGGACCTCGTCCACGGGTTTTTTCTTCTTACGCAGGCGTCCGAAATCCACGGTGGCCACGGTGGCGAAGGAGTTCACCCCCGAATCGATGGTGGACATGGCGGCCGCCAGCAGGGCGGCGAAGATGGCGCCGGCGAGGCCGGCCGGGACTCGGGAGGCCACGAAGAACGGAAAGATGCTGTCCCGGTCCTTGCCGCTGGCCAGGTCGATGTGACCGGGAAGGGGCTCGGGTCCCTGGGTGAAGTAGTAGACCAGGCTGGCGCCCACGATGGTGAGGACCAGGATGATGATGATTCCGGTGACCGCTCCGGTGACCATGCTCCGTTTGCTGGCCGCGACACTCACGGTGCTGAAGTAGCGCTGCATGGTCATCTGGTTGGCGCAGTGGGCGACGACAATCCAGAGCGCGTCGGTCAGGGTGAAGGTGACCACCGTCGCCGGCAGGGTCGGGTCGGGGGAGAAGAAGGTGAAGCTCTCGTTGTCCCGGGCGTTGACCACCTCCATCCAGTCCCAGAGGTTGGTGCCGGTGGCCCAGGCCACGTAGCCGATGGTGAAGAACCCGCCCCCCAGGAGCAGCGCCACCTGGATCACGTCGGTCCAGACCACGGCCCGGATTCCGCCCATCATGGTGTAGACCGTGGCCACGACGCCCACGGTGAGGATGATGATGATCAGGGGAATTCCGGTGGCCACGGCCAGGGCCCGGGAAGAGACCAGGACGATCACCATCATCAGCACCGACACGAACACCAGGAACATGGAGGCGCCCAGGAGCCTCGCCGAGAGGCCGTAGCGGTGTTCCAGGTACTCGTAAGCGGTGGTGAAGCGGAAGCGGACGAAGAAGGGAATGGTCAGCAGCAGGATGAAGGCCACGTGGATGGGAAAACCGAGGAACGTGCTCAGCAGGTTTCCGAAGCCGAATCGCCAGACCACGCCCGGATAGGCCAGGAAGCTGATGCTGGAGAGCAGGGAGGCGATGATGCTTATGCCCACGGCGAACCAGGGAAGCTGCCGCCCGCCCAGGAAGTATTCCTCACCGGTCTTTTGGCCCCGGGAGAGGCGCCAACCCAGAAACATCATGGCTCCCAGGTAGCCCACCAGGACCACGTGGTCGGCGAAGTGCAGTTGCATGTCGATCGTCTCCGTATCCGTCCGGAAGAAAAGCAGTGGAGATCGTATTCGTTCGGGATTGGAGGCGCAAGAGCGTTAGGAGGGGGAACTGCCAGTCCCCCATTGGAGGGGCGACTTTCTTGTCGCCCACTGGGAGCCGGCGGCTTTCTTGCCGCCTGCTCTTCTTGCCGGAAAGCGTAGAGTGGGGACTCCGTCCCCCCTACCCCCCTGTTCGGCGACAAGAAAGTCGCCGCTCCACCCCCCTTGTTCGGCGACAAGAAAGTCGCCGCTCCATGTCGCCGCCTACAGGAGCACGACCGACTGCTGGCTGGGGATTTCGAAGCGCCGGCGGCACCTGGGGTTGGTGCAGAACAGGTATTCGTCTTCCCGGACCATGTAGGACCGGAGGTTGGCGAATCGGCGCCGGTCCGCCGGGTTGGCTCGATAGGGCAACCGGCCCTTCTTTTCCCGCACCAGCCACCGGACCTGGAAGTCACCCAGTTCCCGGCAGTAGGGACAGGTAACTCGAGCCCTCTTGGTCTCACGCCGTTCCCGGTAGAAGTCTCTCTCGCGCATGCCTCATTCCCTCTCGATCTGGTGCCGCACTGCCGTGAGCGACTCGTCCAACATCTCCACCATCTCGTCGATCTCCGCCCGCGTGATGACCAGGGGAGGAAAGATGCGGACGCTGTCCCCCGGGCTCCCGTCGCCGGGACCTCCCGTCGCTGAGATCGATAGTCCCCGGCGAATCAGGTGCCGGTGCACACGCTCATTGACCTTCAGAGTGGGGGGGAAGTAGGTGTAAGGCTTGCGGGAGCTCACCAGTTCGAACCCCACCAGCATTCCCAGGCCCCGGACGTCGCCCACCATGGGATGGCTGCGCAGGGTCCGGATCCGCTCCAGCAGGTATTCCCCCATGGCGGCCGATCTCTTCACGACGTTCTCCTCTTCCATCAGGTCCAGGACGGTGAGCCCGACCCGGGCGGCGAGAGGATTGTTCACATAGGTGAAGACATGGGGGAGGGGATCCTTCTTGTCTTCCAGTACCTGCCGGATCTCGTCGGTGAACAGGGCTCCTCCCATGGGGAGATAGCCGCTGCTGACGCCTTTGCCGAAGGCCACGATGTCGGGAACCGCGTCCCAGTGCCGGACGGCGAAGAATCGTCCGGTGCGGCCAAACCCGGTCACCACCTCGTCGGCGATCCAGAGCACGCCGTGGCGGTCGCAGATCTCGCGAATCCGGGGGAAGTAGTCGGCCGGTGGGATGCCCGGGGCGCCGCCGGCCATGGAGACCGGTTCGGCCACGAAGGCGGCCACGTTCTCCGGTCCGGCCCGGACGATGGCCCGTTCCAGCTCGTTCGCACAGGCCAGGGTGCAGTTTTCGCCGCAGCCGTCGAAGAGGCACGCCCGCGGCAGGCAGGGGTCGATGTGCTCGAACCCGGCAAGCCAGGGACTGAAGGCATGCCGGGTTCCGGATCCGGTGGTCGAGAGCGCGCCCAGCGTGGCTCCGTGATAGCTGCTCCAGCGGGCGATGACCTGATGCTTCTGGCCCTGGCCCCGCCGCAGGTGGTAGAGCCGGGCCAGTTTCAGCGCGGTCTCGACTCCTTCCGAGCCGCCGGAGACGAAGTAGACGTGGTTCAATCGGCCCGGAGCCTTTTCTGCCAGCCGGCCGGCCAGCTCGCCGGCCACCGGATTGGTGAAATGGGAGGTGAATACGAAAGCCAGAGTCTCGGCCTGACGCGCCATGATCCGGGCGATCCGGCCGCGCCCGTGGCCCAGAATGACGTTTCCGGCTCCGGCGGTCCCGTCGATGTAACGCTTGCCGGTGCCGTCATAGACGTAGATTCCCTTGCCTCTCTCCGCCACCGGATAGTCGTAGGCAGGGTCCTGAAGCAACAGGGAACCTGAAACCGGCTGGCTCATGGTCGTCCTCCTCGACCGCCATCCTACCAGTTGGATCACCCGTCTACGAATCTGAAGTCGTCCCCGGCTTGGCGACTTCTCGCTGGGATTGATAGAGTCTCAATCATGTTCAAGAAGGTCTGTTTGCTGGTCTGGCTGGGTCTGTGGTCGGGAAATGCCGTCGGGGGCGGAGCGGAGCAATCCAAGCCCGTCGACATCGGGTCACGGCTTGAACTTTTCGTGGACGACTTCCTCATCGAGCGGATGTCGGGCGTGGAATTGAAGCTCCAGCGGCCCCGCTCAGCGGGAAAAGTCCTCATCTTCGACCGGCCCTGGGAAGGGAATACCAGCTTCTACGTCAGCGTCGTCAAGGATGACGACCGGCTGCGCATGTACTTCCGGGGGAGCAACAACTCCGGATACATGGACCCGGGATTGCTGAAGCCCGGAGAAAAACAGGTCGAGGACCATCCCAATACCATTGGCTACGCCGAGAGCCGCGACGGCATCGTCTGGGAGCGTCCCTCGCTGGGGCTCTACGAGTTTCAGGGATCGCGTGAAAATTCCATCGTCTGGCTGGACAAGCCGGGAGACCAGACGGTCACCGACTGCATGAGTGTCTTCAAGGACGGCAATCCGGCGGCTCCCGACTCCCAGCGCTACAAGGCGTTGGGGGGAAGCAGTTATCCGTTGATCGCGCTGGTCTCTCCCGACGGGCTTCACTGGACCGAGTTGCAGGGCCAGAAGTCGCTGATCCGGAAGGGGCTCCACCGGAACGCCTTCGACGCCCTCAACGTGGCCTTCTGGGACACGTACCGGAAACGTTACAGCATCTTCTTCCGCGATTCGGACCGCGGGATCAGCCCTCACTCGCTCCCGTTCGACGCCACGGCCGGGCCTCCGTACAACTACGGCAACCGCAGCTTCAAGTTCGCCACGTCGAAGGACTTCGTCAACTGGGACATGCCCCAGTGGGTCGATTTCGGAGGAGCCGCCACCGAGCACCTCTACACCAACGGAACGACGCCCTATTACCGGGCGCCCCACATCTACATGGCGTTTCCCAAGCGCTTCCAGCCCTGGCGGAAGCGGTTCGCCTCGACCCCCTATCCCGGCGCCTCCGAGGCCGTCTTCCTGACCAGCCGCGACGGTCTGCACTGGGACCGGCGCTTCATGGAGGCCTTCGTCCGTCCCGGCCGGGACCAGCGCAACTGGACGCACCGGAACAATCTGGTCGGGGTCGGAGTGCACCCCACGGCTCCCGATGAGATCTCCCTCTACGTGGTTCGCAACTACAATCTGCCGAGCTGCCATGTGGAACGGATGGTCCTGAGGACCGACGGATTCGTGTCCGTCCACGCCGGGTATCCCGGAGGCGAGCTGGTGACCAAGCCCATCGTGTTCCAAGGGGAGAACCTGTTCCTCAACTACGCCACCTCGGCGGCGGGAAGCATCCGCCTGGAAATTCAGGACCTGGCGGGGAATCCGCTGGCCGGTTTCGCCCTGGAGGAGTCTCCCCTGATCTGGGGCGACGAGATCGAGGAGAAGGTGAGGTGGGTGCGGACCCACGCCAAGGGCACGTCGGACCGCCCCCTGCGCCGGATCGCCGGAAGCCCGGTGCGGCTCCGTTTCGTGATGAAGGACGCGGACCTCTACTCCATACGCTTCAAGTGATCCGGCTTCAGTTCCAACCGCATTGACCGCCGGCAGTGCCGGAAGACTTCGGGGCTCAGGCTCAACGGACTCCCAGCAGCAGGTCCACGGTGAGTTGGTCCAGGCGTTCGTGGCGCAGTTTTCGCTGTGCCAGTTGGTGGCGGTCCAGCGGGGCGCCCAAGATGGTCCGGGCGGTCTCGGGCGTGTAGCTCTGCATGGTTGTGGCGGAGACCAGGGAATCATTCTTTCGCAGGTCCGCCAGGATTTCCTGGATCTCCTGATCCTCAGCGAACCGTCGCGCCTTCTCCTTGAGGATCAGGTAGGTGCGCATGCAGCCGGCGGCAAAGTCCCGGACCCCCTCTTCGTCCTCTGTCCGGTAGGCGTGGGCATCGAAATGCCGCGGCCCTGAATATCCCACCTCCTCCAGGAACTTGACCAGGAAGAAGGCCGCCTTCAGGCCCTCCGATCCGAACCGGAGATCCTGGTCGAAGCGATTCGGCTTCTGGTCGTTGAGGTCGATGTGGAACAACTTGCCGGCTTCCCAGGCCTGGGCCACGGCGTGGTAGAAGTTCAGTCCGGCCATGTGCTCGTGGGCCAGCTCCGGATTCACGCCCACCATGTCCGGATCGTCCAGCGTGTAGGTGAACGCCAGCATGGCGCCGGTGGTGGCAAAGTAGATGTCTCCCCTGGGCTCGTTGGGTTTGGCCTCCAGGGCGAACTTGAGGTCGTAGCCGTTGTCCTTGACGTAACCGATGAGGAAATTGAGGCACTCCCGCATGCGCTTGATGGCTTCCGAAGCGTCCTTGGCGGCGTCCACCTCGGCCCCCTCCCGGCCTCCCCAGAAGACGTAGATCCGGGCTCCCAGTTCCACCCCCAGGTCGATGGCCCGCATCGTCTTCTGGAGCGCATAGGCACGCACGTCCGCGTCATGGGACGTGAAGGCCCCGTCCTTGAAGACCGGTTCGCTGAAGAGGTTGGTGGTGGCCATGGGGACGCAGACGTTGTAGTCGGCGAGGGCCTGCCTGAAGTCCTTCAGAATCCGGGCTCGCTCCCGGGGTGTGGCGTCGATGGGGATCAGGTCGTTGTCGTGGAAGTTGACGCCGTAGGCTCCCTCTTCCCCCAGCAGCCGAACCAGCCGGTGCGGAGGAATGGACGACCGGGTCGCGGCGCCGAAGGGATCGCGGCCCGGATTGCCCACCGTCCAGAGTCCGAAGCTGAACTTGTCCTCCGGGGTCGGTCGATAGTCGCCGTTCATGGATCAGTCCTTTCTGTGGATCAGTTGTCGATGGCCGGGAAAGACGGGGCTGTCGATCAGCGTGTCGCTCAGGCTCCGGTAGACGGAATAGACCTGCTCGTAGAGTTCCAGGCCGGATCGAGAAGGAATCCGCCGCGTGTTTTCATCCAGCCGGACGTATCGGTCCACCCAGGTCTCGAGACTCTCCTCTTCGCGGCACCATGCCGCCTGAAGCGCGGCTCCGAAGGCTGGGCCTTCCTCCTGGGTCAGGGT
Source organism: Acidobacteriota bacterium (assembly GCA_965217775.1). Classification (GTDB taxonomy): domain Bacteria; phylum Acidobacteriota; class UBA6911; order RPQK01; family JAJDTT01; genus JAJDTT01. The sequence continues at coordinate 711,532 of CBDCJH010000002.1, forward strand.
GACCACGGGACATCCGAAGACGTCGGCTGCGATCTGCCGCCAGACCCGGCTCCTGGAACCTCCTCCGATGAGCCGGATCTCGTCCGGCCGGGCGCCCAGCTCCCGGAGGCGGTCCAGCCCGTAGCGGAGCCCCAGCGTGACGCCCTCCATGCTGGCCCGGGCCAAGTGGCCGGGCCGGGCGGTCCGGGGACGCAGACCCAGGAGCACGCCCGTCCCCTCGGGGACGTTGGGCATCCGCTCACCCTCCAGGTAGGGAAGCAGGATCAGCCCTTCGGCGCCGGGAGGAACCCCCTCGATCCGGCGGTTGAACTCTTCCAGCGTGTCGGATGAGAACCCGGACCGAACCATCTCGGTGGCCACTGTCACGTTCATGGTGCAGGCCAACGGCAGCCAGCCTCCGGTGCTGTCGCAGAAGGCCGCGATCTCGCCCTGAGGATCCAGCACCGGAGTGGAACTGTAGCAGTAAAGGGTTCCGGAGGTTCCCAGGCTGACGGTGACCTTGCCGCCGGAGACGTTGCCGGAGCCGATGGCGCCCATCATGTTGTCGCCACCGCCTGAACTGACCCGGACGTCGCCGGGAAGGCCCCACTTGCGAGCCAGGCTCGGCCGCAACTGTCCCGCCGGATCGCGGGCGCCGATGAGACGGGGCAGGCAGGCGCGGAGGTCGCGTTGGGGATCGAGCCATCCCAGGGCGCGGTCCGACCAGGACCTCCGGGCCACATGGAAGTATCCTGTCCCGGAAGCGTCGCCTGCTTCGGCCGTCTTCTCTCCGGTCAGGTACAGGTTCAGGTAGTCGTGGGGCAAAAGAATGGAGCTGATCCGGCGGTAGGTGTCGGGCTCGTTCTCCTTGACCCACAGGACTTTGGAGGCGGTGAAACCGGGGGGCAGACTGTTTCCGATCTCCTCCCTGTAGGTGTCGAGTCCGCCGGCCGCTTCCAGAATCCGCCGGCACTGGTCACCGGTGCTGGTGTCGTTCCAGAGCTTGGCCGGCCTCAGGATCCGGTCCGAGCCGTCCAGAAGCACCAGACCGTGCTGCTGGCCGGAGACACCGATGGCTCGTACCCGGGACAGGTCCGCACCCAGGCCGGCGAACCGGTCCATGCAGGCGTCCAGGGCGTCGATCCAGTCTTGGGGATGCTGCTCCTTGTGTCCGGGAGGAAGTCCCGAAATCAAGTCGCAACTCTCGGAACTGGAGACCAGCGATTCGGAATCCGGGTCCCAGCCGACGACCTTGAGGCTCTGGGTACCGCAATCCACACCGAGATACATCGCCACTTCCTACCGGATCTCATCCTACACTCTACGGGAGTCGTGCGCCCATACATCCGGCGACACGGCGTGCTCTCGCGGAGATTCAGATTTTTGTATGGTCTAAGTTCTTGTTTTCTATTGGTTTAGGAGAAACGTGGCGGATCTCTGAACCAGATAATTGGATTTTCGCCCGGCGGCTGGATCCGGAGGCGCTGTTCCCGATACGTGTTTCTGTTTGATATCAAATGGTTTACGGGGTTCCATAGGGTTTTCGGCACGGGACTTGCTAGACAATACGCCGAAAGCAGCACTGGGAAGTGGCCGGGGTTCCATTACGAATTGAGCCTGGGATGCAACTAGTAACTTGGATATTCCCCGGCACCTTCCCGCTGCTTCGTTCCTGACCGCCCCGCGCCGGCAAAGTCCCTTGAATCCTCCGAGTCCGGGAATTATCGTGCAGACCGCCGGGAGCGGAAGGTGAGCGAGGATCTGTACCAGGAAGCTTTGGAGGAATTCGGCCGCCGGCTCCGCCGGGGGCGGGAAGAGGGGCTGATTCTCCAACCCACGGCCATGACGCTGGCCACGGCGGATGCTCGGGGACGACCCTCGGCCCGAACCGTCCTGCTCAAGGACTTCGGCCGGGACGGCTTCGTCTTCTACACCAACCGGGAGAGCCGCAAGGGCGAGCAACTACTGTCCAATTCCTGGGCCGCCCTCTGTTTCTATTGGGACCCCTACTGGGAACAGGCCGTGGTGGAAGGTCCGGTGCAGGAAGTGAGCCCGGTGGAGGCCGATCTCTATTGGGTCACGCGTTCCCGCCTCAGCCAGTTGGGAGCCTGGGCCTCGCGGCAGTCCCGGCCCCTCGCCAACCGTGACCAACTGATCTCCGACGTCACCGCATACGAAACGAAATATCGGGGTTCGACCGTCCCGCGTCCGGAGTACTGGTCCGGATTCCGGGTGATCCCGCATCGCATCGAGTTCTGGACCGGACGCTCCTTCCGCCTCAACGACCGGCTGGTCTACGAAAAGACGGGCCGGGGCTGGACGGTGCAACGACTCTACCCCTGATTGCAAGGGTGTGTGCGGGCGGCTTTGGGTCGCCCTCTCCCTGCTCGGCGGATTGTTTCTCCGGAGTTCGGCGGCTGGAAGCCGCCGCTCCTCGCCGCCGCTTTAAGTCCGGCCGGCAAACGTGCTAGAGTTCCCTTTCCTGACTCTTCAGCGTGGGGCTGTAGCTCAGTTGGAAGAGTACCTGAATGGCATTCAGGGGGTCGTGGGTTCGAATCCCATCAGCTCCACCAATCCCATCCTGATTCCTTCCGGATATTTCGGCCGTATCCTCTGAAAAATACCGATTTAGGTCCCCCCGCCTGACACCGGGCGATTCACCGGCCATGTCGCCCTTGGGTGGGATAATGAGTGCCCGCCGTAAGGTGGAATTCGTCGGATTCAGTGAAGTAGACGGAGGGTGGATCCTGACGGTTTTTTGCTCTTTGATGACGTTGGGACGCGAACCGGTCACCGTTACGTCCGCGCCGAAACCTCCGTTCACCTTTCAAGCCTACTCTCTCGAATAGTCATTCAAAAATGTCGACCGGCGACCAACCAGCGCAAGAGTTTTCTATCCGCCTTTTCCTCTCGCACTCCGCTCTCGTCGCAGCTCGTTTCCCGGATGTTTTTTGAGATGGTCCGTGGAGGCATGTCCCCAACGGCCGGAAGATGAAAAAACGGGACTACCCATTAGGCATCGCGTCAACCTCGGGCGCCCGATGGCGTGGACTGCTCGGGGCTTTCGCGGTTATCTCCCTGCTGGTTGAGCCGATTCAGACCCAGCAACCACAAGCGGTGGCTGGCGGCGCCTTTGCGAGGAAGGCGGGGCCGGAGGACCCGGCCTTATGGCAGGAGTTCCGGTCCGCTGCCCGGGTGAGTGTGCGGGACGTTCGGAGGATTCCGGGAGGCGGCCCGTCCCGAGGCAGCGTCCTCCGGCAAACGGCTGCGATGCGCCGGACTCACGGTGTCGACGGCACCGGGATTGGGATCGGCGTGATCTCCAGTGGCGTAGCGCCGCTGGAGACCGGTGACGCACCCGACGACCTTCTGGACCGGGTGACGGTGCTGCCAGGGCAAGCAGGAGAGGGCGACGCCGGGATGGCGGCTCTCGGGACCCTCCGTGATCTGGCTCCGGGCGCCGAACTCTACTTCGCGACCGGGTTGGGTGGGCCGGCGCGGTTCGCGGCCAACGTCGAGGCGCTCTGCCGGGCCGGCGCGGACATCATCGTCGACGAGGTCTTCGACTTCCAGGAGACCATCCACCAAGGCGGCGTCAAGGCACAGGGGATCGCCCGAGCGGTGCGAGACGGCTGCGTTTATGTCTCTGCTGCAGGGGACCGGCCGGGTGCCGATTCGCGATCCGCCGCCCGGACGTGCGTGACCGCGACGACTCCGGATTTTTCGACCCTTTGCGGCAGTGCGGCCACACCGGTCCAAGCGTCGGCGCTGGCGGCTCTGATCCTGGAGGCTGCCGGCGGCCGCCACAGCGTCACGGCAGGAGAACTCCGCGCGGCAGTCTCGGGCGCGGCCCTTCGGATCGCGTCTCCGACCGCCGCGATTGAGGGCACGAAACGACCAACGGTGAGCAAGATCGAGATGAGTTCGATTCCTCCGGACGACCGGGAGGTTTACGGCGTCGGCGACTCGATCGAAATCACGGTGACCTTCAGCGAGATCGTGAACGTGATCGGGACACCCCTTCTGGGGCTGGACGTGGGGAACGTCACCCGGCACGCGGTCTACACCGGTGGCACGGGAACGGCAGCACTGACTTTCTCCTACTCCGTAGCCGAGGGCGACGAAGACACCGACGGAGTGAGTCTGGAGGCCGACAGCCTGTCCCTGGGTAACGGAGTGATCGAGGACGGTTCGGAAAATCCCGCGGTGTTGGGCCACGCGGGATCGGAGGATCAGGCCGGCCAGAGGGTGGACGGCATCAGGCCGTCGCTCGTGACCGGCGATGAGGCTACCGTGACCGGGGCCAGACTGACGCTGAAGTATGACGAGCCGCTCGACCGGTCATCGGCGCCTCCGGCCGGGGATTTTAGAGTGACCGTCGGGGGCGAGGGACGGGAGGTCACCGCAGTCGCCGTGGCCGGGAGCACAGTGGCGCTGAAGCTGGCCTCGCCGGTGGGTCGGGGCGAGCCGGTGACGGTGAGCTACGCCGCGCCCGCGCCAGGAACGGCGGAGCCGATCCGGGACCCGGCCGGCAACGAATCCACGGCCTTCAGCAACCAGTCAGTGGCAAACCGGACCGGTGAGGCAACGGATCAGGCCGGGCGGAAACTGTCAGCGAAGACCGCAAAGCAGATACAGGCCATCCTGGCCGCGAAGGCGCAGCGGACCCCCGCCCAGAAAAAGGTGAGTTCGGAGCTTCTGGACGCGCGGCGGATGGCCGGCGGGGTCATTGTCTCGGACAAGGCCGGCAAACGGGCGGCTCCGGGCACAGACCCCTTGAAGGAGCCGGTGACGGTGGACATCCGGGCGGACGTGACGCCTGAGGTCCTGGACCGCATCCGGAGCCTGGGGGGCACCGTGATCGACAGCGTGCCGCGGTACCGGTCCATTCGGGCCCGGCTTCCCTTGGGCGCCGTAGAGACATTGGCGGAGCTCGACGCGGTTCAATCGATCCGCACCGCCGACAAAGCGATGACACGCGGCCCAGTGAAACGCCTCCCATCGGCCCTCCGGGCGGTCGCCGGAGATCGACCCGTGACCCGCAAGGTCAACACGACCCAAGGCGACGTCGCCCACCAGGCGAAATTGGCGCGCGACACCCACAAGGTAGACGGCACCGGCATCGGGATTGGAGTCCTCTCGGATGGGGTCGGCTCTCTGGGGGCGCGGCAGGCTTCGGGCGACCTGCCGGACCGGGTGACGGTGTTGCCGGGAGAAGCGGGTGAGGGGTACGAAGGGACGGCGATGCTGGAGATCGTCCATGACCTGGCCCCGGGTGCGGAACTTTACTTCGCCACGGCGCTCGGTGGGCAAGCCCGGTTTGCAGCCAACATCGAGGCGCTCTGCGAGGCTGGAGCGGACGTCATCGTCGACGATGTCGGCTATCTTTTCGAAGGCGCGTTTCAGGACGACATCGTTGCAAAAGGGGTGAACGTAGCGGTCGCCGACGGCTGCTATTTCTTCTCGGCCGGCGGCAACAACGGCAATCTGAACGACGGCACCGCAGGGGTCTGGGAGGGCGACTACGCTGCGGGGAGTTCCATCACTCTGGACGGAACTACGTTTGTGGCGCACAACTTCGGCGAAGGCGTCATCCAGAACGAGATCACGCAGGAAAGCGATTTCGGGACCTACATTCTCCAGTGGGCCGATCCGCTGGAGGCCTCGGGTAACGATTACGACCTCTTCCTGATCGACGAGCACGGCAACGTCCTGGACAAGTCGACCTCCACCCAAGACGGCACACAGGATCCGTTCGAAACCGTCTATTCGGATGAAGCGGATCATGCCGGTGCGCGGCTCGTCATCGTCAAGACCTCCGGTTCGAATCGGTACCTCCGTCTGGACACCCTGGGAGGCCAATTGGCCGTCGCGACCGCCGGCAACCTTTACGGCCACTCGGCAGCGGAGAACGCGATCGCGGTTGCTGCAGTCGGCGTCCACACCGCTGGTGGGACCGGCGGCGTCTTTGACGGAACCGAGTCGGTCCGAACCTCCAACTCCGACGGGCCGCGCCGGATCTTCTTCGAGCCGGACGGCACCCCCGTCACGGCGGGAAATTTCTCCTCCACAGGGGGGGATCTGCTGCAGAAACCGGATCTCGCTGCGGCGACCTGCGTCCGCACGGCGACGCCCGGTTTCTCGATTTTCTGCGGGGTGTCTTCCGCGGCGCCGCACGCGGCGGCAATCGGCGCCTTGATGCTGGAAGCGGCCGGCGGGCCCGGCAACCTCACGCAGTCGGAGCTGGTCACCGGCATGACCGGGGCGTCCCTCGATATCGAGGCCACCGGAGTCGACCGTGACTCCGGCGCCGGCATCGTCATGGCGCCGGGCGCCGTGGATGCCGTCGACGTCGCGGCGGCGGACCGCAACGGGGCGCCGACTGAGATGGGCACTCTGCCCGACCGGACCTTCGGTCCGGGCGACGCCGCCGTGACCATCGATCTCTCAACCAAGTTCACCGATCCGGACAGCGACCCGCTGACCTACGAGGCACTGTCCAGCGACGACCGGGTGGAGGTCGTTGTCACGGATTCCGATCTGACCGTGACGCCACGGCTGCCCTCGGCGGCCACGGTCTTGGTGCGTGCCGTCGATCCGGACGGCCTGGGCGCGGTTCGAGACTTCTCCGTCTCCGTCGCGTTGGGGAACCGGGACTACGACGGCGACGACGACAACCTCATCGATGTTTCCAATCTGGCGCAGCTCGACGCCATACGTTACGACCGGAACGGCGATGGGGTCGTGGACGGAATGAACTGGCAGCCCTATTACGACGCCTTCGAAGAAGCTGCGGAAAGCATGGGATGCCCCGACCGGTGCATCGGATACGAGCTGAGGAGCGATCTGGACTTCGACACCGACGGGGATGGCGGCGTCGACTCAGACGATACCTATTGGAACGGCGGCGACGGTTGGGAACCCATCGGGGACTCGAGCGATCCGTACACGGCGATATTCGAAGGCAACAGTCAGTCCATCGCCAACCTGTTCATCGACCGGGCCTCGGATGACGGGGTCGGTCTGTTCGGCTATGTCGACCGGGGACTGTTCGGTTTGGCCGAGATACTGGACGTCGATCTGGTCGCTGTCGACGTCGCCGGCGAAGATCTCGTCGGTGGTCTTGCCGGTGAGGTCAAGGCAGCACTGGTCGTTGGCAGCCGGGCTACCGGTCAGGTCTCCGGCGGAGATGATGTCGGTGGCCTCGTGGGCTGGTCTGACAGTCTCATCGCGGACAGCTTCGCCGCCGTCCAGGTGTCGGGGACAGAAGCGGTCGGCGGATTGGTCGGCAATCAGTTCGACGGCTGGATCATCCGAAGCTATGCCAACGGGGACGTGTCCGGCGACTACGCTGTCGGCGGTCTGGTGGGGTCTTCCAACGATCCGATCCGGGCTTGTTACGCCACCGGGCGCGTTTCCGGCGAAGGGGTCCGCCGAACGGGCGTGGACAATTGTGAGTTCGGCGGCGTCGGTGGATTGGTTGGCAATGCCTGCAGCTTGATTCGAGCCAGCTACGCCACAGGAACCGTTTCCGGCAACGCGGTGGTCGGTGGACTGGCCGGCGCCGTCTCTTCCGAGGTCAGGTTTCGTTATAGCTACTGGGATCTCGAGACCTCGGGCCTGCGCGTCGGGGTGGGCGAGAACGACCTGAACAGCAACGGCCTGATCGACGGTTCGGAAACGCAGATGGTCGGCCTTGCAGGCCAAACCACTGCCAACCTGCAGGCGCCCACGGATTACGACGGCATCTATGAGAACTGGAACCTGGACGTGGATCTGGACGGGAAGCCGGACACTCCCTGGGATTTCGGGACCTCCAGCCAATATCCGGTATTGGCCACCGACCTGAACCGGAACGGGAGATCCACGTGGCAGGAATTCGGCTACCAGGTTCGGCCGGGCTTGACCCTGACAGCGGCGACGACCGATGGCCAAGCCCAAGTGGACCTGAGCTGGTCTGCGGTTTCGACGAGTCCCTGGAGTCCCGCGCCGGACGTCAGCTACGACCTCATCCGCGACGACGGAACCATGGAAGAGACTCTCGCGGAGGGCACTACGGCGCGCCAGCATACCGATACCGACGTGACCACCGGCAATACCTACACCTACCGGGTGACGGCCCTGCTCGACAGCGGTGAAGTGGCCCGCAGCCGGCCGGTATCGGTGATCGTGGGTGAGGCCAGCCAGTCGCCCGTGGCGGTAGGGGCCTTGGAAGATCTGACCCTGCGAGTAGGTGAGGGTACGAAAGATGTGGACATCTCCGGGGCGTTCATGGACCCCGAAAGCGACACGCTGACTTATGGGGCGTCCTCCTCGGCGACGGGCGTGGCCACGGTCACCCGCTCGGCGGCCCGGCTGACCATCACACCAGTGGCCTCGGGCCGGACGACGATCACTGCAACGGCGACCGACACGAGCGGCTCCAATACGGCCGCCACGCAGCGCTTCACCGTAGAGGTCTGGTCGGCCACCGAGGTCGACTACGACAGCGACGAGGACGGGCTCATCGAGATCGCGACACTGGCGCAGTTGGATGCCGTCCGCCACGATCTGGACGGCGACGGAACTCCAGTGGCCAATGGGAAAACCTCTTACGATGCGGCGTTCGCGGATGCCGTGGAACGGATGGGATGCAGCCGGCTCGGCGGGTGCGTGGGCTACGAACTGGCATCGGACCTGGATTTCGACACCGACGGGGATGGAGATGTCGACTCAGGCGATGACTACTGGAACGGCGGCGACGGCTGGATTCCCATCGGTGGGGACGGCTCCATCTTTACTTCCGCGGCGTTTGCGGCGGCGAATCCGTTCCTGGCGATCTTCGACGGCAATGGGCATACCGTGAGCAACCTGTTTATCGACACCGATAATCCGATTCTAGTGGGTCTGTTCGGCTATTCCTTTATCGGCATCGGGAACCTCGGATTGATCGATGTCGATGTGACAGGAGCCGAGCTCACCGGCGGGTTGGTCGGTTTCAACCGCGGATTAATTCTCGGGTGCTACGTTGCGGGACGTGTTTCCGCGGCCGACAACGTGGGCGGTCTGGCCGGGATGAACTTTTCCGATGGGGCGATTCGCGGCAGCTATTCCACAGCCTACGTGTCGGGAGACGACGACGTGGGCGGGCTGGTGGGGGACAACCGCAACGAGATCTCCGCCAGCTATGCCACCGGCCGGGTGTCCGGGAATACCGATGCGGGTGGGCTGGTAGGGAACAACAAGTCCGCCGGCGAAATCACGGCCAGCTACGCCACGGGTCCTGCGTCGGGTGACGCCAATGTCGGCGGCCTGGTCGGTTCCGACGAGGGCGGAACGATCACCAACAGCTATTGGGATACGCGAACCTCGGGCCTCCGTTCCGGGTCCGCCGGTACAGGCAGGACGACAGCGCAGTTGCAGTCGCCCACAAGTTACGGCGGCATCTTCCGAAACTGGAACCTGGATTTGTACGGAGACGACGACAAGGATGATCTCTGGGACTTCGGCACGTCCAGCCAGTACCCGGTCCTTTCCATTGACGTGGACGGAAACGACGACACGACGTGGGAGGAGTTCGGCTACCAGCTTCGTAAGGGACCGGTCGTGACGGCGACGTCCACGACACGGTCCCCCGACCCGGCCCAAGTGGTGGTGACCTGGACCGAAGTGGCTGTAAACAGCGAGTGGATGCCGGCGCCGACTGTGAGCTACACCGTGACCCGCGTCGACGGCGACACCGTCGAGACCCTGGCGGAGGACCTCTCCGTGCGGACGTACACCGACTCCGACGTGACGGCCGATGAAGACTACACGTACCAGGTCGCGGCGGTCGTCTTCGGCGGAGAAGCAACGCGTAGCGCAAGAGTCACGGTGAAGGCGCGAGGCAACGGGGCGCCGATGCCGGTGGGGTACCTGCCGGACCGGACGTTGCGCGTGGGCGACTCGGCCATGACGGAATTTTCGGGGGCGTTCCAGGACCCGGAGGGAGACGCGATCATCTACGGGATCTCGTCGTCGGATACGAGTGTTGTCCTGGTCACCCGTTCGGGGACGCGTTTGACGATGACTCCCGTCGGCGAAGGGGATGCCGTCATCACGGTGACGGCCACCGACGACGGGTCCAACCGGAGTTCGACCCAGGAGTTCAAGGTGGTGGTGCTCTCGACATCCACGACCGACTACGACACCGACGACGACGGACTCATCGAGATCAGCAATCTGGAGCAGCTCGATGCGGTCCGTCACGATCTGGACGGGGACGGTCTTCCGAGCAGCGGATATGCCACGTATATCGCGGCGTTCTCCGGCGCCGGCGATGAATTGGCCTGCGGCGGCCTCTTCGGGTGCGTGGGGTACGAACTCCGCGCCGATCCGGACTTCGACACCGACAACAGCGGCGCCGTCGACAGGGGCGACAACTACTGGAACAGCGGAGCCGGGTGGGTGCCCATCGGTGACTCATCCAGCAGCTTCGCGGCCATCTTCGAAGGGAACGCGCGGACCATCACCAATCTGTTTATCGATGGTAGTGGAAACGACGTCGGATTGTTCGGTGAGACCACGTCGTCCGCAGTCATCCGGAACCTGGAGATGGTCGCGGTCCAAGTGACGGGAACGGACCAGGTCGGCGGTCTGGTGGGTTCCAACAATGGCGCCGTCAGCGGGTGTTTTGCCACGGGTAAGGTGTCCGGCGACGACGATGTCGGGGGCCTCATCGGAGCCAACCTGAGTGACGGGGCCGTGACCGTCAGTTACTCCACCGTCCACGTGACGGGGGACGACCGCGTCGGCGGGCTGATCGGGTCCAACAGCGGAGTCGTGACCGCCGCCTACGCGACGGGCCGAGTCGTGGGGGATTTCGAGGCCGGAGGATTGATCGGCCGGAACACCGGTGACGTCAACATCAGCTATGCCACCGGTCTCGTATCGGGCCGCAGCACCATCGGTGGCCTGGTTGGCCGCAACAGCGGGGGCGGCAGGATCACCGACAGCTATTGGGACAGCGACACCTCGGGGCGCACCACGGGATCCTACGGCCAACCCCAGAACACGTCAGCGTTGCAGATGCCCACGGACACCAGCGGCATCTATCAAAACTGGAACGTGGACCTGAACGGCGACAGCATGAACGACGACCCCTGGGTCTTCGGAACCTCCAGCCAGTACCCGGTCCTGTCGGTGGACACGAATGGGGTCGGCGGGGCGACGTGGCAGGAGTTCGGCGAACAGATTCGAAACAGCCCGGCCCTGATGGCGACCCCCGCGCTGGGCCAGGTGACGCTGACCTGGTCCGCCGTTTCGAATGTAACCTACAACCTCTACCGCACCTCCGGAAGCACCGTCGAGATCATCTCCGAGAACACTTCAAGCCGCGCATACGTCGACACCGACGTGACCGCCGGCGCCACCTATGTCTATCAGGTGGCGGCCGTGATCAATAGCGGCGAAGCGAGCCGAAGCATGCGGGTTTCGGTGGTCGTGCCGATCCCGGATGTGACGGATCCGACGGTCAGCAAGGTGGAGATCACGTCGGACCCGGGATCGGATTCAACCTACGCGCTCCGGGATGTGATCGAGGTGACGGTGACCTTCAGCGAGGACGTCTTCGTGACGGGGTCGCCGGAGTTGACCCTGAGGGTGGGGGACGAGGATCGAACGGCGGACTACCAGAGCGTTACCGACGAGGAGATGTTGTTCCGCTACCGGGTGGACACCGGCGACGTGGACACCAACGGCGTCAGCATCGCGGCGAATAGCCTGTCGGTCAATGGAGGGACCATCGAGGACGGATCGGACAACGAAGCCGATCCGGATCATCGCGCATTGGGGAACAATTCGCGGCACAAGGTGGACGGGATCAGGCCGGAGTTGGCGCCGACGCGCGGGGCCGTGGTGAATGGGACGACGTTGACGCTGACCTATACCGAGCCTCCGGACTCGACATCGATGCCGCCGTCCAGCGCGTTCTTCGTCTCGGGGGGCGCTTCGTCGCGCACCGTTTCTGGTGTCGCGTTTAGGGGCAGTGCGGTGGATATGACTCTCTCCTCCGCGGTGGCGCATTGGGAGACGGGGATCCGTGTGAGCTACACGGTCCCGACCGGGATGGGGGCGATGCCGATTCAGGACCGGGCCGGCAACGACGCGGACGGACTGAGCAGCGTGCCGGTGATAAACGAGACGCCGGACCGTATCCCTCCCACGGTCACTTCCATCGAGATCACCTCGGATCCGCCGGACGGCCGGGATGTCTACGGCATCGGCGAGGAGATCGAGGTGACGGTGACGTTCAGCGAGACGGTCACGGTGTCCGGGAACCCGGGAGTGACGCTGAAGGTGGGGGCACGGGATCGATCGGCGACCTACGAGAGCGTCACGGGGGCGGTGGTCGTGTTTGCCTACACGGTGGCCGTCAACGACAGCGACACGGACGGGGTGAGCATCGAGGCGGGCAGCCTGTCGGGCGGGACGATTCGGGACATCGCCAGGAACAATGCGGTCCGGACCCACTCGGCGGTAGCGGCCGATACGGGACAGCAGGTGGACGGCATCAAACCCGTACTGGCGACGACCGACGGGGCGGTGGCGAACGGAACGATGCTGACGCTGGCCTACAGCGAGCCGCTGAATTCGTCGTCGGAGCCGGACAACGACGCCTTCTCCGTGACGGGAGGGAACGAGACGCGAACGGTCACCAACGTCCAGGTAAGCGGGAGTGCAGTGGAGCTGACCGTGGATCCGGCGGTGGAGCATGGAGAGACGGGGCTGCGGGTGAGCTACACGATCCCGACGGGAACGGGAGCGAACCCGATCCAGGACCAGGCGGGCAACGACGCGGACCGGTTGAGCAACCGGAGCGTCACCAACGTCACGGGAGACACGACGGGACCGGCGGTGCAGACGATGAGGATCACCTCAAGTGCGGTTTCGGATTCAACTTACGCCAGAGACGATTCCATCGAGGTGACCGTGACGTTCAACGAGACGGTGGTGGTGACGGGTACACCGCGGTTGACGCTGAACGTAGGCGGACGGAATCGAACGGCGGAGTACCTGAGTGTCTCGGGCTCGGCCGTGAAGTTCGAGTACAAGGTCGTCTCGGGCGATCGGGACCGGGACGGGGTGAGTATCGACGCGGACAGCCTGTCGCGGGGCGGGGGGACGATCCGCGACGGAGCGCGGAATGACGCGACCCTGACTCACGCGGGGGTGGCGGCCGATTCGCGGCACAAGGTGGACGGAGTGCGCCCGATGCTGGCCACGACGGACGGGGCGGTGGCGAACGGAACGACATTGACGCTGGCCTACAGCGAGCCGTTGAACTCGTCCTCGCGACCGGCGGCGAGCGCCTTCACCGTGACGGGGGGCAGTGAGACGCGAACGGTGACGCGGGTGTCGGTGAGCGGGAACGCCGTTTTCCTGACGTTGAGCCCGGCGGTGCAAGACGGAGAGTTCGGCCTCGGTTTGAGCTACCAGCCGGGATCGAATCCGATCCGGGACGTGGTGGGCAACGCGGCGGACGAGTTGAACAACGAACCGGTCACGAACCGGACGGGAGACACGGCGGGGCCGAAGGTCGAGACGGTGAGGATCACGTCGAACGCGGGGTCGGATCAGACCTATGCCATCGGCGAGACCATCGAAGCGACAGTGGCATTCGACGAGACGGTGTTGGTGACAGGCACGCCGCGCCTGACGTTGAACGTGGGAGGCCGGAGCCGGACGGCGAACTACCAGGACGTCACGGGGGCGGCCGTGAGGTTCGCATACCAGGTGGTCTCGGGCGACACGGCCGCGTATGGGGTGAGGATCGATGCGAACCGCCTGTCGGGCGGGACGATCCGCGACGGCGCTCAGAACAACGCCGTGCTGAACCACGCTCCGGTGGCGGCCGATACCCAACACCAGGTGGACGGGGTCAAGCCGACGCTGGCGACCAGCGACGGAGCGGTGGCGAACGGAACCACGTTGACCCTGGTCTACGGCGAGCCATTGGATACCTCTCCGCTGCCGTCGACGGACGACTTCACCGTTACGGGAGGGAGCGAGACCCGGACGGTCACGTTGGTTCGGGTCGACGGGAGTGCCGTTTTCCTGACGCTGAGTTCGGCAGTAACGGACGGAGAGAGCAGCCTGCGAATGAACTACGAGCCGGGATCGAACCCGATCCAGGACACGGCCGGCAACGATACGGATCGGTTGAGCAACCGAAGCGTCGCGAACAAGACGGGAGACACGTCGGGCCCGACGGTGTCGACGGTGCGGATCACGTCAAGTGCGGGGTCGGACCGGACCTACGGGAAGGACGAGACCATCGAAGTGACGGTGACGTTCAACGAGACGGTGGTGGTGACGGGGACGCCCGAAGTGACCCTGAACGTCGGCGGCCGGAACCGAACGGTGGAGTATCGGAGCGTCTCGAACCGGGCGGTGAAGTTCACCTACCGGGTGGTGACGGGCGACGAGGACGAGGGCGGCGTGAGCATCGAGGCGAACCGGTTGTCGCGAGCCGGTGGGACGATCCGGGACGGGGCGGGCAATGACGCCACCTTGGACCATACGGCCGTGGCGGCCAGTACGAGCCACCAGGTGGACGCGGTGGCTCCGGCCCTGGCCCTCACCGACCCGGCGGTGGTGAACGGGGCGACGCTGACGCTGACCTACCACGAACCGCTGAATACGTCCTCCCGGCCGGCCGCGAGCGACTTCACCATCGCTGGGGGCAACGAGACGCGAACCGTGACCGCGGTCCGGATCGGCGGGAGCACGGTGCAGTTGACGCTGAGTCGCCGGGCGGAACACGCAGAGATGGGGATCCGGGTGAGCTACGAGCGGCGATCGAATCCGATCCGGGACCGGGTGGGCAACGACGCCGAGGGGTTCACAGATACGTTCGTAGACAACCAGACGCCGGACACGACGGCGCCGTCGATCGAAGGGATCGAGCTCAGTTCGGACCCGGGGACGGACGAGACGTACGCTATCGGAGACCTGATCTCGGTGACGGTGCGTTACGACGAGACGGTGACGGTGGACACGGTGCGGGGGACGCCGACGCTGGATCTTCTGGTGGGGACCTGGAGGAAGCGGGCCAGCGCCAGTGTGGGACCGGACCGACCGGCCGTGGTGTTCGTCTACACGGTGGAGAAAGGGGACGAGGACGAGGATGGAGTGAGCGTCCCGCGGGGGAGCATCGCGCTCAACGGCGGGAAGATCCTGGACCTGTCGGACAATGCGGCGGCGCGCAATTATGAGGCGCTGGAGGCGCAGGCGGACCACAGGGTGGATGGGGCGGAACCGGAACTGGAAGACGTTACGGTGTACGGGTCGCGGGTGGCACTGACCTACGACGAGGCGCTGGATGAGGGCTCGATACCGTCGAATTCCGACTTCGAGGTGACGGTGGAGGGGAATGATCGGCCGGTGGTTCAGGTCGAGGTCAGAGGCAGCATCATCATCTTGACGCTGGCCTCAGCGGTGGGGGCCGGCGAAACAGTAACGGTGAGATATACGCCGGGGTTGGACCCGATCCAGGACAAGGTGGGGAATGGGACCGAGGTGTTGACCAACCGACGGGCCGACCCGCCGCTGGTGACCATCGAAGCCAGGCAGGGATCGGAGACGGTGACGGAAGGCACGACGGTGGAGTTCACGCTGACGCGGGGGCCGCCTACGGAAGCGTCATTGACGGTGAACGTGGAGGTCACCGAAAGGGGGTCGGTGATCGAGACGTCGGGGTCATACGAGCCGCCGGAAGAAGTCGTTTTCCAGGCCCGGCAGGAGGCGGCGACGCTGTCGGTGCTGACCGATGATGACGACGTGGCCGAATCCGCCGGAAGAGTCACCGCCCGGCTGCAGCCAGGAGACGAGTACCGGCTGGGACCGACGTCGACGCAGAGCGCCCAGGTGACGGTTCAGGACAACGAAGTCGCTCCCCCTCCGCCACCACCCCCACCGCCGCCTCCTCCGCCTCCTCCACCGCCTCCTCCGCCACCGCCCCCACCGCCACCGCCCCCACCGCCTCCTCCTCCGCCCGCCCAGACGGCGCCCACGGCGCCCTTGAACCTGCAGGTGGAGGCCGGGGAGAGTGAGGTGACGCTCTCCTGGGAGGTGCCCGAGAGCGACGGCCGCTCGGTCATCATCGATTACGAGGTCCGGATCGACCGGACGGGCGAGTGGATCTCCACCGGGTCGGCGGACCGGACTCACACCGTGAGCGGACTGACCAACGGCCGGACCTACGTCTTCGAAGTGCGAGCGGTGAACGCAGTCGGTCCGAGTCCTCCGTCCGACCCAGTCGAGGCCACGCCCATAGCGGACGAGGTGATCCTGGAATTCGCCCATTTCGGAAATGGGTATTCGAGCAACGACGTGCTGATCACCTCCGACTTGGTCTTGGTGAACGTCGGTGAGGATGAGATCCGTCCCGTCGTCTATTTCCATGGCCGGCCGGGAGATCTCTTGGCGGCCGAATCATTGGTGGATTTGGGGAACGATCTGAAAATTCAAGAGGACGGAGGACTGTCCACCGGCACGGCAGTGCCCCCGTTGGGCGAACTGACGATCTCGACCCACGGACGGGGAGAAGTGGTCACGGGATCGATCCAGGTCGTGTCGGATGGACCCATGGGCGGCGTGGTGCGCTTCGACATCCCCGGAATCGGGGTCGCCGGCGTGGGCGCCAGCGAACCCACCGGGGACGCCCTGTTCCCGGCTCGGCGGCAGGCGGGAAGGATCCGCACGGCGGCGGCGATCCACAACTTGGGGATGGAGGCCGTGGACGTGCAGTGCCGGTTGATGAAAAACGGAATGGTGCTGGAAGAGGGGGAGATTCCGTTGAGCGCCAACGGTCAGGACGCCAAGTTTCTCGAAGAACTGTTCACCGTGACAGACACGACGGACTTCGTGGGGTCGGTGCGCTGTACGGTCCCGGCAGGCGAGTCGTTTACGGGCGTGGCGGTGGAGATGGATGACGGCAACGGGATCTTCACCACCCTGCCGGTGGTCCCGGTGAATCCTCAGGGCTCCCAAGGGGAGGGAACGACTCTGACTTTCGCGCACTTCGCCAATGGGACTTCCGACGACGGGACCTTGATCACGTCGGGTCTGGTGCTGGTGAACGTGGCCGCTTCGACGGCCCGTCCCGCCATCTACTTCTACGATCAGCGCGGCGAACTGCTGGAGCCGGAATCGACGGTGGACGTCGGAGAGGATCTTCGAGTCCGAGAGGACGGAGGACTGACGGTCCGAACGGCCATGGCTCGACTGGGCGAGCTGACGGTCTCGACGCATGGCCGGGGAGCGGTGGTGACGGGATCGGTGCAAGTGGTGTCGGCGGGGGCTATGGGCGGTGTCCTGCGTTTTGACATCCCCCGCGTCGGCGTTGCCGGGGTGGGCGCGAGCCGACCCACGAAGGACGCGCTGTTCCCGGCGCGCCGGCAAGCGGGAGAGGTCCGCACGGCGGCGGCGATCCGCAACCTGGAAGCGGAACGGACGACGGTTCGCTGTTGGCTGATGCGCGGGGGGTTGGAACTGGAATGGGTGGACATCCATCTCGCCGGCAACGGGCAGCACGCCGGGTTCATCGAAGAGCTGTTCACACGAACGGACACGACGGACTTCGTGGGTTCGGTGAGATGCAGGGCGCCCGGGGAAGAGATGTTCACGGGAGTTGCGGTGGAACTGGACACCGGCAACCGGATCTTCACCACGCTACCGGTGGTTCCAATTCAACCGTGATTCCTCAAGGGGAGTGACGACCGGCGGGGCGACTGGAGGCGACTTTCTTGTCGCCCTCTTGGGAAGGGCGACTTTCAGTCGCCCGCGAACCTCTCCCCGGCCCAGCCCATGGCGGCTCCTCCCAAGACGAACAGAACCAGGCCATCGACGCCCCACCAGACCACGATCGTCATGGGCAGGGCGATCACTCCCGAATAGCCCAACAAAGTGACGAAAGAGAAAATGCCCATATAGAGCCCCCACGTCATCCCGCATTTCCAGCCGGGACCCTCGAAAGCCTTGCGCAGACAACTGTAAAGGCCGGCTACGACCAGACTGCTGATCAGTGACACGACGATCCAACGCGGCATGACGGCCGCCAAATCGGGTGGGTCCTGCCGCAGGGGTTCGATCCACAGCATCTCGGTTGCTCTGTACATCGGGTCGAGGATTGAGTTGTGGATGATGGGGCCGGTGACACCCAATCCCAAGATGTTGGTTACCAGCCAGAAGACCAGTCCACCGATAACGATCAGTTTCCAGTTCATTCGCCTCCTCCTTTACTCGGTCTCGGATATCCGGTTCTTCCGCACGATCAGCGCTATTTCCGGGGACCGTCCTCGTCGTAGATCACGCCAATTCATGGACTCGATGACTCGGCGAACCACCGTTCAACGTGCCCCGCGAACTCCTCGAAGTCATCGAGTTGTCCGGAGAGGATCTCGGCGATCAGGTCGAGGTCGACATCCAGGTAACCATTGACAAGCACCTTCCGGAAACCGGCGATCCGCCGGAACCGTTCCCCGAAGCGCGGCGGCAGGACCTCGGCCTCGACCAGGCAGTCGATGGACGATCCGTACGTCACCGGGTCGAAGCCCAAGGCTGAACCGAGATGAGTCGCGATGTCGAGGGCCGCTTGAGCGGCTAGTTGAAGCCCGTGTTCGATGGCCCAGCGGCGGTCGATATCGGCGCGAAGCTCCTGCGGCGTGCATCCGGCGTGTCGGCGCAGTACGGTAGCGGCCCGCCGCAGCGCGATGAGCCGTCTCTCCACGGCACGGTGATCCGGGCGGCCGGGAGTCACCGCCGATCCTCGTTGGCGGTGCCGGCGGCATGCCGTCGTGCACGGTCCATCTTGTCCAGTTGCGGCAGGAAATCGAAGTAGCGGGAGAGCGCCTGTCCTGCACGTGTGGTCGTCGCCCGGAGGTCCCGCGACAGAAACCGGACACCGTCACGCAGAACCCGGTGGTACAAGAGAATGGAGGCCCTGTTGAGCACGACGACGTCGACGTCGTTCGTGCCGAGCGCCACCATGAGGTCGGTCGTGAGTTGCGCCTGATAGCCCCAAGCGCCGTCATCGGCCACGCCGTCATCGATGTAGACGGCGACGTCGATGTCACTGTGCGGTTGCGCCTCACCACGGGCATGAGATCCGAAGAGGTAGGCTTCGAGGATCTCCTCCCGTCCCTCCAATGCATTCGTGAGCCGCGCGAGGAGATCGCCGTGCAGTTGGTCGCGTCCCAGAGTGCCCATCATGATGCCCTCGACTCATTGACCAGGGTTCGATGCCGCGTCGGATCGACCATATCCTCTCGAGCCCCTTCTATCTACCGCCAGGAGTCTTGGACGGTGTTGAACGGAGCCGGATATGGGTTTCTCCGGTTTTCCATCATTGTCCGGGCCGCCCCGAGCCGATGACCTCGACCAGCTCCGCCACCACTGTCACGGCATCCTCATCCTCGGTCGTCAGTTCGATGGGCTGGAATTCCGGATTGACCGGTTCGAGCAAAATCCTGACATGTCTCCAAACCTCCTCATCGGCCGTCTTCTCGCTCCGATAGCGCTTCACCGTGAAACGCTGGCCCGTATCGGGATCCACTTCATCCCGTCGAGATAGAGGCAGATACCCTCGTCCGGCTCGTCGTCCTCGGCACGGTAGATGACGTCCGGCGTGGTGGCCGGCTGCAACGGTGGTATGTCGTGGTCGAAGGACAAACGGCGTCCCCACTCGTCGAATCGAAGGATCTTCGGTACACCTTCACCTCGCGATTCGAGGAATACCTGACCGGTGCGCCGGCTTCGAATCCTGGACCCGAAACTGACCGGGAGCTGGTCCGTTCTGAGTAGAGGTCGGAGAGACCTTGGAGGGGGCGCCAGAAACTTGTGATTTCCGACCCGCCCGGGTTCTGGCGTTCCCTCAGACAGGTGTCGGCGCGTCCTCCCCATCTCCACCGGCTGCATGGATCGTCAGCAGCAGTTCCGCATCGCCGATCAGGCGGTACTCCGGCGTTCTACCGGACAAGCGTTCGCTGTTGTCCAAGATGATGGGCACACCTTCTCCACGCTTCTCCGTCAGGGTTCGCCGATCCGTGTGAAGCCAGGGCTCATCCGGTGCGGGGCACTTCGTCACCAGGCTGCAGAGCGCTTCGTTCCGGGCCGACTGCATGAAGGGGAGACTCTCGATGGTCATGGAGTTGGCGATCGTCCCTGGAGAGTAGAGTTCCAGTCGGTTCTCGAACAAGCGCAGCCGGACCTTGGACCCGTACACCGAATAGTCACGATGCACGACGGCATTTACGACCGCCTCGAACACGGCCGTCATGTCGAACTGCGGACGGTCGATGCGCCCCTGGTCCTTGAACGCGGCGATCCTCATGTTTTTTGCGACGAACCGACAGGTCTCGATCACCTGACGGTCCAACGGCCCGGAAAGGTTCGCGGCGTCCAATTGATAAATGGCCCCCGGGTGGGCTCGAATCCTGTTTCCCCGATATGCGACCGCTTGAACGTAGGCGTTGGGCAGCCATCGCTGCGGGTCCTCACTGGCCATGAGCACACCGGCGACAGTGGGCCTCCACACGCCCTCCTCGTCCACCTGCGCCAGGTTGAGCTTTTCCAGAAAAGCCTCCCGGTCGTCGCCGGAGCGGGCGGTTCGAAAACGCTTCCAGAGGTGGGAGGAGAGATCGTCCAAGCGCGCCCGCGGAACGACCTGCTCGTCGAATCGGATAAGGCGAGTCTGGCTGCGTTGTTGAAAAAGTCGGGCGAGGTACTCCGTGGACATCCGCCGCTTGGCGTTGGCCATGCGGTGCAGATAGCCTCCGGGACTGCGGTGGACGAACAGACTGCGCGGCACGTCGATCTTGACCAAGGCGAGCTCTTCACCCGTGCGCGCAGGCAGTCGCAGATGTTCGACGACAAGGGGCTCTACGGGCGGGTCGATCAAGTCGATGCACACTTCGCGGACAAAGTCCGTCACCGTTTCAAGACGATCGAGAGGAATGCCGACGACGTCATGCGTCTTGGCCTCGATTCCCAGGACGAGCCCGCCGCCGCGCGTGTTGGCGAAAGCGGCGATGGAGTCGGCAAGTGAGTCGCGGTGTGGTGCGGTGACCCGATGACCGGCAAACCGCACCTCTTTGACTTCAAGGTAGGAGTCTTCTCGCAGTCGAATCTTGTCCAGCAGTTTCTTCCTGCCATTGAACATCCTGAAGCTCCCGGGGACTCGACACGGGGATTCTCGGACCCACGAGCCTACGTCGTCGCCGCCGGAATGCCGGAGGGACGCATGGAACGGAAAGTATGCCAGCAGAAAATGAAGACTTCAGCCCCTGCGGGACGAGTCGTCAGGTCTTTTCGGCGTGGGATGGCCCTGCGTCGACAGGCTCGCAAGTTGACATTCGGTAGCGGTCGACCTATGGTCGCGATCCATCGGAGACTGAAGGATGAAAACAGTCGCAACCATCTGCAGACTCGGCCCGGAAGAGGCGGCCGAGCAGGTATTCAGAGCGCACGAGCACGAAAGCGCCTGGCTCGACGCTTTTGCCAACAGCCTTGATCGCCGGCGCGCGGGCGGGTCCTTGGCGCGAACCCTCGAGGTATGGGATCTGAGCCAAGCCGAAGCGGCCCGTCTTTTCGGGGTGAGCCGCCAGGCGGTCGGCAAATGGCTGCGACGGGGCGTGCCCCCGGAGCGCGCTGGTGCAGTCTCGGACTTGGCGGCTGCCACCGACCTCCTCGTGCACTATCTCAAACGTGACCGAATCCCGGCCGTCGTGCGCAGGCCGATCCCGTCGCTTGGTGGCGTGTCCCTGGTGAACCTGCTGGCACAGGGTGACACGCGAGCGTTGGTGGCGGCATGCCGCGACATGTTCCGGTTCGAGCGAGTGCAGGCGTGACCCAGGAACTGCGGCGTGAAACGGTTCCGGATGTCCACGTCTGGTGGCGTATCGCCGATCCGGCATGGACCGATCCGCTGGATCCGAGTTTGGCGGGGAAGCAAGGTGGACGCTGGAACCCGCCGGACAGTTTCCCCGTGCTCTACCTGAACGAAGACATGATGACGGCGCGCCTGAATCTTCGGGCTTTCATCGCCAAGTGGCCATATGAACCGGAAGACCTTCGCGATGACACGGGTCCGATTCTGCTGGGCTGCGTCCTGCCGCGCCGGCAGGTCGTCTGTGACGCACATTCCCAGGTTGGTGTTCGCGCTCTCCGGCTACCCGACACCTATCCGTTCGAAGCGGACGGAACACTGGTGCCGCAGGTTCGCTGTCAGTCCATCGGAGTGCGGGTCAAACCGGCGCGTCTACGCGGCGTTCACGCACGATCGGCGCAATCCCGGGACCCTTCTGATCGCGAGTTGGCCTGGTTTCCCGCCTCTGTTCGCAGCGTTGCTCGACGGGTGCGAACGCTCGCGTTCGCGGCGTGGTATCGGGGTTCGCCTCGGCAGAATCGATCTGTTCAATCGGCGCGCCAGTTGGACAGGTGATCCTTCAGGTCCTCCAGCAACGGTTGGAGGTCGCTCTGGAGAAAAACATCGGGACGCCCAGGACAGGGACATCCTTGTCCCCCACACTCCCCCCGGAATCGGCGGCAAGAAAACCGCCGCTCCCCCTGCCACTCTTCTTTCTCACGGTTTTCCTCCGGTCCCCGGTGTAGTGGTCCTGACGGCACAAGAAAGTGACCGCAAGAAAGTGAATGTCCCCTTCTACACGATCGAAGTCAGGCGATGGGCTCGGGGTCCTTTGCCCACAGCGTCAGTCGAAGCTCGTCCCCGAACAGCTCGTACTTCGGGCGGCGCCCCGAGTGCGCTTCGCCGTCCTTGAGGATCTTCCGCACGCCCTCGCCTCGCGATTCCAGGAATACCTGTCCCGTGCGCTTGCTCCGGATCCTGGACAGGAAACTGACGAGGAGTTGGTTGCGGGTGAATGTCCGGTAGGGCATGTCCTGGAGCGTGATGGTATTGGGCAGCTTGCCCGGGCTGTACAGTTCCAGCCGGTCAGCGAACAGGAAGAGACGGATCTTGGAGCCGGCGATGGCGTAGTCTCGATGGGCGACCGCGTTGACGATGGCTTCGTCAACGACGTCGATGTCGTACCGGGCACCAGCACCGGCGGAGACTCCGGTTGGCATGAAGCGGGCGACGAAGGCGATTCCGGCGTCGATCTGATCGGATACGGGACCGGCCAACCGCTCCGCGTGGATCAGATCCTCCGAGGACAGGCGGGTTCCGTGGTAGCATGCGGCTTCGATGGACCCGGAGGCAAGAAACTCGGTCGGCTCCGTTGCGAAGACGAGCAAGCCGGCAACGGTCGGTCGGTCCACCCCATCCTCGTCCCGGGACACGACTCGCGTATTGCGCAGCAGGTCGAGCCAGGGGATGATCGGCGACCGCCCGAAAAACGCTTCGAGTCGATTTCGGCTGAGATCTCCCACGGTCGCGGCAAGCACGAGCTGTTCGTCGAATACGTACTCCCGGCCGCGCTGCTGGAAGAGCCGGGCCAGTTCCGAGGGCGCCAGATCCCGTTTCGTGGACCCGACCCGCGTGTAGTAACGGCCACCCGAAGTTCGGTGAACATAGAGGCCCCGGGCAACCTCCACCAAGACGATCCGCTCATCTTTCGCACCATCGCCTGGCAGCACCGCCTTGCGGACCAGCGGCCGGATCGGCGGGTCGCAGTTGTGGGTCGCGACGTTGAGGAGCCAGTGCTCGACGACGTTCATTTTCGCCAACGGAATCCCGGTCACTGCACCCGAATCATCAACGCCAAGGAATACGACGCCGCCCTCGGCGTTCGCGAACGCCGCCAACTCGCCGGCGAGTTCTTCGGTGTTGGGAGATAGGACGCCTCGATCACCGAAGCGCACCTCCTTGAACTCAGTCCGACCGTCTTCACCGGCACGAAGTTGGTCCAGAATCTGGTCTCTCGTGTCGAACATCGATCTACTCTCCAAGTCGTCCGGTATGAGGTCGGCATCGGTCAGTCACAGGTAGCGCTGAGCCATAGCACAGGTCGTTACGATTGTGGAATCGGCGGGACGCTTGTTGTCGGAAGGAGGGCCATCGACTCAATCGGTGCGCCATTTGGACAAGTGATCCTTCAGGTTTTCCAGGAAAGGCTGGAGGTCGCTCGTTTCGTCGGCAGCTTCGATCCGGGCGATCAATCGGCAGACTTCGGGACCGGTCCGGTTTTGTGCTTCCGCCAAGTTGTAGAGCTTGGTCTTGGCAATTGCAGATTCGATATCGGTCGCGGTGCTGTAAAGTGCGTCCAAGCGCCGGATTTCTCTGGCCAGGCTCTCCGAGTCGATTCCCAGCTCTTGGGCATAAACGTGGGGCGCCTCTTTCAAACGTCTCCAGATCCAGATTTCCGGAGCATGTTTGCCGGGTAGATACAAGATTGGGACACGGATTCTGTCGGCGCTCTCGCGTATTTTCCGAGCCACATCGCTCTTTTGCTGATCACCGTCAAGGACGAACACGAAATTGTCCAGCAAGCCGAACTTCCTGAACGCCGCGGCGTGCATCGCGAACTCGTCGGCGCCCGTATTGCGGCCGACCTGAATCGACTCTCTTCTGATTCTCTCCTTGGGGATGAGATGGTCGAGAACCCCGTTCAGAATTCCCTCGGCGGGTTCGTCCTCACAAAGCAGATTCAAAGCGTCGCGGGACCGGCCATAGAGCGCATTCCGGATGATGTCCCGGTGGGCCGGGTACAGCGTCACCTGCCCGTCGTCGCCGCGCTCGAGGAAGATCCGTCCATTGCCCGGCACCGAATCGAGCACTACCGGACTGTGGGAAGTGACGATGACCTGCAGATCGTTGCGGAGAGCAAGCTGTTGCAATTGGAGCATGAGAAGCTGTTGCACCCACGGGTGCAGGCCGGCTTCGACTTCGTCGATCAGGACGAGGGCGTCCCTCAGTTGCGCGATTTCCAGGGACAACCGTAGGATGGCGCGTTCTCCCGCCGCCATGTGCAGTTCGGAATAGGAGGCTCCCGTCTCCTGCTCCGCGAACAGCAGACTCTTTTTCCCGCTGGACAGATGGACGACATCGGAGTAGCTGAACGGCAGCATCTGCTGTGCGAAGTTGATCTGGGAGGCCGTCAGCGATGTCTCCTCGGGTGCATCCTTCAGATGAGACATCCGAAGCACCCGGCGCACCTCCGACGGATTGCTGAGGTTGGTCAGGGTGCGCAGGTAAACGGGGCGTTCGGGTTGCACAGCGCCCTTGCGGCCGAAGAAGCTTCGATTCCAGCCCTTGACCCGCCGCCAGCGCATGGAACGTCGGCCGTTTGGTGTCGAGTACTCGAACTCGATGGTGACCGGTTGTCGTTCGTCCTCGCGGTCACCGTGCCGGGGACGGTAGTCGGGGAAGAGAGTGGAGGGTACGAAATCCTTCACGCCGGCCCCTGGGACCTTGTAGGCGCTGGCGGTGGCAAAAAGCACGGTGGACTTGCCGCTGGCGTTGCCGCCGGCAATGACGCTTACCGGGTAGTCGAAAGGCACCGTGAGATTCCGGATGTCCCGGATTCCGGCAAGGCGAACCTCTTCGAGAAAATGCGGCATGCTCCGCTTTTTCGCTTGAAGTCGCGGCCACAGTTCTTTGAGCCTCCGGGCGGTCACGAGGGGTTGTCCTTTCTTCGCGGTTGACGGAAACCCTCCATTGCCTCCGCTGGCGGGGGGAATAGGGGCTTCTGACTGGGTGTTGCTTCACCGTAGTCGGAACGCCGCTCCGCCACAAGCGGGAGGGAGTCTTCGGACGTGCCATCGCCGGAGGCAGAAACCAAGCGTCCGTATTCACGGGCGCCAAGCAGGTTTCGGGCGTGCAAGTGGCATTCACGCCAGGACTCGTCGGCGCTTTGAACCAGTTGCCAGTCGAAGCACCGCGGCCCGAGACGGCTTGCGACGGGCTTCGGAGTCAGTCCAAACAGATTGGGCGAAGCACACGGATGCACCCAGGGATTTAGCTGCACGACAAGTCGTGCCATGTACTTCCTGGCCCGTTCAACCTTGGGTAATGCTATCTCCGATAGCATACTCCAGACTAAGTGCGCGGCACCGCCGCGCTGTCGGATCTGCCAATCGAAGACAAAGGAATTGAGGTATGCCAGAACGCCAGGATCAATGATCTCCGAATCCTTTTCAGAGCAAAACACGGGGGCGGAATGGCCGCACGGAAAAGGAGGAAGCAGTGCGCCAATGAAGGACCTGACATCGGTATCACGCGAAATATCTCGAAACCCTACTTTCATGGCGGAAACGTGGCGCTTGTGGTCTCGAGCGTCGTTCATTGGCATTAGATATTGTGGATCCCATACAAGATTCAGCGGATCAACGTAGTTCCATTTTGCCCTGAGACCGGTCCCGCTCAACCATCCTCTCGCGCTCGGCATGAACGGCTGGATCATGATCCCTTGGTACAGTGGTAGTGCGATATCCTCGATGCGGTCCTCCCAGATCCACGCATTTCCTCCGCGTGAGAGGATCACTCCCGCTCGAATCTTTGCCCGCGAAATTGGCAGTCGATCATAGGGCGGTCGAGCGCAGCGCAGGTACCAGTCGGTGCGGGCGACATCTCCGGGGTTCAGCAGGTGACCGTGGACGAATTGCGTCTCGGCTTCCCGGCGTTCGGGGCCTGCGGTCGTATCGAACAGCCAATCTTCAAGCTCGATCTCCGCCGGCTCGGGCCGGGACGGATCGACGCCGAGTTCTGCCCAGAGTTCCTCGATGGGCCGCCAGTCGCCCGGCAGCCACCAGTTGTACTCGTCGGGGCGATAGCCTTTTGCCTCCCACCGCGGGCGGGGCGGGAAGAGGCGGGAGTCGTTCGTCATGTCGAACTCTCTCGCATAACGGATCCCCCACCCATCCGGCCCGTCATCGCCCAGGAGTACGGAATTGGCGTAGATCTTCTCCAGAATCTCCAGATCGCGCTTCGACTGGATTTCAAGAATGGCCCGGCTCCGGGGACTAAACCGTTCGACCTGCGCCCGGGTATAAGACGTAGCCAGTCCCTCGGCGCGCTCCCAGTCGTCCAGATTTCGCCGCATGAACGTCGTGCGGATGGCTTCCGTGGCGCCGCCCTTCTCCACGATGACCGGGTTGAACTTGTAGCTCCTGTGAATCGCGAAGACCTTGTTGCGGTTCTCGATACCGAACAGCCATGCCCAACGGCAGCGCTCGAGAAACAGCCGTCTCAACGCGCCCGTCCCGTTGTCGGAGTACAGCCCGGAGGGAATGATGAATCCAAACCGGCCGCCGCCTCTCAGCAGCGCGTGTGCGGCTTCCAGAAAGAGCTTGTACAGGTTCAGATCCGCCGAGCCCTGATGGCGGAATGGATGGGACGGATCGACGAAACCCGTGGCGCGGTCGCGGGCTCTCCTCCATCGTGAGTGAAGCTGTTGGTTCTTGTTTCCCCGAACCACCAGGAAGCGACGCTGGCTCTTGGCGTTCTCTTCGGGGTCTCCGAACGGGCTTGCGGCATGGCTCGCGTAGTTGGACTGGGCGCGAAAACGAGCGTTGTAGTCCAACCAGTCACGCTCCACAGAGGCGTCTTCGAAGTAACTCGACTGCCTCCGCAACGCTTGCTGCTTGCCGTAGGATCGATAAAGAGGATCAATGTTGGAAAAGAACTCCTTGGAGATGGGTTTGGCGATGTCTCAGGGCGGATTCCCGAGGATTGCATCGAAACCCGAACCCGGTTCTCGATATACGTCCGGGAACTCCAATTCCCAATGAAAGAATCGCATCTCGGACTCGATCTGACGGGCCACGTCCCGCGTCTCCTCCGACGGCTCGGCGAAGGTGCTCGGCAACAGAGCGACTTCGATCACCGGATAGTGCCGGAACTGGTCGAACCACGCTCCGATCAGAGAGTTTCCACACTTGATCTTGTGGTCGAGGAACCCGAACGGCAGGGTGCGGTCCATGGTCTCGATCCAGAGGGAGAGACGGCAGAGCTCCACCGCCAGGGGGTCCAGGTCCACGGCGTAGATGCACCGTTCCACCACGTGTCGGCGCAACATCGCCTTGAGGCGCGACTCGAAGCGGTCGTCGTCCGGAGGGCAGGGGATCAGCTCGTCGGCGAGGCGCGGCTCTTGTGTGGTGTCCGGGTGCTTCTCACCATCGATGCCCAGCAGCCGGACCAGGGAACGCGCCCCTTCCGGTTCGATGCGGCCGTGATGCTGGAGCGAGGCGTACAGCGCCTCCGTGAGGAAGCGCAAAGCGGCCAGCGGAAAGGTCCCGGACCCGCAAGCCGGGTCGCAGACCTTGAGCTCCAGGATTCGTTCGGGGAGCTTCGGTGTCCAGTTTGCCGGCGCCGCATCCCGATGTACTCGGAGGAGAGATCGGAGAAGTCCACAGGGACCACGGCTCGAGTGCCGCCGCGGCCCTGACGGATCCGGATCGTCGTCCGGGTCAGAAGCTTCAGCATCTCGTAGACGTCGTGATCCGGCAGGACTTCGCTCTCGAAACAGGCGCTCTCGAACACGGAGAGTGCATGGGAGAGACCCTCCGCCGCATCGGGCTGTCCCGGTGAGAACAGGTCCCCGCCATACGCCGTCACCGGCAGGTCGGGGTGGTGCGACCCGTCCCGCACCAGCGCGAAGAGGGCCAGCACGCGAGGCCACCCACCGAAGCTGTGCGCGAGAGCGCCGGGGCGGGTCGCCGCCCGTTCAAGTTGGTCGAGGAGGCCGTTCAGTCCGTAGCTCTCGTGGTAGAGGGAGTTGTCGCGGGGCAGCAGTTCCCGGGACTCGGCGAACAGGATCACCACGAGCCGCATCGCAACCCGGCAGGCGGCGCGGTAGATGTCGGCGGGATCGACGGTGCCGCATCGCTCCTTGAGCGCCTCGCCGTGGCCCTGGATCAGGAGTTCCACAGCCTCGCGGACCCGCTCGCCCAGGACTTCCGAGAGTTCCGCCTGTCCCTTGCGGGTGTCCCGAATCGCTTGCAGCAGCGGAGCTTCGGCACCCTCGCTCTCAGGCGTCCAGAGTTCCGGCCTCAACAGCGTGCGGAGCGCCGTCACCTGCGGGGAGAGTTCGCCATGCTCGAACCACAGTTCCAGGTCCCATTCGCACCAGGCATCGAAGTCGAGCCCGGCGAACAACAGTCTCCACTGTCGGCCGTTCGTCACTACCGCCAGGTGATCGTTGCCGACGCGCAACCAGCCCAGTACTTGGCTCACGGTGCGGCGGCTCCTGCCGATGCCGAGGCGCTTGCCGCTCCGGTCCAGGAAGACGGGCAACCTTCCACCGTTGGGACCCGTCCAGAGCTGGCGGGGTTTGACGGTCTCGCCGGTGACGGCGCGGTGTCCCCAGGACGGGGCGACGTGGCTGCCGCGCGTCCAGTCGCCCGCCGATGGGTCCAGACCACAGACCCGTTCCAGAACGAAGGTTGCGAACGAACGAAGGTTGCGAAGGATGAGGTGTCGCCGTCCCCGTCCAGCATGGAACTCGCATGCTGGCGGAGCTGGCGCTCGGTGTGTTCGTCGAGAGGACCGGGCGCACTTCGGGCAATTGCGCCCAACCGCTTGGGATCCAGGAGCCGTCCGCCGTGGCTGAGGCGCCCCCATCCCGGCAGACCGGGAGTGTGGACTTGGCGCCTTGTTCTCACGATTGGCGCTCCAATGGAGCCGCGTGTTGATGTCAAGGTCGCTACGCACCGTCGAGTCGAGACATGGCTCTATCGAAAGTGCCGACTGGAGTGTGGCCCGCCTTGCGGGCCGCCGCCCGCCTTGCGGGCCGCCTCGACAATGAGGCAATCGGAGAATCGGACCGATGGATGGCGCTCAAAGGCCGCGTGCGCCCTCCGGACCGCATCCTCATGTTGCAAGGCCATCTGGTCGTGTTCCACAAGCATGCCGACGGTGATTCCGATCTGGCGGCGGCTCAGTCCGTAGACGGACTTCAGCACCCAGACGGTCTCCATGAGCACCAGAAGCGAAATCCATGCTCCCGGCCCCACGAACGTTTCGGCGTCATGGACCTGTTCCGGGTCGTCCCGGACAATCAACCGGATGAGAACACTGGTGTCAACGGCTCGCATGTTTGCGTCTCATTCGAGATCCGATGCCGTCATCCATGTCCTTAAGGCTCCTGCGGGCCGGAACCGCGGCGAACACGGCTTCGTGAATGTCCAGCGACGAGTATTTGGTGGCCCGCCGAACGATCACACGTCGTCCCCCTGCTCGCGCCACTCGATTCTTGAACCCGGCGCCAAGCTCAACTTACGGCGGATCGCAGCCGGCACCGAAACCTGCCCCTGTGACGTTATCTTGGATTCGATAGGTCTCATATCCGTGTTTCCTCGATGGCGTTCCTGAAGACTGTCTCTCCCATTACCATGGTAAATGAAGCTGGCGCCGACCATCGACTCCCTCGGATTGACCGCTTGGGCAGGCGAATCTCCACTGCCACGGGAAACACCTGGACACCACCCGCCAGGGTGAATCGGGCCGGCAGGAGGTGATTCAGGATGCGGGAGCGTTCCCGCCCCAGTTGTTCGCGGATTTCTTCGTAGTGGATCCGTCGGCGCTGGAGTTCCTTTTCTCTTTCCTCGATGGACTGTTCGATCTCTGAGAGGCGTTCAGTGCCATCGAAGAGTCGGCCCTGGCGTTTCCGGGTCTTGAGGCGCTCGATATCTCGTCTGAGTCGGGCCATGGTCGATTGCTGGATCAGTGCCGACACCTCCCCCTGGCGTTGCCGGTAGCGGTCATCCTCACGTTAGCGGGCCGCCTCTCCATCGGCTCGAAGCCGGCGGCGAAAGCATTCGGTCAGCTCGTTCGTGTAGTTGCGCAACCATCGGCGCAGTTCTGCGCGCATCTCTTCCAGGACGTCGTCGGCAAGAATCCGGTCGATCGCATCCTCGGACCCGCACGCCCCGCGAAGCGTCCGGGCGGAAGCATGAGGCAGCGGTTCGTCGAACTCTCCGTCTCGAACGGGCAGCGCCACCGTTCGCACCCAGCGGTGAAAGGTCTCGCGCAGTTGGTTCACTCCCAGTTCTTCGACGCTGAGCAGGGCCACGGCTTCGGCGCCGTCGGGAACGCTCCCCAGACGCACCGTCCAGCGGGAGACCTCGCTGCCGCTGCCGGGATAACGGCGCCGGGTGAGGACGCTCAACGCCCGCTGCATCATGGGGTGGACCAGGTGCATGAGCAGTGCGTCGGGGCGGGGAAGGAAGACGCTCAAGCTCCCAAAAGGTGATCGATGAACGGCTCGGTGCTGAAAGCGAGGCGCGGCATCGCCCCGTAACCGCCCCCGGGAGCAGGACGCCGCACCGATTCATCGATGACGTTGCGCCAACCTGCGAGACCGGGGTTGCGGACTCTGTAGAAACCGGGCTCCTCGGCGACCTGGAGTTGCGGCCGGCCGGCGGGAATGGCCATGGCGGTCTCCAAGGTGTCGTAGAGGGCGAGGTCGTCGCCCGCTGTCTTCGCCGAAGGGGGACGGCATCAGGTTATGGCACTCGTCGACGATCAGCAGGTCCCAGGGCAGATGCGGCGAGCCCGGCGGCGTGCGGCAGGCCGACAGGAACTGCTCCTGCACGTCGGGTTGGCGCAGGTAGTGATAGGAGGCGACGATACGGCTGAACGAACGCCACGGGTTGGCGTCCATGCCCAGCCGGCGACGCAGGCGCTCGGTCTCCGGACGGTCCACGACCTCGAACCGGAGCGAGAACTTTTCCCAGAGTTCTTCCTGCCATTGCCGGCGCAGCGAGGCCGGCGTCAGGATCAGGACCCGCTGAATACGGCGGCGAAGCAGCAGCTCGGTGAGGATCAATCCGGCCTCGACGGTTTTGCCGAGACCGACGTCGTCGGCCAGCAACAGGCTGACGCGGGGCATGCGGAGGGCCTTCAAGAGGGGGACAAGCTGATAGTCCTCGACGCGCACGCTGCCGTGGAACGGACTCGCGACCGGCTGGCGGCTGGAAATGCCTTCACCTCTCGGGTCTACGTAGGGAGAGAGCGCCGTCCAGCGCGCCGCGCGAAGGAGCGCGTCGAAGTCTTCGGGGCTCATGGGGTCCGCCCAAGCCGGGTCCGGCAAGTCGGTCGGTTCCAGAAGGTTTCGTTTGGGTTCCAGTTCCCACAGCAGGCGCTCCTCGCCTGGCGCGTGGTCGTCCTGGTATTCCAAGTGAACGAGGTGGATGCGCCCCTTGTCGCCGTCGAAGGGTTCGACGGACGCGATCACGCCGACCCGATTACGGACGGTGGCGAGCGCCGGTGCGCGGGATGTCACCAGTTGCGGTCGGGGTGGTCACGGTTCACTCCGCAAGCGCCGCCTTCGAGCCATGAGGGAAATCCTGGAATGTCTCGTTGAGCGGGGGTCTCTCTCCCTGCGAATATGATACGAGTCGGATCCAAGATTGGCGAGTGATGGGCGCTGGGATGACGAGGTTGGTGCGGGAAGTTCCGTTCCCTGCGAGGGCTTGTCGTGTCCAGTCGTAGCTACCTAAGGGTAGCCTGTGCCCGTTCTCGAAGCCTGAGGTTGTCGACTTTTCTGCGTCACACGAATCTTCGTCGACGATCACGATGTCTGAGCAAATTCTGAACACCAGAACGAGCGTCCGTGTACAATATGTACAGTTCGAGTCATTGAGAAAAAGAGTATGCAGGACAAGACACAGACCGCGGGCGTCAAAGAAGTCAGAATCAATCTGGCTGCGATTCTTCGGGCGGCCAATAGGGACGGTACGGTGACCGTGGTCACCAGGCGTGGCGTTCCGTACGCGGCTGTCGTGCCGGTGTCGAAAGCGGTCCCCCAAGGTCCGAAGTTCGGGGCTCTGCGGGGTTCCGCACGGGGTTGCTTCGGCGATGCTGCGAAGTTCGTCGAGAGGCTGCGCAACGAATGGTGATGGACGTCGGCGACCTGCCACCGCGCGGGCGAATCGTCGTGGATAGCGCGCCCATTATCTATCTGCTTGAAGATCACGCCGTTTTCGCATCTCGCTATGCGCCCCTCTTCGAGCGGGCTGAAGCTCAGCACTACGAGTTGGTGATCTCCACAGTTACACTTCTCGAGGTGCTGACCGGACCGCTACGCGCCGGCGATTCGGCGTTGGCGGAGAAGTACCGGACCGCCTTGACGTCGCCGCCGACTTGGCGGGTTGTGGATTTGAACGCCTCGATTGCCCATCGGGCGGCGCAGATCAGAGCGCGTTCACGCCTGCGCCTGCCTGACGCGGTTCAGATGGCAACGGCTCTGGAGACCTCCAGCATCGCGCTGGTGACTCATGATCGCGACTTTTCGTCTTCCGCTCTTGATGCGCATTCTGCTGGCGTGACCGTATATTGCTGACGCCTGTTGCGGGCTGACTCGGGACAGCGTTCCAGCGATGCGGTTGCCCTCGAATCCAGAACGACGCGTGCTGAAAAGCTGTACCGGCCGATGCGTTGAGTTCCGTCTCGGCCGGTGTCTCGCTGTGCCGTCGCGTCGTCGTGGAACCGACTAGGCGAACTCGTCAGGGTTCGTGACTTTAAAGACTAGTGAGGCCGCGACGCCGCCGGCGACAGGTCCCAGAAGGTAGATCCAGATGTTCCCCAATGAGCCGGAGACGATGTTGTGGCCCAGCGCCACCGCCGGGTTGAAGGCCCCTCCCGAGATGGGACCCACTGAAACGGCGCCGACGAAGATGGTGAATCCGATGGCCAGTCCGTAGAAGGAGTTGTTCGGGTGGTCCTTGGAGGTGGCGACGTTCAGGACCACCGAGGCCAGGGCGAAGGTCAGGAGGAACTCGGCCAGGAGCGCATTCGTGGCGCTGACGCCATCACCGGGGGCCACCGTGGTCGCTTGGCCGCTCAGGAAGGTGGCTGTGCAGGCTCCTGCCAGGGCTCCCAGGATCTGACTCACGATGTAGATTCCCGTGGTAGTTCCGTCCAGAGCGCCTCGGACCAGGCAGGCGATGGAAACGGCCGGGTTGTAGTGGGCCCCCGAAACGTGGCCTCCCATGTAGACCATGATCATCAGCGTGCCGCCGATGGCCAACGGCGCCAGATCTCCGGATGCCAAGCCGATGACCAGCACCAGGAAGAATGCCCCTATGAACTCGGTCACGTAGCTATTCATACCTCTCTACCCCCTCGGTTCTGATTCGAAAAGCGGAAAAATCGGGGCAAATGGTAGCATCCGCACGCGGCGGGTTTCCAGCCGGCGGACAGGAGCGGCGATTTCCAATCGCCGAACTCCCAGAGGAACAATGGGGCGAGCGTGTGTAGGTGAATGGAAGAGTGGGCGACAGGAATGTAGCGCGGCCGGTCGCCCCTTCTATGTGCCTTCGAGATCCTAAGATTCGGCGGTGGGTGAGCCTCCGCCCGTCCGTGCCCGACCGCTCCGGTTGCAGTAGGGGCAGCGAAACTCCACCGTGTCGTCGGTGAATTCGGTGCAGACGATGTAGGAATCATCCACCGGACAGCGGGGCGTGTCCCCTTGACGGTACCGTTCCAGGCAGTAGGAGAGCTGAATCGAGGTCCAGGCTTCCCGGTCCCGGTCCTGTTCCCAAATGAATCCGGCGCGGCAGTCGGGGCAATCCACATGGAGCCGGTAGGGAGAATCTCCTGAGGGGTATCGCGATTGGAACCCAAGGTCCTCTCCACAGTCGGGGCAGAGCGGCTCGTCTTCGGACGCCGAGCCGAAGTACTCCAGGATGATCTCCTCCCGTTCCTTGTCGGTGTAGGCGCTCATGGTTCAGGGCTGTCCAAGAGCGAGCGCAGCACCTTCAGGTTCCTCCGGTCGGCCACCCCCTGGTTCTCCTTCGGGGTCTCCAGCAACTTTGGGACCTGGACCAGCCGGGGGTCGTTCAGAAACCAGCTGAACCCCGCCTTCCCGATATGGCCCTTTCCGATGTGCTCGTGCCGGTCCACCCGGCTTCCGAAAGCTCGCTTGCTGTCGTTGAAATGGAGGACTTCCAGTCTTTCCAGTCCCACCTTCTGATCGAACTGGTCCATGACGCCGATGTAACCCTCCTCGGTTCTGATGTCGTAGCCGGCGGCGAAAACGTGGCACGTGTCCATGCAGACCACGACCTGCTCAGAAGAACCGCAACCCGCCAGGATGTCCCGCAGATGTTGGAAGCGGTGACCCAGCGTGCTCCCCTGGCCGGCGGTGGTCTCCAGGGCGACCTTGACCCGGTAGGAGGCTGTTGTCTCCAGGATCCGTTTCAGGGCCGCCGCGATCCGGTCGATGCCCCAGGCCTCGCCGGCCCCCACGTGGGCTCCCGGGTGGGTGACCAGATGGCTCAGGCCCAGCCGTTCGCAGCGATCCATCTCATCCAGGAAGGCGGCGATGGACCGTTCCCAGAGTTCCTCTTTGGGCGACGCAAGATTGATCAGGTAGGAGTCGTGGGCCACCACCTGGCGGATCGGGGATTCGGCCCAGCGTTGCCGGAACTCGTGGACCTCCGGATCGAGCATGACCCGGCCCCGCCACTGGTTGTTGTTCTTGACGAAGATCTGGAGGACGTTGCAGCCGACGTCCAGGGCCCGGTCGAGGGACTTCGGAATGCCTCCCGCGATCGACATGTGGGCGCCCAGAAGGGCATCTTGTTGGTTCGGCATGTCTCTCAGGTTAACTGGGCGGAGGGCGGTGGGGAAGGTAGGAGGAACGATTTCTAGTCTCCCCCTCTCCCACGTTCCCTCCGGAATTCGGCGGTTGGAAACCGGCGCTCCAATTTGACCTGGAATGGACCGCATTGGAGAATAACCGGCTGTCGGCCATGACCCTTGAAGAGATTTCCGACTATTGCCGGCTGCGGGATTGCCAAGTCTGGCTGGGGAGTTCCGATACCGGCTTCATCCTTGTCAGTTCGGGGGGCTTGGAACGCTCCAACAACTATGGCCGGTTCCTCGCGTTGAGTGAGATGAGAGGCTTGCCATCCACCACGGAGGTGATTCGGCGGGCGGAGTTGTTTCGGGTGGACGGACCCGAAGAAACCCGCGAGTTGAACCGCGAGGCGTTCCTGCAGGAGTTGGAAGACCTGCTGCGGAAGGTGGGCCTGAGATGAAATACTCGCATCGGGACCTGAGAGCGTTTGTCCGAGTCCTGGAGCAACAGGGAGAGCTGAGACGCATCGACACGCTGGTGAACCCGGTGCTGGAGATCGCCGAGATCACGGACCGCGTCTCCAAGCGCATGGGTCCCGCCCTGCTGTTCGAGAATCCCAAGGGGTCAAACCATCCGCTCCTCATCAATGCCCTTGGTTCCTACAACCGGATGAATCTGGCCCTGGGGGTCGATTCCGTGGATCGGATTGCGGATCGGATCGAGGCCTTGCTCGATCTGAAAGCTCCATCGGGTGCGATGGACAAGCTGAAGCTGCTTCCCAAGCTCACCGAATTGGCGTCCCTGACGCCGAAGATGGTGCGCCGTGGCGTCTGCCAGGAGGTCGTCAAGACCGGAGAATTCTCGCTCTTGGATTTTCCCATACTCCAGTGCTGGCCCGGGGACGGCGGCCGCTTCATCACCATGCCCCTGGTCTTCAGCAAGAACCCGGAGACGGGAAAGCGCAACTGCGGGATGTACCGCATGCAGGTCTTCGACGAGCGGACCACCGCCATGCATTGGCAGACCCACAAGCATGGCGCCCAGCATTTTCGGGAGGCCGTCCGCCTCGGCGGCGCCGATTCGGGTGGAAGGCGAATGGAAGTGGCCGCCGCCATCGGGGCGGATCCGGCGACCGTCTTCTCCGCCATTGCGCCCCTGCCCGACGACTTGGATGAGATGATGTTCGCCGGTTTCCTGCGGCGGTCGCCGGTGGAGATGACGGCTTGCAAGACCGTCGACCTGGAAGTTCCGGCAAACGCGGAGATCGTCCTGGAAGGGTATGTGAACCTGGACGAGCTCCGCACCGAGGGACCCTTCGGGGATCACACGGGATACTACTCCCTGGCCGACGAATATCCGGTCTTTCACGTGACCTGCGTCACCCACCGGAAGAATCCCATCTACCAGACCATCATCGTGGGGAAACCTCCTCAGGAGGACTGCTACATGGGGTATGCGGTGGAGAGGATCTTTCTGCCTCTCATCCGAAAACAGCTACCGGAGATTCTGGACATGCACCTGCCCTTCGAGGGCATCTTCCACAACCTGGTCCTGGTCCGGATCCGAAAACGCTATCCGGGACACGCCCGCAAGATCATGAGCGCTCTCTGGGGCATGGGCCAGCTGATGTTCTCCAAATGCATCGTGGTCCTGGACGGGGACGTGGACCTGACCGACTATGGAGAGGTCCTGTTGAGAGCTTGCAACCACATCGATCCGGAGCGGGACATCCAGTTCACGCTGGGCCCCGTCGACTCCCTGGACCACGCCTCCCGCCTGCCCGACTTCGGATCCAAGATGGGGATCGACGCCACTCGGAAGTGGCCGGAAGAGGGGTTCCAGAGGGATTGGCCCGACGAGATCATCATGACTGATGATGTTCGGGAGCGAGTGGACCGGCTCTGGGCTGAATTGGGACTGGACTGATTCTCCCTGCGGTGTCCGTCAGTTCGCCGGAATGGCGCCGCCGGTGCCGGCGTTACCTGGGTCGACCATCATGGAATGCAAGGTTGCACCCGGATGCCGGCCCCGGAGTCGCCTCAGCGCGACGTTCGCTGAGGAGATCACGTCGGCATTTTCGCTCCGGGTCAGAGGCTCCACGACTTGCAGGGACGAGGCGTTGCCGCGCTGACCGATCACGTCCAGAAGGCGAATCTGAATGGCGGGTTGCCTGGTGTGGAGGGGGAGGAGGGGATGGAGCTTGGGAACCTCCTCCGGTTCCAGTTCCAGCAGGTAGAAGTAGGCTTGATCGGTATTGATCCGGTCCACCAGTTCGGGGAGATGCGCCTCAGCGCCCAGACGAAATAACGCGAAACTCGCGGCCAACAACACCTCGGGCTTTTCCTCCATCTGAAACATGTGCGCTAACGTGGGAACGAGGCTCGAGTCTCCGAGTCGGCCCAGGCCCTCAGCGCCGTATCGACGGAACGGCGTTCGCTCGTCCGTGATCGCCTCCAGAAGGATCGCCCGGGACCGGGGATCGGCAATGTAGGCGAGCGCCTCCAGGGTCTTTAGCCTCAGATCGTGGCTTCGGCTCACGGGGACCAGCCCGCCGAGTATTCTCTTCCGCTCCGTGACCCCGCTGTTGTAGAGTTCCGTCAGCGCCGGGACTGAGGATTCCACCTTCAGGCGTCCCAGAGCGAAGATGGCTTCGTCGTGGACCTTCTTGTCCGGGTCCCAGATCAGGGGAATCAGCGTGACGCCCGCTTCCGGATCTCCGATCTTGTAAATGGCGCGGATCATCTCCACCTTCACGCCGTTCTCCGGCTCCAGCTCCAAGGCTTCCTGGAGGGCCGGTAGGCCTCGATGGCCGCGAAGGATTCCCAGCGCATGGGCGGCGTTCCTGCGAATGTCCGCGTCCGCGGAGCCCAGCAAAGTGGCCAGGGTATCGATCGCTTCCGGGCTGACGGAAACGTAAGGTTCCACGATCAGGGGGTTGTAGTCATCATTCGCGGGATTCACAAAATCGACGACGCGTTTCATCCCCTGGATGAAGCCGTCCGGAGTGGTCACATAAAGACTGACCAGTCCGCGAATCGCCATGAGTTGGGTCTGCTTCCTGGAATCGTGGCAGAGAGTCATCAGAGCCGGTACAGCCCTGATATCGCCGATCTTGACCAGAGCCCGGGCCAGCGCCATCCGGAGCAGGTCATCCGGATCCTTGACCAGCCTCGACAGTTCTGGGACAGCCCGCCGAATCCGATGCTTTCCCAGCGCCACGACGGCCGTCTTTCTTCGGTCCAACTCCGGGTGCCTCAGGTCGAAGATGAGTCCATTGACATCCCGCAATTCCTCTTGGCCGTGCAAGTCGGGCGCGGCAGTCAGGAGCAAGGTTGCAATCAGAGCTACGGTCAGGGCTCGGTTGAAGGACATGGCTCGTTCCTCCAAAAATTCAGTCGCGGTTTCGACCCGAATGGGTTCCACCATGGTCAAAGCGACAATCCACCACAATACCCAGGTCAAGGTATCAGGCGGGTCTGACCTGTCGGGAAAGGAAAGAGGAAAAGAGAAAAAAGGAAAGAGAGAAGAAGAGGTGGCGAAGGTCGCCTCTTCTGATGGCTGGACCTCGCTCGATGCAGGTTGTGC
Organism: Acidobacteriota bacterium; assembly: GCA_965217775.1. GTDB lineage: Bacteria > Acidobacteriota > UBA6911 > RPQK01 > JAJDTT01 > JAJDTT01. The sequence goes on from CBDCJH010000002.1 coordinate 750,594, forward strand.
ATTCGGGACGGAGGGGTGCCGCGGGAAGCGAATGCGGCAGCGAGACTTGCTGCTTGTTGTTAGAGTGCTTCTGACTCGGTGGTCTGAATGCGTTTCCAGGTGCTGATATCGATTGAGATGGTGGCGGTTGCCTGGTTGGTGGTGGGTTCTCCTCTCGTTTCCGCCGCTGGTCAGGAGGGTCCGGCCGAGGTGGAGCGGTTGTTTCTGGCAGACGAGGCCGGTGCTGGGGATTTCCGGGCGGTGGCTTCGTTTCCCGAATTGCTGGATCGCCGGCCGGTGCAGATAAAGGTCTTCCGGTCCCTGGCCTCCAAGGATCCCGAAATCTTCCGGGCGGCGGTCGGACTGTGTCTCGAGGCGCCGCGACTGGAATCTTTCGCCATGATCCGGAGGCGGTTGAGTCTGGCATTCCGCAGTCAGGATGCGTGGAAGCGCAAAGCGATTCTGCAGTTGGCCCGGGACGAACCGGGGCGATTGCGGGATCTCCGTTTCGTGAGTCTCTTGAGCGAGGCGTTGAGGGACCCGGACCCCGCTCTGGCTGAGTTGGCGCTCGCACTGATTCGAAGCCGGCCTGAACTGCGCGACCTCCCGGCGATCTCAGAAGGCCTGACCCAGCTCCCGGGAGAAGGTCCGGCTACGGATCCGGCGCTTCCTTCCCTCCAAGTCTTTCGGGACCGCGTCTTGCCCCTGCTGCAGACAGTGGGAGCCGACGACAAGTCCTGCTTCGACTGTCACAAGTCTCACGTCATCTTCCGCCTGGAGCCGGCTCAGGAACGGGCCGGACCGGAAGACGTCCAGGGTTACTATCGTTCGGCACTGCGGGTCATTGACCTGAAGCGGCCGGAGCAGAGCCTGATGTTGCTGAAGCCCACCCGGGAGCAGCCTCCCCAAGGAACCCGGGCGTCCGGCTCTGACCAACATGGCGGAGGTGTTCGATGGAATCGGGAGTCCGCGTCCTTCCGAACGATATTGGAATGGGTCCAAACGGGCGGCGACTGAGCAGGGGAGATCAGTCGAATCGGACCAGGGAGATCTCCAGTCGCCGCGTGTTGGATTCGGGCCGGTCCCATTGAACCAGGATGGGGCTCTGGTAGGTTCCGTGGACGATGGAGCCATGGCCGTTGCCGTTGGCATGGGCGTTGGAGACCAACAGGATCAATGAGCGCTCCATGCCCAGGAAGTGGTCGGCGGGCGCCCTGACGAATCTTTGCAGCAGCCGTTCGAAGACCGACTCGCTCAACCCCAGCGCGTCCACGGTCTGATTGAGAATCTGGACCAGATCGTATTTGGCGTAATCCCTGGCCCTGCCCGGAATTGCCCTCGGGTTGCCCAACATCTGCCGGCCGCTCTTCGCCATGAAATGCAGGGGATTCCTCAGGACCCTGGCCAGATCGTGTTTCATCAGCAGGGTCTCGTACTCGTTCACGGTGAGGCCCGCATTCCGTTCGTCCGGCGCCAGTGAGATATCGATGCGCCCCCGGTCGACACCGTGGGTCCGGATCAGTTCTTGCACCCGGGTGAAGAATCCAAGTCTGGGATCCATCAGGTTGATGGAATCGATGGGGTGCCGGGACACCGGGACCGGAAGGTCCACACGATCGACCACCTGTTCCTCATTGAATGCCATCACGGTGGTCCGGCGCCGGCGCCGGATGTCGTTCCAGATGCCGTCCAGGTCCACGAAATAGACGGGGGTATCGGGATTGTTCTCGTACGTCGCGCAATTGGTGAGGCCGGAACTCATGAAGGTGAGGTGGGAGTCGGCATTGTGGGGCTCCGTGACCTTCTGCTCCTGGCTCAATTCGGTGCGAAGATCCATCTGGTCGTGGCGGTATCCCCGCCGGGAAGGGAAGAGCGTCTGGAACATCTGCACGAAATTGCGAAGGGCCTCGCCGCTGTGATTCAACTGGGCCGAGAGCTTCTCACCGAAGTAGCCGGCCGTGGTGTGGTAGGAGTAGAAGACCGACTTGGAATACTTGGAAAACCGGGAGTGGATCCGATCCGGAATCCGCTCGCGGACGTTGATCACGTCCACCCGGGATTCGGGCTCGATCTCCAGCGTGACCTCAGTTTCCAACGACATGGCTCGGCTCCCTACGGATTAGCGTAGCGGGAACGCCATTTAAGAGGGCATGATATTGAACCGGTCGCGTTTCAGTCAAACCAATCCCAGGCGAACGAAGTGTTTGGGGGCCCATTCCGATTTCTGGCACGGCCCCCGAAAACCCTCCGTTGCCTTCGGAATCGACCGCCGGAAAGGTGACGACGCGATTTTCGGCGAAGGGCGTCAGGGAACCGCTTCGCCTCGGACCAGATCCTCGAGCGTTTCTCTGGCCCGGATCTCTCTCCACTCATCTCCATCCACCAGGATCTCGGCAGCCCGCCTCCTGGAATTATAGTTGGAAGATAAGACAAATCCGTAGGCGCCTGCGCTCATCACCGTCAGGAGGTCTCCCGGGTGGGCGTCGGGAACGCGCTGGCTGCGGGCCAGGAAATCGCCGCTCTCGCAGACCGGCCCGACCACGTCGGCCGTGATCCAGGATCGATCCGCCTGTACCGGAAAAATCTGGTGGTGGGCGCCGTAGAGGCTGGGGCGAAGGAGGTCGTTCATGGCGGCGTCCACCACCAGGAAGACCTTGCCGCGATTGGTCTTCCGGTAGAGGACACGAGTCAGCAGGACGCCGGCGTTTCCGACGAGATACCGGCCGGGCTCCATGACGATGCGGTAGCCTTCCCCATGGTGAGCCAAAGCCTCGGCGTACCGTTGTAGATCAGGGCCCGTTTCGCCTTCGTAGGAAATTCCCAGGCCGCCGCCCAGATCCAGATGTTCCAGTGGAAACCCCCGGTTCCGGATCCGATCAGCGCATTCCCTCAGTCTGTCGAACGCGTCCAGAAACGGCTGGACGTCCAAGATCTGGGAACCGATGTGGTATCCGAGGCCCACAAGCCGGATTTCGGCGGAGTCCTCGATGATCTTCAACAGGTCGTCGATCTGACCGGCCTCGACCCCGAACTTGTGTTGGTGCAGACCGGTGGCGATGTAGGGGTGGGTCCCGGCGTCCACGTCCGGATTGATTCTGATGGCCACGCGGGCTTCGCGGCCCATCCTCCGGCTGATCCGGGCAAGGGTCTCCAGCTCCTGCCGGGACTCGACATTGATGCTGAAGAGCCCCCATTCCAGGGCCATCTCCATCTCCGGGACCGTTTTCCCGACGCCGCTGAAGACGATGCTCCCGGGGTCGGCGCCGATCTGCTGCAGCCGAAAGAGTTCTCCTCCCGATACCACGTCGAAACCGCTGCCCTCCTCCTGCAGTATCCTCAGCAGGGAGAGGTTGTCGTTAGCCTTCAGGGAGTAGCAGATCAAGGGATCCACGGCGGCAAAAGCGCTTTCCAGCCGGTGGTAGCGGTCACGAATGGCACGCCGGCTGTAGACATAGCTTGGCGTTCCCGCCTGCCGGGCGATTTGCGTCAGGGGAGTTCCTTCGCAGCTGAGCTCCCCGCCGTCATAGAGAAAGGCGTCGAATCCGGTCACGGCGGGATAGTAGCAGAATCTGTAGGGGCACCCCTTGTGTGTTTGGTGCCCTCTTCCCCTTGTGGGTGCCCTCTTCTATCATTCCACTCTCCTCAAAAAAGCTGCGAACCATGGTTCGCTTTCATTCGTGCTGTTAGTCTCGTTTTGGGATAGTCATGCAGTTGAAGTTTGGTTCGTGGCGCACGTTGGCAATGATGGCGGCGTTGTTTCTCGCCGTGGCGGACACCGGCGGCGGGCTTTGGGCCCGAGTGTGGCGTCATGAGGGTTTTCAGGCCTTTTCCCAGGGGTCTTTCGAGGACTCCGGATCCAATATTTACGTGTCCCGGCGGGGCAGGATCCAGTTGATCAACCGGTTGGATCTGAACCGGGACGGTCACATCGATCTGTTCGTGGCCAACGGCCACGGACACAGTGAAGACGAAGACGCCTACGTCTACCTGAACAACGGCGAGACCATCGATCCTCTCCACCGGATCGCTCTGCCTACTGACGGAGCCGTCGAGGGATTGGTGGCCGACTTGGACCGGGACGGCGTCAGCGACGTCGTGGTGGTCAATGGGACGGGCGGTACCACCAGCAAGTCCGAGAGCTTCATCTACTACGGGGCCGAGGGACGGTTCCCCGTGTCCAAGCGCCGGCAACTGAGGTCGTGGGCCGGGAAGGAAGCCGCCGTCGGGGACTGGAACCGGGATGGGTGGCCGGATCTGGCCTTCGCTTGCGCCAATCCGGGTCGAGAGGCACAGGCAAGCTATTCGGTCGTCTATTGGAATTCGGACCATGGTTTCGATCCGGATCGTCGGACTTTGCTCCCCGGCCCCGGGACGGCGGTCCTGGCCGCCGACTTGGCCGGAGACGAAGCGCTCGATCTGGTTCTGGCTGCTGGATCCAATGTCTTCGTCTACGCGGCGGGGGAGGACGGGTTGGACCTGGAGAAGCCGCTGGTCCTGGATCTGGAGGCGCGGCATCTGGGTGCGGGGGATCTGGATCGAGACGGAAGGATCGAGCTGGTTGCCGCCGTCGAATCGGGGGTTCAGGTTCGGGCGGCGGCTGCGGACGGATTTAAGGTCTTGCAGCGGCTGCCGGTGGAGAACCCTTGGCAGTTGGTGGTTCAGGATCTCAACCGCGACGGACTCCCGGATCTGGCCGTGACCTCTTCCGACCGCGGCGGGAACGGGTACACCGACTCCCTGGTCTTCTGGAACCGGGATGGACGGTTGTCCGAGACCGACCCGACCGCACTGGCAACGGTCCATGCCCGGGGGATCAGCGCCGGAGACCTGGATGGGGACGGCTGGCCCGAACTGGTAGTGAGCAACAATCATTCCTTCAACGACCTGAACGTCCAGTCCTTCGTCTTCTGGAACCGGGAAGGGAAGTTCCTCCCGGCGCACAAGTCCATGCTGGACACTCGGAGCGCCCACGGCAACGGCATCGGCGACGTGGACAACGACGGGCGCCCGGACGTGATCTTTTTCAACCTGGAAGGGGGGCTCCGGACCGGCTACAACCCAAACTTCATTTACTGGGGCGACGGGACGCGCGACTACTCGACCCAGCGCCGCAGCCAACTGTGGGCGGGCTATACGGTGGGCACCGCCCAGGCCGATCTGGACGACGACGGCTGGGTGGACCTGGTGTCGGCTGAGGCTCGCTACGCACTGGGCCGGCCGGTGACCCTCAACGGGGTCTACGTCTGGTATGGGGGAGCCGGCGGCTACGATCCACGACGCCGTACCGTGCTCTCGGTGGAGGACCCGGAAATGGGGGCGGTCACTGTCGACCTGAACCGGGACGGCTATCTGGATCTGGTGATCGGCGCTGCCGAGCGGGATGCAGACGGTCACCGTGGCTATGTCATCCTCTACGGTGCGGAGAACGGATTCTCTCCCGCCAGACGCGAGGTGATTCCCATCGGTGGACTGGGTTTTCCCCCGGTGGTGGCCGATTGGAACCGCGACGGGTATCTGGACTTGGCGGGGGGCTCCGCCAAGCAGGGCCTGCACCTGGTCTACGGTTCGGAGGAAGGGTTTCGAGAGAACCATCAGCGGTTGATTGCCAAAGGAAGGATCCCCTATCTGGAAGCCGCCGACTTCAACTCGGACGGTTGGTTGGACCTGGTGGCGCCGGTCAACGACTATCCCCGGAACAAGGAAGGCGAGATCCGGATCTACTACGGATCCGGGGACGGGTTCCAATTGAGAGAAGGCCGGCCGCTCCGGCACATGTCGGCCCTGGACCCCAGCGTGGCCGACTTCGACCGGGACGGATTCCTGGACCTGTTCGTGCCCAACTACTCCAGCAACACAGCCAGGAGCATTCCGTGCTTCCTCTACTGGGGAAGCGCCTCCGGTTTCGATCCGAACCGCCGCCTCGACCTGCCCGGGGACTCCGGGACCGCCTCCCTGGCCGCCGATTTCGATGGCGACGGCTGGACCGACATCTTTCTGCTCAACCACAAGCGGGACGGCAGCCTGCAACGCCCCGGGGATCCCATCCAACACACGACGCCGTCGGTCCTCTATTGGAACGGGCCGGACGGGTTTTCCCCGCGGAAACGGACCTGGCTTCCCACCGTCGGGCCCCACGGCCAGATGATTCGGGACCCGGGCAACATCTACACGCGGGAATTGGCCGAGACCTATGTCTCTCCGCCGCACCGATTCGGGCCGGGCGTCCGTCCCGTCTCCATCGGATGGGATGCGGAGACTCCCTTGGGAACCACGATCGCGCTCCAGATTCGAACTGCCGAGAGCAAGAAATCCTTACAGGAGGCAGCCTGGAGGGGTTCCTCCGGTCCAGGCACGTGGATCCTGAAGCCGGGTCCGATTTCGGTCGGCGGGTCTTCCGGCTCCTGGATCCAATACCGGGCTCGGCTCGCGAGTCCCAATGGCGGAGCCAGCCCCGTTCTGACCCGGGTCGAGGTCAGGTTCCGATAGCGGCAGGTGTTGCGGACGGGGACGGGGAGTCGTAATCTCACCCGCAGGTCAGGGAGGCCGGTTCCAGGAATAAATACGGCGAGCGGTGTGATGGAATCGGAAAAGCAGCCCAGATACGGTCTCTTGCAGGCACGTTGGATTCCCTGGTGCGCCGCCGCCTCCATCGTAGCGTCGCTCATTTCCATCGCGGCGGCCTACATTCTCGCCGGGACCGCCCTGCTCCTCTGGGTCATCGATACTCTCCGGCGGCGGCGCCTGCGCCTCCGTTGGCCACCTTTCGCGCTACCGCTTCTCCTCTATGTGATTTCCATCGGGATCGCCGTCCTCTTCTCGGAAGACCCCGGGACCAGTTCGAGCTCTCTAAAGAAGCTGGTGCGCTTCCTCTTCGTTCCCTTGATGTTCACGTGGTTCGGGATTGCTCACGTGGACTGGACCGTGAGGCGCATTCACTTGGTCTTGGGCGCCAGCGCCGCATACTCTCTGGCGCAATACTACTGGCTGATGGAGCCGGATCTGGCTCACCGGATCACCGGGTTCATGAGCCATTGGATGACCTTTTCCGGCCAGCTCATGATGGGGGCCGTCTCACTGGGGGTCTATCTGTGCCGGGAGCGGTTCAAGCCAGCCGGTTCCTCGACCGCGAACGGGGAAGAGAAGGGATGGCGTCGCCTGCCCTCCGTGGGGTTGCTCCTGTTGGGCGTCCTGATTTGGAGCCTGCTGGTGACCTTCACCCGCAACGCGTGGCTGGGAACGGCCGCGGGCGGCCTGCTGTTGGTGGTCTTGATGAAGAAGACCCGGGTGCTGCTGGTGCTGCTGGTGCTGATGGCCCTGTTGATCCTGTTGCCCACGCCGTTTCGGGATCGTCTCTACTCCGGCATGGATCTTAGCGACACCACGACCCAAGTCCGCCTGGAGATGGTCCGGGCCGGATCTCGTCTCATTGCCGACCATCCCTGGACCGGGGTCGGACCCGGCATGGTTTCCCGAGAGGTTCTCAAGTATCGGTCACACCAGGAATACCCCGACTGGGCCTACCAGCACCTGCACAACAATTTCCTCCAGGTGGCCGCCGAAACCGGCCTCGTGGGGCTGGCGTTCTGGCTGGCGCTCTGGATCGTCCTGATCCGGGACCTGATCCGGATGTGGCTCCGGTCCGAATCTGAATGGGTCCGCTTCCTGAGTCTGAACGGGCTCTGCATCTCGGTGGCCTTTCACGTGGCAGGTTGCCTGGAGTACAACTTCGGCGATTCGGAGGTGCTGATCCTGCTGCTGTTCTTCCTGACGGCTCCGTATGCGGTCCAATACCGCAGGTTGGCGAGGAAGGATCTAAAGGATTGAGGCGTTTCTGAATTGCGGAGAACCGGAGCGTTCTTCCAGCCAACGGCGAAAGGCGACTCATGGATGCCGTGATTCAGGGACGCCGGTAGCACGCGTGAAGGACTTCAAGGGCTGGCTTCATCGAGATCGCAATCACCATCGAAACATTTTCGGTCTGGCGGGGTGTTGGTAAACTGGACCGCACCCGATGCCAGTGTGTCCTGCCGGAGCACCGTAAGGTGTATGAATTTCTCGGCATTGATCATCATGGTTCCCACAAAATCTTCCGGCAGGTCTGGAAACAACTCGTCCACGAACTGAGCCTGATGCCCCTCCTAGCAGTCCGTGGTGAAAGTCCCGCGAGCACCGAGACCGTTCCTGCGCCCGCCGGACAAGGCGCGATTCGGGTGCATACCGGGAGTATGTGCCCGAATCGCAACGCCGTCCGCCGGGATGCAGGGACGGTCGAATGCCGTGATGACTTTTGCCACGGGCTGGTAGGGCACCGTCTTGATTTCGAAGGGCATACCCTCCGGGTCGAAAATCCCGACGCGAATCTCCTCAGGTCTCAAGGGCACGATGGGGGCTACGGCCACCCAGGCGAACCCGGTTCTGGTGCGGGAGTTCTGCTGGACCGGAAAGGCGAAATAAAGCCTCCCTCCGTAATGCCGGAGCCCACAGAGTCAATCAGTTGTCCATTTTGTTTCAGTTGGTAGATGAGCGTTGTAGCGACATCACCGTAAAAGAAAGACCGGTCGCCTTCAATATCGAGGTATCCGGTACGGACCGTAGAGCCACCTGAAATGACGAAGATGGCGGACCCGGCGGGTTCAAGGGACACCGGAATTTTGTGGAACCACTGAAGTCCTCGCCGTTGACGGCCCATTCCCCCTCCCAGGTCCTGGTCGTCGCCGGTCCCGAGCGTGATTTCGCCTCTCCATGGTTCAGTGAGAACCTTGTTCGAAACCATGAAAACGCATTCGTAGGATAATCCGGTATCGCTTTCCCCGAGCGGAAATTGGGCGTAATGGATTCGGGGCCAGCCAGAAGCCATGGACGCGCCGAATACAAGCAGGCAGATTACTGAGATTTTGCCCTTCATCGCGTTTTCCTCCGGTTAGGACGATTCTTGACAACCTCGAACCCGATTCCACCGGGTGCCACCTGCAACCCGGTCACTGGAACTGACGGTTCCCGGCGAAGAAAGATTCAGCGGTGTCGGTGTGGCCCATACCAGCTACGGGCGGACGCATCTACTTCCCGGACGACGAACGGGGATCCTGGTGCACGGCCACTCGCAGCAGCCCGGTCACCGTAGTCGAAGCTCAAGCGTCGGTTTCATGCTTGGCTTCAGGGAGCCCGCTCTAACTTCTCGATCCTTGCTCATTGACTCGACTATGTGTATGATATGGATCTTAAATACACATCAATCGGAGGATCTCCATATGCGTACGAACATCGTCATTGACGACGACCTCTTGGAACGCGCCATGCGCGCGACCGGGGCAAAAACCAAGCGCCAAGTCGTGGAACTCGGCTTGGCCTCGTTGATTAGATTGAAGGAACAGGAAGAAATCCGCGCCTTGCGCGGCAAGCTTCGTTGGACGGGTGATCTGGAGAAGATGAGGCGAGACCGATGATTCTGGTCGATTCCAGTGTCTGGATCGATTTCTTCAATGGTATTCCATCACCAGAAACCGATCGTCTCGATGGCCTGTTGGGACAGGATATGGTGGCAACCGGCGACCTGATTCTGGTGGAAGTCCTCCAGGGATTTCGCAACGACCCGGATTTCAGGGCGGCGCAGCAAGCACTGTCGAAGCTGCCGTCTTTCGACCTGCTCGGACGAGAACGGTCGCATCGGGTTGCCGTGCGCTATCGAAGACTGCGCAGGAACGGAGTCACGATCCGCAATACCGTCGACGTCGTCATCGCCTCCTTTTGCGTCGACGAGGGGATCCCGTTGCTGTTCTCCGACCGTGACTTCCTGCCTATGGTCAAATATCTGGGTCTGAAGCCGGTGATATATCTCCACTGAACTGTCCGTCTGCCGGTCCTCGCACAGCAGCACGATCCTCGTGCTCACCGTTCCCAGCCCCGGGCGATGGTTTCCGAAAGCGACAGTCCGTCTACGGAGACCTTTGGCTCCGGGTGCACCCGCACGGAACCGTCTTCTTCCCGGTAGAACCACCGGCCGCCGGCGCCCGCCATGTAATCGATGGTCACCGGATGATGCGAGACGACGACCACTTGCTCCAGCGACTCTCCGCAGCACTCGACGGCGTGAGCCAGCCAAGGCTGAATCTCCCTCAGGGCGAGAAAGTTGTCCGGTTCGTCGATGAACAACGACGTTCGGCGCTCGCCGGACAGGAGCCGACCACGATGTAGCTCGCCACCTCCTGCTTGAACCGAGTGAGCTTCCGATTGTCCGGTCGGGCGTTCAGGACGCCGATTCCCGACTGCGACCAGTCGAACGGGTACGAAGGGCCCTTCCCGTAATCGTCGTGATAGAGCTGCGCTTCGCCGTTCCTGAACTCGAAAATCGGTTTCTCCCTGTGTTGTAGGGTCTCCTCGATGATCCGCATTCTGCGGTGGTCGGGAGTGTGCTCCACGGTCAGTGTGTACCGATAGGAGTCACCGTCGGTGCTGGTTTCTAACTCAAAGCGCTGTTTCCGGCGGTCGTGGTGAGGGTCTTCGTGCAGCGAGATGTCTCGTGCCGGAAACGCCGCCTCGACCTTCGAACCCCGCACCACCAGGTTCCGGATGCTCCTCAAAACGTTCAGGATCGAGGTCCTGCCCGTGCCGTTGTGCCCCAAGAGGACACAAGCCTGGTCGAGCTCGACTTCAAAGTTCTTCAGACAGCGGAAGTTGTCCGCGTAGAATCGCTTCAGCACGAAGAATCACCTCTCCATTCGGCCTGATCCTGTCGAACCGGACATTTTGAAACCAGCGCCGGAGGCGCGCCTTGGAATCGTCTCGGTGGGGTTACCAGCCCGTGGCAAAAGTCGTCACGGCATTCGACCGGCCCTGCATCCCGGCGGACTGCGTTGCGACTCGGTCACATACTCCCGGTATGCTCCCTCATCGCGCCTTGCCCGGCGGGCGCAGGACCGGTCTCGGTGCTCGCGGGACTTTCACCACGGACTGTTACAGGTCAAGCGCCGCGCGGCGGCGGTATTTGACCCACGTCTTCATTCGATGGCCCGATCCGAGAGAGTTCAGTACTCGGAGGACGCCGGTTTCCGGCGCATTTGCTTGGTCCGGCTGCGATGCGCCTTGTCTTCGAGACGTCGCACTCTGGAGCGAGTCGGAATACGGGTTCCGTAGCGCTTTTTCCGCTTCTCCAGAGCCGACGCCAGCAACAACCGGAAACGTTTCAGAGTCTCCTGCCGGTTCCTCCATTGACTCCGGTGTCGTTGAGAAACCACCCGCAGTTCGCCTCGGCGGTTTAGGTGACTGGCGAGTCGCCGTCGCAGTTCGGCCTTCTGCTCGGTGGCCAGGCTGCCGGAGCTCATCAGGTCGAAGACGAGGGTGACCCGGGTGTCCACTTTGTTGACGTTCTGCCCGCCCGGCCCGCTGCTGCGGGAGAAGGAGAAGCGGAGTTCGTTCTCCTCGATGTCGACGCCTTCCCGGATGTGCACCATCGTTCGCTCCCTGGGCGGTCCATTGTAGCAATCGGAGCTCCGACGGAGCGGAAGCAGAGGGGTGGCCCGCCGCTGTCGGGCGTTGCGCCATGGATGAGGGGACCCCGTTGCCGTTCTCCGAGGGTCCACCTCCTAAGCCGGGGTAGCCGGAATCAAAAATTCTTCGCCGGAGCGGCGGCGCTCCAACTCCCGGGCCTTCAATTGGCAGCGTCTTGCTCCGATTTGGACCGAAGAGGGCGCCCACAAGGGGCGCCCCTACCCCCGACTACGGTGATAATCTCTGATCTGTAAGGGGAAATGGACCATGGGGATCAAGGTCGGCATCCTGGGCACTCGCGGGATTCCCGCCAACTACGGTGGATTCGAGACCTTTGCCGAGGAGTTGGCGGTCCGTCTGGTCCGCCGGGGGCACCAGGTCACGGTCTACGGGCGGAGCCATTTCGTGGATCCGAAGCTCACGTCCTACAAGGGAGTGCGCATACGGGTCCTGCCTGCGATCCGGCACAAGTACCTGGAGACGGTCTCCCACACTGCCCTTTCCGTCTGGTCCGCCTGTTTTCGAGGCTACGACGTCTACCTGGTGTGCAACGCTGCCAATGCCTTCCTCTGTTGGCTCCCCCGTTTGGCGGGGCAGAAGGTGGTGCTCAACGTGGACGGCATCGAACGAAAGAGGAAAAAGTGGAACTGGGCCGGCCGGACCTTCCATCGAATGGGCGAGTCCCTGGCCGTCCGTTTTCCCGATTGCTTCGTGACCGACGCCAGGACGACCCAGGAGTACTATCGGCGCCGTTACGGCCGGGAATCGCCGTTCATTCCGTACGGGGCGCCGGTGGGTCGCCTGGAGAGCCGTGAGGTCCTGTCGCAACTGGGCCTGGAGCCAAATCGGTATCTGTTGTTCGTGAGCCGGCTGGAACCGGAGAACAACGCCCATCGGGTGATCCGCGCCTATCGGGAATCGGGCCTGGAGATCCCGCTGGTGGTGGTGGGCGACGCACCTTACAACCGTCCCTACATCGACCATCTGCGGCAGTTGGCGCTCGGGACCAACGTCCTGTTGCCGGGAGCCATTTACGGCCAGGGGTACCGGGAACTCCTCTCCCACTGCCGCTGCTACGTCTACGGGGGGGAGATCGGCGGGATCCATCCCGGTTTGCTGGAGGCCATGGGAGCCGGTTGCCTGGTCCTGGTCAACGACATCCCGGAGAACCGGGAGGCCGTGGGCGACGCCGGTATCTTCTACCCCTTCAACCAGGAGGAACGGCTCGCCCAACTCATGGCCAGGGTCTGCGGGAGGCCTGAAGATTACCGGGAACTGCGGAAGGCGGCGGAGGATCGGGTTCGTCGCCGGTTCGACTGGGAGCGAATCACCGAGCAGTATGAGGAGTTGTTCTACGGGCTACTGTGACTTCGCCGCGGCGTCACCCTATGCCTCGACCATCTCCTCGTTCTCGGAATCCCAGGTCATGAGCTTCCTTCGAGCCCAAGACTCGTTGCACATGACCACGGCGACCACTCCTCGCATGCCCAACTCGGCCGGACACGCCAGTTTCTTGCCGTCCCGAATGGCCGACTGCAGGTTGCGATGGTGGAGCGCCATGTCCTCGGCGCCCGTCTTCCTGTGGGTGTCCACGACCTTGCCGGTTTTCTGATCCAGGATCTTCCAACCTCTCTTGGTGAAGAGCAGGGTGGCCTTGTGTCCGCGGATACAGTGCTCGACACCGTGCTTGTTCGCCATGGTGCCCAGCATGTGAAGCGTCATCCCATTGGTGATTCCTTTCACCGCGGGATATTCGGCGATCATCTCCAGGTTGTCGGGCACGTCCCGGCCGTCGTCCCAGATGTAGATTCCCCCCAGCCCCGCTACCGAGTTCGGATACGTCAGTTCGCAGGCTTTCAGCACACGGGTGAGACGGTGAATGAACAGGTCCGTCGAGATCCCTCCCGAGTAGTCCCTGTAGTTGCGCCACTCGAAGTAGCGGTGGGGGGACCAGGGACGCTTGGTCGCCGGCCCCAGCCAGCGGTTCCAGTCCAGATCCGGAGGTTTCGGTGCGTTGGAGCGGATGCCCCTGCGCCAGGGCCCCTTATGGAGCGGGTGATTGCGGACATACTCCATCTGGGCTTCCACTACGGTGCCCAGCTTGCCGGCCCGGATGGCCCGATTGGCGCTGGAGTAGCTGTTGTCGCTCATCCCCTGGACACCGACCTGCATCTTGAGACCCGTCTCCCGGACCCGTCGAACCACCTCCTGAGATTCGGGAATGGTGTGGGTCATGGGCTTTTCGCAATAGACGTGCTTTCCCGCGTCCAGTGCGTCCAGGGTTTGCCGGTGGTGCCAGTGCTCCGGCGTGGCGATGACGACGTAATCCACGTCCTTCATCTCCAGCAGGTCCTGGTGGTGGACCTTTTCGACGGCTCTCCCACCCGCCTTCGAGATCCGATCCTGGAACTTCCGGGCCCGGCTCCGGTAGACGTCCGACACGGCCACCACCTCGACGTTGGCGCTCTCGGACATCTTCAGCAGCTTGGGCAGGTGGTGGCTGCCGGCGATCTTTCCGCAGCCGATGATGCCGATGCGGAGCCGATGATTGGCCCCCAGGACCCGCCCGTAGCTTCGAGCCGAGAGAGCGGCAGCGGTGAGTGCGGTTTTCCGGAAGAATCCTCTTCGATCGAACTCTGATTTCTTGAGTGGCATGGCCTGACCACTATAGTCCCGTGCGCCGACAAAAAGGAAGATGCGGGGAGCGGCGACTTTCTTGTCGCCGACCAGAGGGGGTTAGGGGGTTCGGAGTCCCCCCTCTACACTTTCCATTGGTGGAATGGAAGACGGGGCGACTGGAAATCGCCCTTCCGGGTGGGCGACTGGGAAGTCGCCCCTCCGTGCGCCGGCCTAACTGAACACCCGGCCGCCACAGACGTTGATGGACTGCCCGTTGATGCCTCTGGCTTCGTCCCGGGCCAGTTGAACGGCCAGGATGGCGACCTCCTCGGGTACCAGGCGGCGGCCCAAAGGCGTGGATTCCTTCTCCAACTGTTCGAAGCTGACTCCCAGCCGTTGCGAGTCGTACTCCAGGCGCCGGTCGTTGAGGCGGGAGCGCGTCACGCCGGGACAGACGGCATTGGCGGTGATCCCGTGGGGGGCTCCTTCCACGGCCGTGCTGCGGGTCAACCCCAACAGGCCGTGCTTGCTGGCGCCATAGGCGGCGGCGTGCTCGTTTCCGATCCTGCCGGCGATGGACGAGACATTGATGATTCGTCCCCATCCCTGGTCCATCATGGAAGGGAGGACCAGCTTGGTGAGGAGGTAGGGAGCGGTCAGGTTGACCCTGAGCGTCAGGTCCCAGAAGTCGTCGTCGAAATCGACCAGGGCTTTGGGATTCTGACTGCTTCCCACGCCGGCGTTGTTGACCAGGATCTCGATGGGACCCCAGGTCTCGGTGACGGTTCGGACGATGCGGGCCGGCGCCGATCGGTCGGACAGGTCGCCGGGGACCACCAGTGCGTCTCCACCCCCGGCTTTCACTTCCCGGGCCAAATTCTCCAGCTCGTCCACGCTGCGCGCGGTGACGGCGACTCGGGCACCTTCGGCGGCGAGTCCGACCGCGATAGCGCGTCCGATGCCACGGCCGGCCCCGGTCACTAAGGAAATGCGATTCACCATGGGATCAGTCCCCCCTCTTGGGAGTGCGGTGCGGGTTCACTCGGGGAAGAAGCTCAAGTCCCAGTCGCCCAATTTTCGCAGTCGTGAGAAGGGCAGCACTTCCGCAGGCTGTCCCGCTCTCAGCCAGGCGGCGATCTCTTCGGCGTGTCCGAGGCGTCGCAGGGCCAGTGAGGAGGCGCTGCCGTGGATGACCGTGTCCCAGAAAGCCAAATACTCGACTCCCGAGCCGTACAAGGCATGGGCCTTTCGCCGGTATTCAGCCACCGGCAGGTTGCGGGGCATGACGTTCAGGGCGAGCTTGGTCCCCGTCCCCCGGGTCAGGGACAACCACGCGGCCACGTCCTGCGGGTCCTCCCAAGACGGCTGCCAACTGAAGAGGTGTTTGGCCGACGAGTAGGGGATCAGAGTGTCCACCAGCCCCTCCCGCACCCAGGTCTCGGGATCCAATCCGAATTCCAGGTTCTCCTCCAGGCTGCCGAAGACCCAGGCCGTGATCTCGTAGGGCTGGTCACGGCCCTGCTCCCGGGCCGATTCTTCCAGCGTCCGGCGCAGGTCCTTCATGAATTGGGTGGCGGCCCGGCTCCGGTAGGCCAACCAGTCGCGCCACTCCGGGCCCTGCTCGTCCAGCTCCCTGGGGTCCTTGCCGAACTCTCCTTGAAAACCCTCCACCAGGGGAGCTTCATACTCGACGTACGGGGGCTGGCGGTTGTAGAGGATGGCGATGCCGTCGACGGAATAGGCGGCCATCTCCCGCACGAAACTCAGCATGTAGTCTCGAACTCCCGGAAAGGCCAGAGACATGGCGGTCCCGGGCGTGCCGTCCCGGCGCACGGTCCTCCACTCGGGATGCCGGTCCCAGAAGCCTCCCCGGTTGAAGGCTTCCCAGGGCGGCGGCCAGTAGAAGGGTCCCCACCCCAGCCGGTAGTTGGCGTGGATCTCGAGACCCATCTCGTGGGCGGCGTCGACCGCCACCTGGAGGGGGTCGATGCCCTTCTCCACGTATTCGGTCCAGGTCTCGACCAGCAGCCGGTCGCCTATCCTGACGAAATCCTCCAGAGGATAGTGTTCCCGGGTCCACATCCTTCCGACTTTGGTGAAATAGTTGCAGACGTCCCCGTGG
Source organism: Acidobacteriota bacterium (assembly GCA_965217775.1). GTDB lineage: Bacteria > Acidobacteriota > UBA6911 > RPQK01 > JAJDTT01 > JAJDTT01. The sequence continues at coordinate 766,798 of CBDCJH010000002.1, forward strand.
ATCCCGTCCCAGTAGATCCGACGGAAGTCGGTGTCGCGATAGGGTTCCAGGTGCGAGCGGACGAACTCGGCCGAGGCCGGCTCCGCGCGCCCCCAGGCCACGGCCCAGGAGTCGTTGTAGCCGAAGAGCCGGCGGGTGCCGGTACGCGCCTGATCCTGATCGAGGGTTGCCACCTCTTCCGAATTCAGCGGTACCAGCTTGACATAGGCGATCCAGGCCTTCTCGCAGGGGTTGCCGTACTCCTGGTCCGGCGGGACGACCCGTTGGCAGGGTTGCCGCAAGATGAGGTCCTGTCCGCTCAGATCGGCGGTCTTGAAATAGACGTCCTGAATCCGGGGCCCCCGGACGGTGTCGTCCTCAGGCACCCCCGAGGCCAGGCCCTCCGGAGCCGGCAGGAACAGCGTCGAAAAAGCCGGGTCGCCACTCAGCTTGGCCCGCACGTTCAGGTTCTGGTAGGGTCTCCAGGCGGTATTGAACATGCCGACGTAGACGTCGTGGACGCCCGTCGTGTCCAGACCTAGAGTCAGGTCGGGCGCCTGCGCCTCCTCTCCCGCAAAGACCAGGGTTCCCTTGAAGTCCTCGGTTTCGTAGTCGATGAGTCTCCAGGCGAAGCGTTTCTCCTGGCGGGTCAGGGCCGAGGCCGGCTGGGCCCGGCTGAGATCGGTGAAGTAGATGGGAGTTTCGGTCCGATGGAAGATGGGGAGTCGGCCGTCCTCCCGAGTCTCGACCGGCGCCGGTTGAGTACAGGCCGGGAATAGAATTGCAGCGGCCAGGACCATGAAGGACAGGGCCCGGTTGCCGGAGCCGTCCGAAGCGGCGGTGAGATGCTTCCGGTCGGACACGATTTCCGGCTTCATGATCACTGTCCTCTATTTTTCGGTCTGGCTCTCCTCAAGGATCCATTCGGTCAGGAGTTGGAGCTCCTGGTTTCGGAGCCGGTGGGCGAACTTCGGCATCCCGGAATTCTGGTTACCGTAGAAACGAGGTTGGGAAGAATCCCTGATGATTCCGTCCAGCCACTCCGCAGAACCATATCCGGTCAGGTCCGGTCCCAGGGCCATTCCCGACCCCGAAACCTCCGGGTGGTCGAGTTGATGGCACATGATGCAACCTTGAGCCCCTTCTGAATTTCCTGACGAGAAAACGTGCGCTCCGAGCGCCATGAGTTCCGGGTCCGCCGCCGCTGATTCGGAATCTCTCGTCTGGTGGATGACGAAAGCGGACACGGCATCGATCTCACGTTCCGTCATGAGGGGGATGTTCTTCCTCGCCCACTGAACCATGGTCCCATCCCGGTGAGGGGTCTGTCCGAAGAAGCGCTCCGCCGACGGATCCTTCAGAAACTCGGCGACCCATTCCGGAGTCCCGAAACCGGCCAGATCGCTGGCGCCGGGAGGGACGGCCAGCGATGCTCCGTCCCGGATCTCCGTCACCTGGGCCCCGGTACCGTCATGGCCGTCCCAGCGGTGGCAGGCGGAGCAGTTGTCTCGAAACAGCGTCGGACCCTGAGTCTGAGGGTCCCGGTGCAACATCGCCAGGGCGCCGTCGGGAGGAATCCCGTTTTCCCTGGCCAACTCCAGGATGCGCCCGGTCTTCTTCTCCGCATCGGCCAGTCCCGCCTGGTACATGGGCCGGGTCTGATCTTCCCGAATGGCCGTCACCGTCAGCAGCAGCGCAGCGGTGAGGGTGGCGAAGGTGATCCCGACGCACAACGCGTGGCCCCGGCGGATGCGGCTCAGAAAAGGGAAGCAGAACATCACTCCCACCACGAACGAGGGAATAACCACAGCGCCGATCACCTCGCTCCGTCCTGGAAAGTACTTCAGGAACTGGTAGAGAAAGAGCAAGTACCATTCGGGACGTGCCGACGGGGAGGGCCGGGAAGGATCGGCCGGCGCGTCCAGGGGAGCTCCGCCTTCGGGTCCGAAGACGAAGCCCTGTTCCCAACCGCCCCAGCCTGCCATCGCCGCCAGGACCACCAGCACGGCCAAGCAGGCGAGGCCGTCCAGAAACGCCTGCCGGGGCCAGAAATAGGTCTCTCCCTTGGCGTCCTCGGGATGGGTCACGCCGTGGCGGCGGAACAGGACGACGTGCAGCACTGTCACGAGCACCAGAAGAGCCGGCAACAATCCGGCGTGAAGCGCGAAGAAACGTGTGAGCGTGTGATGTCCGTAGGTGGGTCCGCCCAGAAGAAGGCGCTCCAGGGTCGGTCCCAGCAGCGGCACGATCCCCAGGATCTTGGTGGTGACCTGGGTGGCCCAGTATCCCCGTTCGTCCCAGGGCAACAGGTATCCGGTGAGGGCCGTTCCCACCACCAGCCCCATCAGAAGCAGTCCGAACCACCAGTTGATCTCGCGGGGAGAACGGTAGGCACCCGCGATCACCACCTGTATGAGATGGAGGACCAGCAGCACGATCATGGCGTGGGAGGCGTAGTGATGCAGCCCCCGGATGAACCAGCCCAGCTCCATCTGGTGCTGGATGAAGTAGACGCTCTCCCAGGCCGCCCGGATCGACGGACTGTAGGCGGTCCAAAGGAGGAGACCGGTGAAGAGCTGGAGCAGGAAGGTGAAGACCAGGGTGCTCCCCCAGACATAGCGCCATCTGGCGCCGCCCGGGATCGACTCGTAAAGCAGCCAGGACACGAGTCGCCGGTAGCCCGTCCTGCGATCCAGCCAGTCGCTCGGGCGGCTCACGAGATGGCGACCCTCTCGCGTACGCCGGGTCGAAACTCCTGGTAGCGCACCAGGACCTCGCCCTTTTCGATCTTGACCTCCAGTTCGTCCAGACCCCGGGGAGACGGGCTCTCCGAATCGGCAATGGCGCCGTCCAGCCCGAAGGAGCTGTCGTGGCAGGGACAGAGGAACCGGCGCTTGGCCGTTTCATATCCGACGAAGCATCCGGCATGGGGACAGATGACCTGGAAGGCCCGGATACCGGTCTCCTGCCGCACCAGGTAAACGGCTCCCAGCGGAACCTGGGCGCCCACTTCCCAGGCGTCCCGGCGCTGGCCTCGCACCCGGAAGTGACGGGGGGTGCCCATCGGAAGGCTGTCGACGGAGGCCACGCGGTTGAAGCCGTGCTGCTCGGCACGACGGCGAAGGGGGTTGAGAAGGAAGAGAAGGCCCGCTCCCAGGGGGACGACCAACAGGCCGATTCCTATGACGCCGCCCACCAATTTCTGAAACCACTCGCGTCTTCGCATGATCCTTCGATCGCCGGCGCCAAACTCGGGAGCCGATCGCCCGGAAAAGGATACCGCAATCCGGTGCCGGAAGTCGGACTGAAAAAATCACGATTTGAAGCATTCCGATCCGGGCTGCAACAAACCCGCCGGGCCGTTTTCAGCTCTTGCCCGGCACCGGAATCCCATACCGGTGCAACGTGCTCTCCAGGGTCGGACGCCCCAGTCGAATCCGCCCGTCATTGAGCAGGTAGGAGAATAGATACCCGGCGCCCAGCATGAGGATGCCGATGAGGAAGCAGTACATGACGGCCCGGTCGGGGTAGGTGTCCTTCAGATACCCCATGTAGAGCGGTCCGAAGATGCCGGCGGCGGCCCAGGCCGTGAGGATCACGCCATAGATGGTGGACATCTTCCTGGTGCCGAAGACGTCCAATACGAAGGGAGGCATGGTGGCGAACCCGCCGCCGAAACAGAGGAGCACGTAACAGACCAGGATCGAGAAGATCCAGGGGTTGGTCTCCGTCATCAGAACCCCGAAGACCACCATCTGGCTGGCCAGCAGGATGCGGAAGACCGCAGCCCGGCCCAGGCGGTCCGAGAGGAGTCCCCAGAAGAGGCGCCCCACTCCGTTGCAGAGCGAGCTGACGGCGATGAGCGTCGCTCCGTATGCGGCAAGCGTGGTCGGCTCGATCGAGGGATCGGCGAGTCCCCAGACCTCCTGCAGGAGCTCCGACTGGAAGCTGATCACCGATATCCCGGCGGCGATGTTGAAGAAGAACACCGTCCACATGATGACGAACTGGGTGGTGCCCAAATAGGTCCGGGCAGACTGGGGTTCGGCGTCCCGAAGGGAGGTCCGGTTGCCGGCGCCCAGAGGAGCAGGCGCGGGGGGATCGCTCAGGAGGAGACTGCAGGGAATCAGGATGCAGGCGAATATGATGCCGAGCCAGAAGAAGACCAGCGGCAGCGCTCCTGTCGTCCCGACGATCAGGAACGGCGCCAGTCCCTTGCTCAGAAGAAACGCGCCGACGCCGAATCCCATCACCACGATGCCGGTGGCCAGCCCCTTGCGGTCGGGAAACCACTTGGCGACCGTGGCGACCGGGGTCACGTATCCGAAGCCGATCCCGGCGCCGCCGATCACCCCGTAGCCCAGGTAGAAAAGGGGGACCAGATCGAATTGGAGCGCCGTACCCGCGATCAGGTATCCGCCGGAGAACATGATGCTGCCGGCCAGGGCCAGTATCCGGGGCCCCAGCCGGGGCAGCATGCTTCCCGCCCAGGCCGCCGAAACGCCCAGCGAGAAGATGGCGATGCTGAAGGCCCAGGCGGTCTGAGTATGGGTCCAGCCCATCTGCCGGACCAGCATCGTCTGAAAGAAGCTCCACGCGTAGACCGTGCCGAAGCAGATTTGAAGAGTCGTGCAGATGAGAGCTATGACGCTTCGCGGTATGCGCACCGCTCGACTTCCTCCTACCCGGCCTGTCCCGGCGTGGCCCCGGACCGCTTCGAACCGGACCCGCGTTCGGACACGTAACGAAAGAGGCGGGCCAGGTCTCCGACTTCATCGTCCCGGGCCAGCAGCTCGTCCTCCCTCGACGTGTCCCGTTCCCTGTCTCCGGCCACGTCGACGGCATAGGCGAGGAGTCCACCCAGAGGCTTTGCCGCCAGGTTGACGAACCAGATTGACGCCAGAACACCGACCACGAGAAAGATGCAGATGAGGATGACCTGCTGGCCGATGGCCCGCTGGATCTTGAGTGCGACCAGGTCCAGATCCATTCCCACGTGGACCGTGCCCGCGACACCGGCCAGGATGGGGCTGCCCACTTCTACGAAATCCCCCATCCCCGGTATGCTCCGTTCGACCGGTTCGGTGCTGGACGGATCGCTGGCCCGGACCTGCTCGGGTATTCCCGGCACGAAGGTATGAGCCAGGTATTCGCCCGACTCACTGGTGATGTAGATGTAGCGGATTCCCTGAATCTCCACGAACTGGTCGATCATCGACTGCAGCGTCGCCAGGTTCCGGTTCAGGAGGATGTCCACGCTGGCGTCGGCAATGGTCTTGGCGATATTCCTGGTGTTGGTCTCGTATTCCGCCGACAACTGGGTGTCGACGGTGTAGATGCACAGAATCGACGTGGACAGCACGATCAGCCCGAAGAGGGCGAAGATGCCGAAACGGGTTTTTTGGAAAAGCTTCTGAATCTTCATCTCAAGAGACCCAACTCTGCCAGTCTTCCAAAGTCACGAAGCGCCCGCCCTCGACGACGGTGTAATAGACCATCTGAAGCCCTTGCCGGCGGTCGGGTCCGAAAGAGACCTTTTCGCCGATCCCGAGGTCGTAGTTCCGCACCGAGAAGACCGCCGTCTCCAGTTTGGCTCGATCGTGCCCGCCCCCCATGCGCCGTAGAATCTCCGCCATCAACTTGGCGTCGAGGAATCCCTCCAGGCTGACGAAGCTCTGGGGGAACGGACTGTAGGGTTCCTTGACCAGCTCCTCGGGAACGGCAGGATCGTACCGCTCCATCAGTTCCCGGTACTCGCGCACCGCCGGAATGGAGGTGTTCTCGTAGCTGGGAACCACCTGGGAGTTGACCAGGTGCCGGGTGTATCTCTCGGCGTCGCCGCGACCCTCGGTGAGCAGTTGGAGGAGGTTCTCGCTTCCCACGAACGAGAGGTTGGCGATGGGAACCCGAAGCCCCAGGTCCACGGCGTCGCGCGCGAAGGCGGCACACGCGGCGTACGAACCGATGCAGATCACGGCGTCGGGGGAAACCGCCTGGAGGATTTCGACCTGGGCTCTCATGGTGCCGGTGAACCGTTGCCCGCGGCGGTAGGTCGCCTCACCGGCCAGTCGCTCGCCGTGGGCTGCCAGAGCCGCTCGGACGCCCGCCCAGCCGCTCCTGCCGTAGGCATCGGCCTGGTAGAACACGGCGATGCGCTTCTTGCCGACGCGAAGAAAGTTGTCGACGAGGCCGGCGGTCTCCTGCCGGTAGGACGCCCGGAGGTTGAAGGCGAAGTCGCCGTAGGGCGGTTCCCTCTGGGGCTGGGCTCCGGTAAAGGGAAAGAAGAGGTAGACCCTTTCGTCCTGAAACTTCTTGAGCAGGGGCAGCACGCGCGTCACCGTCGGTGTCCCCACGTAGCCGAAGAGGAGGAATACCCGGTCCTCCAGCATGAGCTTCATGGTGTTCCGGACGCAGGGGTCCGGTTGATAACCGTCGTCGTAGAGCTTCAGAAGGATCTGGCAGCCGTTGACGCCGCCGTTGTCGTTGATGTGGTTGAAGTAGGCTTTGGCTCCGCGGTAAAGCTCGCTGCCCAAGCCCCGGGAAGGGCCGGAAAAGGCGGCGGACATGCCCAGGACGATCTCATTGTCGGCCGGACCGGAATGTGAATCCGCGTGCCCGCCTTGCGTTGTCGTCTCGAACCCGGCCGTTCCGGCGAGTGCGGCTCCGAAAGTCGGGCGACTCGTCCACGCTGCTGACGCCAGACCCGCAAGTCCGCGAGTCAACAGCGATCTTCGCGTCATGGCCGGAGTACGTCGTACCCGCATGGGACTGTTGCCTTCTACGTCGTCAAGGATACCTATTTAGGTTTCTCGACGGAACAGAGCGGTGTTGAGTTCCAGCCCACACCGTCCGCATTCTGCGGGTTCTCTGCAATGAATTTCCATGCCGTACGGCGACCCGGCGAAGTCACGGTCGAAATCCTTTCGGGGAGGCGGCGGCATTCGACTTTTCCCAAGACCGCTGGCCGCGATTGGATCACTGGCAGAGGTGGACCTTGATGGAACCGGAGGACTTGTCGGCTGCGACGCGGAAGGCTTCCTCGACCGCTTCCAGAGGGAACCGGTGGGTGACGAGGCGGGTCGCGTCCACTCGGCCGGTGGCCATCAGGTCGATGGCCGCTCCGAAGTCGGTGTCCAATCCGGTCGAGGCGTAGCAGTGGGATCCGGTCACCACCGCCTCGGATTCCAGAACCCGGCCCAGGTCCACCTCCACCGGTTCCGGATAGCCGGCCACCAGGACCACGGTGCCGCGGGGCCGGACAATCTGCAGGGCGAGATCGAAATTGCCTCCTCCGCCCACCGTCTCGATCACCGCGTCCGGCCGTGGACCCCGGGCCAGATCGCTCACCCAGTCGTCGAGGTCGCTCCCACCCAGCACGAACACGTGGTCGGCGCCCAGATCCCTGGCCAGCCGGGCCTGTTGCGGGTACTTGACGGTGATCCAGGCCTCCCGCACGTTGGCTGCCTTGGCCGCCGCCAGGCAGCACTGGCCGATGGTTCCGCCGCCCAGGATCGCCACCCGATCCCGCCAGGTCGCGCCTGCCTGACCCACCGCCCGGCAACCCACTGCCAGGGGCTCGACCAGGGCCCCTTCTTCAAAGCTCAGGCCCGGAGGGAGCCGGAAGAGAGCCGAGGCATGAGCGGTCGTGAACTCGGAAAAACCTCCGTGCGTATCCTGCGACACCCATTGCCGTTCCAGGCAGTGATTGTAGTGGCCGCCCCGACAGTAGCGGCAGCGACCGCAGTGGGAGAAGCACTCGATGGCGACCCGGTCTCCGGGCTCGACTCCCGTGACCCCCTCTCCCAGTTCCACCACGACGCCGGCGGTCTCGTGTCCCAGGGCCAAGGTTCTGGGCTGGGGCCAGTGCCCCCGGTAGACATGGAGGTCGCTGCCGCAGATACCGGTCTGCCGGGTATCGATGGTGACGTATCCCGGCGGAGGGGGAAGCCTCTCCGCTTCCTGCAGACCGATTCGCCCGATACCCCGATAGATGGCGGCTTTCATGGCCTCTGTGGAGCGGCCGGAACCGGTGGAGACGAGAAAGACAAAAGGTGCGCCCTGCCTACGCCAACAGCTTCTCGATCACGTTGCCGGCGACGTCGGTGAGACGGAACTCCCGTCCCTGGAAACGGAACGTGAGCCGGGTGTGATCCAGTCCCAGCAGATGCAGGATGGTGGCATGGATGTCATGCACGTGGACCGGATCCTCCACCGGAGAGAAGCCCAGCTCGTCCGTCTTTCCAATCGTCTGACCGGGCCGGATGCCGCCCCCGGCGAACCACATGGTGTAGGCGTCGATGTGGTGGTTGCGTCCGACGGAGTCCCGTTTCTCCCCCATGGGAGTCCGGCCGAACTCTCCCCCCCAGACCACCAGGGTGGAGTCCAGGAGTCCCCGTTGCTTCAGGTCCCGGACCAGGGCCGCGGAGGGGCGGTCGGTCTGCCTGGTGACCTTGTCCAGCCCCTCCTGCAGGTTCACGTGGGCGTTTCCGTGATGGTCCCACTCGGCGTGGTAGAGCTGGACGAAACGGACCCCCCGCTCCACCAGACGCCGGGCCAAAAGGCAGTTGTTGGCGAATGACCGGGCTCCCGGCTCGGCGCCGTACAGGTCCAGGGTCTGCCGGGTCTCGCTGGAGTAGTCGATGAGCTCCGGGCCGCTGGTCTGCATCCGGTAGGCCATCTCGTAGGACGCGATCCGGGTGGCGATCTCGGGATCCCCCGTCTCCGCCAACCGGGCCAGGTTCAGGTTGCGGATCGCCTCCACCCGGCTCGCCTGCCGCTGCCGGCTCATACCGGCGGGACTCGCCAGGTTCAGGATGGGATCGCCGCTGCTGAAGAAGGGGATCCCCTGGTGGATGGTGGGGAGAAAGCCGCTCTCCCAGTTGGAGACGCCGGCTCGGGGACCTTGCCGGCCGGACTGGAGGACCACGAAGGCGGGCAGGTCCTGCGAATCGGTCCCCAGGCCGTAGCTGATCCAGGAACCCATGCTGGGGCTCCCAGGCCGCGGAGACCCGGTGTTGCTGAAGATCTGGGCCGGCCCGTGGTTGAAGTTGTCGGTGGAGACGGTGGAGATGAACGCCAGGTCGTCGACGACGGACGCGGTGTGGGGCAGGCACTCGGAGAGGGTCTTGCCCGATTGGCCGTAAGGTTTGAACTCCCGTTCCGAACCCAGAAGCCGGGGCTTCTCTTTGGTGAAGAAGTCCATGAAAGCGAAGCGCTTGTCCTTCAGGAAGGAATCGGGAAGCGGTTGGCTGTCCAATTCCCGGAGCTTCGGCTTGTGGTCGAAGAGATCCAGTTGGCTGGGTCCTCCCACCATGTAGAGATAGATGACGTTTCGGACTTTGGCGGGGAAATGGGGATCCCGGGCCGCCAAGGGATTCGCCAGATCCGGTTTCGCGGCGAGGAGCCGCCCGTCACTGAGAAGGGAGGCCAGGGCGACCTGTCCCAAACCGAGGGAGCAACGGCTGAAAAAGTGCCGCCGGGTCTCGGCGAGTAGCCAGGGTTCGTAGCTCTGCATGGGGTTCACTCCCGGGTGATGAGCTCGTCCAGGTTCAGGAGCACGCTGGAGAGGAGGGTCCAGGCCGCGAGTTCCTGCGGATCTTCGTCCTCCGATTCCAGGGAAAGCAATGTTTGGGCTTCCCGCGGGCGCCGTGCCAGATCATTCCTCTGGTGGTCCAGAAAGCGCTTCAACTGAGTGCTCTCCTCCGCGCTGGGCGGTCTCGACAGGCAGACGCGGAAGGTGTAGTCGATGCGTTCCGCGTCCTGGTCCGGGCCCTCCCTGAGCACCCGGCGGGCGAGGCCTTGGGCGAACTCGTAGAAGGCCTCGTCGTTGAGCAGGGTCAGCGCCTGCAGGGGCGAGGTGGAGCGGCTCCGCCGGGTGCAGGTGGTGATTCCGTTGGGACTGTCGAAGACCATCAGGGCGGGGTGGGGGGTGGAGCGCCAGAAATGGGTGTAGAGGCCGCGTCGAAACCGATCCTCACCTTGGCTGGCCACCCAGGATCGCTTGGAATGACCCAGACGGCTGCTCCCCTGAGGTTGGGGGGGGAAGACTGGAGGCCCGCCGAGGGCCCGGTTCCAGAGTCCGCTGGCAGCCAGGCAGACATCTCGCACCACCTCCGACTCCAGGCGCAGGCGGTGTTGCCGGGCCAGTAGCCGATTCGCCGGGTCCGCCTTGGCGGCATCCTCGCGATGGCGGGAGGACTGGCGATAGGTCGCCGAGGTGACGATCAGCCGGTGGATCGCCTTCAGGCTCCAACCCTTGCGAATCAGTTCCGAGGCCAGCCAGTCCAGGAGCGCCGGGTGGGAGGGACGGGTCCCCTGAGTTCCGAAGTCGTTCTCGGTCTCCACCAGCCCGGCGCCGAAGTAGCGTTGCCAAATGCGGTTCACGGTGACTCGGGCGGTGAGAGGATGTCCCGGGTCCACCAGCCATCGCGCCAAGTCCATCCGGTCGGGCCTGGACTGGGCCGTCAGCGGAGGCAGGACGGCGGGCACGTCCGGTTGAACGGTATCTCCCCGGCGGGTGAACTCGCCGCCCAGATGGATGTAGGCCTCCCGGGGCTCCGGCAACTCCTTCATCACCAGGGTGCTGGGCAACTTCGGTTCGGCCTGCTTCAGGGAGTCGATGCCGGCCTTCCGGGTCGCATGGCCCAGATCCTGCTCCTTGTAGAGCAGATGGAGGGTCTTGAGCTGAATCTCGTTCCGCTCTTCGGCGGGCAGCGCCAGAATTCTCTGAATTTCGGGCGGGTACTCGCGCCGCCGCTCCGGGGCCAGTTCCTGCTCCCATTGCGGCAAACGGGCGAGAAGCTCTTTTTCGTAGGTCTGCAGCTCCTCCTCCAGGAGCCCCAACTGACTCCGGATGATGTCTCGCCGGGCGAACTCTTCGTCGCTTCCGAGCTCCAGAAAGGGCCAGTGCCGGGGCCGGTCCGTCTCTTCCAGTTCGGGGCTCCTCTCCTCGATGTTGTTGAAGAAGGAGTAGAGCTGGAAGAATTCCTGCTGAGAGACGGAATCGTACTTGTGGTCATGGCAGCGGGCGCAACCGACGGTCAGACCCAGAAAAGCGGCTCCGGTGGTCGCGACCCGGTCCACGACGCGCTCGACGCGATATTGCTCCACGTCGATGCCCCCCTCCTGGTTCAGGAGCGTATTCCGGTGGAATCCGGTGGCGACGATCTGTTCCTTGGAAGCATCCGGAATCAGGTCGCCCGCCAACTGCTGGATGGTGAACCGGTCGAACGGCAGATCGCGATTCAGGGACCGGACCACCCAGTCGCGGTACATCCAGATCTGACGGGATCCGTCGGAGAATCCGTCCGAGTCGGCGTAGCGGGCCACGTCCAGCCAGTGCCGGCCCCACCGCTCTCCATAGTGGGGTGAGGCGAGCAGGCGTTCCACGAGCCGCTCGTAGGCGCCGGGGCGAGTGTCCTCCAGGAAACGGTCGACGGCGGCCGGTGAGGGAGGCAGACCCAGGAGATCCAGGCTGAGGCGGCGCAACAGCGTGATCCGGGAGGCTTCCGGGGACGGTTCCAGACCCTCCGCCTCCAACCGCTGCAAGATGAACCGGTCGATGGGAGTGCGGACCCACCGCGCATCGGACACCTGGGGCGGCGCGGGACGCCGGACGGGTTGGAAGGACCAGTGACCGCCCTTGCCGGAATCGCCCGGCTCGTCCCAAGGTGCTCCCAGGGCCACCCATTGACGCAGTGCGCGGATCTCCGCCTGGGGCAGCTTTCCGCCCGGAGGCATATTCAGATCGGACGAATGAGCCAACGCCTGGATCAGCCGGCTCCGCTCCGAGTCTCCGGGCAGAACGGCGGGACCCCGGCTTCCCCCCGTCAGGATCTCCGAGCGGCTCTCGATCGAAAGTCCGCTGCTGCGAACCTTCTGGTTATGGCAGGACAGACAGCGGTTCTGGAGTATCGGCTGGACCGTCTCCCGGAAGAGCAGCGACCCGTCGGCCGTTGCGTCTTCCCCGAGCTGGCCCATCAGAGGACAGACGGCCAGGATCAGGGTGAGGAGGGTGCCGGATCGACCTTTCATGATGGGAGCCAGCGCCATTTTGGGCCAAGGCGGTGCCGTCTGGCAAGAATCCGTGTGGATCCGGTACCTGGGTGAAGGCCAGGACGTTCTCTCCAGGCCGCTTTCCCACGCGAATCCTGAGACATCCCATCAGGACGGGTGTTTTTCCAATACTAGCCGGTAGCACTGCAACCAGTTGCGCAGGAAGCAGTGCGCCGATCCCCACAGGTAGAGTCGAAAACGCCGGTATTCGGCCTCGCCGAATTTCTCGATGATGGATTCCTTATTGGAGTCGAGGCGCTTGGCCCAACCGACGCAAGTCCAGTAGTAGCTGATCCGGTCGTCCCAGACACCCTTCAAATCGAACGGAAAAGACGCCATCGACTTCAGAAAATCGTGGAGCACGAGAAACGAATTATTGCCAGGGTAGATCTGCCGCGTAATGAACGACGACATCTCGTACTTCCGGCTACAGGCGCCGGCGTCGATAAAGACCCGGCCGCCCGGTTTCAGCAACCGGTCAATGCGCGCCAATACCCGCGGGTAGTCGGGCATGTGCTCCATGATTCCCAGCACCACGACGGCGTCGAACTGTTTCTCCGACTCGAACTCCAGGAAATCGCACATCAACGTGGTTATCGGCAGATTCTCCTCGGCGGTCAGCCGATTCATGAAATCGAGCGAATGCCTGGAAATCGTGACGCCCGTAATTTCGATCCCCTTGCGCGCCGCGTACGCCGCGAATGCGCCCCAGCCAGGACCGACTTCCAGCACCTGGCTGCCGGGAGCCAATCGGCATTCTTCGACGACACAATCCATCTTTCGACGAAACGCCACCTCGAGGTCCTCGTCCGGCGACAGGAAGACGCCCTGGGTGTAGCAATGGAAACTCTCGTCCAGGAAAGTCAGAAAGAACTCCGAATCCCGCTCGTAGTGCCGGACGATGGTCGACTTGTTGACTGCGACCTGTCCCATTAATAGGGGTGCGATGAACCGCCAGAGCCAATGCAAGGGGTGCCGGTCATGCAACTGCTCACGTAGATCGAAGATCTTGATGAAGTCGCCCTCGACGTCGAACCTGCCGTCGACATAGGCCTGTCCAATCGTTCCCTCGTCGAGCGAGGCGATCGCCTTCAACGCCGACGGATGCGTGATGTTCACCCTGAAGCTGGCGGGACCGGCGCCGAAACGGTGTGTATTCCTGTCATGGGTGGTCATCTCGAAACCGATGGCGCTGTCTTGCAACCGTCTCTGCATGTACTTCAATAACCAGGCATTTCTGCGAGATCCGGCGAATGGCGCCGCGCCTGCCGCTGATACGTCCGTTGTCATGATGAACCTCTATTCTCCGTACATCTCCGTGATAATGCGCCGGAGCTGGCCCGCTTCCCCGGCGGACAACCGGTCGAGCCTGTTCCCCAGTCGCTGTTTGCTGATGGCCCGGATCTGGTCGACTGCAATTTCAGCCCTCTTTCCCTCATATCTAATCTGTAGGCGGCTCCGCCACTGAGGAGGTAGTGTGGAAGTCAGAGGACACACGACAATCTTATCCAGAAACTGATTCAATTGGTTTTGACTAACCACCACGACGGGCCGCACCTTGCGGATCTCGCCACCCAGTGTGGGATTGAGGGCGGCAAAGAAGATGCCGTATCGCCTGGGAAAGCTCGCCGTCAATCCAGACCGTCAGCGACAGTTGAGTCCAGATCACTCCAATCTTCATCATCGCGAGCCATGGCGCGATAGGTGTCCTCCCAGGACAGCTTGTTCCCTTCTTTGCCATGCAGCACGATGCCGTCCTCCCTTTCCTCCAGGATGAGCGAGCCGCTCCACCCGTATTTTTCGCAACAGTACTTTTGGAAGGCGGATGCCCTGGGAGTTGCCGATGGCGATCAATTTCACCTCTCTTGCGACTGCTGCTCTGCTCAATTTCGCGACCTCCGTCGAGTCGTGGCGGCAGGGACTTACAGTAATTACTTGTATGAATTCTGTCTAACCTTCAGGTTGCAGGATTTTCCCATTTTTCTGGCAGTTCGGGAGAACAGGGGAAGCAGCGTTAGACGAGGATCGCGACGAAGCGGTCCCAATCCCGTGCTCCGGCCTCACCGGAGCGACGTGGGGGCACCCCTGAGGGTGCCCGCTTACGTCCCAACCTCCGTGGCTGGCGGAGTAGGGCGACCACAAGGTGTCGCCCTACTCCCATGCATGGAAAATTCGACCGACTCCACCAATTCAGTCAGAAACCGATCCAGCTCGTCGTCTGCTCGGCCGTGCAATCGGGTGATTCGGGGACGCCGCAATACGGTCGAGTCTTCCGCGAGCAGCGCGCTTGACATCAGATAAAGAAGATCGCCATCCAGCATGGCGTCCAGGATACGTGTGGGGGGGCTGTTGGGGTCGGCTCCGATGAGCCCGGACACGATGACGCTGGTGTCCACGACGAAGACCTGCCTTGCCGTCGGATCTGTTGGGCCCCGCGCACCTGCCCGCATGCACTGACTCAGCTATCGTCCTTCGCGGTGAAGCCGAGTTTCCTTCACCGCCACGATCGTTGCCTCCTCATCTTTCAGTCTGGAATGAGCCCGTGCCCTGGCGACAATCTCTCTGGCGGTGTCGTAAGTCTGAAGGCCCCGAAGTACCAGGCTTTCTTCGATGATTGAACCCATGGAACGCTGCTGGCGTGCGGCGGCTTCCTTTAACGCGCGGTGGGTGCGGTCGGTGAGGCTGATGGTCAGTCGGGGCATATTTTGGTCTGCATACTTACGGTGTGATGAGTGAACACTTTCACACAATTATACCAACATCCGTGGTGACATCTACCCGACGTCATCTTCGGCTTAACAGTCCGTGGTGAAAGTCCCGCGAGCACCGAGACCGTTCCTGCGCCCGCCGGACAAGGCGCGATTCGGGTGCATACCGGGAGTATGTGCCCGAATCGCAACGCCGTCCGCCGGGATGCAGGGACGGTCGAATGCCGTGATGACTTTTGCCACGGGCTGTTAAGGCTGAAAGCACGATGAAAAAGCCATCCTCGGTGCTACTGGTTCGTCGTCCAAGAGAATTCGATCCTTCCGGCGGAGGACACCCGGATCTGCGACAATGCTCCACTCTGGAGGCAAGTTCATGAGAACAGGACCGATAGTCATCATTCTCGCTGCTCTGTTGTTTGGTTCGACGGCGTCGTTGACCGGCAGCAGCCACAAGACGGCGGCCGACCCCATCGAGATCGGCTCCCGCCTGGAGCCCTTCGTCGACGACTTTCTGATCGAGAGCATGAGCGGCGGCCTCTCCCTGCGCCTGCACCGGCCCCGGCTTACCGAGCCGGTTCTAAAGTTCGATGCCCCCTGGGAAGGACCGGGCAATCACTACATCACCGTCTTCAAGGATGGGGACCTCTACCGCATGTACTACCGGTGCGTGCGGGCCGGAGACATGCCGGCCAGCGGCAAGGGGTGGCCCATGAACACGTGTTATGCCGAGAGCCGCGACGGCACCCGTTGGACCCGGCCCAAGCTGGGTCTGGTCGAATTCGAGGGGAGCAAGGAGAACAACATCATCCTGACCGGGCCCCCAGGGGACTGGGGCAGCCCCACCAGCAACTTCTTCGCCTTTCGGGACACCAATCCGCAAGTGGCGCCGGAGGAACTCTACAAGGGAGTCGGGGGCATCAACCGCGGGCTCTACCTGCTCGTTTCCGCCGACGGGATCCACTGGAAGGCCAAGGGCAGCGGACCCTTCATGAAGCACGACATGTCCACGGTCCCCATGATCAACGGGTTCGACAGCCACAACGTGATCTTCTGGGACGCCGGACGGGAGCGTTACCAGGCCTATCTGCGGGACATGTACCTGTCGCCGGGGCTCGGCGAGCGGACCCGCAGCGTCCGGGTGACGACCTCCGACGACTTCGTCAACTGGAGTTACCCCGATTGGATCGACATGGGAGAGGCGCCGCCGGATCAGCTCTACACCTTCTCCGCGACCCCTTACTTCAGGGCGCCGCACATCTATATGGCCTTTCCCAAGCGATTGATGAAGTACCGCCGTTCCGAGCTGCCCGAAAAATACGATGCAACGCGTGGAGTCGGCCTCTCCGATACCGTGTTCATGTTCAGCCGCGGCGGCGCGAACTGGGACCGGCGCTATCTGGAGGGCTTCGTCCGTCCCGGATCGGATCCCCTCGACTGGACCGACCGGAGCAACTACGTGGCCGCCGGGCTGGTGCCCACCGGGTCCGATGAGATGTCCGTGTATGTCCTGCGGCATTTCCGGCTCCCCAGCATCCACCTGCGCCGGGGAGTCCTGCGCGCCGACGGCTTCGTCTCCGTCAACGCTTCCTACCGGGGCGGGGAACTGGTGACGCGGCCCCTGGTCTTCCAAGGCAAGAACCTGATCGTGAACTACGCCACTTCCGCGGCGGGAAGCGTTCGAGTGGAGATTCAGGACGAGGCGGGAAATCCCTTGCCCGGATACGGTCTGATGCAGGCCGTGGAGCATTACGGAAACAGCATCGAGCAGGTCGTCACCTGGGACCGGGGTTCGGACCTGTCCCATCTGGCCGGCAGCCCCGTACGGCTGCGGATTCTGATCCGGGACGGCGATCTCTATTCGATTCGCTTCAAGTGACGTCATGAAGGTCTTGTCGCGGTTGACTTTTGACGATGAATCCATGTAGGAACTAGCTCAGTCGGGAATAGTCTCTTGAAGCATTTCAACCTCCTAGTTCTGGTCTTTTCCTTGCTGTCGTTCGGTCTGGCGGCACCACAATCGTCCGACCTGCCGCCGCCAGCCGAAAAGACCGTCGATTTTTCCAGGGACGTTGCGCCGTTGCTGGAGAGTCGCTGCCATCTCTGTCACGGCCCGCAACAGCAGATGAAGGGTCTGCGGCTGGACCGGGCCGAGGACGCCCTGCGGGGAGGCGAGTCAGGCACTGTGATTCGACCCGGCGACAGTGCCGGGAGCCGGCTCATCCAGCTCGTCGCCGGCGTGATCCCGGGTCAGGTCATGCCACCTGGAGGGACTGGACTCACTTCCGGCGAGGTCGGACTCCTGCGCGCCTGGATCGATCAGGGTGCCCGCTGGACGGAGCTGGAGGCCGACGCGGACGCGGATCCGGATACGAGAGCCGAGTCTTCACACTGGGCATTCCGGACCCTGGTTCGGCCGGTTCCGCCGGCGGTGAAAGACTCGTCCTGGATCCGGCATCCGGTGGATCGGTTCGTCCTGGCCAAATTGGAAGCCGAGGGCGTCGAGCCTTCACCGGAGGCGGACCAGGCGACCCTCCTGCGGCGCCTCAGCCTGGACCTCACCGGGCTCCCTCCCACGCTCGGCGATCTGGACGGGTTTCTGGCGGAGGAGAACGAGACAGCCTATGAGACTGCCGTCGACCGCCTTCTGGAGTCGTCCCACTTCGGCGAGAAATGGGCACGCCATTGGCTGGACTTGGCCCGGTATTCCGACAGCGACGGTTACCGCCAGGACGACTTCCGGGCCCATGCCTGGCGCTATCGCCACTGGGTCATCCAAGCCCTGAATAAGGACCTGCCCTTCGATCGCTTCACCCTGGAGCAGATCGCCGGGGACCTTCTCCCGGACGGCGGAATCGAGTCCAAGGTGGCCACGGGGTTTCACCGCAACACGCCCAGCAACCGGGAAGGCGGAACCAACATGGTGCGGTTCCGCTTCGAGCAGGTGGTCAACCGGATCAACACCGTGGGGACGGTCTGGTTGGGACTCACGGTGGGATGTGCTCAATGCCACGATCACAAGTACGATCCCTTGAGCCAGCAGGATTATTACCGGCTTTTCTCCTTCTTCAATGACGCGGAAGAGGTGAACATCGATGCTCCTTTGCCGGGGGAGATGGGCCCCTATCTGCGGGAAGTGGTTTCGTATCGGAAGCAACGAGCCGAGTTGCTGGCCGAATACCGCGTCCCCGAGCTCCAGCCGGCGTGGGAGGCCAAGCTGCTGGAGGCCATGGCCCATCCAGGCCGGTGGCAGAACTGGGACAAGGCAGTGGGGACGGTCCGAGTCGGCGACATGCACCCGGTGTACGGGATGGGGGAGAAGATCCTCCGAAAGGACCCGTCGGAACGGAGCGAGAAGGAAGCCAAGATCATCACCGAGCACTTCGTTCGGTACTCCAGCCAAGTGGTGCCCAAGAAGGTCTACGAGGAGAAGCTCAAGTTTGGAGAGTTGCTGAAGAAGCTCAAGGAGCTGGACGCCAAGTTTCCGGCTCTGAGCCAGGCCCAGACCATTGCCACCGAGGCGGAGGGCCGTGCCAACCATATCCACGTCCGCGGCGAGTTCAACCGCACGGGGGAACCGGTCGAGCCCGGAGTGCCCGGATTTCTGCACCCGGAGCCCGACAATGCCTCCCGGCCCAGGATCCGGCTGGCCAAGTGGATCACCAGTCCCGAGAATCCCCTCACGGCCAGAGTGGCGGTGAACCGCCTCTGGCAGGAGCTGTTCGGACGGGGAATCGTTGTCACCACAGAGAACTTCGGGACGCAGGGTGAGAAACCGTCCCATCCCGAACTTCTGGACTGGCTCGCCAGGGATTTCCGCGAGAACGGCTGGAGCCTGAAGGGCGCCATCAAGACCATGGTCATGTCCGCCGCCTACCGGCAGTCCTCGGCGGTCCGGCCGGACCTTCAGGCGCGGGACCCGGACAACGTCCTGCTGGCGCGCCAGGTGAGGATGCGTTTGCCGGCGGAGTTGATCAGAGATTCGGCTCTCGCGGTGAGCGGTCTGTTGAATCCTGCCGTAGGGGGAAAGAGCGTTCGTCCGCCCCAGCCCGGGGGGAAGATGCAGCGGAGGAAGTGGGTGGAGAGCGAGGGGCAGGACCGCTACCGCCGCGGCCTCTACATCCAGTACCAGCGCATGTTCCCCTATCCGTTCCTGGCCAACTTCGACATGCCGGGCGGTTATGACGCCGTGTGTCGCCGGGGCCGGTCCAACTCTCCGTTGCAGGCATTGAATCTGCTCAACGACGAGGTTTTCTTCGAAGCCGCACAGGCGCTGGCGTTCCGGATTCTGGCGGAAGGACCCGCCGACCCTCGGGAGCGCCTGGAGCACGCCTTTCGGCTCTGTCTTGCCCGATCACCGGCCTCCGAGGAACTGGAGTGGTTGGAAACGGCCATGCGCCGCCAGTCAGAGATTCTGGAGCAGGAGCAGGAGCTGGCGCGGTTGAGCCTGCCCGTGGAGTTTCCCGGAATCGCTCCGGAAGAGGCGGCCTCCTGGGTCGGCGCCAGCCGGATTCTCTTGAACCTGGACGAGTTCATCACGCGGGAGTAGTCTCATGAATCCTGATCACATTGGCCCAATGTCGAATCGGCGCTTGTTCCTGGAGCGGACGGCCGCCGGTTTCGGCTCCCTGGCCCTGGCCCATCTCATGGCGAGCGAGGGCCTGACCGCCGCGGTGCCCAACGGGAACGGAGTCGTGAATCCCCTGCAGCCCAGGGGGCCTCATTTCCCGGCCACGGCCAAGCACGTGATCTTCCTCTACATGTCGGGAGGTCCCAGTCAGGTCGATCTCTTCGACCCCAAGCCGGCGCTGAAGAAGTGGCACGGACAGCAGTTGCCCGTCTCCTTGAGGAAGAACCTGAAGCAGGCCTTCCTGAAGCCCACGGCCACTCTCATGGGCAGCCCCCGGGAGTTCAAGCCCCACGGACAATGCGGCACCGAGTTTTCCGACTACCTCCCCTACACGGCGGCCCACGCCGACGACATCTGCCTGATTCGCAGCATGCAGACCGACGCCGTGAACCACGACCCGGGCGAACTGCTCCTCAATGCGGGCACCAGCATCCTGGGGCATCCCACCATGGGATCGTGGGTGACCTACGGGCTGGGAAGCGAGTCGCAGGATCTGCCCGGCTACGTGGTTTTGAGCACGGGCAGCCGGCCCAGCGCGGGGGAGAACAACTGGTCCAACGGATTCCTGCCCTCCATCTACCAGGGGACCCCGTTCATGAGCACGGGGGATCCGATCCTTTACCTTTCGGATCCTCCCGGTGTCAATTCCCGGATCCAGCGAGTGCATCTGGATGCGCTCCGGCTCCTGAACGAGAAGCGGTTCCGGGACACCGGCGACGCCGAGATCGGCGCCCGCATCGCCTCCTACGAACTGGCCTTCCGGATGCAGATGGCGGCGCCGGAGCTGCTGGACTTCTCGCAGGAGTCGCCGAAGCTGCTGGAGGAGTACGGCGTCAACCGGGAAGGGAAGCGGGCCAAGTCGTACGGGGTCAACTGCCTCCTGGCCCGCCGGCTGGTGGAGCGGGGCGTCCGGTTCGTCATGCTCAATCACGCCAACTGGGATTTTCACTACCGGATCGACGAGAGGCTGAAGGGCTACTGCCACGATACGGACCAGCCCACGGCCGCCCTCCTGAAGGATCTGAAACAGCGGGGACTGCTGGAGGACACCCTGGTGCTCTGGGGCGGGGAGTTCGGCCGTACGCCCATGGGCGAGCCGGAGATCCACGGCGGAGACCCGGGACGGGACCACCATCCCACCTGTTTCAGCATGTGGCTGGCCGGCGGCGGCATCCGCGGCGGACAGGTGGTGGGCCGGTCCGATGAGCTGGGCCTCAATCCGGTGGAGGATCCGGTGCACGTCCACGACCTCCAGGCCACTCTGCTGCACTGCCTGGGGCTGGATCACACCCGCCTCACCTACCACCACATGGGCCGCGACTTCCGGCTGACGGACGTGGGCGGCAACGTGGTGAACAAAGTGCTCGACGCCTGAATCCCGAAAAACGCCAAGAGACCGATCGGGGGGAACGATCATGGGAGAGTTGAAGCTCGCGTACAAAGCCCGAAGTTACAGCACCGGCACCCTCGGGCGGGCCATCTGCAGCGCCCGAACTCACCATTTCGTCGCCGACGACCTGGGAGGAGAGGAGGTGGGAGCCGGCGAGCTCTTCTTCTCCGGTGTCGCCGCCTGCGCTGTCAACATGGTGGAGCGGATCGCCGCGGCCGACGAGACCCCGCTGGAGTGGATGGACGTCTCAGTCGAGGCCTACCGTGATCCCGACAAGGACCACGGCGAGTTGACCCTCTACGATTCGGTCCGGGTCCGGATCGAAATGTGGGGCGTGAGCGACGACGCCGCCGAAGTGCTGACGGGGTTCTGGAAGGCGCGCTGTCCCCTCTACGGCACGGTCGCCGCCGCGACTCCCGACACCACCGTTTCGCTGGTGTCCCACCCCGATTCGCGTCGCTGATACGGAGGCGTCGAGGAGTCCGGATCGTCGTCGTTACTGTTCGCCCGGTCGGCTAGGCTGCTACCGATCCAGGTCCTGTTTCATATTGGTGTGAGGATGGTTCTCGCAATGGGCTCGTCACACTAGTATCCGATGGGATACAGGGGGGAGATAATCATGGCAAAGATAAGTACCCGTCCATGGGATGCGGCCGAACATCTTGAGACCGACGAGGATATGGCTGCCTACCTGGAGGCGGCGCTCGAAGACGGTGACCCTGCGCTGATATTTGCTGTTTTGGGGGACATCGCACGCGCCAAGGGTATGACTGGAATCGCACGGAATGCGGGTCTGGGACGGGAGAGTCTTTACAAGGCGTTGTCTCCCGGCGGCAATCCGAGATTCGCCACCGTGCTCAAAGTCGTACGGACGCTGGGACTCCAGCTTCACGCGGCGCCGGCTCGAGGTTCAACCAATCAGTAAAGGGCCGGGGAGTTCGGGACGACGTCAGCCGACTTCCGAGGACCTCACCCGGCGGCTTACTTTTCGCACCTCAACAGGCACATGCCCATCGCCCCCAGAAGCAGCGGCAGTGCGGCGTCGATGATCCCCCAGACCAGTGTGACCGTATCCGTACCCACTGCAGTAAAGCCGGGACTCACGTAGTTGAACCAGTTCCGGAAGAACAGGATTCCAACGAAAACGAAGCCATAGAACAACGTGTTGGCTGCCAGGTAATAGCGGGTGACCGGAGCATCGCCTCCCTCACGGTCGGCTCTTCTCTTGCAGCCATAGCTGCATACCAGGCTCAGCGCAACGGCCAGGGCCATCAGCGGGTTGATGTAGCTCCAATTCGGGGTGTAGGGGGCGGCTTCGGTGGAGGTGTGATACAGCGGCTCGATGATCGTGTGGACGGCTACGATCACCGCAACCGCGATCAGATAGACGCCGATGATTCGTTTGAGTTGTTTCATGGGTTTACGCCTCCTGTTCAATGTCTCCGATCATGCATTTTCGGATCAAGGCGCGTCAAAACGCCGTTCCCGCTGCCGGGTACGGCAACGCCGTTGGACAAGCCAAAGGCCGGCAAATTCGACTCGGCTATGGAACGACCTCGAACCCCATCTGCTGGAAGTGATGGTCCAACGTCAAGACCCTGCGAATTCGCAGTTCCCGCATGACAACGAAGCTGCAGCAGTCGGTGAAGGAGAAGTCCTTGTCACGGTAGCGGAAGAAAAGCGATCGTGCGCGTTCTCTTCGCGCTTCACCGACCGACTCCATGCGAAGTCGGGTCGACCCTTCGATTTGCCGCCACCAGGCTTCAGCGGCGTCGAGACCGAGGCGAAACCGGATCGTGGTCAGGGTCTCGTCGACCACGTAGTCGGTCGTCACCAGGATGCCGCCCTCCGAAAGCCATCGATCCCGAGTCTGCCGTACGAACGGGCCCGAGGTATCGGCGCTGTCGGCGGCGGAAACCCATGCGGCCGTATCCACGTAGATGGGCTTCATCGATAAAGCAGCTCGTCGTGCCTCGCGGCGGCGTCCCCCGAGTCGGAAGAGCCGACGGGTGCGGCCCGGAACAGCGAATCCGATTCCAAGGGCACGCTTTCGACAGAGGGAGCGCCTACCGGGACGATGTCGAAGGCCGGGCGGCTCCGGTACAGGACGGTGAACTTTTCACCATGTCTCACCTTCTCGACGATGTCCTTCAATCTCTCTCGGAGCTGTTTGGCGTTGAGAATCTCATGCATCGGAGTGCTCTCGTCACAAAGTTCAACTTAAGTTAATCTTTGGGGCTTATATACCTAAGTGCCCTTGGCATACAGTTCTGGCACCACGCTTTCCCCAACGAGATACGTTCCGGTGCCCAGGGCAAGAACCCCAGCCCTGAGAATGTTCAGGGCGGCATTGTGGTCCCTGTCCATTCCAAGTCCGCAGGCCCTGCACCGGAAGGTTTCGCTCCGTCCTGGATCGTGGCGGGCGCCGCACCGGTGGCAGTCCTGCGAGGTATATGCGGGATTCACTTCTACGAACTCCCGACCGGCCCATTCTGCCTTGTACTGGAGTTGATTCCGCAGAAGCCCCCATGATTGCGTCAGTATTTCTCGATTCAGCCCCTTCTTCTTCGAGCCCTTCGTTACCATCCCTTGGATGTTCAGCTTCTCCACAGCGATCAGACCGTGCTCACGAATGATCCTGCTGGAGAGACGATGGCAGGCATTACGGTTTCGGACCGATTCCCGGTGACGGAGCCGAGATAGCTGTACGATCCGCTTCCGTCTGGTCTTGGAAATCTTCTTGCACCTGGAGACCTTTCTCTGCTGCTTTCGGATCTCCCCCCAGTCCCGTCTCTTCCGTTCGATCCTCTCACCCGTGGACAGCACCGCTCGCTTGCGGACGCCCAGGTCGATCCCCACCGAAGACTCGCATTTCGGTAGCGGCGGCTTCTCCACCTCGTAGGTCAGGTCCACATACACCCGGTTCGGCTTGCGGACAATCCGCAACGCTTTCAACGGGCATCCGTCCGGCAACGGCCGGGACGGAAATACCCGGATCGTCGGAAAGCCCTTGGGGCGGATGGCGTATCCGCGCGCCCGCTTCTTCACCACGGTCGCCTTGGGGTCGACGATGTCGATGGTCTCCATCCTCGCCAGGGGCCGGAACCGAGGATACCCCGGCTTCTCCCCCGCCTTGCAGCGACGGAAGAACGCCTGGAAGGCCCGGTCCAACCGCATCAACATCCCACGCTCCGCCTTGACCGCCACCGACCCGAGCCCCTCCGGATCGTCCTTCCTCTGGGAGGTCAACCCCTTCATCTGATCGTACAGGGTCACGCCGCGTTGCTCGGATTCCCAGGCCGTCCTGCGTTCCTCCAGTGCAGCGTTGTACAGCCGATTCAGGATGGACCTCACCCCGTCCAACCGCCGGATTCCACCCTTGGACAGCTTGGCTCTGCACTGGATAGTTGCGTGGCCTTTCATGGTCGGAATTGTAAACCATCAGCCTGAATTCTCGGCACTTACGTATATAATCTCTTAATCTTTCCTGAGAATTGAGGCAACTGGGCCGCGCCGCATGGCGCTTGCATGAACCGTCCAACCAGTGAGGATTTGTTATGAGGAAGTGGGGCACGCCGGACGATCCCCGCCGGGCGCGGGTCGAGGAAATGCTTGAATCGTCCCGGGTCGTCGAAATTTTCAAGGGGGTTCACGACTTCAACATCGACGAACCGGCGGAGGACTTCCCGATCTTGAGCATGGCCTTCGGGTCATGGACCTCGACCGTTCGATTCCAGGTCCCGCAGTTCGGCCGTTGGCTGGCCGCCACCGGTTCACAACGTGCCTACGCTCACCACCGCAGCATCATGCAGAATTACACGTGGCAGCGCCGGCAACGTCAGCCTGGGCACCCGGGCAATGGCTGTTCAAGATGCCATTTCAACTCATGGAGTTGGAGACCTGGGCGAGACCTATCCCGACGCCCTTTTCATCCGGACGCACCGTAGCCCCAGCCAATTCATGGGTTCCTGGAACAGCTTCGTGGAAAAGGCGCGTTCGCTCTCCGTCCATCCACAGCCCCGAGAAAGCCTCGGCGCCGAACTGCTGGACTTCATGAGCCGCATGATGGATCGAGCCGTGCATTTCGGGGAAACCCATCCCGAACTGGAGCACCGCATGGATGGACGTGAACTACATCGATCTGGTGGAAGACCCGCTGACCGTGGTGCACGGTATCTATGAGCGGTTCAATTGGCCGCTCAAACGGTCGGTCCTGAACACCATGGACGACTGGCTGTTCCAGCAGGCGGCGCGCCGCCATAAGGAGCCGAAACATCGCTACGATCTGGCGGACTACGGCCTGACACCCGAGGACGTCAACACTGCGTTTGGGGGTTATCGAGATTTTCTGACCCGCGCCGGAATTCGCGAATCCGGTTCGTGATCCGGCTCGGTTGGCAAGTCAGCGCGCCGCTTGCGGTGAGCCGGGACTTCTCAACCCGCATTTCTCACCAGGCCGCTATGCTTATGCTGAAAAAGAATTCATTTTTCAGCATTTACCCGGCTATTGCCAAGGTCTCTCAGGGACAGACTGCGCGCTCGCGCGCCCTCGCTGGTCTTTTCGCCCTCAGCGCGCACATGCTCCCTCAAACGTAGCCACCACTACGCTTTCGGTCGCGAGCACGCGCTGAGGGCGAAAATCCTGCGCGATCATCGCGCTCCCTTCTGAGAAATGCGGGTCATTGGCGGTCGCGCCATTGCGGACCGTCTGGGCGTGACCGGCACCGGTGCCGCTAATCCGTCCTCGCTATGACCTCGTCCAGCGCCTTATCAGCGGAGCTGAACATTTCCTCAAGAATCTTCTGGCGCCGGGTTCTCAGGCGCTCGACGAACCTCCACAGGGAATTCGTAATTTCAGCGATCGCCGCCTCCCGTGCCTGGAGCGAGAGAGTTCGGTCGTTTTTGTATTCGTATTTTTCGATCGTGAAATTGGCAATGTCCCGGATGTTTTCTCCGACGATGTCGAAGTTGACCGCGTTCCTCATCGGAATGGTGTTACGAGTCGCCCTTGCTCCCGGATCACTCCCGATACCCGTCTGTCCCGTGATGGCTTCGATTGCCGCACTCTGCGAGTCGTAAAGCGAAATGATCTGATCAAAGCCGCTCACCGTGACGATATCGCGGATCGATTTGGAGAGGTTGCAGATGCCGAAGGCCTTTCCCGGCTGGTTGAACTTCTTGGCAATGAGCAGGCAAACGCGAAGACCCGCGCTGCTGATGTAGCCTAATTGCGCAATGTCCAGAATCATGGTGTTCTCGTCGGGATCGATTCCCGACTCCAGGATATTCTGGCATTCGAGGTAGTTGCTCCCGTCGATCCGGCCGACGGGCATCGCAATCAGAATTCCTGCTCTCCGGCTCCATTTGATCAGTGGGGGCATATTCTTACTCCTTTGAAAATTCGAATGGGCAAAGGTTGAGATTGACTTACCCGTCCCTGGAGGACGGCTCCGAATCGCCGGCGGGAGGCAGCTTGCCACCACCGCCGGGGAGTTGGGAAACTGTGGGAAAAATGCGAGGCACTGCCCGCGAAGGGTGATTTTCTCGACAGGAGGAATCGCTGGTTGGGCGGAAACGAACCGATCGGTTCCCCGGACATCGCTTCAGACTTTCCGATCACCATTGGCCAATTTCTGGCGTCCGGCGTCCGGCGCAACGCACATTCTGCTGCATCGACGACAAACAGCCGGATCATAGCATTTTCCCCGGCCGACTCGTAGCCACATCGATACCTGCAACAATCGAAAGCCGTACCGCTTGTCTGCCGGGTCCGGGTTTGATAACGAAGGGATGTCCGGCACAATATGGCCGGAGATCGGGGTGCGGCGGACGACCGGGCCGCCGGGGAGTTCGACAGCATGGATCCCAAATGTCTCGACTATCGCCTCACCGCAAAGGAACGCCGTCAGTTTGAGCAGGAGGGTTATTTCATCATTCCCGACGCCCTGCCGGCGTCATTGGTCCAAGACTTGGGGGTGGTCGTGGACCGGCTGGATCGGCAGTCTCGCCGGAAACACGGCATCGACAGCCGGGAGATGATCCACATCCTGGACTTCATCGGCCGGGACGACCTCTTCCTCCGATTGCTGGACTGGCCTCTGACCTTCCCCAAGGTGTGGGGAATCCTGGGTTGGAACATCCAGCTCTATCATTCCGATATGGTCATCACACCGCCCCGGGGAGTTCATTCTGCTGAAAAGAGACGGTTGAGTTGGCATCAGGACAGCGGTCGCCTGAACCTGGAACTGGAAGGCGACCCCCGGCCCCGGGTCTCGCTGAAGATCGGATTCTTCCTCACGGACACGTCGGTGCCCGGTTGCGGAAACTTCACCATCGTGCCCGGAAGCCACCGTCGTAACCGATTGCACTTTCCGGAAGACGGCGTTTCCGACCCGGACGATGCCTTGACCGTCTGCGTGCCGCCGGGTGCCGCGGTCTGCTTCGACCGCCGTCTCTGGCACTCGGGAAGTCCCAACGATTCGGACTGGACCCGGAAAGTTCTGTTCTACGGTTACAGCTATCGCTGGCTCCGGCCCCGGGACGACATGACCGTCGATCATGTGATGGACCGTTGCGACCCGATTCGGCAGCAACTCCTGGGCGCCGGCACCGGCGGCATGGGCTACACTTCGCCGGGCCCCGAGGACGTCCCCCTGAAGGCTTGGATGGAACAATATCTGCCGCCGGAAGAAGTGCCCTTGTGAGCAGTTTCTTCCGGCTCCAATCCTGCTCTCCTCGCCTTCGGCTGCTGGCGGAGGTCGTAGTGAGAGGGTATATTGTCGAACATCGGTTTGACGGCACTGCCCATTTCGGGAGCACCGTGATCCGTCGGCCTGCTTGAAACCACGGGACGTTTTCCAAGGAGATCGCTCATGCTGCAAAATCGTCGATCATTCCTGAGAGCCGCCGGGGTGAGCATGGCCCTGCCGTGGCTGGAGTCGATTCCCGGCGTGGTGGCCGCGCCGGTGGGAGACGTTGCGGCCGGGCCCCCGATTCGCTTCGTGGCGAATTTCTTTCCCCTGGGCGTCAACACCCATGAGTGGGGCGCTTCCGGCGAGGGCTCGGCCCTCGCCCTGAAGCCGACCCTGGAACCGCTCCGGCCGATGCAGCACAAGGTCAACATCCTGCAGGACCTGTCCCATCCCCACTTGAAGAAGCTGCGGGGACACGCCGGGAAGGTGGCTTCCCTGTACACCGGCGAACCGGGCGGACGCGACCACAGCCGTGCCGGGACCTCCATCGACCAGCACATCGCCAACCGGATCGGGCACCATACCGAGTTTCCGTCTCTGGCGCTGGGAATTGCGCCCTCCAGAAACCGCCGCGGGTTCTACGACTCCGCCGTCTCCTGGATCAGCCCCGACAAGCCCTTGGCCAAGGAGATCGATCCGGCCATGACCTTCGACGCCCTCTTCGGCGACAAGTCGTGGTTGAAGCGGGACCGGAGCGTTCTGGACCTGGTGCTGGATCAGGCCAAGACTCTGGAGCGGCGTCTGAGCGCTCAGGACAGCCAGACCCTGTCGGAATACTTCCAGGGCATTCGCGAGGTGGAGCAGCGGATCGCCCGCCTCGACCGGGACAAGGCCGATTGGCAGCGCCAGCAGCAGTCCGCAGGCGGCTCCATCTCCCGGCGCTTTCATCCCGAAGATCCCCGAGGGGCGGGGGAGACTCCCGACTTCGCCCTCTATCAGCCGGAGAACTTCCGCGAGCACACCCGGCTCATGCTGGACCTGATCGTGTTGGCTCTGCGGATGGACAAGACCCGGGTGCTGAGCTTCATGTTCGACAGCTACGGACCCAAGTACAGCGATTTCAGCTTCATTCCAGGTGTACGGGGAGAGTGGCACGCCCTGAGCCACCACAAGGAAACTCCCAGTTCGCTGCACCAGTATCACCTCATCAACCGCTGGCACGTCTCCGAGTACACTTATCTGCTCCGGAAGATGGACGAGGTGAAGGAAGGGGAGGGAACCCTGCTGGATCATTCCATGGTCATGATCGGCTCTAGCATGTGGGACGGGAATCGCCACACCTGCAACCAGTATCCGATCCTGTTGGCCGGAAGTGCGGGCGGCCGGATCAAGACCGGCCGAGCCATCGATTTCCAGGGCGGATCCATGTCTCAGCTCTTTCTGTCGCTGGCCGAGAACATGGGAGCGCCCATGGACCGGTTCAAAGAAGCCACCGCGTCACTCGGGTCCACGCTTTCCGGTTGAGGAGGCTGTTATGACGTCCGCTCCCGGACGTTGCTCGTCCCGCATCCGAACCTTCGGATTCCTGTGGGCTCTGCTCATGGGTGCGGCGGGTCCAGGCGTGCTGGGCCGTCCGGCCCCTCCGCCCGGCGACTGGGACGCCAAGATCGGCCCCATCTTCGGCCGTTTCTGCCAGGGTTGCCACGGTGCGGAAAATCCGCAGGGCGGCCTGCGCCTGGACCGGTTCGAGAACGCCCTTCGGGGCAGCGACAGCGGCCGGGTGATGGTTGCCGGAAATTCGGCTGGAAGCCGCCTGGTCCGGCGTCTCAGCCTGCCTCTCGACCATCCTGAGACCATGCCCCCCAAGGGCCTTCCCCGGCCTGCGGCGGAGCAGATCGCCATGCTGGCCGACTGGATCGACCGCGCGTCCTCCTGGCCGGAACCGGCGGACCTTGCGGCCGAGAAGGCCTCCGAGCCGGCAATTCCCTATACCGAGCTCCAGGGACCTGCTTCCGAGTTGAAATTCAAGGAGCACATCCACCCCTTTCTGAAACACTACTGCTACGGCTGTCATGACAACGCCACACGGGAAGGGGGGCTCGACCTGCAAGAGAGTGTCGAGATGCGGTTCGATGACGAACTGCGGAAATGGCACAAGACCTGGGGCAACGTGACCCGGGCCATCACCACCGGATCCATGCCCCATCCTGCCCAGAAGCAGCAGCCGTCGGAACGGGAGCGGGAGCTCTTCGCCAGGTGGTACGAGCGGGCGCTGGAGGAGAGGGTGACGCCCGAGTCCTCCCGGGCCAGCAATGCCCGTCTGCGGCAGTTGACTCCCTTCGAGTACGACAACACGGTTCGCGACTTGACCGGACTCGACCTGGACCTGAGCCGCCTCACCCAACCGGGGGGCGTGGCCAGCGACGGCGGCTTCGCCAATCGGGGTCATGAGATGCAGTTGTCGCCCACCAAGCTGACGCGGTACATGCAAGCGGGCGACCGGATCGCCTCCCACGCCATCCTGGACCCGGACCGGGGTCTCCGATTCGGGCCGCCGGATTCTGTTGTAACTCCGGATCCGCTTCCGGCCGATGCTTGGCGCACCCGGGCCCTGCACCATCTGCTGGTTTTTGCCGAACGGGCCTACCGCCGGCCGTTGAGGGAGCCGGAAGTCAGAGGTCTGACCGCTTTTCTGGACAATCGGATCCGGGAGGGGATGGATCGCCAGACCGCCGCCCGCAAGGTGGTGCAGGGCATTCTGGCCTCGCCCCAGTTCGTCTATCTGGCCGAAGAGCACGGCTGGGAGAGGAAGCAGATCAACTGGAGCGACAAGAAACGGAAGCCGTCCAAGGCCACCGGGCCGCTTGGGCACCACGCGGTGGCGTCGCGTCTCTCCTACTTCATATGGTCAGGACCGCCTGATTGGGAGCTTTTCCGGCTGGCACTGGAGGAACGGCTCCACGACCCGGTTGTCCTGGCGGCCCAGGTGAAGCGAATGCTGCGGGATCCCCGGGCCGCGGCTCTGGCCACCCAGTTCGTGGGCCAGTGGCTCAGGTTCAACAAGGTGAGGGACCATCTGAACGTCTCGCGGGAGCAGTTCCCCACGTTCTCCGAGTCGCTTCAGGGGGCCATGTACGGAGAGATCCGAAGCTTCGTCGAGGAGATCATTCGGCAGGATTTGAGCATCCTGAATCTCCTGGACTCGGACTTCACCTTCGTCAACGGAGAGCTCGCCGACTTCTACGGCATGAAGGGGATCGAAGGCGACGCCTTCCGGAAGGTTTCGTTGTCCGAGAGCGACAGCCGCGGCGGCCTGCTGGGCATGGCGGGCATCCTGAGTCTCACCTCCCACCCGAATCGCCGCAGCGCCATCGAGCGCGGCGCCTACATCCTGGATGAGATCCTGGGCACGCCCACGCTGCCGCCGCCGGTGGAGACGGGCAAGCTGGAGGACTCCCAGGACGGGGACGGGTCCGAGTTGAGTTTGCGCGAGGTGATGGAGAGGCACCGCCAGGACACGCGCTGCGCCGGTTGTCACAACCGCATCGATCCTCTGGGTTTGGCGCTGGAGGAGTTCGACGCCATCGGACGCCGGCGCCAGGATCCGGTGTCGGATCCCGAGCCATTGCCGGACGGCACCCTGGTGCGGGGTCTGCAGGACCTGAAGCGCTACCTGCTCCGGGAACATCGGAGGCGGACGTTCGTCCGGAACTTTGCCGAAAATCTGGTCGTATACGCCCTGACCCGGGAGCTCCAGTCCGGCGACTTCTACACGGTGCTGTCGGTGCGGCGCGCTCTGGAAGAGAACGACTATCGAATCTCCGCTGCGATCGCGGCGGTCGCCACCAGCGACGTCTTCTTGCGGCGGTCCGAGGAATAGGCAGGAACTCGAAACAGCATCACCGGCTCCCGGACGGCGCGCCGGAATGTGGGAGAGAACATGATCTTTTGGGACTTTTCCAGCAAGCTCAGAATGCCGAAACCGGAGGATTCGCTTCCGGGCCGGAATGACCGCATGCCGGTTCCCTCCCGGCATTTTGTCTTGGGCAGTCCCCTCCTGCCCCCGTTCCCGCCCGGAATGGAGACGGCTCTCTTCGGACTGGGGTGTTTCTGGGGTGCGGAGCGGAAGTTCTGGGAGGCTTCCGGGGTCTTCTCGACCTCCGTCGGCTACGCCGGTGGTTACACCCCCAACCCCACCTACCAGGAGGTGTGCAGCGGCCTGACCGGTCACAACGAAGTGGTCCTGGTGGTCTTCGATCCCACGCGGACGAGCTATGGAGAGATGCTCCGAATCTTCTGGGAATACCACGATCCGACCCAGGGCATGCGCCAGGGCAACGACGTGGGGACCCAGTACCGCTCAGGAATCTACACCGGTTCCGATCGTCAGAATGACATGGCCGTGGCCTCGAGGGACGCGTTCCAACAGGAGCTGACTGCGGCCGAATACGGTCGGGTCACCACGGAGGTCCTGCCGGCTCCCGATTATTTCTACGCCGAGGACTACCACCAGCAGTATCTGGCCAAGAATCCTGCGGGCTACTGCGGTCTGGGCGGGACGGGAGTCCGCTGTCCCGAAGCGGTGGAGCGGGTCTGACAGGAGGGGCGATTTCCAATCCCGTCTTCCCCTCAGTCAAGAACTACTAAACATTAATGTTTTCAGCAACTTACCGGGTTCTTCGCCGAATCGGTAAAGTGGTTGGCTCCCTATGTTTGGCGTCCTGAACAGGCACCAAACAGGCAGCAGCATCGGCTCTCGAAAGCTGACTCACTCTTCCTATTTTCTCTTGTTCCCCAGGTTCGGAACACTTGGTGCTTGCGCTGGGTCGTTCTTAGGCCAGCACCGCGGGGCAACGCTCGAACCCTCAGTATCTCGTCCCCCAGCACCTGCACCGCACTGTCGTTGGTCTCCAGTGCATCGTAGAAGTGCAGGTCAACCGGCCTTCAAAGGCCAGATCTGAAGGGGAAGTGGAGGAAGATCATTATTGGCCCCTTCTGATACCCTCTCCCACGTTTTGGTCCCCAACGAGGAGGATCGGATCTCATTCTGATGGGAGAGGGAGAGGAGGAGATTGACATGGAACATCTCGCCGTGACACCCGGGGACGACCGTGGGGATGCTGGGGAGCGACAGCGAGAGCTTCTTCTTTCCTGTTTCGCCAGGAGCCGCCTTTGGATCTGTGCCTGTTGCCTCGTCCTTACGGGACTATTCGTCAGTGCTCAAGAGCCCGACGAAGAGATCCCCTACCAGCTCAAACACTACGCGTTGCAGCCCGAGATCGTGTTTCCGCATTTTCTCCCCGATACGCGCCTGGTCATCATCAACAGCGAGAGCAGCGACACGCCCCGGGCCGGAGAATACGAAGGGGCGGCCTTCGATCCGACTCCGTGGTACGAAATCTATGACCACACAGGGCGACGTCGATATGGGGGGTCTCTGTTCGTATCCGGCTATGGCGTGCGAGATCGAGTCTTGGTGCGGCAACGAGACCTTCGCGCCCGGTCTTTTCACGGAACCTTGGTCATCAAGGGCTATACCATCGGCCTCCGAACGTCCCTGGTCTACGAAAACCTGGGCTTCAAGATGTCCGCCCGGTCCGCGACACTGGCCCGTGCGAGCCGGATATTCGTCAGCCGGAACCCGCGCGAGAAGACCGGGCTCGCCATCTACAACGCCTCTCCCAATCCCGCCACCATCAGCTTGGTCTTGTATTTGGACGACGGGCAGCATCCCGGCGGAGTCCCCGTGGAGGAGTACGAGGCGGTGGTCAGGACGCTTGCGCCGCGAGAAAAATTTGTGGACTACCTGTCCAACCTGCCGGAGTTCGAGCCTTACCTTGAAGCGAGAGGATCGTTCACTGGCCACGTCCTTGTTGGCTCAACGGAGGCCTTTGCGGCGATTGGCATTCTCCAAGACCCCGTCACCGGGGCGATCTCGACCGTCGAGCCCGATGTCGTCCGGCGGCCCCTTCGCAGAGAGGTTCCGGCATGGTATGCGAGCAAATCCACGGAGCAGTATGAAATCGCCGTCACCGTCGCGACCGAACCGCACTGGATCACAGGAGAAAGATGGTGGACGAAGGCGACGATCGGAGTTCTTCGGGACTCAGAAGGGTGGAAATATCCGTATCAGGTAGAGATTGGGCTCTTGGACTCGGCGGGGAAGAGAGTCACCTGGACCTACGTTGACACTCGCCCGTCCATCCACGATGGACATCCTGATTTGCAGCGTCACGGCGGCAAGTTTTATCCCCTCCGCCCGTTCCGTATTCTCCAGCACCATGTGGCACGGGTGCAGGACATCCGAATCGACAAGGTTTGGAGACGGCAAGGGGACCGGTGGGTCGTGATCGAGGATTGACTGTCCCTCAGTCATTAACTATCGAACGTTAACTGTTTCAGTCATTTAACGGGTTCTTCGCCGGATCGGTAAAGTGGTTGACTCCCTATGTTTGACGTGCTGAACAGGCAGCAGAATCGGTTCCTGAAAGCTGACTCACTCTTCCCATTTTCTCTAGTTTCCCAGGTTCGGAACACATGGTGCTTGCGCTGCGTCGATCTTAGGCCAGCACCGCAGGGAAACACTTGAACCCTGACAGACTCGTGGTCCATTGACAACGGGTTCCCCGGCGCGTGTGCCGGGGGGCGGTGGGGAAGATCCGACGCTACTTCGCGCTCAAGCCGCCGAATGCCGTCGAGGCCAACCGGACCGTCTTCGTCCGTGTCGATCCGGGGCATTCGACCGACCAGGGCCTGCTCAACGCCTACGGCGGAGTGGCGGCCGCCCTGAAGCGGGCGGTCGAGGGGCAGCCAGCGGCGGAGGGTCGCTCCTTCCAGGTCGTGATTGACGGTGAACACACTGGGCAGTCGCAAAGGCTGATGGAGGCTCGTTTCGGCTGTGCGTCAAGGGGGTCTCGTGGCCGATCCGGGAGTGTGAATGGGACAAGCCGGGTGGATTCACAAATGGCGGTCCCGGTGATTCACAAAGACGCTTCCCCCGATCATTTTGCCTTTCATGCCGTTACGGCCCCACTGAAGCGGCCGTTCATGTTGCAACCGGTGGTCGAGGATCGCTCCGTCCAGGTCGTGATTGACGGTGAACGCACTGGGCAGTCGCAAAGGCTTATGGAGGCTCGTTTCGGCAGTGTGTCGAGGGGGTCTCGTGGCCGATCGGGGAGTGTAAGTGAGTCAGCGGGGGTCACTTACATCATGAGAGCTTTCCCCCTTACACAGGCGAATTCCCCGATCTCCCTTTCCTGCTTGTGGTTACGCCCAGATCCACGAACGGCGGCGCCCGCACGGGGAAATCGGAGGTGGACGGGAGCGACCCCCCCCTTTTTGCTGCCCGGATCGGGCACGGCGGCGCGGCGCAATTCACATTGCGCCAACGCCCCCTCGGGGAGGTCGCTCCCGTCCCAAGTATCCCTGCGGACTGCTTCTCTAAAGTCCATAACCCATTCTCTATAAAAGAGTTATGAGATTTCCAACACCACTCTTCCCCCCATTCTTTCCACCGGGATGAATCGGATGTCTTTGGCCCTTCATGGCCGTGAACGGACGTAACCGTTCGGCCAGACCGTGAATGGAGTGGACTTCCACTCCGACTAGTCGTGGCTTGATTGGTGCGGTCCGTGTTCGGAGCGGGCGTGCGGATCAGGTTGACGAGAACCTCGGCAGTTGGCGCAGAGGATACGTCATTGCGCTGGAAGGCTCGTCCAAGATGTTGGAATGCGATGATGTTGAAACGCAAGCCGCTTCCTCTCATTCGCCTGATAGTGAACATGACTCCTGCCGAACGCGTCGATCAGCGCACTTGGTCCACGCTCGGTTGTGCCCAACAACTTCGGGTCCGTTTCGGCGAAGAAACGCTGACCGATTTGCTCGTGCTTGACATGCTTCCACACCAGCGCACCAGGGGCTTTTGGCTCTCTCCAACTACGAAGCATGCCGAGCATCGGCACGGTGCCGACCTCCTTGTTGCCGAGCGATATCACACCGGCCGCTGGTCCCGCTTCGCGCTTCAGGCTAAAAAGCTGTACCCGAACGACAAATACCCGATGTTGAACGGGGGGCCGAAGTACCACAGCCAATTGGACAAGCTCGACGTGTTCGCGCGGCAGCTACACGCCCTGCCCCTTTACTTGCTCTACAACCACTCGAACACCGTACAGCCTTCCAAGCACTGGCACTGCTCGCAGCCTTTCGACGTAGGTCAACTGGGTTGCACGCTTGTCCCGAGTTGGCACATTCGGCGCATGACTTCCCGTCCGCTCCCTCGGAATTTCGACCTGGCTCACAAAGTCAGTCAGGCCAAACCATGGCGCTACGCCTTCGATTGTCCCGACGCCGAGACATCACTCATCCAAATGGCGTTTCGCACTCGGCATCGAGACCCGAATACACCGCCCGCCGGGCACCGTCAGTACGACTGGCCCTGTCAACCGATGAAAGCTGCTTGGCCTGAAAGGCTGTTTCGCAAATCGA
This sequence comes from Acidobacteriota bacterium, assembly GCA_965217775.1. Lineage (GTDB taxonomy): Bacteria > Acidobacteriota > UBA6911 > RPQK01 > JAJDTT01 > JAJDTT01. The sequence goes on from CBDCJH010000002.1 coordinate 802,732, forward strand.
TGACATAGCTGATGAGGGAAGATGTGGACAAAATCCGACGCGAACTGACTGGGTTCTACCGTTGCGGTGCCAATGACGGGCCAATAGAATCTTTCAGATATGATGAGAGGTGGTTGTATCCGGCGCGACTCCTCCTAGTTGATCGGTCGAAGGAACCGTAAGTGCGGTCTCGTGAGCCTCAGCCGCCAGAGCAGGACGTCAAGACCATGGATCACTTCTACCGACAGGTGAGGCTTGGCGCGCACAACCGACCGGTTTCTGTTGATAGCCACCGGCAGGTGAGCCGGATTGTTAGCAGGACAAAGCCATGGACTTCTCGACGCTGCTCGAAAACAAGGTGCTTCTGGCCGCCATTTCAGGCCTATCGGGCGTTGTCTTAACGCTGATTACCCAGCGGATTCTAGGGAAGCGCGGACTGTTCACCTACTTTGGGGGATTATATACGAAAGTGCCGAAACCTGAGCATTAACGCCGGTTCCGTGGCCGGTCTATCCATCTGATATTCACGGGCTGGACCAATGCACGGGCCAGCTCCTCGAAGTCTGCTTCCACGCGCATATCCGGTTCCAGTTCGGCCTTGGTCGGTTGGTAGGAATCCTTGACCAGTTCGATGGTGGGATGTTGGGGATTGTGTCTGGGTTTCTTCATGCGGCCCTCGGCATCCTAGGTTGTTTCCCCTCAAAGTAGTCTTCCGCCGTGTAGATTTGAATCTTGGGCAGGTCCATGAAGCGTCCGGCGTTGACGGCGGCATTTCTCATGCCGTTGGTCACTCGGTCTCGAAAGCAGGTGAAGATGCCGAGATCAGCTCCGGCCTGTCGACGTGCGCCGTTGAAGGCTTGGACGTGTCCGGGATTGGTAGAGCCGCCTTTGACCTGAGAAACGATGTCAATGAACCGGCCCTTGCGGATCGGGAGCCGTCCCACGCCGTCAATTCCGCCATCCCGTCTCTGGATTCGGTTCGGCTCCGTACCCTCCACCAGAGCAGCAGCCCACCTCTCAAACCGGAATTTATCGATGCTGGCAAGCTCCTGAGCGTGTGTGATGGTATGGGGAAGGCCAATGTCTTGGGTGTGTTCCCAACGGATTCATCCGGGACATCCTCCCGCATGACTTCAAGGTGGTCTCCAAAGCTCAGTCGATTTTCGTTCAACCCACCAAATCCTTGTAACGCAGCCGCTTTCCCACCATCCGGTCAGCGACCAGGGCCATTTGATCCAACGTGTCCATGCGCCTTAGGTTGTGACGTGCGGCAAACTCTCCAACGTATCGGTCGGTGTGCTGTTCCGAGAAGTGGTGAAAGGTTCCGTGGTAACTCCGCTTCAACATCGACCAGAACGATTCGGCTCCGTTGGTGTGGCAGTTGCCTTTGACGTACTCCTGAAGAGAATGCTTGACCGTCTCGTGATTGACAAGCCGGCCGTAAGAGGTTGAATCGTCGGTGTAGATCTTGGCATCTTCTCCCACGTGCTCCAAGACGAAACGGGAGAGGGTTTCAGACTTGGTGTCAGGGACGACTCGGGCCGACACTTGGTTGGAGGGGCGATCTTTGACGGCAGCCACGGCCGTCTTTCCAACGGCTCCACGTCCCTCCAGTTTGGCGCGTTTGGCCTTCGGCATATTCTTCCGCTTTCCGCCGAGATACGCCTCGTCAGCCTCGACCGGGCCGGAGAACAGGGCCATTCCAGTCAGGTTCAGACCTTTCCGTATCCGGTGAGCAAGGTGCCAAGCCGTCTTCTGTGTTACGTCCAGGTCACGATGCAGCTTCATGGAGGAAACGCTCTTGAGGCTGGTAGTAAGGAGGTAGGTCGCAAGCAACCAAGTCTGATAGCCGAGTTTGGAGGACTGCATAACCGTCCCGACCCGGACGCTGAACCGCTTGCCGCAATCGCGGCAACGATACGGCATGGAAGGATGCTTGGCTCCGGTCTGGACGTTGGTGGAGCCGCAATGGACGCAACAGACTTCCTCCGGCCACCGCCGCTTTATGAACCATTCCTCAGCGGCTTTATCGTCGGGAAATCTCTTGAAGAATCCGCGCAGTGAAAGTCCCTCTCGGAACGCCTTTCCGGGTGCCTTGTTCCGTGTCTCGTAACTCATTGCATCCTCCTGACTTACAAGACATATTCTATAGGAAAGTACCGGGATTGTCAACCCCTACGGGAAACCTTTTCGGCACTTTCGTATATAATCCCCCTACTTTGTGTGGCACAACCGTGTCGGCGTATCAGCCGACGACGCGGTATTCGGGACCGTAGGCGTCACTTGGAACAGCAACGTAGTGCCAAACCTGTACTCATCGACAGTTGAGCTGAGAAACGAAAGTCTCGCTGACTACCAGAACGTCGTCGTGCGCGTGTTCTCGAACGACACGCGCCTCTTGTCAGAACGCGCGGACTTGATGGGAACGACCCGCACCCTGGAATGGAGCGAGGAGTTCTCCCGTCGGTTGGCAGTCCAGCCAGGAACCCAGCCGACGGCGGGCCAGATGGTTCTATACGGGCGCCAGCGCGAATACGCCGTGCCGACGATGAATCGTGGTCAGATCGTGCGTCTGACGTTTCTGAATGCGCCTGACGGTGAGGCTCAGCCCACGATTTGGCTCGACATCGTTCATCCCGGTGTGAAGACCCGGTTCCGAGTGCCACATCAGCAGTTTCTTGGGACGCCGCAGCCCATCGCCGCGCTCATCGGCGCGGCTCTGGGTGTTCCCTTCCTGCTCGTAGTCGTCGCCTTGACCGACGTGGCCTGGGCCGCTGGGGTTCTGTGCTTACTCTATGGGGTCTGCGTCGTCTTCCCGGGCGCGTACTTTATCAAGGCGTGGCGGGGGATCAGAGAGTTGGTCGGTGGATGATAGGGGGCACCGGCGCCGAAGGGCGCGTGCTAGCCTCGCGATGACGCCGACGCCGCGCGGCCATCGCGTGACGAAGCCGCTCGGCGCAGCTTATCGCGAACGTTGGGCCTCTCGGTGAACCGATGGCGAGTGACGACAAGAGGGAACCGGCGCCGCCGGACGACGATTGCGTCGTTCCTTCTCACCCAGTTCCGGCGGGCGAACTAAGCCGCTACTCTGTGGAAGGCGACTCGCACTCGGAAAGCGACATCGCCAACTACGTTAATGGCCAGGCTCTGGATCAGACCGTCTTGCATGTCGAGAAGATCAAGGAAGCAATAGTCCTCGGTGAGGCCTATGAGATATGGGATGTAACCACCGACAAAGATCGGTGGTGGGTCCTGACCAATCTAACCAATCTATACTCTCAACGTCATTTTCCAAGCCTCGACTACACGCTGTCGTTTCACATTGGACTCATGGCCAGACTGCGCAGTCGCTCAGATCGGGTAGACGGAACCGATCCGACGCCGTTTGACGAAGTGTTTAGGCGTATCGATCAGGCCGAGTGCAGGTTTGAGCGAGCAGTCGAGCCCGATGAGTTTCAGGCAGTCGGCATGCACCTAAGGGAAAGCCTGATATCGCTGATTTACGCAACGAGGCGTCGTGCGGAGCTCCCCGCGAAGATCGAGCTCCCGCAAGGGGCCAACTTCGTCTCGTGGTCAGAGCTGCTGATGAATCATCTGTGCAGCGGGAGCAGCAACAAGAAGCTGCGGCAACACCTCAAGAACATCTCGAAGGACACATGGCAGCTCGTGAACTGGCTCACACATGACAGGAGTGCGAATAAGACTGCGGCATCCGTTGCGATCCATTCGTGCCAAACAACCATTGGTCACTTCATTCAGGTCCTCGAACGAAGCCGGACGGACAAGACTGAGGAGTGCCCGGTCTGCAAGTCGCGCAACATCAGGACCCACTTCGATCTCGCGATTCAACCGGACGGCGACTACTATTTGAGCTGTGGAGCATGTGCCTGGACGAATCATCCTGGTCAGGCGCACGACGAGGTCTAACACGGCGTGCAGATGACAGCGCGAGGGATCGCGAGCGCGCTGCGGCTGATGCCTGACGTTGCGCCGAAATCAAGAGCACGAGCGGTGGCCGGCGTGAGGATGAAGCAGTGTCAGTCGGCGAATCGGCCGCAGAACGCAGGGCACGGCTCCTGAGTTATCAGGCCGGCGAAGATGCTCTGGCCGTGCTCGAAGGGACGGTGCGGCGAGTCGAACAGCTCCTGCACGGTGTCTCGAATCAAGCTCTATCCCGTCGTCCGTCGCCTGGGAAATGGTCGGTGCAAGAGATCCTCGCGCATCTGGCCGACACCGAGCTTGTCGTCGCGTACCGGATTCGCAAGATTCTCAGTTTGCCGGGCACCGCCATGGAGGGATTCGATCAGGATGCGTGGGCTCGGGCGGGGCGGTACTCTCAGATAGCTGTTACGGACTCGCTAATTTTGTTCAGTGCCGTGAGGGAGGCGAACCTTCGCCTACTTCGATCGCTCGAACCGAATCAGGTCGGCTGCCGAAGGCATCTCCGACGACGACGCCCTCAACCGTTTCGCGACTTCCGAGGAGCCCAAGCCCCCACTGACCATCAGATGCGCTGCTGCCTCGTAGATCGAGCAATGGGTGCCAGCCAACAATCTTCCCGCGCGAATGTCATCGAGCATCGCCATCTGTATGCTCCCGCGATGGCCGGAATCCGCCTAGCCATGGGATGCACTGGGCACTCCACCGATGTCCACATTTGCCCAAGCACTCCAGCGGTTTGTGATCGTACCCTCTCCTAGGTGGTCGTCGCAAAGGGCAAGGAAACGGAACGACAAATCGGGTTTCGGCTCACGTGAGCACCGCGACGAACTCTCCGCTCAACGCACTCTGGAAAGGTAGTCGGCCCAACCGTCGATCAGCCGCCGCCGCTCGAACAGGTCCGAACGGGCGTAGGCGGCCTCGACCTTGTTCTGGACGACGTGAGCCAACGCCGCCTCGATGACCTCGCGCGGGTGGTCCGTCTCCTCGGCGGCCCAGTCCCGGAACGAGGATCGGAAGCCATGCGGACTGTTTCTATAACTTCCCTAAACCATTCATTATAAAATAGTTAAGTGTTTTTTGACTCCGCTCTTCCACGGCTTGACCGAACGCTTACAAACGAACGAACGATGCCGAGCGACTCTCCATGGACCCCACGTTTCGGGTGATCGGTTCGCAGAAGATCCGGGAGCCCCCCCACGGCGGCGTAAAGCCCAGAACCATGCCTCCGGGTTATAATTTTACTGCTTGGGAACGCTCTTCATTTTCCTCAATACCTCTTGTGCTAACGGGCCATTTTGAGCCTCAATCGCGACGGCCGCTGCGGCGGCCAGGGCGGTCATATCAGCCCAGAGCAACGCGTCCAGAATCTCGGAGTCCTGGTAATTGTAGCCAAGACCTTGGGGCGTGAGTCGCGCCCCGATTTGCTGGTAGCCAGTGTGAGTATAGCTGCACAACATTTTCCACGATTGATCCTTTACACCTGAAAAGGGTTTGGACTGGAAGTGAGGAGATTTCTCGAGCGCCGTAATGATATCGGAATTGGGCGGGACCTTGTCTCGCCCAGCCCGGTCAATTTCTTCATCGGTCGCCGCGTACATCAGCCACATTCCTCTGAGGTACGCCTCATACATCGACCGGACTAGCGCGAGGGCCGAACCGTGAAGCGTTGCGTGAACGAGCTCGACAATAGCCATCGAGTGCTCGATTGTGACGAGCCAGCAAGCCGCCGCAAGCTGTAACCGTTTCGAATTTGGCCACTGCGGAATCCTCATTCCGTCAAATTTCGATCTCCACCAGCGCACAATGCATTCAGACTTCTTTAATCGCTGGGCGATGGCAGGTGACAGCGCGGGTTGTGGGTTGCTCAATTCTTTCTCCTTGTCGTGTCCACCGAAATTTCCATTTTAACCGTCGCTGTCCATTCTTCTGAGTTCGATAACGTAAGAGTACTCCCCACCATTTTGCAAGCGGCAATCCTAGTGTCCTCTTCGACTCCCTTCGGATTTGAGCGTAAGGTGACGGGGTGACCCGTAGGCGCTACGTCGCGCTTTTCACGCAGTGGTGGTTCTGGCGCAGGTCCGGCGGCATCAGGTCAGGATCTCGACCTCCGGCCGGTTTTTCACAGATACGGAATTGCGGTCTGTCTTCTATTGTCCCTGTGTACTCATTTGTTGGATTTTCTGCGATTGCACTGCTTGCACAGCATTTGACAGTTCTGTGCGATTGTCTTGCCGCCCTCGGCCCAAGGGGTGATGTGGTCGGCCTCCATATACGACATCTCAAACTTCTTCGCACATGACTTGCAAATGCCGTTTTGACTCTCGAACGCCTTCTGCTTCATGGCGGGGGAGAAGGCCCGGATGTTGAGATGTTTCTCCTCGCCGGTGAGGAGATACGGGTAGATGCCCGCCTTTTTCGTCACATCGTCGTCGATCATCAGGCGGACAATGTCGTCCTCAAGTCCTTCGGGATCCAGGCTCTCGTCTTTGAGTTGCCCGTAAAGCCCGCCCCAATCCACGCCTTTCATTGGCTTGCGGTAGTTCGGGAAAACCGCTTCCACCCGGTTGATTACCGCTTGGAAGTGACTCCACAAGGCGGTTGCGGTCTTGTCGTGCTGATGCGTGGCCATGTACTCTTCGACCGTCTGGCCCTCGTCCTTGATCCATTGGATCGCGATTTCGAGGTACTCCTGGCGATCCGCCCTCCCTTTCACATACCGACTTCCGATTGCATAAGCCGGGCAGGCGGCCCCCTTCCGGCTGAAATGCCGCTTTGCGTCGGACACCCACGGGCCAGCATAGACCGCATTCCGCAGCTCTTGGCTGGTCAGCCTTTCGCCCGCGATGTTGATGATCCTGAACCAAGCCAGCTTCTCGCTGGCACTCCCCTCGCAGAAATAAACCTGCAACGGGTAATTGAGGATCCGCTCCTGCTCGTCGTCTTGCAGGTTGTGGAAATACCGCCCGTCAAGGGAGTAGTCGCCTTTCACGTACTGCGCGGCTGAGATCGTGCGCTGCTGGCCGTCTATGACTTCATACGTTCCGTCTTGGCGCACGGCCCAATACATCACATTGAGCGGAAAGCCCTTGTTGATCGTCTCGATCACCGCATTGCGCTGCTTGTCCTTATAGACAAACTCGCGCTGAAAAGGCGGGCGGATGTCGAGTTTGCCGCCATAGCCGCGCACCCCGCCTTCGCCGTCGTCATGGTAGTCCTCCACAAGGTCGCGGACTGTGATTTTCTTCAGATCAATTTTCATTGCGGCAGCACTCTCTTAATCAGAAGGCGAACATAAGTGGGTCTGAACTCGCCCCCAACCTTTATCACACCCCTTCTATTCAGATTGCCTGCGTTGGGCACATCTGCCACCGAGTATTCTTTCGTCTTAAGATCGGAGTTGTTGTCCCTGTCTGTTATCCCCATGACTTCGAACTGCTCCGGGTTGTGTTTGTCCAGAAATGTTATCGGCACCCCCATCGCCCCGTCCCAATCCATCGGGATTTCGGCGGTCTTGTCCACATTGATCGCGTCGTAGTTGTCGTAGGCCGGGTATTCCTCCGGCGAGTACCGCTTGTAGAGGATCAATTCCTCGTGGCGCATGGCATGGTCGAGATTGGTGAACCAGCCGACGTTTCTGAATTTGACCAGTCCGGTCGATTCGTCGAAGTACGACTTGCTTTCGTAGCGTTCAACGTCCGCCACCTTGAAATACGCGTTTCCATTGCTGAAGCCATATCCAAACCACACCCGGTTCTCTTTGATTAGCGGAAAAATCTCCTTATCCCAGATTATTCATCACGCAAACATAAAATGGGAAAGCGTTCCCGCCATGTCGAGTCGGATCAGAGGGTTACGGGATACCCACAGAAAAAGGTCGAGAGCCGCCGTGGGTGAAACGCTATCGTGGTTTTCGACTCCGCCTTAATCTTTGGGTTCAGAGGGGTCCGAAACCCTCGCATTTCCAAGGTTTTCTCCCCTTCCATGGGCGGCAAAAAGAGGCGGCGTGCCCGTCATTTGTGGTATGATTATGGTGCTAAGAAACAACAACAAAGAACGGAGCACGCCATGCCTGAGACGATACCGCAGATCCGGCCCTCATTCAACCGATCCCTCCGCCTCGAGACCCGCCCCGAGTTGCTCAGTGCGGACACGGGAGCCCTGGTGCAACGGGAGATGATGGATCGTAGCGGCCTCATCGATTGGTTGACCGAGCGGTTGCACGATCGGCGACACCCGAGTTCGATCCGCTATCCGCTGTCGGATCTGCTGCGGACTCGACTCCTGCTGCTGGGGCAGGGCTGGCGCGACCAGTCCGACGCCGACCGCCTGCGTCAGGATCCGAGCTTGCGGGTGGCGAGCCAGACCCGTCGGGGCACGGCGGCCTTGGAGGAGGGCCAGGGGCTGGCATCGCAGCCGACCTTGTCCCGACTGCTGGACACGCTCAGCCGGGAGGAGAACGTTCCGGTCCTGCACCAGGCGGTGACGGAGCTGGCGTGCCGTCGGATCGAGATGATCGAAGGTCGGCGGCGAAAACGGGGGAAAAAGACCCCACGGAAGAAGAGACGGAAAAAGACGATGGTCCTGGACGTGGACGGTCTCCCGGTGGAGGTCCATGGGCATCCCCCGGGAAGCGAATGGAACGGATACTATCGCCAGCGGATGTACCACGGGTTGGTGGCGAGTTGTGCCGAGACGGGGGACCTGATCGACGGGGAGATTTTTCCGGGAGCCAGCTACTTGGGGAAGAAGGCGCTGAAGTTGACGCTCCGGGTGGTGGACCGCTGTCGGGGGCGTCTGTGCGGCTCGATGATCGTTCGGATGGATGCGGGGTTCCCGGAGCCGGGGCTGCTGAAGGGGCTGGAATCGAGAAGCGTGCCCTATATCGCTCGAATCCGCAAGAATGAGGTCCTGAATCGGATGGCGAAGCCCTACTTGACCCAACCGGCGGGGCGATCCCCGGATGCACCACCGAGGCTCTGGTTCCATGAGCTGACCTATCAGGCGGAGAGTTGGGATCGGGCGCGCCGGGTGGTGCTGGTGGTGCGGGAGCGACCGGGGGAGTTGTATCCGGATCATTTCTGGTTGCTGACGAGCCTGAGCCGGAAGCGTTATGAGGCGGAAGCGTTGCTGGCAAAGTATCGCAAGCGGGGGAAGGCGGAAGGGCACATGGGGGAGTTGATGGACGTGTTCGATCCGGCCTTGTCCTCCGCGAGCCGGCCCAAGACGCACTATCGGGGCAAACCGCTGAAGCCGGGAGCCAAGCCGGAAGCGACGACGGAGGCCGGGGTTCGACCCCACAACGAAGTCTTGTTCCTGCTGAATCTGCTGGGGTACGAGATCCTGCACCTGGGTCGGGTGCTGATGGAGCAGGCGACGCGTCGGGGCTGGAGTCTGCGTCGTTTTCGCGAACGGGTGTTGCGAGTGGCGTCTCGGGCGCTGCGTCAGGGGAGGCGATTGATTTTCGTCATCAGTCAAGGGGCGACGGACTGGAAGCGGTTGTGGAAGAGCCTGGCGCGGGTGTCCTGGGCGCCGGGATAGTGGACGGAGGAGGAATCGGGCCCGTGGAAGGGACCGAAACGGTGGGAATTTCTCACCGGAAAGTCAACCTGTCGGCGGATGACGGTCCCCCTGGCCGGTAAACGGTTTATGAGTGGTTCAATCGTCCTGTTTTTGAGCCGATTCAGTCGAATCGACAGAGGTTCGAGAGAAACCGGGCTCCGACCGCCAGAAAACGCCGGGCTGGAAGCCCTTATCAACATGTCCCATGAATAATCTGGGCTTATAGGTGACGGCGTTCTTGCTCCCGATAATCAGGAACTTCTTGCCGTACTCCTCCAGTTGGGCGACGTATTCGCGGAACAGCGAAAACGGCGGGTTGGTCACCACGATGTCCGCCTGCTTCAAAAGCTCGATGCATTCCGGGCTGCGGAAATCCCCGTCCCCTTCAAACGCATGGACCCCAATATCCTCTACGTCGGGTACTCTGCCGCCCTTAGAGTTCCCCTTGTATTCGAGCCATATCGCCCGCTCCACATCGTGACGGCTGAATAGGTCGCGGTCCTGGTTCTTGTAGCACGCAGTGATGAGCTTCTTCAGGCCCAGGCGCTCGAAGTTGTACGAGAAGTAATGGAAGAAGTTGGAGACGCGGGGATCGTCGCAATTGCAATACACGACTTTGCCCCGGAAATGTCTGGTGTAGTGGCGCAGCTCGTTCTCGATGTCGGAAAGCTGCGTGTAGAACTCGTCGTTCTTCTGCCGCTTGGCTTTTCGTAAGTTTTCATTCAGAGACATGGGTTTGCTCCCTAACCAAGCCTGTTATCGGTGATCAGTCCCCGATATTTGAGCCGCTCATGCTCGTTCCCCAACCTCGGCACTTCGCTAGATTATTTCCTTCTCGTAAACCGCGTCCTGCCAGTCATCCGCGAATTCGGCGGCGCGGGCACGGACTTCGTTCCAAGGCAGGCGCATTAGCCTGAGCGACGGCGCGAGCCTCGATCATGCGTGCAGCGCCCCCGTGCTCCGTTCCAAAGCCGTCCGGTCGCGCCGCGCCTGCGCAAGCTCGTAGCTCGCCTGCATCCGCATCCAGTGTTCGGCGGTACCCCAGCCGATATCCTCCAACGCCAACGCCATGTTCGCCGACACCCCTGCCTTGCCGTTCAGCAACCGCGACAGCGTTCCGCGCTCGCAGCCGAGACGCGCCGCCGTCTCGGTCACGTTCCAGCCCATATCGTCCATGCTCTCCCGGATCAGTTCGCCCAGGTGCGGCGGACTCAGCATCGGACCGACGCGCTCGCTTGAAATGTCGTTCATGGTCAGCACTCCCTTCAGTCAGTGATAGTCGATCAGGTCAACGTCCACGGCTTCGCCGTCCTCGAAGCGGAACACCACGCGCCAGTTCCCGGAAACGCGAACGCTCCACTGGCCCGCACGGTCGCCCTTCAAGGGATGCAGCCGGAAGCCCGGCGCATCGGCGCTTCGCGGATGCGTCGCCTCTTGCAGACGGAACAGGATGCGCCGGAGCCGTGGCACGAAACCGACAGGTACCCGCGCGGGATTGTCCCGCTCATGCAGCGCCCGCAACCCCTTATGTCTAATCTTCATAGACCACGATGCAACTATTGTAACGCGAAACGCTACGCGCTGCGAAGCCTCGGTCACTGGCCAACGTTACGCATACGCCCCTCGGCTACGTGTTCCTCCCTGAGTGGCCTGAGGAACGCCTACCGGTCCCGGACCGTGGCTGGAGTAAGGCGAAACAGGCCGAACCCCAATCTGCTTGACACACTCTTCACGATGAAACTGCGACAAGAGTGGCTGCGAGAGTCCCTCGTAGAGAACCACGCGGAACCGTTGGCGGTTGTTGGAAACGTTCTTCTTGCCGATGATCCGGTCGCTGTGGGTCAGGAGATGCGCCGGCCGCGGAGCCTCTCCACCGCCTGCTTCCTGAGGGTCTCCAGCCGCTGCTCGTGGATGTCGGGGGCGTTCATGCGTCCCATCTTGCCCGTCACGGGTGTCATTTTTAGCCTTCCCGCCAGGGATAAATGGGATGGGAGCGACCCCCCCAGGGGGCGTTGCGCAAATGTGAATTGCGCAACGCCCCCGCGCCCGCTCCGGGCAGCAAAAAGGGGGGGTCGCTCCCGTCCACGTCCCCATTCCCCGAGCGGGCACCGCCGGTCCGAGGAATGGGACGTAAACATAGGAAAGACAAGGAGATCGGGGAAATCTCGTGTGTAAGTTGGCGAACTCTCATAGTGTAAGTCACCCCCTTTGTCTCACTTACACTCCTGGATCGACACGGGTACCGCACTCTGAAACCTGAGCGAGACGGAGTTGACATTGATCTGCAGCTTGATGATGGACGGCGAGGTGCTGGAAGAGATGGAGGCCCCGCTGACGCCCAACGGTCAGGACGCCCAGTTCGTCAGTGAGATGTTCGAATACTACACGTCGGACTTTTCGGGATCGGTGCCTTGCGTGGTGCCAGGCATCGCAAAAAAGTTCACGGAAGTCGCAATAGAAATGGATCCCATGAACGGCATCGTCACCACGCTACCGGTGATTCCTCTGGAGAGTGATAGGCTGCCGGAAGAAACGATGGCAGCACCACCGCCGGTGGTTGCGGTCGACATTTACGCGACGGTCTCGGGGGCAGCACTCGGCTCCGTGATGGTTGAGGACACGGACAACGGTGTCCGCTTCACGCCCGATTTGACAGGCGTCACTGCTGGCGAGCATGGCTTTCACGTCCATGTGAACCTGGACTGCGACATGGCTGACCAAAAACGCGGGAGGGCACTATGACCCGGCGAATACGGGGCGTCACGAAGGACCCGAGGGGAACGGTCATCTTGGAGACCTGCCGAGACTGATGGTCGCCGGAAACGGCACAGCGACCGCTCCTGTAGTCACCCGGCGGGTCCAGGTAAGCAATCTTGCGGGTCGTTCCTTGATGGTTCACGCGGGTGGTGACAACTACTCGGACATGCCTGATCCGCTTGGCGGAGGTGGATCGCGCGTGGCGTGCGGAGTCGTACCGGCCATCGAGAATTAGTCGTATAGCCGGGCCGATCACAAGACTGCCAACAGCTTTCGCCATTCCCGATGGAGTGGCCGCCCCCTGGAATCCCCGAGCCGGAGGAAGTGTGCCTGGAGTCGCTGGCGGGCGCTTCAGACGCGCCATGCCAGTCGCGCACCACAAGGGGGAGATTCCTCTGAGCCACGGGTGGATTTCCGGGATGCTATGCTTGTCTGTGAGAGAGACGAACTCTAATAGACGTTACCCCAAATGAGGAGGGAGGAGCCGTGAATACATGGTGGCTTGCCATTGATCGGAATCAGGGGAATGCTTCTTACGAAAAGTTGAAAAATCGGAAAGTGGTAGCACAAGGATGGCCGAAACTGGGAGATCTGAGAACACTCTGCACTCTAGTTGAAAAGGGGGATAGAAACGCATTCACTCACAAGGTGAGGGCCCGGCATTTGCTTGTGTACGGCGAAGAGTACAGTAGTCAAGCCTCTCGTATCATGTGGGACTTGTTGAGCTTGAGATCCGGTGATCTTGTTGTGGGGATTGAAGGAGTCGCTGTAAAAGGCATTTGCCGACTGGAGCAAGAAGGATGGGAAAGCTATAAGCATGACTCCACATACGAGTATGCCCAAACTGTCGGTTTCCCGGTCGAGTGGGTTGATTGGGAGTTTGATTTTACGCCACGTGCCCCGAACCAAGGCGTGCCAGGAATCAGACAGCTTCAAAGCGAAAGGGAGAAAGTAATTTCTGTTTGGGAAAACCGAGAAATCTAGTCGATAGGCTCCTAAATTCCTTTTCTACAGGAGACAAGAGGGCATCCACACCTCGGTCATTCAGCCAACAACGGTTACCGCGCCTTGCAGGCGAGAGGTCATTCGTGACTCGTTTCGGCAGTGCGTCAAGGGGGTCATGTGGCCGATCCGGGAGTGTGAATGGGACAAGCCGGGTGGATTCACAAAAAGCGGTCCCGGTGATTCACAAAGACGCTTCCCCCGATCTCCCTTTCCTGCTTGTGGTTACGGCCAGATCCGCGGACGCCGGCGCCCGCACGGGGAAATCGGAGGTGGACGGGAGCGACCCCCCCTTTTTGCTGCCCGTATCGGGCACGGGGGCGTTGCGCAATTCACATTTGCGCAACACCCCCTGGGGGGGTCGCTCCCGTCTCATTGATCCCTGCGGGAAGGCCCCTGCGAAGATTCCTGAAGACTTGTTGTGGCCGTCCAAGGCGTCCATGCTCCCCACGTGATACAATGTGATCTATGTATGACCACAGGCTATAAGTGCCCCTGTGGTACGCTTGAAGGATGAAGGGTTTTCGCGTCCGCTTGGACGACGACCTGGACCGAGTCCTGGAATTTCTGGAGTCGGAACGCTATGTGAACGTCGGCGCCTGGGTCCGCTCTCTGCTACGCGCGGGCCTGACCCAGCAACGTTGGGTGCGGCTCCGGGGGTGGCGCCCCTCCTGGAAACTCCAACTACGAGATCTCCGCCGCTTCGGAGTTGGAGTCCCTACAAGCTCGAAGATGGCTCCTGGGGATCTTCCTACCTTGGCGATGCCGTCAAGCTCCCCGAGGACCCGGCCAGGTGCTCCATCGAGATTACGCCCCGGCGGGGAGACTCCTGGACCGCCACCGTGTTAGACGTCATCGAGCGCCGGGAGATTTCGTCCTGGTCCGCGACTCGGGGAAACCATCCGACGCTGCGTGATTTATCGGTTGGGAGGTAAACTGGGCTGAATTGGAGGAGAACCCATGGGAGTCATGGTAAGCGAGATTTACGACGCGTTGATCGATGCGGGCGCGACTGAAGCCAAGGCACGGGCGGCGGCGGAGGCCATTCCAATCAGTGACCAGTTAGCCACCAAACAGGACATCATCGAACTCAAAACCGACATCGCCAGCCTGAAAGCAGATTCCAAGATCATCAAGTATGTCTTCGCTCCTGCTGTCATCTTCCTGCTCCTCAAGATCGCATTCTTCTCCTCCTGATCAGATGGGGACAACCATTATGAGCACGAAATCCTCTCAGGGGGAGCGACCATGGCCCTCCACTCAGCAAATGTTATTGGATCACCTGCAACGAATTGTGGAGGGAGTGACCCTCTTTGAAGACGATTCCGGTGAGCATTGGTGGTTCGGGTTTGGGGACTGCCTAATTTCGAAGACTTGGTGCATAGACGAAGATGATCATGAGTTTAACAAACGAGTAATGGATAACGCCGCCATCACCATGTTCTTGTCCAACCTAGGTGTTGAAGCCAGAGATCGCCCTAGCGGCCCTGTTATCCGAAAGACGAATCCTGACCTCCTGAAAACTCTTACCGAGATTTTTTCCGATAGACCATCACCTCAGGAATTTCTACGGCAGAGGGTTCCTGAGGTCGGCGTCGGATTAGAGGAAGCGTATGCATTCGAGATGTTGAACAAGCTGGATCAGGTTGTGGGCCGCAGCAAACAAAAGGCGGTCCAAGAAATTCTGCTTCTGGAGGATGTTCCGGAGGGGGTGGATGACTATATGGCCGAAGCTGCGGCCTGCTTCCGTTACGGGTTTGACAAAGCGTGCTTGGCAGTCTGCCGAACAGCGCTAGAGGAAATGCTCAAAAAGCGGATTGAATGCGATCATGGCAAACGTGCCATCCAGACCTATGATAAACGTAGAGAGCGTTGGGTCGATAAAAATCTCTACACTCTCATCGAGGAAGCACACAAGCAGTACGGGCCTAAGCAGCAATGGTCTAAGTATCTGAACGACCAGTTGGCTGGGGCTGCCCATCGAATTCGAAGATGGGGGAATGGAGCAGTTCACGGCTCTAGCACAATCCCCCGTGATGAAGTTAAGTCCAAAGCACAAAGGGCTCTCTTGCACTCCAAACAGATACTGGAACATCTCTGGTCATCGGTCTGACTTCGGTCCTATGAGAAGGGCATAGTCCCCTTTATTGGGCTCTGATCCGATCCCAGAGCGGTCCTCCCTTCCACTCTTCCACGGCGCGCCGGGTGCATCTCTGGACCCGAGCTTCGCGACCGGAGACGACCTTCCCCAGCGGAAGCTTCGCCGCCCGCCGCTTCCGAATCTCAATCTAGGTTCCAGCAGAGAGTAGCGTGCTAATATGCTAGCGTGCGCTCCCTTCAGTGGAGGCCAAACGGTTATCAAGGAAAGAGCGAGTAATGAGGAACCTCTGTGCCATCGCAATCGCCGTTTTGTTCAATGGCGTGCTGCTGGCCCAGGACGTGACGGAATACTACGTCCCGAATCCTCACTTCCCCGACACTTACGGAGGGGAGCATCATGTCCTCATCACGTCCATGCGAAACACCCTCGACGAACCATTGGTGGTCGCCGTGACACAGGGTGAGCACTGCCAAGATTTGGAGTTGGAGGATTCTGGGCTCACCTTTGAAATCGAGGCCGGAGACAAACTGGACAGTCGGCGGGAGAGTACAGATGGAGACGCTCCGGCCTGGACGAAAGTTTCTCATCCGCCAGTAGATGGGGGAAAGCGTCTCCTGAAGATTTCACAGTTCTGGAGGCATGTGGACAAGTGGGGCCGGACCATATCCTCTGCCCCCGTGACGTTGCACCACGAAGTATTTGCTGAATGCCCGGAGCCAAAGACCTTCCACGGGTTGCGGATCGAACCGGAAAACCGTTGCTCGCCGTATGACCCGGAAGACTACAGCTACCCGGCTTCAATCAAGGATCAAGTCGCCAAGCAGCAGGGGGGAGCTTTCTGTCCCTACGATTACCAGTGCTTCGCCAGCACCGACGAAATGAGCCTCGATCATATGGTTTCCCGGGCCGAAGCACACGACTCGGGTCTGTGTCGTGCCAGTGCAGAGGCCAAGAAGCAATTCGCCTCTGATCTGTCTAATCTGACGCTGATACCGAAGGAGTTCAATCCTTACTGGGAATCCGAGAAGCTGGACAAGGATGCTGCGGAGTGGGTGCCCGGGACCAATGAGTGCTGGTTTGCAGGGACGGTGATTGAGGTGAAGCGCAAATACAGGCTGTCTGTCGATCAGGCCGAAGCGGACGCCCTTGAGGAAGTTCTCGCCGGTTGCGCCGCATCCGAAATTGGGAGGATGCACGGACCGGACTGGCCCGAATGTGTTGGGGAATGATGGGCTCCGTCAGGGGTCTAGGCAAGGGGAACTGCGTAGCTGAGTGCCCCAATGAACTCTCTCCATTGGGGTTCGTCCATCAGTCTTCCTCAAGGTTATCCGATATCGCCAACAGAGAGTGCGCAATGGCGCGTGCCGGGGCTCGGGACAAGTTGGCGTACTGGGGAATGCCAGACTGATATTCGATCCGGTGGCTTGGAAGTCCGATCCTGAATTCTATCGGGTGCTCGGGGCGTCGCTGGCTCCTATGAAAACCGGACAGGCGACGTTCCTAGTGTTGACCTGGAAGGTTCGGCTTTTTTTACTTCTCACGGTGCTCTCTCCATCGGTTCCGTTGCCTTCGCCCTGATGTATTTGCTGCCGACGGTAGCGCTCTGGGCGCTCCTCGTCATCCATGTTCTCCTCGATGTGCCGCTTGAAGGCCCTGTACCCCCAGCCGAAGCCTGCCAGCAAAAGGGACCTAACGGGCACTCAGCTACGCAGGACCCCCCATTTTATGGTTCGCCTGTAACCGATGCGCTGATTGCCCGGGAAGCCGGGAAGCTGGGGATATCAGACTTCGAGCCGGCCCGTCGCACTGATCCAAGTGCCTAACCGGAGGCCCTTCAGTGTTGCCGCCGCGGCCCAGTACCTGAGCAATGCCATCGGCACGATTCGCAACCTGGCCGATTTGAACATCATCAAAGCCAGAGTCGAACTCGACACCGCCGGCCGGCTACGGCGGGTCTTCGCTCAGGAGGACTTGGACGACGATGTCGATTCTCTGGAGCCGTGGTACGATTCGCCCCACGGCGAAGAACCCGGATCCAGAAAGGAGGAGATGCATGGGCATCTACAAGGTGAAGGATCGCCGGGGGAGGAGACGATACGTCTTCAGCAAGTACTGGCCGAACGGATCCGGTCGGCTCCGAATGTACGCCCCCAACTACCGGAGCGCACAGGCGCTCCAAACTCGGGTGGAGTCCAGCATCCTGGACGGCACCTGGAAGCAACTCAAGGAGGAACTCGCCGGTGGGAAACGCACCATCTGGACGGTGCACAGTTTCTACCAGCGTTTTCTCGAGGAGTATTGCAAACCTCGCATGCGCTCCTGGCGGAGCTATGAGGGTTCGTTCAAGAGCCTCAACGCCATGCTGGGGAACATTCCCCTGAAGGAGTTCCAACGCAAGGACCTGCACCGCTACGTCGCCCAGAGGAAGAAGCAAGTCAAATCGGCCACGGTGAACCGCGCCATCGCCGCCATCAGCAAGCTGTTTTCCTACGCGCTGGAGTGTGGGGAGATCGACACGCACCCGCTGGTGCGGTTTTCCAAACTAAAGGAGCCCAAGAAGGTCTTCCGGCCATTGACGGTTCAGCAGTTCCGCGACCTGGTCGAGGCGGTGGACAACCCTTACCTGCAAGCCATGATCGCAGTGATCGGCGAGACGGGGATACGCAAGGGAGAAGCGTTGTCGCTCACTTGGAAACGGGTGGACCTGCGTCGCGAATTGCTCTGGGTGGAACTCACCAAGAACGACGAGACGAGGGAGATACCGCTGTCGAAGTACGCCACCGGATATCTGGTCGGGCTGGTTCGTTATCTGAACACTCCATACGTCTTCGTCAACAGCCGGACGGGGACGAGATGGGTGAATCTCGACAAGCCGCTACGTCGCGCTGCCGAGAAGGTGGGGTTGAAGGTCGGATTTCACGATCTGAGGCGCTTCCGGTGCAGCCATTGGCTGATGCAGGGTGTGGACGTGAGGACGGTGCAGAAGCTGATGGGACACTCGGCGATCAGCACGACGATGCGGTATGCGGGGTACGTCAGTTCGCATGCGCTGGCAAGCATTCGGGAGGCACAGGCTAACGAAGACTCACAAACACAACAGGCAACAAACAGGCAACGGGCAGGAAGCAAGGGGCAATGATTCGAGGGAATACTTGGGATAACCTGTTGAAAATAAAGGATCAATCCTGTAGCTCAGTTGGACCGAGCAACGGATTTCCAATCGCCCATTCTTCAGCGCCAAATTGTCACTCTGGAGTTCGGCGGTTGGAAACCCCCGATCCAATCCTTATCTGATGTTTGCCCGGTAGTCGTCCAGCAGGGCTGCGGCCCCGGTCCGGATGAATCCCAATTCCGATTCGGCTTCGAAGAAGGTGGCTCCCTTGCGGGCCCACTCGCCGGCGGCGGCGCCGCTCGACGGGGTGGTGCCGAAGGCCACGCCGTACTTCTTGCAGAGCTCCAGGACCGTCTCCATGGGACCCCGCACCGCAGGGTGATCGTAGTCGCCCGGGTGTCCGAACTCGATGGAAGTATCTCCCGGGCCCACGTAACACATGTCCACCCCGGGCAGGCTCAGGATCTCCTCAGCGTTCTCGTATCCGCGGACCGTTTCCAGATGCACCACCACCGCGGTCTCCTGGTCCTGTTCGTCCATCCAGCCCTGCCAATCGGTGACGTGCCGGTAGTCGCTGTTGCCCCATCCCGGCGCCACGGCCCGGGTTCCCTCCAGTGGAAACTTCAGGTAACTCAGCAACTTCTGGACCTGCTCCCGGGTCTCGGTCCGGGGCAGTTGGATGCCCACCACTCCCGCCTCAAGCAACTTCGAGACCTCTTGGCGTTCCAGCTGGGGCGTCTTGGCGATGACCGGCAGGCCGTTGTCCCGGGCCGAGAGAATGGTGTCCGCCAGATCCTGCAAGGCAAAGAGGCTGTGCTCGTACTCGATATAGACGAAATCGAATCCCGCGTGCTGAAACAGTTTGACGAGGGACGGGTGGGCATACGCCTCCAGCATGGGTCCGATCAACACCTCCCCCCGCTTGAGGCGGGCCTTGAGGTGCCGCCCCGGTCCCCCCTCCGGATACCAGGGGTTGTCGATTCCGATGCTGGTCTTGGGACATTGGGACATGGGGTCTCTTTCCGATGTGAATCAAGTGATCCAGTTTTCGATCTTGAGTCCGGGAACTCTGGAGAAGTGTTTCCGGTTGTTGGTCACCAAAACACAGCCGATGCTGAGAGCGTGCGCGGCGATCATGGCGTCATTGCCGCCGATGGGCGTTCCGATTCTGAACAACTCTGCCTGTAGCGTTCCGAACTCCTCCGCTGCCTTTGCGTTCCACGCCATAATGCGGTTCAGCCGGTCGCAAAACAGCCGGATGGCTCGTTTGTAACTCTTGACGCGTTGAGACCTCTCGGCGCCAAGTCGCAACTCAGCATAGGTGATGGCGGAAATCGATATTTCCGCACCCGAATGCGCTCTTGCGTGAAGGGTCGTCAGCAATGGCAGATCTCTCGCCCGAATCACGTAGCTGCAGATGTCGGTATCCAGCATATACCGCATCAAAACGTGACTCGATGGCTATCCATCAGCTCTGGTCTGGACTCCATAAAATCGTCGTCCACGGTCGGAGCTTCCTCGGCGTAGGATTTCCAGCTCTTGCGAGCAGGCAACAAGATCAAGGCTTCTCCGTCCTTACGGATGATCACTTCATCGACGCCCTCGAAACGAAACGCCTTGGGGATCCGAACGGCTTGACTGCGACCATTTACGAACAGCTTGGCAGTAGTTTCCATACTTGCACTCCGACTCTGACCTGCACCGTCTCAATGCGACCATTGTATATCACGGGCATATGCCAAGCGGCAAGTGAACCGTCCTATGGAAGCAACGCCGAATCGGACTTTCGCAGCCGGCTGCTATACTGGCGCCTCCCGCAACGGCACCGAATCCAATCGTGAAAGGACTCCATGAATCGAAGGGAAGCGCTTCAAGCCGGCGCGGCTTCCTTGGTCCTGCCGGCGCTGGTCTCTTCGGCGTCCGCCCACACTACTGGAGATCCTCCGGGTAGCCGCATCCGGACGGCGATCCAGAAGGTCTGCGCCTGGCCCAATCTCAAACGCCTGGAGGACGGAACCCTGGTGGCCTTCCTCTACAACCAACCCTGTCACGGGCTCTGGGAGGGGGACCTGGACTGCTGGGCCAGCGAGGATGACGGCCGGACCTGGCGCTTTCGCAGCCGGCCGGCCGAACATGAGCCCACCACGGCCCGCATGAACTGCGCGGCCGGTTTCGCCGCGAACGGTGATCTGGTGGTCCTGTGCAGCGGTTGGGCGGACCGGGCGCCCAAGGGTGTCCTGAGCGGTCCTCACCGGCGGGTGGTCCGGGCCTGGGTCTGCCGCTCGTCCGACGGCGGACGCACTTGGGAGGTGAGCCGGGACTTTCCCGCTCCTCCCGATTCTCCGGCCGGACGAGACAATGAATTCATCGCGTTCGGCGATATTCGTATCGCTGAAGATGGATCTCTGTGCGCGCCGGTCTACCTTCGGCGGGAGGATCTGCGGGAATCCTATCTGCTGCGAAGCCGGGACGACGGGTGGACCTGGGGCGATCCGGTTCCCTTGAATCCGGGCGGGAACGAAGCCGATATCCTGCATCTCGGAGGTGGCCACTGGTTGGCCGCGTCGCGGGAGTTCAAGGAGAGGCGCGACGTTCATCTGGAACTGTTCGTCTCCACGGACGACGCTCGCACCTGGGAGCGAAAGATGCCACTGAGTCTGCCCATGCAGGTGACGGGCAACCTGGCGGCACTGTCGGACGGACGCGTTCTCCTCAGCTACGGAAACCGCTGTTGGAACAACTTCGGCGTGGACGTCCGGCTCAGCGAGGACCAGGGGAAATCCTGGAGCCCGCCCATCCGCATCGCCGACTGTCCCCGGGCCGACTGCGGGTATCCCAGCAGCGTGCAACTGGCCGACGGCCGGGCCGTCACCGCCTTCTACACCCAGGTCTCGGAAGACTTTCACTACGAGATGCGCGTGGCTACGTGGCGTCCCGGAAAGTACACGGCGTCCGGCCGGCCGCGTTCGTAGGAAAGTCAAAAAGCCGGGGGGTGGCCGGCAGGCTGATCCTCGCTCGAGATGGTCATCTGCTTCAGGCCAGGAACTCCTCCATCACCTTTCCGTGGATGTCGGTCAGCCGGTGATGGCGGCCCTGGAACTTGAAGGTGAGCCGGGTGTGGTCGATTCCCAGGGCATGCAGGACGGTGGCCTGGAAGTCGTGGACGTGCACCGGGTCCCGAACCACGTTGTAGCCGAAGTCGTCGGTCTCTCCGTAGACGGCGCCCGCCTTCATGCCGGCGCCGGCCATCCACATGGTGAAGCACCGGGGGTGGTGGTCGCGGCCGTAGTTGTCCTCGGTGAGCTGGCCCTGGCAGTAGGCCGTTCTTCCGAACTCGCCGCCCCAGATCACCAGTGTCTCCTCCAGCAGCCCCCGTTGCTTCAGGTCCGTCACCAACGCAGCCGAGGCTTGGTCGGTCGCGGTGCACTGCTCCCGGATCGCACTGGGAAGGTTGAGGTGCTGATCCCATCCCCGGTGGAAGAGCTGCACGAAGCGGACCCCCTTCTCGCTGAGGCGCCGGGCCAGCAGGCAGTTGGCGGCATAGGTTCCGGGCGTCCTGGAGTCGGGGCCGTAGAGGTCGAAGGTGCGCTCCGGTTCCTGGGAGAGGTCGGTCAACTCGGGGACCGAAGCCTGCATCCGAAAGGCCATCTCGTATTGGGAGATCCGGGCGGCGATCTCGGGGTCCCCCAAAGAATCCATGCGGATTCGGTTCAGGTCTCCGATTCCGTCCATCATGCGGCGCCGGGTCGCCATGCTGATCCCCGGAGGGTTGGAGAGATAGAGCACGGGATCGCCGCCGCCCCGGAACTTGACCCCCTGGTGGCTGGAGGGGAGGAATGCGCTTCCCCACATCCGGGACATGATGGGCTGCATGGCCCGAATCTCCCCCTTGGAGACCAGGACCACGAAGCTGGGCAGGCTGTCGTTTTCGCTTCCCAAGCCATAGCTCAGCCAGGCGCCCATGCTGGGCCGGCCGGGCTGTTGGCTTCCGGTCTGAATGAAGGTCATGGCCGGATCGTGGTTGATGGCGTCCGTGTGCACCGTCTTCACCATCAGCAGCTCATCGACGATTCGGGCCGTGTGAGGCAGCAGTTCGCTGACCCAGGTCCCGGACTGGCCGTGTTGCTCGAACTTGAAGAGGGAAGGGACCACCGGGAGTTGGGCCTGCTGCGAAGTCATTCCCGTGATGCGCTGTCCCCTGCGGATGGAGGCAGGCAGATCGGTGCCTCGAAGCTCCTGGAGCCGGGGTTTGTAGTCGAACAGGTCGAGTTGGGAGGGTCCCCCCGACTGGTAGAGGAAGATGATCCGCTTGGCGCGGGGAGCGAAGTGGGGGAGGCCGGGCAGGCCCCTTTTCCCGACTCCGCCGTCCACGGAACCAGCCGCCAGCTCGGGGCGCAGCAGCGACGCCAGAGCCGCCGTCCCCACACCCAAGGTGGTCCGAGAGAAGAAATGGCGCCGCGTCCACTCCGGATGGAGGGCTTGATTCAATTTCACCGGCTGCTTCTTGGTGAGGCCATGGAATGATCTGCTCGAATCGAGTCTATTCCGGGCCGGGCATCCCGGTCAACGCGCCTGGAGGGGGGACAGTCTTGTCCCCCATTTGGGAGGGGGGACTGTTAGTCCTAATTGTCTCTCAGTCAAAAACTAACGAACATTAACTTTTTACGGAGCAAATGCGGAGGTTGCCGGCTGAACCCGTTTCCTGGTAGCCGACTTGTAATCGGTACGGCGTTAACAGCCCGTGGTAAAAGTCGTCACGGCATTCGACCGTCCCTGCATCCCGGCGGACTGCGTTGCTATCGGCTCACATACTCCCGGTATGCTCCCTCCGTTGCGCCTTGTCCGGCGGGCGCAGGAACGGTCTCGGTGCTCGCGGGACTTTCACCACGGGCTGTTAAGCCGCGCGGGTTCGACTCCCGCCCCGCTTCCATCAGCGTATGATAGTTGGGAATCTCAGGATGCAATCAGAAACGAAGATGCCCGCCAAGCAGGCCGAGCGACCGAGGCTCGACACCGCGCTCACCGAGAATCTAAAGATGCTGGGGTTCGAGGGTGGGGGGCCGTGAAGCCCGGAGGGAACTCGTGAACGTAACCGACGCGGAAATCCGCCAGCGTTTGCGCCTGGGCGAGGACAGCGGCTGGGAGTTCAAGCAGATCGAATTTAGTGGCGATCGCCCGACAAGCCTCCGGCGAGAGGACCTCTCCGATGAGATTGCGGCCTTCGCCAACGCGAACGGGGGCGTGCTTCTTTGCGGGATTTCCGACGGCGGTCGGATCCAGGGTATGTCCCCAGAGCAGATGGCCGCTCTTGACCACCTGTTGGTCGAAGTGAGCACGGACGCGGTGGAACCTTCCCTTCGCATCCACGTTCACCATCGAGAACTCGACGGCAGGGCCTTCGTACTCGTGGCTGTACCGCGGGGCGATGCCGTACACGAGCGAGCCGGTCGCGCATTCATCCGGGTCGGCGCAACCAAACGCCGCCTCGGCGGCGACGAGCGTCTGCGGCTGGCGCGAGGACGCGCCCAGAGCCGCTACGTCTGGTTCGACCGGCAGATTGTTCCGCAGACCGGCTTCGAGACCCTCAACGAGCGTCTTTGGGAACCGCTGCTCAGCGTGGCAGGAGCGTCTGACCCTCGCCGGGCTCTGATGAACCTTCGGCTTCTGGCGCCCGATGAAGCCGATGTGGACCGGGCCACGGTAGCTGGCGTGCTGCTCTGCACCAACTCTCCCCAGGACTGGTTGCCGCAAGCGACTATCGTGGCGACCCGCTATCGCGGCAAGGAACGAGCCTCCGGCCAGTTGGACGCACAGGAAATCGCAGGGCCGCTTCCCATCCAGATCGCTCACGCGGTGAAGTTCGTGGTCCGCAACATGCGCGTATCGGCACGCAAGACGCCTTCGCGAGAAGATGCGCCGCAGTACAGCAAGTCTGCGGTGTTTGAAGCCGTGGTCAACGCGGTTGTGCACCGCGACTACTCAATGTCCTCGCGCCGGATCAGGCTGTCGATGTTCAAGGATCGGCTGGAGATTGACTCGCCCGGTCAACTTCCCAACGGGATGACAATAGACAGCATGGATTCGAGTCAAGCAACACGCAACGAAGTTCTCGCTTCCGTGTTTGGACGAATCCCCGTGGGCGACGTTCCCGGGTCTCGGCATCGCCGATACATGATGGAACGCCGAGGGGACGGCGTCTCGATCATCCTCACGGAAACCCGCGAGACCGCCGGCATTGAGCCGGAGTACAGAGTCATTGATGTGTCGAGTCTGGTGCTGGCTATCCCGGCGGCCAGACTCGAACTCACACCGTCGGACGCCACGGTCACGGTGCACATGGAGGGCGAGCCTCTAGTCGGCGTCGACATCCTGGCCCTGTTTCCGAACAAGACTTGGCAACGGGCAACAACCGACGAAGCTGGCGAAGCAGACTTCGACCTGTACACGACGCATCTGCCGATGACCGTTTACGCCGCAGTCTCCGGGTACACTGCCGGGTTGGCACGGGAGTGGACTCCGCGCCAAGGCGGCCTGTTGCTGGAACTGGCTCCGCTCCTGGCCGGAGGCGCGATCATTTTTCCACAGTCTACCGGACATCTCCCCGGACTTCGCGGACGGCTGAACCCGATACGCGATACTTCCGATCGGACCTATCTGTACGCAGACAACGTCGCCATCGAGCAGGGACGGCAGCAGCCGGTGTCGTTCCGGCTGGGCAAACCGATGAGGCTAACAGACGCGTTCGGTGTCGAAATGTCAGTAACCATAGTCGACATCATTGGGAGTTCGGCCCTAGTGGAATACAGGCCCTTCGAAACCAGCAAGAACCGGTGAGAGTTTGGCCGAATATCTTGAAAGTAAGGTTTCCTTTTCCCCCTCAAATTGGGGGATGTAGTCAGGATAATCCTTAAAGTGCCTCGATGCCTTTCCGATCTCTGGCTTCCAGTCGCAGTATGGTTCGGATCTCGTTGCTTCGTCAGAATCTCGCCCAGGCCCAGGAACTACTATTAGTCCCCACATCCCGTAGCTCAGTTGGACAAAGCGACGGACTGTCAGTCCCCCCAAGCCCCGGAACCGGGGGTTGCAAACCCCCGCTCCTAGAGCCGGATCGGGATCAGGAGCATGGCGATCACGCTGAAGCAGAAGCAGGCCAGACCCACCAGTGACGAGTAGCCCACCACGTCCCCGAACCGCATCCGCGTCAATGACAATATCGGTATCGCCCAGAAGGGCTGGATAAAGTTCGTCGTGGAGTCGCCGTAGGCATAGGAAAGCAGGATCGTGGTCACCGAAACCCCCAGTTCCTCGCCGGCGGGGATCAGGAAGGGGGCCTCGATCATCCACTTGGAGCCTCCCGAGGGAACGAAGAGGTTCATGAAACCCGAATAGGCGTAGACCACGATCGGATAGGTGCCCGCGGATGCCAACTTGGCGAACAACCCGCCCAGCCAGGCACCCAACGCCGTGTTGTTCATCACGCCGAAGATGCCGGCATAGAAGGGGAACTGCAGGATGATTCCCCAGGTCGCGCCCGCACCTTTGCGGCAGGCCTGGATGAAGGAATCGGGGCGGCCATGGAGCAGCAGAGCGGTTCCCAGAAAGAGCATGTTGTAGCCGTTGATGGTCCACGCCGTCCCAAAGCCTCGAGTGACCAGGGTATGGCCCAGGGGATAGAGGATCAGGACCACGGCCAGCGCAATCCAGCCGCGGAAACGTTCGAGAGCGCCGGCCGGTGTCGAGATCCTCTCCGGAAGCAACGGCGGTCGAGGCAGGATAGCTTCCACCTGCTCCGTAGAGAGCGTGATCCGATCTCGTCCGGGGTGCAGCAGAAGGAGGGTGGCCAGCCCGACGGCGGCGATTCCGACGGTATAGATCAGGTTGAAGGGGTTGAACAGCGTCTCGGTGACCGGTAGCAGGCGATCCACCACCGGCTGTCCCGTGGCCGGTTCCAGGAACGGATTCCTTGGAGTGGCCATGATGAGGGGCGCGGAAGCGGACAGCCCGCAGTGCCACACCGTCCCCATCCCCAGGTAGGCGCCGACGATCAGAATCCGGATGTCCGCCCTCGGATTGTGACGGCAGACGAAGGGAATGAAGAGGGCGCCGCCGACGATGCAGAAGGCCCAGTTCAGGTATCCGGTGACCAGCGAGAACAGGCCCGCCAGGAGCACGGCCTGAAGTGGCCGCTCGGGGTCGGGAATCCGGGCGATGCGATCCAGCAGCCGGTAGACCGGCCGCGACGACACGCAGGCGTGGGAGGCCACCATGGCGATGGCGAATTGCATCGCCAGCTCCAACAGGGTCCACATGCCTGTCCCCCAGGCCAGGACCGCCGCCTCCAAGCCCACGCCGGCGCCGGCCACCGCCAGCAGCAGGGCGGCGGCCGTCAAGAACATGCAGATGACCCAGGAATCGGGCACCCAGCGTTCGGTGAAGCGGGAAAGCGAAACGCCGAGATGTCGGAACCACTCGATCATGGGCTGAGGTTATTTCGCCTTCGCTGGGATCCGGCTCCGCGGGCCATGGCGGAATGTCAGGCGTTCCCGGCGGGCGCCGGCCGGCGTTCCCGGTACCAGTCCGCGGTCCGAGTGAGCTCGGCCTGGAAGTCGTTGGTCGGATTGAATCCCAGCTCGGCCCGCGCCTGCGAGATGTCGGCCTGGGTGTGCGCCACGTCGGCGGTGCGGGGCGGCCGGCGTTCGAGCGGGAGCTTCCTGCCGCTGATCCGCTCCAAGGCTTGCTGGAGTTCGAGCAGGGAATGGGCCTGCCCCTGTCCGATGTTCAGCACTTCAGCGGAAAAGCTACGCGGTCGCACCGCGGCGGCGAGGTTGGCCTGGACCACGTTGTCGATGAAGCAGAAGTCCCGCGTCTGCGTGCCGTCCCCTTCCAGATAGGGCTGGTACGAAGGATCAACGTACAGGTGATGAAGCCACGCCGGCAACACCGTGGAATAGGCGCCGCCGAAACGGGCCCCGGGTCCGAACACGTTGAAGTAGCGCAGGCTCACCACGTCCAGACCGTAGAGGCGATGGAACATCCGGCACCACTGCTCTCCCTGCAGCTTGGTCAGAGCATAAGGCGACTGTGGGTGGCAGGGATGCGTCTCGGGCGTGGGCAGGGTGTCGGCGCCGCCGTAGACGGAGCTGCTGCTGGCGAACACCAGCCGGCTCTCCCCCACGAGACCGGACTTGAGCATCGCATCCAGCACCGAGATGGTGCCGGTCAGATTGGGCGTGGCGCTCCTCAGAGGTTCCTGGACCGAATAGGAGACTCGCGGCACGGCCGCCAAATGGATTACCGCAGAAGGCTTGGTTTCCCGGAACAGGCGGCGGAGCCACTCCGTGTCGGTTACACAGCGGACATGATATAGGACTCCGTCCACCGGGCGCCTGGAGGAACCCTCGGACAGGTCGTCGACGCCGATGACCTGATGGCCCAGGTCGATCAGCCTCCGGCAGGTGTTCTGGCCGATGAAACCGTTGCTCCCGGTGACGACCAGCTTCATATTGTCGAACCTCTCCTGATCGTTCTCACGATCGACCGAGAGGCACACGTCGACCTGCGGCGGTTGATCACGATTCTCCCCTCGTCCATCGCCGGCGCCCACATCAAGGGACCGTAAATATAACCGCGACGAGTTCTTAAAATAGCAGAGTCGACGGACTCAAATCGGCATGGTGTCGGAGGTTGATTCATTTTGTGTGGTGGCAGGGAAATTCAACGGCCGGAAAGGTACGGCCGGAGCCGAGGGGCGATATCGGCGCTGAACCAAGCGGCGCCGGAAGGGGAGAGATGGTGCCCGTCCGTGAAGAGACTGGCGTCGGAGTAATCCTGGAGAGGGTGCAGAACGTCGACCCCTTTCTCTTCGGCCAGAGATTCCAGCAGGCGCTGGTTTCGGGAGGTGGCCGGCTCATGGACCCGGAGGAACGAAGGGTGCAGGGGCATGATCACGAAGACGGGGTTGATCCCGGCGTCTCTGACCTCGTCGATCAGCCCTGACAGATTATTCCGGTCGACGGCATTCTCTTCCGTGAAACGGGGCCGGTCCCCCTCGCTCCGGTACTCGCCGCTGGTCAGCAAGGCCCACAGATCACTGTGCCACCCATACCGGGTCTGCAGGCCGGCCACCCGTTCCGCCTCCCGGAAGGTCATGGAGGCGTCGACGTAGGGAGTGACGTAGCAGTCTCCCAGAAACCAGCACTTCAGGTCCGGGATCAGCTCCTGATGGATGAGGTCGGAACGGTAGCGGTAGAGGGCGAGATGGCGAGCCAGGAAATGGGAGATCATCGTCCCGATCGAATCCTCGGCACCCGATTCGGGATGAGTCATCCGAAAATGCAAAGAGTCCCGGTAGAGGCGGATCAGCCGTGTGGACTTTGCCGTCGTCAGGAGCCAATCCGGACTGACCCCGAACACCAGGGTCCCGGGCCGAATGCCGTTGCCCAGGAGCAGTTCGGGCAGGAAGACCCGCCGTGTGAAGCGGACCGTCTGCGAGCCGGTGCCGAAGTTGAAGAAAGTCTCGGGCGGCAGGTTCAACGCGCGGCCGATCACTTCCGGGTCGAATCCGCACTTGGTCCGGGAATCTCCCGTAAAGACGATCCGCGGCGGCTGCTCATATCTGAGGACGCTGGCCAGACGTTTCGTCACGCGGGGATCGTGGGTCGGAATCAAGCGGACGTCGAACTGGGGAAGGACGATCGTTCGGACGTTGAGCTCGACAAAGGTCCAGTCCAGCAATTTGACGGCGGCAGCGGCCAGCAGGAGCGTCCCCAGAACCCTGAGACTCAGGTTTGCCCGCATCTCACCTACTCTACAACGCGGCGGCAATGGCCGGTCCGGTCCCGGGCACCGAAACCGTCCGGGAAGACTTGACTCTGGTACTCGGCAGTGATACGCCTTGTGGTGTTTCGCATGCCAGCTTCTTTCATATTGGCCTTTTAAAGAGGGGGAAATCATGAGCGAACGGAAGGGCTCCGTCCTTTTTCTGCTGGTCGTCCTGTTGGCCTGGAGTCCGGTCTGGGCTCAGAGAACCCGCGGCTCCATCGGCGGCCGCATCGTGGACGACACCGGCGGCGTCATCCCGGGCGTGGCGGTCACCGCAGCCAACGTCGCCACCGGAGTGGATCTTTCCACCGTCAGCAACGACACCGGCTCGTACCGGATCAACTACATGGACCCGGGAGAATACGAGCTGACCGTGTCGCTTCCCGGATTCAAGACCATCAAGCAGCCGGTCCAGGTGCGGACGGGGGAAAGCCTGATTCGGGACTACACGTTGGAGGTGGGCGAGGTCACCGAAGAGGTGACGGTCCAGGCCCAGGCACCCCTGCTTCAGAGCAGCAACGCCACGCTGAGCAATCTCATCGACAATGAACGGATCGAGACCCTGCCGCTGGCTCAGGGGAACCCGAGCCACCTGCTGATCCTGGCGCCCGGCGCCTCCAGCCCGCCGGGTGGCGGCTGGAAGTGGGACGAACCGGGGTGGTCCATCGCCACCGGCTTCTATTTTCACGGCACCCGTGGAAACGCCATCGGCTTCACCCTCAACGGGATCAACAACGTGGGGAACGCCGTCGGCGGCAGCCAGCAGGCCCAGGTCCAGCCCTCCACCGAGGCCGTCCAGGAGATGAAGATCTCCCACGACTACGACGCCACCAAGGGACACCACTCGGGGACCACCATGGACGTGACCATGAAGTCGGGAACCAACAAATGGCACGGGTCGGTCTACGGATTCTGGCGCAAGAGCGACTGGAATGCCGCCGCCTTCTTCGACAACCGCGCCGGCGCGGACAAAGTGCCATCCTTCTATCGGCGGCACGGCGGCGGAGTCAACGGTCCCGTCTTCAAGGACAAGACCTTCTTCGCCTTCACCTTCGAGAGCACCTTCCAGGAGACCACCGAGTTCTACGGGACCCGGACCGTGCCTTCTCCAGCCATGTTGCAGGGGGACCTGTCGGCATTGCTGGACGCCGGTCCCGAATACCAGATCTACGATCCCAATACCATCCAGCCGACCGGGGACGGCTTCTTTTCGCGAATGCCCATTCCCAACAACATCATCCCTTCCAGCCAGATCCACCCCATCTCCCAGAAACTGCTGGAATTCTGGCCTGCGCCCAACGTGACCGGGGGAGCCGACGGGACCCGGAACTTTCAGCCGGTGACCCCCTCCCCCACCGGGTGGACCCAGTATTTTTCCCGCGTCGACCACACCTTCAGTCCCAGCAACCGGCTCTTCGGGAGCTACGCCCTCCTGGGCAACTGGTCGGGTGAGTGGCGGGACTATTACGGCAACCTGGCCACCGGTTTCTGGCAGGCCATCAAGAGGTGGAACTTCGGCCTGGACGACGTCTGGACCGTGAGTCCCACCACGATCGTCAATTTCCGCTACAGCTTCAACCGGGGAGGATATCCCGCCTACGCCAAGAGCATGAAGAAGACGAATCATCCTTCCGGTTTCTTCGACTTGGCCACCCTTCCTTTTTCCGAGAACATGCTGAGTCAGGTGGACCCGGCCGAGACGGCGCTGCCCCACATCCAGATCCAGGGGTTCAGCGGCATCCACGATGAGACCCGGAACGCGCTCTACCGCACCATGGTCCACACCGCGGAGACTTCCACCGACCTCAACCGGGGCAACCACAACGTCAAGTTGGGTATGGAGTTCCGCAGCAGCCTGACCAACCAGGCCAGCTTCACCTGGGCCAATCCGGTCTTCCGCTTCGGCTGCGATTTCACCAACGGCCCGCTGAACACCTCGCCCTGCGCCCAGGGTCAGGGTTTCGCCGCCTTCCTGCTGGGGCAACCCTCCAGCGGATACATCAACCGGAACGCCAACTTCGCGGCCCACACCAACTACTACGGCGTCTTCCTGCAGGACAACTGGCGGGTGACTCCCGAATTGACCATCAACATCGGGGTTCGCTGGGAGTACTTCGCCCCCGTCACGGAGCGTTTCGACCGGAGCGTCAGCAGCTTCGACTTCGGAGCCGACAGCCCCATCGCGGCCGCGGCAACTGCGGCGTATATGGCTAATCCCATTCCGGAAATCTCGCCCGGCGCCTTCCAGGTCAAGGGAGGAATCACCTATGCCGGCGTCGGCGGAATCCGAAGAGAACTATGGGACGTTCCCTCGAACCTCTTCGCTCCCCGCGTCGGCTTCGCCTACCGCTTCGGCGAGGACACGGTCCTGCGCGGCGGTTACGGGATGTTCCACGAGCCGGTGGGCATCTTTGGAAACCGGTTCCGGCCCATCCTCACCGGATTCAGTCAATCGACCGATCTGGTTCCCAGTTTCGACAATGGCGTCACCTACGTCGCCAGCTTCGAGGATCCTTTCCCCGGCGGGATCAAGGAACCCATCGGAAACAGCATGGGTCTGGCCACGAATCTGGGTCAGAGCGTGAGCTTCTACGACCAGAACACGGTCAAGATCCCCTACAACCAGCGGTGGTCACTAACTGTCCAGCACATGCTGCCGGCCGACACGCTGCTGGAAGTGGGCTACGTGGGAACCCGGGCGACGGGCGGATTCGGTTCCCGGAACCTGAACGTGTTGCCGGGCCGTTATCTGAGCACGCTGACCCACCGCAACGAAGCCAACATCGCCCTACTGGGCGCTTCTTTTCCCAATCCCTTCGCCGGACTGCTGCCAGGGACGGGATTGAACACCGCTAACATCAGCCGTAGCAATCTGCTCAAGCCGTACCCTCACTTCCGGAACGTGACCCTGAGCACGACCAATCAGAACTACGCGTGGTATCACGCGCTGGAGACCCGGCTGGAGCGGCGTCTGAGCCGAGGCATCAGCTACATGCTGGGTTACAGCTGGTCCAAGTTCATGGAGGCCCGGCAATTCCTCAACTCGAGCGATCCGGTCCCGTATGAGGTGGTGGCGACCGCGGACCGGACCCACAATTTCAAGCTCACGGGAATCTGGCAGGTGCCCTTCGGACGCGGCCATTGGCTGGGCGGCTGGCAGGTCTCCGGAGTGTGGCAGCTCCAGAGCGGATTCCCATTGAATTTCGGAAACGTCTTCACCACTTCGGGCTTCGACCCCAAGAAGCTGCCTCTGTCCGGCGGGACCGTGGAGAAATGGTTCAACACCAACGCCGGATTCGAGAGGAGTTCCGCCAGGGCACCCGAGGGGACCCACATGCGGACCTTCCCCTTCCGCTTCAGCAATCTGCGTTCCGCGCCGGTCGATTTTTGGGACATCAGCGTCATCAAGGACACCTTCATCAAGGAGGGACACCGGCTCCGCTTTCAGGCCCAGTTCCTGAACGCCTTCAACCACGCCAGCTTCGGCCCCGTGGTGACCAATCCCACCAGCGGCAGCTTCGGGTTGGTCCAGCGGGACGTGACCTGGCCCCGGCGGATCATGCTCGGCGTCAAATACATCTTCTGAGCGTTCACGGGGTTTTGGAACCAAAATCGTAGGGGCAACCCTTGTGGTTGCCCCTTGTCGCAGACATTCGTCCATCCGGCCGGATAAACCGATCCCGGGAATCTGGGAAACACTCGGAGGTCAGGCGCAGCGGGGGTCGTCCTCGACCCAGCGTTGAAACTTGGGATTTTCGACCTGGGCCAGATGGTCTCGGGCTTGACGCCAGCTCTCCGCCCAGACCTCCGGATCCCGGAGTTCCGACTCGGGATTGGAACGGCTCCGCGCCACGAAACCCGGAAACCAGGGACGCCCGGTTGCCTGTCCGATGGGGTTGTATCGAAGATCGAAGCTGCACCGCAGTTCATCGCTTCGATTGGGGAGGGAACTGTGCATGGTCAGCTTGTGCATGAAGAGGACGTCGCCCGCCTTCATGGGTAGAGCCATGGCCCCGGCGCCGATGAGCCGGTCGGGAATCTGAAACTTTCCCGGTGTCACGCAGTGCAAGGACAAACCCCGTCTGTGACTGCCCGGCACCACCATCAGGCAACCGTTCTCTTTCGTGGCGTCGGTGACCGGCACCCAGACCGTCAGCATCTTGGTGGAGTCGGCGTCCGGCGTCACCACGCCCTGATCCTGATGCCAGAAGGTGCGTGAGACCAGCGAGTTCGAGAGCACGTCCTCGGACAGCAGGCGCTGGGGCGGCTTGATACGAATGTGCTGGACGGGGTTGGAGTAGATCTCGGGACCGATGAAGCGTTCGACTGCATCCAGAAGTCTCGGATTTCTGAGGAGACGGAACACCTCGGGCGGATGATGAATCGGAGTATCGGGGTCGATCCCGCTCTGGGGTAGCGAGATCTCCATCCGCTGGAAGAAGGCACCACGGGTCTCGCTGACCACCGACGCCAAGCGCGTTCCGAACGAAAGGTCTTCGTAGGTCCTGGAGAGGACCCCCTCCGCCTCCAGTTGACGGCTCAGATCGTCCAATAGACGCTGGTAGTGGTCCAGGATGGGCTGGAGATCACGCTCCCGATCCAGGATGCCTTCCAGCACCACATAGCCTTGCTCCTCGAACTGCCGCATGAAACCGTTGGGCGTTCCAGTCATGGCCGACTCCTGCTGTTGCGGTTCAAACCGTTTCTCTCCTGCCACGCCGATGCCCAGATCGCGATCGGTGGCGGGCCTACGATTGATTCCTCAGAATACGCCTCTCCAGCCGCCCGTGGCAAGAAGAGAACCGCGCTGCAACCGGTGGGGCGCGGAACGCTCGCCACAGGGTCTCACGTCATGGCCCAACTTGATCCGGGGATTCATTTTGTATTACATACTACATTGAGCTGGGCAGCGGGAGAAACTAATGGGGATTATATACGAAAGTGCCGAAAAAGTTGCCCGTAGGGGTTGACAATCCCGGTACTTTCCTATAGAATATGTCTTGTAAGTCAGGAGGATGCAATGAGTTACGAGACACGGAACAAGGCACCCGGAAAGGCGTTCCGAGAGGGACTTTCACTGCGCGGATTCTTCAAGAGATTTCCCGACGATAAAGCCGCTGAGGAATGGTTCATAAAGCGGCGGTGGCCGGAGGAAGTCTGTTGCGTCCATTGCGGCTCCACCAACGTCCAGACCGGAGCCAAGCATCCTTCCATGCCGTATCGTTGCCGCGATTGCGGCAAGCGGTTCAGCGTCCGGGTCGGGACGGTTATGCAGTCCTCCAAACTCGGCTATCAGACTTGGTTGCTTGCGACCTACCTCCTTACTACCAGCCTCAAGAGCGTTTCCTCCATGAAGCTGCATCGTGACCTGGACGTAACACAGAAGACGGCTTGGCACCTTGCTCACCGGATACGGAAAGGTCTGAACCTGACTGGAATGGCCCTGTTCTCCGGCCCGGTCGAGGCTGACGAGGCGTATCTCGGCGGAAAGCGGAAGAATATGCCGAAGGCCAAACGCGCCAAACTGGAGGGACGTGGAGCCGTTGGAAAGACGGCCGTGGCTGCCGTCAAAGATCGCCCCTCCAACCAAGTGTCGGCCCGAGTCGTCCCTGACACCAAGTCTGAAACCCTCTCCCGTTTCGTCTTGGAGCACGTGGGAGAAGATGCCAAGATCTACACCGACGATTCAACCTCTTACGGCCGGCTTGTCAATCACGAGACGGTCAAGCATTCTCTTCAGGAGTACGTCAAAGGCAACTGCCACACCAACGGAGCCGAATCGTTCTGGTCGATGTTGAAGCGGAGTTACCACGGAACCTTTCACCACTTCTCGGAACAGCACACCGACCGATACGTTGGAGAGTTTGCCGCACGTCACAACCTAAGGCGCATGGACACGTTGGATCAAATGGCCCTGGTCGCTGACCGGATGGTGGGAAAGCGGCTGCGTTACAAGGATTTGGTGGGTTGAACGAAAATCGACTGAGCTTTGGAGACCACCTTGAAGTCATGCGGGAGGATGTCCCGGATGAATCCGTTGGGAACACACCCAAGACATTGGCCTTCCCCATACCATCACACACGCTCAGGAGCTTGTCAGCATCGATAAATTCCGGTTTGAGAGGTGGGCTGCTGCTCTGGTGGAGGGTATGGAGCCGAACCGAATCCAGAGACGGGATGGCGGAAATGACGGCGTGGGACGGCTCCCGATCCGCCAGGGCCGGTTCATTGACATCGTTTCTCAGGTCAAAGGCGGCTCTACCAATCCCGGACAGGTCCAAGCCTTCAACGGCGCACGTCAACAGGCCGGAGCTGATCTCGGCATCTTCACCTGCTTTCGAGACCGAGTGACCAACGGCATGAGAAATGCCGCCGTCAACGCCGGACGCTTCATGGACCTGCCCAAGATTCAAATCTACACGCCGGAAGACTCCTTTGAGGGGAAACAACCTAGGATGCCGAGGGCCGCATGAAGAAACCCAGACACAATCCCCAACATCCCACCATCGAACTGGTCAAGGATTCCTACCAACCGACCAAGGCCGAACTGGAACCGGATATGCGCGTGGAAGCAGACTTCGAGGAGCTGGCCCGTGCATTGGTCCAGCCCGTGAATATCAGATGGATAGACCGGCCACGGAACCGGCGTTAATGCTCAGGTTTCGGCACTTTCGTATATAATCCCCAAACTAATGCATACTGTTCCCTTGAGGATTGCCAACCAGAAGTTCTCGAAGCTGGTCCAAGAGGTTGAGAACGGTCAGGAATTCCTGATTACCCGGAGAGGCCATCCGATTGCGGAGCTTGTACCCCACCGGGCTGACAAGACGTCAGACCCCAACTGGAATGCGGCCTACCGGCAGATGATGACCCGCCTAAGGGAGGGTGCTTCGCTCGGAGGTCTGAAGATCGATCGGGACGAGATCCATGAACGTTAACGGGAATGGCCCACTGCTTGGCAAAAGGGTCGCGGAGACGAATCTCATCCTCCCGCACCTGTCCGTCGAATGCCGACTATCTCCGGGACACAAGCTGTAACGGGCGTCCCCCGGTGAGCAATGCGCGTTAGGCCCGTCGCCCGGCGCTTCTCGCTTGACACCAACATCCTGGTGTACGCGGTCGACCTCAATAGTGGACTCCGACACGATGAAGCCGTCGAGATGGTCGGTCAGGCGGCGAAGTGCGACTGCGTATTGACGATCCAGTCGCTGGCGGAATTCTTTCGCGCGACCACCCGAAAAGGGCTGCTCGATCCGGCGCACGCGGGTGCTTTCGTGCGAGATTGGCTCGGTCTGTTCGATATCGCCTCAGCGGACGATCAGGCATTGGTCGATGCCATGGATGCAGTCGAGGAACACGGGCTCTCATTCTGGGACGCTATGCTGTGGGCCACCGCGCGCCGTGCTCGTTGCTCGGCGATTCTGACCGAGGATTTGCAAGATGGCCGGCGCCTGGGTGGGGTCCAGTTCCTGAACCCTTTCAGGACTGAAAACAGAGACCGTTTGGCTCTGGTGCTGGCGGATTGATCCTCCGTGGCTCACATGTTCGATAAACCCTCGTTTCCGGAGGCGTTCGGAATCGGCGCGTCATGCCGGTTGGGTGGACCGTCACTGCTGGTTCGTCCTTGACGGGTCCCCGCACGCTTCCTACCATGGAGCCCCGGTTCGGTCCGGCGGCGAAATTCTCTGCCGGGACCACCACCTTTGAGCTGAGAAACCCATGTTTCTGAAAATACTCTCCCACCCCGTCTTCGTGAACCTGAACTTCCACATGCCCATGATCGTGGATCTGCGCCATCCCCTCATCATGT
Organism: Acidobacteriota bacterium; assembly: GCA_965217775.1. GTDB lineage: Bacteria > Acidobacteriota > UBA6911 > RPQK01 > JAJDTT01 > JAJDTT01. The sequence continues at coordinate 839,815 of CBDCJH010000002.1, forward strand.
TGAGCGGCGAGAACGGGTCGGGGAAGTCGACGCTGCTTCATTCCATCTTCCATGCGCTCAAGGGCGAAAGGCTGCAGAACTATTCGTATCGTCTCGAAACCCGGGACGTGGAGATCAAGGAGGTTCGCCTTTTCGACGCCGAACAGCACAATCCCCGCAATCAATTGCACCTCTTCAAGGACGAGCCGCGGATGCTCGAGTTTCTGCATGTCGCCAGCCACGGCCAGATCATGCTTTCGCTGTTCACGGAGTCGTTCCCCAAGTTGCCCGACGGGACGGTGCTCCTGCTGGACGAGCCGGAAATGGCCCTCTCCCAGTCCAACCAGCGCCGGGTGCTCAAGATGCTCATGGAACTGGTGGATCAGAAGAATATGCGCATCGTTACGGCGACCCATTCGCCGGTTTTGCTGGAGTCTCCGCACACCTATGTCATCGATCTGGATCAGGCCGTGAACCGGAACGTCCTCCCCAGCGATCTCCCGGTGCCGGGTCAGAGCACCATCAACTGAAGCTCCGTCCCGGACTCGCCGGATCCGGCGCCCCGGAGCCCGTGGTGTAGAAAGATGGAAGTCATCCTGCGAGATGTGGGAAACGTTCTCACCCGGACCACGGGATTCCTCAAGACGGTCACTTCCCACTCGCTCCAACCCTATCGGGGCTGCACTTTCGGCAACTCCCTCTGCGGCGTCGGTTGCTACGTCCGGCACAATCCCTATGTGACCCGTGGGCGCTCCTGGGGAAGTTTTCTGGAGGTCCGCGAGAACGCCGCCGCTTCGTACCGGCGGCATTGGCGCCGGGAAAGGAACTGGGCTCGGCGCCGCCCAGGGCAGTTCGGAATCTTCCTGTCCAGTTCCACCGAGCCCTTTCTGCCCCAGGAGTTCCGCTACCGGGTGACCGGCAGCGTCCTGGAGGCCATGTTGGAGCAGCCGCCCGACCTGCTGGTGCTCCAGACCCACTCCCACCGGGTGACGGAATACGCCGGCCTCTGCCTGGAGCTCTCACGGCGCTGCCGGCTTCGGGTCCATATTTCCATCGAGACCGATCTCGACGCCGTCCCAGGCCTGCCCGGCCACGCCAGCACTGTCGATCGCCGTTTCGATGCCGCGCGCCGGCTCAAGCGGCTCGGCCTGTTTACCGTGATCACGGTTTCTCCGCTGCTTCCGATCCGGGACCCGGAGCGCTTTTTCCACCGAATCAGCGAAGCCGCGGACCGGGTCGTGATCGACCATTTCATCGAGGGAGATGGAACGCGGGACGGGTCACGGACTCTGAAGACGGCGTTGCCACGAGCCATGAAGCAGGTCGATGAACGATCGATCGGTCTGGCCTATCGGGACCGCATGGTCCAGTTGGCCCAGGACATCCTCCCGGGACGGGTCGGCGTGAACATCGATGGGTTTGCGGGCCGGTATTTGACAAGCGGTCGGCCTATGATCGAACATGGCTGAGTTCCACAGGCTTCGGAGTCGGAGCGGTGGCGGTTCCACGGTTTTGGGCGGCCAACGGGACCGAGCAGGATGGGTCCTGCTGATTGAGGGTATTGCCCGGAAAGGAGGGGATCCAGTGGAATTAGATAAACATGGTATGGCGGAGGTGGCGTCCTTCTAACGGAAGCCACTCTTGTCAGTGGTGTCAAGGAGGGTTTCCCCACGGAAGGAGACCCAACGCCACCGAAACCATTCCTTTCTGGGCCCCGCGCCTGACCTCAGGCCGGGGCCCTTCGCATTTTCAGGCACGTGATTCCAACGGCGCCGCGCCACGGCGGAGCCAGGAACAGGCGGCCACCAGCGCCGCCCCTGCAAGTGTGTATTGAACTAATAGGTGGCCCGCCCGCCTGAGATATCGAACACGCCGCCGGTGCTGAACGAACAGTCTTCGGACGAAAGCCAGGCCACCAGCGCCGCCACCTCTTCGGTCTTCCCGAAACGGTCCATGGGTATCTTCGAGCGCATGTAATCGATGTGCTGCTGAGTCAGTTGTTTCAGCATATCGGTCTCGATCACGGCCGGGGTGACGCAATTGACCAGAATCCCGCTGGTGGCCAATTCCTTGCCCAGGGCCTTGGTCAGACCGATGACGCCGGCCTTGGCGGCGCTGTAGTGCGAGGCGTTGGGATTGCCCTCCTTGCCGGCGATGGAGGCGATGCTCACGATCCGGCCCCAGCCCTGCTCCAGCATCATGGGAACCACCGATCGGCAGCAGTGATAGACGCCGAACAGGTCGACCTCGACGACCCAATGCCACTCCTCCGGAGCATACTCCCAGAGGCGCTTGGCGGCGCCGGCGACGCCGGCGTTGTTCACCAGAATGTCGATGGACCCCAATTCGCCGCGGGTGCTTTCGGCAGCGGCATCGACCTGATCCGCCCGGGTCAGTTCGACCGTCCGGAAACTGCAGGCCCCCGTTTCCCCGAGCCGGTTCGCGGCCGCCGCCGCGGCCTCCTCATTGACGTCCCAAATGCAGCAGGCCGCTCCCGAATCCAAGATGCGACGGGCAATGGCATAGCCGATGCCCCGGGCGGCACCGGTGACGACCGCGTTCTTTCCTGTCAGATCGATCCTGTTCATGTTGGTCCTCCCGTTTTCAGAATAAACCGTTCGGAGAGGAAAGAGAAAAGAGAAAAGAGGAAAGAGACGAGAGAAGTGGTAGGATTCCGGAAAGGCGGGAGAGACGATTATGGCTTCAATCAGGATTGGGTTGGCTCAGGCCAGGCAGGTGGATGACCTTCAGATCAATGCCCGGACCGTCTTTCGTTTCATGGAGGAGGCCGCGGCGCAGGGCGTGCAGATCCTCTGCTTTCCCGAGACCCACACCGTTGGGTACCGTGTCGACGTGGTGCCGCCCCCACCGGAGCGGCCGGTGCCGGTGGATCACCTTTCCCGACTCCATCGGCAGGTGGCCGAGCGCTGCGGAGAGTTGGGAATGGCCTGCATCCTGGGGACCGAGATTCCCAACCCGGCAGATCCGGTCCTGGGGAAACCCTACAACTCGGCTCTGGTCGTCTCGGAGAAGGGACGGATCCTGGGATCCCACCACAAGGCCCGGCTGACTCCCCTGGATGCCACCGCCTATACTTCGGGGACCCGGTTCGAGACCTACGAGCTGTGGGGAGTCCGGGTGGGGGTGGTCATCTGCTTTGAGGGGTTCCGCTTTCCCGAATCGACGCGAGAGTGTGTTTCCCAAGGAGCCCGGCTGATCTTTCACCCTCAGAACAACACTACTCGTCCGGCCGCTTGGAAGCTCCCGGTACACCGTTCCCTGATCCTGGCTCGAGCGGCCGAGAATACGGTCTGGGTCGCTTCTTGCAACTGCTGTTACGAGACACATCAGAACAGCACCAGTTTGGTGGTGGCCCCGGATGGCCGGGTCGTGGGAGAAACCGGACTGGGCGAAGAGGCGCTCCTGGTTCGGGACGTCGATCCGGAACAGGCCACGCGGGCCATGTTCCTCTACGACCTGGAAGGGTGTGCCCCGATCCTGTTCGGAGATCAGGTCCGGCGGGAGGAATTTGCCCACGTTCTGGAGCCGGCCGGTTAGAACAATGTCGATTCCTTCGAATTCCGGCTGAGTACGATCAGGCAGCCGTTTTCAGGAGTGCCTCCGATGGATGCCGAGCCGATCATGGACATCCTGGGTTTCATTCTGGGAAGCTCGTTTGTTCTGATTCTGGGCCTGCTGGTCGTGCTGGCGCTGATCTGGTGCCTGGTTCCCTTCGCGATTTTCGGGATCAAGCCCCGCCTGGACTCGTTGGTCCGGGCGGTCCAGGAGCAGACCCGGGTGCAGCAGGAACTGGTCCGGGAAATGCGATCCCTGCGGAATCGAACCGCCGAGAGGACGCCTCCGGCCCGGGAGGCCGAGCCGAAGCAGCGGGAAACTTCCTGATCGGTAGAGGTCAGTCCAGCAGCCGACGCATCCAGTCGGCCACCGATTCTTCCTTCAGGGGAGTCACCGAAGCCGACATCCCATCCCTGACCTGCTCCGGAGTCGTGTATCCCCAGGTGGCGTGGTAACAGCCGACTCCCAGCTCCGACGCCGATTGCAGGTGGGAGACCTGGTCATCGACGAAGTGGATGTGGGAGTAGGGTGTTCCGGTCAGGTCATGCAGATGGGCCAGGTGCCCGTTCTTGCCTCGGGCGCGGCGGACCCGGTCATACCCGTAGATGTGGTCCGTGGCGAGATCGATCTTCTGATAGTGGAGGATCTTGACGGCTGCATCGCTGGGCTTGGAGGTGGTGACGTAGACCCGGTCGAAGCGGGTCCGGCTGGATCTCAGCCCTGCTTCCACGCCGGCGTAGAGCGGGTTCATCTCCATCCATGAGGCCTCGTCCCGTTGGCGCATTGTTCTACGGTGCTCCTGGAACACCTCCTCCAAGGCCCGGGGATCGGAGACTCCCATGGAGGCGCAGAGATCCGGCAGCAGTTCCTGGGAGCGCCGGTCGAAGTCCTGTTGGCGGGTAACCGCCTCCTGACCCAGGATGAGATTCAGGATGACGATGTAGTCCTTTCCATCGCGGACGAACGGACGCATGCGGAAGAAGGGTCCCCGCACATTCGGGGAGATCTCCTCCAGGTTCGAGGCGGGGGGGAATCCCGCCACGGGTCCGTAACAGGCATACGACGTGAAGAGGCATTCCCGGGCGCTGTCGCAGATCACGCCGTCAAAATCCAGGGCCAGGATGTTCTGTGCCATGATCCTTTCTCCACCACCTGCCGATCGGGCTGAACCTGCCCGACCCGCAATCGCCGCCGATGATACCAAAGCGACCACGGTTTTCGAGTGCCGAGACCGTTCCTGCGCCCGCCGGACAAGGCGCGATTCGGGTGCATACCGGGAGTATGTGCCCGAATCGCAACGCCGTCCGCCGGGATGCAGGGACGGTCGAATGCCGTGATGACTTTTGCCACGGGCTGTTAACATACGGGTCGCAAGGTAACGCGTTCACGCCAGCCGCAACGAGGTCATTTCACCAGTGAAGGTCACGGTACCGTTCCAGATCCTGGCCAGCTTCCTCACCCAACTCGTGGTGCGGAGGCACCTGATCTGGACCTTCGTGAGGCGCGACCTGAGGAGCCGTTACGTGGGATCGGTCATGGGACTCTGCTGGTCGGTGCTCCATCCCCTGGTTCTCTTGGCGGCCTACACCTTCGTCTTTCAGTTCATCTTCCGGGTCCGGCCCCCCCTGGCGGGGACCGACAGCTTCGCCGTCTTCCTCTTCTGCGGCCTCCTGCCCTGGCTCTACTTCCAAGACACGTTGCAGCGTTCCTGCACCTCGGTCGTGGAGCAGAGGAATCTCATTCAGAAGACTCTCTTCCCCTCGGAGGTCCTGCCCCTGACGCTGGCCGCCTCCAACCTGGTGACGCATCTGTTCGGGCTGGCGGTGCTCCTGTCGGTACTCCTCTATCTCGAACTGTTGACTTGGACCGCCTGCTTGTTGCCGGCCTGGTTCTTCTGGCTGATGCTGCTGGCGCTGGGCCTGGGATGGCTGTTGGCGGCCCTGCAGGTCTTCCTGAGGGATACGGCGCAGGTGCTTTCGGTGCTGCTGGTCTTCTGGTTCTGGTTCACTCCCATCTTCTACCAGGTGGAAATGGTGCCGCCCCGGTTCCAGCCCTGGCTGCGGCTGAACCCGCTGACCCACGTCGTGGAGGGCTACCGCCTGCTGCTGCTGGAGGGACGGATACCGGCGATCGAGTCATGGCTGGTGCTGGCCGGCCTTTCGCTGGCGACTTTCTTCCTGGGTGGCCTGGCCTTCAGAGGGATGAAGCGGGAGTTCGCCGATGCCCTCTGAGTTGCCGCCGGTGGTGAGCCTGAGGCAGGTCTCCAAGAAATACCGGATCTACCAACGTCCGAGCCACAAGTTCCTGGAGCTGTTTCTGGGGGAGAGAAAACGCCTGCACCGGGAGTTCTGGGCCCTGCGGGAGATTGATCTGGAAGTGGCCGCCGGGACGACCCTGGGCATCGTGGGCCGGAACGGATCGGGCAAGAGCACCCTGCTGCAGTTGCTGGCCGGAATCCATCGGCAGACCGCAGGCGACTTGTTTGTCCGGGGGACGGTCTCGGCCCTGCTGGAGCTGGGTTCCGGGTTCAATCCCGAGTTCACGGGCCGGGAGAACATGATCATGGCCGGCGCCGTCATGGGGTTCACGAAGCCGCAGATGGAGGAACGCCAGGACGACATTCTGGAGTTCGCCCGGATCGGCGAATTCGTGGACCAGCCGGTCAAGGTCTATTCCACCGGAATGTTCATGCGGCTGGCCTTCTCCGTGGCCGTCCACGTGGAACCGGACATCCTGTTGGTGGACGAGGCCCTGGCGGTGGGCGACCTTATTTTCCAGCACCGGTGCATCCAGCGGATCCGTCGTCTGCGCAGCCAGGGCAAGACCATTCTCTTCGTCAGCCACGATCTGCAGGCGGTCACCCAGTTCTGCGACCGGGCCATCCTGCTGGAGCGGGGGAGAATGCTGGAGGACGGCTCGCCGGAACGGGTGGTCCAGCGGTATCAGGGCCTGGTCGCGGCGAGACAAGCGGGGCAGGAGGGAGAGAGGCTCCAATGGAGCGGCGCCGGGGAGGATGATCGACTCCGGATTGTCCGTACCGTGCCTCATGTGCACAACCGCTACGGTGACGGGGGCGCCAGCATCATGGGGGTCCTGATCCACTCTCCCGGCGGAAGGGTCCTGAATCAGGCGCAGATCGGGGAGGAGGTCCACCTGCTGATCTCGGTGCGGATCCTGAAGGATCTGGAGAACCCCATCATCGGCTTCACGGTTCGGGACCGCATGGGCGTGGAGATCACTTCGTCCAACACCTCCTACGCGGGACTGGATCTGCCGCCGGCGCGAACCGGAGACGTGCTGACGGTGGGCTTCCGGTTTCGAATTCCCGAGTTGCGGCCGGGCAGCTATTCCATTTCCACCGCCGTCGCCCGGGGGAACATCTGGGAACATACCATCGAGGACTGGATCGACAACGCCTACATCCTGGATCTGACCAGTCCGGGCCTGGTCTACGGGATGATGCGCTGGGCGGTCACCCCCCGTTTCCGCCGCTTCAGGGATGGCGACATCCCGCCGGTCTGATGAATTCCCATGTCCGCCTCCCTGGGTCTGAGCGCCGTCGTCGTCAACTGGAACAGCGGTTCCTGCCTGGGGAAGCTGCTGGAGTCTCTGGAGCCGCTTCGGAACGGAATGGGCGAGGTCGTGGTGGTCGACAACGCGTCCCAGGACGGAAGCGACGGTCCGGCCCGGGGAAGGGACGGGGTCGTACTGGTGGAGGCCGGGGAAAATCTGGGCTTCGCCGGCGCGGCCAACCTGGGAATCGCCCGGGTCTCGACGCCCTGGGTCCTGCTGTTGAACCCCGACGTCACCCTGCATCCCGAGTCGGTGGAAACCCTCTGTCACGAGGTCGAGGAAAGGCCGCGTTGCGGGATCGCCACCGGGACTCTTCTCTCCCGCTCCCCGAGGACCCCCCAGATTCGTCCGCTTCCGGGTCCGTGGAGTATGCTCCGGGACGCCGTCTTCCTGGACGAGCTACTGGCGCTCGCCGGTTTGAACCGTAGTGCCGATTCCCTGGGGGAAGGTTCCTCCGGGCAAGCGGTGAGAGTGGAGCAGCCGGCGGCCGCATTCTGGATGCTGAGGCGCCGGGCGTGGGAAGCCATCGGCGGTTTCGACTGCCGGTTCCATCCGGCCTGGTTCGAGGATGTGGACTTCTGCCGCAGGCTTCTGGACGCCGGCTGGGAGATTCTCCATTTTCCCCAAATCCGGGTCGGGACCCACTTGGGCGGTTCTTCCCTGGATCGTCTGGGATACGCGGCTTTCGTGGAGATCTACACCCGCAACATGCTCCGGTATCTGGCCAAGCACCACAAGATAGCCTATCCGCTCTTGTGGCCCCTGATTCGGCTGGGCGCTCTGGTACGGCGCGGCGTCATCGGCCGGTGGCGTTAGCCCGCATTTCTCACCAGGGGGCGTGACGATCGCGCAGGATTTTCGCCCTCAGCGCGTGCTCGCGACCGAGAGCGTAGTGGTAACTACGTTTGAGGGAGCATGTGCGCGCTGAGGGCGAAAAGACCAGGGAGCGCGCGCCCAGCGCAGTCTGTCCCGGAGAAACCTTGGCCAAATTCGCGTAAGTGCTCAAAAACAGATTATTTTTCATCATACGCGTAGCGGCCTGGTGAGAAATGCGGGCTAGGTGTTCAATCTGAGCCGAAACACTTCCGAATCGGGGAGCGCGTCAGTCAGGTGTATGCCCAAAGTCGGTACCAATTGGGAGTTCGACGATAGACGGCAAGGCGTGTCTGATTTATCAGCCTCGTGTGAGACCATGAATGGTCGAGGTTGTCATTAAACGAATGGCCAGAAGCTATTGCCGACCACTCTTCGCTGGCGACGAGAAGTTCCAGAACCTAATGCCAAAAACTCAGAAGCAGAACGGTGCCTACTATACGCCCGAATCGGTCGTTCAGACACTGCTGAGCTGGGTAATCCGACGCGAAGAAGATCGACTGCTGGATCCGTCTTGTGGCGATGGGCGATTTATCGCCAATCATCCCAATAGTGTCGGGATCGAGTGGGATTCGGCCTCGGTCGAGGCCGCAACGTCACGGGCGCCCTGCGCTCTTATCCACGACGGCGACTTCTTTGCCTGGGCGGCCCAAACATCAGACCGCTTCGATTGTGTGGCAGGCAACCCACCATTCATCCGCTATCAGATGTTCAAGGGAGAAACTCGCGCGCGAGCCCTGAGCTTGTGCCGAGTGCTCGGTGCCAATTTCACTGGCCTAACCTCGTCCTGGGCCCCGTTTCTTGTCACCGCAGCTTCACTTGTGGCGCGTGGAGGCCGGATGGCCTTCGTTGTTCCCGCCGAGATCGGCCACGCGTCCTATGGCACTCCCGTGATCGAATATCTCGTCGAGCGTTTTTCCGTCGTCCATGTCGTTGCGGTACGGTCAAAGCTTTTCCCGACGCTGTCTGAAGATTGTTGGCTTCTTTACGCTGGTGGCTGTGGCGGACAAAGCACCGAAATTCGTTTCACAGCCCTTGAACGCTTCGGCGCAATGAAGGCCCCACCGCGCCAATATGAGGCCGTGCCCGTCACCGATTGGCGCACAAGTTGGGGGTGCCGATTGCGGCCGTTCATCATGTCCCGCCCAGCACGAAATCTTTACCGTGAGGCTGCGGTAGATCGAGACTCAACGAGGCTGGGAGACTCGGGTCGAATTGGAACTGGCTACGTCACCGGTGCCAATGACTTCTTCCATCTCCGTCCCTCCGAAGCCGAAAGATCGGGTATACCGGATACCTTGCTTCATCCAACTGTTCGCAACAGCCGTGTGCTGAGGTCACGCCGGGTGGATGCGGCAACGGTCGAGCGATGGCGGCGCGCAGATGCTCCCATGTGGTTGCTCCACTTGTCGAGGGACATGAAGTTGCCAGATACGATCCATCGTTACCTGGACAGCGCCGCCGGTAAAGCCGCGCGCCAATCATACAAATGTCGGATCCGTGATCCCTGGTACGTCGTGCCGAGCGTGCGGATTCCTGATTTCTTTCTCAGCTATATGTCGGGAGTCCAACCGAGTTTGGTCCGCAATGACGCGAGCTGCACCTGCACGAATTCGGTTCACGGCATCCAGCTTAAACCCGGTGTTACCGGGCATCAGATAGAGGCGCTATGGAATAGTTCCTTCGTCCAGTTGAGTTGCGAACTTGAAGGGCACCCGCTCGGAGGGGGAATGCTAAAGCTGGAGCCGAGAGAAGCGGCGCGTATTGTCCTACCCGCTCCGTCTTGCCTGGCGCGCTTGGATGAACAGATCGTGAATAACGCTCTCGCAACGATGCGTTCGTGGAGACACTACAGCCGTGGCAGATAACCAGCGGGTTGGTGCGTTATTCGGTAACACCTGTACCTGGATTTCACGCCGGGAGGCCCTAAGGCATTTTGCGATCTTTAGCGGTAAGACCCAATCACAGCATCATATCAAGCCATTGCACTGGTACGTTGCCTGCCGCCTTGTGCTGGAGGGTGGCTTCAGACCAGAAGAGATTACTCCACGACCACCGTTCGAAATCCGCAAGACTAAAGGTGTGTTCGAGATAAGCCATAACCATGATGCGGGGAGAGGCGGCGAGCGTACGATCCTTGGTGGGCTCAAGACCAAGAATGTGGATGTCGTTGTCACCAAGAATGGGATTGGTCCGGTGATGGCCGTTTCATGCAAAGGAGCGATTGGTGCCTATCGAAACCTCACCAACCGTATGGAAGAGGCCGTTGGCGATTGCACGAATCTGCACATCACCTATCCGGCCATGGTTTTCGGCTACATGTTCGTGATGCGTGCCAACCGGGGGAATGGTGAATCGGTCGAATTAGAGCCCTTAGAACCGACGCCGGGACGCGTTCTCCAGCCCAATGATATAGCTATCGCTCCTGACGGCCACCCTGTTCCTTCGATTGTTCGATTTCATGCGGCCCTAAGGGAATTGACGGAACGGCGCGGTATTCGGAACGACGGCAGTCGCTACGAGGCCGTGGCTCTAGGGCTGGTTGAGTCCAACCGGAGACGGCCCGGGGATGTGCTGGAGGAATTTCCACCCAGCGACAGCCCGCTACGACTCGAGCGTTTCTTTGACGCATTGTTTCGGCACTATGATGAACGATACGTCTTTTCGGCACCTGATTTGAAGAGTCTCACTCGACGGATAGAGTGGTCTCCAACCTCCCCCGCGTTTACCGATGCTCGACGTGCCTCGTCGCGGTCTCCAATATTTGACTATGAACCACGGATCGGCCCGGCGGAATAACCGTTCACCCGGCGAGGTCCATGCGGTGTAGAAACTGCGGTGAAATGGGGCAATCGTAACCGGCTTTGCGAAATAGTCCCGGCGTAATGGCGAGTCCTCCTGTCCTGATCAGCGTGGTCACCTACGACAGCGAGGCGCATCTGGACGCCTGCCTGCGCTCGGTGCGGGAACAGGACGTTCCGGTGCGGATCCGCGTCTACGACAACGCCTCCCGAGACGGCAGCCGCGGGGTGGCACTGAACCATGGGGCCCGGCTGCACCGCTCCAGCGAGAACCGGGGTTTCAGCCACGGTCACAATTTCCACCTTCGCCAGGGTGGGTTCGACCACGTCCTCATCCTGAATCCCGACGTCATTCTCTCGAAGGGGTACCTGAAGACGCTCATCGAATCCATGGCCGGCGTCAAGCGCGTGGGAATGGCCGGTGGGAAGCTGTATCGCATGGATGCCGATGGCCGTGCCGTTCATGAGAGCGGATACCCGGTACTGGACACGACCGGCATCTATTTCACTCCCACCCAGCGGCATTTCGACCGGGGCAGCCAGCAGCCGGACCGGGGCCGGTACGACCGCCGCCAACTGCTGTTCGGAATCAGCGGCGCCGCTCTCCTCTGCACCCGCGAAATGCTGGAGGACGTCCGCTACGGGGACGAATACCTGGATGAGGACTTCTTCGCCTACCGGGAGGACGCGGACCTGGCCTGGAGGGCTCAACTCCGGGGGTGGCGGGCTCTCTACGAGCCGGCTGCCCAGGGCCTGCATCTGCGCCGGGTCCTCCCCTCTCGCCGCGCTCGTCTCGCCTCCCACATCAACTTCCACTCGCTCAAGAACCGGTACCTGATGAGGATCAAGAACCTGGACCCGGCGGTCCGGCGCAGGTGTTTCCCCTACATGTGGATTCGGGATCTGGGGATCATCGCGTACGTCCTCTTGCGCGAGCGATCTTCCTTGGGCGCCTTCCGGCAGGTGTGGAGGCTCAGGAAGCGCTTCCTCCGGAAACGGAAGTGGATTCAGGCTTCGCGCCGAGTGCCGGCGGATTCCGTCGCGCGCTGGTTCTCGTTTCGTCCCATTGCCCAGGATCTGGAGCCGTCCGATTTCGTGTGACTCGTCCGGTCTCTCGGGGGTGCGGGACTTGTTTGGCAGGGACGTAGTAGAGTACGCCGCATGTCTCAGCAGAAGTTGTCTTCCACGGGTCGTTCCATCGTCTCTGTGGGTTCATTCCTTTTGGTTCTGATGATTGGCCTGTTTCCAGGCGCCTCCTGCGCCGGCCCCGGCGACGAGCCCGCATCCAAACCCATCCCGGAAGCCAAGGACCTGGATATCGGGAGCCTGGGCGTGGCGGGTTACGCCAAGCTTCTCTGCTCGTCGGTCTTCGTCTCGAAAATGGAAGGCGACGTGGCGATCGAACACAGCCGAAGAGTCACACGGGCGTTGGTGCGCCTCCCGGCCCAGGACATGGCGCAGGTCACCGAGTCCATCGACCATGACAACCGCCTGGTTCGGGCCACTCTGCGTGGCTCCCTCACGCGGACGGCCAAGCTCTATGGGGACCAGGGTTGCATCATCCATCCCGAGGACCACGACGGCATCTATTTCGATCCGGTTCCCGTTCGAACCTCTCTTCCCGATGCGCAAACCCTGCCCTGGCCCATGGGCGATCTCCTGCCGGACGATCCGCTGCCCCCCGAGGTGGATGAAGAGAAGTTGAAGGCGGCAGTCGAGGTGGCCTTCCAGCCGCCGTCTCGAACCGCCGGCCTGGTAGTGGTCTACAAGGGCCGGCTGGTGGCGGAGCGCTACGCCGAAGGCGTCACCAAGGACACGCTGATGGAGAGCTGGTCCCAGGGCAAGAGCCTGACCGGGACACTCATCGGCCGCCTCGAACAGGAGGGTCTGCTGAAGCTGGAGGATCCGGCTCCCGTCCCCGAGTGGCAGGGCCCCGGCGACGAACGGTCCAAGATCACCATCGCCGACCTGATGCGGATGTCCAGCGGACTCGAATTCACGCTCTACGAGAGGCTGGTGACCAGTCCCGAAGGGCGATCGGAAGTGGGTCCCCAGTACCCGGATCACTACTACCCCTACGTAGGCGCCATCGATGTCTTTCGCTACGTGGTGAGCCGGCCCCCCCAATTTCCGCCCAACACGGTGGGCCGCTATCGCAACTGCGATCCCCTGACCTTGGGATACATCGTCAAACGGATCGTCCAAGACCAGGGCCAGGAGTATCTGAGCTACCCCCAGCGGGCGCTCTTCGACCAGATCGGGATCCGGCGCATGGTCCTGGACACCGACCCCTATGGAAATTTCGTCCTGTCCGGCTACGAGCACGGAACGCCGCGGGACTGGGCCCGGATCGGGCTCCTCTATCTGCAGCGGGGAATGTGGCAGGGGAAGCGGCTCCTCTCCGAGGAGTTCGTCGACTTCGTGCGAACCCCGGCCCCGGCCTGGAAGAACGAGGAAAACCGGGGCGAGAGCGTGCCCCGGTACGGCGGCATGTGGTGGGTCAATACCAAGAGGAACTGGGCAGCGCCGGAGGACGCCTATTACGCGGCCGGGGCCGGTGGACAGAGTACGGTGGTGATTCCGTCCCGAAACCTGGTTCTGGCCCGGCTCACGGACTATGACGACTCCCTGGAGGCGCACAGCAAGTCCAAGGTCAACCAGGCATTGGAAGGCATCCTGGCCGCGATCGGCACCGAGTAGGACCGGTCTCACTCCCTTGCCGTCCGGCAAGATCGAGCGCGTCGACCATTTCGGACCCGTCAGGGGTTCGATTCCCGGATCAACGCCTCGACGATCCGTTCCAGACAGGAGATGCGGTGCTTCAGATCCGCATGGGACAGCCGGAGCATGGCCTTGACCAGGGAGACTTCCACCGTCATTTCCTGACGGATGCCCCCGAGGCCTTTTTCCAGGTTCATCTCTCCTTCGGCCACGATCTGGATCTCATCCCGTAAGGCTTCGCCCACGACGTCGAAATGGCGCCGGGTTTCGGTCAGCTGCTCAACGAAGTTTCGGTAGTTCTGGTCCATAGCCTTTTCCGGTCACGCGGCCTCGGGCGCGAATGTGGGGAGGCGAAGCCGAAGATTCCCCGGTGGGAGAGGTGCATCAGTCAACCAAACGACGGGGGGAGCCAAAACGCGAATTTGCTGTTCGGGAGCCGTACCGGGGAAACCGGTTCAGACGGGTAGATTGGGCTCGGCGGTCAGATCCCACGAGTCCTTCTCTCCTGCGGCGAGGCGCCGGTGTCCGGTGGCGGCGATCATGGCCGCGTTGTCGGTGGAGAGGAGGAGAGAGGGAAAGTAAACGGGAGTTCGATCACGGAAATGGTCCTCCGCCCGGCGGCGGAGTTCGCTGTTGGCCGAGACGCCGCCCGAGATCTGAATGGACCGCACGTCGTGTTGGTTCCAGGCTTTTTCGAGTCGATCCAGAAGTTGATCCACCACGCACTTCTGGTAACTGGCCACCAGGTCCAACAACTCCTCCGGCATCCGTTCCGGGTGTTTCGCCGATTCAGGCTCCACGGGTCGAATTCCCTGCAACCGGCAATGACGCAGGGAGGCTGTCTTGATTCCGCTGAAGCTGAAGTCCAGCTCTCCGGTCTTGATTCTCGGGAGCGAGAACCGCACCGCATTCGGGTTCCCCAGCGGGGCCAGCCGATCGATGACGGGACCCCCGGGATATCCGAGGCCCAGCGCCTTGGAGAGCTTGTCCAGGGCTTCGCCGGCGGCGTCGTCGCGGGTACGGGAGATTTCCCGACAGGAAGTCTCGTTCTCCAGACAGAAAAGGCTCGTATGCCCACCCGACACCACCAGGGCCAGGGCCGGAAGCTCCGCCTCCGGATGCTCCAAGGGGACAGATCGCATGTGCGCCTCAAGGTGGTTGACCCCCACCAGGGGGATCTCCAGCGCGAAGGCCAGGGCCTTGGCGTAGGCCATTCCGACGAGTAACGCCCCCACCAGACCCGGGCCCCGGGTCACGGCGATGCCATCCACGCGGTCCCAGGCCGACTTGCCGTTCCAGGCCTGTTCCAGACAGAGATCTACGACATGGTTGATGTTGGACGCGTGTTCGCGGCTGGCCAACTCCGGGACCACGCCCCCGTAGACGGAGTGGACGTCCACTTGGGAGGCCACCACGTTGGAAAGGATCCGTCGTCCGTCTTCGACCAGGGCCGCCGCGGTCTCGTCGCAACTGGTCTCAATCCCCAGAACGATCATCGGCAGCCTTCCGGTAGAGGTCGGCCAACGCCTCGACGTAAGGCGGACGGGCCACGCCCTCCTCGGTGATGATGCCGTCGACCAGGCGGTTGGGCGTCACGTCGAAGGCGGGATTGGCGACCTGGACGGTCTCGGGAGCCAGGTTCTGTCCGGCCATCCGGGTGATCTCGGCCACGTCCCGCTCCTCGATGGGGATCTGGGCGCCTGTGGGTGTGCCCATATCGATGGTGGAGAGAGGGGCGGCCACATAGAAGGGAATCCCATGCTCCCTGGCCAGCACCGCGACGCTGTAGGTGCCGATCTTGTTGGCGGTGTCGCCGTTGGCGGCGATCCGGTCGGCGCCCACCACCACGGCCTGGATTCTTCCCGCCTGCATGAAGTAGCCCGCCATGTTGTCGGTGATGAGGGTGCAGGGAATGTCTTCCCGGACCATCTCCCAGGAAGTCAGGCGGGCCCCTTGGAGAAAAGGCCGGGTCTCGTCGGCGAAGACCTGGATGCCCTTACCCGCCTCGACCGCCGCGCGGATGACCCCCAGTGCCGTGCCGTATCCGGCCGTGGCCAGCGCACCGGCATTGCAGTGGGTCAGCACGGTCGAGCCTTGTGAAAGCAACTGCTGTCCGTGCCGGCCGATTCGCCGGTTGATCTCGATGTCCTCCCGGTGCATCTCCCGGGCTTCCCTCGCCAAGGCATCCTGAACCTCGGCCAGGGAACCGCTGTGGGCCCGGAACAGCCGGTCCATCCGTTCGATGGCCCAGAACAGGTTCCTGGCGGTGGGCCGGGTCACCCGGATGGTCTCGCAGATGTTCTGCCATTCCGATTCCAGGTCCTGCTCGGACGTCAAGTTCTTCACCCCCAGCGCCAGGCCCATGGCGGTGGCCACGCCGATGGCCGGGGCTCCCCGGATCACCATGCTCCGGATGGCCTCGGCCACTCCTTCCACGGTGGTGTAGGTGTTGTAGATCTCCTGGGTCGGAAGCAGGCGCTGGTCGATCATGACCACGCCCTCGTCGGTCCACTCGATTGTGCGAATCATGGGCACAACTTACACCAAGCCCCCGAAATCGGGCAACGACCCCAACGCTTCTTGCCCAAACCTGCGCCTAATCTTCACTCTCACTCCTCACTCCTCCTCCCTGTTGCCTCAAAATAAACAGTGGAGTTGACCCGCTTTCGTGGATCCCTCCTTACTCCACACCTAGTCCGCCCGGCATCGGGTATTCGACGGCAATCCCCGCGTCGACGAGACGTTGGACAAAACGATGGGCGACTCGCGGTCGGCCGGATGACGGATCGGCGATTCGCGGTCGGGTGGCCAGACTTGTTCGCCCGACGCGCTAACTTCAGACTCCGCTTCGTCGGCTGACGCGATTGAGCCGGTGCTCGAAGTACCGGCGGAACACTTCGTTCTCGGGATACGCCGCCGGATCGGCCCAGATCGCCCCAAGACGGCCCACCAATCCGGCAATCCAATCCGCTGCCTGGAGTGTCTGATAGCGGTGGCTTTCCAGATGGAACGGAGGCTCGATGAGATGCCGCCGGCGTTCCGTCCTCGCATACATGCTCCGCGCTGCCCCGGTGATCAGGGCAGATCGTTGATCGTGTTCATCGAGAATCAGGACGAAATTCCCGAGCGGATCACAATCCTCTTCGCAGAATCCGTCAATCCGCTTGATCGCCTCAAGAAATACCCGTGTGTAGAGCCTGTTCGAATTGTGCGCCCTCGGCGCCGCAGTCTTCTTGAGCCCGACATAGAAGACGAATCCGCCGAGCGCTTCGATCTTGTTGAACAGCCGGTTGGTGAACTTCCTGAGTTCTGCGTACCACGTCACGTTCGTGACAGTGTAGAGGCTCGCCCCCTTCTTTTCCCATAGGGCCGGATGTTTACCCGACCGTTCGATCTCAAATACGAGAAGCTCGCACTTGCGTTGGAAGAACCAGGTTCCGAACCCACGCACCACTTCGGAAGCGAGGACGAAGCCCGCCAAGCCAAACACCGGGCTGTCCTTGTATCTGCAGTCTCGCCTGCTGACATAGGGGCCGATATGTCCGAATTCATCAAAGTAGGCGAAGTACGTCACCGATGGCGTCTCCGGAAACACGAAAGCCCGCGCCGGAGCACGGGCCTCGGAAAGAGAGCAAGACAAGCTTGCATCTCATGAGCAACTATACCTCCTCAACAGCCCGTGGCAAAAGTCATCACGGCATTCGACCGTCCCTGCATCCCGGCGGACGGCGTTGCGATTCGGGCACATACTCCCGGTATGCACCCGAATCGCGCCTTGTCCGGCGGGCGCAGGAACGGTCTCGGTGCTCGCGGGACTTTCACCACGGACTGTCAAAGATGACCTGTCGAGAATGGTGGGAAGCGGACCCTTTTCCAGGAATTTCTCGACCGATTTGGACCAGTGACTTCCTGAGCAAGGTCCAGCGAGTGCCGCGACCAGCTTTCGAGGCAACGAATCCGTTTCAGGCCCTTTTTTTGGGAGTCAATTCCTCCTCTTGTGGAGTCCGAAGTCGAAGCGCAGAATGTTAGCGGTTCGTTGAACGGCGCGGACGGGCGCCGGTGAGGGTGCGGTAATGACCATGATTCGGTCTTGGCTTCTGATCGTCAGTCTTTCGGTATGGGTTGTTCTGTTCTTTCCCGTGCGGCTTTTGGCCGGGGAACTTGAGCGATTCGAGCCGCAGGATGTCTTCGAGCTGGAATGGGCTTCCGATCCGCGTTTCACGCCGGACGGCGGGCGCGTGATCTACATGCGCAATTCCATGGACGTGATGACGGACCGGCGCCGGAGCAGCGTCTGGACCATCGATCTGGACGGAAGCCGGCATCGCCCGCTTCTCTCCGGTGGGGCCCGATACTCCTCTCCCCGACTCTCGTCCGAGGGGAGGCGGCTCCTGTACATCTCCGACGCCGAAGGGAGTCCACAGCTCTATGTGATGTGGATGGACACGCGTCAGACGGCGCGGCTGACCCACCTGACGCGGGCGCCTTCGAACCCGGCCTGGTCCCCGGATGGGAAGTGGATCGCCTTCACCCAGTTCGTGCCCGGGAACCGGCAGCCGATGGTGCAGCTGCCGTCCCCGCCCGAAGGCGCCAAATGGGCTCCTCGGCCCCGGGAGATCCGGAGCGTTCAGTATCGCCGGGACGGCCAGGGATTGCTGGAGGAAGGGCAGGTCCAGCTCTTTCTCTTGGATGAAGACGGGGGCACGCCGCGGCAGCTCACCCGGGGGGAATACAATTCGGGCCCGCCGGTCTGGCTGCCTGAGAGCACCGGGATCCTGATCAGCTCCAATCGGTCCCCGAACTGGGAGTATGAACCCCGGGAGTCGGAGATTCACGAGGTGTCCCTGACGGGCGAAATCAGGACCTTGACCGACCGCCAGGGACCGGACTCGGACCCGGCCGTTTCTCCGGATGGAAAAACCATCGCCTACACCGGGTATGACGACCTGGGATTGAGCTACGCCAACCGGGTTCTCTACGTCATGGATCGAGAGGGAGGCAATCGCCGGGCTCTGACTCAAGGCCTGGACCGTTCCGTCTCCAGTCCCCAATGGCATCCCGGCGGCGAGGGCATTTACGTCCTTTACGGCGACGAGGGCACGACTCGGGTGGCTCTGGTCGGCCTCGGCGGCGAGATCAAACCTGTGGTCACCGACGCGGGCGGCCTCTCCCTGGGGCGCCCGTACGGGGCGGGTGCCTATCGGGCAGCACGGGAAGGCGTCGTCTACACGGCCGCATCGACCCAAAGACCTCCTGACGTGGGTTTCGCTCCGGCCGGCGGCAAGGCCCGTCGTCTGACCCGTCTGAACGAGGACCTGCTGGCCCACAAGGCGCTTGGCCCGGTGGAGCCGGTCACCTATTCGTCCACGGCGGATGGCCGTCCCATCGACGGCTGGATCGTCAAGCCTCCTGATTTCGATCCATCTCGGAAGTATCCCCTGGTCCTGGAGATCCACGGAGGTCCCTACGCCTATTACGGACCCTATTTCAGTATCGAGCTTCAACTGATGGCCTCGGCGGGCTATGTCGTGCTCTACACGAATCCCCGGGGCAGCACCGGCTACGGCGCCGATTTCGCCAACCTCATCCACCAGAACTATCCGAGCCAGGACTACGACGATCTGATCGCGGGTGTGGACCACGTGCTGGAGCAGGGCTATGTGGATCCGGACAACCTCTTCGTCACCGGAGGTTCGGGGGGAGGGATCCTAACGGCTTGGATCGTAGGCAAGACAGACCGTTTTCGGGCGGCAGTGGCGTCGAAGCCGGTCATCAACTGGATCAGCATCAGCGGCACCAGCGACATCTACGTCACCTTCAGCAAGTATTGGATGCCGGGCCCGGTCTGGGAGGACTACGAGACGTACTGGAAGTACTCACCGCTCTCGCTGGTGGGAAACGTCACGACACCCACCATGCTGCTCACCGGAGAGTCGGACCTGCGGACGCCCATCTCGGAGACGGAGCAGTATTATCAAGCCCTCAAACTGCGCAAGGTGGACACGGCCATGGTGCGGATTCCCGGGGCGTCCCACGGCATCGCCCAGCGTCCCAGCCATCTGGTCGCCAAGGTCAGCTATATCCTGGCCTGGTTCGAGAAATACCGCGTCGATGCCGGAGAGGGTCGGGGAGGAAACAGCCCGTGATGGAGGAGCAGTTCAGAACATGAAAGTCGTCATCGCCCACAGGATTGGACCAGGATTCGTCGAGGAACTGCGGGAAAGCTTCCCGGAGGTCGAGTTTCGAACCGCCTATACGCCGGAGGAGCAGTTGCGGGAGGCCCCCGATGCCGAAGTCCAGTTCGGCCTGATCACGGAGGAAGTTCTCAAGGCGGCCCGCAAGCTCCGCTGGTTTCACTTCGTGGGGATCGGTTTTGACCACGTTCTCAATAACGCCCCGGGACTCGTCGAGAGCGACGTGGTCATGACCAACGCCCGGGAGACCCACGTCATCGCCATGGCGGACCATGCCCTGGCCATGGTCCTGGCCTTCGCCCACTGCGTCCCCGAGTTGCTGGAGGACCAGCGGGCGCGAAACTGGGACACCAACAAATATTTCGGCCGGATGACCGAGCTGGCCGGCACCACCATGGGGGTCCTGGCCATGGGGGACATCGGAAAGGCCGTGGCCAAGCGGGCCGCCGGTTTCGACATGGAGGTCTACGGCGTCGATGTCATGCAGATGGATCCTCCGCCCGGGGTGCGGGAGGTGTGGGGTCCCGACCGCCTGGACGACATGCTGGCCATCAGCGACTGGTTCGTGGTGACGGCGCCGCTGGTCGACTCCACGCGCGGGCTGATCGACGCGGGCCGCCTGGCTCGTCTGAAGCGGGGCGCCCACCTGGTCTTGGTTTCCCGTGGGGGGATCGTCGACGAAGACGCCCTGGCCGAGGCGATTCGCTCGGGACACCTGGGCGGCGCCGCGTTGGACGCCACCGAACCTGAGCCGCCGGCCCCGGAGAGTCCGCTCTGGGACCTGCCCAATGTGATCATCTCGCCCCATGTCTCCGCCGACTCCCCCCAGA
The DNA here is from genome assembly GCA_965217775.1 of Acidobacteriota bacterium. GTDB lineage: Bacteria > Acidobacteriota > UBA6911 > RPQK01 > JAJDTT01 > JAJDTT01. Next base: position 860,362 of record CBDCJH010000002.1, read on the forward strand.
TGTGGCAGCGCCGCCGGGAGATCTTCAAGGATAATCTGAGGCGCTACCTGGCCGGAGAACCGCTCCGGTTCGTCTGCGACAAGGCGAGGGGATTTTGAAGAGGGCGGGGAACGGGCATATCAATATCGAGAGACAGGCCGCATGAAGTTGACGGAGGAACAGAAGGCCGTTCTCGAAGGAGAGCGTGGAAAACTTCTGTCCCGGTATCTCGAATGGTCGATCCTTTGGGGAGAGGCGCTGGGCGCCACCCGCCTGGTGCCCGTGACCAACGTCCACTGCATCCTGCGGACGCCTTGCCTGAAGGGAATCTCGGAGCGGACGCTGGACACCTACCTGGACGAGTTCCGGGAGCTGTGCAGCCACCAAGTCGAGTGCATCACCCTCACCCACGCCAACTGCACCGACCTGGCCGCCCTGCGGGAGAAGGGGCTGACGGAGAAGGAGTTGAACTTCCAGCAGGAGTTGCACGCCATGGCCGCCCGCGCCGGCGTGCGGACCACCTGGTCCTGTGCTCCGTACCAGGTCGGAGCGGTTCCCAAGTTCGGCGAGATCTGCGCCTGGACCGAGTCTTCGGCCGTGGTCTATTCCAATTCCATGATGGGAGCCCGTACCAACCGCAACGGCATGGAGAGTTCGCTGGCCGCGGCTTTCCTAGGTTGGGTACCCGAATTCGGCGCCCTCCTGGACCAATATCGCAAGGCGGCGGTGCGCGTGGAGCTCCAGGTGGATATGAAGTCCGTCAGCGACTGGGGCGCTCTCGGGTACTACGTGGGGGAGAAAGCCGGCTCGCGAATTCCGGTGTTCGAGGGGATCGGGGAGATCGCGCCCGCCGAGGCGAAGCAGCTCTCCGCCTCGCTGCCTTACGCCGGACGCGGAACCACCATGTTCCACATCGCCGGTTTGACTCCCGAGGCCGCCACGGTGGAAGATGCGCTGGACCCGCACCAGCCCGTCGAATCGCTGACCTTCGACCGGGACGACCTCCGGACCACGTACGGGAAGATGAACCGGATGGAAAAGGGGGAGCCCATCGACACGGTAGCTCTGGGTTGTCCCTTCAGTTCCCTGGACGAACTCCGGGGAATCTCCCGGGTGTTGGCCCGCCAGCACGTGGCTCCGGGAGTAAAGCTGATCGTCTGCACCTCCCGGCACACGCTGGTCGACGCCCGGCGGCTGGGCTACGCGGGAGTGATCGAGGAGGCGGGAGGACACATCCTCTCGGACATCTGTCCCGGCGCCCTGGGGCATGCGCGCCCCCGCAACTACGTCTCCAACTCCTTCAAGCAGGCGTTCTACGGCCGCAGCACCCTGGCCTCCCGCACCGGGGTCCTGCCCCTGGAAGGTTGTGTCGCGGCGGCCGTCAGCGGGAGGTGGGCCGGTTGAAGGAGAAGAGGGTCATTCGAGGAAGGAAGATCGTGCCCGGAAATTCCTCGGGGAAAGCCATGGTGAGTGAAACCCCCCTTTGCTTCCGGTCGGAATTCGATCCGGCCAGCGGGAAGGTGATCGACGTTCAGCATCCGCTCTACGACCGGAACCTGTCGGGAAGGGTGCTGGTCATGCCTTCGGGCACCGGCTCGTCCGGCAACACCATGCACGTCCGGGTCGCCGGCATGGAGGGAACGGCGCCGGCTGCCCTCATCAACCTGGAGGCGGACCCGCCCTCCATCTTGGGTTGTGTCATCGCCCGGATCCCGGTGATCCAGGTCGAAGCCGCAGATCTGAATTGGATCGAGGACGGAGACTGGGTGGAGGTCGATTCCGACGGCGGAACCGTCCGCGTATTCGATAATCATTGTCTGTAAACGGTCGAACCGATTCGGGAAGGAAACGACTCATGAGAAATTGGACGGCACTTCTGGTTGGACTCAGCTTGCTCGGAACAGCTGCGGGCCAGGAAAAGGAGAAGTTCCTCGCCATCAGTTGGGGCGATGTGATCCACATGGCGACAGGGGTGGCCAAGCTGGACACCCCCGAGAAGGTGTTGGAGGCGACCCGGAATTGGAAGCGGAACGGCGTCGACAAGGTCCTGTTCCGCGTCGACGACTTCCGGGTGGTTCTGTATGCCGACATCACCGTGGACGGAAAGAACGAGTACCTGCGGGAGTGGATCAAGATCACCCGGCGGGCCTGGAAGGAGGGGCTCGTCAAGACCGCCGTGGATGCGCTGAAGGCCGCGGGAATCGAGGTCTTCATGTGGATCGCACCCACCGACGAGGGGCGGCCTCCGGACGTGAACGTGTTCGACTTCGGTCCCACCGGGCGGGCCTTCTGGCCGTGGCACTCCAAGTTCACCAAGGCGAATCCCCGGTTCCTGGTCCACGACCGGAGCCTGACCACCAACGGCCGCAAGTACCAGTGGCACGTCATGGAATACGCCTACCCCGAGGTGCGCGACTACATGATCAACAAGATCATCCGCACGTTTTCCGACGGGTTCGATTTCGACGGAGTCTTCCTGAGCATCCGGTCCCACGGCCTGCCGCCGGACCACGCGGATCAGTACGGTTTCAACCAGCCCATCGTGGAGGAGTACAAGCGCCGGTACGGTCAGGACATCATGCGGGAGGACTTCGACGTGGAAAAGTGGCGCGAGCTCCGGGGCGAGTACTTGACCCTCTTTCTCCGGGAGTTGAAGGCCCACCTCAAGACGAAGGGACAGAAGCTCTCCATCGGCGTGCAGCAGGGTGATTACATCGGTCCACCCTTCGGAAACATGAGGATTCAATGGCGGCAGTGGATCGAAGAAGGAATCATCGACGACCTGGTCCTGGGCCACATCACCCGGGTCCGTTCCCGCTATCCGGAACGCATCCAGCGCACCTGGGGGTACCTGCAGAACCAGGAGACCGGCCTCGGGCTGCCCCCGTTGGTGCACGCCATTCGCAGAGACTACGGTCCCCTCTGCCAGAAATACGGCGTCAAGCTGTACGTGGAGCCGGGCAACTTCTACCGGTTACATGAACACCCGTCGGTGGGACGGGCCGGTGCCGCTCCCGAGGTCCAAAAACGGCTCCGTCAACAACTGGAGGCCCTGCCCCAGGTGACGGGGCTGCCGGCCAATTACAGGGAAGTGACGAACCCGAAGGAGCCTTGACCGCCGGCTCGGTCACGGCTGGCGAGACTGCAATTGAACGCCGGCCGTCGACTCAAGATAAATTCAATTTCGGCACATACTCAGCGACCGGTTGAGAAACTCGAGCTGGACTGGGGTTCCGAGTGAGAACATGAAGTACTTGAGACTGCTGGCCAGGAATCTGTTCCGAAACAGGCTCAGGACTCTGTTGACGACGAGCAGCATCGGGGCATCGATCTTCCTGGTCTCCACCTTGATGACGGTGCTCGACGAGCTGACCAGTCCCCCCGAGACCCCGGACTCGGCCTTGCGGCTCGTGGTCCGGCACAAGATTTCCCTGTTCAACACGTTGCCCACCTCCTACCGGGAAAAAATCGCCGCCGTGGACGGGGTGGAGGCCGTGATCGGATCGATGTGGTTTGGCGGCCTCTTCAACCATAACGGCACTGAGGTCGGCCTGGCGCAGTTTGCCTCCGATACTGACGATTTCTTTCGGGTCTATCCCGATATCATCGTTCCCGACGAGCAGAAACAAGCGTTTCTGCAGGATCGTTCCGGAGCGCTGGTGGGTAGAACCGTGGCCGACCGTTTCGGCTGGAAGCTGGGTCAGACGATTCATACCGGCAGCAATCTCTTCCCGACCGAGCTGGAATTGACGATCCGCGCCATCTATGAGGCCGGTGGCGACGAGGGCGGCAGCATCTATTTCCATTGGGACTACTTCAACGAACTCATGAACGACAACGGCGTTACCGGAACTTTTTCGATCCGGGCCTCTTCACCGGAGGTGTTGTCCGGCATCGCCGAAGAGGTGGACGGCCTCTTCAAGAATTCGATGGCTCCCACCAAGACCGAAACCGAGAAAGCCTTCATCATGGGGTTTGTCTCCATGCTGGGAAACGTTCAGTTTCTGATCAGCAGTATCTGTCTGGCCGTGATCTTTGCCGTCAGTCTCGTAGCCGCGAACACCATGGCCATGTCCATCCGCGAGCGTGTACGGGAGATCGGGATTCTAAAGACCCTTGGTTTCCGGAAGGCCCAGGTTTTGGGTTTGTTGTTGAGTGAGTCGCTTTTCCTGGCAATGAGCGGGGCAGGCTTGGGCGCGCTGAGCGCTCGCCTGATTTTCCAGTACGTGCCGATGCAGGCCATCAGCAACGGGTTCATCCAGAATTTCGAAGTCCAATTCTCCACCATCGCGGTCTGCATTTTGATTGGAGCCGTGATCGGACTGCTCGCCGCCGGCCTGCCCGCTTGGCAGGCGGCCCGGCGGCCGACTCTCGAGGCATTGCAAAGTGTGGGCTAGCGGTTCGTGGTGAAGGACGGACGCAGCACCAAGACGGCGGTTGGAACACGGTTCGGAACCGGCGCGGATAGAGCGTGATGAAGATCCCCATTCGATACAACTTGCGGAGTCTCTGGGTAAGGCGAGTCGGCACCCTGATGACCGCATTGGGAATTGGGCTCACAGTGGCCATTCTAGTCGCGATGATGGCCCTCATCGACGGCCTCGACTCGACCTTCGTCAACACCGGAAACCCCAATGACCTGGTGGTCATTCGGCAAGGCTCCCAGAACGAGACCAACAGCTATCTGGACCGGAACCTCTTTCCGAAGGTCCGCTTTCTGCCGGAGGTGGCTCGCGACCAGGACGACGAGCCGTGGGCTTCCGGCGAGCTCATCGTCGTCATCAATCATGAGCGCATCACCGGAGCAGGTGAGACCTCGAACATCGTCGTTCGCGGCACCGGCAACCGGGGCTTCGAAATGCGGCCGGAAGTCCGGATCGTCGAGGGACGACGCCATGCAAAAGGGGTGCGGGAACTGATCGTGAGCCGTTCACTGTCGCGCCGCTTCAAGAACATGAAGCTGGGCGATACCCTGCCCATTGCGCAGAATGAGTGGGCCGTGGTGGGTATTTTCGACGCCGGTGGCACGGCCTACGATTCCGAAATCTGGGGGGACTACGACGAGATCGCGTTGGCCTGGAATCGACCGATCTACACCTCTTTCCTGGTGCGCGCCAATAATGCACAGGCTCGAGCGGATCTGGCGAAACGGATCGAGGAGGATCGGAACATCGAGCTGCAGGCCATCCCCCAAGACGAATACTACGAGGGACAAACGATATCCTCCATTGGAATCAAAGCTCTGGGGATCTTTATCGCTGTGGTGATGGGAATCGGTTCCTGCTTTGCCGCCATGAACATGATGTACGGTACCGTCATGGCCCGGTTCAAAGAGATTGCAACCCTGCGAGCACTGGGATTTCGCAGACGGAGCATCCTGGCATCCTTCCTGGTAGAGTCCGTCCTGTTGGCGTTGCTGGGAGGAGTCGTGGGCTGTGTCATGGCCCTGCCGGTCCACGGCATTACCACGGGGACCACCAATTTCGCCAGTTTCAGCGAAGTCTTGTTCCATTTTCGAATCACCCCCGAAATCCTTTTCAAAGCGATTCTATTCGTCGGTTTGGTGGGGATTGCGGGAGGTTTGCTCCCGGCTGCACGAGCCGCCCGGGTGCGCTTGATCGACGTGATGCGAGACTGATGGAAAAAGATTTGAAAGCGTTGCGCATCGACCGCAACCGTCGGCGTTCCAGGCCGTCCCCCAACTTGTGGCTGATCGGACTGGCGGCCTTCCTTGCGGGCGCCGTCCTGACCGCGCTGCTTTTCCACAACCTTTCCCGGCAGACACCCGATCTGGCTCGGGCCGAAGCCCAGGCGGACCCGGGCGCGGTTGCCGCGGCCGGTGCTGCGGTCGATCGGGCGTCGGATCGGGACGGACCGTTGCTGATCGTCTCGGGCTACATCGTCCCTCACCACCGGATCGAAGTCAGTTCCCGAATTATGGGGAAGGTCGCTTGGGTCGGAGTCGATAAATCGGATCGAGTCGAAAAGGGTCAATTGCTGGTCCGGCTGGAGGACGCTGAATTCCAAGCCCAACTCCAGCAGGCAGAAGCCGGTTTTCACTCGGCACGGGCCCGCCTCAGCGAACTGGAAACCGGTTCACGGCCCGAAGAGATCGAGATCGCAAAGGCGGAGTTGGAAAGAAGCCGCGCCGAATTCGACAACGCCGATCTCGAGTATCGCCGCTTCATCCAACTCATCGAAAGTGGAGTCATCGCTCAACAACGGGTCGACAATGCCCGGTCTCGCCGCGACATGGCCAAGGCCGCCGTTGCCGTCGCCGAGAAAAACCACCTGCTCCTGGAGATCGGCCCCCGAACCGAGCAGATCCAGGCTGCCCGTGCCGACCTCGAGCGAAGCCAGGCGGCCATCCGATACGGGCAAACCCAACTGCAGGAGACGGAGATCCGGGCACCCGTCAGCGGGACCATTCTGGAACGGGTCGTTGAAGTCGGTGAAATGGTCTCGGCCTACTTCATGGGGGGAGCCGTCCTGGTGGCGTTGGCGGATCTGCGAGATTTACAGGCGGAGCTGGATATCAGCCAATCCGATTTTCACAACATCTCGCCCGATAACGGGTGCAAGATGTCTCCCATCGCCTATCCGAGGCGGGAATACGAATGTGAGTTGGAAGAGATTGCACCCGAGGCCAACCGGCAGCGAGCCACGATCCAGGTAAAGGTCCAGATTCTGGAACCGGATGAATACCTTCGGCCGGAGATGGATGTTCAGGTCACTTTCTTTCGCAAACGGACCGCTTCCGGGGCTGAAGACACGACCGCTGAGGACACGGGATGATGAAGGTATTGATCGAAATGCGGCATCTGAGCCGGGTGTTCCAGCGCGATACCGTCCAGGTCGTGGCGCTGAAGGACATCAACCTGGACATCCGTGAAAAGGACTTCATCAGCTTGATGGGACCGTCCGGCTCGGGAAAGAGCACGCTGCTCAACCTGATTGCCGGCATCGACCGGCCGACCGGCGGCCAACTCCAGGTCCTGGGCGAAGATCTGACCGCCCTCAACGAAGACGAGCTGGCTGCCTGGCGCAATGAACACGTGGGATTCGTGTTTCAGCACTTCAACCTGATCCCTGTCCTGACCGCCTTCGAGAACGTCGAACTCCCCTTGCTGCTGACCTCACTCTCCCGGCAGGAACGGCGAGAGCATGTGGAGACCGCCCTGCGGCTGGTGAACCTCTCGGACCGGATACGCCACTATCCGCGCCAGCTCAGCGGAGGCGAGGAACAGCGGGTAGCCATCGCCCGTGCAATCGTCACCGATCCCACCTTCATCCTGGCCGACGAACCGACCGGTGACCTGGACGCCGACTCGGCTGGGGACATCCTCAAGGTGCTGGACGCCCTGAACCGGAGCTTCGGAAAGACCATCGTGATGGTCACCCACGATCCCCGCGCCGCGGCTTTCGCCCGGATCAACCATCATCTGGAAAAAGGGTCCCTGCTGGGAAAGGCCCCGGCCACGACGCTCCATCCATCCACCGCTGACGGCTTATAGCTCCCTAATCTCGAATTCTTGTGCAACTTGACGAAGAATAGTAGGTAGGGGCGCCCCTTGTGGGCGCCCTCTTCGGTCCAAAGCGGAGCAAGACGTTAGGAAGGGGGACATTCTTGTCCCCCATTCTTCCTCCACGTTCCATTCGAAATTCCAAGTAATCACGAAGACGCTGTTGAGTTTGCCGATTCTGGTTTCCAACGGGCCACTGGACACTCTCGGTCGCGGACTTTTCGTCTGAGAACTTTTCGAACCACTGAAGGATCGTGATTCCATTGCGGTTCGCTTTCCCGGGTGCGTTGTAGCTTGCTCTCTACATCATGAGAGGAGTGTACAAGTGAGGTGTTATCTTGACAGGATTTCCTTATAATCTCCGATTTATATTTCCTACACCGGAACCATAAGGCCGTCTTGGAATCTCCGATTGGGGCCGTTGTGTACTGCCATCAAGAGTTCCTCTGCTAATTCGATCCCTTTTACCTTGTCAATATTCGCATTGCTAATGTCCCAGGACTTGGCTGGCTCAATACAGTTCTGGCAACCCAACGAGCACTTGCAGTTACGGGCAATCTCAACACCTTTCTTCAGAGCTACATGCCACACGCTAAACAGCTTTTTGGAAACACCGATTCCTCCTGGATAATTCTCGTAGCAATACGCGGCCAGTTCACTTCCCGTCCGAGAGTAGGTACTCGTGTCGAATCGGTCTGCCGGGATCACGAACATTGCGCCTACACGAATCATGTGCTCCAAAGCACCAATCCCATCAACGGCGACTACGCTTTGTGGGACATCAATCCAAAACGAGTGCAGGTTGTTCAGAAAAAGGGCGCCTTTGTCGCCCCCAGTCCTGAGAGTTTCACCAGAACGTTCATCCACTAGCTTAAAGCCTGTGAAGTTCATCACGATATTGAGAGAGCCGTAATAAACGCTAATGTCCCCATAACTGAAACCATCGAAAAAATCCGACCTCGAAAACACTGGGTAGAATCCTGGCTCGGTTCTCAGATATTGGTCAGTATCTTCAAGAACAATGGCTTGCTCTTCATGGGACCTCACGTGATAACGTTGACCGAAGAAAGGGAAAATCGCTCCGATATAGGCCTCACGGAATCGGCGCATAGCAGAAATTTGGCCCAACTCCTGATTGTTTTTTCTTAGAGTGAAAGACTGCCCAATACCTCCGCGAAGGTTCAGGCGAGGCTGTGGCTTAAAACCCGTAGGCACTGTTCCTTGGTTCTTTCTGGCCGCACTGAAAAATGGACTGCCAAGTATAGTTTCTTCGGGAGGCAGTACCTGTCCGCCTGTTTCTTCCATAAGCGAGGGAATGTGTTTCGCGATTAGCTCTTCGTTGGCCGGATCGACCACCAGTTCGTCAAAGGGCTTTTCCAGAAAGGCTTGCAAATTCCCCACGAAGAAACGATCAATCGGGTCATTCATCGCGTAGAACAGCACGAAAGCGTCCTTGTCCCAACCTCGTCCAGCCCGGCCAATCTGCTGCCAAGCGGACATTATGCTGGGGGGGAATCCGCCTAATATCACGCCGTCCAGACCGCCAACGTCCAGTCCTATTTCCAGAGCATTGGTCGTGAATACCACTCGAACCTGACCTGTTTTGATTCGCTCTTGGATTTCCTGGCGCCGCTCGGGTCTCAAGTCGGCATGGTATGCTGAAATCTGCTCAGGCTCCAAGCCACATTCCGAGGCTGTGCGCCTACAGTTGCTAAAAGCCGCCTCCAGAAATCGCTTTGTTGGGCAAAACACCAATACTTGTAAGCCTTCCACCAAAGCCGTTATTGAGGCTTGCTCAACTCGCAACCTGAGAATATCCCAATATTTGAAATCAGGGATTTCAGGATCAATGAACACGAAATGCCGTTTGGGACGAAGCACATCTCTTGCCGATACCACCTCCGTGTCTCGTCCGGTGAGAGATTCGGCGTGTTCCTGCGGATTTGCACAAGTGGCGGTGGACAGAAACACCTGGGGGTGTGCTTTGATACGATTTAAATACAAAAAAAATCGCCGCAACAGAAGAGCCATGTTGCTGCCGAAAAACCCACGATATTCATGCATCTCGTCGATCACGACATACCGTAGATTACGCAGGTATCTAGCGCCGTCGGTATGCTTGTCCCACGACTCCCGACTGCCCAGAAATGACATATTTAAGTATTCGGGATTAGTGAGTAGGATGTGGCAAGGATTCTGGCGAAGGCATGCCTTGATTTCTTCTCCCGTATCCCCATCATAAGGCCAGGACTCGATGTCGAGTGGTTGGCAAATCTTCCTGATCTGCTCTCGCTGGTCGAAAGCCAACGCCTTCATCGGGTATATCATCATTGCGTGGGAGCCCGGGTTTTCCTTTAGAACATGAAGCATTGGTGCGGCGAATCCCAGTGTCTTTCCGCTGGCAGTCGGCGACTCCATCACCACATCAGCTCCGCTCAGGGACTTGGTGATTGCATCGGCCTGATGCTGGTATGGCTGTGATATGCCAATCTGAAGTAATGCACCGCGGACAGCAGGATTGAGTTGGGCTGGCCAATCCTTCGCATAGTCGGGTTGAATTCGATCAACTACTTTTCGGTTTATCCTATCGTTGTCCCGTAGCGCGCCAAACTCCTTCAACTTTGACAGGAAGTCGTTAATGCTGACTCCACTCATGTGAACCTCCATAGGTGAGGGCTGATTTCGCGTGCATGTGCGTCAAAAACTCGGTCCCGAGCTTACCAATTGTTACCTCTCTTGAACAGGAATCGAATTGACTCATAGTAAATCGGCCCGGAACGTATTCTTTGTCTCAAAAAAGAAATCTTCCCGAAATGAATAAAGAAAGGGCTCCAGGAAAGTGGCCTGGGGAGATATTGGAGATATGGGAACGGCGGGTTCTGGTGAAGGAGTTTGCGGCGCAATATCGGAGAGCAGGCATGAAGGAAAAGGGGAAGATCCTGGACCGGTTTGTGAAGGCGACGAACTGCCGCCGCCACGACGCGTCTTGGCTCCTTCACAACCACGGTCGGCGGGGCAGGTTGAGGTCGGGAGGGCGGGGAACACAAGGGAATCGACAAGGGGCTGCGGAACCAGTGCGGTCCATCCCCGCGTAGGCGGGGAACACGCAGGCACAGGATCTTCCGGTTCTCCGAACATCGGTCCATCCCCGCGTAGGCGGGGAACACTCCAGCTTCAGCTTCTTCAGCTTCTCCTTCAACGGTCCATCCCCGCGTAGGCGGGGAACACCGGATCCCCCCGCTTTGCGTTCTGGTCGCAGGCGGTCCATCCCCGCGTAGGCGGGGAACACTCCGTCGTCTCGTCCTGGGCCTGGCGCTGCAACGGTCCATCCCCGCGTAGGCGGGGAACACGACTCCCGCGAACAGGTGGAGCTGGGCGTATCCGGTCCATCCCCGCGTAGGCGGGGAACACCCTATAATCGGGGGTGGCGGGGGGGCGTAGGTCGGTCCATCCCCGCGTAGGCGGGGAACACGATATCGAGATCATCCTCCCCAGCGACCACACCGGTCCATCCCCGCGTAGGCGGGGAACACCGATGTCGTCTTTGTCCACTCCGACGGTCCATCGGTCCATCCCCGCGTAGGCGGGGAACACTCAACTCGCTCGACCAGGATCTCAGCGACGACCGGTCCATCCCCGCGTAGGCGGGGAACACAACAGTCGTCCAAGACCTAGCTGAACTTCAACGGTCCATCCCCGCGTAGGCGGGGAACACTGCTGGGGGAATATCCAGTACAGCGTCGACGTCGGTCCATCCCCGCGTAGGCGGGGAACACGTGGAGAATCATCGTGACGAGGAACTGGTGCCCGGTCCATCCCCGCGTAGGCGGGGAACACATCCAGACCAGTGCATCTCGTAGCACCGGCGTCGGTCCATCCCCGCGTAGGCGGGGAACACGTTCTTTCCGTCGAGGTAGGTGACGCCGAACACGGTCCATCCCCGCGTAGGCGGGGAACACGACTTCAGCGAGAGCGCCCGCGCCAATTCGTCCGGTCCATCCCCGCGTAGGCGGGGAACACCCTCTCCTCGCTCTCAGGTTCGCCACTCGATACGGTCCATCCCCGCGTAGGCGGGGAACACCCGTCCAGAAGAGCTCGCACAGCGTCCAGATCCGGTCCATCCCCGCGTAGGCGGGGAACACTGCAATCGGACAGATTCCTCCTGGTCAGGGAGCGGTCCATCCCCGCGTAGGCGGGGAACACTCCTCAGTTCAAAGTACTCACGAACAGTTCAACGGTCCATCCCCGCGTAGGCGGGGAACACTCTTGTTACAATCGTCTGATTCTAAAAGACTTGGTCCCAGTTAAAAAAGGTACCAACTCAGATGGGGTTATTTCGATCCGAACCACTCTAACCTTCCTGTGGTTCTTGTGGGGAGAAAACAACGAGCTTGAAACCATCGAAATCGACTGGCATCCTGCGGTTCCGGCCAACGGTAGCGAAGTCAAAACCTTGATCGGTGGGTGCGTCCCACGCCATGACAGCGTCTCCATCTCCGATCAACTTCTCGACATCCTTCCAAATACGCTCCCTCACCCTGCGTGAATAGCGCCCGACATAGACGCCCGCCCGGATTTCCAACAGCCAGACGGCAAGGCGGCCTCGCAGGCGCGGCGGGGCATTCTCAACCACGATGACCATCATCAGAGCCCCCGGTGTCGTCCGTAAAGGCCGGACCCAGTGCTTCCGGAGCAGGTTCCGGCACCGGTAGTTCTCCTGCTTTCAGCACGTCTTCAATTTGGGGAATGATCTTCGTCAGTAAACGAGTTGTACGAAAGCTGTCGCGGCAAGCAATGCGGACTGCTCGTTCCACTGGAATGTCAAGCCTGCCCCTCTGGGCCTTTGCGGCGATGCGAAAAGCGGCCGGAACAACAGTCTTTATTTTCCACAGGTCGGCAATGTCATAGACAAACGAACGTGGTTTTCCGGTGTGCAGAAACCCTATAGCCGGGGCATACCCGGCGGCAAGAATGGCTGCTTCAGCAAGCCCATGAATACAGGCAGTTGCTGCGGAAAGGCAACGATTCGGGAGGTCGGCGCTGTTCCAGTCGCGAGGGTCGTATCGGCGGCGCTTCCAGGTCACGCCATGCTGTCTGGCGAGCAGTTTGTAGATGCGGCGCACACGCGCACCCTCGATACCGCGCAATTGGTTGATGGAGCGTCTCATCGGCGCCTTTTCGTCAAAGCGGATGCGATACATCTCCCGCACGACGCGCAGGCGCGCTCCCGGGTCCAACGCTAGAGACGCCTGCCAGAGGAGCTTGTCCGAACGGGCGCCACCCGGTTGACCGGCAGCGTAGAGCCTGACACCTGCTTCCCCGACCCAGATCACCAACGTGCCCGTCCGTGCGGCGAGCGACACGGCAGCGTGGGAGATCCGCGCCCCCGGCTCAAGCATCAAGCAAGCGACGCCACCGATCGGAATGTGAGTGCGCTTCCCGCCCGCATCGATTGCGACAAAAGCGCCGTCCTTGACATCAAGCCGGGTGCGTTCCACGAAAATTAGGGCGGCACGCTCCTTCAACGGAATCGGCTTCGGCGGCTTAGCCCCAGGGAGAGACATAGCTTCAGGCCCTGCGGATCAGCATCAACCCGCACCCAAATGACTTCGCCCGGCCCAAACCCCTGGCGAGGGCTGTGACGAAAGTACCGGGCTCCGTTACGGTCAGGATCCCTTTCAAATCGATTAAACCCAACGTGATGCGGTTTCGTCCGCCACGGGGAATACGACGAACCGAGTAGTTTTCAACTAGTATCTGCTCTACGAGAAATCCTTTGCTCTTTCCTTGGGCAGCTAGCCAGTCGTTTGCGACTTGACCCGCGACCTCCATCCGTAGGCCGGCCCGTGCGCTGACCGGATTACTGACATTGGTATTCTGACTTCGTGCTCTGTGTAAAGCATCCATGACGAGATCGACGCGCCGGTTGGGCTTGCGGCCGTTCTTGTCTTGCAGCACTCGGCGGTCCTTAGTCGCGTTCGCACGTAGGATAAAAGACAGGCGGTCACCAGGGGCCAATACCGGTGCGAAATCCGTCGTTTCCAGGGGCTGAAACACACCTGATTGAGTGGGCGCTCGACGTGAGAGTATGAAAAAGCGCCCGCTCCCGTCGGCCCGCCAAAGGAAGTCGCGAACCTTGTCCTTGCCTGGAAACAGTGTCCAGATCAGGCGGTGATGCGCGTCGAGCGCCCGGTTGAGATCGGCTGGATCCAAAAGAGGGGCGAGTGCCGCCATTCCTGCGTCTCGATCCAAAACAGCACGGGTCAGATAAAGGTTCATGTACTCGTATCGAGATCGAAGCGCCAGACTTCAGCTTGTCCAAAATGCCATTTGACTCGATCCACCGGTTCAACGGGTAGGATCTCAATTTGGTCCGGGCTTTCTCCAGGGAACGGGTCGCATGTCACGGCGCCCGGAGAAGTGCGACGGAGCCAGGATGGGGGAGAGACAGAAGTTAACGCGGCCACCGGATTCGGCGCGTCTATAAGGACTGGTTTCATTGGTGCCGCCAGCGGACAGGATTTTCGCCCCAGATAGAGCACGAACATCGGCCGCCGTAAGGCCATTGCAAGTTTCCGCAGAGGCCACCGTCCATTCTCACGCCACACCACGACGGCAAAAGCCACGTCTGTGCGGTAGTCGCGTAGCGTGATGATTGTATTGGGAACGTGCTCAAGTTCCTCGAATGCGGCGCGGCGGCTGTCAGGGTGTTTGATCTTCGACGGAATCGTCTGGACGGTGTGATAATCGCGCAGTGGCAAGCTCTCCGTCAGCGGGCGAACACCGACACGGTAGTTTAGTAATTCGGCCTGCCGGTCAGAATCTGTCCGTTCAATGCCCAATGCAGCGCCAAGTAATCCGAGAATTGCGGAACGTGATGGAACAATATCCGAGCCGCGTCGTTCCTGACCCGCATAGGTCCCGAAAGCTCCCATTGGGCCACACAGGATGAAAACGAGATGCTCATTCATCTGATATCTGCCCTGATGCAAAGGCCTTGATCGTGCGCAGGTCTCCGTTTCGGCTCTCTACGTTCATGATTTTGAATTCTCTCGCTTGTGGACCGTATGCGTCGTCGATTTTCTCTGCCATCGTTTCGAGTGCCACGACGGACGCCCGCATCAGATCGCTTCCTGTTACCGGCTTGAGAAATGCAGCCGCAAGGCTGCGAGGTTGGATCTGTCCTGCCTCGGCACGGATATATCCCGCACGTACATGATGATTGTAGCTGTTGCGCTTTCCGGACGGGCTCGACGTCGCGAACGCTTCCACTGCTGCCTCTATGGCTTGGCGTGCCAGAGCGCGGTCACCGTTGAGGTTTCTTACCAAGAGGCTCGTGTCGATGCAGGTGTAGAGGTAATAAACGCCTGAACCAAATCCGGCATCTCCTACGAAGCCCGCGCCCATGTCCTCTGCGGGCCGGCTCAGATCATCGACCGCAGTGTAGTAGTCATCCTCGACAACGGCTCTGTGGGTCGTGATCGCATGCGAAACTTGTACTGCCGCTTCGCGATTGAAATTGGGGTCGTCCGCGAGCATCCGACCGAACATGGCCACATCAACAGCGCCGTCTGCGGTGCGCAGTATGACTTGGTTGAGTTTGTCCGGCTTGGCTTCTCCGGCTAGCATCCTGTTCGCCCAATCGATCGCTGCCGCGCGCTCTTCCGGCGAAACGAACGCAAGCTGGCGGATACGAATGTGGGCGGGATTTTTCTTGATCGCCGCCTTATCCAATTTGCCGAAAATGGCAGCGACGGTTTGAGCGATCTTGCGCGCCTTGCTTTCGGACGCGCCCTTTCCCAGGAGATGTTTGCAGACTTCTTCTCCGATGCGTCGGGTGCGTTCGCCCATATGTCCCTGTAGCTCCCTCTTCATCGCATCTGACAGGCGTGCTGCGCGTTTGATCGATTGTGAAGACAAACGGAGGCGCGGTATGCCGCCGTAGATAGCAGTTTTCGGGCGACCCTGATCGTCACGGTTCGGATTGGACGGTGGATACACAGTCAGGAAATGTAACTGAATGAAACAGGTCATGAGTCGATCTCCAGTGAAATCCGTTTGGGGGCTGCGTCAGTGGCACCGAAATACTGGAAGCACCATGCCGTGCGGGTACCCTCGTTCCAGTGATAGAGGTCGTTGCCCAGAGCACTGACATTGACAGGAGTCCGTCGAACGATGGACATGGCCCTGCGTAGCGGGCGGATGAGATCCGCCTGAGTGGTCGTTTGGATGAGGTTCTGAAAGCGCATTTCGCTCAATGCACGGGGGCTGTTCCTGGATTCGCGCCGGCCCAAGACCGTAGCGAGTCTTGGGCGTCCGTCTTCCGTGACGCGAGCCAGCACGATGGCGACGAGCGCCAAGCGATCTGCCCGCGGGTGATAACCAGCCGACCGAAGCCGCCCGTTGAGGTCATGCGTAGCCTCGACGGTTAGCGCCTCCGCGGGGGTGGCGCAGCGACGAAATCGGGCGCGGGTCATACGTGCAGTACCGTCATCTGCATTGAACGTATGCCACCACCAGTCTGCGCAGACCATACCCGGGGATTTCTTGTCCCTCATTTGCCGGTCTCCGTTACTTTCGCGTCCAGATTAAGCGTTCGTCGGATGGGGCCGGTGGTAAACGCAGACAGCAGCTTCTTCCGTGCGTTCACGATTTTCTCAATGTCAGCCGCGCTACGATCGACCAGTGATGGAACGGCATGGAGGTCGAACAACTCTAGTGCTGTCCGCCGCAGGGTATTCAGCCACTGCTCTTCAACCTCCGTTCCGTTTGGCATCGGTGCCGCCTTCGTAGCGTTGACAAAGTCGGACTCAGTTGTGGCAAAAAAGGTTTCCGAAACAGTCTCAACGGCGTTGCCCTTCATTCCGACCGACGTTCTCAATAGCCTTTTCAATGTGCTGGCTGCGGCGTTGGCGGCCTCAACCAGCGCGCCCACGAGGAGTTCCGTATTCTGGTCCGATGGAAAAGTCGGGTATACGTGCAGGCTGAAATCCCTGGCTTGCATATTCTTCGTCGCCCAGCCTCCAGCGAAAACCTCGGTGGCCGGTGGGTTGTAAAGAGAATTGAACCGATGGATCGATGTTGCGACTACACGGGTCTCGTTGCTTTCTCCAAAGGTGAGTCCCAGCCAGTTGCGGTAGCTCACCTTGCCTGGCTGCGCAAGTTGTGGAAGGAATTCATCACCGACTTTTTTTCGATAATAGGGCGACAGCGGATGTTTCCAACCGTGGTAGTTGGTTCCGTGTCGCTTCTGCACGACTCCGGTCATCTTGTTCGCCTTGAACAGTAGCCGCAGCCGTCTGGGCATTCCGAAGAATGCTTCGGCGGAGTGGGACATACCTGGAGTTGCGAGTTCGCCTTTTGATGATGTCCGGGTTTTGCGTAGCCACGGCAATGCTTCGCTCGCTCGCTCGGCCGGGAGCGGCGCTCCTTCCGGTACGTTGCACCAGACCATCCGCCAAAGTGCATGCGCGTCTGCGTCGACGGGTTGCACCAACGTCACCAAGGGGCCGCCACCACGCATCGAGGTGCGATTTCCCGCTCCGCCGGTGGGTGCGAAGTCTTGAAGTGCGTAGAGCGCCATTGCCGCTAACGGGAGGGGTAAGTTGGTGTATCGATCACGCTTGACCGTCAAGTCGGCATTTTTTTTCTTTGTGAGTTCTCCTGCACCGTCGATGAACAGCATGTCCGGTGGTTTGATCGCACTCGGTTTCGCCCCGACCTCAAATGGTTCCATGTCCTGCAGGAAGCGGGGACCATCTCCGGTCAGCTCGAAGTGCGGCGTGAAGGGTTTGAGGGCGCAACGTAAGCGGCCCGGATCGGGCGTTTCGTAGCGCTCATGCCAGTCGGCGTCGTGACACGGGGGATCGGCGAGGAACACCAATCCGATTAGCAGTTCGAGGCAGGCAAGGTTCAGATCGCCCCGGGGCCAGTCGAGGCGGACGACCCCTTCTCTCGCAATCTCGTCTGGCCGAAGCGTGATCCGCCCTCCATCCCGGATTGCGGGGATCCATCGGTCGCTGATGAGATTAAGGGGCATCTTGGCCTACGGCTTCTGTATAAAAGAAGTCCGTTCATTCGGACGCAATTACTATCGGAATACGTCTCGCTGCTGGGCGATACATACTACGGAGTGCGCGTAGAACCACCATCGATCTCCGCGATAGTCGGGTTGTTTTCGACACGTCACAGTCAGAGATCCCAATCTAAGGAGACGACCATACAGGGATGCTCTGTCAACTTTCACGACATGGTGAGTAGATTCACACGACCGGGACATTTCACGTCGAAAACATCAGTCCCCATTCGGGATCGTATCGCACTCCTTCGCAGACCAGGCCATCCTCGCCTACGGGGCAGAGGACGAGGTGATCGCGCTTCCCCTTTGACCACGCGGCCTTGATCTCGGCGATCTCAGGCTCCGATTGATCGGGCAACTCGACGGGGCGGAGGCGTCGGCCAGCGCAGCGCACTTCCGAAAGTACCCAGGCGCTCACCGATGTCTCCGCATCGCACCAGGGTGACAGCCGGTGGGCCTTTCGGCGGGCCAGGACCAACGTTTTCTCTTCTTCGCCAAGGCGAGTAGGAAACTTTTCCTCGCTCCAGACCCTGCCCTTTGTGCCTTTGAGGTAGCCGTCGTCCGGGATTACCACGTTCTGTTGAGCTATTGCGGACTCAGCGAGCGCCCTACCCTCGGCGTCAAAGAGCGCGTTGGTGAGTGGCTCCGGTACTTCCAGCGGATTTGAGCCGTGAACGGACTCGATCAGAGTCCTCAGTTTTTCGGGCGAGTTGATCGTGCCGGCGTCGAACACGGACCGAGCGGTTCGCCACTGATGGTCGTGCCGGTAGACGTAGGCACCTTTGCAGAGCACCCGATTGAGCCAGCGAGCATCTGTCACCCTGTCTGGATCGGGAGAAAGGATTACCAGCTCTGGACCAGGCACCGGGCGGGCTGTAATGGGGCGCCGGTCCATGTGACGCCAGAGCCGACCTGTACGCTGGATCAACGCGCCGATCGGCGCGAGGTCTGACACCACCAGATCGAAGTCCAGGTCCAGCGACGTCTCGACAACCTGTGTGGCTACCAGCACTCGACCCCCACGACCGATCCCGTCCCGCCCGAATCGGGCCATCGCCGCGGCCTCGTGTCGGAGACGGTCTCCAAGGACGAAGCGGGCGTGTAACAAGCTGGCCGGGCAGCCTTGATCATGGAGACTCTTGACCGCGGTGATAGCGTCATCGACGGCGTTACGAACCCATAAGCAGGCCGCGCCTGCCTCGGCGCCTTTCACCAGCATTTCGATCGCGACCTCCTCGGAGTCGATCCGCGTGACGCGAACGGAGCGACAGGTAGTCGGTACGGGCTCAACAGAGCGAGTTCGGATTTCCGTACCGACAAGGGCGAGCGCCGGGTAGTCTTTGTGGCTCAAGTGGACCGCCGGCCGACCCATTCCGCTGCGGAATGCCTGAGCGTACGCTTGTCTCATCCTCATCGGTAAAGTCGCCGTCATGACGATCGCAGAACCGCCGCTCATCGCCTGCATCTTGAGCAGCATTTCGAGTTGGCACTGCATATACGGGTCGTAGGTGTGCGCTTCGTCCACGATTAGAATTCGGTCCACCAATCCAAACAATCTCAACGTGGCAAATCGCGTCGGCAGGATGCCCATGAGCGCTTGATCAATGGTTCCCACTCCGATCTCCGCTAGCAGCGAACGACGGCGGTCATCTGCGAGCCACCGCGTGCAACCGGCCTCAGGGGTCGCGTCGTCTCCGGCACCGATAAGAGCGCGGAAACCTTCATGCAGCGCTGCTCGACCATGAGCCAGAGTCAACGAGGGAGGAGCCTCGAAGAGGCGCGCCGCCACTTTAGTCATCCGCTCAAACATGGCATTTGCCGTGGCCATCGTTGGTAGCGCGAAGAAAATGCCGCGCGCGCGCCCCAAAGCAATCATCCGATGCGCAAGGATCAGCGCGGCTTCGGTTTTTCCGGAGCCTGTCGTGTCCTCGATTAGAGCGAGGACAGGACCGTCAGGAAGAATGACGCTTTCTGTAGCGGACTGCATAGGCCGCAGATCCGGTAGGTGCGTCAGAGTCTGGGCGTTAATCCCCAAAGACACCGAGACGGTGTCCAGTCCGGCCTTCGCCACCGCCTTTTCGGCTTGGGCGCGCGCGCACTCCAGATAGTCTGCCGGGACGATGTCTGACGAGGCGGGAGGGAACCAATCCGTGTTCGACCCCACCCAGTCCGATGCAACGGTAAGCCCGGAAAGCGCCCAACTCAGTCTCCGTGCGCCACGCTGGTCCATTCCCGCCAGTGATCCGCCCGGCAGTAGTTTGAGGAGGAGCGACGTCCACACCGATGCGGCTTTCGTCGCCGCATATCCGATGGCGTTCCTACGTCTTTGTATCTTCCGCCGATTGTTCGATCGATCCGGTGGGCCACCGTGGTGCCCGGACACGGCAGCATACAATTCACTTCTCGTGTAGCCGTCGCCACCGAGTGCCCGGCCAATGATCGGGTCGAGCACCGTTGTCAGTAGCAGGTCCGACAAAGTCCAGTGGCGATACGCGCTTGGACCTTGGTCACGAAGCATCGCGCGGAATGTCTGGGATAGTTTGCCCACGTCGTGCAGCGCAACCAATACAACCAATCCGCGTCGCTGGGAGGATGACAACCTGGAAAAAGCCCGGTGACCGTCGATCAGACGCTCGGCGCAGGCGGCGACATCCAGCATATGCCAGATGGCGGGATGTTCGCGGGGCTTGCTCTTACCTGGCCAGTCGCGGGCCAGCGAAAAAGAGTCTTCGATCATTTCGGGTCTTCCTGATCAGGCGGACGCTCTCCATCCTCAGTCGTTCGATTCGTTTCCGAGGCCGATGGGTGAGGTTGGCGATAGTGCTTTTGCCTGAAAGGGAATCAACACTTGGTATAGATTTCACAGGGCAGGAACGCCGGAACTTCAGGTCAGCATGCGGAGGAACATCGCAACGCGTTCCAACTTCTCGACCTCGTTTGGGTCCAGGCCGTCAGGTGCAAAATGCATCACCTCGTTTCGCATCTCCCTCACTTGGCCCAAATTGTGTGTGAAGGTGGCGCGGTCCACTCGCAATCCCAACCTGTCCCATCGATCCGGGTTTTCAAGGAGTCGGCAATAGGTGCCGAAGTTGAGGTCCCAGGAGCCCTCTATCGGTGTGCTCGGATCATCGGACGCCTCCGCCATCTCTTCGAGAGTGAATTTGCTCACGAGATTACGCAGATGAAGCTCGATTTCGCCTATGACCAGGAACGGTTGGGCAAGCTGCGCGAACTGTCTGGCGAAATCGCTTGCCGTCACGATTCCTGAGATGGTCCGGTCGACGTCTCGCACCAGAACGTATCCATGTTCCCAGATGTCCTTGATCGCATTGAACAAGGGTGCGTTGATGGCTATTTCCCGATGAGGCTCCATCCAGTGGCGGACCTCGTCGCTCTGGCATCCTAGCGTGAACGCCGTTCCGATCGACCGCCAACTGACCACGCCCTTCACGTCGCGTTCGTTTGCCATCACGGGGAGCTGCGAGAAATCCTCGATCAGCATGATCGTCGTCGCCTTGGCGAGCGGGTTGTTCGGCCGCACGCTGGTCAGTTTGCAGCGGGCTGTCGGAAGTACGCGGATACGCACGGTCGGATCGACCGGCTCTTTCCGGACGTCCGTCGCCTCCATGTCCAGCTCGATCGAGATGTCGCCGTCGATATGCTCGCGCTCGAAATCGGGGACCGTGCGTAGATTCAGTTCCGCGAATTTGGTCCTGATCCGCCGGATAAGCCTGTCGCTTCGGCGCGCGTAATTGAACCAACCCAGAAGCTCGCGGACCGTCGTGGGTTCCGCAACAGGCATAGCCCCACTATCCCGTTCGGCTTTCATCCTGTCTGCGAGTTTTTGAAGTTTCTCGTCAGCTTGATAGGGCATCTCTCTCATTCCACAAATGTTGTTGAATCGGGCCGGACCTTCAAATCAAAACCCCGGAGGTCGCCGGGAGTGATGGTCGGTGACCTGCTGGTAGGCTTGGCCCAGGGCCAGGATCCGGGACTCGTCGAAGAGTCGCCCGGTCACGGTGATGCTGGTGGGACGGCCCTCGGGGTCGAACCCATTGGGCAGGCAGAGGCTGGGGAGCCCCGTCAGGTTGGTGAGCCGCACATTCTGGCTGAAGCTGGGGGCCAGGTAGGCGTCGATCCCGGACATCAGGCGGGCCATGTCCTCCATGAGCAATGAGCGCAGCCGGTTGGCCTGAATGTACTCGACGGCCGGAACGAAGCGGGCCTGACGGAACATGTTGGGCCAGTTGTTCTCCTCCTGTTCCCTCAACAGGTCGTCCTGGTTGTTCCGCGTGAACTCGTCGAAGGCCGCCGCCGCCTCGGTGTAGAGAATCAGCTCCGGCGCGAGAGGACGCTTCGGCAGCTCGATGGGGACCAGGTCGACCCCCAGGGATCGGAAGACCTCCAGGCTCCGGGCATCGTTCTCCTTGGCGGCTGCTTCCTCCTGTTCCTGAAAGGGGCTCTCGGCGTAGCCTACCCGGAGCCCCTCCAAATTGTCTCCGACGGGCCACACGAAGGGACGATCGCAGGTGGTCCGGTCGTGGGGATCGAGTCCATGGATGGCGGCGAACACCAGGGCGCAGTCTTCGGCGCTGCGGCAGATGGGACCGAGCTTGTCCAGGCTCCAGCTCAGGGTCATGGCGCCGTGACGGCTGACCCGTCCGAAAGTCGGTCTCAGGCCCGTGACTCCGCAGGTGGCGGAAGGATAGACGATGGACCCCATGGTCTCGGATCCGATGGAGAAACCCACCAGGCCGGTGGCCGTCGCCGCGGCCGAACCGGCTGATGACCCCTTCGAGCCTTCGTCCAGCTTCCAAGGGTTGCGGGTCTGCCCGCCGTACCAGACGTCGACTGCGGCCAGAGCCCCCAGGCTGAGCTTGGCGATCAGCACCGCGCCCGCGTCCTCCAGCATGCGGACCACGGTGGCGTCCAGGTCCAGGGTCTGGTCGCGATGGGAGGTGGCTCCCCAGGTGGTTCGATATCCTCGGACCGCCAACAGATCCTTGGCGCCCCACGGGATTCCGTGGAGCGGCCCCCGGTAGCGTCCACGAGCCAGCTCCCGGTCGGCGCGGCGCGCCTGTTCCAGGGCCAACTCCTCGGTGTAGGAGATGACGCATTCGAGCTTTTCGGCGTATTTCCTGAGGCGCTCCAGATAGAGGCGGGTCAGTTCCACGGAGCTCACTTTCCGGGCCTTGACCGCCGGCGCCAGACGGGAGAGGGGCCAATAGGCCAGATCCTCCGGACGGCCGGGAACGTCAGGGATCGGAGACGAGAGTTTGGCCGCTGTCCCGGCGGGCGGTTGCGGCACGCTCCCGCGGGGAATGGGATCGAACTGGATGGCGGGAGGCACCGAATTGTCCAGAGAGAACTCCCGGAGGTTTCCGAAGAACTCCAGGCTCTGATTGACCCGCTTGAGCATCTGCTCCCGTTCGGGGAGCGTGAAATCCAGGCCGATGACCTGTTGGGCCGCTTGCAGAATTTCCGCGGTGATTCTCATCTCCGTGTCCACGGGAGACTCCTCCCGGCAGGAAGCCAGAACCAGGCCGCTTCCCGAAAGGGAGGTGAGCGCCTGCCTGCGCGTCCACTTGGAGTCACTCACGATGAAAACCGGGAGTTGGAAGAATCAGGAGCATTCCGGCGGATGAGCGTGAATCGGAGCTTTCTCATCCCGGGATTGCGCACTGGGATCACGGACCCGTCGTTTCCAGGGCCAGCCGGCCGCAGCTCTCCAACGCCAGCAGCGGGTAGCAGGTTCCGCTGTAGGTGATGAAATGGAATTTGTCCGTGTTGAGGGATCGGGTCCACCAACGGCCCGACTCCCGCTGGTTGGACAGGAGCCAGTCGATGGCTCGCTGAATTCGCGGATCGTCGGCTGGGACCCCGGCTCGTCTCAGGACCAGGACGCAGAGGCCGGTCTGGTGGCCGTCACTGGGCGGATTATCGAAATCGTCTTCGGCTCGGAGCTTCTCGGCGCGGTTTCCCCGGCCCCAGGTCTCGGGAGTGGCGAAAGTGCGGATCGACCAGCCCCCGTCCGCGCGTTGATGCCGCCAGACCATCTCGACCAGTTCCTGCTTCTTCTCATCCTCCAGAAGTCCGGGCCAGCGGGTGGAGACCCAGAGCAGGAGGAGGCGCCCGTAGTCATGGGGCGCCCGGGTCCTCACGTATTCCCTCGTCTTCCGCACCGCTTCCCGGCCGCCGTTGGCGGCCATCCATCCGGGAGCCGCCGCCATGGCCGTCGCCGCCACGGTGGCCGATTGATACTTGCTGGACTCGAACGGTGGCCAGGTGTCGACGTTGTGCCAACCACCCTCCGGGTCCTGGAGATCGAGCATCAGGTTCAAGGCCTCCCGGGTCTCCGGGGAAAGCTCGCCAGTGACGTGTGCGTCCCATTCGGCCAGACCCTGGGCCGCATAGGCCACCTGGGTCGGATAGACGCTGGAACGAAGTTTCCGGGACTCCATGGCCCGCAGTTCGTCGAGTTCCTCGATGATGAACTTCCGAAGCTCTGCCGGCGGCTGACCCAGGGTTCCGGTCAGGGCCGGACGCGTCACGAAATAGGTGCCATTGGTGTGACAGGAGATGCACTCCCGCTTCCGGGTCCAGGCCAGAGCCCCCTCCTCCATGTAAGCTACGGCTCGGCTGGGAGAGAATTGGTCCCGGATCGGCTCCTGGGCCGACGCGGGAGGGATCAAGATCTGCTCCCATTCATATTGCGGCTTGGGCGCTTGGCCGTCCTTTTCCGCCGCGGCCGTTCCGAGGAAGAAGATGGCGAGGAGGATTCTTGCCGGTTTCATAATGGCCGCAAGGTTACTATAGGATCCCGAAGATTCCCAAACGAGGCACCCGCCGCCTGCCTGAAGTCCGAGGGCTCCCAGTTGCTGCACCGGGTCAGACCTGATTGCGGCGGAGGTTCTCATCGACGTACCCTCGGAGTCAGCTCAAGGTTTTTCGAACCTTGCCAGTAGAGTTTCAGGAGGGTCCCGTCATGAAGAGATGGTGTTCCAGACGTGAGGGCTGTCCGGCCCCGCTGATCCACGTTTTGTGGATCGCGATCCTGCTTCCGGGGGGAGCCTGCTCCGTTACCCGCACTCCCGCGCCCGCCGAACCGGACCAGAAACCGATATTCGTGAGCGGCCGGGACGGGTATGACACCTACCGGATCCCGGCGCTCCTGACCACGGGGAAGGGAACTCTGCTGGCCTTCTGCGAGGGGCGCAAGGACAGCCGGCGCGACCACGGAAACATCGATCTCCTGATCAGACGTTCCACCGACGGGGGAGAGACCTGGAGCCGACAGGAGGTGGTCTGGGATGACGGTGGCAACACCTGCGGCAACCCTTGTCCGGTGGTGGACCAGGAGACCGGCACCATCTGGCTGTTGCTGACCCACAATCCGGGAGACGAGGGCCTGAGGGAGATCCGGTTACCCGGAGCCCGAGGGACCCGGACCGTGTGGGTCACCTCCAGCGAGGACGATGGGAAGACCTGGGCACCGCCTCGGGAGATCACCGCGACCACCAAGAAACCGGGCTGGGACTGGTATGCCACCGGGCCCGGCGTTGGGATCCAGCTTCGCCAGGGTCCCCATCGGGGCCGGCTGGTGATCCCGTGCGACTATTCCTATCCGACATCGAATCCGGATGAGGTGGTTCACCAATACGAGGGCCCCCCGATCGGATTCGGCTCCCACGTCATCTACAGCGACGATCACGGCAAGAGCTGGCATCTCGGTGGGAACATCCAGCCTCAGGCCAACGAGTGTCAGGTCGCCGAGCTGACCGGCGGCCGGATTCTGCTGAATTTCCGGTCCTACTTCGGGAGGAATCTCCGGGGCCGTTCCTGGAGCAGCGACGGTGGCATGACCTGGTCGGAGTCGCAGGACGATCCCCAGTTGACCGAGCCGGTCTGCCAGGCTAGCCTGCTTCGCTACGGTTGGCCCGAGGCGGGACGCCGCAGCCGTCTCCTCTTCTCCAATCCCGCCGCCACCGAGCGGGTCCGGATGACCGTACGCCTCAGCTACGACGAGGGGGAATCCTGGCCGGAGTCGCGCCTCTTGCACGCCGGTCCGTCCGCCTATTCGAGCCTGGCCGTCCTGCCGGACGGTTCCATCGCGTGTCTGTATGAGCGCGGGGATGAGTCTCCCTATGAGACCATCACGCTGGCCCGATTCGGCCTCGACTGGCTGAGCCAGGGGAAAGATACGGGGGACTGACGATCATCCGAATTC
This sequence comes from Acidobacteriota bacterium, assembly GCA_965217775.1. GTDB lineage: Bacteria > Acidobacteriota > UBA6911 > RPQK01 > JAJDTT01 > JAJDTT01. The sequence goes on from CBDCJH010000002.1 coordinate 886,169, forward strand.
GTCCAGAAGTTCATCTGAAAGCGGTTCGAAAAAGCTGGAGAGAATCTCCATCCCTCGATCGATGCCGACCCGCCGCGGATTGACCGGCAGCTTTGGAATCGGTCCCGCTAAATAATTCTGTGTTCCTCGAGGAATTCGAGCGCCAGGTCAGCGCATACCTCCGGCTTTTCGATCTGGAGAAAATGGGTCGTCTCGGGTACGAAGTCATAATCGACGAGTAGGAGGCTCCCGAGGTCCATGCTTGGCATATACGAGTGCGGAAGGGTGGGATCGGCTCCGATGGCCTTTATGGGGCAGTGAACGCTCTCCAGGTCCACGGTCATGGACCAGCAAAAGACATACTCGTTGATCTGGGCTTCGTATTCGCGTGGGCAACGAAGTTCATAGCCTCTCCCGTCGGCACAACGGCGGAGCGTCGTCCGGGCAAACAGATCCACTCCACCTGGGCACACGCGCTCGAAAACGTGCTTGCTGGTGAGTTGCTCCGCGAAATGCTCCGGAGTCTCGAACCAGTTCCGGCGCTTGCGAGCGATTTCTCCCAGCCGTTGGCCGATGTGCTCCATGTCGTGGGGGAAGCCGCCAGGGGGAAAGACGGGCGGATCGAACAGGACCAGGGCTGAGAAGCTGTCTTCGGCCGCAGCCTGCCGGAGGGCTACCAGCGACGAAAGAGAATGAAACAGGCCGATCAGCGGTTTCGTTCCGAAGCGCTGGTCAATATCCCGCACAATGAACTCACTGTCGCTGACGAAGGTTGGGACATTGTGTGTACGCCGGTCTCCGACCGGGTTCCAGCCGTGGCTCCGGAGATCGTAGATGAAGAGATCGAAACGGTCGGTGAGTCGTGACCAGAAGGGATAGTAGGAATCGATCGAAAACCCGTTGCCGTGGCTCAGAACGAGCCGCGGGCCGTCCGGGGTGCCGTGGCGCCGGACGCTGATCGGAAAACCATCGGTCGCACGCACCTCAAATTCCACGATCGGTTCCGGAACATCCCAGCGCGCAGGAACAATCATCGTGTCTTCGAGGCCGGATGAGGAACCTTCAGGAGGCGGGCCTGGTAGCGGGCCAGATCCCACATGTAGTGGCCGATCCGCTTCTTCTCGGCCGCCAGGATGTGTGTCTTTCCGCCCTCCTGGTCGCCTTGGCCGAGCAGGAACAGCCCGATGTAGAGGTGGGCGTAGAAGAGGCGTCCTTCGAGCTGCGCCGATCCAGGATTATCGGCGCGGGCGGTCTCCAGGACCTGCTGCGGCGATCCCTCTCCCCGGAACATGTCGTAGACGGCCATCATGGGAATCCGGGGGTCGTTCCGAATCGGCATCAGGGTTGACCGGGCCTTCTCCGTACCCTCGGTCCGGGCGATGCACAGATAGCGCCAGACCGAGTTCTCCACGTCGTTGTCGTGGTAGGTCTGATACAGCTCGAACTGCCTCGCTCCCTGCTGGAACTGGCCGGCGTAGTAGTAGGAAAGACCCAGCTCCCACTGCCTCGGCTCCATATCAGGACGGAGCCGGACGTACTGTTCCAGGTCGGCGACGGATTCCGTGATCTTGCCCAGTCGAAAGTGCTCCCGGCCCCGCAGGTAGTAGGCATAGGCCAACTCCGGGTTCCCGGCCAGAGCACCCGTGGCCAGTTCCACGGACTCGGAACTCCGGCCCCGGTTGGACGCCTCCACGGCGCGGTTCAGAAGCGCTTCAGGCCCCTGGCTCACGGCGGCAGACGTGGAGTTGAGGAAGACGCCCAAGGCAAGAAGGAATGCAGAAAACCTCACGCGAAACATGCCTCATTCTACTCCACGATGCGGTCCGGCCGCATCACTGTGAATTCGTGGACGCGCCGTTCGGTTCCGTGTCTCTGCGCCTCGACTGCGGCGACCACATACCGGCCGACGAGTCGGTGAGAAAGCAGCGTTGGCAACGATTCCTGGCGGTGAAGCCCGTGGAGCAGCGGACCACTCACCCCGAGGAGGCGAGCGAAAACTGATTTCCGAGAACCAACCATCAACAGGAAAGGAGACGCAACCATGTCAAAACAGGCCACCTTCTACCACGCCGGCTGCCCGGTCTGCGTCGATGCCGAGACCCAGTTCGCGCAGGCGCTCAACCCTCAGGACTATGCTGTGGAAGTTGTTCACCTGGGCGAAACGCCCGACCGCATCGACGAGGCCGAAGCGGCCGGCGTTGCGTCGGTCCCCGCGTTCGTCGTGGACGGCAGGCCGTATCACATCAATTTCGGCGCCTCCATCGCTGACCTGAAGTGAACTGAAAGACACGCCCGGTCGCCCGTCGCGGCCGGGCGCCCTCCCTCCAACGGGCGACATTTCGTCGCAGGGCCGGGCCGGCTCTTGCCCCGGGCTCGTATACTACCCTCATGAAGGAAGCCAAGGATCAGGATCCCAGCGACCTCGGTCTGGCCGGGTACGCGAAGCTCCTCTGCTCGGCGGTGTTCGTCACCCGAACCGGTGAAGAAGCGGCGCGAAGGCACAGCCGAAACGTGGCCGTGGACCTGCTGAAACTGCCCGAGTCGGACCTGGAGCACCTCGACGACGTCATCGACTACGACCGGAAGCGGGTTCACGCGACCCTCCCCGGCGGCTACCGTCGCACCGCCGGTTTCTACGGCGACCAGGGATGCATCGTTCATCCCCGGGACCACGACGGAATCTACTTCGACCCGGTTCCGGTGCGGACCGCTCTGCCCCCGGCCGATACCCGGCCCTGGCCCATGGGGGACCTCCTGCCGGAGAATCCTCTCCCTTCTGAGGTGAGTGAGGAGAAACTGCAGGCGGCAGTCGATCAGGCCTTCGAACCGCCGGCCCGGACCACTTCTCTGGCAGTGGTCTACAAGGGCCGTCTCATCGCCGAGCGCTATGCCCCGGGGATTACCAAGGACACGCTGCTGGAGAGTTGGTCCATGGGCAAGAGCCTCACCGGCACGCTGGCGGGACGCCTGATTCAGGAGGGGCGTCTGAAGATGTCCGGACCCGCGCCTGTGCCCGAGTGGCAGGCGCCGGACGACCCACGCCGCGAGATCCGGATGGAAGACCTGTTTCGCATGTCCAGCGGCCTCGACTTCACCCTCTACGAAGTGATGGAGCAGACGCCGCAGGGAACCTACCGCATCTCCACGGCCTACCCGGACCACTACTACGTCTATCCCTGCGCCCTGGACGTCTTCCGTTACGCCGTCTCGCGGCGGCTTCGCTTTCCTCCCGGCACCGTCGGACGCTACCGCAACTGCGATCCCCTGACTCTGGGATACTTGGTCCGCCAGGCTGTGGAGGCACAGGGTGAGGAGTACCTCACCTTCCCCCAGCGATCCCTCTTCGACCGGATCGGGATCCGCAGGATGGTGCTGGACACGGACCCCTACGGCAACTTCATACTCTCCGGCTACGAGTACGGGACGGTCCGGGACTGGGCCCGGATCGGTCTGCTCTATCTGCAAGGGGGCGTCTGGCAGGGCGAGCGGCTGCTGCCCGAAGAATTCGTGGAGTTCGTCCGCACGCCGGCGCCGGCGTGGTTCAACGAGGAGGGGGAACCGAGCGAGTCGCGCTACGGCGCCATGTGGTGGCTCAATACGACCGGCGTCTGGGACGCCCCCGCCGATGCCTTCTATGCCGCCGGGGCCGGCGGCCAGAACACGCTGGTGATCCCGTCGCGAGATCTGGTGGTGGCCCGTCTCACCGAGTATGACGTCCTGAGCGTCAGCGTCCCCGCCTTCAACGCCGCGTTGCGAGGGATTCAGGACGCCCTTGGATGAGCGCCCCCGTCCGGGAGATCATGGGCCGATAATCTGGTTGGCCGCAAAGGCCGAGACATACGCCAGCAGCGTCATGTAGGCGAACTGAGCCACCGGCCAGCGCCATCCGGCCGTCTCTCTCCGCACCACCGCCACCGTGGACATGCACTGCATGGCGAAGGCGAAAAAGATCAGGAGCGCCACGGCGCCGCCCAGATCCAGGTCGCTCCTGAGCGCCTGTTGCAGATCACGGGAGCCTTCGTCTGCTTCCATTCCGTAGATGGTCCCCAGCGTTCCCACGATCACCTCTCGGGCCGCCAGGGAGGTGATCAGTCCGATCCCGATCTTCCAATCGAATCCCAGGGGCTCGATGACCGGTTCGATGGTCCGGCCCACCGTCCCGATGACGCTTTCCGAAATCGGCGGATCCTCGCCATTCTGGCGCGGCAGGCTGGCCAGGAACCAGAGGACGATGGCCGTGGCGAGAATGATGGTACCGGCGCGCTTCAGGAAGATCTTGGCGCGGTCAAGAAGCCGCAACGCCAGCGATTGGATGCCTGGAACCCGGTAGGGAGGCATCTCCAGGGAGAAGGGAGCTCCCGTGCCACGAAGGATCGACGACTTGAGCACCCATGCGGTCAGGACGGCTGCCAGGAATCCGAGCGCATACAGTCCCAGCATGGTCGCCGCCCGGGTGCCCAGGAACCCGCCCAGGACCGGGCGTTCCGGTATGAAGGCGGCGATGACCAGGGTGTAGACCGGCAACCGGGCCGAGCAGGTCATGAAGGGCGCGATCATGATGGTGGCGATCCGGTCCCGCTTGTTCTCGATGGTACGGGTGGCCAGGATGGCCGGAACAGCACAGGCGTAGGCCGAGAGCAGGGGAATGAACGACTTGCCCTGAAGGCCCACCCTGGCCATGGTTCTGTCAGCGATGAGGGCCGCTCTAGCCATGTATCCCGAGTCCTCGAGCACGCCGATGAAGAGGAACAACAACAGGATCTGGGGCAGGAAGATCACCACCGATCCCACGCCGCCCCAGACGCCTTCGATAAGAAGACTGCGGAACCAGGTGTCTGGCAGCAGGGCGTGGACCCACTCTCCCGAGGTGGAGACCATGGCGTCGGTGGCGTCCATGAGCGGGATGGCGAAGGTGAAGATAGTCTGGAAGACCGCAACCACCACCGCGGCGAAGATGAGAAGGCCCGCCACCGGGTGGAGCAGGACGGCGTCGAGGCGCCGAGTCCAGAGCGGAGGAGCGGGGGGACGGTATTCCGCCGCATCGCCGATCTGCGCCGACCACTCCCGGCAACGGCGAACGTCCTGGATCACGGGCAGCTCCAATGGAGTGGGAACGGCCAGGGCACCAACCAGGAACTCCCGGATTGCCTCGGTACCCTCTCCGGTCCGGGCACTGACCAGGGCCACGGGGGCCCCGATCTGTTGCGCCACCGCGTCCAAGTCGAGACCTCCGCCGCGGCTTCGGAGCGAGTCGGCCATGTTCAGGACCGCCAGGGTCGGGATTCCCAAGCTGAGTATGGGAGCGGCGAATCCGAGATGGCGCCCCAGATTGGTGGAATCGAGGATCAGAATGACGGCGTCCGGACTGGAGACGCCCGGCATCCGGCCGGTGAGGACGTCTCGAGCCACTCTCTCGTCTTCCGACCGGGGCTCGAGGCTGTAAATGCCCGGCAGATCGATCAGGTGGACCTCGATCTCGCCGGGGAGGCGGGCGCGCCCGATCCGTTTCTCCACCGTGACTCCTGGATAGTTGGCCACGCGCTGGCGGAGTCCCGTCAACCGGTTGAACAGGGTCGACTTCCCGGTGTTGGGCGGGCCCACGACGGCGACGGTGCGCAAGCGGGTGGAGTCTCCAGGCCGGGCCTTCGAATCGGGGACGGCCACGCCGGCCCCATGGCTATGGCTCATGAGTCTGTCCGGCCGGCCGAACCGGGTCTGCGCAGAATCAGGCGGGCCGCCGTCTCACGGCGCAACGCGACTTCCGAGCCGTCTACCCGGTACACACGCGGATCGCCGAACGGCGACCGTCCGGCAGCCGAAACCACCGAGCCGGGGAGGAAGCCCAGCTCCATGAAACGCCGCGCGTCCCGCTTCGGCAGGTCGATGGAGTCCAAGATGGCTTCTTCGTGCTTCCCCAAGTCTTTCAGTGTGAACCTGGCCACGATACTGACTCCTCTCTATCCTCCAACCCGCTCACTTCATCGCGGGAGGGGCGACTTTCTTGTCGCCCGCTCTTCGGTGTTGCTATGCGATTCGGTGGCCGGGAAGTGTAGTGGGACTCCGTCCCCCCTAACCGACCCTGGTCGGCGGCAAGAAAGCCGCCGCTCCTATTTCCTCTCTCACTCCCCAACTCCGTTGACCCGGGGCAGAACTTCCTCCTGGAGGAGCCTCATGGACTCGACCCAGCGATCCTTCGGGTCCCATTCGTGACCCAGGACCAGGAGGACCCCAAAGCCGCCCAAGTCGTCCTGAAGCCGCTGGAGCTTCTCGGCGACGTCGTCGGGACTGCCCACGAGCCAAAGATTATCCAGCAGGTATTCCGGGGTCACCTCCGAATCGGCCATGTCGAGATCGGTCTTCATCAGGTCGAGCATCTTGCACTTGGGGAGCAGGCGGAGGAAGTAGTCCTCGAAGTCCCGCGCCATGGTCCCTTCCAGGACGCAACGTCTGGCTTCCTGTGTCGTATCCGCAACGAACACGTTGCGGGCCACCCGCCACTGGCTCCTGTCGGGAGACCGTCCGGTGGTGGCGGCTCCTTCCAATACCGCCTCCCAGTGGGACTTGAGGATCCGGGTCGGTACGATGTTGATGCTCATGGGAATCCAGCCCTGCTCTCCGGCCCGCACCAGAGTTCCGGATTTGACCGACACGCCGGCGACTCCGATGGGCGGGTGAGGTTTCTGGTAGGGCTTCAGGTGGAACCGGAGACCGATGTCCGATTCAGGCTCCGGCACGGTAAAACACCAGTGCTTGTGTTCGTACAGGCCGGGCCGCGGATCTTCCCAGAGCTGGAGGACCAAGTCCACCGCGTCACGGGTCATCCCCCTCTGCTCGCCAGTCTTGGGATCGAATCCGAAGACCTCGAAGTCGCCTGGAAAACCACCCGATCCGACTCCCCAGTAAAATCTTCCGCGGCACATGTGATCCAACTGGGCGATGCGGCTGGCAATGACGAAGGGGTTATGGTTGGGCATGCAGGTCACGCCGGTGCCCAGGATGATCTGTTCGGTCTGGGGGATGGCGCTGGCCAGCAGCAGGTCGGGAGCGGGGATGTTCTCCCAGACGCTGGTGAAGTGCTCGCCGAGCCAAGCCTCGTGAAACCCCAGTTGGTCCAGGGTGATGATCTGTTCCAGGTCGCTTTCCAGGGTCTCGGTGAAGTTCGACCCCGGCGGATGGAGGGGCATGGTGAAGAATCCCAGTTTCATGGCAGGTACTCCTTTTGCGGCCTCATTCTAGAGCCCCGGGCCGTCGACCGCTACTGCTTGCAGACTGAATGATTCCTGCGGAAGGACTGCGCCTGAAGAACAACCTCTCGGCCGTTCCTGCCAGGATCTGCTGCTTGTCCGAGGAAGAGAGGAAATCGGCATGGTCCCGGATCACGGCGACGGCGGCCTCGATGGTGTGACCGTTCCTGGTCTGCAGTGGAGCATCGCTTTCCCACATGCAACGGTGCGGGCCGAAGGCGTCCACCAGCCGGCGAATCAGCGGGAGCATGTCCAGGTAGGGCGGTTGCTTCTTGCCCAAGGCGTAGAATGCGCCCAGCTTGAGCATGACCCGGGGGTGTCGCGCCATGCGGCACAGCGCCCGAGTCTCCTCTTCCACCCGATCGGCCTGCTTGCCGATCAGGCAAAAGTGGTCGATGATCACAGGAGTCTCGGGGAAGCGCCGGCACATGCGATCCAATTCGGGCAGGTCCGCCGGGTTCATGAGGAAACTCAGGCAGAGGTCGTGCCGGGCTCCGGCGGCGAACATCTTGTCGAACCCCGGATGGTCCATCCAGCGTTCCCCGTTTCTCAGGGCCGGACGCGTCGATCGGCCCCGGATCCGGAACGCGTAGATGCCGCCGCGGGCCAGCGCCGTCATGGTCCGGTCGGGACTGGGAAGGGAAACGTCGCTGACGGCGGGAACGATTCCGGTGCCGACGAACCGGGTGGGGTCGTCGGCGATGGCGTCGAGGATGTAGCTGTGGTCGAGTCCGTAGCAGGTCATCTGAATCAGGTTGTAGCGGGTCACTCCGGCGCGGCTTCCCCGCTGGACCAGTTCCTCGATCGTGAAGCTGGGAAACCAGAGGTCCTCGCTGGTCAGTCCCGGCGCCAGAGGATACTTTTGGAGGTCGGGGGACCAGACGTGGGCGTGGGCGTCGACGACCGCGGGTCCGGGCGGTGTGGCCCGGCCCCCGCGTCCGGCCGCCGCGGCCAGGGCCAAGCCGGACATCCAGCGGCGTCGGGTCAGGGTCTGCATGCGTCGCTCGTTCGGCGTGGGATCTGCCGCATCGTGCTCCGGCCCAGTCTACTACGGCCCGGGGATTGAGAAGCGTGTGTTGAATAGGAAGGAGAAGGAAAATGCACAGACGTGGACTTCTGGGCGGCTTGGCTGCCGGCGCTCTATCGGGTGTCATCTCCCCGAAAGAACTTGAAGCCCGGGCGCTGGTGGAGAAGAGGACCCGGGGAATGCCTCCTCCCCGGATCCGGGACATCCAGGTCATCGCCACCGCTCCGAGAGGCCTGCGCCTGGCGGTCGTGAAGGTACTCACCGACCAGGATGGCCTCTACGGCTACGGATGCGCCACCTTCACCCAGCGGGCCGACCTGGTGGTTCCGGCGGTGGAGAATTACCTGAAGCCGTTTCTGGTGGGCAAGCCGGCCGACCGGATCGATGACACCTGGCAGGCCTGCTACAACAGCTCCTATTGGCGGAATGGTCCGGTCCTGAACAATGCCATCAGTGGGGTGGATATGGCCCTCTGGGACATCAAGGGGCGCCAAGCCGGGCTGCCGGTCTATCAGCTTCTGGGTGGAAAATGCCGGGAAGCGGCCGATTGTTACCGGCATGCCAGCGGAGCCGAGATCGGCCAAGTCATCGAAATGGCCCGGTCCTATATGGAGGATGGCGTCCGCCACGTCCGGGTACAGGTGGGTGTGCCGGGGATGTCAGGCTACGGAGGCGGCGGCGGAGGCCGCTCGGCGGAAAAGCTGCACCAGGATCCGGTCTTCGAACCGGCCCCGTATATACGCCGGGTCCTGGCCCTGTTCGAGGAGTGCCGGAAACAACTGGGGGACGAGGTGGAACTGCTCCACGACGTGCACGAGCGGATCACCCCCACCCAGGCGCTCCAACTCTGCAAGGACGTGGAGCCGTTTCGCCTTTTCTTTCTGGAGGACCCCCTCTCTCCCGAGGACATCGCCTACTTCCGGTTGATCCGGAACCACTCGACGACCCCCATTGCCATGGGAGAGCTCTTCAACAGCCCCCACGAGTGGATCCCCCTCATTTCGGAAAGGCTCTTCGACTACATCCGCATCCACATCTCCCAAGCGGGCGGGCTGACCCCCTGCCGTAAGATCGCGGCCCTGGGGGAACTCTTCGGCGTGCGCACCGCCTGGCACGGGCCCGGCGACGTCTCACCCGTCGGACATGCCGCCAACGTCGCCCTGGATCTGGCCTGCCACAACTTTGGGATCCAGGAGTTCTCCGGGTTCTCGGAGCGGGAGCTGGAAGTGTTCCACGGTTGTCCCGAATACCGCAACGGATACCTGTTCGCCAGCGAGAAACCCGGCTGGGGTATCGAGGTGGACGAAGCGGCGGCGCGCAAGTACCCCTTCGGAAGCTTCGAGTCGGGAGAGAGAAAGGAGTACAACGGCGGCTGGGGCGTGATCCGGCGGCGGGACGGAACCGTGATCAAGCAGTAAGGTCCGTCCCCGGTGACGCTCCGCCAGATGGGATACCGTGGTCTACCAGACACGGCTTCGAGAATGAGCCGGTCTCGGCACACACCGAAAACGGGGTCTCCAGATACAAATCGACCGACCAACTACGGCCGGCTTCAGGTACGCGGACACCGGTGGCGACGGACCGGTCGTTGTGTTGCTGCATGGGGTGCTCATGAACCAAAGCTTGTGGGACGAGGTGGTCGACGGTCTACGAGATCGCTACCGTTGCATCGTCCCGCTGCTGCCTTTCGGCGCACACCAGTCGCCGATGCCCGATGATTCTGACCTTTCCCTCGAATCGATCGCGACCATGATTGCCGAATTCCTCGTGGAACTCGACCTATACAACGTCACACTCGTTTGCAACGACTGGGGCGGCGCGCAACTCGTCATCAGCCCCGGAGGGTCCGATCGTGTCGCAAATCTGGTCCTCGCCTCCTGCGAAGCCTTCGACAACTACCCGCCGGCCCACGCCCAACGACTGTCCGAGCATTTCGAGAACTCGCAGTTGGTGTGGGTCGACGACAGCTGGACCCTGATTCCAATCGACCAGCCGGAGATCCTGACGAACCATCTCCGTGCATTCCTTGCTGCGCACACACTCTGACCGAAAACCTGCTTCCGAGAAGAATGTAGGGGCACCCTGGAGGGGCGATTTCCAGTCGCCCGTTCCTCCGTTTCTCCGTACGTTCATTCCCCCATGCTCCGTCCGGAGTTCGGCGGATGCAAACCGCCGCCCCCATCCCATTTCTTCCGGGATTTCGCCGAGCCCCGACCGGTGGAAGAGCTTCCAAGAGGGGACCTATCGATAGACAGGTCCGCCTTCAGGGCATAGTGGCTCGTTTCAGGGTTGAGAGCGGCCTACTTCGAGAGCGCCGGGTCTGGGGCATCGCCGGTGAATTGATTGTCGACGGTGGGAAAGCCGACGCCGGCGTCGAACGAACACTATCCCGGCTTGGCGAAGGTCAGAACCCGGCGCGGGTTCTCCACCATGATCTGATGGAGGGCCTCCTCCGGAGCCCCCAAGCGCCTCAACTCGGGCAGGACGAACTCCATCACGAAGGAAAATCCCATGCCTCCGTAGGTCTTCATCATGGTCTTGGTGCAGACGTCCTGCGAGAGGAGCAGCCGGTCCGCATATCCATCGCGGATCAGTTGGACGATGGACCGGACCGTGTCGTAGTCGTGGACCCGTCCCAGCCGGGGGATCACCTCGCCCAAAAGGTCGAATTGGATATAGACCCCCCGCTCCAGCAGGCGCTTCATGTAGGGGATCTGGGTGGCGATGTGGTTGGAATGTCCGATGATGACCCGGTTCAGATCGGCGCCCTCCGCCTCCACCATGTCCAGGACGGTGAATTTCCCCTCGCCCCGGCCGGCATGGTGAAAGGAAATGGCGGCTCCGGTGGCCCGGCTGGCGCGGGCGGCGGCACGGGTGCTCTTGAGCTCATTCGGATTGAGTGCCGTTCCCACGCCCACTTCACCGATGATGCCGGACTGGACCGCCGTGCCCTCGGCTCCGACGGTGATGTCTCGGATGATGATCTCAGTCAGGTCCTCGACCGTACGGGAATCCATGTCCGGCGGATGAAAGCTGTGGGTGTACCAGCCTGCGCCCATGACGATGTGCAGGCCGGTGGCGTTGGACACTTGGAGCAGACCCGTAGGGTCGCGCCCCAGTCCGATGCTGGTGCAGTCCACGATCCCGCTGCCCCCCCAGCGCTTGAACTCCAGGACTTCGCGGATGGCCACGTCCACGTCGCCCAACAACATGTTGTCTTCGTTGGGCGAGACCCAGGAGCGAAGCCGGCTCAGATTCCGGAGGGAAACCGGTTCTTTGTAGTACGCCGCTTCAGTGGCTGTGAGCCCCTCCTTCGGCTTCCCGCGATAGTCGAGCAGGACGTGCTCGTGCATGATGGTGGGACCCACCTCGGCTGGATCGACGGGACCCCTCACCGTCAGGATCTTTCCCGAAATGTCGGGAATGGCGTGACCGGCGCCACCGGCCACGGGAGCCCAGATCAATCCGGCAGCCACGAGTAGCCCGGCCACGAGCAAGAGTCGTCCTTGGAAAAGGGTCATAAGCAACCTTCCTCAGTTTGGCTGAATCGTAGAATCCCGCAGGGCAAGTATCAAGCGATATAGGACCTGGACTTCCCCAAATTTTTCAAGGTCGGGAGAACAAGAGGAGCAGGTTCAGGCGAGGATCGGGTCGAGGCGGTGCAATTCTCGTGTTTCGGCCAAACAAGAGCTGCTTGATCCCATCCGCAATGGCGTAGAAACGGAACTCGTTATGTGGTTAGCGACATATTATGCGGGAGAACCGCACCTGTGGTTCGGAGGGAGGGGAGCCGGGTAACCGTGCTTCCCTACCCCTATCGCCGGACCCGATCCACAACTGCGCCGATCGTGTTGACTCCTGACTCGATAGCCATTTAACATCCAACTGCAAACGACAATTTCCCGCTTCTATACCTGATGGATCGCCGCAATTTCTTACAGGCAGGCTTGATGAGTTCGATCAGCACTGCCGCGCTCTGGGCCCAGAAAAAGGAAGGCGTCATGCCAACTACTCCTTCGCCGCCGTTCTCCGAGGAACGAAGCAAGCTGAAGATCACCGGTGTCCGTATGGTTCGCCCCAGGCCAAGACGACCGCTGCCCACCTACAAACCAGCTCCCGGCTCCTGGTCGACAGGTAACGTCGAAGTGGCGAATCCGATGTCTATCTATCCTGAATACAAGGCTCGTCGATCACTGTTCATGGCCCCGGACCTGGGGCCGTCGGCAGTAGAAATCACGACGGACAAGGGAGTTCGAGGGATTGGTTATGGGGGGCCAGGTGCGGGTTTTGTGATTGAGAAACACCTGGCTCAATTAATGGTCGACGAAGATCCGTTCAACCTGGAGCGACTTTGGGACATCATGTGGCGCTCGACGCTCTACTACGGTCGCAAGGGAATGGTGGTGCACGCCATCAGCGCGGTAGACAACGCCCTTTGGGACCTCGTCGGTAACGCCCTGAAGATGCCCGTGTACCAACTCCTGGGAGGAGAAACCAAGTCACGCATTCCGAGTTATTGCACCGGTAACGATCTGGAACAGCACATCGAGTTTGGTTACACCAAGCTCAAGCTCGCGGTCCCCTACGGGCCGGCGGACGGCCTTCAGGGAATGAAGAAGAACGTGGAGTTGGTAGAGCGGGCGCGCAAGCTCCTGGGACCCAGTGGCGAGATCATGCTCGACTGCTGGATGGCCCTCACCGAACGTTACACGCTCGAATTCGCCGAAGCTCTGGAGCCCTACCGTGTGTATTGGATGGAGGAGTGCTTGCCACCCGACAACTACGCCGGCTTTGGACGCCTCAATGCTCAAATCAGCTCGACACGGATGGCCACCGGGGAACACGAGTACACACGCTACGGCTTCCAATTGCTTCTGGAATGCCAGGGGGCCGACATCTGGCAGCCGGATATGAACTGGTGCGGGGGGCTGACCGAATTGCGTCGAATCGGAGCCCTGGCTGCGACCCACGACATTCCCGTTATTCCTCACGGTGGCTGGCGTGGAGGTGGTCCCCACTACATCATGGCCACGCCCAACAGCCCCTGGTGCGAGATGTTCCTGCCCTCACCCGGTGGCCCTGATGAGGTCTACCAGCGATTCGAGGAAGAGAACAACATCAGCCGCGGCCCCGAGGGAATCTACATGCGACCCTCAGATCGGCCGGGTTTCGGATGGGACCTGGTTGTGGATTGATACAGCAGCCAGCACCGACGGTCCCGGACTCGAGCCTCGCATCAGTTGAACGTCGTACTCGTCGCTCGGTCGTAAGCCCTGTCAGGATGGCGCTGGCGACGCCTCGCCGCGCACACCTGTAGTTCCTTGGTCGAGAAAAAGTTCACAAACTGGTCAAGTTGTGGAATACAAGAGAAAGTCTCGGGACCTTGAGGGAACACTCGTAGAGATCGTGCTGACGCAGAACCGGCAGATTAGAGGGGTCTTTGCGAGGCAGGAGCCGCTGCAAGTCGTTGAAAAGATTGGTACGCCCGGCAGGATTCGAACCTGCGACCTACGGACTTTCAGTCCTCCTTACTATCTCCGATTTGCTCACGGCTTCTTGTGCGATGGACTCCACGTGACCAGTTGGTTGCTCGAATCGCAATGACGAAAATCTGGGTTCCCTTGTTCGTTTTGTTGCTGTTGCCCGCCTCCTATTCGGAGCAGAGACCCGCTGAGCGGTTGGAGACCGCTCAGCCCCCGTTCGATGATTCCATTCAATACCAGACTCAGGAGCCGGAGGAGCCGACTCTGTACTTCCCGGATTACGTGGACGGAGGCGGATGGTCCGTCCAGTTGGCGCTCAGCAATGTCGACCCGGACACAGCCGCCGAGGTAGTCGTTGAAGTCTACGACCAGGACGGCGGGTCGATCGTGGATCTGTTCGACACGGGATTGACCTTCGAGATCCCGCCCCTGGGCAGCCGAGTGTTGAAGAGCTCGGGCACGGGGGCGATTCGACGTGGCTGGATTCAGGTCCGGACCGGGACGGACTCGGTCAGTGGGCTGTTGACCTACAGGGAGGGAACGACCGGGATCGAGGTGAGCGTGGAACCGGCCGAGCTGGGCGACCTTTTCGCCCTGTTCGTCGAGGAGTCGGCCGACGTGGGCGCCGGCGTGGCGGTGTTCAAGCCGGAGGCCCCGCCCAGCATCCAGCTCCGAGTCCGCGACGACGAGGGAGACGACCCGTTGGATGGGGCGTTCGTCTCCCGGGGAAACTTTCACCAAGACGCGCTCACGCTTCCGGAATGGTTCACCGCAGAAGGCATCGACAAGGGATTCGCGAGCGACTTCCGGGGTCTCCTGCTGCTACAGACCGAGGACGAATCGCTCTTCGCCCCGCTGGGGTTGCGGTTCGGCAAGAGAAACCAATCGCTTTCGTCGGTTCCCGCCATTCGGGATGAGACTCCGGAGCCGACGGAGACGACCCTGTACTTCCCGGACTACGTGGACGGAAGCGGCTGGTCCGTGCAGTTGGCGCTTAGCAACGTCGACGCCGAGAACGCCGCCGATATCCGCGTGGAGGTGTTCGACCAACCCGGCCAACGGGTCTCGGACCTGTTCGATTCCGAATCGGCGTTCGAGATCCCGTCGCTGGGCAGCCGGGTGCTGCGGAGCGCAGGCGCGGGGTCGATCCGGCGCGGCTGGATCGAGGTGGAGTCAGATTCGGCGTCGGTCAGCGGGTTGTTGACCTACCGGCAGTCCGAGACGGGAGTCGAGGTCAGCGTGAAGCCGGTGGAGTTGGGAAGCCAATTCGCCCTGTTCGTGGAGGAATCGTCAGCGATCGGCGCCGGGGTGGCCATCTTCAAACCGGATGCTGCCCCGAATGTCGAGCTGCGGATTCGGGACGAAGAGGGAAACGACCCGTTGAACGGGGTGTTCATCCCCCGGGGAGACTTTCACCAAGAGGCGCTCACGCTGCCGGAATGGCTCGCCGTGGTGAATACGGGATTCCTGAGCGACTTCCGAGGTCTGCTGTTCATTCGATCGGAGGACGATTCGCAATTCGCCCCGCTGGGCTTGCGATTCGGGAAGACGAACTCGTCGCTCTCGTCGGTGCCGGCGATCCGGATCAGGGACGAAGGCGGGACTGGCGGCCAGACTCCTGCGCCGACAGTGACGCTGTCGGTTGCTCCGAGCTTGATTAATTTGGGCGAGAGCGCCACGTTGACGTGGTCCTCGACGAATGCGGAGAGCGTGGAGATCACACCGGACCTCGGCACAGTCCCGGCAGCGGGCTCGCGAAAGGTGTCGCCGCGCACGACGACGACGTACCGAATCACGGTGCGCGGCGCCGACGGCCAGACGCGGACGGCATCCGTTACGGTCAGAGTGGCTGTAATAGTGGTCTCCCAGCGGGACGCGCTGACGGCGCTCTACCAATCCACCGGCGGACCCGATTGGTATGACAGCGGGAGCTGGGGGACCAGCCGGCCTCTCAGGGATTGGCATGGGATCACCGTAGATGATCAGGGACGCGTGACGGAGTTAAATCTCTATCGCAATGGTCTGGGCGGGCCCATACCGCCCGAGCTCGGCAGCCTCACAAGCCTGAGGGAACTGGATCTCGGGGATAACGGCCTCACGGGATCGATCCCGTCCGAGCTCGGCAACCTCACAAACCTGACGAGGTTGCGTCTCCTCGACAACCATCTCACGGGGCCGATCCCGCCCGAACTCGGCAACCTCACAAGCCTGAGGACGCTGGATCTCGGGGAAAACCGCCTCACGGGACCGATCCCGCCCGAGCTCGGCAACCTCACAAACCTGAGGGATCTGCTTCTCGGGAGAAACGGCCTCGCGGGATCGATCCCGCCCGAGCTCGGCGACCTCACAAACCTGACGGAACTGCGGCTCGACGGGAACGATCTGACGGGGCCGATCCCGCCCGAACTCGGCTACCTCACAAACCTGACGGAACTGCGGCTCGAAGAAAACCATCTCACGGGGACGATCCCACGCGAACTCGGCGATCTCACGCGCCTGAGGGAACTGCCGCTTGCGGGGAACCAGCTCACGGGACCGATCCCGCCCGAACTCGGCAACCTCACGAACCTGACGGAGCTGAATCTCGGGCAGAACGATCTCACGGGACCGATCCCTCCTGAACTCGTCAACCTCACAAGCCTGACGGAACTGAATCTCTCGGGGAACTCCGGCATGGCGGGGATCCTTCCAACCGAATTGACTGGTCTTGGCCGGCTCAGAACGCTATTGGCCGGCGGAACGGATCTTTGCGCACCCTCGAATCCCGACTTCCAGACTTGGATCGAAGGCATCTACCGGCTGCGGGTTGCTACTTGTGCGAATGATAGCGCAGCCAATGCATACCTCACCCAGACGGTGCAGTCACGCGAGTATCCGGTTCCGCTGGTCGCCGGAGAGAAGGCGCTGCTGCGGGTTTTCGTCACCGCCGCGAGTCCCACGACGGCGGGCATCCCTCCCGTTCGAGCCCGGTTCTACGTGGACGGAACGGAGATCCATGTGGCCGACATTCCGGCGCGTACGGCGTCCATCACAACCGAGGTTTACGAGGGAGAACTCTCACGATCGTCCAACGCCGAGATCCCCGGCGAGATCGTGCGGCCGGGTCTTGAGATGGTCGTCGAGATCGACCCGGAAGGAACGCTGGATTCCGGTCTCGTGATGGAAAGTCGGATCCCGGACACGGGCCGCATGGCGGTCGATGTGCGGGAGATGCCCGCGCTCCACCTGACGGTGATTCCCTTCCTATGGAGCGCCAATCCCCATCGGGCGGTCGTGGAAACAGCCGAGGCTATGGAGGCGGACCCGGAGGGCCATGAGCTACTGTGGAAGACTCGTACGCTGCTGCCGATAAAAGACCTCGAAGTGACGGCCCACGCACCCGTGATGACTTCGAATTCGCCCGACGAATTTTACTCGCTATTCGAGGAGACGGAAGCGATTCGGGCCATGGAGGGCGGGAGCGGCCACTACATGGGCACAATGTCGAACCCGGGTAAGGTAGGGCGGGCAGGATCGGCGACCATCGGCGGACGGGTGTTCATCTCGAGACTAAACCCGTTTACCATAGCTCACGAACTCGGCCACCTCATGAGCCTCTACCACGCTCCCTGCGGGGGCGCAGGGGGACCGGACCCGGCGTTTCCCTCCCCGGGCGGATCGATCGGTGCCTGGGGGTACGACTTCCGCTATGGGGGCACATTGACGTCACCAAGCAGGCCGGACATTATGTCCTACTGCGTCCCTGCGTGGATCAGCGACTATCACTTCGCCAACGCACTCCGCTTTCGCCTCTTCGACGAGGGGCCGCCCCGGCCGGCGAGCCTGATCGCTCAGGACGAGAGACCGCCCCGGCCGGCGAGCCTGATCGCTCAAGAAGCAAAGTCCCTCCTCCTATGGGGTGGGATGGATGCGGAGGGCCAACTCTTCCTCAACCCATCCTTCGTCGTCGATGCCTCCACTACGCTGCCCAGGGCCACCGGTGAGCACCGGATCATCGGGCGGAGCGGTAGCGGCGACGAGCTCTTTTCCGTCGGCTTCACCATGCCCGACGTGGCCGACGGTGACGGGAGATCATCCTTCGCCTTCGTCCTCCCGGTTGAGCCCGGCTGGGCGGTCAGCCTGGCAAGCATCACGCTCTCCGGGCCCGGTGGGTCGGTGACGCTCGACAGCGACACCGATATCCCCCTGTTTATCCTGGTCGATCCGAACACCAGGCAGGTGAGAGGAATCCTGCGCGACCTGCCTCAGGCAGGCGCGTCGGCGCTCGTCCATCAAGCAGGCACCGACCGTCTCGATGTGCTCTTCAGCCGCGGGATCCCCGACGCCGCAGCGTGGGGTCCGTGAAGGATCGGTCGGTCAGGCGACCATCGTTTCGCGCTCGGTGACGATCTGTGCCGCGGCTGTTTTTGGCGTGGCCGACAGGCCCAAGCTCAAAATCAGGGTCTGCAGACGAGTCATGGATCGCGGCCGGAAAGATGCAAGATCTTCGGGGAGTGGACTGACATCCGGAACGGGTCCTTCAGGTTGACGGTCGCGGCGGCTCGTCAGCCGGGCACCCCACGCACATGACGCCTCACTCCTTCTGCGTCATCGTCGTTACCGCCCTGCTGTCCCAGAAGGTACCCGCCGAGGAGGTCCCGTCAGCCGGATCAGCCGGACCGAATACGTGACTGTCCCCTTTTCGCCCCGCGCATGAGGCGCCGCCGGGGCGGGTTGGAGGACTTCATTCTCCGCAGTCGGAAGATCCTGACTCCGATGAGGGGACCTATGCCGGAATGAAACCAGGGAGGGTGGTGGAATAGAATATCTAACAGGCTGGCTCTTCCTCCGGCATAGGTCGAGTTGGCTTAGAGCCTGCCGGGTGCTGCTACACTTGGCGGGCTCGCCTTCGGGAAACCAAGAATACCGCAGGGGAAAACTCAGGACAAGAAACGACCGATTGGGTTGGCGGCCTAAACCTTCTGCCCCGGCGGCCGGCCCGCGCCCAGTTGTCACTCGGGTTCCCCTCTGAACTGTTCTCGACAGGTCATCGCTGTGGTTTCCGTGCTCTTCCTCCGGAACGACACCCATAGATGTGATTTTTCCGCTGGAATGGGCTCACCGAGGCCAGGAGTGGAGGGCGGTTCGGGACCAGATCTATTGTGGAGCTTCGTAGACCACGATGGTCTCGCTCTTCGTGCCAGCATCGGCAGCTGCGCCGATTCCGGCTCCAATTGCTGTTGCAAGCCCAATTGTTATCAAGGTTCCCACCAACAATTGGCCCCCACTAGCGTCAACAGTTCCGCTAGTGGCAATTCCGATAAAAGATACCCCGGCTCCCACTGCGGCTCCCACTGTGGCTCCCACTTCGGCTCCGTTGCCCCCGCCATCCTGCTTCCCAGTTGTAATGGTCTGGATGTCCACTTTCGGAACGACCGCCCGAGCGGAGCGGGTCTCGATGTCCACCTCTGACTCTGACAGGCCTTCTAATTCCCCTTCGACCCGATCCCCGTTCTTGAACTCCACTATAATAGGTGTTCCCAACTCCAGGTCGGAGACCTTCTCCCACCTCCCTGGGATCACCTCCGCATGTGCTGGCATGGAGATCAATCCGGCCAGAATCAAAGAGACGATTTGGATCCGGCCTGGTTTCATTGTCTGGGATATCATCACGGCACCTCCTTCTGCCCGGGTCTCCTGCCCCCGACGGGACATCCCCACAGAGGGCAGGAGGTACGCATCAGGAAATGTGATTTTGTCGCCGGGATGGGCTCACCGGGTTGGAAACAAGGGGAGATCGAGCGCCCCGGCCGACGGAGAATATGGGAAGTCAGGGGGGTGGATCAGGCTCCAATAAGTTGATCTTATTGGACTCTGGCTCCTCTTGGAGGAGTCTCAAGCGGCATGCTCTTCCGGTCCATCGCCCAGCCCGCCGCATATCCGAGTGCCCCTCCCCCGGCGGTGCTGCCGATCAGGGCAACCGCATTCCATCCATTTAAGGATTCACCAAAGGGACGCGACGATCCCGCGATCCAAAGCCCTCCAACGATTCCGGTCACCAAACCGACCGTGAAGAGAATCTTTCGGTTCTTCGATCCTTCCGTCCAGCGCACGGTGGAAATCCGCCCATCTGTCACGCAGCCAACACCAAAATGTTCTCAAGCACTCCTGAATCTCGCCGCTGTGGATGTCGTTCAAGCCGTCTCTCGCCTCTCTTCGGTTAAATCAAGCGGAGGGCTCTTCAGGCCAGGGATCGACCACCCGGAAATCCAGCCGCCGTACCAGAGACCGGTTCCAGAACTCATTGACCTTAGACATCAAGGGTTGAGCCATCCCCTGGAGCACCCGCTCCCACTCGCGACCGGAGACGCCGATCTCCAGAGTGCGGTTGCGCAGACGTAGCGGCGGCGTCGATTTCGCCAATCCATCCCCCACGATCCGGGGCCAGAACTCCTTCAGGAAGATCACCGCCACCTCTTCATCCCGGATCACCTCCTGCACCCACAGGAGGAACAGCGGACCCACCACCCTCATTGCGGTCGCTCGTGGGTTCCCCAACGGGGACGTCAAGGTCTGCCTTTGGCCTTGAGCTCCAGACTCCGACGGTCGCATGCTTTCGGCAGTCTAGCAAAAGATCCTGGGAGGTCCTCCGGTCGGCCGGGCTAAGGGGGGGCGAAGAGAACTTTCCCGGTCGGAATCATGGAGGGTCTCGGGGACCTCCCCGAAACGCTCGTAGTCCTGGGAACCTAGTCTGACTCGAAAGTCTCAGCATCGAGCATAGGTTCGCTCAATGCTCATGGCCGCGCGTTTCCTCTTCGGGAACGGTATCATCACAGCGGAGAAGGGGGACGGACACATGTTGGGAAGAAACGGGAAACTGTTAAATCTGGTGATTGTGACAGTTGCAATTGTCGGCGGCACCATGCAATTCCTGTCATCCAAAGAAAATGAGTACGAGCGCGTCTATTGGGATCGTGGGGACGCACGCAAAGTCATTAAACGGGCCCATGTCACGGATAGTGGCAGCGTCGGAGAACTCTTCGCCGCCGCCGCCACTTTTGGGGTATCTCCACGCACACACGGCATCTGGCTCACAGACGATGTCTGTTGGTCGTTAGGAGTTTTCGTGCAGCATGAAGAGCGACGGACCGATGAAGAAAAGGAGGCGATTTACAAAGACTGTAGGGCTCACGCATCCGAGTACTACACGATCTACGTATCGGCGCAGATAGCCGCTGGCGGATCACCCCTCGATACCTACCCCGACGTAACCGACACGC
Organism: Acidobacteriota bacterium; assembly: GCA_965217775.1. Classification (GTDB taxonomy): domain Bacteria; phylum Acidobacteriota; class UBA6911; order RPQK01; family JAJDTT01; genus JAJDTT01. The sequence goes on from CBDCJH010000002.1 coordinate 907,161, forward strand.
ATCGCGTCGGGCAGATTTTCCTCCAGCAGCGCAAGAACAAGGACAAGTTCGTACGCCCGGCCAGGATCGACACACCACCAGATTATTTCATGCATCTCAGGATCGTAAGCAATGCCACTAAGATGGCGGATTTTGATATCGAACGGGACATCCTCATCAGGTTCCCGCGCAACGAAGAACTCTTGAGAGGCCAGAAGGACATCGACCTCGAGCTCCGCCAAGGGGGCAACAAGCAGCGGCTCAAGTTCAGCCTTAAGAAGCTGCGCGCCAACAAAGGGCGGCTGGACAACCTATAGGGGCGTGAGCACGATAAAGCCCCTTACCGCATTCTATCCGGGAACCGAATCACCACAGGGGGAGCGTAGCGTCCCTCTGATAGAAGAGGATATGCTTCGTCCCATGACCCCCCAAGACCCCCGAATGGCTAGGCTCCCGCGCCGGCTCCTTTCCCTTGTCATTCTGGCTGCGTTTCAATCTGAACCTGCCGAAGCCCAGGACATCGGGCCTCTACAAACGGCGGCGGAGCAAGGCGACGCCAACGCTCAATTCAACCTAGGTCTCAGGTACGACGATGGTGACGGCGTACCTGAGAATGATCGGGAAGCGGTGAGGTGGTATCGGATGGCTGCCGATCAGGGTCACGCTGCCGCCCAATTCACTCTTGGAACAATGTACTCTGGTGGTCGAGACGTGCCGGAGAATGACCAGGAAGCGGTGAAGTGGTATCGGATGGCCGCCGATCAGGGTCACGTCGACGCCCAATTCGACCTTGGAGTCATGTACGCCAATGGCGAGGGTGTGCCGAAGGACTACGTGAAAGCCTATGCCTGGTCGAATCTCGCCGCCGCCCAGCGACAGCCCCTCGCCGCCCGCCAAAAAACCTTGCTCAGATCAGAAATGTCTGCCAAGCAAGTCGACGAGGCGCAGAAACTCTCCAGTGAGCTTTGGGAGCGCATCGGCCGAGGTAAGAGTCTGGGCGAGGGCTCAGGATCTGAGGCTGGAGACGGCGGCCGCGTCTATCGATATGGGGAGAGCGAAGTTACCAACCCCGTCCCCATAGTGCAGACGACTCCCAGTTACACCCAGGCCGCCCAGGCCGCCAAGGTTCAGGGTGTGGTCTGGATCCAGGCCATCATCCGAAAGGATGGCAGACTCGACTGCTTCAAGGTCATTCGGGGATTGGGCCACGGACTAGATGAAGAGGCCATCCGGGAGATCGAGACCAACTGGCGCTTTCAGCCCGGAAGGCTCAATGGGAAACCGGTGGATGTCCTTGCGACCATCGAAGTCCAGTTCAACCTGAGATAGAAGAAGACGGTCAGCCGGAGCGTCCTCGCGGCTCAGGGGGCTGTATCCGTCCTTCTCCTTCTACTGGCGGGGACCGGCACCCCGTCTCAGAGAGTCGAGCAAAACACGAGGCGGATCGGCCGGCCGATCCGTGGGGATGCCGTGGCGGCGGCAGATCCTCTGGACAGCAGCCGCTGTCCACTTCCCGACTGCGTACCCTGCCCGGCGGCCAGGGGGCGCGATCGACCCTTCGAGAGACGCCGCGATGCGGCGCAGAGACCAGCCCAGAACCCGGCCGCCCCAAATCAACAGCACCACCTGGTTATCGTGCTCACTGACCAGTTCCCGGACCCGCTCACGGGCCGCCCGCCGGCCGGGCTTGGTGTTGATCTTCCGGCACCTTGTCCTCAATCTAGACATGATACACAGCCGCCGTGACCAAGTTCGCGCCGACAAACCAGGGCCATCCCACGCTAGGAATATCTGACGATTCGCCCCAACAACCGCAGAGGTTTGCATTCTCCGCTGGCTTTTTTTCGCCCCAGGCTTCATCCTGGGGGTATGAGCGCTCCAGCAGACGACGAAGTGATCTTCAAGGAAACCCCGGAAGGCTTTTTCCTCAACGATGCCCAGGTGCGACTGGCCCGCCCCGACGAGCGGGTGAAGTGGGACCGACGGGTTCACCAACACCATTACCTCGGCTTCAAACGGTTTGCCGGTCGCGGTCTGCGCTACGTCGTCGAATGGCGCGGGAAGTGGCTGGCGCTCGCCGGCTGGCAGTCGGGCGCCTTCAAGTGTCGGCATCGGGACCGCTGGATCGGGTGGAAGCCCGACCTGCAGTACCGGCGTCTGCATCTGATCGCAAACAACACGCGATTCGTGATTCTCGCTTCCAAGGGCGTCTTCCCGGGTCTCGGCTCCTGGACGCTGGCCCGGATGCTGCGGCGTCTCGGTGACGACTGGCAGGCGCACTATGGACACCCGGTACTGATCGCCGAGAGCTTTGTCGACCCCGCCCGCTTCGACGGCGCCCTCTACCGCGCTTCCAACTGGCGTTATCTCGGCGACACGCGGGGGTTTGCGCGTCACAACGGTCGCTATACCGATCCTCACGGCCAGCCGAAGCAGCTGTACGTGTCCCCGTTGCGGCGCAACGCCTGCCGTCGTCTGCGCGACCCTCGCCCGCTGACCTCGAAGTGGGAGCCCAAGGGTCCGACCCGGAAGGGCGCGAGCGAGTTGCGCTCGCTGGTTCAGGAGTTGGCCGAGATCAAGGATTTCCGGCGTGCCCAGGGGCGCAAGCATTCCGTGGCCTCGGTGCTCACCGTCTACCTGCTCGCGAGGCTGGCGAACCTGCGCGGTCCGGTCGCGGCCGCCGAGTATGCGCAGAAGCTCTCGCAGCCGGAACTCGAGGCGATCGGCGCCTGGAAGAACCCCCGGACCGGCCGCTACGTTCCGGTCTCCAAGTCCACCCTGCACCGCGTGATCTCCTCGGTGGATCCGGACCAGATCGAGGCCGTGCTCCGGCGGTTCTCGATGCCGAGACTGCAACTGGGCCGCGCGATTGCGGTGGACGGCAAGCGGATTCGCGGCGCCAACCGCAACGGAGACGGACATTTCGAGACCGCGACACTGGTGGAGCACACCACCGGATTGCCCCTCGCCACCCTCAGCTTCAATGAAGAGGGCGGGGAGATCGCTGCCGTGCGCGCTCTGCTGGAGAAGGTCGATGTCTCGGGACGCGTCCTCACGGTCGACGCCTTGCACACCACCCGCGAGACCGCGCGCGTCATCGTCGAAACCCACGGGGCCGACTATCTCATGACGGTCAAGGAAAACGCCCCCGAAACCCATGAGATGCTCTCGACCATCGACTGGAACCGGGACGCGACCGGGTCTTTCCAGGAAGAGACCGACTTGGCCCATGGGCGCATCGAGCAGCGCTCCATCCAGGTCATGACTCCTCTGGAGGGCCTCCTGAACTACCCCCACGTCGCCCAGATCTTCCGCATCACACGCCGGCGCACCGACGCCCGGCAAAACGGAACCGGAAAAACCAGCCGCGAGCAGGTCTACGGCATCACCTCGGCGCCGGCTTACCGCGCGTCCCCCCGGCAACTCCTTGCCGACAACCGCGGCCACTGGGCGGTCGAAGTCAATCACAACCTCCGGGACACCCTCTTTGCCGAAGACGACTGTCTCGCCCGCACCCGATTCGCGCCGGCGAACAATGCGACCTGCACCAACCTCGCGATCGCGATCATCATTCACCAGACTTCGTTTGACAGCTTCGCCTCCGCCACTCGCCACTTCGCACTCCAACGCCAGGACGCCTTCACCGCGCTGCAGTCTCCGTGAGCACCGGCCCAACTCCCATCCCCACACGGCGACGATCCGATCCCTCCCGCCGTCCCTGAGACGGAACTTCTACTCGTCCGCAGCCCGACCGGGCCGCTCGGGACCCTCAGCGGCAGGAGCTCAGGGCCCTGACGGCCCCATGGTGGCGCCCCCATTCGGACCGACCCAACGCCCAGGCCGACAGCAGCGCGCCCTGATCTCGAAAATCAACTCAATTCACGGCAATGTCAGAGCGTGGGATAGTCCTGGCCGACAAACGCCCCGTAGCTCGTTTTCGGGTCCGAACCGGCCAGATCCCACGCTCGATGGAGCGCTGCAGGGTCTCTGGACGTCCAAATTGTCCCGGTGGAACTCCCCGCGGCCGCCGCGGACCGCCGATGGCTAGTGTATCAAGTCCGAGATTGGGGAACTTTCTGCCCGTCGGGTGTTTTTCGTTTCCGCAAACCCCAGGAAACAAACCAATCCCCGACCGAGTTCCGGAAGCAGGACCGCGTTTTCCCGATTGTCCGAGGGCTGGAGTTCGCGGCCGAAAAAACAGTCTGCGCCCGGTTGGAGAAATCCCCACTCGACCGCGAGGCTCTGGCGGAGCCTGGCCGCCGCCCAGGGGCCTATACCCTATCTTCGTCCGCCCTCGCCAAGCCAACATAGGCCCTCAGAGGGCGTCTTTTTTCCCGGGATCGGCCCCATTCGGTCCGGGAGCATCGAAACTGCCCGAATCCTGGCGCTCCAGTGCCAGGCCCTGAAGCGTTACGGACCTCCTATCCGATTCGCCCCGGGTGAAGATCCCTTCTCCACGGGCCGTGAATTATTGTCGGTAAAGTACGTTACCGTAAACGGTATGTCCAACTCGCTTCCCGCCCTCGCCCCCCTCAAACCCGCCCGCGGGCAGTTACACGCAGAAGTTCTCCCGGCCGTGCTCGATTGGGCCAGCCGCGCCGCCTGCTTCGCGGCGGACGAGTTCTTCTCCGCCCGGATCTCCAACGCCGAGACCCTCCGGGCCATGCTTGAGCGGCGGCTCGTCAGCCGGGCTCCCCGCCCACCTGACGCCTCACTCCTTCCGGGTCATGGTCGTCACCGCCCTGCTGTCCCAGAAGGTCCCCGTCGAGGCGGTCCAGCACCTGGTCGGGCACTCCCACCCGTCTACCACCCAGTTCTACAACCGGCGCCGCCGGCGCATCACCCGAAACGTCGTCGAGCGCATCCCCTTCTAGGCCACCACGAACCGGGCGAACAGGCCTCTCGATCTCCGACTTGAGCGCCTTAGACACCGCCAGATCCCAAATTCCGCAGGCAATTACCAAGGGATATGAGACAAGCAGGGGAACGGTGTAGAATAGACACTATCTTGCCTGCAGGTTTGGGTTTCAGACGGATTCCAGCGGCTATTGTGGCGGTTCTCACCGGTGTTGCGGTGTTGAGCGCGGCCCCCGTGGCGGGCTCGACTGCGGACGAGGCGCCCGTGGATTTTCAGTCGCAGGTGCGCCCCATCCTTTCCGACACCTGTTTCGAGTGCCACGGCCCGGACCCCAAGGCTCGGCTTGCGGATTTGAGGCTAGACCTGGAGGAGGGAGTCTTCTCCGAGCGGCCGACCGGTTCGCCGGTCACTCCAGGGGAACCGGATTCGAGCCTCATCTACCAGCGGATCACTCACCCGGATTCCGCCCTGCGGATGCCGCCCAAATACGCCCACAAGGAGCTGACGGAGGATCAGATCCATTTGGTGCGCCGTTGGATCGAGGAGGGGGCACCGTGGGAGGAGCACTGGTCCTTCGCGCCGCTGACCCGGCCTGCGCCGCCCCTGGTCCAGTCCCCAGAGTGGGTTCGCAATCCCATCGACCGCTTCGTCCTGGCCCGTCTCGAGAAGGAGGGATTGACGCCGGCCCGGGAGGCGGACCACCGCACTCTGGCCCGGCGGGTCTCCCTGGATCTCACCGGTTTGCCACCCCTGCCGGAGGAAGTGGAGAAGTTCGTGGCGGATGCCTCTTCGGACGCCTACGCCAAGTGGATCGACGGGCGAATGCGATCCCCGGCCTACGGGGAGCACCGGGGCCGCTATTGGCTCGATGCGGCCCGCTACGGCGACACCCACGGCCTGCACATCGACAACTACCGCGAGATGTGGGCCTACCGGGAGTGGGTCATCCGGGCCTTCAACCGGAACCTGCCCTTCGACCAGTTCACGGTGGACCAGTTGGCCGGCGACCTGCTGCCCGATCCGACTCCGGAGCAACTCGTCGCCACCGGCTTCCATCGCTGCAACATCACCACCAACGAAGGGGGCGTGATCAAAGAGGAAGTGGAGGTCATGTACGCCAAGGACCGGGTCGACACCACCGGCACGGTCTGGCTGGGCCTGACGGTCGGGTGCGCCACCTGCCACGACCACAAGTTCGATCCCATTACCCAGAAGGATTTCTACTCGTTGGCCGCCTTCTTCCGCAATACCACCCAGAAGCCTCTGGACGGAAATGTCTTCGACCCGCCTCCCGTGATGATCGTGCCGGCCAGAAGCGACACCCTGCGATGGGATCAACTGAAGCAGGAGGAGCCGGCCGCCAGAGACAAGCGAGACGAGGTCGAGCGGACCGCCGATAAGGAGTTCCTCCGCTGGTTGGACTCGGACTCGCGCCTCGATTTGAACCTGCATGAATTCGACGCCTCGCAGGCCTTCTCCCTGGAACTGGGAGAGGCACCACACCTCCGCGTCGGTTCGGAGAAGAGAGAACTGGTGTTGTCCGGATCCACGCGGATCGACCGGTCCGGTCCCATCCCGTCCCTGGAACTGCCCGAAGACTCCTTCGTGGAGATCGAGGATTTCCCGGGCCTCGAAGCGGACCGTTCCTTTACCGTTTCAGTGACCTTCCGGTTTCGGAAAGCGGGCTCCCGCATGATCCTGGCCCGGCAGATCGATCCGGACAAGGACAACCGCGGCTGGAGTCTGGAGATCATCGGCGACCGGCCGTCGCTGATGCTTCAGGTGAAGGATGGCCGCAACCTGGGGGTCCGCGGCGTCGAGGAGAACAAGTTGGCGCCGGATCAGTGGCACAACGCGATCGTCACCTACGATGGCCTGCGCCAGCGTACCGGCATGAACCTCTACCTCGACGGTGTTGTCGTTCCCACCCAGAGCTTCGGCCGGGCCATCCGGGTCCTGGAGGGATCGATCCGGAACAGCGAGCCTCTGGTGCTCGGCGCGGGGGACCGGCCGTCCGCCGGCAAGTACGACTTTCTGAACGGTTCGATTCGCCAGTTCAGGATTCTGGGCCGGGCGGTGGACGAGGCGGAGGCCCGGCTGTTGGCGCGTTGGGATACGCTGGCCGCCGTTCGGAAACGGGATCGGGAGGAGTTGGATTCCGGAGACCGGGAGGCGCTACGGGCCTATTTTCTGGTTCGCCGGCACGCCGCGTTCGGGCGGGCGGCTCGGGACTTGAAATCGCTTCAGGACGAGCGCCGCGCGATCCTGCGCCGGAGCAGTCTGACCCACGTGATGCACGAGAACACGGACAGCGATCCCATGGCCCACATTCTCCGGCGGGGGATGTACGACCAGCGAGGCGAGGAGGTGCGGCCGGCCACCCCGGGCGTTCTCCCTGCCATGGACCCGGACCTCCCGCGGAACCGGCTGGGATTGGCCCGGTGGCTGGTGGCGGACGACAACCCACTCACCAGCCGGGTCATGGTGAACCGCTTCTGGCAGGAAGTCTTCGGTACGGGTCTGGTGAGGACGTCGGAAGATTTCGGGTCCCAGGGAGAGGCGCCCACGCATCCTGAGCTCCTGGACTGGCTCGCGGTCGAGTTTCGGGATTCGGGATGGGACGTGAAGCATCTCTTCCGCCTGATGCTGGACTCGGCCACCTACCGGCAGTCGGCCCGCGCGACCGACGAGAAGATCAAGAAGGATCCGGGAAATCGCCTCTTCTCCCGGGGGCCCCGATTTCGCATGGACGGGGAGATGGTGCGGGATTACGTCCTGGCCGCCAGTGGACTGTTGGAACCTCGAATCGGCGGACCCAGCGTCAGGACGTATCAGCCGGAGGGACTGTGGGAAGCGGTGGCCATGGAGGGCAGCAACACCCGTTTCTACAAACAGGACTCGGGATCTGACATTTACCGGAGGAGCCTCTACACCTTCTGGAAGCGGGCCGCGCCCCCGCCGCAACTGATGGTCTTCAACGCTCCCACGCGGGAGGAATGCACGGTTCGGCGCGAGCGCACCAACACGCCCTTGCAGGCCCTGCTGACGCTCAACGGGGTCCAGTTCTTCGAAGCCGCCCGCCATTTGGCCCAGCGGGCCATGCAGGCGGCGCCGGGACCGGAACAGCGTATCGACTTCATGTCCTCTCGCCTCCTGGCGCGTTCCCTCCAGGGGCCGGAGCAGGAGGTGGCCCGGAAAGCCTATAAGGATTATCTGAATTACTACGGGGCCCACCCCGACCAGGCCGAGAAGGCCCTTTCGGTCGGCGATTCCGAAGCCGACGGGAGCCTGCCCAAAGCCGAGTTCGCCGCCTGGACCATGGTGGCCAATCAGCTCATGAATCTGGACGAGGTGTTGAACAAATGACCTGCCATTGGACTCCTCCCTGCATTCTCTCCGACGAAGCGGTTCGAATCGAGACCCGCCGGCAGCTCTTCGCCCGTGGCGCCCGAGGTCTCGGGCTCGCCGCCCTGGCCACGCTTCTGGGCGAGGACGCCACGGCAGCGGGCGCCGGAGCGCTGGATCAGACGGGTGGACTTCCCCACCTGCCCCACTTTGCTCCCAAGGCCAAGCGGGCCATCTACATGCACATGGTGGGGGCGCCGCCGCAGATGGAGACCTTCGACTACAAGCCGGAGCTGGAGAAGTGGCTGGACAAGGACCTGCCCGACTCGATTCGCAAGGGGCAGCGGTTGACCACCATGACCTCGGGACAGGAGCGATTTCCCATCGTTCCGTCGGCCTTCAAGTTTCAGCAGCATGGCCGGAGCGGGGCCTGGATCTCGGAGCTCCTGCCCTACACGGCCCGCATGGCGGACGATCTGGCCATCATCCGTTCCATGCACACGGAGGCCATCAACCACGAGCCGGCCATCACCTTCATCCAGACCGGCCGTGAAGTGGCGGGACGGCCCTGCATCGGTTCCTGGCTGGCATACGGACTGGGGAGCATGAACCGGGACCTGCCCACCTTCGTGGTTCTCAACGCCTCCCACAGCCATCCCAAGGCCAACGTGCAAGCCATCTCCGCCAAGCTCTGGACCTCCGGCTTCCTCTCCTCCAAGTTCGCCGGGGTCTCCCTGAGGTCCACCGGCGACCCGGTCCTGTACGTGAACAATCCCGACGGCGTGCCCAGCCGGATTCGCCGCCGAATGCTGGACTCGCTGGCCGAGATGAACCGGCTCCAGCACCGGCAGATCGGAGACCCGGAGACCCTGTCGCGGATCGAACAATACGAGATGGCGTTCCGGATGCAGAGTTCCGTCCCCGAGTTGACGGACCTTTCCAAGGAACCGGAGAGCACCTATCGCCTCTACGGCGAGGACGCGAAGGTCCCCGGAACCTTCGCCCACAGTTGCCTGATGGCCCGCCGCTTGGCCGAACGCAACGTCCGTTTCGTCCAGATCTACCATCGGGGATGGGACGTGCACCGCGAGGTGCCCCAGGTGCTACCGAGCCAGTGCAAGGACGTGGACCAGGGCTGCTGGGGGCTGGTCCAGGACCTGAAGCAGAGAGGGCTCCTGGAAGACACCCTGGTGATCTGGGGCGGCGAGTTCGGCCGCACCGCCTACTGCCAGGGCAAGCTCACCGACACGACCTACGGACGGGATCACCATCCCCGCTGTTTCAGCCTCTGGATGGCCGGGGGCGGTATCCGGGGAGGCGTCGTCCACGGCGAGACCGACGACTTCGCCTACAACATCGTGCGCGACCCGGTCCATGTGCGCGACTTCCAGGCCACCATCCTTTCGCTCTTCGGCATCGACCACGATCGCTTCACCTTTCGCTACCAGGGCCTGGACAACCGCCTGACCGGAGTCGACCCGGCTCGGGTGGTGAAACCCATTCTGGCCTGACGCGCAGCGCGTCGATTTCAAGGAGAAACCGTGAGAACAACTCGGGAAGGGAAGTGGACTGCCTGGGTCTTCCTCGCCGTCCTTCTGGGCGCGTGCGGCGGAGGGGCGCCTCCGAACGACGCACTGGAGATTTCCGGCCAATTCCAGCTCTTCGTGGACGACCACGTGGTGCAGGAGATGCATCAGGTCGCACGGCGCCTGAATCCCCTGAAGAAGCATCCCGCGAATCCCATTCTAAAGCCGGACCGGTCCTGGGAGGGGCAGCACACGACTCCCACCTTCGTGGCCTTCGACCGGAAAGACCGCCTCTACAAGATGTGGTACGTCTACATCTACCGGAACCAGAAGCCGGGGGAGAAGTACCTGCGCGTCGGCCGGTCCCGCGCCGGCCGGGCCTATGCCTTCTCGCGAGACGGAATCGTCTGGGAAAAACCGGACCTGGGCCTGATCGAACTGCCCGGTCACGGACGCAAGAACAACGCCGTCCCCTATCAGCCCTCCCTCTACGATCTGCAGGATCCCGATCCCCAGAGGCGCTACAAGGCGGTCATCGGCATCGGCGACCGCTCCCGGAACATGGGCGTGGCCTTCTCTCCCGACGGTCTCCACTGGACTCCGTACGAGGGGAATCCCGTCATCGACCAGAGGGTCGGCGCGGGAAAGGTGATCTGGGACGACCGGATCCGGCAATACGTGGGATACCTGCGGCCTCTGCCGTCCCCTCCCGTCGCATTCATGGGGAATGTCTCGATCCGGGTCATCGGCCGGACCACCAGTCCCGACTTCCTGCAGTGGGAGTTGCCCCAGAACCAGGTCGTCCTGGTGCCGGATGAGCTGGATCCGCTGGACACCCAGTTCTACACGGCCTCCGTCTACAAGGATCGTGGAGTCTATTTCGCGTTCCTGAGCGTCTACCACGTCAACTCCCTGATGGTGGACATCCAACTGGCCTTCAGCCGGGACGGGATCGAGTGGCAACGGGTCGGGAAGAGGCAACCGGTTCTCACCTACGGCATGCCCGACCGGTTCGATTCCCACGGCATCTACGTCTACAGCCCCCCGGTGGTCCTGGAGGAGGAGATCCGGGTCTACTACCAGGGGCAGGACGAGGCCCATTCGCTGACGCCGGGAGACCTGTCGGTCCTGGCCCACCGTCCGGCGGCGCTGCCGACCGGGACCGAAAAGGCGCTGTCCGATTATCAGGGCGCAGCTTGGTGGTACGGAGTGATGCCCCAGCCCTGGACGCTGCACGGCGGTGCGGGCGGTTTGGCGGTGGCCCGGCGCGACGGCTTCGTCTCCCTGGACGCCGGCGCCGATCCCGGAGAGGTCGTGACCCGGACCCTCTGGTGCCGGGGTGGGAACCTGGTGGTCAACGCCGACGCCTCCGACCCTTCCGTCTGGAGGCGGGAGTGGAACCGTTGGAAGAAACATCCCGGGGGCCAGGGCGAAGTCCGAGTCGAGTTGCTGGACGAAAACGGCTCGGTCCTGCCCGGCTTCGAGGCCGCGCGTTGCGAACCGCTCCGAAGCGATGCCTTGGCCCAGACCATGAGCTGGGAGGGTCAACCGGATCTGAACTCGTTGAAGGACCGGAAGATCCAAGTCCGGTTCCTGCTCCGGAACGCCAAGCTCTATTCCTTCCGATTGGGAAGCTGAGGCCCCGTACGGGGCACTGCCTGCCTTCGTAGCGAACTCACGGTCCGGAACGATCACCCGGTCGGCCGGGTCTCCGAATCCGGCGAACGTGCAGAACGTAACTGACGGCGAGTCCTACGGCCAGGTTCGCCACCAGGGCTCCAGGGGCGATCCAGATGAAGCTCACGGGATCCTCGCCGGTCACCGGGTGCATGCCGAAGATTGGTCCCGAGTAGGCCAGGAGGATCGCCGTGGTCATGCCGGAGACGGTGCCCGCGGCCACGCCGGCGGGCCGGGCGAAGGGCACGAAGAAGGCGAAGAAGAAGAGTCCGAACATGGGTGTCATCAGCAATCCCGAGGTCTTCTTGGCCACCGCGAAGATGTTACCCGGGACCGCCCCCATGTAAGAGCTTCCCCCCACCACGACGGCGCCGACGACGAAGGCCAGGATCTTGGCCCAGCGGGCTTGGGTCCGGGGATCGGAGGGCAGCCAGCCGAACCGGTCCAGGAAGTCGCGGTTGACGACGGCGGTGATGGAGTTCACCCCCGAGTCGATGCTGGACATGGCGGCGGCCAGCATGGCTGCCGCCACCAGGCCTGAGATTCCCGGTGGCAACAGGTGGGCGATGAAGTAGGGAAACAGGCTGTCGCCGTTGCGAACGATGTCCATTCCGGCGGGCAGGATGTCAGGATGGCTCCGGACCAGTCCCATCAGAGCGAACCCCACCACCCAGAGCACCAGAACCACCGTCACGCCCACGATCTGGTTGACCAGGTAGGCCTGCCGGGCGGCCCGGGCGTCGACGGTGGCCATCAGGCGCTGGATCTTGGTCTGGTCGCCTGCCAATCCGCAGCTCGCCAGGACGAAGGTGGAGAAGGCCGTGCCCAGGACGCTGAGGCGGACGGAAGGATCGAAGCTGATCAGGGGCTGCTCGTCCCAGTGAGGTTGCCAGGAGGTGGGGAACCATCCGAAGTCCCCCACTCGATAAGTCACCAGGCCGATCACCAGGATCGCGCCGCCCAGCATCAGGAGGGTCTGAAAGCTGTCGGTGATGACCACGGCCCGGAGGCCGCCCAGAGAGGTGTAGGTCACGGCCACCATTCCGGTGATCAGGCTGATCCAGGGAATCCAGGATTCGTCCAGGCCCATCATGATGGACAGGGCGTTGGCGCCCAGAAAGACCAGGAGCGACATCCAGACCAGGCGAAAGATGAGGAACAAGAAGGCGCCCAGCATCCGGATGCCCAGACCCAGGCGAGCCTCCAGCAGTTCGTAGGCGCTGATGACCCGTTTCCGCATGAAATGGGGAATGAAGACGAAGCCGACCACCAGGAAGATGAAGGGATGCGCGAGCTGATTGGCCAGACCCACCGGCCCGTTGGCGATGGCCTCACCCGGAATGGCGAGGAAGGCGATGGTGCTGAGCGAGGTGGCCATGAGGGAGACCCCGATCAGATTGGGGTTCATGCGGCCGCCGCCGGTGAAGTATTCCTCCAGGTTGGTCTGCCGGCGGGTGTAGTAGCTCCCCAAAAGGATGGTGCCTGCGGCGTAGAGGACGATGATGATCCAGTCGATGGGCGCCAGGCCCCCGCTGCTCTCGAACAGGTTCATGTCGCAATAACGCCGGCGATTCCCTCGAATTCAGGACAGAGACTGGCACTCAAATGATCGGAGACAAAGTGGGTATTCGTTGGCGCCGATACTTGCGGTAGAGTTTGAAGTCGTTGTCGAGAGTGAAGACGACGCTCTCCGGATGCTGTTCGGCCATTCGGACCAGGCAGCCGTCCGCGAGGGACATGGGCACGTTCTGGTACTTCTTCAGCAACCGGGAGACGGCGGCGGTTTCTTCGGCAAGGCGAAATGACAGGTCCAAGACGTTGCGGCGGACCATTTCCAGCACGGCCATATGTCCTCCCGCGAAGGGTCGGACCAGAAAGCAAGCTTCCGCCAGGACGGATTCACAAGTGAGCAGGGGCGGGGCGATCTCAGCCCATTGGTATTTCGCCCAGCGATGATGCCGGTCGCGCCGGTTCAACAACGCCACCAGTGGGCCCGTATCCAGGATGACGTCTTTTTTCATCGGCCGAATTCTTCCAGGTAGTCCTGGTTCGCCGACAAGTTTTCGGGCCCGCACAGTATGCCCTCGAGATCGGCCACGCGCGACAGAGCCGACCCGGGTCGTTCGGTCTCCAATCTCCCCAGATACGCGGTCAGAGCCTCGCGAATCAGTGCGGACTTGCTCATGCCCTTCCGCCGCGCCGTCGCGGTCAACTCAGCGGCCAGAGGGTCAGGCACCTTCAATGAAACGGTATTCATGGCGTCCTCTGGTAATATCGGATAAGTTTATAGGTATTACCAGGGCCGGCGGCGGACGTCAATCCACCACGGCGATCGCCTCGATCTCCACCAGTAGCGATGGCAGAACCAGACCCGACTGGACGGTGGAGCGGGCGGGCGGCCGTCCTTGAAAGTACTCGTTAAAGACGGCGTTCATCCCTTGGTAGTAGACCATGTCGCTCAGGAAGACGGTGACCTTGACCACGTCGTCCAACGACGAGCCGGCCGCTTCCAGGGCGGTCTGCAGGTTGTCGAGGGTTTGCCGCGTCTGGGCGCCGATGTCGCCCTCGCCTACCAGGTTGCTGTCGGCGTCGAAGGCGATCTGTCCTGCCGTGGTGACCACCATCCCTTTCCGAACCACCTGGGAATAAGCGGCGGCCGGGGTCGGCAGCGACGGGGGATTCAAGCGTTGTGCGTTCATGGGCGTCCTCCTTTGCAAGGATTAGATGATCTGTCCCGCATCTTTCATCGGGTCAACGCGGCGGGATCAGCGCGACGATCCGCACCGGGGCGCCGGTGCCGCCTTCGATCTTCATCGGCAATGCAGCGAGCAGGAATCCGGTCGGCGGCAATGCGGACAGATCCGCCACGTTTTCCAGGTTGGGAACATCGGCCTCGGCGCCGATCTGGTGGACGATGAAGTCGGTCGACTGACCGTAGTCGACGCTGGCGGTGTCGATGCCCAGGAGCCCCACGCCGCGGTCTTCCACGAGCAGGCGCGCCGCCGCTTCACCGATCCCGGGGAAGTGCAAGTTTCCGGTCTCGCCCGGTGTGTCGTCGCCGAGGTAGGCGAGCGCGTCGGGCCAACGGGGGGCCCAACCGGTCCTGATCAGCACCGCCGATCCCTGTGGCACGCGGCCGTGGGCCTCCTCCCATGCCAGAACGTCATCGGGGGTGACCAGGTAGTCCGGATCGGCCGCCGCCGACTGGCTGACGTCCAGCACGACGCCCGGCAGGATGAGCCGCTCCAGGGGAATCGACTCGGCGGTGGCGCCCCCTTGCGCGAAATGGAAGGGCGCATCGAGGTGCGTGCCGCCATGCTCAGCCGTGGAGAATCGCTTGGCGGCGTAGAAGTATCCGCCCGGCGTCTGGCCCTCGGCCAGCGATTCGAGCTGGAAGCCGGTGGTGTCGGTCGGCCAGTAGAGGGTGTCGCCGCCGTAGGCGTGGCTGAGGTCGACCATCCGCCAACCGGCGAGGGCCTCCGCTGCGAGAGGCTGCGGCGTTTCGTCAGGCGGAGCACCCCCGCAGGCGGCGAGCTGAACGGCAAGCGCGAGACCAACAGACAAAGAGAGCGTGCATCTTGGCGCTTGCATTGACGCCCATCATAAACCGTCCACGCCGGGAGCGGCGACTTTCTTGTCGCCGACCAGGGGGGTTAGGGGGGACGGAGCCCCATAAGAGCTAACTTGATTGCCTGACCACTATCTTGTATAGTGTCGGCATGAGCCAAACGGTAATAAAAGCGGCTGCGAATGAGGACTGGGACTTGCTGGTGTCATTTTTCCCAGCCAATTGGCTGGATCTGGCGGCCTCGACCGGAGCCCTGAAGGGCCTGCGCAAGGACAAGTCGCCGGAAAACCTGTTGCGGACCCTGCTGATCCATCTCGGCTGCGGGCATTCCTTGCGCGAAACCGTGGTGCGGGCTCGGCAAGCGAGCCTGGCAGATCTGTCCGACGTGGCCCTGCTCAAGCGGCTGAGGAAATCCCGCGACTGGCTCTACGCCCTCTGCGTGGAACTGTTCCGGGAGCATGGCATCGCCGTCTCCAAGAGCGCAGGCTTCCAAGTGCGGGCGTTCGATGCGACGACCGTGCACGAGCCCGGCCGGACCGGGTCGGTGTGGCGCCTTCACTACAGCGTCAACCTGCCTTCGCTCGGCTGCGATTTCTTCAAGCTGACCGCATCGCAGGGGCGCGGCACTGGCGAGTCGTTCAGGCAGTTCCCGATCCGGCCGGGCGATTACGTGCTGGCCGACCGCGGCTACTCGACTGCGGTCGGGATTCAGCACGTCGCGGCTGGCGGAGGGTACGTGACGGTGCGCGTGAACACCGGATCGCTGCTGCTGGAAACCGAGGCTGGCCAAGCGTTCGACCTGCTCGCAGCCGTGGAAACGCTGCCGCGACCGAGGCCTGTCGGCCGTTGGAGGGTCCGCACCGTGGCCCGGGCCGGGCCACCCGTGGCGGGCCGGATCTGCGCGGTGCGCAAGACCGACGAAGCCATCGAAGTCGCGCATGCCAAGATCCGCCGGACGGCTCAGCGCAAGGGCAAGCAGGTCCGGCCCGAAACCCTGCGGTTCGCGCGCTTCGTCATCGTTTTCACAACCTACCCAGCGGAGGCATTCCCAGCGGCCGATGTGCTGGAGTGGTACCGCCTCCGCTGGCAAGTCGAACTGGTCTTCAAGCGCTTCAAGTCCCTGGCCCAGCTCGGGCACCTGCCGAAGCACGATGACGCAAGCGCCCAGGCTTGGTTGTATGGCAAGCTGCTGGTGGCGCTGCTGGTCGAAAAGATGGTCCGCCATGCGCGGACCATTTCCCCCTGGGGATACGACGTCGCGACCGGACAGGACTCCCAGCCCGTGGCGTGACTTCAAATTCGCATTGAACCAAGTCACGCGAGCCATCGAGCGGGCGTATTCCCTAAGACGCATGGTCGCCGAATGGCACGAAATCTCGGCGTCTTTGGCAGAACCTCCCCGGAGAAGGTCCAATCAAATTAGCTCTTATGGGACGGAGTCCCCCCTCTACACTTTCCGGCCACCGAATCGCATAGCCACACAGAAGAGCAGACGACAAGAAAGTCGTTTGTCCCAGGAGGCGGCAAGAAAACCGCCTCTCCCAGTGGGCGACAAGAAAGTCGCCTGTACCCTTCTCAAGTAGTCTTTAGGGAACTTCGCCCACGGTGGGTGAAGAGGGCCAACCGGCCGGGAGCTACCATAAAGCCGCAGCGCTCTCAGAGCACCTGGAGGGGACTCGTGCCCCGGCCGGTTGCCGCGATGGAGGCCCCGTGGGAAGTTTGGATCCACGAATGCCAGTACAGGAATTGGTCCGGATCGCGGCGGCCCGACGTCCATTTAATCACTAGGAGGTTCGGGATGAAACCAAGTCAATGGTTTGTGGGGGTCGATTGGGCGTCCCAGGCGCACCAAGTCTGCGTCGTGGATGAGCGAGGCACCTGTCAGGGACAGCGCAGCTTCCCGCACAGCGGTTCGGGCCTGGCCCAGATGGCCGACTGGATCCTGCAGCAGACGGGGACGAGAGCGGAGGCCGTCTCGGTGGCGATTGAAGTGCCGCACGGTCCGGTGGTGGAGTTTTTGATGGGGCGATGCTTTGTCGTGTATGCCATCAATCCAAGGCAGGTGGATCGATTCCGCGACCGCTTCTCGCCGGCGGGCGCCAAGGATGACCGCCGCGATGCCCGGGTGCTGGCCGACGCGATCCGAACCGACGGGGATCGCTGGCAACAGCTCGAACCGGTCGATTCTGAAATGATCCAACTGCGCGAGTTGTCCAGACTGGGTGCGCAGTTGACCCGCGATCGGACCCGGCTTCTCAACCGCCTGCGCCAACAACTCTGGCGCTACTATCCGCAGTTCCTACACCTGAGTAAGGATCTCGCCGAGCCCTGGGTGATGGCAGTGTGGAAGCTGGCCCCGACACCGGATGCGGCCCGGAAGCTGCGTCCGAGCCGGGTCGCCAAGATGTTGAAACACCATCGGATCCGGCGCATCGACGCCCCCGAGGTCCTGCGTCGCTTGCGGGTACGCTCCATCCCGGTCGCCCCGGGCACCACCCAGGCGATGAGGGTCCACATCGAAAGTCTCGGTGAGCGCCTGGCCGTGGTGCGGAACCAACTCCGGGACATCTCTCGTGAGCTCGACCGTTTGATCCGGGCTTGGGAGAAGCGGTGCGAGTCGACCCCGGGGCCCCAAGGACCGTCCCGGGACGTGGCGATCCTCGCCTCCCTGCCCGGGGTCGGCCGAATCGTTCTGGCCACCCTGCTCTCGGAAGCCTTCGATCCGCTCCGGCGCCGAGATTACGCCGCCTTGCGCTGTCTGTGCGGGGTCGCCCCCGTGACCCGGCGTTCCGGCAAATACACCCGGGTCGTGCGCCGCCAGGCCGTGCATCCTCGTTTACGGGAGGCGGCCTATCATTGGTCCCGCGTGGCCACGCAACACGACCTCACCAGCAAGGCCAAGTACGCTGCCCTGCGGGAGCGCGGCCACGGCCATGCCCGGGCCCTGCGGTCCGTTGCCGATCGCCTGCTGGCGGTGGCCTGCGCCATGTTGAGAAACCAGACCGTGTACGATGCGAATCATGTGAGGCAGCGCCGTGCTGCTTGATCCGGATCTGGACCGAGGGACGTTATAGGCTCCACCCTGGTGCGGTCGCTCCAGAAGCTCAAGAGCGATGTCCATCCGGGCGACCATGGACTGGACCCGGGGATCGCTTCACCAGGTCAATGGGAACCACCGTACCAGAGAGGACCCCCAGGGGGAGGCCCGGCGAAGGGAGCGTAGCGACCGCAGCGGGGCCTCCCCCTGGGGGTCAAATCTCGCTTGAAGAAGGGTGGGAAGTCCCCTCCTAGTAGACGACAAGAAAGTCGCCTCTCCTAGTCGTAGCTCCTTGTCCGGCGCTGGCCCATGTAGAGTTCCCGGATCCGGGCCAGGTCCCGGTCGTAGCGGCCGTCTCGAAAGTCGGGGAACGCCCACTCCAGAGGCCGGTACCGGCCCTTCCGGTAGCGGCTCATCAGGTCGGCGTAGACGCCCTGGCCCAGGTGGATCTTCTGGCCGGCGAACTTCATGCTGGCCAGGACCACCTTGCTGTGGTCTAGATAACCCGCGTCCAGATTGACCCGCCGCCGGCCCTGACGGGCCAAGCGCTCCTCGATCCGGTTGCACGTCAGCTTCATCTCCGGAAGGGATTCCGGCGGAATCATTCGGGAGAAGCTCATGAGGCGCCTTAGTCGGCGACTCGGGCCCCCTGTTGGCGGGCGTAGAGACGCGCCGCGGTAGAATTATGAATAGAGGTCAGTTCGGATGGACATGTAGTCCCATTCAAAGACCGTACCTTGCCTTCGAGTCTTGGGCTCAGTGGATGGATCGGAGTTAATCCAGAGTACTATCGTTTTTCTTCCACTGCCGGATGAATTGCGGTTATGCATTCGGCAATCATGTCGCCAATCAGCTCCGCCTCTGGTGAGTCTGCCGGAGGCAGTCCCAAGATCTCGCTATGGGACGGGTCGTCTGTATAGGTATCTTCTGCGGCTAACGGCCGGTTCACAAACCGGACGCCATCCAGTTCATCATGAACATATTGCTTTGTGGAGCCCACGTGTAGTTCAGCTAATCGGCCATTCCTGCCCTTTTGCAACCTGATCAGCTGCCTCACACGCTGAAGTTGCCGAGGTTTGGAAAGCCCTTCAAAACATTCCAGCCAATGGACGGACAAGCCGGCCTCTTGACGATCGGAGTTGGAATGCCTCGCCGCCTACGGTCCCGTCTTCGCGAACCAGAGTAGGTCTGGCATAGCGGACCACGTGGCTGTCGTCTGTCAGGTCTTCGCATGTCATGCGTTCAACAATGGTTCCAAGCCGAAAGCTCGAATTTGGCTCTTGACTCCGTCCAATGTGTCCGTGCCGGCCACGCGAGAAATGCCCGATGCAGACGAACGACGTTTGAATATTACGCAACTCACGGTCTGCCCGCCGCGAAACTGTATTCCGACATGACTTCCATCATCGTTACGCCAAACGGCTCGAAGATTCCCATTATCGATAAGTACCAACGATGCTCTGCCAGAAAAAGGTGCCGATTTTACAAAGGAGTAAAAGTCCTCCTCGGACGGAGAGTGCAGCTCGATCCCTTCAGCTTCTCCCTCGCAGCAGAGCATCTGGACTCGATCCCGATAAGTGTTGATAGTATCTTGTAACCTCTTGATATTATGGAACTTGTGAGGAGTATATTTATTCAACAGATTCGTGAGCGAGCAACTATCCAGCATTGATACCGGGACGTTAGTTGAAAATCCTGTCGGTGACCGGCAACTTCATCATGCAGACGACTTCCTACGTTTGCCGCCGTTCCGGATGTGTTACCCACCCGCAACCGACAGACTACCCGTTTCCGCAAGTTGGTCCCCTGAGGCTGCGGCTTTGGCCGATAAAGAGTTCCTGGTGGTCCTCCCGCACATGCAGTCTTTCGCCAATACAGATGGGACGTGCCTTGAAGATCTCCACCTGAGCGTCGTCTCGAACGTATGAAAAGTTACCGCCATTACTCCAAGCGCGTCAAATCCACCGCGCGAGAGTGTATGAGGTCCGAGCGATATTTGCGGGCCTATCGGGCCCGGCGCCAAGCCATGTAGAGTTCCCGGATCCGGGCTAGGTCCCGGTCGTAGCGGCCGTCTCGAAAGTCGGGGAACGCCCACTCCAGAGGGCGGTACCGGCCCTTCCGGTAGCGGCTCATCAGGTCGGCGTAGACGCCCTGGCCCAGGTGGATCTTCTGGCCGGCGAACTTCACGCTGGCCAGGACCACCTTGCTGTGGTCCAAATAACCCGCGTCCAGATTGACCCGCCGCCGGCCCTGACGGGCCAGCCGTTCCTCGATCCGGTTGCACGCCAGCTTCACCTGCGGAAGGGATTCCGGCGGGATCATTCGGGAGAAGCTCACGAGGCGCCGTCGCAGCGACGGTCCCATCTCTTTTTCGTAGTAGTCGGTGACGTCAAATGGATGGTCGGCTCCACTGAAGTCGATGGTTCCCCACTTGAGTTCCAATTGCTCCAGCGCCATGTCGCGGGATTGAACACCAGCCCAGAGGAGGGCCACCAGGAGCTTGACCGGCTCCACCGCTTCAACTTGAGCCACGGGAGGCGTCGTCCAAAATGGAAAGAGCCGTACGGACCACGGGCACGGCGATTCCGAAGGTCGAGGCGATCTGCCGCTGAAGCTCTTCCGGGTCCAACTCCTTCCGGACCACTTCGGTGTGGGTCCGGATCTGGAACCGCCGGCCGTTGAGATAGATCTGTTTCCCCGCCCGAACCCGGGTCAGCAGGGGGTGGGTCATCATCTTCCAGGAAAAGGATTCGTCCCAGGCCTTCAGGAACTGTCCCGGATCGGCGGACGAGGTCTTGAACGTCAGCCGATGACTCCGTCCGCCCTGTTGCCGCGTGTAGAGACGCATTCTTCCCGGACTCTCGGGGGAGAGGAGGAGGCGGTTGAAAGGAGTCTCGATCCCCACCTCGCGGCTCTCTTCCAAGGGAATCGGCTCGACCACGAGATAACCGGGGTCCAGCAGATGGGGGCGCCCCCGGATCCAGACCAGAAGTGCCGAATGGGTGTCCGATCCGTAGTGCCGGTCCGCCAGGATCGGTTGGGCCTTGAAACCCAGGCTGCGGACCAGATGGAGCAGGGTCGCCGTCAATGAGAAGCAGGTCCCTCCCGTTCCCAGATCCCGGTGATCCGTCAGGACCTGGGTGGGGAGGCGCCGTGCTGCCGGTCCCTTGCCGTTCCGGGAACTCCGGATGATCTTGGTCAGGTTCTCGTACGGTAGCTGAGAGAAACTCCGGGCCACGGCGCCGAGGGTGTGGAGCCGGTCCTCACCGGGGCGCAGGCCGTACTGCCGGCAGAAATACTCCAACAACTGCCGGTCCCGCGGTGGAGCCAAGGGGTTCTCGGCCATGTCAGTCTTCCGACACCGCGTGGGACAGGGATTGGACCAGGACCTCGTCCTCCTCGGGCAACACCGTCCGCAGATCCAGGATGACCCAATTGTCCTCGATTCGGGCCACTATGGGATGGGACCCGTGGCGGAGGCGTCTGGTCAGCTCGTTGCAGGAGAAGGCCGTGGGGCGGAGCGCCAACAAGGTGGTGGGAATGGTTTCCTCAGGAGCCGATCCGCCGCCGGCCAGGGAGAAGCCGTCCAGGATCCGGCTCCGGTACGCTCCCGGGTTCAGACTCCTCCGGATCTGCCGGGCCCGGCTTTCCAGAGAGGCTCTGGAGGTCCCGAGCATCCGGTAGATGGGAAGTCTCTCCAGATACACGCCCTGCTCATAGAGGGAGAGCGTCTGTTGCAGTCCGGCGAAGGTGGCTTTGTCCAGGCGGCAGACCCGAGCCAGCGGATTCTTGCGGACCGCCTCCATCAGCGAGCGCTTCCCCAGAACGATGCCGGCCTGAGGTCCTCCCAGGAGCTTGTCCCCGCTGAAGCAGACCAGGTCCACGCCCGCCTTCAGGATCTCTTCGACCGTGGGCTCGGACCGCAGAGACGGGTGGGAGGTCCGGAAGAGGTAGCCGCTGCCGGCGTCCTTGAGCAAGGGAATACCGGCCTCCCGGGACAAAGCGACGAGCTCGGAGAGGGCGGGGCGCCGGCTGAATCCCACCACCCGGAAATTGCTGGGGTGGACTCTGAGAATGAGAGCCGTGTCCCCGTCCAGGGCGTCACGATAGTCCTCGGTCCGGGTTCGGTTGGTGGTCCCCACTTCCTTCAACGAGGCTCCACTCTGCTCCAGGATGGAGGGGACGCGGAAGGATCCGCCGATTTCCACGAGCTCGCCCCGGGAGACCAGCACCTTCTTGCCCCGGGCCAGGGTGCTGAGGACCAGGAAGAGGGCGGCGGCGTTGTTGTTCACCGCGGTGGCCGCTTCGCAGGGAAGCAGCCTCCGGAACTGCTCCTCCAGGTGCCGGTCTCGATGTCCTCGCTTTCCCTGATCGAGGTCATACTCCAGGTTGGAGTACCCCTGGGAGAGACTCTTCATGACTTGAGCCGTTTCTTCGTTCAAGGGGGCGCGGCCCAGGTTGGTGTGGAGAATGATGCCGGTGGCGTTGACGACGGGCCGCAGGGAGGGCCGGAGGCGTTTCCGGAGCGACTTCCCGATCTCCGGCTCCAGGGCCGCCAGTCCCGACTCCAGTGCCCGGTTCGGGTTGTTGCTCCGGCGAATGGAGTCCCGGAGCCGATCCAAGGCGCGGCGGACCTCTTCGACCACCAGTTGCCGGGGGTACGCGTCCAGAAGCGGCTCCGCGCCCGGCCCGCGCAGGATCTGGTCAACGGAGGGGATCCGGCGCAGGGTCTCGTGGGCGGTGGGCACGCCGCCATTATGAATTAGGTCCTGTGAATTGGAAATTGGAAATTGACCGGAGGTCAGGAATGCCGCTATCACCATCGGCTGCTAAGATGGGCCGCCAACAGGGAGATGCGATGAAGATCGAATGGGCTCTCATCAGTGTGTCGAACAAGGATGGCCTGTCGGCCCTGGCCCGGGGACTCGGCGATCTGGGAATCCGCTGCCTGTCCACCGGGGGCACGGCCCGGGCCTTGCTTGAGTCCGGCATCGAGGTGACTCCGGTATCCGATTACACGGGGTTTCCCGAGATCCTGGACGGCCGGGTCAAGACCCTGCACCCGCGGATCCACGCCGGCATCCTGGCCCGGCACGACTTGCCCCATCATCGCGAGGTGTTGACCCGACATGCGATCCAGCCCTTGGGACTGGTGGTCGTGAACCTCTATCCGTTCGTGCAGACGGTGAGCCGCGAGGGAGTGACCCTGGAGGACGCCATCGAGCAGATCGACATCGGCGGGCCCTGCATGGTCCGCGCGGCGGCCAAGAACTGGGCGCACGTCACCGTCGTCGTGGACCCCTCGGACTACACGTCCGTGCTGGCTGAGCTGGCCGAGAACGGAGGCCGGACGCGAAAGTCCACCCGCCTGAGCCTGGCCCGGAAGGCCTTCCGGCATACGGCCCATTACGACACGGCCATCTCCCAGTATCTGGAGGAGGAGAGCGGGCCGGAAGCCGAAATTCCCGCAACCGTGACCCTTTCCCTGGACCGTCAGGCCCTCCTGCGGTATGGCGAGAATCCACATCAGCGGGCCGCTATCTACCGGCCGACGGTCGGTCCACCCCAGGGACTGGCGGGGGCGGTTCAGCTCCAGGGAAAGAAACTCTCGTTCAACAACTATCTGGACCTGGACGCAGCTTGGGGCCTGGTCTCCGAGTTCGAGGAAACGAGCTGCATCATCATCAAGCACAACAACCCGTGCGGCGCCGCGCTGGGAGCCGTGCCCTGGGAAGCCTACCTCAAGGCCTTGGAGTGCGATCCGGTTTCGGCCTTCGGCTCCATCCTGGCCTTCAACCGGCCCGTGGACGCCGCCACGGCGGAGGCGACCCGGACCCTGTTCGTGGAAGCCATCATCGCGCCGGCCTACTCGCAGGGGGCTCTGGAGATCTTTGCCAGGAAGAAGAATCTCCGGGTGATGCGGCTCGAGCCGCAACCGTCCACGAGCTCTTCCCCGGGTTACGACCTCAAGATGATTTCGGGGGCCTGCCTGCTCCAGGATGCGGATCTGGTCCGGGCCACGGCCGACGATCTGAAGGTGGTGACTCGAAGGCCGCCGGAGCCGGGTGAACTCCAGGACCTGCTCTTCGCCTGGGCCGTGGCCAAGCACGTGAAGTCCAATGCCATCGTGTTCGCCCAGGGCGGCCAGACGGTGGGAATCGGAGCGGGCCAGATGAGCCGCGTCGACTCGGTTCGGCTGGCGGCTCAGAAAGCGCAACGTTCGACCGCAGGGGCCAGCATGGCCAGCGACGCCTTCTTCCCCTTCCGCGACGGGCTGGACGAGGCGTCCGAGAGTGGGATCACGGCGGTGATCCAGCCCGGCGGATCGGTCCGGGACGCCGAAGTGATCGAGGCCGCGGACGAGCACGGGATGGCGATGGTCTTTACGGGAATGCGCCACTTCAGACATTGACGGGAGTGGCCGGTTCGCCGGCCCGACCCGGCCCACGGAACCCCCTCCATGTTGCTGGTCATCGACATCGGGAACACCAACATCGTCCTGGGAATCTTCCACGGGACGACTCTGGAGCATTCCTGGCGGATCTCCACCCGCAGGAACCGGACCGTAGACGAGTACGCCTCCCTCTGCGACCACCTCTTCCGCATGGCGGGCGTCCGGATGGACCGGGTGGAGGACATCACCGTATGCAGCGTGGTTCCGCCGCTGAATGACTGTTTCAAGGCCTTGTCTCTCCGTTACGTTGGCCGCGAACCCCTGATGGTGGATCCGGTGGGCCAATCCCTGTTGCCCATCCGTTATCAGCCGAAGTCCGACGTGGGCGCCGATCGAGTGGCCAACTCCCTGGCCACGCTGGATCTGGTCGGCGCTCCGGCCATCGCCGTCGACTTCGGGACCGCCACCACCTTCGACGCCATCTCGGACCGGGGGGAATACGTGGGCGGGGTCATTGCCGCCGGGATCGGAATCTCGGCCGAAGCGCTCTTCGCCCGGACGGCCAAACTCCCGCGCATCGAGATTGCCCGTCCCGGGCAGGTCGTGGGAACCTCCACCAGTGGCAGCATCCAGTCGGGTCTTTACTACGGCTACGTGGGACTGGTGGAAGGAATTCTGAAACGGATGAAGGAAGAGTTGGCTGGCGCCCGAGCCGTGGCCACCGGAGGGCTGGCCCCTCTCATCGCCGGCGCCTCGGAGGGGATCGACCTGATCGAGGAGAATCTGACCTTGTACGGACTCCGGATCTATCACGAGCGCATGTCCGGAAGCCGGGATTGAGAATGGTAAGCCGCCGTCAATGGCTGCGGTCGCTGGACCGTCGGCAGGACTGTCTTGGATAACTATTTCAACTACTTCACGGAAGTCGAGGAACACTTCATCCGGAGACGGCAGAAGCACCTGCTGGTTCCCCCTCTGGATTGGTGTCTGATCGAATTGTGGAAGAACAGCGGGATTCCCATACACGTGGTCATCCGGGGGATCGACCGCAGTTTCGAGACCGCCCGGTCGCGGAAGACCTCGCCCAGAAGTCTCTCCTATTGCCATCCGGCCGTGACTCAGGCCTTCGAGGAGCATCAACGAGCCATGGTGGGCTCGGGAGAGGAAGAGAGCGGGTCGGATGACTTCCAGGGCAGGGGAGTGGACAGCGCCCGTGTTCTCGAACAAGTGGAGCGCCTGGTGGCGGCGCTCCGGGAGCGTCCCGAAGAGTTCGACGCGCCCTTGAGCCTGTTGTCGTCCCTGAGGCAGGAGATCAGTGCTCGGGACCAGCTCGACGGACAACAGGTGGACCGGGACCTGAACCACGTCGGGGTCCTGGTTGCGGAGGTCCTCCGGGATGGCATGGACCGGAAACGGCTGCAGAGCCTCCGCAGCGAAGTCAGGAAGGAGATGAAGATCTACAAGAGGCACCTCTCGCGGGAGTTGTTCCGACGCATGGAGGAGAATTGCCTCCATCGCAAGTTGAGAGAGGCGGCGAAGATCCCCGAGTTCGGCCTCCTCGCCTTGCAGGTCGGCGAAACCTCTCAGGTTTGGCCGTGAATAGCCATCACCGTAATCGACCGGGTTTCCATTCCGGTGATTGATCGTGTTGTTACGTGACTAACGTTCACCTTTATCACTCACCGGCATCGAGAATCGTTTACCATGGATATCCGAAAAATTGATTTCGTGTCGGCCGGGTGGGGAGGAGACGATGCGAAATTGTGGGTTATTGAGTTTGGAAAACGAGTCGCGGTTCCCATTCACCAAGACGCTCTACTGAGGAGGAATTAGATGAAGAAAATGATCGGCTTACTGGTCGTGGCCATGATCGGTGTGCTGGCGCCGGCGTCATTGTCCGCGTCCGGCTCCATTGCGGCCGGCCGGGGCATCAATCCCAGAGATGCATACACCAAGGGCAAGGCCCTCACCTACAAGAAGTTGGCGTGCGACTCCTGCCCGCTGCAGAAGGGGGAGCTCGGTCGGGCCCGCGCACAGAACTTGAAGAACAGCTTCGAGGCCCGCGACTCCGCAAATAAGCCGGGTACGCCGGACGATGAGAACATCCAGGTGCTCTGTCCGGGATCTGAGGCCGTCGGGTGTGATGAAGGGGTGGACGAACAGGAACTCGTTCACTACTATCTGACGCGCCGTTACAAGCTGTGACGGCATAGAACTCGACGCTGACCCGCTCCGATCCAGGAGCCTAACCAAGGAACATGGCAATGCAACGAAAACATCTCTTAATCTTGGCTGCAGCCGCGGCCATCGCAATCAACGGGTCACCTGCGTTCGGCGGCGGCTCGCCCTGGCTTCCCGCACCCGGCGGCGGCTCTCTCACCGTTTCCTACGTGTCTCAAAACGCGACCGAATTTTTCCGCAGCACCACGAAGAGTCCGACCCCCGGCGGAGGTCACGATCTCTCCCAGAAGACCGTCTGGGTGGACGGGACGTACGGCCTTTCCGACTCCCTGGCTCTCGACTTTCGGTTTGGTGGAGCCCAAAGCTCATACGCCACCGGGCCCGGTCTGCCCCCGTCCCAGGACAGCATCAGCGGATTGGCGGACATCAATGCCGGCGTGATGTGGCGCGCCGTGGACGAAATCGTGAGCAACGGGCCGACCATCGCTTTTCGGGCCGGAGTCATCGTGGCCGGAGGCTATGACACCGGCTACATCAATTCTCTGGGAGACGGGGGCAACGGCTTCGAGGTGTCGGCGCTGATCGGCAAGTACCTCGACAACGGCTTTGCCGTGTCGGGAGAATTCGGTTACCGCAACCGGACCTCCAGTGACCACGACATCCCGCCCAACCTCTTTGCCCGGCTGGCGGCCGGTGTAGTCTTGGGAAGCCGGGTCGGAGTGTCGTTCAACTATCAGATGGAGGATTCCACGTCCGGTATAGAGATCGGCGGCCCGGGATTCTCTCCCATGGTATTTCCCGAACTGCAGGAAGACTTCCATATTGTCGGTCCTTCGGTGAGCATCGCCATTTCGGACCGGGCCAACATCGGAGCTTCCTACGGCAGGGTGATCGCCGGGCGTAATACGGCCGTTTCCAACGTCATCGGCGTTTCCCTCAACCTGGTGTTCTAAAGCGAAGATCTATCGGGCCGGCGGCCCGCAACGAAGGTGGTAACGACTTTCGCCGCGGGCTGCCTGGGCCCGGACGGATATCGGTCACGGCTGGTTCAAGTTCCAGTCGTATCCGTAATCCACGGCCCCCTCGAAGTTCTTCAGGCGCTCCGCCAATTCCTCGTCGGCATACCGGGCCAAGTGCTTGAGCACGTTTTCCTCGGTGTCGCCGAAGTCCTCCGAGAACCAGGTGTAGATGCTGGAGATGACGATGAAATCGTCGTCGACGAAATCGACGCCCCGGGAATGATTCACATAGGCGCGGGCGCCGGCATCCAACAGTGCCTCCGTATTGGCCGCGGTGAAGACCGTCTCCAGCAGATTCGGACACCCCAGGCTGGCGCAGTTCACGCCATAGTGAATCCGGGCATCGCGGTAGATGGGCCTCAGGATGCCATGTTCGATGTTGTCCAAGGTCAGGTCCCGGCCGCAGACCTTGGCCCGCAGGTCACCCCACGGGCCGACCGGAATCAGGCCTCCCAGCATGCTGTTGCTTATTTTCCGGATCGAGTCGACGGGATAGGCCTCGACCACCACCTGCACGGTCAGTGAATTGTAAAAGTTGAACCAATAGGCTTTCTGTTCCCGGCGCGAGTAGTTCCTGGGATCGAGTTCCTGCAGATAGGACAGGTATCCGGCCAGTTTGGCGGCATCATCGGTGTTGGCCTTCAAGGCGGCATAGTCGAATCGATTGACACCCGAGCTGTGAGCCCGGAGATAGGTGTCCAGGATTTCCTGCCACGCACTGTGATCGATTTGGGAGGTATTGGATTCCTCACTGGCATCCCAGAACGGAATCAGCTTCGACTTGCTCTGGGCGGGGACGGAGCCGGTGATCAGGGTCAGTCCGATCAGACCTGCGGCGACGCGGCGGCGCAGTATCAAGGGGGCGATGGGGTTCCGTGAACGTATCCGTCTCATGGGATTTTGTTCTCCTTGCCGTGGCGGACAGATGCCGTCGAAACCGGCGTCCAACCGCGAATCCAAAGGCCGAAGATCATGGAAAGTATTCCGAAGCCGGCCCCGATGACGCCTCTGAGGGTCCCCCCGACCTTCGATTTTCCGAAGCGCCGGCGCCGCGTATCCACCGGGGTCTCGACCATTCGCATTCTAGACTGGATCGCCTTGACCTGCATCTCCACCGTCCAGCCGTAGGCGGTGTCCTGCATCTCCAGGCGCCGCAGCGCGTCTGCCCGAATGGCCCGGAACGGACCCAGGTCGGTGATCCTCGCTCTCCACAGCAACCGGATCAACAGGCTCGCCACGCGGTTGCCGGCGAACTGCGGCACCGACAGGGCGCCCGGCTCCATCCGTCCCAGGACCCGGGACCCGATGACCAGGTCGGCGCCGGTTGCGATCGGCGCCAAGAGATCAAGGGACTGGCGCACGTCGAAGGCCTGATCGCCATCGACGAACAGGACCACGTCCACCGGTTTCAGGGCCGCGATGGCCGTCAGGCAAGCCCTGCCGTAACCCGGCGCCGGCTCCCTGGCCACGCGCGCGCCGGCCTGCCTTGCCTGCTGCGCCGTTCCGTCTGTCGAAGCGTTGTCGCACACCACCAGATCGTCGATCACTCGGTGCCCGCTCTCCGTGCGCAGGTCCCGCAGTGCTCTGACGACGGCGCTGATATTTTTTTCTTCGTCGTTTGCCGGGATCACGGCGCCGACGGTCAGGTCTCCGTACATGGCTTTTGGGGGGGGTGCCCGCGGTCCGTTCCGGCTACGGGATTCGTCAGACGACGCCGGATCAGGTCGACGGCCAGCGCCAGCAAGATCAAGCCGAATTCCAGGAATCGGATCCAGGTTGGCTGCTGGTAGGCCTGCAAGGTGTAGTCATCCAGGTGGATTCCGATCACGTAGCTGAGCAGGACCGCGCCCGAGGCCGTCCAGGCCCAGGCGCTGGGGAAGATGGCCGCGAAGGGGAGCAACCAGAGCAGATACCAGGGATTGATCACCGGGGAAACCACGAGCAACCCGCCGTAGAGCCAATCGCCCCGGGGGATGGCGTGTCGGCCGCCTCGTGCGAACTTTCCGGCATAGCGCAGCCAGAAAACAGCGAACATCAGACCCAGAATCAGCCGGGACTCGAACCGTGGCAATAGGGTCCCCAGCAAGCCGAAGGCCGCGGAGTTGAACTCCCATTCCCGCGCAAAAACCTGCAACGAGGCGAGGTTCGTGCCGCCCATCAGGGCGAATGGAGCATACAATCCGGTCAGTGTAGCGCCGAACAGCAACCAGTGGCGGGGTCGGGATCGCAGCAACACCAACGGCGCCAGCACTAGGGCGAAGATCTTGGCTCCCGCGGCCATCCCCAGGCAGACGGCGGCGCTTCCCCGGCGCCGGTTTCGGACGAGCAGGATCGCCGCCATGAGCAGGCAGGCTCCGGCGCCGTCCGGATGCGCCGTGAAGGCGACTTCTTTGATGACGAGCGGGCACCATGCGTAGAGCATGACGTTCCGGGCCGGCGCCATGCGGAGCAGGATCCGGACCAGTCCCAGGTCGACCAGGATCAGGATCAGCTGCAGTGGCGTCACGCTGCCCGGTTGCAACCAGTAGCCCAGCAGAAAGAGGAGCTGCGTCGTCGGTCCGTAAATGGTCGGCAGGTCGGGGTTGTTGATGTTGTCCAGCGACTGTTGAAACGCCGCCGGAACGTTCGTGTCCAGAAAGAACGCCTCCGGCGCGGCGCCGTAGGGCGTTCCGGCCGTGGCGAATCGGTAGCCGTCCCACAGGTAACGATAGAAGTCGTCCTCGAAGAAGGGTCCGCCGACGAGGCCGCAAATTCTGAACACCACGGCCCAGAGGAACATGCGCCCGATGGGAAACGGTTCGCCGCGCCGCCGAAAATAGAAGTAGAGTCCGAAGACCGGCAGTCCGGTCCAGGCCACCAGCACGAAGAAGATGGAAAGATCCGGTTCACCAGGCTGTCGCGCCAGATAGGCGAGGGCGCCGTATCCGATCGCGCACCAACAACCGACTGCGTCCACCAGCCTGCGAGAGCTGGCGTTGGACGGGGCGTGGTTTTTTTGTAGGAGAGATTTCTGAGACACGGTGGTTTGGGTCTCGTGAACGCGATCAGGCCTTAGTATACGAATTTGAGGGTGTGTGGGGGTGTGTAGAGGGGGGGCTTCCAGCCCCCCCTGACCCCCCCGAATCGGCGGCAAGAAAGCCGCCGCTCCGCTCCTCAATTCTCTTCTTCCAGATATCCCCCGGTGATGGGACAAAAGCTATCGGTCTCGCTCCGGTAGTGGGCGACTCGCCAACTCCGTCCGTCGGTCCTCACGCGCAGGCTCCCCCATTGGCTGGTGGAGAGGGGGAGCGCTCCGGCCCGGCGGAGCCGGTGCAGGGCGGCCTGGGCGGGATGACCGAAGGGGTTCTTGCGTCCAGCCGAGATCAGGCCCACTCGGGGCCGCAGCCGGGAGAGGAACTCGGAAGAGCTGCTGGAGCCACTCCCATGGTGAGCCACCTTCAGGACCGCAGTCCGGCTCAGCCTGGGGGTCAATCGCCGCTCGATGTTCCGGTCGATGTCTCCCGTCAACAGCAGGCGGAAGCGCCCGTACAGCAGGAGCAGGACCACGGACCGGTTGTTGGCGCCGGAGGAGTTCCATTCCGGGTCCCCCTTCCCGGGTGGATGGAGCACCCGATGCCCGACTCCACCCCGAAAAAAGGCCTGACCGTCGCTCAGGGTCAGCCGTTGTTCCGGCAGTTCTCCGGGCGGAGGTTCCGCAACCATCAATTGTCCCACCGGGAAGGCCTGCCGGATGAACTCGTATCCTTGCACGTGATCCTGATGGGGATGGGTCAAGAGGACGTAGGAGAGGTTCCGGATTCTCCGGTGCCAGAGGTAGCGTCCCACCAGTCTTTGCCCGACGAAGCGGCTGGGTTCCGCGTCCCAAGACCAGCGGCCCCCGGTATCCACCAGCGCGTGGGATCCGTCCGGATAGGCGATGTGGATGCTCTCCCCCTGGCCCACGTCCAGCAGGGTGACCTCCAGCTGCCCGGTCTCCGCATCGGACTCCCAGGTGACGGAGAGGAAGAAGAGCACCGGTGTCAGCCAGAGGAGGTGGAGTGCCCTCCGGCCCAGGATCAGGCCCAGTCCCAGAAGCAGGAAGTAGAGGATCAACTCGGCGGCCGAGGGGTGGGGCACGTACTGGATGGTGGCGACCCACTGCACCAGGTCCATCAGCAGACGGATCAGGTCGGCCGCCGCCCCCACCAGCATCGAGAGACTCTCTCCCGTCGGGAGCCAGTAAGTGATGAGGAGGAGAAAGGCGGCCAGCAGGAAGAGGGAGAAGCAGGGCACCAGGACCAGATTGGACAGCCAATGGGTCCAGCACCAGACGTTGGAGTAGTAGAGGGCCAGGGGCAGGGTGAACAGTTGGATGCAGAGCGTGAACGAGATCAGTGAAAGGACCGATCCGGAGCCCCGGGCCAACAGTGGAACCAGGGACTGCGACAGGGCTCGGGGCAACGGCTCCAGGAGATGCTCCATACGGTATCGGATTCGCCGTCCCAGTCGTCCCGGGATCGTCGCCTCGACTCGCACCTGGGGCAGAAAGACCGAGGATGCGGTTCGCCGCAGCACGTGGATCCAGGGCTGGACCGGAAAGACGCAGAGCCCAATGGCCAGGAGGCTCAGATAGGAGAACTGGAAACTCGCCGTATGGAGGGATTGGGGGAGGACCCCCAACGTGATCAGGGCGGCCACGCCGAGACCGTTGAGGAACTGGGACTTCAGGCCCAACGACAGGAGGAGATGGATCCAACTGGCCATGAGTCCGGCCCGGATGGCGGAGATGGGAGCTCCCACGGCCACCACGTAGCTCCAGACGGAGCCCAGAGCCAGGAGGCGCCCGGCCAACCCCAGGGGGCGGGCCAGGAGATGGAGAAACAGGTAGACGAGTGAGACGTGAAATCCGGACACGGCGAAGAGGTGGAAGATTCCCAACTTCTCGATGCTGACGCGATCGACCTCCTCGAGCCGGCGGGTCTGACCCAGAAGGGTGCTCAGGATCAGGTTCACCTGATCCGGCTGCAGGGTCCGCCGGCAGAAGCGCTCGAACGCTCGGACATAGGCGAACAGCGGCCTTCGCGGATCCCATCCCGGGTCCGGCCCCAGGCGCCGGACCTGGAGGTGCGACTTGAGACGCACCACTCCCACGATTCCCCGTTGCCAGAAGCGCAGGCGCAGGTCGTCCACTCCCGGGATTCCGTGATGGGGCGGGTCCTCCAGGAAGGCGCTGACCCGAAGTTTCTCTCCGTATCGGAGGAAAGGCTCCGACTCGGATCCGCCGGGAAGGGAGTAGACGTAGAGAGCCACCTTGCCGGGAAGGGATAGATCGCGCCCCCCCTGCTGGACCGAGAGGGGCTTGATCTCCAAATACAGGCCTCTCTTCAGCACCAATGGCGGGTGATCGATCCGGCCCACCAACTCGATGGTCTGATTCCGATCGACGGCGAGTCGGGGACGCTGTTGCTCCTCGGTCAGGAGGCGAACCGCACCCAATAGGAGCGCCAGGACGAGACAGGGGTTGAAGAGGCAGAAACGGCCCAGCTTTTCCAGTGGAACATCCAGCAACCTCTCTAACGCCGGAAGCTGGAAAAACTGCGAGGAGGGGCGATTTCCAATCGCCCATTCCTGCGTTGGCCCGCGGGCTCATTCCACCCTACATTCGTGCGCCTCTCCATCACTTGGGAGATCGGCGGTTGGAAACCGCCGCTCCATCGTGCGCCTCTCGATCACTTGGGAGATCGGCGGTTGGAAACCGCCGCTCCATCGTGCGCCCCTCGATCACTTGGGAGATCGGCGGTTGGAAACCGCCGCTCCATCGTGCGCCCCTCGATGCCTTGGGAGATCGGCGGTTGGAAACCGCCGCTCCATCGTGCGCCTCTCGATGCCTTGGGAGATCGGCGGTTGGAAACCGCCGCTCCATCGTGCGCCCCTCGATGCCTTGGGAGATCGGCGGTTGGAAACCGCCGCTCCATCGTGCGCCCCTCGATGCCTTGGGAGATCAGCGGTTGGAAACCGCCGCTCCGTTCCTCAAAACCGGGGACTCGGCCAGTAATACTGGCGGCGGTGGAGTATCTTGCCGGTGGGTTCGCTGCATTGGACCCGGATGGTCCGGAACTTGTGGTCCGATTCGAGAGGTGGGCGGAAGGTGAGAACGTACTGGCTCTTGAGTTCCCGGGCCAGTTCCGTATACCTGTCCGTGAGTTCCTCCAGCCTCTCGGGAAAGAGGGCCCGACCCCCGGTCGCCTCGGCCAGGTGGAGCATGGCCCTCTCCTTCTGCTCGAAGTAGGCTTCGACGAAGTCCTCCTCCGGATTCACCAATTCGGACATCACCCGGTTCAGGAATTCGACCCGATTGCTCCGGCCCACTTCGTCCCGGATCAGGCGGGTCCTGCTGATGATGTAGAGGGCGACGTTGGACGCGATCAGGCGCTCGACGATCTGGTCGTAGCTCTGACTGCTCTCGTTGTCCAGGCCGTCGGTGAGCAGGATGATGGCTTTCTTCCCGCTGACCCGGGACAGTTGCTTGTTGGTGGTGGTCCACAGAGCGTCGTACATGGCGGTCCGATAGCCGGGCTTGAGCTTCCTGAGGGCGCGGCGAATCGATCTCAGGCTCGAAGTCCAGTCCCGGAGCACTTGGACGCGGTCGGAAAAGGTGATGACGGAGAACCGGTCGTTTCGCTGAAAGGAACGGGCGAAGTCGAGGGCCGCTTGTGCGATCTGCTTCAACTCGCTGCGGATGCTGCCGCTCACGTCCAGCAGGAGAGCCACGTGGATGCGGTCCTGGTCCAGCACGAAGTTCTCGATGGCCCGGGGGCTGTTCTCATCCAGCAGGGAGAAGTGTTCCCGTTCCAGATGAGTCAAGAGCTTCCCCGTCGGCCCGAAGACGGTGACCGGAACCCGGATGAAGTTGGCCCGGACTCGAAACGAGGGGGGGACGGAATCCGAGGAGGGTTGGGACTGGATGGATTGGATCGCTAGAAACCAGCAGGCGCTGAACAGGACGACTCCACTCCGAAACCTCACCGCCGGGTCCTCCGGATCTCGGCCCTCCTCTTACGTCTCCTCCTCGGGACTCCACCTCAGCACGGGGCGGCGGGCGGCCCGGGTCTCGTCCAGCCGGGTCCGTTTGGCCAGACGGGGCGCTTCGTGGGCGGCCTCCGCATCCTCCCGGGCTCGATGGTAGATCCGGATCATGGCCTCCACGAAGGCGTCCAGCTCCGCCTTGCTCTCGCTTTCGGTGGGCTCGATCATCATCGCACCCCGGACGATCAGAGGGAAGTAGATGGTCGGCGGATGGAAGCCCTCGTCGATGAGCTGCTTGGCCACGTCCAGCGTCTTGACCCCGAAGGGCTCCAGGGTCTTGTCCGAGAAGACCGCCTCGTGCATTGACGGGGTCGGGTAGGGAAGGTGGAAGTATTCCTGCAGCCGGGCGCGGATGTAGTTGGCGTTGAGGACGGCGGTCTCGGTGAGCTGCTTCAGACCGCTCCCGCCGCAGGTGAGGATGTAGGTCAGAGCCCGCACCATCATGCCGAAGTTGCCGTAGAAGGCGTGGACCGGACCGATGGAGTGGGGCCGGTCCGAGTTGGTCCGGTAACCGTCTCCGCACGCTTCGATGACGGGGGAGGGGAGATAGGGGGCCAGGAGTTCACGACAGGCCACGGCTCCACAGCCGGGTCCACCGCCGCCGTGGGGGGTCGAGAAGGTCTTGTGCAGATTGAGGTGGAGCACGTCGATCCCCATGTCGCCCGGACGCGCATAGCCCATGAGGGCGTTGAAGTTGGCCCCGTCCATGTAGATGAGCCCGCCCTGATCGTGGAGGATCCGGCTGATCTCCTCGATCCGGCTCTCGAAGATCCCCAGCGTGTTGGGATTGGTCAACATCAGGCAGGCCACGTCTTCGTTCATGCGCTCCCGCAGGATCCGGATGTCGATCCTTCCGGAGGAATCGGAGGGAATCGAGACCACCTGGTACCCGGCGATGGTGGCGCTGGCCGGGTTGGTGCCGTGTGCCGAGTCGGGGATCAGGACGTAGCGCCGGGGTCTTTGTTGCGCCGCATGATGGGCCCGCACCATGAGGATCCCCACCATTTCTCCCTGGGACCCGGCCGCCGGTTGGAGCGTGGCGGCGTCCAGGCCGGTGAGTTCCTGCAGGGACTCCTGGAGCCGGTATATAAGCTCCAGGTTACCCTGCGACAGGGCGGCCTCCTGCAGGGGATGCACCATGGCGATCCGCGGCATGCGAGCGGTCCGCTCGTTGAGCCGGGGGTTGTACTTCATGGTGCAGGAGCCCAGGGGATACATCCCCAGGTCGATGTGATAGTTCCAGGTCGACATGCGGGTGTAGTGCCGGATGATCTCCACCTCGCTCACTTCCGGGAAGCCCGTAACCTCCTCCCGTGTCAGCCCCGGGTCCAGGATTTCCTCGATCGGCGTGTCCTCCACGTCCAGGGGGGGAAGACTGTAGGCGGACTTGCCCGGGGAGGACTGTTCGAAGATGAGCGGCTCGTTGAGATTGTAGACGGGACTGGTTCGACTCATACGGTCACCGGGCTTTGCTGGAGGACGCGGATGAAGCGGTCGATCTGCCGGCGAGTGTTCTGGTCGGTGACACAGACCAGCATCTGGTCCCGGCGCGAAGGAAACCAGGTTCCCAGGGGCAGCCCCCCGATGATGCCTTCCCGGTAGAGGTCCTGGTTCAGACTCTCCGGATCGTCGACGCGAAGCACGATTTCGTTGAAGACGGGCCCTGAGAAAACCAGGCGATCGGCCAACCTCCGCCTGAGGTAATGGGCCTTCTTCAGGTTCTGCTCGGCCAGTTCTCGAATGCCGTTCTTGCCCAGAGTGGACAGGAAGATGGATACGGCCAGGGCGCAGAGGCCCTGGTTGGTGCAGATGTTGGAGGTGGCCTTCTCGCGGCGGATGTGCTGCTCCCGGGTGGAGAGGGTCAGGACGAAACCGCGCCGATCTTTCCGGTCCACGGTCTGCCCCACGAGGCGGCCCGGAAGTTGCCGCTTGTAGCGGTCGCGGGTGGCGAACAACCCCAGATAAGGCCCGCCGAAGCTCAGCGGAAGACCCAGACTCTGCCCCTCTCCGGCCACGATGTCGGCACCCATCTCTCCCGGCGGTTTCAGCACGCCGAGGGAGAGGGCCTCGGTGGTGACGGCCACCAGCAGGGCCCGGCGCCGGTGAGCCAACCGGCCCAGCTCTTCCATCTCCTCCACGACGCCGAAGAAGTTGGGCGACTGGACCACCACCGCCGCCGTCCGGTCATCCAGAAGGGCGTCCACGGCCTCCGGATCCATGGAGCCGGAGGAGGTGGCGGGGACGGAGGTCACGGAGAGGTGATTTCCCGTATAGGTGCCCAGGACCTTCCGGTAGTTCGGATGGAGCGCCTCCGGAACCAGGATCCGCGTCCGGCGGGTCACCCGGGCCGCCATCATGACCGCTTCGGCCAAGGCGCTGGCCCCGTCGTAGAGGCTGGCGTTGGCCACTTCCATCCCGGTGAGCTGAGCGATCAGGGTCTGGTACTCGAAGATGGCCTGGAGGGTTCCCTGACTGACTTCCGGTTGGTAGGGCGTATAGGCGGTGAAGTACTCGGAGCGCGAGACCAGCGTATCGATCACGGAGGGGATGAAATGGTGGTACGCGCCGGCGCCCAGAAAGTAGGCGAAGTCATCGCCGGAGGCGTTCTTTCGGGCCATAGCCTTGAAGTCGGCCAGTAGCGACGATTCGGAGAGGGGCTCCGCCAGGTTCAGCGGACGGCCGAGGCGCACCCCGACCGGAATCGATTCGAACAGGTCGTCCGTCTTCTCCACGCCGATGGCCTGGAGCATGACCTGTCTTTCTTCCAGAGTCAGGGAAATGTAGCGCATGGGCCAACCGGATCAGTGCCCGGATTCCTCAGCCAGGTATGCGGCGTACTGCTGAGCGGACATGAGTCCGTCCAGCTCGGCGGGGTCGCTGAATTCCACCTGGATCATCCAGCCTTGACCGTAGGGGTCTTCGTTGACCAGTTCCGGCTGCTCCTCCAAGGACTCGTTGACCTGAATGACCTTGCCGGTGACGGGGCTGTAGAGATCGGACACGGCCTTGACCGATTCCACGGTGCCGAAGATGTCTTCGCCACCCAGTTCGTCGCCCGTCCGGGGGAGTTCGACGAAGACCACGTCACCCAGTTCATCCTGGGCGTGGTGCGTGATGCCCACGCGGCCCCGTCCCTCCTCCAGGATCTCGATCCATTCATGTTCTCTGGTGTATCGAAGCCCTTCCGGGATTGTCATCTTCCTCTCCCTAAGGTTTCGGGGCCCGACCCGCCGGGCACCCTCCCCGCTTCGGGGCGTTCACTATTTACCGAAACGGGATCGATGATTCAAGATCGATCATTGACGCCGGTAGAAGGGCGTCTTCACCACGACGGCCGGAAGGAGCCGGCGCCGGTTCTCGATCTCCAACTCCTGTCCCGGGACGGCCTTCTCCATCGGCAGGTAAGCCAGACCGATGCCCTTCTTGCCGTGCGGCGAATAGCTCCCGCTGGAGACCTGGGAAGAACGGGCGCCATCGATGAGCACCGGGTCGTGGTCCCGAGCGATGCCTCGTCCGGTGATTTCGAAACCCACCAGCTTTCTGTTGAGCCCCTCCTGCCGGATTCGAAACAGACTCTCCCGGCCCACGAACGGCCCCTGATCCAGGTCGACGATCCAGCCCAGCCCCGCTTCCCAGGCGTTGGTGGTCTCGTCGATGTCGTTGCCGTAGAGCGGGTAGCGGACCTCGAGCCGCAGCGTATTGCGGGCCGCGAGTCCCGCCGGCCGGATGCCCACAGAACTTCCGGCCTCCAGAAGGGAGCCCCAGACCTTGGCGGCTGCCGCCGGCGAAAGGTACAGCTCGAAGCCGTCCTCGCCAGTGTATCCGGTGCGAGAGACCAGGCAGTCGGCACCGGCGATCCGTCCCAGGGTGAACCGGTAGTAGGACAGGGCGTCCAGGTCCAACCGGGTCAGACCGTCCAGGATCTCCTGTGACCTGGGTCCCTGCACCGCCAATTGGGCGTACTCGTCACTGGCGTCCCGGATCTCGATGTCTCCGTGACGGTGCTTCAGGAGCCACTGATAATCCTTCTCCCGATTCGAGGCATTCACACACAGGAGCAGATGCCGGGCATGGATCCGGTAGATGACGACGTCGTCGACGAAAGTGCCTTCGGGGTAGAGCAGAGCCGTATATTGAGCCTGACCATCCTCCAGGCGTGACACGTCGTTGCAGGCCATGTGCTGGGTGAACGCCAGGGCGTCCGACCCGCGGATCTCAATCTGCCCCATGTGACTCACGTCGAAGAGTCCCACGGCGGTCCGGACCGCCAGATGCTCCTTGAGGGCGCCGGCATACTGGACCGGCATCTCCCACCCGGCGAAATCCACCATCCGGGCGTTCAACTCCAGGTGTGCGTGGTAGAGGGGCGTTCGGTTCATTCGGAGGGCCCGACGTCGACTCGGCGAAAGTGGGACTGCTGCGTCGCGGCGGAAAAGAAGATCATGCCCAAGGGCTTGAAGACTCCGGCGTCGTCGGTCTTGCCCACCACGACTCCCAGATCCTGGTCTCGCCCCAGCACTGCCTGGAAGTCGTATTGGGCGTTCAAGCCCCTCAGGTGCATGTCGCCGTTATCGGTGGCGGGCGGCTCCAGAGTGATCTTGGCTTGGACGGCGGGACCGGCGGAATGGACGCTGACGACCCGGAAATCCCCACCCGCCAGATGGTCGAACTGCTCGGTGATCTCCACCGCTTCGGAGAGTCCCGGAGTGGACGGTCCTGAGAAAAAGATGCTGTAGAAGATGAAGCCGGGCAGGGCCAATCCCATGAGAATCATCACTCCCGCGGCGCGCGACATCAGGGGATCTATTCTATACAAGTCGGTGTCATTCCGGCATGAGAGTCGCCGCACGATCCGAATCCGCCGGCGTCTCGCCGTCGTTTAAAGACAGGAGAACACGGCGATTTCCCCCCGTCTGAACCTTCCGGAACGGCCCGTCGTCTATCCAAACAGGCAGATCGAAGTCGATCTGATGAGGTCTGAACCAGTAATCACGGAGGATCACAATGAATAGATCGGATGACAAGAAACAGTTTTCGGACCCGTTGCTGGCGGCGGTGGGCGGAGGCCCCGACCGGGAGCCGGTTCCCTCGCGACCCGGGACGGATCGCCTGGCCGGAGCGGTGATCTGGATGATGGTCGGCATTGGCCTGGGTCTGGGGGCGTACCTTTTCTGGGACACGCAGCAGGAGATCCAGCGTCTCAACCGGGACCTGACGGAGAGCGAATCGCGGTTGGATCAGATGAAACGAACCCTGGAGAACTCCGGCGAACAGATTCGAACGCTGGAGGAGGGAGCCGCCAAAAGCGGGAGCCGCATTCAATCCCAGGGTAAGGAGTTGAGCCAATACCGCGGTCTGTTCCAGGGACTGAAATCGGACCAGGAGCAGCAGACTCAGGGTCTGAAGTCGCTGGCGACGAACAAGGCGGACCGGGAGGACGTCACGAAGCTCCAAGGGGAAAACGAGGGGATCCGGAAAGAGAACGCAGGCATCCGGAAGCAGGTCGGCCAAGTCTCGGCCGGTCTGACCGATCTGAAGGAGGTCACCGGCGTCAACCGGGCCGGCCTGGCCAATTCAAAGCGGAGGCTGGACCGGTTGGACCGCGATCTGGATGCCACCAGCGACCGCTTGTCACGGCTCTCCCGGTCTCTGGAGCGGGAAAGGATCGAGTTCGAGCTGCAGGAAAAGGGAGGGTTCATCAAGGTCCTCGACGTTCACTTGAATCTGCGGGACGCCAATGCCAGGAAGCAGCGGTACGATCTGGACATCTACGTGGGCCGCAAGCGGATCCGGAAGCAGCACAAGTATGCCAACGAGCCGGTCTATTTCTTCGTGGAGGGGGTCGATAAACCCTACGAAGTGGTGATCACGCGTATCGTCCGGAACCAGGTCGCCGGTTACCTGACGGTGCCGGTCGCGTAATGGCGCCGCACAATTGAAGGGGGACATTCTTGTCCCCCATACCATCAAGAATCGGGGGCACGAAAGCCCCCGATTCTTGATGGCTTCAAAGAATCGAGGCGATTCCACCGCGTGGATTGACAAATTCTTCAGTCATCCATTCATCATGAAAGGCAGCAATAGAATTCCGTAGGGGCACACCTCATGGGTGCCCTCTCTTCTCCGACCATTTGTGATTCACCGTAGTCCTGGCCTGGACCACGCTTGCCAGAATCGGGAGTTGATCACCCGATGGCGGGTCGCGGCGCGCCTGCGGCGACCGCAGGCGTCGCCTATTCCAGACGAAGACAAACGGCCGCGTCGGCCCGACCCTGCCCGGGGTTGTCACCGAGGCTCGTCAGTTCGAGCCCGAACCGGAGTAGTAGCCTTGTCGCGTGCGGGTCACCAGGTCCGGACGATCCCGGATCTCGATCCGGATGGAGCGCCAGGACCGGTTCCGTTGCGGCTGGGGGACCGTGTAGGCGAGCAGATAGCGCACCCGCAGATCGTTCGCGATCTCCGAGAAGATGTCAGCCAGCTCCTGGACCCGGCGGGGCGAGTAGAATCGGGCGCCCGTCTGGTCGGCGATGCTGGCAAGCTGCCTGCGCGCTTGAAGGTAGACGTTCCGGTCCTGTTGCTTGATCGAAATGGTCGGACGCCTGCTCCGTGGAATTTTCTGAAGAAGGCGTCCCGCCATTCCGCGCGGCCTCCGGCCCACGTTGTTCCGGTGGTCCAGGAAGATGGGGTAGATCAAGGAATCCGACTCCCGGATCTCCCCGAACAGTTGCCGGAACGTGGTGCGGGAACCCTCGGTGCGGTTACCGGTGAGCTGGTTGTCGACGCCATCGGTAAAGACCACGATGGCTTGACGCGCGTGGGTTTCGTCCGAGTATTCGTTCAGCGAGTCCATGAGGGCGTCGTAAAGTGCCGTCCCGCCGCCGGAGTAGATCCCGTCGATGGCGGTACGGACCTTCTCCCGATCGCTGGTGAAGGGAAGAATCAGCCAACTGCGGGAGTTGAAGGTGGCCACCGCGATCTGGTCGTTGGTTCTGATCTCCCGGGAGAAATCGGCCGAGGCCCTTCGGAGCAGGTCCAGATGGGGCCGGGTGCTTCCGCTCACGTCCAGCAGCAGAAGCACTCGAAACGGCGCCTCGGTAGGTTCGAACTTCTCGACGGTCTGGAGCACGTCATCCTCGTAGACCAGGAAGTCGTCCCGCGTCAGGTTCGAGACCCTCCGGTTGTTCCTCGGGTCCCGAACCGAGACGTTCAGGTAGACCCAGTTCACCAGGACCTTGAGAGCGTAGCCGGAACCGGAAGCCGGCTTGGGATCGGATTCCGAGTCACCGGATTGCTCTTTCTCGGACCAGACGCGGGTCGGCGCGTTCTCTGGAACCGGCGGCGGAACGTCCGGTTCCTGTTTCGCCTCCGGGACCTGGGAAATGGGTTGGACTCCAGTCGGGGGAAGCACTCGTTCGGCCGGCACCCGGTCGACTCTTTCCGGCCGGGTGCGAATGCTGTCGGGCCGGAAGATTTTGCAGAGCACGTTGCCGCTGAGACTGCTGGCGTAGAGAAGCGGTCCTCCGACGCCCAGGTTCCTCTGCAGGGATCCGTTACGCAGCTCCACGTCCCCGTTCCACGAGAGCGTGCCACCGGCTCGGATCCATCCACGAAGATCCAGGTCCGGGCTCAGTTGGCAGGTTATTTTTCCCCCGAACGACTCCAGACGGATGTCGCCTTGGGGTTGGGTTCCGGTCCGAAAGAGGATGTCTCCGCTCTGGCTGCGAAGAGACACGGAAGAGGTCACGTCCTCCGAGGTCAGCAGTCCGGAGAGTGTCCAGGCCTGCACCGGACCTTCCAACCCGTGGAGTTCGATGGCACTATGGGTTCCCCACACCAGGATGCCGAGCGAGCGTGGAGCATGAATCTCCAGGTAGGCGGATTCGGACACGTGATCGTCAAATCGAACCGAGATCCGGGTCTGTTCCGGGCCTTCCCGGGTCTTGAGGGTGATCTTGTCCAAACGATTCGGATCGGAAGCCAGCTTCCGAAACTGGAGCCTGACCCGGTCGCCGTCCCATCCTCGGATGAACGTCCGCCCGAAGTCGTTGTGTACCTGGAGAGTTCCACCCGGCGCCACCGACAGCAGTTGCTCCCCGGTGGATTCGGATGCCCAGGAGGCGGGAGTCAGGAGTAGAGTGACGATAAGGAGTGGAATTGGAGTGCCTGAGATTTGTCGCAACCTTTCGTCTTCCTGATTCCATCTAACTAGACGAGGGGACCGCGAATTGGGTTCAGCGGAAGGTGGATTTGGTTACCGGTTAGAATTCCGGATCATGGGGAGCTGGCGTATGTGGAAGAGGCGCGGAGTGTTTCTGGGACTGATGGTCTGGGCCCTCGCCGGAGGTTCCATCGTTGCTGAGGGGTCCCGGTACTTTCTCTATCTGTCCGATCAACGTGTCGTGACGGTGGAGTTGCTGGACCCCGCGATGGCGATCCTCA
This sequence comes from Acidobacteriota bacterium, assembly GCA_965217775.1. Lineage (GTDB taxonomy): Bacteria > Acidobacteriota > UBA6911 > RPQK01 > JAJDTT01 > JAJDTT01. The sequence continues at coordinate 950,249 of CBDCJH010000002.1, forward strand.
ATTTCATCAACCTGGGAGACAGCTTCGAAGCGGTGCGGGCTTACGAGCTGGTGCTGGTGGACGCCAGTGGCCGAACCGGCCGGGGACACCTGATCGTCCGGGAGGATCCGCCCAGCCCGAGAGAGGTCTACCAGGTGAGCGGTCTGATCAAGCCCCGCTCCTTCCTGGGCTACAACATCGCGGGGCGGTATCAGTTCGCGACGCCTCCCGAAACGTGCTACCTCAAGGTGGGCGGACGCATTTTGGAACTGGAGCCCCTGAACGAGGAACAGTTCGACCAGTTGGCCTCCATGGTGTCCGAGCTGGATCTGGAGGCGGCCAATTCGGCCGCCATGGTGCGGGACGTCGGGTTCAACCGCGGGTATGGCGTTCTTCACAAGGCGTCGGAGGTCGACGCCCGGCTCCGCGGATATTTTCCGGACGAAGCAGTCATTCCCACCGTTCTGGTGGAGGGTTCCGAACCGCAACTGCCGAGCGATGCCTCCCATCTGAAGGATCCGGTGGTGGTGGTCGTCAGCATCTCCGTTAGTCCATGGGGAGGTGTCTTCGATCTGGAAGTGGTCGAGAGCGTCGACGAGAAGCTGGACCAGATGGCCCTCGACACGGTCCGCAACTCCTGGCGCTTCCTGCCGGCCATCTCCAAGGGAGAAATCGTCGGCAGCGAGCTGACGCTGAACGTCCGGTTCAGAAGGTAGTAGGGGTGGCTGTTTCAGTCGGTATCGGCCCAGCCTCAATCCTTGGACCAGCAGGCATCAGGTCGGACAACACCGGATATCCGTAGGGGCACCCCTTGTGTGTGTGGGTGGGTGCCCTCTTACCAGCCCGTGGCAAAAGTCATCACGGCATTCGACCGTCCCTGCATCCCGGCGGACGGCGTTGCGATTCGGGCACATACTCCCGGTATGCACCCGAATCGCGCCTTGTCCGGCGGGCGCAGGAACGGTCTCGGTGCTCGCGGGACTTTCACCACGGACTGTTACCTCCGAAGGGAGCCATCACCCTTGGTACGGCGAAAGGGTCGGCCAAGCCCCGCGAACGCGGCCGTGGTGGCGTGTCAGCCGGGGGAAGTCGGGCGAGTTCGGATCCGGCCTCCGAGGCCGTAGATCCGGTCCGAGATAGAGACAGCCGACCTCCTCAGGAGGGAGCTTGCTCACGGTCGCTCCGGCCGAATCCACCGCCGCGATCCAGCGCAGCTTCAGCATCCTGAGATCAAGCGGTTCCCTCAAACTGAGGTGATCGAGATCCGTCTGACGATAGGCGACGTGCCGTCCCATCTGATCCAGCAGAAACTCCGGCGTGAAGCCGGGGTCTTTGCCGCTGGCCGCCCATACCAGACCGCCGAGCGAAAGATACGTGTCGTGCAGGTGCAACACATCCACGAAGTCACGGATCTCACTGCGTCCCGCCAAGGCCAGGACCTTGTTGGTCGCAGCGTCGGCGTCGTGTAGCCGATAACCGCAGAGGTCGTCCTTTTGGACCGGAAAAAAGCGGAAGGCGCTGTCGTAGGCCCATTCCATCTTCAGATGCTGATCCGCAATTACTACAATAGCTCGTTGGAACGTCGGGGTGCGCAGTAACCATGAGAACACGTATCCGGCATGCCGAAGCGATTTAGCATCCGCCGCCGCGCTCTGGGCGATGCTGTCGTCCAGGTCGTGGAACAGATCGATATCTTCCGAGAAACGTGGCGAATCGGCATCTCGATGTAGCAGTCCGTGGTGAAAGTCCCGCGAGCACCGAGACCGTTCCTGCGCCCGCCGGACAAGGCGCGATTCGGGTGCATACCGGGAGTATGTGCCCGAATCGCAACGCCGTCCGCCGGGATGCAGGGACGGTCGAATGCCGTGATGACTTTTGCCACGGGCTGGTAGGACCGTAGCGCCCGCAACGTAGCTTTCCGGACTGCGATTGGCGGCGATCTGGCGCAGAATTTCGGCTTGTGAAGAGGTTAGCGGCATAGCTTCGCGGCTAGCAGAAATCCGGAATGGCCGCCGTTCTTTCTCAGACCATCGACAATCATTGGCAGGTCTGCGAGCGTTATTTCCAGGTCAGCGCGCAGGTACCAGAAACACTGCCCATGGAAACGCCGAAATGCCCACCTCGCGGTGCGCAAACGAGCCTCATCGGTCAGATCGGACGATGTCCCGGATGATTGCTCTTGAGGGGAAACGCGCCCTTGCGCCACATCGGTCTGCATGACGAATCTCCTTCGGGCGTTCGCCCGGTTTCCAACGTTTCTCGAAGTTTACCAGTCCGCGCCATTTGTCGTAGAGCATCGATATCGGTTGGCCCTGGGGGCCTATGCTGTACGATCCGCGACGCGGAATTCTGATTCGCATGTGAGCGTAACCAAAACCAGGAAAAAGAAAATCCCAGGATGCCGGGACACCTTCATCTTTCTACAGTAACCTGCACCCGTGACCAGACGCCGACTGCCCATCGGCATCCAGACCTTCCGCAAGATTCGGGAGCAGGATTTCTACTACGTCGACAAGACGATCCATATTCGCCGGCTCCTCGGCCACGGCACGCACTACTTTCTGTCGCGTCCGCGGCGTTTCGGAAAAAGCCTGTTCCTCGACACCTTGAAGGAGCTGTTCGAGGGCAACGAGCCGCTGTTCGAGGGCCTCGACATCCACGACGGCTGGAACTGGTCGGTTCGCCATCCGGTGTTGAATCTGAGTTTCGGCCGCGGCAACAACAAAGAGCCGGGCTACGTCGAGGCGAATCTCATGGAGCAACTTGCCGCCGCCGAGCGTCGCGCGGGCGTCGTCGCCCACTACGCCACGGCGGCCGGACGTTTCTCCTCCCTGATCGAGGCATTGCATCGACAGACTGGCCATCCGGTGGCGGTGCTCATCGACGAATATGACAAGCCGATTCTGGATGCTCTGGAGGCGCCGGAGATCGCTCGCGCCAATCGCGACTTTCTGCGCGGCCTCTACGCCGTCGTCAAGGACAGCGACGCGCACATCCGGTTCAGCTTCATTACCGGAGTGAGCAAGTTCTCCAAGGGTAGCCTCTTCTCCGGCCTCAATAATCTCCAGGACATCACTTTGGACCGGCGCTACTCTGCCATCTGTGGCTACACCGAGTCGGATCTGGACATGGTGTTCGCACCGGAACTCCCGGGCCTCGACCGCGATGATATCCGCGACTGGTACAACGGCTACAGTTGGTTCGGCCAGGAAAGGGTCTACAACCCTTTCGACATCCTCCTGCTCTTCGACAGTCGCAGATTCGGCGCCTACTGGTTCGAAACCGGCACACCCAAGTTCCTGGTCGACACGCTCTTCAAGCGGCAGGTCAGATCCGTGGCGTTGGATGACATGGTGGGGAGCAGCGATCTGCTGTCGACCTTCGACGTGGACGAAATGGCAACGGAAGCGCTGCTGTTCCAGACCGGTTACCTCACCATCACGGGGACCGAGGACCTTGGCGGAGAGCTACTCTATCGGTTGGGCTATCCCAACCGGGAGGTGCGGCAGAGCCTGAACCGAAGCCTGTTGCGCCACTTGGTGCGGGACTCGTCGCGTCAGATGGCCAACAGCGTCCGCCTGTACCGGCTGTTGGAGGCCAACGACTTCGCCGGACTCGAGACGCTGTTCCATGCCTTCTTCGCCAGCATCCCCTACGATTGGTACACGAACAACGACATCGCCAACTATGAGGGCTACTACGCGAGCGTCGTCTACTCCTATTTCGCGGCTCTGGGTCTTGACATTACCGTGGAGGACAGCAGCAGCCACGGGCTCCTGGACATGGCGGTCCGTTTCAAAGGCAACGTCTACCTGTTGGAGTTCAAGGTGGTCGAGTTCGCCCCGGTGGGCGCCGCGATGGCGCAATTGAAGGCGAAGCGGTACGCGGACAAGTACCGTGGGTCAGGACAACCGATCTATCTGATCGCCGTGGAGTTCAGCCAGGAGTCCCGCAACCTGGTGGCGTTCGAGGTGGAGCGCGCTTGACAGCCCGTGGCAAAAGTCGTCGCGGCATTCGACCGTCCCTGCATCCCGGCGGACTGTGTTGCGATTCGGCTCACATACTCCCGGTATGCTCCCGAATCGCGCCTTGTCCGGCGGGCGCAGGAACGGTCTCGGTGCTCGCGAGACTTTCACCACGGACTGTTGACGGCGCGAGATCCTCCGCGGCGCGCTGCCAAATGGAGGGAACATGCCGATCTATGATGAATTCGAAGTGTCCCTGCGTTACATCGAACCACGCATCTGGCGGCGCTTCCAGATCGAGAGAAGAGCGACCTTCGCCCACCTCCACGTAGCGATTCAAGTCGGCTTCGGCTGGGAGCATGCTCACCTGTGGGAATTTCGCACCCGCGCCCGTCGCGGGCGGGCGCTGGCAGGCCCGGCGATGGACGACGTCTGGAGCCTGCGCGAACCGCCGCCCGATGCGGAATCGACCAAGCTGGCGGGGTTCTTCGGCCCTCGCAAGCACCGGAGATGCGTCTATGTGTACGATTTCGGCGACTTCTGGGTCCACGACGTGTTGTTCCGGCGGCGCTTCGCGTCCCAGGCGCGGTTCCATCGACGACTGATCGCCGGCGAGCGCTCCGGTCCACTGGAAGACTGCGGCGGCGTCCCCGGCTACGAACGGCTTGTTGAGTTCTTGCAGACGGGAGTCGATCCCTGGGAGGAAGACCCCGCGGTGCTCAAGGAATGGTACGGCCACTGGGACCCGGAGGCGTTCGACCTCGAAACTGCCAGGATGCGCTTTGTCTGGCCCGGCCGCAGCACCTGACGGCAGTCCCGGGAAAGCGCGAGACTGGCGATGGAACTTCTCCGCGGGACCGAGAAGGGGGACAGTCACTTTCTATCCTCGTGACTGCGGTCGTATCATCCTCCTTCCCCCTTACAATCCTGGGGGCCTATGGTATCAAGTACGGGACAGGCCTTGAGGAGTAACAGTCCGTGGTGAAAGTCCCGCGAGCACCGAGACCGTTCCTGCGCCCGCCGGACAAGGCGCGATTCGGGAGCATACCGGGAGTATGTGCCCGAATCGCAACGCCGTCCGCCGGGATGCAGGGACGGTCGAATGCCGTGATGACTTTTGCCACGGGCTGGTAAGGAAGCTCTACCGAATATCCCGACCGACGGACTGCTCATCGGCGAGGCCGGTCATTATGGATAAGGAGTCTCCAGCCATGCAAAAGGTGCTGCACCTGAGAACGACAGTGCTGCCCGGAGGCAAAATTGAAATCGTGGACCGCGAACTTCCGGTGGGTGCGTCCGTTGACGTGGTCGTCCATCCCTTCTCGGTCTCGGCACAGCGGTCCGCCGTTGACATCCTGGACGAAGCGCCGGGCCGGCGCCTCTTCAAGACCGGAGAGGAGGTGGAGTCGTATCTGGAGGACGAGCGCGCATCGTGGGACCGCTGACTCTTCCGCCTGACGGGCCAATCTATCTCGATGCCACTGGGTTCATCTATGGCGTGGAGCGCATCGAACCCGACCGAGCGTTGCTTGAACCCATGTGGCGGCAGGCTCAGGCTGGGCAGTTCACCATCGTCAGTAGTGACTGGGTAATTCTGGAGACTCTCGTCAAGCCTCTGCGTGAGGGCGACACGGTTGTCGAGATGCTATTTCGCTCACTACTCGACGCCAATGAGGTGACTCTCATCCCGGCCACCCGCCCACTGTGGGAAGATGCCGCGCGTCTACGTGCCGAGACGGGCTTGAAGACGCCCGACGCGCTTCACGCGGCTACAGCTCTGTACGCCGAATGTACGCTCTTTGTCACCAATGACGCGGACTTTCGACGGTTCGAGGACCTACCTGTCGTTGTCTTGGATGACCTTCTGGAATAAGAGGGCCTGTTCGGCGTCCACGTCGGTCACTATCGCTGCAAATCGAAGCGAAGGGATCCAGGACGGTCGATTCCTGGGACTCCACCGGCACGCGGAATCCATGCTCCCGTCCAGTAGCCGCGGTGACCGAGACGTTGGCGCGCGCCACGTATGATGAATTCGAAGTGTTCCTGCGTTACATCGAACCACGCATCTGGCGGCGCTTCCAGATCGAGAGAAGAGCGACCTTCGCCCACCTCCACGTAGCGATGCAAGTCGGCTTCGGCTGGCAGCATGTCCACCTGTGGGAATTTCGCACCAGTGCCCGTCGCGGGCGGGCGCTGGCAGGCCCGGCGATGGCCGACGTCTGGAGTCTGTGCGAACCGCCGCCCGATGCGGAATCGACCAAGCTGGCGGGGTTCTTCGGCCCTCGCAAGCACCGGAGATGCGTCTATGTGTACGATTTCGGCGACTTCTGGGTCCACGACGTGTTGTTCCGGCGGCGCTTCGCGTCCCAGGCGCGGTTCCATCAACGACTGATCGCCGGCGAGCGCTCCGGTCCACTGGAAGACTGCGGTGGCGTCCCCGGCTACGAACGGCTTGTTGAGTTCTTGCAGACGGGAGTCGATCCCTGGGAGGAAGACCCCGCCGTGCTCAAGGAATGGTACGGCCACTGGGACCCGGAGGCGTTCGACCTCGAAACTGCCAGGATGCGCTTTGTCTGGCCCGGCCGCAGTACCTGACGGCAGTCCCGGGAAAGCGCGAGACCGGCGATGGAACTTCTCCGAAACCGGGCCGGGAAGAACGGCCGCTACTACCTGTGGTTGCGGGTTGCGGGGGAGGATTCCTTCACCCTCGGCTCCGAACACCCTTCCGGTCGTAATCGTTGCAGATGGCCGCGAACAGGCCCGGGATGGTGGACTCCGAGGACTCGACCAACACTTGAAATCCATGCTCGCGGGCCGTCTCTGCCGTGATGGGGCCGATGGCGGCGCAGGGAACGGACCGGACTCGATCCGGGTCCGTTGCCAAATTCATCAGATGACGAACGGTAGAGGAACTGGTGAAGGTGATGAGGTCGGGTGCGCCTTGATCAAGAGCCTGCTCCAGTGCCACTCGACTCTCTTCGGGGACCACCGTGTCGTAGACGGGAACCACTTCCACCTGAGCGCCGCGTCGGCTCAGTTCCCGGGGCAACAGGGAGCGGGCTTGGCTGGCTCTCGGAATCAGGATGCTCAGACCTTCGATCCGGTTCGAGTGACGTTCCAGAAACGCCTCCAGCACCCCCTCCGCCTGGTAGCGCGTCGGCACCAGGTGAACCTCCCAGCCGAACTGTTTTACTCGCCGGGCGGTGGCCGGTCCGATGGTGCAGATTCGAGGGGACGGGCCGTCCTTCTCGGACAAGGATGAGTCCAACGCCCGGGCCCGGGAAAGGAAGATATCGGCGCCGTTGACGCTGGTGAAGAAGAGCCAGTCGAAACGGTGGGCCCGTGAGATGCACGGATCCAGCTCCTGGTCGGGCCGGGGGACGATCTCGATGGCCGGGATCTCCACCACGTCAGCTCCCGCCTGCCGCAGAAGACGGGAGAATTCCCCCACTTGGTTGCGGATCCGGGTCACCAGGATTCTCCGTCTTTCCAGCGGACGGCTCATACCGGACCCCCTTCCTCCAGTTCCCGAAGGATCTCGTCGCCACCCCGGGAGAGGATGGATTCGGCCGCGTCCAGGGCCATTCGGGGAAGCTCGTCCGTGGATCCGCGGCTGCGGTGGCGGAGGGAGACAGAGCGGTATGGGCTGGCCAGAAGGGCCTGAAATTGGCCGACGCTGGAGGTGAGGGACGCATATGCTCCCATGGGGACTTGGCAGCCTCCGCCCATCCGCTCCAGAAACCGGCGTTCGGCGTCGGTGCAAACGCGGGTCTGAGTATGGTCGATGGGAGCCAGCAGCTCCCGAGTCTGCCGGTCGTCGCACCGGCATTCCACGGCCAGGGCGCCCTGGCCGATGGCGGACAGCATCTGGTCCTGGGAGAAGGTGAAGGCGATCCGGTCTTCCAGACCGAGTCGCTTGAGGCCGGCCGCCGCCAGGACGATCCCGTCCAGTTGCTGTTCCTCCATTTTCCGGATTCGGGTCCCCACGTTCCCCCGCAGGGGAACGATCTCCACATCGGGCCGCAGGAGCCTCAACTGGACGGTCCGCCGAAGCGAGCTGGTGCCGATCCGGCCGTTTCGTGGGATCTCTTCCGGGCATCCGATCCGGACTGACGAGACCAGCGCATCTCTTGGGTCCTCGCGTTCGGGAATGGCGGTCAGGCAGAGCCCTTGAGGCAACTCGGAGGGCAGATCCTTGAGGCTGTGGATCGCCAGGTCGATCTCCTCCTTCAGGAGGGCGTCCTCGATCTCCTTGACGAACATCCGCTTCACCGAGAGTCCCGAGAACTGCGGTTCGGGCCGCGGCTGGTCTCCGCTGGTTCGGATCACCCGGATCTCGGTTTCGACGCCGGGGTGGCGCCCCTCCAGCTCATGGCAGACGATCTCGGCCTGCCGCAGCGCCAGGGGGCTGCCGCGGGACCCCACGCGGATTCGTCTCATTCCCCTTTGTCCAGACCGAATGCCTGCTTGATCATCTGAATGTTGTGCAATCGCCGCTGCGGGTCCTGGGTCGGCGCCTTGATCTCCATGATGATGGGGTGCGCGATCCGGCGGGCCGTCTTGCGAAGAATCGTTTCCATCCTATTGGAGTCGGCGTCGGTCATTCCCTGGCGGCTCTGTTCCAGTTGAGCCAGGCAGATCTCCTCGATGCGGCCTCGGAGGCCGGCGATGAGCGGTCCCAGGTTCATGGAGGCGATGCGCTGCATGTGGCGCTCGGATTCCTGCAAGACGATCTCCTCGGCCAACTCGGCCTCGCGCCGGCGTTCCCTCAGATTGGCGCCGATCACCGACTGCAGGTCGTCGATGTCGTAGAGGAAGACGTTCTCGATCTGGTTCACCCGCGGGTCCACGTTCCTGGGGACCGCGATGTCGATGATGAACAAGGGTGCGTACTTGCGCCGGTGGACCGCTTCGTTGACGGTTTCAGGTCCCAGGACGTAGGAGTCGGAGCTGGTGGAGACCAGCAGGATGTCCGACTCGGGGAGCCGCTCCTCCAGGTCCCCCATGGGAATGGACGTCGCGCCGAACAGGGAAGCCAGTTGCCGGGACCGGGCCTGGGTCCGGCTGGCGACGAAGACTCGGGAGACCCCGGAGCGAACCAGGCTGCGGGTGGCCAGTTCGGCCATCTTGCCCGCCCCCAGGAGAAGAACCGACTTGCCCTTCAGACTCCCGAAGATCTTTCGAGCCAGCTCCACCGCCACGGAGCTCACCGAGACCGCGGATTGGGAGATTCCGGTATCGGTCCGGACCCGTTTGGCGACTCGAAACGCCGACGGAAGCAGGGCCTTCAGCGCCGTGCCTGCGGCTCCCGACTGGCCCGACACGGCGTACGCCTGTTTCAACTGTCCCAGGATCTGGGCCTCTCCCGGAACCATGGAGTCGAGGCTGCTGGCCACCCGGAACACGTGCACGACCGCATCCTGCTCTCTCAGGGCGTACAGGTAACGTTCCAGCGAATCGGGCTCCAGCGAGTGGTAGCGGTGCAGAAAGTCCTTGAGGCCGTGGATGGTCTCTTTGTCGTCTCCACCCTGGGCCAGAATCTCGACCCGATTGCAGGTCGACAGGATCATGCTCTCCCGCAACTCGTATTCCCGCCGCAGCGTCGCCAGGGCGGACGCGACCGCTTCCTCGCGGAAGGCGACCCGTTCCCGAATCTCGATGGGAGCCGTCTTGTGGCTCAGTCCGACCAGCACAGGATGCATGTTCGAGATCTCTCCGCTCCGCTATTGGAGGGGAATCGTGGGGCCAGGAGCCTGCGCCGCAGAAATTGATCTACTGCGAAAGTGGTAGAATCGGTCCATATTTCCTCGATTTCTCGGCGAATAGAACAACTATGCACCTCCAAATCGAGAAAATCTGGCCTCGATTCCCCACTTTCTCGCTACGATCATTTCTACCGCGCAGACTCCTAGAACTGGTGTAGGCCTCCAAAGTAGCTGGCGCCCAGATAGGTGAACAGCACCCACAGGAATCCGGCCATGCTCACCACCGCGGCTCTCTTTCCTCGCCACCCCGCCGTCAGCCGCAGGTAGATCAGAGCCAGATAGATGCACCAGGTGACCATGGCGGAGATGACCTTGGGATCCTTGTGCCATCCGTTGATCCAGTCCTGTTCGGCCCAGACGATCCCGGTCAGGAGCCCGGCGGTCATGAAGCAGAAACCGGCCACCAGGAACTTCAGGAAAAGGTCGTCCAGCGTGGTCAGGGAAGGGAGCTGGTAGTAGAAGGTCTTGGGTTGCTTGTTCTTGAGCTCCCTTTCCTGGAACACGTAGAGGGCGCCCGCCACGAAGGTGACCAGAAACATGCCGTAGGCCAGAAACATGAGCGGGGTATGCACGTACAGCCAGGCGCTACGAAGCATGGGCGGTATGGGAGAGGCCTTCAGAAAGACCGTCCCCAACATCAGTGCCGCCACCGCCGGCAGCAGAAAGGTGCTCAGGGCCCGGATCCGATACCGGACGTAGGAAACGAAAAAGCAAAGGGAGACGGTCCAAGCGAAGAACGCCAACGAATCGCGAAGACCGGTGAGTGGAAAGCGTGCCGTCTCCACGGCGGAAGCGATGAGGAATCCGGAATGCAGCCCGAAGCCGATTCCCACCGTAATGACCGCAATCCGAAAGAGGGCCGTCTTGTTGGAGAAGAAGACCAGCGTGCTGAAGCCGAGTCCGGCCACATAAAATGCAAAAGCGATGTTGAAAAGAAGGCCACTCACAGCGCGCCATTATAGCGGAAGTGGAGGAGTGAGAAGTGAGAGAAGAGGGGGTTTCGGAGACTCTGGGGGCGGTGTGTACATGCAGGGAATATGAGACAGAGGAGTGAGAAGACGGGAGGCAGCTCGACGGGACGGAGACGCCGCGATTTCATAGACGCGAAGGCGAAGGATCCCTATTGGCTCCTAGCAGCCCGTGGCAAAAGTCATCACGGCATTCGACCGTCCCTGCATCCCGGCGGACGGCGTTGCGATTCGGGCACATACTCCCGGTATGCACCCGAATCGCGCCTTGTCCGGCGGGCGCAGGAACGGTCTCGGTGCTCGCGGGACTTTCACCACGGACTGCTAGTATCTCAATTGTTAGGTATGAGTGGGTACGGCTCACTGTCAGGCCTGCTTCGACAGTACCCCTCTCACTCCTCATTCCTCACTCCTCGTTTCTCGCGCGGTTGCGAGACGGGGGAATCTGGTAAAACATGGGCGTCGCTTCCGGCCGCGGCGGCGGGGAGTCCGGGCGGGTTTACTGGGAGACCGAAATTGTGACCAAAAAACGGGTTTTCAGCGGAATGAGGCCGACGGGCCGGTTGCATCTGGGACACCTCATCGGCGCGCTGGACAACTGGGTCGGCATGCAGGAAGAGTATGATTGCATCTACGGGATCGTGGATTGGCACGCGTTGACCTCCGAGTATCAGGACACGCGGGCGGTGCAGGACAACGTGATCGAGATCGCCATCGACTGGATCGCGGCCGGGCTCGATCCTGAGAAATCGGCCCTGATGATCCAGTCGCTGGTGCCGGAACATGCCGAGCTCCATCTGCTCTTGTCCATGGTGGTTCCCGTGCCCTGGCTGGAACGGGTTCCCACCTACAAGGAGCAGGTCGTGCAGTTGCGGGAAAAGGATCTCTCGAACTACGGCTTCCTGGGATATCCGGTTCTACAGGCGGCAGATATCCTGATCTACAAGGGGGAAGTCGTGCCCGTGGGCGAGGATCAGGTTTCCCACCTGGAGTTGGTGCGGGAGATCGCCCGGCGCTTCAACCATTTCTTCGGCCGCGTCTTTCCCGAGCCCCAGGCCAAGCTCACCACCAATCCGCGGCTGCCGGGCACCGACGGCCGCAAGATGAGCAAGAGCTACGGCAACGTGATCCAGTTGTCCGAAGACCCGGCCAGGATCCAACGTAAGGTCATGACCATGGTGACCGATCCGGCGCGGGTGCGCCGGACCGATCCTGGAAACCCGGACGTGTGTCCGGTCTTCGACCACCACAAGGTTTTCACGGCCCCTGAGGGCCAGGAGTGGGCGGCCCAGGGTTGCCGGACGGCGAAGATCGGCTGCATCGATTGCAAGCGCCGGCTGCTGGAGGGAATGATCCCGGTCGTGGAGCCCTTGCACCAGAAACGGCTCGGCTTGGAAGGAGACCGGGAGAGCGTGAAGGAGATCCTGGTAGAAGGAAGCCGCCGCGTTCGGGGCCGCGCCCGGGAGACCTTGGGTGAGGTGCGTCAGGCCATGAGGATAAATTACGACCGGCGTTCGAAATGGTGACCGAATCCGAGACCTGTCAAGTTCAGCTCGATGTCTTCGAGGGCCCGCTGGACCTGTTGCTCCACCTGATCCGAACCCAGGAACTGGACATCCGGGAAATTCCCATCGCCCGGGTGACCCGCCAATACCTCGATTACCTCCAATTGATGCGGGATCTGAACATGACCGTGGCCGGTGAATACCTGGTCATGGCGGCCACGCTGATCCACATCAAGTCCAAAATGCTCCTTCCCGAGGACGAATCGTCCGAGCCGGAACCGGAGGAAGACCCCAGGGAGGAACTGATCCGGGACCTGCTCCAGTACGAGCAGTTCAAGAAAGCGGCCCATCTGCTCCACGAAAGAGAGATCCTGGAGCAGTCGTCCTGGACTCGAGGGGCGGACGAGTTCGTGGAGGAAGGGAAGGAGATGGTCGTGGTCGACCTCTTCGACGTGGTCCGGGCGTTTCACGGGATCGTGAACCGGTACAAGGACCGGATTCTGGTGGAGATCGATCGGGACGACGTGACGCTGGAAAGCAAGATCCACGAGATTCGCCGGCTTCTCCAATTGGAGGGAGAGTTCTTGTTCTCCCTGTTCTTCAAGCGGGGCATTTCCAAGCGCCACCTGGTGGTCGCCCTCATGGCGCTCCTGGAGCTGGTCCGCCTGGGTGAGATTCGCCTCTTCCAGAAAGGCGCCTTCCAGGACATTCGGATCGTGGCATGTTGAAGGACCCGCTCGCTGCACAGATCCTGGCCGTACTCTTCGTCGCCAAGGAACCTGTCTCTCTCCCTCAGCTCCACCAGGTCTTTCCGGATACGTCTTCCCAGGACCTGGCCCGGCTCGTGAAGGAGTTGGCGGAAGAGTTCAACACGGTCCAGGATTCGGTGGAGGTCCGGCAGGTCGCCGGAGGCTACCGGATGAACAGCCATGCCCGGCATCACGAGATCATCCGGCGGTATCTGAAGAGCCGGCCTTCGGCCCGGCTCTCTCTGGCCGCACTGGAGACGCTGGCTGTCATTGCCTACAAGCAGCCGGTGACCTTGCCCGAGATCGCCGAAATCCGGGGGGTCAAGGGGACCTCGACAATTCGGACCTTGCTGGAGAAAAAACTCATCGAAGCTCAGGGCCGTAAGAAGACGGTGGGACGCCCCATTCTCTACGGGATCGGACGGCAGTTTCTGGTCCACTTCGGCCTCAACGACCTGAGCGAGCTTCCGACACTCGCCGAGTTCGAAGAGATCCTTTCCAGTTAGGCAACCCTCCAACGGCCGGGGGAGCGGCGGTTTCCAACCGCCGGACAGGAGCGGCGGTTTCCAACCGCCGAACTCCGGACGAGCCATGGAACAATGAGCGTACGTGGGCACGGGGGCACGGAGGAAGGGGCGACTGGAACTCGCCCCTCCTTTCAAGCTCGGTTCGCGTCAGGCCCTGACGCCGCGTAAGATTCTCAGGTAACGATGTGGCGTCTACAGAAGATCATGGCTCACGCCGGACTGGCTTCCCGGAGGAAGTCCGAAGAATTCATCCTCCAGGGCCGAGTCACGGTGAACGGGAAAGTCGTCGACCGGTTGGGAACACGGGCGGACCCGGTCCGGGACGAAGTGCGGGTCGACGGTGTCCTGCTGCGTCCGGAGCGGACTGAATACTACATCGTGAACAAGCCGCGGGGCGTTCTGAGCGCCGTCTCCGATCCCCGTGGCCGGCCCGTCGTCACCAAGCTGGTTCCTTCCCGCGTCCGATTGGTTCCTGCGGGCCGGCTGGACTTTCAGAGCGAGGGCCTGATGCTGCTCACCAATGACGGGGACCTGGTCCGGACCATTACCCGAGCCGGCGCCCTGGAGAAGGTCTACCACCTCAAGGTGGCGCGGTGCCCCTCGCCGGGTGCGCTTCGGCGCCTCCAGCGCGGGATTCGGTCCGGCGGCAAACGAATGGCGGTCCGCCGGATCCGGTTGCTGGAGCCGGGAAATAACCCCTGGTATGAGGTGGTTCTGGTGCAGGGTAGGAACCGGCAGATTCGGATCATGTTCGACGCCATCGGGCACTTTGTCATGAAGTTGAGACGGGTCGCTATCGGCCCCTTGCGGTTGGGACGGCTGGCCCCGGGACAATATCGGGAACTTGCGGATTGGGAGGTCCGCCGGCTCAAGCGGGGGTAGGAGCCTGCGTCGCAGAAAAAATGTTTGGGGGAAATTGACCGATTCGAGGCACGAATAGAGAGGAGTAAGAGGAAGCAGGAATCATGCAGGTATTTCAGCCATTCCAAATGGAACGCCTGTTTTCCAGGTTCGAGAAGGAGGTGAAATACAATCTTTCCGAGAGCGGCGTCCATCCGGTCTTGCTCCGGGAACTTGTGGATCGGGAGAACGGCTATCTGCAAAGTTTGCTGGACACCGATCTGAACTACCCCCACACCAATGGAATCCCCCAGCTTCGGCAGAACATCGCCCGGCTCTATCAAGGCGGAACACCGGAGAACGTCCTGGTAACGGTGGGGGCGATTGAAGCCAACTACCTGGTGCTGAAGACCCTTTTGGACGCCGGTGACGAGATCGTCGTAATGCTCCCGAATTACATGCAGATCTGGGGACTTGCCAAGAATCATGGCCTTGCGTTGAAAACCTTTCATTTGCGGGAGGAAACGGGCTGGAAGCCGGATCTGGAGGAACTGGAAGCAGTGGTGACCGCCGGAACCCGGCTGATAGCGGTGTGCAATCCCAACAATCCGACCGGGTACGTTCTTTCCGGATCCGAGATGGACGCCATCATCAACATCGCCGACCGGGTCGGAAGCTGGATCCTTGCCGATGAAGTCTATGCCGGGGCCGAGCGCCTCACCGACCAGGAGACTCCTTCTTTTTATGGGCGGTACGACAGGGTCCTCGTGACGGGGAGCCTCAGCAAGGCCTACGGACTGCCGGGCCTCAGGATCGGCTGGGTAGTGGCGCCGGCCGGCATCGTGGATGATATCTGGGCACGCCATGAATACACGACGATCAGTGCGACAATGCTTTCAAACCAACTGGCGGCCCTGGCCCTGTCTCCCGAAGTTCGGTCCTGGCTGTTACGCCGCACTCGTTCCTACATCCGTCGAGGTTATCCCGTCCTCCGGAACTGGATGGATCTGCATCCGGGCAGCTTCAGCCTGAGGCCGCCGGACGCCGGCGCGATTGCCTTCGTTCGTTACCATTTCGACATCAACTCGACTCAGTTGGTGGAACGACTCGCCTTGGAGAAAAGTGTCCTGATCGTACCGGGGGATCACTTCGGCATCGATCATTGCGTGCGGGTGAGTTTCGGTCTGCCGCACAGTGTCTTGCGGTCTGCCTTGGACAGATTTCACGAAATGATCGAGGAGCTGTCTTCGAGATCGATACTCCGGAACGACTGACCGCTCGGAGTCTGTGCCTTAGCAGTCCGTGGTGAAAGTCCCGCGAGCACCGAGACCGTTCCTGCGCCCGCCGGACAAGGCGCGATTCGGGTGCATACCGGGAGTATGTGCCCGAATCGCAACGCAGTCCGCCGGGATGCAGGGACGGTCGAATGCCGTGGCGACTTTTGCCACGGGCTGTTAGAAACGGCGCCGGTCCGGCGGCTGTTGCACCGCGTCGTAGTAAACTGGCAGCCGAGTTGACCAGAAAGGTCGTTTCGAACCGAGGATAGAAATCGGATGTTCACCGGGATCGTAAGGGAGACGGCCCCCATCAGGGAGCAGGAGATGGGACCCTGGGGCGCGCGGTTGACCCTGCAATGCAGCGCCGATCTCCTGGGCGAGTTGGAGATCGGGCACAGCATCAGCGTGGACGGCGTGTGCCTCACGGTGTTTCGCAAGACCGGGATTGCCTTCCAGGTGGAGGCGACGCCCGAGACCCTGTCCCGCACCAATCTTTCGGAAAAGCGAGTCACAGATCCACTGAACCTGGAGCCGGCGGCGAAGCTTTCCGATTTCCTGGGAGGGCATCTGGTGCAGGGGCATGTGGACGCACCCGGACGCCTGGTCTCCAAGCAGCCCGAAGGGAACTCCTGGATTTTCCGGATCGAAGCTCCAGCGGAAGTGTTGCGCTACTGTACGTTCAAGGGGAGCATCGCCGTCAACGGCGTGAGCCTGACACTGTCGGCGTTGAATTCCGAGGGCTTTGAGGCGACAATCATCCCCCACACCATGGCGGTCACCAACTTCGGGACGATGGCGGTCGGAGATCGAGTGAACCTGGAAGCGGATCTGATCAGTAAGTATGTGGAAACACACGTTCGTCACCATACTGGGCAGCCTGCTGATTTTTCCGGCTAGCACGAAGGCGGAAGGCGCCGGATCCTTGGAGGTGGGGCCCAACTCGGTTCTCATCTACAAGAGCTACTCGGGTCCCGTGGAACGGGAGTGGATCCTGCGGGTGGCGCGTTTCGGTCCCGACGTGGTCTTGGAGTGGGAGTCCTACGCCAATCAGGGGACCCTCCATCTCTTTCGCAACTCCGTGCTCAAGGGGACCAGCTTCAGTCTCTTCGGCCTCTTCGAACCGGGTGTGGAGAAAGAGTCCAAGAAGGTCATGACGGTCTGGGTCTCCCGGAAGACCTATGGTGAGCTCGTGGCGACAGGCAGGACCCGGATCAAGGTGAATCGCTTTCCCCGCCAGCTTGAATTGCTGGAGGAAGATCGATTTCGGCTCCGTTTGAATCGGCGTCCATACGAAGTTCCCGTGATCCGGGTAGAGGATGATCGAGGCGCCGAATGGGTGTTGTTGAAGGACCCGGACAACCCCATCCTGCTGGAATACACGGAACGCAAATATCGTCTCGCCCTGACCAGTTTCCAGACCCGGTCCCAGGTTGCGCTGCGTTGGCTTCGCCGGCTCCCGCCGGTGAAATAGGGGAAATAACAGGAGTTAGCTTCAGACATGAGCCTGGATTCCATCGAAAGTGCCATCGAGGACATCTACGACGGCAAGATGATCATCGTGGTGGACGAGGAGGACCGCGAGAACGAGGGTGACTTGACCATGGCGGCCGAACGGGTGACGCCGGAGAGCATCAATTTCATGGCCACCCACGGACGCGGCCTGATCTGCATGCCCATGACGCCCGAACGGCTGGATCGTCTGGAGATTCCTCTCATGGTCTCCAGGAACGAGTCGATGTACGAGACCGCCTTCTGCGTCAGCATCGAGGGCCGTCGGAACGTCTCCACCGGAATCTCGGCCGCGGACCGGGCCACCACCATCCTGACCGCCATCGATCCCCGCACGCGTCCGGAAGACCTGATCCGGCCGGGGCACGTTTTCCCGCTACGGGCCCGCCCCGGAGGAGTCCTGGAACGGGCTGGCCAGACCGAAGCGGCCGTGGACCTGGCCCGGATCGCCGGCCTCGACCCGGCCGGCGTCATCTGCGAGATCATGAACGAGGACGGCACCATGGCGCGGTTGCCCGACCTCCAGCGTTTCGCCGCGAGGCACGGCATCAAGATCGTATCGGTCGTCGACCTGATGAAGTTCAGGCTCCGGACCGAGCGGTTCGTCAAACGCATCCAGGAGACTCCCTTCGAGAGCGAGCAGGGCAGGTTCCAACTGCTCCTGTATGAGAATGAGCTGGACGGGAACCGTCACCTGGTCCTGACCAAGGGGAGGGTGAACACTGATGAACCGGTCCTGGTTCGGGTCCACTCTGCCCTGCTCCTGGGAGACGTCTTTTCCGGATTGAAGCATGACTCGGGACGCGAGCTCCGGAAGGCGTTGGAGCTGATCCAGGCGGAGGGCCGGGGAGTCCTGGTCTACCTTCGGTACACGGACAAGGAGGACCGGCTGCTGCGGGAGATCACCGGGGAGATCCAGTATCCCGCCAACTTCCGGGACTACGGCGTCGGAGCCCAGATTCTGGCCGACCTGGGTCTGCGCAACATCCGGGTGCTCACCAACCACCCCAAGAAGATCGTCGGTCTGGAGGGCTTCAAGCTGAACGTGGTGGAGCAGTTGAGCATTCCGGTGCACGGTGAGGGAGACAGGCAAGAGGAACAGCGGGGGGTGCGGGGCGAGAAGTGAGGATTGGAGCCGCGGCAGGAGCGGCGACTTTTGATCGCCGACTCTTTATCCGGCCACGTTTTGTTCCACTTTGCCCCGAAGAGGGCACCCACAAGGGGCGCCCCTACTTTTCTTTCTCTTCGGCCAGGTAACCTCTCCGGTGGGCGACCTTGAGCTTGTCGATCTTGCCGTCCCCGTTGACGTCCACCTTCACTTCCACCTTGATCCGGCGTAGCTTCCCATCCTTTTTGGTGTTGGTCGTGATATAGCCCAAGGAGTACTGGTTCCGGAGAAGATTGGCGATGGTCAGAAAGATGTTGCGAAACTGGGTCGTGAAGCGGGGGAAGAACGCTTCTCCTCCGGTGTACTTGGCCATCTCCTTCAAGACCACGTCGGCTTGGTAGAAGTCCATCCTCGTTGAGCTCGAAAAGTGTTGTTCGTACCGGAGCCTCAGATTCTGGCCGATGCTGACGGGATAGATCACCGCGTTGGTTCTCTTGACCTTGTCCAGGGTCTCTCCCATGTTCTTTCTGCTGAAGGTGTCCAAGCCGGTCGAGATGAGCACGACGGCGGTCTTGCCCTCCGCCTCTTCGATTCGATCCAGGACGTCGAATATGGTGTCGTAGAGGTTGCTCTCCCGAAAGCCGGGGAAGTTCAGGCGCTGGAGGGCTCGAAACACCTCGAATTTGTCCTGGGTGAAGTCCACCAGGATTTCCGGCTTCAGGTCGTAGGCGACCACGGCGATCCAGTCATCCTTTCGCATGTTCTCCGCGAAGATTCGGGACCCGAGCCAGGATTCGTAGAGCATCTCCCAGGGCAGGACGGCGCTGTATTCGGTCACCAGGACGGCCGTGATGGGAGCTTCGATGGGGCTGAAGTGAGTGAGCTTCTGCTTCACCTTGTTTTCATAGACGTCGAAGTGCTCTTGCTGGAGCCCTTGGATCAGGTTGCCTTTGCGGTCACGCACGGTGACGTCCAACCGCACTTGATCGACCTTTACGGTCAGGGCGGCCCGGCCCTGGGGCCGATCCCTTTCCTCCTCGATCTGCCGGGATGGACGGTCCGACGTCTGGCTCACGGCCTGGCCCATCGTTTGCGCCAGTCCGGTGGTGACGAGGAGGGTAGCCAGCAACAGAAGTCTCGGCGATGGTTTCATGGTTTCTCCCAGGCTTTAGGGCACCGATTGGATTACCTTCATATTAACATATGGAGAGTCTCCCGACCGGGACCCTCGCCCCAACCAATTCCGTCGCATCATCAGGATCCGTTTCATCGGAAAGACGTTTTCCCTCTCACTCCTCATTCCTCACTCCTCCTCCGGATGGTAGAATCGGGCCAGTGGATTCCGAAGGGAAAGAAAAGAAACTCTTTCAAGCCCTGGAGCGGTATCGTCGAGTCGTCGTGGCTTTCAGCGGCGGCGTCGACAGCAGTTACCTGGCCTTCTGCGCCCACCGGGTATTGGGCAACGAATCGCGTGCCGTCACGGCCCTTTCGCCCTCCGTTTCCGGGTACCAGCGCCGGCTGGCTCTGGATTTCGCCCGGCGCTACGAGTTGAATCACACGCTGATCGAGACTCGGGAGACGGACAATCCCGACTACGCCCGGAATCCCACGAATCGATGCTACTTCTGCAAGGATGAACTCTACGTTCACCTGAAGAGATTGGTCCAGGAATGGAATGCGGAAGCGATTCTGGACGGCTCGAACCTGGACGACATCGGCGACTACCGGCCTGGCCGGCGCGCCTCTCGAGAGCAGGGCGTCCTGAGTCCCTTCATCGACGTGAAGCTGAGCAAGGACGAGATCCGGTCCCTGTCCCTCAAATGGGGTCTCCCCACCTGGGACCTTCCGGCCATGCCCTGTCTCTCCTCCCGCTTTCCCTACGGTGTCGCCATCACCGAGGAGAAGCTGCAACAGGTCGACGCGGCCGAAGCGTACATCCGGAGCCTGGGGGTGATCAGCTTCCGGGTGCGTCACCACGAGGAACTGGCTCGGATCGAGGTCGACCGCGCGGAGCGGCACAAGCTGATGGACCCGGATCTCTTCGACGACATCAACCGGAAGTTCCGCTCCCTCGGATATAGCTATGTCACTCTGGATCTGCAGAGTTTTCGATCCGGCTCCCTGAATCAGGTGGTGAACCTGGAACTTTCTTCCGGACAGACCAAGCAGTCTGCGGGGAAAGTCCCACGCAGCACCGAGACCGGGGCTGCGCCCGCCGGACAAGGCGCTCTGAGGAAGCATACCGGGAGTATGTGACCGAGGAGCAACGCGTCTCCGCCGGGATGCAGACCCGGTCGAATGCCGTGATGACTTTTGCCGCGGGCTGCTTGGGCTCCTGACGCCCGTACTCACGCTTGCTACCCATTGGAGACCGTCTTGATTTACTTGGATCGCCTGATGGATTCCGTCCGCCGTTCGGCCCGTACGGCGGGTCAGCCAAGGGCAACCGGAGAGGGCAGGCTGCCGGTATGGGGGCTGCTGGTCCTCGTGGCCTCCGGGCTCCTCTCCTGCCGTCCGGAGGAGCCCGGCCCGGGCGCCACCATCGCTTCCCGGGGCATGGTGGTCAGCTCCAATCCACTGGCCAGCCAGGCGGGTGTCGATGTCATGCGAGAGGGCGGCAACGCCATCGACGCCGCCGTCTCCGTGAGCTTCGCGCTTGCCGTGGTGCACCCCATCGCCGGCAACGTGGGAGGCGGAGGATTCCTGCTCTACCACGACGCCGAAACCGGCAGGGAGATCAGCGTGGACTATCGCGAGATGGCGCCCGCCGCCGCCGGTCGCGACATGTACCTGGACGCTACGGGAGAGGTGGTCCCGGAGTTGTCCACCGTGGGATACCTGGCGTCGGGAGTTCCGGGGTCCGTGGCCGGGCTTCACTTGGCCTGGAGTCGTTTCGGGACGCTTTCCTGGAGCCGCTTGCTGGAGCCGGCCATCGTTCTGGCCCGGAACGGTTTCGTGGTGGAGGAATACTTCAGCCGATCGCTGGAATCGGCCGTTCCCCTGTTGGAGCGTTTCGATGAGAGCCGCCGCATCTTTCTGCCGGGCGGAAGTCCCCCTGCGCCGGGCCAGACCTTCACCCAGCCCGACTTGGCGCGCACACTGGAGGCGATTGCCCGGGACGGCGCCGAGGGGTTCTACGGGGGCGAGATCGCGGAGCTGATCGAACGGGACATGGAGGCCCACGCCGGGATCATGACCCGGGAAGATCTGGCCAACTATGTCGCCCGGATCCGGCCTCCGGTCCGGGGCCGTTACCGGGGCTGTGAAGTCGTGTCCATGGGGCCTCCCAGCTCCGGGGGCGTGATCCTCATCGAAATGCTGAACATGTTGGAGTTGGCCGGCCGCCGGCAGGACACCACAGCGCGATTTCACCTGCTGGCGGAGTGCATGCGCCGGGCCTTCGCCGACCGGGCCGCGACCATGGGAGACGCGGATTTCGCCGAGGTGCCCGTCGATCGGCTCCTGTCCAGGGAACATGCCCGGGAACGGTTGGAGGATCTGGACGAAACGGCCGCCACCGAGAGCAGGCAGGTTGCTGCGGGGCCGCTGGGGGAGGAGTCGCCCCAGACCACGCATCTCTCGGTGGTGGATCCCGAGGGGAGCGCGGTGGCCATCACCACCACCATCAACGGCAATTTCGGTTCCGGCGTGACCGTCAAGGGGGCGGGGTTCCTGCTGAACAATGAAATGGACGACTTCACGTCCCGAGCGGGGGTCCCCAACATGTTCGGACTGATCCAGGGTGAGGCCAACGCCATCGCTCCCGGAAAACGGCCGCTGAGCGCCATGACGCCCACCCTGGTCAAGCAGGACGGCGAGGTGTTGCTGGTTCTGGGGAGTCCCGGTGGCCCCGCCATCATCAACACGGTTCTGCAGATCATTCTCAATGTGCTGGACGAGGGGATGGATCTGTATGAGGCGGTCGATGAGCCCCGAATCCACCACCAGTGGATGCCCGACCGGATCGTCGCCGAGACCGGAGCTCTCTCCCGAGAGGTCGAAGCCGAGTTGGAGTCGCTGGGACACGAAGTGGTCTATCGCGGCCGGATCGGCGATGCTCACTGCATCCGGGTGGACCCCGTCAGCGGCTTGCGGGAAGGTGTGGCCGACCCTCGCCTCTGGGGCGAGGCGCGCGGTTTCTGAACAGCCGCCTAATTTCCGGCCAGAATGAACCGGAGGTCCATCACGTTGGTCTGGGTGGGGCCGGTGATGATGAGGTCGCCCAGCGTCTCGAAATAGTGGTAGGAGTCGTTGTCGCTCAGGTAAGACTCCAAATCGAGGCCCAGTGAGCGGGACCTCCGCGCGGTTTCCGGAGTGGCCCAGGCCCCGGCCGCGTCGGTGGGACCATCGTTGCCGTCGGAACCGATGGAGGAGATGAGGACCGGCTCGTCTCCCCAACTCTCCATCTCCCGAGCGCACCAGAGCGCGAACTCCTGGTTCCTGCCCCCCTTTCCCGATCCGGTCACTCTGACCGTGGTCTCTCCTCCGGAGATGATGCAGCAGGGCGGAGCCACGGGGAGGCCGCTCTGCAGGACTTCCCGGGCGATGCCTACGTGGACCTTGGCGACGTCCTCCGTGTTGCCGTAGATGGAAGAGGAAAGAACCAGGGGAGTGAAGCCCAGGCGCCGGGCTTCGGCCGCCGCCGCCTTCAGAGCCAGGATGTTGCTTCCCACCACCCTGTTCTGCACCTTCGCGAAGGCTGGGTCGTTCTCCTTGAGCGTCTCCCGGGGGGCGTCAACTCCACCGGCGGCGCCTTCCTGCAGATACCGCAGCACGAGACCGGGAACTGCGGTTCGGATGCCGTACTGTCTCAGGATTCCCAGACAATCTTCGAAGCGGGTGGGATCGGGTACGGTGGGTCCCGAGGCGATGCTGCTCAGGTCGTCGCCGACCACGTCGGAGAGGAGCAGGGAAACGACCCGGGCACCGTGGGTGTGCAGCAGCAGGCGGCCTCCCTTGAAGCGGCTCAGGTGCTTCCGGATCGCGTTGATCTCATGGATGGTCGCGCCCGAGTTCAAGAGGACGGAGGTGGCCGCCTGCTTGTCCGCCAGCGTGATTCCCGGGACCGGGCAGGGAGTCAAGGCCGAGCCGCCTCCCGATATGAGCACCAGGAGCAGGTCGTTGGAGGTCAGGTTCCGGTCCAGGAATTCCAGGATCCGAGACGCGGCGGCAACGCCGTTCTCATCCGGTTCGGGATGTCCGGCCTCCAGCACCCGGGTCTTGTCCAGGACTCCGCCGTGCCCGTACTTGACCACCACCAGACCCCGGCTCAGACGGTCTCCCAGGATCTGCTCGACGGCGGCGGCCATGGGGACGGCGGCCTTCCCGGCGCCGGCCAGGAAGACCTTGCGGAACTCCCTCAGCGGATAGGTCCGGTCGCCCACGCGAAGCGCTTCCTGGTCCAGAGACAAAGAGTCTCGAACCACTTGGCCGGGGTCGACCGCCGCCAGAGCCGCACGGTAGACAAGCTCGAGGACCCTCTCCAACTGGAACGACTTCCCGCCGGTCATGACTTGTCGAATCCGGTCCAGTACGGCCTCTCGACGCGGCCCGGCGGGGGAGTGGTGCGCGACAGGTTCAGTCGTATGGGGTCGTTCCGGGCCGTCCACACCGGGAAGTTTTCATCAATCCGGTGCCAGACGTATCCGAGGAGGCAGCCGAACCCGAGGCTGCCCACGACGAAGCAGACGGTGGCCAGTGCGGTTCGCAACAGCATGTCCAGAAAACTCCGGGCCTGGTCCGTCGGTTTCACTTCGACGGTCCGGTCGTGGACCCACTTCACCGCCGGCGCCCATTGAACCTCTCCCAGCACGGCCTGTGCCCGGGGTTCCGGTCCCAGAAAGACGGCCAGCAGCAAGCCGCTCCGCTTGATGTAGATGCCTTCGGGAGAAAAGAACGAATGCAGCGAGTTCTGGAGTTCGAGGAAGTATTCGGCCGCCAGGGCCGGTGTCGGGTAGGCCAGCAGAAACAGGGAACCGCCCTCCGGGCCATAGTCCGCGAAGGCGACCTCGACCCGGTCCTGGAAGCCGATCTTGGCCATCAGCGGGTCGGGGAAGCGATCGTTGTAGGCCAAGGCCGCCGGCCCCAGATAGACGCCGACGGATTCCGTGACCAGGTCCTGGCGGGGCAGGTGCAGCACCGTCACGGGATGGAGGTTGACGATGGAGATCGCTTCCACGAGAGTCGCCACGGCGCCCTTGAGCTGATCTCTCGCCTGGGGTCCCGCCTTGGCGGTGAGACGAAACAGAAAGGGACCCCGCCAGAAAACACAACTCCTTGCTCCGTAACGGTTCTCCACGGGCAACTCGAGCCGGTCCCCGGTTCCGGGCCGCAGCAGCGAATCGAGGCGGTACAATCCGAACGCGCCCTGCTGATGCAGCATCTCGTAGACTTCGAGCACCAGGGAGGAGTCCCCCGGCTTTTGGAGGCGCCAGCGGGAATGGGACTGAAGGGCGTATTCTTCGAGCACCGGCCGTGAAAAATCCCCGGTCGCCCGTTCCAGGTCAGCGGACTTCTCGAGCAAGCGGAATCGGTACTCGGACAGCCCCTCCAAATACCGCTGAACTCCCACGGACGCTTCCTGGGAATTGAGCGGAGCCAGGAATCCCGAAAACACGAGCACACAAAGCCAGGGAATTCTCACCGCTCAATCCCCTCTGCTCTCACTTCTCACTCCTCACTTCGGCCAATTCCTGTTTGGGATCGGCGGTTCCCAAGTCTTGAAGATACTGTTTTACACCCTCGAACAGGGCTTCGGCGACCATTTGGCGGTTCTCGGAAGTGGTCAGAAACTTCTCTTCGGCGGGATTGCTGATGAACCCGACCTCGGTGAGGATGCTGGGCATGCTCGCTCCCATGAGCACGATGAAGGGCGCGGTCTTGACGCCACGGTTCAGGAAGGGACGGCGATGCTTCTTGATTCCCGAGAACAGGCTGGTCTGGACCACGCCGGCCAATTTGCGCGACTCGGCATTGTAGTCTCCCTTGGCGATCTGGCGCAGGAGGTCTTCGAGCTCCCCGACCGTCCGCTGGGACGCTGCGTTCTCTCGGGTGGCCACGTCCTGTTCCGAAGCGGTCTTGGCAAAATTGAGGTAGAAGGTCTCCGCCCCGGTGGCTCGCCTTCCGCGGCTTGCGTTTCCGTGAATCGAGATGAAGAGATCGGCTTTGTGCTGGTTGGCCATGGCGGTGCGCTCTTCCAGGGGGATGAAGCGGTCGTCGTCCCGGGTCAATATCACCTGGGTTCCCAGGCGTTCTTCCAGCAAGGGCTTCAGGCGTCTGGCGATGCTCAGGACCAGGTCCTTCTCCCGCAGGCCACCGGGTCCGATGGCTCCCGCATCATGGCCGCCATGCCCGGGGTCCACCACGACTCGTCCGACCTTCAGGCCCAGCATCCGAGTGAGGGTGAGGTCTTCCTGCGGGTCGCGTTTGGCGGCTCGCGGCGTTTCCGAACTTTTTTTGCGAGTTGGAGCGGCCGGAGGGTTGGGACGAGCCTTCCGGGCAGTGCTGAACTCCCGGGTCGTCTTGGCCTTCCGTCCGGAGCCGTGACCGCGGGTATCGATGACGATGCGGAACGGTTTGAACAGGGCGAAAACGCTGTGGTCGCGGATCTTGTGGTAGTCCAGGACCACGCGGACGACCTCCGGCCGGTTCCGGGCAACGCGGATCCGTTTGATGAAGACTCCGTCCACACTGATGGTGCGTCCATTCAGTTCGGGCCCCGGGCGGGTTCCCACCAGGTCGAAGTAAATCCGGTCGGGTGACTTGAGCACCTGCTTCTCGAACTCCACTTCCTGGTCCAGTTGGATGACGACCCGGGTGTAGTCCTCGTTGGCGCGGTATCGAATCTCGGAGACCACCGCCAGCGGCGTCGTTTCGGGAACCGGGGACCGACGGCGGGCCGCCGTTTCCAACTGGGCGGCCCGTTCGAGGGCGGAGCGGCGATGGCGCGACTGCGGGTGTTCCCGGGCCAGGCGGCGGTAGGCGCGAATGGCTTCCTGACGGTATTCGGCCTGCGGCACACGATCGGCCATGCGGTCGTATAGGGTTGCGACGGCGTAGAGGGAATCGGCGGCGATCTCCGGCGCCGGGTCGTGGTCGACGACGCGGCGGTAGAGGGAGATGGCCTGCTGGTAATCGGGAATCGTCCGCTGGGACTCCGGTTTGACCAGCAACTCGAGTCCGAACCGGAAGGCCTTGGCGAAAGCGATTTCGGCGGGGCCGCGATCCTGACCCAAGACCAAGGACCCGCCAAACAGCACCAATGACAGCGCCGGCAGCAGACGAAATCGGAACAGCACAGTCACACTCCTTTGGCCCCGGGGTGGACTGATACCGCCCGCAATTGTACACACTGCGGCTGTCAAGTTCGAAGCAGGGGGGGCGGATGAGCTGGAGCTAGAACGGGTGCAACTGGGGGATATTGGTGAGCAGGATCCGTCCTCCGGGTTGCAACACGCGACGGATCCGGTCCTGGGGGACCCGCGACGAGGCGAACCCGTAGAGCCTCCGGACCTTGTTCACGTAGTCGATGGTTTCCGGGTACGGAGGAACGCCTCCGTAACGGACCACCGCGTTCTCTCCCGCGTTGTATCCCGCCAGAGCCAATTCCAGATCGCCCTGGAAATAGTCGAGGAGGAATTCCAGGTAACGAACGCCCCCTTCGATGTTCTGGACCGGATCGAACACGTCGCGGACGCCGAACCGGCGAGCCGTATCGGGGTGCAGTTGCATCAGTCCCAGGCATCCCTTGGGAGAGACCGCTTCCGGACGGAAGTTGCTTTCAACGCGGATAACGGCGTTGACCAGATCGATGTCCACGCCGTAGCGCCGGGAGATTTCCTGAACCGTGGACCGATAGAGTCCAGCCCCCTTGCCGGCCGAAATCGGCGGGATGTCCCGGTCAGGCCGGGCCGGGACCCTGTTGGTGAGCACCCGGACGCCGTCTTCTCTCCAATAGCTGTGGATTCGATTCGCCAGCAGGGGAGGCGACGCCACCACCAGCACCAGCAGCCAAACCATCATTTGCCGGATAGGATGCTCTGTCCGCCGGAATGGCCGAGAAGAAATTCGGATTATTCGATGCGTTGAGTCGGGCGCTGCCATTCGAGTGTCTCGCAACCAGTGTAACAGCCCGTTCACCACGGAGTGTTAGCCTGAAACTCAGTTCAGCGACTCCTCCACCAGCCGGTAGGTCTGCTCCAGGGCCTCCCCCAGCCGGGAAACGTCCCTGCCTCCGGCTTCGGCCATGTCCGGTCTCCCGCCTCCGCCTCCACCCACGAGCCGGGCCAGCTTGCGGATCAACTGATGGGCCTGGATCCGATCGGTCAGGTCGTCGCTGACCATGGCGATCAGGCTGACCTTCCCGTCAATGGGCGTTCCCAGGACCACGACCCCCGACTTGAGCCGGTTCTTGAGTTGATCGGCCAGTTGGCGCAACGAGCTCCGGTCCAGATCCGCCACCTCTTCCGCCACGACTCGAATTCCCCGGACCCGACGGGACCGGTCCAGGGTGTCCAGGCTCTTCTGCCCGGCCAACTTCAACTGCAGGGCGTCGACCTGCTTCTGGGCCTGCTTGAGGTCTTCCAGGGATTTCCGGATCGTCGCTTCGAGGTGCGCCATGGGAGTCTTCAACCGCTGGGAGAGGCTGGAGACGATGGCGTCCATCCGAGAGTAGCGGGACATCGCCGCCTCGCCGGTCAGAGCTTCGATTCTACGCACGCCGGCGGAGACGCTTCCTTCGCTGGTGATCTTGAAGAGTCCGATCTCACCGGTTCTTCCCACGTGGGTCCCGCCGCAGAGTTCCATGCTGAAATCGGGAATGGAGACCACCCGCACCTGCGAATCGTATTTCTCTCCGAAGAGGGCGGTGGCGCCTTCCTCGAGAGCTTGATCCAGACTCCGGACACGGGTGTCGACGGCGATGTCGCGCCGGATTTCCCGATTGACCAGATCCTCCACCTGGGAAAGTTCCTCCGGCGTCACCGACCGGAAATGGGTGAAGTCGAATCGGAGCCGATCCGGGGCCACAAGGGATCCCGCCTGCTTGACATGGACGCCCAGGATCCGGCGTAGAGCGGCTTGCATGAGATGTGTCGAGGTGTGGTTTCGAGCCGTGGCCTGCCGCCGCGGAAGATCCACGCTCGACCGGACGGCGTCTCCGGAGCTGAGCTCACCCTGCTGCACCCGGACGCGGGAGAGGCGGAGCCCCTGGGCCGGAGTGTAGGTGTCCAGGATCCGAAACTGCACTGAGTCGGTCTCCAAGGTTCCCCGGTCTCCGACCTGGCCTCCCGCTTCGGCATAGAAGGGACTGCGGTCCAGCACGACCTCGCCTTCTTCTCCGGGTCCCAGGTGCCGGACCCGTCGCTGGTTGCGAACCAGTGTCAGAACCGAGCCCGAGACGGCTTCCAGTTGCTCGTAT
The DNA here is from genome assembly GCA_965217775.1 of Acidobacteriota bacterium. Classification (GTDB taxonomy): domain Bacteria; phylum Acidobacteriota; class UBA6911; order RPQK01; family JAJDTT01; genus JAJDTT01. The sequence continues at coordinate 978,858 of CBDCJH010000002.1, forward strand.
CCCGTGAACTCCGTTGCGTATCCTTGTCCGATCAACTCCTGGTGCACCGGCTGCAGGGTCTTGCCCGCCCCTTTCCAACTGGCGCGAGCCCGCTGGCGCTGCTTCTCCATCTCGGCAAAGAAACCCTGCTCGTCGATCTCAAGAGAGCGTTCCTGGGCCAGGTCCCGTGCCAGGTCCAGGGGAAACCCGTAGGTGTCATAGAGCCGGAAGAGATCCTCGCCCGGAAGGGTTCCGCTTTCCGATTCCCGAACTCGAGCCACGATCTCTTCGAACAGGCCCATACCGTGGTTGAGCGTGGCCCGGAACTTTTCCTCCTCATGACGCACCACCCGCGCCAGGTACTCCCGTTGAGGCTCCAGATCGGGATAGGGATCGCTCATCAGATCGGCCGCCAGGGTGGCCAGAGTGAACAGGAAGGGCTCTTCCTTCCCCAGCAGTTGACCGTGCCGAGTGGCGCGCCGCAGGATTTTTCTGAGCACATAACCGCGGCCCTCGTTGTCCGGAATGACCCCGTCCCCGATCAGGAAAGCGCAGGCACGGCCGTGGTCGGCCAGAATGCGCAGGCTCACGTCCGTCTTCGGGTCGTGTCCATATGAGGAGGCGGTCAGACGCGCGGCCTCCCGGATGAGGGGCTGGAACAGATCGGTGTCGTAGTTGCTGGTCACGCCCTGAAGGATGGCCGTGATCCGTTCCAGCCCCATGCCGGTATCGATGGACGGAGAGGGCAGGGCAGCGGTGCGGCCCTGGGAATCCCGGTTGAACTGCATGAAGACCAGGTTCCAGATCTCCACGTAGCGGCCGCATTCGCATCCCAACTCGCAGTCCCGGTGGTCCAGAGGACTGACCCCCAGGTCGTAGTGCAGCTCGGCGCAAGGACCACAGGGTCCCGTGTCTCCCATGGCCCAGAAATTGTCCGCCTCCCCCAGCCGGTAGACCCGCTCTCGGGGAACGCCGATGTCGTCGCGCCAGAGGCCGTAGGCCTCGTCGTCGTCCTGGTAGACCGTGGCGTGGAGCCGTTGGGCCTCGAGGCCGTACACTTCGGTGCACAAGTCCCAGGCAAACCGGACGGCTTCCCGCTTGAAGTAGTCTCCGAACGAGAAGTTCCCCAGCATCTCGAAGAAGGTATGGTGCAGGGGCGTTCGGCCCACGGTGTCCAGATCGTTGTGCTTGCCGCTCACCCGCATGCATTTCTGGCAGGTGGTGGCCCGCTTGTAGTCTCTCTGTTCCAGTCCCTGAAAGACCTCCTTGAACTGGTTCATCCCGGCGTTGGTGAAGAGCAGCGTCGGGTCGTCTCCCGGAACCAGGGAACTGCTCTTGACGACGCGATGGCCCTGCTCCCGGAAAAAATCCAGAAAGATGCTGCGGATTTCCGCGGATGTCTTCATGGCTCTGTTCTCAGTTTGGCGGCGGGAGTTCGGAGGGGTGGAAGAGGCGTCTCGGGAATAACTCTGCCCCCACCGAGTTCGGGGTGGGAGCCCCGTGCCCCCCGGGTGAGAAACGCCGGCTAAGCTCCGACGTGCGCCTCCCGGTAGACGCTGGTCATCCAGCCGTGCCGATCCTCCACCTTACCCTGGACGTAGTCGAAGAAGTCTTCCTGAATCCGGCTGGTGATGGGTCCCCGTCTCCCCGGGCCCACGGCGATGCCGTCCACCGAGCGGACGGGAGTGACCTCGGCCGCCGTGCCGGTCAGGAAGACCTCGTCGGCAATATAGAGGCGCTCGCGAGATATCTGCTCTTCGACGACGGGGTAACCTCGTTCCCGGGCCAGCGCGATGACGGCGCCCCGCGTGATCCCCGGAAGGATGGCGCTGGCCACCGGGGGCGTCGAGATCGTCCCGTCCTGAATCACGAAGATGTTCTCTCCCGCTCCCTCGCTCACCAGACCGTTCGTGTCGAGGGCGATGCCCTCGGTGTAACCCTTGAGGGTGGCCTCCATGTTGATCAGGGTGCTGTTGATGTAGTTGCCGCCCACTTTGGCCAGGGTCGGAAAGGTGTTGGGAGCGGCCCTGGCCCAACTGGAGACGCAGACGTCGATCCCCTGTTCCAGGCCGTCCTCTCCCAGATAGCGCCCCCATTCCCAGACCAGGATGACGACGTCGATGGGGTTCTTGAGGGGGTTGACGCCCAATTCCCCGTAGCCACGGAAGATCAGGGGCCGGATGTAGCACTGCCGCAGGGAGTTGGCCCGGATCGTCTCCAGGATCGCCTCCTCGATCTCGGCCGGGGAGAAGGGGACGTCGGTCCGGTAGATCTTGCAGGAGTTGAAGAGGCGCCGAACGTGCTCCTTGAATTGGAAGATCTCGGGTCCCCGGCGAGTCCCATAGCAGCGGATCCCCTCGAACCAGGAGGTGCCGTAGTGAAGGGCGTGAGACATGACGTGAACAGTCGCCTTCTCCCACGGAACCAGCTTTCCGTTGTACCAGACGTAACTGCTCTTGGGCTCGATCATGACGATCCAGAATAGGGACCGCTCCGGGTCAAGTCAAACTCCCCGGAGTTCTGATTTCAGCGTCTACCAATGATAGCGAATCAGAGGTGACATTGACCTCGACGGCCACCCGGCACCGGTCATTCCTCGCTCGTCTCCGGGCCGCCGAAATAACCTTTCTTGGCCTGAATCGTCAACTCTTTTTCGCCTGGGTTTCCGAGCCGGACCTCGATGGTGCGCCAGCCGCCGTTCGTCAACGGATTGGGGGTGATGTAGGCGATCCGGTATTGGTTTCTGAGCTCGCCGGCAATTCGTCGAAAGACGTCATTGAGCTCGTGAAGCTCCTCGGGAAAATAGACCTTGGCGCCGCTCTGTCCCGATATGGCATCGACCGTGGCCCTCACCTTGTCGTACTGGGACTTGAACACGCCGAAGAAGCCTCTGTCTCGGCTCAACGCCTGGTCCAGCAGGGCCACCACATAGAGCTGGACGCCGTTGGACCGGGCGATCTTTTCCAAAAGCTCTTCATGCCGGTAGTAGCTGTCCTTGTCCTCGCCGTCGGTGAACACGGTGACCACCTTCTTGGCTTCGGACCCGGTCCGAGCCTTCTCCAGAGCGAGATAGATGGCGTCGTAGAGGGCGGTTCCCCCGCCCACGACGGTATTGTCCAGCATGTCCCGGATATCTTCCGGATCCCGGGTGAAGTCCTCTTCCAAATTCACGTCGTTGTCGAACATGACCAGGAAATGCTCATTGTCCGGATGGCTCAGGGCAAGGAACAGCTTTGTCGCCCGGTGGGCCAGGTCCTGCTTGGCCCTCATGCTGCCGCTCTTGTCCATGACGATTCCACTGGTGGAGGGAACGTCGTCCTGCCCGAAGTAGGTGATTTCGACCTCGACCCCATCCTCCAGAATGATGAAGTCCTCCGAGGTCAGTCCCGAAACCAGTTCGCCGGTGTCGTCATAAACAGCGGCGTACAGGACCACCTGGTCGACTTCGGCGCGGAAGAAGGGGCGGTCCCTTCTGGCGTCCTCGCCGCCCGATGACTGTGCCGCCAGAGCCAGATTCAGAAAGAGGAGACCGGCCAGAGCGCCCCTGCTCGAAGTGGGAAGGAACATGGCGGTGACCCGGGCCCCGCAAGCGGCTACTTGTTGGGAGCGAAGTAACCCTTCTTGGCGCGGACGATCAACCTGGGCAGTCCCTCGGGGGGATCCAGCTTGACCTTGATCTTGCGCCATTTTCCGTTGAAGGTTCGGTCGGTGGGGACGTAGCCCAACAGGTACTGATTACGAAGCTCGGTGTGGATCAGGTCCACGAAGTAGTCCAGTTGTTTGAAGTTATTGGGAAAGAATGCCCGCCCGCCGGTCAGGCTGATGATCTCGGCGATGATGTCTCGGCCGTAGGGCAGGCGGCCCCGTTCGCCGATCACGTAGAGTTGGACGTCCGACTCCTTGACGAACTGTTTCAACTCGCTGAAGGTGTACCGGCTGCTGTTGTCTTCCCCATCCGTGATCACGATCAGAGCCTTCTTGTCGCGCCGCGCTTCGCGAATCTTTTCCAAGCCCAGGTAGATGGCGTCGTAGAGAGCGGTCCTTCCCTTGGGGTTCGAGATGGTGACCTGATTCTGGACATTCTCGCTCTGCGCCGTGAAGTCTTGGACCACCGAGGTCCGGTCGTTGAAGGTGATCAGAAAATACTCGTCCTTGCGGCTGCCCTGTTTCAGGAAGCGGACCACGGAATTGCGCGCACTCATCATGTTGTCGCCCATGGACCCGCTTCGGTCCAGGATGATGCCGACGCTGATGGGCGCCTTGTCGACGGAGAAGTGGATGATGGATTGCTCGACCTTGCTTTCGAAGATTCGGAAGTGCTCGGGTTCGAGGCCGATCACGTATCGGTTCAGGGGATCGGTCACGGTGACCCGAAGGGCCACCATGTCGACATCGACCCGGAACCGGGGAGGCAGGTCCCGCTCGTTGGCGTTAGCCCAGGTGCTCCCCAGCAACAGTATGAGTGCGGCTGGGAGAAAACTACCCATGTACTGAAACCATTCTATGCCATACGTTTAAAAAGTAAAAGGCAGCAGGAGGCAGGTAGGGGCGCCCCTTGTGGGCGCCCTCTTCGGTCCATAGCGGAGCAAGACGGGCCCAGACGAAAAGTCGGCGGCTGGAAACCCGCCGCTCCGGCAAAGAAATTTTGGTTCCGGCTATTCCGGAGTGAGGAGTGAGAGAAGACGGGGATCTTGACGACGGAGTGAGTCCAACGCGAAGCCCGGTTCGTCATAGTCTTCAATCCCGTCCGTCGACTTCTTCGAAGTAGTCGGATGCCACCAGAATGTCCCGGGCTTTACTTCCTTCGGGGGGACCGATGATGCCCTCGTGCTCCATGATGTCCAAGAGCCTGGCGGCACGTCCGTATCCGATTCTGAGCCTTCGCTGCAGGAGGGAAGTGGAAGCCTTGCCGGTCGCCACCGCCAACCGGGCCGCCTCATCGAACAGGCTGTCTTCTGCGGGGGAGACCCCGCCGACGGCTCCGGGTTCATTCTCCTTCTCGTCGCCGGCGAGGATCTCCTTGCGGTATTCGGGATTGCCCTGGTCCTTGATGAAGGAGGTCAGGCGGTTGATCTCCTTCACGCTTACCCAGGCCCCGTGGGCCCGAACCAGCCGCGAGGTTCCGGGAGCCAGCACCAGCATGTCTCCCATGCCCAGCAACTGTTCTGCGCCGTTGCCGTCCAGGATGGTCCTGGAGTCGATCTTGGAGGAGACCCGGAAGGAGATCCGGCTGGGGAAGTTGGCTTTGATCAAGCCGGTGATGACGTCCACGGAGGGGCGCTGAGTGGCGAGAATCAGGTGGATCCCAATCGCCCTGGCCATCTGGGCAAGCCGGGTGACGGCGGTTTCCACGTCCTTGCCCGTGGTGAGCATTAGATCGGCCAGCTCGTCGACGATGACCACGATGTAGGGAAGGGGACCCTCTTTCGACTCGTCCGGATCCTCGGTCACCAGCTCGTTGTATTGAGCGATGTTGCGGACACCGGCCCGGGCCAGCGTCCGGTACCGTTGCTCCATCTCCCCCACCGCCCAGTTCAATGCGTTGGCCGCCTGTTTGGGGTCCGTGACAATGGGTGCCATCAGGTGCGGGATGTCGGCGTACAGTCCCAGCTCGAGCCGTTTCGGATCGATCATGATGAATCGGACTTCATCCGGACCGGCCTTGTAGAGGATGGAGCAGACGACGCAGTTCAGGGCCACGCTCTTTCCCGATCCGGTGGCCCCGGCGATGAGCAGATGCGGCATTCGCGACAGGTCCGCCACGTAGTTGGCCCCGTGGATGGTCTTCCCGAGTCCCAGGGCCAGAGGGGACTCCATCTGGTGGAAGCTGCCTGACGAGAGGATCTCTCTCAAATAGATGATCTGACGATCCAAGTTCGGGACTTCGATGCCGACGGTGTTCTTTCCGGAGATCCGTTCGATCCGGACCGACTCGGCCTTCAGAGCCAGGCAGAGATCGTCCGACAGGTTGGTGAGGCGGCTGTACTTGATGCCCGGGTCCGGCTTGAACTCGAAGGTCGTGACCACGGGTCCCGGATGGATCTGCAACACCTGTCCCAAGACCCCGAACTCGGCACACTTGGTCGCCAGGGCATGGGCTCTTTGAATCAGGTCGGCCTCGTCGACCTCCTGCTTGATCAGGTTCTCTTCCAGGTAATCCAGAGGAGGGAGTGCGTAGGCGGAAGCCGCGGTCTGCGGCCGCCGGTCGATTCGAGTCGATTCTACGGGAGCCGCCGCCACCGGTACCGCAGCGGGTTCGGCGTCGGATCCGGGTTCCGGTTCAGCCTCGGGGACGGTGGCCGGAATGGCCTGCGGAACGATCGTCGAGACGGTCTGTGAAACCGTTCGTGGAATGGTCTCCGGGATGGTCTCGGGAGGAGGCTCATCCTCGGATTTGACCCCGTCCCAGGTCATCTTCCGGGGCATGGGTTGTGCCACCCGGGATTCCGTCTTCCTGTTCCAGGTCGCCACTTCCTTTTTCTGGCGCCGTTCTTGAGACCACGCCGAATAGTTTTCCCGGGCGATCCGAAAGAGGTCCCAATTGTGGTTTCCGATCCAGCCCAGGAACCGGTTCACGGAAAAGGTGGTGCCGGCGACCAGAGACAAAATCAGGACAGTCGCCAGGAGCAGCAGCGCTCCTGGACCGTTCAGCAGGGAGGTCAGGTATTGCCCCAATATCACTCCCAGGATTCCGCCGGGCGCAAAGTTCACATCCGGACGGACGGGGGGAGGAACGATGGAGAATGCCGCACTCAAGGAGATCAAGCCGGAGGCAGCGCAAAACAGCTTCAGGAAGGGGTCTTTGAGGCGCCGTCTCCGAAGCCACCGGTATCCCAACAGCAGGAACGGAACGGGCACGCAGAGGGCCGACCAACCCAGCAGTTGGTAAAGGATGTCCGAACTCAAGGCACCGATCTTGCCCGCCAGATTGGAGTAGATCTGGCTGGACGAGGCGACGCTGAATGAAGCGTCGGTGGGATCGTAGCTTACGAGGGACAGGATCAACAGGGCGGAGCCGAAGAGGAGCGAGAGTCCCAACAACTCCGAAACGCGTTGGTAAGCCTGGATGCTCATGTCGGCTCCTTCCGAATTCCAGCAGTCCGTGGTGAAAGTCCCGCGAGCACCGAGACCGTTCCTACGCCCGCCGGGATGCAGGGACGGTCGAATGCCGTGACGACTTTTGCCACGGGCCGCTAGCCGCCCTGATTACAGGGTCAGCACCACCGGGACGATCACGGGCCTCTTCTTCGTGCGCTTGCGCAAGAAACGCTTCAATCCAGTCTGCAGCATCTGCCCCAGCAGGCCTTCGTCCCGTTTCCCGTTGGCAACGGTTTCGGACACGAGACGGCGGATTCGGGCCCGAGTCTCGTGCATCAATTCCTGGGAGTCCTCGGGTTGAACGAATCCACGGGAGATCAGCTCCGGCTCCCCGATGAGTTCCCAGCTCATGGGGTCGATCCGGAGTCCCACCACCAGGACTCCATCGGTGGCCAGGAAACGGCGGTCTCTGAGCAGTTCCCGGTCCACCGGCCGCCGGATGCCCTGATCGATGAAGCGGCGTCCTGCCGGGACCTGGCCCAGGATCTCGGCCTTGTCGGGACTCAGGCCCAGGACTTCACCGGTCTCCAGCAGATGGACCTGGTCCGGAGGGATCCCCTGGCGCCGGGCCAAGCGGGCATGAGCCGCCAGTTGCCGGTATTCACCATGGATGGGAACGAAGAACCGGGGCCGGGTCAGGTTGATCATGAGCTTGAGGTCTTCCCGGTAACCGTGGCCGGAAGCGTGGATCGGCAGATGCCGGGAGTCCAGCACGCGGGCGCCTCTGCGGTTGAAATGGTTGATCATCTGGCCGATACCCTTCTCGTTGCCGGGGATGATTCGGGATGAGAGAAGGACCAGATCACCTGCCTCGATCCGGGTCTGCCGGACCTCGTCCACGGACAGCCGGCTCATGGCCGACATGGGCTCCCCTTGACTGCCGCTGGCCAACACGATCAGACGCTCGGAGGGAATCCGGGCCAGGTCTTCCCGGGATCTCAGGAGGTCGGAGTCGGTCCTCAGGTATCCCAGCCGGGACGCCAGGCGGATATTGGAGACCATGCTCCTCCCCATGGGAACCACCTTCCGCCCCACCTCGCGGGCCAAGTCCAGGACGATCTGGATTCGGTGCATGCTGCTGGCGAAGGTGGCCAGGACGATCTTTCCCTCAGCTTGCCGAAACAGCTTTTCCAGAGGTTCGTAGACGGACGACTCGGAAGGGGAAAGACCCGGGACGTCTCCGTTGGTGCTGTCGGAAAAGAGCGCCAGAACGCCTTCCTGGCCCAGTTCGGCGAGTCTCGCCAAGTTGCTCCTGTGGCCATCGATGGGGGTCTGGTCGAACTTGAAGTCTCCGCTCCAGATGATCCTGCCCACGGGGGTCCGGATCGCGAAGCAATAGCTTTCGGGAAAAGAATGGGTCACCCGGAGGGGTTCCACCTGGAAGGCGCCCAGGTCCACCGGCCGATCGGCTTCCAGCAGCCGAAGGTCCGCCTCCTTGTCCAACCCTCGTTCCCGGAGACGGGATGAGACCAGACCCAAAGTCAAACGGTTGGCATAGACCGGGACCTGGAGCTGGTCGATGATGTAGGAGACACCCCCGGCGTGGTCCTCGTGGCCGTGGGTCAGCACGATGGCTCGCAGCTGGCGCCGGTTCTCGAGCAGGAAACTGATGTCGGGAACCATCAGGTCCACTCCCAGGCTGGCCGCCGTGCGCCGGCCCGGCAGCATCATCCCTGCATCGACCAGAATCAGGTCGTCTCCGGCCCGGAGGGCGGCACAGTTCATCCCGAATTCGCCCAACCCTCCCAAGGGGATAACTTCCAGTTGACTGCTCATATGGCGGCCAACTATAGCATGCGTGCCAGACACACAAACTGTTCCAAAGACAACTCCTCCGCTCTCTGACGGGATTCGATTTCAGCGCTTTCGAAGGCCGGTTCCAGGCGCCCCTTCCAGGGTCCGAAAGCACTCCGGAGATTGTTCCTGAGTGTCTTCCTGCGCTGGCGGAATCCGGTCCGGATCAGCCGTAGGAAGCGGGCGTAGCAGGGGAGGTGGGCCGGACGTGGGCGCGGGATCAGCTGCATGGCGTGGGAGCGGACCGCGGGTGGCGGGGCAAAGGCGCCGGCCGGCACGTCGAAACCGCGAATCCGGGAAAACCGGTATTGGAGCACCAGCGTGAGGTAGCCGTAGGTCTTGGAGCCGGGCCGGGCCAGAATGCGCTGGGCGACTTCTTTCTGGACCATGAAAGTGAAACTGTGAAACCGATGGCCGAAAGGAATCATCTTGGTGAGTACGGCGGTGGCGATATTGTAGGGAAGGTTGCCCACCAGCTTGACGGGAGCTTCGGGAAAGGTGGAATCCCAGTCGAGATCCAAAACGTCGGATTGGATCAGCGTAAGCCGAGACCGGGACTCGGGCCTGAGACTGCGCTTGAGATGGTCGACCAAGTCGCGGTCGAACTCGATGGCGACCACGTTGCGGGATCGCGCCAGGATCAGACGCGTGAGCTGCCCGGTGCCGGGGCCGATTTCGATGACCGTGTCCCGGCCCGTCGGCGCCGCCAGCCGGACCATCCGGCGGCAGTAGCCGGCGTCGTGGAGGAAGTGTTGCCCCAGCGAACGCTTGGCCCGGGGGAAGTTTGGAGTCATACGATTGATCGGTGGGACCGCAGGCAGTCCGCGGCGACTTTCACCGCAGGCTCCTATGTTAACATGTGCGGCTGTGAGCGCCCGGGTTTCTGCGCCACCGCAATACGAGGCAGTGAATAAAGGTTTCTGAAGGTCAGGCGGGGCCTGCGGAGGCGTTGGGCGCCCGTTGGATTGAGATTTCAGGAGGTCAGGATGAGCGACAAGGTTCAGGACGTGACAGATCAGAGTTTCGAGACAGACGTATTGCAGTCGAACGACCCCGTACTGGTGGATTTCTGGGCGGCTTGGTGCGCGCCCTGCCGGATGCTCTCTCCCACTATCGACCGGATTGCCCAGGACTTTTCCGGTCGCGCCAAAGTGGTCAAGCTCAACGTCGACGACAACCGTGAGACCTCGGCCAAGTATGGGATCCGGGGCATTCCGACGCTGCTGCTCTTCAAGAACGGGGAACTCAGGGACCAGGTCGTCGGAGCCACGTCTCGAGAGAACATCGCTCGGCTGATCGAGAACCAGCTCTAGCCGTCCCGGCGTTCGGGAATGGATGACTCCCCGGTTTACGGACATTCCGCACAGAGTCGATTGCAGCTTGTCCTGAGGTCGGTTTGCGCACCGGTCCGGTCCAGATTGCTTAACCGCCTTTCCGTTTTTCGGCTGCACTATGGCTAACGTCGTGATCGTCGGCACCCAATGGGGTGACGAAGGCAAAGGGAAAATCGTCGATCTGATCACCCGTCACTTCGACGTCGTCGCCCGTTACCAGGGCGGCCACAATGCCGGCCACACCGTTTCCGTGGCGGGGGCCAAGTATGTTCTCCACCTGATTCCGTCGGGGATCCTTCACCCCGACAAGGTGTGCGTCATCGGCAACGGGGTCGTGGTGGACCCGGTGGCTCTGGAAGAGGAACTGCTGGCGCTGGAGGAGTTTTCTCTGGAGGAACGGCTCCATGTCAGCAACCGGGCACACCTGATCATGCCCTACCACCGGTTGCTGGAGGGCGCCGAGGAAAGTCGGCTGGGCAAGGCGAAGATCGGAACCACGAGCCGGGGCATCGGCCCCTGTTATGAAGACAAGATGGCCCGCCGGGGCATCCGGGTCGGCGACCTGTTGTCGCCCCGGCTCTTCCGCTCCAAGCTCCGAAACTATGCGGATCTGAAGAACCGCATTCTGAACCGGGTCTACGGGCGTGACGGGGTGGACACTGGCCAGATCGAAGAGACCTATCTGGGCATCGGCGAACGGATCGCCTCTTATGTCACCGACACGGCCGAGTACCTGAATCGGGAGATCCGGCGGGGAAAGAACATCCTCTTCGAGGGCGCCCAGGGAACGCTGCTGGACGTGGATCACGGGACCTATCCGTTCGTCACCTCCTCGAATGCCACGGCCGGTGGAGCCTGTACCGGGAGCGGAGTGGGGCCGGGAGCCATCGACGGAGTGATGGGAATCACCAAGGCCTACACCACTCGTGTCGGAGGCGGGCCGTTTCCCACCGAGTTGGACGGTGCGGAGGGGGAGGAGATCCGGGAGCGGGGCGTCGAGTACGGCGCCACCACGGGGCGGCCCCGGCGTTGCGGATGGTTCGACGCCGTCGTGGCCCGCTACAGCAATCTGATCAACCACGTGGACACGCTCGTCGTCACCAAATTGGACGTTCTGGACCATTTGAAAGAGCTTCGGATCTGTACCGGCTACGGCTACGGAGGGACCCGAATGACGAGTTTCCCCACCGACGTGGGAGCACTTGAAGACGTGAGCCCCGTCTACGAGACGCATCCCGGATGGCAGCAGGACACCTCCGACATTCAGAATTACGACGACCTGCCGGAGCAGGCCAAGTCCTATCTGCATCGGCTTGGCGAGCTCACCGGTGCGGATATCTCCATCATCTCCACCGGTCCGAACCGGTCCGAAACCATCATTCTGGAGGAGAGCCCCCGGCTCCAGCGCCTACTGAAACCGCGCCGCGTGGCGTGAGGAGGGGCGATTTCCAGTCGCCCACAGGAGGGGCGATTTCCAATCGCCCATTCTCCGGCGCCAAATTGCGACTCCGGAGTTCGGCGGTTAGAAACCGCCGCTCCCGTTCGGCGACAAGAAAGTCGCCGCTCCATTAGAACTCGTACTCCAGTCCCGCGTAGAAGTTTCGGCCCAGCTCCGGGATTCGGCTGCGGGTAAAGGGATTGGGAGAGTTGAGGTGATTGCTGTAGAGTCGATCTCCCAGATTTTCCACCCCCGCCTTCAGAGTCCATCCGGAGGTGAGCGAAGCACGCCCTCTCAGATCGACGACGGTGTAACCATCGGTCATCTGCTCGAATCGGCTGGCGGCCACCCGGGTTTGACTGTCCAGCAGCGTGACCGCCAGTTCCACCCAGTAAAGCCTGTCGGGAGAGCTCAGTTCCAGGGCTGCCTGTCCCTGAAGTGGCGGTAGGCCCAGGATCGGTTCCCCGAACAGCTCGTCCACTCCCCAGATGTAGGAGAGGAATCCCCGGAGCCGGAAAACGGGAGCCAGCCCCTGTTCCAGAGTCAATTCCGCTCCGCGGAAACGGGCCTGAGAACCGTTGATGTAGCGGAACACGGTCGGCGGGCTCAGAGGCAGCCGCTTCCGCAGGGAGGGGTCCGCCTGCACGGTGATGTAGTTGCCGATCACGCGGTGAAAGAGGTCCAGGTCCAGGCGGGTCGTCTCCCGAATCAGGCTGCCGCCCAGATTGAATTCCAGGCTTTCTTCCGGGTTCAATGCCGGATTGCCCATGAACTCGGCCGCGATCTGGAATTTGGTCGCGGGGAATCGGTCCGAATAACGCTCCAGGACGGTGGCGGTTCGCACGGCGCGTCCCAGTCCGGCGGTCAAGGACACGACCCGGCTGATCGACCATCTGCCGTTCAAGGCGGCGCTCAGATGGGTCTCCTCCCGGTCGAGCCCGCCCTGGGTGTTGGCGGCGAAGAAGTCGGAAACCGTGCCGGCGGTGGATTGGACCCGATCGAGCCGGACCGTTCCCGCCAATTCGGTGTGCTCTCCCTCACGGAGCATCTGGACATAGAATCCCTGGTCGTTCAATTCGGCATCGGGCCAGACCACGTCCCGGAACAGGAGGACCCTGGGAGTGCGCCTGAAGATGGACCGGGTGGCCGTCTGGTTCGAATTATAGAAGTCCAGTCCGAACCTCCAGTCCCAGAGACCACGCTCGACCAGGGCCGAGAAGTCTCCACCGATGGTATTCGACTCGGTGGGAAGGTCCACCAATAGACCGAACGGAGGCTTCCGGCCGGGCATCGGGCGCGCCGTGGGCTTCTCCTCGTTGTTCATGAGATGGTCCTTCAAGTTCAGGTAGAACTGGCCTCGGATCTCGGAAAGGGCCCCTCCGGTCGGACTCCAGGTCAACCCCACGGCATTGGACCGGGTATGGAAGTAGGTGGCGTCCAGGATCCGTCCGGGGTAATCGATGCCATGCTGTTGCTGATAGCTCCCGGCATAGTCCAGGACGAGGTCCGGCAGCAGCTTGAAACCCAGGCTCCAATGCGCGTCGTCCGACTTGTAGTCGCCTGGGACCCGGCTCCCGTCGCCTGCCCGGTAGTCGTTGCCCTGCCGCCGGTTGTAGAGCAGATGGAGCCGCATCCACTCGTTCCCGCCCCAGAACAGGCCATGTCCGTCCTGGTTGACGGCATTTTGTCCGTAGCGGTAGCCGAGCCGGCCATGGAACCGGCTGCCGCCGGTGAAGAATGGAGGCCGGAAGGTCTGTACCTGGATTCCGCTCAGAACCCCGGCCCCCCAACCCAGGGCGTAAGGCCCCTTGACCACACGAATGGACCGGACGGCGTGGGGGCTGACATGGCTCATGTCCGAGTCCATGCGGGCGGGACCGGCGGCAAAGGTCCGGGTCCCGTCCACGAAGGTTCCGATCTGGTTTTCCTGCAGGCCCCGAATGTTCGGTTCCAGGTTGATGGGTCCTCGCCGGACTGCAGCCGTGCCCGGCTCGCCCCGGAGGAGCTCGGCCAGGTCCTGACTCTCTTGACGGTCGATCTTGCCACTGCCGACAGCCAGCTCGCGGTGCATCCGGGGAGCACTCGCCCTGACCTCCAAATGTTGCGTGGCGGTATCCACCTCCAGCCGCACCAGCAATTCCTGGGGCTCATCCCCCAGAAGCCACGTCCTTTGGTAGATCTGAAATCCGGGCACCCTGACCCTCAACGAATAGCGTCCCGGTTTCAGGCGGACCCGAAACTCGCCTCGATCATCGGTGAAGCGGGCCTCCACCGGTCGGCCGGAACGGAGGGCCTTCACTTCGGCGCCTGGAATGGGATAGCCGTGAGGGTCCAGGACCCGGCCCTCGAACAATACGGGCTCGGTTTCCGCGGCCGGGAGCATCCCTCCCGCCGCCGCCATGCAGGCGAGCGGGAGCCAGACCGCGGTGCCAATAAGTTGGCGCATACGATCCTCCTTGTGGTATCGCACGCTCAGAAGAGACGGGGACCCCGGTGGGCGCGCAGATGTCACTCCGGCCGTCGGGGACCCGAAATCGTCGTACTGCTGTCGTCGAATCAGGAAGAGCGGCGTGGAGGAGGATCTTCTACGGCTGGCGGGATCAGGGGTGTCGGTAAGGGAGTTTCCTGGTGAAGACCGGAGTCAAAGTCTTCGGAACCGGTCCAAACCGGAGAGAGGAAGACCGCCTTCAGGTTCATGAAACCAATGAGCTCGGGCTCAGCTCCGCAGTCGGAGACGAACCGGAGCGCGTCCGGCTTCCGCACCGGCCGGGCGCAGGCCCGATGACGGTTGTCCGGGTTCTTCAACTGCTTCAAGCACAGGTCCGGGCAGCAGCAGACGCTCCCATGAGTCGGGCAGACCGAAGCCGCCGGCTCGCTCTCCGTTTCTTGAACCACCCAGACCATGGGGCTGGTGGCCAGGACGAACAAGAGCGTAGAGCTGGCCAGGGTCTTCACAAAGTCAGAGTACGCCGAACCGAACCTGGGCGCAATGAGGAAGAGGGGAAGGGAAGGAAAGAGGAGATAGTAGAGAGTGGGCAGATACGGGGACGGTCAATTCAGCCGTGGCGGACCCAGCGAACGATCTCGGGGAGGCTGGCGCGCTGTCCCCGCATCAGGATTCCCACTCGATAGATCCGCCCGGACATCCAGACGGCGGCCGCCACAGCCGCGGCCAACAGGACCAGGGAGAGCATCCACTGCCAGAGCGGGACTCCGGTGGAGAAGAGCCGGGACGGCATCACCACAGCGTTGAAAGGAGGGACCATCGACAGCATCACGGCCCATCTGTTGTTGGGACTCTCCATCAGCAAGGGGCCCGCGATGAGGGAGATCATGCTCACGAAGACGATGGGCGTCACCGCCTGTTGGGCGTCCTGAAGGTCACTGACCGTGGCCCCGACGGCGGCGAAAACCGAGGTATAGAGAAGGTAGCCGAGCAGGAAGAAAAGGAGAGCGGGGACCATGCTGTCCCATGGGATCGAGCCCGAAATCCGGTCGATGTCCGCCAACTCGGCAGCATCACCTGGGAGAGGGCCGGGGCCGCCGGAAGCGGGGATAGTGGAGGGGAAACTTGGCAATCCGCCGCGGGTGAGAACGTAGCCCGCCGCGGCCGCCAACATCAGCGCCCAGATTCCAATCTGAGCCAGGGCCATGGCGCCGCACCCCAATATCTTCCCCAGCATCAGTTCCCAGGGGCGTAACGACGATGCCAGGATTTCGACGATGTTCGATTGCTTGTCCTCGATGGTCGACATCAGGACCATCTGCCCGTAAGCTACCAGGAGCATGAAAAAGACGTAGACGATACCCATGCTGGCAACGGTCTGTATGGTCTGGGAGCGGCTATCGCCCGTTTCGGTGACGTTGACGGTATTCAATCGAGGTCGGCGCAGCAGCTCTCGAGCGTCTACCGCTTCGACTCCCGCCGCTTGGAGACGCGTCTGCAAGAGGGCGCGTTGGAGCGCGTTTCGGACCGATCTTCGGGTTGCCGACGGCACCCTGTCCTTGCCCAGCAGGGTGGCGGCCACCCGGTCCTCCGCGTCATCCGTCTCCCGGTTCTGCGCCGGCTCCCGTCGATTCGGGGTGCGGACCACCCCCTCTGAAACGGCGACTCCCGACGGTAGAATCAGCAGGTAGTCGAACGGCGCCGACAGGAATCGTTCCCTGATCGTGGGGACAGGGAGAGGTTCCATGTCGCTCACCCTCGACGCCGCAACGGAACCGTCATTCAACTCCTCCACCAGGAGATTCGCTACGATTCCATCGGCGTCCACGACGCCAATGGTCTTCCCCTTCTCGGAGTCCTCGACGTCCCGCATGGCGAAAACGATCAGGAATGCCACCCCGACCATGATCACCGGCATTCCGATGGTGCCCAGGATGAACCACTTGGTCTTGACGCGTTGCATGAACTCCCGGACCGCAACTGCCAGGACGTTCGGCGTAAACGGGTTCATCTTCCGGTCCCCTCGCCGGCCACGGGGGCGTCACTCGCCGACAGGCCGGCCGCCTCGGCCTTCTCCATGAAGATCTCTCGCAGTGAGGGTTCCGTCAGTTCGAAACGTGAAATCCTCACCCCAGACTCCAGGGCCCCGCGGAGCAGCGCCTGTGGGTCGGCGCCTGCCTGGAGCCGAACTTCCACGTAACCACCCTGGTCGGCTGCCCGTTCCACCAGGCCGGGCGCCGCCAGGAACTCGCTGCTCCCCTCGAAGGCGATGGCCAGATCCCGCCGCCCGGAGGCCGCCTTCAAGTCGCTCACCTTCCCGTCCAGGACCTTGTTGGCGCCGGCGATCATGCACACCCGGTCACAGAGACGCTCGGCGTCTTCGATCATGTGGGTCGATAGGAGTACGGTCGCTCCCGCCCGGCGCCGCTCCAGGACCAACCGTTTGAAGAGCTCCACGTTGAGTGGGTCCAGTCCGCTGAACGGCTCGTCCAGGACCAGCAGCTCCGGCTCGTGGAGGATCGTGGCCAGAAGCTGGACCTTCTGCTGCATTCCCTTGGAGAGAGTTTCCACCCTGTCCCGGGCGCGCTCGCCGAGCCCGACCTCCTCAAGTCCGGTGCGAGCCCGTTGCATGGCGTCCCGTCTGCCCAGTCCCTTGAGCACACCCAGGAATACGAGGTGGTCGATGACCCGCATCTTGGGATACAGCCCGCGCTCTTCCGGGAGGTAGCCGATGCGCAGGCGGGTCGATTGGAGGTCGGTGGTGCCCAACACCTCGACGGTCCCATTGTCGGGACCGATGATGTCGAGAATGATGCGCAGCAGAGTGGTCTTGCCGGCGCCGTTGGGACCGATCAACCCGCAAATGGTGTTCCGCGGCGTTTCCAGATCCACGCCGTCAAGAGCCGTCTTCTTGCCGTAGTGTTTCCTGATGCCCCGAAGACGGAGGGCGGAACCGTTCGCCATACGGACACGATAACAATTCCCGTCGAGACGCCGCCACCGGGACCCGGTTTGGAATTCAGGCTAGCAGCCCGTGGCAAAAGTCGTCACGGCATTCGACCGTCCCTGCATCCCGGCGGACTGCGTTGCGACTCGGTCACATACCCCGGTATGCTCCCTCCGAAGCGCCTTGTCCGGCGGGCGCAGGAACGGTCTCGGTGCTCGCGGGACTTTCACCACGGACTGCTAGAATAAGTCCGAAACCGACACCAAACGAACACCCGACTTCGGCGGAGGATCCGCGATGAATTCTAGCGCCCGACGGATGCTGGTTCCGATCCTGTTCCTACTCTTTTTCTCCCGGGAGGTGGTTCCTCAGATTTCGTCCGCGCCCATCGATCTGGCTCCCTATCGGGTCCAACGGGGCGATCAGGAAGCGGACCCCACCGGATTCCAGTTGAATTTTGCGGGAGAGGCCGGCCATCGGCTCCAATTTCACTACGCCGCGGCGGAACCCGTGGAGCTGGAGGTGTCGGTGGGGTTTCCTGCAGGCGGGGCTCGCACCGAAAGACGGCTTCTGGACCCCGGAGCGGAAGACGCTGCGGCCGGCTTCGATCTGGGTCCCCTACTGGGTCACGGACCCTACCGGCCACTTCCTGCCCCCAGCCACAAGGGGCCCCAGGAGAGGGTCCGGGGATATTTGCGAACCGGCTGGTGGATCGACACCCACGACCCGGGCAACTACCTCTTGACCGTCAAGGGAAGACGGGTCCGGGACGGCGTGCTCCTGTTCTCCAACGACTTCCGACTCCCGGTTCAGACCTGGATCGGAGCGGATCCGGACCGCTTGGCCTATATCGACGACAACGCCGCCGAGGTGGAACTCTGGCTCAAGAAAGGCGCGCCGGTCCGGGAACTGGCGGTGGAGGTCGATCTCGTGGAAGCCCGCACCGGGCGCGTGCGATCACCCGCCACCGCAGTCAGGCTCACCCCAGACAAGGCAAACGTGGCCTTCGATCTGACCGGCCTGAAGGCGGCCACCTATCACGTGCGGGTGAGGCCTCGGGTGGACGGCCGGCTCTGGGAGGACGGACCCCGCCGGGCGTTGTACCTGCACCGGAACGGGCCGGCCCCGAGACCGGAACCGCCCCTTGAGATCCCGGTGGCTCCCCAACTGTTCGTGGACGACTTTCTGATCGAGGACCAGCGGAATCTTCGTAGGATCTTCCATCCGGCCCGCAAGCTGGACCATCGGCCCCTGATCCGGCCCGACCGTCCTTGGGAGGGTCATTCAGTCATGCTGCCCGACGGCGCCGTCCCTGTCTTCAACCGGGAGCAACAACGGTACGAGTTGGAATATATGAGCGCGACCCGTTACCGGCTTCTGGCGGTGTCCAGCGACGGAGTCCGTTGGACCAAACCGGAGCTGGGGCTGGTGGAGTTCCAAGGTTCCCGGGCCAACAACATCCTGGAGAAGATGCCGTCCCGGGGCCATGTGGGGGAAGAGGGCGAGTTCGGGGGGCTGTGGGACTATAGAACCCGTGGCACGCCCGATTTGCGGACCGCCACCCGGGTCGGCAGTCCCAAGTACCCGGACATGGAGTTTCAGCCGGGAACTTACCTGATGGTCCGGGACTCGGAGGGGGTCGGGTATCTCACGACGGAGCGGCCTTTCATGAGGCGTCACCTGCAGGTGGAGACGCTGGACAGCCCCACCGACAACCTGGGCCCCATGTTCTACGACGAGCGGACCGGTGAGCTGGTGCTCTATTTCGCCGCTCATCCTCCGTCCATGGGACGGGCGTTGGTGCGCTACGACAACAAGTGGGCCGTCTCGCGGAACCTGGGGCGGTTGACCACGCGCGACGGGGTGAACTGGAACCGGAGCTATATCTGGGCGCCGCCGCGGGAGCACCCGAAGCACCAGAGCTACGGGATGCAGCGGGTGAAGCGGATCGGCGACCTCTACGTCGCCTTCTTTCCACTCTACGACTGCGGAACTCAACGGATGGCAATCCACCTTTGGGTGAGCCGCAACGGGATCCACTGGGAGGATCTGGGAGGAGACCGGGCCTGGATTCCCAACGGACCCGACGGCAGCTTCGATTACGGGATTGTCTACGGTTTCGCAGAGGGCTCAGAAGAGGGAGACCGTTCCGTCGGTTTGTACCACGGCACCAATACCCTGCACGTCAACGCCTGGATCCGGGACAAACTGGTGGGCGGCGGGCCGGGCGACACCCCGATTCCCGCCTCCGGGATATTCAATGACGTGCAATACAACGGCCGGCCCTATCTTTCCTCGCCGGCGCCAGTGGGGCCGGCGTGGGCTCTTTACGAATGCATTTGGAGTTGGCGGCGGCCCCATTGCAGCCAGACGGTGGAGGAAGTTCGCCAAGGCTTCTGGGCGGAGCTCGAGGCCAATACGGGTCAGACCCGGGAGGACCATATCGAAAAGAGCCGGGTGTTCCAGATCGCTCCCGCCCAAGTGGAGTACCGCACCAATGGATTCGCGTCGAGGCGGGCCGGTGAGCGGGAGGGCGTGCTGACGACCCATCCGCTGGTTTTTCAGGGGAGCCGGTTGACGGTCAACGCGGCGGCCACCAAGGGCCGCGTCGGTGTGGAGATCCTGGACGAAGCCGGGCGGCCGATGGCCGGTTACCGCCGGAACGAGTGCCTGCTCACCGCCTTCGACAGCACTCGGCAAGAAGTGACCTGGAGAGAAAAACCGGATCTGGCTTCGTTGCGAGGCCGGCCGGTTCGGCTCCGCTTCTACCTGCAGCACGCTGACCTGTACGGCTTCCGGATTCGATAGGCAGATCTTGTCCCAAAACAGTCACGACGCAATCATCTCCATGCAACGGGTCCGGAAGTCGTATGGAGATCTTCTGGTGTTGGACGACCTCGATCTCCAGGTACCCTCCTCCCAGAAGCTGGCCCTGATCGGACCCAGCGGTTCCGGGAAATCGACCATTCTCCGCATCCTCATGACCTTGGAGCGCGTGGACTCGGGCCAGGTGCTCATCGATGGCCAGGCGGTCTGGGAGCGGGACCACCGGGGACGGCAGGTTCCTGCCGGATCTCGCCACCTGAGGGAGATTCGGAGCAAGGTGGGAATGGTCTTCCAGCAGTTCAATCTGTTTCCCCACATGACCGTGCTGAAGAACCTGACGGTGGCGCCCATGCGGGTCCTGGGCCTGTCCCAGGAAACGGCTCGGGAGCGTGCTCTGGCCCTGCTGAAGAAGGTCGGCCTGCTGGACAAGATCGATGCTTATCCGGCGCAGCTCTCGGGAGGTCAGAAACAGCGGGTGGCCATCGCCCGGGCCCTGGCGATGCAGCCCCGGATCATGCTCTTCGACGAGGTCACATCGGCGCTCGACCCCGAGTTGGTGGGCGAGGTGCTTCAGGTGTTGGAAATGTTGGCCCAGGAGAGCGACATCACCATGTTGATCGTGACCCACCACATGGGTTTTGCCCAGGACATCGCCGACCGGGTCGTTTTCCTGGACCAGGGACGGATCGTGGAGGACGCGGCTCCCGGGATCATCTTCTCCCAGCCGCGGGAAGCCCGGACGCAAAAGTTTCTGGGGAGCATCCTGGCCGCCCGGTGAGGAAAGAGGAAGGTGAGGAAAGAGGGTTGCCGCGCCACGGGGCGCGGTATGGAGCGCGGTTACACCAATAGTTTTTCGATGACCCGGCCGGCCACGTCGGTGAGCCGGAACTCCCGTCCCATGTAACGGTAGGTGAGCCGAGTGTGGTCGAGCCCGAGGCAGTGCAGCAGGGTGGCCTGCAGATCGTGGATGTGGATCGGATCCTCTTCGATCCGGATCCCGAAGTCGTCGGTTCGCCCCACCACCTGGCCTCCCCGGATTCCCCCTCCGGCTATCCAGAGGCTGTAGGCGGAGGGCTGGTGGTCCCGGCCTGCATAGCTGGCGTCTTCGGGGGTTCTCAGCTCCACCATGGGCGTTCGCCCGAACTCGCCGCCCCAGACCACCAGGGTCTCCTCCAGCAAGCCCCGCCGTTTCAGGTCCTTGAGCAGGGCCGCCGTGGGCCGGTCGATCTTGCGGGCCCGTTTGGGGAGCTTCTTGTTGATCTCGGTGTGATCGTCCCAGCCGTGGTCCATCATCAGGACGAAACGGACGCCCCGCTCCACCATGCGGCGAGCCAGCACGCAGTTGGCCGCGAACTGACGCTCCGCTTCGTCCGCACGGTCGAGGCCGTAAAGTTCCCGGATCTCGGCCGGTTCGGAAGAGAGATCGGTCAACTCCGGAGCCGCGGTCTGCATCCGGAACGCCAGCTCGTAGTTGGAGATGCGAGAGGCGATCTCGGCGTCGCCGGTGGACTCCCGATGTTGTTGGTTCAGATCCCGAATCAGGTCCAACGAAGCCCGCTGGGTGGAATGACTGATCCCGGGTGGGTTGCCCAGGTAGAGAATCGGGTCTCCCGACTGGCGAAAGACCGTCCCCTGGTAGTGGGAGGGCAGGAAGCCGCTGGCGAAATTGGTCGACCCGCCGCTGGTGCCCCCGGGACCGGAAGTCAGGACCACGAATCCGGGCAGGTTCCTGGACTCGCTCCCCAGGCCGTAGGCGATCCAGGCGCCGAGGCTGGGACGGCCCATCTGGATGGTTCCGGTGAAGAGCAGCAACTGGCCCGGATGATGGTTGAAGGAGTCGGTGTGCATGGAACGGACCAGGCTGATGTCGTCGGCGCAGGAGCCGATGTGGGGGATCCACTCCGAGAGCTCCATGCCGCACCGGCCGTAGCGCCGGAAAGGAACGGAGCTGGCCAGGATCGACGCCGAAGGCTGGATGAACGCGAATTCCAGGCCTTCGGTCTGGGATTCGGGAAGAGGTCTGCCGTGGTATTGGTTGAGAGCCGGTTTGGGATCGAAGAGTTCGTACTGGCTGGGACCGCCCTCCATGAACATGAAGATGAAATTCTTGGCCTTGGGTGCGAAGTGGGGAGCCGCCGGCCGCAGGGGACCGCCCGGAGTGGGGGCGGCGGTCAGGCCGTCGAGGGTGAGCAGGTCGGCCAGAGCCATCACGCCGATTCCGGAAGCGCAGTTCTGCAGGAAGTCCCGGCGGCCCTGGAGGGCACGAAGTTGAAAGGGAGTCATCTCTATTCCCGGGTGATGAACTCGTCCAGGTTCAACACGGCTCGGGCAGCCGCGGTCCAGGTGGCCGCCAACAGGGGCTCCAGGTCCGAATCGGCCCCGTTCGCGAGTTGTTTCACCGACTCCGGTTCCTCCTGGAGAATCGCCCTCTGCCGTCCAAGAAAACGTCGGAATAGACGACGTTCGTCCGGAGTGGGTTCCCGGCTCAAACAGAGCTGGTAGATGTGGTCCAATCGTTCTTCCCAGCGGGGAGGGGCCTCCCGGAGCGTGCGTTGCGCCAGAAACCGGGCCGCTTCCATGAAGACGGGGTCGTTGAGCAGGTTCAGGGCCTGGAGCGGTGTGTTGGAGCGCTCCCGCCGGCAGACCGTGGCGCTGGCGTCGGGAGCATCGAAGTTCACCATCTGGGGATAGGGAGCGCTTCGCCGGAAGAGCACGTAAAGGCCGCGGCGGAAGCGGTCCGCACCCGAACTGGGCTCCCAGCCGGACTTGCCGTAGGTGATCGTGGCGATCCAATCGGGCTGAGCCGGACGGATGCTCTTGCCGCCGATTCGGGAATCCAGCACTCCAGCCGCCCTCAGCGCCGCATCGCGGATCAGCTCGGCGGGAAGGCGCAGCCGGCTTTGCCGGGCGAGCAGGACGTTCTCCGGATCCGTCTGCTCCAGCCGCTGCTCGACCCGGGAGGGCTGGCGGTAGGTGGCCGACGTCACCAGTCGGCGCAACATCTTCTTTTGGCTCCAGTCCCGGCGCATGAACTCCGAGGCCAGCCAATCCAGGAGAGCCGGATGGGAGGGCTTGGATCCCTGGGTGCCGAAGTCCTCGGGAGTACTCACGAGTCCACGCCCGAACAGTTCCTGCCAGAGCCGATTCGCGGCGACGCGGGCGGTCAGGGGGTTGTTCTTATCCACCAGCCATCGGGCCAGCCCCAGCCGGGGTGGTTCCTCCCCGTTCCGGAGGGGAGGCAGCCAGCCGGGCGTGCCGGGCCGGACCTCCACTCCAGGGACTCGATAGTCTCCCCGCAGGGCGATATGGGTGGCGCCCGGCAGGGCCTGAACGACATCGGCCCGGGTCACATCGGGGAAGGACGTTTCCAGCTCGGCCAGCTTCCCCTTCAGATCCTTCAACTTCTCGCTCAGGGCCTCTTCCTTGGCGTTCTCCGGACCGGGATACTTGAAGAAATAGTGGGTCACCCGGTCGTTTTCCCGCCAGGTGCGGCCCGCGGGGCCCGACCCCAGCAACTCCGGAGCCCGGTCCAACTCGTTGAGAATGGCGCCCCGGAGAATGTCGTCCCAGTCCAGATGCTTCCCCGGATACTCCATTGCCTCCAGGAGCATGGTTTCCCATCGCGCTTGCAGCCTGGGAACCGAGATCTCGCCGTTGTCGAGAAGTTCTTTCCTCT
The DNA here is from genome assembly GCA_965217775.1 of Acidobacteriota bacterium. GTDB lineage: Bacteria > Acidobacteriota > UBA6911 > RPQK01 > JAJDTT01 > JAJDTT01. The sequence goes on from CBDCJH010000002.1 coordinate 1,002,396, forward strand.
GCTGGCGGTAGCGCGGGAATTCCTCCAGGAATGGCTCCGTTTCTCCCCCGAGGGGTGCATCCATCTCCCGGCCCTGGGTCTGATTGAAGAAGGCCAGGAACTGGTAGTACTCCTTCTGGCTCAGGGGATCGTACTTGTGGTCGTGACACTGGGCGCAGCCCAAGGTCAGCCCCAGCCAGACCGAGCCCATGGTGTTGGTCTGGTCCAATATCTCCTCGAACCGCACCTGACCTCGAGGTACGCCCGCTTCCCGATTCTTGAGGCCGCTGCGCAGGAATCCGGTCGCGACCCTCTGTTCAAGGCTCGCCCCGGGGAGGAGATCTCCGGCAATTTGCTCGAGGGTGAAGCGGTCGAAGGGCAGGTCGCGATTCAGCGCCTGGATCACCCACTGCCGCCAGCGCCAGGCGTGGGGACGGAGCAGGTCCTTCTCGTAGCCGTCGCTGTCGGCGTAGCGGGCCAGGTCCAGCCAGTGCCGGGCCCATTTCTCGCCGTAACGGGGCGATGCCAGGAGCCGGTCCACCAACCGCTCATAGGCGTCGGGCCGGTCGTCGCGCAAGAAGGCCTCCACCTCCTCGACGCTGGGCAGGAGACCGGTCAGGTCCAGGCTGACCCTGCGGATGAGGGTCTCTTTGGAGGCCATGGGGGAAGGGGACAATCCTTCCTGGTCCAGTCGGTTCCGGATCAACGAGTCGATGGGCGACCGATCCCAGGCTCCGGTTGTCTCCGGCAGGGGCTCGGGCCGGTCGATGGGGCGGAACGACCAGTGCTGCGCCTCTGTTGGGGAAACAGAATCCGAGTCGGCCCGAACCGGCATCTCGCGGGGCCAGGGGGCTCCCTGGTCGATCCAACGGGTCAGCACCTCGATCTGATCCGGACGGAGGGGTGGCGCCGCCAGGGGCATGCGCGTGCTGGGGTCTTCACTGGTCAGTCTCCGGATCAGGGTACTGCCGCCGCCGTCGCCCAAGACCAGAGAGGGCCCCGAGTAGCCCCCTGCCAGAGCGCCCTCCCGGCTGTCCAGACGAAGGCCGTTCAGTTGCTGCGAGGGACCGTGGCACTGGATGCAGTGGTTCTCAAGGAGGGTCCGGACTTCCTGGGCCAACGGGTCAGGGACCGCCGCCGAACGGGACTCTGCCCCGAAACCGGACCCGAGCAGTCCGAAAACGATGAGAATGTGGGACTTGAAGGCCATGGCAACCCGGCTCCCATTGTACATGGGCGGTGTGGGATTGGCAGCCGAGGTGACGGGGCTCCCCGCGGTGACGGAAGCGGATATGGCGACGCGGGTGTTATTGGCCGCGCGCAGGGGGAGGAGTCACGGGAGGCCGGGGGATGTCCTCGGCCGGTCTTTTCAGTGTCACGTCCTCGAACAGGAGAGACGGTGTCACCAGGGACATCAGAGGCGCTTCCATCGACCCCCCGGCCCCCATCATGAAAAACGAAGCGAACATGCGATCCGGACGGCGATATTCCATGTCGTAGACTTCAGCCGTGTCGGAAGCAGCGACGATGTCCCTGAAGCTGGACTCGCTCACTCCGGATAGTGTCACCTTCCGAATCGGCTCTTCCCGTCCGTCCGACAGCACCTTGTAAGCCAGAATGGCCGGCTCGACCCGCGAACTCTCCCGGGATCCCGGCATCATGAACGCAGCACTGCGGTCCCTGGACAGCTTCAGGTGCGGGTTTCCCAGACGCCGCACGATGATGCCGTAGTCAAGTCCCCGTTCCTGCACCAGACTGAGAAGTTCTTGCTTGATCTCGTCACGATTCATTCCGTTCTGTGCGCGAACGAAAAGATTGGAGGGGGCGGGTCCCATGTTTCGCCGATTTCCGGTGCTGTTCGGCACTCCCCTGACCGGGTTTCGAGTCGTCAACAAGGTCTTGAGAATTCCCCTCCGGACAACGGTCGTCTCCCCGGAACGCACGGCTTCCTCGTCCACCTCGTACCCGCCCAGAAGAGGAACCGAACCGTGGTGCTTCACGGTCGGGTCGTCTACGATCGACAGGAACCTGGGAAGGACCCGAGCACCCAACCGGTCCTGAAACGGATTCCGGGACCGTTGGACGTATCGTTCATTCCTGGGATCGTCCAACCTGGGAACCCTCTGACCCAGCAGCCGGGGAACCAGTACTTGGCTCACGAGCTCGGCGGCAGCCTGTCCCTCGAAGAGGACCGGACCGCTGTAGAGTTCGATGTTTTCGGCCTCACGCAGTTGGTCCAGGTGAGCGATCATTCCCCGAATCTTTTTGGCCAAATCAGTCTGACCGGGCAGGTCCTCCCATGAACGTCCGTAAGCGACGACGAAGTCTTCCAACTCCGTCCCGTCGGAGGCCTGGGTACCGCCCAGAGCCCGGATCCTGGCCGAAGGCTCGCTTTGGACATACGCAGACCCTTCGCTGTTCACGAAGTACGTCGTCGTGCGGCGAAGCTGGGCCCGGACCTGTGAGGCGAAGATGTGGGGCGCCTCCTGGAAGAGAGCGGACAACTCCTTCACCGTTGTTTCCACCTGCGCTGCATCTGCAAGTTCCACCAGGGGCCGGGAGTCTCTGAATTCAACAGGTTCTTCCTGACTGAAATCGGCGACCTCCTCGGCCCGAGTCTTGTTCTGGAGAGCCGCACGTTTCTTGGCGAGCCGATGGACAGCCTGTTTGTAGGCCCCGTCGGTGGCCAGCCAGATCTTTCGTCTCAGTTCTCCGTAATCGTCTGCCAGAGGTAAGGGAGTGGGCATTCCGGTCCAGACCACTCCGGAACGCATTGCGCCGAAATCAAAGAAATTGGTGTTGTCGAAACCAGGTTCGCCGACTCGAACCTGGACCGAAAGAGAACGGCTGCTCCCCCCTCCCCGGTTGAGCACTCCCCCCAGACTGGCCGCAACCCGGAAGTTCTGAGACTCCTGAACCCAATAGGCGACGTAGTAAGGTTTCTCCATCCCTTCGAGTTGCAGCTTCTCCATACTCCGTCCCAGCTCATCGCGCATCGCTTTCATCAGGACGCTCTCTTGTGCTTGAAGCCACGTTGAACCCATCACCAACAGGATGAAACTGCACAGAATCGGGGCGCGGCAGGGCGTCATGGACCTACTCCTTGTTTGCTGGACACGTCCGGGACCATGGTGGGTGTCGCTGGTGGCAGAATGTGGCATTTGGGTGCTCCTGCCGGGCTAAGACGCAGGCTCGGGAAGGGGCAGGATCGGAGTCCTTTCCTGGGATTTCTCTTTCTTCTGGACTTCGATCTGAGAGACCAGGACGCCCGGCGACACGGCCGCCACCGGCACCCAACCGGACTCGGCGCCACAGGAGCCGCTGAACACCTCCACTTGATCGTCCGCGGCAGTGATCTGGCTGAACGTGGTCAGCGGTGTCCCGATCAGGTCCACGCCTCGGACCAGCTCCTCGCGCCCGTCGGCATAAATCCGAAACACCATCGTCGGCAACACATTGAACGCATTGGGAGTCCTCCTGCCCGTCATGGTGAAGCCTCCTTGGATGTCCTCGAAATAGAGTCCGAAGGGCTTGTCCTCCCGCTTGAGCCGATCGATCAACATGGTCTTGAGCTCCTGGCGTGAGTGGGTTTTGCCGACTTCGACCAAGAGGTTCGACTGGCGGGCTACGGGGGACCGTCCCGCCTGCTTGCGACCGTGTCCGTTGGAACGGGAGAATCCCTCAATGGGCGTACGTGACATCAGGAAGTTCTTCAAGACCCCCTTTTTGATCACCTCCACCCGCTGGGCCTTCACCCCTTGGTTGTCGAACCGGTAGGCGCCGACGAGATCCATCGACTCGATACTTCGAACCGTAGGATCGAACACGACCGAGAAGGTCTCCGGCAGCACCCTCTGATTCACCATTTTCTTGAAGGTCTGACCTTCCTCCTCCCGCTTCTGTCGATGCCCCTCGACGCGGTGGCCGAGAATCTCGTGGAAAAAGACTCCGCTGGCCCGACCCGAAAGAATGGCGGGCCCGGTGTAGGGATCCACCACGGGAGCCGCCCTCAGGGCTTCCAGATCGCTGATCATCTTCTCCACCTTCCGGAGCACGACGCCGTCTTCGGGAAGTCCGTCCGGAGTGAAGGAGAAGAAGGATTCGTATCGCGGCAGCTCCATCCCATCCTCGGCCTTGGTGAACGCGGTGATCATCAGTCGATAGTAGGTCTGGGAGGTCCGGAGCTCGGCTCCCTCACTGTTCACGAACCAGCGAGTCTCGGCGACGGCCGTCAGGATCGCATCCGCCTGGTAGATATGACCGAAGCGGGAAAATGGAGCCGTGTACCGGCGAAGTTTTTGGTTCCACGAGGCACGGTCAAAGTTCAGAGCAAGCGGATCCTCCAGCCATTTCTCCGGCGCCTCGGGCGAAAAATCTCCCGCCTGATCCTCCTCTTTCACTTTGACCCGGACGTTGGCCTTGACTTTGGTCAGTTGCTCGACGGCTCTTTTGTATTTCTTGTCCGTCTCGTACCACAGGATATTTCGAAGCGCATCCGGATTGTCCGTGGGCACCTCCACTCGGGAGAATGACCGGAAGTTGGCGAAGAAATCTCCGCGAATCGGATGACTGTTGTCCAGTTCGGGACTGCCGACCCGAAGATCGATGTCCACGATCCGGCGCTCTCCCTCGGAGCTTCGGGTGACGTTCCCGAAGGACGCGCTCAGGGCGAAATTGCGATCTTCGGTGATTTCGTAGCTGAGATAATAGATGGGAGTCGGCTGCTGTGAGAGGAGCTCAACTGAGCGTTGGAGCTCTTCCTTCATGGCGTCCAGCACCGGAGTCGCGCCCTGGACCGGCGGGGTCGCCAGGATCAAAGCTGCAGCCGAGAGAATGGAAAAGAGGTGAATTCTGTTGAGCAGATGCATCCCACAACCTCCGTCTGGGCGGGAATCGGCCATCCTTGATGAGAGTATTGATGGCGCTGGTGGATCCGGCTTTGACAAGCTCAAGCTTCTTGATTTATTGACGCCGCCGCTACCCTGAGGGTTCACTTAATTTTCACTTGGAATCGATCCCGGACTCGACCATCAAGGAGAATCCCTTCATGTCCGATGGCTCCACAAGGAACAACGACCCTATCTATTTTACTGATCTGAATCGATGCCGGCCCGGATCGGCCCTGAGCCGAGTCGGTAAACGGTCGTGCTGGCGCCTGATCGACTACGAGGCCGAGGACTTCCGCGGGGTCTTCCTGCGGGCGGGTCCCGAGACGGCGGCGGCGGAAGTTCGATACCCCCTCGAGGTTCAAGGCTGGCACGACGTCCACATCGGGTTGTACAACACACCGTTCCGCCCCTTTCGGGGACAGCGGGTCTGGACTCGTCTGGATGGCGACCCGGCGTTTTCCCTGGTCTTTCTCCCGGCTCCCGCCATGGAGAGCGAACAGGCGGTTCGGGACGTCTACTGGAAGACGGCGGATTTGACCGGTCAGGGGATCCGCTTCAAACAGCTCTGCCGGGAGCAGGTCCCGGCGGGGGAGACGGGGCGCAGCACCAGCGAGAACGTCTGGATCGCCTACATCAAGCTCGTGCCCTTGGAGCCGGAAGAGGTCGAGGCCCTGCAGGCCGACCGAAAGCGGACCGGCCGGAAGCGTCTCGTGGCCACCCAGGACGTGGGGACGGGGATCGTGGTCGACAGCGAGCCCGGTACGGTCCGGGATCTGCTGGAGAGCTACCGCGACACCGACTTCGGCAGCATCTACTGGGAAGCGGGCGCCGGGGACCTGTGTGCGTACTCCACCCGGATCGGACGCATGTGCACCACCCGCCACTTGCAGATCGACGACTACTCGCTCTTCGAGTATCGGCGCCTGGTGGAGAACTGGACCGAGTACGTCGAAAAAGGAATCGATCCTTTCCGAATCGCGGTGGACCACGCCCACGAGCTGGGAATGGAGTTCCACGCCTCCTACCGGTTCGCCGAGGGGATGGGGCCGTTTCATTTCTCCCCTCCCTTCGAGGAGATGAACCAGGGAGGTTTCTACGAGAAACATCCGGAGTTCCGGGCGGTCCGTCGGGACGGGAGCCGTGCGCCCCGGATTTCCCTGAGCTATCCCGAGACCCGCCGCTATCTCGTATCGCTGTTTCGGGAGATGGCCGGATATCCGGTGGATGGAATCTGTCCCCTTTTCAATCGGCGCCCGCCCTACGTGGAGTACGAAGAGCCGCTGGTGGAGAGCTTCCAGGAGAAATACGGTCAGGATCCCAGACAACTGGAGGAGAGGGACCCGCGCTGGCTGAACCACCGGGCCGCGGTGATGACCGAGTTCGTCCGGGACCTGAGACGGATGCTGGATCAGGTCGCCGCGGAGCAGGGTCGTCCCAAACAGCTCTCGGTCTGGGTGTTCGGGCGGCGGGACGAAAACCTCTATTGGGGTCTCGACGTGGAGCGGTGGATCCGGGAAGGCCTGGTGGACACCGTCGTGCCCTACACCTCGGCGGAGGATCTCTACAGTTGGAAACTGGCGTGGGAGGACCCGGCCGACGTCCGGTACTGGCTGGATCTGACCCGGGGGACTCCGTGCCGGGTGACCCTCAACATCATGCCCCGGCATCTGAGTGCGGAGCAGTACCGGCGCAAGGCCCGCCAGCTCTTCGCCCTGGGGGTCGAATCGCTGGTCTTCTGGGATACGGCCAAGGTCTGGGGCCCCGAGTTCGACGCCCACTCGGCCTATTTCTGGGGTCACGGCACGTCGTTGCCGGATCTGAGGCGGCTGGGACATGTCGAGGAACTGGAGGCCTGGGCCGAATCGGGGGAGCCCCCCATCCGGATGTCCGGCAGCCGGCTCAAGAAGATCGGCGATTGGGAGATGACCTTTATCGCCGAATAGGCGGCACCATGCCGTTCGGCGGCATGAGATGTCCGCATCTGTCTTTTCGGTCCCCACAGCGCGTATGCCGAAGGAAATCGTTCTTCGAGTGCACTGGCCCGATCATCTGGAGTACGGGCGGGGGGAGGCCCGCCTGGACGATCGGGAGAAGCTGGCTGCGGCGGTCGCGTATTGGAGGGAGCGTTTCGGCGTCCGTCGATTCTACTGGCGGGTGGACCACTGGTTCATCCAGCGGTACTGCGTCGAGCGCAAGGACGACCGGGAAGTGTCCCGAGGCTGGTCCCGTTTTTGGGAAAGACTGGCGGCTTCCCGGATCCAGGATGTGGCCGATTTCGTCGAGGTGACCCGTGCCGCGGGAGTACAAGCCTATCTCTATCTTCCCTTCCTGGATGAGGGTCTTCCCCGAGATCTGCTCTATCTGCCCCGGGGGACGCCATATCCTTATCAAAGTGATTTTTCGGCAGCCCATCCCGAGTTTGTGGAGGTGGACCGCTCAGGGAAGGAGCGCCACTGGGGAGTCCTCTGTTACTCCTACCCGGAAGTCCGCCGTTACCGTCTCGAGATGCTGCGCGATCTGTTGGCGGAAGCTCCGGCCGACGGGCTCCACCTCTGCACCCGTTCCTACGTGCTGCCGGCCGCCTACGGCGACCAGTTCGGCTTCAATCGCCCCGTGGTGGAGGAGTACCGCCGCCGTCACGGCGTGGACATTCTGCACAGCGACTTCGACCTGGAATCTTGGCGGAGGCTCCGGGGAGAGTCACTGAGCCGGTTCCTCTCGGAGGTGAAGGATCTGCTCCGGCCCGCCGGCCAGAGCCTCTCCCTGGCGGTCCCCCGGGGAAACTACCTGGGGCCACCCTACGGCAACCTGCACCTGGACTGGCAGAAGTGGGTCCGCGACGGTTTGGTGGACGAGCTCGTTGTGAACGTCATCAGCGGGCGGCAGTTGACGGAAGGGTTGTCCGGTTACGGGTACCTGAACAACGGCGAGGACGGGGTCGGTCTGAATCCTCTGGACCAGGATCTGGCTCGGGTCTACGGTCCCGTCTGCCGCCGGGCGGGGTGCCGACTCTACCTGGGAGCGGGGGTCGATCTGAACCGCCGGGAACCGGACGGGGAACAGCTGGAGGGTTTGGCTCGGCTCGCCGGGTTCGACGGCTTCGTCTTCACTACCGGAAACCTGGTAGAACGTTTTTCCTTCGACAAGCGGGGCCGTCCCGTCTCCTGGACCATCGAGGAGTTGGATCTGCCGGCGTAGACGGGATTTAGCGCCACGGCGGGGGTTCCAGACACTCCCTTGGTGTAATTCGGCCCCGGCAACGCAACTTTTGGGTAAGACTATAATGTATGCCAATCACATTTCCTGAGTTCGCGAACAGCATGATCACTCCGATGGCCAAACGGATCCTTCCCGGGATCCTGCTGGTCTTCGGAACCTCCACCTGGGCCCAAGAATCCGAACCGGTGGTCTACCCCCACCTAGTGGTGGGAGGAGGCTTCCAGGTGGTGGTATTGACCACCAATCCGACCGACCGGACGTGGGAGGGTGCGATGCGGCTGCCCGATTTCGGTTCCGGATCAGGCCGATCCTGGATCCATAACGGGGTCGATCGCACCGGCAGCGACGGGACTCCGTTGCTCCTTGAGCCCCAGGCCACGATGCGCCACGTCCTGGCGGCTCCACCCGGTTCGCCCATCTGGTCCGGCGTCTTCCAGATCGAGGGGCAGAACGGGTCCTCGGCGAGCGATTTGGCCGTGACCTTTTTTCTGGAGTACTGGCTGGACGGAGAGTTGGTGGACATGGTGGGGGTGGCAGCCTCGCCTGCGGCCCACCGCGTGAGCATCCCGGTCGAGGTGTCTCCTTCGACTTCCACCGACACCGGCATTGCCATTCGCCGCCCTCGATCCGGCGGAAACGCCGGGAATGAGCCGGCGCTTTTCCGGATGACCCTGTTCGATGAAGAGGGGGAAGCCCTGGAAGCGATCCCGGTGGAGGAGGAAAGCCCCAAGTTTGCCAGTGAGTTTTTCCCCGATCACGCGGGTCAAGGGGAATTCATCGGTTCGATTCTCTGCGAATCGAAGGAGCCCTTTCATCTCGTGGCGCTTCGTCAGCGACTGCTGGAGGGAGGACGGTTTCATCTGACCGGAGTCCCGGCCGCTATCCTCCCGGGTATTCCCGTCGATATTCCGGCCACCGCTCGCTACCGGGTCGTCTTCAACGCCACCTGGAGCGCTGCCACGCATCCCCGGGATTTCCCGTCGTCACCTCATTTCTCGGGACTCATTGGAGGCACTCACAACGAGGCAGTCCGTTTCTGGGGGCCGGGACAGAACGCCACTCCGGGGATCAAGAGCATGGCCGAAACCGGCGCCCAGAGGCTGCTAGCCAATGAGGTGCAGGATGCCATCGACCGCCTCGGAACCGCCGAACACGTCCTCCAGGGACGAGGCATCGGCACGCCTGGATCGGTCTCCTTGGAATTCGAGATCAGTCAGGACTTCCCCCTGGTGACCCTGGTGTCCATGATCGCCCCCAGTCCCGACTGGTTCGTGGGCGTCCATGGCCTGAGCCTCTTCGAGGCGGGGGATTGGGTCGAGGCGCAGACTGTCGCCCTCCAGCCTTACGACGCCGGGACCGACAGCGGGGTGACCTACACCTCGCCAGATGAGCGTACGCCGCAGCCGCAGCCGATTCGAAGGATCACGGAACCTCCCCTCGGCAACGGCCGAACCGCAACCCCGTTGGGGACCTTCACTCTCACCCGGCTTCAGGAGTAGGACTCGAACGGCCAGCCGCGACCACTCGTCACCGACGCACTACTTCCAGTCCCAGCGCCGGGGACTGATCCAGTCGGCGGAGCTGGCCATGTCGGCCGGCTTGTGATCGCCGTCGTCCCGAAACTTGCAGGCGTTCCGGTCTGTGAACAGCCGCCGCACCCGAGGCGGAAGCAGATCCAGTTCCTCCGGGTCCCAGGCCGGAACCTTCTCCTGGATGGGTCCGGACCAGGCGGGGCGGTATCCCAGTTGCAACATCTCCCGAGACCGGCGGCCCACGTTGGCGTAGGTGCCGTGGAAGACGCGGGGGTGGAGCACCAGGGCCGATCCGGCCGTCGCCGTGACCATCACCAGGTCCGGGTGGTCGCGGTAACGCTGGTAGGGGTTGGCCTGCTGGTGCAGGGACAGATGGGACCGGGGGAGAACGCTGAAGGGAGAGACGTCGGGAGTCAGGTCATCCAGGTAGTAAAGAACCTTGACCATGACCGGACAACTGCACTCGTATCCGAAGATTTCCGATCCATAGGGCTGCCCGTCGGTGTGGAGACTGATGCCCGGGTGTCCCGGCTCGGACCGGGCGTACAGATAGGTCATGAAGACGATCTCGTCTCCGAAGAGCCTTTCCAGAAAGCCCACCATGGGTTCGTGGGCGATGAGGTCCGTGATGGCGCCCCCCTGGCGGCCGAAGCCGTAGGGCTCCCAGTCGGAGCCCGGATAGGGATTGGCTCCCGGCTGGAGCACCCGGTCTCGCTGGTGTTCGCTGTAGGGCATGGGGAAGGTCTTCAGTTGTTCCGTCTCCGACTTGAGCTGCCGCACCTCCTTGGGCGACAGCATATTCGGCATCAGCAGGTAGCCCTCCACCTCGATCTGGTAGAGCTGTTCTCCCCGGGTCAGAGCGCTCCAGTTCCGGTCGTCAATGCGTGCTGTTCTCATGGCTTTCGATCTCTGGTTGCGGCGGATTTACCCCTCTGATTCTCCAACTCAGTATACTTCGACACAGCCCGAAATGAACGACGCTACAAGAGAAGCTGGGGTAACATCCGAACGGCGTCGGTAGCAGGAAACTGTTGCCGGATGCTACCGTAGGGTCACTTCCCAGTCAGGATTCGGCGAGGATGGACACAAAATTCTGTGATGATCTAGTTTCTCTTGCTGACCTGAAGGTTGATCCAGATCGGGTCGTCAAGCAAGCGGTGGACGCGCACCGACCGGTGCTCCTGACCAGCCGCGGTCGAAGAGTGGCCGTGGTTCAGTCGGTCACAGACTACGAGAGGGCCGAAGAGGAGCGGATTTTCATGCGAGCTGTTGTCGCCGGACTTGCAGACCTTGACGCCGGTCGGGAGGTTTCCTTGGCGGACGCAAAGGCGCGGCTCGGTCTCAAATAGCCGAATGCCTGATGTCGCCATTCGACTCGCAGATAGCGCGGTCGCGGATCTGGAAGCGGTCAGGACATGGTATTCCGAACAGGGTGTTCCTGAGGTCGGTATTCGGATCGTCAAGGGAATTTTCAGGCGCATCGAAGCTTTGCGTGCTTTTCCTGAGATGGGCCGAGTCGTGCCGGAATTCAACCAGCCGTATCTGAGGGAGCTGATATATCCGCCGTTTCGAATCGTCTACCGACGCGAATCACACCGTATAAGGATCGTGCGTGTCTGGCGTAGTGAGCGGCTGCTCGCGCTTCCTGAAGACCGGGAACCGTAAGCGAGGAAGGTCACCCATACATGGAAAAACCATTACGTCAATCGCTGGTCATCATTCTGCTGCTTGGCCCCGCCGGCTCCGGCTCGATCTGGGCGGAGACCAAAGAGGTTCCTCTGACCCAAATCCCCTTGTTGGGCAACTACGTCATGAACAAGCCGGTGGCGCCCCACCTGGGGGACGCCGCCGAGTTCGCCATCCGGCTGCTCCAGTGGTCGGACACGAATCGGCCCTCCGTGCTCAAGGTTCAGCGCATCATCAAGGGCGAGACTTACGCCCAGGAGTGGGGCGCCAATCTGAACTACAACCCGCTCCCCATACAGGGAGTGGTCGATCTGATGAGCGGAGCCTATCAGCAACTGGAGAGCCCGCGCCTGGTGAAGCTGGAGATCTCGGATCGGATCGAGGTCAAGCAGGCGCCCGACAGGTTGGACCTCCTGCAGTCGCAGGTGATTCCCGTTCCCTTCGTCGTCCGGAATTCGGGAGCCGGGGAGATCCAGGTGACGGTCCGAAGCGGAACCGTGGGCGTGAGCGTCCAGGAGAAGACTCGGACTCTGCAAGCCGGACAGACCCTGGGTTGGTTCGTCCCCGTCTCCCTGGAGGGGTGGACGGGCGGCGCCGTGCTCCTGAAGCTCGATGCCGGGGAGTTGTCCCGGGAGATTTCGCTTCCCACCCGGGCCTGGGACGCGGGGACCCTGAAGGTCAGCGTATTGGATGAAAACGGCCGGCCGACCCAGGCGCGGATCTATCTCTCCGGACCAGATGGAAAATCCTACACTCCGGCGGGGGCTCAACCTCGTATCACCAATGGTGACTACCGCCAGCCCTACGGCGGCGAGTACTACTTCTACGCCGACGGTGGCTTCGAAGTGGGCGTCCCGGCCGGGACCGTCTCACTGGAGGTGGTCAAGGGTCTGGAATACGAGCCGGTGGCGCAGAAGGTCCACGTCGCCAAGGGCCGGGCCAGGGAATTGGAGTTCCGGTTGGATCGCACCTGGGACATGGGCGCCAAGGGTTGGTGGTCGGGCGATACCCATCTGCACGCCAATCTCTTTCACGATCCCATCACCGGTGCGGACGACCGGATCAAGCCGAAGGACGTGCTCTTGGTGGTGAAGGCCGAGGATCTGAACGTGGCGCACATGTTGGCCTGCAATAGCGAGGACGGTTACGTCTATGAGCGCAAGCGGGTCGAAGGCCGGCCCAATGCCCTCTCGGAGGATCGCTACGTCCTCTACTGGAACGAGGAGATGCGCAACCTGCGCCTCTACGGGCACATGGGCTTCCTCAGGATCAAGAGCTTCGTGGAGCCGGCCTTCGTGGGCTGGCCCGGCACCACCCATCCCCAGGATGACCCGGCCAACTACTTCCAGGCCGTCAAGGCCAAGGCTCAGAATGCCGCCGTCATCTACGTCCACCCGGGTCTGCCCAGCGAGTATCCGGTGGACATCGCGTTGGGCGTGGTGGACACCATCGACGTCATGTGCCAAGGCGACGAAGAAAGGAACACGGCGCACTGGTACCAACTCCTGAACGCCGGATTCCGCTGCCCCATCTCGGCCGGAACCGACAGCTACTTCGATCTGCCCTACCATCTCATCCCGGGAGCCGGCCGGGTCTACGTGAAGTCGGGTCCCCGGCTCGACTATTCCGATTGGATCGATGCCTATCTGGAGGGAAAGAGCTTCGCCACCAACGCCCCCATGGTCACCTTCACGGTCAACGGGCAGGAGGCGGGTTCGGAGTTGAAGTGGAAAAAGGGGACTCTGCAGGTGACGGTGGAGGCCGAAGCCGAGTCCCACGTTCCCATGTCCAGCATCGAGCTCGTGGTCAACGGGCAGGTGGTTGAAACCGAAAAGGCGCGTAAGGATGGTACGCGCGTCCGTTTGAAGAAGGGGCTTGAAGTCACGGACAGTTGCTGGATGGCGGTCCGGATTCGTGGCAAGGCGCACCGGCTCCTTCCCAACGACGCTGCCCTTTATGCCCATACGAGTCCGGTCTACCTGAGCTTCAAGGATCGCCCCGTTCGTTCTCACGCCGCCGCCCAGTTTTTCGTGGAGCAGATCGATCAACTGATTCAGCGCGTCCACGACAAGGGCCAGTTCAGCCACGAAAGAGAGAAGAAGAGGACCGTAGACCTGTTCCGGAAGGGGCAGGACATCTACCGAGCGATGCTGGAAGAGGAGGAGACGGAGGCGGTCCCGGTCCGTTTCGGGCACTATTCCAGGTAGGCTGGCCTCATCTCTGCCTATCGCCGTTGCAAGAGCACCGGACACCAGGGGACGTGGATATGAAGCGCAGGAGTTTCTTGGGCCTGTTGGCATCCGGAAGTGCGGCTGCCTCGGCGCTGCCGAAGGCGGTCTCGACGCCGGTTCGAGGCGCCGTCCGCGCCGGGCTGTCGAGAACGCCCCTGGAGATCGGCCAGGAGAAACAGCTTTTCTTGGACGACCATGTCGTCGAGACCATGGAGCCCCGAGTCTTCAGGCTCCTTAACCAGCCGGTTCGGTACCGAGACAATCCAGTGATTCCCCTGGGAACCGACTGGGAGCAGAAAGGGGGGCTGTCCCACGGGGGTGACGCCGGGACCGTCCTCTACGATCCTGAACTCAAGCTCTATCGGTTCTACGGGTGGATGATCCCTTGGCCTTCCCGGGGAGAGTCGGTTCGGAAATTCATCTTCTACGCCGAGTCCGAGGACGGTCTCCACTGGCGGAAGCCGCCCCTGGGCCAGGAACGCTATCTGGGGTTCGACACCAACTTCATTCGCTTGCCCTTCCTGGGTGACGCGACCCCCGGAAATATCGGGGTGTTCCTGGATCCGGTGGCCCGAACGCCGGAGGAGCGCTACAAGATCCTGTTCGAGCGCAAGCAGGACGGGAAGTGGGGCTTCTATCCGGGCTACTCCGCGGACGGCCTCCACTTCCAGCCCTATCCGGTCTCCCGGCCCGCCATTCCCTTCCACAGCGATACCAACAACAACCCGATCTGGAACCCGCGGACCAACGAATACCTGGTCTACCACCGGACCCACCCGAGACTGGATCGTTGGTTTCAGCCCGAGCCCGTCTATCCCGAGGGCGCGCGGGCGCGGACGGCGGCCTGGGCGGCCAGCCGGGACTTCCTGGACTGGGACGGTCCCAGGGACAAGCGGGACCCGGAAGAGCGGTACGTCTGTTTTCACGCCGACTCGAGGGACCGCGTCGGGGACCGGGACTTCTACACCTTGGAGGTGCTCCCCTATGGTGGCGGGCTGGTCGGTTTCACCTCGATTTACCACAACCTGATGGGCCAGATTCCCGCCGGGACCGATCTGGGCAAGGCCCGGAGCCCATGGGTGGACCGGATCGACGTTCAACTGCTCTGGAGCCGGGACGCCCGGCGCTTCGAGCGGGTCGGGGACCGCAGGGTGTTTCTGCCCAACGGTCCCGAGGGCAGTTGGGACGAGCATCTTTGCTACACCGCCCAGGCGCCCATCGTTCGAGAGGACCTGGGGGAGATCTGGATCTACTACGAAGGGTTCGGCGGGCGGCACCATTTCAAACAGCGGGGCGAGCAGCAACGAGGCCAGATCGGCCTGGCCATCCTTCGTCTGGACGGGTTCGTCAGCATCACCGGCGCCGGGTCGTTGACCACGCGGCCCCTCGTTTTCCAGGGCAACCGCCTCCGCATCAACGCCACCGGCCGGGACCGGTACGCTGGAGACGGCTACGGGACGGTCAAGGTAGCCCTGCTGGACGGAGAGACCGGCCGGACTCTGCCCGCATACGGTCTGGACGATTGCCGCGCCTTCGGTTCCGACAGCATCCGCCACACCGTGAGCTGGCGGGGCGGCGCGGACGTCGGCGCCCTGGAGGGGAAGCCGGTGCAGGTCCGTTTCCAGGTCCGAAGGGCCAAACTCTTTTCATTTCAATTCGAACGGGAACCGGTCTGATCCTGCGTCTGTGTCAAAGACCATCAATTCAAGAGGTGATGAATCGTGAACAATCTGGGGAGAATCGCATCGGTCCTTCTGTTCGCCGCCCTATTCGGCGCGTTTTCCTGTACTTCCGAACCTGTTACGGAGGGGCCGCCGCCCCTCGAGGTGGGACCGGGTACCCACCTCTTCGTGGACGACCGTCTGGTGGCGGAGACGGACAGGGTCTGGCGCTCCCTGAATCGACCGACCAAGCACCGGGAAAACCCGGTGGTGAAGCCGGACCGGCCCTGGGAGGGCTACCTCGTGCTCCAACCCGGAACCGTGATCTGGGACGAGGAAGAGCAGCTCTTCAAGATGTGGTACAACACCATCGGCACCGACAAACGGCCCTACGTCGAAGACTATCTCTGCTACGCCACCTCCCGCGACGGCCTCGCCTGGGAGAAACCGGATCTGGGGTTGGTGGAGTTCAGGGGATCCAAGAAAAACAACATCTTCCTGAAGTGGTCCGGTTGGACCCATGCTCTCCTGAAAGACCCTTCGGACCCGGATCCGAAGCGGCGCTACAAACTGGTTTATTGGCAGACCCATGACATGGATCGTTGCGGCATCTCGGTGTCCTTCTCGCCCGACGGCAAGGAGTGGACCGACTACCCGGAGAATCCGGTGGTGCCCTGCTGGGCGACCGGCGACACCTTTTCGGTGACCCAGGACCCGGACAGCGGCCGGTTCCTGCTCTACCACAAGACCATCAGCAGACCGATCCGGAAGGTCTCCCGTCTGGTGAGCGACGATTTCATCCAATGGCGGGATTCCCAGCAGGTCCTGGATCCGGACCCG
Organism: Acidobacteriota bacterium; assembly: GCA_965217775.1. Classification (GTDB taxonomy): domain Bacteria; phylum Acidobacteriota; class UBA6911; order RPQK01; family JAJDTT01; genus JAJDTT01. The sequence goes on from CBDCJH010000002.1 coordinate 1,018,433, forward strand.
TATGACCCGCCCGACACCGAGTTTTACGGCCTGTCAGCCTTTCCCTACGCCGGCCAGTACCTGGGGATGCTCTGGGTCTACCACACCTACACCCAGTTCATGGACTCCCAACTGGTCTCCAGCCGGGACGGGCTGGAGTGGGAGCGCTCGGTGGGCCGCCGGCGTTTCATGAAGCTGGCGCCGGACGGGAACTACCGCAACGACACCTTCGACAGCGGCATGGTCTACCCTGCCAGCAGCCCGTTCGTGAAGGACGGCAAGGTCTGGATCTACTACTCCGGCTTCACCAATCTGCACAATGCTCCGTCCCGGGACCACGACGGCCAGATCGGGCTTGGAACGCTGCGCCAGGACGGGTTCGTCTCCTTCGACGCCACCAGCGAAGGTTGGATCCTGACCCCCCCGCTGAAGCTCGGGGGAAGCACCTTGTCGGTGAACATGTCCTCCATGACCGAGAAGCGGCTGAACTTCCAGCGGGACAGCGGCAAGGAACTCTACAGCAAGCTCTACAGCAACAATCCGTCGGCCCGGGGCTATGTTCGGGTGGAGGTCCAGGACGCGGACGGGAACGCCCTGGCCGGCTATGAGGCCTCCAATTGCGTGCCCGTGCACCACGGGGACCTTTATCAGAAGGTCACCTGGGAAGGGGGCCTTGACCTGTCAGGTGTGGGTGACCGCCCGGTCCGGCTCAAGTTCCTACTGGGCAACACCAAGCTCTACTCCATCAAGGTGGAGTAGGAGCGGCGGTTTTCTTGCCGCCGAACTTCGAAGCAAGAACGGGGCAACAAGGGAGTGGGCGACTGGAAAACCGCCCCTTCAAATCGTCCCTGCTGAGAAGACGAGTAGGGTCGCCCGGATGCGGCGACCCTACATGATTCCAAGTAGCGGGGAGCTCAGGAGGGCGCGCCAAATTCACCGATTTCATTGAGCGCGGGATCCGGGAATGATCGGCTCCCTGAAAGTTGAATGCTGTTTTTGGCCCATTCGAATCCGGTATCCTGTAATCATCTTCTCGATTCAGCTCTCCAACAGGAGGTCGGCATGCAACACGATTTGGTTGACAGTTCGGACCAAGCGGTTGAGAACATCCTGCGTTATCAAGCCGAGGTTGTGGCGGAACCCCGGCTCGCCGGGCGGATGAAACAGGTGCATGTCTGGTATGCGGTTCGGTCAACGGACGAAACTTGGCTTTTCGCGCCGTCGAAATTCGTCGGATATGCGGAGAATACCGCCAGTTCTTACCTGACCAGTGCCGGTGAAAGGGACGGGCGACGGACCGAGGCGGTGCTCAGGAGTTGGTTCGAAACGGTGAAACCGCGCACGCGCCGTGCCACCGAACTCGCCGACGCCCTTCAGAGTTACATCGAAGCCCACGGGTTCTCCGGTCCTCGTGAGAATGCACGGATCTGCGTTCTCAAGGGGGTCTTCGCGGGCGTTGCGGATGAAACCCGCCAGAAGATTCAGAATCGTATCCGGATCGACGCCACGATCTGTGGCGGACGTCCACATATTCGGGGCACTCGCGTCCGAGTCTCCGATCTCCTCGATATGCTAGCCGACGGAGTGTCGCCGTCGGAGATTCTCTCCGACTACCCTTATCTTCGTGAAGCCGATCTGAGATCGGCTCTGGCATTTGGCGCGGCAGCAAGCGCACATCGCATCATTCGAATCGCCTGATCGTGCGTTTCCTGATTGACGCACAGTTGCCACCGGGTTTGGCTCTATGGCTGAACGCGAGAGGCCATGTTGCCCATCACGTCAACGATCTCGGTTTGGGCGCGTCTCCTGACCATGCGATTGAAGCCAGGGCTCGAGAAATGCGCGCGGTCATATGGTCCAAAGATGCTGACTTTGCCGACCGGGCACGCCGGACCCAAGGACTGCAGGTGGTCTGGCTGCGGTTCGGCAACACGACCAATGCCTCGCTTCAAGCCAAATTGGCACCGCATTGGCCGGCAATAGAGTCTGCCCTGACAGAAGGAGAGTCCTTGATCGAAATCTGGTGACGATCATGAACGCACGTCCTGCTGGCCGCCTGTGTCCGGCCTGAGTCTCCGAAGGGAAATGTTGAATCCAGAGTCTCCATCGCCATCACCGGTCTCCGATTGGGGAGCCCGAAGCGCTCCCCGTTGCGTGTACGCTACGCACCCGTTTTCACTCTTGCCTATTTCCTCTGTTTCCCAGGAGCCGCAAAGGTCAGGACCCGCTTCGGATTCTCGTAGATCAGCGTCCGGATCTGCTCCTCCGTGACCCCTTTCCCCGTGAGGTGGGGAACGAACTGCTCCAGGATGAAGGTGTAGCCCATCCCGCCGAAGGTCTTGAAGTCGATCTTCTGATCCACATTCTGGGAGAGGAGGATCCGCTCCAGGTATCCGAGCCGTATCAGCTCCACGATGCCGTGCCCGACGTGGGCCGCTGTCGCCGGTTGGCGCAGCATGTGGAATTCCGACATGCCGTCGAACTCCACGTAGACTCCCCGCTTCAGGAGGCCGGTCAGGGCGGGCAGGTCCCGAACCAGGTTGTCGCAGTGTCCAAGGATCACCCGTCCCAGGTCGGTACCTTCGGCATCCAGCAGGTCCAGCATCGCGTGCGTGAGCCCGCTTCCGCTGCCGTCCGTGTGCAGCGAGACAGGGGCGCCCGTGATGCGGCTGGCCCGGCCCGCAGCCCGGATCACCTTGGTCTCAACCGGAGTTAGAGATCCCCCGGACGTGGCCACTTCGCCGATGATGCCGGATCGGATGCCGCTGTTTCCCGCGCCGGACGTCACATCCTGGACGAGTTCCCGAGTCAGATCATCTAGCGATCGCTCTTCCAGGACGCGGGAATCCAGGGCGCGGATGTCCCAACCCGTGCCCATGACCACGTGGACCCCGGTGGCCTTGGAGACTCGCCGCAGCGCCGCTGGGTCCCGCCCCAGGCCGATGCTGGTTACGTCCACCAGCGTCCCGCCGCCGCGCTTCCGGTAGTCTGCCAGTTCCTCAGCGGCGGCCGTCTCGTCACCCAGGATCAGATTGTCTCGATTGGGATAGCCCATGGTCACCGCGCCCAGCATGTCCATGGTCAAGGGCTTGAGATAAAAGCGGACCCGAGTGGCTTCCCTGGGCACCGGCTGGCTGGAATGGTTCCGGTCGATGAAGATGTGCTCGTGCACCATGGCGGCGCCCATGGAGTCCGGGTCCATGGGGCCGTTGACCGTCAGGACCTTTCCGGCGAGGTCGGGGACCCGGTGTGACGCTTCCTGAGCCCGCAAAACCGGTGCTGAAAACAGCACCCAGAGCAGGCCGATCAGGGTCCACCCGCTCCGAGTCGTACTGAGAACTTGCCAAAGCGCGTGCCGTATTTCTGTCTTCAATTCGAACATTACAGACTCCAAATAACCGGAAACGAATAGTGATTCGACCATGGGGAGTTCGGCGGTTGGAAAGCCGCCGCTCCTGTCGGGGGACATTGTAAACTTCGCGCTTTGCGGAGGCCAGAGTTCCGGCTCCCCGCGTTTCCCGAGGGGCAAGATTCCAACGAAGGGGAAATTTTTGGGGATTATATCCCAAAGTCACAATTTCCTTCCGTAAACGCTTGATTCGGTCACCCCTCCGTGTTACTATTTAGTCACAATGAGAGAGGGAAACGGGATGAAGAAAGCGCCTGGGAAAGCCCACCGAAAAGGACTCACTCTGCTGCAAGTTGCGGACAAGTTCCGGGACGACGAAGCGGCCTTAAAGTGGCTGGAAGAGCAGGTTTGGCCGGATGGTCCGTTCTGCCCCAACTGCGGATCATTCAACGTCCAAAGTGGCATCAAGCACAAGACCATGACCCACCGTTGCCGGGACTGTCCAAAGCGGCCTATGTTCTCCATCCGCAAGGGAACGGTCATGGAAAGCACCAAGCTCCCTTATCGCGTCTGGGCCGTAGGCATCTATCTCTTCACCACCAACATCAAGGGCATTTCTTCCATGAAGCTGCACCGAGAGCTGGGCATCGGCCAGAAAGCCGCTTGGTTCATGCTGGCTCGGCTCCGCAAGGCCGCGGAGATCGGCACCGGGACGTTTCAAGGTCCGGTAGAGGCTGATGAGACCTATATGGGCGGTAAGCGGAAGAACATGCCAAAGGCCAAGAGGAAGCAATTGACAGGTCGAGGATCTGTGGGAAAGACGGCTGTGGCGGGCATCAAAGACCGACCCACGAAGCAGGTTTCTGCCAGAGTTGTCCCCAATGTCAAGAGCGAAACCATGAGCCGCTTCATCATGGAGCACATGGAACCCGGCGCCAAGATCTACACGGACGATGCCCTGACATACCACGCTCTCCCGAACCACGAAACCGTGCGGCATTCAGTTGGCGAATACGTCCGGGGCAAGGCTCACACCAATGGCGTGGAGAGCTTTTGGTCCATGCTGAAAAGGGCGCACATGGGCACCTTCCACAAGCTGAGCCCCAAGCACCTACACCAGTACGTCAATGAATTCTCGGGCCGTCACAACATCCGCGAAGCGGACACGGAAGACCAGATGGGAATGGTCGCTGTCGGGATGATCGGCAAGCGCATCAAGTACCCGGAACTTATTGCAGACAACGGACTGGACAGTGGAGCCAGACCAGCAGTGGGTTGACTTGAAAAAGCCGGATCGGAAAGACTGAGATCAGGTTAGGAACCGAGCCACCCGCCAAAGTCTCTCGGTTCCTCTACTCAGATCGGATTGGATCTGAAAGGAGGAACCATGTCGAGATCATCCCTTGCTGCCGAGAACAGAGTCCCTGAACCGATCCAAGAGATGCGGGATGAGATTTTTGCGTGCATGTTCAGCCGGGACCACCACTTCGTGAATACCAAGGCGGCCATAAACCTGGAGGAACGTGTCCTCCCCAGGAAGGATCGAATAGTGTCCACACGGGGTCCCAGGTTCTCGCGGGGAATGCCCTTGGCTGCAAAAGAGCGAGACTGATCTCCCATGAAGCGCCGTCAACAAAGATCCGCCCACACGATACAGAAACCCGCCACAATGCGCCTTCCCAAGCGGTCCTACCAACCGAATCGCAAAGAACTGAGGGAAGAGGTTGATATGCCTGGATCGTCTCTCCAACAGGCCCGCAAGGCATTCCTTCGGCCCTTCAAGTTCAAGACCGAATGACCGGTCGAATTGTGACTTTGGGATATAATCCCCAAATTTTTCTTTCACCTAGGGTTTGAATCGAAAGCCGGAATGACCTAGAATTCCCGGCTGGTAGGCAGATTTGCATCCCAAGTGCTCGGAGTTCTGTTTTCAGTTTTAGGAGGTTTTGAGTAATGCGGAAGTGGAGAATCCTCTTCGTGGGCTTGCTCCTGGTCCCGCTGGCGGCAGTACCGCTGTGGGGCCAAGGCGCACGCGCGAGTCTCAATGGCCGCGTGATGGACAACACTGGGGGCGTGATTCCCGGTGTGAACGTGACCGCCACCAACACGGCCACGGGTCGCGAATATCCGACGGTTACCAATGACACGGGTCTATACCGGATCGATTTTCTGACGCCCGGTCCGTATGACGTGTCGGCCTCGCTCCCCGGGTTCAAGACGGCGATCCAGGCGGTGGACCTGAGGACGGGAGACGACCCGACCCTGGACTTCACCCTGGTGGTGGGAGAAGTCACGGAGCAGGTGACGGTACAGGCCAAAGCGCCTCTGCTCCAGTCGACCAACGCCACCTTGAGTAACCTGATTGAGTCCGAGCAGATCGAGACCCTGCCCATGGCTCAGGGCAATCCGAGCCATCTGCTGGTCATGGCCCCCGGCGCTTCGAGTCCGCCGGGCGGAGGCTGGAAGTGGGATGAACCCGGGTGGTCCATCACCACCGGATTCTATTTCCATGGCAGCCAGGGCAACGCGGTGGGCTTCACCCTGAACGGCATCAACAACGTGGGCACGGTTTTCGGCGGGGCCCAGCAAGCCCAGACGGCGCCCCCGGCCGAAGCGGTCAAAGAGATCAGGATCGCCCACGACTACACGGCGGCCCGGGGTCACCACAACGGCACCACCATGGACGTCACCCTGAAGTCGGGGACCAACGACTGGCATGGATCGGTCTATGGCTTCTTCCGCCAGAGCGCATGGGCGGCCAATGCCTTCTTCCAGAACCGGGCCGGTTCCCCCAAGGCGGACACCAAATACCGGCGCACCGGAGGCGGCATCAACGGACCCATCTTCAAGGACCAGACCCACGTCGCCTTCAACTGGGAGCGCACCTTCCAGCGGACCCTGGAGTTCTACGGCGCCCGGACGGTGCCCACAGGAGCCATGAGAGCGGGGGATTTCTCGGCCCTCCTGGCCTTGGGACCCGAGTACCAGATCTTTGACCCCTCCACGATCCAGGCCACCGGGGACGGGTTCTTCTCCCGGATGCCCTTTCCCAACAATATGATCCCCTCCAGTCGGATCCACCCCATCTCCCAGCAACTCATGTCCTACTACCCGGAACCGAATCTTGCAGGTGGCAGCGACTTTAGCAGCAACTTTGAGCCCAGTTCGCCCTCTCCCACCCAGTGGGACCAGTGGTTCCTGCGGGTCGACCACACCTTCGGCCCCTCGAACCGGATCTTCGGCAGCTACTCCAAGCTGGACAACTGGTCCGGGGAATGGCGGGACTACTACGGCAACGGCGCCACCGGTTTCCACGAGTCGGTCATTCGCGAGACCTTCGGGTTGGATGACGTCTGGACCGTGAATCCCAACGTCATCCTGAATTTCCGCGGCGGCTACAATCGAGGAACCGATCCCAGAGTGCACAAGAGCCACAAGCTGCATCCGCGGGGCGAGCCCTTCGACATCTTCTCGCTGCCCTTGGCCGATTCGCTCAAGGCGCAGCTCGATCCGGACCAGTCGGCGCTGCCCCACGTCCAGATCGAGGGCTTCAGCGGGATCCATGACGAGACCCGGAACAACTTCGACTTCTCCACCTACGTCTTCGGCGAGGCGTCCACCGACATCCACGAGGGCAATCACAACGTCAAGTTGGGTGTTGAGGCGCGCTCCAATTACCTGAACCGGAACGATCAGCGCTGGTCCAACCCGGTCTACCGGTTCCGGTCCAGTTTCACCAACGGCCCGCTGAACACCTCTCCCAGTGCACAAGGCCAGGGGTTTGCCGCCTACCTGTTGGGGCAGCCCTCTACGGGTTTCGTCAACCGGAACGACAACTTCGCGGCCCACCACAACTATTACGCCTGGTTCATCCAGGACAACTGGAAGGCGACGCCGGAGTTGACCTTCAATATCGGTGTCCGCTGGGAGTACTTCGCTCCTCTCACGGAGCGCTTCGACCGGAGCGTGGCCGGCTTTGCGTTCGACACTGCCAGCCCGATTGCGGCCGCGGCCCAGGCGGCCTACGCCATGAACCCGATTCCTGAAGTTGCCGCCGGCGCCTTCGCCGTGAACGGCGGGGTCACCTACGCCGGAGTCGGAGATACGCCGCGGGCTCTGTACGAGGTCCCCTCCAACATCTTCGCGCCTCGGCTTGGCTTCGCCTATCGACTTGGCGAGGACACGGTGATCCGGGGTGGCTACGGCATCTTCCATCAGCCCATCGGGATCCTGGGGAACAGCGTTTCCCCCATTCAGTACGGCTACAGCCAGACCACGGACCTGGTGCCGACCTTCGATAATGGCCAGACCTTCGTGGCCGACTTCGCCAACCCGTTTCCGGATGGAATCAAGCTTCCTGTCGGCAACGCCATGGGACTGGCGACGAGGCTGGGTCAGAGTGTCAATTTCTTCAACGAGAACAACCTGAAGGTGCCCTACAACCAGCGCTGGTCGCTCACGGTCCAGCATATGCTGGGCAGCACCCTTCTGGAGTTGGGTTACGTCGGGACACGCGGTGTGCGCATCATCGGCGGCCGAAACCTGAACGTTCTGCCGGAACGGTACCTGAGCTCGGCTAACGAGCGGAACAACGAGAATCATGCCTACCTGAACGCGGCGGTGCCGAATCCATTTGCGGGTCTGCTGCCGGGGACGGGGCTCAACACCAACACCGTCTCTCGGAGACAGTTGTTGCTGCCCTACCCCCAATTTACGGGCGTGTCGCTGAATCAGACCAACCAGGGCTACTCCTGGTATCACGCCTTCGAGACCCGTCTCGAGCGGCGCCTCTCCGGCGGCTTCAGCTACAGCCTCGGCTATACCTGGTCCCGCTTCCATGAGGCGGTCCAGTTCCTGAATTCCAGCGATCCCGTTCCCTACGAAGTGGTGGCCCGGTCTGATCGGCCCCACAACTTCAAGCTGAGCGGCATCTACCAATTGCCCTTTGGGAAGAACAGCCGGTTCGGAGGGTGGCAGGTGTCCGCAGTTTGGCAGCTCCAGAGCGGCTTCCCGCTGAATTTCGGCGATGTCTTCACCACCGACAGCTTCAAGCCCGACCGTCTTGGCGGCGGTGGGACGGTCGAGCGGTGGTTCAACACCAATGCCGGATTCGTCCGCAGCTCCAGTGACGCGCCCGAAGGCACCCACAAGCGGACCTTCCCGCTGCGCTTTGCGCAGTTGCGTTCGGACATAGTCGATTTCTGGGATGTCAGCGTCATCAAGGACACTTTCATCAACGACAATCACAAGATCCGGTTCCAGGCCCAGTTCCTGAACGCCATGAACCACGCCAGCTTTGGGAATGCCAACACCAATCCCACCAGCGGCAGCTTCGGCCGCGTGGGATCGGACGTTACTTGGCCGCGGCGCATCATGCTGAGCGTCAAGTGGATGTTCTAGTTCCTGGATGAGGCTGTCCCGAACAGTCTCCCGGAACTATCCGTTGAACGAAAAGGGGCGGGAGGCGACTCCCGCCCCTTTTTTTATCTTGGCGTTGCAGCCATCGTCTTTGGTGGAGAGGAGAGAAGCCTAGACCTTGCCGTTCCCGTTTATTCCATCGGCGCTGTTCTTGCTGTTCGCCGGTCCCAATCTGGTTCTCCAGGAACAGGGGGACCCCGCCCGTCACTACCGCCAGGCCAGTGAGCTGTTGGCCCAGGGAGAACTCTCCCGGGCCGAGGCAGAGGTCCGCAGGGCTTTGGCTGCGGCTCCCCGTTGGCCGGCTGCGCTGAATCTGTGGGGAATTATTTTTCGGCGCCAGGGTCGAGTGCAGGAGGCGGTTCAAAGGTTCGAGCACGCGCTGGCGCTGAACCCGGATCATGTGGCCGCCGGAAGCAACCTGGGCTACGCCCTTCTCTCCCTGGAGAAGCATCGGCAGGCAATGGCCCGTTTCGACCGGGTCCTGGAGTTGGACCCAAATCATTCGGCGGCCTGGGCGGGGCGTGCGCGGGTCCTCTTGGCCCGGGATGATTTACAAGGTGCTCTGAGTGCGGCCTCAAAGGCCGAGAAATCGGCACCCGGCGATCCGGAAACGCTGCTTCTGCTCTCCGAGATTCACTTCCGAAACGGCCAAACGGACCAGGGTTTGAAGCGTGCGCGGCAGGTTGCGGAGGCCGCCCACGACAACGGACCCGGCCTCAGGCTCGTGGGCCTGTTTCTCCTGCAACAGGGACAATCGGAGGCAGCCCTGCCGCAGCTGGAGCGAGCCCTGGAACTGGGGACTCGCGACGGACAACTTCTCCAGTCGCTGGGTTACGGCTATCTCACCTCCAGCCGCCTCGCCAAGGCCGTTCCGTTGCTGGAGGAGGCGATCCGGACGCATCCGGAGCACGCGGATCCCTACTACCTGCTGGGGATCGGATACGAAATGCAGGGGCGTCACCGCGAGGCCGTGCGCCAGTTGGAGAACGTCCTGGAGCGGAGACCGGACCACCTGGAGGCCACCCATCGCTACGGAATCAACCTCTACAAGAGCGGCTCGCCGGAAGCGGCCTGGGAGCCCTTCGGCAGGGTCCTCCGGGAAGACCCTGAGCGGATCGAGGCCCTCTACTTCCGCTCCCGGATCCTTTGGCTCAGGAACGACTATCGGGAAGCGGCACTCCTGCTGAAGCGGGTCCTCTCCCTGGATCCCAAACATGCGGCCGCCCACTTCAAACTGGCCCAGGTCTACACTCGTTTGGACGAACCTGAAGCGGCGACCCGGCACCGGGAGAAATACGAGAGCCTGCGGGCCCGATATTCTACCCACCTGAAGGAAGTGATCTTCCGTATCCCGTGACCGGGAAACCCGACGTTACTGAGCGGTCGGGGAGCGGCCTCCCAGGGTGCGGACGCCGGCCAGACTCAGGTCGAAGTCATGGTCGATCTTCAGTTCCTCTCCCTGGCGCACGAGGACCAGAAGCGGGAGGGGCTCGTCCCACGCCGTGACCAACCGGCAGAAGATCCGCTTTCCCAGGGTATTGCCGTCCCGGATTCGGCTACCCGCGATCCGTTGCCGGATCCGGCTGTTGCCGTAGACGGATGAAGCAATGGCGCGGTAGCTTCGAAAGTCGCCGTAGAGAGCCTGAGAAGATGGCGTCAGCAGGTCCCAGATCTCCCCGTACCTCTCCTCGAGCAGGGCTTGCTTGTAGCGGAGGTAGAACTGATTCACAGCCCGGGCCAGCTCCGAGCTCTCTCTGGGATCGACCCGGTCCGATCCGGGCAGGAGAGCCCGCCGCGACCGCTGCCGCTCGAACGCCTTGACCTTCTGAAACCGCTCCAGGATCTTGCGGGCTTCCTCCGACTGACCCAGCTTCCGGTGCAGGGTTCCCAGGTGAAACAGGGCCGCCTCATGGTCCGGCTCCCGATCCACGACCGCAAGGAATTCGGTCAGGGCGTCTCGTTCCCTCCCGGCGGCGGCGTACGCCTTTCCCATCAGGAGCTGGGAGTTGACTGATCGGGGGTTGAGCCGCAGCGCCTCCTCCAATTCGGTGATGGCCTCCTGGGGGCGGTTCAGGTCCAACAGCGTCGAGCCCAGAAAGTAATGGCCAGCATAGTCGTCCGGGTCCTGACGGACGCACTCGGCATAGGTCTTCCGGGCGGGTTCGACCCGGCCCTGGGAGGCCTGGGCATAACCCAGATGAAGGCAGGCCCCCTCGGCATCCGGCTCCAGTTCCAGGGTCCGGGCGAAGGCCGTTTCCGCCTCCCGGAAGCGTTTCATCTTGAGCCAGGTGCGTCCCAGAGCGTCTTGCAGCAGTGGCGAGTCGGGATTGGCCTGGACGCCGGCGGAGAAGACCACCGACGCGGCTTCGGGAAGCTCGTGGACCAGGAAGACTCCTCCCAAAGAGAGGTACTCATGCTGTTCCGACCCCAGAGTATGGGCGAACTGCTCCACTTCATCACCGATGGGCGCCTGATGGTAGAAGCTCAGGGCCGGTGTCGCCGGCGCCGTGGATCGAACCAGACGCGCGAACTGTCCGGTGGCGGCCGAGCGTTGTCCCAGGCGGAGATAGCTGAGGGCCAGATTCAGGCGGGCGGTGGACCAGTCGCGCCGGAGTTGCAGTGCGCGGAGGTAGCAGGAGGGAGCCCGAGCCGTGTCTCCCGCTCTCTCCCGTGTGGTTCCCAGAAGATTCTGCAGCACAGCGTCGGACGGGGACGTCTGAAGCAGGGCCTCCAGGGAGCGCGCCGCCTGGGCGTAGGACTCGGAGCGAAGCAGAGAATAGACCTCGGCCAGCCTCTCCTCCTTCGTCTGGGCGAGGCCGGCGGCTCCCAGGGCCCCCAGGAAAAGCGCACACTGGAGGGTCCAGCCACGGATCTTCTTCCTGGAAAAAAATAGGGGCACCCTGGGAGGGGGGACATTCTTGCCCCCCTCTTCAACGCCCCCCGGAATCGGGGGTTGAAAACCCCCGCTCCCATCGTTTTGCAATGTCTGGCTGCCGACGGACCACTTTCCAGTCACCGGTGCCTCCTCGGCCTCTTCCGGATCACTCCTTCTGACTCCTGGACCGTGTAGAAGTGATTTGCCTCCAAATCGGGGAGTTCCTGGAGCCGGCCGTCTGGCCAGCGGATCGTCACCTGGGCAGCGGGGGCGTCTCCCAGGCCGAAATGGGTCCGGAGGTCATGGTGGGACATGAAGCTGGCGCCGCTTCTGACCTCCCGCATCTGCCGGACGTCCCCGGTTCGGACCAGGATCCGGGCCCCCACACCGTCCCGGTTGCTTCGAGTCCCTACCAAACGCAGGGAGATGAAGTTTCGCCCGTTGCCTCCCTGATTTTCCAACAATTCGGGCAGCCCGTCGATATTGGTCACCACCACGTCCAGGTCTCCGTCATTGTCGTAGTCGGCGAACGCGGCTCCGCGTCCGCCGTTGGGACGGATCAGGGCCGGGCCCGCGTCCCGGGTGACCTCGATGAAGTGACCGGCTCCGGTATTTTTGAACAGGAGCTTGGTTTGGAGGTATTTGTAGTCGAGCCGCTCCGCTTCGGGGTAGAGATGGCCGTTGACCATGAACAGGTCCAGCCAGGTGTCATTGTCGTAATCGATGAAGCCGGCGCCCCAGCCCAAATGGAGCAGGCTGGGCGCACCCAACCCCAGCGGTCCCGTCCGGTCCGAGAAGGTCCCGTCTCGATTCGCCTTGAATAGCGTGTTGACGTCGCCGGAGAAGTTGGTGGTGAAGATGGACAGATGCCCGCTGTGGTCGAAGTCGCCGGCGTCGACTCCCATGCGGGCCTGTTCCCGTCCGTCCTCGCTGAAGGCACACCCGGCCAGCACGGCGTTGTCGGTGAAGCTGCCGTCGCCGTTGTTGCGCCAGAGGTTGGCCGGAGTGGCGTCGTTGGCCACGTAGATGTCCTGGAGCCCGTCGTTGTCGTAGTCCAGAAAGAGGACTCCGAGGCCGTTGTCGGGCTCACCGCTGCGGATGCCCGCAGCAACGGAAACGTCCTCAAAGGTCCCGTCCCCATTGTTACGGTAAAGCAGGTCGGGGCTGCCTGCGTAGCGGCGCGGACCGCAGGTCACACGGAGGCCGGAAAAGAGGCATTCGGTGGGGTAGTTCTCCGGCGAGAACTCCACGTACCGGGCCACGTAAAGGTCCAGGAACCCGTCCCGATCATAGTCCCCGAAGGCGGCTCCGGCCGACCAGCCGCTCCCCGTAACTCCGGCTTCCCGCGAGATCTCCTGGAAGATCCCGTCCCCCTGGTTTCGAAAGAGAAGGTTTCGGCCGTAGCCGGTGACGAACAGATCCGGGTCGCCGTCGTTGTCGATGTCGGCGGCCACGGCCCCCATGGCCCAGAGCTCGCCGCCGTCGACACCGGCCCGGTCGGTCACGTCCTCGAAGGTCCCGTCGCCCCGGTTCCGGTAGAGCGCACCTCCAGGAGGGGGCTCAGGGTCCCGTCCCCGGATCCTGTCCAGGGACGACCCGTTGGCCAGGTACAGGTCCACCCATCCGTCTCCGTCGTAATCGAACCAGGCCGCTCCATGACCCAAGGTTTCCAGCAGCGCATCTTTCTTGGCTCCACCCGAGAGGTCCTCCAGGGTGATTCCGGCCTGAGTGGCCCGGTCCACGAAGGTGACTTGGCCCGAGTGGACCCAAGTGGCCGCCAGCATCACGAACGCCGCCAGAAAGAAGGGTTGCGGAGGTGTGGTGGGAGTCTTCGAACTCATTCCGAACCTCCACCCGTAAGCAAGCACCTGAATTCCTGGTTCGTACTTGCCGATTCGCAATTTTCCCATGCGATCGATCGATTATGGCAAAGTCCGCCGATCGAATCCGTCCGGATGTTGGAGTGCTACACTGAGTTTGTGCGCTTCTTCAACACCACGGGTCCCGTCGTCGCAACGGACCACTACTGCATACCACCGTTGGAGCGCTTGAATCTCGACGAGGTCCGGACGCTGATCGGGCAGAAACGATATTTCGTGCTGCACGCGCCGCGGCAGACCGGCAAGACGTCCACCCTGCTGGCGTTGCGCGACCTGCTCAACGGCGGTGCCGAGGGTGAGTACCGTTGCGTCTACACCAACGTCGAAGCCGGTCAGACCTCGCGCGAAGACCTGGGACAGGCGATGCGCGCGATTCTGGTGCGATTGGCCTCGCGGGCTCGTTCGACGCTCGGCGACGAGTTCCTGGACCAGATCTGGCCCGGTGTCCTGGAACGAGCCGGTCCGCACGGCGCGCTCGAAGAAGCTCTGACTCTCTGGAGCGAAGCCGACCCCAGGCCGCTCGTGCTGCTCATCGACGAGATCGACGCGCTGGTGGGCGATACGTTGCTCTCGGTGCTGCGCCAGTTGCGCGCCGGCTACGACCAGCGTCCGGCCGGCTTTCCACAGAGCGTGGTGCTGTGCGGCGTGCGCGACGTGCGCGACTGCCGCATCCACTCCAGCTCCGAGAAGGCGATCATCGCTGGCGGCAGTGCCTTCAACATCAACGCCAAGTCGCTGCGCCTCGGCGACTTATCGGAGGAAGATGTGCGCGACCTGCTGGCCCAGCACACCGAAGAGACCGGAGAGGCGTTCACCTCTGACGCAGTGGAGACGATCTGGAGACAGACCCGGGGCCAACCCTGGCTGGTGAACGCCCTCGCTTACGAAGCCTGCTTCGAGAGCGGGGACGGGCGCGACAACGGCCGTCCGGTGACCGCAGACGCCATCATCGAAGCCCAGGAGCAGTTGATTCTCCGGCGGGAGACGCATCTGGACCAGTTGGCCGACAAGCTGCGGGAGGACCGGGTGCGTCGCGTGGTCGAACCGATCCTGGGCGGGGTTGAAGCGGCCGACTCCGTCCCCGCCGACGACCTGCAGTACGTCCGCGACCTGGGCCTCGTGTGCAGCGAGGGACCCGCCGTCATCGCCAACCCGATCTACCGGGAGGTTGTTCCCCGTGATCTCACCTACACGACCCAGGAGATGACGTTCGGTGGCTACAATCCGGCCTGGTACGTCGGTGCGGACGGTGACCTGCGGGTTGACGATCTATTGGCCGCTTTCCAGGCTTTCTTTCGCGAGCACTCGGAACACTGGGTGGAGCGGTTCCAGTACAAGGAGGCGGGTCCGCAGTTACTGCTGCAGGCGTTCTTGCAGCGGATCGTCAACCGCGGAGGCAGAATCGAGCGCGAGTATGGCCTGGGAAGGATGCGCACGGATCTCTTGATCGTCTGGCCGGTGAAGGGGGACCTCCAAGACACCCGCAAGACGGTGGTCGAGTGCAAGCTGCTGCACGGAAGCCTTGAACGCACCGTCCAGCGGGGGCTTGAACAGACCTGGGCCTACATGACTCGTTGCGCCGCCGTCGAGGGTCACCTGGTGATCTTCGACCGCAGCGAGGGGACGGGGTGGGAGGACCGGATTTTCCGTCGCCAGGAGGCCGTCGAGAGCGGAACTGTGACGGTGTGGGGGATGTAGGCCGCCATCATCAAGGGACGGACCCAGGCGGCGCTGCGAGGAGCCTTCGACGTTTGACCGCGTAGCGGACGGTGTGGACCCACCGATTGTCGTAGCGGTTGATGCGGCCCAGGTCTTCCCGTTCCGGTTGGGTTTCGCCCCGATCATCGAAGGCTCGAACCTGTAGCGCGTACGGTCCGGTCCGGCGAGGCTCCCAGGTGTGGGACCAACGGACCCAGGAGCACGGTGTCTGATGGTCCGTCAGGCGGGCCACGGTCCACGACTTCCCACGATCGCTGCTGACTTCGACTCGCTCGATGGTCCGGCAACCGGCCCAGGCCCGCCCCCGCACGTCATGGGGACCGGGACTCAGGATTTCGCCCTCTACCGGAGAGTCGATCTGGGACTTGACGCCCATGCGCGTCACCGGAGTCAAGACCGGTTCTCCCGTGTTGGGATGGCGCCGGGCCGTGAAGTAGCGCTTGGCCATGTAGAACCCTCGAAACGGCTCCGCCGTCACCCGGATCCGTGTCAGCCACTTGACGTGGGCCATTCCATACCAGCCGGGGACGAGGGCCCGCGCCGGATGGCCGTGCTCGGGAGTCAGGGGCTGGCCGTTCATCTCCAGAGCGACGAGGGTCCCGGCAGCCACGGCTTCGTCCAGGGGCAAGCTTCGCGCATAGGTCACGGGAACCATCTCCAGTTCGTCCAGACCCCGGTCGGCCCCCTCGAGGACGACCTCCCGAGCCTCCGGCTTAATGCCCACTTCTTCCAGAAGCCGGGCCAGGAGCACGCCGCGCCACTGGGCATTTCCCACCAGCGAGCCACCGGGCAGGTTCTCGGCGCATTCCACGGTGACGGTCCGGGATTCCTGTTCCATCTCCCGGAGCTGGGACCAGGTCCATTCCCGGGGTTGGCGGACGCTTCCGTCCACCGCAAGTCTCCATTCATCTCGTTCGATGGACGGAGTTCCCAGGTGACTCCGGACGAAGAAGTGCTCCACCGGCGTGAGCCATTCCGATGAAGCGGCGCCAATCGGCGGCGGGACCGGCGCGGCCCGCAAAGGATCCCAGGCCGGAAGCAGGGCCAATCCCAGTGTCTGCAGGAAGGCCCGGCGATGGGGCTCCGGCAGCCGGGTCACGATCTCCGGGCGGATTGGTCCTCGATTCGCCATCCCGGCTATTCTCCCGATCTCGGGTGCTGCGCCATCCTTTTCCGGGCATGGGTGCAGAAATAGCAGCCGGGGTTGGCGCAGAGCAGGGCGTCGGACCGTTCCTTGAGGACCTCCACCGTGGTCTCGATGACGTCCAGGCCTCTGACCAACTGGCACTTGGCGGCCTCGATCTTGAAGTCCCGGATCAAGCCCTGCTGTCTGAGGGGCATCTCGATGACGCCGAACCCGGTGCTGCAGCCCGGCTCATCGTTCAGGTCCACGTTCACCACCTCGCCGGAGGGCGTCCTCACCTGGGCAGTTCGGGGAAAGTTGGGATCGTAGGGAACACCCCGGTAGGGGACTTGGGCGTAGGCTTCTCCCACGTGCATGGTGGAGTCGGTGTCGTGCTTGACCCCCAGCAGCAGGATGAAGCCGCCGGCCCGGGCGATCCGGTCGATGGGTGAGCCGATGCCCGTGGATTCCGCCTTCCAGTGCTCCCGGGTGAACTCGTCGGCCTGGCGGCCGATGGCGGCCACTGAATAGGTGGGATGGAGACTCCGCACCGCTTCCGGGCGTTTTCGCAGGGTGTTGGTGATGAGGCCGGTCTGGGAATGTACGGTTGCGGGATCGAAGAGTTCCATCTCCAAAACGTAGTTGAAGGTGGGCACCATCAGCGTTCCGTCCTCTCCCAGGACCTCCAGCACGGCGTCGATCACGGTCTCGGCGCCGCCGTCGACACGTCCCAGACTGTGAAGCGAGCTGTGCATCATCACGAGGCGGGTCTGGTCCACGCCCCCTTCACGCAGAGAGTTCACGAGATCGGATTTTCGGAGCAACCTCTTCATTTCAGCGGCCGTTCCTTGTTTGTTCTATTGTTTCACTGGAGTCCGGCGGCAAGAAAGCCGCCGGTCCCAATGGGCGACAAGAAAGTCGCCCCTCCTGTTCGGCGGCAAGAAAGCCGCCGCTCCTAGGCCAACAACTTGTCCACTACGTGGCCGCCCACGTCCGTTAGGCGGAATTGGCGTCCCTGGAACTTGTAGACCAGCCGGGTGTGGTCCAGACCCAGCAGATGCAGGATGGTAGCGTGCAGATCGTGCAGGTGGATGGGGTCTTCGACGATCTCGTAGCCCAGTTCGTCCGTCTTCCCGAAGGTGATTCCCGGCTTGGTTCCGCCGCCGGCCAGCCACATGGTGAAGGCGTACGGATGATGGTCCCGTCCCGGATACTTTCCGGGTTGCTCGTTCATGGGAGTCCGGCCGAATTCGCCGCCCCAGATCACCAGTGTGTCCTCCAGCAGGCCCCGGTCCTTCAAGTCCTTGATCAGAGCGGCTGAGGCCTGGTCGGTTTCCAGGCACCGCGTCTGCAAACCCTCTTTGTGAATGATGGACATCTGGGCGAGAAATCCGTGATGGTCCCATCCGTGGTGGTAGAGCTGGACGAATCGGACACCCCGCTCCACCAGACGCCGGGCCAGGAGGCAGTTGTTGGCAAAGGATTCTTTGCCCGGCTCGGTCCCGTACATGCGGTGGATGTGCTCCGGTTCATCGCTGATGTCCATCAGCTCGGGGACGCTGGTCTGCATCCGGTAGGCTAATTCGTAGGAGGCGATGCGGGTCAGGATCTCCGGGTCGCCCACGGCCTGGTATTGTTCCTGATTGAGCCTCTTCAGGGCGTCGAGGGAGCGGCGGCGCGCCTTGCGGGTCATCCATTCGGGGTCGGAAAGAAATAGAACCGGATCACCCTGGGACCGGAACTCCACGCCCTGGTAGACCGTGGGAAGGAAGGCGGGCCCCCAGCACGAATTGCCGGCAAAGACCTGGACCGGACCCGATTGTAGGACTACGAAGCCCGGCAGGTCGCGGTTCTCGCTGCCCAGCCCGTAGGTCAGCCACGAGCCCATGCTGGGCCGGCCGACGAGATGGTGACCCGTGTTCATGAACAGTTGAGCTGGAGCGTGGTTGAATTGCTCGGCGTGGACCGATTTGACGATGGTGATGTCGTCCACGACCTCGGCCAAGTGGGGCAGCAACTCCGAGAGCTGGGCCCCGGACTCACCGTAACGATCATAGGAGTAGGGAGAGGCCAAAACCTGAGGCGTCCCCCGCAGGTTAGCGAACCGTTTGCCGTCCAGCGTGCCTTCCGGGACGTTCTGGCCATCCAAGGCCGTGAGCCGCGGCTTGTTCTCAAACATATCGATCTGAGACGGACCGCCCGACATGAAGAGGAAGATGATGTTCTTGGCCTTGGGTTCGAAGTGCCCCGCCTTGGGCGCCATGGGATGGCGGGCGTCGAGAACCGGAGCCGAAAAGAGACGGTCGTCCATCAGTCCGGCCAGAGCGACGGACCCGATACTCATCCCTCCCCGGAAGAAGAAGTGGCGACGGGTGATGGCTTTCAGCATCTTTTGTTGACTGTTCATGAATGACTCTTCCTCGGGCTCAAGGTCGAGAGATGGTTTCGTCCAGATTCAGCAGCACCTGGGCCACGCTGGTCCAGGCCGTGAGGCCGCCGGATTCCGACACCCCGGAGAGAGAATGGGAACTCGTCGTGCTGGGAGCGGAATCGAAGTGATTCTCCAACTGGTCCCGATACAGGGCAGTCAACTCCTTGAGCTCCGTCTCGGTGGGCCGGCGGCCCAGACAGAGACGAAATCCGTGGGCGATCCGGTCGGCGACTCCCGGCCCCGTCTCCGAGACCATGCGGCTGGCCAGTCCTCGGGCGGCGTCCAGAAAGGTCTGGTCGTTCATCAAGTTCAGGGCCTGCAGCGGCGTATTGGAGCGGCTGCGGGCGACGCACGTGGTCTCCCTGCTGGGAGCGTCGAAGTTGGCGTAAAAGGGATAGGGACGAATCCGCTTCAAAAAGGTGTAGAGACCCCGCCGGTAGCGGTCGTCTCCCCGCCCCGTGATCCAGGTGTCGGCAACGTACAGGTTGTCCCAGAGTCCCGCGGGCTGGGGCGGAAAGACGCTGGGGCCGTACGGTCTCAGGCTGAGGAGTCCTGCGGCGCTCAGCGCGCTGTCCCGGATCATTTCCGCGTCCATCCGAAAGCGGGGCCCACGGGCGTAGAACTCGTTGTTCGGATCCCTTTCCCGCAGTGGATCTTCCATCCGCGAGTCCTGCCGGTAGGTCGCCGAGGTGACCATCAGCCGGTGCATGGCCTTCATGGACCAGTTCTGCTCCACGAATTCGGTGGCCAGCCAATCCAGCAGCGCCGGATGGGTCGGCCGTTCCCCCTGCGTCCCCAGGTTCTCGGGGGTCTTCACCAAGGCCCTTCCGAAATGATCGGCCCAGAGCCGGTTCATGGTGACCCGTCCCACCAGAGGGTTCTCGGGAGAGACCAGCCAGCGGGCCAGGGTGAGGCGGTTGGGCGGGTTGTCGCTCTCGGGCAAGGGATGGAGCACCGAGGGGACACCCGGCTGGACCTCCTTGCCCGGGTACAGGAAGCTCCCCTTGATGAAGACGTGGCTGGTCCGGGGTTTTTCCAGCTCCTTCATGACCAGGCTGTTGGGCGAGGTCAACTGTTTCCAGAAGGCCAGAAGCTCGGAGAGCCGTTGCCGCTTCGGCGTCAGCAGGGGGGCGATCCCTCGATAGTAGTCGTTCAGGACCTTCCTCTGACTCTCGGTCCGGCGGTCGACGGGAACGGCGAGGCCACGTTCCGCCCGGGTCGGGAGCTTGACGTTCCGGGTCGGGTCCTGGTCGCGGGTGACGGAAAAACGAAAACGCCCGATGGTCTTGCCCGGATTCTCTCCCTCATGCCTCAATCGGATAGTGAGCCGGGTACCACCCGGAAAGCCCAGCGGAGCTCTCGAAATGAAAATGGCTTGGCGCTCGACCCGGTTCTTGTGACTGCTGCCGGTGGGGTCGGCGTCGTCCAGCGCGGCGTCGCCGTTGGACCAGCCGGTGGTGGCGTCGCCGTCCAGCGCGCGGCGGATCCCCGAGAGAACGGGATCGATCTCGGCCGCGGCGCCGCTGAACATTACCGGCGAGGAGGAGCCAGGCGCGGCCAAGGGCTCCGCCACCACCTCGAATTCGGTCAGCAGGAAATCCCCGTCGGAACTCCGGCTCGAACCGCCGTGAGGCAGGCTGGGATCGGTCAGGGTTTCCAGCCGGATGGCCGTAATCCCTTCGACCTGGGTCTCGGTCACGACCACGTACGTTTCGCGCCCCGGTTTCGGTCCCGATGCCAGCAAGGAACCGTCCCTCTGTAGGGTCAATTCCGCCCCGCCCAGCGAGAAGTAGGTCACCGGATCCAGGAAGCTCCAGGAGACCATGCCCCCGGCGGTCCGGGTCTCCCATTCTTTCTGCGCCGCTTCCAGCTCCGGGGTGGAACGCTTCAGCGCCGCTTTCAGCTCCACGATCTCCCGCTCGATATCGGAGCGGTAAGTGGACAGATAGTCGGCGGGAGGCAGGGTGATGCTGGCGTTATGCGCCCCGATCTTCGTATTCGGGTTGTGTTCCTCCATCGTGTTGTTGAAGAAGGAGAACATCCGGAAGTACTCCTCCTGCGTGATGGGATCGTACTTGTGATCGTGGCACTGGGCGCAGGCGATGGTGCTCCCGAGCCAGACGGTTCCGGTGGTCTCGACCCGATCCAGAATCGCTACGACCCGGTACTCCTCATAGTCGATACCACCCTCGGTATTGATCGTGGTGTTGCGGTGGAATCCGGTGGCGATCTTCTGCTCGGGAGTGGCGTCGGGGAGCAGGTCTCCCGCCACCTGCTCGATGGTGAACTGATCGAAGGGCAGGTCCGAGTTAAAGGCCTTGATCACCCAGTCGCGATAGAGCCACATGTTGCGTCGCCGGTCGTGGATGTAGCCGTTGGTGTCGGCATAGCGGGCCAGATCCAGCCAGGGCCGGGCCCAGCGCTCTCCGAAACGGGGGGACGCCAGGAGGCGGTCGACCAGGCGCTCGTAGGCCAGCGGACGCCGGTCCTCGACGAAGGCGTGCACTTCCGCGGGAGTCGGCGGAAGACCGATGAGATCCAACGTCAGGCGGCGGATCAACGTCTCACGCGAAGCTTCCGGGGACGGATCCAGGCCTTCCTTTTCCAACCGCTTCAGGACGAAGCGGTCGATGGTGTTGCGGACCCAGGCCACATCCTTCACCTTCGGCAGCGGGGGACGGACCGGCTTGATGTAGGCCCAGTGTTTCTCGCCGGAGGCGCCCGTTCCATCGATGGCCTCGGTCCAAGGGGCCCCCTGATCCAGCCAGACCCGGATCATCTCGACCTGGTCCGGGGGCAGCTTGCCCGTCAGAGGCATGGGAGACCCCGGCGCGTCGCCGACGATCTTGCGGTAGAGCAGGCTTGAGGAACCGTCACCGGGCAGGATGGCCGGTCCGGACTGTCCACCCTTCAGGGCCGCTTTCCGGGTATCCAGGCGAAGACCGTTCATGCTCTGGTCTACGCCGTGGCACTGATTGCAATTGGCCTCCAGGATGGGCCGGATGTCGCGCGCGAAGTCGAGGTCCCGGTCCGCGGACGGGGACGGACCCGATCCGCTCATCAGGGCAACGGTGCTCAAACCACTCAAAAAGAAGAGGAATATCCAGTTTCGGAATCGCAAGACCAGCGCCCACCGCATGCCGTCAATCTCGATTCGGGGTGTCGCGCCAGTGTATCAGCCCGTGGCAAAAGTCGTCACGGCATTCGACCGTCCCTGCATCCCGGCGGACGGCGTTGCGACTCGGTCACATACTCCGGGTATGCTCCCTCATCGCGCCTTGTCCGGCGGGCGCAGGACCGGTCTCGGTGCGCGCGAGACTTTCACCACGGACTGATATCAGTCGAGGGCGAAAATCGTCGCTCCTGCTCCGGACAACTCATGGGACGGCTTTCTCCCGAACCGTCAGGATCTGATTGGCCCTGACGTTGCGGAGACTCTGGAGGATCCCCGAGGGCCAGTGGATTTCCACCAGTTCCGCGACGTCCGAGCCGCCCAGCCCCAGGTGAACCCTTGGGTCGTGACTGGAAAGGTAACTGGCCGCCCGTTGGACCTCACGGTGGAGCTCCCGGCCCCCGGCCCGGACCCGGAGCCGGGCCCCCAGTCCATTCCGATTGCTCTCGACCCCCTCCAGCCGGATCAGGAGCCAATTGTTCCGGTTATTCGCGTCGTTGCGCAACAGGTTCACGGGACCGCCGTTGTTGGTCACCACGATATCCACATCGCCGTCGTTGTCCAGGTCTCCGAAGGCGGCCCCGCGGCTCAGGTCCCGGACCTGAGACCAGGCACCGGCCTCGCTTGAGGACTCTCGGAAACTGCCCTCCCGATTCTCGTACAGTAGGTTCTCCTGGCGAAAAAAGACGTAATCGCGAAGTTGGTTAATGGTGGGATCGATGTGGCCGTTGGCGACGAACGCATCCAGGTCTCCGTCGTTGTCGTAGTCGAAGAGACGGGCGCCGAAACCCACCTTGACGTAGCTCTTCTCCAGGATTCCCGACTGGTACGTGACCTCGTTGAAGTAACTTCCCGCCCTCCGGAAGAGAGCGTTCCCCTCGTCGGCGAAGTTGGTTACCAGGAGATCCATTTTCCCGTCGCCGTCGTAGTCGCCGAAGTCGACTCCCATGCCGGCCCGGGGATGACCGTTCTCGTCCAGAGCCACCCCTTGGTCGAAGCCTACCTCCTGGAAGGTGCCGTCCCGGTTGTTCCGGAAGAGGAAGTCGGCCACCGTGTCGTTGGCCACGAAGACATCCGGATAACCGTCCGGCTCCAGATCGGTGAAGGCGACGCCCAGGGCCTTGCCGCCCACCTGTCCTATGCCGCTGGATTCGCTCCGGTCCTGAAACTTGCCGTTTCCCAGATTCCGGAACAGCACGCTGGCGTCGGTCTCGAAGGTCGTGGGGTGGCAGTAGTTCCTACGGTCGGCCGTGTGGCAAGGAGTCTCCTTGCCGGGATCGTAGGCGACGTAGTTGCAGACGAACAGATCCAGGAGGCCGTCCCGGTCGTAGTCGAAGAATCCGGCGCTGGAGCCCCAGTGGCCCGAGTTTTCCACGCCCGCCCCCCGCGAAACGTCCCGGAAGCGGCCGTCTCCCTGGTTCTGGAACAGTTGGCTCCGGGGATACCCGGTGACGTAGAGGTCGGGATCGCCGTCGTTGTCGTAGTCACCGGCGGCCGCCCCCATCCCGTAGGTTCGAATCTGCAGACCCGAGTCGCGGGTCGCGTCCCGAAAGGTGCCGTCCCTCCGGTTCCGAAAGAGCCGGCTGCGGGATTCCTCCGTGTCGCTCGGAGGGATCTGGCTGCCGGCCACTACGAACAGGTCCAGGTAGCCGTCTCCGTCGAAATCCAGCAGGGCGGCGCCGGAACCCATGATCTCCAACAGGTGATAGCCGCCGCGAGCCCCGTTGTAGTGTTGATAGTCGATTCCGGCCACTCGTGTCCGGTCGTTGAACCGGGGAACACCCCTTTCCGTCTCCGTCGCTGGTAGTCCGTCTCCGGGCGCAACCAGGGAGAGGACCAGGAGACAGGGGCCGAATCTCATGTCCTGTTTCGATCCCCGAAAGTGAGGCCTTGAATCTGCTCGGACGAGGGCCGGCGGAAGAGAAAGCCGCCCAGTCCCGCCACGATCATGCCCAAGGTGAAGGAGAAGGGAATTCCCCACATCCAGGAGATGGCCTTCTCCATCCCGAACCATTCCTTGCTGAAGCTGACGAACAGGGAAACGGACGCCGCCAGGAAAAAGCCCATCAGAATCGCTTGTGGTCCGACCCTGCGAAACAGGATGCCCCCGAAGAAGAGGACGGCGATGGGGCCCACGAAGACGTCGTTGACCCGGCCGCTCAGGTCCAGGATGTTCCAGTCCGTCCGGCTCATGACCACGGCGATGATGACGGCCACTCCGATCCCCACCACGCCGGCTCCGGCGGCCACGCCCTTATCCAGCAGGAGACCCCGCCGGGAGTCTTTCCGCCGATCGGCGAAATGGGTCGTCAGGACGCCCGAGATGGAGTTGATGGCCGAGCTGAGGCTGGACATGGCCGCCGACAGCAGGGCCGCCATGACCAAACCGGAAACTCCGGTGGGAAGCTGCTGGGCGATGAAGCGCGGCATCAGCCGGTCTCCCTCGGGAGCGATCTTGGCCTGGAACTCGGCCACCGGCAGGTTGGAGATGTGCGCATAGAAGGCGAACAGGGCCAGGCCGCAGATCGCCAGGGTGGTGTAGAGGACGACGTTGGACCAGGCATAGACCCAGACCGAGCGCCGCGCCGCCTTGATGGAAGGCGTCGAAAGATACCGCTGGATCGCCACCTGGTCGCCGCCGTTGGCGCAGATGTTCCAGAACAGGATGTTGAGCATGATGCCGACGATGGTGATGCGGACCGTGGGATCGAAACTGAAGACCTGCATCTCGCCTCGCCCCGCTTCGGAGAAGGTCTCCCACCATCCCATGGGGCCCGTCCCCACCAGGTAGTAGACGTAGATGGGGATGGAGAGCGCGCCCGCCAGCAGGATCCAGAGCTGCAGGTTGTCGGTCCAGATGACGGTCCGAAAGCCACCCACGCTGGTGTAGAAGGTGGTGATGACCCCCAGCAGTATGATGGTGGTGAACAGGCCCAAGCCCGAAATCTCGGAGAAGGCGAAGCTGGCCGTGTAGATGATGATTCCGGACCAGATCAGGGTCCGGAAGACGAACAGGGTGGAGGCCAGGGTGCCGGTGCCCCGGTCGAATCTTCGGCCCACGTATTCGTAAGCACTGGTGATCTCGAGCCCCTTGATGGTGGGGATCAGGATCCGGTTCACGATGGGGATCACCAGCGGCGCCACGATCAGGCCGAAACAGTAGGCGAATCCGTAACGAATTACCTCTCCCGGGACCGAGAGATAGCTGATGGTGGAGAGGATGGTGGCCAGGACGCTGCCTCCGGCCAGAAACCAGAAGACCTTCCGGTCGCCCAGGAAGTACTCGTCACGGGACTTTTGGCGGCGCGAAAAATAGATCCCGATGAGGGACAGGCTTCCCATGTAGGCGATGATGACCAGGATATCGATGGGGTTGAGATTCATTTAGCCTTACCTGATGAACGGATGCGTGATATTTGGGGGCAGATCAGGTGAACTTCTTGAAGTATCCTTCACTCTGGATCACTTCCCGGGCCCACTCCTTCTCCGATTCTGAAACCGGCTTCAGCGGCGGCCGGGGCGCGCTGGACTGGAGGAAGCCAAAAGCTTCGATCAGCGCCTTGTCCACGGCCACGTCGGTGTAGCCGCGCCGGCTCAGCGGCCAGTAGAGCCGGTCCATGCAGCGGTCGAACTCCACCTGCATCTCCTCGGCCCGTTCCCAGTCCCGGGACCTGCAGGCCTGGTACCAGGCTTGGGCGAACCGGGGCGCCAGACTGGTCAGCAGGGAGAAGGCCCCATAGCCGCCCTGCTTCATGGAGGCGACCATCCAATCGTCCAGGCTGAGGTGCCGCAGAGGACTGGAGTGCTCCTGCAGTCCGTCCCAGAATTCTTGCGTCAACTGCCCCTGCTTCGTGCCCCAGAGGTTGGGCAGATCCAATAAGGCCGCGTATTCACAAGGCTCGAATTTCACCTCCGGGGCGTAGTTGGTGTTGTAGTGGACGATTCCCAGGGAAGGGCAGGCCTGTGCGATGGCGCGAAGAGCACGGGCGCGCTCCTCGGCGCTCAGGGGAATGAAGTGGGGCGGGATGGCCAGGACGGCGTCGGCGCCGGCCTCGGCCAGCCACTGGACGGTCTCCAGGATCCCCCCCAGGCGCACCGAGGTCGCCCCCACCACCTTCAGGGTCTCCGGTCCCGCCTCCTCGACGAAGATCCGCACGGCTCGCCGGTACTCGTCCGGAGAGACATTGAAGAGCTCACCGCTGGTCCCCAACAGGTACATGGCCTCCAGGCCCTCGTTCCGGTAGGCCCGAATATTGTTCCGGAGGGCGGTCTCGTCCATGCTCCAGTCGGAGCTGAAGCACATGGGAATGTTGGCGATCACACCCTGCAATCTTTCTCTCATGGTGAACCGGTTTCCTTTCCGAGTTCCGCTTCGAGTTGCTCCATCTGCTGGATCAGGAATTCGTCGTCCGGCTTCAACTTCAGAGCGTTTCGGATGGCAACGGCCGCTTCCCGCAATCGCCCCAGAGAAGCGAGAGACAGGCCCAAATTGACTTGGGCCGCCAGCAGGCCCGGCTCGATCTCCACCGCCCGGCGAAAGGCCCGGATCGCCTCTTCCACCTTTCCCGTGGCCGCCAACGTCGCCCCCAGGTTGGTGTGGGCGGTGGCCATTTCGGGAGCCAGCGCAATGGCTCGGCGGAAAGAAGCGATGGCCGGTCCGGCCGCCCTCGCCGCGTATTGTTGAAGACCCAGATTATAGTGAGCGCTGGCGAAATTGGGCTCAAGACGGATAGCTTCCTGGAAAGCCTTGGTGGCTTGCCTTCCCAGATTCTGCCGGGCCAGGGCCAGGCCCAGGTTGTTGTAGGCATCGGGAAGATCCCGGTCCAGGCGTAGGGCGGATTGCAAGACCCGTGCGGCCTCCGCCGCCCGACCCGATTCCAACAAGGCATAGCCCAACTGCGTCAGGCTGACCGTGTCGTCCGGCTTCACCGCGAGGGTGTTTCGAAGCACTGTCAGACCCTGATCCAGCGATCCTTGCCTCGACAGCGCCAGCCACTGGTTGCGCAGGGCCGGCAGGTAGTCTCGTTGTCTGCGAAGGGCATCCTGGTGGAGGCGGACGGCGTCCTTGAACCTGCCCTCCGCCAAATAGGCGTCCCCCAGCTCGAAGTAAAATCCCGCCTGCAGAGGGCGTTGGGCCTTCAGGGCTTTTTCCAGCCTGGGAATTCCTGGTTTCAGGTTGGCGTTCTGCTTGACTTGAGCCACCGCTTCGTAGAGTTTGACCTGACCTGATTCGGCGGGACCCGGCGGATAGTAGCGGATGACCTCTCCCAGGATCACCTCTTGGCGGGATTCGGCCAGCGGCGCCAGCAGGTCGCCCCCGGGCGGACGGCGGACGATCCGGTGATCGGTCATGACGGCGTGGACCACGTCCTGAGTCCTGCGCCGGGGCATGTGGCAGACCAGGCAGTCCTCGTCCGCCGGGTGCTCTCCAGAGGCCACCAGTGGTGCGACCTGTTCGGCGTGGCAACGATTGCAGGCATCCCGGGACGCACTTCTCGACTCGGGCGCCGACGCCGGCCGGTGGGGATCGTGGCAGGTCACGCAGGTGAACCGACCTTCGCTTTCCTGAAAGCAGGACGACCTGAGGAACCGGTATCCGGCGTGATTGACCTCGAACCGCTCTTCCGCCTCTTCCTGATCCGAAGCGTCGAAGTGAAGGATGTAGTCCGCCAGCGGTTCTCCCGGCCGGTAGGAGAAGACGCCCCGGCCGTAGTTCCGGATCATGGCCGGGAGTCCCTTGGTGGTGGACTCCAGGTGGCACTGGAGACACACTTCCAACTGTCTTTGGGGATCCAACCTGGCCGGATTCACGATGGAATTGCGGATGGCTTCTTTGGAGGCACGGCTGCGAACCGCCTTCAGATGGGCGCCGCCCGGACCATGGCAGCGCTGGCAGTCGATGCCGTTGGGGAGTTCTTCCGGAAAGAGAGGATCCTTGCCGTTCGCGTCGTCTCCCGGCGGCAGTTGCGGATAGGCGTTGTGGCAGAACATGCAGGAGTAGTCGATCCGCCGGCTGAACCCCTTGTGATCGGGGCGGTCGTAACCGGGGCTCATACCCCAGTGCCCGCCGTCTTCCGCGTACCAGGCCAGGGGAAGCTGGTAAAGGGCTCCCCAGGGAGTCCGGTGGAGATAGGTCCGGCCCCGGTTCCCGGAACCCAGGACGTAATGGATCTCTTTCTCCACCCGGTTGATGGTCTTCTCCTTCTCGTTCAACTGGTGCCGGCTCAAGTAGTAGGAGCCGTTCCTGCGGGCGACCGTGTAGTGCCGGTCGGAGGCCGGGTGGTAGTACGTTGCCTCCTGCTGTTCTTCTCCCAGCGTATTGGTGGGATCGGGGAGAGAGAAGGCTCGGCCCATCCCCGTGGTCTGGTGAGAGTCGTAGATCTCCTGGTGGCACGCACTGCAGTCTTCACTCGAACCTCCCTGGGAATAGAGCGGGAGGGAGAGGAGGACCAAGTGGGAGCACCAAACGGCGAAGCAGTGGCGAACATCCATGGATGATGTCGAGTCCGCCCCGGCGGCCTAGAGTTCTGACAGCACTTCGTCCAGGGCTTCCAGCGTGCGGTCGATGTCCGAATCGGTGTGGGCCGCCGAGATGGAGCATTGCTTGGTCGCCACCGGGAAGAAGTAGATTCCGCGCTCGATCAGGGCGCGCCGCATAACCAAATCCTTGCCGAAATCATGGTTTCCGGCCAGATCGTGCCAGTCCACCGGCTCGTGATCCATCAGGTAGAGGCAGAAGGCGGATCCCTGGCGGGCCACCGTCCCCGTGATTCCCCGGGAGCTCAGGATCGACTCGATCCCGGCCTGGCACCGTTGTCCCAGCCGGTCGATGTGCCGGTAGACGTCGCCGTCGCCTTCCAGGAGGCGCTCGATGGTGGCGATGGCGGCGCTCACCGAGACGGGATGGCCATTGTAGGTCCCGGAGACGATGGGCCGCTTGGAAGGATCGGGATGGGCGAAATGTTCCAGAAGCTCCCTCTTTCCGCCCAACGCCGAGAAGGGATAGCCGTTGGCCACCGCCTTGGCGAAGTAGACCAGGTCGGGCTGGACGCCGCTGACCTCGCTGTACCCTCCAACCGAGTAACGGAACCCGGTCTTGACCTCGTCGAAGATGAGCACGAAACCGTACTCGTCGGCCAGCTCCCGGAGCCCTTCCAGGTAGCCGGGGACCGGTTTCATGATGCCGATGTTCTGCAGGATGGGCTCGGTCACCAGGGCGGCCACATCGTGGCGCTCGCAGACGTAGCGGACCGAATCCAGGTCGTTGAAGTTGATCACGTGCACCAGTTGGGCATGAGCGTCAGGGACCCCGGGTCCCAGCGGAATGTAGCGGTACTCGCCGGGGGAGACTCGGGGACCGATCTGGTCCAGGGGCGTCAGCACATTGCAGGCCACGTCGTTGTGGGAGCCGTTGAAGCCTCCCTGCGTCACGATGACATGATCGCGGCCGGTGGCGGCGCGGGCCAGTCGGACGGAGGCCATGGAGGCCTCGGTGCCGGTGTTGAGGAACTCCACCATCTCCACCGCCGGGACGTGGGTGCAGAGCATCTCGGCCAAGCGGCCCTCCAACTCGTTGGTACCGCTTCCATACAGGCTCGCTCCGCCGTCGATGGCTTTGCGGACCGCTTCGTTGACGTAGGGGTCGTTGTGGCCCAGGACGATGGGAGCGAAGGCCGCGTGGTAGTCCAGATAGCGGTTGCCATCCACGTCCCAGATGTAGGCTCCCCGGCCCCGGGCAAAGGCCAGGTCGGGCTCCGCCTTGCGGACGATGGAGACCACGCCGCCGGGGATGTAGCGTTCGTTGAAATCCAGCACCTGAGCGGACTTGGAGCGAATGGCATCGAGGACAGTCATGACGTTACCTTGATTCGTTTCCCTTCGATTGTTAGTTTCCAGACACCTTGTTACTTGTGCATGCTGCGGGCCGGTCTGTCAAGTGATCCCGCCCGGCGGCGGTGAAGGAGTCGAGCGGCAGGATGTCCCTGGAATCGGCGGTGGCCGTCGTCACGGGAGCGGCGGAGGGCATGGGCCGGGCCATTGCCTGGAAGCTCGGTAGCGAGGGCGCCCGGGTCGCCGTCTGTGACCGCAACCGGGAGGGTCTCGAAGCCGCTGCCGGACAAATGGCGGCGAGCGGGTTCCGGGTCCTGGCCCGGGTCTGCGACGTCAGCGACAACCGGCAGGTGGAAGGGTTCGTCTCCGCAGTCACCGGGGAATGGGGCGGGATCCGGATCCTGGTGAACAACGCCGGGATCTCGAAACGGAATCCGATTCTGGAGCCGGGCGACGAGACCTGGCATGAGGTGCTGGCCACCAATCTGACCGGCGTCTATTACTGCACCCACCGGGCGCTTCCCCATTTCCAGGACGGCGGCCGCATCGTCCACATCTCCTCCATCTCGGGGAAGGTGGGCTCGGCCGAGTACAGTGCCTATTGCGCTTCCAAGCATGGGGTAATCGGTCTGACCCGGGCCCTGGCCCTGGAGTTGGCTCCCCGCGGGATCACGGTCAACGCCGTCTGTCCCGGGTGGGTGCGGACATCCATGGCCCGCAGGGACCTCCAGGAGACCGCCCGCCTCGAGGGCCTGAGCCTTGAAGCCATGCGTCGACGCATTTTGGACGGGATCCCCCTGGAAACCATGATCCGTCCCGAGGAGGTGGCCGGTCTGGTGCACTTCCTGGTGTCACCCTCGGGAGCGGCCATCACGGGACAGGCCGTAGACATCTCGGCGGGGGAGGTGATGTCTTGAGACGAGGAGGGGGGACATCCCTGTCCCCCTCTTCAACACCGCCCCGGAACCGGGGGTTGCAAACCCCCGCTCCAACACGCCCTTTTTCTGCGTGGATTGCGCCGGCCCGCGGCCGGCGGAGGACTTCCAAAAATGATTGGAATCGGTCTTGTCATTTCTTTCCTGTTCTTCACCGGGTGGGCACGGGCGTCCGCCCCAGAGTCGAAACCCCGGTCCCTGGGAGACCTGACCGGTCCTTGGGAACTGGTCGTGGACGATCACCTGATCCAGGAGAAGCAGGGACTGGTCCGCCGTTATCATCCGTTTCGCAAACATGCGGGGAACCCGGTCCTGAAGCCCGACCGTCCCTGGGAAGGACAGGTGGCCTATCTGCTGGGGACGGTGCTCCCGATCCCCGATGGCCAGGGATACCGGATCTGGTACCACACCGCCAATCCGGATGCCGACCCGAAGGAACAATACCGAAACCTCTACGCCGAGAGCCGGGACGGCGTCCATTGGACCAAGCCGGACCTGGGCATCGTCCGGTATCGGGGCTCGGGAGCCAACAACATCTTCCTGGACCGGATGCGGGAGAGCCACATTCCTCTGGTGATCCACACCCCCTGGGACCCGGATCCGGAGAAGGAATACAAGCTGGTCTACTACGACTACGGCCGCACCGATCCCCGTCACCGGGTCAGCGGTTACTACGGGGCATGGTCCAGAGACGGCATCCATTGGAGCCCGATTCGGGAGGAACCCCTGTTTGCGGACCCCGGAGACGTGGGCAACTTCGTCTGGGATCCGCACCAGGGCCGCTTTCTGGGCTACGCGAAGATCTTCGTGCCCTATGGCGGACACCGTCGGCGGGCCATCGGTCTGACCGCCACCACCGACTTCCTCCACTGGCCACCGACCCAACTGGTTCTGGCCCCCGACGCGGTGGACGACCGCTGGGTGACCGCCGACCGGCAACACACCGACTTCTACGGCCTCTCCGCCTTTGCCTACGAATCCATGTACCTGGGTTTTCTCTGGGTGTTCCGGATCGACGACGGGCACAACGACGGGACCATCCACGTGGAGTTGGTGAGCAGCCGGGACGGCATCGATTGGAAGCGGGAAGAGGGAAACCGTCCACCCCTGGTGGAGCTGGGAGCCGCAGGGCAATGGGACGACGGCATGTTGCACACCCCGAGTCAGCCGTTGGTCGAGGGGGACACAATCAGGCTCTTCTACGGGGCCTCGGACCAGACCCACGTGAGCCCGGTGGCGGGGGGATGGGGGAACTGCGCCATCGGCTTGGCCACCCTGCGCAAGGACGGGTTCGCGTCCCTGGATGCGGGCGAGGAGGCGGGCTCCTTCACCACTCGCCGGCTGCGCCATTTTGCCGGACCTCTCCGGGTGAATGCCGACGCCCGCCGCGGTTGGGTGCGAGTCGAGTTGCTGGACTCGTCCGGAAACGTCATTCCCGGTTTCGGGAAGGATCAATGCGATCCGGTGAAGGACGACGGCGTCGACCAGGTCGTCCGCTGGCAGGGACGGGACCGGTGGCCGGAGTCCGCGCGGCCCGCGCATCTCCGGTTCCACCTCCAGAACGCCTCACTGTACTCCTTCCGGGGGGCCGGGCCCATGGAGCCGGCGGACCAATCGCCCCTTCTGGACGTCCTGCTCGATTTCGAGGGGGACGTGGACAGCTCAGTCCGGGACAAGCGGACCGAAGACGGACGACAGGACGTGCGGCTGCACAACTCGGTCCGAATCGTCCAGGATCGAGAAGCCGCCGCCTCCGGCAGCGGCGCGGCAAAGTTCTTCGGGGAGGGGAAGACCCACGACGCCCTTGAGATTCCCGGAACCCGGTATCTGGGCACCCGATTTACCCTCTCGGCCCGCGTGAAGCCGGCCCTGAAACGGCGCATGCGCCTGTTCAGCAACCATCGAGGGACGGGCCAGCCGGCCACGGGAGAGCTCATCTTCGACTTCAATCCCAACGGCGGCGACCTTCGGTTAGTCTGCAACGGTCAGACCGTGCGATCCCGGTCGGTCTCCATCTTCACCGATCGCTTCCACCTCATGGAGGCCACCTACGATGAGGGGCGGGTCCGCCTCTACCTGGACGGCGTCCAGGTCGGTGAGGGACAGCTCATGGCGGGGACTTCCCACCTCTACTACGACCGTTCGATCGTGCTCCACTTGACCCCTCCCGGCAGGGCTCCGACCGTGGGGCTCTACCTGGCATCGGATCTTCGGGTGGGACAGGATCTGGAGGGGCGCTTCATCACCCATCGCCACGAGGCCCGGAGCGATCCCGGGAATCAACTCGTCGGCCTGGTGGACGAGGTTCGGATCATCCGGCGAACCTCCGGAGCGGTCGGACCGCCAAATACCGAAACGAGCTTCATCCGGGAAGTCGGGCCGATCCGGCGCTACGGACCGGGCGGAGGCTGGGGAGAGGGGGGATGGGCCCGATCCCTCCAGGCGCCGGACGGCACCATCTATCTTTACGGGGACAAGAAGACTCTGGACGGGGGCAAAACCTACGTGGCTCACGAGGGGCCGTCCCTGCAGGAGGTCCTCCGCATTCCGGAGCGTGTCTTCCATGTCCGCAAGGGGCACTTCTTCGCCCTGGGCGGGGCCGCCGACTTCCAGTCGCCCGGGATCTATACCGTCCGATCCTGGCGTTCGCGGGACGACTTGGCGACCCTCCGGGAGGAGCAATCGGTGATTCGGGTTCCGGGCGGTCCGCCGAGGGCCCGGGAAAAGGGCGAGTGGTACGGGCTCTACTTCTACCGGGACATGCTGGAGATGCCCGACGGGACCCTTATGACCACCATGGAGGGAAACCTGGAACAGGACGACCTGGCGCCCACCGACCGCCGCAGCTCGTCGGAGACCCACTATCAGCAGCGGACCTTCACCTTGATTTCCAAGGACGAGGGGCGGTCGTGGGACTACTTTTCCACCGTTGCCGCACCCAAGCCGGGAGACCCGGTAGGCGAGGGTTTCACCGAGCCGTCTCTACTCCATATGGGCGAAGGCCGTCTGCTCTGCGTCATGCGGACCGGCCACTTCACGCCTTTGTTCGCCAGTTGGAGCGAGGATTGGGGAAAGACCTGGAGCGAACCGGTCTACACGGGCCTCGACCGGGGCTGCGACCCCACCCTCCTCAAGCTCCGGGACGGCCGAGTTCTGTTGAGCTACGGTCTCCGGTTCCCGGCCGGCACCCATCTCCAGCCCAGAGAGCGGGGCGCGCTGGTGCGTTTCGCCATCAGCGAAGACGAAGGGAAGACCTGGCAGACCGCCACCGTGGCGGAGAGGATGGGTTCGTCCTACTCCACGGTGATCGAGGTGGAGCCCAATATCCTATTCGTCCAGGTGGACGGCTGGTTCTGGAGGGTCAAGTTGTGGCCAAGGGGGGGATCGGCCCCGACATTGGTAACGGTGCCGGGTGAATACTGACGTGGTTCCCGCAACCCTCCCGCATGCTGCTGGCGTACGCTGCCGCCATGGCTTGAATGCAAACGGAATTCATCCTGAAGGACATCCACTGTTTCGAGGGTGAACAACGTGCCCTATTGCGCCTGATTACCCTGCTGGTGAGAGAGAACAGCACCGGAAAAACCTCGTTTCTGGGTTGTTACCGGGTCGTGAGCCAACTATTCGTGAGGCCTTGGTTCGGCCGTGGCCCTGGGATTGATTTCAATCATTCACAATCCACGTGGGAAAGTGTATTCAAGCAGACGGAACGAGTTGCTTCTGCGACGCTCATCCTGTCGATGATCTACATGGGCCGTCGTTCCGTGCGCTGCGAGGCGGACGACGTCACTATCGTTCCTATCAAGAAATGCTGCGGAAATTCTCTCGAAGTCGTTGTAGGCGGCGACGTAGTTGAAGACGGTCTTCTTTGCCTCCAACAGTGGCAAGTTCCGTCTCCAAGGAGAGGGCTTTGCCTGGGACGACTGGAGGCCTGCGTGCTCGAACTTAATCTCGTGACGCTCGACTTTGAGCGCGGCGATCTCGCGTGCCAAGTATTTGGCGATACCCTCCTGCAATTCCACCTGCGCCCAGCGACCGTACAGCGCGTCTCCACTCCCCAAGTGCCATCTCTCGGTTCACAGGACAGCGACTCCTTCGCGTTCAACTGATTCTCTATAGGGGGAGCGAAGAACTCTCAGGCGATCCCACTCGGCCTGCGTATAGGCCATGATCGAAGGTACCGCCCAAGAGGTCGCGGCCAGGGTGTATCCAATTCGTCGCAGTGGACGCTTGAGGTCAGCTGACTCGTTCTTCACGATGAGGAGCACATCGAGATCGCTGTCCTCGTTCGCGTCTCCCCGCGCCTTCGAGCCGTAGATGAGCATCCGCGTGACCGCTCCAGGTTGTTGCTCCAAGAGCGCCTTCCGGTATTCGTCCAGCCAAGTCTGTTCTTCCGGATGGAGCTTTAACATGGGTTCATACTTCGATGTCGGATGCCTGCGAAGTGTCGTTGCCGAAGATGTCGATCTTTGCCATTTACGGTTTCGCTCCGATCTGTTTCAGGTATTCGCGTCCTGTTGCTGTCAGGCGGTAGCGCTGCTTGCTGCTGCGCGGCTTGTCCGGGATCGTCATTTCGATCAGACTGGCCTGCAAGGCAGGGACCAGATACGCCTTGCGGAAATGTTGACTGTCCCTGAGATCAAGCCTTTCCTGCAGGCGTTGTCGGGTCATTTCACCAGACAACGCCTTCAACAGTCGAACTTGAGGGGTGACTTGAGGGGTGACTTGAGGGGTGACTTGAGGGGTGACTCCCCCGGCGACTCTGTCATCCTCAGACGCCGCATGGACCTCCGGGTTCGGACGAAAGGTGACGGTCACGAAGCTGTCGGCCTCGAACTCCGGTTCCGGGCAGTCCAACTCCCTCGCCTCGTCCCGGATGCGCCGGATGCCAGTGCCGGCCTTCTCGATGAAGTCGATGCGATGGAGCAGGTCCGCGACCAGTGCGTTCCGCCGGATGCTCCTGCGCCCAAGTTCGGCCAGGGTCAAGCCCTTGGGGAGGCTGCCGGGGCTGCTCACCTCGATTCGGTCGGTGTAGATCTCCACGAAGACGTTGGCCCCGTCGAAGAACCAGTCGCGGTGCATGACCGCATTGGTGATCGCCTCGCGTAGCGCCCTCATCGGATACTCCGGGATGTTCTGTCGCCGCAGCCCCTCGATCCGATAGGCGGTGCGGGTATTGCGCTCGACGAAACGCAGGGCGTCCTCGATGTCGGCCACGACCCCGCCGTCGAAGTCCTTTCGGTCCAGGATGTGGACCTTGTCCGTGCCTCTTGCCAGCAGGCAGGTGATGTACGCCTCCGGGAAGAAATGACGTACGTTCCGAGCAAAGAAGAGCACACCGGCGTTTCGGAAGAGCAGTTTCCCACCCGCCTGCTCGGCTGCCTCGATGTTGACCAGCACGTCTTCGACCGGCAATTGGCCGGTGATGCCGGAGTAGCCGAGCCAAACCTCGAACTTCTCGCGGTGGAAATCCTCCGGATAACGGAAGCGGGGACAGGGGGAGAGATCGAACCGGATCACGCCTTCGACCCGGAAGAAGTCGCGGATTTCGTCACGGCTGAGCTTCTGGGTCACTGCGCCCTGACGCCAGAAGATTCCATCGCTGCATTGCACGGGCTTGGCGTCGCTTTCGCGAACCTGAACCACGAGTATCTCACCCACCGGCTCCGCCAGCACCTTCACCGGAGGATCGCAATTTCGGGCGATGTCCTGAATGCGGGCGCGCAGAGCGTTGGAGTCCCGGATCCCGATTACGATGCCATCATCGCGCACTCCCAGAAGGATCTTCCCTCCAATCGTGTTCGCCAGGGCCACGACTTCCCTCGCCAACGACGACGAGGGACTTTCCTTGAATTCAAGGGTCGTTCCCTCACCCTGCTGGATGAGGATTGCGAGGTCCGCAGGTGTGATTCTAGCCACGTGAGTCAATCCGATTGAGGTTCTCGTTCGGAGCGCACCTCGGCGATGCTGAGCCAGCCGCGGTCAAACGTAAATGTACGGGCCGTTCCGGCCGGGTCCTGGATCCGAACGATTCGGGGAATCTCCTCGCCGGCGCGCTGCCCGTTCCAATCATTTCGCTTCGCCATCGCATCCTCGGCGTTCTGCAGCAACTCGTAGATGGAATGGGTTCGATTATCATAGCGATTCGCGAGCAGTGTCGGGCCGACTCACCAATTTCGGCGCCGTAACGAGGCTTGTTTTCCATGGTAATGCGGTTTCATATTCGACTCGTCCCGATTCACTACGTCGTCGGGGTCATCCCATAACGTCGGCTATCGGGAGGGTGCAAATAACAGGCGAGCCAATGCCGACCTCGAAGTTCGCACGCTCAGGGGTTTAGTGAAAGGCGAGTCTACCTTACAATTTGCAGATCGAATTCAATGGAGTTGGAGCCATGGCCATCACGCTCACAGTGACTCTCAAGGGGCAGATCACCTTGCGCAAAGAGGTACTCAATCATCTCGGGGCGCGTCCCGGCGACAAACTCGAGGTCGACCTGCTGAAGGCCGGACGGATTCAACTGAGGCCGAAGCGTGGAACCTCGCCGGCAAGCGTCTTCGGTATGCTTGCAAGACCGGGAACACCACGTCTTTCCATCGAAGAACTCAACCAGGCCGCTGCTTCCGGATAGGCGGACGAGGAGTGAGGATTAAAGCCGATCCGAATGTGCTGCTGGGTGCCATCCTACAGGATGACCAGGAACAGGCCTCAGCGGCACGGGCGGTGCTCCTGCGCGCGACGGTCATTACCGTTCCCGTGCCGGTCTTCTGCGAGTTTGTTTGGGTGTTGAAGCACGGCTACGGTCGGAAGGTCGATGAGATAGCCGTAGCGATCGAGGCCATATGTGAAATCGACGCCGTGGTCACTGATATACCGGCGGTCGAGGCAGGTTTGACCCTGCTGCGCGCAGGCGGACACTTCGCCGACGGAGTCATCGCCCATCAAGGCGAAGGATTCGGCGGAAGCGTGTTCGCCAGTTTCGATCGCAACGCCATCGCTCTCTTGAAGAGGAACGGGTCGGCGGCAGCCGAAGTCTCTGAGTTGATCGGCACCGGGCGGTAAAATCCTTTACGAGAAGATCCTGCTCCAAGTGGATGAGACTCTGACGCCGAAGGCGTTACGGGTTCCGCTGGTTATGGCATCTAAAATGTTCTGTTCATGAGCTGTCGCCGGAGTTCCATGAACTCAGACTCAAGGCACCCAAATACCTTATCGACATAATCGTCCAAATTTGCGCGGACTTCGTCGAAGTTGACTTCAAAAGGAAACGACATCACGTGTCTCTTCGTCGGACTGTTTCTTTCGTAACAACGGTCCCGGCGATATTGGTACAGGATCGGCAGCGGCCACTAGTTCCAAGATGTGGACAGGATCTCCAAGGCTGGATACTGTGTCGCCAAATGCCGCGATCTTGTTAGCTATCGGCTGACCCTTGTCCCAAAGCGGGCGGAGCTTCCAGACGGCCATACGTGTCAGATGGCCGAAGACGATACAACGGGTGTCGCCTCGGGTCGGCTTTCTGCCCGCCTGCTCCAAGTCCGCCAAATCCACCGCCACGATTGCTGCAAGCTGTTCGGGCGTGTCGAATATCCAGCGGCGCGGCACTGCACCCGACGCCCGGCAGACGAACACGGTATCGATGATCGATGAACCCGTGCCGTGGATGTGGATGGAGCCCCCCATCTCGGCGGGACAGGGCAGTGTGGCAGAAACGACCAGGTCGGCGTCCAGGATGGCCACTCCGACGGCGTGATACGTCTCCAGCTTGTTGTGGTGGTAGGTGAACGCGAGCGGTGCGCCGGGCTTCAAGGCTTGGGCCATTCGCGAATAGGCGGCGGAGAGTCCTTCTGTGAAATGATCCAATCCATGATTCCGGGTTACATTGCCATTAAGTTCGTCCTGAGATCGTGTGAGCGCGCGCTCAAAGCCATCCGCCTCGTTTCCCACCAAGCGTCGAAGCCAGACATAACAGAAGTCCATTAGCTCGCTATACTGCACGTTGCCGTAATACGGAGGGTCTGTGAACACGGCGTCGAGGCTCTCCGGCGAGACATCGATAGAGGTGGCGCTGGCACAACGGATGGCCACTTTGCGCCGTTGCCCGCCCCGCTTCTCGCCGATCCATTCCCCTTTGATGGGAACCCGGACATTACGGGTCCCTCTGCGCCTGACTTCGAACGGCGCGCTGCAATACAGTTTCGCCTTGGCATATTTGTGGACAATGTTGGACCACCCGCCGGAGCCCACGTTGCGGCCGGCTCCGTTGTTTATGCGCAGGAGATTGGATTCGCACTGTACCAACCCCACCGGAAAGCCGTGCACGGAGAAGATGTCCAAAGATTTGAGCGCCGTAATGTCGTAGCGGCAGAGCATGTTCTGGTAGCGCAACAGGTCGGAGAGATTGGTGGCGATGGCATGCCGTATTCGCTGGTCCTTGACCTGGGAAATCAGCCGGCAACTTAACAGTCCGTGGTGAAAGTCCCGCGAGCACCGAGACCGTTCCTGCGCCCGCCGGACAAGGCGCGATTCGGGTGCATACCGGGAGTATGTGCCCGAATCGCAACGCCGTCCGCCGGGATGCAGGGACAGTCGAATGCCGTGATGACTTTTGCCACGGGCTGTTAACTCCAACCCTAGAAGTTGGCGTGGATTGAAGAGGTCTTTAAAGCGGGTGTACCCGCAGCGATGCAGACGATCGGTCTCGTCGCCGGCGAGGATCTCCTGGTTCGGAACGAAGCTGGGAGTGAGCTGTTCCCATCGCTGTGAGGCAGCCTCCATGCGCAATGCATCTTCTTTGTCCGGTTTCTTGAAGAAACGGCCCTTGTGTTTCGCCTTTCGCGTGGGGTTGAAATATTCCATCGCGAACATGCGGTGCCGCAGAGGACGTTGCGCCTCTCCCGGGTAGGCGTTGGAATGCCCGCAATGGGGGCATTCGCAGCGTCCTCTGCGCGCGGGGCCGGCTTGGCGAAGTTCGGTCCCACAGCTCGAGCAACCTCCCGAATCCCTGTAGTCCTCGACTTGGTTCAGATCACCGCAGGTCGGGCACACCAGGACATTCATCGGGTGACGCCGGTTCCTGGCGACCAGGTAGCCCGGAAAGAGGTCGAATGCTTGCCCGCAACGCACGCAATCGAGCACCTTGACCCAGAGGAAGGACTTCACGGGTACGTTGGAATCCCCGTAGAGTGGGCAGGAGGTTCGGTAATATCGATCGATTTCCGTACGCAGAGCCGCAAGTAGCCTCTGAACTGCCTGCCGGTAAGCCGACAGGTCGACGGATTCAAGCTCTTCGCGGACAATCCACGCAGACATCGGATTGATGTCGAAACCCTGCACTTCGCATCCAACTCGATTGGCCTCAATGAGCGGGGTTCCACCGCCCATGAACGGGTCTGCGATCCGGATCCCCGAAAAGTCGTTTCTCCGGAAAAAAGTCTTTTCAAGACGGTCACGACCGAACTCGGCCAAAATCAGGCCACGAAACAGGGTGCCGGGACGGCGGGCGAACCACTTATGGACACCGATGATGGGACGGTAGTTCTGCTGTATCTGTTTTTCCTTGAATGCCATTCGGGCGACCAAGGAAACATCGAATCTGTGCTCGATACTCATCGCCTGTCCTGACTGATCTCTACTTTAGAGAGAGCGGCTCCGGGTCCCTGCCGCTTTGGGCCTCTTCGTACGGAACACCGTCGCGAGTTTGGCCTCCAGACAATCTCCGAATTCTACGCTGGAACCATGACAGAACCTCAGATGTCCGGACTCCCATCCCCCTCCCACGAAACGCCGCCAAAAATGCGGCGTCGTCTGGCCAATAGTCGAGCATGTTCGTTGTACCGGGAGGAGCCTAGGAAAAAGAGCGACGAGAGGAATGCACCCGTGCCGCTTCAGGGCGGCGGAGGGAACGAACCCCGAGCCAGACCGCCGACGTTGATCGGAATGTGTGTCGATGCGATCATTTGCCGAGTATGGCAAGGAGAACAGCGAGACCATGATCAAGGGCGTGCATACCATGTTCTACTCGTCGGAGCCGGAAGCGTTGCGCGAATTCCTCCGCGACACGCTGGGCTTCGACTCCTACACCGATGTCGGCGGCGGCTGGCTCATCTTCGACCTGCCGGAGGCGGACATGGGCGTGCATCCCACCGACCCCTCGGGGAAGCACGGCAGTCCGGCCGGGACCCACGACATTTCCTTCTACTGTGACGACATCCAGGCCACGGTTTCGGAACTGAAGGGCCGGGGTGTGGTGTTCGACGGCGAAGTGACAGACCAGGGCTTCGGACTCGTGACGTATTTTCGGATGCCGGGCAACGTGCGGGTACAGCTCTGTGAGCCTTATTACCGGAAGGGCGTCCGCTAAGCCGGCGGCATTGACAGTTCCAGCGTCCGGTTGCCCCATGATCCCGGCTTGCAGGAGGCCGCGTTTGTTGTACCGAAAAGTGCAGCGGGTATAATGGATCGCATCGACCGTTTGTCCAGGTCAGGATCTCCGAGGTGCTTATGCCAAGAACCTTCGTAAATTCTCCCATGGATGTCAGGTTCGTTCTGCTTTCCCTGTTTCTGGTCCTGCTCCCGGTTCAGGCCAAAGAGAAGAAGCGGGACGACCGGGCCGTTCTCCAGGAAGAGCAGCAGGACTACTACAAGAAATGGCTCAAGGAGGACGTCGTCTACATCATCACCGATGAAGAGCTGGACGTGTTCGACGACCTTAGCACCATGGAGGAGAAGGAGCAGTTCATCGAGCAGTTCTGGCGCCGGCGCGACCCGGACCTGAGGACCGCCATCAACGAGTACAAGGAAGAACACTACCGGCGGATCGCCTACGCCAACGAGCGCTTTCCCAGCGGAAAGCCGGGCTGGATGACCGATCGGGGCCGCATCTACATCATTCATGGACCGCCGGATCAGATCACGTCCCGCGCCGGTGGGGGCTTCTATGCCCGCCCCATGCACGAGGGGGGCGGCGTGACCTCCACCTATCCCTTCGAAACCTGGCGCTACCGCTGGATCGAGGGTCTGGGGCAGGAAATCGAATTGGAGTTCGTGGACGCCTCTTTGAGCGGAGAGTACCGGCTGAGCCTGGACCCTGCCGAAAAGGACGCGCTGCTCTATCTTCCCGGTGGCGGCCTGACCCTGGCCGAGGAGATGGGTCTGGCCCAGAAGAAGGATCGGCCTTTCTTCTCCCCGGGCATGCGGGACAGCTTCCCCTACATGGCCACCCGGGCTCAGGACGACGTGTTCGAGCGCTACGAGCGTTACGTGATGATCAAGGCGCCCAAGAAGATCAAGTACGGCGATCTGAAGGGGCTGGTGGACGTCTCGGTCGGCTACGAGTCACTCCCTTTCCGAGTCCGGCGCGACTACTTCAAGCTGGGCGCCGATCGGGTGGTGGTTCCGGTGACGGTCGAACTCGACAACGGCGAACTATCGTTCAAGCTGGAAAAAAACCAGAGCTATGTGGCCAAGGTGGGTGTCTACGGCGCGGTCACCAGCATGACCAGGCAGGTGGTGGACGAGTTCGACTACGACCTGGTGCAGACCTACGTTCCGGAGGCGTACGCCGCCCAGGCTCAAAAACAGGGCCGGTCCACTTACCAGAAGATCCTGGTCCTGGAACGGAAGCTGCGTTACCGCCTGGACCTGGTGGTCAAGGATCTGACCAGCGGCAAGGTGGGAGTCAGCCGGACCGCTATCGTTCCGCCGGCCTTCGGCGGTGAAAAGCTGAAAGCCAGCTCCATGATCCTCACCGATCTGGTTCGGCAGATGGAGGACGTTCCTCAGGAAGAGATGTTCATCCTGGGAAACGTGAAGGTGCGTCCGGTGCTGGATCACAGGTTCGCCGCCACGTCGCCTCTGGCCGTCTATCTTCAGGTCTATAATGTGAGCGCCGACCAGGCCACGATGGTCCCTTCCATTCAGGCCAGCTACCGGATTTCCAAGGGTAAGGATGTCCTGATGGAAGAAGTGGACGAGACGGGCGAGTCGATCCAGTACTTCTCGGGCCAGCGTATGGTCCTGATAAAGAGCCTTCCCATCCAGCAACTGAAGCCGGGCCGGTACCATCTGAACGTGCAAGTCCACGACAAGATCAGCGATCAGGAGGTCAGCGCCGGCCAGGTATTCCAGGTGCGCGCACCGTCTGCCGCCGATGGTCTGAACAAGACCGCGTCTCTCCAGTAGTGCGATAGCTCCGGAGGTTCTCCCTGACCGCTACCCCGTCCCCTCCCCGGAGCCGGGTCCGCTACTCCGTCCTGGTCTGGCTCTGCGTGGCAGCCACCATCGCCTACATCCAGCGCAACTACCTCTCGGTGGCCGAGAGCACGATCCGGATCGACCTGGGCCTGAGCAAGGAGCAGATGGGATGGATCTTGAGCGGCTTCTTCTGGGTCTACGCCGGATTCCAGGTGCCTGCCGGCTGGCTCGGGGATCGCTGGGGCGCGCGGCGGACCCTCCCCTTCTACTCGGTGGTCTGGTCGGTTTGCACCGTGCTGTCGGGGGTGGCGGGAACGGCATTGGCTCTCTGGCTGGCGGGACCGGGGGGAGCGATCCTGGCGGCCTACCTCTGGTTGCTGATCCCCCGCATGTTCTCCGGAGCCGCCCAGGCGGGTCTCTTCCCCTGTTCCGCGGTCGTGTTGTCGAGATGGATGCCGGTGAACCGGTTGGCCGTTTCGAGCGGCTCTCTCGGAGCCGGGATGCAGATCGGAGCCATCCTCGTCGCCTTTCTGACCGGGATTCTTCTGGAATGGGGTGTCGGCTGGCGTTGGCTCTTTGTCCTCTACGCGCTTCCGGGGGGGATCTGGGCGCTGCTGTTCTATCGCTGGTTTCGTGACCGCCCTCGGGACCACGCCTCCGTGACGCCGGAAGAACTGGATCTTCTGCTGGCCGAGTCCAAAGCCACCCGGGAATCGAAAGGGGCAGCGGACGAAGGATCGGGCCGCGGCCGGCCCGTCAAGACACCCTGGAAGCATCTGGCCGCGAGTCCGGCCATGTGGGCCATCTGCGGACAGCAGTTCTTCCGGGCCGCCGGGTATATCTTCTATGCCAGTTGGTTTCCCACCTATCTGCAGGAAGCGCGAGGCGTCTCGGTGGCCGAGTCGGGCCTGCTGACGAGTGTTCCCCTGATTGCGATTCTATTCGGAGGACCGCTGGGTGGTATCGTCTCCGATTGGATCTACTCCAGAAGCGGGAATGTGGCAATGGCCCGGAAAGGGATGGCCTTGGGCTGCCTCCTGGTCGGAGTCCTGCTCACGGTGGCTGGATGTCTGGTTCACAATCCGCTGCTTGCCGTCTCTCTCATTGGGATCGGTGGCTTCTTTGGCGCTTTCGTCAGCCCTATCGTCAATTCCCTGACCATCGCCATGGGCGGAAACAACGTGGCGACGATCTTCGGCACCATGAACATGGCGGGGAATCTGGGAGCGGCGGCGTTTCCCGTCGTGGTTCCGTTGCTTCTGGGGCCGTCGGGTGACAACTGGACCCCGGTCTTGTGGGTGTTCTGCGGCGTGTACGTGGTGGCGGCTCTGTTCTGGCTGATGCTCAAACCGCAGGGCACGTTCGTCGGGCAGTCGCTTCTTTCTCGGGTCCCCTCATCGTAGTAGACTGGGCGGCAACCATGCGGGTCAACCTAAACAGCCCGTGGCAAAAGTCGTCACGGCATTCGACCGTCCCTGCATCCCGGCGGACTGCGTTGCTATCGGCTCACATACTCCCGGTATGCTCCTTCATCGCGCCTTGTCCGGCGGGCGCAGGAACGGTCTCGGTGCTCGCGAGACTCTTGCCACGGACTGTCATGCGTTGGGCCGCCCTGGGCGTTCTGCTCCAGGTCTGCCAGAGTGTCGGAACCGAAGCCGCCTCCATTCCCAAGCCGCGGCCACGCATTCCCTATCAAGCGGTCCAGCCGGCCAAGGGGGTGTTCCTGGTCGCCCGGAAGGGGATGCTCGACCCCCGGTTTCGGCAATCCGTGGTCCTGCTCGTGGCTCACGGCCCGGGCGGAACGCTGGGTGTAATCGTCAACCGGGCTACC
This sequence comes from Acidobacteriota bacterium, assembly GCA_965217775.1. Lineage (GTDB taxonomy): Bacteria > Acidobacteriota > UBA6911 > RPQK01 > JAJDTT01 > JAJDTT01. The sequence goes on from CBDCJH010000002.1 coordinate 1,063,170, forward strand.
GACGTCTCTTTGGAGGATGTCCTGCCCCAGATCGAGACACCGGGTCGGAAGGCCCGGCTCTACTACGGAGGTCCGGTGGGTCTGGATACGCTCATGTTTCTGATCCGGAGCGAGGAACCGCTGGAGCAGACGACCAATGTGATGGGGGACGTCTACTTCGGAGGCGACAAGAAGACGCTGGAACGTCTTCTGGAAGAGGAAAGGGAATCCCACGAACTCCGCCTCTTCGTCGGGCATTCGGGATGGGCTCCGGGCCAGTTGGATTCGGAGTTGGATCGGGGCGACTGGCGCCTTTTTCGGGCCAATGCCTTCACCGTATTCGAGAAGCGCCTGGACAGCATCTGGTCCGACTTCATGGAGCCCCCGAAATCCGAACGGGAAGTGGCGGCCCGGTGAGAGGCTTGGTCTAGGAAGCGAATGATGGGAAACAAGCTCAGAGATCCATCGTACTCCCGCCGCCAGTGGATGGGGCTGGCCACACTGGGCGGCATAACGGCAGTGTCCGCGGGACCACGACCGGCGACTTCGGAAACACCGGCCGGTCCGCACCGTCTCGCTTTGAGGGCCGGAGAGTTGGAGGCCCTGGTGGTGGACAACCACGACGGGCTGGCCGGTGAGGAACAGAAACGCAGCCGGGCTTCGGTCCCCCATGTGGCCGGAGGATTGGGACGCCTTAGCGTCGCAGTCCCCTTCGAGAGGCGTCACAATGGCTACAACGGAGTCGCGCGCTTCAGTTACCGGGGATCTCCACACCCCTTTCTCCCCGTTGCTTCGGGTCTGAATTGCGAGTTCTTCTTCGACGGAACCGAGGGCACCTTCGAACCCCGCTGGAGTGACCTCGATAATTTCCAGGCCCAGCCGTCGAGCTTGAAGCGGGTATCCGAGCAAGAGGCTTGGCTCCGGATCGAACCCGGCGAACGGTGGGGCGTCCAGGTGGAGTCCACCTTCCGATTGGTGGAACCGTGGTTCCTGGACGTGGAGCACGCCTTCACACCCACCCGGCTGGACAAGATCCGGACCCGGTATTTGGGCGTGTTCTGGGCCAGCTACATCCAGGCTCCCCGAAATCCGGGCTACTACGTTTGGGGCCGGAGGTCGAACTTCGAATCGCCCGCTTGGCACGGTATCTTCGACGCCCTGGATTTGCACGAATCGGGAGCGATCCGGGCCGAGCGGGGTCCAGTGGGGGAGGGATTGCGGGCTCAGGGAAGGCGTCTGCTCTACAGCTTCGGCTCGGTGCGCTACGTCGAACCTCTGATGGCCGGCAAGGTCCACGGCATGTTGCTGGCCTACCTGTTCCGCCCTTCAGACGAGTTGGAAATCCGCCCCGCCTTCAACGCCGGCGGGGGAGGAGTCGGCGGCCCCGCTTGGGACTACCAGGCGGTGGTCCCGGACCCGGAGGAAGGACGCCGCTACAGCTTTCGGCTGAGAGTCGTCTACAAGCCGTTCGAAGCTCTGGACGAGGCCCTGGAACTCCATCGGGAGTGGGTCACGGGATAGTCTCTAAATGTAGTTGATCGAAAGGTAGGCAGGTGGAGCTCCACAAAACTCGGGACAACACCGCCTGCGACTTGGCTCGAAATGTACGAAGCTTGGTTGCAGGAATTTTCCGCCAATGCAACCGTCGTCTCCGAGACTCGACTCTCAGCGAAGCTGGTTTTTGTTACAACGAGATTCGGTCTCGGGCAAGCGCTGAAGGCTGAAATCCTGCGCGATCATCGCGCCCCCGGTGAGAAATTCGGGCTAAGCGGCCACGCCAGGTTGGGGCGTCACCTCCTTGTCGAGTCGATCCTTGAGGACAGCCTTCGCTGTTTCAAGCTCGTAGCGAGACTGCAAATTCATCCAGAATCGAGCGGAGTTTCCAAAGTACCTGCTTAACCGGAGCGCCGTGTCTGCCGTGATGGCGCGCTTCTCGTGAAAGATCTCATTGATCCGGCGGGGCGGCACCGAGATGTCCTTGGCCAGCCGGTATTGGGTCAGGCCCATCGGCTTCATGAACTCCTCCCGCAGAATTTCTCCGGGATGGATGGGTTGCAGGGTCTGGTCTCTCTGATCCATTGATCAGTCTCCTTCTACCCTCCTGCTAGTGGTAGTCCACCACCTCCACGTCAAACGCGTCGCCGGTCTCCCAGTGAAAGCAGATCCGCCATTGTCGATTGATCCGGACGCTATATTGGCCTTTGCGGTTGCCCGAGAGCGCCTCCAGCCGGCTGGAGGGTATCATCTTGAGGTCCCTGAGCGATTCGGCTGCGTCCAGCATTTCCAGCTTCCTGAGTGCAGCTTTCTTCAAAACCGGCGGAAACTTCCGTTGAAGCCGCCTGTTGAAGAGCTTTTCAGTGTCCTTGCAGTGGAAGCTCTTGATCAGGGAAGGATAATGACTCGGCGCGTTAAGGTTGTCAAGCGTTATGGTTCTCCCGCGCCGTCGAGGCGTGCCACCCTCCCCTGACCCAAATTGGCCCAGGTTTTTCCAACTCTTCAAGCGGTATCCGGCGTCCCGAAAGGTCTGCCCAATCCCAGCCTCCGAGAGTCAATTCGGGGAGGACTGAGGCTGGAACCCTCTCCGTAGCCCGTTCCCGCATTCGGCCAGACGGGACTCTCTTGCATCACTAAATACTATCGAAGGTTCAACCTTCCGCCCGGAGGAACAGATCGCGATGTCAGTCCACTTGCCAAGAAACCCGCACCTTCTGATGAACTACTGGCTCAGTCTGGCGAGGCTGAAACTTCCAAGAAAACGTTTTCGTCTCCTGTTCAGCTATTTTCAGCGGGAACCGACTTATTCGCTGGCGCTTGCCTCCCTGTCCGCGTACGCGAAGAATTTATTTCCGGATGTTGAGGTGTCCCTGGTTTCCGTCCTCCAAAATGACGATGTCCAGGAATATGTGCGGCGTGTGGCGAAGCACAAGCCCGATCTCATCGCGGTCTCGGCCATGCATCCGACCTGGTCGCCCATGCTTCCCTATTTGGAGGCTCTCAAGGGAGCGCGGCCGGCGACACCCGTCGTCGTCGGAGGATATCAGGCAATTTTCAGTCCTCAGGAGACCATCGGCCATCCGGCCGTCAACTACATCTGTGCGGGAGATGGCGAAATACCTCTGGCACAACTGATTCGACGTTTGAAAGATGGTGAGACCCAGGAGGCCATTCCAGGGTTGTGGGAAAAGCGAGGCAGTGGAGAAATCGTCAAGAGCTCCCCAAGTCTGACCCCGAACTTGGACGAGATCCCCTTTCCCGACTACACGATCTTCGAGAAAGACGGGGAAATCTCCTGGCTCAGTTCTCATGCCATCGAGTCCGAGCGGCTGATCACGATGCCGGTCATGTCGGGCCGGGGGTGTCCCTACCGCTGCAGCTATTGTTGCAATACTCCATTGCTGGAAATGTATCGAGGACAGGGTAACTATTTACGAAAGTACAACCAGGAAAAGCTGATCGAGGAATTAATTCGTTTGCGCGACCGTTACGGCATCCAATACTTCCAGTTTATGGATGAGACCTTTCTTTTCGACAAGCGATCCGCCCGGCGCCTTCTTGGGCTTTATCGGGAGCAGATCGGTCTTCCTTTCTCCATGTTCACCCGGGTGGAGCAGATGGACGAAGATTTTTGCCGCTACGCGGCAGCTGCCGGTTGTCACTCGATGTGGTTCGGTGTTGAAAGTGGGTCGGAGGCCTATCGCCGCCGCTACCTGGCTCGGAGAATGTCGAACCGGAAGATTCTGGATGCCGCCGAGATGGCAAGAAGGCAGGGTATCAGGCGGATGGTCTTTTGCATGGTGGGGATGCCGTTCGAAAGCCGTGAGAATATTCTCGAAACCCTTGAGTTGACGAAACTCATTGGGCCGGAACGAGCCATTTTCAGCCAGTATCTCCCTTTACCTGGAACGCCCTTGTACAAGGTCGCCGAACAAGCCGATCTTCTGCTGGACTCGACCCGGAAGCAACAGATGTGGAGCATAGGCACGCTCAATATCAAGGAACAAGCCGGATCGGTCTCGGCACCGGAGTTCAAGGAGTTGGTGGACGAAATCTTGACCTACGTCTGGGAAGGCAATCGGATTGACGATTGACGATTGAGATGTCGGAAGCGGGTGTTGGATTCCGGCTTCAATGGAAATCCCGAGCCTTGCTTGACTGCTGATTCCTGATCGACGGCAGGTTTGTAGAAGATCCGTAGTCCGGTCACCATGACCGCATGTCCGGCACCGGTTGAATGCGCTTCGATATCGATAAACCACGGGACCGGCTGATCAGCGGGCGCATTCAGGCGTTGAGTGGATGGATTGAGGCCGACGGTCCTGATTTCACTCTGGTCGCCGTGTGTGGACGCCGCGAAATCCGGCTCCGAGAGTGTGCTCATCCGGTACGCCATCTGATTCCCGGAGCCCGCGGCTTCTGGGGGTACCTCGTCCTGCAAGAGTTCCTGGGGTCCATACGACGAGAATTCCTTCATGTCGACCTGATCTGGAAGGGCTCGCGTCTCACGACTCTGCATTTCCGGGTCTTCCCCGTGGCCAAAGAGCTGGCGCGTCGTTATCCCCTCGATTTGAAGAACTATCCAGTGGGAAGTCGGCATCCGGTGTTCGAGCCTTCGAAACCTGCCCGCGCTCTCGTCTTCCCAGGTCTTGCCCAGGTCGGAGGGTCGTCACTGAACCAACTGATGCGTTGGAAGATGTATCAGGAGGACTGGTGCTTTCCGGTATACGAGGATGGCAACGATGCGGAAACCTGGACCCAATTCCGTGCACTCGAAATCCCCTCGGTCCGCTGGATCGACGGCCACGATTGCTATGGTGCCGCCGACAGTTTGAGCCAGCCGTTTGCTCGAATCACTCTATTACGCGAACCAATACAACGCTATGTGTCTCTTTTCAACTACGCATCGCTCGTGCATCCACAAGAGTTTGGCTACGCCACCTTCGAAGAGTCCATATACTCAGGTAAAGCCAGACAATATTCTCAATCCTACAGATTGCTGCAATGCGCCGGACGCGACGTATCACCGTCGATTCCTGACGATGAACTCTACACCAGGGCCAAACAGGAACTTGAGGCTTCCTATGCCTTTGTCGGCATTACCGAGTTATATGAAGAGAGCATCTTCCTGATATGCGAACTTGCCGGTATCGAGTCCATCGGCATGTGGTGGAGGATTCTGTCTTCTCCCAAAAGCATCCGGCTTTGGAGCCTTTCCCTTCGGGCCCGGAACCGGCTGCGACGGCTCTTGGCCGTTGATCTTCGCCTCTATAGAGAAAAGAGGCAGGATCTGCTCAATCTTCTACGTCGATCAGATTTTGGCACCGCCCTGAAGTCGTATCGAAAGGCTGCGCTCGAACAGCCGGAACTGCCCGATGTCTTCAAGGCCGTCGAGTGTCTGCGATGGAGGCAGACGATTGCGGAAGAGCGGCTTGCACGCTTCGAACGGGATAAACGATGACTGAGACACTCATGGGTCATACCGGTGCTCCGGCGGACCAATCCATTCATCGATCGGCGGCTGGAGGCTTCCTGACCAAGGCGGAGGCGTTGGAGTTTGTGCACGGAAATCTGAAATATGCGCAGATTCCGCCGTTTCTATATTTTTCCGTTGGCGAGTGGCGATGGCGCAACGAAAACGTTTTGCGCAAGGTCGCAGCCTTTCTGTCCGAACGTCCGCTCGCCGTACGAAGTTCCGCCCGGTGCGAGAACCTGAGCGGTGCCTCTCTGGCGGGGCATTTCCGGTCCTGTTTGAACGTGGAAAACGATCGGAGGCCGGTCCGGGAAGCTGTCGAGCGGGTGATCGCTTCCATGGGCGGCCACCGGGACGATCAGGTTCTGATTCAAGAGATGGTGGTCGGCGTTTCTCTCAGCGGGGTCATTTCCACGCGAGACTCGGATACCGGTGCTCCCTACTACCGAATCGAATATGACGAGTCGTCCGCGACGGATCTCGTGACCAGAGGGGCGGAGGGACACCAGACCATTCTCTTCCATCGGCAGTCACCGCGAGAACTGATCGGACCGGATTGGGTCTGCCGGGTTCTGGATGCCTCCTCGGAGCTGGAGCGGTGCTGGGGCCGGACTCCACTGCATATCGAGTTTGCACGGACTCATGACGGGAAAATCCAGATTCTTCAGGTGCGGCCGATATCGAGCCGGGAGCAACGGGGACGGGGGCATGAGGCGCGAACGATTGCAGCCCTGCGGAAGCTTGAGATCTCCTTGGTCGAACATTCTCGTCGCCGGCACGGCGTCGCCGGATCAACCACGATTCTCGGGCAGATGCCGGACTGGAACCCGGGAGAACTGATCGGAAGTACGCCTCGACCGCTCGCCGTGTCACTGTTTCGCAAACTGATCACGGATAGGGTGTGGCAGGAAGCTCGTTCCACCATGGGTTACCGTCCCGTCCCGGACACGCCGCTGATGGTCGTGCTCGCCGGGAGACCTTACGTGGATGTCCGGGCGAGCTTCAATTCGTTTCTCCCCGCGGGACTGCGCCGTCTCGACGAAGGTGCGGTTGTAAATGCTTGGCTTGGCCGATTACGTCAATATCCGGAATACCACGATAAAATTGAGTTTCAGGTCGCCCAGACAGTATTGGACTTTTCGTTCGGGCAAGACTATCGGCGGCGATATGCAGGCACGCTGTCTCGCAAGTCGTTCTTGGACTATGCCGAGCGAGTGCGTTGCCTGACGAATCGCAACGTTTCCCTTGGCCCTTCCGCGTCGTTGGCTGAGGCGCTCCGCAAGTTACGGAAGTTGGAACAGGCTCAGAGTTGCCGAGAATCTGCGATTCGGCCGTCTCTCTCCTTTGCGTTTCGATTGTTGCGGGAGTGTCGTCTGCTCGGCACGCTCCCGTTCGCCATTGTCGCGCGCCACGCCTTTATCGCGGAATCGATACTCCGGTCCGCAATGCGGAGGTCCGCGTTGAGCCGGGAACGATTGGATCAGTTCCGGCGTTCGTGGAGTACCGTGGGTCGGAATGTGGGGCGTGACTTGGCCAGAGTCATGCACGGCGAGGTCGACGCGGTTTCGTTCCTTGGAAAATACGGACATCTGAGACCGGGCTCTTTCGACATCCTCTCTCCCCGCTACGACCAACGGCCGGACCTGTTTGCGGGCAATTCCGTCCACCCATCGACATTCGAGTCCGAAGGGGACTGTTTTGTTTGGACTCCAAAAGAAATCGTCCACATCGAACGCCTTATCAGGGAAGCAAGGCTGACCTTCAGCGCTGAAGAACTGTTCCGCTACTCAGCGACGGCCGTCACGGCTCGAGAACATGCGAAATTCGTTTTCAGCCGGCATCTATCGGACGCTTTGGAATCCATCGCCGGTTGGGGAAAGGGGGTCGGCCTCAGTCGCGAACAGCTCTCGTACTTGACGGTTGAGGATCTGAAATCCGCACTCCGCTCTCCCCTTGGCGATGGCGGAGTCGCGTTGGCGGCCGTGGCAGAGTCCGGACGGTCGGCAACACGAAGCCGGCGAGGTCTCCGCCTGGGCTGCCTGATCCGCAACCGCAGAGATATCTACCTTCCGCTACAGCATGCATGGCCCAACTTCATCAGCTCTCGCCGCGCCGAGGGTAGACCGGTGTTTCTGCATAACCGGGAGTCGGTTGCGTTGGATCTGAGCGGGAAAATAGTCTGCATCGAGAGCGCGGACCCAGGCTTCGATTGGATATTCTCTATGGGGATCGCAGGCTTGATCACCAAGTTCGGCGGCTCCAATTCCCATATGGCGATCCGCTGCGCAGAGATGGGAATACCGGCTGCCGTCGGAATCGGTGAAACCCGCTTTGAACTCCTTCGAAAGTCGAAATCCGTCGAATTGAGCTGTGGTGACAGAGCGATTCGGGCCATTCCTGGCCCACAGCCCGAACCCATGACCTGGTAATCCGAAAACTCGAGGAGAGAATGAGAATCTGACGGCTCGAATTCTGGTGAGGAAAACATTTGAGCGGCACATGGCGACTGGGTTTGACGATGCGAGTGCAAGGATGTGACGACTCGCATGAACTTCGGGACGTGTTGGCCCATGACTGGCCGGTGCTCATCCGCGCCAGTCTGGGCGACGTGCCCTGGCTGGCGATACCGAATCTCGAGGAATCGGTAAAGGACTACCTGCAACGATGGCGGATCGGCGCCGTGATTCTCACGGGCGGTGAAGACATCGGGACTTCCCCTTTGCGCGATGAGACCGAACGCCATGTTCTGGACTACTGCACCGAGAGGAGAATGCCGGTATTGGGAGTGTGCCGCGGGCATCAAATGATTCAGGTGTACTGCGGAGGCAGTCTGCAGAACGTGCCAACGGCGCGGCATGTCGGGACCAATCACTCGGTATTCGTTTGTCATGACAGGAGTCGTGCCGTATGGGGAAGCGGTCCGTTGAAGGTGAACTCCTACCATCGCCAGGGTGTGTCCCTGGAACGTCTCGGCCGGGGCCTGCATCCGTGGTTGGTCTCCTCCGATGGTCTGGTCGAAGGGTTTTTCCATTCCGAAATGAATCTATTGGGCGTTCAATGGCATCCGGAACGGCGTCTTCCGGACCCCGGTATGGCCAATAGACTCATGCGTTTCCGTTTCACTCGAAAATAGGGCTGATCGCTGAGTGGGATCGACGGGTTCTCCAGGCCGAAAAGAATGCCTCCAATGGACAAAGACGTTCGGAGTATGAAGCCAGGCCGGAATCGTGCGGGAAGTGTGAGGGCTCTGGTCTTGGCAGCGGGACGCGGCACTCGATTGAATCATCTGACCCGCGATCGACCGAAGTCCCTGGTCACACTGGAGGGCAAGACCCTGTTGGAATGGCAGATCGCGTCCTTGAGGGCGGCGGGTGTCTCCGATATTACGGTAGTTCGTGGATATCGGGGGGAGATGATCGATCTTCCCGGACTTGCGTACCTGGAGAACGCCGATTGGGCACGAACCAACATGGTCCATTCGTTGAGATGTGCCGATGAGTGGTTGAAGGCGTCGGTCTGCATCGTCTCCTACGGAGATATTGTCTACCACCCAAGCTTGGTTTCCGCCCTGGTCGATACGCCCGGAGAGATCGTCGTCGCCTATGACGTTCTATGGGAAAGGCTTTGGCAAGAGCGCTTCGAGGATCCGGCAGTCGACGTGGAGAGCTTTCGAATCGAGGATGGATGGATCGTGGAGATCGGGGAAAGCGTCAGTTCATTGGAATCGGTCGAAGGCCAATACCTGGGACTGTTCAAGTTGGCGCCCGAGGGTTGGCGCAAGATACGTGGGTTTTTGAGCCTGACGGAGGACGCGACGGCTCGAAGTCTTGACGTGACCGCCTTGCTCAGCCGTCTGATTGGGGAAGGGATCAAAGTCAAGGGAATCCCGATCCGAGGCCGCTGGTGCGAGCTCGACCACGTCACGGACCTACGGATATATGAGCGAATGATCCAATCAGACACGCAGTGGAGCCACGATTGGCGGCTCTGAAGCACCGTGGGGCCGTGGGGCGGGACTGACGTCGAGGGGGCTACGCCATGGGGTTCCCCAATGAATGAGATCTGGCCGGACTGGCCTGAGATCGGGTCCGAGGGCAAGAGGGGATGGGTGTTCTGGGTGACCGGTTTGTCAGGTAGTGGAAAGACCACGATCGGACAGCTTCTTTTCCGGCGCCTGCGGGAGCGGGCCGTCAATTCAGCATTTTTGGATGGAGACGTTCTACGCCAGGTTTTCGGCAATGATTTGGGGTACACACTGGAAGAAAGAAGGAAGTGCGCACGGCGCTACTCACGGATCAGTGCGATGCTTGCCGGCCAGGGTCTGAACGTGGTGATCGCGACGATTTCGATGTTCCACGAATGTAGCGAATGGAATCGGGCGAACCTTCCCCGATACTTTGAAATCTACCTGCGGGTTCCGCGGGATATCCTGGCTATCCGACGGTCTCCGGATCTGGGCGCCAATCCGGAACGGAGTCAGATGGAATCCGTTGTCGGTTGGGATCTGCCCTTCGATGAGCCTCTCAATCCCGATCTGATCATCGACAACGACGGCTCGATGGCTCCGCAGGAAGTTGCGGACTCCATTTGGAGTAGGGTCGTAGCGTCGTTATGACGTCCATCCATGATGGATACCTGGGATTACACTGCTTTAGCTGCTTCCTACAACAAGCGGGCACCCTATTCGAAACAGGTCATTGACGAATTTCTGCGGAACTCAGGTGTCAGGAGCGGTGCGAAAGCCTGCGACATCGGGGCCGGAACCGGTAACTTGACGTTGTTCCTGCTCAAATGGGGACTTCGAGTCGTAGCTGTAGAGCCGAACCCGGCCATGCGCGCGATCGGGATGCCTCGGACGAAGTCTTTTCCCGATATTCGTTGGATAAATGCCCGTGGCGAGGCAACCGGACTACCGGCGTCGGAATTCGACGTCGTCACCTTCGGCTCGTCGTTCAATGTCCTCGATCGGAACCGAGCTCTCGTGGAGACCGCTCGCATCCTCAAGCCGAAGGGTTGGTTCGCCTGCGTCTGGAATTACAGAAACCTCGACGACCCGTTGCAGAGGAGGATCGAGGAGGTGATCCACGGATTCGTGTCCCGCTACGATTACGGCGTGAGGCGCGAAGATCAGACCGAAGTTATCCAGGCGAGCGGTCTTTTTGACCGGATCGTCAGGATTGACCGGGGGTTCAAACACCGGACAAAAGCATCGGATTGCATGGATGCCTGGCGAAGTCACGCCACCCTCGCTCGTCAAGCCGGTCCGAAAACGCTCGGTCGGATCCTCGAGAAGATCGAATGCTTGCTGACGGAACCGGGTGGAAGGGACGTCGAGGTGCCCTACACGACCTCCCTCTGGATGGCAAAAAAGTCCGACGCCTGGAATGAATCACCGGGTCCGGCTGCTCAGCGGAACCGTAGCGAGTAGAGGTCCGCGTCCTTCATCACGAAACGCAGGCGCACCGGCTTCCCCGAGAATCGCGCCAGGGGTTTGGACGAGGTGGCCTTGGGATGGTTTCGTTTCCACCGGACCGTGTGCTCGATCTCGTCGCCCCAGATCAACGGGGACTCCTCCAGGGCGAATCCGGCCAGGGGCCGTCCGCCGGCGTCCTGGATCTCCAACCGGATGCTTCCCGCCGCCGAGGTCGCGAAGTTCAACACCAGGTTCTCACCCGTGAAGGTCAGAGGCCGGGTGATCAGTTCGCCTCCTTCCGGGCCGGCATGCACCGACATGAATCCGTCGGTCCGGATCACCATCCGCTCCAGGTAGTTGGTGGGAAACGTGTAGTGGCGTTGGACGAACAGCGAGATCTCGTCTGGCGCGGTCGCCAGTAGGCCCCAGGCGGGCGTGTTGGAGCGATGGGACCAGTTCCGTATCTCGGTCCCAGGACGAATGAAGGCATCCAGTTGGCGATTCCAGTGGATGGCGTCGCGGCTGGACATGAAGATGGCGTCGGAGCAACCGCCGCCTTGAGCCTGATTGAAGGGGCCCCGCGTCTTCCAGGGGTGGAAACGCCGGGGAAAGGCCAGATAGATGTGAGGCGCCCTGAAGTAAGGGCGGGTCGCGTTGGTGTAGAGGTGCTCGGCGGGTGCATCCCCGAACTCTCCCCATTGGCCCGGCGTCCAATTCCTGAAGTCGGTGGAGGTGGCGATCTTGATGGTGCGAACTCCGAGCTTGAAATCCCGGTAGACGGAGACGTAGCGCTGGTGGGCCGTGTCCCAGAAGGCCAGATTGGGAGAGTCGAAGGCCCCGTCGGTGATGATGGGCTCCTCCCTCATCTCCTTCCAGTGGATTCCGTCGGGTGAAACGAATGCGTAGAGAGCCCGTCGGTGCGGACCCACGGCCTTGTAGAGTTCGGAAACGGGCGCCTCAGGGTTCGAATCCTTGAAGGGAAGAAAGGCCGGCGTGCCTTTTCCCATCCAGACGATGTTGTTGTCCCTGGTTCCTTCGTACTCGTATAGCCCCAGCGAGGGCCGGGTCCAGTGGATCCCGTCCCGGCTCTCGGCGTAGCACGCGGTATGGGGGTGCTCGGGGATCACCTCCTCACCCGGCTCCAGGAGCGACTCCAGGGCGTATCCGGCATGACTGCTGCCCCGGTAGTACATTCGGTAGAGATCACCGTCCTGGAAAACGACAGCCGTGCTTCCACTGGTCACTCCCTCCCAGGGCCGGTCGAAGACCAGCACCTTTCCGGCGCGCCGAGGGGTGTGGAGCTTGAGTTCCAGACCCTTCAGGGAGTCGATGAGGTAGTTGTCGACAAAAATCTCCAGACGGGAGTCCAACTCCCGCACCTCTGCGAGAGCCTTCCGGTCGTGCCGGCCGCCTTCGAGGGCGGAAGGAGAGATCATGATCAGGACGAGTAACGGGTTAAGGAATCGGAATCTCAAGGAAGTGTTGCTCCTCAGGGTTTCCCATCGCCAGCGGTGCCGTACAGCTCGAAACGAACTCGGATCGGGCCGCTGGGATGGTTCTCATGAAAAAGGGCCGAAACCGTTCCGGTCGGGTCCTCGCTGCGGTACAGGCGTAGCGTGGCATTCCAGAATCGCGGCGTTTCCAGGTATTGAGGCATGCCGGTCTTGCTCTTGTGGCGTTCAGCGTCGGTGCCGATGGGGATTGACGTGGGGTGCAGGTGCACCGTTCCCACCAGAGGCCACCCGGTGGGGGTGGTCCAATCGGTGGCGTCCACGGGCACACCCCGGAGAGCGACCGGGCCGCCCGACGAGGAGAGGAAATGCAGCCGGATAGCCCCGTCCTCTGACCGGACCTCCAAGTCGAAGGGTCCCTTTTCCAGAAGGGTCCCCTCAGCGGTTCGAAGACTCACCGGCAGTCGGACCTTACCGGCAAAGGGGGCCGCGCTCTGGGGCAGGGGACCGGCGACCGTAGCGGACATCAGGCCCAGAAGAGCGAACGCCCGCCACGCCGTCTCAAGCCGAATGGCCAATGGACCTCCCCGTCAGCCTCCGATACAGGTTCTCGCCGGCCTCGCCGGCTTCGCCGACTCCACTGAGACGCCGGTCCAGGCCCTGGAAGAAATAGGTCAGCCTGCGGTGGTCCAGTCCCATCAGCCCCAGCATGGCGGCGTGGAGGTCGTTGACGTGCATCTTGTCCTGGGTGGCCACGAAACCCAGATCGTCGGTGGCGCCGATGGCCTGGCCTCCGCGAACACCGCCTCCCGCCATCCAGGCGCTGAAGCCGAAGGGATTGTGGTCGCGCCCCTCCTTGCCCTGCATGACCGGAGTCCGGCCGAATTCGCCCGTGGAAATGACCAGGGTGCTCTCCAGCAGTCCCCGCTGTTTGAGGTCTTCCAGCAGGCCGGCCATGGGCTGGTCCGTCTTCCACGAGTTCTTCATGTGGTTCTTGTCGCACTCGCCGTGAGCGTCCCAGCCGCCGCTGTAGAGATGGACGAAGCGGACGCCCCGCTCCACCATTCGCCGCGCCAGGAGGCACATGCGGCCGAACTTGCGGGTCTGATCCTGATCCAGGCCGTACATCCGCTTCACATGCTCCGGCTCCCCGGAGAGGTCGATGAGCTCGGGCGCCGCCATCTGCATGCGGAAAGCCAACTCGTAGTTCCGGATTCTGGCCTCCAGGCGGCTGTCTCCGGGCCGGGTCTGCAGATGCGTCTGGTTCCATCCCTCGATTCTCTCGAGCAGAGCCCGCTGCCGGTTCAGGTCCATCTGGGAAGGGGGCCGCAGGTTCTGGAAGGGCTGCCCCTCCGTATTGATGAGTGTCCCCTGGTAGATCGCCGGGAGGAAGCCGGTGCTGAAGTTGGAGGTGCTGGACCGAAAGATGCTGTCGGTCATCACGATGTAGGAGGGCAGGTTGTCCGTCTCGCTCCCCAGGCCGTACAGGATCCAGGAGCCCATGCTGGGACTTCCCAACTGGAGGCTCCCCGTGTGCAGGTAGGTGAGAGCCGGACCGTGGACGAACGACTCGTGGTGACAGGACCGGATGACGGCCATGTCGTCCGCGTGCTTCGCGAGTCCTTCGAAGAGATCCGAGATCTCGATGCCGGACCGCCCCCTCTTCTTGAAGGTCCGGCGGCTGGCCATGAGCTTGGACTCGTAGGGATTGATCTGGGCCAGTTCCAGGTCCGTCCGGTAGCTGGAGGGAAGAGGTTGGCCGTCGTAGCGCTCCAAAGCGGGCTTGGGGTCGAAGCTGTCCACCTGGCTCAAGCCGCCCTGCATGAAGAGAAAGATGACGCTCTTGGCCTGGGACGGAAAGTGGGGTTCTTTGGGAGCGAGAGGATAAACAGTCCGGTCGATGCCCGCAAGGAGCCGGCCCTCCTGTTCCAGAAGACCGCCCAGGGCCAGCGAGCCGAACCCGAAGGAGGAGGCTTTCAGAAAATCGCGCCGTGAACCGACCTGAACGGTGCCCTGGCAAGCGTTGGGAATCAAGTTCCTCTCCTTGAATCGATGTTCCTATTGAAGCCCTGCGGACACGGCACCGTCAAGACAGGAGGGGAGACATCTTGTCCCCCACTGGGAAGGGGGACATCCCTGTCCCCTAACTCCCAAGATTCGCGCGTTGCAAAACCCCCGTTCCTATCCCGAACCGATCCCCGCCTTCGACGAGTCTCCGGGTCCGGCATTATCCAACTCCGAATCCACCAAGTATCAGGCATCAGTCGACGAAGAGGAACTCATTGAGATTGAAGACGGCCAGACAGAGTTCCGTCAGTCCCTGGGCCTGACTCCGCTCGATGGTCTTCAGTTCGGGGGGAGTACCCTCCGGCAACTCCTCCCACTTCTCGCCCCCGGCGGATGCCAAGGTCTCAAGTGCGTCCCGGGTCTCCCGATCGGTGGGCGGCCGCCCCAGGGCGGTCCGCCAGGCCCGGTCCACCCATTGGCTCGGCTCGGAACCCCCTTCCCGGACCAGGCGCCCGGCGAAGGCCAGGGCCTGCCGGAATACGGCATCGTTGTTGAGGAGCCACAGGGACTGGGGCGCCACCGTGGTCACGGAGCGCTCGGGACAACTGACCGCCGGATCGGGAGTATCGAACTTCTCGAACATGGGGAAGACGAAGTTCCGCCGCGAGAGGATATAGATGCCTCTGCGGCTGTGCTCTGCCGGGTCCGCCGGCACGGTCCACGCCCACTTGAGCCGGAAGCCGGCCAGTTCATCGTCCGACAGCGGCGGAACGAAAGGCCGGCCGTACATCTTTGAGTTCAGGGTGCCGGCCACGGCATGGATGCTGTCCCACAAGACCTCGGCCTCGACCCGTCTCCGATTGGCCCGCCAGAGGTAGGCGTTGTCCGGGTCGGCGGCGGCGTTGTGAGGATCGTCGAAGCGGCTGGTGAGCCGGTAGGTCGAGGATTGGACGATCAGCCGGTGCATCGCCTTGAGGCTCCAGCCTTGGCGGACAAACTCGGTGGCCAGCCAGTCCAGCAGCTTCGGATGGGACGGGGATTGCCCCTGGAGGCCGAAATCGTTGGACGTGGACACGATCCCCCGCCCGAAATGCCATTGCCAGAGGCGATTCACCATGACCCGCGCGGTCAGCGGATGGTCGGGACGGGTGAGCCACAGGGCCAGTTGCTTCCGGTACCGGGGGCCATGGCCTTCGTTGGTGTGGAAATCGACTCCGTCTGCCAGAATCCGGGGCAGTCCGGCCTCCACGAGCTTCCCGGGGCGGTCCAGATCGCCCCGCTCCAGGATCCGGGTCTCCGGGATCAACTCCCCCTGAATGTGACCCAGGACGGTGGCCGAAGGCGGGTCGTAGAATCCGTCCCATCGGACGGCGTGGGAGGCGTCCTTGACGGGGATCTCCAGCACCTTCTCGGCGATGGCCAGCAGCAGGCGGGTGCTTTCTTCCTTCTCCTCTTGCGTCAGGTGCTCCTTGAGCTTGAAGGTCGTTGGGCTGAAGAAGTCCGCCAAGGCCTCCTGAAGGGGCGCCGCCAGCCTCTTCTCCTCCTCCGAGCGTTCCCCCTCCCGCTTCTCGTAGGCTCGGCGCACCTCTGCCGGGAAACGGGCTTTCCGTTCCTCGGTCAAACGCTGCCGGACCTTGGCCTCGAACATCCCGTGGGCCCGGCGCCGTTCGTCCAAGGCGATGGTCCGGGGGTAGTACTCGTTCCGGTGGAACATGCTCATGGCCGTGATCACCGGAAGCGTCACCGGATGGGAGGGGGCGAAGATGGCCTGCACCCGGAAATAGTCTTCCTGGCTGATGGGATCGAACTTGTGGTCGTGGCAGCGGGCGCAGGCCAGGGTCAGACCCATGAAGGCCGCTCCCGTCATGTCGATCCAATCGGTCAGACGTTCGTAGCGGAGCTTGGGGGCGTCCAGGGTGGACTCGCCGATGGAGGGTCCAAACCCGTATAGGCTGGTGCCCACGCGGGCTTCCAGGTGAGCCACCTTTGCGGGCCGAATGGCGTAGCTGGTGTCGTAGAGGTCCAGGTTGTCGGGCCACAGCTCGTCGGCCGCGACCTGTTCCTGGATGAAGCGGTCATACGGTTTGTCTTCGTTGAACGACTTGATCACGTAGTCCCGGTAGCGCCAGGCGTTGGGATAATACTCGTCCGTCTCGAACCCGCCGCTATCGGCGTAGCGCACCACGTCGAGCCAATGCCGGGCCCAGCGCTCGCCATAGGCGGGCGACTCCAGCAACTGGTCCACGAGCTTCTCGAACGCCTTGGGGGACTCGTCCCGGAGGAAGGACTCCACTTGATCCGGCGAGGGCGGCAGTCCGATCAGGTCGATGTAGACTCTGCGGACCAACTCCGGCCGGCTCGCTTCGGGAGCCGGTTTCAGCCCCTGGGCATGGAGCCGGGCCAGCACGAAGTTGTCGATGGGATTGCGAATCCGTCGGGTCGCTTCGAGGACTTGGGGAGACTCGGGACGAACCGGTGCGCGAAAGGACCACCAAGTGGGGCCGCCGGCTTCCGTAGCGGCAGAGTCGGGCCAGGATGCCCCGGCCTCGATCCAGGCCTTGAGGGTTTCCAGGTCCTGCTCGGGAAGCCGTTTCTCTCCCGGGGGCATCTCCAGATCGCCTATGTGGGCGACGGCCTGGTAGAGCAGGCTGAAGTCGGGCCGGCCCGGCTCCACTGCCGGACCACGGTTGCCGCCACGCAACATACCCTCCCGGGACCTGAGATCCAGGCCCGAGGCGCGGATGGAGCCGTGGCAGCTCAGGCACTCGTGCTTGAGGATCTCCGAGGCCCGATCGGCGCGGCTCGACCCGGAAGGCGCCGGCCAGCCCGTCGCCCCGCTGAGGACGGCGACGGCGAGGACCACCCGAAGACAGCGTGCCTGCATGGCGGGGGTGGGCTGCGAAATGTTCACGGCGCGATCCGATCGATTAGCTTCGATCTTAGCAGCCGTCGGCGACTCTTGTCATGGACGTGCGGCGTTGGAATCGCCACCCGCTTCGGCTGCGCCGCCGCGGCCCGGACCGGATTTCCGGGACCATTCCAGCCGCTCCCGGTAGATTCTCTCCGCTTCGGCCAGTTGTCCCAGAACCTCCCGTTGCTGGTGCAGGCTCTCGAAGGAGCCGCCGGCGAGAGAGGTCTGGCGCATCTCGTCGAACCTCTCCAGGAAGAACTGCAGGGCTTCGGGGTCGGCGTAGGGCCGTCCGCCCACGGTGACGTAGACCGGAGTGGTGTGGGCAAAGAGATCGGGATTGTTGACCACCAATGGATGCTCTCCGCCGCGGACCCGAGCGGCCATCCAACCGCTGGACGGAACCCGGATGGTCCCCCGGTGAATCAAACGGGTCTCGTCCTGTAGCGGGATCTCCTGCAGGACCTCGCTGTTGAACAGAATCTCCACCTTCTCCATGGGAACCTGGGAATGCGCCTCCAACTCCAGCTCCACCGGTCCGGGCTCGTCCAGGGCGATCTCGCTTCCGGGAAGGCGGCCCTGGACCCGGAAGTAGAGGAGAGGTCCGTTGCTGACGAAGGTCTTCCCCTGCTGCAGGGCCCGAACCCAGGACTCGTACGACAGACTGTCCCCGGTGTAGGCGTAGACTCGATCGCCTCCCAGGACCTTGTGGCGGCGGACGTTGTTGAAGGTGTCGGTTCCGGCAACCGCGCTCAGGCGCCATCCGCAATCCAGCAGCAGGCGGTAGAGAGCGTTGGAACCCTCGGTGCTGGACAGGCCCAGGATCTCCATGCCGTCGACGGTTCCCAGGGCGGCGTCCACGGGGATCCAGCGTTGCCGGCCCAGAGAGGGGTGGACGTAGAAGACGGCGGCTCCTTCCTTGCGGACCTCCCGGACGGCGGTGGTGTTGGACGGGTAGTCGAAGGGAAAGAAACTGGCGGGGAATCCGTTGTAGGGGGGCTCCAGAAAACGCTTCAGGTTCAGGACGCCGATGTGTCCGTAGAGAGCGGGGCGGATCTCCTGGCTCCAGTAGAGGATATGCCGCGGCGTGCTCAGGGGATGGGGAGCGCCGGTGAAGTGCTGCCGGTCGTAAAGGACCGCCCCCTGCGAGTTGCAGACCAGGAGGTTGGCCACGTTCAAGTCCTCGGCCTCCACCTGGAGGCGGACGTCGGCGGGGTTGACGACCTGGTCCATGGTCTTGTGGACCAGGTTGGGATGGATGTGGATGTCTCCCGAGTACCAGCCGCGGGAGGCCGCGTCGTGGAAGCGCTCCAATCGAAACTCCAGCGAGTTGGGGCCGGAAGGCTGCAGGTCGACGACCCGTTCCTGGAAGCGGTGCTCGAATCCGCGGACCACGCGGATTCGCGTCTTGCCTGCCGGGAGGACCAGGCTGCTGGTTCCCCGCGTGTGAAAGTAGGCGCCCGCCCGGATCGGCGTATAGCGGAGATAAGTGCCCGAAGGGGCCCGCCCCAGGCCGTCGGACCCGACCACTTCTACCCGCGCGGGGACCATCCGGCCGTTCTCATCCAGAACCCGTATCTGGAGACGGCAGGAGGGGTTCCAAGCCAGGGGAAGACTCACCCGGCGAATCCGGCCGTTGGTCCCGACCTGCAGGTCCAGATTCCTACTGCCCTCTCCCCAGACCCGGGCGATGACGGCATGGACTTCCTGAGGGGCCAAGCGGACTTGTCGAGGCCGGAAATACAGCGGACCCTCCGCCGGTTCCAGACTCACATTCTGGGAACGGCGGGACAGGTTCCGAAGCAGGACCAACACCCGGTTCTCCAATCCCCGGGTGAACTCCAGCCGGGATGGACGGACCTGGACCACCGGCGGGGCGACCTCGATCTTGAGCAGCTCAGGGGAGGAGAGGTTCCAGAGGGAGACGCTGATCTGGGACCTCACAACCGGAGCCGGTAGGACAGTGCGGTCACCGTAGACGTTCCTCTGGAGCAAGGTGAGAGGACGGACCTGGCCGTAGACGCTGAAGGCCGCCTCCCGATTCACCCGTTGGTTCAGGAGCAGTGCCGAGAAGAACTCGATGAAGTGCCGGTGACGGGGGTCCCGAATCTGCAGGCCGTCGAGGGTGTCTTCGGTCAGGCCGTAGGGATTGAAGATCGGCTCCCCCGACTGGCCGGGAAGGCTGGTCGACAGTAGGATCGCCAGAACGGGGACGAGCCCCCACGATACTCGATTCAAGCGTTTCTCCTCCTTAACGGGAGCTTCAACGGGAGCTGTGACGCCGTCATTCGGGGAAATAGCTCAGGTCCCACTCTCCCAGCTTCCACAATGGACTGGAAGTCGATTGGGGTTCGGGCCGGCCCGCCATGATCCAGGCGGCAATCTCCTCATGGTGTCCCAGACGGGCCAGCGTCTCGGAGGCCTGGCCGCCGGCGATGGCGGTGTCCCAGAAGGCCAGGTGCTCGACTCCCAGGGAGTAGAGCTGGCCGGCCTTGTTCCGGTACTGGGTGGCGTCCAGGTTTCGGGGCAGCACATTGAGCGCCAGACGGCAATTTCCCGCGCGGGCCAGGCGAACCCAATAGCTGACGTCGGCGGGGTCTTCCCAGGCGGTCTGAAAGCTGAACAGGCTCCGGGCCGAGGTGTAGGGGACCAGCGTGTCCACCAGACCCTCCTGAACCCACCGCTCGACGTCAATCCCGTAAAGCAGATTCTCCTCGCGGGAGCCGAACAGCCAGGCGGTGACCGGGAGGGGCGCGGACGCGTCCTGTTCCTGGGCGGCCTCCGCCAGTTCGGCCTGCAGGTCCTCCATGAAACCGGTGAGGACCCCGCTCTTGTAGGCCAGCCAGCGGGGGTCCGTTTCGGGCAGGCGCCGGGGGTCCACTCCGAACTCCGCCTGGAACCCCTCCACCAGCGGCCTTTCGTACTCCAGGAAGGGGGGCTGCCGGTTGTAGAGAATGGCGATGCCGTCGATGGGATAGCCGGTCATCTCCCGGATCAATGAGAGGACGTAGCGGCGAGTTTCGGGAAAGGCATACGACAACCCGAGCGAGGGCTGGCCGTCGCGGCCCACGCAACGGAGCTCGGGGCGCTGGTCGTAGAGTCCGCCGCGATTGAATTCGTCGAAGGGCGGAGGCCAGTAGAAGGGCCGCCAGCCGATTCGGTAACAGGCGTGGAACTCCATCCCCAGTTCGTGAGCGAAGTCGGCGGCGACGCGAAAGGGATCGATTCCGCGTTCGACGTAGTCGTCCCAGGCTTCCCGGGCCAGACGGTCGTAGCGCCTGGGGGGATCCTGGGTCCGGATGCCCCGGTGGTCCCAGACCCGCCCGATGCGGGTCAGGTAGTTGCAGATGTCCCCGTGGGCGCCGTCCCAGTAGATGCGTCCGAAATCGGTGTGCCGGTAAGGTTCCAGTTGGGCCTGAATGGCCGTCTCTTGGGACCGGCCTCCCGGCATTCGGTATCCCCGGTCGCCGTCGAACCAGGAGTCGTTGTAGGCGAACAACCGGCGATGGGTGGGGTCGGACCGATCCTGTTCCAGGTCTCGGACCTCTTCGTCGGTGAGAGGGACCAGCTTGATGTAGGCGAGCCAGACCTTGCCGCTGATGTTGCCGAAGGCCTGTTCGTCGGGCACCGCCCGCTGGCACGGTTGCCGGAACGCCAGGGTCTGGTCCGAAAGGTCGGCTGTCTTCCAGAAGACGTCCTGGATTCTGGGGCCCTGTTTCTGATCATTGTCCGGGACGCCCCAGGGGCGTTCGCTGGGGACGGGAAGATAGATGAGCGAGAACGCCGGATCTCCGCTGAGCCGGGCGAAGACCCGTTGAGCCTCATAGGGCCGCCACGCATTGTTGAAGAGGCCGATATGGACGTCATGCCACCCCTGGACCTCGAGCGGGTAGGTGATCTCCGCCGCCTCGGTCTCCTCGCCGGCGAAGAGGAGCGTTCCCACGGCGGTATCGGTCTCGAATTCCAGCATTCGCCAAGCAAACCGGCGGGCCGTGCGGCTGAGGGCGGTCGCCGGCTGGCAGCGGTCCAGATCGGCCAGGTAGACGGGATCGTTCTGCCTCCGGAATCGATTGAGCATCGCAACGGCTCCAGGAGGCGCCTGCGCCGGTCTCGGGGGCTCCTCCTTGGGAGGGGGATTGTATCCAGCCTCAATCGGGGGGATCAAGCGGTTTGTTTATCGACCATTCGGAACTTTCGGAGGACCATGGTGGATTATTGCGTGGGAATACGGGGGCGGCTCTTATTGTCGTTGCGGGTCCTGCAGAAACTGCGGAAACCCATAGCCAATATTGTGGCCGAGCCATTTGCACCGTTTGAGCAAGACGCGACTCCACCCATTTTCACTTCCTCCATTTTGTCAAGTAGTATGAAATAAGAATAACTAAAAAACCAACTATCACTGCAATTAAAGGGATCGTTGCTTTCCCCAACGTCGTTCCTTGAAGATATGTCATGCCTCCGTACATCATCGTCAGCGCGCCGACTATCCCGCCTGCTATTCTGATAAACTTTCGCTCGAACAAAGATTCTACAGTGTCCAAGAGACTCTTTCGGGTGTCCTCCAGTTTTTCAGAGAGCCGTTCTGTTTCGGCCGCAAACGTCTCTGCTAGTGTATCCGTTGTACGTTGGAAGCCATCTCGCATCATTCGTACGTCAGTCGATACAACCTCAAATTTGCCGTGAAGATTAGTTAGTTCGGTTCCTATATGGTCGAAAGGATAGCCCGCCTCACGCAGTTGCTTCTTCGGATCGAGGTTTTCGAAGGTAGACGAAACGATCTGGGTTTTTGGTATGTTTGCAGGGATCGTGCGCGCCGACCGAACAATTCCTTCACTATCCTGGTAGCTGTCCTTTGGGCGATCGCCGTACCCGGTTTCCGGGCTCTCGGTTTCGTCCAAGGCGAATATTGTCAACTTGAAAATCGGCTCTCCATACTGGAGTATAAGATTCTTCGTAGAACCATTTCGCAACCCCCAATTAAGCATACCTCGAAATCCCGCATCGATCTTTGTAGCTGCTTGCGAAATGCCTTCCCGCATCATTGTGGTGGTCGGAGTAATAAACGCCATTAAGGTGCAACCAGGAAAAAGCTCCTGGATTTTGGATGAACGAAAATTGATTTGTTCAATGCTGGAAATGGAAATACTTTCTCCAGGATTGACTTTCAGGAATTGTCCGGCAGCAAGTTCTCGTTCTTCGTCGGTGGAGTGAAATAAAACGTGCTTTCCAAGACGCAATTCAATTCCATTTGGATTTATAAGTTCAGGATCGGCATGTTTGATCACTGAACCGAGTAGGCGATTGATGTCTCTATCAGGAAGAATGGTAGCCACTATCCCTGCCCCATTTCATACCGTTTCTGTGGCTTCTGGCACCCTGACGATGGGCGTCTTGTCGGTGTCCGTGGGCGTCATCTTATTACGATGCGGTTTTCCACCTTCGCAATTATGCACGCTTCTCAGGATACTGCTCACTTCGTAGCCAAGCGGTCGTCCAGAACCGAAAAACGACAGGATTGCCGTTGATCCAACGTGCCAGTGGTTGGCGTAAGACGGGGATCCAAAGCGTCCAGCCTAGCCGACGCACCGGAGAATCGGGGACGTGCTCTTCTGGAAAGAACAACCCGATTCGCGTTGGCGGGCGAGTATGACTGGACGCACGGAGAACATCAAGGGCGTTTGGGAGCTCACTGCATCTGATGCCGTCAGGTGCCGGCTGATTGGTTGGCAAGGCTTGGCGGAGGGACCGGAGGGGGTGTGCGACTTTGGCTGGAGTGTGACGAGAATAGTGAGAGTGGACCAGGGCTGGGCCCCAAGGGGAGACTTGCCAGCACTTCTGCCACCGCAGCCCGGGTAGCGGAGAGGGGAGCGTGGGAGCGGTTTCTTTGAACCGGACAGCACGGCTTGTATAGTGGACGGTGCCAACATGATCCCTCCCCTGGTACACACCTTCCATCTGGACGAAGGAGCCGTCTTTCGCTGGCGCTTCGCGGGATTGATCCTGGGGGGCCTGCTTCTGGTGGCCTACTGGCAGGAGTGGATCGTCTCCCCCTTTCCCTGGGACCTGGGCCTCATCCTGACCTTCCTCTACGGGTACAGCACCTTCCACCGGGCGTTCCAGGACGTGATCTCCCGGCGGATCAGCGCCGATCAGGCGGTGACTCTCGCAGCCTTGGCCGCGCTCTATGTGGGCGAGTATCTGGCCGCCGCCGAGGTGGTCTACATCATGCTCGTGGGGGAGACGCTGGAGGCCTACGCCTCCCAAAGGTTCCACACCGACCTGACCCAGCTGCTCTCGTTGCTGCCCCGGGAGGCCCACCGCTGGGGAGACGACGGCGAGGAGCGGGTGGCTCTGGGCGAACTCCGGCCGGAGGACCGGTTGGTGGTCTATCCGGGCGAGCGAGTCCCGGTGGACGGCGTCATCCTGGAAGGGGAATCGCTTCTGGACGAGAGTTCCATCACCGGGGAGTCGGTGCCCCGGGAGCGGTCGGTCCGCGACCAGGTCTACGCCGGCAGCGTGAACCAGACTGCCCGGCTCCTGGTCCGCGCCCGCCAAGTGGGCGAAACCACGGTGTTGAACCGGATCGTGGAGCTGGTGCGCCAGGCCCGGGAGAGCAAGGCTCCGATTCAACGGACCGCGGACCGCTACGCCCAATGGTTTCTGCCGCTGGTGCTGGGAATCGCGGTCCTCTGCTACGTGGTGACGGGGGACTGGATGCGCTCGGTGGCGATCCTGATCGTGGCCTGCCCCTGCGCCATGGTCCTGGCGACGCCGGCGGCGGTCCTGGCCACCATCAGCGCCCTGGCCCGGAAGGGCATCGTCGTTCGCGGCGGGGTCCAGATCGAGGAGCTCTCCAAGATCGACTGCTTCGCCTTCGACAAGACCGGGACCCTCACCCGGGGCCGGCCCGAGCTGGTCCGGGTGATCCCCTTCGGCGAATTTCGGCCCGACGCGATCCTGGGTTGGGCGGCATCCCTGGAATTCTTCTCTGAGCATCTGCTGGCCAAGGCCATTCGGGAGGCGGCCGAGAGCCGCGGACTCGACGTGTCGCCCGGGGAATCGGTCCAAAGGCACGCCGGTCTGGGTCTGGAAGGGACGGTGGCGTCCAGCGGCGGGAAAGCGGGTCCGACCGTACTGGTGGGCAGCGCACGATTCCTGGAGCAGCGGGGAGTGACCCTCTCCAAGCCGGAGCAGGACGCCCTGGATCAAGCTGCTTCCGAAGGAGGCATCGCCGTCCTGGTCGGGCGGGAAGGGCAAGCTGCCGGAGTCCTCCTACTGCAGGATCAGCCCCGGCAGGAGGCGGGCCAAGCGGTGGCCGAGTTGCGCCAACTGGGGATCCGGAAGTCCCTGCTGTTGACGGGAGACAACGAAAAAGCGGCCCACCGGGTGGCCCGGGAGGTGGGGATCGCCCAAGTGCACGCGGGACTGCTCCCGGAGGAAAAGCTGGCCCACCTGGAGGATCTCAAGCTCCAGGGCCTCCGGGTGGCCATGGTGGGAGACGGTGTCAACGACTCGCCTTCGCTGGCCGCCGCCCACGTCGGCATCGCCATGGGGGACACGGGGACCGACATCGCAGCCGAAGCTTCGGGCGTGGTGCTGGTCGGAGATAGTGGGCTGGACCGCCTGAAGCCGTTGATCCGCATGAGCCGCCACGCCGTCAAGACCATCAACGACAACATCTTCTGGTTCGGTCTGGTCTTCAATCTGGCCGCGGTCATGGCCGCCTTCTGGGGCTACCTGAGCGCCGTGGGCGCCGCCGTGGTCCACCAGGGTTCCTCGTTCCTGGTGCTGATGAATTCCCTCAAGCTGCTGGATCGCCGGCCGTCGGAGCTTCTTCCCCACGGGCTTCGCCACCGGCTGCACCACCTCCACCACCGGTACCACCATCTCCGCCACGACTTCCACCATCTCCAACACGATGTCCTCCACTGGTTGCACCATCGGAATCCGGCCCATCTTTTCAGGCACTTTCTCCATTGGGCGGGTCATCGCAAGAAATCCCTCCTGCGCTGGGCCGCGGCCGCGGCCGTCCTGGCGTATCTGTTCTCCGGGGTCCGGATGCTGGCGCCGGAGGAGGTGGGAGTGGTCCAGCGCCTGGGCCGGCTCGTCGAGGGGTCGCTGGACCCGGGGCTTCATTACGTGGCTCCGTGGCCCGTGGAGACCCTCCACCGGCTCCGGCCCGCGCAGGTCCGCACCGTGGAGCTGGGTTTCCGGATCTCCGACTCGGCGCCCGGGGCCGCAGGCGGGCCGGCCGCCTACGAGTGGAACAATCAACATCGGCAGGGACGTTACCTGCGCCGGGAAGACGAGGCGCTCATGCTCACGGGAGATGAGTATCTGGTGGAGGTCAATGCGGTGGTCCACTACTCCATTGCCGACTTCCACCAGTACCTCTTCGCCAGTTCGAACCTGGAATCCACCTTGCAGTTCCTGTGCGAAAGCGCCTTGCGCCAGGTAGCGGCCACGATGGAGTTGGATCGGATTCTGGCCCTGGACCGGCGCACCATCGAGAGCGCGGCGATGGCGATCGTCCGAGCGGAGGCGGACCGACTGGGCCTGGGGGTCCGGGTCCAGGCGTTCCACCTCCAGGACGTGCATCCGGCGCTGGAAGTGGTGGGTGCGTTTCGGGACGTGGCCAGCGCCCTGGAACAGAAGAGCCGCATGATCAACGAAGCGCATGCGTACGCCAACCAGCGGGTGCCCATTGCGGCGGGCGAGTCCCAGGGTCGCCAGATCCAGGCTCAGGCCTATGCGTTTTCGCGGGTCCGGCGTTCCGAGGGCGAATCCCGCCGTTTCGAACTGCGCTACGACGCCTACCGGCAGTCCCCGCGAACGACCCGCATTCGTGTCTACCTGGAGGCCATCGAAGCGGGCTTGGCGGGCAAGAAGAAATACATCCTGGACCAGGGCTCCGGACGCCGGAAGATGCTTCTGTTTCGTAATTCGGTGTTCAATTTCGGAGACTTCGAGAAGGCGGTCGCCGCCCGCGATCAATGACCCGGAGGCACCGCCCGCGTTGGCGGCACCCTGCGGCGGACGCCGGTAGTTGGAGAACAAGTCGATGACCCGAACTCGGAAAATAATCCGGAACCGGTTGTTCTGGATCCTGATCCTCTTGATCCTCTCCTATCGGAGCCTGTTCCTGGTGAACGAACAGGAGATGGTCCTGGTCACCCAGTTCGGCCGGCCGGTCGCCCAATACAAGGATGCGGGGCCCCGTCTCAAATGGTTCTTCCAGGGGCTCACACGCATCGACAAACGTCTGCACCTGTACAATCCGCGGCCCTCCGAATATCTGACCCGGGACAAGAAGAATCTCCTGGTGGAGACCTACGTCATCTGGCAGGTGGAGGAGCCGCTCCAATATCTGAGGACCGTCGGGGATCGCTCCGGCGCCGAGATGCGCCTGCACGACATCGTGTGGTCGTCGGTCTCGGCCGATCTGGGCCGGACCGAGCTTTCCGAATTGGTGGCTACGGACCCGGACCAGGTCCGGCTGGAGCCCTTGATGGAGAAGCTCACACGCGAGTGCGATGAGATCTCCCGCCAACGTTACGGAGTTCGAATCGCCTCGGTGGACGTGAAGCGGATCAATCTGCCCACCCAGAACCGCGAGAGCGTCTATGCCCGGATGCGGGCCGAGCGGGACCGCATCGCCAAGAAATATCGGGCCGAAGGGGAGGAGGAGGCCCGCAAGATCCGGGCCGAGGCGGACCGCCAAGCCGAGGAGCTGCTGTCGGCGGCCTACAAACAGACGGAGATCATCCGGGGCGAGGCGGACGCCCAAGCCACCCGGATCTACGGAAGGGCCTATTCTCGGGACCCCGAGTTCTACCAGATGGTACGGACGCTGGAAGCGTACCAGCGGATCCTGGACGACAAGACCACCGCGGTCCTTTCGGCGGACTCTGAGTTGCTCAAGCTGCTGACCGAGGGGAGGAACGGAAGGTTGGCCCGGTGAGAATCTGGTTGAGAGAAAACATTCTACTGGTGCTGGCCGTGGTCATTGCCTTGTTCCTGGCTTCGGGGATCTACTACGTTCCCACCGATCGGCAGGCGGTGAAGTTGCGGCTGGGCCGGCTGCTTCCGGAGCGGATCCAACCGGGTCTCCAGTATGCCGCGCCCTATCCTCTGGAGGAGGTGGTCCTCTTGAAGACCAGCGAAGCCCAGCGGCTCACCGTCGGGGGAACCGATCTGGACCGCGCACTGGGAGTGCGGGTCCTGACCGAGGACGACTCCCTTTTGAGCGGCGACCAGAACCTGGTCCGGGTCCGGGCTTCCATTCAGTACTACATCCAGGATCCGGGCCGGTATCTGTATCGGTCACAGGCCCTTCCCCGAGTCCTGGAAGTCCTTCTCTACCGCTCCCTCTCTCGAGCCGTGGCGGTCCGGGGCGTCGACGACGTGCTCACCACGGGCCGCATCGAGATTCAGAATCGGGTCCGGGAAGATCTGCAGCACGAGGCGGACCGCTTGGCTTTGGGTGTGGCCGTGACCTCCCTGGCCCTGGAACAGGTCCGTCCTCCAGAACAGGTCCGGGACGCCTTCCTGGAGGTGGCCAACGCCAGGGAGGACCGGAACCGGATCGTGCAGGAGGCCAGGGGCTACTCCAGCGAGTTGCTGCCGCGAACCCGGGGCCAAGCCCAGGAAAACCTCCAAAAAGCTCGAATCTATGGCCGCGAGGTGGTTGATCGGGCTCAAGGGAAGTCGCAGCATTTCCTGAGTCTGTGGGGAGAGTACCGGCGCCATCCCACTGTCACCACGGCCCGGCTCTTCCTGGAGGCCATGGAGGAGATCCTTCCGCGCACCCGCAAGGTCATTCTGGACGACGCCGGGAGCAAACAGGGGCTGGACCTGGATATATTCGCGCTGGAGGAGTGAGGGAAGCCGGGGAGGGGGACCTCCGGGGAGACGGAGATGGAACCGAGAAAATGGGTCTCCCTGCTGGCGATCCTGGGCTGCTTCCTCTATTTCGCCTCCCGCGATGCGCCCATCAGGGAAACCGTAAGGGAAGAGAGACCCGAAGATGTCCTGATCGCCATGGTCCAGGCCATGGAGCGCGGTGACGTCCAGGCGCTCAAGGAGTGCTTCGGAGGAGACCTGAGGCGGCGCCTGGAGGACCTGTTGGCGCGGGATTCGTCACCCCGGCAGTCCGAGTGGCTCAGGAGACGGGGAAGCGCCGTCAAGGGTCTGGCCATTCTGGGCCAGGAGGAACTGGGGCCGGATCAGGTCCGGGTGCTGACCGAGACGGTCTACAACGACCGCAACACCCGGCAGTCCTTCCTGTTGGAGCGGGAGAGCGGATCCTGGCGGGTGACCCAGAGCGATTTCGAAATGGTCAGCGACTGGGAAAACGATTTTGGGAAGTCGATTCGCGAGGTGGAGCGTTAGTGATTCTGGAGAGTCAGCAGTGGGAGCATCGCGCGCCGCCGTGGGCACCTTGACGACTGATTCTGGCCCGTTTGTGGCCATTGGTTGGCGCGAACTGGTTGACGGTTGCGACGGCGTGAACGACTCGAATCTCGATGCCTTTCCGGCGAGCGACCTTGCCGAAGTATGCAAACCTTCCGGACCGAAAGCATCGTAACTCTGGCTCATGCTTGTGTTTGCGACTGACACCCAGACCAGATGAATCCCGAGACCAGCCCGTTCAGACCGGGGCAACCCGTTCCCATTGAGTTCTTCGTCGGTCGTGTCGACGAAATCAGTCGTCTGCACGGTATGGTGAAAGCCAGCACACAAGGCAGGTTCAAAATAGGATTC
The DNA here is from genome assembly GCA_965217775.1 of Acidobacteriota bacterium. Classification (GTDB taxonomy): domain Bacteria; phylum Acidobacteriota; class UBA6911; order RPQK01; family JAJDTT01; genus JAJDTT01. Next base: position 1,092,158 of record CBDCJH010000002.1, read on the forward strand.
ATCAGTGGCGAACGCGGCATTGGGAAGAGTTCCCTGGCGTCTTTCGTGCGCCACCTTCCCGAGCAAGGGAGCGCAGTCGCAGGGTGCCATGTGTCTCTTGGCGGCGTCCGGGGATTGCAGGAGATGCTAAGGAGGACCTTCAATCGCCTCTTGAAGGAGAGCAGGGACAAGCCCTGGCACGGACAAATCCGGGAGTTTTTCGGAAACCATGTTCGCAAAGTGGGAATGTTCGGCATCAGCCTGGAATTGGATCTCAAGGACAGAGACCTGTCGACGGTTGCCCATGACTTCGTTCCAACCATCAGGCGGCTCATGGACAGTCTCAAGGGCCACAAGAGCGCCCTTTTTCTGATACTGGACGACATCAATGGACTCGCTGGTTCCGAAGCCTTCGCCAATTGGCTCAAGAGCATGGTGGACGAGATTGCCACTTCGGGACGTACGGTGCCCCTCTGTATTCTCGTCGTCGGCCTCGAGGAAAGACGACAGGAACTGATAGAGCATCAGCGATCTCTCGCCCGCGTTTTCGAGTTGATCGACCTCGCGCCCTGGTCGACGGGTGAAGTCAAGCAGTTTTACGACACATCTTTCGACTCCGTGAACGCAAAGATCACTGACTCCGATATGGAACGACTTGTCCGGTTCACCGGCGGACTTCCTGTACTGGCTCATGAAATCGGTGACGCGGTATGGCGCACGGCGCGAAACTTGGACATCAGTGCAAGAGAAGTTACGGCCGGTATTCGGACCGCCGCCGACGTGATCGGCCGAAAACTGCTGGAACCACGGATATTCGCCGCCATCCATAGTGAGCGTTACCGTTCGATTCTTCGAAAATTGTCGGCCGAGCCTCGGATGCGCTTTCGTAGATCGGAACTCGTGGATCGTCTGACGGACGACGAAAAAAGAGTCATGGACAATTTCCTGAGGCGTATGAAACAACTCGGAGCGTTGGATGCCGATCCCGGAATCAGAGGCGGGTACCGATTTCCGAACCTCCTCCACGCGTTGTATTTCTGGATGGAGGCACAGCGAACCAGCGCATGAATCCGAGAGCAACGTTAACGGGACCACGTTCCGACGGCTGCAACTGCCAATCTGAGGGATTGATTGGTGACGAAATATGAAGGATCCAATCCTCAAGGAAATTCGAAAGACAAGGGACGCCCCCGCCACCAAGTTTCATTCTGACCTGCACACGATCTGCGAGGACCTTCGCAAGAAAGAGAAGATCTGCGGTCATCCGGTCGTCTCCCTTCCGCGGTAAACGCATCCTCAAGAAGTCGTCCGTGTGAAATGGCGGAATCAGCCACTTCATGTCTAGCCCGCATTTCTCACCAGGTCGCTACGCGTATGATGAAAAAGAATTTGTTTTTGAGCATTTACGCGGATTATGCCAAGGTTTCTCCGGGACAGACTGCGCGCTGGGCGCTCGCTCGCTGGTCTTTTCGCCCTCAGCGCGCACATGCTCCCTCAAACGTAGTCACCACTACGCTCTCGGTCGCGAGCACGCGCTGAGGGCGAAAATCCTGCGCGATCGTCACGCCCCCTTCTGAGAAACAACCCTTTATGTCGCCTGCGAAACTAGCTTGTAGCCGAGGAGACGGGCCTGGTTTCGCACCCGGCGTTCGAAACGTTGCCGGTCCTGGTGCTCGGTCTCGGTGATCTTGTCCTCCTTATAGTCCACGCGATCGGTGATGAGGCGATAGATGATCCGGGCGAGTTTATGCGCGGTGGCGACGATCGCCGCCGGCGTGCCCACTCGGGCGCGCAGCCGGCGGAAGTATTGCCCGAGAGGCGATTGGCTGCGAAACAGGGACTGGGTGGCCCAGCGCAGAGCCTGGGCGGCCCGGTTCGCGCCCGGTCCGGTGCTGGAACTGATCACCTTGCCGCCGCTGATCTTGTTCTTGGGACACAGGCCCAGCCAGGAGGCGAAGTGCGCCGAATTGGGAAAGCGGGACAGATCCGGTCCCACTTCCGTGAACAGGACCAGGGCGGTCTGCTCCCCGATGCCGGGGATGCACATCAGGTCCGTGCCCATCAGTTGCTTCAGTTGCACCCGCAACGGCACCGCCGCAGCCGAGGCGTCCGCACCCTCTGAGGCCCTCGCTTCAAGCGGTAGCGTCGAGCGTTCGAACCCCCGGATCAGGACGGCGATTTCCTGATCACATTCCCCCAAGAGCTGCTGGAAGTGGGCATAGGTCTCCCGAGCTTGGCGTAGCGTGAACAGCAGTTCGTCGCGCCAGTTCCCTTCCAACGCTGCGATCAACAGTTCCCGTTTTCGGGTCCGAATCCGCGGGTGGGCCAAGTCGGCCAACCGGGCCGGATCCCGCTCGCCAGCCAGGATGGCGTCGATGATCCGCAGCCCCGAGAGTCCCGTGATGTCGGTGATCGCATGGTGCAGATGGACATTCATCTGGTCCATCGCCTTTTGCATGTGCAGCGTCGCCTTCGCGGCGGCCTTGACCAAGGTGTCGCGGTGCCGTAGCAGGGTGCGCACCCGACAGATCTCGTCGGCCGGTCGGAACGAGCCCCGCAACAAGCCCACCGAGTGCAGGTACCGCAGCCACTCGCAGTCGGCCACGTCGGACTTGCGTCCGGGGACCACACTCACATGACGGGCGTTGACCAGCACCACATCGAACCCGTAGTGCTCCAGGATCTGGTACACCGGGATCCAGTAGACTCCCGTCGACTCCATGGCCACGCTTTTTACGTGGCACCCCTGCAGCCACCGCGCCAGGGCGTGCAGTTGGGAAGTAAAGCTGCGAAACGATCGGATCGGCTGCGGATCGCGGTCGGGGCGGATCGCGACGTACAGTTCCCGAGCGCCGATGTCGATGCCGGCGGCCTCCGGATGCACGACGTTGGGTTGGGCGCTCCGAGTGCCGGTGCGTTTGCGTCTTGCCATGATGATTGCCTCCACGTTGATTTGGAAAATGTGCCAATATGGAGCGGGGCGGCCAGGGCGTGAGTTCCGGTAATCTTCTGTTTGGGATGATCCTCTCTGGCTTGCTGCCAGGGAGGATCTCACCATGGATTCCGCCACCCGCCCCGGGACCAAGCTGATGACCGGGTTCGCCTCGAAAGGCTCAACGCCAGTGGGGGACCGGACTACTTCACGCCCCACTCCGAAACTGGCCCCATTCTAGCGAAAGCGAACCCCCCTGTTTCTCTTAGGATTTCGCCGGCCCCAGGCCGGTGGGGGAGCTGGTGAGAAATGCGGGCTAGGATAAGAACGCAGAATGGGAGCCTGCGGCGTTATAAGGAATTAAGTCTGGAGACGGTGTGGGTCATCGATGGAGAGTCCGTGTCCCGGGTGGGGAACGCTACCCGGATCGCTCAATAATTCGTACATGGGTAAATCTTCGTGCGCGATCTGCTCAAGAAACATTTCGGCTTTGACGAATTCCTGCCGCTCCAGGAGGAGATCATCTCGAGTGTCCTGGATGGACGGGACACGTTGGTGCTCATGCCGACGGGCGGGGGCAAGTCGCTGTGCTATCAACTGCCGGCGCTGCGACTCGACGGATTGACGTTGGTGATCTCACCCTTGATCGCCCTCATGAAAGACCAGGTGGACGCCCTGAAGGCCAATGGCATCGCCTCTGGTTTCATCAACAGCGCCCTCACCCGGAACGAGATCAGGCGGGTCGAGAACCAGGTTCGGAGGGGCTCCCTCAAGATCCTTTACGTCGCCCCCGAAAGACTGGCCCTACTTGAATTCAGGGACTTTCTGAAAACACTGAGGATCGGCCTCGTGGCCGTGGACGAGGCGCACTGCATCTCCGAATGGGGGCACGACTTCCGGCCGGATTACCGCCGTCTCGGCAACCTGCGCCGCGATCTTGCGGGAGTTCCCTTCATTGCCTTGACCGCCACTGCCACCAAACGGGTCCGCCGGGACATCGCGCAGCAGCTCGGACTGAAACAGCCTGCAAGATTCATTGCCAGCTTCAACCGCGCCAACCTCAACTACGCGGTGCGGCCGAAACGAAATGCCTTCGACGGGCTTGTGGAATTGCTCGAGAAATTCGATGGGGAGTCCGCTATCGTGTACTGCTTCTCCCGCAAGGGGACCGAGGAAGTGGCGGCGAGTCTACGCGATGATGGTTTCAATGCGCAGCCCTACCACGCCGGGCTCGAGAGTCAAGTGCGGCGGGAGACGCAAGACAAGTTCATCAAGGATGACGTGCCCATCATCGTGGCCACCATCGCCTTCGGCATGGGCATCGACAAGTCCAACATCCGCCTGGTGGTCCACTACGACCTGCCCAAGTCGTTGGAGAGCTACTACCAGGAGACCGGCCGGGCCGGACGCGACGGTCTGCCCAGCGACTGCGTCCTCTTCTACACCTACGGCGACAAGGTGAAACAGGATTATTTCATCGACCAGATCGAAGACGAGATCGAACGGCGCCGATCGCGGGACAAGCTGGCCAGGGTGGTCGAGTTCTGCGAGTTGCAGAGTTGCCGCAGGAGCTACGTGCTGCGCTACTTCGGCGAAGCTTGGGAGCAGGAAGATTGCCAGGCCTGCGACGTCTGTCTCTCGCCCCGGGAGAAGTTCGATGCCACGGAGACCGCCCAGAAGATCCTTTCGGCCGTGGCCCGCACGGGAGAGCGGTTCGGCGTTGGCCACGTCGTCCGGGTGCTTCGGGGGTCCCGAGCCAAACGGATCAGGGAACTGGGACACGACCGTCTCAGTGTCTACGGAATCGTTGACGATTTTTCCGAGGTCGAACTCATTGAGGTTTCCAGGCAGTTGATGGCCAGGGGTCTTCTGTTCAACAACGGACGCGATTACCCGACGTTGGGGATCACGCCCGGCGGTTGGAAGTTTCTGAAGAAACGGGAAAAGTTGACTCTTTCGAAGCCCCAGAGCCGGGAGGAACGCACGGCTTCCCCGGACCTGGGGACTCGGGAATACGACCGCACCCTCTTCGAGCAGCTTCGCGGCCTGCGCGGCCGGATCGCCACCCGGCTGAACGTGCCGCCCTACGTCGTATTCAGCGACGCGACGCTTCAGCAGATGGCGCACTGGTTTCCCCAGAGCCGCGAGACCCTGTCACGTATTTCAGGTGTGGGCTCCGTGAAGCTGGAACGGTTAGGCGGAGAGTTCCTCGAGGCCATTCGGTCCCACGCCCGTGAACACGGTTTGGAGGATCGCACGCCTCCATCCCGGAGCCGCGCCCCTAGTGGTGGATCCAAGCCTACGGGCGGAACCGAAGAACCGGCCTACAGCGTCGATGAGATCCGTCAAGAACACGCCCGAGCCTATGAGAAGTGGTCACCGGAAGAAGACGAGGAACTGGTTCGGAAACATGGCACGGGAACGAATATTTCGGATCTGGCCGAAGATTTCGGGAGACGGCCCAGCGCGATCCGGTCCCGCTTGAAAAATCTCGGTTTCAGGAAGCCCGGCACCAAGGACCGAAGTCCCACCTACGATCAGACCAGGCGGCTGTTTCGCCAGGGACTGTCCATCGAGGAGGTGGCGCGGCGGCGCGGCCTGAAGCAGGGCACGATCGTCAGCCACCTGGAGTTTCTGGCAACGGCCGGCGAGCAACTCGACCTGGACCGGCACCTGCCGCCGGCGGAGAACACGGAGAAGATCGTTGCGGCCTTCCGGGAATTGAGCAACTTGTACACGGCCCTGAAACCGGTCAAGGAGATGGTTGGAGCGGATTGTTCCTACGAGGAAATAAGATTGGTGCGAATCTTCTTGCGGCAGCAAGGTTTCTTGGCGTCCACTGACGACGATCCGGGGCACGAGGGGGCGGCGCTGGTTGATCCTGAATCGCAGGACGATCGCCCTGAACGGTGAACTGACACGGATGTGGAAGTACTTCCTGCACGTGGCTGCGCTCGCCAGTCTGTCGCTGGCCCAACCGATCTTTGATCTCCTCTCTCAATTCCCCCAGTTTCTCGTCGCGCATCACGCCGGACTCATGGAGGTGCTGCTGCTCGTCCTCCTCCTCACCCTCGTCGTGCCGGGATCGGTGGTGGCCTTGGAATCATTCCAGGACCGGATCATGGGCGCCCGTTACAGGCTTCCAGGCTCGGGTATCGCTCTGTTTGTATTTCCTCTCGCCCTGCTCATCCTGAAACTCCCCGAAGGGATTCCAGGAACGCTGCTGGTCGGCGCTGCGGTGCTGCTGGCGTGGCTCAGTCGCCGCGCCTATCTTCGTATTCGGCCTGTTCGGGTGTACCTGACGATTCTGTCGCCGGCGATTCTCATCGTGCCGATCCTGTTCCTGACCGGACCCTCGGTTCGAAGAATCATCACTCCCGCCAAGCCGCAGGGCGTCGCGCTCGCGAATGGACAGACAGATACCCCGATCTTCATGGTTGTCTTCGACGAACTGCCCCTTCGATCTCTCCTCGATCGCCGGGGTGACATCGATTCGGTGCGTTTTCCCAATTTCGCCGATCTGGCCGGTCGAGCCGACTGGTACCGGCGCACGACCTCCGTCTCCTACTCTACCCAATACGCTTTACCGGCCATCCTGACCGGAAATCTCCCGCAGGCTGACCATTCGTTTCTCCCTACCCTGGCCCACTATCCGGACAATCTCTTCACTTGGCTTCGAAATTCTCACCAGCTCAATATTTCCGAGTCGATCACGCACCTCTGTCCCGATTGTCCGGAGTCCAAACCCGGTCACCTGCGAAGAGCGTTTCGGCTGCTGGTTGATCTTCCGGAGATCTATCTTCATCTCGTTCTGCCCGAGGATCTCACGACGGGATTGCCCGACATCCGTCACGGCTGGACGGTGCCGAATCAGCAGAGATGGCGGCTGGGCCACCCCGTCCGACAGTTCGAAGCGTTCTTGGAGACCCTTCCGGAAAAAGGCGAGCCCAGTCTGAATTTCATCCATATGCAGATTCCTCATTTGCCCTGGATCTACCTTCCTTCGGGAAAGCGCTATGTGTCCGGAGGGGACATGAGCTTGTTCACGAAGAGGGATATCTGGACTCGAGACGAAACTCTGGTGACGCTGGCGTTCCAGCGCCATCTACTGCAAGTGGGTTTGGCCGACCGGCTCCTGGGCCGGCTGCTCCGGAAGTTGAAGGCTGACCGTCTCTACGACCGGAGCCTGATTATCGTCGTATCGGACCATGGAGTTGGGTTTCAGCCTGGTGGGAACCGGAGAAAAATTACAGAGGCAAACTTCAGGGACCTTCTGACGGTGCCGCTTTTGATCAAAGCTCCGTACCAGATACTGGGCCGGGTATCGGACCGGCCCACACGAACCACCGACATCCTCCCCAGCATTGCCGAGATCCTGCGAGTTCCGACGCCGTGGCCGACCGATGGAATCTCGGTCAACGAAACTGCAATGACCCAGGAAAGAGATCCGGCGGCGCCTTCCCTCATCACGGTTCCTCCGTCCAAGTTTCTACGTTATCGAACGACCGTTTGTCTGGAAGGGATGACGTTCGAAGTGAGGCAGGACGGGGCTTGGGCCCATTTGGGGGAACTGACAGAAAGGGGAGACAAGATCATTTTGTGGGGCTGGGCGGCAGACATGGAGACCCTGGAACCGGCCGAATCCATCCTCGTGTTCGTCAATGATGAACTGATCTTTCAAGGGATGACTCGGCACCCGCGGCCGGATGTGGCCAAGTTCTTCAAAGCAGTGGAGTTGGAGGATTCCGGATTCTATCTCGAGCTCGGCCGGGACCTCTTCCAAGGGAGCCCGGCAGTGCGTTGCTTTGCCGTCCTTGGGGATCGAATCCGCGAGGTGCAATATCCGCTCAGTTTCCCATGGCCTGTCGAACCGAAGTCGAGTCGGGAAGAAACCCACTCCTCCAATATCGATGGGACCTCTTGCATCGATCAGAAGCCGGCGCGTTCTTTTCTGATCACTCGCTCGCTGAGCCCGGAGACCCTGTGGGAAAGCTCTGGGTCCAGTGAATTTGAGACGGGTCTTCGCGAACTGGCCTGGGATGCGGGTCCGGACGGCGTGTTTAAAATGGGCCCTGCTGACTCACTGCTCGGGAAGCCGCTGGATCAGTTGCCTGTGACCGAACGAAGGGGACTGCGAATCGAGTTGGACCAGCCGCGACTCTACGAGAGGGTTCGGCTCGATGCCGACTTCATCCCGGCTGCAATCGAAGGTTGGGTCTCGGCAACGGATGCCGAATATGTGGCCATTGGCTTGAACGGAACTCTCAGGGCCGTTGCCGCGACGTTCGAGGGTCCCGACGGCCGGCGGCGGTTCCAAGCCATCGCGCCGGAAGCATCCTTTGTGAATGGCGCCAACCGGATTCAGATGTTCGTCGTGGCGCGCGAGAATGGAAAAGTATTACTGCTTTCTCCGCCCGAGAACCGTCGGTCGCGTTGATCGGGCGTGAGCCGGGCGGCGGTTGAGATAATCAAGGTAATGAAAAAGAAATCCAAGAAGACGCTGTATCTGGCCAATCCATACGGATTTTCCCGGCAGCAGCGGGAAGGTCCACTGGCGCTCCTGGTGGCCGCGTTGCAGGGGATCGGTGCCGAAGTCTGGGAGCCGTTTGCCCGCAACAACCAGATTGACCAATCGAATCCGGGGTGGGCCTACCGGATCGGTCAGGCTGACGTCCGAGACGTGAGGGATGCCGACGGCATCTTCGCCGTGGTCAATGGCTGCCCCCCGGACGAAGGGGTGATGGTGGAACTGGGGCTGGCCATCGCTTGGCAAAAGCCGGTGTTCCTGTTCCGGGACGACTTTCGCCGATGCACCGACAGCGAGACTTATCCCCTCAACCTGATGGTGTTCGCAGGCCTGCCGGAGACGGGCTGGGAAGACTATTGGTACGCCTCCATCGACGAAATTGCCGATTCCGAAAAAGCGTTGGTCCGGTGGCTGCAGGAAGAGGACGATCTTCGGTCGCCAGAGAGTTGAGCCGGGATGATTTCGCGGCTCGCTCCGCCTGGTATCAGAAAATCAACCGGAGCCCCCACTGCACGATCCGCTGGAACGGGGCGGTGCCCATGCCGCCGCTGAAAATGGTCTTGTCCAGGAACTGGTCGGTGCCGGGAGTGACGTATCCGGGAAAGCCCGTGGCATTGACGGTGGTATTGAACACGGATCCGTTGCCCACGATAGGGTTGGGGTGGTTGACAGTCCGTGGTGAAAGTCCCGCGAGCACCGAGACCGTTCCTGCGCCCGCCGGACAAGGCGCGATTCGGGTGCATACCGGGAGTATGTGCCCGAATCGCAACGCCGTCCGCCGGGATGCAGGGACGGTCGAATGCCGTGATGACTTTTGCCACGGGCTGTTGAAGGCGTTCCACAACTCGGCACGGAACTGCAGTCTCATCCCTTCTTTGCCTGGAAGATCCAGATTCCTGAAAATCCCCAGGTTCCAGACCTTGATCCCGGGTGAGAGGAACGTGCCCCGGCCCATGTTGGTCTGGGCGCCCGTTCCTCCCCGGATGTACCTTGCCCCCGGATCCCGAGCGACGTAGCCGACCACGTTGGCGGGGCCTCCGCACCGGTCGGAACTCTCCGCGATTCCGATTTCAGTCCCCTGCCGGCAGACGAAATTCACGTCCGTTCCGGTTTGGCCGCGGCCTTGGGGATTCTCGATGGCCGTATCGCCGGCGGTGTTGAAGTCCCCGTTCAGGTCGCGGCGGGAGATGATGGTGAGCGGCTGTCCGCTCTCGGCCAGATAGGTCCCGTTGATCTGCCACCCGCGGGTCAACAGGTTCAGCAAGCGGTTACCCCGGCTGACGCCCGGGAGGTTCCACAGCCAACTGAGGGAAAGCTTGTGGGCATGGTGCAGTCCCGAGAGACCCCGGCCGGAGCGAATGTCCAGGTGATCGAAGGGCCGCCGAGGATTCATGAAGCTGGTGAACAGGTCGTTCTCCATGAAGTCGATGGTCTTGCTCCAGGTGTAGTTGGCGTTGAACGAGAACCCTTTCGAAAACCGTTTCTGCAGCAACACGGAGCCCCCGTGGTACCAGGACTGGCCGTCGGGAGCGAACTCCGTCACCACTCCGGCGAACCCGTAGGGCCAGAGCAGCAGGCCCAGACCCAGGGGCGTCCCATCCGTGGCGGTGGAGCGCCTTCCCTTGAGGAAATCGGCCAGCGTCGGAGCGCCCCGAAAGTCCTGCTCCAAGGCATCGGACTCCCGGACGAAGGTGGGAAGGCGATGGGGGTTGGGGAGTCCCGCGCTCTTCCACCGCTGGACCGGCAGGTGGATCGCGTGATTGCCGACATATCGTGCTTCGATCATGTAGTCACCCGCCAACTGCTGCTGAAGAGCCAGGGACCAGGTGTAGGTTTCGGGCGACACGTCGTCGCGCACGAGGACTCCGGTGGCGGCCCGGGCGACATAGGTGTCGGTGAAGGTCGTGGGCGGCAGACTCGTCAGCAGGCCGCCCCCGCCCAGAAACCCGACGGTGGAGTGCCGGATGTCGGCGCTCAGAGCGTCACCGCCCGTTTCCATCAGGGCACACCAGCCAGGCGAGGGGCTGATGGCGCAGGCGTTGGTTTCGCGATTCTCCGCCTGGATCTGTGGCGGCAGCATCAACAACGGCAGGTTGCCGAAGATGACGTCGTGGGCCACCCCCACGCCTCCCCGAAGGGAGGTCTTGTGGGTCCCGAAGAGATCCCAGGCAAAGCCGATCCGGGGCGCCCAGTTGTTTCGATCGGCATGGGGTTTGCGGAAGATGAGCGACTCGCCCACATGGTTCAAGAGCGCGGACTGATGGGCCGGGGGCAGGGAATCGAAGATCTTGGCGCCCAAAAGAGGAGAGTCCGGGGCTACGCCGAGTGAGCCCAGGAGCTGCGGTGTGAAGACCTCTTCCCGAATGGATTCGATGTTGGACAGGGCGTTGAGGTCCTGCAGGGCGGTGTCCCGGGCCACCTGGGTGTATTCGTAGCGGAGTCCCAGATCCAAAGTGAGGTGCGGGTGAACCTGCCAGTTGTCCTGCAAATAGCCGAACATCGCCGCCCGGTTCTGGGCGAAGAACCCGGTTCCGACGCCTCGAATGGCCACCACGCTGGGGAAACGGTCGCGGACGAACTCGTCGAGGTCTGCGTAGGTGTACTCCGCCCGTCCCCGCGGGAGGAACAGGCTGCCCGCGATGATGTTCCTGTAGTCGGCTCCCATTTTGATGGTGTGGGAGCCCAGGCTCCAACTGAAGTTCTCGCTGACCTGATAGACGTTGTCGGTGCCCGCCTGAGGAAAGAGCAAATGAGGTCCGATGAACAGGCTGATGTCGTTGATGTTGTAGTTGCCGAAGGTGTCGGTGGGACCCGGGGCCGGGGGCAGATCCACCGGGAACCCGTTGGCGTTGCGGTTGTAGCCGATCCGCAGCTCATTGATCCGGGTCGGGCCGAGAGTGAAGACGTCGCTCACCGTGACCCGTTGAGTGTCGGTGAAGACGTCGCTGTTGAAACGGGCGACCGGAAGCTCGCCGGCGGCAACCTGCCGATTCCGGCTGTAGTGGTATCGGGTGCTGATGCGGTGCCGGTTGGTCTGGTAGTCGCTGCTGATCAGGAAAAGGTGGGTTCGATCGAACTGGGGTGCCGACAACGACAGGACCCCCAGTTCGATGGGGACTCGCCGGCCGGTGGCTTCGTTGAGAACCGCCGCAGTGGCGGAGGCGGCAGCGGCGGGAGGCACGTGGTCCGCGATGATGCCGACGGTGACGGGACTGACACCGGTGCCCGGCTCCGCCGCCAGATTGCGCAACGCGGCCAGTCCCGCCCGGGTGGGGCCCAGGATCTGCCCAGGCGAGGTCCCGTCCAAGGTGAGATTCCGGTACTCGTAGGACCCGAAAATGAACCATTTGTCCTTTAGAACCGGACCTCCCAGCTGTCCCCCGAAGCGGTTCCAGTCATAACGGGGCTTGCGGTCCCCCGGCCGAGTGGCGGCCCGGGTCAAATTGTCCAGGGAGTTCGTATGCCGATTCTGGTTGAACCACCAGGCCCGGCCCTGCCATGAGTTGGTCCCCGACTTGGTCGTGGTGATGAACTGCCCGGCCGTGGAGTGGCCGTTGGGCCCGCCGGCGGTGAACGTGTTGTCCACCGACGGGTGGATCCGGACGTCGCCCAGGACAAACCTGCGGCCCGCTTCCGAAGTCCCCCCGACCGGTCGCAGATCGTGGGACAGGATGAGGGAACTGGCGGCCAGCGTGTCGTCCGGGTAGGAAGGCGGATCGACGGGTCGGCGAACGATTCCCGCCTTGCCGCTATTGAGGTCCCTGACCACCAGGTCGATCCGGTAGCGTCCTCGGCGGTCGAGGGAAATTAGTTACTGGTAGAGCGACCGGGATGCCCGAGCCCGGCCCAGGTCTTGCGGAAGGTAGCCCGAGACCAGTTCGTCCTCGAACTCCGCAACGAGCTGCCGGGAAACGCTGGTGACGATGCCGTAGACGGACACCCTCGCCGTCAGGGATCCGGCATCCGGCTCGTAGGTCAGTGCCTGGTCCCGGTTCAGTTTGAAATGGTCTTGCCGCAATTTGAGCGGGAGGTCTCGATAACCGACCTCGAGCCGAACCAGCTCCCTCAGCTCCGTCGATTTGATCTCCGTGGGACGTTGGACTCGGCTGTAAGTCTCATAGCGATCGAATGGCGAGTCTTTGGCTCGCAGGGCGTTGAAGGAAGGAGGAGGCCGATATGCCTTGCGAGTCAGGCCTCTCCCCTCCGACCAGGTCAGGCCCGCGCCGGGAACCTGCCGGAGAACGTCCTTTTCGTCCGGGTTCAGGGCCAACCGGTATTCGCCCCCGCCCACCGGGTCCACGAACTCGAGCTCGACGTCGTCCCCGATGCCTTCGAGGCGGCGGTAACGCCAGATCTCGAAGGGATGGGTGGACGTGAACCCGCCGCCTTCGTGAACGGGGCGCTGGTAGGGGCCCCCGGAGGGGTGGCTCTCGATCTCGTCCGGTGGACCATGCAGGATGTAGATCCGCCCCCGGTCGGTCGTCCAGCCGGGCTTGCCGCTCCGGAACCACTGGTTGGCGTAGGCGATTCGCCGGTAATGCTCCTCCTTGTACTCGCAGACGGCGGTGCTGGGATCCGGGTCGCGGCGCCGCCAGAACTGCTCGATGAACGTTTCCCGTTCCAGGTCGGTGTTCAGGCTCTCGAAGACGGTCTTTTCCCCAGGCGTGATGATGTAGGCGACAACCTGGTTGAGCCACCTTTCGAAGTGGTCGTCACTTTCCTCTTGCCCGCCCGCAGCGGCGGAGGCGGACGCCGCCGGTGGAGGCGAGGCCGAGGCTCCGAACGGAGAGTGGGAGACGAGGAGCAGTGCGAAGCAGAGACAAAATCTCCGGACGCTCTCGAGTCCCATGGGCGCGGTTGGGTTACCGGCGGGTGACCCAGATCGCCGAGGACCAGGCCATCATCTCGTCTTCCTGGATGACCCTCACGTAGTAGTAGCTGGTTCCCGGTCCGGAGTCCTGGTCCAGGTAGGTCACCGAGGCCTCGCGTTGGTGGGGCCGGGTCTGGTAGACGAACGTGTTGTCCTTGACCACGTCGATCTGCCGGATGGGTCCGGTCCCGATGGCCTTGATTTCCAGCTTCGGGGTTTCGGAGAGGGTGGTTTCGTCCCCCATGAAGGCGTCGCCGATACGGAAGTCGATGACGATGTTGTCGGTGGAGGCCAGGGTATGGCGCTGTTTCAGGCCCTGGAAGATCCCTTCCCGCGTGAACTCCGTGGCCCAGACTCCGGCGTAGGACATGTGGGTGGATTCATGGTCGGAGCTGCCGATGACGCCGATGCGGTGTCCGCGGGCCAGGGCGTCCCACAACATGTGGGGTCCTTCGGGCCGGTTCCCCAGGGGACCCCGGCTCTCTTCGGGAAGTGCGTCCGCATGCTCGTAGGAGCGGCGAAAGCCCTGGTACATTTCCAGCACCGGCTGGCTGACCGGATCATGCCACTTCCAGCTCACCCGGGGGCCCAGGGGAGAGTGGGGTATGGAGATTCCGTCGGTCCCCTTGAGCCTTTCCCACAGGCCCAGGGGAATGTTGTCCGAAGGAATGCCCACGTCGCCGGGAATCAATTCGCCGCGGCGTTCGGGCCAGATCAGGTTGCGGTGTCCCCCCGGATATTCCATGCTCCGCTCGTATCCGAACAGGGACACGAATCGGCCCGGAAACAGGTACATGTCCGCCACCTTCTGGGTTCGCCACCAGCCATACTCGCCCAGCGCGTCCTCCTTGCCGACGTTCCTGGCCCCTTTGGCCACCATGTTGTAGGTCTGGTTGTGGTCCGTGGTGGCCATGAAATCCAGTTCCGCCCCGTCCAGCGCGTAGCGGTATTGACCCGAGATGGAGAGGTCGGTCCAACCGTGGCCCACGATGTCGGTGTGGCGATGCAGGTCCCCGTAGTAGAGGCGATAGGTCTTGCCTCCCACCGTGGTCTCGTAGAGCTTGTTGGGCGTGGCGGAATAACGGGTCTCCGGCCCCGGAGCCGGGACCGGCCGCAGATCGCCGGCCTCACCGGCGGCCGGCGGCGCGGCCAAGCGCGAGGACCAGAGGTCCCACTGTCCCAGACGCCGGATTCCGCCCGCGCGGTAGTCGGTGGAATAGAGTACCCAGACGCTTCCGTCCGGGTGCGCGGCCGCGGGAAACTCCTGGGTCAAACGGCCGCTGCTGAAGGCCAGTTCCCGCGGCCGGGACCACTGCTCTCCGTTGAAATGGACGGCGTACAGGTTCCAGACCTCGTCCGGGTACATGCGGCTGGTCCACTGGCGGAAGATGAGCCAGAGGTTGCCATTCCGGCCCATCAGGAGCCGCGGCTGCTCCTGGAAATTCAGAGGCAGATCCAGGAAGCGGCTTCCCGGATCCTGTCCCATCCGGTGCCAGCTCCCTTGACTCCGGCAACGAATCCGGATCTTGCGGTCGGAATGGAGCAGAGTTGCCCCGAAATTGCTCTCCTGAGCGTAGTCCTTGCCCCACTCGGGACCCGATTCTTCCCAGGCGACCCAGAGCCGGTCCCGGGAATCGAAGACAACCGAAGCATTGGCTTCGTAGTAGCGTGTGGCCGAGACCGGTTCCACTCTTCCCAGACGGCCACGGGGTCCGATGGTTCTCAGATAGATGTCGTAGTCGCCGTTCCGGTAGGTGTCCCAGGCGATGGCGGCCCCGCCCGAGGAGTCGACAGCGACGGCTGGGTGCCAGTCGGTCCCGGGATGCTCGGTGACGCGGATCTCGTCCGGCAGCCGACCGAAGTCGGCGATGGAGAGAGCGTAGATGTCGGAGTTTCCCTCTCTCAGGCCTTGCCAGACCAGCCAGTTCCTCCCGCTTGAGTCGAAAGCGGTCACCGGGTTGATGTCGTTGCCGGGGTGGCGGGTCAACTGGATCGGATCCTCCAGAGACGGCTTCAGTTGACGGGCCCAGAGGTCGAACTGGTCCTCCGCGAGCTGATTGTAGATGAGCCAGAGACTCTCGCCGGGACCCCTGGTGATCAGGGCCGTCCCGTAAATGGGGTTCCCGCCTGCCGAGGGGATTCGGTGAGGCGGGCCCCAGCCGTTCCGGCCCAGGGTGCTGGTGTAGAGGTGATCGGCCCCGTCCTGGTATTGGATCCAGGCCGCGTGAAGGTGACCGTCCGGACCGACCACGATGGAAGGGTAGTCCTCTTCGCCGGGCGAGCGGGAAACCGGGAGAGCCGCGGGGGATCTCTCCACCGATGCGGCGCCGTCCAAGAACCATGCGGGGTCCGTGTCCGGAAGCTGGTCCAGGTCGACCTGGAAATCTCCCTGAACCGTGTTCACGTCCATCCGAGCTCCAGGCAGCGAGTCCAGTTGCAGCCAGACGCCCACGGGACGGGTGAGCTTGAAGCCATAGCGGGGCCGTGAGTTCCCGAGTCCCTTGACGGTCCAGCTCGTGTCCACGTCCGGGCGCTTGGTCCCGACCCTCCAGGCGATCTTCGGTTCCTGGATCACCTCGGACCCCTCCTCGTTGAAGTTCCAACCCTGGATCCGGTGGAAATCGCCCCGGTTCAGGTGGGCGATTCCGTTCCAGTCCCGGAGCTCCGCGTCCTTCAGGCCAAGTGAGACCTTCACGGTGAGGGGAAGCTGCGACGGTTCAAAGGAAGGCGCTGGAGATGAGGCCTGTGCCGGCTTTCCCGCGGACGGGAGCCACTCGGATCCGAAACGGATCCCCGCGGCGGCCGCCAGAGCCAAAATGAGCACAGCCGAGAGGCGTCGAGTCATGGGAGGTCTGCGGGAATGAGGCTATTCGGTTGCCGACGGAGGTGTCAAGGAGCCGCCAGGCACAACGCTGCTTGTTCGGGATGGCTGCGAGACCGCCGGAACGTTTTTTTGTGGATCCTCTCCTCAACAGCCCGTGGCAAAAGTCATCACGGCATTCGACCGTCCCTGCATCCCGGCGGACGGCGTTGCTATCGGCTCACATACTCCCGGTATGCACCCGAATCGCGCCTGGTCCGGCGGGCGCAGGAACGGTCTCGGTGCTCGCGGGACTTTCACCACGGACTGTCAAAGTTCATGGAAAACGGCAGGCAGTCGTTCTTATTGACAGGACCTGACCGAGTCAGTAGGTTCCATTGGAGGAAACATGAGCGTCGAATTGATCAGTGTTCTGGTGGCGATGGCGGCGATTGGCCTCGCTTTGGCGGGGTTGATCCTCACAACCAACCGGGGTCTGCGTCAGGATATGGCCCAAATGGAGAAGCGGCTGGACGGCAGGATCGACGCTCTCGCATCTCGCTTCGATGAGTTTCAATCCCAGATGGAACGTCAGATTTCCGCGCTCCGTGAGCGTATGGCGCATGTGGAAGGACTTTTGAGCGGACTACGAGAAGCCATCGTCAGACGGTCAATCGAGGGCTAGCCCGCATTTCTCCCCAGGGGGCGTGACGATCGCGCAGGATTTTCGCCCTCAGCGCGTGCTCGCGACCGAGAGCGTAGTGGTGACTACGTTTGAGGGAGCATGTGCGCGCTGAGGGCGAAAAGACCAGCGAGCGAGCGCCCAGCGCAGTATGTCCCGGAGAAACCTTGGAAAATTCCGCGTAAATGCTCAAAAACAGATTATTTTTCATCATACGCGTAGCGACCTGGTGAGAAATTCGGGCTAAGGAGAGACCGGGAAAAGGGACGAGGCAGATGTGGTTTCGGGCCTGTTTCCCGGTTCACCTTTTTTTGTTGCCGGTTTCCACCCTTGCGGCGGTGCAGTCCCCGCCCGAGCCTGACTTCAATCGAGATATTCTGCCCATCTTCCAACGCGAGTGTGTGGGTTGCCACAGCTCCACCCTGAAGCTGGGCGGATTGGTCCTGGAGAGCTACCAGGACTTGATGACGGGGGGAGAGCAGGGAACCCCTCTGGTGCCGGGTCACGCCGATCAGAGCCTGCTGGTGAGGATGCTGGAGGGAACGGCTGAGCCCAGGATGCCCCTCAACGGCGAGTTGCCGGCCGAACAGATCCAACTGGTGCGAGCCTGGATCGACGCCAGCGCCCTCCCTCCGGTGACCCTGGAAACGGCCGCCGAAGCGGTCCCCATCCCGGACATTCCTCCCCAAGTTGAAGTCGAACCTCCGCTCGCGGCCCTGGGTTTCCATCCCGGGGGGAAGTTGTTGGCACGGGGCGGGTTCCGGAAGGTCGATCTCCTGGACTTGGCGGAGAATCGGACGATCCAAAGTCTCGAGGGCCCCCAAGACCTGGTTCGGAGTCTCAGTTTCAGCCGTGACGGAAAGCTGCTGGCGGCGGGAGGAGGAGCTCCAGCGCAGCAAGGTGAGATTCGCGTTTGGAGTCTGGACGGGTTTGGGCTCCAGACCGAGTTGAAAGGTCATTCGGACTGTGTCTACGCGTTGGATTTCAGTCCCGTCGGCCGAATTCTGGCCAGCTCCAGCTACGATCGGCTGATCCGGTTGTGGGATGTCGAATCCGGGACCAGTCTCGGCACCCTGGAGGAACACAACGGGCCCGTCTATTCCATCGCTTTCCTGCCTTCGGGAAACGAACTGGTATCCGCTTCGGCGGACGGCACGGCGAAGGTCTGGGATGTCGCCTCGCGCCGGCGCCTCGTCACCCTCGCCGGAGCCGAGGGTCCCCTCTACGGCGTGGCCGTCCATCCGGAAGGCGGCCAGTTTGCGACTGCGGGTGGCGACGGGACCATCCGAGTGTGGGTCCGGGAGGGGGACGAGTGGCAGGTGAAGCGCTCCGTTGTGGCGCATCGGAGCGGTACGGAGCACATCGTCTACTCCAGGGACGGACGGAGGATCGTCACCGGCGGCACCGATCGGGTGGTCAAGATCTGGGATTCGAACCCCCTGTCGCGCATCGGGGCCTGGGATCCTGAGCCCGACTCCATCTTGGCTCTGGCCCTGTCCGGCGACGGAAGCCTTGCTCTGGGACGTTATGACGGAGCCCTGAAACTCGTGGCCAACGCTGTGGAATAGCTGGACATACTGGCCGCCGCCTAGGAGCCTGCGCGGCAGAAATTGATCTACTGCGAAAGCGGTAGAATCGGTCCGGATTTCCCCGATTTCTCGGCGAATAGAACAACTATGCACCTCAAAATCGAGAAAATCTGGCCTCGATTCCCCACTTTCTCGCTACGATCATTTCTACCGCGCAGACTCCTAGCGACACATGAACCGGCAGCCGGACGCGGGCGCCGGACGGAGTGACCTGACCGTGGGCATGGATTTTTCGGCGTTCGGACGGCGGCTGTTGGGCGACTCGGGGACTTGGTCGCTGATGGACGACCTCGGCGGAATTGCTGCGTCCGGCGGCTCGATCATGAATCTTGGAGGAGGCAATCCCAGCCTCGTCCCGGCCGCCGTAGTCCGGTTTCGCCGCCGCATGCAGGCACTGCTGGAGCGGGAAGGGGCGTTCGAGCGGGCGATCGGCTTCTACGGTGGGCCCGACGGAGACCGGAATTTCGCCCGCGCCCTGGCCCGATTCCTGCGGAGAGAGCTCGGCTGGGAGATCAGGGAGCGCAACATCGCCCTGACCAACGGGAGCCAATCCGCCTTCCTGCCCCTGTTCAATCTCCTGGCCGGCCCGATGGAGGCCGGCCGGCCGATGCGCCGCATCCTGCTGCCGTTGGCGCCGGAGTACATCGGCTACGCGGACCTGGGGCTCACGCCCGGTCTCTTGACCGCTTGCCGTTCGACCATCCATGAGCTGGACGACAAGCTCTTCAAATACGGGGTGGACTTCGAAGGACTGGACGGTGTCGAGGACATTGGAGCGATCTGCGTGTCCCGTCCGTCCAATCCGACCGGCAACGTGGTCACCGACTTGGAGGTCGACCGGCTCCGCGCCGCCGCCCGTTCCCGCGGTGTGCCCCTGATCCTGGACACCGCCTACGGATCGCCGTTCCCGGGCATCGTCTTCGGTCGGGAGACCCCCGTGTGGGACGAGCAGATGGTGGTCTGCATGAGTCTGTCGAAACTCGGACTGCCCGGATTGCGCACAGGCATCGTGATTGCGAACGAGGAGATCGTCGCGGCGTTGGCCGCCGCCACGGCCATCTTCTGCCTGTCTCCGGGCCGGCTCGGACCCGCCCTCGCCACCGATCTGATCGAGAGCGGCGAGGTGCTGACGCTGGTCCGGGAGGTCATCCGGCCCCACTACGCGGAGCGCGCGGAGCGCGCCGTGGACCGGCTCCGCGCCGGGCTGGAGGACTATCCGATTCGCATCCACAAACCCGAGGGGGCGTTTTTCCTCTGGCTCTGGATGCCGGGTCTCCCCATGACCAATGCCGCGCTCTACAAACGGCTCAAAGCGCGCGGCGTCATCGTCGTGTCGGGCCACTACTTCTTTCCCGGGCTCGAGGACGACGACTGGCCGCACAAACGGGAATGTATCCGCATCAGTTATGCCGACGACTGGGACCGAATCGAACGCGGGCTCGACATCATCGTGGAGGAAGTGCGCCGGGCATACGACGGATCGCCGCCGGTCTCCCCATGAAGTCTTTGGCCTCGAGGTCCACCCGCTTTGGAAATCATTCTGACGGCGGGGTCCATCTCTGTTATCCTTCTGTCGAGCCGATAGAGCTTTAATCATGGCTGATCAAATTTTCGACATGCCCGAGTTTCGTCCTCCGAGGATCAATTGGAGGTACGTCCGACTAGGATTCCTGGTCATTTGTGTGGTGGTTCTGGCCTTTGGGACCGTCTATCAGGTGCAGCCGGAAGAGGTCGGAGTGGTCCTGTTTTTCGGGCAGCACGTTCGCACCGCCCAGCCGGGACTTCGCTTCAAGCTCCCCTTCATGGAAGACGTGCTGAAGGTCCCGGTGCAGCGCCAGCTCAAGCAGGAATTCGGGTTTCGGACCACCCAGCCGGAGATCCGGACCCGCTATGCCTCCAAGCGGTTCCTGGACGAGTCGTTGATGCTCACCGGAGATCTGAACGTGGCGGTGGTGGAGTGGATCGTCCAGTTCCGGATCACCGATCCATTCCTCTTTCTCTTCAGGGTCCGGAACGTTCAGGAGACGTTTCGGGACATGAACGAAGCGGTGATGCGCGAGGTGGTGGGGGATCGGACCGTCACCGAGGTCTTGACCGTGGGCCGCCAGGAAATCGAGGACATCGCGGAGCAGAAGTTGCAGGAACTCTGCAGGCAGTATGAGACCGGAATCACCGTGGACCAGGTCGTCTTGCAGAACGTGAATCCGCCCGATCCTGTCAAGCCGTCGTGGGACGAAGTGAACCAGGCCCAGCAACAGATGGACCGCCTCATCAACGAGGCTCGCGCCGAGTACAACAAGGTGATCCCCCGGGCCAAGGGTGAAGCGGAACAGGCCGTCCTGCAGGCTCAGGGTTACGCCCTCGAGCGCGTCAACGAAGCCAAGGGGGATGCCTCCCGCTTCAAGTCTCTGCACGACGCCTACCGCCGGGCGCCCGAGGTCACCCGGCGGCGGATGTACCTGGAGACCATGCAGAAGATCCTGCCTCGTTCGGGTCGCAAACTGTTTCTGGACCAGGATGCGGACGGCGTCGTTCCGCTGCTGCCCATGGAGTCGCTGGAGAAGATGATATCGGGTCGTTCACAAGCGGAGGGATCGGGCCCATGAAGCGCCGACATCTGTATCTACTCCTGGGTGTGGCCATCCTGGCCCTGGTGGTGGACGGCACCTACGTCACGAACGAAGCCGAGCAGGTCATCATCACCCAGTTGGGTAGACCGGTCGGAGACCCGGTCACCGATCCGGGTCTTCACCTGAAACTTCCCTTCATCCAGACGGCCAACTATTTCGACAAGCGATTCCTGGAGTGGGACGGCGACGCGGACCAGATGCCGACCAAGGACAAGCGATTCATCTGGGTGGACACCTACGCCAGGTGGCGCATCAGCGATCCGCTCCGATTCCTGGAGAGGATGCGGGACGAACCCAGGGCCCAGTCCCGGCTGGACGACATTCTGGACGGCGAGACCCGCAACGCCATCGCTCGCCACGAACTGGTGGAGGTGGTCCGGACCAGCAACCGGCAGGCCCAGGAAACCCAGGAGTCAGCCGAGGAGGAGACCTCGGTCCTCGAGATCATCGAGACCGGCCGCCAGGCAATTACCCGGGAGATTCTGGAGACGGCCACTCCCAAGGTGGCCGACTTCGGGATTGAGCTCATCGATCTTCAGCTCAAGCGGATCAATTATGTGGAAGAGGTCCAGAAGGACGTCTTCGCCCGCATGATCGCCGAGCGCAACCGAATCGCGGAGCGCTATCGCTCGGAGGGTCAGGGCCAGGCCGCCCGGATCCGGGGCGAGCGGGAGAGAGAACTGCAGCGGATTCAGTCGGAAGCGTACAAGACCGCTCAGGAGACCCGAGGCAGGGCGGACGGAGAAGCCACTCAGATCTACGCCGAAGCGTACAACCGGGATGCCTCCTTTTACGCCTTCATGAAGAGCATGGAGACGTACGAGCGGGGCGTCGACGCCAAGACGATCCTGATCCTCACCACCAAGGGCGAGTTGCTCAGGCATCTCCAACGGGCTCAGTAAGCCCGGCCCCAATTCGAGCTAATCGGCGAATCGCCAGGCCGGAACCGGTTTTCCCGAGGAGTGGACCTCCTCGAGATAGGCTCCGGACTGGGGGGCCGGTCCCAACTGGCGGACGATCTCTCCGTACTCCAAAATCCGGGTCACCATGACGTTGTGCCAGCGTCCGTCCCGCAGTCTCAGATTCACTGCCATGGGATGATCCACGTTCCAATTGGAGCCTCCGGGAGGAGTGCCGAATTCGCTCCGGCAGTCGCGGGCGATGATGGGTGTCTCCAGGCCCGTTCGGTCCGCGCGCAGAGGCCACAGCGCCAGAGCTTCGCGCGACCAACCGCCGCCTCGTGGATTCCCCCGGCGGTCCCGGGGGAGGCGGTAGGTGTGGGGCCAGGGATGCATCTGAACCTGATAGATGTTGGACGCCACGTAGAGAGTGCCGTCGGTGGCCCGGTTGAGGCAGATGGGTGTGCTGCCGACGATCCCCCGGACGTAGATGATCTGTTCCCAACTCCGGCCCTGATCCCGGGAACGCCAGATGCGCACGTCGTTGTAATCCGGCTCCTTGCCGCCGCGCACGCAGAAGAGGAGGGAACCGTCCAGGTCGCGCGCCACGCTGGGTTCGAAGGAGTTGTCCCCTCCGGTCACGGGAATGACGTCTGCCGCTTCCCATCGTCCGTTCCGATGCGTCCAGCGCACCAGCACCGCTCCGGTGGGTTCCGATGGCATGGTACCGGAGGGAGGCAGAGGCGCCGCCACCATCCCCAGGACCAGGTCGTCTCCGTCTGGGATGGCCGGGCTCAGGCCGCGGTTCGTGACCCGCCAGCCGGAAATGAGCTCGGTTTCCCCCACCTTGCGGGTCTCCGCCACCCGGAACGCCTCGCCGTCGAACGCGTATTGTTGAACCTCGAAATATCTGTATCTCTCATCTCCCTCGAAGGGTTCGACCCCCCGAGGATTGTCGAAATGCCAGACCTCGCCCCCGGACGGATCGGACTCGGCGGCCGGCCATCCGATAGCGCTGGCCACGCCGAACCCGGTCCCGCCCTGTTCGTATTCGGACCCGTCCACCCGCCTTGCCCCCAGGGGAAAGAACCCGCCCTGGACCGGATACTTGACCATGACGGCCGGCTTTCCGGGGGGGTGGGAGTTGGGATTGGGTTCGAGGTGATTTCGAGAGAGGACGACGGCCCGGGAGGCCCGGACGTCAGAGAGGTCGTCGAACAGGACCCCGTCGGTGCCGATCTCGAAATCGACTCCGGGACCATATTCTCGGCGGATGCCGCAAAAAAGAATCGCTTGGCGAGGGCCGACTTGGTAGGTGGCGCCCAATCCGTATCGCCAAGTGGCATTGACAGGCTGGCTCGGCGGCACCTGAATGTCGGGGCCGCCGCGGGTGATGCCGATGATGCCGGCCGCAGAAACCGGGACGGCCGCCATCATTCCGGAACAAAGACACAGTAAAACCGCAGTCTTTCTGCTCATTTCCGTCCTTCCTCTCGGTTCAGAAATTTCGCTACCTTTGCGGGGTTTCACTCCGGCCAAGGCCCGCCCAGTGGATGCCCGCGCTCCCGTGGTCATACTTCCGGTAGTGATCCGCCAAGACGTCGAAGCCGAAATCGTTCTCGTAGTCCCGCCAGACCGAATGACTGTGGTTGCTCAGGTTCTGGGTGTTGTCGTATTCGATGAGGAAGGTGGGCGCCTGGACGCGATAGTAGTTGCCCCTGGCCTCCCGGTTCCCGGTGGTCCTGCCGCCGATGGGAACGGCCTTGGGCTGGGGTCGGCCGATTTGCCCCGCCCAGGCGAAGTAGAGCTGATCCCGGGGCGTTTCCCGAGCGGACTTCAGGCGGCGGGCCGCCACTTCCTGGGGCATGTTGCCGGCGTATTCGCCGACGAGCTCCATCAGGCTCTCATATTGAGACTGGGTCATCTTCGACGCCGGCAGCCCCTGGGGAGCGCCCTCCAGCGTGGCCCGGCGATCCGCCATGGTCAGGATGTCCTCGGGCGCCACTTCCTGGTAGATGGCCTGCCCCTGCCGCTCCGGATCCAGGCTCTTGAGCAAGGCAACCGCCAGATCCTCCTCCCGTTCCAACACTCTCATCCCCTTGTGGGCTCCCTGGGCCACTTCGTGGGGATTGGCTCCGAAGAAGGTGGGACTGGATGAGATGAGCTTGCCGTCCTGGAGGGTGTAGTGCACCGAGAGGTGGTGTCCCTCCACCCGCCAGCCCCAGTTGCCCTTGTCCCCAGGGGTTCCGAAGATGGAGAAATGGAACCTCTCGGCGTCCCGGTGGCCCGTGTGATCGTCCTCGATGGCTCGGATGATCTCTTCCATGCTCATGACCCGGGTCGCCTTGGCGAAACCGCTGCGGCTCAGCCCCGAAGCCAGCAGGGCGCTGGCCAGGTGTTTCTGCATGGGGTTCATCTGTTTGAAGGTGATGCCGTTGCGGACGTAGCCGTGGACCCGGGTGAATCCCCCTTCGGGAAAGTAATGCCAGTCGGCGCGGTGATCGGCGTCGAACGGGAAGAGTGTGTAGGATCTCTGGACCCGGTCCAGGGACTGGGACAGGACCTGGGCGGCGTCACGCATGAGCGCTTCGGTCGTCCGCGTCCCGTGGTTGGCTACCAGAGCGGCACCGGAAAAGAGCAGGGCCGCCAACCAGATTCGCAAGTGTTTTCTCATGTTTTTCCTCTCTCTGGGATCAGGTCCGGACTAAGACGGGTTCGACCCGGGTGACACCCGCCCAGTCTACCAGAGTCCCGTCCCCGCGACCCACGTCAACCCGTCCGAAACCGGCGGAGATATTGGTGAACGTAGCTCGCCAGACTTCCGACCAGCAGATTCGCCGCCAGGGCAAACGGTCCGATCCAGATGAAGCTCACCGGGTCGTAGCCGGTCTCCGGATCGAATCCGAAGATGGGTCCGGAGTAGGCCACCAGGACGGCCGTCGTGATGCCGGCCACGGTTCCGCAGACCACACCCAGGGGGGTGGCGAAGGGGACGAAGAAAGCGAAGAAGAAGAGAGCGAACAGTGGAGTCGAAAGCAGCCCCGACGTCTTCTGGCCGACCGCCCAGATGTTTCCCGGCACGTTGTCTATAAGGGACCCGCCCACCACCACGATCGTACCGATCGAGAACGCCATGATCTTGGCCAAGCGGATCCGGGCGCGCCGGCTGTCCGGCAATCTCCCGAAACGGTGCAGAAAATCGCGGCTGACCACGGCAGTAATGGAGTTGACGCCCGAGTCGACGCTGGACATGGCGGCGGCGAAAATCGCCGACACCACCAGCCCCGAGATGCCGGGAGGCAGCACGTAGGCAATGAAATAGGGAAAGACACTGTCGGCCCCCGGGCCGACGTTGATGCTGGAGGGAAGCGTCCGAGCCGCCTGCTGCACGTACCCCAGTAGGGCGAGCCCGGTGGTCCAGAGAGTGAGCACGACAGCGAGACCTGCAATGATATTGGCGATAAAGGAGCGCCGAGCGGCCTTCAGGCTCCCCGTGGCCATATATCTTTGGACGTGGCTCTGGTCGGAGGCGGCTCCACAGATGCTCTCGAGGGTGACGTAGATCACCGATCCGAATACGGTGACCCGAACCGCCGGGTCGAAGCTGAACCAAGGCTGGTGGTCCCAATGGGGCTGCCAGGAGGTCGGGATCCAGGTGACGGCGCCCAGTTGGTAGGTCACGATCCCGATCACCAGCCAGGCTCCTCCCAGCATGAGGGTCAGTTGGAGGGTGTCCGTGATGACGACGGTTCGCAGACCCCCGACCGACGTGTAGATCACGGCGACGAATCCCGTTACCAGGATGACGACTGGAATCCACGATTCGTCCACGCCCAACATGACGGTCATGGCCCGGGCCGACAGGTAGACGAGAAGCGACATCCAGATCAGGCGCGAAAAGAGGAATATGGCGGCGCCCAGGAGCCGGATCCGCAAACCCAGTCTCTCTTCCAGGTACTCGTAGGCACTCGTGACGCGCCGGCGCATGTAGAGCGGAAGGAAGACGTATCCCATGACCAGGTAGAGGATGGGATAGACCATGAAGTTGTTGAACATGGCTCCCGGGCCCTTGCCGATGGCCTCGCCGGGGACCGCCAGGTAGGAGATGGTGCTCAGACCGGTCGCGAAGATGGAGAACCCCACCAGGGTGGAATTCATGCGCCCGCTACCGGTGAAGTATTCGTTGAGGCTGGTCTGACGGCGGCCGTAAAAATAGCCCAAGACGAGTGTGCCCAGCGCGTAGAGGGCGATGATCGCCCAGTCGATACCTGCGAGTCCCGCGCCGGAACTATTCACGGAGCCCTTCTCGCTCTGGATTGAAGGCTCCGGCCTCGGTTGCCGACGCCCGGGAGCGATCCCGCAGGCTGAGCCCGACGCCGCCGGCAACGGAGGTCAGGAAGGCGCCGACGATGACGGGTTCCAGAACCGGATCCGGTATCTCCAGACCAGTCCCTTCCCTGATCAGAAAGCCGATGTAGTTGTGGGGCAGGTTGAGCTCACCCAGCGATCGCCGGACCTGCCAGTGCCAGTCGGTGCAGATGCAGTATCCCCACCCTCGCCAATAGCCGAGTCCGAACCAGGAAATAGCGGTCAGGCCCAGTGCCGCCAGGCTATACCGCCGGGTCCGGGACCAGATCCAACCCAGAACCACCAAGAGGATCCAGAGGGAATGGAAAAGGAGGAAAAAGACGTCCAGAAGTTGAAGGAAGCTCATCGTTTCCTTCCGTTTGCAACGGCTCCCGTCAACTCTCCTATTTCAATCAGACGTCGCTGAACGATACTGTTTGGAGCATTTTGCCGCAAATTGTGCGCCGCGACGTCGGCAGATTCCGCATCTTCCCTGTTGCCCGGATACCTCCTCTTTTGGCTTCTCTCTTTCCTATTTTTCTCTTTTCTCTTTTCCTCATCCCCGCCTTGATTCCGTTTCGGGAAATATGACAAGATTCGCGCCCGAATATGGACGCATTGAAGTGTGATCTTCTGATCGTGGGCGGCGGGGCAGCCGGGCTGCGGGCCGCGGTGGCGGCGGTCGAGGTTCAGCCGGACCTGGACATCGTCGTGGTCTCCAAGGTCTATCCCATGCGCAGCCACACGGTGTCGGCCGAGGGCGGCACGGCGGCCGTGCTGCGGGAATACGACAGCCTGGATCTGCACTGCTTCGATACCATCCGTGGAAGTGACTACCTGGCGGACCAGGACGCCGTCGAGCTGTTCGTCGACACGGCTCCCGACGAAGTTCTGCAACTGGAGCACTGGGGATGTCCGTGGAGCCGGGACCGGGACGGCCGTATCAGCGTTCGGGCCTTCGGCGGCATGAGCGTCAAGCGAACCGTCTTCGCCTCGGACAAGACCGGCTTCCATATGCTCCACAGCCTCTTCCAGCACTCGCTCCGGTATGCCAGGATCCGCCGCTATGACGAGTGGTTCGTCACCTCTCTCCTGGTGGACGACGGCAAGTGCGTGGGAGTGACCGGCCTGGATCTGGCCACCGGACGGATTCAACCGATCCTGGCCAAGTCGGTGATGCTCTGTACGGGCGGAGGCGGCCGGATCTTCCCCTTCACCACCAACGGCAACATCAAGACCGGGGACGGGATGGCCATGGCCTACCGGGCCGGGGCGCCGTTGAAGGACATGGAGTTCGTCCAGTACCATCCCACCGGCCTGCCCGGGACCGGAATCCTGATCACGGAGGCCTCCCGGGGCGAAGGCGGGTATCTTTTCAACCGCGAGGGCGAGAGGTTCCTGGAGCGCTATATCCCCGGCAAGATGGAACTGGGACCCAGGGACATCCTCTCCCGCGCCATCATTTCCGAACGTCAGGCGGGCCGGACCTTCGAAGGCCGGCATGGAGAGTATGTCCATCTCGATCTCACGCATCTGGGTGAGAAGGTCATCAACGAGAAGCTTCCCTTCGTCCGGGAGTTGGCGTCCAAGTACGTCGGGATCGACCCGGTGCAGCAACCGATTCCGGTCCGCCCCGTGGTGCACTACATGATGGGAGGCGTGAGTACCGCAAACGACGGGAGCACTCCCTTGGAGGGTCTCTACGCGGCCGGAGAAGTCGCCTGCGTGACCATCAACGGCGCCAATCGTCTGGGGTCAAATTCCCTGACCGAATGCCTGGTCTTCGGCGGTTTCGCCGGCGAGGCGGCCGCCCGCCACGCCGTCGCCAGCGAGCTGGTCGATCCGAGCCGGATCCGGGCGGCGGCGCGCAGGGAAGAGGAGCGGATCGAGCAGGGCTTTCTCCACCGCGAAGACGGGACCGAGCGCATCAGTGGTCTCCGGGGCGAGATGCAGTCCGCCATGGAAAAGGGATGCGGTGTCTATCGGACCCGGGACAGCCTGCTGGAGACCTGTTCGGAGCTGGCGGAGCTGAGAGAACGATTCGCCAACCTGCGCATCGACGACCGCGGAAGAGTCTTCAACACCGATCTGGTAGCGGCTCTGGAACTGGACTTCATGCTGGACGTGGCCCGCTGCATCGCCGGCGCCGCTCTGACCCGCGAGGAGTCTCGCGGGGCTCAGGCCCGGGTCGACTTTCCCGAGCGCGACGACGAACGGTTCCTGCATCACCAACTGTCCCTCTATTCGGAGGAGGGCCCACGGTTGGAGACCCAGCCGGTGACCATCACCCGCTGGGCTCCCGAGGAGCGGAAATATTGAGCCAGGAGCGAGATTCCGGCATGAAGACCATCGACATCACCGTCACCCGGTACGATCCGGAGAACAGTTCTGCCCCGTACGATCAGACGTACACCATCCCCTTCGACGACGAGATGGTGGTTCTGGACGGCCTCAACTACATCAAGGACCATGTGGACGGCAGCCTGACCTATCGCTGGTCCTGCCGAATGGGGGTCTGCGGGAGCTGCGGCATGATGGTCAACGGAGTGCCCGTACTGACCTGTGCAGTCTTCCTGAAGGACTATCCGCAGGGCGTGCGCGTGGGTCCGCTGGACCATTTCCCGGTGGTCCGGGATCTGGTCATCGAGATGGATGACTTCATGGACAAGCTCCGGGCGGTGAAGCCCTGGATGATTCGCGAGCAGGAGAAGCCGGTTCAAGAGGGCGAGTATCTGCAATCCCCCGAGGAGTTGCAGCTCTTTCGACAGTTCAGCATGTGCATCAACTGCGCCCTCTGCTATGCAGCCTGCCCGGTCTACGCGGCGGACAAGACCTTCATCGGACCCGCCGCCATCGCCTTGGCGCACCGGTATGACATGGACTCCAGGGAGGAGGGCCAGGACCAGCGGGCCGAGGTCATCGGAAGCCACGAGGGGATCTGGGAATGCTCCTTCGTCGGCGAGTGCTCGGTGGTATGTCCCAAGCATGTGGATCCCGCGGCGGCGATCCAGCGTTCCAAGGTGCAGTTGACGAAGGACCATATCCTTGGGTTGCTCTGGCCCTGGGGGAAATCGTGAGCGTCGCTTCGCCGCAACGTCCGCCTCGCTATCGGCCCCAGCGGTCGGCCCTCTGGTGGCTGAGCAACGGCCGATATTTTCTGTTCATGGTCCGGGAGCTGTCGGCGGTGTTCGTGGCGCTCTACGCGCTCAGTTATCTGGTGGGCCTGTATCGGCTGTCTCAAGGGAAGGACAGCTATGAGGCTTACCTGGCCATGCTCCAGCATCCGGCCGTCCTCGTATTCCTGGGAGTGGTCCTGGTCTTCTGCCTGTTGCACACGGTGACCTGGATCCACCTGACCCCCATCGTGATGGTGGTTCGGATGGGGCGGAAGGTGGTCCCGGCCAAGTTGGTGCTGGCGGCAAACTATCTGGCCTGGATCCTGCTTTCCGGGGTCCTCTGGTACTTGGTGGTGAACTGAGATGGGTGTCCGGCTCAAGACGACCGACCCCATCTGGTGGGCTCTTTTCTCGGCCGGCGGCACGGTGGCGGCCTTCCTGGTCCCGGTCCACATCCTGGTGACCGGCCTGGGCATCGGCTTGGGCTGGATTCCCCCCGAGACACTCTCCTACGAACGGGTCGGGGAACTCCTGGAGAACCCGCTGGTCCGGCTCTACCTTCTGGTTTTCATTTCCTTGCCACTCTTCCACTCCGCTCACCGTCTCCGGCACATCCTGATCGACCTGGGACGCGGAGCCCTCAGGACGCCGATCTCGATCCTCTGCTACGGCGGCGCCATTGCGGGAACGGCTGCCGCCGTCTGGCTGTTGGTGTAGGAGGGGCGACATCCCTGTCGCCCGTTGGACGGGCGATTTCCAGTCGCCCAGTGGAGGGGCGACATCCCTGTCGCCCGTTGGAGGGGCGATTTCCAGTCGCCCAGTGGGAGAGGCGACTTTCTTGTCGCCGGCTCTTCGCCGCTACCGAAGATTCGCGAGACCGGAAAGTATTGAGGGGGAAAGTGTACAGTGGGGACTCCGTCCCCCCTGCCCCCCTGTTCGGCGACAAGAAAGTCGCCGCTCCACGCCGCCGCTCCTTTCGAAACGAAACCTTATTCGCGAAAAATCCGTCTACTTATCAGAGTGTTTACCAAGTCAGGTGAACGAGATGAGGAAAACCAAATTCGGGGCGGGTGAAAACATGTATGGAACTGTTCTCGGAGGCACGGGTCCCCTTTGGCGCCGGAAGACGAATTCGAATCCGTGGGAGCGGAATGAGGTCCTGGGAGCGGAGCCGGCTGGGAAAAGGGGAGAGTACGGTGACGACACCATCTACGCCTACCTGAAGGAGATGGGTTCGATACCTTTGCTTACGGCCCACCGGGAGATCGAGGTCGCCCGCCAGTTGGCCCGGGGCCGGGAACGGATCTCCTATTTTCTGTACCGTTGCCCCATCGCCGTCGGAGAGCTTCTGGTCTGGGGAAAACGGCTACAGGTCGGTGAGATGCGGATTCGCGAGATTGCCCGCCTCAATTCCGATGTCACCTCGGGAGTCGAGCCTGTGAAGTGGTTCCGGGCCCAACTGGGGGCCATTGCCCGTCTGGACGAACAGGCGCGACGGCTCTGGCGTCGATGGCGACAGGTGGTTCAGGATGGAGAGCCCGGCTTCCGGGAACTCCTGGGGTTGGCCCGCGTCCGTGGCGCGATCGCCGGGCGGATTCGTAAGCTCGGTCTGAAACAGGAAGCATGCGACCGGTTGCTCAAGTCGCTCAAGACCTCACTGGAACCGCTCTTGGAGCTGCTGAAGAAGAGCGAGAGTCTCCGGCGGAGCCAGGCGGATCCGGACCGGGACCGATACCGGCAGGTCTGCAACGAACTGGAGCAATGGGAGCAATCCCGGTGCGTGACCCGGGAGCAGGCGCGCCGAACCTTCGGCCGTATCCGTGACGCACAGCGCCGGGCCGATGACGCCAAACAGGAACTGGTGCAGTCCAACCTGCGGTTGGTGGTGTCCGTGGCCAAGAAATACCGGGGGCGCGGGCTGGCCTTCCTGGATCTGATCCAGGAGGGGAACATCGGTCTGATGAAGGCGGTCGACCGCTTCAATCACCGTCTGGGATTCAAGTTCTCCACTTACGCCCACTGGTGGATCCGGCAGGCGATCCAGCGATCCATCTCCAATAAGGGGAGAACGATTCGACTCCCTGTCCACATCTCCGAGGTCGTCTACAAGTCCGTCCGGACGGTTCGCGAGTGGACGCGGATCCATGGACGCAAACCAAGTACGGAAGAACTCGCCGGAGTCGTGGGACTGCCGGCGGAGCGGGTCCGGAGCATCCTGGATATCGCTCGAAAGCCGGTTTCCCTGGAGGCCCCGATCGGCCGGGACGAGGAGGGTAAGCTGCAGGACGTCCTCGAGGACTGCAACAGCGAGTCTCCTTCCGAAAAACTGCTGCGTCAGAGCGTGGCGGATGAAACCTCAGGCATCCTCATGAATCTGGACTCCCGGGAGGAGCGGGTGCTGCGCCTGAGGTTCGGCGTTGGGGAAGACAGGGAACATACTCTGGAGCAGATTGGCCGCGTTTTCTCCCTGACCCGGGAGCGAATCCGGCAGATCGAGGCCATGGCTCTCCGCAAGTTGCGTCGGGCCTATGCCGGCCGTCGCTCAGTCCAGGCTGCAACACGGTAAGTCCTGCGGCAACCGTCCGGCGACGCTACTCGATGGTCACGAGGATGGGCCGGGAGGCGTAGTCGACCGACTCTTCCAGGATTCCCAGGCCCCTCATCTTTTCGGTTCGCTCGCTGCGGTGCCGCGTGACGACGTAGATGGGGACGGTCATTGGCTCCAGCGATTCTTCCGCCAGAATGTTCAAGGTGCGGGAGTGTTCCCCCTTGCTGATGACCAGACCCGCATTGGTGGACCGCCCGTCTACGAACAGCCCGGGCGGGCGATTCTTCACTTCGATGCCCACCTCGTGGGCGAAATCCTTGGGACAGTCGATTCGGACATGGAGGCGGCCCTGGGTTCCACGCCGCAGGACCAGATGCTCCGGTTCCACCAGGGGCCGGATGGTGGCGGGTGGGACCAGGGAGACCAGGTTCAGCCCGCTGTCCGGGTCCACCGCGGGATGGATTCTTTCCACGCCGCCGATGCTGGCCCGCCCTTGGATCTTGAGCTTGTGATCGGGCGGTACCGGATGGGCTGAAGAGTCCGCGGTGAAGATCAGGGTCGTCTGAAATTCGTCCCGGCGAATGGTCCCCGGCACGGCGCGGATGCCGGGCGGCAGATCCAGGGCTTCGATCCGGATTTCGTCCCGGAAGCCGTCGATCCGCAGGGCGGACACCACCAGGGGAACGCTCCCACCCAGAGGGACGTTGGGGCTCCTGGCTCCCGCTCCCCGCAGGTCCCGCTGTTGCATGAAGCCGTCGTCCAGATAGAGCCGGAAATCGGGACGGGCCGGCCGGACCGTGAGACGGTACGTATGGCGGGGTCCTCCCGCGCCGTGCAGGTCCCGCAGCCGAACCAGGTATTCTCCGTCCGCCGGGGGGTCGAACAGGAGATACGAGTCCTTGCCGTAGACGGGACCGCCGTCGTCGTTTCGATAGAAGAGGGTCAGGGTGGACGACCCTCCCGGGGCCGGAGCCCCGGGGGGGAGGATTTCCACCTTTCGGGCGTTGTAGTTCTTGGGGTGGTTCTGGGGACTGGTGCCCAACCAGGCCAGGCGCTGCCCCAAGAGGCCCTGGGCCAGGGAGAAATCGTCCGAGTGGCGGAGTCCCTCTTCCAGCCGGACCAGTTCCCGCTCGCTCAGGAGGACGAAATCACCTCCCCGAAACGCCATTCCGCTGGCCACGTCGAACCGCTGCAACTGCAGGGAACGGGAGGCCAGGGGTTCCAGGTGGCTTCCTTCAAAGACGGTCCTGAGCCGGGCCCGGGGCAGGGAACGCCCTTGGAGGTCCAGGATTTCGATATGCGAATCCAGGGGAGAATCAAGCCGTTGAGCCGCGACCTCCAAGGCCAGAGGCCGACCGCGGCGTGCCGGAAAGCGGAAGACATCGGCGTCCCGGGTCGAATCGATCCGGCCGTTGACGGTGATCGGAACGGAGATCGGCTGAGCCGTCTCCGCGGCGTCGTTCTCCTCCCGTTCCAGAGTCTCATCATGGCTTCCCACGGCGATCCGAACCGGGTTCAGGGCCGGACCCCGGGGCGTCCGGATCGTCAGGTCCCGAAAGCCGTCCTCTCGCGGCGGCCGATCCCCGCGGAGCCGGATATTCGTCTGATCTCCCAGATTGAAGCCTTCCAGCCGCGCTTCCACCTCTTCGCTTCGACGCCCGCCCGCAGGGAACAGGTGGGTCACATAGGGAACTGCGCCCAAGGTAAGGCGGTAGAAGCGCCGTGAGCCGCCTCCGCCGGCGAAGTCGGTGACCCGGACCGAGTAGCGGCCCGATCGGGGCAGCCGCAATCCCAGCATGGCGTCGAGATTTCGTGGAGAGGCGTTGTTGCTGCTGGCCAGGACGCGTCCCTCCGGTCCCATGAGGGTCAGGGCTCCGTCCAGCCGGGAACCGAGGGGGTGGGCCCGGAGTCGGAGCACCAGCTCCTCGCCCCGGCGCCCTTCCAACTGGAAGTAGTCTTCCTCTCCGGTTTTGGCGATGGCGCCGTTCACCGTCACCGGAAGAGTCACCGGTTGGGCTCCGGCAAGGGCGCCGTTGCCGTCGGACTCGCGGATCTCGGAGAATTGCCCGACGGCGAAGGGAATCCAATTGCTGGCCCCGTGCCGGGTCTTGACTCGGAATCCGTAGATTGCGGGAGGCGTTTCCTCGTGGACCTCGACTTCCAGACGCAACCGCTCCAGTGGAGTCTGGAAACGGCCGTTGGGACCGTCCCATCCCTCAAGGATGATCGCCGTTATGTTCGAGATATTAAAAATTATATTTTCAGCCTCTTTGAGATGTATTCCCTCCAGAACGACTTGAACTCTGGATCCGGCCTGAGCGCCGGTTGGGTTGGCCAGATAGACCACCGGCGCGGAAGGATAGTAGGTGGTGGCCAGGCCCCAGGAAAGGGAGCCGACCATGATGAGGATCAAAGTTCCGGGTTTCGGGCGCATCAGTGGTTGAAGAGAAATTCCTTGCTCATCATCAAGCCCGCCCATAAGTCCTCCAGGAGTTCGCGCCGCGCCGGCTCCCGGGACGAGGCCGAGTCCGCAACCGGACGGAGGAGCTCCAGGATTTCCGCCTCCTCCCCCGGGGAAGGCGGCCGGGAAAGCGAGCTCCAGAAGATATGGCGGATGATCTCCCGATCCGCGATCCCCTGGTCGAGCATCTGCTGGAGGTTGCCCTCGGGGGAGCGGAGTTTGGCGCTCAGAAACTCCCCGTTGAGCAGGTGCAGGACCTGGGGAACCGTGGAGCTCCGGACCCGCTCCGAGTAGGCGTTGATCTCTCTGGCGGGACGTCCGAAGAGGGTCAGGGCGTAGGAGCTCACCCGGGAGTCGGGCAGTTGAAGAGCCCGCACGCCCTCAGGGTGTCCGGCAAAGTTCTCGGGCACTCCGAGAACCTGGGACACCACGTCCAGCAGGACCTCGGCGGGGAGTCTCCGGATCAGATAGTGGGAGTGATACTTCCGGTCGTGGCTGTTGCCTTGCGGCCGGGAGCTCCTCTGGTAGGTGGCCGAGTTCATTATGGATCGGATCAGAGACTTGAGGTCGAATCCGCTCCGCACCAGCTCGCGCCCCAGCGCCTCCAGGAGGCGGGGGTTGGAAGCCGCGTTGGTTTCCCGCATGTCGTCGGCGGGATGGACCAGGCCTCGCCCCATGAAGTGATGCCAGACGCGGTTCACGACGGCGCGGACGAAGTAGCGATTCTCGCCCGACGTGAGCCATTGGGCGAGAGGCAGCCGCCGGTCTCGCCCCGGACGGTCGCCGATCGTCTCCACCGACTCCAGAGGACGGGGAGCCAGAGGCCGGCCCAGGCGTGGATGGATCACCTCTCCGCGGCTGGCGGTGAATATGGTGGTCTCTTTCAATGAGTTGGGATTGTCGGCAAAACCGTAGCCCACGTCGTTCTTGCGGCCGACTCGGGAGAAGAAGCTGGAGAGGTGGTAGTAGTCGTCCTGGCTCCATTTGTCCAGGGGGTGGTTGTGGCAACGGGCGCAGTTGATGGAGATTCCCATGAAGGTGAGGGTCATGTTCTCCGCCAGCACGGTGGGCTCGTCGTGCAGCAGGTAGTAGTTGGCGGCGCCGTTGCTCAGATTGCTTCCGGAAGCGGTGATAATCTCCCTGACGAAGCGGTCCCAGGGCTTGTTTTCGGCGACCGCCTGTCGAATCCAACCGTGGAAGGTTCGAGTCGCGGCCGGTGTGAGCTTGGAGCTGGAGACCAGGAGCAGGTCGGACCATTTGTAGGCCCACAGATCCGCGAACTCGGACCGCTCCAGCAACGCGTCCACGAGACGGGTTCGTTTTCGGGGGTCCGGATCGGCCGCGAACCGTCTCGCCTCTTCGCCGCTGGGCAGGATTCCCGCGGCGTCCAGGTAGGCCCGCCGCAGAAACTCCGAATCGGTGCAGAGATCCGATGGGGGAATCCGCATCTGTTGGAGCTTCTCCAAGACCGGATCATCAATGAAATTGTGGCGGGCCGCCTTGCGGAAGACCTCCTCCGGCAGCCGTGCCGGAAAGGGAACGGCGATTCTCGCCGAGGCGATCCGGTCCAAATACCAGACCGACAGGATCGCCTCACCGTGACCCGACGTCTCCACCATTCCATCCTTTCCGACCTTGGCCACGGAGGCATCGCTGCTGGAGTACTTGCCCCAGCGGGTGACGTCCTCGGTCCACCCGTCGGAGAAGAAAGCCCGGACCACCAGCCGGTGCCGGTCCCCGGGCCGTAGCGTCGCCCGGGAAGGGTAGACCTCCAACCGCTCGATCCTGGGATCGTCGGGAGCGGGGCCCGTGGCTCCGCCCGCGATCCAGTCGGCCAGGATTCGATAGTCGAGGGAGTCGGTTTCCAGCAGCTTCCCTCCGCCGTGGGAGACGGCCAGGGTGGGTTTGAGCAGGATCAGGCTCCGAGATGGCTCCTGGCGGGAGATTCTGCGGCCCCCGGCCTCCCGGGTCAGAGCCCGATAGTCCTCCTCCGGCGAATAACCTCTCAACGAGAGCTTGAAGAAGTTCTGTCCCGCTCCGGCGCCATGGCAGGCTCCGGAATTGCACCCCGACTTGGTCATGACCGAGCGGACCTGGTTGCGAAAGTCCCGGAGCGGCGGTTGGCCGGCCGATTCCACCCGGACCCGGACGGACGTATGGGGGCCGTCGGGCAGCCGGGCGGTGATTCGAGTCTCTCCGTCGCCCACCGCCCGCACCACGCCTCGAGCGTCCACTCGGGCGACGCCGGGAGACGATGAGACGAAAGTCGCTTGCGGGGTCAGGTCGGTCTCGGAGCCGCGTTGGGGTGTCCACCGGGTCAGGATGAGCCGCTGGGTTGCGTCCTGGCCCTGAAGCGTGATGTCGGGTGGCAACAATGCCAGTGAACCGGCACCGGAAACCGTGAGGGTGGACGCGGCCAGCAGGAGAGTCGCGATCATGTGGCGCCGAAAAGCTCCCGGATCGGATCCACCCCGATTTCCACCACGGGAACGGGCCGGCTGCCCGGTCCGTCCAGCTCGGTGTGAACGCTGATCCCCAGGGCGTGATACAGGCTGGCCAGAATTTCCATGGGTTGCACGGGCCGGTCCCTCGGTTCGCTGGCCGTGCGGTCGGAGGAACCGATGACCTGTCCCCCTGCGACGCCTCCGCCGGCCAGGATGAGCGTGCCGCAGGCCGGCCAGTGATCCCGCCCTCCAGCCGGATTGATCTTGGGGGACCGGCCGAACTCTCCCATGGCCACCACCAGGGTCTGCTCCAACAGACCCCGCTGCTGGAGGTCTTCCAGCAGGGAAGAGAAGGCCTGGTCGAACATGGGCCCGAGGGTGTCGAGCGCGCTCAGGGAGGTGAAGGGCGCTTGGCCATGAATGTCCCAGGATCCGGCCAGATCGTCGAACATGTTGACCGTCACGAAGCGGACGCCGCGCTCCACGAGCCGGCGGGCCAGGAGGCAGCTCTGGCCGAACCGGTTCATGCCATAGCTCTGCCGAAGCGGGTCCGGTTCCCCGGTCAGGTCGAAGGACTGGCGGGCCTGGCGGGAGGAGACGATCCGGTAGGCCTGGGAAAAATTGGCGTCCAGGAGCCGGCTCTCGGCACAATTCTCTTCGAAATCGAGGAAGCTCCGGTCGATGAGCCGGCGGAACGAAATCCGTCTCCGGGCTCGAACCGCCGAGATGTAGTCGGGCGGCCGGAGGTCCCGGACCCTAAAGGAAGGGTCGGAAGGGTCCGAGTCGATGACGAAGGGCTCGTGGGTCTTGCCCAGGAAGCCGGGCCCCTGGCCCTTGTCCGGCCGGTAGGGGAGCAGGATGTGTGCCGGCAGGTCGCCCCGGGCTCCTTTCAGCTTGTCGACGACACAACCCGGATGGGGATACTGGATTCCGGGGAGCGGCGGCCGTCCGGTCTGCATCCAGGTCTTGGCCTGGGGATGGGCCGGATTGGTGTGGTAGCAGGAGCGGATCAACGCGAACTTGTCGGCGTGCCGGGCCATTTGGGGAAACAGCTCGGTGATCCGGATCCCGGCCACGTTGGTGGCAATGGGCTTGTAGGGTCCCCGAATCTCGGCCGGAGCATCCGGCTTCGGGTCCCAGGTGTCCATTTGGGGAGCGCCCCCTTCCAGGAAGAGAAGAATGCAGTTCACGTCCTTGTCGGGAGTGGTCCGGCCGGCGGCCCGGAGTTCCATGAAGCCCGGTAGAGTGAGTCCCAGGAAGGCCAAAGATCCCGCGTGCAGAAAATCCCTGCGATGAACTTCCTGACAGAGATGAGGAGTTGAGGGGCCGTCAAGTCGAAGCATTGGTCCAACTCCCAAGTCTAGACTCTAATCCTGCTTGGGGGAAGTCGCCGGAACGTCAGCATCGGAGCGGCGGTTTCCAACCGCCGAACTCCGGACGAAGCATGGGGGACGGGCGCATGGGGGAATAAGGAGAAATAGGCGACTGGAAATCGCGCCACCACGCCGCCACGACATGTCCTTCGGAAACCGCCATGGGACAGAGCAGTCCCAGCGTCCCCATGCTATGATCCCCGCCGGGAGAGACGGCATGAAATTGATTTCCAGCTTCTGCTTGGCGGTTTTCCTTGGAGGCGTTCTGTTACCGGGGGTCGCCTGTGCTCCGGGTTCCGAAGCGGATCCTCCCATCCGGCTGGACGATCGGGTCCAACTGTTCGTCGATGACCAGCTCATCGAGCGGATGGACCAGGTCTGGCGGAGTCTGGGCCGGGGAGGAAAAGTGGCCGGGAACCCCCTGATCCGGTCCGACCGGCCCTGGGAGGGTTATCTGATACTTCAACCGGGAAGCGTTATCTACTCTCCGGAAAAGAAGATTTTCGAGATGTGGTACAACACGCTGCCCCGGACCGGTGAAGCCGACATCGAGCAGTTCGTCTGTTACGCCACCTCCAAGGACGGGATCCGGTGGGAGAAGCCGGAGTTGAATCACCTGGAGTTCCGCGGCTCCAAGGCCAACAACATCGTCCTGCGCTGGAACAACTGGAACCATTCGGTGATCCTGGACCCGCAGGATCCGGACCCCGCCCGCCGCTACAAGATGGGCTATTGGCAGACCAAGGAACGGGAACGTTGCGGCATCTGGGCCGCCTTCTCGCCCGACGGCATCCGCTGGACCGATTACGAAAAGAATCCGGTGGTGCCCTGCTGGGCGACGGGAGACACCTTCGCGGTCATGCGGGACCCCGTCTCCCGGCAATACTGGCTCTATCACAAGACCAATCCCGGAGGTCCCAGAAAGGTGTCGCGGCTGGTCAGCGACGACTTCATTCATTGGACCGACGATCGCCTGGTCCTGGAGCCGGACATCCACGACCGTCCCGGAACCGAGTTCTACGGGCTATCAGCCTTCCCCTACGGCAGCCAGACTTTGGGGCTGCTCTGGGTCTTTCATACCAACATCCAGACCATGGATGTCCAACTGGTCTCCAGCCGCGATGGCGTCGAGTGGGACCGGAGCGTGTACCGGCGGCCCCTGGTCTACCTGGGCTACCAGAGGAACGAGTATTCGGGAAAGAGCTTCGACAGCGGGATGATCTGGCCCATTACGGCTCCCGTGGTCAAGGATGGAATGGTCTGGATCTACTACTCCGGGTTCGACAATCTCCACAACGCCCCGTCGGAGGATCACACGGGAGAAATTGGATTGGCCCGCTTGCGCCAGGACGGCTTCGTCGCCCTCGACGCTACTGCCGAAGGCTCCGTCGTGACCCGGCCCGTGCAGTTCCCGGGGAGCACGCTCCAGGTCAACGCCCGTCTCCTGAAGAGGGAGGGGGACGCGTCGACGGCGCCGGGAGAAGTGACCTTCAACGACAGTCCCAACCAGGAAGGTTATCTGAAGGTGGAGGTCCAGGACGTCGCGGGCAAAGCCATTCCCGGTTACGAAGCCGACAGTTCCAGTCTGGCCCCCGCGGAGGGGGTCTACTCCAAGGTCTCCTGGGAGGGAAAGGAGAGCCTGGAGGAGCTTCAGGATCGGCCGGTTCGATTGAAGTTCATTCTGAGCCGAACCCGCCTATATTCCTTCCAAATCAACTGAATTGAAGGGACGTTGCTAGCGGCGAACGTAATCCCCTCCCGGGTGCTCCGGAGCTTGGGGACCCTGACTCTGGTTCTGGGCTTCACTCTGACCAAGGACGGTGCGAAAGCGTCCGGCCGCACTTGCACGGCGGACGTTCGCATCACGTCTCCCCTTCCATTCGGCCAGATTCCCATCGACCCCTGGATCGACTTCTCCTCCCTGGCCGGAGAGGCCGGAGTCGACGGTGTGCTGGATCCCAACTCGATCCAGGTCGTGGACGCGATGTCGGGGGCCCCTGTGCCTCATGCCCTGAGCCGCGACTTCCACCACGGACAGCAGGGACGCGTCCAGTGGGTGGTGGAGGACCCGGAGCACAGAGACTACCGGATCCGGTTTCGGGTGAGTCCCGGCCGTCCGCCGCTGAAACCGCGTCCTTACGTCCCCATGATCGGCACCGGCGACCTGCTTCGCTACAACGCGGGGGAACCGAAACCCATATCGCTTCCCATCCTGGGCGCCCTGGTGGACCTGACGGGAGACGGCAAGCGGGATCTGGTCGGAACGGGCATTTACACCTATTCGCCCGACCGTCCGCCTGGAGGAATCGTCTGCTACCCCCGGGTCGGTGATACCGGCGACTTCCGGTTCGGGGACCCCGTGGCGATCCGGTACCTGGAGGAGTCCGGTTCTTCGGAACCGCGGCATCTGCGGGCCGGTTACCTCCACTTGGACGCCGGAGACCTGAACGGCGACGGCCTGGTCGACCTGGTCTATGCCTCGCCCGCCGACGGCTCTCATCAGAATCCCCGCAGCGCAGGAGGTTGGATCGTCTTCCTCCTCAACACCGGACGACGTGACGACGGAGGACTTCCCATCTTCCGGGACTTCGGCCGCATCTCCCGTCCCCGGGACTGGTGGGGGCCGGTACGCATCGTGGACCTGGACCGGGACGGTGTTCTCGACCTGGTGGTGGGGTCCATGTTTCAAGGCAACCGAATTCCTCCCGACGGCCGCGGTTACTTCATTCGGAATACCAATCCCGGAGGCTGGCCGTTTCAGCCCGCAACTCCCGTTCGAATCGATCCGGGCGTGAGAGCCAGTTTCCAGGACCTGGACGGCGACGGTCTGCCGGACAGTGTCTGCTTGGTTCATGATCCCGAATCCGAAAGGAAAAAGTACTTCAAGCGGGTGGCCTGGCGCCGGAACCTGGGCGGGACGGTTCCCCGCTTCGGTCCTCCCCGCCTACTGGAGCAGATAGACGTCCGGGCCGCCTTTTTCACCGCGTCCGTGCCCTCGGGTCCGCGCCGGGGAGTGCTGGTAGCCTACGATCACTTCCGAAAGTTGGCTTTCTTCGAGCAGGTTCGAAGTGGTCCCGGAAAGGAACCGGCTTTCCGCCGCCAGGAGGCGCTGTCGCTTTCCGCTCACGCGATCCTGGGAGAACAGTCCACGCCCTATCCCTGCGACTGGGACGGAGACGGGGACTGGGACCTGCTGGCCGGCGACGGATTCGGCTTCGTGCGAGTCCTTATCAACCAGGGTTCCGGCACCCGGCCCGTCTTCGTCCGGGAGCAGCCGGTCCGGTCCCAGGGAGAGCCGATCCGCCTCTTCATGAGCCAAGTCTTTCCCGGCTTGGAGGAATACGGCCACAACATGGGGTACACGCACCCAGTCTACATCGACTGGGACGGAGACCAACTGCCGGACCTGATGCTGCCCAACCTCACCAACCGGATCTACTGGTACCGGAACGTCGGCACCCGGAGCCGGCCCCGGTTCGGGCCGCGGCTCCAGGTTTTGTGCGAGGGGTATCCCGACGGAAAGGAACTCCTGGCCGCGACCGCCAAGCTCCTGGGCGCCGGCACCCGGCAGTGGAAGAAGCGGGTTCCCAACCGTCACCAGCCGTTCCGCTGGCGGGCCCGGGCCGCCTTCGACGATCTGGACGGGGACGGTCTCACCGATCTGGTCACGGCCGCCGCCGTCACCCGGGAGGCCCACCTGTTCCAGCGGTTCCAGGACCGGGAGGGTTCCCTTCGGCTCCGGGACGACGGACCCTTTCGCCTCCCCGATGAGGACACCATCCAGGGAGTCGATTTCCAGCCGACCCAGTTCTTCCTGGTGGACTGGAACGGGGACGGCCTGCTGGACCTCTTCTTCAATGAATGCTGGCGCAAGTCGGGCGAATGGGACCACAATCCGACCCGGCCTCTCATCTATCCCAACGTCGGCACCCGGACCGAACCGCGCTTCGGCCGGCCCCTGGTTCTGGCCCTCTTCGGCAAACCGTTGGAAGGGCTCGCCTCACACGGTCCCTACTACGGCTTTCGGGACCTGGACGGAGA
Organism: Acidobacteriota bacterium; assembly: GCA_965217775.1. Classification (GTDB taxonomy): domain Bacteria; phylum Acidobacteriota; class UBA6911; order RPQK01; family JAJDTT01; genus JAJDTT01. The sequence continues at coordinate 1,134,396 of CBDCJH010000002.1, forward strand.
CGGCAAGCCCGACATTCTGGCCTCTCCCGAAATGGGGACGTATTTTTTCTACCGGCACACGGCGCTGGAACTGGACTCCCGCCCCACCGTCCGATTGGGCCGGGCTATCGAGTTGGAACGTTGAAAACGGATGCGCGTTTCTGAAAAACACCCACATCACTCCCGGAAGCCGATCGTCGCCGGACGCAGGGCTCTCCGGACGCTCCTGTGGATCCTTCTCGGAGTCTCACTGGGCGAGGCCTCGTCTCCGCCCCGTCCCAACATCATCCTGATCATGGCGGACGATCTGGGCTACTCCGACCTGGGTTGCTACGGAAGCGAGATCCGAACCCCGAATCTGGACCATCTGGCTCGCAACGGGCTTCGCTTTTCCCAGTTCTACAACAACGCCATCTGTCCCGCCAGCCGGGCGTCGCTGCTCAGCGGACTCTACTCCCAGCAAGTGGGAAGCAGCCGATTCCTGGGATGCGTCACCTTGGCGGAAGCGCTCCGGGCCGCCGGGTACCGGACCCTCATGTCGGGCAAGTGGCACCTGGACGGCCATCCCTTGAAACGGGGTTTCGAGCGTTACTACGGACTCCTGACGGGGACCTGCAACCACTTCAATCCGGGTCGGCGCAGACCGGGAGAGCCGGAACCGGGCAAGAAATTCCCCGGCGACGATCAACCCTTTTCTGTCGACGGGAAGGTGATCCGCCCCTACACGCCGGAAGATCGCCGCTTCTACAGCACCGACGCCTTCACCGATCGCGCCATCCGCTACCTGGAGCAGTACGGCCGGGAGGACCGCCCCTTCTTCCTCTATCTCGCCTATACCGTGCCCCACTACCCACTCCATGCCTGGCCTGAAGACATCGCCCGCTACCGGGGCCGATTCATGGCCGGTTGGGATGCTCTCCGCCGGGAACGCCACCGGCGTCTGGTCCGGGAGGGGCTGATCCCGGAGCAATCCGAGCTTTCCGCGCGCAGTTCCCACTCCCCCGCCTGGGACGAAGTGGCGGACAAACAGGCCTGGGATCTCAAGATGGCGGTCTATGCCGCCATGGTGGACCGCATGGACCAGAACATCGGCCGCCTTCTGGAGACCGTGCGTGCACTGGGCAAGGAGAGCAACACCCTGGTTCTGTTCCTCTCCGACAACGGTGCCAGCGACGAGGACCGCACCCGGACCCCCGACCTGCCGCCCGGTCCGGTGGAATCCTACCGATCGGTGGATCTTCCCTGGGCCAATCTCAGCAACACGCCATTTCGCCAATTCAAGCGATGGAATCACGAAGGGGGCATCGCCACGCCCCTGGTGGCCTACTGGCCCCGGGGCATCGCGCAGCCGGGAAGGGTCAGTTCGGAAGTCGGCCACCTCATCGACATCATGGCCACCTGTCTGGAGGTTGCGGGAGCCGACTATCCGTCGGAGGTCAACGGGATGAAGATCCCGCCGCTCGAGGGCCGGAGCCTGCTTCCCATCTTCCGGGGAAAAACCCGCGCGGGCCATGAGACGCTCTTTTGGAATCAGCGGGGCCTCTGGCGGGCGGTCCGGCAGGGAAGGTGGAAACTGGTCTCTCCCGATCATTGGATTCGCTACGAGCCCTGGCGGCAGGCGGGGTCGGACAAGACGGTCCCACCAACCCCGGGGGATCGGGAAGAACTGTGGCAACTCTACGACATGGATTCCGACCGCACCGAGGAGCGAGACCTCTCGTCCCGCTATCCGGACCGCGTGAAGGCAATGGGCCGTCTCTATAAAGCGTGGAATCAGAGGGTTTCGGAGGACTGGGAATCGGCCCTGGAAGGAGAAGTGAGAGTTGAGGAGTAAGAACTTCCGGTCTCGTTTTTTGGAATTTGTCCCACCCGACCCGTAGCGGTGACCCTTGTGGGTGCCCTCTTCCGTCCAATACAGGGCTAGATGCGACCAATATGAAGATTCGGGGACTGGAGAGCCCCCGCTCCGGGGGAGAACTTTTGGTTCCGGCTACACCGGGTTGGGAACTTGGAAGTTTTGATTTCTCCCAGATGGGAGGCGTACGTATCACGCTTTGGTAAGTCTTTACGGAATATCTACTGAGAACGTTTCGAGATTCCTGACCGGAACGATCCGCCATCTTGTGTCCGTCCTCACGCTGGGGACCTGCCTGTTCGCCGGGATCCAGCTCGAACCCGAAGCGCCTCGATGGGGTCAGGACTTTTTCGTACGGATCACTCCGGAATTCCCCCGGGGGCGGCTTTATCCAGACGATCGCGTGTTCGTCAACTTGTCGACTTGGCATCAAGATGTCCTCTCCACCGTCAACGAGAAGGCCGTTTGGGACGGAGAGGCTTTCGTGGCTCGGGTGACGTTACCCGGTAACTGCGAATGGGCCTCAATCAGGATCCGGACACCGGAAAGGTTTTTTCGTGGCATGGGTTTTGCGCCTCGAACGGATGCCGGAGAAATGCCGCCCGGAACCCGGGTCATGGCGTCATGCAGACCGCGTACGGGCCTCTCGGCGTGTAACGAGGCCATCGACCGCGCCCTCACTGAGAACCCGGATCTGTGGTGGATCTACCCGAAGGTCTGGGGGCTGAGAGAAAGGGTCTTGAAGAATCTCGACAGCAATGAAGTCATTTCGCAGCTCCGCAGGATGGAGTCACACCAGAAGAGGCCATCACTGCTTCGGACCCTGTCTATGGGTTATTGGCTCGCAAAGCGGTCCGACCGCGCGTTTGAGAGTTTGACCGAACTCTGCACTCGGTTTCCTGGGTCGAGATACTCCGTCCAAGCGCTGAACGAAGCCATTTACTGGATTTCGACTCAGGGTTTGGACCCCTTGAGCGCTCGGTTGGAGAAACTGCAGGCGAAGGTCGTGAATGAGGCGCCGACCAACCCACGTCTGTGGAAGGACAGGAGATCCGTCCTCTGGCTCCGGAGCAATTCAATCGTGAGCCTGGACGCCATGCGCAGCCTGTTCGAAGCCTGGGTCAAAGAGGACCCGGTCGATCCCCGTCCCTATTTGCTGCTGGCGAACGCTCTGTCCAGGGAGGGGACCTCGGACGAAGAAGCCGGTCGACTCATCGACCGGTCCCTTGATCTCTATTACACGCCGCGAGCCTTTGTTGCCGACAAGCACCTGCGGGATCTCGCCTACAGGGTTCGCGCCCGGCTTCGGCTCCGGAACGGGGATGCCGAAGGGGCACTGGCCGACATCAAGATGGCTCAAGCAGACGAACGAGGCCGATCGGCGGAGGATCTCGAAATCGAGGCGGCAATCTGGAAAAGCATTGGCCATCTCCGCCGGTCCGAAGAGATCCTTGTGGACGCCTATCGAATGGGATCCGCGACGGCCGAGGAGCTGTTGAAGGACGCCTACGTGTCCCGCACCGGCGACAACTACGGTTTCAAGGATTACGTCATGACCCGGTTGACCGGCAACATTCCGGAACCGGAACCCGCTCCGGAGATCGAAGGGACGACGCTGGACGGCATCGCTCTGACTTCCAGATCACTGAGGGGGAAGCCGGTGGTCGTAAATTTCTGGTTTACCAGTTGCGGCCCTTGTATCAAGGAAATCCCCGATCTGAACGACTTGGCGGACGAGTTCGCAGGGAAGGCCCGATTTCTGGCATTCGCCACCGATGACGCGGAACCGATCAGGCAGTTCCTGAAGGACCGTGAGTTCCGATACGAGATCGTTCCATCCTCCAGCCGGCTGGCACGGGCGTTCGGAGTAGAGGCCTACCCGAGCCACTACATCATCGACGGCGAAGGCAACATCGTCTGGAGCGCACTTGGTGCCGCCCCGAAAACCGTCCAGATCCTGGGAGACATACTGCAGAGGCTGTTGAGCGGAAAGCCGATTCCGGTGAAGGGTCCAAGACAACGGCGAGGGTAGTCCTTCGGCACTACCGCAGTATCGAAGTAGAGGGTTTCGGCGAACCCATTTCCGGGCGGCGTTCCAACCTTGGATTCCACAGTGACTTCTCGACTTGATTTTCAAAACCAGATTTTCGGTTGAAATAAGGTATATACCGTACTATCCTATACGTATGTCTAAATCCTTAAGTCGTCAGGAACTGGAGATCATGAAGCTGATCTGGCGTCTGGACAAGGAAGAGGTCACTGTGCGCGACGTCTACGAAGAACTGCGCCTGTGGCGCCGGATTGCGTACACGTCGGTCATGGGCACCATGCAGAACCTGGACCGAAAAGGATTCCTGCGGAAGTGGAAGCAGGGTAGAGCCCACATCTACCAGCTCACCCGTCCGCGGGAAGAAGTGATCCGGGAGGTGGTGTCGGATCTGGTGGAGCGGGTGTTCGGAGGGTCCAGCGAGGCTCTGATGCTGCATCTGGTCCGGCGCCACGATATCTCCCGAGACAAGCTCCGGGAACTGGAAGAAATGATCGAGGAAGGGGAATGAGCCTGGAATTGTGGCTGTCCAATCTCTGGTTCTACAGCCTCCAGACCGGAATCCTGATTCTGGTCGGCGGCCTCCTCGCCTGGATCTCCCGTCTCCGCGAGCCCGGCCGCTTGTACCTCTACTGGCGTCTGCTGCTGGCAGGGTGTCTGATCCTGGTATTTCAACCTGGGGTCCCGGGAGCCTTGCCTGATCCGGTGTCCGTTCCGTCACTCGGGGTATCGGTTCTTACCACTGCTCAGGTGGCGAACCCAGAGGCGCGCCCCGTCGCCAATTTATATCCGTGGTTGGGAGGACTGCTGGTCTCGGGCATCGTGCTCCGCCTGATCTGGCTGGGAATCGGTCTCTTCCGGCTCCGCCGCTTAAAGCTCAGTACCGTGCGTCTTCCCCTACCGCAGCAGGTGCAGATGCTGAAGGAGAAGCTGGGAGTCTCCGCCCGATTTCGTGTCTCGTCCGAGGTGAGCGGTCCCATCACCTTCGGCTGTCTGCAACCCGTCGTCATCTTTCCCGAGTCGTTCACCGAATTGGACAAGGGAATGCAGAGTGCCGTCGCCTGCCATGAGCTGCTGCACGTGAAGAGGAGGGACTGGCTCTGGAACACGGTGGAGGAGTTTGTGAGAACTCTTTTTTGGTTCCACCCTGGTTTCCATTGGCTGATCAGCCGGATTCAACTGACCCGGGAGCAGGTGGTGGACGAGCAGGCCGTGATCCTGCTGGGTTCCAGTAGGACCTATCTTCGATCTTTGGTGGAGATCGCGAAGCGGGGCAGGAGCGCCCCCTTGCCGGCTCCTCTGTTTCTCAAGGAGTCACAACTCGGACGCCGCGTACGGCTGCTGCTCCAACTCCGGGAGGTAAAAATGTCCAAGATGAAAACGAGAATATCTTTGGCCGTCAGTCTTGTGATGCTGGCGGTGACCGGCTGGTGGAGCTTGGCTGCACTGCCCTTGACGTCCCCTCACTCGGCGCGACTTCCGCAAGCGGAATCTGAACTTCAGGAGCCTGTTCAGGTGGGAAGTAACGTCATGAAGAGCAAACTGGCCCTCCGGGTTCAACCTGAGTACCCGGATCACCTGACTGCTTCTCGACCAACGGGTCACGTCATATTGTCTGCCGTGATCGGCAGGAGTGGAGAAGTTCAACAGGTGGAAGTCTTGCGAGGCGACGAAAGCCATCCTGCTTTGAACTCTGTGGCTTTGGAGGCGGTGAAACTGTGGCGCTATGAGCCGTTTACATTGGACGGGAAACCCGTTCCAGTCAGGACCACCGTCATTGTTCGTTTTCCTCCGGATGGAATCGATCCCCAACTGGTCGATGAGATGAAGGAAAGCCAGCGCGAGATCGAGAGGACGCGGAAGGAACTTGAGCGAGCCCGGAGCGAGATCGCTGGGATTGATCTCAAGGAGCTGGAAAGAGCGCGGAAGGAACTTGAGCGTGTCTGGGGTGAGATGGCTGAGATCGATCTCCAAATCATGGCCGATAGGTTGGAGGAGATCAGGGGCCAGATCGAGACGGTACGGAAGGAACTCGAGCGGCCAAATTTGAGATGAAACCGTTTGTGTTGGGATTCTGCAAATGCTGAAAGAGAAATGGAAACAAGCCATCCGTGAAGGGAATTTTCTGCTTAGTCCCAACCCTATGGTTACAGGGCCCCGCCTCTTGGAATCGGTCCCGTTCCTGAAGCGGTCGAGAGTCGACTGGGTCCTGGTACTCGGACCCAGTCCCATGGAGTTCCAGGAGTCCGGCGCCGAAGTGATCTGCACATCCGATTGGGTACAGATCAGGAGTCCCGAAATGCTGAAACAATTGGGCAAGGCAGTTTGGCCCTGGGTTGTATTGCTGTGGGCAGTTACGAGCCTGTCCTGCCAACTATGGCAGAGGGGAAGCGATTCCAATCCGGAGACGTCAATTCACCGGATAGATGTTCGATATGACGCAGATGTGCTACCCGAAGAAAACGATCCGCCGTTCGTTCCCGGGGCTGAATGTGGGGTGCAGTCCAGCGACGACGGGATTCTGAACATTGAAGACAACGTGTCTGAAGTCGGATCAGGAGCCTCCATGTGTACGTTCTATTCCCGGAATGACCCCTTGACGAGTCAAGATGACGCTGAAATGGAATTTCGAGTACGGGTTCGCTCGGTCGGATCACCGGGCGGAAGCCGATCGGTCCAAGCCGGGTTTCTCGATGGAGCCAAGATCATTCAACTCGGCCTTTCAACCACCAGCGTTCAGTTCTTGACCAGCCAGGGCATGGAAATTGCAAAGTCTCGCGTCTCTGTGGATACAACGGTCTTTCATACCTATCGGATCGTGAAACATGGCGATGTGTCCGTTGACATTCTTGTCGACGGAGAGTTGAAGGTCAGGCTCTCCTACGCGTCGCTTTCCGACTACTCTGGCCAGGAAGCTCCGAGGCAGGGATTCGGGGCCGGATCGAGCTGGGGAACCTCGAAGTCGGACTGGGATTTCGTCAACTACAACATCAGTCGACGCCCGCCGCAGGATGACAGCCAGGAATCGGACACCTTGGATATCTCTCAGAAGCGATTACAGCAAAATGATCGAGAACCCAAGTATCTGACTACCGAAACTGCCGACAATCTGAAAAGGCCACGGTTGGTGTTGTTGGAAGAAATCCGTCTCGACCCACCCGAAGGCCTCTCACTACACATGCATGACGTGGCCATCGGACCCAAGAGTTTCTTTCTGCTCAATTTCCGAGATACCGTCTCCGAGTTCGGTCTGGACGGCCGGTTTATTCGTCACTATGGGGAGAAACTTCGAAATCAGCTCGATCTCGGCCGGCTGTACGGGTGGGCAGCGAATCCCCGAAACGGCCGGCTCTATGTTTCGGAAACCAGACTCCTCACTATTTTTTATCCTGACGGATCGTTCGGACAGAGAATTGAACTTCCCGAAAACATAACTGCGTCTGCAATCACTTTTAGCCGGAACGGCGATCTTGTTCTGGATCTCAATATGATTGACGGCCCCTGGCTCGCTGTCCTGAAGGACGACGGGAATATAACTCTCTTCGGCGAAGAAAGACGAAAATTGTTGGGCCCGGACGAAGAATTCAGGCCGAATTTCATGCCGCGGTTTCATACTCTGACCGACAGCAGTGGCAACATTTATGCGATTAACAGAGTGGATTACGAGATTCGGAAGTATGACCAGGATGGCGTCTATATTGGGGACTTCAAGATACAGAGAGATCAGCACTATCGCCCTCCGCCCGATGGAGTAGACAAATCGCTGCTGTGGACCGACCCGGAATTCAGTGAAAATTGGTATTCCACCTGGACGGCTGTGACCGGTTCAGCAATCGCCAATGGCCGATACCTGATCGCAGCTCTCGGATCGTTGTCCGCGGCCGACCAGAAAGTGCGTCTCCACTTCTACGACCTGGAGGGAAGGAAGGCCTTTCAACAGATAGAGTGGGAAGAACATCTGGTCGGAAACGATTCGGAAGGCGATCTGTACTTTTACTCGAGGCCGGCGGATGCCTTGAGAGTCTACGCGTTGGAGCCGACTTATTCGCCTGACAGGTCCAAACATACCCGCCTTCTGAATAAAAAGCGCGAGAATGGAGGTGGAAAGGCTTACGAAGAAACCCGGAAGGTCGAGACCGAGGCAGCGCCTGCGCCTGCTTTCAGTGTGACCTCGCTCGATGGAGAAGACCTCAACTCAAGGTCCCTCCGTGGCAAGGTGGTCGTGCTGAATTTCTGGTTCATCGGGTGCGCACCCTGCCGAATCGAGATCCCCAGTCTCAACAAGTTGGTGGATGAATTCGACCAGGACGATGTCGTGTTCATCGCGTTTGCCAGGGACGACGAGGCGCCACTCAGGTCCTTTCTCAAGGAACTGCCGTTCAAATACAAGATCATCCCCGCCGCGGACGTCATCAGTAAATTCAACGTCAGCACGTATCCGACTCACATCGTTATCGATCAGAAGGGCGACATCGACACGGTCCTTTTCGGTGGTGGCGAAAATCGCCATGAAGACCTGCAACCATTGATCGAGCGCCTTCTACAAGCGGAGTCGTAAGGGGTTTGTAAAACCGACGCGAGGTTGGCGAACTGTGAGTGTTCGGTCAAATTCAGGTGCTTGTGTCAGGCCAAGGTCGGTTCGACAAAATGGTTCGTGCTGGGATTCGGACCTCTGGCCTTCCAGCTGTTTCAGTTGTCGAACTCTCCCCGATACGACACTTGGAGGGCATTGTTGAACAGGTTCAGCAGTTGAATCAGGCCGATCAGAAACGTTAGCTCTACGATCTCCTCATCCGAAAATTCCTTCCGGAGCCGATCGAAGAAGTCTTCCTCGATTCGGTTGGCGTCCTGGATCGCCAAGGCCGTGTAGTCCAGCGCCAATGCCTCCCTGCGGCTCAGATGCTCCGGCGCTTCCAGATCCTCGATCTGCGGATCCGGAATACCGATCATCCGCATCACGGTTCGGTGGGTGTTGATACAGAACTGGCATTCGTTTTGGAGCGAGGCTTTCAGGATCACCTTCTCCTTCAGAGGACGTTCCAAAATCCCGCCGGGGTAGACTCCCTGGCCGGTTTCTCCGAAGGCCTTCAGGATCTCGGGCCGCAAGGACATGGCCTGAAGCATCTCCAACGGCAGGCGGCCGGCCTCGGCAAGTGCCCGGCTCTCTTCGAACGCGGGAGAACCGCTCAGCCCTTGGAAAATCTGCTTGACTCTTTCCGGATCGATACTGACTCGCATCGGCTGCCTCCAAATGAAATGTCCCGGCACCGGCTCCGAACGACTGGAATTCTCTCAGGTTCGGGTCTAGCATTCATACAAGACGACGGTACAGTCCTTTTTCCGGTCCACACAGCCGAGGAGGTGAACAAATGTCCGCTACGAATCGTCGAGCTTTCTTGCAGGAATCGGGTCTGGGTCTGACGGCGGCCGCCGTCGGGTTGACTCCCGCGGTGGGCAGCGTTCTGGGAGCCAACGACCGCCTCCACGTGGGGGTCATCGGCTGCGGCGGCCGGGGACGGCGGCTGGGCGAGAACTTCGCTGCCTTGGAGGGCTGCCGGGTGACCCATGTCTGCGACCCGGACTCCCAGCGCGTGGCACAGGCCTTGGAACAGACCGGCGCGGCTCGCGGAGTCGCGGACCTCCGCTACATCCTGGACGACCCCGAGGTGGATGCGGTGGTCATCGCCACCTGCGATCATTGGCACGCTCCGGCCGCCATCCTCGCCTGCCAGGCCGGCAAGCACGTCTACGTGGAGAAGCCCTGCTCCCACAACGTCCGGGAGGGGCGGCAGATGATCGAGGCCGCCCGCCGTCACGGCCGGGTGATGCAGCACGGCACCCAGAGCCGGTCCAGCTCCGGCGTGATCCGAGCCATCGGGATGCTCCGGGAAGGAGTGATCGGCGAAGTCCTGGTGGCCAAGCACGTGAACAGTCAGAAACGGCGCAATATCGGGCACGAAAAGGCGGCCCGTCCCCCGGCGCACGTGGACTACGATCTCTGGGTCGGTCCCGCCGAATGGGCCGAGTACCAGGCCAACTACGTCCACTACCACTGGCACTGGTTCTACAACTTCGGCACCGGTGACATCGGCAACGACGGGGTCCACGGCATCGACCTCGCCCGCTGGGGGCTGGGCGTTGAGACCCATCCCAATCTGGCCACCGGCTACGGGTCCAAGCTCTACTTCGACGACGACCAGGAGTTCCCCGACACCTACACGGTGACGTTCGTCTATCCCGGAGGCGGCGGCGACCGTCAGGAACGGCTGCTGGTCTACGAACAGCGCATCTGGTCGCCCTATCGAAACGACGCTCAGGAGAACAGCCTCTACTTCTACGGCACCGAGGGGATGATGACCCTGGGAGGGCAGGGAATCCGGATCTATGGCAAGAAGAACGAGCTGATCCGCGAGGAAGAACGGTACAAGCTCACCAGGGGAGTCCATCAGAAGGACTTCCTGGACGCCATTCGATCCGGTGGGCGCCCCGTGGCGGACATCGAGGTCGGCCACCTCTCCTCCACTCTCCCCCACTTGGGGAACATCGTGGCCCGGACGAATCGAAGCGTCCGCTTCGACCCGGACCAGGAGCGGATCGTGGGAGACGACGAGGCCGATGCGCTGCTGGCCCGCCGCTACCGGCCCGGCCACTGGGCCGTACCCAGTTGAGGCGCAAGGATCAGGCCTTCAGCGATACCGTCGCTATCACCTGACACACGGCCCCGGCCGGAAGCTCCGCACGGAGCCGCAGGTAGGTGCCGAAGTGGAGTACCCGGCAGAAGGTCAACTCACCCACCCGGCCGGGCAGGGCGAGGGTGGTGCCCTCATCGACCCAATGCACACCGTCGGGCGAGATCTGGACCGCGGCCCGAGCGTCGTTGACCTCTCCCTGCACTCGTAAGGCTCGAAGAAAGAAGATGGCTTCCGAGGCCCAGGCGGCTTCGTAGGGCTCGGTCGCGAACTTGTGCTCCCAATCTTCGCCCAAGGAGAGAATCGCCGTATGACTCTCTCGCAACCTCAATCCCAGTCTCCCGACAAGATCACGGAGTCGATGTAGTAGAAGGCTCTCTTGTCCAGGTCCGTCTCGACGAAGAAGGCAACATTGAGCATGTTCCTCAGGTTGGGCATGGCGGGAATGACGATGGGGTCGATGCCGTCCATGTCATAAGCCATGTCGTTGCACCGGAAATGCGTGTAGCGCATGGTCCGCAGGTCGAACCCCACCTTGGCATAGTGCCAGTTCACCTTGGTCGGAATCTCGTTGTAGCAGAGCTCCTGCCCGCGGTCCGAGAGGGGGCGCCAGTCCCGGTCGGCCAGGTGATGATGCGTGACCGTCTTCTCACCGACTCGGACGAACTCGACGGTCTGCTTCTTGTACTGCCAGCGCTGCACCCTCCGGCCGTCGCTGGAGTTGAGGTATCTCAGGTGCGGCATCACGCGATGGGCATCGTCCTGGAGATCGAACAGGACTCCCACCGAGCGAACGTCCAGGTCCGATAGCCGGAGCTCGGAGGCCTCGGGCTTGAAGGTGAAGATGAACTCCAACTGGATGGGACAGGGTCTGGAGAAGGTCACCCGTTTGATGGCGACTGCCTGGGCACCGCTCTGGGGACGAGTGGCCAGCTTCAGTGCGTAACTCCCGCTCATCGCCCCATGAGTTCCGCCGTCCCAGTGGGTCAGGTTGCTCAGCATCGGCTGGGTCAGGGACCTGTAGCCGGGATGCATGCTGTCGAGGCTTCCCTCGTAGTTGCCGATCAGCGCCGTCCAGCCATTCATTCCCTGGTTGAAGTCGTCGTAATAGAAGATCCGAGGCAGCGGATCGAAACGGCTCAGAGAGGGGTGGGAACGAAAAGGGAGGCTATCCGGTGACCCCATCCAGCATTCCTGCGCCCGAGAACACGGGCGGCTCATGACTTGCGATCATCCCGCGAGGCTACTTCCTGCTACTGTAAAGTATACGCGCCTCGTATGACCGGAAGACCCAGTCACGTTCAGGGCCATCCCACGCTAGGAATATCTGACGATTCGCCCCAACAACCGCAGAGGTTTGCATTCTCCGCTGGCTTTTTTTCGCCCCAGGCTTCATCCTGGGGGTATGAGCGCTCCAGCAGACGACGAAGTGATCTTCAAGGAAACCCCGGAAGGCTTTTTCCTCAACGATGCCCAGGTGCGACTGGCCCGCCCCGACGAGCGGGTGAAGTGGGACCGACGGGTTCACCAACACCATTACCTCGGCTTCAAACGGTTTGCCGGTCGCGGTCTGCGCTACGTCGTCGAATGGCGCGGGAAGTGGCTGGCGCTCGCCGGCTGGCAGTCGGGCGCCTTCAAGTGTCGGCATCGGGACCGCTGGATCGGGTGGAAGCCCGACCTGCAGTACCGGCGTCTGCATCTGATCGCAAACAACACGCGATTCGTGATTCTCGCTTCCAAGGGCGTCTTCCCGGGTCTCGGCTCCTGGACGCTGGCCCGGATGCTGCGGCGTCTCGGTGACGACTGGCAGGCGCACTATGGACACCCGGTACTGATCGCCGAGAGCTTTGTCGACCCCGCCCGCTTCGACGGCGCCCTCTACCGCGCTTCCAACTGGCGTTATCTCGGCGACACGCGGGGGTTTGCGCGTCACAACGGTCGCTATACCGATCCTCACGGCCAGCCGAAGCAGCTGTACGTGTCCCCGTTGCGGCGCAACGCCTGCCGTCGTCTGCGCGACCCTCGCCCGCTGACCTCGAAGTGGGAGCCCAAGGGTCCGACCCGGAAGGGCGCGAGCGAGTTGCGCTCGCTGGTTCAGGAGTTGGCCGAGATCAAGGATTTCCGGCGTGCCCAGGGGCGCAAGCATTCCGTGGCCTCGGTGCTCACCGTCTACCTGCTCGCGAGGCTGGCGAACCTGCGCGGTCCGGTCGCGGCCGCCGAGTATGCGCAGAAGCTCTCGCAGCCGGAAATCGAGGCGATCGGCGCCTGGAAGAACCCCCGGACCGGCCGCTACGTTCCGGTCTCCAAGTCCACCCTGCACCGCGTGATCTCCTCGGTGGATCCGGACCAGATCGAGGCCGTGCTCCGGCGGTTCTCGATGCCGAGACTGCAACTGGGCCGCGCGATTGCGGTGGACGGCAAGCGGATTCGCGGCGCCAACCGCAACGGAGACGGACATTTCGAGACCGCGACACTGGTGGAGCACACCACCGGATTGCCCCTCGCCACCCTCAGCTTCAATGAAGAGGGCGGGGAGATCGCTGCCGTGCGCGCTCTGCTGGAGAAGGTCGATGTCTCGGGACGCGTCCTCACGGTCGACGCCTTGCACACCACCCGCGAGACCGCGCGCGTCATCGTCGAAACCCACGGGGCCGACTATCTCATGACGGTCAAGGAAAACGCCCCCGAAACCCATGAGATGCTCTCGACCATCGACTGGAACCGGGACGCGACCGGGTCTTTCCAGGAAGAGACCGACTTGGCCCATGGGCGCATCGAGCAGCGCTCCATCCAGGTCATGACTCCTCTGGAGGGCCTCCTGAACTACCCCCACGTCGCCCAGATCTTCCGCATCACACGCCGGCGCACCGACGCCCGGCAAAACGGAACCGGAAAAACCAGCCGCGAGCAGGTCTACGGCATCACCTCGGCGCCGGCTTACCGCGCGTCCCCCCGGCAACTCCTTGCCGACAACCGCGGCCACTGGGCGGTCGAAGTCAATCACAACCTCCGGGACACCCTCTTTGCCGAAGACGACTGTCTCGCCCGCACCCGATTCGCGCCGGCGAACAATGCGACCTGCACCAACCTCGCGATCGCGATCATCATTCACCAGACTTCGTTTGACAGCTTCGCCTCCGCCACTCGCCACTTCGCACTCCAACGCCAGGACGCCTTCACCGCGCTGCAGTCTCCGTGAGCACCGGCCCAACTCCCATCCCCACACGGCGACGATCCGATCCCTCCCGCCGTCCCTGAGACGGAACTTCTACTCGTCCGCAGCCCGACCGGGCCGCTCGGGACCCTCAGCGGCAGGAGCTCAGGGCCCTGACGGCCCCATGGTGGCGCCCCCATTCGGACCGACCCAACGCCCAGGCCGACAGCAGCGCGCCCTGATCTCGAAAATCAACTCAATTCACGGCAATGTCAGAGCGTGGGATAGTCCTGCAGTCACGTTGGTCGTCTGTCAGTGGCGATCCCTATTTGCACACATCGCGGGAGCCCGAGACGTTGACTCCAGACATCTCTGAGTTCAGGGTGGTGAAGCGCGAGCTGAAGCTCGTCGGACGGCGTGCCGGGAGGGTTACCGCATGGACTACGAGGCGATTGCCCGTGAATACCACGAGAACGGATTCGGGGTTGTTCCCGGCTTCTTCTCAGCAGAGGAACTCGCTGTGGTGGATCGACAACTCCGCCTGTATCTGCAGGAGTCCCTTTCCGATCTGGAAGCCGGCGAAGCCTACTTTGAGGATGGCGGCGATGGTGCGGTGCGGTGCGTTTTCAGGATCAACCAACGCTCCGGCTATTTTGCGAGCTTGATGTGGGATCCGCGTCTGATCGCGCTGGTCGAAGCGCTCTATCCCGGTGCCGCGGCGGAGGCGGATGGCGTGATGCTGATCGACAAGGCCCCCTACGCCAGCTACCGGTTCCCCTATCATCAGGACAACGCCTACCAGTTCTGGAACCCGGCGGAGGCCGTAGCCGTCACGTTGGCGCTGGATGAGGCCGACGACCGGAACGGGACCATCGTCTGCCTGAAGGGCTCGCACCACGCTCCGATCCTGCCGCACCAGCCTTCGGGCGTCACCGGCGCAAGCCTGGGCCTGGTGGAGAAACCGGACCTCAGCCGTTTCCCTGAGGTGTCACTCGACCTGAAGCCCGGAGATCTTTCGCTCCACCACGTCAACGTGATCCATCGTACCGGACCGAATCGCACTGCTGATCACAGGCGCAACCTCGGCTTCGCCTACCACTCTTCCCGGGCCCGGCGAGACCGGGAGGCCCACGCCCGCTACCGGGAACATCTGGGCCGGATCAACACGTCGATCGGGCAGGAGAACTGAGCAGTTGTTCCTATCGGCGTGACAGCCGATCGGGATGTGGATGACTGGCAAGTCGCCCCGCCGGGCCGCCTTGATCCGCTTCGGACGCTGTGACATTCTCGCAGGCCGTGGCTGAGACCTCCCCCAGCAACACATCGACGCCCCGAACTATCACCGGGGAAGTCCTGACGCGGGATCTCACTCGACTTGGGGTCCGCCGGGGGGACTGCGTCATGCTCCACAGCTCCTTGAGCAGCTTGGGGTGGGTGGACGGGGGTGCGGCGACGGTGGTGGAGGCGTTCCTGGACGCCATGGGACCGGAGGGGACGTTGCTGACGCCGGCCTTTACGGGAGGCGCCTGGACCGAGCACATGGCCCTCCCGGACTGCCGCGACGTCTGCCCCCAGCCCTTCTGTCCCAGCCAGTGGGCCAGCCGGGAGGGAGCGATCCCGAACGCCGCCCTGCAGCGCCCCGGCCGTCTCCGAGGCTGCCATCCCACCCACTCCTGGGTCGCCAACGGGGCGCGGCGACGGGAGGCGCTACGCGGACAACGGGACTGTCCGACCCCCTGCGGCCGAGGGAATCCGTTCGAGAAGGTGGTGGAGTGGGACGGCTGCATCGTCATCCTGGGAGTCGGCGTCGACACCATCACGCTCTGGCACTACTACGAGGATCTTCTGGAGGTGGACTACCTGGGCTACTATCATCCGGAGGCGCGGCATCTCTCTTATTGCGCCACCGGAAAACGGATTCAATACGACTTCCCCGGGATCATGCAGGACGTGGTCCGGGCCTCCAGAATCATGACCACGGGAAAGGTCGGGAGAAACGAGTCGGGGTTGATCCGGGCTCGCGTCTTCCGCCGGTTCATGGCCACCATCATGGCCGACGATCCCGATTGTTTCGTGTTGAGGCCGGCGGATGCGACGAACGGCGACTTGGCCGCCGACGCACTGGCCAAGGGATCCGCCATGCTCCGGGCTTGGCGCCGGGGTCCCGTTGAATTGCCCGTGCGGATCGACCTGCCGCAAGGCTACGACGATCTGGTGCGGGAGGACTGCCCCTCGTTTGCCGGCTACCACGAGGCGGACGGCCGGCGATGGCCTCTCTGCTGGGCCAACGACCGGCATCCGGAGTTGCACCACCACGGAGGAATCTTCGATCGTCTGGGAAAGACCTGCTGTGGCCGGTGTTCCTGGCACCATCGATATCCGGAGGGATCGGCCCGGTCGGAGAACGAAGGTCAAGGTTAGCCGGAACTTCTCACCGGGAGTCGAAGCGAAAGGCGAACAGGTCCGCGTCCTTCAGGACGAAGCGAAGACGCACTGGTCGTCCGGCCAGCTCGCCGACGCCCGAACCCTGCTTCCAGCGGATCTCCCGCTCCAGTTCGTCCCCGAAGTTGGGCGGGGAATCTTCCAGGGTGTAGCCCTCCAAAGGCATCCCCGCGGCGTCCTGGATCTCCACCTGAAGGCTCCCCGCCGCCGAGGTGGAGAAGTTCAGCAGCAGGCGGTCCCCCTGGAAGCGAATCGGACGAGTGATGATTTCTCCGCCCGGCATGGGTGCCGAGACCGTCACGAACCCGTCTAACCTCAGGGTGTACCGCCGCAGGTTGAGACTTTCCCCTGTCCAGTACCCCTCGGTGGCGTAGAAGGAAATCTCGTTGGGAGCTCCCTCGATGTGGCTTCGGGTCTCCACCAGACCCCAGTTCTGATTGTTGTCCCCGTAGACCCAGTTGTCGACCGGTCTCAGCCCGGGACGGATGAAGGCTTCCGGCCAGCGGTGGAAGTGGATCCGGTCGCGGCTTGCCATCAGGAGACCATCGGTGAGGCCGGTTCCGTAACGGAGGCTGACGCCGGCTCGCAGCCGGCGATGCTCCAATCCCGGGAGGGCTCTCATGGAATCGGACCATCCCCGCTCAAGGTAGCGGTTGGGAAACCCCAGCAGGATGTGAGGGGCCCGGTGGTAGGGAATGATCTGGTTGGTGTAAAGATGTTCGTCCCGGGAGCCGGGGTAGTTCAGCCAGACCGGATCGGTCCAGTTCAGAAAGTCCTGGGAAGTTCCGGTCATGACGTCCCGGATACCCTTGGTCCTCGGCTGATTCTCCGCAGTGGGCCTGAAGTCGCGATGGTATTCGCGGTACTCGTTTCTAACCGAATCCCAGAAAGCCAGGTTCTGGGAGTCGAAGTAGCCCTTGGTGATGACCGGGCGGTCCGCCATCAACTCCCAATGGATGCCGTCAGCCGACTTCCAGGCGTAGAGCCCCCATTTACGGCTCAAGGAGAAGGCCTTGTAGCGCGCATCGGACGAGGCCGCCGGGTTGGCATCCTTGAAGGGGACGAAGTTACGGATAATGTCGCCGTTTGGAAGCCGATCCATGAGGATGTTGTTCCGCTTGGACCCCTCGAACTCGACCAGACCCAATTGGGGTCGATACCAATGGATACCGTCCAGGCTCTCGGCGTAGCAGGTCACCTGCCGGCGTGGGAACTCGAGCTTCTTCCCGGTCACGAAGTGCCAGCCCCGGTAGTACATTCGATAGCGGTTTCCGTCCCGGAAGATAGTGAAGGTGAAGCAGGCATTCCCCTCCCAGGGCCGATCGGTCACCAGGGCCACTCCCCGGGGAATCGGTCGTTGTAACTGGAGTCGAGCCTCGCCGCGGAGTTCTTCCACCAGGCTCGGTTCCACGAACAACTCCAGCCGGGAACCCACCTCCAGGACCTCCGAGTGGAGATTCCAACAGAGCATGGGAAAGAGCATTGCGAGGATCTGCAGCCTACCGGTGAGAGACGTCAAGGTCCGGTTCATTCCTGTTTCTTCCTTTCGCGTCAGTCCGAGGTGCGGGCCGGGAAGATCCGCGACAGCATCAGAGCCGATCCGAACGTGATCAGCGAGGAGACCGGGATCACCCACATCCAGGCCAATCGGGGGAGGCCGAAGAGCCAGTGGCCCTGGGCCCAGACCAGACCCGCCGACATTCCCGCCAGCGCCGACACCATGACCGCCCGGCCGCTGGCCGGAACCTTCAGGATGGCCAGAAACATCATGGCCCCCAGAGTGCCCACCAGGAAACTGCTGATGCGACCCGTCAGGTCGAAGAGGTTCCCCCGCTGATCGTCGGGAATGGAATCCAGAAGGAAGCAGGTGAGTATGGCTACGACTCCCGCCGCCACGGTCACGGCGCGCGCCAGGATCATCTCGGCTCGGGGACCGGCAACCGTCCTGCGCAGGCGCCTGTAGTAGTCGGTGATGATCACGGACGAGATGGAGTTGATCCCCGAGTCCAGGCTCGACATGGCGGCGGAAAAGAGGGCGGCCACCACCAGCCCGGCCAGGCCCCGGGGGAGGACGTGGCCGATGAAGTGGGGGAAGACGCTGTCCGTATCCGCGGGGAGATGGGTCCGGTAGTAGGAGTAGAGAGCCATGCCGCACAGGCTCAGGAGGAGAGTGATGACGACGCTCGCCGTCAGGTTGCAGGCGAAGGAACGGCGGGCCGACACAGCCGAGTCGGTGCTGAGATAGCGCTGGACGGCCACCTGGTCGCCGCCCGCGGTGCAGATCCACCAGAAGAGGGTCCAGGTGATCATTCCGAACCAGCTCAACCGGACCGTCGGATCGAGGCTGAAGAGGGGTTGAGGTTCCATCTCAGCCGCCGCCATTTCCTGGTACCAGGTGATCGGTCCGGTCCCGGCGTCGAAGGCGATGTAGCCGATGGTGAAGAGGGCGCCCCCCAGGAGGATGAAGAACTGGACCACGTCGGTCCAGATCACGGCCCGGATCCCGCCCAGGGTGGTATAGAGGGTGCCCACGGCCGCCACCCCCAGAACCACCGTCGCGAAGGGCAGGCCGCTGATGGTGGCCAGGGCGCCGGCGGCGGTGAAGACGATGGTGCCCATCCACGCCAACCGGATCAGGACAAAGATGGAAGCCCCGAAGAGGCGCGTCGGCAGGTCGTATTGCCGCTCCAGGCACTCGTAGGCCGAGGTGATCTTCAATTTCATCAGGAAGGGAACCACCAGGTACCCCACCAGCACGAAGACCAGGGGATAGGAGAGGAGCTGCGAGTTCGCCCCCAGGCCGTGCTTGATGATCTCACCGGGGTGGGAGAGATAGGTGATGGTGGAAACGATCGAAGCCAGCAGGCTTAGACCCACCGCGAACCAGGGCATGTTCCGCCCCGCCAGGAAGTATTCCTCGGTGTTGCGCTGGCGCCGGCTGAAATAGTAGCCGAGGAGGACCACGGCGGCCAGGTAAAAAAAGATCGCCGCGTAGTCGATCCCGTGAAGTCCCTCGAATCGGCTGGGTGGATCGCTCAGGGCCAGCAAGGTGCTCATGGCCCGGTTCTCCGCTGAGAGCCGCGGTTGTCAGCCATCAACCCGCCGTCCCGCCGTAGAGCCAGTCCCGGGTGACGATCTTGACCTTGGTGGCATGGGCGCCGTCCAGTCGTCCGGTTCCGTTTCCGTAGTCGTATCCGAAGACGACCTCGTCTCCAATGAAGGCGACCGTGGCGTAGGCGCAACGCAGAGGACCCGGCGCCCGGAAATAGCGCTTGCGGTCGCTCGGTTGCCGGTAGCCGGAACTCCGGGTCACCTTCGCCTCGTCCGGCGGAGGGACGTAGACCGTGTCGTCCAGCGACTCCAGGTTCCGGTGCAGCTTCCAGGTCCGGGCCTCGTCCCTGGAAACGGCGCACGACAGGCGGTGGCGCGAGAGGCCCAGTTCCACTTCCCGCGGCGAGGCCTGGTTCCAGACCAGCAGCAGGTCCCCGGTGGAGGGAATCCGCACCAGGGTGCAGGGCGCGTACGACGCGGCGACGCCCGTGGGTTGGGGAACGGACCACGAAACCCCCTGATCGGAGGAGAAGCTCTGGTAGAAGCGTCCCAGGGCCGTCCGTCCGTACATGAGGATGCGGCCGTCGCGGAGCTCCTCGACCACCGGTTCCTCGAAGTGGTGGGCGCCGCGCTGCATCTCCTCCAGGATCAGGACCGGTTCCGAGAGGCTGCGCTGCCAACTCCGACCATCGTCGTCGGAGTAGACCGTCCAACTGTAGCAGAGGCCCTTTCCTCCCTGTTCAGACTCCCCGCCTGCGTACGGACTGACCCAGGCGAAGAGAGGCGCCAGAATGCGTCCCGAGCTCAGAACCCGCACGCTGCCGTTGCGGCAGACGGCGAATCGAGGTTCCAGGACGGTGGGCGTGGACCAACTCTTTCCACCGTCGTCGGACCGGCGAAAGAGGACGGTCCCGTCGCGGCCCGATCGAACGTAAGGCCCCCCGTAGACCAACCCCAGCGCACCCGAAGGCAGGCGAAACAGAGTGTGGTGGGCCGTGTTGCGTCCGGTGGGAATAGGGGCGCTGCCCTTTTCCTGCAGCGCCTCCGGCCCGGCCCACGATCTGCCGCCGTCGCTGGATGTCTGTCCCACCAGGTGGCGGTCCTGACCGAAGAGGAGCCAGAGACGCCCGTCCTCCAGTTGGGCCAGGGTGGCTTCCTGGCTTCCGGCGCGAGAGGGTGCGATGGCGATCCCTTCGAATCGGACCCCCGGACTCGGCTGAGAGTAAAGCTGCGCCCAAAGTCCTGCGGCGGTCCCGAGAGTCGACTTGAGGAACGTCCGGCGCGGTTCGTTCATTTGTCCAGATCCTTCGGGCACATCACCAGTTCAAGTCGACCTGGGACTCTCACCACGGATGGTTTGATCTCCGTCTCCCCGAGACCCTGCGAGGCTCGCAAACGAATCCGTCCAGGTCAATATGGTCCTGCGTAGTCGGGGACATAACTATCAGCCGTGCCAAGCATAATCTGCTGACCTCGTTCAATCTGCCAATCCCGGATGATTCCGGATCGCAAGGATGCAGGGAGGTCGACAAGGTCGCTTCTGACCACGGAACCTGCTCCCCGCAGATCGCTGAATCTTCGGTACCTTCACAAGTGGAGCGCCGGTTTGAACTGAGCTGTCCAGAGCAGTAGCTTGTTTACGACTTCCGGATGCTCTGACGGTCGTGCGTCCGAGCGCTCGAAAGCCCGATTCCGCGAGCTTCTGAGGAGAGGACGATGAGAGAAATCCAACACCAGGAAACTTCTGAAGAAGCGTTTGTCGACAATCAGCGAGAAGAGGACGTAGATGTCCTCGATGAAGCTGAAGAGGTTATTCCCTACACGAACAGTATCACGTCCTATGGCGCTGACTACCCGGTGGACTCCCTCGTAAAACGACTCGAGTCGGGCGACATCATTGTGCCGACATTTGACTGGGTTTCCGACGAAGACGCTGAAGTCGTAGGATTTCAACGCGAATATAAATGGCCGAAGCCGAAGGCAGACAAGTTCATAGAATCCCTCCTTCTGGGCCTGCCTGTTCCCGGTATTTTTCTGGTCAAGGAAGCGACGGGGCGCTTGCTGGTTCTGGATGGACACCAGCGGCTTCACACCCTCCACGCGTACTACAACGGCGTCATCAATGGAAAGGAATACCGTCTGCAAAATGTACAAAAGCGTTTCGTGGGATTGCGTTTCAGGGATCTGGACACCGAGGACCGTCGTCGACTCGATGACAGCATCATTCACGCCACCGTCGTCAGGCAGGACGAGCCGACTCAGGACCAGAGCAGTATCTACATAATCTTCGAGCGTCTCAACACTGGAGGTGTCAACCTCCAGCCACAGGAGGTCCGTATGGCCCTCTACCACGGCGATCTGGTACGGGTGCTGAAGAGCCTCAACGAGGAAAAGTCATGGCGAAGACTGTACGGCAAGAAATCCAGACACCTGAAGGACATGGAGATGATCCTGCGATTCTTTGCTTTTTACTATCACGCCGATCGATATCACAGCCCGATGAAGGACTTCTTAAATCGTTGCATGGCCATGAATCGGAACCTTGAACGCCAGTCCGAGGCGGAACTGAGAGAAGTCTTCCGGAAAACCATTTCAGTGCTGGACAGTGTCCTCGGGCACCGGGCGTTTCGACCCAAGAGGGCTGTGAACGCCGCCGTCGTGGACTCCTTGATGACGGGCGTTGCGCAACGACTGCGACATGGTGAGATCAAGAACTCCAATCAATTTCAACACCAATACGAGTCGCTACTCTTAAATGAGGAGTACATCTCGGCGACCGAGAAAGGGACTTCGCAAGAGGCTCGTGTCGAGGCGCGAATGAGGTTGGCGCGGGATGCCTTTGCGGATGTCACATGACTCGTAGAGCGAAGGTTTCCAGCATGAAGCTGCGGCGCGTTGGTCGCATTGGCCTACCCTTCGTTGGCACGGAGGACGCGCAGAAAGTTCCCACTCAGGATCTTGACGATCTCCTCCTCCGAGTAACCCCGTTCCAATAGGCCGCCAACGAACTCCCGGTAGAGCCACGTATAGTCTTCCCGCCTGATGTCGGTGTCGGTTCCGATGCTCACGTGGTCGATTCCAACCAGCTTCACGATGTAGTCGATGTGGTCCAGTGTGCCTTCCACGCTGGCCCCTTGGGTGATGATTCCCGACCGGGGCCGGACTTTGTGGAGGGAAGACAGAGGCTCCAGATCCAAGGTCTGGAGTGCTTCCTGCGTCTCTGCCGGGTTGCGTATGGCCGCAGCCAGCCGGAAGGGGTCCGGATAGCGTTCCAACAGATAGTTGTTGACCTTGGCCATCGTGATCCACGCTCCCGTCTTGCGGATCGGTTCCAGGTGTTTGGGGTCGTACATGGCGCCGACGGCGATCAATCCGCCCTTTTGGGCCAGTGCCTTGATCTGATCGTCGGTGAGGTTGCGAACCGCATCGACGACACCCCGGGCCCCCGAATGGGACGCGATGACCGGTTTCTTGGAGGCCTCGATGGCCTCTTCCATCGTCCGGTCCGAGGAATGGGACAAATCCACGAGGATCCCCAGGCGGTTGCACTCCCGCACTACCTCCAGACCGAAGTCGTTCAGTCCCAGATCGTCGTCGTCCAGGATCCCGGAGCAGGCATCGGCCCAGGAGGCGGGGAACGCATGAGCGAGCTCCAGGCGCCTGAGGCCCAGCTTGTGGTAGACGCGAAGGGTGGCCAGGTCCTCGACCACGATGCCGCTGTCCACGCCCAGCATCAGGGAGAGCTTGCCTTCCGCACGGTGACGTTCCAAGTCATTCGCGGTGCGAGCCAGCTCCACCTGGGCATGAGCAGCGGCCGTCTCGTGGACAGCGTCTATTTCCCAAAGGAAACGCTTGACGGCGTCCGCGCCGGTAAAGA
Source organism: Acidobacteriota bacterium (assembly GCA_965217775.1). Classification (GTDB taxonomy): domain Bacteria; phylum Acidobacteriota; class UBA6911; order RPQK01; family JAJDTT01; genus JAJDTT01. Next base: position 1,157,490 of record CBDCJH010000002.1, read on the forward strand.
CGCTGTGAGCTATGACATACCCCGGCGGAGGGGAGGTGTACCAGTAGTTACTCAGGTCTCCCACCAAGAGCGCCTCGGTGACGGTCCCCACGCCCAAAACGGCCACGTCGATCCCATCCGCCAGCAGGGCCGCCGGATCGAAGGGGGTCTCCGGCTCCTCGGGGAAGCGGAAGAATCGCGTCGTGACCGCGGGGTCGACGACCATGTGCCGTTTGAGGATTGCGCTGAGCGGATCCGCCTCCGGGGTTTCGGGAGCGGGACCGGCACAGGCCGCGCACAATAACAGGCCGGTTAGTGCGGCTCGAAAAGGGATGGAAAACCGGCTTCCGTCTGTATGCATGGGTAAGTCGTCTCCTTTGACTATTTATTGAGGGGGAGTGCGGCGCGGTCGTGGCATCGGCCTATCCCTCGTTGGCGCGGAGCACACGCAGGAAGTTTCCACCCAGGATCTTGGCGATCTCCTCCACCGAGTAACCTCGCTCCAGGAGGCCACCCGCGAACTGCCGGTAGAGCCAGGTGTAGTCTTCCCGCCTCATGTCGATGTCGGTCCCGATGCCGACATGGTCGATGCCAACCAGCTTCACGATGTGGTCGATGTGGTCCAGGGTGCCTTCCACGTTGGAGCCATGAGTGATGAGTCCCGAGTAGGGTTGGACCGTCAGGAGGGGACTCAGAGGAGGCAGGCCCAAGACCTCGAGAGCGTTCTGCTTCTCGGCCGGGTCGCGGATGGCCGCGGCCAAGCGGAAGGGATCCGGATATCGTTCCGCCAGGTAGTTGCCGATCCGGGCCTGAGCGGTCCAGGTGCCCACCGTCCGGATCGCTTCCAGGTGTTTGGGGTCGTAATAGGCGCCGACGGCGATCAATCCACCTTTTCGGGCCAGTGCCTGAATCAGATCGTCGGTCAGGTTTCGGACCGCATCGACCAGGGACCGGGCTCCCGAATGGGACGCGATGACCGGTTTCTCGGAGGCCTCGATGGCCTCTTGCATGGTCTGGTCCGAGGAATGGGACAGATCCACCAGGATCCCCAGGCGATTGCACTCCCGCACCACCTCCAGACCGAAATCATTCAGTCCCAGGTCGTCGTCATCCAGGATTCCGGAGCAGGAATCGGCCCAGGAGGCGGGGAACGCGTGAGCCATCTCCAAGCGGCGGAGTCCCAGCCTGCGGTAGACCCTAAGGGTGGCCAGGTCCTCGACCACGATTCCACTGTCCACGCCGAGCATGAGGGAGAGCTTGCCTTCCGCACGGAAGCGTTCCAGATCGTCCGCGGTGAGAGCCAGACCCACCTGGGGGTGGGCAGCGGCCGTCTCGTGGACGGCGTCCACTTCCCACAGGAAACGCTTGACGGCGTCGGCGCCAGTGAAGACACTTCGAGCCAGGACATGCCCCGGCTCGGGGGACGCGTAGACGTAGGGTGTGAAGTCTCCCACGATGAGCGCCTCGGTGACCGTCCCGATGCCCAAGACGGCGACGTCGATCCCTTCCGCCAGCAGGGCCGCCGGATCGAAGGGGGTCTCCGGCTGCTTGGGGAAGCGGAAGAATCGCGTGGTGACCGCAGGGTCGACGACGATGTTCCGTTGGAGAATTTCGGTGACCGGGTCCGCCGCCGGGGCCTCGGGAGCGGGACCGGCGCAGGCTGCGCACAACAAAAGGCCGGCCAGCGCGGGCCCACGTGTGGTGGAAAACGGATTTGTACCTACAGGCATGGATGAGTCGCCTCCTTTCCTGGTCCGCCCGGAAGTGTAGCGGAAGATTTAAGGAAAGGCATGGCCCGTAACGGGGTCCGGTTGTGCTCGGAACCCGGCCAATGCAGGCTCGGGTATTCTGTGGTGCGGGAGGATTAGGAAAGATGCTTCACGTCGGATCGCTGGAGGAAGTTCGGTCCAGAAGTCCCCTGGTGGTGTCCAAGGGCCCGGTCCCCATCGTGATCTTCCACCACGATGGGGAGCTGCATGCCGTTGACAACCGCTGCCCGCACATGGGTTTTCCCCTGCATCGCGGCACCGTGGAGGACGGCATCCTCACCTGCTATTGGCACCATGCGCGCTTCGATCTGGTGAGCGGCTGCACCTTCAATCTGTTCGCCGACGATGTGGATTCCTACGGCGTAGAGGTCCGGGACGGGCAGGTCTTTCTGGACGTCACGCCGCCGCCGGTCGATCCGGTCCGGCGCTGGAGCCAGCGGCTCACGGAGGGGATGGAGCAGAATCTCAGCCTGATCGTGGGCAAATCGGTGGTGGGACTGCACCACAGCGGTGTGTCCCACGACCAGGTCGCACGGCAGGGGGCTCTTTACGGAGTCCGTCATCGCCGGGACTGGAGTTCGGGCCTCACCATCCTCAGCGCCATGGCCAACGTCTGCGACGGCCTCGCGGGAACCGAGCGGATCCCGCCCATGTACCACGGACTGGTCCAAATCGCCCGGGACTGCTCCGGCCGGACTCCCAAGTTCGAAATTCAGCCCCTTAGAAATCAGGAGATCCCGGCGGGCCATCTCAAGCGCTGGTTCCGCTACTTCGTGGAGGTCAGGAGCACCGAGGGCGCCGAGCGCTGCCTCCTGACCGCCGTCCACAAAGGGATGTCGGACGCCCAGTTGACCGACTTGGTGGGTGCCGCGGCCACCGACCACGTCTACCTGGACGGCGGCCACGTCATCGACTTCGTGAACAAGGCCTTCGAGCTGCTGGACCGCATCGGCTGGGAACATGCCGGCCGGTTGCTGCCCGCCCTGATCCAGCCCCTGTGCCTGGCGGTTCGAAGCGAGGAGAGAAATCCGTGGCGGCACCCCATCGATCTGGTGCCCCTGCTGCGCCAGGCGGTGGCCCAAATCCCCGAAGCGCTGGAAGCGGGGCAGGGGAAGACCTGGACCAAGCCGAATAACTTCACTGAAGCTTTGTTCAGCGACGATCCCCACACCCCCATCGAGGCGCTATTGGCGGCGTTGCGCGAGGGCGCCCAACCGGTGCAGTTGGCCCAAGCCGTGGCCTACTCCGCGGCGCTACGCATCGTCCGATTTCATGTCCAGAACGAGTTGGCCGACTGGGTCGCGGTCCTGCACACTTTCACCTACTCCAACGCCCTGCATCAGCTGCTCAAACGCAACCCGTCGCCCGATCTGACACGGGGCGTGTTTCACGGTGCCATGCGAGTCTATCTGGACCGTTTCTTCAATATCCCGCCGGCACGGCTGCCATCAAGCCGGGCCTCGTCCCCGGCGGAGCTGAACGGAGATTCGATTCGGGCTCGTCTCCTGACGCTCATGAACCACCAGCAGGAGACGGACCGGGCCGGACAGATAGTCTGGAGTTACCTGGAGCGGGGCGGGTCCGAGGGTCCGCTCATCTCGGCCCTGACCGAGAGCCTGATGCGGGAGGACGCCAACTTCCACACGTTTCAGATGCTGGAGGCGGCCATTCGGCAATACACCGAGTCCGAGGACCCGGACGAGAAGCATCTGGTGATGGTCGGGGCGGCCCGCTACCTGGCGGCCCATGCTCCGACTCAGCGGGCCATGAACCAGACCCTCCGCGTCGCCATCCGCCTTCATCGAGGAGACCCGGTCTACGAACCGGAGACGGACTAGGAGCGACGACTTTCTTGTCGCCGGATGGGAGTATCCATGTTGCAAGTGGTGGGTGCTAATCGGTGTTTCCATCCCGTGTCGTTAGTGCGTGATCTGTCCGGTCCAAGAGGCACAGGGTTAGGAGGAGCGTTCTTCCGCCGGAGGTGAGGCGGAGATCGAACTGGATCCGCCGGGCGCCGTGCAGGGGGCGATGAGTGGACCGATCAACTGGATCGAGGGGCCTGAGATCGTCGACGTCAGTCCTCCGGGAGGTCCGGATACGCCCTGGGGAGCGTCGGGTCAAGCCTCCGGCTCCTCCGCTTCGCTGCGCCCCTTCGGGTGACCCGACGCTCCCCAGGGCGTGAAGAGCTTTCATGGCCGTAAGCAAGCTTCCGGCCAGGCCTGACCGGAAGTTCTACAGACGTTCCTTGGGGGACCCGACACGTCCCCTCTCCTCCTCGGGTCGCTCCGTGGGCTCAGGAGACCACGCGGGGTGCGACGGGCAACCAGGTGCGGTCCTGCCGGACGAGGGTGTTGGCCAGGACGATGAGCTTGCGCATGACGGCGACGAGGGCCACCTTGCCGGGCTTGCCGCGCTCTCTCAGCCTCCGGTACACCTCGGCCAAGTCGGGGTTCCAGCGCAGGGCGGACACCGCCGGCATGTACAGGAGCCGTCGCGCCCGCGCCCGTCCGCCGCGGATGAACGCCCGGCCCTGCCAAGCCCCCGACTCGCGCGGAACGGCGGCCAACCCGGCCAGACTGGCGGCGGCCTTGCCGCTGAGGGCGCCCAACTCGGGCATCTCGGCCAGCAGACCGGCGGCGGTGGTGGCCGCGATCCCCGGGATGGAGGTGAGGATCTCCAACTTGCGGGCCCGCGCCTCGTCGGCCGCGATCAGCGTCTGCATTTTGCGGTCGATGGTGCGCACGTGACGCTCGAACATGTTGATCTGGGTCTGGTGCTGCTGTTTCAACACGGGTTCGCGGAGCTGTTGGCGGCGGTTGAGCGTGGCCGTGCGCTGGCGCATCAGCCCGTCCCGGACCATCTGCAGTTCCTGGAGCCGGCGTTGCGTTTTCGACGGCGCCGGGGTCCGGCGCGGATCCAGGCTGGCGGCCAACTGGGCCAGTTTCCGAGCGTCTACGGCGTCGGTCTTGGCACGGCTCCCGGTCGCCTCGGCGAAGCGCCGCGCCTGCCAGGGGTTCACCTTCGCCAGCGGCAGCTTCGCTTTGGACAGCGCTTCCTCGAGGTCCCGGTGGTAGGGGCCGGTGGCCTCGTAGACGACGCACTCGACCGGAGTTCCGATCCAATCGATCAGCGCCCGGAAGCCGGCCGGGTCATTGTCGAACTGGGCGGAATGGCCGTCGGCCAGCCGGTGCGCGTCCAGGTGCGCTTTCGAGATGTCGATGCCTACGGTATGCTGTTTCATCTTTCCTGTCTCCTGTGCTTGTCATTCGGGCCATGATGCCCTTGTATCCATTCAGGACATCGGGAAAGACGGTGGCCGACCTCACTCCACATCCGGATCTGACGGTCAGCGGCGACACGGTCCAGCCACCGCCGTCCGGGTCGCTCATGAGCGACCCGGACGGCCCTATTTAAACAGACAAGCGGCGGCTTTCTTGCCGCCGACCAGGGGGGTTAGGGGGGACGGAGTCCCCACTCTACACTTTCCGGCCTCTACACTTTGCGGCCACCGAATCGCATAGCAACACAGAAGACCAGGCGACAAGAAAGTCGCCTGTCCCAATGGGCGGCAAGAAAGCCGCCCCTCCTAATGGGCGGCAAGAAAGCCGCCCCTCCTAATGGGCGACAAGAAAGTCGCCCCTCCTAATGCGGACCCCGGTTGTGCCACCAGCGCAACTCCAGGCCCCGCTCGTTGACGGCGACCACGTCGGGCCACTCATCCCCGTCCATGTCCGCCACGATCACGGTGGCGCCCAGAATCCAATGCTCCTTCAGCGGGTGCTTCTTCCAGGGCGCCGTGGGATCTCCGGAATTCTCGAACCAGGCAACCTGCCCCTTCTGGCCGAACCCGGTGGCCACCACGTCCAGGTCGCCGTCCTTGTCCAGATCGTGGGGGACACCCTCGAAGCCGTACCAGAAACCTTCCTGGATGTTGTGCATGCGCCAGCGGTGGCCCCGTCCGGGTTCGCCAGTGTTCTCGTACCAGACCAGATAGTGGCGGTCGGGAGCATCTCTCCCCAGCAGCCCACCCGCCATGATCAGGTCCAGGTCGCCGTCCCGGTCGAGGTCGACGGGCGTCCCATGCATGGGAAGGTGGCGGAGGCTGATGACGTGCCGCCTCCAGGGACCGGCGGCCGGATTACCGCTGTTCTCGTACCAGAGAACCATGCCGGCCACCCGGGCCGAACCTACGAGATCCATGAGCCCGTCCCCGTTGAAGTCTCCTGCCCGGATCATCCGCGTCTCGAACCGGCCTTCGTCCACGACATGGGTGGGCCATTCCTCGTGCTGCCACGGACCGGGATTCCGATACCAGGTGAACTTGTTCCCGAGCCGCCAACTGGAAGCGGCCACATCCGGGCGGCCGTCCCCGTCCAGATCGGCCACGTCCACGTCGTAGGCCCCCATGAGGCCGCCGCTGGTGATGGAGTGTCTTTTCCACGATTTGGTCTGCGCCGGATTTCCCGGGTTCTCGAACCAGAAGACGTCGCCGTAGAAATTGTCGATCCCGACCAGATCGATACGCCCGTCCTGGTTGATGTCCGCCAGCCGGTGCCGTTCGTAACGGCCTTGCCAGTCTTCGCTGGCGATGGAATGGCGCCGGAACTTGCCGGATCCGTCGTTCTCGTACCAGTAGAAGGCGTTGTGGATGCGGGATCCCTTGGTCCCGCAATCGGAACTGGTGAGATCCAGGTCGCCGTCACCGTCCAGGTCGGCCGCGGCCACGGCGTAGGCGTAGGTGTAGTCGTTGGAGATGAGGTGTTCCTCGAACTTCAGGTCACGGGCCTGAAGCAGCAGGCTCGCAGTGACGAGTCCGAGGCAGATTCCGTAGGTGTTTCGATACTTGGACCAATTCATGACGCCTCCCAGTTTTCCAGAGACCATAGCTTGCCCACTTTGCCGGTATCAAGGACCCGGCGCCATTGGTTCCGGTCTCCACAGGTGTCGATAGACTGAAGTGGTGATCAAGTTTTTCGAGAAACAATGAAACTTTCGCCGGGCTTCGGGGTTTTCATTAGGACGATGGGATCGAAATCGCCAGTGCGTTATGACCGACACCAGCGCTTTTGAAGCGTTCGTTTGCAAGCACCAGGACCGGGTCTTCGGCATCGCCGTGCGGTTGCTGGGGGATCAGGCCGAGGCCGAGGACGTTTCCCAGACCGTCTTCCTGAAGGCGTTCGAACGTTTCGAACGGTTGGGGAGCAACCCTTCGGCAGGAGGCTGGCTGAGAACGGTGACCACGAACCTGTGCCTGAACCACCTGTCCCGTTATCGGGCGCGCTGGCGTCTGTTCAGCCAGCGATCGCCCGATGCAGCCGGAGCCGGACGGAGCTACGAAGAGCGTCTGGTTGTGCCCGGGTCCCAGTCGGCGGACCTGGAACGCGCCGGCGAGCATGCGCGGTTGGAGCAGGGAATTCGTGGGTTGCCGCCTCATCAACGTGTGCCGCTTGTGCTGTTTCATTTCGAAGATAAGAGTTATAGAGAGATCGCCGGAATCCTGGGTGTCACCCTGGCCAAGGTCAAGACCGACATCCACCGGGGCCGCCAGGCTCTCCGGCGCTTGATGGAGATGAACGATGAACGGCAATGATCCGGAGTCCATGATTCATCGAAGACTGTCCCAACTCCCGCCGCCGCGTGCGCCGAGAACACTCGTTCCCCGGGTGATGGCTCGGGTTCGAACGCGGCGTCAGAGTCCTTGGTATGCGCAGCCTTGGATCGCTTGGCCGCGGGTTTGGCAAGTGGTGTCGGTGACGCTGCTCCTGGGCCTTTGCAGTATGGCTTGGCACGTCGTCGAAGGCGCACGTGGCCTTTTCGATTTCTCCTGGGCCACGAGGGTAGAGACGAGCATCATTGCCGTCACCGACACGATTTCGGCGCTGGCGGAAAGTGGGCGGATCCTGCGTCGTGTGATTCTGGAACCGGTTGCCGGACATCTCATGATCGTGATCGTGGTCGTGTGCATGGCGAGCGCGTTGCTCGGTGCGGCACTGGCCCGTTTGCTCCAGGAAAGGGAGGCTGGACGATGAAGTTCGCTTGGGCATTTTCGGGATTGTTGGTCGTGGCGCTGGGTCTCTCCGCGGGTTGTGGCCTCGATTCGAGCGGGCCTGACGCGCCTCCGGTTCCAGGGATTCTGGAAGTCGGCAGCGATGACGGTGAAGTGGTGAAGATCGGCGGGAACTACGTTCTCCCAAAAGATCAAGAGGTCGAAAGGCTCGTCGTCATCTCGGGTCTGGCTCGAATCGAGGGGACGGTCAAGGACGAAATGGTGGTGATCGCCGGCGGAGCGACGCTTGCCGGCAGCGCCCGCGTCCAGGGCAATGTCGTGGTCTTGGGAGGAACGGTCGAAGTCGAGGAGGGAGCCACCGTACAAAGAGATCTGGTGGTGCTTGGAGGTGGGTTGGAGGTTCCCCCCGGCTTCGAACCGGGCGGAGAACAGGTATCGATCGGGACAATTCCTACAGGAGGGATGCTGGCCGAAGTGATTCCCTGGTTCACCCAAGGGCTGTTTCTGGGCCGGCCTATCGTGCCGAGTCTAACCTGGATCTGGGCTGTCGTGGCCGTTCTGGCACTCTTGTATCTGCTGATCAACTTTATCTTCTCCGGTCCCGTGCACGCTTGCGCTCAAGCTCTCGCCGACAAGCCGCTGAGCGTGGGTCTGGTGGGCATGTTGGTGGTGGTCTTGATTGCTCCCCTGTCTTTGATGCTGGTGGTGTCCGTTATCGGGCTGGTGCTGATTCCGTTCTTCTGGGTCATGCTCCTGGTCGCCGGACTCGTGGGGAGTGTGGGTGTGGCCCGCTGGATCGGAACCCGTGTTCTGGCTGAGGAGTCTCCGGAAAACCGTGTCGATGCAGCGCGGTCGCTGCTGATCGGACTTGCCTTGATCACTCTGGTCTTCATGATTCCTGTCCTGGGTTTCGCCGCATGGTCCGTGTTGTGCGTACTGGCATTGGGCGCGGCGGCGACCGAAGCCTTTGCGGGTTTGAGGCGAGAAAATCCGGCCGCACCGTCCCCGGCCGCGCCATCGCCGCCGCCGGTACCGGCAGGAAGCGGACCAGCGGATGACAAAGCTGTGGAATCCGCCGCACAAACGGCATCGCAAGACGAACGCGTTTCGGCGGACGACCTTTCCGCGTTTCAGAGAGCCACCTTTCTGGTTCGACTGGGGGCTTTCCTGATTGATCTCGCCATGGTGGCCTTCTTGACGCACCTCCTGGAGATAGGAGGAGGAAAAACGTTTCTGCTTTTCTTGATCTATCGCATCGCACACTGGAGTTGGCAGGGGACGACGGTCGGCGGCATCATCTGCCGTTTGCGCGTCGTGCGCACCGATGGAACCCCGATCCGCTTCACCGAGGCGGCGGTGCGGGGACTCAGCAGCATCCTTTCGACGTTGGTCGTGGGACTGGGATGGCTCTGGATTCTCTGGGATCCGGAGCGGCAGGCATGGCACGACAAGATCGCGGGAACCCTCGTGGTTCGAGTCCCGGCCGATTGGCCCCGGTGACAACCGAAGTGACGAGCGAAAAAGTGTCCGAATTCGGACAGTTTGTCCCGATTTCGGACACCTGGGACCGACTCGATATACCGTCACGGATTCCGCTGCCCATGGACCTCTGTTACCCGGAAGGGCCACCCGGATTCGCGGATGATCTATCGTAGTCGGTTTAGAGGTAACAAATCTGCCATGACCTCAACCATCGACAGAGCTGGCCGTATCGTGATTCCCAAGGCGATTCGAGACGCGGCGCGGCTGGAACCGGGTACCAGAGTCAGATTTCGGGTCGTTTCCGGACGGGTTCAGATTGAACCGGTGCCACTTGAAGTCACGCTTGAGCAGCGCGGTTCACTTGTCGTCGCCGTTCCGGGCCCGGACCAGCCGGCCTTGAAGGCCTCCACGGTGAAGCGCACGATGGATTTGGTTCATGATCGCGGAGCCGCGAAGGGTGCTTCCTGATTGAGTCGGTGTCTCTGCGACACCAGTCGTCTCGTCTCAGTGTTGTGCCGCCCGCGTCATTCCCGCCACTACGAAGACCCGGATGATTCAGGAGGCCGAGATCCTGCCGTGTACCAGTCCACGCGCCGCGTGGCGTACATGATCGCCGCGAGGATGACGAAGAGGCCGAGCGATCCGATGAGAAGAGCATAGTCCTCGTTCATGAGGAGGATGTAGAGGTAGGCGTAGAGCAGGGCGACGCCGGCGGCGAGAAGCGAGGCAAGCCGTTTACGGTGCAGTACCGCCGCCGAGTACGCCCCCACCAGGGCGATGATCGATATGCTCGCCATGGCATATGCGAGAGGGAACCCGATGTGCTCGGACAGTGAGAGCTCCAGCAGGTAGAAGAGACAGAGCGCGCCTCCGAGCATGAGGTATTGGATCGGATGGACGCGAACGCCGACCAGAACTTCAATCAGCCAGACGACGGCGAAGGGGAGAAGGATGAAGAGGAACGCGTACTTTACGCTCCGCTCCGCCATCCGATAGTGGTCCACTGGATGGACCAGCTCGACACCGAAGCGTGAGCTGTCGATGGCTTCGCTCATCTTGGCCTCGGCCGTCCACGCCTGCGGGTAGTTTCGGCCGAGAAACGGGATCGACCACTTGGCTTGGAAGGCAGTGGCCGACACGGAGCGCTCGGCCGGGAGCCAGTTGCCTTGGAAGCTGGGATGGGCGTAGTCCGACTGGAGCTCGGCGACGGTTTCCTGCCCGAAGGGAGTGAAGTAGAGACCGAGGCTGCCATTCAGAGAGAGCGGGAAAGAGAATTTGAACCTCTCTGATGTGTCCGCCACGGCAACGACTGCGTGGATACCCGCAATCCCGTCCAGGAAGGCTCCGGTTCCCGGAAGAAATGACGCCGGCTGGCCGTTCCACGACACGGCCGTCTCTTCCTGGATTGCCCGCGCGTCGGATATTCCGACTGCCAGATAGGCTCGCTCCCAGTTGACCGCCGCAGGTTCGACACCCAGCTCCGCGAAGCTGGGACGTGCAAACTCGCCTTCGACCGTGAGGCCGAGCCGATAGACCGGGACTGAGAAAATCCCCCGAGAGCGGGTCTCGCTGTCGATGGAGCCGCGAGTGTGGAGCCGCTCCGGCAGGAAGCTGGCGTTCCGGACCTCGGTGCGGGTGACTTCCTGGCCGCCTGTCGCGAACTCGGTCCAACGATGGGTGTAGGGAACGACCAAGGCCGGCCCAGTGATGATCTGGGTGTTTCCCCACTTTGACGAAACCTCCGCCACTGCCTCTTGACGACGCTCTTGGCGCTCGGAAACCAATTCCGCAATCAGCGCGATCGGAATCTGGAGCAGTAGCGCCAGGAACCCGACCCACAAGAGACGCAGCATCTGAGAACTGCGAAGCGAGGATGTCAACCGTTCGATCGAATCTTGCATTGAGTGCGCTCCATAAGCTTAGGGAGGATTCCGAAAAATAGCAGGAAAACGGGCTCCTTGTAACCGTTCCGCTCTTCGCAGGAGACGGAAAGACCTCCGGTCCCGCTCGCTGAACTGTCCGATTTCGGACAGTCTGTCCCGAAATCGGACAGTTGCAACGGATTTTTCATGGAGTCACGCGCTGACGCACACGTGGTTTCGGGGAGGGCACCCACAAGGGGCGGAAGAGGGCACCCACAAGGGGCGCCCCTACGTGTCGCACGCGCTCGCCTGGAATCACGGACGATCGGTGATGATATTTTCATAGCACCCCGGCGAGAACTTTGCGTCAGGTGCCCTTGCCGGGTCTGAGAAAAGCCGGACGGACTGTCCGAAAACGGACAAACTGTTCGAAATTGGGATGAACTGTCCGAAATCGGACACTGGAGGAGAATTTCCATGAGGCCATTCACGAATCGACTCGTTTCGGTAGCAGCGGCGCTGTTGGTTGGCACCGCCGGCTACACCTGTGCAGCGGGCTCGGAGAGTTCCCTGAAGCCGTCGCCGGACGCCGCCCTCTACGCTTACGGTTACCATCAGCGCCCCTACCCGCTGGAACCGGGCCCTCATCTCTTCGTGGATTGGCGCTACGTGAATCCAGGGCACGTGAGTTACACCTACCGGGGAAAGCGGATTCAGCGGGACCGGCCCGAGGAGTACGGTCCGGAGATCAACTCCCAGATCGAAGTCCATCCCCGCGACGTCCCCAGCGGGGTCCGGATCGAGGTGCAGCCGGCGGGCAAGCTGGGGCCTGTGATCCGGAACGACCGCCCGTGGGAGTTCTTCACGCCCTACGTCACCTTGATCCACCACGAAGGTAAGTACCTTCTTTTCTACAACACCACGACCTACCGGCTCGGCCGGAGCTCGGAAGGCTACATGGTCTGCTACGCCGAGTCCGAGGACGGATTGAACTACCGCAAACCGCCGCTGGGACAGGTGGAGTTCCAGGGCAGCCGCGAGAACAACCTCGTCCTGGGGCCGGGAGTCTGCAGATACGGGATTCACGGTCCCGCCATCTTCGTGGACCCCAGCGCCGAGCCGGCCGAGCGCTTCAAGGCCATCTACCAGGCCGCCGTCGACCAGGAGACCGTCGAAAGGCTGAAGGGCGTCCGCCCCGAGTCGGTGACGCCGGCCTCGAAGGACGGAACGGCTCTCATGGGGGCGGTCTCTCCGGATGGAATCCGGTGGCGGGAGCTGGAAGAGCCGCTCATGGGGCACGTCAGCGACACCGGGACCACGGCCTACTGGGACCAGCGCCTGGGCCGCTACGTGGGTTACTTCCGGATGGGGTTCTGGGGACGGCGCATGATCGGCCGGGCCGAGACCACCGATTTCCGGCGCTGGCCCCGTCCCGAGATGGTGCTGGCCCCCAATCCTTCGGAGGCGGCCTGGGTTGACTACTACACCAACGGAAAAGCGCTCTACCCGGGCACCAGCACCATGCACCTCATGTTTCCCATGATCTATCACCGGAACCTGGACACCAGCACGGTCCGGGTGGCCGCCAGCCTGGCGGGGAGGATCTGGAACTTCCTGCCCGGGGGGCCGGTCCTGGAGCCCGGTCCGGAGGGATCGTTCGATGCCGGTTGCCTCTTTCCAGGGGCCGGGCTGGCCGAGATCCCGGGAGACCGGGTCATCCTGCCCTACATCGGTTTCGCCGTTCCCCACAAGTTTCCCCGCCTCAGCCCGCTGGGGGAGGTCGCCTTCGCCGTCTGGCCCAAGCAGCGCCTGAGCGCCCTGGTGGCGGACGAGGTGGGGTCCTTCGTCACCAATCCCCTCTCCAGCCAGGGCAAGACCCTCTGGCTCAACTTCGACGCGGGCCGGAACGGTTCGGTTCAAGTGGAGGTGGTGGGCGTCGAGGGCAGAACCCTGGCCGAGTGCGATACCCTGTCTGGTGACCGGCTGTCGCAGCAGGTGACCTGGAAGGGCCGGCCGGATCTGGGAATCGATGCGGGTGAGTCCTTTCGCCTGCGGTTCCGGCTGCGCGGCGCCAAGCTCTTCGCCTTCGAGATGCGTTGAGACCGGCGGTTGTTCGGAAGTTCTGGAGGTTGAGTTCCATGAAGAAACTGGCCGTATTGATCTCTCTGGTCCTGGTCTGGCCCGGCGTTGCCTTCCCCGCGAAGAGCACCGACGGCTCCATGGGGTCGCAGATCGACATCCCGTTCGAGAAGTTCGTCCTGCCCAACGGCCTCACCCTGATCGTCCACGAGGACCACAAGGCGCCCATCGTGGGCGTCAACGTCTGGTACCACGTGGGGTCCAAGAACGAGAAACCGGGGCGCACGGGATTCGCCCACCTCTTCGAGCACCTGATGTTCAACGGGACGGAACACTGGCCCGGCGAGTTCTTCGAGCCCTTGGAGGAGGTCGGCGCCACCGGAATGAACGGCACCACCAACGCCGATCGCACCAACTACTTCGAGAACGTCCCCAAGAACGCCCTGGACCTGGCCCTGTGGCTGGAGTCGGATCGGATGGGCCACATGCAGGGGGCCATTTCCAAGGAGAAGCTGGACGAGCAGCGCGGCGTTGTCCAGAACGAGAAGCGCCAGGGGGAGAATCAACCGTACGGCCGGACCTGGACTCTTCTGACCGAGAACACTTATCCGGCCGGCCATCCCTACTCCTGGTCCACCATCGGCTCCATGGAGGATCTGGACGCCGCCGAGCTGGACGACGTCAAGGAGTGGTTCAAGACCTATTACGGCGCCGCCAACGCGGTGCTGTCCATCGCCGGCGACGTCGACGCCCAGGAGGTGAAGAAGAGGGTCGAGCACTATTTCGGAGACATCCCCTCCGGTCCGCCGGTGGACAAACAGGAAGCCTGGATCGCCAAGATGACGGGGACCCACCGCCAGCAGATGCAGGACCGTGTCCCCCAGGCCCGGATCTACCGGGTCTGGAACGTGCCCCAGTGGGGTACCCGGGAAGTGGCGATTTTGGGCCTGGCGGGCCGGATCCTGGGGCGGGGCAAGACCTCGCGGCTCTACAAGCGGCTGGTCTACAAGGACCAGATCGCCACGGACGTGTCGGCTTACGTCTACTCACGCGAACTCGGCGGCCAATTCCAAATGATCTCCACGGCCCACCCGTCCAAGACGCTGGGTGAGGTGGAGCGGGCCCTGGCCGAAGAGGTGGAGAAATTTATTCAGGAAGGTCCCACCCAGTCGGAGCTCGATCTGGTCAGAACTCAGATATTTGCCGGTTTCGTGCGGGGCTTGGAGCGGGTCGGCGGGTTTGGAGGCAAGTCCGACACCCTGGCGGCCAACGAGGTCTACGGCGGTTCCCCCGATACCTACAAGAAATATTTCCGGTACCTGGAGGAGGCGACTCCGGAGGACCTCCGCGAAGCGGCTCGCGAGTGGCTGTCCGACGGGGATTTCATCCTGGAAGTGCACCCGTTCCCCGAGTACTCGACAGCCGATTCGGGGGCGGATCGGGACCGGTTGCCGGACGTGGGCGAGCCGCCGCCCGCCGAATTTCCCCGCCTTCGGAAGGCGACCCTGTCCAGCGGTCTGAAGGTGATCCTGGCCGAGCGCCACGCAGTGCCCATCATCAACTTCCGGTTGCTCATGGATGCCGGATATGCCGCCGATCTGGGCGGACTGGCGGGGACGGCCAACCTGACGGCGGACATGATGGACGAGGGGACCTCGACTCGCAGCGCACTTGAGATCAGCGAGGAAGCGGCCCGTCTCGGGGCCGGCATCGGCAGCAACGCGTCTCTCGACGATTCGACGGTCACGCTGTCCGCGCTCAAGTCGAACCTCGCCGAGTCGCTGGACCTCTATGGCGACGTGGTCTTGAACCCCTCTTTCCCGGGGAAGGAGCTGGAGCGGCTCCGGCGCCAGCTTCTGGCCCGGATTCAACGGGAGAAGGTCAGCCCGGTCAGCATGGCCTTGCGGGTGATGCCCAAGCTCATCTACGGGGCGGACCATGCCTACGCGAACCCACTGACCGGGTCCGGAACCGAAGAGACGGCCAAGGCCATCACCCGGGACCAGCTCGCGGATTTCCACGCCACCTGGTACCGGCCCAACAACGCCACCCTGATCGTGGTGGGGGATACGACCTTGGCTGAGATCGAACCTCAGTTGGAGCGGGTCTTCAAGGCCTGGCAGAGCGGACCGGTTCCGGAGAAGCAGGTCGGGCGAGTAGACCACCACTCCCGGTCCCAGGTCTACCTCATGGATCGGCCCGGGTCTCAGCAATCGCTGATTTTTGCGGGGCACGTGGCGCCGCCCACCAACAATCCGGACGAGATCGCCCTGATCACCATGAACCGGATCATCGGCGGCAGCTTCACCTCCCGCATCAACATGAACCTGCGGGAAGAAAAGCACTGGTCCTACGGGGCCCGGACCCTCCTGCTGGGGGCCAAGGGGCAGAGGCCCTTCATCGTCTATGCTCCGGTTCAGACGGACAAGACCAAGGAATCGGCGGCGGAGATCGACCGCGAGCTCAGGGAATATCGGGGAGATCGGCCGGCGACGGCGGAGGAGTTGGACCGGGCCAAGAAGGCCCAGACGCTCAGCCTGCCTGGACGGTGGGAGACCTCGGGTGCAGTGGGAGGAACCATCGCCGAGATCGTCCGCTTCGGGCTGGCCGACGACTACTACCGGACCTTTCCCGGTAAAGTTAGAGCGTTGGACATCCCGGCTATCCAGGCCTCCGCCAACGAGGTAATTCGCCCCGACCAGTTGGTGTGGGTCATCGTCGGCGACCTCTCGAAGATCGAAGAGGGGGTCCGCGAGCTCAATCTTGGGGAACTGAAACGGCTCGATCAGGACGGAAACGTGATCAACCCTGCCGCGCAGTAAGACTGGCGGGCAGGATCAGGGCCGGTTCCGGGAGGACACATGAAGATAGGAATTCTGCCGGTAATACTCCTCATCTGCGCCGGATGCAGCGAGCTTGGTGAGATGCAGACGACCGGAGCGCGGATCAATACCTTCGACGCCGGCCGGGAGAGCTGGCAGATCTACGACTACACCGGCGGAAGCGGAAACCAGAACGTCTTCTACCTGACCAGTTGGGAAAAGACGGGCGGAGTCGGAAATTCCGGGTACGTCTGGGCCGATGACTCCCGCTGGCGGATCGACACTCCTGAGGATCCTCACTCGATCCTGCCTCTGATCCTCTATCACCGGTGGATTGCCGAGGACCTCGAGGAAGGGGCGAGTACAACTCCGCGGCCCACGGGATTTCGGGAGGAGGAAGCCCTCGACCTTCGGGGAGCCCGGGTGTCGGTCCACCTCCGCGGTGACGATCTGGATCTAAAGGGCGCCGAATGCTACTTCTGGGTCCACTCCGGCGGCACCCGGTGGCACTACACGGGCCGTCCGCTCAAGATCCACCACGGGAAATGGGGTCCGCCCGAGCATTTCGTCCTGGTGAACGACGAATCCCTGTGGCACCGGAGTTGGGCCCCCTCCAGAGCCTCCCTGGATGCGCTGCTCAAGAAAAGCGCCAGCTACGGCTTCTCCTTCGTAGGGTTCTCGGAGGAGGTGACCGGGAAGCTCTCCATGGACCAGTTCGAGCTCCACTTGACGAGGCAGTAGCCACGACCTTCACTTTTCGAAGGGCTTTGGGGTGGGACGTTCCACATTGGCAACAATGGACCGAATCGAGAGTCCTGATGCGAGTGACTCCGGAGTTGCGTCGCGTGTTCCAGGTGACCACCAACGCGGGTATGTAACTTATTCGTCGGTGATCAGATCGGTCGGGGCCAGATCGATGCATCGGCTGGCCAAGCGGGGCGTGAGTTGGCGCGCGGTACACCGACCGGGACAGCCGATTCGGAGTCTGTATGTACCGATGGATTCCTGGGGCAGGTGCCGAGTTCCGGATCCGCAGAATAGGTTCCGATAATATACTTTATTGGACTCTACATCCTGCCTCTGACCCCCTATATTCTCCGTTGGCTGGGGCGCTTGTGAAGGTTCCCTGGGATGGATAGCCGACATTTCTCATGCCTGGCCTGTCCGGTTCTCGATTCCCCCCAGATTATTCATCATGCAAACATAAAATGGGAAAGCGTTCCCGCCATGTCGAGTCGGATCAGAGGGTTACGGGATACCCACATAAAAAGGTCGAGAGCCGCCGTGGGTGAAACGCTATCGTGGTTTTCGACTCCGCCTTAATCTTTGGGTTCAGAGGGGTCCGAAACCCTCGCATTTCCAAGGTTTTCTCCCCTTCCAAGGGCGGCAAAAAGAGGCGGCGTGCCCGTCATTTGTGGTATAGTTATGGTGTTACAAAAACAACCACAATAAACGGAGCACGCCATGCCTGAGACGATACCGCAGATCCGGCCCTCATTCAACCGATCCCTCCGCCTCGAGACCCGCCCCGAGTTGCTCAGTGCGGACACGGGAGCCCTGGTGCAGCGGGAGCTGATGGATCGCAGCGGCCTCATCGACTGGTTGACCGGGCGGTTGCACGATCCGCGACACCCGAGTTCGATCCGCTATCCGCTGTCGGATCTGCTGCGGACTCGACTCCTGCTGCTGGGGCAGGGCTGGCGCGACCAGTCCGACGCCGACCGCCTGCGTCAGGATCCGAGCTTGCGGGTGGCGAGCCAGACCCGTCGGGGCACGGCGGCCTTGGAGGAGGGCCACGGGCTGGCGTCACAGCCGACCTTGTCCCGACTACTGGACACGCTCAGCCGGAAGGAGAACCTTCCGGTCCTGCACCAGGCGGTGACGGAGCTGGCGTGCCGTCGGATCGAGATGATCGAAGGCCGGCGGCGAAAACGGGGGAAAAAGACCCCACGGAAGAAGAGACGGAAAAAGACGATGTACCTGGACGTGGACGGTCTCCCGGTGGAGGTCCATGGGCATCCCCTGGGAAGCGAGTGGAACGGATACTATCGCCAGCGGATGGACCACGGGTTGGTGGCGAGTTGTGCCGAGACGGGGGACCTGATCGACGGGGAGATTTTTCCGGGAGCCAGCTACCTGGGGAAGAAGGCGCTGAAGTTGACGCTCCGGGTGGTGGACCGCTGTCGGGGGCGTCTGTGCGGCTCGATGATCGTGCGGATGGATGCGGGGTTCCCGGAGCCGGGGCTACTGAAGGGGCTGGAGTCGAGAAGCGTGCCCTATATCGCTCGAATCCGCAAGAATGAGGTCCTGAACCGGATGGCGAAGCCCTACTTGACCCAACCGGCGGGGCGATCCCCGGATGCACCACCGAGGCTCTGGTTCCATGAGCTGACCTATCAGGCGGAGAGTTGGGATCGGGCGCGCCGGGTGGTGCTGGTGGTGCGGGAGCGACCGGGGGAGTTGTATCCGGATCATTTCTGGTTGCTGACGAGCCTGAGTCGGAAACGATACGAGGCTCAGGAGTTGCTGGCGCAGTACCGCAAACGGGGGAAGGCGGAAGGCCACATGGGGGAGTTGATGGACGTGCTCGATCCGGCCTTGTCCTCCGCGAGCCGGCCCAAGACGCACTATCGGGGGAACCCGCTGAAGCCGGGAGCCAAGCCGGAAGCGACGACGGAGGCCGGAGTTCGACCCCACAACGAAGTCCGGTTCCTGCTGAATCTGCTGGGGTACGAGATCCTGCACCTGGGTCGGGTGCTGATGGAGCAGGCGACGCGTCGGGGCTGGAGTCTGCGTCGTTTTCGCGAGCGGGTGTTGCGAGTGGCATCTCGGGCGTTGCGTCAGGGGAGGCGATTGATTTTCGTCATCAGTCAAGGGGCGACGGACTGGAAGCGGTTGTGGCAGAGACTGGCGCGGGTGTCCTGGGCGCCGGGATAGTGGACGGAGGAGGCATCGGGCCCGTGGAAGGGACCGAAACGGTGGGAATTTCTCACCGGAAAGTCAACCTGTCGGCGGATGACGGTCCCCCTGGCCGGTAAACGGTTTATGACTGGTTCAATCGTCCTGTTTTTGAGCCGATTCAGTCGAATCGACAGAGGTTCGAGAGAAACCGGGCTCCGACCGCCAGAAAACGCCGGGTCGGAAGCCCTTATCAACATGTTCCATGAATAATCTGGGCTGATTCGGGTCGCAACACGCCGTGGCCACTGCCTCCCTCGGTTAGCCTCATCCGGTGAAAAATTCCGTGTTGTTGCTGCGTACCTCCTGCCCTCTGTGGGGACGTTCCACGGGGGACAGGAGGTCGAAGCCTCGACAGTGACCAAGAGTGTTTCCGACGGGTAGAGCGATAACGTCAGGGAGGCCCGCGCCTTGAAGATAGGCCCAGTGTTGAAAACTGCGATGGACTCAATTCCGTGTCTTGCTACTCGGAGCCTGTTTTGCGGAAGGTCCGGAGGGACTGGCAGGCGCCGGCGAATCGGGCGCTGATGACATCCGGCGGGGAGGAGTGGATCAATCCGCGGAGCTTGGCCGAACTCCGGACCGAGACCCTGAAACGAGGTGACCTGGAGACGCCAGCGGGATTCAGTCGGGTGTCGAACATCCACCGGGGGCCTCAGTCTTACAGCGGGGAGCGATCCAGCGAGATGCGAATGATGGCCGATCGGGTCGAGCGCCCCAACCGGGCGCTGGCTCGGGCGCGGAACCGAAAGGAGCGGGCCATCCAGCAGGCTCTCCGGCTGGCGGAGGGGTTGACGGGAGACCTGGTCCGCGTGGTGCGCGAGCCCCGGATTCAACCCGGGGCTCTCCCGGGCTGCCGGAGGTACCAAGTGGGCAAAACGGCACGGCTCGACCGACCTGCCGGCGGTCCCCGCCGACGTAGAGATGATGTCCGAAGGATACGCTTGTGCATGCTGAGCGGGCCGGTCGGGACGACCCATTGAGCCCCGCAAGGAGGCCCCCGGCGCGTCACGCCTCCGGATCGAGGGCACACTGAAGACAGCCCCATGAGGCCAGCGGGAGTTCCACCTGCTGGCCCGAGAGTATGTCTTGACCAGCCAGACGCGGCATTCGAAGGACGACTCCGCTCACCGGTCGGAGCGGACCCGGAAGCTCGGGCGCGCCATTGGGTCGAGCCGGTTGACGGACCAGGGAAGGCGTAGTGTGGACTGCGCCGTGCCCCGACGCGAGGTCCTCTTCCATCCTGGCCGAGAAATGTCTTCCCATCTCGCGCCAGCCACATGGGAAGAGAGTCGACGGTCAGTGTAGGAGTTGGGATTTCACCAAATATTCACCATATCGACCCTTATTTTAATGATAATTTCACTGGATCCTTGCTATACTCGATTCAGAAAGTGCATTCGGTGTTTTGAGGGAAGTCTTCTAAAAGGAAGAGTGGCCTTGATTTTCGTCATCAGTCAAGGGGCGACGGACTGGAAGCGGTTGTGGCAGAGACTGGCGCGGGTGTGCTGGGCGCCGGGATAGTGGACGGAGGAGGAATCGGGCCCGTGGAAGGGACCGAAACGGTGGGATTTTCTCACCGGAAAGTCAACCTGTCGGCGGGTGACGCCCCCCTGGCCGGTAAACGGTTTATGACTGGTTCAATCGTCCTGTTTTCGAGCCGATTCAGTCGAATCGGCAGAGGTTCAAGAGAAACCGGGCTGCGACCGCACGAAAACGCCGGGTTGGAAGCCCTTATCAACATGTCCCATGAATAATCTGGGTTCCCAGACGTCATTAGGTATTAGGTCGCCAAAACAAGACGACTTCATGGGAGGAGGAGCCCGCTTGAGAAGTCCACTACTCGGCTCATTCTCGGGTCCGTTTATTGCCTGGTGGCTGTTTTTCGTCCTGGCGCCACCGCAATCCGGCGGGCCCCCATCAAAGACCATTCTCCGGTCGGCGGACGACTCGATCACCCGTCAGGCGCAGGAATCGGGGGAGATGATTCTGTACTTCCCGGATTACGTGGACGGCGAGGGATGGTCGGTGCAGTTGGTCCTCAGCAACGTCGACCCGGAGGCCGCAGCCGAGGTCCGGGTGGATGTCTACGACCCCGAGGGCCAACCGATCCGGGATCTGTTCGATTCGGATTTGACGTTGGAGATTCCGGCGCTGGGCAGTCGCGTCTTGAGAAGCGCCGGTTCAGGAGCCATTCGGCGGGGTTGGATCCAGGTCCAGACCGATTCCGCTGCAGTTGGTGGACTGCTGACCTACCGGAACGCCCAAACGGGGATCGAAGTCGGCGTCAAGCCCGTCGATCTGGGACCCCAGTTCGCCTTGTTTGTGGAGGAATCCCCGACGGTCGGCGCCGGCGTCGCCGTCTTTAAGCCGGACGCCTCGCCCCGCCTTGAGCTACGTATCCGAGGCGAGGAGGGGAACGACCCCTTGGAGGGCGGGTTCGTCCCCTGGAGGGATTTCCACCAGGCGGCGCGCACGCTCCCGGAATGGTTCAGCGGCGAAGGGGTGGACACGGGGTTCTTGACCGACTTTCGCGGCCTGTTGTTCTTGGAGAGTGAAGACGAATCTCCGTTCGCCCCGCTGGGGCTACGGTTCGGGAAGGGAACGTCTTCGCTCTCGGCGGTGCCGGCGATCCGGACTCATGGTGAGGAACCCAAAGAGACAAACCTGGTCTTCCCCGACTACGTGGACGGAGGGGGATGGTCGGTGCAACTGGTGCTCAGCAACGTCGATGCGGACACTGCGGCCGAGGTTCGGGTCGAAGTCCACGACTCGGACGGACAGCCGGTGCTGGATCTGTTCGAATCTAATCTGACGTTGGAGATTCCGGCGCTGGGCAGTCGAGTCTTGAGAAGCGCCGGAGCCGGAGCCATGCGGCGGGGCTGGATCCAGGTCGAGTCCGATTCCGCCTTAGTGAGCGGACTGTTGACGTACCGGCACGTCCAAACGGGGATCGAAGTCAGTGTCGAGCCGGTCCAGTTGGGGAAGGAATTCGCTCTGTTCGTGGAGGAATCGGGAACCGTGGGGGCGGGACTGGCCCTCTTCAATCCGGATGCAGAATCCAGGATCGAGCTGAGACTGCGCGACGAGGAGGGAAACGACCCGTTGGACGGGGTGTTCCTCCCCTGGAGAGACTTCCACCAGGCGGCGCGCACGCTCCCGGAATGGTTCGACATCGAAGGAGTCGATACGGAGTTTCTGAGGGACTTTCGGGGCCTCCTGTTCCTGCGAGCGGAGGGCGAATCGGGGTTCGCTCCGCTGGGACTGCGGTTCGGGAAGGGCACCTCGTCGCTCTCGGCGGTGCCGGCGATCCGGCTCCCGGAAGGAGGAGGAATCGATGGCGGTCTCGCCCCGCCTCCGACGGTGACGCTGGCGGCTTCACCGACGTCGATCGATCGGGGCCAGAGCACGACGTTGACGTGGTCCTCCACGAGTGCGGAGAGCGCCGAAATCACTCCGGACATCGGCGTGGTGCCGACTTCGGGCACGCGGAAGGTTTCGCCCAACGTCACCACGACCTACCGCATCACGGTGACGGGCGCGGACGGACAGACGGCCACGGCGTCGGTGACGGTGGCCATTTCCGAGCGGGTGTTGCTGAGGGCGGTGTTCGATGCCATGGGCGGATCGGCGTGGACCCGTAGCGACAACTGGCTGACCGACGCCCCGCTGGGGGAATGGTACGGGGTCGAGGTCGATAGCCAGGGCCGGGTGATCGGACTGCGGATGGCCGAGTGGGTCGAAACTGAAGATGGGAGACGAGTAAAAATCGGGAACAGATTGACGGGGTCGATCCCACCGGAACTGGGTTCGCTCTCCCACCTGAGAGTCCTGAACCTAAGTGAGAACCGACTGACGGGGCCGATCCCGCCCGAACTCGGACAGCTCTCCAATCTGCAGAGGCTGGACCTCAGTGTGAATGCGTTGACGGGCCCGATCCCGCCGGAATTGGGGCGGCTGTCCAACCTGAGGGTCTTGGACCTCGGTAGGAACAATCTGGAAAGCCCGATCCGACCGGAGCTGGGAGCGCTCGCCCAACTGGAGTTCCTGCATCTCGGTAGTAACGATCTGAGGGGCCCGATCCCCCCGGAACTTGGGCGCCTCTCCAACCTGAAGGTCTTGGATCTCGGTAGGGACCGACTGACGGGGCCGATCCCGCCCGAACTCGGACAGCTCTCCAATCTGCAGAGGCTGGACCTCAGTGGGAACCGACTGACGGGGCCGATCCCGCCCGAACTCGGACAGCTCTCCAATCTGCAGAGGCTGGACCTCAGTGGGAACCGACTGACGGGGCCGATCCCGCCGGAATTGGGGCGGCTGTCCAACCTGAGGGTCTTGGACCTCGGTTGGAACAATCTGGAAAGCCCGATCCGACCGGAGCTGGGAGCACTCGCCCAACTGGAGTTCCTGGATCTCGGTAGTAACCTTCTGAGGGGCCCGATCCCGCCGGAATTGGGGCGGCTGTCCAACCTGAGGGTCTTGGACCTCGGTGGGAACAATCTGAGGGGCCCGATCCGACCGGAGCTGGGGGTGCTCGCCCAACTGGAGTTCCTGGATCTCGGTCTGAACCTTCTGAGGGGCCCGATCCCGCCGGAATTGGGGCGGCTGTCCAACCTGAGGGTCTTGGACCTCGGTGGGAACGACAATCTGAGAGGCCCGATCCCACCGGAACTTGGGCGCCTCTCCAAATTGAAAATGCTGAATCTCAGCGGGGTCAATCGCTATCGCTATGAGGAAAACCGTCCGCCGTTGGATTACTTGCCCTTGGCTGGCCTATCCGGGCTGACTTGGCTGGACCTCGGTCACAATCACACACCGGATTTGTCGTCGCTGGCGGGGTTGACCAAGCTGGCATGGTTGAATCTCGAGTATAATGGCATACTGGATGTGTCGCCTCTGGCGGGCCTCCTTGAACTGGAATACCTGAACGGTGGACAAAACCGGATTGCAGACATATCCCCGTTTGCCGGGCTGACCAACCTGCGAGAAGCGGTCCTCTCCAGCAACGACATATCGAACCTTGAGCCTTTGACGGCAAACACGGGCTTGGGCGCCGGCAGCGTGGTTGACGTGAGAGCAAACCCCTTGAGCAGCATATCCATACGTGACTACGTCCCCGCGCTTCAGGGTAGGGGGGTCACGGTTCTCTTTGACGACATTAAGTCTTTTTCTGATCCGGAAATATACAACGACAACGTTTTCGTCTTGCCCGTTGACGAGAACCTCGCTGCAGGCGGCTGGTCAGCGGTGGATTGGACGAGACGGTTCTATGAGTATTTCAATGATGAATTCGATTTCCTGGTTTTTGTTTTAAACCTATACGCCGAGGAATTAGACGATCCTGCCAGCAACCTGAAAAGCTCCTTTATTCGTTCCCACAACGATGTACAAGGAATCGGCCTCCGGAACTCCTCAGATTATAGGTTTCCAGCGGCCCTCCAGGGCGTGGTCGTTCATGGGACTGTTTCTTTTTCAATTAATACCCAGTCCATCATATATCAGGGCCCGATGCTGCATGAGTTGATGCATCGGTGGGCGAATTTCATCACACCGAGTTCGGGTCAGGGATCCCACTGGGGATTCAGCAGCGCCGACGGAATCCTTGGCGGATTCGACATCGCCAAGTTAGTGGACCATGGCGACGGTCGTTATACGGCAGGATACTTCTCGAGGAGGGGAGTGGCCGCCAACGACAAACCCTACAGCCCCATCGAATTGTATTTGGCGGGTCTCGTACCGCCGGAGGAGGTGCCCGACCTTTGGGTGGCCGAGGATGGGGAGTGGCTTCTCGGCGAAGGAGGCAACCACGTTACATCGGCCGATGGCGAAATGATATTCACCGCGAGTCAGATCAGAACCTATACGATCGATGACATCGTCAGGATGCATGGGTCACGTGTGCCCGACTCTTCTCACTCGCAACGTGAGTTTCGCGCGGCAACGATTCTTCTGGTCGATGATCACCACCCGGCGAAGCGCAGGATCTTGGATCAGCTGAGCGACGACGTTTCCTGGTTCAGCCAGGCGGCGTCCGACGACGACCGCGAGTACAATTTCTATGAAGCAACCGGCGGCAGGGCTACGATTGACATGAACGATCTGCCGCGGTCTCAGAGGTAGGAAGCGCGAGTGGAAGCGGCGAATCCGCCCGAGTTGCAAGAAGGATCGCTCGGTTCTTCGGGCGACGCGTCGATTCCGGGATCGGTAATCAGGCCGGGGTTGGAGAGGTTGACGAGCCGTGGAATCCCAGATCCGGAGGACTGGACACAATAAACAGAGGCAGATCGTCCGTCCAGAATACAAACTCCCTCGACTAGCGTCCGTTAACTGATTATTAACGGAAGTACTCCACCCTGCCACACTGGGTTCGGAGTAAAAACGCCGTAGCTGCTACCGACCTCGGTGAAACCAACCCGACGAAAAACATACGTCTTTTTCTAGCGACGACGATGCCAGTTCGGAAAATCTGGCGGGGAATACAATTGATCCTCTCCACAGATTACCCGTTTCCCAAAACAGTAGGGAGACAAACAATAGAGTCGCTGTGGATCTGAGCGATCTCTTTGGTCTTGGTGGGAGCCCAACCGGCAGGGAGAAGGGGCAGTTACCATCTTTGTATGCTGAAATCTTCGACAAACGAGACATATCACCATCTTCAGCATCAGAGGGACGAAAATGCCAAAAAATGGGGCGAATTGGAGAGATCTCATGATCGACAACGAGAAGAGAAGGGGACAGTCACCTTCTCTGGCTCTGTGGGTGTTTGGCGCGCTCAGGCACCGGAGCTGGGCTCCGTCCGGGACCTCCCTGGACGAGCTGCTCAAGAACAGCGCCAGCTACGGTTTCTCCTTCGTGGGGTTCTCGGAGGAGGTGACGGGCAAGCTCTCCATGGACCAGTTCGAGCTCCATCTGGCGAGTCCGTAGCCGAGACCTTCGCTTTCCAAGAGGATTCAGATCCGAACGGTCATCGCATGCAATGACGGCCCGAATCATAGATCCTGATGCGAGCGGCCCTGGAATTGAATCGGGCGGTCCAGGTGACCACGAAGGCGGCTATGGGACTTGTTCGTCGGTAATCAGATCGGTCGGGACCAGGTCGATGCATCGGCTGGCCAATCCGGGCGTGACCTGGCGCGCGTCACTGTGCCCGGGATGGCCGTTTCAGAGTCCGTTTGTACCGATGGATTACTGGGGACAGGAGCCGAGTTCCAGAACCTAAGAATAGGACCCGAAAATATACTTTATTGGGCTCTAAACCACGCCCCTGACTCCCTATATTCTCCTTCGTCCGTGGCTCCCGATCTCCTCTTTTCCCCAACCCGGTGAGCCCATCCGGGCACCAAAATCACATTGACCCCTGACGGGATCATCTCAAACCCGGAGGAGGTCGATGCCATGAAACGACAGACGAACAAGAGTGGAGAAGGGCTCAGGAACGCCACGGCGGCGGGACTTGTCCCCCTGTTGCTACTCGCGAGCGTGCCAAGCTGCGGCGGGTGGTCCGTGGATCCCATGCCCACTTGCAGTCCGTGGTGAAAGTCCCGCGAGCACCGAGACCGTTCCTGCGCCCGCCGGACAAGGCGCGATTCGGGTGCATACCGGGAGTATGTGCCCGAATCGCAACGCCGTCCGCCGGGATGCAGGGACGGTCGAATGCCGTGATGACTTTTGCCACGGGCTGCTTGGCCCAAGGTCCAAGGCGTGAAGCCGGGTACCAAGACTGAGGTTCAACTGTATGAAGATAAAGCGCCCCAAGGAAGGCAGAAGTTCAAAGGTCGGTTCCTATCGGCTACGGACGACTCTGTCACCCTGGAACTCACCGAGCGCATCCACACGGATATGAGAATCCGCACGTTGCAGAAATCGGATGTGCGCAAGGTGTTGACCTATCGCCCGTTCGTGAAGCGTTGGCCCGGATGGGCCGCCATTTTGGTTACCGCTGGTGCAGGTGCACTGGTTCCCATCTGGGAACAAACGCGAGGAGATAATTTTCTCGCCACCCTCATTCTGTCCATCCCAATTTCTATCCCATTCTTCATCGGATCACGGATGGGAAGGATTTACGAAGTTCCACCAGAGAACAGGGACTTGCGGCAGTCGCCAGGTCCGGCCGCGATCAAGGCCGAGGAACCGAACGATTCCAAGTGATTCGGAACTCCAGACTCCGTGACCATTCCTGGCCTTCGTGAGCCCCTTCTCGAGTAGAAATCACATTTACTGATGCGGGCCTGCTGCCCTCTGTGGAGACGGTCCACGGGGGGCAGGAGACCTATGGCTCGAGGGCGACCGCGAGCATCATCGACGGACGACTGAATCACTTCAAGGAGGTAGGCATCATGGAAAGTCTCACCAGCAAGAGCAGCAGATGGCTCAGAAAAGTCACGTCGGCTGGATTTGTTCCGTTGCTGCTGGCGCAAGTCTTGATCGCTCTATTTTGTGTTCCCGAGACGCTGCAGTCCGGCACCGAGATTCGCCGTGAGATGACCATGGAGGAGCTTCGCGAGTTTCTGAGCGGAGAGGAACAACTCACGGTGTTGCTCTCGGAGGGGGGCGCCGTGAGGGGCAATGGAATCACAATTCTGGCCGACAGCATCCGTCTCGATCGCATTACGAGAGCCACGGATGGGAAACGGCATGCTATCGGTTCCGAAACTTCGATCGCCATAGGGACAGTCAAAGAAATCCGTGTGGAGAAAATGCGGGGAAGCTTGCGGCATTCGGGTGCCGTCGGTCTTGGAATTCTCGGAGGCTGTTTTTCCCCGACGGCTCTCGGAGTTCGCGGCTGGTGGTTCGATTGGGAAGAGACGTGGCGGCGGCCAACGAGAACATGGATTGGCTTGGTGATTGGGACTATGGGGGGGGCCTCTCTCGGCTACTGGTTGGGCAAACGTAAGGATCACGTGACCACGATTATCACGATCGTCGACTGATTGATAACGGCCACCCAAGGTCCGTTAACTGAAATTTACGGGCGTAGGTACTCTCCCCCGCCTGATTTGGAGATCCGGACACCGTGGCCGCTCACGGGCTGGTGAGCCCCTTCCAGCAAAAAATCACATTCCCTGATGCATACCCCCTGCCCTCTGTGGAGACGGTCCACGGGGGGCAGGAGTGCGACGATTCGACGGTGACCGCGAGCGTTATTAACGGGTGGCTGAGTCACTTCAAGGAGGTAGGCATCATGGAAAGTCTCACCAGCAAGAGCAGCAGATGGCTGAGTAAAACCACAGTAGCGGGGATGATTCCCTTGCTAATGGCGCAAGTTCTGATCGCTCTGGCCTGGGTTCCTCAGACCCTGGAAGCCGGTCCGGAGATTCGCCGCGAGATGACCTGGGAGCAACTTCCCGCCTTCCTCGAAAGCGAGAAGAAGGTCACCGTCGTACTAACCGAGGGGGGAGCCGTCCGGAGCGAAGGGGTTGTGGCTTTGTCTGACAGTATTCATCTCGGTCACATCGTAATGGCCACGAACTCGAAGCGATACCCTTGGGGCTCCGAAGCCTCTATCGCCAGAGGCTCTGTCAGAGAAATCCGTTTGGAGAAAATGCGGGACAACTTGCGTCGGATTGGAGCCGTTGGGTTCGGAGCTGCCGGGTTCTTTTTTGGTCCAGGCTTGGTTGGGGCTCGAAAATGGGGTGGTCGAGTGCTGGAGGGCTGGCTCGTTGGTTCTGTGGGGGGCGCTGGTCTCGGCTACTGGTTAGGCATGCGTAAGGATCGCGAGACCACCATCATCACGATCGTCAACTGATTTCCCCCCTCTCTCCAGCGGACCCATAGCACTGATGCAGGAAACGTGTTCGGCAGTTATGTCATCTGTTCAGCGGCGGTAGGATTGGACGGATGTACCGCCGGTTATCGGATGAGTGGCAAGCCAGTTGCCGGTTCCCGCTCCCTTTCCGAACGACTGGTCCACGATCGGTCCAAGCGAAGCAGATACGCCATTGCCGGTTGATGCGAAGCGAATGTTGTCCCCTGCAGTCACCGGACAATCAGAGGAGAAGGGAACAGTCACCTTCTCTCTTATGCCCCCTGCTCTGCTGGAGCGGCTATACTTCAACGCCGAGCCGTCCGGGTCGCTCCGAGTACGACTCGCGAATAACGATGTGTACATCGCGCCCCAGAGCCGTCAGGAGGCGCAGAAGCCGTTCCATGGAGTACTCTCGGAAGCTGCCCCGCAGCAGGCGCGACACATCGGGTTGAGACAGCCCGAGCAGCTTTGCTGCGTCGACCTGCTTGAGACGGCGCTCTCGAATGATCTTGTCGATCTGCGTGACCAGTTCGGCCTTGAGCAGATGCGCGTCGGCAACCGGGAGTCCCAGGTCAGCGAATATGTTTGGGGCTTATATACCTAAGTGCCCTTGGCATACAGTTCTGGCACCACGCTTTCCCCAACGAGATACGTTCCGGTGCCCAGGGCAAGAACCCCAGCCCTGAGAATGTTCAGGGCGGCATTGTGGTCCCTGTCCATTCCAAGTCCGCAGGCCCTGCACCGGAAGGTTTCGCTCCGCCCTGGATCGTGGCGGGCGCCGCACCGGTGGCAGTCCTGCGATGTATATGCGGGATTCACTTCTACGAACTTCCGACCGGCCCATTCTGCCTTGTACTGGAGTTGATTCCGCAGAAGCCCCCATGATTGCGTCATTATTTCTCGATTCAGCCCCTTCTTCTTCGAGCCCTTCGTTGCCATCCCTTGGATGTTCAGCTTCTCCACAGCGATCAGACCGTGCTCACGAATGATCCTGCTGGAGAGACGATGGCAGGCATTACGGTTTCGGACCGATTCCCGGTGACGGAGCCGAGATAGCTGTACGATCCGCTTCCGTCTGGTCTTGGAAATCTTCTTGCACCTGGAGACCTTTCTCTGCTGCTTTCGGATCCCCGCCCAGTCCCGTCGATTCCGTTCGATCCTCTCACCCGTGGACAGCACCGCTCGCTTGCGGACTCCCAGGTCGATCCCCACCGAAGACTCGCATTTCGGTAGCGGCGGCTTCTCCACCTCGTACGTCAGGTCCACATACACCCGGTTCGGCTTGCGGACAATCCGCAACGCTTTCAATGGGCATCCGTCCGGCAACGGCCGGGACGGAAATATCCGGATCGTCGGGAAGCCCTTGGGCCGGATGGCGTAGCCCCGAGCGCGCTTCTTCACCAGGGTCGCTTTGGGGTCGACCACGTCGATGGTCTCCATCCTCGCAATGGGCCGGAATCGAGGATACCCCGGCTTCTCCCCCGCCTTGCAGCGACGGAAGAACGCCTTGAAGGCCCGGTCCAACCGCATCAACATCCCACGCTCCGCTTTGACCGCCACCGACCCAAGCCCCTCCGGATCGTCCTTCCTCTGGGAGGTCAACCCCTTCATCTGATCGTACAGGGTCACGCCACGTTGCTCGGATTCCCAGGCCGTTCTGCGTTCCTCCAGTGCAGCGTTGTACAGCCGATTCAGGATGGACCTCACCCGGTCCAACCGCCGGATTCCACCCTTGGACAGCTTGGCTCTGCACTGGATAGTTGCGTGGCCTTTCATGGTCGGAATTGTAACCCATCAGCCTGAATTCTCGGCACTTACGTATATAATCCCCAATCCATTCAACAGGTTTCGGCAGGTCCGCGACGATGTCTTATTAAGGTGGTTCCGCCATATCCACGCAACCTGATTCTTGACATGCAGGCTGCCAGTGGGGCCTGTTGCCGCTTGAGCGGAACGCGCCAAGCCCTCCCGACATCTTTTCCCACCCGCCGGCAAGTAACCGCTGAAGACCACCGAGGGGTTGGTCCAAGCGGAGACCGGCGCTTGGACCTGAACACTTCGACGCGGCGTTCCTCATCCAGATCGAGCGACAGGCCCTGAAGGCGGACCTCACCGGCAAGATCACTGCGTTCGTCTTCAAGGACGACAAGGAGGAACTCGACGTGACGGAGCGTCGGGGAGAAGGAGACACGGGGAGAAGGGGACAGGTATCTTCTCTCTCCACGATGACCCGAAAGCCGTGATGCCTTGCGTTCGCTGCAAATTCCCGCCCGCTAACGCCCCATTGGATTCTGACGTTGAACCGCACTTGTTGGGCGGATGTGAAGGCTGATTGTCCCCTGCGTCGGTATTCGTTCGATGCTGGCCCTCTACCTGAGAACGGCGTCAAGTGGTTGAATATCCGAGACGTCGATCGATGCGCCTGCCTGGGCAAGATCGTAGCTCATCTGCATATTCATCCAGTAATGCGGCGTTGTCTTGAAGGCTTTCGCCAGTCGGAATGCAGTATCCGGTGTTACCGACGTCTGGCCTCTTACGATGCGTTCTATACGCGTGCGTGGCACGCCCAGTTTCTTTGCCAAGGCCCCGGCGCTCATCTCGAGCGGCTTAAGGTACAGCTCGTCCAAAACTTCACCAGGATGCATCGGCACAAGGATATCAGCCATTTCCATCGGTCCTCAGTGGTAGTCCACAATCTCGACTTCATCCGGTCCACGATCGGTCCAAACGAAGCAGATACGCCATTGCTGGTTGATGCGAACCGAATGTTGTCCGGAATCGGGGGTTACAAACCCCCGCTCCCAGGAGATGGAACTGCAGGGGCGATTTCTAATCGCCCGCTCTTCTCCGGTGAATCGTTACTCTGGAGTTCGGCGGTTGGAAACCGCCGCTCCGTCATTTCTTGTTGCGGATCGATTCCTGCATCCGCTTGCCGAAGTCTTCGCGGCCCCCGGCCGGGTTGGACTGGTGACGGGGATGCGGGGGAACTCCGGCCGCCGGCTCGTTGGAGTCGCGGCCCCAGTGATCGGATCGGTGAGTGATCACATCCAGCCAGCGGGTGTTGGCCTGGCGCCGAGCCAGGTCGCCGTCGGGGTCGGGCAGGGTGTAGGTGTAGGAATAGAGTTTGGCCCGGGTGAGATAGAGCTTGAGACAGACGCCGCCGTACTGCTCGACGCTCAGGTCGTAGGTAGACCGGCCACTCTTCCAGGTCAGCTTCTGGGCGGTTCCGTTGGACGTCAACGGAACTGAGTCGGCCCGCGTGAAGTCTTCGATCGGTTCTCCGTAGGGCGTGACCAGTTCGGCTTCGATGGAGCCTCCCTGGGCATCGGCATTCAGGAGGATCTCATAGGCCGGACCCCACGGTTTGGTCATCACCCATCCCTCTTCCTCCCCGGCGTCCAGCGAAATCCAGTGGTCCTCGGGCATGCGCGCCACCATCAGGACCGCCACGTTCCGGGTCCCTTGGGAGAGGTCGTAGGAGAGCCAGTCCCACCAGGTGTGGTTCAGGCGGCTGGCCGTGTAGTAGATCCAGGTCTCTCCGTCCCGCACCAGGGGGTTCTCGGCCGGATAGAGCATGCCGCCGTCCTGGGCGCCCGGCTTGCCCACCGGAACCACGGGCGAGCGGTCGTCGGGCCGGTTCCAGGTCCTCCCGTCGCGGCTGTAGGCCAGGGAGATCTCCAACTGGCCCACCTTGCCCCTGGGGTAATCGGGGGGCTTGTGGTAGGCGCCGTAGGTGGGGGCGAAGGGATGGACGTAGTAGGGGTTGATGATGCCCAGGAAGAAGTTCTCGTAGCGGAAGACCGGCATGTCGTAGATGTTGTACAGCTCCGGGGGGTCGAGGTCGTCGCCCGCGACCAGCACCCGCCCCTTGTCCTCCCAGTTCACCAGGTCGTAGCTCTCGTACTGGGAGATGTCCCGCGGGGCGTTGGGCACCCGGCGGGTCATCAGAACGTATTTGCGCCGGTCCGGATCGTAGAAGAGGGTGCAGTTGTCGTCGCTGATGCCCCTCAGGACCGGATTGACGTGACGCGGCCGTTCCCAGTGCAGTCCGTCGTGGGAGTAGGCCAGATTCAGAGCCGAGTGGTGCCGGGCCCAGAGGGACTCTTCGCCGAAGGTGTTGAAGATCATCTTGTAACGGCGGGCGGCGATGTCGCTGGGGTCCTTGATGATGGAGTAGACGAACTGGCGCTTGAAGTCGATGACCAGGTTGTGCTCGCGTGAGCCGTTCACCTCCACCAGGCCCAGTTTCGGTTTTTCCCAGTGGAGGCCGTCCCGGCTGACGGCGTAGGCTACACCCCGCGGACCGTCGCCCGTATTCCCCTTCCAGCGCATGAGCGTGTACCACATCTTGAAGATCCGCTCTTCCTGGTCGTACATCACCGAGACGTAGTTGAGCATGTCCCGGTCCGTCTCCCAGGGGGCGTCCAGGCGCAGCACCGGGTCCTGGTGCTTGACCGCCTGGTTCACCTTGCGGCGAAGGTTGTGGTGCTCCAACAGGGGTTCGTCGTCGATGAGGAGAAACTTGTAGCGGGCGAACTGCCGGTCCGGGCTCGCAGCCGTTTCAGCGGCAGTCGTGTTTCCGCAGAGGAACGCCGCCGAGACCAGAATCGGGAGCACACCGCGACGGATTCGGAAGATTGGGAGCATGGAGAGGTTCTCCTTTGTTCTCTTTGGAAATGAAGATTCGAGTCAGAAATAGAACTTCAAGGCCAACTGGATCTGCCGGGCAGCCAGCGTCCGGGCCAGGACGCCGAAGCCGGCGGTCCCGTAGAGTAGAGTCTGCTGTCTCGCGTTGACCACGAAGTTGGGGCGGTTGGTGGCGTTGAAGGCCTCCACTCTGGCCTCCAACCGTTGAGTCTCGGCCAGACGGAAGGTCCGGCGCAGCGAGATATCCAGGTTGAAGAGGCCGGGGGCCTCGACGACGCCCCGGCCGGAGTTCCCATATTGGAACGGCTGCGGCAGAGCGAAGGCAGTCGTGTCGAACCAGCGGGCGGGAGTCCGCTCGTGGAGAGGCAGATTGGCGTCCCGGATCCGGTCCGGCCACTGGGACGCTTCCGATCCGGTGTCCAAGGGGTCGCCGGGCAGAGACACCGTGCGCCAGCCACCCTCCTGGAAATTGGAGATGGCCCGGATGGACCATCCTCCGAGCAGCCGTGAAGCCAAGCCGCTCTGCAGTAGCGGCCGGTTGGGGCCGAAGGGCAGATCGAACCCCCCGGAGAGCATCAAGCGCACCGGAATATGGAAGTCCGCCACTCCCCGGGTTGCCTCAAGAGGCAGGTTGCGGGACCGGTAGATTCGGCGGGAGGTGTAACCCGTGGTTCCCCCTCCGGTCTGAATCAGACGGGACCAGCTCAATGAGGCCAGCAGGTAGAGGCCATCGTTGCCCGCGGCCTTTTCCACTTGAAAATGCATGCCCTGATACCAGGAATCGGCGTTCGCAAACGGAAAATGAACCGCTTGAAGGTGAGGCCAGGGCCGCCGAAGCTGCCGGTCGCCGGTCCCCGGAGCCGCGTCGTTCCAGGAGACCGTCTCCAGAAGATCGGTCGATCGGGAACCGTGGTAGCCGGTGTCCAGCAGCCAGTGGGGGGTGAACTCGTGTTGGAGGCTGAGGCCCCAGGAATGGGTCCGGGGCAAGGGCAGGGGAGTCTGGAATCCGTAGTGGTCGGGAATGGCCGCGCCCCGACCTTCGTCAGGAAATGGGTCCACCAGGCGCAGTGAAGGGGTCTCAAGAGGGCTGTTGAATATGAGCCGCTCGGCTCCGGGGCGGGGATTGCGGCTCAAGCGGAGGACCATGTTCAGATCCGGCTCGTTGGCATGAAGACCGTATCCGGTGCGCAGGACCGTCTTTTCCGCCAGGCGGAGCGACATGCCCAGGCGCGGCAATATACCGTCCAGAGGGTTCCATCGGATCAGGGGATAGTTGGGTTGGAAGCGGCCCGTTTCCCACGGTTTCAGGTCCAGGTCGAGCAACGTGGGGACCGTCTGCCCGGTCGCGGGATCCAGGTTCGACATGAAGCCCCGCTTGTCCCTCCACGGCAGCCGCAGCTCATAGCGCAGGCCCAGATTCAGGGTCAACCGGGGGCCGGCCTTCCAGGTGTCCTGGAGATAGAGGTAGTAGCTGTCCTGGTGGAACCGGCCCCGGGAACCCTCGCCCCCCAGCCGGCTCTGGGACAGGTAACCGAGAAGAAAATCGGCGAAACCGTTGCCCGTATACCGGTCGAAGAAGTTGAAGCGGCTGCGACGGGACGTCACGTACAGGTTGTAGTGCCGGCGGAAGTGGATGCCGGTCTTCAGGGCGTGGTCTCCTTCCACCAGGGTCAGATCCTTCTTTCCTTGCCAGTTGCCCAGGCTGCTGGGGCCGAGAAAAGAGTAGTCGCCGATTCTGGTGTAGCCTTGGATCTGGACGATCGGAACTCCGACCCGATCCACTTCGCTGAGGAGAAGTTCCGGAATTCCCAGATCGAGCTGCACCGCACGGGGGGACACGACGGAATCGTAGGGCCGGCGGAACCAATGGAGGCTGGCCGTGGATTGAGCCCTCGGGCTCAGGCTTCGGGTGTAGGAGAGGGACTGCCCCAACGTGGCCAGGGGATGGCGCGTGGAGAAGGCGCTGATGGGCTGGGTCGAGGTCCAGTCGGTGGAGTCCCAGACGAAGCGGCCGGCCCAACGGCTCACTTCCGATTGTCTCAGATCGATGCGGGCGATGACCTGCGGATTGTCCAGGGGACTGTGGGAGTCGGGACTGGTGTAGTTCAGCGCTGATGGAGTGTTGGGTGCGGGCCAAAATCGGAGGAGTTTCAAGGAGACGGGATCCAGCCGCTGCGGCGGGATGCGGTTCTCGGGGAAAAAGTCGCCCGTCAGGGGGTCGCGGATGGGAGCGGCAAATTGGCCCGCCTTCTGCTCCGGAGTCGGGACCACGCCGGTGAGAGGCTTGGTCTCGCGGATCGACCGCATTTGGTAGGAGATGAAGAACCAGGCCCGGTCCCGTCCATTCAGCAGGCCGGGCAGATAAAGGGGGCCTCCCAGGGTGGCCCCCAGTTGGTTGCGCTTGAACTCCGCCTTCCGCTGCTCGAAGAAGTTGCGCGCGTCCAGATTGTCGTTCCGGTGAAACCAGAACCAGCCGCCGTGGAATTCATTGGTGCCGCTCTTGGTGACCGCCACGATCTGACCCCCGGGGCGGATGCCGTACTCGGCGGAATAGAGGCCGGTCTTGACGTCGAATTCTCTGAGGGCGTCGGTGCTGGCGTGGAACGAGGGAGTTCCGTCCCCGTGCGTGAAGAGGGTGCCGTCGATGAAGGTCAGGTTGTCCTTGCGCCGCATGCCCAGCACCTTGACGCTGCGGCCGCGGCTCTCGTGGCTGGGGGCGGCACCCGCGGCGAGGCTGACCAATTGGCCCAGGTCCCGGGTGTTGACCGGCATGCTCTCCAGCTTTTCCTGATCGATCAATTGACCCCGGTCCTCCCGGCCGGTCCCCGCCAGCACCGTGTCGCTACGGGTCGAGTGCCGGGTTCCGGGATCTCCCGGGAACAGGTGAAAATTCTCCTCCCGGATCTGTTCCACAAGGAGAGCAATGTGGGTCCGGACCTGGGTTCCGTGACCGGGCAGCGACGCCGTGATTTCGTATCGGCCCGGGGGCAGACCGCTTCTCCGGTAGTTGCCGTTGGCGTTGGTCAGCAGCGGGAAGATCTCATTGGTGTCGACCCGATGGATCTCCACCTCGACCCCGGGCGCCGCTTCGCCGCTCTCCTTGCGGACATGGCCCACGAGGGTCCCGGCGCCGATCTGGGCCAGCGGCTCGGCGGGACTCCAGAACAGGAAGACAGCCAGGAGGACCGAGATCCGGAGATGCCGTCCTTGCCGACGGGAGAACATCTTTTTACACGGGATACGGTGTGGGGACCACATTGGGGGAATTATCCATCGGCCGCGGCATTTGCCCGGCCCGGCGCGCCACGGGACGACAGCGCTCGAAAACCGGGGGTCAGTCTACCACGCAGGGGGTGCCGTCTCGGCTCGGAACGGTCACTGTTCAAACAAAAAGATGATCCAGGATGAGATCGCGGACACCCGCGGCGGGAATCTCGCCTCGGGGCACGAGACCCGGTTCCGTACTCAGGAACACGGGGCCCAGGTCGGGGTCCTCCGCCGGTCTTCCGTGGGAACCCTTGACCAGATCGGCGTCCAAGGGAACGACGTCCATGAGATATCGGAATCCCAGCACCTTCTGCATCAGGCGCAGGCCCACACGCAGGGCCGGAATCCGGATCGCCGGATCCACGAAAAGTTCGGCGGGATCGTATCCCGGCTTCCGGTGGATGTCCACGGTGCGGGCGAAATCGGGAGCCACCGAGTCGTCCAGCCAATAGTAATAGGAGAACCACTTGTCAGCCCGGCTGACGGCGACCAGATCCCCTGAACGGGGATGATCGAGTCCCAGCTCCCGCTGATCCCGGCGGTCCAGGACCCGCTCGATGCCCGGAATCTTTTCCAACAGCGTTCGGACTTGCGACCGGTGGGACGGGTCCCGGACATAGACGTGGGCGATCTGGTGATCCGAGACGGCGAAGGCGGGACTGGCGCCCGGGTCCAGGATCTCCAGGCCCAGCTCCGGCCGGACTCGAATCCAGCCGGCCTCCCGCAAGGCCCGGTTGATGTGGATGGCGCCGTTCACCGCGGTGATCCCATACTCGGAGAGCACGATGACCCGAGTGTCCCGTTTGCGGAAGTAGTCCAGCAATTGGCCGCATACGGTGTCGATCTCCCGGATGTCCCGCCCGATTTCAGGATGTCCGGGACCCAGCCGTTGCAGGTTGTAGTCCAAGTGCGGCAGGTAGATGAGGGTCAGGGTCGGCCGGTGCCAATCCCAGATGCGCCGCCCCGCCCGGGCGATCCATTGGCTGGAGGCGATGCCGGCGCGGGGACCCCAGAAGTCGAAGAAGGGAAAGGGTCCGATATCCAGCTCCAGGCGCTCGGCCAGGCCGGCGGGGTGGGAGTAGATGGCCGGGATTTTCCGGCCGTCGGCCGGATACATGGGACGCGGCGTCACGCTCAGGTCGGCGCTGCTGTACATGTTGTGCCACCAGAAGAGCTTGGCGCAGGTGACCCGGGGGTCGCGCCGGCGGGCGGTTTCCCAGACGTTCTCTCCCGAGACCAGGTGGTTGGACTGCCGCCAGAACCAGATCTGGGCCAGATCGCGAAAGTACCAGCCGTTTCCCACGACGCCGTGGCCGGAGGGGGGCAGTCCGGTCAGGAAGGTGCTCTGGACGGTGGAGGTGACGGCCGGAGTCACCGTGCGCAGGGGCCGGACTGCCCCGCTGTCCGCCAGGGCGTTCAAGTTTGGGGTGTCGGGACCCAGGAGGGCAGGGGTGAGACCGACGACGTTGATGACCGCGGTGTGGTGCACGGGGAGCTAGGATTCGACGACCGGGTTCTGGCCGCCGCGCAGGACGGTGCTTCCTCCGTAGAACTCGGTCTGGTCGATGCTGGGGCGCGCGTCGATGCCGGCCAGGTCGAGACGCTGACTCTGGGAGAAGAAGTGGGCGGGGTTGTCCCAGACGATGGTGCGGATGGTCTGGAGTGTGATCCCGCTCTCCAGCATCAGGTCGGTGGTCTTGGGGACCTTCAGGGGATCGCTGATGCCCCAGTCCGCGGCGCTGTTGATGAGGATCCGCTCGCTTCCGTATTCCTTCACCAGCTTCACCATCCGGACCTCGTCCATTTTGGTGTGGGGGTAGATGGTGTGGCCGGCCCAGCATCCGGTGTCCAGGACCAGGGGAAGGGTCTCCTCCGTGTTGTGATCGATGAGAGCCCTTTCCTCCGGGAAGCCGACGCTGCGGATCAGATCCAACGAGCGGATGGTGCCCCGCTTCTTGTCCCGGTGAGGCGTATGCACCAGCACGGGCAGGTCCATCTCCATGGCCAGTTCCAGTTGGCGGGCGAAAATGCGCTCTTCCGCGTCCGTCTGATCGTCGTAGCCGATCTCTCCCACTGCGACG
The DNA here is from genome assembly GCA_965217775.1 of Acidobacteriota bacterium. Lineage (GTDB taxonomy): Bacteria > Acidobacteriota > UBA6911 > RPQK01 > JAJDTT01 > JAJDTT01. Next base: position 1,196,188 of record CBDCJH010000002.1, read on the forward strand.
ACGCCGTCCTTCTGCAGGTAGCGGGGAAGCAGCGAGATCACTTCCTCAGCCAGCTTGGGGTTGTTGGCCTCCTTGGGGTTCAGGCCGATGGTGCAGAAATGGCGGATGCCGAATTGGGAGGCCCGGAAACGCTCCCAGCCCAGCAGGCTGTTGAAGTAGTCGATGAACGATCCGACGTTGGTCCGGGGCTGCCCCAGCCAGAAGGAGGGCTCGACGATGACCAGGATCCCGTTTTGGGCCATTGACGCGTAATCGTCGGTGGTCCGGGAGGTCATGTGAATGTGAGGATCGAAGATCTTCATAGTTGAAATTTATTGGACCATCTTGGCCAACGAGGCGTCAATAGCGGCCAGGATGCGGTCCTCGGTTTCGATGTCCCGGCGCCGTTCCAGCTCCAGGCGGCTTCGTTCGTCGCGGACGTAACCCAGGGACCGGGCCGCCCAGTAGCGGTGACGGGAATTGCCCTGCTGTAGATAGGGATAGATGCGCCCCATTCGCTCGCGACTGATTCGGGGCGCCACCACCCACCAGATGTCGGGCGGCACGTCCCGTCCGGCGGCCTCCCGTTCGCTGGCGTAATCGTCGGCCATCCGGGAGAGTTCCGGATTGAAGCGGGACTCCAGTCCCAGGATGCGCTCAATTCGTATTCCATTGAACAGGCTCTTGAGCACCATCTGGTTGAAGTTCAGTTCCGGGAAGTGGGCCGCCGGGTAGGGGTTCTCGCAGGCGATGGCTTCCAGCAGAGGAACGATATTGGTCCGGCAGGCGTCGATGGCCGCGTCCAGAAAACGTCCGCGGCCGGGGAGTAGATTCAATCCCCGGAGCCAACTCTGCTGCTCCCGGCTGTCGCCTTGCCGATAGCACTCCAGAACTGCCTCGGAATATTCGTCGGTAGGTAGATGAGCGACCTTCAGCAGCAGGATGACACGGCCCAGTTCGTCCAGGCCCCAGTGATCGACGGGAAGGTCCGGGCGCAGGGAATTCCAGCGGCGGGTCTCACGCGGGTCCAGGGCCAGGGCCTTCTTTCCCAACCAAAAGGAGGCTCCCGCGTAGTTGCCCAACAGCCGGTTCAAATCGACGGGTTCTTCAGTGCTCCGGCACGCCGTCTCGAACCAGCTCCGGCCGCGGCTGGAGGCGCGGGCCCTGAGAATCTCAGTCAGAAAATCGATCATGGCCTGTGGGTCCAAGAAACTTCCCGGCCAGCGCGCGCCCAGTGTAATCTTGCGAGAAAAGGGGTATCTGGAAGCGGCGGCACTTCAGTCACCGATTCCGTGCCGATATTGAAGAGGGGGACAAGCATGTCCCCCCTCCCAGGGTGCCCCCAGGTTTTCTCAGAAGGAATTGTAGTATTTGGCTCAGAAATCGGAAATATCCGGCGCCACCGGTCATTTGCTACTCGCTGAGGTCAGGCTGTTCCACGTATCCCAACCCGGCATAGCCGGAACCAAAAATACTTCACCGCAGCGGCGCCTTACCAGGCGCCGACCCTTCGTCTGGCTCCGCTTTGGACCGAAGAGGGCGCCCACAAGGGGCACCCCTACCGAATATTCTTGGTCAAGTTGCACAAGACGGACCTGAATCAGGTAAAGAGCTTGGCGGCGATAGCGAGGGTGATGGTGATGTTGATACCTAACATGACCTCCAGCCGCAGGAGCCGACGGTCCGGAGAGGCGACTTCCTGAGCGGCGGCTTTGGCCTTGGCTTCGCTGGCCCCGGCTTCGATCAAGGCATCGTAGGTGTCGGACAGCATGAGTGCCATCAGCTTTTCTCCTTCCTGCAGGTAGCTGCCATGTCCAACAACGTAATGATACCAAACCAGTCTGCAAGTAGCCGATCACGGGGTTCCTGGCTCCGTTTCTCCGTTAGCTTCAACAGTGGTGAAGATCTCCCCACGGGTCCGGTGGATGACCATTTTTTTGTAGCGCCAAGAATACGGCGACGAACCACGGTCCCATTTCTTGCCATGTGTTTACCGCCTGTTGCATCATGCTCAGACTGTGCTGGCGCGTCGAGGCTTCCTCAGGCTCGGGTTTTTGCTGGTGGGACTTCTCCTGCTTCTCTCCGCTGAGGGGCGGAGTGAGGAGTTCCGGCGCCTCGACCAGGAGCAGATTCCCCCCGAATTTGCCACGCTGGAAGAGTGGATGGCGAGGGCGCACGAACTCCGGACCCGGATCATGGTCAGTGCGGGTCTGGAACCGCTGCCCGCCAGGATGCCTTTGGATCCAAGGCTTTCCGCGCCTGTGACGCGGGACGGCTATACGGTCCAGAACGTCAGCCTGGAAACGCTCCCCGGGTTCTACCTGACCGGGAACCTCTACCGTCCCCTGGGAATCGATCCCCCCTATCCGGCCGTTCTCTGTCCTCATGGCCATTGGAAGAACGGACGGCTCGAGAACGGCGAGCGGTCCTCGGTCCCCGGCCGCTCAATCAATCTGGCCCGGCGCGGCGCCGTGGTGTTCACCTACTCCATGATCGGTTACGAGGAGAACAAGGACCTCATCCCCCATCGGTTCGACGAGCCCCGCTACCAGCTCTGGGGTTTCGGTCCGCTGGGCCTTCAGCTCTGGAACAGCCTCCGGGCCTTGGACTTTCTCATCTCCAGGACCGACGTGGACCCCGGCCGGATCGGAATGACCGGAGCCTCGGGCGGCGGCACCCAGACTTTCCTGCTGATGGCGGTGGATCCCAGAATCGCGGTGGCGGCGCCGGTGAACATGATCTCGGCCCACTACCAGGGGGGATGCATCTGCGAGAACGCTCCCCTCTTGCGCCTGGATTCCATCAATACGGAGATCGGGGCCATGATGGCGCCCCGGCCGTTGATGCTGGTCTCCACCAGCGGCGATTGGACCTCCAAGACTCCGGACGTGGAGTTTCCGGCCATCCGCTCCGTCTACCGCCTCTTCGGCGCGGAGGAACGGGTCGCCAATGCCCATTTCGACTACCCGCACAACTACAACCGGGACAGCCGGGAGGCGGTCTATGGATGGTTCGGGAAATGGCTGTGGGGTCAGGAACGGCCAGATGAAGAGCCGTTCCAGGTGGAGCCGACGGATGCACTGAAAGCCGTCCTTCCGGCGCCGCCGCTGCCTTTGGAAGAGCTCTTCTCCAACTTCGCCGCCCGGGCCCGGGGACAGATCGAGATTCATAAACCGCGAGACTGGGAAGGAATCTTTCGCTACCGGGAGGTCTTTGGCCCCGTCTTGCGGCATTCCCTTGCGGTGCCTCCGTCACCAGGCTCCGTCGAGATGGAGATGCTGCTGCCCGATCCCCATCACCGCGCCGGCCAGTCCGTGCTCGTGGTGCATCCGCGAGAGCAAGAGGAACGGGCCCGGGCATTGGCGCGCCGATACCGGGATGAGGGACGCTTGGCGTTCCGGATCAGCCCCTATCCCCAGGTCGAGTCGCTGACTCCTCCCGAAGACGTCAATCACTGGACGACCTACAACCCGACTCCGGCGTCGCGGCGGATTGACCAGGTCCGGCGGGCCTGCCGCGAGATCCTGGACCGGGGAGACGTGACCGGACTGGACTTGGTGGGGCTGGGAGAGGCGGGGGCGTGGGCCCTGCTCGGCGCCGTCACGGGTCCCTCTGTCGGGAGCGTCACGGTCGAATTGAAAGAGTTTTCGGTCGACACGGATCAGGCCTTTCTGGAACGCCTCAACGTGCCCCTGCTGCGGCGGGCTGGAGACCTGAGGACGGCGGCAGTTCTATTGGCCCCCGGGCAACTGACGCTCCACGAGCTCGACGAGGGCCCACTGAAGCTCTGGTTCCAGGAGGTCTACGGGGTGGCCGGCGCGGCCGGCATGCTCGAGTTCCGGAGCGCACCCATCGGCGAGTAGCGGGTCGGGACCCGATTTTTTCCTGATTCGGCGGTTGAAGAAAATCAAGGAGAGCCATGACCGACCCATCTCATGCGGAACAGACGCAAACAGCGCCCCGGGGATTCCGGCCCGTCCTGCGAAAGCTGGGTCCCGGGCTCATCATCTCCGGGTCCATCGTGGGTTCGGGAGAGCTCATCGCCACCACCACCCTCGGCGCCGAGGTCGGCTTCGTCGCCCTCTGGCTCATCATCCTGAGCTGCGGCATCAAGGTCGTGGTCCAGGAGGAGCTGGGACGGTACGTGGTGTCCTCCGGAGAGACCGCCCTGCAGGGGCTGAACCGGGTCCCGGGACCCCGGTGGCGGGTATCGTGGGTGGTCTGGTGCTGGTGGATCATGACCCTGGGAGTCGTCGTCCAGGGGGGCGGCATCGTCGGGGGGGTCGGTCAGGTCTTCCACCTCTTTCTGCCTCAGATCAGCGGGACCGCATGGGCCATGGTCGCCGCGGTCACGGTGATGGCGCTTCTGTTCCGGGGGCACTACGGCAGGGTGGAGAAGATCTGTGTGGGGATGGTGGTCAGCTTCACCTTCGTGACCATCGCCTGCGCCGTCCTGCTGGGGTGGACCCCTTTCTCCCCCACTGCTGAAGATTTCCTCTCCGGCCTGCGGTTTGGCCTTCCCGAGGGAGGGATCGCCGTTGCTTTCGCCGCCTTCGGAATCACCGGAGTGGGGGCGACGGAGTTGATCATGTATCCCTACTGGTGCCTGGAGAAAGGCTACTCGCGCTTCGTGGGCCCCCGGGAAGAGGGCGCCGCTTGGGAAGGACGGGCGCGAGGCTGGATACGGGTCATGCAGGCGGATGTGCTCATGGCCATGGTGGTCTACACAACGGCTACGGTGGCCTTCTACATTCTGGGTGCGGCGGTCCTTCACGGGATGGGGACGGTCCCGGCCGGCTACGGAATGGTCTCCACCCTGTCGAACATGTACACCTCCACCCTGGGACAGGGGGCCTTCTACCTCTTTCTGGTGGGGGCCTTCTTCGTGCTCTACTCGACTCTCTTCGCCGGCGTCGCCAGCAGTTCCCGGGTCATCACGGACTTCCTGCATTTGGTGGGAGTGGTCCGGATCGAGGGCGAGAGCCAGCTCCTGTTCTGGAGGCGGGTGGTGATCGTGGTGGTCCCGACGCTCTACGTCGTACTCTACGCATGGGTGGCGCAGCCGGTCTTCATGGTCATCATCGGCGGGATCTTCCAGGCGTGCATGCTCCCCGTCATCAGTTTCTCGGCCATCTACCTCCGCTATCGCCACACCGACCGGGCGATCCGGCCGAATCTCGCGGTCGACGTGCTGCTCTGGGCCTGCTCCACCGTCATGCTCCTCTTTGCCGTCTACTACGTGGCCAAGAGGCTCGGGTTCGGCGCCTGACGGTCCGTCACATGGGTTGTCCCTACGGCACCGGTTTCCTGAAGATGACGATGTGCTGGTGGGGCAGGAGGTCCAGCGTCTCGACCCTGACCAGGGGATGCGCTGAGATCTGGCGCCAGACCTGATCCTGGTTCATCTTGTGCAGCCGGACGATGGGAACCGCCGGATCTTCCGCCCTGCGGGAAAAAGGGGACAGTCTATTTTTCCGATTCCCGGAACGGGAACGGGTCCAACACATTGAGCTAGCCGCGAAGCGAATCTAGGGCATTCCCGAGTTCCGTTTCTACGCGATTGCGGATGGGATCAAGCAGCTCTTGCATGGCCGAGCCGCCGGGATTGGACCGCGTCGTCGCGATCCTCGTTCAAACCTGCTTCCCCTGTTCTCCTGAACCGTCAGAAAAATGAGAAAAGTCCAGAGTCTATTGGGTGGTTCCCGTGATTTGGGTCGTTCGGTGCCGCAGGGGCAGAATCGACGGTCGGCGATCAGGCGAGTCTACGTGACGAAGGCGTGCGAGCGCTGCTCCCGCAAGGAAAACAGCAATCCGCCCATTTGGGGGATGGGGTGTCGGCGACGACGGTATCGACCTTGCCGCCGATATGTTTCCAGTAGCTGCGCCACCTTCTCTGCCGGCCCGACGGCCAATCCATCCGTCAGAAATCGAAAACGCCGGCGAAAAGCTCCGGCACGGGTGAATCCACGTCGCTGGTCCTGATGGAGGATCCACCGGGGGATCGCGGCCTGGTTGTCCCGGGTGGGGACGGCTCCTCGATAGTGCAAGCGAGCCCGGTAACTGCTGTACACGTCCGTTCCGGGATCCGAGGGGAATAGTTCCTCCAGTGGAATCAGATCTTGATCCTCGCCGGTGAGCCTCCAGCGGGCCGAACCCCACTTCCACTGCTCGGGTCGTTTGACCAGTCCGGCTCGGATGGCATTGAGTTCCACGTAGAGGATGGCGTCCTGGACGGCTTCGCTTCCCAAGAGTTCCGGGTTCTTGAAACGATCACTCCAAAAATGGCCTCGCCGTGCAAACTTCAGGTTGAACTACCGAGCATATAGCCCGTTCAAGTTCTGCATCAGTTTCGACACGTCAAATAGACGCTGGTTGAAAGCCTCCCATTGGGCGGCGGTCCAACCGGCGGTCTTCTCCTCTGCCTGTCGTCCATAAAGTTTGTCGGCGCTCTCCATCAACTCCTCGCGGGACAAGGGCCGAGGTTTCTCAAAATGGACGATAAAGTGGAAATGATTGCCCATGATCTGGAAAGCGGCCAAACGACACCGGTAGGCATTGACGTAGAACAACATCATGTCCAGGAATTTGTGCCGGGCTTGGCGGTCTTCAAAGGGGAACCAATCGGGCCGGCCGGCGACTCGATTGGTGAGGTAATAGAAGGCGGCTTCTGTGCTTTTGTGTCGTGCGGTTCGGGCCATGGCCACGGTCCTCAGTGAATCGAATCGGACTCGGTCTCGGAGGGGAGTCGGTGCGTACCCCTGATGACAACAACGATTCAAAACTGAGAAAGGCGAAAAACGAACGTCCCAAAAAACAGACTGTCCCCTTCCCGCACGCACGTCCCCTTCTCACGCACGTCCCCTTCTCGCACGAAGGAGGGCACCCATGACGGTCCGTGACAAGAGTCGCCGCGGATTTGGACGAGCGTTGGTTCGCGGCCGACGGCAAGGGATGGCGACCACAAGGGTCGCCCCTGCGGGGGTTGTCTACCCGGTCGGCTTCTGGAAGATGACGATGTGCTGCCGGGGCAGGAGGTCGAGCGTCTCCACCCAGACCAGCGGATGCGCTGAGATCTCGCGCCGGACCTGGTCCAGGCTCATCTTGTGGAGCCGGAGGATGGGAACCGTCGGGTCCTCGGCCCGGTACTCCACCAGGACCAGGCGCCCACCCGGCTTCAGCGCCCGGTGAATTCCCCGGATCATCTCCCAGGGATGAGAGAGTTCGTGGTAGACATCCACCAGGAGGGCGAGGTCCACGAAAAAAAGGGACCAAAAAAAGGGACAGTCTATTTTTCTCGTTCTTCCCATGGCCGGGTCCAGAACCTTAAGATTCAGCACCGCCTCGGCCGGGTCCAACTTGAGCAGTTCAGCTTTCCGTTGTTGCTGGGGCCGTCTATCGTCGCTGAGTCGCTCGGCTTTGTCCTCGAACGCCTTGAGACGCTCTTCAGCCAGCGGTTTCAGGGTCTGCTCAACGATCAGATCCACCAGCTCCTGGGGCGTGAAAAAGCTGCCGCAGTCCTTGCGGGCATAGGGATTGGGACGAATGGAGATCTTGCCGTCACCTTTACGGATCGGTTCCTGCTCTAGCCCGAGTTTACCGTATTGGAGATCAGGATAAAGATAAGTTGTTTTTTTGCAAAGAGATAGGGCAGGTGTCCCGTATGACCTACGGAGCCGAACCAAGGGGTCGGATGGCGTGTTTTTCGAGTCCCAGGACTTCGTACATCGTGCGCTGTTCGTCCGTCATCTGCGAGAGCGTCGTCCGGAGTTCGGGCTCGCCGCCCTCCTCCCGCGCTGGATACAGCACGTCGACCTCGCGGATCCCGCTGAGCGCGTCCAGCAGCGCGGGGATCGAATCCTGCACGCCGTGGCGGCTCAGTTCCCGCTGCAGCAGGCCGCACAGCATCAGCGCCAGCACGCAGCAGAACACATGCACCGCGATCTTCTGGTCCGTCCAGTGGTATTGTGGCCGAATGGCGATGCAGTTGCTGTCCTTGAGCTGCCGGAAGGCGCTCTCGACATGATGTTGCGCGCGGTAGCCGCGCACCAGCTCGGCATCGCTCCAGCCCGCCTGGTCGGTGAACAGCAGGGTCTTGCCCAGTAACCTGCGCTGAAGCTGCTCCCAGGCGCGCCGCTGGAAGCGATAATTCACCTTCGGCAAGCCGTCCACCTCACGCACCTGAACGGCGAACAGGTCCCGCATGTGCCGGGCCCGCAGCCAGCCGTCGACCTTCTTGCGCGTGCCGGCCAGGCTCGGCTTGCGTCCCCCCCGGATCTTGCCCTCGCGCCAGCGCCACAACTGCCACTGCAGGGCGCGCAGGTGCTGGCGCCGCTTAGCGATCTCGCGCAGCAGCGTCCGACATTGGGCGTCGAACAGCGCTTGGTTCCAAGTCACCAGCACCGTGCGCTGGACGCCGAACACTTTGGACTCGGTGCGGTAGGAGCGCACGCCGGCCAGCCCGTCGGCCTCCAGCGAGCGCATCTGGTCCGCAGGCACGGCCAGCAGGTGCGGATGCTGGGTGGGGACCAGCGAGCCGATGAAGTGGAACGGGCTGCGCTCGACCCAGTCCAAGTTCGGGCGCGAGTTGTTGCCCTTGTCGAAGACCAGGGTGACCGTCTCGGTCCCGGCGGCGATCTCCCGGTAGCGCCGGGCCAAGTCGGCGGCGAGGCTTTGGAACGTTGGCGCGTCGGGGCGGTTGCCGGGATAGGTGCGATGCAGCAGGGGCAGGCGGAAGTCGGCCGTGACCAGCAGGGCCACGCCGATGATGCGCAACGACCTGCGGCCCTCCTTGCTGTGACCGCGCTGAGCCAGTTGGGAGCGCTGGTTGAAGGAATTGATGTAGGTAAAGAAGTTAGTGGCGTCAAACAGCACTTGGCCCAGGTCGAGGCGGAACTCGCGGGTCATGGCGGCAACGATGTCGCGTTCAATGGCGGGGAGGGCGGGGACGGGGACGCGGTGCATATGGTCCCAGAAGCGCTGGCTGGTGAGCTGGTTGGAGCGCAGGGGGAGCAGGCGGCGCAGGGCGGTGGAGTTGAACCAACGGGCGAGGCTGGCCTTGGAGCCGGGGGCGAGGCAGCGGTTGAGGACGGCGGCGAGCAAGTAGGTGCCGACGGAGGGACCGGAGCCGCGCTTGGGGAGATGGCGGTCGATGTGCTCGACCAACTGCAAGCGGCGGGCGAGGGTAAGCAGGGCGGCCGAGGCCCCGAATTCGCGCACGACCGCCTGGAGCGGCTGGGCGGGGGCGGGGGCGGCGCGGAGCTTCTCGATGATCTTGTCGGCGCGACCGAGATAGGTCTGGGAGACGATCTTGGGTTTGCCGTCGACGCGCTTGCAGACGCGAGCGTAGTAGTAGGGGCGGCCCCGGATGATCTTCTTGACGAGGCTGGCCATATATTTAGGTCATACAATAGCGTATGGATCCGACCGGTGTCAAGCGATATATCCGTAAAAACTTCATTGATATATGGAATAAGAGTTCTGGAGAAGACCTGACAAATCCCACCATATGTTAGGTCATACAAAAATCAATGGGACGAGAGCAAGGGCCTCGGCCGGGCTGGGTGATAAACCCTTCCTTATCAATAACTTGAATCTGAATCGTCGGTCTGCCCACGCGCTAGGGCAATGCTATGCTGGTGCGAACACGGTAAAGTCGAGCTAGGAGCCTCTCGTAAATCGATCCGAGTTGTTGCACCGACATGTCGCGGAAGTTGACGAAGTGCCTTCGCCCCTCCCTTCCCTGGGCATGGCTGAGGGCATGGATGATGGGAGCGATGGTAGCGTCGGGGAGGCGAGCCTGTTCCAGCAGCGGCGAGGCACCAGCCGCAAATAGCCCCCCGTTGTAGGGGGGCAGTCCAAGGGACGGATCGCCCTGGTCGATGATTCTAAAGAGATTGACCAAGCGGTCGTAGTAGGTGGTGACGACGGTCGAAAAGACGTCCAGGGACCCCATCCTGCGAGCGATGTCGTCCCGGACATGCTTGCGCAATCCGTAGTCATCGTAACGCTCGTCGTTGACCGGTAACAGATTCCGGTCCTCAGCATAGAGGACAAAGAGCAACCGATAGAGGAAGATCAAGGCTGCGTGGCGAACCTGGGGCAGGTCCTTGCCCGTGGCATTGGCCATCGCCTCCACGAGGTGGGGAAAGGCGCTCTCGAAGACGACCCCAGACAGATCTTGGGCAACCTGCTCCTCATAGCGTTTCCCCTCCACCAAGGCGTGTTCCAGGAACGTGCCGGTTGCACCTTCCCGGAGGGTGAACGAAAAAAAGGGACCGAAAAAAAGGGACAGTCTATTTTTCTCGTTTCTTCGTGAACATCACGAAGCCAGGCGGCGAATCTGACATCACTGCAAAAAAAGCGGGTACCATTACGGACTGTGGCGGACACGTTACGGTTCGGTCCAGACACCATGAATGCACCGTGGGGGCTGGACTCCAGGCTGAAGCTTGTTGTGTTGGCATGCGACTTTTTCAAGGCCGAAAAAATCGCAGCACACCATGCGGCCATTGGTAAGGAACTGCCGAAGCAGGGAAGTCCGACACCGCTTGCCGTAGCCGACTTTCTCCATTACCTGCAAGTCAAGAAGGCGTTCCCAAAGGCGCCGAATCCCTTGCATGTAGCGCTAATCCTGGAGCGGATGGTCTCCGCGGGAGTTCTCGTCCACGCGGGGAGCGGCACGGCATTCGCGGGACTCCAGAACCACTACATCTACTTCCTGACAGCGCACGAAGCACGACGGGGTCTGTTCCGATTGGTGCCCGTGCTTGGCCCAGAGTACCTCTATAGACTATGTGAGCCAAGCTTGGTCCATATCACGGGAACCAGAGCGGGCGCTGTGGTCGCCGGAACCGGCCTCGTCGTCGACACGCGCCACGTCCTTACCTGTCGCCATGTCGTATCCGACATGACGGTGGATCCGCGGCAGACGTTTCAGGGGAGGGAATACGTGGTCGACCCCGGCTCGATCCACCGACACGCCGAGGTTGACGTGGCGGTCGTCCGCGTGTGGGGGGCGCCGTTGTCTCCGCTGAACGGAGCCCTCATGCAAGCTCCCATTGTAGCAAAGACCGTTTATACGCTTGGCTACCCGAAGCTTCCCGGCCTCCGAGATGCGTCCGTGACGATGCAGCCGGGAGCAGTGACGAACGAATCGGTCACTTCATTGGCGGGGGAGACGCTGTTCCTCTACTCGGCTATTTCCAGACCAGGGAACAGCGGCGGACCAGTCGTGTCCGAGGACGGCTACGTGGTGGGCCTCTCTATCGTGGATGCCACTGGCCAGTACCGGACCAACGAGGCATTCTCACCGCACTATGCAGGCATCCCCGCGCAGGTCGTCGTCCAGGCGGTGAAGGATCTCGGTTTGGGCATCGAATTGCCGTTCGAGCCCTACGAGTGACGCACTCAGCAGGTCTCCTGGCTCAGCGTAGGCCCCTCCGCTTCGATGTTAGCGAAAAAGGGACCGAAAAAAAGGGACAGTCTATTTTTCACGTTTCTTCAGTTTCATTCAGAGACGGGAAGTGTGCTGGTTTTCGTGAGGTTCCTTCGCCTTTCCTGGTTCTGAGTCGTTGTTGTCATCAGAGGCAGACGTGAGAGGTGAGAGGTGCGAACCCGAACCGACTCCCTCGCGAGTCCGATTCACCGAGGACCGTGCCCATGCCCCGAACCGCGCGACACAAGAGCAAGGAAGCCGCCTTCTATCACCTCACCAATCGAGTCACCGGCTGGACCGATTGGTTCCCATTCGAAGACCGGCGAGCCCGTCGCAAACTCCTGGACATGATGTTGTTCTACGTCAGTGTCTACCGGTGTCGTTTGGCCGCGTTTCAGATCATGGGCAATCACTTCCACTTCGTCGTCCATTTTGAGAAGCCTCGCTCCTTGTCCCGCAAGGAGTTGATGGAGAGCGCCGACAAGCTTTATGGGCGAAAGGCAGAGAAGAAAACCGCCGATTGGACCGTCGCCCAATGGAAGGCTTTCAACCAGCGTCTCTTTGACGTGTCGAAACTGATGGCGAATGTGGATGGGATCTATGCCCGGTGGTACAACCGCCAGTTTCGACGGCGAGGGCATTTTTGGAGTGAACGTTTCAAGAACCCGGAACTATTGGGAACCGAAGCGGTCCAAGACGCCATTTTTTACGTGGAACTCAACGCCGTCCGGGCCGGACTGGTCAAGCGGCCCGAGCAGTGGAAGTGGGGCTCAGCCCGCTGGAGACTGTTCGGCAAAGATCAAGACCTGATTCCACTGGAGGAACTGTTTCCCTCGGATCCCGGAACGGACCTGTACAGCAGTTACCGGGCTCGTTTGTATTATCGGGGGGCCGTCCCGACCCGACCCAACCAGGCTGCGATCCCCCAGTGGATCCTCCATCAGGAGCAGCGACGTGGATTTACCCGTGCCGGAGCCTTTCGCCGGCGTTTGCGGTTTCTGACGGACGGGTTGGCCGTCGGTCCGGCCGAGAAGGTGGCGCAATTGCTGGAGACGTATCGGCAACAAGGTCGATATCGGCGTCGCCGACACCCCATTCCCCAACTGGGCGGAGTGATGTTTTCCCTGCGGGAGCAACGCTCGCACGCCTTCCTATCGTAGACTCGCCTGATCTCCGTTTGTCGATTCTGCCACCGCGGCACCGACTGACCGAGATCACGGGAAACGCCCAATAGACTGAATTGTCCTGTTGAATGCGTGGAAAGTCCTTCGGACTTCCATCCATTTGCCAGAGGTTCACCGTTCTGCTTCCTGCTTCCGGGTGGGATTCTCAAGACTCGCGACACGCAACACAGAGCCGGAAAAAGGGGACAGTCTATTTTCTTTTCCCCACCGCAACGGGGTTTTCTCCTCAACGGCGATCCGGCGGGCCGGACGCTGTTTACCTATCGATCTGCCGACTTGGTTCGCTGGAGCCAGGCGCCGGCGTTGTCCTTCGCCCGCTACGGCTATCGATCGGCTCCCGTGAGCCGGGTGGAGGAGGCCCATACCTCCAATGGGAACTGGGACCGCGGCAATGTCCTCGTTTCCACCTACCTCCAGTGGCACGGAGGTCCCGACTTGAAATCCACCACCATGGACGTCGGGCTTCTGGTCAGCAACGACGGCCTCCATTTTCGAGAGCCTGTCCCCGATTTTTCCTGGATCCCCCGGGGCGCTCCAGGGACCTGGGAAGGGGGAGGCACCTGGGGCGTATCGTTCCTCAACGTGGACAACGAGACGCGCATCTACTATGGCGGCACCAACAGCCTGGCGGCACTCGCGACCGGGGGCGTCGGGTTGGCGACGATCAAACGCGGTTGGAAGGTGGCGTACGGTTGGAAGGTGGCGTAGGAAGGTGGCGTAGGAAGGTGGCGTAGGAAGGTGGCGTATTCAAGACTGTCCCTTTCTGTTCTCGGAGGCCCGTCATCAGTTTCTCGGCCATCTACCTCCGCTACCGCCACACCGACCGGGCGATCCGGCCGAGTCTAGCGGTCGACGTGCTGCTCTGGGCCTGCTCCACCGTCATGCTCCTCTTTGCCGTCTACTACGTGGCCAAGAGGCTCGGGTTCGGCGCCTGACGGCCCGTCACATGGGTTGTCCCTACGGCACCGGTTTCCTGAAGATGACGATGTGCTGGTGGGGCAGGAGGTCCAGCGTCTCGACCCTGACCAGGGGATGCGCTGAGATCTGGCGCCAGACCTGATCCTGGTTCATCTTGTGCAGCCGGACGATGGGAACCGCCGGATCTTCCGCCCGGTACTCCACCAGGACCAGCCGCCCGCCCGGTTTCAGGGCGCAAAAAAAGGGACCAAAAAAAGGGACAGTCTATTTTTCTCGTTTCTTCAGTTTCATTCAGCGTTTCTTCAGTTTCATTCAGAGACGGGAAGTGTGCTGGTTTTCGTGAGGTTCTTTCGCCTTTCCTGGTTCTGAGTCGTTGTTGTCATCAGAGGTGAGAGGTGCGAACCCGAACCGACTCCCTCGCGAGTCCGATTCACCGAGGACCGTGCCCATGCCCCGAACCGCGCGACACAAGAGCAAGGAAGCCGCCTTCTATCACCTCACCAATCGTGTCACCGGCTGGACCGATTGGTTCCCCTTCGAAGACCCGCGAGCCCGTCGCAAACTCCTGAACCTGATGTTGTTCTACGTTAGTGTCTACCGGTGTCGTCTGGCCGCATTTCAGATCATGGGCAATCATTTCCACCTCGTCGTCCATTTTGAGAAGCCTCGCTGCTTGTGCCGCAAGGAGTTGGAGGAGAGCGCCCGCAAGCTTTATGGGCGAAAAACCGATGTGGAAACCGGCGGTTGGACCGACGACCAGTGGGAGGCTTTCAACCAGCGTCTGTTTGACGTGTCGAAACTGATGGCGAATGTGGATGGGATCTATGCCCGGTGGTACAACCGCCAGTTTCGACGGCGAGGGCATTTTTGGAGTGAACGTTTCAAGAACCCGGAACTATTGGGAACCGAAGCGGTCCAAGACGCCATTCTTTACGTGGAACTCAACGCCGTCCGGGCCGGACTGGTCAAGCGGCCCGAGCAGTGGAAGTGGGGCTCAGCCCGCTGGAGACTGTTCGGCAAAGATCAAGACCTGATTCCACTGGAGGAACTGTTTCCCTCGGATCCCGGAACGGACCTGTACAGCAGTTACCGGGCTCGTTTGTATTATCGGGGGGCCGTCCCGACCCGGCCCAACCAGGCTGCGATCCCCCGGTGGATCCTCCATCAGGAGCAGCGACGTGGATTTACCCGTGCCGGAGCCTTTCGCCGGCGTTTGCGGTTTCTGACGGACGGGTTGGCCGTCGGGCCGGCAGAGAAGGTGGCGCAATTGCTGGAGACGTATCGGCAACAAGGTCGATATCGGCGTCGCCGACACCCCATTCCCCAACTGGGCGGAGTGATGTTTTCCCTGCGGGAGCAACGCTCGCACGCCTTCCTATCGTAGACTCGCCTGATCTCCGTCCGTCGATTCTGCCACCGCGGCACCGACTGACCGAGATCACGGGAAACGCCCAATAGACTGCATTGTCCTGTTGAATGTGTGGAAAGTCCTTCGGACTTCCATCCATTTGCCAGAGGTTCACCGTTCTGCTTCCTGCTTCCGGGTGGGATTCTCAAGACTCGCGACACGCAACACAGAGCCGGAAAAAGGGGACAGTCTATTTTCCCCGCTCATTCATATCTGAAGGCATCTCAGGATTGAGCGCGGACGGTTGGAAGGTGGCGTTGGAAGGTGGCGTTGGAAGGTGGCGTTTTCAAGACTGTCCCTTTCTGTTTGCGTGTTTGCGTGACTGAATTGGACGGGCGTTGGATCGCAGCCGACGGTAAGGGACGGCGACCACAAGGGCCGCCCGTACGGGAGGTGTCCTACCCGGTCGGCTTCTGGAAGATGACGATGTGCTGGCGGGGCAGGAGGTCGAGCGTCTCCACCCAGACCAGCGGATGCGCCGAGATCTCGCGCCGGACCTGGTCCTGGCTCATCTTGTGGAGCCGAAGGATGGGAACCGCCGGGTCCTCGGCCCGGTACTCTACCAGGACCAGGCGCCCACCCGGCTTCAGCGACCGGTGAATTCCCCGGATCATCTCCCAGGGATGAGAGAACTCGTGGTAGACGTCCACCAGGAGGGCGAGGTCCACGCTCTCGGGAGAGAGACCAGGGTCCTGGATGGTCCCTCGGATGGGTTTCACATTGCCGATTTTTCTCTGGGCGGAGCGGCGGCGGATGATCTGGAGCATCTCGTCCTGAATGTCTACCGCCAGCACCCGCCCCCCGGATCCCACCCGCTTGGCCAAACGAAAAGAAAAGTAGCCGGATCCGGCCCCGATGTCGGCGATGGTCATTCCCGTCAAGGTTCCCAGAGCGTCCAACAGCGCCTCAGGGTCCTCTTCAACCTCCCGTTCGGGGCGTTCCAGCCAGGAGGCGCCCTGGTGTCCCATGACGCGGGAGATCTCACGGCCCAGGTAGAACTTGCCGGTTCCGTGGGGATCCGTGCTGGTCCGGTGCTCGTAGCGAGGCGGTTCCGCACCGGAAATGCCCTGAAGCAGCAACGGAAGGATGCAGGCAAGGAGCGGAAATGGAGTCGATCTCATGGCAAGCCATTTTATCAGCAGACGGGATGCCAGGAGGTTGAACAGAGTTGGGAATTGGCCGTAGAGGGGCTGTTCGATAGTCCGGCGTCCGGTTGATTTGGCCAGGCCCCTGCGGTATAAAATTCCCAATACGGCCGGTAAAAGGCAGGCTCGGAACGGGAGCCGCGAGCGGTTTTTCGAATCGGGAGGAATTCCATGCTGAGACTCGACGCCGACAAGCCCGTATCCTTCTGCGACGGTTTCAACCGGCGCGACTTCTTCCACGTCGGGGCGCTGTCCGGTTTGGGACTCAGTCTGGTCGATGTCTTCGGCCTGAAGGCCCTGGGGTCCGTCGATGCCGAGAAGGACCCCATGAACTGCATCTTCCTCTTCCTGGTCGGCGGTCCCAGCCAGTTGGACACCTGGGACATGAAGCCGGATGCGCCCGCCGAGATCCGGGGTCCGTTCAAACCCATTCCCACCAACGTGGACGGGATCCGGATCAGCGAGATCTTCCCGCGGATGGCGGGGCACGCCGACAAGTTTTCACTGGTTCGGAGCCTCTACCACGATGCGGCTGCGGTGCATGACACGGGACATCAGATGATGCAGACCGGCCGCCTTTTCCAGGCCGGCGTGGAGCACCCGCACGCCGGCTGCGTCATCAACAAGCTCCGGGGCCCGCGTGGGGCCCTGCCGGCCCACGTCCTGATCCCCCGTCCCATCGGCAAGACCGGTGGCAACATGCCCCACGGCCAGGACGCCGGGTACCTGGGCCGGGGGCTCGACCCCTTTGTCCTCAACAGCGACCCGTCGCTGCCCGATTTCAAGGTGCGGGACCTCCTGCCTCCCGACTACATCTCCGCAAGTCGTCTGAACCGGCGCCGTAACCTGAGAGAGATCGTGGACGGGGTGGTGGGCAATTTCGAGAACAGTGACGACGCCCGGCTGCTGGATTCCAGTTTCCATCAGGCCTATACCCTGATTTCCTCGTCAAGCGCCCGGGAGGCGTTCGACATCAACCTGGAAGACAATGCGGTCCGAGACCGTTACGGCCGCAACAAGTTCGGACAAAGCTGCCTGCTGGCCCGGCGGCTGGTGGAGCGGGGCGTTCGGTTCGTGACGGTCAACATGTTCGAGACCGTCTTCAACGAGATCACGTGGGATATCCACGGATCGGCCCCCTTCAGCCCCATCAGTTGCTACTCGGATCTGGTCGGTCCCATGTTCGACAATGGTTTCTCGTCCCTGGTGGAGGACCTGCAGGACCGCGGGATGTTGGAGAACACGCTGATCGTGGCCATGGGCGAGTTCGGCCGCACTCCCAAGATCAATCCGGCCGGCGGCCGCGATCACTGGCCCGGTTGCTGGTCCACGGTTTTCGCCGGCGGAGGCATCCAGGGCGGACGGGTCGTGGGCGAGTCGGATGAGATCGGAGCCCTGCCCAAGGATCGTCCGGTGACCCCGTCAGAGGTCGTGGCCACCGTCTATCACCTGCTCGGCGTGGACCTGGAGACGGAGCTGGACGGGCCCGGCGGACGGCCCGTGCCCATCGTCGATTACAACGTCGAGCCCATCTACGAGTTGATCTGAGGTCGTGACCAAGCGGTCGCCATTCCTCCCGCTGTTTCTCCTGTCCTTTGCCGTCTTGCAGGCGGCTCCGGATTCCCCCAGCTTCCGGAACGACGTCCTGCCGATCCTGAGCAAGGCGGGCTGCAATTCGGGACCCTGTCACGGCGCCCTGGCGGGGAAGAACGGGTTCCGGCTCTCGCTTCGCGGATACGATCCGGTCACCGATTACTTTTCCCTCACCCGGGAGGCGCTCGGCCGCAGATTGGTCAAGATGGCGCCCGCCCGGAGCCTGATCCTCTTGAAGCCGACCCTGACCCTTCCCCACGGAGGAGGAAAACGCTTCGAGGTCGATTCTCCCGAATACCGGGTGATCGCGGACTGGATCGCGGCGGGCGCGCCGGCTCCGAATCCCGAAGATCCGGTGATCGAGACCATTGAGGTGAATCCCGACAAGATTCTGCTGCAGAAACCCGGGGACACGGTTCAGATCTCGGTGCAGGCCCGATTCTCGGACGGGACTTCCCGGGAGGTGACGCGCCAGACCAAGTTCAGTTCCACCAATGAGGGCGTCGTGGCCGTGGGCGATCGGGGTCTGGCCACCGCCAAGGGCCACGGAGAGGGCGCGGTCTCCGTCTGGTACTCCAGCAAGGTGGCCTTCTCCCGCGTGACGGTGCCTCATGAACGCCAACTGGGCCCGGAAGTCTTCGGGCAGGCTCCCCGCAACAACAGGGTGGACGACCTGGTTCTGGCCAAACTCCGCGAGCTGCGGATTCCTCCCTCCCCGCCGTGCGACGACAACACCTTCATCCGAAGGGTCTATCTGGACACGATCGGGGTGTTGCCGAGCCGGCAGGATCTGAGCCGGTTTCTTGCGGATACGAGCAGTGACCGGCGGGCGCGGCTGATCGATGTGGTCCTGGAGCGGCCCGAGTACGTGGATTACTGGACCTACAAGTGGTCCGACCTGCTCCTGGTCTCCAGCCGCAAGCTGGAACCGGCCGCCATGTGGTCCTACTACGACTGGATCCGGAACGGGGTAGCCGAGAACCGTCCTTGGGACCGGTTCATCGAAGATCTGGTCACCGCCACCGGAAGCAATCTGGAGAACGGGGCCGTCAACTACTGGCTGATCCACCAGCAACCCCAGGAGATCACGGAGAACCTGAGCCAGGCGTTTCTGGGGATCTCCCTGACCTGTGCCCGCTGTCACAATCACCCCTTGGAGAAGTGGACCCAGGATCAGTACTACGGGATGGCCAACCTGGTCTCCCGCGTTCGTCTCAAGAACGGTCAGGCCGCAGGCGAATTCACGCTGGTCCCGCGGCCGGTGGGAGAGGTCAACCATCCCCGCCTGGGACGGCCCATGCCGCCGCAGCCTCTGGACGGCGAGTCCCTGGGGCTGGACGATCCGGCCGATCGGCGGCGCCACCTGGCGCGCTGGTTGGTGGGCAGCGAACACTTCGCCCGAAGCTTGGTCAATCGGGTCTGGGCCCATTTCTTCGGGCGGGGCATCGTGGACCCGGAGGACGATCTCAGGGCCACCAACCCGGCGTCCAACGAGGCTCTCCTGTCGGCTCTGACCCGGGATTTCATGGACAACGGCCACGACGTCAAGCGTCTGATCCGAACCATTCTGAACTCGGCCACCTATCAACTCTCCTCCCAGGCCAATCCGGCCAATGGAAACGACGAAGAGTACTTCTCCCACCATCGGAGCCGGCGGTTGCCGGCCGAGGTGGTGCTCGACGCCATCTCCCAGGTCACGGAAATCCCCGAGGAGTTCAAGGGCTATCCCCTCGGGACCCGGGCACTCCAGTTGCCCGAAACCCAGGTCGAGTCCTACTTCCTCGACTCCTTCGGGCGTCCGCCGCGGCTGTCCTCCGGAGCCGATGAACGCAAGGGCGATGCCAACGTGGCTCAGGTCCTCCACCTGATCAACGGAGGGACGCTGAACCGGAAGCTGAGGGCGGAAGCAGGCGCCGTCGATCGGTTTCTGGATCTGGAGCTTCCGGCTCCGGAACTGGTGGAGCAGGTCTATGAGACGGCCCTGTCGCGGCGGCCGAGCCGGCCTGAAGTCGCCCGGCTGGTCGCGGCCCTGGATCTGGAGCAGGCCAGCCGTGAGGGCATCGAGGACCTGTTCTGGGCCGTCCTGACCAGCAAGGAATTTCTGTTCACTCACTGATCCACCGCGGGGCGGAATTTGTACATGGGCGTCCTTTCTTCCGGTCCGGCCTCTCTGGCTGGGTTTCTACTCTTGGCCGCGACGGCCTCGGGGAGCGCCGGCGGCCGGAGCGAACCGGCGCCGGCCGCCGCCGCCAGCAAAATCCTGGCCCGCGAGTGTTACTCCTGCCACAACCAGGTGAAGCGGTCGGGCTCCTTGAGCCTCCACACCTACCGGACCCTCATGAAGGGGGGCAACAACGGTCCCGCGCTGGTCCCGGGTCGGAGCGATGAGAGTCGGATGATCCAGATGGTAGAGGGCCTGCTGGAGCCCATCATGCCCGAGGACGGGTTCCTTGCCGACCAGGACATCGAAGTCCTTCGGGCCTGGGTCGACGCCGGCGCTCCGCCCTGGGACGGCGATCTGGGACGAATGCGCCTGGAACGGCTTCCCGACATCCGTCCCGCCGAAACGGTCCGGCCGGAAGTAGCGAGTCTGGCTTTTCATCCCGGCGGAACCATGGTTGCCGCGGGCAGCTACCGGGAGATCCGGCTGCTCCGGCCCGGGGGAGAAGTCCAGGCCCGGCTGACCGGATTGGCCGAGACGGTGCGGTCGGTCGCCTTCAGCCCGGATGGGTCGCGGCTGGCCTCGGGGGCCGGAATGCCGTCCCGCTTCGGAGAGGTCAAGATCTGGGACCCGGCCGCCCGGGAGCTGGTCCGAGGCTGGGAAGGCCACACCGACTGCATCTACTCGGTGGCCTTCAGTCCCGACGGGTCGGTGCTGGCCACGGCCAGCTACGATCGCCTCATCAAATTGTGGGAGGTGAAGACGGGCCGGGAGATCCGAACCATCTCCGGACACGTGGATGCGGTCTATTCGTTGGCCTTCAATTCCGCGGGCGACCGCTTGGCCTCGGCTTCGGCCGACCGCACGGTCAAAGTCTGGGACGTCGCCAGCGGACGGCAGTTGGGGACGCCACTCTCGGGATCGACGGCCGAACTTTTCACCATGGCGTTCTACCCGGGCGGACGCCGGATCGCCGCCGCCGGCATGGACAAGATGATTCGGATCTGGGATCTGGGCGCGGACGGAGGCACCCTGGCCGGTTCCGTCTTCTCCCATGACGGTCCGGTCATCGACCTCTCTCTGACGCCGGATGGGAACACCCTGATTTCGGCCGGCGCCGACGGACGAGTCAAATTCTGGGACGCCCTTTCCTTGGAGGAAAGGAAGGCGCTGGAGGCTCAGCCGGACACGGTCCTGGCCTTGGCCGTCAGTCCCTCCGGCGAGACTTTGGCCGTGGGCCGCTATGATGGGATCGTCGTCTTCGAGCCGATACCATAGCCGAGCAAGCCAATGATGAAAAAAATGTCGATATTTCGGGGATTTCTCATCGTGTCGCTGGTGGCGCCGCTGTTCGGGCAACACGCGCCTCCGACCCTGACCTCAACGGTTCCTCTGGGTGGACAGCGGGGAACCAGCGTCACGCTCCTGCTGGATGGGTCCAACCTGGGAGAGGTCCGGCGGGTCCTCTTCGATCACGAGGGTCTGGACGCCGTCATCGAAAGGCAACGGGAACTGCCCAACCCGCGAAAGATGGCCGAGGGGCAGACCCGGGCCCTGATCCTGGACGGCGCCACCCGGAACCGTCTCTGGGTGCGGGTCGACGTCGACGGTTCCGTTCCTCCCGATCTCTACCACTTCAGGGTGTGGACGCCGCTGGGTCTGAGCAATCCGCTTCCGTTCGCGGTGGGAGACTTCCCCGAGGTGGAGGAGACCCAGTTCAACGACACTCCACGGCAGGCGCAGCCCGTTACGCTGCCGGTGACCGTCCGGGGCGATATTTCCAGCACCGGAGACGTGGATCATTTTCGGTTTCGAGCTCGGCAAGGGCAGCATCTGGCCTTTCGCGTCATCTCCTCGCCGTTGGGATCGATTCTGAATGCCCAGATGCAGCTTTTGGATGGATCGGGGAAAAGGATCGAAGGATGTGTTTCGCGGTCGGGGAAATCGGCCTTTCTCAGCTGCCGGATCCCGGACCGGGGGATCCATGTCATTCGGGTCGCCGACAAGAACCGCGTCGGCGCCATGAGCGGGTACGAATACCGGCTCGAAGCGGGTGAGTTCCCACTGTTGGAAAGCGTGTTCCCGCTGGGAGTCCAAGCGGGCAAGGAGACCCGTCTCAAGGTCTGGGGCGCCAATCTGGGGGACATCGATACGATTCCCTTTACGGCTCTCGAAGAGCAGGTGGGAAAGATTATCCCGCTGACCGTTCCGCAGGCCTCCAACCGGCTCCGGTTGGCCGTCGGGGCCCATCCTGAAACACTGGAAACAGAGCCTAACAATACCCGGGAGACGGCCCAGCCGGTGAGCTGGCCCGTCACCCTGAACGGACACGTCCACTCCTCGGCCGACAGCTCCCATCCGGAAGGTCCGGACCAGGATCTGTTTCGATTCGAGGCTCGAAAGGGACAGGTCCTGATCCTGGAGGTGGAAGCCTCCAGGCTGGGCTCCTCCCTGGACTCCCTGGTGGAGATCTGGGACGCCCAGGGCCGGCCGGTCCGCCGGGCGGAAGTACGTTGCCTTGCACAGACCGAGGTCGTTCTCAGCAATCGCGACTCGATCCAAGGGTCGATGCGTCTGGAGTCGACCGAGGATCTGGCGCTGGACGATTATCTGATGGTCGGCTCGGAGATCGTGCAGATCAAGGCGATGCCGAGAGGTCCTGACGACGATGCCCGGTTCAAGTCGTTCCGGGGTGTGCGGCAGGCCCTGTTCGGGACCACGGCCGAGGGTCACGCCGTGGGAGACCCGGTCTACAAGGTTCGCTTGTTTCCCGCAGGCACCCGCTTCAGCGCCAACGGGATGCCCGTATTCCATCTCAACTACCGCAACGACGACGGAGGACCCGCATACGGCCGTGACTCCAATCTGGAATTTACGGTGCGCACCGACGGAACCTACCTGGTGGCCCTTCGGGATTCTCGGGGCCAGGAAGGTGCGGATCACCCCTACCGGCTGACGATCCGGGAGCCGAGTCCCGATTTTCGGATGGAGATGCCCTCGCGCCGCTCGGGCCGCATTTTGAGCGACGCCGGAGATTCGACCCACTTCAACCTTCCGGCCGGGGGACGTCTCACCGTCGATGTCGCGGTGTATCGGCTGGACGGATTCAACGGAGAAGTGCGGGTGCAAATGGAGGATCTTCCCGCGGGCGTCAGCTCTGGGACCGCAGTGGTTCCGGCAGGCGCCGACTCCACCGTGATCCTCCTCGAGGCGACGCCCGAGGCCTCGTTTGCTCCGGCTCGGGTGAGGATCGTGGGCCGGGCCGAGGTGAACGGCCGTCAGTTGGTCCGAACCTTGGGGAACGATCCGGGTATCCTACTCGCTCTCAACACGGTGTCCGATCTCACCGTAGCCGTCGATCGCCGGGAGGTTCGTCTGGAGCCTGGGAAGGAGGCGCGCATCCGCGTCGACATCGACCGCCTCGGAGAGTTTCAAGGCCGGGTCCCGGTCAACGTTCGCAACCTTCCTTACGGGGTCCGGGTGATGAACGTGGGGCTCAACGGCATCCTGGTGACGGAAGAGGAGAGCAGCCGTGTATTCACCCTCTATGCCGAACCCTGGGTGAAACCCCTCGTCCAGCCCATCTATGTCGTCGCTCGAGTCGAGACGAACTCACCGAATACGCTGGAGCACGCGGCGGCAGCGGTCCAACTCCAAGTCGCCGGTGACCCGGCGCCGGGCCGGTAACCGGCAAGCGGAGGAGAGCGTTGAAGCCTTATCGATTCCAAAGATCGCAGGAACTGTACGCGGAGGCTTGCAAGGTTCTGGCCGGCGGCGTCAGCAGCCACTTTCGGACCCTGGGGCGGCCCCACCCCATGTTCTTCGCCGAAGGGCGGGGCGTCCGGGTCCGGGACGTGGACGGCAACGAGTATCTGGACTTCACCCTGAGCCAGGGTCCCATGTTGTTGGGACATTCCCACCCGGAGGTGTTGGAGCGGGTCCGGCTGGAGCAGTCCAAGGGACAGCTCTACGCGGCCCAGAGCGAGCTGGAGATCGAGCTGGCCCGGCTCTTGACGCAGATACTGCCCAGCGCCGACCTGGTCCGGTTCTCCAACAGCGGGTCCGACGCGGCCCACGCGGTCTTTCGCATGGCACGAGCCCTGACCGGAAGGCGAAAGATCCTCAAGTTCGAGGGCCACTACCACGGCTGGTTCGATGACATCTTCCTGGACGTCAAGCCGGAAGCGGACGGATCCGGATACCGGACCTCGCTCCTCACCGGCGGACAACCGGCCTCGGTTCTGGATCAGGTCGTGGTCCTCCCCTGGAACGATCTGGAGGTGGTCCGGGAGACCTTGGAGCGGGACCCGGAAATCGCCGCCGTGGTGACCGAGCCCATCATGTGCAACAACAGTTGCATCCTTCCCGAGCCCGGATATCTGGAGGGCCTGCGGGAACTCTGCACCCGGCATGGCGTGGTGCTCATCTTCGACGAGGTCATCACCGGCTTCCGGGTGGCGCTGGGTGGGGCGCAGGAACTGTTGGGGGTGGAGTCGGACCTGTCGATTTACGGGAAGGCCATGGCCAGCGGCTTTCCCCTCAGCCTGATCGCCGGAAAACGGCAATTCATGGAGTGCCTGGCGGATGGCCGGGTGGTGCACGCGGGGACCATGAACGCGAATATTCCCGCTCTGGCGGCTTCGCTGGCCTCGGTGGAGATCCTGAATCGGGAGAGGAACGAGTTGTACCGGCGAATCACTCGGCTCGGCCGGCGGCTCATGGAGGGCCTGGGGAAGAGGGCGCGGGCCCGGGGACTCCCCCTGCTGGTCCAGGGGTTGGGCCCCATGTTTCACACCGGGTTTACATCATTGGAATCGGTCCGGAATCTGCGCCAGTGCGCCAACTACGACATGGGCCGAATGGATGAGTTGGCCTTCGGACTCCTCAGAAGAGGGGTTCGGATCATCGGAAGAGGGCTCTGGTTCGTCTCCGCTGCGCTCACCGAGGACAACGTGGATACGGTGCTGGAGACGGCGGATCAGGTGTTCGAAGGGATGGACGGGGATTCCTGAGGGGCTGGAAGCCCCTTGCAGGTCCGGGTCCTTCACCGAATTCGGGCCGCATCTGGCCTTTCCGGAACGACTGTGATAAAAGTGGGCGAAATTTCCCACCAGGAGGGATGCGATGCGTGGTTTTAGATTCATCTTTCTGTCTTTGGTCATCCTCTCGGTATCGGCTTGTTCCGGGCCGTCAGGAGGAGATGTCGCCAAGGCTCCGGAAGAGAAGCCCGAGCCGCCGCCACCATCGGGAGACCCGGTCGTCACCATTCAGACCATCAAGGGAGACATCGTCGTGCGGCTGCGACCCGATCTGGCGCCCAACAGCGCTGAACGTTTCAAGATCATGGCGATGGCAGGATTCTACAACCGCTCCACCTTCCACTACGTGAGCAAGGGTTTCATCCAGGGAGGCGATCCTTTCTCCAAGGACAACGATCCCTACAACGACGGCAAAGGCAACGCCGCCGAGTGGATCAACGCCGAGTTCCAGGAGGACTACAAGGTGGAACGGGGGTCTGTGGGCATGATGCGCAAGGACACTCAGCCCGACTCGTCGAGCTGCCAGTTCTTCATCTCCCTGCGCCGCAAAAAGGAGTGGGACGGCAAGTACAACATCTTCGGGGAGGTCATCGAAGGGATCGAGGTCGCTGAGGCCATTGGCGCATCTCCCATCGTCAAGAGTGATCGCAAGCTGGACAATCATCCGACGGGCAAGATGACCATCAAGAGAATGAAAGTGGAGTACCGGGAGTTCCCGGAAGAGGCGGCCGCGGAAGCCACTGAGGGATAATCGGGTTGCCCGTGCTCGTTGCCACGGGTTGAGTGGCCCCACCCAAACTGCAAACGGCCGGAATAAAATCGGGCCAGTCGGAAGTTGTTACCGGGCAAAGTGCGGTTGGCATCTGGCTGACGCTCGCACCCATCTAACAGTGGCGGCTGGTTCGAAGACTTCTTCCGCCATCCTTTCCCCTCGTATGTTTGTCGCAGTCGGCGTTCCTGCAGTCTGATGCTGGCGCCGTCGACCCCGACGCTCCTGAGGGAGCAATTTCCCATCGGTTTCGATTTGACATTCTTTCGGGGGGTTTCGTAACTTGACACGCTGTTGAAAGGCTCCCGGTCCGTGGAGATTCCGAAAACGGGGATCGTGGCGGGGCGGGGAATCAGGGGGGAGTGAGGATGAGCTTGTCAGGCAAAGTCGCCCTGGTTACGGGTGCCAATCGAGGGATCGGACGGGGTTGCGCTCTGGAGATGGCCCGGCGGGGTGCGGACATTGCCGTCAACTACCGGAGCCACGCCGACGAGGCGGAAGAGGTCGCGCGCGAGGTGCGATCCCTGGGCCGACGTGCCATCGTCCTGCAGGCCGACGTGTCGGATCGGAACCAGGATCGAGAGTTGGTCTCCGCCACTGTGGAGCAGTTGGGACGGCTCGACATTCTGGTGGCCAACGCCGCGGTCAGCAGGCGCAAACCGTTCGTGGAGCTGAGCGTCGAGGACATCCGGTTGACCCTGGGTGTCTGTCTCTGGGGCGTGATCCATTGCTGTCAGTTGGCCGCCCGCCAGATGCTGGCGCAGGGCCAGGGTGGGAACATCGTCATCATCAGCTCGGTCCACGCCTACCTCCCCATCGTGAATTCCATTCCCTACAACATCGCCAAGGCGGGTATCAATCACATGGGACGGACCCTTGCCATGGAGCTGGTGAGCGACGGGATCCGGGTCAACGTGGTTGAGCCCGGCTGGATCGACACGCCTGGAGAGCGCAAGTACGCCACCGAGGAGGAGATTCGGGAAGCGGGGAAGAAACTTCCCATGGGCCGTCTCGGGACCATCGAGGAAATCGGCAAGGGGGTCGCCTACCTGGTCAGCGACGACGCCAGTTACGTGACCGGGTCGATCCTCCGGATCGATGGAGGATTCGTGCTGCCTCGCCCCTGACCGGCACCCACCCTCGCCACGACGCCGGCAGCGGTCCCACGCCGTCATCGCGTCAGACCTGGACGACCGGATTCTCCAGGACTCCGATTCTTTCGATCTCGATTCTGACCAAGTCTCCAGCCTGCAGGGAGAATTCCTGGTGCGGGACGATTCCGGTCCCGGTGAGGACCACCGTCCCGTCGGGCACCGGGTTATGCCGTGTGAGGAAACCGGCCAGCTCCTGGCAGGTTCTGACCATCCGGGAGGTGGAGGTCTCCCCTGTGAAGACTCGATCCCCGTCACGGAAAATTTTGCAGGTGACGGCCAAGTTGTGGGGATCGGGAACGGACTCGGCGCTCACGATGCAGGGGCCGATGGAGCAGCACCGGCGGTAAATCTTGGCCTGGGGGAGATAGAGTGGGTTGGCGCCCTCGATGGCACGGCTGCTCACGTCATTGCCTGCGGTATAACCGGTGATCCGTCCGTCGTGGAGGATGAACGCCAGCTCCGCTTCCGGCACATCCCAGCCGGAATCTCCCCGGACGCCGACGGCCTCTCCGGGACCCACGCAACGGGCCGGGGTCGCCTTGAGAAAGATCTCGGGACGTTCGGCCCGGTAGACCCTGGCGTAAGGATCGGGGGTTTCGCTTTCCCGCTCCCGCTCATCCCGGCTCTTGCGATAAGTGACGCCGGCCGCCCAGACTTCGGGTGGAACCAGTGGCCGGCCCAGGCGCAGACTCTGCCTGCTCAGCGACTCGGAGGTGACTTGGCGGTCACCCTTCTGAAGCAGATTCTCCACGAGTTCGTCCAAGCTTCGGCCCATCAGACGGGACCAGCGGACCAGATCGGTGAAGTCTCGGATGGGTGAATCATGAGTCAGATCGAACAGCTTGCCCGGCTCCGCTTCCGCGATGAGGCGGGCATCACGATTGGCATTCAGATAGCGGAAGAATTTCATGGACGACTCCTTTTCAAGCCCGGGCGGCCGTTTCCCGGCAGAGGCTGATAATCTCACACGTTGGCGGGCCGGCTGCAACTGGACTTTACACGGGTTCTTGTTGGACCATGTCGGCGGCGCCGGGATTTGGCGTTCGGGCCGGGTGGCCGTTCATGAGGCGGGTCCGGCCCGGAGGGTATCGAGATGAGCGTATCCCAGGAATGGTTTGACAAGCAGAGCCGGGAACTGGTCCATCTGGAGAGCATTCTGGAGATGCTCGGCTGGGACCAGAGTACCACCATGCCTTCGAGTGGAGCCGGTCCCCGGGCCCAACAGAGTGCCTCCCTGGCGGCCCTGTATCATCAGAGGCTCACTCGGCCCCGTTGGTCCGAGGTTTTGGACGAGCTCGAGTCCAGGGAGCAGGACGAGTGGACGGAGGCGGCTGTCCGGGAGATGAGGCGAAAATACGACCGGGCGACCCGCATCCCCGAGGCTCTGGTCCGGGAATTGGCGGAAACGATTTCTCTGGGATACGAAGCCTGGGTCGCGGCCCGGAAGGAGTCCGATTTCGAGGCTTTCCGACCCTGGCTGGAGCGCATCCTGCGCCTGAAACGGCAGGAAGCCGCCTGTCTGGCGACCGGTGACTGTCTCTATGACGCGCTGCTGGACGACTACGAGCCCGGGATGACCACCCGGCAACTGGACCCGGTTTTCTCCCGGCTTCGGCCGCAGTTGACACGGTTGCTGGGCAGAATCCAGGAGGCCTCCCATCAGCCTCCGGCCGAGCTGCTGACGGGACGTTATCCCAGAACCGCTCAGGAGGCGTTCGGGCGAAGTGTCCTGTCCGCCATTGGGTTCGATTGGAAGGCGGGCCGTCTGGATGTATCTCCGCATCCCTTCTGCTGCGGCTTTTCTCCTCAAGACGTACGCATCACGACCCGATACGGGGAAGACTCCTTTGTCTCGTCCTTCTTCGGCATCGTTCATGAGGGCGGCCACGCCCTCTACGAACAGGGACTGGGCGGAGAGCGGTATGGTTCCCCCGCCTGCCAATCCATCTCTCTGGGCATACACGAGTCCCAGTCCCGACTCTGGGAAAACCAAGTGGCTCGAAGCCGGCCCTTCTGGGAATACTGGTACCCGAAACTTCGAGAGACCTTTCCCGGCCAGTTGGACACGGTGCCGCTGGCGTCTTTCCTGAGGGGAGTGAATCGAGTCGAGGCCAGCTTGATCCGCGTCGAAGCCGACGAGGTCACCTACGGTCTGCACATCATTTTGCGTTACGAGTTGGAAAAGGCCCTTCTCGACCAGGATCT
Organism: Acidobacteriota bacterium; assembly: GCA_965217775.1. Classification (GTDB taxonomy): domain Bacteria; phylum Acidobacteriota; class UBA6911; order RPQK01; family JAJDTT01; genus JAJDTT01. The sequence goes on from CBDCJH010000002.1 coordinate 1,225,177, forward strand.
TCCGGTTTCGGACCTGGAAGGGATCTGGGTCGAACGCATGCGGGAGTACCTGGGAGTGGTGCCCGGCAACGCCGCCGACGGAGTGCTCCAAGACACTCACTGGTCCTGCGGGCTCGTCGGCTATTTCCCCACTTACCTGCTGGGGAACCTGTATGCGGCCCAGATCTACGCCCTGGCGCGTCAGATTCTCCCCGACCTGGACACTCAGTTCTCCACGGGCCGGTTTCTTCCCTTGAGGGAATGGCTGCGGGAGCAGATCCATTGCAAGGGGAGAACCCGTACGGCCGGAGAGTTGATTTTGGAGATCAGCGGAGAGCCTTTGGATTCTCGATACCTGCTGAATTACCTGGAGGAGAAGTTCTCTCGGCTGTACCAACTGAACGGGTGAGGGAACCCGTTCCGCGAGGAAGGAATCCCATGCACAAGGAGGAGCTCAGACGACGCTTGGCGGCCATCGTGGGTGAGGACAAGGTCCAGTTCCACCCCTCCGAACTGGTGGTCTACGAGTGTGACGCCCTGATCTTTCACCGGCGGCCACCCGATTTCGTGGTCTATCCGTCTTCAGCCCGACAGATCCAGGAGATCGTTCGGCTCGCCTACGCCAACGACGTTCCCTACCTTCCGCGAGGCGCCGGAACCAGTCTCAGCGGCGGCGCCATTCCCATCACCGGCGGAATTCTGATCCAACTCTCCCATCTGAACCGTATCCTCGAGGTCAATGCCCAGGGGCGTTACGCCGTGGTGGAACCCGGCGTCATCAATCTGGAGCTTTCGGAACGGGTCAAGCCGCTGGGTCTCTACTTCGCACCCGACCCTTCCAGCCAGAGCACCTGCACCGTCGGCGGAAACATCGGCGCCAACGCCGGAGGTCCGCACTGCCTCAAATACGGCACCACGGTCCTCCATGTCCTGGCGGCGGAGGTGGTGACCCCCGAAGGAGACCTGGTCCAGTTGGGGAGTCCTCAGGGCGAGAGCGCCGGGTTCGACTTGACGGGACTCTTCACCGGGAGCGAAGGGACGTTGGGAATTCTGACCAAGGCCTGGGTCCGGCTGCTTCCACTCCCGGAGGAGGTCAAGACGTTCCTGGCCGACTTCACCAGCATGGCGGACGCCACCCGCGCGGTGAGCGACATCATCGCCCGGGGCATCATCCCGGCCGCCATGGAGATCATCGATCAATTGACGATCCAGGCGGTGGAAGACTCCCACTATGCGGCCGGTTATCCCACCGACGCAGCGGCCGTGCTGTTGGTGGAGCTGGACGGCTTGGCATGCGAGATCGAAGACACCGAAGGTCTCATCGACCGGATGCTCAGGAACAACGGAGCCCGCGAGGTTCTGGTGGCTCGAGATGAAGTGCAGCGGGCCAAGCTCTGGGCCGGTCGGAAGAAAGCCTACGGCGCCTTCGGGCGGCTGGCCAAGAACTTCTACCTGCAGGACACGGTGGTTCCCCGGACCCGCCTGACCGAAGTGCTGGAGAAGATTTATGCCATCGCGGACAAGTACGACTTTTCGGTGGTCAACGTCTTCCATGCGGGTGACGGAAATCTCCATCCCATGCTTCCCTACGACGCCGGTGATCCCGAGGACGTGGTGCGGGTTCTGAAGGCCGCCGAGGAGATGGTCCGGGCTTCCATCGAAGCCGGAGGATCGCTCAGCGGGGAACACGGTGTGGGCCTGGAGAAGAGAGACCTCATGCCCTATCTGTTCTCGGATGACGACCTGAACGTGATGCGCGACATCCGGCATCTCTTCGATCCCAAGCAGCTCTGCAACCCGGAAAAGATCCTGCCTACGACCAAAGTCTGCATGGAGTTCCGGGAAAAGGGCGCCTTCATGCTCTAGCAATCTAGGCCTTTCTATTGAAGATCCCCAGTATCACCGTTCGGTTGTCGCGGCGTTTCTTGCCAAGATTCCGCGAGACTCACGGGATTCGCTTCGCCGTCCAACTGCTTCCGGTCCTGCTGGGATTCTGGTTTCTGTGCGCCTGCGGCGAATCGGCGCCGGCTCCGTCCGCACCCTCCTGCCCGACGCTGCGTCTCGGCAGCGACCGGCTCTTGGAACAACCCTATCTGGGTTGGGTCGCAGGGAAATCGGTGGGACTCGTCGCCAACCACACGGCGGTGAACGCCAAGCTGGAAGGGGTCGCCGGCATGCTCTCCAACCACCCCGGGATTCAGGTGAAGGCCATCTTCTCTCCCGAGCATGGCTTTTCGGGTGACGTTCAGGCCGGCGTGCTCGTTCCCCATAAGTCCCGAATCTACAGTCTTTATGGGGCGCACCGTGCGCCGACACCGGAAATGCTCCGCGGCGTGGATCTACTCGTCTACGACATCCAGGACGTGGGAGTGCGTTTCTATACCTATATCTCCACTCTGTACGAATGCATGAAGGCGGCTGCGCGCGAAGGGATCCCCCTGATCGTCCTGGATCGGCCCAATCCCATCGGCGGCGACCGGATCGAAGGACCGCTTTTGGATGAGAGTCTCGTCTCCTTCGTGGGTGCTCATCCCCTCCCCATTCGCTACGGGATGACGGCGGGAGAACTGGCGCGCCTCTTCAACCAGGAAGGGAATCTGAGGTGCGAACTGAGGGTCGTTCCCATGGCGGGCTGGAGCCGTTCCCACTGGTACGATGAAACCGGTCTGGTCTGGATCCCTCCGTCTCCCAACATGCCCACCCTGACCACGGCCACGCTCTACGCCGGAATGTGCCTGCTGGAGGGCACGAATCTTTCCGAGGGAAGAGGGACCACCCGTCCCTTCGAACTGGTGGGCGCTCCCTGGCTCGACGCCACGCGTCTGGCGGCAGCACTCAACGCCCTCGAGTTGGACGGGGTCCATTTCCGGGTCCAGTCCTTCACTCCGACCTTCTCCAAATTCAAGGGCCAGGTCTGCCAGGGCGTCCAGATCCATATCGTGGACCGGGACCGGTTCAATCCCATCGCCTGTGCCCTGCACCTTCTCCGTCAGACGCTCGATCTGCACCCGGAAGAGTTTAAGTTCCACGATCAGATGTTCGATCTACTGGCGGGTCAGTCCGGACTCAGGTCCGATCTGCTTCAAGGGGTCGAGGTGGAGCAGACGGTGGCCTCTTGGCAGCCGGGCCTGGAGGCCTTCCGGGAGCGGAGATCCAGGCACCTCCTCTATCCGGAAGAAGAGGAAGGAGGAGTGAGGAGTGAGAAATGAGAGAGGAAGGCACGCGCCACCAGCAGGGTCGAGGATAAGGTCCTGCTGGTTCATAGAGTTGCCGTCAATATTTTAGTTCCTTAGTCTCAAAATCCTGTGCAAATGGACGAAAAATTATCGGTAGGGGCGCCCCTTGTGGGTGCCCTCTTCGGTCCAAACCGGAGCAAGACGCGGCCAATTGAAGGTCCGGGAGCTGGAACGCCGCCGCTCAGGCGAAGAAATTTTGGTTCCGGCTACGCCGGCTTAGGGGACTGTAGGCGATTGCGAAGGTGGTGAGGTCTTGGGATCCGGAACCGACTCGTACTCCTTGAGCAGCTCGTTGAAATCCTTCCGGTACCGGATCACGTCCAGGTCCGAGATCACCTGCTTCAGAATCCGGCGCACCAAGGGGACGAAAGTCTGCGGTTCCATGCGGATGGCTGCCGTCAGATGAACCATGGCCTCATCCGGCTGCGATTGCACGGCGAAGAATTGGGCCAGCCGGAAACGCCCCTGCGGCCTGTCCGCGCCGTTCCGAATCGCCTCCAGAAAATGGCGTTGAGCCCCATCCTCTTCCTTGCGCTGATCCAGGAGCACGGCCAGACTGTAATGAGCCCGCCCTTCCTTGGGACTCACTTCAATTGCCCGTTTGAGAAATCCCTCGGCCTTGTCCTTCATGCCCAGATGCACATGCATGGCGGCCGTGTTGTAGAGCGTGCTGAAGGTCTCTGCGCCCAAGTCCAAGGCTCTGCTGTAGGCCTCAACGGCCTCCCGATGCTTTCGCTGGAAGCTTAGGACGTCACCCAGGTTGGCCCACAACTGGTCGTTGTTCGGGGCCTGGTCCAAAGCCGCACGAAGGTATCGCTCCGCGTCGGCGTATCGCTTTTCCCTTCTTGCGATCAGCCCCAGGTTGGCCAGATTCCACGCGTCATTCTCGTCGGACCGGGAAAGTCGCCGTTTCGCCTCGTCGGGATTGCCCAGCTCCAGATAGAGGCCGCCCAGTTCCCGCAGAACCCCTGGATCGTCGGGTTTCAGCCGTTCCGCCTTCAACAATTCATGCAGTGCCTCTTTTTTCCGCCCTGCCTCCAGGTGGAGCAATCCCAAGCGAAACCGAGCCTGGAAATCCTCCGGGTGGGTTCGGAGAAAGGACTGGTAGTGGCTTTGAGCCTTCTGATCTTGACCCAGCCGCTGATAAGCCTGCGCCAGGTTGATGTGGGTCTGGGCCGTGGAAGGATTCAACTTCAGGACCTGGTCGAAAGCGTCGACGGCGTCCTGATCCCGGCCCTGCCGGAAATGGATCACGCCCAGGAGATGCCAGGAAATGGGATCCTGAGGATCGATTTTCAGCGCCCGGCCCAAGTCCTCGCGGGAAGCCTGTATCTGTCCTTGTCCGAACCGGATCTGGGCCCGCATTTGGAGCCCCCGGGCGTTCTCGGCCTCCAGCTCGATCAGGGCGTCGAGATGACCGACCGCCTGATCCAATTTCTTCTGTTGGAGATAGATTACGGCCAGGTTGTAACGGGCGGAGGCGAAAGCGGGAGAGATCTGGACCGCTTTCTCGAAGAACTCCGCGTGGCGGCTGGAGTACTGATCGGGGGTCCCGATCAGTTCCTCTCCTTTCCGGAACCATTCCACGGCGCGCTGGTCGATCTGGGCGCCGGCTTGAAACAACAGCCAGAGGGCAAGAAAGAGGCTCATGATGGGTTCGTCCGAATCAGGAGAGAGTTTTCTCTCGGGGTTGGGCGAAGTCCTCGAAACGAGTCATTCGCTGAAGTTCCCGGTAACGCATCTCGATCTCGGTAAGGGTCACCTCCTTGAGGCGGTCCAGCGAGAAGCCTTCGACGGTGAAGCTGGCCATGACGGAGCCGAAGATGACGGCTTGCCGGAGGGCGCGGCGGTCCGACCGGCCGGTCCCGGCCAGGTAGCCCATGAAGCCGCCGGCGAAAGTGTCGCCGGCGCCGGTCGGATCCAGCACGTCGGCCAGCGGGTAGGCGGGAGCACCGAAGACATCCAGGCCGCCTCCCGCCTCCCGCCGGAACATGAGTGCGCCGTATTCCCCTCGCTTGACCACCAGGATGCGGGGGCCCCAGCCCAGGATCTTCTCGGCCGCCCGGACCAGGTTCGGTTCCCGGGAGAGCTGCCGCGCCTCGGCGTCGTTGATGAGGAGGATCCCCACCCCCTTGAGAGTCTCGAGCAGGGAGGGGAAATGTTCCTGGATCCAATAGTTCATGGTGTCGCAGGCCACCAGTTTGGGCTGCCTGACCTGCAACAGCACCTGCCGTTGGAGTACGGGGTCGAAATTGCCCAGGAAGAGATACTCGCTGGTCCGATAATGTTCGGGGAGGTTGGGCCGAAAGTCGGCCAGGACGTTCAGTTGGGTGTCGAGGGTCTGGCAGTCGTTGAGATCATATCCGTACTTGCCGGCCCAGCGGAAGGTCCTGCCCGGCAGGACCTCCAGTCCCGCCAAGTCGATGTTTCTGGACTCCAGCAAGGAGACGTCCTGCTGTCGGAAGTCGTTCCCGACGGCCGCCACCATCCGGACATCGGTGAAATAGCCGGCCGCAATGCTGAAATAGGTCGCCGCCCCGCCCAGAACCTCCGTTACCTTGCCGAAGGGGGTCTCCACGGAATCGTAGGCGACCGAACCCACTACCGCAATGGAACCCATGCCGTGTTCTCCATCAGTCCAGGTACTTTCCCACGATAGGCTCCAGACGGCGGCGTGCCGCGTCTGGAATGGCCTTTGGATCGGTGATGATGGCTTGTCGGAGGGCGTGTTGGCAGGGACAATCGAACTCGGCGGGCAGCAGGGTGACGGCCCGGGCAATGAGCCGCTTCGCGTTCCGGCTGTTTTTGTTCAAGAAATCGATGAGCATTTCCACCGAAACCGGCTCCTCTTCCTCGTGCCAACAATCATAGTCCGTGACCATGGCCACGGTGACGTAACAGATCTCGGCTTCCCGGGCCAGCTTGGCCTCCTGCAGGTTGGTCATCCCGATCAGGTCCATCCCCCAACTTCGGTAGAGGAAGGATTCGGCGCGGGTGGAGAAGGCCGGACCCTCCATGCAGACGTAAGTCCCTCCCCGCTTGATGGGCAAGTCGATCTCGCCCGCCGCCTGCTGCAACACATCCGTCAGCCGGCTGCAGATCGGATCGGCCAGACTCACGTGAGCCACGATCCCCTCGCCGAAGAAGGTGGATACACGACTGTAGGTGCGGTCCACGAACTGGTCCGGGAGGACGAAGTCCATCGGTGCGTGCTCGATTCGGAGCGATCCGACGGCGCTGGCCGAGACGATCTGCCTCACCCCAAGACGCTTGAAACCGTAGATATTGGCCCGAAAATTCAACTCGGAAGGCAAAAGCCGGTGGCCTCTGCCATGTCGAGCCAGGAACGCTACCGGCTGCCCCTCCAGATTTCCCAATAGGTAGGAGTCGCTGGGGTCTCCGAAGGGCGTGGGGACACGCAACATCCGGCTCTCCTCGAGCGGCATGTCATAGAGGCCGCTGCCGCCGATGATCCCGATCCTGGCTTCGTCCATATCAAGTTCTCAATATTATCTTTTTTTGAGAAATGCTGTCGGTGGTGACCCTGGGGATTCCGGGAACGGCGTCAACTGCCGTCAACCTGGCCTGAATGCTCACGTCTCGCCGAACTCAGTCCTCCCACGGAACCGGTTCGACCACATACCTGCCCTCTCGGCGGCTCATGACGCCGGCCACCACATCAGGGTCGTGGTCGAAGAGCAGGAGCCACTTCTCCGCCACCGCGCGGGAATAGATGCGCTTTCTCGTTTCCAGAGTGGTCAAAGGGAAGAGATCGTAACCCATGATCCAAGGGAGTGGAACATGGGCCGTGGTCGCGCAGAGGTCCCCCAGGAAGAAGGCGGTCTCCCCGCCGGACTGGACCTTGACCGAGTGATGTCCGGGAGTGTGTCCGGGAGTGTGGACCAGCGAAACGCCCGGGACGATCTCCTGCTCTCCATCGACGAGCTTGAGTTGGTGCGCCTCTTGTAGCGGCACCCAGTTCTCGGTCCGGTAGGAATCGGCCGTCCTCTCGTTCCTGCCGGTCGCCGTCAAGTAGTCTTCACGCGCGACGATGTAGGTGGCGTTGGGGAAGTTGGACACCACCTGCCGACCCTCCCAGCGAGTGTTGCCGCCACAGTGATCGAAGTGAAGATGGGTGTTGATCACCAGGTCGACGTCCCCCGGTTCCATGCCCAGGTTCGCCAGACGGGCAACGACGTCCGGCTCCTTGCCGACACCGTAGATGTCCTGCTCTTTGGGGGAGTACTTTCGTCCGGCTCCGGTGTCCACTAGGATGGCTTCGTGGGGCGTGCGGATGAGGAGGCAGTTGAGGCCGAGCCGCACCCGGTTGCGGTCGTCGGGACGCATCTTCCGCTCCCAGAGGACCCTGGGCACGATTCCGAATACCGCGCCGCCGTCCAAGCGGATGGAGCCGTCGGAGATGTGGTTGAGTTGGAACCTACCCAGCCTCATTCCTTCGATTGGACGGGCGCCTGGGTCAGTTCCACCAGGACTCCCCCGGTGCTGCGGGGATGGATGAAGGCGATGAGGTGGCCGCCGGCTCCGATGCGCGGAACCTCGTCGATCAGGTCCACGTTCCGTTCTCTCAACCGTCTCAGATCCGCTCGGAGATCGTCGACCTCGAAGGCGAGGTGATGAATGCCTTCCCCTCTTTTTTCCACGAAGCGGGAAATGACCGAGTCGGGTTCGGTCCCCTCGAGCAATTCGACGGCTGTATCTCCGACCGGCAGGATCGCCGCACGAACCTTCTGATCCGGGACGGTTTCGGTCGTATCCACCTCGAGTCCCAGATCTTGGTACAGGCGGGAAAGAGACTCCAGAGAGCGGGTGGCGATCCCCACGTGGGCCAATCGTCGGATCACTTTTTAAGTCCTGATCGCTCGAAGATGCGATCCACCAGAGTATAGGGGTCCACCTCCCGGTTGGCCATTCGCCGCGCCCATCGATCCAGTTCTCTCGAACCCATATCGTACGCGACCTGCTGAGCCATCCGGTCGCGAATCATCTCCAGGACTTTCTGCCGGCAGAGGAAGACTCTCCTCCGGGAAGCCGCCCCCTTTTGGTCCGTGAACCTGCGGTACGCTTCCACGGCCTCGGCCACCTCGTCGATTCCCTGGCCCCGAGTGGCTACCGTCTGAACGATGGGAGGGTCCCAGCCGTCGTCCCGCGCTGCCAGGGAGAGGACGGCTCGGATTTCCCGCTCCGTCTTCATGGCGTCGGGGCGATCCGCCTTGTTGATGACGAAGATGTCCCCGATCTCCATGATTCCGGCCTTGATGCTCTGGATGTCGTCTCCCATGCCCGGGACCAGCAGGACCAGGACCACCTCCGCGGTCCGCACCACGTCGACCTCATCCTGACCGACCCCCACCGTCTCCACCATCAGGCGCTCGAAGCCGCCGGCGGCCAGCACCAGGAGGGCGTCGTCCACCGCGCTTGAGAGTCCTCCCAGACGGCCCCGCGTGGCCATGCTGCGGATGAAGACTCCCGGGTCGGTGAACAGATTCTGCATCCGCACGCGATCGCCCAGCAGGGCTCCCCCCGAAAAGGGCGAAGTCGGATCCACGGCCACGATCCCCACCTTCTCGCCGGCCTTGCGATAGTGACGAGCCAGCGCCTCCACCAAGGTGCTCTTCCCGGAACCGGGACTGCCGGTGATCCCCATCACCCACGAGCCGCCGGTCTTTCGAAAGAGAGCCTTGAGCAGATTTCGGGTCGATTCCGTCGGGGAATTCTCGACTTCGGTCAGGGTACGGGCCAACTGGCGCACGTCACCGCGGCAGATGTTCCGAACTTCGTCCCGTCTTTCCAGATCGGTCACTTTCTCGATCCGCGCCGGTGGTATCAGGCGTATTTCTCGCGCAGAATCCGAGCCCCGCCGCACATGGCCTTGAGCTTCAGGTAGGCCTCGTCCAGGTCCATGGGATTGAGACTGGACGGGGCGAATCCACAGTCGGGGTTCAGGGTGATCCGTTCCGGCGGGACGAACTCCAGGGCCCGCTCGACACGGCCGACCACTTCCTCAGGAGTCTCCACATGCCGGTCGGTGTGGTCGATCACTCCCAGCCCGAGAAGCTTGTCCGGGGGAAATCGCCGGAGGCTCTCGACGCCGCCGGCATCCGGTGTGGCGAACTCCATGGCGATGCGATCCACGTTCATCTCTCCCAAGGCGTCCATGATGAGATGGTACGGACCGCGTGTGGAGTGGGCCCGGTTGAAGTGGGCGTGGCAGAGGTGGACGCTGATGAAGGCCCCCTCGAATCCTCGGACCGTCGCATTGAAACAGTCGACGCACAGAGAGATCTCCTGCTCGATGTCGACAATGCCCTCACGTTCCCGGTAGTCGGCATCCACCAGCAGCGCCAACCAGGGATCGTCCAACTGGATGGCATCGACGCCACAGGCGATGAGCTCCCGGATTTCCCGGCGCAGGAAGGGAATGCAGGCGTGCATGAAGGCCTCCCGGGTGGGGTAGGCCCCGGTCGAATACCGGGGGTCCCACATCCGCCGGCCCAAAGTGTAGGCGGAGGGGACGGCGGCCAGAATCCGCCGGTCCGTATGCTCGCGGACGAAACGGACTTCGCCCACGGCCATGAAACGGTGGGCCTTCATCTCGGACACGACGGAAGGGTATCTGAGCTGGGGGAAATTGGAGGCTCCGGCCGAGACCGTATCGTTCTCGAAGCCGGAGACCGCCTCGGAGAAGACCTTCATGTAGCTCTCGCGGCGCCATTCCCCATCGGAGACGTAGTCGAGGCCGGTCCGTTCCTGCATCTTCAGGTTCGACGGAATCGCTTCGTTCAGAAGTCGGTCCGCTTCGGTGGCATCGATATGTCCCGCCTTCCGGTCTTCGATCAGTTCGCGTATCCACTCCGGCCGGGGGAGGCTTCCGACCACCAGGGTAGGGAAGGGGTGAGGGATCGTTTCCTTCATGCTGCATTCGCTCCTGGAGCCTCTCGCCATTGGGTTTCCTTGGATCGGCCTCGCATTCTTCCCCGGGCCGCGGCAAATGCTGCCGGCGCCCAGTCTACTATGAGCCGGCTCCGGGAGTCCGGGGTGAGGGTCACAAGAGACGGATTCGGGGGTGTTGCCGGGGACTGAAAAGGCTCGAGGAAGGGTCTATCCACCGGCATTGGACCAACCTCGCCAGACTCCGGAGTGAGATCCGGTTCCCCGCCCCCCGGCGTCGTTTCGACGGAGGATCCGGGTGCGCTACGCTCAGTCGCTGCCGGCGAGGGCGGTCCGGGTGGAATATTTCACTAAATTATCACTATATCAACCAAAATATCACTCGGATTGCACTCTGGTGCTCCAAAATCGTCCGGGTTGCTCCTTACAATTGACACATTGTCTATTGCACAGAACTCATCTGCTATAGAATTGAAGGACACTGTCGCCTTTTCCGAGCTTCTCCACTACAGGGCCGAATGGTCAAGTGAGTGTAAGGAGCCATGTGAGCGTCACGTGGCGTTTCCCGGTCGTTGTCCCACTGAGAGGAACGCATGGGGTGAGAGACCGGAAGACCTAACCAGGCATCTCAGCACATTTTGCGGTGCCTGGCCATTGCTCCTCCTGCTGCTGGCCGGCGCGCCCACCATCCTGCACGCACAATCCTCGCCCTCGATATCGGTCGAGCTGTCGCCGGGTCACCATGTGCCGCCGAAGACGGCGATCACCGCCACGATTACGTTGAGCAATCTGGACATCGACAGCTACTCCTCCGTCATCTTCCGCGCTGATCTGACCGTGTACGGCAAGGGGGAAACGAGGTGCAACGGGGACGACACCGGTAAGGACATCGAGATAACGGTGGAGGACAGCCAGGAAGTTTTCACAGCGAAAGTTTACAACGCCTGTTCCTACGATACCTATGGGAACTACACGCTCAATGCCAGGATATTCCAGGTGGATACGTCGGCGCCCAGCGACAAGGTTGAACTCGCGGCGGCGAGCACGCGGTTCTTGATGTCCAGATTTCTTATGCCCGGAGAGGTGCCGGCGCCTCCCCCCGCTCTCGGGGTAAAGGCATGGTTGGACCCGGACCCCACAAGTTTTGTCATGTACGTCGGAGAGTGGCATGAATTTCGCGTTCGTAGTGACATTCTGCTCTACCTCAGCGACCATCTCGGCGTGGAAATGGGGGGTAGCGAACCTGAATTCTTCGTCGCCCCCGGGGAAGTTACTCCATCAAAATCCGTTGAGGAAGCCTGTCAAGGTCCCTATTTCCTTGACCCGAATTGGCGCCGCGCCATCCATCAGGCGCTCTGGATAGGTGCCTGTAAGGCCGGCGACGGAGTCATTCAGGTTCGGCATGAAACCGACGCAGTTGAGCCGCTGTACAGGTATGAGATTCGGACAGTGGCGAGGGGGGAGGACAATACGCCGGTGGTGGACGCGGTGGCCATCACCTCGAACTCGGGGGCGGACGCGACCTACGCCGCGGGTGAGACGATCCAGGTGACGGTGACGTTCAGCAAAACGGTGGCTGTGACAGGAAGTCCACGCTTGACGCTGAATGTGGGCGGCCGCAATCGAACGGCGACCTACCGGAGTGTCACGGGGGCGGCAGTCGTGTTTGCCTACACGGTGGCCATTGGCGACAACGACACGGACGGGGTGAGCATCGGGGCAGACAGTCTGGCGCTGAATGGAGGGTCGATCAGGGATGGCTCAGGCGACGCTGACCTGGATCATCCAGCTTTGGAGGACGATACGCAGCACAAGGTGGACGGTATCAAACCCGTACTGGCGAGCACCGACGGGGCGGTCGCCAACGGAACGATGCTGACGCTGGCCTACAATGAGCCTCTGGATACGTCTTCGGCGCCGGAGAACGACGCCTTCACCGTGACGGGAGGGAGTGAATCGCGGACGGTCATCGGTGTCCGGCTGCGCGGGAGTTCGGTAGAGCTGACCCTGATTCCGGCGGTGGAGCACGGGGAGACGGGCCTGCGGGTGAGCTACACGGTGCCGACCGGGGCGGGAGCGACTCCGATCCAGGACTCGGCGGGCAACGACGCGGACCGGGTGAGCAACCGGTCGGTCACCAACGTCACGGGAGACACGACGGGGCCGACGGTCGAGACGGTGAGAATCACCTCGAGTGCGGGATCGGATCGGATCTACGGAGTGGAAGATCCCATCGAGGTGACTGTAACGTTCAACGAGACGGTGGTGGTGACGGGAACCCCACGGCTGATGCTGAACGTGGGCGGCCGGAGTCGAACGGCCGACTACCTGAGTGTCACGGGGGCGGCCGTGAAGTTCGAGTACAGGGTCGCCCGGGGCGACAGCGACCGGGACGGGGTGAGCATCGAGGCGGACAGCCTGTCGGGCGGTGGAGGCACGATCCGCGACGGTGCCGGGAATGACGCGCAGCTCGACCAGGCGGCGGTGGCGTCCGACTCCCGGCACAAGGTGGACGGGATTCCGCCGGCGCTGGCCACGACCGACGGGGCCGTGGTGAACGGAACGAGGCTGACGCTGGCCTACAGCGAGCCGCTGAACTCGTCCTCAAGGCCGGCGGCGAGCGCCTTCACCGTGACCGGGGGGAGTGAGGCCCGAATGGTTACTCGGGTCCAGGTGAGCGGAAACGCGGTCTTGCTGACGTTGAACCCGGCCGTAACGGACGGGGAGAGCGGCCTCCGGTTGAGTTACCAGCCGGGCGGGAACCCCATCGAGGACGTCGTGGGCAACGCCGCGGACGAGCTGAACAACCGACGGGTCACGAACCGGACGGGGGACACGACGGGACCGACGGTCGAGACGGTGAGGATCACCTCCAATGCGGGGTCGGACCGGACCTACGCGGCCGGCGAGACCATCGAAGTGACGGTGACGTTCAGCGAAACGGTGGTGGTGACGGGGACGCCGCGGTTGACGTTGAACCTGGGCGGCCGCAGCCGGACGGCCAACTACCAGGACGTCACGGGGGCCGCCGTGAGGTTCGAATACAAAGTGGTCTCCGGGGACAGCGCCGCCTACGGGGTGAGTATTGAAGCGAATCGACTGTCCAGCGGTACGATCCGGGACGGCGCCCGGAACAACGCCGTGCGGAACCACGCGCCGGTAGCGGCCGATTCTCAACACAAGGTGGATGGGGTCAAGCCCACACTGGCGAGCAGCGACGGCGCGGTCGTGAACGGGACGACACTGACTCTGGCCTACGGCGAGCCGCTGGATTCCTCTTCGGTGCCGGCGACGGACGACTTCACCGTGACGGGAGGGAGTGAGACGCGCACGGTCACCGGCGTCAGGGTGAGCGGAAGCGCGGTGTTCCTGACGCTGAGTTCGGCCGTCGCGGATGGAGAGAGCCGCCTCCGTTTGAACTATGAGCCCGGGTCGGATCCGATTCAGGACACCGCAGGCAACGACGCGGACCGGCGGAGCAACAAGAGCGTCACGAACCGGACGGGAGACACGACGGGACCGGCCGTGTCGACGGTTCGGATCATCTCGAGTGCAGGGTCGGATCGGACCTACGGCGTGGACGAAACCATCGAGGTGACGGTGACGTTCGACGAGACGCTGGTGATCACCGGAACGCCCGAACTGACGTTGAACTTGGGCGACCGGAACCGGACGGCAGAGTACCGGAGCGTCTCGAGCCGAGCGGTGAAGTTCGCCTACCGGGTGGTCACTGGGGACAACGATGAGGACGGGGTGAGCATCGGGGCGAACCGGCTGTCGCGAAGCGGCGGGACGATCCGCGACGGGGCGGGCAATGATGCCACCTTGGACCATGATGCGGTGGCGGACAGTTCGAGCCACAAGGTGGATGCGGTCACCCCGTTGTTGGCCGATACGGATCCGGCGGTGGTCAACGGGACGACGCTGACGTTGACGTATAACGAACCCCTGAATACGTCCTCACGACCAGCGACGAGCGACTTCACTGTAGCCGGGGGGAACGAGACCCGCACCGTGAACCGGGTTCGGGTGAGCGGGAGCACGGTGCGGCTCACGGTGAATCCAGCGGCGGAGCACGGAGAGACGGGCATCCGGGTGAGCTACGAGTCGCGATCGAATCCGATCCAGGACCGGGTGGGCAACGATGCCGAGGCCTTCAGAGACGAGTTCGTGGACAACCAGACGCCGGACACGACGGCCCCGTCGATCGTAGGGATCGAGATCAGCTCGAACCCGGGGCCGGACGAGACCTACGCGGTCGACGACATGATCTCGGTGACGGTGAGGTATAGCGAGACGGTGACGGTGGACACCATTCGCGGAACGCCGACGTTGGATCTTCTGGTGGGGACCCGGCGGAAGCGGGCCAGCGCCAGTGTCGGGTCGGACCAGCCGGCCGTGGTGTTCGTCTACACGGTGGAGAAGGGAGACGAGGACGAGGACGGATTGAGCGTCCCGCGCGGGAGCATCGCGCTCAACGGGGGGAAGATCCTGGATCTGGCGGGCAACCCGGCGGCGCGGAGCTACGAGGCGGTGGAGGCGCAGTCGGACCACAAGGTGGATGCGAGCGTGCCGGAACTGGCGGGCGTGACGGTGCATGGCTCATGGGTGGCGCTGACCTACGACGAGGCGCTGGATGAGGGCTCGACACCATCGCGGTTCGATTTCGCGGTGACGGTGGCCGGGGATGATCGAACGGTGGACCAGGTCCGGGTAAGGGGAAACAGCGTCACCTTGATGCTGGCCCCGACGGTGACGGCCGGCGAGACCGTATTGGTGAGCTATACGCCGGGGTTCAACCCGATCCAGGACGAGGTGGGCAACGCCGTGGAGGGGTTGACCGATCGACGGGCGGACCCGCCCCTGGTGACCATCCAGGCCAAGGAGGGATCCGAGACGTTGACGGAAGGCGACACCGTGGAGTTCACCCTGACGCGGGGACCCCCGACGGAGGCCGCGCTGACGGTGAATCTGGAGGTCACGGAGACGAGATCGATGATCGAGACCTCGGGCGGGTACGAACCGCCGGAGGAGGTGGAGTTCCGGACCGGACAGGAGACGGCGACGCTGCAGGTTTTGACCGACGATGACGACGTCGCCGAATCCACCAGCCGGGTCACCGCCCGGCTGCTGCCGGGAGACGAGTACCGGCTGGGACCCACTTCGACCCAGAGCGCCCGGGTGACGGTCCAGGACAACGAAGTCTCGGCCCCGCCGCCACCACCTCCTCCACCGCCACCGCCGCCGCCGCCACCACCACCTCCTCCTCCGCCGCCACCACCCGTGCCGGCTCCAACAGCGCCTACAGCGCCCTTGAACCTCCAGGCAGAGGCCGGGGACGGTGAAGTGACGCTCTCCTGGCAGGCCCCCGAGAGCGACGGCCGCTCTGCACTCACCGGCTACGAGGTCCGGATCGACCGGATCGGGGAGTGGACCCCCATCGGTTCCACGGACCTGAGCTATTCCGTCAGCGGACTGACCAATGGCCGGACCTACGTCTTCGAGGTCCGGGCCGTGAACGAGGTCGGCCAGAGTCCTCCCTCCAGCCCGGTCGAGGCCACGCCCATGGCCGAGGAGGTGATCTTGGAGTTCGCCCATTTCGGCAACGGGTATTCGGGCAATGACGTGCTCATCACCTCCGACCTGGTGCTGGTGAACGTGGCCGAGTCGGAGATCCGTCCCGTCGTCTATTTCTTCGACGGGGACGGAGAACTGTTTGAGGCCGAGTCCGTGGTGGATGTCGGAGACGATCTGGAGATCCGGGAGGACGGAGGGCTGTCGCCCCGGACAGAGATCGCGTCGCTGGGCGAGCTGACGATCTCGACCCACGGCCGGGGCGAATTGGTGACGGGGTCGGTGCGGGTGGTTTCGGACGGTCCCATCGGGGGCGTGGTGCGCTTCGACATCCCCGGGATCGGGGTCGCCGGCGTCGGAGCCAGCGAACCCACCAGGGACGCCCTGTTCCCGGCCCGGCGGCAGGCGGGCGGGATCCGCACCGCGGCAGCGATCCACAACCTGGGTCCGGAAGCGGTGAACGTGCAGTGCCGGTTGCTGAAGGACGGAAGCGTGCTGGAAGAGGGGGAGATCGAACTCAGCGCCAACGGGCAGGACGCCCAGTTCATCGAGGAGCTGTTCACCGCGACCGACACCACGGACTTCGTGGGGTCGGTGCGCTGTACGGTCCCGGCCGGTGAGTCGTTCACGGGAGTGGCGGTGGAGCTGGATGCGGGCAACCGGATCTTCACCACGCTGCCGGTGGTGCCGATCGGCCCGGAGGCTACCGAAGACCAGGGAACGACGCTCAACTTCGCGCACTTCGCCAACGGAACTTCCGGCGACGGGACCTTGATCACGTCGGACCTGGTGCTGGTGAACGTGGCGGCGTCAACGGTCCGTCCCGCCATCTACTTTTACGATCAGCGTGGGCAACTGTTGGAGCCGGAATCGATGGTGGACGTCGGAGACGACCTTCTGGTCCGAGAGGACGGCGGTCTGACGGTTCGAACGGCCATGGCCCGACTGGGCGAGCTGGCGATCTCGACGCATGGGAGGGAAGAGGTGGTGGCGGGATCGGTGCGAGTGGTCGCGAATGGACCCGTCGGCGGCGTCCTGCGCTTTGACATCCCGGGCGTGGGCGTGGCCGGAGTGGGAGCGAGTCAACCCACGTCGGACGCGCTGTTTCCGGCTCGCAGGCAAGAGAGAGAGGTCCGCACGGCAGCGGCGATCCGGAACCTGGAAGCAGTACGGGCGACGGTTCGCTGCCGGTTGATGAGTGGGGGCGAGGAACTGGAGGAGGTGGACATCCCACTCAACGGCCATGGACAGTACGCCCGCTTCATCGACGAAGTGTTCACGAGGACGGATACGGCGGACTTCGCAGGGTCGGTCAGGTGCACGGCGCTCGGGAAAGGAATGTTCACCGGAGTCGCGGTGGAGCTGGACACGGGTAACCGGATCTTTACGACCTTGCCGGTGGTTCCGGTTCCAAGATGAGTTCTCGACGACAGGCAGGTTGGATCGGCATCCGTGGCCGGTCCCGGTGACGGCCCCGTCGTCGTCTTTTAGTGGCGACGCAGATGATTGCGCTCGCCGCGTCGAAAACAGTTCTCGTCCCGAACGACCGGGTGGCCGACCATACTGCCACGTCGCAAAAAAGGACATTCTGACGGCATCCGGCTTGAGACCCTTGGCGACATCTGTTAAGACCGGGACTCATGGGCACTATCCGGAATTTGGTCTTGGGTTCTTGGCCGGCAATCTTCTTCTTGTACCCGCCTGCTCTGGCAGGGGCTGTCGAAACTATTGGGGTCGAGGTCGGTTCCGATCGACTGGAGGTTGAGGTTCCCGAGTGTCTCGAGCTCCTCTTCAACCGGATGACTCCGGTGCCGGTCCGGGTGAGCAATCGGACCGAGGAAGATATCGAGCTTTCCGTAACCACCCGTTCCGATGTCATGGGCTTGGTCCCCTTTCGGGAACGGACACCTGCGGGCAGTAGCGCGGAAGCGGGACAACTGATCCTGATCCCACTCATGGCCGGAGAGTGGGATGCGGAACTGATTCTGACCGCCGGGGACCGCTCACGGACCTGGAACCAGCGCTTCTGCGTCCTGCCGCCGGCCCGTCTGCACGCCCGGGTCCGTGATGCGGCGAATCGAGTGGTGCCCGCCCGGGTCCGGGTGACCGGCGCGGATGGACGTCATTACGCTCCGGACGGATACGGCGCAGGCGAGTTCAGGACGGAAGGACTGTTCGAGTTGCTGGTTCCGGCAGGCGAGGCCACGGTTTCCGTCCGTCCCGCGGACCGGGACGGACCGGCGCGCGAGACCCGAGTCGATCTTCCCGTCAACCGCACGGTATTCGTCGAGCTGCCGCTCCCATGAGATCCGGCATAGTTTGGATCCTGCTGATCCTGACCCCGGTTTCGCTCGGGGCGAGTGGCCGCGCGTGGAATCCCTACGGGCTGAGCGAGGACGAGGTGGATGCCTTGCGGGTCCGGCATCCGGCCCTGCGGGAATTCTCCGAGTTCTTTACGGCGCTTCTTCGCCACCAGGATGCGCCGCGGGACGAGAACTTCGCCGTCTATCGCCCCATCCGGCGTCTGGCCATGAGGAGACGCGCGGTTCGGGGAGCTTGGTCTCCCGATTCGCAGGACGGGATCCAAGGTCAGGTCAGCCAGGCGCTCTGGAACTTGGCTTCACCGGAATTGGCCAGAATCGATCTGAACCCGGACGTCCAACTGACGCCTCCGGCCCAGGTATCCGTCTTCACCGAAGGCTTGGAGAACCGGGTCCTGCTCCTGCTTCGCAACAACCGACGGAAACCGGTAGCTTTGAGGCTGACTCCCGCCGGCGGATCGCTTCATTTTCCTCCTCGTGAGGTGTCACTGGCTCCGGGACAGGTGACGGGATTGCAGCTTCGGGTCTGGGGAGAGGGCGCCGATTCGCTGGGCTTGCGGCTGACCGTCGAGAAGAAGCCGATGGTCCTTGCGTTGCCGGTTCGGTGGCGCAAGGCAGCCCGGTTGGAGTTGACGGTCAAGACGCAGGATCGTGAATCATTCCGGCCCGCCCGGGTCTATGTGGTGGGGTCGGATCGGCTGGCACGGGGGCCTGCCGGGACCTTTCTGCGGAGCACGTGGACGGAAGGGCACCACTATTTCCATACCCGGGGAGCCAGCTCTCTGGTTCTGCCCTCGGGACCGGCTCGCATACTGGTGGTGCATGGGTTCGAGCACGCTCCCGTGACCCTGAACCTGAATTTGGAACCGGGAGGCAATGAGGTGGAGGTCATCCCTCGACCGGGGTTCGATTGCGCCTCTCGAGGATGGTATTCGGGAGACATCCATATTCACCTGAACCTGGTCCACAAGACCCTGGATCAACTGGTTTTGACTCAAGACGCACTCCTCCAGGCCGAGGCCGAGGACCTGGACGTCTCCAATCTGCTGGTGTGCAACTCGCTGGGCTCCATCACCTTCGATCGCAACCGCTTCACCGGATCGCTCCATCCTCTATCGACGGTGGAGCGGGTTCTGTATTGGAACGAGGAGGTCCGGGCCTCCCTCTACGGTCATCTGGCCGCGCTCAACCTCAAGGAGTTCCTGGAGCCCAACTTCACCGGGTTCCGCAACACCGACCACGCGTTCGACTACCCTTCCAACACCATTCAGGCCCGGAAGGGGAGGGAACAGGGGGCCGGGATCTTCTACGTCCACCCGGTCCACAATCCGGACGCCAACGAACTGGCCGGGTCCAGCGCCAAGGCGGTTCCCGTGGACGCGGCTCTGGGCCTCGTCGACGGACTGGAAATCCTGGGTTACGGACACCCTGCCGCCTCCTTGCGCCTCTATTACCGGCTGTTGAACTGTGGTTTCCGGTTGGCCGCCGCGGCGGGCACCGACGCCTTCAACAACATCCGGCGCCACAAGGTCATCGGCGGCGACCGCGTCTACGTGTACACCGGAGAGGCCTTCAACTACGACTCCTGGGTCCAGGGGCTCAAAGCGGGTCGGAGCTTCGTCACCAACGGGCCTCTCCTGTTCTTCGAAGTGGACGGCCGGTTGCCGGGATCGGAACTGGACCTGGAAGAACCGGGCCGGGTTCGGGTTCGGGTGGAGGCCTATTCCCATGCTCCCATGGATCGACTCGACCTGGTCTTCAACGGGAAGCCGCTACACACGGTGAAGGCTTCGGGAAACGGAACCCATCTGCTCTATCGGGGCTCGCTTCCCATCACCGAAAGCGGATGGCTGGCCGCGCGGATCCAGGGCGGTCCTCACCGTCTGGTCGTCAACAACACGGACCTTTTCGCACATACGACGCCCGTGTACCTGACTGTGGGCGGTAAGCCGTATGCGGATCCGGATTCCGTTACCCACTTTCTGCGCTGGATCGGGGATCTGCGGCAACGGCTGCTGACCGAGGGCCTGTTCCAGGAACCGATTCAGAAGCGGCAGGTGCTGGAGCAATTCCGGATGGCTGAAGCCGTCTACCGGCAGAAGCTGGATTCCGTCGAGAAATAGGGGACTATTCGGGAGGCGGCTCCGGGTCCGGCTTGGAGTCGGCGGGTGCCTCAGGCACGGATTCCGCCTCCGACTCTGGCGCTGGCTCCGGTTGCGGTTCCGGCTCGCCGAGGACCTCCCCGAATTCGATCGAGGTCCCCACTTCGAACTTCTTGAAATTGGAATAGGTGATCAGTTCCCGGATGTGTACGCGGCGGCTTCGTCTGAAGCCTCCGCCGAACACCAGGATGTCGTCCGCCTCGCTCCAGGTGGGGAACCAGTATTCGCCATCGACCTGTTGCCGGAGAGTCTCGAAAGCCGGGAACTTGTTGTTGCCCAGGTCCGGCACGGCTTTGCCCTTGGTCATCACGATCTGCAGGTCCAGGTCGTCCACCCAGATCCGTCCCCGGAAGTAACGCCTGCCGCGGCGGATCCGCTTCGGCTTCACGTCGAACACGTAGCAATTGAGTTCGTCCACCTGCTCCTCTCCCCGGTACTTGATCTCGTATTGGGGAAGATCCTCCGTGGTCAGTGCGAAGGGTTGCAGGTTGAGGGCGTCGTCGAGATCTTCGCGCGTCAGTATCAACGATTCGAGTCTCCCCCGGTCGTCCACGATGCGATGTTGGCGTTCTCCATCACTGGTGAAGAAGATCTCGATGGTCATCTCCCGCTCTTCACGCACGCGGCCGGTGCGGGTCAGGACCTGAAAGCGAATATGTTGAGTGTAGGTGTACTGTTGCCAGACTTGGCGAAATTCCGATTCTTTCTGGGCGAAACGTTTGATGATCTCCTGGGGATCGACCTTCGCTCCGGCCCCGGATCCCGTGGCGAGGAAGAAAAGGAACGGCAATATGGGGGAATTTCTCTTCATGACACCTATTGGATGCATCGTCCCCCGAAAAGGGTCTCGATCACTTCCACTCTAACTCTCCCGGGGATGGGCCTTCAACAGGGAAAGCACCTCGTCCAGGGGAGGGATGCCGGCCCTGGCGCCGACTCGGGTGCAGGACAGGCTGGCGGCGGCGCCGGCAAAGAGGAGGCAACGCTCCACGCTCCAGTCCTGGAAGAGACTGTAGATGAACGCGCCGTGAAAGACGTCTCCGGCCCCGTTGGTATCGATGGGACGGACGGGGAAAGCCGGGAGCTGGATAATCCGGCCGTTCCAGATTGCGGCGGTCCCCTTCCGGCCCCGGGTCACGGCGACGAATCCTCGGGTCCGCCGGGCCAGTTCCCTCAATCCCGACCTCCAGTCCTCATGCCCGGTGAAATTCCTGACGAATGCCTCACTCGGGATGAGAAAGTCGGTCAGTTCGACGACCTCCCGGATACCCGGCTGGACGTCGTCCACGTCCAGGGACACCTTCATTCCGGCCTCCCGGGCCCAGCGGGCAGCCTGGAGATTGGCATTCGGGTCGCAGCCGTCCAGATGCAGGAGCCGGCCGGATACGATCCACTCCCGTTTCAACTCTCCCTCGGCGTAGCGCAGTCTGCGGTCTCTGTGCCATAAGACGGTCCTCTCACCGGTGAGGCGATCGACCAGGATGATGCCCAATTGGGTGGTTGCGTCGGGAACGATCCGGACGCAGGAGAGGTCCATGGGCTCCCGTCTGAGGTCCTGCAGCGAAAAACGGCCGAGATCGTCTCCGCCTACACTTCCGATGAACCTGGCCTTGAGGCCGTATCGTCCGCAGAGTGCCGTGGCAGTGGCCACTGGTCCGCCGCCCATCTGCACGACGTCGTCACACTCGATTCGGCTGCTATGGGCCGGGTATCGGGGGAGGAGGCAGACCCAGTCCACCGCATCCATCCCCTGACCGATCACGTGGAAGGACCTGTCGCGGGGCCAATTAATGTCGAACGAGACGCTGTCGAGAGGACTGAGGGAGGGGTTCGGAGTTGCGCCGGTCATCCGGGCGCCTTCCCGGTTTCGGTGGGCGGCAGGAGATTCACGACGGAATTTCCGATCAGAGCAGGCCTTCGTCGGCGAAACTGAAGTACCGGTGGGGACCGATGATAACATGGTCCAGAACCCGGATCCCCACCACCTCGCCGGTAGCCACGAGGCGGCGCGTGATCTCACGGTCCTCCCGGCTGGGCGTCGGATCCCCGCTCGGATGGTTGTGAGCCAGGATGACGCCGGCCGCCGCTTCCTCGATGGCCGGCCGGAAGACTTCGCGGGGGTGGACCAGCGACGAAGTCAGTGTTCCCTCGGAGACAGTCACCAGTTTCAGGGTGCGGTTCTTTCCATCCAGGAGCAGAGTCCAGAAACATTCCTTGAGAAGTCCCGGGACCAAACCCCGAAAATGCCGGTAGACCTGGGCGCTGTTGTGCAGCGAATCGCCGGCCGCAAGAGGGACACTCCCCAACCGCTGGAAGAGGTGGGCTGCGGCCAGGAGTGCCTGGGTCTGTCTCCGGGTCATACCGGTCTGCCGGAGCAGGGAATAGCTTGCGCGTCGCAGGCGGCGGGTCGAACCCAGCAACTCCAGGATCCTCCGGGCCCGCGCCAGGGCCTGTTGATCCGAGTCCGTCGGAGCGAGCACCAACGCCAGCAGTTCCACATCCGAAAGTGAATTCCAGTCGGACTCGAAGAGTCGCTGCGCAGGCAGGGGCTCGGTGCTTCCACTCATATTCAATAACAACGATTCCGTCTGGCGATCGATGGAAAAAGATTTCGTGTGGAGACGCGTTTCGCTTTCTATGTCTTACGGTGACTTGTGACGGAAGGGGGATGGTGGTATAGTGATTCCAATCTGAATGACCTGCTCATTCCAATTGGTCTGACCCGCAAATCCGGGGTTTATTGCGTTGTTCGTCTTGGGGACCGACCGGCGTCCGGCGGAATTTCATTATCCAAGGAGTCCGAATGAACAAGATTTTCGTTGGCAATCTGAGCTTCAGCGTCAGTGAGAGCGCTCTGGAAATGTTTATCCGTGAGTTCGAGGTAGAAGTCGAAGAGATTCGGATCATTCGAGATCGGTATACCGGACGATCCCGAGGCTTTGGGTTCGTCGAGTTGCGCGAGGGCCAGGATCTGGATGAAGTCATCTCCAAATTGCACGGAAGGAACCTGGAAGGGCGCGACCTGCGGGTCGACCGGGCCAACGAGCGCAGCCGAAGGGACTCGTTCGGGGGCCGTAAGGACTCATATGGGGACCGGCCGCGACGCCGGTACTAGTGAGATTCTGCGGTGAGTCTCACCGCGACGCTCGTCCCTCCTCACTTTTTTTCACGCTCACCGATACTCCGTCCCGAATCGGAATCACGGTAGAGAAATACTCTTCGCTGTCGAAAATCAACCGCGTGTATTCCAGAATCCCCCGGACGTTTTCGTCAGCGCCAGATTCCAGAACCCGTCCTTGAGACAAGAGATTGTCGGAGATCAGTAATCCGCCCGGCCTCAACAGATTCGAGGCTCGACTGAACACCTGCGGATACCGCGCCTTGTCCATGTCATTGAAGATGATGTCGAAAGGTCCGGAGACCTGCCCCAACGTCCGGAGGGCATTCCCCTCTCGAAACCGCGTGCGGCAGGAGATCCCTCCCCGCTTGAAGTAACTCTCGGCGTCCCGAAGGTTCCGGGACGAGAAATCGGTCAGGGTGAGCTCCCCGCCAGGGCCTACGGCGGAGCCGAACCAGTAGCCGGAATATCCGAATCCCGATCCCAACTCCAGAACGCGTTTCGCTCCGCTGATCCTGGCGAGCAGAAACAGCAGACGGCCCACCAGAGGGCCGACGATAGGAAAGGATTCGACCGCCGCCCGGGACTCCATTTCCGCCAGGATCGAGTCTCGTGGGGGACAAGCCTGAAGCAAATACGCGTCAATGTCGGCCAGGAGCAGGTTCATCGGAATATGTTGGCATCTGGTTGCGGTGTGGACAACCGGGGGATCTGAGGAGCCGACACACCGTTGGCGGTCCGGCGAAGTCGTCCGGGAGATAGTGAAACGTGCGAGCTATGGCGGCGAGCTGGTGGACGGTCCCGGGAGGTCCATGGCTGAGGCCACCGGTGAAAAAATGGGATCATCCTCTCTCCAAGGGCGCCGACAGGGTTGCCGACGCTGGTAAAGCGAGAGATTCTCGGTCAGGAGTCGCGCCAGGTCGAAGCGTTGGTTCCGCTGCAGATCGGAAATCATGGCGCGTTGCATTTCGGCTGCCTGTTCAAACTGGCCCGTTTCGGCGAACGCCATGGCCAGAGTTTCGACATATTCCAACTCAAGGTCGCCCTGGTTCTCAAACAAGCCTTTGAGGAGCTGCAAAGCTCTCATTCCGTTTCGGATCTTGGGGTCGGGCGAAGCGGCCAGCAACCGGGCCACGGCGTGCGTCATGTCGGCGTGACCTGGAAATACCTGCAGCCCCTTCTCCAATAGGGACAGCGCCTCCTCATGGCGGCTCAATTGGACCAGAGACATCGCCCGCATGAAACGTGCCAGGATGCTCATTTGTTGGATTTGCCCGCCCGCATGGCTGCCGTCCGGGGTGCGGCTACCGAACCCGGAATCGAGTTCCATAACGGCCGTGTAGTGGGGAATGGCGTCGTGGTAACGCCGCAGACGCATGAGCAGATTGGCCAACTGAAAGTGGGCCTCCATAAACCCGGGGTTGGCCCCAATGGCGCGCTGATAGTGTTTGGCCGCTTCCTCTTCGGACTGCAACCCCATCAACGTGGTTCCCAGGTAGTAATGCAGCATGGGATTGCCGGGCGAGGCGCGCAACGCTTGAGCGTATTCCCGGACCGCCCCTTTGAGGTCCCCCATTCGGGCCAATGCCGAACCCAGATCGGTCAGCGGAACCGGGTTCTTGGGATCCAGAGCCACCGAGGTGCGATATTCCTTGACGGCCTCGGCAAAACGTCCTTTTCCGAAAGCCCGCATTCCGCGGACCCAGTGGTGGCGCCAACCAGTGGTCAGATCGTCCAGGGCCTCCATCAGGGGATCGGGATAACCTGCCGTGGCGTGGCCACGCCGGAGCCGCTCCAACATGGCGACCTGCTGGAAGTGAGTCTGGGCTTGATCGAGTTCTCCCTGCTTTCGATAACTCATGGCCAACAGGTAGTGGATGTTGTTGACATCCGGTTGCAGCGCGAGTGCGGCTTCGAAGTAACGGATCGCTTCCTTGGTATCGCGCCTTGAGGAAGCGATTTTTCCCATCCCGACCAGGGCCGGAGCACAAGCTTCGTCCAGTGCCAGGGCCCGCTCGAACAAAGGCCGGGCCCGGTTATGCCGGTTCAGGCTGAGGTGGCCTTCGGCCGCGCCCAGAATGGCCGGCACGTTGTCGGGTTGGTGTTCCAAAGCTCGCTGGTAAGCGGCGATGGACTTCTCGAGGTCACCCTGATTCTTGTAGATGTGGCCCAGATAGTAGGACCAGCGAAAGTCTGTTGGCGTCAGTGATTCCGCATTGAGATAAGAGGCCTCGGCCGCGCCCAGAAAATCCTGTACGTGGTAGAGCTTGCCCATCTCACCGTAGGCCTGAGAGAGTTCCTCCTTGCTGACCTCCCCCGCTTTCGCCATTGACTCCAGCTTTGCCCGGGTGTCTCTTATTCGTTGCTGTGCAGCGGGCTCCAGCCGGCTCAGATCCGGATGGGGAATCGGCCGATATGGATCATTCGAGTGGGGAACGGACGCGGATTCTCCAGTGACCGCGGTGGGTAGGACGCTCAGCCCGGCAAGAAACAGGGCGCAGACACGCAACAGGTTGAGGAGCGTCCTCGAATCACTCATTCTCGCTGACGATCCGGCCGCTGCCCGCCTGTAGTGTCGTATAGCGGTCCACGGGGAGATCGATCCACTCTTCCACACCGCTGCCGGGCCAGGAGACGCGGACGGCTTTTACCCGGTTCCGGCTTCCCAGCCCGACCAACACCCGGGGATCGTTGGCGGAACCGTAGCTGCCGTCGGTTCTCACACGCCGTAGCAGGGTGGGACCGTCAGGGAAGACCACTTCCACTCGGGCTCCCAACATGTCTCGTGGGATGTCTCCTCCCAGCAGTCTCAAACCCAACCAGTGACGGCGGGTCCCCACGTTGTTGATGAGCAGCCGGGCCGGGCCGTTGTTGTTGACGATCAGCACGTCCACGTCTCCATCGTTGTCGATGTCCCCAAAGGCGCCGCCGCGGCTCACCTCGGAGAGCTTGAATACGGCTCCAGCCTGTTGGGTAACCTCCTCGAAACGTCCGTTTCCCAGGTTATGGAAGAGCTGGTTGGGCTGATGCAATGGATAGGGGTCTCGCAGTTTTTCCAGGGCCTCGATGGTCGCAACATCCCCGTGCAAGGCCAGAATGTCCAGCCAGCCGTCGTTATCGTAGTCCAGGAAGGCGGTCCCGAACCCGGTGTAGGGCATGCTCGCGACTCCCAATTCGCTCTCGAAGGTCTGATCTTCAAACCATCCCTGCCCATTGTTGAGGTAGAGCGTATTGGTTTCCCGGATCAGATGGGTCATGAAGAGATCTTCGTCGCCGTCGTTGTCCAGGTCTCCGGCGTCGACTCCCATGCTGGCCTCGGTTTTGCCGTCCCGGTTCAGGGCGCAACCGGCCACCAGTGCTTCTTCCCGGTAACTGCCGTTTCTCTGGTTGATCCACAAGTGATTGGGACGTTGATCGTTGGCGACATAGAAATCGATCCAGCCATCTCCATTGAAGTCGGCGCTCACGACGCCCAGGGCGCCGCCGTGCCTGGTGGCTACGCCGGTTTGGGAGGATACGTCCTGAAATCTTCCATCACCAAGGTTGCGATAGAACCGGTTGGACTGGGCCGGGTAACTCCGGGGCCCACAGTAGTCTATGGCTCCCGTACTGGAGTAGCACTTCTTGGGATTGGACAGCCGGTAGTCCACGTAGTTGCCCACGAACAGGTCCAGCCAACCGTCTCGATCGTAATCCAGAAAGGAGGCACTCACGCTCCACGCCGTATCGGCGCCGTCACCCATGGGGACCTCGGTGAAGGTGCCGTTGCCGTTGTTCCGATACATTCGGTTCTTGCCGAAGTTGGTGACGTAGAGGTCGACCCAGCCATCGTTGTCGATGTCCCCCGCCGCCGCCCCCATTCCGTAGCCGATCGAAACGATTCCGCTCTGCGCGGTCACGTCGGTAAAGCGCAAGTTGGGCGTCCCGTCCGGGTTCACGTTCAAATCGTTTCGAAAGAGCCGGTCTCGGAGTGGAGGCTTTTCCGGCGGCGAAAAGAGGGCGTCGTTCAGTGTCTTGTCCGGTCCCAGCATCTGGCCTTGCACCAGGTAGACGTCCAGATCGCCGTCGTTGTCGTAGTCGAAGAGGGCGCCTCCGGGGCCCATCATTTCGCAGAAGTAATACTCTCCGGACATTCCGTTGAAGTGGCGGAAGTCGATTCCGACAGCCTGGGCGACGTCCTGGAACAAATCGGTGCCGGCGTCGCCAGTCTTGGATGGGTAAGCCGGTGACGTGCAGAACCCCAAGGTCGTGAGACCGATCAGCAGGATCAGCCGATTGAGTTGTGACATTGAACCGGGAAAGGATTCGTTGAGAGTCGTGATCTTAGCAGTCCGCGCACGATGCAGGGACAGTCGAATGCCGTGACGACTTTGGCCACGGGCTGCTAGGAGCCTGCGCGGCAGAAATTGATCTACTGCGAAAGCGGTAGAATCGGTCCATATTTCCTCGATTTCTCGGCGAATAGAACAACTATGCACCTCCAAATCGAGAAAATCTGGCCTCGATTCCCCACTTTCTCGCTACGATCATTTCTACCGCGCAGACTCCTAGCCACCCTTGACTTGGAAGCTGTCTCCGACCTGAGTCCTGGCATCGTTGAGCTGATCCCAGGCTTGGACTTCCATCCGGTAGGTTCCGGGTTCCAGACCCCTCAGGAGAAACCCCTTGACCAGGACCAGTCTCTCCGGCGAGAAGAACTGAATCGACTCCCCGTTGTTGTCGGTGGTTTCGTGAACGAGGTCGCCGCCGCGGCTGATTCGGTAACGCACCTGCAAATTGGGAGCATTGGAGGATTGATCCAAACCGAAATTGTACAAGTGCAGGTAAACCGCAAGAAGAGACTTCTCGGAAAAGCTCTTGTCCATGCTGGGCCGTATCTTGACGTCTCCCAAAACGAACATCTGGTTGTCTTCCGGTACCACGTCCAGCTTGCGGATGAAGTCGGAAAGAATGAGCGAACTGTTGCTTAGTTTCTCTCCTTCCTTCAAGCTCGGCGGAGGAATGATGGCTTGTTTGACGGCGCCGATGTTGCTGCTTTCGATGTCCTTCACGACCAGATCGAGTTTATAGCGGGTCTTGTTGTCCAGAATCAGGACTTTCTGGTACATTGATCGACCCTGCAAACTCCTCTCCAGCACCTCCGGTGCGTAGGAGATCACCAGTTCATCGTCGAATTCCTGGATCAGTTGATTGTCCAGGCTGGTCACGGCGCCATAGAGGCCGATTCGAGCCGAATGCAAATTCCCTTTGCGCTTGAAGGTCATGTCCTTGTTCTGGAGCTGCAGGGTCACGGGAACCAGAATCTTCTGCCGGTTGAGCTTGAAGTAGTCGCTTCGAGCCTGGAAAGCGAGGTTTGAATAGCCGATGTTGATCTTCACCAACTCCTTCAGATCGTTGTACTTGATCTTTTTCGGGGTCTGTACGTTGGAAAAAATCTCGTACCGGTAGAAGGGGTTGTTTCTGAAGCTGCCGGTGTTGTAGGCGGGGTTGTGCCGTCCCGGAGAAAAATAAGGGCGATCCTCTTTTCGGGTGAGACCCACTTGCTCGGACCAGGTCAGGCCCTGTCCCGGCATGTGCAGCAGCGCATCCTTTTCTTCCGGATTGAGAGCCAGGTGGTAGTCCCCCGTGAAGGAGTTGTCCACGAATTCCAACTCGATGTCGTCTCCAATGCCCTCCAGGTGCCGGTAGCGCCACCGTTCGAATGGATAGACGGTCGTCTGTCCACCACCCTGTTCGAATTCCCGGTCGTAGAAACTTCCTGCGGCATAGGACTCTATTTCGGCCGGTTCCCCGTGAATGATGTAGATTCTGCCCCGATCCGAGCGCCAACCCTCTTTGCCGGAGTGGAATCGCTCATTGGCATAGGCAATCCGCCGATAGTGTTCTTCCTTGAACTCGTTGAGCGCCGTCCGGGGATCGGGATCCCGCCGGCGCCAGAACTGTTCGATGAAGCGCTCCTTTTCGTCCTCCGTGGTCAGGCTTCCAAAAACCGACTTCTCCTCGTCCGAAATAATGTAGACGGCATCCCGTTCCAGCCAGTTCTTGAAATAGTCCTCACTCTCCTCACGCCGGACGTCGGGATTGACTTTTTCCTTTTTCGCCATCGCAGAAATGGACAGCCCCAGCGACAGAAGCATCAGAAGGGGAAGGAATATATGGTGCACGGCTCTGAACCTTTGTTTCAATGGAGACCTCATCGAGTCCGGCCCGGTGCAACCTAGTTTAGGCAAGATCCGATTGGGGATCAACGATGCGGATCGACCCACATCATCCACGATGACGTCGCCGCGACTTGACCGGTTTGTCCGTCAGCCCGCAGGATGGGTTCAGTGGCAGCAATTTTCAGCCAGCTCGAGGCAAACTGTGCTGTCGGAAATCTCTTTGTCTTGAAGGTGTTAAGAAGGTGAAGCCGGGTAGGTCGAGTCGACCCTTACAGCGGAGACTCAAGGCTGCCGTTAATTTCCCCCTGCTAGCGGGGGCCCTATTCAGCTTGAATTGGATCGCGTGTACGCAATCGGACCCGCCCCCGCCCCCTTCGCCGGCTCTAGATTCCAGCTCTGAAGAAACCGTGGAAACCCAGGTGCCCGAGCCTCCGGGCAGCTTGACCTTTACCCGGGACATCGCGCCCATCGTCTTCCCGAATTGTTCCCCATGTCATCGCCCGGGCGGAGCGGGTCCGTTCGATCTGCTCAGCTACGACGACGTCAAAACGCGGGGCCGGTTGATGGTCGCGGTCACAGAGAGTCGTTTCATGCCTCCCTGGCAGCCCGAACCCGGTTTCGGCGAATTCAGCGGCGAACGCCGGCTCAGCGATGATCAGATCGAAGTGCTTGAGAAGTGGGTGGCGCAAGGATCGGTCGAAGGAGATCCGGCCGACCTGCCCAGTGTCCCGAAGTGGCCGACGGGATGGCTGCTGGGGCCGCCGGATCTGATTGTGACCATGCCCCGGCCGTACACGCTGGCCGCCGAGGCCAGCGCGGCGGGGAAGGACGTGTTTCGTACCTTCGTGCTGCCGGTTCCACTGGAATCCATGCGTTACGTTCGCGCATTGGAGTTGAGACCCGGAAATCCCAAGATCGTGCATCACATCGTGGGAGGCGTCGACCCCACGCCTCGCTCCCGGCAACGCGACCGACAAGACGACATGCCCGGATTCGATGGGATGAGATCCACTCAGACGGCTCGTCCTCCCGGGGGCCATATCCTGGTCTGGACGCCCGGAAAGGTCCCCACGGAGAACCCTGAGGGCTTGGCTTGGGGACTACGGGAGGGGACCGACCTGGTGTTGGAACTGCACATGCAACCGTCTGGTAAACCGGAACGGGTTCAGCCCAGCGCCGGTCTTTATTTCAGCGACGAAGCACCCACCAAGATCCCCTTCATCCTGATTCTGGGGTCCGTTGCCATCGATATTCCGGCGGGCAGCAAGAACCACTGGATTGAAGACAGCTACGTACTGCCGGTGGACGTGCAGGTGATGGGCTTGTATCCGCACGCCCATTTCCTGGGCAAGCAGATGGAGGTCTCCGCACGCTTTCCCGACGGGAGTCGGCGCTGGCTCCTCCATATCAAGGATTGGGACTTCAACTGGCAGGACGATTACGTCTATGCCGAGCCCGTCGCGCTCCCGCGCGGCACCCAATTGACCATGCGCTACAGCTACGACAACTCGGCCGGCAACGTTCGCAACCCTCACAATCCCCCCCGGCGCGTGGTCTACGGCCCCAATTCCTTCGATGAGATGGGTGAGGTGTGGATCCAAATGCTGACCCGCGACCAAAGCGACCGGGAAACGCTGCAGAGCGATTATCGCCGCAAACAACTCGACTTGGGCATCGCCGGCTTCCGGCATTCATTGGACACGAAACCCCAGGACGCCAACACCCATCTGCAGTTGGGTCAGGCGCTCTACGCTCAGGGAAAGATCGGGGAGGCCATCGAGCACTATCGCCAGTCGCTGGACTTGCATCCTTCCAGCGCCGAGACGCATGCCTACCTGGCCAATGCCCTGATGCAACAGGACGACCCGGAGGGAGCGGTTCGCCACTATTCTCTGGCATTGGAGATCAAACCGGATTTTGTCGAAGCTCGCTTGCATGCTGCCAACTCGCTGATGGGGCTCGGAAAACACGCACCAGCGGAAGGGCACTATGCGCGAGTCGTCGCATTGAACGGCGGACACGCCTTCGCCCGCTTCATGCAGGCCATGGCACTGATCCGGCTGGGCCGCTACCAGTCCGCCCGGTCCCGGTTGGAAGAGAGCCGCCGGGCGCTGCCTGAAGATATCGATATCACTCACGCCCTGGCCCGGCTCTTGGCAGCGGCTCCCGACAGCAGCGTCCGCAACGGACCGCTGGCGCTGCAGCTCTTGCAGAAGGTGTTCCAAGCCCAGAAGGAAATCTCCTTCGAACACGTGGAAACGCTGGCGATGGCCTTTGCGGAAACGGGGCAATTCCAGCGAGCGGTCCAGATGCAGCAGGCCATGATCGAGGACGTCAGCCGAGGTGGGCGTAGGGATCTTGCCGAATTGCTACGAGAGAACCTGGGGCGGTATCGCCGGGGACAGCCCTGCCGGAGCCCCTGGAGGGCGGACGATCCGGTCTTTTCACCGCGTCCAGGCGAATGGACTCCGCTGGAGTCTCCCGCCGGTGCGAGCCGGGGGCAGATCCCGACCCCAGCGGGTCGTTAGCACTGATAGTGCTGTCGGGCCACGCTGCAGCCTGTATCGATGGTTTGGGAGAGGGGCAAGCCCGGTATGGGAGGAGGAGGCGTGCAACCTCCGACTCCCGGAAAAGGGGGACAAGAATGTCCCCCCTCCTTTACCAAGCGATCCTTAGCCGGAACTGAATAATTCGGGCGAGGGCCGTGTTTCTATATCGTCCGAAGGCGCTTGGATTCGCGAGGGAATAACTCGGCGAATAGAACTGCGCGCGGTTGAAGATATTGAAGATCTCCGTCCCAAACTCCAGGCGCACGCCCTCCGTGACCTGGAAGTCCTTCAGAATCGACAGGTTTTCGGTCGAATATCCGAACCTGCGAACATCCGGCAACTGGTTGGTATCGGCAAAGCCGATCACCCGGTTCTCAGGTGCAAATGCTGCCACGTTGAGCGTATTTTTCTGTGAACCGTTGGGATCATACGCCCCATGGCTGACCCCGCCTCCTACGGATGAACCCGTGCGATTGACACGACCCAAGTTGATGGGATCGCCCGACATGTAGTTGTGCCAACCCATGACCCGCCATCTCCCGATGAGATGATTGAGCACGGTGGAGGCGTCGGCACCCCATCGCTGCCCCCGGCCGAGGGGCAACTGCCAGGTCCAGGTCAAGGCCAAATTGTGGGCGCGGTCAAAGGGCACCAGGAAACGGACTCCGCTGCCTCCGTACCCCTCATGCGACACACCGGGCGCGCCGAATACACCATAACCGTTGCCAGTGGCGATGTTCTTGGAGAGCGTATAGGCCAGCAGAAAACTGAGTCCGCCTCCAAAACGCTTCTGGGCACTGATGTTAGCGGCGTGATACGAGGTAATTCCGCCGTGGGCGCCTCTCAGATTGACCCCCGTGTATTGGGGATACGGACGCGAAGCCTGCCGGACACTTCCAGTGAACCCCGCGTAGGGTACTTGGACTCCGGTCGCCATTCCCGCGGGGGACGATATTGGTTGATCGATGACCGGTCCCAGTCTGAAGATCCCCGGGGGCACCTCGTTGCGTTCCCAGTTCAGGCGGTAATGCCGGCCCAGTTTGCCGACGTAGTCCCCCTTGAGGAGGAGATTCCACCCGACCTCCCTTTCGAGGCCGAAGCCAAAGTTGTAGCTGGTGGTCCACTTATTGTCCTGGGGATGAATCCAGTGCACGGCGGTCCCGTTGGCCAGGGTCGGATCGAGGTTGGGAAGACTGCTGACAATCTGGAGTCCTTCGGCCGGAAACCCGTCGTTCCAGTTGAAGGCCGGGGTCACCCCGCCGTCAATTGAACTGTACGCCGGCTCGGCAGCCCAGCCCAGAGCCGCAACATTCCCACCGCCCTGCAACTCGGCGCCCGGATTCGCGTAGGTGATTCCACTGTATGCTCGCAGCACAGTTTTGTCATCCAAGGCGTAGGCCAAGCCTATACGGGGTGACCAAGCGCCCCAATCCCGATCGTAGGCCCTGGTTCGACCGTTTCGCCCCGGTCCCTCGCCGTTGAAAGTCAAGGCGCCCAAACGTCCGTCCGCCCCAGCATTGGGAATGTCGGGACTGAAGTAGCCCATCCGATGATAGGTTTCGCCGAAGGGGGTCCACCAGTTGTATCGAAGCCCGTAGTTGACGGTCAGTTGGCGGGTGGCGCGCCACGTATCCTGCAAATAGATGGCATAGACGCGATTGTTCACTCTTTTGTTATCAGACGGCCTCATGAAGGCGGTGTTCACTTCCCCCAGCAGGTAGCTGGCCCAGCCACGGCCTGTCAGCGCGATATCGGGGAACGCGGAGACGTTGCCGTCTGCGCCCATCTGATTGCCGCCGGCCAGTCCCGTCGTGATGTCGCTGAAGGTGAAATTGCCGTTGGTGAAAATCTGGACGTTCCGTCCCACGGCGGCGTATCTGCCCTGGATTCCGAACTTGTAGTTGTGGCTCCCTTTGACCC
Organism: Acidobacteriota bacterium; assembly: GCA_965217775.1. Lineage (GTDB taxonomy): Bacteria > Acidobacteriota > UBA6911 > RPQK01 > JAJDTT01 > JAJDTT01. Next base: position 1,259,106 of record CBDCJH010000002.1, read on the forward strand.
AGGTCAGATCCGTATAAACCGGGTACGTGAACTCGGGCATGAAGAGATTCAGGAAGAGGAATCCAAACCCGGAGGCGCCCTGGATGTTGGTAAAAGGAGTATCGGGTGTCACCAAGCCGGTAAGCCCCGAATCCCGGCCGTGCGTGTTGCCCGGCTTGCCGATCTCCCGGGGGACTCCCTGGCCGGCAAAGCGCACACTCAAAAGCAGATTGGGCCGCAGGGTGAAGTAATTCGAGAACCGAAAGCGGTACTGTTTGCCCAGCGTCAGGTGGGTCGTGTTGATCAACTGGTCATAGCCGGCGTTCCCGGGCCAGACGACATCCTTCCTGTGCCAGTCCATCCCAAAGGACAGCTTATAGCTATCGGTAATCTTGTGGTCCGTCTTCAAGGTCAGCTTGTCGATGTCCTGCTCGCCCTTGTCCAGCGGACCGATATGGTTGTCCACCGTGCCCGGCTGGTTGGGCATTGGGATACTGTCCTGAAAAGCGGTCGAAATGGAGCTGAGGCGGTTGCTAGGAATGACGTTGCCTGGAAATGGATCGCGGATGAAACCTCCATGTCCGTCCGGCCGAGTGGAGGCCGGATCATAGATCTGCCCCTGCATAATCGGTCTCCCCAGGACGTCGGTCCCAATTTGCGCTCCCAGGAACTCGCTGAAATCCCCGCCTCGCATCAACGACGTGGCGACGGTCGAGGTCTGGCCACCGGCGGTCCTGCGTTCGCGGTACCCGGTATAGCTGACCAGGAAAAAGTGCTTGTCCTTGATGATCCGCCCGCCCACAACAGCTCCAAACTCGTTCTGCCGGTGGGGGTTGACATCTGTGGCGAACCATTGCCGGGCGTCCAGAACGTCGTTTCGAAAGTACTCGAAAAGGCTGCCGTGGAACTCGTTGGTTCCCGACTTCATGACCATTTCCACACTCGATCCCATATTCCAGCCGTGCTCGGCGTTGACGTTGGCCACCGTCCGAAACTCGCTGATGACTTCGGGAATCAGCCCCGAGTCCTCTCTCATGCCGAAGTTGTTGGCGGGACTGGAGTAGATCCCGTCGATATTGGTGCTCATGACTCCCACCACGCCGTGGACGTAGCCCCGGTCGGTGGTGTCGGTTTCCTTGCCGTAGGGATCGTAAGAGAAACCGGGCAACGTCCGAGTGTAGGACAGACTGTGCCGGGCCCCCTGGTTGACTGCCATCGGCAGTTCCTCGATCTCCTCGACAACCCTGGTGAGGCCTGAGCTGGAGGACTGGTTGTCGACAGCCAGGGCTTGGCTTTCCACCGTCACGGTGTCGACCACTTCTCCAATGGGCATGGTGATGTCGAGCGTCACTGCCAGTCCGGACACGACGCGCACGCCCACTTGTTCAACCGTCTTGAAACCAGGGAGACTTGCGCTGATCGTATAGGAGCCGATCGGCAGGGCTGGAAAAGAGTAGTCTCCCGCCTCGCTGCTGACGGTAGCGGTCTCGAGGCCAGTCGCTTCATCGCGGGCCGTCACGTCGACGCCCGGAATCCGCGCCCCCGTCTCGTCGACGACGGCCCCCGCAATCCTGCCCAGATTGTCCTGGGCCGATACCGGGAGGGATACCAGAAGCAGAATCAGCGGTAGGATGATCCTGACGGAAGATAGAAAAGACTGCATTGCAACGTCCTCCTTAGGGACGGAATGTGACTGGGCGGAAAGAGGCTTCCTCAAGTTGAAGCGGAAGCTATACGATTCCGTCAGCAAAAGTCAAGCAAACAACTCCTCCGGACTTTCGCAATTTTTTGGAGATTCACGAGAACAGGTGAAGCGGATTCGCTCGCGTATCGGGACGAGGCGGCCCATTACCGGGGGGACGACCAAACAGGAAACTGCCGGATCCCGGCCGCAATCACGTAGAATCGGGAATCAGGCATCTCAGTAACCTGCTCGGGGGTAAAACGGTGAAGCTGTACAGGCCGGATCGACCCTTTCGGAAGAGACCCAAAGCAGTCGTTGTCTTTCCGCTCTTGATGGGGGCATGGCTATGCTCGACTTGGATGGGATGCATACAATCCGACTCTCCCGCGACAGCCCCGCCACCTCCGGATTCAAAGCTTGAAGCAGTACTGGAAACCTATGTGCCCCGGCCGGCCGGCAGCTTGACCTTCAACCGGGAGATCGCTCCCCTGGTGTTCGAGAGCTGCGCACCCTGTCACCGCCCGGGGGGCGCAGGGCCATTCAACTTGCTCGGCTACGCAGACGTCAGCCGCCGGGCCAACCAGATCGTGACCGTCACGCAGAGTCGTTACATGCCTCCGTGGCAACCCGAGCCGGGCTACGGGGAGTTCATCGGGGAGCGCCGACTGAATGTGGACCAGATCGGCATGCTGGCGCAGTGGGTGGCTGAGGGGGCGATCGAAGGGAATCCGGCAGACTTGCCCAAGGTGCCGGAATGGCCGACTGGCTGGCACTTGGGGCAACCGGATCTGGTCCTCACCATGCCGCGGCCTTATACGCTTGCGGCCGATGGACCGGACGTCTTCCGGATGTTCATCATACCGGTTCCTCTGGCGTCGAACCGCTTTGTACGAGCCTTGGAATTACGGCCCGAAAACCCAAGGGTCGTCCACCATGCGGTAGGACTGGTCGACACGACCCTTCGCAGCCGGCAATTGGATGAAGAAGATCCCATTCCGGGTTTCGAAGGCATGAGGTCCACGGAGTTCGCTCGCGCCCCCGATGGCCGTTTCCTGGGTTGGACACCAGGCAAGGTTCCAACAGAGAGTGCCGAAGGGAGGACGTGGCGGTTGAAAAGAGGGGCCGACCTGGTGCTGGAACTGCACATGATGCCCTCCGGCAAACCGGAACTGATTCAGCCCAGCGTGGGGCTGTATTTCAGTGACGAGGCCCCGGCCAGGACCTCCTTCATCGTCGGACTGGGCTCCCAGACCATCGACGTTCCCCCGGGAGAGAAGGAATACTGGATCGAGGACAGTTATGACCTGCCGGTGGCGGTGCAGGTTCTGGGCGTTTACCCGCATGCCCACTACCTGGGGAAGCAGATGCGCGCTTTTGCACAGCTTCCCGACGGCAGCCGGCACTGGCTCGTTCATATCAAGGAGTGGGACTTCAATTGGCAGGACGAATACGTCTACCGTGAGCCGATCTCTCTCCCCCGCGGAACCCGGCTGACCATGCAATACAGTTACGATAACTCGGTCGGCAACCTGCGAAATCCCCAAAACCCGCCTCAGCGGGTGGTTTACGGCCCCAATTCCAGCGATGAGATGGGTGACCTGTGGCTCCAGGTATTGACGCAAAACAGGAACGACTTGCTGACCCTGCAAGCCGACTACCGGGTCAAAGATCGAGACAGGTTCATTGCCGGCTACCGGCATGCCTTGAAGATCAAGCCGGAGGATGCCCAAACGCACGACCACTTGGGCCAAGTGCTGCAGGCGCAGGGAATGGTTGAGGATGCCATCCGCCACTATCGCCAAGCGCTGGAAATCCGTCCCGTTTACGCGGAAACCCACAGCAATCTGGCGACCGCCCTGATACAGCAGGGTCATACCGAGGAGGCGATTGACCACTATGGCCGGGCCCTTAAAATCAAACCGGACCTGCTTGAAGCCCACTACAATCTGGGCGGAGCCCTGTTGTCCATCGGACGCACCAGCCAAGCCATTGCCTCCTTGCGGCGAGCTATCCAAATCGAGCCCGAGTTTGCCAGGGCACACAACAACCTGGGCATCGCCTTCGCTCAGCAGGAAGACTTGGCCCGGGCCCTATACCATTTTGAGCGGGCGGTGAGGATCGATTCGGACTTTGCAGAGGCCCGCAACAATCTTGGCAATGCACTTCTCTCCTCGGGGGATTTCAGCCGGGCCGTTTCTGAATATCGGCGCGCCCTGGAGATCGACCCCAGCTACGCCGATGCCGAGCGCAACCTGAAGCTGGCACAGGAACTGCTGCTGACTTCCCCCCAATGAGGGGTTCGGATATCTGGCTCTCCGTTACCGAATACGTTCGTAATAGGATGAGAGAAGCATGTGCTCTCAGCGAGGGAGTCCCTGGGGCATCCTGGTCATTTGGGCTCTACTGAACGTCTCTCTGGCCCAGGGTCCACAGCAGGCCGTCGGTCCGGGGCAGCATGAAGGAGATTCGGCAACCAGTGATATCTTCCTGGATGCGACGCGGGCAGCAGGGATCGATTTCGTCCACTTCAACGGCATGTCGGGGGAACGCTATCTCTGCGAAATGATGGGCCCCGGTGGAGCCATGTTCGATTATGACAACGACGGCGATCTCGACCTCTATCTGATTCAGGGTCAAATGCTCGGACCGGGGAAAACTCTTGCCGATGCGGTCTTCCCCCCGCCCAACTCCGAATTGCTGATCGACAGGCTCTACCGAAACGACCTGCAGACGCACAAATCGGGAAGACGCCGTCTGCACTTTACGGACGTGACGGAGGAAGTGGGGATCGAGGCACGGGGCTACGGGATGGGCGTGGCAACGGGAGACTTCGACAACGATGGCTGGACCGACCTCTACCTGACCAATTTCGGGCCCAACCAGTTGTTTCGAAACAATGGAGATGGAACCTTTACCGATGTGACCGGGGCAACCGGCACGGATGACTCTCGCTGGAGTGTCAGCGCGGCTTTCCTGGACTACGACCGGGATGGCTGGCTGGACCTTTACGTGGGCAACTACGTCGACTTCAGCTTCTCCAATCACAAGCGCTGCTTCTCTTTCGCTGATGCCGGCAGCGGGAGTGCCCTCGAGTACTGTGATCCCAGCCAATACGAACCGTTGCCTGAGAGCCTGTTCCGCAACCGGGGCGATGGAACCTTCGAAGATGTGTCCCACAAGGCAAGAATTGCCCGGGAATCAAATGGGGCATTGGGCGTGAGTACGGCCGACTTCAACGGAGATGGCTGGATCGACATCTATGTCGCCAATGACAAGAGGCCAAATCACCTTTGGATCAATCAGACGGATGGCAGTTTTCGGAACCAGGCTCTGCTGGCCGGTTGCGCAGTAAGTGGGGAGGGTTTTTCCGAGTCCAGCATGGGAGTGGACGCCGGTGACTTTGACAATGACGGAGACGAAGACCTCTTCATGACACACATGTCGCTGAACGAGAAGAACACCCTCTATGTCAACCAGGGAGAGGGATCGTTCGAGGATGCCTCCTACCTGAGCGGGCTCGCTCTTCCCAGCATTTCTTTCACCGGGTTCGGAACCGCATTTTTCGATTACGACAACGATGGCAGGCTGGACATTATGGCTGCCAATGGACACGTCAAAAGGGTTGAGGGGCTGGCACGGGCCAAAGACCCTTATCCATTGCACCAAACCAATCAACTGTTCAGGAATATGGGGAAGGGACAGTTTCAAGAAGTGACCCAAGCCGCCGGGGCCGTGTTCGAGCTGTCCGAAGTGAGTCGCGGAGCGGCATTTGGCGATGTCGACAACGATGGAGACACGGATGTTCTGGTTCTCAACAACAGCGGGCAAGCGCGGCTGCTGACCAATCAGGTCGGAAGCGGCAACCATTGGATGGGACTGAGGTTGGTCGGCCGGCCTTCGGCACGAGACCTGCTGGGCACCAGAGTGGCTGTCCTGCTATCCCAGGGCCGAACCTTGTGGCGCCGGGTCCGCTCGGACGGCAGCTATGCCTCCGCCAATGATCCCAGAGTGCTGGTCGGACTGGGTGGAGACACTCAGGTCGAGGCGGTGCGAGCTTACTGGCCCGACGGTCGAGCAGAAGAATGGAAAAAAGTTCCGATCGATACCTACTCGAGACTGCGTCAAGGCAGCGGGACCCGACTGTCTTTGCCACCGGAGCATCGATAGAGCTCGGTTCGAGCAGACTTGGCTGATCCTGAAACCGCCCCACGCGACCCGATCAAGGGACCAACTGAACTCACTGGGGCTTTCCCTGCAGGAAGTCTCCAGCATCGCGCTGCTTCTTTTCTCGGGCTTGCGTGTCCAGTTTCTGAAACAGCTCCAGTTCTCGTTGAGCTTCTTCCATCCGTCCGAGCTTCTTATAGATTTGGGCCAATTGATAGTGGGATTGCGGTTGGCTCGGATCCAAGGCGATCGCTCTCTGCAACGCCGCCACACCATCCTGTAGCCGTCCTTTGGCCGCGTAGGCAGCGGACAATGCGACGTAAGCATCAGGAATCTGATCATCTACGCGCGATACCGCCTCCAAATGCCGAATCGCCTGGTCGAACTCCTGGCGGTAGTTCTTGATGATTCCCAACTCGAGATTGACGATCGGATGGTGGGGATCGATCTTCCACTCCTTCTCCAGCGCCGGCTCCGCCTTGTCGTACTGTCCCAAACCAAAATAGAGATCGCCCAGGGCGAAGTTGACTCCGGGCGCGTTCGGATTCAGAGCGACCGCTTTCTCGTATTCTTCGATGGCCTGGTTCAGACGTCCCTGGGTGGCATAAGCCTCCGCCAGAAGTTGGTGGGTACGAAAGGAATCCGGATCGATCTCTTCGATACGGGAGAAAGTCTCCTGGAATTTGTTGTACGAGGTCCTGGTCCGGTTCAAGTAAGCCTGGGCCAATGTCTGCAGTGCTTCCAGTTCCTGAGGATGTTTCTCGATGACCGCTTCCAGGCGCTCGATACTCTTGCCGATCTGTTGCAGAGCCAAAAAACAGACCCCCAGATAGACTTGGGCCTTTACGTTTTCGGGATTCTGGGAAATCGCTTGTTGGAATGACTCGATAGCCTTCTGATACTCATACAGGCTGTAGTAAGCGAGCCCCAGAAAGAAATGGGCATCGGGCAGCTTAGGGTCGAGTGTCAGGGCCTTCTCGATCGACTCGACGGCTTCCCCAAACCTCCCCTGAAACTGATAGATCAATCCCAATTTGGCATGAAGGGGCGGGAAATTGGGTTGGATCTCCAGCGCTGACCGATAGGCCTGTTCAGCGGTACTCCAGTCGCCACTTTCCTCGGCGCGAGCGGCACTCTGGAGGTATTCCTGAACCTCTGGAAGCATTTGGCCTGCCGTCGAGGTCGCCTGCCCCCCCAGCAATGTCAGAAGTAACAAACTATGAAGCACCATTATTAGGGAGACTCCCCAAGTATGAAGTGAAATGTCTGGCTGCTGATATCCTTTTTTCGATGCTGAATTAACAGTGAATCTCGAGGCCTCCGTACCCGGTGAGTTCAACTCGGCTTCTACAGGCTAGGGCTCCGTTACATTCAATTCGGAACCGGCTGGTATGGGTCCAGGAAGTACTTGTTGCTTACCTGAGGGCCAAAGCACTTCAACTTTATCGACGTGTCTGGCCTCGCCGAGCCCAAAGTAAAGCGGATAGAGACTTTGCGAGAGGTAACCGGATTGGCCGTCCTGAACCTTGGTGTAGTTGGCTTTCCCAACCCGGACCGTGACCCGGGCGCCGAGCCCGTCGCGGTTCGACCGGGTACCGGTCAGATTGACTTTAAGGAAACGAATCTGCTTGCGATCGGCCAGATCACTGACGAGGACCAAGGGCTCGGAATTGAAATCGTTGGTCACAATGTCAAGGTCCCCGTCGTTATCCAGGTCGAAAATCACTGACGAACGAGAGCCCACGGCTCCCCAGGCCACGACACGGGTGACTCCGGCTCCCCGGGCCCTGACCTTCTTGACCAGTTCGTGGTCCTTGTCGACGCGGAGCGCGTCCAGTTCAAACCAGGGGGTGAGGGTTCGGCCGCCGCGCCTGGGTTCCACGCCCAAAATGAATTCGCTGTCGACGAATCCCTGCCCGCGGTCGTTGAGCAGCAGACTGTTGATGCCATAGCGATAGCCGTAGTTCATGCAGGAAGTGATGAATGCATCTTCGAATCCGTCGGCGTTCAGGTCCCCCACACTCAATCCCCAGGGCCAATAATTCTCGGCATTGATTTGATCGGATACTTCTTTGAAAGTGCCGTCTCCCCGGTTGCGAAAGAAGGCGTTTCCCCAGACATGATTTCCGTCAGTGGCCAACATCTGTTTCTCGGCGATCTCCTCGGGGAAGGGGATCTTCTCTTTCTCGCTGAACGGACCCAGATGCTTCCACATGTCCGTGTGCATGTCGGTCAGATAGAGGTCCAGTTGCCCGTCGTTGTCGAAGTCGAAGACCTTGATCCCCATGGTTCCCCACGGCGTCGCGGGAAACCGCTGGCGGCTCTTCTTCACGAATCTTCGACCTTCAATATTCTCGTAATACTGGTCATGGCCCTGCATGTTGGCCAGATACAGATCGGGCCAGCCATCATTGTTGGCATCAAGCGGGCTGGCGTCTCCCGACCAACTCATATCCTTCAAGCCCACCTGGCCGGTGACGTCGACGAATCGGTTTCCGCCCTGGTTCTGAAAGAGGATGCTGGTCTCCGAGAGTGCAGCATCCAGGTGACGGTTGAAGGCGTCCGGGGTGGAACGATAGTAGGTATATGGGGAGCGATCCGCGCCCGTGAAGGAGTCATGGACGACCGTCCTGATTTCCTCCGTTGTATAGATGCCGACGTTCACCAGGAAAAGGTCCAGCCGGCCGTCCCGGTTGTAGTCGAAGAAAACCGCCGCCGAGGAGTGGCCCGTGTACCCGAGACCCGACTCGGCGCTGATGTCTTTGAAGACTCCGCTCCCGTCGTTCTCGAACAACACATTACCGCCGCGAACGGTGGTGACGTAAAGGTCTGCGTCCCCGTCGTTGTCGATATCGGCAAAAGAAGCGGCCACGCCGATCCGTTCCCTGACACCGACCCCCGCCCGCTCCGTGATGTTCTCGAACTTGCCGCCGCCCCGGTTCTTCCAGAGTTCGTTGCTGCCGGCCTGGCTCACGAAGTAGATGTCGTGCCGCCCGTCGCCATCGACGTCGGCAATGGCGAGACCGTTTCCATGGTCGTAGTGGGCGAAGATAAAGGACCTTCCCGCATCGTCGACGATCCGGTTGCGAAAAGCGATGCCCGACTCCCGGACCCGGTCCTCAAACGAAAAATCATGGAAGACTTGTATGTTGTCGGCTCCGTCAAGTTGGGCCTGCCGGCGTTCTTCCAGCCACGGGAAACCCTGCCACAGGAGACGTTCCTGCAGCGTCGTCAGGGCATCCCTCTTCAGGGCCTCTCTCTGGCCGGATACCGTGCCGTCGTAGAACCCCCGGACATGCCCTTGCGGATCGACCAGCATCCATTTTCCGCCGTGCTCGTGCGCCGGCCCGGCGAACCCCGCGTGCACTTGACTTAGTACGTCTCGTGAGCCGGTGAGGAAGCTCCACTGCTCCCCGTCCACTCCGGCCGCGGTTGCGTAACTCCGAAGGACTTTGGGCGAGTCGTGCTCCGGATCGGCTGTGAGAGTCACTAGGCGAATATCAGCCCAGCCGGGACGTCTTCTGAGCTCTTTTTGGAGCTTTTCCAGCATGGCGGTTTGTGACGCCGCCCGTGGATCGTGGGTACGAACAACGTCGGCGATCCAAGCTTTTCCCAGCAGTTCGTGGGTCCCGAAAGGCCGGGAGAGGTGGTCGGTCAAGGAGAACTCGGGCAAACGGTGCAGTACGGGAGGCATATGGTCTTGCGGGCTGGTTCTTTCGTTTGTCGCCTGCCGCAGGTTCGGCGCAGACGAAGGAGCCGCCGCCAGGCCGAGCCAAGCCATCACCAATACGCTGGCTGCCGCAATTGCCGAATTTGGTGGGAACATCGTTTCATCTACGGGGGTTCGGAGAACCGCTCCGTGACGGGGATAGGATCTTCTTTTTTGGCGAGTCTGGCAAGGTCAATTGCTACGGGGCGAACCTTCATCCATAGCACCGGGACAGCCGTCAAGGAACAGCCTCTCGACTCCTCCCGGTGGTATTCTTCTGGGAATGTTCCGGTTCGTGGCAAACGGCAGAATAGCCTTCCCGGTACCCGTCGGACTGTCCCTGGCTCTGGTTTTCCTGGGCGTGGCCGGTGTCCATTCCGTAGCGGAATCTGCCGGGCTTCAGGACCCTGACGCCAGAGAGCTGACCCCCATTCCTCATCCCGACCTCAATGCCGTGGAGCGGCTGATTCGGGAGCAACTCCAAGCAGAGCGATCCAGGTTGACGGCCAAGGTCTCCGCCGCCGAAGTTCCCGATTCGGCTCGAGCTGACGCTTTTGGAGGGCTGGGAAGGCTTTACCATGCCTACGATTTCACCGAAGCCGCCCGGGCCTGCTACCGGAATGCGCTCGTCCTGAAGCCCAAGGATTTTCGCTGGGCCTATCTGCTGGGCCGCCTGTTGGAAAGCCAAGGGGACCTGAAGCAAGCCGTCGAGCACTACCGGCGAGCCGCCGCCATCGAGCCGGAAGATCTTCCGACACTGCTGCATCTGGCCCAGGCGCAACTGAACCTGAATCGTCCGGAGTTGGCCGAACCGCTTTTCAAGGAGGCCATCTCCCGAGACCCGTATCCATCGTCAGCTTCCGCGTTGGTGGGGTTGGGCAATATTTCCCTCTCGCGGAACGATCCTGAGGAGGCAATCGAATACTTCGAAACCGCCGTCTCGCTGCAACCGGAGGCCAACAGCATCCACTATCCGTTGGCCATGTCCTACCGGCAGATCGGGGACCTGGAGAAGGCGCGGGAACATCTCAAGCAGCGCGGGACCAAGACCCCGGAATACCCGGATCCGCTGATGGACGAGCTCCGAAAAGTCAGGACGGGCAAGCAGTTTTTTTGGAGTCAGGGCACCGTCGCGCTGAGCGAAGGAAGGTTTGCGGACGCCGCCGAGGCCTTCCGTCAGATGGTGGCCGCCGATCCGGAGGAGCCGATCGCGCACATGGACCTGGGGACGGCGCTGCTGCAACTCGGAGATGTCGGCGGAGCCCTGGCCAGGTACCAGGAATCGCTCCGGCTCTCGCCGGGCAATCCCCGGCTTCACTACAACCTGGGGCTGGTTTACACCCTGCAGAAGGCCTATCCGAAGGCGCTCGAGCATTATCAGAATGCCGTCGAGCTGGATCCCGGATTCGAGAACGCCCATTTCAACGCGGCGAATCTATTGATGAGACTGGGGAACATGGCGCGGGCCGGGCGGCACTACGGTCGAGTGAATGAACTGAATCCCAGCCATGCCTTTGCCCGTTTCATGCAGGCCATGACGTTGGTGAAGCTGGGCCGCTACCGGGAGGCGCGAACGCTTCTGGAATCGAGCCACCAGGCTCTGCCCGATGATGTCGATATCACCCACGCCCTGGCCCGTCTGCTGGCGGCTTCGCCCCAAAGCACCGCCGGCGATGGACGCCAGGCTTTGAAGCTGCTGGAGGGTGTCTTCAAGTCCCAGAACGAAGTGGCTTTCGAGCACTTTGAGACGCTGGCGATGGCTCTGGCAATGTCCGGACAAATCCATAGGGCCTTGCAGGTGCAGCAGGGAATGATGGACGAAGTCAGGCAAGCCGGACGTGCGGATCTGGCCGCGTTGCTCGAAGAGAATTTGGCGCGGTATCGAAGCGGTCAACCCTGCCGCACCCCCTGGAGGGACGACGATCCGGTGTTCTCTCCTGTCCCAGGGGATTTGGCGCCGCTCAAGTCAATCGGGGAAGGGTCCAACCCAAACTCGGTTCCTGGGAGTTGAATCGAACCCGTATCGCCGCTTTGACGTTGTGTGAGCGTGGGCCAGGCCGGATCGCCTCTACGATCCCTCCGGCGCCAGGGCATCAAATTGAACCAGCGTGAGGGAGAACGGCGGGCACGACAAAATCCACTCCCGGTCCTGTTCTCCGACTTTCGCGGAGGCCGGCTCGATGCGATCGGGAACCTTGAAATCATTGATTTCCAGTGGCCCTGAAGCAGTCAGCACGGTGGCTGCGGTCTTCAACCGCCCGGCCCCCTCGAGGCGAAATCGGACGGACTGCTCGCGGCTCAGGTGGGGATTGATGATCGAGACGGTGAATTGACTCGAATCGCTCTTTTTGGAAGCTACGATGTCCAGTTCCGGGAGCGAGCGGGTCCTGCCCTCGTCCTCGAACTGAAATTCGCCGATGGCTGCTTCCAACCCCATGACATCGGCGTTCATATGGTGTTTGAGCAGGTCGAAGACATGGTAGGTGGGAGTCCGAACCAGCTTGGGCCCCTTGGTCTTCAACACGTTGTGAATCACGTTGACGGATAGGGCCAAATGAGCCAAATGCAGGCGATTCGCCCGGCGCATGAACCCGTGCAGCATGCGCGCGGCCATGAGTGCGTCACGCATGGTGTCCGGCTGGACGAAGTCCTTGCCGGACATGGAGATGGGAAAAGATTCAACGGGATCGATCTCCTTGTGCCAGGCGCCCCACTCGTCGAGCATGATGCCGATGTGTTTGCGCCCCCCGATCCAGCGGTCGATGGACCTGGCCGCCTCATCGATCACGTTCTTGCACTTCTCAACGTCGGCCAGCAGGGCGTAGGTGTCCGCGGCTTGGCTTTCGGCCGCCGCCGCCGGCTTCAAGTAGCACTGGAGCGAAATCAGGTCGAACAACTCGAGGCGGTCGCTCAGCGCTTTGAGCAGCCGGTCGACCCAGTCGCTGTGCGGCTCGCCATTGATGATGATTTTGGCGTCCCGGCCATACTGGCGCATGTAGAATCCGTAGCGGCGCACCTGGATCGCGTACAGTTCCGGCGTCCACTGGTAGCTGGTCTCATTGCCGATGGTCCAGTACTTGACCCCGTAAGGCTCCGGGTGGCCGTTTTTCCGCCGCAGCTCGGCATACCGGGTGTCTGTAGTGCCATTGACGTATTCCATCCAGGCGACGATCTCCCTGGGGTCGCCCATTCCAATATTGGTTTGGATGACCGGCTCGGCTCCGATGGCGGCGCACCACTGCAGGAATTCGTCGGTTCCAAAAAAATTGGGTTCAACCTCCTGCCAGAAGCTCAGGCTGCGGGGACGTTGCGATCGAGGTCCGATCCCGTCTTTCCAGTGGTAGGTGTCGGCGGCGGTCCCCCCCGGCCAGCGAAATGCGGGAGCCCGGAGTTGACGATAGGCTTCGATGGTGTCGAGCCGCATACCGCCGTCATTGGGGATGCTGGAATCCTCGCCAACCCAGACGCCGTCGTAGATGGTCGCGCCGAGCAGCTCCACCATGTGACCGAAGATCCCGGGAGCGATCGTTCCCCGGCGCTCTTCCGGATGGATCTTCACTGTCGTCTCGACCCCTATTTTAGGGCCGCCTGGAAGGTTGGACTCCTGCGCTTGGAGGGTGGCGAACGGTCCAACGGCCGTCGCGAGAATCAGAGGAAGAACCGATCTTTCCATTGCTGCTGCCCACCTTCTACGTCTCAAATGTTTGACTCCGGTTCTCAGACTGCACGTTCTGTTGTACAGGAATGCATGTAACCACAACCGGTCGTCAACAGCCCGTGGTGAAACTCGCGCGAGCACCGAGACCGTTCCTGCGCCGTCGTCGTGCCGCGCGGTGAGAAATTCGAGCTAGGAGCCTGCGCCGCAGAAATTGATCTACTGCGAAAGCGGTAGAATCGGTCCAGATTTCCCCGATTTCTCGGCGAATAGAACAACTATGCACCTCAAAATCGAGAAAATCTGGCCTCGATTCCCCACTTTCTCGCTACGATCATTTCTACGGCGCAGACTCCTATTGGATCCTGTTCCGGACCAGACAGTAGGCTACCAGGACCAAAGTCATTCCCGCCACGTCCGCCAGCACGTCTCCAGCGGAGGCATCCCGGCTGGGAACGAAGGACTGATGGATTTCGTCGCTCACGGCGAAGAGCGTTCCCAGAAACCAGAGCCAGAGGAGTTGGCGGGTTTTAATTCTTCGCCGAAGTCCTGAGCTTCGTCCCCAGACCAGAGTCACGGTCAGGAGTGCATATTCGATGACGTGCAGCAGGGGATTGAGACCCAATCCGGCTCCGGGAGGGTGGCTCTGATGAGACAGGTAGACGATCAGGCAGATGGTGGTGAGAGCCGGAATCCAGTGCAGGACGGTCCCCACGTCGACACCACCGTTACCAGGGGATCAGTTGCATCAGCCACACGGCCGCCAGCGACCCCAGGATGAGGTAGGCCGAGAGGGAGAGAAAATAACGGACCCGCTCTCGCGTGTCCTCCTTGTTGATCATGGCGAACACGACGCCGATGCTCAATGCCAGCAAGACCAGCCCGAAGAGATGGTTCATCGGCGATTCCCCGCCGCGATATCGTAGCTGTCCAGCACCATCAGCATGTTCAGCAACCCGGCCGTGTACAGGAACGTGTTGCCGTATTCGTACCCGAAGGAGTGGATGTCGCCTGCTCCCCAACCGGCCCATTTTCCGAGGAGGTAGGGAAGTCCGATGCTCAGATCGGCGATGAATTTCAGCTTACCGAAGAAACCGGGTCCCAAGCCGAACAGGCGGCCGTCCATGGAGAGGCCGAACGCGAACAGAATCATCACCACAGAGAAGAAAAGCAATCCCCTGGCCCAGCGTCCCTGCAAGAAATGACCCGAACCTGGAATCAGCCAGGCAGCCAGACAGAGGGCAATGTTCGTAGACACGCGTGAAGAATAGAAAGAGTCGCCCGGGAGTTCAAGCCGCTGCATCCTATGCTGTCTCCCCGCCCGGCTAGAATGACGGAGACAAGACGCGGGGACTCACGTAGAATCCCCCGGTCGAGCGACGGAAATGGAATATCTATTTGGGTTTCGCGATTGGCATCCGGTGCTTCAGGCCTTGGGAGCGACTGGATTCACCTGGTTCATGACCGCCCTCGGAGCGGCCCTCGTCTTCGCCGCCAAGGACCTGAACCGCAAGGTTCTGGACGGCATGCTGGGGTTCGCGGCAGGGGTCATGATCGCGGCCAGTTACTGGTCCCTTCTGGCTCCGGCCATCGAGCTTTCTGAAGGCGGGAGTCTGCCGTCCTGGTTTCCCGCAGCCACCGGATTTCTGGCCGGGGCCTCGTTTCTATGGTGCATCGACAAGGTGATGCCCCACCTGCATCTGGGCTTTCCCAAATCCGAATCGGAGGGAATCAAGACGACTTGGCACAGGACGAGCCTGTTGATATTGGCGATTACCATCCACAATATTCCGGAAGGTCTGGCCGTGGGCGTCGCGTTCGGATCACTCGGCGTCGATTCGACCATGACGTTTGGCTCTGCGGTGGCGCTCGCCATCGGAATCGGCCTGCAGAATATGCCGGAGGGGGTGGCCGTGGCCATGCCGTTGCGCCGGGAGAAGGTCTCCCGCTTGAAGTGTTTCTGGTACGGTCAGCTTTCGGCCGTGGTAGAGCCGGTGGCCGGTGTCCTGGGAGCCGTCCTGGTTTCTCTTTCGCGGCCTTTGCTGCCCTATGCCTTCGGTTTCGCTGCCGGAGCCATGATTTTTGTCGTGGTCGAGGAGGTGGTCCCCGAGTCCCAGAGGGCAGGTGACACGGATCTGGCCACCATGGGCGCCATCTTCGGATTTACCGTGATGATGATTCTGGACGTGGCTCTGGGCTGACGTTCCGCATCGAAGGCGAAACTGGCGCGGTAGAGACCGGCGGCACCGGAAGGGATCATGGTTTCCGCGCAGTTCGGAAACGATCCCCCTGTGAATCCCGGCGTGGAGGAACATGGCGCGAAGACGGCCCACTGTGATTCTGGGAGTCGGACTCCTCTGTTCCTGGGTCGTGGTCGGGAGTCTCGGGTTTTCCTGGATCGAGGACTGGTCCCTGTTGGACGGTGTCTATATGACCGTCATCGCCATCTCCACGGTGGGTTTCGGCGAGGTGCATCCACTCTCCGATTCTGGGAAGGTGTTTGCTACCTTCCTGATCGTGGCGGGTCTGGGGACGGCGATCTATACCTTCACCATCCTGGGGCAAACTTTGCTGGAAGGAGAACTGGCCGAAGTTCTGGGGAGACGGCGAATGAAAAGCCATCGGGGTAAGCTCGAAGACCACTACATCGTCTGTGGAAACGGGCGCGTGGGCCGCACCGTGTCGACCTATCTGGACCGCCGCAAGCTTCCCTTTTGCGTGATCGAAATCGATCCGGCGGCGGAAGCGGAACTGAGGCAGCGCCGCTATCGGTATGTCATAGGCGACGCGACCGAAGATGAGAATCTCATTCTCGCCGGGTTGTCCCGGGCCAAGGCGGTCTTTGCCTTGCTGCCGTCGGACGCGGACAACCTGTACCTGACGCTGTCGGCCAAGGGCCTCAACCCGTCGGCGGTGGTCGTGGCCCGGGCCTCCGGCAAGGGAGCCGAATCCAAGCTGGAAAGGGCCGGCGCCGATCACGTCGTCTCTCCCTACGAACTGGTCGGGCTGCGGCTTCTCCAGAAAGTTCTAAGTCCGACCCTGTTGGAGTTCATGGACTTGGTGATCCATCGAGAACATCTGAAATTGATCATGGAAGAGTTTTGCGTGCCTTCCGATTCGGTGTTGGCCGGATATTCGATCGAAGAAGCCCGGATTCGCAGTCGGTATGGCCTTATCGTCGTGGCCTTCAAACGGCCCGACGGTCCCATGCTCTTCAATCCCGATGCGGGCGAGAAGATGGAACCGGGAGACGTGCTGGTGCTCTTGGGGCCCGAGGATCAAGTCAAAGACCTGGAACAAGCCAAAAGAGCGTGACGCCCCCCTGCCCGTTACCGGTGCGGGTGGCCGGGAGTATCTGGCATTCGGAAGGGAAATCGTGTAAGGTGGGTCGGTCTTCGCGAGAGCGTCTGAAAGGAAGGACGGGTAGGTGTGGCCTTGGCGGGAGCGTTCCCGCAAGCCATTTCTTTATTCGGAAACGAGTTTCGACCCTGGCGGAGCTCATACGCGGCTCGTCCGGGTCCGCCCCCAACTCGAGGAGAGAGTAGATATGAGTTCGGGACAGTTCGATTTTTCCTTGGCCATTGGAGGCGCTGCGGGTCAGGGAATCGCGACGCCAGGGAACATCCTGGCTCGGATCTTCGTGCGGCGCGGGGTTCATCTGAACGCGTACAACGCCTACCAATCCATCATTCGTGGTGGGCATATCTTTCTCACCATCCGGCTCCGGGACCGCCATCCGGAGACCCACGGCGACAAGCTGGATCTTCTGGTCTGTTTGAATCAGGACACGATGAATCGGCATTTGGGGTTGCTGGGTCCGGGCGCTTGCGCCATCTACAACAGCGACGCCATCAAGCCCGGTGACGCCGCCGACGGAGTCCAGTTGTGTCCCATGCCGGTGGTGGACCTGACCAGCGGCAATCGGAACCGTTTGATCCAGAACACCGTTGGCCTGGGTGTGATCGTCTCCCTGTTGAAAATGGACTTCGATCTCCTGGCGGGCGCGTTGAAGCTCCAGTTCCAACGGAAGGGTCCGGCCGTGGTGGACGAAAACGTCTCGGTCGCGCAAGCTGGTTACCGGTTCGCCGAAGACAACTTCGATCCTTTTCCGATGAGCGTCCCGGTGGGTCCCAAACCGCTTGCGGTCTGGACGGGCAACGATGCCCTGGCCATGGGGGGAGCCGCCGCCGGCTGCAAATTCTATTGTGCCTATCCCATGAGCCCGTCCACGGGTGTGCTCCATTGGATGGCCAGGAACGCCCCTGAACTGGGCATTATGGTGCGCCAGGTCGAGGACGAGATCGGGGTTGCCAACATGGCCATCGGTGCGGCGCATGCCGGGTGCCGGAGCATGTGCGCCACCTCGGGTGGTGGATTCGCTCTCATGACCGAAGCCATCGGCGCCTCCGCGATGATGGAGATCCCGGTGGTCTTCATCGACGTGCAGCGGGCGGGTCCGTCCACCGGGGTCCCCACCAAGACGGAGCAGGGGGATCTGTGGCAGATGCTGGGGGCCAGCCAGGGAGACTTTCAGCGCTTCATCGTGGCGCCCAAAGACGCGCTGGACGCCTTCGATACCATTCCCCAGGTTTTCAACTTGACGGACCGGTATCAATGCCCGGGCATAGTTCTTTCCGATCTCCTGATTTCAGAGGGAACCTTCAGCATCGACCCGGACAAGATCAATTTCCAGCCTGCGATCGACCGCGGCCGATTGATTACCGATCACTCCGAAACCGACGGGTACAAGCGTTACCTGGACACCGAAGACGGAGTCTCTCCGCGGGCTATTCCGGGGTTGGAGGGTTATGTCCACGTCGTGGCCACCGACGAGCACGATGAGGACGGCGTGCTGATCAGCGACGAGTTCACGAATCCCCACAAGCGCCGCCAGATGGTGGAGAAACGAGCCCGTAAATTCGCCAACGTGCTGGAGGACATCGAGGCCCCCCAGTTGGAGGGGCCCGTCGACGGAGAGGCGACGCTGGTGGGCTGGGGATCCACCTACGGTGTCATCAACGAGGCCATTGGCCAGCTCAAGGAGCAGGGAGTCCAGGTCAACCATCTGCCCATCAAGTGGATCGTCCCGTTGCACGACGATGCCATCCTGGAAACGCTGGGACGAGCCAAGCGGACCATCATCGTCGAAAACAACCATTCCGGACAGTTCGCCCGGTATCTGCGGGGCGAAACCGGCTTCGTGGCCGACGGCCACATTCGAAAATACGACGGCGAACCTTTCATGCCCCACCACATCGTGGAAGCTGTGCTGGAGCAGTTGAGAGGCGAGACGAACCACTCCGTTCCTTACCAGGAGATCATGGTATAGGATTCGACAACAGGTCGATCCAATTCGGAACCCGACACACGAAAGGGAAGCATCATGAGTATGGCTGTCACTCAACAAGCGTCGGTCAAGCCCTTAAAGCCAAAAGATTTCAAGGGAAAGGTCGAACCGGACTGGTGCGCCGGATGCGGAGACTTCGGAGTGTTGCGCACGCTGCAGAGAGCCTGCGCCGAGTTGGGTCTCCGGCCCCATCAGATCCTCACCGTGAGCGGGATCGGATGTTCTTCGAACCTGCCGGGCTATTTCAACGGCTATGGGATGCACACCCTGCATGGCCGGGCCCTGGCGGTGGCCACGGGAGCGCAGTTGGCCAATCATGAGCTGACCGTGGTGGCGACCGGCGGCGACGGTGACGGCTATGGAATCGGGGGTAACCATTTCACCCACACGGCGCGCCGAAACGTGGATATGACTTATCTCGTCATGAACAATCAGATCTACGGCCTCACTACCGGGCAGGTCTCTCCCACCAGCGAGGAGGGCATGAAGACCAAGAGCACTCCTTATGGAAGCGTCGAGGTTCCGGTGAACCCCATCACCTCCGCCATCATGAGCGGCGCCAGCTACGTGGCTCGCGGGTTCAGTGGACAGGCGCGCCAGTTGATAGATCTCATCAAGCAGGCCATCCTGCACAAGGGCTTTGCCCTGGTCGACGTTTTCAGCCCGTGTGTCACCTTCAACCACGACAACGACTACAAGTTTTTCAAGCCCCGAGTCAGAAGGCTGGAAGACCTGGGGCACGACACCTCGGACTGGAAAGCCGCTTGCGAAAAGGCGATGGTCTGGGGTGACGACATCTATATCGGCTGCTTCTTTCAGAAGCTGGCGCCGTCTTTGCACAGCCTGGAAGGGGTTCTGGACGAAGGCGGACCCTTGGCGCACAGGAAGCTGGGAATTACCCAGGAGCAGGCGCAACGCATCATCAAGCGGATGATGTAGCGTTGCGCCGCGGGCCTTCACGGCACCGCGGATTCGCCCCGAGGCCGGCCCGAAGCCGGAATCGCGACTATCCAGGGCAGGTTGCATCTTAACTACCTGCTCGTCGGGTGGGACGTTCAGAGGCTGGGGACGCTTCGATCGGATTTTGATGGAGCGGCATTCCCGGGGCATCGACTACCGGGAATGTCGGCTCCAACTGCTGTGACCGGGGAAATCGCGAGATTATCCTCCCCGTAGCGGGCCGCCGGAGGCTTCAGTTATGAAGCGGGCTATTCTGGCCGTCGAATCCCTCTATCCTCAAGCCCGAGCTCGGGACAGAAACTCCAAAAATCTGGCTCTTGCCATACTCATTCAGGCATTTCGGGATGTCGTCTCCCCGGTCCGGTCCTCCCGGGAGTGGAGATTCTGGGAGCAAGACGCATTGCAATGGTTCGCCGCCTTGGAGGACCATCCCGGCAGCTTCCAATGGATCTGCGGGATACTGGACCTGAACTCCTCGGAGTTGCGGAGATGGCTCGATTCGTACCGGCACAGCGGAACCGGTCGGCGCCGGAAAATGGCTCGCAAGCTCATCCGTTTCCGCTTCCGCGGGGAGTAAGTTCGTCGCCTCAATGCCTTCGAGACTGAGGGTAGGAATTGTCGGCGGAGGCCTTTCCGGACTGGCGGTTGCCTACTACC
Source organism: Acidobacteriota bacterium (assembly GCA_965217775.1). Classification (GTDB taxonomy): domain Bacteria; phylum Acidobacteriota; class UBA6911; order RPQK01; family JAJDTT01; genus JAJDTT01. Next base: position 1,279,261 of record CBDCJH010000002.1, read on the forward strand.
TGACCCGGGAGAACTCTGCCAACGGACTCGGCTTGGACATCACTCTCCTGGAGAAGTCCCCGCGCCTGGGCGGAGTCATCCGGTCCAGACGAGTGGGTGATTTCCTCCTGGAAGACGGCCCGGAAGCCTTTGTCTCCTACAAGCCGGCAGCTTCGAGACTGGTCGAGGAACTGGGCCTCGATGCTGACCTGCTGGGTTCAAGGGATGACCGGCGCAAGGTCTACGTCCTGGACCAGGATGGTCTGAACCCCCTCCCGGAAGGGATGGTGTTTCTGGCCCCGGTCCGGAGGCGAGCTTTCTGGTCTACGGCCTCGCTGAGCCCGGCAGGTAAGATTCGAGCCCTGCTGGAACCTTGGGTCCCACCAACCCGCAAGGATGCCAGCGTCCGGGAATTCTTCCATCGGCGTCTGGGGCGCGAGTTCACCCGCCGTGTCGCCGAGCCCCTGGTCTCCGCCATCTACGGGGGCAACATCCGGCACTTGAGCATGGAAAGCGCGCTTCCCCTCCTCTACCGGTTGGAGCAGAGTCAGGGAAGCCTCCGGAAGGGTTTCCTGCGGCGGCCCCTCGAGAGTTCTTCCCAGCCGCGGCCCCTCTTCCTGACTCTGCGGAAGGGGATGGAACAGTTGGTGGACGCCCTGCGCAAGCAGGTCGATGGAGTGACGATCCGCACCGGTGTCTCCGGGCTGCGCCTGACCCCCAGCTCCGGGGGCAGCTATCTCCTGAAGGGTAAAGGGTTCGAGGGAGTCCAGGATAGGGTCATCCTGTCGACTCCGGCTCCGGCCGCCTCACGGCTGCTGGCCGGACTCGCCTCGGAGGAGGACTCTCCTCTCAGCCGGGTTCCCTATACCTCGACTCGGATCATCTACTTGGCCTACAGGCGCTCCGAGTTTTCGCACCCGCTGAACGGATTCGGCTTCGTCGCAGCGGAAGGAGCGGATACGGTGCTGGATGCCTGCACCTGGGTCAGCAGCAAATTCGACGGCCGTTGCCCGCCGGACTCGGTTCTGCTGCGATGTGCCGTTCACGACGGACGCCGGCGCCGGGAACCGATGAGTGAAGAAGAACTCGTGAGCAGGACCCACCAGGAAATACGGCGGATTCTGGGCATCTCCTGCACTCCCACGCTGCATCATGTCTGGGACCACGGCCCGGCCATGCCCCAACCGATCATGGGCCATTCCGGCAGGATCGAGAGAACCCGTGCCGGCCTGCACCGATTACCGGGGATCTATCTGACCGGGGCCTTCGTCGGCGGAGTCGGGATCCCCGATTGCATCGAGACCAGCAGAAGGGTCGCGGAGGAGGTTGCGGACGAGGCTCGTAACCGGAACCGTGGCTGAGCCCCTTACTCATCAACGGCGTCGCGGGCGCACCGGAAACCCAGATTCGTCAGGCCCGAGTCGGGGGCGGTCTTCTGCCGCGCGGCCACCCGGTAGCCCTGGCAGTAGTTGACGCTGCACATCCAGGAGCCTCCCCGGATCACTCTTTCGGAGCCCTTCGCGGGGCCCGCCGGATCTCTGGCGCCGTTGGAATGGCGGTAGTAGTCGTTCCGGTACCAGTCCCGGGTCCATTCCCACACGTTACCGGCCATGTCGTAGAGCCCGTAGCCGTTGGCCGGAAAGGATCCGACCGGCGCCGTGGTGCGGAACCCGTCCAGTACCTCATGCCGGAGGGGAAAGAAACCCTGCCAGAGGTTGGCCATGTGCTGTTTTCCGGGATTGAGGTCGGCGCCCCAGGGAAAGGGACCCTGATCCGAACCGCCGCGGGCCGCCCATTCCCACTCCGCTTCGGTGGGCAGCCGCTTTCCGGCCCACCGGGCGTAGGCAACGGCATCATTCCACGAGAGCTGGACCACCGGGTGGTCCAGCCGATCCTCGAGGGAGGAACCGGGACCGGTGGGATGCCTCCACGAAGCGCCCGTTACGGGTCGCCAGCTCTCGTCCTCTTCGGAGAATACGCCCGACCAACCGTAGCTCTCCGCCTCGGTGCGGTGGTTGGTCTCCTGGACGAAGACGCGAAACTGGCGATTCGTGACCTCATGGCGATCCAGCCAAAAGGAACTCACACTGACCCGGTGGGGGGGGCCTTCGAAGGGAAATCCTTGATCCGTTCCCATGAGAAAGGTGCCGGCGGGGATTCGAATCATCTCCTCGGGAGACGGTGGTGGCTGGGTTCGACAGGAGGAGAGCAACAGGCTGAGAAGACAACCTGCGAAAAGGAGTGAGAGCGCGCCCAAGACACCGGAAGTAAACGCCGAACCTGACGGATTCCTCACCGATGGCACGGCGCCGCTCTGTGGGATGCGGCGCCGGTCGGTAGTGAAAAGAATTGTCGTCACGAGCGGTTATGCCGCAGTTCCAGAGGCCCTCCGTCGCCGGAACAAGCCCAGCAGACCCGCCGAGAAGAGGGTCACCAGACAGGAACTGGGAAGCACCCACATCCAGGAGACGGCCTTGACCTTGACTAGGAGCCGATTCCCCGCAATTTGGATGGAATCGTCGGGCCGGATCTGAGCTTGAGTGACGGGCTCATCGTTGATCCGGGTTTCACCCAAGCTCTCCAACTGCCAGCCGCTTTCGGTTCTCCGGACGACGGCATGACGGTCGGCCACGCCTTCGCCGGTCAGGACGAACTCGTTCGCGCCCGAGTCCGATCCGATGGTGTTTTCCCGGTCGCTGGACGGCTCCCAGCGCACGGTTTCCGTCTGACCGGGCACGTCCGCGTAGATGAAGATGTCCGGGTGGGTCTGCAACCAGGTGGCGAGGGAGAGATAGAAGCCCACGGCCATGCCCAGAAACCCGGACAGGATCAGCATGCGTCCGCTACAACGGAATCGCAGGAATGCCGCAAAGAACATCCCGCCCAGGGCTCCGGTGATGTAGCTGCTGATCCGAACGGTAAGATCGAAGAGATTCCCTCGAGTCTCCTCGGGAATGGTGTTGAGATAGAGGCAGAAGCCGACGGCGAACAGGCCTGCCAGAATCGTGATCGTCCGAGCCAGCTTCAACTCCGCGGCCGCGTCGAGGGCCTGCTTGCGCAGGCGGCGGAAAAAGTCGACCGTCAGCACCGTGGCCACTCCGTGCATCCCCGAGTCCAGACTCGACATGGCGGCCGAGAACAGGGCCGCCACCACCAGGCCAGCCAGTCCCCGCGGCAAACCGTGGGCGATGAAATGGGGGAAGGCCTGGTCGGGCGTGCCCGGGAGTTGGCCCAGGTAGTAGGAATAGAGGGCCATCCCCGTGAGACCGAGGGAGAGGGCGATGGTCATGTCGGCGCCGAGGTTGGATATGAAGGAGCGCCGGGCGCCCTGTACCGAGCCGGTGGTCAGGTACCGTTGGATCGCCACCTGATCCGATCCGGCCGTGCAGGTCCACCAGAACATGGCATAGATGGCCATGCCCAGAAGGCTGACCCGGACATAGGGGTCGAAGGCGAAGAAGGGTTGCGGCTCCCGGTCCGCCTGCATCACGTCGTTGAACCAGGTGGCGGGACCGGTGCCGGTCTCGAAGAAGATGAAGCCTATGGTGAACGCAAGGCCGCCGAAGAGGATGGCGAACTGGGCCACGTCGGTCCAGATCACGGCCCTCATGCCTCCCATGGTGGTGTAGACGATGGCAATGGCGCCGATTCCCACGACCACCCAGATAAAGGGCAGACCGGTCATCCGGGTCATGGCGAAGGAGGCCGTGTAGACGATCATTCCCATCCAGAACAGCCGGTTGAGCATGAACAGGATCGACGCGAAGAGCCGCGCTCCGAGACCGTATTGGGCCTCCAGATATTCATAAGCGCTGGTGAAGCGTTTGCGCATGAAGAACGGGATCAGGACCACGGTGACCAGGGCCAGGGTGAAGGGAATATGCATCTGCCCGCCCCAGATGCCCAGACCATTCTTGATGATCTCGCCGGGACTGGAGAGGTAGCTGACGGTGGAAAGGAGGGTGGCGAACATGCTCAGACCCACCACGAACCAGGGCATGCTCCGACCCGCCATGAAGTACTCTTCGGTCGATTTCTGCTTCTTGCTGAAGTAGTAACCGGCGATCAACATCACGATGAAATAGAGGACGACGAACCCGTAGTCGATCGATTGGAGGCCATCGAAGCGGTCTGGTCTGCCCTGGTCGAGGGCTAGCAACATGTGTTCACTCCTGTTCTCGCAGTGTGGGAAGGTCGATTCGATGCTGGCCGGGTCCGCGCGGAGTCAAGAACTCCCCTTCGCGTTCACGAAGGCCCGACAGTGCTATTTCGCTGCCCTGTGGGTCGACTCACCGATCCCGTGGTCGTAATCCTGGTAATGGGCGGCCAGGACATCGTTTCCGAAGTCCCCATTCCAGTCTCGCCAGACCGTGTGGCTGTGGTTGGCCCGGTTCTGGGTATTGGCGTACTCGATGAGAAACTCCGGCGTCTGGACCCTGTAGTAGACCCCTTCTCCGGGCCCGGTCCCTCCGGCCCAGGCGAAGTGGATTTTTCCCCTGGGGGTCTCGTCGAAGCGATCCATTCTCCCCTTCGTAATGGTGACGGAGCCGTTGCCTGCATACTCGTGCACCAGGCTCCGCAGCGCCCGGTACTGGTCGTCGGTGAGCTCGGCGCCGGGCAGCCCGGGAGGTTCGTTGACCAGTCGCGCCCTCTGGTCGACGAAGCTCAAGATGTCCCTGTAGGCGACGTGCTGCACGACGGCCAGGTCACGCTGTCCGGATTCCAGGCTCTGCAGGAGCTGTTTGGCCTTGTCCTCTTCCGCGCCCAGCACTCTCAGGCCCTTTTCGGAGCCCCGGCGGACCTCGTGCGGATTGGCGCCGAAGAAGGCCGGGGTGGCCGAGACCAACTTGCCGTCCCGGATCGTGAAGTTCAGCGAAAGATGGTGTCCTTCCAGGCGCCAGCCCCAGGTCCCGGAAGCCGAGGGCGTGCCAAAAATCGCGTAGTAGTACTTTTCCCGGTCACGGTTTCCCGAAGTGTCGTTCTCGATGATCCTGAGGATTTCTTCCAGTTGGATCACCCCCTGAACCTTGGAGAAGCCCCGGTCGCTGAGGCCGGCCCTCAGCAGGTTGTGGGCCAGCTTCTCCTGTTTGTCGTCCATGTACTTGTAGCCGATACCGGGGCGGGCGTACCCGTAGGCCCGCTGGTATCCGCTGTCGGGGAAGTAGTGCCACTCCACCCGCTTCTCGGCGTCGAAGGAATACAGGGTGACCGCCTTCTGCATGGCGGAAAGGGAATCCAGGAAATGATTAGCCTCTCTGATCATGGCTTCACCTTCCCCGGACACCCCAGAGGACGCAACCAGGGAGGCGGCGCCCAGCAACAGCACCAAGAGTCGAAATCTCATCAGTTCGCTCCATATGGTTCGAAGTGGTTCGCCGCCCCAAGGGCCCCGGGTCGGGGGCGACCTGCGGCCGATTATATCCGCCGGATGAGGTTCCCGCCAGCGGCGGTCATATGGCTGATAAGGTTCCCCGGGTCAGCTTGCTCCTCCACTTTCACCACCCGGGAAGAGGTCAATGGAGCGGACAGACGAAAACCCTCAACGCCCCCAGAGTCCGCGGCCGGCGGCGCGTGCCTCCTGCTCCAGTTGTCGGAACCTGTCGACATGCTCGAACCGGCTCCGTGTGTTCACCCGGGCATATCCCTGCCGGATGATCTCTGCATTGACGAAGGTTCCGTCCTGGAGATGCAGGTAGCCGAGAAACCGGCCATAGACGTCGACGCCGACCGCGCTCCAGGTCACCGCTTTTCCCTCCAGGTATTCCACCGCCCAATCTCTGGCCCGTCGTCCCGCGCGCCGCCGACGCTCCGGCGCATCCACCCCTTTGAACCGCACGCGGAAACGGCGGCACATGCTGGCGATCTCGACCGTGTCGCCGTCGATCACCCTGAAGATGCGTCCCGCTGCGGCCGTCGCTGGTTCCATGGCGAGGGTCGAAAGTGCCAGGTCCGGAAGGCAGGATCGTCCAATCAGAGCCAGGAGCAGCACCGCTCCGGCGCCTGCGCTCACGGTCCAGAATCGCCGCCGTCCCGAATTCGAGGCCGTTTCCCGCACGACCCATGCCCTTTCGCCGAGGTCTGGAACCGATGCAGAGCCCGTCGCCCGGTACCGGCGGCGATTGAGCCTCGCGTTGCGGACGAAGACGTAGACGGCAACCGCAGCGACTGCGGCCACAGCTACCTCGGCCATGATCATTCGGACCGTGATCGACGACAACAACGGTGACGTGCGTTGCCCAATGGAAAGCCAGTCGACGACGCGGTCCTGCTGGCCGGAGTAGAAGAGCATCGTCGGAACCAGGAAGAAACCCATCAGTTGCGCGCGGCGCACCTTGAAGTAGCAAGGAATCAACCCGACGGCTGTCGCCGAGCCCAGGATCACCAGACCGCCTCCGCCCAGCAGCAGGTACGTGAGCACCGTCAGGAAGACGACGACGCTCCAGTTGAGCCCGATGTCGTCGACGCTGCGGAAACCGGCCGCGAAACGCCGTCCCAGACGCCACATGATCAGGCAGGAGCCGGCGCCGGCGACAGTCATGAACAGGAGTATCTGAAGCAGGTCCGGGCGGGTGACGGAGCCACCCAGGATCTGCTCGACGGCAATCGACGCCCCGCTGCGACTCCGGCCAATGAGGTACAGCGCCACGATCGCGAACATCGCTTCGGAGGTATTCAGGGACGATGTCGTCACCAGATAGGCACGGTCCCGTTCATCGCCGGTCCCGCGGCGGCCGCGCCACCGTTCCAGCAACAGGAGCAGGGCTGCCGCATTGGCCCCCCCGAGCCCAGGTAACAGGCCGACCATCAGGCCCGCCAGGCCGCCCCGCCCCCCGGCCCAGGCAGCGCGGACTGCCGGGAGCCCCAATGCCGGCGAATTATTGGCCCGTCCGTCAGGAGCGGGAAGGCCGGAACCGCCGGCGGTGCCGATGGCAAACAGAAGACCCGCAACGCCGAACATCCCTGCCAGACTCGGAAACAGCGCATTCACCGGCGCGTCGGCGCCGCCGGCGACCAGAGGTGACCCGAGCACGGCGACTCCCAGCAGGCCGCTGGCCAGAAACGTGACCAGCGACCAGGACCAGGGTCGGTCGGTGGCGATCAGGATGACCGACACCCCCGCCAGAACCAGGAACATCCAGGGATTGATCAGGCTTTCGACCGCACCGATGACGTTCCCCAACGTAAGCAGTGCGGCCACTACCAGAAGTCCGAGGATCAGGCCGGCGGCACTCCCCAAGACCGACAGCCGTATGGCCGCTTCTCCCTCGCCGCGCTTGACCAGCCGGTGTGCCGGAAGGAGGGCGAAAGTCTCGTCCCCCGGAACTCCGAGAAAGAGACCGGGGACCACGTCGAAGAAGGTGTGCGAGATGGCGAGAGAGCAGGTGAAGGCCAGCAGCGCCGACTAGTCGATGCCGATCGCGGCGCAACTCGCGCTTCCGGCCAGAAGCAACGCGGTGACCGTGTTGACGTGAATTCCGGGGACCAGGCCGGTGAGAATGCCGGTGAGGGTGCCGAGAAAAGAGGCGAGGGCGAGAATGATCACGGGTTAATCGGCCCTCACGACCCTTTTCACGACCAAGGACGGCCGTCCCCGGTACTCGTCGACATCGGCGGTGACTACGATCCGAGCGCCGGACCTCAACAGCTCGACTTCACGGTAGGTCCGGTCCCCCTGAAAAATGATGCCCTGGACCGTTTCCCGCTCAGGTGCACGAGGGTCGGTGAACGTCAGACGCAGGTGGTGCCGGCCGCGCCGGCTCGTGAATGGTTCCACGCGGACCGCCCGCACCGGGCCTACCCTCAGGCGTTCCCCCTTCCGCAATGCCGCTTGGGCAAGTGGGACGGCTTGCCCGGATTCCTGTGTCCTCAGGACCAGGACGTGCGCGGCCGACAAGGGCCTGAGTTGCGGCAGACCGCCATAGCTTCCCAGGTTTCCCGTGACGCGGACGCTCTCACCGCGGACCGGCTTGACGGGCAACGGACCCAGCGAGGGAAACACCGGCACGTCAAGGTATATCAGCCCGTGGCAAAAGTCATCACGGCATTCGACCGTCCCTGCATCCCGGCGGACGGCGTTGCGATTCGGGCACATACTCCCGGTATGCACCCGAATCGCGCCTTGTCCGGCGGGCGCAGGAACGGTCTCGGTGCTCGCGGGACTTTCACCACGGACTGATATGTCCAATTCGGGATCGTGAAGTCTGACGACCAGGATTCTTTTCGGCGTCATCCGTACCGAAGTCACCCGGCCCTCAAACCGGAAGGTGGCGCCCGAGGATCGGGGATCGGCGATATGGCCGGAGGTCAGCCGAGGCAGATCCGCGTGTATGTCCGGATACCTCCACCATCGGTTCACGGCGAACAGCAACATCAGGGCGGCGAGGCTGAGCACCAAAACCAGGGTCTTCATGGGATTTGCGCGGCGGGGCCGATGACGCCATCCTTCCGTTTGGTCACGGCGTGCGGTGGCCGCTTCCTCCGGACGCTGCTTCTACCGCTCCTCACGGATCCTCGGCGTGGGATCAGAGCGGCGGATCGAGTCCGAATTTCCGGCTGGTCGCTTCGATCCAGGGGAGCACGGCAGGGGAAACCGGTATGCCATGTTGGATCCGGTGCTGATAGGTCCGGTGCTCCAGCTCGCCGGGGACCAGGACCCGGTCGTGGCCGGCCACGGTGGGGGTCCGGTGCAGAGTGTCGATCAGGTCGTCCAACATGGCCTTGAACTGGGCCGCCGGCTGGAACGCCGCGACGTCGATGGCCGCCACCCAGTGGTAGTTCTCCCCGGCCACGATTCGAGGGCCGATGTTCCCACCGGCCAGCACGCCACAGAGAATTTCCACCACGAGCCCCAGGCCATAGCCCTTGTGCCCGCCATGGAGAAGACCCGCACCGCCCAGAGGCAGGTGCGACCCGGACTGAAGCCCCACAGTGGCGTCCGTCAAGGGATTCCCCTGCTCATCCACCATCCAACCTTCAGGCATCTTTTTCTGGGCCAAGTGGGAGAGATAGACCTTCCCACCGGAGACCACCGTGGTGGCCATGTCCAGTTCGAAAGGCGGATGTTTTCCGGCGGGTGCCGCCAGGCTCATGGGATTGGTGCCGAGGCGCGCCTTGCGGCCGAAGGTGGGGACGGCGGCCGGCATGGTGCTGGTCATGGTGATGCCGATCATGTCCTGAGCCACGGCCATCAGGGGATAGTAGGCGCACATTCCCAGGTGCGTGCTCCGCGTCACCGAGACCATGCCGATGCCGTGGATGCGAGCGCGTTCGATGGCCAGCTCCATGGCTTCCCAGGCGGCCACCTGACCGAAACCCCAGTCGCCGTCCAGCAACAGAGCCGCGCCCTGGTCCTTGAGGATCTTGAGTTTCGGCTCCAGGTTGATCTCTTGCAGGTCGGGTCTGACCTGATCGATGCGGTCCAGGTAGGGCTGTACACAGACGAAGACCCCGTGGGTGTCGACCCCTCTCAGGTCGGCCTTGATCATGACCTCGGTCACGCGTTCCGCATCCCGGGGCGGCGTCCCCTTGGCCAAGAGGATCTGCTCGGTCCAGCGGCGGAGGGGTTCGGCGTGGACGCAGGTTTCAGATGGGTTCATGGTCTTGTCTTCTTCCTTGTCGATGCCGTCGGGATCTCGATCCGCCGGCCGCAGAGCCCTCGAATCGGACTACGCGTTGGGCCACTGCCTCATGTCCAGAAGCCGCAGGGGAAGCTCGGGAACCGCCCGGTCGATCCGCTCCATGGTTTCGCGGCTCAACATCCCCCTGCCGATCCATCCCAGGTTGTCCTCCAGCTGTGCCAGGGTCTCCAGGCCGGTCAGCACCCCGAGGACACCCGGAAGGGACGCGACATAGCGAAGGGCCAGGGAGGCCAAGCCCTGGTTCCCCGCGATTCGGTCCAACTCGCGGCGGACGGGATGCAGTTCCTGAAGAAAATCGGGCAGGTCGTCGTCGGACAGTCCCAGCACACCCTGCAGATAAACGCTGCGGACGAACACGGCGATTCCCCGTCGCTGCGCCCGGGTCGGAATCCCGCATCGAAGGAAGCGCCGGTCCAGGATGTTGGTGGGAAGCTGGATCGCTTCGATGCCCTCCAGGGACAGCGCCTCCAACGCCTGTTCCGGTTCGTAGACCGAAACCCCCACGTGTTCGACGTAACCCTTCTCCTTGAGAGCCAGTGCGGCGTCCAGGTAGGGCAGGTCGTCGTAGCGGTGAAACAGGCAGAGGGGCAACCGGTCAAGTCCCAGGTTGCGGAGGGCCCGGACGATGCCCCGTTCCAGAAACCGGTCGGGATGTTCGTCCCCGGATTGATGAACCCAGGGGAATTTGGTGATCACGAAGGCCCGGTCCCGCAATCCCAGGTCCTTCAGGGCCCGGCCCAGGACCACCTCCGACTCGCCGTACAATGCAGCCGTATCCAAGGCATTCACGCCCCCCTCGAAGGCCCGTTCCAAGATCTTCAGGACGGCCTGGTAGGAAGGCTGGCCCACTTGGTTGGCGATGCCGTAGTCGAAGCCGAACTGGGCGGTTCCCAAGACCAGTTGGGAGAGAGTATGTCCGTGAAAATCGACCGTCTTCATGGCGCCGGGTTTAGTCACATTTCCTTCTGCTGCGTCTGAATGGTCAAGCCCTCCAGCCGTGGGAGGGGAATTCGAGTCGTGAAAAGGCTCAGGAGGTATCCCGAGACCAGTGTGACGACACTGCCCAGCGGGGCGTACCAGAGGAAGCTCATGGAGGTCCACTGGGCCGCCGAGGTGACTGCCACGAACCCCGCCGCGGCCCCGATCAAGGCGCCGGCGGGCGTGGCTCGGGTCGTGAGCACGCCCAACATGAAGATGCCCAACATGCTTCCGGTGAAGAAACCGGCCAGGGTCTTGGATGCCGACAGAATGTTCGGGAAATTCCCGATGTAAAGGGCGAAAAAGGTCGCCACGCCGCCCCAGAACACGGTGAAGAGGCGGGACAGGTTCAGGTAGGTCCTCTCCTCGGCCTCCGGCCACACGTAGCGCTGGTAGAGATCCTTCATGGTGGACGTAGACAGCGAGTTGATGGCCGAGTCGATGGTGGACATGGCGGCCGCGAACATGGCCGCGATGAAGATTCCCGAGATCCCTGCCGGGAGTTCGTGGACGACGAAATGGGGAAGCACGGCGTCCCCCTTGAGTCCTTCGGCCAAGCGGTCCGGAAACTGTTGGTAGAAGACGTAGAGGGCGCCCCCCACGAAGAGGAGCAGCGCTACTGCGGGCACCACCATGACTGCGTTCAAGAGCATGGAATTCCGGCCCGCCCGAAGGGTCGGCGTGGTCAGGTACCGCTGAAGCGTCATCTGGTCCGCGCCGTACATGGAGAGATGGATGAAGAATCCGTTGACGAGGACGGCCCACAGGGTCACCTCTGCCCAGGTCCCCCAACCGAGCTCGACCCGGAAAGGTCCCCCGTCGGAGGCCGCGGCCACGATTTCGCCCACTCCTCCCTCGACCCGCAAGGCCAGGATTACGGTCACCAGGATGAGTCCCCCGAACAGGACCGTGGCCTGGACCACGTCGGTCCAGATGACCGCCTTCATCCCACCCAGCAAGGTGTAAAGGGTCGCCAATCCGCCGACGATGAATATGGTCCATTTCAACTCGAGTCCGGTGACTGTGGAGAGGACCAGGGAGGGCGCATAGATGACCACGGCCAGGTAGCTTCCCCGCAACAACAGGAAGAGCAGGCTGGAAGCCAGGCGGACCGATGAATTGAAGCGCCGTTCCAGATACTCGTAGGCGGTGAAGACACGAAGCCGGTGGTAGAAGGGCAGGAACACCCAGATGACGATGGGGGTGCAGATGGGAATGGTCACGAAGGTCAGGCCCAGGGTCAGATCGTTCTCGTAGACCCAGCCGGGGCTGCCCAGCAGGCTGATGGCGGAGAACAGGGTGGCGAAGATCGAGATCCCGACCGCGACCCAGGGCATTCTCCGGCCCGCCAGGAAGTAGTCTTCGGTGTTGTGCTGACCGCGGAAAAAGAAGGACCCCATCCCTACGACCAGGGCGATGTAGAAGATGAGGACGGCGTTGTCGAGAGCTGTGAATCCCTGCAATCAGACCTCGAGCCTGCGGTTCCCGACCCGGAAAGGCGAAAGGTCGCCAGGTTCCGGATCAGCAGGCAAATCGTCAACCGGCCGGACAACCCGGATCGGCTGAACGAAGCTGAACATAAAGAGCGTCCCGTAGGCTGTCAAGAATGGCGGAATCAAGCGTCAGCGGGGCCGGACACGGGAATGGGAGTTTTTCAACCCGCGAATCCGGCGGGTGCGGAGGACTCAAGTGCCGCCCTTCATTCGGGTTCGGACGCTCGAATCGGCACTTCCAGGTTCTTGACCCATTGCCGGGCCTGTGATTGACTCGCAGACCGCCTGCCGAGCCTTGGAAGGAAGGTACGCATTGATCGGTCCTCTTGATCCCCGACCCGTTGCGGCATCCGAATCCCCTGACCGGCCCGTCGATTCCGAGCTGACCTGGGACTACCTGAACCTGGGCCAGTACCGGAGGCGGCTGGCCACGGGCATGCCCCCCTTGCTCATCTCCTGCGCCACGACGGGAGGTCATCAGAAGACAGAAAATCCGGGCGTTCCCGTCACCGCCGGGGAACAGGCCGAGACCGCGCCGCAGGTGGCCGCCGCCGGGGCCCAGATCATTCATATCCACGGCCGCGACCCCGACGATCCCACGCGGGAGACCGACCGGGCCGAACGGTACCTGCAGATCAATGCCCGGATCCGGGCCCAGGAGCCGGACATCATCATCGACAACACGCAGGCGGTCGCGCCCATCGAGTCCACGGACGACGAACTGGGCGGGACGGTCTACCGTTACGAATCGCTGCCCCTGGAGGCCCGTCCCGAGATCATGGCCCTCAATCCGGGCCCCATGACCTTTCGGGGGAACGAAAGTTCTCCCAGCGTCGTCCTGGCGACCACCTTCGACCACACCGAGCGGGCGGCCCATGCTCTCCGGGAGCGGGGCATCAAACCTCAGGTCTTTCTCTACCATCCGGGTCACCTGGATCTGCTGGAGTATCTGATCGTCCGCGACGCACTGGACGAGCCCTACTTCGTCCAACTGGTCTTCGGGCAGCAGAGTGGCATCGGGACGAGTCCCGACAACGTCCTCTCCATGGTCCGGAACCTTCCGCCGGGCTGCATCTTCCAGACCTGCGCCCTGGGACTGGAGGCGATCCAGGTCAATACCCTGGCCATCCTCCTGGGAGGCCACGTACGCACCGGCATGGAGGACTGCATCGACTATCAGCGGGATGAACCGGCCCTCGACAACGCCCAACTGGTCCGGCGGGTGGCGCGTATCGCCAAGGACCTGGGGCGCCGGGTGGCCACGATTCAGGAAGCCCGCCGGATGTTGGGACTGGGGGCTCCCAGCCAATACCGTTCGTCAACTTGAGGTAGGTGGCTCTCATGTCCGACCCTTTGCTTATCCGCAATGCCCGGATCGTCGACGTCTCCAACGGAGCGATAGAAGCGGGCCGCTCGGTTCTGGTTCGCCGAGACCGGATCGAGGCGGTCGGCCGGTTCCCCGGCTGGAGCGGGGCGTCGCTGGACGCCGCCGGTAGTTATCTCTGTCCCGGCCTCATCGACTGCCACGTCCACTTCTTTTTGGACGCGGGCCCCGATCCGAGAGGGTCTTATATCAGCAGCGACGACTCGGGCCGGATGGCAACGGCGCGGAAGAATGCCCGGCTGGCGATCCAGGCCGGCATCACCACCATGCGCGATTGCGCCGCGCCGGGACACCTCATGGTCCGGTTCCAGCGCCAAGTGGATGCGGGCGACGTTCCGGGCCCGCACATCATCAGCTGCGGCTACGCGCTCATGCGCCCCAAGGGGCACTGTTATTTTCTGGGCGGCGAGGTGGCCACGGTCCGGGATTTGCGCGAAAGAATCGAGTGGAACCTGAGCCACGGGGCGGGATTCGTGAAGCTCATGGCCTCGGGAGGCGGCCTCACGCCGGGAACCATCCCCCACGAGGCGGATCTGCCGGTGGAGATCATGAAGGCGGCGGTTCGGGAGGCTCACGCCAACGGGGTCCGGATCACGGCGCATTGCCATGCCACCGACAGCATCCGCCGGGGCATCGAGGTGGGGCTGGACATGATCGAGCACGCCAGCTTCGTGGAGTCGCCGGGACGATACCGGTATGACGAGGAGCTGACGCGGCAGATTCGGGACGCGGGAATCATCGTGAGCCCGACCGTCTACTCGGCATTGCAGACCGCGCGGCGCTTCCGGGCAGCGGGGGCAGCCCACAACCCGGGCGACGTGGCCGCGGTCGAGCGTCTGGAGGGGCGGTTGATCAACACGGGACATTTCCGCCGCCTGGGGATGAAGATCATCGGGGGAACCGATTGCGGCGCCACCAACACGCCGTTTGACAGCCTCGTGGACGAACTCGACAGCTACACCGAAGCCGGCCTCACCCGGACCGAGGCGCTCCGGTCCGTCACCGACATGGGCGCGTATTATCTCGGCCTTTCCCAAATCGGCCAGGTCAGACCCGGACACCGGGCCGACCTGACGTTGCTGGAAGGAAACCCCCTGGAGGATCTGGAAGTGCTGCGGCAGCCTCTCAAGGTCTACAAGTCGGGGAGACTCGTCCACGAACGGAACGGCGGAGACGCGGTCTGATGGATGGGGTGGGGAACTCCACTCTCCACGTCGTCGAGCTCCGCGGAAACAGCCGGCAGCGAGGGCTCCAGCACGGCCGCCAGTTGAGGGATCCGATCCAGGCGGCGGTGGACTTCTATCGTCACTTCTTCCGGGAACATCTGGGAATGAGCGCCGAGGGCATGGCCCGCCGCGCCTCGGCCTTTCTGGAACCAACGGCACAGCTCAATCCGCTCCTGATGGATGAATACGAGGGCATCGCCGAAGGGTCCGGCCAACGGCTGGAGGACATCCTGGCCTTGACGGCGCGTTACGAGATCACCTTCGAGCAGGTCGCCCTGGGGGACTGTTCCAATCTGTTCGTGGGTCCGGGACGTTCGCAGAACGGGAACACGCTGCTGGGACAGAGCTGGGACTGGCGGCCCGAGGTGATGGACTTCCGGGCCGTCCTGATCTCCCGTTGCGACGACCAGCCGGATCACGTCATGGTGACCGAGTGCGGTCAGCCCGGAAAGTACGGCTTCAACCAGGAGGGACTCGGGGTTGTGTCGGCCGGTCTACGCTGCCGGGAGAAGGCTGCCACGGGCCGGCAGCTCTTCACGGTACTGGGAAGAACTATCCTGGCCCAGGCGGGCTTCGACCAGGCCTGCCGGGTCCTGGAGGAGAATGCGCCGCTCGCGACGGTCAACGTCCTGGTGGCCGACGAGCAGGGCAGGGCAGCGGATTTCGAGGCGGCACCGGGAGGCATCTGCCGTCATGATCTGGGGCGGGACGAGGTCTACTGGCACACGAATCATTGCCGGCACGTCCCGGAGCCCAACCACTTCGAGAACAGCCGCGTTCGTGGTCTGCGCTGGGAGAGACTGACCGGGACTCAAGACCCCGTGGGATCCGAGACCGTCCAGGGTTGGCTGGCCGATCGAAGCGACGGAGGGAACTCCATCAGCCAGCATGCCGATCCCGCCCAGGCCCACACCGCCAGTTGGCTCCAGACCCTCTGCTCCGTCGCCCTGGACCTGAACCAGCGTCGGCTCTGGGTCAGCGACGGCCCCGCCTCAATGAGTTCCTACCGGGAGATCGGGTTAATTTGAGGGTGTACTGCCGACTCCCGCAATTTGCCCGTGAGATCTTTGGGCCATGCTGGCCAATTTGTAGGAACTACACGCGGAATCACGTTAAAATACGTGGCAAATAACGAGGTATTCGAATGGTATTCCAGGATTTCGTGGAAGATCAAGTGTTTTCTCCGACTCTCATCGCGGCCACGCTTCGGACGACGAAGACCGAAATTGCGGGTACGTTGGGCCTTGGAAAGGACGCCTTCTCCCGTAAATCGCGGATCCGTGCACGAAAGACCCAGGTTCGTTTGCGTCAGATGCTGGAGATTCTGAACCGGGTCGAGGCGGAGACCGGCTCCACTCTCGCTGCCTATGCCTGGTTCCGCGCCGAACCGCTGCCGGGCTTCGGCGGCGCCACGCCGGATCTGTTGCTGCGGGAAGGCAAGGCCGATCATGTCCATGCCTATCTTGATCGGATCATGGCGGGGGGATATGCCTGATTCCATCCTCATGTAATGCGATTTCGAGGAGTGGTTTACCGGGCGCACAATCCCCAATGGTCCTGGAAGTCGCTCTCCGGCGAAGGAGCACGCCGCCACGGGGGACGATTCAACCGGCGCGGCGTTCCCACCCTCTATACTTCGCTTTCACCTCTGACTGCCATACGGGAGGCGCAGCCATTGGGCCGGCGCATGCAACCATTGACGCTCTGCGCCTACGAGGTCGATGTCGAGCCGGTATTCGATTCACTGGATGGGGCCCGAAGGGCCGCGCTTCAGGTGCACGATCACGAACTTGTGTGCCGTTCGTGGGAGGCTGAAATGCTCGAAGGTTCGCTGCCGTCCTCGCAAGCTCTGGCTGATCGCCTAATTTCCGCGGGCTATGTTGGGATGCTGGGCCGGAGCTTCGCCGTGGGGGCCGAGCCTGAGGATACCAATCTTGTACTCTGGAAATGGAGTTCCCAACGGCCGGGCCGTGTCATTCTGATCGACGATGAACGTCGTCTTTCGAGCGGCTCGCGTTGAAGAGGTTCGGGTCGACAAAAGTCATGGTCCGTTGAGACCGCGGACCTTGGATTCCTCGATCATCCGTTTGTGTTCTGGCCAATCGGGCTCTTGGTTACCCTTTTCCCGGGTATCGCACTCGGCATTGAACCGTCGCAGATCCTCAAGCGCGAATGGTCCTGACCCCGTGGCGGCTGCTAGCTTCTCCTCTGCAGCTTCCCTTAGCCACGCGCTGAGGGATTTCTTCTCCCGCCGGGCTTGACGACGATAGCGGGCCATGTTCGGCTCAGTCACGACGAAATCGATTCGTGCCATGGTTTTCCTGATTGCCTAATATACGGCATTGGTGCTCTATAGCTGCACCAACCGATAATGGCTCCGGAACCCACCAGGCTGAAGTCCTTCCGTAGTCGATGGGCGGCCTTGGCACACAACGGAAACGGGTTTCGTAAAACTGCTATACTCGCTTCTTAAACGGGGCAGAACGTATGTCAGTATGAGTGGGTTTCAGGCAAGGAACTCGTCGCGGCGAGGCGAGGCCGCCAGGTTTCCACGGGGTCGGCTTTTGGGTGGAGCCGTTTGGCTGCTGGCGTTGGTCTTGACGGTCAGCATTCCAGACCTTTTGGCCACTCAGGAAGACCCCGCACCCGATTTTGAGACCCACATTTATCCCCTCTTCGAAGCCAATTGCCTGTCCTGCCACGGAGCCTCTCAGCCACAGCGCGATCTGGATCTTCGAACCCGCGAAAGCACCCTGGAGGGCGGGAAATCCGGTCCTGCCCTGGTGCCCGGTTCACCTTTGGAGAGCTTGCTGCTGGAGAAGCTCAACTCCGGGGCCATGCCGCTGGGAGGCGATCGGTTGAGTGACGACCAGATCGATCTCGTCCGGCGCTGGATAGAAGACGGGGCGCGCCGCGTGGAACGGGAGGCGGAGACTGCTGCCGTAGTGTCCGCTGAAGTGGTCGCCGGGCACGAGACGGTGACCACCATCCTCAACGTCAAGTGCCTCCTCTGCCACGGTCGCCGCAACCAGGAGGGGGGCCTGAACCTGCAGGCTCGGGCGAGTCTGCTCAATGGAGGCGTCTCGGGACCCGCGGTCGTACCCGGAAAACCGGATGAGAGCCTGCTCATTCAACGGATAGAAAACTCCGACATGCCCCCTGTGAAGGACCAAGCCAGGCTCTCGGTGCGCGCGGTGACTTCCGCGGAGTTGGAACGGCTGCGCGCCTGGATCTCCGCCGGCGCGCCCTACGATGAGAGGAAGCCGGTGCCGATGGTCGCTTCCGAGGACCCGGTCGTCAGCGCCTCGGACCGCATTTTCTGGTCGTTCCGCACGCCGGTTCGGCCTCCGGTCCCGAAGGTCCGACATCAGGATCGAGTTCGCACTCCCAGCGACGCCTTCCTGCTGGAGAAGCTGGAAGAGGAGGGCCACACGTTTTCTCCGGATGCTCCACCGTTGACCCTGATGCGGCGGGCCTACTTCGACGTGACGGGTCTGCCCCCGACGCCCGAAGCGGTCCAGGCTTACGAGGGCACGCCGGAAGCCTACGAAAAGTTGGTGGATGACCTCCTGGATTCTCCGGGATACGGCGAACATTGGGGCCGACGCTGGTTGGACGCCGCCGGTTATTCCGACTCGGAGGGACAGGTGTCGGCCGACGCGATCCGTCCCAACGCCTGGCGCTACCGCGATTACGTCATTCGCTCTCTCAACGCCGATAAACCTTACGACCAGTTCCTGCTGGAGCAGATCGCCGGCGACGAGCTGTTCGACTACAAGGCCGCGGAAGAGGTGACTCCCGCCCAGCGCGAGCTGCTGGTGGCGACGGGATTCATGCGCATGGGCCCGGACGGGACCTACAGCGTGTCGCAAGCCTTCGTTCCCGAGCGCCTGGAGGTGGTGGCGAGCCAAATCGAGATCCTCAGCTCCTCGGTGATGGGGATCACCATGGCTTGCGCCCGCTGTCACGATCACAAGTACGATCCCATTCCCCAGCGCGACTACTATCGTTTCAGCGCCATCCTGCGCACGGCTTACGACCCTTACGATTGGCTCTCTCCCAGCGAGACTCCGGTGGGTCCGGAGGCGGACTGGAACGACACCAACATGCGCGTGCTGGTGGGAGCACCCGCGGAGGAGGTCCGGGAAGTCGAAGCGGCCAACGCTCCCGTTCTGCGTGAGGTCGAGGAAATCGAGCAGGCCTTCGAGGAGAAGGCGAAAGTCCTGCGTGAGACGCTCTTGAAGGAGAAGAGGGCCGCAATCCCGGAATTGATCCGGGAGGAGGTGATCGCGGCGGAACAGACACCCGTTCCGGAACGGACTCCAGTCCAGGAATATCTGGTAAAGCGTTTCCAGGACCAGTTGCGAATCCTCCCGGAGGAACTGGAGAAGCGGTTCCCACCCTTCCAGAAGGCGGCCAAGGAGAAATTGGAAGCCGTCAGCATGATCAAGAAACGGCTCAAGGGGAACCCCCGGCTCCGAGCCCTCTTCGACATGGGCGGCCGGCCCACGGCGGTTCACGTCCTGGGCCGGGGGCAACACCAGAATCCATTGGAGCCTGTTGCTCCGGGAATCCCATCCGTTCTGGACGTGGGCCTTGAGCCCTATCGGCTGGAAAAGCCGAAGTGGACGACCGACACCAGCGGGCGCC
Source organism: Acidobacteriota bacterium (assembly GCA_965217775.1). Lineage (GTDB taxonomy): Bacteria > Acidobacteriota > UBA6911 > RPQK01 > JAJDTT01 > JAJDTT01. The sequence goes on from CBDCJH010000002.1 coordinate 1,298,609, forward strand.
GCTTGGCGTTGGCCAAATGGCTCGTCCAACCCCGGCACCCGCTCACCGCGCGGGTTCTGGTCAATCGCATCTGGCAGTACTATTTCGGCTCCGGTCTGGTGAAGACGGTGGGGAACTTTGGCCGGACCGGCTCCCCTCCATCGCATCCCGAGCTCCTCGACTGGCTGGCCACGGAGTTCGTCCGGAGCGGATGGAGCATGAAGGCGCTGCACCGGATGATCCTGACCTCCACGGCGTACCGTCAGAGTTCCCGGCGGAATCCGGGGATCGACGGTGACCCCGACAACCGTCTGCTTTCCTACTTTCCCATGCGCCGGCTGGACGCCGACGCCGTCCGCGACTCCATCCTGAAGGTGTCCGGGCGGCTGGACGCGACACCGTTCGGACCTCCCGATCCCATCGAGGAGAAGCCGGACGGAGAAGTGGTGGCCAAGGAATCGAAGCAGGGGTACCGGAGGAGCATCTATCTGATGCAACGGCGTTCGACCCCGGTCACCATGCTGGACACCTTCGACGCCCCCCAGTTGCGGCCCAACTGCCTGGTGCGGAATCGTTCGACCGTCTCGTCTCAAGCCCTGCAGTTGATGAACAGCGAGACGGTCCGGGCCAGTTCCCGTTTCATGGCGGGAAGGGTGATCGATTCCGTCGGCCGGGATCCGGAGGCGCAGGTGGAGAGAGTCTATCTGGCAGCTATGGGCCGTCCACCGTCGGCAGAAGAACTGGATTGGAGCAAGTCGACGCTGGCGGACATGACCGAGGAGTGGGAACGGCATCTGGACCAGGACCGGTCACCCGAGCCGCGTCAGGGCAGGGCACAATGGCTGGCGCTGGGCACCTTCTGCCACACCCTGTTCAACACCGCAGAATTCCTCTACGTCGATTGAGGAGCCTGAAGATGCATAACCTGACCCGCATGAGTAACCGGACCCTGAACCTCCCAGGCTCAGAGCTGCCGCGGAGGACCTTCTTCTCCCGCGTCGGCGACGGGTTGCACGGCGCCGCCCTGGCCTGGCTCCTGGGCCGGGACCTTGTTGGCGCCAAACCGGACGCGAGTAGAGTCCGGGACCGGGTCTACGATCTGCGTCCGCGCCAGCCCAACTTTGAGCCCAAGGCGACTTCCGTGATCCAGTTCTTCATGAACGGGGGACCCAGCCAAGTGGACCTGTTCGATCCCAAACCGGCATTGGAACGATATGCGGGCAAGCCGCCGGGACGGGATCTGGCCAGCACCATCGAGTTCATCAACGAGGCGGGCGGATTCATGCCCTCCCCCTTCAAGTTCAAGCGGTACGGCCGGTCCGGCCTCCAACTGTCCAACATGATGCCGCACCTCGCGGAGCAGGTGGATGACATCGCGGTGATCCGCTCCATGTTCACCACCCACTTCAACCATGAACCGTCCATCTTCCTGATGCAGAGCGGAAGGTCCTTCTCCAACCGCCCCAGTCTGGGATCCTGGGTCGTCTACGGGCTGGGCAGCGAGAACCGGAACCTGCCGGCCTATGTGGTTCTGGACGATCCCAAGGGCCTGCCCATCAACCACATCCAGAACTGGCACTCGGGCTGGCTCCCGCCCGTGTACCAGGGCACTCGGGTCCGCACGAAGGGCACGCCGATACTGAACCTGAAAGCGGAGAACGAGTATCCGGGCCCGGTCCGCGACTTGGCCCGTTCCCTGCTGGGGCGGCTGGACCGGTACCATCGGGACCAGCGCCCGCGGGAGGCGGAACTGCATGCCCGTATCACCAACTACGAGTTGGCGGCCCGTATGCAGTTGGCGGCCAGTGATGCGCTGGACATCTCCCAGGAAAGCGCCGCGACTCGGGAGATGTACGGTGTCGGCCAGGAAGAAACCGACTCGTATGGGCGGCGTTGCCTGATGGCCCGGCGTCTGGTGGAACGGGGCGTCCGGTTGGTCCAACTCTATATCGAGGGTCAGATCTGGGATACCCACCAGAATCTGCAGCAGATGCTGGGGTATGCCTGCAGCAAGACCGACAAACCGGTGGCCGCGTTGCTGGAGGACCTGAAGCAGCGGGGCCTGCTCGACTCGACGCTGCTGGTCTGGGGCGGGGAATTCGGCCGGCTGCCTCTGTCTCAGAGCCGGCAGGGGAACCTGGCGGGACGCGATCACGGACCGGCAGGCTTCTCGGTCTGGCTGGCCGGCGGAGGAGTCAAGGGCGGTACCGTCTACGGCGCCACCGACGAGATCGGCTTCAGGGCGGTGGAGAACCGGGTCAGCGTCCACGATCTCCATGCCACCATCCTGCACCAGCTCGGGTTGGACCACCGGGACCTGGTCATGCTCCGCGAGGGCCGGAGCGAACGCCTCACCGACGAGTTTCCGGCCCGGGTAGTGAAGGAGATCCTGGCGTAGCAGGCGGAACATACTCCGGGGATCCAATTGGAGGGTTCAAGCTACGAGGCCAGTCAGGCCGGTAATTGTCGATATCGGACCCGTTTCCTGATTTCGTGAGGAGCATTCGGCCATGATCGTCAAAATCACCGCGAAGCGCCAAATAACGCTGCCGGCTCGGGTCTTGGCGGCGTTGGGCGTAGGTCCGGGCGACGAGTTGGAATTGATTGAAGGCCACGATAGGTTCACGTTAAAGCGCAGAGGCATCCAATATTCCCGCCTGGGTACACTGCGTAGCGAGATCTCACCTGGACATCCCCCGTTCGATATCAACAGGTTTCGAAGGCAACCGTCCGACCGAGTGTTTCGAGATTGATACCTTCGTCCTGATTGTTTTGCCTGCCTGAGACCGGGAACCGGAATACGAATGCAGATTCCGGAGATCGGATGTCCTGTGCGATCAGTTGTCGTCTTGTAATCTAACGAATGATCGCATAACATTCGCCATTTTGACGCAATATCCAAAACGAAGATAGCGATGGACCTCCAAGCCTACGCCCACCCGGGAGAGTTACCTGCGAGCGCAGCTACTCGAGTTGCGAGACTCTTGGAGATTGACGGACCGGAAACGGTGAGTGACGTGCAGCTTGCGCGGCATATTGCCGATGGCCTGTTCCCGCACGCGGCCATGGCCCTGTCAGAGGTGCTTGGCAGGAACCGCATCGTGGGACCCGTCGTCCCGGAGGCGACGTTCAGGCGAGTGCGCAAGGCCGGGAAGATGCTGTCCAGGGACCATAGTGAAAGGCTCTATGACGTGGGGCGTGTCGTCGATGCACTCGGCCGTGCCTACCGCGGGGACCAAGAGGCCATTAACGGGTTTCTGAACCGGCCGCACCCGCTTTTTGACGGCGAGACACCTTTCGATATGACGCGTTCCAGTTCGGCGGGTGCGGAAGCCGTTCTGAATCTCATTCGTCGGGCTGAGGCCGGAATCGCCCTCTGATGCATCCGGGCGAGCTGCCGGAAACGATGCGAGCGAATCGGATCGGCGACCCTGCGGGACTGTTTGCAGTATGGAGCGCGGAAGGCGCCAAGCGCGCTGAAGGCCGGTGGCATGAAGCGGGCGCCGAAGTGATCTACGCATCGGAGAACTATTCGACGGCAATGCTGGAAGAGCTGGTGCATTGGAACGGGGCATTGCCGCCGAACCAACATTTCATCGAGATCACGATCCCCAGGGGAACCAGCTATGAAGTAAACACAGCGGATACGTTTCCTCACTGGTTCGAGCCGTGCGGGGAAGCGGCGCGGCGATTCGGTCGCGAATGGTACGGGAACACGTGACGACGGATCTGGAATACTATGAGGAACATTCTGAAAACATGGAACTCTGGTCCCCGGGCAACTACCTGTTCACTCCGCCGGGGTTCATACCGTGAACGGACTAACCATCAGTCCGCAAGACGTTGACGGACATTCTGGATGCTTGATCAGAAGCGGCCATAAACGAGAATGTTCGTCGAACGCATCGACGGGCAATTCCGTTCGACCGTATATTGCGCCGGATAGCGTGCGGACAAGACGAGATAACTTTGGGCACCGAAGACTCCGCTGACACGGGAGACCACTTCATACTAAGAGTGGCCGTGAACTCCAGATCGGAACGCCCCGGATGATGAGACCCTCTCCAACGCTGCGGAGGTCAGAGTGACTTTGTGTCCTTGAGTTCCAGATAGAGGTCCCCATTGCTGGCTTCGATGATCTTGCCACCAATATGGAGCTCCGATTCGTCGCACCATAGAATGCTGAGGCGATCGGAGTCCGGGTCGGCCACGCACATGACGCAGTAGCAGGTGGCTCCATACCGGATCATTTGGATGTGGTCTTCCCTTTCTTGATACGGAAAACTTTGCCTATCCGGAGCGTCGTAATCGAGAACCCGCACGACCTTCTTCCCAACTAGGATCTTCACGTCATGTTGCCACACACTAAGGTAGACGTCGCCGGATCGGGAGACGGCTCCCCACGTGTAGCGGTGTTTCAAGGGGGCTCCCAATCGCTGGAATAAGGAGTAACGAGACATGAGATTACCTTTCTGCTATTAAATTGATTCTCGCCGTCATCCTAGTATGTTACCCTGACGCGAATGTTGAGGAGGCTGGCGCGGTTTCGCCTCGAGTCAAGCTCTATCCGCCTGTCGTAGAAATAGTCTCTGGTCCTTCGGAGAGGAAGAACTGATGCAAACTGAGGATTACTCTGTTGAAGAGATTTTGGTCGACGCACGGCGCTTTATGGTACCGATTTATCAGCGCAGATATCAGTGGGATGACAGGTGGCTTCAACCTTTTTGGGAGGATGTTGAGGCAAAAGCAGGCGAGGATCTCGAAAATGAGAATAGTTTCAAACATTACATGGGAGCATTGATCCTTTCGCCCATTAGCGACGGATCTCGAATTGGAGTCACTGAACGCGTACAGGTTGTCGATGGACAGCAGCGACTGACAACATTCCAACTTTTTTTGGCCGGGCTCAGAGAGGCTGCGAGGAAATTTGAAGTCACTGAACTAATTGAAAATATTGAAGAATATATTTTTAATCAGCCCAAGAGTAAGGACTCGGGTCGCTTTGTTCGGTTCAAGCTGACTCCTACGCCGTGGGATCAAAAGATGTTCCGTTTTATCCTAGCCAACGACTATGAAGCCGTGCGAGACAAGTATCGGGGCTATTATTGGGGAGGACGTGTTCCAAAGAATACTCGGTACAAGGCCCTGAGAGCGTACTACTTTTTCAAGACAAGAATCGAAAACTTTGTGCGGCTCGGACCAAGTGATGAAAACTTACAGAACGACCGTATCGAACCCCAAAGTGACGAACCTACGGAACGTGCTATTCACGATAGACTCGAAGCCCTCCTTACTGCTCTCCTAGACAAAATGAAACTTGTCGTCATAACTCTTGGAGAAGGAGATGACGCTCAAGTTATCTTTGAGACGCTTAATTCGAAAGGCAAGCCACTCTTAGCGATGGATCTTGTTCGGAACAACATCTTTCACAGAGCGGAACAGCAGGGTACATCTGCACATGAGCTCTATACTAGGCTCTGGGATCCATTTGATAAGAATTGGTGGCAGGCTCCGGCCCCTAACGCCCGTCCACGGCGCCCTCGAATTGACCATTTTCTCTCCCATGTGCTGGGTGCGGAATCGGGTAAAAAGATCTCCATGCGTGAACTGTACGCGGAGTACCGGGCCTTCGCCGTTCCCAGGGGTAGACCACGTTTCCGGAAAGTTGAAGATGAACTTAGGCTTCTAGAGCAGCATGCGCCAACTTATGAGACTTTGGAAGGACGGATTGATAAAGACCCTACCATGTTCTGGTTAGGTCGGAAATTGGCAACTTGGCAGGTAACCACTGCGTATCCGATAGCGTTTCAGATTGCAGCGGCGAATCTTGAGGAATCGGAGAAGAGTAACTTATCTTTACTAATCTACTCCTATATTGTGAGACGGGCTCTATGTGGTCTGACATCCAAGAATCTGAATCGCATATTTCAAGCTATGTCAGCGAAGTTCCTTAGAAAGGGAGTGTCTATCGGCAGCATGCAGTCCTTTTTTGGTGATCGTCGAGGTGATAGCAGCAGGTTTCCCGGGGACGACGAGTTGCGTCGGCAAATGTTGTCTCATGCTGTATACCGAAGTGTTCCAAGTAATAGAATAAGGGGCGTATTATGGGAGTTTGAACGGGCGAGTCGGCCTCGCTTTGCGGAAGATACGGGAATGCCAAACGGACTTTGGATAGATCACATGTTGCCTGAGTCGTGGGACGAAAGATGGCCCATGCCAGACGGCGATCGGATCAATCGCGACTTATGGGATCCGCGTGTAGTTGAACGGAACCGTTTACTCCATTCAATTGGTAACCTTACGCTGATGACTGCGGGCTTGAACGTATCCGCGAGCAATAGGGAGTTCATCGAAAAGCGCAGCAGACTATCAGAACACAGCTCTCTGCATATGAACAAGTGGTTTTTGAGTCGAGAATCATGGAACGAGAATGAAATAGAGGAGCGTGGCGCTGACTTGGCCGATAAGGCCACAAATATATGGCCTGTGATCGAGGTACAGTAACCTTATCTGTATCTATTATGGGCTATACTCACGATAGCATGTATATCTGAAATTTGTTTATAAGCTTGAACTACGACGAACGAATTAAGCCTGTATCGACGTATTTATAGTACAACTATCGAGACTGGCGCTTTGTTTCACGAGGATAGTTCGAGGCTATTGAACGATCATCGATCTCCGGCAACCAGGAGCGGGTGGTCAAGCGTATCCCCGTTGGGCTCAAAGCCGTTACCGTCCGAATCCACGTAGATCGGATTCGTGAACGCCACCGGGTGCATCTGGGACTCGGAGCTGCGGCCCCAACCCTTTTCCAGGTTGGAATTCTCACCTGTGGCCACGACGATCAGATGGGTGTCCCGCTCCAGTTCCACGCGGATCTCCTCCTCGAAGTTCACGATTCCGTTCTGAAACATCTTGGGATGGGACTCTCGGGTGTAGTTGTACCGCGGATCCTGACGGCTGTTGACCAGGACCTGGACCCGGTCGACATCCAGCCAGTCAGGCGTCTGCACCCGCATCTTCAAGGTCACGGAACCCGGTGAGATCACGCTGGACCCGATGGGCATCCCATCCCCGGTCTCGACGTGCAGGAAGGGCCCGTTGCTGATCATCATCCGCCCCGCCTTGGAGTTGGCGATGACCTCCGCCGGATCGATCTTGCCCGGAACGTCGGTCGAGCTGGGTACGTAGGTCCTCCAACCGCCCACGCCGTTGCCGCCGAAGGTCCGGTGGGCGTCGCTTACGGCGACGCACCACGTATGCCGTCCCTGGTTCAGGAGTTGGAGCCAGCCGAAGGTCCGGTTCTCCCGTTGGGCGATCCCACGTCGGTTCCGCACCGGATAAGTCGGGTTGGGATTCAGGATCTCGGCGCTCCAGACCTCAGCCGCGTCGATGAGATCTTCGAAACCCACGAATCCACCATCCCCCCGCCCGTCCCGGTCCCGGTCGTTGAAGACGTAACCCACTGTAGGGTGATTGGCTTGGACCCATCGGTCGGGTCCGCCGTCGAAGACATTGCGCAGGACGATAGCGTTGAGGCGAGGGTCATATTGCCAGGCCGGTGCGCCGCCATCCTGGGTCAGCGGGGAGTACTTGAGGGGAAAGGAGTTGAAGTGCTGGCCCTGCCCCGTGAGCTCGATGCCGACGACGGTTCGCAGCAAGTCCCCCAGTCCCAACTCGTCGATGTAGGGTTGCCAGTCGTAGATGCGGTTGTGCTCCGTGGTCGGTATGAACTCCAGTTGTTCGGCGGCGAAGTTGATGATCCGGTCGTAGGTATTGCAGTGGTTGTCGCCGCTGGGTGAAGAGTGGGCGTGGTAATCGGTGCTGATCCATCCTGTCGTATCCACCGCCCTTTCGAGAGTGGCCTCGACGGCAACCGTCTTTCCCGGCTCAACCGAGAGCCGGCGCTCCACCAAGTTGTATTCGGGACCCCGCGTGATTCGGAGCAGGTAGTTGCCCGGGGGAACCTGCTGGGTAAACGCTCCGTCGTGGGTGTGGTACTGGTGATCGCAGCCGTGGGCCCGATAGTCCGTGCCGAAATAAGGGGTAGAGGTCCCGTCGACACCCAGGAACTGGACCTTGGCCGGGGAAGGATTGCCGCGGGAATCCCGGATCCGGAAGCGGATGGCCGAAGCCGCGGGGAGAGACAGATCCAGATTCACGGTCTTTCCCGCCGATACCTGGAGATTCAAGTCCTGATCGGGCCGGCCCAGGTCGGTGAACCGGACCGAATATGCTCCGTCCGGCATTGGGAAAGAGAACCGCCCGCTCCCGTTCGGATAAAGCGGGAGATCCGTCCCCTCGACATTGAACAGAAGGGAGGATCGAACGGCCGGGTTCCCGCCCTGGTCCAGGGCGCTCCCGGTCACCGTCCCGGTGGGATTCAATACGGAAGCGACCTGGCCATAGGCGGCCAGGGGACTGTCCGAAACCGCCAGGGCGATCCCGAACTTCCGGCTTTCTCCAGGGGCTAGTTCCACCTCCGATTCAAGAGCGGACAGACCCTCACCTTCCAGGGGCGCCCAGGCGTAGGACCGCTTGTCGAACGGATCGATGCTGTCGGCGACTCGAATGGCGCCGACTTCCCACGTTTTCGAAAACTGAGCCAGACGCTCGTATGCCGGGGGCGATTTCCAGACCGGTCGCGGCTGGATCTTCCGCGGCTGATCGGATTCATTGTGAAAGGTGGAGAGGATTTCGACATGCTGCCAGCCCGGCTCCAGCCGGTAGACGTGGCGCTGATACAGTCCGTCGCCGCGAGCTGCCGTGCGGACGGTCTCGATCGCCGCCGCTCCGTCACTTCCGTCGCTCGCGATCCGGACGTAACTGACGGGACCCGACAGGTGTCCGGGCCGAAATGACGTGATCTGATCGTTACCGGCGCCGGCGAGGTCCAGGTCAAAGAGGGTACCGGGGATGACGTCGTAACGGTCATGCATCATATTGGCCCGCCGCTGGGGCAGGTTCCCCGAAATGAGGGCGTGGACGCGATCGTTCCGGAGGACGAAGTCCCCGAGGATGCCGTCGGCTTCCTTGCCTGACGGCAGGAGATCCGTGTTGTGGCGACCGATCTCGACGGCTTCGGCGCCGCCTTGCTGGGCGACGAGAAAAGCCGCTAGCCATCCGGCCATTCCGGCCATGAAGAGGAGAGTGAGCCGAGGGAAACGTGAAAGGGACGGAGAATTTGTAGACATGTCGCTCATTATCCGGCGTTTGGCTTCAGAATCAAGTAAAGATGAACTCAAGTTGTTGAGAATCTTGTAGTTGTGGCAATCGGAGAAAGGGGTTTTTCGATGTGGTAGCCTGGAGCGGTCTCAGACATGCCTGTATTTCGTCCTGATTCCCCGATGCAGCGCCGGAGGTTCCTGAAAAAGGCATTGGCCGGGTGTCTGTTGGCGCCTCGGGTCCTGGCGCTTGCCGAAGCTCCGGTTGAATTGTCCAAAGACCACATCAAAGCGGTCCACCGCAGACGCCGGATCGTCATGATGCAGGACGCCTACGGCGATGGCCACGGAGCGACTCCTCTGGGAGGTGATTTCGATTCCTGGCTCCGCTACCGGTTCTCCTATCTGGACGAGCTTGAAACCCAGATCGACGCCATTTGGTGGGACATGGCCGCTCTGGCCGTCTACCCCAACCAGGGGTTCCCCGCGGACGTCCAGGCGCGATTCAACGCTTGGAGCACAGCCGGGAACGACCCTTTGAAGGCGCTGGTGGACGGGACTCACAGCCGGGGTCTGGAGGCCTTCTTCAACCACCGGATCAGCGAAGTCGAGCTGGACGGCAAGACGTTTCACCTCAAGACGGAGAATCCCGACTGGGTGATTCCCACCTGGTGGCCCCACGGCATGTGGAATCTGGCCGCACCGGGCCTGCAGGACTTCAAGCTCAGGAATCTGCGCTATCTGGCGGAGAACTACGAATTCGACGGCCTCCAGATCGATTTCGCCCGGCACACACCCATTCTTCCTCCCGGGCGGCAATGGGAACTGCGCGGGCGTGTCACGGGATTCATCCGCCGCGTTCGGCTCATGCTCCTGGACGTAGCGAAAAAGCGAGGCCGTCCCTTCCTGCTGGCCGTGAGAGTGCCCAAGAGCGTTGAAGGAGCCAAACAGGACGGCTTCGACCTCGAGTCGTGGGCCCGGGAACGTCTGGTGGACATCTTCACCATCGGCACCCGCTCCCTGGAGGTGGACGTGGCCTCCTTCCTGGCGATCGCCCGGGGCCGGGACATCAAGATCCAACCCTGCTGGGACGACCACCACGCTTCGGACGCCTATCAGTGGCAACCCATCGAGTTCCTGCGCGGCGTGTATAGCAACTGGTGGCGCCAGGGAGCGGACAGCGTGGTCACCTGGAACTGGAGCAACGCGACCCGAAAGACCTGCCTGAAGCTGGGCATCAACCCGGGGCCCGACTCCCACGACCAGGGGTTACAGGAACTGGGAAACCTGGAGAGCATGCGCCTGCGGGACAAAATCTTCGCCCTGGACCGGCGCGGCGCCTTTCCTTGGGCGGAAGGGTTCTTCAACCTGAACGCTGACGCCCGGTTGCCGCTCCGCCTGACGGCGGGAACGGAACCGGTCCGGCTGGATCTCAGAATCGAAGAGCCGGTGGCGGCCGCATCTGATCGCGTCGCCTCACTCAAGCTCCGGATCGTTCTCTTCGGCGCCGGAACGGAGACCAACGTCCGTGCGCGCTTCAACGGCCGCGCCGTGACTCCTTTCCTCAGGGACACCGACTGGAAGGATTATCAGATCTTCTCACCGCGTCCCCAACCCAATTCGGGGAAGGCGGCAAGACTACGCGTCGACCCGGAACAGAGACTGCTCAGGATCGAGTACGATCTGGATCCCAAGGAGTGCCGGGTCGGCCTCAACACGACCGAGTTGGCCCTCTCCACCGGAGCGGCGGCCGATGGCGTTAAGTTGGAGAAGGTGGAAGTTCACCTCAAATACTCATGAAAATAACGATTGCGACCTGTCAGTTTCCCGTCACCAGCGACATCCGGCGCAACTTGGGCTACGTCAAGAGGCAGATGAAGGCAGCGCGCGAAAAGGGGGCCGATCTGGCCCATTTCTCCGAGTGCTGCCTGGGCGGCTATGCCGGCGTCGACCTGCCGTCACTGGAGGGCTACGAGTGGGACCTGCTCCAGCGCTCAGCCCAGGAGGTGACCGAGTTGGCCCGGGAGCTGGGTCTGTGGGTGATTCTGGGGTCCAATCATCAACTGAGTGGCGGTCACCGGCCCCACAACAGCCTCTATCTCATTGATCCCAATGGGAAGATCGTGGACCGTTATGACAAGCGGTTCTGCACCGGTTCCAGAACCCAGGCCGAGGATGACCTGAGCCACTACAGTCCGGGAAACCGGTTCGTGGTCTTTGAAGTCAACGGTGTCCGTTGCGGTCTCCAGATCTGCCATGACTTTCGCTATCCGGAGCTCTACCGGGAATACAAGCGGCGGGAGGTCCAGTTGATGTTCCACTCCTACCACAACGGCGGAATGACGCTGAAGCACAAGCAGGACCATCACAACGTCTGGAGCGTGCTGGTGCGCGCCACCATGCAGACCTACGCCGCCAGCAACTACATGTGGATCAGCGTGAACAATACGAGCCGCCGCGAGAGCAGCGGTTCGAGCTTCGTGGTGCAACCGGACGGTCTGATCGATGGCCGGCTGCCACTGCACCGAGCCGGAGTCCTGACAACGACCATCGATACCGAGACGCCCTTTTTCGACGCGTCGAAGGAATGGCGATCCCGGGCCATGCGTGGCGTGTTCCACAGCGGCACACCGGTGGAAGATCCCCGGTCCAAAGATCGGACGTGCCTATGACAGGTTCTGTCGAGTAGTGACAGACAACGGGAACGCGGGCGTCTCACCGAAACTCCCGTTGGACTCAACTCCCGGGCTTTCTCAGCGGATTTACGGAGTCAGACTTTCCTTGCGCTTCCGGCAGCTTTAAGGATGGCGTTTGCCGTGTGGCGGCTCTTCAAGTTACGTGGAATCACCAGAATTTTGCCGTTCTTCAGACGTTTCCATTTTTCGTGGGAACCCTTTGCGTTCTTCCAGTACGCGAATCCTCGTCTTGATACTTCTCTGGCTACGGAATCGTAGAGACTGCCAGGTAAATTATGCGGTTGCCCTTCCCGTATCCGGATGCTGCCACAGAATTGCGGGGATCAGATCTTTGAAGGAATGCTCAGCGATCTCTGGAGCAGTCCAGTGGTTCGCGATAATCAATTCAGGCGCCACATCCATCATGATGGCTTCGAACTCCTCTAGATCGGCTGCCTCGATATGTAAGCCTTCTATATCGCTTCGGGAGTAGAACACCTCTGCCTCGGCATCCCAAACAGCTTGCACTCTAAAGACCCGCGTCATCATCTGCTCTCCTGTTCGAAGAATCTAATCGAAGTCTACCACGACTTTTCGTCAGGAATGTTGTTCGGTGGCAAGAGTTGGCGATCCCAAGTCGCTTGCCACCAAGAGTCGTAGCAAAGGAATCCTTCCCCAGATGAAAAAATGGGGATGCTACTCATTAAATTTTCTTGGTCCCTGTCGGGTTCGCTCCGTCACCCGTAGCGGATCCAGACTCTCAGCTCCTCCAATGTCAGCAGTTCGGAAGGGTCCCCCGACTCGGGAGGCTGAACCGTCACCAGGAAGGAATTCTCGCCGTAGCGCAGGTCGCGCGTCTCCCAACTGGACCAGTCGAGCCGGTCCCCGTCGGCGGCTTGGGGACGAGGCTGGCCCTCTCCGTTGACCCGCCAGGTGATCCGGTCGTCCGCGGCGGGGTTGGCCCATCGCGTTTCGACCCGAACGCTGGTGGCCCGTTCCGGCCGGTCCGCAATTTTCAGCTTCAGGTCGAACCGTGCCGCACCCGCCTGGGTGGCGAAGGTGAGCGGCAGTTGCCCCGGCCAGAGACTCTCGTTCATGTATCCGACCCGCTTCCGGTCCAAGTCGATCTGATACATCTTGTCCAGGCCCGCAAGCACCTCCGGTTCTCCGATTTCATGGAGAGAGTCATACCGGGCCGGGTCCAGAAAGTTGAAGGTGTGCAGGCCGTCCACGCCTTCGTCCCAGAGCCGGTAGGCTGCTCCCCGAACCGCTTCCACGTGATCGAAGACGTGTTTCCAACTCAGGCCTCCGTAGACGGGGATTCCGTGTTCGCGGCCCATGCGGATCCATTCCCGCACGGGAAACGAGTAGGGAAGGGAGCCGAACCCCGCGATCAGGAAGTTCACCCAGCCCCGGGCGACCCACTCCTCCACGTCGAGTCCCACACCCAGGGCGAGATCGGGAGAGTCGGGGACCCTCATGGACAGGAGAATGGGCCGTCCCCGCTGTTTGCCGCGCTGCTCCAAGACCTGGTGGATGCGTTGGATGAGATCCGTCATCACCGGCAGGTGACGCCTCTCCTGTCCGTAGCGGAAGAGCAGGGGATGCCGGCACCAGTCCAGCTCGATGCCCTCCAGGTCGTAGCGGCGGCAGGCTTCCCGGACCACGCCGAGGAAATGGTCTCTTACCTCCGGGAGGGCGTAGTCGTACGCGGGCCAGGAGAAGGAGATGGGTCCGAGGGAACTGTTGCGAAAGCGGTCGATGGTGCGCTTCCCGCCGTTGCCCCAGTACTCCAAGAGGGCATCATGCGGGTGGTCCGGGGACTCCCCCTTGATCCAGGGCAGGAATGTCTCCTGAAACCGCTTGGGGCTGATGCGGGACTGGAGGAGATGAGGGTTCTCCAGCTTGAGGGGCGTCCAATACTGGATTCCCGAGTAGACGGCGCAGTGGACATCGTTCATGCGGATGGAGAAGAAGAACTCCATGCCGTTGTCGTGAGCGAATTTCACGGCGGGCTGGACCGGGTCAGGTCCCAGAGCCGGAATGTTCTTCCGTGGGACCTCCCAGTGGGGAACCGTGGCGAGGCCGCAGTGGGACAGGCCGTCGACGTGGGTTCCCTTCAGATCGTTCAAGCGCAGGGCCAGGTACTGATCGACGGTATCGAACCGCTTGGGCCAGTGAGGCCGCCGGCCCAGTTCCTGCGCCACCCCCGCCAGGTCGTCGCCGTCGTTGTTCCAGATGACGCGTTTTTTGCGGCTGCTCTGGTCGGGTCGTTCCGGCCCCGGCGAGCAGGCGGAGCCGGTGAGGGCGGGGAGCAGCGTGGTGGCGGTGGCGGCGGCCGCCGTGTTCTTGAGAAATCGTCTTCGGTCCTGCATAGTTCCTCCCAGTTTGGAGGGGCGACTTTTTTGTCGCCCAGTCCGCTTGGCGCCTGTTCCCGCTGCTCTACTGCCCTATTGGCATCTTGGGAGTTCGGCGGCAAGAAAGCCGCCGCTCCTGCCGGAGAATCACTCGCCGATGCAGTAGAGGGTGTCCTGGCTGCGGAGGAAGAGCTGGTTGTCCACGACCACCGGCGACGAGATGAAGAAGTGGTCCGGCATGGAGTTGACCGCCACCACCTCGTATTGCTCGCCCATTTTGAGAACGATGACGTCACCCTGCTCGCTGGCCAGGTAGAGCCGGCCGTCAGATCCCAGCGGGGAGGCCTTGAACTGGTAGGGATTGGGCAGGCGTTGCTGCTGGTAGAAGGGTTTTCCGGTTCCGGCGTCGAAGCAGCTGATCAGTCCCCGGTCGGTCAGAACGTAGAGCTTCCCATCGGCATAGACGGGGGAGGCGGTATAGGCGTTGCCCCGCTGATTGGTCCAGAGGACCGCGTCCGTGTCGGTCAGATCTCCCTTCCGGTCCAGACGAATGGCCAGCATGTTCGGGCTGCGGTGCCCCGTCATCACGATCACGGTATCCTGGTGACGGACCGGCAGGGGAACGGGGTTGGTCCCCAGCCCGGCGCATTCCCAGATCAGGTCGCCGTTGGCGAGGTCGTAGCTGCGGACCTTGTTGTCTCCGGTGACGATGACCTGGGTCGTACCCGCGTACTCCGTGATCAGCGGTGTGGTCCAGGTGCTCCGTTCGTCCCGGTCCCGGCGCCACAGTTCCGTCCCCGTATTCTTGTCCAGAGCCAGAATGAAGGACTGGCCCTCATGGTCGAAGTTGAGGACCAGAGCGTCTCCGTGAAGGACCGGCGCCGTGCCCTCGCCGAAACCGTTGCGCATTTTCATTTTAACGCCGAAGTTCTTTTTCCAGGCCAGCTTCCCGCCCAGTTCGTAGACGTAGAGGCCCCGGGAACCGAAGAAGGTGTAGAGGTAACGGCCGTCGGTGACCGCCGAGTTGGAGGCGAAGCTGCCGTAACGCCGGTGGTACCCCTCGTGGGGCGTCTCCACGACGGCAGTATTGCGCCACAGGGTCTTGCCGGTTTTCTTGTCCAGGCACAGGACCTCGAACTTGTGCTCGACCTGAGCCATGGGCATCCGCCGGCGGCGTTCCCCTCGGCGACGCCGACGTTCCCGGCCGGGCCGATCCTGACCTCGCTCTGCCCGTGGACGCCGAGGGGGCCTCGTGAATTCACGTCTGCGAGGCTCCGGCATTGGAGCCGCCGGGATCGCGGTGGTGAGGTAGATCCTGTCTTCCCAGATGATGGGAGTGGAATGGCCCTTTCCGGGGATGGGAGTCTTCCACTTGACGTTTTCCGTCGTGCTCCATCGGACCGGCGCTCCGGTGCGGGCCATACCCGTGTTGTCAGGACCGCGCCAGTTGGGCCATTGCCCATCGAAGTCTGCCGGCGGCGAAGGTGCGGCGGCCAGCGTCAGTCCCAGGATGCCGGGACCGAACAAGAATGATCTTTTCATGGGTTTTCCCTCCCAGCGTCGTCGGGCTTGGTACCGGTTCCAAGAGACGGCGGGTGTGTTGGCGACAATAGCAGTCCCGGGTGAAAGTCGCCACGCCGGACCCGCGGACTTGGCGACCTGCCGAATCCGGGCTGCTACAATAGCGGGCTGCGATTACAGCGACTAGAGGAGTGAAACCGAGGAGAATCCGATATGAACCAGATCTGCACCCTGTTCGCCGTCATGGCTCTCTCTCTGGCGACTGCCATCGCCGGTGTCATCGACATCGGCTCGCGGCGGGAACTGTTCGTGGACCGGCATATGGTCGGGGAGATCACGGGCGATGCCCGCCTTCAACAGCATCGGCCCGAGCCTCAGGAAGTGGTCCTGGTGACGGGCGAGCCCTGGGAAGGCAACACCAGCGCCTATTACACCATCTTCCAGGACGGCGACCTCTACCGCATGTACTACCGGGGGTCGAACTGGGATGTAGCGGCCAAGAAAGCCACCCATCCGGAGGTGACTTGTTACGCCGAGAGCCGGGACGGGATCAATTGGACCAAGCCCGATCTGGGGGTCGTGGAGTACGAGGGATCGAAGCAGAACAACATCATCCTGGACGGGATCGGCACCCATTGTTTCGTCGCCTTCAAGGACGGCAATCCCGACGCGCCCCCGGAGGCGCGGTACAAGGGGATCTCCCGGGGCCGTCCACTGGGGAAGAAGGGACTTTACGTCTACCAGTCTCCCGACGGCATCCATTGGAAAATGATCCGGAACGAGCCGGTCATCACCGAAGGGGCGTTCGATTCCCAGAACCTGGCCTTCTGGGACCCCCAGATCGACAAGTACCGGGAGTATCACCGCATCTTCGTCAACCGGGTGCGCTCAATAATGACCGGGACCTCCGATGACTTCGTCAACTGGACCGATCCCGTGCTCCTGAAGTATCCGGGGGCGCCCAACCAGCATCTCTACACCAACGCGATCCGGGCCTATCACCGCGCCCCCCACATCCTCATCGGATTTCCCACCCGTTACCTGCCCGACGAGGGCCAGCGGGTGGAGCCCATCTTCATGTCCAGCCGGGACGGGCTCACGTTCCACCGCTGGAACGATCCGGTGATTCCCGAGGACGCCCCCAAGGACCGGGCGGGAAACCGCAGCAACTACATGACCTGGGGTCTGCTGGAGCTGCCGGGCCGCCCCGGGGAGATGTCGGTCTATGCTTCCGAGGCCTACTACGAAGGGCCGGATACGCGTTTGCGGCGCTTCACCTATCGCGCTGACGGTTTCGTGTCCGCCAGCGGCGGCCCCGGGGGAGGCGATCTGGTCACCCATCCCCTCAAGTTCTCGGGCAGCCGACTTGAAGTGAATTTCCGGGCCCGCCCCGGAGGTCAGCTCCGGGTGGAACTGCAGGACCAGGAGGGTCGCCCCATCCCGGGCTATACCCTGGTCGATTGTCCTCCCCTGACCGGCGACTCAACCCGGATCCTCGTCAATTGGAAGCAGTGTCCCTGCAGCCAGACGGAAACCCCGAGCGAGGAAGAGACGATTCAGCCTGACGTGGGATCCCTGTCAGGACAGACGATCCGGGTCCGTTTCCGGTTGGAGAACGCGGACCTCTACTCCTTCCGCTTCAGCGATTGAGGGAGCGTGGATGCCAGCGACCGTAGGGGCGGCCCTTGTGGCCGCCCTTCGTCATTCAGGCCGTCTGGTGTCGCTGTGCAGCAGGTCGACCAACTGCAGGAAAAGCCGATCCCGGCGCGACTGCCGCTCCTCGATTCGTTTGGGAGTGTAGTCATAGATCCCGCGTCCGCTCTTGACCCCGTAGCGCCCTTCCTTCACCAGGCGGTCCACAGCGGGCGGCAGACTCCGGCTTGACGAGATCTCCTTCAACAGATGGCCGAAGACGTGTCCGGTAATGTCGAGGCCGGCGAAGTCCGCGATCTCGAAGGGTCCGGCCGCGGCCAATCGGAGTCCTATGCTGGAACTGACCGCCAGGTCGACCTGTTCCGGTGTGGCGACGCCCTGTTCGACCAGATCCCAGATCTCGCGGAAGACGGCGGCCTGAATCCGGTTGACCAGGAACCCGGGGACTTCCTTGTGAAGCCGGATCGCCAGCTTGCCGTTCCGATCCAGCAGGTCCATCGCGCTCCGGACGGTTTCCTCGCTGGTCTCGCGACCGGGGACGACTTCCACCAGGGGGATAATGTGCGGGGGGTTGAACCAGTGGGTGACCAGCGTCCGCTGAGGATGCCGGAGGCGCCGGGACATCTCGGTCATGGGAAAGGTGGAGGTGTTGCTGGCCAGGATCGTCTCTTCCGAGACCAGATCCTCCAGTCGTTTGAAGAGATCCTTCTTGGTAGGAAGATCCTCCCGGACCGCCTCCACGACGAAATCGGCTCCCTGGACGGACGGCTCCAGCTCGGAGACGATCTCGATCCGGTCGAGCACCGCGTCCGGATCCAGTCCCGGCGAGAGCCCCAACCGGGCCTTCTGATCCAGGTTGCCGCGGATCCGGTCCTTCAGGGATTCACGCGCCTGAGCCGCGGAATCGTAGGCCCGGACGCGATGGCCGGTCGAGGCGAAGATCTGGGCGATCCCGTGCCCCATGGTCCCCAGTCCCAGTACGGCGATACGTTCCGAAGACATGAGACTCAGTTCGATCCCGCGCTCGAGGAGACCGCCGCCGGTCCGGTGATCTGAGCGATGATATCCAGGCCGGCCCTCTCGCTCCAGGCATCCATGAGCCGGCGGAAGACGGGCCCGCCGGCCTTGCCGTCGCCGATGGTCGCTCCGTTGATCCGGTTGACCGGAGCGATGCAGTAAGGCGTGGTCAGCAGCAATGCCTCGTCAGCATTCATCACGTCATAGACTTGGAAATCGCGCTGTTCGAAAGGAATGCCCAGTTCCGCGCAGAGTTCGGAAACGGTTAACAAACTGACTCCCTGCAGGGTGTTGCGAGCCGAAGGGGCGACGACCGCTCCGTCCTGCACGATGGCGAAGTTGGAACCGCTGGTCTCGGTCACGTTGCCGTCCAGATCCAGCAGCAGGGTGATTCCCCGGGGATCCACCTGGTGGGTCTCCTGGTCCGCCAGCCACTGATGCATCCGGCTGCGGTGCTTGATCTTGGAGTCCACGCATTGGGGTGGGTAGTGGCGGATCGATGGGGTGACCACATGAGCCCCTTCCGTGAAGAGATGGGTGAAGGCCTCGAAGGGAACGGGAAAGGTGTGGATGCAGAGGGTGGGCACCATCTTTTTGGAGGTCCCGGGCAGGGCGGAGTAGGAGGCGATTTCTCCCGCCGTCATGAAGTGGACCAGCGACAGTTCCCGGTCGGGAGGGAGGAGCTTGGTGTTGTGACGAACCAGTTCCCGGGAAATCTCCTCCATCCGGTCCCGATCGAAGGGCGGCCGGATTCGGGTGTACCGGGCCGAGCGATAGAACCGGTCGATGTGATCCTCCAGCCGGAAGGGCCGGTGATGGAAGGTCCGGGTCATGTCGGTCACGGTGGCTCCCAGGATGATTCCGGCGTCGTAAATGGCGATGGACGCCTGGGAGGCCGGGACCATTCGGTCCTTGAGGAAGACCAGCGGTTCCTGGTCGTCCTTGGAGTTGGGAAGCAGGGAAATCTGGGTTGACATGGTTCAGAGCTCCGTTCCTACGTGTTGTTCCTGGATCTCCTGAATCCGGAGGATCGATGCCGGGTCGAACTCCAGGCTGGCCGCCTGCAGGTTGTCCTGCAGCTCGGCGACGTTCATGGCCCCGGGTATGGTGGTCGTGACCTCGTCCTGCGAGAGGCAGTAGCTCAGAGCGGCCTGAGCCGGGGAGCAACCGAGCCCACGATGGAGGAAATCGAATCGCTCCGACGCCTCCACCAGGGAAAGGTGTCTCTCCCGGGGCCACGTGGATCGAACGTCCGAGGTCGGGTCGAAGACGGTATTCCGGGTGAATCGGCCGGTCAGGTAGCCGAAGAAGAAGGGCTCGCGGCAGACGACACCGACGTCCAATTGCCGGAGCCGTGGAAGGATTCGCGCCCGGGCGCTCCAACTCAGCAGATTGAAGCGGAGTTGGACCACCTCCACCTCTTCGTCTTCGCAAAGCGGCAGGAAGAAGGACTCGCTCTCGGCGTGGGATGCGGGGAACGAGATCCCGTAGGCGCGAATGATCCCCCGCCGCTTGAGCTCCTTGAGGGCGGCCATGCCCGAAGGCTGGTAGAGACCGGTCTCGGGTGAGTGCAGGACGTAGACGTCGATGTAGTCCGTCCCCAGGCGCTCCAGAGAATCCTCGTAGTGCGCCATGATGTAGTCGCCCGAGTAGTCGCTGGTATAGCGCTTGTCCTTCAAGAATATCCCCACCTTGGTGGAAACGATGACCTCTTCCCGCCGGTTTCGGATGACCTGTCCCACCAGCCGTTCGGAATGCCCGTCGCCGTACCAGGGAGCCGTGTCCAGGAAGTTGACTCCCTGATCCAGGGCATGGCGGAGCATACTCAACGATTCGGTGTCGTCCACCTGGCCGTACCCGGAGATGGTCCCGTCCCGCTCCATGGGACCCCCGATCCCCCAGCACCCCAGGCCCACGACCGAGACCTCCCTTCCGGTCCTGCCCAGTCGTTTCGTCTTCAGTCGGCTCATGAACCGTAAGTGTAGCAGTCCGGAGTGAAAGTCTCGTCTCCTGACGATCGAGCCTCGAGGGTCCGATCCGGACGCTTCGCCGGAGGCCGAATTGAATCGGTGGACCAGCCCCAATAAAATAAATACAAGCCGTTCGGGCGGTCGGAGCAGCATGACTGTCGGCGGAAAGGTCGCGATGATGACCCGCACAAACTTTCCCCTCGGCAGCGCTGAGCGCCCACTCCGCGTTGCCATCGTTGGCTCGGGACCCTCCGGTTTCTACGCCGCCGACGCTCTTTTCAAACATAAGGGTGTACATCTGCGCATCGACATGTTCGAGCGAATGGCCATGCCTTACGGGTTGGTTCGTTACGGAGTGGCGCCGGACCACCAAAACATCAAGCGCGTCATCCGCAGCTACGAGAAGACGGCTCGGGACCCGCGTTTCCGTTTCTTCGGCAACGTTCAGGTGGGACGTGACCTCCCGGTGGAGAAACTGCACCAGCACTTCGACCAGGTGGTCTACGCTTTCGGTTGCGGTTCGGACCGGGAGTTGGGCATACCCGGAGAGGACCTTCCGGGCAGCCACACGGCAACGGCCTTCGTGGCCTGGTACAACGGGCATCCCGATCACTGCAACGACCGGTTCGACCTCTCCGGCCGTCGCGTGGCCGTGGTGGGTGTCGGCAACGTGGCCATGGACGTGACGCGGATTCTGGTCAAGGACCCGGAGGATCTGGCCTCCACCGACATCGCGCATTACGCTCTGGACGCCCTGCGCAAGAGCCGGGTCAAAGAGGTTCTGGTCTTGGGACGCCGGGGTCCGGTCCAAGCCAAGTTCACACCCAAGGAGATCCGGGAGATCGGCAGCCTGCCCGGCGTGGATGTGATGGTCAGACCACACGACCTGGATCTGGACGAGTACTCCGTTTCCGAGATGCGAAAAAAAGGGCCGGCGCGCCGCAACGTACAGTACCTGATGGAGCGGGCCCGGCTGGGGTCCCAAGGGGGGTCGCGCCGCGTCCTCTTGCAGTTTCTTGCTTCGCCGGTGGAGATCCTCGCGAGCGGCGGAAGGGTCGGAGCGGTACGGGTCGAGCGAAATCGTCTTGTGGCCGACGAACATGGCCGGATTCGGTCCGTGGGGACCGGAGTCAGCGAAATAGTGCCCGTGGATCTGGTGTTCCGATCCGTGGGCTACCGGGGCGTACCGTTCCCGGGAATCCCGTTCGATGACCGGAAGGGAGTCATACCCAGCGCCCAGGGCCGTGTCCTGGGCCGGCGCGGGGAATCGAACGGCACGGGAGAGTACGTTGTGGGTTGGATCAAGCGCGGGCCCACCGGGCTCATCGGAACCAACAAGGGAGACTCGGCGGAAACCGTTCGCAGCATGATGGAGGATATCCGCGGCAGAGAGGCTCAACCGGTTTTCGCAGGTGCGGACGATGGCGTGTCGCGTCTCCTGCTGGACCGGGGAATCCGCCCGATTCAATTCTCCGATTGGAATATCATCGACCGGGAAGAGCAGGAGCGGGGCCGGCGGCGAGGCAAGCTGAGGGAGAAGATCACCGATCCGGCGGACGTGACCTCGTTGTTGGATGGACAGCGTTTCCGCGCTCCAGTAGCTTAGCCGGCAGCCGCCAAACGGTATTCTCAACCGATTCGGCTTTCCTGACAGGAAAGGGGACGACAGCATGGGGTCGATTCGCCGGCGCGAGTTCGGTCAGGTTCTGGCGGCGACAGGGCTGGGGCTGGCGGCCGGGTCGTCGCGTTCCGAGGCGGCGGTCACGAAGAAACGGCGCATTCCTCTGGGATTCGACAATTATTCGATTCGGGCGTTGGGCTGGAAGGCGCCGCGTCTCATCCGGTACGCCTCCTCCCTGGGACTGGACTCGTGCCTGCTCTCGGACCTTCACGTCTACGACAGCCACGACGAGTCCTATTTGAAGGAGATTCGGGGTCAGGCGGAGGCGGCCGGCATCCGGCTCCACGTGGGGACGGGGAGCGTGTGTCCTACCTCTTCGAGCTTCAAAACCGACTTCGGCAGTGCGGAGGAGCATCTGGCGCTCACCATCCGGATCGCCCGGATTCTGGGCTCGCCGGTGGCCCGTTGTTTTCTGGGATCTCGCCAGGATCGTCTGGGTCCGGATGGGATCGAGCCTCACATGAGGAGCACCGTCCAGGTCTTTCGGAACCTGAAGAGCCGGGCCGTTGAGGCGGGAGTCCGCATCGCCATCGAGAATCATGCCGGCGATATGCAGGCCCGGGAGACGGTTCGTGTGATCGAGGAGGCGGGGAGCGACTTCGTGGGAGCGACGGTGGATTCGGGAAACGCCACCTGGAGTCTGGAGGACCCGGTCCGGAATCTGGAGATTCTGGGTCCCTACGCCGTTTCCAGCGGTATCCGGGATTCCATGGTCTGGGAGGACGAGGCCGGCGCCCGGGTCCAGTGGGCGGCCATGGGGGACGGTTGCGTCGACCTGGAGACCTACATGGACCGATTTGCCCAACTCTGCCCCGGCGTCCCCATCCAGTTGGAAACCATCTCCGGGGTGCAGAGATCCGTTCCCTATCTGAAGGAAGACTTCTGGAATCCTTACCCGGCCGCCCTGGCCCAGGATTTTGCCGCGTTCGTGGCCCTGGCCAAGCGAGGCATGCCATTGAAGCCTTTTGCGGTTACGGAGGGCGTCGACCCCGCGGACGCGGCTGCCTCGTACCAGAAGGCGGAGTTGGAGCGCAGTGTCCGCTATTGCAAGGAGGTGCTGGGGCTGGGCTTGAAGTCGTAGCCACGGACCGACGAGGAGGTGTGAACCGAATAATGCAGATCACGAAAGTCGATTCCTACATCGTGGAGAATCCTTGGAACCCCTGGTTCTTTGTGCGGGTGGAGACGGATACGGGAGTCGTGGGCGTCGGCGAGGGGATCGGGTACCACTGGTCCCTGGCCGCTCAAGCCTATCTGCGCCAGAACGGGGAGCATCTCTTCCTGGGCCGGGACCCCCACGACATCGAGCAGATGGTCCTGGACACCCGTCAGATGCTGGGGATCGATCGGGGCCTGGGAATGGTGGAGAGAAGCGTTCTCTCGGCCGTGGAGCAGGCCTGCTGGGACATTCTGGGCAAACACTACGGAGTCCCGGTCTACAAATTGCTGGGCGGCAAGGTACGGGACCGGATCCGCGTATACGCCAATGGCTGGTACAACGATTTCGACGTCCGGGACATCCGCCAATGGGCCGCCAAGGCCAGAAGGCTGGTGGACCAAGGCTACACGGCGCTCAAGTTCGACCCCTTCGGAGCCGCCTACCGGCGTCTCGAACCCTCCGAGTTCCGCCTGGCCGTGGAAATCGTCGCCGCCCTCCGCGAGGCTACGGGGCCCGACACGGGCCTGATCGTGGAGGCGCACGCCCGTTTTCATCCCGAAGCCGCGATTCAGTTCGGCAAGGCCATGGAACCGTACGACCTGCTCTGGTACGAGGCGCCGACTCTCGGGTACCTGGGGCCCGCATCCCTCAAGGAAGTGGCGTCCCGGGTCAATATTCCCATCGGGACCGACGTGGCCGGAATCTCCGATCTGGTCCAGGCCAGCCAGTATCTGCCCGACCGGGCGGCAGGCGTCTACCAGCCCGACGTGGGCTATTCCTGCGGGATCCTGGAGGTGAAGAAGATGGCGGCCTTGGCCGACGCCCTGGGCGTGTTCTTCGCTCCCCACCAGTCCCTGGGGCCCATCTGCATGGCGGCTTCGATCCAGGTCAGCTTCACCGCACCCGCCTTCCTGATCCAGGAGGCGTTCGCCGAGTTCGCCTATCCCTCCTGGACGCGGGACCTGGTCACGGGATCGGCGCCGATCCGGAACGGATACATCGAATTGCCGGAAAAGCCGGGTCTGGGCGTGGAACTGGACGTCTCGGTGGCCCGCCAACATCCCCTCAAGGGAGACCGGGTAATCGATCTCCTGGCCGAAGGCTGGGAGGGGCGGTCGGATGTCCTGAAGGAATAACTCCTGGACGATAGGACGGACAGCGGCGGATCAGAACTCGTTGTGGTCGCTCCAAAGAATATCTAATGTCTAGAAATAGAATCTATTATGTAATATTATAGAATTATGAAGACGACAGTAGATATTCCTAGAAGGGAATTGGAGGATGCTATCAGGTTCACCAACGCGAAGACCAAGCGGGAGGCCATCGTCGGTGCCATCGCAGATTTCAATCGGCGCATGCGCATGGCAGAGCTCACTCGGTTTTCGGGAACCTGCACTGAATTGATCACCCCAGAAGAACTTCAGGCCATTCGTCGCAAGGAGTAACCCGTTGATCCTTGTCGATACGTCGTCTTGGATTCACATGCTGCGTCGAAACGGCGATCCAGCAGTTCGCGTCCGTGTCGAAGTAGCCCTGAGGACAGGCCAAGCGTGCTGGTGTCCGTTGGTCCAACTGGAACTCTGGAACGGCGCGAGGGGCCAGCAGGAACGGAAGGCTCTGCGGGAAATCGCCCGGGTGCTACCAGAACTTCGCATTGACGATGAGGTCTGGCGGATTGCGCATGATTTGGCGCGTCGAGCCAGAGCTCATGGCATTACCGCGTCTGCAACGGACTTGATCGTGGCTGCCTGCGCCCGCCGTTACGGTGTTTTTCTCGAAACCGCCGATTCAGATTTCGAACATTTGGCGTCCGTAATCGGACCAATCGGATAGGCTGCTCTTGCCAACTGTTCAGTGCTCCGGCAAGGCAGAACCGCCAGACTCGGTGTTCGACCGGCAGGGAGGATCGGCATGAGCAAGCCATTTCGCACCACGGTGACCGGAAGTTATCCACGCCCGGTCCAGCCCCAGGACACTCTGCGCAAGCCGGAACTCAGCCGGGAGGAGGCCGACGAGATCATCCGCTGGGCGGTTCGGGACCAGGTGGACGCGGGACTGGACATCGTGACCGACGGCGAGGGCCGGCGCGAGAACATGTACTACTTCGTCCAGAAGAGGGTCGACGGCGTCAGCTTCGAAGAGATGACCTACCGGAAGTTCGGGACCGCCGGCTTCGGAATCGAATTGGCCCAGGTGGTGGGCCCCCTCACCAATCCCAAC
Source organism: Acidobacteriota bacterium (assembly GCA_965217775.1). Lineage (GTDB taxonomy): Bacteria > Acidobacteriota > UBA6911 > RPQK01 > JAJDTT01 > JAJDTT01. The sequence goes on from CBDCJH010000002.1 coordinate 1,324,008, forward strand.
GTGAGGCTGTCCCACGACTGGCGGGTGGCCCGGGACGCCGCTCCAGCAGGCGTCGAGGTCAAGCTCACCTGCATCGGCCCGCATATGTTGGCCAAGTTCTCAGACAACCGCCGGCCCGACCTCTACCCGGACGACGCCGCGCTCGCGGCCGGCTACGCTCGGATCCTGAACCAGGAATTTCGGGAGGCGGTCCGCGCCGGTTGCGAGTTCATCCAATTCGACGAACCGGCGTGGACCGCATTTCCTGAAGACGCGGTCTGGGCGGCCGAGACGCTGAAACTGGCAACCGAGGGCCTCGGCATTCGTTTCGGTCTCCATGTCTGCGGAGGAAATGCCTACCGAAAACGAGTCTATTTCGCCCGCTACACCGACATGGCCGAGGCCTTTCGCGCCGCTCCGGTCGACCAGATCTCCCTGGAACACTGCACCCTGGAATACGACATGATGCCTCTCTGGGAGGAACTGGACTACCGGGGAGAGTTTGCCGTGGGAGTCCTGGATCAACGCAGCGACGAAATCGAGCCGCCGGATCTGATCGTCGAAAGGACGCGGCCGGCCCTGGAGCATTTTCCTCCCGAACGCCTCCTGCTGACGTCCGAATGCGGCTTTCAGCACGTCCCCCTGGAGATCACCCGCAACAAGCTGAGGACCCTGGTGGCGGGCGCCGAACAGGCGCGAAGGGCCCTGGTCCGTCCATCCGGCTGAGGAAACGAGGAATCCGTGGGCACCGTCTTCACACCACTCGACGCGGGCGTCTTCTTCGCTGCCTTGGCGCTGGTGATGGCCATCGGCCTGCTGGCGTCGCGGCGCGAGAAGACGGCGGAGGCCTATTTTCTGGCGGGCCGTGACATCCCCTGGTGGGGCGTGGCCGGTTCCATCTACGGCAGCAACGTCAGCGCCAATCACATGATCGGGATGATGGGCATCGGCTTCAGCGTCGGTTTCGCCCAGAGCCACTTCGAGTTGGGAGCCATCGCCGGCCTCATGCTCCTTTGCTACGGGTTCCTCCCGGTCTATCGCAAGTTGAGGGTCTACACCCTCTCCGAATATCTGGAGCGCCGCTACGATCAGCGCAGCCGCGCCGCCTACGCCGTCATCCTGGTCATCACCATGGCCGTGGTCCAACTGGTTCCGGCCCTCTACATCGGCGCCCGTTCCAGTTGCGTGCTCATGGGCGGAGCCGCGCTCGAGGAGATCGTTTCGGAATCGATTCCAGGAGAGACAGCCGATGTGGAGCCGGGATCCGGCATCGCGCCGGAGACGCCGGCCAAGTCGAAGCTGGGCGTGAATCGGTTCCACTACAGCGTCTTCGTTCTGATCCTGGCCGCCATCGCCACCAGCTACACCATTTTCGGCGGACTCAAGGCGGTGATCTGGACGGACGTGATCCAGTCGGTCCTGCTGCTGATGGGCGGCATCCTCCTGGCGGTACTCACCTTTGACCGGTTGGGAGGTTGGAGTGCCCTGATGGAGCTGGATCGGGCGGGGTCCGGCAAGATGCACCTCTATCTGCCAAGTGACCATCCGGACCTCCCCTGGACCGGGGTCCTGACCGGTCTGATGGCGCTGCACATCTTCTATTGGGGAACGAACCAGTTCATCGTCCAGCGTGCACTGAGCGCCCGGAGCGACTCGCAGGCGCGTCTGGGAATCGTAGCGGCCGGGTTCCTCAAATTGCTGATCCCGTTCTTTTCCATCGCCAGCGGAGTGGCCGCCTTCTATCTCTTCCAGTCCGAGCTGCCGGATCGTTCCGTGGCGCCCGACACCGCCTTCACCGAGCTGATCGTTCTGGTGATCCGGCCCCTCGGATTCGGACTCATCGGCGTGATCTCGGCCGGCGCCGTGGGAGCCATCCTGTCCTCCATCGATTCCATGATGAACTCGGCCGCCACCATCGTCAGCATGGACCTCTACCGCCGGTACCTCAATCCTCAGGCCAGCGACGCCCAGCTGATCCGGGTGGGACGATGGTCCATCCTGGGGTTTGTCTCGCTCGCCAGCCTGTTCGCTCTTTTCGTCATCGATCCCAACTCGGAGAAGAATTTCTTTCTACAGATCGTCGACTACCAGGGTTATCTGACGCCCGGGCTCCTGGTGGTCTTCCTGCTGGGACTGTTCTGGCGGGGGACGACGCCCACGGCGGCCATTGTCACCATCGTCCTTGGCGTCTTCTATTCCTGGGCCGTGGAGTGGATCTACCTGGCGCACTTGGGCCCGTTACCCGCGATGGCGTCGTTGACCGGCGAGGTGCTCAACTTTTTTCACCGGGTCGTCGTGGTCGTGGTGCTGTGCACGTTGACGGCCGTCGTAGTGAGCCGCTGGGGCAGTTGCCCCGAGGAAAAGGCGAAGCTGACGTGGGCCGGCGTGCTCGCCGTTTCACCGGAGGCGGTCAGAAATCTGCTGTCGGGCCTCGTGGTCTGGCTCGGATTGCTGGTGGCGCTGGCGGCGGCCGTGGCCGGAGGCCGTCTGACCCCGGCGTCCGCGGCCCTTCTTGCTTCGGTCTTGACCCTGGGAATGTTCTGGATGCTGCTGAGGCGCCGCGCCCGGAGCCGGGGGCCGGTGAATCTCGTGTCCTGGGTCGTTCGGGAAGACCGATTCTGGGCCGGATGCCTCTGTGCGGGCGCCGTCTTCTTTCTCTTCTATTTCTATTGATCCGGACTCCGGAACCTTGCGGGAGGACCAACCGCAGTTTCCTTTCGCTCCGGGAATTCTCTCTCGCTCAGGAAGGGTTCCGCGCCCCTTCGGTCTGTTTCCGGACGGCTCGCCGGACGCCGGCACGGAGCAGCGACGGAAACAGGAGCTTGACCAACGGCAGGAACCCCATGGCTTTGGGGATGTAGAGGTTTCCCCCTGGTCCGGATAACGAGTTGATGATCAGTCGGGAGCACTCTCGGACGCTCACCCCTCGCTGGCGGCGGGACCGATGTGCGGCGGACCCCAAAGGCGTCCCGTCTGCGGACAGGGCGCGAGCTCGGATACCGGTGCTCCGAATCCATCCCGGCATCACGTTCAAAATCCGGACTTCGCCGTGCAACTCGGCCCGCAACGTCTCCAGGAGACCGTCCAGGGCGTGCTTGCTGGCGGTGTACCCGCTGTGAAACGGAACGCCGACCCGGCCCTGGACGGAGGAGATGGCCACGATCATGCCATGGTGCTCTTTCAAGGATGCCAGGGCAGGATGGATGCAGTGGACAGCTCCCAGGTAGTTCACTTCCATGAGCGTCCTGAAGATGTCGGTGTTTCGAACCTGGTCGAAGAGCGTCCACATGCTCACGCCGGCGCTGAGGATGAGATAGTCGAGAGTTCCGAACTCCGCGGTCACCGCCGATACCATTTCGCGGCACTGCCGGGCGTCGGTCACGTCGGTGGGAACAACGAGGCAGTCGGCTCCGATTCGCCGGACGCCCCCGGCCGTTTCCTGAAGCGGCTGCTCCGAGCGGGAAGCCAATCCCAGGTTCAAGCCCTGGGCGGCCAGATCAAGAGCCAGTCTCTTCCCCAGCCCTGACGAAGCGCCGGTGATGAGGGCCGTCTTGCCCTGGAGTTTGAAGTTCCCTTTGCGCATGGATCAGGTCGTGAGGGTGCTCGTCCCGGCGGCGCGGCGGTTGCCGCTCAATCACCCAGGACGTTGTTTCGAATTCCGAAGATATTGTTTGGATCGGTGGCCCGCTTGATCTCTTTCAGGAGCCGGATACCTCGGGAAGAGAGGGCGTATTTCATGAAATCACTACGGAGTTTTCCGACTCCGTGGTGGTGGGAAATGGACCCTCCCGCGTCGATGATGGCTTGGCGCAGTGAGTGCTCGATCTGGCTGAAGACGGTTTCCGGATCCTCCACCCCCTTGGCGTAGAAGCCGAACATGAAGTAAATGCAGACTCCCGTGTGGTAGACCTGAGTGATTCGATAAGAGACGTAGGGCCGTCCCGGCAGGTCCAGTTCCTGGTGTCGGGCCTGAGCTTGGGCCACGACGGCGTCGCAAACCTGGTGGATGCGATCCCAGGGGACCGAGGTCTCGAAGGTCTCTCCCAGAATGTGGAAGTCCGAAAGAAAGTCCCGGATATAGGCGATGGCGAAGGTGAGCCGGTAGCCGCGGCGCCCGTTTTCGGATCCGCCGGGCAGGCCTCCGTACTTCTTGGCCAGTTTGTAGAGGCCGTTTTCCTGAAAGGAGACCTCTTCGTGGGAGCCTTCCATGAGGATGGTGGCGGCGGACATCCGATGGGGGTCGAATTTCTTGACCTTGAGCACTAAGAACTTCTTCAGCTTGTTCATCAAAGCCGCCGATCCGGTGGCCCTCGGCTTGAGCGCTTGGCCAAAACGGAATTGGACGTTGTCCACCAGACGGATGCTGGCGGGAACGAAACCGGTTTCAGCCAAGCTCCGAAGGAAGGAAACACCCTTCGTGAAGTCGGGAAAGACGAGGGAGCCATACTCGCGGACCTGGGGCCGCGGATGGATCTTGATGACGGCGCTGGTGATGAGGCCCAGGTTGCCTTCGCTGCCGAAGAATAGGCTCTGCGGCTGCATCCCCATGGAAACCCGGGGGGAGGCCGTCAGATGCTCCACCCGGCCGGTGGGCGTGATCAGCGTCACTTTTTCGACGATATCCTCGATATTTCCGTATCGATTCTTCTTCATTCCGCTGGCATTGGTGGCGATCCATCCTCCGAGAGTCGAGAGCTCGATGCTGTCGGGCTCGTGACCGGAGACGAAACCGGCCTCCCCGAGCCGGCGTTCCAGCTCGTCCCCCGTGATGCCCGCCTGGACCAGGGCCCGCTGGTTCTCGCGATCGATCCATTCGACGCGATTCATCCGCCTCATGTCCACCGAAACGATCATGCGCTTTTCCGAGGCAGGAAGTTTCAAGGCGCAACTGACGCTGGTGCCGCCACCGAATGGAACGAGGCAGACGTCCATGGTCCGGGCCAGTGCCACCAGCATCGCGCAGTCCTTCTCCGCTTCGGGGTAGATGACCATGTCGGCGACGCGTTCGAGCTGGGAGTAAACGACCCGGAAGACTTCGTCGGCGCTGGTCTGGCCGTGGCTGTGGACCAGTCTTTCGTGATCGTCGAAGGTGTATTGGCCGGGACGGTAGAAGTTGGCCAGACGACGGCAGAACCTGCGGTTCTTTTGGGGGGCGGGAACCGGTTTGGGATCGACCTCGCGGCGTTTTTCCTTGAAATCGGGATCGAGTCCCAGGACTTCTCTCACGTAGGGGAGGAAGTCGTGCATCTTGTAGCCGCACAGTTCGTAGCGATTACCGGTGAGGGTCACGGAGTCGTCGTCGTTGAGCACGAATCGGGTGTCGGCGAATCCCCAACGGTGTCCCCATGTCGGTTCATTGGTCCGGCTGGCCATCGCTATTTTCCGATCCACTCCGCTTGCCAGATCATCCGCCGAAGGACGCCACCCGATCGGGGGCGCCGATTCCGGCGTTGCCAAGTGTGATTGTTCACACTGAGATAGTGATGCGCAACTCCGGGCGAGCGGTTACAGTGGAGTCGCCTGACCTTCCATGGCGGCAACGCTGCCCCCGCCCGCAATGCCCCAGGGTTCCCCATCGCCATCCGTTCAATGGACGAACCGGAACCGGACTTCCCGGCGGGCGCGCGCCTGCCACCAAGCCTGAAAGTCATCCGGAGGGCGATTCTCCGGGTCGAGTATACGGGCGCGAAGGGTGACTGCAAGCGGATTCCGGTCGAAGGGGTAGGGGTCGATGACGACTCGGAATTCGCCCGCCGGACGGACTTTGAGTGAGACTCGATCGTTCCAGCTCGTGCGCGGAATCTCGCGGAGGGTTCGCTCCTTGTCTCCTCCGAAGCAGAGGTGGAGCGAGAGGGCGTCGCAGAGCTGCAGAAAGCGGATATGGGGGTGCAGGTGCCGCGGCTCGACGGCCGGGGCCCATTCGGGATCGCGCTGGAGGCGTGCCACGAGCTGTTCCTGCAAGACGTGTTGGTCGGCAACGAACTGCTTGGCGTCCATGAGTTCTTCGCCCTCGCGCGAGGGCCGATCAGCCGGCTTGCCGAAGAGCGGGTGGAGGAATGGGGGCGAGTCCTCGGCTTGGACGCGGGGTGCGTGCAGCCAGTAGGCGTGCAAGCTGATGAGCAGTGCGACGTAGGGATGGTCGTCCCCGAAACGGTGTACGCCCAGGCGCCAGCGTTGGAGACCGTCGGACTGCCTGAGGCTCGCCAGATCCAACGGGAGGCCGTCGGTGGGGTCGATCTGAGGGTCCGCCTCCCATTCCCACCAACCGTTGTCGTGCTCGGCGATGGCCAGGACGGTTTCGGCTCGCAGCCGTTCGGGATCGGGACAGGGTGCGTATTGGCCGGGGCGGGCGAATTCGTCGTTGCCCCAGTGAGCGGCCAGGTAACCGGCGGCGGCGGCGTGGTCGGGCTGCGAGATGCACCAGAGTTCGTCACCGACCGTGCGCTTCAGCATGGTTCCTCCGAACGGGTGACTCTCAACTCTGGGGGATCAGGATTTTGAGAGGCGGCCGGCCTTCCACAGCAGGAAGGTTGCCGCCGCCAGCAGGAACAGGGTCAACAGCAGCTTCACCTCCCACAGCGCGTAGGTGTAGTAAAAAGAAGCCGACAGCAGGAGGCCCACCAGTAACAGGAGCCATCCGCTGTATAGGTATTCGCCGCGAAGTTTCCGCCGCTGGTTCTCTCCGGTGTCCATGCTTCTGGGAGCGTAGCAGCCTGAGGCCCAAGTCTCCAACGTTCAGCCGGCGCCGTTGCCGGAACCAGGATGCCTCGGGGTCAGGAGCCCGGAAACGGCTGCGGGCTTCTCTTCTCCACATAGGAAATGAGAAGGCGATGCCTGAGTGAGGCCAGCGTCCGCTTCATGGATCTTCTGGCGATCGATCTCACGATGGGGGCCACGATCGGTTTGAAGATGACGGGATAGCCGCGGCTCAAGGACAGTGATTCGCATTCCACCACGACCCCGCCATCGACCTGCTGGTATCTCCAATAGGAATTGAGGCGCCAAAGGAATCCGCGATCCAGTCCGGGAATCTTCTCCCGCTCTTGAGGAGTGTGGAGTTTCTCCAACTCGGCGATGCGGGTGGCAATGCTGCGGCTCGAGGCCCGGAGCGGATCGTGCCAGCGGTAGCGGACCAGGTGTTCCGTATTGTAGGCGACGGTGACGATCTTCTTGCGGACCAACTTCAGGTAGATGCGCAGAGAGTCCTGGTCCCGCTCCAAGATCCGGGTCTCCAGCACGTCTTTCTGGGGAGGTATCCTGAGGTCCGGATAGCGCAGGCGATGAATGACCTGTTCCACCCGGACGGAGGGAATCAGAATCGTCCCCCGCCAGTGGTGGATCATTCCACCGGGGACTTTGATGGCTCGACCCCGGGGATCCTCCGTTTCCATGCGGGCGACCATGACCTGGCCCGAACGAACCCGTTGCCAAGTCGCTCGTGCTTCGTTCAGCCGCCCGAATTCGTGAATGAAGAACCCTTTCTCGGATGCCAGCTCATTGCCGATTCTATCCTCGGTGAGTCGAACGTATCGGTCCCAGGCCAGCAGGGTTTCGGGTTTCAGCTCGGCTCCCTGAACCGGTGAGTCCAAACCCAGGACAGAAACCGTGGCCAGGATCATGGTTGCCCGTGTCAGTCTGCTCTTGATCGACGGATTCGGCTTCATTTCAGTCCTCCTTGGCGGCCTGCTTGAAGACCAGCCAATTGCTGGAAAAGTAGTTCAACGTGGAGCAGGAGGCGATGGCCAGCAGGTTTGCCGGCAGGTAATGGAGATTCAGGCCGGCCACCAGGAGTTCCATCAGAAACAGGTTCTGGACGATGGAGACGGTGCCGACCGTCATATTGAATCGGAGCAACCGACCCCAAACGTTCGTATTCGCTGTTGCCGTGCGGTCCGACCAGGTCCAACGGTCATGCCAGCAGAAGTTGTGCAACACCGCCATCTCCACGGCCAGGGCTGTGGCCGGCAGGTAATGCAGGTTCCAGACTCCGCGCAGAAACATGAGCACCGTGATCTGAACCATCACTCCCATCAGACCGACGGCGTTGAAACGTGCCCAGCGAATCAAATGTTCCATCTCAGCCGTCCTCACACCCGGTCCCGGTGAGATCTGGGGAAAGCGGATCCGATCGGACCAAATCCGGTCGAGGGGAACCGGGGCAAGCTGATGGGGAGGGGAGGTTGCACCCGTGGCCGGGGTTCGGCGCGGTACAACTTTCGAGTATGCCGGAGGGCGGAGACGGTGAACGTCAGCACCAGACCCAGGATTCCGACCAGGCCCCCGACGTCGAAGAGATTGAAGGTTCCCAGTTCTCCCAGTCCGACCACTGGCTTGTAGAAGAGAAATACCGTGCCCGCGGCCAGCAAGAGTCGCAGTTCGGTCGGTCCCACCTTCAGGAAGGAGAGCCGAAAGACCCCCAGGACATGAGTGGCGAGATAGATCTCGGCAGAGACCATCAGATACGCGATCAGCAGGCCGAGTCCGATGACGGGGTTCATGAATTCGGAAGCGGCGAGGCCTCCCAGGAGAAACAGTGTCCCCACCAGGTCCAGGACGTGATCGACGTAATAGCCGTAACGCGGCCGTTGCTGTTTACGGATCCGGGCCAGGGTGCCGTCCAGGCTGTCTCCGAACCAGTTCAGAACCAGGCCCGCTACGACGAAGATCAAGGCCCGCTGGTCCCAGGATGCGGCCCAGAAGGAAAGGCCCACTCCCAGCATCGCCAGGACTCCCAGCAGGCTCAGATGGTCCGCGTTGACCCAGGCCGGAAGTCGCCGGGCGATCCGGACCAGAAGTCTTTTTTCGGCGGAGGCCAGAATGCTGTCGTGGTGCCGAACGTGTTTGAAACCCTTTTGTCTCTCCATGAAACCTCCTCTTCGGTTCTAGTCAGCAGCCCGTGAACTGCCAAGTTGTTCGCCGGCAGCGATCGGCCGCACTGACTGGGAATGTGAGAAAGTCGGGAAAAAGGGCTCAACAGCCCGTGACAGGAGTCCTCACGGCATTCGACCGGGTCTGCATCCCGGCGGACTGCGTTGCTCCTCGGTCACAGACTCCCGGCATGCTCCCTCAGCCCGCATTTCTCACCAGGTCGCTACCCGTATGATGAAAAAGAACCTGTTTTTGAGCATTTACGCGAATTTGTCCAAGGGTTCTCCGGGACAGACTGCGCGCTCGTCACGCCCCCTGGTGAGAAATGCGGGCTCAGAGCGCCTTGTCCGGCGGGCGCAGCCCCGGTCTCGATGCTACGCGGGACTCCTGCCACGGGCTGTTAGCCCAGGTTGGAGGATCGGTTGGGTGAAGTTGGGACGGGAGGCATTCCCGGCGTGAAAACGGCGCGCTCGGTGGCCGGCTCGACCACCAGGAAGACCACCGTGTAACTGACGGCAACGGCAGCCAGACAGCCGGCGAGGAGTTGTTCCTGGGTGACGATCAGGGCGGACCCAAGGAGAAGACACAGAGAGAAGAGTCCATCGACCCGTTGTTTCCACCCGCCGACCCGGTTCAGTTCCGCTTCGATGGCGGATCGGTTGAATCGTGCGGTGAACAGGAGGTGGGTGCGGATGGTGCCGTTGCACAGGGCACAGCCCAGCACCAGAAAGAAAAGGACCAGGGGCAACAACTGGACGCCGGGCGGCCGGGAGGCGGCCTGTTTGAATTCCCAGGCTCCGTACACCATCAGGGCGTAAAGCAGGATCACGGCAGCCTGGTGGAAGACCCACCAACCGCCCTGAAGCGATTCCCGGGACGCGAAAGCTTCCTGGGGTTTGCCTCTGAGGTCCGATTCCAGGCGCTGCACCTGTTCCAGGAGTTCCTCGGTGGACGGAAAACGGTCGGACGGATCCTTTTCGAGACAACGCAAGAGGATCGGTTCCAGCACGGAGGGCGGTCCGATGGCGTCCGTCCGTCCGGGTCTGCTCTCCAGGATCCTGGCCACCGTCGCGAGAGGCGTCTTGCCTTCGAATGGGTGACGTCCGGTGGCCAGCTCGTACAAGAGCACTCCGAACGAGAAAATGTCGGAGCGGAAATCGGCTTCCTGACCCTCCAGTTGTTCCGGAGCCATGTAGACGGGGGTTCCCAGAACGGCTCCGGCCTGGGTCAAACGTTGGCTCTGAGAGGGTTCGAGTGTGGGAAGAGCCAAACCGAAGTCGACGATTTTCAGATTGCCTTCGACGTCCAATAGAATGTTCTCGGGTTTGAGATCTCGATGAATCACGCCGTTGGAGTGGGCGGCCACCAGGCCCCTGCACACCTGCGTGGCCACCCGCAGGAGTTCGGGGAGGGGAAGCGGCCCCTGTTCGATTCGTGATCTCAGATTTTCCCCCTCGACGTACTCACCGGCGATGAATAGTCCGTCATCGAATTCCTCCAAGGCATAGACGGCGGCGATGGCGGGATGATTCAGGGAAGCCGCGACCTTGGCCTCACGGCGAAGCCGCCGGCGTTGTTCGTGGTTGCGGCCCAGCAGGGGAGAGACGGCCTTGAGAGCCACGGTGCGGTCCAGACGGGTGTCGAGGGCACGGTAGACGACGCCCATTCCACCCCGCCCGGCCTCCCCGAGAATCCGGTACGGGCCCAGCGTGTCCCCTTCGGTGAGGAGGCGCGCTGTTGCTTCCGGAGAGTCCTCTTGAAACAGGTCCCCTTCCAGGAAGGTGGCGTCGGGATCGTGGTGGGACAGAAGCGACAGGACCTCCCGGGTCAGGTCCGTATCGGGGGAACATTCCCGCCGGACAAAAGCCTCCCGCGATTCCGAACCCTGTTCCAGGGCGGCTTCGAAGATCTCCTTGACTCGCCGAAACGTTTTCGGATTCACGCACTCAACTCGCGTCGCAACCAAGCCCTGGAGAGGGCCCACCAACGTTTGGTGGTGGCGGGTGAAATGCCCATGACCTCGCTGGTCTCGGCCAGGGTCAGACCCCCGAAGAACCTGAGCTCGACCAGTTGGGCCTGTTTCGGGTCCAACTCGGCAAGAGTCCGGAGGGCCTGGTCCAGCGCCAGGAAATCGATGGATCGAGCGCTCCGGCCCAGGGTCTCGTCGATCAGGGTGACTGCATGCTGCCCGCCGCCCCGCTTCTGGGCCATTCTGGCCCGCGCCCGCTCCACCAGAATCTGCCGCATGGAACGGGCCGCGATACCCAGCAGATGGGCCCTGTCCTTCCAATGCAACCGCTTTTCGCCGAGTAGACGAAGGTACGCTTCGTGGACCAGGGCCGTGGCGCGTAACGTCTGGCGGGCTTCCCGGCGCATGTACATCGCGGCCAGCCCTCTCAATTCCCGGTAGACGACAGGGAAGAGTCGAGAAAGCGCGTGCTCGTTTCCGGACCTGGATTCCCGGATCAGACGCGCCACCAGTTGCGAATTGTCGGGCACGAACTCACTCCCTGCCGCCGGGGAATCGCGTCCCACGTCGCCCCGCAATCCGGCGGCCAACGGCCATCATATCAGCCGCGGTTCTCATCGCAGTCGCGGGAAACCTCCGGTCACTCCGTCAAGATTCCCGAACATCCCTTGCTCTCTCACTCCCCGCTCCTCACTCCTCCTTCGGCCCTGTCCATCACCGCCTGACGAGTGCCCCGGAGGGTGTTTCGGAGAGCCTGCCGGGGGACACTTGACACGAGCGGTTTGAACATCCATCGGAGCGCAAAGCGAATCCTCCGGGAGAGGGATACGGCCCAACACTCGGCGACGACGCCTCCCTCCCTCTGTTCCAGGTGCCAATAGGCGTTCAGGCGCCACATGAAACCTCGGTCGTCCCCCACAGGCAGTTCTCGCTCCTTCGGCTTTCCCGCGTCTTTGACCTCGGCGATTCTGGTGCTTGTCGACACCCCCCTCCAGCGTTCCGGGGACACCTGGGTGTAGACGACTTCGTGCTCCGTGTTGAGGATCACGGTGAGGAGCTTCTTCATCCTGAGGCGCTGGTACCCTCGAAGCCTGTCGCCGTCACGGTGCAGGAGCCTGGAATCCAGAACCTCCGGGTACCATTCCTTGTGACGTTCGAAATCCATCAGCACCGACAGCACGTCTGCGGATGCGGCGCCGGGGATGAATACGGCCCCCAGCCAGACGTGGATCCGGCCTCCAGGGACTTCAGGCAGATCTTTCAGTTCGTCGATCAATATCTGCCCTCGCTTCAGGGCGGCCCGATGCTCGGGGTCCTGATCAAACCAGAGGAAGGGCATTTCCCCGCTGATTCGCTTTTCAAAAGTCGCTTCCAGGTTCCGTACGTATTGTTCGTATCCCTGGACTGTCTCCGGTTTCACCTTGACCCCGGCTTGCGCCCATTCCCCCATGGTCAGGAGGAGAATGGCGGCGGCGTGAAGTTTCAGGCATCTCGAATTCACAGGATCCCGCTCCCGAAGACGACGCTGATGTATTCCTCCCGGCAACCGGTGCGCCAAGCTTGGGCTTTCCGGGAAAATAGTACGATATTCTTTCGAAACAGGGATGCAGGATCGACCCTTCGTCACCTGCCGTTGCGTCTCCGGGTCCTCGGTTGGAACACTTCCATCGAGTGTGTGATGATTTCCATTGCGGGTTCCACATGCATCTGAGCCGGTTGTTTCCCAGCCTACCGCTGATACTCGTGTTGGGGCCCGCGGGAGCCGGATCCTCGCCCGAACGAGTCGATTTCATCCGCGAGGTGGAGCCCATCCTCAAGGAGAACTGCCACGCGTGCCACGGCGAGCGCGTCCAGTCGGGTGGACTACGGCTGGATTCCCGTAAGACAGCTTGGCAGGGTGGGGCATCGGGCCGGGCGCCCATCGTCCCCGGGCGCAGCCGGGACAGTCTTCTGATTCAAGTGTTGACTGCGAGCGATTCCTCCGATATCCGGCGAATGCCGGCCTTCGCCGACCCGCTTCCCGGAAGCGAGATCGATCTCATCCGCCGTTGGATCGACCAGGGCGCCGAATGGCCCGAGGAGAAGGCATCCCGGGATCAGGGCCACTGGGCCTTCGTCCGTCCGCAACCTCCCGCGCCGCCCTCCTCGGAACCCAATGAACGGGTCCGCAATCCGATCGACAGTTTCATTCTGGAACGGCTGGAAGCCGAGGATTTGACCCCTTCTCCCGAGGCTTCCCGCGAAACGCTGGCGCGCCGCCTCCACCTGGATCTCATCGGGTTGCCTCCCACCCTTTCGGAACTGGATCGGTTCCTCCGGGACGGCGAACCGGGCGCCTACGAGAGGATGGTGGACCGGTTGTTGGCGTCTCCGCATTTCGGGGAGCGTTGGGCTCGCGACTGGTTGGACGTGGCTCGTTACGCGGATACGAACGGGTACGAGAAAGACCGGGTCCGTTCCATCTGGCCGTATCGGGACTGGGTCATCCGCGCGCTGAACAGAGACCTTCCCTTCGACCGCTTCGTGGTGGATCAACTTGCTGGGGACATGGTGCCGGACGGCGGCCTGGAAGAGCGGATTGCCACCGGATTCCATCGCAACACCATGCTCAACGAGGAGGGTGGTATCGATGTCGAGGAGTTTCGGTTCGCCTCCGTGGTGGACCGGGTCAACACCACGGCGGGGGCGTTTCTGGGCCTGACGCTGGCCTGCGCCCAGTGCCACGACCACAAGTACGATCCCATCTCCCAGACGGAGTACTACCGATTCTTCGCCTTTCTGAACAATGCGGACGAACCGGAATTGAAGGTCCCGGACCGGGGGGTCGCCGAGAAGCGGAGGCAGATCCAGGACCGAATCGACTCCCTGGAGTCTCGGCTCTCCGCGAAGTTTCCGCCGTATGGCCTCCGAAGCGTCTGGGACACCACGCCGCCTCGCGTGGTCACCTCGTCGGGAGGTGCGCGCCTCAAACGGCGCCGGGACGGGTCCATCGAAGTTTCGGGTCCGAATTCGGAGCAGGAGGTCTATCAGTGGACGGCTCGCCCGGAGAATCGTGTGGACCAGCTCCGACTCGAGGTTTTTCATAACCCGGCCGGCTCTCCTCAGGGTCCCGGACGCGGGGAAAGAGGGGAGGCCATTCTCTCCGAAATCGAACTTCATCTGATAGACCGCGGCGACGGCTCGCTGCGCCGGTTGGTCCTGGAAGAACCGGCGGCCACCTTGTCACGCAAGGACTTCGAGGTCTCCAAGGCTCTCGACGGCGATCCCGAAACCGGCTGGGGACTGTCCCGGACCTATGGCCACCACTGGTCCGTCTTTCGCTTGGAAGAACCTCGACGCTTGGCGCCTGCGGAGGATCTGGTCGTCACCCTGAAGCAACTGGCGGGGGGTGGGAAGAACCTGAGCCGGTTTCGGATCTCCCCGGGGCGGGAACATCGGACCCACTATCACCCCGATCTTTCGGAGCCGGAGCAGAGGAGCCGGCATCTGGCGGGGAAATACGAGGCCTGGAAGCAGGAGGCTCGCCGCCTGGTTCGAACCTGGTCGGTCCGTCGTCCACTGAATCCGGTCTCCGAGAAATCGGCCACGCTCACGGTGCTGGGGGACGAGTCGGTCCTGGCCGGCGGCGACCGTCCCAATTCAGACACGTATTCCTTCGAGATCGAGCCCGGTCTGCCTGCCGTCACCGGTCTACGGATCGAATTCCTGGGTCACGAAAGCCTGCCCGGAGGAGGCCCCGGCCGGGGGACCGCCTCGGAGGAGGGCAACTTCATGCTCAGCGAGATCGCGGTCCGGGGTGTTTCCGCCTCGGCGCCGGAGGGATCGAGCCCTTACCCGTTCCGGCGAGCCGCCGCGGACTCGTTTCATCGGCATTTGCATCCGGGGATGACCCTGGATGGAGACCGGCAGACCGGCTGGTCCCCCGACCGGGAACGGGGAATGCCGCAGAGCATCGTCTACGAGTTCCAGGAACCGGTCACCATGGCCGACGGCGAGCGACTCGGGGTGACCCTGGCACAGAACCACATTCACACTCATACCATCGGGCGTTTTCGGGTATTCCTGTCGGACGGCAAATCCCCGTTGTTGAATTCGGGTCTGCCATTGCGGATCGAGTCGATCCTGTCGGCTTCACCCGATGCCGTGACGCGCGATGACCGGCAGGCTCTCCTCCGGCACTTCCTTTCGGTGGCTCCGGAACTCCTCAAGGAGTACGAAGAGATCAGGGCGCTCCGGAAGACGATGCCCGACCACCCCACGACTCTGGTCATGGCGGATCGCACCAGTCCACGGACGACCCGCATCCGTCATCGTGGGGAATTTCTCGAGCCTCGGGACCAGGTCGGCCCGGGCGTGCCGGCGGTGCTCCATCCATGGCCGGCGGACCAGATACGGGACCGGCTCACCTTCGCCCGCTGGCTGGTCAGCGGGGAGAATCCGCTCCTGGCTCGCGTCGTCATGAATCGCCTCTGGTCCAGCTACTTCGGGCGAGGCCTGGTCGCCACCATCAACGATTTCGGTCTGCGGGGCAGCCTTCCGTCCCATCCGAGACTGCTGGACTGGCTGGCGGTCGAATTCATGGCGCAGGGTTGGAGCATGAAGGCGATGCACCGGCAGATCGTCTTGTCTTCGAGCTACCGGCAATCGTCGAGGGTGACGCCGGAACTGCTGGAGAAGGACCCGGAGAACGCCCTGTACGCCCGGGGGCCGCGATTTCGGGTCGGAGCGGAGACGATTCGGGACATCGCCTTGGCGGTCGGCGGACTTCTGAGCCCGAAGATGGGTGGCCCCAGCGTGTTCCCTCCGCAACCGGCCGGCGTGGCGGACCTGATCTTCGGTGAGAAGAAGTGGAAGGTGAGCGAAGGCGAGGATCGGTACCGGCGGGGACTATATACCTTCTGGAAGCGGACCGTTCCCTATCCGGCCTTCACCACCTTCGACGCACCCCAGGGGGAGACCATCTGTCTTCGCCGGGAACGTTCCAACACGCCGCTGCAGGCCCTGACGCTTCTCAACGACCCGGTCTACGTGGAAGCGGCCCGGGGGTTCGCTCTCAGGATTCTCCAAGACTCGCCGGAACCGGAGCGAATCGACTATGCTTTCCGGCGATGCCTCTCCCGGCCACCGGATCGCTTCGAGTCGGGCGAGATCCGGTCCTACTACGAGGCTCAAATGGAACGGATTCAGGCCGGCGGCCGGACTCAGGCTCAAGCGTCGGAGACCGGACCCGTTCCGGAGGGCGTGAACCGGGAGGAACTGGTGGCGTGGACCGCGGTGGCACGGGTGCTGTTGAACCTCGACCGGGCCATTTCCAAGGAGTAGATCGAGTGCGGGATCGTTGGCTCCGAGATCTGACGCGAAGACATCTGTTCCGGGAATGCGGAGTCGGTCTGGGCAAGATCGCCCTCACCGCCCTGTTGGCGGGACCCAGAGGGTTGGCGGCCGGTCCGGAACGGCCGCATCCCCGGACCCCACGGAAACCGCACTATGCGCCCCGGGTGGACCGGGTGATCTTCCTGTTCATGGCGGGGGCCCCCAGCCAGCTCGACCTCTTCGACTACAAGCCCGAGCTCCTCAAGTACGACGGGACTTCGGTTCCGCAGGAGGTGGTGCGCGACCAGCGTTACGCTTTCATCGAACGGGACGCCAACCTCATGGCCTCCCGCTTTTCCTTCAAACGGCACGGGCAGTCGGGAGCCGAACTTTCGGAAGTCATTCCCCGGATCGCCGAGATGGCGGACGACCTAGTCTTCATCAAGTCGATGACCACCGACGTTTTCAATCACGCCCCGGCCCAGATCTTCATGAACACGGGCACTTCCCAACTGGGGCATCCCAGCCTGGGATCGTGGGTCACCTATGGCCTGGGAAGCGAAGCGGAGGACTTCCCCGGCTTCATCGTCCTGAGCACGGGAAACGGGACCAGCGGAGGACAAGCCAACTGGAGCTGTGGATTTCTTCCCACGGCATTCCAGGGCGTACCCTTCCGATCCCAGGGAGACCCGGTTCTCAACGTGAGCAATCCACCCGGGATCGACGATCGGCTCCAGCGGGACTCTCTGGACCTGCTGCGAAAACTGAACCGGCACCACGCCGGCATCATCGGGGATCCTGAGATCTCCACGCGCATCAGTTCCTACGAATTGGCTTACCGGATGCAGAGCAGCGCTCCCGAGCTCATGGACCTCACGCAGGAGAGTCCGGCGACGCTGGAAATGTACGGTGCGACGGCCGGGGAGCCCTCGTTCGCCGGAAACTGCCTGTTGGCTCGGCGCCTGGTGGAACGGGGAGTCCGTTTCGTCAACGTCTATCATTCCGGCTGGGACCATCACTCCGATGTCAAGGGAGGTCTGATCAAACAGTGCGGACACACCGATCAGGCCTCCGCCGCCCTGGTCCGCGACCTGAAGCAACGAGGGCTGTTGGAACGGACACTGGTGATCTGGGGAGGCGAGTTCGGCCGGACTCCCATGGTGGAAAGCAACTTGGCGCTGGGCCGAAAGATGGGCCGGGATCATCATCCCCAGGCCTTCACCATGTGGATGGCGGGGGGAGGCCTCAAAGTGGGCCGGACCATCGGCCGCACCGACGATCTGGGATTCCACATCGTGGAGAATTCCATCCACGTGCACGACCTTCAGGCCACCATCCTGCACCTCCTGGGGTTCGACCACACGCGTTTGACGTTTCGTTTCAAGGGACGCGATTTTCGGCTGACGGACGTGGGAGGGCGAGTGATTCACGAAATCCTGGCGTGAGCGTCCTTCTTCTCCTTGGCGACGCCGAATCTGTCTTGAAGTGAGATCGGTATGCTCCGAAAGATCTTGGTGATCATGCTTCTGCTTCTGTCCACTTCCTGGGCGGAGGACCGGAAATCGGGAGAGGCGGTCAGATACTGGCCTCAATGGAGAGGGCCGCTGGGGACCGGCGCAGCGCCTGAGGCGGATCCTCCGGTGCACTGGAGCGAATCCCGGAACCTCCTTTGGAAGAAGGCCCTGCCGGGACTCGGACACTCGACCCCCGTTCTCTGGGGCCAT
Organism: Acidobacteriota bacterium; assembly: GCA_965217775.1. GTDB lineage: Bacteria > Acidobacteriota > UBA6911 > RPQK01 > JAJDTT01 > JAJDTT01. Next base: position 1,341,861 of record CBDCJH010000002.1, read on the forward strand.
CGGATATTCGTGACCGCGGCGGTCCCTACGGGCGACGCGCTGAAGCCCGTCTACGACGACGCGCCGGGCTCCCACGGCAACCTTCCGGTCACTCACCGACAGCGATTCGTAGTTCTGGCTCTCGATCGAGCCAACGGGGACATCCTCTGGGAACGGACCGTACGCACCAGCCTCCCCCACGAGGGTGGACACTATACGTCCAGTCTGGCCTCGGCCTCGCCGCTCACCGACGGCGAGCGCGTGCTGGCCTACTTCGGCTCGCAGGGGGTCTACTGCCTCAGTCCGGAGGGTGAGCTGCAGTGGGAGAAGCAGATGGGGACCATGCGGACCAAACACGGACACGGAGAAGGAAGCTCTCCGGTCCTGTACGGGGAGACGCTGGTCATCAACTGGGACCACGAGGGTCAATCTTTCGTCGTCGCGCTGGACAAGAGAACCGGGAAGGAACTTTGGAAGATCCCTAGGAACGAGGTGACTTCTTGGGCGACTCCCATAGCCGTCGAGCAGGACGGTAGGGTTCAGGTCATCGTCGCCGGCACCAGCCGAGTCCGCGGATACCACCTGGAAACGGGCGAGATGATCTGGGAATGTGGTGGGCTGGCGGCCAATATCGTGGCCTCACCCGTGGCAGGAGATGGAATGGCGTTTGTGGGCAGCAGCTACGACAAGAGGGTCCTGCTGGCGATCCGTCTGTCCGGCGCCCGGGGAGACATCACGGGAACGGACCGGGTGCCGTGGACCCGGAGACGCACCACGCCGTACGTGCCTTCGCCTCTGCTGTATGACGGCGTCCTCTATTTCTTGGCGCACTACCAGAGCGTTTTGACCCGGGTTGACGCCCGGACCGGCCGGGAGCGGCCCGGACCCTTGCGCCTTCCCGGCATCGGCAACGTCTACGCCTCTCCAGTGGCCGCGGCGGAACGGATCTACGTCACGGACCTCAGTGGGGCCACCCTGGTCCTGAGTCATTCCGAGACTCCGGAGGCGCTCGCCGTCAACCGGCTGGATGACAGCTTCAGCGCTTCGGTGGCGCTGGCCGGCCGGCAACTCTATCTAAGGGGCGAAAAGAACCTCTACGCCATCGGACCCGCACCCATGGCCGCGCCTTGAAGACCTCTTCGATTCACGGCAACTGCTCTGCCGGATCGGAATCCAATCGGACCTCCACGGGCAATGTCGTCTGTTGGTTTGCCCGCATTTCGGGCAGCGAATTGGCGGAGTGCGGCGAGCTTCGGCTACACTGGTGGCGCACAAATCTCCAATCATCCGAAAGACCGTGAAGCCGTTTCGTTTCGTGCACGCTGCCGATTTGCATCTCGACAGCCCTTTTACGGGCTTGAAGTCCAGTGTGCCGGAGCATGTTGCCACGAGTCTTCGGCAAGCGACCTTCAACGCCTACGACAACATCGTCGAACTCTGCGTCTCGGAAGGCGTGGACGCGCTTCTCATCGCGGGAGACGTCTACGACGGCGCCGACCGCAGCCTGCGGGCTCAGCGCCGGTTCATCGACGGTCTCGACCGGCTCCACCAAGCCGGCATCCGTTCGTTCGTCTGCCATGGCAATCACGATCCCCTGGACGGTTGGGAGGCACGACTGGCGTATCCCCCGAGCTGTCATCGGTTCGGGTCCGAGTTCCAGGCAGTTCCGGTCTTCGAGGACGATCCCGAGGCCGCCGTCGTGCACGGTGTGAGTTACCCGACCCGCAATGTCCGAAGGAACCTGGTCTGCCGGCTGGGCCAAGTGGATTCCCGATCCTTCAACATCGGTCTGCTTCACGCCAACGTGGACAACGATTCGAACCATAGGGCGTTTGCTCCCTGCTCTCTGAGCGACCTGGTGGAGACGGGAGTCGACTATTGGGCGCTGGGACATGTCCACACTCGACGGGTGCTGAATCCACAGAGCCCGACCGTCGTCTACCCGGGGAATCCACAGGGCAGGCACCTGAATGAGACCGGGCCCCGCGGAGTGTATCTGGTCACGGTGGACGGATCGGGTCGGACCGATCTCGATTTTCGGCCCGTGGACACGGTTCGCTGGGAGCGGATGATTCTCGATATCGGCGAGACCGACACGGAACAGAATCTGCTGGATGAGCTGCACCGGCGTATCGGGGAAGCTCTCGAACACGGAGAGGGCCGTTCGCTGGTGTTGCGGATGACGCTGTCCGGACGTGGAGAGCTGCACCGTTTCCTGCGTCAACCCGGGTCCGTCGACGACTTGGCGGATGAATTGAAACGGGCTTCGGCCAACCTGCACCCCTTCGCCTGGTGTGAGCGGATCGAAGACCGCACGGCAGGGCCGTTCGATCGGAGCGTACGCCTTCGGGGATCCGATTTCGTGGCGGATCTGCTCCGTCTCTGCGACCAGTCGAAGCAGGATCCCGAGTTGCTGGGACAACTTCGAGAGAGTCTCTCCGAGCTCTTTCATCATTGGAAATACAGGCGGTACTTGAAGGACGCTATTCCGGATGATCCGGCCCTGTGCTCGCTACTGGACGAGGCCGAGTCCATGGCCTTGAACCTGCTGATCGAGGACGACGGGTCGTGAGAATACAGGGGTTCCGGATCGAAGGCTTCGGCCGATTCGCCGACCACGCCGTCGGGCCTTTCGACCATCCCGTCACACTGATCTACGGCCCCAACGAGGCGGGGAAGAGCACTTACCTGGCATTTATCCGCACCATCCTCTTCGGGTTTCCCCGTCGCCTTGGAAACCAGCACTACCCGCCGCTGTCGGGTGGCCGTCACGGTGGACGAATCGATCTTGTCAGCGGCGACGGCAGTCGCTACTCGGTGCATCGAATCCAAGGCCGAGGCGCCGGGCCCGTCACGACCACAGGCGCCGGTGGAGAAAATCTCGACGAGAGAGTGCTGGCCCAACTTCTGGGACACCACAGCCGCGACGTCTTCGAGAGTGTCTTCGCCTTCACGCTCGAAGAACTCCACAGTGGCGACCTGCTGGGGAAATCGAGCGTGAACCGCCAGATCTACAGTGCCGGCATGGGAGTCACGAAGCTCCCCGCGGTGATGCGGACGCTCCAATCGGAGAGGGAAGCTCTGTTCCGCAAAGGGGGGAGCGTCAACCGGATCGCCCGTACGGCCCGAAAATTGGGTGAAATCGAGGCGAGGCTCCGAGGCATTGCGACCAACGCCGCAGCGTACGGTCGCCTCACGACCCGTCTCCAAGAGGTCGAGGCCAGACTGGTGGCCCTGAATCAGATCCGCCGTCACGGCCAGAATCGGCTCGACCGCCGGCGCCAGCTTCAGGATGCCTGGGAAGATTGGAACGACCTGATCACCATCGAGAGGCAGTTGTCCGAACTTCCGGCGATAGACGACTTCCCGGCCGACGGCATACGCCGGCTGGAGGCCCTGGAGGAGCGGTTGAGGGGGGCAAGGCGGGAATACGATTCCGCCCGCACCAGCGTCGAGGAGGTCAAGTCGAAGACGACCGTCCGAATTGAGCATGACGCCATCGTCGACAGAACTGACGAGGTCCGGAACCTGGGGCGCCTCCGCGGGGCGTTCGACCAGTCGGTGCGCGATCTTCCCAAGCGGCAAGCGGAACTCGAGAACTACCAGAATGATCTGGCCAAGACCCTCCGGGAATTGGGACCGGATTGGGACCAACAGCGGCTGGACCACTTCGACCTCTCGCTCGCTGTCCGCGAGGAGATATCACGGCACGAGGAACGGCTGCGGCAGGCACGGGAGGGGTTGGGGCGTAGCGAGTCGGATTTAGAGCAGGCGCAAGCCCGACTGAACGAGGCGTCCCATTCGGTGGAAAGAGCGAAAGAGGAGTTGGAATCCGCGCCCAGGCCGAAGTATGACGCAGCCGGGATCAGGCGGCGGCGAAATCAGATTCGAATGGCCAGGGTCCAGTTGGACCGGTATGCCCGGGAGGCCCAGCGTGCTGCGGACCTGAAGCGGCAACTGGACGGTGTCTACCAGACGGGTTCTCCAAAGGCAGCGAGCGACATGAAGTGGCTCCCCGTCCTGTGCGCGGCGTTCGGCATCGCCCTGGCCGTGGCCGGAACCATGGCCGGCGGGACGGTCTTGGCCATGGGCATGGTCACGAGCCTGTTCCTGATCGGCTTGGCGGTCTACCTCCATGTCCGAAACCGTTCCGATTCCGGAATGGCGGAATCGCCGATTGCAGGTCCGATCCGCCGGTCGCTCGAAGCTGCCCGGCGGCGACTCGTGACCATACGATCCGAGCTGGATGAGACTGCCGCCGAGATGGGCCTCCGGGGGATCAATGAGTCCGTCCTCACCGGCGCCGAGGAGACGTTGGATGCGGAGAGCTCACGTCTCGTACAGTGGGAACGGCTGCGGGAGGTCTTGGATCGGGGCAAGGGGTCCCTGCAAAGGCGGGCGGCCAGGAAGGACGAAAAGGCCGAGAACGTCGAGCGGGCGCTACGGCGAGTCGACGCCGCGAAGCAGGCGTGGGAGGCCTGGCTCGGAGAGCGCAGTTTGCGGACGACCTTCAACCCGGAGGCCATGGGCGAGCTTCGAGGGCAGGTCGAACTGGGACGGAACCAATTCTCCGAGGTTCGAAACTGGCGCCAACGGATCACGGCGATTCAGGAAGATATCGATTCATACACGGCGATGGTGGCGTCGCTGGCTTCGTCCTTCGAGGTCGAATTCGATCCCGGCGATGGTCAAGCGGTCGCCGCAGCGGCCGACACGTTGATCGATCTGCATGGACGGGTGGCGCAAAGGGTGAGGGATCGATCCAACGCGGCTGACGACCTCCGGATGGCGGAGCGGGAGTTGCAGGAGCGGTACCAGCAACTGTCCGACGCCGAGGCCGAGATGGCTGGTCTTTTGCAGTCGGGGGGCGCCACGGATGCCGAGCACTTCAGGAGACGAGCCGAACGGTTCCGCCAGCGCACCGAACTCGGCGAGCGAAAGCGCGAGGTCGGGGGTCGGCTCCAGCGAATCAGCGGTCCGGGCGAGCATCTGCAATCGCTGGAGGAGAGACTCGAGAACACGGATCTTCAGTCGATCCTCGCCTGTATCAACGAGGTGCGCGACGAACTCGCCGAAGCCGACGAAGAGATCCAGACCCTCTCCACCGAACGCGGCGGAATCCGTAACGATCTGGACCGGCTCATCGGAGAGGAAGAGTCCTCAGGATGGCGAATGGAACGTCATCTGCTCCTGGAACAGATCCGGGGTCATGCCCGGGAATGGGTGATTCGCACGCTGGTCCACCGGCTGTTGGAAACGGCCCAGAACAAGTTCGAGAGGGAACGGCAGCCTGGCGTCGTCCGTCATGCCGAACGATTCTTCGGGCGGATCACCGGGGGCCGATACCCGCAGGTGTACGCTCCCCTGGGAGAACGGACGATCATCGTCACCGACGGTACCGGTCGCCGGAAGTCGCCCCAAGAGTTGAGCCGGGGAACTCGGGAACAGTTGTTCCTGTCGTTACGTTTCGGGCTGATCCGGGAACTGGGCCAGCGGACGGAACCGTTACCCGTGGTCGTGGACGAAGTCCTGGTGAATTTCGATCCGGACCGTGCATTGCGGGCGGCACGCGCCTTCGTTGAGTTGTCTCGGACCAACCAGGTCCTGGTCTTTACCTGCCACCCGACGGTGGTTGAATTATTCCAAGAGGCAGCGGGAGAGATGAGCCCGGATTTGATCCGCGTTGGGTAGATTCCGGTCAAGTTTCCACGAAGGTCGGACAGGACCAGGTTCGGCAATCAGTGGAGGGTACTGGAACAGCGGTGAACGTAGGGGCACCCCTTGTGGGTGCCCGCTGTCGCTCCTTGCTGATCGGCCCGGGCAGGGCGACCACACACAAGGGTCGCCCCTACGCTCATTCCTGTGAAAACCGTGAAAACCGGGTTGACATTGGGTGTCCGCAACTTGTTCAATGTTGTTCCCGACGAGAACACAGTTGGACAGTCGCGGAGTGGGCGACTCGAAGATTCCGCTGGCAATTTGATCATCGACTCGCCGGGCATCTTCGTCTTCTCGCGCCGGTCTGCCCCGTTCGGCTTCAACGGTGGATTTCTCTACGCTCGCTACAGTGTTCGGTGGTAACCAATTGCAAATGTGAACGTGGAACGGAGTTGAAGCAGATGAAGAAGAAGATCGCATCTCTCGCCATTTTGGTGTTCGGATTTCAGGGCATGGCAGCAGCCCAGGATTCCATCTATTCGGCATCCGGAGATCTCGTCTTCGCCAGCAAGTACATCTGGCGCGGGCTGCGAGCGACCAATGACTGGAGCCTGCAGCCGGCGATGACCCTGGGAATCGGCGGCTTCTCCGCCAATGTCTGGGGGACGATGGACCTGACCGCCGTAAACCCGGGCGATGCCTTGCCGATCCAGCCTGGTGACGGGCTCAAGGGGAAGTTTTCCGAAGTCAATTACGTCTTTTCCTACGATCACTCTTTTGAAGGCGCCACGGTCAGCGCGGGCACCATTATCTATGTCTTTCCCGAACGGTCGGCTTCGCTGCCTGGGACCACCGAGATCTACGGAGGAGTGAGCCTGGATTCGGTGCCTCTGGCTCCTTCGTTTACTCTCCATGTGGATATGGACGAGAGCCAAGCCGGCGGTGGAAGCGCCGGACTGTACTTTCTTATCGCAGCCGGACACAGTTTCCCGCTCCAGCACGACGTCCTGACCAGTTTCGACTTGTCCGCAACCGTGTCGCTCGTAAACGCCGGGTACACTGATTTCTTTTATAGTGTGAGTTCCGGCGGTTTCCATGACGCCAATATCACGGCGACCCTTCCCTTCACCATCAACGACAACTGGTCCGCCGGGGTTTTCGTCACCTATAGCGGCCTCATCGGCCAAGCGATTCGAGACAGCCAGTTGCAGGACCCGCGGCAACCAGCGAAACCTAGCGGCGCCTATCTGGCAGATACGCTCTGGGGTGGTTTCAGCCTGAGCGTCTCGTTCTAGTCGTTGGGCGCTGAACCGAATCGTATTGCGATGCAGTTACCAAGGGTTGTGTTGCGCGCCGTCAGCGGCGTTCTGGCGGCCGTGGTTCTCATCGGCATGGTGGCCGGGGCCGGGGCGCAGCCACGCCAGTCCCGCTGGTACGTGGGCGGAGGGGCCGGGGTGAACTGGCCGTCCAGGATGGAGCAGGAGGGCCACAATCTGGATACCACCTGCTATCCCGATCAGCCGCTCCTGATAATTGACCATTATGGGGGATAGCTTGGGGATTATCAAATTCTCCCCGGCCGCGGTGGATGGGGAACATGTCGAAGGGAGGACTAGAAGATGAGTTGCAAAGGACGATGTTTGGTCAGAACGAAGAACCCACGAACGGCGGAGGAGTTGATAAATTTGAGGCTCGATGGCCTTTGGGTCCGAGAGTTTCTGTGGCCGATGCCAAAGGACGGCGGCAGCGCCCACATCTGCCGGTCCTGTTACAAAAAGGCAGAGGTCATGCCGCAAGACGACGACGCCAGACGGTTACGCGAGAGAAGGCGCGCCGCAGGCGACGGTCGGCACTCTACTGGTGACAACCGGATCATCGACTTGGTATTGGGGATCTCCATGCGACTGGAGATCTGCCGTATACCGGGTTTCGACTTCATTTACTTCTGTGAGTGGTGCGAAACTCAAGAACTTGGTCTGATCGCTGACACAGAGGCTCTGGAGCGGCTGCCGGAAGATTGCCACTTCAAGAGCATCTCCGACTGACGCCTGCGGTGAACTAGCCCCTGTCACCGGAAAATGGTAAGGTGAGGGCCGAGTCGGACAGGGTGCTACCACACTGGGACTTTCAAGCTAACCCCTTGCACCCTGTCCGTGTTCCATCTTCTGTCAGGGGTTCCAGATAGAATTCCCGGCAGCTTGAAAGTTCTATCTCGGGACATTTCCAACATCCTGGATAACAGCCTCAAGCCGCGTTCGTTTGCTGTGGTCCATGCGCGGGCCGGACGCTCGATCAAGGCGATCTCCAACAGCGGGATCGACGGCGTGACACGGGACCTTCAAATCACGCGCGGCAACCCCCACGCAACGGGTAAACAGGCTCGTGCCTGCCTCGAAGCTGGGTCCAGGGCCGGAGGGGTGGTGGGTACAGTGGCCACCATGGAAATGTGCTGGACTACCGCAAGCAGGCAACTCCTGAACTAGCGGGCTCAAGATCTAACAGGGAAGTCAGACGGGGAACGGTTCACGCCTCGCGCGTAGGATCTGAAGACCCCTCTGATTTTTCCGATCCGCCGTAGGCGGGGGAGGAGAAAGCAGACGGGGTTCCCTAATTGCAGTACCCAATCTTTCCCCCGGTATGGTCCTGGGGTTAGTCAAGGGAGAAGGTGTGGTCAGAGGAAAAGGAGATTGAGTCATGGCTGAAACACTGTCCACTGAATTGGAAACCCTCCTCAGGCAAGAACGCATGATTCGTGAGTTCGTGCTGTCCCTTGATGGCAGTGACTCATTCACCCGTGAGATTCGTGATTTGGCGGAGGGACACCGCGTGGAGCAACTGAAGTCAATCCGGGACAATATCGAGAAGCAGGCCCAACCTGTGGTGAAGGGTCCATGCAAATAGGCACCAGCCTAATTGCAGGGTGTAGAACATGACGTGGCGAAAGGAGTCCGACATTGTGGACAACTGCCGACGCTGTGACGCCACCCTAAGCGATGGCTGCCTCCCTTCTCCTTGCGGCAAGCTGGAAGGCGGCTCTCAGGATTCCGGGGCCACATTGTGCCCCACGTGCCGAATGCTCTACTTCAGGGAGGCGGGAAAGCGATCCGGCAGGATACGGCGACGGTGGCGGGAGGATCGGGATATCGGGATCGCCCACTTCAAGAAGGAGGGGATGACGAATAAACGGATTGCCGAGATTTCCGAGTGTTCCGAGCGCACTGTCTACTACGCCCTCAAGCGTCTTAACATCTGATCCTGCTACAATGAACCCCGCTTGAATCCAGAGCAACCAGGTCTCCATAACATGACCTTGGAGGCCAACCAGGGCCGGGTCCATAGCTATGCTGCGACCAGGCTCGGCCCTGATCCTTCCCTCCTTCCTTCCCATCCTAAAAAGAAGTACCGTCACCGGTCTTTTTACTAACTTCCAAGTGTGTTGATCTTTGATCGAGGGATTCTGCACACTCGAAATCGTGAGGACTTCAATCGTCAAGCGATGGGGACCACGGACCACGACGCCTTCCTACTGGGGGTCTGTGTTGAGACCGGAATGGATCGCGTCCATGCGAAGGCACCGTCTCCACGAGCAGACCCGGCGGATTGCCTTGCCCTTCCTGGACCGAAACCAACCCGGTGCGCCTCGTAGTCTGATGTCCACGGAAGAGGCGTGGCTGCGGCTCAAGACTGCCGACCAGCTCATCCGCAAAGGCATCACCGAGTCCAGCAATGGAGAGGCCCGATGAGCGTCCGGATCGGGATGGTCAATGAGAAGGAGGTCTTGTCCTCCATCGACCGGGTCATGCCCCGCGTTGAGACGGAGCTGACCACGGCCTTGGACGACGGCTTAGTATCAGCATTGCATCACTCTGAGCGCCGTGTGCCGGAGCGCACTGGTGATCTCAAGAGCACGGGCCGAGTGACCAAAACAGAGAAGGTAGGTGGCACTATCCTACGTGCTGAGATCGGCTATGGCGGCAAGGCGGCATCGGGACGGCAGGTTAACTACGCCATCGAGCAGCATGAGAGCGTTCACAGTTCCGGAAGGAAGTACCTGCAAACCGCTATGGAACGTGCGGATCTTCCCGGTCGACTCGACAAGGCGATGGCGAAGGCGCTGGGACTATGACGGCGGCACCGGGGCACATAGTCACCTTGGGGACCCCTGTCCGGCTCGATCCGGCCCAGCCGGGCGGCGGGGTGGGGGTCAGCATCGAGTGCATGGAAAACGTTTTTACGGAGAGCCTGAAGTGAGCCTCCAGCGATACGAAAAGCGTCCATGTGGGTATTCGAGGTGTTCCAACCGCTTCGACGTCGTTGTGGGCCGTCGTGGGCGTCGTCGTGAGTATTGTCAGGCATCGTGCCGGGTGGCGGCCTGGAACCTGCGTAAACGGACCCATGAACCGCAGCCTGTGAAGGTGAAGGTTCCCAAGGACCCGTTCAGTGCATTGTGTTCGTGGGCGAAGGACACACTACGAATCCCTCCTGGACATCCCTTGTCCGGGCAGCCCATGTCCATTCCCAGGTTCGCCAAGCCCTTCCTCAAAGATGCGCTGGACCCTTCCAAATCCGAGTGCGCTCTGGTTTTGGGAAGGAAGAACGCAAAATCTGCCATCTGCGCTGTGATTCTCTTGGGGTTTCTTGTGGGTCCCGTTCGGGCACATGGCTGGCGAGCGGGAATCTGTTCCATCTCCAAGGCGAAATCCAGGGAGTTGCGGGACCAGGTGGAGGACATCGCCAAGGCATCGGGACTGTCCGAAGACATCCTCTTCCGGAGATCCCCTTATCCGGGGTCCATCGAATCGAGCACCGGCAAGGTGGAGATCCTTTCAAGTGAAGGTGGTGGAGGACATTCTTCTTCCTTCGACCTTTCCATCATCGACGAAACGGGATTGCTCAAGGAGAAGGACCGGGGACTGGTCAACAGCATGAGGTCGGCGACTTCGGCGAAGGACGGCAAGGTTCTTCATCTGAGCATCTATGGAGACTCTCCTTTCATTCCGGAGTTGATCGGGATGAGGCACGAGCCCTTCATCAGCGTTCACGTTCATCAGGCGGACGAGGGTGCCCGTCTCGATGACCCGAAGCAGTGGAAGAAAGCGAATCCGGGGTTGGGGACCATCAAATCCATCTCCTACATGGAGAAGGCGGCAAGGAGGGCCATGCTCACCCCAAGCGACGAGGCCCACTTCCTGGCTCAGGACATGAACAGGCCGGGGTCTCCGGATCGGATGATGCTTTGTTCGCCGTCGGACTGGGAACGGTGTCGGGTTCCAGTTCTTCCCCCGCGTTCGGGTCCCTGCCGCATGGGGGTGGACCTTGGGGGCAGTTCTGCCATGACCTGCGCGGTTCTGTGGTTTCCCGACACGGGCCGCATGGAGACCTATGGAGCCCTGCCGGGGGTGCCGTCGATCAAGCACCGGCAACGGAAAGACCAATCCCGCTACGATCTCATGTGCCGATCCGGGGAGTTGCAGGTCTATGCAGGACATCGAACCGTTCCGGTGGACAAGTTCCTCCGTTACATGGCGGATGTCGTAAAGGGGGAGAATCTGGTCTCCATCGGTTCAGACCGATACCGGGATGCTGAAACGAGGCAGTTCGTCGACCAATCCGGACTCCCGTGGTTGAGGAAGTGGCTGTGGAGAGGCACGGGAGCATCGGCCACGGCGGACGGCAGCCATGACATTCGATCTTTCCAGCGTGCGGTCCTGAACCAGGAGATCAAGCACGACGGCGGCCTGATGATGTCATCGGCCATCAGTAACTCCAGCTTGAGGTTCCGGAACAACAACCCGGCCCTGGAGCGTTCTGGCCCTGGTCGAGTCGATGCCCTGCAAGCGGGAGTCATTGCCGTGGGGACCAGCACGGTCAAGGTGGCGAGATCCAGTTGGCGATACCGGGGGCGGGTTGGATGAAGCGGTTGCACTCTCGAGAAATGGGGCGCCTGAGACGGCGGCTTTACAAGGAGCAGCAGAACAGGTGCGCGAAGTGTGGGCTGTTGTTCTTGTTGAGGGAGATGGAGGTCCACCACGTTCAGCCACTCGCCGAGGGCGGAACCCACGACGACGATAACGTCCAGCTTTGGTGCCTGGATGACCACCATGAGGCCACTCGATATCAGAACACCGATCCCGCCATTCGTGACCAGAAGAGAGACTGGCGGGTGTTTCTACGAACGGAAGAACAAAGAATCTTTAGGAGGGTTCGAGCATGACCACGAAACAGAAACTGGAACTCCGGCGGAGTGAAGTCAGATCCAGGCTGGCCGAGATCGCCGGTCTGGACGAGTTGACGGACGAGATCCGCACCGAGTCCAAGGCACTGGAAACCGAGTTTGCCGACTTGGAGACGAGATACAGGGCGGCTCTGCTTTCCGAGCAGGACAACGGCAAGCTGGACGAGACCGATACCAAGGGCCGGAAGCTCCGGAGCTTGGTCAAGAGGGCATCCCTTGTGAGCTATCTCTCGGAGAGCGTGCGCCAGAACGAGGTCCGGTCCGGATCTGCGGAGGCGGAGCTCAGGTCCGAGTTGTTGGGTAAGAACGCCCAGCCCGGACAGGTCCCCCTGGCGGTGCTCGCTCCGGAGGTCGTGAAGGAACGGAAACGGGAGACTCGCGCCACCGATACGGCTACGGATGTGGGGGCCATCGGAATTCCGAACCGGCAAAACCAGATCATCCGGAGGGTGTTCTCGCAGAGCGCCACTTCGTTCTTGGGAATCAGAATGCCCAGCGTCGCAATCGGCGAAACGTCGTTCCCGTACCTGAGCGCCGGGGTCAGTCCTGCGATGAAGGCCAAGGGGGCGCGTGCGGATGCGGAGGCGGCCACCTTCTCGGCCGAGTCCGTTGGGCCAACCCGTCTCAGTGCCCGATACCTGTTGAGGGTCGAGGACCTGCACCGTCTGGCCGGTATGGAAAGTGCGCTCAGGGCTGATTTGCGCGGCTCCCTGAGTGAAAGCCTTGATGCCCAGACCCTTGTTGGCGACGGAGTCGCCCCGAACGTGACCGGGTTGTTGTCTGAACTGCCTGCGGCTGCGGCAGCGGGTGCGGCGGAGTTCTCGTGGCAGGAGGCGGTGCAAGTGATCGCCGATCAGGTCGACGGAAAATATGCCGCCGATCCGAGCATGGTCCGGATGCTCTGTGCGAGTGATTTGTACTCGAAAATGGCCATCCGATTGGTGGCGGCCTCCTCAAGCGGCTCAAGTGTGAGCGCGGCATCGAGGTACATCCAGGAAATCAGCGGCGGACTGCGAGTCAGCGCGAACATGCCAGCCGCCGACTCCAACATCTCCACGGTGCTGTTAAGTCGGATGGGACACGCCGGCGCTTTTGCCCCGATCTGGGGAAATTCGTTCGAGCTCATTCGCGACCCGTATAGCCATTCGGCCACTGGCGAGGTGGCTCTGACGGCGATCATTTTGTGGGCATTCGTGGTGCCCCGTGAAGACGTTTTCGCACTGCGGAAGCTGAGAATCGCGGTCTGAGTCATGCCGATCGGCATCTTGAGAGGTCCAGCCGGAGCCGGTAAGTCCCAGTGGTTCGACGAGAACGCCGAACCGGGCGACTTGTGGCTTGACATCACGGCAATCTGGGCCGCCGTCCGGGGTCTCGAAAGGGGTCCCGATGGTCGCTATCCGGTGCGCTTGGACGACGACCAGGGCCTACGAATGGCTGCCTATCTGAAGGCCACCGGGATCGCCTTTGCCGAGCGTGAGGGCCTGGACGGATGGGCTACGACCAGTTCATCGGCACCGGAGGCCGTGGAGCGGATTCGGGAGCAGGGGGCAACGGGTCGGGCGCAAACCATAGATCCTGGTGAAGCCGTCGTTCGGCGCAGGCTTGCCGATCCCGACACCGGCGAGTTGGACCCTCAATGTGATTCCGCGCTGTTGCGTTGGTACAGCGTATGAAGATTGTTACGAACGTTGAAATCCGGGAGTCGTCCAAGGGAGTCAAGCGGCTCCACGCCGTCCTCATCCAAGAGGGCCGAGCCTCCACTGGAGGCCGTTCGGAGGTGATCATACCCGGAGCAATCACATGGCCCGATGCCGGGATTTCTTTAAGGGCCGTGCATCGGGGTCCCGCCATAGGAGTGGCGCATCCGGCGAGGCATCCGAACGGGGAAATCAGGATTGCCACGTTAGCGACCGGTGCCGTGATCCAGGCTGTCGAGTCAGGCAAGACCGGCATGAGCATCGAGTTCACGGCGCTTCGCGAGAAAACCACCAAAGGCGGAATCCGTGAGGTACAGGCTGCTTATGTGGATGCTGCCGCACTCGTGAGCAATCCCGAATATGAGCAGGGCCGGGCCGAGATCCGATCCCGGAAGCGGAGGTCACAGCTATGGCGACTCTGAGCCCCTGGCCCGAAAGTGTGGGAGACCGAAACGCGGCTCTCCGTGAACTGGAACGCCATCTTAAGTATCCCGAGATCGACATCGACATCGGGGAGGAACGGGAGCGGCTGGAACTGGTCGGGGAGGCGGCTTCGGCCCTGGTCGAGCGGTACAGTCCTGGAGCTCCACAACGTATTCGGGATTTGGCCGTCGTCAGGACGTGTCAATACCTGCTTGCCCGATCCGGTGCCAGCGTGTCCAAGGTGACGGAGGAGTTGGGGGACTGGAACCACACCTTGGAATTCATGCCCAGTATGGTTTCGGCGCTCCGGGCGTCCGGATCAATGTCCCTATTGAGTCCCTTCAAGATCCGCAGGGCGCGAAAGGTGACGGCGGCATGAAGTGGCAGGGACGGGAGGTCGACTTCGGTTTACGTGAGACTCGATCCAGCGGGTACACGGACCGGTTGACCCAGCTCCTGGTGAGTCAGGCATCCACCGTGACCGAGACCGATCCCTCCCGGACTGGCGCTCTGGAGGTCTGCGCCGGGATTTGGGGCCGCGCCTTCGCATCCGTGAAAGTGGAGCCGCAGACGGCGGCGCAGGTGCTCTCTCCCAACGTCCTGAACTTGATCGGCCGCCAACTGATCCGACAGGGTGAAGTCCTGTTCCGGGTCCAGGTGGTCAATGGTCAGCGCGTCCTGACCCCTTCGAGCGCCTGGGATGTCTCGGGAGGCGCGGACCCGTCCACATGGAGATTCACATGCTCTTTCAGCGGACCCGACTCCGAACAGGAGGCTACGCTGGAGTGGGACGAGGTGGTTCTGCTGACCTGGGCCACCGAGCCTGGAGCGCTCTACCGGGGCCTGGGACCGCTTGAGGTGGGAGACTTGACCGGATCCCTGTGTGGGTCCTTGGAGAAGTCCCTCAGCAGCGAAATGGCGACGCCCAACGGATACTTGCTGACGGTCCCACAAGTGGACGAAGTGCCGGATGACGAGACCGATCCACTCGAAGATATGAGGGCCGATTTGAAGGGGCTCGACGGCGGTCTTTCATTGGTCGAAACGACTCAAGGCGGGGGCGGCGAAGGCCGGGTAGCGGCTCCGGCGCGGGATTGGGTTCCGTCCCGGCTCGGTCCGTCTCCTCCCAAGGCGTTGTGCGACCTGCGCGAGGATGTCCACAGGACGGTCTTGTCCGCCTGCGGGATCTCCCCGGCGATGGTCGGCGGGCGTTCGGACGGAACTGCAAGGCGAGAAGCCTACCGAACATTTGCGCATCTGTCCTTGACCCCAATGGGCCGGATGGTTGCAGCGGAACTGGCGGACAAGCTGGAGATCCCTGGCCTTCGATTCAACTGGTCGAACCTGATGGCGGGAGACATCACAGGCAAGGCGAGGGCGTTCAGGAGCTTGGTTCAGGGCGGCATGGACGTAGCGAAAGCCGCCAGCCTCTCGGGGCTGATGACGGATTGACGATAAACCCGCAGACCAGGACATGACGCTGGCAGCGGGCCGTCACTTGAAGATACACAGGTGATGGAAAACTCCCCGGTCGTGGGAACGGCGGGGAGTGAGTCAGGTTGTCCATGATGAGTTCGACCTGACAACAGTGGGGCGGGTGCTTCGAACACGCCCGCCCCATCTTCCTCCCCCGCACGTAAGGGACCCTGCCCCATGGTTGGCCGGGCGTAGACTACCGGTGTCGGAGTGCACCCTACGTCCGCCACACGATTCCCTGGCCATCGGCGGCCCGTGCTGTCCTGGAGGTGTCAAAGCCATACCTGAGGACCCTCGAAACGCTCAGGCGCTCCTCTTGACTGGGCTTTCAGTCATCTTCCATGAACCGCGCGACGGCGTTCTTCTTGGCCCGTTCTCCCGAGACGTAATGGACGACCATCGCCGGACTTTTCCAGCCGCCGATCTCGGCAACGTCTTGCAAGCTAGCTCCCCGCCGCGTCAGTTCTTGAGCACATCCTCTCCGCAAGGAATGGCCTCGGACTCGTTTCAACTCCACCCCGGCCTGCCGGGCGCGGACCCGGATAATGCGGCGCACGGTGTCGGTATGCAGATCTTTGTCCAGAACGTTCGTGTTGGTGCAAGGACGGAAGAGCGGCCCGGTCTGGATTCGGGCTCTCTTGATCCACGCTCGCAGCAGCCGGGACGCGCGTTTCGTCAGGTAGCCATTACGTCCCGATCCCTGCGGGTCCGTCTTGCTCCGGCGGACGACGATCAGCGCCGATCCGTCCGCTTGAAAGGACACGTCTTCGATTTCCAGGGCGCAGAGCTCACCGATCCGCAGGCAGCCGTCGTACATGACGCTGAGCAAGGCGGCGTCCCGGGTCCCCCAGAGCGGCCGGAACGTGGACTCGATGATGGCCGACCCCACCATCTCCCGGACTTCATCGGCGCTCAGTCCCCGAGCCAGCTTGGTGCCCCGGTTCCAACCTTCTTTGGAGACGATACCGAGGACTTCCTTGGTCTGCTCTCCAACCGGATCCAGCTCGTCTTTGGCCCTGGACCGCCATCTCGCGGCGTTGACGATCCCCCGGACGCTGGCCGGGGCGAGGCTGTCCGCGTCGAAGCGATGCTCGCAATACTCGGCCAGCAGGTCGTCGGTCAGATCACGACCTGCCAACCACTCGTCCAGTTTTCTCCAGACGTTTCGATAGGTTCGGCGGGAATTGGCGCTCAGCTTGCGGAGCTTGCGCCGGTAGCGGATGTCAGCCCGTGTCTGCATGACTGGTGTCCTTTCGGGTTCGGGTTCCCGTACCGCGCGGCAGGCCGGGGTGAATTGAAGGATTCGTGCCATGTGTAACCTCCTCGGTTGCCCTCTACCTATCTCTTTCACCAAAACGAAAACGATCGAGGGCATTATTTTTTGAGGAGCGGTCTCGGAGAGCACCTGCTATCCGGACGAGGACTGCGATCGTCTACCTGGCGGCGGACCGCCAGGCTACCGCTGGCGCTATGATGTCGAAGGGAAGAACGGAACCGCGTACGAGTTTTCCGTCGGCCGCAGGTTCAGCCATCTCCGAGTGGAATTTTCGGTCACCCGGCAGAAGAACGACCTCGAATCGGACTTTTCCGGGATCAGCTACGTGGACGGATCCCCCATCCTCTCCATCGAAACCGACCTTCAGGCGGAAGGAAGTTCCTCGGTCGGGGATCTGATCGCCCGCACGCTGTCGTTGAACCTCTACTATGACTTTCCGATGGCGTCGAATCGCTTTGCGCCTTATCAGCCCGTGGCAAAAGTCATCACGGCATTCGACCGTCCCTGCATCCCGGCGGACGGCGTTGCGATTCGGGCACATACTCCCGGTATGCACCCGAATCGCGCCTTGTCCGGCGGGCGCAGGAACGGTCTCGGTGCTCGCGGGACTTTCACCACGGACTGTTATGTCGGCGCAGGACTGGGGGCTTCCTTTGTCGAAGTGACCGATCTGTTTTATGAGAGCTCGTACAGCGGTCCCGGCGGGCCCTACGATCCTCCCTTGGAGTTTTACTCCAGTCGGACCAACGAGAACCTGTCCGATACGATTCTGGCGAAACACCTGTACGTCGGCGTCGACTTCGGATTGAGTGAAAGGACGCTGTTGGGCGTGAAGTTGTCCCACCTGCGGATGGGGGACTTCGCGGCCACGGGGGGCTACGACTTCCATCCGATCCCGGGATTGACCAGCGAGACCCGGTTCAGCGGCATGAACCACTGGTTGCTGGGGCTCACCGTCAAGTTGTTGCTCGGCCGCTGACCGGCAAACACCGACCTGGAACCAATCTGGGCCGTGCCATACCCGTGGTCAGAGTTCCAGCTTGCCCTCGAAGACCATATCCTTGAGCTTGAACTTCTTGGCGACCTTACGACCCATGAGCCGTGTGATGAACTCGATGTTCTTTTCCTTCACGATGATGGGGTTCGACGTGGGGCGGGGAAAGACGAAGATCAACTCGAAGCCGGACTGGCCGGTTCGCGCGTTCAGAAGATTAACCTGTTCCTTTCTCATCTGAACGGCCTGAAGAGAAATGGGCTCGCGGCCCTTGACCTTGAGGAAAGATTCGGACCTGAGGCGTTCGATGACCGCCTGCCGCCGATCGGGGGGAATCCTCGTCATGCGGGCGGGCAGTCCGGAGACGCCGATGATGAAGTAGTTCTCTTCCGGAGCCAGGAGTTCGGCCAACTCGGCCGTCGTCTCGGCCTGATCTCCGAACCGGGCTCGAGCGAATGCCTGCTTGATGGGCAGGGCGCTGTACCATCGCAGCGTCAGATTGATGGCCGGGGGAAACCCCCGTCCCATTCCACGACCGCCAAAGCCTCGCCCCCCGCCTCGACCTCCGCCACCTCGACCTCCGCCGCCTCGACCCCCACCCGTGCCTAAGCCGCGCCCCGACCGGTTGGGCCCGTCGCGACGACCCGTGCGCATGGTGGTTCCAGTGACTCCCGGGCGCCGCTGCAAGCTCACGGTCAGCTCCTTTGCCCAGGGGGACTTGTTGAGCATCCGCATCACTTCCTTCTCGGACCAGTCGGAGTACGCGGATTCCTTCCAGAATTTACGGGGCCAGACCGGGGTCGTGGTCAGCAACAGGATGCAGGAGACAAGCAGGAACGATTTCCTCATGGGCTAACCTCGTTTCTCAGGCGACGGCCACGAATTCAGACCCCATCCGGAACGATCTGGAAGTCCTCAGCCAGACGGTGCCGCTGGGATGCGGCGAAGCGCACCTCCACCACAATTCGATATTTGCCGTGGCCGAGTTGTTGCAGCGGGAGCCGTGCATTGACGCTGGACGCACTTTCCAATCCCCCAGGAAGGGCCTTCCAAACTCCTTCGTATATCTTCCCCCCCGCGGCGTTCAGAATCAAGATCCTGTATTCCCCGTCACCGTCATCGGCGGTTTCCACCTGACCGTGCAGGTAGAGGGTTTCGTGCCGGTGAAAGCGAGCCCCGACCCGGGGAATGAGAACCCGGGCTCCGATTTCGAGGGGATTGGCGATCTCCGTCACCTGCTTGCCCGTCTTGATCCGGTAGCGGGATTGAGACGCCGATTCCTCCAGCTTTCCGGCCAACACCAGGGAGCTGGACTGAATTCTCCCGCGCGTCGGAAGGTCCAATCGATGGTCCATTTGGGACAACAGTCCCGACCGGTTGTCCCGGAGCAGCACCCGAAGCACGTATCGACCAGGTTCCAGGACCAGAAGGTTCTGGTAGACGAAACGGGTGTCCTTCTCCCCCTCCTGGCGCCGGCGGATCTCCACCCGGTCCCGGAGCCCGGCCCGAGCCACGTCCTGCAGGTCGCGCGCCAGGATGATCACCTCCAGGTTGAGCCGTCCTGACTCGTCGAAGGACGGGAATTCGGCTCGATCGAATGCCGCCAGGACGGGAACCCGGTACCGCCCCTCGAAATCGGGGAAGTACTCCGCCGAGATCTCCACCGGGAATTCGATCTTGGGGGCACCCTCCAGGACGGTCTGGAGCAGCTTGAATTCCTTTTCGGGAGTGCTCAGGGCGGCGTAGGACTTGTCCGCATAGTAACCCTGGCGGTAGGCCAGACGGATCCTGGGGCGGCTGACGGTTACCTCGACCTTTCGGAACCGTCCGTCGCTGGGAGGA
Organism: Acidobacteriota bacterium; assembly: GCA_965217775.1. Classification (GTDB taxonomy): domain Bacteria; phylum Acidobacteriota; class UBA6911; order RPQK01; family JAJDTT01; genus JAJDTT01. The sequence continues at coordinate 1,361,441 of CBDCJH010000002.1, forward strand.
GTGGGAGCGTAGTAGCCGAGCAGGTAGTAGTGGCTCGAGTCCTCCTGGGCTCTGCGGAAGATCTTTCCCAGGTCGTTGTCGTCCAGGAGCACCGCACCGCCGGTTTCGGCGGCCAGGGTGATCAGCCCCTCCCGCGACTGACTGAGCCGGACCAGTTGGTTGAGGTCCGCTCGGCCCGTGAAGATGCCTTGTCCTCCTCCCGAGCGGTGGGCACCGCCCCCGGGGGCAAGGGCCACCAGTCCCCGGGCGTCGACGGAATAGATGCTGATATTGGCCCGATTGCAGAGATCGGCGGTCCAGCGGAGCTGGTCGTCGTTCTCGATGCCCCGGCTGGTGAGTCCGGCAGAGAAGTACACCAGGGCCTTCCGTCCGGGAACGTCGCGGAAGGCATCGGCGATGGCCTGAATGGCGCTGAGCTGATGGTTGCTCTCGAACAGAGCGAATTCGGTCTCGTCGGCCAGAAACTCCCCGTCGGCGGCCGCATCCGAATCTTCATCCGGCAGCGAGACGTCGGTTTCCCGATCCTGTTGGGAGAGGCGTCCCAGAGCCTGGGACAATTCCCTGGAATCGGACGTGAAATCCACCAGAAGCTCGAGTCCCTGGTCGTATGCCAGGACGGCAACGGCGTCTTGCGGCGTCATTTCCCGGTCCAGGAATCGGAGAGCCGACTCGCGCATCATCCGCGAGTCCTGGATGTTGGCGTTGGAGAAGTTGAAGAGGAGGATCAGGTATCGCTTCTCCGGCGTGGCCGGAAAGTCCGACTCCGGTTCGGAAGTAACTGTCGTCGGAGGAGGCTCGGGCAGGCCCCGGCGGACGGTGACGCGCTCGCTGGTGAGCGGCAGGAAGACTTCTTGGAAGTACCCGATCTTCTGGGAGATTCCCTCCTCAAGAAGGGTAAAATCCTCCGATTTCAGATCCCGGACGGGCCGGCCCTCGGAATCCCGGACCTGGACGTCCACCAGAATCAGGTTGGTCCTCACGCGGAAGCGGACGGGGGAGTCCTGGCTCCACAGGCAGTGCCAAGCCAAAACGCAGACCATGGCGGAAGAAACCATCCGGGCCGGGTGCCGGGCTTTGGGCGCGGGCCGTCTCGGAAGATCCCTGTTTCCAGTTCTGGCAAGTAGCTTCATGGACACTCGGGGACCTCGGCGTCAGAACATGAATCTCAGGCGCAACTGGATCCGCCGCATCTCGGAGACCGATGTGATCTGTCCGAACCCGCGGGAGTTCACGATGGTGTTCAATCCAGTGTAGTTGACATGATTCAAGAGGTTGGTGGCCTCGGCCTGCAGGATCAGCCGCATTCCTTCGCCTCCCAGCGGGATGGACCGCGCCAGGTTCAAGTCGATGGTCCAGGATCCCGGACCCTGGATGGTGTTGCGGCCCGCGTCCCCAAAACTCCCCGGATCGGGGAGACGGAATGCCGCGGTATTGAACCAGGCTCCGGTGGAGCGTTGGGAAGCGGGCAGCATGACGGAAAGTCCGGTCACGCTGGCCCGCTCACTGGCCTGGGAGGCGCTGCCGCTGTTGTTGATCTGATTGCCCAGCACACGGGCTGTCAGGAAGCGGCCGCTGTTGACCGTGAGACTCGTGTTCAGAAACCAGTTGCTGAAGATGGAACTGAGGATTCCCCGGTCCCGGAGCCAACGGTGGCGGTCTCCGAAGGGGAGCTCATAGAAACCGCCCAGCCGCAGGCTGTGGCGCCGGTCCAAGTTGGAGGGTCCCCACTCCGATCGCAAATCGTCGTCGTTCTGGGCCACCACCCGTCCTCCCCCTGAGAGCGTGGCCGCGTTGTCCAGCGACTTGCCGTACTCGTAGCGGAGGTTCAGCCTGAAGCCGGATCGGACCCGTCTCACCGCCAACACCTGGAGGCCGTGGAAATAGGAGGAGGCCCCCGGAGTCAGGAACAGGAACTGGGCCGTGTCGCTGATCCGCAGGATTCCTTCCCGGAGCCGGTTGGGGGCTCGCAGCAGTTCCAGACCCGTCCCCCGGGAGCCGGCATATCCCAGGCTGAGGAAGAAGTTGCGGGGGAGCGACTGCTGCAAAGACAGGTTCCAGGTTTGCACCGTGGCCAACCGGAAGTGGGGGTCCACAGCGTAGGTGTTGGGGACTTCCTCCTCGAGATTTTCGGAAAACGCCGATTCGATGGGGAGAAAATCTTGTCCGGCCACCGTTTCTTGAATCGCGAATCCGAAGGGGGGCTGCGAGATCAGCTCTCCGGCCAGGGCGGTGTAGGACTCCTGGGGATGGAAGACTCCGTAATTGGCCCGGAGAACAGACGCCGTTCGGCCGGATCTGAGGCGGAGGGCCAGCGCGACTCGCGGGGCCAGGTTGTTGCGGTCGTCCCGGATCAGCGCTCGCGGAACGATTCCCGAATAGGGTCCCTGGCTTCCTGGAAATACGGTCGCCGCCGCCTGGAACCCGGGGGCCACGTCCAGATTGGCCATCCGGTCGTACAATTCTTCCCAGGGCGCCACGTATTCGTAGCGGAGACCCCACTGGAGGGTGAGCCTGGAGTGAATCCTCCAGTTGTCGTTGATGAAGAGGGAGTATTCCGGCGCCCTCAGGTAGTGGTCGCTGTTGCCATATTGAATCCGGCTGCTCTGGGCCCGGCCGAGCAGGAAGTCGGCAAAGTCGTATCCGGTCCCCGCCACGGGCCGGCCCGAACCATAGGCGCTGGTGGCAACTCCGGCGAAGACCTGGACCCCCGCGCCTTCCGGGTTGCCCAACTGATTCCGCCGGTTCCAGGCCATCTCCCCGCCGATACGGAAATGGTGTCCCGCAAAGGTCAACTGGAGAGAGTCGCTCACCGAATGGGTCTCCCGGACGTTCACGAAGGAGCTGCCGTCGGAAAGGGACGTGTAATTCGTGAATTGAATCTGGGGGAGCCCGAAGTCGATGGGAGCCGTCGACGTGTTCCGGATGCCCAGATCGGAGCTCACGTTGGTTTGAAAGGCGAAGGGGTTGAGCCGTCGGCTCCGGTTCCGGTTCCAGCGGACGCGCACATTGTGCAGAAGCCCTCCGGCGGTGGTCTGGACCAGGTTCAGGGACAGGTTCTGCCCCCGTTCGCTGCGTTGTCCGTAAAGCGCCGGAAAGGTGTTGAATTCATCGCGATCGTTGCGGTTGAAGCTGTAGCCTCCCAGCAGTCGCAGGGAGTCGGAAAGGGAGTGGAAGATCCGGGAATTCAGCCGGTTTCCGGCAATGCCCAAGGGTTCCAGGTTCAAGTAGTTGAGGTAGGGATCGGAACGGTTGGGGAGGGGAAAGAAGGCGAGCAGGGATTGGGAAACGGGATTGAGCCGGCCGCTGGGAAGCGATGCCCCCCCGTAGGCTTGACCGCTGGAGGGATCGAATATTCGGACCGGTTCGCCGGCCAGAGGGCCGGATCGATAGGTGGTTTGGGAGAAGTCGCCTTGCCGTTCCGCGGCTGTGGGAACCGATGCGTATTGGGTTCGCAGTTCATCTCCCCAGTTGGTGTTGAAGTCGACGAAAAAAAAGGAACGGCGGCGGCCGAAGAAGGATCCCCTCGACGAGTTGTCCTGCCGGGTCAGTGGGCCGCCTGCGGACACACCCGTGTTCCACGAAATATAGTCCGGATCCGGCGTTTCTCCCCCGTCCAGCGAATAGGGTTTCGCATCCAGCGCCGAGCCGGAGAATCCCATGGTAACGGCGCCCTGAACCCGATTCACTCGGCCACCGGCGATCCGGGCTCCCCGGAACCCGCCTCGTCCACCGCGCCCCCCGCGGCCCATGACGGCGCCCATGATCTGACTCTCGCTGGCGCCGAATCCGCCTCCCTGGCGGAGTGACGCGCCTTGGATCAGCACCTCTTCCCTGGTCTCCTCCAGAGTCCTCTCCTGGGCCCCGACGCCCTGTTGAGCACCGATACGGATTTCTTCGAAGGGATCGTCGTCGAAGGAATTCTGGCGTCGCTGGCCGCGTTGTCTGGTCGGGGCAGGTCTGGCCTCGCCCTGGAAGAAGTCCTTCTCGAACTCCAGGCCCCATTGGTACCCCTTCCACGACTGGGAAGTTTCGAGCTCGATTCCTCCTCCGAAACCCATTCTGGCGCCGCCGCCTCGACCTCCGGGGCGATCCCCTCTACCAAAACCACCCCCGCGACCGAACCCGCCCATGGTGACTGTGGCTGTCTGAGATCGGGGCACGGTGATCCCCTGGTTGGGGTCAGGAGCCAGATCCAGAGTCAGGCGGGCGTCGCTGATGAAGACGCCGGCCGAGAAACGCATCCGGACCCGTAACGGCATGGAAGTCTCCGGGTCGATCCAGATGCGGGCCTCCCGAACCTTCAACCCACGGATCTTTGGCTCCGTTTTCACCTCCACGGCCCGCCGCTCGTCGATCTGCGCCGGACCGATGACCTTCGCCTTCCTGAGGAAGTCCCGAGAGGTCAGAATGTCGAGCCCCTCCAGCGGACCGAGCGCATTCATGAAACGTCTGCCCCGGCCGCGGCGCGACGAGGGGTCCATGGGTCGACCATTGCGGCTCAGGCTCAAGATCTCTTTCTTGAACTCCTCCGTGCCGCCCAGGTAGTGGCGTTCCCGGGAATCGAACCGCTGGTTTCCGAAGGGCGTGTTGGCTACGGTCCGGTTTTCAACCTCCACCGAATAACCCGATAGCAGCTCCTTTCTGAGCTCAAGCACACGAGCGAGGCGCTGCAGGAGGTCCGGGTCGGGAGCTCCGGAGCAGGGAATCAGGCAGAGCAGCGACGCCACCGCCGGAATGATCCAACGGTGGCGCCGCTTCCGGGGGGAAAGGTGTCGCATCAATCCTTCTCGTAGACCAGTGTATGGTCCATGTCACCTCGGGGCGTCCTCAGCGTCACCGACGCGGTCAGGGTCTTGCCGTCATCCGCAAGGGTCCACCGGGTCTTCTGCTCGATCCTGAAGCTGCCCCGGGGAGTCTCCCGCTCCTGAATCTGTTTGACTTCCAGTTTGGAGCCCTTCCATTTGGCCTCTATGGTTCCGGTGCCCCAGGGGGAGGAGACTTCCTGCGCTCCGGCGCCGGGCTTGAGGGTGATTTCCCTGGAGCCGCCTCGTCCTCCCTCCTGGACGACGATCAGAGTATCGCCATCCTGGCGCACCGAGATCCGAGAAGGCATCATTCCGCCGCCCCGACCGCCGCCGCGCCGGCCACCCCGAAAACCACGATCTCGATCACCGTCGCGCCGACCGCCCCCGCCGCGGCCACCGCCACGAAATCCGCCGTCTCGCCCGCCGCCGCGGCCTCCCCCTCCGCCGCGGCCGAAACGGGGCATCTCACTCTTGTCCTCGTTCAGGGTCCAGTCGCCCGAGAGGTTCGGGGTCTCCTCGGCGCGGGAATAAGTCCCCGCCCAGATCAGTACCAGAACCGCAGCGAACAATGGAATAATCTGTCCCTGTCGTGACATATCGTATTTACCTCCGGTTGCCGTCTGTTCCCGTGGTTGTCTCAGTCGCTGTCACCGATTCATTACGGGAGCGGGTCCCCTTTGTTTCGTTCCGAGGCGTCTCCACCGGTTTGACCGGTTCCGGGGGCCGGTGTTATTAGAGAGCCGCGCTCATGACCCCGGAAATCGGTTTTCTCTTTGTGCTTCTGGCGGTCATGGCCTACCTGTTCCTGACCGAAAAGCTTCCTGTCGATCTGACGGCCTTCCTGGGCCTCGTGGTCCTCACGTTGGTGGGATACGTGACGCCGGCAGACGCTTTCACCGGATTCTCGTCTCCGGCGGTGATTACCATGATGTCGGTCTTCATCGTCAGTGCTGCGCTCTTGCACACCGGCGTGGCCGATCGTGCCGGGGGGTTCATCTATACGCTCGTTGGGAGCCGGGAGATTCCCCTTACCGTGATCCTGATGGCGATTGCGGGATTGCTTTCCGCGTTCATGAACAACATAGCGGCGACGGCGGTTCTCATGCCGGCCGTCGGCAGCATCGCCTACCGGAGCGGGATTCCTCCTTCCAGACTCTTCATGCCTCTCGCCTTCGGGGCCATATTGGGAGGAACCACGACCTTGGTCGGTACGCCTCCCAATATCCTTGCCGGGACCATAATGCGGGAACGGGGCCTGGAGCCCTTCGGGCTGTTCGACTTCACTCCCGTCGGCTTGGCTCTTCTGGCGGCCGGCATCCTGTTCATGGTGACCCTGGGCCGAAAGTTGCTGCCCCGGCGCGAAATGGGACCCGTCACCAGCGAGTCGTCTCATCTGTCCCAGGTCTATCAATTGCACGAACGGTTGTTCTCAGTCCGGATTCCTCCCCAATCCCGGCTGGATGGAATCTCTCTGGGAGAGTCACGACTGGGGACCGCCCTGGGGATCCAGGTCGTCGCCATATTGCGGGGCGGCAGGAAACGGCTGGCCCCGGAACCGGCCACGTTCCTAAGGGGTGGGGACATGCTGCTGGTGGAGGGAAACCGGTCGGATCTGCAAGATCTGATGAAAGTCCGGGACTTGAAAATTCAGCAGACCACGGCAGGCCAGTTGCCGCGGCCGGTCAAGGGGGTGACGGGGGTTCGGCTCCGTTTGTCGGACGATTCTGACCTGCTGGGACGGAATCTGCGGGATGTACGTTTCCGGAAACGCTTCGATGCCGTCGTGGTGGCCATCCATCGGGGTGACGAATATCTGAAGGATGACCTGGCGAGAAGGACGCTGCGGAAAGACGACGAGTTGTTGGCGCTGGGGGCTCGTGCCCGGCTGGAGAGACTGCGGTCCCGGAATGCCCTGCGGGTGAAGGAAGTGGGATTGTCCGTGCTGAGGAACGTATGGGATCACCTCTCTGTGATCCGGGTTTCCAAGGGATCCGCCTTGGTAGGCTCAACGGTCGGCAATAGCCGGATCGGCGAGTTGGCGGGTGTCACCGTGGGCGCCATCATCCGTGGAGGCATGACCCATTTGGGGGTGTTCGCAGATGCTGAGATCCGGGAAGGCGACGGGTTGTTGGTTTCGGGGAATGCGGAGGAGATCGTGCGCCGTCTCGGGACGGGAGATGTGGAACTCAATCCGGGTGTCGGAGGAATCTCCCTTGAAACGGACGACGTGGGTCTCGCCGAAGCCGCACTCGCGCCGCGCTCGTCTCTGGTGGGCCGCACCCTCAAGGAAGTGAAGTTCCGGGATCGATTCGGCCTTCAGATCCTGGCCGTCTGGCGAGAAGGCCGGCCCATCCATTCGGGATTGGCGGATCTTGCCTTCCGTTTCGGAGATGCGGTGCTGCTGCAAGGACCCTGGGACCGGATTCGAAATCTTGGGCTGGACCCCGACCTGGTCCTCTTCTCGAGAATAGAACGCCGTCCTCGGCGAACTCACAAGGCGCCGTACGCCTTGGCGGGGTTGTTGGTGATGGTGGCCATGGTGGTCAGCGGCTTCCAGCCCATCCACGTCGCGGCGTTTACGGCGGCGAGCCTGGTTCTTCTGTTCGGAACCCTGACCATGGAGGAGGCCTACCGCGCCATCGAGTGGAGAGCGATCTTTCTGGTGGCGGCGGTATTGGCGTTCGGATCCGCTATGGAGCACACGGGGGCAGCGTTATTGCTGGCCAATACCGTAACCGGATTGGCGGGTCCCTGGGGTGAATATGGGGTCCTGGCCACGTTGGTGTTGCTGACGAGCCTGATGAGCCAGGGCCTCGACGGCGCTCCCGCGGTGGTGCTGCTGGCGCCGGTCGCTTTGAATGCGGGCGCCCAACTGGGGCTTGACCCGCATACGGTCATGATGAGCGTCAGTCTGGCCGCATCGGCTGCTTTCATGACGCCGTTCAGCCACAAGGCAAACCTCCTGGTGATGGGAGCAGGCGGCTATCGAACCATCGACTACATCCGGGTCGGTACGCCACTGACCGTGGTGATTCTGATTCTTTTGGTTCTCCTGGTACCGATCTTCTCTCCCCAGGGGTTGTAAAAGGATGTCCGATAGAGATTCGCGAACTCGATTGACGTGGCTGCTCCTGGCTCTGCTCACCACGCTGAGCCTGGTCCTGGGAACTCTCATTCTGAACGGCGCCAGGAGCCATTGGGGACCCATTGATCATCCTCAGTTCCCGACCATGCAACGCAGCGGCTGGAGTTGGGAGAACGATGATCCTCTCTTGGCCGGTGTCTGGCTGGCCGGGACGCTGCAGATCGCCGTGTATCTCTGCCTCCTGGGTCTGGGTCTGGCGGGACGAAAGGGATTGGGCCCGCTACGGGTTCCCCTGTTGCTGGGAGGCCTCCTTCACGCCGGAATCTTTTCCTGGATGATTCTGGCCCACCTCTTTCCGATCGCCCCTTCTCTCTGGTCCTTCCCGCCGCCCACGGTGGTGATGGTGTTCTTCCTCTGGATTCTGCCCCCCTTCTATTTCGTGATCCTGTACGTCGTGGCCTTCGACCGGTGGATCCTGAACCATGAGAGTCGCCGGCGCTTTCGGGAACTCCTCCATTCCCGGAGAGGGAAGGGATCGGAGTGATGGACCCCTCCCGAAGCTCGGTGATCCTGGTCTTCGTGGGCCTGTACATGGGAATGTGCGTCGCAGTCGGCCTGTGGGCCCTGAGCCGGACGCGCTCCACTCGGGATTTCTTCATGGCGGGGCGCGACCTGGGCATCTGGGTCACCGGCCTGGCCGTCTTCTCCAGCACCATGAGCGGATTCGGGTTCGTGGGGGGACCCGGTCTGGTCTATCGGATGGGAATGACGTCGGTCTGGATGGTGATGAGCATCCCCCTCGGATACGTTCTCTGTTTCGCCCTGCTGGCCAAACGGATTCGGCTGCTTGCGGAACTCAGGGAACCAGTCTCGCTGCCCGATGCGGTGGCGGCCCGGTACGGCAGCGAGGGATGCCGTTTCCTCGCCGCTCTCGCCATTCTCCTCGGTGTGATGGGGTATCTCGCAACCCAGATCCTGGCAATGGCGACGGTGCTCAGGGACCTGGTGGCGGGCGCCGGCTTGGGCGATTTCAGCATGGAGGCGTGCGTCGCCTTCTCCTGTGCGGTCCTGGTCTTCTATTGCGTGACGGGCGGCATCATCGCTTCGGTCTATACGGACCTGGTACAGGGCCTGGTCATGGTGGCCGCCGCCGTCCTCGTCTTCCTGGCCACCGCCAACGTGGCTCCTGGAGGCTGGAGCGGGATCGTCTCGTCCATAGCGTCCGACGACGCCGGTTCCATGAGCCCGTGGGGCACAATGGGGGCGTTCCAGGGACTCTCCTGGTACCTGCTCTTCATTCTGGGGGTCTCCGGTCAACCCCACGTGGTGACCAAGATGATGATGAACCGGCGGATCGAGGACGCCAAATACATCCTGCCCGTCTCCGCACTCGGGTACGCCGTCTCCGCGCTGCTCTGGATCAGCATCGGACTGGCCATGCGTGCTCTGGTGATCCAAGGCATTCATCCGGAACTTCCGGGAGCCGATTCCGCCGCTCCCCAATTCCTGGCTCACTACGTGCCCCCGGTTCTGGCCGGCATCGTTTTCGCGGCCCTCTTCGCGGCCATCATGTCGACGGCGGACGGCTTCCTCAACATCGGCGCCGCAGCCGTGGTCCACGATATTCCGCGGGCGCTCCGGGGATATTCGCTGGAAAACGAGCTCTTCTGGGCCCGGACAGCCACCGTGATCATCGCCGCCGTGGCTTCTGTTTTCGCCCTCTACAGCGGCGATCTCGTGGCCATTCTCGGAGCTTTCGGCTGGGGGACCTTCGCGGCGGCGCTGGTTCCGGTTGTGGCCCTGGGATTGAACTGGAAGCGGGCGACGGCCCTGGCGGCCAAGATGGCGATTCTGGTCAGCCTGATCATCAATTTCGCGTTTCGACTGCTCGACGTCCAAATCCCGTGGGGCATCGATCCCGGCGCGATTTCGCTGTTGGTTTCGCTCACCCTGTTCGTCGGTATTTCACTGGCTTCCCCACCGCCGGTGCTGGATCCGGACATCGAACGGTTGCTGGACACGTAGGAGGAGGAGTGAGAGAAGACGATGTGTCGACAGGAATGGAAGGGCTCGGTCGGGCTTCCGCCTTGACCGGTCGCGGGAGGGCGGCTAGGCTCCCGGGTATCATGAACAGAACATTCCGAAAAACATCACTCGCTATCTTTTTCTGCCTGCTGACGGTGTCTTTGAACGGGCACGAGGGACCTCCCAACACCCTGGTTCCGTTCACAGCCCCTGACTTTATCGGGGATCCGATCATCGGCCGCCAGCTCTCCGATCTGGCCGAGTTCTCCATCCATCTCTTGCAATGGACCGAAACCGACCGGAGCGTGGCGAAGCTGCAGCGAGCCCTCAAGGGCAAGGTCGGAAGTTTCTACCGGCGCTGGAACGGCACCGCCACCGAGGCTCCGGAGTTGGAGGAGATTGTCCGGTTCACGACCGAGAGTTACGAATCCCTCACCTGTCCCCAGCTCACCAAGATCGAAATCGGTTCCGCCGTGACCCTGCTGGAGGCACCCGAGAAACTGGATCTGCTGGGATTCGGAGGAACCGAGATTCCGGTGATCGTTCGAAACAACAGCCCGAACCAGGCGTCAGTCACCATCGGTTCCGGTTCCGAAGACGTGGAAGTGGAACCCAGGATAGTCCGTCTGAGAGGCGGGGAGACCCTGGGTGTCTGGCTGATCGTCTCGCCCATCGGGCCGGAGGCCTCGGAACTGGTGCTCAGGTTGGATGCGGGTGCCGTCAGGGGACGGGTTTCGGTCCCGGCGCAGGTGAGGAATATGAGTCTGCTGCGGGTCAAGGTGGTGGATGAATCGGGTCTCGAGACGCCCGCCCGCGTCTATCTCACCGGTGCCGACGGGAAGCGCCATACACCCGACGAGATCATTCCCCGCATCACCAGCGCCGACTACGGTCAGCCCTATGGCGGCGAATACTATTTCTACACCGACGGTGGTTTCTCCTTGAGTCTGCCCCAGGGCGAGACCCAACTGGAGGTGATCAAGGGATTGGAATACGCGCCCCTCAGAAAGACCTTTCAGATGCCGGCGTCCGGTCAGACGGAGATCGTGGCCCGTCTGGATCGGCCCTACAACATGGCGGCCAAGGGGTGGTTCTCGGGCGACACCCACATCCACCCCAACCTCTTTTCCGACACCCGGATCCAGCCTCGGGACGTGCTGCGGATCACCAAGGCCGAAGATCTGAACGTGCCCCACCTTCTGGCCTGCAACGACACCGACGGATTCATCACCGACCTGGTGTATTTCGAAGGGAAACCCAACCGTCTCTCGGAGAAGAATTACATCCTCTACTGGAACCAGGAGATGAGAAACCTGAGAGTCTACGGTCACATGGCTTTTTTGAAGCTCAAGGAATTTGTCCACCCCTCCTATGTCGGATGGCCCCGGACCGATCACCCTTACGACTATCCGCCGAATCACGATTTGGCGGCTGCCGCCAAGCAGCAGGGAGCGGCCGTCATCCAAGTGCATCCGGGGTTGCCCCAGGAATACCCGGTGGACATCGCCCTGGGAGTGGTCGACACCATCGACGTCATGTGCCAGGGGAACGAGGAGAAGAACACGGCGGATTGGTACCGGCTTCTCAACTCCGGATTCAGGTGTGGGATCTCGGCGGGGACGGACTGTTTCCTGAACGTCCCCTACCACTTGCTGGCGGGAGCCGGCCGGGTCTACGTCAAGACCGGGACCCGGCTGACCTATGACAAGTGGATCCAGGCCTATCTCGAGGGCAGGAGCTTCGCTTCCAACGCTCCCCTCGTCGAATTCAGCGTCGACGGCAAGGGGGCGGGGGAGGAGGTCCGCTGGAGTTCCGGCCCCCGGACGGTGCGCGTCGAGGCCCAAGCGGTATCCCACGTCCCCATGCAGACCATGGAGGTGGTGGTCAACGGAAAGCCGGTCTTTACGGTGGAGGCCACCGGCGGAGGCACGCGGGCGAGCTTGTCACATGATATCCAATTGGACGAAAGCGCCTGGATCGCCGTTCGGGTCCGGGGCGAAGCTCATCGCCTGGTGCCCAACGACACCGAACTCTACGCCCACACCAGCCCGGTCTACTGCTATCGGGACGGATCCCGCATCCATTTTCGGGAGGATGCGCTCTATTTCGTGGAGCAGATCGACCGTCTGGTGGAGCGAGTCGACCGCAACGGGGTCTTCAAGGATGCGGCCCAGAAACAGAAGGTCGTAGACCTGTTTCGCAAGGGTCAGGACGTCTACCGCAAAATCGCCCGCGAGGCGACGCGGTAAAGTCTCCCGTTCGAAGGCTCAACCCTTCTTGTCGAGGCTCCAGATTCCCGCGCCCCTGGCCGCGATGTACAGAAAGACAAAGGCGTAGATGGCGGCCAACTCGCCCTTGTTCTGGATCGGCCACAATTCGTGAGGCTGATGGGCCACGAAGTAGGCAACGGCCATCTGACCGCTGGAGATGAAGGCGGCCCAACTGGTCAGGAGTCCCACGGCGATCAGAAGACCTCCCACCAGCTCGACGATTCCGGCCAGGCCCATGAGGCTGATCAGGGGCGCCGCCGCACCCGATTCACCCCCCACGCCACCGAAGAGGCCCAAGACCTTCTGGGCTCCATGGAAGGCGAACAAAAAGCCGGAGACGATCCGCACCAGAGCATAGGTCTGATTCGAGTACTTCGACAGGATACCTTGCATAAACACCCCTTGATAAAAAGAAATTAGTGTAATCTACTACCGGATTCTCTGCCCGGCGCCAACCGAATCGAATCATACCAAATCAAGGAAACGGGAAATGGTTCCTTAATCTCGAATTCTTGTACAAATTGACGAAGAAGAATCGGTAGGGGCTCCCCTTGTGGGCGCAAATAGACGAAGAATTATACGTAGGGGCGCCCCTTGTGGGCGCCCTCTTCGGTCCAAACTGGAGCAAAACGCGGCCAATAGAAGGTCCGGCGGGTGGAAAGCCGCTCCGTCGAAGAAGTTTTGGTTCCGGCAACGCCGGGTTCCTCAGGACTGTATGCCGTGGCGACTTTCGCCATGGACTGTTATAGTGCGCGCCCTGTTGGACGGGCGGATGGAAGCCGCTCGTTGGGGCCCTCTGATTGACGGGGCCGGAAAGGACATGATGTTGCAGAATCGGGTCAAGAAACTTCTGGCGGAGGGCAAGGCGGCATGGGGATCGGCCCTTTCGGACGCTTCCGAATTGATGGCCAAAGCCACCCTCAAACAAGGCATCGACTTCCTCTGGATCGACACCGAGCATCGACCCTTCGGGATCAACGAAGTCCAATTGGTGCCCATGATCTGCCGGCTCGAGGGCCGGGACGCCCTGCTGCGGGTCCCCAATCTGGATCCGGGCCTGATCAAGAAGGGCTTGGACATGGGTTGCAGTTGCATCATGGTGCCGCAGGTGGACAATGCGGAGCAGGCCCGGCTGGCCGTTGAGTATTGCAAGTATCCTCCCGAGGGGAATCGGGGGGTGGGTCCGGTCTGGCCGATGCTGTTGGATGTGAATATCAACGACTATCTGGAGTCGGCCAACCGGGAGACCTGCGTCGTGGTCCAGGTGGAGACGGCGGAGGGCCTGGCGAACCTGGAGCGGATCGCCGAAGTCGAGGGAGTCGACGTGGTGTTCGCCGGTCCCGCCGACATTTCGGCATCGTTGGGTCATCTGGGGAACATCGGTCATCCGGAGGTTCAGAAGTGCCTGGAGGGCTTTCCCGCCCGCGCAGCCGCCTGCGGCAAGCCCAGCGGGATCACATTTCCCGGTTTCGACGACTGTTGGAGAGCCTACGAACAGGGCTACCGCTTCATCAATGCCGGCAACCTCATGCATTTCGGCCAAGTCGGCCTGGGCGAGTGCCTGAACCGACTGCGGGAACTGGAGCTCTCCGCCTCCGGCTGAACCCCACCATTTCGGAAACCTCTACCACGTCCGAGTGGTTGACGCAGGGGTGGTTTCGGGCCCGGTCTGCGGTTGAGCGCCATCAGATGCGGGCATTTTCGCAGACGCCTCGACCGTTCCTTTGGGCTGGGTTGCCAAATCGGAGAACCCCTGTTGCAACCTACGGTCCAAGACGGGCAGGCCGATTGCCAGCACGACGCTGACCGCCAGCCCGATGGCGGCCTTCCCCACGTCCTTTCCGGCGAGCAGGATCGATTCTGAAATCGTGCGGTGTCTGAGCCGGAAGGCCAACGCCAGCTCGCGGCCCGCCAACAATCCCAGAAAGACCCAGGTCGTGCTCATGGGGATATTGGACATCTCCTTGAAATACAGGAGGATGGACGCATAGATGAAATCGATGAGGGTGGCCACGCGGATATCAGTCGTATTGGTCTTGGAGGTGACGATTCCCTGAATCCGGCCCCCCCGATTCTTGAAGATGATGGCGTGAAGGACCAGCATGACGATGGCCGCAAAAATCAGCACCCCGACGTCTGCCGTGCGCGGCAGATAGACGAAGATGTTGGCCAGATCCTGGATCAGCCACTGGCTCCACAAAAAAGCGGTCGCGGCCCACTGCAATACGACGAAGTAGGGCCTGGGAGGACGGTCTTTCGTCGCCATGAAACGCGATTCAAGAAGGTTGGCGACGATCAGGTAGATGACGAAACCGACTCCGATGGCGACGCCGTAGCCCAGCAGAGATTTGGTCAGGATCTTCAGCAGATTCGTGGGGGCGAACACCGTGAGCACGAGAAACGTGGTGCTGACCGGCACTCCGAATCGGGTCAGCAGCAGGATGAACAAGGGAGGAATGGCGTGCAGCCAGGTAATGCCTCCCGCGGGCTCCGGAAACTGCTCCAGGCGCCCGTAGGCGATGTCGCCGTCGTTCGTCAGCCATCCGTACACCAGAACCGCCAGAAGTATCAGGCAGGCGTAGATCCACAACACCCACCAGGGACGGCGAGAGTTGGAGCTGAGAAACGTCCCCAGGGTCTGGATGGCGTCGTTGGCCACGATGGAATAGGCCGCCAGGATAAACCCGACGAGCATGAACATTTCCGTCAATAGAAACGCTCCTTTCCCCGCTCCCCAGCTTCTCCTTCGAAGGCCATTATTTCGTTCATCATCGGACCTGCCGTGCCGATAGTAGCGGAGACTCTCCCAAGAATTCACGCGGGCGCGCCCGTGGGCCCGGACTATCGATCCCGAATGAATGGACGCCAGTCGTTCGCCGGTTGAGTTTTCGCTTTTCGGTGTGTCAGTCTGAGTCTCTCATGGAGGAGACTGGAAGTGCCTGAAACAGTCGTACTCTGGGGGCCGCCGGACCTGGACGGATCCCCCGAAGGGACCGAGGACAGCCGCCTCTTGTCCGCATGGATGATGAAATGCGCCGATCATGGCGTCACCAAGATCATTGACGGCAGCGCCAGGGTCCTGCCGGCAGGCGAGCGGACGTTAGCGCGCGCCCGGGCCGCGCACCAGGCGGGGATGAAATTCGACACCTATGTGGACTACAACGGCTTTCCCCGGCACGGCAGCGCGCGGATGACGTACGGGTGGTCCCTCGACTTTCTGCGGCCTCCCGTGACTTCGGCTCAGGCTCGAGAGATTCTCGACCGGCACCGGCCCATCTATCACGGTCCCTATGTCACCACCGAGATGTCCGATTTCGCAGTTCGACATCCCGAATACCGGAGTCTGACCCGCAGCCGTTCCTATGTGCTGGAGCCGGGACAGGATCTCTACCTGAGCGCCTCGTTTCCCGAGGTGCGGGATCACCAGGCCCATCTGTTCGTCGGTGCCCTGGAGGTGACCCGCGCCGACGGGCTTCAGGTCGAGTTCGTGTTGGGGAATGAAGACGAAAACGGGGTCGTGCC
This sequence comes from Acidobacteriota bacterium, assembly GCA_965217775.1. Classification (GTDB taxonomy): domain Bacteria; phylum Acidobacteriota; class UBA6911; order RPQK01; family JAJDTT01; genus JAJDTT01. The sequence continues at coordinate 1,377,148 of CBDCJH010000002.1, forward strand.
CTACGGCTACGAGGACCGCACCGTATCCGAGTTTCGCGCCAAAGTCGGCAAGGATCCGTTCGACCTGCCCAACAACGACCCGGATTGGATGCAGTTCCGCGCCGACTATGTCACCTTGTTCCTCTCGGAAGTCCGGGCGAAGATCAAACGGTCTTCACCCCAGGCGGTTTTTTCGACCACCATCATCGCGGGGGACCCGGAGGACTACATCAAGGTGTTGCAGGACTGGCCGGCGTGGATCGAGAAGGGTCTGCTGGATGAATTCTACCTCTGGTTCAGGACCGACTCGGATCTGAAGGCGGTCCAGCGGCAGGTCCGGCACGCCGTGGACGTGGCCGCCGGCCGCGTACCCGTGATCGTCGAGCTCTCCTGCTATCACCCGGGAAGCTTTCAGGATCCGGACTCCATGTTGACTGCCGGCAAGATCGCGGTCGACAACGGAGCCGCGGGGATCGGCATCTACCGGAGCCATGCCGTCCAGCAACTGAACTTCTGGCCGGTTCTGGAAGCCCTGAGCAAGATCTGAAATGGGGGGACGTCGACCGGGCCCGCGGCAATTCAGGCGCACGGCGGGTCCGGAACTGTTCCTCCGGAGTCCCTTTGCGCGGTTCGGCGTCCGGGTGAAGACAGGCCGCCTCTTCGGTCCCCTGGTATCTCTTTTCCTGGTTTTTGTTTCTCTCCTCGGGGCAGGGAACCATCCCGTCGAGCTGGGCACCCGGCGCGAATTGATGCTGGACGACACCCTGTTCGAGACGATTCGAGACCTGGAGTTCCGTCAGCACTCCCCTCGTGACGCCGAAAAGATCCTGGATCTGGATGCTCCATGGGAGGGCCGGAAATACCATGGCTTCACCGTCTGCGGTTACCCGGTGGTGTTGGAGGACGGGGGCGGATTTCGCCTCTATTACGCCTCCTATCTGGGACTGCGTTTCGAACCCAGGGACCCCGAGATTCAGTTCACCTGCTACGCGGAAAGCAGTGACGGGGTGACCTGGAACCGAGTCCGGCTGGGCCGGGTTGAATTCGAGGGATCGACCGACAACAACATACTGCTCAAGGGAAGGGCTTCCCACAACTTCGCTCCTTTCATCGATACGCGCCCCGGAACCCCGCCCTCGGAACGATATAAGGCCGTCGGGGGAAACCCGGAGGCCTATGTCTTCGCCTCCGCCGACGGACTCGAATGGCGCAGGCTCAAGGAGGAGCCCATCCTGGACGGCGAGGAGCCGGCCTTCGACCGCTACGGGGCGATTCGTTGGGGAATGGATCCAAGCCGCAGAAGGGCGATCCTGGATTCTCTCAACGTCAGCTTCTGGGATCCGGCGAACCGCCGGTATGTCCTGTTCTTTCGGGCCTATCTGCCCTGTTTGTCCCGGGATGGAAGGCGCCGGCTTCCCGAGACCCGATCGGTGATGCGCGCCACTTCACGGGACTTCCTGAATTGGGAGAACATCGAGCCGATCGAGTATGGGGAACCGCGCCGGGAATGGCGGCACTCCCTCTACACCAGCGGGCTGAAACCCTACCATCGGGCGCCCCACCTGATACTCGGGTTCCCCCTGCGTACGGCTCCCCGCAAGCCCTTCCACGGCACCTCCTACGGTCTGAGCGAGACAGCCTTCATGTACAGCCGGGACACGCGAAACTTCGTCCTGGTGGACGAGCCTTTCCTGCGCCCGGGGCGCGACCCCGGGAACTGGAGCAAACACGGAAACCTCATGGCCTGGGGCATGCTGCAGACGGCGCCCGACGAACTCTCCTTCTACTACCTGCAGCACGACCATCAGCCGGACACCTTCATTCGGCGGGGTGTGCTTCGCGTCGACGGCTTCCGGTCCCTTCACGGCGGCGGTTACCCGGGAGGGACGGCGATCACTCGTCCTCTCGTCTTCCAGGGAACCCGGCTGGAGATCAATGCCGCCACCGGAGCCGGAGGCGGCATCCGGATCGCCATTCTGGATGCGGCCACGAAGCGGCCGGTTCCAGGGTACGAGTCCAGCAAGGAGTTCTATGGCGACGAGATTCAGCACTTCGTCGAATTCGGTGAAGGCGGGAATCTGGCGCCCCTGTCAGGAAAACCGATCCGGCTCCGTTTCGAGATGTACGAAGCGGATCTTTACTCCTTGAAGTTTCATTGAGTCGCAGAGTTCCGGCCTATCGCTCCAGGACCATGGCCTTCCGGACCAATTGGACGAACTCGCCTCTGTGGCCGTGAGGATCGTCTCCGGTGGAGTCCCGGGCCCAATCCAGGACTTCTTGCAGTGTGGCGGTTCCCCGGTGAGGCGAGTCGCGAAGAATCATGCCGAAGGCGGCCACGGCGGAGGCGAACCGGAAATCGGGCAAGGCTTCCTTGAAGCCGGCGGCGGACCCGGTGTGAGTGAACTCCAATAGCCGGCTCTCGGCCTGATCGGGCGGCTTGTAGCGGATCTTCAGCGTGAGCCACTCATTGGCATTGCCGGCCCGATTCGGTTCAGGAGGAGTCTGATATTTGAGGGGATCGACGCCGGCAACCGGATACGCGGTCCCGGCGGGAACGATCTCGTACAGGACAGTCACCTGGTGGCCGGCTCCGATCTCACCGCCGTCCCGGCTGTCGTCGTTGAACTCCTCGTCGCGTAACGCCCGGTTCTCGTAACCGATCAGACGGTAGGAATCGACCCGGGCCGGATTGAACTCGATCTGGATCTTGGCGTCCTTGGCGACGGTGACCAGAGTCGCTCCCATTTCCCGGACCAACACCTTCCGCGCCTCCTCCAAGCTGTCGAGATAGGAGAAGTTGCCGTTTCCCCGGTTGGCCAGGGACTCGAGGACGGCGTCCTTGTAGTTGCCCGTTCCGAGACCGAGAACGCTCAGGAAGATTCCACTGCGGGACTGCTTCCGGATCAATCGGATCAGGCTTCCCTCATCCGTCATGCCCAGGTTGAAGTCCCCGTCCGTGGCCAGGATCACCCGGTTGGTTCCGCCGGGGATGAAGTGGGCCGCGGCGGTAGCGTAAGCGTCGCGGATTCCAGCCTCCCCGTTGGTGGGACCGCCGGCCATGATGTACTCCAAGGCTCGGAATATTTCCTCTTTCCGATCACACGGCGTCGAGGGAAGGACCACCGCGGACTCTCCGGCGTAGGTGACGAAGGCGACCCGGTCCTTTTCCCCCAGGTTCTTGATCAGAAGCCTCATGGCCCGTTTCAAAAGAGGCAGCTTGTTGGCGGGCCGCATCGACCCGGAGACGTCCAGGAGGAACACGAGGTTGCTGGGAGGGCGCTGCGCGGGATCGATGGCCTCGGCTTGGATCCCGATGCGGAGCAGCAGATGTTCCTCCTTCCAGGGAGCCTGGGCCAGCTCCATGAGGGCGGAGACGGGATGCTCTCCGCTGGGCGCGTCGTAGGCGTAAGAGAAGTAGTTGACCATCTCCTCGATGCGGACGCCATCCCTCGGAGGAAGCGAACCCTGGCGGAGAAAACGGCGGACGTTGGCGTAGGACGCCGTATCCACATCGATTCCAAAGGTGGAAAGGGGATTCCGGCTCACCTTCTGGAACGGGTTCTCCTCCTGATAGCGGTAGTCCTCGGTGCTGGACCGGCTGGGGACGGGTGCCGGTGCGGCCGGTAGCTCGTCGAGGCGGGCGCGCACCTCGACCATTGGCTGAAATGGAACCGACGGTCCCAAACGCGACCTTCCGCGGTGAGGAAATCGCTCCCCAATGATTCCCCCGGGGAGCACCTGGGACTCGACGATCCTCGCTCCCGGGATTTTCCGAGCCTCAAGAACTCTCCCTTCAGGGTAGGCCGGGGGCTCGATTACTTTTGCTTTGGCATAGGAGATCCGGGAAGAACTGGATTCGGCGACTGAGGTCACCGTCTCCGCGGGTAGACCCATCTCAACAACGACGTCATGATCCGGCTCGGAGCGGGATGGCGACGCGGTAGGAGGATCAGCCGGTGCTGGAACTGCCGGGAGCGAGGACCCGGAGGTATCCTGGCGGGCGGAAGGCTCCGGTGAAACCTTCTCTACGACCGTGGGAACGCTTTGCACTGGTTCTTGCGGCGGTGCGACGGCAGCGGGACCGGGACTAGCCGTTTCATGGACTGTTGTTGTGAGTCCTGCCATGTCCGACGGGGCTTCGCCGGCGGGAGATGCTGGCTCCCGGAGACGGGCTGAGAGTGGTAACTCTTCCGTCTCCTGAAGGAAGAGGATCGCAGTGGAAACGACGACGGTTGCCGCGGCGGCCGTCGCCAGGCCCACGGGAAACCACCAGGACCTGTTCCGAGGGCGACCCGATCGCCGCAGTTTCCACCAGCGTGGACGTTTGCCCAGATTGGCCAGTTGGTGGGGACTGAGGGAGGGAACAGGTTCCTGCTCCAACTCCAATCGGATCAGCTCCCCGGTGGCTCGCAGCGATTCCACTTCCCGTCTGAGTTCGGGAGACCCTCGCAACAGGGTCTCCACCGCCTCAATTTCCTTGGCGTCGGTCAGTTCCCCCAGGGCATAGGCCGTCAGTCTGGGGTCTTGGCCCGGATCTTGGGAATCTGTCTTCATCGAATCGTCCTCGAGGCTGCGGCGGCCGGCTCGGAGTGCCTCTCCAGCTCGGCGCGCACCTTTTTCACAGCGGTATGGATGAGATAACCGACGTTGCTCACCGAGATGCCGACGGTGGCGGCGATCTCCCGGTAGCTGAGTCCGTTCTGAAACTTCAGCCGCAACACCTCCTGCTCCCTGGGGGGCAGGCTCTCCAAGGCCAGGAGAACACGGCTCAGGGTCTCCTGCCGCTCCAACAATTGTGCGGGTCCGGGCGCAGCGCTGGCCGGTTCCAGGTTCCAGGTCCCCGTCATCCGGTTCATCCGATTCTCCTTGCGCAACACGTCCAGGGCCCGGTTCCGGCAGACGGTGAAGAGCCACTGGGGCAAGTGTCCCTCGACCTTTTGCCTCTTCTGTTTCCAGAGGCGCAGAAAAGTGTCCTGGACCACATCCCGGGCGAGGTCCAGGTCACCGGTGAGGTGCGCGGCGTATCGGACCAGCGGACCCTGATAGGCATCCAGAACGGATCGCATCCAATCGGCCTCCTCCAGCGTTCGAGAATTGGTCCCGGAATTGGTCATCCTCTATGAGGGTAACGCTCGAGTCGGGATTTTCTTAGGTCCTTAATCTCGAATTCTGGTGCAAATTGACGAAGAATCTTTGGTAGGAGCACCCTTGTGGGTGCTCTCTTCGGTCCAAGGCGGAGAAAGACGGGGCCAGACGAAGAGTCGGCGGCTGGAAAGCCTCCGCTCCGGCAAAGAAATTATGGTTCCGGCTACAGTGGGTTAGGAAAATGCGGCTAAACGACGTCTTGCGGAGGCGGCCGCAATCAGTGACCGGTCCGGCCCTGCAGGAGGTCCACCGCGTGGGGTAGCAATTTGAGGACCGCTTCCAGAGATTCGACGGCCCCCTTGGGGCTGCCGGGGAGACAGAGGATCAGGGTCTGGCGGCGAGCTCCGGCCAGGGAGCGGGACAGGGCGGCAAAGGGAGTCTTCTTCAGGCCCTCCAGGCGCATGAGTTCCGCCAGGCCCGAGGCCTCTTTGGCCAGAAGAGGCCGCACTGCCTCCGGTGTGACGTCTCTGGGACCGAGTCCGGTTCCACCCGTCGTGACCAGGAGGTTGGTGTCGCCGGAGTCGCTGCAAGCGAGAACCTGTTCCTGAATGTCGGTCATCTCATCCGGGACGATGCGGTTCGCGGTCACTTCCCATCCCGCCGCCCGGAGCTGCTTCGCCAGAGCCTGTCCGGAAAGATCGGGCCTGTGGCCGTGAAAGCACCCGTCGCTGATGGTCAAAACGACGGCCTTCATGCGCCGTAACCCTCAATCCAGACCTCTCCGTCCTCGTAATGTTCCTGCTTCCAGATGGGGACCGAGGTCTTCAGCGTGTCGATGGCGAACCGGCAGGCCTCGAACGCGTCCGCTCGATGGGCCGAAGCGACGGCGATGAAGACGCTGCTCTCTCCGATCTCGAGTCGCCCCGTTCGATGGACGATGGCCAATCCCTGAAGCGGCCATCTCTCCAGGGCCTGCTCGCGGATCTTGGCCATCTCGGTCTTGGCCATTTCCGGGTAGGCCTCGTAGAAGAGATGGGTGACCGACTTGCCCCGGGCGTGATCGCGAACGATTCCGTCGAAGGTGACCACCGCACCCGCCTTGGGAGAAGCGACGGTGCGGACGACCTGGTCCCGATCGATGGGAGTCGTGACGAGCTCGATCACGCGGCTCCTCCGCTGACAGGGGGGAAGAAGGCGATCTCGTCCCCTGACGAAACCTCCTGTTCCCAATCCGTGTATTCCTGGTTGACGGCTACCAGGAGCGCCTTGCGATAGCGCTCCAGGCCCGGATACTGGTGCACCAACCGGCGGAAGACTTGGCGCGCCGTGTTGCCCGGAGGGATCGAGTCGAGGAGTATTTCGGACTGGCCCACGACGTCCCGGAGAGAGGCGAACAAGCAGATCTTGACGACCACGGAAGCAGTATAGCAGCCGCACCTTAAGCCGGGGATGAGCGTCAGGAAAGACCTGAAAAGGGCACTGAACGCTCTCGTGAAGATACCCCTTCAGTCGCCTTTCCTCTACTTCAGCAGGATCCGGACCCGACCGGATATCTTGGCGACTTTCGCCTGGGACTGATAAGATCGCTGGTCTGATGAAGAGGGCGCTGGGCCTGCTATTGCTCCTCTCGACACCCGTTGTGCAAGCGGAAATCCTAAAGGTCGAGATCGACGGGCCCATCGATCCCATCACCTCCGAATTCATCACTTCCGCCATCGACCAGGCAGAGGCTTCGAATGCCGAATTCCTCTTGATCCGTCTGGCCACGCCGGGCGGCCTGGGCATCTCCATGCAGGAGATCATCCAGAGCATCCTGAACTCGCAGGTTCCCGTCGTCTGCTTCGTAGCTCCCCAGGGCGCCCGCGCGGCGTCTGCGGGCTTCTTCATCCTGCTCTCGGCCGATGTCGCCGTCATGGCTCCCGGAACCAATACGGGGGCGGCGCATCCCGTGTTCCCCTTCGGCATGGAGAACAAGATCATGCTGGAGAAGGTGAAAAACGACGCCGTGGCCGGTTTGAGGGCGATCGTCCAACAGCGGAAGCGCAACTACGATCTGGCCGAGAAGGGGGTCCTGGAGAGCAAGTCCTATACCGCCCGAGAAGCGCTGGAGGGCGGCCTCATCGACTTGGTGGAGGATAACGAGAGCGCACTGATGGCGACGCTGCAGGGAAGGCAGATCCAGCGTTTCTCCGGAGCCTCGCAGGTTCTGACGACCGAAGGACAGGATATTCGGGTCGTCGAGATGACGTTCCGCCAGAAGATTCTCAGTTCCATCGCCAATCCGAACGTTGCTCTCATCCTGGGCGTGATCGGCCTGTTGGGTCTCTACCTGGAGTTTTCGAACCCGGGCCTGATTCTCCCGGGCGTATTGGGAGGGATCAGCCTGCTTCTGGCTCTTCTCGGATTCTCGTTGCTTCCGGTGAACTACATCGGGATTCTACTCATCCTCCTGGCCCTGGGTCTGTTCGTGGCCGAGGTCACGGTCCAGGGATTCGGGATTCTGGGCGCCGGAGGAACCGTCGCTATGCTTTTGGGCATCCTGTTTTTGGTGGACTCCCCCTTTCCCGAGCTCCGAATCAGCTTCGGGTTGGCCTTGGCGGTCGCCATTCCCTTCGCCTTGATTGCCATCCTTCTGCTGCACCTGACCGTGAAGTCGGTGCGATTGAAAGTCACGACCGGGACGCGGGGTATGGTGGGAAGTTTTGGCGTGGCTCAGACCCCCATCGAGGCGGATGAAGGTCGAGTTCTGGTTTTGGGAGAACGATGGAAGGCCGTGTCGGCGACATCCATTCCCCAAGGGACCAGAGTCAAGGTGGTGGGGGCCAAGAATCTGGTCCTGGTCGTTGAGCCCTACGCCGGGTCGGGAGTATCTTTGGCGATGGCTACTGAGGAAGAGGGTTGACCGACCCGAATCGATTTATCCGAATTCAGTGCGGGTCTTCCCGCGACAGTGGAGGTTTCCATGTTTGACGCTATTCCATTTTCGACAATAGTGCTGGTTGGCATCGGCATTCTCTATGCCCTCTCGGTCGTCAATGTTTTGAGGGAGTATGAGCGAGGAGTCATCTTCCGTCTCGGAAGACTCCTGCCCGAGTCGAAAGGCCCCGGATTGATCCTGGTTTTCTGGCCCATCGACCGCATGGAGCGGATCAGTCTGAGGATGGTGGCCATGGACGTCCCGGCCCAGGACGTCATTACCATGGACAACGTCTCGGTCAAGGTCAACGCCATCGTCTATTTTCGAGTCATCGAGCCCAACAGCGCAGTCGTGTCCGTGGAGAACTACCTGTACGCCACCTCCCAGCTCGCCCAGACGACCCTGCGCTCGGTCCTGGGCCAAGTCGAGTTGGATGGCTTGCTGAGCAAACGGGAAGAGCTCAACGATCGGCTGCAGTCGATCCTGGATCAACATACGGATCCCTGGGGAATCAAGGTTTCCCTGGTCGAGATCAAGACCGTGGATCTTCCGGCGGAAATGCAACGGGCCATGGCCCGGCAGGCTGAAGCCGAGCGGGAACGGAGAGCCAAGATCATCCATGCCGAAGGTGAGTTCCAGGCGGCGGCACGCCTGCGGGAAGCGGGCGCCACCCTTTCCACGGAGCCGGTGTCGCTGCAGCTGCGTTATCTGTCGACTCTCTCTGAGATCGCCACCGAGCAGAATTCCACCATCGTATTCCCCCTTCCGATGGACCTCCTGTCTCCCCTGATGCAGATGGCCAAGAAGGCCGGGGGTCAGAGTGGCGGTGATTCCGAAGCTTGATTGGAGAGAGATAGTTCATCTTTATGGGCTGACTCTCCTGACAGTAACTGGATTCTTCCTCCTCGGCCTCTACGTGGGGCGCAGTTTCCCTGTCGAGGTGGAGCCGACGCGTTTGACGGCACCGGCAGGGATCGGCTCCTCCGGTTCCGAAACGAAGCCTCGGTTGGAGTTCTACGGGCGTCTGAATGACCCGACGACCCGGGGTGCGGATGCACCCGGCGCCAAGACTTCTCCCCTTCCGATACCGGACGCAACGGGCGCCGGCGCCCTGAGCAACGCGCATGTCCCGCCATCAGGCGCAGGCCGTTTCACCGTTCAGATTGCCGCCATGGAGCGGGAAGCGGAGGCGCGGAAGGAGTTGATGCGAGTTCAGTCCCGGGGATACTTGGCCGAGATACGCCGCCTGGGGACAAACGATCGTTACTATCGGGTCTGGGTCGGAGACTTCCCCACCAAGGAGCAAGCCGACCATTTGGCCGACCGATTGTACGAAGACGGGTTTCCTACGTTCGTGCGAAGCATGTCCGATTCCCCATGAAAGGCCGGACTCTGCGTCCGCTGGTCTCCGGGATCGGGATCTGTCTGGCCTTCCCCGGATTTTCTCTCTACCCCCTGGCGTGGGTCGCGCTGGCGCCCTACCTGCAATTTCTCCTGGAGACCAGCTCCCGGCGGCGGGTTCTGGCGGGACATCTGATCTTCTCGTCCCTCTATTTCGGCGGAGTCCTCTACTGGATTCCGCGTGTCCTGGTCGAGTACGGCAATCTGGACTGGTTCACGTCCGCTCTCATCTTCGGGCTCATGGTCCTGGTGCTGGATCTGTTCCTGCTTCCTTTTTCCCTCCTGACGCACGCCGTGGCCCGAAAGTCCGCAAGCATCGCTCTATGGTCCGCCCCTGGCCTTTGGATCTTGACCGAGCTGCTGCGTAACTACTACACCGTAAACGGATTTCCCTGGGCGTTGGTGGGCCAGACCCAATTCCCCTACCGCTGGATCGTCCAGGCGGCGGATCTGAGCGGCGTCTACCTGATCTCGTTTCTGGTGCTGCTGGGGAATGCAGCTCTCGTGGCGCTGTTTCGATACGGGAGTTGGAGAATTCCGATCGTTTTCGCAATCTGCTTCACGGGAGCCAATTTGTATGGGTTGTACCGTTGCCATTTTTGGACTCCGCCCCCCGGTCCGAATCTACGCGTCGCGCTGGTGCAGCCCAATGTCGGGCTCTTTGCCGATCGCCGGCACTATGCCGAGAAATACTTCGATGAGCTTCCCCGGCACTATCGGAAGGCGGTTGAAGAAGGCGTCGACTGGGTGATCTTCCCGGAGGCCCAGAACCCGTACCTGCTTCAGACGAACTCCGAATTTCGGGCATTCTGGCAACGTCAGGTCCGGACGGCGGGGGTCCCCCTGCTGCTGAATGTCACCTCGATCGAACCGCCTCCCTCCACCCGCTATTTCAACAGCGCCTATCTCCTGGAGGGCGGGGAAGCGGTCTCCTACCGCTACGACAAGATTCACCTGGTTCCCTTCGGGGAGTACGTTCCGATGGCGGAGTGGCTTGCATTCGCCACACCCCTGGTTCAGGAGGTGGGCGGGTTCCATCCGGGGCGGGAATATGTCCTGGGTCAGGTCTCCGGAGTCCGGTTTGCGACGCTGATCTGCTTCGAGGGGATTTTCCCCGAGTTGGCGCGAGACTTTGTCCGGAACGGGGCGGAAGTCCTGGTCAACATCACCAACGACACCTGGTACGGCGCGACGGCGGCTCCAATGCAACACTTTCAGTTCGGGGCCTTTCGAGCCATTGAACAGCGCCGTCCCCTGCTGCGCTGTGCCAACAGCGGGTACTCGGCCCACATCGACGCCACGGGCGCCGTTCGAAGCCGGACCGATCTCTTCGAGGAGGGACTGCTGGTGGACACGGTTCATTCGAGTTCCTACCGGTCCGTTTACTCCCGGGTGGGGGAATGGATTAATATGTTTCTGGTCGGTTTGGCGCTTCTCGGTCTATTCTTTCCTCGGAGACGGCGATAAGGCGTCGCCGCAAATTCTGATCGAACCGCACCGTCCGGAAAGCGCCATCGCCCGAATCCGTACGCCAGACATTGGGAGGCTGTAGCCATGGACGATATTCAGGAACGCTATCGGGATCTCAGGAACAGGATCGGCAACCTCTGGGAGTATCTTTGACGTCGAGGCCAAGGAAAAGGAATTGGGACAAATCGAGGAGGTGATCTCGGACCCGGCCTTCTGGACCCGGACCCAGGAGTCCCAACACGTTCTCCGCCGCCGCCGTTACTTGCACCGGAGCCTGGAATTATCCCGGAAGTGCGGGAACGGTCTGGAGGACCTGGAGGTGTTGATGGAGCTGGGGAGGGAGGGGGAGGACGTCCTCGACGATATCCGGCAACAGGTGCGGGACCTCGAGGAACGGCTCTCCAAGGCCGAGTTGAACACGCTTCTCTCAGGCCGGGACGACGCCTGCAACGCCATCGTCACCATCCATCCGGGCGCCGGTGGCACCGAGAGTCAGGATTGGGCCCAGATGTTGATGCGCATGTACCTGAGATGGACCGAAAAGCGGGGCTACAAAACCCAGATCGTGGATTTTCAGGAGGGTGAGGAAGCCGGGATCAAGTCGGTGACGTTCCTGGCTCAAGGAGACTATGGGTACGGATACCTGTTGGGTGAGATCGGTGTCCATCGCCTGGTGCGAATCTCTCCTTACGATGCCGCGGCCAGGCGCCACACCTCGTTCGCCTCGGTCTTCGTCTCACCCGAGATCGACGACAGCGTGCAGGTTGTCATCGACGAGAAGGATCTCAAGATCGACACTTACCGGTCCTCCGGTAGCGGCGGGCAGCACGTGAACGTCACGGATTCGGCCGTCCGCATCACCCATCTGCCGACGGGAATCGTCGTGCAATGCCAAAACGAACGGTCGCAACACCGGAACAAGGACACGGCAATGAAGGTCCTCAGGGCCAAGCTCTACGACTACGAAATGGAAAAGAGACGGAAGGAACTGGATGAAGTCGAGGACTCCAAGGCCGATATCGCATGGGGCAGCCAGATTCGTTCGTACGTGCTGCACCCCTATCGTCTGGCCAAGGACCACCGGACCCGGATTGAGATCGGGGACGTGGATTCGGTACTGGACGGGGGAATCGATCGCTTCATCGAAGCCTTCTTGAAACGGCGCAGCCGAGAGAAGAGCCGGCGCGGAAGGATTACGAATTCCGGATCTTGAAGTCGGGGCGCCCTCTTCGGTCCAAAGCGGAGCAAGACGGGGCCCGAAGAAGAGTGGGCGGCTGGAAAGCCGCGGTTTCGGAGAAGACAAGTTGGTTCTGGATATACTGGTTTAGGGATGTGTAGTGAAAGTAGAATCTGAACCTCCGGAGAACCCAATACCGGAGGAATCTCCGGAATCCCAAGATCAGGTCCCGGTCGAAGAGTTGCGGGAACAGGCCCGTAGACTCCGGGTGGCGGTTCGAAGGGACAGGACGGACGCGTCCGATCCATCCGATCCGTCCTTCCTCGGCAAGATCCTCTATCTGGTGTTCTTCATGGGGGTCATGGGAAGCACCATCTATCTCCTCATGTTCCCGTCCGTCCGACAGGAGTTGGTTCTTCAGGTTTCGGAACTGTGGATTGCGGCTGCCCGCGACGTCACCCGGTCCCATATCTATCGGCTGCCGCCCCCACCTCCCAAACCCGCCGACCAGAAGGTGGTCTTTCAGGCCCCGGTCCCGGTCGTGTCCGGTTCGAATGTGCCGGAGAGTGCAATAACCTCATCCGGGGCGACGCCTAGCGACGGTCCCCGCCAGGCCCAGGCTCTGAAAAAGACTCGAGACTCCGAGACGGCCTACGGGCTGCTCCTGAAACAGTCGGCCACCGCCAAGGATCTTACCGAGGGAAAGATTCCCGGACAGGCGTTCAAGGAGTGGAGATTGGTGAAAGACGATGTTCCCGTCTTGTGGATCGATCTCGTCGCGACCCCGGAGGCCGGTCCGGAAATCCACTTTATCTGGTCGGTGGATCTGGAGAACCGAACCGTGACCGCATTGAGCCAGGCGGCACGAGACCTGGGGCAGCCCGAGTCCAATTGACCTTCACTGGTAGCCTGCGCCGCAGAAATTGATCTAACAGCCCGTGGCAAAAGTCATCACGGCATTCGACCGTCCCTGCATCCCGGCGGACGGCGTTGCGATTCGGGCACATACTCCCGGTATGCACCCGAATCGCGCCTTGTCCGGCGGGCGCAGGAACGGTCTCGGTGCTCGCGGGACTTTCACCACGGACTGCTAATGCGAAAGCGGTGAATCGGTGGCGGAGTCGGTTTGGGTTCCCGTCCGCCCGACACTGGGATAACGCCGCCGGAGTTCGCGGGCCAGAACCCGTCCCGTGATCCGGTTCCCCTCGCTGGTCAGATGAGCGAAGTCGAAATAGAGTTCCGATCCGCCGGCTTGCCGCAGATCGTGAGATAGATCCAAATACGGAATCTGTCGGGATCGACATTGTTCGATGGCTCGATCCATCAGCTTACGGGCAAATAGGGCATGCTCCGGAGCGTCTTTCAGGAATACGAAACGGGAGGGAACCAACATGAGGAGAAACGGAATCCGGTCTCGCTCTAGAAGATCCCGGGTGCCTTCCAAGGCCCCGAAAAGCCTGCTCCAACCGGAGTCGATCCGATACCGATCCAGGAGAAACTTTTCGTAACCCATGGCGTAGTAGGTCAGCCCCCGGGTGCTGTGGAACGGTTCGGTGGGCCTGATTCGGTACAGAGATTCAAGTATTTTGCGAAGTAATATCGTGTAAGTGTAGGTTTTTTCGTAGAAATAGGGTCCTCGAGACCAAGTTCCCAGAAGCTGGCCGTCCCAACTCACAACGTATCGGCCTCCACGGACCGATCTCGGGAGACCGGCGTCGACATCTGACGACCAGCCGAGCAGAGCCTCGTCGGTCACGTCGTTGCAGAGTTCAATCTGGACCAATACCAGATCGGGGTTCAGTGCGAGACCTTCCTGATGGATGTAGGCTGCGTAACCGGAGGGGCTGTAGCCTTGCCCGGACGCGTTGACGACCCGGAAGCGGAAGGCCCCCGGTGATTTATTGAGTTCCCGCTGCAGAACTTGTCCGTAGCGGTCCTGGGACGGGACGCCGAGGCCGAATCCGATGGAATCCCCCAGTGAGAGGATACGGAATTCGCCCTCCGGGGGGACGGGGTCCAGTGGTGGCTCGTCCCGGAAACCGTGGGCGTTGGTGATGAAGGGTATGTCCCACATGACGCCTTCGTAGTCTCCCCTCAGGCGGACGGGCAGGTACCCGGTCTCCTCGGCGTGATCGCGAGGTTCCGCAGATTCCCCGAGAAAGGAATGGCGGAGCCAGAATTCGGTTGCGAGCAGAATCAGGAGGGCCGGAAGCCCGAAGAAGATCAAAGCCAGGAGAAGGAGTCGACTTCGCAATTTGTTTCCTGCCTCAGCCGGTGGGATTTCAGACTTGGAAGTCAGTTTTCGGTACCGGATAGTCAAGATAGGGCTTCCATAGGAACGATTCAAGGTAGCCGGTCGCGGCCGTCTGACCTCCGGCCGACGCAAGCGCTTCGGGAAACTTCCCTCTCATTCCCAACCCGGCGTATCCGAAACCGAAATGTATCCGCCGGAACGGCGGCGTTCCAGCTCCCGGACCTTCGATTGGCCGCGGTTTGCTCCGGTTTGGGCGGAAGAGGGCGCCCACAAGGGGCGCCCCTACGCCGTCCGGTGGGCGTCAGCAGACGTTGATAAGATCCGGTCATGACACGCACGTGGACATTGCGGGAGCCGGAGCCCGAGGCGGTTCGGGCTCTGACTTCCGAGCTGGACGTATCGGCGCTGACGGCTCGCCTGCTGGTAAACCGCGGCATCCAGGATCCGGATGAGGCCCACCGTTTTCTCCATCCCCGCTTCGAGAATCTTCATGACCCCTATCTCATGAAGGACATGGACAGGGCGGTCCCGCTCATCTGGCGTGCTCTGGAAGGGAAGAAACGGATCGTGGTCCACGGCGACTACGATGTGGACGGGATCACCTCCAGCCTGATCCTGAAACGGGCACTCGAGATGCTCGGTGGCCGGGTCGCCATCCATATCCCCAGACGGCTCAAGGACGGATATGGAATTCAAACCGAGTTCGTGGAACGGTGCCACCAATCCGGGGTGGGGCTGTTGGTGACCTCCGACTGCGGAATTCGAGCCTTCGAGGCTTGTGGCCGGGCGAGCGAGTTGGGCCTCGACGTTCTGGTGTGCGATCATCACCTGCCCTCCGCAGAACTTCCTCCGGCGCGAGCCATCCTCGATCCACACCGTGCGGACTGTCACTACCCGGACCACAACTTGTCCGCGGCCGGCGTCGTTTTCAAGCTGGTGCAGGGACTCTTCGAAAAAGCCGGGCGGGCTCGGATACTGCCCCATTTCCTGAAAGTCGTGGCCTTGGGAACCGCGGCCGACATGGTGCCGCTGACCGGAGAGAACCGAATCCTGGTCAAACTGGGGTTGGAAGGTCTGGCCCAACCGCACAACGTGGGCCTTCGGGCCCTGCTGGACGGCGCCGGGGTCTCCGGAGAGGTGGGGCTCAACGACGTGGCCTTCAAGATCGCTCCCCGCATCAATGCCGTAACCCGAATGGGGGGCGGCCCCGAGGTATTGGATCTTTTCAATACCCGCGACAGGTCACGGGCCCAGGCGATCGTCCGGGACATGAACTCGAAGAACCGGGAGCGTCGGCGGCAGGAAGAGGCGATCCTGGAGGAGATCCATGAGTGGGAGCGTAGCCGGCCGGAATTGTTCCGGAAGACCTTCATCGTCCTTGCCGGAAAGGACTGGCACCGGGGCGTGATCGGGATCATCGCCTCGAGGGTAGCCAGGCGTTTCTTTCGCCCCACGCTGGTGTTCTCGATCGGGGAATCCGACTGTCAGGGCTCGGGGAGGAGCATACCCGGCTTCCATCTGTTGGAGGCATTAGAGGGGTGCGGCGATCTCCTCGATCGATATGGGGGGCATGCGCAGGCAGTGGGTTGCGCCATGGAGGGAAGCGATTCTCTGGAGGACCGCCTCCGGAGCCTTTCGGATCGTCTCGATTCCCACGCCCGGCTCGTGCTGTCAACAGAGGATCTGACGCCCCTGGTCTCATTGGACTCCTATTTGAGGGCGGAGCACCTTTCGTTTTCGCTGTACCGGGATATCCAGCGGCTCGCGCCATTCGGGGTCGGGAATCCGGTTCCCGTCTTCGCCACGAACGGGTTGGACGTGACCGGCGGTCCCTGGGTATTGAAAAACAGGCATCTGAAGATCCGTCTGGGCGCCAACGGAGCCGGTGTGGACGCGATCTGGTGGAAGAACGGGGATGCCGCTGCTACCATACCGAGAGGATCGAAGATCGATGTGGCCTATACCTTGAATCGAAACGAGTACCGGGGCGTGGAGAGTCTGCTCATGACGGTCCAGGATCTTCGCACGCACCCGATCTCGTCCGATTCCTGACAACCTCCGGCGCACGTCGTCACGGGCCCGTGAACGATCCCTTTCGGACTGCATCAAACCGGACTCTCTATGCGTCCCCGTTCCCTCAAGCTCATCCGGCTGGTTCTGATAGTGGTGCTGGTGACGGCCATGGGAGCCGTGGTCTGGAGCTTTCTGACCAGGCGTGACGCACGGCCGCCCTTGGTGCGGGAACGGCTGCTCTCTCCCGAGGTGCAGCAGCAGAGCACCGAGTTCGAGCATACGGAGCACAAGGAAGGGCGAACGCTCTACAAGGTGGAGGCCGGGACCAGCACCCAGACGGTCAAGAATATCCATCGTCTTTTCGGCGTGAAACTGACTCACTTTGGTCCGGACGGAAACGCCACCGAAGAGATCTCGGGAAACGAAGCGATCTACCGGGTCGTTGATGGTGGGATCGAGTTCACCGGAAAGGTTCGAATCGAACTTTCGGATGGGACCACGATTGAAGCGGATCGTCTGAAGGCCGACTTGGCCCGTAATGTGGTGGCCATCGAGGAAGGTTTTCGCTTCGAAATGGAGAAGCTTTCCGGTCACGGCCGATCACTCAGCTATGAGATCCGGCGGAGCCGGCTTCGGGTCGACGAAGAGTTCGAACTGAATATCACTCAAGGGAGGGATCGGCTCCAAGTCACGGGTTCAAGGGCTTTGTACGATTTGGAGGATCGCCGGGTCGATCTCTTGGACGGAGCTCGCATCCGAGGTCCGCAGGGAGACTTGACTGCCGGGTACGTCCGGGTTTTTCTGACTGAAGACAGGGGCGTGGAGCGGATGTTCACCTCGCGTAGTGTTCGTCTGGTCCTGGATTCGGGCCGGTCCTTCAGCGGCGAGTCCATCCATCTGTTCTCCGACTCCGCAGAAGGGAGGATCGAACGCTTCTACGTCTACTCAGGCAAAGCCACTCCGGAATCTCCCGAGCAGCGGGCTGTATACGAAGACCCCGAGACCTATTTGGAGGCGGACCGAATCGACGGCTTGGCCGGGGTTTCGGGTTCGGATGAGACTCTGTTTCTGGCGCACCGGCGTGTCGTCGTCCGCTCCCGGACTCTGGGTCTCGAAGAGGGGCGTGGCGACCGGTTGTATGCTCGCCTGAGTCATGAGCATCAACGTCTCAAGTGGTTGGAGATGAGGGGAAAAACGTCACTGGTCGGACGTCTTCGAGACCTCGATGATTCTCGGGAGTCCATTCAGGGAGACCTGCTGGTTCTGGATCTCGGCCCTGACGGAGTCCCGGATCGTGCGACCGTTTCAGGGAATGTGGTGGCTTGGTCCCGAAGCGGAAACGGGGCTTCGGCTCGTCTTCAAGCAGGACGAATGGACGCGTTCTACCGGGCTGGAGAACTGAGGCGGGTCGTTGCCACGCAAGATCCGATTCTGCGCCAGCAGGTTCCCGAAGGGGAACGGACAGTGGAGTCGAAACGCATGGAGGCTGTCTTCAAGGAGGGGGGCGTGCTGAGTGTTGCGGCCGTGGGCGACGTCCATTGGGCCATGAACTCGAAAATGAAGCGGCGAGACGGAGAAAGCGGGAGACTCGATCTTGGATTCATTCGCGAGCAACTCCAGGAAGCCCGAGGGGAGGGCCGGGTGGTCTATCGGGAAGAGAGCCCTGAGGGCCGCCTCACCCTGAGCGCGAACAACGCGGCGTATGACGCGGGGTCGGACCTTTTCTCCTTTTCGGACCCGGAAGGTGCGCATCTGTATTACTCCAAGAACTCGATGGAAGGCACGGGTGTAGTGGAGTCGCGGACTCGGGCGGACGTTTTTCAAGTGGACGCGGACCGGGAAGAGCTGTCGGCACGTGGGGGTGTCCAAACCATCTTCAGTCGTCCCGGAAAAGAACCGGTCGTGATACAGGCTGAAAGTCTGGTGTTGGACTCCGGTGTCAAATCTCTGTCCTACGCCGGAAATCCGAGGATCCTCCGGGAGTCTCACCTGATCCAGGGAACGATGATTCGCTTGGACTCCGTCGGCGAACGGCTGGAGGTTCAGGACGTGGACAGCACCTTTTGGGAGCCTGGGGGAGCTTCGGGCCGCAAGTGCCGGATCCAGGCGCCCGAGCTTGTCTATCAGCGGAATTCCGGAAAGGCGGCCTACAGGGGCGGCGTCCGGATGGAGTCCGGTGACTTCAAAGTGGAATCCTCCCATTTGGACCTTCTGCTGGAAGATTCGCCTTCGAGCACGATTCGGAGCATCGCCGCGGGGGGTGAGGTCGAGATCCGGGAGGGGGATCGATGGGCTCGCGGAGACCAGGCGGTGTATCATCCCCGGGAGGGTCGCGTGGAGTTGACCGGAGAGCTCGCCGAGGTGGTGGAGCCGCTCCGCGGCAGCGCCTCCGGTCGGAGGGTGACTTTGTTCGTGGGAACCGACAAGATCGTGATCGATCAGCCGGCCTCCCTTCCGGCGCCGTGACCCGTGCTCAACGGGACTCGCCGCGGCCTGCCAGGGCTCGATACAGTCTTGTTTTTCCATTTCAAATTGCCAAGGGGGCATTCTGGACAAGGTGCTTGAGGCGCGGAGCCTCTGTAAGTCATATCGGAGCAGGGAGGTCGTCGGTGAAGTGAGCCTCACCATCTCATCGGGTGAGGTCGTGGGTCTGCTGGGCCCCAACGGCGCCGGAAAGACGACCACCTTCTACATGATTGTGGGATTGCTGGACCCCGACCGGGGTGAAGTCTTCCTGGACGGCGAGGACATTTCTCCGTTGCCCATGTACGTTCGGGCGCGAAGAGGGATCAGCTATCTTTCCCAGGAACCTTCCGTGTTTCGCAGGCTTTCGGTGGAGGACAATCTGTACGCCATCGCCGAAACCCTGGATCTCCCTCATGGTGAATCGGACCAGTTGGTCAGCGAATTGTTGGAAGAATTCGGCATCGCGGCATTGCGGGATCGTCCGGCCTACACCCTTTCCGGCGGTGAGAGACGGCGTCTGGAAATTGCACGCGCGCTGGTCATCCGGCCCGATTTCATCCTGTTGGATGAGCCCTTCGCCGGAATCGATCCCATCGCCGTGTTGGATATCCAACGCATGGTCTCCCGACTCCAGGCGCGGAGAATAGGGGTGCTGATCACCGATCACAATGTTCGCGAAACGCTTCGGATCACCGATCGGGCCTACATCATCACGGAGGGGAGAATCTTTCGATCAGGTACCCCGGATCTACTCTCCTCCGATCCGGACGTGCGCAAAGTTTACCTGGGAGATCACTTCCAGCTATACTAATTTGGAGTGCCATGAGTCGACGCGCTCAATTGAAACCCTCCCTGGTTCTTGGCTTGTCGCAACGGCTGGCCATCACTCCGTCGCTCCTCCAGAAGATCGAGCTGCTCTCCGTCAATCAGTTGGAACTCTCCGAGATCCTCCAGCAGGAGTTGGAAGAGAACCCCTTGTTGGATGAGATCTCGGATCACTTCGAAGCCGGACCGGAGGTTTCGGAACCGACCCATGAATCGGAGCAGGACGCGGGTCCGCTCGAAGAAGGAAGCCGTCTGGAGGACCTGGACTTCGAATATTTCTTCGGAGATTACCTGGGTTCGAGTTACGAGCGGCAGGAGTTCGAACCCGTAGAACAGAAGGCTTCGTTCGAGCAGTTTCTCTCGTCCGCCGATTCTTTGTTGGATTACCTGAATTGGCAGTTGAATCTGAGTGGCATCGATTCGGACCTGCGAGAAATCGCCTATTTCATCGTGGGCAACCTGGACGAGGATGGCTACCTGACCCTCACCTTGGAGGAGATCTGCCAGCAGCTGCAGGTTTCTGCCCAGAGTGTCGATGCCGCGCTGGCGGCGGTTCAGGCCCTCGACCCGGTGGGCATCGGGTGCCGGGACCTGCGCGAATGTCTTCTGCTACAGGCCAGAGCCGCAGGCCTGGAAGACTCTCTGGTCGGCGCGCTGATTCGGGACTGCCTGCCGTTGATCGAAGCCAGAAATATCTCCGGAATACTGAATCGTCTGGCCTGCGACGCGAAGGATCTGTCCCGCGCTCTGGAGTTGATTCGAAGCTTTTCGCCGCGGCCGGGCCAGAAATATGCCGCTGCCAAACCCGTCTACGTCCGGCCGGACGTCCATATTCGAAAAGTAGAAGGCGAATACCAGGTCAGCCTCAACGACGATGGCTTGCCCAAGCTGAGAATCAACCGTTCCTACCGTAGGCTGCTTCGCAAGAACGGCGTCTCCAAGGAAACCAAGAGCTTCATCCGCGAGCGATTTCGGTCAGCCATCGAGTTGCTGCGAGGGGTGGATCAGCGGGAGAAGACCATCTTTCGAGTTTGCCGAGTGATCATCCGGCAGCAGCACGATTTCATGGAAGCCGGCATTCGGAAGTTGAAGCCGTTGTTGATCAAGGATGTGGCCGATGAACTGGGGGTTCATCCGTCCACCATCAGTCGCGTCGTGGCCAACAAGTATGCTCACACCCCGCAGGGCGTGATGGAACTACGCCGATTCTTCTCCGTGGGCGTGGCGCACGCCAACGGAGAGAACGTTTCCACCATGCAGGTGAAGGACCGGCTCGGAACCCTGATCCGGCAAGAGGATCCCAAGAAGCCCTTGTCCGATCAGAAACTCACCAACCTGTTGAACCGGGATGGGATCCGTATTACCCGCCGCACCGTCGCCAAGTACCGGGATCAGATGAGAGTTCCCGGGTCGCTCGCCAGAAAGAAGGCGAATCTGTTGTAGCAGTCCGTGGTGAAAGTCCCGCGAGCACCGAGACCGTTCCTGCGCCCGCCGGACCAGGCGCGATTCGGGTGCATACCGGGAGTATGTGCCCGAATCGCAACGCCGTCCGCCGGGATGCAGGGACGGTCGAATGCCGGACGACTTTTGCCGCGGGCTGGTAACCCTCAATTCCCACCGGGAGGGCCGCAGGCGAGGCGTGAACCATGCAGAATCATTCCGTGCCCTCGGTGACCGTTCGACAGTTCCACGAGTCCATGGATCCGACCCTGAACCTGGCACTGGCCTCCAGCGCGGCCGGGTTGGACAACTCCATCACGTCTCCCAGAATTCAGAAGTTGGGCTTGGCCCTTTCCGGATACACGCGCTATCTGCACCGGGGACGAGTGCAGTTCGTCGGCCGCACCGAGATCTACTACATGGAGGAGTTGTCCCCGGAGCACCGCCGGAAGGTTTTTGCCGACGCCTTCGACGTCGGACTCTGTTGCGTCCTGGTGACGACCGGATTGGCGCCGCCACCGGATTTTTTGGCCGAGGCGGAGAAGACGGCGACTCCGGTCCTCACGACTACGGCGCTCAGCTCCCAGGCCATCGTTGAGGTCACAGCGAATCTGCAGGAGCATCTGGCCCTCACCCAGACCATCCATGGGGTTCTGGTGGAACTCCTGGGACTTGGGGTGCTGCTGGTGGGGGAGTCGGGAATCGGAAAGAGTGAATGTGCGCTGGACCTGATCCTGAGGGGCCACCGTCTGGTCACCGACGATCTGGTCGTATTGAAGAGGTATTCGGGCGACAGCCTGGTGGGGTCCGGTCCTCCGGATGCGCCCTTCCACATGGAACTGAGGGGCTTGGGCATCATCAACGTCAGGGATCTGTTCGGGATCTCCGTGCTGAGCCCCGCACGTCCCGTCGACCTGGTGATCCAACTGGAAAAATGGCCGGAGCGGGAGACCCGGGACCGTTTGGGACTGGAGGAAGAGAAGTATCGCGTACTGGGAGTGGATCTTCCGTTGATCACGATTCCGGTGGCGCCCGGACGGAACCTGGCGACCCTGGTGGAGGTGGCCGTCAGAATCCAGAAATTGAAGATGCAAGGATATAATCCCGCGCTGGAGTCGATTCGCTTTCTGGAAAGGCGTATTCAAGTACCCTGGGATCGAGGAGAGCAACCCCGAGCGGGGGATCGAGACAATGAATGACACGGGTCGGCCCCATATCGGAGGACTGGTCGTCACTCACGGGAGACTGGGCCATGAACTGGTCGCCGCCGCGGAGATGATCGTCGGAGAGATTCCCCACATCCTGCCGGTCTCCATTGGGTGGCACGACGACGTGGATCGGTCCCGGGAGGAGATCGAGGAAGCCATCAGCACCCTGGACCGTGGCGGCGGAGTCATCATTCTGACGGACATGTTCGGAGGGACGCCATCCAATCTCACCCTCGCCTGGTTGAAGAAGGGAGCGGTGGAAATCGTCACTGGGGTCAACCTTCCCATGATCATCAAGTTGGCCAATCAGACGGGGAAGGAGGACGTGAGCGAACTCGCGCGCCGGGTCCTGGAACAGGGGCAGAAACACATCGCGTTGGCCAGCGGGTTGCTGGGGGAATGATGCGGCGGGTCGTGCAGATCCGGAATCGTCTGGGGTTGCACGCTCGGGCGGCGGCCAAGCTGGTGAAAACGGCGTCCCGCTATGACAGCGACGTCAAGCTCTCACGGGTCGGTGGGTCCCAGCAGATCGACGGCAAGAGCATTCTGGGCATTCTCTTGTTGGCCGCCTCCTACGGCACCGAGCTGGAATTCACGGTTCGCGGGTCCGACGAGATCGAGGCCGCCGAGGCCATAGAGAGTCTGGTCAGGAACCGCTTTGGTGAGAAGAAGTGAAATCGCAGGGGTGATCAACGGGATTCGCTCCTGATAGGAAGACCCGGGTCTTTGCTGTATTTTTGAGGGACATGGTGGAGAAGCTGCAACCCAACGAATCCGGCCGGAGACTGGTGGGCACACCCCTCTCTCCGGGAATCGGAGCTGGAAGAGCGTATCGGATCGAGCAACATGTGCCGGACTTCCATCGGCTACATCTTTCTCCGGCCGAAGCGCCGCGCGAGTTGGAGAGGCTGCAGGAAGCCCTGGCCAAGTCCCGAGACCAGTTGGTACGGATCAAGGAACGATTCGAGCAACAACTGGGCAAGGAACACTCCTACATCATCGATGCCCATCGGCTGATCCTTGAAGATCAGGAATTCCTGGACCAGATCCGATCCAAGATCAGGGATCATCTGTACGGTCCCGAGCGGGCCGTCTGGGAGGCTACTGAGGAGTGGCTGGCCGTGTACCGCACTTTGACCGACCCCTTTTTCCGGGACCGTGGATCGGATCTGGAAGAAGTCGCGCGGAGGGTTGTTGCCAACCTGGGTGAATCCGGGCCGCCCCGCAGGGAGGAAGAACCATCCGAAGACCTGATCCTCGTGGGCTCGGAAATCGGACTCTCGGATCTGGCCAGTTTTCGTCTGAGCCAGGTCAAGGGACTGGTCTCGATGCGCGGGGGACAGACCTCGCATATCACCATCATCGCCCGGGTGCACCGTATTCCGGCCGTATCCGGCGTTCGGGAGGTCGAGGGAACCATTCGGACGGGTGATGAAATGATCGTCGACGGTTCCGAAGGTACCGTTCTGGTTCAGCCGTCGGCGGGAGAGCGCCACAATTTCCAGGTGTTGCTGCGGCAGGAGCAACGTCGGAGTTCCCAGTTGGAGGGGGATTCCAGACCGTCCCGTACGGCTGACGGGAGGGTGGTCTCGGTGCTCGCCAACACCGACATGGAAGACGAAGCCACTGTCGCCTTCGGCCTGGGTGCGGAGGGTATCGGACTCTTTCGTTCCGAGTTCGTGTACATGGGTGAAAGGAGTGGTCCCGTCCGGTTCGAAGAGCAATTGACCATCTATCGGCGGTTGGCCCGATTGACCGGGCGGCGACCGGCCGTGATCCGGACTTTGGACATGGGAACGGAAGATCACCCTTACTTCAGCCGGCTGGCGGGCGGTGGACCGGTGTTGGGCCTCCGGGGAATTCGATTGAGTCTGGACCAACCCCATCTTTTTCGAGCCCAGGTGCGAGCCATTGTCAGTGCCCGTACGGAGGGAAACCTGCGGATTCTGCTCCCCATGATCTCGAGTGCGGACGAATTGGTCACCGCCCGCGAGTTGATTCGGGAAGTGGAGCGGGAGGTGTCCGAAGCAACGGGCATCGAGCCGGAATCGCCGATCCAGGTCGGCGCCATGATCGAGGTCCCTTCGGCAGTACTGGTTCTGGACGGAATCTGCCGGCATGCCGATTTCGTGTCGGTGGGCAGCAATGATCTGATCCAGTTCACTCTGGCGGTGGACCGATCCAGCGACCTGCTGTCACCCCTTTTCAACCCCCTCCACCCGGCCATCCTGAAGAGCCTGGAACGGGTTGCCCGCGTCGCGTCGGAGAACCGCATTCCCGCCTACGTCTGTGGCGAGGTCGCCGCGCAGCCACTCTACGCGTACCTGCTCATCGGTATGGGTTTCCAACGGCTTTCCATGAATCCGTTCTCCATTCCGACGGTGAAGAAACGAATTCGAGAGATGGTCTACGAGGAAGCAAGGGAGCGAATTCGGGAGCTGTTGGAGTTCTCTACGATTCAAGAAGTCGAGAGCTTCGTAAAACGAGAGATGCCGTCGTGGGAAACCGTCGGGCAGGGATCGGGATCCCGGTTCGTGAAGAGCTGACCTCCCCGGATCATGACCGGTGCCGAATGGGGGTGAAACCACTTGGCGGTGAATCGCCATGACCTCAGCAAACCTGCTCACGTTGCTTCGCATCCTCTCGGTTCCGGTTTTTCTGGCGCTGGTGGTTTCCGGCGCCGTCGGAACCGCCCTGTTGGTTTTCCTTCTGGCCGGGGCGACGGATCTGTTGGACGGGCTGATCGCCCGGAAATTCGGGCAGCGGACCTCTTTGGGGAGGTTCCTCGATCCCCTGGCCGACAAATTCCTGATGGTCGGGGCTCTCGTCGTGCTCTCACTGGAGAACCCGGCTCTGGAGGTCCAAATACCCCAATGGTTGACCCTGTCGGTGGTGGCCCGGGACCTGCTTTTGGGAATTGGCGCGCTCTCGACCTACGTCTTCACCGGCGCCAAGTCGTTTCCGCCGTCCCTCTTGGGAAAGTTGTCCACACTTGCCCAGTTCACGATCATCCTGGCGGTCCTGGTGGACAACCTGATCCCGTGGCGACTGCCGTTTCACAGCAGTCTTTTCGGTCTCACGGCGCTGCTGACGGTGGGCAGCGGTTTCCAGTACCTGGTCCGCGGCGCACGGATCTTTGCCTGTAATCGGGGATGAATCGTCTGCATTTGGGGAGTTGAATCAGATTCGTCATGGAATTCCGCAACCTGAGGTTGGAAATCGATTCGGGAGGAGTGGCCGAGCTCACCCTGGAACGGCCGGAGGTCCTGAACGCGTTGAACCAGGAAACGATTCGGGAGCTGGAGACGGCCTTCCGTTCCCTGGAGCGGAAGAAGGAAGTCCGCGTGGTGCTCCTCGCCGGCGGCGGGGCGGCGTTTTCCGCCGGGGCGGACATCCCTGAGGTGCACCGGTTGGACGCCGAGACCGCGCAGGCTTTCTCACGCCGGGGACATGCCGTCCTGAATCGAATCGAAGACGGCCCCAAACCGGTTGTGGCCGCATTGCGGGGCTTCTGCCTTGGCGGGGGCTGCGAACTCGCGCTGGCGTGTCATATTCGGATTGCGGCGACGGATGCTCGAATCGGATTGCCTGAAGTGAAGCTGGGCATCATTCCCGGCTATGGCGGCACGCAGCGTCTGGCCCGGACCGTGGGGCGTTCCAAGGCCCTCGAGTTGTTGCTCTGCGGCCGGACCATGACCGCCCAGGAGGCCTTGCAGACCGGTCTGGTGACTCTCGTGGTGGAACCGGACGAGCTGCTGCCCACCTGCAGAGCACTGGCGTCAAGGATCGCCGGGCTGGCGCCTTTGGCTGTAAGGTACTGCTTCGAGGCCGTCAATCGGGGGTACGATCTGCCTTTGCAAGCCGGGCTTGCCCTGGAGACGGCCCTCTTCGGGCTGGCGTCGGGCACGGATGACATGAAGGAGGGGACCCGGGCCTTCATGGAAAAAAGAAAGGCCCGTTTCAAGGGCCGGTGAAGCCGAAAGCCTGGCCGCCCGTGGCAAGAGTCATCACGGCATTCGACCGGGTCTGCATCGTGCGCGGACTGCGTTGCTCCTCGGTCACATACTCCAGGTATGCTCCCTCAGAGCGCCTTGTCCGGCGGGCGCAGCCCCGGTCCCGGTGCTGCGTGAGACTTTCACCACGGACGGCTAGTCGTAGTAGACTGGGGTTTGGGAGAAACGAACGTGAAGGAAATCACAGGACGTTTGGATGGCGCGGATCTCAGGATCGGCGTGGTTGTCAGCCGCTTCAACGAGTTGGTCACCGATCGGCTTCTGAAGGGGGCGTTGGACCTGCTCGACCGGCTCGGAGTCCCGGATGCGGGTGTGACCGTCGTTCACGTGCCTGGGAGCTTCGAAATCCCTTTTGCCGCCCGGAAACTGGCTTCCGCCGGGATCTGCGACGCGGTCGTCTGCCTCGGGACCCTGATTCGGGGAGAGACGGACCATTACGAGTACCTGGCTTCGCATGTGACCGGAGCCCTTTCGCGATTGGCGCTGGAGCAGGGCGTCCCCATCACCTACGGCCTGATCACGGCGGATACCACGGAACAAGCCATCAATCGAGCCGGATTGAAGCATGGCAACAAGGGGGCGGAGGCGGCGTCCGCAGCCGTGGAAATGGCTGACCTGGCTCGTCAGAAGCTGGCGGACGGCTGATGCGCCCGGTGGACACGGGGAAGGGATACCCCTGTTGGCCTCCCGTTCCGTCGCTCAGACCGGGGATGGCCTCCCGCGCGGTGCGAGACGATCAATCCCACTGCCTGGTGGGACCACTCCCCTCGTTCAGTAGATCGATATGAGCAGAAGGAGGGCCCGTGAATACGCCCTGCAGATGCTCTATCAGCAGGAGGTGACCCGGGACCCGGGCTCAGTAGTGGAGAGGTCCTTCTGGGACGCACATGCCGCGGCTGCAGCAGAGGTCCGCAGCTTCGCACGTCACCTGTTCGGGAAATCGCTTCAAGACCGGAGCAGAATCGACGCCCTGATCCGGCGCCATTGCGACAACTGGAGATTGAGGAGGATTTCGGCAGTCGATCGAAACGTGCTGCGCATGGGAATCGCGGAGTTCCTCTTCTTGGACACGCCCAAGGTGGTGGTTATCAGCGAGGCCATCGAGATCGCACGAAAATTTGGGACCGAGCGATCGGCGGATTTCGTGAACGGTATCCTGGATGCCGTTCGGAAGGAACTGGACGGGGAAAGGGAGACCGGTTGAGGAGAGAGATGACGCACGCGGCGGGCCACGCAGAGGGGACCGGGGATTGGGGAGCGGCAAGATGAGTTCCGGAAGCGAACTGCTCAACCGGCGGCTGGAGAAGCTGCGGAGCATACGGGCCGGCGGCTATGAACCCTATCCCGCCAACTACGACCTGACCCACGAAATTCCCTGGATTCTGGAGAGCTTCTCCCACCTGGAGGCGGCTGATCTGGAGGCCGCGCGGCAGAGAGTTCGAACTGCCGGCCGCATGGTCTCGATTCGGGGCCATGGCAAGGTCAGCTTCGCCCACTTGAGCCAGGGTGGAGGCCGGCTCCAGATCTACGTGCGGCGGGATCGGGTGGGACCCGGGGAACACGATCTGTTCCGGTTGCTGGACATCGGGGACTTTCTGGGGGTGGAGGGGGAGTTGCTGCGGACCCGTACGGGAGAATTGACCGTCTTCGCCGATTCGGTACAGTTGTTGTCCAAGTCGGTCCGGCCCCTTCCCGAGAAGTGGCACGGCCTGGCCGACGTGGAAGTGCGTTACCGGCAACGCTATCTGGACTTGATGGCCAACCCGTGCGTGCGGTCCGTATTCGTCCGCCGCAACCGGATCATCTCGTTCCTCCGCCGCTTTCTCGAGGCCAGGGGGTTCCTGGAGGTGGAAACCCCCATGATGCAGGTCCTGGCGGGAGGTGCGACGGCCCGGCCCTTCAGGACCTATCACGAAGCGCTGGGAATCCCGCTGTATCTGAGGATCGCGCCGGAGCTCTACCTCAAACGCCTCGTGGTGGGGGGGTTGGATCGGGTGTTCGAAATCAACCGGAATTTTCGAAACGAGGGCGTGTCCACCCGTCACAATCCCGAGTTCACCATGTTGGAGTTCTACCAGGCCTACAGCGACTACGGCGATCTGATGGATCTGACGGAAGAGATGTTGGGGGGGCTGGTCCGGGAGGTCTGCGCAGGATTGGAAGTGGAGTACGGACCGGCGACCATCGACTTCTCCTCGTTTCAACGGTACAGCATGGTGGATGCGATTCGTCATTTCTGGCCCGGGCCACAGGCTCCCTCGGCCGAGAACCTGATGGACTCCACCGGGCTGAAAACTCTGCTACGTGGACAGAACCTGGAAGCACCGGCGGGGTCGAGTTGGGATCGCATGCTGGGACTGCTGTTCGAGACGGTGGCCGAAAAGCACTTGATCCAACCCACGTTCATCTATGATTTCCCGGCGCAGCTGTCCCCGCTCTCCAAGCGGAAAGCCGATGACCCGCGATTCACGGAGCGTTTCGAGCTGTTCGCCGGAGGTCTGGAGCTGGCCAACGCCTACAGCGAGTTGAACGATCCGGAAGAGCAGAGGCAGCGATTCCGGGAGCAGCTGATCGATCGGGAGCAGGGAAACGACGAGGCCCACGAGATGGACGAGGACTATGTTCGGGCCCTCGAGTACGGAATGCCGCCGGTCGCCGGCGAGGGAATCGGCATCGATCGGCTTGCCATGCTGCTGACCAACTCCCCCTCCATCCGGGAAGTGATTCTCTTTCCCCATCTCCGTCCGTCCCGAAGGGAAAGAGGCTCGCGGGATGAAGAGTGAGAGGCAGGGCGTTGGCCGGGTTGTGCTCATTCGGAGTCGGTGAAAAGGCGACGAAAAAAGGGGCGTGAATGCGTTTCGAGCTGTTTGTCGCCCTCCGGTATCTTCGAGCCCAACGCAAACAAGCCGTCATATCGGTCATCAGCATCATTTCCGTGGTCGGCGTTGCCGCCGGCGTGATGGCCCTCACCATCGCGTTGGCCCTGAACAATGGTCTGCAACGGGAGTTTCAGGCCCGCATTCTGGGGGCCACCTCCCATCTCAATCTCCTGCCCGCCCGGGACCGGGCGATCATGGGTTATCAGAAAATCGCGCGCACCCTGAACGAGATGCCCCGGATCAAGAGCGTCGTGCCGACGGTCTACGGACAGACGATGTTGCGGATCGGTGCGAGACAGGGAGCGGCAATCCTGAAGGGGATCGGCGGAGACCCGAGCCGGCCGTCCAATCTGAGTGTCTCCATCATCGAGGGAACCACGGCAGGATTCCATGACGGCGGCAGGCCCTTTCCCATCATCCTCGGAAAGGACCTGGCGGGATCCCTGGGAGCGCTGGTGGGAGAACCGGTTCGGGCTTACGGGCTACGGGGTGAACTCTCGCCCTTCGGCCGCAGTGTTCGGGTCGGAAGTTTCCGGGTCATGGCTATTTTCGAGTCCGGTTTGTGGGAGTACGACTCCAATTGGGCTCTGGTGCCGCTGGCCGCCGCTCAGTCCTTCTTCGGTCTTTCGAAGGATCAGGCCTCGGCGTTGGAAATGCGCGTCGAGGACATCTACGCCGTGGACGGCCAGGCCAGGGCAGTGCAGGAGACGATGGGCGACGACTTCGCCACCAACACCTGGATCGAACTGAACAGGCCGCTGTTTTCAGCTCTGGAGCTGGAGAAACTGGCCCTGTTCGTCGCCATCGGACTCATCGTTCTGGTCGCTGCCCTGAACATTGTCAGCACCCTGACCCTCATGGTCATGGACAAGAACCGGGATATTTCCATCATCACCGCCATGGGAGGAACTCCTCGAACGGTCACCGTGGTGTTCATGCTCCAAGGCCTCATCATCGGACTGGGCGGCACCGGACTGGGCGGCATCTTGGGAGCGGTCACCGCCTGGTATCTGGATGCGTACCAGGCGATCGAGCTGGAACCTCGTGTCTATTCGATCCCCTACGTCCCCTTTCAGTTGAATCCGTGGGATCTCGTGGTGGTTTCGCTGCTGGCGATTCTCATCAGTTTTGCCGCCACTCTTTATCCGGCACGCGTCGCGTCCAGGCTGGATCCGGTGGAAGGGCTCCGCTATGAGTGATCTTCTCAAGATCCGCGGCCTGTCGAAGTCGTATCGTTCCGGGCGGGAGCGACTGCGCATTCTCGTGGATTTGAAGCTGACGGTTGAGCCGGGGCAAATGGTGGCGATCACGGGAGCCAGCGGTTCGGGCAAGAGCACCTTTCTGCATCTGGTCGGGGGAATGGAGAGACCGGATTCGGGAAGTATTCTGTTCCAGGATCTTGAGATCACCGGACTGCAGGGGCGGGAGCTGGCCAGGTACCGGAACCGGACCGTCGGCTTCGTATTTCAATTCCACTACCTCCTTCCCGAGTTCAACGCCCAGGAAAACGCCATGTTTCCGCTGCTGTTGCGGGGGGCCTCCCACCAGGAGGCTTCCAAGCGGGCTGAAGCTCTTCTGGCGGAAGTGGGGCTGGGTGACCGGATGCGGCACCGGCCGGGCGAACTTTCAGGCGGTGAGCAACAGCGTGTCGCTATCGCGCGCGCCCTGGCGGGAGAACCCAGACTCTTGTTGGCCGACGAACCCACAGGCAATCTCGATCCGGCCACCTCCGAACGAATTTACGAACTGCTGGATCAGGTGCATCGAAACCACGGCCTCACCTCACTGATCGCAACCCACAATGCCACCCTCGCGGGTCTATGCAGCGTCCGTAAGAAGGTCATTCAAGGGAAACTCGTTTAACAGTCCGTGGTGAAAGTCTCGCGAGCACCGAGACCGTTCCTGCGCCCGCCGGACAAGGCGCGATTCCGGGTCCCGGAGCCATCGTTCCGGCGCCGGTTTCCGGCTTTTTCACAATGCGTGTGTATAATCGACGGTGTCGGTGAGCCGTTTGCTCGGGCATTTGCGGTTTGCTTAAATTTAGATGGAAATCGCTCCATGTTTGAGAAGTACACGGAAAAGGCGAGGCGGGTCATTTTCTTTGCCCGTTACGAGGCCAGTCAACTCGGTTCCCGGTCCATCGAAACGGAACACATCCTGCTGGGCCTGCTCCGGGAGGACAAGGGTCTCACCAACCGCTTCTTCCGTAGGAGCGAAGCCACGCTGGAGGCGATTCGCAAGGAGATCGAGGGTCGTTCGGGAGTCCGGGAGAAAGTCTCGACTTCAGTCGAACTTCCTCTTAGCGATGAGTCAAAGCGGGTGCTCACATTTGCCGCCGAAGAAGCGGAACGCCTGCTTTGCAGCTATATCGGGACCGAGCACATTCTTCTGGGCCTCCTCAGGGAAGACAAGTCGGCGGCTTCGATGATCCTGACCGAGAAGGGGCTGCATCTGGCGCGGGTTCGGGATGAGCTGTCTGGAAATCCGGGACGTCCCACGCCGCATAAGGTGAAGGAATCTTTGATCCTGACCGAGTTCAGCCGGGATCTGACCGAAGCGGCCATGCGCGGAGACTTGGACCCCCTCATCGGCCGTGAGGCCGAGATCGAGCGTGTCACCCAGATTCTCTGCCGCCGGACCAAGAACAATCCGGCTCTGATCGGTGAGCCGGGAGTGGGAAAAACGGCGATCGTAGAGGGTTTGGCCCAGAGAATCGTCAACGGCGACGCTCCCGCCATGCTAATGGACAAACGAATTCTCGCTCTGGACATTTCCTTGATCGTGGCCGGCACCAAATACCGCGGGCAGTTCGAGGAGCGGTTGAAGTCCATCATGAAGGAGATCATCGAGAATCCCCAATTCGTGATCTTCGTCGATGAGTTGCACACGCTGGTGGGAGCCGGCTCGGCAGAGGGCTCGCTGGATGCGGCCAATATTCTGAAACCGGCCCTGTCGCGTGGGGATCTCCAGTGCGTGGGGGCGACGACGCCTTACGAATACCGCCGTTTCATCGAGAAGGACCGGGCTCTTGAACGCCGGTTCCAGTCCGTAAAGGTGGCGGCAACCAACGAAGAAGAGACGATACGGATCATCCACGGCATCAAGGAACGTTACGAGAGTTTCCACCGGGTGCAATACGATGACGATTCCATCAAGGCTGCGGTCAGCCATTCCAATCGGTACATTCCCGATCGATTTCTGCCGGACAAGGCAATCGACGTCCTGGATGAAGCCGGAGCCAGGGTGAAACTCAACTACACCTCATTTCCCGACGAAGTGACGGTTCTGCAACAGAAGATTCGGGTGACTGTCCGGGAGGTGGACGACGCCATCTCCGCCAAGGAATTCGACCGTGCGGCCCAACTCAAGGATCGCGAGGTGGTGGAGCGCGAGAACCTGAAGATCGTCAAGGATCGCTGGAAGCTCAAGAATCGCATCAATCCGTTGGTAGGCCGGAAACATGTCGAAGAGGTCATCTCCCGCTGGACCGGGATTCCGGTTAGCGCGTTGCGGGAAGAAGAGACAAAGAAGCTGCTGCGCATGGAGGTGGACCTGCACCGCCGGGTGATCAGCCAGGATACGGCCGTTTCCGCGCTCGCCCGGGCAATTCGCCGGAGCCGGGCCGGGATGAAGCATCCGAACCGGCCCGTGGGATCATTCCTGTTCCTGGGGCCCACGGGCGTGGGCAAGACCGAGTTGGCCAAGGCGTTGGCCGAGTTCCTGTTCGGGAGCGAGAAGTCGCTGCTCCGTTTCGACATGTCCGAGTACATGGAGAAACACTCGGTGTCCAAGCTCATCGGTTCTCCCCCTGGGTACGTGGGACACGAAGAGGGCGGGCAGCTCACCGAACGTGTCCGGCGCAATCCCTATTGCGTGGTCCTTCTGGATGAGGTCGAAAAGGCCCACTTCGACATCTTCAACTTGTTGCTGCAGGTATTCGAAGACGGCCAGTTGACCGACTCCCATGGGAATACGGTCGATTTCAAGAACAGCATCATCATCATGACCTCCAACATCGGAGCCCGATACCTGATGAACAAACCCCAGATGGGGTTCGCGAGCGGAACGGAT
The DNA here is from genome assembly GCA_965217775.1 of Acidobacteriota bacterium. Lineage (GTDB taxonomy): Bacteria > Acidobacteriota > UBA6911 > RPQK01 > JAJDTT01 > JAJDTT01. Next base: position 1,410,346 of record CBDCJH010000002.1, read on the forward strand.
CAGGGTAGGGATAAGGTGGAAGAGGTCATCATGGAAGAGGTGAAACGCGTCTTCAATCCCGAGTTCTTGAATCGGGTGGACGACCTCATCCTGTTCGATTCCCTGACCGAAGAGGATCTGGGAAAGATCGTCGATCTGCTCATCGACAAGGGCAACGAGAACCTGTCCCAGAAGCGGATCCGCATATCGTTGGGCAAGAGCGCGAAAAGGTGGATCATAGACAAGACTTGCCGCGACCGTTTCTATGGCGCCCGCCCCCTGAGGAGAGCCATCCAGAAATATATTGAAGATCCGGTTTCGGAGTTGATCATTCAGGGGAAATTGAAAGAAAAGGAAACTCTCTCCATCTTTATCAAGGGTGGAGCATTGTACTATCGGGCCAAGGGATCCAAGAGTGCAGGCGTTCCCCTGTCATTCGGGATCGCGTAGCGGCCCGTGGTGTAAGTCCCGCGGAGGACCTGAAGCGGCGAGCGGTTCGCCGGTAAAGGAGTAACGAGGAAGCATACGGGGAGTATGTAACCGAGGAGCAATACCTTCCGCCGGAAGGCGACCCTGGTCAGAGGCCACGAAGACTTATGCCGCGGGCTGCAGATTCACTAATCTCCCAGTCCAGGTCAGAAATCGGGATGGGATCGTCGAGCAAAAATTGTCCTGCCGGAGGGCACTGGATAGAATCTTGAAGATGGGCAAACCAGATCGTGCTGCTCAGAGACTGAACGCCGTCCGGTTGCGCCGGATCGTGCTTCTGATTCTGGTGTTTTCCTGGGGAGGCTCCGAGCTTCTCGGCGCCCAGGGCCGCCAGTCGGTCGGCCGCCTGGAGGAAGTCCGCATCCTCGGGAATCGGCGCATCAGCGAGGACACCATTCGTTTCTACATCCAGAGCCGGCAGGGGGACGTCTACAACGAAGGGCAGGTCCTCCGGGATTACCGGAGTCTCCTCAACACCAACTTCTTCCTCGATGCCAAGGTGCATACGATAGAGGGAGAGACGGGAACCATCGTCCTGTTCACGGTCAAGGAGCGTCCCCTCATTCGGACCATCGAATACAAGGGCATGAAGTCCTTCAAGGAATCGGACGTGCTGGAGCAGTTCCGGGACCTCAAGGTGGGGATGACCGTCGACAACCCCTTCGACGGCGCCAAGCTCCCCAAGGCGCGGCGGGCCCTGCGGACCTTGCTGGACACGAACGGGCGCCCTCTGGGTCGAGTGGAGGTCACCGTCGAGCCGATCACGTCGTCCGCCGTCAAAGTGGTCTTCAACATCGACGAAGGGCCCAAGGTGAGGATCGGCAAGATTCAATTCGAGGGCAACACGGTCTTTTCGGACGGGGAACTGCGGGGGGGCTTGAAGCTGACCAAGGAGCGGGGGCCCATCACCCTGTTCAAGGGTCTCGACAAGTACATCAAGGACAAGGTCGAACACGATCTCCACGTCAACATGATGGACAAGTACCGGGAGCGGGGGTACATGGAGGCCCGGCTCGGCGAGCCCAAGGTGGAGATCGTGGAGGCCGGCAGAGGCCTTCTGTTCGGCTTTCGCAAGACCAAGCAACAGTACTTCATCACCGTGCCCATCGACGAGGGGCCTCAGTTCAGGTTCGGCGAATTCAAGCTGGAGGGCATCAAGAACTTCGACTCCGAAGTACTGACCCGCGCCTACAACATTCAGCAGGGCGAAGTCTTCAACTGGGTCCTACTGCAGAAGGCCAACGATGACCTGAAGAAACTCTACGCCCGGTACGGCTACCTGGACATGGAGGCGATTCCCGAAATCGACAAGGGCGAAAACGAAAATGTCATGAACGTCGCGATCCGCGTGGAGGAAGGGAAGCAGTACCTGGTGAAGCGGATCAACTTCCTGGGGAATACCAAGACCCGCGACAAGGTTCTCCGGCGTGAGTTTCTGCTGGAGGAGCAGCGTCAGTTCAACGGCGACCTGTTGGACATTTCCGTCATTCGTCTCAATCAGTTGGGGTTCTTCGACAAGATCGAGGAGGAGGATTACGAGGTCGTCAAGCGCCCGGATCTGGCCGAGGTGGACGTTCTGGTCACGGTCAAGGAGCAGAGCCAACAGTCCATCGGTCTGACCGGCGGCGTGAGCGGCATCAGCGGCAAGTTCATCGGGCTCAGTTATTCGACCAACAACTTCCGGGGATTGGGTCAGCAAATCTACGTCCAGGCGGTCACCGGGACTCGAACTCAGCAGTACAATTTCTCGTTCCAAGAACCGTATTTTCTGGATACACGCCTGTCCCTGGGGTTCTCCATCTTCAGCCAGCGCTTCCGTTACGATACCTATACGGCCTTCTATGGTCTGTTCCTGCCCGAGAACAACGTCAACCTTTTTACCCGGAGCAGTACCGGGTTCAGTGTGCAGACAGCCTATCCCCTGTGGCGATGGGTGCGGGTGGGACTCTCTTATCAGCTCCAGAGGATCAGCATCACGGACGTGGCAGAATCCTTCGGCGATTTTGCCTTGAGTCAGCTGACCGGGTTCACTCCCGGCGGCAGCCGCGAAGATGCCCAGGAAGGCATCATCCGGAGCGAGGTCACGCCCAGTTGGACCTACAACAGCAAGAACGCGTTTTTCGGCGCCACCCGGGGATCCATGTTGCGGCTCCAGGTGCCCTTTGCCGGGGGGCCTTTGGGGGGGACCTACAACGTCATTTCTCCCATACTCGAATATCAGAAATTCATGGAAGACCGCTGGTTGAGCGGCGGCCGCAACAGTATCGGGTTCCGGGCCCAGTTCCTGCACCTGCTGCCCTACGGAAAGCTACCCAACGGCGGCCCCATGACGGTGCCTTTCTTCGAACGGATCTATCGAGGCGGGGAGTTCGACTTTCGTGGATTCGATCTGAGGTCGGTGACGCCATGGGCCAAGACTCGATCCCCCCTGAGGGACGGGTCGGGAAATCCAATCATCGACAAACGTACGGGACTTCCGGCCCTGAGCGAGAATTTGGTTCCGGCCGGTGGAGACACCTCTTTACTGATTACGGGCGAGTATCGAATTCCCGTGGCCGGGCCCATTCATTTGGCCGCATTCGCGGATTTCGGGATCAACACGGTGCTGAAGAGGAACAAGTTGGTTCTGTTCGGGCCGAACACGGCGATTGACCTGTTGGAGAACACCAACGACGTTTGGCGAATGTCGACAGGAATGGAGTTCCAGTTCGTCATGCCTATGCTCAACCAACCATTTCGCCTCATATTCGCTTATAATCCCATGGTTATGGATACCACGGTGACGGTGAACGGGATCCGCTATCCGATGCAGGAACGTCGCAAGAACATTCGATTTACGGTAGGATATACCTTCTAGGAAAGGAATTGGGGGGATCATGTTCACGAGATCTCGAAGATGTTTGGTCTTGATTGCCGGCCTTGCCGGTGTGATGGCCGCGGCGCCCTGGGCCATGTCACAGGGTCTGACCGCCGGCGGGCTCAAATTTGGATTTGTCAATTCGGTTGAAGTTCTGCAGGGGACCGACGAGGGCAGGCAGAAGCTGGCCGAGTTTCAGCAGTGGGCCGAGTCAAGACAAAAGGAACTGCAGCAGGACAAGACCGAGCTGGATCGGTTGCGCGAACAGTTCGCCGCCCAGGAACGGACACTGAATCCGGATACCCGGACAGAAATGATGAGGACCATCGAGGATCGGGACCGGAGGCTGCGCCGGAAACAGGAAGACAGCCAGTTGGAGTCCGAGGCCAGAAACCGTCAGATGCTGGAACAGGTCGGAACCAATATCCAGACGATCATCAACGAGTACGCCCAGCAGAACGGTTATTCCGTCATCTTCTTGCGCAACGAGAGCCAGAGCTATGTAGATCCCTCCTTGGACATCACCAAGGAACTCGTCTCCATCTACAATCAACGTCATCCGGTGGCTTCCGCCCAGGCTTCGTCCGCTCCGGCCCAGCCTTAGCGCCCGGGCGGGAATCCCGTCGCGGCAGGATTGATCCTGGATTGGCGGTCCTAGGAGTCTGCGCAGTAGATCAATTTCTGCGGCGCAGGCTCCTAGTCCCGCTTCCCTCCGATTCCGATGATGCGCCCGGCGAAATGGTCGCCGGCGGCGCGTCGATGCCCGTAAGGGAACGACCGTGCTCTATCGTCTGCGACGGCTGGCGGAACGCGTGGGTGGAGAGGTCGCGGGAGATCCGGACACTCCCATCAAGCGGTTGAGACCCTTCGAGACGGCTGGCCCGGGCGATTTGACGTTGGCGGCGGAGAAACGGTACGCGGAGCGGATTCAGGAAACCGGCGCGTCGGCCGTCATCGTATCCAAGGGGTTGCCGTTTCGGAGCCGTCCCTTGCTTCGCGTCGACAACCCGCGGTTGGCTTTCGCCCGCCTCTTGCAATTCATCCATAGGACGCCCTTTGTACCGACCGGCGTCTCACCTCACGCCACGGTGGGCCGGGGTTGCTCAATCCCCGAGAGGGTGTCCATCTATCCCCAGGCCCATGTCGGAGACGGAGTCACTCTGGGTGAAGAGGTGACCCTCCATCCCGGGGTCCATGTGGGGAATGGGTGCACCATCGGTGACGGCACCATTCTCCATCCGAACGTGACCGTCTACGGCGGAATTCGCATCGGTGCCCGCGTCATTCTCCACAGCGGCGCCGTGATCGGTGCCGATGGATTCGGCTATGTTTTCGACGGGGAACGGCAGGTCAAGATCCCCCAGCGGGGAACGGTCGTGATCGAGGACGACGTGGAGATCGGCGCCAACAGCTGCGTGGACCGGGCCACCTTCGGTCAGACCACCATTGGCAGGGGCGTCAAGCTGGACGACCACGTGCAGATCGGTCACAACTGCACCATCGGCGAGAACACCGTCATGGTCGGGCAGGTGGGTGTCTCCGGTAGTGTCACCGTGGGCCGGAACTGCATTCTGGCGGGGCAGTCGGGAGTCGTCGACCACGTCCGAATCGGCGATGGCGTCAAGGTCCTGGCCAAGACTGCGGTGACCAAGGACATCCCGGATGGGATGACGGTGTCCGGACAACCGGCCAGAGAACACCGGACGACGGTGAAGATTCAGGCCCTGACGCGGCGCCTTCCTCAACTGATGGCGGAATGGCGCGCGTGGAAGAAGCGGCAGCCTTGAAACGCCTTTCCGGTGGTGGGTAGGATACTGCTTTTGAAAGAAGGGCAGGAACGCGGCATGTTCGACATTCAGGAGATCATGGATCTCCTCCCCCATCGCTATCCCATGCTCCTGGTTGACCGGGTGATCGAATACCAGGAGGGCGAACGGATCGTGGCCATCAAGAACGTCACCATCAACGAGCCGTTCTTTCAGGGCCACTTCTCCGGGGCGCCCATCATGCCGGGAGTTCTGATCATCGAGTCGATGGCACAAGCCGGCGGCTTTCTGGTGTTCAAGTCTCTCCCGAATCGGGAATCCAAGCTGGTATTTCTCATGGGTATCGAGAAGGCGCGGTTTCGCCGGCCGGTCAGGCCGGGAGATCAATTGAGGCTCGAAATGGTCGTCGTCCGGATCAGGGGCCGGGCGGGCAAACTTCGGGGCCAAGCTTTTGTCGGAGACGAGCGTGCGGCAGAAGCGCAGATCCTGTTCTCTCTGGTGGACCGTTCCTCGGTCGTTTCCGGCCGAGGTTGACGCCATGCCCGTCGCCGATACCGCCCAGATTCATCCCACGGCACAGGTGTCTTCCGGCGCGCGATTGGGGCGCGGAGTGACCGTCGGTCCCTTTGTCATCATTGGGGACGGAGTCGTGATCGGTGAAGAGACCGCGGTCGGTCCCCACGCTGTCCTGAAAGGTCCCGCCTGTTTGGGCAAACGAAATCGAATCCTGGGGCAAAGCGCCATCGGGACGGATCCCCAGGACCTGAAGTACCAGGGCGAGGAGACCTCCCTTCACATCGGCGACGAGAACATCATCCGCGAGTTCGTCACCATCAACCGGGGTACGGCTCAGGGTGGGGCCAAGACCACGATCGGGAGTCGCAACCTGTTCATGACGGGAGTGCATGTGGCGCACGATTGCCATCTGGGGCACGATGGCATTCTCGCGAATGCGGCGACGCTGGCCGGCCATGTGGAGATCGAGAATGGTGCTACGGTCGGTGCGTTCACCGGCGTTCACCAGTTTTGCCGGGTGGGACGCCACGCCTTCATCGGCGGCTACTCCGTGATCACCCGGGACGCGCCGCCATTCATCAAGACGGTGGGACATCGCAATCAGGCCCGGACCTACGGAATCAATGGAATCGGTCTCTCCCGCAAGGGATTCTCGGAGGAACGGATTCGGGCGTTGAGGAAGGCCTACCGGTGGATTTTTCGAAAGGGTCTCACCCTGCCCCATGCTCGGGACCGCATCCTGCAGGAGGATTTGGAAACACCCGATGTCGAAACCCTGCTGCAGTTCCTGGAGACCTCGAGCCGGGGGGTTATTCGGTAGGCGCCTCGCGCCGAATGCTCCGGAGCCAAGCGTAAGATCGGTGCAGGTTGCTGTGCGAGCACCCCTGGGGACCGGAGAGAGGGATCGTTGGAAGTCGAAAAACTCGGATTGATCGCTGGAAACGGACGGTTTCCGTTCCTGGTGCTGGACGAAGCCCGAAATCGACGGTTGCCGCTGGTCGTGGCAGCCATTCGAGAAGAAGCGGGTCCCCAGTTGGAAGAGATGTCGGGTCAGCTCTCCAGCGGCTCGTCGTTCCACTGGATCGGGTTGGGCCAGTTGGGGAAGTTGATCCGCGTGTTCAAGAACGCGGGGATACGGCACGCCGTCATGGCCGGCCAGGTGAAGCACATCCGCATATTCGCAGCCGGTCTTCGGACGCCGGCGGGAATCCTGTCCGCGCTGCCCGACGGCAGGATGTTGCGCATGCTGGCGTCACTGCGCCGACGCAATACGCGGTCGCTGATCGAAGGCGTCATCGGAGTCCTGCGGGCCGAGGGGATCGAGGTCCTGGACTCGACCTGGCTGCTGGCCGATCTGATCCCGGGCCCGGGTGTGCTCACTCGCCGCAAGCCCAACGACCGGGAAAAACGGGACATCGATTATGGCCTGGAAGTGGCCAAGGAGTTGTCCAGACTCGATCTGGGCCAGACCGTGGTCGTCAAGGATCGAGCCGTGGTGGCGGTGGAGGCCATGGAGGGGACCGATGCCACCATCCGGAGAGCGGCCGGATTGGTTGCGGGGAGCCGTCTTACGGTGGTCAAAGCCGGTCGTGCCCGCGACGAGATGAGATACGACGTTCCCGTCATCGGATCGGAGACCTTGAAGGTTTTGAGAGAGTGCCGGGTCTCAGCTCTCTCCATCGATTCCGGCCTAACCCTGATCCTGGACCGGGACCACTTCGTCCGGGGCGCCGACGATTCGAGAATAGCGGTGGTCTGCCAATGAGTGGCAAAGACAGGGTCCGGGTCGGCGTGGTCGGCGTTGGCGTATTGGGGAGTCACCATACCCGCATTTACAGCAGTCTCCCGGAAGTGGAGCTCGTGGGCGTGGTGGATCCGATCGGAGAAAGGCGGCGGGAGATGGCCTCCCGGTATGACTGCCGATCCTGGCCGGACCACGGTCCCCTGTTGGATCGGGTAGACGCCGTCAGCGTGGCCGTTCCCACCTCTTTCCACGCTGCCGTCGCCCTTCCGTTCCTGAAGCGGGGAATCCACGTTCTGGTGGAGAAACCCATCGCCGAAGACCTGGAATCCGCTCGGCGCATGGTGGATGAGTCCCCAGGGACGGTTCTCCATGTGGGTCACTCCGAGCGGTTCAATCCCGCGGTGCTGGCAATACGGCCCTTCATCAAGACTCCCCGGTTCTTCGAGGTCCACCGGCTCAGCGTGCTGACGCCACGCAGTCTTGACGTGGATGTGGTTTTGGACCTGATGATTCATGATCTGGATCTCGTCACCGAGATGGTCCGGAGCCCCATCACGGAGATTCGAGCCGTGGGGATTCCGGTGCTCACCCCCCGGATCGACATCGCCAATGCCCGTCTGGAATTCGAGGACGGATGTGTCGCCAATCTCACCTCGAGCCGGGTCTCGAAGCAGAAGATGAGAAAGTTGAGGTTCTTCCAAGCGGACGACTACATCTCCCTCGACCTGGACCGTCAGGTGGCTGAGGTTTCGAGCATGGTGGAGGTGAATGGGACCAAGCGCATCGTCAACCGGTCTCCGGAGGTGACGCGCGAAGAACCTCTCAAGATGGAGATTATGGCGTTCCTGGAGCAGGTTGCGAGGAAGCACGGCCAGGAGCGAAAAGTCCGGCGCGGATGTAGCGGAGGGGAAGGCGCCCGGGTCCTGGAGCTGGCTCTGGAGATCCTGGATCGGATGACCGTAGCCGGTCAGACAGGACCGGCGTTTTCCGTCCCGGACCACGCCGGTTGATGGGAAAGGCAAATACCGGTGGAGTGGGAAGGTTTTCGTTGAAGACGCCGTCGCCGTCCCCCGAAGATCCCCTACTGATTGCTATCGCCGGTCCAACGGCCTCCGGCAAGAGCGCGCTGGCGGTCCAGGCGGCTCTCCGGCTGGACGGGGAGATCATCAACTGCGATTCACTCCAGTTGTACCGCGAACTCCGGATCGGCACCGGGAAACCGTCGCCCCGGGAAACCGAGTCGGTGCCCCATCATCTGTACGACTTTCTGAAACCGGACGAGATCTACAGTGCAGGGCGATATATGGTGGAGGCCAGGAAAGTCTGTCATCAGGTCCGGGATCGGGGAAAGATTCCGTTCGTCGTGGGAGGCACCGGACTCTATCTCAGGGCTCTGCTGCAGGGAGTCTTCGATGGACCCTCCCGCTGTGAAATCCTTCGGGATCGCTTGGAGAAGATGGTGCAACGCCGCGGTCAGGAGAGATTGCATAGCCTCTTGGCCCGGAAGGACCCGGAGACGGCCCGGAAGATCGGCGTGGGGGACCGGAGGCGCCTGATACGAGCGCTGGAGGTCTACTTCCTGACAGGGACTCCCATCAGCCGGCTTCAGGAGCGCCGAACACCGATCGCCGGCTACCGCATTCTGAAGATCGGACTGAACCTGTGCCGTACGCTCCTCTTTCGCAGGATCGAATCTCGAGTCCGGGAAATGTTTCGCAGTGGCCTTCTGGACGAAGTGGATCGACTACTCGGGAACGGGTACGATGAGCGGTGCAAGGCCTTTGAGGCGTTGGGTTACCGGTACGCCGTGCAGACCCTTCGGGGTGAGTTGAAACTGGAGGACGCCATCGAGCTGACGAGCCGGGACACCCGCCGCTACGCCAAACGGCAGATGACCTGGTTTCGCCGGGAGGACGGCATGCAGTGGATCCCGGCGCCTGGAGAGTCGGAAACGGCGTTGAAGCAGCTTCTGGAGATTGCCCGATGCAGTACGAGCCGGTAATCGGTCTCGAAGTCCACGCTCAACTGCGCACCCGGAGCAAGGTGTTCTGTGGTTGCAGCACCCGGTTCGGAGCTCCCCCGAATTCCCAGACATGTCCGGTCTGTCTGGGTCTTCCCGGCTCGCTTCCGGTGGTCAACGGGCATGCCGTGGAGATGGCGGTCACGGCCGGACTGGCCCTGGGCTGCCGCATCAATCGGCGTTCACTTCTCGCCAGAAAGAACTATTTCTACCCTGACCTTCCCAAGGGTTACCAGATCTCCCAATATGAAGAACCCGTGGCGGTCGACGGCCGGGTACGGCTTGTGACGATGGATCGCGGGACTCCGGGGAATCGGGGAACCCTGCGCGAACTCAGCGTGGGGATCATTCGTGTCCATCTGGAAGAGGACGCCGGCAAGTCGATTCATGCCGCGAGGCAGGACACTCAGGTCAATTTGAATCGATGCGGGGTCCCGTTGATGGAGATCGTCACCCGCCCCGACCTGAGGTCCGGCCGGGAGGCCAGAAATTTTCTGGACTACCTGAGAAGAGTCCTGCTCTATCTGGCGCTGTGTGACGGGAACATGGAGGAAGGAAGTCTCCGCTGCGATGCCAATGTCTCGGTCCGGCCATTGGGGGAGACTTCACTCGGGACCAAGACTGAAATCAAGAATCTGAACTCCTTCCGTTTTCTGAACAAGGCTCTGGACTACGAGATCCGGAGGCAGATTCGAGTCTTGGAGTCGGGGCGGCAAGTGGTTCAGGAAACGCGGCTCTGGAAAGAGGATCTGGAAGAGACCCGTCCCATGAGAAGCAAGGAAGAAGCCCATGACTACCGGTACTTTCCGGATCCCGATCTGCTTCCGGTCGTGATCTCGGCTGAGCGGCTGGACCAGCTCAGGAACAATTTGCCGGAGCTTCCGGGAGAACGCGCGCGCCGGTTCGGTTCCCAGTACGGTCTCGATCAGAGCGACGCCCTCGTGGCCACCCGGACGCCCGAGTTTGCCGATTACTTCGAAACATCCGCAAAAAGTGCCGGCAGCGCCAAGACGGTTCTGAACTGGATGGTCGGGGATGTGACCCATCGTCTGAAGAGAGATGGGCTGGGACTCCGCGAATCTCCCGTCGAGGCCGCGGATCTCGGGGAGTTGATCCGGCTCTTGGACGACGGAGCCATCAGCGGCAAGATGGCCAAGGGCGTCTTCGATCGAATGTATGAGACGGGTAAGTCGCCGCGGACGATCGTCAGGGAACAGAACCTGTCCCAGATCAGTGACCGGAGCGAATTGGAAACCATTGTTTCCGGGATTCTGGAGTCGCATGTCGACGCCGTGGAACGTTATCGGAATGGGAAGCAGGGCCTGCTGGGATTCTTCGTGGGACAGGTGATGCGGCAGACCCGCGGGCAGGCCAACCCGAAGCTGGTCAACGAACTGCTCAGAAGGATGTTGGACCGGTGAGGCGCCGCCGCGCTCGGGGTCCGACTCCGGATTCGAAACGGTTGGCCGTGATCGAGGAGATAGCCGACGATATCTACTCGGTTCAATTCGTGTTGCAGAGTCTCGGTTTCCGGACGCGGTCGTTCTCGCCCCGGTCCTCCATCGCCGATTTGATGGCCTTCGACCCGGAATTGATCATCGTGGACATGATGATCTCCGGCGGAGGCGGATACCGCGTCATCCGTCAGATTCGCAGGGCCGGGAACTTGGCTCGGGTGCCGATCCTGGCCATCGCCGCCGCGGCCATGGAGGGAAGCGCCGAAGAAATTCTGGCCGCGGGGGGTCAGGACGTGTTGACCAAGCCCTACAACATGGCGGAACTCAAAGAAAAGCTGGGCCGTTTCGTTCCGAAGACGAAATGAGAAGCGTCGTTTCCCAACAGCTTCTCCGCTACGTGAACGCCTCTCTTTACTGAGGATTTCGGAATCTCTCGGAAGGGTGGTGCCGGAGGGGAGACTCGAACTCCCACGGGCGTCTAGCCCACTGCGTCCTGAACGCAGCGCGTCTGCCAATTCCACCACTCCGGCGACCTGACGATGAGTTTACACCACAACAGGACGCGAGTGCGACCGTAGGGGCGACCCTCGTGTGTACGGTATCAGGACATCGTTTACAGTTTGTATCAGGACATCCTTTACACATCAGGGTGAGAAGTAGCCTTCTTTGGGTAGGAGGTGAAGATGCCCTGGAAAGTGACGAATGTGATGGATCAGAAGATCCGTTTCGTACTTCGGGCCGTGCAGCCTGGGGCCAACATGAGCGCCCTGTGTCGGGAGTTTCAGATCAGTCGGCCGACAGGTTACAAGTGGCTGAAGAGGTATCGGGAAGCCCACAGCGTGACCGGACTGGAGGAGCGCTCCCGGCGGCCCCGGCACAGTCCGGCGAGAACGGCGGCGGCGGTGGAAGCTCGGGTGGTGGAACTGCGGCGGCAATACGGGTGGGGAGGCAAGAAGCTGCAGGTGCTGCTGGAGCGCGAAGGCGTGTCCTTGAGTGTCCCGACGGTGAATCGGATTCTGCGGCGGCAGGGCGAGTTGGGGGAATACCAGGCGCAACGGCCGGCACCGCAACGATTCGAACGATCCCAGCCCAACGAGTTGTGGCAAATGGACTTCAAGGGGCCGTTTCAGGGCCCCGAAGGGCCGTGTCATCCGCTCTCGATCCTGGACGACTGCTCGCGGTATTCGGTGGGGTTGTATGGTTTGCCGACCACGCAAATGGATCCGGTGCAAACCTGTCTACGAAGGACCTTTGAGGGCTACGGAGTGCCGGAGGCCATGCTGATGGACCATGGGGCCCCTTGGTGGAGTACCAGCAATGGATGGGGGCTGACGCGATTGAGCGTGGAATTGATCAAGCAAGGGATCGACCTGATCTACGGGCGAGTCCGGCACCCGCAGACGCAGGGGAAGGTGGAACGATTTCATCGCACTTTGAGCGACTCGGTGGCGCACCGGGGGCGACCGCAACGGTGGCAGGAGTGGGAGCGATTTCTGCAGGACTTTCGCCAGGAATACAATCAGGTTCGACCCCATGAGTCGCTGCGGATGGAGGTCCCGGCCCAACACTACCGTCGCAGTACGCGTGGCTACGATCGGGACCCGGCTCCCTGGGAGTATCCCCGGGGGCTGCAGGTGAAACGGCTCAATCGCCGGGGGTGTTTGAGCGCGGGCGGGGACCGTTACTTTGTGTGTGAGTCCTTGGCGGAGGAGTGGGTGGGCGTGGAAGAGTTGGAAGACAAGCTGCTGGTCCGCTACCGGCACCTGTACATCCGTGAAGTCCACTTGCAGACCCGGCAGACGCGAGCTCTGGTCTGGCGGGTGGGGCAGGACTGAAGGGTGTGGGCGGCGCGGGAGGAGGGCACCGAAGTGGCCGTCGAGAACGGTCCCCTTCCGGTTCCTGGCGAGGCCGTTCGGGGGGGGAGCCACAAGGAGGGGTTCGAGAGATTCGCCGAGGGGCCGGGATGGGGCTGCGGAGCGTCTGGAGGACCCGCAGGAGACGCCCGGTTGGGGAGCGACGAGAGGGGGCTGGTGCGAGACGATCGGGGACGGGGGAGGCGCCAGGCCGCGATCGCATGGCCGTGGGGAGTCCGCCGCCGGCCGGTCGGTCACTGGATCAAGCCGCCTGGGGGTCACCCGCCCGGTGTGGCCGCAGCGGATTTCCGGTTGCCGTGGGGCCAGCCGTCGGTGCTCATGGAGGTGATGGGGGACCTGAATGTCAATGGCCACTGAACATTGCACACATCGCTGGAGACCCCGTGGCGGTCGCGGCCGCGACCGCCACGGGGTCTCCAGCGGCCGGATCTGGTCCCTTCATGCCTCCCTCCTTTCGGCTCCGGATTCCTGTGCGCCGACCGCTCGGGCGGCGGTCGGATGGATCGCCCTGGAGAGCTCGGCGTGGCGGAGCGGCCGGGGGGCCGGTTCGAACGGGAGCGGGAATGGCGAACTGCTGGGGCATCTTGGCCGGACTCAGGTTCGTTTCACTGCCGGAGCCGAGGGCGTTCCCGTCACCGGCGACGAAGCGGCCGAGGAGGGTGGACGCGAAACGCCGTCCCCGGACTTCGACTTCAGCCTCCAGCGATCGATTCAGCGGGAGCCGATCGACTCGCTCGACGAGCTGGGCTTCGTGGAGCGAAGGGAGAACCTCGTCTTGCGGGGTCCGCCCGGGGTGGGCCCAACGTCTCGAGCCCTCCGCGGGGCCAACGTCCAAGACCCGGATCCGTCCGGCACCCCTGGAGGGGGAGGAGATCGGCACCCTTAGGGTCCGCCCGAGCGGCGCGGTTCGGTTGGTCCAACGGGGGAACCGGCGTGACGAGCCGACCTCGACGGAGTTGACCTGGAACCCGGCTCTTGAGCCCTGGGGCCAGATCCTGGGAGAGCAGGTGATGGCGGTGCTGGTGAACCGGGTTCGGCCCTGCGGCCACAGCGACCGGCGGCGCCGTGCCGCCGAGCTCTCCAAGGGGGCGCCATCCGGGCGCCCTCCGAAGATGGGGTGAAGCTCTCGCCGTCGGAGCAACCGTGTCCTGAAGGCCGTCCCTTCTCAATGGCCATGGACACGGTCCGCCCAGGGCTGCGGGAGCGGGAAGGAGGGGGGCATGACGGGACCCCGGCCGGCTACGGGGTCTCCCGCGATGGATGCCATTTTTGCGGCCGATTGACAGGGCCGGGATTCCGGCCTGTCCCCAGCGTCCGGAACCGTCACGCCGGCCGTCGGTGCGATTCGGAGCGAGCCTGGGGCGCCGGGTGCACCCGGCGCCCCAGGCTCGCTGTTGCAGACCCCCGCCGGCTCTGTTTTGCATGGACGTGATCCCGCCCTTGGCTGCAACCGGCAGCCGCCCTGCCTCCCCCTGACCGAAGCGGAATGACCACCGAGACCCACTTGAACCAGATGACCCAACCGTCCACCCAAACGCGATCCCTTCAACCTACCGGTCCGCCCGAGCGGCGCGGTTCGGTTGGTCCAACGGGGGAACCGGCGTGACGAGCCGACCTCGACGGAGCTGACCTGGAACCCGGGTCTTGCGCCCTGGGACCAGATCCTGGGGGGTGGTGGCGGCCCTTCTGGACCGAGACTTGTCCTGCGGCCACAGCGACCGGCGACGCCGCCCCGCGGAACGCTCCAGGACGATCCATCCGACGACCGCGCGAGCGGTTCGCCCAGAGGACTCCGGACCGAGAAGGCGGGGCTCCTGCGATGTATGCAGTTCTCGATGGCCCGAAGTGTGCAATTTTCGATGGTCATTGACACAACGGCCATGGACCAGCTGTAAACCCAGATTATTCATGGGACATGTTGATAAGGGCTTCCAGCCCGGCGTTTTCTGGCGGTCGGAGCCCAGTTTCTCTCGAACCTCTGTCGATTCGACTGAATCGGCTCAAAAACAGGACGATTGAACCACTCATAAACCGTTTACCGGCCAGGGGGACCGTCATCCGCCGACAGGTTGACTTTCCGGTGAGAAATTCCCACCGTTTCGGTCCCTTCCACGGGCCCGATGCCTCCTCCGTCCACTATCCCGGCGCCCAGGACACCCGCGCCAGACTCTTCCACAACCGCTTCCAGTCCGTCGCCCCTTGACTGATGACGAAAATCAATCGCCTCCCCTGACGCAACGCCCGAGACGCCACTCGCAACACCCGCTCGCGAAAACGACGCAGACTCCAGCCCCGACGCGTCGCCTGCTCCATCAGCACCCGACCCAGGTGCAGGATCTCGTACCCCAGCAGATTCAGCAGGAACAAGACTTCGTTGTGGGGTCGAACCCCGGCCTCCGTCGTCGCTTCCGGCTTGGTTCCCGGCTTCAGCGGTTTGCCCCGATAGTGCGTCTTGGGCCGGCTCGCGGAGGACAAGGCCGGATCGAACACGTCCATCAACTCCCCCATGTGCCCTTCCGCCTTCCCCCGCTTGCGATACTTTGCCAGCAACGCTTCCGCCTCATAACGCTTCCGGCTCAGGCTCGTCAGCAACCAGAAATGATCCGGATACAACTCCCCCGGTCGCTCCCGCACCACCAGCACCACCCGGCGCGCCCGATCCCAACTCTCCGCCTGGTAGGTCAGATCATGGAACCAGAGCCTCGGCGGTGCTTTCGGGGATCGCCCCGCTGGTTGGGTCAAGTAGGGCTTCGCCATCCGGTTCAGGACCTCATTCTTGCGGATTCGAGCGATATAGGGCACGCTTCTCGACTCCAGCCCCTGCAGCAGCCCCGGCTCCGGGAACCCCGCATCCATCCGCACGATCATCGAGCCGCACAGACGCCCCCGACAGCGGTCCACCACCCGGAGCGTCAACTTCAGCGCCTTCTTCCCCAGGTAGCTGGCTCCCGGAAAAATCTCCCCGTCGATCAGGTCCCCCGTCTCGGCACAACTCGCCACCAACCCGTGGTACATCCGCTGGCGATAGTATCCGTTCCATTCGCTTCCCGGGGGATGCCCATGGACCTCCACCGGGAGACCGTCCACGTCCAGGTACATCGTCTTTTTCCGTCTCTTCTTCCGTGGGGTCTTTTTCCCCCGTTTTCGCCGCCGGCCTGCGATCATCTCGATCCGACGGCACGCCAGCTCCGTCACCGCCTGGTGCAGGACCGGAAGGTTCTCCTCCCGGCTGAGTGTGTCCAGCAGTCGGGACAAGGTCGGCTGCGACGCCAGCCCCTGGCCCTCCTCCAAGGCCGCCGTGCCCCGACGGGTCTGGCTCGCCACCCGCAAGCTCGGATCGTGACGCAGGCGGTCGGCGTCGGACTGGTCGCGCCAGCCCTGCCCCAACAGCAGGAGTCGAGTCCGCAGCAGATCCGACAGCGGATAGCGGATCGAACTCGGGTGTCGCGGATCGTGCAACCGCTCGGTCAACCAGTCGATGAGGCCGCTACGATCCATCATCTCCCGCTGCACCAGGGCTCCCGTGTCCGCACTGAGCAACTCGGGGGGGGTCTGGAGGCGGAGGGATCGGTTGAATGAGGGCCGGATCTGCGGTATCGTCTCAGGCATGGCGTGCTCCGTTCTTTGTTGTTGTTTCTTAGCACTATAATCATACCACAAATGACGGGCACGCCGCCTCTTTTTGCCGCCCATGGAAGGGGAGAAAACCTTGGAAATGCGAGGGTTTCGGACCCCTCTGAACCCAAAGATTAAGGCGGAGTCGAAAACCACGATAGCGTTTCACCCACGGCGGCTCTCGACCTTTTTCTGTGGGTATCCCGTAACCCTCTGATCCGACTCGACATGGCGGGAACGCTTTCCCATTTTATGTTTGCGTGATGAATAATCTGGGGTAAAGGATGTCCTGATACAACTTGTAAAGGATGTCTTGATACCAAACACCTCGTGGTCGCCCTCCCCGGGGCCGATCGGTGAGGGCCGACGGCAGGCACCCACAAGGGGTGCCCCTACGTCGCGATCATCGTTCACACCTGCTTCCGCTGTTCTCCCGAACCCCCGGAAAAATGAGGATGGTCCCGCAGTGGGAGGTTTGTTTTATCAGGGGTGGTAGGTTAGACTTTGCGGCGTCGAATTGAAGGGAAATCCCAAATGTCCCAGCTCCATCGGCGAGCGTTTTTCAAGTCCATTCCAGTAGCAGCAGCGACGCTGATGCCCACGGTTTCGGCATTGGGCTCCGGACACAAACCGAAACTGGGAATCGGACTGGGCTGGAGTCTCTACAACAACCGTACACTCCGGACGCCGGACGCGATGCGCATGGCCAGTGAGGTGGGTTACGACGATGTGGAACCGGCTATTTATCCCGGTTGGCAGGACGATCCCAAGATCCTCACCCGGTCCGCGCGGCGGGAGTTGGCCAGTCTATTCGGCGAGTTGGGATTGGGCCTGAGCGGCTTGGACGAGGACCTGAGATTGCTGGTGGGTCCGGAGGCCCACCGGGAGAACCTGGAGCGGATCAAACGAGCAGCGCAGCTCTGGCGTGACATCTATCCGTTCAACGTCAGGACTCCAGCCCGGCGGCACCGCCGTCCCGTTCTGGTCCTGACCTTGGGAGGGAAGACCGCCGAGTGGGATCAGGCAAAGAAAGCCATGGCGGAGCGGCTCCGGGAATGGGCGGAAGTAGGACGTTCCCATGAGATCCTGTTGGCCATCAAACCGCACGTGGGAAGCGCCCTGCACAGTCCCGAGGGAGCGCTCTGGTTGATGCAACAGGCCGACAGTCCCTGGGTGCGGGTGACGTACGACTACAGCCACTTCCGGGCCCTGAATTTCGACATGGTGGACTCGATTCGGCTTCTCGGCTCTCATGCGGTCTTCGCACACGCCAAAGATGCGACGATCACTGAGGATGGAAAGACACGGTTCTTGATGCCGGGTGATGGAGATACCGATTACGTGACCTACCTCAAGGAACTTCAGGCCCAGGGTTATCGGGGATCCATCGTCCTTGAGGTCAGTGGTCAGATTCACAGGAAACCGGGTTATGATCCGGTTGCCGCAGCTACACATTGCTATCAGAAGATGTCCCGGGCTTTTGAGGAGGCCGGGGTTCCCAGGAGCTGAACTCTCCGGATGCTGGCCCAAGGGAGCAACACTCGCCTGGAGTTTTCCAAAACGTAAGGAGATCAGGAAATGACCAAGGAATTGAATCGTCGCAGCTTCATGGGAGCCACCGCCGGCGCGGGCGCGGTGATGACCGGCCTGTCGGGGTCCCTTCTGGCCAAGCGCCGCAGCCTCAACGACACCCTCCAGGTGGCGGTGCTGGGTCCGGGCGGCCGGGGCATGTTCCTGCTGAGGAAGTGCCTGGAACACGCCGATGCCTACAACGCACGGATCACCGCGGTGTGCGAAATCTGGAAGCGGAACCAGAAAATCGCCACCAATCACCTCCGTGAGCACTACGGCAGCGAGCCCAAGCTCTACCACCACATCGACGACCTTCTGGCCGATGACGGGATCGACGCCGTCATCATCGCCACCGCCGACCACCAGCACGGCAAGATGTTGAAGATGGTCGTGGAAGCGGGCAAGGATGCCTATTGCGAAAAGCCCATGGCCAACGTTCTTTCCGAGGCGAACGACGCCTTGGCTGCCTGCAAGAAGGCCGGCACCGTGGTTCAGATCGGCACCCAGGGCAGAAGCCATCCCAAGTGCATCGCCGCTCGCCGGATCATGAAGCACAATCTCATCGGAGATATCGTCCGAGTCACGCTGGTCGAGAACGAGTACAGTCCTCACCGGTGGCGCCGCTCGCCGGAGGCACTGGCCGAGTGCCGGGAAGAAGATCTGAACTGGAAGGAGTTTTTGCTGGGTAAGCCGTATCGGCCTTTCGATCCCAGAATCTACCGTTCATTCCGGCTGTTCAAGGACTTCTCAAGCGGAATCTACGACCAGTGGATGAGCCACGACATCGACACTCTGCACTATCTCACCGGGGAACCTTACCCCATGAGCGCTCGCGCCGAAGGTGGAATCTACCGCTACAAGGACTACCGGGAGAATCCGGACACCACGGAGGCCATTTTCGAATACGGGACGGGCGACAAGAAATTCCTGGCCAGCTACGGCTGCTGCCTGATCAACGGCGCCGGAACCGGCTATACCTTCCAGGGAACCAAGGGAACCCTCTCGTTCGAGAAGTCGCCGCTCTTCAACGAAGTGCCCTGGCGGGTTTCCGGAGACGGCATTCGCGGCGATCAGGCCCTGAAGCCAGGCGCCAAGCAGATGCAGGGTGAATACATCGCCGGCGAGCCGGGGGCGATGCCCAATCATCGCTTCCCTCACATGGCCAACTGGCTCGACTGCGTCCGGCGGCGCGATGTAGACGGAATTTCCTGTCCGGTCGAAGCGGGTTACGGACATTCCATCGCCTGCATCATGGCTGTGGACTCCTTGTGGAGCGGTCGAAAGATGATCTTCGACCCCGACAAGCGGACCATCACGCCTGCGTAAACGGGTGTCGTGACGAGAGAGTAGGAGGACCGGCCATGGCACAAACCGAAATGACCACTGCCGCCGCCGCGAGTATCTCGGGTGCGGATACTGCGTGGCTGCTGGTTTCTTGTGCCCTGGTTCTCCTCATGACCCCGGGGCTGGCCTTTTTTTACGGCGGCTTGGTCAGGTCCAAGAACATCCTCAACACCATGATGATGAGCTTCGCCTCCCTGGGCGTGACCGCATTGGTCTGGGTCCTGGCCGCTTACAGTCTGGCCTTCGCTCCGGGAAGCGACGCCATGCAACCCTGGGTGGGCGGCTTGGGACATCTCTTTCTGCAGGGCGTGAACCTGGAAGCCAACGGCAGCATTCCCCACCTCCTTTTCGCGGCGTATCAGGGAGCCTTTGCCATTATTACGGCGGCGCTTATCTCCGGAGCCGTGGTGGAGCGAATCCGCTTCGGGCCTTACCTGGTCTTCATCTGTGGCTGGGTACTGCTCGTTTATGCGCCCGTCTGCCACTGGGTCTGGGGTGGAGGATGGCTGGGTGAACTCGGCGCCCTGGATTTTGCAGGCGGAACAGTGGTCCACGTGACGGCGGGAACGGCAGCAGTCGTGGCCGCCTGGCAGGTGGGACCCCGGAGCGATTTCGGGCGCCAGGCGATCATTCCCCACAATGTGCCTTTCGTCTTGTTGGGCGCCGGGCTGCTCTGGTTCGGCTGGTTCGGATTCAACGGCGGCAGCGCCCTGGCGGCCGACGGTTCCGCGACTCTGGCCTTCGTCAATACCTTGCTGGCCCCGGCGACCGCGTTGACCGTTTGGATGATTCTGGATGCCGTCCGGGACCGGATGGCGACGGCAGTGGGAGCCGCCACCGGCATCGTCGTCGGACTCGTCGCCGTGACACCCGCGGCGGGTTTCGTGAGCCCCCTGGGAGCCGTGGCCATCGGCGCCATCGCCACCTTTCCCTGCTACTATGCGATCCTCTTTCGATCCCGGTCCGGTCTGGATGATTCGCTGGACGTGGCGGCGGCCCACGGAATGGGCGGATTGAGCGGCGCCATCCTGACGGGTGTCTTCGCGCATGCGGTCTGGGGTGGAGCCGATGGTCTGCTGTACGGAAACCCGATGCAGGTCGTCATCCAGGCTGTGGGCGTGCTCGCCACGATCGTCTATTGCGGCGTCGTCACCTGGGTGCTGCTGAAGGTCATCTCGCTGTTCGGGACCCTGAGGCCGCTTCAGAATGAAGAAAGGACCGGACTGGACATTCTGGAGCATGGTGAAGACGCGTATGGCCGGGGCGAAGGCGCGACCATGATTCCCCCTGGTTCTACAGTCTGAACGCCTCACGACTCCGTTCGCTCCCGTCCGGAAGGTTGAATCCGGTGGAGCGGGCCGTGAGTTTCATCCAGCAGGCCGTCCGCGTTGCCGTCCAAACTGTTGGAGCCGAAATTCATCGATTTCCGGCGGTCCCCTTGCCGTAGAATCGATCGATGATCGGACCCTACACCCACCAGATCGATCCGATTCTCTTTGACGTGGCCGGAGTGCACCTCTGGTGGTACGGGCTCGGCTTCGCTCTCGGGTTCTTGCATCTCCACCTCTCGATCCGGCGGGCCGGGCGAGGCCTGGAGTTGTCCGGCCGGGAGGTCTGGAGCCTGAGTCTGTTCATCGTCATCGGGGTTCTGGCCGGAGGCCGCACCGTCGAGATCGCTTTCGATGAATGGCCCTTCTACAGCCGGCACCCAGGGCTGATCCCGGCATTCTGGCTCGGGGGCATGGCCACCCACGGCGTCATGTTGGGTGCCGGACTCGGCCTGGTGCTCTTTGCGCGCCTGTACCGGAAACCTCTCCTGCCGCTCGCCGACATGCTGGTTATTCCGGCGGCGTTTCTCATGGGCACCGCACGGATCGGGAACTTCATCGACGGCCAGATCGTCGGCACCGTCACCGATGCCTGGTGGGGGGTGAAGTTCCCCGACGCGGACGGTTTTCGCCATCCGGTCGTGCTCTATGACGGAGCCAAGAATCTGCTGTTGATGGGGTATCTGCTCTGGGTCAGGCGGTCCAACCAGACCCCCGGCGCCGTGGCGGCGCGCTTCGTCTTCTGGTACGCGCTACCTCGGTTCGTCATCGATATTTTCCGAGACTATCCGACCCACCGTCTTCCCATCGGGACGGGTCAGACCTTGAACATCCTGATGACCCTGCTGGGGGGGATCCTGCTCTATCGATCTCGTCTGCGGCGGCAGGGACGTCTCCGGAGTGATCCAACTCCTGCTCCGCAGCCGGTTCGGGCCAAGTCTGCCTTGGTCTCCCAGCGGATCGTCTTCGCCTGTTTGTTGCTGTTCTGCCTGACCATCCCCAGCAACTGGACCCAGGATGTGCCTGTCCGTTACGGCCAACGGCACCCGGGGCTGACCCACTCCTGGTTGTATCCCGGAATCGATACCGCTCCACCTCCGGAACCGGTGCGGCCGGAGTGACGGCGAGTGACCCGTTCAAACTGAGAAAACCGTCCGGATCACTACACTCCCTAGGAGTCTGCGCCGTAGGAATGATCGTAGCGAGAAAGTGGGGAATCGAGGCCAGATTTTCTCGATTTGGAGGTGCATAGTCGTTCTATTCGCCGAGAAATCGAGGAAATATGGACCGATTCACCGCTTTCGCAGTAGATCAATTTCTGCGGCGCAGGCTCCTAGTCTGGATCATCCTATGAAGCTGCTGCTCACAACCGCCAGGAATCGGCTTGCCCAGCATCTGGCTCAAGCTCTTGCAACACGGCACCGAGTCGTTCTCACCGACACTCTGCCGGTCCGGAACCGGCATCGGTTCGTTTCGTGCGGCTTGAGTCACGACGCCGAGATACGTTCGTTGGTCGAGGGAATGGACGCCATCATCTGGTCGGGCTGGACGGATCCCTCCGAGGACGTCTCGGTGCGAGTCGACCGGCAGACGCGCTGTCTGTACAACCTGCTCCGGGTGGCTGGGGAGGCCGGCGTTCCCCGTGTGGTCCAATTGAGTTCCCTCTCCGTCATGGATCAGTATTCCGCCGATCTGCGGGTCACCGAGAGATGGTCGCCCTGGCCGGCCACGGAACCGCCGACTCTTACCTATCGCCTGGGAGAGATCCTTTGCCGCGAGTTCGCCCGGGAGGAAAGACTCCAGGTCGTCTGTCTCAGGCTGGGTTCGATCCTGTGGAGCCCGGAGCATTCCTGCATCGATGGTGTCACCGTCCAAGACGCTGTCGCGGCAGTAGAACGATCACTCACGGCAGATTTGCCTCCGTATTCAGTGTTCCACATCCAGTCCAACGTACCCGGACAGCGATACGGCACCGAACGGGCGCAACGGCTTCTGGGATTCGAGTCAGCGTGGAGTAAGGCGTGAAGGTCCTGATTCTGGGTGCCGCCGGATTCCTGGGTCCCCATGTGGTCCGGGCGTTGGAGGGTCGGCACGAGCTGAGGCTGACCGACATCAAGGAGTCCGGTGACGGGTGCCACGAATACCGGCACGTCGACGTCTCCGATTTGGAACAGGTGTTGGACGCAGCACAGGGAATGGACACCATCATCAACCTGTCCGTATTGCGGCATGACCGGCGCCTCGCCTTCGACGTCAACACCCGCGGCGCATACAATGCGTTGGTGGCGGCCTGCAGGCATGGGATCCAAAGGTTCATCCAGACGGGTCCTTTCTATGCGGTCACGGGACCTGCGACATGTGAACCCTATGACTTCGCCATGCATCCCGACGTCACGCCCCGGCCGGGAACCCATCTGTATGCCCTGACCAAGGGACTGGCCGAGGAGATCTGCCGGATCTTCACTCGCAATCACGATCTCTATGTCAGCTCCTTCCTCTTCTACCACTTCCGGGACACGCGGCCGCGCCCCGACGACGAGCCTACGTTCGTGCCGTTCACCGTAACTTGGAAGGATGCAGCGGCCCTGTTTCCCCTGGCCTTGGACATTCCGTTGGAGCGATTGCCGTCGCGCTACGAGGCCTACTTCGTCTCCGCCGATTTTCCCCACGGTCAGTTCTCCAATGAAAAGGTCAAACGAGTCTTTGGCTGGCGGCCGACTTATGGTTTCGAAAGCTTTTGGAAACGGTGACGTCCCCGTAGGATGGATGCCGAGAGGGAGCATTGATGAAGCATCAAGATAGCCGGGCAGCTTGCGGACGGAGGATGTCTCCGTGACAGGCCAATTGGAATCGGGACGACTGGCGGGGAAGCGGGCGCTGGTCACCGGAGCCGCAGCCGGCCTCGGGGAGGCCATCGCCCGCCGTTTCGCCGGGGAGGGGGCGCGGGTCGTCGTCGTCGATATCCAGGAGCGGGCTTCACACCAGGTCGTCGAATCGATTCGCGAACAGGGCGGGGAAGCTCATACGGTGGTGGGTGACGTGGGATCGTCGATCCAGGTGGAGCGCGTCGTATCCGCGGCCCACGCTCTGCTGGAGGGCATCGACATCCTGGTCAACAACGCGGGAGTCATCCCTTCTCGCGAAACCGTGCTCGACACCCGGGAGGAGGATTGGGACGAGACCCTCCGCGTCAATGCCAAGGGCGTCTTCCTCATGAGCCGGGCCATCATTCCGGGAATGATCCGGCAGGGTGGAGGCGCCATCGTCAACATGTCGTCGGTGGCAGGTCTGGTCGGCCTGCCGATCCGACCGGCGTACGGAGCGTCGAAAGGAGCCGTCTCCATCCTGACCCGGCAAATGGCCGTCGATTTCGGCAAGCACAACATCCGGGTCAATGCCATCAATCCCTCCTTCGTGATCACCGACATCAACCGGGAGATGTTTCGCCGTCTCAAGGAGGACACGGCCGCGTGGACGGAAATGATTCAGCAGCACCCTCTGGGACGGCTGGGCGAACCGGGAGACGTGGCCGATGCCGCCGTCTACCTGGCCTCGGACGAAGCCCGTTGGGTCACCGGAGTCCTGCTCCCGGTGGACGGAGGGTTCACCGCGCGCTGACGAGGACCATTCAACCACCTTGCCAGGAGAAGTAAAGATGCAAGTCGTCGATGTCGAAACCAGGCTGGAGAGCTACCGGCGTTCCTGCCGGAAGGGCGCCGATTGGATGTTGGAACGCTTCAATCCGGACGGATCCCTGGGGAACGTTACGGAGCGCAACTACTACTATCGCGTCCCTTGGGCATTGGCCCTCATGGGTGAGACCGGGGCGGGTCACCGGTTGCTGGACTGGGTCGATCGCAACCGGATCACGCCGGATGGCGCCTTGGACGAGAGTGCCACCAGTGCAGGACCACAGCTCCGCTACGGCTCATACCCTCTGGCGTGTCTGATCTACGGCGCCAGCCTCCTGGGCCGACTGGATCTGGTGCGGCGTTGCACCGGGAGTCTGCTCACCTGGCAGGATCCGGAGACCGGCGGTTTTTTCGCCAACTCGCAAGAGGGCGTCAAAGGGGACCAGGAACTGTTCCCCACGTCCCAAGCCGCCATGACTCTTTCCCTGGTGGGCCGGATTCCCGAGGCGGTGGAGGCCGGCCGCTGGCTCCGGCGCCTCTGGGAACTGCAACCCGACCCGGCGCACCGCCTTTACGCCGTCTACAGGCGCTCCCAGGGACTGGTTCGCGACTACGATCCAGCGGAGTCGGCGTTCTACGTGACCCTCAAGGACGAGCCCTGGCAACACCACTTCAACGGCGGAATCGCCGCCGCAGGTCTGCTCCACATCCATGAGGCCACGGGAGAGGACCGTTGGCTCCGGCTGGCCCGCGAATACGAACGATTCTCCATGAGCACGGAGGACATCCAGTTCCGCTCCAAGCAGGTGTGCAAGTCGGGCTGGGGTTCAGGCCTGCTGTACGTCGCGACGCGGGAGAACGGCTATCGGACCTGGACCATGCGCATGGGAGACTGGTTCGTGGAACACCAGTTCGACGACGGCCACTGGGAGAACACCAAGTTCTGGACCCCCAATCCGACGCTGGGCGACAAGATCATGATCACGGCCGAATTCGTCATGCATCTGGCCAATATAGTTGCCTACCTCTCGGTCAGCCCCGAGCCGTGACGGAGATTTCACCTGATCCTTCGCCGTCGTCACGGGCGCCGAAACTGGAACGCATAGAGGTCCAGATCGCGTAACTCGAAATGGAGCCGGACCGAACGGCCCGCCAGCGAACCCAGGTCAGATTCGCCGTTCCAGGAAACCTGCCGGTCGATCCGGTTGGTGGTGTGGATCCGGTCGCAGTCTTCCAGGGAGTAGCCTTCCAGGGGCCTGAAGTCCGAATCCAGGATCGCCACCCGAGCGATACCGGCGGCGGAAGTGTTCAGGTTCAGGACCAGTTCGCTGCCCTGGAACTTCAACAACGGGGTCGTGAATTCGCCGCCCGAGTAGTCGGCTTGGACGGAGATGAATCCCTCCCGGCGCAGCACCAACCGGCTGATGGCGCTCTTCTCACGAGTGGGAGCCAGATCCGCCTTTCGGATCAGTCGATTTTCTCGCTCGGTCCAACCCCAGGCGTGCAACATGTCCTTGCCGGAGTAGTAGAGGTACATCTCGCGGCCGTTCAGGGCCGGCACGACGCCGTGGACCATGTAGCTGTCCCGAGTGTCGAACTCTCCATCCATCCCCAACTCCACAAAAGGGCGCCGGTCGTAGCGATGCCAGGCGATCCCGTCCCGGCTGGCGGCAAAGCGGATGTCGTTGGCCCCGGTGTTATGGGGCGTCTTCTCCGTGAACTCGCGCAGGAAACGCCCGTCGTAGTGATAGTAGAGAGAAGGAAAAGCGTAGTAGGCGTCCTGTGCCCAAGGGTATTTCACGACGATGCTGGTGTAGAAATCGACCACCGGGACCTCGGTCCCGGAGCTGGGGTCGGGGTGGTGCAGGTCCAGCCGGTCGGTGGACAGCGAGAGGGCCGAATCATCGACGTCGGGAAACAGATCGAGGCGGTGAGACTCGCTGCGGGCGTTGGTCCGGTGTTGTCCGGGCCCCGGAGTGTTCCGTCTCACATAGGCGACGTACTTTCGGATTCGATCGTCCCAGAAGATGATGTTGTAGGTGTCCAAATGGTGTCTGCGGTCGTCCCGGTAGCTCAGGACTCGCTCGTAGGTCGGCCGAAAGTGGATCCCATCGGGGGCCGAGTAGACGTTGAGCTGGTTGCGCCCGTTTCCGCGCAACCGGACCACCAGACGGAAGCGTTCCCCGGGCGGAGCGTTGGGGTCCAGAAAGACCATCCCGTAGGCCTGCTTCTCGATTCCGGCGGCGCCATGGCCGGCCACGATGTTGTTCTTCCGGCTGCCATCGAATTCGACCAGCCCCAGGTTCGGCTTCTCCCAGGTGATCCCATCGCTTGAGCGTGCGTAGCACATGTAGCGGCGCCAGTCGCTCCGGTCCCTCTCCAGCATCAGGGTATGATGGCCCTTCTCGTCACGGTCGAAATTGGCCAGAGACTCGTACCACATGTGGTGAGTCTCGCCTACTTTCAGAACCGTGCCGTACAAGCCCACTCGCCGGCTTTCCCACGGGTGTTCCTGGGCGATGGTCATCTCGCCCGTCTTTCGAGGAGGATGAACGCGCAAACGAACGCCCTGGGAGGATTCCAGAAATCGATGGTCGATGAAGACCTGGCGGCGGTCACCGATGTCGAGCGCGGATGCGGACTCTCCCCAAGCCGGCGGGGCCATGAGCAGGAACAACGTCAGGGTGGTGAGCGGACCTCGCAACTCTGATTTCTGAAGCCACTCGAAAGTTGTCATATGGGTCCTTTCTGCCGGATTCGCAGATCAGTTCGACGACGTGGCGCTCAGAATGCGCCAGCGGCCGTTCGCGTCACAGGCCTCGTAGAAGAGCCGAAAGCGGCCATCGTCCAAGTCGATGACACACGGTTCGGAGGCGTGTATCTGGTCCCAGGGACCGCCGATGTCGAGACAGGGCTCCGGGTCCTTGGCCCAGTGCAGTCCGTCGCGGGAGACAGCCGCAAAAATCCGTCCGTGCATGGGATCGTGGGTCCAGGCGGCGTAGTACATTCGATAGATGCCGCCGGCCAGACGGATCACTTCCGGCGCATACACGGCATAGTCCTCGAAACGGGTCTCCTGCGGAATGCGCACTCCCGGTTCCAGCTCGAAACGGAGTCCATCTTTCGAGGTGGCGCTCACGATATGGTTCCGGGATCTCAGACCCGGCTTCAGAGGATGAGAGTAATGGTGGCAATAGATCCGGTACCGGAGGCCGCCGTTCGAATCCCGGAAATAGAGGCACCGTGGCGAGCCATAGGACCACCGGCCGTCGGCGACTCGAATCCCCGGCTCCGGGTCCCAGTCGAGTCCATTTCCCGAGACGGCGCTCAGGACGCTGGTGGGGCCGGACGCGGCCCTGGCCTCATAGTACATTCGGTACCGTCCGTCCGGCAGCGGAATGACGTCCGGGCAGAGCACCCTGCGGTTCGCGTGAGGAGAGTGGACGTCCAATCGAATCCCCGGATCCTTGACCCATACCTGGGCGTCATCGGAGCTGGCGCTCAGAATGTAACCTTCGGACTCGGCGACGGGCCGGCCCAGTCCCAGACCCGTGTAGTACATGCGGTAGCGTCCATCGGGAAGCCGAATCACGTTGGGCGTGAGAATCTTGGTGGAATCCAAAGGCGTGTCCTGATCCACGGCGATGTGCGCATCCTTGACCCAGTTGCGCCCCGGATCACGCTCCGCAAAATGCACCGACCGAATGATCTCGGAGATTTGGGCCATTTGCGCCTCTTGGGCAAGCAGTATTCGCCGGGACGTGGCAGCGTTCGCCACGAAAGGTCTCCGGGAGGCTACTGAAGCGGGAGCCGTTCTTCAAGCCGATTGCCGGCGCAACGGAATGGGGGGCTACCCTTGCGCGTGACGCCACAACCAGAAACGCCATAACCCGGCGGGAACCAGCGTCAGGACACACATCGCCGCCAGGATTTCCGACACCTTCAGGGACGAGTCCAGAGCCAGGCCTGTCGCCGTCACGCCGAACGTGGACAGCAGGGTGAAGATGGCGTACTCCGTGGCGAAGACTCGTCCCCGTACTTTTCCCGGGACGGATTGGAGCAGGAGCTGAGTGGAAAAGACCCAGATGATTCCCCCGCCGATCCCAGCCCAGAGGCCTCCCAGGAGCACGGTTTCCAGGTTGATGAGAAGAGACGAGATCCCCAGGCCCAGAGCACTCAGGAGATAGCCTGCGAACAGGGCCCGACGCAGCCGGTCAGGCCGGTCCCCGGCCCAGAGGCGGGCAGCGATGGGACCGATTCCCGTCCCCAGGCCGGCGGCGGAGAAGAGCAGTCCCAGGCTGATTCCGCCGGCTTTGCCCAAGGGAAACAGGCTCCGGCCGATGACCACCTTGACGACCTGGTATCCCTGGGAGAAGACCAGCGCCGTGACTCCCTTGTGGAGGGCCGTGACCAGGATCTGCCGGTTGTTCCGAAGGTAGGCGAGACCCTCCAGGTACTGGACGGCGGCGGTCTCGAACAAGCCGCGGCCGGAGGAAGAGAGCGCTTCGGGTGTCTTCCGGTACTGTACTCCCAAGAGAATGAGGGCGGAAACCACGAAGCTGAAGGCATCGATGATGAAGGCGGGATAGATACCCCAAGTCCCGGCAACGAGCCCTCCCAGTGCCGCTCCGAACGCGAGCATCACCGACCAGGTGGTCGCGTTGATGGCGTTGGCCGTTCCCAGTTCCCTGGAAGAGACGATGTCGGGGAGGATGGCGTTGCGAGCCGGGAAAAAGAAACCACCCAAGGCCAGTTGAATGGCCGTCAGTGTGTACAGGAGCCAGACGTCCTGCGGATCCCGGACCAGCAGGAAGCCGCACACGGTGACGGCGCGAAACAGGTCGCTCAGGATCAGAACGTGCTTGCGATTGCATCGGTCGGCGACGACGCCGGCCAACGGGCTGATGAGAAACGGAGCGAGCATTCGTACCGCAAACAGGCCTCCAACCGCGAATCCGGAGCCGGTGAGCTGGGCCAAAAGGGCAGCCGAGGCGATCAGATTGAACCAGTCGCCCAGCAGGCTCACGATCTGCCCGAACCAGAGATAACGGAAACTGGCGTTGCCCCGCACCAGTTCCCAATAGCCGCTCGAGGATGTGGAATTGTCCGGCCCGGTCCGAGTCTTCAATCGAGCCGCCATGGATCACGCTCGAACAATTCCCGCCGGTCTCGCACCAAACCCACGCGAACGGAACGGACATCCTGTGCTGGAGGCCGGCTCCGGGTCCAACCCGCTTTGCGCATCTCATCCAGGATCCGTCCGGCGACATGGGCGTGCCCGTCCGGGCTGAAATGGCTGTCGGTGAGAAAGAACTCCTCAACCGGCATCGTACTGGATTCGATGCTCCGGCGAACCGAGATCACGGTCGCTCCCAGATCCTCCAAAACTCCTTCAACCCGGTTTGTTCCATAACCAGGATCCAATTCTTCGGGTTTCCCGCGCGAGTATTGGGGCCAGAGCTTCGCCAGTGTCCATTTGTAGGGAATGACCAGGGCGATGAGGGGAATCTCCTGCTGTTCGAGAAGCTTCTTCAACCGGTTCAGAGCCTCTACGGTATCCCCCCAGGATCTCCGCAATGGTGGAGACTGTCGATCTTCGGGGAGAAGGGAAGCCAGAGCTCCGTCCACCGAGAGTCCGGCCTGCCGCGCATGCCGCAGGAAATAGCGCCGAGTCGAGCCGGGTTCGCCGGGTCTGATCTCCTGGAACCAGAGCGAGGCCCGAACCGCCCGTTCCTCCACCAGGCCGAAGCTCCGGAAACGCCCGCGCAATTCGGCTCTGACGGGATTCAGAAAGACAGGTTGCAGGTCCGGAACGCCGGGGTCCAGATAGGGACGAAACAGGTCCTGCATGCTGCAGGTATGGGCGAGTTCGACGCTGTTGTTGCAGAGATCGTTGAACGGAAAAACCTGGAGGACAACCACGTCCGGCTTCAGTTCCAGCCCCAGCGTCTGTAACGCGATCAATTGCTGGTTGGTGCCCCAGTCTCCGACGGCCAGGTTGATGACCTCCCAGGACTCGCCCTCCCGGCTGAGCCAGTCCGCAAGCAGACCCGGGTACGTCTGTTCGTAGGCCACGTTCATCCCTGCCGAGAACGAATCTCCCAGGTTCACCAGCCGCCGAGTTCCTTCCGGCTTGACCCGGCTCACCTGCGGGTAGCGGAAACCTCTGGAGTTCAGCCCGCCCACGCGCCGGTGAACCGGGTCCAACGTCCAGCCCAGATCCGGGTCGAAGCGATACCAGGGACTGGTGTTGGGATCATAGTCAGAGACCCGCAATCCCATCTCGACGATCGCCAACACCACCGTTGTGGACGCCAGACCCAACAGGAGCTTGATCAATATGCTCTTCATCGGAAAAGGTATCCTGAGCCGATGCCCGATCAGGGCTCGCACTCCAGGGTGACCTCAGTCAGGATCGGTGAGTTCCCACCGTCGGGAGAAACCAGCAGCACCCGGTACTGGAGCCAAGAATGGCTTTCGGGAATCTGCTTCAGGGGATCTCCGGACGTCGAATAGAAAGAGCTGGAACCCTCGGGCCCCCTCCACGGAGAAGTTTCCAGACCATCCTGCTGGGCAGCAGTGCGGACCTGGAACTCGAGTCCTGTCCCCAGTGGTGTCTGGCCAGACCAGAACAGGCGCTTGAAACGGGTTCCCGCAGGCGCCTCGACCGGGACGGAAATGAATTCCCACTTCGGTTCCCGGTCATAGACGTTGCCGGCATCGACCATGGCGTCCAGATGGACCCCCACGGTCGGCAGATGGGATCGATTGGAAGCGTTGAAGCCCTTTTCCGAACCCCAATAGATGTTGGTCCCTGCTGCATGATCGAAGAAGGTCTGATGGTTGGAAACCACCAGATCCACCCATCCGTCCCGGTCCAGATCCAGAGAGTCCACCGCCGATGAGGAGGCGGCCTTTACCAGGGTCCGCCGAGCTCTCGAGTAGTTGCGGCTCCCGTCCCCCCAATAGACGAATGCGGGAATCTCCCGCGTCGTGGCCGACTTGTAGTTGGTGAGCGCGATATCCAGATGCCCGTCTTCATTGAAATCGGCGACGGAGGCGTCCAGGCTCGTGAATCCTTCCAGCGGAGTCGGTGGGGCCGAGGTGAGTCCGCCGGGACCTCCCCAGTAGATGAGAGCCGGCCCGTCCATGTCCCGGTACCGGGGACTGGCGCTGCTGGTGAACAGAACGTCGAGCCATCCGTCCCGGTCCAGGTCGGCGGGCACGGCATGGGCGGCGCCATGGGCGTCCAGCAGGAGATGGTTCTCCTTTCCGTATCCGCCGGGGCCGCCCCAGACGATCTCCGACTGGTCCCCATAGCTCATGGGAAAGATGAGGTCCAAGTGGCCGTCCCGATTGAGATCGGCGATGGCGGAGGCCTCCAGCAAATTGTCGTGAAGGTCCCATTGGGTCGTGCGGGGCGATTCGAACCGGCCCGCGTCACCCCAGACGATGGTGGCCGCTTCGATGTCCTTGCGGCCGGAGCGGCCGGGGCCGGTAAAGAGGAGGTCCAGGTAACCGTCCCGGTTCAGATCGGCAATGTTGTTGCTGCTGGGACGTTGGACCTGCAGCCGGGTGCGGCGGTTGGCGTCGTAGCCTTCGGGCCCGCCCCACCAGATGGCCGGCCCCTCGCGATGAACCAGGAGCAGGTCTGGAAAGTCGTCATCGTCCAGATCGGCGATGCTGTACTCCATCATTCCACCCGGCCTCAAAAGCGTGAGCGAGGAATCCCCGTATTGGCGCCGGGATTCGCCCCAGAAGATGGCCGTGGGAAGGATATCGGTGTGACTGCTCAAATGGTTGACCAGCAGGATGTCCGGCCAACCGTTTCCGTCCAGGTCGGCGACCCCTGAACCGGCGACGCCGAAACCCAGGAGCTTCGTGCGCCGGTGTTGGGAGAAGCCCTGGCCGCTTCCCCAGTAGACGAAGGAGGGGGCGTCGGCAGTGGATTGGCCCCGGCTGTTGCCGAACAGGAGATCGGGAAAGCCGTCAAGGTTCAGATCGGCCGCTTGAACCGTAGTCGCGGCCAAAGTGGGGAGGGGCGTGCGTTCCCCGGGGCTGAATCCCGCTTCCGTGCCCCAGAAAATCTCCGACGCCGGCGGCGATTCCCGGCGTCCTCCCTGGTTGGCGAAAACCAGATCGATCCTGCCGTCGTCGTTGAGATCCACGGCGGCCAGCCCCTGACAAGAATCTGCCGGGAGCCGGATCGAGTTCCGGGTGTCGAGACCACTGGAGGATCCGAAAAACACCACGCCGTTGGAACTGCCGGCGGCGACCAGGTCGTCGGTGCCGTCTCCATTCAGATCCGTAGCCAGGAGCGTGCTCATTCCGTCGTGTAGCCGCTTGCCCTCCTTCACTCCTTCCTCCAGGTAGAGGTCTTCGCGATCGAGGATCTGACGCCGCTCGGGCACGAAGAGTCCCTCACCGTCTCCCCAATAGACAAAACCGTTCCGGACCTGGCTGTTGTGGTTGGCGAAAGCCAGGTCCGGGGAGCCGTCGCCGTTGAAATCTCCGACGGCTACATCCTGCGCGGTAATGCTGGGAACCGAACTGCGGCGATCCGGATGGAAGCCAGTGACGCTCCCCCAGTAGATGTACGATTCCAGGTGCATGCGTAGCCCGAGCGATTCTCCGAGTTCATCTCCCCGATTGGCCACGACCAGGTCAGGGAAACCGTCCCCGTTCAGGTCTCCCGACGCCACACCGCCCGCCCGGTAGGCCGGCAACTGCGTGTGACTCCCGAGACCGTATCCGGACGGTCCTCCCCAGTAGATGTCCACGTCCTGGTCCGGCCGGTAGTTGTGCATGAAATTGGCGATGACGATGTCGGGGAACCCATCCAGATTCAGGTCCGAAATCAAGCCGCGGCCACCTCCCTGGGTGGGCAGCCGGCTGAAATGGGAGGCGGCATCGTCCAGATACTTCAAGATGGAGAAGGGGGCTCGGAGCTCCCACAAATCGGGCATCAGCGACCGGAAGCCCTCGGGTCCTCCCCAGTAGATGAGGGAGTCGGGATTGTAGACGCTGTTGTGGTCCTGCGTGAAGACCAGGTCCAACTCGCCATCCCGGTTCAGATCGAGCCGGTTGACGGTCTGGAGTCGCCCCTTACGGGAAATGTAGGTGTTCGCCCCCGCGTCTCCGAGACTCCCCCTGCTCAAGAGTTCGAAACCTTCGTGGCGGATCCGGTGGATCCCGGACTCGGAATGCAGGTTCAAGGAGAATGCCGCCGTCATAACCAGCGCCAGCCGGAATCCTGAAGCTGACGAGAAGTGTTTCCAGCAGTGGCGAAGCGGCCGCAATCCCATTGTCTCTCTCCCCTCCGTCGGGTTCTGCGATAGTTCCGCACTTGTTTAACAGATCCCGGTTGGCGGGGGAACGAAAACAGCGAATTATCAACAGGAACAGACAGCCGGGTCAGAGAAGAGAGTTGGAAGGATGTAGGGGCCGGTCGGATGACCGGCCCCTTGGGATGGGATTCGAACTATCTACACCAGCGCATGCAGGAGCTGTATTGCCGGTTGCAAATCCTCTTCTGGAATTCAAGGACAAACTGGCATTGTGCTTCTTCCCCGAATCGTTTGCACCTTCGATAGGCTTCATGAGCCGCGGATGAACACCACTCGTAGCGGGCCCAGCAGACGACTTTACAGGCCCATGTGCCCGCATCTGCGGGTAGGGTTGCAACCGATGCTTGTAGAATGAACAACGTGATCATGAGTGTGGCAATGAGTTTCATTGATTTTCCTTCTTTCTGTTATTCAGTTTGTTGCCGGCGGATCTCGGAGGCGAACTCCGGCCCCACGGTCGCCTCTAGCAGTGTCGCTCGAATTTGAGCGTCCATGAGATGGTGCTCCATGAAACTGTCCAGTAGATCCTTAGCTCGTGGATGAGCAGCCAGATAGTCGTCCACCGAGACACCTAATTCGTTCGCTGCTCGAGCAATGTCGTTATAGGTGTCGAGGTGGGAGGTGGCTACCGAGGATCGGAGGCGGACATACTTCCAAGGCGGCAGGCCATCTTCAGTTTCTGCTTGGAGGTCGGCTCCGGCTTCCAACAACGTTTTGACGATCTCCAGGTTCTCGGCAGAGGGCCGGGGAACAATGCTCTGCAGGTGCAATGGCGTGGCGCCATAATCATCCGTGGCATTGACGTCCGCTCCCGCGTCCAACAGTGCCCGAACCTGATCCGGGGTGTGGGCCATATGCAGAGGCGTCTTGCCTTCACAGCCCCCGAGCCGGCTCGTATCCGGCTTGGGATTGCCGTCAAGTGCGGCCTTGAACAGCAGGCCGTAACAACCCCCGATCTCACCTGCGACGGAGTAGAGTGCAGTCTTCACCTGTTCGCCGAAGTCTTCGTCTTCCCCGTCGCGTTTCAGACCCTCCAATCTCGCAAGGTCGGGACAGCCTTCGCATTCCTCGACCGGCAAGGGGAGGGGTCTCCGCTTTGGTTGGGTGGAAGGGGCGGAACTCTCGGACTGCCCCTTCAGGGGTTGTTGTGGAGGATCACCTACCGGTACTGGCTCGGTGTCCTCCCAACCCCACCAGAGAATCAACAGCAGGGGAATGAGCACAATCATTCCCAGTTTCCAATGCTTTGTGGTCATGGATCGGAACTCCTTTCGTTAGGAAGGGCGTCCTGAGCAGATAAGATCGAGGCTGGATAAGTATAATGTCGCAAGATTAGCTCCTCCTTCTACACAGGACGAGTTGGTTTAGAGCCTGTCGAATGTAGCCCCATTCGACAGGCTCGAATCAGAAGCGGAAAACCTTAGCAAGGTGAGTAGAGACTCGCGATACTATTGTGAGCCTCATCCGCTTCCTGGAAATTCAACTTAGTGTCTCCAAGCACCCATTTGTCTCCGCACGGGAATTCTGTGGAGACACCATATGGCCGGGAAAAATGACAGGGTGACGAGCCGTTTTGATTTGATTTTCATAGTTCCTCCCTTGTAGAACGATGCCTTCGGCGTACCCCGATGCGAGACTGCCGGGAAACCCGTCGGCGATCGCTCGGGATTTTCCGAGCGTCATATAGGAACTAACGAGCAAGCAGAAAAATGCGTGAGAGAAGTTTCGACAGTGGCTTTCCAGATACCCGATACCGGAGATGGAATGGTAAGTGGGGAATGGGGGACAAGACTGTCCCCCCTCCAGTCGCCCTCTCCAAAAGACGAGAGAGCACCCACGAGGAGCGCGCCTGCAAATTTCTATGAAATCCGCGGGAGTTTCGGAACGGCTATACGGCCACGGCCTCCAGGTTGCCGTGCCCGTCGAAGGCCATGGCGTCGGGCCCCGAGAGCACTTCCAAATCGGAGCGTTCCTGGACCTCGGGGGTGTACTTTTCGCTGACCAGGACCTCGCCCAGCTTCAACGTGTTGGCAATCTGGATGATCCCCGAATCGGCCGGGTCGACCAGGCCCACGGTCTCCAGGATGGCGAGCATGGCTTCCTGATCCGTATCGAAGGCGATGGGAACCGCGGCGGCGGACGGGTGTCCTCCGGTGAGAGCGTTGATCCGGGTCGCCACCAGATTCGCCTGGTCCACGGTCCTCTGGTTGGTCACCTCGGCCATGCCGATGCCGCAGGCGTTGCCATGGGTCTCCGGAGTCAGCCCCCGTATGAAGATGCGCTTGCAATTGACCGTATCGTCTTCCGTGGCTCCGTGGTCGTTGAACTTGCGCCCCACGACGTTGGTGTCCATGCCGGAGCCGGAGATGTTCTTGCCGATCTGGTCGATCACCAGAAGATCCACTTCGGGGAAGGGAAGACGGGGCATCCACTGCTGGGCCAGCTTGAGAAGCTCCTTTTCCCGTTCGAAGAATCGATCCGGGGCAACCGCCTCGATGAGAGCTGTCTCATCGTAGGCGTTCTCCACGATGGCCAGTCCAGCAGCGACGCGGCACTTGGCCAGGATGACGTCGGCGACGGCCAGGATGATCTCCAGAAAGCTGAAGTCCTTGATGGCCCGATGGTAGATCTTGGCGCCCCGGTGTTTGCCCAGGCCGATGAGCATCATCTTGTGAAGCCCCGACTCGATGGGACCCACGAACCCGGTATGGGGCTTGACCCGGCCGCAGACGATGACGTGGTCGGCCTCGTAGGCATGGCGGTCGAAATGGACGGGAATGCCCTGGGGAGTCGTGTCCACGATGACCGTCTCCATGGAGGAGCGGATCGGGGCTCCGGTGTATTCCTCGGTGACACCGTAGCTGTGAAGAATCTCCTGTTGTCCTTCGGCGGTGCCGCCGCCATGACTGCCCATGGCCGGAACCACGAACGGTTCTGCTCCGATCTCCTTGAGCTGCCGGGTAGCCGCCTTGACGATAGAGGCGATATTGGCGATACCGCGGCTGCCGGCCGTGATGGCCACGCTTTCCCCGGGACGAATCTTGTTCCCGAGTTCAAGTGCGGCCAACTGTGAGCAGGTCTCATGCTCCACGTCGGCGAGCTCCGGCCCTTCGAACTTCTGACTCAAACGCAACATTCTGGGAAACGACATCTGGAACTCCCTTCAGGCCGTCCGCGCCGTCCATGGATCGGAAACTGAACTTCCACCTGATATATCACTCCCGGGGCCAATTTCAAACCATCAGGCTAACGAACGAACTGGAAGGCGTAGAGCTTGGAGTTTCTGAATTTGATGTGCAGCCGGACTTCCCGGCCGGCCAAGCCCGACACGTCCGTCCGTCCCTTCCACGAAACCGGGAAAGCGACGTCGTTCCCGTTCATGGGGTCGGCGTCCTCCAATGCGAACCCTGGAATTGGCCGGCCCTGAGGGTCCCGGATCTCCACCAGCGCTTCGCCACCCGCGCTCGTATCCAGGTTCAACTCCAGCTTGCTGCCGCCAAAGCGGATGAGGGGAGTCGAGAGCCAACCTCCCCGGTAGCCGGCGTCCGCAGAGACGAACCCGTCGAGGCGGAGGATGGCTCGGGAGACGGCCGACCGGTGCCCGCCGGGATCGGGGTCGACGCGGTCGGCGTGGTCCCAGTTGGTCCCCACGTAGTAGATCCAGATCTCGTTGCCCATGCGGATGGGCCGCGGCATTCCCCACACCCACTTGGATCCGAAGCTGCCGGCGTGACCCAGGCGCAGAAACGACTGGCGCTCCCCCAAGCGTTGGAAATTCCGGCCGTCGCGGCTCACCGCCAGTTGGACGTCCGCCGTTGTGGGATGGAGATGCCGGTAGTGATAGTAGATGGGAATCATGGCGAAGTAGGCATCCTGGGCCTCCGCGTAGCGAAAGACACCCGTCCCGTAAAAGTCCAACGACAGAGGACCGACGACGGTGTAGCCGGGTCCGAAAACGGTCTCGACCTGCTGGGCCTTCTCGGAGGCGCGCGACTGTTGGCGCCGGGGCAGGAAATCGACCAGGGGCGCCAAGTCCCGGGCATCGGGCAAGAGGACGATTTCGAAGTTCTCCCAGTGGGTCATGTCGTCCGACTCGTTGTACCCGATCATCCGGGGATGGACTTCCCGGCTGTAGCCCCGATAGCGTCCGATGGTGGGGTCCCAAAACCAGGTGGGCTGCGTATCGGCAGCCCGCAGTCCCGTGGGGAGCGTCTCCTCCAGATGCCATCGAAGCCCGTCCGCCGAGTACCAGAAGGCGTTCCCCCCCTTGCGCGTTCCCGGAATGGTGTAGAGCTTGGACCAGGACCGGTACCGTTTTTCGGCCGGCGTGCCGGGATTGTCGTCCCTGCCGACCGACCCACCGCCCACGGTCATCACCGAAAGGTCGGTGGGCATGACCAGGTTGTTCTCCCGGGATCCGTCCTTCTCCACCAGACCCAACACCGGCTTCCTGAACCGGATGCCGTCGGTCGACTCGGCGTAGCAGAGGGCACGGAAACCCTGGCGGGGCCGGCCTGCACCCGTATACAGATCGTACCAGAGGCGAATCCGGACGCCCTCCGGCCCTTCTTCCTTCATCACGCTGCAATAGACGTGGATCTTCGCACCCTCTTCCCACGGCTGGTCCACCACGACCAGAGGTTCACCCGTCTGGTAAGGGGGATTCATGCGGAGGGTGATTCCGTCGCTGGATTCGATGAAGCGATGGTCGACGAAGAGTTGCTTCTGGTCTCCGACCTCCAACGCCTGACCCGCCAGGGGTGGGACAAGAGATCCGGCCAAGAGGAGCAGGCCGTTGAGAACGGCGATAGGGTTAGTCATAGTACAGCTCTCGGTAGCGGAGAAACGCAGCCTCGACAATAAGGGGAATAAGGAAAACATGGAATGATCGCTCTTCTGGTCACGATCCGGATTCAGCCTCCCCATCGGGAGGCTTTCATGGAGGCCATGCTAGACGATGCCAGCCACTCGGTCCAGGATGAGCCCGGCTGCCTGAGATTCGACGTGCTGGAGGATGTGGACGACCCGAACCGGATCTTTCTCTACGAAGTCTATCGGGACGAGGAGGCACTGGAAGCCCATCGCCAAGCGCCCCATTTCCTGCGCTGGAAACACACGACTCGCAACTGGTTCGACGGTGAGCTGGTAGTGGAACAGGCCACGCCGGTGTATCCGGCTGCCGAGGACTGGGACGGTTGACCACTACTTGGAGGACATCGTTCCCGAGCGGCCGGCGCGGCTCAACCGAGGAACCGTTCCAGCCGGTCCAAGCCCTTCTGAATCACCTCCATGCCGGTGGCGAAGCTGAGCCGCACACAGTTGTCCAGGCCGAAAGCAGCACCGGGTACAACAGCGAGATGGGCTTCCCCCAGAAGCCGCGTGGTCCATTCGACCGAACCCGAAACCCCCAAGCGGGAGTACGTCGCCGAGACATCGGGAAACACATAGAAAGCACCGGCAGGTTCGGGACAGACCACGCCAGGAATGGCGTTGAGCCGGCCGTGCAGGACCTTGGCGCGCCGGGCGAACTCGGAACGCATCTCTTCGACGCAGTCCTGACTTCCGGTGAGAGCCGCAGCCATGGCATGCATGGTGAACGTCGCGGCGCCGCTGGTGGTCTGGGACTGGAGCTTCCCCATGTTGCGGATCACGTCCTGGGGACCTGCCACGTAGCCAATGCGCCATCCGGTCATGGAATAGCTCTTGGACATCGAGTTGAAGGTCAGGGTCCGTTCATAGGCGTGAGAGGACGTCGCGGCGAAGCTCTTGTAGGTCCGGCCGCCGTATAGAAGCCGATCGTAGATCTCGTCGCTGATGATTGCCACGTCATCCCGTTCGGCCAGAACCTCGGCCAACGCGTCTGTCTCCTCGGGAGAGTAGACGGTCCCGCTGGGATTGCTCGGAGAGTTGAAGATGAACGCCGCGGTTCGAGGCGTCAGCGCCTCCCGGAGCTGCTGCGGGGTGATCTTGAAATCGGCATCGACGGTCGCGCTCACGAACACGGGCACCCCGCCGGCGATCTTCACCTGTTCCGGATACGAAACCCAGTAGGGCGCGGGGATGATGACCTCGTCTCCAGGGTCCAGGAGGGTGGCGAAGGCGAGCCAGAGACCCTCCTTGCCGCCGACGGTGACCAGAATCTGGGAGGGAGAATACTTCAGCGAGTTCTCACGGCGAAGCTTCTCGGCGGCGGCGGCCTTGGCCTCGGGAACTCCCGACGCGGGTTTGGCGTACTTGGTTTCTCCCGCCTCGATGCAATCCAGAGCATGTTTTCGAATGTGAGCCGGCGTCGGAAAATCGGGTTCTCCCGCCCCCAGGCTCACCACGTCGACGCCGGCTCGCCGCAACTCGGCCGCCCGGTTGCTGACGGCGATGGTCGCCGACTCCTGAAGCTGCATGAGCCGCTGTGAAATCTTCAATCCCGTTTGCTCTTGAACACTCATGGCCGGGAGTTTAGTCGGGGGGTCAGACACTGTCAATCGGACAGCCTGGACCATAATCGAGTCGGAAGCCGTTGACCCTCAAGGGGGCTTCTGTAAGGCTTCTAGGAGATGAAGACGACGGGGATTGGTGTATGAAACCGTTGGCGGCGGCGTTGCTTCTGCTGGTGGGCCTTGCGACCGGTTGGGCCGTCGCCACTTGGGACTCGACGCCTCCCGAAGTTCTATGGATCGATCCGCCCGAGATAGTCGGACCCAAGACCGAGTTCCAGGTGGAGATCAG
Source organism: Acidobacteriota bacterium (assembly GCA_965217775.1). Lineage (GTDB taxonomy): Bacteria > Acidobacteriota > UBA6911 > RPQK01 > JAJDTT01 > JAJDTT01. The sequence goes on from CBDCJH010000002.1 coordinate 1,450,609, forward strand.
AGACAAAGGCCGGGGACTCAAGTCCCTGCGGCTCCTGCTGCGCCAGCAGCGAGGAGAACGGGTGGTGCACGAAGAGAGCTTCGACGAGGCCGGATTTCTCTGGACGGACGGGACTCTCCAGCGCCGGCTGGAGCTACTACCGTCAGAACTGGCCCCGCCTGACGAACTGGCGGAGGGCCAGTTCACACTGGAGATACAGGTTCAGGACCACGCGAGTCTGGGACTCTGGTCACGGGAAACAGTCGAGGAGCAGACCTTCCGGCTGGACCGCACCCCTCCTCGAATCGAAGTTCTCTCCAACCAGCACTATATCCGGCAGGGTGGATCCGCCGCCGTCCGATACAGATTGTCCGAACCGGTCCATTCCAGCGGAATCCAAGTGGGGGACCGGATCTACGCGGGGTACCCCGTCCCCTCCAAAGAAGAAGGCGTCTACATCTGTCTTTTCGCCCTGGGACACGATCAGAACAGAGATACCCCCATGACGGTATGGGCCCAGGACGCAGCCGGTAACCGAGGCCGAGAAAACTTTTGGAAAAAAGTATTTCCGGGACGTTTCCGAACGCGAAACATCAATATACCGGACCGCTTCATAGAGCGGGTTCTGCCCCCCATCGTGGAGCGCAGCGACCAGGTCCGCGCAACCTCCGATCCACTGGAGACGTTCCTCGAAGTGAACGGATCCTTGCGCCGGGTCAACAACCGGCAGATTGCCGAAATGGCGGCCCAGACCGCCGCGACTCCCCTCTGGACCGAGGAGTTTCTGCAGTTGAGCAATTCCCAAGTTGAGTCCTCCTTCGCCGATTTCCGCACCTACCTTTACCGGGGGAAGAAGGTCGATGAGCAGACCCATCTGGGATTCGACCTCGCTTCACTGGCCCAGGCCCCCGTGGAGTGTTCCAACGACGGTGTCGTCATCTTTGCCGATTATCTGGGGATCTACGGCAACACCGTGGTCGTGGATCACGGACTTGGCCTCCAGTCGCTGTATGCTCACCTGAGCCGCTTCGACGTGAAGGTGGGAGAAGAAGTCCGGAAAGGGCAATCACTGGGGCGCACCGGTCAGACCGGCTTGGCAGGTGGAGACCACCTGCACTTCACCATGGTCCTCCACGGCACCCAGGTCAACCCCATCGAGTGGTGGGACCCCGCCTGGGTCCGAAAACGAGTCCTATCGAGGTTGGAAACTCCGGGGGAATGAGACAGGAGGGGCGATTTCCAATCGCCCACCGGGAGGGGCGATTTCCAGTCGCCCTGTCTTCCCGGGATCGGTGAATGATAGTTGTCCGCTTCTTAGTCGGCGGAAGAAAAGCGCAAAGTGGGACTCCGTCCCCCCTTGCCCCCCAATCGGCGATTGGAAATCGCCGCTCCGCTCTCCTACTCGGCGTAAACCGGGTGGCTCAGATAGCGTTCGCCCAGGTCGCAGACCATGGTGACGACCCGGGCGCCTTTCCCCAGCCTACGCGCGATCTGGAGCGCGGCCCAGCAGTTGGACCCGGATGAGATGCCCGCGAAGATGCCTTCTTTCCGAGCCAGATTCCGGGTGACCCGGCGGGCGTCCTCTACCTGGACGTGGACGATCTCGTCGATGACGCTGCGATTCAGGACCGATGGGACGAAACCCGCTCCGATCCCCTGAATCTCGTGGGGCCCCGGCTCTCCTCCCGCCAGCACCGGCGACTCGGCTGGTTCAACGGCAACGATCAGGACGTCTCCCAATTCCTGTTTCAGGATCTCACCCACACCGGTGATGGTGCCCCCCGTTCCTACGCCGGCCACGAACGCATCCAATCGTCCGTCCGTTGCCTCCAGGATCTCCAGGGCCGTGGTCTGACGGTGAACCCGGGGATTGGCCGGATTGTTGAACTGCTGCGGCATGTAGGCGTCGGGAAGCCGATTCACCAGTTCTTCCGCCTTGTCGATGGCGGCGGTCATTCCGCGGATCTCGGGGGTCAGGACCAGTTCCGCGCCCATGGCCTGAAGGACGCGCCTGCGTTCCATGGACATGGTATCGGGCATGGTCAGGATCAGGCGGTACCCCATGACGGCCGCCGCCATGGCCAGACCGATGCCGGTGTTCCCGCTGGTGGGCTCGACGATGACCGTCTTTCCCGGGTGGATCCTGCCCTCGTCCTGCGCCTGTTTCAGCATGGCGTAGGCGATCCTGTCCTTGACGCTGAAGGAGGGGTTCAGGGACTCCAACTTCAGCAGGACCTCGGCCGATCCGGGACGGGTCAGGCGCTGAACCCGGACCAACGGCGTGTTGCCGATCAGCTCCAGGATGTTGTTTGCCAGTAGAGGGCGATGGTGGGGCATGGGCAAAGTTGGATGACGGCCAACCGGACAGCCCCGACGTCAGGCCAGGATTTCGTGGACTACGCGGCCGTGGACGTCGGTCAGACTCTCGTCGCGGCCCCCGAAACGATAGACCAGGCGCTCATGGTCCAGCCCCAGCAGATGCAGGATGGTGGCGTGCAGGTCGTGGACGGTGGTCTTGTTCTCCACCACGGTCTTGCCGATCTCGTCGGTCCGGCCGTACAGCGTCCCGCCCTTGACTCCCCCTCCGGCCATCCAGATGGTGAACGCCGTCTCCAGATGGTCGCGCCCGTCTCCGTTTCCGGTGTCCGGCGTGCGGCCGAACTCGGTGCCCCAGATGACCAGCGTCTCTTCCAGCATTCCTCTGGACTTGAGGTCCTTGATCAGGGCGGCCACCGCCTGATCCGCCACCAGGGCGTTCCCCTCGTGTCCCTTCTTCAGGATCGTGTGCTGGTCCCAGGTGCCGTTCGTGGCTCCGAACAGGACGGGTGGAGTCACCTCGACGAATCGGACGCCGGACTCGATCAGGCGCCGCGCCCGCAGGCATTGCAGTGCATAGTTCCGCTGGTCCTTATTGGACGTGTCCAGCCCGTAGAGCCGCTTGGTGGCTTCGGTCTCGCGAGACAGGTCCAGCACATCGGGGACCAGCGACTGCATCCGGTAGGCCATTTCGTAGTTGCGGATGGCCGACTCGATGGCGTCGTTTCTTCCGGCTTCGGCCAGAAACTCCCGATCCTGGTCCAGCAGTGCCGACAATTTGGTGTTCTGGATGGCGCTCTCGTCCGCCGGGACCAGGTTTTCGATCGGCGTCCCCTCCGCCTTCACCGGCAACGCCTGGTGGGTTGCGGGGAGGAAACCATTGGAGAAGTTCTCCAATCCTCCCGGCGGGATCGACGTGCTCTCCGGATGGAGCAGGACATACCCGGGCAGGTTCTTGTTCTCGCTTCCCAGGGCGTAGGTGATCCAGGATCCCAGGCTGGGGTAACCCCCGACGTTGCGGCCCGTGTGGAACAAAATGTTGCCGCGCGGGTGCAGTGGGAAGTTGGAGACCATGGAACGAACGATCGCAAGGTCGTCCACGCAGGTGGCGATGTGCGGGAAGAGCTCACTGACCGCGAAACCCGCCTGGCCGTATTTCTTGAAGGTCCAGGGACAGCCCTGATAGGTGCGGATCCCGTCTCCCGAGAGCTGGCCGTGCAACTCGTTGAGCTTGGGTTTGGGATCGAAGGTGTCCATGTGGGAGACGCCGCCCGGCATGAAGCAGAGGATGACGTTCTTGACCTTGGGTCGAAAATGCGTGGGTGGCGTCGGAACCAGGCCCGCGTAGGCGTCTTCAGCCATGAGGGCGGACAGGGCGGTCAGTCCAAACCCGTTGGCGCTCAGCGAAAGCATCTGGCGTCGACTGAGCGGAGCGCCGATGCAACCCGGACACCCGTCTTGTTCCTTGATTCGCTGGGTCATGACATCACCTCAGATAGATGAATTCCTTGGTGTTGAAGAGACTGTGGGCCACGTCCTTCCAGATCTCTTTGCTGGCCAGGATATGCTCTTGCGGGACTTGATACAAGCGTCCCAGCTTCCGGGTCAGGTCGCCAAACCGGGCCACCTCGTCGGGGCTCGGGGGCCGAGCGAACGCCCGGTTGAACATACGCCCCAAGCGCTCCCGGAGCGTCTCCCCCTCCCGTTCCAGCAGCCGGTCCGCCCAGTAGTCCGCCTGTTGGATCACGAAGGGGTCGTTGAGCATGGCCAGTGCTTGGGAGGGGACGTTGGTCACGTCCCGGCGCCCTCGGGAAACGGAGGGGACGGGGAAATCGAAAAGCTCCAGGAAACGGGCGCCCTCCATGCGGGTCACGCGCAGGTAGACACTCCGGCGCCCGTGGCCGTCCAATGGACCCGCGTGAAGCTTCCGGTATTCCTTGGTCTTCAGCCGATAGGGTTCGACGCTGGGACCGTAACGCAACGGATCGAGACGGCCCGAAGTGGCCAGGATCGAGTCGCGGATGGCTTCGGCCTCCAGCCGCCGGACCGGGTAGTGGTGCAGAAGCCGGTTCTCCGGGTCGATCCGGGAGGCTTCCTCGGTGGTTCGGCTCGACTGCTGGAAGGCTCGAGTGAGAACCAGCCGCCGGACCAGCCGCTTCAGGGACCAGCCGTCGGCGATGAACTGCCGGGCCAGATGGTCCAGAAGCAGGCCGTGGGAGGGTCTCTCGCCGAAGTTGCCGAAGTCGTTGATGGTGCCCACCAGACCTCGGCCGAAGAGGTAGTTCCAGACCCGGTTCACCATGACCCGGGCGGTGAGGGGGTTTCGGGGGGAGGCAATGAGCTCCGCCAACTCCTGCCGGCCGCTGCCGTTGGTCTCCAGGGGCTGGCCGCCGGTGAGCACGGTCAGGTAGCGGCGAGGCACGGGATCGCCCGGCTTCTTGGCGTCTCCGTTCTGCAGCAGCGAATAGTCCCGTCCCGTCCCCATGTCCAGCAACGAGTTGATGGTCTGGGGCCGCGAGAGCCCGGATTCGATGGCTCTGTACTCGGAAATCAGTGCCGACAGCTTGGGAGTGAGATCGATGGAATTGTCCACGAGATGGTTGGTGACGAGCCAGTGGACCCAGCGGACGTCGTTCTCGGTGGGCCTTCCCTGGGACCAGGCCTCCATGGCCTGACGGCTCCGCTCGGCATAACGCCGGGAGGCTTCCCGGGGATTTTGGGGCGCCGGGTCCCGAAACAAGGGCAACAAATGGGAAAGGTCGTTGTGAGGAGGATCATCCACGTCGTGGAGCATCGCCCGGGCGATGCCGAAATAGGATCCGGGCGCTTCCATCTTCTCCTCGGTGAAGCCCTTGATTCTCTTGGGCCGATCCGGGAGCCGTGGGTTGTTGGTCTTGGTGACCAACTCGACGTAGACGGCGTATCGCTCTTTGTCCTGAAGAGTCGAAACCTTCTGCCAGTTGAGATCGGAGCTGTCGAAGACTTCGATGCCCTCGCCCAGCATGCAGTTGTCCACGACCGCCCGGCGCCCTCCCAGCATTCCTCCCATGACCTGAAGGCTGAGAAACTTCTTTTCCTTGGTCAGGTAGGGGGAGCGGAGAGCCCCGTTGAGCCGTTCCGAAAGGGCGTGGGTGTAGATTCCCGCGGGATAGACACCGTTGACCGCCACCGGCCCCTCACGAGCCAGAGTGAATTCTCCGGACTGCGACCGGCCTTCGAGCAGTCCCACACCTTCGGGGTACCAGTCGCTCAGTGGAAGTGAAGTGAAGTTCTCCTGGTTGTATGCCTGGCGTTCCCGGATCTCTTTCAAGTGTTCCGGCGCCGCTTGCTCCCACAGTTCCCGGAATCGTTCCGGCCCCAGACCCACCTCGCAGGTGACCGTCGACCAGGGATAGAGGAAGCTCTCGGGGTCGACGCTCTCCTTCTGGAGCGCCTGGACCCACCGTTCCAAGCGTTGGGACCGGAGGCTTGGGCCGGCATCCGCCGCCCTTGGATCGACCGGGGCCTGTGCGGCCAGGAGATAAGCCGGAATCTCTTCAACCTGTGTCAACCAGGCGGCGGCCAGTTCCGAACGAATCTGCGGCTTGAGGGCCCGCAATCGCTGCATCAGGGGAGACTGGGATCCACCCGTGTCCAGGGTGCCGGTGACCGGCCGGGCACTGTTCAGAATTCCGTACAGGGCATAGTAGTCCTCGATGGGAATAGGATCCAGCTTGTGATCGTGGCAGCGGGCGCAGGCGACGGAAAGCCCCTGGAAGGCCCGGGTGAGGGTGTCGATCTGGTCGTCCACCACATCGGTGCGAATTTCGCGGAACTCGATGCAGTCGTCGTGCCCCATCTCGCCCATGAGAAGGAATGCGGAACCGGTGGCCGACTCGTTGATGCCCAGCGGGACGTTGACTCGGGGACTCTCCAGCAGGTCGCCGGCGATATGTTCCCGGATCAGGTGATCGTAGGGAACGTCCTGGTTGAAGGCGCGGATCAGATAGTCCCGGTAGCGCCAGGCTCCCTTGACGATGTAGTTCCACTCGTAACCGTAGGTCTCGGCGAAACGCACCACGTCCATCCAGTGACGGGCCCAGTGTTCACCGAAATGGGGAGAATCCAGGAGGCGGTCCACGAAGTTGGCGTAGGCCTGCCCGGACGGATCCCGGAGCAACTCGTCCACACTGGCCGGATCCGGCGGCAGTCCCACAACCGAAAAACTGAGGCGCCGGGCCAGGGTGCGGACATCGGTCCGCTCCGCCGGCTCCAACCCCTCCCTGCGGAGCGCCGCGAGGAGGAAGCGATCGACCGGGGTTCGAGACCAACTCTCATGATTCACCTGGGGTGGATCGGGATCGGCAACCGGCTGGAAGGCCCAGTGCTCCCGGGTCAGACGGGCGTAAAAATCGGGCTCTTCCGTGAGGTCCGGGCCTGCGGGCCACGGAGCCCCCATTTGGACCCAGCTCTCCAGATGATCGATCTCGGTGTCGGCCAGCATGCGGCCCAGAGGCATCTTCAGATCCTGGTGCCGGACGGCCTGGATGATCAGGCTTTGGTCCGGGTCGCCGGGAACCAGTGCGGACCCTCGAAGGCCGCCTTTCAGGAGGGCCTCACGAGAATCGACTCTGAGGGAGGAGAGCTGCTGCTCGGCGCCATGGCAGGAGTAACAGTTTTCGACCAACAGTGGGCGAACCTTCGTTTCGAAGAAGTCCATGGCCTCGCGGTCGACTTTGGCGGCGGGTGGCGCCGAGAGAAGGAGCCGGCCACCGGAAAGGACCAGGAAGGGCAATAGAAGGAGACCAGCCGACAGGCTGCGCCTGACGTTCGGAGTCGCGATGGTACAGCGAAAAAGCACGTTCCTACCCGTGCCCAAACGATAGCATATCTTCCTGTCTTTGATGCACTTTTCTGACGTTGGGTCAGTCACTTACACGGGATCTCGGCACTACTGATTTGCGCTGTCGCTGGTGTTCGGTTAGGGTCTCGATACTGTCTGGCCGAACCATTTGGGAAGGGATTTTGTCGGGGACTTGCGGGGAGGGAAGTATGAATGCCATCAAGGGCGGATGTTGCTCAGTGATCGCACGTGTATTCTTTCTGGCGGTCCTTGCCGGGACCCTTTCCTGCGGCCCCCCGACGGATGGATCGAAGGAAAACATGGAGTCTGAAAAACTCTTCTCCCCCAACCTATCTTCTGCAGACTTCGGAACCACACCTGAAGGCGAGACCGTCCGGATCCATACCCTGACGAATTCTGCCGGCCTCGAGGTCCGAGTCATCACCTACGGCGGCATCATCGTCTCGCTCCGGACCCCGGACCGGGACGGCAATTTCGACGACATCGTCCTGGGATTCGACTCATTGGAAGGCTATCTCGCCAAGCATCCCTATTTCGGCACCCTGGTGGGACGCTATGCCAACCGCATTTCCAACGGCCGTTTCACACTGGACGGGGTCGAGTACAAATTGGCCCGGAACAACGGCGACAACCACATCCACGGAGGGATCAAGGGATTCGACAAGGTGGTCTGGCGGGACCGGCCGTTGGAGGACGATAACGGAGTCGGCATCGTCCTCGAGTACACGAGCGCGGACGGAGAGGAAGGGTACCCCGGCAAGCTGGACGTCCAGGTGACCTACACCCTGAACGGAAACAACGAACTGGTCTGCGACTATCGCGCCACCACGGATCGAGCCACGCCCATCAACCTGACCCAACATTCGTACTTCAACCTGGCGGGGCAGGGGACGGGAAACGTTCTGAGGCATATCCTGGAGTTGAACGCTGCGGCATTCACTCCCAACGACGCCGAACTCATCCCTACGGGCGAGATCCGGCCGGTGGAAGGGACGCCTTTCGACTTCAGGACGGAGATGCCCATCGGAGCGCGAATCAATTCCCAAGATGAACAAATCCAACTGGGCGGCGGGTACGACCACAATTTCGTCGTGAACCAAACGGGCGAAGGTCCGTCTCTGGCGGCGAGAGTTCGAGAACCGATGTCGGGACGCGTCATGGAAGTGCACACGACGGAGCCCGGAGTCCAGCTCTATACCGGCAACTTCCTGGACGGGACTCTGACCGGCAAGGGTGGACGCGTCTACCAGCACCGCTTCGGCTTCTGCCTGGAAACCCAGCACTACCCGGATTCACCCAACCGGCCCGAGTTCCCCTCGACGATCCTGAGGCCGAGTGAGACCTACGAATCCCGGACCGTATTCAAATTCCCCGACGTCCGGGGAACCTGATTCGTCGCCGCTCTTACCGGGCCTTCCGACCGCCGACCGAACCGCCGGTGGCGTCCGTCACAAGAAACTCAAACGAATAGAGGCTGGCCTCTTCGAGGTAAAAACGCAGCCGGATCGGCTTTCCGGCCAGGGAGGTGACGGCGGAGCGCCCATTCCAGGTCACGGTCTGGCGGAGAGCGTCTTGCCGAAGGGGATCACAATCCTCCCGGGTGTAGCCGTGAACGGGGTCCCCCCCTTGGTCCAGAACCTCCACCAAGAAACGACCGTCCTCGGCATCGGCGTTGACGACCAGTTCATCTCCGGTGAAGGTGAAGCTCCTGGTGGTCAGGCTTCCACCCGGCTTGCCCGCTTGGACCGATACGAAGCCATCCAACCGCAGCTTCGCCAATCCGATGCCGTTGGGGAATCCGTCGACCCCGGGAGGACGGGTGTGATTGTGATCGACACCCACAGCAGAGTAGTAGATCCGGATTTCGTCGCCGTGGACCAAGGGGCCCTGCAAGGGATGGATGGCGCCCCAGTCGAAATCGCCGGGCTGAGTGGAAAGCGGAATGAAGACGTTCCGGTTCCCAGCGCGGTCCCAAGTCCGTCCGTCCCGGCTGGAAGTCAACTGCACCGCGCCTCGGCAATAGTCGGGGTCGTAGCTGAAGACCGTGACGAGGCCGATGCGAAGGCCCTCATAGGTCATGACCTCCATGTTGTAGAACTGGTCCCGATTGAAAGGATCTTCCGCGTCCGGCCCCACGATGACCCGATAATCATTCCAGTGAACGAAATCGCGGCTTATGATCTGGCTGACCCGCCGGATGCTGTGGTTCTCGGGAGCGCGGTTCCTCTGCGGGTCCCAGTGCCGCCGCCAACCCGCCCGAGCCTCAGGGTCGCTCACCAGGCGCGGCCGCACCTGGGAGATCCTGCCGGTGCGATCCCGGATGATCCCGACGTAAAGGCCGAGGGCTTCGTCCCAGTAGGCGACCATCTGGCTGTCGTGGCCGGGAGGTTCGAAAAAGACGGCCTTGCCGTCGTTGTACGGAGTCCAGTCCAGGCCGTCCGCCGAATGGGAGGCGTAGATCTTGTAGTCTCCCCGCATGTGCAGCATCTTGAAACGCTGGGACGAGTCCGCCTCGTGGAGGTCCAGGAAGACGCCGCTGGCCAAGCCGCCGTGAGGCACGACGATGTTGTTTTCCATCGTTCCCCGGTACCGGAACTTTCCCAGCCTGGGCTTGTCCCAACGGATGCCGTCGCTGCTCTTGGCGAAGCAGAGGACCGCCTCTTCGTCCCCTCCGCTGCCGGCGTGCAGGCTGTACCAGAGCTTGAAGAGTCCGTCCGCTGGATCATGGAGAACGCTTGAAAACGCGATGGGCATGCCCGCCTCCCACGCCTCCTCTCCTTCGGGAACTCTGGACAGGACCGGGTTGCCCTCGTACTTCCGCGGCTGGTTCAACCTCCGCTCCACACCTTCCGATTCGGAGATGAGGAAGTCGTCGACGAAGAGCTGCCGGTGGCTCTCCAGAGCGATCGGCGCCTCCTCGGATCGTGCCGAAACCGGAGCCGTAGCCCTCAGAACGGAGATTAAGGCCTCCGGGAGGTACGGCAACTCGATCCGGGCCAGGGGACCCGTTCCGCCCGTGGCCAGGACCAACTCCGCGGTCATTTGAATCGTTACCAAGACGACCGTCCATGTTTTCGTCATCGCAGACTCCTGGTTGGACCGGGGAAGTGGCGACATTATATCAACCGAATGACAGGAAATAAGAAGCAAGCCACCTGGAGAGAGGACTCGAAGCCGAGGATAGGAGAACTCTTCGTCCGCTTCGACCGGGTTTTTTGCCTGACACCCCGCACCGTGGTCGGCAATCGACTGATCCTGCTCGCCCACTCCGCCGGCATCCGTCATTTCGACGGTCAGACGAAGTTGGCCCGCCTTACGCTGCGGCAGTACTATTGACGGAGTGGAATTTTTCCAAGAGTTGTTCGGGACCTTTCTAATCGCCCTTGCGGTCTTTTTCATGGCTGGGGTGATCCTGACTCTTGTTACTGCCGTCCTTGGTTGGTCGCTCTATAAAGCTCGGCGACGGATAGACCAGCTTGTCACTCGCGCCACCAGCCTGGCGACCACGCTTGCCTTCAAGACGCCCTCGTCTCCGGAGGACGAGTCCGCTTGGGAGCCCGGTCCTGCCGGGTCCGAACGGACCGAATCACGACGCCCCTTTCGCTTCCGTGACCACCCCATCCTGACCATCGCTCTAGTTGCCGGTGTGTTCATGATCTTCTTCGGAGGGTTACTGATCCCCTTTCTGCTTCTGGCCGCCTTTCCCGTGGTTCCAGTCGTCCTTGGAGTGTTGCGGTATAGAGCTCAACGGCGGATACGGGCACTGACCGCTCGAATCAACGCCTTGGAAGAGAAGTTGGCCGCCGGATCGCCCTCGTCCCCGCCGTCCGCTGTCGCAGAACCGAGCTCGCCAGCAGCAGCGGCGGCAAAGAGGCCGGTGGAAGCAACGGAGGGGGTGGCCAATCCCGATCGGGAGCCGGATCCTGCGAAGCCGGCGTGGACCGATGCGCTGCACTCGTTTCTCTTCGGCGGCAACACCCTCACGCGGGTCGGCGTCATCCTCCTATTCTTCGGCTTCGCTTTCTTTCTGAGCTACGCGGCCGAACAGGGCTGGTTCTCGATCCAGTTCCGCCTGGGTGTCGCCGCGGCCGCCGGCGTTGCCCTGTTGACGCTTGGATGGCTCCTGCGGGACTTGCGCCGAGAATATGCGCTTGCGCTGCAAGGCGGCGGCGCAGGCATCGCGTACCTCACCGCCTTTGCGGCCGTCAATTTCTACGACGTGATCGGTCCCGCGGCCGGGTTGTCAGCCATGATCCTGCTGGTCGCGGTCACCGGGGCTCTGGCATTGAGGCAGGACGCGCCGAGTCTGGCTTTATTGTCTTCCCTGGGAGGATTCCTGGGTCCGGTCCTGGTCACCCGCGACGCCAGCCACGTGGCTCTCTTTTCCTACTATGCCGTTCTCGACGTCGGAATCGTGGCCGTGGCATGGTTCCGGGCCTGGCGCCTTCTGAGCCTGCTGGGGTTCGTGTTCACGTTCCTGGTCGGCGCCTTATGGGGTGCTGCGTATTATCAACCTCAGCATTTCTCCACGACTCAACCGTTCCTGGCGCTGTTTCTGGCAATTTTCGTCGCGGTTCCAATACTGCATGCGTGGCGCCAGCCGCCGCGGCTTGTGGGGTTCATCGATGGCACCCTCGTCTTTGGAGTGCCGCTCGCGGCTTTCATCCTGCAGTATCGGCTCGCAAGCGGATTCGAATACGGTCCCGCCTTCAGTGCTCTCGCCTTTTGCGTTTTCTACGCCGTCGCGGCCGGCCTGGTCAGCGGACGCGGTCGAGATTCATTGCGGCCGCTGGTGGAATCGTTCGTCGCCCTGTCGGTCGTCTTCGGGATACTCGCAATCCCTCTCGCGGGTGACGCGCACTGGGTCTCCATCGCGCTGGCTCTTGCGGGCGCGGCGATCGTCCGGATCAGTACGCGCCAAAATCGCCGTTTACTCCAGTTGTCGGGACTGGGAATTCAGTTCCTGGCGGGCCTTATTGCAATCAGCGGGCATTCATCGAGTGCACCAGCGGTATTGGACATGGGGCACCTGACGGTGACGTTGGCCGGCATGTTTTCGGCCTGGTGCCTCCGTCGACGCCGGGTGGAGGGCGCGGATTCTCGTCTCGTGTCGGTTGTGGCGCTAGCTTGGGGATCGCTCTGGTGGTTTGGAACCGGCGTCAACGAAATCTCACGGCATCTGTCTTCGCTCGACCAGGATTGTGCAAATCTTGGGTTTGTCGCCATCAGCGCCGCAGTATTCGCCCTGCTCCGGACCCGGCTCGACTGGAAGGACTTGGCGTACCCGCCATTGCTCCTGCTGCCCGCGATGGTCCTCCTGACCATCGACTGGATCTTCACGACCTCCCATCCGCTCGTCGGCTGGGGCGCCCTCGCCTGGCCGGCCGCGTTCCTGATTCAGTATTGGCTGCTGTGGCGTTGCGAGACCGACTGGTCAAGAGCGACGCCCTGGGTCCACTGCGGCACGCTGTGGCTCGGCGTGTTTCTGGTTTGGCGGGAAGCCGTGTGGATCAGCGGGCAGATCGCCTCTGACGATCCAAGGTGGCCGTTCGTGATGTGGGCCCTGGTTCCAGCTGTTTTCCTCTGTTCGCTTATGACGTTTCGGACTTTTCTTTCCTGGCCGATCGAACGCTTTCGGCAGATCTATCTCGACGTCGGGCAACTCCCCCTGGTGATCACCGTCTCGGTCTGGATGCTGGTTGCCAGCTTCCATGCGGGGGCTTCCCATCCGCAGAGCTATATTCCGCTCCTGAATCCTGTCGAGTTCGTACAGTTGTTCTCCCTGGGTGTGCTGTTCCAGTGGTCCAGGGTGGACGCCGGCAGGAGGATAAGCGCGATACGGTGGCCGACTCTTGGATTCATTTCGTTCGTGGCGCTGAACGGGGCTCTCGCCCGCACGGCCTGCCGCTTCCTCGAGTTGCCGTTCGAGGCCCGCGCGCTCCTTTCCTCCGGGGTGTTTCAGGTCATCCTGTCTGTCGTCTGGACGACCGTTGCCCTGGTCATCATGCTCCTTGCAACCCGGGTGAGGCGGCGTCCCGCCTGGCAAGTCGGCGCCGCCCTGCTCGTGGTGACCGTGATCAAGCTGCTCTTGTTCGACCTCGCCGATACCGGCACGCTGACGCGGATCGTGTCCTTCATTGTCGTGGGCGGTCTCATCCTCGTCGTCGGCTACTTCTCACCGTTGCCGCCCAAAGACGCGGAATCGAAAAATGACTAGAGATCTGACAGTCCTGGACGGACATGGAGGCGAAAGAATACGCGCCGAAGAGATGGGACCTGCCGTATCGAAACCCGACGGGGATCTATGGCCTGCCGGACGATGCTTTCGATTGACCGTCAGGAAATCCCGACCTGACCGAGAGATTCAGGCGCTGTATCACTTGCGCCCGACCAGCACCGAAATCGGAGTTTGGCTCCAAATGCGCATGGCGTCGAAGCCCGCCCGGGTCATCGCCTCCAGCTCCCGTTCCAGTGGGAAATACGTGTCTTCATCCGACCATTCGTCGAAGTGCCGGTAGGCGCGCTCTTCAGGGATCCCGCGCGAGACCATGTGCGCCGCCCAAGCCGCGAAGTCCGCAGCTTTGCGAGAGACATCGTCCGGCATGGTCGCGTCGCCGTTGACGAACACGCCTCCCGGGGTCAGCACCTTGTGGACCCGTTGATAGAGTTGGGCTTTGGAGTTCAGATCCGGTACGTGATGCATCGCCAAAGAGGCGGCAACGGCGTCGCAACGGGGAAGGGCGTCATGGAATGATTGCCTTCTCAGGCCTACTCGCTCGCCGAACCGGTGCAGTCGCATTTGGGCGCAGACCAACATTTCGTCGTCGACGTCGATCAACTCGACGACGCACTGGCCGCACTTCTCCAGGATCGCCTCGGAAAGAGCCCCAGTTCCGGCGCCCAAGTCGAGCACCTTCTTGGGCTGGCTGAAGGCGACCGCCCGGGCAACCTGCTCCAGCATTCGATCGTAGCCGGGAATGAACTGCCGGATGATCTCGTCGTATTCATCGATGTCGAGATGCAGGTGCCGGCGAACGGAGTGGCTCATGAGACCAAGTAACCATCGACAGGCCGGGCGGGCGAAGGCGGAGCTACGATCGCAACTTTTCTTTCAATCTCGTGACGGCTCTCACCACGAAACGTTCAGCCTTCGCGCCGGAGTTCGTGGAGCATGATGCCGCGCCCCGCCAGTCTGGCTTCAAGCCACCGCTTGAGGGATGCCTGACTCTCTCGGGACCGGCGACCGGCGAGCAGACCCTCCACGCTGATGTCCTCGTCGAGGTCCTCCCAATGAATGTGCTGGCTGCCGGCGTACAGCTCCCAGTTATTTCGTTCGTCCTCAGTCGCATGGGCAAGCCTTGGATACCAAGCCAGTGGAACCGAAATTATTCGTCCGTCAGCCAGCTCGGCCGTCAGCAGATCATCTGTCACTGTGATCCTCGTGGCTCCCGGCACTTCCAATTCAACCGTCGAAGTAGTCAAGCCAAGCCTCCACGAATGCTTTGCTGTTTTGTTTGACAATTCTCTCAATCCGGCGAAGTTCGGTCCGACCAATGCGACCACTTCTCTGCAGTACTACCGGGTCGAGCCAGAACTTGGCAAATCCACCATTGGTCCGGACATGTATATGCGGTGGCTCATCTCGATCACTTGAGACAAAGTAGAAACGATACGGGCCATCGCGAAGCACCGTCGGCATGTTATCACCTTCGTATCCGATATCCGGAAACCCAACCACGCCGGCAGGCAGCGAATGGGGAGCACCTTCTCACCGATGTTGCCGATCTCACTTTGGCCTCGGGACACGTGGGGCGTAGGTGTCCCCATTCGGACTTCTGAGCGCGTCACTTTTCCAAACGGCTTGGCAACGATAGACGCGATAATTCTTCCAGCTTCTCGGAAGGTTCGGTTAGAAACCACGCAACGTGCTCACTTCGGGGTCGGCCCAATCTTCAGGCAGACTCTAGCCAGAA
Source organism: Acidobacteriota bacterium (assembly GCA_965217775.1). Classification (GTDB taxonomy): domain Bacteria; phylum Acidobacteriota; class UBA6911; order RPQK01; family JAJDTT01; genus JAJDTT01. The sequence goes on from CBDCJH010000002.1 coordinate 1,465,720, forward strand.
GTCACGCCTCGTAATCGGGCTTCGGGTTTCGGATATAATGGCGGCTCTTACAGCGAGGACAGACTCGATTTGAAGCAAAATTCACGACAGAAAACGGTTCAGGACATTTCCTCGACTTTTGGGCGAGGGGGATGGATCGCCACTGTTCTTCTGGTGAGTCTTCTCTTTTCTCCCCATGCCGCAGGGGAAACCGAGTTGGACAAAGTTGAGCTGAACCAGATCGAGGAGCGCTCCGAATCCCTGGCCAACTCCCTTCTGGAATTCTCGGTGACGGTCCGGGAGCGGGACATGGTTCGGATCAGCAAGTTCTTCGTGTCGCCGGCCAGGGTGACGCCGTGGCCGTCTCTCTCCGGCGCACCGGCTACGGAGTTCAAGTGGATCTCGACGGCCGCGCCCCGAATTGCACGGAAGCGTCCGAAGAAGATGCCCCGGACTGAACTGATGAAGAGCTGGGACAAGCTTCTGGGAACCTTCTCCTCCGTGGAGGATGCCCGATTCCAGGTCAAGGGGGCCCGCTTCAGCCAACGGAAGGGGAGAGTCGAGGGCAAGGGGGATCTCAAATTCTTCCTGATCGGACGTGACGGCAAGAACCATCGATTCTGGGTGAAGGGAACGGGACGGCTGGTCGCGGTCCAGACGGGAGAGGAAAGCTGGCGGATCTCCGAATTCCGGGTGGACGAGGTCAGGACCATGCGGGCGGCTATGGACCTCTTCTCCGAGATCTGCATTCCGGCGGGCGTCTCTAATTCGCTGCCCCGATACGGAGAGCCGGGGAACGACGATTTCGTCTATCACGGCGCCGCTGCGGGAGACCTGGACGGGGACGGGCTACAGGATCTGGTGGTTACGGGCATCAATCGAAACTACCTGTACCTGAACCAGGGTGGCCGGTTTCAAGACGTGGCCGACAGGGCGGGAATCTCGATAACGCCTCCTGGAACGGCCCCTCTCCTCCTCGACTACGACAACGATGGAGACCTGGACGTCTTCATGGCCTCGGTGGGAGAGCAGATGCTGTTCGAGAACCGTCTGGTCCCCTCCGGAAAGCTGCTCTTCTTCGACATCTCGCAAGAAGTCGGCATAGCGGTGAACGCCATCGGTTTCAGCGCCACCGCCGGTGACGTGAACAAGGACGGATGGACTGACGTCTACGTCGCCTCCTACAACCGCTATGGCCGAGTCATGCCCGACTCCTGGCGCCGCGCCTCCAACGGGACTCCGAACCTGCTCTTTCTGAATCAAGGCGATGGGAGCTTCCGCGAAGCGGGGGCCGATTGGGGCGTCCGCGACCAGCGCTGGAGCTACGCCGCCCAGTTTGCCGACATCAACGGAGATGGACGGCTGGACCTCTACGTGGCCAACGACTTCGGCGAGAACGGCTACTACGTCAACCTGGGGGACCGGTTCGAGGACCGGGCCACCAGCCTGGGGCTTCTGGACCCCGGCAACGGCATGGGCGTCTCCTTCGGGGACTTCAACAACGACGGGCGGATCGACCTCTACGTCACCAACATGTCCTCCACCGCCGGGAACCGGATCCTGGACCGGTTGTTTCCGCAGGGAAGGGGAGACCGTAGTGGACTCAAGAAGCTGGCGGCGGGAAACACTCTGTTCGAAGGCGTGGACGAGGGTGGTTTCCGCGACGTGAGCGCGAAGTTCGGACCCTTCGTCGCCGGATGGGCCTGGGGAGGAGTCTTCGTGGACTTCGACAACGACGGTTGGGAGGACCTCTACTCTCCCAACGGGTTCATCAGCGGCAAGTCCATGAAAGACACATGAAGCTTCTTCTGGCGCCACGTCGTGGCGTCCACGGTCGGCGACGAGAAGGCCGGCAACCAGGACTACCAGAAGAACCACATGGCTCTGCTCTTCGAGCAGGGACTGTCCTTCAGCGGATTCGAACGGGACGCCCTTTTCCTGAATCGGGAGGGAAGACGGTTCCAGGATATCTCAGGGGTCTCGGGCATCGACTCCATCTCCGACGGACGTTCGGCCGTCACCGTCGACCTGGACAATGACGGCGATCTGGACATCTTTCTCACCACCATCCAGGGAGAAGGACATCTCCTGTTCCGGAACAACGTGGGCCAGGACAAGGGCTTCATCCGGGTCGAGCTGGAGGGCACGAAGAGCGGCAAGGATGCCTTCGGCGCCCAGGTCCGCGTCAAGACTCCCTTCGGCGTCCAGACCCGGATCCTCTCGGGAGGCAGCGGTTTCATGGCTCAGCCCGACCGGCGGCTCCTGTTCGGTCTGGGGGAATCCCGGGAGGCCGAATGGATGGAGGTCACCTGGCCCTCCGGTGTCCGCCAGCGGCTCGGTCCCATTCCCGCCGGCGTCTCCTTGAAGCTGGTGGAGGAACAACCCGACTACCAGACCCTGTCTCTGCCGTCGGCCGCTCTACCCGATCCCCTGGAGGAGGAACAGGTCCTCTGGAGCAAGCTGCAGATCAAACGGGGCCTACCCATGCCTGAATTGGCGCTGAAGACGCTTCCGGACGGGGAGGAGATCTCGCTTCCGCTGGAAAAGGGAACGTCCTATCTGGTGAATCTCTGGGCCACCTGGTGCGGGCCCTGCCGGAGGGAGATGCCTGAATTGGAAGCCGCCCAGGCCAAATTGGAAGAGAACGGGATCCGGGTGATCGGTCTCAGTCTGGACCAGGGGGTTCCCCTCGCCGACGTGGAATCGTATGCCCGGGGCCTGGGGGTGTCGTATCCGATCTACCTGCTGGAGCAGGAGGATCTGAAGAAGATCTTCGCCGGAGACGAAAGGTTCGTCCCCTTCTCGATCCTGGTGGACGAGGAAGGCCGGGTCGCCGACAGCCATGCCGGTTGGGGCGAAAAGGCCAAGCGGAAGCTGGATCGCCTTTGCCGGTAGGGAATGGGCGACCTGGGAGGGGACATTCCCCTCTGCCTCCCATCAGATGCGGCCTGATCTAGTCCGTAATTCCTCTCAGGGGTATCAGAAATCGGGACCGGGAGCAGGAATAGGATGGAATTCTCCAGACGTAGTTTCTTTCGAACGGCAGGACACCTGCATCTCCTGCTGCCGCTCCTGTGTTGCATCCATCAGAGCGCTCAGGCGGAGCAATCGCTCTTCCGGAGCTCCGACATGACCCTGGTGCAGATGAATGGTGTGCGGCTCCGGTTGGGCAAGCCGGTCCAGGTCACGGAGAGCCACGGTTACGCCTATGTGCCCACCCTGGCAAGGTTTCCCGGGGGTGAGCTTCTGGTCACCTATTCGCTGGTTCCCGACACCAACGAGAACCCGTCCAACGTGGGAGCGTTCCAGATCTCCCGGGATGGAGGAAGGACCTGGGGCCACCGATACGAGGTGCTGCCCGAGCACCACCCCCTGATCTATGTGCCCCAGGAGGACGGCTCCCTGGTGGCCATACCGTCCCACCTGTTTCCCGTTTCCCCTGGAGACAGGCACAATTTCCGGGCTGCCTATCTCCGCTTCGAGCCGGGCGCGCGCCGCATGATCCTGGAGCCGGATGGGGTAAGGGTCGTGGACTGGCCCTGGCCCGTGAACGTGGTGCCCCGTCCCGTGCCGAAGTCGAACTGGTACGTGAGAATGGCCTTCGACGGAATCGCCCTGAAGCTGGAGGACAGATGGCTGGCCACCGCCTACTCCCGGAGGGGAGATGAGCCAATGCAGCTCAACGTCGTCCTTGTCTCCCGGGACCAGGGACGAACCTGGCGCTACCTCTCCACTATCGCGGACGCGGCGATTTTGCCCACTCCACCCCGAAAGTGGGCCGGCGGCCCCAGCGAGACGGCCCTGGTCCGACTCGCCGACGGGGAGTTGATGGCGGTCTTTCGGGTGGGAAACGGACGGGACTGGAACCTGCGCCGGGCCTACAGCAAGGATGGTGGGACGACCTGGTCCCAAGCCGACGTGATCCCGGCCTACAGCGTGGCGCCCAGCATGGTTCGCACCCGAGGCGGCACCATCGTCCTCTCCACGGGCCGGCCAGGAATATCGCTCTGGTTCTCTACCGACGGGAGGGGACGCCGGTGGCAGGAGGTGGACGTGGTGAAACACCACAACCTCCACGTCCCAGATGAAACCTACCGCATCCTGCCCTATCCGTTTGACAATCCCCGGGAGATGAACACCTGGTCCTACACGGAGCTGGTGGAAGTCGCCCCCAACCGCCTCCTCCTGGTGTACGACAGAGTGCCGCCCGACCCCAGAATCGTTGCCTATGGAACCGATCCCCGTAGCACCGCGGCGGAGCGCCTGAGCTGGAGGCCCAGTCTCGACTCCGGAGAGCGGTTCCGCATCTTCCTGCTGCCCATCGAGGTCGAGGGGAACTGATCTCCACTGGATTGATCGTGCTCACGAGAAACGGCTCCCCTACACCTGCCTGACCCGGAAGATCGCCCGACCGGTACCCCTTGGTTCCGGGCAGCGAGCAGGACAACGGCGTGCCCGGCAAGATCATGGCCGACTGAACGGAGGATCTTTTCCGATCTGGCCACTCAGGCCTGGACCACCCGTCGGGCCGCCGCCTCCGGAAACATCCGGAACTCCTCCAGGGAAACCAGACTGTCCAGGTTCTGGCATTCGATCCGGCAGGGTAGGGTGTTGCGGTGGGTGAAATATAAGCGGAGACACTGGCGCCACAGCCGGGCAGAGCGGTGGTAGGGGGCCACGATGCCTTCGACATCGTCGTTCCAGTCGCCCGCAGACTTCTTGGTATCCGCGCACGTGGGAGTTCGGGGGTTGAAAACCCCTATGCGAGCAACTTGTCCACCACGTGTCCGCCCACGTCCGTGAGGCGGAATTGCCTTCCCTGGAACTTGTAGACCAGCCTCGTGTGGTCCAGGCCCAGCAGATGCAGGATGGTGGCGTGCATATCGTGCATGTGGATGGGGTCTTCCACGATGTCGTAGCCCAGTTCGTCCGTCTTCCCGATGGTGATTCCCGGCTTGGTGCCGCCGCCGGCCAGCCACATGGTGAAGGCGTACGGATGGTGGTCCCGCCCCGGATACTTTCCAGGATGCTCGTTCATGGGAGTCCGGCCGAACTCGCCGCCCCAGATCACCAGTGTGTCCTCCAGCAGGCCCCGGTCCTTCAAGTCCTTGATCAGAGCGGCCGAGGCCTGGTCGGTTTCCCGGCAGCGGGTCTGCAAGCCCTCTTTGTGAATGATGGACCCTTGCGCGATCAGTCCGTGGTGGTCCCACCCGTGGTGATAGAGCTGGACGAAACGGACACCCCGTTCCACCAAGCGCCGGGCCAGGAGGCAGTTGTTGGCGAAGGACTCCTTTCCGGGCTCGGTCCCGTAGAGACGGTGGATGTGCTCGGGCTCATCGCTGATATCCATCAGTTCGGGGACGCTGGTCTGCATCCGGTAGGCCAACTCGTAGGACGCGATGCGGGTCAGGATCTCCGGATCGCCCACCGCCTGGTATTGCCGCTGGTTGAGCTTTTTCAAAGCGTCCAGCGACCGGCGGCGCGCCTTTCGGTTCATCCATTCGGGGTCGGACAGGAACAGAACCGGATCGCCCTGGGACCGGAACTGCACGCCCTGATAGACGGTGGGCAGGAAGGCGGGACCCCAGCACGAATTGCCGGCGAAGACCTGCACCGGGCCCGATTGCAGGACCACGAAGCCGGGCAGGTCGCGGTTCTCGCTGCCCAGTCCGTAGGTCAGCCACGAGCCCATGCTGGGCCGTCCGATGAGATGGTGGCCCGTGTTCATGAACAGTTGGGCCGGTGCGTGGTTGAACTGCTCGGCGTGGACGGATTTGACGATGGTGATGTCGTCCACGACGTTGGCGAGGTGGGGCAGCAGCTTCGAGAGCTCGGCCCCAGACTCACCGTATCGATCATAGGAGTAGGGAGAGGCCAAAGCCTGAGGCGTCCCTCGCAGAAAGGCGAACCGTTTGCCGTCCAGCGTGCCTTCCGGGACGTTCTGTCCATCCAAGGCCGTGAGCCGCGGCTTGTTCTCGAACATATCGAGCTGAGACGGACCGCCCGACATGAACAGGAAGATGATGTTCTTGGCCTTGGGTTCGAAGTGCCCCGCCTTGGGCGCCATGGGATGCCGGGCGTCGAGAGCGGGAGCCGCAAAGAGCCGGTCGTCCATCAGCCCGGCCAGAGCGACGGACCCGATGCTCATCCCTCCCCGGAAGAAGAAATGACGGCGGGTGATGGCTTTCAGCATCTCCTGTTGGATTTTCATGAGTGCTCTTCCTCGCGCTCAGGGTCGAGAGATGGTTTCGTCCAGATTCAGGAGCACCTGGGCCACGCTGGTCCAAGCCATGAAGTCCTTGGATGCCGATCCTCCGGACGAAGGCCGGCTTCGCGCCGCATCCGACCCGGAGCCAGGCAGGTTCTCCAATTGGTCCCGGTACAGGGCCGTGAGGTCCTGGAGCTCCTCCTGCGAGGGCCGGCGGCCCAGGCAGAGACGGAATCCGTGAGAGATCCGGTCGGCGATTGCCGGGCCCGTCTCCGATACCATGCGGTCGGCCAGTCCTCGCGCGGCTTCCAGGAAGGTGCGGTCGTTCATCAAGTTCAGGGCCTGCAACGGCGTATTGGAGCGGCTGCGGACGACACAGGTGGTCTCGCGGCTCGGGGCATCGAAATTGGCATAGAAGGGATAGGGACGAATCCGCTTCAAAAAGGTGTAGAGACCCCGCCGGTAGCGGTCGTCTCCCCGTCCCGTGATCCAGGTGTCGGCCACGTAAAGGTTGTCCCAGAGTCCCGCGGGCTGGGGCGGGAAGACGCTGGGACCGTGCGGTCTCAGACTGAGGAGGCCCGCGGCGCTCAACGCGCTGTCCCGGATCATTTCAGCATCCATCCGAAAGCGGGGCCCTCGGGCGTAGAGCTGGTTGGAGGGGTCGTTTTCCCGCAAGGTCTCTTCCATCCGGGGGTCCTGCCGGTAGGTTGCCGAAGTGACCATCAAGCGGTGCATGGCTTTCATGGACCATTTCTGCTCCACGAACTCGGTGGCGAGCCAATCCAGAAGCTCCGGATGGGTCGGACGTTCGCCCTGGATCCCCAGGTTTTCGGGCGTCTTCACCAAGGCCCTCCCGAAATGATCGGACCAGAGCCGATTCATGGTGACCCTTCCCACCAGCGGGTTCTCGGGAGAGACCAGCCAGCGGGCCAGGGTGAGGCGGTTGGGCGGCGTCTCGCTCTCGGGCAGGGGATGGAGCACCGAGGGGACGCCCGGCTGGACCTCCTGGCCCGGGTTCAGAAAGCTTCCCTTGACGAAGACATGGCTGGTCCGGGGCTTGTCCAGCTCCTTCATGACCAGGCTGTTGGGTGAGGTCAACTGTTTCCAGAAGGCCAGAAGCTCAGAGAGCCGCTGCTTCTTCGGCGTCAACATCGGGGCGGTCCCGCGATAGTAATCGTCCAGGACCTTCCGTTGGTTCTCGGTCCGCCGGCTGGCGGGAACGGCCAGGACACGTTCCACCCGGGTCGGGAGCTTGACGTTTCGGGCCGCATCCTGTTCCCGGGTGACGGAAAAACGAAAACGTCCGATGGTCTTGCCCGGCGTCTCTCCCTCATGCCTCAACCGGATGGTGAACCGGGTTCCACGCGGAAAGCCCAAGGGAGACTCCGGCGTGAAAATGGCTTGGCGTTCGACCCGGTTCTGGTGACTGGTTCCGCTGTTGGACCAACCGGTGGTGGGGTCGCCGTCCAGGGCGCGGCGAATGCCGAAGGTAACCGGATCGATCTCGGCCGCGGCACCGCTGAACGCCACGGGCGAGGAGGACCCCGGCGCCGTCATCGGCTCAGCCCGGACTTCGAATCCGGTCAGCAGGAAATCCCCCTCGGAATTCCGGCTCGAACCGCCGTGAGGCAGGCTGGGATCGGTCAAGGTTTCCAGACGGATGGCCGTGATCCCCTCGACCTGGGTCTCGGTCACGACCACGTACGTTTCGCGGCCCGGTTTCGGTCCCGAAGCCAGCAGGGAACCATCCTCCTGGCGGGTCAGTTCCGCTCCCCCCAGGGAAAAGTAGGTGACCGGGTCCAGGAAGCTCCAGGAGACCATGTCCCCGGCGGTCTTCGTTTCCCATTCCTTCTGCACCGCCTCCAACTCCGGCGTGGAACGTTTCAGCGCAGCTTTCAGATCCACGATCTCCCGCTCGATATCGGAGCGGTATGTGGACAGATAGTCGGCTGGAGGCAGGGTGATGCTGGCGCTATGCGGCCGTATCTTGGTCTTCGGATTGTTCTCCTCCATCGTGTTGTTGAAGAAGGCGAAGATCCGGAAGTACTCCTCCTGAGAGATGGGATCGTACTTGTGATCGTGGCACTGGGCGCAGGCGATCGTGCTCCCGAGCCAGACGGTTCCGGTGGTCTCGACCCGGTCCAGGATAGCCGCCACCCGGTACTCCTCCGCGTCGGTCCCACCCTCGGTGTTGATCATGGTGTTGCGGTGGAATCCGGTGGCGATCTTCTGCTCGGGAGTGGCGTCGGGAAGCAGGTCTCCTGCTACCTGCTCGATGGTGAATTGATCGAAGGGCAGGTCCGAGTTGATGGCCTTGATCACCCAGTCGCGATAGAGCCACATGTTGCGCCGCCGGTCGTGGATGTAGCCGTTGGTGTCGGCATAGCGGGCCAGGTCCAGCCAGGGCCGGGCCCAGCGCTCTCCATAGCGGGGCGACGAAAGGAGGCGGTCGACCAGACGCTCGTAGGCCAGCGGTCGCCGGTCCTCGACGAAGGCGTCCACTTCCTCGGGGGTCGGCGGAAGACCTATGAGATCCAGGGTGACACGGCGGACCAGGGTTTCCCGAGAGGCTTCCGCGGACGGTTCCAGACCTTCCTGTTCCAACCGCTCCAGGACGAAGCGGTCGATGGTATTACGGACCCAGGCCGCATCCCTGACCTGGGGCAAAGGGGGACGGACCGGCTTGACGTAGGCCCAATGTTTCTCGCTGGAGGCACCCGTCCCATCGATGGACTCGGTCCAGGGGGCCCCCTGATCCAGCCAGACTCGGATCATCTCGACCTGGTCCGGCGGCAGCTTGCCCGTGAGAGGCATGGGAGACCCCGGAGCATCACCGACGATCTTCCGGTAGAGCAGACTCGAGGAACCGTCACCGGGCAGGATGGCCGGTCCCGACTGCCCGCCCTTCAGGGCCGCCTCCCGGCTGTCCAGACGTAGACCGTTCATGCTCTGGTCGACGCCGTGGCACTGGTTGCAACTGGCTTCCAGGATGGGCCGGATGTCCCGGGCGAAGTCGAGGTCCCGGTCTGCGGACGAGGGAGACCCCGATCCGCTCATAAGAACAACGGTGTTCAAGCCGCTTAGAAAGACGAGGAATATCCAGTTTTGGAATCGCAAGACTCGCGCCCACCGCATGCCGTCAACCTCGATTCGGGGTGTCGCGCCAGTATATCAGTCCAGGGCGAAAATCGTCGCGTTGGACGCATCCCCAGGAGGGGGGACATCCTTGTCCCCCATTCCCCGATCGCTCGTTCCGTTATCAACTCTACCTACGCCGGAAGAGAGGGGGTTAAAAACCCCCACTCCCATTAGGCGACCAGGAGTCGCCGCTCCTCTCGGCGCCCTGTACACTGGGAGCCTAAGACAACCGCAAGAGGGAATCGATCATGGCCGTCGGATTGAGACGTATCGGCCCCGCCTTCATCGTAGGGGCCTGCATCATCGGACCGGGCAGCGTCACCCTGATGTCGCGCACCGGCGCCGTCTACGGCTATTCCATGCTCTGGCTGGCCATTCTCGCCGGCGCCCTTATGGCCGGGTTTCTCGCCCTCTTCCTTCGCTTCGGACTCTACTCCCAAGAGACTTTCCTGGGCGTGACCTCCCGCAAGCTGGGACCCTGGTTCGCCGTGGTCTGCGGCCTCTCCCTGGCATCGGTGAACGCCACCTTCCAGTTCGGAAACAATCTGGGCGTCACCGCCGCCATGACCACGCTCTGGGGTGACGTCCCCAAGCTGGTCTGGCCCGTGGGCTTCACCCTGCTTTCCATCGTCTTCCTCTTGGGCTTCCGGAACATCTACCTTCTGCTGGAACGGTTGATGACCTTCTTCCTGGTCTTCATGGTCCTGGCTTTCGTGGTCAATCTGCTGTGGGCCGGACCGGACTGGCCAGCCGCTCTGAAGGGGGCGTTCATCCCGCGGGTTCCGGAAGGCGCCGACTGGCTCACGTTGGGCGGCCTGGTAGCGACCACCTTCGTGATGGTGGCGGCCTTCTTTCAAGCCTATCTGGTCCGGGCCAAGGGCTGGAAGGAGGAGGACCTTTCCAGTGGGGTCACCGACACGGTACTGGCATCCGTCCTCTACACGGCCATCGGTTGCGTGATCATGATGACGGCCGCCGCCGTGTTGTACCCGGGCGGTTCGGTCGACAGCGCCGCCGGCATGGCGATGCAGTTGGAGGGCGTTTTCGGATCCCATGCCCGAATCATCTTCTGCGTGGGCTTTGGTACGGCCGCCTTCTCAAGCTTCGTGACCAACGCCCTGATCGGCGGGGTCCTGGTCAGCGACGGACTGGGGCTGGGAGGAAAGGTGAACTCTCCTTCGACCAAGCTCATCGCCGCGATCATCCTGCTTATCGGCATGGCCACCGCCGTCGCCATCCTCCAATCCGAGGCGCCGACGGGTGCAGCGGCAGCGGGTTCCGCCGCCAAGAGCCAGTTGGAGATCCGGGCTCTCGCCCTGGCCCAGGCCCTGACTCTGCTGGCGGTGCCTTTGGGCGTGCTGGCGACCTTGCTGGCCTTCTTCGACCGGGACGCCATGGCAAAACGTCCGTTGTCGCTGCCGGAACGGGCCTTCGTCGTTGTGGGCGTGGCGGTGCTGCTGGGAATCGCCGGCATGACGGCCCTCAGGGTCGTTCCGCTGGTATCGGATCTGATGCGGGGATAGCGGCGGGAACGGCGGCGTGGAGCGGCGGCTTTCAGCCGCCGACCTCCCAAGGTGACATCGGGGCAAGAATGTGAGGTCGACTACAAACCGCTCCTAACAAAAAGAGTTCCAACAGTTTCCTTCGCTCCATCCAATCCCCAATAAACCAGCTTTTTCGGATCAGAACTTAGGAAGTGATTCGACAACTCGCCGAATTTCATGCAGATATTTCTTGACCTCAAGTCTCATAGATCGGTGTCTTGGTCTCCTCGACGGATTGCCGGAAGTATGGGTTTCGGATGGCTGAGCCGACCACGAGGTCCACGGGTCGTCCGAAGAGACCGTTCAGGGCTTCCAGCAGGCTGAAATAGGTGTCGGCATAGGCGCCGGCAGGCAGCGGCTGGAATTCAACCAGGAAATCGAGGTCGCTATTCTCCGTTTGATCGCGGAACGTCGCGGCCGAACCAAACAACTCAAGCCTCCGTACACGGTAACGAAGGCAAAGCTCCTCCAGTTCGCCAGTGTGCTTTTCGATGATCCGAATCATTGCCTGTTCTCCCTCCCGACATGATAACCGCAATCGAGCTAAATTCGCCCTCATCACCAACCTCAAAGAGAATTCCAACCATCTTTCTCGCATACTCACTCGAACGCTTCACTATTCCGGAGCCACAATAGGTCGAAGCAAATTGCGACGCTCTGTAGACTAAGTGCGGTACTGACGGGGTCAGTGATCCTGCAAGCACAGTCGCGCAAGAGGGTTAGGGAATCAGGTATGGAGACGGATATTCGGATCCTGGAGATTCAGCAGTATTTCACCCGGGAGCAATCCCGGACGCCCCTGAAGTTTGGTGGGGTGGTCATGGACTCGGCTTGGCTCTGTCATGTTCGGGTCCTGGTGGAGAACCGGCGGGGACAGAAAGGAGAAGGCTGGGGAGCCATCTTTCTGTCCGACGTCTGGGGCTGGCCCTCGAGCCGCGTGGACCATCCACAGCGGGAGAATCTGATGGTCCAACTGGTGACGTCCTGGTGCCGGCGTCTCGGCGAAGTCCGGGAATTCGCCCACCCCATTGACCTCTTCTGGGAACTGGAGCCGGAGTTGGAGTCCCTGACACACGACATTTGTCGGGACGCGGGCGCCGCCGAGGAGATGCCCCGGCTCAACGCCCTCATCTGCGCCTCTGCCGCCGATGCCGCCGTCCACGACGCCTTTGGAAACGCGGCAGGCATCGACACCTACCTGGGCTACGGCCCCGAGCACATGGATCACGACCTCTCCCGCTGGTTGGGGCCTTCCTACGCGGAACGCTACGTGGCGGATTTTCTCCATCCTTTGCCGGAACAGGTGGATGCCTTCCACCTGGTGGGGGGCATGGACAAGCTCTCGGAAACCGAAGTCACGGCAGAAGATCCCGACGACGGCCTGCCCGTTTCCCTGGACCAATGGATCCGTTACGAGGCGCTCCGCTGCCTGAAGGTCAAGCTTGTCGGTACCGACCTGGAGTGGGATCTCAACAGGCTGCTGGAAGTCTACCGCTTGGCCCGGACCGAGCAACGACACCTGGATATCGATGAACTGTGGCTCACGGCGGACACGAACGAGATGTGCGACACGCCCCAGTACATGGTGGAGCTTCTGGTCCGGTTTAGGGAGGAAAATCGGTCCGCGTTCGACTCTCTGCTCTACGTCGAACAACCGTGCGAGCGGGACCTGCGAAAACGAATGCTGGACATGACGAAACTGCGGCAGATCAAGCCGGTCATCGTGGACGAGGCCCTGAGCTCGCTGGAGGACCTGGAGCTGGCGCTGGAACTCGGCTACAGCGGTCTGGCCCTGAAGACCTGCAAGTGCCAGTCGGCCGAGCTGGTACTGGCGTCCCGAGCCGCCGCGGCCGGCGTTCCATTCGCGGTGCAGGATTTGACGAACCCGGGCATCGCACTGCTCCAGTCGGCTGGCTTGGCGGGCCGGCTGCAGACCATTCGCGGTGTCGAGTCCAACAGCCGGCAGTTCTTTCCCGCCAGCAGCGAGCCGGAGCGGGCAGTCCACCCCGGTTTCTTCAAACTGGAGCAGGGAAGGATCCGAACATCGACGCTCCGGGGGACGGGGCTCGGCTACCAGTGGCACCGGATCGACCGCCGATTTCAAACAACCTGACGTCGTGGTAACCTGATTCTAAAGGAGCGGCGACTGGGAGCGGCGGCTTTCTTGTCGCCGAACTCCCAAATTATCAAGGTGGCACGAGGGAACGGGCGGGCGAGTGAAAGGGCGACAGGAAGGTCCCCCTCATAGACGCCCAAAAGGAATACCCGAAAATATTTCTTCAACAGATCAAGGAGGATCAGCCATGGCGACGATACAGACGTCCGTAGTCTCCGAGATTCCTCGGGAAATAGATGCTGTCGAACGGGACCTCCGAGTCCAGCTCGCGGCGTGCTACCGGATCGTGGACTACTTCGGCTGGTGCGAGCTGATCTACGGGCATCTCTCGCTACGCGTGCCCGGTCCCGATCACCACTTTCTGATCAACCCCTACGGCCTGCGTTACGACGAGATCACGGCTTCCAGCCTGGTGAAGATCGACCTGGACGGGAATCTCGTCGAGCCCTCCGACTATCCCTTCAACCCGGCCGGGTTCGTCATCCACAGCGCGATCCACGAACACCGGGAGGATGCCCACTGCGTGATCCATACCCATACGCGGGCCGGAATGGCCGTGGCGGCGCTGGAATGCGGACTCCTGAACATCAGCATGAACGCCACCAGCTTCTACAACAACGTCGGCTACCACGACTATGAGGGCTCTCAGCTCTTTCTGGAGGAGCGCAAGAAGCTCGCCCAGGACCTGGGAACGGCGAACGGCATGATCCTGCGCAACCATGGTCTGCTGAGCGTGGGAAGGACCGTCGCCGAGGCGTTCCTGCACATCTACCGTTTGGAGCGGGCCTGCCAGGTCCAACTCGACGCCATGGCCTGCCGGCAGAACCTGTTGATCCCGTCCGAGTCGGTCGTCAAGCGGTCGGCGGATCAGATGGATGATTTCGCCCAGTGCGCCGCTGACCTGGGCAAACTGGAGTTTGACGCCCTGATTCGGCTCATGGACCAGAGGGACCCCTCGTTCCGCAACTGAGCCCGGCTTCTCTGAATCGATTCGAGCGTACCGGTCCGAAGGCTCCCGTAAGGCAACCAAGCGATGAGATTCCTGCGGCTCATCGGTGCCGTAGCCCTGTCAGTCCTCCTGTACGGAAGATTGGCGTCCCTGGATCAGTACGTGGGTCCCCCACTGTACCGGCCACTGCACTTCCTGGGCTTTCTGGTCACCGGAGTGGTCATCTACCTCGTCCTTCTCCCCAAGAAAAAGCGGGTCTGGACCCGGCGGGACTCGACCTTTGTCACAGCCAGCGCGTTCACCGCGGCTGCCGTTTGGGTCTACGAGTTCCTGTTCTCCTACCAAGTGAGCCATCTGGGGGGAATCATGATCTACATGATCCCGTTGGCAGTCTTCATCCTTGGCCGGTGGATAACGATGTCGAAAGGTGACGCGTGACGCGTTCGTCACGGACCGGCGTTCGCCGGGTGCTGATCCAGCCGCCCGGAGACGTCCGTGAGGCGGAAGTCACGACCGCTATCGTCAAATCGAAAATCGACTGGCACTATCCGAGCGGACCATCGAGATTCGCACTCGGCACACAGTGGGTTCTGAAAACCAGGGCACAGCATCCTCCCTACCGATCCGGAACACACGTAGGCCATCTTGTAGCAACAACAAATTGTCTGACGCCTTAACCTCTGGGCTTCACGACGCGGATCCGGTTGTTGTTCTGGTCGCTGACCAGCAGGCAGCCCCCCTCGACAATTGCCAGTCCGCTGGGCTGGTTGAACTGACACTCTGGGGCGGGGCCCCCGTCACCGTCGTCTCCCGGTTCGCCGTTTCCCGCCACCACTTCCAGAGTCCCGTCCGGACGCACGGCCACAATACGATGGTTTCCGGTGTCCGAGATGTAGACGGTCCCCGCCTCATCAACCGCAACTCCCTGGGGGCCGCGTAGCGGGGCCTGACCGTCCTTGACTCCGGAATTGGCCCGGCCGGGACGGCCGGTGCCGGCCAGAGTAGTGATCCTTCCGGTGGGTTCCACCCGGCGCACGCAGTGATTGGCACTGTCGGTGAAGTAGAGATTGCCTTTATCGTCGAAGGTGAGTGACGAAGGCTCCGTGATCCTGGCCTGAGTGGCTGAAAACCCATCTCCTGTATATCCCCACAAACCAATTCCAACTACGGTAGTTACGGTCCCGGTAGCATGCCGGACCCGGCGTATCCTTCCGATCCCGTCCCCGACGAAAAGATCCCCGTCGGGAGAGATTGCCAATGAGACCGGCGACGTGATGGGGCAGGATGCGGCGCTCCCCCCGTCCCCACCGTCCCAGGGAAAGCCGTTGCCCAGGTACGAGCGGATTACCCCCAGGCGATCCACGCGGCGGACGTGAGCTCTCCTCTGATCGGCGATGTAGATGTTCCCGCTCTCGTCGACCGCCACGTCGTTGGGATTCGCCAGGTGCGCGTCGATGGCCCGACCTCCATCTCCCCCGTAGTAACGGGCGCCCGTTCCCGCCACCGTCCGGATGGTCCACGTCTCGGGGTCGATGGCCCGAATTCTGTGGTGCCAGAGGTCACTCACGTAAATCGTCCCATCCTTGGCCACAGCCAGGCCACGGGGAGCGGTCAGGGCGGCTTCCGTGGCCGGACCACCATCTCCCACATGGGTTCCTCCCAGCACGGTCTTAACGATTCGGGTTCGGCCGTCCACTCGCCGGATCCGACCACTGCAGTCTGCCCACAATACCGATCCGTCGTCGTCCACCCAGAGCCCCGACTCGCAAGAGTTGATCCGGGTCTCCTCCCCGACCCGTCCATCCTCTCCGTAGGCCGGTAGTCCTGTCCCCACCACGGTTGACACCAGTCCCGTCCGGCCATCAACGCGTCGCACCCGAAAACCGTACTTTTCTCCCACGTAGATGTGATCGTGACGATCGATGAAGAGAGAATCGGGCATCAGGACCGAGGCCTCTGCGGCGGGGAGGCCATCGCCAGCCGAGGACCGGGACAACTGGCCGTCCACCTGGACCAGACGGGGGTTTCCGAAGACCGTGGAAATGATCCCGTCCCGGTCGACCCTTCGGATTCGGTCGTTGCTGTTATCGCAAATATAGAGGTTGTCTCGCGAGTCGAAGGCCAGATGCTCCGGATGGTGCAAGGCCGCCTCACTGGCCGGAATCCCATCTCCGTTGTAGCCAGGAATCCGAATTCCGGCAAAGCGCGTGATGATTCCCCGAGTGTCCACGCGCCGGACAGTATTGTCGTACTCGTCGGCCGTATAGAGGTTTCCGGCCAAATCGGTGGCCACCCCGGAGGCAACGTTCAACTGGGCCTCGACGGCTGGTCCACCGTCCCCTTCACTTCCCTGGATGCCACAGCCGGCTACGGTGGTAATGATTCCTGAGGAGCCGTCGATGCGGCGGATCCGGTAGTTGCTCAAGTCGCTGAAATAGAGATTTCCGTGAGGGTCCTGCCACAGGTCATGAGGACCGTTCAGGAGGGCTCTCGAGGCGGGACCGCCGTCACCCCCGAATCCGGCGACTCCGGTGCCCGCGAAGGTGTGCAGGATTCCATCTCGATCGATTCTCCAGATGCGGTGGCCCTGGTAGTCTGCTACCAGTAACTCCCCGGAGCCGGTTCGGACGACCCCCATGGGCCAACCGGCCGGTGAAGCAGCAGCATTGCCTCCCGTCTTCCATCCAACCCCCGCCACCGTGGCCACGGTTCCCGGTTCGAGGCGACGCAGAAAAGTGCTGAGAGTCATTGGTCCGCCCTCTCGCTAAAACCTGACTGTCCCTGCGAAAACCTGCATCCCCTACGATCAGGGAACCTGCGGTCAGGTGCAATAAATCTCGCCGCTCCATCGACCGCCTCGCCTCAACGACCTGTCCGCGGCTGATCAGTCATTTTTTTGACAAAGGGATGATTCTCTATGGAATTTCCTTGACAGAATCTCATGAGTCATTGTGTAATCACATGTAATTTCCTTGCAATCACACGCCAAAGTTCGAGTCGAGAAGAAGTCGAGGCTCCGGGATCGAGTGTATGCGGAGCTGAAACGCAAGATCGTGAGCCGGGAACTTCCCACCGGCTCGCGCCTCGTGTTGCGTCGGCTGGCGAAGCGGCTCGGAGTGAGCGTGACGCCCGTTGTGGGGGCCATTCAGCGTCTGGAGCGGGACGGGCTGATCGTGATGGTGCCCGAGCTGGGTGCCTTCGTCAAGCAGTGGACTCGGGGGGAGATCCTGGAAGCGTACTACATTCGAAGGGCTCTCGAGAAGGAAGCGGCCCGCTTGTTTGTGGAGAGGGCGAGTCCGGAGGACAAGCGCAAGCTCATCGAACTCAACGATCTCTTCGATGGTTGCGCCTCCAAGGACCCGCTCAAGTGTGATGAGGCGGATATCAACCTGCACCTGCACATCGTTCGTTCCACGGGTCTACCAAGACTGTACGAACTGACCGCGAATTCAAAGATCGGAACCACACTTCTCCATGGACTGACCATGTCCCGCTCGGAGTCACCCGAGGAAGTGGCTCTCAGTTTTCAGAGTAATCTGGGCTGTCACAAGCCCCTGATTGAAGTTCTCCTGGGTGACGATCCCGAAGCGGCAGAGCGGGAGATGGCGAGACATATCGATAACATTCTCGAGGTGATTCTTGGTATCAAAGAAGAACCGAATAGTCCCAGTATTCAAGTTGTTTTAGAGGTCCCTTAGGTCCCTGAGCCATATAAGGAGGGGAAGCAATGACCCGACTCGCAAGATTGACGATTATCATATTGGCGGCAACTTTCTATCCTGCGTCAACCTACGGCCAGTCCACCACCTACGCCCGAATTCTGGGAACGGTGTCGGACCCGTCGATGGCCGTGGTCCCCGGAGTCGATGTTCAGGTCCTCAATCAGGCCACCAACGTGTCGCGCACCACCTTCACCAACGATTCAGGCGACTACCTGGTGGACAAGCTCATTCCCGGTACTTATGACGTGTCTGCCGTGCTGCCTGGATTCAAGAGGCAGGTCCTGACCGGCATTGTGCTCACCGCTGAGCAGAAGGCGCGAATCGATATCGTCATCACCCCCGGCGAGATTGACGAAAGCGTCACGGTTCAGGCGGAAGCGCCTGTCATCGACACGGACACGGCGGAGTTGAGTGCCCTGGTGGGCCAGCAGACGATCCTGAATTTCCCGCTGGCCGGACGCAAGCTCAACAAACTCACCTACCTGACGACGGGAGCGGTCCAGCAGGGTCTGTCGACGGACAGCGACCTCTACGGCGGGGGGATGCCGGCGTTCAACGGGATGACCTCGACGGCCAACAATCTCATGATGGACGGTGCCAACAACACGAGCATTTGCCTGGCGACTCCAGTGGTATCCCCAACTCCGGAGACGATCCGGGAATTCAAGGTCATCACCAACAACTACTCGGCGGAATACGGCCGGGTGGGTGGAGCGGTCATCAGCATGGTCAGCAATAGCGGCTCCAACGAATTCCACGGCCATGTCTGGGAGTACCTGCGGGACGAGAAATTCGATGCCAACCAGTTCTTCAACAATCGAATCGGAGGAGAACGGCCGCCGCTGAAACTCCACACGTTCGGAGGAGCAGTTGGAGGCCCCATCTTCAAAGACAAGACTTTTTTCTATGGCAGCTACGAACGGTTCATAGACGACGCCTCATCTCCCGGCTTCCTGACCGTCCCGACCTCGGCCGAACGGCAAGGAGACTTCAGCAATGGGGATGGACCTTTCGGCTTTGCGCCCATCTACGACCCGTTTGACGTCGTCGACGGACAGCGCTCCGCGTTCCCCGACAACCGGATCCCTCAGAGCCGGTGGAACCCCGTCTCTCGAAAGGTCCTGGAACTGATCCCCTACCCGGAGCCGAATCAGGCAACCTTTCCCAACTATGCCTATCAGCACACCAGAAGTCTCAGAAGGAACAAGTATTCCTTCCGGGTCGATCATCACTTCGCCGGAGAGGACACTATCTTCGTACGGTACAACTTTCAGGACTCTCCCGAGACCTCCCACACGCCGGCCGTGGGTGTCCCCGGAATGCTTCACGGAGTCTACCAGGGCACGAACGACCTGGAGCACGGCTGGGCGACCGCGGCAG
The DNA here is from genome assembly GCA_965217775.1 of Acidobacteriota bacterium. Classification (GTDB taxonomy): domain Bacteria; phylum Acidobacteriota; class UBA6911; order RPQK01; family JAJDTT01; genus JAJDTT01. Next base: position 1,484,756 of record CBDCJH010000002.1, read on the forward strand.
GCTGGGTCAAGCCGATCGGCTCCAGGCTGATCAATGAGCTCAATTTCAGCTTCTGGTCCTTGAAGCGCTTCCGGGCGAGCATCGACCAGACAAACTGGGTCGAGGACGTGGGCTACGACATCGCCGACAAGGTGCTGCTGGAGGCTCCGGATGGAGGGCGTGGGCCGGGGGGGCTTCCCTCCATCCGCGTTTCCGGTTATGCCTCCTACTCGGGCTACGGGGCCGAGGAGCTCGGAGACTGGGGCCTCAACTTCAAGGACACAATCTCCTGGAACCGCGGAAACCACTACCTGAAGCTAGGTTTCGAGCACATGCGCAGCCTGGACATCCGGAATCGATGGGTCCCGCAGGGGAGCGCCAGCACCAGTTTCGACGGCTTCTCCAGCGGTGAGATCACCCCGACGGGGGTCAATTTCGGGCAGCCCTTCGCTGACTTCCTGCTGGGAACGGCAGCATCCGTGAGCGCCAATGTGCTCGGTGGAGGCGGCTTCGGAATCGGGGGGATCGGTCAGCTGAACATCGCCCAGTACAGCGCCTTCATCAACGATGACTGGAAGGTCTCCCCCGACCTGACTCTGAACCTGGGCCTTCGGTGGGAACTTCCCTTGCCGCCCGTGTACCTCTTCAACCGATACAACTGCTGGGTTGAGCTGCAACCGGACCGCTTCAATCCCGTCCAGGTGGTACCCAAGGGATTTCCCTTCCAGTCGGACCTGGTCACCGGAGGAGACCTCTCGAGCCTCGCGATTCCCTTCCAGGAGAGGGATACGGAGCGCTGCCAGCCGGTGCGCTACAAATACTTTGCGCCTAGATTCGGCTTGGCTTGGAGGCTTTTTGGAAGCAACCGGACCGTGCTGCGAGTAGGAGCCGGTCTCTCCTACGACCAGGATGTGGGAAATCTGAAGGCGGCGCCCGGCTATATCGGTCCTTTCTCGGGCAGGGTCGGCGAAACCCAGGAGCGAGGGGAGGCGCCCCGTATCTTACACGGGATCTTCCGGACCTTGCCCTTGGCGGCGGCCAGCGCCGAACACATCACCGACTACTTCTACGACCCGGATTGGCAGGAAGGGCAGATCTACAGCTACAACCTTTCCCTGCAGCACGAAATCTTCGGGGGCACGAAGCTGGAGGTGGCCTACGTGGGTCACCAGACTCGCCACCTGCGTAACGGGCGCCCTTGGAACGTCTCCATGCCCGAGGGCTTTACCGTAACCGTGCCCTATACGGAGCAACGGGTCGTGGTCTCAGGAGATCAGAGGGCACGCCGGCCCATCCCCAACGTGAGGCCCAATATCATGACCCACAGCGACGGGGCGACCGATTACAACTCGCTTCAAGCCAAGTTGGAGCGGCGATTTCGGGACGGGATCTCCCTGTCTACGGGTTACACCTGGTCCCGAACGATGGCTCACAACTTCCACGGGACTTGGTTCGAAGGTGCAACCTGGAACGAGTTCGACCGTAGGAACATGAAGACCAGAACCCATTGGGACCGGAACCACACTTACTACGGCGCATTTCTGTGGGCGCTGCCCATCTTCAAGAACGCTACCGGGCTGACCCGGAGCCTGCTGGGTGGTTGGGAGGTGACCGGCCTCGTGTCGCTAGCCTCGGGCGAGCCTGTCGGTGTCGCCATATCGAGAGACCTCTGGAACCAGGGACCGCGCCGCCGCGTGCTCCCGGACCGGGTGGGTCACGGCCAGCTCGCGGAAAGTCAGAGGACCCTGGATCGGTACTTCGACACCGGCGCCTTTGTGGAACCGACCAACTTCAGTCTCGGTAACTCGGCCTACCTGGCGCTGGAGTCGGATGGACTGGTCCTGGTGGACATGAGCTTCCACAAGAGGTTCTCCCTGGGAGAGACCAGGCACTTCGATTTCCGTGTCGATATGTTCAACGCCTCGAACCACACTAATTTTTCCAAACCCAACGGGACGGTCGACTCCGCAAGCTTCGGCACCGTTCGGGGAGCGGGTACCGCTCGCCAGATCCAGTTGGGCTTCCGTTTCTACTTCTGATCCGGGCCCACGACGGGAGTTCGGTCAGCGACCGGGCTCCCGTCGGGTTTCCGAACCCGGAGCATCCGTCCGAATCAACCCAAGCAGCGGCCGATGCCATTTCCCGTCGCGCAAACCGTAGCCGTTGCCCCCCTTGGAGTTCCGGAGGATCCCTTCCCTTGAGCGGGTTCCCTATCGGCGGCCGGGCCGCTTCGTCGAGTTTTCGGCGGAGCCATTCGACGCTCTGGCCAGGTTCCGCTTGAAGTACGTCTGGCCTGGACGATGGGAGGTGAGATGAAACGGAGACGCTTCTTGAGCCTGTTCGGAGCGGGAGCCGCCGGCTCAGCACAGGTTCCCAGCCGGGCTGCCACCCAGGGAGCCTGGCAGCCGAAGCCTGGTTCTCCCGAGCCCGGTACCGCAGAGGAGACGCTGTCCCGGCTCCGGCCGCTGGGAGGAGAGAGTCCCTTCGAAGTGGCCGATCGGGCCCAGTTGTTCGTGGACAGGCTGCTGGTCTGGGAAAGCCGGGACGTCTCCTTTACCCTCCATCCGGCCCAGAAACACCCGAGCAACCCGATCCTGAAGGCGGATCGTCCGTGGGAGGGGTGGAGGCTGGTGCTCTTTGGCAACGCCTTCTTCGACCAGGACGAGGGGCTCTTCAAGATGTGGTACGGCGGCGAGAGTGGACGGAAGTCCCGGCTCCCCTACTTCCCCCAGACCGAGTACAACCAGAGCCTCTACGCAGTCAGCCGGGACGGCATCGTCTGGGAGAAGCCTCTCGTGGGAACCGTGGCCGCAGCCCGGGGGGAGCCGTACCACCACAACTGCATCGCTCCGGTGGAGATTCCGAATGTCTTCAAGGATCGCCAGGATCCGGATCCGCAGAGGCGCTACAAGATGGTCACCTTCATCGGAGATCCCCGAGAAGGCAGGGGCTACTACTCCATGGTCTCGCGCGACGGTCTCGAGTGGAACCAGTACAGTGCATCTCAGATCGCCCCGTCCCGGGACTGGATCACCGGATTCTACGATGAGCGCCGAAAGCTGTATGTCGCCTATCCCAAGATAGGCACGCTCCTGGATGGCCATGTCCGGCGTGTCTACTATGTCATGACCAGCACCGACTTCCGGCGCTGGAGCACCCCTGTCCTGGCCTTCGCGCCCGATCACCGGGATGACGCCGGTTCCCATCGCCGCATCCAGGAGATCCGCCGCCTGCTGGATCTGGATGTACCTGACGACCCGGCGCTGATGAGGACCGAGTTCTATGGACTCGGTTTCTACCTGGCCGAAGACTGCACCCTGGGGTTTCCTTGGATGTTGACCATCAACAACGATGATCGCTACGGCAACCAGGAAGGGATCTCCGAGATCCAGCTCGCCGTCTCGAGGGACCTGGTCCACTGGGAACGGCCCTTTCGGGTCCCGTGCATTCCCCGGGGAGAATCGGGAGAGTGGGATACGGGATTCTTCACCACCCAGTCCCAGGCGTTCAGGGTGGGTGACGAGATCTGGCTCTACTACGCCGGTTCCAACTACTCCCACGGCTGTCCCTGCTTTTACGAGACGGAAGGGGCAGGGCAGGGAACCCGGTACACGGGCAGCATCGGCCTGGCTCGGTGGAAGCTGGATCGGTTCGTATCCGCCGATGGTCCCCCGGGAGGAGGGACCCTGACCACCATTCCCGTCGTCTTCACGGGACAGCGTCTGGAGATCAATGGACGGACCCGGGCCCGTGGAGAGATTCGAGTCAGGATCCTGGACGAAGTGGGTAAGCCGCTGGAGGGAGTCAACCCCTCCCAGCCCTTTCGGGGCGATGAACTGCGACACACATTGCGCTGGCAGGGGGAAGACCCCGTCCCTGGGCTGCAGGGTCGACCGGTGACGCTGACCTTCGACCTCCGGGATGCCGAACTGTACTCCTTCGCATTCCGCAAGATCCCAGCATGAGGAGTCGCCGTCACTTTGACGGCAAGACCCGTGGTCCGCGTGGTTGCATGGAGTTTGGGAATTTTGAAAGAAATGAATAAGAAGGACCGAACCAGAAATGGTCTCCTGGGGATTCTCAGCCTGTCCCTTATCCTCGGCTGGGGATGTGGAACCGCGGAAGGACCCCAGATCCAGGATGAGCACTCCCCAACCGTTGCCACCGGCAAGGCATCGTCCTTGGGAACCCGGGCTTTCTCTCCCAATGGGACCATTCACCCGAGAGGGCAACCAACCACCTACTTCTTCGAATACGGGACCGGCAAGGAGTACGGCCGTCGCACTGAAGAGCGTCCCCTTCCTCCGCGGTTGGCCGCCTACTACAGGGAGACCTGGGATGAAGGTCTGGGTGGATGGTGGAGCTGGCTCGAGGCCAAACACGTCCCTTCAGGGGGAATAGCTGAAGGGTACGTCAGCTACTCCGAGCCCAGCCAACATGATCACAATCACGACGATGGAATCGGGACCCTGCACCTGATCCAGTCCCTTGTGTGCGGCAAACACTGGACGGTGGGCGACTGCGATCCATCCCAGGGGCCTTGCCTGGCTGCCGGAGATCCGGACCTGCGGGATGCCCACGTAACCATATCGGTTCGGGGACATGACTGGGAACCCAACGGCTCGGAAGTTCTCTGGTGGAGCGTGTCCTATGTCAACATCGAGATGATAGACGATCCCGGGTGGAGGGGTGCCAACTGGGCCTACACGGGATTCCTCCTTACCGACTACCTGATGGATGGACTGTGGCACACGGTGAAGTATCGCCTTTGGAATGACACGTCTTACTGGTCTTTCGGAGGGAACAATCCTACCCAACAGGGGGGTGTGGCCCGACGCTATGACTACACCTCCGTCGACTCGACCCAGGGGCACGTGAATTGGGACTTCTTCCACCTGGCGGCGTTCATCGACATCGAGAATCCTCCCTCCGGGACCGTCGAATTCGACGAGTTCCAGTTGGTCTATCGCAATGAGTCGCTGCTCTTTCCGAGCAATGGTGGCCGGCTGGTGAAGTCGCCCCCGGACTCGTCTTCCGATGCAGCCACTCTGACCGACGGCTGGCGCCACGGTGAAGGACACCAGTGGAGGAGCGCGGAGAACCCCTCTGAGCCTCAGGAGTTTGTCTACTCCTTCCAGCGGCCCGTTACCATCGACGCCGTCCAACTTCACCAGAATCCCTCCTGGCCGGTGCGTCAGGTTGAGGTGCTGGTTTCACCGGACGGCGATGAGTACACCCCGCTGTTCAGGCGGGAACTACCGCAAAAGGGAGAAGCAGGCCCCAACTCGGCCTACACGTTGGATAGAGGGCTGGGCGCCCGGGCGGGATTCCTGAAGCTGCGCCTCATCTCCGGATATCAGGATCGGTATTGGGGATTGGGAGAGATCGAGATCTTCGGCACCGGCGCCGTGATGCTTCCCGACGACGATCTCTACCATGTGAACACCGACATCACCGGCTTGACCCCGGGGACGACCTACCACTACCGGTTGGTGGCGAGGAGCGCATCCGGCATCACCTGGGGAGAGGACCGGCAGTTTACTGTGCCCGCCACGAATCAGCCGCTCGCCACGACGGGTAAGGCCACCCGCATCAGCTCGAACTCCGCCAAGGTGGAGGGTCGCCTGAATCCCATGGGAGTCCGCACCAACTTTCACTTCGAGTACGGAACGGAGTCGTCCTATGGTCTTCAAACCGATCCCAGCTACGGCGGGTTCCAGATCACGCCCCGGACGGGTTTTGCCGAACTGAAGAATTTACAACCGTCCGCCAGCTATCACTACCGGATTGTCGCCGTCAGTGAGAAGGGAACCGCCTACGGTGAAGATGCCACCTTCAAGACGCAAGACGCACCATGAGAGGATGCCCGCGGTCGGAGTTGTCCATGCTCGAGTGGCCCGGCTCCGTGACCAACCGCCGGTTTCGATTCCAGTTCGGCGCCGGGGAATCCGTCGAAATAGCCACTGTGTAACTCTGGGGAAACGCTGCCTATCGAAAAAGCCGCCTGGAAGCGCGGCCGGATGACCGTATCAAAGGAGGAATTCATGATTCAGGAGAGAATTACCAGACGCCGGATCCTGGGAGGGCTGGCTACCCTCGCCGTTACTTCCCGGAAGGTAAGACCTGTCTGGTCTCTACCGGCGGAGGGATCCCTCAGCGCCGGCGTTCTCAGCGAAGCTGGCAGCCACGCCGAACACTACCTGAAGGGCTTCGCGCAGGCCCGGGGAGTGGGTCGAGTGGCCCTTTCCGACCCCACGGGGAAGACCTTCGAGCAGGCGAAAAAACTGCTGGGTGGGCGTCTGGAAGGAACCTACCGGAGCCATCGGGAGATGCTGGAGAAAGTTCACCCCAAGCTGGTGGTCGTAACTCTGGAAGGACATCATGCGCCTCCCGCCATCCGATTGGCCTTGGAGGCGAACTGCCATGTGATGACGGAGAAGCCGGGCTGTGCTCGCCTGGAAGACTTCGAGCCCCTGGTCGAGCTGGCGGAGTCGCGCGGCCTGGACCTGATGTTGGCCATGGCGACCCGAGTGAGTCTGGCCGTCAAGAAGGCACGAGACCTGATCCAGTCCGGCTATCTGGGGAAGCCCTACTCGGCCACCATGGACTGGATCAGCGATCAGACGCGCCTGACCCGCCCCGAATATCAACGCTCCTGGCTCTCCTTCAAAGACAAGGCTGGAGGCGGAAAGCTCATCTTCCATGGAATCCACTATTTGGACCTGATCCAGTTCCTCACGGGAGATCGAATTGACCGGATCACATCCCTCTGCGAGAACGTGGGAGGACAGCCCATCGAGGTAGAGGATGCGGCAGTCGTCTCCTTTCGCCTCAGCAAGGGCTTGGTGGGAACCCTCAACACCGGATACTACCTGGATGAGGACTACCAGAACCAGGTCCGGGTCTGGGGTTCGAAGGGTTGGTTTCATCTGGACCTGCCCTATGGGGAGACCGTGAAATGGTATTCCACCCATCCCGAGGCACCCCGGGGTGTCCAGTTCTTCCAATATCAGGACGATCCCAACCCACCCTACCTGTACGGTCCGCTGGTGCAGGAGGCAGTTGACGCCGCCTTGGGGCTCTCCCAGCCTCCCATGACAGCACAGGAGTGTCTCCACCTCATGAGGGTGATTTTCGCTGCCTACCGGGCGGCGGAAACGGGTAGAACGCAGGAGGTGACGTCGTAAAGGAGCGAATCCGGACCGTCGAATAGCACATCCGAAGCAAGAGCCTCCATGATCCGGAGACCATTATGAGGACCGTTGGCCAATCTCCAAATTTGATCTCGGGAGCCTTGGTAAGATCAATGTATTGGCGGCGGCGAGCAAAAGGTCGTGCCCCTCCCATGAAGGCGGGGCCGGTGGCAAATCCCAGGTTGCGCATGGCGATTTGGGAAGTGACGAGTGCGGCGAATTGGCTCACCAGGAAGAAGCGTGTTGACGATCCTCTAAGTTTATAGACGATTCCAGTGCAGCAAACTTCCGGCAGGCGCGAAGCAAGAGTCCGACCAGCGGGAGCATTGCTGGTTGGAGTCTGCCTCATCGCTGTCCTTTCGCTGAATGGTCAGGTTTTCTCCTCGATCGACCACGCTGTTGCTCCCGTGTTCATAGAGGTGAGCCAAGAGGCGAAGCTGTTGTTTTTCCATGTGAATGGAGCCTCTCCTCAAAAATATATTGTCGAGACGGTAGGCTCGGGCGCGGGGTTTTTCGACTATGACAATGACGGCTGGATGGACGTGTACTTTGTGAACGGGGGCCCTACGCCGGCAACCGTCCCCGCCGTCGCGACCGCGAATCAGCTATTTCGCAACAACCGGGATGGAACCTTCACCGAGGTGACGGAAAAAGCCGGGGTCGGAGACACTTCCTACGGCGTCGGATGCGCTTTCGCCGACTACGACAATGACGGTCACGTGGACATTTATGTGACCAACCTGGGTCCCAATCTCCTATATCACAACAACGGCGACGGGACCTTTACCGAGATCGCGTCCAAGGCCGGCGTTGCAGATCGACTCTGGGGCACCAGCGCGGCCTTTGCAGACTACGATCAGGACGGCAATCTCGATCTTTATGTGTGCAACTATCTGCAATTTTCCTTCGCCGGTCATCGGCGCTGCTATGTCGGGGAGGTGCCGATCTACTGCTACCCGCACAGTTATGAAGGCGCTCCCAATGCGCTCTATCGCAACAACGGAGACGGTACCTTCGCGGAAGTCACGGCAATAGCGGGAGTGAGGGAAGACCCTCAGTACAGCAAAAGCCTGGGGGTCATCTGGCTCGACATGGACGGCGATGGCGACGTGGACCTCTATGTAGCCAACGACACCACCGCCAATTACCTGTTTGAAAACAAAGGCAACGCGACCTTCGAGGACCTCTCTCTGGTTTCGGGAACTGCCTTCAGCGGTGCGGGGGTTCCCCAGGCAGGCATGGGGATCGATGCGGCGGATCTGGACGGAAACGGCAGCTTCGACATCTTCGTCACCAATTTTTCGCTGCAGCACAATGCCCTCTATTGGAACGACGGTTCCGGTATCTTCAGCGATCGCATCCTGGAGTCCAACCTGGCCGGTCCCGGTTTCCTGCCTCTGGCTTTCGGGACCAATTTCCTGGATTACGACAACGACGGGCTCGTCGATCTCTTTGTGGCGAATGGACATGTCTTTGACAACGCCGAATTGATCAATCCCAGTCTCCAGCATGCCCAGGCGAACCAGTTGTTTCGCCACCTGGGACAGGGACGCTTTCTGGAGATCTCGTCACAGGCGGGAGCCTATTTCTCCCGCAAGAATGTTTCCCGTGGTTCGGCCGCCGGAGACTTCAATAACGACGGCAAGCTGGATCTGCTGGTGACGAACAAAAACGACCGGGCCGACCTGCTGGAGAACCGGACCGCCAGCCCCCACCAGTGGCTCAAATTCAAGTTGGAAGGAGCCGACTGCAACCGGGACGCGGTCGGTGCAAAAATAACCTTGACGGCCGGAGCGTATCGCCTGACTCAAGAAGTCCGGGCAGGCAGCAGCTATTTGAGCCAGAGCGACCAGCGACTCCACTTTGGACTGGGGGATCGAACCCGTGTCGATACCATTCAAGTCTCATGGCCCTGCGGAAAAACGCAGAATATTGTGCCCCCCCAAGAGTTCAATCGGATCATCCATCTGCAAGAAGAATAGACTTGGTGATGAAGACCGGATTCCTGATCGTTGCTCTCTGTTTTGTTGGACTGGCGCCGGGAGAATCTGATCTGCTCCTTGATCAGGCCATGGTCAAATTGGAGAAAAAGGACTACGTAGGTGCCTTGGCCGACCTGCGGAGAATTCTGAAAGAGCCAGAGCCAAACCCGATTGTCCACTACCAAATCGGTGTCTGCCAGACGCTGCTGGGCAAGTATCCCGAAGCCCTGGACAGTTTTCACAGGGCTCGGGCCGCGGGTATCGACGGTTGGGAACTGTGGTCAGGTCTGGGAATGGCCTATTTCAATCTGGGAGAAAATTCGCGATCTCGTGAATATTTCGATCGGGTCTTGAAGTCAAACCCTGACCATGGGACGGCGCATTTCTATATTGGCCGGATCGAACTCAAGGAAGGATTCTACGCCCAAGCGGAACAAAGGTTTCGCAAAGTTCTGACCGTAGATCCGAGCCATGACGGCGCGTTCTTCAGCCTGGGCAGAAGTCTGGTGCTGCAAGGCCGGATAGCCGAAGGAAAGCGGGTGTCGGAACAACACCGCAACAGGCAGCATCTGCGTGACCGTCTGCAGACCCTGCAGGAGATGGCCTCCTCACCTCGAGCCCCAGCCGAGACTTTCGTTGAGTTGGGCAATGTCTATGTGGAGTTGGGTGACCGCAAGAATGCCATCCTGGCACTCGAGAGAGCAGAAAGGTTGAAGCCGGGCACGCTCCTCACCAGCCTGGCCCGGGGGAAGATCAACTACTTCGAGGGGAAGTTTGCCGCCGCCGAGAAGTATTTGAGCCAATACTTGAAGTTGCGAGGAGAGGCCTGCGATGCCCACATGTTCCTGGGCCTGTCCCAAAAGGCGCAACGAAAAGTGGATCCGGCACGAGAAAGCCTCCGCAAGGCGCTGGAATTCTGTCCCCGCCGTACATTGCTGCTTTCCAATCTCGCTGAACTTGAGATCCAGGGGAAAAATCTCAAGGAGGCCCGGGCTCTGGCCGACGAAATCTTGCTCCTGGATCCGGCTTCACCAACGGGTCCCTTTCTGGTGGCGGTATGCAGAGTGTACAGGAAGGATCCGGTAGGAGCCGAAAAATGGGCACTTCAAGCCTTACAGCTCAACCCGAACGATCCGGAGCATCATCGTCTTTTGCGGCACATCTACTCGGCAAAGGGAGAACCGGAGAGAGCCAAGGAACACGCGAAGCAAATGCAACGGCTATTGCAAAAAAGGACGTCAAATCCCTAACTGGCCTGGTTCAATTCCAGCGGAACCGGCCATTCAGGCAACTGCACGAGGATAGCTGTGTATTCCTCAGCCAAATGCAAGGCGCAACGTAGCTGTTCAGGGCCCCTGAGGGTCAGCTTGCTGTGTCTTTTCTGCCTGGTCTCCTCCTGGCCGCACACCTTGGCGCTTTCCGATTCGGCTGTCCCTCCCTCGTTTGTCAATGTGAGCAGGGAGGCACAGTTGTCCTACAGGCACGTCAGCGGAACCCTGCCGATTCGGCATATTGCCGAGACGATGGGGTCGGGCGGAGGATTTCTGGACTATGACAATGACGGCTGGCAAGACATCTACCTGGTCAACGGAGGAGCCCGGCCGGGCATCAGGGTGGCGATTTCCGCCAAGAACCGGCTATTTCGCAACCACCGGGACGGGACCTTCACCGACGTCACAACCGCCGTCGGGGTGGGCGATCCTTCGTACGGCATGGGATGCGCTTTCGCCGACTACGACAATGATGGGTTCGTGGATATTTACGTGACCAACCTGGGTCCCAACGTCATGTACCACAATAACGGCGACGGCACGTTCACGGATGTTACACAAGAAGCGGCTGTGGGAGATCCGCTCTGGAGCACCAGCGCGGCTTTCGGCGACTATGACGGGGACGGATATCTGGATCTTTATGTGTGCAACTATCTGAAGGTTCCCTTTGCGGCTTCCAGCGCCATCACTTGTCCGTACAATTATAACGGCGTTCCCAATACCCTTTATCGCAACCGGGGCGATGGCACTTTTGAGGAGGCTACCGCACAAGCCCGAGTCAGAGAAGATTCTTCGTACAGCAAGAGCCTGGGGGTCATCTGGCTCGACGCGGACAACGATGGGGATTTGGACCTCTACGTAGCCAACGATACCACCGCCAATTTCCTGTTTGAGAATCGCGGCGATGGAACGTTCGAGGACATTTCACTGGTCTCGGGAACCGCTTTTGGTGAATCGGGAGCTCCCCAGGCTGGAATGGGAGTGGATGCGGCGGACCTCAACGGAAACGGTCTCTTCAACATCTTTGTCACCAATTATTCCTTGCAGCACAATGCTCTTTATTGGAACGAAGGTTCCGGTATCTTCAGCGACCGCGTCGTGGATTCGCGCCTGGCCGGACCCAGTTTCTTGCCATTGGGCTTCGGGGCCAATTTCTTCGACTATGACAACGATGGGTTCGTCGATCTCTTTGTGGGCAACGGGCATGTCCTGGAAAACACCAAAGAGGTCAGCCCCAGCACGGAATACCGCCAACTGAACCAGTTGTTTCGCCATCTGGGCCAGGGACGCTTTGTGGAAGTTTCCTCCCAAGCGGGCGCTTATTTCTCACGCAAGAACGTCAGACGCGGCTCGGCGACGGGAGATTTCAACAACGATGGGAAGGTGGATCTTCTGGTCACCAACAACAATGACGGCGCCGACCTGCTGGAGAACCGGACCGCTGGCCCCAACCATTGGCTGAAACTCAAGTTGGAGGGAACCCACTGCAACCGAGACGCGGTTGGGGCAAAGGTCACATTGACGGCCGGAGATTATCGGCGGACTCAGGAAGTACGGGCCGGCAACAGCTACTTGAGCCAGAGCGACCTGCGGCTCCACTTCGGGGTAGGGAATCGAACCTACATTGATTCTCTACAGGTCTCCTGGCCCTGCGGAAAAAAGCAGCGTCTTGCTTTGATCGAGAAATTGGATCAGATCATCCACATTCAGGAAAAGTAGGAAGTTGTGTACGACTGAACAGGCAAAGGAGCGTCTGGAGGAAGAGGGTTGGGAACTGTTGCCGAGGCGCCGGTATTTGATTCCACCCTCCAGCGCGTGCCACTTGGAGTGGTTGGTGACCCGTACGGCTAAAGCGAGTTGAGAAACGCCAGCAGTGCATCCAGCTCAAGCTTGGACAGATTCTCCACGTACAGGCGTGACTGTTCGGCTTCTCCGCCGTGCCACATGATCGCTTCGAGCAGGTCTCTGGCACGGCCGTCGTGCAGGAACGAGGTGTGACCATTCACGACTTTGGTCAGGCCGATGCCCCACAAGGGAGGCGTTCTCCATTCGCTGCCCGTCGCCAGGAAATCCGGCCGGGAATCGGCCAGGCCCGGCCCCATGTCATGCAACAACATGTCCGTGTAAGGGCGGATCACCTGGTCGGCCAGCTCGGCGACGGGAAAGTCGCCGGTTTTCAGTACCGGAACGTGGCAACCGTGACAATTGGCCCGGGCAAAGACCATCTGTCCCCGTTGGACTTCCGGGGACGCGACATTGCGCCTCGCTGGAACGCCCAACGTCTGGATGTAGAAGGTCGCGTCCTGAAGAGTTTCCTCGTCGATTTCCGGATCGTCCTCCAACAGGTCGTCCTGGACCTGGCCGGTGGAGCTCTCTTCGACGAACACCGGGGAGGTGACGCCGATATCGTTATGGTACGCTGCAGCAGCTTGCAATCTCAGACTTGGGCTGTTCGCCTTCAGTCCGAAACGCCCGGGCACGGTCTGCTCGTGCTCCAGGTCCCAAACATAGTTGACGCGTCCTGAAATCCCGTCGCCGTCCGCATCCTCCTCGTCGGCCATCGCGAGGATCGTATGTGCCGGTACCGCCTCGAGCAGACCCCGGCCGAAAACAGGTGGTCCGACCCGCGGGGAAAACAACGTATCCCCCGGCAAATCGCTGACAGGTTCTACGCTATGGGAGGGTGTCCGCAAATTCACCTCCACACCGCTGCCACCCAATGAGATCGTCTCTTCCTCGTAAGTGACGGTCACCGTCGCTTCCGGCTCCGTTCCAAAAATGGCCTTCGTGAACAGTTGCGTCCCGAATCCCGGAACTGGGACCGGCCCGCCCGTTCGAGGATCGGTCCCGGGCAGGCTCAGACGGAGAAACATGGTGTCCATTTCCTCGCCGTGTCCCGGCGCGGCGTCTCGCCCATCCTTGGGGTGACAGGACTCACAGGAATTGTGATTGAAGACGGGACCCAACCCGGAATTGACCGGCGCCGGGGCTGTCACGAAGACGGCCCCGAAATCCTTGTCACCCTCCCGGTGACGCGTCGCTCCCTCAGGCGACAGGTTCGGAGCCGGCGTAGAGAAAGCATTACTGGTAGCTGTGAAGACGGTCGTATTGCCGCCCGAGAGGGCAGGGTCCAATTCCGCCACAACGAAATTCGAGACTTTACCGGTTGCGTCCGCCCGATAAGGAACAACGGCGATCGCATAGCTGTCCAGCTCTCCCAAGCGAATCGAGAAGTTGCGCCCCGGACCCAGACCGAGAACTCTCGTGGGCTGAAGTTCCGGATACGGTGAGTAGAGGAGGAGGTAACCATCGGCCCCGTCGACGGCCGTCCATTCCGCCATGATGACAGACCCGTCCTGGGAAACGGTGAGGACAGGCGCGTCGGTCATGGTGAACCCGACAGCGGAGCTCACCATGACGCCAATCGAGACGATCGCTATGCAGACACTGAATCTCATCGTCGGTCATCGAAACGCGCCTGTTCCCGGCGGACCTACTCACCCAGCACGTGGCCGAGCAGCTCGCCTTCGATCAGGAGTTGCAAGTCGATCACGGCTTCCTGAGCGATTTCGATCTGGGCGCGTCCCTCGTCTGTCGATATCGCGCTCCTGAAGGGGTACGGAATCTTCTCAATCTCGCTGATGGCCGTCGATATCTTATCGCGCATGTTCTGATCCAACTCGGTGTTGGTCCGTCTCACGAGATCGTTCAGTCCAGGACCGTCATTATGCAGGTAACGGCCGATGTAGACGTTTTCGATGCCCCGAATATTGTCGGAAAAGTCCATTATCGAGTTGTAGCTGAACTGGGACTCCACGAGTTCGGTGTTCCTCTCGTCAAAGGGATCCGCAATCTTGCCGTTGCCGACTTCATCGGCAATGATGCCCATCCCTTCAACCAGTTCCTGAAGAGCCGAGGTTGTGCTGGTGTAGATCGTGCTGGTGGTTCCGGCATTGACGAACTCGGCAAGATAGCTTTCTTCTCCGGGACGCCAGCCATCGGCCAGAGTCCTGGTGGCCGTCGCCAGGTTGAGGCATACCGCCACCAGGTATTCTTTCTGCCTCGCGGTCGGCTCCGACGGGGCCTTGGCACTGCCGACACCGAACAGCAGGTATTCGATGGTGTGGAATCCCTTCAGCGTGTCTTCCAGATTCGCCACGAAATCCTCGGTGAGAACGTTGTCGCTTCTCAACACTGCATCCAAATCGATACGGTTCACCGGCCAACTGTCGATGGCCGGATCGAGCCCCGCAGTGTCGACCGGGCCGAACAGGTACGCCTCGGTCTGCTCCCAGGCCCGCCGCGCGTTGCGCCAAGCCTGTTGAGCCGCCAATAGATTCTCGTCGGAGGTGTCGAAGCTGACGGCGTACACCGCATTGAGCAGAACCGCGGCACGTCTTTCCAATTGGGCGTAGTCGGCTGCGATGACCATGTGGGCCACGTTGGCGATGATTTCAGCTTCGGTGGCGTTTGCATCAGCGGGATCCACCGACGTCGCGTGGAAAATTTCGATGTTCGACCAGCCGCTTTCCTCCTCGCCGCTTTTCGCCGAGACGGCGGTATAGTAATGGGCGCCCTCTTCCTGGTTGGTCGGAACACTGGTGACATCCGCACCGAAGTCCACGTAACCGACCGGGTTGGCATCCGGATACGGAGCGTAGTACACGCGGTATCCGTCTGCCCCGACGACGTCGTCCCAGTACAGCGTCACGCTCGTGCCCTCCACGGTCAGCGACAGAACCGGAGGCCGGAGCTGAGCCTGGGACCATGAACTGAAGAACATGACCAAGCTGGCTACCACAATTGATTGTCTCATTTCTCTTTTCTCCTTCTCGATTCGATCGATTAGTACTCGTAGGCAACGCCCGCTGAGAGCGTGTTTTCCCGGTTCTGCGTCGCGGCGCCCAACGTCCTCCAACTGTGTCCAAATTTCCCGACGAATCCAGGCAAGAACCGGTAGTTGAAGCCAAGCGTCCAGCTTTCCCGGTCCCACCGGGGGTTCTTGAATACCAGCGGCTCCACCTCGTCCATGCTGTCGACCTGGTCGTAGCGAACGAACAGGTCGAGCGGGCCCGGATTGACGCGAAAACCGCGCTTGAGCCAGTCGGATATGTCGTAGCCGAACTCGACATAGACCGACTCGGCAGCCCGGGCCACGGGCGAGCGGACGACTCCCAGGTTGTTGGACAGTCGTCTGTTGGACCGCGTCAGCAGGTCGGAATTTTCCAGCGTTCCACGGATAAATTCCCCCCTTAGAGTGATCGCGCCGACTTCCCAGGTTCCAAACACCGAGCCGATGTTCACGTGCACGTCGTAGTCCACGTCATCCTTCGGACGATTGTCGGCCGTGTTGCCGCGATAGAACGAGACGCCAACCATGCTGCTGGCGGTCGGGTGGTAATTCAGATTGAAGACGTAGGCCGGATTCTCGGCCACTTTGTATTCGAATTTCTCTTGAAAACCGCCCCGGACCCAGTTCGCCGAACTGAATCCCGTCGAATCCAAGCCATTGACGATCTGAGCCTCGTACTCGAGATAGCTGTCGCCGAAGAGCCCCAGTTCGCCAAAAACGCCGGCGCCGTTTTCGTGCCAGGTGACGGGTATTAGGGGGCTGGCCGTCGCATCGCGAGCGGCGGTGAAGAATTGGGACGGTTTGTGGCGTTGGTTCAGCAACCCCACAGGTAGGATCACGTGCCCGAATTTCAGGCTCAGAGGACGGGAAAACAGGATCTCGGCATGTGCCTTCTCGAGTTCGATCTCGCCACCTTTTTCGATTTCTTGTTCGAATTCTCCGAACTCTTCGAATACGTCAAACTCCGTGGCGGCGCCGACACCCCCATGCTCCAAGGCCACTTCCACCTCCACCTTGAATTTGTCGATGGGCTGGTACTCGGCTTCGAATATGATCCTTTCGACATCGGTTCTTGCCCGGCGGTCGGCGTGAGTCTCCCAGTCGTAGTTTTCGAAAAAAATCGTCCCGTAGCCTGAGAACTCCCAGTTGGAATCGTCGTCCGGCTTGGCGGCGGGATCAGGCACTTTCGCGGCCAATGGACTCTCGGGCGTAGGCGGAACGGGTATTTCCGGTCTCGGACGATCGACCAGTCCCTCCACCTGCTTCCGGAGTTCATCCAGCGACTGTTGCAGAACTCGGATCTGCTCTTGTTGCGCTTCGATGATCCGGAGCAATTCTTCAGGATCGGTGATCTGACGCCTGACCGCCCCTTCTTTTGAGACCGGTGTGCCTTTGTTCTCCTCCGTTGGGGCGGCAGCATGAAGCGTTACCAGGAGCAGCAGAAAACTAGCCGTAGCTATTACACTCTTCCTCGCCAGTAACGACCTGTTCCCACCCATGCCTCTATCTCTTTGGACCATTGCCGACCCTGTGCGTCCATTCATATTCGACCGACCAACTCGTGGCGGCCCCAGCAGGGCTGTATTTATCGGCGTTCAACCATCGACGCTGCGGGCCGGTCCCATGCCGTTCGTCCTGCTCCGGGCCAGCCACGCCAATTCCTGCAAACTCCCGCTGCATTGGTAAAAACATCCTGTTGGACAAGCGACGCCATGCGCAGAAGATCGGCTAGGGCAGTGCGCTCCGGACCCCTCCCATTCATCCTCCGATTATCAAAAGGGTTCCCATGGAAGAGGTCTATTCGGCTCCACTCTTATTGAAAATGAACATCATTATCGGCAAGGAGGCTCTATCGTAGGGGTGTTTTTAAGTGAGATCAAGTGAAAATGAAAATCAATTTCATTTTCACTTGTGGGCTATCGAAACAACCGGTGGCGTTAACGGCGGGACTTTTCAAGCCTGGCACGAACGACTCAGACTTTCGGCAGGGAGATTTTCTGTTGAAGGGCTCCAGTCGGCACGAACCGCTAGTCCACCGGGCGCTGATCCAACCGCCCGACCCTCAAAACTCGCCGATGCCTGTCGTTACGCCAGGATCTCTTTCACCACCCGCCCGTAGACGTCCGTGAGGCGGAAGTCGCGGCCGCTGTAGCGATAGGTCAACCTCTCATGGTCGAGGCCCAATAGATGGAGGATGGTGGCGTGCAAGTCATGGATATGCACCTTCTCGTCGACGGCCCGCAATCCGTACTCGTCGGTGACTCCGTGGACCATGCCTCCCCGCACACCCGCTCCGGCCATCCAGGTGCAGAACCCCTCGGGGTTGTGGCCCCGGCCGTATTGGGATTTGTCTCCAAAGGAAAAATCCTCGAAGTGGGGCGTTCGCCCGAACTCACCCGACCAGACCAGGAGCGTGTCGTCGAACAGTCCCCTGGCTTTGAGGTCCGTAATCAGGCCGGCTGTGGGCTTGTCTATGTTGGCGCACTTCTTGGGAAGACCCCTGCCAATGGCTTCGTGATGGTCCCAGCCACTTGAGGTGACCTGAATGAAGCGCACGCCGGCTTCGGCAAAGCGGCGGGCCAGCAGGCACTGGCGTCCGAACTCGTCGGTCTCTTTCTCGCCGATGCCATAGAGATCGAGCGTGGCCTTTGACTCGGAAGACAGGTCGATGAGATCCGGAGCCTCCGACTGCATTCGAAACGCCAGCTCAAAGGATTGGATGAGGCCCTCCATCTGGCGGTCGGCCCGAACCTGATGCAGATGCGCCCGGTTCATCTGCTGAATGAAATCCACCTGATCGCGTTGCAACTCGGCCGGCAGGCTCGGATCCTCGAGATAGTGAAACACTGCCTTTTTGGCGCCCGTGGAACGGCTGCCCAGGGCCGTTCCCTGGTAGATGGCGGGGAGGAACGAATTCCCGAAAAACTGGACGCTGCCGGTGTCGTGAAAAATGAGCGGACAGATGGTGACGAAGCTGGGCAGGTTCCGGTTCTCGGTTCCCAGTCCGTACCCGATCCACGATCCCATTGACGGACGAACCAGGCGGGGATCACCGGTGTGGAGTTGCCTTGCCGCGGGAGCATGGGCTTCGCTGTCCGCCTGCATGGCACGGAGCAGACACAGCTCATCGGCGTGCTTCGCCATGTGGGGCAGCCAATCGGTCATCATCAGCCCGGACTGTCCCTGAGGCCGCATCGGGGAGATCGGTCCCAACAGGCGGCTCAAATCCATCCCAACCCCATCAGGAATCTCGTAGGGAATGGCCTCTCCACTCTCTTTCGCCAGCCGCGGCTTGTAGTCGAACATGTCGAGCTGGGATGGGCCGCCCGCCATCCACATGAAAATCACGCGCTTAACGCGGGCAGGGAAGTGGGGAACCTTCGGCGACAGGGGTCCGGAGGCGGCCGCAGCCTGCTCGGTGCACATGGCCGCCAGCGCTACGGAGCCGAAGCCGCAAGCGGAGGATCGAAGAAAACGGCGGCGCGTCAAGTCTTGGTGAGGTGGGAGGGTCATGGGGAATTATCCTCGGAAAAGGAATTCGTTTGACGCAAACACGGAATGACAATAGCGAGCCCAGGCTTTCAGGCGCAGATTATCAGATGCCTCGGGCAGACGGCCCAGCTTCTCTTCGAAACTCGCGATGAAATCCAGCGCCCGGTTCACTTCCTGCTTCGTGGCGGGCCGGTTCAAGGCTTGCAGGAAAAAACCGGAGACACGCTTTTCGTCGTCCGGTCCCCCTTCCTCCAGAAGAGTGCGGGCCGTGAGAAGCGCCTGCTCGCGCAGGAAAGGAGAATTCATGAGATAGAGGCTCTGGGTGGGGACCGTGGTGACCGACCGGGATCCGATAGTCTGGTCGGGATCGGGGAAATCGAAGAGATTCAGCATATCGAGCTGCGGGAGCTGATTCTTTCGCAGGGAGGGCAGGTAAATCGTTCGTCGATACAGGAACTGTTCGTTCACTTTGGCGTCCTGCCTCAGAGCCGTGGGAAAACCCAACTCGATGCTCTCGGGGATGTCCAGGGGCAGGGTAGGGCCTCCCCGGGTACGGTCCAGGGCTCCACTGATGGCCAGCACGGAATCGCGAAAGGATTCCGCCTCCAGCCGGCGGCGATTGGTCCGCCACAGCAGGCGGTTGTCCGGGTCGACCTCGTGCCCTTTCAGCTTGTGACGGCTGGCCTGGCGGTAGGTTCGCGTGAGAACGATTTCCCGGATCATGCGCTTGACGGACCATTCCTGCTCGACAAAACGGGAGGCGAGGTGGTCGAGCAATTCCGGATGGCTGGGAGGCTCTCCTCCCGCGCCGAAATTGTCGACCGTTCGGACCAGGCCGGTGCCGAAGAGATGGTGCCAAATCCGGTTGACCATGACTCTGGACAGCAGGCGGTGCTGCGGGTCGATGAGCCACTCGGCCAGCTCCAGGCGGCCACTCGATTTCTGGAATCCCTCATACAACCCTTTCAGATTTCGATGGCTGTCGATTCGACCGGCCGGCGAGGGCGAAGCCACTGATAGAAATCCGCGCGGAACTTCTTCGCCAAGGTTGTGCGGGTCCCCACCGACGTTGACGTGACAGTCTTCGGGGACCTCCCGATCCTGGACGGCGATCGCCATTGCCGGACCCGGTCTGCGGAACTCCAGCAGTCTGATCCGGTCCTTCGCTTCCTTGAGCTTCTTCTCGATTTCCTTGATTTCTTTCTCGAGCTCCTCGTTGGTTTCGGTTCCTGCCTCTTCGAGCGCCTTCTGTTGGTCGGTCAAGCGCTTCTTTTCGGATTCGACGGCTTCGTACTCACTCAGGTACTTGTCCAGGGCCTCCTGATATTCCTCCGTGGCCAGGGCGCGTTTCCTCAGCTCGGACGGGGTCTCCGGCAGCAACACCCGGTTGACGTCGCTGAAACCGCCGCTCATGCGGCCGTTGAGCGTTCGAGTACTTCGGAATATTCCCGCCAGTGCATAGTATTCGCGGGTGGAGATGGGATCGAATTTGTGGTCGTGGCAGCGCGCGCAACCGAGGGTCAATCCCTGAAGGGCCCGGCCCAGGGTATCGAGTTGGTGGTCCACGACATCCATGCGGAGTTTCTCTTTGTCGGCGTCCACGACCGCCCAGGGCCCGATGGCCAGGAAGCCCGTGGCCACGATCTGCTCACGGCGCTGGTCGTCGGTTTTCCAGGGCAGGACATCTCCCGAGATCTGCTCTTGAACGAAGCGATCGTAGGGCTTGTCGGAATTGAACGCATTGATGACGTAGTCGCGATATCTCCAAGCCTCCCTTGCCGGGATGCGGCGACCCTGGCCCAGGCTGTCAGCATAGCTCGTCAAATCTAGCCAGTGCCGTCCCCAGCGTTCGCCGAATCCAGGAGATCGAAGAAGCCGATCGACGACCTTCTCGAAGGCAAGGTCGGAATCGTCGTTGACGAATGACTCAATGTCTTCGGGCTCCGGAGGGAGGCCGATGAGATCAAAGTGAACCCGTCGTAACAAGGTGTAACGGTCAGCGTCGGCGGACGGGTTCAGACCCTCGGCCTCCAGCTTCTGCAGAATGAAGTTGTCAATGGGATCGGCAGGCCAGGATTTGTCCCGGACCGCGGGCGGGGAGGCCTTCTGCGCCGGCTTCCAGGCCCAATAACTCTGACTCGCGGCTAGTTTCTTGTGCTCGTTGGCGGTCTTGACGCCGCTGGCAACGTCAGATTCCGGCCAGGGCGCACCCATCTCGATCCATTTGACCAGCACCTCGATCTGATCCTCCGATAACCTTCCGGCCGGAGGCATTTCAAGGTTCTTGTATCGGACTGCTTGAATAAGAGGGCTTGAGTTCGGGTCGCCGGGGACGATTGACGGCCCCCGAATGCCTCCATTCAGCAAGGCGTCCCGACCGTCCACGCGCAAGTTCGAGTACAGGATCTTGGCCTGCTCGCTGTGGCACTCGTAGCAGTTTCTTGCGAGTAGCGGCCTGACCTTGGACTCGAAGAACTCGGCCTGTTCGGTTGTGGGCCGGACACCCAGAAGAGCACTAGCAGTGAGCAATATGATTCCTAGTATCGCCGCGAGACGTCGCAAGAACGGGTGGGCAACGTCTCGTCGGCAGGGGCTCACCTGAAATCATCCCCCGGAATCTGTCCGATATGGCTGGCGTGAACAGAAAATATTCTGCAACAGCAATAAACTATCAGAATGCTACCTTCAATGCCTGGCTCCGGCAACTGGCCGGTTGTGGGTTAAAGACATCTGTCCATCCACATGTCGACGTTGGACGATATGAGACTTGCTCAAACCGATATTGAAACCTGCCGACCGGAGTCTGGTAACCAGTATAATCAGGCGGGAATAGGGGACAATCACCGTGTCTACCGCTGTGCTCGCTCCGGCGGCGCTCTTCTTCCCTAAAGCGGCATACAAGCCATATGGGTGGGTCCCACAAGTTGTCATGGTACAACCGACAGGCGTGTCGGCCCCATTGCGGCCCTGGCTTCGGTGATATCGCTTCCATCATTCGAAGCGTGGCTACGAAATCGGGTCGAGCCCTATCCTTTTCCCTACTAACAATCGGTTCGGCACTCCATCTAAGTATTCCTAACTTCTTCAGGGTACAGGTTCCCTCCTGAAATCATCTAGACCCGAAAGAAGGGAAAGCATGCTCTCCGGGATCTCGTCTTTCCTCATCACCCTCACAATGGTCAGAGCTGTTAAGGTCACGGAATAGCGTTCTTGCAGCTCTTGATTGAGCGCTGCAAGGAGTTGCTTGCCTGGCACTATGCGAAGACGCCCTTCGAGATTCTGCCAGACTGTATCGAGTTCCTCCAGAGTCTTCTCAGCGATTGTCGCCGAATCTAGCTTCGAATTGGTTTTCCTCAAGAACTTATCTCTCTTGGTTACGTACTGAACCTCAATTTTTCTCTTCATGCTGCCAGAAAGCATTCGAAGCATCTTCTCAACATCGCCACAACTCTGTTCCTCCATACTGCTTCTTTTTGCCCGTTCTTGGACTTTCCTTGTAAGGGCACGTTGCATCGCGCTGGGTACAAGTAGGTAGTTCTCGATCTCTTTGCACTCATGGATGTGTGCAAGCGAAGCGAACGTACGGAACTCCCGTAATTGTTGTTTTACTTCCTCGTCTGATCGGAAATCCCTGTCAAGAATGACGGCCTTCAACACCTTCACTCCCAGCGTGGCTTCAATCCCTGACGACAAATCCTTTATACGTTTGGGATTGAATCCACCGACAGGTATGATGGCGAAATCCGACTGATTTGCGACAGACTGGATGCCCACCCTTCTTGAGAATGCCGCCAGCAACTTGAAATCTTTCCCTTCGACGAAGACGACCCTTCTTGACTTGGCAAGTTGAGTTAAGGTCGGATTTAGATTCGATCCAAGCACCTCGAAGATCGGCGGCAGTTGCAGTTGACTCTTTATTCTCCTGGCGCTGCGTTTCCTTTTGTCAACCACTAACAGGTCGCCAGGATTGGCCTCTGAGATGATCTCTGTGGAGTGCGTAGCAAGCAGTACATCGGGAGTGGAATTCCTTAGGACCTCTACGAGTTGGCGCTGCAGGTCTGAATGGAGATATATGTCCGGTTCATCGATTACCAAGAGGGACGCTTCACGAGCCCGAACAATATAAGTAAGCATCTGACACCATACCTGAAAGCCGAATCCGGACCAGAAAATCTCTCTCGGGTATCTATTTTCAGGACAAAACATATACAGAAGTCGTTTCTTGTATGAGTAATCCACTTGTATCTGGGGCCGCTCGACATCCATGCCAGGCCAAGTCTCATTCACTAGGGCGCGGAATTCCTCAAACTCGTTCGGGTAGTGGTACCAGATATTCCTGAAATTCCTAGATGCCCGGTGTGTAAGTAAAGCTAGACGTGCTGCCTCTTTTTTGTACAGCCTTTCGTTGTGTTCGACTGGGCCTAGCACAGGGACGAATCTGATCGTGGCATCGTAGACTTTCCTGAACTTACTAGGTGTCCAAACACGCTTTCCTTGGGGAATGGAAACCAAATAGCATAAGTTGTTCTCAGGGAAGATTAACCGCAGCTTGTCCTTTGACGCCAGAGTGAACTCTATTGTAGCTGGTTTGGAGTCGTCGTAGTCAGTAAAAATCGCTTCCGAGGCCAACGGCAAGTCGCTAAGCGGAACTTGGTAGCCCCATGATCGGATGGACTCGTGAGACTTCGGCTTTCTGGAGTTCGCGATCCTCATGCCTTCTGACAGGATTCGAAACGCGCCGATGATGGTTGATTTGCCTGAGTTGTTCGGTCCGACTAGGACGTTAAAATCCTTTAGGGTAACCGAAAATTGCCGAAAGGCCTTGTACCTTGAAAAGACGACTCGGGTAAATTGATTCATCACTTTGTCGACTCTGTGTCGGACTTAAGTTTTGGGGATGGAGGGATGGTTACCTTCGATGCTACCGGCGTTATGAAAAGTCGGCGGCGGCAGAGCCGATGATTGCGTTAGCTTAAACATCGCGCCTTCGGATGCGACATACAATTCACCGGATCTGAAATCCGTAGAGATCAGAATTCTGAATGAAAAACCGAAGACGAACCGGTTGGCCCCGTATCGCTGCCAGATCCGAGTTTCCGCGCCACGCGACCTTTTGCTGAGTGCTGTCGAAAGCCTCCAATTGACACTCCGTCCGGCCGTAACCCGGCAGAGGCCTGCCTCCTTCGTCCAAGACCTCCACCACAACTCGACCCTCGCTGGCTGCGGCATTCACCGTCAATCGGCTCCCCTGGAAGATCAACGGGTGGGTCGTCAGCACACCTTCCTGTTCCCCGGCCCGCCTCGATGCGAACCCATTGGTGCGAAACTCCACCCGGAACGGCACGATTTCGTACTCCCGGCTCTTCTCCACGTGGTTACTCCGATTCTGCCCCGTGTTCGCCTCCAACTCGGCCCAGAAGGCCTCCCGTATTTCCTCCATCGTCTGGCTGCACCGAGGTCGTCGCCAGCTCCAGAAGCAGTCGTACATGGCCCATCCCGGCCCCACCGGCGCCGGCGGCGACAGGTAGGGTCGCCCGTTGTAGGTCTTCTCGTCGAAGATCTTGGAGGCCGGCACCGGAGGATCATCCAGCCCACCCCGCAACCGGCTCAGGATCCAGGCGTTGAAGTGCAGGGTGTTCGTCCCGTGGTAGAAAGCCTCGGACCGGTCCCCCTCCACCGGACCGTCGATGAGGCTGTAGACGATCCCATGATCGAAGCTGCCGTCGGGTCCATTGGGGATCCAGGCTTGGTCCCCTCCCACATCCTCCCAGTGGATCCCGTTCCGGCTTACCCAGATATGGACATCCATCTGCTGCGTCTCGCAATCGTAGAGGGGAAAGAACGCCACGTAGAGGTCGCCGATCTGCTTCACCCGCTGCATTCCGTAACTCTGGTGCTTCGGATGTTCCCGCGGCGGTGCCCAGATGTAGCTGCGGTGCCAGTTCACGCCGTCTCGCGTGGTCATGCGCCCCAAGTTCCGCGAGACCGCCCATTTGTTGTCGTATCGCACCAGCCCCCGCCCCTTGGCCGGAGGATGCGGGGCGAAGTACAACACCAGCTCACCCGTCCGCTCGTCGTAGAACATGGGTCCGAGGTTGTCGTTGGGGTTGTCCAACGACTCCAACTGCGAGTGATGCCGCATGAAGGGCCGTTCCGTGGTGAGATACCGGACCCCATCCGAGTCCCGGACCATCAGGTACGTTCCCCGGAGGAAGAACATGTCTTCGGTCTTGGGGGTGAAGACCATGCTGGCGGTTCGAAGATCAGGCACCCCGCGAGTCCGGTAATCCCACAGTCCCCCGAAGTTTCCGCTCGCTTCCACGTTGCTCCCGCGGGGAATGATCTCCAGAATGTTGTTGGCCCGGGATCCCTCGAACTCCACCAGACCCAGATCCGGTTTGGTCCAACGCACGCCGTCGCTGGAGACGGCCAGCAACCGATAGCGGCTCAGGCTGATGTATTCCAGTTCGTATCGGTTCTCCTTCTCGTTGAATTCGTATCTCGACCCTACGGGCACCATGACCGCGTGCCCCTCCCAGGGGCGGTCCGCACGGACAAGCGGTTGAGCGTCCAGCTTGCGAGCCGGATGGAAGACCCGCTGGAGATTCTGCTGTTCGTCGATCAGGAAGTCGTCCAGGAACAACTGGGGCGCCACCGGGATCTCGATTGGCGGCTCCGGTTTGGGCGGCGGACCGTTCCGGAACACGTAGAGAGCCCGGCGGACACCGTCGTCCCAGAGACGGCCGTCGATCCGGGGCCGGACCCGAACGTGATAGGTCGCTGACTCCAGGTCGGTCAGGTCGAAGGCCACCCGGATCTTGTCCCGGGTCAGGCGGACCGGAGTGGAGGAGGATCGCCGGCTGCCGGTCCGGGCTTCAACGAGATCCACTTCGACCGGCAGCTCCGTGACGGGTGCGCCTTTCTCCAGCCAGAGCTCCGCCTCGGCCGCGTTGTCGTCGATGTAGGCCAAGCGGTCCAGGTCCGATCCCACCCAGTTCTGGACCGGGAGCCGCAGGTCGGTCGTGAACAGGGTCTCGCCATCCCGCACCCGTCTTGCCATGACGGTCACGAGATATTTGCCCGGGTCCTGGGTATCGACCCACCAGCCGGTGCGCAAGGGACGCCAGCTCCTGGCCTGAGGCCCCTTTCGGGTGTAGGCGGGGATCGGACGATAGGGTCCGTGGGCGAGCAGGGGCCCCAGATCGAACACGACTTGAGCATCTTCCGGACCTGGTTCCAGAAGTCGACGGAGGGTTCGAGCTCCCCCCGCCGGATACCCCACCGATACCTGCAGCTCGACGGCGTCCTGGGCTCCGTATTGGAATTGGAGCCGGTGGCTGGCCTTGCCGGCGTAGGTCAGTTGGAATCCGGATGGACCCGGATCCTCTGCTTTCGGCTGCACGAGGTAGGGGGTCAGGTCGACGGGAGTGGGCGAGTCCTGGGAACGCACATCCTGTGCCAGGCACAGGCAGACCAGGATCGGGGCCACGAGCCAACGGGTGTTCGTCATCATTACGGATCCTCCGCAGATCGTTGAGCCTTCGGATTCGGCGATCCCGGCTCGGACTCCTTCGGTGGTGAACGTCCCACGGTACGGGGACCGCGGTGTGGGTTTCCGGACCAAGTGAGGCACGGGAGCATTCTAGCCCGTATGGGGTCGAGCGGCTATGACGTCCGCCAGGATAGGGATAGCGGCAGCTTTCTTGCCGCCGATTAGGGGGTAGGGGGGATGGAGGTCCCCCCGGTCAGTCCGGAGCAGGCGACAAGAAAGTCGCCTGTCCCAGTGGGCGGCAAGAAAGCCGCCCCTCCTAGCGGGCGACAAGAAAGTCGCTCCCCCCCAGCGGGTGACAGGAAAATCACCTCTTCCAGAGGGCTGAAAGAAAATCGCCTCCCAATGGGGGACAAGAATGTCGTCCCTCCAATCGGGTAGTCTTTAGTGATGCCGTTGGGAAAGACGATCCTTTCTTTGTTGTTTTTCACCTGCGCCGCAAGCGCGTCGGACTGGACGCGGTTCCGGGGGCCGAACGGAACCGGCGTCGCTGAAGAGGGGCCGCTGCCCGTGGTCTTCGGACCCGGCTCCAACGTGATTTGGGAGACGTCGTTGCCTCCGGGCAAGTCCTCGCCGATCCTGACGGACAGCAGAATCTTCCTGACCGGGCATGACAACGGAAAGCTCCTCACGATCGCGCTCGACCGCTCGACCGGCAGGGAGATTTGGCGCAGGGCCGCACCTACCAATCGGGTCGAGCGGATGCACCGTCTGAACGACGAGGCCGCGCCGACTCCGGTCACCGATGGGAGGAACGTCTACGCGTTCTTCGGCGGGTACGGTCTGGTCGCCTACGGTGCGGACGGAACCGAGCTCTGGACGCTGCCTTTGGGACCGTTCACCAATTTCCACGGCATGGGGGCTTCCCCGATCCTGATCGATGGCAAGCTCGTCCAGGTCTGTGACCAGGATCTCGACGCCTTCGTCATCGCGGTGGATCCGTCCGACGGCAAGGTTCTCTGGAAACAGGCGCGGCCCGACTTCGTGCACAGTTTCTCCACGCCCGTTGTCCACGACCGGGGGCAGGGAAGCCCCGAGATCATCGTGCCGGGTTCGTACCGCATGACCAGCTACGCGGTGGACGGCCGCGAACTCTGGCGGCTCGACGGACTGACCTACCAGGTCAAATCCGTTCCCATCGTGGACGGGGACCGGCTCTACTTCAACGGGTGGGCTCCCGGGGGAGAGCCGGCGGTTCGCCTTGAGTTGCCGCCGTTCGAGGAGATGCGCGCCCAGTTCGACACGAACGGCGATTCGGAACTGACCAAGCAGGAGATCCCCGCCGACTGGCTGCCCCGTGGCTGGGAGATGCACGACCGGAACAAGAACGGCACCATGAACGCACGGGACTGGGAACACTACCGGGCCCGCCGGGTCTCCGAGAACGGCTGCATGGCCATTCGCCTCGGTGGCCGGGGGAACGTGACCAGGTCTCACCTGCTCTGGCGCCATCAGAAATCCCTACCCGACGTTGCTTCTCCGATCCTCTATCGCGGGCTTCTCTACCTCGTTCGCAACGGCGGCATCGTGACGGCCTTGGATCCGGCCAGCGGAAAAGTTCTCAAGCAGGGCCGGCTGCGGGAAGCGATCGACGGTTACTACGCCTCGCCCGTGGCCGGGGACGGCAAGATCTACATGGTGAGCGACGCCGGAAAGGCCGTCGTGCTCGAGCCCGGGCCGGACTGGAAGGTGCTGCAGACGAACGACTTGAACGAAGACGTGTATTCGACCCCGGCGATTGCCGGCGGACGTCTGTTCATTCGAACGCAGAGCCGGCTCTATTGCTTTGGCGCGTCTGACGGGATTGCGTCGATCGAGGGGAGCTCTGCCGACGCCGCAGCCGTACGCCGCTGACCGCCGCGAGCTCAAGGCGTGCGCCGACTCTTGTTCGAGAAGCGAACGGGGCGCGTACTACCGGACAGGATGACTTGGAGGGGACATTCTTGTCCCCATTCCCCTTGTCCTGGTCTCCGATGACTTTCGGTAGTTCGGCGACTCGCGTAAACATGGGCACCGCCGCCGCTACGTCTGAAGAATCAAGCGCTTGCACTAGAATCGATATCCGACCCCCACTTCGAGAGTTTGGGAGGCACGCGCATCGGCGTAAGCAAACATGACCGAATGACCCGCTCGCAAGACTACGCGCGGAGCAAGGCTCATGAGCACGCCGGCACGGAGATTGAGTGGCGGGATCGATGATACATTTTTGGATTCCACGAATTCTTCGGCGCGAACAAGGACGCGGTTTCCATCAGCATTTTCCTGTTCATAAGCTGGTTGATACCGGATCAGTTGACGCTGTTGCTCGAACCCCAGACCGAGGCCGATGTAGATCGAAAATCTATCCTTTCGCCACAACCTGACGACGGATGGCAGAATGGAAATCAGTCTCTGCGTCGTAACGTCGTTGTTCTGAATTCCCGGATTCTGTCTGTAGAACTCGGTGAATGGATGATAGGTATATTGATTGTGCGGCCCCTCATTGACCTCCAGATGGCTCGTGACCCCATCGATCATCAACGCCCACTTCGCGCCCAGAGGAAATAGAATGCCGGCTCCGAACTGTGGTTTCCATTCCCCACCCTTCAACAGGTCCCTCCGATTGCCAAAATAGTAGGTCCCTGTCAGTCCGTAGATCTCGACTGCGGGATCACGCTGCTGCGGAAAGAGCGGCTCCCAACTGAATAATTGCAACGTTGCCACGAGGACGAACACGTACGGACGCCAAGGAGTCGCCCGCGGCGAGGGTGCCAGTCCCTTAGTCAAGATATTCGTGGATCGCTTTCCGGGGGCTTCGGGAATATTTTTCATGGTTTCTCCAAGCTGGCCATAGACAGATGTGATTTTTTCGCCGGAAGGGGCTCACCCGGCAGAAAAAAGAGGCCCAGCGGTGTGTCCGGCGCGGCAAGACGGGAGTTGAGAAGGTAACTGTCCCTTCCCCTTTGGTTCCCCTCGTGTGAAAGAGAGCAGAACAATGCAATCGAGGCTTGCGCCAGCAACAAGGGGATCATGCCCGCTGTGGTCTTCCTCAGCCATCTGCTTTTATGGCTGGTGAGGCTTTCCATGATTCCGATCTCCTTGAGGTGACTCAGCCAGGCGTGGAAGACGCTTGCAGTCGCCGTCGAATCGCCGGTCTCCTGCCCCCCGTGGAACATCCCCACAGAGGGCAGGAGGTACGTATCAATGAATGTGAATTTCTCGCCGGAATCGGCTCACCGGGTTAACAGCCGGACAAGGGGCCACGTCTGGTGCGGGAAACCGGATGTCCATGGTCCGCTTTCGAGTCCGAAAATGTACTTTGTTCGTACTCGAGGGGACCGGGAGAAGGGGATTGTTACATTCTCGTACTCGTAGAGTCTTCAACCGACCTCGGGTCGGGCACGGGAACTCTGCTCATGGCTGCCGCTCAGGCCCTGACGCAGCGAAGCGAAAGAGATTCCAGGCCACGCAGCACGATGCTATTGCGAAAGCGTGGCCGCTCGTTGAGAAGATTGATCTGCGGGAAGCGTTCGAGCAGTGTCTCCAGGACGATCCGGCCTTCGAGACGCGCCAGAGGGGCGCCCAGGCAATGATGGATACCGCGTCCGAATGCCAGGTGGTTTCCTTCTCCGCGCTCGAAATCGAGCCTGTCAGGGTTCTCAAAAACATCCGGATCCCGGTTGGCCGCGCCGAGCAGGACGACGATGTTCTCGCGCTCACGCAAAGGGAAACCGTTGGGGATTATATACGTAAGTGCCGAGAATTCAGGCTGATGGGTTACAATTCCGACCATGAAAGGCCACGCAACTATCCAGTGCAGAGCCAAGCTGTCCAAGGGTGGAATCCGGCGGTTGGACCGGGTGAGGTCCATCCTGAATCGGCTGTACAACGCTGCACTGGAGGAACGCAGAACGGCCTGGGAATCCGAGCAACGCGGCGTGACCCTGTACGATCAGATGAAGGGGTTGACCTCCCAGAGGAAGGACGATCCGGAGGGGCTCGGGTCGGTGGCGGTCAAAGCGGAGCGTGGGATGTTGATGCGGTTGGACCGGGCCTTCAAGGCGTTCTTCCGTCGCTGCAAGGCGGGGGAGAAGCCGGGGTATCCTCGATTCCGGCCCATTGCGAGGATGGAGACCATCGACGTCGTCGACCCGAAGGCGACCCTGGTGAAGAAGCGCGCTCGGGGCTACGCCATCCGGCCCAAGGGCTTCCCGACGATCCGGATCTTTCCGTCCCGGCCGTTGCCGGACGGATGCCCGTTGAAAGCGTTGCGGATTGTCCGCAAGCCGAACCGGGTGTATGTGGACCTGACCTACGAGGTGGAGAAGCCGCCGCTACCGAAATGCGAGTCTTCGGTAGGGATCGACCTGGGCGTCCGCAAGCGAGCGGTGCTGTCCACGGGTGAGAGGATCGAACGGAATAGACGGGACTGGGCGGGGATCCGAAAGCAGCAGAGAAAGGTCTCCAGGTGCAAGAAGATTTCCAAGACCAGACGGAAGCGGATCGTACAGCTATCTCGGCTCCGTCACCGGGAATCGGTCCGAAACCGTAATGCCTGCCATCGTCTCTCCAGCAGGATCATTCGTGAGCACGGTCTGATCGCTGTGGAGAAGCTGAACATCCAAGGGATGGTAACGAAGGGCTCGAAGAAGAAGGGGCTGAATCGAGAAATACTGACGCAATCATGGGGGCTTCTGCGGAATCAACTCCAGTACAAGGCAGAATGGGCCGGTCGGAAGTTCGTAGAAGTGAATCCCGCATTTACCTCGCAGGACTGCCACCGGTGCGGCGCCCGCCACGATCCAGGACGGAGCGAAACCTTCCGGTGCAGGGCCTGCGGACTTGGAATGGACAGGGACCACAATGCCGCCCTGAACATTCTCAGGGCTGGGGTTCTTGCCCTGGGCACCGGAACGTATCTCGTTGGGGAAAGCGTGGTGCCAGAACTGTATGCCAAGGGCACTTAGGTATATAAGCCCCAAACCGTTTACTTCGCAGTCCTCGAGCACGCGACGCATACTCATTTGTACCGGTGAGTCGAAGCGTAGCAGCTCCTCGACCGCCGCCGGAACCAAACTCGGATTCTCTCTAAGTTGTTGAAGCTGATCCGGATGACGCAAAAGGGCCAGCATGCTGTTGCCAATCATGTTGGTCGTGGTCTCATTGCCGGCAATCAGGAGCAGGCGCAGCATATTCAACGTTTCGCGCTCAGTCAGTTGGTTGCCCTCTTCCTCCGCTCGAACCAACGCGCTCACGATGTTGTCCTGGGGCGCCACGCGGCATTCCTTGATGATCGGCCGGAAATAGCCATCGAAGGCCTCGGAGGTGGCCTCGGCGACCGCGCGATCACGGTCGTCTATCGTCGGCTCCAGAAGGCGCGCACGCTGATCCGACCAGATCTTGAATTGGGCGCGGTCCTTTGGCGGCACGCCCAGCATCTCGGCGATGACGGTCACCGGCAGCGGTTGGGCCACTGCCTCCATGAGATCGAAGCCGGTGGGATCGTCGATGTCATCCAATAACTCCCCGAGAAGACTTCCGATGCGCGGCTCCAGGGCGTTCACGGCGCGTGAGATCGCCTTTGCGCGGATCGTTGCTGAAGCGCCTGTGGTCTCGCAGGATGGCATCCACGTCCGCGTGGCGCGTGAACACCCAGGCATGCATCAGGCGGCTCCGGTGCACTGGGTCCCGTTCGCGTAGCGCCGCGTAGAGAGGATAGGGATTCTGAACGGTGCCGCTCGACAACGGATTGTATGCGACACCGCTCTCCCAACGTTCACGCATGAGCATCGTGCGTGCGGCGACTGTCCGTATCGCGGTGCGAATTGCGTGTGTCATCGACCCCTCAGTGCGAGTATCCGAGTAAATCTTGCAAGGCGTTCCTGGCAGCCGCCAGGAATTTGTCTAATACAGGCATGCCGAAAGAAGCTTACACTTTTTGCCAAGTATCGAGATCTTGCCAATATCACCCTCGATGTTGGCGATTTCTCGTCTGGCGGCCTTCCGGTTTTCGGGTCCCGGAAGTACGCCCGGGGGACCAGACTTCAGTGACTCCCACAGACTCATTGTTTCGGGCGATCGGTCGAATTTCCTGTCTTCAGAGGAGACGGGGGGATAGTCTTGTCCCCCGATTCCCATCTTCCCGTTCCGCGATGACGGTCGGCAGTTCGGCATCTGGAAAGCCGCCGTTCCTGGGCGGTGGGGGAGCTTCGATCGTTCCTCCACCGCGCCTTTGATTTGCTGTCGATAGCAAATTACTCCCCCGGTTTTGCTATTGATAGCGAATACTTGCGGACGTCAGTCTACGGATCTCGTTCTCTGGTTGGACGATCCGCCTCTTCTATCGCGTCCAGTCGTCCGGGTCCGGGATTCCGCGGCTGGTCAACACCTCCATGCCCGGTTCTTGAGACAACGCGGAGACCGCATCATCGCGGACCCGGACGGCGTCCGAACGATCTCGCAGGATCCCGCGAATCTGCCCAGTGCGAGGATTGCGCAGGATGGTGACCGGCCGGTCGGTGTCCTGATCCAGCGTGACCGAACCACCGGGGCCGGAAAGCGTGATGCCGGCCAGAGCTTCAGGCCAATCGGGCTGCACGGGCAGGACGAAGGCGAAGGAGGATCTGCCGTCTCCGTCGGCCACTTTCGGCATCTCGAAGCTCAAGTCAGAATCGAACAGATCCCGGACGGACTTTCCGTCCGGGTCGTAGACCTAGACCCGAACCTCGGCCGCAGCCTCCGGGTCGACGTTGCTGATCACCAACTGCACCGACCATCCCCCTCCATCCACGTAGTCCGGGAAGTACAGGGTTGTCTCGGTGGGTTCTTGGGTCTGACGGGGAATCGAATCGTCGCCCGCAGGGCGAGCGGTCTCCATCCGCTCGGCGGGTCGCTGCACCGAATACAAAGCGGGCAACAGAAGGCCAACCAGAAACAGAGCCCAGATTTTCTTCACGGCCATGCTCGCCTTCTGCTACTCACCCCAGTGAAGCAACCCTCTCCCAGTGGGAATGGCTTCACGGGCCGGAGCATCGACCTTGGTGATCTTTACCCACGAAGACCGTGATCCTTATTTCATGGATCACGCGGCCGCACGGACCCTACCGGGAAACCGGCGTCAAGCGGCCTATCTTGGCATCTTATGACTTAGTGACGTTTGGGAAACGAAAACCGGACAGGTCCGCCACGTGAAAAAGAGTTTGGTATCGGAAAAAGTCTGTTCCCGACCGCGCTATAAGGGGTTCGGCCGACGGGGCTCCATCCTGCGAGAAGGTCACCTGCTTGTACTGCAACTCGACGACACTGCAATCGCGGCTCCGTTGCCCAGACCGTCCTTCGGATAGGCTCGAATCGTCTGCATGGCCACTTTCGAAATTTTCGCCTTCGCGGCGTGCACCCCGAGTTTCATTTGGGTCGTGGACAGGCCTTCAAATTGCCCTACGACCCGATCCCCATTCTTCAATTCCACGGTGATGGGCGTCCCAAACCCCAGATTCGAGACTTTCTCCCAGTGGCTGGGGATCACCTCCGCGCGCGTGGGCTGTGAAGTCAATCCCACGAGGATCAAAATACGGTTGGAGGGGACATTCGTTTCCCCCATTTCCCATCTTCCCGTTCCACACGGGAGGCGGCGACTGGGATCAACTCAAGCCTGCGTCGCGGCGTTGCAACGAAGCGACTTGGACCGCGTTGTCGAAGTGGGGACAAACGAAGCACTTAACGAATCGATCTGACCAGATGCCAGGAGACAACGTGCCGACCCGCCATGCAGCAGGGGAGTGCCTCCCCTTGGCGGATCAGCTTCCTCTCCCGGTGGCGGCAGTCCGATTCGTACACGCCGGGGATTTCACAACGCTCACCGGTCTTGGCGATCTGTAGATCCGGCGACTCTCTAATGACAGAAAATCCCTGCGCTTTCGTCATTTTCCTTGGACCCCTGCTCCCTGGTTCCCCCCAGGGTGACTTGTGATCCCTATGCAATGGTGATGGGTTCTCCGCAGAAGATAGCGGTACCAAACGCCACCCACAGCACTGAATGGAAGGCCACCTCCAAAAATATACAGTGAATAAGTGAATTTTATATGACAATAGGGGCGTATCTACTGACAATACTATGAATTATTATCCGAAGACCCTATCATTGGATCCCACAGGAGTCCGATGCGTCTCAAACCCGGCTCCTCCATCGAGTCGATGGACCGGAACGCTGAACCGAGGCTCGATCCGGGGTCCGGCAAGGAAAGGCGAATGCAGCGTCCCGAGGAACTGAGGCGAGAGATCGAAGCACTACGGGAGCGCATCTCCAAGCTGAGCGCGGCCAGTCTGCGCATCAGCTCGAGCCTGGACCTCAATACCGTCCTGCGCGAGGTTGTGGAAAGCGCCCGCGAGCTCACCGGCGCTCGCTACGGAGCCATCACGATCCTCGACGACTCTAGACAGCCCCAGGACTTCGTCACTTCCGGCCTGACTCCCGACGACCACCGCCGGTTGCTGGACTGGTCCGACAGTTGGCGTTTCTTCGAGCACCTACGTGATCTTCCGGGACCGCTGAGACTGGGGGACCTGCACGGCTACGTCCGATCGCTCGGCTATTCCCCGGACGTGTTGCCGCCGTCCACCTTCCAGGGTACGCCAATGCATCATCAGGGCGTGCAAGTCGGCAATTTCTTTCTCGGTGGGAAGGAAGACGGACGGGGGTTCACGAGCGAGGATGAAGAGGTCCTGG
Organism: Acidobacteriota bacterium; assembly: GCA_965217775.1. Taxonomy (GTDB): domain Bacteria; phylum Acidobacteriota; class UBA6911; order RPQK01; family JAJDTT01; genus JAJDTT01. The sequence goes on from CBDCJH010000002.1 coordinate 1,519,778, forward strand.
TGTTGTTCGCGGCGCAGGCGGCGACGGCGATTGCGAACGCCCACGCCTTCCGAAACGAACAGCGGGCCCGGGCCGACCTGGAGGCCTTGGTCGACATCTCACCCGTCGGCGTCGCGGTCTTCGATGCCAAGTCCGGCAAGGCAGTGTCGTTCAATCGGGAGGTGAATCGGATTCTCGGAGGCCTGCTCTCGCCGGGCCACGGTGTGGAAGAACTGCTGGAGGTAGTGACGGTGCGCCGCCCTGACGGATGGGAGATCTCGCTGGAAGAATTTCCCCCAGCTCAGGCGATGAGCAACGCTCCGACGATCCGCGCCGAGGAGATCGTCCTCCAGGTGCCCGACGGCCGGAGTGTCACGACGCTGATGAACACTGCGCCGATCCGGTCCGAGGCCGGCACGATCGAGTCCGTGGTCGTCACGATGCAGGATTTGGCTCCTCTGGAGGAGTTGGAGCGGTTGCGGGCCGAGTTCCTGGGCATGGTGAGCCACGAACTGCGGGTCCCTCTGGCTTCCATCAGGGGCTTGGCCATCACCGTGCTGGGTTCGTCGTCGGTTCCCGACCCGGCCGAGATGCTCCAGTTCTTCCGCATCATCGACGAGCAGGCGGAGCACATGCACGGCCTGATCAGCGATCTGCTGGATGCGGGCCGCATCGAGGCGGGGACATTGTCGGTCTCCCCGGAGGCGGCGGACGTGGCCGACTTGGTGGACCAGGCCAGAAACACGTTCCTGAGTGGCGGCGGCCGGCACACTATCCGCATCGACCTTCCTCCGGACCTGCCCCGGGTGATGGCCGACAAGCGGCGGATCATCCAAGTCTTGAACAATCTCTTGTCCAACGCTGCCAGGCACTCTCCCGAGTCGTCCCCCATCCGGGTCGCCGCGGCGCGGGATGGCGTCCACGTGGCGATCTCGGTCGCCGACGAAGGCCTGGGAGTGCCTCCGGAACAGTTGCCGCACCTGTTCCGAAAACACGCGCGGGTCGGCGACAATCGCGGGATCGGGGGGTCCGGCCTGGGGCTGGCCATCTGCAAGGGTCTGGTGGAGGCTCACGGCGGGCGCATCCGGGCCGAGAGTGGCGGGGTGGGCCTGGGAACGCGGTTCACCTTCACGATTCCAGTGGTCCAAGAGGCCAGCCCCGCAGCCGGGTCCGGCTTCGCCCGGAGTTCGTCCAACGCGTCTCGGGGCGGCCAGGAACGAACTCGCGTCCTGGTGGTGGACGACGACCCGCAGACGCTCCGTTACGTTCGTGACACTTTGCTGGGAGCAGGCTACGTGCCGTTCGTGACAGGCGACCCGCGGGAGGTATCCCACCTCATCAAGACGAAGCAGCCCCGGCTGGTCCTGTTGGACCTGTTATTTCCCGGGATCGATGGAATCCAATTGATGCAGCATGTCCCCGAAATGGCTGACTTGCCGGTCATCTTCATCTCCGGCTACGGCAGGGACGAGACCATCGCCAGGGCCTTGGACGTCGGAGCCGTCGATTACATCGTCAAGCCTTTCTCGCCGACCGAGTTGACGGCAAGAGTCCGGGCGGCCCTGCGCCGGCGGGACGAGCCGCCGGAACCCTTTCGGTTGCGGGATCTGGCCATCCACTATGAGGCCCGCCGCGTGACCGTGGCCGGCCGGCCGGTGCGACTTACGGCGACCGAATACGAGCTGCTCCGAACACTCTCGGTCAACGCGGGCCGGATCCTGACGTACGATTCGCTGCTACGCCAAGTCTGGGACCGGCGGGAATCCACCGACCATCGGGTGGTGCACGCCTACGTGAAGAGGCTCCGCCGCAAGCTGGGCGATGACGCGGCCAGTCCTGTCTACATCTTCACCGAGCGCCAAGTCGGCTACCGCATGCCCAGACCAGGCGACCTGTGAGGACCCTCCGTTTGCGATGGAGTCCCACAGGAGGCGATACAGACATGGGCTCTCCGGGTTGGGAAAGAGAATGACGGCACAAAGTCACGTCCGGAGCCGGGAAGCGGGGGTCAGGGGTAGGGGATAGCGCTGGTCCTCTCCGTCCGGACCGCGTTTCCGGCGGCTCAGGGCTAATCCGAGCCCGCCGAAAGAAAGAGGGCGGGAGTAAAGAAAGTAACTGTCCCATTTACCTGCGTTTTCCCATCCGATTCAACCGGTTAGCTCAAATTCGACGCGTCAAATCCCGGGAACTTCGGTCAAGAACCGTCGAGAGATCGGCCGCCGGTTGATCCGCAGCCACGCCCCAGTTACCATTATTTTCCGCGCTGAAGAGCAGCTGCGAATGCAAGCCCGTGCGAAGGGGAAGCGCGGTAGCGCGAAACCTTCAGCAATAGGACGCAGCCAGTAGAACAATTGAGGTACCAGGGGGCGGTTCGTGAAGCATATGAAGTGGTGGGGATGGGGAGAAGAGGGCGTCTCTTTCCGCCACGATGACAAGCCGGCATTCGCACAGTTCATTAAGGATGTGATCGACATCGACGTTACGCTGCCGCCCGTTTCCGTAACGAATCTCGACAGTTTTCCGCTGCCATCCCCATGTGCGCCGCCTGGATTACAGGCTTCCCTCGAAGCAATAGTTGGAACCGGCAACCTGAAGTGTGATCCGCTGGATCGAGTCGTTCACGCCTACGGAAAGAGCCTGCGGGATCTTGTAAGGATTCGACGAGGCGACTTTGGTCGTACTCCCGATCTGGTCACTTACCCCGGATCAGAGGATGAAGTTGTTCGAATCGTGCGGACAGCGCTCTCTGCGGACGCGGTGGTGATTCCTTTCGGTGGAGGGACGAATATCGCTGGTTGCCTGGAAGCGCCGCGCGGCGAAATCCGTACCGTAATCTCTGTCGATATGTGCCGCATGAACCGTGTGCTGGAGATCGATGAGGTTTCGAGGCTCGCCCGCATTCAACCCGGAGCGCTGGGGCCGGACCTCGAGCGCCAGTTGAATGCGAGAGGATGGACTCTGGGACATTTCCCGGACAGCTTCAATCACGCCTCTCTGGGCGGCTGGATCGCGACCCGATCTGTCGGAATGCAATCCGACAAATACGGCGATTTCGCGGACCTGACAAAGGCCTTCCGCGTGGTGACGCCCGCAGGTGTGCTGGTCACGAGGCCAGTTCCCAGTGCCGCCACGGGCCCCAGCGTCAAGGAGATGATCCTCGGCAGCGAAGGCCGTCTCGGCATTATCACCGAGGCTACCGTGCATGTGCATCGCGTTCCGCAAAAGCGCCAGATCTATGGATATCTGTTTCCGGACTGGACTGGCGGATTGGAGGCTATGGCGGCCATTGCGGCAAGCGATGCATTTCCATCCGTCACACGTATATCGGACGTCAACGAGACCCGTTTCTATTTCGCGACCAAAAAGCATGAAGCGTTGGTTGGACGTATGAAGTCGGCTCTTTCCAGGCTTTACCTTGAACGCGTGAAGCGCTTTGATGTTCGGCAGATGTGCCTCTCGTTCATTGGCTATGAAGGCTCCGAGAAACACGTGAAATCTCAAAAACGCCTGGTCGATTCAATCGTTGCCGGATATGGAGGTATATGCATTGGAACCGGGCCGGGTGAACTCTTTGACCGAAAAAAATTCGACGTTCCCTACATCCGGGATTTCCTGCTCGACCGCGGTGCTCTCGGCGATGTTTCAGAGACGGCGGCTCCATGGTCTCAACTCGGGTCTCTGTACGACGGTGTGATGAGCAGAGCGGAGAATGCATTCAAGGACATCGGCGTGAAGGGCTATATCATGTGCCATCTCTCCCACTCGTATCACTGCGGCGCGTGCCTGTACTTCACGTTTGCTTTCCGGCCATTAAATGAAGCTCGCTCCCTGGAAGAGTACGATGCGGTCAAGGGAGCCATCCAGCAAGGCTTCATCGACTTCGGCGGTACATTGTCCCACCATCACGCCGTCGGCGTGGAGCACGCGCCATGGTTGGAACAGGATATTTCGCCCGCCGGCGTAGCAATGATCCGCTCGCTGCTCGACGGCGTCGATCCACGACATAACTTCAACCCCGGAAAGATAGTCTAAAGACAAGTCGGAGGGAATCAGGACGGCATCAACGGCTTAGAAGGGACACGCCGGGCGCCGGGCGGGAGAAGGGGACAGTCACTTTCTCTCTTCCTCGGTGCGATGACTGTCGAATGTTCGGCGGTTGGAAATCCGTATTTCCTGGACGGATGGGACGGCGACGTTTCAACCGGCCGCTCATCCAGGTTTTCGAGCCCTATTGTGACCTTGGGAGTTCGGGGATTAACAACCCCCGCTCCCAGGAGGTCCCGAACGTTACGAGCGGGACCTGGAATCGAACCGGTGGATCGTCGCCGCTTCCATGGCGTCCCAGTCGATTTCCACGCCCAGGCCGGGCCCGGAAGGCGCGACGACGAGTCCGTCCGGTCCGGTCCGGATCACGTCGTGCATGCCGTACTCGTAGGGTTCCCAGGGGACGGCCTGCTCGAAGTACGTGCTCAGCCCGGTTCCCAGCATCAGGTGGAGGTTGGCAGATGAGATCAGCGTGGTGCCCCAGGACATGATCTCGCAGCGCATGCCCGCGGCTTCCACCGCGGACAGATACTTCCGGCCCCCAGTGAAGCCGCCGGCGACCGTGACATCGGTCCGCGCCGCCGTCCAACATCGGGTCGCCAATGCGTGCCGGAACGCCGTCAGGTCCTGAAGCCAATTCCCCGAGGGAAGGATCGGCACCTCAAGGCTCTGGGTCAGCTCGCGATAACCCGGCAGGTCGTAGTCAAACAGCGGAGCTTCGAACCAAGTGAATCCCAGGTCGTGCAGCTCGGCGCCGACCCGGTGGGCACTCTGCAGGTCATAGTTGTTCTCAACGTCCAACATGAAGGCCACGTCGTCGCCGAATTCCTTGCTGGCGGCGCGGGCCAGCTCGAGGTCCTTTTCCGGCAGACACCAACAGTGGAACTTCACGGCGCGAAAGCCGCGCTCGATCATTTCTTCGACAAAACGGAGATACGCCGGCACGTCGTCCAGCATCGGCGTGCTGGCATACGACGGGATTCGATCCATTGCCCCTCCCAAGAGCTGATAGATGGGCTGTCCGGCGGCCTTGCCCCTCAGATCCCACAATGCGATGTCGATGACGGACAGGGCTTGCGGCGGAAGGGGAAAGACCCGCGGCCACAGACTCTGCCAGATCTCTTCCACCTCCGTCGCATCCTGGCCGATCACCGCAGGGATCAAGTGCCGCAACGTCTCGCAGGTGTAGCGATCGAAATCGAAGGACGTGCAATTCCACACGCCGCCGACGCCCACGTGGCCGTCCTTCGTCGTGATCCGGACGATGGTATTGGTCATGAACTGTTCGCCCAGGTCGTGCGACCACGTAAAGCGCTGCACATTGGGCGCCACGACCATGACTTCAACACGCTCTATTTGCATGAGGACCGTCCTCGGGAAGCGACCAGGTTCTGTTGTCGGTGGCCCTTATTCTGGCGGAAGGAGTCGGGGACCGCGAGTCGGGCTTTCCTCGCGGGGAGAAGGTAACTGTCCCCTTCTCTCCTGGTTGGCAGCAGTCTCCAGAATTGTGGCTGGATCCAGCGCGCCCAGCAGACCCAAGCTCAAAGTTACGGTCAGCAGCGAGGTCGTGGGTCCCCACAGGCTAAGATACGAGGTCTTCGGGGAGTGAACGGGCATCCGGAACGGTTCTTTCGCGGAACTCCTTGGACACGGCCAGCGCATCCTCGATCCGGCTGACACAATCCTGCAGATGACCGATCTGTGTCTCCAGGCTGGTGATGCGGACATCCAAGCGCAACTCCATCTGTTTTACGAACCGAATCTGGCCCCGGAGGGCGGTGGCCAAGTAAAGAAAGCCTCCGACGAGAATCAGATTCCAGAGCATTTTTCTATTCTCGAAGTCTCTCCGGTCCTGGCAAACGGGGAGGAGATTCCATCTTGGTCCGTAAACTCCTTACGTATTCAGTGATGCGGGGGAACTCCTTTTGGCCGAAGGATCCGCGGGAGAAGGGGACAGTCACCTTCTCTCTTCCTTTGTTTTTTTGCTGAGAGAATCAGGGATACCTGGAATCCCAAGAAGGCACCGAGACGGGTGACATCGGTCGATTGCAGCGCCAGTTGAGATTGCCTTCCGCTTCGGCTTCGCGCATAGCGGTGTCACGCGGACTTCCGCCCCTCCGTCTCGCAATCGTTGCGCACGCCAACGACCTCGGCCAGGCTCACTACTATGAGAACCGCCACAATGCCCCAGAGAACGGCGGCACCTTTGATGGAAAGAGAAAGGTCCCCGAATAGTAGCCACGCTGATAGAACCAGGGCGCCACAGAGGTTGATCACAACAGCTCCACCGAGCCCAAGACCGCGTGAGCGGTCTGCTCCTCGCTGCATCCAAAGCGCGATGCCAATGCCGAAGAGTACAGCGCCAAGAATGTTGGGATAAAACGCAGAGCCGGGCTCTGGAATCCCGAGGAAGGAAATGAGATCTCGTGGGAACACGAGCAGGAGCACACCCAGCAGTAGGTTGATAAGGCTGTCAATGGTGACCAATAGCGAGCGGTTCATGAATCTGCCCATGCTTGTACAAGTACGGTAATCACCTGACACCCGGCCTCACCGAGGTCAGGTCCCGGGAGAAGGGGACAGTCACTTTCTCTCTTCCTTCGAAGCCGGTGCCGCACCTGCCCGCGCGCTTGGTGCGGAGCCCGGACGAGCTCAGCGACTGGCTGTCCGCAGAAGAAGTTCGTAGAGAAGATATAGAACCCGCGGGATTGCCCCGAACTCCGAGCCCAACCGCAGCGCTGGTATGAGAGCCGGATTGCGGCGGGCCGAACCTCCTCGCGGATGCGGGCGCCTAAACCGTCGAGTCCAGGCCCCGGGCGAGCGCCACCTCGCGGGCGCTGGGGTTCACGGAGGGGCGGAAGGGAACCTCGCACACCCGTGCGCGGTCCGGTCGGCCCGGCTCGCTCGCGTATTCGTCGGGCAACCACACCGTGAGCTCCGTGCCGACGGCCGACTTCCCGGCGGGCACGTGCCCGAGCGCTATGTTGCAGCCCAGCTCGCGAACGGGAGAAGGGGACAGTCACCTTCTCTCTTCTGCGCCCGGCAGACCCCAGCACAAGGTTACGGTCAGCAGCGAGGCCGTGGATCCCTACCGGCTAAGATACGAGGTCTTCGGGGAGTGTACGGGCATCCGGAACGGTTCCTCCGCGGCACTCCTTGGACACGGCCAGCGTGTCTTCGATCCGGCTGACGTAATCCCGCAGATCGCCGATCTGCGTCTCCAGGCTGGTGATTCGGACATCCAAACGCAACTCCATCTGCTTCAGGAACCGAATCTGCGTCCGGAGGGCGACGGCCAAGTAAAGAACGCCTCCAATGAGAATCAGGTTCCAGATCATGTGCCTATTCTCGAAGTCTCTCCGGGCCTGGCAAACGGGGAGGAGATTCCATCTTGGTCCGTAACTCCTCAGTATTCAGTGATGCGGGGGAGTTCCTTCTGGCCGAAATGAAGAACGGGCCACCGACTCGGCGGATCGGGTCTTGGCCTCGTTTTCGGCCCCGGTGGGATCACGGGACCGAAAAGCGGGAGAAGGGGACAGTCACCTTCTCCCCTGGTTCCGGTTTCGCCACTGGATTCCCCCGGGGGGGCTTGGATCGCCGCGGCCCTGTTTTGGTTTCGTCCGAAGAGGCTCCGCCGCAAGCTGGGCGATGACGCGACCAGTCCTGCCTACATCTTCACCGAGCGCCAAGTCGGCTACCGCAGGCCCAGCCCCGGAGACCTGTGAGGACCCTCCATCTGCAATGGAGCTCCACAGGAGGTGACACAGACATGGACTCGTCGGGTTGGGAAAGAGAGTGACGGCACAAAGTCACGTCCGGAGAGGGAAAGCGGGGGTCAGGGATGGGGCATAGGGCTGGTCCTCTGCTTCTGGACCGCATTTCCGGGGGCTCAGGGCTGATCCGAGTCCCCCGTAGGAAGGGAATCCAGGATTAGAGTCCTGCCTGTTGTTGTGAAGATGCCGCCCAGTTCACATCCTCGGTTTCAAGGGAGCGGTTCGGACCTTATGTCCAATCCCGAGCGGTTACTGGGCCAAAGGCACCACGGGCAGCGTTGTGAAAATCCGCTTACCGGCATCCATCTCCAAGACCACTCCGCTGAACGTTCCTCCATCAGGGGCCGCACAGTGCACGGAGCCTGTGAAATCGGACGTGTCGGTCTGCTTGAAGATCTGGTCGATGAAACCGGCGATCTGGCCGTTGGGCTCCATATCGATGTCCTCCTGGGCCAACATCCTGCCTTTCTGCAGCAGACTGCAGGTGACCGTCATCGCCTCCGCTTCCAGGTTGTGGATTGCCACACCGGTATTGATCCCGTCCTTTTGGCGACGGGCCGGGAAGACGGCGGCCGTGACTGGTGCACTGGCCCCGACACCGGCTACTCCCACGTCCGGGATGTCGAAGCGCAGGACTCCGCCGATGGGTGCATCCGCTACCACTCTCACCGATCCGGTCTTCAACTCGCCCTCCCCGGTCGTTGTAATCGTCAGCTCGCCCAGCGGTTGGATCTCCTTCTCGAGGGCAACGGCTCCGCCGTCTGCGACTTCCAGATCATCCGCCCCATCCACCACCGATCCGGCGTCAACGGGATTGCCGTCCGGATCGAAAAAGTAGATGGCGGTGCGGACCGCATTGGTCCCCACATTCACCAACACTAAGTCGGAGGCGTTGGAAGCCCCATTGGCAAAGTGGGCAAAGTCCAGAGTCAGTTCCGGACCTCCGACCGCCGCCGCGTTCAAGGGCACCACGGGCAAGGTAGTGAAGATCCGGGCAGCGGCATCCATCTCCAGAGCCACACCAGTGAACATTCCGTTCTCAGGAGCGGTGCAGTGCACCGAGCCCGTGAAGTTGGTGGTGTCGGTTTCTTCAAACAGCTCGTGGATGAAAACAGCCTCCTGTCCGTCTCCTTCCAACGTGATCCGCGCCGTGTCTCGCACGGCGCCGCCCTGCCTCAAGTGGCACGTCACCACGATCGGCTTCTCTCCCCAGTTGCGGATGGCGGCGCCAGTGTTGATCCCTGACAACCGGCGCCGAGCCGGAAAAATGGCGTCTCGGACGGGTTGGCTGGCTCCCACCCCGGCTACCCCAATGTCCGGGTGGTCAAAGCGCAGAACCCCGCCGATGGGACCGTTGGAGATCACTCTCACGGACCCGGTCGCCAGCTCCCCTCGGCCGTGGGTCGAAATCGTGAGTTCTCCCAGGAATTCCAGCTGCGACCGGATGCCCAGACTTCCATCCTCCCCGAACACCAGACCATCCGTATTCTCGACCACCGATCTCGCCGCAATCGGATCTCCCTGTTTATCGTAAAAGTGGAGGGTAGGCTGGATCGGATAGTCAGCCACATTCACCAACACCAAGTCAGAGGTGATGGAAGCCCCATTGGCAAAATGCGCAAAGTCCAGAGCCCATCGAAGTTCCTCGTAATGCACGTTAACCCCTCGACTATGGAGGAAAGGGATGTGCGTATTGATGGAGCGGGCGCTAAGAGGATTTTCCCAGACCACAAGTTCGCCCAAATGGGTCAATTGTGCCAGGGGAAAGAGATCCGACACCGAATTCTCCCCAAGAGCCAAATATTGCAAGTCGGTCAAACCCGCCAGAGGGGAGAGATCCGAAATGCTGTTGTCGTAAAGCTCCAGGTGTTCTAGGACGGTCAGGCCCACCAGGGGGGAGAGATCCGACACCGAATTCCCCCCAAGAGCCAAAGAACTCAGGTTGGTCATTCCCGCCACGGGGGAAAGATCCGAAATGCTGTTGTCGTAAAGCTCCAACAGTTCCAGGATCGTCGATCCCGCCAGAGGTGTGATGTCGCGAATCTGATTCAGGCCCAGGGACAAACTCTTTAGATTAACGGCATGCTCGAGCCCGGTAAGGTCCGCAATCTGGCGAGCTGAGGCTCCCAGGTACCCCAATTTCAACATATCCAGTTGCGTTACGGCCTCCCCTGTTGCCAACCCGAGGGTTTCCCGCACCGCTGCGGCCAAATTCGCGTCCGGTATCGACACAATCTCGGGGGTAAGCAGAGCCGTGAGTTCGATTGGATATCGTTGCTCCGTGACATTTCCGTACCCATCGACAACGCGGAGCGTCACCGCATTTCCGGGGGCATCTGTCACTTCAGATGTGACAAATTCAACGGGGGCGCTTTCGCCATTTGTCGTTTGACAATCAATTGCTTCGCCGGTGCTGTTTTGCAGCTGCGCTTGATGGAGGCCGTCGGAATCGGTTACCTCGAAGCGGAGGCGGATCGAGTGCGGTGGAACTGGGAGCGGCGAGAGCATCCGAATCGTGGTTGGTTCGTCTGCATCGGGATAGGTGCGGCCAATATTGAAGTAACGATGGCCATCCAACCATTCGGCGGCACACAATGATGTGACCATCCAGTCGGTATGGTACGAAGATGGGGTGCGCGTGGCATTTCTGAGGTGATCATGCGCCAATCCAAAGGCGTGGCCGAGCTCATGGGCAGTAACTGCAACATTGAAACAGCTCCAGCCACGTTCCCGTTGGAGGACACGGTTGGGAGCGGGCACAAGTACCGCTCCGCCTTCGGGTCCAAGGGATGCGCCTTGCCCGCAATAACCGTCGACGGTTGCGGTACTTACATCGAGCAGGACGAGGTAGACATTCCTCGACCGGTCAAACTGTTCAGCCACTTCCGTCCAGATGACTTTGCCGAAAGCGTCCGTGTGATAGTACGCATCGTCGAACTTCCCCTTCACATGATGAACCACAGCCTTACCGATGGCATCAGTTTCATACCTGAAGGTTCTTCTGCCGAACCCATGGTTTTCCAGTTGCTCCGCGTATGATTGCTGTACGTCTTTTATCAGTGCATCCAGAATTCGGTCTATGAATGGCTCTGGTTGGCGATCACGTGGGAGAAAGTAGATCAACCGAACTGTGCGGGGTTCGCCGACGTCCAAATTTGCCTGCCGCGTGAGGGCACTAGGAGGGCGATCATGCTCCCACTTAAGGAGGTCGACTGGCGAGCAGATAGGGACCTTATCGGCCGGCGAGGGCGAAGCATGGACAAACGACAGCGGAAAAAGCAATAGACTGATCAAGGTGGATGGAACCACAATTAAAATGGAGGTGTTCATGTTTTCACCTGTTGATCGCAACTGCCAGAGTCGTCGCGACGGAATCTAATCCCGTCCCGTTGGGCCGCGCGCTTCCTGCTCGCGTACTGACCCGCAGAGCCTCGCCGCCCAAGATTCAAATCGGCTCCCGATTCGTCTGCCGCCCGTCGGAAAACACAGGGAAACCAGAAGATCTCTTGAACTGTGGCTCTATACTACTCGCAAAGCGCTCCCAAAGCGGGTCAATTTCCCATTGGCGTTGTTAGAACGGGAGAAGGGAACAGTCACCTCCTCTCTTCTGCGCGTGCTCGGTGCGGAGCCCGGACGAACTCAGCGACTGGCTGTCCGCAGAAGAAGTTCGTAGAGAAGAATAGCACCCGCGGGATTGCCCCGAACTCCGAGCCCAACCGCAGCGCTGGTATGAGAGCCGGATTGCGGCGGGCCGAACCTCCTCGCGGATGCGGGCGCCTAAACCGTCGAGTCCAGGCCCCGGGCGAGCGCCACTTCGCGGGCGCTGGGGTTCACGGAGGGGCGGAAGGGAACCTCGCACACCCGTGCGCGGTCCGGTCGGCCCGGCTCGCTCGCGTATTCGTCGGGCAACCACACCGTGAGCTCCGTGCCGACGGCCGACTTCCCGGCGGGCACGTGCCCGAGCGCTATGTTGCAGCCCAGCTCGGGGGAGTGCCACGGCGACGTGAGGTAGCCGATCGGGTCGCCGCCGTCCGCGTCCGACACGAGCCAGAAGTCCGGAGCATAGTCGTCAATGGGGTTTCCGCCCAGCGTCATCCCGATCATGACCATCGCGAACGGACAACGCCCGGCGTCGAGCTCGGCGCGCTGGCGCTCCAGCACGGCCCGCCCGATGTAGTCTCCCGCCTTCTCGCGCGGCACCTGGTAGGCCAAGTTGCACTGGAACGGACTCGTCTCGTGGTCGATGTCCTGTCCCCACGACAGGATCCCGGCCTGGATCCTGCGCTGGTGGCCCGGCGCGATGACCATCAACTGGTGCCTGTCCCCCGCGTCAAGCACCGCGCGCCACAGCTTCTCGGCGTGCAGGGTGGCGTCCCGAAGATAGATCTCGTACCCCTTCTCGCCCGAGAACCCGGACTGGGAGACCACCACGGAACAGCCCGCGATCTGAGCCTCCATGAGCCCGTAGTAGGGGATGTCCCGGACGCCCGCGCCCACCAGGTCGGTCATGAGGTCGAGCGACTTCGGCCCCTGGATCTGCAACGGACAGACGTCGATCTCGTCGATCTCCACCTCCATCCGAAGCCCGATGTTCACGCCCTGGAGCCAGAACAGGACGTCGGAGTCGGCAAGCGAGAACCAGAACTCGTCCCTGGAGAGCCGCAGCAGCACCGGGTCGTTGAGGATGCCGCCCTTCTCGTTGCAGAGGATGACGTACTTCGCGTGCATCGGCTCGATGCGCGTAGCGTCCCGGGTGATCACGTAGTCGGTGAACCGTTCCGCATCCGGTCCCCTGACCCGGATCTGCCGCTCCACCGCGACGTTCCACAGCGTGACGTCCCGGGTCAGCGCTTCGTGCTCTGCCGCCGCGCCGCCGTCCTCGGGCCGCACGTAGCCGCGGGGGTGGTAGATGCGGTTGTACACGGTGGCCCGCCAGCAGCCCGCTTCATGCGACAGATGCCAATACGGAGACTTCCGGACCCGGGTGGAAATGAGCAGCTCGGTCGGTGTACGGCCGCTCTGGCGAAGGTTGATCGGGACGATCCTGTCGGACTGGTCCACGCTGATCGGTTGATGCATGGTCGATCCCCTCAATCCATTGTGACCGGCCCGGAGCATGCGCTACCGCAACGGCTCCGGGCATCCGTGCGTTGAGCCCCCAGAGGACGTGAACTTTTCCGAGCATTAGGTGCGCTTTTCCTCCGTGTGTCAAGCACCGGGCCCGGGCCGGCGCCCTTGACAAAGCCCTGCGCTTTCAAGCACGCTGCAACGCAAGAAACCCTGTTCGGGAGAGTGACAAGCATGCGCAATATGGCAACGTCGAGCGGTACTACGGTGAGCTTCACCAGTATGGCGGACGGCACCCGCGAGGACTACGAGCTGCTCGGGCGCCATGAGGAGGAGTTCGCCGCCGGCACCGCCGACCGAGTGTTGGCGTATCTTCGCGAGTTGTCCGGTTCGCTCGCCGGCTACCAGGTCGACCGGCTGGAGCATTCTCTGCAGACCGCGACCCGCGCCTATCGCGACGACGCGGAAGAGGAGCTGGTGGTGGCGGCGCTCCTGCACGACATCGACGACATGCTGGCCCCGCACAGCCACGGCGAGCTGTCCGCGCTGCTGCTGCGCCCGTACGTGACCGAGCGAACGTACTGGATCGTCCAGCACCACGGCCTGTTCCAGTACTACTACTACGCCCACCACGTGGGCGGCGACCGCAATGCGCGCGACAAGTATCGCGACCATCCCTGGTATCGGGACGCCGTGGACTTCTGTCACCGCTGGGACCAGTGCGCGTTCGATCCCGACTACGATTCGCTGCCGCTGGAGTTCTTCGAGCCGATTGTGCGCCGTGTGTTCGCGCGCGAACCGTTCAGTCTGGCGCCGAGGGAGCATTCCTGACCGTGGAGCACGAGGATTCCGGTGATGGGCTTCTGGCCCATCAGTGCCCGGCAATGACGTCCTGAAGCTGCTTGCCCTTTTCCTTCCAGAACGAGTAGAGGATCCCCAGGTCGCCGCCGAGAATGAAATGGCGCACGCCCATGTCCAGGTAGGGACGGGCGTCCTCGGGTGAATGGATTCCCACCTTCGGATGAACCCCCATCTTCAGGGAGGTTCGGATCACCCGGTTCCGGGCCGCGGTGATCTCGGGGTCGTCCCACTGGCCCGGCTTGCCGATGTTCAAGGAGAAATCGGCAGCGCCGAACTGGACCATGTCGATTCCCCCCACGTCCAGGATCGCCTCCAGGTTGTCCACGGCGGACTTCTTCTCGATCATGAGGGCCACGACCGAGTTCTCCAGAATGTTCACGTAGGTGTCCGGACCGTCCAGGAAGTACCGGGCCACGCGCCGGTCTCCATAGCCCTGATGCCCCACCGATCCCGGGGTCTCGGGTTTCATGGCGGCGACGCATTGCCGGGCTTCCTCGGGAGTGCGGACGTCGGCGAAGAGGACGTTCTGGATGCCGGCCCCGATCGCCCGGGCGGCCATGAAGGTCCTGGGCTCCTGGTCGATCTTGATCATGGCGGACAGATGGGGGAACAGCTCCGTGACGCGGGCGAAGTGGTCCATCCAATGCAGGTCGTAGGGGACGTACTCGGCCTCGAATTCGACGTAGTCGAAGGTTCCGGCGTGTCCCAGCATCTCCACCACGTCGGGTGAAGAGGTGTAGATGTTGGTGGACACCGTGGTCTCACCGGCGTCGAGCTTCTGGCGCAGTCGGTTGGGTTTCATTCTGTCTCCTTTTCTGGCGGCAAGGATGACAGAACAATCTGTCATTATGGTTCCCGCTCTCCGACAGACTGGACAGGAACAGACCATGCCTTCCGCACCTCTCCGTGGCCGCGGCGCCGCCGAGAATCCGGCCAATCGTTTCGAGTCGATCCACTACGTTCCCGACCCGGAAGGCGAAGAGACTCACCCGGATACCCGTCTCTACAGGGACACCAGCCGGACCATCCTGGCCCGGAACCAGAGCCCGGACGTCGGTTTCGAATTCAGCATCAACCCCTACCGGGGCTGCGAGCATGGCTGCAGCTACTGTTACGCCCGCCCCTACCACGAATATCTGGGGCTCTCGGCGGGACTGGATTTCGAGACCCGGATCCTGGTCAAGGAGGACGCCCCCCAGTTGCTGCGGCAGGAACTCCTGTCCCCCAAATGGGAACCGCAGACTATCGCCATCAGCGGCGTCACCGACGCCTATCAGCCCGCGGAACGCCGGTTGGGCATCACCCGGGCCTGTCTGGAGGTCCTGGTGGAGTTCGCCAATCCTGCGGCCGTCGTCACCAAGAACTACCTGGTGACCCGGGATGCCGACCTGCTCTCGGAACTGGCGGAAAAGGACGCGGCTTCGGTGAATCTCTCCATCACCACGCTGGATCCCAAGCTTCAGAGATCGATGGAGCCTCGGGCCTCCACCCCGTCGGCACGGTTGGCGGCCGTTCGAGAACTCTCCGAGCAGGGAATTCCGGTCCGGGTGATGGTGGGTCCCGTCATCCCCGGTCTCACCGACCATGAGATTCCCTCGATTCTGAAGGCGGCCTCCGAGGCGGGGGCCATCGCGGCCGCCTACATCCTGCTGCGGCTCCCATACGGCGTGAAGGAAATCTTCGAGGCCTGGCTGGAACGCTGCTACCCGGAAAGGAAGCAGCGGGTCCTGAACCGGGTCCGGGAAACACGGGGCGGAAGTCTCTACTCCTCCGAGTTTCACGAGCGCATGAAGGGCACCGGCGTCTACGCCCGCCAGATCGGCGAGCTGTTTCAGGTCAGTTGCCGCCGCCTGGGGCTGAACCGTCAGTCCATGGCCCTTTCGGCCGCCGCCTTTCGCCGCCCTGGAGAGAAGCGGCAGTTGGACCTGTTTGCCGGTTAGAAAAAGTCGGACAGTGTGACAAAATAGTCGGTCAGAGAATGGGGCGAGCAGATTTCCTGGTGTTACTCGCGGGTAAATCGACGCAAACCACCGAATGAGGCTTGGTCAGTCCCGCGCTGATCCGCCACTGCCGTGACCAGAAACGAACGTCACGAGCATCAATCGGGGTCCTTCGCCACTTTGCGGCGACTGCGTGTTTCTCTCTTCGCACGGATAAACTCCGCGACATCCATGGTTGTTCGAGCGGCGCCATGATGGACCAGGAGGCCTTTCTTGCGTATCAGCGACGGCGCGCCGCCGACCTTACGTAACGTCAGGCCCTCCGCAGTCGCTTCAATCTCCAACTCTGTCCCAGCCACCAGATCCAAGTGATCGCGGAGCGGTTTCGGCACCACCACTCTCCCGTTCCGGTCAATAGTAGTAATCACGGCATCATGGTGTGAATAATGGCGCTCCTCGTCAAGGTGTCCCGGAAAGGAAGCGGCCGGCTCCGTCGGGGAAACGCCGGTGACCCCCGGGAATGACGAGTTCTCCCAAAGGTCGGCTCAATCCAGGGAGAACCCGGGGTTGTCCGGGAGCGGGGGCTTTCTTGCTGCAAAACTCCTAACCTGGCATAGGCGGAACCAAAATTTCTGCGCCGGAGCGGCAGCTTTCCAGGCGCCGACTTTTCATCTGGCCCCATCGTGCTCCGCTTTGGACCGAAGAGGGCGCCCACAAGGGGCGCCCCTACCGAATATCTTCGTCTATTTGCACAAGAATTCTAGATTAAGGAACAAGAAAGGGCGGAGGAAGAATGGGGGACAAGAATGTCCCCCCTCCTACCGCTCATAGTAGACTGGGCGCCGCCGATACCGGCTGATTCAAAATTTGGGAGTACCAGCATGAGCAAAAAGCACACCCTCCTCACCGCGTTGATCGGGCTCTTCGCGGCGGCCGTCATGGTCGCCGCCGTCATGCCGCCCTCATCACACGCCAAGAAGTGGCAGGCGGGGAAGGGGTGGGGTTGGGTCTGGGGCAAGGACGACGAGGTGGGGGCGCTCAATGAAATGACTGATGCCTCCCGGCTCGCCGCCCTGAAAATGGTCAGGGAGGGCAGGGTCTTCGATCTGGGACTGAGCTACGACCGGACATCCTACAAGTGGCCCGGCCACAGTCCGGGGGAGATCATCATGTTCCGGTCTCCCGACGGCGTGAAGAGCCAGAAGGACATTCCGGGGGTGATCCAGGACAACCCGTCGTTGACCGCGTGGCACAGTTGCGCGCTCTTCATCAACGACAACGTGGCGACCCAGATCGACGGGCTCGGCCACGCCACCCAGGGGAAGGACAACCACTGGTACAACGGCTTCAAGGAGTCGGACTCGGCGGGCGACTGGGGGATCCGCAAATGCGATGCCACCACCATTCCTCCCATCGTGGCCCGCGGGGTCATGATCGACGTCGCCGCCTACAAGGGTGTGAAGGCGTTGCCCTCCAACTATGAGATCACTCCGGCGGACCTTCAGGGTGCGCTCAAGAAGCAGGGAACCACTATCCGGTTCGGAGACGTGGTTCTGGTCCGGACCGGGACGACCCAATTCTGGGGGACGGCCGGGTCGGATCACGAAACCATCGACCGGCACGACTCGGCCGGCATCAATCTGGACTCGGCCCGCTGGCTGGTGGAGGAGAAGGGAGCCATGATGGTCGGCGGGGACACCAGCGGCGTGGAATACAAGCCCACGGCGGCGGACAACAAGGCCTACCGCGATAAATATGGCTCATTCATGCCGGTCCACAACTACCTGCTCATCGAACAGGGAGTCCACATCGCGGAGTTTCACGTCTTGGAGGAGCTCTCTCGCAACCGCGTCTACGAGTTCACCTATGTCTGCACCGTGAACAAGATCCGGGGCACCGTGGCGGGGTTCGCCCTGCGCCCCATCGCCATCATCTGAGCCTTATCGGGACAAGGAGAAAGAAATGAGACATCAAGCAACAACGTGGATCATCGGATGGGCTCTGATGCTGGCGGCCGGATCGGCCGCGTCGGGTGAGGGCGGGGGTGGGGGTCTCGCCGAAATCGGATCCCGGACTCAGCTTTTCGTGGACGACTACATGATTCAGCACCTGTCCCACGCCCGTCAGGTGCTCAATCCGGCCCAGAAGCACCCGAACAATCCCCTCATCTCGGCCGACCGTCCGTGGGAGGGCCATTACCTCGGCCTCAGCCGCGTCTACTACAACGAGGAAGAGGGCGTGTTCAAGATGTGGTACCGGAGCAACAACGGTTTCAAGGTCAAGAAGGGCACCGCCATCACCGACTACAAGTGGACCGATAAGGGCGTGGTTCGCGAAAAGGTCTGGTCGGCGGAGAGCTACGGCTTCGAAGGCAACTCCAACGGCGACGATTGGCTTCCCTGTTTCGCCACCTCACGGGACGGTGTGATCTGGGAGAAGCCCAGTCTCGGGAAGGTGGAATTCAACGGCTCGACCCGCAACAACATCCTGCCCGAGGAGAGCCGGGTCCCCACCTTCCGGGACCCCAACGCCACCGATCCGAACAAGCGGTACGTCAACCTCGGCACCCGTCGCGGCCCCTCCGGACAGCCGGGGTTCATGCTGGACCTGTACCACTCGCCCGACGGGTTCAACTGGACGCCCTACGAGAACAACCCGGTCCTGGACACCTCTCCGGTGCCGGGACGTTGGGGACCCACCGTGTTCATGGGATGGGATCCCATCCGCAAGGTGTACGCCGCCCACATCGAGAGCTGCATCCACCGCGCGTGTCCGCTGGGGAAACGGCTCATCGGCCGGGCCGAGAGTCCCGACCTGATCAATTGGGGCCGGGACCAATTGATCGTCCTGCCCGACGAGCTGGACCCGCCCGACACCGAGTTCTACGCCATGGCTTCGTTCGACTACGACGGGATCTACCTGTCCATCATCGAGATCTTCCGGACCACCAACACCTGGCATTACCCCGAGCTGGCCATGAGCCGCGACGGACTCCACTACGAGCGCAACTACCGGGAACCCTTCATCCGGCTGGGAGACTTCGGGGACTTCGACGAATCCACCGTCTACGTCTTCCAGGCTCCCATCGTCCACAAGGACAAGGTCCTGGTTTACTACTACGGCGGGAACTGGCGCGGCGCCGATGTGTTGCACGAGAAGGGTGACAAGGGCATCTTCGCCATCGGTCTGGCCACCGTGCCCCGGGACGGTTTCGTCTCGGTGGACGCCGGCAAGCTCCATCCCGGACGCCTGGTGACCCGGCCCTTCAGCTTCCAGGGAGGCGGCCTCTACGTGACCATGGAGGCGGCAAAGCACAACTGGGGCTCCGGCGTTCCCGATCTTCGGGTGGAGATCCTGGACTCGAACCAGCGTCCGATTCCGGGCTTCACCATGGAGGACTCCGATCCGGTCCGGACCAGCGGCCGTCACCGCATGAGCTGGCAGGGAAGGAAAGACGTGGGAGGACTGGAGGGCACGGCCGTCCAGCTCAGGTTCCACTTCAAGAACACCAAGCTCTTCTCGTTCCAGTTCCAGCCCTAGGAGCGGCGACCTTCTAGTCGCCGACGCCGGGCGGTTTTTCGTAGGGGCGACCCTTGTGGTCGCCCGCCGCAAGCCGGCAAAGCTGCTCCGCCGGTGGTTCCTGGGTTCCTGGCAAAGGGCTTGGTAGCGGTTTCGCCTGCAGCGACGAAAGAGGGCGCCCACAAGGGGCGCCCCTACGGGTTTCTCTGACTCGGATGGCACGAACGGACGCATGGCAAAGGATGCAAAGGCCGGTCTCAAGTTCCTGCTGATCGCCCAGTTCTTCGGAGCTTTCAACGACAACGCCTGGAAACTGATCGTCACCTTCCTGGCGATCAAGGCTTCGACGGCACACCTGACACCGGGAGGACCCGAGTACCAGTCCGCGGCGCAACTCCAGACCGCCATCGCCTTCTGCGTTCTGACCATTCCACTCATGGTCTTCTCGCTCCCGGCAGGCCTCGTGGCCGACCGGGTCAGCAAGAGGACCGTCATTATTGCCATGAAGCTGGCAGAGGTCCTGCTCATGGCAGCAGCCGCACTCTCGCTCTACGCGGCGCCCGGCTCGACGCTGGCTCCGCTGCTGATTCTCGGGTTCATGGGCCTTCAGAGCGCCCTTTTCAGCCCCGCCAAGTACGGAATCCTCCCCGAGATGTTGCCCCATGAGCGGCTCACCGCCGGGAACGCCCACCTGGAAACCTGGACCTTTCTGGCCATCATCCTGGGCACGGCCTCCGGCGGCCTGCTGCTGGATCTGTCGAGAGAGGCGGCCTGGCTTGCGGCGGCGGTCCTGGTTCCGGCGGCGGTGGTGGGGCTCCTCATCTCCTTGCGGCTTCCCGCGGTGCCGGCGGCCCGTTCCGAAGGAGACCTGGGAGAAACCATCCGCACGGCATGGCGAGCCATCCGTCAAGAGCGCGTTCTGGGACTGGCCGTAGCCGGGTCGGTCGTCTACTGGACCATCGCGAGTCTTCTGGGACAGGACATCCTGGTCTACGTCAAGTCGGTGTTGGGGCTTTCCGACACTCATGCGGGGGTCCCTCTGGCCCTGTTCGGGCTGGGAGTGGGCGGGGGCAGCTTGATCACCGCCCGCCTTTCCCGGGGCAAGGTCGAATACGGCGTGATCCCACTGGGCGCCATCCTGATGGCAGGGAACTGCCTGCTGTTGGCATGGGTCGTTCCTGGGTTCTACGGCCTGCTGGCTTTTTCGGCCGCCCTGGGCGTGGCCAGCGGCATGATCATCGTGCCGCTGAACTCCCTGCTTCAATGGCGGGCTCCGGCCCAGCATCGGGGTGCCGTCATCGCGCTGGCCAACGTCTGGATCTTTGCAGGCATAACGGTGGGATCCCTGGGAGCGGCAGGCCTGGCCGCGCTGGGGCTCTCCCCGGTCTCCATCCTGCTGGTGGCGGCATTGGCGCTCTCGGCGGGAATGTTCTGGGCGGTCTCCCTGCTTCCCGACGTGCTGCTGCGTCTGCTGCTGGTCCTGGCCACGCACTCCCTGTATCGGCTCCGGGTCGTGGGCCGGGAACAGGTCCCGGAAAAGGGAGGGGCGCTCCTGGTCCCCAATCACGTCTCCTTCATCGATTTCGTCCTGCTGCTCGCCGTGATCGACCGTCCGATCCGATTTATCGTTCATCGAGAATACTATGAACGTTTCTACTTCAAGCCCTTTATGAAGTCGTTGGGGTGTATTCCCATCTCCTCCTCGGAGGGTCCTCGGGAGATTCTGAGAGCACTGCGGAACGCCGGGAAACGGCTGGACCAGGGTGAGCTGGTCTGTATCTTTCCGGAGGGTCAGATCAGCCGAACCGGCACTCTGCTGCCCTTCAACCGGGGCCTGGAGCGGATCGTGAGGAAGCGGCAGGCACCCATCATTCCCGTCTACCTGGACCAACTCTGGGGGAGCATCTTCAGTTACGAGCGAAACCGGTTCGTCTTCAAGATTCCGCGGGAGATCCCCTACCAGGTCACTCTGGCCTTCGGCGCCCCGTTGCCTTCGAAAACCAACGTGGGAACGATCCGCCAAGCTGTCCAGGAGCTGTCCTGTGCCGCGTGGAACCGCCGTCAGGAGGGTGTTCGTCCCTTGCACCGGGCCTTCGTGCGCAGGGCCAGGACGCGTCCGCTGGCTCTCGCCTATGCCGAGGAAAGCCGGCCGCGTCTGAACCGCATCAAGGCCCTGACCGGAGCCGTGGCCCTTGCCCGGGCGCTGAAATCGGAATGGGCCGGACAGGAGAGAGTCGGGATACTACTGCCACCCACCGTCGCTGCGGCCCTGATGAATCTGGCCTCGGCCCTGGCCTGCAGGGTGACCGTCAACCTGAACTACACCGCAGGCTGGCGCGGGATGGAGTCGGCCGTGGAACAAGCGGGTCTCAAGACCGTCGTCACCAGCCGCACGTTTCTGCAGAAGGCGGACCTGACCCCTCCCGGAAACGTCCGGCTCATCTATCTGGAGGAGCTGGCCGAAGGCATCGGCGCCGGACTTCGAACCTCCAGCCTGGCGGCGGCTCTTCTGCTTCCCTCCCGCTGGTTGGAAAAGCTGTGCGGAGCCACCCGGGTCCCCGGCCCTCAGGACCTCATGACCATCATCTTCAGCAGCGGAAGCACGGGCAATCCCAAGGGGGTGATGCTGACCCAGTTCAACCTGGATTCCAACATCGCCGCCGTCGATCAGGTGCTCCGGACGCAACCGGCGGACCGGGTCCTGGGCATCCTGCCCTTCTTCCATTCCTTCGGCTACATGGTCTTCTGGTTCGCGGCCAAGAAGGGGTTGGCTCTGCCCCTGCATCCCAATCCGCGGGACGGTCCGGCGGTCGGCCGGCTGGTGGAGCGCTACCGGGTGAGCATCATGCCGGCCACGCCGACCTTCCTTCGGACCTACATGCGTTTGTGCTCTCCAGGCCAACTCGGATCGGTGCGGTTGTTGTTGACCGGCGCGGAGAAGCTGCCGGAAAAGCTGGCAGCGGCCTTCCAGGAGCAATTCGGCCTGCGGCCGTTGGAGGGTTACGGGACCACAGAATGCGCGCCCGTAGTATCCGTGGGCGTCCCCGACTACCGGGCTCCCGGATTCTTCCAGGCCGGCTCGCGGCCGGGTCACGTGGGCCAGCCCCTGCCGGGCGTGGCGGTGCGGGTGGTGGACCCCGACAGTTTCGAGCCCGTGCCGGTAGGGACTCCCGGCATGTTGCTGGTCAAGGGACCCAGCGTGATGCGGGGCTATCTGAGCCGCGACGACCTGACCCGGAAGGCGATCCGGGACGGCTGGTACGTGACCGGAGACATCGGCCTGATGAGCGAGGACGGTTTCGTGAAGATCACCGATCGGCACTCCCGGTTCAAGAGATGAAGACGTAACGGGCGATGAAGACGACCGCCAGGACGTCGACCAGCCAATGCACTTCGTGGCCCTTCCCGCTCAGCCGCTTGATGATGGGATAGGAGATGAAACCCAGAGCCAACCCGTCGGCGATGCTGAAGGTCAGCGGGATGGCGATCAGGGTGAGGAAGGCCGGCACCGCCTCCGAGACGTCGCTCCATCGGATCCGCGCGGCAGCGCCCATCATCAACACGCCTGTCACCACCAGCGCCGGGGCAGCGGCGAACGTGGGCACCGACTGAACCAACGGCGTCAGGAACAACGCGGCGGCGAACAGACCACTGACCACCACGCTGGAGAAACCGGTCCGGGCGCCGGAAGAGATGCCGGCGGCGCTCTCGATATAGGTGGTCACGGTCGAAGTGCCGATGACGCTGCCGCAGACGGTTCCCACCGAGTCGGAAAGAAGCGCGCGGTTGGCCCGGGGCAGGCGTCCCCGCTCGTCCAGAAAACCGGATCGTTCCGACAATCCCAATAGCGTCCCCATAGTGTCGAAGAGGTCGACGAAGAGCAGGGCAAGGATGATTTCGATGAAGGCCACGTTCAGGGTCTGGGGCAGGTGGCGAACCGCTTCACCGAAGAGATGAACGGGCCAGACCGGCATGCTGACCAAACCCGTGGGCCACGGCGTTGCGCCGAAGATCATGGCCAGCAGGGTCACGCCCATCATGCCCAGCAGAATCGCGCCCCGTATTCCGCGCGCCATCATCACGCCGATCCCCAGCAGCCCCAACAGGGCCAGCCCGACGGACCAGGAACGCACGTCGCCCAGGCTGACCAGGGTGGCCGGATTGTCGACGATGAGGCCCGCGTTCTTCAGCCCGATGAAGGCAATAAAGAGACCGATTCCGGCCGCAACGGCTCGCTTCAGCGGGTCCGGTACCGCGTTGATGATCGCTTCGCGGACTCGCAAGACGGTCAACAGCAGAAACAGCAGACCCGACGCCAAGACCACGCCCAAGGCGAGTTTCCAGTCCACGCCCATGCCCAGGACGATGGAGTAGGCGAAAAATGCGTTGAGGCCCATTCCGGGCGCCAGGGCGAAGGGATAGTTGGCCAGGAGGCCCATCAGGAGCGTGGCGAGGGCGGCCGCCGCACAGGTGGCGAACAACAACTCGCCGAGCAGCTCCTTTCCCAGGGCGTCGGACAGGATGGCGGGATTCACGACGACGATATAGGCCATGGTCATGAAGGTGGTCGCGCCGCCGGTGGCCTCGATCCGCCAGTTCGTGTTCTCCTCTTCGAATTTGAAGAATTCGGCTATCTTTTTCATTGGAGTGTTGTCTTAGATATTACAGGATATATATCTATGAAATAAGAGATATTTGATGGGATTACACCAGAATTTCCAAACTGGAGGGAGGGTTTTCCAAATTCTGTTATTTGAAAAGGGGAAGAAGAAGGGGACTGCAAGTCCCCTCTCCCGGCTAGTGATAACTGATGGAGACCGACTCCAGGACCGGTGAGTTTGCCGAACCGGGACTGAGGAGGCTGGCCTTGTACTGGATCCAACGGGTCCCCTCGCCGGGGTCCGGCAATTGGGAGCCGGACTGCTTGTAGTAGCTACCCGGGCCCTCCGGTCCGGTCCAGGTGGCCGACTCCAATCCCTCCCGGGTGGCAGCCCAGCGCACCTGGAATTCCAGGCCGGTGCGGAATGGGGTCTCCCCTTCCCAGGTGATGGTTCCGAAGCGCTCCACGGAACCGGCGTCGAATGGCGGAGAAACGTAGTCGTAGCGATGGCCCCGATCATAGGCATGACCCGGATCGGAGGCAAGATGGTGGGGTCCCAGGACCGGCAGGGAAGTCCGGCGCTCGGTGGAGAAACCCTCGGGGCCGCCCCAGTAGAGGAAGGCGTCGTTCCTGTGGTTCCCCTGCTTGGAGTGGCAGCCGAACAGGATGTCCACGTGGCCGTCCAGGTCGAAGTCGTTGGCGATGACCCCGGAAGCGGAGTTGCTGGGGATCTCCATCTTGCGGGAGGGATCGAAGCCGGAGGGACCGTTCCAATAGATTCTTGAGGGGTGGCTGCGCGTGTAACCGGCATGGTAACTGCTCAGGACCATGTCCAGGAATCCGTTCCCGTTCAAGTCGGCCACGGCGGCGGCGGAGTTTCCCACCGAGGGCAGGATGGTCCGGTTCGATTCAGCGTAGCCTTGGGCACCGCCCCAATAGATGAAGGTGTCTCCCTCCGCGGAGCCGCCGAAGGATCGGGACTTGCCTGGCTCCGGGTCCCGGTCGTAGAGGTTGCTGGCGATCACTTCCAGAAAGCCGTTCCCGTCCAGATCGGCCACCTCGACTCCGACCGAAACCCGGGAAGGCAAATCCGTCTTGCGGTCATTGTCGAATCCCAGCGGACTGTTCCAGTAGACCACCACCTTGTTGAGGGTCCCGCTGAAGATCACATCGATCCAACCATCACGATTCAGGTCGCCGATGGTGTGCTCCCGGATGCTGCCGATCCGGAAGATGAAGCGGTTGTCGTTCGAGAATCCCTCCGGCCCGCCCCAGAAGAGGCTGGTGGCCTCGGTGCCCGGGCGCCACTGGGTGAAGGAGGCGTCCAGGTAACCGTCCCGGTTGAAGTCGGCGAGCCGGGAAGAAAAGCTGATCTCGGTCTCGAGGACGGTCCGATTGGACGCGGAGTACCCGGAAACCGACCCCCAGTAGATGGCCGGACTCGGGCTCTTTCTGTAGATGGAGGGGAACAGGAGATCCACATGGCCGTCGCGGTTGATGTCCGCGCTGGAGCAGTATCCGTTGCCTGTGGGCAACAATTGTCGGCGAGCCGGCTCGAATCGCCCCTTGGGGCCGCCCCAGTAGATGTAAGCCGGGATGCCGTGGGTGGTGTCGGCGGCATGGACGAAGACGAGGTCCTTGCTGCCGTCTCCGTCCAGGTCTCCTGCCTGGACCCCGGTGGCCTCGTAAGTGGGCAACTCGGTCCGCCACTCGGTCGAGTAACCCTCCGGGCCGCCCCAATAGACGTATGCCCGGGGATTCCTGTGTGTCGGCGAACCTTGCTGCGAGAAGACCACTTCGGGGTAGCCGTCCTCGTTCAGATCCTCCACCAGGCAACGGGTCGGCGACAGCGTGGGAATCAACGTCCGCCGATGGGAGCGATAGCCGTCGGACGATCCCCAGTAGATGAAGGACGCCAAACCGGATTTGTTGGCGAAGACCAGATCGGGGTGGCCGTCCCGGTTCAGGTCTCCCGCCGCCACGTCCGAGGCCCCTACGGTGGGCAGAAACGTTCTGGAATCGGTCGAGTATCCATTGGCCGAACCCCAGTAGATGGACGAGGGCACGCTGACCGTGTCCACGATGTTGTACATGCCCATCTCCCGGGTCTTGAGCCGGTAGGCGTTGGCCAGGACGATCTCCGGGAAACCGTCGCCGTTCAGGTCGGCGACTTCGACTGCCGAGGACCGGTCACCGGGAAGCTGGACCGCCTCGCGGCGGGTGTAGTCTCCGTCCGCCGTGCCCCAGTAGAGGAGGGCGCCCCCCTCCGCGTCCGTATTCCCCTCGTTGGCGAAAACCAGGTCCAGGTGCCCGTCCCGGTCCAGGTCGGCCACCTCCACGTCCCGGCCGTTCACGGTCCTGAGCACTTGCCGCCGTTCGGCGGAGTAACCATCCGGCGACCCCCAATAGACGAAGGATTCATTGTGCGGGTCCACCGTCACGTGGTAGTCCAATCCGCTGTTGGCGAAGACGATATCCGGGTGTCCGTCCCGGTTCAGATCCTCCACTGCCACCGTCCGGGCGCCCCGGGTGGGGAGGCCGCTGCGGCCGGCGGCCTGAGGTCCCCCCTTGGCGCCGCGGTAGATGAAAGATTCCAGGTCGGTGCGGGTTCCGTTGAAGTTGTTGGCCACGATCAACTCGGCGTTGCCGTCTCCGTCGAGATCGGCGATGGCGCCGTCATGTCCCCCGTTGGTGGGCAGCCGGCTCTGGCGTCGGGGCGAGTATCCCTCGCCTCCCCCCCAGTAGATGAAAAGGTCCGCCCGCTCGTGGGGATCGTGGTCATTGGGGAAAATGATGTCGACACGTCCGTCCTGATTCAGGTCTAGGAGCTTGATGAGGACCACCTGACCTTGAGCGGTGACGTAGGTGTTGACGCCTCCGTCGCTGAAGCTCCCGTCGGCGAAATCGAGGAAGGAGGATGACGTCCAGGCCTTCTCCCCGGCCGCGAGAGGCGGAGCGGCCCAGATCAACGCCAGCACGGTCAACACTCGAACCGAAGCCGTTTGAATCGAGTTCCCAAGGATCATGACGGTATTTCCTTTCTGTCGGCACCCGGAAGTATGTGGCGCCTAGTCTACACCGGAGACACAGGCGTAGGGGCACCCCTTGTGGGTGCCCTCTTTGGCGCTTGGTCACTTGGGAGGAAGGGACTCGGCATAGGTGGCGGCCCGCTTGACCCACGTTTCCAGATCATGGTCAGACTCGATTCCGGCCGGCTCGACCAGGGCCCACCCCTTCATCACCCGGCCTGTGATGTCCGCCGGCTTCGTGTGCGGTTCCGCCAGCGTCCTGTCGTGGTCCTTCTTGTCCAGCCGCACGATGAGCGAACCCCTCCAGGTGCCGACGCACATGTTGCCGTGGATCATGAAACAGATGCCGCCGAACATTTTTCTTTCGGAAACGCCCTCACGTCCCGAGAGAACCTCACGGACCCGATCTGCCAGAACGCCGTCGTCCAACTCCGCACGCATCCGTTCTATTTACCCGATTGGAGGGGGGACTGTTAGTCCCCCATTCTTCTTTCGCCCGTTCGCTTGTTGCCCTGCTGTGTCTCTGGAGTTCGGCGATTGGAAGTCGCCGCTCGTATTCGGCGACTGTAAATCGCCGCTTCCCGCGACTTGGGAATCGGCAGCCCACCCCAGACGCGCAAGACCTGACCTGACATCGTTCCCTCGATGGCCTGGACGTACAATTCAGCGCACTGCTCTGCTGTCACCGCTCCCCGTCCTTCACGTCCAGGCTCGACCACGGGGCCCGGACTTACGACGTTGACCCGAATGCCACGAGGCCAAAACCGGGCCGTGTGTTCCACGAAGGTTTCGAGCGCCGCATTGAACGGTCCCGTGGCGATACCGCGCCGGTATGAGTAGTGGCTCAGGAATCCGCTGGTCAACGTAAACGAGCCGCCGTCTTGAATCGTCGGTTGCCCCAACGTCATTAACCGGATCTGGGACAGGAACTTCCTCTCGAATCCGTAGCGATAGTCGTCATCGACCAAATCATCGAACGGGAGAAATCGACTATCGTCGCCCACGGCCGAGACGAGCGCATCGTAGGCCCCGACTGTTGCGAACATGCTACGCACCGACTCTGTATCGGTATAGTCACACTGCACGTCACCGTCTGCCAGCCCGACTCGAACCACTTGATGTTTGGCGGATACGGCCTTGTCGACCCCACGACCGATCTTGCCGGATGCCCCGACGAGGATCACTTTCATCTCAAGATCTCCTGATCAGACGGATCGCGTGATTCCTCCATCGACACGAATATTCTGTCCCGTGATGTAGGCACCGCCGTCGGAGGCCAGAAAGGCGATGACCTCGGCAATCTCCTCCGTCGTGCCGTAGCGCTGCAGCGGGATGCGGTCGCGATACTCCCGGTTCTCGGGAAAATTGTTGATGAACCCGGGTAGGACGTTGTTCATGCGAATGTTATCAGAGGCGTACTTGTCCGAAAACAGTTTCGCAAAGGCCGCCAATCCGGCCCGGAACACCCCGGAGGTCGGAAAAGCAGATTCCGGCTCGAACGCGGCGAAGGTGGAGATGTTGACGATCACCCCACACTTCTGCCGCTGCATGATGGGTGTGACCAAGCGTGTCGGACGAACGGCACTAAGGAAATAGACCTCCATACCTTGGTGCCAGTCGTTATCCGAGAGTTCGAGGATCGGCGCTCTCGGACCGTGTCCTGCGCTGTTCACCAGCACGTCGACCCGGCCCCATCTTTCCATGGTGAGATCCACGAGGCGCTTCAGGTCGTCATTTGACTGATTGGACCCCGTAACACCGACGCCGCCGAGCTTCGTTGCCAGGGCTTCCCCTTTGCCCGAGGAAGACAGGATGGAGACGCTAAATCCGTCAGCGGCGAACCTCCGCGCCGTAGCGGCTCCCATGCCACTTCCCCCAGCAGTGACGATCACGACTTTTTTTCCGTTGTCCATTTCTGCACGCATCGGTTCATTATTACTCGATTAGAGGAGCAACTGGGAGGGGACTTTTAGTCCTTACTGTCCCTCAGTCAACTACTAACAAACATTAACGTTTTCAGTTATTTACCGGGTTCTTCGCCGAATCGGTAAGGTAGTTGACTCGCTATGTATGAGGTGCTGAACAGGCAGCAGATTTCGCGCTTCCCCGTTTCCCTTCTCCGTTCTGTTCCGCTGCTCGGAACCATTGTGAATTCGGTCTGTCGACCAATTGCCAACCCATGAAGGACCGTCTGCCATCCATAGTTGATTTTCGTCGGGGACTACGTGAGATCGATCAGTGTCCACTTGATGACGCTGGCCGAACGGGGTGCCTACGTCCATCTACGATGCCTGAATCGGCAAGACGGAAGATTGCAAGAATACCCCAAAAAACTTGCGAAACGAACGGCAGATGTTGGCCGCGCACTGTCGGGAATGGGCCGCAAAATTGGACGGTCAGATCGGACTCCGGTCAAGGACCGCCGCCGCCACTTCCTCGCCTCCGATCCGCCCTAACGGACAGAGGATGCTTAGAGAATGCTCAGTACCAAACGGCTACGTTTTTGGCAACGACTTAAACAGTTCGTAAATGCGAGCATTGAGTTGGGCGGCTCCACCAGGAGCGCTACGGACGAAGGACTGGTCCAGAAGATTGACCAAAGGTCCACATCGGCCTCCGCAGAGGACAGTATCCACGCCGAACTCTCGACTCCAGTCGAATGTCAATTTTGCGCCGCATTTTGGACAGCTCTCGTAAGAGAAGGAGAGTTCCCGCCGTCTATTTTTGGGCAATTTTCTGAGTGCGTCCTCGATGGCTTCTTGGTGTGTCACATCCACAACAACAGACAAGCCGGGAAGAAGGCCGCGCTCCGTATCCTCAGGCACGTGTTGGACTAAGGTACCGATGATCCGGGGTCCGTTAGGTGTCAAACAAAAGACAGGACCACCACTGACGCCGGCGACACTGGTCCCATGTACCCAGTAGCGATTTTGCTCTGTGTCTACTGCACTGATGCACCCACGGAAGAAACACGGGCTAGTGATGGGGACTGGCAGTGCGGGGTAGCCGAGCCAACCAACCTCAATTCCTGGCTTGATGAGACCTTTCTCTTCGCTCTTTATGGTTGGTACGGAAGCCTTTGGCATCGCGTGGTCGATTACGGCCAATCCTATAGAGTCCAATGGGCTCTTAGGCGTTAGGAGGATAGCCTGTTCCTTTGGGGTAGTGATGGGATGTACCCCCAAGGCATGAATTATGTATAGCCTCGGCGTTTCTTGGAAAGGCTCCAGTACATGAGGAGCCGTTGCAATACAACGGGAGCCTCCTTTTGTTGCGTAGTGAATAAAACCTGTCCCTATGCGTGAGACCGTGTGCAGCTTCACGACTTGCGGAGTAACTTGTGCTATGAGTGACGACCAATCAGGCATAGCTTGCTGCCGGTTTGGAAACGATGAAAGTAGGCGACGTCGGTAACCCCACACGTCCTGTTCAACCTTCATAATGCAGAGTCTTGTAGACAGGCTCGCCCTTCGTGCCGTCTTTATAGAGCGGGGTCTGTTTTATTTCGTAGGTAGTGTCAGGTTCAAGGTATGTAATTTCACACCAGTCAAGGGGCGTTTTGAAGCCGATACTCCACTGCTCAGTGCCCTTCTTCCGCAATTGGACTATCCAGACGCATGTAGAGTACAGATCAAAAGCGTAGGGGAGTGTTTCTGTTAGTTCAAACTCGGTCAGGGTTATCTCGAATGCCCACTTGGTATTATTCCAGGTGATGGGAGGAGTTTTTGGCTTTCGCAACTGAACGGCGTTATTGGGTAGCATGTTTTGTTCCTTCCGCATGCTGGCTTCGGGTATAGGGACAGCACAGCCTCTCCCATACCGCCAGCCTATCGACGGCCCCTGACGCATGCTTGCAGGCTGTCTGCGCATAGTCTCCGACTTCATTCCGTGAACAAGTGAAGGATGTAGCCGATAAGCTGCCCGCTCATAATTCCTCAGGGAATCATCACGCTGGGAGAGCAGGTCCTGGTAGCGACTACATCCTGTCTATCTTACGACGGGAATCAGGTAGAAGGTGTTATAATCGGACACGGTTTCGGTTATCCCGTTCTTCTCTCCTGCGGTAGAGATGCAACTGCTTGCGGTAAATTTCGCAATCGGCGTCGCCGGGAGAGAGGAAGAGTTTCGATTGTCCGTTTCCTCTACCTTACTTTACCAGACAGGGGTGACTCAGGAGGGATCGGCTCTTGGGTTCGTTAGTCAAGTTTATAATCCCCCTCTATAGCGGACCAGCCCATTGATCCGACGCGCTCGGTGCGGGGAATCTCGGGAGCCTGGACACCCGAACCGATCCAGGCGTCCATGAGCTACGAGCGGACCTGCGCCGGATGGCGAGACTATCGGGTCGGGCCAGGTGAGCAGGATTGCGAACGCTACGGGGCGGTCGCGGAGACAGTTCCGCACTTGGCAGTCGCAAAGGTTTCCGGCGACTCGTTTCGGCTGGGCGCAACGGGGGTTTCGTGCCGATCCAGGAGTGTGAATGGGACACGCCGGGTAGATTCACAAATGGCGGTCCCAGTCATTCACAAATACGCTTTCCCCGATCTCTTTGCCTTTCAGGCAGTTACGGCCCCATAACCCCGGGTCCGCGGTGCCGATCGGGGAGAACGGAGGTGGACGGGAGCGACCCCCCCCCTTTTTTCCTCCCGGATCAGCATCTTGGCAGGCGCTGGTTTCACACGCGCCGCGTCGCCTGGGGGGGGGCGCTCCCGTCCCAATTATCCCTGGCGGGAAGGCCAGAAATGACACCTGTGGTGTGGCAGGCTAGGATCCGATGAGCGCCCGGAACGGCAACTTGGAACGGTCCCTCCATCAGGCGGCCAAGGCGCTGCCGTAGACGGCCTCTGATGGCCTGGAACGAACCGACGAAAGGTTAGGTAAGCACTCCCCGACCCAACACTCCACCGCCTCGATCCGCACCCGACGGCTCACCGCCAGCCGGTCGATCTCATGCAATTGTCTTTTCACTACGTCGGTCATGGCCTCCGGGTCCGCCGTCGCGGAGCGAGCTGCGGGAGTGGGGCTCCATAGGAGGTTTTAAGAGTCCCTTGCTTCGGTCGAGGATCTTTTGCAATCCCGGGCCAAACTCAAGGCCCATGCTGTTGGTTGGAGCGCCATTGATCGACCATCCAATCCATGACACTGATGAATTCAGTCAATCGACCACTCCTGACGAGTTCCGAAAGGTTGATGGCAGGCCATCCTGTCATGCCTGCTCTGCTGAGCGAAAATCCAGGGATTCCAATTAGCTTCTCCCGAAGCGAATCCCTGACTTCCTCCCGGTCAAACGGTGCGCGACGCCGTAAGGCTGTCATGCACAGCCACGTCGCCCTTGCGCTTTTCTCCATCTGGAGCAACGCTACTGATCCGGGAAGCCGGATCAGGCACTGTGGTCCGCGAGTCGTGGTTTCGAACGTGAGATCGAGGTCCGCCTTCCTCGACCAAGCAAGGATCTCGCGCACTGCCTGCAATACGTTTCCGTCTCGGTCTGCGTGGGTACGAACAGCATTCAGGAAGGTCTCTTCTTCCATGGCAACTCGTCCTGGTCTCGGTCGCTGTATCTGCTTGGCTTGCCTCCTCGCCTCCGTTTGTCCCGTAACTCTTGGGACCAAGACTCTGACTCCCTCGCCCGTAAACTGGGGAATCTCAACCGCAAGCGCTTCCGTAGGAGTCATCACCTCGTTGAGGAACTCAATGATCTGCCGCAGCTCTGTGGGAATCGTATTCGCTACGAAAAGCAGCCGAATTCTCTTGTCGCGAAGATTGCTCTCCACGGCATCCCAAAAGTGATCCACATAGGATTCATCCGCTTCGCTGGCGCGTCCGAGAAAATCCTGAAGTTTCGAACTCGCGTTCTCGCCGTCTCTTCTGCAACCTTCCTCGAATTGCGACCGAACCCAGCCGACAGGCCAGTGCACTGTTGAGTTTGCCGCATAGTCGAGCATCTGTCCGACGACCTCTCGACGGATCCTGCTGTCCGAACTCCGCTTGACCTCGACGAGCGTGGGGATGCCATCCTGATCGAGAAACAGGTGGTCGAGCGACCATCGGCCCACACCCGTGTCGTCGTGGACGGTCATTTCACGCGCGACTAGCAGAAACCTGCGGGGAGAATCGGGATTGATCTGTTCGCCGCCGAGGAGATCCGGATGCTCAGCCAGGATGGTCTGTAGCAAGTCCTCGGAGTCGTACTCTGCCTCGTCCAATGGGGTAAGTTCATTGTTCGGGTGCAGCAAAAAAATCCGGCCACTTTGCGTCATGCGAGTCAATTCGTCCGCTGTCGGTCAAACTCTTCGGAGCAAGCTCTGCGAGCAAGAGTCAGCTTGCCAACGGTTTCGCCATTCTATCGGATCCAGAAGTGACAGGAAGCGCCGATCCTGAAACACGAACGGGTTGAGGTCTGCAGGATCGATACCGATGGCAACCAAATCATCGTCACTGAAGCTGACATGGCCGCTCGATTCAGCGACCGTTGAAGTGCTTACGGTAATCTTCTCCCGCGGTCTGCTTGTCGTGCGAGAATTCCGCGCGATCCCGGTGCGATCAGCAATAGATTCACTCAACCGTAGCAAGGCCATGACATGCCGCAACGTTTGCATCACCCAAGGCCGTTCTGCGAGGCGTAGCAACGTCTCGACACAGACCTGCACATAGTCTGCGTTGCTTTGCCAACGGCCTTCGAACAACCGGGCGTTTCCGAACCACGTCCCCACGTTCGAGACGAAGACGTCTTCGACGGGAACCTCAAGCTGTGATACGGGGTCGTTGAAGACCGCCCCGTTCAGCCACTCGCACAAATGTTGCAGGCTCGGCTCTTTGTTCTCGCGGCAGGCGAGTGCCGCAAGATGGATCAATGCTTCAATCCGGGTGGTCGCGCTGTGATTCTCCGGCCGGGTCAGCAGTCCGGCCAGAGGGGCCGCACCACAGGGAAGGTGAATTCCTTTAGATGCCCCAGCAGCTTGCCGAGGCGCACGGCCATACCTCTGATTTCGCGCAACTCACCAGTTGCGGCGTTCGCCATGAGCGTGGCGGCAACCTCGCCATGCATATCGAGCGATGTCCTTCTCAAGGACGGCGTTCCTCCGAGGGACGGTCGGCCGATCTTTTCCGCCAACCTTGCAAGTCAAGTCTGGAGAACCGGGACACGATGTGTGATCGCTACGGCGCATGTTGGCCCGCGACCTGCAGGGCAAGTCTAGCAGTCCGTGGTGAAAGTCCCGCGAGCACCGAGACCGTTCCTGCGCCCGCCGGACAAGGCGCTTCGGAGGGAGCATACCGGGAGTATGTGAGCCGATAGCAACGCAGTCCGCCGGGATGCAGGGACGGTCGAATGCCGTGGCGACTTTTGCCACGGGCTGCTAGCCTCCTTTGGCGAGGCGGTGCGTTCCGAAATTGAAAAAGTGGGCTGTTTGCCGTTGCCACCAGGTCACGGCAACCTGCTCTTTCTCGTCGGCATAACCCATTGCCCGCAGCAGGTCATTGTGGCAGAGCACGTCGAGCACCTGCATGACGGGAGGTTCCAAGGCCTCCAGATCCAGACGTTCCTGGGTGACGGCCTTGACCGTCTCCTCGGAGGCATCGGTGCGGAGCCGCTTTTCGAGCAGTGTGAAGTCCCTGACGAACTGGGCATGTTGGGTCGCCTTGACGGCAAAGGCGAAGACGAGCTTGAGGCTGGAAACGAGCGCAACCCCTAGTCCCAATCCCAGAATCCACGACGCACGGTCCTGGACCGCCAAAGCGACCGTTCCGGAGCCGAACAGCAGCAGCAAGAAATTGGTCCATCGATTCACGCCCTCGAAGAACGCTTGGCGTCTGGAATGGTAGCGGATCGAGCGGCGGACACCGAAAAGGAGATCATCGTATTCGTGGGTCTTCATTTCATCACGGCTCCTCATGCTGGCCTCGGGATCAGGAGCCGCCCTTTCCCGAGCCCTTGCTACCTCCAGGTTTGTCCGCTGACGGTGGAGACACGGTGTCGCGGACCGCTATGTCCTGGGACCGGTTGAAGGCGGTTGTGGTCTTTTTCCCGGAGGCGGCTGCCTTCCTGGCCGCCCGCCGGGTGGGTCTCCCCGCCGAGGTCGTCTTTTCGGCGCTCACAAGGCTGCGTTGATCTCCAGTATGTTCGAGGAGGCCAGGAGAAATCCACACCGCCTGACCCGGCACCCGTTCTCCTCCGCTACCCGAACCTGTGCTTGAGTCCCTACTCTGATCGAGAGTACGGGGCCGCGGCAGGCTCTCAATCTTCCTTGGCGAGGCGGTGTATCCCGAGATTGAAGAAGTGGGCCGTCACCCGTTGCCACCAAGCCACGGCAATCGGATCTTTCTTGCCGGCACGGCCCATTGTCCGCAACAGGGTGTTGTGGCAGAGCGCCCAGACCACATCCTTTCCCGTAGGCGCCAGGAACTCCAGGTCCATATACTCCTCCATGATGGCCTTGACCGTCTTCCGGGAGGAACTGGCGTAGAGCCGCCTGACGAGCACCGTGTAGTCCCGGTGCAACTCGGCATGCCGGACCACCTTGACTTCAGAAGCGAAGACGAGCTTGAGAATGGAAACGAGCGCAATCCCCAGTCCCGATCCGAAAATCCACAGCGAACCATCCTGGACCGTCAGCGCAGCTGTTCCGGCGCCGAGCAGCAACAGCGGGAGGTTGGTCCACCGACCGAGGACCTGGAAGAAGAACAGGCGTCTGGCATGGTAGCAACTCGAAATGCGGACCTGGAAAAGAAGATCGTTGTGTTCCTGGTTTTTCATTTTTTCACTTCTCCCGAAGCCGGAATCCCCACCCTCCGGATCTCGCACCTGTGTCTGAGTCCCTGTTTGAAGTTAACGATCGCATGCCAAGAAAGACGAGTTTCAATCGGTGCCGTTACGCCGTTTCTTCTCTCACTCGCCACTCTTACCCCTCGTCTTGCGAATAGGCGTTCCGGTTTGCAAGAATGACCCCCCAGCCGAAAGGCGGATTTCATGGTCGAGTCCCTGCTGAAGCGCTTG
This sequence comes from Acidobacteriota bacterium, assembly GCA_965217775.1. Lineage (GTDB taxonomy): Bacteria > Acidobacteriota > UBA6911 > RPQK01 > JAJDTT01 > JAJDTT01. The sequence continues at coordinate 1,555,585 of CBDCJH010000002.1, forward strand.
GATGAAAACGGGTGGCTCCTGTTGGAGGACGTGATTCCCGCGGACCGTGTGGACGCCGTCCGACGGAACGTTCTAGCCGCACGGGACCGCTCTCTGGAGACAGAGGAAGCCAAGCTCGTGGCCAAAGACGCCCGGGTCACCACCCGGGGTGGCGCCGTGGTGGGACTCATCAACCTGGACCAGTCCATCGCGCCCTATCTGGCGGACCCGAGGGTCCTGGCCGTCATCGAGCGGCTCTGGGGAGACTACACCCGGATCGTCTCCCTCGGCGGGCTGATCAGCGATCCGGGCCACCGGGACCGGGTGTGGCACGCGGACTGGCCCTTCAACCAGACCAACGCCGCCCATATCCCGGCACCTTATCCCGACTCGGTCCAGGTCCTGACCGGGATCTTCATGCTGACACCCTTTACGGCCGAGACGGGGGGCACCTTCGTGGTGCCGCGAAGCCACCGCTCTTCCAACAACCCGACAGGAGACAACGGCGTCGACCGCGGGGCGCCCCATCCCACGGAGGTCCAGGTGACCGGGGAGGCGGGAAGCCTGCTCCTGTTCGACAGCCGCATTTGGCACTCGGCAGCTCCCGTCCTGAGCCGTGAGGCTCGGGTGGCGGCCGTGGTCCGATACGCCCCCTGGTGGATCAACCTGAATCCGGTGCTGCTCGGCACCGACGACCATTCCCGAATCGTGGCCGAAACCAACGGCAAGCCCTACCTGGTGCCGCTGGTCAAACGGGAAGTTTTCGAGTCCCTGCCTGATACGGTCCAGCCGCTGTTCCGGCATTGGGTTGACCGCGGAGCCCAACGATAGCGCCACCGATCGGGGAAATTCCCGCGACTCACCAGAAAACGTAGAAAACGAGGGTCAGGGAAGCGGCCGTCACCACACTGGCCCAGAGGACGGGACGGGCCCACAACGGCACGGCGCGGCCGTGCGCCTCGAAGGGAGAATTCACCAGATCGGGCACGCCCTGGCGGGACCGGTCCAGCCAGCCTCCAACCCGCCCCCGGGGCAGGGCAGACGCCGGATCCCGGCCCAGAATCAGGGAGGTCAGGATCATGGCCCCTGACGTGGCGACGATGCTCCAGACGTAGGCCGCGAACTTGTCGGTGAACCAGACCGGAAACAGATCCAGGCCGGACCCCACCAGCGCCAGGACGCCGTAGCCGGAACCGACCGCCAGGCCGACGATCCCGCTCCGCCGGTGGACTCGCGTGAAGACCCCCATCAGGTAGACGGTCATGAGAGGAATGACGAACACGCTGGTGACGCGGATGAAGAAACCGGCGATGTTCTCGAAGCGGAGAATAAAGGGAATGTAGGCGAAGGAGGCGGCCACGACGAAGGGGGTCACCCAGCGGCTGACGCGGAAATAGTGGCTGTCTTCCCGGTCCCGGACGAAGAGACGGGCGTAGATGTCCCGGGTGAAGAGGGCGGCCAGAGCCGAGCCGATCCCTTCGTAGGTGGTGATCGCCGCCGCAATCACTCCGGCCACCACGATTCCCTTCAGCCCCGGTCCCAGGAATTCGTTCACGAGGAGAGGGTAGATCTGATCGGGTCGTTGCAGGGTCTCGGGCCAGACGGCCCGGCCCAGGATCCCCAGGGTCCCGTTGAAGTACATCAGGACTATGGTCATCCCCGAGGCCAGGAGAACGGACATCTTCACGTCCCAAAGCGACCGGGCGCCGAACAGCTTCATGGTCTCGCTGTGGTTCACGATGGGGTACGCGGCTCCGATGATGAGCCACGCCGCGGTCACCACCAGGGGATCGGGGCTGCCTGGCCGCGAGACGCCGATATGCAGCAGATAGCCGGGCAGGTCGGCTCCCCCCTTGAGGGCCAGTTTCTCCATGGCGCCCGACCAGCCGCCGGCCACGTTCCAGAGCACGGACCACAAGACCAGGACCCCCGTGACCATGGCCACCGTCAGGAGCGCGTCGACCCAGGCGATGGTCTTGAGTCCTCCCCGGGCCGAGTACAGGGTGGCCATGGCCGCAAACGCCGCCACGGCGATCCAGGCCCAGGTCTCGTCCAGACCCATGACCAGCGTGAGCGTCAGTTGGAGGGAGATGGCGATTCCCGCCAGGATGTTGGTTCGGTACTGAAACTGCACCAGGGCGCTGACCACCCGGGCCGCCGGTCCGAATCGATACTCCAGGTATTCGGCGTTGGTGAACAACCCGGCCCGGTACATGGGAGGCAATACGAAGAAGGCTGCGATGGTGTACCCCGTCACCACTCCCAGCCACCAGGTCGTGAGGACGGAAATGCCCTCGACGTAGGTCATCCCGTTGACCCCCACGATGTCCCCGCTGTCGACGGAGGTGGCGAACAGGGAGATGGCCACGATCCAGAAGGGGAGACTGCGGCCGCCCAGGAACCAGTCGAGATTCGTCTTGGTTTCCCGCGAACGCACCAAGCCGTAGCCGAAGACCAACAGGTTGAGGCCGAGGACGATGACCCAGTCTATGGTGGACATTTCAATTCAGCCCCTATTCCCGGCGGAGGCCCGCAGGTTTCAGAGAGCAGGCCGGCTCCGCTCCGCGTACCCGGTCAATTCCACGTACCCCTGTCCCAGCCGGACGCCCGTCGGCGTCTCGATCTTCACCGGACCCTCCCAGTAGGCGAGTCCCGGCAGGAGCCGGCTCACATTCTCGGAGTCGGGAAGCTCCGGCGTCACCATCATCTCCAGTCCCTCGTCCGGGAGTCCCACCCGCCACCCGGCGGGATAGCGGGCGCCGTTGTGAGGACTCGTCCAGGAGCCGGTGGCCCGGACCCACCACATCTCCGGTCCCAGGTACCGGGTTTGTCCTTCCTTGGAGATCAACGTCCCGTGGACGAAATCCGCCCGGTTGTCCAGATCCCTCAGAACGTAGAGCATCAGGTCGCGGCCGTCGTCCAACTGCAGGCTGAACCAGTCCCATCCGATCTGACGGGCTCCCAACTGATTGGAGCCGAACTCCTTGTCCATCCAGGAGACGCCTTCCACAGCGTGTTCCTCGCCTCCGATGGAAATGCGGCCGCGGGTCGCCATCCGGGTGAAGCTGTAGTATTGGCTCGCGGAGCCGTCCTCTCCCCCCTTGATACTGTAGCCGTTGGGACCCTGAAAAATCGGGCCCTTGGTCCCACGCGTCTTGAGCCGGAAGGAAAAGTCCTGGCTCTCGTCCGAGGCAGCGAGGTCAAAGCCTTCGCCGTTCCAGTGCAGGCTCCAGCGGCCGGAACTGCCGGCGGGAGCCCGGCTCCAAGCGATGAGCGGCCCCGATCCGTCCCCGAATTCTCCCAACAGCGGCATGGCTCGATAGAGGATCTCGGAGAAGAGATGCCGCTTGCCCGTCAGGTCGGTCACGGCCGCGTGCCCCATGATGACATCCCGGGACGTCCAGGCGGAGTCCAACGGCGGCGACGAGGGCTGGAGACCGACCCGGAAGAAGGTGAACTGGTAGCCGAACCGGCGCGGGGTCTCCTCCCCGGTCTGCAGGTGTCCCGTGAAGTACCACCATTCGGTGCGATAGCCGGTTCGGGCCCAGTGATCCTGGGGGAAGGACCAGGCGTAGTCGGGGCGGGCCGGCTTCCAATCGAGGGGCGCCCCCAGCAGACTCAGGAAAACCAGAGCTCCGGCAAGGAATGGCATCTGCGTTAAAGGTCCTCTCGGCTGAGCTGTGTCGCCGGTGTCCGGCTGGCCGCCAGCGCCGGGTACACGCTCGCCAGCACCGCCGCTGCCAGGATGGTCGCGGACTGGGCCAAGACCGTTCCCCACGGCCAGTGGACCTGGATGGTCCACCCGAAGTAGGCCCGGTTGATGACGAAGACCAGGATGGCGGCCAGGATGATTCCACCAGCGAGACCGAGGGCGAGACCGGTGACGCCCATCCCCAACCCCTTGCCCACGAAGATCCGAAAGAGCTGAGACCGCCGGGCGCCGAGGGAACGGTAGAGGGCCAGCTCGGCCGACTCTTCCCGGGCCAGCACCAACAACGTCAATATGATCCCCGCGACGGCGATCAGCAGGCTCGTCCCCTGCAGCAGACGGGTGACGGCAAAGGTCTGGTCGAAGATCTCCATCACCTCCTGGCGCAGTTTCCGGTTGCTTCGAAACAGGAGAGATTCTCCTGCGTGCGCCGCCCGGAGGCGGTCGACGGTCTCGCCGGTGTCGGCTCCCGGCCTCAGGTAGAGGGCCATGCTTTGGACGGGCCCCGGACCAAAGAAATTCTCCAGGGTCTCCAGCCCGACCACGGCCAGTCCCGTTCCGGGCTGATAGTCGTAGTAGATGCCGGCGATGGGAAGGCTCACGGCACCCTCTGGTGTCGCCAATGGGAGGCGATCCCCCGGCTCCAGACCGCGCCGCCGGGCCAGAGTCTCGCCCACTAATGCTGCGCCATCGTCCCGGAACTGCCTGTAGACGGCGTCCGGATCCCCACCCGCAAGAGGGAATCGAGCCTCTCCCCCGGGAAGTCCGGTCTCGACGCCGGCCAGAAAGATGCGCTCACTCCCGGATTGGACCGTCAGCCTCCGGTAACGGTCGAAGGCCACGACATCCTCGCCACGAGACAATTCGGAAACCAGCTCCGGGCTCAGGGCGGCCTCGTCGCCTCTGCCCCTCCAGGACTCGGTCTTGACGTAGACATCCGCCTGGACCGAGGTCTGCAACCAGACTTCCAAGGTTTTACGAAAGCTGCTGGTCTTGAGGGTCACGCCGACCATCATGCTGACCGCGATGGCCAGCGAGGAGGCCGTGAAGACGGTGGTGGTCCAGCGCCCCGCCAGGGATCGGAAACCGTATCCCACGCCCAGCCCGGACAGGGGCAGCAGCGATGCCGCCCGGACCAGGAGGGGAGTAAACAGCGGGATGGCCACCAACAGAGCGATCCCCAGAACGAAGCCGGCCGGGCGCCAGTCCGCGGCGAACCGGTACCAGACCGCCGCCAGCGCCAGAATACCGGTCCCGGCCAGCGCCAGGGGAATCGCCGACGTCCGCACCTTCTCCTGCAGGAGGCGGGAAGAGAGGAGCGACCTGGGAGGGGAGAGACAGAGGTCCAGGGCAGGGAGCAGGGTCCCGGCCAGCGCGGCGCCCATGCCGGCCGCGGCGCCCGCCAGGTAGACCCACGGCGGAACCTGCAGGGAGGTGATCTCGTTCAGGAGATAGACCTGCGTCAGAGTGGCGCTGACGGCGTCCACGTTGGCTCTGGCGGCCCAATAGCCCAAGCCGGTTCCCAGGACGACTCCCAGCGCACCCACCAAGGCCGCTTCGAAGGTGATGAGGCCCAATAGTTGGGCTCTGGTCGCTCCCACGGCCCGGAGCACACCGAACTCGCGCCTCCGGCGCACCAGCAGCGCCTGGGAGCTAGTGTAGACGACGAAGCTGCCGACGAAGAGGCTGATCAGGCTCAGCGCCGTCAGGTTCAGGCGGAACGCGCTCAGGAGACCGGCCGCCTCGTCCTCTCTCTGCGTCGGAGTCAAAACTTCCACCGAAGGACCCAGGCGCCGTTCCAGGAGCACCTTGAGATCTGCGCGATCTTCAGCCGCTGCCTCGACATGGATCTCGTGCAACTCGCCCGGCCGGCCCAGCAGGCCCTGGACCTGGGAGATGTCCATGACGGCCAGCTTGGCCCCGGCCAGGGTCGTGACTCGAGCGAAGTCCACCAGGGCGCCGATGACCAGGCGGGCCTCCCGCGGGCCGCAGGAAACCTCGATCGAATCTCCCACCGACCAGCCTTGGGTCCGGGCAAGCTCCGGAGTCACGGCCATCCAACCGGGTTGGGTCAATGCCTCGGACGCTTTCTCCCGGCCCAGCAGCTTCAGACTCTCTCTCGAGGCCGGAGCAAGGAGATCGATGCCCATCACTTCCAGGAGCAATGAATCCGAGCCCTTGACCGCCACGTCCAGCCGGTAGACGGGCCAGGCTCCCCGGACGCCCCGGGTGCCGAGCACTTCCGGAAAGAGGCTCTCGTTCAGGGTCTGGTTCAAGCCCCGGACGGTGAGGTCCGCTTCCGATCCCACGGCCCGGAGGGCTCCCCGGAACGCGGCCACGGCGCTCAGGTTGATGATCTGGACCGAGAGGACCGAGGCGACGCCCAGGGCGACGCCGAAGACCGTCAAGGCATAGAGCGACCGGCCCGCCCGGAGGCGCGTCTTCAACGTGGGCAGCAGGTAGCGCCTCATGCGGCGTCCAGGACCCCACTGTGGATCTGCCAAACGTCATCGGCCAGCCCCGCCAGTTCCCGGCTGTGGGTGACGTAGAGCAGTGTCGCGCCCTCCTGAGTCACCAGTTCCAGCATCAGTTCCAGGACGAGCCACGAATTCTCGTCGTCCAGGTTCCCTGTGGGCTCGTCGGCGAGAATGAGCCGGGGACGTTGCAAGAGAGCCCGGCAAATGGCGACGCGCTGCATCTCTCCGCCGCTCAGGTTGCTGACCGGATCCTCGGCGCGATCGGCCAGGCCGACCCGTTCCAACAACTTCAGCACCCGGGGTTCGAAATCACGTTGTTTCGCACCGGCCACCAGTGCCGGGAGAGCTACGTTCTCCCGGACCGGCAGGTGAGGCAGGAGATGGAAGAACTGGAAGACGAGGCCGATCTCGTTTCTGCGCAACAGGGTCCGGTCACGGTCCGAGAAGCGGGTCAGGTCCTTGCCCAGAACCTCGACCCGGCCGCGGGTCGGAAGGTCGATGCCTGCGGCCAGATGAAGGAGGGTGGATTTGCCGCTGCCGCTTCGGCCCACGATGGCGACGCGGCGTCCGGGCGGCACCTGAAAGGAGACGTCGTGAAGCGCCGTCAGCCCTCCTCCGGCGGATTCCCCGTAGGTCTTCGAGACGTGTGAAAACGCCAGGATGGGAGTCATCTCGGTGCTTGGATCATGGATGGCTTTGTGGCGTTCCCGCAGGGGCGTCCCTTGTGGGTCCGTTTCTTGGGTTCCCTTGGAGATCATGCTTATCGGTTTGGATACCATTGGCTCCAAGCTTGAGTGCTCAGCATGAGATCATCCTGGCAGTCGATTGCCGGCATGTTTTTACCGCCGACTGCTAAAATACAAGGATCGCACCCATGGAAACACCTGTGACACACATCCGTGGTCCGCGGCGAATCCCCGCGTGATGTCGTAAATTGCCCCTCGACAGGCACGGCGAAGCGAATGAAATGAACACCGGAATAATGGACCGCATCGAATGCGGATAACTCGAATCAGTATCCGGAACTTCCGATCGATACGGCATCTCGTCGTGGACTTGGGGGAGACAACGGTGTTCGTCGGTCCGAACAACGCTGGAAAGACGGCAATCCTCGACGCGCTGCGCATCGCACTGACCCGCCGCTGGGGGCAGCACGGGACCGGATTCACCGAATACGACGTGCATCTTGACAGCGACATCGTTGATCCGAAGAACTCGCCCGGTGTGAGCATCGAGCTTAGCGCGGAGGAATCGTTGCCGGGGGAGTGGCCGGATGCTGTCTCCCAAGCTCTCGGTCAGATTGTACAACTGGACCCCGCCACCGGTCTTCGCTCCATTGGACTGCGAACGCGCTGTGCGTGGAGCGAGGAAAGCGGCGCTTTCGAGCCGAGTTGGGAATTTCTTGATGCGGCGCGCATGCCGCTCGTCGGACGGAGCGCCCGCCGCGTCAACCTGGAGCAATTTTGGCGCTATCTGCCGGTATTCTATTTGGGTGCGCTTCGGGACGTGGGCGACGAGTTCTCGCCCCGTTCGAAATTCTGGGGCCGCCTACTCAAGGCGTTGGAGATTCCTGCCGGCCTGGAGGCGCGGGCACAGCGGGTGCTCGGGCTGCTCAACCGCCACCTGCTGCAGGCGGACCCGCGTCTGCGGAAGATTGCCGATACGTTGTCCAGTGCCACCAGAATCGCGGCCCGCGACCGGGACGGCAGCGTGGATTTGAGTATGGTGCCGCTTAAGACCTGGGATCTGCTCTCCAAGGCCGAGATCATCCTGCGAAACGAACCCGATTCTCCGTGGCTGCCCCTCCGGCGCCAGGGACAAGGGATCCAAAGCCTTTCGGTCATCTTCCTGTTCCAGGCGTTCGTCGAGCATCTCTTGCGCGAGCTGTACGAGCGGCACAGCGAACCGGTGCTTGCCTTGGAGGAGCCGGAGACCCACCTCCACCCCCAAGCCACGCGCACGCTATGGCGACACGTCAACAAGCTGCCCGGCCAGAAGATTGTGACGACCCACTCGCCGTATTTCGTCCAGCATGTACCCTTCAGGGATATTCGTCTGGTCCGTCTCGGCAGGCACGGAACGGAGGTGCGATCTCTCCCGGCGAGTTTCTCTGTTGCGCTTCCGGACCTTGACGGACTCAATGCCGTGATGAACCAATCGGGCGGACGGCTGCATTACGAGAAGGCATCGGAAACCCTTACCGTCGATGGCGCACTCGACGAAAGGAGCTACCGCGCGCTGCTCAGGTGCTGCGGACAGCACGACGATCGGGCCGATCTCGAAATGGTGTTGAAGGATTTACGGGATCGGTCCTCCCGGTACATCGACGACGACGAGCTTCGGTCGCTTGAAACCTACGCCCTGCGCATGCGCGGCGAGATCTTCTTCGCCGAGCGTTGGATGATCGTGGAAGGGCAAGCCGATTTCCTGATTCTCCATGCGCTGGCGAGTGCGATGGACTACGACTTCGACGAGCACGGTGTATCCGTCATCGACGCTCAGAACAACGGCAATCCCGCCACGTTCGCAGCGCTCGCCCGGGCACTCGACATTCCCTGGTTGGCCGCGTTCGACGGTGACAATGCGGGGCGGGGTTACGTGCAGGCCGTCGCTAGGCGCGGGTTCAGTGGCGAAGAACTGAGAAGACGATGCCGAACGCATGACGCCGGTGATCTGGAAGCACAGCTCGTTGCCGATGGGATTGCCCCGGAGTTGCGCGAAATCCTGACCGAATTGGGTGTCCCAGTTGCGGCCGCTACGACGGACGAAGCGCTCCTTCAGCGATTGAGAGGCGACAAGAAGACCGCTTACGCGGCGGCGCTCGCCGCCCGTTTTCGCACCGATCGGAGCCTGGTACAGCGTGCGCCGAGGGCGTTCCGGGCGGCCATCGAGCAGTTGCCGGGGCTGACGTGATGGACAATCCCCTCAAAGCGTCCCTCCAGGAACTGACCGACATTCAGCGCCAAGCCGTCGGTTGGGGCGACGGCGCCTTGCTCGTGCTGGCCGGACCGGGCTCCGGCAAGACACGGGTGCTCACTTGCCGCATTGCCCGGCTGCTGGATTCGTCCCGGGATCAACGCTTTCGTATCCTCGCCCTGACGTTCACCAACAAGGCGGCGAACGAGATGGCGGTCCGGGTGTCCTCCCTCGTGCCTGGACTCGAAGGACGGGCCGACATCGACACGTTTCACGGTTTCTGCGCACAGGTTCTGCGGCAGCATGGCGTGCATCTGGGCATCAAACCGGACTTCGCGATCTATTCGCAGGCCGCGGACCGGCAGGCGGTGATGGAAGACGCGCTCCGCCGCGGCTGTGCTCAGGCGGCGAGCCGCGAAGATACACAGCTTCTACCGTTGATCGATCGCCTGAAGGCGCAACTCATTGCACCTGACCAAGCGGAGTCGCGTATCGCGGCCATGAACGGCGTCACGGCCAAGGACGCCGGCCGGGTTGCCCGCGCTTACCGCCTGTACGAGGACGAGCTCCGCCGCGCCAACGCGCTGGACTTCAATTCGCTCATCCTCGAGGCGCACCGGCTGTTCGCCTATCCAGCGATGGCACGACACTACCAGACCGTCTACCCGTACTGGCTGATCGACGAGTTTCAGGATACCAACGGCGCTCAGTACACGCTGCTGCGCCGCATGGCCGCAGTCGGTTTTCGCGAGGTCTTTGCCGTCGCGGACGACGACCAGACCATCTTCGAATGGAATGGCGCGAACGTTCGCCGAATCGGCGACTTGGTAGAGGATTTCTCCTGCGACGTGATTCAACTGCCGACGAACTTCCGTTGTCCGCCGCGTATAGTCGAAGCCGCGAACCGCCTCGTCGTCTACAACTCCCGCCGCGTACGGTCGAAGCAACCCGCCATCCCGGCCTCGGGCAATTCCTCGGTTTCAGCCGAGGGACAGATTCAGTGCCGCGAATTCGACACGGAAGGGGAGGAAGTTGCCGGAATCGCTGGTGAAATTGCGTCCCTGGACACCAATACTCGCGACCGGACTGCCGTGTTGGCCAGAAACCGTTTCCTCCTGGAAGCAATGCACAAAGCTCTTAAAGCGAAGGGTGTACCTGCGATGCTCACGATGCGTCGCGACGACTTCGCGTCGCCGCAGATGCGCTGGCTGGTCGCCTGCCTGAAGCAGATCAACCGGCCGCTGGATCAGCGCAACATGGCTGTGTTGGTCGATGCGTTCGACAGGTTCGCGCCTTCGCCCCTGGATTGGGACGATCTTGTATCGCGATCGGAGGCCGATGGGATCACTTGTCTGACTGCATGGACGGATGCCGTGCGTAAGGCCGAGATGCCGCACCCTGTGGCCGAATTGGCTGACGTGATCGCGACGCTTGCCTCCGGGGGCATCAAGCTCGTTACCGCGATCGACCAGATTCTTGACCGCTTCGGCAACAACGATGCCGACCACGATCTACAGGACGATATCAATGCGTGGCGAAGGATTGAACGTGAGATCGGGGACATGCAGAGGCTCCCGTCGCTCGATCGATTTCTGCAGGAGCTGCAACTGCGGTCCAAGGAGCCGGTTCCGGTGCCCGGAACGGTATCCCTGACGACCATCCACGGCGCCAAGGGACGGGAGTTCGATACGGTGTACCTGATCGGCTTGGCGGAGGAGGTCTTGCCGTCCTGGCATAGTGTGAAGAAAGGCAACGGCAGCGCCGCGCTCGAGGAAGAGCGCCGCGGGTGTTTCGTCGCCGTCACCCGTACCAGAAAGCGCCTGATCCTGTCGCGGGCGCGACAATATCGGGGATGGCCGAAGCGGCCTTCACGGTTTCTCCAGGAGATGGGCTGCCTCGGCAACCAATGACTTGGCGCCGGCCGTATCGGATGACGAGGAGTGGCCGCCGGACGATCGAGGAGTGGGAGTGATGTGGTCCTGGTCCTTTGGACCAGCGCGCTGTTGATCCGACAAGTCTCATCGGCCAGCCCCGCCAGCTCCCGGCTGTGGGTGACGTAGAGCAGAGTGGCGTTCTCCTGGGTCACCAGCTCCAGCATCAGCTCCAGGACCAGCCACGAGTTCTCGTCGTCCAGGTTCCCCGTGGGCTCATCCGCCAGGATCAGCCGCGGACGTTGCAGGAGAGCCCGGCAGATGGCGACCCGCTGCATCTCTCCGCCGCTCAGGTTGCTGACCGGATCATCGGCGCGATCGGCCAGGCCGACCCGTTCCAACAACTGCAGCACCCGCGGTTCGAAGTCACGTCGTCTCCCGTTGGCGACCAGTGCCGGGAGAGCCACGTTCTCCCGGACCGACAAGTGGGGCAGGAGATGGAAGAACTGGAAGACGAGTCCGATCTCGTTCCTGCGCAACAGGGTCCGGTCGCGGTCCGAATAGCGGGACAAGTCCTTGCCCAGAACCTCGACTCGACCATGGGTCGGAAGATCGATGCCCGCGGCCAGATGAAGGAGTGTGGACTTGCCGCTGCCACTTCGGCCCACGATGGCGACGCGGCGTCCGGACGGCACCTGGAAGGAGACGTCGTGAAGGGCCGTCAGGCCCGCTCCGGCGGATTCCTCATAGGTCTTCGAGACGTGTGAAAACGCCAGGATGGGAGTCATCTCAATAGAACAGGTTATGGGCAACAACGGAATGAATTCAACAGATTCCGGCGGATTTTCCGGTTCCCGGAGATTTGTGGGAATGGTTGCTCAGCGGGGGCGGGCGAAGGTACCGGCATCTCAGTCAGGCACTATTTCGACATATAAAGCACTGAATAATCTGGGGGATTATATACGAAAGTGCCCAAACCTGAGCATTAACGCCGGTTCCGTGGCCGGTCTATCCATCTGATATTCACGGGCTGGACCAATGCACGGGCCAGCTCCTCGAAGTCTGCTTCCACGCGCATATCCTGTTCCAGTTCGGCCTTGGTCGGTTGGTAGGAATCCTTGACCAGTTCGATGGTGGGATGTTGGGGATTGTGTCTGGGTTTCTTCATGCGGCCCTCGGCATCCTAGGTTGTTTCCCCTCAAAGGAGTCTTCCGCCGTGTAGATTTGAATCTTGGGCAGGTCCATGAAGCGTCCGGCGTTGACGGCGGCATTTCTCATGCCGTTGGTCACTCGGTCTCGAAAGCAGGTGAAGATGCCGAGATCAGCTCCGGCCTGTCGACGTGCGCCGTTGAAGGCTTGGACGTGTCCAGGATTGGTAGAGCCGCCTTTGACCTGAGAAACGATGTCAATGAACCGGCCCTGGCGGATCGGGAGCCGTCCCACGCCGTCAATTCCGCCATCCCGTCTCTGGATTCGGTTCGGCTCCATACCCTCCACCAGAGCAGCAGCCCACCTCTCAAACCGGAATTTATCGATGCTGGCAAGCTCCTGAGCGTGTGTGATGGTATGGGGAAGGCCAATGTCTTGGGTGTGTTCCCAACGGATTCATCCGGGACATCCTCCCGCATGACTTCAAGGTGGTCTCCAAAGCTCAGTCGATTTTCGTTCAACCCACCAAATCCTTGTAACGCAGCCGCTTTCCCACCATCCGGTCAGCGACCAGGGCCATTTGATCCAACGTGTCCATGCGCCTTAGGTTGTGACGTGCGGCAAACTCTCCAACGTATCGGTCGGTGTGCTGTTCCGAGAAGTGGTGAAAGGTTCCGTGGTAACTCCGCTTCAACATCGACCAGAACGATTCGGCTCCGTTGGTGTGGCAGTTGCCTTTGACGTACTCCTGAAGAGAATGCTTGACCGTCTCGTGATTGACAAGCCGGCCGTAAGAGGTTGAATCGTCGGTGTAGATCTTGGCATCTTCTCCCACGTGCTCCAAGACGAAACGGGAGAGGGTTTCAGACTTGGTGTCAGGGACGACTCGGGCCGACACTTGGTTGGAGGGGCGATCTTTGACGGCAGCCACGGCCGTCTTTCCAACGGCTCCACGTCCCTCCAGTTTGGCGCGTTTGGCCTTTGGCATATTCTTCCGCTTTCCGCCGAGATACGCCTCGTCAGCCTCGACCGGGCCGGAGAACAGGGCCATTCCAGTCAGGTTCAGACCTTTCCGTATCCGGTGAGCAAGGTGCCAAGCCGTCTTCTGTGTTACGTCCAGGTCACGATGCAGCTTCATGGAGGAAACGCTCTTGAGGCTGGTAGTAAGGAGGTAGGTCGCAAGCAACCAAGTCTGATAGCCGAGTTTGGAGGACTGCATAACCGTCCCGACCCGGACGCTGAACCGCTTGCCGCAATCGCGGCAACGATACGGCATGGAAGGATGCTTGGCTCCGGTCTGGACGTTGGTGGAGCCGCAATGGACGCAACAGACTTCCTCCGGCCACCGCCGCTTTATGAACCATTCCTCAGCGGCTTTATCGTCGGGAAATCTCTTGAAGAATCCGCGCAGTGAAAGTCCCTCTCGGAACGCCTTGCCGGGTGCCTTGTTCCGTGTCTCGTAACTCATTGTATCCTCCTGACTTACAAGACATATTATATAGGAAAGTACCGGGATTGTCAACCCCTACGGGCAACCTTTTCGGCACTTTCGTATATAATCCCCATAATCTGAATGACAACATTTTATTCAAGAAGTTGAAAATCATTATCATATAGCCCTTCTCCGAATCTGATAATCATTGTTAATGAAATTGAATCTCATTATCTTTGAAAATGATATTCAATATCGTTGATATTGATGTCCCATTTCATTTAAGTCCTTTCATATCTTCAGTTTATATTTGACAGTCCGTTAGATTTATATGTATATTTCTGCCCGGAAAGTCTGCTGACCGCGCCTTGGACAAGCGCCTGATTTGACCAACGAGGAGGACGATATGAACGGAAAAATCAATCAAGCCTTGAACCATCAGATTCACATGGAGCTGGAATCCTCCTACCTCTACCTGGCCCTGTCGGCCTATTACGACTCGAACGACCTGCCCGGATTCGCGCACTGGATGAGAGAGCAGAGCCGGGAAGAGTATGGGCACGCCATGAGGCTGTTCGACTACCTCCTGACCCGGGGAGCGAAGGTCGATCTGGACGCCCTCGGAAAACCTGCCGACGGTTTCACGTCCCCCGTGAAGGCGTTCGATCGAGTGGTCGAGCACGAAAGACGCGTCACCGAGGCCATCCACAAGCTTTACCTGCTCGCCCTCGGAGAGGGCGATCTGGCCACGGGGGTGGAGCTCCAGTGGTTCATTCGGGAGCAGGTCGAAGAGGAGCACTCGGCCTCGGAGGTCGCAGCTCAACTGCGATGGGGTAACGGTGAACCCATGGGCTTGTTGATGGTGGACCGCCAACTGGCCAAACGGGAATAAACCGGGCCGGATTCCTCCGAATATCCGCCGCCGGCCCGCAGGTAGTGAGGCCGGCGGCGATTCTTGACAGTTTCAGCGTCCGCTTGGTAGCTTCGGGCGCCTCATGAGCACCTACCAGATCGGCGATTATCGGCAGACTTACGCCAATTTCCGCCTCACCCGCCCCGAACGCTACAACTGGGCCTTCGACGTGTTCGACCGCTGGGCCAGCGATCCTGCCAAGCTGGCGATGCGTTGGGTCAGCGATGCCGGAAACGTGCGGAAGGTGACGTTCCGGGAATTCTCCCGGTCCTCGACCCGGTTCGCCAACGCACTGGCCGGCCTGGGCGTGGAACCGGGAGAGCGAGTCTTCGTCATGCTCCCCCGGGTCGTCGAATGGTGGGAGGTCCTGCTGGGCGGAATCCGGGCCCGCGTCGTCACCGTGCCGGGCACCACCTTGCTGAGGCACAAGGACATCGTCTACCGGATCAACGCCTCGGGTGCTTCGGTGGCCGTGACCGATGCCGCCAACGCAGACAGGATCGAGGCTGTGCGCCCGGAATGCCCGGGGTTGCGGCAGGTGATCGTCGTGGGCGGGAGCCCCGGCTGCATCGGCTATGAGGACCTGCTGGCGAAGAGCTCCGCCAGCATGGATCATCCCCGGAACCTCTCCACCGATCCCCTCATGATCTACTTCACGTCGGGAACCACCGGACCGCCCAAGATGGTCGTGAACGACCATGCCAGCTATCCGAAGGCTCACGTCATCACCGGAAAGTTCTGGCTGGACAACCGGCCCACCGACCTCCACTGGACGCTGTCGGACACGGGATGGGCCCAAGCCGCCTGGACCTGCCTGTTCGCGCCTTGGAACATGGGGGCGGCGATCTTCATCTGGGACCACCGGGGCCGCTTCGATGCGGAGCGGACCCTCCGGATGCTCCACGAGCACCCCATAACGACCTTCTTCGCTCCTCCCACCGCCTACCGGATGCTGGTTCAGCAGGATCTGACGCGGTGGCCGGCCCGGGCCCTGCGCCACTGTCTGGGCGCCGGCGAAGCGGTCAACCCCGAGGTGATCGCCACCTGGAAGGGGGCGATGGGTCATCACATCTGGGAGGGCTACGGTCAGACCGAGACCGTTCTCTGCGTGGCCACGTTTCCCGGCATGGAATATCGGCCCGGGTCCATGGGAGTCGCCTCGCCCGGGTTCCGAATGGGCGTGGTGGACGACTCGGGGAATGAAGTCGCTGCCGGAGAGGAGGGAGAGATCGCCATCCGGGTGCGCCCCGACCGGCCGCTGGGACTATTCTGCGGGTACTACCGGAACCCGGAGGCGACCGCGAGCTGTTTCGTAGGCGACTGGTACACCACCGGAGACCGCGCCACCCGGGACGAGGACGGCTACTTCTACTTCGTCAGCCGCGCCGACGACGTCATCAACACCTCCGCCTATCGGGTCGGGCCCTTCGAGGTGGAGTCGGCGTTGCTGGAGCATCCGGCGGCGGCGGAGGTGGCCGTGGTGGGGAGTCCCGACCCGTTGCGGGGAGAGATCATCAAGGCATTCGTCGTACTCAGTCAGTCCGCCCGGCCCTCGGAGGACCTGATCCGGGAACTTCAGGCTCACGTGCGCAGCGTCACCGCTCCCTACAAGTATCCTCGCGAGGTGGAGTTCATCGAAGAACTGCCCAAGACCATCAGCGGAAAGATTCGCCGCAACGAGCTCCGGAGGTGGGAGCGGGAGAAGAAAGGCCGCTGACTCTCGCCTCACCCCCGAAAGCCAACCGTTCATGCCCTTTTCCGAAGACCACGAGCTCTTTCGCGAGTCTCTGAGACGGTTCGTGCAGGAGCAGATCCTGCCTCACGTGGAGGAGTGGGAAGAGCAGGAGGAGACTCCCCGTTCGCTGTTCGAACACATGGGGGAACTGGGTTTCCTCGGCGCCGAGTACCCGCCTGAATACGGCGGCGGCGGCGCCGACTTCTGGATGTCGGTGGTCCTGGCCGAAGAGCTGGCGCGCTGCCGCTCCGGCGGCGTGGCCTTCGGTGTCATCGTCCACACGGACATGTCCTCTCCCTGGTTGGTCCACTTCGGAACCGAGGCCCAGAAGCGTCGTTATCTGCCCGATATCATTCTGGGCCGCAAGATCTGCGCCCTGGCCATCACCGAGCCGGACACCGGATCGGACATGGCGGCCCTCTCGACCCGGGCGGTCCGCGACGGCAACGACTGGGTCCTGACGGGAGCCAAGACCTTCATCACCAACGGCGTGAACGGAGACCTCTACTTCGTGGCCGCCCGGACCCGGGAGGACGGCCCCCGCCGCGAGCGCCTCTCCCAGTTCCTGGTGGAACGGGACAGCCCCGGCTTCAGCGTGGGCCGGAAGCTCAAGAAGACCGGGATGCTGGCTTCCGACACGGCCGAGCTGGTGTTCGACGAGGTGCGGGTGCCCGGCGAGAACCTCCTGGGGGTGGAGGGGCAGGGGTTCGCGCAACTGGTTTCGGGACTGCAACGGGAACGGCTCACGGCGGCGGTGTTGTGTGTTTCCGCCGCCCAGCAGGCTCTGGAGGACTGCGCCGAGTACCTGAACCAGCGCCATGCCTTCGGTCGGCCCCTCTCCCGGTTTCAGGCGCTGGCCCACCGGCTTGCCGACATGGCCACCGAGGCGGAAGCGGCCAAGCAACTCACCTATCATGCCGCCTCCCTCTTCGCGTCGGGGCAGGAGTGCACCCGGGTGGTGTCGATGGCGAAGCTCTACGCCACCGAGATGGCCAATCGCGTCGCCTACCACGCCGTGCAGATGCACGGTGGGTACGGCTACATGCGGGAGTACGCCGTGGAGCGCTTCGCCCGGGACTATCGGCTCTGGCCCATCGCGTCGGGCACGTCCGAGATCATGCGGGAGATCATTTCCCGGGACTTGTTGCGGTAGGGGAGCGGCGACTGGAGCGGCGACTTTCTTGTCGCCGACAGGGGAGTCTTGGGAAGAGGGGGCGACTAGAAATCGCCCCTCCGGGCGGGCGATTGGAAATCGCCCCTCCAATCCTACTTCCGCCGCCGGCTCACGAAGTCCTGGACGTTCCTCCGGCTCTCCCGGCTCTCGAAGCACGCCAGGAAATCGGCCGAGGCCACGCCTTCCCAGTGGTCGCTCCTGAGTTCCGACATCCGGTGCAGGAGAGCCTTCGTGCGGGCCAGACCCTCCGGCGGAAATGAGGCGAGCCGCCGGGCCAGCGCTTCGCCCCGGCTCAGGAGCTCTGAATCCGGCACGACTTCGTTGACCAGTCCCATCTGGAGCGCGCGAGTGGCGTCGATTTTCTCGCAGGTCAGCAGCAGCCAGCGGGCAGCGGCTCCGCCGAGCAGATCAACGGTCCTCCCCAACGACCAGGGAGGCGTCCAGCCCAATTCCACCTCGGGAAGACCGAAGACAGCGGACCCGGATGCGATCCGGAAGTCGTGGTAGAGGGTGACCTGAAGGCCGCCGCCCAGGGCATAGCCGTGGACCAGCGCCAGAGTCGGCTGGGGCAGGGAATCGAGCAGACCGAAAGCCTCCCCATAACCCCTCTCCAGGGAGGTGGCCTCGGCGGCTGAGAGTGGCGCCAGCTCGCGCAGATCGCTGCCGGAACAGAAGGCGCGTCCCGCTCCCCGGGTCACCACCACCCGGACCGAGTCGTCGTCGCGAATCCGGTTCAGGAACTGCACGTAACGCCGGACCATCTCCTGGTCCAGTGCATTGAGTACTTGGGGCCGGTTGAGAGTGAGCCAGGCCACTCCGTCCCGGATGGAGAGTTGGACCGAATCAGTCTCCGGCACCTGACTTCTCGCCGGCTCGGGCCAGAAACCGCGCCATGGATCCGAGGATGTAGCGCTCGTGGGTGCCGCGGGCAATCAGGTCCCGTTCGTCATGCGCCTGGAACTGGAATCCGAGCCGCTTGCCCTCCAGTTCCACCAGCTCGACCCGGATCGTCACCTTCATGCCCACCGGCGTCGGAGCCAGATGCTGCATGTTCACCCGGGTTCCCACCGTGCCCTGACCCTCGGCCAGGGTCGGCGCGGCGCAGCGGATGGCGCACGCTTCGATGAGGGCCACCAGTGCCGGCGTGGCCAGCACCTGGACGCCGGGGTTTCCGAAACGGTCTGCGGTCAGATCGTCGCTGACCTTGTGCTCCGTCGTCAGGGTACGGCCCACTTTGAGAACGTCGGTCATTTCCACCTTCTTTCTCGTACCGCTTCGAAAGTCAGTCCGGGGACCCGGTCAACTCCTGACGGACGATTCGGGTTCCGGCCACCATGTTGCGCAGCTTATTGACCGTGATCCATCGGGGAAGCTGGAAGAAACCGCAGTCGGGTACGATCCAGAGCTTCTCGGGCGGAATATATTGCAGCGCGGCGCGAATTCGGTCCGCCACGTCTGCGGGCTTCTCCCGGTAAAAGGACTTGATGTCGATGACCCCGACGCCGATGTCCCGTTCCTGGGACAGCTCCCGGCACAGCTCCAATTCGTGCATCTCCCGGTTCGCGAACTCCAGGACGAACTCGTCGCACTTGGCCTCCAGCAGGTAGGAAATCATGGGTCCGTACTCCCGCTTGCCGCGGGGGCGCGACCCCAGGTTTCCGAAGCAGACATGAAAGGCGATCCTGGCATCGACCCCTTCCACGCACCGGTTGTACAGGTCCAGGTACTCCTTCAGTTCCCCGGGGATGATGGCGAAGGAGGGCTCGTCCAACTGAATGTAGTCGGCGCCCGCCTTGACGAGATCCTTGAGTTCCTGGTTCACGACCTCGGCGAATTCCCAGAACAGCTCCATGCGGTCCCGGTAGAACTCCCGCACCGACGAGTCCCTGAGGTGAATGGTGACGGTCAAGGGACCCGGACAGGTGGCCTTGACCGGTTTGTCGGTCTGGGTCTTCAAGTACTTGAACTCCTCGACCACACCGAGTCCCCGCGGGACGGTCACCTTTTCCCGGAGACGGTATCGGGGCACCGAATCGTAGGCGTACAAACCTACCTTGCGAAGCGGCTCTTCCGGTTCGATGCCTTCCATCTTCTCGTAGAAGCTCTGGACGAAGTGCCAGCGCCGCATCTCCCCGTCGGAGATGACGTCCACGCCGGTCCGTTCCATGTCCCGGATGGCGATGCTCACGGCGTCATCGTAGAGTTCCCGTTTGTCGGTCTTGCCGTATTTTCCCGCCTCGATGGCCTCCAACGCGGTATAGAACCAGCTCGGAATGGCATGGCTGCCGATGACCGACGTGGGAAGCAGCGGAAGATTTTCCTTCATATTTCCTTTATCTCCTCAGAGAAGCGCCAAATCGTAACACAGGCTCTTCGGGCACCCAAACCTCCGCCCCGGCCTCTTCTCTCACTCCTCACTTCCCCGCGTATTCTTCCGGGTGGGCGAACAGGTCCCGCAGTTCTTTCAGGAAGAGGCCGGCCGGGTATCCGTCGACGGCCCGATGATCGAAGACCAGACAGAGGTAGGCCGTGGGAACGACCTCCAACTGCCCGTCGACGGCCAACGGCCTGGGCTGGATCCGGCCGATTCCCAGAATCGCCACCTGGGGAGGATTGATGATGGGGGTGAACAGGTCGACGTGGGCACCGCCCAGGTTGGTGATGGTGAAGGTTCCATCGCTCACGTCGGCCAGATCCAGAGTTCCGTTCCGAGCCTTCCCGGCCAAGGACCGGCTTTCCTGGGCCAGTTGCTCCAGGTTCTTTTGGCCGGCATCTTTCAGAACCGGCACCACCAATCCCTGGTCCAGATGGACGGCCAGGCCGATGTTGATCCCATCGTGGACTCGAACCTGGTTGTCCACCAGCGTGGCATTGAGGAGGGTATGCCGCTCCAACGCCACGGCCACCGCCTTCGTCACCAGGTCGTTGAGGGAGATCCGCATTCCGTAGCTGGACTCCCAGCGGGAGAGATTAGTCTCACGGAAATCCACCGTCCGGCTCATGTCCACGTGCATCACTTCCGTCACCCGGGGGATCTCCCGCCAACTCTGAGAGAGACGTTGAGCCACGCGCCCTCGGGTACCGGTCAGGGGAATCGTCCGGGTCACTCCGAGAGTGGACTCGGGTACTTGAGCGGGCTGGCGAGGGGAAGCGGCTGCGGCAGCCGCACGCAGAATATCGTCCTTGGTGATCCGTCCGCCGGGGCCGGAACCGGCCACGGTGGCGGGATCCACGCCGTGCCGGGCGGCCAGCCTCCGGGCGACCGGAGAGATTCGCAATCGGCCGGACTTGGCGGGCCGTTTGCGCCGCGGTGAGGGACGGGTCGCGGCTCTTGGTGCCTTCTTCCGAGTAGCCGGGGCTCCCTCCGGAGCCAACAGGCGAGCCGTCTCCGCCGGATCGGGGCTCTCACCGGGAACCAACAGGATCGCAAGAATGGCGCCGATGGGCCGCTCCTGACCGGCGGGAACGACGATCTTGTGGAGCGTTCCGTCCATGGGCGCCTCCACTTCGGTGGTCACCTTGTCGGTCTCCACCATCAAAAGGGGATCTCCCTTGGCGAGACGGTCCCCCTCCTGTTTCAGCCACTCCAGAACCGTCCCCGATTCCATGGTGTGGCCCAGGCTGGGCATTCCGAATTTAACCGCCATAAGGTTCGTCCTTTACGCGACCAGGTTTCGCGCCGCGGCGACCAGCTTCTCGACGCTGGGCACCGCCAGCTTCTCCAACACGGGGCTGAAGGGCATGGGCACATTGGCGGCGGCAACCCGCCGGACGGGAGCGTCCAGGTAATCGAAGCACTCTTCGGCGATCCGGGAGGCCAGTTCCGCGCTCGATCCTCCCCGGCGGACCTCTTCGTCGGTGACGATGGCCCGGTTGGTCTTCTCCACCGAGGAGAAAATCGTGTCCGCGTCCAGCGGGACCAGGGTCCGGGGATCGATCACCTCCAATTCGATGTCTTCCGCACTCAGGATCCGCGCTGCTTCCAGCGCCTTCCCCACCATGGGGCCGGATGCCACCACCGTAATGTCATCCCCTTCGCGCTTGACGTCGGCCTGGCCAAAGGGAATCAGATATTCCGTGTCCGGAACCTCCCCCTTGACCGAGTAGAGCCGTTTGTACTCGATGAACATGACCGGGTCCCGGCCCCGCAGGGCCGACTTCATGAGCCCCTTGGCGTCGCGGGGGGTGGAAGGAACCGCGACCTGCAGGCCGGGCACGTGCATGAACCAGGCTTCCAGGCTCTGAGAATGCTGGGCGGCGATCAACCTTGCCGAACCCGAGGGGAGCCGCAATATCACCGGGACGTCGGTCTGGCCTCCGAACATGTAGCGGACCTTGGCCATCTGGTTGACCACTTCATCCATGGCGCAGGTGATGAAGTCGACATACATGATCTCCGCCACCGGACGCAGTCCGCACATGGCGGCGCCGACGGCGGTGCCGACGATGGCGGCCTCGGAGATGGGGGTCTGGCGGATCCGGTCCGGGTACTTCTCGGCGATGCCCCGGGTGACGGCATAGGGTCCTCCGTGGGCGATCACGTCTTCGCCCAGGACGAAAATGCTCGAATCCCGGGCCATCTCTTCGTGCAGGGCTTCTCGAATCGCCTGGTTCATGGGTATCGAGGGCATGACGGGCTGGTCCTCCTTCTGGACGGATTTTTCTCACGCAACCGGGGTGGAGAAAACGTCTCGCGTCAACTCCTCCGGGCCGGGGTAGGGACTCACGTCCGCGAATCGCACCGCGTCGGCGATCTCCTCCTCCGCCGATTTCCGGATCGACTCGGCTTCCTCAGCCGTCAGCATCCCCTCTTGGAGGAGATGGGCCCCAAGGCCCTGGATGGGATCGTGCTGGCCGGACCAATCCGAAATCTCCTCCTTGGTTCGATACTGCTGAGGGTCGCCGAAATTGTGGCCGTGGAAGCGGTAGGTCTTGCACTCCAGCAAGGTGGGCCCCTCGCCCCGGCGGGCGCGCTCGATGGCCTCGCCGGCCGCCTCGTAGACGGCCAGGACGTCCATGCCGTTCACCTGAGCACCGGGAATGCCGTAAGCGGAGGACATGGAGGCCACGTCGGTCACCAGGGTGATCTCCTCCTGGGGAGTCCACTGGGCGTACTGGTTGTTCTCGCAGACGTAGACCACGGGAAGGCGCCAGACGGCGCCCAGGTTGATGTTCTCGTGAAAGGGTCCGCGATTGACGGCGCCGTCTCCGAAGAAACAGACGGCGACCTGCCCGCTCTCCCGCATCTGCGCGGCCAGGCCGGCTCCCGTGGCCAAGCCGAAACCGCCCGCCACGATGCCGTTGGCTCCCAGCATCCCCACGGCGAAATCCGCGATATGCATGGAGCCCCCCTTCCCCTTGCAGTAGCCGGTGACGCGCCCGAACAGCTCAGCCATCATGCGCCGGACGTCGGCGCCCTTGGAGATGCAGTGGCCGTGGCCCCGGTGGGTGGAGGTGATGTAGTCGGCATCGGTGAGATGGGCGCAGATCCCGACTCCCACCGCCTCCTGTCCGATGTAGGTGTGCAGCGCCCCCAGCACCTTGCCCTGGCCGGACTGGTACTCCGCCTGCTCTTCAAAGAGCCGGATGCGCCACATGACGGCGTACATTTTCAGCAGTTGTTCCGCTGTCGGTCCGTTAATTCCCATGGTGATGGTCTCTCCTCTGTCTCTCACGATTCCACGATTCTGCTCAGCGAGCCAGCCACCCTCCATCTACGTAAAGACTGTGCCCCGTGACCATGGCGGACGCGGAGCTGGCCAGATAGAGGATCGCGCCGGCCATGTCTCCAACTTGGGCCACGCGCCCCAGGGGAGTGTACTCCTCGATGGCCGTCCGCATCTCGGGAAGGTGCAGAATGGACGCGGCCAGCGGCGTGTCGGTGAAGGTGGGAGCGATCTCGTTGACCCGGACTCCGTGGCGGCCCCATTCCGCCGCCAGTGCCCGGGTCAGGTTCACCACCGCCCCCTTGGCGGCGTGGTAGGCCGAGTTGGGATACATTCCGCCTCCGCTGTGGCCCAGGATGGACGAGATGTTGACAATGCTGCCGCCTCCCCGGGCCGCCATCCGGCGACCCGCTTCCCGGCAACACAGGAAGGTGGAGGTCAGGTTCCTGGTGAGCACTTCGTTCCAGTCCGCCAGGCTCATCTCCATGGCCGGGACGTGTTTCCCGCCACCCACGCTGTTGACCAACACGTCCAAGCGTCCGTACTCGTCCAGGACCTGCCCGAACCCGGCGGCAACCACCGGCTCCAGGGTCACGTCCCATTCCCGGACCGCGGTTTGCCCCTCATCGCCGGCAATCTCCCCCGCGACCCGCTCAGCCGCCTCCCGGTTGCGGTCGGCCACCACCACTACGGCTCCGGCCTGGGCCAGGACATGGGCGGCCATGCGCCCAATGCTGCCGCCGCCGCCGGTGACCACTGCCACCTGGCCGTCCAGGCGAAAGAGTCTCTCGATCGCCGGGACGGAGGTTGACGGCTGGTCGGAGGTCATGGCGCAGGATCACCCGGAACCAATCTCAGTTGGGCTTTGAGGAGGGTCAACTCCTGACCGGGAGAGGACTCGCTGAGACCGGCCTCCACCAGGTTCTCCCCTCGCCGCAACGCGCCGGCTGCCAGTACGAAAGCGACTCGGGACGGGTCCGTCTCCGCCTCGGGCTGCAGCAACCGTCCTCCCGCCAGGGACTTCCCATTGAGGCTCAGGACCAACTGGTCCAACCGGGGCAGTGCGCCCTGCAGTTCCAGCGTGAGTTCGGCGCTTTCCAGGCGGCCTTCCTGCTCCAGGCGCGGGACGTCGTCACCGATGACGATGGGAATCTCGGTCCGCCCACGCGGCTCCAGGCGCGCCGGTAGAACGCCGGCGCTGGAGATGAAGGCGTAGGGGAACCAGACTTCTACGGCGGCCGAGTAGATCTTCTCCTTGCCTTCCAGCGCCTTGGGGTCGTCGATGCCGTCCAGACAGGCGTAGACACGTTTCCGGAGCGCCCGCCACCGGGCCTCGTCGCGGATCTGTTCCCAGGGAGCCGTCAGATTCCAGAAATAGATTCCGTCGGCGCCGGCGGCATACCACTTGGCGGCCAGGGCCCGGGTCATCTCGTCTCCCTTGCCGTCCATCAGTTGGCCGGGATTGTTGATGCAGGGATAGAGAGGCACGCCGTAGACATGGGCCGCCTGGGCCATCTTCGCCACGGGAAGGGAGAAATGCGCGTAACCCCCTCCCAGGAACAGCATGTTTACCAGACCTTCGCGCATCCAGGTGTCCAGATCCAGGCCGATGCCCAGGGAAAGTTCCAGGTCATCCGGAGTCCGAACCGCCAGCAGGAGAGGCCGTCCGCGCTCCTGTCCGATCTCGTCCATGCGCTGCCGAACCCTCCGGATGAAGGCAGTCATGAGGGAGACCTGCTCGGGGGTGATGGTCCCTCCTTCGAAGATGCTCTTGAAGAGGACGGGATGCCGGATGAAGTCCAGCTCGACGCCGTCCAGGTCGTACCGGAGGCAGACCTCCTCGATGATCTCGAATTTGCGGTCCCGGACGATCTGGTGGGTGAAGTCCAGAGCCGTGGAGTAGAGGTTGGCCACCGGGGAACCGGGAAAGGCGGGTTCGGCGATGGCCGTCTGCAGTCCGCGAGTGCTCACCAGGAACTCTCGATTGTCAAGCTTCCAGCGGGAGAGGTGCCCCTCGACGAAGCTGTCGTGAACGTCGTTCATGCGCAACGAGGCGAAGGCCTCCATTCCATGCTCATGGGCGAAGTCGGTGACGATCTTCAGGGGGCAGGTGCCGGCTTCGACCAGGGTCTTGAGGTTGGCCGCGTACGGGTTCATGTAGTCCGGGCGGTCAAATTGTTGGGCGTCTCCGTAGATCGGTTGGATGCGACTGTCGTAGGAGGGGGCGTCGCCTGCCAGGATCGACCAGCTGATGGTGGTCACGGGGGTTCCCGGAAGGGCCTCGAGCCGGGGCGCCAGGAAGCCTTCGACGGTGGAGGCTCCAGGGTGCATGAGAACCGCCGAGTCCCCGTTGAAGATCACACGGTGTTTTCGGGTCTCGGTCTGAGCGGTTCCTTCCTGCTGAGCCGGATCGACGGCGCAAGCGGCGAGGAAGCCGACCAGCAACAAGGGAAAGACGACTAGACTCCCGGCGGCTCGGGAGACGAGGCGTTCCGGACCACACCAGTTTGGACAAGAGGGATGCTTCCTGATCATAGAGTCCTCGCAGTCGCGTTGGCCTCCAAGGTTGTTCGAGTGCGGGCGCCGAAGGCGCCGTGGGAGGATCATAACTCACCGGCGAGGGAGGGGAAAATTGGAGCGGCGGCTTCCTAGCTGCCGACCTCCCAATGAACGGGTCCGGCGATAATTTAACCGCCGAGCTCCGAACGTGCGTCGGGACGTTGGGGGACTAAAAGTCCGCCCTCCTAATCCCCCCTCCTAACCCACCTTGTAGATGACATAGTCGCCGTAGCCGGTGATGATCCGCATGTAGCCGGAGAGTTCCTGGTCCAGGGCCGGGTCACCCGTATCCACCAGCAGCGGGCGGCCTCCCAGGGAGACGAGTTTCTCCTTGGTGGCGATGATCAGGATGTTCTCCCGGCCCACCTGGCGAATGACTTCAGGGCTGATCTGCTGGTTTCCCCGGCCCAGGATATGCCCCTGACCTCCGATTGCCGTCACCACGACCTTGGCCCTGTGTCCGTCGATCAGATCCAGGAGTTGGCGCGCCGTGACGTCGTTGGCGAGCAGCTTCTTGTTCCGCACCACGTCCACCCCCAGCAGCGTGTTCTCGAGCTCCAGGGCCTGGAGGATGCCCCGCGTCGTGGTTCCCGGTCCCACGGCGAAGATACAGTCCGGATCCTCCATCTCTCTCAGCACCTCCGCGCAGATTCCCTGGAGGGCTTCCGCCTCGTGGACGACTCCTCCCGCCTTCACGTTCTGGACGAACCGGTTCTCCTCCGGGACCCGCAGGTATCCGTAGAGTTTGGCGCGGACAACTCCGGCCCGGAAGGCCTCCTCATCGATGTCCATGACCTCGGAGGACCGCATTCGCAGCAGACGGCGCTGCAGCCAGAGGACCACCAGCTCGCCGGCACTCCGGGGGGTCACGGCATAGACGGCCGAGTGGATCTTTACGCCCGCCGGAACCCCCAGAACCGGCACCTGCTCGCCGACGGCGTGGTAGAGGTCGCGCGCGGTTCCGTCCCCTCCGGCGAAGAGGATCAGGTCGGCTCCGGCGGCCGCCATCTCCCGGGCAGCCCGCCGGGTGTCTTCGGGAGTCGTATGCTCGCCGTCGGTCCGTCCGATGACGGATGCGGGGAGGCCCGCCAGGGCGCAGGAATGCTCCCCCATCTGGTCGGGGTAGGTGAGGACTCGGGCCTGGTCCTTGAATTCGGAGACGGCCTTCAGCGTCTGGGCCATCCGCCCCGGGGCTTCGGGCCTGGCCCCCAGCTCGCGGGCGCGGCGCAGGATCTCGATCCCGTCGCTTCCCTTGAGTCCCACCCGGCCGCCCATGCCGGCCACGGGATTGACGATGACGCCGAGAGTGCGCCGAGGCATTACTCGGAACTGTTGGCCGCTTGTTTCTTAACGTACTGGCGCCAGGTCACTGCGATCCGCTCGGGCTCGTCGATGCTGGGCGCCGGCACCTTGTGAATGGCCGAATTATGCGGCGCGGTCTTGACCAGTTCCGGATTCTCGTAGGCTTCCTTGGAGATCTGGCGCAGCACGGCCACGTACTCGTCGATGTCGTCCTTGGAATAGGACTCGCACGGCTCCAGAGTGAAGGGCTCGGGGACGATCCAGGGGTGATGGCTGGGCCAGTAGTGCTGGATCCCGTAGTCGGCGATTCTCCGGTTGATGTCGTCCGTTCCCACGCCGGTGTCCCGATTCAGCTTGTCCCAACTGTAGCGCACCTGCTCCAGGCGCCGTTTTCCTTCCGAGTACCAGATGACGACCCCCGGCACCTCGCTCAGCTTCTTCAGCATGTAGTTGTTGTTGAGCACGGAGCACTCGGCCACTTCCCGCAGTCCGTCGGCGCCGAGCTGCATGACCCAGGCGTAGGCCTTGAGGACGCCCTGGGCGTTGCCCAGAAAGGAACGGACCCGGCCGATGCTTTCCGGATCGCCCTGGTAGTCCAGGGAGTAGCGTTCGCCGTCGAATTCGACCCGGGGCAGGGGAAGATACGGTTTCAACTCGTCGACCACCCCGACGGCGCCGATGGCGGGTCCCATGCAGGCGTGGGGCATGGAGAAGGTCTTGTGAACGTTGAAGTGGCAGAGATCGAAACCCGCCTCTTTCGCCCGCGTCACCCCCAGGAGCCCGTTGGCGTTGGCCTGATCGTAGCTGCAGAGGGCGCCCACGCCGTGGGCGATGTCGACGAATTCCCTGATCTGGGGGTTGTAGAGACCCGTGTCCTCCGGGTTGGTGATGAAGATGCCCGCGGTCCGTTCGGAAACGGCCGCCTTCATGGCGTCCAGGTGCGGGTAGCCGGTCTCGTCCGGCATCAGGGTGACGACCTTGTAGCCGGCGGTGGCGCCGGTGGCCGCATCGCAGGGGTGGGAGAACATGGTGGTGATCACCTCGTCCCGCTGGTGATCGCCTCGGGAGGCGTGGTAGGCGCGCACCATGGAGGCGTTGGTAAAGACCCCCTGGGCGCCGCCTCCGGGCTGGAAACTGAACCGGTCCAGGCCCGAGATCTCCTTCAGGAACTGCTCGAACTGGTAGTAGACATGGAGGATTCCCTGGATCGTGCTCTCGTCCTGCAGGGGGTGGAGCTCGGCCATGCCCGGGTTTCGGGTGGCCACGTGCTCCTGAATCTTGGGACTGTACTTCATGGTGCAGGTCCCCTGGCTGATGTCGATGTTGACGTCGGTGCCCAGCGTCTCCTGGGAGAGGCGCAGGTAGTGGCGGTTCACCCGCATCTGGTTGATTTCCGGCAGGGCCGGCGGGCGTTTCCGTCTCAGGTTCTCAGGAATCCGGGACCATCCGTCTCCCACCGCCTCCTGGATGCCGGGTTCCGCCCGGGGAACCAGAATGCCCCGTTCGCCGGGCACGTGCATCTCGCAGATGATCTCCTCGTCCCATCGAGCCTGGTGGTATTTCCTGAGCAACGTCTCACGGTCTCTGCCCATGGTCCCGATCTCCTTTCCGGTTCCGGATTTTTCCGGCCGTCAGATCCTGTCTCAGCTGCAGCACTCGCCCAGGGCGCGGGCCAGCGAGTGGATGTCGTCCTGGGTGATTCTTTCCGTCACGCAATAGAGGGCGCTCTGGCCCAACTCGGGAAACTCTCCGGAGAGATCCTTGCCACCGAAGATCTTGCGGTCCAGGAGCGCGGAGTTGATCTCGCTGATGCTCTTGCCGGTCCCGTCGAAGTTCACGACGAATTCCTTGAAGAAAGGAGTGTCCGCATTGACCTGGACGCCCGGTATCCGGGCAATCTGCTGAGCGGCGTACTGGGACTTCTGGAGGATGGTTTGGCCGATCTCCTCCATCCCCCGAGGACCCATCAACGCCAGGTAGACACCGGCCGTGATGGCCCAGAGTCCCGTAGTGGTACCCGTGTACTCCTTGCCTTGTTCCCGGGAACCGTAGGAGGTCCGGTCGAAGAGCACCTCGCCGAAGCCCCACTCCCCCTCTCGGACGGTCTCGGTGAGGCCGAACATGAGGTCCTTGAACTCGGCCACGTATCGCATATCGCCATGAGTGGCGATGAAGCCTCCTTGTCCGCCGCCGCACTGGATATGCATTCCAAGAGGCTGGAAGTCTCCACAGGCGAAGGTCCCGCCGTAGTGGGCCGGAGGCGCCAGGACTCCCAGGGAAATGGGGTCGGTATAAACGACGAACTCGGCGCCGGCGTCGCGGGCGATCTTTCCGATCTCCTCGGCCTGGGTCTCGATGGTGCCCAGATACCCGGGATTCTCGATGAGCACCGCCGCCGTGTTCGACGAGACCTGGGACCGCAGTTGTTCCAGGTTCAGAAGGCCTGTGCCGGGATCGAAATCGACGGTCCGGATGGAGACCTGGGGCTCGCCGATGCCACCCAGGTAATTGCGGACCACCGCCATCAGATCCGGACTCGCTGACCGGGGAACCAGGACCCCGTTTCTGCCGGTGGTCCGGGAGGCCATCCTCAGTGACGTGGCCGCGGCCGCTGGACCGTCGTAGAGGGGGCAACTCAAGACGTCCATGTCCAGCAGCTCCCCCATGAGGCTGGCGTACTCGAAGAGGGCCTGCCATTTGCCGTGATCGGCGTAAGGCTCGCCCACGTAGGCCGTCACGAACTCGCCGCGGCTGCTGATCTCGTCGCAGACGGCCGGGACGTGGTGCTGGGCGCAACCGGCGCCGAGAAAATTCAGATGGTCGTCACAGTTGCGGTTCCGGTCCAGGATCTCCTCCAGGTGCCGTTTCAAGGAGTACTCGTCCAGAATCGGCTCCGGGAGGTCCATCCTCTGCTTCAGGATCAACTCGTCGGGAATCTCCTCGTAGAGATCCATGATGTCCTGGGCGCCCACCTCCTTGAGCATCTGGGCTTTGATTTCGGGGACCGAATTGGGGATGTAGGGGTAGACGATCCGCTTTTGACTCACGTTGCTCCTCCGTCTGCTCGACTCGGCGGCATCGGGGGGAAGACTTCCCGCTGCCGATCGCGCTCAGTCTACTACGACCAAGGCCGGAAAATACAAGGGCCGGGAGCGGCGGTTTCCAACCGCCGAACTCCGGAGCAAAATACCGCAAGAAGGGAAAGGGCGATCGGAAATCGCCCCTCCAAGGCAGCGGCTATGTTCCAGGTTTCGCCTGGGGCCGCTTTGATGCAATCCGGACGGTTTCGTACACTGAAGAGCATGCGCAAGGAGGCCTCCCCGGATCATCCCGTTCACGAACTCATCTCGACGCGCTGGAGTCCGTACGCGTTCTCCAAGCGACCAATACCGCGCGAACACCTGCTTTCCATCTTTGAGGCGGCACGCTGGGCAGCCTCCTCATTCAACGAACAGCCGTGGCGCTACATCGTTGCGAATCGCGATCGGAAGGACGATTTTGAAAAGGTCCTGAGCTGCTTGCTCAAGGGCAACCAGGCTTGGGCACGGGAAGTCCCAACGCTCGCCCTGGGATGCACCAGGATCACCTTCTCCCAAAACGGCAAGCCCAACCGCGTTGCGCAACACGATCTGGGACTTGCGTCTGCGAGCCTCACCTTCGAGGCCACGAGCCGGGGAGTCTACGTGCATCAGATGGCCGGGATCCTGCCCGGCAAGGCAAGGGAAGTCTTTGCTGTCCCGGACGAATTCGAGGTCGTGACGGCGCTCGCGTTGGGCTATCGGGCTGACCTGGGTGCTCAAGCCCGGGAACTGCGGGCACGAGACGAGAACCTGCGCACACGGCGGCCGCTGGATGAGTTCGTGTTCGGCGCCGAGTGGGGCGAGCCAGGGCTCGGGTCGTAACGCCAAGGTTCACAATCGAATAAGGCAGGCCGACATCCTGCCGGCTGAGGTCGCTACTCCTGGATCCGGTAGAGGTGCGTCGTCGTGCGCAGGAAGAGCGCTCCGTCGGCCACCGCCGGCGAGGCCATGAAACCGTCGTCCAGCTTGTTTCGAGCCAGAATTTCCAGGGTATCGCCCGGTTGAATGATGGTGGCGAGGCCGTCTTCGTCAAAGAAGTGAATCCGGCCGCTGGCAAAGAGAACCGAGGAGGAGTGGAGCCCCCCGATTCGTTCCTTCCAGATCTCCTTTCCATTCTTGAAGTCGATGCAGGTCGCGATCCCGTCGTTGCTCACCATGTAGATGCGCCCCTCGACCAGAACCGGTGAGGAGCGCTTGGGAGCGCCTCGGGCGTGCTTCCACGCGACATGGGATCCGGTCACGTCGCCCCGGCCGCCGAGACGGACCGCCCAGATTTGGGCCGTACCGCCGATGTGCCCCGTGCCGATCCCGACTTGCCCGTCCGAATAGAGGGTCCGGGGGGCCGAGGAGTGGCCCACATGGCGAATCTGCCAGATCTCCCGACCGGTGCGGGGATCGTATCCGTAAGCCCCCTTGGCGCCGGGGCTGATGAGCTGCAGCTCTCCCTTGAAATCGACCACCAGCGGTGTATTGTAGGCCTTCCGGAAGTCCCCGGACGCGCGGGGTCGACCGTCCTCCTCCAAGTCGCCGTAGTCAACCGAACGAAAGGTCACCCACCGGTTGGTGCCGGTCGTCTTGTCCAGAGCCACCACGTACTGAACGTCGGCACCGTCCATCTGCAGGAACAGGAGGTCCTCCCAGAGCAGAGGCGAAGACGCCGGACCTCGCCAATGATCGCAGGGGAGGTCCCGGCGTTGCCAGAGAACCTCAAAGGTCCCGGTGTCCAGGCAGGCGGTCCCATAGCTCCCGAAATGGATATAGACCCGACCCTCCTCGATGGTCGGCGAGGGACTGGCATAGGTGTTGACGGGGTTGTTCAGGGCACGAGGTCTGGCGACGTCGAAGAGCTTCCGATCCAGGAGAATCTGTCCGCTGTCCCGGTCGATGCAGAGCACCGACAGAATCTTGCCGTCCTCCGTGGCGGTGGTGAGCCAGACCTGTTTTCCCCAGATCACGGGAGAGGACCAGCCAAGCCCGTGAATGGGCGTCTTCCAGCGAACGTTGAGCGTCTCACTCCAGCGCAGGGGCAGGCTCGCCACCTCGGACACGCCGTCCCGGCGGGGGCCCCGGTAGTCGGGCCAGTTGCCGAACAGGGAGATGCTGGCAAAGCACGCGGCCAGGAGCAGGATCGATGATTGTTTCATATCCGCCAATCGCTATTCCTGGATGCGGTAGAGTTGCGTCGTCGTGCGTAGGAAGAGCGCTCCGTCGGCCACCGCCGGAGAGGCCATGAAGCCGTCGTCCAACTGGTTTCTGGCCAGAATCTCAAGCGTCTCCCCCGGTTTGATGATGGTGGTTTGACCGTCCTCGTCGAAGAAGTGAATTCGGTCGCTGGCGTAAAGGACAGAGGCAGAGTGGTGGCCACCGATTCGGCCCTTCCAGATCTCCTGTCCGCTCTTGAAGTCGAGGCAGGTGGCGATCCCGTCATTGCTCATCATGTAGACCCGCCCCCCGGCCAGAACCGGGGAGGAGTGCTTCGGAGAGCCGCGGGCGTACTTCCACGCGACGTGGGTTTCAGTCACATTGCCCCGGCCACCGAGACGGACGCCCCAGAGCTGGGCCGTGCCCCCAATGTATCCCGTGCTGATCCCGACCTGGCCGTCGGAGTAGAGGGTCCGCGGGGCCGAGGAGTGACCCCCGTGGCTGATCTGCCAGATCTCGCTTCCGGTGCGGGGATCATAACCATAGGCTCCCTTGGCGCTGGGACTGATGAGTTGCGGCTCTCCCCGGAAATCGACCACCAAGGGTGTATTGTAAGCCTTGCGAAAGTCTCCCGACTGGCGCGGGCGGCCGTTCTCGTCCAGGTCGCCGTAGTCGACCGAGCGAAAGGTCACCCACCGGTTGGCGCCGGTCGTCTTGTCCAGAGCCACCACGTACTGAACGTCGGCGCCGTCCATGTGCAGGAAGAGGAGATCCTTCCAAAGCACGGGAGAAGAGGCCGGGCCACGCCAGTGGTCGCAGGGGAGGTCCCGGCGTTGCCAGAGGACCTGGAAGGTTCCGGTGTCAAGACAGGCGGTCCCGTAACTCCCAAAATGGACATAAACCCGACCTTCCTCGATGGTCGGGGAGGGACTGGCATAGGTGTTGATGGGGTTGCTCAGGGGACGAGGATTGGCAACGTCGAAGAGCTTCCGATCCAGGAGAATCTGTCCACTGTCCCGGTCGATGCAGAGCACCGACAGGACCTTGCCGTCCTCCGTGGCGGTGGTGAGCCAGACCTGTTTTCCCCAGATCACCGGAGAGGACCAGGCACGGCCGTGAATCGGCGTCTTCCATCGAACGTTGAGGGTCTCGCTCCAGCGCAGGGGCAGGTTCGCGGCCTCGGACACACCGTCCCGGCCAGGGCCCCGGTAATCGGGCCAGTTGCCGAACAGGCAGACGCTGGAAAAGCACGCGGCCAAGAGCAGGATCGGCATTTTTCTCATTACTTCTTCGCCTTCATGAACGGAACGACGGGCCCTGCCGGATTCTCAGTCGGACGCGGACCAGTCGGGTGCCGGACCCCAGCGCTCCGGCCAATCGACAGCGGCCAGATCGGCGGTGAGCGGATGCCACAGATCGATCTTCTGCCTCATGACGCCCAGGTTGTTGGGCATGTCGAATTTGCTCGGAAGAGGCTCCACCCGGCCGGGAACCCCCTTGACGAAGCTCTTCCTGGGAACGTCACGGTGCACCACCGCTCCCGCCGCGATGAAGCTGCCCTCCCCGATGGTGATCCCGGGAAGAATGGTGCAACCGCCGCCGATGACCACTTCGTCTTCGATGGTGGCGCCGCAGGGCGTGGGCATGACGTCGTATCGGCAAGGCTCTCGATCGTTCAGGAAGATGACGCCCGGTCCCACGAAAACGTGGTCGCCGAACCAGGTCCGGGTGGGGATATAGGTGTGGGCCATGACCCGGACCCCGTTTCCCATGCGGACGATTCCTTCCACCACCGAGTGGTTGAAGATGGTGCAGTAGTTCCCGATCTCGACCTTGGCCCGGATGACCGCGTAGAGACCGGTCTGGAAGTAGTCGCCGATCCGGGTGTCGCCATAGATGACGGTCCCTTGCCGCAGGATCCCGTGGCGGCCGACCCGGGCCGGACCGCAGTCCCGGTGATAGCGAAAACCGACGGTGACTTCGGGCTCGATGAAGGTGCCCTCACCGATGACGGCGTTCTCGAGCTGGGTCTCCCGGCCGGTGCGCTGATGGTGGGTCTGACCGTCGCTCATGCGGGTTCCTTCCTCCGAACGGACTTATGGAATGGGGCTTATATTCCTAAGTGCCCTTGGCATACAGTTCTGGCACCACGCTTTCCCCAACGAGATACGTTCCGGTACCCAGGGCAAGAACCCCAGCCCTGTGAATGTTCAGGGCGGCATTGTGGTCCCTGTCCATTCTAAGTCCGCAGGCCCTGCACCGGAAGGTTTCGCTCCGCCCTGGATCGTGGCGGGCGCCGCACCGGTGGCAGTCCTGCGATGTATATGCGGGATTCACTTCTACGAACTCCCGACCGGCCCATTCTGCCTTATACTGGAGTTGATTCCGCAGAAGCCCCCATGATTGCGTCATTATTTCTCGATTCAGCCCCTTCTTCTTCGAGCCCTTCGTTACCATCCCTTGGATGTTCAGCTTCTCCACAGCGATCAGACCGTGCTCACGAATGATCCTGCTGGAGAGACGATGGCAGGCATTACGGTTTCGGACCGCTTCCCGGTGACGGAGCCGAGATAGCTGTACGATCCGCTTCCGTCTGGTCTTGGAAGTCTTCGTGCACCTGGAGACCTTTCTCTGCTGCTTTCGGATCCCCGCCCAGTCCCGTCGATTCCGTTCGATCCTCTCACCCGTGGACAGCACCGCTCGCTTGCGGACTCCCAGGTCGATCCCTACCGAAGACTCGCATTTCGGTAGCGGCGGCTTCTCCACCTCGTAGGTCAGGTCCACATACACCCGGTTCGGCTTGCGGACGATCCGCATCACCTTCAACGGGCATCCGTCCGGCAACGGCCGGGACGGAAAGATCCGGATCGTCGGGAAGCCCTTGGGCCGGATGGCGTAGCCCCGAGCCCGCTTCTTCACCATCGTCGCCTTGGGGTCGACGACGTCGATGGTCTCCATCCTCGCCAGGGGCCGGAACCGAGGATACCCCGGCTTCTCCCCCGCCTTGCAGCGACGGAAGAACGCCTTGAAGGCCCGGTCCAACCGCATCAACATCCCACGCTCCGCCTTGACCGCCACCGACCCGAGCCCCTCCGGATCGTCCTTCCTCTGGGAGGTCAACCCCTTCATCTGATCGTACAGGGTCACACCGTGTTCCTCGGATTCCCAGGCCGTCCTGCGTTCCTCCAGTGCAGCGTTGTACAGCCGATTCAGGATGGACCTCACCCGGTCCAACCGCCGGATTCCACCCTTGGACAGCTTGGCTCTGCACTGGATAGTTGCGTGGACTTTCATGGTAGGAATCGTAACCCATCAGCCTGAATTCTCGGCACTTACATATATAATCCCCTATAGAATCCTGTCGGCTCCGGACATTCTGTCCTTCCCGGCGGAAGGACGCAACGAGGAGACTTGACCAGGGTTCTGGGGTAGCCGTTCCCAAGCATGCATCACAGGATCAATGGCGTCTGCGCACCGGAAGAGCCGTCCGAGCCTCATGTTCGCGGATCATCTGCCCGTGAGTGACGATCTTTGCAAGGTAGCTTTCGGTGTCGAAGTCCAGAAAACGGTCCGGGGAGAACTCGGCAGCGTCGATGCTGGTATTTCCATCCACCATGTATTCCGCCAGGAGGAACCCGGCGACGGGATGGTAGCCGAAGCCGCCGGAGTTGAAGGTGACGGCCAGATAGAGTCCCGGCAAGGCGTCCACCGGGCCGATATTGGGCAGAAAGTCCAGGGCGTAGCTCACCAGACCCACGCGATGGTAGTCGATCTCGACCCCTTCGATCAGGGGGAGCCGGTCCCGAACCGCCTCCTGGATGAAGGGCAGGGAACGGGGATCGGGGACGAGCTCGGTGAGCCGGAAGTCGGGTCCGGGCCGCTCGATCTGCACCGCCTCGTGGGCGCCGGTTCCCAGCAGGACGCGATCATCCTCCGTGGGACGGTAATAGACGCCCTTGGAATCGTCGTTGGTGGCCGGAAGCCGGGGCGGATGGCCCAAGGGCATGGTGACCCATCGTTCGTGAACGAAATTGCGCACCGGCAGCGGCTGACCCGCCTCGGCCATCAGCGAATTGGCCCAGGCATTCACGGTGCAGACCACCGAGTCTGCCCGCAGTTCACCTGATTCCCGGGTCCCAACGCCCGTGACCCGTCCGCCTTCGATCAGGAACTCCTCGATGGTCACGCCTTCCCGGATTTCCACGCCCATCTCCCGGACCTTGGCGCTGAGCGCGGGAAGATAGCGGTCCGGTTCGCTGTAACCGCCGCGCAGGTCCAGCACGCCGTACTCGTCGTCACGAATCCGAAGATCGGGGAATCGCTCCTCTATCTGTTGCCGGCGGAGCACCAGAAACCGGGCTCCCGCACGCCGGTGCATCGGGTGGAGCCGGCGGGCCCGTTCGAACTGCTGGGAGTCCAGCAGATTCAGGCAACCCACCTGGTGAAAGTCGTAGTTCTCCAGGATCTTGTCGAACCGCTCGAAGATGTCGAAGGTGATTCCTCGCGCCCGGCTGGCCCCCTCGGTGGCCATCATCATGGTGTTGATGGCCCCGGACCGGCTGCTGGAACCGTCGCCCACACGGCCCTTGTCCAGGAGCAGGATCTTCCGAACACCCTTGTCGGCCAGATGGAACGAGGTGCTCAATCCGGCGATCCCGGCGCCGACGATGATCACCGACTGTGACGTGTTCGCCATGCTTGATCTTCCAATCGAAAGCTATGGTACGATGAATCCATGCCACAATCTTCACCTTCCAAACCATTGAAGCCCCATCCTGGGATCCGGATCGAGAAGATTCCGGTCAAGGGCGCCGCCGGCCTCATCTTCGCCCTGGGCGTCATGTTCATTTTCTGGGTGGGGTTGCCGACAGTTCGCGGCTTCGTGATTCTGGGAGCCGTGGGTGGCTTAGCGGCGTTCGCGGTCCTCCGTTGGTGGCGCAATCGGGACCAGGGTCCGACGGCCCAACAACGACTCTTCCCAGGGACCACGACCCCCGCTTCCAGGGCGGATCAGGCCGGGCGATCGGCGCAATCACCGACACAGGACTGAACGCGGCTTTTTTCTTGACTTGCGTTCCGGGCTGTCGCTATCGTGTGCCTCATTGAGGACCAGACGCCAGGGGGCGCGGAGTGTTCCTTCCCGAAGCTTGAGGAGAGAGTGACAAAAGGCTTCTTGGCGGCGTGCCTAATCCTATTCCTCGCGACTTCAACCTCGACTGTCCCTGCCACAGATATTCCGGGCGACGCGCTTAAACGGTTCCCCGGAAAGGAGTGGGAAACCAAGCGTCCTGCGGATGTGGGCTTCGACGAGGAGGCCCTGCGGAGGATCCTGCCCCGAGTGGGGATCGGTGGGACCATCGTCCGCCACGGATACGTGGTGGCAACTTGGGGCAACCAGAGGACGGCCGTTCAGACCGCTTCCATGGGCAAGACCTTCAACGCGACCTGTCTGGGTCTGGCCGTCGACGCCGGCCTCGTCGAGTTGGACGACCTGGTCCGGAAGACCTGGACAGGTGAAGGAGAACTGTCCCATCCGTACAAATACCTCAACGAAGGCCATCATCGAAAGATCACGTGGAGGCATTTCGCCAACATGGTGTCGGGCTTTCCCGACATCGACCTGAGCCGGTCCGACGGCGAAATGGGAGATTCCACCTACAACTACGCCCACCGGGCGCCGGGCGGCGAGTACATCTACAGCGACGGCGGGATGTGGCGCTTCGCCCAGGCCTTGACGGCACTTTGGGGGAAGGACCTCAAGGACGTCCTGGATGAGAAGCTCTTCCGTCATCTGCAGGTGCCCGCCCAGCGTTGGGGCTGGATGCCCGCCAGAGTGATCCAGGAAAACCTCATGTACCCCTTCTGGCCGGGCTACGGCCGGTATCTGGACCCGCCCTGGGAGATCGACGGTCATGCCGTGCGTGCCGGACCGGGCTGGGTCGTCATCAATTCCGCCGACGCCGCCCGATTCGGCTATCTCTTCCTGCGCAACGGGCGCTGGCGGGACCAGCAGTTGATCAGCGAGGAGTGGGTGCGGCAAACGCGAAAACCGCAGAGCCGCCGGCATGGACCCCACGGGGGTGAGGACTACAGCCTGAACTGGTGGTTGCCGGGACAGGGCGTCCAGGAAGCCCGCGGGGGAAACATCAATTGGCAGGCCGTCTCCCGGATTTCGGTGGTTCCAGAATACGACCTGGTGGTGGCCACCATCCGGACGAACTACGTGGCCCGGAAAGTTGTCGGGTCAGCCTATTTCGGATCCCAATACCAGGGCGATCGGGATTGGGTCTTCCGGCTTTTGAAGACCATCGTGCGATGAGAGGCCCGAATAACGAACAAAAGGGAATGATTTGATCAGAGGAGCGAGACCGATGCGAAGAATCCAAATTGCAATCTTTTTCTTGGGTGTGGCCCTGATGGCCGCGCCCCTGTCGGCCCAGATCACCTCGGGAGGCATCAGCGGCAGGGTCACGGACGAGACGGGGGGGATCATCCCCGGCGTCGAAGTCCTGTTGACCAACGTGGGAACAGCCCAGACCTGGGGCGCCGTCACCGGTGACACGGGCACGTACAAGTTCGTGTTTCTGCGGCCCGGCGACTATTCCGTTCGGGCGGAGTTGGCGGGATTTCAACCGGTGCTGCAGAGAGACGTCGTGGTCCGGGTCAATGAAACCGTTGCCGTCGACATCACTCTTTCACCAAGTGAGATCCAGGAAGTCGTCGAGGTCCTGGGGACCCCTCCTGCGTTGCAGACCGAGTCGGGTGAAATCGGAGACGTGGTCGATCATGACACCATCGTCAACCTGCCCTTGAACGGACGGAATTTCATTCAGTTGGTGGAGTTGCAGCCCGGCGCCGTCTCGACCCACAAGCTCCCCGGCGGGGGAATCAGCTTCCACAGCAGTATTTTCGGGGGCAACTTCTCGGTGCATGGAGCTCCGGCTGAAGGCACGGTCTTCCTGCTGGACGGAATCGACATGAAGGACGCGGTCGATACCCGCGTCGGATTCCGTATGACCGTCGACGCCATCCAGGAGTTCAAGTTCCAGGCCGGCAACTACTCGGCCGCATTCGGGCGGGCTTCGGGAGGTGTGATCAATATTGCCTCCCGCGCCGGCGTGAACGACTACCATGGTTCCGCCTGGGGGTTTTTCCGGAACGACGCCTTTGACGCGCGCACTTTCTTCGCCGCGGAGAAGGAGCCCTTCTCGCAGCAGAACGTCGGGGCCGCCATCGGCGGACCGATCGTGGAAGACCAGACCTTCTTCTTCGTCACCTACGAGGCGATCCGGTCGGACAAGGAAGTGACCCGCGCCGTCAGCGTGCCCACGGATCTGCACCGGCGGGGAGACTTCAGCGAAGGCAACCCCATCTTCAATCCCTTCGAGCTCGACCCCAACACCGGTCAGCGAATGCCTTTTCCGAACAAGATAATTCCCGAGAGCATGTGGCATCCGGTCTCGGTCAAGGCCTTCCAGCGGTTGTTTCCCACGGCGAACCGCCCCGGCATCGTCAGCAATCTGGTGGACTCCTCCAACCAGCAGGTCCTCAGCGACCAGTTGAACATTCGAATCGATCAGAGGATCGGAGAAGAAGACACCATCTTCGGCCGCTATACGCTGGTCCGGTACGATCGCCTCTGGCCCTTCGTCTTTGCTTCACTTCCCAATTTCACGACCGTCTGGAAATCCCCGGCTCAGAATGCCGTGTTGGGTCACACCCACACTTTCGGCGCCAGCGCGGTCAACGACTTCAGGGTCGGCTTCAACCGGCACACCCAGGTTCTGGAGGACTCGGAACAGGAGGTTGCGGTCAACGAGGAACTGGGCATCAAGGGACTGAGCCCCCGTTTTCTCGGCAACCCCAACATCAACATCTCCGGCCTGGGAGGAACCGGAGCCATCGCCAATGCGCCCAACAATCGCTCCGACAACCAGTTCGCGATGCGGGAGAACTTCTCCTACATCACCGGCAACCACAATATTTCCACGGGCGCCTCAGTCGACTGGTATCAGATGAACGGCGGCCATGCTCTGTTCGCCCACGGCTTATTCACTTTCAACGGAATCTTCACCTCGCAGTTGACCGAAACCGGCACCCAGCCGGGGACGGGGAACCCGGTGGCGGACTACATCCTGGGCGTTCCCAACCGGACCTCGCGGTGTTGCACCGTCAATGACGGGTTCCGCAACTTTCGCAAGAAGGACTTCGGCATCTACGTCAACGATGACTGGAAGGTGTCGCCTGATCTGACCTTGAACCTGGGGGTGCGGTACGAACTGTTCCAGCCGCCCTATGAAAAACACGGCCGCTACGCCCAACCGGATTATTCGCGAGCGCCCGAGTTGGTCCTGGCACACTCCGGAGAGGACATCCCGAGGGGAGTCTACAAGGCGGACAAGAACAACTTCGCGCCTCGGCTGGGGTTTGCATACCGGATCAACGACCAGACTGTTCTGCGCGGCGGCTACGGGCTGTTCTACATGTCCCCCAACATGGTCTTCTCGTTCTTCGCCGCCATGTCGCCTCCTTACGTGAGCCCGGAGACCTTCATCTCGGACACGAGGACGCCCCAGTTGTCCTTCAGCGCCCCCTTTCCCGGGGTGGGACTTCCCAGCTTGAATTTCTACTCCAACGACCCCGGATGGACGGACCCCTACAACCAGGTCTGGAATCTGACCCTGCAGCGGCAGATCGGGAACACCGCCATTTCCGCCTCCTACATCGGCAACAAGGGAACCAACCTCCTCACCGTCTTCAATACCAACTCCCCGCTGAGACCGGGGCCGGGATCCGTTGCCTCGCGCCGAATTATCCCTTCCATCGTGAACGACACCCGGACCGACAACCAGGGCCGGTCGGCCTACCACGGGTTGGAGTTGAGGGCGGAGCAGCGATTCTCCGGGGGCCTGGGGTTCCTCGCCTCGTACGTCTGGTCCAGGTGCATGGATACCGGCAGCGTCCAGGTCAACGGGGACGGTTCTCCCCGGGGGACACGAGACCCACGCGACTTCGACGAGGACTGGGGACCCTGTCAATACGACGTTCCGCATCGCTTCGCGGCGAATTGGGTCTATCAGCTTCCCTTCGGCAAGGGAGTGGGGGGACTCGGCGGAATTTTGCTCAGGAACTGGCGGATTCAAGGGATCGTGACCCTGGAGGGCGGCCAGCCGTTCCATATCGGACTGCCGTACGACAACAGCAACACCGGACTCGGGACCGACGTTCCGGATCGCGTGGCGAGTCAGGACCCCAATGCCGGGCCCAAAACCGTGCAGCAGTTCTTCAACATCAAGGCCTTTCAGAATCCGGTGCCGTTCACCTATGGGAATCTGGGCCGTAACGTGACCCGGGGTCCGGGGTTCGTCAACGTCGACTTCGGCCTGCATCGCAGGTTCCCCATCACTGAAGATCATGTGCTCGAGTTTCGAGGGGAGGTCTTCAACGCCCTCAACCGGGCCAACTTCCTGCAGCCGGCCAATACCTTCGGCACGCCGGCCTTCGGTGTCATCGGGGGAGCCTTCGAGGCGAGAGAAATCCAGTTCTCGCTGAAGTACACCTTTTAACGGAAGCGCAGGGGAAGACGGTAGTCACCGCATTGGTTCCGCCGGGGTTCCCCTGGCGCCGTAGAGCGAGGAACCTGAAGAGAAACATGTCCCATCAGACAACCGGTTTCGCGACGGGATGGAAGGCCGTCGGCCGCTTGGCCACGGTGCTTTTCGCCCTCTCCGTCCTGTTTGCCGGAGCAGGTCTCGACCCGGCGTCAGCTCGCTCGGCTGCCGGGCCGGAGGAAGTCACGCTTGATCTCGGATCCGGGGTTCAACTGGAACTGGTTCGAATTCCGGCTGGCGAGTTCATGATGGGGGAGACCGACTGGTCCCGTGCCCTGATCGGTCTCTTCGCTCCCCATGATCTCCGGGCTCGTCAGGTGACGATCACCAAAGCCTTCTACCTGGGGAAATACGAAGTCACCGTCGGGCAGTTCCGCCGCTTCGTGGAGGACACCGGATATCGCACGGACGCCGAAACGGGACGCCGTTCATGGAAGGCCCTGGGGAAGGGCTGCTACACCATGGTGGGCGGGAGCTGGGAGCCTAAGTCCGACGCCTCCTGGCGGAATCCCGGTTTCCCCCAGGAATCCGACCATCCCGTCACCTGCATCAGCTGGTTCGACGCCGCGGAGTTCTGCCGGTGGCTGAGCCGCCAGGCGGAACGAACGGCACGCCTCCCAACCGAAGGCGAGCTGGAGTACGGCCAGCGTGCCCTGACCGTCACCCGCTACTACTGGGGGAAGAGACCCGCCGATTACGT
Organism: Acidobacteriota bacterium; assembly: GCA_965217775.1. Taxonomy (GTDB): domain Bacteria; phylum Acidobacteriota; class UBA6911; order RPQK01; family JAJDTT01; genus JAJDTT01. The sequence continues at coordinate 1,598,000 of CBDCJH010000002.1, forward strand.
TCGGGATCCTCGGCTTCCCATCGGATACTGGGCCAATGTGGCGGACGCTGCGATGGGAGACGATTCCGACGCCGATCTTTTCTTGACCGGGACCGAAATGCGCAGTCTGACCCCAGAGGGGAGGGATGACGGGTACGGCCATACGGCTCCCGTCGGGAAGTTCTACCCGAACCCGCGAGGTCTCTACGACGCCATCGGCAACGTCTGGGAATACACGCTGGACTGGGCGGGCGAGGACCCGGCCCGAACCGATCCCCGGGGACCGGACGAAGGCGGGGTCCGGAGCATGCGGGGAGGGAGTTGGCTCAACAGCCCGGACGCCTATCGGCCTTCCTACCGGCCGGAAATCGATCCGGCGGGACGAACCAGCACCCGGGGAATGCGTGTCCTGGTGGAAGAGTGATCCCTTCGAATCGAGACCTGCCTCGCTCTCGGTTCCCGAGTCCTCCGATTCTCAATCGTCGATCGTTGGTCCACCGCCAGAATTCGCAGACCTTGCCTCCTTTCCGCCCGAACTGCTCCCTGTCTTCCGGCAGGGGTTTCCGGGAATCGGAACCGGCTGACCCAAGGAGATCCCATGTCCCGGCCTGAGTACGAGGTGCGACTGGACCGGCGGGTCCGGGTCCCGATGAGGGATGGGGTGGAGCTGGCCGCCGTCGTCGTTCGCCCTCGTGCGGAGGGACGGTTCCCGGCCATCATGTCCTACAATCCCTATCGGTGGCTGAGACAGGTCAAGGGCACCAGCTCGGACGCGACGTACAACCACCGTTGGGACGGGCCTCCCTACTTTGCCCAGAGAGGCTACGCCGTCGTCTATTTCGACGTCCGCGGCACCGGAAACTCGGGCGGGAACACCCAAGACCTCTATTCCGACGAGGAGCGCCTGGACGCCTGCGACATGGTGGAGTGGATCGCCGCACAGCCCTGGTGCAGCGGCAACGTCGGGATGTGGGGCATGTCCTACGGCGGCGTCGTGCAGTGGCAGGTGGGAGTGCAGAATCCTCCCGCTCTGAAGACCCTGGTGATCGGATCTTCCAATACGGACATCTACCTGGACTGGACGAACCCGGGCGGCAGCATTCGCCCCTACATGTTCGACAGCTTCGCGCCCATGATGACCGCCTTCAACATGTCGCCGCCGGACGCGGATATCGTCGGACCCCGCTGGTCGGAATTATGGGAGGAGCGCCTGGAACAGAACGTTCCTTGGGGAATCGGTTTCGTCTCGAACCTCCTCCAGGGACCCTATTGGCGGGACCGCTCGCTGCAGCCGGACTACAGCCGGATCAAGGTGCCCGTCATGTTCTGGTGCGGCTGGGCCGATCCTTATCCCACTCCCATCCTGAGGGCTTTCTCCAAGCTCGACGTCCCCAAGAAGATCATGCTGGGCCCTTGGGGGCACTACTGGCCGGAGGAGGCTCTGCCGGGTCCCCGGATCGATTTCAGGCACGAGATGCTCAAGTGGTTCGATCGGTGGCTCAAGGGTGAGGACACCGGCGTCATGGAAGAACCCGCCGTAACCGTCTTCGTACGGCGGTACAAGCGGCCCATAGCACATATGTACCTGGAAGACGCCGGATTCTGGAGGCACGAAGACGAGTGGCCGCCGGCTAGGAACCAGGACACTCCGTTTTACTTTCACGCCGGCGGAGAACTGAACCGAGAGCTCCCATCCGGCGAGAGTGCTCCCGACGAATACGCTTACAATCCGGCCGTCGGGATCAGTGCGGGAATCTACTGGGGCGGGGGCATCATGCCCTGGGCAATGCCGGTAGACCAGCGGCTCGACGAGGCCTGGTCCTTGACCTATACGACTCCCCCTCTGGAGAAGGATCTCGAGGTCACAGGGAACCCGAAGTCCGTGCTCCACGTGGCGTCCTCTGCCGACACCGCCTATTTCCACGTGAAGCTCACCGACGTGGCGCCGGACGGCACCTCGAAATGGCTGGCGGACGGCGGGTTGCTCGCCACCCACCGCAATTCTCACTCCGAGCCGGAACCGATGGAGCCTGGACAGGTCTACGAGCTGGAAGTCGATCTGAAGTATATTTCCTACCTGTTCGAAAAGGGCCACTGCATTCGGGTGAGTGTTGCCAGCGCCGATTTCCAGAACGCCTGGCCCACGGCCAAGCCGGCGGTCAATCAGCTTCACCGCGACCAGCGGTATCCATCTCATATCGTTCTGCCGGTCACTCCTTCTCAGAATCCACGGCTGAGTGCACCGGACTTGAAGCCGTCTCCCCGACCGGCTGCGACGATGGCGGACATCAGCGCGAGCACGCGGCACGAGATCACCCACGATCTGGTCGATGAAACGGTGACGGCGACTCTGGAGAGAGTCTCGGAGACGGGCCCCGCCCCCGGACTGGCGCATTCCACCTATACGGTTTCGCGGCGCAATCCCGCGGAAACGGTTCTCAAGGCCCGTTACGTCTACGAAGTCCCGCCTGCGGGGTCCGGAATGACCGTGGAAGCCAATGAATTCCTGACCAGCGATCCGGAGTCTTTTCATTTTCTGAGCCAAGTGGAGGTGACCGTGGACGGCAAGCGCCACTTCCAAAAGGGTTGGAGGGTCAGCGTGCCCCGCAAGCTGAACTGAGCGCGACCGGGCCTGAAGCATCCGGACTGCGAAGGAGAGTCATCATGTGGATCCTGTTGTTCTTGGTCATGATCCTGCCCGCACCCCTGCTGGCAGAGTCCCACGGTCTGTCGGAACCGGTCTACGAGGGGCAGGTCAAGCTCATCTACCCCCGCGTCACCATGCGGGACGGGGTGGAGTTGGCGACCAAGATCACGATGCCGGACGCCGTGGGCCGGTTTCCCGCAGTCATGATGTACCACCCCTACCGCGGGGTTACGGAACCCAAGCCGGACTATCGTGATGAAAGGCCCATGCTGGTTCCGTATCTGGCGGAACGGGGCTATGCCATCGTCCAATACGACGTCCGCGGCACGGGAAACTCCGGGGGCTGGAGCAAGGACATCTACTCCGACGACGAGAGGCGGGACGGCTACGAGATGGTGGAGTGGATCGCGCGTCAGCCCTGGTCCAACGGAAACGTGGGCATGACCGGCATTTCCTACGGGGGGGTGGTGCAGTGGCAGGTGGCGGTCCAGAATCCGCCCAGCCTCAAGACCATCATCGTGCGCTCGGCCAACGACAGCGTCTATACCGAGTGGACCTATCCCGGCGGCTCTCTTCGGCCCTACATGTTCGACACGTATTCGCCCCTGATGACGGCTTACAACTTCGCTCCACCCGACCCTGAGATCGTCGGTGAGAAGTGGAGCGACATCTGGCAGACGCGTCTGGAGAACAACCAGCCCTGGGGAATCGGATATATCTCTCACCAACAGGAAGGACCCTACTGGCAGGACCGCTCCCTGTCGGCCGATTACAGCCGGGTCAAGTGCCCGGTCTTCGTCATCGCCGGTTGGGCCGACGTCTATCCGACGGCCCTGCTGCGAGCCTTCTCCAAGCTGGATGTCAAGCACAAGAAAGCCCTGGTGGGGCCCTGGAGGCATATCTGGGCCGAGAACGAGAAGGCGGTTCCCGGGCCTCGAATCGACGGCCGGCCCATCATGTTGAAGTGGTTCGACTATTGGCTCAAGGGGATCGACAACGGGGTCCTGGACGAGCCTCCGGTGACGGTCTTCGTGCGGGAATACGATCCCCCCTCTCCCGTTATGCCCATCGAGGAGCCGGGTTTCTGGCGGTCCGAGCTGGAATGGCCTATTGCGCGGGAGCAGCCTACCAAGATGTATTTTCACCCGGACGGGAAGCTGAGCCGGACGACCCCCGAAGGTTCGGATGGGGAGGGAGACCGTCTTACGTATAAGCCCACCGTGGGGATCACCTCGGGAATTCATTGGGGGGGCGGGATTCTCCCTTGGGGCAATCCCATCGACCAGCGGGCCGACGAAGCCTACTCCCTGACCTACACCACGGCCCCGTTGGAGGAACCGTTGGAGGTATCGGGCACGCCCCGGGCCCTGCTGTACGCCTCATCCACGGCCGAGGTCGCCTATTTCCGGGTGAAGCTGATCGACGTGGCGCCGGACGGAACCTCCAAGCTGGTCCGTTACGGCGGTCTGAACGCCGCGCACCGGAAGTCTCATTTCGATCCCGAACCGCTGCGGCCGGGAGAGGTGCACGAGGTGCCGGTGGAGGTGAAGGTGATGACCTACGTGTTCGCCCCCGGGCATCGGGTCCGGGTGGCCATCGCCAACGCGGACATCCAGAACGCCTGGCCCACGGCCCTGCCGGCGGAGAACACCGTCTACCGGAACCGCCGTTACCCGTCCCATATCGTCCTGCCGGTGATCCCGGAACAGAATCCCAAGCTTCCCGAGCCCGATTTCGTGACCCTGCCCAACGCCGACCCGAAGGTGGCGCTGGACCAGACGCGGCCGCTGGAATATTCCATCACCCAGGACCTGGTCGCCGAAACCACAACGGTACGCCTGGGCAAGGAGAGAAAGGGCAAGCGGGGCGACGGCGAGCAGTACATGAAGCTGCTCTCCAGTTTCACCGTGTCCGAAAAGAATCCGGCGAACGCCGCGCTGAAGGCGGCGGCCACGTTATCGATCACCCGGCCCGAATCGGAAGTCAAGATCGAGGCCAACGAGCTGACCTCCAGCAACAAGGCGGCTTTCCGTCATCTGGTGGAGATCGAGATCACGGTCAACGGAAGGAGACACTTCAACCGGAGCTGGTCGGTCACTGTTCCACGAAGATTGAACTAGCGAACCGCCGATCCTATGTTCCACAGCCAGAGGGAGATGAGTTCCATGTCGTGTAGCCGTAAGATTCCCGTCGTTCCCGTTTCCGCTATTTTGCAAATCCTGATCTTCCTGGTGGGAACGGGCCTGGCGTCGGATACATGGTTCGTGCGGAACGACTCCTCCTGGGTGGGCAAGCTCTCGCAGCCCCGATACGACATCCTTTTCGAGCACGACGTCAAGGTGCGCATGCGGGACGGCGTCCGGCTGTCGGCCAACATCTGGCGGCCCAAGGCCGAAGGGAAGTTCCCGGTCATCTTCGTCTACATGCCTTATGACAACACCCGGAAGTCCGAGTTCTTCCAGGGCGACATCATCGGCCACGCCCAATACTTCGTTCCCCGCGGTTACGTGTTCGCCTGTATCGACGTGAGGGGACGGTACGATTCCGAGGGGGAATCCTACCTGTATTGGGATCCGAAATGGCGGGAAGGGAAGTTTGATGGACAGGACGTCTACGATTGCCAGACTTGGCTGGGAGAACAGCCCTGGTCCTCGGGAAAAATCGGGATGTGCGGCGGCTCCTATCTGGGATTCGTTCAATGGATGGGCGCCACCGAGGCGAACCCGTATCTCACGGCCCTGATCCCCTACGTCACTCCCGACGACCATTGGGACAACGTCTACCCCAACGGAGCGTTCCAACTCTCCAACAGCCTCAACCTGCTGGCGTTGCTGGGAAACCTGACGGCCAACAACAACGACGGCCTGCGGAACGATTTCCTGGACTGGGACAAGTTGTACCGCTACCTTCCCATTCGGACCATGGACCAGGCCATGTTCGGGCAGACGGACATCCTGTGGCAGGACTTGGTGGATCACCCGGACAACGACCATTACTGGCGGTTCAGCGTGGGCGATCGTCCCCGGGCCGGGGAGATGAGCGCCGGACAGTACAACAAGGTCCAGGTGCCGACCCTGAACATCACCGGCTGGTACGACCAAGTCTCCCAGGCCACGATCAACGGTTATCTGGGCATGGTGCGATACGGTCCCGAGGAGATTCGCGACCGGCATCGCCTGCTCGTCGGTCCCTGGAGGCACGGGGTCGGGCCCCGGGAGGTCGGCGACCTCGACTACGGTCCCGAGGCGGACGTGGACTTCCGCCCCATCGAGCTTCGCTGGTACGACTACTGGCTCAAGGGCATCGACAACGGGATGATGGACGAACCGCGGGTCGACATCTTCGTGATGGGGGACAACAAGTGGCGCGGCGAGCACGAATGGCCGCTCAGCCGTGCCCGGGACACCAAATATTATTTGCACAGCGAAGGGCGGGCCAACAGCCGGTTCGGCAACGGCACCCTGAGCACTGGGCCCCCGTCGCAGGAACCGGCCGACGCCTTCGTCTACGATCCGGACGATCCGGTTCCGACCTTCGGCGGCAACGTGAGCATGTATCCCTCCACCGGCGGACCCCGGGACCAGAGGGCCATCCAGCGGCGGGACGACGTGCTCGTCTACACCGGTGAGGTCGTGGAAAGAGAGATCGAGGTCACGGGACGGGTCCTCACCAAGTTGCATGCCGCTTCCGACACGACCGATACCGACTTCACCGCCAAGCTGGTGGACGTTCACCCCAACGGCTACGCTCAGTTGCTGGCGGAAGGGATCATACGGGCCCGCTACCGGGACTCGTTCAAGAAACAGACCCTGCTGGAACCGGACAAGGTCCACGAGTACACCATCGACTTGTGGTCGATCAGCCACGTCTTCAAGCGCGGACACCGGATTCAACTGGAAATCTCGAGCAGCAATTTCCCCAAGTATGATCGCAATCCCAACACCGGGCACAAGTTCGGTGAAGACGCGGAGCTGAGGAAGGCGACCCAGACGGTTCGTCACGATGCCGGCTACCCGTCGCACATCGTGCTTCCGGTCATTCCCTGAGAAATCGATTCCGAGAGCGGATATATTCTCCCTGAAGAGGAGGTCGGAGAAATGCAGAAAACAGCGGATGCGGTAGTGATCGGAGGCGGAATCGCGGGCGCAAGCGTGGCCCATTTCCTGGCCCGGAAGGGATTCGGAAAGATCGTTCTGCTGGAGAAGGGCCGTCTGGCCGGTGTGAGCACGGGACGGTCAGCCGCCGTGGTCCGGACCTACTACTCCAACCCCATCACGGTGAAATTGGCCTGGCGGGCGGTGCAGATGTTCGAGAACGATCGGGAGGCGCTGGGCGGCGATTCCGGGTTTCGGCAGATCGGTTTTCTGCTGCTGCTGGATGAGGGATGGAAGACGGCCGGTGACCAGATACTGGAAATGGAGAGCACCCACGGAGTCGAGGTCCGGGAACTGGCGCGGGAAGACATCCGGGAACTGGCGCCGCCGCTGAATCTCGAAGGGGTCGTCCGGGCGATCTTCGAGCCTCGCTCCGGCTGCGCGGATCCGATTCGGACGACGGAGAGTCTCGTGAACGGCGCCGCGAAATGGGGTCTCAAGGCTCACGTCGGAGTGGCGGCCACCGGCATCACGCTCGACGGCAGCCGCGTCCGATCCGTGGAGACGGAGCAGGGAAGCATCGAGACCCCTGTGGTCGTGAATGCGGCCGGGCCCTGGGGCCGGCGGGTGGGACTCTGGAGCGGACTCAACTACTCCGTCCGTTGGAGCCGGGAGACGGACCTGGTCGTGACTCAACCCGGCGATTTCGGCTCTCTTCCCGTCATTTCCGACCCCCCGCAGAGAGCGTATTACAAGCCTCACGCGGACAACACGATGCTGGCCGGACTCGGCTACCCCAAAGAGGTGGAGCCGTTGGACATCGATTCCTACAACGAGGATCTGGACGCGGATCAGCGTGGGCGGATCGAGGACTGCCTGTTCCGGCGGATTCCCGTGCTTCGGGAGATGGAATACCACCACGGATACGCGTCGATCTATACGATCATGGACGACTGGCATCCGGTGGTGGGACCGGAGCCCCACATCGATGGCTACTATGCATTCTTCGGCGGCAGCGGCCACGGCTTCAAGATCGGGCCGCCCCTGGGAGAAGCGCTGGCGGACGTCATCGCGGGTGAAGAACCCGAAATCGACATTCGCCAGTTCCGTCCGTCCCGCTTCCTGGAAGGGGAGATCTTCTCCTCGGCCTGGGGAGGCGGGAATCGAGGTTGAGCGGACCGAAATCATCTAAGGGGGAACGATGGAACCCGCTAAGACCGAGCCCCGGGAAGAGAAGGGCGAATCCTATCGGTACGACAGCCGGGAGCTCGACCTGATGGACCGGGTCGAACTGCCGCGCATGAACCCCTGGTTGAGCTTGGCGCTGCTGGTTCTGGCCGGCTTCGCCTACGTCTGGATCTGGGGAGTGATCCTGCGAGGATAAGCGATGGAAGAGTTCCAGCCCTCCTGGTGGCTGATCGTAACTTACCTCCTCCTGATGTTCGGCATCGGCATCTGGGCGGCTCGAACCAGGGTCGGCCGGATGGAGGACATGGCCGTCGCCGGCCGCAGTTCCGGGCCCTGGTTGATCGCCTTCTCGGTGGCCGCAACCTGGATCAACGGGACGACCCTGATCGGGATCTCGGGCGTCGCCAAAGACTTCGGATTGAGCGCGTACTGGACGGGTGGTTCATTTGTTCTCGCCACCATCTGGATGTCCTACTACGTGGTCCCGCGTCTTCGGGCCACCCGGATCATCACCGTTCCACAGCTCTTCGAGCGCTTCTACGGCCCCCGGCATCGACTCGTGTCCCTTTCCCTCATCATCCTTCGAGATCTGGGGGCCACCGCGGGAGTCATGGGGTCCCTCGCCGTCGTCACCTCCAGCATTCTGAACATCTCGCTACTGCAATCCCTGGCGCTGGTGGGAGCGTTGACGTTGGTCTATGTGTTCCTGGGCGGGATGTGGGCCATCCTGGTGACGGATGCCATCCAGTTCTTCATCGTTTCCATAGGATCCGTAGCGCTGGTGGTGTTCGGCTTCCTGGGCTCCGGAGGGTTCTCCGTCCTGCAATCCATCGAGGAACCGGACTTTCTCGGCAGCTTCGGCACCGGTGGCCCCAGCCAGGTCATCGCCTGGGTCATCATCGGCATTTCCATCACCTTCGGCTACCAGAGCGTGATTCAGCGAGGGTTGGCGGCCTCCAGTACGGCAGCCGCCCACAAGGGATTCCTCTACGGAGGCATCATTTCCACGATCTGGTACATGGTTCCGCCGCTGATCGGCGTCTTGGGACGAGCCCTCTACGGAGCGGACATCTCCGGTGACGACGTGTTCCTCAGAATGACCTTCGGCGTGGCCGGCGGGCAACTGGGCAGCATCATCATCGTGGGAATTCTGGCCGCCAGCATGTCCACTCTCGATTCCACCATCAACACCATCGCCTCCAACTTCACCATCGATATCTACAACCGCTTCCTGAACCCGAATGCGAGTCCCAGGAAGCAGCTCTGGCTCTACCGCCTGAACGTCATTCTGGTCGGTGTGCTGGCCGCCGCCATCTACTACGTCTTCCCCTTGATGATCGAGTTGTTCTGGCTGGGCGGACGGATCATGGGGGCTTCGGTCGCGCCCGTGGTGGCGGCGATGGTCCTGTTTCCCAGAGTCAGGCGAGCTCCCAAGACGGTGCTCGGCTCCATGTTGGCCGGGGCCAGCGTGATCATCCTCTACCAGATCCTGGGAAGCGTGCAGGAAGTGGGCACCATCGTGGTCGTCTGGACCATCGATCCCATTCTGATCGGGGTCCCGTTCACCGTCTCGCTGCTGGTGCTCGGCACCTGGTGGGAGACGCAACGTCCTAGTTCCTAGATCTCGAATTCGTGTGAAAATCGACGACGAATATTCGGTAGGGGCGCCCCTTGTGGGTGCCCTCTTCGGTCCGATTGGTAGGGGCGCCCCTTGTGGGTACCCTCTTCGGTCCAAAGCGGAGCAACACGGGCCCAGACGAAGAGCTCGGGCCTGGAATCAGCCTCACAAGCAACGGAGTTCACTGTTGACCGCCAAGACCACGTTTCTCATTCTTGCGATGCCGTGGTGGATGATGATGCCTGGAGCGTCGTCGTGGGCGCAGCAGGCCACTGGCGGCAAGCCCGGACCAATGCTCGACGCCGAAATGCAGGTGGTCGCCGAGTCGCCCGATCCGGGGAAGCTGTTCGTTTACGAACCGGGACTGGTGAAGCTTCCCAGCGGCAGGCTGTTGGTGTCCTATGAGCACACGTTGATTGACGCGAACGCCGAGGTGCCTCACCGGTTTCGCATAGCCATCAGTGAAGATGCCGGTCGTACCTGGCGGCAGCTTCCTCCGCTCGATCTGCACTCCGCGCAGCCGTTTGTGCATAAGAGTGAGTTGTATCTTCTTGGAAACCTGGCCATCCGCCGCAACATCGTGATCCTGCGTTCCGGCGACGAAGGACGATCCTGGACCGGACCGGTCACGTTGTTCGAGGGAAGCTATTGGAACGCGCCCACCGGAGTCTTGATCAAGGAAGGGCGTCTCTACCGGTCCTTCAACCTGCACGAGAACGCCGACGGCACGCCGAATCTGCGGAATTACCAGGGGTGCGTGGTCATCGCCGGGGACCTCTCCGGGAATCTCCTGGACCCGGCCGCCTGGAGAATGTCCGAGCGTCTGGACTACCCGGGGACCCCGCGGCTGTTGACCCGTGTGCCGGTTGCCGGAAGACGCGCGGACCACTGGCTGGAATCCAATCTGGTGGAGGTGAAGGGTGGGATTCTAGGTTTCCATCGGCTCCGCATTCCCGGCGGAGCAGCTCATGGTCTGACGCATCAATCAACCGCCGGACTGGCCGCGGTCACCAACCTCGTGGACGATGGGAAGACCTTGAAACACACCTTCAGGCAGTTCTATCCGATACCTGGAGCGCAGAACAAGTTTCACATCATCCGCGACGAACCTTCCGGGTTGTATTGGATGGCGGGCAACATCCCCGTCGACTCGCTGGGGCGCCCCCCGGGCGGCGATGATCGGCGGATCCTGATCCTGATGTACAGTATCGATGCGCACAACTGGTTCCAGGCCGGCTGTGTGGCCATGAGCAAGAAGCCTCGCGAAGCTTACAACTACGCGTCGCTGCTGCCGGATGGCGATGACCTGCTGCTGGCGGTGCGGACGGCGCTGGGAGGCCGGCATTCACAGGCCAAGAGTACGCACATCACGTTTCACCGGGTGCGCGGCTTCCGCTCGCTCGCCCTTGATCTTCCCGGCCGCCGTCAGGCCGGTGATTGACACCTGCTCAACGGAGCTCAGACGCCTCTCGCCGAGCCGACAACATCTGGCCGGCCACGTATTCAAAGGGGTTCGCAGGGGACGCGACGGCCCCTTTTTGCGAGCGTACTACGAAAATCGAATATCGCACAGGATCGGGGAGGAGGAGACATGTTTTCAATTCTGGATGAAGGTGTGCTGTCACACAATCCGGGCACCGGAGCCTTCATTCCCAGCGTGACGCCGCTGAATGACGGGACTTTCATCGCGGCTCAACAGGTAGGTAGCGAATTGGGGTCGCGGGACCATCATATCGAGATCCTGCGCTCCGAGAACGGTCGGGATTGGACCAACCAGGGCAGATTGGACATGCGTGATGGTGAGCGGCCCTGGAGCTATCACAGCGCCCAGGTCTACGAGGTTCCTGATGGGAGATTGCTGCTCAGGGCCAGCCGGTTCTGGCATCGCGACGACCCGCGGCAGTTCGAGAAGCCCGATCCTGGCATGCCCAGGACCGGCCCCGTCATCCTCTGGACGCGCGACCAGGCCAGGACCTGGTCGGAACCGCGGTTTGTGGACATTCCTTTGCGCTTCGATGAATACACCCATCACGTGATGGGCAATCTGATCCGGATATCAGACGACCGTTGGATGTTTCCCATCCAGCTCAATAGCCCCAAGCATCATTACAACGGGCCCAGTCATCACGGGGCAGCACTATTGTTTACGACTGACCAGGGAAAGTCCTTCGGCGAATTTACCGTTCTGGCACAAGATCCGGATGGCATTATCGAATATCACGATCAGTTCGGGATTCTGCTGGAGGATGGAAGCCTCTACACGATGCTCTGGACCATCGACACGAGAGCCAACGCCGATCTCAACAACCACTGGGTGATTTCAAGGGATGGAGGCAGAACCTGGTCGAATCCCGAGCCGACGAATCTGCGCGGCCAAGTCTGTGCACCGATCCGACTACCCGACGGCAGAATCGCGGCGGTGTACAACTACCGGCATGAACCGCAAGGTATTCATCTTGCTCTCGGACGCGATCTGTCCACCTTCGACACGGAAAACGAGATTGCCATTTTTCTGGCCGGACGGGAATCCATGGTCGGCAAGCCGAAGGATGAACATTTTCTGTCCAGGAACGAAAAAATCGCCTTTGGACGGCCCAACGGCGTCCAACTGCCAGATGGCACGATCTTGATCTGGTTCTGGTGTACGACTGATGGGGTCACCCATACTCGATGGGCAAGGGTTCAACTCCCTTAGCCAAAATGCTAGTACGACTTGGCGTTGCGGATCCGGATTCGCAGTTGAACAGGCGGGCCGGCCAACGCACTGACATCGCTCTTCCCGCGGTCAGGTCTGCTCGCAAGACGGTGCTCGCGTCTACGCCGGACCCGATAGATCGAAGTCGCTCCTGATTGGAGGCTCGATCGTAGCGGGTCGGGCGGAAGTTGGAGCCCCCAAAGTCGGAGCAGAGAAGAACACCCCCAACTCCCGAATCGAGGTCGGATCCCTCGGTTCGATCGCCATCGAAGATCCGCCCACTCTCGGTTCACATCGGGCGAAGGATCCGGTCAGTTCGGCGTCGACTCCGACCGGAAGGCGAAACTGAATAGCTGTGCATCAGTCAGATGGAATCGTAAAGAAATGGCTTTACCCTGAAGCGAGGATACATCGGATTGTCCATCAAAGGTCATCACGTGCCGGATCTCATCGCCGGAAAAGGGGTCCGATGATTCCCAGCCCCTCAGGGGACGGCCATCAGCGTCGAGCACCGCGACCGTAATTTTACCCCCTGATTTGGTCAAAGCATTGATCTCCAGGCGGCGGCCCTTGAATCTAATCGGAATGGTCAACAACGATCCGCCCGCCTGCGGACCATCGACCGAGACGAATCGATCCAGTTTCCATTTGATTAATCCAATCGCCCCTTGCAGTTTTCTGGGTCCGTGCCCCGGGATGGTTACGATTCCGGTCTTCTTGGCGGTGCCCACCCCGTGAACCTGATTTCCACCTCGGTAGTAGAGCCAGATTTCATCCCCCAGCCGAATCGCCTCGGATGGAGTGCTTGTAATGTTCACGGAATCCCAAGCGTCCAGTTCTCCGAATTCGATCACCGGCGTTCGGAAGGGGCGTTCCCAATGAATCAGATCACGCGAAACTGCGAGCTGTGTCTCCATCGGGCCCTGGTGATTGCGGTAGCGGGCATTGTTGTTGATCGTGAGAATCCACGGAAAGGCGATGGTGCAACTCTCGGCCTGGTAGATCCCGACGCCGTAGAACTCGCTTCGCATCAAGCGCGGGTCGTCCGGTTCGTCCAGCAGTCCCCGTATTCTCTCAATCCTTGCCAACGCGCCCACATCATCTCTCAGGTCGTTGGTGAAAGACGGAACAGGTTCGGACCAATTCACAAAATCGTCGCTGATGATCGTGGAGAACGAGCGCCGTCTGAAACCCATGACCTTCTTGTGGATCTTTGGAAAAGCCACGAACTTGCCACGAGTTCGGTCAAAGTACGCCGATATCACGTCCCCTTCCGGAGCAATCGGTTTCTCGCTGGTGTAGGCCCAGTTCAGGCCATCCGGCGATACCATGGTTTGGTATCCCTTCGGCCTCCGGCTGTACCCCACCATCTTGTATCGCCGGCCAGGATCGGAATCCAGCAGATCCTTCATGACGCTGGCAGGATGAACTCCGGCAATAACCGCATTGTGCGGCTTGCCATTCCTGGCCTTGATGGTTCCCAGAAGCGGCTTCTCCCAGTGTATTCCGTCGCCACTCGAGGCGTAACAGATTACAGATTGATCGAAGTACGATTCGCTTCCGGACTGGAAGGAGGTGGAATGATGGTAATTCGTGTACCACATCCTGAAGGTTTTTTCCCGAGCGTCGAAAATAACCGAGCCCGCCGCCACCAGCCAGCCCTCCCAGGGTTGGTCCGGCACCAGCAGGGGATTTTCGTCGTGCTTCTGACCCGGGTGCTGAGTGAACCAGACTCCGTTGGTCTCACGAACCAGCAGTTTGTCCACGAACAACTGCGACCTGTCCGTCACATTGAAAGGAGATGGCGCGTCGCCGGCAGGTCTGGCCCCTGCCTCGGCCCAACCTTGTGCCCATACAGTCGAACCCGTCAGGAGCAGCAGAGACAGACAGATCAAGGGTTCAACTCCCGAATCCAAACTGAAACGAGTACAGCTTGGCGTTGCGGATGTGGATTCGCAGTTGAACAGGCTGGCCGGCCAGGGCACTGACGTCGCTCTTGCCGCGCCAGCTCATGCGATGCCGGCCGGTGGTTCTCACCGGATCTGACTCAGCCAGGGTGAACCCGGCAATCGGTTCCAGGTCCGAATCCAATATCCCCACCTTCAGCTCGGGTTGTCCGGCTCCGGCGTTGTTCCAAGCCGCTTTCATATTGAGCGAAAGTTCGTTGCCCTCGAAGGAAAAAAAGTGGGTCACCAATTCACCGGGGAGCAGCTTGCCCGCGTCCACCGAGACGAATGCATCTTCCGCCAAGGTCGCCAGACCGGCGGCGTGAAGGGCTTCCTTCCCCTTCCTGTACAGGGCTTCCGGTCCCCTCCAGTTCCCGCCTTCATAGTAGATCCACACCTTTCCGTCATGGACGATAGGAGCCAGGACATAGACCGTCGTCTCATCGAAATCCCCATGGTCGCCCGGGCGGACGAAGGGTTCCCGGTAGTTCCTCTCGTAATGGATGCCGTCGCGGCTGACCACCAGTTCGGGGTAGTGCAAGGTGTTGGTGGTGCGAAAATTCCAAAGCATACCGATGTAGATTCCATGGTAGGTGATGGCCGGCATGTTGTAGAACTCGGTATCGGGGAAGTCCTTCTCGTCGGGGATCAGAATCGTCTGGTCCTGGCTCCACCGGATCATATCCGGGCTCTCGGCACGCCCGATCACCCTCTTCCCCAGCCGGCAGCGGCGGTGAAGGCAGCTTTCCACGTGGACCGCGTAGACCCCCCGGATCGGGTCCCAGCCCATGAAGACCGTGGGGCCCCAGCGTCCCCGGCGGGGTGAGGTGTCCAGCACCGGGTTGTTTTCATAGGGAGTCCATTCGAACCCGTCAGGCGAGTAGAACAGGTCCAGTTGCATACCGGGACCGGTGGTCGTTCCCGCCTTATGGATCGTCTTGTAACGCTTGGCGGGATCGGTTTCGTGGTGGTCCTTGAACAGAGGGACCATATTCTCTTTCGGGAGGATGTTGTTTTCCTTGGAGTTGTTGAACTCGGCCCGTCCCAGACTTGGCTTTTCCCAGTGCACCCCGTCACGGGAAACCGCATAACAGATCAGCCACTCATCGTCGGTCAGATCGTAGCTGTAGGGAACCTCGACTGTGCGGCGGACGGTCCGGTCGCTCACCCAGTCGTAGGTCGTCATTTCACCGCCCTTCTTGGCGAAGTACCGCTTGGTGGTCCGGTACCACATCCTGAAGAGGCCCTCGTCCTCGTCGTAAATCACGCGACTGGGACCGGTCAGCGCCCCCTCCCAGGGTCGATCGTTTCTCAGCACGGGGTTCTGCGGGTGCTTGTCAGCCGGATTCAGGACCTGCCGAGCGTTCTTGAGGCTTTGAATGATGTAGCTGTCGATGAACAGTTGTCTTTGGGTTCCTATCTGAAGGAGCGGCGGGGATTTACCCTCTGCTGAGACCATCGGCGCAGCCGTCCAGCATGAAGTGAGAAGAAAAACTGCGAAGAACAAACGCCGGCTCGTGTCCGGAATTTTCATCATTTCAAAATTCCCTTTTTTTTCGAGTCTTGCTTTTGCCAACCAGGCGGACCTTCATCAGTCCGTGGTGAAAGTCTCGCGAGCACCGAAACCGTTCCTGCGCCCGCCGGACAAGGCGCGATTCGGGAGCATACCGGGAGTATGTGACCGAATCGCAACGCAGTCCGCCGGGATGCAGGGACGGTCGAATGCCGTGACGACTTTTGCCGCGGGCTGTCATGCGCGACTTGCTTACTCATGCCCAAGTGGAGTCACCTTGACTTCCGCCTCAGGATGGCTCCCGCCTGCTCACGATGGTGGGGTCGCATCAGCGGCACCCCCGACCCCATCAGGCCCGGAGGCGCCGCTTGGTTCAGAAGGCGTATTTGATGCCAAATTGGACCTGACGCGCGGCGGCGGCATTCCTCACCCGACCCACGTCTCCTCTGTCGACGTTGGCGCTTGGCGCTGCAAAGTTGGCGTGGTTGAAGAAGTTGAAGAACTCGAAGCGGAGCTGGATACGGTGGCTCTCGGCAAAGCTGAGGTTCCTGATGACCGAGAAATCCACGTTGGCGAGGCCGTCCTGGATGAGGATGTTCCGCCCGGCGTCACCCCAGGTGTAGCGCTCCGAAATGCCGAAGGCACCCGGGTTGAAGAACCGATCCACCGTCCGCTGGGATTCCGGCAGATTACCCCAATTTTCTCCCCGCAGATCCGGGCGCAAATGCGACCGTCCTCCCGTGTTGACATAGAAATTGCGGTTACTGACAAACGGGGTGTAGGGGAAACCGGTCTGAAGGGTCACGATGGTTCCCAGTTGCCACCCGTCCAGAACGTGGCGCGCGCCTCCGGACATTCCCTTGGCGAAGGGAAGTTCCCAGACCGTGTTGAAGGTGAACCGGTTGCGCACATCGTGGTCGGTCAGCGCGTGATCGGCATCGATGTCTCGGATGTTCTGGGGGTTGGACACCCAGATCCCCACCCGGTCTTGGGATTTGCTCAAGGTGTAGCCGGCGAGAAAAAAGAGACCTTCCGAGAATCGACGCTGCAATTTCACCTGCAGGGAATGGTACTTGCTGGTGGAATCGCTGAGCCAGCACTCGCAACTGGTGGCGATTTTCAGCGGCCGCCTCGACTGCACGTCACCCGGCCCGGGATCGGGACGATTGAGGTTGCGCGCCACCCACAAGTCCACCGCGCGGATCCCGACATAACCCACGTCCAGCGCCAGATCGCGGCTCAGTTCCCTTTGCAGGTTCAGACTCCATTGATAGGAGGTGGCGGAGGGCTGCATGTCCGCCACCACCGCCTTGAAATCAAGCCCGTTTGCAAGCAGGGTGTCCACGTTGATGGTGGGAACGTAGCCCATGAACGTGGTGGGTGTTGCCGCCGTGTTGTAAAACTCCCGCGTTCGAGCGAACCAGGGAGGAGCCCATCCCACCGATCTGCCGACGGATCCGGTGGCCTGCCCGTAATAGATGCCCCCACCCAGGCGAAACACCGTCCTGTCGTTGGCGCGAAACGCCACGCCGATTCGGGGAGCAAGGTATTTGTAATTGGGGTCGTAGAGTCGTTCGTTGGGCCGAAAACTGTGGGGAACCTTGGCCGCAAAACCGGGAATCGAACCAGGTCCGGTCTCCAAAGGCGCACCGCGAGGATAAATCACCTGCTGATTGACGTAATCCGGATTCGCCATGGCTCGATTGTGAGCCACGGTGTGCGGAAGATTGATCTCCCAGCGGAGGCCCAGGTTCATGGTCAGCCTGGAACTCACCTGCCAGTCGTCCGCCGCGTATAAGTGGTACTGGGATTGGCGGCCCCGGAAAATGCCCAGGGGCAGACCGTTGTTGACCTGCTGCGGTGTGCCCAGGAGAAAGTCGGCGAAGGACTCGCCCCGGCTTGCCAAGCCGGTACGCGCGTCATCGAGCGGCCCGGTAAACCCGCCGTCGAAGTTAGTCCCCACCCCTCCGGTGCTGGCCAGCAGATCGTTGATCCCCCAGTCGAACCACTGGAAGCCGAACTTGAACAAATGATTCCCCCGGTGGATGGAAAAATTGTCGGTAGCGGTGTAGACGGTTGACGGATCGCCCCGGCGCGTACCGCCGAATCCGGCAAATCCCGTGACTCCTATGCTGGGAAATCCCTGTTGCTCGAGATCCAGAGTGGCTTCATTGGGAAAGCCCAGGTTGAAGACCTGCTCCGCGTGCTCAGGAACAGTCTTGGGAGAATTGTGCAGTCCCGAAACGTTGATCTCGTTGATGATGGTGGGCGAGAAGGTGCGGGTCCAACTCAACATCGCGTGAAAACTCTTTCGAGTGAGGTCGCTTCCGAATCCGGGAAGGGTTCCGGGCTCAAACCTCGGTCTATTCTGGTAGGAAAACCGGGCGAAGAAATCGTCCTGATCGGTCAAGCTGTGATCGAACCGGCCAATGAACTGGTTTTCATCGTTGTTGGCACTCAGGGTACGCGTGAAATTGGGCAAGTCGGCCTGATTCGGATCCGGCCAGTACGACAGGATCTTCTGGGCGATAGGATGGACCCGGCTGCTGGGGATTCGGCCTCCTGCAAAGGCGATCCGCTGGCCTGTAGCGTCGTGGTTGAATGGATCATAGATGGCGGAACCGGAGAAATCGCCCGCTTTCTGAGCCGCGTCCGGGACGATTGCACTGCGAATCCGCTGGTTCCGGATGCGGGTCCCATCAAAGGCGAAAAAGAAAAAGCTGCGGTCGCTCACGATGGGGCCTCCGAGCGTAGCCCCGAACTGGTTCTGGCGAAAGGGCGGCTTGCCCAGACCGGCCTTGTTGGCGAAGAAGTGCACCGCGTCGAATTTGTCATTGCGGACGAACTCAAAGAGGCTTCCATGAAACTCGTTGGTCCCCGTCTTCATGACCGCGTTGATCAAGCCTCCCATGGCTCGGCCATATTGGGCGCCAAAGCCGGTGGTCATGATTTTGAATTCCTTGATGCTGTCCACGGAGGGTCGGGTCGCCGGCTGCAAATGGTAGAAGTCGGTGTTGTCCCCTCCGTCCAAGGTGTACCCTACGTCGAAGACCCGAGTGCCGTTGATGTTGGGTAGGGGCTCGCCATAGTTCGTTTTCCCCGACACCACGCCCACCGTCAGATGTGCCAGTTGCAAGTAATCGCGCCCGTTGAGCGGCAGGTCCACGATCTGCCTTTCGACGATCACCTCGCCCCGCTCCTGGGTCTGGGTCTCCAGCAAGGGCGACCGGCCGGTGACCGTAACCCTCTCTGTCACCTCGCCCACCGCGAGCTTGATATCCAGACGGGCGTCCTGATCCACCTGCAAGAGGAGCTCCGTGTGCTCGTAGGTCATGAATCCGGGGAGCGAGGCCGTCACTGTGTAGACGCCGGGCGCCAGGTTGCGGATCAAATACAATCCCACGTCTCCACTGATCTGGCTTCTTTGTGCGTTGGTCTCCTGGTTGCGGGCCGTCACGGTGGCTCCGGGAAGGACACCACCGGTGTTATCCGTGACCAGACCGGTGATGCTCGCCTTGATGCCCTGCGCCCGCACCACTGTCAGTTCCGAATTGAGGAGGGTGAAAAAAAGGCAGATGAATGGCATCCACCTGGGAATCTGAGGTCTGGGCGCACGGGATTCTCGAACCCTGAAATGGGCTGCATTCGACATGGTGGGCTCCTTCCGTAGTCGCCAGCCTTCTTTCAGACTGACTTGCCAAGTGCCGGCAGGTGCAAATGTCAGCAGGTGACTTGCGAAGTGTCGACAGGTGAGTTTGCAAACAGAATACCCGATTGAATCTAAATATCAAAATATAAATTTATTCCGTAGGAGGTGGACGGGAGGACCGGATACGTCACGGAAGAATTCGGATCAAGCCTGTGACTCCTCCGTTGTGCTCAGACCCTGCGGGTGACGCGACTCCCTCCGAGGCGAAGAGAGATGTTATGGGCGAACGAAAGGTTCCGGCCAAGACTGGCCGGAAGGGCCACAAACGGGCACCGGGCCACAAGACGAGGAGGTCACATTCTCACCGACCGGACAGATCACGTGTTAACAGCCCGTGGCAAAAGTCATCACGGCATTCGACCGTCCCTGCATCCCGGCGGACGGCGTTGCGATTCGGGCACATACTCCCGGTATGCACCCGAATCGCGCCTTGTCCGGCGGGCGGAGGAACGGTCTCGGTGCTCGCGGGACTTTCACCACGGACTGTTAAAAAACCGGTCAACGTGACGCGCTAATGACACCCCGGGCGGAGACGGCATGATCACACCCTACTTGAACTGGAAGGAATAGAGCTTGGCGTTCCGGATCCGGAAGCGCAGTTGAATGGGGCGGCCCGCCAGCTCGCCGAGGTCGCCTCGACCCTGCCAACTGGCTTGGTGCGTTCCCGTCCTGGTCAGGGGATCGGATTGATCCAAGGAGAAGCCGGACACGGGCTGGGCCTGATGATCCAGGATCTCCACCTTGACCTCCGCACGCCCCGCGCCATAGTTGTGACCGGCCGCTTCCAGGTTCACCGCCAGTGTCGTGCCTTCGAAGCTGAAGAGGTGGGTGAGCAGGATCCCCGGCCGGAGCTTTCCGGCGTCAATGGAAACGAAGCCGTCCTCCGGGAGTGTGGCCAGCCCGGGTGCCCGAATCGCCGAGTCTCCGGCGAAAAAGAGCTGCTGGGGTCCCCTCCAGTTGGCACCCGTATAGTAGATCCGGACCTTGCCGTCACGCATGATCGGTGCCGAGCAGTAGATGCTCACTTCGTCGAAGCTTCCATGGTCCCCGTTACGGACCAGGGGCTCCCGGAATTCTCTCTCGTAATGCACTCCGTCGCGGCTGAAGGCCAGGGTGGGGTAGTGGAGGGTGTTGGTGGTCCGAAAGATCCAGGGCAGGGCGATATAGACTCCCTCGTAGGCGACGACGGGGAAGTTGTAGAATTCGGTATCCACATAATCCCGTTCGTCCGGCAGCAGGATGTTCTGGGGCAGACCCCAGTTCTTCAGATCGGGGCTCTCGGCCCTTCCCACGATGCGTTTCCCCAGGGGACAGCCACGGTGGAGGCAGTTCTCGATATGAGCCGCATACACCCTCCGGATGGGATCCCAGCCCATGTAGTGCGTGGGTCCCCAACGGCCCGGCTCCGGTGTGGTATCCATCACCGGATTCCCCGGGTCGGGCGTCCACTCGAAGCCGTCGCCGGAGTAGTACAGGTGGAGCTGCATGCCTGGGGGGTCGCTGGAGCGGGTTTGACCGATCGCCTTGTAGCGCCTCGCCGGATCCTTCTCATTGGTGTCGAAGAAGGTGGGAGCTCGGCTGTCTTCGGGCAGGATGTTGTTGGAACGGGAGCCGTTGAACTCCACCTTGCCCAGACTGGGTTTTTCCCAGTGGACTCCATCGCGGGAGGTCGCGTAGCAGAGACGGTAGGTGTAATGGCGATAGTCGCCCACGTAGCGATAGGCCGCTTCCACCTGTTCCCGGACCGCGCCCTTGTCCGTCCATTGGTAATCGGTCAGCTCTCCGCCCCCGCGCTGGGCCTGGTATTGATCTGTGGTCCTGTACCACATCTTGAACAGGCCCTCCTCCTCGTCGTATAGAACCTTGGCGATGGGACTGAGACTGCCCTCCCAGGGGCGATCTGGCCTCACGACAGGATTGTTGGCCGACTTGGTGGCCGGGTTGAGCACCCGTTGGGCGTCGCTGAGGCTCTGGATCATGTAGTCGTCGATGAAGAGCTGCTTGCGGTTCCCGATCTCCAGTAGGCTCGGAGGGTCCGATGCTCCGTGAAGCGTCAGGATGGTAAGCACAGATACACTGAGACTCGTTAGAGAAACCTGGCTTCTCATTCCGTTCCTCCCTTGAAAGTCAGTACCTACAGCCTGGGAATCCAAGTGAGCCATAGGCTCTCAGGCGGCTGTTTCGTAGAGTTGATTGGAACGACTATACAACCGGCTCGATGTCCGGTCCAGGCGAGCCGGAGGAGCATCCCGTAACCGGGTGACTATACCTCTCTTCCGAGACGTACTCTTGGGCCGAGCTCAGCTGCTGAGGGTGTTACGATCACCGGTTGAGGATTGGGTGCGTGAGATTCGGAGCACTTCGGATGCTGGCTGTCAGTTGACATATCGGGTCTGGGTGATTGCCGAATCCCAGGAACGGCCTTCCATGACAAGGCCTTCATTTTCGGTACCTGGCTTGCCCCGAAAGGACTGTTCCATGGTTACTTCCTCTCTTCGGGTCACCGGACCGGTAGAGTAGTCGGCAGGGATCGTGATCTGCTGAGTGGCCTCCACCGTCAACTTCACCGGAATCACGCCTGGTTCCGGATGGCCGGTGGCCCGGACCGACAAGGCAAGCTCAATCTCCAGGTGGTGCACGCCCTTGATGGTCTTGACACCCAAAAGCCGGCCGGCGCCGGAGACACTCGAAGGATCGAGTCGAGGCGACATTCCACCAAACTTCCTCAGCAGTAGCCTCTTGTCGGCGAGCCAGCTTGCACCTACTTTTTGTGGTCGAGCGATCTTGAAAATCCGGTCGTCGATTTCCTTCCCGCCAGTGTCGGTGGTGACGATTCGGGGCAGACTTTCGAGGGCCAGATCTGACAGCGCTTCCCCAACCCGTTTCGCCCTGTAAACGGTCTCGTCATCCTCAGTCTGGGCGATGACCAAGGTGTCCGGCGAGCAGATCTCCTGGGGCCGACCCTTGTCCGGTGTAAGGACGTACTTGACGACCGTGATCAGGAGCTTGCTTTCTGCCCCGCGACGATTGACTTCGAGGACTTCGATCGTGCCCTCGAACTCGAAGCTTTGGATGGATTGTTCTTCCCACGCGACTTTTCCCTCTTTCTTGACGACGCGTTCTACACTCTGTGTGCCTCTCTTGCGCACGCTCCGTCTACTTCCCACCTGGCTTGGTACAAAGGTCCGTACCCTGTAGCTTTTCTCTGAGGCATCAGCCTGCTCTGCCGTGTGCGAGGAGAATAGGACCAGTCCCGCCAGAGCCAGAACCGGGAAGCGCCAGGTTCGCCCAATGGGCACCCCGACGGCCTTTCCACGCTTCATCCACGGATCTCCCAGCCTGCGGATTTCCTAAACCGAACCATCAGTGTGACGAACTGTCAGTAAATCGTTCCGGAACCAGCGACAGTCGACAGACCCGCACGCAGTACTGCTGATCGCGCCGTCGTCGGACATTCCCGGTAATGCCAATGTCTCTATTTGCGAATGGGGCAGCGCAGTCGGCGGCCACTGGTCTGAGACCGTGTTCTCCTCCGACCTTTCTCATTCGTTCAAATGCATGCGTCGATCATCCCTCTGTTCCAGGAGTCGGCGGAAGGCGCTCTCTTTCAGGACCCCTCGTGCCTCGACGAGCATTTCTGTTGCAAAATGCTCCTGGCCGGCAGGTTTTGTACTCCCCCAGATCTCAAAAGCCCGCTCTCGGACCGTACGCCGATGGTCCGGGCTCCCCACGAAACTGTAATGGAATTCGGAATCTCGGCCGGCGGTCTCTGAAAACTCCGGTAGCTGCCGCAGGGACCGATAGGCCGCAAACCGCACCGCATCGTAAGGATCCTCCAATAACTGGGCAAGATACGGTCCCATCCAGTGTGACCCGGAGACCTGCTGCGCTGCGTGCCAACCCATGCTCCAAGCGACCAGCGCACGCTGACCCGCATCTCCACTCAGAATCCAGAGGACAGAGGCGGCGATGGAGCGCTGATCGGCTGTCAGCCGGGGGCCGGGTATCAGATGCCATGCCTCGAGATGATCGGAAGTCCATGCCAGCGTCTTGTCCAGATGACATAGGTTGCATGCATTGGGTCGACCGGTCTGAAGGCTGCTGGTCACGGTCGGACTGTCGATCTGGTGGCTGCGGATGGCCTTGAGGAGTCCCCACGTCGTGTGAGGCATATGGCAGTTGTAACAGCTGCTCCCGGTGGAGTCCGGCTGGTGGTGGGTGTGATCAGTCAGCCGCTTGTGACCTTCGAATTGCGGATGACACTGCAAACATGCCTGGTTGCTGTCCATGCCCAGAGTCAACTGATCGTCGGCCCACTGTTTCAGTGACCTGGGATCGTCTGTGGGCCTGTGCATAGTGTGACAGGAAAGGCAAGAGAAATCGCCGCCTCGATAGCAGGGTGACTCGATCAGTCCATTGTGCTCTCTTCCGGACACGCGAATCATTCCGTCCGCCCAGAAGCTCGTCCCCGGACATTCCGTACTCGAGTTGCACCGGCTCTGTGCCGCGAGCTCTTGAGCGTCCGGCCGCAGGCGCCGGGTCTCTTCCAGGTCCCGGCCCGGCCGGTACCGCCAGCCGTCCTTGGCGTATTCCCGTTCGTAATCTCTGGTGATGAAGCTCAGGCCATGGCACTGACCACATACATGGGAGGAGAGACGCGCCGAAAGACGTCTGGGATTGACGATGGTTCGGTCCGGCCTGCTGCCCCCATAGAACTCATACCGGCGTCGCGGATCGCGGTTGGCACGTACATGCCTTTCACCTGGACCGTGACACGCCTCGCAGGCAATGCCAAATTCTCCCACGGTGGTGTCAACCTGCGCCGGCCCATGGATGCGCGGCCGGCCTCGCGTCACATGGCACTGGGTACAATTCTTGTGCCAATTCCCAAATGGAATCGGCGAATCCGGCGGGGTCAGCAATACCGAAACGTCGGGGATCCATTGTTGCTCAGGAATGCGGTAGACGAAGGGCAATCTGCCAATCCTGCGTCCCTGGCCGGTCTCGAACCAGTAGTCCTGCTCATGGTGGGAACCGGTTGTCAGGACGATCCGTCTGCGTACGGGTCCTCTACCGGCGCCGTTTTCCGGGTCGTCCATCTCTACCCAGAATTCATCCTCTGCGTGGCCGAGACGGTACTTCTTTCCCCGGCTCTCGAGCTCAACTCCAGCGAAAGGGGCGACCACTGCCTGGGGAGTGGCCACCTGCGTCATTCTGGGGTGGTAGGAGCCCTTCCAGCTGGCGTACTGTTCCGGATGGCAAGATTGGCACGTCCCTGAAGAGACATACCCTTCGCCAGCGAGTTGGATGGGACGGTTTCTTACATCTTGCTCTTCTACGATCCGGTCCAGGTTCCGGACAATGGTCCAGCCGACCGCGACCGAGCCAACCAGACCTGCAGCTACGATGACGAGGACCGCGCGAGACCTCCCCAACTGGGGGTGGTGCCTCAGGGGAAACAGAGCGAGCAGCAGCAGCGCCGCTGCCACCAACGCTTCAAAGCTCATCGGTCTCGATCGTGTGAGATGATTCGCCCGCCGACCGGTACCTGGTGCTGGAATGGGCCGATCCAGGTACCCGTCTGTGCTCCCGGGCCTTTACAGTCCGTGGTGAAAGTCCCGCGAGCACCGAGACCGTTCCTGCGCCCGCCGGACAAGGCGCAACGGAGGGGACCGGGAGTATGTGAGCCGATAGCAACGCAGTCCGCCGGGATGCAGGGACGGTCGAATGCCGTGACGACGTTTGCCACGGGCTGTTTATTCGCCCAATGCCCGAATCCTACTAGAAAGGGACGGTTGAGTGAAAGCTGATAGGGGTTGGTGCCGGATCGTCTCTCAGTTCGCTTCTGCTACAATTCATGGGTTGCGTTTCCAGCAACGAGTCGTCCGTGACCTCACAGGGCTTCAGGAGATGAGCCCGCTTTCATGAGGCGGAGAGTCAAGAGTAGATCGATCAAGCGCAGATCCTCGGACTGCGTTCGCAGACACCTGAGGATCGGGTGGTGGTCGCTTCTGGCATTCTTGACTCTGGGGCTGGGACTGGAGGCCCTGCACGGCTGGAAGGCCGGTTGGTATCTGGACGCGTCCCAAGAAGCTCGACGACTGATGTGGACTCTAGCCCACGCCCACGGCACCCTGCTGTCGCTGGTTCATGTCGGCTTTGCCCTGACGGTTCATCTGATTCCGGCCTGGGATGCGGGTCGCCGCGATCTCGCTTCACGCTGTCTGGTAGCAGCGATTGTGCTCATCCCACTCGGATTCTTCCTGGGAGGGATCTTCATTCACGGGGGTGATCCAGGCTTGGGCACCCTCCTGGTCCCCCCGGGAGCTGTTCTGCTCTTTGTGGCGGTTTTCCTGACGGCTCGGGCAGTGAGGTCTTTCGACAGCGCGGCTCGGTAGGTTTGCAGGAACCTCCATCGTTTCACTTCAGAGCCACAGACGGAACCATCGGGAATAAACAGACCAAACAAGATTCGTCGCCATCCACTGGGATTGCCTTGCCCGATCCGAAGAGCCGGCCTGGATGCCCCACGATGATAAAATCGTCAGATTGAGTGATCGTAGGGCAGACCACATCGGGGCCGCGCTGACGACCTGCGAATGGGCAAGAAAACTCCTTGGGCCCGATGGCAGCTTCGCCGGGAGCGAGGGCAGCATCGCCGGTTTCTACAAGGCGCCACGTGCCTTTGCGACAGCGGGCCTCGTCCGTGAGGCTGAGGCCGTAACCGGGTATGTCCGTCGGCATTTTTTTGCCAACGGGGACTTCAATCGAGGCCGGGACGAAGCCGCGCTCGATGGCGCCAACTACTTCAACGCCTGGTTGTGTTGGGGGACCCATACGATTGGCGCTTACGATCTCTCCTACCCTGGAGGTGACCACCTGGAAAGGGTGCAGCATCCTGCCCTGGGGGGTATCCCGGAATGCCCCAAACCGTCTCCGGCCGAACAGGAAATCGAATGGGGAGCAACCGCCTCAGCCATCGTCGCTTTCATCGCAATGGGACGCCTGTCACAGGCGGTTCGAGTAGGCGAGTGTCTGCTGAACCGATTCCTCCGCGGTCAGCCGCAGCCTGGAGCCTCGCTCTACCTCAGAATGGACTGGGAAGGCAGTTGGAAGACACGGTTCATTGCCGACGATGCGCCCAGGCACGTCATCGAATTTGGGAAGCCAGGTCAGCTTTACTGGTACTTTGGGATCGGCATGGCGGCCTTGGGACACCTGTACCTGGCAACCGGCGAGGACCGGTTCCTCGAAGGCGGCCTTACCCTGTTCCGGTGGGCACAGAAGTGTCGTCCCTGGGCGTTTGAAGCGCTGACAGCGGCCAAAGTTGGTTGGGGGGCATCGGTACTCTACCGTTGTACAGGTGACGTTCGCCTCGCACAGGCGTCCAGGAAGGTGGGAAGCATGCTGCTGCAAACGCAGGAGGCCAACGGCGTCTGGCTGCGCCGCCCGGAATACTCGAGCTATGACGAACAGCCCATCGATCGATCCTTGGACACGAGTCTGGAACGCGTCTGCTGGCTGTACGAAATCGCCCGGGCCCTAAGCTCCAAATCACTCGAAGAAATATAGCAGTCCGTGGTGAAAGTCCCGCGAGCACCGAGACCGTTCCTGCGCCCGCCGGACAAGGCGCGATTCGGGTGCATACCGGGAGTATGTGCCCGAATCGCAACGCCGTCCGCCGGGATGCAGGGACGGTCGAATGCCGTGATGACTTTTGCCACGGGCTGATAGCAGCAAGGGGAAGCCTGATTCCGGGGAATAAGAGGACGTAGCAATCATGCGCGGGTTTCAACCGTTCCAGATGGAACGCATGCTGTCCAGGTTCGAGAAAGAGGTGGAATACAATCTTTCCGAAAGCGGCGTCCATCCGGTCTTGCTCCGGGAACTCGTGGATCGGGAGAACGGCTATCTGCAAAGCTTGCTGGACACCGATCTGAACTACCCCCACACCAATGGAATCCCCCAGCTTCGGCAGAACATCGCGCGGCTCTATCAGGGCGGCACACCGGAGAACGTCCTGGTAACGGTCGGGGCGATTGAAGCCAACTACCTGGTGCTGAAGACCCTTCTGGCCGCCGGTGACGAGATCGTCGTGATGCTCCCGAATTACATGCAGATCTGGGGACTGGCCAAGAACCATGGCCTGGCGTTGAAGACCTTTCATCCGCGGGAGGAAACGGGCTGGACGCCCGACTTGGCGGAACTGGAGTCGGTGGTGACGGCCAGCACCCGGCTGATAGCGGTGTGCAATCCCAACAATCCGACCGGGAGCGTTCTTTCCGAATCCGAGATGGACGCCATCATCAACATCGCTGACCGGGTCGGAAGCTGGATCCTTGCCGATGAAGTCTATGCTGGGGCCGAGCGCCTCACCGACGAGGAGACGCCTTCCTTTTATGGGCGGTACGACAAGGCCCTCGTGACGGGGAGCCTGAGCAAGGCCTACGGACTACCGGGCCTCAGGATCGGCTGGGTAGTGGCACCGGCCGGCATCGTGGATGATATCTGGGCACGCCATGAATACACGACGATCAGTGCGACAATGCTCTCAAACCAACTGGCAGCCCTGGCGCTGTCTCCCGAAGTTCGCCCCTGGCTGTTACGCCGCACTCGTTCCTACATCCGTCGAGGTTATCCCGTACTCCGGAGCTGGATGGATCTGCATCCGGGCAGCTTCAGCCTGAGGCCGCCGGACGCTGGGGCGATCGCCTTCATTCGCTACCATTTCGACGTCAACTCGACTCGGCTCGTGGAACGAATCGCCTTGGAGAAGAGTGTCCTGATCGTACCGGGGGATCACTTTGGCATCGATCACTTCGTGCGGGTGAGTTTCGGCCTGCCGCACAGTTACCTACGGTCTGTCTTGGACAGATTTCACGATATGATCGAGGAACTATCTTTGAGATCGATACCCCGGAACGACTGACCGCCGCCAACCCAAACGGTCAATCCTGCCGACGAATCAGAATTGGAGGTCCGGATGAGATTACAAATTGTCGATGAAGGCGTTGTCTGGAAGAACAGGCACGCTTCTGTGCGCTCGCTGTTTGCCTGGCACGGACACACCGTGAACCTGGGTGGCGGAGAGTTGCTGCATGCCATGCGCGTGGGACAGGCCAGGTCGAGCCTCGACTGCCGCTGCCTGATCGTCCGCTCCACCGACAGCGGGAGGACCTGGAACGAAACCACTCCGCTCCTGGCTGATGAGGACCGCGATCCTGACTACAGCTACTTCACGGCTCGGCTCGGGATGACCAGCGATGGGAGGTTGTGGGCGAGTTCGATCCGATTCCACCAGATCGAACCGGAAGACGCACGCTGGACGGCCGCAAACGGAGGATGGATCGACTGCGAGAATTTTATTTGCACCTCTTCGGACCGGGGCCAGAGCTGGTCCAGTCCTCTGTATGTCGGTCCGGAACGTCCTGAGGGCGGTTTTCCCACACTGGCTTCACCCATCTACGAGTTGGCTTCGGGGGAGTTGATGCTGGTGTTCGAAGCTTACTTCACCCGGACCATGGAGCAGATGCGTCACCGCGTGACCGCCCTGTACAGTCGCGACGGCGGAGACAGTTGGGGGGAGCAAACGGTCATCGCCCAGGACCCGAAGCATCAGCTGATCTATTTTGACCCGAGGCTGACACGCTTGGCTGACGGCAGGTGGATCTGCTTCTTCTGGACCCACGACAAGCAGACCGACGAGGCGTTGAATACCACAGTCGCCTATTCCGAGGATGGCCACGACTGGACGTCTCCCCGGTCCACTCAACTGTGGGGATTCCCCACGCTGCCCTTGACGCTCCCCGACGGGAGACTGTTTGCGGTCTACAACTATCGACGGATGCCCCAGGGAGTCCGCTGCGCCGTCAGTGAGGACCACGGAAAGAACTGGGACATGCGTCAGGAGTACGTCCTCTGGGACCAGATGGAACGACGCGCTACCGGAGAAACAGCCTCCAGCGGTCAGGCCAGGGATTGGGAGGGAAGTTGCCTGGCTGAAATGTTCACCTGGGATTTCGGCGTTCCGGAACCGACCTTGATGGACGACGGCACCGTCCTGGTCACCTTCTACGCAACCGAGTTAGATCACGTCACCCATCAGCGCTACGTCAGGATTCAGATTGATTGATGGTGAGGCGTCGCTTTCCTTGCCCTTGCCTACGGCCCCCCGGTTAGGAATTCGTGTTAGCGATGAGCCTGGGTGAGAAAGATGAAGTCGGGCTCGGCTGAGAAGACGACTCAGAACATACAAACCTCCACGGCGGTTTGAGGCCGCTCCCTACTCATAGCGGACTGCAACTTCCGTCAGAACAGGATAGTCCGCTCCGTTCTGGGAGCGAAAGAGGGCCCGGTACTGGAGCCATTCGTTCCCTTCCTGAATTCCTTCGAGAGCTACCATCGAGCTCGCATAGAAACTTCCCGAGCCGTTCGGCCCCCGCCAAGGTGAGGACTTCAGTCCCTCTTCGGAGTCGCTGCTGCGGACCTGAAAGAGCAAGCTCGTTCCTGGAGGCACTTCCGCCTTCCAACTGAGCCGGGTGAACCGTCTACCAGCCGGCACGTCGATAGCCGGGGACAGATATTCCTCCTCAAACTCCCGGCTGTACAGATTGCCCGGATCCGTCAACTGGGAATGGTGGGGTCCGAAGGTGGGCAGATGGGTCCGCCGGGCTACGGACAAACCTTCCGCGCCGCCCCAATAGATGTAGGAATCCAGGTCATGATTTCCATCCCTGATGTGGTTGTGCACCACCAGGTCGCGATACCCATCCCGGTTCAAGTCCAGAATCTGTAAACCGCTGGAAGATTCGGCCGGCAAGGCCGTCCGCTTCGATTTTCCATAGCGGCGCCGGCCGTCTCCCCAGTAAATGAGAACCGGCAGGGTCCGGGTGTGATTCGACAGGTAACTGACCAGAACCAGATCCAGATTGCCGTCGTGATTCAGATCGGCGATGGCCATTTCGGGGGTGTGGAAACTCTCCAATTCCTGCGCCTGGTCGCGCTGGAAACCACCAGGACCACCCCAGTAGATGATGGTGCGCGTGTCGTAACTTCGCGTTTCCGGGATCTGCCGGCCGGCGAAAACCAGGTCCAACCAGCCATCCGCATCCAGGTCCGCTACCTCGATACTCGCTGCGGGCGTTTCGATCACCGTACTCTTCTCCAGCCCTGCCGGGCTTCCCCATAGAAACTGAGCGCGATTGGCCGAGGCGTCCGGAAAAACCACGTCCAGGTATCCATCCTTGTTCAGATCCGCAACGCTGTGGGTCAAAGAGGTCTTGATTTCCAACTCGAGCTGCTTCCGCTCTCCCTTCACGAACCCATCGGACCCTCCCCACAGGATCGTCGACCGCGCCTTCCCGTTGCCACGGTGGGAAAAAAGCAGGTCCAGGTAGCCATCCCGGTTGAAATCGGCCGCACTGGCGTTATAAGCACCCGACACCTCCACCTCTTGACGCCGGTCGACGGAGTAGCCGTCGGGTCCACCCCAGTAGAGATAGGCGGGGCCGCTATTACAGATCACGACGTCCGTCCAGCCGTCGTCGTTGAGATCGGCGGTAATGGATCCGTAGGCCCCGACGCTGGGCAGTGTCGTCACGGAAGCTGTGGAATAGTAGTGGTGTGGGTTTCCCCAATAGATGAGGCTGTCAACCTCCGCTTCGTTGGTGCCGCTGGTCTGGTTGATCAAGAGGACGTCTGGCCTCTCGTCCCGATTGAAGTCGCCGGCCCTTACGCTTACGGCTCCAAAGCCCGTGAGGTCGCTACGCAGGTAAGAAGCGTAACCGGTAGCACTCCCCCAGTAGATGTAGGATGGAACATCTGCCGTCTCGGCATCCCCGGAGTTGGCGAACACCAGATCGACATGGCCGTCGGAGTTGAGGTCGGCGGCGTCCACGCCTCTCGCTCGCAGTGTAGGCAGCACCGTGGAGGGCGCTTTGGCAAAACCCTCCGGGGAGGCGTAGAAAACCGACGAGGCCGCCGCATCCGGATTGGCAAAGGCAAGGTCGACCAGAGCATCGCCGTTCAAGTCCTGAATCACACAATCCTCAGCAGCTTCCACAGCGAGCATCTGCTTGCGGCTCACGTCGATCCGGCTGCCGTCTCCCGGGAAAATCCAGGCATGGGATGCCCCGGTCGTTATCACCAGATCGGGACGGCCGTCACGGTTCAGGTCTCCGGAGACGAGACTGGTTGCGCCTTCGACCGAAAAACGCTGAACCTCCTCTCGTGAGAAGCCCTCAGGAGCTCCCCAGTAGATGACACAACTCTGCTCCTGTTGACTGTTGTTGACGAAGGCGATGTCGGGTCGGCCGTCACGGTTCCAGTCGTCGATCGCAACATCTCGGGCTCCAAACGAGGGAAGGGGAGTGCGATTGGCCTCCAGAAAGCCCTCCGGATGGCCCCAGTAAACGTAGGACGGGTATCGATCCCGCTCGCTCTCCTGGAGTCCCCGGGCTCCCTCCAGCCCCTGGTTGGCGAAGACCAGATCGGTGAACCCGTCCTGGTTGAGGTCGGCTGCCGCCACTCCACTTGCCCAGAGTGTCGGCAGCTCTTTTCTGCGGTGGGGTCGGTAGCCGTCCGGTCCTCCCTGATAGACGTAGGCGGTGCGTTGGCCGGGATAGTTGTGGATGTAGTTGGTGAAGACGATTTCCGGATAGCCATCGTTGGTCAGATCGGTGACCAGCGAGCGCCCGCCCCCGAAGGCGGGCAGGCTGGTGATCCCAGGACTCCCTTGGGACAACCGTCTGACCAGGGCCAGGCGAGGCTGCAATTCGGGCAAGGGGGGCAGCATTGATTCGAATCCGTGGGCTGTCCCCCAATAGATCAACGCCTCCGGGTTTTCGATGACGTCATGACTGCTGGTAAAGAGCAGATCCGGATAACCATCCCGGTTCAGGTCCCAGCGGTTGATCACCTGAATCCGCGCGGAACGGGAGACGTACAGGTTTTGTCCGCTGTTGCCGGTTTGTCCGCGACGGAAATCTTCGAAGGAGGCATGACGTACCCACGTCCCCGAGTCGGATCGTTCGGGTCCAGGTGCGGCTGGATGGCTCTCCCCGAGGCCCAGATTGAGGCTCACTCCCAAGCAGAGGAGCAGACCTGCTGTCTGCCCGGCCGTTGCGCGGCGCCTGATTCTCCTCATTGTTTCAGTCGAAACGAGCACAGTTTCGCATTCTTGATCAGAATACGGAGCCTGATGCTGCGTCCCTGCAGCGAATGAAGGCCAGCGTGATCTTCCCAGGTCACCAGCCGCCAAAACGAAGTTTCAGCTTAATCCTGCCTGGCAGCAGGCGATCATTCAGCGGAGCACTCCGTGTCATTGTTGTTTGAGTTCAGGCGCTTGCAGTGCCGACAGTTTCTCTCCCCGACCGTGGTTCCGCCACCAACGGAATTCCCGGTTGGGGCGATCGGCCACGGAGGCGACGTCGAGGTCCTGATCCCCGTCCAGGTCCGCCAGAATCAGCTGCGAGCTGCGGCGCCAATTGTCCTTCAGGATGTGCATGGTCCAGGCACCGGTGGGATCGCCGTGGTGTTCGAACCAGGCGATTCGCCCGGTATCGTACGCGCTGGCCACCACTTCCACGGCTCCATCGCCATCCAGATCTGCTGCCAGCGCCGAGAACGCGTCCTTGAAGGGTTGCTGAATGACGTGACTTCGCCAAGTAATGCCGCCATCGGCCGCCTGGTTCTCGTACCAGGCGACCTGGCTCCCGGTTTCGTCGCCACCGCGTAGCCCATGACCATCACGACATCCAGGTCACCGTCTCCGTCCATATCCACTGGATTTCCATGGACCGGGCTACGGACAGTGTCGATGACATGGGGCTTCCAGGGCTCGGAAGCCGGCGTTCCACTGTTCTCGAACCACAGAACCAGGCCGCCCTTGCCCATCACGGTTCCCAGCAGATCCGCGTCTCCGTCCTGGTCAAAGTCGGCCGCGCGGATGGTGCGGGTCTCGCCGCCACCACCGATCACGCGCTTGGTCCACTCTTCCCCCTGGTTTTCAAACCAGGCAAACTCGTTGCCTTTCCAGGAGGAAGCGCCCACATCCAGGTCTCCATCCCCGTCCAGGTCTGCCAGCGTCACGTCGTAGGCGTACTGCAGCTTGCTGGCACAGTCGGGGGCGGTGGTGATCAGATGGCGCTTCCAGACCTTCCCATCACTGGGGCTCCCGCTGTTCTCGAACCAGAGCAGTTCCCCATACTTGTTCATGACGGTCACCACGTCGGCATGGCCGTCTCCATTGATGTCGCCCATGCTGTGGCGCTCGAAGTCATGGCCCATGTTAGAGGGAACCTCGGGCTCGTTCTTCTGGACGAAGTGGCGGGTGAAGTTGCCTGAGCCGTCGTTCTCGAACCAGTAGATGTTGTTGTGCTGGTCGCAGCAGTGCTCCTTGCCCGGCGCCAAGTGGAAAGGGTGCTTCGCTCCCGATCCCGTCGGCTGATCGCGCATATCTCCGGGAGAACAGGAATCGGTGCTGGTCAGGTCGATGTCTCCGTCGCCGTCGACGTCCCCTGACCAGATCCCATAAGCATAGACATAGTTTTCCATGATCAGGTGTTCGGTGAACCGGATCTCGGGGAGGGTGGGGGCGGAGGGCGGCTTCCGCACTGGAGAATCTCCCGAGCCACAACCTGCCAGGAGAACACCAGCCAGGCAAAGGACGAAGAGGAA
Organism: Acidobacteriota bacterium; assembly: GCA_965217775.1. Taxonomy (GTDB): domain Bacteria; phylum Acidobacteriota; class UBA6911; order RPQK01; family JAJDTT01; genus JAJDTT01. Next base: position 1,632,065 of record CBDCJH010000002.1, read on the forward strand.
CTTGATTTTCTTAGTTTCCATGGTTGCTCCTTTCCACTCTGAAAGAGATTGCGGGCTCGAGCCTGCTACCGGATATCCGATCGCTGATCCGGAGTTGGAAACGATATCTTCCCGGCGACAGATCCAGGCGCGACCACAACTTCGCGATCGAGATCCGTTGCCCCTGAAACGCCGCGTTGAGAGCGGTAATATTCTCCTCTTTGACGGGTCGATCCTCTGGGTCGAGAATTCGATAGGCAACATCGACGTCGGGCTTCGAAGTGGCCTGGTCGATCTGCATATTGTAGATCTCCGCGTAGACTCCAAAGGGTGAATTCCGCGAGAAGACGCCGCGGACGTTCGGGTAGACCTTCAAGCCTCCGCTGGTGACGAAGGGATGGGGGTAGATCTCGCCCGCCTGGGACGCACCGATCCGCTCAGCCAGGATGATGCTGCTGGCGCTCAACGCCTCGGAGCCGATCGCGGGGACCACGATGCCGGCTTGCCGGGAACCGATGTTCTCGCTTTCCAGGTTCTTTAAAACCAGTTCCAACTTGTACCGTCCCGGTCTCAATGGAACGTAACGTTGATAGAGAGATTTGCTCGGCGTCTCACCTGCAGACAACGAAGTCCGAATGACATCCTCGAACTCATAAACGACGCGCTGTCCCAGGTTGGATACCCTGCCGTAAAGGTTGAGGTTGGCCTGCCTGTTTCTCGCCTCGGGGACCGGAGCAAAGGTCAAATCCCGATGGGCGACTTCAACGGTTACCGGTGTCAGGGTCAGCTCCGGCGAGAGCCGCAGGACGTGATAGGACATCTCGAAAGGAAGCTGCTGGTAGCGGATCTGCGTCTCCACTGCCGTCTTCAGGTCTTCGAATTCAATCGAAGGCGGGCGCGTCAGCTTGACGTACTCCTCGACCCGCAGAAAGGGATTGGCCGCTTCGCTCACGAAGGAGTCTCCGGGCAAACCCAGGGAACGCATGGCGTCGGCGCTTCGAATTCGCCCCGCCCTCGTTTCCAGACCCAAGTATTCATAGAGTGTCTGGCCGTGCCCCGACACGTACAGCATGGCGTCTTTCTCGGTATCTCGCAGGGCGAGCCGGTACTCTCCGGTGCTCGTCGGGTCCACGAATTCGATGGAGATCCCCTGGCCCAATTCTCCCAGATCCTGGTAGTACCAGACCTCGTACGGATAGGTCGTGGTCGAACCGCCTCCTTCCCCTAGAGTCCGAAAGTAAGGTCCTCCAGTGGGGTAGCGTTGGATGCTGGTCGGAGGCCCAAAGGTGATATAGGTTCGCCCCCTATCGGTCCGCCATCCTTGCAGCCCCGATCGGAAGTTGTCGTTGGCGTAGGCGATGCGACGATAGTGCTCCTCCTTGAACTCGTTGATGGAAGTGCGCGGGTCGGTGTCGCGCCGCAGCCAGAACTGCTCGATGAACCGATCCTTTTCTTCGGGGGCGGTAAGCTGACTGAAGACGGTCCGCTCTTCGGGCGTGATGATGTAAACCACATCTCCATTCAGCCATTTCTGGTAGTAGTCCGCCGGTTCCTTCTGCGGAAACCCGGAAATGGGTGGGAACAGAATGGCCAGCAGAATCAGGGTCTTTTTCACCCGATCGCTCTGTCGCCCATTCGCTTTTGAACTTCGGGGTCCGGATGGCAGTGGCGGGACCATCTTTTGAGTTATCGTTTCAGATCCCATGCCGAAACACAAACGAGTCCAGCTTGATGTTGCGGATGTGGATTCGCAGTTGAATAGTCTGAGACGTGAGGAGGATCTCCAATGATCGTACGCTTGAGGACACGGGTTGCAGTTCTGTCCCTCGTGGGCTTTCTGGCTGCAGGAGCCGGGTTTGTGGCAGCCGCCTCTTCGAGTGTGGAAGATCCGCCGATCCTTCTTCCCGACGGGACGGAATTCCGGACCTGGGAGGATAGGACCGAGTACCGGCGCGTCTACTATGTGGATCAGAACCACCCTGCGGCTGCGGACGACAACCCGGGCACGGAAGAGGCACCTTTTCTGACGATTCAACGTGCGGCGGACGTCGTCCAGCCCGCCGAAAAGGTCTTGATCAAGTCGGGCATCTACCGTGAGTGGGTCCGGCCTCGGCGAGGGGGCACCGGCCCGGACGGGATGATCAGCTTCGAGGCGGCGCCGGGCGCGGAGGCCGTCATCAGCGGGTCCGACGTCCTGAGGGCCAATTGGACCAATTCGGGCCGTTCAAGATCGGCGAACGTCTGGAAGGCGGATCTGCCGGCCGAGTTCTTCGGTGACGATCACCCGATTGCCACCATCAACACCTCCGACGATGACTTTGCGGTCATGCGCTGGGCCAGGGCGGAGCAGGGACGGATCCCCCACACCCTGCCGCGAGCCATGGTGTTCCAGGAGGGGCGGCGAGTGACCCAGTTGGCCAGGATCGATGAGCTGCACCGGGTCGCCGGCACCTTCTGGATCGATCGGGAGAACCGGCAGCTTCACCTCAACCCGTTCGATCGCAGGGACCCCAACACCCGGCAGATCGAGGTGACCACGCGACAGTTCCTGTTCAACCCGCTGGCGAAGGAGATGGGATACATCCGGATTAGGGGGCTTACGTTCGAGCATGCCGGCAACGGCTTCATTCGCTCCGGAAACGGCGCCATCACGACCTGGGGTGGCCACCATTGGATCATCGAGGAGAACACCGTCCGGCACCTCAACGCGGTGGGTATCGAGATCGGAGCGTTCACCGAAGAGGGCCCCAAGGCAGGGAACCGGAACGAGCTGGCGATGACGACGGGAGACCATCTGGTGCGCCGCAACCATGTGTACGATTGCGGCACGGGCGGAATTCAGGGAACCGTCGTCTCCCGGAGCCTGGTGTCCGACAATCACATACACGACTGCGGTTGGCAGGACGTCGAGCGTTACTGGGAGGTCGCCGGCATCAAGCTCCTGATCATGCTGAATTCCGTCGTCACGCGCAATCACGTTCACGATTGCTATGCTTCGGCCGGAATTTGGATCGATTTCGCGAACCGGAACACGCGGGTCACCCGGAATCTGATTCACGACATCTCGAGCTATGCCGGGGCGCTCTTCTTCGAGGCCTCGAACGTCCTCAACCTGATCGACCACAATGTCGTCTACAACGTCCAGGGCTCCGGGTTCTACCTGCACGACTCCGATCGGCTCCTGGTGACTCACAACCTGCTGGTGAACTGCGCGCCGTTCGGGATCCGCATGACGAAGACCAAGACCCGGGACCGGGTGGGCGTTTCCAAACACAACCGGGTGATCAACAACGTGGTCGCGCAGTGTCCGGTGCCATTCGAATACGCCAATACGGAGAACGTCTCGGATTACAACGTCGTCTCCGGTTCGGGAACGGATTTCAACTTGGCCGAGTGGCAGGCGTCCGGCCTGGACGTCCACAGCCGAACGGCCGAGCTCGACATTACGATCGGTCCCGAGGACGGGATCCTGTCCTGGTCGGCTCGGAGAGACGAGGTCCTGACGGTGACCCGCGACGAGCGGATGGGATTCGACTACTTCGGCCGTACGTATCCCGGAAATGCGATTGCGGTGGGACCCTTCAAGGAAGGTTGGAACCCGGTCCACCGCCGGTTGAAGCTCATTCTCAATAAATGAAAGCCGTTCGGGGCAGGGAAGACCGGCTGCGGCAGAATCTCCGACCTCGATTGCCGAACGACGGGCCGGGGGTGAATAACGCGCAACACCCGGGCCGGTGGGGTCAGCCGCCGCGTTCGGGGGTCCCGGAAAGACGGGCCCGCTCCGTCCGGGTGGCCTGGAGATCCACTGCCTTGCCCGACGCGTCCAGGACGACGCCGTAGGTGTCACGGGCTCTTTCCGGCGTCACCTTGCCTTGGGTCACGTCTTGCAGCACCCGTTCCGGATCCCGCTCCAGGGACGGACCGTAGCCTCCTCCTCCGGGCGTCCGATAGCTGATGACGGAATCGGGCTGGAGGTGCAACGTGATCTTGGACGGGAGTTCTTTCGCTTCTCCATCCGGATTGAGAATGTATTTGGAGCTGGCTCCGCTGCCACCTCCGAACAACCCCCAGGGCGCAAACTTCCGATTGTCGGAAAAGATGGTGAGCGTGGCCTCGTGACCGGGGAACTTCCAGTCCCGCCTCAGACCCAATCCTCCCCGGTAGCGGCCGGCCCCTTCCGAGTCCGGGATCAACTCGTAGCGGGTGATCAGGAACGGCAGGTTGTTCTCGGTCTCCTCGATGGCCGAGTTCTCCGTGTTCTGGACATGGGACTGGACGGCGTCCATTCCGTCCTTGGTGGGAAGGCCTCCCCAGCCGCCGGCCATGGTCTCGATGAAGGTGTAATACTCTCCGGTTCGCGGATCGATGCCCCCACAGGCCATGTGACAGTTTATGCTCTTGGTGCTGGCCATGACCTTGTCCGGCATGGCGTCCGAAAGGGCGCGGAAACCCAGGCAGCAAAGGCGCATGACCACCTCCCAGCCACCGACCACGCCCACCGGAGGAACCGCGTTCACCACGGTCCCCGGCGGCGCCTCGACGTCGATGAGCCGGTAGAAGCCTTCGTTGGTGGGGATATCGGAATCGATCAGGCACTTGACGACGTAGGCCAGGGGCGAATAGGTCTGAGTCAGCGTGGCGTTCATGGGAGAGCTGCGCTGGGCGTCCGTACCGGTCAGGTCGAATGAAACCCGGCCCTCTCTGATCTCCACCTTCAGCACCAGCCGAATCGGGCGATCCGACACCCCGTCATCGTCCAGCAGGGCCTCCGCTTCGTAGACCCCGTCCGGCAGTTTCGAAATCTCGGCGCGGGCCCATCGCTCCGTGTACTCGATCAGCTCATCGACGAAGACCTCCACCGATTCGGCACCGAATCTGGTCAGGATCTCCGCCATCCGTTTCTGGCCCAGCAGGGAAGCGGCGATCTGGGCCCGAAAATCTCCTGTGGACTGGCGGGGCGAGCGGATGTTGGCCAGGATGAGGCGGAAGACGTCGTCGACGATCTCACCTTCGGAGACCAGTTTGGCCGGCGGGATGATGATCCCCTCCTGGTAGAGCTCCGTGGAAATGCAGTAGCCGCCCGGCGCATAGCCGCCGATGTCGACGTGATGCGCAATGGTGGCCGCGTATCCCTGGATCTTCCCGCCGCTGAAAAAGGGCGCCATGATGGCCACGTCGTTGAGGTGGACGCCGCCCCGGTAGGGGTGGTTCATCACCAACGCGTCGCCCGGATGGAGCTTCTCGATCCCGTATTGCCGGATCGTGTTGGGAATCATTCTGGACATGGAGGCCAAGTGCACCGGCTGGGAGAAGGACTGGGCGATGATGCGGAGCTTGGAGTCGAAGAGGGCACAGGAGAAGTCGGAACGGGTCTTGATGTTGGTCGAGTACGCCGCCTTTCTCAGGGCGGCTCCCATCTCGTCGGCCGCGGCTTCGAAGGCGCTGCGCATCACTTCGAACCGGATGGGGTCCATTTTCAGGGCCGCGGTCGTCTTCTCGGTCCCGTTGGTCTTGCTCATACTTCAGTTTCCTGGATCCGAATGTTGCCATGGAGGTCCACGTCTGCCCGGTAGTCCGGATGAAGGACAATCGTTGAATCGACTTCCTCCACGATGGCGGGTCCCGTGATGCAGTCTCCCGACTTGAGCCGATAGCGATCGTAGACCTTGCACGGAACCGCTCCGCCGCATTCGGAAAAGTGGACGGGACGCTCGTTCTTGACGGCATCGCCGGCGTCCCCGATCCCCTCTTCGAGCCGGCGTAAACGAGGCTGCCGGATCTTACCGATTGCCGTCAGCCTCAGAGCGACCGCTTCCGTCGGTTCCGTGTCGTCGGCATAGCCGTAAGCCCGCTCATGCTCCCGATAGAACGCCGCATTCACGGTTCTTTTGTCACCCTCGGTCAGATCGCGGTTCGGAATCTCGATCTTCAACTCGTATCCCTGACCCACGTATCTCATGTCCAGATAGTGAGCATAGTTGACGTCTTCCTCGGAAATTCCTTCGGAGAACAAAATCTCCCTGCCACGTTCGGCCAATTCGGCGAAGGACCGGTTGAGGCGTTCGAGATCGAGCTCAGCGATCTGTTGATGAAATGCCCGGACGTAGTCGTGCTTGATGTCGCTCACCAGCAATCCCAGGGCGGAGGTCACTCCGGGACTCATGGGAATGAGCACCTTGGGAATCCCCAGCTCCCGGGCCAAGCCGTTGGCGTGCATGGGTCCGGCGCCTCCGAAGCCGACCAGCACGAAGTCCCGTGGATCGAAGCCTCTCTGAACCGAGATGGTGCGGACGGCGCCGATCATGTTGGCATTGGCGATCTCGATGATCCCGTTGGCCGTCTCCACGACACCCAATCGCAGCCGGCCGGCCAGTTTCCGGACCGCCGCTTCCGCCAGCTCCGGGTCGAGCTTCTGCGCCCCCCCGATGAAATAGTCCGGATTGAGTCGTCCCAGCACCAGATTGGCGTCGGTGATGCACGGCTCCTCCTGGCCCTTTCCGTAACAGGCTGGACCCGGATCCGCCCCGCCGCTTCGAGGACCGACCCGCAACGCGCCACCGGGATCGATCCAGGCGATGCTGCCGCCGCCGGCTCCGATCTCCACCAGGTCGACGACGGGAGTTCTGACCGGGTAGCCTGCCCCCTTGCTCTCCGCCACGGCGGCGCTGCCGACTTCGAAGTGCGGCGCGATCTTGACGGTTCCTCCTTCCACCAGGCCGACCTTGGCGGTGGTGCCGCCCATGTCGAAACTGATGACGTCCCGGGTTCCCACCAGGTTTCCCAGGTAACGGGTCGCGATGACGCCCGCCGCTGGTCCCGATTCGATCAGATGCACCGGTTCCCGCTTGGCGACGTCGGAGGCCATGACTCCGCCCGCCGAGGTCATGAGGTGCAATCCCACGCCGACTCCCAGTCGGGCCAACCGGTTCTCCAGGTTTTCCAGGTAGCGGGTCACGATGGGCATGACCACCGCGTTGATGGCGGTGGTGCTGGCGCGAAAGTACTCCCTCATTTCCGGGCAGAGGTCGGAGGAGATGGACAGAAACACTCCCGGCAATTCATTCCGGAGGAGGTCGCGGACTCGTTTTTCGTGTGCCGGGTTGACGTACGAATGCAGCAGGCAGACCGCCACCGACTCGACGGCGGCCTCTTTCAACCGGCGGGCGACGTCCCGAACGGCATCTTCATCCAGAGGAGCAAGGGTCTGGCCGGCATAGTCGAGGCGCTCCGGAACCCCGTAGCATCGATTCCGGGGAATCACGGGCTTCGGCTTCTCGCAGAAGATGTCGTACAGTCTGGGCCGAATCTGGCGGGCGATTTCCAGGACGTCCCGGAATCCCTCGGTAGCTACCAAGCCCGTCCGGGCTCCTTTGCCCTCGATCAGGGTATTGGTCGCCACGGTGGTCCCATGGACGTTGTAGGTAACGTCCGCGGCAGCCACCCTCGATTCTCTCAAGGCGCGTTCCACCGTGTTCAGAAACCCGACCGAGGGGTCGCTCGGAGTGCTGGCCATTTTCACGAGCCGCAGCTCTCCGGTGGACTCGTCCATCATGACCAGATCCGTGAACGTTCCCCCGATGTCCACACCGATTCGATAGCTGTTCATATTCCTGACCTTGACCCGGCGTGAATCCTGCCCGGGGCCGGTATTGATGCTTTCGTAGCCAGCCCACTACGATACCGCAATCAACCGCCATGATCCCCTCATGCCGGGCTCCTTGGATTGCGTTCCGGGCTCCGAACACTCTCCGACGGCACCGCGACAGGCCATTGGAAATCTTGTCATCGCCCGGATCCGTTCCCTACAATCTACTGGATTTTGGCAACGGCACCAGGAAGGAGGAACCCCACGAGAAGAGGGATCCGTCGGGAACCGGCTCAACGCGGAAGCGCTCGTGCCTCTTGTCTCCAACCCTTCCGCCTGGTCTCGCCGTTGCGAATCACCTGGTGGACCTGCCCCTTTCTTCTATTGATAACGATTTGGGCCACCCACGCATTGATCCGTGGCCAGGGAGAGATCCGCCAGCTGATCGAGACCGGCCGGCTCCTCGAAGCCAAGGAGCTGGTCCAGCAGAAACTGGAAGCAGACCCGTCCAGTCCCGACTGGCTGTACTGGAAAGCGGTCATCGCCTTCGCCTCAGGAGACTTTTCCGAGGCGGAGAGGACGCTACAACCCGTGGTCCGGAGCCATGCTGCGTCGGGAACACATTTGTTGTTGTTGGGGGAGATCCATGACCGGAAACAGCAATGGAAGGAAGCCGCTGGAGCTTACCGGCGCGCGTTGTCTTTTCCGCACGGGTCCGACCTACTGATTCGATTGGCGCGATCCGAATTTCGCGCGGGGAATCCGCCGGCCGTCATCGAGACACTCCGGCCCCTCGCAGAGTCACCCGAAGCCACCGGCGAGGCGCACTTTCTGCTGGCGCTCTCCTATGGCCGGCAGCGAGACCTGGAACAATCCGTCGCGCACCTGTCGAAGGCCGTCGCAAAGCAACCGGACGCCGCCTCCTATCGATTCCAGTATGCGCTCGCCCTGGCCGAGAATGGGCAGTTGGAGAACGCGGTGAAGGAACTCCGCAGAACCCTCGCACTGGAGCCCAATCTGGCCATGGCCCATTTCTACCTGGGGCAGATCCTGCACAATATGAACCTCCGCGACGACGCCTTGGCGGCGCTGCAGCGGGCCGAGCGTCTGCAACCCGGGATTCCTCATCTGGCCTTCAGCCTGGGACTGCTCTACAAGCTCCAAGGGGACTTTGATCAGGCGATCCCGAAGTTTGAGAAGGAAATCGCCGCCGGAACCGATCACCCACCAGCTCATTTCCATCTGGCGGAGATTCTCTTTCGGAGGAACCAGACCCACCGGAGCGAGGAGCTGATCAAACGGGCCATCGCACTCCAACCGGGAATGGCCGACTATCATCTGCTGGCGACGGAGATCGCCCTCGCGGCCGATCGGCTGGAAGAAGCCGAAGAGCAGGTCAAGACGGCCATCGGTTCGGACCCCAACTCCGGCCGTGCCCATTACCTCCGGGGGAGAGTCCTGCAGGCCATGGGCCGGACCCAGGAGGCGGGAAGCGCCTTCGAGCTCTCCCGAAAGCTGATGGACGGACGGAGGGAAGGCGCTCCCGCACCATGAGAAAGGCGGTCCTCCTCCTGTCGCTGTCCGTGGTCCAGGCCTCGAGCCAGACAGGCTCGCTTCAGTTCAGAGAGAGCGCGGCCGAGGCGGGGATCGAATTCCATTTCGTGAGTGGTTCGCCCGACAAACCATTCATTATCGAATCGATCAGCGGCGGGGTCGCCCTGTTCGACTATGACAACGACGGATGGCTGGACATCTATCTGGTCAACGGGAACACCGTCGAGGAGTTTCTGAAAGCAAAACGCACCGTCCGGAACGCCCTCTACCGGAACCGGGGAGACGGCACATTCCTTGACGTCACGCTCCAGGCCGGCGTCTCGGGAGGCCCGTGGGACATGGGAGCGGTGGCGGCCGATGTGGACAACGACGGCTTCAAGGATCTCTTTCTCACCGGGTTCGATCGAAACACGTTGTTCCGAAACAACGGCGACGGCAGCTTCAGCGACATTACGGCCTCGTCGGGTCTGGCCGACAAGCGGTGGGGTGCCGGCGCCGCTTTCGGCGACTATGACGCGGACGGCTTGCTCGACCTGTACGTGGCCCGTTACGTGGAGTTCGAACCGCGCCATCCTCCCCCTCCCACGCCTAAGTTTTGCAGTTACCGGGGGATCTCTGTCCAATGCGGGCCCCGCGGCATGCCGGGAGCGGAAGATTCGCTCTACAAGAACCTGGGTGGCGGCCGGTTCCGGGACGTGAGCCGAGAGGCCGGCATTTTGACCGGTTCCACCTACTACGGCTTGGGTTGCATATGGTTCGACTACGACGATGATGGCGATCAGGACATTTTCGTGGCCAACGATTCCTGTCCCAACTTCCTGTTCCGGAACGAGAAGGGCCGATTCGTCGAGGTGGCGATGGAGTCCGGGGTTGCACTGGGCGAAAACGGAAATGAACAGGACGGCATGGGGATCGCGGTGGGAGACGTGAACCGCGACGGACGGCTCGATCTGGTGCAAACCAACTTCTCGGAGGACAACAACACGCTGTACGTGAACCGGGGATCCTTCTTCACGGACTCCAGTTACCGGTGGGGACTGGGGGAGACCACCTGGCAATACCTGGGCTGGGGGACCTTCCTCTTCGATGCGGACCTGGACGGGTGGCTCGACCTCTTCATCGCCAACGGGCACGTCTATCCCCAAGTGGACAAACATCAGATTGGGACCTCTCTCCGGCAGCGCGATCTTCTCTTCCGAAACGAAGAGGGACGGCGGCTGGTCGAGGTGGGCCGGCAGGCGGGTCTGGTCAAGCTGGAGAACACCCGTGGAGCGGCGGTGGGGGACCTGAACAATGACGGCAAAGCGGACATCGTCGTCAACCACATGGATTCGTCCGCCGGCCTGTACTGGAACCGGACCCAGACCGGAAGGCGGCACTGGATCGGCTTCAAGTTGACCGGATCGGTCTCCAACCGCGACGCGGTGGGCGCCCGCGTGACGGTTACCGCAGGGGGTCTCCGGCAAGTAGCCGTTGTGCGGAGCGGCTCCAGCTACCTCTCCCACAACGATCACCGGCTTCTGTTCGGGACCGGGAATCACGAGATCGATGAAGTGACGATTCGCTGGCCCAGCGGCAGGATGCAGACTCTGAGAGATTGGAAGCTCGACACCTACAACCAAGTGCCTGAGCCGCGTGGCCCCTGAACTGGCGGCATGCCATTTTCGCCTTGCAACGTGACACGGTGCACGTTATATTTCTGGCATCCGGTTCGCACACAGAGGGCTGCGGAGATTCTACCAGCCCGTGGCAAAAGTCGTCACGGCATTCGACCGTCCCTGCATCCCGGCGGACTGCGTTGCGATTCGGTCACATACACCCGGTATGCTCCCGAATCGCGCCTTGTCCGGCGGGCGCAGGAACGGTCTCGGTGCTCGCGAGACTTTCACCACGGACTGCTACGAGCGGGACGATGCTCGCGGGCTGAACGCCGAACATGTACCCCGAATCAGACGTGCGCTGACCGCTCTGCAAGATGCACGCTCGCCTCGGAACCTGGACCTTCCTGGTTGGCGGCTTCACCGGCTCAAAGGGAATCGTCGCGGGCAATGGAGCGTGCGCATATCTGGAAATTGGAGAATTGTGTTCCGCTTCGAATACGGCGAGGCGGTCGATATCGAATTGATCGACTACCACTGAGGAGGCGTGAAATGGCCATGCGCAACCCATCGCACCCTGGAGAACTGATCCGTGAGAGCATGGAGGCAAAAGGCTGGACAGTGACACAGTGCGCCCAGCACCTTGGCGTGGCCCGAAATACTTTGTCACGAACGCTGAACGGACGCGCTGGTGTTTCGCCCAGAATGGCTCTGGCCTTGGAGCGCATCGGTTGGAGCGATGCCGAACATTGGGTGCGGATGCAAGGGAGCTACGATCTGGCGCAGGCTCGACTGAGAGACGCAGCGGCGTGAGTCCAGCTTCAACTCCGGGTTTCAGTCTATTGTTTGCAGCGTTGACGTGGGGGAGGGAAATGCGAATTCGGACTCTCTTGAGCGTTGTCTTGATCGCTTCCGTTGTCTGGCTACCCGGATGCCAGGCTGAGGAACCGGCGCCTCAGCTGCCTTTCTACAGAATTCCGCGAGACATCCAGGCCTTCTCACCGCAACCGATACGGGGGGAGGGAGTTCGGCCCAAGCTCATGGAGTTGTTGGGACTGGAGAGTCTGCCGACGATAGTAGCGGTCAATCGGGAAGAAACCGTTCCCGGTGACGACGGCGTCGATTCGACCCGCATCAGCTTCCTCAATTCACTGGGGGAGACCGTTCCCGGTCTTCTGATGATTCCCCAGGGGGCGGGACCGGAGACACTTCCCGGTATCGTCTGCATGCCCGGCACCAGCGGCAGCGTGGACCAGATCAGCGACGAACGTCTTTACCGGGAGGCCGATGGCCAGGGCCCGTTGAGGGGTTGGGCCCGGGAGCTGGCCCGAAGGGGATTCGCCACGCTCGCCATCAACGAGAAGGGAACCGTGATTCGGCGCCGGGTGTTCGAGGACTGGGAAAGAGAAGCCAAGATGCTGATCCCCTACGGACGGACCCAGATGGGCGTCCTGGTGGAGGAGGCCCTGAAAGCGGCGCGGGTGCTGGCGGCCGAGCCGGCGGTCGACCCGTCACGGGTCGGGCTCACGGGATTCTCGCTGGGCAGCTACGCGACCTGGATGGCCGCGGCCTGCGATCCCTCGATCCCCACGGTGGCGGTACTCTGCGGCGGTCTGGGTACCCTCGCCGCCGTGATCCATGAGGGGGACCCGGACCGGTCCAGCTCCTTCAGCTACATCCCCCACATGTTGCGGTATTTCGACCATCCGGAGATCGTCGCCGCCGCCATCGCTCCCCGGCCCCTGATGATGCTGGCGCCCTTGCGGGACCCCGACATGCCCCGGTCGGGCGTGGACCGGCTCATCGAAGTGGTTCGCCCCGTCTACGAGGCACAGGGAATGGCGGACCGTTTTATGGTCTACCGCCCCGACGACGGCCACAACTTTCGCATCGAGTACTTCGAGTGGGTCGTCGAGTGGTTCAAAGCTCAGCTCGGAGAATGACTCTCCGGGGAGATCAATACCACCACCGTTCGTAGGCCAGGAACCCTCCGTCGACGACGATGGCCGTCCCGTTGACGTAGGTGCATTCGTCCGACGCCAGAAAGACCGCGGCCGACGCCACCTCCTCGGGCTTGCCCGGCCGCCTCAGCGGCACCGACTTCTCGATCCCGGTGCGCCTTCGCTCCTCGCTGAAAATGGGCAGGGCGCCTTCCGTCGCCGTCATTCCCGGCGCGATGGCATTGACGACGATCTTATGGTCGCCCAGCTCCACGGCCATGGACCGGGTCAGGCCCATGACTCCGTGCTTGGCCGCGACGTAGTTGGCGCCCCCCAGATCGGCGCCGAAGCTGGCGGTGGACGCGATGTTGATGATCCGCCCCTCGATGCCACGCTGGACCATGTAGCGGGCCACGGCCTGGCTGCAGATGAAGAGACTGGTGAGGTTGATGTCGATGACCCGTCTCCAACTCTCCAAATCGAGTTCCAGACATTGTGCAAACAGCTGCGGGTGATGCACCGCGGTCACGCCGGCATTGTTGACCAGGACGTCGATGCGCCCAAACTTCTCGGCGCAGGTCTCGACCAGATTCAGCACCTGGTCCGGAACGGTCACATCGGTGGGAATGGAAACGGCCTCACCCCCCTGGGCGGAGATTTCCTGACAGGTTCGGTCCCCGGCTTCGGGTCGGATCTCGCCGATCGCGACCCTGGCCCCCTCGGCAGCAAAGCGGAGTGCGATGCCACGGCCCAAACCGGTGCCGCCGCCGGTGACGATGGCCACCTTTCCGTCAAGTCGCATGGGGAGTGATTCCTCCAATCTCGAAGCTGGGAGACTGACGGGCCGGCCTTGGCCTCTTGATCCCGGCCGGACGCTCTCCGAGACTTCTAAAACGCCTTGGAGACTAGCACCCACCGGCACCGGAGACCAGTGAATCGGCCCTTGCGAGGTTGACAGCGTCCCAGTCCTTGCCAGTATGGACGCGCCGGAATACTCTTGACCGCTCCGGCGGCGAGACTGCACGCGAAAGAAGGAGATTTCGGATGCGATCGGAGGGAAGAGAAGTGTCCTTGTTTGAAGCTCCGATCGCAAAATCCACATGGCGGCGTCTGCTGCTGGCAGGGTCTCTGAGCTTGTCGAGCTTATGCGTTGTCCGGCCGGCGTTGGGATCGGAGAACCCCGGATCCGGGATCGTCGACCTGTCCCTGATGGTGGCTCCCAACCTGCCGGCCACTTGGCCTCACCCCAAGGTCCCCAATTTCCAGATCAGTCACTACCTGAAGATCGGTCCCGGGGGAGCTTACAACAGCGATATTCTGACCATCGACGGCAACACCGGCACGCAACTGGACGTGCCGCCCCATTCGGTGGCGCGTCCCGAACTGGGTTTCCCCAACTCGGGGCCGTACGGACACATGTTCATCGACCGGGTCCCCCCCTGGCAGTTCGGCGGCGAGGCCTGTGTCGTGGATCTGAGATCCCTTCGCGACGCCGCTCCAAAGGGGCACAGCGCCCTCATCGAAAGGAAGCATATCGAGGCCTGGGAGAGGGAACACCGGCCTCTACGGCCGGGCGATGTCGTCCTCTTCTACTCGGGCTACAGCGACCACTACTACAAGCCGTTACCAAGAGGCCGCCGCTTCATCGCCGCGGCCCTCGACGGCGACACTCCGGGTTGGCCCGATCCCAGCCCCGATTGCATGGAGTACCTGGCCGGCCGCGGCGTCAGAGCCCTGGGTACCGACAGTCCCAGCATGGGCCCGTTGCCGGATCTGGCCGAGCCCACGCACTACGCCGGCCTCAAGCACGGAATGATCTGGACCGAAGGCGTTATCGGGCTCGGGAAGCTACCCTCGACCGGCGCGTTCTATTGCATGTTGGGACCCAAACATTCCGGCGCGCCCTTTGGAGAAGGAAGAGCCTTCGCCATCGTGGAGAAACCGCTCGCGGCCCGGCTCGTCGATTCGGTGCGAAAGATGCGGGTGGTTGACCTTTCGGTGACCCTGGCGCCCGAGCTGCCCGTGACCTGGCCTGGAACCGCCACCGGGGAGCACCGCCATCCGTATCACCGGCTGGATTTCTGGTACATACCGCACCTCGATCTCCACAACCACACCCACATGTTGGACAGCCATGCCGGGACCCATCTGGTGCCGCCCTCGTATGCCCTGCCTCCCCCGGGATTCGACAACTCCAGCTATCCGCCGCGGGTTCAAGGATGGCTCGCCGAGTACGAGCGAGAGTACGGAACTCGAGGCACCAGCCAAGTCACCACCGAGCAGGTCCCCCTGTCCCAGACCATGGGCCCGGCCCGAGTCATCGACGTCCGGCATCTGCTGGGCTCGGTGGATTCGGATCGTTGGCCCGATTCCCCGAAAATCACGGTCGCAGACATACGCAGATATGAAGCGGAGCGGGGCACCCTGAATCCAGGCGATATCGTCCTCTTTCACAGCGGCCACGTCCCTCGAACGTTCAAGCCCCACGCCGAAGGGGAGGCCTGCATGAGCGCTCCTCTGCAGGGAAAGAGTGAAGGCTGGCCGGCGCCAGGTCCCGAGGCCATCGCCTACCTGGCAGAGAAGGGAATCCGTTGCGTCGGCACCGACGGCCCGTCGCTGGGGGGTGTGAACCCCCAAAAGGCGCTGGCGACCTACTGGGCCTTGGGAACTCGGGGAATGGTCGGTGTCGAGTTTCTGACCCACGTGGGGGAAGTCCCGGAGGGAGCTTTTTTTCTCTTCGCCCCGGTAAAAATTCGAGGCTGTCACGGGGGACCGGGACGAGCCATCGCCCTATATTGAGTTGGACAGGTAGAATCCCCACGAGTTGTCGATGCGTTGCGTTCGTTTCATCTCTGTCCTGGGTTTCGGACTGACTCTGGGATGCGGAGAGGCGCCGCCTCCGGAGACGTCGGAGCCGTACGAATTCACCTACGACTGGTTCACCAGCGCCGTTCCCGTCTGGACCCGGGTGTTGGCTCCCTACGCCGGACGGCCGGACATCCACTATTTGGAGGTGGGCGTCTTCGAGGGCCGATCCGCCATCTGGATGTTGAACAATATTCTGACCCATCCTACTTCAAAACTCACTGGAATAGATCTTTTTCCTGGGGACTTGAAGGAACGCTACTGGGCCAACCTCCAACTCTCCGGCGCCGCCGAGAAGGCCATCACCATCACCGGGCGGTCACAGGTCGAGCTCCGAAACCTGAAGCCCGATTCCTACGACATCATCTATATCGACGGTGGACACACGGGCGACATGGTCCTCGCGGATGCCGTGTTGTCCTGGGATCTGCTCAAGGTGGGGGGGCTCCTGATCTTCGACGACTACCGGTGGAAGAGAGAGGAATACCCGGCCGAAGTCCGGCCGGGCGTGAGTATCGAGGCGTTCATCACAGCCTATCGGAACTTTCTGGAGTTGGTGCACCTGGACTACCAGGCCATCGTCCGCAAGCAGAAAGGTCCTGATCTGGCCGATCCGTACCTGACCATCCTCGGGGACTACGCCTACGCGTGGGAGGCTCGGGAACTCCGCCGCCGGGATGACGGGGAGCGGGTGGACCTTTCCGAAGCCGAGCGGGACCTCCTGGAGGACCTGATCCGGTCCCGCCCATTCGGAGAGACGGCCTTCGTGGCCGGTCCGGCTCAGGCTCTGGACAACGAACTCAGGGCCCTGGTCCATCGTCTGGACCTGGAGCTGGACCTGAGGTGGATGGCAGGCGAAAACCCTTGAAACAGGCAGTCCGTGGTTCACTTGCGAGCACGCGCTGAAGACAACATTCCTGCGTGATTATCGCGTCCTCCGGTGAAAAACGCGGACCAGATTTCGGCCCAACCCCAGCAGGAACAGGGCGCCAGCCAAAAGGCTGATTCCCATGCATGCGTGGAGCATTGCCGGGACCCCGACACTCTCTGCCACCGGGCCCAGAAGCCATCCCGCCACCGAGTTTCCCAAATCCAGGGCGCTGAAGTAGACGGCGATGATCCGTGCACGATTCTCGTGGCCGGTGTGGTCCGAGACGAACGTGGTCATGGCGGTCATGTAGGCGCCGAAACCGGCTCCGTAGACGAATCCAGCGGCAGCCAGCGTGCCCATGGACTCGACTTCTCCGATCAGGAAAACACCGGCGATCAGTAGGATCTGGGCCATGAATCCGGCCGGGAGACGGCCGAAGCGGTCGGAAACTTGTCCCGAGACCAAGCGGCCCGAAAGAGCGGCCAGGGCAAAGCAGGTGAAGAAAACACCGCTGTTCCCGGTCAGGGTCCGACTCACGTGCAGGGGCAGAAAATAGAACGCTCCGCCGTGCACCAGCGCGTTCAGAAAGAGCAGCGTCGTCGCGACCAGAACGGGTCGGCCGACGCCGTGAACCCGTTCCCGGCCCGTCGGAGGATGGAGACTCTCGGGATGGACCTCTTCCACCACCCGCGAGAGTAGAGCGAGGCCGATCAGCGTCACGCCGGCAACGGTGGCAAAGAGGACGTCGGCTCCCGCCCGCTCCAAAAGGATCACGGCCAACAACGGACCCGCCGACAGCACCGATGTGTGGCTCATCCCCAGGTAGGACAGGGACCGGCCTCGACGCCGCTTGGGAGTCTGATCGATGGCCATGGTCGTGGTTGCCGTGATCAGCAGGGAGGACCCGATCCCTTGAAGAAACCGAAAAAGGACGTACCACGAGACCTGCGGAACCCACGAGTAGAAGAGGACGGAGCCGCAGATGAGCAACGCTCCCAGGATGGCCACCCGTTTGCGGGACCGGGAGCCAAGCAGCCATGTCGCCAATGGTCGTCCCGCCAACACGCCGGCGGCGTAGCTTCCCATCACGAACCCGATCCGGCTCACCTCCACGTTCCGGCCGGCCAAGACCAAGGGGAGCCCGATCAGGAGCAGGGCATGACAACAGGAGAAACAGACCCGGGCGGCCAGAAGGCGTCCGAAAGAAGTCAAAAACACTTTACTGGACGTCATATCCGAGACGTTATCTAAAGCTCTACCTAAGCACTATCCCGGTCAACCGGAAAGCCGTATCCCGAAACAGGTGAGTAGCGGAGCGAGAACGGTATGGATCTCGAACGCCTTTCCGGCGGCACGGTTCTGGGATGCGATCCTTTGGTACCGGATCTCATCCCGGAACAGACCCCGGATCGCCTCAGACCAGTATTCGTGGCTGGTCAGGGATTCGCACCAGAGCCGGTTTTCCTCCCCGACGGCCTCCCGGATTCCCCCGGAACGGGGTCCCGCACAATAAAGCACCGGCGTGCCTCTGGAGGCGAAGGTGACGGAGGAGCTGCTGATGGCCTCGGTAAAGGGCTCCTTCCGCTCCAGACCGGATCCCATGAGCATGAGGTCCGTCCGGGCCGCCAGGGCCAGGACTTCCGGAAAGGAAAGGGGGCCGACCCAGGCGCGGCCTTCCGAGATCCGGTCGCCCAGGACTTGGCGGATCCGGCTCCGTTCGGCGCCGGAACCCGCCATCACCGCCCGGACGGACAGTTCCCGTTTCAACAGCGAGTCCAGGACCTCGGCAACCTTGAGAGCTCCTTTTTCCGCCGCCATCCGCCCGGCAAAAGCCACCAGCCGCCCCTCGACTGGCGGATCTCCGGGGAACAGTCTCTGCTCCAGACCCCGGGCTGCCGCCTCGAGAGTCTCCGGGGAAAAAGGATGGAATGTCACCGGCGCCACGACTCCCGTCACAGGCAGGCCGATCTTCTTGGCCAGATCTTCAAGCCAGCCGGAGACGGTGAAGATGGCGTCGCACTGTTCCAGGGCCCGGCGGTATCGGCGGCCCGAATAAGTCTCTCCCCACGTTCTGCCCAACTCCAATGTATCGGTTCCCCGGAGCAGGCTCACCACCGGGATCGGCGGATCGAGACAGACGTTGAGGACATCCGCCATATAGCTCAGCGGAGAGATGGCCAGGACTCCCCGCACCCCGTCCGGGTACTCGCGAAGGATGCCGTCCACGGAATCGGCCACCACGCAGGAGCTCAGGCTGTGGGGCACTTTGGCCATGGGCTCGTACTGAACCTCGACGCGCCGGTAGCGGGAAGCGGCGACCGGGGGCGTGATCCGGACACTGTGGCGGGAGCCCTCCCGGGAGGAATGGGTGACGTGGACGACGGGAATTCCGGCCCGTCCCGCCAGAAATTCCGACAGTTGCCAGGAGAAAATGCTGTGTCCCGACAGATAGGAATCAGGATTGCGGGAGATGATGACCAGCGGTTTGCTCATGCCCGTGTCTCTTCGATCAGAGCCCGATACAGGGTCAAATGGTCGCTTGCGTACCGGTCCAGCGTCAAGCCGGCCGCGGTCTCCCGGGCCGCGGCAGCCAAGCTCAGCCGGCGGTCATCCGAGAGGAGAATCGACTCGACACCGCGGACCAGATCATGGATCCGATCTGGGGCAAAGACGATCCCGTTGACCCGATGGCGAACGTACTCCACGAGGCCTCCGTCGCCGGATACGGCGGGGCAACAGCCCAGGAGCATCCCTTCCAGGTGGCTGCGTCCCGCTCCCTCGTTTCGAGCCGGATAGACCACGATCTCTGCCGCGGCATAGAGCGCGCGCAGTTCGGCCGGGGAAAGCGTGTCCAGGAAGGTGACGTGGCCGTCGAGATCCAGGTCTGAGACCATCTGCTCCAAGCTGGTTTTGTAGGGAAGTCCTTCAGGAAGGGTCGGACCCGGCAGAGCCAGCCTTACCCCCAGGCCGGCCTGCCGGACGGCCCGGCTTCGAACCACGCCGTTCAGGCCCCGGATCAGAAACTCGTGGTTCTTCCGCGGTATGAACCGCGCCGGGTACACCAGAAGCCGATCCATCGTTCCCGGCGCCAGCCGTCGCCGCCAGGCTTTGCGATCGCCGTCCGTGACGGCGTCCGGATTCCAGAAGTCGGGATCCACGAAGAACCCGCGATAGTCGACGCGGGGAACGCCGAAAGCAGCAGCCGAAAAACGGGTCACGGCGCAGACACGATCCGCCAGACGGCAAGACTCCCGTAGGATTTCGGCCATCTCCGTTGTCGCGGGCCGTCCCTCATGGTGGGTGATCACGGTGGGGATTCCTGCGTCTTTGGCGGTCTCCAGAGCCACGACCTGGATTCGGTGCCGAACCAGGTGGACGTGCAGGAGATCGGGCCGTTCCCGCCGCAACAGCTCCACCAGGTGACGCCGGAACGCGGTGCAGGCCGTGTCGGAGTCCATGTCGGTGCGTCCGGGGGTACGCATGGGAACGAGGCAGGGAAAGACCCGGATCGGGGTTTGCGCCTCGAACCAACGGCCGTGCCTATGCCTGACTTGTCCTGCGGATTCGAGCGCCTCCATCTGCGACTCTCCTACCAGGAAGGTCTGGAGTACCTCGACCCGGCCGGTCCGGACCAGCGCCCGGTTCAGCGCGCGGAGATGACCCATCAGGCCTCCGGTGTTGACCAGGTAGTCGTGAGAGAAGCGAAGGACCTTCACCGGGACGCGGCGTCAGGCCCTCGACCAGGGGCCGGTGATGGCCACCGTCAGGCCCTTTTGCTGGATGTTGACCAGGAGCGTGGAACCATCAGGGGTGAAGACGGCCCCGGCAAACTCGGTCCGGAGCCGATTGTTGGCCAGAACGTAGCACCGGCCCTCTGGTGTGACCCCGATGAGCCGAACGACCTCGGTGGATCGATCTTCGCAAAGGACCAGGTCGCCCCAAGGGCTCAGCGTCAGGTTGTCGGCACTCTTGAGGAGATCCACGTCGTCCGGTTCGATGAAGAGCTCGACGGTCCCGGGCGCTTGAAGCTCTTCGGGGGTCCCTTCCGCCGGACTTGGCCGGTACTTCCAGATCTGGCCGTTTCTGCGGTATCCCCCGTTGGTGCAGGCGAAATAGACCGTTTCATCGCCATACCACATGCCTTCTCCCCGGGCGAAGCGGGCGGCTCCGGCATCGTGTCCACGGTATCGCAGGTTGTCCTCACGGGGTTCCGGGTCCTCGAGATCGATCCACTCGACGGCCACGGGTTCTCCGACGGGGATGGATCTCCAGAGGTTCCAGTTGCGGGTGTCCACGCCGCTCTGGTCCCGGATCTTGAGGGCCTGAAGCCGCCCTCCCGCCTGCAACTTCCCGGGGGACTCGGGCAGGAACCGGTAGAGGAGTCCGTCGCCCCGGTCTTCCGTCTGGTAGACGATTCCGGTCTCCTCAGCCACGGCGACGGCTTCGTGATTGAAACGGCCCATGGCGCGAAGAGGGACGGGGTCCGCGATCTCCATGCGCGTCGTGGCGGGAACCTCGAAATTGTAGCCATGGTCCTGGTCGGTCCGGATCCCGGCCTCCTGGTCGTGCCCGGCCGTCCGCACGGTCTCCTCGCAACTGATCCAGCTATTCCAGGGCGTCGCTCCGCCGGCACAGTTGCGTATGGTTCCCACCAGGCTCATGAACTGGGAGACGATCTCCTGGCGGGCCGGGTCGAAGAGGAACGTAGTGGTGCCGCCGCAGGACGGGGTCTTGCCTTCACCGTAGTCATAGATCTTGCCGCGATCCAGAAGCTCCAGCCGGCGGTTGTCCCTGCCGAACGGGCCGCGGTCCGATTGAACCGTCAACTCATGATTGCGGATCACGACGGCGAGACCATCCGGTCCCGGAAAGGCGGCCATGCCGTCGGGCGCCCCGGGCAGGAACAGGCCGTCCGACATGGTCTGCCCGGCCCAGGACACGATCCGGTAACGGAACCCCTCGGGGAGATCCAGGATGCCCCTGGGGTCACGTTGCAACGGCCCGTACCCCGGATCCACCAGGTCGGCATCGGTGTAGAGGGGACGGTCGCTCATCAAGTGCCGCAAGCCCAGGAAACCGGCGGGAACCAAGCCTCCCGCGATCAGAAAACGGCGGCGATCCAGCATCTTGTCTTCTCCCAATGAACGCGGCGCGGCCGCGCCGTGCGAACTCCAAGTCTGACAGCGACTCAATGATTCTACAAGCGTCCGGCTCCGCCCGCGCCCGGCGAACTCGTCTATAATCGCTTCCAACAAACACGTTTGCGAGCATATTCCCCGAGGTCGAATGTTCCTTACCTACAGAGGCCATCGCTGTCTTTCAATTCTCTTCAGCCTGTTCATCTGGACCAGCATCTCCCAGAGCCGGGCTGAGGTCCTGGGAGTGACGTTCCCCTACCGGGCTCCCAAGGGAGATTACGTCACCCAGCAGGACCGATACCATACCTTCCGGATCCCGGGGATGGTCGTCACCGGCGACGGGTCGATTCTGGCCTTCGCGGAAGGCCGCCGGGGCCGGGGAAGGGATCCCACAATCGACGAGAACGCCCCTCTCGATATGGTCCTGCGCCGGAGCACCGATCAAGGCAGGACCTGGGAACCGATGCAGGTCATCGATTCCGGTTTCCGGCCGGACGGCAGTCTGGTCGATTTCGCCGACCCGACTCCCGTTCTCGACGTCGTGACCCAGACCGTGCACCTGTTCTACGGACAGTGGCCCGACCGGGGCCCGCTGGTGATGAAGCCCGGTCAGAGCCCGGACGCCGACGCCGTCAATCATGTGACCTGGGTCCGCTCCAGCAGCGACCACGGCCGGAGCTGGTCCCGGCGCCGTCAGATCGACTATCCGGATGAGCCGTCCGAAACCAACGACGGATTTTATTGGAGGCAGGCCGAACCGGGTCCCGGCCATGGAATCCAGCTCCAATGGCAGGATCCGCAGGTGGCCCCCAACGGCCGTCTCGTGGTTCCGGCAAAACGGTACCGTTCCCGGACTCCGGACGGACCGGCCACGGCGGAGCCGTTCGTCTACTATTCGGACGACCACGGAAGAACCTGGAAGGTCGGAGGCGCCACCGCTGGACCCGCAGCCAACGAGGACGAGATCGTGGAGCTGACCGACGGCCGGTTGCTGCTGGACGCGCGGCAGACCCACGGCGATTTTCGTCGGCGCCACATCAGCGCCGACGGCGGCCTCACTTGGGGCCCCGACCTGTCGGACACCATAGCCCTCACCCGGGTGGACGGTTCCATGGTCCGCTATTCGGCGACCCGGGCCGGCCACGACAAGGACCGGATCCTGTTCTCGGCTCCCCAAGGCCGAGACGGTCTCAACCGGACGAGGATCACCGTCTGGACCAGCTACGACGAGGGGA
Source organism: Acidobacteriota bacterium (assembly GCA_965217775.1). Lineage (GTDB taxonomy): Bacteria > Acidobacteriota > UBA6911 > RPQK01 > JAJDTT01 > JAJDTT01. Next base: position 1,654,830 of record CBDCJH010000002.1, read on the forward strand.
AGACGTTCGTCAATCCGGTCAAGTTCAACCATGGGTTCGCCGCCTATTCGGTTCTGCAACGGTTGTCGGACGGGACCATCGGCCTCTTGGCGGAGACCTCCCGGAAGGAGGGCGTGAGATACGGTGAGATCAGCTTCCATCGTTTTGACATCGGCGAGTTGGAAAAGGGTTCCCGGTAGGCACCCGGGGAGGTCGAAACCATGCAATCCGGGGCATGCAATTCAATCGCCGGCGTCTTCCTGCTCCTCCTGAGCGCTTTCGTGGGAGGTTCCGTACTGGCGGAAGCGCCGCCGGCCGCAGAAGCCGTGCAGGGCAAGGAACTGCTGATGGCCGCCTTCGTTGGGCGGACCGAAGTCACCATCTCTTTGGAAATAAACTCGGACTATGAACAACCACCCTCGGTGGGATACTTGGATCTGGAGAACGGCAAAAAGCTGGAGCCCCGGTATGTCTTCGCCGACATGGTCGGCCTCGCGCCTGGCAATACGATAGTTACGCTCCGCAAGTCTCCCGAACAAGAATCCCGGTACCTGGTTCGGGTCGACTCGGACGGAGATGGAAACCTGCTGGAAGAAACGGAGCAGACCCTCGATCCGGAAACACCGGCTCGGGTACAAGTCTTGCGCCGTTGGCCGCGCGGATCGCGGGAACTGCAATACATCCTGTCCTATCAGGTCTGGACTGATCGGAACGGGCAGGCCGCGCATTTGTTCTGGTGGAAACCACGTTATCGCGCGGAGGGTCGATTCCGATTCAAGAGCTGCGAGGGACTCTTTGCGGTTGCGGACTTCGATGGAGACGGCGACTTCGATTTGACTGATTCGGCCCGCGGCACAACGATCCAATCCGACCGGAACGGGGATGGGAGAATCTGGAGACAAGACGAAAGGTTGGGATCTGATCATGTCATTGAATTCTGTGGAGAAACTTTCTGGATCAGCGAACTCTCACCAGACGCCTCCTTCGTCAAGCTCGTGAAGACACTGGTTCGAATCCCGAAGGTCGGCGCTCAAGTGCCTTCATTCAAGGCCCAGACCACGGCTGGTGTAACGGTCACTTCGGACGACCTGAAGGGAGAGACCTACTTGATGGATTTCTGGGCATCGTGGTGCAAACCCTGTTTGGCAGGTTTTCCGAAACTCCAGGAACTCGACCTGAAATACGACGGCGGAGTGAAGGTGATCGCCGTCAACGTCGACCCAGAGACGAGTGCGGCAAACGCGGTCAAGATCATCAAGAAATACGATCTGAAATGGACTCACATCATGAGCGGAAGAGGCGATTCGGATCCCCTCTGGAGGACATTCGGCAGCATGGAGGGGATCCGGATGGCGATTCCCCTGTACGTGCTGGTGGACCCTCTGGGCGACATTCGATATGCGGGCAACGGGGGGTGGAAGCTGGAAGATCTTGCCTCGAAAATCGAGTCCGTTCTGGTTCGACAAGACACCCAAAAGTGAACGAAGGTCGCTTCATTATCGTCAGATATTCAGCGACCCGGTGAAAAATCCGGGCCACGAAAGCAATTCCGGCTGTTGTTTGATTATCTGACTGCGGTGAGAAATTCGGTGGAGTTTCGAGAGCGACCGGAATTTCGTCGTGGCCAATCCCTGCGGCCTGTCTTCCGGACTGCGTGCATTGGCGCCGTTCTGATTCCGATCCTGCTTACAGCCTGCAGTCACAAGCGGCCGATTCTGACCCGAACGGATCCGTCCGGTCCCTCGGCGCACCGAGGTAACAGCCCGTGGTGAAAGTCTCGCGAGCACCGAGACCGTTCCTGCGCCCGCCGGACAAGGCGCGATGAGGGAGTATCCATGTTGCAAATCTTCCGATTTTCCAGGGATTGTTTCCTCCCTGGTTAGACTCATCCGACCGCCCTGACTGGCCGCGGTGTCCACACCCGATCCTGGCTCAGCAGGACGTTGGCCAAAATCACCATCTTGCGCATGATCGCCGTGAGCGCCACCTTCGGCGCCTTGCCCCGCTCACGCAGCTGGCGATACTTCTGGATGTAGTCCGGATTGTGTCGAATGGCGGTGAGGGCGGCCATATACAGCATCCGCCGCACCCGATGCCGGCCCCCGCGGATGAAGCGACGTCCCTTCCAGGTCCCCGACTCCCGAGCCACCGGCGCCAGACCGGCCAAGCTGGCCACCGCCTTGGAGTCGATCTGTCCCAGTTCCGGCATCAGAGAGAGCAGGCCCGCGACCGTGACCGGACCCATTCCCGGAATCGAAGTCAGCACTTCGGCTTTGCGCGCCAGCGCCGGATCGGCTTTCAGCAACTTGCGGAACTCGCCGTCCAGGGCCCGGATCTGGCGCTCAATCTGAGCCAGCCGCTGTCGCAAATGCCGCTTCACCATCGGGTGGCGCGCGTGGTGGCTCCGGTTGCGAGCCGCCGTCCGATCCTTCACCAGCCCGTCCCGCGCCGAGATCAGTTCCTCCAACTGGCGCTGCGTGGGCGAGGACACGTCCACACGCCGCAACGGGAGCGCCTCCCCCATCCGGGCCAGGATCCGGGCATCCACCGCGTCGGTCTTGGCCTCCTGGCCCAGCGCCTGCGCGAACCGCCGCGCCCGCATCGCGTTGACCCGAGCCAGTGGCAACCGAGCGGCCAGAGCTTCCTCCATCGCCCGGTGCCAGGGGCCCGTGGACTCATACACCACGCACCGGACCTCCGGTCCGATCCAGCGGGCCAGGGCCTGGAACCCTGCCGTGTCGTTGGGGAACCGCTTCGACCGTCCCGAAGGCCACTCGTGCACGTCCAAATGCGCCTTCGAGATGTCCACACCCACCGTCTTTGAGGTATCCTGAGTCATCTTTCCTTCCTCCTGTGCTTGTCGTGCGAGCCTTGACGCTCACGTATCCATTCAGGACGTTGGGAAAGACGGTGGCGGCCCCACTCCCTCCCGGCCCTTGACGGCCGGCATACATAACGGCCCGACCACCGCCGCCGAGGCGCCTCTGGCCAGAGGCGCCTCGGATGGATCCTCCCAAAAGATCCCAACCCGTATCGGAATAACCCACCAGAAATCATGCCGGCGCCACCGAGCCAAGCCTGGACGATGGCTGGGTCACGGCCCTGCGCCTGCTGTCGCCACTGGCGGCGTTGACGGGGGCAGGGGGGGCCGGCCCCCCCTGAGACCCCCCGGATGCAAAGAGACACATACCCACTTGAAATCCCTGAAACGAGAGCCCCGAGGCCCCCTCGTCACCCGGAACCCCCCTGTGGAAAATCAAAGATTTCCCACAGGGTGCTCCCTTTTTGCTGACACCACAATCTGTACCCCCCCAAGAAGAAAGACAGACAAGAAATAACAGACAAGCATACCGGGAGTATGTGACCGAGTCGCAACGCAGTCCGCCGGGATGCAGGGACGGTCGAATGCCGTGACGACTTTTGCCACGGGCTGGTAAGGGTGCCGCAACCGAATCGGTTCCGGACTCCGCGCAACATCTTCACGGTTGGCGAAGGGCCGAAGCGGTCTACCAGAAAGCCTATAGCCCGCATTTCTCACCAGGCCGCTACGCGTATGATGAAAAATAATCTGTTTTTGAGCATTTACGCGGATTTTTCCAAGGTTTCTCCGGGACAGACTGCGCTGGGCGCGCGCTCGCTGGTCTTTTTGCCCTCAGCGCGCACATGCTCCCTCAAACGTAGTTACCACTACGCTCTCGGTCGCGAGCGCGCGCTGAGGGCGAAAATCCTGCGCGATCGTCACGCCCCCTGGTGAGAAATGCGGGATAGGGACTCGGCGGACCCAGCGGTCCTGGACAAGTTGCTCACCACGCAATTTCTGATTCTGACGCGCCAGGCCGAGGAGGGAATCTACGGGCCCTTCCAGGTCATGAAGCTCTCTTCGCTCTGCTCCCGAGGAACCTCGTCCTTTCATGAGGCACTTTGCCGATCGGCACGGGAGCGGCTGCGGCAGCACCATCCGATACCCGCGGAGACGGCCCCAAATCCGTATTCAATCGGGGACGGTGACATGCCAATAGAGAATCCTCTGCTCGCGGCCTATCTCCGATTCCTCCTCACGGGCGAGCACCAAGAGTCCGAACCGTCCGGCAAGAATCCTCTTGAGGTCCTGGATCCGGACAGGACCTCACCGCTGACGCTCTACCTGGCCTGGAAAAACGGACGGCTCGAGAAGACCGCGGGTCATGTCGAACGACATCCCGGTTTCGCCGAGCTGTTGCTCTACCGGGGAAACCGGCTGCTGGAGGAGACCAGATATGCGGAAGCCATCGACTCGATGACGGAAACCATTCGCCTCGTGCCCGAGTACACGAGAGCCACGGTCGCACTCGGTGAATTTCACCTTCGATCTCTGTATCTATACGAACGGGCTCTCCACTATTTCGAGGACACGCTGACCTGGGATCCCCGGAACATTTCCGCCTTGTTCGGCCAGGGAGTGGCCCTTCATCTTTTGGGACGGTACGAACCATCCCAGCACTCCCTGGACCGCCTGCTGGAGCTGGAGCCGACGGTGTGGAAGACCATTCCCCAGGTATCACGCGAAAGTTTTCAGGCCCGGACCTGCTACTGGAAGGCCAAGAACTATTACGCGACTGGGTCATCGGAAAAGGCACGGGAATGGGTCGACCGAGCCTTGGCCGACTTGCCGCGCTCCGAACCGGTCCTGTATCTGTCTGGTCTGCTCCACCTGGAGAAATGGGATCTCGCCTCGGCTCGTTCCGAATTTCTCAAAGTCGTGGAAGGCGGCACCGAGTGGTGCGATGCGTACTATCAACTGGGAGTCATCAACCAATCCCAGCCCGGACGAGACATCTTGTTCAACTTCATGAACAATGCCTATTGTCGACAGCGAAAGCTGACCAATCTGAAAGAGGGGTTGAAGCGAGTCGAAGACCTGGATCTGGACTCGACCAGAAAGGAAGAGGTGTTGCACGTCCTTCAGACTCGCCGGGACCGGCTCCGGGAAGAGACTTTTGCTTCGCTCTTCAATATGACGGAAAGAGTAGGTTCGATTGGAGAACTGGACGCGACCGTATTCCATCAAGCGATGGAGGAGTTGTGGGATCGACTCTCCAATCCCGAGTAGTAGGGAAAATACTGTGCATGAACTGAATCGAGTCTTGGCAGATGTGCTCCGGCCAACTTCAGGCTCAAGGAGGATGAGATGAGTCTCACGCGAAGGGAAGCCCTTGCCGCCATGATCGGCGGAGCGGCCGGGTGGGCCGCCGGTTGCGGAGCCGGCGAGACCCCCGTCCCGTCCCAAGCCAAGCTGGACCGGCTGGAAGCTGTTCGCCGGCGGCGGCGAATCATCTTCGTGGACGACAACTACGGTCTCTCCCACGCAGGAAGCGACACACCCGAGGGATTCCTGGCACCCCGGCTCAAGCCTCTGATCGGAACCCAGGTCGACGCCATCACCTACGCCGTCTACGCCCACAGTCCGGCCTACATCAGCAAGACTCGTCGCAGGCTCTACGCCGCAGCCGGAGGGACCTCGGTCACCGACCAGGCCTGGGCCCAAAACCACAAGGCGCTGGTGGACTCGGGAAACGACCCGTTGCGGCTGGTCGTCGACTTCGCCCACGAGAATGGGATGGAAGCCTTCGCCCACATGAGCATGAACGACTGCCACGACAGCATCATGAGAAACCTCATGCACCCCTTCAAGAGCCAGCATCCGGAGCTGCTGGTGGACTCGCAGGGGACCCTCTCGAATCTGCAGTTGTACGTGACCGCCTACGACTTCTCCCACCAAGCCGCCCGGGACCGCCAGTTCACCATCGTCCGGGAGGTCTGTGAGGGGTTCGACGTGGATGGCTTCGAGATGGACTACATCCGCCACCCCATGTTTTTCAGCCGCTGCATGCGCGGCGAGCCGGCGACTCCGGAAGAAACGGCGATCATGACCGGCTTCATGGCCCGGATTCGAAAGATGGCCGATGCCGCCGCCGCTCGTCGAGGAAGACCCCTGCTGCTGTCGGCCCGGGTCCCCGATACTTTCGGGCAGGCGATTCATCTGGGCATGGATGTGGAGGCCTGGATGGCACAGGACCTGGTGGACCTGATTATCGCCGGCGGCGGCTACGCCTCCAGCACCTTGGATGTCGAGCACTTCGTCCAAACGGCCCATGAACACGACGTGCGGGTCTACCCCTGCATCAACCAGAAGCCCTGGAGCTGCGACCCGGCCTGGTGCCGGGAAGGGAACCGGGCGCTGGCGGCCCGCTGGCACCGGACCGGCGCCGACGGCATCCATTTCTGGAATCTGGCGACGCCGTTCGATCCCTACTCCGCGGACACCCCGGAGGAGCTCGCCACGATCCGAAAGCGGGTCTATGCCTGTCTGAACGACGTGGGCGAGGCCGGGACGCTGGAAGGCGAGGACAAGCTCTACTGTGTAGACAGCTCGGTGTTCATCCACTACAAGCACGTTACGGTCGAGCCCCCTCTCCCGCTGCACCTGACGCCCGGTCGCAGAGCGAGTTTTCCGCTACCGCTGGGAGACGACGTCCAGGCCGCAGCTATTAACGGCACTCTTCAGGAACTACGGCTGGAACTAACGGTGCACGGGCACCTGCAGGAAGGCGGGTTGGAGCTGACCGTCAACGGGGAATCTGCGGGATCAGGAGACGCGGTCCGGATCGGCTACGCTCATACCCACGAGCATCGCCACGAAGCGGACGGAAATGTATCTCCCCACAGCCACTATCACTTCCAGGCTCACCAGGTGACCTATCTCCTGGACGCCCAACCGCTGAACCTGGGGGACAACGAACTGGAGTTGCTGGTCGCGTCCAGCAGCGATCCATTCAAGACCGGGGGTCCGCTCCAAGTCGTGAATGCCCAGCTCTGGGTGCGATTTTCCAATAGTACTTCTGTCAACAGCACCGTTGAGAGAAGTGGATGATCATAGAATTACCCCAATAGCTGGAAGACCTCCGACACGCGGAAGTCGTTCAGCAAGTTCGCGACGATCCCCGATCCGTCTGCGGAACGGTGCTCGGTGTCTCCTTCGATGTCGCACGAAGTGAGGCTGTGGGTGGAGGACAGGCAAACTTCGATGAACCTTGGCGTGATCTCACCCCGGATGACCGCGTCCTCCTCTACGCCTATTGCATCCAGAAGGGGCATTTGGAGGAACTTTCGGCGGCGTTCCGCAGGCTGTTCGCCAATAAACCCGTGGACGCGTCCATCGTTGTGGACTTGGGGTGCGGCCCGTGTACGGGTGGTCTCGCCATCGCCAACGAGCTAGGAGATCAGCCCCGTTTCGACTACATCGGCGTGGACCGATCAATCGCGATGCGCAAGCTCGGCGAACGACTGGCAGCCGCTACGACCCAGATGGACAACGTTCGATGCCAGTGGGCAGGAGACATCGCCTCTGTATGCTGGCAACCGGCGCCCGGATGGCGACCCGTAATCGTCATTGTCTCCTACCTTCTCGCGAGTCCGACTCTGGACGTGACGATTCTCGTAGAGCAACTCGACTGCCTGCTGGCGAGGTTTGGCCGCGGTCCCGTGACGGTTCTGTACACAAACTCAGTGCAGACTGACGCCAATCGTAACTTTCCAATATTCAATGAAGAGCTGCATCGAATTGGCTTGATGTCGTCTGTTGACGACACCGGAACGATCAAGATCGAGAGATCGAGTGGCGTAACGGATCGCGCGCTCCGATATGCGCTGTTCCATCGCCCGTCGCGACGCACTCTTGCGCTCTGAGATTAGACGTGCGGCTGCCCACGTACGAGGAACTTGCCCGTGTGGCGGAACAACTTGAAGTCTTGGAGCATCCACTCGACAAATCACTTTTCGTCGCCGGGCCACCGGGATCGGGCAAAACGGTGCTGGCGGTGCAGCGTGCAGATATGGCGTCGGAGTGGACAGAAGATGAGTCCGTTTTGATCGTCACCTACAACCGAATGCTTCGACGACTGCTGTATTTGCTGAACGAAGGGGCGGTGGATACACGGACCATGCACAGCTTCGTTTGGGCGGACTATCAAAGGCGGACTGGAATGCCTGTGCCAACAGAGCCAAATGACTCCTATGCCTACATGTGGACTGAGATGCTTGCTCGCCTTCGGCAAGCTTGGGTCGTTCCAGACAGTTCACATTTGGTGGTGGACGAGGGGCAAGACCTGCCGAAAGGATTCTTCGCATACGTCTCACACCACGTCGCCCGGGCACTCACTGTCTTCGCAGATGACGATCAGGCGCTGAGCCGACAACGTACGACTCTTGAACAGATCAAGCGAGCAGCAAACCTGGACGATCCAATCATCCTCAAGCGAAATCACCGGAACACGCCGGAGGTGGCCGCTGTGGCGGAGCACTTCCACAGCGGGCGTCTGCCTACCGCAGAAGTCACTCGCGAGTCTAACGGCGAGTTACCGCGCCTGATCCGATCAAGAAACATCGACTACACGGCCGCTCTCGTGTCGAATTGGCGACAAACGAGAGGTGGTGCCATTGGCGTAGTCGTCTACAGCAATCAGCAAACAGGCGTAGAATTGCACCGAAAGCTCAAGGAACGGCTGCCGGAATCGCGGGTCGACATCTACCAGCATGACGAAAAAAACGAGGATTCGACGAACGTCTTGACGGACGGCGTAACGGTGTTGAATAAGAAGTCGGTCAAAGGCCAAGAGTTCGACGCGTTGTTCATTCTCGAACTCCGACGCTTCATTCCGTGCACGAACGACGCGGAACGCAGGGCGATGTACATGATGTGCTCTCGCGCTCGCGACAACCTGTTTCTCGTGTACGGGCCCGAAAACCTCTCAGCCCGAGCTTGGCAAGCGCTACCCGGCCCGGAGATCTTGGAACGACAATGACGAACACCGGTGGCCAGCAGGCTTTGTTTTCGGGTAAGTCCGGCAGGGGAGATGTTTCTCGGAGCGACCCTGGTCCAGCAGAGGGTTGTTGGCTGGGGCTGAACACGAACCAACGTCGATTGTTCTCCGCCCTTCAAGACGGTTGGCTCCGCCCGCTGCCGCCGAATGCCGGCATGCTGCTTGGCGCCGGAACCTTTGTCCCGGAACAATGTGATGGTGGGAAGCAGCCTATCTCGGTTCGTGTGAAGTTCGACGTACGGAAGCTGCCGAGACTGGATGCTCTCGCCTTCGGGGACAAACGGTGGGTGCGTTGGGACCCAAATGAAGTCGAACTGACCGATTTCAGCGCGTTGTACTGGCCCGGCACACTCCCAATGTTCGCTGTTTCCGCGTTAGAAGTAGCAACGGATGAGGAACAGGCACGACTTACGGGAATGGCTCGACAGTTCTCCAATGTGGAGATTCCCGTCCCAGTCACAGTGGGCACTGCGGCGCCTGCCGATCTGTCCTTCTCCATGCCTCCGCCCGAAGCAGGAATGGAACTTGCCGTCCCCAATGATTCGGACGCAATCCGCGGGTCGATGAGCATGGCAATATGGGCAGTGCCGCGCATCGATCCATGGTTGGAGGTTCTTGTGGCAAGTCTGTCTTCCGATAAGGCGCGGCTGGCGAAGTCAGCAACCAAGGTGGAAGCTGGTTGGTGGCGGGTTCCACCGTGGGTCACGCCGTCCGCCGATAGGCCAGTCGGAAATCTGCAAGATGGTCTTTGGCGCGCTGCGGTCGAGGTCTTCCGGGAACGTTCGGACAAGGACAGTGCTCGTCCGGAAGAACTTGCCGAGAAAATCGCCGCCGTCGCCCGTTCCCACTACGGAAGTTCCGAAGTCGATGTCGCCAAGTGGCAGGGCCAGACGAAGGGAATCCTACGCGCAGAGACCACGATCCAACTCGATGATTGGCGCGACTGTCCTGTAGGCATGACAATCCAACTTGTGTTGACCCGTCCCGAACCGACCAATTTCAAGACGTGGATCCAGGACATGCCCAATCTTCCGCCGAAGGTGTGGTGGTCTGCTGCCGCCCTTTGCGGCCTCAAACACGGCTACAAGAAGCTGGCCATCGGCTTTCGCGGTCAAGCCGCACTCCAAGAAGCGCTCTCGGTGCATGCTTTGCGTTTGAGTAACACCGCCCTTCGGAAACTTCACTGGCCTAATCTATCTGGTGACCCGAGTTGGTGCAGGGAGGCGAGCGGGTTCACGATATCTTGGGGCGACAGGAAGATCGACCAGAAACCGAATGGATCGCGCGGCCAGTGGTACGCGGCTGACTTCGGGAACGAGGACGTAAGACTTCAGGCCAAAACCGTCGCGAAACACATGAAGTGGCCATGTCTTCACATAGACCTCAAGCTCCCGTCCGGTCGTCTGCACAATTCCGGTCCGGGTACCATGTCTGTGCAGGGTCGGGAACTCGACATTCTTGGAGACGTGGAGCTACGGCTACCGTCGGGCTTCATCATTGAAGAAACGCTTGATGTTAAGGACTTCCGTCATCATCTCGTCGTGGCCGCTGGACGACTTCCACAACCGCCGACGGCACCCGTAGCCGACACAGTTGTCCAACGGGCAAGAATCCCCGGTCTGACCTATGTGCCGGATTTTCTCAGCGAAGCTGAGGAAAGGAAAATCGTCGCAGAAATCGATCAAAACGACTGGATCGATGATCTCAAGCGGCGTGTGCAACACTACGGTTGGCGGTACGACTACAAGGCTCGGAAAGTCAACGTGACCATGCGTCTCGGTCAAATGCCCGGTTGGGCGCAAACGATAGCTCAACGCCTCGTTCAACGAGACCTCGTGCGCGAACTTCCAGATCAGGTGATCGTCAACGAGTACATTCGCGATCAGGGGATCAGCAAGCATGTAGACGCCAAATCGAGCTTCGCCGACGGCATCGCAATGATTAGCTTGTTGGAATCGTGGGAAATGGTGTTTCGTAATCAAGGCGGGCGTGGCAAGCGGAAGGAGACTCTCAGGTTGGAGCAACGTAGTGCGACGATCATGGCGAAAGAAGCCCGGTATCAGTGGAGCCACGAAATACCGAAGCGAAAGACCGAACCGGCTGTCTCTTCACCCGGCAACGAGAAGAAGAGGCGAAGGGTAAAGAGAGTACGGCGTTTGTCGCTCACATTCCGCAAGGTGCTTAGCGAGCGTTGACCGTCCGCGAAAAATCTTGTTTCGCGTGTTCAACCGAAATTCCCGCTTCAGAATCAAGACAACTCCCAGACTGTTGTTGGTTACTCGAACCAGAAGGAGAACAGCTCCGCCTTCTCCAAGTGGAATTCCAGCCGGATCGCCTGGTCTTTGAGGGAGGCGGGATCGGCGGAACCCTCCCAGGCCACCTTGTGATTCGTGGAGTCGCCGCTGAACGACCGGCATCGCTCGCGGCTCCACTCGTCGAACCGCAGGCCGTCATGCTCTCCGTCGCCCCGGCGGACCGCCACTCGGACAGAGCCCCCCTTCTCCGTCCTGGCGTTGATGCGCAACCGGCCGCCCGGATGCCGGATGGGCCGCGTCAACATGCTCCCCTGATCGGCAGCCTCCAACGAAACGAATCCGTCGCGGCGCAGGGACGCCAGGCAGATGTGGCCGTCGCCGGCCCGGACGTCGCGGGAAATGTGCAGGCTCTCATGTCCCGTGTAGTAGAGGTCGACCCGGTCCTCGTGTTCGATGAGGCCCTTGGCGACGTAGACTCGTCCCCAATCGTAGGAGCCGTCAGGCCCCGTCTCCAGGAAGATGGGACGCTCCGGGTGGCGTTCCCAGTTCCGGCCGTCCCGGCTCCAGGCAAGTTGGACGTCGATCTTCAGCTTCTTCTCGACCTCTCCCTCCCGCTGAAAGGGGGGACGCAGGTAGAACATATGGAGAAACCCGAGGTAGACCCCCTCATACCGCATGACCGGCATGCAATAGAGGGAGTAGGGGTCCAGCTCATCGGGGACCACCACGTGCTCGGGCTGGCTCCAGGTGAGTAGATCTGAGCTTTCGGAATAGGCGATGCGCCGGATCTCGCCGGCGTTGATGGGCGGTCTCCGGTAATACATGACGACGCCGCGCTCGGGGTTGTAGGTCAGGTTGTTGGCAGTGTCGCTCTGGCCCCGGAAGATGGGGTTCTCCTTCTGGTCGGTCCAGTGGAAGCCATCGTCACTGAAGGCCACCCGGAGCTCCTGACCGCCGGCGATCAGTTCGGGATGGGGATCGCGCCCGGCGGGACCCTGGTTGTAGATCATCAGAAAATGGCCCTGATCCCGCCATTTGGGAGGGGTTCGGATCACGCCGACGCTGTCGAAGCTGATCTTGTCGGCCCCTTTGAAGACGTTGTTGGCCTTGCTGCCGTCGACCTCCACCAGTCCGAGCTTGGGGGCGGTCCAACGAAGGCCGTCCCTGGACTCGTAATAACGCGCGCGGCTCAACCAATAGAAGCCGGGCGGAGTGGGGATCTCGACCAACACGCTGCTGGAATCCCACAAACGGTAGAGACCGCTGTCCGGGTCTCGGAGAACGCTCACGTAGGTGACCGTCGTGTCCGGATTGAGGTCCTTCGTTCCGGTCGAGAAGAGCGGGTTCGAGGGGTGTTTTTCCGGCTGATGAACCTTCCGGCGAAGGGCCCGCACATCCTCGACCACGTGGTTGTCCATCAGGAGCTGGCGTTCGTGGCCGATCTCCAGCGGCTCGGTGGGGAGAATGGAGTAGGAGCCCTGAATGGTCCACTGGTGCTCGTGCTGCGACGCGGACAGGTTCAGGAAACAAGTCAGAAGGATCGCCGCGACCGTCCCTGGCCGGTTATATGTCACACAGTTCATTCGCAATTGATACCTCCCCTCAGAGGAACTTACCCTGCATCGACGTGGCCACGGACCGTACCAGACGGTCTCCCGTGGTGAAGAAGATGTCCTGGATCTGTTTGCGCGTCAGTCCCAGCCGAATCGCCGCCCGCCGCATGGCCCGCAACTGCTCGTAGAGGTAGAAGGTCAGCTCGCCCCCCAGTTGATTGGTGGTGGGAGTCAGGTCTCCCCAGCGGGAGCCGTAGAACACGATCTTCCCTCGGGAGAAGGCCACGTCGCCCGAGTCGGCCCCGTACAGGATCCGGTCCGTGTCCACCTGCGAGAAGAGCACGTCGAAGGATTCCATGGAACAGACGGCGGAAACTTCGTACCAGACGTTGGGAAGCCCGCGGAAAGCGGGGGCGGCTTTTTCGATGGGATACGGAGAGAAGCTGCGCGCTCCGTGAGCCAGAATCCACTGGGCCCGGGGATAACGGTTGGCCAAACGGAGCATGTCGCTCACGTTTCTCGGGTCCGCGAAAGATTTCTTCATGCCCACGTGGAGCATGATGAGCAGTCCGTAGCGGTCGGCCACGGCAATCTGGTGCTCGGGGAGGAAATCGGTGATCCGGCATCCAAATTCCCGGGTTGGGCAATACCTGGCATAGGGTTTCAGGCCCAGGAGACGGTGCTTCAGGATCGTTTCTTCCACCTCATGCGCCGAGATGGACGGCTCCACCAGCATCAGGGCGGCGGACCCCGGCTCCTTCCGGATCTCTCTGCCGGCGAATTGGTTCGATTTCCGGAAATCACACCGGTAGAAGGGGAAGGGAAACGCCAGCCGCGTGATCTGACGGCCCGGCATCAGGACGCTTTCGACTTGGCGCACCGTGTCGATATCGCAGTCGGTCCAGACGGTTTCTGTCTTGAAGTCCTCTTTTCGGGCAAGCGCCGTCCGGTAGTTCAGGTCGAAGTCGGCCTGGTAGATATGGCAATGAGCGTCGAAGATCCGGGTGGGAACAAATTCGGAAAGTTCCTCTTCCCAGATCTGCCGGTCCAGAGGCTCCATCTTCCGAGGAATGCTTTCTCCTTCCCGTGTCCGGATGGATGGTTTTCGGACCGACGATTCGTCTTGGGGACGGGCGGAAGCCGTCCGCTGCAACCGGGTGGCCGCCAGGGCGCCGGCGCCCGCCGAAAGGAATCGCCTCCGGCCGACGCTCCGGCTTTCCGGCTCGGGTTCGGGTTTGGCGCCGCGCCTGCTGCGCATCTGCTTCACCCAGCCCCCCACGGCTCTCGCCTGACCTCGGCGGCGGCTCCTTGCGGATCGGATTCAGGATTCTGCGGCACTGCCAGCAGGCCACGGTCCCGCAGTTCCCTGAAGATGGCCTCTCCCAACAGACGGTATCCCTCGGGGTTGGGATGCCGGGGATCGCCGTAAAGGTCCGATTTCCCGGCATAGATCCCGGTCAGATCGGCACAGTAGGGAATCTGCGCGCAGCGGACCTGGGCCGCCTCGTAGTAGCGGGTCAGCGCCTCGTGGTACGGCGTTTCGCCGGGACGGAGCCGCTGCTGCCGCTCCTCCCACATTTCTTTCTCGCGAGGGGACGGGTCGTAGCTCCCGAATCCCATGATGGGCTGCAGCACTGCCAGGTACCGGATGCCGAACTCCTCTGAGACGGCGTTCATGATGCGCACGTTCTTCTCCCAAACCTCCTCGGCCTTCATTTCGTCCGGATGACCCCAGTGCGGCTTCTGCAGGATGCCTTCGCCGAACCTCAGGAGCCGGGCCAGATTGGGCAGAAACAGGCTCTGGGCGGAGGTGCCGACCACGTAGTCCATGATCGCCTGCTGGGGATGGTTCACCATGGGAGTGGAGGCAGAGATGGACTTGACCAGTCCCAGGTCGTTGACGCCGTCCACCGAGATCACCACCTGGGGCTTCAGGGCCAAGGCGTCCCGGATCAGCTTGATCACCTCCTGGTTGGTGGAGTAGCTGCCCACGCCCCCGTTGTAGATGCGTGCCGGGATCCCTTCACTCGCCAGCATCTCCGAGAGCGTGCCGGACCAGTGTCCCTGATTGAAGGGATCGGTGGTGGAGCCTCCCAGGGCCACGATGCGGAGCGCGCCTTCGTTCTCTTCGTCTCCAAAGACTTGGAAGGCCGGCTCGAGAGCGTAGCCCAAGTGGGGGTCCACGGACAGCGGTCCCCGGGAGGTCCCGACGAAACCCTTGGCCAATCGCCGGTGAAACTCGCCGCCGCGAGACACCAGGAAACCCGAGGCCGGACCGGAGCCCAACGAAAGCAGCAGCCACGCCGCACCCTCCACGAGAAATAGGAGAACCAGCGCGAACCCTAGTCCGGTACCCAGCTTGCGAATCATGTGAACGGCCTCCGGCTGTCGGCCCATTTTGGTGGAAAATCGGAATCTATCATAGGATGGACCCGGTCGCAGGATGACCCTGCTGCTGACCGGCCGGAAAGGAAGCGAATCAATGCATACGCCCGGAAAGGAACCAACCATTCGGCTCACGGCCGCACAGGCCATCGTCAAATATCTGCAGAGGCAGTACAGCGAGCGGGATGGCTTCCGGCAACGGTTGGTGCCGGCCATGTTCGGCATCTTCGGTCACGGCAACGTCACCGGAATGGGTCAGGCCCTGGAAGAATACGGTTCGGAGCTGCCCTATTATCAGCCCTGCAACGAACAGTCCATGGTGCATACCGCGGCCGGTTTCGCCCGGGCCAAACGCCGTCTGGCCACACTGGCCTGCACCACCTCAATCGGACCCGGCGCCACCAACATGATCACGGGCGCCGCCGCGGCCACCATCAACCGGTTGCCCGTGCTCCTCTTTCCCTCGGACATCTATGCCAATCGGAAGCAGGGACCGGTGCTCCAGCAACTGGAGCACCCGTCCGCCGGCGACGTGAGCGTGAACGACTGCTTTCGGCCCGTCAGCCGCTTTTTCGACCGCATCACCCGGCCGGAGCAGATCCTCACGGCCCTTCCGGAAGCCATGCGGGTATTGACCGACCCGGCGGAAACGGGGTCGGTTACCCTCTGTCTCTGCCAGGACGTTCAGCCGGAGGCCTTCGATTTTCCCGTCCATTTCTTCGAGGAGAGAGAGTGGCGGATCGAGCGGCGCCTGCCCGACCCCAAGCGGATTCGGGAGGCAGTGGAGTTGCTGAGGGGGGCTCGAAGGCCCCTGATCATCGCCGGCGGTGGCGTCATCTATTCCGAGGCCTCACGCCAGCTGGAGCACTTCTCCCGCCTCTGCGGTGTTCCCGTGGTGGAGACGCACGCCGGCAAGGGAGCCCATGGTCAGCCTTCGGACCTTCTGGCGGGAGGTTTGGGCACCACCGGGAACCCGGCGGCGACGCGGTTGGCCGCCACCGCCGACCTGATTCTGTGCGTCGGGACTCGCCTGTCCGATTTCGACACCGGTTCCCAATCGGGCTTTCAGCACCCGGACGTTCACTTCATCAACATCAACGTCTGTGGCCGCGACGCCTACAAGCAGGGAGCATTGCCCCTCCTGGCCGATGCGCGCGAGGCGCTGCAGGCGCTGACCGATGCCGCGCAGGAGGCCGGGATCGAGACCGAGCCGTCCTATCGGCGAGAGGTCGTCGAGGTCTGCCGGGACTGGGATGACGTCTGCCGGCGGGAGGTCAACGAGCAGGACTCCGAGGTGATGCTCCAGACGCAGTTGGTCCGAACTCTGCAGGAGGAGTCCCAGCCCGGAGATACGGTCATCGCCGCCGCCGGCAGCCCGCCCGGCGACATCCTCAAATTCTGGGACGCCACCGGGGCACGCCACTGTCACCTGGAATTCGGCTACTCCTGCATGGGCTACGAGCTGCCGGCCGGACTCGGCGTCCGGATGGCCCATTCCCAGGGTGAGGTCGTCGTCTTCATCGGCGACGGCACCTACCTGATGAACCCCACCGAGCTGGTCACGGCGGTCCAGGAAGGCCTGAAGCTGACGGTTGTCATCAGCGAGAACCGGGGCTTTCAGTGCATCCGCGGGTTGCAGGAGCTACGGTCCGGGCAGGCCTTCGGCAATGAGTTTCGCCGGCGTAATTCCGAAACAGGACGGCTCGACGGGGACTACTTGAAGATCGACTACGCCGGGAACGCGGCGTCCATGGGAGCCAGGACCTTCAATGTGGCGACGAAGGAGGAGCTGCGTCGAGCCCTTCGCCAAGCCCGGCAGGAAAGCCGGACCTGTGTGATCGTGGTCCGGACCGCCCGGGACGCGACCTCGCCCCCTTCAGAGCTCTTCTGGGACTTTATGGTGGCTGAGGTCAGCAACGACCCGTTGACGGTGGAACTGCGCCAGCGATATGACGAAGAACGTCGACTCCAGCGGTTCCACTACTGAGCTTCGGAAACCGGACGGATCCGTTTCCAGCGGGACGCCACCAACATGGATCCCAACAACAGCACCGCCAGGATCACGAATCCCCGGATCTGATCGTAATCCCATATGGCCTTGAGTCCCATGGCCGTGAAGGCCACTCCGGCCGCCAGGTTGGCGGCCATCAGGAACCCGGGCATCCTCAGTTCCTTCGGCAGGAACTTCCAATCCGACCAGATGTTGGCCAGGCAGTAGAAACCGCAGAGCAGGACTCCGGTGTAGATACCGGCTGGCGTCACGATGTCCAGAAGGTCGACTTCGGGAAAGAGCCGCGTCAACCAGAGGATGGCCAGGCCGCCCAGCAGGATCCAGAGAATGGTGGCCCATCGCAGTTTCGAATTCTCCAGCTCCGAACGCGTCTTCCCCAGGGTCAGTCCGAACTCGTAGAGGAGCCGATAAGTCACCTCCGGGCCGCCGTAGAGGATGCCGAAGAAGGCGAAAAAGACCCCGATCTTGTAGAGAGGCAGCAGCACGGGGCTCAACGTGGTGAGGAAGGTGGCCTGGTAGTTGAGCAGGTTGACTCCGTCCGGGACCAGGTAATGGGGCTGCAGGAGGACCGTGCCCAGAATCGAGAAACAGGCGGCGACCAGCACGATCATGGCGAAGCTGACCACCGTGTCGATGACCGCCGCCCGAACCCAGAGACGCGCCGGATGATCGGGGCGTGCAGCGACGCGCGCCAGCCGGGCGGGTGTCGCCGTCCCACAGTCGCTGTGACCCCATTTCTTCTCCCGCAGGAAGGAGACATAGGCCAGGTAGTCGTAACTCTGGCCTCCGAGGGCAGCGGCATAGACCATGATCTCCAACCACGGGGAGCGGGCCGCCATCTCCGGCAGCTCCCGGGCCAGCCACTCGGGATAGGTCAGGGCGACAGGCACCAGGAAACCTTGCAGCACCTGCCACCAGTCGGGCCGAACGTGGAAGACGGCCACCAGGATGCAGCTCACCGTCACACCCAGAATCACCATCTGGGCCTTCTCCAGGAACTGGTACCGGCCGACGGCCAGGAGCAGAAGGGCAACCGCTACCCAGAGACTCGCCCAGGCGTGGAGGCTTCCTACGCCGAAGATCCAGGTGCAGATGGTTCCCAATACGCCTTCCAGGAAGCACAGCCAGAGTGGAGAGCAGACCACCGCCACCGCGACCATGAACAGGTTCATCCAGCCGGGAGGACCGGGGAAGGAACTCCAGCGCCGGCAAGGGTGCCCTCCGGTCAGGATCATGTGGCGCATGCTGGTGTAGACCAGGACCCACTTGAGCAGGGCGATGAGCAGCAGGACCCAGAGAATCCGGTAGCCGAAGACGGAACCGGTCCGGGAAGGGAAGAAGATTTCTCCGCTGCCGATGTTGACCGACGCGATGATGGCGCCGGGACCGAAGAAGGCCAGCCAGCGGAGGGGACTCCGGGAAAGCAACGAAGGCGGAGGCGGGGGAAACCCCGTGTTGGATTCTTCGGACATGGGCGTCAGTATAAGGCGGCGTGCGACTCGTGGTGAAATTTATATTGGCAACTGATGGGAGTGAAGGAATCATGAGATACCGGGTGGGAGTTCTCGTTCTGTCCATTTTTCTCGTTGCGGCGGCCGCGGAAGCTTCCTCCCACGAACCCCTGAAGATCGGCTCGCAACGGCAACTCTTCATCGACGACCACGTCGTCGAGTCGATGGATCCGCGGGTCTACCGGCACCTGAACCAGCCTTTGAAATACCGGGACAACCCGGTGATCCGGATGGATCAGGATTGGGAGCACAAGGGCGGCCTCTCCCACGCGGGCGACTGCGGGCAGATCTTCTACGATCCGGACCGGAAGCTATACCGATTCTACGGGTTGATGGTCAATTGGGACTGGTCGGAACGATGGATCTTCTACGCCGAGTCCAAGGACGGCATCCATTGGGTCAAGCCTCGCCTGGGACAGGTCGAGTATCTCGGATACGACACGAATTTCATCTCCCTGCCTTTCGACAAGGAGGCGACGAGCAACACCGTCTTCCGCGACCCGGCCGCCAAAAGCGAGGACGAGCGGTTCAAGATGATCTACATCCGGAAACGGGGAGACAAGGCCGTGATGATGCCCGGCCACTCTCGGGACGGCCTCCACTGGAAGGCCTACCAGGTGGAACGGCCCGTCGTCAACTTCTGGTCGGACACCAACAACAACCTGCTCTGGGACCCCAAGAAGAAGCGGTACATCCTCTACCTGAGGAGCTTCAACAAGCTGAGCCGGTGGATGACTCCGGAGCCGGTCTATCCTGCGGATGCGCGGGTCCGGACCGCTTCCTTCGCCACCAGCGTCGACTTTCTTAACTGGGACGCCCAGCCCACGCTCCGGGACGCCCCGGACCGTTTCATCGCCTTTCACGCTGACGAGAAGGACCGCGTGGGCGATCGAGATTTCTACACTCTGGAAGTGCTCCCCTATGAGGGCGGGTACGTCGGGTTCACCTCCGTCTACCACACCATGTTGGGGACCGCGCCGGCCGCCATGGATACGGACAATGCCCAATCCCCCTGGATGGAGCGGATGGACGTGCAACTGCTCTGGAGCCGGGACGCGGAGAGGTTCCAACGCGTCGGAGACCGGCGGGTCTTCATTCCCAACGGTCCGCCGGGCAGTTGGGATGAGCATATGGTCTATTCGGTCCACAACGGGGTCATCCGGGAAGATCTGGGTGAGGTCTGGATCTACTACCAGGGCTTCCGCGGTCACCACTGGTTCTACCATCGACAGGAGCCTCAACTGGGACAGATCGGACTGGCGATTCTCAGGCTCGACGGGTTCGTGAGCGTCACCGGGAAGGGAGCCTTGACTACCCGTCCCCTGTTGCTCGAGGGAAACCGGCTCAAGATCAACGCCACCGGGGTGGACAAGTTCGTGGGTCCCGGATACGGGACCGTGCGAGTCGAGGTTTTGGACGCCGCTACAGGCGAGGCGGTGGCCGGGTTGGGAAGAGAGGACTCGGATGCCTTCGGCGGGGACGAAATCGGGTACACGGCGAGTTGGAAGGGAAAGCAGGATCTGAGCGCCCTGCAGGGGAAAGCCGTTCGGTTGCGGTTCCACCTGGACAAGGCCAAGCTGTTCTCGTTCTGGGTCGATCAGGAATGACCCGATGAGCTGATATCTCTACCGTGAGACCCGGACCCGCCGCAACAGGATGGCCTTCTGCTGGCGGCCCTGCCTGTCCTGGTGCTTGAAGTGGGAGTAGGCGATGAGGAATTCGTCCGGTCCCACCGCCAGCACGCTCGTATACCCGCAGGTGTTCCGGTCGCCTGATGTGCCCATCGGAATCAACGTGGTGGGCTTGGACCACGTTCTGCCGGTTCCGTCGGCGGAAAACTTCATGTGCACGCCGTGACGGCCGAAAGAGCAGGCCATGATCCCGTTTTCCAGCAGCAGCAGACAGGGGAAAACGCCGAATTTATGGAGCGGCCGAACCGGTTCCCAGGTCCGTCCACGGTCCGAGCTGAAGGTGATGACCAGACGGTGGCCCTTCGTGTAGTCCGTGTAGTGGGCCGATCCCCGGATGGCACAGACCAACCGTCCGTCTGACGCGACGGCGATCATGGGTTCCGTCATGTAGGAATCTCCGGTCGGGTCGACCGCAATGGTGCCTCTCCGGGTCCAGGTTCTGCCGTTGTCGCGCGAGACCATGCAGGTGGCCGGCCAGTGGCGGGGGATCGTATCGTCCCCGGCGGTGTACGTCCCCTGATAGTCGCCGTAGAAAAGCTCGTCCCCCAATCTGGCGGGAGCGTGCTCGATCCGGGTGCGTCCCACCAAGTGGGACTTGGTGTGCTTCCAGATCAGGCGTCCCCGGGTGTCGTAGATCACCGTCTCCGGCTTCCAGGCGGGAAGGTCGAGAGTCCAGCGATAGGCGGGGAGCTCACGCATGAAGTCCTGGATTTCTTTGGGGGATTCCTCATACCGGTGCAGCGAAATCCCCTTTTCGTCTCCCAGATACCCGACCGGGGGCGGCAGACTCAGGCCCGTGGCCTTCAGGTTGAAGGCCACCACAGGAGATATGGAGAGGAACTCACCCGGAGATATCTCGGCCAAGGCCGGGTGCGGTTTGTAGCCGGCCACGTGATTGTAGACCCGCTTCCAGCTCCTCCCCTCGTCCGCCGAGACGTACATGGGGCTGGCATGCCCCACGGCTTCGGTGGCGTCGGCGTTGTGTGAAAAACCGAGGCCGATCCGTCCCTGGGGCAGTCGGAACAGGGCAGGGTACTGATGGTATCCCCACCGCGTCTCGCCGGGCTCGGAGGTGGCGATGACCTGGACCTTCCCCAGTTGCACCCGGACCTCGGGTCCCACGGGGACGAGTGGCGTGCCGGAACCCGCCAACGGAGCGGACCATAAGAAAAATAGGTAAATCGCCGCTGTTACGGGAACGAAACGCGCCCGGCAGGGCTCGAACCTGCGGCCTTTGGTTTCGTAGACCAACGCTCTATCCAACTGAGCTACGGGCGCTCCGAATGCCGGGAGTTTAGCAGAATCGAGCTCGGCCCGGAAGAAGCCTCCATCGTTGCAGTTGCCGTTTTTAGGGGGCAGACTGGTCGCCGGCGCCAACCTCACGATCGACATCGGAGACGGTCCATCCGGAAACCGGGAAGCACTTTGGCCAAGTAACCGAACGGTCACCAATTGTTCCGCAAAGCACTGGAATGACTGAAATTGGACGGCGCAATTTCCTCAAGGGTTCCTCGACGCTTCTCATCGGAAGTTCCACTGCCGGTCTGTCTTCAGGGTGGATCGGAGCGGGCGATCGAATCCGGGTGGGACTCATCGGGGCCGGCATCCGAGGCCGCGGCTTGATGTACGAGGCCAGCGACGTGCCGGGCGTGGAGGTGTCGGTCATCTCCGATCCCGACCGGCGGAGGATGGAGGGAACGGCAGTCGAACTGGAGAAGAAGACCGGCAAGCGAGCCCGGACCGAAGTGGACCTGCGCCGGATCCTGGACGACCCGGAGATCGATGCCGTCGTCATCGCCAGTTGCGACCACTGGCACGCCCTGGCCACCATCTGGGCCTGCCAGGCGGGAAAACACGTCTACGTGGAAAAGCCGGTCTGTCACAACCTCTTCGAGGGGAGAAAGATGCTGGAGGCGGCCCGCAAGTACGGCCGCATCGTCCAGACCGGGACCCAGCGGCGATCCAATGGCTCCTTTCGCAAGGCGGCCCAGCTGATCCGGGAGGGGGCCATCGGCGAGGTCTATTGGGCCAGCTTCGACCTCCCCAATCCCCGGGATCCGATCGGATTCAAGAAGCCGGAGCCGGTCCCCTCGTGGCTCGAGTGGGATTTGTGGCTGGGACCGGCCAAAACGCAGCCGTACCACGCCAATCTGGTGCACTACAACTGGCAGTGGTTCTGGGATTTCGGCAACGGCGAGCTGGCGACCAACGGCGTGCACCTGTTGGACATCGCCCGCTGGTGTCTGGGCAAGGGTCTGCCTTCCCGAATACATTCGGTGGGAGGACGCTTCGGTCCACCTGATCAGGGAGAGACTCCCAACGCTCAGAAAGCCACCTTCCGGTACGAGGATGGGACGCTGCTCACCGGCGAGGTACGCAACCTCTACTCGGCGCAGGGAAGAGTGAGGCCCCGGCGGCCCGGCGGCCCGGATCCCAGACACAGGTGGCTCGAGGAATTGTCCTGGAACTTCTACGGGAGCAAGGGTTACCTCCATCTGAAACCGCGACAGGGGGGCGGTCGGGACGAGGCGCCGCGCCAGTTGGCCAAACGCTACGGCTGCGAGTATCAGGTATTTCTGGGCCGCAACCCTGACCCCGAACCGGATCAGGGAATTCTGGAGCACCAGGACCACTTCGGCAATTTCGTTGAGGCGATCCGGTCGGGACGCCCGGAGATCCTGACGGCGGGCCTGGAGGATGGAGTGCTTTCGGCCAGCCATTGCATCATGGCCAACCTTTCCCTACGACTGGGAAGGGAACTGCGATACGACACCGCGACTCATCGATTCCTGGGGGATGACGAAGCGAATC
Organism: Acidobacteriota bacterium; assembly: GCA_965217775.1. GTDB lineage: Bacteria > Acidobacteriota > UBA6911 > RPQK01 > JAJDTT01 > JAJDTT01. The sequence continues at coordinate 1,677,884 of CBDCJH010000002.1, forward strand.
GCCTGTTGACCCGAACCTATCGGGTGCCATACGTCGTCCCCGACAAGGTCTGAGCCGTAAGTTCCGACTCCCTTGGGGGTACCCTGCGCCGCCTCCTAAGCTGCGGCAGCCCTCTATAGCGACTCACCCAACTTGTTCTTCCGGGCCCGGTCGCGCAATGAGCCCTCCCGGTAGTACTCGTCGGGTGGCGTCCCGATGAACACCCACCAGCAGTCCTCCTGGGTGTGGTTGTAGACGGACCGGGGCACGTCTGCGGGAAAACGGAAGGCGTCGAAGGCCTTGGCCTCCACCACGGTATCACCGACTCGGATCTGGCTCCGGCCTTGCATCAGGATATAGGTCTCTTCCGCCTTCTCGTGGGTGTGGTGGCCCACCGACTGGCCCGGCTTCAGGTGACCGATGGAGAAGGCGACGTGCTCGCATTCCAAGTGGGGATCATAAGCCCGCAAATCCCCGTTTTCGGCCTTGGGCCATGGGTGATCCTGGTCCTTGATGGGACTTCCCGGAGTTCCCGCCGGTGGGAGCCAGTCCCATCGAACCCGCCGGGATCGCAGTTTGTGCCCCTCGACAGGCCTCACCGCCGGCTCCCCCAACACCGCTTCTTTCAGGATCAGGGCCAGCGCCGGGACTCCGGCGGCCGAAGTCTTCAAGAAACCCCTCCTTTTCTTCTCAGATCTCCACATGCGACCTCCTAACATCTCTCGTTCTTCGATTCTCCCCGTCCAATTTCTTCAGAAGTTCCACACGGGGATCGGTTCTCCGGCCGAGACCACCTCCTCCAGGTATGCGCCCGTGTGGGGAGTCGGGTCTTGCATATGGGTCAACTCTCCGTACTCCAGGATCCGGAGCGCGATGACGTTGCGCCATCTGCCGTCGGCCAAGCGCAGCGTGACGGCAACGGGGTGATCCACCCGCCAAGCCGTGCCGCCTGGGGGAGGTCCGAATTCCTTTCTCAGGTTCCGGGCAACCAGGGGCTCGAGCAACCCTGTTCGTTCCTGGTTCAAGGGCCAGAGGCAGAGGGTGTTTCGGCTGCGTCCTCCCCATAAGGGGCTCCCTCGCGAATCCTTCACCAGTTTGATCCGGTCCAGACCCTCCATGAAGACTTCATAGAGATTGGAAGCGATGTAGGGTGTCCCGTCGGCCGCACTGTTCAGGACGATAGGAGTCGCCGAGATCAGGCCCCTGACGTGGACGACTTTCTCCCAGGTCTCACCGTTGTCTTTCGAGCGCCAGACTCGGATGTCGTGAGGGGCCGTTCGGGTCTCGGAGGCCTCGAAAACCCCGGGACTCCCGTTGCCCCGGGCAGAAAAGAGGATGGACCCGTCCTGGTCGCGCACGGCGCTGGCCTCGAAGCTGCCGTCCTGACCCGTGACGGGAACGTAGGAGACGGGGCGCCATGCACCGTCCGTACGCCTCCAGCGGGCCAGCCCCGAGCCACCGGTCTCGCCTGGCCGGTTGCCCTTCATGGCAAAGAGAAGATCGTCGCCTTCGGGAATCGCCGTCATCAGGCTCGCGGTCAGCCGCCAGCCCGGAAGCAGGGATTCCTGCGAAACCCGCTCGGTATTGGCCACGCTGAAGGTCTCGCCGTCGTAGGCCAGTTGATGAAGCTCCAGGTAGGAGTACATCTGGCTCATGTCTTCGAACACCGAGGTTTTGGGATTCCGGCCGAACATGTTCACCCCGTAGGGCGGGGGCCCTTCGATGGTGGTCCTCCAGGCGATGGACTGATTGAGGCCGAAGCCTGTGCCGGCATGAGGGTGGGGAGAGCCGTCCGCCCGTTTCGCGCCGAAAGGAACGAAGCCTCCCATGACCGGGTACTTCACCATGATGGCTTCCTGATTGGGCGGCTTGGAATTGGGGTTGGGCTCGTTGTGGTTGCGGGTGATGGGGACGGCGCGATCCGGTTTCAGACCGGTGATATCGTCGAAGGGGATCAGGTCGGAGCCGTTCTCGAAGTCGGTGCCCTTCGCGCCCGCAACCCGGATGTTGCACAGATACCCGCCGGTGTTCGGACCCAACTGGAGAGGCAATCCCAATTGGTAGACCCAGGTCGCACCTTCCGGGGTGTTTTCAGGAAAACGCAGGTCTGGGGAACTCCGCGTCACGTCGATGATCCCGCTATCGGGAAGAGGCGGCGGCTCCTCTGCCGGCGACGGCTGGGAGCCGCATGCGGCCAGAGACCAGAGGGCAATCAGACCGAGCGCCTTGATCGAATCCGAAACTTCGTGGCGTTTTCTCATGGGGACTCTCCTTCGGGAAGGTGTCAATCTACGTCTTGACGAAAACTTCCAACTCGTCGATGAGGATATCTTTGCCGGACGACGACGACACTTCCACCAACGTCACTTCCAACTGATTGTCCCCGAATCGGGCGGGCGGTTCATTCAGGTCAAACCAGAAGGTCCGGCAGTCACCCGGCAATTCGGGGACCGGCGGCAGGCCGGAAGTCTTCGTGGAGGATGGATCCACCACGGCTCGCAGGTCGGTTCGCGATTCATCGGAGCGAGCGCGGATCGCGCTGTCGTCCACTCGGGCGCCGTTGATTCGGATCTCCATTCGGTCGTGCTCGCCAGCTCCATAGGCCCGAAAAAGGAGCATCGCACCTCGCGACTGGCCGAGGTGTTCGCAGACCCGGAAACGAAAAGCGCCCGTCGACCCCGGTCTCCTTTCGAGAAGAAGACGATCCGCCTTGACCGCTCCGGTGGAGGCTCGGTCCTTTCCAAACCCGAGGCTGCCCCCCCATGAAGGCTCGAAGACGTAGTGCCGATCACCCGCCATCACCAACTCCGGATGCCGCACCGCAGCCAGCTCCCGGAGCAGATGGGGATAGAAGGGGGCCCAGGACTGGGTGACGAAATGATTGTAGAAGCTGATCCCGTCGGCTCCCGCCGCGTACATGTTGGCGGCCGCCGCCCGCTGCTGATCCAAGGACATGTGGCGATTGCCAAGACGTCTCCGCATGCGCTGGCTGGTCCAGGGAAGCATTCCCGGATAGAGGAGGCAGTTGCCGTCGTGAGTGAGACGGCGAAACTCCTCGTAACGGACGTTGGGTTCGGTGTGCATGGTGTCGTTGGGGGCGACATAGTCGACCAGTCCTCGGGAAATCCAGGTCTCCACATCCAATCCCAGGGACCGGCATTCGTCCAGGGTCTGGAAGACACGCGCACCCAAGAGCAGCTTCTTCCTCCGCAGCCGCCCCGTTTCTTCCAGCAAGGTCCGGGTCCGCGCTACCAGATCAGTCATCAAATGCTTCCGCTCGGGCCCTTTCCCTGGAGGGAAATAGCGATGGTCCCGAAAGCAGAGCTCCAAGCCGTCGACTGGAAAGCGATCGACCAAGCGCCCCATGACGCCGACGACGTAGTCACGAACCTGGGAATACGTGAAGTCCAACGGAGTGCTGAGCTTGTAGTAGGGTCCCGGCGGCAGCTCCCGGATCTGCCATTCAGGGTGGTCGAGGAGAAATCGGGCTCCCGCCCCGACGCCCTGCTCGACAGAAATGTGGCCGTGGTTGTCGTTGATTCGGATTCCCGCCAGGAACTCCATTCCGCGCTTGTGACTCTGATCCAGTAGAACCTCCAAGGGCTGCACTCCCCGTTCCAGTAGGGGAAGGAACCGACGGTGCTGAGGCCGGGCGTCATATTCAAGGCCGTCCACCCGCCAATAGGTGGTCCAGCCCTGCGTGTAGGCCTCTTGGACCAAGACATCAACCCGGGCTGCCGAAAGTTGATCGACCCAAGCCCGAATCGATTCCTCTGTCGCCGGATCGGGAAGATACCGAGTGGCGATGCTGGACGGGTCGCTCACATATAGGATCCGCCGAGAACCCCGTGGCGCGTAGTCCTTCCAAGGTGAACCGGCACCGGAAGGTAGGGCCCCCGATCCGGCATAGACTCCTCCCGCAGCCGCACCGGCAGCCGTGGAGGCGACGAAACTCCGCCTGTTCATTATTCGTGTCATTTAACTTTCCCCTGTCTCACAGATTTCGCGAAATGAAAGTCCGGGGGGAGGCTGGATGCCCATTGGCCGAGCCGAGAATACCACAGCACTTCGCACCGCCGTCTCCATTCCACATTAGGTGAGAAAGGGCGATATGCTGTAGTGGCTTCCAGCTTGATTTGGAGAAATGCTTCAGGACCAGGCTCAGAGGCCGCTGAGAGACAAGGATCATGAGGTTCAAGGTTTCCCTGGCCCAAATCAACCCGAAGGCGGGTGACATCAGGGGCAACAGCAGGAAGATCGTAGAGGCGATCCGGACTGCCCGGGAGCGGGGAGCGGACCTGGTCGTGCTACCGGAGATGTGCCTGACGGGCTACTGCCTGGACGAGAAGCTTCTGATCAATCTGGAATTCCTGCGGGCGAACCAACGATGTTTGATGGAAGAGATCCGGCCCGCGTGCCGGAACATTTCCGCCATCGTCGGCTTCATCGATTTCGACGACGCGCGGCTGGGTCCCGACGGGAGGGTCGTCCGTCACAACGCAGCCGCGGTCCTGAGCCATGGAAGGCTGCTTCAGATCGTCCGCAAGAGACTGCTTCCGGCCTATCGTTATTTTGACGATAAACGCTACTTCATCCCGGGCGACGAAGTGGAACCGGTCTCCATTCCTGCAGGTCGGG
>CBDCJH010000002.1:1687500-6289849 GCA_965217775.1 Acidobacteriota bacterium
ATCTCGCCTTCTCAGCGATGTTGATGGCAGGTCTCGACGGCATTCGGAACAAAATCGATCCCGGTGACCCGACCGACACAGATATCTATGAGCTTTCTCCAGAGGAAATTGGCAACATCCCCGCGGTTCCGATCTCAATGGAGGCGGCGGTGGCGGCACTGGCGGCCGACCATGATTATCTGACTGTCGGCGACGTCTTCACGCAGGACGTGGTCGATAACTACATCGAGTTCAAAGAGCAGGAGGCGCGGGACGTCTTTCTCCATCCTGTTCCGGCAGAGTTTTTCCACTATTTCCACATTTGACGTGGATCCCATGGCCCGGGCGTCGCGAGACATCCCAACTCGGCGGCGACCCGGGCCACGGAAATTCTCCATAGTCGTCTCTTCGCCCAAGTTCCCACTCCACATGCCCCCAGTCAGGCGGTCCACGCAAACGACGGCGGGAGCCGCGCCGGGTGCTGTCGATCTCTGAACCGTCCGCCGTCTCTTGCCAATCTACCCGCCGCTACCCGCGTTCTTGGCTCTTTCGCAACCGCGTCACCTTGCGGTTCGTGAGCAGCATCAGCAGGTTCCGGCCCAGTCCATCCACCACCACCAGGGTCAACGACTCCGTCCGTCCGGGCCAACGGACCTTCCGAGCCCCGAACTCCAAGCGGTAGACTTTCTCCCCGAACTCGTCTCCTTGACCACCACCTCCCGGTACTGGTGTCGACAACCGTCCGCCCACTCGCGGACACTCTTGCGCTGGCGTCCCGAGATCAAATGCCGGTCCCCGCGTTGCCGCACGATGAGGCCAAGTCCTTGATCCAAGAGAACTTTCAGGATCTTCTTCCGGTCACATCCGCGGTCCACCACCCACATCCCGCAACCCTGCGTCGCCTTCGAGACCCGCCCGATCGCCTTCAGGACCTCTGCGTTCTCACTCACGAAGTCCGGCGCCTCCTGCGAATATAGCTCCTGGTCCAAGGGCATCACCTCGGCGCTGCCCCGCTCCACCTCCACGACTTGGCAACACTAGTATCCCGCTTGAACCGTCTCGGACCTCGGCCAGATACTCCATCTTGCAAGCGTACGATTTGATCACATCCGTCAAGTCCACCACCAACTGGAGTTGACCCGCTTTCGTGGACACATCCAAAGTAGGGAGAGTAAGGAGGGATCCACGATGGCAAGAAAGCAGCGGCGGTATCCGCCGGAGTTCCGCCGGGAGATCGTAGGGCTGGTGCGCTCGGGGCGATCGCCGGAGGCACTGGCGCGGGAGTTCGAGCCCTCGGCTTCGGGGATCCGGAAGTGGGTCAAGCAGGCCGATCTGGACGAGGGGCACCGGAGCGACGGGTTGACGACGTTCGAGCGCCAGGAGTTGCGTCAGGCGAGGCGGGAGATCAAGCGCCTGCGGATGGAGCGAGACATCCTAAAAAAAGCCGCGGCTTGGTTCGCCCGGGAGAGCGACTCGATCCCCGGAAAGGATTCGAGGCGCGTAAAGGCGCACCGGGCCCGGTTTCCGATTCGGGTGATGTGCCGGGTACTGGTGTCAATGGCCATCGAATATGTTGCGGTCCGGATTATGTGGCGGACAGTCCGTATCGTCCTGCTACACATGAGAACACGCCGTATCTCAGCAACATAATATCCTTCACTCAGAGCGCGGCCAGGAAGGCGATCAGTCCCATGTTTGCTCTCCACGGGCGATCCGATCCGGACTCGACGGCATCGCAGAGCGCCATGGCCCTGGCCTTCATCTCCATGTCGATCTCGGCGTAGATGTTGGTAGTATCGAGGCTGGCATGACCGAGCCAAGCGCGGATCGTGTTCAGATCGATGCCGGCCTGGAGCAGGTGGCAGGCGCTCGTGTGACGGATTGTGTGAGGCGTAATCCTCCTTCCGGCGAGCGACGGTACGCGGGCCGCAGAGCGCTCGACGAGCCGATAGACTCCGAACCGAGTATAGGCTCTTCGCTGCCGGCTGAGGAAGACGGCATCCCCGGCTGCCTGTCCCTGCAAGAGCTCGGTGAGCGCGGCTTCGGTCCGGGGCCACAGCGGACACTGTCGGTGTTTTCCGCCCTTGCCGTGGATGTTGACGAGCGCTTGCCCGCCGCCGCGTCGTCCGATTTGCAGATCGCCTGCCACGAGCTGAGTCGTTTCGGAGACGCGTGCCCCGGTGTTGTAGAGGAAGAGGAGCAGGGCGTGTTCGACCCGGCCTCTCGGCGTTCGGCGGTCCGGGACCTCGAGCAGTTCCTTCATCTCGGTCTTGCTGAGCCAGCCGATCGGCTTCGGCACGGCCTTTTTCGAGGCAATTGCACGGATACTGCCGCTCCACTCGATAGGTTCGGGATCGCGGCTGGCGATGAAGCGTGCGAAGGCGCGGATCGCCGACAGCCGCTGGTTGCGGGTCTGCACGGAGCAGCCGCGGTCATCCTCGAGATAGTCGAGGAACTGGCGCACGTGCCGGGCCGTGAGGTCCTGCACCGCGATCCGTTCGACTGGCTTGCGGGCCTTGGCGCCGACGAACGGCAGCAAGGAGTGCGAAGGTATCGCGGTAGCTCTTCTGTGTGTTGCGGGCGAGGTTGCGCTCGGTGACGATGTATTCGGCCAGGAAGCGGCGCAGCCAGGGGCCGAGCGTGCGGGAATCACTCATGGTCTCCTCCTCCGTTGACGTAGGCGTCGAAACGGACCGAAGCCTGATGCAGGAGTTCGGGCGTCATCGACAGATAGATCCGGGTGCCGTTGAGATCAGTGTGGCCGAGCCAGGTGGATAGCGTCGGCAGCAGTCGCTGGACATCGGCGCCCTGCCGGTACCAGGACTCCAGCCGGTGTACGGCTGCGGCAGGGCGCAGGGAATGAAAGCACGGAGCTCGCCGCCCGTTGTTGCTACCTTCGATTCCGGCCTCCTTGAGCAGCTTGGTGAACGCGTGCGCGGCGGTGCGCTGGACCAAGGGCGTCCCGTCGCGGTTGGCGAGGAAGGTCGAGGCCGTGCCCTTGGGGAAGGGGCGTTCTGCGCGCTGGGCGGCATAGGTCTTCAGCGCGTCGGCAAGTTGCCGGCAGACGGGAACGAGGCGGGTCTTGTAGAACTTGGTGTTACGTAGGGTCAGCAGCGCATCGGGCAGGTCCACATCGTCGAGGGTCAGGCGCTGGGCCTCACCGAATCGCAGCCCCGCGCCGTAGAGAAGCTGGAGCAGTGTCCGCAGGGTATCGGCATCGAGCTGGATCGAACGTTGCCGACTGACTTCGATGGCGTCGAACAGGCGTTGCAACTCGTTACGGGAGTACACGTAAGGTGGTGACGACCGCGGTCGAGCCGGCTCCTCCTCGCGCGCCGGAAGCGGCGACCGGATCACGTAGCTGCGGCTGATCGCGTAGCGGTAGAAGCCGGCCAGGACGCCGTACTTGCTGGCCCGGTACCGGGTGAGCGGACCATTACCGGCAAGGAAGTCGAGAACGTCGGCTTGGGAGACGGCATCGCCGCCGACGCTCCCGCCGACATGCTTCAGGAACCGGTGCAACAGGTATGCGCCGGTGTCGAACTTGGCGCCATGGGCCTGACGCCAGGCGATATAGTCGTTGACCGCATCCCGGAGAATCATGTCAGGCCCTCCAGATCGATGTCGGCGACCTCGCGAAGGGTGCTGAGCTGCACCTTGGCGTACACTGCGGTGGACGAGGTGCTGCGATGGCCGAGGTAATCGCCGACCTCCTTGATCGACAGGCCGTGATCGAGCAGGTGCTGGGCGGCAGCATGACGAAGCGCATGTGCACCGCGACGCTTGCCGGTGATACCGAGCCGATCGAGGCGTGTCTTGACGACGTTCGAAACTGCCTGCCGGGTCACCGGACGGATCGAAGCGATCAGCGTGAGGAACAGCGCCCTCTCCGGGCGCGGGGGACGAACCTCGGTGAGGTAACGCACGATCGCCTGCCCGACGCCGCGGGAAAGCGGATAGTGATGGGTGCATCCCGACTTGGGGCGGCGTACCCGTAGCGTCTCCTCTTCCCAGTCCGGATCATCGAGTCGGAGGCCGGCGACCTCGCTGGCACGCAACCCGTACGCGATCAGCACCATCAGGATGGCACGGTCGCGAAGGTCGGCCTGCCGGTTGCCCTCGGTGGTTGCGAGCAGGCGTAGCACCTCGTCCCGGTTGAGTCCCTTCGGGAACGTCTCACCGGGATGGAACCGCACCGGCATGATCCCGTCAGCCAGCCCCCGTGTACACCAGCCCTGGCGTTCGGCGAACCGGAAAAAAGTGCGCAGACGCTGCCCGTAAATGCGGATCGTGCTCCGAGTGCAGCCGCGGCCGTGCCAGCGCATGACAGCCCGGTCGATGTCGGTGACAACGACCGCATCCAGGGCAATGCCCCACTCGCCGAGCCAGTCGAAGAAGCGGTCAATCGTATGGCAACAATTGCGGATCGTCGCCTCGGACCATCCGCGCTCTTTGCGCATCCACTCCCGGAAGACCGTGACCTCGGCGACGTGGGCGTGTCGTTGCCGCACCCTACAGGGCTCATCGAGCAGATCCGCGAAGCGTAGCCATCGCACTGGCGGCTGACGAAGATCCGGCGCACCCTCGGTTGCGCCGGGCGACTCGATCGACGGTCGGTCGCCGCCTCGATCCGGGGCACGCTGACGCGCTCGCCTGCGCGCAAGTCCAGCAGACGAATCAGCGTGATCTGAGCCGCTGCGATCGTGCGTAATGTGAGCGGCCGCGCGCCCTCCTGCGCGCAATGCCTCAGGTAGCTCAGCCGTTCTTCCAGCAACGGTTCGCAGCGATAACGGGCTATCGTGCCGCGGTCGATGAACAGGGCCTCGAACCTGATCGTGCCTCCTTGTGGGGTGAAGAAATGATTATGGTCGAACGACTTCCAGTCAGATAATTATGTTGCTGAGATACGGCGTGTTCTCATGTGCAGCAGGATGATACGGACTGTCCGCCACATAATCCGGACCGCAACATATTCGATGGCCATTGACATTCAGCGGGAGGAAGTCTTGCTCCCCAACGACAGAAGGAGTATTACAACCTAGACCAACGTAAACCGCACTAATAAACCGTCCACGAAAACGGTACACCTTCAAACAGCGTCTCCGCCCCCACCCGAGAGGCCGCCAGCTTCAACAGATTCTCCCTTACCCGCTCCCTCAGGCCTTTTCGATTCAGTTGCCGACTCAGTCACGCCATCACTTTCTTGAGCCGGATCTTCTCCTCCAGCGCTCGCGCAATTTCACTGAGCCGAACCGAGGCTCGCGACTGCACCCCGTAGATCACCTCTCGGACGAGACGGGACGCCGTCTTGGGCAGTCCCACCGAGACTTCCCCCGAAAATTGTCGGATCTGTTCTCGAATCTTGGCTGCGACTTTGGCACTATGCATCCGGATCCCTCCTGGTAACTGATTCCTGGGATTGGCGTTCCATCGAATCAGTCTACCGGTCAGAGACCCACATTCTTTCGTACCCAAAGTTCCCCCATTTTTCGAAAATTCAACCGATTCCACTTGTCGAATCTTCTTACTCTCCTATTCTCAATAACTTGAGACGATTCCCCCTCAATTTGTGGGGGAACTCCTGCCGCAGGTTTCTTGACAAACACCAGGCCCGTTGCGTAGAATTCGCGCTTGTCGCCCTTGAGGCGGCTTGTTCTTTGACAATCTGGAAAAAGCAAGGGCAACCCACAATAGAAAGCTGGGATTTTTCGGCAACGAAAAATTCTAGGTCAAGCTACTAAGGGTGAACGGTGGATGCCTTGGCGCGGAGAGGCGATGAAGGACGTGGCAAGCTGCGAAAAGCCTCGGTGAGCTGCTAGCTAGCTAAGACCCGGGGATCTCCGAATGGGGGAACCTGGTCCCGGGAAACCGGGATCATCCGTATCTGAATCCATAGGATGCGGAAGCGAACCCAGGGAAGTGAACCATCTCAGTACCTGGAGGAAGAGAAAGAAACTTCGATTTCCTGAGTAGCGGCGAGCGAAAGGGAAACAGCCTAAACCCGACATAACCTTCTTCTGAAGGCGAGTCGGGGGTTGTGGGACCCGGCATAAGTCTCTTGGATCCTAGTCGAATCGAGCTGGAAAGCCGACTCAAAGAAGGTGAAAAGCCTGTAGGCGAAAGGTGAAGAGAGATGCTGGGTATCCCGAGTACCACGGGACACGAGAAATCTTGTGGGAATCTGCGAGGACCATCTCGTAAGGCTAAATACTCCTCCGCGACCGATAGTGAACCAGTACCGTAAGGGAAAGGTGAAAAGTACTCCTGCGAGGAGAGTGAAATAGTACCTGAAACCGTTTACCTACAAGCAGTCGGAGCCCGACCTCGGTTGGGTGACGGCGTGCCTTTTGCATAATGAGCCGGCTAGTTATTCTGGGCAGCAAGGTTAACCCGAAAATAAGGGGAAGCCGAAGGGAAACCGAGTCTGAATAGGGCGTTCAGTTGTCTGGAATAGACGCGAAGCTGAGTGATCTACCCTTGGCCAGGGTGAAGGCAGGGTAACACCTGTTGGAGGCCCGAACCTATGTCGGTTGAAAACGGCTTGGATGAGCTGAGGGTAGGGGTGAAAGGCTAATCAAACTCAGTGATAGCTCGTTCTCCCCGAAATAGCTTTAGGGCTAGCCTCGGGTGATTCGTTCCGGTGGTAGAGCACTGAATGGACTAGGGGCCTTCACCGGCTACCGACTCCAATCAAACTCCGAATGCCGGAAACGTCAGCCCGGGAGTCAGACTATGGGGGCTAAGCTTCATAGTCGAGAGGGAAACAACCCAGACCGCCAGCTAAGGTCCCGAAGTGTGTGCTAAGTGGGAAAGGAAGTGGAACTGCCGTGACAGCCAGGAGGTTGGCTTAGAAGCAGCCATCCTTTGAAGAAAGCGTAACAGCTCACTGGTCCAGCGGGTCTGCGCCGACAATTTAACGGGGCTCAAGCACACCACCGAAGCTGCGGAATGTCCGTTTTGGAACATTGGTAGGGGAGCATTGTCTGGGCGCTGAAGCAAGCCTGTAAGGGTTCGTGGAGCGCAGACAAGAGACTCTGCCGGCATAAGTAGCGATAAAACTTGTGGGAATCAAGTTCGCCGTAAGTCTAAGGTTTCCTGGGGAAGGTTCGTCCGCCCAGGGTTAGTCGGTCCCTAAGGCGAGGTCGAAAGGCGTAGTCGATGGGAAACAGGTCAATATTCCTGTACCACCGTAGTCCGTTACGAGCGATGGGGAGACGCAGAAGGATAGGCGGTCCGGGTGATGGAAGTCCCGGTCCAAGCGTGTAGGCAGGTTCCGCAGGCAAATCCACGGGGCCATATGCTGAGGCGTTATGGGGAGTTCCGTAAGGAACGCAAACCCGTTAAATCCACACTGCCGAGAAAATCCTCTAGCCAGGGCGAAGGTGACCGTACCGCAAACCGACACAGGTAGACTGGGAGAGCATCCCAAGGCGCGTGAGAGAACTCTCGTTAAGGAACTCGGCAAATTGCAACCGTAACTTCGGGAGAAGGTTGGCCCTCATTAGGTAACGCTCCTCGCGAGTCGAGCCGAAGGGGGTTGCAGAGACCAGGCCCAGGCGACTGTTTACTAAAAACACAGGACTCTGCAAAGTCAACAAAACGACGTATAGGGTCTGACGCCTGCCCGGTGCCGGAAGGTTAAGGGGAGAGGTTAGTCCGCAAGGACGAAGCTTTGAACCGAAGCCCCGGTGAACGGCGGCCGTAACTATAACGGTCCTAAGGTAGCGAAATTCCTTGTCGGGTAAGTTCCGACCTGCACGAATGGCGTAACGATCTGGGCGCTGTCTTGACGAGAGACTCAGCGAATTTGTAGCACCGGTGAAGATGCCGGTTGCCCGCAGCAAGACGGAAAGACCCCGTGCACCTTTACTACAACTTAGCCTTGGTGTCCGGTGCAGGATGTGCAGGATAGGTGGGAGGCTGTGAAACCGGACCGTCAGGTTCGGTGGAGCCAATCGTGAGATACCACCCTTTTTGTACTGAGCATCTAACCTCTTACCTTGAATCAGGGAGAGAGACAGGGTTTGGCGGGTAGTTTGACTGGGGCGGTCGCCTCCCAAAAAGTAACGGAGGCGCGCGATGGTGGGCTCAGGCTGTTTGGAAATCAGCCGTAGAGTGTAAAGGCAGAAGCCCGCCTGACTGCGAGACATACACGTCGAGCAGGGACGAAAGTCGGCCTTAGTGATCCGGTGGTTCCGCATGGAAGGGCCATCGCTCAACGGATAAAAGGTACGCCGGGGATAACAGGCTTATCTTGGCCAAGAGTTCACATCGACGCCAAGGTTTGGCACCTCGATGTCGGCTCATCGCATCCTGGAGCTGAAGAAGGTTCCAAGGGTTCGGCTGTTCGCCGATTAAAGCGGTACGTGAGCTGGGTTTAGAACGTCGTGAGACAGTTCGGTCCCTATCTGCTGTGGGCGTAGGAGATTTGAGGGGGGCTGGCCCTAGTACGAGAGGACCGGGCTGGATGCACCTCTGATGTACCGGTTGTCCCGCCAGGGGCACCGCCGGGTAGTCAAGTGCATTAGAGATAAACGCTGAATGCATCTAAGCGTGAAGCTCGCCCCAAGATGAGATCTCCCTCCCGTTTTTCGGGACTGAAGGCTCCTCGGAGACGACGAGGTGGATAGGCAGGAAGTGGAAGTGCGGCAACGCATGAAGCTGACCTGTACTAATCAGCCGTGCGGCTTGACCTAGAATTTTTTGTTGCCGCGAAGCTCAGGTGTTGCCTATAACAGGCAAGGGTTGCCGCTTTTTCCAGATGAAGAAGGTTTTCCGGTGACTGTGGCGGAGGGGAAACACCTGTTCCCATCCCGAACACAGAAGTTAAGCCCTCCAGCGCCGATGATACTGCATGGGTAACTGTGTGGGAAAGTAGGTCGTTGCCGGGATTTTAATGGAAAAGGGCCTCCTCGTGAGGCCCTTTTCCATTTGTGTCTGCTCGCCGGGATTCTGATCCGCTCGGCCCGGCGTTTTCCCATTCAATGCGTTCAAATCCGCTTGAAGCCACGAAGGATCTCTTCGATACCAACCCTGAGAACGATGGGACGCCCGTGGGGACAGGTATATGGGGCCTCACAGACCATGAGTCGATCCAAGAGCCACTGGATTTTCTCTCGAGACAGCGGAGTGTTTATCTTGATGGCACTACGACAGGCCAGACTGATTGCGATCTTCTCCCGTCGGCGCCGAAGTGAAGAGCCCTCCGCGACCGTTAGCGTCTCCTCACCCTGAAAGCTGCTCAAAATCTCCTCAAAGAGTTCCATCGCGTCGCATGATCGGGCCAGCGCAGGCAGACCGCGCACCAGGATCGTCCGGTCCCCGAACCATTCCACGGCGAAGCCATTGTGGTTGAGATCACCCAGAATCTCCTCCAGGGTAGCCTTCTGCTCCGGCGTCAACTCCAGCTTCAACGGATCCAACAGATACTGCGTCGGCGTATCGCCTGCCTCGTCCAACTCCTTAAGGGCTCGATCGTAGAGAATCCTTTCGTGGGCAACATGTTGGTCGATCAGCAAAACACCATCTCTGTCCGCCGCGACGATGAAGCTCTCGACGAACTGCCCCAGAACGACGGGGACCGTGCTGATGGCGCTGGTCTCCGGGATGTTGTCCATATGGGGGTCGGCCGCGCCTTCCCGAACAACCGGCGTCGGCGTCGGAGCAACGGAGTCCCGGCTGAGATCGGCCCCACCTCCATAAGAGGGCGGGGAAAAGAGGGACGCCGCAGGATGGCCAGTATGGAATCGGGCTTGAACCGCGGGGTGGGGTGCATTTCGGGAGAATGACGGCGGCAGGTCTCTCGCCAAGCTCGACAGGTCGACCCTGCGTTGCTGCAAGGCTTCCTCGACAGCGTGCAGTACGGCGGAATGGACGGCCCCGCTGTGACGAAAACGAACCTCTGTCTTTGCCGGGTGGACGTTGACGTCCACAGCCTCGGGATCGACCTCGAGAAAGAGCAGAACTCGGGGATGAGACCGGGCCGGCATGGTATCCCGGTAGGCTTCTCGAACGGCATGGGCCATGACCCGGTCGCGGACCATTCGCCGATTTACGAACAGGAATTGCGACGCCGTACTGCTTCTATGGTCGTGGGGGAGAGACACGAATCCCCTCACCCGAAGGTTGTTCTTCCGGTAGTCGACGGGAACCAGGTTCTCCAGAAAGGACTCACCCAATACCTGGAAAACACGATCCTCGATCCCCACGGAAACATCTGCCTCCAATAGCAATCGGTTATGGTGGCTGAAATGGAACCGGACCGACGGGTAAGCGAGACAATAGTGGGTGAGCTGTCGCGTGAGGTGCCCAAGGTCGGTAGAATAAGATTTAAGAAATTTCTTTCTTGCCGGAACGTTATAGAATAACTCCTCTACCAGAACCTCAGTCCCCTTGGGGCAGGAAATTTCTCGGATTTCGACGAGTTGCCCTCCCTGAATCTGCACTTCGGTTCCCGGTTCCTGAGAACCGGACTCGGAATAGGCACAGGTCCTGAGTCTCAGACGGGAGACTGATGCGATGGAAGGAAGCGCTTCTCCCCGAAAACCCAGTGTCCGAATTCGTGTCAGGTCTTCCAAGGTCCTGATTTTGCTGGTGGCATGGCGCTCGAAGGCAAGTTGGGCGTCTTCGGGACTCATTCCCACGCCATTGTCGCGGACGCAGAGCAGACGCTGGCCACCAGCCTCGGCCCGAACCGTGATGGACGTCGCTCCCGCATCCAGTGAGTTTTCCAATAACTCCTTGAGAACGGAAGCGGGACGTTCGACAATCTCGCCCGCAGCGATCTGATGGGTCAGGACTTCGGGTAAGAGCTGAACCTTGCCCATTCGTGTATCTCAGGTCAGCCGCAAATGGAGTTCCCGTTGCTGCCGCAGACTGACCCCAGACGGCGAGCCCGACATGAGATCCATTGCTCTGGCGGTCTTGGGAAAGCAGATAACGTCACGAATGGATGGTTCGCCTGCCAGGATCATGACGATTCTGTCCAGACCCAGAGCAATGCCACCATGGGGAGGCACACCGAAACGGAGCGCATCGAGGAAGAAGCCGAACTTGGCTTGCATTTCCTCCGGACCGATCCGCAACGCCTCGAAGACCCGTGCCTGCAGCTCCTGACTGTGGATACGAATCGATCCTCCGCCGATCTCCGTGCCATTCAGAACCACGTCGTACGCCTTGGCACGGACTCGTTCCGGCGCGCTATCCAGCAGGTGCAAATCCTCCTCTTTCGGAGAGGTGAACGGATGATGACAAGCCAGAAAGCGGGAGTCCTCTTCGCTCCACTCCAGGAGCGGGAAATCGTAGACCCAGAGGCAGTCCCGCCGATCGTCCGAGATCAGATCCTGCTGTTTTGCCAGATGGAGCCTCAGTAGGGACAGGGTATTGTTGACCTGAGATTCGGCTCCAGCCACCATCAGCAGGATGTCGCCGACTTCAAGTTCACCCAATGCCGCCGCGTTCTGGAGCACCGAGGAACCGACGCTCTTGGGCAACGAACTCTTGAAGCCACCTGTCGTGGACTTGATCCAGGCCAAACCGCCGGTTCCGAGCTCCGTGACAAACCGGGTCAATTCGTCGGTCTCCCGGCGAGTGTAAGCTGCCTTTCCCGGAACCCGAATTCCCCGGATACATCCTCCTTCCTCCAGCACCCGGCGGAAGATCTGGAATCCGCTCTCCTCAAAGGCGTTCCCCACGTCCCGCAATTCCAATCCGAACCGGGTATCGGGCCGATCCGTCCCGTACCGGGACATGGCTGCGGCGTAACTGAGTCTGGGGAAGGGCACCGCCAGATCGTATCCCGCAACCTTGAAGATTCGTTGGAGCAGGGACTCCACGAGCTGGAAGACATCTTCAGGTTGAACAAAGGACATCTCGATGTCTATCTGGGTGAACTCGGGTTGTCGATCGGCTCGGAGGTCCTCGTCACGAAAGCAGCGAACGATCTGGAAGTATCGATCGAAGCCGGAAACCATCAGGAGCTGCTTGAACAACTGCGGCGACTGGGGAAGGGCATAGAACTGTCCCCGGTGGACGCGGCTGGGAACCAGGTAGTCCCGCGCTCCCTCCGGCGTGGACTTGGTCAGGAAGGGAGTTTCGATTTCCAGGAAACCGTGGCGGTCCATCAGTTTGCGGGTTTCCAGGCAAATTTCGTGACGCAGCCGTACGTTAGCTTGCATCCGTGGCCGGCGCAAATCCAGATAGCGGTAACGAAGCCGCGTCTCCTCCGAAATCCCCTGTTCCTCGGAGATGGGAAAAGGCGGGGTCTGGGAGGCACTCAGGAGCCGAATTTCCTCTGCCCGGACTTCTAACGTGCCTGTCGGAATCTGCACATTGACAGTCTCCTCGCCGCGTTCGATCACGTTACCCACGACGGCGACGACATCCTCGGACCGGAGCTCCTTTGCCTTGTCGAGGATCGCCTTGTCTTCCGCACTGGCGACGACTTGCACCGTCCCTTCGCGGTCCCTGAGATCTATGAAAATCAGGTTGCCCAGATCCCGGGTCCTGTCCACCCAACCCATGACGGTCACACGGTTGCCCACATCTCTTGGCCGTATCGCCCCACAGCGGTGGCTGCGGTGGAGACTGTCCATGCTGTCGATGCTGTAGGCAGGTCGATTCAGCGCTTGCTTGCCGGCGGTTGCCACTTCTCTGATCCTCCTCCCTCACGCCGATTTTACGTGTTGGGAGATGCGTCCCTGCTGCAATCGAGTCTGGGTTCCATCGGCCATTCTCTTGATGGAGTAAAGCCCGGTGCGAATCTCGTCGTCTCCGATGACGCATACGAACCGAGCTCCGAGCCGATTGGCCAAGCGCATCTGGCCCCGGAGCTTGCGTCTGCCAAAGTCCACGTAGGCAAAAATCCCCTCTCGCCGAAGGTCTCGAGCCAGAATGAACGCTTTTTCCAGTGACTCCTCATCCAGATAGGCGAGAAAGATCTCAGGCCGTGGGGAACGATAGCTTGCAGCCAACTTGTGGTTTTGGGACAGGAGCAGAACGAGACGCTCCAGACCCAGGCCAAAACCGAACCCTTTTGCCGGTGGACCCTCCAAGAGCTCAGACAGTCCGTCGTAACGCCCGCCTCCCAGCAACGCGTTCTGGGTCGGGCCCAAGCGATCGGTCACCATCTCGAACGTGGTCCGCACGTAGTAGTCCAGACCTCGAACCAATCGAGGCGTCACCGCGTAGGGAATCCCAATCAGATCCAGGAACTCCCGAAAGCGGCCGAAGTGATCCCGGCATTCGTGGCACAGGTGGTCCAGGATCGAGGGGAGACTGTCAATGACCGGAGAACAGGACGGTTTCTTGCAGTCCAGGACGCGAAGGGGATTCCGCCGGGACCGCCTCTGACACTCTGCGCAAAGATCCGGCTCGGCCAGCAACCTTGCCTGGAGGAGGCGAACGTAGGCCGGCCGACAGGACAGGCAGCCCACGGAATTCACCAGCAGCCGGACCCCCCGAACTCCCAGTTCGTCCAGCAAGACATGAAGCATCTCCATCACTTCCGCCTCGATGCCCGGATGATCCGAGCCCAGAACTTCGGCTCCGATCTGATGGAACTGGCGATAGCGGCCTTTCTGAGGTCTCTCCCTGCGAAACATGGGTCCGACGTAATAAAGCTTTGCAAGACCGCTCTTCCGATTCAGATGATGCTCCAGATAAGATCGAACTACGGGTGCCGTGCCCTCGGGCCGGAGGCTGATGTCACGGCCACGCCGAGCCGGTATCGTGTACATTTCCTTCTGAACGATGTCCGTCTCCTGTCCGAGACTACGGCAGAATAGATTGGTTTCCTCCAGTACCGGGGTCCGGATCTCGCCGTAGCCATAGCGCCGGAAGAGTAGACGAACCTTCTCTTCGATCTCCTGCCACAGTTCCACGCTACCGGGGAGAATGTCGTGGGTTCCCCGAACTGAGCGAACGTTCATGATGGGGCCCGATTATACCCTACCCCCTAGAATCGAAAGCCGGGCATGAACCGTGTCAGGGAAGGGATCCCCTCCGGGAGGCGGAAAGACGGCCATTCCACCTGGGCTGCGGTGCCGCATTCGGAATAGCCTGAAATATGAACGTCTCGTGGATCTTGAGCCGGGGGTCAAGGCCGGCCGAACACCGTGGCGACTATTGCCGAAGACTTCTGAAAAGTCCGGGTCGACTCATTCTTGATTCGCGTACTCTCCAATTTTCCGGAACTTTTCATGGCGAGAATCGATTCGATCTTCGGGGTCCAGAGCGGAAACCTCCTCCAAGTGGCGCGAAAGCGCCCGGGACAGTTCGGCCGTCGTCTGATCCCAATCCTTATGGGCACCTCCCGGAGGCTCCGCAACAATCTCATCGACGATTTCGAACCGCATCAGATCCTGAGCGGTGAGCTTCAGGCTCTGGGCGGCCTCGCGAACATGATTCTGATCTTTCCACAAGATGGCGGAGCAGCTTTCCGGAGAAATGACGGAGTAGATGGAATTCTCCAGCATGAGGATCCTATCCGCCAAACCCACGGCGAGGGCGCCTCCGCTGCCACCCTCTCCCAGAACGGTCGCAATGATGGGAACCCGAAGTCCGGCCATGGAACGAAGGTTGTAGGCTATAGCTTCAGCCTGACCCCGCTTTTCGGCTCCCAGTCCAGGATAGGCGCCGGGGGTGTCGATAAAGGTCAGGACGGGGCGTCCAAACTTTTCAGCCAACTTCATCAACCGCAACGCCTTACGATATCCCTCAGGCTTCGGCATTCCGTAATTGCGCTCCAAGCGATCTTTCGTATTGCGCCCCTTCTGGTGACCCAAAACCATGACGGCCGCACCCTTGAAACTGGCCATCCCGCCCACGATCGCCCGGTCGTCCGCATACTTGCGGTCGCCGTGGATCTCCCGAAACGAATCAAAGAGACGCTCGAAGCAATCCAGCGTGTAGGGTCGATCCTGGTGCCGTGAGATCTGCACTCTGTCCCACGCTTCGCCAGGGGACGATGGACCGGTTCGCTGCCCATCCGGCTGACGAGCCTGTTCCTGAACCCGGAATCGCGAGTGCTCTTCCATCTGTTATTTGAGTGTAACGATTCTTCGTGCCTTCTCGATGGTCATAGGGTCACGTCGAAGGTCACTTAGGAAATTGGTTGCGAGCCGATCAGGCGGCACGAGTCGTGTGGCTGCGGGAATTCGACTCCTGTTCTGGATCGGACGTCAGCCCTAAGTATACAGGGTGACGGAGCTTTTCCCAAAAAGATCTTCCACCGCAGTGACGAAGGAAGGAATCGGGTTGACGGCAAGCTCCTGGACGGGGATCAGTCGAATTCGATACGACTCCTGCTCGACCAGCTCGAATTGCAGGGGGCACTTACCCGGGTGGCGGCTCACCAGATCATGGAGACCAGTGACCTTGTCGGTGTCTAGGGAGGGCAATGGGATGGTGATCCGCGCAGACTGGACGGCGCCGTTCCAGAGACTGTCCAGGGGGACCAGGTCGGAACAGAGGATGCGCATCTTGCCGCGGACGTCCGACTCGCACCGGCCGCGCAGCAACACCGGCGGAGCCGACTCCAACAGGGATTGGCACCTGCGGTAGGCCTTGGGCCAGACCAGGACATCCACGCTCCCCGAGAGGTCCTCCAGGACGAAGGTCGCCATGGCGTCCCCCTTGCGGGTCGTGAGCTGCTTGACCTCTGTGATCAACCCGCCAATCGAGAGCTCCCGCCCCCCCGTTTCCTCCGAAACCTCCCGCGCCTTGACGTCCGAGAAGCGCGCCAGCTCCGCTTGGTAGCCCTTGAGAGGGTGTCCCGTGACATAGTGGCCGAGTGCTTCCTTCTCATAGCGCCATTTCAGGTCGTCTGGCCATTCTGCTTCCGATTCCCTCGCCGGCGGTGCAGCCGCCACCGGTCCCATCCCCCGCTGAAAGAGATTCAACTGCCCGCTGATCCGGTCCTTTTGCGCCTTTTGCGCCCTTTCGATGGCTCGTTCCAGGTTCTCCAACAAGCCTCTTCGAGACCGCTTCAAGGAATCGAATGCTCCGGACTTGATCAACGCCTCCAGGACCCGTTTGTTGAGGGTCCGCAAGTCCACATGTTCCAGAAAATGGGAAAAGCTGGTGAAGGTCTTCACTTCGTCTCGACATGAGAGTATCGAACGAATGGCGGCCTCTCCCACGTTCCGTATGGCGGCGAGACCGAACTGGATACTCTCCCCGCGGGCCGAGAAGTGGAGAGTTCCACTATTGATGGTCGGTGGCAGAACCCGTATGCGCACGTCGCGGCACTCGTTCAGGTACTGGACCATCTTGTCGGTGTTGGAGATCTCGCTGGTCAGCAGGGCCGCCATGAACTGCACCGGATAGTGGCTCTTCAGATAGGCGGTCTGATAGGCCAGGATCGCATACGCGGTGGAGTGGCTCTTGTTGAAACCGTACCCCGCGAACTGCTCGATGAGATCGTAGATCTTTTGAGCTTTTTTGGAATCGATGTCCCGTTCCCGACAGCCCTCCAGGAACTTCTTCTTCTGGCCCTGCATGACCTTCTTCTTCTTCTTTCCCATGGCCCGGCGGAGCAGATCGGCTTCACCCAGAGAGAAACCAGCCAATTTGCTGGCAATCTGCATGACCTGTTCCTGGTACACGATGACGCCATAGGTCTCTCGCAGGATTTCCTCCAACTCGGGCACTTCGTACCGGATTTTGACCTTGCCGTGCCGGCGCCCCACAAAGTCGTCGATCATCCCTCCCTGGATGGGACCGGGACGGTAGAGGGCATTCATGGCGATGAGGTCTTCGAAACGGCTGGGCTGCAGCTGTTTCAAGATTTCCCTCATCCCCCGGGACTCGAACTGGAAGATGCCGGTGGTTCGGCCCTCGCAAAACAGCCGGAAAGTATCCTCATCCTGGAGATTGATCTCATCCAGATTGATTTCCAGCTTCGACTGCTCTCGAATCTGCTCCAGGGTCTGTTCGATGACCGTCAGCGTGGTCAGCGCCAGGAAATCCATCTTGAGCAGCCCCAGCCGCTCCAGGTCGTTCATCGTGTATTGGGTAGTGATTTCACCCTTGCTCGACTTGTACAAGGGGATGAGCTCAGTCAGCGGTCTTGGGGCAATGACGATACCGGCGGCGTGGGTGGACGCGTGCCGGGCCAGTCCTTCCAGGCGCTGAGCCACGGTCAGAAGCTGCTCGTAACGCTCATCGCCGGCTGTGAGGTCCCGGAGTTCCTTGACCGTCTCCAGAGACTTTTTCAAGGTGACGTCAGGACCCGAGGGGACCAGGCGGGCGATGCGGTCAACCTCGCCGTAGGGAATGTTGAGGCCGCGCCCCACGTCCCGAATGGCTCCCCGGGCGGCCATGGTTCCAAAGGTGATGATCTGACTGACGTTGTCGCGTCCGTACTTTTGGGTCACATAGTCGATGACCTGGCTCCGGCGATGCATGCAGAAGTCGATATCGATGTCGGGTGGAGTGACCCGCTCCGGATTCAAGAATCGTTCGAAGAGTAGACCATACTGAAGCGGGTCCACATCGGTGATCTGCATGGCATAGGAGACCAGACTGCCGGCTGCCGATCCCCGCCCGGGACCTACGGCGATCCCCTGTTCCCGTGCGTATCTCATGAAATCCCAGACGATCAGGAAATATCCGGAAAATTTCATTTTCTGAATCATGGCGATTTCCTGATCCAGACGCTGGGAATACTGCTCGATTGAAGGGGCCGGCCCGTCCGAGCCCTGCTGCTGCTTCAAGGTCTCCATCCGCCGGGAGAACCCCTCTCGAACCACGGACTCGAAGTAGGAATCCAACGTATTTTCAGCGGGAACTTCAAACTCCGGAAACACCGATCCGGAGTCTTGCAACCGGAACTCACACTGCTCGGCAACGGCCAGGGTGTTGGAAAGCGCTCCCGGGACGTGGCCGAAGAGTTGAGCCATCTGCTCCGGGGTCTTCAAGAAAAACTGATCGGTCCGGTAGCTCAGCCGGTTGGTGTCCTGGACCGTCTTTCCGGTCTGGATGCAAAGCAGGACATCGTGGGGAAAGGAGTCCTCCTGGGAGAGATAATGGCAGTCGTTGGTCGCGACCAACGGAAGATCCAGTTCCTTGGCCAGACTTACGATCCCGGTATTCACCGACTTCTGCGCTTCTATGCCGTGGTCCTGCAGCTCCAGGTAGAAATGATCTTTGCCGAAGATCTCCGAGAGTTCCCCCGCCTCTTTGCGCGCTTTCTGGTAGCGATCCTGGTGTAGATTCCAGGCCACGATCCCCTTGAGACAGGCCGAGAGTCCGATCAATCCTTCGCTGTGCTGCTCCAGCAACTCACGGTCGATGCGCGGCCGATAGTAGAATCCCTCCAGATAACCCAGCGAGACGAGTTTGACCAGGTTCTGATAGCCCTTTTGATTCCGAGCCAGGAGCACCAGATGGTTGCTTCCATCCGACCGGCCCGACTTGACCGTTCGTCCGTCCCGGGCAACGTAAACCTCGCAACCGATAATGGGGTTGACCCCGGTTTTGACTCCCGCATCGTGGAACTGGATGGCTCCAAACAGATTGCCGTGATCCGTCAAGGCGATCGCCGGCATCTTCAGTTCAGACGCTCTCTTGAAGAGGGCGTCGATCTTGTTGGCTCCATCCAACAGGCTGAAATGGCTATGAACGTGCAGATGGACAAATTCAGCTTGGCCCATATCGCTTAATTCCTGTGCGTTGGCAGCAAACCCGATATCTGGAGGGGTCCGGGTCCCGCTCCGTATCCAAGGCAGGGTCTGATCATTCCCACTCGATGGTTCCCGGTGGCTTTGAGGTCACGTCGTAGACCACCCGGTTGACGCCCCTGACTTCGTTGACGACCCGGACCGAGATCCGGGCCAGAACCTCCCGGGACAGGGAAACCCAATCCGCGGTCATGCCGTCGACGCTGTCAACGGCGCGAATCGCGACCACGTGCTCGTAGGTTCTCCCGTCTCCCATCACCCCGACGCTCTTGACCGGAAGCAGCACCGCGAAGGACTGCCAGATCTGCTCGTAGAGGCCTGCCCGGCGAACTTCCTCATCCACGATTCGATCCGCCTGCCGCAGCAACGCCAGCCTCCCGTGAGTGACCGGACCGAGGATGCGGATCGAAAGGCCGGGGCCCGGAAAGGGCTGCCTCCACAGGATCTCCCGGGGCAGACCCAACTCCTGACCGACCTGGCGGACCTCGTCCTTGAAAAGATCCCGCAGTGGCTCCACCAGCTCCAGATCCATCTCCTCCGGCAGCCCCCCGACGTTGTGATGGCTCTTGATCACGGCCGACGGCCCCTTCACGGAGACCGATTCGATGACATCCGGATAGAGGGTCCCCTGGACCAGGAAGCGGACATCCCCCAGCTTGCGGCATTCCTCTTCGAAGACTCGAATGAAGGTTTCTCCGATGATCTTCCGCTTTCTTTCCGGTTCCTCCACGCCCGCCAAAAGATCCAGAAACCGCGATCTCGCCTCCACCCCCACCACGTTCAGTTGCAATTCGTCGCGTACCGTATTGAGGACCTGCCGGAACTCTCCCTCTCGCAACAAGCCATTGTCCACGAAGACGCAGGTGAGGCGATGGCGAATGCTCTTGTGCATCAGGATGGCGGCCACCGTGGAGTCGACACCTCCGGAGAGTCCGCATACGGCTCGTCCCGATCCCACCCGGTCGCGAATCTGATCGATCGTGCTCTCGATAAAGGACGTCGCGGTCCAATTCCGCTTGCAGCCGCAGAGGTCCACAAAATTCGAGAAGACCTCTCGTCCCCGAGGTGTGTGCACCACCTCCGGGTGGAACTGGACCCCGAAGATCCGCCGCTCGGTGTTTTCCATGACGGCCAGGACGCTGTGAGTGGATGCCACCTGCCGGAAGCCGGAAGGCAGGGCCTCAATCCGGTCGCCGTGGCTCATCCAGACCTGCATGGTCCGGGGAAGACCGTCGAGCAGAGCGGAGGACCGAGACCGTTCCAGTTGGGCTTTTCCATACTCCCGGCGGGAGGGGTGGACCTGGCCGCCGAACCGGCGGGCCAGAAGCTGCATCCCATAGCAGATCCCCAGCAGCGGGACATCGCAGGAATAGACTTGAGGATCGGGATACGGCGCTCCTTCCTCGAACACGGACCGGGGGCCGCCGGAAAGAACGATTCCGCTGGGCTGACGCCTCGCGATCTCCTGAAACGGGGTGTGATAGGGAAGCACCTCCGAGAAGACGTGAGCCTCTCGAATCCGGCGGGCAATCAGCTGCGTATACTGAGACCCGAAGTCGAGAATAACGATGACTTCTCGCCTGCTCACCGGAACCTCTTTGTTCGGAACGGAATCGGCCCCTTGCCGAGTGACGGGAGCGGAGTATAGCACGCCATTCTGACCCCCAAGTGCCCTTGGCCGCCCGCGCTGCGCCCCCGCTTGACTCGGGTTCGGCCAGGCGGGACCATCTCCGGAATGATCAGCGAGGAGACGCTTCAGGGATTCCTCCTTGGGATCTTGCAGGGACTCACCGAATTCCTGCCGGTGAGCAGTTCGGGTCACCTGATTCTGGTGCCCTGGCTCCTGGGCTGGCAGCCTCTCGGTCTGATTTTCGACATCGTGGTCCACATCGGGACTCTCCTGGCCGTACTGGTCTATTTCCGGCGCGAGTGGAAGCAGTTCCTGGTGACGGCGTTCGAGCGGGTGTTGGGCCGGTCCCGGAGCCGGAACTCTTTTCTGATGGACGCCATCCTTCTGGGGACGATTCCGGCGGTCGTGGCGGGAGGATTGCTGAAGCATGTGATCGAGGACTATCTCCGGACCCCCATGGTAACCGCATCCTGCCTCGGCCTTTTCGGCCTTCTCCTCTGGTGGACGGACCGTCACGGATCCAAGAATCGTTCGCTCCGGAGCCTGACCCGGAAAGACGGAGTTCTGATCGGATTGGCCCAGGTCCTGGCTCTCATGCCGGGGGTGAGCCGGGCGGGCATCACTCTGAGCGCGGGCCTGGCTCTGGGCCTCAATCGATCGGATGCCGCCCGGTTTGCCTTCCTCCTTTCAGCGCCCATCATGGCGCTGGCAGGGGCGTCTGCCGTCTACGACCTGCTCTCTGCCCGAACCGCGGAGGCGGCCGCCGGCGTGGCTGACTCCACGCTGCTCCTTGGTGTATCATCGTCTTTCGTTAGCGGCATCCTATGTATCCGGTTTTTTCTTCGCTTTCTGGAGCAGCGTACGCTGCTGCCGTTTGTCGTCTATCGATTCTTGCTGGCTGTTGTCATTTTCTGCTCGTCCCTCTGACCGGGGCTACGGAAGACGTCATCAAGAACACCGAGACCATTCCCGCCTACCAGAACCAGATTCTGAGGTCGCATTTCCGATCTCAGTATTACAAGAGTGTCACCTCCGTCGGTCCCAGAACCAACGATCCTTTCGTCATGCAATACGTGGATCGCCAGATCGGCTACTACCTGGGCCGAATCCGCTCCGCTCTCGTCATGATCAAGGTGCACTGCGAAGAGGTCCAGGAGATCCGGGCGAATTCAATGGTCGACAAGCGCCTGCAGATGACGCCCGAATTCCGGAAGAAGTGGAGGAAGGCGCTGGGAGATCTGTCCCGCGATGCGAGAGGCCTCAAGAACCTCATCGGGAGCATCCTGCTCGGACTGGCTCGGAAGGACTCCAAACGGCCCCGGGTCCGCTCTTTGGGCGGAAGGGACGGCTACGGCCCAGAGGTGGCGTACCTGAGGAGGGAACTGATACTGGCCGAACGGCGAATCGAAGATTTCTTCTACCAGCCCACGAATACCGTGAGTTTCGAAGACCTTCGGGACAGGAAGACCATGCTGGTGCATCTTTACCACGTCCAGGAGATGGCCAAGAGACTCCGGAAAGCGGTGGACCGTTAACAGTCCGTGGTGAAAGTCGCGCGAGCACCGAGACCGTTCCTGCGCCCGCCGGACAAGGCGCTCTGAGGGAGCATACCGGGAGTATGTAACCGAGGAGCAACGTAGTCCGCCGGGATGCAGACCCGGTCGAATGCCGTGACGACTTATGCCACGGGCTGTTAACGTCTGGGCATGGATCAGGAGTCGTGACCATCACGCCATGCCGGAACCTGGTGGGACCGGGAATCGGCGAGACCGGAAGGAGCGAATGATGCGAAACCTCACTCAGTGGTTGTTGTTCGGTGTTTTCAATCTGACCGGGCTGGCCGGTGGCGTGGAGGTGATCCCGATTCACCATGGATCCCTCATTCTCAAATGGCAGGAGAAAGTCGTCTACGTCGATCCCTGGAGCCGGGGAGACTACACGGGACAACCGCCGGCGGACCTCATCCTGATCACCGATATCCACGGGGACCACATGGATCCGGAGCAGATCTCCCGAGTCCGGAAGGAGGGGACGATCATCGTCGCTCCCGCGGCGGTGCAGAAGACGGTCTCGGAAGCCAGGGTCCTGAGCAACGGTGAAACCATTCGCCCCCTCGGAATCCAGGTGGAAGGCGTCGCCATGTACAACCTGAAACGGGGTCCCGAGGCGGGGCAGCTCTACCACACCCGAGGCCGGGGAAACGGGTACATTCTCACGTTCGGGAAAGAGCGTGTCTATATTTCCGGAGACACCGAGTGCATTCCGGAGATGAAGGCGCTGAAGGACATCGATCTGGCGTTCGTGTGCATGAATCTCCCTTATACCATGACTCCCGAAGAAGCCGCCGAGTGTGTCAACAGCTTCCGTCCCAAGGCCGTGTACCCCTACCACTTCAGGGGATCCGACGTGAAAATCTTCAAGCGGATTGTGACCGCCGAGGGCGTCGAGGTCAGGGTTCTGGACTGGTACTGAACGCGGCCGTTCCCACTGGAGACTCGATTCCCCACTTTCTCGCTACGATCATTCCTACGGCGCAGACTCATAGGAGCCTGCGCCGCAGAAATTGATCTACTGCGAAAGCGGTGAATCGGTCCATATTTCCTCGATTTCTCGGCGAATAGAACGACTATGCACCTCCAAATCGAGAAGATCTGGCCTCGATTCCCCACTTTCTCGCTACGATCATTCCTACGGCGCAGACTCCTAGCCTTTTCTTTTTACGGCGCTGCCGCGACTGAGTGAGAGGCATCCGGTACGGTGCACGTCTCGCACCCCGTACACGCGCATGTTCTGGAGAAAACCGTTGATCTTATCCGGATTTCCCGTGACCTCGAAAACACAGCTCTGAGGACTGGCGTCGACCACGCGCGCCCGAAAGACCTTGGACAACTCCAAGATCTCCCTCCGACTGGATTCCGTGACGCGCACCCGGATCAGGGCCATCTCGCGGGCCATGTGGACTCGCGGATTGTATGGAATCACCTTGATGACATCGATCAGCTTGTTCAACTGCTTGATGACCTGCTCGGTGCCCGGCACGTCCGTTTTTGTGGAAAGGGTAACGAGCGACATGGTGGGGTCGGAGGTCGGAGCGACGTTCAGCGTCTCGATATTGTAGCCTCGCTGACTGAACAGCCCCACGACCCGGGCCAGGACACCCGATCTGTTTTCGACCAGTAAGGAAAGCAACTGAACCATGGCGTGTCCCCGTATAAGCACTTTGGGCTCCGGAGTCAAGGCAGGAACGCTTACCGACTGATCCGCCAGTGTCCCATCCGACAACCTGCCACGGGATCCGCAAAGGCGTCACCCCGGACCGGCCCGGCGAACGCTCGACGTTCGGCGCGTCTCCGGGAACGAATATGGCAGAATGGCCCGAAATGGCCACGACGATCAGTGCGGAGCCCTGGGAAACCTACTCGGCTCAGCGTCGCCTCGTCGAGCAGTCGTTTCGGTCAGACCTCTGTCCCGAGTCGGCTCTGGCGGACCTGACCCGGGCCATGGACACCCTGGTCTCTCAAGTCGCTCGGCGACACCTTCGATCAGGTGCGTTTTGCATCCTCGCCTTGGGCGGATACGGACGCCGCGAGATGTTTCCCCACTCGGATGTGGATCTCCTGCTGTTGTATCGGGAGGGGGACAGGGAAGACGCCGAGGACGCCATCAAACGTCTTCTCCACGACTTGTGGGATCTCCGTTTGGACCTGGGACACCAGGTCTGGTCCCTGGAAGACCTGAACACCCAGGGCCCGGACCTGGAGTTGGCCCTGTCCCTGTCGGATGCTCGGATCGTAACCGGGGACATGGCCTTGGGCAATCTCCTTCTCCGCAACTTTCTCCCCAGTTGGCACCAAGCCCAAACTGCGGAACTCCGCCTTGGGATCGACCGTCTGACACGGAAACGCCACCAGAGTTTCCAGAACACCATCTTCCATCTGGAGCCGGATCTGAAGGAGGGCCCCGGCGGACTCAGAGATGGCCTGACGGCCGGATGGCTGTTGAGGCTCCGGGGGGAGGCCCCCTTCATCCCGTACAGCCAAGAGCACATCGACGGCGCTTCCAGCTTCATGAAGCGGATGCGCATGTTGGTCCACCTCGTGCGTGGGCGCAATCTGAATCGCCTCACGTATCGGCTTCAGGAAAAAATTGCACCCCTGGCGGGCTATGCATCCGAAGACGATCGGACGGGCGTCGAGTCCATGATGCAGGAGTACTATCTCAATGCCCGGGTTCTCCACGGGTATTGCCGCTACGGCCTGGTCCCGAAAAGACCGGTGGACCCGTCTACTCAGATCCACCTGGAGAAAGTCTCTTCGGAGCGAGCCGGCCCCATCATTCTCAAAGCTTTTCGAGATTCCTTGACTCAATCGAAACCTTTGAGTGACAGAGCCCGCAGGTTGATAGCCCGCAGGAGTTCCCAGTTGGCCGCAAGCTTGAGCCACCATCCCCAACCGGGATCGATAATGGAACTCTTTTCTCCGCGGCCCGGTCTCTACCGGACCCTGACGGAAATGTACGAACTGGGGGTCTTGGAGGCTCTTTTTCCGGAATTTGGAAGCATCAAGGCCAAGGTCACGCGCGATTTCTACCATCAATATACGGTCGATGAGCACAGCCTCATGGCCATCCGCAATATTGAGGAGTTGCGGGAAGGGGAGCCCGATGTGGACGCCCGGTTCGCGGCCCTGCTGGAAGAGGCGACCCATCCGGAGTTGTTGACCCTGGCCCTCCTTCTCCACGACGTGGGAAAGAGCCGGGAAGGGCGTCATGCCGACCGCAGCACGCGAATGGGGGCCGCGGCGCTGAGGCGCCTGTGCTTTCCCGCGGAATGCATCGAGGCCATCTCGTTTCTGATCCAACAACACTTGTCCATGACCAGAGTCATTTTCCGGAGGGACCTGGGGGACCCCAGGGTGATCGACCGCTTTGCCGACCGCGTCGGTGATCCCGATCGGCTCCGGCTGCTGTGTCTCTTGACCTACGCTGACATCAAAGCCGTCGGACCCGAAGTACTCAAGGATTGGACCAGGGATCTCCTGTGGCAACTGTATGTCTCTGCTTACCGAAAACTCACCCTGGGTTTTGGCGTGGACTCAGTTGAAGAAGAGACCCCGAACCTCCTTTTCAAAGACCTGCCCGGCGACCTCGATGCCCGAGATTTCGGAAGGTTCCTCGAAGGACTCCCTCTCAGATACGTCAAGATCACACCTCATTCCGAAATCTATGAGCACTATCGTCTGGCCCGAGGTCTGGGAACCGATCGGCCGGTGCGGTTGCGGCTGACCCGGGATCTCGACGGCTACAAGCTCTGTGTGGTCACTCCCGATCGCTTCTACCTCTTTGCCCGGATCGCGGGTGTCCTCGCCTCGTTCGGCATGAACATATTTCGTGGCTATGCCATGTCCAACCGGGCGGGAACGACTCTGGACCTGTTCCATTTCACCGACGCCCGCCGATGCTTTGCCCTGAATCCCAGCGAGAAACAGCGGTTTCGGGATTCGATCAGCCGGGTGATTCGGGATGACCGGTCCGTGGAGACGTATCTCAAGGGGAAGGGCAGACTCGTGAACCCGCGCTTTTCGTCCGCACGTTTTCGTCCCTCCGTCTACTTCGAGAATGAGCCCACCCGACGCTACACCATCATGGAACTCGTGGCTCCGGACGCCGTCGGGCTCCTGTACACCATCGCCGACCGGATCTCCTCCCTACGCTGCAACATCGATCTGGTCTTGATCAATACGGAGGGTGAGAGAGCCGTGGATATCTTTTACTTGTCGCGTGATGGGTGTAGAATTGGGCCCGGTTTACAGCAAGAACTGGAAGCTCAGATTCTTCAAGCGATAGGGTGAACCAATGAAATTGATCATGGCGATCGTACGGCCCAGCAAGGTGGAAGAGGTCAAGGATGCGCTGGGCAAGCTGAACATTTCAGGCATGACCATCTCGGAAGTGCGCGGTCACGGCCGGCAAAAAGGACACACGGCCATCTACCGGGGCAAAGAATACAGTGTCACCCTCCTGCCCAAAATGAAGATGGAAATCGTTCTGCAAGACGATCTGGTGGAAGAGACCATCGAAACCATCATGGAGACGGCTCGCACGGGCGAAATCGGCGACGGCCGCGTTTTCGTGCTTCCCGTGGAGAGCCAGTACAACATCCGCACCGGAGAGAACGACTGACCCGGCTCCCCGCCGCTCCGCTACGGAAGCTTCACCCAACGGCGCCATGAGGCGTTCCGTCGACTGACCGGGAAGGGCGCGCAAGCGTCTGCTTCTTTTCCAACCGTCAACCGGTTTCGATCGTCTCACGGCGATAGGTCAGCAGCAGATCCTTGGTATTCACTCGGTCTCCCGGCTCCACCAGCAGTTCCTCGATCTCGGCTTCCCGGTCGGCGTAAAGCGTGAGTTCCATCTTCATGGCCTGAAGCGTCAGGAGCTTCTCTCCCTGGGCGACTTTCGCCCCGCTACTCACCGAGACCGAGATGACCATGCCGGGCATGGGCGCGCCGACGTGAAGCGGGTCGCCCGGGTCCGCCTTGGCCCGTTTTGATACCTGGGGAATAACGGACCGATTGGGAATCTGGACCTCCCTGGGAACGCCGTTGAGCTCGAAAAAGACGGTGCAGTTTCCCCGGGTGTCCGGTTCTCCCACGGCCATCAGCTTGATGATGAGCGTCTTACCGGGCTCCAGCTCCACCAGGACTTCGGCTTCCCGTTCCATTCCATAGAAGAAAACGGGCGTGGGAAGTACGGAGACGTCGCCGAACCGGGTCTGGTGCCCTATGAACTCTTGAAACACCTGCGGGTACAGGAGGTACGAAATCGTATCCCGCTCATCGAACTTGCGGCGAAGCCGCCCCTCGAGGTCATTTCCTACGCCTTGCAGGTCGGCGGGAGGCAGGGACTCGCCGGGCCGGCCCTGAATCGGACGCAGGTCTCCCAGAATCCGTTCTCTCAACCGGGCGGGGAACCCACCTTTCGGCGTCCCCAGGCGGCCCTGGAAGAAATCGATCACCGACTCTGGAAAATCGATTTTCTTGGAAGATTCGGTGAGGTCCTGCGGAGCGAGATCGTTGGTCAACATGAAGAGCGCCAGATCGCCGACGACCTTGGAAGAGGGAGTGACCTTGACGATGTCTCCAAAAAGGTCGTTCACTCGGGCGTAGGTTTGCCACACCTCCGGCCAATTTTCCTCCAGGCCCAAAGCCGCCGCCTGCTGATACAGGTTGGTGTATTGCCCGCCGGGCATCTCATGCTTGTAGACATCCGCAGTTCCCGTCCGCAACGTCGACTCGAAGGCGCAGTAGTATTGCCGCACGACCTCCCAGTAATGAGCCGTTTCCTCCAGCCTTTCGGTGTCGAGACCAGGATCCCGGGGAGAAAACCGCAACATTTCCACGAACGTGTTGAGGCTGGGCTGAGAGGTCAGACCGGCCAACGGAGCCATGGCGGCGTCCACGATATCGGCTCCGGCTTCCACCGCTTTCAACAACGCCGCCATCTGCCCGCCGCTCGTGTCGTGGGTATGAAAATGAATGGGTATGCCCAGTTCGTTCTTCAGAGCCCGAATCAACTGGTAGGCGGCGTAGGGCTTGCACAGGCCCGCCATATCCTTGATGGCCAGCATATGGGCGCCCATTCGCTCCAACTCCCGCGCCAGTTCCAGGTAGTAGTCCAGGGAATACTTGCTCCGATCCGGATCCAGAATGTCGCCGGTGAAGCAAATGGCGGCCTCGGCCACGCCCCCACTCCGGTCCACGGCTTCGATGGCGACCTGCATGTTGCGGGAATCGTTGAGTGAATCGAAGATGCGAAAGATATCGATTCCGGACTCGGCGGCGAGCCGCACGAACTCCTGGACCACGTTGTCGGGATAACTCGTGTAGCCGACGGCGGCTGAAGCTCGTAGCAACATCTGAAAGGGAATGTTGGGGATGGCTTGGCGCATGCGGTCCAGGCGGTCCCAGGGGGACTCCCGCAAGAAACGCATTGCCGTGTCGAACGTGGCTCCGCCCCAGAGCTCGAGTGAAAAAAGATCGTTGTGACAATGGGCGTAGACGTCGGCGATCCGGCTCATGTCGTAGGTGCGCATGCGGGTGGCCAGAAGGGACTGGTGCGCATCCCGGAGCGTCGTGTCCGTAATCAGCACCTCGGACTGATCTCGAACCCAATCGGCGAACTTCCGAGGCCCGTCCCTGAGGAGCCGAAAACGATGGCCCTCGGGAATGGCACCAGCGGCCGGGCGCCAGGGAACCGGCGCCGGCCTGCGGTTGACCTTGGCATGAAACTCCTTGACCACCGGGGTTTCGTTGACCACTTGATTTCCCAGAAAGCGAAGCAGCCGGGTGGCTCGATCCCGGCGAGCCGGAAAACGGAAGAGGTCCGGAGTCTCGTCGATGAAACCAGTCGTGCACCGGCCGTTCCGAAACTCGGGATGGTCCACCAGATTGATCAGAAAAGGGATGTTCGTTTTCACCCCGCGGATTCGGAACTCTTGCAGACAGCGCTCCATCCGGCGGACCGTTTCGGGAAACCGAAGGCCCCAGGCCGTGACCTTCACCAGGAGAGAGTCGTAGAAGGGGGTCACCGTGGCCCCGGAGAAGGCGGTCCCGGCATCCAGCCGGATTCCCGCCCCGGACGCCGACCGATAGTGGAGAATGCGTCCGTAGTCGGGGATGAACGAGTTCTCCGGATCCTCCGTCGTCACCCGGCACTGGCAGGCGTAACCGCGGACCTGCACATCGGACTGTCTGGCCAGTCCGATCTCAGGATGATCCAGAGCAAGTCCCTCGGCGATCAGAATCTGATGGTGAACCAGATCGACCCCGGTCACCTGTTCCGTCACCGTGTGTTCGACCTGGATCCTGGGGTTGATCTCGATGAAGTAGAACTGGTCCGTGTCCTGATCCAACAGGAATTCCACCGTTCCCGCGTTGTCATACCCGATAGCCCGGCCCAGCGTCACCGCAGCATCGCAGATCCTGCTTCTCAACTCCGGCGCCAGATTGAGGGCTGGAGCCATCTCCACCAACTTCTGATGACGCCGCTGCAGGGAACAGTCACGCTCGAAGAGATGAACCAGGTTGCCATGGCGGTCCCCCAGGATCTGCACCTCCAGGTGCCGAGCCCGGGACACGAATCGCTCCAGAAAGATCTCTTCTCTTCCGAATGCGGACACGGACTCACGCCGCGCTTCTTCAAACTGCGCTTCCAACTCCGCCTCTCGGGACACGACGCGCATCCCGCGGCCACCGCCGCCGTGAGCCGCCTTGAGCATGACCGGGTAACCCATGGCGGAAGCCAGACTCCTGGCCTCGTCCAGGTCCGACAGGGACGCCTCGCTGCCCTGCAATATTGGAACCCCCAACTGGGCCGCCATCGCGCGGGCCGCCGTCTTGTCGCCCAACTGCTCCAAAATCTCAGGCCGGGGACCGATGAACAGAATTCCGGCATCCGCACAGCCCCGGGCCAGCTCCGGGTTTTCCGAGAGGAAACCGTAGCCGGGATGAATGGCGTCGACTCGCTTCTCCACGGCCAGCGCGATCACGTTGTCGACATTGAGGTAGGCCTGGATGGGATCCATGCCGGAGCCGATCAGATAAGCTTCATCCGCCTTGTACCGATGGAGGGAGAATCGATCTTCCTCCGAATAGAGGGCGATCGTCCGGATACCCAATTCATGGGCCGATCGAAAAACTCGAATCGCGATTTCACTTCGATTGGCGGCCAGCAGACGTTTGATTCGTGACTGAGGTGAGGCCATTAGCAAGAGAAGATGTGCCGGTAGATTTGTCGAATGGCGGTGGATTCGATCCGATAGCGCTCCAGAAGCGAGTCCCCCGAGTCCAAATCCATGAGGCGAGCCGTGATTGCACACCGGGACGGATCGCGGGGTAGTCTGGTCACCGGACTTTCAGCCAGTAGTCGCTGCAGAGCCTCGAGGTGGAAGAGAAATCCCGCGCCCCGGCTCAGGACCTTCCCCTCATCAGGATCGAGATGACCCGACTCGACAAGTCTGGAGATGCCGAACCGAGTCCCTCTTCCCTCGATCCCGTGTTGCAACTGCAGATACTTTACCACGAACTGGATATCCATCAGCCCACCGCGGCCGACCTTGAAATCGTAGTTGACTCCAGCTTTTTCCTTTCCCACCTCCCGCTCCTGGCGCCGGCGGACGTGGTCCAGCTCCCGAACCTGGTCCTGGGTGAAGGGCTGGACGTTCCAGATCAGATGCCTCAGGTCCAGGGGTTTTCCCTGGCTGTAGACAGGACGAAGACTGGCGTAGGCCATTCGTTCCCAGGGGTCGGCTCGGGTCGCGAAGTAGCGCTCAAGCGCCGGGAAGGGAATTGCCAATGCCCCGTGCCGTCCATCGGGACGCAACCGGAAATCCATCAGGTACGCCCGCCCCTGATCGGTATAGGTCTCCAGCTCCTGAATCAGTCTCCGAACCAGGCGCACGAAGAGTATGGACAGATCCTGGTCCGGACGGAGTCCGTAAACCAGCAGCAGATCCAGATCGGAGTGATAGGTCATCTGCCGCTCTCCCAGCTTTCCCAGAGCCAGGAGGCAGAAGGTCTCTTCCCGAAGAGCAGGGAAGTCCCGGAGAATCTCTCGCATGACGTGACGGAGACAGTTGTCGGCCAGGTGACTGAGGCGGAGCCTGGTCCCGGCGGTCCCCGGTTCCAACAGATCGTGGAGCGCCACCTTGAACTCCTCCCGGCGCTTGAAGACCCGCAAGGCGATCCTCCGATCCTTGGCCCCCTTAGCCAACTGCTCCAGCGGTTTCCGCATACCGGGCGCATCGTCCTCCAAAGGCGGAAGCCGGGAGACCGAATCCAGCAACTCGGGATTGTGGATCAGGGTCTCGGACAAGAACTCGCTGGTCGCCAACACGGTCAAGAGGGTCTTCCGGAAAAGACGGTTCTCTATGAGTTCGGAATAGAGATCGGCGCGGGCCTGGAGCGACTCGCTGAAGCGGTCCAGGCGGGTGAACAGATGGGAGGCTTTCGATGCCAAGTCGATGTAGTCGATCAGGTGAGGCACCAGGTTGGCCAGGAGATTCCGCATCCGGCTGGGCGAATTGGGGAAAGACGGGGCCTTCTCCAGAACCGCGATGCCCTCCAGGACACCCGGGTCCCGGATACCGTTGGCTCGGAGAATCTCCAATGCCTCCTCCCGGCTCATATCCGAGTTGAGCACCAGCCGTTCCAGACCGCGCTGGGTCGGATCCTTCCCGAACAACGACTCGAATATTCGCCGGACCTGGCCTTTCCTTTGCTCCAGTTCTTCCAGGAACGAGTCGGTCTCCGGCTCGGCCCCCGGAGCGTTCGCCCCCGCACCGAAGCCCAAACGCCGGGCCAGGCGCAGCAGCTTTCCCGGATCCCGGGGAAGACGATGGGTCTGCAAGTCATGGACGAGCTGCAACTTGTGCTCGACGTCCCGGAGAAACAGGTAATTTTTGCGAAGCGTCCGATGGTCGTCGGCGGAGATGAGTCCGCCGTCCAGCAAGCGGTCCAGGGCATCCAGGGTGTTGGGAGTTCTGAGCCCTGGCTGGGACCCGCCGTAAAGGAGCTGGAAGACTTGGGCGAAGAACTCGATTTCCCGAATCCCGCCCCGGCCCAACTTGACGTCCCAGGTTTCGCTCCCCCCCTGTTCCGATTGGCGCTCCGCCCGCCGCTTGAGCCACCGAACCTCCTCGATGGCGGCAAAATCCAGATATCGCTTGTAAACGAATTCCTCCTGAACGATTGCCACCAATTTCCCGCCCAACGCGGCGCTTCCCGCCACCTGCCGGCACTTGATCAGCGCCAAGCGGTCGGGTGTGTCCCCCCAGGTCTGGTAATAGGAGCGGTAGGCATCCAACGAATACACGATCTCCCCGGACCTGCCCATGGGCCGCAACCGGAGATCGACTCGGTAAAGCCTTCCCTCGGCCGTAATGGTGGACAGCGCCCGCGTCAGATCGCGGGCAAAGCGGGCCGTGCGTCCGAAATCGGTCCCATCGGCACGGACGTACAGGAGATCGACGTCGGAGCTGAAATTCAGCTCTTCTCCTCCCAGCTTCCCCAGTGCCAATACCGAAAAATCGGATTTCGATTCCAGCCCCGACGGCGCCAGCAGGTCGAAGGTCCGCTCCAGCACGGCGTCGGCGAGGTGGGACACTTGGCGAGCCGTCTGGTCCGGCGTGCAGAAATCCAGGATGTCCTGCGCGGCGATCCGGAGAGTCTCTTGCCGGCGAAGCCGGCGAAGCGACTCGAGAGCCGCCTCCGAACCTTCGGACGGACCCGCCGCCCGGGCCCGCGCCAGGAAGTAATCCCTGTCTGGAATCGATTCCAGCCGATTCCCCTCCAGGAGCCAATCGACGTAGTCGGGGCTCCGCAGCAGGAGCTGGGCCAAGTAGGTCGAGGCGCCCAGAATCCGGGACAGGATCCTCAGCGCACGTGGCTTTTGACTCAGCAGGTCGAGAAAAGCATCAGCACTGGACGCCGATTCGATCAGCGTTGCCAGATGGAGGATCACGGCGTCCGGATCGGCGGCTCCAAGGGCCTCCCGAAACAGATTCTCGGCAAATTCGGGTAATTCGGGGCGGTCGCCGCTCACCCGGCGAATTGCCCGAAGACTCTGAGCGACTCGGGAGGGGTTGCGGAAACCGGACCGGGCGAGAACCCGGCTGACCTCCTGGTTGGAAAAGCGGGAGGACAGGAAGAATTCCCGGGCGCGCATTCCAGGCGATTCTAGCAATCCGTGGCAAAAGTCGTTACGGCGTTCGACGGGTCCCGGCGGTACTCGAGACTGTCACCACGGACTGCCGGCACGCATCCGCAAGCAATCATCGAGAGTGGACGGGTCGTTCGGTAACTGGAACCACCCGTCCACGGGCACGGCGGCTGTGGAGCCGCAGGGCAGGGAAGATCAGATGTCGAAGTAAAGAGCGAACTCGTACGGATGCGGTCTCAGGCGCATGGCATCCACTTCACGCTCCCGCTTGTACGCCAACCAGTTCTCGATCACATCCGGAGTGAAAACGTCTCCCTTGAGCAGGAAGTCATGGTCGGCCTCCAAGGCGTCGAGGGCCTCCTCCAGAGTCCCCGGAACCGACTCCACCTGAGCCATCTGTTCGGGTGGCAGATCGTAAAGGTCCTTGTCCATGGGATCGGGCGGCATGATCTTGTTCTGAATCCCATCCAGACCGGCCATGAGCATGGCCGCAAATGCCAAGTAGCCGTTACAGGACGGATCGGGAGGCCGGAACTCGATCCGCTTGGCCTTTTCGCTGCTGGAGTAGGTGGGGATTCGGACGCAGGCGCTTCGGTTGCGCATCGAATAGATGAGATTGACGGGCGCCTCGTAACCGGGCACCAGCCGCCGGTAGGAATTCGTGGTCGGAGCACCGAAAGCCAGGACGGCGGCAGCGTGCTTGAGGAGTCCGCCGATGTAGTAGACCGCGTCCTGACTCAGATCGGCATAGGTGCCGGGGCCGTAGAAGACGTTCCTGCCCTGCTTCCAGAGGCTCTGATGGCAGTGCATCCCGGAGCCGTTGTCCATGAATATGGGCTTGGGCATCAGGGTGACCGTCTTGTCGTAACGGCGCGCCACGTTCTTGATGATGTACTTGAACTTCAGCAGCTTATCTCCCATGTTGACCAGGGAATCGAAGCGCATGTCGATCTCGCATTGGCCGGCCGTGGCCACTTCGTGGTGATGGACTTCCACCTCGATGTCGGCGTCTTGGAGAACCAGCATCATCTCCGTCCTCATATCCTGAAGCGTGTCCATGGGAGGAACGGGGAAGTAGCCTTCCTTGTATCGAGGCTTGTAGCCCAGGTTGGGGTTTTCTTCGCGCCCGCTGTTCCAGAAACCCTCCACCGAATCGATGTAGTAGTAGCCGTGATTGTAGGACTGGTCGAACCGGACGTCGTCCAGGACGAAAAACTCCGGCTCGGGTCCGAAATAGGCGGTATCGGCGATACCGGTCGACACCAGGTATTTCTCAGCTTTCTGAGTGATGTAGCGGGGGTCCCGGCTGTATGGTTCCTGGGTGATGGGATCGGCGATGTTGCAGATCAGAATCAGGGTTCTGACCTTGGAAAACGGATCCTCGAAGCAGGTGCTGGGATCGGGGATCAGGATCATGTCGCTTTCCTGAATCTGCTGAAAGCCCCGAATGCTGGACCCGTCAAAACCAAACCCATCGGTGAAGCTGTCCTCGTCCAGATCGCCGGCGGCGATGGTAAAGTGCTGCCACAGTCCCGGCAGGTCGCAGAACCGCAGATCCACGACCTTGAGCTGCTGATCTCGAATCAGATTAACTACTTCTCTGGCATCCATAAGCGAGGGCCCTCCTTATGCCGGTTCTTGGACTGTTCGTGTAAAGGCAACGAGCGTTGCCAAGCTTCCGCCTGCAGAAATGGTAAAATGACTCGCTCCGCCTCGAAAGACCCCTCTTGTTTTTTAATTTCGGAAAACCGTCTTGTCGCCGGGGAAGGGCCATATCAGTCCGTGGTGAAAGTCCCGCGAGCACCGAAACCGATCCTGCGCCCGCCGGACCAGGCACAACGGAGGGAGCATACCGGGAGTATGTGACCGAGTCGCAACGCAGTCCGCGCCAATCCAGGGACGGCCGAATGCCGTGACGACTTTTGCCACGGGCTGATAACCGTCGGCGCGCAACGACTGACTATTGATCTTCGACCGCCTGAGTCTCCATGAAGTAGTAGGAGACCAGGTGGAGGATCAGGAAGTGGGCTTCCTCGATGTGGCCCATGTGGGACGAATCGACGTGAATGACACTCCGGGCGCAATTAGAGAGCTCCCCTCCGGATCTCCCCGTAATCCCGACAGTGTCGATTCCGTTCCGGTTGGCCCAGCGGACGGCGTTGATCACGTTCGGAGAATTTCCGCTGCCACTGAAGGCCAAGAGCAGGTCTCCGCCGCGGCCGAGGTTCCTCAGCTGCTCCACAAAGATCCGGTCGTAGTCGTAGTCGTTGGCGACGGCCGATATCCAGGGAATATTGTCGGTGAGGGAAA
Source organism: Acidobacteriota bacterium (assembly GCA_965217775.1). Taxonomy (GTDB): domain Bacteria; phylum Acidobacteriota; class UBA6911; order RPQK01; family JAJDTT01; genus JAJDTT01. The sequence continues at coordinate 1,722,817 of CBDCJH010000002.1, forward strand.
GGACCCGGAACCGGGGACTGCGGCCGTGGGAAGCCCCCTTTCCCAGATCGTTGGCCAAATGGGATGCGGAGGCCGCGCTGCCGCCGTTCCCACAGACGAATATCTGCCGCTCGTTCTTCCGGGCGGTTTCCAATCGACTCGCCAGGTCGGCCACCAGATTCTCCGAAACCGTGTTCAGCACCTCCAGCGAAGTCCTCTTGTAGGCCGCGACGTAACTCTTGATGTCCATGCCGGAGAATCTCCTCGATCCTGGCGCCGACGATTCGGCTGTGCTCGGAAGCGTAACTTCCGGATCGACTCTCCCGCAAGCTCGACCCGGGCTTCGACGACCTGAGCCGACCGCTCTCTGCCGGACGGGGAAGGAAGCGGGACCAGCCCGACCTGACCCCGCGAGATCCTGGCGCGAACCTCGTCCGTTCCCATTTCCAGAACGTCGCATAATGAATATTATGTAAACTAATGGAACTTGGGGACCGCTCGGTCCGGCAGTATTAGGAATGCGGAAATATCGTTATTTGAAAGGGATTTAAAGGGAATCAGATGAGAAGTAACCGGAGTATTGGGGTCAAGCCAAGGAGGCTACATCTTGTATTTGCCCATTTCTTCCGGGTTGAGATTCTCCAGCCACTTGCGCACCTCTTCCGGATCCAGGTTTTCCTTGTCCAGAGTGATGTTGCGGCTGTTGTTGATGACGTCTTCCGTGACGTAGATGGGGGAGTCGGTTCGGAGGGCCAAGGCGATGGCGTCGCTGGGACGGCTGTCGATGGCGATGGGTTCCCCGTTGAGCTTGAGATGAATCGACGCGTAGAAGGTGTTGTCCTTGAGTTCCGTGACGACGACCTTGTAGATCTCCGCGTCAAGCTGCATGAGGATGTTCTTGATCAGGTCGTGGGTCATGGGACGGGGCGTGTCGATCCGCTCCACCTGGAGCGCAATGGCGTTGGCCTCGAAGATCCCGACCCAGATCGGCAGGAGCGTGTTCTTCTTCACGTCCTGGAGGATGATGATCGGAGAATTGGTGATGGGATCCATCATCAGCCCGCGAATTTTGAACTCTCGCTCCATGTGGACTCCTAACGGTTTGTCCCGGGACCAATTCTGGCGCCCAGAAGACTGTTGGCTCCGATTCCGGTGATGTGGACCTCGGCGAAGGAACCGGGAGGATCCTGGCCGGGGAAATTGACCACCTTGTTGGTCGCCGTTCTTCCGAAGATCTTCTCGCCGTCTCGCGAGGTCCCTTCCACCAGGACCTCGAATTCCCTTCCCAGATACCGGTCCCGGTGGATTTCGAGCTGGATCTCTTTCTGGCGGCGTTGCAACTGCATGAGACGGCGGGTCCGGTCCAGGCTGGTTTGATCGTCCGTCCAGTGCTCGGCGTCCGTGTAGGGCCGGGGGGAGTATTTGAAGGAGAACATGGACTCGTAGCGGACCCTTTCCAAGAGGCTCATGGTCTGCTGAAAATCGGCTTCCGTCTCCCCCGGAAATCCGACGATCACGTCGGTGGAAATCGCGAAATCAGGATTCCAACGGCGAAACTTCTCGACGATCTCCAGGTACCGCTCCCGGGTGTACTGCCGCCGCATTCGCTTGAGAATCGGATTGGACCCGCTCTGGACCGGCAGGTGGACCTGGGAGCAGATTCGCGGTTCCTGCGCCATCAGTGCGATGGCGTCGTCATTGAACTCGCGCGGATGCGGAGACGTGAACCGGATTCGCCGGATTCCATCGACCCGGGCCACCTGGGCCAGGAGCTGGGCGAAGCGGAACCGGGGCCGCTGCGGGTCTCGATAACTGTTGACCGTCTGTCCCAGCAGGACGATCTCCACGAATCCCAGATCGGCCGCGCGCCGGACTTCTTCCAAAATGGCTTCGGCGGGCCGATTCCGTTCCTTGCCCCGGGTAAAAGGCACGATGCAGAAGGTACAGCGCTTGTTACAGCCCTCCATGATGGTGATCTGGGCTCTGAACCGGCTGGAGCGCAGCACCGGTTCAATCTCGACCGGTATCGAGTCCGCCAGGAACTCGGTACGGACCCGCCGGGACGGATCCTGGTCCAAATCCTTGGAATCCAACTCGTCCAGGAGGTCGGGCAACGAGTGGTAGAGGTGGGTTCCCACAACCAGGTCCAGAAACGGAACCTTCTTCAGCATCCGCTCGCCCTCTTGCTGGGCCACGCAGCCCACCACTCCGATTCTGAAGTTGTCCTCCCTCCGCTTTCGCGCCTTCATCCGTCCCAGACGGCTGTAGACCTTCTGGACCGCCTTCTCGCGGACGCTGCAGGTGTTGAGGAGGAAGAGGTCCGCTTCCTCGGGAGTCGAGGCCGGAATCATCCCGCGATGAACCAGGAGCCCGGAGATCTTCTCCGAGTCATGCACGTTCATCTGGCATCCGAAGGTTTCGATGAAAAAGCGCTCAGACCGCATTGATCAGATCCCGCATGCCCGGAGGCCACGATTCGCCCGGCCCGACCGGGCTCGAGGCGTTCGGCCCCCGCGACGGAGTTCATTCTAGCCGAAGCCCGAAAGCCGAAACAATTGAGACCATCAAAACGGGATCAGGTGGGCTGCGGTTTCGGTCGCTGAGAATCGGCCCGGGATTCCGGGCGGGTGGCGGCCGCCGCCCGTCGAAGCAGCTCCCGGGCCTGCCGGAGAGTCGTCTCCGTCAACGAATCGCCGGCCGTCATGCGGGCCAATTCCCTGACCCGCTCGTCTGCATCCAGGATCCGGACCTGAATCACGGTTCTTCCCTCGTGGATTCCTTTGTCCACGTGCAAATGGCGCGTTGCGTGGCAGGCCAACTGAGGCCAGTGGGAGACGCAGAACACCTGGTCGCGGCGCGCCAACCGGGCCAATTTCAGACCTACGGTCGACGCCACCCGCCCCCCGATTCCGGCATCCACCTCATCGAAGACCAAGGTCTTGGAATAGGGTGTGAATGCGACCACCGAATTCAGGGCCAACGTGATCCGCGAGAGCTCCCCTCCCGACGCGGTGCGTCCCAATGGCCGGGGCGATTCCCCGGGATTGGGACTGATGAGGAATTCCGCCGTATCCGTTCCCTGCCCCGACTGGACCGACTCGTCGGTTTCGATCCGGACCCGAAATACACAGTTGCCCATGGCCAGTTGGGAGAGCTCGCCCTCAACCCGCCGGCAGAATTCCTCGGCATCTGCACGGCGTTTCCGGGAGAGCTTCCGCGACAGAGCAAGATACTTGGATTCAAGATCTTGCTCCTCCCGGATCCACTCCTCCTCCTGGCCCCGGGAGAAGTCCACCGACTCCAATTCTTTCCGGATCTTTGCCTGGTGGTCCAGGACCTCCTCCAATGACGGCCCGTACTTCCTCTTGACACCCTCCAAGGCCGAGAGTCGTTCGCCGACCTGGTCCAGCCGTGCCGCGTCCCACTGGATCGATGCGGCGTAGTCCCGCAATTCCAGACCCACTTCCTCCACCTGATATCGGAGGTCGAGGCTGCGCTCGGCCACGGTCTCCATTTCCGGGTCGAGCCGGCCGAGATCGTAAAGCCGCTTTTGAGCGTGATCCAGGAGAGAGAGAACACTTTCCTCCTGATCGTAAAGCAGCCGAAAGCTCTCGTATGCGGCCTGGTGCCGGCTTTCCGCCGTCGCCAGGAGATCCCGTTCCCGTTCCAGCTTCCGATCCATTCCCGGTTCCAGGGCGAGCTGTTCCAGCTCCGACAACCGGTAACGCAGAGTGTTCATTCTCTCGAGGCGCCGGCTCGCGCCATCACGGAGGCGTTCGAGACGCCGGCGAACCGCCATCAGATCGACGTAGACCTGCCGGACACGGTCCGTGAGTTCCCCGTTCTCGCCAAAACCGTCCAGGTGCCGAAGGTGGGTGCGAGGCTGCAACAGGCTCTGCTGATCATGCTGTCCATGGATGTCCGCCATCAGGCTTCCCAACCGGGTCAGGACCCCCAGTGTCGAGAGCTTCCCATTGATGAAAATCCGATTGGCTCCGGTCCGGGAAATCTCCCTCCGAATCAGGATTTCGTCGCCCTCGGTTTCCAGACCCGTTTTCTCGATAGAGGACCAGGCGGGATGCCCGAGATCCAGGGCAAAAACGCCTTCGACCCGGGCCTTTTCGAAGCCCTCTCGTATCATCTCCTGCGAGGCCCGTTCCCCCGCCAGGAGGGAGACCGAATCGACCAGGATCGATTTTCCCGACCCGGTCTCGCCGGTGATCAGATTGAACCCCGGCGCAAACTCCAGATCGAGCCGGTCAATGAGCGCGAAGTTACTGATACGAAGGTAGTTGAGCATTCCGCGTCGAGAGGAGACGAGGTCCGGTTCCGCCCCGGGACGAGAACCAGGAATCATTATAGGAAAACCGAGCCGATTCCGGGAGAGGCCGGACGCCCGATATGTGACATAGGCCTAGTTTACAATTTCCTGGGCTGTATTTGGAGGAACTCGACCGTGGCGCCGGGGGAATGATGCAAGGTTGTTGTCTGATCGCTCAGGGTTCCTTCGGAAGCTTCTGGTCTCTCATCGCCCAGAGCGGGCCGGTGGCCCTGCTGGTACTTCTGGTCCTGCTCTTCTTCTCCGTTTTATCTTGGACTATCATCGTCTCCAAGGTAAGGGCCTACAAGAGGGTGGAAGAGCAGTCGTTCGAGTTCACCGAATTCTTCCGGCGCAGTTCCAGCCTCTCCGAGATCCACCGCGCCTGCGATGACTACCCGCTTTCTCCGCTGGCCGGCGTATTCAAGGCCGGCTATCGGGAGCTGGATCATTGGATTCAGGCCAAGGGAGACAGGAGTCGGACCAACCCCATGGACCAGCACGTGGCCATACGCAGCATTGGGGGCCTGGAACGGGCGTTGCGCAAGGCGGCGAGCGCCGAGATGACCACCCTGGAAAGCTCCTTGAGTTGGCTGGCGACGACCGGATCGGTCACCCCGTTCATCGGACTTTTCGGAACGGTCATCGGGATCATCAACGCGTTTCAGGGATTGGGAGAGGGTTCGGGCACCACCATCCAGGCCGTTGCCCCCGGAATCAGTGAGGCCTTGGTCGCGACGGCGGCGGGCCTATTCGCCGCAATTCCTGCGGTGATTGCCTACAACCATTTTCTGAACCGGCTCAAGATCATCGGCATCGAAATGGACGATTTCACCACTGAGCTCCTGAATCTGATCGAGCGGAGTTTCGCTTGATGGAACGGATCCGGAGCCACGGCGGTTCTGTTGTCCGGCCTTCACGTTTTCGGCCGGATCCGTATCCCGCAGTTTCCGTCCGGCGGCGGAACGGCCATTGCAAAAGGAGGACTTCTTGGCCTTCTCCGGCCTGAATCCGACTCGGCCTTCAATGTCCGAGATCAACGTCACTCCGCTGGTGGACGTCGTATTGGTCCTCCTGATCATCTTCATGGTCACGGCGCCGATCCTCCAGACCGGAATCGAAGTCAATCTCCCCCGGACGCGCACCGTTTCCAACGTCGATCCGGAGCAACGCGCCGTGGTGACCATCGGCCGGGAGGAAACCCTGTACTATGGGTCCACACCGTTGAATTTCAATGAATTGGGAAACCGGTTGAAGACCGATATCGGGACCGGGAACCTGCCCGTGTTCCTCCAGGCTGACGAGGACGTCCGCTGGAAAACGATCGTCACGGTCATGGACGAGATCCGGGTCTCGGGGTACGCGAATATCCAGGTCGTGACCCGGCCCTTCAAGGAGAAGGCCCCGTAGGCCGCCGTAGGAAATCGATGCCGCAAAGCCGAATCCTGATCACCCACGTCAAGAGCGACCGCCTATCACGCCCGTTCGTGTTTTCGGCGGTGGGGCACTTGGTCCTGTTTCTGGGCGCCACCTTCGTGACCGACCTCTTTCCACCCGTGGAGATCGTGAGCGGAAGCACCGGCGTGGGGGGAGGCCAGGGAGGAAATCTGGTCTCTGTCGGCTTGGCGGCCGATTTGGGAGGCGGCGCCGGCATGTACAAGCCGGCTGTGACCCCCAGAGTCCAGGCCGCGCCCCCTCCCGAAACCAAGAGGAAGAAGGAAGTGGCCCCGGAGGCCGCACCCGATAGGACCGAGTTTCAGCAAAAGTCTTCGCGCAAGCGCCGGCCCCGCCAGAAGAAAAAAGCTGCCGTCTCTGCTCGCACCGGTTCCAAGGACTCGAAATCCGACGCCAAGGCCCAGATCCCCCGGAAAGCGGATGCCGGCAGCGGCGGTGCCGGTGGAGCCCCCTCGGGTTCCGGGGGTGGATTCGGCGGCGGACAGGGAGTCCGCGTCGGCGGCGGCACGGGGCAGGAGGGATTGCACTCCTGGTATGCTCGCCAAGTCGAGCAGCGCGTGGGGCAGAACTGGCTCCGGGCCTCGTTGGGTGCGCTGGCGAGACCCGTGGAGACGGTCGTCAGTTTCGAAGTGCTGCGAAACGGGCAGATCCATCGGATCAATCTGGAGCAGCCCAGTGGCGTCCGAGCCGTAGACCTGGCCGCACAACGCGCCATCCGCGCCAGCAGCCCGTTGCCGGCTCTTCCGCCGGAACTGCGAAACCGAAGAGTGCGATTTGTGACCTACTTCCAGTACCCCCCTCGGTGAAAAAGGGATTGCACCATGCTTCCAGCCATATCGACGTTGACACTGGCCACGGTCCTCATCCTCACGCTCGTCGCGCCAACGGGGATGGCGCAGCCGTCCGACGTCAAGATCTATCCCAAGTCGCGAGAGAGCACGCGCTTGGCCGTGGCCGACTTCGTGGCTCGGACGGCGGTCACGCCCCGGACCCGGACAGCCGCGAAAGTCTTCAATGACGTCCTCTGGCAGGACCTCAAATTCTCGGCATTCTTCGAGCTGCCGTCCAAGAGTTTCTACCCCTTGAAACCACTGCGGTCGCCGCAGGACGTGGGTTTCGATCACTGGCAGGCGCCGACGCTGGATGTCGACTTTCTGGCCTTCGGCAACGTGCACGTGGATGCCGCGGGAGCCATGATCGAAGGCTACCTCTATGACGTGAAGACACGCCAGCAGGTCTTGGGGAAACGCTACTCCGTAGCCGACGCGACGCTGATTCGAAGGGTCGCCCACGAGTTCGCCGACCAGATCGTCTATCAGTTGTCGGCCGGCACCAGCCAGGGTGTGGCCAGCACGCAGATCACCTACAGCTCTCTGAAATCCGGGAGCAAGGAAATCTATACCATGGACTATGACGGTTCCAACGTTCGGACCGTCACCGCCAACCAGGGCATCAACAAGTTTCCCGACTGGTCCGGCGACAATTCAAGACTGGCTTTCGTCACCATCCTTCCCGGCAGCGCCCGCTGGCAGTTCTGGATCCAGAACCTTCAGGGCGGCCGGGATGTGATTCCAACGCCCACCTCGTACGTGTCGTCTCCGGCTTTCTCTCCCGATGGCCGGCAGATCGCTTTCTCCGCCCGGGGCAGGGGCCATTCCAACGCGGACATCTTCGTGGCGAACGCTGACGGATCCGGCAAGATCAACATCTCCCATCATCCTGCCATCGACACCTCGCCGACCTGGAGTCCCTCGTCGCGGCAGGTCGCCTTTGTCTCGGACCGGACCGGACGGCCCCAGCTCTGGCTCATGGATGCCGACGGTTCCGACCTCCGGCAACTGGTGTCGGAAGGAGGACACTGCGACAGTCCCAGTTGGGCGCCGGACGGAAGGCACGTCATCTACTCCTGGCAGGCCCCAAAACGTTGGAAACATGACGTTTACATCGTGGAAGTGGCCAGCGGAAAGATCTTCCAGCTGACTTCGGGAACCGGAAGCAACGAACATCCCGACTGGTCTCCGGACGGCAGGCACATTGTCTTCCAAAGTACGCGAACCGGCTCCAAACAACTGTTCATCATGAATGCCGACGGCAAGAGTAGAAGGCAAATTACGGCCTATGGTATAAACGAGAGTCCAGCTTGGTCAGGCTATCTGACCCGTCCCTGAGTGTAATTTTTCCTTCCAAGGAGGTTCCATGAACAGAGGCTTTCTGGTCACTGTGCGGTTCGTTCCCTGTGTGTTGTTGATGCTGATGGTGGGAAGCTGTAAGAAAAAGCCCCCCCCGGCGATTGCGGTCCCTGACGCTCCTGCGGTGGCGGCCCCCTCCAAACCGGCGGCCGTCATGCCGACCATTGAAATCATGGCGGAGCCCGGCACCATCGAGCGGGGCAGCCAGACGACCTTGAGCTGGAAGAGCACCGACGCCACTTCCGTCCTCATCGACGGGGGTGTCGGAAACGTCGCCGAGACCGGTTCCCTGGTCCTCTCGCCAACGGAGTCCACCACCTATACGGCCATCGCCCGCGGCAGCGGCGGCAGCGCGCGCGACAGTACCCGTGTGACCGTGGTGCCCAAGAGGGCCGCGAAACTGTCGGTCACGGATATCGAAGGACTTCAGCGGGCGATCGACGATGGGCGGGTCCGGCCGGTCTTCTTCGACTATGACAGGGCTCTGCTGAGCCCCAAGACGAAGCAGATCCTGGAGGAGAACGCCCGCTGGATCAAGAGGTTCCCGACGGCGACGGTCATCGTCGAGGGACACTGCGACGAACGGGGCAGCGAAGAGTACAACCTGGCTCTGGGCGATCGCCGGGCCCAGGCCACCCGCGACTACCTGCTGGACGCCGGTGTCAGTGCGACTCAGTTGGAAGCTCTTTCATTTGGCGAGGAGCGTCCCTTCGAGAGCTGTCACGACGAGACCTGCTGGAGCCAGAACCGCCGCGGCCATTTCGTCGTCAAACGTTAGAGGCTCGTGGTGAACTTCCCGTTCGGCTGTGAGACCGGGGCAATTCGCTCCCCGGTTTCACGGATACCGGCGGTCGCTTGTCCGAGATATCCGGTCCTTACCGTTAGAACTCAACCTAGGAGCAGGCCATGAAACTGTCAGCATCTGTTCTCGCGCCGGTATCGCTGGGATTGTTCGTCTTCTCGATGGGAGGCACCAAAGAGGAGATCGTTCGTCTCCAGAGCGACGTTCTCCAGCTTTCGAACCAGATCCGGTTGCTCCAGAAGGGCACCGACGAGACCGGTTCCGTGTTCAAGTCCCTCCTGGAACAGTTGAATGATCAGGTGGCCCGGATGAATCTGGCGACGGACGAGTTGCACCGGACCATGCAGGAACAGAAGACGGATGTCTTCAACCTGGTCACTTCGATCCGATCCGAAGTCCAGAATCTGAGCGTGAAACTGGATGACACCAACAACCGGCTGGCGGCCCTGAAGAAACAGCAGGAAGAGCAGCAACTCAGAATGCAGTCCCTGAGAACGGCACCGGCGACCGCCGAGGGCACGATCCAGCCTGATCAGGCCTATGCTGCCGCCTACAACGACTTCATTATCGGAAACTACGACTTGGCCATCGCCGGTTTTCAGGACCTGTTGGACAGCCATCCGGACAGCGATTACAGCGACAACGCCCTCTACTACAGCGGTATCTGCTCACTGGAGCAGAAACGCTACGAACAGGCCATCCAGGCCTTCGACCAAGTCATCAATCTGTATCCCAAGGGAGACAAGACCGCGGAGGCCTACTTCAAAAAGGCCTTGACCTACCAGCACCTGCAGAAGAACACGGATGCCATCGACACCTTCCGGCAACTGATCGAGATCTACCCCGAAACTCAGGAAGCGGTCCAAGCGCAACGGGAACTGGAGCGCATGGGGGTGTAGTACGTGCCCGACAACAGATGTCCCAGCCGCCGATGAACCCGGGACGGGGAATCAGAAAGGAATGTCGTCGTCGGTGATCTCCACTTCCTGCGAGGGTTGAGACACTTGTGAGGGCTTGGAGTCCTGCCGGTCCGAGGGTGGGCCGCCCCCCATTTCGTCTGTCCGTGAGCCCAACATCTGCATGTTTCGAGCCACTATTTCAGTGGTGCGCCTTCGATTCCCGTCCCGATCCTCCCACTCCCGGGTCTGGATCTGCCCCTCGATGAAAACGAGACGTCCCTTGCGCAGATACCTCTCGCAGATCTCCGCCAGCCTTCTCCAGACGACGATCTGGTGCCACTCGGTACGCCGCTGCCGCTCCCCATTCTTATCGGTCCAGGACTCGTCGGTCGCCAGCGAGAAGTTGGCCACCGGAGTACCCGACGTCGTGTATCGAACCTCCGGGTCCCGACCCAGCCTGCCCACCAGGATTGCCTTATTGACCATTTTCAACCTCCTTCCTCATTCCTCCTCTTCACTATAACGTTCGACCCCGAAAAAAACGCATCTCGACCTGGAACGGCATTGCCCCGCTTGATGTTCGACCGATTGTTCAGGGCTCGGCGGGCGGTGAGTCCGTTCAGATCCGACGCGCACCGAACTGTTCGTATCCCACCAGTTCGATGATCGTCTCCATCCTGCGGTCCCCTCGATAGAAGCTTGCGCTGACCCGATCTCCGGGCCGCTTGTCTCCCAGCAAACGGACAATGTCGTCGTGGGTCCGAACCGGCTCGCCCTCCAGGGAGATCAAGACGTCTCCCCCGATGATGAGGAAGAAGTTTCCCAGCAGGACCCTCCGGCGGCCGCCTCTCAGGCCGGCCAGATCCGAAGAACTTCCCTCCTCTACCCCCTCGATCAGGAATCCTTCCTGGACCGGGAGGTTCAGGGCAGACGCCAGCCGCGGCGTCAACCTGCGTCCCTGGACTCCGAACCAGGGGCGGCGCACGAACCCGTAGGACACGAGATCGGGAACGATACGCCGCAATATGTTCACCGGGACGGCGAACCCGATCCCGGCGCTTTCTCCGGTTCGAGAGTAGATGGCGGTATTGATTCCGATGAGCTCCCCTCGCGTGTTCAACAGTGGACCGCCGCTGTTCCCGGGATTGATGGCGGCGTCACTTTGGATGACATTCTCGATGACTCCGGATTCGGTCCGGAGGCTCCGGCCCAGCGAAGAGATGATGCCCGTCGTCAGCGTGTGCTCGAAGCCGAAGGGATTGCCGATGGCCAGGACTTTCTGCCCGACTTTCAGGTTGTCGCTGCTGCCCAGCTTGATGGGGTGAAGCTTTTCGGCCGGACATTCGATCTCCAGGATCGTCAGATCGTTGAATCGATCGGTCCCCAGAACCTTGGCCTCGTAGCTGCTCTTGTCGTAGAGCGTGACCTCGATCCGGCTGGCCTCCTGGACGACATGGAAATTGGTCACGATGCGGCCCTTGCGGTCGATGACGACACCGCTGCCGACGCCCCGCCTGGGGATGACGTCGAACCAGAAATTCCGCTCCAGCGTGGTGCTGGTCACATTCACCACGCCGGGTCCCAGCTCGTCATAAATGCGGATATTGATGTCTTCGTCCTGGGTTCGGGCAGTGTCGAAGGTCTGGGTCCGGGTTTTCGAGAACTCGGCATGAGTCGGCTCGGGAACCGGCCACCGCGTCAGGAAGACCACCATCGCAGTGGAAAGCAGACTGCTGGCCAGAACCAGCTTCCAGAATTCCGTCCGGTTCATGGCCCGATTATACTATTCGGCAGATCCTTGAGGTTCCTGAACACTAAGGAAGAAGAGGACGCCGGCAGCGACCGAGAGCAGCGCCACCAGGAAAACCACGGCTCCGTAACCGGACCAGGAATAGCACCAGCCCGAAACCATGACCACGACGGCGATTCCCAGTTGCGAAAAGCAGTTTCGAAGGGCGAGGTACGAACCGCGCTCATCGATCCCCACCAGTTGCGTCTGCAGAGTCTGCAGAGCGATCTGGCGGAAACTCACGCACAGACTCACGGCGAAGAAGAGGCCGATGAGCCCTGCCCCCCACGGAATCGACGTCAGACCCGAAATGGTGAGGACGAAGGCCAGGTTGGCCAATAGAAACACCTTTCGCTTGGTCCAACGATCCACCACCCAACCCGAGATCAGACTGCCCGTGACGGCGGCGATCCCCGCCACCACAAACAACCAGGAGATCTGGATGGGAGCCACGCCGAAACGGTCGATGAGATAACCGGAGAGATACACCATCAGCGCCATGGTGCCGCCGGCGACGGCGAAGGAGACCAGCAGGGCGCTTCTCAGGGGACGAACCGAGAAGAAACGCCGGTAGGCGAACTGAATTCTTGTACCTGTCGGGGCTCCGGAGCGAAAGTCCGCCAGTGGGCCCCAAAGGGAGGCCAGGACTGCCGAGGCCAAGAGGCACGAAGCCAGAAACACACTTCTCCACTGCCAGCGATCGGCGATCCAGGTGCCGGCCGGAACTCCCACGATCAAGGCCACGAAGTAGGCGCTCAGGACGATGCCCATGACCCTGCCCCGGCGACGGTAAGGAAAAGCGTCGCCCACCAGGCCGGCCGTGCAGGTCGAAATGAGTCCGGATGCCGCTCCGGTTCCGGCCCGCAGCCAGAGCAGTTGCAGATACCCTCCGGAGAAGTGGGTGACCAGAGCCAGCAGAGCGAAAACCGTCAGACCCGCCCGGAGAAAAGGAAGCCGTCCCCAGCGATCCGTGAAGGGGCCCACCAACAGGTTGAAGCCACCGGCCGTCAGGGCATAGACACTGAAAAGGCGCCCCATCCCCTCCGCCGAAGTCCCATAGTCCGCTTCCAGGCGCCCCAGAAGGGGGATCAGCATCTGGGCGTCGACGGCGGCCAGCAACAGCGCCCCAAACAGAGCGGCAATGGTCCAGCGGTCACGAAGCCGGCTCATGGATGGCGCAAATGCCGGGTACGAGAAGTGATCCTGGCATCCGAAGGGCGCAGATAGTTCGCCTTCAAGTGCCGTTCGCCACCGGTCTCACCCGCCATGTGCCTCCGATGGGCCAGAAGGCAGAGCTCCGGCAGGATGCAATTGTTTGAACTGGCGACTCGGGACCGGGGGTGAAGAGCCTGGATGGTGGTGCGGTACTGCTGGGCGCCGTCACCGACGAAGAGATGATCTCCAGGAGGGACTTGCCTCAAGAACTCCGCCGGGGGCGCCACCTGTTCTTCAACCTCAATGCGGATGCCCGATTCCGAGTCGGTTCGATAGGCGGCTCCATAGATCTGTTGCCTGCGGGCGTCGATCATGGGAACGATCCGGCTCCGGGTCCAGCGGAACCGGAAAGCGAGAGCTTCGAGGGTGGACAGCCCCACCGCCGGCCGATCCAGACTCTGGGCAAAGGCCTTGACCGTGGCCAGCCCGATTCGCAGTCCGGTGAATGAGCCCGGACCCGCGGCCACGGCAAAACACCCCAATTGGGTGCGTTTCACCCGGAGGCCGTCAAGCAGAAACTCCGCGCACGAGAGCACTTCTTCCGAATAGCGCAGTGGCGCCTTCAACATGACCTGACCGATCACTTCGGCGTTTCGGCTCAAGGCAATCCCGCCGCTGTTGGTGGCCGTATCGAGGGCCAGGATGTACATGGCAAACACTCCCGGAACCGGGCCGCCGGCCTGCGTTCCGAAGCCCCGGACCTGGCGAAAATCCCGGAGTTTATTTCACACGTTGCTGCTAAAGTAAATGGTTGTGGAACGTCTCACCCCGATGATGAAACAGTACCATGAGATCAAGCTCCGGCACCCGGGGATTCTCCTTTTTTTCCGCCTGGGCGATTTCTACGAGATGTTCTACGAGGATGCCGTCGTCGCCAGCCGCGACCTGGAGATCACCCTCACCGCCCGGAACCACAACGCCAAGGGTCAACCCATTCCCATGTGCGGCGTCCCCCACCATGCCATCCAAACCTATCTGGGACGGCTGATCCGAAAAGGGCACAAGGTCGCATTGTGCGAGCAGGTCGAGAATCCTCGCCGGGCCAAGGGACTCGTGCGGCGCGAGGTTGTCCGTATCGTCACTCCCGGGACCGTGATCGAGGAGGGCGTTCTCGACTCCAAGGAGAACAACTACCTGGGCAGCCTCCTGCAGCATGATGACCGGGTCGGCCTCTCCTTTCTGGATCTCTCGACGGGGGAATTCTGGATCACCGAGTTCAGCGGCCGGGAGTCGTGGCAGCGAGCCCGGGAAGAGTTGGCGCTCTTTCGCCCCCGGGAACTGGTGTTGCCGGAGAGGGACGTTTCCCGGATCCGAGAACAGTTGTCCGCTGACGATCACCGGCAGATCTCCCGCACCTTTCAGGAAGATTGGACTTTCGATTCCGACTACGCCCGGCGTCTGCTCCTGGAGCATTTTCAGGTGTCCACCTTGGAGGGTTTCGGCATCAATGGCCAGGGCGCGGCCGTAGCGGCCGGCGGTTCCCTGCTCCATTACGTCCGGCAGACCCAGAAAGCTCCCCTGGACCACATTACCGGGCTGCGTCTCCTGGAGACGCGAGACCACCTCAAGATCGACGAAACCAGCGTCCGAAATCTGGAACTGGTCCGGGAGCTGAACGGGGGTCGCCGCTGGACCCTCCTCTCGACTTTGGATTTTACCCGAACCGCCATGGGCGCCCGCCGGTTGCGGCATCGGATCCTGCGGCCTTCCCTGGACCTGGGGCAGATCCGAGCCAGACAGGACGCCGTGGCAGAACTCCAATCTTCTCTTCTCCGGATGGAGCGGCTGGGCAAGCTCCTGGATTCGATCCAGGATCTGGAGCGGCTGCTGAGCCGCGTCACTCTGGGCACCGCCAACCCCAGAGATCTGGCGGCGCTCAAGACGTCAGTCCGGATACTGCCCCGGCTGGCGCCCTTGCTGGAGCAATATGACAGCCGGTTGCTGGAACCACTCCAGGACACGCTGCCGGACCTGGCCGAGGCATTGGAAACCTCCCTGGCCCAGAATCCCCCCGCCAGCTTGACCGACGGAGGGATCATCGCGCCCGGATTCCATGCCGAGTTGGACCAGCTTCGCGAGATTTCCCATTCGGGCAAGTCCTTCCTGGCGAGTCTGGAAGCTCAGGAACGCAAGCGGACGGGGATCCCGAGTCTCAAGGTCCGGTACAACAAGGTCTTCGGTTACTTCATCGAGGTCACCAAGACCCATTCCTCTTCCGTTCCCGAGACTTATGTCCGGCGTCAGACCCTGGTGGGTTCGGAGCGGTTCATCACTCCCGAACTCAAAGTCCACGAGGAAAAGGTTCTCCAAGCCGAAGAGCGGATCTTCGAGCTGGAACGGGACCTCTTCCTGCAGATCCGCCGACAGGTCGCCGGCGAAGCCGCGCGGATTCAGACGGCGGCCCGGCGGGTGGCGGAACTCGACGTGTTGCTCTCCTTGGGACAGGCCTCCAGAAAGCACGGTTACTGCCGGCCAGAGGTCGACGACTCTTGCGAGCTGGACATCCAGGAGGGAAGACATCCCGTGCTGGAGGTTCAGGACGGAGGTGAGCCATTCGTTCCCAACCCGTTGTTCACGAACGACGAATCCGATCAGATGCTGATCCTGACCGGTCCCAATATGGGGGGCAAGTCCACCTATCTGCGCCAGAATGCCCTCATTGTCATCCTGGCGCAGATGGGATCGTTCGTGCCGGCTCAGCAGGCGCGCATTGGCTTGGTGGATCGGATTTTCACTCGTGTCGGCGCCAGCGACGATCTGTCCCGCGGCCGCTCCACCTTCATGGTGGAAATGATCGAAACGGCCAACATCCTCAACAGCGCAACCCGAAGAAGCTTCATTCTGCTGGACGAAGTCGGACGCGGCACGGCCACGTTCGACGGACTCTCCATTGCCTGGGCCGTCGCCGAGTTCCTCCTGACCGAACCGGACCGCCGGGCCCGAACCCTCTTCGCGACCCATTACCAGGAACTGACCCAACTGGAGAAGATCTACGAGGGCGTCAAGAACTACCGGGTCGCAGTCAAGGAGTCGGGAGACAGAATTCTATTGTTCCACCGAGTTCTGCCCGGTGTGGCCAACAAGAGCTATGGAATTGAGGTGGCTCGTCTGGCAGGGCTACCGAGACGCGTGGTGGAACGTGCACGGGAGATCCTCTCTCGATTGGAACGCAAGGAACTCAACCTCTCGGGCAACTCCCCGCAGCCTCACGTTTCCAAGTCCTTCGAACAGCCTCAGGGGAATCTCTTCTGATTCCGGCCTCGCAACCCCAGGTCTATCGCTATTCGACTGAGTCACCCCCGGCAGATTTGGTGGAGACCGCAAATTGAAGCGATCCACGCTCTTCGGAATGGCATTGCTGGCGCTCCCGCTGTTCGTGTCGCTGGGCACCTCCTCCATCTGGGACTCGAACGAAGCCTTTTACGTTCAGACCCCACGCGAAATGGTGGAGCACGGGGATTGGATCGTTCCCCGCTTCAACGGACAACCCCGGGTGAACAAACCCCCGCTCAGCTATTGGCTGGTCGCCGCAGCCTACTCGGCATTCGGGGTCTCCGTCTTCTGGGAACGGCTGCTTCTGGCCCTCTTGGCCTACGCCTCCGTGTGGGCCGTCTTTCTCTCGGGACGGATTCTGATCTCGGAAAGGGCGGCTTTGCTGGCGTCCGTCCTGTTCGCCACCACCTTCCGCTTCCAGATCCTGGCTCGCAGGCTGCTCATCGACATCCTGCTCCTGTTCTGTATCCTTGCGGCGCTGACCGCTTTCCTCTACTGGTGGAAGCGGCGGCGTGATTCAAGCCTGATCCTGGCGGCTCTTTTTCTGGGTCTGGGAGTGTTGGCCAAAGGACCGGTCATCCTTTTGCCCGCGCTGATAATCGCCGCCTACGCACTTCTTTCGGTGCCGTCCGGCCAGCTTCGCCAAGCTCCCTGGGCCCGTTCTCTCCTGGTGTTCTGCCTGGTCTCGAGTTCCTGGTATCTGCTGCTGGGGTTCACCCAAGGCTGGGAGTCGGTGTTCGACTTCCTCTGGAAAGAGAATCTGGGCCGGTTCACCCACGTGGACTTCGGCCCCCAGCGGGGGCTTCAATACTATCCCCTGGTTTTCCTGGCTGATTATCTTCCCTGGTCGATCCTCCTTCTCGGCGCTCTGGCCGGCAGGTGGTCCGCTCGTCACTACCCCGACCGCAGTCTCTCCATCCTCCTCGCGCTCTGGCTGGGGATCTTTCTCGTCTTCTTCTCCCTTTCTCACAACAAGCAGGAGTACTATATCCTCCCCGTCTATCCGGTGGCTTCCCTGTGGCTGGCCGCGTATCTGGACCGGGAGACTTTGCCCGGCTGGAGCCGGTGGCTGATTTGTGGAGTCCTGATCGCCGCCACCGCGTCCCTGACCCTTCTGGCCTATTCCCTGTTCCGGGACGTGGCTGGGTGGTGGCTTCCCGTTCCTTTCCTGGCGGCGGTTGCATTGGCCGTGGCGGGATCACGAATTCGCCTGGCGGCCTGGACTTTGACCCTCTTCTACGCGTTGGCTTTCCACGTCTACCTTCAACCTCTGGAAGAGTACCGTCCGGTCCGTCACCTGGCGGAGATCATCCGCTCCAGAAGCCCGTCCGCAGATCCCGTGACCGCCGGCTACTATCGATTGTCGACTCCAAGCCTTGCCTACTATCTGAATTCGCCTGTTCTGGAGCTCGGAACGCCGCAACAGGCCCTGGAGGCGCTGCGATCCCCTCGGCCCGTCTACTTGATCATGGCCGCGGAGGACTACACCGAGCTGAAGAGGGAAATGGGTCCAACCCTGAAAATTGAGGGAGTCCGACCCAAACTGTATACTACCGTTTCCACGCTGGTCGAAGGATGGAAACTTGGCCGACTCGACACTCGCCCCGAGGCTTGGACCCGCTCCGTCTACCTGGTCAGCAACCAGGGTGGATGAGCCCCCTCCAAGACTGTCCATCATCGTTCCCGTCTACAACGAGAGACCCAATCTGGAGATCCTGCACCAGGATTTGACGAGGGTTCTCCAAGGACTCGATCCCGAATACGAGATTCTCTTCATCGACGACGGAAGCAGCGACGGAGGAAGTCGAATCCTGGCCGATCTCGCCGCACGGGACCATCATGTCCTGGTGCTGCAATTCGCTCGCAACTTCGGACAGACGGCAGCCCTGTCGGCGGGTTTCGACCATGCCCGGGGCGAGATCATCATTCCCATGGATGCCGATCTCCAGAACGATCCCGCCGATATTCCGCAGATCCTGGACAAACTCGACGAGGGGTACGATGTGGTCAGTTGCTGGAGAAAGGATCGGCAGGACCCGTGGCTGACCCGGATTCTCCCCTCTCGGGCCGCCAACCGAATCATCAGCTGGATCAGCGGCGTGCGTCTCCGCGACTACGGATGCACCCTCAAGGGTTACCGGAGCGAAATCCTGCAACATATCCGTCTCTATGGAGAAATGCACCGGTTCATTCCAGTCTATGCGAGCTGGACGGGAGCCAGAGTGACCGAGATCCCGGTCCGCCATCACCCCCGCCGGCACGGACGATCCAAGTACGGCCTGCTGCGGACCCTCAAGGTTCCTCTGGATCTGATGACCGTCAAGTTTCTGGTCAGCTATTCCACCAAGCCCATGTATCTTTTTGGGGGATTGGGGCTGGTCTCGATCCTCTTCGGATGGCTGCTCAGCGCGCTCGCCCTCTACCAGAAGTTTCTCCAGGATGTGAAGGTCCACCGCAATCCCCTCCTCCTGCTTGCGGTGTTCCTCTGCATCGTGGGAATTCAATTCATTCTGTTCGGCTTGGTGGCGGAGCTCATCATCCGGACGTACCACGAGTCGCAGGGTAAGCCGACCTACATTCTCAGTCGGACGATCCGAAAGGAACAGGAGTCCCGATCGCACTCGGGCGGCTCGGTCCCGGAGTAATCCCATGCAGGTTCTGGATTGGCTGCTGACGAACACGACGACGGTCTCGGGTTGGATCTGGGGTCCACCCATGATCGTGCTGCTCTTTGGCACCGGGATCCTCCTGACCGGAATGACCCGTTTCGTTCAGATTCGTCATCTTGTCAGCTCTGTCCGGCAGATCTTGAAGGGACCCAAGGCGGAGACCCGCGACCACCGGCGTTCCCAAGGGGACATCACGCCGTTTCAGGCCCTGATGACCGCGTTGTCGGCGACCGTAGGCAACGGAAACATCGCCGGCGTCGCGACGGCCATTGCGGCCGGCGGTCCGGGAGCCGCCTTCTGGATGTGGATCACCGCCGTCTTCGGAATGGCAACCAAGTACTCGGAAGCGGTTCTGGCCATTCTCTTCCGCCGGCGCATGCGGGACGGAACCATGGCCGGCGGGCCCATGTACTACTGTCGAGACGGCGTCAGGGGGCAACTGGGTTTCGTCCTGGGGGGCATCTTTGCCGTGTGCGGTGCGGCGACCGCCCTTTTTGGAACGGGAAACATGTTCCAGTCCCAGTCCATGGCCACGGCGGTCCGGGAGCAGTTTGGAACTCCTCAATGGGTGACCGGCCTGATCATGAGCCTGCTGGTGGGACTGGTGATCATCGGCGGCATACGCCGGATCGGAGCTGTCGCCGAGCGCCTGGTTCCGGTCATGATCATTTTCTATTTTGCCGGCGCCCTGCTGGTGATCGTCAGCAACATCTCGCTGGTTCCGGACGCCTTCCGACTGATCGTCGTGTCCGCCTTCAGTCCTCAGGCCGTGTTTGGAGGAGGCGTGGGCATCGGAGTTCAGCAGGCGATGCGATTCGGAGTGGCTCGCGGCGTCCTCTCCAATGAGTCGGGCCTGGGAAGCGCGGCCATCGCCCATGGGGCTGCCCGGACTCGATACCCCGTGGTCCAGGGCGGGATCGCCATGATGGGCACCTTCATCGACACCATCATCGTCTGCACGCTCACGGCTCTGGCCATAACCGTCTCCGGCGCCTACCGCAGTGCTGCCTTCCTGGTGGAGGACGGTCTCCTGGGGGCCGATCTCACGGTGCACGCGTTCAGCGTAGGCATGCCGGATTGGACCGGTGGTTGGGGAGGCCTGGTCGTCGCCTTCGCTTCCCTGGTCTTCGGTTTCACCACGCTGATCGGTTGGAGCTACTACGGTCAGATCTGCTGCGAGTATCTCTTCGGTCTGAAAGTCGTCAAACCGTACCGGATCCTCTTCGTGGTGCTCCTGTTCGCGGGAGCGCTGCTCACCGGGCGCTATTCCTCGATCATCACCAACGTGGGCGACATCTGTAACGCCGCAATGGCGTTCCCCAATCTCATCGCGCTGATCTTCCTGAGCCGCCGGGTCGCGGACGTCACCCGGCAGACCTACGACGCGGGAGATCCATACGCGGCTCGCGTGCCCCGGCTGCCCGATCCTATCGGTTAGTTTTCGGAAGGTGGATACACGGGGAGTATCCGGATTCGAGCGACGTCACGTCACGGGGAAACGGACCGGTCGGACGATCGGGGCGGGAGTCCCGCCGCCTCTACGATTTCGGCCACCAACTCTTCCTGCCGATAGGCCATGATGTGGACTCCGCTGATTCCGGGAATCTCCCGCGCCTCGCGGATGATCTCGACGCAGATCTGCATGCCCTCGCGGCGCTGACGGTTGCCGGGAACTCCCCTGAGACGGCGGATCACCTCATCCGGGATCACCACGCCGGGAATGTTGTTCCGGATCCATTGCGCCGCCTTGGCCGAGCGGAGGGGTCCGACGCCCAGCAGAAAGAAGACCTTCTCGTGCAAACCCAACTCCCCGACGGACTTCATGAAACGCCGGAGTCTGGGCAGGTCGAAACAGTACTGGCTCTGGATGAAGTCCGCCCCCGCTTCGATCTTCTTCATCAGCCGGAACGGACGGTAATCGAAGGGAGGAACGAAAGGATTGCTGGCGGCCCCCAGAAAAATCCGGGGGTTGGATTCCAGCTTCCTGCCGCTCAGGAAGCGGCCACCGTCCCGGAGCAGGCGGGCCGTTCTCAACAGAGTCATGCAATCCAGATCGAAGACCGGCTTGGCGTCCGGATGGTCGCCCACGCCCACGCCGTCGCCCGTCAGGCACAACACGTTCCGGATCCCCAGGGCCGCAGCTCCCAGCAGGTCTCCCTGAATCGCGATCCGGTTCCGGTCCCGGCAGGCGACCTGAAGCACCGGCTCGTAGCCTGCCTTCACCAGCAGGGAACAGACGGCCACGCTGGACATGTGGACATGGGCCCCGGAAGCATCGGTGGCGTTGATGGCATCACATACCGGAGCCAGGACCAGCGCCCTTTCGCAGACCGTATCGGGATCCGCGGTGTCGGGGGAATTGATCTCGGCGGTGACGGCGAATCCGCCCGCGCGAAGCACCCGCTCCAGCCTGGAGCCAGACTTCATGGGGGTCACTGCTTCCAATGGGACTTCGCCTTTCCGGCATCCGAGAAGTGGTTGACCCAGGCGGACGATCCCTGGAGGTCGTGACTCAGCGGCGGAAGCACGTGCAGGATCTCGGATCCGAAGTGGGGCATCTTTCCGGATCGTTCCCAAGCCTGCACCCAGACGCACGGCATTTCGGGAACCACCTCGCAATGTCCGTTCGGCCGCACCCCTCCGCAGGGTCCGTTGCGGAGATTCTTGGGGCAGGTCATGGGACAGGTCATCCCGGTGCTGTGCAGGACGCACTGTCCGCACATGCGGCAGTCGAACACGGCGCCTTTGGTCAATCGCTCCGCCGGAATCAGGAGCCGTTCGATCCGGCTCCCGGGTTTGAGCGACGACCGGAACCAACCAAGAATCTTAAGACTGATCAGATAGATCGACTCTAATACTTGAGGATGGTTCTGAAGGAATCTCACGGTTTTCCCCTGCGCTCGTTCAACCTGTAGGACCCGAATCCAACACCGCCGGCATGGCCTGGAACAGACATCCTTCCACAAAAATATCGAAGAAATCTTCGGTCGTCTCCAACTCGACGTGTTCAATACGCCTGACCATCTCTTCCAGGCGGCGCCTGAGGGTCCGGCTGGTCAACATGAGCGTGGCTCCCTCAAGCGCGCTGTTTCCCACCTTGGCGACGCGGTCTTGGGGAAGCGGCGGGATAAACCCGATGGACATGGCGTTGTCCACGTTGACGTAGTTGGCGAAGCCTCCCGCCAGATAGAGCCGCTTGAGCTTGACCGGCGAGATCCCGTACTTCCTGAGAACGATCCACTGACCCGAGTAATTGGCCGCCTTCGCCTGTGCCAGGGCGCTGATGTCGGCTCGGGACAAGAAAATCCCGCGTTCGCCCGGAATGCTGAACCGGTCCAGCCCTCCCGCAAGAACGCCGAGATAGTTCATGTCGTCTACCCGGAGCAACTCTGCCAGGAGGTCGATCAAGCCCGAACCGCAGATCCCCTCCGGCGTGGCTCCACCGATGGTCCTCCAGATCACCTCTCCGTTCCGGAGTTCGACCGACTCGATGGCGCCGTCGTAACCGGGCATGCCGAAGGTGATCTCACCACCCTCGAATGCGGGTCCTGCCGGGCAGGAGGCGGCCATCATGCCATGGCGGTTGCCGACCACCACTTCCGTGTTGGTTCCCACATCGACCAACATGACCGCATCTTCTTCCTCATCCATGCCGACGGCCAAAAGGTCGGCAGCCACGTCGGCGCCGACGTGACAACCGATCAAAGGCCCGCCGTAGACATTGGCGTCGGGATGGACTCTCAGTCCCAGATCCCGAGCCGGGAAATTCAGGAGGGTGTCGGCTCTGTCACCCCGTTCCATTTCCAGTTGGGTGATGGACTGGTACGGTCTTTCGCCGATGGTCTGGATGTCGAGGCCGAAAAACAGATCTCGCATGGCGGCGTTGCCCACGATGACGACTTCGTAGATCTGGCGCCGCGGCACCCCTGTCATCCGGCTCAACTCACGGATCTCGTAGTTGAGTCCGGCAATCACCGAGTTCCGGAGCTCCCCCCGATAGGGTCCGCCGTCATAGGAAATCCGGCGCATGATGTCGCTGCCGCCGAATCTCTGCGGGTTTTCGAACGAACCGGTGTGCAGGACCGCTCCGCTTCCGAGATCCACCAGATTCAGGGCGACGGTCGTCGTCCCCAGGTCTACGGCAAGGCCGTAGATCCCGCCCCGATGGGAGTCGATGATATTGCCATCATAGACGACGTTGCCTCCCTGAAGCCGTGTCATGGGCTCGATGGGAGCCTGGCGCCGAACGGTTTGGGTCAGGATCTTGGGACGGCGATGCAGCAGGGCAAATTCGATGGTTGCGTCGGCATCCAGGACCCGAGCTTGACAGGCAAGCCGATAGTCGTTGCGGAGGAACTCTTCGGCTTTCGAGGCGGAGGTCAGGGCTTCCCCACCCCGGACGATCCGGACGATGCACTCGTGACACTCTCCGCTACGGCGACAGGAGGTCGGGACCCGCACCTGAAGGTCGTCGGCATAGTCGAAAATGGTCCTGTCTGGAACCAGGTCCAGCTTGCGATTACCGTAGTGGAGGGGGGACATGACAGCGCAACACCCTGTTCCAGCGCTCCGCGGGCGCGATTGCCGGTTCCTCTAACGAAAGGGGCCGCAGGATCCGGTCAGCCGACAGCCTACGGCGCAGACTCCTAGACTTCCCAGGCATCCCGATAATTCAGATCGTCACTTCCGGTACAGAGAGGCAACCCTTCGGAACCGGAACGCCTGGACTGGTTTCGGCACCCGAAACGGGCGGTGCAGCAATCCCGGGCATTCTTGTAGGGACACCGCCACTTGGATACGAGATTGGCAGTCTCGCCGATCTGTTGGTAGATCTCCCAGAGGCGATCCATGCTGGCCTTGAGTTTCGCCTTGTCGACAGGTTGGAAATTCCCAGGGACGTCTGTTCGTGGCACTGCAAGTCCGTCGAGGATCGGTCCTAGGAGGATTCGGAGACAGCCTCCTGAGGTATTTCCTGCCCGATACCCAGGAGTTCCTTGGCCTTGTCCACACAGTCAATGGCGTCCTTGCCATAGCGGTCGGCCCCCATGTCGTCCGCGAATTCCTGAGTCACCGGAGCTCCGCCCACCATGGTGCTGACCACATCTCTCAGACCGGCATCCTCCAAGGCCTGGATGGTTCGTCCCATGTTGGGCATGGTCGTCGTCAGCAGGGCCGACATTCCGATGATCTGGGGTTCGTATTCGAACACCGAATCGACAAACTCGTCCGGCTTGGTATCGACACCCAGATCGTGCACGACGAAACCGGCTCCCCGGAGCATCATGATGCACAGGTTTTTCCCGATATCGTGGAGGTCACCCTTGACCGTTCCCATGACCACGGTGCCCATGGGTGGAATATCGGAAGCGGATAGTATGGGTTCGATGTGCGCCATCCCCGCTTTCATGGCGCGGGCTGAAATCAGAACCTCGGGAACGAAAATGATGTTGTCCCGGAATTTGATCCCCACCAGCGCCATGCCGGCAATCAGTCCGTCATCCAACACCGTATTGGCGGCGTAATCGGAGTCCAGGGCCTCCCTCGTGAGGCGGTCGACCTCGTGCTGGTTGCCTATGATCAAGGCATAGCTGATGTCTTGCATCAAAGGATCGGCGTTTCGGAAGAGCGACTTGATGTGCTCTCGCTCGTGCCGCCGCGCCACGTGGCGGAGTTCCCTGGTCAGGCCCTCATTGATATTCGACATACTGGAAAGACCACCTGGATCACCGAATTTCAAAGACGCGTAGACGAACTAAGGGAGAAATTAAACCTTTTCGGGTCGAGGTTTGTCAAACCAGCCGGCGTGCGGTACAGGGCCCTTCAGACCCCGGTCAACCGGCCATCCCGCCAAGCCTGAATGTAGTTCATGCAGAAATCGTCCCGGCCCAAAAGCATGTCCCGGGCCAAGCCGACTCGTTCCGAATCCAGGTCCAGGGCGAATACGTCCCGCACGCGATTCTGGACGGGATCCATGATGGCGGCGTCGATGCCGGATTCCAGGCTCAGGTGAATGAAGGTCGCGTTGATGAGCTTCCGATTGGGAAGGCCGAAGGAAACGTTGCTCAACCCGCCGGTGACGTGCACGTCATTGCCGAAGATTCGCCGGACCTCCTCGACGGCATCCAGAAAATGACGCCCGAATTCGGGCGAAACCGATATCGGGAAGACGAGACAGTCGATGTACACGTCGTCCAGAGGAAATCCCCGTCTCACGACCGCCTCCATGACCTGTTCCACGTTGGAGACGCGGTCGTCCGAGCTCTCCGGCATTCCCTCCTTTCCGGCGGCCGTCACAATCATGCGGGCATCGTTTTCCTGGACCAGGTCCAGGGTTTCCAGTCGCTCCAGAGCGACGGAATTGACCAGAGGACGGTCCGATCTGCGGGTGTGGGCAACCAACCCCGCGGCGATGATCTCCGCGTTGGAAGAATCGATGCTGAGAGGCAGCACCGTCATTTCCTGGACTCTCTCCACCAGCCAGGTCATGGCTCGCTTCTGAATCTTGATGTCGTAGGAGATCTCGTCGACGTTCAGATCGAGGAAATGGGCGCCGGCGGCTTCCTGGCGGCGGACCTCGAATTCGATGTAGGCGGTCCCCTCCGCCTCCTCCACGGGATCTCCGCTGATCCCCTTCCGGACAGCAATCATGAAATGCTTGATCTGACCTTGCTCGTAGGGCTGCGTCTTCTTGAAACTCTCGGGCACCCGAAGGTACCGGCGCTCACCGGGACTGGGATCGAAGAAGACGGCCTCTGCTCCGTCGGGCGCCGTCTCAGTCCGCTTGCCATTGCGCAAGACGATGCGAGTCGTATGAATGTTCTCGCCGATGATGATCAGACCGCTGGGGTCATGGACGAGCTTTGACATGGAACACCCGGTTGACCGCTTCAGGCGTAATGATCCCGGCACCAGTCCTTGACCGCCCGCGGAATCTCGATGAGGTTTTCCAGTTTGGTCGCCAGGGGAATGGCACACTCTGGGGAAATCATATCGACGCCCGCCGCCATGCATTCGTTGACGGCCGCTCGGACCTCCTCCGGCCCTCGGCTATAGAGGAGTTCCGGGTTGTTCAGATTCCCCACCAGGCGGATCCGCCCGGAAGCGATCTTCATGGCTTCGGCAGGGTTGTTCTTGGAATCGAAGTGGAAGCAGGCCATCCCGGACTGCGCGATGTAGTCGAGGCGGTCCAGCGTCTGGCCGCAGATATGGAGAATGAGGGGACACGGGATTCGCTCCCGCATCTCCTTGTGGATCTCCAACAGGAACCTGCGGTAGTACTCACCGCTCACCAGATCGCCGGTGGCATGGTCCGGAAAGGTGAGGGCGTCGGCGCCCGCTTCGATCTGGGCGAGGGAAAACGCAACCGAGATTTCCTTGAGCCGATCCAGGCAGAGCTTGGTCATCCCCGGATCATCGATGCTCATGAGCAGAAACTTCTCCACGCCGAAGACGTGATAGGCCAGCGTCCAAGGCCCCATGGCTTTGCCGATGACGGCGACCTCGTCTCCATATTCCTTTTTCAGGATACGCAGCGCGTCCAGGACGCAGACGTTGTCCGGATGGGTCAGAAAATCCTTCGGCATATGGATGTCGTCCGGCCCCGACCAGATCGGGTTGTTCATCCGTACCGTGGGCCAGTTGTCCTTGATCTCCCACTGCATGTCACATCCCAGGGCGGAAGACTCCTGGATGATGGTGAAGACCGGCATGATGCAGTCGAAGCCCAACTGGGTGTATCCCGTTGCCGCCAAGCGCGCGTTGAGCTCGGCGTCACGGCACGCGTCCGGAAACGGAGCGTCCACCATGTCCATGAGTTCCACGGTGGCGATATTGGTCGGATTGCAGACCGGGGGCCGATCCACCGGCTTGCCGGCCAGCGCGTTCATCACTCGCTCTCTGGGGGTCATGGTCTCCACGAATGGCATTCCATCTGCTCCTTGGGATCAGAGAGGGCTGAAGCCCGCGGTTCCGGTGGTGAGCTGACCTCTTTGGGCCGAACTCTCCAACATGTTCTCCACGGCGCTGATGTTGCGGGAGAATGGGAACAGGAGCCGGACCAACGGCTCGTGACGGTGTCCACAGTTGAAGGAGACACCGAGGTTTCCCGCCTGCTCCATCTCGCCGTACTTTCGAAAGCCCATGGTAATGGCACGCAGGCGAAAAGGAGCGTTACGCGCCTCGCCCTGAGCCGAGACCTGGTAGACCCAACGATTCTCGGAGTGGTGAGGCGTGAGCTTCAAAGTCAATGGACTGCGCGTATCCCGAAGCACCATCTCTCCCGTGGGATGAGAAAAATTCGGATCCTTTTCCACCGCCTGCGGCATCAGAAACTTGAGCGGTCTCGAATGAAGTACTCCACAGGGAAATCGAACCTGGTTCCTGCTACCCTCCACCGCAACCAAGCCACCCAAATTGCAAAGTTGGTCTCGGATTCTCTCGATCCGGTCCTCGACCCCCGCCTTCTTGCTGTAGGTCCAGACGGTCAAAAGGCCGTCTTTCTCGTAGAGACCGATAGTGATGTCGTGGAAATGCGGGTCCATGGAAACCAGTTCGACGCAGCGCCCGTAGCGCTCGATCATCTCCTCCACCTGGGAAAGCTGACCTTCCCTACCCTTCATGGCGAATTGCTCCCGGATGTTGAAGGGACCGGATCGTCACCGATCCAGCGCTCAAGCGCGCCGGGCCGCTCATCCCGCTGACCGGCACGATGGAGCCGGCAAATTCGGGCCGCCAAGTCTTCAGGGAGTCCATGATTGAATCGTCCCGCCCAAGCTTGGGCGAGCTGGCGTGGATCTCCCGAGTCCCGACCCTGATCCACCCACTCCCAACCCTCCAAATAAGCATCGCTCCCCATGCTCCCTTCGAACATGGCGACGGCGTCCACCGCTTCCTGGAACCGGTGGTCCAGCGGTTCCGAAACTCGATCGCCACCGGATTCGACCTGGACCTGGACGGGGATCTCTTTCCAGTAGAGGACTCTGATATTGGCCACGATTTGGGCTCCCACAAGAGGCAATCCAGCCTGGACTAGGAGTCTGCGCGGTAGGAATGATCGTAGCGAGAAAGCGGGGAATCGAGGCCAGATTTTCTCGATTTTGAGGCGCATAGTCGTTCTATTCGCCGAGAAATCGGGGAAATATGGACCGATTCTACCGCTTTCGCAGTAGATCAATTTCTGCCGCGCAGGCTCCTAGCGTCAGAACCGGATCTACGGGACGTCTCCCCTGCCAAGTCGGTCTCGGCGGCCATTTCTCGGGGGCGGAGGTGACCTTCTCCGTCCCACGGACAAGTCAGGCTACACCAGCGTGGACACCCTGTAAAGCCCGCCGGCCCCGGGTACTCCCGGCCCTGTGGCTGGCGCCGGCCGGGCTTTTCACCGGCTCCGATACACCTTTCTTGACTTGGTCCGAGCCACTTCCGCAAAATGTGGTCATGGATGTCTACGAGGAGATTGTCCGGCTCCGGCGCGAAGGACGTTCGGGCGCAGTGGCCACCATCGTCCGGCGAATTGGGAGCACTCCCCGGAAAGACCACGCCAAGATGCTGGTCCGCCAGGATGGAAGCTTTGTGGGCACCGTCGGCGGCGGCTGTGTCGAAGCCGAAGTCTGGCGCCATGCGAACCAGGTCATGGAATCGGGCCGGGCCGCACTGGTCAAATACAAATTGACCCAGGAAGATACGGAAAACGAGGGCCTGGTCTGCGGCGGTACCGTGGAGATCTTCATCGAGCCCGTGATTCCCGAGCCCACGTTGATTCTGATGGGAGCCGGACACTTGGGACAGGCCATCGCCGCGGCTGCCGACAAGGTCGATTTTCAGGTCGTCGTCCTGGATGACCGGGAGGCCTTCGCCAATCGCCAGCGATTTCCCCGCGCCCGGGAAGTGATCGTAGACTCCTTCCGGACGGGTCTCTCCCAGACATCGGTGACGGTCAACACCTTCATCCTGGTCATCACTCGGGGTCACAGCCATGACCACGCCGCACTGGAAAAGGCGATTCAGACCGAGGCCCGATACGTGGGACTGGTGGGCAGTCGCCGAAAGATCCAGTTGATCGTCGACAACCTTCTGCAACAGGGATATCCGCCCGACCTGTTCGAGAACCTCTACGCTCCCATTGGACTGGCCATCGGATCCGAGACTCCGGAAGAGATCGCCATCAGCGTCGTCGGTGAACTGATCGCCATCCGCAAGGGCGTGCATGAGCGGAACCGCAAACAACTTTTCGTTCGGAAAATCCTGGAGCGGGCAAGAACAAAGCAAGCTCCAGCCCAGGTTGCCGCCGGCTAACCGGAAAAATCCGACCGATCCCCAATCCGGATTCGGATCGAAGTACCGGCTACGCTGAATCGAGTTCCCCTGCCAGTAAGCGGAGGATCTCTTCGTCCATCGCGCCCTTCCTGACGATCCGGGGCGGCTTCCCGCACAGATCCAAGACGGTGGAAGGCACCGATCCGGGAAGCGGTCCCGCGTCCAAGAAAAGGTCGACTTTCCGGCCGAAGAGGTCTTCCATCCGTGACCTGGATTCCGGAGCCGGCTGCCCCGCCAGATTGGCGCTGGTGGAGACGATGGGAGCGGCGAAGCGTTCCAGCCAGAGTCGGAGGAAAGGCAGGCTGGGGTACCGCAACCCGACCTTGCCCTGGTTTCCGGTGATGGCCGCCGGGAGCGAAGGCGCCGCCGGAACCAGGAAGGTGACGGGCCCAGGCCAGAGCCGGGCCGCCAGCCGGTGGAACTGCCGAGGTAACCGCTGGGACAGTTTTCCGGCTGATTTCAGATCCGGAATCAGGAGCAACAGACCCTTGTCCGCGGCCCGCCGCTTCAGTTGCAGAATCCTCTCGAGGGCGGGCTCGCAAAAGCCATGGCACCCGAATCCGTATACGGTATCCGTGGGATAGAGGATGACTTCCCCTCGATCGAGCGCCCGGGACGCCGCCTCGAGGACGCCCGGGTCGGGCCGATCCGGATCGACAGCCAGCCTTCGTCTCCAACCTCTCTCAGCGTTCTCCATCTGCTCCCGTTCCATTCCGGCTCGTCGGGGCGGGGACGGCCTTCATCGCGGGCTGGTAGAATATCATCAGGTGTCCGCTTCTCCGGAGGTGATCCGAAGCCGGTCGAACAAACGCTTTCAACGGCTGCGTCTGCTGGTGGCCGGTTGCGCCTCTTCCGATTGTCCCTGGGTCATGGTTGAGGGTTGGAAACAGGTTTCGGATCTTTCCAGGACTCTCGAAATAGAAGTTCTTCTCTACTCTCAGGACGGCGATGCCCGACTCTCCCAGTTGAGGCGACGGAGCCGCCAATATCTCCAGCTTTCCAAGCCTTTGTTCAAATCGCTCTCCAGTGTGGAGAATCCCCAGGGAGTTGCCGCATTCTTTCCGAAGCGGAAATGGAATTGGTCCGATCTGGGTCCTTATATCCTCTACGCCCACGAGATCCAGGACCCGGGCAACCTGGGAACGCTGTTGAGAACGGCAGAGTCGACAGGTCAGTTCACCCTGGTGACTTCTCCGGGTTGCGCCTCCTGCTACGGTTCCAAGACGGTTCGGGCGTCGGTGGGAGCGGCCTTGCGCCTACCGCTGCTGGAGAGGATACCGTGGACGTCTCTCAGATCGAGAGGCTACCAGTTGTGGGCCACAACGCATCTGGGCGGAACCTCCCTGTTCCAGGCCAGATTCCGTCCTCCTCTGGCGGTGCTGGTCGGGAACGAGGGCAAGGGACTTCCGAGCCGAATCCTGGAAGAAGCGGACCATCAGTTGCACATCCCCATGGGAATCGGTGAGGGGAGCCTCAACGCGGCCGTCGCCGGCTCGCTCGCCCTCTACGAGGTCTTTCGGAGGGAACCTGGACATGAGTAGGAGCCTGTTCCCCGGCATGTCCTCCGTAACGGAAGAGCAGGGCCCGCAGGCACCCCTTGCCGATCGAATGCGTCCCCTTACCCTGGAACAGGTCGTCGGCCAGGAACATCTTCTGGGTCCTGGAAAAATCCTTCAGGAAATAGCGGCTTCCGGTGAGATTCCTTCCCTGTTGCTCTGGGGCCCCCCGGGAGTGGGCAAAACGACCTTGGCGCACCTGATGGCTCACAAGGGGAGCTGCCATTTCATCTCCATCAGCGCGGTGCTGGCGGGGGTCAAGGAAGTCAAACGGATAGTGCAGGAAGCACGCACCGAGTGGCGCCTCCGGCAACGCCGCACCGTTCTGTTCGTAGACGAGATTCATCGCTTCAACAAGGCTCAACAAGATGCTTTCCTTCCCCATGTCGAGAATGGAACTCTGATTCTGGTGGGCGCCACCACTGAGAATCCTTCCTTCGAGGTCATCCCTCCGCTGCTCTCCCGCAGCCGGGTCCTGGTGCTCAAGACTCTGGATGAATCGCATTTGCTGACGTTGCTCCGGCGAGCGCTCAAGGAGGACAAAGGACTGGGCCGCTGGAAGCTGCGGGTGGAGGAGGGTTGCCTTGAGACGATCGCCGGGTTCGCCGATGGAGATGCGCGGATCGCGCTCAATTCGCTGGAACTGGCAGCTCAACTGGTACGCCGGTCCCAACCGGGAGATGCGGTCATCACCCGTGAGATTGTGAGGGAAGCACTGCAGACCCGGACTCTCCGTTACGACAAGTCAGGCGAGGAGCACTACAACCTGATTTCGGCTCTTCACAAGTCCCTGCGCAACAGCGACCCCGACGCGTCCCTCTACTGGATGGGAAGGATGTTGGAAGCGGGGGAAGATCCCCTCTATATCGCCCGGCGGATGGTCCGTTTTGCCTCCGAGGACATCGGCTTGGCCGACCCGGACGCGCTCGGGCGCGCCATCGACGCCATGCAGGCCGTTCATTTCATCGGCCTTCCCGAGGGAAAGCTGGCATTGGCCCAGTTGGCCGTCTATCTGGCGCAGGCTCCCAAGTCGAACCGGATCTACGAGGCCTACTCGCGGGTCGAGAAGGACGTTACCAGCACCCGCAACCAACCCGTCCCCCTGCACTTGAGGAACGCTCCCACCAGCCTGATGAAGGAACTCGGTTACGGCCGGAACTATCGTTACGCCCACAACGAACCGGACCGAGTGGCCGATATGGATTGCCTGCCTTCCAATCTGGCCGGGCGAAGCTACTATGAGCCGAGCGGCGAGGGATTCGAGCGCGAGCTTCAGGCCCGGCTGGATTTCGTCAAGCAGGTGAAGAAACGCAGTCGCAAATAGGGAACACGCTGCTGAGTGTCCGATTTCCCGGCCGCCGATTTCGATCGACCGTTACCAGCCCGTGGCAAAAGTCGTCACGGCATTCGACCGTCCCTGCATCCCGGCGGACTGCGTTGCTATCGGCTCACATACTCCCGGTATGCTCCCGAATCGCGCCTTGTCCGGCGGGCGCAGGAACGGTCTCGGTGCTCGCGAGACTTTCACCACGGACTGTTACGGCATCTTTCGGCCGAATCACTGGGGAGACGAAGGAGACGGACCGGTCCTGGGCGCGGCGGCCAACACCTGGAGAAACTCTTCCTGGAGTGATTCCAGTTCCGCCTCGTCACCCCTGAGATGATTGGCCAACATGACAAAGGCCAGAGTTTCGCCATGAACCGTCTCCAGAAACCCCGATAACCCCCGGACTCCCTCCATGGACCCGGTCTTGGCCTGGACCCGGCCCTTCAGACCGGGGGCCTTCATACGCCGGCGGAGAGTGCCGTCGACTCCCGCCGCCGGCAGCCATTGCCGAAAGGCCGGCCCATAGGATTGCCGGTGCACATGTTCCAGGAGTTTCACCAGGGCGGCGGCTGAGATCAAGTTGTGACGAGAGAGGCCGGAACCGTCCGCCAGCAGGAAGCTGTCCGCCTCCAGACCGACGCGATGGGTGAGGACCGACTCCATCCGGGTGAGGCCCTCCTGGACTCGCTTTCCTCTCGGGGCCGGGTCCAACATCCGCAGGAGCGTTTCTCCATAGAGATTTTGGCTGATTTTAAGGAAGACACGCAGAACTTGGGCAAGGGGCGGAGAGTCGTGAGAAAAGAGCTCCGTCCTGGATTCGCCCGGAACCGCGTGGCCATTCCCGCCCTCCCGGACGCCCATCAGTTCCAGGTCGCTGGAGCTCAGGAACTCGGCGAAGGCGCTGATGAAGTATGCGGTTGGGTCCCGGACCGCGACGCCGAGCCAGACCGGCTTCTGCGAGGGTTCCACGGCGCCCGCCAAGATGACTTCCGCTTCCAGACTGGGCCATTTCAACTCCAGTTCTTGATACGGACCGGTCCGGATCTGGTTTCTCCAGCGGATCAGTGGCGTTCTCGGCCGCCACAGGAGGTGGGCAAGAGCCCCCAGGTGAGTCGGCGAAACCTGGACCAGGGCGACGCCCTCGTTGAACTGCAGGCCGCTGGGGGAGGCTCCGTAGCCGTAGACCAGATCGTCCCAAGCCCACCCCCGGCCGGGGCCTTCCGTCTCCAGCAGGCTGTCGTCCGCCAACAGCCTTCCCCGGATTCGTTGAATTTCCAACGTCTGAAGATTCGCTCTCCACTGCCGGAACACGGCCAGGGGATCCCCCTCCTCCATCTTCTCCGGATCGGGGCTGTTGAAGCGTGCGCCAAGGGTCGGGTCTCCGCCTCCCTGGATGATGAGGTTTCCCTCCAAGGTCCCGTCCTCGATACGGCCATCGGTCAGGACCCGAGTCGTGAACCGGAAGTCCAGCCCCAGGTCTTCGATGGCCGCGACGGCGGTCAGCAGCTTCAGATTCGAGGCGGGTACCAGACGCTTGTGGGGATTCTCGGCAAACAGAATCTTCCCGGTGTCCATGGACTGGACCTGGATTCCCCAAGAGGACCGAACCAGGACGGGAGCCGCCAGAACCTGTCCAAGTCGATCCTCCAGGCGCGGATTCTCAGGTCCTTCAGTGGCGGGAGAACCGATCTGCGAGGCCGAAGTCGCGCCGCCATAGGCCTGCGGACAACTGAGGAAGAGCAATCCACAGAGCGTGCGCACCAGGCTGATAAACCGGTCCTTGGGCACAGGGCAGAGAGTACGTCCGTCATAGTCTTCGTGGCAACCCGCGGCAGTCTGGCGGCTCCCCGCTCCTGGCCCGCATTTTTCGTCCGAATCGCCGGCCATATGGCGAAAAAGAAGTCATCCTCAGAGGCTTCGGGGTTTATTATGGAAGCCTCTCGGGTCCAGACTCTGACGGAATGAATCGATGCGATATTTGTCGGTGGACGAGACCTCCGAAACGCGATTGGAGTTCATCCCCTCTCCCGAGGTTTCCCCCTGGACCTATTCCGGCCTCCAATTGACACGGTGGACCGAGCGCTATGCCGCCACCCTCCACCGGAGAGGGCTTCGGGCCGGCGATCGGGTCGCCCTGCATCTGCCGAACTCTCCGGAGCTGGTCGTGGCGCTTCTGGGCAACCACCTGCTGGGCGTGGTGACGGTCCCGGTGACTTCCGCGGCCACGTTGCAGGAATTGGAGTACGTGGCGGGCCGGGCCGAGATTTCAGGGCTCGTCGGGTCCGATCCCTACCCCGGCCGGGTGGGAATGCAACTCTTGAAGGAAGAGTTCTGGGACACTCTGCAGGAACAAGATGGCGGCTTCCCGGAAGCGGAAGATCCGGAGGCCCCGGCCCTGCTCTGCTTCACCTCCGGGACCACCGCGCGCCCCAAGGGAGTCCTCCTGACCCACCGAAACATCCGGAGCAACCTGGAGGATCTGATTCAGGTCTGGCAATGGTCCCGGGCGGACCGCCTCTTGTTGACCCTGCCGCTGTTCCATGTTCACGGACTGGTCGTGGCCCTTCATGGATGGGCCATGACGGGGTGCCAAGCGATCCTCACCCGGAAGTTTAATCCGGCTCAGGTCCTGGATCTGTTGACCCGGAAGGGCTGCACGCTGTTCATGGGTGTGCCCACCATGTACCACCGAATGGTGTCCGCCTTCGATCCGCGGGTCCACAACTTCGACACTCTACGCCTGGCCATCAGCGGGTCCGCTCCCATGTCGGTGGAACTGCACCGGATGTGCCGCGAAATGACCGGTCAGACCATCCTGGAACGATACGGGATGACGGAGACCATCATGAACACGTCCAACCCCTTCCATGGGCGTCTCCCCGGATCGGTCGGATTTCCCCTGCCCTCGGTTCAACTCCGCCTGATCGACGACCAGATGAGGGAGATCCGGGAAGACAAGCGGATCGGGGAAGTCTGCGTGCGCGGCCCCAACGTGTTTGGCGGCTACTGGAAAGATCCGGAGGCGACATCCAAGGCCTTTCTGGGGGATTGGCTGCGCACTGGAGACGCCGGGTACCGTGACGAAAACGGTTACTACCACCTGGTGGGCCGCCTGAGCGTCGACCTGATCAAATCGGGTGGCTATCGCATCGGCTCCCGGGAGGTGGAGGACGTCCTGGAGCGTCACCCGGGAGTCCGCGAAGTGGCGGTGGTCGGACTGCCCGACCCGGACCTGGGAGAGAAGGTGGCGGCGTTCGTGGTGACCGATGGGACGGCCGGCCAGGAGGACCTGGCGGCTCATTGCCGATCCGCGCTGGCTCTCTTCAAGTGTCCCCGATTGTTCCTCATCGTCGATTCCCTGCCTCGAAACGCCATGGGAAAGGTCACCAAGTCAGTCCTCAAGACCACGCCGCACGATGGATCGGCGTAGGGGCACCCCTTGTGTGGTCGCCCTCTTTCCACTCTTCTCCATCCTCGCAACGTAGTAGACTGACGGACGCCGAACCCGAGACGCAGAAAGGATTACGCCATGTTTAAACGTATTTCCGTTCTCACGGCACTGATCTTGTGTGCTTCCCCGGCCCAGAGCGCTCCACAGTTGGGAGGCAAGCCGGCAAAGGAATGGATCAAGTCGCTGGAACGGCCCGAACGCCTCGCCAAGCTCAAGGCCGACGAGGTCATGGCCCAACTGAACCTGAAACCGGGTGACCTGGTGGCGGATATCGGCGCCGGCAGCGGTGTCTACAGTTGGCCCCTGGCTCGGGCCGTGGCCCCCGGAGGTACGTTGTTCGCAGTCGAGGTGGATCAGGGTTTTGTCGATTTCATCCGAGAGGGCGCGCAGAAGAGAGGCTTGGACAACGTCTTCCCCGTGTTGGGAGAGTTCACCGATCCCAGGTTACCGGTTCGGAACCTGGACCTGGCCTTCTTTCACAACGTGCTGCACCACATCGAGGGGCGCCAAGCCTATCTTGAAACGCTCTCCGGGTATCTGAAGCCGAGTGCACGTATCGTCATCATCGACCTGATCGAGGGACACAAAGAGCCCGAAATGAAGATGACCCTGGATCAGGTCAAGGATTGGATGGCCGCCATCGGCTTCCGAATGACCGGAGAATACCCCGTCTTCGAGGATCGCTTCTTCGCCGTCTTTTCCCGGGGACCGGCCTCCTGATGCCTGCGGGCAGGTTCAAGCTGCCGGAGTTTCAAGCGAAGGTGGACTTGTTGAACACGTAGGGCATCTTGGACGGATCCCCTCCGTAATTCCCTTCCAGGACGTCGATGATTCCCTGGGCGGTTCGACCCGCCATGCCCAGGTCCGGATCACCCGAGAGCCGAGTTCGCCGTCCGGCGCTGGCAAAGTGGTGAAAAATGCGCAACCGGTCTTCCAGGTCCGCGTCTTGCATCGGCGAGTCGATCGGAAGCGGCTCCTGCTCGAAGACATCCAAGGCGGCGCCGGCGATCTGACCCTGGCGGAGGGCCCGGACCAACGCATCGGGGTCCACGACAGGACCCCGGGAGGTGTTGATGAGATAAGCCGTCGGTTTCATTATTTCCAACGCCTCGTCATCGATGAGATGGTGGGTTTCGGGCGTGAGAGGGACGTGCAGGCTGATGTAGTCTGCCTGGCGGAAAGCCTCCTCGAATGAGGTCCAACGGATGGTGGCCCGGCGATTCGACAAGCCCTGCTCGTACTTGAAGTCGAAGAGTGCCTGCACCGAATTCACGAATGACCGATCCTCCGGCAAGAGGTCACAACAAAGGATGTCGGCGTCCAGCCCGGTGCACTTGAGCAGAAAGGCCCGCCCGATGCGCCCGGTCCCGATCACGGCGACCGTCTTGCCCGTGACCTCGTCTCCCAGGAAAGGGAGATAGGGATGCCAGGTCTCCCAGCGGCCTTCCCGGACCAGCCGCTCACTCGGGTACAGCTTTCGCGAAACGCAACCCATGATGAAGAAAGCGAATTCGGCCGTGGCATCGGTCAGCACCACGGCCGTATGAGTGTAGGGCACCCGGTACTTGCGGGCCGCCGCTTCGTCGATATTGTCGACACCCACGGCAATCTGGGAAACCACCTTCAAGGTGCCCTCACCCGCCTGGAACACCTCCTCATCGATGGGGTCGCGCAGCGTGGTGATGAGCCCGTCGATTCCCGACGCGACCTTTTCCACGATCAGCGCCTTCGGCGGAGGCTCGACTTCGGGATAAACTTCGACCTGGTAGCCCCGATCCGTCAGGCGCTTGATCCCTTCTTCTCCAATGTCACAGGTTGCGTAGATGCGATAACTCTTCATCTGGCATTCGACTCCCGTTTCTAGCTTCTCTCCGAATCGAGGCCTGGTGTCAGACCATAGCCGGCCACTTCGCCAATGCCGTCTGCATTCTCCGGACACCCTTTTCCAGCAGTTCCAGGGAGGTGGCATAGGAAAGACGCAGGTAGCCCTGTCCCATGGTTCCAAAGGAGGTCCCGGAAAGGAGCGCGACGCCCCCTTTCTGCAGCAGGAAATCAGCCAGCTTTGGAGAATCGCCGGATAGCGCTCTGGTGTTGGGAAAAACGTAAAAGGCGCCTTTTGGCAGCCGGCAGGAGACCCCCTCGACGCTGTTCAGAAGATCG
The DNA here is from genome assembly GCA_965217775.1 of Acidobacteriota bacterium. Classification (GTDB taxonomy): domain Bacteria; phylum Acidobacteriota; class UBA6911; order RPQK01; family JAJDTT01; genus JAJDTT01. The sequence continues at coordinate 1,760,210 of CBDCJH010000002.1, forward strand.
ACGATTCGATCTCTCCGAGTCTGGAAGATCTTCACCATCTCGTGGACCGGCTTCGGATCCTGCTGGAGCGCCTGGATTCCGGCCATCTGGGTGAAGGCAGCCGTACAGGAATTGGAGTTGACCATGAGCTTGGTCACGTGCCCGGCCAGCTCCTTGGGCATGATGCCGTAACCCAACCGCCAGCCGGTCATGGCGTAGGTCTTGGAGAACCCGTCGAGCAGAACGGTCCGCTCCTTCATGCCGGGGAACGAAGCGATACTCACATGGGGTTCGTCGTAAACGATGCGGTTGTAGACCTCGTCGGAGAGAAAGAGAACGTCCGTATCCGCGAACGCGTCGACGATGGCGGCGAGATCTCCCCGGTTCAGCACCGAACCGGTGGGGTTGTTGGGAGAGTTGAGAATGATGAGACGGGTGCGCGGACTGGACAAGTCGACCAGTTCCTGGATATCGATCCGAAAATCCAGCTCCTCGCGCAAGGGAACGGGCACCGGACGCGCCCCCACATACCGGATCATCGACTCGTAGATGGGGAACCCCGGATCGGGATAGATCACCTCGTCCCCCTTCTGGGCCAGGGCCAGCAGGGAAAAGAATATGATCGGCTTGGCGCCGGGCGTCACCACGACCTCATCCGGATCGACTGCGATCTGCCTGGTCTGCGAGATCTCTCGGGCGATGGCCTGGCGCAAAGGAAGGATGCCCGCCGACGGAGTGTAGTGGTGATGGCCGTCTCTCAAGGCCTTGACAGCCGCCTCGACGATGTCTTCATGGGTATTGAAGTCGGGCTCCCCGATCTCCAGGTGGACGATGTCCCGGCCTTGCGCTTCCAGGCCCTTGGCCCGGGCCAGCACCTCAAATGCCGTTTCGGTGCCCAAATTGGACATTCGATTCGCCAGCCGCATTCCGGTCATTCTCGGGGTGCGAACCTCGTTTCGTCAAGTAGTCAACAGTGGAGCGGGTCTTCGCACCGGAACTGCTATAATCCGGCGGCGCACCCGGACGGGAGCCGACCATGGCTGATCTCCTACCTGAACGGACGGTTCAGACCGGCATTCAAACCATTCGCCTCAGAGCCCTCACCGCAATCGGAGAAATGGATCGGGTCGTCGACCTGGAGGAACAGATCTGGGGGTACGGCACACCCGGCTCCGATTCCCCCTACCCGGCCCGAGCCCTGTTCGCCGTGGCCGAGAGTGGCGGGCTAGTGGCCGGAGCCTTTGCCGGCAGCGATCTGGTCGGGTTCGCTCTCGCCTGGCTGGGGTCGGAAAACGGGACGCGAGTCCCCTACCTCCACAGCCAACTCATGGGCGTCCTCCCAGCTTTCCGTTCCCACGGCATCGGGTACCACTTGAAGCTGTTCCAGAGGGACTACGCATTGGGTTCGGGGCTGGATCTGATCAAGTGGACCTTTGATCCGCTCCTTGCGGCGAACGCCCACCTGAACCTGAAGAAGCTGGGAGCCGTGATTCGGTCGTACCTCCCCAACTACTATGGGAACCTGCAGAGTCACTTCACCAGGGGGATCGCTTCCGACCGGGTGTGGGTCTCCTGGTTCGTCAAGTCGCAACGCGTCCGGCAAAGGATCGACCGGTCGTCCTCATCCACGTCAACGGGTGCCGGCCGGCCCTGGGCCACCCGGGTGAAACCTGATCCGATCAGCGGTCTTGCACGTCTGTCCGGGTTCCGGATCGACCTGGATTCGAAACGGCTGTTGGTCGAGGTGCCCGGCGACTTCAACACGCTTCGGAGAACGGAGCCGAAGCTGGCTCGAGAGTGGCAGCGGAAGATCCGCGAGATCTTCGTCCACTACCTGAACCGGAGCTATTGCGCCTCGGATTTCTTCTTCATGGATGGACAAAGCGCCTACCTGCTGGATCGCTCACCCCTGCCTCGGATCCTGAATTCGGAACAGGAGTCTGCGCGGTAGAAATGATCGTAGCGAGAAAGCAGTAGATCAATTTCTGCGACGCAGCCTCCCAGCCCGATTGACCCCGGTCCGGGAACATAGGACCATAAGCCGCCGTGGGCTTTTCGCTCCTGGACTACACCATCCTGGTGCTCTATCTCCTGGCTACGGCCCTCCTGGGCATCCTGCTGGGCCGAGGCCGCAAGGACCTGGGGCAGTACTTCCTGGCCGGCCGCAACCTTTCCTGGTGGGTCGTCTGCCTCTCCATCGTCGCTACCGAGACCAGCACCCTCACCTTCATCGGGGTCCCGGCCCTCTCCTACACCGGAAATTTCACTTTCCTCCAGTTGGTCCTGGGATACGTGGTGGGCCGTGTACTGGTCAGTTTTCTGCTGGTCCCCGCCTACTTCAAACAGCGGCTGCAGACCGCCTACGAGCTCTTGGCCTACCGGCTGGGGAAAGGGGTGAGAAGCTTCTCTGCTCTCCTTTTTCTCGGCACCCGTTCCCTGGCGGACGGGGTCCGTCTGTTTTCCACCGGGCTGGTCCTTTCGGTGGTCACGGGACTCTCCGATTTTTGGGCCGTGCTCCTGATCGGCGCCGTCACCGTCGCCTACACGTTCTACGGGGGCATGCTCTCGGTCATCTTCAATGACGTCGTTCAACTCGTCGTCTATCTGTCGGGAGCCGCCATCGCCCTCTACGTCCTGCTGGAAAAGATTCCCGGAGGATGGTCCCAGGCCATCAGTGAGGCGCAGCTCCACGGCAAGCTGCAGGTCTTCGACTTCGATCTGGCTCTGGCCACCCCCTACACCTTTTGGGCGGGTCTGTTGGGCGGCGCCTTTCTGACACTGGCGACCCACGGCACGGACCAGATGATGGTCCAGCGCTATCTCTCGAGCGGCACTCCCCGACGCAGCCAGATCGCTCTGATCGCCAGCGGCGTGGTGATCCTGGCACAGTTCGGACTCTTCCTGCTGCTGGGAGCTCTGCTCTTCGTCTTCTACCGGAATTTCCCTCTGGAGCAGGAACTGGTCCAGACCGACCGGATATTTCCCATCTTCATCGTCCAGGAGTTGCCCTCGGGAATCTCGGGGCTGATCATCGCAGCCATCTTCGCCGCTGCCATGTCGACCCTCAGCAGCTCTCTGAACTCCCTGTCCGCCTCCTCCATCCACGACTTCTACCGCCGGTGGCGGCGGCGCGGAACCGAAGCCCACTACCTGCGGGTGTCCCGGCTGTTGACCCTGGGATGGTGCGGGATTCTGGTGGTCATCGCTCTTTTGGCCAGGAACTGGGGATCCGTCCTGGAAGCGGGCCTGACCATACCCAGCCTGACCATGGGAAGCGTGCTGGGTGTCTTTCTGCTGGCCCTGCGCCGTCGCGGCATCACCCAGAGAGGGGCCCTGACGGGAATGGCGGCGGGCCTCGCCACCATGCTCGTGATTCACTGGACGGGAGAAGTGGCGTGGCCCTGGTACGTTCTGGTGGGTACCGCCGTGACCTTTGCGACGGGACGGATTGTCTCACAAATGGGAAGTGGCAACCCGGCCGCGGGTCAATGAGAAACCGGAATTTCCGGGCTATTCGATCTCACCGTGGCCGAGCATCACCAGGCCCATCGTCAGAGAACCGGACTGGACGACCAGAGTCCACTGGTCCATATCGTTCTTCATGAGCTTGGGGCCGGTGACCTCGTCGTAGATCGGGAAGAGGCTGAGAGTGGCGGGATGCCTGCCGACGGCGGCTTCGGCGCTGGCTTTCACCAACTCGTCCGGTCCGTATTCCAGATCCGGATCTCCATCCATCTTGGCAGGGATCAGTAGGAGGAAATCCCGGTACATGGCCACCCCCATGTGGGCGCCGTCCTGCGGCTGGATGGCATAGCGGAGGGTATAGACGCCAGGTACAATCGGCAGATCCTTGTAGTCGGACCACTTCGCCGGAAAGCGGACGGCGCCGACCAGGGTTCCGACCTTCCACTGGCCGAAACTGACTCCCAACTCGGTGGACGGCGACGATGCCTCCGGCACGTCCGCTCTCAGCCAGAACTCGGCAAATGGTTGTCCGCCCTGCATGACGCGCAGAGCTTCCGGCTGGAGAGTGTTCCGAACCTCCTGGGAAAGTTCCGGCGGCGGGTCGACCTTGGCCGCCTCCACGGTCAAGGGCCCGTCCGCACCGAGGGCCGGCGTCAAACCGGCACCGAACAGGACGATCCCCAGCAGCCGACGGGACAAGAACCAAGTTCTTTCGCGAACTCGCCGTCCGATCCGCACCGAGCTCCTCAGCGGGTGAAGCTCCCGACGAACGCCCCGCGGGTTCCGTAGGTTGCCCAACTGCTTCCCAGCCCCTCTCCCTGGAATCTATGGGAGAGAGTGAAGGCGGGACGGGCATCGGCCACCTCGGTCAACGGCGGATAATAGACCGTCTCGTTGCCGCAGATATGGTCGTGGTGATTCAGGGCCCGGGTCCGGAGGGAGGCGATGTCTCCAGCCTGCAGGCGCGCAAACGCCTTGGAAGCGCCGAATTCAAGAGCGATGGGCGCACGTTGGACCTGGACCAGATCCTCCGTCAGGTGGGGAGCTTCCGCCCGGACGAAAGCCAACAGGGCCTCCTCCTGATCGGCGTCCGCCCGCTCATCCACGATGATCAGGGACCGGGAAGAACGGTCCACGGCATGAGGATCACCCAAGGTGGACGCGGACTTCACGATGGCAATCACGCTGAGTCCATGCAGCGAAACGCCGTTCCAACTCCCCTGGCGGACCCGCCAGGCGAGCATGGCCTCTTTTCCCGTCAGATTGACTTCCGCGTTGGCGAAACAGGGCCCGGTGTAAACGTCCGTCGTCCTCACCTCCAGATAATCTCCGGCGATGGTGGCATCGGCGGCAACCAGAGGCATCATGACCACGGCCAAGGTCAAGCAAGCAACGATTCCTGTTCTCATAACTGACCCCCTATGTGATTGAGTCCTTATCCTATCAGATGTACCCGTCGGACCAACTTGACCGCTCCAATCCGAACCGGAAGCCACGGTCGGTGTGCAACTCACCGATTCCGGATCGAGCCCAGCCGGGATCTTTCGCCCTGAGCAACGACTACAAGGGCTCGTGGCAGCCCCGGTCCGACTGGCACCTCTCCTCGTTCGCCAAGTCCCCGTCGGGTCCCAGGCAGGTCATGGTCTCGTTGCACCAGAAGTAAGCGTCATTGCTTGGAGGCACCGTGAGGTCCGGCTCCGCCTCGACGTACATTCCCTTCCACCGCAAACGTCGGCAAAGTTGAAACTTGATCTGCTCCACGTCCAACATGATCAACTCCCCTCCATCCCGGCTGCCCGGAGCACGGCACGTTTGACGGCCACTCGAGCCAACTGGATCTTGTATTTGTTCCGGCTCAGAGCCCGGGCCCCTTCGACGGCCGCGTCACCGGCACTCTCCGCCGCTTCCCGGCTGACGGCTTTGCCTTGCAGAGCCATGGCGGCCTTCTCGGAAACCCAGGGCACAGGAGCCACGTGTCCCAAGACGACACGGGCTTGACCGACACCCCCTCCATTCCGGGTCAGAGAGACGGCCGCCGCCGCCAGCGGCCAGTCCAGTGCCTCCTTCTCCCGAACTTCGTAGGTTGCGTTCTGGGCCCCTGAAGCCGCCGGAACCATGATCCGGGTCAGAATCTCGTTGGGAGCCAGGACGTTTTCCCGCTCACCTTGGGACCCGGGAGTTTGGAAAAAATTCTTGAGGTCGACTTCCCGGGAACCGGAGGCTCCTTGGATCGCGACCTTGGCCCCGAGTGCAATCAAAGCGGGGGCCAGACTCGAGGCATTGACGAATTGCGCCGCGCCGTCATTGCCCAGAATGGCGTGGTAGCGGTTGTCTCCAGCCGCGACCATGGACTTGCCGTCCATCTGCGCCAACAGTCCGAAGCCGCGGCGAAAATACCAGCAGCGAGGCCGCTGACAGAGGTCTCCCCCGACGGTTCCGGCAGCCTGGATCTGCGGACTGCGAATGCCGTCAAGCGCCTGCGCCAGCGCCGGATAGTGGGTCTGCACGAAAGTCTGGGCGGCCAATTCGTCCAAGGTCACAACGGCGCCGATGCTGAGCCCGTTCCCGGAGTCGTAACTCACCCCCTGCAGCTCTTCGATGGACTTGATGTTCACGAGACGGCCGGGAGTCACCACATAGTCCTTCATCAGACTCAGGAGATCGGTTCCGCCGGCCAGCACCGCCGACTCTCCATCGTTACTTCCCAGGAGCCGTACAGCCTCCTGGATCGAGGTTGGGTTGGCATATTCGAAGGCTCGCATCAGGCAGTTCCTCCCTTCTCAAGGGCTTCCAACACGCGATTGGGGGTAACGGGCATATACGGAACGCGTACACCGATGGCGTTGGCCACGGCATTGGCCACAGCCGCGCCGGTGGAGATCACCGGAGGCTCACCCAATCCGATCACGCCCCGCTTTTCGTATTCGGGGCCCGTCATCATGTGCACGACCAACTCGCCGATGTCCCCGATCCCGGGCAGCTTGTAGAACTCCATGTCCGGGTTCAACATCTTGCCGCTCACCGGATCCAGGACCTTCTCCTCGATCAAGGCGTAGGCGATTCCCATGATCAGGGAACCATAGACTTGGCTCTCGGCAAGTTTCATGTCGATGATCAGGCCGCAGTCCTGAACCGCCACCACCTTGTTGATCTTGACGATCCCCGTCTCCACGTCCACGGAAACGTCCGCCATCTGAACACCGCCCACGCCGCTGTCGCTGAGCTTGCCGGGACCGGGGTTCTTGCCCGACGCACTCAGGGGGCTGGGACCGATACGGGCAGCGGCCTGTCGCCAGGAAAGACTGCGGGCCGGGTTCCCCTTGACCTGAATCCTCCCGCCGACGGCTTCCAGTTCATCGGCAGCCGCTCCCAGTGACGGAGCCACCCGTTCCAGTAGCTGTTCCAGCGCGTTGACCGCCGCCCGGCGGGTCGAAGAGGTCACGCCACCGACGGTGGTGCTTCCTCCGGAACCTCCCGACGCGGGAAACCGGCTGTCGCCGATCCGCACGTTCACGGCGTCGAGGGGAAGGCTCAAGGTCTCGCCCAGGATCATGGCGATGACCGTAATGGTGCCGGTGCCCAGGTCCTGACTCCCCAACCGTGCTTCCACGTTTCCGTCGGGAAAGACCACGACTTCGCAGTTGCTCTGATGCGCTCTCCCGCCCCAGGTATGAATGCCCAACCCGAGACCCCGCTTGACGGGGCCGCGTCCACTGTCTCCCCGGGGGTGCCAGTTGCGTTTCCAATCGATGAGCGCGGCCCCGACTTCCAATTCCTCGGCATAGGTGTCGGCTCGGGGTCCGGTAATGGAGACGTTCTTGAGAAACAGATCCAGGGGATCCATCTTCAACTCGGCGGCCAGGTCCTCCAGGGCGCTCATGGTCAGGAAGCAGGCCTGAGGATGGTTGGGCGCCCGCCAGGCTCGTGCCGTGGCCTTGTTGATGACGATCGAATGGTGTGTCTGCTTCCGGTTGGGAACCTGGAAAATGTAGGGGACGGGCGGACTGCCGCGCGAACCTGAGATCCCGCCGGAGCCCCACGTTTCCGAAGACCAGGCCACGATGGTTCCGTCGGATTTGGCGCCGACCTCGATTTTGGCGTAAGCCGAGGGGCGGTCTCCCGCAACGGCCAACTCCGCGTCCCGCTCCAGGAACAGTTTGACGGCGGCGTTTTCCTGACGGGCCAGCTCGGCACATTCGATGCCCCAGCGATCGGCGCTGAACTTGCTTCCGAATCCACCGCCCATGTAGGGAGTGATCACCCGCACGTTGGCGGTCGGCAGGCCCAGCTTGTCGGCGAACTGACCGGGCAGACCCGAAACCGCCTGGGTGGAGCACCAGGCGTTGAGCTTGTCTTCGCCTTCCCACTCGCAGACCTGACCATGAGACTCCATGCAGCAATGGGTGATGGCGGCAATGCCATAAAAGCCCTTGCTCCGGACGTCCGCCGAGGCCATGGCCCCCGCCGGCTCTCCTTCGGTCTCCTCCCTTGCAATCTCCTGGTCCGGAGCGTTGGCCCGATCCTCTTCCGTGACGAAGTGGGAAAGCACCTCGTAATCGATCCGGATTGCCCGGACTCCATCCTCAGCCGCCTCTTCCGTCTCGGCGGCGACGGTCAACACCTCGTCCAGCTCCCACTTGATCTCGGAGCCGACCCCCTGAATCACGCGGACCGCCTTGACACCGGGTACGGCTTCCGCCGCCGAAGTGTCCAGGCTAGTGATCCGAGCGTGGGCATGAGGACAGCGAAGGATCTTGGCGAACAGCATCCCGGAGCGGTTGACGTCGTAGGAATACTTGGCGACTCCCGTAACCTTGAGAGGCCCATCCAGACGAGAGACACGTTTGCCGATGTATTTCCTCTTGGAAGCTTCCGGCCATGAGTAATCAGCCATTGGTCCCTCCTTTCAGGACCCCTGCCGCCTGCATCACGGCCGGGCGAATTCCGACGTAGGTTCCACAGCGACAGAGATTGCCCCCCAGACCCGTATTGATCTGTTCCAGCGTGGGATTGGGATGGCGGTCGAGGAATGCCTTGCAGGCAACGACGAACCCTGGCGTACAGAAGCCGCACTGCTGGGCATCGTTGTCGACGAACGCTTCCTGAACCGGATGCATTCGCTCCGGAGTCCCCAGTCCCTCCACGGTGGTGACGTCCTTGCCTTGGGCCTCGATGGCCAGGGTCGAGCAGGAGTAGACCGGCTTTCCATCCACCAGGACCGTACAGGAACCGCAGGTTCCCCGATCGCAGACCTTTTTTGCTCCGGTCAGATCCAGATGGTTCCGGAGCGCATCCAGCAGGGTCGTTCTCGGTTCCAATTCCACCCGATGTTTGCGTCCGTTCACCTGGAGCTTCATGCTCAAGGCTCCCGGACCCTCGACCCCATGGCCCGACATCGCGGACGGAGCGCCGCTGATACGCTGCAGCAGTCCCGTGGTTACGGCGCCGGCGGCGCCTCCTCTCAAGAAGTCACGCCGCGAAACGTTCGCGGTCACGTGTTCTTCTTCCCTCTCTTTGCTCATGTAGCCTCCTTCACCACTTTGTCGCTGTCGGCAGGAACTTCGCTCACACTATAGAACCTGTTTCCGTCCCCATGCAAGCCTTTGGAGCCTCAATTCCGGGCATCGCCGGTCCGAGGCGCACTGAGGCTCCCGGTGCGAAGCGGAGACAGGTCAGAGCAGGACAAAACGCTTCGTCAGCGGGCGGACGAAGCCTGCTTACTGCGAGGAGTCAAGTTTCCCGAAACCTCAAAGCGGAAGTCGAAGACCGCGCTTACTTGGAGTGGGAGTTCTTGCGGATCTGGTGACGGCGCTTCCGGCGAAGCTTGCCGCGCCGTTTTTTCTTCTTCTTGAGTACGCTACCCATAATGGAATCTAAGGCCGCGATAATAGCAGATGACGGCGTTTCTCCACAAGTCGGAGCGTTTGAACGGATTCCAGACTGTTCCCACCCCGAGGGATTTTTGGGAACGCTGCTCGTTCCATCCGGGAGGGGATCTCCATACGTCTGCTATGATGAGCTTTCCTACCACCTTCTCCGATGCCACGTCGATCCGCATAGCTGCGACGGCGCAGTCGGGACGTCGCCCGGAAGGTAAACCGGAGGTCGAGCGCGGGGAGCAGATCAATGACAAGGGGTGCAGCATCCCAGGCTGTTTCGGGCGATGTGGAGGTCGTTGTGTATACCGACGGTGCCTGCAGCGGCAATCCCGGCCCAGGCGGTTGGGCATTCATCCTGGAACACCGGTCGTCGGGCAGGACGCTGGAGGACAGCGGTGCCCAATGGCAGACGACCAACAATCGAATGGAGCTTCAAGCGGTCATTCAGGGTCTCTCCCGGGTGAGCCGCCCCGCTCGTGTCCACGTGGTGACGGACAGTTCCTACGTCCAGCAGGGAGCCACGGATTGGATCTACAAATGGAAGGCCCGGGGATGGAAGAGGAAAACCTCCTCCGGAAAGAAGCCGGTCAAGAACCAGGATCTCTGGGAGCGACTGGACCGGATTCGGAACCGGCATGAGGTGAGCTTCGAGCGCGTTCGCGGCCATGCCGGACACCCCATGAACGAACGTTGCGACCAACTGGCGGTGGCGGCATACCAACGGCTCAAGGCGGGCCGGCTGTGAATGGGAACGGCGCCGTCCGCGTTTGGGTACGTGCGTACGCAGGCCTGTTTGAGCTGGGAGACCGGCCAAACCACCTCTTCAGAGAGACCGGAGGAAGGCCAGCAGCGCCTCGCGTTCCTCCGTGGTCAGGGCTTCGAACAGGGTTCGGCTGCCTTCGGCCTCGACGCGGTGTCTCAGAATCGCCGCCTCGATGGTTGCCGCGGAACCGTCGTGCAAATATGGGGCCCGAGCCGCGACGCCCCACAAGGGTGCCGTCCGGATCTCCGTTGGGCCGGCGTCTCCGTCCCGAATCCCGTCTCCGGTTCCGATGTCATGGAGCAGGAAATCCCCAAACGGACTGAAGGTCTTGTGGCTGAGGGCTTCGAACGGACTGGCCCCGGTCTGTAGAGTCGGCACGTGACAGGCGGAACATTGAACCTCCTCGAAGAGTTCTTCCCCGCTTCGCGTCCGGTCGTTTTCCGCACCTCTCGGCGGCGGGCCCAGCAGGCGCATGAAATTGGCGAAGTTGTCGATCCCCCGCAGGCCCGTGGACGGTTCAGGCCCATCCTCAGGATCGGCGACGGCGTCGATGAGTTCCAACGGCTCGCAGTCTCCGGCAGGACACATCTCGTTGGGGAACAGGTCGCTGGTGATCCCCATTTCGTTGCGGTAGGCCTCTGCTCCGAAGGTGAACAGGGATGATTGCTGCGCCTTCCAACCGAAGCGCCCGGCGCGGGTCTCCCCGGAGTCCCGATCCACGACCCAATGGACACGCCCGCTGACCCCGTCCCCGTCCTGGTCTTCCGGATCCTCCAAAGCCGCCAGGACTTCATCCGGAACCGATTCCACCAGACCGTCTCCGAACAGGGGGATCGGCTGCCGCTTGGCCACCACGTTGGCGCCCGCGGGGATCGCCGCCTGGATCGCATGGTTGGGGATGGAGAAGAGATGGATCAGGGACCCTCCCGGCGGGTCCTGAAAGGTTCCGTCAGCGTGCAGAGTCCCGGCCCGGACCTCGGTGATGGTGCTGGTCCCCCCGATGGCGGGAATGACGTGGCATTCGGCGCAGGAGCGGCCGTTGTACAGGGGCCCCAGTCCTTCGTCCGCGTCCTCCACTTCCAGGAAGTCCTCGAGTCCCAGGCGGAAGAGTTCGAACTCCACGCCTCCTATTCCCTGGATGGGTTCGCCGAACTCGGTCCCCTGCACGTCGGTTCCCTGTCCGGCCCCCGGACCGGCCATGGCCGCAAGGACCAGCATCATCGCCAGGATGGTCCCCCCTTTCACCACCCCGGGTCGTTTCCACATGGCATTCCCTCCGCAGGCCTTATTCGACAATGATGGTTCCCCGCATCATGGTGTGGCCGGCGCCGCAAGGACGGGAGCATTCGAACGGAAAGCTCCCCGCCTTGCGAGATCGGAATCGGATCTTGACCGTTCCCTGACCCCGCGCCGGAATCGTGACGTCGACGTCGGCCTTGGGTATGCGAAATCCGTGGAAGGTGTCCTGGCTGCTCAACTCGATCTCCAGCAGCGTGCCCCTCTTGACCCGAATCCTGGAGGGAATGAAATGAAATCTCTCCGCGGAGATTCGGACCTTCTGCACCTTCGGCTCGCCATTTTTCTTCGCTTTGGGAAGGGCCGGAACCAGAGCCGCTCCCAGCCCGATCAGGAGCAATCCGAGGCCCCATGGGATCATCCGGTAATTCACGGCCGTTCCTCCTAAAACCACCAGCCGATGCCCAGGTTCCACCGGTTGCGGGCCCGGACGACCCGGCTGGCGTTCCTCATGATGTTGTAGTCAACTTTCAGCACCACGTCCGGGTGGGGAAAGTAGGAAAGACCCAGAACCTGGGCCGAACGGTCGAACTGGCTCAGGGGGAAGAACCCTTCAGCCATTCTGTGCTGGGTGTCGAAGTTCTCGTAGCGATAGAAGCCGACCAGGTCATGGCTGGAACCGGACGGCACCAGGCTGCTGGAGCCTTCCAGATAGAATCCTCGCATTCCCCGGGCAATGTTGGGGTTGATTCCGGCGCTGCGTCGAATCGAAGCGTTGACCTCAGCCGCCTGGTCCAGATGGGTCAGGGCAAATTGTCCCCGTGCCTCGAAGCGATCGAACCGATACCGGCCGTCGAACTCGAAGACCCGCAATCGGGCGTCCAGATCCCTGAACTGGAATCCGGTCTCTCCGGTCCAGAAGCTGGTGCCCAGATTCAGTCCCGGAAGCGGCCCGTATTCGACTCGCCCGACCCAGGCCAGATTGCGAGCGTTCTCCAGAAAGGATTTCTGCCTTCCCTCCCGGAAACCCTCCTCCGCCGAAAAGAGGGAGCCGTCCACCGAACTCATGACATAGGTCTTGTAGGAGAAACCTCCGCCCAAGTCTCCCACCAGGCCTCCGCCGCCGGCAAACCAGGTCGTGGGCAGGATCACCTCATCCACGAAGGGACGCTCCACCCCGTGAAACGCCGTCGGCTCATGCCTTTCGTTGATGATTCCCACCGGCGTCAACAAGATCCCGGCCCGAAAGTTGAATCTCGGGTCGATGAGGAAGTCCAGGTAGGCCTGTTCCAACTCCAACTCACCGGTGGGGGCGCCCCCCTCGATCAGGCCGTGCTCCAATTCCAGCTCCGACCAGAAGCGGACTCGATCCCCGAACATGTGGCCCAGGTTCAGAACGAAGCGGTGGAAGTCGAGAGTCGTCGGGTTCAAGCCGTCGTGGTTGACATGCATCTCCATGTACCCGGACATGGGCATGCTGCCGCCGAACATTCCCGCCGTCGCGCCGGGAGCGTCAGGCGCCGCGACTACCTCGGCGACCACCATCGCTTCCACCTCCGGGACCGCCTCGTGTTTCGGAGCCGGCTCCTCGACCCGGGACGCTTGCCGGCGAATCGTCTTCAATTCAGCGGCCAGAGACTGCAGTTCACCTTTCACATCCTCGCCGAGAGTGCCTCCCAGCGCGTCGGCCAAGAGTCCGATCAACCGCTCCAGGTTGGACTCCACCCGGTCGAGACGGTCTCCAAGGGACTCCTCGGGGGGGTTGGCCACCGCCGGCACGGTCCCGATCCCGATCAGGACGATCGCCAGGAGCAGCATGGGGAAGTTAGGGCCAAGGCGCGCGGCCGTGGCGGCGGGGGGGGAATATTTCATGGCGCTAAGTTGAAGTTTAGTCCAGACTAAATCCAAGGTCAACGCGCAGAGAGCCGATTTCTGACCCGAGAGGTGGACAAAAAGCCCTCGGTCTCAAGAGGGACGGAAATTAAGCCCTGGTATGGGGTCAGGTGCCGGGTGCGGTTTCGGAAACGATTAGATCGTAGACGCGGCGGGCATGATCGTAAGCCCTGCGGGCCGCGTCTTGCTCCGAGTCGCGGATCCTGGCGTGCTTCATCTTCCAGCATTGATCCACGGCCTGGCGACACCATTCGGCGCTTCTGCGTGAAGCCCGGACCGGCTTGTCTCCCACCAGGACGAAGATGGGATTGGTGTGGGAACTGCCAAGAACCCGCAGGGCGACCCAACTGGACCGGGTGAGCTCATGGTCGAACTCGATCTCGTTCCAGTCGCCGTCAGCCGTCACGACCCGGGTTGACACGGACTGGCCATTGACCACCAGGTCCACGGGAACGTTTCGGCTGGTCCCCTTTCGGGCCCGCTCCAGATGCCAATAGGGAGGCTGAGTCATGCCGCGGGAGGCGATCAGCGCGCCCACGTCATCCTGCCGTTCCGTAAGATAGGCGGCGACTCGGGCTCGGACCTTCACCTTGCCGGGAGCGGCCAGCCGGAGCTCGCTTCCCTCGGCACCCAGTTCCCGGTCCTGCACCTGAAACCCGATAAGGTGGGATCTGCCGTCGGAGACGTAGCTCCTACCGGCGCGGATCTGCTCCATGTAGCGGTCGAAGTCCAACTCCCCTTCCAGCTTCGCGTAGCTGCGGGCCATCCCGATGCGGTCATCGTAGATACAGGGGAAATCCGTCTCTCCACTGATGCGGGTCCGGAACCCGGAATTCAGGGTGTGGTACCAGATGTTGAGCTCCCAGGGCAGCGGCGTGTCTCCGGCGGAGATGAAGTCCACCGCGTCGTGGGTCACCGACACGATGTATTCATTGGCGCCGATCCCGTCGAATTTGGCCATCACGTAGTTGGGCAGCTCGGTGGTGAATTCCTTCGGCTCCAGGCCCCATCCCGAGTGGGAGTAGCCGACGACGGCTCCCTGCCCCTGACCCCACTGGAGGACGGGGAGGGTCCAACTGGGCCATTGCTGGACCCGGGTCGTCCCGGGGTAGTCGTCTTCCCGGAGCCGCAGAAGACAGAGATGGCCCGCGTGCGAGGAGGGAAAGCCGGAGACCTCCACGTCATAACGCATCAGGTTGTTCCGGGTGGAGAGGGAGTGCACCCGACCCTCGAAGTTCTGTTTCTGGTGATACCAGCACGGTCCCCAGGTCAGGACGCAGGCGATGTTCAAATCTTCACCCAGCGCCTGGCGCCACATGTGAGACGGCTGGACGCCCTCGTCGGGACTCTCGTAATGGCTGCATCCGGCGGCGTGGACATGATGGTCGGCGCTGTACCAGCCCAGAGCCGCCAAATGCGTCCAGCGCTCGAGCCGGAAACCGATCTCCTGCTCTTCGACACCGGGACGAACGCGGACTCTCCGGTTCCGGACCAGATATTCCGGACCGCGGCTGACCTGAATTTCGTATTCGCCAGCCGGCAGGAAGACATGCTCGCCGTCAGCACGGTAGACCTGCGGATGGAAGTAGAAATCGGGATATTCTCCGCGGGAGAGCCGCCGCGACGGCAGCGGATAGACGCCTACCAGACGGCCGGCGCGGGCGGGAGTATCGCCGATGCCCCGGGTCCGGTCCCACGGACGCCTCAGCGCCCGCGCCAACCGGTAGTCGGACGGCAAACGATTCAACTCCGGATCTTCGATCACCCGTTCGATGCCGTCGGTGATGACGAACGAGGCCATGGTGGGAGTACCGTCGTGATCCTTGACCCGGAGCCGGACCCGGACCGCAGGACGGCAGTCGAAGAGGACGTCCACGCTGTTGCGAAAGCCCAAATCCTGGGTCCCCTGCCCCACGTGGAATCCGATCTTGGCTTCGCGCAACCCTTGTTCCCGGGTGTAGATCTGGATGATGGCGTACTCCAGCTTCAGACCCGAAAGCTGGCTCCGCAGGGGGCGGCGGCCATAGACGGCCAGTTCCAGGAAACGATTGGCCACGTCTCCGTCCGAGAGCACGTTCTCCGGTTTGACCCGTTTCGCCCCCGTCGACTTGTGAAACAGCGGCAGCGCGTTGGGGCTTTCGGCGTGGAGCTGGGCGTTGACGGCGGCGTCGTTTTCTATCTTGACCATAAAGCTGGTCCACCCGCCCTGGACCAGAAGCGGAGCCGCCGGGCCACGCAACACTTTGACCCGAGCCTCCGGGTTGATCGACACCATGGCCAGGCAATACGGATCCAACAGGGTCTGGATCTCACGAACCACCGAGTCGGAAGGAGACTGATCCCTCAAGGCCTGGATCCGCTCCCAGTCCCGGCTGTCCAAACGGCTGCCCAGGAACGAGAGGGCTTCCCCCAAGCGGACGACCTGCGCCACCAGAGGCTGGGGCTCGACGTCCTGAACCAGTGGAAGCGCCTGTCCCGGGAGAAATGACGGAAACGATGCAAAGAGGACGATCAACGCCAGGGCCGGTTTCACGGTGGGCCTCCTTTCAGGGTAAGAATTGCGGTTTCAGGCTACCACAGGGGAAAGGGACGACTCCTCCGATTCCTTGAAATGCCCCTCAGGGGCCGATATTCTTCTGGCGGAACGGTCGGCGGCGCCACGCCGCCGGACACGGCGGCAACCGCCGTCCGGGATCCGTCCAACGCCAGTGAAAGGAGCAACGAGTCATGCCCGACGCAGACCGGCCAGGCGAGGCCAAGCAATTCTATACAGACATCCCCGCAACCAGTGAACCCTTCTTTCTGAAGGGATCCAACTCTCTGGATTGGGGAATGCAGAACCGCCTCTCGCGGATCTTCAATCCGGCCTCGGGGCGCACCGTCATGCTGGCCGTCGACCATGGCTACTTCATGGGACCGACCACCGGCCTGGAGCGGATCGACGTTCGCATCGTCCCCCTCCTGGACTATTGCGACGCCCTGATGCTGACCCGGGGGATCCTCCGCACCACCATCCCCTCCAGTTTCGGACGGGGCACGGTGCTCCGCGCCAGCGGAGGCCCCAGCATCCTCAAGGAGCTTTCCGACGAACAGCTCGCCCTGGGCATCGAGGACGGTCTCAGAGCCAACGCCGCGGCCCTGGCGGTCCAGGTCTTCATCGGAGGCGAATACGAGAGCCAATCGGTCCTGAACATGACCCGGCTGGTGGATCTGGGCAATCGCTACGGAATGCCGGTGCTGGCGGTGACCGCGGTGGGCAGAGAGATGGAGCGGAACGCCAAGTACTTTCGTCTTGCTTGCAGGATGTGCGCCGAGCTGGGGGCCCATATCGTCAAGAGTTACTATATTCCCGACGGTTTCGAGACCGTGACCGCCTCGTGTCCCGTCCCCATGGTCATGGCCGGCGGAAAGAAGCTCCCCGAGCTGGATGCCCTCACCATGGCGTACAACGCGATCCAACAGGGGGCTTCAGGCGTGGACATGGGCCGAAACATCTTCCAGAGCGACACTCCACGAGCGATGATCAAGGCGATCCGCCAAGTGGTCCACAACCAACTGAAACCCAGCCACGCCTACGAGCTCTACCAGGATCTGAGAGCGGAGAGTCTGGCCTCGACCTGATGTTCTGCCGCGCAGGCTCCTAGGCTCGGCTTCGACGATCCGATTCCGTCCGGCGGCCGCTGGGGCCGGGACGGTCCGGAAACCACGGAACACGGAACATGAAAAGCCGTTGGTCCGACCAGGAGGCCGAGCGGTTCGTCGCCCGGTACGCTCGCCGCTGGGGCCGGGACCTGGCGCTGAGAACGTATGCTTCTCGCCTCTTGGGAGGGGAATCCGCGCTCGTCCTTCACGGGGGCGGCAACACCTCGGTCAAAACGGAAATCACGAATCTGCTGCAAGACCGGATCTCCGCCCTCATGGTGAAGGCCTCCGGACACGACCTCGCTCGGATCGAGCCCGAGGGACATACGGGACTGGACCTGAGCCACCTGGTCCGCCTCGAAAGTCTGGAGCAGCTCGACGACCGCCGGATGGTGGACGAGTTCATGACCCACCGGCTGGATCCCAGGTCTCAGGTCCCTTCCATCGAAACCCTGGTGCATGCCTTCCTTCCTCCCAAATTCATCGATCATTGTCACGCCGACGCCATTCTGGCTCTGACCAATCAACCTAACGGAGATGCACTGGTCCGGGAAGCTCTCGGCGACGGTGTTCTGGTCCTGGACTACTTCGAACCGGGCTTCACCCTGGCCAAGGCGTCGGCCGAGGCGTTTCGCCAAGATCGACGCGGGACGGGCATGGTCTGGATGCGGCACGGTCTGGTCACTTGGGGTGAGACGGCCCGGGAGTCGTACGAAGCCACCATCGATCTGGTGAATCGAGCCGAAGCCTTTCTGGCCAGGAAGGAGTCGCGATCCCTTTCGCCGCCAGTCCGAACCTCGCCGGAAACGGTTCTCTCCCGATGGAACCGGGTGGCGCCTATCCTGAGAGGACTTCTGGCCCGGGCGACGGGTCACCCCGACCGGCCCTGGGAGCGCGTGATCCTGATTCCTCTCCTTTCCCGGGACACGTTGGATCTTCTGGACTCCCATGAAGGCCGGTCGCTGGCCATCACTCCGCCACTGACCGCGGACCACTTGATCCGAGTCCGAAACCTTCCGCTCTGGATCGAACCGCCGGAGAGCGGCGACTCCTGCGCGTGGAGAACCCGTATCCGGAAGGCATTGAGCGATTACGCCGATGAATACGAGTCATTCGTCCGGCGCCACCGGGAACCGGGCCCGGAGGCCGAGTCCGCCGCCGACCTCGCACCTCGCCTCATCCTGATTCCCGGAATTGGAGCCGCCTGTGCCGGACGTGACGTCAAGGCAGCCGGAATCGCACGGGACATTGCCCGGCAGACCTTCATGGTCAAGGCCCGAATAGCCCGCATGGAGGGAACTTACCAGGGACTTGACGAGTCTCACCTGTTCCTGATGGAGCACCGCGGCATCCAACAGGCCAAGCTGGCCCGCGATGAGAAACCCTTGCGCAGCCATGTCGCCGTCGTGACCGGCGCCGCGGGAGCCATCGGTTCGGGCGTCAGCCGCGGACTGCTGGAGGAAGGTTGCCACGTGGCCGTGACGGATCTCCCCGGCGATCGGCTGGATGGTCTGGCCGCGGAGTTGAACCGCCGGTTCCCCAACCGGGTGACGGCCGTGCCCTTGGACGTCACCAGCACCCGATCCGTGGCCGAAGCCTTCGACTCGATCGTTCTCGAATGGGGAGGCGTCGATCTCGTCGTCATCAATGCCGGCATCGCCCTGACCGGTTCACTCGCCGAGATGGACAGCGGGGAGTTTCGGAAATCGGAGAGAGTCAACGTCGAGGGGACGCTTCACCTGCTGTCGCGGGCCGCTCGCCATTTTCGCCTCCAGGGCACCGGCGGAGACGTGGTCCTGGTCTCCACCAAGAACGTCTTCGCTCCCGGCGCCGGCTTCGGCGCCTACAGCGCCACCAAGGCGGCCTCCCATCAGTTGGCCCGCATCGCCAGCCTGGAGTTGGCCGAGATGGGCGTCCGCGTCAACATGGTGGCTCCGGACGCCGTTTTCTCCCATGGGGACCGAAGATCAGGCCTGTGGGAGCAGGTGGGTCCCGACCGCATGCGCGCCCGGGGACTGGACCAGGAAGGCTTGGAGGAATACTACCGGAAGCGAAACCTCCTCCAGGCCCGGGTCACCGCGGAACACGTGGCCCGCGCGGTCCTCTTCTTCGCTTCCCGCCAGACGCCCACCACCGGGGCGACCCTTCCGGTGGACGGGGGATTGCCCGACGCCACCCCGAGGTGATCGCCGGATCACGGATCGAGTTCGGAAAAATCCGGAACCGGAGAGGCCTCCACGGCTCGAGGCTCCAGAGACAATGCGGTCCGGGAACGGCTCAAACGGTCCCGCAATTCGCTGCTGGCTTCAAGATCCAGATCCCCACCAGCGGATCGGAGCACCACCCCATACGCGGAACGCGCCTTTTCGACGCTCACCTTTCCTTGCCGGACGTCTTCCCGGACGGCCTCGGGGTCCCGGCAAAGGGGATCGCCGTAGCCTCCGCCTCCGGCCTGGACCAGATGGTAGACGTCCCCCTCCTTCATGCGAAGCAGGAATTTGGAAGGCAGCGATCTGGCTTCGGTAGCGGGGTTGAGGGTGTTGCGGGTGGGAGTCCCCGGGCTCCCTCCCTGGCTGCCCCAGGGGAGGAAACGCGTCCGGTCCGACCGGACTTGCAGCGTCGCCTCAGGAGCCAGCAGCTGAAACTCCCGGACCATCCCCAACCCACCTCGATACCGGCCAGCCCCCCCGGAATCGGTCACGAATCCATAGCGCCGGATCAGGAGCGGCTGATCGGCCTCGACGGTCTCCACCGGAGTGTTGGCCATGTTGGTGATGGGGGCGGTGACCCCGTCTGCCCCGTCGGCCGCAGGACCGCCGCCTCGAGGTCCGTCATTGTTGAACTCCAGATAGACAAAAGGTTTCCCGTCCGGATAGTAGCCCCCGACACTGATGCCGACGTCTCCTCCACCCCAGGCCGCCGGCACCCGATGGGGCAGCGCCTTCGCGAAGGCGCCGAAAACGGCATGGCCGACCCGGAACCCGCCCAGACCTCGAGCCGCCACCGCCCCGGGATGCCGCGGATTGACGAAACAGCCCTCCGGCGCCACCACGTGAATGGGCCGGAAGAAACCCGCGTTGGCGTTGATGCCAGGGTCGGTCAAGCACTTGAAGACCGCGTAGACCGTGGACTGGGTGAAGGCGAAATTGGGGTTGATGGAGCCGCGAGCCTGCGGCGAGGTGCCGGTGAAATCCACCACCATCTCATCGCCTTCGACGGTGATTCGAACTCGGATGGCGATGGGATCGGGGTCCAGGCCGTCGGTGTCGATGTAGTCCTGAAATTCCCAGGAACCGTCGGGCAACTCCCGGATCTCGGCTCGAGTCAGACGCTCCGTGTGATCTACAATGCCGCGCATGTGCTCCTGGAGCCGATCGAAGCCGTACTCCCGGGACAGCCGCAGCAGTTCCTTCTCTCCCTGAGCCAGGGCGGAGATCTGAGAACGGAGATCCCCCAATACTTTGTCCGGCACCCGAACGTTGCGTTCCACGATGCGCCAGACGGACCTGTTCAGAGAACCGGCCTCGAACAGCTTAAGGGGAGGAAGCCTCAATCCCTCCTGATAGATCTCGGTGTTGTCACAGGCATTCCCTCCGGCCACCCGCCCCCCGATGTCGGTGTGGTGAGCGATCACACAGGTCCAGGCCAGGAGCCGGCTCTCCTCGAAGACCGGCTTGAACAGGAAGATGTCGGGGAGATGGCTGGCTCCGTCGTAGGGATCGTTGTTGGCGAAGATGTCTGCGGGTTGAACGTCGTTCCCGAATTGGCGGCGAACCGCATCCAGGGCCGGTTGCATGGCGCCCATATGGAAGGGGAGCGTCAATCCCTGGGCCACTTGTTGCCCCTCCGGGTCGAAGATGGCAGTGGAGAAGTCCATCCCGTCCTTGACCACGGACGACGACGCCGTTCGCACCACCGTGACGGCCATGGTGTCCGCGGCGCTGTAGAGATAGTTCTTGACGATCTCCCGGGTCCACGGATCCGGGGACGACTTCTGCTTCGCTTTCTCGCCCCTGCTGCTCATCACGACAGTTCAAGCCTCCCGTTCCAGGATGATGTTCAACCGCCGGTCGAGGCGGGCGCTCCAGCCGCTCGGGACCAGGGTCGTGGAGTCGTATTCTTCGATCAGTGCTGGACCGGGGAGGGCCTTCCCTTCCAAGTCCAACCGGCCCCGGACGGGAGCTTCGATCCACTCCGATTGCGACGGCCCTTGATAGATCCGCCGGGACCGCACCTGGGGCCGAAAACCGTCGCTGGACAGCGAGAGGGTCTCGGGAACTCGGGCCACCTGGTCCAGGCCGCGCGCCCGGACCCGGAGATTGACCAGTTCCAGCTCGGAATCGAGACGATATCCGTAGTTGGCCTCATGCTCCCGGTGGAATGCAGCCTCCAGCGCCTCCAGTCCGTCCCGATCCAGGTTCGGACCGTTGAAACGCACTCTCAAATGTGAGGTCTGCCCCTGGTACTTCAAGTCCGCTTCGGTGACCAACTGCCGGCGGCCGGCCGCAAACCCTTCCTGATGCAGGAGATTGTGGGCCTGCTCCCTCAGGCGGTCCAGCGTCCGGTTCATGGACGCGATCCCCAATTGGGAGAGGGACTTCACCTGAGCCTGAACCAGGTGGTGCTCCACGTCCGAGAAGAGGAGGCCGAAGCAGCTGAACACCCCCGGAGATGGAGGGATGATGATCCGGGTCATTTGCAACAGCCGGGCCAGGCCCGCGGCGTGGAGAGGACCGCCGCCGCCGAAGGCCATGAGGGTGAAACGGCGCGGGTCGCGGCCCCGTTCGCTGGAGACGGCGGCGACGGCCCGGGCCATGTTGGAATTGGCCAGTTGATGGACACCCCAGGCCGCTTCGACGGCGGAGACACCGAGCGGGCCCGCCAGCCGGCGATCGATGACCGCCCGCGCCTGGTCGGCGAAGACGGGAAAGTCTCCGCCCAGCAGGTATCGGCTGTTGAGAAACCCCAGGACCAGGTTGGCATCGGTGACCGTGGGAAGGTCGCCTCCCTGGCCGTAGCAGGCCGGACCCGGGACCGCGCCCGCGCTGTCGGGCCCGCAGACGAGCGAGCCACCCTTGTCCACTCGAGCCACACTGCCGCCGCCGGCACTCACTTCCGCCAGGTCGATGGAGGGAACCCTCAAGATATAGCCGGCGCCTTTCATCAATCGATGTCCCGAGCTCATTCCCCCGCCCACTTCGTACTCGCGGGCGAGCAGGAGCTCCCCCTCCTCGATGATGGAGGATTTCGCGGTGGTGCCCCCCATGTCCAGGGTCAGAACGTCGGGCAGATTCAACCGTGCCGCCAGATGATGAGCCCCGACCACGCCGGCGGCGGGCCCCGACTCGACACAATGGATCGGCTCCTCGGCCGCCAGCCGGACCGACGCCCTTCCCCCGTTGGATTGCATCACGGTCAAGGGGACACCGACTCCCAGGTCTCGAAGCCCCTGATCGAGGCGTCCCAGGTAGCGAGCGACGATGGGACGGATGTAGGAGTTGATCACCGTGGTGCTGGTTCGCTCGTACTCTCCGGTCTCGGCCAGAAGCCGGCTGGAGAGCGACAGGCTCAGGCCGGGGATCTTCTCCTCCAGGATTTCGCCAATCCGGGTCTCGTGACGAGGATTGGCGTAGGAGTGAAGGAGGCAGACCGCCACCGAGCGAATCCCCTCATCCAGCAGCACTTCGGCCGCCTTCTCCACGTCGGATTCCACCAGAGGCGCCAATATCTCGCCCCGGTAGTCCATGCGCTCCCGCACTTCCAGCCGCAGACGGCGTTCCACCAGCGGGGGCGGCTTGCGATAGTAGAGATCGTAGAGACGCGGCATACGGAGACGCGAGATCTCCAGAACGTCCCGGAACCCTTCGGTCGTGATCAGCGCCGTCCTCACCCCCCGGCCCTCCAGGATGGCGTTGGTGGCCAAGGTAAAGGCGTGGCTGACCTCCGAGAGACGGCCGGCCGTCAATTCCAACTCCCGCAAGCCCGCGTCAAGAGCTTCCAGTACAGCTCGACTGTAGTCGTCGGGCGTACTCACCAGCTTCTTGACGTGGACGCCTCCCCGCTCCGAAAGGAAGACGACGTCGGTGAAGGTCCCCCCGATATCCACTCCCACCCGGTAACCGGGCGTGTCGGACCCGACGTTCTTCTCCTGCATTCTTTTTTAGCGTCTCCAAGCGAACCAGCGGGACAGGACTCGCCGCGCCCGGGGAGTGAGCCGGGTTCGGTTGTACGCATCGCCGACCTGTTTGATGGCCTCGGCCTGCGTCGGATACGGGTGGATCACCTGGGAGAGGGTCCCGAGGCCCAGCCCGGCGACCATGGCCAGCGTGATCTCGTTGATCATCTCACCGGCGTGCCGGGCGACCACGGTGGCGCCGAGAATCTTGTCGGTCCCCTTCTCCACCAGGACGCTGACCATACCCTCTTCCTCACCATCGGTGATCGCCCGGTCCACTTCCGCGAATTCCCGTAGGTAGAGATCGTATTCGATCCCCTGGCGAGAAGCCTCCCTGGAGTTCAGGCCCACATGGGCCACTTCCGGGTCGGTGTAGGTGCACCAGGGGATGGTGAGGGTGCTGGCCTTCTTCCGTCCCATGAAGAGAGCGTTCTGGATGACGATTCGAGCCAGGGCATCGGCGGCGTGGGTGAACTTGTACCGGGAGCAGACGTCCCCGGCAGCGTAGATCCGTTTGTTGCTGGTCTGGAGCTGATCGTTCACCAGGACGCCGCGGCGCCGGTCGTAATCGACGCCGGCCGCATCCAGGCCCAGTCCCTCCACGTTGGGAGCCCGCCCGGCGGCCACCAGGACCGCGTCGACGGAGACCTGCCGAGTCTGCCCGTTGCACTTGAGATGAACCTGTTTCTCACCTGCCCGGCTCTCCACTCGAAACACTCTCGAATCGAGGAAGAGTTCGATCCCTTCCCGGCGAAACGCGTCCTGGACCCTGCGGCCGGCTTCCGCGTCTTCCCGGTCCAGGATCTGCGGATGGCACTGGAAAACGGAAACCCGGGATCCGAAGCGCCCAAACGCCTGGGCCATTTCGCACCCGATGGGACCGCCGCCGATGACTCCCAACCGCGGGGGCAGCTCAGTCAAGGAGAACAACGTCTCGTTGGTGAGATAGCCGGCTTCCGCCAGACCCTCGATGGGTGGCGCCGCCGCCCGGCCGCCGGTGGCGATCACCGCCCGCGCGAAGCGCAATGTCTGCCCTCCCACCTGAACCGTATCCCGGCTCACGAAACGAGCTGCTCCCAGAAAAACGTCCACGCCGAGCTTCCGGAAACGCTCGGCCGAGTCGTGTTCGGCGATCCCGGTGCGCAGCCGGCGCATGCGCTCCATGACGGATCCGAAGTCCACTTCCTTGGCAACGGAAACGTCGACGCCGAAAGCGCCCGCATCGCGGGCATCGGCGACGGCCCGCGAGGACCGGATCAGAGCCTTGGAGGGAACGCACCCCACGTTGAGGCAGTCGCCTCCCAACAGGTGCTTCTCGATCAGGGCACAGCGGGCTCCGAGCCCGGTGGCTCCAGCCGCCGAAACCAGCCCCGCGGTTCCGCCTCCGATGGCCACCAGGTTGTAGCGGCCCGCCGGCTCGGGGTTGGTCCAATCCCCCGGATGGACCCGGGAGACCAGGAGCCGGTTATGAGAATCCATGGGTAGAACTTCAACGGATTTCGATTCAGGCATGACACGGTTCCATTGTTCGGATACGGATTGCTTAAGGTTCACCGCGAACGGCTACGATACTCTCTTGTCCAGGGCCCGGCGGGCCAAGCGGGTCACGTAGACGGTCACTGCCACCGCCGCCAGAAGACCAACGATATAGAAAGCGAATTCCTCCGGCGTCCGGGCTCGTCCCTCCTCTCCCAGCGTCGCGAGATCACCCGCCAGGGAACCGATATATACATAAAGTATTGTCCCGGGAAGCATGCCCAGCCAGGACGCCAACACGTAATGCCGAACCTTGACCTGAGTGATTCCAAACGCGTAGTTGAGCAGATTGAAGGGAAATACAGGCGACAGACGGGTCAATCCCACGATCTTCCAGCCTTCGCCTGCGACCGCTTCGTCGACGGCGGCGAATCGGGGGTAGGCCTGCATCTTTTCGGCTACCCAGTCGCGTGCCAGGTGGCGGCCGATCAGGAAGGACGCCGTCGCTCCCAAAGTCGACGAAACGGAGACCAGAACCGTCCCCCAGCCGAGGCCGAAGACGAAACCGGCCCCGAGAGTGAGTATGAAACCCGGCAGAAAAAGGACCGTGGCCGCCACGTAGACCAAGAGAAAGGCCACCGGTCCCCAAGGACCCAGTTCGGAAACGGTGTGCAGAACCTCTCTGAGAAACGGTCCGATATCGTTCCGGATCACCAGCAGCCCGGCGACGACCAGCGCGGCCAACAGCAATTTCCACCACTGATTTCGTTTACCCGGCGGCGAGTCGTGTCGAGCCATCACTTCCTTTCCTTAACAGCCCGTGGCAAAAGTCATCACGGCATTCGACCGTCCCTGCATCCCGGCGGACGGCGTTGCTATCGGCTCACATACTCCCGGTATGCACCCGAATCGCGCCTTGTCCGGCGGGCGCAGGAACGGTCTCGGTGCTCGCGGGACTTTCACCACGGACTGTTAACTGCTTGAGCGGATTCCCAACTGATCCGCTCGCCGTGTGCGTAGACGTTATATCGGCCCGGACGCACGAAGCCCACCAGCGTCATCCCGAAGTCGCGGGCGAGTGCGACGGCCAGGCTCGAGGGAGCACTCACCGCCACCACCATGGCGATTCCGGCCATCACCGCCTTCTGAAGGATCTCGAAGCTGGTCCGGCCGCTGACCATCATCAGGCGGTCTTCCAACGGCAGCCGGCCTCCCAGAACCTCCCGGCCGATCAGCTTGTCGACAGCGTTGTGCCGGCCCACGTCCTCCCGCAGCGAGAGAAGATTCCCGCCCGAATCGAACAAGCCGGCCGCGTGCAGGCCTCCCGTCTGCCGGAACACCTTCTGTCCGGCCCTCAACGTCGGACCCAGCCCTTCGATCACCCGGCTGTCCACCCGGGGCCGATCCGCCAGGATCTTCCGGGACGGATGGACCCGCAGAGTCTGGAGCGAAGCCTTTCCGCAGACACCGCAACTGGAGGTGGTGTAGAAGTGCCGGTCGAGTTGCGTGTCGTCGAATTCGACTCCAGGCCGCAGGTCGACCCGGATCCCGTTGTGAAGATCGCCCTCCGAATTCCTGGAAGGAAAGACTCCCTCGATGTCCTGCTGTTTGAGAATGATTCCCTCGGTGTAGAGGAATCCGCACGCCAACTCCCGGTCGTGACCTGGCGTGCGCATGGTGATGGAAAGGGTCTTCTCCAAGCGTCTCCCCTGAGAGTAGACTCCCAGGAGAATCTCCAGGGGCTCCTCGACCGCCACCAGATCCGACTCGAGCCGGGCCGATCCCTTCGCTACCTTTTGGACCTGAACGAACCGGACTCGGGCAGGAAGGGTCTTGGGGCTGTCCGCAAGCTGTAAGTCGGGGCCTCGGTTCGGGTCATCCAGATGCATATTTCGCTCACCAGCGCAATGCGCCTGTCACGCAATGGCAATTATCATAACAACCCTCGGCTTCATAGACTGTCCGAACGCCGCAGGATCGGCTGCGTTCGGCGGTCCGGCCCGCTCCAAACTCGAGTATCCATCAGACTGATAGACTCGGTGGATGGTGGTGCGCTTGGACAAGTGGCTCCAAGTGGCCCGCGTCTTCAAGACTCGGAGCCAAGCCACCCGGGCCTGTGTTCGGGGAAGGGTCCGAGTGGGAGGTGTCGCGGCCAAGGCTCACCGGAAGGTTTCGGTGGACGATCGCATCGAGGTCCGGCTCAAAGCCCGGACCCGGGTCTTGCTGGTCAAGGAACTCCGGAACAAGCCGGTCCCCAAAGCCCAGGCCCGCACCCTTTATGAAGATCTGAGCGTTGAGCCGCCCCGCCCCGCATTCGACCCGTACTCGGCAATACTGCCGCCCGAACGAATCGTCAAGGGTCGTCCCTCCAAGCGGGATCGAAGGCGCATCGACCGCTGGCGCCGAGACTCTTCTTCGTGAGTTCAGCCGGCCTGATAGACGAGGAGGTCTTTCCGTTCCGGTTCGTCCGGCTGCGGAATCCTGACCCGGGCGGCGTCCAGGTCCATGCTGGCGATATACGGCAGATTGCGGTATCGGTCCCGGTAGTCCAGACCGTATCCGATCAGGAATTCCGCACTGGCCTGAAACCCGGCGTACCGGATGGGAACCTCCACCAGTCGAAGATCTCGCCGGTCCAGCAGAGTGCATACCGTGATGGAGGCCGGTTTCCGCCGGGAGAGCAGCCCGAAAAGGGAATGGACCGTCAGCCCCGTGTCGATGATGTCCTCGACCAGCAGCAGGTGCCTTCCGGCGATCTCTCCCTGCAGGTCCTTGAGAATTCTGACCCGGTCTTGATCCCGCCCGGGGTGGTAACGGCTCACGGAAATAAAATCGAGACCGACGGGCGAGGGGATGCTCCGGATCAGGTCGCAGGTAAAGACGAAGGCGCCCTTCAGTATTCCAACGACCAACAGGTCCCTTCCCCGGTAGTCCGAATCGATTCGGCGCCCCAGTTCGCCCACCCGTCTCAGAATCGTAGCTTGGTCATAGACGATCTCCCTCACGACGGACAGGAACGACTCCTTTACCGTGGGCACGAGAGTCTTGCTCATGCCAGGATTCCGAACTTGAAGAGGAGCTTCCGATAGTCCCGGCCGTAGAGAATCTTCAGCTTCACGTCGGGATACAACGCGCGCATCTGGCGTATTTTTCGGTTCTTCGGCGTGACCAGACTCTGTTTCATGGTGGTCAGTTCCACATAGAGCTCGAACTGCGGAAGGTAGAAATCCGGCGTAAAACTCCGGATGACCCGGCCTTGGGCATCGCGGTGCAAAGGGAAACTGACCGGTTCGTAGCGCCACTCGATCCGGTAGAAGTCCAGAAAACGGGCGAAGTTGACCTCACTCTCGTGAGCAAAGTGAAGCTGTCGTACGGGGCGGCCTGCCTTGACCATGCTGGCCACTTGTTTTTACCAGAATGCTCTGACGGGTCTTGGGATCTCAGTGTCCGGAAGAGGGCGGAACCGACGAAAGGAACGTCCGGCCGTTTCCGAACAGCTCCTGGGCGACCACTCGGCCCGGAGTCGACTCCAGGACCACGAATCCGCCCAGGAGACCTCGGGATTGAGGAACCAGGTTCTGGATCAGGTCGGAGAATCTGGCTTTCGGCTCCAGCATTTTCCTGGCGGCCTCACCCTGCAGGGTTCCCTGCGAGTCGAATACCTTGAGGTTCACTTCCGTGGTGACGTCGCCCGGATTGAAGACCGCGATCCCCGTAAAGATAGGTGGCAACGTATCTCCGGGCTGGCGCTCACCGTTGGCCACCTGGCTGAAGACGGCCCGTCTGAGAGGCTCGGTCTGCAGCGTCAGGGCAGCCGCGTACTCTCCGCCGACGGGGTCTCCGAAAATGACGTCGCCGATCAATCCGGGTTGGGTGCTGTCGACTTCGACGGAACCGACGAGTATGGATTGCGGCGGCACCTCGAGGGCGAAGATCTCCGACGCGTTCCCCCGAAAGCTCTCCTGGGGTGCGAGCCGAAGCCGGTAGGATCGGCCCAATCTGTTCCCGTCCGAGAGAAACGCAGCCAGCCGGACCTCCGTCTCCTCCTCCCCCGAGTTGATCAGCTTGATGCTGGTGAAATACCCCCCGGCGTCTCCGGTCCCTTCCCCGCTCGCCAATTGGGCCGAGTAGAGCCTGCGTGCCTCGCCGGTTTCGGTTGCGTTGAGTCCCAGGACCGTATCTCCCAGCTCGATCAATTGGAACCCGACCACACCGGAACCCTGTGTGACCTCAACTTGGACGTGACCGTGGGAAACGCCCCCCAGGGAACCGAACAGGTCCGTAATCGACCCCGCCAGCCGGCTGTAGCCTGCGAGGGTGAAGGTTATCGGTCCCCCCATCGGAGCGCCGTCCGCTCCGTACAGGGTCAGGCGTACTTCAGTCGTTTGATCCGTGGTATTCGCCAGGGCCAGGGTCGTCCTCGCGGTCTGGTCGCTGCTTCCGGAAGGGAACGCCCCCGGACCTTCGAAGATCCGCGTGAAATAGAGCAGCCGGGACCCGGAGGAGAACGCCACCGCTCCGTCCATCTTGGTGGAGGGTCCCGTGAGGCCGTTGCCGTAGAGGAAGAAGCCGGCCAGCTCGGGCGTCGAGGATCGTATCCGCATCCAGCCCTCACGACGTGCGTTCAGTTGGGCCTCGAAGAACTCCCGGCCCAGCCGCGCCAACTGTTGACCGGCCCCGACCTGACGGACGCTGGGGCTCAAGGGAAAGAGTGGATCACCGTCGTCCGAGAACACCTCCAGCGCCATGACGGCGTCGGTCTTGGAATCGTTGGTCACGGCGAAACCGCTGAAATCGTTCAGGTCCCCGCGATAGAACGGAAAGAGCAGCTCCCGGCCGGGAGCAGTGAAGAGGACCTGCCGCCCCGACAGATCAAAATCGAATTCCGAGAAAACCTGGAAAAGACCTGACGGCCCGAACTCGTAAGCTACGGGGTCCTCGCTGAAGTCGACAGCCCGTGCCGAGGCACCGGAGCCGGGAGTGATGCCCACGATGGCCTGGATATCCTCCGGGTCCGGCGTCACGTCCACCTCCCCGTAATCCAGGAGGATGTCGCCGTTGGAGAACAGGGTCACGGAAAAATCATTTCCGGGACGGGTCCCCGCCAAGGTGAACTCCGGAACACCGTCCCAGATGAAGGTCAAAGACCCTGCGCCGGCCTCGGCCCGGACCTCGCCGCCGGCCTCCGGGTCCAGATCGCTGAAGAAAAGGGCGATACGTGGAGGCCCGGAGAGGAAGCGCCTTCGGCTTCGACTGACTCCGGGCTGACCGTCCCCGATCCCGAACGTCAGGTTCCCATCGCTGTTGACCACAACCTGGGTATAGGTGGTGCCAAAGAACGGGAAGGAGAATCCCTCCGGGAACTCGTAAATCATCTCGTCGTCGTCCTCGAGGAGCGAGAGCTGGTTGACTTCTTCGTTGGTCTGCAGATCGATTCCGGAGACCACCTCGCCCGCGGCGACCTCCACGACCACCTTCTCCGTCGGATCGTCCTCCGACGTTCCCGACTCACCGTCGCCGTTGTAGTAATCCTTGGGAAAATCGGAGAAACGGACATCGTAAGGACCCACGGAGCTGCCCTCCGTGAAATCCGGGTCCAGCGGTTCGATGAAGACCACGTAGGTCCCGGGCGGCAGACCCGGCAGTTGGTAGGCACCGTCGTCGGTGACCAGAAAATCGGAGACCACACCAACCTGTTCACCCGGGACTTCCGTCAGGTTGCCTTCCGCGTCACGTTCTACTGCCGCGGCCACGACGTTGGCGCCAAGGACGGGGGCTCCGGTCCGCCTCAGCACCCGGCCCCGGATGGTTCCGGTCTCCGCGGCAAAGGACTCCTCCGGATAAAGCCAGGAGATCCAGATCGCATCGTCCCGCAACGGTTCATCGGTGCCAAAGAACGTGCCCACGGGGTACATGACCGGAACCAAGGCGACATCCCCGAGATCGTCGCTTTCGAACCATTCCCTGCCCGCTTGGGTATGGTCCAGTCCCAAGAGGTGGCCGACCTCGTGCATGGTCGCACGGTAGAAAAAGTCCGGCTGGGATGCCGGACTCTTGCCGATCACGGTGTACCCAAACGAATACTCCAGAGCTTCTTCGTCGACAAACCTGATAGCGGCAAACCCCAGAATGTTATCGGCGGCCCCCTCTCCCAGAATGCTGTTCGCGATCTCGCCGTCCTGATCGAAGATGACGAGGTTCTCGCGGCGCTCACTCTGGAAATATTCGGAGAAGTTGGAGCCATCGACGTTCTCGTCCAAAAACCGGGGCTCGGGATTTTGAACCTGGAGCGAGGAGGTCTCCACGTCCACCCAGGCCTGGAGCGCCTCGTGGACCCGCCTCCCCAGGTGGGCCCAGCGAGTTTCGGAAAACTCCTGATCGATCAGGTACAGGACCGGCCTGTCGGTGTTCCACTTGAAAACCCGGCCTCCCGGGAGAACGTCTCGGGGACCGCCGCCGAAGAGGGATGATCCCAGCGCAATAATCAGGCCAGTGACCAGGACGGCACCGAAAGCTGGAGCCGGGCGGGCATCGACGTCCCGGCTGTTCATCTTGAGGTGGGCTCCTGCTTCGTCCAATAGCGGTCGATTCTACGAACCACCGACTCGAACCGATCCAACGAGATCGGCGCTCCAGGCCGCAATGCCGCCTGTTCTTGGGAGTTGAGAGTCGAACCGCGAATCTGCAGTGGACTCGCACGATGCAGGAGATTGGCGTTTCCCACCCGATTCAGTACGGTCCGGCCCTCTCGGCCACCCTTTCCGACCCGGAACATGCCCTGGGCCAAGCCTACGGGACTGGTGAGACCCAACCGGCTGTCAGGATAGAGGAACAGGAGGATTTCCTGGCCCTGGGAAAACTCGGGCAGACCCCGGATGGCTCCGGTCGCACCGCCGCTCAATTGCCGAAACCGGATAGACTCCCCGGTGTGCGCTCCCTTGATCCCACGAAGGACTTCGAAGGTGTAGGCCGTGACCGGTAGACCGGTGGAGGGTTCCCGTCCCGGCTCGGTCTGGAGACACCTGCCCCAGAAGATGCGGTCTGCGGCGCGGACCATTTCGAAAAGATTGATGCGATCGACGCTCGCGGCTCCAAGCCCGGAAAACCAAAGCAGGAGAATGGCGGTGATCCAGCAGACCGACAGAACCAGAGTTCGAGCCCGCCTGACGCGAACCGACCCTCGAATCGGACCTGCCGCCACTATCTTGTTTCGGACGTTTCCATTTCCTATGCTGACCATGTCGCTTGTCCTGATTCCGTCCCGCTTCGCCCAATTCCATACCTATAGATTCTATTACTGATGCATTCCGCAGGAGCCGGTTTCAAAATCCCATGACCGAACCTACCCTGGAAGAGACGGCTCAGAGGATCTTTGGAACCGAAGATCCGTCCGCAGTCGCCCATTGGGTCGAGTACTGGAATCAGGGGCGCGAGCGCAACACCGAGCTGCTCACGGCCTTCGAGGAGGTGTTTCTCCTGGACCTCGGCAAGCGGTGGGCCCTGGACGCCGGCTGCGGCGTCGGCAGCATGGGAGAGGTCCTCGGAGAGCGTTGCGGTCACTACGTCGGCGTGGATCTGAATCACCACGTCCTCCGGTTCTCGGCCCCGGCGGCCCGGAGATCGTACGTTCAAACCAGCGGTCTGTCGCTCCCCTTCGTGGAGCGCTCATTCGATTGCATCTTCGCGTTCGACGTCCTGGAGCATCTCCCGGGGGGATTCCCGGACCAGGTTCGTTTCCTGACCGAGTTGCGGCGCGTCCTCAGACCCATGGGGACCATTCTCTTCACGACTCCCAACTTCTGGTATCCCTACGACGCCCATTCCCGCAGCTACTTCGCGCATTATCTTCCGGTGCGGCTGGCCGACTGGATCCATCGGCGCCGCCATCCTGCTTTCCTGAAGGAGCACGGTTCGACCGCCGACATTCCCCTGCTCACGCCTCGCCGTCTCCGGAAGTGTGTCGGCGCCAGCGGCCTCGCCCTCTTGCACGAGCTGCCCTGCTGCCTGGATCGGGATCAACTGTCCCAGCTCTCACCGCTGAAATCCATCCCCGCCTATCTGGGCTTGGGATGGTACCCCCATGCCGAGTTCTGGGGCATCCTCTGCCGTCCCGACGCCCGCTCCGGACTGCGTCTGAAGCTCAAGACCCGGCTGGTTCAGTTGGACGGGGACTCTTCCCAGGTGGTGTGGCAGGACTTCGAATCGAGGATCGACTTCGCGCGGAAATCCTTTTCCCATCAGTTGGACCGGGGCTGGTACGCCCACGAGCCAGGCCCCCCGGGTTATCGGTGGATCGCGAGGGAAGCCGTCTGCTATCTCCAGCTCGGCGGACCCGTCTCGCGCCTCCGCATTCGAGGCTTCAGTCCTCAGGGGAATCGCATCCGATTCTGGGTCGACGAGATTTGCGTGGGCGAACATCCGATGCGCCCGAAAAGCAGATTCGATCTCACTTTTTTCCTTCCTTTCACACCACCTGAGGACAGAATGGTAAGGGTTCTTCTCAACTGCGACCGGACCTATCGTCTGGAACAATCAGACGATAGGAGGGACCTGGGAGCCGTCGTCTCGTCCCTGGAACTGTTGCCATGATCGTCAAGTTCCTCTTGTGGCTGGGCCTGTTGCCCATGCAGTTGGGGTTGGGCCTGCTGCTGATCCTCACGGATCTGGCGCGCCATCTGGGGCTGAGATCGGTCAGGCGCCCGGGACAGACGGACCCATCGCCGGGCTCCGGAGACTGCTCCATCGTCGTGCTCAACCACAACGGAAAGGCATTGCTGCAGGAGAGTCTTCCCGCTCTGGAACGAGCCGTGGCCTACACGGAGAAACCTCATGAGGTGATCCTGGTGGACAACGGAAGTTCGGATGGCAGCGTCTCCTGGGTCAGGAATCATCTGCCCCGAATCCGCATCCTGGAGCTGGACTCCAATTTGGGGTTCGGTGAAGGCAACAACCAAGGGGTTTCCCTGGCACAGCACGAAATCGTGGTTCTCCTGAACAACGACATGGTGGTCGAAGAGGATTTCCTTCAGCCTCTGCTGGAACCGTTTTCCGACGAGCAGGTGTT
Source organism: Acidobacteriota bacterium (assembly GCA_965217775.1). Taxonomy (GTDB): domain Bacteria; phylum Acidobacteriota; class UBA6911; order RPQK01; family JAJDTT01; genus JAJDTT01. Next base: position 1,793,782 of record CBDCJH010000002.1, read on the forward strand.
CGCCGTTTCCAGCCAGATCCACTTCCCGCCGGAAAAACGGCGGGAAGAAACGGGAAACACCCAGGCCCGGATGCTCCGGGGTTTCCTCCATCTGTCCCATGAGCCGCTGAAAAAATCCCACCGGACCCGGAAAACCCTTCCGGTCTTCTGGGCGGGCGGGGGCTCCTCGGCGTTCCGCCGCTCCCGGTTTCTGGAACTGGGCGGATTCTCCCGAATCTTCTCTCCCGCCTATCTGGAAGACACGGACCTGAGCTATCGGGCCTGGCGGCGGGGCTGGACCGTTCTCTTGGCGGCCGAGAGCCGGGTCCTCCACCGCCACCGGAGCACCAGTTCCCGGCTCTACTCACCCGCGTTTCTGACGCGACTCCTGGGTGAGCGGAAACTGTGGTACCTGTGGAAGAACTTCCAGCTCCGGACCCTCCTGCCCCATATCCTGCTCTATCCCTGGCATCTGGGAAAAGAGTTGAGCCCGGGAGAGTATCTCCGGGCTTTAAGACGGCTTCCGGACATCCTGAGGCTCCGTTGGCGCGAACCGCCCCGGCGGCAATCGGACCGCGCCCTCATGGACGCTTGCCGAAGACCCTTGACCTACGTGCATCGGAGGGTCGAACGCTCCGCCCGGTCCGACTCGCCTCCGGACTTTCTCAAGGTACTGGTGGTCAGCGCCTATCTCCCGGTTCTGGGACGCCACGGAGGAGCCGGCCGCGTCTTCCAGTTCCTCAGCCGCGTCTCGGCACGGCACCGGATTCATCTGATCTCGTTCGTGGAGAGTGATGACGAGTCCGAGGGCGTCGATCGCCTGCGCCCCTATTGCACGAGGTTGGAGTTGGTTCCCCGGAGAGATTTCGAGCCGGTCTCCCCCTATCCCTATGAACCCTTCGAGGAATTCAACTGCCCCGATTTCCGCCGCCGATTCGAAATGGTTCTGGAAGAGGAGGAATTCGACCTGGTTCACTACGAGTGGCCCCAGATGGCCCAGTACGACGATCTGGTTCCGGTCCGCGTGCCCAGGATCCTCACGGAGATGGAAGTCAACTATGCCGCCCACTACAGCCGCGTTCGCCTGGCCGCCAATTTCTTTTCCAGAGTCAAGAGACATTACGATACGCTGCAGACCCTTTTCCGGGAGGTGGGGCTGTGCCGCCGCATGGACCAAGTGGTTTGCGTCACTTCCGTCGACCGCACCTACCTGGAAGGATTCTTGCCGGGAGCGAGACTGAAGATCTTGCCCACGGGCGTCGATACCTCCTACTTCATTCCCGGGAATGGCATAGTCGAGCCCAACAGCGTTCTCTACGTCGGCGCCTTTCGACATGAACCGAACGTGGACGCCATGCTGTTTTTCGTCAGCCAGGTTCTGCCACTGCTGCTGGAGGAAATTCGGGAGACACACCTCTATATCGTAGGGTCCTCTCCCACACCGGAGATCCTGGCCATGGACGACCACCCGGCCATCACCGTCACCGGATTCGTGCCCGACCTGAGGGAATATTATGCCCGCGCCCAGGTCGTGGCGGTTCCCGTTCGTACCGGGGTCGGGATACGAGGCAAGGTCCTCGAAGCCTGGGCCTGCGGCAAGCCGGTCGTGGGGACTCCACTCGCCTTCCAGGGAATTCGCGCCGTCCACGGGCGGAACGCCCTCGTTGCCGAGAACCCCAAGGAGTTCGCCCTTTGGATCTCGGCTCTGATGAGGAACCCGGCATTCACGGCTCATTTGGCGGAATCAGGCCGCCGCACCGTGACCGAACACTACGATTGGGAACCAATGGCTGAACGTCTGGCAGACCTCTACGAGGAAACTGCGCGATTCAAGAGGAGTGGGAACTGAGAGGGACGATACCGGAAGCAGGCGGAGACCGGGTTCGCCACTGCCTCCTAATTGAAGGGGTCAGGAGAGGAATGGAAGTGAGTGAGTTTCCATTCTCCGTTCGCCCGCTGATAAATCTCGGTCCAACGGCCCGTCTCCCGCTGCAGCCGTCCCTTGGCCTGATAGGCCATCAGATACTGGGAAGTGATCCATCCGACGTCACCGCTGAACTCGATCTGGATGTTGTCCGTAAGTATCGTTATGTCGTGGACCCGACTGAAGTATTGATGGAGCGTATTCTCGAAGGTCTTGAAATCGGAGAAGCGGGGAGGCGGCACCTTCTCGAATACCACCGCCTGTTCCGCATAGACGCCCCTCAACGTCAGCATGTCCTTCTGCTGCCAGCCGCTGACATGCTGCCGATGCATATTCAATAAAAGTTCTCTTGGGTTATTGCGCATAATTTGCTGGGGATAATACCATAATTTCTGACTTATGCCTAGTTTCCGGGCGCCGGCGCGCCCGCGGACCTTGTTTTTTGGGCAATCTCACCGGATAGAAGTCAGATCGGCCTCCAGCGCTTCCAGCACTCTTGCGGTCATGGCCCGTGTCCCGATGGCTCCCTCGCCGGCCGCCACCAGATCGGCCGTCCGGTGGCCCTGCAGCAGGCATGTCTCCACCGCCGCATCGATCCGGCGGGCGATGTCCTCCCGTCCCAGGGAATAACGAAACATCAGCGCCACACTGGAGATGGCGGCGAGGGGGTTCGCCTGCCCCCGTCCGGCGATGTCCGGCGCCGTTCCATGGACCGGTTCGTAGAGCCCCTTCCGGACACCCTCGGCCGGAGCTCCCAGACTGGCGGACGGCAACAGACCGATGGACCCGGCCAGCACGGCCGCCTCATCACTGAGGATGTCCCCGAACAAGTTGGTGGACAGGAGCACGTCGAAATGCCGGGGCCGCGAGATCAACTGCATGGAGCAGTTGTCCACCAGCATGTGCTCCAATTCCACGCCGGGGTATTCCGGTGCGACCTCCTCCACCACCGTACGCCAGAGCAGTGAGCTCTCCATGACGTTGGATTTGTCCACGCTGGTGACCAGGCGACTCCGTTCTCCGGCCAATTGGAAGGCGACCCGGGCGATCCGTTCGATCTCGTAGTCGTGGTAGATCTCCATGTTGTAGGCGCACCTGACGCCGGAACGCCGCTCGGCGCCCCGAGGTTCGCCGAAATAGATCCCGCCCGTGAGCTCTCGAACGATCATTATGTCGACGTTTTCGATGATGGATTTCTTGAATGGCGAAGTATCCAACAGAGACGGATGGGTCTTTACGGGGCGAAGATTGGTGAACAGCCCCAACTCCTTGCGCAGTCGAAGCAGGGCCTGTTCGGGGCGCATCGGGGCGGGATTGGAGTCGAACCGGGAATCCCCCGCGGCCCCGACCAGTACGGCGTCCGCTTCTCTGCAGGCAGCGAGAACGAAATCAGGCAGGGGGTCGCCGTAGCGCTCCAAGGCGGTGCCTCCGGCCGGGAAGGTCCGAACCTCCAGTTCGAGTCCGTGGTGCCGTGCGCACCACTTCAGCACCTCGACGGCCGCAGCGATCACCTCCGGACCGATACCGTCCCCCGGCAGCACAGCGATCACGTGGGTCATGGTTCATCCTCTCCCGCCGGCTCCTCCGGAACGAAGGGAGACTACCATAGCCCGCATTTCTCACCAGGTCGCTACGCGTATGATGAAAAATAATCTGTTTTTGAGCATTTACGCGGAATTTTCCAAGATTTCTCCGGGACAGACTGCGCTGGGCGCGCGCTCGCTGGTCTTTTCGCCCTCAGCGCGTACATGCTCCCTCAAACGTAGTCACCACTATGCTCTCGGTCGCGAGCACGCGCTGAGAGCGAAAATCCTGCGCGATCGTCACGCCCCCTGATGAGAAATGCGGGATAGCCCCCTCCACCAGCGTCCCGGCAGGCCGACTCCCTTCCGGCGGGTGCTATACTGTGGCGTCTCCGGCCGGATTTCGCGCTTCGGCCGGCATCGTTTCGGCAAGAAAGTCGGAGTTGGACAGACCAGAATCATGGCGGCCAAGTCGACACCGGTGATCAGCCGAGCAATGGAAGATTACCTCAAGGCCATCTACCAGTTGGCCGCCGGAGACTCGCCGGTCACGACCTCCAGGGTCGCCGCCGCCATGTCTTGCCGGCCGGCCAGCGTGACCAACATGGTCCAGCGGCTTTCCGACCTCAAGCTGGTGGAATACCAGCGCTACAAGGGAGTCCGTCCGACCCCGGCCGGAATCCGGATCGCACTCGAGATCATCCGGCATCACCGGCTGCTGGAGCTGTACCTGTCCGAGGTTCTGGGTTACACCTGGGACAAGGTGCACGAGGAAGCGGAAGTCCTGGAGCACGTCATCTCCGAGGAGTTCGAGGAAAAGATCGATCAGGCTCTGGGATACCCCAGTAAGGACCCCCACGGCGATCCCATTCCCACCAAGAAAGGCGAGATCGACCCGGAACGGCTGGCGAGACTCTGGGATATGGTCGCCGGACAGGAAACCCGGGTGCGGAGGGTCAGCGACAGAGACCCCAATGTCCTGCGCCATCTGGCCTCCATCGGCATCTTCCCCGACGTCAAGCTGGATCTGGTGAGGCGGGACCCCTTCAACGGACCCGTCTATGTCCGGGTCAATGGAGTCGAGCACGGACTCAGCGAGGAGCTGGCGCGCCAGATCTTCGTCAGCCTGCCATGAGGGTGCCGCTCACTCCCTTGCGGTTTCTGTACCGGGCCAGGGACCAATTCGGGGCCAAGGTCGGCATCGTCGACGGCGGGCGAAGCTGGACCTACCGAGATTTTTCCCGGCGCTGTCATCGATTCGCCGCCATCCTCTCGCCCTGGCGGCTTCCCGCCGGCTCCCGGGTGGCTCTACTCTCCTACAACCAGCACCCGCTGCTGGAGGCCTATTACGGAGTCCCCCTGGCCGGCTGTATCCTCCTTCCTCTGAATACCCGGCTCCGGGCCGGCGACTTCCGCCACATCCTGAACCACGCGGAAGCTCGGGTCCTCATATTCCATCCGGACTTTCTCCCCATCGTCGAGGAGATTCGTCAAGATCTCCACAGCGTCCGGCGCTTCCTGGTTCTGGAGCCCGGTCCCTCCCGCGACTGGATCGAACCGGTCTCCTACGCGGACCTGATGGAGACCGGCGAGAGCGCGCCGGACCGGGATATCGCCGAGGTCGACGAGGAGGACGTCGCCGAGTTGTTCTATACCTCCGGCACCACGGCTCTTCCCAAGGGCGTCATGCTCACCCATCGCAACCTCTACCTTCACGCCCTGGAGGTGTCCCTGGCGCTGGGGATCCGGGAAGAGGACACCCAACTGCACACCATCCCCCTGTTCCACGTCAACGGTTGGGGAACGCCCCAGTTCCTGACCTGTCTGGGAGGGCGCCACGTCCTCATGAAACGCTTCCATCCCGGAGACGCGTTTCGGCTGATCCAGGAACACGGCGTCACCTTCTTTTTTCTGGTTCCGACCATGGCCAATGCGCTCCTGAACCATTCCGAACGGAATCGATTCGACACCTCCTCGGTCCGGTTGATCAATCTGGGCGGTGCCGCCGCCAATCCCGGACTCGTGGAGCAATTGGAGAAAGCCTTCGATTGCCGGTGTGTCGCCGGCTACGGTCTCACGGAATGTTCGCCCGTGGTGACGCTTTCGTTTCCAAAGAGCCATCTTGCGGCCCGGGGCGAGCGCCGCCTGGCCCTCCAGTCCATGACCGGCTATCCCATCCCCGGCGTGGAGCTGGCGTTGCTGGACCAGCAGGGTCGTTCCCTTCCCTGGAACGGCAGCGATCTGGGGGAGATCGCAATCCGGGGAGATGGTGTCATGAAGGGCTATTGGGGACAGACGGAGAAGGAGGCGACGGCCGGGAACTGGTTGCGGACCGGCGATCTGGCCACCATCGACCCGGACGGCTACGTTCAGATCGTCGATCGCAAGAAGGACATCATCGTCAGCGGCGGCGAGAATATCTCCAGTCTGGAGGTGGAGAGGACGCTTCTTACCCATCCCGGCGTCCTGGAGTGCGCCGTGATTCCGGTTCCCGACGCACACTGGGGAGAGATCCCCAAGGCGGTGGTCGTGCCCAGAACTCCGGGCCGCGTCACCGGGAAGGAACTCGTCTCCTACTGCCGGCGCCGCCTCGCCTCATTCAAGGTGCCCCGGATCGTCGAACTCGTGTCCGACCTGCCCAAGGGCGGAACCGGCAAGATTCTGAAGCGGGAGCTCAGGAAGCGGGGCTGAAACCGCCTGTCCCAAACTGCGAGACGTTCGGTCGGACGCACCTCTCAGCCCGAATGGGCCAGATTCTCCAGATACTTCTCGGCGTCGATGGCCGCCCGGCAACCCGCCCCGGCGGCGGTGACGGCCTGCCGGTAGACATGGTCGTGAATGTCCCCGGCGGCAAAGACTCCCTCGACGCTGGTCCGGGAGCCGCCGTCGACGGAGATGTAGCCGCCGTGGGTCTTCACCTTGTCTCGAAAGGCCTGGGAGTTGGGCGTGTGACCGATGGCGACGAACACTCCTTCCATGGGGATCTGACTTTCCTCGCCGGTCTTCACGTTTCGGACCCGGATCGACTCCACCCGTTTCTTTCCCGGGTCCAGGATATCGGTCACGACCGTGTCCCAGAGGAATTTGATCTTGGGATGGTTCAGGGCGCGGGCCGCCATGATCTTGGACGCTCTCAGCTCGTCCCGCCGGTGGATGATGGTGACGCTGTCGGCAAATTTGGTGAGGAAGAGAGATTCCTCCATGGCGCTGTCGCCCCCGCCGACCACGGCGACGCGCTGACCCCTGAAGAAGAAGCCGTCACAGGTCGCGCAGGTGGATACGCCGTAGCCGATGAGCCGTTTTTCCGACTCCAGTCCCAGGAGCCGGGCCGACGCGCCCGAGGCGACGATCAAGGAGAGGGTCCGATAGGTGGCCTCTTCGGTTCGAACCGTGAAGGGATGGTTCAAATCCGTCTCGACCACCGTCTCCATCCGGTATTCGGCCCCGAAGCGCTGGGCCTGCTCCTTCATTCTCCGGACCAGGTCCGGACCATCGATCCCATCGGGAAAGCCAGGGTAGTTCTCGACCAGAGTGGTCAGCGAGAGCTGCCCTCCCGGTTCGTGCCCTTCCAGCACCAGCGGAGACAAGTTGGCTCTGGCAGCATAGATGGCGGCCGTCGAACCGGCGCAGCCCGAACCCAGAATGATCACCTTGTACACGGAATCGCCCCTCCCTCGCTCATCCGGCGAATTTGCTCATGTTCAGTTCCATACTCCCGCAGCCGTTTCCCGAATCGGGACACCCGCCTCGGAGCGGGGTACGATAAAGTAACGGATGGCGCCACGGCTTGGCAACGGAGGGCCGGCGGCCGGCGGTTGTTCCGGCTGGCCCGACCGAGTTGGGCCAGGGACATTCAGGTAAGGCTGAAGCGATGCTCGATCAGGATTGGATGGCTCCCCTGGACACGCTGATACAGAGCTTGACCGAACTGTCGGTCGAGCGAATCTCGTGGGCGCTGCTGATCGCGTTGATCGGACTCCTGTCGGGCCGTCTCGTCGACAAGGTGATCACCAAGCTACTCTACCGGTTGGCTCGGCGCACCGAGACCGAACTGGACGATCTCATCATCGAGCATCTCCACCGCCCCGTCATGCGGAGCACGGTTCTCCTCGGTTTCTACATTGCCCTTAAAGTGTCCGGCCTGCACGACCAGGTGGTGAATCTCCTGGCTCACTTGATCCAGACTATTGCCGTCCTGATCTGGCTGTTTGCGGCGATGCCCCTCGCCGGACTCGTCTTCCGATGGATGAGCCAACATCAAACCCGGTTTCGGGCGATCCAACCGGCGAGCCTTCCCCTGTTTTCCATCGGAAGCCAGGTCGCCCTCGTCAGCGCTGCGGTTTATGTGGGCATGCTGGCCTGGGAGATCGACATCGCGGCCTGGGTGGCTTCGGCTGGCATCCTGGGCCTCGCCGTCGGTTTTGCCGCGCGCGACACCCTGGCCAACCTCTTCGCGGGCGTTTCCATTCTTGCCGACGCCCCCTACAAGATCGGCGACTACATCGTGCTCATCGACGGGAACAAACGGGGCATGGTGACGCAGATCGGACTTCGCAGCACCCGCATCCTGACGCGTGACGACATCGAGATCACGATTCCCAACGCCGCCATCGCCAATTCGACTCTCGTCAACGAGAGCGGTGGGCCCTCGATTCGCCAGCGAGTTCGCCTGCGGGTCTCCGTGGCCTATGGATCGGACGTGGACCAGGTGCGCGACCTGCTCCTGGCCGTGGCTCAGGACGAACCCATGGTCCGCCCCGAACCCACGCCCAGCGTGCGGTTCCGCCAATTCGGCGACTCGGGATTGAACTTCGAGCTACTCTGCTGGATTGCGGAAGCGGAATTGAGGGGCAGGGCCGTCGACGCCCTCCACACCCGAGCCTACAAAGCCCTGGGCGACGCCGGCATCGAGATTCCGTTTCCCCAACGGGACGTTCATATCAGGCCGCCGGCGTGAAAGCCTCCGGGACCTCGGCATCGCCGTCAGCGGCCTGCTCTGGTTCGGACCGAAGCGGGCGCCCACAAGGGGCGCCCCGACTGTCGAGTCCTGCGGGTCAGATCGAATCGATCTCGGACAGCTTGACCGGCCGGCCTTCCCGGGCCGACAGATCCGCCGCGAACACCACCTTGTGACTCTCCCACGCCTCCTGGACCCCCGTCAGTGGCATGGCCCGGCCCTCCCCCACGCTGTCCGCGAAGGCTTGGAACTGGGGCTCGTAAGGATGGTGGCTCACATCTCCGGAATCGATCAGCTGAGTCTCCAGCGTACTCCAAGCCTCCTTGCTCAACCCCTTTAATTTGGCGCTGTAGATCCGGTTGTCCAGAAGGCTTCCTTCACTCCCCACCAGGTGGATATGGAAGTAGTAGGGCTGGAGACAATCCACTACCGAGGCGACCTTGCCCAAGCGGCCGTCCTCGAATCTGAGTAGGGTGACACTGGTGGTGTCATACTCGTAGGGAGCGAAAATGGAGTTGGAGGAACGAGTCCCGTGGGACACGACCTCCTCGACCCGGCCTCCCATGAACATCAGCAGCCCGTCCAAGGCGTGGCAGCCGGCCGTGAGCAGGCTGCTACCCGCGTAACTCTTCTTGACGTTCCACTCGAATTGGCCGTACCAGGGTCCGATCCCGTGGTAATAGTCCACTTCCCCGTAGTGGACCCGGCCCAGGAGACCTTCCGAAAGACAGGACTGAATCATGGTGAAATGCTCGCTGAAACGGCATTCGAAGCAGACGCAGACCCCGACACCGGCGTCTTCGATGGCCCGCTTCATGGCTGCAAGATCCGCGACCGTCAGGCAGAGGGGTTTCTCGATGATGAGGTGTTTGCCGGCCTCGGCCGCCGCGATGGACTGCTCGGCGTGCAGATGGTGCGGGGTGCAGATGTCCACGATGTCGATGTCAGGGTCGGCCAGCATTTCCTCGTAGCTGCCGTAGACCTTCAGCGGGACCCCGTACGTGGCCTCCAGTTCCGACTCATCCAGCCGGCGTCTGGAAGAGACGCCGCTGACACGGGCGCCCGAGACGGTCTTGAAGGTTTCGATGTGGGCTCCCGCGACCCATCCCAGTCCCACGATTCCGACGTTCAATTCGCTCATTTTCACTCCCTCCTGGTCTGATGGGATCGAATCCCCTCCGGTGACGCCTGCTCCTTTGAAGTCCCGCGCCTCAGGGTGCAAGAGATTGGACGATATCTGCTATATTTGGACCTTAAACCGGAAAATACAACCGGATAGCGTTGCAAAAGACTCCCCGATAGCGGAACTGTGGAGACGCGGAAGCCTACCCTTCAGATGACGACACCGGGAATCGTCAACCGGAACCCGCCACGCTCCGCCAGCCGGTCAGCCGGGATCGGACTCCTCCCGATCTTGGGAATCCTCGCCGGGTTGACCGCCCTGACACTCGCCGGCCTCTACGTCAAAGACCGCTTCGAGACACTGGAGGAGCGGATCTCCGTGAATCGGGAGTACCTCCACGCCGAGCGGGAGGAATTGAAACGCCTCAGCTCACGGTTGCTGGGCCTCAGCGGCGACTCCCAGCGATTGGAGGGGGAGTTGGAAAAGGAGGACCAGAAGCTTCGGAACACCGTCAGGTCCAGTTTTCAGCAGGCTCGGAAGAGAATCGAGGAAAGCCGCGGGGATATCGAGAAGCTGAGTGCCGCCTTGGAGGCTCTGGCCGACACGGTGGAACAACTGAATCAAAGCTATCAGGACGCCGTGGCGCAGTCCCAGACTCGGCACACGGAAACCGAGAAGAATACGGAGTCCAACCGAGCAGCGGTCAGGACCGTCAGGACCAATGTGGAGCGGATCCAGGGCCGGTTGGGAACCCACCTCGAACGGCTGAACCGGCTGGGCAAGACGCTGGAGGGTCTGACCGCTCAGTTGCAGTCCGTGGAGGAGTCCAACAAGAGCACTCTGGTGTCGTTGGATTCCAATCTTCAGGCCCTGTCGGAACGGGTCAGTCTGGCCCTCAATGACTTCCGGGCCCGCCTGGACGACCTTTCCGCCAAATTGGACCGGTTGGGCGGCCAGGAGGTCTTTTAGCAGTTCGCCCGCCGATTTCGCCGCCCCTTAATCAATCGTCACCCACTCCAGGTTCTGGGCGGAACGGAGAACCGCTTCCTGGGTTTTCTGGGTGGCCAGCGCCTCCCGGAAGCTGGGGTGGGTCCCCTCGCCCGATTCCAACCCCTTCAAGAAATCGGCCAGGGCGTTGATGAAGGTGTGCTCGTAGCCGATCACGCAGCCCGGAACCCACCAGTTCTTCATGTAGGGGTGCTCGAAAGCGGTCACCAGGATGGTGCGCCAACCCTGGAGGTGGGACGGGTCGTCATGATTGAAGTACTGGAGCTGGTGCATGTTCTCCAGGTCGAAGTAGAGCGATCCCTTCTCCCCGTTGATCTCGAACGAGTTCTTGTTCTTGCGCCCGCGAGCGTAACGGGTGGCTTCGAAGGTTCCGTTGGACCCGTTGGAAAAGCGGGCCATGAAGGTGCAGACGTCGTCGATCTCCACGGCCTTCCGCTCCGTCGGGCTTCCCTGCACCGGGCGCTCCTTGACGAAGATCTCCGTCATCCCCGACACCGATGCGACAGGGCCGTTGAGCCAGATCGCGGTGTCGATGCTGTGGCTCGCCAGATCACCCGAGACGCCGGCCCCGGCCACCTCCTTCTCGAGCCGCCAAAGCGTGGGACCACCCAGCGGGACGTCCGCCGAAATGGTCCAGTCCTGCAGGTAGGTGGACCGGTAGTGGAAAATCCGTCCCAGGCGGCCCTCATCGATCATCTGGCGGGCCAACGCGATGGCCGGAACCCTGCGATAGTTGAACCAGACCATGTTGGCGACCCCCGCCGCCTCCACGGCCTCCACCATCTCCACGGCCTCATCCACATCGATGGCCAGCGGTTTCTCGCACAGCACCATCTTTCCCCGGCTCGCGGCGGCCAGAGCGATCTCATGATGGGTGTTGTTGGGACTGCAGATGTCGATGACGTCGATGTCGTCCCGCTCCACCAGCCGCCGCCAGTCCGTCTCCGTCGATTCCCAGCCCCAATTGCGGGCGAACGGCTCCAACTTGTCCGAGTTCCGGGCCGCCACCGCCTTGAGAACCGGGGTCTGGTCCAGATCGAAGAACTGGCTGACCTTCCGGTAAGCGTTGGAGTGGGCTCGACCCATGAAGCCGTAGCCGATCATTCCTACGTTCAGAGTCTTTTTTGCCATGAAATGTCTCCGGATCTGCCGAGGCCGGCTCGCTCATCCCACCGACTTGACGAGCCGATGTCCTCAATCTCTCATGTAGAAAGAGTACGCCCGCACCGATCCGGGCCGCAAGCCCGTGGCAGGTGGCGACACGGCCACGACGGGTGGGATAATCGGGACCGTCACCAGCATGGGAGGTATCGCAAACATGCGTGTGGGAATGAATCTGCTCCTTTGGACCACCGAAGTCGGACCGTCCCATCGAAAACTGCTGACGCAGATTCGCGACTGGGGGTTCGACGGCGTCGAGATCCCCATTTTTTCGCCCCATCCACAGCGCGCACGGGAACTCGGCCTGCTCTTGGACGATCTGGGATTGGAGCGCACCGCCGTCACCGTCGTCCCGCCGGACGCCAATCCCATTCACCCGGATCCGTCCGTCCGGACCAAGGCCCTGGAGTACTTGAAGTCGGTGGTGGAGGCCTGTCACCTCGCCGGCATTCATCTGCTCGCGGGCCCGATGCACTCCCCCGTCGGTCTCCTGGCGGGCCGGAGCCGCACTCCGGAGGAATGGGGATGGGCTCTGGAGATCCTGCAACAAACGGCGGATCTGGCCCGGTCCGCCCGCATCACGCTGGCGCTGGAATTCCTGAACCGGTTCGAATCCTATTTCCTGAACTGCGCCAAGGACACCGTCGAGTTCACGGCTCAGGCCGATCGGCCCAACCTGGGAATTCTCTACGACACCTACCACGCTCATCTGGAGGAAAAAAACGTCCGCGCGGCGATTCGCACCTGTGCGGGCGCCCTTCGCCACGTCCACATCAGCGAAAACGACCGGGCGACCCCCGGCGAGGGCCAGGTCCGCTGGCAGGAGACCTTCGACACCCTCAAGGACGTCGAGTATGCGGACTGGCTGGTCATCGAGGCCTTCGGTCAGGCGATGCCGGAACTGGCCGCCGCCACCTGCATCTGGCGCCGCATGTTCCCGTCAGAGGAGCACCTGGCGCGCCACGGACTGGAATGGATCCGCTCCAATTGGGACTGATTTCCGTCTTGGGAGGGGCGACCATGGGGGACTTCCAATCTTCCGGAACCGGAGCGGAAAAAGGGGACAGTCTCGTTTCCAGCAGCAGCGTTCGCCGGTTGCCCAACGCCCCCCGAAGGGGACAGTCGAAGTGAAAAAGGGGACAGTCTTTTTTCCGGGACGCTTCCGCTTGACCCATTCAGGAGGACAGAGACCATGAAAATCACCGACGTCAAGGCTTACGTGGTCAAGCCCAGGTATCCGGACAAAGCCGGAACCTTCGAGGGGGACTGGACCTTCGTCCGCATCGACACCAACGAAGGCATCCATGGCTGGGGCGAGGCCAGCAACTCTCCTGGCGGCGGCTGCTTCCTGAGCGCCCGGACCATCGAGCTGCTGCGCCAAAGCCTCGTGGGGCAGGACCCTTTTGAGAGCGAGAGGTTGTGGCAGCAGAACTACCGGCGCTTCACCTACCTGGGGGCGCAGGGCCTGCCGACCGTGGCCCTGAGCGGTGTGGACATCGCCCTGTGGGATATCAAGGGGAAGGCCCTGGGCCGCCCGGTCTACGACCTGCTGGGCGGCAAGCTGCGCGACAGCATCCGGCTCTACGCCAACGGCTGGTTCTTCGGCTGCCACACCCCCGGGCAGTATGGCGCGGCCGCCAAAGCCACCGTCGAGGCCGGCCATCAAGCCCTCAAGCTGGATCCCTTCCTGGAGATGCTGCCCTTCCACACCGGCTATCTCTCCGGCCAGATTTCAGCCGAAGGGGAGGACCTGGGCTGCGCCATCGTGCAGGCGGTTCGGGAAGCCGTGGGAGACAAAGTGGAAATACTGATCGACGCCCACGGCCACTACAACGTGCCGACGGCCATCCGCCTGGCCAACCGCCTCTACGAGGAGTCGCAGATCGCCTGGTTCGAGGAGCCGGTGCCTCCCGAAAGCATCGATGCCCTGCGGGCAGTCCGAGAGCAGGTCGCGCCTTCCATTTGCGTGGGCGAACGCCTCTTCACCCGTTTCGACTTCCTGCCCATCCTGCAGCAGGGGCTGGCCGACTATCTGATGCCCGACGTGCTCTGGACGGGAGGCATCACCGAGCTGCGCAAGATCTCCAGCCTGGCCGAAGCCTACTACGTCCCCATGAGCCCCCACAACGCCATGGGGCCGCTGCAGATCGTGGCCGGCTCCCACGTGATGATGAACACGCCCAACTTCTACCGGCTGGAACACAGCACCTCCTTCATCGAAGCCTACAACCGCCTGACGACCGAGCCCATGAACTTCCACGGCGGGGAGTTCAGCCTGAGCGGAAAACCCGGCCTGGGCGTGGATTTCGACATGGACGCCCTCCACTCCCATCTGCACCCGGATTCGGCTTAACCCGCATTTCTCAGCGGGGGGCGTGATGATGACGGGGGAAAAAAGGGACGGGAAAAAGGGGACAGTCTATTTTTCCGGGACGGAAGACACAGGGCAGACCACAAAGGTGTCGGCTCCTTCGCCTGCAAAGACAACTGAGGTGGTCACTTGGTCAAGTTTCCTCGGATGCTTCCGGAAACGCGAGATTTGCTGATTTTCTTGAGTTTCCTTCGCCTTTCTTAGTTCTGAATCGTTGTGGTCATCAGAGGTGCGAACCTATCCGCGCCGCGCCGAGTCCGAGTCGTTAACCGAGGACCGTGGCCATGGCCCGAACCGCACGACACAAAAGCACAGAAGCCGCCTTCTATCACCTCACCAATCGAGTCGCCGGCAATTCCGATTGGTTCCCCTTTAAAAACCACCAAGCCGGTCGCAAACTCCTGGACATGATGTCGTTCTACGTCAATGTCTACCGGTGTCGTTTGGCCGCTTTCCAGATCATGGGCAATCACTTCCACTTCGTCATCCATTTTGAGAAACCCCGCCCCCTGTCCCGCGACGAGTTGATGGACAGCGCCCACAAGCTTTATGGACAACAGGCAGAGAAGAAAACCGCCGATTGGACCGTCGCCCAGTGGGAGGCTTTCAACCAGCGTCTCTTTGACGTGTCGAAACTGATGGCGAACGTGGACGGGTTCTATGCCCGGTGGTTCAACCGCAATTTCGGACGACGAGGCCATCTTTGGGGTGATCGTTTCAAGAACCCGGAACTCTTGGGAAGCGAAGCCGTCCAGGACGCCATCCTCTACGTGGAACTCAATGCCGTCCGGGCCGGACTGGTCAAAAGGCCCGAGCAATGGCAGTGGGGCTCGGCCCGCTGGAGACTCACCGGCGAGGATCAAGATCTGATTCCACTGGAGGAACTGTTCCCCTCGGATCCCGGAGCGGACGTGTACAGAAGTTACCGGGCTCGCTTGTACTATCGAGGAGCCGTCCCCACCCGGGAGAACCAGGCTGCGATCCCCCGGTGGATCCTCCTTCAGGAGCAGCGACGTGGATTTACCCGTGCCGGAGCCTTTCTCCGGCGTTTGCGATTTCTGACGGACGGGTTGGCCGTCGGTCCGGCAGAGAAGGTGGCGCAGTTGCTGGAGACGTATCGAAAGCAAGGTCGATATCGGCGTCGCCGACACCCCATCCCCCAACTGGGCGGAGTGCTGTTTTCCCTGCGGGAGCAGCGCTCCCACGCCTTCGTCTCGTAGACTCGCCTGATCGCCGACCGTCGATTCTGCCACTCCGGCACCGAACGACCCAGATCACGGGAACCACCCAATAGACTGAATTGTCCTCTTAGTGTGTGGAAAGTCCTCCGGACTTCCATCCATTTGCCATGGGTTCACTGCTCTGCTTCCGCAGTCTCTCGCAGTCTCTTCTCAAGACTGTCCCTTTCTGTCTCGACGGCTACCAGACGGCTACCAGACGGCTACCACAAGGGTCGCCCCGACGAACGGTGTCCCCTAGTCGTCCCGGAAACGATCGGCCGTGTCCTGCGGTTCGTATCCCAGGTCCCTCCGGGCGTTGTCCAGTGACCGGTAGTTCCACTTGTTGTCGGAGACCACGTAGTAGATCCCGAACTTCAGATCCTCAGGCGCATCGATGCAGCGGCGGATCATCTGGGCGATGTCCGCGTGACTGCACCAGACCGAGAAATCCCGAACCTCGTTGGGCCGGTCGTTGTAGTGGACGCGGCCGATGCGGAGAGAGATCATGGACAGGCCCCATCGGTCGGAGAAGAACCGGGCCAACGTTTCGCCGAACGCCTTGCTGCAACCGTAGAGGCCGTTGGGCCGAATCAGCGACGTGTCCACCAAGTCCCAACCGGTCACCTCCTCGTACCGTCCCTCGACCAGGGCAGCGTAGGGCGGATGCCGTTCCCACTCGCTGACGGCGGCTCCGCTGCTGGCGAAAACAACCCTCTCGACACCCGCCGTCCGGGCCGCCTCGAACACGTTGTAGGTGCCGACGATGTTGTGCGGGAGCACGTCCTCCCAGGTGGGGTCCCCCTGGGCCATGGCGGCCAGGTGGACGACGGTCTCCACTCCCTCGAAGGCCGGCCGGATGGCCTCCAGATCGGCAATGTCCGCCTGCAGGCACGGGAGGCCCTCCACCGGACGCCGGTTCAAGGCGCTCAGCTCGTACGCATCTCCCAGTTCCCGCCGGCAAACCTGCCCGATGAGTCCGCTCATGCCCGTGATCAACACTCTTTTTTTGGCCATGCGGCGATTCTACCGCAGGGCCTCCCAACTCCGCCTGCCGGGTTTTACCGCCGGTTTTCATTCCCACTTCCAGCCCCTATGATGGGCTCTCGTCTCAACACCCAATTGAATCGGCATCCGGCGAAAGGGAGCGGCAACATGTTTCGAAACAAAATCCTCGAGAGAATCAAGAGAGGCGAGAAGGCTCTGGGCCTGTTCATGTCGGACCCTTCCGAAGAACTGGTGGAAATGGCCGGGCGCATGGGGCTGGATTTCGTCGGCTTCGACGGCCAGCACTCGCCCCTCACTCCGGAACGGGTCGGCACCCTGTGCACCATCGCGGACGGGTTCGACGTCACTCCCACCATGCGCGTCCCCGATGGGAATGAAAGCACGCTACTGTCCTATTTGGACCGTGGGATCCGCGGCATCACGGTTCCCAACATCCAGACCCGTGAAGAAGCCGAAAAACTGGTCAAATACACCTATTTCGCACCGCTGGGCCTGCGCAGCTCCACCAGCTACCGCATGGTCATGAACCAGGACGGAAAGGACCGCAACACCCTCTTCCAGGAAGTCAACGCCAACCTGATGATCGTCCCCCAACTGGAGAGCGTGACTTCAATCCGGAATTTGGACGAGATCCTTCAGGTGGAGGGGATCGACTACCTCGGAGGCGGCCCCGAAGACATGGCCCAGTCCATGGGGATTCCGGGCCGGCATGACGATCCCAGGGTGACCCGGATCTACAAGGAGATGGAACAGAAGGTCCATGCCGCCGGAAAGCTCATGGCGGGAGACTACATCGAGTCGGTGAACGTCTTCTGGAACGTCAAGGGCGCATTGGAGCAACTGCTTGAAAGCCACGGCCGCCGCTCTCGCATGACCTGGTAGTGAAGACCCCCACCCCGTGAAGTACGTCGTCAATCTGCCCATCGCCGGCCCTCTGGCGACTCCCCGCAGTCTCTCGGCTCTCGCTCGAACCGCCGAGGCCCAGGGAGTCGACATCATCTCCTCCAGTGAGCGCCTGGTCCTGCCCTGCTCCGTCGAGACCCGCTATCCGTACGGCGCCACGGGCAAGTTTCCCGGCGGAAGCGGCAGCCAGAAGAGCCTGGAGATGCTGATGACCCTGGCCTTCCTCTGCGGCCAGACCTCCCGGGTCCGCATCCTGACCTCGGTCCTGGTCCTGCCCTACCGGGATCCGATCCTGGCGGCCAAGATGCTGGCCACCCTGGACGTCCTCTCCGAAGGCCGGCTCATCGTGGGCTGCGGCGTCGGCTGGATGCGGGAGGAGTTCGAAGCCCTGGGCCTGCCGGTCCGATTCGAGGACCGGGGCCGCGCCTCGGACGAGTACCTGAGGGGCATGCAGGAACTCTGGTGTAGCGAGAACCCTGAGTTCAAAGGCAACCACGTCCGTTTCTCCGGGATCGAATTCCATCCCCAGCCGGTACAGCGGCCTCATCCGCCTTTCTGGTTCGGCGGCGAGAGCCCCGCGGCCCTCCGGCGCGTCGCCCGCTTCGGAGACGGATGGATGCCCATCGCCGGAAACCCGCGCCATCCGCTGGACGACGACCGGCAACTCGCCCGGGCGATTGAAAGACTGCGCCGAATGGTGGAGGCCGAAGGCCGGGACCCGGACAAGATTCACGTCCGGTTCGGCGGAGGGTGGAACGAGTCCCCGCGCCCGGGCCCGGCAGGA
Source organism: Acidobacteriota bacterium (assembly GCA_965217775.1). Taxonomy (GTDB): domain Bacteria; phylum Acidobacteriota; class UBA6911; order RPQK01; family JAJDTT01; genus JAJDTT01. The sequence continues at coordinate 1,811,740 of CBDCJH010000002.1, forward strand.
GAGAGACTGCCCATGAGCGGCACGGTCCAGCAGGTGGCCGGAGACATCCGCCGCTATCAGGATCTGGGAGTCGACCACCTGGGAGTGGGTCTGTTGACGGAGGACCTGTCCGAGAGCCTGGAACGGATCGAGCGCTTCATGACCAGTGTCGTGCCGGTGGTCTAGGAACTTGCGCGATTCACACTCTCAGGAAGATCCTCCGCCGATACATCCACCAGCAGACCAGCCAGAACGTGAGCCCCACCATCACCGACTCGAGGGCGGGCTCATTGGCGGCTCCCCAGAGCTGGGAGATGTTCTGCCCCAGGTGTGTCCGCAAGGTTGCTGCGGTCCAGTCGGGTAGAAGCATGCTCATCGAGTAGATCGCTATGGAGTTGGTTCCCACCACCACCAGAGGGAAGGTCCAGCGACGGATCCTGGCGATGTCAATCAGGACGTAGAGTCCTCCCAGGATCAGGCAGCACCAGCCCGTCGAAAAGATTGCCCAGGAGGGTGTCCAGATCCGCTTGACAAGTGGACAGACACCCGTCCAATCGAGGATCAGCCCTACGGTCAGACCGAGAATCCCCGCTGCCAGAAGTGTTCTGAGCTTGGTTCTGGCCGAGCGGTGCGAGCGCAGGAACCCGCCCACCATCAGGCCGAAAAGCATGGTGGCCAGGGAGGGAATAAAATTGATGGTCTGATACCCTCCTCCGTTGTGGACGAACGGCTCCTGGCGTGGCAACTGGTTCAGCAACCAGCCGTCAACGGCATGACCGACGTTGGCGTTCTTATGCCAGGCTGGAGACACTTCCGCCAGATGTCGCTGAGCCCACTCCGGTTGAACACCCACCTCAGGCGAGCCGCTCGGAAGCTCGACACCGGCTCCGGGATACAGGACGTACAACATCCAGGTCAGGATCAGGACGAACACTGCCCCAAGGGCCTGACTTCGAATTCTTCGACGCCAGAACAAAAAGAGGAAGGTGTAGCCCAGCCCGATCTGCGTCAGGACATTCATCAGTGACCAATTGGTGCCGGAGAGCGAATCGGAAATCAGGAAGATGCCCAGAAGGATGAGGACGGCGGATCTCCCGAGGGCGTGGCGCAGCATCTTGCCGTACGAGTGCCCCAGTCCCGATCGTTTGGCATAGGAGTAGGCCATCGACACTCCCACCATGAACATGAAGGAGGGTTGGATCAGATCCCAGTAGCCACATCCGGTCCAGGGGACGTGGGAAAACTGGTAATGAACCGTCTGCCAGAAGGAAGAGTCCGGGTTGGTTGCCAGATGATTCTCGGCCGTCTCCCTGAGACCGAAACCCTTGAAGGCGAGGGAGACCATGATCAGTCCACGATAGGCGTCAAGAGACAGCAACCTCTGTTGCTGCCGGTTGCTTTTCGCGACCTCGGATTCACCGTGGGATCCCACGAACGCCCCTCCGTCGAGTCGACATCAACAATCTACGATGATCAGCATGCTGGCACCGTCCGCATGGTGATTCAACTGACCATGGATGGCCTTTCTGCTGCTCAGTATCCCGGTGTGGCGAGCTTTTCTGTGCCGTTAGGCCCAATTCCTCGTCACCGACACGAAAATCGATTTGTTTAAAAGCATTTCAGTGGTTTTCTCAGCCATATGAATTCAAGCGCTGCCCTGCCGGCTCGAATGCGGTGATGAAAGCCGAAATCCGGCGATGTCCAGGGGTATTCGACCTTTCACGGGCACTCGTGAGCGATGGTTCTCCCCCAAGAGCCGGCTCCAGGGCAGAGTCCGTCCCGCAGACTTCCAACTTGGCGTCTTCCCAACGGCGGGTTCGCGGTAACAGCGAAGCGGATGGGTTTGCACTCGGGCCAGAACCGTCCGCAACCATGCCGCGTACGGGTAGCTCTCGGAAAACGACAACCAGACCTTGCTCGCACGCACACACAGAGAGGAGGTGCGCACACACAGAGAGGAGGTGACCAGAGAGGAGGTGACTGTCCCTTTCTCATTCTGGTTTTTTGCGGGGAACACCACAGGAAAGAGTCCCCCTCGGCATCGGTCGGAATCCCCTGTCGCCTCTCTCGTGGCCGTTGTCCGCCGGTTCTGGTCCCCCGGGGCGACCGTTGGTATTCTCCAATGCACGCCTGACGGGTGGGGAAGTGCCCAGGACACGCCGTACCCATCCGGTCTAGGCTGGATCAGGAGTCCGTATGATCAGTCCTCTACTTAGCTCATTCTCGAGTTCGTTTTTTGCTGGGTGGCTGTTTTTCGTTCTGTCACCGACGCAAACTGGCGGCCCCCCGTCAGAGAACGTCCGCCGACAGGCGGACGACTCGATTGTCCGACAGGAGCAGGAAGAGAAGGTTCTATACTTCCCGGATTATGTGGATGGCGGGGGCTGGTCGGTGCAACTAGTGCTCAGCAACGTCGACCCGAACGCCGCCGCCGAGATCCGGGTGGAAGTCTACGACCCGGACGGACAAAACCTTCGGGATCTATTCGATTCCGATTTGACGTTGGAGATTCCGGCGCTGGGCACTCGAGTCTTGAGAAGCGCCGGTTCAGGAGCCATTCGGCGGGGTTGGATCCGGATCGAGACCGATGCCGGCACCGTCAGTGGATTGTTGACCTACCGGCACGCCCAATCAGGGATCGAAGTCGTCGTCGAGCCCGCCCAATTGGGGAAGGAGTTCGCTCTGTTCGTGGAGGAATCAGAGACCGTCGGGGCGGGACTGGCCCTCTTCAAACCGGATGCGGAATCCAGGATCGAGGTGAGACTGCGCGACGAGGAGGGGAACGATCCGTTGAACGGATTGTTCGTCCCCTGGGGGGATTTCCACCAGGCGGCGCGCACGCTCCCGGAATGGTTCGCCGTTGAAGGAATTGATATGGGATTTCTGGAGGACTTCCACGGCTTCCTGTTCCTACGAAGTGAGGACGGCACCCCCTTCGCTCCGCTCGGGCTGCGGTTCGGGAAGCGGACCTCTTCACTCTCGGCGGTGCCGGCGATTCGGGTCCCGGACGGAGGCGGGAACGACGGTGGCCATCCACCCCCGCCGACATCGATCGATCAGGGTCAGAGCACGACGTTGACGTGGCCGTCGACGAGTGCGGCGAGTGCGGAGATCACCCCGGACATCGGCGTGGTGCCCACTTCGGGTTCGCGGAAGGTGTCGCCGGACGTCACCCCGCCCTGCCACATCAACGTAACAGGGGCCGACGGACAGACCGCCATGGCGTCGGTCACGGTGACCGCCCTGACGGAATGTGATCGGGTCGGCGTCCCGGTCGAGCCGGTATCCGGAGAGCCGGCGGCCGCGATCCGCATTGTGGCAGGCGAGGGGCAACGCGCGTTCACCGAGCGCACCCTCGACAAGCCCCTTGTAGTTCGCGTTCTCGACACGTCAGATCTGCCTGTTTCCGGGGTGGCCGTGAACTTCGTACCAACGCCGGAAAGCGGTCGGGTGGATCCCTCGACCGCAGCCACGGATTCGAACGGCGAGGTCGCGGTGGAGTGGACCATGGGCTCCGCGGCCGGTATCCAGACGCTCATAGTCGCCGCAGGCCTGGCTATTACGGGTGTCAACGTCTACGCGATCGACCTCGAGTCCGAACTCGACAACGTTTTTGCCGCGCCGACCGCCGCGGAGATCGAGGCCGTTCGTGCAGACTGGGCCGCGCGTGACATCTCTGCGGTTGACGTGTTCGTTGAATTCACGGAGACGTATCCCCTGGGCGAAACCCCGGCGACCCTGCGCGTGGTGTCGCATCAGGTCGGGGAGGTGCGCCACTACGGGGCGATCCTTGCGCCCGACTCTGCGGCACCCGGGACGCTGCCCGTCCTGATGTACCTGCACGGCGGCGACAGCGGTGTCGACGTGGGCGACATCGATATCGTCGGGTATTCCTTGGGCGAGCTGCGAGACAGCTTCGTCTACGTAATCCCGTCTTTTCGCAGCGAACGGCTTGAATATGGCGATAGCGTGTGGGTCTCGACCGGATCTGGCGGTCACTGGGACTACGATGTGGACGACGCCCTGGCGCTCTTGAACGTGGCTCTGGAGCTGACTCCGCAGGCGAAGTCCGAAGGTGTGAGCATCGTCGGCGGAAGTCGTGGAGCGGGCGTCGCCATGCTGGCCGGCATCCGCGACGAGCGCATCGAGAACATCGTCGCCTTCTTCGGTCCCACCGACTTCTTCGACGACTGGGTGCGGCAAATCGTGCGCGAGGCGGTCCTGGGGCGTCCGCGCCAGCTCACGGGCGTGGCCCACATGGACTCCACTTTCGTTCAGCCCTACATGAGAGGCGAGATCGAACTGGCTGAGTTGCGCCTGGAGTTGGTGCGCCGCTCCTCCGTCCTGTTCGCCGAAGACCTGCCGGGCGTCCAGCTGCACCATGGCGATTCCGACGAGACCGTCGCCGTCAGCCAAGCGTACTCGATGATCCGTACCATGGAGGCCTTGGGACGCGAGCCTCCCGAGTTCGAGGCCTTCATCTACGAGGGTGGAGGACACGAGGTGTTCGGTCTAAGGGGTGCCATTCCGCGGGCGGTGCGGTTCCTGTGGCGTGCCCTGGGAAGGGAATAAAGTAGCTTATGGGGCTGACCTTTTGCCGGAGTTGGAGGAATCTTTCGGAGAGGGAGGTGACGTCACGTGAAAACACGCCGCAAGTTCCCCGCCGGTACAGTCCTCGTCACGGCGATCCTGGGGGCAGTTTCTCTCAGCCCATCCAGAATGGCGCACGCGGGACCCGAGGAGTACGAGCGCGTCTATTGGGACAAGGGAGACGCGAGGAAGGTCATCGCCCGCGCGACAGCAATCGACATGGGGAACACCAGTGAGATGCTCCTTCGCATCACTGCAGCCGCATTCAATACCGAACCGAACAGAGACGAGACCACTTCTGGCGTCTGGCTCACAGACGACGTCTGCTGGTCACTGGCTATTCTTGTGCAAGAGGAATTAACGACGGACCGATGAGGAGAAGGAGAAATTTTACGAGTCCTTCGTGGAAACGGGTGCATGCCGTGAAGCCCGACACCCCGCCCGAGCACCGGGATTGGTATCCGCAGGGGACAGACTCACCGACAACCGAAACGGAACAAATGAAGCGACCTTATGATGCCTAAAAAGAATCTTCGAGGTGACCGCTGGGATACGGATTCGATGATTTGGAACGCCATTCGTATACGGGTCGTTGCCCGAGCTGTTGTGGTCTCATCGGGATTCCCATACCTACTGGACGCACCTCCACGAAAAGCGTTGGGGCGTGTTTCGAACCAGTGAACTCAGTCAGGCCTTAACGGTGATACTCAACGCCTACAGTAAGCGGTGGGGCGATTCCGCCTATAGCGCGGACACTTATGGGTGAGTCGCCTGCCGAGAGACAAGCCTGCGCTGCCCCGTCGCTGAAGAGGATTCTGCGTCGCCTCCTCTGTGGTGGAGCCTTTTCCTCCGCTGGATCGCAGTAACGTACTTTATCGACATTAATTCGAGGCCCCCGCCGCAGACCAATCCGGGCCGCCCACCCTCCACGCGGGGACTCCGCAAATCCGGCCGGCCCCGTAGAGGGCCTCTGCCGCGTCGGCTCCAGGCGCGCCCGCGCCCGGCCGGGCCGGATTTGGCCGGAACGGGGGATTTTCGGAAGATCCGGAGAAGAAAACGCGCTCAGAGGGCCTGTGCCGGCCTGGCGAGCCCGGACCAACGGTTAGGTGATAGGCCCTGGAGCTACACCCAGGCTCCGCCAGCGTCTCGCGGCGGAGGGGGAATTTTGCAGAACGGGCGCGCGGGTATTTTGTGGTCCGAGAGATCTGGACCTCGAGCGGTCTGAGAAACGCGATCCTGCTTCCGGAACTCGGCCGGGGATTCGTTTGTTTCCAGGGGGTTGCGGAAGCGTACATCGTTCGCTCGAATGAATAATCCCCGCTCTCTGACTTGATACACAGGCCTCCGGCGGTCCGCGGCGGCCGGGGGGAGCTCCACCGGGTCAATTTGGACGTCTCCGAGACCCTGCAGGGCCGACTTGAGGCGTGGAGTCCGCCCGATTTTGGCGAAAATCGGCCTACAGGACCTCGCTGACGACAGAACCTGACTCCGCCGGCGTTGGATCATGTCTGAAACGATGCGAAAACGCCGGAAGCTCAACACCAGAGCCGGCCGGCTGGCGGCCCGCGAGCGAGTCCGTCAACTGGTGAGTGAGCACGATGACCAGATGGTGCTCCTGGTCTGGGGTGGCCGAGTGCTCGGCTGGTCGCTCCGCCGGATCGCAGCGGCCCTGGAGGGGTCAGTAGCTCCCCCCGGCCGCCGGGCGGGGTACGCGGCCGGGAAGTGGACGGCAGCCGCTGTCCAGCGGATTTGCCGCCGCCACGGCATTCCCACGGACCGGCCCGCCGAGCCGCCCCGTGCGTTCCTCGCGGACGTGAGGGGTTCTGAAGCGCGGGATTACTGAATCAGCGGAATGTTTGACTCCAAGGTGAAACTCCGGCCCGAGATCAGCATCTAAGGGGAGGTCGATCACCCACGCATCCGGACCCGCGAGGAGGACCACCATGGCGAGACCCACCGATGAGATCATGAACGGGCAAAGAGTGGTCCACGTCGAGAACGAGGACGAATTCTTCTACTACTCCGATCGGGGTCCGATAACACTTTCCCGCGAGCTGGCGGAATCCCTGGGCTTCAGGGAATACCCCGGCTCCGCGGAAGAACTGCACGCCGAGGAGTGGGAAGAGACATTGAACGGCGAGCGGGAGTGGGAGGAGTTGCAGAAAGAATGGGCCGAAGAGGAGCGGCGGGCCGAACACCCGACGGACCCCTCCAGCCCCTTCTATGAAAGAGATGACCGCCCCCTGGCTGTGGTGATCCCGTTCCCAACCAGGGTCCAATAAAATCAACTTATTCTGAGAAAAGGTGACTGTCCCCTTCTCGGTCCTCGTCCCCTTCTCGGTCCTCGATCCCCTCATTTTTCCCAACCCGGTGAGCCCCTTCCGACGAGAAATTCACATCTTCTGATGTGGAGCCGCTAATGAGGAGCGGAGTCACTCCATGGCAGTAGGAGGCACCATGATGATTATTCTGACGATGAAATCGAGCCGGACTCAGATCCTCGCCTTGTTCCTGGTGGGACTGACCTTCCAGCCGGCGCACGCGGAGGTGATCCCGGGACGCTGGGAGAAGGTCTCCGCCTTGGAAATGGCATCAACCGTCACGGTGGAACTGAAAAACGGGGATCGAATTAAGGGCCAGTTCCGAGGCTTGGTGCCATCAGCTCTGGAACTCCGGAGCCCCGCTGGCCGGGCAGTGATTCCAAAATCGGACATCCAGATGATTGCCACTCTGGCGAAGGATGGTCTGGGCAACGGAGCCGGGATTGGAGCCGCGGTCGGGGCCGGCCTTGGACTCGGGGCCTTCGTCCTCGCTGCTCGTACTCGAGGTGGTTTGGATTCGGCACCGGGGACTTTGTTGACCATTGGCGGAATCGGAGCAGGCATAGGGGCCGCAATAGGCGCGGCTGCCGATGCCGCCACGAAGGGCGAGACCATCGTACTCTACAAAGCCCCTGGAAGTTCTCAGCGTTCCAAATGAAGGGGTTCGGAGTGGTGGCTACCCGATCCGCCGGCAGCCGAGACGCAAACAGCGAACCTTTCAAAATGATGGGGAATTGGCGGTTCTCTTCGGGAACGTCTATGTCCATTAACGAAGTTAACGGAAGCACAGGGGTTCGACCCATCAGATGTCGGGGACATCCGCCGCTACCAGGATCTCGAAGTCGACCACCTGGGAGCGGGTCTGTTGACGGATGACCTGTCCGAGAGTCTGGACCGGATCGAGTGCTTCATGACCACCGTGGCGCCGGGGGGGCTCCATTTTTAGAACCGGCATTCGTAGTGAAGGACCCGGCGTCACTGCCGCGTTCCACTGGGGAGTACGAGATCATCGGGCGAACCGGTGACGGGGACGTGTTGTTCTCGCTTCCATTCCAGATGCCGGAGGTGGCCGACGGAGATGGGAGATCCTCCTTCGCTTTCGTTCTGCCTGTGCAGCCAGAATGGGCCGATCAGTTGGCCAGCATCACCCTGTCCGGACCCGGTGGCTCGGTCACGCTGGATCAGGACACCAACCGCCCGGTCACTATCCTGCGAAATCCGCGGACCGGGCAGATTCGTGCCATCCTGCGCGGCGCGGCGGCCGCCCCCGAAAGCGTGGACGCCACAGTGTCGGCGCTGTCATTGGACCCGGGATTGGAGAGGTTGACCAGCCGCGGAATCCCGGACCCGGAAGGCTGGACACAATAATAGAGGCGGATCGTTCACCCGGAGAACGAACTCCGTAAATTGACGTCCGTTAACTGCAATTAAAAAGGAAGCAGCGCAGCGAAAAGGTGACTGTCCCCTTCGCATTCGCATTCGCATTCGCATTCGCATTCGGGGTCCCATGGAGAAGGTACTGGCGCTCTGCAAGAAGTACGGCGTGGCCTTCGGAACCCTACTTTGTGATCCCGCCAGATTGCCCCCAGCCGGTCGCTTGGCGCTCCCCCCCTTTGTGGTACTCCACTGATACATTGAACGCAGAACCAAAGACATGGGCGCTCACGTATAGAACTGGCCCGTCTGTCTTGGCTCGGTCATAAGGATCCGAGTAGAGGCCGACTGGCCGCAAGTGCGTTACCGCCGCCAGCCAGAGGCGATGCTCGGTTAAACCAATTTTCCTCGCATCGTTGCTCAAGCGTTTCACCACTACTGCCATGGGACGGCAGGCGTTGTACAGCCTCCTCCGGTCCTGGTCGTTAATATGCTGGCCTTGATGGGGCCGAGCTGAAATACCGCGAAAACAGCGAGTGCAACGAACCAGGTTGGGAGTCTGACGGGCCGGCGATTGCGGGGACTCATGCGGTGGAACCCTACTACACCCTCTCCCGTGGTCGGCATCATTCCATTCGTGACGGTTTACGGATATCATAAAGCTAGGTACTCTGGCGGTTCATGATCCGAAGTTTCAGCGACCGAAACACCCGGCGCTTCTTCGAGGGCCGTCGGGTGGGAGCGTTCCAGGGATTCGCAGATCAGGCCGTGCGCCGTCTCACCCTGTTGGACAACGCGGAGTCCCTTCGAGACTTGGCCGGGTTGCCCAGCAACCGTCTGGAAGCGCTTCGGGGCAACCGGGCCGGCCAGTTCAGCATCCGGATCAATGCGCAGTGGCGAATCTGTTTTCGTTGGGGAGAGGATGGACCCTACGAAGTCGAGATCGTGGACTATCACTGAGGAGGTCGAGGTGACGAGCTTTAAAAATGGGATGCGACCGGTGCATCCGGGAGAGATCTTGCGGGACGAGTTGGATGCGCTTGGCTTGTCGGCCAATGCGCTGTCGAAGGCACTGGGCGTGCCCGTGAATCGAATCACGGCGATCCTGAATGGGCAGCGGGGTGTGACGGCCAACACGGCATTGCGCCTGGCGCGCTACTTCGGGACGACCCCGCAGGTTTGGCTGAATCTGCAGAAGACGTGGGAGCTGCGGCGGGAAGAGATCAGCGTTGGGAGCTTGATTGCCGAACGCGTCCAGCCCCGGCAAACGATGACGCCGATTGAAGTGACCAGTGTCGACACCCGATCCTGAGTAAATGTCCGGTCAACTGTTCACCCAGTATTTTCTCACCGACGTCATAAAGACCACCTTTGAATGGAGAGCGTCACTCGCCCAACCGGAGGACTTCCTCCAGTTCCGAGACAGAAGACGATGATAACCACCAATGTCATCCAGCGGACCTTCTTCGTCAAGATCGGTAATATGACAGGCACTGCGTTCACCATTGACCGCAACGGTAGGCAATACCTCGTGACGGCCCGCCATATTGCTGGTGGCGCAGTGCAAAGCATGGAGGTCTTCCACAATGGCCGGTGGACGTCGCTTAGTGTAAACGCCGTAGGCATTGGACGGAACGACGTCGACGTAGCTGTCTTCGCGCCCAATGTCATATTGTCGCCGCCACATCTTCTAGAGGCGACCTCTGCTGGATTGACCTACGGACAGCCAGTTTCCTTCCTCGGGTTCCCTTTCGATTGGCAAGGAGGCTTGGCCCACATGAACAACGGTTTCCCGTTTCCGTTCGTGAAGGCTGGAATCGTAAGTGCACCGCCCAGCCACCGGATTTGGACCGACACCCACGGCAACCGAGGGTTCAGCGGCGCCCCGGTGGTATTCAAATCGCTATCTGGCGCCGGCAACTCGCCATGGAAGGTCGCGGGCATCGTTGTTAAATCAAAGCCCGATCCTCAGACAGGCGGGAACGCTGGATTCGTCATTGCTGAACCAATCAAGGCTGCGACAGCCTTGATGGACGAAAGGCCTATCGGAGCTACAATGTTCGGCGGAACTGCCTCCGGCAAGACATCCTGATTAGACCTTGCCGGGCGACGATTCACACAGAGAAAAGGTGACTGTCCCCTTCTCACCTTTTCGAGAGGGAAGGTCCAGCGACGGATCCTGGCCACGTCAATCAGGACGTAGAGTCCTCCCAGGATCAGGCAGCACCAGCCCGTCGAAAAGATTGCCCAGGAGGGTGTCCAGATCCGCTTGACAAGTGGACAGACACCCGTCCAATCGAGGATCAGTCCTACGGTCAGACCAAGAATTCCCGCTGCCAGAAGTGTTCTGAGCTTGGTTTGGGCCGAGCGGTGCGAGCGCAGGAACCCGCCCACCATCAGGCCGAAAAGCATGGTGGCCAGGGAGGGAATGAAGTTGATGGTCTGATACCCTCCTCCGTTGTGGACGAACGGCTCCTGGCGTGGCAACTGGTTCAGCAGCCAGCCGTCAACGGCATGACCGACGTTGGCGTTCTTATGCCAGGCTGGAGACACTTCCGCCAGATGTCGCTGAGCCCACTCCGGTTGAACACCCACCTCAGGCTAGCCGCTCGTAAGCTCGACACCGGTTCCGGGATACAGGACGTACAACATCCACGTCAGGATCAGGACGAACACTGCCCCAAGGGCCTGACTTCGAATTCTTCGACGCCAGAACAAAAAGCGCAGAGCAAAGGTGACTGTCCCCTTTTCGCGACCCGCCCGTCACGCAGAGCAAAGGTGACTGTCCCCTTTTCGCGACCGGTGGGTCATGCGCTGTGCGAACGGAGACATCTACGACGTTTCTTATGTGAAGGGGGAGGAGCGCAACCGAACGATCCGGAAACTGCAACAGTGACACCTTCCGGGGGATGTAACGAGGCAGTTTCTACTGAAGCGGATCTATCTTGCAATTGATCGTCGAACCGCTGGGAGGATGAATGATCGACGAGCGGAAACTAGCGGAACTCCTAATGCGTCCCTACAGACAGCGCATCATGAACAACGTCCACAGGTCGGAATACGTGGAGTGTCTGGTGGCTCTTGCGCTGGAGGACACGTGGGAACGCCAAGAGCATTGGTCAGAGTACGATTTTAAACACAAGCGTTCCGGCAAGCGGCTCGAACTCAAACAGTCCGCCGTACGGCAAGCCTGGGAACAAGCGGAGCCTTCGCAATCGCGATTCGAATTCAAGCCGCCCGGCACGACGGACATCTACCTCTTCGCTTGGCATGGGCACTGGCGAAACGCCGCCCACAGCGACATCATGCAGTGGCAGTTTTTCGTTGTCCCGGAACGGGACCTGCCAGAACAAAAGAGCATCGGCGTGAACCCGCTAACGGAGATCGTGGCGCCATGCACGTTTGAAGAACTGCGGGACGGAGCAGCAAGGGTAGAAGAATCACTCTGACCTGCCAGCACGAGCGGACCGAGAAAGCTGAATGCCGAGCCCTTTACCGACGAACGCCTCGGCGAGGAGCTGCGAGTGGTGGCCACTGCCGGATGCCCTGAGTCGCGGTGCCCGTTGCCGTGACCGCCACCCCTTCTCTGAACAATGCCCGACAACCTGTCCGCGAGCGTCCCTTAACTGAAATTAACGGACGCACGGCGGCTCGGCCCATCAGGTGTCCGGGGACATCCGCCGCTATCAGGATCTGGGAGTCGACTACCTGGGAGTGGTCCTTTTGACGGAAGATCTGTCCGAAAGTCTGGACCGGATCGAGCGCTTCATGACGACCGTGGCGCCGCTGGTCCAGTGAATCAGACCGACGCGACCGTTTCCCTCCGGCAGATTCCCGCCAAGAGCCCCATCCCCTCCCGAATGACCTGGGGAGGATCGTAGCCGAAACAGAGCCTGGCGCAGTTGTGACCCGAATTTCCCTCGGGCGACAGGCGAATGCCGGGAAAGATGATAATGCCCTCGTGAAGTGCCTGGTCGGCAACCGCCTGCATGTCGACTCCAGGAGCCAAAGTCAGCCAGATGAACAGGCCGCCCTGGGGACGGCTCCAGGAAGCCCCGAAGTCCGACGGCTCTCCGAACCCCTCCTCCAATCCCTCCAGCATGGCGTCACGCTTGCAGCGGAGGATTCGGTTGGCGGACCGGATGTGCTCTTCCAGGTGGCTCACGGCATAGCGATGAATGGCCAACGCTCCCAACTGGCTCACTCCGCCGCCACTCTTGATAGCCGAGATCCGGTCCAGGAGCGGTGAGGGTCCGGCCAGATAACCGAGGCGGACGCCTGGCCCAATGATTTTGGAGAAGGAACCGACGTACACGACCACTCCCTCGGTATCGAGGGAGGCGATGGCCGGCACCGGCTCGCCCTCGTAACGAAGGTCCACGTAGCAATCGTCTTCCAGGATGGCGATCCCGTGCCGTTGGGCCGTTTCCAACAGGTGCCGCCGCCGCTTCACACTCATGACCCATCCCAGGGGATTCTGGAAAGTCGGAATCGTATAGATGAGCTTAACCCTCTTCCCCTCGCCTGCCGCATTTCGGATCGCCTGTTCCAAGGCATCGGGCAGGAATCCTTCCCGGTCGCAGGCCACCCCCCGAATATCCGCGCCGAATCGTCTCAGAATTCCCAGAGTCCCTGGATAGGTGAACTCTTCGGTCAGAACCACCTCGCCCGGGTTCATCAGAGCCTCGATGATCATGTGATTGGGCTGGCTGGAGCCATCCCCGAGAATGACGTCCTCCGGCGAGACCGAATGACTTCGGTCCCGCGCCAATTTCGCCGCGATGTACTCCCGCAAGGGCGGATACCCCGAGGGATGGGGGTATTTGGCCAGTCCCCGCCCTTCCTCTTTCAGACCCACCCGAAGGGCCTCGGCCAACTCCGCCAACGGCAGCGAGTCGGGATCGGGATAGGCCACGCCGAAGTCGTAGGTGGCGCCAGGATGGGCCTGCCGCAGCCCCGGTTGTCGAGGTATGGAGCGGGAATAAACATCGTCTTGGGCGAACAAGCTTCGTTTCGACATGGTTGGATCCTCCCGGCGACCGAGCCGGGGCCGCTTGCGGCGTCCGCTCGCCTCTGCCATTCTGCCAGACCATCGACGATTGCCGATGAAATGTCCAGCCCGAATTTCTCACTGGGTCGCTGAGAATATGACGAAGAAGTTAGATTCTTCAGGCGTTTGCACATATTTCGTTGAAGTACCCCGGTAAGAAATGCGGGCTGGTAGAAGGTTGACACGGCTTCCTTCCCTCCTGGCCTTGGGAGCCCTCTGCTGCCAACCGGATCTTGCGTCCGAAGTCCCTGGTTCCTCGCCATACCTGATCTACGAAGAGACCCCGCAAGGGGCCGAGATCGTCCTCGATCCCGAGCGCCGGCCCCGCCGATTCCAGGAGGCCCCGATGCTGGCCCGTCTGGTGGCCCAGGGGAAGCTCCCACCGGTGGAAGATCGGCTTCCGGAGAATCCGCTGGTGCTCCATCCCATCGAGTCCATCGGCCGGTACGGAGGGACCTTGAAATCCGGCATGATCGCCAAAGGTCTCAACGAAGAGATGAACCGGATGATGGGTATGGAGAAATTTCTCTTCTACGACGCGACCGGGACCCGGATCGTTCCCAGCGTGGCCGAGGACTGGCACCAGAGCGAGGATGGGCGCCGCCTCCGAATTCACCTGCGGCGAGGCATGTGCTGGTCCGACGGCCTCCCCTTCACCGCGGAGGACGTGCGCTTCTATTGGGAAGATATCCAATCCCACCCGGACGTATTTCCCTATCCCGATCCGGACCTGACGGTTAACGGCAAGACAATGCAGTTCCAGGTCCTGGACCCGCACACGGTGCTCTTCCGGTTCGACGATCCCCATCACCGGCTCGTGGAGATCGTGGCCTCCGCCTTCAGCCGGTTCGGAGGAAGCGTCTTCGGCGAGTTCCTCTGGGGACCGTACGCACCCGCGCACTATCTCAAGCAGTTCCACCCGAGCTACGTGTCCCCGGAGGATCTCGATCGTAAAGTGCGGGAATCCCAGCAGGAAGACTGGGTCGGACTGATGAAGCTCCGGAACAACTATGCCCTGAATACCGAGCTGCCCGTCCTGATGCCCTGGATGACGGTCCAGGCGCGGGACACCTCGGCGTGGATCCTGGAGCGGAACCCCTATTTCTGGGAGGTGGACACCGAGGGCAACCAGCTTCCCTACATCGACCGCTGGGTCCTGACGAAGGCCACGGACCGCGAAGTCGTCAACCTGCGGGCCATCGCCGGCGAATACGACGTCCAGTACCGGTATCTGGACCTTCAGAACCTGCCCGTCTTTCTGGAGCATGCCGAAGAGGAGAACTACAACGTCTATCTCAACCCCTCCCCGTCAGGGATGCTCTTCGGCTGCTACTTCAATCTGGGATGGGAGGGGGATCCCGAGATCTCCAGCTTGATTCGGGACGCGAACTTCCGCCGTGCCCTCTCCCTGGGGCTCCGCCGCTCCCAGTTCAGTGACGCCTTTTACTTTTCCTTGGCCACCCCCGGCGCCCCCGGACCCAGCCCGGCGCATCCCGAGCACCCGGGTGAGCGCTACCGGACTCTCTGGTCCACCTACGATCCGGACCGGGCCAATGCCATGCTGGACGACTTGGCACTCCATAAGCGGGACGGCAAAGGATACCGGATGCGAAGCGACGGGCGCGGCCGGTTGCGAATCCAGATTCCCGCGCCTTCCGATCGCATGGAGATCCTCAAATTCCAAATGCTGGAACAACAACTCGAAGAGCTGGGAATCGCCGTGGACGTTCCCATCCTGGGACGAACCCTCTGGTGGGAGGAGATGCGGGCCAACCGGGCGCAAATCACCTGCTGGACTCACCCGACCCAATCCGTCTGGGGCAGCCAGCCCCTGTATGTCCTTCCCGTCAGCCGGATGTCTCCCATCGGTCCCCTCTTCGGCCTCTGGTTTTCCAGCAACGGAAGACTGGGAAGGAAACCCACCGACCCGCAGATTCTCCGGGCCCAGGAACTCTATCGGCACGGCCGAACCCAGGACATCCGGGAAAGGACCCGGATCGGAAGGGAGATCTGGGCAATCGCCATCCGTGAACAGTGGATGATGAGCACCGTGGGGCGGGCGCCCACTTCGGTACGCATCTCCGACCGGCGGCTGGGCAACGTCCCAGCCGGGCTCTGTACCCAAGACGATTGCCGCTTTCCTTCCACGGGTCGCCTGGAGACCCTGTATTGGAAGGAGTAATATTGCGCCTGGGAGCGGCCAACGCCTCCCCCACGGATCCTCTGCAAACCAGCGTCCGGCGCTTGGATCGCGGGCCCACACGAGAAGACCGATCATGGCTGCCTATCTGCGCCGCCGCCTGCTCCAGGCGACCCTGACGATCTGGGCCGTCAGCATTCTTTCGTTCGTTCTCATCGAGTTGCCGCCAGGGGATTTCGTCACCTCCTACGTGGACCGGCGCGCCTCCCAGGGAATCCCCCTGCCGCCTGAGGAAATCCAGGTCCTGAGAGTCCGCTACGGCCTGGACCAACCCGCGGCCCAGCGCTACCTGATCTGGATGGGACGGTTGCTCCGGGGCGACCTGGGCGTCTCCTGGATTCGCGGCCAGCCGGTTTCGGAGATCATCTCCGATCGTCTCTGGCTGACCATGGCCGTGTCCCTGGCCGCCATCCTCCTCACCTGGGCGGTGGCTCTGCCGGTGGGTGTCTACTCGGCCATTCGCCAATATTCCGCGGGAGACTACCTGTTCACCCTGCTCTGCTTCGCCGGTGTCGGCGTCCCCAACTTCCTGCTCGGCCTCCTGGTCATGTACCTGGGATTCGTCTGGTTCGATGCGGATGTCGGCGGCCTGCTCTCGTCCCAGTACGTGGACGCCCCCTGGAACGCCGCCAAGCTCTGGGACCTGGCCAAGCATCTGCCGCTGCCGGCCCTGGTGCTGGGACTGGGGGGAACGGCCTACATGATTCGGATCCTTCGGGCCAATCTGCTGGATGAACTCTCCAAGCCCTACGTTCTCACCGCCCGGGCCAAGGGGCTCTCGGAGGTCCGGCTCCTCCTCAAATACCCCCTGCGCGTCGCCCTGAACCCGTTCGTCAGCACCGCCGGCTATCTGCTTCCCTATCTCGTCTCGGGCAGCGTGATCGTCTCCATGGTCATGAGCCTTCCCACCGTGGCGCCGGTGTTGTTGTCGGCCCTCATGGACCAGGATCTGTATCTGGCCGGGACCCTGGTGCTCCTGCTGGGCGTGCTCACCGTGGTGGGAACGCTGATTTCGGATCTGCTCCTGCTCTGGATCGACCCCAGGATCCGGTTCCGGGGACAGTCATGAATCCGAAGCCGGAGGAGATTGGGGTCCGGCTCGAAACGGCGTCCTCCTGGCAACTGACCTGGAGACGATTCCGCCGGCACAAGCTGGCGTTCGTCTCCCTGATCCTCCTGGGATTCCTTTACCTGGTGGTCCTGCTGGCCGATTTCCTGGCCACTGCCGACCCCAACCGAATCGATGCCAGCCGGGCCTACCTGCCTCCCCAACCCATCCACCTGCGGGACGACAGCGGATTCAACCCCCATGGGCACCCGGTGTCCGGGAAGTGGGACCACCGCATTTTTCGCCGGGTCCACCGCACCGATCCGGATCGGCGGCTCCCGGTCCGCCTGCTGGTCAGAGGCTACGAATACGACTTTCTGGGTCTGGTTCCGACCGATCTGCACCTCATCGGCGTCGAGGGTGAAACCCAGGCCCTCTCGCTGCTGGGGACGGACGGACTGGGACGCGATCTGTTCTCCCGCCTGGTCCACGGCACCCGGACCTCTCTGACCATCGGTCTGGTGGGAGTCATCCTGAGCCTGGTTCTGGGGGTCGTGCTGGGCGGAATCTCCGGGTTCTACGGAGGCGCGGTCGACACCGTGATCCAGCGAATCATCGAGATCCTGCTCTCCATTCCCACCATTCCCCTGTGGCTGGGCCTGGCCGCCGCCATGCCCCGCGATTGGGGAGTGCTCCGCGTCTATTTCATTCTCACCGTCATCCTGTCCCTCATCGGATGGACCCGCCTGGGCCGGGAGGTCCGCGGCCGTTTCCTGGTGCTCCGGCAGGAAGACTACGTCCTGGCCGCCGAACTGATGGGCGCCAGCCGGGCCTCCATCATCCGGCTCCACCTGGTGCCCGCCATCAGCAGTCACGTCATCGCCACCGCGACCCTGGCGCTCCCGGCGATGATCATCGCCGAGACCTCCCTCAGCTTTCTGGGACTGGGCCTGCGTCCGCCGGCCATCAGTTGGGGAATCCTGCTGCAGGGAGCCCAGCAGGTGCAGGTCCTGGCGCTGAGGCCCTGGTTGCTGGCTCCCGCGGCTCCGGTCATCGTGGCCATCCTGGCCTTCAATTTCGTGGGAGACGGCCTGCGTGACGCCGCGGACCCCTATGCCAGGAGAACCTGACGCTCATGGCTGAGAACCGGATCCTCTCGGTCAGGGACCTGAAGACCCATTTCTTTACTCGGGAAGGAGTCATACGGGCGGTGGACGGCGTCGGCTTCGACCTCGCCCCCGGACAGGTGCTGGGCATCGTCGGGGAAAGCGGCTGCGGCAAGAGCGTCACCGCCCTGTCCATCCTGGGCATCGTGGATCACCCGGGACGCATCGTCGACGGTCGAATCCTGCTCCGCCCGGCGCAGGGGGGGCCTCCCGTGGATCTGGCTCGGCTGAACCCCAAGGGACGCCGGATCCGATCGATCCGAGGCGGAGAGATCGCCCTCATCTTCCAGGAGCCCATGACCTCGCTGAGTCCGGTGCACACCATCGGCCAGCAGGTCTCGGAGACCATTCGGCTGCATCGCCGCAGGGGCCGCCGACAGTCCCGGGAACAGGCGGTAGAGGTTCTGCGCTCCGTGGGGATCCCCGATCCCGAGCGGGGGGCGAAGCTCTATCCGTTCCAACTCAGCGGCGGTCTCCGCCAGCGCGCCCTCATCGCCCAGGCTCTGGCGGGCGAACCCCGGGTCCTCATCGCCGACGAACCGACGACGGCCCTGGACGTGACCACCCAGGCCCAGATTCTGGATCTGCTCCGGGATCTCCAGGAGCGGAGAGGGATGGCCATCATTCTCATCACCCACGACCTGGGGGTCATCGCGGAGATGGCCGACCAGGTCCTGGTGATGTACCTGGGGAAAGGAGTGGAGAGAGCGCCCGTCGATCGCATCTTTCACTCGCCCGAACACCCCTACACCCGCGCCCTCCTGAACTCCATGCCCGGTCTGGGAGTCACCGCGAAGCAGGCGCTTCCAAGCATCGCCGGCTCCGTGCCGCCCGCCTTCCGGCGGCCCGCCGGGTGCTCGTTCCATCCCCGTTGCCAGGAGTTCCTGGAGGGGAGCTGCAATCGCACGGTACCGGAACCGGTCATGGTCCGCCCGGACCATGAGGTGCTCTGCCTGCGCCGGGAGCCGGAAGAACCCGGTCATCCATCTTCGCTGGAGGAACTGTCCGAAAACGGACAGTTTGTGTCGAAACCGGACACTTTGTCCCGAAATCGGACACCTCACCCCCGAATAAAGAAGGGTAGAGATTGAGACCTGAGATTTTTCTGGACGTCAGGAACCTGACCAAGCACTTCCCGGTCCGCTCCGGTCCCTTCCAGCGGCCGAGCGGCAAGGTCCAAGCCGTCACCGACGTCAGTTTCCAGTTGAGCGAGGGGGAGTCCCTGTCGTTGGTGGGAGAGAGCGGCTGTGGCAAAACCACGTTGGCCCGGACCCTCCTCCGGGGCTACGAAGCGACGGCCGGATCGGCCCGGTTCCGCACCGAGGAGGGCGAGGTCGTCGACCTGCTGACCCTGCCCCGCCGGCGGCTCAAGCCCTTGCGCCGGCAACTCCAGATGGTCTTCCAGGATCCCTATTCCTCCCTGAATCCCAGGATGACGGTCCAGCGGATCATCGATGAGCCCTTGCGGATTCACGGCGAGGCACTGGGAATCACCACTCGGGAGAACCGTCGGGAACGCGTCCGCGAGCTGCTGGTGCAGGTGGGACTCCGGCCCGAAGCGGCCCGGCGCTATCCCCACGCCTTCAGCGGCGGGGAGCGACAGCGCATCGGCATCGCCCGTACTCTGGCCACACAGCCCCGGCTGGTGGTGGCTGACGAGCCGGTCTCCGCCCTCGACGTCTCCGTGCAGGCCCAGATTCTCAACCTGATGCTGGAACTGCAGGAGCGGTTCCGAATCGCCACCCTGCTCCTCACCCACAACCTGATGGTCGTCCGTCACGTCAGCGACCGGATCGCCGTCATGTACCTGGGGAGAATCATGGAGACGGCCCCCACCGAAACCCTCTTCGCGAGCCCCGCACACCCCTACACGGCGGCTCTTCTCGACGCCATACCCCGGCCCGACCCCCGGGTCCGGAACCGCTCCAGGATCCGGCTGAGCGGCGAGGTTCCCAGTCCCCTGAATCCACCCTCCGGGTGCCCGTTCCACCCCCGTTGCGCCCACGCTCAGGATCGATGCCGCAATGAGATGCCGGCCCTGGAGAAAGTCGCGTCCGGGCACCATGTCCGCTGCCACCTTTGGCAAGAGCTGGACCTGAAAGGAATCTAGCGGCGGAGCGGCGGTTTCCAACCGCCGAAAAGGAGCGTCGGTTTCCAACCGCCGAACTCCGCTGGAGCAATGCTTAGAGAGGGAACGGGCGACTGGAAATCGCCCTCCGAACCGCTCTTCAGTTTGGGATTTGAGATTTCAGCGAAGCGGTATGGTACGCCCGACAGGATTCGAACCTGTGGCCTTCGGCTCCGGAGGCCGACGCTCTATCCAGCTGAGCTACGGGCGCACCGGCTAGACAGCCGAAGTGTAGCAGAACCGCCCCGGAAATGAGAGCGAACCGGCCACGAAAGAAGGGGAATTCGGAGACGTCCCCAACGGGATTTGAACCCGTGTTGCCGCCTTGAAAGGGCGGTGTCCTAGGCCAGGCTAGACGATGGGGACGTCAGATATGAAGCGCGCATTTTAGCAGCCGCTGCCGAGGCCTGTCCACCGGCCTGACCGATCGAACGTGTCGGAAAAACCGGACACATTGACGTCCCATTGACAGAGACCGAGGGAACGGTGAGGAGGTCGATGGGTAAAGGATTCGAGGTGGTTCTACAGTGCCCGTTGATGTCGGCTACCTTCAACTCCCCGTCGTAAAGATGGCGCCGGGAAAACCACTCTGGTTGTTTGGTTCGTGGTCTCTGATGCTCGATCCGGGCCCGCGGTTGCGGTCGCTGACCTTGATCACCAAGCCTCGGCCACAACTGTGCCGATTGCCGAAAGGCTGGTTTCCCGGTGGCCATCGAAGAAGATACATCCGGTCGGTCCTCTGGCCAGCCCAGTTGTGTGATAAAAATTTTCAGAGATACCCCTTTAGGCGAATTTGTGAGTGACGCCATGCGTCATCGTTGGAAGCCGATAGAAGACTACGATCCATACGCAGATCTGGCTCCGGCCGAACTCGGTGCTTTGGCCCAAGTCCGGCGCGAACAGCGTGAGCGGTTGAGCAGTCAGGACTCATATCGCCAGTTCGAGGTGCGATTGAAGCGCGAATGGGCCATCGAGACCGGGTTGATCGAACGCCTCTACACGCTCGACCGCGGCATCACCCAATTGCTCATCGAACGTGGGATCCACGCGGCATTGATTCCGCACGAGCGCGGGGCGAATCCGGACGCCATTGTGGCGATGATCAAAGATCACGAGGCGGCAGTCGAAGGCGTTTTCGACTTCGTGAAGGGGACACGACCACTGTCCACGAGCTACATCAAGGAGCTGCACGCCCTGATGACTCAGCATCAGGAAACCGTGGAGGGCATCGACTCCCTCGGCAGACGGACATCGGTTCCGCTCATTCGCGGTGCATACAAGCGTCTGCCCAATAATCCGTTACGGTCGGACGGCACGATCCATGAGTACTGCCCACCGGAACAGGTCGATTCGGAGATGGACCGGTTAATCGCCCTGCATCGCGAGCATGACGATGTCGCGCCCGATGTCGAGGCGGCTTGGCTGCACCACCGATTCTCGCAGATCCACCCATTCCAGGACGGCAACGGACGGATCGCCCGTGCACTGGCGACGCTGGTGTTCGTCAAGGCCGGCTGGTTCCCACTGGTGGTCCGGAACCGGGAACGGGCGCAATACATCGGCGCTCTGGAAATCGCCGATGACGGCGACCTGAAACCGCTGGTCGAGTACTTTTCCGGTCTGCAGAAGCGCGCGTTCGTTCATGCGTTGAACATTGCCGAGGAAATTCGACAGGAGCGCCGCGTCGCGGACACGATCAGGTCGGTGCGGCGACAACTTCAAAAACGGAGAGACTTTCTTGTTACCGAGTGGGAAGCCGCCAAGTCCATCGCCGCGGCGTTACGGAAGCAAGCTGAGCAACGGTTGGACGCAGTGGCACAGGAACTGAAGCGCGAAATGTTCGATGTCTTGGAACCTGGCGCTTACTTCACCAGCGGTGCGGAATACGGCGATGAACGCAGCCATTACTACCGCTATCAGATCATCCGGACCGCGAAGGAACTTGACTATTTTGCGAACCCACGCAGCTACCGGTCCTGGGCTCGGATGGTGCTGCGCAACACTAATCTGACTGAAATCTTGATCGCTTTCCACGGGATCGGCCAAGAATTCCAGGGTGTGCTTGCTTGTTCCGCGTCCTGGTTTCAGCGTGTGTATACGGAGGACGGCGAGCGGGAAGTCGGCCCCGTCACGCCAGTGACGGACAGCGTGTTCCTGATCAACTACAAGGAACACCCCGATGAGGCTGCCGCTCGGTTCTCTTCCTGGCTGGAAGACGCTATCGTGCGCAGTTTGAAACTGTGGCAGGAGACAGCGCTGTGACGCTGACGAGCGATCGGCGATTGCCGCCATCTGCGGTAGGTGAAATCGCAGATGAAGCGTTGGTATGAAAGCGCAGATCTGAGCAGTCGACGCCGCAGGGCGCCTTCACCGATCCGGGCTGGCCGTCAGCCACTCCGCAGCTCATCGACCAGTGGAACGCCGCATTGCCGGCATTGCCGCCGGCGCCGAGCGTTGAGAATGCCGCACTCCGGGCACCGCCGGTACATGACCCGGGCGAAGAGTTGGGTCAGGAGTGCGCACCCGCCCAAGATCGCCACTACCAGCAGAATGCTCAGGATCGTCGCCGCCATAAGGTCTACCGGAACGAAGAGTGCGTCTTTGAGACGGCGGAATCGGAACCCCGGGAGTTGGAAGAGCGAATCGAGGGAAAGGGGCTGGACCATCCCGCCCGGAGAAAGCAGTCCCGGGCCTGTTGCTGCAGCCACTCGGTCACGTTTCGGTGGGGGAGCAGACCCTTTCCGTCAGCCCGGTAGTCCAATCCCTGGAGAACCTCATCATAGGGCCCGAATCCGAAGACTCGGAACGGGACCACCAGCACTCGTCCCTGCCGGCTCTGTTTCGAGACGAAACCCCGGATCCTCTCCTCGGCCACCCTGCGCTTGGCTTCCCAGTCTTCTCTCAAGGTTTCGACCCGAACCGCCCGAAACCGCCCCAGGACCCTCAGCCCCTGGGTCAGGCTCTCAATCCGGTCCTTCCAGTACCGGTCACGGGCGTCGGATTCGACTCCGTGTCCGATGACGAGCACCGACTCGGCCGCCGGAGATTCGCTCAATGCCCGGACCCGGTCCAACAGCACACCCCCGGCCAGCCGTGAGTCCAGCAGACCCGCAACGCTCAGGACAACCTGGGAATCCAACTCGATAGGAGGGGGGATCTCCGCGCCTCTCAGCAACCGGACCGCATCGCGGGACATCGCCTGATGGTGATGTTCGGAATCGTGGTGCAGGAAGAACGGCGGAGGCTCGCCCCTCACACCCAGCAGGTATTCGGTCTGGGACAGAAAGGATCTGCCGTCCACGAAGAGCCGGACCACCGCTATCTTTCGGACACCCTGCTCCTCAAGCCGCAGAATGCCCTTTCGCAATGGCTCCCGTTGCGCCATTCCGTAGGCCACAACCACCGGACATATCTTCTCCAGTGGCGCCACGGCCTCCTTGACGGCCCGGTTCCATTGCTCGTCGCCCCCGTGAGCCATGATCAGCAGACCGACCTCGTGGGAGCCGCCTGTCGCCCCCTTGGACCAGACGGTCCCAACTCCCATCAACAAAACGCCGATCCACACCCGCCGCCTCATGGCCACACCCGCCGTCCACTTGAGCCGTCTGTGGCAGGCATTCGGGACAGAAACCGAATCCATCGAACCGTATCCTCTCCAGTCGTTTTATCGGGGCGTCATCATGGAACAGAACCCTTCCGAGTTCAAACTTTCCGGGAAAGCGGTGGGAGTCTCTCCGGCACCTCGTACCGGTCCCGGCGCCAGTCCTCCAACCCGCATTTTTCGGCACGCGACCAGCGTAGCCGACGACGCCGATTCTATCTTCACCCGCCTGCCGCTTCTATAATAGAAGTCTCCTGCGAAGAACCTGCCGGGCGGGTCTCCCGGTGCAAAATGGGGTGAAGAGAACGGTGCCGATCATTCGTCTGAAGCTACTGATTCGGGACGACACAGAACGTATCCGCCAGGAGACGTTGCAGGCGTTGGCCGACGAGCTCGGTAGATACTTCGGGTCGAGCCCGGCGGGGACGTGGGTTGAAGCCGACTACCTACCGGCCGAACAGTACGCGGAAAACCTGTGCGAGCTTGCCGAGGATGTGAAACCCACCCTGGTTTACGTATTGAGACACCACCTGCCGCACGAAGAGGAACTCGCGCGGGAAGCCAAGGAGCTTGCCCGAATAATCGCCATGCGACTGCAGCGGCCCCGAAGCTACACACACGTCATCTACGAGCCGGCCGGCAAGGGACGCGTTGCCTTTGGCGGCACCCTGGTCAGGTGATCTCTGCACTCGCATACTTCATTGCTTGATATCAGGCTTCCTTGCTATAGTGACGGCCTCAACGGGTCCAGTACAAGGAGCACGGAAATGACCTACATAGTGACCGAACGATGCGTTGACAACCGATACACCGACTGTGTCGCCGACTGTCCAGTCGACTGCTTCTACGAGATTGAAGATCCTCACATGCTGATCATCAATCCGGACGAGTGCATCGACTGCGACGCCTGCGTCTCGTTGTGCCCGGTCAACGCCATCTACCCCGAGTCCGAGGTGCCGGAAGAGTACGACGAGTGGATCGACATGAATGACGAGGAACTCTGCACCGACGACAATCGGGTCACCGACACCGACGGGCCGCTGGACTCGGCCATCACCATCGAAGAGGTGAAAGAAAGGGAGGAAGAGGATTTCGGCGAGGCAGTGGAGGATCCATCCAGCGCCGCACACTGAATGCTTCCCCTCTCTGCTTGAGGGTCGATCCCGGCTTCCCGGATCCGGACCGCCTATTGTCTGAGGTTCCCCGGGTTCGGGAGGAGGACATTCGAGGAGAATTCGGAGCGGGACCACATCCGCTTGCATTTCCCGTCCCAGATCGAGTCTTTTCCAGGCGGCGCGCCGGCTTTCGCGGCCCCACATGGGGGTGGAATGCGGAAGCTGCCTCCAGTATCCGGCGTTGGACATCCTGGTTTCCCCTTGCAGATCCTCTGTCCCTTCCCTGCGTTCGGTCCAACTCTTTCCCGGAGGTGCAACCCTGACAGCCCGTGGCAAAAGTCGTCACGGCATTCGACCGGGTCTGCATCGTGCGCGGACTGCGTTGCTCCTCGGTCACATACTCCCGGTATGCTCCCTCAGAGTGCCTTGTCCGGCGGACGCAGCCCCGGTCTCGGTGCTGCGTGAGACTTTCACCACGGACTGTTGAGGTCCGGTCGTAGTAGACTGGGCGAACAGCGCGCCCGAACCGGCTGACAGGAGACACCTAAGCGATGAAACGGAACAAGCTGAGAGAGGCGCTGAAGGCCGGGAGACCCACCGTAGGGACCCACATCCAGAGTTCGTGGCCATCGGTGACGGAAATCATCGGGCACACGGGTGTCTTCGACTACATCGAATTCGTGGCGGAGTACGCCCCATTCGACCTCTTCTCCCTGGAAAACGTGTGCCGGGCAGCAGAGTTGGTGGGACTTTCCACCATGATCAAGCTGGACCAGGAGCCCAGGCGCTTCCTGGCTCAACGTTCCATCGGAGCCGGTTTCGACAGCGTCCTGTTCGCCGACTGCCGGAATCCGGACGACGTACGAGAGTGCGTTCGGGCGGTGAAGCCGGAAACTCCCGCCGCCGGCGGCTACCACGGGGTCGGGGTGCGGAGAAGCAGCTACGTGCATGGTTCCGGACAGCCGGATTACGCTCAGCAGTTGGACGACGTGGTGATCGCGTTCATGATCGAGAAGAGTTCCGCGGTCGACGCCCTCGACGAGATCCTGGCCCTGGGAGGGGTGGACATGATCCAGTGGGGTCCCGCCGATTACGCCCTGAGCATCGGCCGTCCCGGTGAATTTCATGCTCCCGACGTTCGCGAGACCGAGCGCCGGGTCATCGCCACCTGCCTCGCCGCGGGGGTCCCGCCCCGAGCGGAGATCGAGAGCGTGGACAGGGCCAAGTACTACCTGGATCTGGGGGTTCGCCACTTCTGCCTGGGCACCGACATCATGATTCTGTATCAGTTTCTGAGAGACCAGGGAGAGAAGCTGCAGGACGAGCTGGGAGAGACGCTCGGGGAACCGCTGGCGGGGAGTTGACCCTCCCTGCGACGGTGTCGGCCCCGGATTTGGGGACGAGGTGAAAGGCTGGCCGTTACAGACTCACGGGAGGAGACAATGCATCGATCCACATCCGTAACTCCAAGTCGCCGGTTCTCATGGGCCCTGACCACCACTCTCCTCGCCGGCCTATGGGGATGCGCCCCGGCCCCCCCACCGGCCGAGGAACCGGCCCCGCAGTGGCCTGAATTGGCCGGCTACGAGGCCATGTCCATACCCGAGGGCAACGCCATGACGGTCGCCAAGATCGAATTGGGGAAACAGCTCTACTACGATCCCCGGCTCAGCGGAGACGGAGTTCGCTCCTGTTACGGCTGCCACCTGAACGAACACGGCCTGACCGACGGCAAGCCCCTCGCCATCGGGGCTTTCGACAAGACCCTGACCCGGTCCAGCCCGACGCTGTGGAACATCGGATACCATTCCGAGCTCTACTGGGACGGACGCACCAAAGGCCTGGAAGCCCAGGTGAAGGGTGCCTGGCGCGGTGGAAACATGGGCGCCTCGGGTAAGGACGGCGCTCCCAGCATGGACGACGTCTGTGCCAAGCTGGACGAGATCTCCGGTTACAAGGAGCAATTTCAGGCAATCTTCGGCGGCGAAGCCAATCCCGACCGCGTCGCCCAGGCGGTGGCGTCGTTCATGCGGACCATCGTCGCCGTGGGTTCTCCCTGGGTTCGTTTCCGGGAAGGCGACGAGTCGGCCCTGAGTGAAGCGGCCCGCCGCGGCTACACCATTTTCAGCGAGAAGGCCAAGTGCACCAACTGCCACGACGGCCTGCTGCTGACCGATCTCCAGTACCACAACGTGGGCATCGGAATGGACGCCGAATCCCCGGACATCGGCCGGGCCAAGGTCTCCGGAGACGAAAAGGACACCGGCGCCTTCAAGACACCCACGCTTCTGGACATCGCGGAATCGGCGCCCTATTTCCACGATGGGAGCGCCGCGACCCTGGAAGATGCGGTTCAGGTGATGCTCGACGGGGGAAAGCCCAATCAGTGGCTTGACGAGGAAAACATTCGGGAAACCAAGGAAGCCGAGCTGACCGAAGAGGAAGTGGCCGACCTCCTGGCCTTCCTGCGCGAGCTCAACGTCGACTACGACGTCAGCCCGCCGGAGCTGCCTTGACCGAACTGTCGAGCAGGCAATCGTCGTCTTCCGGAACGATGGGTGTGAAATCCCGGTGGGCGATCCATTCGGGCCGTTTGAACCTGCGGATGTGGTTGCTCACTTCACAGAGGCTCAGATAGACGATCGTCCGGTTCCAGGGGCTGATGTTGGACGGACTGGCGTGGACCAGATTTCCGTGAAACATGATGACGGATCCGGGCGGTCCCAGCGGGACCTCGATTCCTCCCTCGTCGGCCAACCGGGTGATGGTCGCCCGATCCAGGGTCCAGAGCGGGTAGCTCGTACTCTCCAGATCGTGTCCCGCCTGCAGGACACCCAGCTTGTGACTTCCGGGAATGAACATGAGGGGGCCGTTGGCCGCCGTGACCGGGTCCAGAAAGACGGCGATGTTCATGGCCCGCGCCTCCGGCATGTGATCGTCCCGCCTCCAGGTTCCGTAGTCCTGATGCCATTGCCAGACCTCGCCGTCGAAGGCGGCCTTGGCGTTCACCTTGAATTGGTGCATGTACACCGGACCGCCCAGGATCTGCATGACCGGCTCGATGAGCCGCGGATGGGCGCCCAGCAGGCGAAACGGCTCGCTGTAGATGTGGGCGGCGAAGGCCGTCCGGGCGGCGCCGCTGCTCTCCCGCCAGACCTCCGGCCGGTCCAGCTTGTAGATCCGGCGCGCCTCCGCCCGCAACGGCGCAACCTCCTCCTTCTGGAATCGGCCGGGCAGAAAGAGGTACCCGTCCTGGCGGAACGTTTCCAACTGCGCGGCAGCGAGTTTCATTTCGGTGAAATCTACCACAGATCCCGGGGAACCGGCACGGCGCGCGGAGGCCGGGCAGGTCGAGCGCCGTCAGGCGCCGTCGGCGTTCCGGACCGGACCGGGAACAGCCCAGGCTGACTGCAGGAGGACTTATCTCCAAACATCCCATCAGTGGAAATGTCCAAGGCATCCGAGCCTCGCAACGGCGGATGCTGGAGCGCACCTATCGCCGCCGCGTGCCGCCCCGGCAAGCCATAACTCCCGAACTGGCTCGACATTTGACGTCTGCATCACACGACCTGGGCCGCGAAGTCGGGGTCCTGATCGGCCGCGACGGCATCGTGCGAAACGTGATCGTCGGCAACGCCCGCGGACTCATGCTGCCGGACATCGGCCGTCTCCGGGGCGGGACCGGACGATTTCGCGGACTGCGGCTACTGCACACGCGCCTCCGGGGTTCGGCCCTCACCCACGACGACCTGAACGACCTGGTCCTGCTTCGTCTCGATCTGGTGGCCGTCATCGAGGTGTTGGAAGGGGGTTGGCCGGGAAGGCTGGAAGCCGCCTATCTCGATCCCGCGTCCCTGGCCGGCAGTGGCAACGGCGACTCAGCGGCCGAACCCTTCCTGCGAATCCGATCCCGTTCGGTCCATGACCTGGACCTGGATTTCCAGGCCACGATCCAGGCGCTGGAGCGGGAGTTCGCCCGCCTGGCCCGAAGGACCCGGGGACCGAAAGGCGCCGAGCGGGTCATGGTCGTCGGCCTCCGGCCCGAGGACGCCCATTATGCCGAGACTCTGGAACTGGTCCGTTCCGCCGGCGCCACCATTGCCGGACGGATGCGCCAACGCCGGCCCAGGATCCATCCG
Organism: Acidobacteriota bacterium; assembly: GCA_965217775.1. Taxonomy (GTDB): domain Bacteria; phylum Acidobacteriota; class UBA6911; order RPQK01; family JAJDTT01; genus JAJDTT01. Next base: position 1,840,451 of record CBDCJH010000002.1, read on the forward strand.
CGCACCGTCCTGGGCAAGGGCAAGCTGGAGGAGCTGGTCCTGGAGAGCATGCGCTGCAACGCCACCGCGGCCGTCTTCGACATCGATCTGAAGCCGGCGCAGGCCCGGGCGTTCGAAGACCGGACCGGCCTCAAGGCGGTGGACCGGACCCAATTGATCCTGGACATCTTCGCCCAGCGAGCCCGCAGCGCCGACGGCAAGCTTCAAGTCGAACTGGCTCAACTGAAGTATTCGTTGCCCCGCTTGACCGAGAAGGACGAGGGGTTGTCCCGTCTCACCGGCGGCATCGGGGGACGAGGACCGGGCGAAACGGTCATGGAAATCGGCCGGCGCCGGATTCGAACGCGAATCCGGCGGCTGGAGAAGCGGGTCGAACACCTCTCGCGTCAGCGCGAGCTCCGGCGCAGGCGGCGGCGCCGTCAGGGGCTTCCCGTGCTTTCCATCATCGGCTACACCAACGCCGGCAAGAGCACTCTTCTCAACGCCCTGACCAACAGTGTCGTCGAGGCCCGGGACAAGCTCTTCATGACCCTCGACCCCACCAGCCGGCGTCTTCGTTTCCCCCGCGAGGGAGAGGTGCTCATCACCGACACGGTCGGATTCATCGCCGAGCTGCCTCCGGACCTGATCTCCGCCTTCCGGGCGACACTGGAAGAGCTGTTGGAGGCCAACCTCCTGCTGCACGTCATCGATGCCGCGGACCCGGAGTTGGACGACAGGATCCGGGCGGTGGAGATGCTGCTGGTCGACCTGGGTCTGAACCGGATCCCGCTGGTGAAGGTGCTCAACAAGATCGATCTGTTGCCCCCGGAACAGGTGAAGGCCCTCTGCGGCCGGCTCGGTGGACTGGCGGTGAGCGCAACTCGACGCGAGGGGCTGGCGAAATTGGTGAAGACCGCGGAGGACCGGTTGTCCCTGCCCAAAGCTCCACGGACGGATCCTATCTCGACAATGCCGATTTAACCCGCATTTCTCACCAGGTCGCTACGCGTATTATGAAAAAGGACCTGTTTTTGCGCATTTAAGCGAATTTTCCCAAGGTTTCTCCGGGACAGACTGCGCTGGGCGCGCGCTCGCTGGTCTTTTCGCCCTCAGCGCGCACATGCTCCCTCAAGCGTAGTCACCACTACGCTCTCAGTCGCGAGCACGCGCTGAGGGCGAAAATCCTGCGCGATCGTCACGCCCCCTGGTGAGAAATGCGGGTTAGCCGGCGGAGACCACAGGGAATCGAGTCACCGTAGCGGATTCTCGTACCAGACCACGTTCTGGCTGAGCCGGCCGGCCACGAGCAGGTCCAGGTCGCCGTCCCCATCCAGATCCACGGCGCGAATGTCGTAGGACTCCTGATCCCGATCCAGGACGTGGATCCGGAACCGGCCCGACCCGTCGTTTTCGTACCAGGCGGCCATCTTGGACCCGAAGGCGCAGGTCGCCGCATCCATGTCGCCGTCCCCATCCAGGTCGGCCACGGTCAGGGCGTGAGGTTCCCGGATCTCGGGATGGATCTCATGGACCTTCCAAAAGGGCGCTTCGAACCAGATCACACCCTGCGCATGCCCCCGAGAGGCCACGAAATCGACCCGGCCGTCTCCGTTGACGTCGGCCGGATGGATATTGGTGGCTCCGGGCTCGAGGCCTCCCAACCGGTGCCGTTTCCAGACCGCTTCCGGATCCTTCGGGGCTTCCCACCAGGCGAACCAGTTTCCCAGACCCGTCGTATCGGAAGGACCTCCCTTGGCGGCCGAGGCGATGTCGGGTCGTCCGTCTCCGTTGACGTCTCCGAATCCCAGGTAGTGACTGAGTCCCGGCGCGTCCCGGTGGGCGAACACGAAACGATGCCAGGAAGCGGCCTGCTTCGGTTTTTCCGGAATCCGGTACCAGACCAGGGAATCGCGGAACGGCCCCATGGGCTGGGCGCTGGTGGCCAACAGGTCCAGGCGCCCGTCCCGATCCACGTCACCGGTAAGGAGCCCATGAATGCCGTCGACCCGATCGTCGACCAGCCGCTCCTTCCAGGCATCGGTCTCGGGGTTCTCAGGCTGCTCCAACCAGGTGATCAGGCCCGGCTTGTAGCGGGCTCCGACCCAGTCCAGGTCACCGTCGCCGTCCACGTCCAAGGCCTCGCTGTGGATGAAGTTCCTCTCGTCCTCCGGCCCCAGAAGGATCTCCTTCCAATCGGGAGCCACCAGCAGGCGGGTCCGCCCGTCGCTGTTGGCGATGACGTCGGGTAGACCGTCTCCCGTGAAATCGCCGCCCACGGCGGTGTAGGCGTTGGCGCCGGAATAGACCTGATGCTTGCGCCATTTCCCTTCTCCGCCGGCGGCGCCCGAAACCGGATCCACGAACAGGGAAAGCGCCGCCATCGCGGCCACCGCGGGAAGGAAACGGGAGCAACAGAGTCTCGACGTCTCCATCAAAGAAGCCTGGTCTGGTTGAATCGACTGCATCATTCCTCCAGCGAGAATCGGAATTGCCGAACGCCTGGACCGGTAAGGATTCGCCTGCCGCGCGGGCTGAAGACCTCTCCGGGCAGACGTGAGTCTATTCGGAGTCCCGAGAGAGGATCAAGATCCTCACCCGAGTCGGCGAGACCAGACGGTATACTCTCTGGCCATGCGCTGGGGCATGGCCTGGGCCCTGATCCTGCTCTCACTATGCCCGGCTCTGAGGGCCTTGGAGGGAAGACTTCTCTTCCCCGACGGAACGCCCGTGGCGGGGGCCCAGGTCATGATCCTGGATCAACCCGGCCAGAGCCGAACCGACCGGGAGGGGAGATTCCGCTGGTTTCCCGACCCTCCCGTGCCCTTCGAAGTTCGGGTCGAACTCCCGGGCGGTCACGACACGTTGCACATCGTGGTTCGGGAAGCGGTCCCGGAAGGGCCTCTCGAGATGGTGGTCCGGCCGCTTTTCCGAGAGGAAATGACGGTTACGGCCGGCAGCCCGACACGCACCGGGACCACGCCGGCCAGCGCCCTGGACCTGGTGACTCATGAGGAGCTGGCTCAGAGCCGGCCCTCCCGGCTGATCGATGCGATCGAGGGAATCCCGGGCGTGGGCCGGATCTCGGCGGGTCACGCCGGCGTCCCCTCCATTCGGGGCTTGGCGCGGGGCCGGACGTTGATTCTTCTGGACGGCGCCAGGGTCATCTCGGAAAGGAGAGTCGGACCCAGCGCGTCGTACCTGGATCCCTTCTTCCTGGACCGGGTCGAAGTCGTTCGGGGGCCCGGCTCCGTCGCCTACGGATCCGACGCCTTCGGCGGCGTCATTCACGCCCTGACCCGGAGACCGAACCCGGAATCTGATTATGGAGCTCGATTCATGGGAAGCCTCGGTTACGGTATGCCCGAGCAGAACGCCGGTCTGGAGCTGAGCCGAAGTCTGGAATCGGGATCCGTCTTCTTTCTGGGAAGTCTCAGGAACTACGGCGACTACCGGAGTTCCGGAGTCACGGTGGACAATTCGTCCGCCCGCAACCGCTCGCTCCTGGCGGGCACCCAACTCCAAGTGGCAGGAGGAGAACTCTCCCTGGGATGGCAGACGGACCGGGGCCACGATCTGGGCCGTCCCACCTTGCGGTCGCCCCAGATGCGAACCTTCTACCCGGAAGAGAGTTCCGACCGCATGAACGTCGCCTTCGAGTCGAAGCCCATCGGCGGCTTCGAACAGATCCGGATCGAAGGGTCGACGGGCCGCTATGCCCTGATCACCGACCGGGAACGCCTCCCTTCACCGAACCGGGACCGCCAATTGCAGAGGTCCCGAATATCAGCCCGTCACTTCGACCTCCGCATGCAAGGCGTCGCCCCCCTGGAGTGGACCCGGCTGGAGTTGGGGTTCGACGTCAATGGCCGCTTCGGACTCCACTCCGAGAATACGACCCGCAGCTTCGATGCCGGGAATCAGCCCACCGGCACCCATGCCGGCGCCTCCATCGAGAACGCGAGCCGCATCAACTTGGCTCCCTTCCTTTCCGCGGAGGTGACGGTCAACTCCTTTCTGTCCCTCTGGGCAGGCGGCCGCTGGGATCAGGTGTCCAGTTCCAGCCGCGGGTCTCTGGGAGACTTCAACAGGATCGGCCGGGCGCTCTCCGGCTATCTGGCGGTCGTCGCACGTCCCCTGCCCCCCCTCCAGCTCACGGCTCAGCTCTCCCGGGGCTTCCGGGAACCCACCCTTTCGGACCGCTATTTCCAGGGAGTCAGCGGCCGCGGCCTGGTTCACGGCAACCCCGACCTGGCGCCGGAAACCAGCCGGCAGTGGGACCTTTCGGCCCGCTGGTCCGGAAACGACTGGCGCTGGGACCTGTTCCTCTACCGCTACGAGATCCGCCAGTTGGTGGAGCGCTTCGAAGCCCAACCTCGCAGGTTCTTCTTTCGCAACCGCGGAGCGGCCCTCTTGAGTGGAGTGGAATTGGAGCTGCACCGCCATTTCGGAGAAGGGCTGTCCGTGGGCCTGGGAGGACACGCTGCCGGGGGCCGGACCCAAGTAGACGGGAACCCGCTGGACGACGTCCCCGCCCCCGCGCTCACGCTGATGGTCGGAAAAACTCTGGGTTCGCGGAGCCACCTCCGGCTCCATGGCCGGACCTTTGCCCGGGATTACAGAGCCGGCCCCACGGAGACCCCCACTCCGGGTTTCGGTACCTTGGATCTCTCCTGGAGCTGGCTGTTGGACTCACGGACCCAGCTCCGGTTCCTGGTCAGGAACCTCACCGACAAGGACTACCCGGCCAGCCCCGACCGCTGGTCCGTACCGGCCCCGGGCCGCAGCCTGCTTCTGACCCTGATGTACAATCTCAATAATCGGTAAACAAATATATAGAATTAAAGGAATGTTTTTGGATACACGTTCTTATCCCGACTCCCTGCACCCGCGTCGGGGCGGCCTTTGTGGCCGGCCTTCCACCGGTTGTCGGGCTGGGCAAAGAGGATAATCGTAAAAGGGAGGAACCCCAATGGCAGTCGACTCCATGCATCTTCGGGAAATGGCGCTCGAGGACCGGTCGGAAGTGGCCGAGCTCATCTACGCCTCCATCAACGCCTGGTACGGCCTTCGAGGCCTGGGCCAGCCCTTTCAAGGGTCGCCCAAGGTCACGGAGATCTTCCACGAGGTCTATTCGGCAACGGGTTCCAGCCGTTGCGTGGTGGCGGAAAACGCCCGCACCGGGCGTCTCATGGGCTCCTGCTTCTACCATCCCCGAAAGACCCACGTGGGTCTCGGCATCATGACCGTGCATCCCAACTACTTCGGTTTCGGCGCCGGGAGCAAACTCCTGGAGTACATCTGCCGCTTCACCGACGGGAACGGGTACCAGGCCCTGCGCCTGACCCAGAGCGCCCTCAACCTGGACTCCTTCTCCCTCTACAACCGATACGGCTTCGTCCCTCGTCAGGCTTACCAGGACATGATCCTCCAGGTGCCCGAGTCCGGCCTGGATCACGAAGTGCCGGGACTCGACCGGGTCCGGGACGCCACTCCGGACGACGTTCCGGCAATGGCGGCTCTGGAAATGGCGGTGAGCGGGGTGAGCCGGGAGGAGGACTATCGGCTCTGCATCAAGAACGAACTGGGTTTCTGGTCGGTCTCGGTCTACGAGGGGGCCGGCGGAAACATCGAAGGGTTCCTGGCTTCGTCGTCTCACCCGGCCTTCAACATGCTCGGGCCGGGCGTGATTCGAACGGAGCCGCAAGCGGCGGCCCTGATCCACACGGAACTGGACCGGCACCGTGGCCGGACGCCCGTCTTTCTGGTCCCTGTGGACCGGTACGGCCTCGTCCGACAGATGTACGACTGGGGCGCCCGCAATTGCGAACTCCACTTCTGCCAGATTCGAGGGCAATACCAGCCCTATCAAGGCATCAACATGCCGACGTTTCTCCTGGAAACCGCCTGAGTCGAACCGGTCGCCCACGGCCACATCCACTTAATCTGCCTATCGCGCGCAGGCGTTAATTTCTTCGCCGGAGCGGTGGCTTTCCAGCCGCCGACTCTTCGTCTGGTCACGTCTTGCTCCGCCTTGGACCGAAGAGGGCGCCCACAAGGGGCGCCCCTACTTGTTGCCGTCTTGGTTTCCGAGACGAATAACGGTCCCACTATTTGAACCGGAACAGATTTGCTTTGCCATTGCGAAAAGGACGACTGTCCAGCCGTTCGTGCACCGGATCCAAACTGGCGACAGGAAGCGCCGGCCCTGGGCCAGCAACGCGCACGATCGTCTCCTTCGTGAGGGAAGCCGTAAGGCGCAACTCGGGAGACGGCAGTTGCAGGTCGAGGCGAACATGCGCTCACCGAACCCTCCAAGCAAGCGGGAACGCGCCATATCCACCGAGCACCCACTCCAGAACGGATTATGAGTCCGAGCATGGGAACGTCCGACGCCGGCAGGCCAGACGGAAACCGATTTTTCGAAGAGCTGTCCGGAAACGCCTTCGGTGGCGTGACCTCTGCGGTCGTGGCGTTGCCCATGGCGCTGACCTTCGGCGTGGCGTCGGGGTTGGGACCCGTGGCCGGAATCTATGGCGCGGTCGCGGTCGGGTGCTTTGCCGCCGTGTTCGGCGGGACACCCTCGTAGATCTCCGGTCCGACGGGTCCGATGACGGTCGCCATGGCGACCGTCGTCACGCTGCATGCCGACAACCTTGCGAACGCGTTCACCATCGTCATGGGTCTCAGAGGCGAGGTCGCCGCCGTGCTGCGCTCCCTCATGGTCCTCCGGGAAATCCCCGAGGAGCACTTCGCGGACAGCTTGGACGAAGTGATCAGCCTTTCCAAACGCAGCTTGGACGAGCGCAGGACCACGGCTTGAACCCTCGATTGTCCGGAGAGAGCTTCAGCTCTCGACAGGCTCCATTTCCGCACACTGTTGCGCTAACCGTTCCCCGGTCCGGCCGCGGCGTGGTGCCTTTGCGGCGGACTGTGAATCGTCATCCCTGTTAAGCTTTCTGTCCGGAGTACGCACTGCAGGAGAAGACCCTGCAACCGCCCTCGCCTCGGCATGACCCATGGAAGGCAAACTGACCGTCGTCATTCCCGTCTACAACGAATGCGGCACGGTGGAGGATATCCTGAAACGGGTCGCCAAGGCGCCCCTGAGAAAAGAGGTCATCGTCGTGGACGACGGTTCCGATGACGGGTCCCGCGAGATCCTGGAACGCCTCTCGGGGATTGCCGGCCCCCCGGATGAACTCCGAATCTTCTTCCACGCACAGAATCGGGGCAAGGGAGCCGCGGTTCGGACCGGGATCGCTCGAGCCACCGGAGATTGGATCCTGATCCAGGACGCCGACCTGGAATACGATCCCCGCGACTACCCGCTGCTGCTGGCCCCGCTCCTGGACGGCCGCGCCGACGTGGTCTACGGCAGCCGCTTCCTGGGTGGCGCCGGTCAGACTCGCTATTTCCAGCACTACCTGGCGAACCGTTTCCTGACGTTCGTGACCAACCTGTTGACGAACCAGAACCTGTCGGACATGGAGACCGGCTACAAGGTCTTTCGCAGGCAGGTCCTGGACGGCATCCGGCTCCGGTCGAACCGCTTCGAGTTCGAACCCGAGATCACGGCCAAGGTGGCGCGCAGAGGCTATCGAATCCACGAGACTCCCATCTCCTACAACAGCCGCTCCTACCAGGAGGGGAAGAAAATCACCTGGGTCGACGGCCTCAAGGCGCTGTGGGCCTTGTTCCGCTATCGATTTTTCGACTAGCCCGCATTTCTCACCAGGTCGCTACGCGTATGATGAAAAATAATCTGTTTTTGAGCATTTACGCGGAATTTTCCAAGATTTCTCCGGGACAGACTGCGCGCTCGTCACGCCCCCTTCTGAGAAATGCGGGTTACGAGGACTTCACCCATTTGGGGGAACTCCTGAACCAATACGAAGGACCGAAGTTCCGTCCTTCGGCCTGTGACTTTGGATCTGGGGGCGAAACCGGCTTCAGGCATCACCTCCTGCCCGGTAAGACTACGTCAGCGTAGATTCGAAAAGGCAGACGCTCGCCAGTCGGCTATTCGCGGCGGGTCCAGGTTTCGAAGTTCCAGAGCTCCGAATCCCAGGCGTTCATCCAGACCCCCTCGATGTCGTTGGAGTGGGCCGAAACGTTCCCGCGGTGAATCAGCGGGATGATGGAGTAGCTCCGGATCAGCAGGTCGTTGAGCTCGACGGTGAGCTCGTCGCGCCGATCCTTGCCGACCGTGCTCCGGAGTTCGGCATAAAGCCGATCATATTCGTCCGATTGGAAGCGCTGGACGTTCGAACCACGGAACGAGTTGGACGCTCCGGCAATCTGGGACGTGACCCACGACCCCAGATAGCCTTCGGGGTCCGGGGCGCCCGCCCCGTCGGCAAACATTTGGACATCGGCATAAAACCGGCCCAAGGTATCGGGGTTGTCCGGGTCGCCGCCGAAAAAAACCGACGGACTGATGTCCTTCAGCTCGGTCTCGACGCCGATTTCCGCCCACCAGCCCTTGATGTGCTCCTGGGTCGTCTGCCGCACCGAGTTCGTCGAGGTCTGATACGAGATCTTCAGCGGTACCCCTTCCCGCTCCCGCACCCCGTCGCCGTCCGAATCCACGATTCCCGCGTCGTCCAGAATCCGGTTCGCGAGATCGATGTTCCGGACGAGGCATTCGTCGTTGCTGGTCGAGGTCTGGGCTGATGAGCCGAGCCAGACGTTGCAAGTCGCCCGGCCGGACTCGCCATAACCGACCCGGACCAAGGTGTCGCGGTCGATGGCGAGAGAGAGCGCCCGCCCCACGACCGGATCGGTCAGGAACGGGTGCGGGTTCGTACCGTCTGCGTACTCCGAACGAAGTTCCCCCAGACTGGGGTCCGGGTTCGTCTGGTTGACCGAAAGGCGCTCGACCAGCGTGGCGAACGCCGAGACGACGGTTCCGCCGCCTCCCTCGGCCAGGGAAGCGAGGACGTCCGGTTCGACTTGGAGATTCCAGGCATAGTCGGCTTCGTTGAGCTCCAGGACGGACCTCGCCGCCGCGGCTGCGCTGCCGCCCCCCTGCAGCATCACCTCGCCGAAATGCGGAACACCGTAGTCGACGCCGCGGTAGAGCGGATTGAACTCGTAGCGGACGGCTCCGGTGGTGCTGAAATCGGCCACGGCGTACGGACCCGTGCCGATGGGCCCCTCGTTGGCATCCGTACAACCGGTCGCCGCCGCGCCCAGGCAGTCAGCGAACTGCGAGGCCTGGAGGATCGGACTGAACAAGGACACGAATGGAGCATACGGGAACGACGTCGGTCCATCGAAAGTGATGGTGACGGTCCGGTCGTCGACGGCATCCACGGAGGACACGTTTGCAAAGGCCTTCGTCTGGATGCAGCCGGCGTCCGGCGCGGTGCAGTATTGCCATGTGAACACGACGTCGCCGGCGGTAAGGGGCGTGCCGTCGGACCACACGATATCCTCCCGAAGGGTCCACGTGATCCGGGTCCGGTCGGCGGAGATACCCTGGTTGGCGAGTGTCGGGATCCGCGTCGCCAGAACCGGGACCAATTCGCCGTTGGGGTTGTACTCGGCCAACGGCTCGATGACCAGCGATGCCGCCTCCCCATCCTTGTTGCCCGACGAAAGATACGGGTTGAGGATTGTCGGCGCCTGCCAATAGCGGAGCGTCGCAGTTCCACCCTGACCTGCGGCATCCGCGAAATAGCCGGCACCGATAAGAATCGGCAGCCCGTAGGAAACCACCCTCTTGACGAAAACCACCTTCCGCCGCTTCGTCTGAGTGGCGGGATTGAGGGATTTGTAGTAAAGGAAAGTCTCGCCGAAAGCTTGCGCCACACTCACATCGTCCCGGTCGCTGAGCGACGTCAACTCGGATCCGGCGAGGTCTATCTCCTCCTGGGAGGAATCCCCGCTGAACAGAGTGTTGCCCTGCCTGTCCAAACCGAAGACATAGACCGACTTGTGCGTCCATCGCGGGTCGCCCGACAGGGTGATGGCAGCGAAGAACCCGTTCGCTTCCAACTCCAGCGCGGCACAACGGACGAAATGCTGAAGTTTGTCTGCAGAAGGATCGGCGACCATATCCATGGCGTTGACGTCTTCCGGCCTGCAGGTGCCGGGGAGATCGGGCCGATAGACCCCGGCGCCGATCGCGGCCGGAGTCCCGTCCCAATCGATGGACCTGAAATACGAAGCCTTCGGGTCTTTGCTGCCCGTCGCCGGGTTGATGGTGGAATAGTAGAGCCAGCCGTCGCCGTAACCTTTCACGATCCGATGCAATTCCACGGAGTAATCGTGTCCGAAGATGTCCATCAGCGGTCCCCATTCCGCCCCTTCCTGTGCCGGGTCAGGAGGGAAAACCAGGGATCGAGACATCGCCGGGTCGGGCGCTATATCGGTGACGACGACGTAGATTTCGGCGCTTCTCCAGCGGGCATCCTCATGGAACGCCCGCCGGGCTTCCTCGAAGCCCATTTCCTGGACGTACTCGTAGGCACATTGAACGAACGCTTGAACGTCCTCCATGGTGCGGATGGCGTCGGCCACGACGGACTTGTCCGAACAGGGCAGAGGTTCAGCATCAACATCAGTCAGGATGGCGAACTGGAGAATCAGGGGAAGGAATAATCGGGGGGGAGTCCCTTTGATCATTTGAATGACAGACTACCATGCGTCGATGTGTTATCAACATTACCGTTTCCAGGTAAATCTCCCACTTCTACAGCTACGGTGGGATGGGTGCAGCGCCGGACGGAACGCTCGCGAAAGGAGCCTGAATCGTGAATCTGGAGAAGATCCTGATGCATCTGAAACTGGACGGTTTCTGCGTGGTGGAAGGGGTTATTCCCCCGGAGGACGTCCCGACCATTCGACGTGAGGTCGAGGCAGTCATGGCGGCGGAGGGTTCGGCCGACACCTATGAGGGTGTGAGCAGCGCCTTCGACGTGCTGGATTCCATCCCCGCTTTCGTGCCTTATCTGGCGGATGAGACGGTCATGGACGTGGCCCGCGAATGGTTCGGCGGGCACATGCGGATCTCCTATACCGGCAGCATGATCACCGAACCGGGAAACGATCGGGGCCGCTGGCACGCGGACTGGCCCTACAACCAGGAGAAGGCCGCGCATGTCCCGGCTCCCTACCCCGATTACCCGTTCCAGCTCTCCTCCATCTGGATGATTTCCGAGTTCACCGACGAAAACGGCGGCACCTGGATCGTCCCCGGCAGTCACCGGACGTCCGACAACCCCACCGGCGACATCGGGGTTCCCCGGTTCGAACCCTATCCCACCGAGAGGCATGCCACCGGACCGGCCGGCAGCGTCTTCCTCTTCGACAGCCGGCTCTGGCACGCCACGGCCAGCAACGAGAGCAACGGACGCCGCATCAGCATGATCGTGCGTTACATTCCCTGGTGGCTGGACATCCGGGTCCTGATGCCGGGAACCCGGGCGCGCCGAACCATGGTGGACGAGCCGGGCTTGTTGGAGAACGAGATCCCGCCGGTACAGCCGGACGTGTACGAACGCCTGCCGGAATCGGTGAAGCCCCTTTATCGCCATTGGGTCAGGAGTTCCTGAAGCTTTCCTCGAATCTGTCTGACCTGAGGACGAGTCCAACCGGCCATGAACATGCATCGAGCGGCGGATACGCCGAGCTCCTTTCGGGAACGGTGGAACGGCTGGCTCAATTTTCCCCTGGCCGGCTCCCTGATTCCCTTCTCCTACCAATTCCCTCCCCTGGATCGCCTGGTGGACGCAGTCCGCCGGGATGAGGAGGTCTGGATCCTGAGCGGGAAACGGGGAGACCGAATGGACGAGACCGACATCTCGCGGCGCTTCCGGTCCCTCCCCATCGAGGAAGCCCTGGATTCTCCATTCCAGATGTCCCATTTCGACCTTTCCCGGTTTCAGGGACCGGGCGAACTTCTGGAGGGATTGGAAGAGCAGGTGATGACTCCTTGGAAGCGGTTCCTGCGCTCGGCCGGCTTCACCTGGCGGCGCTGCTTCCCCATCCTCTTCATCTCGGGTCCCGGCTGCGCCACCAACTACCACATGGACCTCTCCCACGTCCTGGCCTGGCAGATCTACGGGACCAAGCACTTCCATGGCCTGTCCGAGCCCAGCCGCTGGGCTCCCCTGGACGAGGTGGTCCGGGAAACCCGCCGGGAGGAACTGTCCAAGCCGTGCGGTCTCCAGCCGCGTGATGTCCTCACCTTCTTCATGAAACCGGGGGACTGCCTATGGAACCAGCTCCTGACGCCTCATTGGGTGGAAGCGAGTTCGGAGACGGCCGTGAGCCTGAACCTTTCCCACGGAGGCCTGCGCTACCAGGGTCGCCTCGCGCCCCAGGAGCAGGCCCTGGAGGAGTGGTGGCAAACCCATCCCGAAGAGGTCTGGCTGGGGCCGCCGCATCTGCGTGAGGAGTAGGAAGGGCGATTTCCAGTCGCCCACCAGGAGGGGCGATTTCCAGTCGCCCTCCGGGAGGGGCGATTTCTAGTCGCCCTCCGGGAGGGGCGATTTCTAGTCGCCCACTGGAGGGGCGATTTCTAGTCGCCCAGTCGCGCTTGTTTCGCACTAACTTTGGAGGTCGGCTGCGCGGCGGTTGGAAAACGCCGTTTTCTCGGGGCGGCTAGAAACCGCCGCTCCTGTTCGGCGGCTGGAAACCGCCGCTCCTGTCCGGAGGAGACGATCCGTCTAGAATGAGCCCCATGTTCAACGGATTCACCCGCAGCCGGATCGACGCCGACGGCACCTCCGTCCATCTCGTCCACGGCGGCCAAGGCCCTCCGCTCCTCCTCCTTCACGGATACCCCCAGACCCACGTCATGTGGCACAAGACGGCTCCGCTGCTGGCGCCGCACTTCACCGTGGTGGCACCCGACCTGCGCGGCTACGGAGACAGCGGCAAGCCGCCGGCCCCCCCTGGCGACCTGAGCGTCTACTGCAAACGGACCACGGCCAACGACCAGGTCCAGGTCATGGCCCGGCTCGGCTTCGAATCCTTCCACGTGGTGGGCCACGACCGCGGCGCCCGGGTCGGGCACCGGATGGCTCTGGACCATCCGGACCGGGTCAGAACCCTGACCTCCCTCGACGTGGTCCCCTCCCAGTCGGCCTTCGACAAGATGGACAAGGACCTGTCTTTTGCCTGGTTTCACTGGCATTTAATGCGGCAACCCGAACCTTTTCCTGAAACTCTTATCGGCAATAGCGCCAAGTTCTACCTGGACTTCCTGCTGGAGCGATGGTGCGGCATCGAAGGTTCCATCACCCAAGCGGCGTACGACGAATATCTGCGCTGCTTCTCCGACCCCGAGACGATTCGCGCCACCTGCCTGGACTACCGGGGAATCGCGCTGGATCTGGTCCACGACGAAGAGGACCGCGGGCGGCGGCTGACTTGTCCGGTGCTGGCGCTGTGGGGGAGCGACACCTCCAAGCGTCCCGGGTGGCAGACCGGGGCCAGCCTGGATATGCTCACGGTGTGGCGGGAGAGAGCCGTGGACGTGCGGGGCAGAGCCTTGGCTTGCGGGCACTTCCTACCCGAGGAGCTGCCCCGGCAGACGGCCGCCGAAATCATGAAGTTCCTGGGAGTCCGCCCGGCTTCCTGAGCCATCGACCCGAGCCCTGGATTGAAGGAGAAGACCTGATGACGAGACATCCCTGCCAACTGATAGCCCTGTCCGCCCTGGTATTCGGGATCAGCGCCTGCCAGCCGGCTCCCGAACCGGAGATGCAATCCGGCGCTCCCAAGGTCCGCCTGGAGGTGGGTGACCCCGTGACCGTTCCCACCGACCAACACCCGGACATTTCCATGGGCCCTCGGATCGTGACCCTCCCGGACGGAAGAGTCCTGGCGGGACGGGGAGAGGTTTCCTTGACCACCAGTGACTCGGGAGCCACATGGGACGTCGGCCCGGCCATCGCCAGACCACACCTGCTTCCTCTCCGGGACGGAAGCTTCTTCTTCCTGAAGGGCCGGGGCGTGCAAAGCGACGAGCCGGGTCTGTTCTCCCTGGAAATGGCGCACGTCCAGTCCCTGGATGAAAATGCGACCGAGGAACGGATCTCCTGGTCTCCCGCCACGGCGCGCGTGGACCGGTGGGCCCCGCTGACTGCCGACAACGAGACCGAAGTGGACTACTTGGGCGTCGGGGGTCCCTTTCTGGAGCTCGAGGACGGGACCCTGCTGGCTGCGTGCTACGGAAATTTCAAGGGCGACACGGTGCCCATGGAGGGATTTCTCGCCACCAGCGGCCAGAAGTGGTTCAAGTACCGAACCTATCTGCTGGCCTCCAGCGACGGTGGTGTCAACTGGGAGTACCTCTCCACCATCGCCTACGACGGGGACACCGGTCAGGAGAGCTTCTGCGAACCGGCCATCGTGAACTTGGGCGGCGGCGAGCTCCTGGCGGTGATGCGGACCGGCCGTTTCGCACCCATGTACCAGGCCCGCTCCTTGGACGGAGGCAAGACTTGGCAGAAGCCGGAGTCGATGCACATCCTGGGATTGGCGCCCCAGATGGTCCTGCTGGAGAACGGCGTTCTGGTATGCAGCTTCGGCTGGAGACGGCTCAAGATCGGCTACGGCCATGGACTTAACGACGAGGGCGGACCCTACCCGGCCGCGGCCCGAGACTACCAGGAACGATATCTCCAGGACGTGGGCATCGAAAACCCGTCCGAGGCCGCCGGCGACTACGTGATGATCAGCCTGGACAAGGGAAAGACCTGGTCCGAGCCCCGCAAGATCGCCGAACCCCTGACGTCGGGATACACCCTTCTTGCCGCCTCCGGGCCCGATACCGTCCTCGTGATCTCAGCGAGGCTCACCATCCCCGGTCAGTCGCCAGAACGTCACCTGGAAATCTGGGAGCGGGAATGGACCCAGTGGTCCGACAATTCCGTCGTGGTCCGGATAGCCCGAAAGATCCGGGTCGTCCTATAGGAGGGGACTTTCCTGTCCCCCATTCTTTCTTTTTTCCCGATTGCGGGGGTTGGAAAACCCCCACTCCCATCAGGCGTGAACCGCTTCCATTCCTTGGGTGGCCCTGATCTCCGCCTCCTCCCAGTCCGGAAGCCGCCGGGCATACTCATGCGCCTGCGAGACAAAATCCAACCCGGCCAAGCGCATCCACGCCTCGGTCAGCCGGCGAAAAACGGGCCCCGGACGCCCATCCCCCACCCTCTGCCCCTCGAAGCTGGCCGCGTGGACCAGCGAATAGGTGGTCGCCGTGCAGAAGATCTCGTCGGCCTGCAAAGCCTCGTACCGTCCCAGATTCGCCTCCCGCACGGGAACCCCCAACTCGTTCGCCAGATCGATGGTGGCGCCGCGGGAGACCCCCAGCAGTATGTTTCTTCCCTCCGGCGTCAGGAGGACGCCGTCGCGAACCAGGAAAATGTTCCATCCGGGCCCTTCGGCCAGGAAGCCGTCCGGGTCCATCAGGACGGGCCACTTGTTCTCGCCCATCCGTGCGCCCTGCAGCACCGCCATCTGATAGTGCAGACGGCTGCGCGTCTTGGCCTTGGCATCCACGAGATGAGACGGCAACGCCTGTTGAGACGCGATCACCACATCTACTCCCCGATCGTAGTTGGGCGCGAAATGTCCCATATGGGTCACCAGGGGCCAGCAGTTGATGGAGACGGTGGGCTGCACGCCCTTGGGGAATGCGCTCCGGTAGAGAGACAGTGGCCCGCGCGACACGTCGTGCATGATCTGCCAGTCCATGTCGGGCGGCTCGGTGGGGAAATTCCGGTCCAATGTCTCCAAGGTCAGATCGAACATCTCCGGTGCCGTCATGCCGGGATCGATCTCCAGCAAACGGAGCGATGCATAGAGACGATCCAGGTGGTGTTCCAAGCGAAACGGTTCCCCCCCGAACGTCCGGGCCACCTCGAATGCCATGTCTCCGAACATGAGGGACGAGTCGAATATGGAGACCCGAGCCTCGGACTCGGGCACGAACTCACCGTTGAAATAGACGATTCTTCCTGACATCAGCGCTCCTCCAAGAGAGCGATTGTACCCGTTTGGCTCGTCTTTCTCACGCCGGGCACATCTGCGATGCCCTGCGGACGGCGTTCGGTGAGTGAGTCGACAAATATGGTGTTGACGAAATGCGCCGCTACCGAAGTATCCCCTGAATATAGGTGCTCACGCCCTGGGTAAAATCGTCCTCGACCTGATCGGTGAAGGGCGTGACACTGCCGGGTTCGTAGCCTCCTTCCGCGAAGGCCTGCCGGGTGGGCAGATACCCTAGAAAACCATTCGTGTAGCCTACGAAGAATGTGAAGGGAAAGGGAGAATGGTTGCGTACGTTGATGGCGATCTCGCAGAAGAGCTCGACCGGCGCCGTCCATAGGACGAGATCCTGGTTGAGCTTCAGGAAGCGTACCGGGACGCGAATCAGGCTCACTCCGGTTTCCGTCACCCGAAGGTAATGCGCCAGCTCCTCGACCCAGCCGAAGCCGGCCTTGCGGGGAGTCTCGATGACCGTTTCTCCAGTCCACAAAACGACCTTTGAAGTGCCGCTCTTCAGTGAGCGATTCGCCTGCAGGATTCGATCCCCCAGCATCACGTTGAACTGGGTGATGTGACCTCTCTTGAAATTCGGACGAGTGCTGTAGATGGGGGCGATATTCCCGGCCGCACCGTTGATATACAGCATCGGCGCACCCAGCTTTTCCTCCACGTACTCGGCCACGATCCCCTGAGCATCTCCGCTGATCAGGAGATTCTCGGACCCGAGAACGGTCCCGTGCATGGCATATTTGGCAATCAGAGCCAGCGGCGACCCGTCCAACCGGTCCAGCCGAATCAGCCCGATCTGACGGTCCACCGGTCCGTCCGGATTCATTCCCAGGGAGGCGCTTCCATCGACATCGATGGCGCGCCGGTTGATATTCGCCATCGAATGACCGGTCGTCACTCCCAGACGCGCCGGTTCCAGTTTCGATCGAGCCTCCCGAATGCCTGCGATCAGTCGGGCTTTCACCATCTCGGAATATTCAGGGTTGGGCTCGTGCAAGTATCTGCTGGCCAGCATGATCTTGATGATTCCCGGCGAGCCCACCTCGGGAGCCGAGTGGGTGTGCGTCAGGGTCCACCACACCTGCTCGGACTTGATCCCCGTCTCCGTCTCCAATTCTCTGGAAAACTGTTCGTAGAAGGCAGGAGAAATGGCGGCCAGATCCGAGGAGACGAGAAAGAACTGCATCTTCCCATCATCCATTGCGGCGATTCGATGATAGAGGCGGTCGTGGACCCCCTCGGACTTTCTGGGGCCGTAACCCAATAGCCACAGAGATTCTTCCGGGGTGATATCCACCTTTACGCAGGAAGCCCGAAAATCCCCGGAGGCTGCTCCAAGGAGCGATACCGCAACGGCCATGACCAGAATCGGTACGAAGATTATTGAGCTGTGAAATCGTTTCATTGTCGGATTCTGTTTCGTCATTACAAACTCCCACGTTAGAGGACGTTGGATCGGAATCCATTCTCAGGTCTCATTGAATACGTCTGACGAACAGGACAGGGCGTCGCATTCTCACTCAGCCCTGACCTGAATCTTGATCCGGCGCCGGTCCACTCCGCCACGGGTGGAGTGGATGGAGACCTCCGCGTCCACCGACTCGACGTCCTTGAGCCGTACCCTCCAGGCCACGGTCCGATTCTGCGCCGGGTCCAACCAACCTGCCTCAATATCCTTGCTTCGCAGCGACGGCTCCAAGATCTTTACTTTCCCGCTCTCCACAAGCTCTTCGTCGAATTTGATCCGGGCCGTGTCCGGCTTCACGATCTTGACCCGCCGGGCCTGGACCAGGGCCGTGGGGAGATGGCCCACATTACGGTAGGTGAGCTCGATGGAATAGTCCCCGGGGGCCAGAGACCTCACCCGGATCCGTGAAATCCGGACCTGAGGGAGTTGCCTGGCCAGGAACAGATTGAACCGGGTGCTCTTGAGCGCCCACTCCTCAAGCAGGTCCACGGGCGGATTCCAGAAGGCGAACTTGGGCGTGAATCCCCCGATCTCCACTTCTCCCAACTGGGGATGTGCGATCTTCTTCCAGGGAATGAACTCCTTGCCGCCGCGCTCCCGGTCGTTCCAGACCATGGCGTCGTAGTCGTCCAGTCTGCCGTCCCCGTCAAAATCCTCCTTGCGTCCAATGTTCCAGAGCTCGTCGTTGTACCAGATGGAGCCGAAGTAGAAGTATCCGAAGTCGGGCCCGTGGCCGAACAGCGGGATGGGCCGGCTCGGCTCCCCGGTGATGACATGGAAGGGATGGACGTTCCGGTAGTCCTCGTAGACGTCGCCGGCCCACGGATACCCCGAAATCGCCTTCCCCTGTTTGTCCAGGTAGACGTACCACTTGAGGTCCTCAGGGGCCATGCTCTCCTGGCTGCGGCTGGTGGAGGGCGGACGCAGGTGCATGGCCATGGGCGTGTCCATGGACTGGCCGATGGCCACGTTGGGATGGGTCAGCAGGAAGAGGACCACGGCCCGCGTCTCCGGCTCGGACAGGGGGTATTCGCCCGCGCCCACCTGGGTGAACCCCCGGCCGGTGGCGTCCCGGCCCGGTTCCGGCCGCCAGTTCTCCGGATAGTTGCGGTGCAGGTCGAGTCCGCCGATCCCGTCCTCGTTGAACTTGCCGTCCCCGTCGTTGTCCACGCCCTCCGGGTCGACCTGCCAGTCCCCCTCCCCCTCGGGCACCATCTTCATGAGCCGCTCCGGGTCTCTCGGGTCCCGGATGGCGTTTCCCTTCCCC
The DNA here is from genome assembly GCA_965217775.1 of Acidobacteriota bacterium. Taxonomy (GTDB): domain Bacteria; phylum Acidobacteriota; class UBA6911; order RPQK01; family JAJDTT01; genus JAJDTT01. Next base: position 1,859,182 of record CBDCJH010000002.1, read on the forward strand.
TCTCCCACATGGTGGCGCATCTGCAGCAGGAGGCCGTCGCCGTCCAGATCCTCGCCCGGGTCCTCGTCCAGGAGGCCGTCCCGGTCCGTGTCGTGGGGACGGACCGAGCTGCGATTGGTCTGGGCCGTCAGCAGGAAGAGCTCGGCGCCGTCGGGATTGTTCACCGGGCGCAGGTAGAAGGCCTTGGTATCCACCAAGTGGGTGATCTCGGGGTCCTTTCCGTACCCGGTCACCAGCAGATGAATGAGCTGGACGATGGAGACGGAACTGGCGATCTCGCCCGAATGACGGCCGCCCTCGGCGAACATGGCCGGCTTGTCGGTGTCCTTGCCCGTCTCCCGGTTGGTCACGGTCACCTGCCAGATCTCGCGCCCCTCGAAGGTCCGGCCCACCGAGTAGAGCTCCAATATCTGCGGATACTCCCGCGCCCACCCCTGGAGGAACCCGTGGATCTCGCCATAGGTGGGATAGTGCTCGAAGTCCAGTTCTCCTTCCTTCAGAGGCTTCACTTCCGGGTAATGGACCCGGGGAAAGAAACTTGGACCGTCCCGTTTTCCCCCGACCCGGTAGGTCTCCGCTGCCTTTTCTTCGCCAGCTCCAGGTTCGGATTGAGGTTGTGCCCCAAAACCGACTTCGGCATAAACCCCTGCCAGAACCGCAGCGGCGATCCAGGTCAGACTCTTCCTTCTCATATCCATCCTGAGCGACCTCCGAGGCCGATTATGGCTGCAAGTCATCATGTGCTCGTGCCCCGCTGGAACCGGATCAGTTTCCTTCGACGGCTGCGCCATTTCAAGAATCTTGCGTTCGTCCCATTTTGACCCGGAGATATCGGATGGATAGACTCGCTGTCCGTTCCTGACGGGCCACACGGAGGATCCGAACGATGAGACCACTTCTGCTCGCGGCTCTGCTGTTCACGACACCTGCATTGAACGCCGGAAGTCACCACCAGACCCAACCTCTCGAGATCGGCGACCGGCTGGAGCTCATGGTAGACGACTACTTGATCGACTCCATGACCGGGGACGTCCGGCTGGAGCTTCAAACCCCCACCTCCGGCGGCAGAGTGCTCCATTTCGACAAGCCTTGGGAGGGCACGACCTGCTTCTACGTCTCGGTGGTTCACGGCGACGGCCTCTACCGCATGTACTACCGGGGCCACAGCCTCCCGTCCTCCGCAGCCCCGTCCCTTCTGGAACCGGGCGAGACCATGGTCCCCGAACATCCCGAGATGACCTGCTACGCCGAGAGCCGGGACGGCCGGACCTGGACCAAGCCCGCGCTGGGTCTGGTGGAGTTCGACGGATCGAAACAGAACAACATCATCTGGGACCGCTTCGGCAACCACAACTTCATGGTCTTCCTGGACACCAATCCCAAAACGCCACGCGAGGAACGGTACAAGGCATTGGCCTCGGGGGAACCCAACCACCCGTTGAAACGGATGGTGGGGATGGTTTCGCCCGACGGGATCCACTGGAAACCCATCCGTGAGGAGGCCATCCTGACGCAGCCTCCCACGGACTGGGGAGGCGACGAGATCTTCTGGGACCAGTTCAGGAATGAGTATGTCGCTTATCTCCGGGTCTGGTTTCCACCTCGTCACGATGGTGCAGGCGAGCGCCGGATGCCCACCATCCGGGCCATCGCCCGGGCCACCTCACCCGATTTCCTGAACTGGAGCAAGCTGGAGGACATCGAGTTGGGGGAGGGTCCCCGGGACCAGTTCTACACCAACGGCATTACGCCTTACTACCGGGCGCCCCACATCTTCCTGGGCTTCCCCAAGCGTTTCGTTCCCTGGCGGACCAAGATTGCCGATGCGCCCGAGAACGGGGTCTCCGAAACGGTGTTCATGACCAGCCGCGACGGTCTGAACTGGGACCGCAGGTTCCCCCAAGCCTTCATTCGGCCCGGCCGCGAGAAGAGGAACTGGTACAACCGCACCAACATGACCTCTACCGGAGTGGTCTCCACAGGAGATGACGAGATCTCCCTCTACGTGCTCCGCCACTACAAGTTTCCCAGCATTCACATGGAGCGGATGGTCCTGAGGACCGACGGATTCGTCTCCCTCAACGCCGGCTACGGCGGAGGAGAAGTCGTCACCAAGCCTCTGACCTTCAAGGGGAGCAACCTGGTGCTCAACTTCGCCACCTCCGCGGCGGGAAGCATCCACATCGAGATCCAGGACGAGTCGGGGCGGCCGCTTCCCGGCTTCGCGCTGGAGGAATCGCCGCTGGTCTGGGGGGACGAGATCGAGTACACCGTCAGGTGGAAGCGTTCCCACGCCGGCGCGAATTCGGATGAACCTTTGAAGCGGATTGCTGGCAAACCGGTCCGGCTGCGTCTGGTGATGAAGGACGCCGACCTCTTTTCGCTACGGTTTCGTTGAATTGGATGCGTCCGATCTACTGGCCGATGTGCGGCCGTAGGGACCGGACGTACCTCTGAATCGGATCACGGCGATTCTGATATTCTGAGACTCGCTGAAGTACCGCGCGTAGCCAGCCTCTCGACTAGTTTGAGCGCTGGGAAATGTAAGCACTGACCAGAGCACACACACATAGCCGCGCCGACGCAATTGAAGGGCCCAAGAACGTCGCTACCGGAGCCGTTTGCTCCGACGAATCCGGATGTCCGCAGTTGAGATCCTCGGTGCCGCCAACAGGGTACGATAATATACTTCATCGTAGTCTTACCCGCGCCCCTGACTCCCCAGATTTCTGCGACCTCCCCATCCATATGGTGGCTTCCACTATTCCAGGGCGTCCCGCCGTCAAAGCTGAGCTTGGTTTCAGAGCAGATCTCTCGGTACGAGGGAACCGTCGAATACCGAATCACATGAACGCATGATACTGTACGTCGTAAGAAACCATCGGATCGGTGATCAGTGTGAAGTTTCGGCGTTGGGCGTTGATTCTACCTGCGACGGCCTTGTGTGCCGCCATTCTCTCATGCGAAGGCGAGACGGTATCGAGGGGAGACAAGAAGCAGTTCCTTGAAGAAGTTGATCGTCTCGATAATCCTTCCAAGAAGAGAGCTGAACTCGAAGCGTACATCAATCGAAATCCAGGCGGTCCCCACCTGTCACTCGCATATCAGTCCGTGGTGAAAGTCGCGCGAGCACCGAGACTGTTCCTGCGCCCGCCGGACAAGGCGCGATTCGGGTGCATACCGGGAGTATGTGCCCGAATCGCAACTCAGTCCGCCGGGATGCAGGGACGGTCGAATGCCGTGACGACTTTTGCCACGGGCTGATATGGCCTTTTGCTGGACATCCTGAGAACAGAGGACCCTCAGGACGCGCTCAATTTGGCAGATAGAATACTGAACGAGCACAAGACAGACACCGAACTCCACTATTACGCCTACCGCACAAAGTTCACCGCGTATGAAGATCTAGGTGACCGGAAGTCCGCCGCAGCATTAGCCCGCCAAGTCCTCATCTCTGAGAGTGATCCGAACCTCCTCCGTCTCGCCACCCCTCATGATCCCGATAAGGCGGAAGAGTACGAGGCGCGGATTCAAAGCGCGGATATCAAATCTAATGAGATCCTAGCCGTTGCCTGGGAGTCGGAATTGTACGACTTAATGCCCAGTGACTTGGAAAACATGTCAGATGAAGACAAAGCCCGCCGTTTGACTCAACTGATCCCGATCTACGAAGCACTCCCGGAGAGCGACCTCGCCTTCATCGACAAATTTCCTGCTCTTTACTTCGAGATTGCTCACCTATTGGCCCGTTTGGGAGACGGTGAGTCGGCCCTCTCTTATCTTGAGCGAGTCGAGGAAGTACCGGGATCAGACTGGCATCTTGCCAGCGAACGTGGCGAAGTCTACGTAAAAATGGAAAAACCCTTATTAGCCATAGAAGCCTTTACTGAGGCGCTCGCTTTGACCATGGCTCCGTGGCTTTGGCAACGGATTCAGGAGATCTGCGAATCCGTGGGGGAATCTCCGGAGAAATGGCTGGCCCGAAGCCGCCAAATTCGCGCCGAACGACGATGGATTTTTCCCGATCTGAACCTGGAGACGCCTGACAGCGAGAAATGGAATCTGCATGATTTCCTGGGTAGTGCTGGAAGTGTCGTCGTTTTCTTTTCACCCGGCTGAGGCGCATGCATTGCGGAGTTTCCGCATTTGCAACGTTTCCATGATCGCTACGCGGACTCGGGATTCCGCGTAGTACTCCTCGAATACCGCGGTTGGGAACATCAGGCGATCGAGTCATGGCTTGACAAGCAGGGTAGCAGTCTTCCCGTCCTCCTCGGGGCTGATCGAGAACGGCTTGAAAAGAAATACAATATTCGAGGCACTCCGACCAAGTTCATCCTCGACGAAAACGGGCGAGTACTGTTCCGTCAAATAGGATATGGCCCAGGTGTCGAGAAGATTCTGGAAGCGCAGATTAGAGAAACGCTAGGCATGAATCCTTTCTTGGAGTGATTTGCTTGAGCCCGACAGTGGAAACTTTAGGAAGCTCGAAAAATCACGACCTCCTTGACCCTTGATCCCTTCTCTGGCCCTCGGCCCAGGAGGCCAAGAAGCTTTTCGACGATGCACGGGCCAGTGGCCGCCATCTACGTTTTTCGCTTCGCCTCACGACGGGACCGCGTGACCGACGATGTATTTCAGAAGACGTGCAGAATCGCCAGCAGGCTAGGGCTGACGAATTCTGTTAACTGAAATTAACAGACGTTCTCTGGAAAAAGGGGGGAACGCCCGGGGGGGAATCAGCCCCAAGCCGCCCGGAAACACGGGTCAGAAGAAGAGGACCAAGCCCCTCGTGGGGGGAACAGAGTACGATAATTGCACTTGATAACAATCTAACTAAGCCCTCCTCAATCTCCCCCCTTGCAACCCCGGCGACGGTCAGTGCGCCGGGGGAAGTGCATACTGAAACCACACACGCGTATGCTTGCATATACTGCTAGCGTTGGTTGAGACTCCCAGATGAAGGGCAAGCATCGCAAGACTCTTGCGGCCGTCTTCCATGAGGCCGTGGAGGACTATATCGAGACTTGTGCCAGGATCGGCGCAGCCGCGGAAGTCCTATTCGGGCCGGGTGATGTTTCGCGTCAGCCCCGAGGTACACGGCAAGGCCGCGCAGGCGGCGGAGCTGGCCGGCAAGAGCCTGAACCAGTGGGCCGAAGAAGTGCTGGACCGTGCTGCACAGCAAGGCGCGGCGCGACTGCGGCCCATCCAGGCTGCTGCAGAAAGCTCTCCGCAGCGCCTCGCCCGAGCCGCACCATTCCTTCCCCCAGGCTGACCAGGTGAAGCAGCCCGACGGGGCCAGCGAAGCGGACCCGGAGATGGGCTTGACGGCACAGAAGGCCCGATTCCAGTCCCAGAATCGCCCCTGACGGCCCGTTCCAGCTCCGGTGGCCCGGCCGCTTCCCGCGCCGCAACGAAGGCGTCGAGGCTGGCCGCCGAACCTCCGCTCGTGAAAAGCCAGCCCGCGCTCTCCGGACAGCCCAGCCCGCGCCGGAGCCGGTCGATAACGACCAACTCAAGCTGGCTCGGCCCGCTCGCACCAGCGAGGATAGCCGGTGCGGTACGATCGGGTTCGACGAGTTCCGCCTGCTTCCAGAGGGTTTCGTCCAACTCAGGAATATCGCTGAAATCAATATCCTCGTCTTGTATCGCCACGATCCGTCAAAAGAATCTCATCATATAGGTAAATCGAACGCCTCGGCCGATCTCCGGGGCAAGGTCCTTGACGAAAGACGAGTGATTGCGGTAAAGCCGGTCACCGGCGTTGAAGACATTCACCGAAAACTGGTGAGCCAAGTGCTGCTGTGCATATATGTAGGACGCTTTGAGGTTGACGACGGCATAGCCCGGAGTGCGTGTCTCGCCCGTAAACGTTTGGTTCTGCTGGCTCGCCAGAATCAACTGTGGAGTGAATTGGAAGCCAGCGAATCTGTAGTCGAGGCCGATCCTACCTCTCAGCGGCGGGATGCGCGGTAGAGGAGTATGGGTGTCCGTTTCTTGGGCATCGACGAAGTCGATACCGAGATTCAGCCACAGGTCGCGGTGCAGGACAAAGTTTGCATTCGCCTCCGCGCCCACGAAGCGCGCCTCAAGCTGGGTGAATTCGATCACCAGCAGTTCATCCTCTTCCTCACCGGTTGCAAAGGGAAAGATGAAGTTGCTGAAGCCGTAGTAGAAGAAGTTGATGTCGCCGCGCACGGGGCCTTCGTTGTGGCGCAGCGACAGGTCGAAGCCGTTGCTCCTTTCGGCGTCGAGGTTCGGGTTGCCGATCTCGAAGGCCAGGTTTCCCGTGTGAGGTCCGAAATTGTAGAGCTCTTCAAGCGTCGGCGCGCGGTAGCTAAGTGTGTAGTTTGCCACGAAGGCTCCACCGGGCCAGAGGCTGGCATGCAGTCCCGCCGCGGCCGAACCGCCGGTAAACGTGCGTTTGACGGCGTCGGACACTTCTTCCTCTTCGCCATGCTCTTCCCCCTCTTCCTCATGCTCGTCCTCATGGCCGGCCTCGCCTCGCTCGGCGAATGCCGGGTTGTAACGCTGCATCTCGGCACGCCCGCCGAACTGGAATTTCACGCGCTCGAATTCCAGTTCTTCCAAAGCGAAGAGCGCGAATCCGTTCTGATCCACGGGCGGGGAGAGTGCCTCTTCGCCTGTTGCGTCATACTCGCGGTCAATGCCCCAGAAGCCAAAACGGCCGCTCAGCGGCCCTTTCCTGGCTTGCTCGAATACGCCGCGATAGATGAACTGGTTATTGTTGAAGGCTGTTCCGATCTCCTGCTCCCCGTTCTCAAAGAACTCAACTTCGTCGTGTTCCCAATCAACGTAGCTCAACTTCAAATCAAAGTTCTCGATTGTCGAGCCGAGGTCGTTTAGGCCCCAGTTGATGCGATAGCTCTGACGGCGCGAATCGAGCGAGACCCGTTCGAGCTCCTCCTCGTCGTCATGTCCCTCTTCTTCTCCGTGATCCTCGTCTTCTTCTTCCTCGTCGTGGTCCTCGCCTTCTTCTTCGTCGTGATTTCCTTCTTCTTCCTCGCCGTGATGACCATGGAGTTCCTGGGCGAATGGCACTCCGTTGCTGCCGTCGTCCACTTTGACATCGAAGCTGAAGAAGGTTCTATTGCCGAACCAGCCGAAGCCCCCACCGCCATTGAAGTTGTTTGCCTCTGAGTTGAAAATCTTGCCCTGTTTCGAGGCGGTGTAATCGCCCGTGCGAATGCCTGCGGTCGAACCCCATATCATCCAGTTTCCGGCTCCATACTCGAAACCGGTACTGCCACCGGCCAGCGCGTTTGCCGTACCCGCTGATCCGGAAATGTAACCGCGCAGCCCTTCGTGCGGGTGACGATGCACCTCATGATGTCGGCTGATTGCGTTGACTGTGCCGCCGATGGCGTTACCCGAGTAAAGCAACGTCGCCGGACCCCTGACGATTTCGAGCCGCTCCAGTTGTGCCGAATTGACCACCTCGCCATGGTCGCCCGACTGCGATGCCAGCGTTCCCGTGCGAATACCGTCCTCCATGATTAACACCCGGTCGCCGTCGAACCCACGAATGATCGGCCGCGACGATCCAGGACCGAAGCTGCGTTTCGAGATCCCCGTGCCCACCTGTTGGTCAAGCACCTCGCCAATCGAAACATTGTGCAAGCCGCCCAATTCGTAGGCGTGGAGGGAATGCACATTACTGAACGCTTCGAAGGGGACCTCCTCTTTCCCGCCTCCCGTGACGGTGATCTCATATCTTTGAGCTCTCAAGCCGAGCGTGAAGTTGGCTGTCGTCGTCTCTCCGGCCACAACGTCGACGGCTTGGGTCTCATCGGTGAAGACGCTGTCCAGGTGTGCGATGACCTGATAGCGGCCTGGAGGAACGTTCTTGAATTCATACGATCCGTCAGCGCCGCTCAGCATGCTGCGGCCGAGTTCGATGACCTGAACGTGGGCCCCATGCAGCGGGCTGTTGATCTCTTCCATAAACACTGATCCGTCGATCTGTCCCGATTCCTGGGCTTCAAGGCAAACGGATCCCCATAGGGGAAATGTGAAAACGGCAATCAATCTGCGCAAACGGCTTGCGAATCTTTTAAACATCCGGAGTCTCCTCTCGAGAGTGAAAAGGGGTGGAAGCAAGAAGAAAGAACGAGTTCTGAAACGATTGAAGCCGGTCTCAAAATAGACGGGATGACGCAACGGCAGAGGATTGGAGGCTGCTTCAGAGGCCAAAGCCCCGATTTTCAAGGCCGTTGCGGCACGACTGCAAGCCGTGCGCCGACTGCTGACAAAAAAGGGTTTTTTGAGACCGGTTCTAGCTCAGAGGAGGGCCGCGAAGCGGGGGTATTCCGACCTTGAACAGTCTGACGTTTTCGGTGGCGGATGGTGGGGTTCTGAAGACAGGGGATTTTCCGAAGACCAGAATCGGTTTCAGAGCGGGACTGAATTGCTGAGCGTGAAGGCAGTTATGATTACCGTGGTGGCCATCTTCAGCGCATACCAAACCTCTATCGACATCTGAGGCGGAGTGAGTATGGCTGTCGGCGGGCCAGAATTCTTCGATAGGATGGGCAATCTCCAGAGACCCGCCAAACGCAAAAGCCAGTAGCGGCAACAGGAGCAATGTGACGGTTGATTTCCTGAGAAATCCCGAACCCACCATAAGGACCACTATAGCGCAAATTCGAGTGGGGCGAAATCGACTCCATGACCGGGGACGTCCGGCTGGAGCTTCAAACCCCCACCTCCGGCGGCAGAGTGCTCCATTTCGACAAGCCTTGGGAGGGCACGACCTGCTTCTACGTCTCGGTGATTCACGGCGACGGCCTCTACCGCATGTACTACCGGGGCCACAGTCTCCCGTCCTCCGCAGCCCCGTCCCTTCTGGAACCGGGCGAGACCATGGTCCCCGAACATCCCGAGATGACCTGCTACGCCGAGAGCCGGGACGGCCGGACCTGGACCAAGCCCGCGCTGGGTCTGGTGGAGTTCGACGGATCGAAACAGAACAACATCATCTGGGACTGCTTCGGCAACCACAACTTCATGGTCTTCCTGGACACCAATCCCGAAACGCCACCCGAGGAACGGTACAAGGCATTGGCCTCGGGGCAACCCAACCACCCGTTGAAACGGATGGTGGGGATGGTTTCGCCCGACGGGATCCACTGGAAACCCATCCGTGAGGAGGCCATCCTGACGCAGCCTCCCACGGACTGGGGAGGCGACGAGATCTTCTGGGACCAGTTCAGGAATGAGTATGTCGCTTATCTCCGGGTCTGGTTTCCACCTCGTCACGATGATTCAGGCGAGCGCCGGATGCCCAACATCCGGGCCATCGCCCGGGCCACCTCACCCGATTTCCTGAACTGGAGCAAGCTGGAGGACATCGAGTTGGGGGAGGGTCCCCGGGACCAGTTCTACACCAACGGCATTACGCCGTACTACCGGGCGCCCCACATCTTCCTGGGCTTCCCCAAGCGTTTCGTTCCCTGGCGGACCAAGATTGCCGATGCGCCCGAGAACGGGGTCTCCGAAACGGTGTTCATGACCAGCCGCGACGGTCTGAACTGGGACCGCAGATTCCCCCAAGCCTTCATTCGGCCCGGCCGCGAGAAGAGAAAATGGTACAACCGCACCAACATGACCTCTAATCGAACTTACGATTAAGAAGTCGGGCGCGGATTTGCTCGAAAAGAGCTCGAAGATCGATTAGATCCTGCTCGTCGCGACGGCTGGCTAGTGCCGAGTACGTCGGGTCAAGGAGGATTTCGTTGACGGATTCAGAGGCGAGTCGCCGTCCCTCCAAGTAGAGGAACCGGGAATTCGTTGACGGAGAGCGGTTCTGACCTTCCCCGTCCGATCTCAGGGAAAGTCGTAACCTTTCGATCATTACATCAGTTTCCTTTTCCTTCATATGTCCTCCTGTAGCACACCATGGTGTCTAGGTAACACCGATCGCGCGAGGCCGGCTGGATTCGGACCCGCATCCCCTGGGGCGGAACTCAGGAGTTCTGGCGTTGATTTTGCGGGCCTGTTGATTCGGTAGAGAGGGGGCAACATCATTCCTCGTCGATGTTTTCTCGTTTCTCAATGAATGGCGACACAGCTGTGATCAGTTCCAGCACTTCTTTAATGGATTGCCTGGTTACCCGTTCCCGAATCCTTAATTCAAACACGACACCTCCACTGGAATCCGGTGCCAATCGCATTACCGGTTTCTCGGACGCGGCAGTAGGTATGAAGGGGCCGGCGTAAGGGAGTGTGTCCACGCCAGAGATGAGGCCCACATAGACCAGATTCTGGAGAAAAACGCTGACCAGCTTTCCCGCTCCCTTCTCGCTGTAACGAGGCTCTGCCTCGGTCGTCAGGTGGCGAAAAATTACGTTCCCGACTCTCCGAAAATCTGCTTCGGAGACGCAACGTCCCAGTCGTTTTCGATAGCGGTTCCAGATTTCCCGAAAAACGGCGGGCTTCAGCGCGGCATTTCCAGCTGCGACAATGGAGCTGTCGCTTGAGCCGTGTCGATCATACCTTAAGAATTTTGTCCCATGCATCGGCACACACCAGTAATTGCTGGTGCCAGGCATGTCGAAAGGAGAGAGTAGCCCGTAGGCATGAAGGGCTGCCACACGGCTCCGGGCACTATAGCTCGACGAGGACATCTTCCAAATGCTGTAGATTCCGTCGGCTGAGATTGGAGATGATCCGTGATTCTCGTAAAGGTCCCGGAAAGGCGTTTTCAGCGCCTCCAACGGATGCCTTGGAAACGAAGGACTGCGCATTGGGGAGTCGTGTTTCTTTTCCACACTGCGAATCTACGGCAAGCAGAGGTCGGCAGTCAAGAGGGAGAACAGAAGAACCGTAAGAAATGCCGTGACGGTTTTTACTTTGAGAGCGTCGTCTAGACAGGGTTACTGGCGTTTTTTGGAGGCAGTAGTGAGTTTACCTTGTAAAAAACGGGGTAAGGGAGAGGCAGCCGGCAGAGAATGTAACTGTCCCCCCTTCTCCCGTGCCCCATTGGAAGCATTACCACGCCGGGACCAGCCCGGCTGCAATCGCGTCAATCTCTTTCGTCTGCCTCCCCCAATTCAGGCACGCCAATAAGATCCATTTTGAGCCGAAGACCCTCGATGGATAGGCTCGCTGCCCGTTTTCGGCAACGGAATAAAGGGAGGATCGGGATGATGACATCAAGTCTGCTCGCGATTCTGGTGTTCACGACACCTGCATTGATCGCCGGAAGTCACCACCATTCGGCCCGGCCGCGAGAAGAGGAACTGGTGCAACCGCACCAACATGACGGCCACCGGAGTGGTCTCCACTGGCGATGACGAGATATCCCTCTACGTGCTCCGCCACTACAAGTTCCCCAGCATTCACGTGGAGCGGATGGTCCTGAGGACCGACGGGTTCGTCTCCCTCAACGCCAGCTACGGCGGCGGGGAAGTCGTCACCAAGCCCCTGACCTTCGAGGGGAGCAATCTGGTGCTCAACCTCGCCACCTCCGCGGCGGGAAGCATCCACATCGAGAGCCAGGACGAGGCGGGGCGGCCGCTTCCCGGATTCGCTCTGGAGGAGTCGCCACTGGTCTGGGGGGACGAGATCGAGGACACCGTCAGGTGGAAGCGTTCCCACTCCGGCGCCACCTCAAAGGCGCCCTTGAAGCGGATCGCGGGCAAACCGGTCCGGCTGCGTCCGGTGATGAAGGACGCCGACCTCTTTTCGCTATGATTTCGTTGATCTGGATGCTCTTGACGTCGGCGTCAAGCCGAAGTCCTCTCCGCTCGTCCTGCGAACCGCGGAGAACGGAACTGTCCCTTTCTCTAGATTCGTACCTCTTGCGTGGAAGTTCCGATACCAGCGGGAACGCCCGGCCTGCCGGGGGTGGCGCCGATCTCAGGTTGGAATCTCCGTTCGCCAATCAGAGGAAAGCTCCCCCACCGGCGCAGTCCGGCGGACGCGTAGGAGAAACAGGCATCGAGTTCATCCGGCCCGGCGTCCTCGACGAGACCATCTCCCCTGCCCAGCCCGCTGGGCGGAAACGACCCGCCTGTCTTCACTCTTTCCTATTTCCTCTGTTTCTTCGAAGGATCCCTCTATTACGGCCGAGCAGTTTTCCGATCTTTACAGCCCGGACCGAGTCCATGCTCACCAGATACCCCATATGTGCGACGCCTGTTTGGGAAATAACGCGTTAAGCAAACCGCGCGTCTCCGGGGACCCGATATCGCAGTCGGGAAAGGCGTACTCGAGCTCATCCGCGCCACGGAACCCGAAGAGCAGTTGCAAGAAAATCAGCCCGGGGAAGAATGCGTCACACGTCCCGGAACTCAGCCAGTTACCACCCTTTCGCGGCCTGGCTAATCTCTCAACCTTTGCCACACGTCCGTTGTCGAATAAAAGGTTCACTCCGTAATCGACGAAGCCTATCGTAAGCCTGCCCCCGTAACCCGCCACCGCCGAATCTGCCACCCGCCGTTCCAAGACTGGTCTGACATGCCGCAGGAAGCCGGCAATGTCGGGCACCCGGACATACCATCCGCGAATCCTCTTCCATCGCGGCGACCTGTCGTTCATGACCGGATACGCCGGGTGTTCCGTACCCAGTTCGAACGCCACGTTGCGAAACGAGGGTTGCATCTGTCGCGCAGCGTACGCCTCGCCCATCCTCCGGAGATGCCTCACGACGCTGGGAGTGACCTCATGCCAGGAGGCGCCGTCCTTCAGCTCGTAGAGAAGAACGCAGGGTTCACCATCCCAGAGACCCCGGACGTGCACAATGAGTCCCACCGGCTCACCAGTCGCGGCCTCCACGATGCACATCTCCAGCTCTGAATAGGTGTTCTTGCTCCGCCCGTTCAGCTCGTACCGCCACAGCTTCCCGTCGCGGACGCAAAAGACCAGGTAGCGCCCCATTGCCTCCTCGTACAGGCGAGCTATGAATGGCAGGTCTCCGGCGGTCGCGGGTCGTACCGTGTAAGGCTCCCGGACAGCATCGTCAAGTGCGGGCCAATTGGAGACGGGGCACGAATACCCCATTCCAAACTCCAGCGCCATCTCGTAGCCGAACTGGCGATAGAACCAAGGTATGCCGCTGATGACCTGCATCTTCTCGCCGCGCCTCGCACTCATCTCGTGGACGGCGTCCATCTGAGCCCGCACCAGCCCGCGTCTTCGATAGTCGGGATGCGTGGACACAAGCTCGATACGACCTGCGCTTATTTCAATGCCGCCATAGGACCAAGTTTGTGGGATCAGGTTCAGCATCGACACGATGGCCCCGGTACCCATGTCTTCCACCAGGGTGAAGTCACAAGGCTGGAATCTTGGGAGGGCTCCGCTCATGAGGTCCCTGGTCCAGATTCTGAATGACTCGGCAAACATGTGGGGAAGGTGGACCTTAGCCTGAAACTCCGCAGCAGCCTCAGTATCCTCCGCGGTGGCCTGTCTCAGGATCAGCCCATCGCCCAAGTCCCCCGGGAGGAACCCGGGCCCCGCGGCATCCGGAGTCATCCCGTTGTCCCTGCGAGAACACGTGTTGCGTACATGCCGCTCCTGACCCTCAGTACCCAGACCAAGCTGCCTTGATCCAAGCCCTGCGCTGCTCGATGTTGTTCTTGGTGAGTTCACCGTCTTTGGTGGTGTATTCGGACTTTGGTGTTGTATTCGAGGACTACGAAAACACCTTGACCACGATAGCACCTTTCATCACAAGTTTAGGACTTCCACCGGACCTACATCCGGGGCGCACCAAGCCCAAATTTGCCCCCTGAGCGTGCCTTTTTCCTCGGGATCGGGTGGAAGTTGACTACGTGGACTATCATTGACGGAGAAGATCGATCATGGCCATGCACAACCCACCGCATCCGGGCGGCATCGTATAGCGGCAGTTCCTCGAACCCCTGGGTTTGACCGTGACCCGAGCCGCCGCGGGTTTGGGCGTCACTCGGCAGGCGCTTTCGGAGCTGGTGAACGGGGATCTCGGTAGAGATGGCAATACGGCTGTCGAAGGCCTTCAGCTCGACGCCCGAGACCTGGCTGGGGATGCAGATGGCCTACGATCTCTGGCAGGTGCGCGGCGGCGCCGAGGAGATCGCGGTGGAGCGCTTTGTGGCGCCGTAACCGAGCCACTCGCTCTTGGGAGCATCACCGTCTCCTCAACGCTGGCGGCCATCGTGGCCGTCTCGATTCATCAGATTCTCCCTCCAAGGTCTTAATTCCCCCGCCTCCTTCGTCCGTCTCACGAACCACGAACCGAGAGAAGGTAACTGTCCCCTTCTCTTCCGGCTCCATTGGAAAGTCAACCTGTCGGCGGGTGACGGTCCCCCTGGCCGATAAACGGTTTATGACTGGTTCAATCGTCCTGTTTTTGAGCCGATTCAGTCGAATCGACAGAGGTTCAAGAGAATCCGGACTCCGACCGCACGAAACCGCCGGTTTGGAAGCCCTTATCAACATGTCCCATGAATAATCTGGGATACAATAGGTTGGGAGTGTGAATCAGGCTCTCCGACCCCATGCCCTCTGCCATCACCCTTGTGATACCAGCCCTCAGCAGATTGAGTTGACCCCTCTCCTCCAGGCCGCATATAATTAGTTTTGTTTATCTTTAAACGTCGCCAGTCGTGAGTGCCGAGCACGTAGGGCTGGCGACCCTCAAGGTGCTACTAGCGTGCCCCAGGAAAGTGCCAAGCCGTATCCCGAAGATCCAATGCGGCCCCGGTTCAAAGACGTGGATCAGTGCTTCGGCCCTCGTGGATGCGAGGCCCCAGGTGAATTGTGGACCTGGACTTGACCGCGTTCGCTTGAGTTCCCTTCGGGGTTGAGCTCGCCACACGTCGTCGATTCAGTACAATCATTCGGTAAAGGGATGCTCGGGCAACCGGCGTGCCAGGGTATCCCTATGCCTACTTAAACCCTGCGGATCACCCCGTTTAGAGCTTAAGTACCCCCTATGGAAGAATTCATCCTTGTAATAGCCGTAGTTTGGATTCTGATCTGGTTTTTGGGCGTCTATGGAGACAGACACCCTCTTGAACCCAAGGAAGTACATCGACTGGCAAAAGTCAGGCAGCGAAACGTTGGTCTCTCGAAATATCAATTCTCGCGACAACAGCGACGAGTCAACGCAAAGCAGAAGAAGGCGATGAGAGCCGGAGGGGAATTCGTCCAATGTGACCTGGATTACAAAACGGCGCCTGCTTGGGTCGCTGCGATGCTTAAATACAAGAAGCATGAGTGGGTAGTGATCGGGTTCATCTGCTCCTTCCGAGTCAAGGCGCTCTGGTGGAACAAAGGCCCGAACAGAAACAAGGTTCGTCCCTTCTTGTCCGGTTATGCTTTGGATTCTGCAATCGACTCACTGAATCCGGATGCGATTGCTATTCTTCACAATCACCCGAATCCGAATCCTGGCATGTACGTGATGAATCGACCCAGCCAACAAGACCTGCGATCGGCCGAATACTTTAAGAATCAAGTCGTGTCGAAAAATAATGTCAGTCTTCTAGAGTTCGTTTGTGAGCGTGGCGTCCCCCATCTATATTTCGCTGCGTTTCCAGACCGGGAAATTCCCATCCAACCCATCACAGAGCAGATTCAAGCCGTCAATGGCACGAGTATGCTTGCCAACAGTAGATTACGCCGGGAGCTACGCGGATCAGAAAAGTCTTTGTAGATGAGGCTTGAGGACCGCCCGCCAGCCCCAGGGTCCTGCGCCCACAAGCAATCCCCCGATAAACGCGCATAACACGGCCCACAGTGGGCGCAGCCTGCAAAAAGGACCATAGAGCCCTAGCAGCCCGTGGCAAAAGTCGGGAGAAGTCACACTGCTGACATAAAATGGTGCTCGGGTCGTATTCCAGAAAGTCTCGCACGCTCGCCGAATCCGACACCCGCCAGGCGATGGCCCGCTCCAAGTTCAGCCCCTCGAAGTACCCCACCAGCAGCAGCCGAAAGTACCGTCCGGGCCGTAGACTCGGGCGACCCAACCGTTCGCATAAAAGCGCGCGTGAAAAGAACGTGACTGTCCTCTTCTCGATACGCGGCATCTGAGAGAAGGTGACCGTCCCCCTTCTCATCTTTTGGGAGGCCTCTTCTCGAAAGAATCTCTGAAATCAAGTCTGTGAAGGTGTTCCGTCTTCGTGGACGGATTAGTAATACGGTTTCAACTGGTAGTTGTTGCAATACCCCTTCTATCGGTGGGGGTCAAGACTTCTATCTGTCAATGGACATCGAATATGTCACGGAAAGAACGTGGCTGCCCCCTTCTCGATACGTGTGTAATACGAGGGCCATTGTGTCTTTCCTATTTCGTGACTCCAGCGCTTTCCGAATATGCGCTGCAAAGGTGGGGCCTCTCAACCATCAATTCTATACTTGCCCCGAAGACAGCAATGCGCGCTTGACGGCCTCTGGTTCCTTTGCGATCACACGTAGAAGAGTTGCAGCCGGTCCGCTGATCTGGCGCGTCCCTTGCTCCCATTTGCGGTAGCCGGAAAGACTCATGCCCATCAATGGCGCCATCTGCGCCTGTGTGAGCTTCGCCTGCTCCCGAACCTCGCGTGGAGTCACGGGAGAGTGGAGGACAGCGTAGCCATCTCCCTTTGCGTGAGCAACAGCTTCCTTGAGAGACTGGATCAGGTCGTCGCCAAATGTGCTCATTTCATCCCCTTTCGGGCCGCCTTGAGTGCGGCTACGAGTTTTGAAACCGTGCGTCTTTCCTTCGGCGTCATGTCAGTTTTCGAGCTCTTCGCATAGGCAAGCAGTGCGTAAATCGGACTCGCTTTGTCCAAGTAGTAGTAGATCACTCGAGCCCCGCCTCGCTTGCCCCGTCCGGAGGCCGCGAAGCGCAGTTTCCGGACACCGCCGGTGCCCGGAATTTCATCCCCCGCCAGCGGATTCTCCGCGAGGAAGTTGATCAGTTCGTGTTTCTCATCCTCACTGAACAGCTTGTCAGCCTGACGGGAGAACGTCGGAGTCTCGGCCACCGTTTGCATCGAACGACATTATATACCCCATTGGGTTAGTTTAGGCAGTCCCAATCCGTGCGATTGCGTGAGCTGGTCGAGAAGAAGGACGGTCAATTCAGACTTTGGTGAGGGAAAGGCGTCATCGCCCGTAATCGGGAGAAACCGGAAACGCGACTCGACTACAGAAACTCGACCACGCCGACCCAGAACGACCAGGGGCATGACTCGTGCGATCGGACTTGGCCCCGGACGTGACGCGGACGTGACCGAAAAAAAGTGACTGTCCCCTTCTCGACGCTGAAGCGCATTGCGGGCAAACCGGTCCGGCTACGGCTGATGATGAAGGACGCCGACCTGTTTTCGCTGCGGTTTCGTTGATCTGGATGCGCTTGACATTGGCGTCAAGCTGAAGCCCTCTCCGCTCGTCTTGCGCGAACCGCGGAGAGCGGAACCGTCCCTTACTCTTCCTTTACGTTCTCGCGTCCACACGGCGAAGGTTGCCGCCCCAGCTCAGGATGCGCTCATCGGCCGTGAGCAGACTGTGACCCCCCAGCGCAGTCGCGACGATGATGCGGTCGGCTGGATCCGCGTGGAAGTCCTTCAGACTGTTGGCGCGGATGGCAATGTCGCCGTCTACCGGAATCTCGACGAGACCATCCTGGAGAAGCCGGGTTCGCCACGTTCTGACGTCCTCCAGCAGGCGGATGCGCCCCTTCTCGTGCAACAGAGCCACTTCCCAGAACGAAAACGCCGACGCCGCCAGTGTGGCTTCCCGTAGTCCCCGTTCCATCAGTCCTCTGGAAAGAGGCCCGATTTGCGGTCCGCCAAGTCTCGACCACAACAGTACGTGAGTGTCCACCAATATCACGGATTGGCCACCCGGTCGGGGTTCACCTCGGCTTCCCACTCCAGGTCAATCGGGGAGATGATGTCGCCGATGATTTCGATCCTGTCTCGATCAGCTCCGAACCAATCCCCGAACCGCTTGCGGTAGGGCAGAAGGCGCGCGGTTGGGCGGCCATTTTTGGTGATCACGATCTCTTCTCCGCTTTCTGCCACTTCGTCCATCAGCCTGAGGCACGTGGCCTTGAACTCGGACGCCTTGATGGTACGTGATTCACTCGCTCCGTCTCGTTTGGGAACTACCATGGCGTCACACCCTTCCTCTTGCAGTATGGGATCTTACCATAGTCATGACCATGGTCATATAATATACTGGTGTTCAGGTGACTCACAACTCTGAACACGGCGGTAGATTCGCATGAACCGCACCCTACTTTCGCTCATCGAAGCCGAATACCTACGCTACAAGCTCCTCGGGGAACGTGCGAGCGAGGAGAACGGAACTTTCCCTTTTCTCTTCGTGAAGATCCTGAAGGGGTTCGTCGGAAAGGTAACCCATACACGGTACCAACTGACCCAAGAGGGAAAGCGAGGTCTCGCTGCCTACTGGAAACAGATTGACGAGATTCGATCTCTTCCATCGCACATGACCCGATAGGCAAGAAGACCCCTTGGCCTGGGATTGTCAATGGCTCCAGGAAGAAAGGACTGTCCCTTTCTGTTCCGCCCCTGGAGCTGACTCCGCAGGCGAAGTCCGAAGGTGTGAGCATCGTCGGCGGAAGTCGTGGAGCGGGCGTCGCCATGCTGGCCGGCATCCGCGACGAGCGCATCGAGAACATCGTCGCCTTCTTCGGTCCCACCGACTTCTTCGACGACTGGGTGCGGCAAATCGTGCGCGAGGCGGTCCTGGGGCGTCCGCGCAAGCTCACGGGCGTGGCCCACATGGACTCCACTTTCGTTCAGCCCTACATGAGAGGCGAGATCGAACTGGCTGAGTTGCGCCTGGAGTTGGTGCGCCGCTCCTCCGTCCTGTTCGCCGAAGACCTGCCGGCCGTCCAGCTGCACCATGGCGATTCCGACGAGACCGTCGCCGTCAGCCAAGCGTACTCGATGATCCGTGCCATGGAGACCTTGGGACGCGAGCCTCCCGAGTTCGAGGTCTTCATCTATGAGGGTGGAGGACACGAGGTGTTCGGTCTAAGGGGTGCCATTCCGCGGGCGGTGAGGTTCCTGTGGCGTGCCCTGGGAAGGCAATAAAGTCGCTTATCGGGCTGACCTTTTGCCGGAGTTGGAGGAATCTTTCGGAGAGGGAGGTGACGTCACGTGAAAACACGCCGCAAGTTCCCCGCCGGTACAGTCCTCGTCACGGCGATCCTGGGGGCAGTTTCTCTCAGCCCATCCGGAATGGCGCACGCGGGACCCGAGGACTACGAGCGCGTCTATTGGGACAAGGGAGACGCCAGGAAGGTCATCGCCCGCGCGACAGCAATTGACATGGGGAGCACCAGTGAGATGCTCCTTCGCATCACTGCAGTCGCATTCAATAACGAACCGAACAGAGACGAGACCACTTATGGCGTCTGGCTCACAGACGACGTCTGCTGGTCACTGGCTATTCTTGTGCAAGAGGAAGAACGACGGACCGATGAGGAGAAGGAGAAAATCTACGAGGCCTTCGTGGAAACGGGTGCATGCCGTGAAGCCCGACACCCCGCCCGAGCACCGGGATTGGTATCCACAGGGGACAGACTCACCGACAACCGAAACGGAACAGCGGAAGAGTTCAAGATGATGGAGATGTATCCGGCTTGGAGATCTCCACAGAAAAGCCTGCCGTCGCCCTAGGAGTTCCCCGTTCCCGCCCCTAGGAGCCTGCGCGGCAGAAATTGATCTACTGCGAAAGCGGTAGAATCGGTCCATATTTCCTCGATTTCTCGGCGAATAGAACAACTATGCACCTCCAAATCGAGAAAATCTGGCCTCGATTCCCCACTTTCTCGCTACGATCATTTCTACCGCGCAGACTCCTAGCTTGGGCCAAAGACCAGGGGCCTATACCTGAATCCTCGTGTAGGGGAGATCTCTGCACTCTGGAGGACTTCCATTAACTGAAATTGTCAGACGTAGACGGTTCGCACTTGATTCAGACTCTGCGCCGTCCGTGCGCTTTCCCGTCCGCTTCTGTCCCAATCCGATGAGCTCCCGCCGTTGGAAAAATCACATCTGTTTGTACCGTGTCGGACGATGAGCTCGGAGGAACCCTTGAAGCGGATCGCGGGCAAACCGGTTCAGCTGCGTCTGGTGATGAAAGACGCCAGTCTTTTTTCGTTGCGGTTCCGGTGAAGTCGGTGGCGCTAACCCAATCAGCCTATTCGGTGTCATAGACGCCAGATGCGCGTTTGAATCCGAGTACTGCGATCCTGAATGGCCCACCAGTCGCAGCCACCGGAACTGCATCAAGCTTGGCGCACTAATCCGAAGTTTCAGAGATGAAGTCAAGTAACTCTCTCATTTGGAACGACTTAGATATTTTCCTCCCATAGCCTGTCTGGCTACGCCAGGACGTCACTCCCAACTGTTGGAACGCCCGTCGCTGCAATTCGGCGGACCGGAGAGATCCGGGCTACGAGCCCTCCATCCCATCTTCTCCCTCCCGGATGCTCAAGTTGCCGTAGCGATGGTAATCACTACTGATGCTTTGCTCCCTGACGTACCAGAGCAACTCCACCCGGCCCTGGATCAGTACCGGCGCCCGCGCCAAGTAAACCCCCGACGCGGCCGCCGCCCGGAACACGATCTCCGGCACCCGCTCCGGCGCCGCATAGCGGACGCGGTCGGTCTCGGCTTCGCGGACCCGGCTCGCCAGCTCGTCGTCGCTTTCCTCGAAAAATTCGACACCCTCGTTCCACGATGCGGTCAATTCCTGCAGCCAGTCGGTGGCCGGAGACCACCAGCCCCGGGGGAAACTTACCTTGGCCCGGCAGCCGACGGCCTTGGCCGCACAGACGCGTGCAAAGATCTCGAACAGTGAATCACGGGGATCCAGGCGGATTTGGAGCCGGCGGACGGGCAAATAGCGCCGCAGGTTGTCCTGGCCCACCAAACGGAAGTGGTCATGGGTACGGCCGAATTCCTCTTGACTGTTGGTGCAGTAGCTCTCCAAGGCTGCCGCGACCCGAGGCAGTTCGTCCCCGTACGCGGCAACTCCGGGCGGACCCGGCTCTTGCAGGCGCCAACGGAGGTCGGCGAGATCGGGATCGGCGATTTCGAGAGCGCCGGCTCCAACTTCACCGTCCCGGAAGTCCATAAGCTGGGCCACGTAGTTGGGTCCTCCCGCCTTGATTCCGGGGCCAAAGGCGGACTTGCCCATGCCACCAAAGGGTTGGCGGAGCACGATGGCCCCGGTGGTCCCTCGGTTGACGTAGAGGTTGCCCGCCTCGACGCGGTCGCACCAGTAAGATTGTTCGCGATCGTCCAGGCTCTCGAGGCCGGAGGTCAGGCCATACCCGGTCTGACGGATGAGGTCCAGGGCTTGGTCCAGGTTCTTCACCTCCATCACCCCCAGCACGGGGCCGAAGAGCTCGGTCAGGTGAGTGAAGCTCCCCGGCCGGACATCCCACTTGACCCCTGGGGAGTAGAGATATGGATTGCCTTGCAGCCGTCGGGGCATCACCGCCCAGGACTCGCCCGGCTCCAGTTCCTTGAGGCCGGTTTCCAGGGCACCCGAGGGCGCGCGAATCAGGGGCCCCATCCTGGTCTGGAGGTCCCAGGCCGAGCCCACCTCCAGGCTCCGCACCGCGTCGCAGAGCGTCTCTTTGAACCTCGGATCCCGGTAGACCTCCTCCTCGACCAGGAGCAGAGAGGTTGCCGAACACTTCTGTCCGCTGTGACTGAAGGCGGAGTGAACCACGTGGCTGACGGCCAACTCCCGGTCTCCAAGAGCGGTCAAGGTGGTAGCGTTCTTCCCCCCCGTCTCAGCCAGCAGATTCATATCCGGCGTGGCCCCCAGCATCCGCAGGGCGGTCTCGGTACCGCCGGTGAGGATGACGGCGTCCACCTCCGGGTGGGAGACCAGGCAGGATCCGGCAATCTCGTCGGAGCAGGAGACCATCTGCAGGGTCCGTGGGGAAACCCCGGCCCTCCAGAAGCAACGGCAAAGCTCGTGGGCCACCAGCACCGTGTCGGGGGCGGGCTTGAGGATGACCGTGTTCCCCGCCGCCAGGGCGGCGGCGATTCCGCCTCCCGGTATGGCGATGGGAAAGTTCCAGGGAGAAACGACGACCACGACACCCTTGGGCTTGACCTGCAGACCTGGAAGGTCGTGGAAGTAGCGGGCCGCCAAGTCGTAGAAAACGACGAAATCCACCACCTCACTGACCTCCGGGTCCGACTCGGACAGAGTCTTTCCGCCGTCCGCCAGGGCGGCGCCCATGAGGTCCCCGCGGCCCCGGCGCAATTCCCGCGCCACCGACGCCAGCACTCGGGAGCGCTCTTCGGCCGTCCTCGTGCGCCAGCCGTCGGTATCGTTTCGAGCGCAGGTCACTACCCGTTCGATGTCCTCCCGGTTGGCCAGTCGATAGCGGCCGACGACCAGGCCCGGCCGGGAGGGATCCCGGCAGTCACGCAGCTCCCGATCCTGAAAGATCTCCTCCCCGTCCACGACCAGGGGAACTTCCACCTTGTGGTCGTGGTGGCGAGGTTTCCAGCGTTCGATGATCGCCCGGCCCCACTCGCGGTTGGCAGGCAGTGAGAAATCAGTATCCGGTTCGTTGACAAATCGTTTCCACGAGCTCGGGGGTGACGACACACGAGTCTCGGCCAGGCGATTCTGGACGCGTCGAGGCATCTCCGAAACCTCTTCGCGGTGACGAGAAGATTCGAGGAACCCCGCTTCCAGTCGTTTCCATTCCGGGCTGCCGGGGACCAGCTTGAAGGCGTACCTGAGGAAATTGTCGGGTCCCGTGTTCTCGTCCAGACGGCGAAAGAGGTATCCGACGGCGTTGACGAAGTCCTCTTTCCTGGTCGCCGGCGCATAGAGGAGGAGGTTTTGCGCCATTTCGAACAGGGCCCGGCGCTGGGCATTGGCCATCCCTTCCAGCATCTCGAACTGCACCCGGTCCAGGACGCCGGCCTCCGCAGCCAACAGCAGG
The DNA here is from genome assembly GCA_965217775.1 of Acidobacteriota bacterium. GTDB lineage: Bacteria > Acidobacteriota > UBA6911 > RPQK01 > JAJDTT01 > JAJDTT01. The sequence continues at coordinate 1,882,130 of CBDCJH010000002.1, forward strand.
GCGTACGAGACGTCGAAGAGGTTGTGTGAAGCCACCCCCAGCCGCACCGCCGCAATATTCTCCGGAGCCAGAGCTTCCTGCAGCATGCGCTTGTAGTTGGCGTCGGTCTCAAGCTTTGACTCGTACGGCGCTTGCTCCCAGCCCCGCAGGGACGCCTCCACACGTTCCATCTCCAGGTTGGCGCCCTTCACCAGCCGGATCGTTACCGGTGCTCCTCCGCTCTGCACCCGCTCCCTGGCCCAGGCGTTGATTCTCTTCTGGGCCAGGTATGAGTCGGGGAGGTAGGCTTGAAGAGCGATCCCCCCGCCGGCCTGCTGCAAGCCCTTGCGGTCGAGGGTCCGCAGAAAGACCTCTGTGGTCACCGCCAAGTCGCGATACTCCTCCATGTCGAGGTACACGAACTTGGGCACCACGCTGCCGTCTCGGCGTCGAAAGCGCCCTCTGGCCGCAGCCCGATAGAGCAGCTCCAGCCGGTCGCAAAGCACGGAGACGGTGTGCTCGAAGGCTAGAGTCGAGATCTGGGAGTAGATGGTGGAGACCTTGACCGAGATCACCTCGATCTCCGGGATCTGGAGCGCGCTCAGGTACAACTCCAAACGCCGCTGGGCGTCGGCTTCTCCCAGCAGGGCCTCTCCCAGGAAGTTGACGTTCATCCGTACCCCGCCGGTCCGGCGCGCCTCCAGGTGCCCGACCAGCAGGTCCTCCTCCGCGGGGAGGATGACGTTGGCGGTTTCTTCCCGCATCCTTTCCCGGACCAGCGGCGCCGCCACCTCCGGGAGGTAGCTGCCGAAGGAGTGAAACCCCTTGAGCAGAGTTCGATCCAGACCGCTGAAGAAGCGGGGGATTCCCTGGATGTCCAGGATGTGCAGGATCTGGTCGACGGCGCGGCGCGGGTTGCTGGAGCGGAAGGCTTGGTCGGTGAGCTGGGTGAGGGTCGCTTTGTCGTGCGGACTCTGCACCATCCGCTCCAGTTCGGCCTGCTGCTTCTCTTCTTCGGGGGTTTGAAGCGTCGCCGCCTTTTCCTGAAGACACCGTGCCAGGAAGACGGCTTTCTGCGCCTGCTCCGAGTCGGGTGACCCGCGGTCCGGTCTGAACGATCCGAGAAGCTCGAGCAGTGACTTCTTCACGTGGGGATCCGTCGGAATATAAGATCTTGGACCAGGAGCCTCTTTTGGTGGCGCCCCCTCCACAGGATTAACAGCCCGCATCGTCAGTTTCTCCCGCATTCCCTTCTCTAACAACCCGCAGCCGGTTGGCTCGAGTGCTCGAGGCGGTTCCTTCCAACCGTTTCTACCACCGGCCCGCATTTCTCACCGGGGCTTGCACTCTTGAGAAGAGTGTAGAGATGGCGCAGAGTTTTTCCCGTAAGCGCCAGTTCGCGTCCGCAAAACGGTGCACCGCACTGTCCCCTTCTCTTCATTCGCCGCCTGAAGCTCCCGACTCTGATCGACCCCAAGGGCTCGCGCCAGCGCAACTTGGTGCTGGCCCTGATCATTCAGCGTTTGTTGCATCCCGCCTCCAAGCTGGCCACCACCCGGCTCTGGCACACCACCACCCTGGCCTCCGAGCTCTCCCTGCAGGACGCCGACGAGGACGACCTGTACGGGGCCATGGACTGGTTGCTCCAACGTCAGAATCGGATCGAGAAGAAGCTGGCCCGGCGGCACCTGGCCGAAGGCGATCACGTGCTTTACGACCTCTCGAGCAGTTACTACGAAGGCCACACCTGTTCCTTGATGCGATTCGGCCACAGCCGAGACGGCAAACGCGGCCGGCCCATCGTCGTCTACGGGGTAATGGCCGATGCGGCGGGTTGTCCGGTGGCGATCCAAGCGTATCCCGGCAACACGGGGGATCCGGTCACGGTGCCGGATCAAGTCGAGAAGTTACGCCAGCGGTTCGGGTTGAAGCGGGTGGTGCTGGTGGGGGACCGGGGGCTGCTGACCGAGACTCAGATCAAGCATCTGAAGCGGCATCCGGGACTGGGGTGGATCTCGGCCCTGCGCCATGAGGCCATTCGCCAACTGGTGGACGCCCAAGAGGTTCAACCCTCGCTCTTTGACGAGCGTCACTTGGCGGAGATCCGGACCGAGGCCTATCCGGGCGAACGGCTCGTCGTCTGTTACAACCCGATGCTGGGGGAGTATCGGCGGGGCAAACGCCAGGACCTGTTGGCGGAGACGGAGAAGAAGTTGGCCCGGATCGCCCGGGAGGTGGCGCGACGGACCAAGACACCCTTGCTGGCGACCGAGATCGCGGTGAAGGTGGGTCGGATCAAGAACCGGTACAAGGTGGCCAAGCACTTCGAGATGGTGATCGAAGACGGGCGCTTCGAATACGCCCGGCGCACCGAAGCCATCGCGCGGGAGGCGCAATTGGACGGGTTCTACATCCTGCGCACCAGCGAACCGGAAGAGCGGTTGGCGACGGCCGATGTGGTGCGCAGCTACAAGAACCTGACGAACGTGGAGCGGGCCTTCCGCTCACTCAAGACGGTGGACTTGCAGATCCGTCCCATCCGTCACCGGGCCGAGACGCGGGTGCGGTCGCACCTGTTCCTGTGCCTGCTGGCCTACTACGTCCAGTGGCATCTGCGGCGAGCCCTGGCTCCGTTGCAGTTCGATGACGAGGACTTGGAGGCGCACCGCGCTCGACGGGACCCGGTGCTGAAAGCCGAGCCGTCGGCCTCGGCCAAACGGAAAAAGACGAAGCGGGAAACCGAGGACGGACTGCCGCTTCACAGCTTCAAGACACTGATGGCGGAGATGGCGACGCGTGCCCGTCACCAGTGCCGAACCGCCTCGGACCCGGACGGTCCGAGGCTGCAACGATTGACGGAACCGACGCCGCTGCAGCGACGGGCGCTGGAGTTGGTCAAGGTGTTCCCAGTGGACAACTAGTCCGCTTCGTGAGTTGTCCCTTTAGAATCAAGGAGTTATCTTGTCTCTGGGTCTGGAACTTCGGGTTAACTGAAATTAACGGACCTTCTGCGAGAAAAGGGAGGATTTCGCAGTTTCCCACGGGTCCTTGAATCAGCTTCGAGCCACCCGGAAACTCGGTTGGGAAGACGAGTATAGAGAAGGGGCAGAAAACGGAACTGTTCCCTTATCTTTCCATCTGGATTCCTTGGAGCGGGGGGGCGCCATCCAGGAGACCCGGACACCGGCCAATCACAGGTGACGTGGGTAGAACCTGAATCGCGCCCCATATTCAGAAGCCTACCAGCGGCCTCGACCGCTTTTCCGGTAACCGCCGCCACCGCCGCCGGACCGGTTCTCACGCGGACGTGCTTCGTTCACGGTCAGGGTCCTTCCGCCCAACTGAGTCCCGTTCAAGGCACTGATGGCCTTCTGGCCGTCCGCCTCGTCCATCTCGACGAAACCGAAACCCCGAGACTGGCCGGTCATTCGATCCGTGATTACTCGAGCCGATTCCACAGGACCGTACTCGGAGAAGGTCTCCTCCAGCCGGTCATCCGTGATTGCGTAGGGCAGGCCCCCTACATAGATGTTCTTCTTCATTTTCTCCTCCTAATGTTGTAAGAAATGGAGTTATCCACCCTGAGACACCAACTGTAAACAGAGCAGGGCCCGATCCTGTGTAGTTGTACGATCTGATCGGGGATTCCTTTGGGAGTCTTTCGCAGGGAAGAAACTAGCTTGGGCTCTCAACACCTGTTCTTCGGTGCTACCTGTCGAACCCTCTGCTGAATAAACCGCCGCGAGCATAGCCCTTCTTTCCATCGCTGTCAAAAGAACTTTGTCGTTAGTACGTGAAGTCTCCGGTCCATGAGGTGCGAGATTTTGAAGGTTGCCCGTTTTCGTGGACGGTTGGGTGGTGCGGTTTCAATCGGTCTTAGTTGTAGTCCCCCATCTATCGGTCAATTGCCATCGACGATGTCAGAGTTGTGGCCACCGACAGAGCGTTCTTTTTCAGTGGGGGGACTGATGGAGGCGTCAGTAGAAGGGCTGAGGTTGTGGGAAATCTCTGGTTTTCCACAACGGGATACCGTGTTCAGACTCCACCAAGAGGGATCAGAGCACGACAGAAGCTTTTTTTGGACCCTGACCCGCGCCCCTGACCCCCAATTTCGCAGCCTTTTCCAGTGCTAGCTGGGCAACGAAGCCGGGACATTGCGGAACGTCCGGACGCTTCCAGCCCAAATCGGCTACTGAAAGGATTCATCGCACTCAGCGATGGTGTCAGGATCGGTAGCGACCTGATCGGCCCAGTCGCGAGTCTCGAACCAATATCGGCGGTGCAGTTCGAGCCAGCCATCGGCTTGGCGAACCGCAATCCAGCCATTGAAAAAATTCAAGGCATCGAGGTCACCTTTGCGCACGGCTATCGCCAGCACGTCCGAGGCAAACGGCTCTTCGAAGGGCAGGTGCAGGGTCTGCGGGTTGGATTCAACCCATGTGGTCCGCTTCGTCGCGACAGCTGCCGCAGCATGGGCGTTACCTGCAACGACGGCCTCGAGGACCGCGTTGTCGGTATCAAAGAGCAGTAGTCTGGCCTCGGGAAAAACATTCTCGATGGCAGAGATTGACGAGGATCCCCGGCGGGTCGCGATCGTGACACTGGAACTGTTGAAATCTGCCAGCGTTTCCAAGTCGGCGGTCTGCCTTTTATTCGCCACCAGGTAGACACCGGCCACGTTGTATGGTGACGTGAAATTGACCTTGATGTTGCGTTCCGGAAGGATCGTCATGCCACTGATAATCACGTCAAACTCCTCAGCAATCAGGGACGGAATGATATAGCTCCAATTCGTCCGCACGAAATCAACCTCCACCCCCATGTCCTCGGCCACTTTGGTCGCCACATCGATCTCAAAGCCGATCAGTTCGCCGTTCGCATTGCAGGCCGACCAAGGCTCGAACAGGCCCAGACCGACTCTCAGCGTCCCACGGTCCTGGACCTCCTCAATGACGCTGTCAAACGACCACCAGGGGAGAATCTGGGCCGTCACAGGAGAGTTGACACCTCCGATCAGGGCAGCAACGATCAAGCCACACACGACGTGCTTTCTGTGCATCAGACACCTCCGTCGAAGTAAAGATTCGCTCCGGAAGCGGGGGCCCCTTTTCTCGCGAGCTCGGATCAGCCCCAGAGTGCCCGGAGACACGAGCCAGAAGAGGATGACCAGACCCGACCGGGAGGGAACACCGTACAACAAGAGCACTTTGTTGTGTCCTGCCCGCCCTCTGGCTCTCCTGTTTTTTACGGCGGCCGCGGTCCTGCACCATCCCCTGCTGTCCTATTTCGGTGATCTCATTCGGGTCAATAACATGGACTCTTCTCCCCGTTTTTCAGGACCTGAGAAACTTCGAGCTTAGGAACATGATCTGGAACCCGATTCTCATTGGAATCTTGCTTTACTTGGCCGTCGCCATCCGGGGCCAGATTCGACACCTGAAACAGTTGGAGTTGTGCTTGAGTATTAGAATCGCCAGCCTGGAGACGCAGATCAGAGATCTACAGGATTTCGTTGCCTGGATTGCAGATCGTACCCGGCGAAGGGAGATTCACCGGATTGGCATTGGAGATGGGCCCTAGCAGTCCGTGGTGAAAGTCCCGCGAGCACCGAGACCGTTCCTGCGCCCGCCGGACAAGGCGCGATTCGGGTGCATACCGGGAGTATGTGCTCGAATCGCAACGCCGTCCGCCGGGATGCAGGGACGGTCGAATGCCGTGATGACTTTTGCCACGGGCTGCTAGTAACCGCATCTTCAGGAAGACCCGCGCCATCGGAACCGAATGGCATCCAGGGGAAGGAACACTCGGAGGAATTCAAGACCATGATCGGACAATTTCTGGTACGGCTGGCAGTCTTACTGTTCTGCGTTTCGATTCTCATGGGCCGCTCGGACCAAGTGTACCGTGCCGAGAATAACGTCACCTTCGTGACGCGGGTTGAGGATGGCGTACTGAGATGCGGACATGCCACGCCGGCCAATATGGATTTAATGGAGAGAATACAAGCTCGAGTCTCCCGCGCGAGGCCTATTTCGGTACAGACGAACTTGGCCCAACCTGCTGCGGAATTCATCGTCACCTACACAGGGTTCACTTCGGAAGCCCAGGCCGCCTTTCAGCGGGCGGTCGACATCTGGGCGTCTACACTGATCACGGCTGTGCCGATCGAAATCGACGCCAACTTCGTCACGGTTGACGATCTGGAGGATCCGGAAGATTTCGAAACAACGCTGGCGTTCGTCCGACCCTCCCAAACTTGGGCGATCGCTCGAATAAGTGATCAGCAAATCGCTGTTCCGATTGCCCTTGCCAATCAACGTTCGGACCGCGACCGAGTTCCCGACGAACCAGACTTTGCAATGACGGTCATCGACCGCAGCGACTGGTACTTGGAGCTGGACGGACGCCCTGAGAGTGATCAGTTCGATTTGGTTTCGGTCGTCCTGCACGAGATATCACACGGACTGGGAATCGTCGACAGCTTCGAATTGGACGACGACGGAAACGGCCAGTACGGATTGCAGTTCCGCAATAGAGAGGAGCGTATCCCCACGTTGTTCGATTATTTCATCCGTCTGAGGAACGGGGACCAGTTGACTACAGACTTGTCCAGTCCCTCCGTCGAATTGGCTGACGCGATCACCGGCATCAAACTCTTCTGGGCGGGAGCACAGACGAGGAGAGCCAATGGTGGTCTAACTCACGCCCTGCTCTGGGCCCCAAGCGAGTTCGAAGCTGCCAGCAGCATCGCCCATTTGGACGAAGATGCGTATCCTTCCGGGACTTCCAACAGCCTGATGACCCCACAAATCGCCAGAGGCGAGGTGTCGCAGAGTCCGGGGCCCCTTTTACGGGCCATGCTCAAGGACATGGATTACACGGTTCGTGGCCAGGTTCTGCAGATTCCGCATTTTGGGGTCGGCGACGGCTTGAATTCGGATATCGTCGTCACGAATCGTTCTTCGTCCGAGACAGTTGCCGTGTCGGTCGATGCCTGGGACCCGCAGGGGAGCGAGCTGGACGGTGACACCCTGTTCGGCGCGGCCGGCGCCGACCGATTCGATCTCCCCCCTTTGGGAAGCCGGACTCTGACTTTGTCGGCCGGCGGCGGAGGCTTGCTGACCGGATCGATCACGGTATCGACGGACGACGTCCCGGTTTCGGCGGTGGTGCGTTTCGATCTCGTGGGGACGGGAATCACCGGTGTCGGCGCCGGCCCCAGACTTCGGGCAGCCGTGGCGCCGGCGCGGCGCAGCGGAGGGCTCAGTACCGGAATCGCGGTGCGCAACACCGAGCTGGCGGAGCAGAGGGTTGACCTGACGCTCAAAGATGAAAGCGGGGAGGAGGTCACCGGCGGAACCTCCAGCAGGACAATCCCGGCCGGAGGCCAATTCGCTGCGTTCATTCAGGAGATATTCCCCGACGCCGTGAACACTGATTTCAAAGGGGAGATCTGCATCCGGGCGCAAGCCGGCCTGGTCTCCGTCGTCGCCTTGGAACTGGAGCTCGGCAGGGCGTTCACGACGCTTCCGGTGAGTCCGATTGCGGAATGACTTCGTATCCCTGAGAGTCCAGCCCGCATTCCTCACCAGGCCGTTCTCGTCCCGATCTTGGCGACCGCGGTCAGTGGGACCTATTTTCGACTCGGAATAATCGGCAGGGTGACGTGTGAGGGAAATCGGCTGTCGTGATGAATCTTCTGCCGGGCCACCACTGAACGGGTCTCCAGGCCGATATTGTCGGCGCCCGTGTTCAAATTCCTGAGATAGTAAGGGAAGTAACTGCTGGAGATCTCGACTCGGATGCGGTGCCCTTTCTTGAACACGTTCCCGGTTCCCCTCCAGAATTCGATCGTATACTCGTAGACCTTGTCGGGTTCGATCTCGCTCAGCCGTTCCGGATTGAACGCCCCTGCCTTTAGCGGATCTCGATGCCGCGCCCGGAGCACACCGTCACACAAGAGGGCCGCATATCCGTCGGGATGGACGTCGATCAAGCGCAACATCCAATCCGTATCTCGAGCCGAGGTTGCCGCATAAAGTTTCGCCTCAATCGGCCCCGTCACTTCCATGTCTTCGTCCAGTGGCGCCATCGTATAGACCAGCACATCATCCCGAATCGATGGAAGTCGCGCATCCACCGCTCCATCGATGTGGCCATTCGTAAAAGGGGCGCTAGGGGTGGGATCGGCCGGGTCGTAAACATAAGCATCCCACGCTTCCTTACCCGGCGGCGTCGTGTTCAGCACCCCGTCTCCCTTCAGCGAATTGGCCTTCCCTCCACTGTGCAGGTAGTACTTCGTCCATTTGGTTTGAGGCAGCGGCCAGTCCTGCTCCGCGTACCAGCGGTTGGGGCCCATGACAAAGACATGAACGGGCGGCTCATCGGTCACCCCGTTGTCGATCCCCTTCAAGAAATGGTCGAACCACCGGCAGATCATTCCGTTCAGATCGATCACGGCGTCGGGACCGTAGTCGAATCCCGCGACCACCCGTTGGTTGATGGCGTGTTGCCAGGGTCCGATGACGAGGGAAGGACGGCGGGATTCCGGAGTCGCTCCGTACTGCTTCATCCCCTGGTAGTTCATGGGTGAGCCGGGATAATTCGCATCGAACCAACCCGTGATGTTCAAGGCCGGCACCGTCATCTTCGAATAGTTGTCTTTGCCCTGGTAGGAGATCTTGCTCCAGTATTCATCCGTCGAGAGGTTTTGCCGGATCCAGGTCTCGAACCAGGGCGCATCCAGCGCTCCCTTCACTTTCGGCATGTCGAGATAGGGCAGATGCATATATTCTTCGTGACGGTTATTGGAAAACCCTCCGTAGGGCCCCTCGCCGATCACCTGTATGGTCCGGCCGGCCATCATTCCCGCTCCCCAATCCATGGCCCAGCACACCAAAATGCCATTCTGGTACGGAGCGTTGAAGAACTGATCCGGGGGAGCCACTTCGGGGGCGATCGCTTTCAAGGATGGGGGGGCCTGGCTGGCAGTCCACCACTGTGTCCACCCCAGATAAGAGCCCCCTGTCATGCCAACATTGCCGTTGGACCAGGATTGGCGCGCCAGCCACTCGACGAGGTCGTAGCCGTCCGCCTTGTGTTTCTCGTCGAAGATATCCGTTTCCCCTTCCGAATCGTATCGGCCGCGCAAGTCGGAAACGGCGTAGACGTAACCGCGCCGCGCGAACCACTTGGCTCGATCCGTTCCAAACCCGGGTGTCCCACCGAGATTGCTGTAACCGGTGTGAGTCAGAATCACGGGATACTTTCCCGGAGTGTCGGGCCGGTAGAGGTCCACGGAAATCCTGACTCCGTCTCTCATGGGCACCATGTTTCCCAGCACGACCTTCGTTTCGTACTCCGGCTCGGAATAGCTGCCCGAATTCGGTTTCTGGGCCCCTGCCAACGCCGGAAAACCAAGGCCCACCAGGGATAGGGTCGATACAATCCTTTGCCCGCGTCCCATCGCTCCTCCTTTCCGCGCCTGCTTCATTCCCAGAAAAACCTGGGGGCTGGGAGGGGGGACATTCTTGTCCCCCTCGGGCCAAAGAATCGGCGGTTGGAAACCGCCGCTCCAATTCGCGGGTTTCAAACCGCCGCCCCCACGCTCCCCCTTATTCTGCCAGTTGGTGTTGTGCTCGCTTCTATCGTTTGGAGATGAACGGCGGCAATCAGAAATGACCGGACTCAACCCAGGGACCGGATCTTCTCGATGAGGGGCCAGAAATTCAATTGGTCCACCGCGTGGCCGCGGTACATCCCCACCGAATCGGCTCCGTTGGCCAGAGCGATCCGGGCGGCTTCCAGCATCAGCTTGGGGTCCTGGAAACTCCCGACGTGGTAGCAGGACAGCTCCACGATCAGAGGACATCGTCCCCGGATCAATTTTGAGAACTGGCTCGTGTAGCGTTCCACTCGCCTCACGTCCGAGGTGGTCCGAAACCAGAGGTAGAGTTCGTCCATCAGCGACTCTTCGAGCCAGGCGCGGAGATCCTGGAAAGCACCCAGGTAACGATCCCCGTGAGGCCCCGCCAGATCCTGGGCGATGACGGCTATGGTGAGGGGAGCTTCGGGGTGCCGCGCCTTTAGCCGGCGGCGCAGTTCCCGAAGCGTCTCGGTGACGAATCCCGCCCGGAAGCCGAGCCAGTCCGGGTCATGGTTCGGGAGTCCTGAAGGACTTTTTCCAAAGCGCTTCCGGTACGCTTCCACCATGGGCGGTTCGTAGCCGTGGATCGCTGCACCGTGGCTGTCCCGGAGCTCGCTCACGAACTCCACCTGCACGCCGTGTCCGCCCGATTCCTCCACGATCTCCAGGTACCGGTCGACCATGTACGACCGCACCTCGGGCACGGCCAAGCTCATGGAGAGCCGGCTCCCCAGCTTGAGCTCGCGGTCGCCTTCCCGGTCCAGCGCCCACCAGTCGGGGTGCTTCTTGGCGAACGCACCAATGCTCAGGACCGCCCGGGGGCTGTTCCAGATCGGACGATGCCGATCCAGCTTTTCCTTGAGACGGGGGGAGCCGTAGGGAAGACCGATGTAGTTGAGGGACCAGTTGGCCCGTATCCGTCTCGCGCCATGGCTGTTGAACGCCATGTAGGGATGCATCGCGATCCCCTTCTCTCCGGCCGCCTGGGCCAGGATCCGGGATCCGCGGGTCGGAACCAGATGGGTCACGCCATGGCGGGCGCACTTTTCGACGAAGTCGATGACGGCCGCCTCATCGGAGGGCTGAGTCGGACTGATCAATCCGCCCGGAGCACACCAGAGAGAAAACCTGGGATCCCCCGAGCGTTTCGCCGCCGAAGCCGCAGCCGCCTTCGCGGTCGTGGGTGGAGCCGCGGCGACGGCTCCGTAGGCCAAGCTCCTCTCCAGGAAACGGCGGCGGCTGAGATTGGAGGACGACGACTCGGACATGACCTACTTCAAGAGGGCAGCGACCTCCTCTTCGTTCCCCTCCTGGGCCAGGGTCCGGGCGGTCTTGCCGTCCTCGTTCTTGGCCTTGGCGTCGGCTCCCGCCTCCAGCAGCACCTTGATCGCTTCGGCATGCCCGTTGACCGCCGCGTACATGAGTCCGGTCCAGCCCTGATTGTCCTGCAAGTTGACGTCGGCTCCCGCCTCGACCAGGGCCTTCACGGTTTCCATGTGCCCGCCCTCGGCAGCCCAGACCACGGAGGTCTTTCCATCCGGGTCCGTTCCTTCCGCATCGACTCCCTCTTCCAGCAGGGCGTTGACGCTCTCAGTATCGCCCAGTCTGGCCGCCAGCAAAACGGACGGAGATCCGTCGCTGGTCATGGCATAGGCGTCCGCACCGTGGCTCAGGAGGGCCCGCGCCGTCTCCCCGTGTCCGGCCCCGAGAGCCATGATCAGCGCGGTTCCGCCGCTCTGGTCCGCCACGTCCAGGTTGGCCCCCTTCTCCGCCAGCACGCCGATCACCTCTCCGTGGCCCCGTGCCGAGGCCCAAAGCACGGCGGTCCGCTTCCGGTTGTCCTGCGCCTCCACATCGGCGCCAGCCGCCAGCAGAACTTGCACCGACCCGGCCTGACCGCTCGCCGCAGCGGCCATGAGGGGTGTCCGCTGCTCGGAATCCCGGATCTCCATGTCGGCGCCGCCACCGATCAGGGACTGGACCACGGCGTCGTGGCCGTGACCGGCCGCCAGGATGAGGGCGAGCTGTCCCTTCTGTCCCTCTTCCTCGCTGGCGACATTGGCGTCGGCCCCCTGCACCAGGAGTTCCTTGACGGCGGCGTCATCCCCTTTCCCCGCGGCATCGATCAGGTCCTCGTTGATGTTCCCGCCACAGCTGCAGAGCAGAAGAAGAGAGGGGGCAAGCAGTGTCACGAATCCCCGAAAATTCAGCATCATGGATCTCCTTTCTGAGTTGCGGGACGCGGACCGAGCAGTAAATAAATCCGCCACAGGAACGGCCCTCCACCGCCCTTCGGGGTGTTCGGGCCAACGAGCCCTCTCCGAATTGTGTCGGAGTTGCTGGCATGATAACACAGCACTTGGGAAATTTACCGGGGAGGAGACGAAGGGGTTGAAGAACCGGAAAAGGCAGAATCTGCGCAGCCGCGAGTGGTTCGACACCCCCGAGCTGTACGGGTGGACTCGACAGGCGGCCTTGCAGGGACTCGGGCTGGACCCCGCGGTGTACCGGGACCGTCCCCTCATCGGAATCTGCAACACCTGGAGCGAGTTGACCCATTGCAATGCCCACCTGCGCACGTTGGCCCAGCGGGTCAAGGAGGGAGTCTGGCAGGCGGGCGGAGTGCCCTTCGAATTTCCGGTCATCTCATTGGGCGAGTTCAACATGCGCCCCACCTCCATGCTCTTCCGGAACCTCTTGAGCATGGACGTGGAGGAATGCATCCGGGCCAATCCACTGGATGGCGTCGTCCTTTTGGGAGGATGCGACAAGACCACGCCGGGACTGCTCATGGGAGCCGTGAGCGCGGACCTGCCGGCGATCCTCGTGACCGGCGGACCGCAACTCACCGCCCACTGGCGGGGCCAGGAGCTGGGATCGTGCACCGATTGCAGGCGCTTCGAGGTCGAACTTCGAGCCGGGAGGATCGGTCAGGAAGACTGGCTGGATCTCCAGGGCGCCATGATCCGGAGTCCGGGCCACTGCATGACCATGGGCACGGCCTCCACGCTGGCCACGCTGACCGAAGCCCTGGGACTGGCGCTGCCCGGGAACGCCGCCTATCCGGCGGCCGACTCCCGCCGGACTCGTCTGGCGCACCGGGCCGGACGCCAGATCGTGCGCCTGGTGGAACTGGACCTGAAACCGTCCCGGCTGCTGAGCGCCGGCTCGTTCGACAACGCCATCCGGACGCTTCACGCCATCGGCGGCTCCACCAACGCCATCGTTCACCTCCTCGCCGTGGCGGGGAGGACCAACATTCCACTGTCCCTCAAGAGGTTCGACGAACTGTCCCAGACTACGCCGATGCTGTTGGATCTGAAGCCGTCGGGCCGTTTCCTGATGGAGGACTTCGCCTACGCAGGCGGCGCCCCGGCGCTCTTGCAGGAGATGGCGTCCCTGCTGGATCTGGACCAGCCCACGGTCACCGGCCGGAGCCTGGGCGAGAACCTCCAGGGAGCCCGCAACGACAATCCGGAAGTCATCCGCACCATGGACCGCCCCCTGGAGGCCTCCGGCGGCCTTGCCGTCCTTCATGGCTCGCTGGCCCCGGACGGATGCATCATCAAGCACAGCGCCACGACTCCCGAACTCCTGCGCCATCAGGGTCGGGCGGTCGTCTTCGAAGACCACCACGAACTGATGGAGGGAATCGACGACCCGGACCTGGACGTCGGTCCCGAGGATGTGCTGGTGCTTCGAGGCGCCGGGCCTCTCGGCGGGCCGGGCATGCCCGAGTGGGGCTTGCTTCCGATCCCTCGTAAGCTGCTCCGGGCGGGCGTTCAGGACATGGTCCGGATCAGCGACTCACGCATCAGCGGCACGGCTCGCGGAACGGTCGTGGTCCACGTTTGTCCGGAAAGCGAGGCGGGAGGCCCGCTGGCCGCGGTCCGGACGGGCGATCAAATCCGGCTGAACGTCCCGGCCCGGCGATTGGACCTCCTGGTGGAGCCGCGGGAGATCCAGCGCCGACTTGAACGCGTCCGACCGAGAGTTCGACCGGCCGCAAGAGGTTACCGCCGGCTCTACTTCAAGCACGTCCTGCAGGCGGACCAGGGATGCGATTTCGACTTCCTGCGGGCGGGGTAACACCGCCAAATTCCGTAGAACGGCCAGGAGGGGTTGGATTGGACCTAAACTTAGGGCATAGATTAAGGGGAAGATCCATTTCGGGAGTGGTGATGGTGGGCAAACCCATCTCCCGGGGAGTTGGGAGTCAAACAGAGCAGATCATAGCTTATGCCGTGTGCCATTGGATTGTTGCGCCTGTCGGGTCCAATTGATTTCGTACCATCCAGAAGCATACATATTCCGTATAGATGTTTGGTCGAAGCAATTCCTTTCCCGTGAGGAATAGGTGCCCGTCAATGTTAAAATCCTCTTCTCTGGTGGACTTGCGACTCAAGGGACAACAAATTGACATCCATCGGACAGGATGACAAATGACAAGCAATCAAGGACAGCTTCCGCTTCGAGAGATGACCCCAACGACCTATCACGGTCTACGCAAGGCAGTTATAAACTTGACTAAGGCTTTCCGCAAGGCAACAACCCAATTGGAGAAGCTCAAGCGGACTACGAACATGAATGAAACTCTGTTAGTGCTTGATAGGACCATTGCTGCCCTACGGGCGATTGGCCTTGAAGATGCAATCCAGAGATTTGACAGCAAGCGTACCACGTTGGTCCAAAAGAGAGATCAGGCGCTGAAATCTCGGCGTGAGGACCTCGTTCGCTCTGCGAAAGATGCCGGGTGGAGAGTAAGGCGGTTGAAGCGCTACGACTTTGTTGGTTGCTTTCAGGTGAACTACCGTCACCAGAAAGTGATACTACGCATAGGGAGTGAGACGCTCAAAACTCTCGACGAGGTGGATGGAGTGAGCTTATTCTCGCGCCTGCAGGCAGAACTACAGGCGCTGGACACATCCCCGTTTTCGCGTAGCAGCTTCTTGGGGTCGATCAAGGGGGCTATGACACTCGCCCGAACTCAGGGTGTTGACCGAAATGGCAAAGTGCCTATTCGCAAACTCTTTCCTTTAGTCGTGCTCGTCCGGCAGAGTCAGGACCAACGCTTCCTGAAGCGGCCTGCCGTCAGGTCTTTCGTCGACTACTCGAGCGCTCAGTTCGTCTATGACTTGGCAAGATTTGGACGAAACGGGTGGCGAACGGACCAAGGCGAGCGCCTTTGCAACCAACCACCAAACATGGGGTCCATAGCCAAGGGCACGACGGTGACGCTCCCGTCGCTTAAAGGGGACGGTAGTGGCCGTATACAAATTGGCGCGGTTTGGGTCAAGAAAGGATAGTCTGCGTTGAAACTCGTCGAGGTGCTGGCCCATCTTGCGGAGCAAGGTACACCGCCAAATGATGGTGAAGCCGTCTTACGCGTCTCAGCAGGTTTGAACAAGTCCTTGGAAAGGATCGCGAAAGAGACACTTCCATTCATCGCCAGCGGGGGCGGCGAACTCCAGTTTGTCTTCGGACCTTATGGACGTGGGAAGACACATTTCCTCAAGGCGCTATCGCAATGTGCGCTGCAACGAGGTTTCGTTACGGCCTACGTAGACTGTCAAGAAAATCAGAGCCCGTTCAAATCCCTTATCGAAACGTACCGAGCGATCGCTGCCACCATGACACCATCAGGGAAGCATCAATTCCTCGGCACCTCCGGAATCGCAAAGGTTATCGAAGCGCAATTTATTGGCAGGGACGCGACAGCGCAGCAGGCGCTGGTCGATCGCCTGAAGAAGAACACAGCTTTAACACCGGATTTCAGAAATCTCGTCATAGCCTACGGTAAAGAAGTATGTCGCGGCGACGAAGATCTTGCCGAACGTCTCGATGCGCTCTTGGCAGCGAAGCGAACCTACCGCGTTACCCTTGGTTACTTGTACCGAAAGTATCCGGACTTGCCCAGGCCGTTGGGAAAACTCTTTCGGCGCAATGCAGCCGTCTGGCTACGTGCGGCCCTTTCGCTGCCACAGGCACTCGGATATTCTGGATTACTTGTTCTTTTCGATGAAACCGAAACCGCTTTGCTGCGTAGCGGACCTCGTCAGAAACAGACCCATCTGGCACATATTCGTACATTTGTCGATCATATGGCGACTGGAGCGTTTCGCGGTTGCGCAGTCTATTACGCCGTTGCAGAAGAGTTTATTGAGATCGCACATGATAACCTCGCAGCGTTGAGCCAGCGCATAGATCGAGCCAAAGTACCTGAATTGGGGAATAAGCGTAACCCACGTGCGGTCTGGGTAGATCTTGACGAGTTGACTGTGCCGGGACCAACGAATCCTTCGTTCTTCATGGAATTGGCTGAATCTATCGTCAATATTGGCCTCGAGTCTGGCCTGAATCCCTCTGCCGTACCTCCTATCATGGGTCTCCTAAAGAGACTGGCCCACAACCACGCCAGGAGCATAAACGAAGGCAATGTGCGTGAGTACGTCAAGGAAGCTGCCTCGATAGTTGCAAATAAACTATTTATGGACACGCCGTGAGAGACTAGATATGAACGAGAATGAAGCAACACAACTCTGGGCGACATTGGGAGCGGAAGGCAAATCACCAACAGAGCTTTCGCGTGCGTCACAGGTTCTACCAAGCTACACCGTTGGGATTGATCCGTGGATTGATCGACTTTCAGGACGGTACCTAAAAAACCTTTGTCGAGAAGCCGCTCACTTCAAGCTTATCTTGGCACCTTATGGCGGAGGAAAGACACACTTCCTTCTAAGTCTTGGCGGACGGGCACTCTCGGAGAATTTTGCCGTCTCTTACGTCCCTTGTAGCGAGGGCGTAGGGTTGGACAATTCGCTTGCCGTCTACAAGGAAGTTGTCAAAAACCTACAACTGCCTGACCGACGACGTGGTGTGCGAGTACTCTTGGAAGAAGTCGTCCGCTCAAAACGAGAAGAAATTCGGCGCCTTGGTGTTCCAGAGGTGGAAGTTGCCTTTCGACGTTGGATGTACACAATTCGCCGAGGCGACTATCCGGAGAACGCCTTTGGACGTGTGATGAAGGCAGCTTTGGAGGCGGCAGATTCGGGCGACGACTCGCCTATAGGCGAAGCTGCTTTACGCTGGTTACAGGGGGATCCAGACACTCTCACGAAAACCGAATTGCAGGAGCTGCGCTTGGCTAGGGTTCCTGCGGCGAGCCGAAAACAATTTGGGCGGGATCTACTACTATCTGCCGTCAAGTTCCTACCCCACGCAGGCGTGCATGGGCTTGTACTTCTAATGGATGAAGTAGAGACCCTGTTTCAAGCACGAGGGAAAGCGTTACTCCGGATACTCGCCGCCATGCGTGTCATTCTGGACATGCCAACCGGTGTCCCCGGCGGTCTTCCATTATTTGGTGTCTTTTCAGCGACACCAGACGTGCTTGAAGAGTTTCGTCGCTACCCGGCTCTAGAGCAACGTATGGCCGTGCGCGGAGCCACGTTCGGTGAGGGCAACGACTTGGCCACACAGCTACCCCTCGAAGAGGTTCAGAGTCAAGAAACATTCCTAGCGGAAATCGGTGAAAAGTTGATCGAAGTCGGGGCAATTGCTACCGGCCATTCATTCGACAACGAATTGCAGAAATCTAATGCTCAACTATTGGCGCATGTGGCCTCCGAGCGAAGCCTCGACGTTGATGCTCGCCGAGTATTTATAAAGACTTGGGTTGGCCTGCTTGATTTCCAGCGGGTCGAGGGTGAGCGGGAGTTTGATTTTAACGAACTGGCAGGTCGCTATTCAGGTTCGTTTCACTCATTCATAGAAACCGAATCCGAGAGCTATGAGCCGTGAGATCAGGCGAGAGGATTCAGCACCCAGAACTGGGCGACGGAACAGTGAAATTCGTTATCTCGCGCGGCGGCAAGGCCGGTGCACAGGTGGACTTTGGCTACATGTCCGCGTGGATATCGCGGGAGGAACTGGGTTTTCGCGAGCAGCATGACCGATTGCCGGGCCCCATATCAAGCCCGTCAGAAACTGCGGCCACAGAAATCCACCTACCGACATTATCCAATGATGTTGTGGAGGCAAGGCGCGCAATCCTAGCGCTCAAGCTCGGTCAGGTTCTTGAGGAGAACGTCCTCGATTTGAGTATTGGAACGGACGACATCCGAACCTCATTAGAGCGGGCTGTTGGCGGTGTCGCCCGTAGGCGACCGGCCAGTATCCTGTTTAAGGGTTCCTGGGGTAGCGGTAAGACCCATCTGCTCACGATGCTGAACAAATTAGCCGCCGACGGGGACCTTGCGACGGCGTCGGTAATACTGGATGGCGAAGGTGTCAGATTTTCGGAGCCGATGGGCTTAATGGAGACACTTCTTGGCTCCCTTAGGTATCCAGGCGAAGCCGTACCGCGGGGCATCAGCGAACCGGTGGTTTCCCTGCGGCGCAAGTTCACCTACAAATATGAGGTGGAGCGGCGTTTGGGTTGGCGGATTGCGAATGCGATCTTTCAGGTACCGATGCGTTGTCTGGATGAACCCGACACAATAGACGTGTTAGAAGATTACTTCAGGATGACGTTGCCTGCTACGCACGCAAACGTGAAGCTTTGGCGCCTCGGCAATCGGGGAATTGCCCTTCCTCCACTGAAGGCATGGAGGGTCGCAGAAAGGCCTAATCGATTTTGTAATCTCTTGAAGGGGTGGGCGGAGTTTTGTGCATTAACCGGAGCCAAGGGGCTGGCCGTCGCATTCGACGAAGTAGACGTAGAATACGCGAGCACAATTTCTAACGGCCATCGGCGCTGGCTACGAAGAAACTTGCTGAAGGCGTTTCGAACAATTCTAAAAAAAAACGTTCCGCTTCTGCTCGCGTTTGGGAGCGCCCCGGCCAGCGATGTCGATGACGAGAACGACGCCGTCATAGACTTGGTCCGAAGCGTTGGCAGGATGGATCTTGAGATAGAGGTGCCGCAGCCCGATCTTGAGCAAACGCGGGAACTAGGCCAACGAATAATCGGCTTGTATGCAAAAGCATACCCGGATCGGATGTCCAACGTCGACGTTCAGAAGCTGAAGCTCCTGATCGACCGATTCGCAGAACATCACCAACGAGGACTTAATCCTGCACCCCGCAACTTCGTGCGCGGGGCGCTTGAACGGCTCGACGTGGCTCCCGGTCTGGAGAGCTATATCAAAATTGGTTGAGCGCCATATGCGACCGATATAACCATGGCTAATGATAAATATATCGTCAAATCCTTAGGTACGATTGGAAGTGCGTTTTTCGGATCTTTTCGGACGCTTCGCGAAGTTCAGAGAAGGACGATTCCACCGATCCGTTCAGGGAAAGATGTCCTTGTAGCCTCGGCGACTGCGTCTGGCAAGACCGAAGCCATAGTGGCACCACTCATTTCAAGGACGCTGGATGGGACGGCAAGAGGCCTGCCCCGGATTCGCGTGCTTTTGACCGCACCAACCCGCGCCCTCGTCAACGACTTGGCAGCAAGGATCGAGCCGCCGCTAACGCGGCTCGGATTGAGCTGCGGGCGCCAGACCAGCGATCACCGGGACAAAGGTAAGGAACCGTTCGTACTTATCACTACTCCAGAATCGTTCGATTCGATGTTAGTGCGCGATGCGCGGTTGGAGGCTGGGAGGGTGACTGACCATCTACTTGCCGGCGTGTCGGCAGTATTCATCGACGAGGCGCACCTCTTCGACGGAACTGCTCGTGGTGACCAAATGTCCTGGCTCCTAGGTCGTCTTCGTCGTCTGCGCCAACTAAATGCGGACGGCGGCTCAAGCGACGCAAAGCGTTTACAGGTGTGCGCAGCCAGTGCCACCATCAGCGATCCGGGGGGTCTCGCGTATCGGCTCTTGGGAACCGATGCAGTCGCGGTCCAAGTTCCAGGCTTGAGGCAGATCGATGTATTCGGAAACTCGGCTGCACCTGACTGGTTTCCACTTGAATCGTCGATAACGATTGAGAACTTGCGCGATCGTCTGGGAATCGTGACATTCACAAATTTCCTCGAACAGGCGGAGAGACGAATCTGGCAGGCTTTGTCCAGCGGAGACGATGATCGCATGCGAAAAGCGCTTGTGTTCGTTCCAAGCCGCAAACTATCCGATGAACTCTCCACCCATCTCAATAGCACATTACCCTTGCACCGCGATCTGAAGGTGCTGCCGCACCACGGTAGCTTGGCACAGGGTGTCCGGGAAAACTCTGAGCGGACGTTCTCCTCGACGCGCGACGCTGTGCTAGTAGCGACAACTACCTTGGAAGTAGGTGTCGACATTGGGGATGTGGACTTGGTCGTTCTTGTCGGTTCGCCACCCGGTACGCGCTCATTGTTGCAGCGGATTGGTCGGGCGGGCCGCAGAATCGGCCGCACTCGAGTCTTGGCTCTTCCTCGGACCGGGATCGAGCTCGCAGCCATCGCAAGCATGCTGATTTCCGCGCGGGACGGGATTCTGGAGCCCGAGGGATACGCTCGCAGGTGGTCCGTGTTCGTCCAACAAGCAGCCAGCTTCGTCGCTCAAGGTAGACCTCGCGGTCGGAGACGATCCGATTTGCTCGATTTAGCGCAGGATGTCTGGCCAGAGAAAGGGAGGGGAACGCCAGACGAGATCGTGGACCGACTACTCGACGCCGAGTATCTCGTCGAGGGTCGAGGCCGACTTGCGATAGGTGAGCATTGGGCAGATTTCTTCGACGTTGGTGGTCCGGGTATGCACGCAAATTTCGGATCGTCCAGTGGAGGCATTCCGGTGGTGGACGCCAACACTGGCGAGGTCGTCGCACACGTTGCTCAGAGGCCTTCCGAAGATAGAGAGATTGCTCTAGGAGGGCAACGATGGGACTTGCAAGCCATCGATGGCGAACTCCTACTAAAACCCAAGGGAGCTGGACCTGTTCGCGATAGTTTTCAATACGCGGCGCGGCGTGGTCCGACTGATCTCGAATACGCTGTGCATGTAAGGCGTGGCTTAGGACTTGGAGAGGACGATGCACCGCTCATAAATTCGCCTCGTGGCTGGATCTGGCTTCATTTTGGTGGCAGCGCATATCAGACATTATTGTGCCATCTCTTGCCGGGCCTTAGTCCGACCGCTGGGTTGGCTGGAGTGGCGGTTAAGGGAATTCCTAGTGATGGTGAACTAAACCAACTAGCTACTGACCGTGACGAATTGCGTGTTGCGGTAGAGGAACATTTTGAGGAACTTGAACGACTACTCGCGGTGGGTCCATATCAGCGTTACCTCACCAAGCATTGTCGTCAACGAGTTGTGACGGGGCTGTTTGACCTGCCGTCATTCCAAGACTGGCTGAAGACTCGCCGTGTGCGAGAAATAGCACCCGACGATCCGTGCTCGAAATACATATGTACAGCACTCGTGGAAAGACGGTAGCTTAATGGGCACCGTGACGGAACACGAGAGGACAACCTCATCGGGTCAGTCAGGTCAGGGTCCGAGCCACAAACCCAAGTTGATAGTCATCTACTCTGAGGTGCCAACGCCGCGGCGCGGTTCCACGAAGCTTCGAGGAATTGATCGAGTAAGATAGCGGCCGGTCCGGTCATTGCCCAACCTAGCTTATGTACCGCAAAGTGGAAAGAACCGCTCCGCAGCCACTCAGACAACCATGGATCGGCTGGGGCCTTACTCCTCGGCTCGTTTTTGAACCGCATTGATAGAATCGCGATCACCACGTCAGGCGCCGAGATCCTGGAACAGTTCCTCGGCGCTGTTGAATCGTTTGCCCCTGCCTTGGTCCAATTCCTCCATTGCCTTGGCGGTAGCAGCATTCGGCACCCGGACAGCGAACGGCAGCCGCTTCTCATCTGCAACCCGCAGCAGCAACAAACGAATGGCGTCTGACACCGACAAGCCCATTTCATGAAGAGCTTTTGCCGCTCGTGCTTTGGTGTCGCTATCGATCCGTGCGCGTACGACAGTATCGTGACTCATCCACATGCCTCCGAGTTTATAGCTCTATTGTAGCTACATTAGTCCCTCATCGCTACGCTTGGAGGATCCCGGTCAATGGCAGATATGTTCCGTCTACAACTAAGAAAACACTTCGCTCACTTCAAGGTGGGGGAGCAGGAGCGGCGGCTGTGCGCCAGGCTAACTGGCACAAGATAGGCGGTGAAAGTCCGCTGAAACGAAGGATTAACCATCCACGTTTCCCCGCGAGCCGTGCGTGGGCATTAGGAGGCTGTCCGAGAACTCGGTTTTCGTCCAAATCGACATCTTTAAGTTATTGATTTATAAGAGGATAGTTTTTTCGGAGTCGTGAGTTTTCGAGTTCTCGGACAGGCTCCTAGTAAGGGTGTCGGCGAAGCGTCGGTAGCGGTGCGTATGGGCAGGCTATTGAGCACCGAAAGCTCCATGATCGGAAGCGCCGAGACTGTAGTCGCGGTCGAAGGTAACACTGGCTGGACCGACAGGGTGAGGGACAGCCGGGCTCCGCGGTGTCATAGAACCCATGCACGTACGTAAATCTCGTGTCGGGACCTGGGAGGGCTTGCTCTCTCCCCGGCGAGAGCCGGGGCCTTGTGGGAAAGGAGAAAGCCGTAACCCATGAGGGGAGAGAGGAAGCAATCGGATTCATCCATGGTAGTGATGAAGCGGGCGAACAAGGAGGGGGAACTCTCTGCGGAGTCCGTGAAGCGAAGGGATAGAACCAAGGGGAATTCGGCTCACCAAAGTACGGACCGGACCCAGAGCCGGGTAGCCGTGACACAGGCGGGGGTCGGATACGGCTGGCGTCGCAGCCAGCCGTCATTACCTGAGGTAGGAGCCGTGTGCCTTAACGGGCACGCACGGATCTGCGCGGGGGGCGCTGGGCAACCGGCGTCCCTACCGCGACTTCCAGCCGCCGAATAGGAGCGGCGGAATTCTTGCCGCCGAACTCCAGTGGTGCAATGGGATAAAGAGGGAGCGGGGGAATGGAAGAATGGGCGACTGGAAAGTCGCCCCTCCCGTCGCCCCTCCCGTCACTTTTGCCGCAAGCACCAGCGGACGGCGTTCTTCATCAGGCGCTGGTACATGGGATGAAACAGCGGTTCGGCCGGGTGGCCGCTGGCCAGATGGCAGACTCTTCCCTTCCCGACCTCGCGGACCCAGCCGGCGGGGACTGCGATTCCGTTGTCCATACGACTCTCCAGAATCATGTGGACCTGACTCTCGTCGTAGAGGACAGGCGTGTGCTGCTCGTCCGCCGTGGTGAAATCGCCGACCCCCTCGGTGATGGGATGGTCCGGGTCCACGACCTCGACGCGGAAACGCTCGTAGGGTCCGTGGCCGATGTACCGGCCTCCCACCAGCTTCAGGTAGGGTCCGGCGGGAGGATAGAGACCCAGGGAGTTGTGGAGATTCAGGAAGGAGCCTCCCTTCTCGACGAAATCCGCCACGGCCCGCTCCTGATCCAGGGTCATCCAGGTCTTGATCTCCCCATGAAGGGGATCCACCAGAGTTCTCAAGAGTTCCCGGCCCTCGCCCACGCGTTCCACTTGACGGCCGTCCCGCAGAATGACCAGCAACTGGACCCGGGACAGGTTCTTCGCGGACAGGGCGTTCACGTCCACGGTGAAGTGGGGAGTGACGCCGGAGGCCTGGAACACCAGACTCAGCGCTTTCCGGATCGGAGCGGGTGGATGGGGACTGTCCCCGATCAGGACCAGCGCATGGGCACTGGAGTCGCCGGGTTGGGGCGGACGGCCGTGGAAGGGAGCGTTGGGGACCGTGAGCTCCCGATAGACATGGGCAACCTGTGGGTCTCTGGGGCGCGTATGGGTGGTCCAGTACTGCAGTCCGTCGGGAATCCGGACATATTTCTGGACCTCGGGCAGGGAGAATCCGATGGCGATCCCATAGGCGACCTCGTCGCGGAGCTCCACCAGGAGGTCCCGCAGCCGTTCCACCATGCCCGAACCGGTCCAGGAACCGAATCCGGGAACTACCTCCCGGGCGCCAAGTTCCTGGAGGCGCTCCAGAACCTCGATCCAGGCTGCGGTGTCCTTGCCCGCAGGATTGAATCGGATCCCGTTCATGACCAAAGGACCACCGAAAAGGACTTTCTCTTTCTGGAGATAGAGGGCCCCGGCTCCCTCGTCCCAGACCTCGTCCAGGGGCAAAAACTGGATGGACCGGGCCGAATCTCCCACGAATCCAGGACTCGACAGGGCCGTCACCATCGACGGGTCCAGATCCGGCATCCCGGCCAAGAGACGCTCGCGGATCCTGGAGGAAGTGAGGATTTGGGTCACGCCCCCCTTGACCAGCGCGCCGACCAGAGGAGCGATGGGATCCAACCCCATCGGTTCGGCGGAGCGATACCAGCGCTTCTCCACTGGCTCGTAGGCCGAGGAGGTCCCCCAGGATGGATCTTCCCAGATGTGGGTCAAGACCAGACGCCGGGCGGGCCGGATACCCTTGCCCGTGACCCGGTCCAGATAGGCCTCGACCGATCGGCCTCGGGGCAGGTCGATCAACAATGTCTCCCCATCCAACTCCACCCACCCGCAGTTGGCACTGGCAAATTGGTGGGAGAAGCCGGCGGCGTGAACTCCGGGACCCAGTTCCGCGTGGTGAGGGAGAAGTTGCGGTTGCGACTCGGCAGTCATCAGTCCTGTGGAGAGTACCAGAATCAACAACAAGCCAAACGGTCCGAGCCTCTTACCAGGAGGGGCGATTTCCAGTCGCCTCTTTCTCCGTTCCGCCCTGCGCTCGTTCTCGTCTGTTTCGGCCGGAGTTCGGCGGTTGGAAACCGCCGCTCCCAGCGACTGACCATCGGGTCCGAGCCTTGAAGAATGCGGGATGGCTCCCAATACACTCGATCCCCCGAAACAAGCTGTCGAATTGGCCCCGTGAAATGACATGTCGATCCTCCTAATGAACAGGAAGCGGTCTCAGGACGGCCCCAAAGGCCGATCCGGCGTCAGTCTACTATGAGTCCGTGCCTGCCGCGAAAGCCGTCCCGGTACGCGACGAACCCTGCTTCCCGCGTCAAGGGACCAGGACCGCGGCCCCATCGAGTTCGCCCTGCTTCAACCGCCGGAGGGCTTCGTTGGCTTGATCCAGAGGAAACTCCTCGGTTTCGGTGCGCACCGGCACCCGCGGCGCCACGTCCAGAAACTCGACCGCGTCTTTCCGGGTCAGGTTGGCCACCGAACAGAGCCGGCGCTCCTCCCAGAGCAGGCGGTAGGGAAACGACGGGATGTCGCTCATGTGGATTCCGCCCAGGACCACCGTTCCTCCCTTGTCCACGGCTTCGAGCGCCAGCGGCACGAGAGGACCCACCGGAGCGAAGATGATGGCGGCATCCAGCGGTTGCGGCGGTTTCCCATCCGAGCCCCCGGCCCAGACCGCTCCCAGCGAACGGGCGAACTCCTGCGCCGTCCGATCGCCGGGACGGGTGAAGGCGTAGACGCTTCTGCCCTGGTGACGGGCCACCTGGGCGACGATATGGGCGGCCGCTCCGAACCCGTAGAGGCCCAGGCGGCGACCCGGACCGGCCATGACCAGCGACCGATAGCCGATGAGGCCGGCGCACAGGAGTGGGGCCGCCTCCACGTCCGAGTATTCCTGGGGCATGGGAAAACAGTAGCGCTCGTGGGCCACGACCTCCTCGGCGTAGCCTCCGTTCAACGTATACCCGGTGAACCGGGCCCGCGTACAGAGATTCTCCCGGTCCGACCGGCAGTAGCCGCACTGCCCGCAGGTCCATCCCAACCAGGGGATTCCGACCCGGTCACCGATGCCGTGCCGCCGCACGCCGGGACCCAACTGGGTCACGACACCCACGATTTCATGCCCGGGGATGATGGGTAGCTTGGGGTCGGTCAGATCTCCGTCCACCACGTGGAGGTCGGTCCGGCACACGGCGCAGGCCCGTACCTGAACCCGCACCTGACCCGGCCCCGGCTGCAACGGCGGCAGATCCACCTCCTCCAGGCTCGTCCCCGGCCGCCTCAGGATCATGGCCCGCATTTCAATGCTCCCGCCCGGGCACGCCTGCGTTCCCTCGAAGATGGTCCAACAGAAGATAGAGGAAGGATTCCAATTCGCCCGGATGTTGAAGCTGGTAGTGGGCTTCGGTGGCCGAATCGACCCCGCCCACCACGACGGTCAGTCCCTTCCCGCTCAGCGCCTGAAAGGCCGTCTCGTCGGCCGGGCACGTCCCCGCGTAGAGGGGGATTCGTCCGGTTCCCGGCGGCGCCAATTCAGCCGCGATCCGTCTCGCCGCTCTTCCCCGATCCCATTCCAACCGGGGCCGCACCTGCAGTCCGTCCCGGTCGCGGATCTTCCGGAGCCGAGGATATCCCCTCAGAACCGAATCGAGAATTCGCTCCACGTCATCCGCGCGGGTACGGGCGGCCGGATCCAGATGGAGGCGCAGGGTGATGTTCCTGGGATCGACCAGTACTCCGCTCGTTCCCAGGAACGCCTGGACCAGATCGGCCGCAAGGGAGCGAATCCGCACCACCCACTCCGCCTTGGTTCGCGCCCCGCTGCCCAGTCCCGGTCCCGAGAAATCCAACCCGTCGCTGCCGGCGTGAAAGAGGCCGTCGATATCCACCATGGAGGCCAGGTCCTGCCGTCCGCGCCGACTCACGATCACCGTGGGACATCGACCGGCCAGTTGGCGGAGGACCTCTTTCATTCCCCGGGACAGTACCGCCATGTCTTCTCGTGAGACCAGAGGCGCCAGCGCGCCGTCGTAGGACAGAAAAAGCAACGGCTGCCGGCCCTGAAGGCGATGCCTGATCCGCGGCCAGTGGGCCAGGGCGGCAGGCAACCGGCGATCCACTACCATCCAAGCCTCCAGTCATTCCAGTGTCAGCGTCGTCGGGTCCGCATTGTTTCTGCCCCTTCCCACCGAGTCAATTGAACCCGCCGCGCCTTGACTCACCCCGGTGTGGAAACTACCATCCCGAACCATCATGAACGCGCGTCAACTCGTCGGTTTCTCTTGGTGCACCCTGCTGGCGGCCGGAAGCATGGCCCTGGCTGAATCGTCCGATCTTCCGGTGAATTGGAAGAAATTGCCCGAACCCTTCCACACCAAATCGGCCAGCAACCGTCCGCAGGTCGTCCCTCGCCCTGAAGGTGCGAAGCTCAATCTCCCCGACGGCTTCCAGGCCGAAGTCATCGCCAGCGGTTTCGAGAAACCGCGCTTCATGCTCCTGGGTCCGACCGGAGAGGTCCTGATCACCGACAGCGGCAAGCGCAACGAGCCGACAGGTTCGGTGGTCCGGCTCATGCACGGCAAAAAAACCGTCCTGCTGGAAGGATTGGATCGTCCTTACGGGTTGGCTCGCTACCAGGGCCACCTCTACGTGGCCGAGCCCACCTCCGTCAAACGCTACCCCTACCAAAATCAACAGATCACGGGAGAGGGGGAGGAGGTTTTCTCCCTGGCGGGTTTCGGCAAGGGCCATTGGACGCGGACCCTCCTCTTCGACCGGCAGCGGGAGAAGCTCTACGTGACGGTGGGTTCCAGCTCCAACATCGGCAAGGGTGACCCGGCCGTTCGGGCAGCCATCAACCTGATCAATCCCGACGGCAGCGGACACGAGATCTTCGCCACCGGTCTGCGCAACACCGTGGGCCTGCGCTGGCGCCCGGGGACGGATGAACTCTGGGGGAGCGTGCAGGAACGGGACGGCCTGGGCGACGATCTGGTGGACGATTACCTGGTCCACATCAAGCGGGGTGGATTCTACGGTTTCCCCGACGCCTATTCCGGCCCTCACAAGGAGCCGCGCCACCAGGAGACGGACCAGGAGAAGGTCGACAGCAGCCTCTACCCGGACGTCCTGCTGGGCGCCCACGTGTCGGTCCTGGACATTCTCTTCTACAGCGGCAGCCAGTTCCCCGAGAAATATCACGGAGGCCTCTTCCTGGCCTTTCGCGGCTCCTCCAACCGATCGGTGCGAGTCGGATACTCCATCGCCTTCATCCCCTTCCTGAAGGGACGCCCCACCTCGGGCCCCACCGACTTCCTCACGGGCTGGATGTTGGCGCCGGATCGGCCGGAGGTCTGGGGACGGCCGGTAGGGCTGCTGCAGATGGTCGACGGATCGCTGCTGATCTCCGAAGACGGGGCCGGCACGATCTGGCGGGTGTCCTACGAACCCCAGAGTTAACGGAAAGGAGTCCGTGGCAAGCGTCGCCGCGGGCTGACGCGGTGCGACACGGCGCACAGGCCCGCTCCGGCGATGGCCCATTGCGTCCCAGACGGGAATGGACCTCATGTCCGGGAAGAGCCTGAGCCAAGCCGGCTTCGCCCTCAGCGTACCGCTTCTGTTCGGCTTGACCCTCTTCCCTTCCCCGGATTTCTCCCACCCGGTTCATCTCGATCTGGGTCTGGCCTGCACCCGGTGTCACGCCGGAGCCGAAACCGGCCGTCTCGCCGCCGACCAGATGTTCCCGCAACCCGCGGTCTGCCTGTCGTGCCACTCCGGCGGCAAGACCACCCCTCTCGACCCGGACCGTCTCCGCTGGACCGCTCCGGAGCGCACCTACCGGTTCGACCACGCCTTCCACGTCCGCCTGGGCGACCTCGCCCCGCTCCTGGCGGCCGCCATCGACGGCGGGAAGTATTTTGGTTCACCTCAGATCCGGCCCCTGCTGGATCGGGCCAGCGGCTGCACAGCCTGCCACCGGGGACTCGAAACCAGCGAGGCCACTCCCCTTCCCGTCATGTCGGACTGCCTGGTCTGTCACTCGGAGATCGACAACCCCTTCAGTTGCAGCTACTGCCACCTGGAGGGGGTGAACCTGCGCCCCGCGGATCACACACCGGAATTCGCCGACCTTCACTCCACAGGCAAGATCAAGCTGGACAAGGCCAGTTGCCTGCCCTGCCATGGAACCAACTTCGAGTGCCGAGGCTGCCATTGAGACTGATTCTGCCCAACGAACCGGGTGGGATGTATGCCCCCTTCCTCCCCACTGCCGAGATGAGCCGCCACAACGGCCTCCTCTACGTCGTGTCCATGTGCATCTTCATGTTCGCGGCGCCGGTGGTCTACGTGGGAGTGGTCCAGGCCGGGCTGCTGGACAAGCTGGGGGCCAGCGCCATGGTGGCCAACCTCCCGGCCTCCACCTATCTCCTGGGCGCCTTTGCACCGCCCCTCCTGTCGTGGCTGGTCCCCCACCGGTTCGTCCGAACCACCGCCGTGGTCGCCTGCGCCGTGACCACCACCATGATCTCGGTGGTCTGTATCTGTCTCTTCGCCCCGGTCAGCGATATGGCCCGCTTGACCGCCGTCATCGGCCAGGGCCTGATCCAGGGTTTTTCCGCCTACACCTTCCAGGTGTACAAGTACCAGTGCCTGAAACGCGGCACCACACCCGAAGGGCGGGCCTGGGCCTTCAAATGGACGTTCGCCCTGGGTCCCATCTTCGCCGTGGCCGGCTCCCTCTGGGCCCAATACGTGCTGGGGGGCGGGATCGAGTGGCTCCCCTATCCCTACGACTTCGGCCTGCTCTACCTGATCGGGGCGCCCTGCATGGGCATGGCCTGCTACCTGACGAGCCGATACCATCTGGCGCGGGTCCCGGAGACCCCGCGTCAACCCTTCGTCCAATACTATGCGGACAGCTTCAGATCCTTCGTTCGCCAGCCCACCCTGGTCTACCTGTGGCTGGGCTTCTTCATGTGGTTCATGGTCTTCACCGCCATGCCCACCCTCTCCCTCTACAGCCGGGAGGTCCTGGGCGGAGATCCCAAGGACTACTCGGGTTGGGTGATGGCCCTGCGCTTCGGCTTCAAGGCCGTGGCCGGGTACGCCCTGGGCGTCATCACGGTGCGGTACGGCCTTCGAGCCTCCCTCTTCGTCTGCATGGTGCTGTTGGGGACCTCCATCATCTGGGGCTGGACGGTTCCCGGCTACTTCTACCTGATCGCCTTCGGATTGATGGGAGCCGGCGAGCTGGGGGGCGCCTACTTCCCCAACTACATCGTCGGGATCTCACCACCCGCGCTCTCCACCATGAACATGTCGATTCTGATGATGACCAGTTGCGCCAGCTTCTTCGCTCCCAGCACCCACGGGGCCCTGGCGGACCACTTCGGTTTCCACGCCAGCTTCATCTTCGCCCTGGTGGCGGCGGTGGTATCCCTGTTTCTGATCGCCAAGCTTCCGAGAGTCCAGGCCAAGGACGAGGCGACGAGCTCGACATCCGGGGAGGCGTAGCGTCGAATGCCGCTACGGCGTTGCCACGGTCCATCTGCAAGTACATGCTTGCGGAACGTGAACGTGACCCGCACGGACCCGCCCTCCGGTGAAGAATGAGAGCAAGCGGACAGACCCGGAAGTGGACCTACCCTCTGCGCATCGGGGCACTCGCCAGCTTGTCGGTGGCCCAGCCGATCCTGGATCTGCTCTCCCAGCAACCGGAGTATCTGGTCGCGCGCCAGGCCGGGCTCGTGGAAGTGTGGTTCCTGATCTTCTTCCTGATCCTGGCTGTTCCAGGTTTGGTCGTCGCCGGCGCATATCTACTGGGATGGGCCGTAGGCGTGAAGAGTTGGTTTCAGAGCGCCGGCATCGGCCTGTTTGGTTTTCTCCTCGGTCTGCTGGTCGTGAAAACTCTCAAGCAGGACCCGGGAATAGTTCTCATCAGCCTCGTAGGACTGCTCGCTTGTTTGACCGCTCTCGCCTACCATCGCTTCACAGCCACTCGCCTGTATCTGACACTCCTGTCGCCGGCCATTCTCATCGTTCCGGCGCTTTTTCTGGCTGATCCCTCGGTTCAACGAATCCTCAATCCAGCCACGTCGCAAGGCGCTGCATTGGAACGCGGCAAGACGGATACGCCGATCGTCATGGTCGTCTTCGATGAACTCCCCCTTAAATCCCTCCTGGATTGCCAGGGCGGGATCGACTCCCTACGCTTCCCCAATTTCGCCGAACTGGCCGATGAAGCCACCTGGTTCCGGAACACGGCGACCGTTTCACCCTCCACCCGATACTCGGTCGCGGCCATGTTGACCGGGAAACTCCCGCAGCCGGACCGGACGGTTCTGCCCGCTCTGGCCAACTATCCGGACAATCTCTTCACCTGGCTCCGAAACTCCCATCGGCTCAACGTCTCGGAATCGACGACGCACCTCAGACCAGACGGTCCGGGACACAACGGCTTTCACTGGCAGAGTCTGCGCCAGTTTCTGGTGGACGTCTCGGTGATCTATCTCCATCTCGTCCTGCCGGAGCGCCTGACGTACCGGTTGCCCGACATCCGCTACGGCTGGTCCTGGCGTTTGGATCACCCCGTCGGGCAGTTCGACGTGTTCCTGCAATCCATCCCGGCACAGAGAGAGCCCGGGCTGCATTTCATCCATATTCAGATTCCCCATCTGCCCTGGGTCTATCTCCCGTCGGGCAAGCGCTATCTGCCTGGCGGGGACATGGCCTTGTTCTCCAAGAGGGGTATCTGGACCCGGCATGAAACTCTGGTGACTCTGGCATACCAACGCCACCTGCTCCAGGTCGGTTTCGCCGACCGGCTCCTGGGCCGCCTGCTCCGGAAACTGAAGACTCACGATCTCTACGACCGGAGCCTGATCGTCGTCGCATCGGACCATGGAGTCAGCTTCCGCCCCGGCGGAAGCAGGAGGCATCTGACAGACGCCAACTTCAAAGACATTTTGGCCGTGCCGCTTCTGATCAAGGCTCCCCATCAGAAACAGGGCCGGGTGTCGGATCGTCCGACACGAACCACGGATATTCTCCCCAGCATCGCCGACATCCTGGGCGTTCCCCCTCCCTGGCCCACCGATGGAATATCGGTGACGGAAACCGGGACTCAGGAGAACAGAGACCTGGCATCCACGGCCCTGAGCATCGTTCGCCCTCTCGCGTTTCTGCGTTGGCGAACGACGGTCTGTCTGGAAGGCCGGGCTTTCGAAGTGACCCAAACGGAAACCCGTGCCCATCTGGATGTAGTGAGCGAGAGTGGTAACCGCGTTGTGTTCTTCGGCTGGACGGCAGACATGGAAACCCTGGAACCGGCCGATTCCATCCTCGTTTTCGTCAATGGCGAGTTGGCCTACCGGGGAATGCCTCGGCACCCGCGCCCGGATGTGGGCGAGCATTTCAAGGCCGCAGAATTGGAGAATTCCGGGTTTCTGCTCGAACTGGACCGGGAACTCTTCGAAGGGGGCCCACAGGTTCGATGCTTTGCCTCATTCGGGGACCGAATCCGGGAAGTCAAATACCCGGCGGGTTTCCCCTGGCCTGCCGAATCGGAAGACTTTTGGGAAGAGGCCGGGTCCCCCGATGCCGGCCGGATCTGTTCCCTCGATCAGAACGCGCAGCGTTCCTTTCTGATCACACGATCACTCACCCCGGCGACCCTCAGGAAGGCTTTTGAACCCAGTGAATTCGAGATCCGTCTTCAGCAGTTGGCGTGGGATGCCGGCGAGGATGGCTTGTTCCAGCCCGTTCCCTTTCGTGCACTGATCGGGAAGCGGCTGGATCAACTATCCATACGGCCGACCCCGGGCCTCCAAATCGAGTTGGACAAGCCAGGCCTTCTTTCGAGGATGAGGCGGAGACTGGATCCCGACTTCATTCCGGCCGCCGTCGAAGGACGAGTCTCGACGAAGTACGCGGAGATTTTGGCAGTGGCCGTGAACGGAATCGTCCGGGCGGTTGCTTCCACATTCGTCGGACCGAGGGGCGGCCGGCGTTTCCAGGCGATCGTCCCCGAATCGTCGTTGCTGGAGGGGACGAACCGGATTCAGGTGTTCGCGGTGGGGCAAACGAACGGCGACATGATCTTGTTTTCCTCAGCCGAGGGCGACTGATTTCCACCGGCCCCCAATTGGGAGCGGCGGCTTTCTTGCCGCCGATTCGGGGGGTCTAGGGGGGACGGAGTCCCCACTCCGCGTAGCGTCTTCCAACCGGGCGAAATGAAGAATGGGGGACAAGAATGCCCCCTCCCAATTGTGAGACCGCCGTGGACCCAGATATAGTTATGTTCCACCGGCCGGATACGAGGGCCAAGCGACTCAGATCCCCACCATGACGACAGACCTGCAAATCTTCGACATCTCGGTCGGATCCATCCTGGTTTTCAACGGCCTCGCGGTGTTCCTTCTCTGGGGGTCCGTACGCTCCAGGAGCAGCATCGAACTACCCACCTTCGCCGTCTGTTGGCTTCTGTACGGCATCCGGATTCTGGGCCCGGTCGAGGCGGTCCGTACCGCAACACCAATCCCCCCCATTGGTTGGGACTACATCACCTTCGGGGCCTAATACACCCAAGGAATCGCCGCCTGGTTCTTCGTCGAAGTCTTCTGGAGGACCAAAGCCGTATTTCGTTGCTTCCGCCGAATCTGGCAGTTCCACATCATCTTCGTGATCGTCGCGATGACGGTCGACCTCTACAACGGCACGCCGGGCTCGATGCTCCCGTACCACGTCAATCTGCTCCTGATCTACATCCTGGCCACCATCGCAAACTACTTCACCGGACACATCCGGTACGAACGGGAAACCGCCCCCGCGTACATCGCCATGGTCATCGCCTCCGTCATCATCCTGCACGATGTGTTCGCGCGTCTCGGGTGGCTCCCATGGACCGTACTGCTGGGTGCAATCGGCAATTTCGTGCTCGCCGCCGCCATCTGCTACGCCTTGTTGCACCGCGCGCTGAACAACGAGAAGCGGCTCGCCACCATCAACGCCGAGCTGAACGCAGCCCGGCAGATTCAACATTCCCTCCTTCCCCGGCAGGGCCCAAGCATCGAAGAGGAATTGTTGAGCGTCCGGTATATCCCCATGGACGCCGTCGGCGGCGACTTCTACGACTTCATCCCCATCGACGATCACCGGTTCGGCATCATGGTCGCCGACGTCACCGGCCACGGCATTCCGGCCGCGCTGATCGCCACCATGGTCAAGACGGCCTCCGCATCCCAATCCCATGCCGTGGCGGAACCCTCCCGCGTCCTGGCCGGGATGAACGATGCCCTCTACGACCAGACGGACCTCCACTTCGTGACCGTCACCTACGCCTATATCGACCTGGAAGCACACGAACTGCGTGTCGCGAGCGCCGGCCACCCGCCACCGCTGATCTATTCGCCGACGCGGAAGGCCGGCAACGAGATCGACATCAACGGTGTCGCGCTGGGCGTCCTTCCCCTCCAGAGTTACGAGACCGTAACGGTCCCTCTGGCTCCCGGCGATCGCATCGTCATCTACAGCGACGGCGTGACGGAAGCCTCCGCGCCCGACGGCGAGGAATTCACAACAGAACGCCTGCTCAAGATGCTGGTGGAGCGTTCCAACACCACCACCGATGAATTCGCCGACTACACCCTCCGGCAACTGATCGATTGGACCCGAAAGCCCAGGCTCGCGCTGGACGACGACCTGACTCTCCTCGTCATCGACGTGCCTGAGAACGGGGAACGCACAACCCGCACGTGAATGTACAATGGTGCCTGATTGGAGAACACGAGCATGGCAAATTTCGAGTTGTTGTCCCGCATCACATCGCGTTCAGATGTCTTTGGGGGAAAGCCCATCGTTCGCGATATGAGAATCTCGGTGGAACTGGTCCTGAGCCTGTTGGCCCAAGGCGTTACCGCCGAGGCCATCTTGGAGGATTATCCTGGATTGGAGCCGGACGACATTCGCGCTTGCACTGCATACGCCCACGCGGTGATCAGACCGACGACATCGATTGGAGCATAAATCGATCCTAATGCGAAAATCACAGTTCGTAGGATTTCTGCTGACACTCTGTTTCGGACCATTTGGATTACTCTATTCGAGTGTCCCAGCAGCGTTGATATTGATCTTCATCGGACTCTTCATCGGACTTTTTACTGCGGGGATAGGAGCCATTGTCATTTGGCCTATCTCAATTCTCGTCGGCTTTGTCACAGTCGCTCGTTGGAATGAGCGTTTGAGAAGACATACAACTGCACCACCGTTTTGACGCAGTCGCTTTAGAATCGTATTCGTTTCTAGAATCGCGTGCAGAAGAAGTTGCTTATGTGAATGCTCACCGGAACATGTTGGTCCACAGGACTACCGGATCATTAGGCCTCGCTATCCTTACACTTACCGGACAATCGGACGTACTTGGAAATATCCTTTGACATATTTCTAAACACACCTGTAGTTGTAGGCTTTATGGTGAAAACATGCCCTCACACGGACACGGTACAGAGCTCCTTGCATCCGCCTACCAGATCCCCAACACCTTCCACCACAACCCACCGGCGACGAAGTAGATAAGGATATTCACCACGCTCAGGAGGCCGCCCAGCTTCCACCAGTCGCTCATCTCCACGTATCCCGTCCCGAAGAAAACGGGTGCCGGTCCGGTGCCGTAGTGGGTCATGCCGCTGAACAGGTTGCTGAAGTAGCCCAATACCAGCGCCGCCAGCAGGGGCGGGGTTCCCACAGCGATGGCCACCGCCAGGAAGGGACCGTACATGGAGCTGATGTGCGTCGTATTCCCGGCGAACAGGTAGTGGCTGTAGAAATAGAGCAAGCTCAGGAGGAGAAACGACCTCATCCAGTGCCCTTCCCCCAGGACGGCGGCCAGTTGGTCTCCGAACCAGGGGATCAGACCCATCGAGTTGAGGTGGCTGGCCAGGTTGATGAGGACCCCGAACCAGATGAGCGCGTCCCAGGCTCCCCTTTCCCCCAGGATGTCCTTCCATCTCAGCGTCCCGGTCAGGAGCAGGATGGCAAGCCCGGTCAGCGCCGCCACGGCGCTGCTGATTCCCAACTTGCCGCCGAAGATCCACAGGATCAAGAGGAGGACAAAGGTGCCGAGCATGACCCGCTCCGATGCCTTGAGCGGCCCCATCTCTTCCAGCTTTCGCTTTGCCATCCGGGCGGCTCCGGCCGTCTCGGTGATCTCGGGAGGATAGATCCGGTAGAGGATCCAGGGGCCCACGGCGAGACACACTAGTCCGGGAACCAGAGCGGCCAGGAACCAGGTGGTCCAGTCGATCTCGATTCCCATCCCTGCAGCCAGCCCGGCCGCCATGGGATTGCCCGCCATGGAGGTGAGGAACATGCCGCTCACCACGACGCCGCCCTGATAGGACGCCTTGATCAGAAACGCTCCCAGCCGGCGGGCGGTGGCGCCGTCCGGCCGGCTCCCGAAGGAGACGGCCACGGATTGCAGGATGGGGCAGATGACGCCGCCGCAACGGGCCGTGTTGCTGGGGATGGCCGGGGCCAGGACGAGATCGACTCCGATCATGCTGTAGGCCAGCCCCAGACTCTTTTTCCCCACCGCCGCCATGAACAGGTACGCGATTCGCAGGCCCAGGCCGGTGACCAGGAATCCCCGGGAGATGAAGAAGGCGGACACGATGAGCCAGACCACCGGGTAACCGAAGCCGGCCAACGCCTCGTCCGGCTTCAGGACTCCGCTGAGCATGGAGACGATGACCCCCAGCATCGCCATGGCGCCCAAGGGCAGGGTCTTGGCCAAGATCCCCACGATGGTGGCCAGGAAGATAGCCAGGAGTCGCCAGGCCTGGAGCTGCACCTCGTCCGGAGGCGGCACGAACCAGACCAGGAGGCCGATCAGGATCGGGGGGAGGAATCGCAGCGGCAGACCGTTCATTGCTCGGACGATGGGTAGGTCACCCAGACGGGAGAGCCCCAAGCCACCATGCCGTCCTGCTGCAGGACCCGCACGTAGTAGTAACGCTCGCCCGCCCCGGCGTCGGCGTCCACGTACTCGAAGGAGATCTCTTCCTCGTCGTCGGGGGACACCTGGTAGACGATGGCCTCATCCCGGATGACGTCCACGCGGTGGAGCGGATCGGTCCCCACCACTCTCGCCTTCAGGCGCAACGGTCCGGACACGGTGAACTCCTCACCCATGAGATGCTCGCCCCCGTCGTGGACGAAACGCACGTCCAGGATGATGTTGTCGGTGGAAGCGTAGGCGCGGCGGCTCCGGATCGCCTCCATCAGGCTCTCCAGGGTCAGGTCCTCGGCCAGTAGGCAGGCGTAGCTCATGTGGGTGGAATGGTGGTCCGAGGAGGCGATGAATCCCAACCGGTACCCCTTGGCCAGAGCGTTCCAAACATAGCCGGGACGTTCCTCGGAGTCCCGGGGCTTCAAGGTTCCCGGCTGGGGCGCCCCGGCGTGCTCGTAGGTGTCCCGGAGACCCTGGTAGATCTCCACCAGGGTCTCCACCTCGGGATCGTTGTCACGCCAGTCGTTGGACCTGCCGGTGGTGTGGGGGATGGAGGTGCCCCCGTGCCGCCGGAGGTACCAGAAGAGCCGCTCGGCGCCCTCCTGTCCCCGCTCCTCAGGCCCCAGGATGGGATGGATGGGCTTCCCCCGTTCGGTGAAGAAGATGTTCCGGTGGCCGCTGGGGAAACTGAGCGATCGCTCGTAGCCGTAGAAGGCCACGAAATTCTTCAGTTGGAAGAGGTCGGCGGTTTTCTGGCTCCGCCACCAGGTGTAGGGCTCGTCAACATGGTGAGTGTGATCGCTCACTCCCAGGAAATCCAACCCACCCGCATCCACGGCATACCGGTAGGCATCCAGGAGGGTGCCGTCCGCCGCACCGTCCACCGAGATTTCCGTATGGCGGTGCAGATCTCCCCGGTAGATGGAGTAGGTCTTCCCCCGATGCTCCACCCGGAAAGCGCGGATTCGGTCCAACTCTTCCTCTTCGTCGGGATGGATGGGCGGGACCGGAGGATCCTCTGCCGGCGGAGGGGCGGGAACCAGGGATACGCCTTGTTCCAACTCCGGCGGCTGCAGCTTGGCCAGGAAGACCTGATTGTGTTGCTGCATGTAGCTCTTGGCGTTTCGGTGATCCGTGGCCCACGTGAGCCAGAACGCGCCGTCCGGGGTCCTGGCACCGGAGGGCATCAGGGCGTTGCGGCCGCTGGTGCGGGCCAGACGTATCGGTGCACTCCATTGGCCGCCCCGGTATTGGGTGAGGTGAATATCCCAGCGCGGATAGTAGGCGGGTCCCAGCCTGCCCCTCACTTCCCGGATGTCGGGCTGGCGCAGGTACAGTTTTCGGACCAGCAGCCAGGGTTCGCCGGAGGGCCCCATCTCCAAGTGGGGCATCTCCCAAAGGTCTCCGATGAAGATCGTCGAGAGAGACCCCTCCGTGTCCAACCGCTGCTCTCCGTCCAGACAGACGATCCGGATTTCCCTGGACTCGCGAAGCTGTGTCCCTTGCACCCGGGACAGCCGGCCCGAGTCCTTGCCCCACTCGACGCCCGACTCCTGCCAAGCCACCCAGATGCGGCCTCCCGGGTCTACAGTGACCGAAGGGTTGGCCTCGAAGCGGGCGGTTCCCGCCACCGTCCGGACCGGCATCCACTGGCCCGAGGACCAGACCCGCAGATAGACGTCGTAGCTGCCGGAGGCGTAACCGTCCCAGACCACTGCCAGCGTGCCGTCGGGTCCGGCCGCGGCGACCGGCCACCAATTGTTGCCCGCGGCGGAATCCCCCGTGCTGATCTGCCGGGGCGGCAACCAGCGGTCCTTCTCCAAGCTCCGGGCCATGATCTGCGCCCGGTCTCCCGGGACGGCCCGCCAGATCAGCCAAAGACGTCCCGAGGCATCCCGGACCAGGCTGTGGTGGATGTCGGGACCCGCGCCCTCGGTGAGCCGTTCCAACCCGGACCAGCGGCCTCGTTCATGGGATCGACCGTAGAGATCCCAATTGCCGTCCACCTGCATGGACCAGACCACCCAGATCCGCCCGGAGTCGTCCTCCGCCACCGCCGTCTGGAACACGTCCGAATCCGTCGCCAGCACCTGGATCGGTCCCGAGGAATCCCCCAAAATGTTCCGGACGCAGACCGAATCGGAGTCGTTCTCATACTCCTGCCAAGCGACCCAGAGTTCACCCGAGTCGGCAGCCCAGATCGCCGGGTAGTCCTGTTGTCCCGCGTACCGGGAGTCGACGGCCAGCGGTGAAGGAATAGCCTCGACCAGGACACCCCCCTCCAGGAACTCGGCGGCCGAAAATGGAGGGAGTTCCCGGGGAACGAAGGAAAAGGCGCCCCGGACGGTTTCGATCTGGACCGGCCCGTGGGAGGGGTTCTCCCAGACCTGGACCAGGACGCTGGGATACTCCAGTTGGAAGGCCTTCGGATCCCGCATCCACGTCTTCCGCGAGCTGACGACCCAACTGGAGCCGGTCCGGACGTAGTCGTTGGGGAAGACCGGGTCCTCGCCGGTCGCGATGTTGTGCTCCCGGAGCAGATCAGGAAGCACCTGAATCCGTTGTCCCGAGGAGAGGACCAAGCGCCCGCCCCACGCGGTCGGGACAGTGTCCTGCAGTCCGAAGGTGAGGCGATAGGTGGCTTCCGGGACCGGAGGCTGGCTCGCCGGCCGGTTTGAAACGGGGGTCGAGTCGAGGGCACAGCCGACAACCAGCGCCAACGGCAGAAAGAGAGCCCATGTGCGGATCGGCATCACCTGTTCCCTCCGAAATTCAATGGCTCCCGTCCCGGGACGATCGCCCTCAATTCGAATCCAGCAGGCCGGCCGCTTCCAGTGGACGCCAAAAGGCGTAGTCGGCATGGTGGACGATGGTCACGTGTAGAGAACGGCGGACCAGCTCGCCTTCGCCCGAGTGGCAACCGGCGGCGTGGCAGACTTCCTCGGGCAGTCCCACCACCAGGCAAACGTGGGTTCCGTACTGGGGATGGCGGATGGGCGGCCAGCCCGAGGCGGCGGGCTGGCTCCTCCAGCGCGCCTGCCGCTCGGGATCGAACTCGTAGGGCTTGCCCACGTCGTGGCAGAGCGCGCAAGCCGTGAGCAGGTCTCGGTCGATGGGGAGCTGCGGAAACTGCTCCTTGAGGGTGTCGCCCAGCGCCAGAGCCAGACGGGTCACGCCCCGGATGTGGTCGGTCTGGGTGCCCCCCTTGAGGGTGGGCGTGTCGGGATTTCCCGAGGGCCGAATCTCGTCGATGGACTGAAAGGAACTCTGGCCCAAGCAGTAGGCCCAGGCGTCCACCACCAGATTCCGGAGGGTTTCGTCGGAGATTTCCGACAGCTCGGGCAGTGATTTCCGGACCGATTCCCGCAAGTCCTCACGTATTTCCATGGCTTCACCCCCAGTGCGGTCAAGCTATCCCCGACCCGGAGGGGTGTCAAGTCGGGGCGCGGGCCGTCCACGGGATGACAGGGTCGTTGGAGCCGCTCAGCGGCGGGGTGCATGTAGAGGCAAGGAGTCAGGCCAAGGATCAGACACGGACCGCCACCCTGGATTGCCGTCCAGGCATGGCGATTCTCATCATTTCAGCTGTCTCTAGTTGGCCTTGAGAGCCTACCGGGCGCAGGAAATCCTTCGTCACCAGAACAAACGACACGCGTATTGGATGCGTCCCGAAGGCGCTTTTTGATATAGGTCTGCTCCTCCTCGAAGGTCATGCCTTC
Organism: Acidobacteriota bacterium; assembly: GCA_965217775.1. Lineage (GTDB taxonomy): Bacteria > Acidobacteriota > UBA6911 > RPQK01 > JAJDTT01 > JAJDTT01. Next base: position 1,922,134 of record CBDCJH010000002.1, read on the forward strand.
GATCTCGTCACTGATGCGATCCCGAATAGAGCGCATCATCTGCACGGCGTCGAACGTTTTTTTAATCTCTGCCATAGTCGATGACCTCCCTGGGCGTTCGAATCTCCAGGATAGACGGTTCTTGTCCGTGTTCTTTGCCTGGACCACTTCCTCGAATTTCCTCTGCGCCCGAGAACCTCAGTACGAATGCTCGACGCCAATTCAAGAATCCAGGTATCCTGATTTGATTATGCCCCGGCTGCCGCTGTTGAGCCGTTTGGTCCAAGACGTACCCCTCATCTCGGATGGGGCCACCGGAACCTACCTCCAGATGCACGGTCTGGAGCCGGGCGGTTGCCCCGAAGCCTTCAACGCCGATCATCCCGAAATCGTCCGTGGAATGGCCGCCGCCTACTCCGGTGCAGGGTCGGAGATGGTGCTCACCAACTCCTTCGGCGGCAACCGTTTCATGCTCAAGAAATACGGCTACGGCGACCAGCTTCACCGTTTCAACAAACGGGCGGCCCAGCTCGCTCGGGAAGGCGCCGGCGAGGACTGCTACGTCGTCGGTTCCATTGGCCCCACCGGAGAGTTCGTCGAGCCGCTGGGCGAGGTCACCGAACGGGAAATGTACGATGCCTTCGCCGAGCAGGCTGCGGCTCTGGCCGAGGGAGGCGCCGACGCGATCCTGGCGGAAACCATGACCGCGGTGGAAGAGGCGACGCTGGCCATCCAGGCTGCCAAGGAGGCCACCGGTCTTCCGGTCCTCGTCTCCATGACCTTCGACAAGGGTCCGCGCGGCTATTTCACCATGATGGGGGTGTCGCCCGAGCAGGCCGTCCTCAAGCTGCGCGCCGCCGGCGCCGACGTGGTGGGAACGAACTGCGGGAACGGCATCGAGAGAATGGTGGAGATCTCCGACATCATGCGGGACCTGACCGACCAGCCCCTGGTGGTCCACTCCAACGCCGGCATCCCCAAACTGGTCGACATGAAGATCGTCTACGACGAAGAGCCGGTCTGGATGGCGAAACGCTTCCGCCGCATGGCCGATATGGGCATCAAGATCATCGGGGGCTGCTGCGGCACCACGCCCGAGCACATCCGCGAACTGGTCAGGGCGGTCCGGCCTGCTGCCTGAACGGCATAGCTGAAGCCGTCATCAAGGTGCATTCCTCCCAAGACGGTCCCTCCGACCCCGGTTCGGAAACATGGGAGAAAGCTGAGGACTAGTCAATGACCGTGTCGAATTTGACGGATTTAATCACAAAAGCGCCGTGGCGCGAGGCGACCACGTACCGCAATACTTGGCCTCACGAGTACGTTCTCATCAGGAAGGACAAGCAGCAGGCATTGCTCGACGCCTTCTGCGAACGCATCCGGAACGGCGAGGGTATCGACGGGAAGTTCTTCAGCAAGTCGTTCACGTACCTCTTCATCGGGGAGTACAAGTATTGGACCTACACCCCCTGCATGAAGATCGACCTGGATTCGACCGAACACGAGTTCGTCCTGAACCGGGCCCGTTTGTACCGGGACGGGCGGGATTTCATGGTTCGGGCGGGAGACAAGGGAGTCTGACAGTGTCGCTGTCTCTCTACGAGAAACTAGCGGATATGGCCGTCGCCAGCCTGGAGATACAGGCAGGGCAGTTCGTTGAAGTCCGCGGCGACGCTGCCATGTGGAATTGTATCGAAGCCGTATCGCTCGCCGTAGAAAAAGCCGAGGCGGTCCCCTGCCTCAACGTAACCTCGATTGCTCACGAGGCAGAACGCATTCGGACGTTGCCCATCGATTGGCTTCGACGTCCGTCACCGTTTCTGTTGGACCTCGCGACCAGGGCTAATGCCGCCATCGTCATCGAGCGTGACTGGCGTCCATTGACCGAATCTTGTCCTTCCGAGCGACTCAAGGCATGGAACCAAGCTGTAGGAGTGCTTTTATACCAACAAGAATCCAGACACGTTCCCAATTGCATGATCGCGCATCCAGGAACGGTGCGGCAGGATGAGCTCCTGGTCCTCAGAGGGGACATTTATCGCACAATGGAGAACGCCATTGACGTGGACATGGCCGAATTGGACAGGCGTGTACGATCCGTCAAGCAGATCATTGAAAATGGAAGCGTTCTGGACATGAGAACTCCCAATGGCGGTCGCCTGAAGTGTCAACTTGGCAGCAGACCTGTATTCGAGAACGATGGCCGCCTCAATAGTCTCGTTCTAAACCTGCCATTCGGTGCAATATCGTTTACCGTACCGGAAACCACCGTTCAGGGCTCCATTTGCATCGAACGGTGGAGAAACGTCCATGATCTGACTCTTACCTTTGTCGACGGTCGTATTTCTGAGATTTCGGCGGCCAACAGCCCGAAATCCTTTACCGACTTTATCGGCACACATTCCGGCCACCGTGATCGAATAAGCCACATCGGGATTGGAGTAAACCCGGGCATCCACTCCCCAACGGGACTCATAGGCGTAGATGAATGTAAATCAGGGATGCTGTTCTTTGCTTTGGGAGAAAACAGGTACCTGGGTGGAAAGAATGAGTCCACCCTGAATATGGATCTTACCTGTCCAGGTGCGACCGTGTCTGTCGGGTCACGATGTATAGTCCGAGACGGGCGATTGACTCTCGATAGCTAATCCCGAGACCGCTCGTTGATCCGGTTGATGAGGACCGCGGCCAGGATGAGCGCGCCGCGGACGACGTGCTGCCAGTACTCGTTGATGTTCATCAACGTCATGCCGTTGACCAGGATGCCCAGGAAGATGACGCCCATCAGGGTGCCCCGGATCCTCCCTTCCCCGCCCATGAGACTGGTGCCGCCGATGATGACCGAGGCGATGACGTTCAGTTCCCAACCCCGGGCCGTGGTCGCCGATCCGGACATGATCTGGGCCGACTGCATGATCCCCGCCAGGGCGGCCAGGCAGGCCACGCTGGCCATCACCACCACCTTGATCCGTCCCACCCGGATTCCGCTGAGACGCGCCGCCTCCGGATTCCCTCCTACTGCATAGACCGAACGTCCGAACGAGGTGTACCCCATGAGGACATGGGTGGTCAGGAAGACCAGCAGGAAGACCAGCGCGGGAAAGGGCACGCCGAAGAGATAACCCCCGCCGAAGAAGTTGTACCACTCGGGAAAGGGGGTCAGCGGAAAGCCGCCGGTGATGAGCTCGGCGACTCCGGTCAGCACCGTCATCCAGGCCAGGGTGATGATGAAACTGGGGACGGCGAAGCGGACCCGGATCAGGCCGGTCAGCGCTCCGATGCTCATGCCCAGGAGAAGCGTCGAAACCATGGCCAGGGGCAGGGCCATCACCATGGACAGTCCCAGTGCGGCCAGCCACTGCGCCAGCCAGGCGGTGACGCAGCCGGCAAAGGCCACGGCGGATCCCACGCTCAGGTCGATCTCGCCCGAGATGATGACCATGGTCATGCCGAAGGCGATGATCCCCTGCATGGAGACGTTCCGCAGAACGTTGAGCAGGTTGACCAGGGTGAAGAAGCCCTCGGCCTGAAACGCCAGCACCAGGCAGAGCACCACCAGGACCAGCTCCAGGATGAAGCTTCGGGCCCAGACCATCACTCGGGAAGGGGTCAGCCGGATTACATGCACTGGACGAAGAGTTGGTCGGCGGTCGTGTTTTCGGGCCGGACCTCCTGCCGAATCCGACCGTGCTTCATGACCAGGATACGGTGGCACACCTCCACCAGTTCCTCAAGCTCGCTGGAGACGAAGAGGATGGCGATCCCCTGGCGGCTCAGGTCCCACATCAGTTGGAAGATCTGCTGCTTGGCCTGGAGATCGATCCCGCGCGTGGGCTCGTCCAGGAGCAGCACCTGCAAGGAGGTGCCGAGCCACTTGCCCACCACCACCTTCTGCTGGTTGCCGCCGCTCAGCGAGGAAACGGCCTCTTCCACGTCGGGAGCCTTGATGTGCAGGCGATCCACCTGGTCCCGGATCAGTTTCCGCTCCCGCCGCCGGCTCAGGAATCCCCGACTCGAAATCCGGTCCAGACTGGCCAGGCAGAGGTTGGACCGGATGCTCTGAGTCTGGACCAGCCCCTCCTGTTTCCGGTCCTCGGGGGCGAATCCGAGACCCAGCTCCTTCATCTCGGGTGGAGTGACTCTACGGCAAGTCCTTTCGGAGAAAAGGATTTCACCGCGATCGAAGGGCAGGGCTCCGAAGATGGACTTCAGCAACTCGGTGCGTCCCGAACCCAGCATGCCGGCGATTCCCAGGATCTCTCCGCGGTGAAGGGTCAGATCCACGTCCTGGAACTCCTCTCCCCGGGACAATCCCCGGACCTGCAGGACAGGCTCCCGGCCGGCCAGGAGATCGGCGGGACGCTCCTTCTGTACGGTCTTGCCGAACATGTAGTGGACGATCTCCTCGGCCGTGGTTTCGGACATCTCCACCGTCGCCACGTGGTCGCCGTCCCTGAGGACCGTGACCCGGTCGGCGATCTCATTCAACTCCTGGAGGCGATGGGAGATGTAGAGGATGGCGACGCCCCGCTCCGCCAGTTGGCGGACCAGCCGGAAGAGGCTCCGGGTCTCGTGCCGGGCCAGACCCGAGGTCGGTTCGTCCAGCATCAGGACCGAGGGCCGGAAGGACATGGCCTTGGCGATCTCCACCGTCTGCTGCTGGGCAAATCCCAGCCGGCCCACCGGCTCGTCCACGTCCATCTCCACTTCCATCGTGGCCAGCACGGCACGGGCCCGCTCGGCAGCCGCCGTCCAGTCGATGAAGGGTCCGCGGCTCCGGGGCATGCGTCCCAGGAGGATGTTCTCGGCCACGCTCAACCCCGGCACCAGGCTCAACTCCTGGTAGACGGTGGCGATCCCCCGCTGGAACGCGTCGCCGGGCGATCTGAGCGCCACCGGTTCGCCGTCGAGCAGGACCTGACCGGCGGTGGGTTGAGTGGAGCCGGCCAGAATCCGGACCAGGGTGCTCTTCCCGGCGCCGTTCCGGCCGATGAGGGCGTGCACCTTGCCCCCTTCGAACCGCACGGAGACATCCTTGAGGGCGACGGTTCCCGGATATTCCTTCCGGATCCCGCGGGCTTCGAGCTGGATCGGCTTGGGGACTGGACTCACGGCTAGGACCCGGGGCTGGCGATGAGTTCCTGCAGCCGCGTCCGGTAGGCGCGGACGTTCTCAAGATCCCGGCGTTCGAGCAGGACTCCCGACATGGAGACGTGGCTCTCGACTTCCGTGCCCTGGATCACGGCGACGGCCGCCTTGACCGCCTGGTAGCCGATTTCGAAGGGTTTCTGGCCGGTGACGGCTTGCAGGATCTGGTCCTCCGACAGGAGGAAACCGAGCATCTGATCGCTCACGTCGGTCCCGAAGACGGCGATCTCGCCTCCCCGTCCGGCGTTCTTGACCGCCATGACCGCCCCCACCGTACCGCCCTCGTTGGCGCACCAGATCAGGTCGATCCCGGGATTGGCGGTGAGGATGTCGCCGGCCTTGCGGATGCCCATCTCCGGCAACCAGGCATCCTGCTCAGCCACGATCTCGACTCCGGGCAGATCGGCGATCTGACTCTTGAAACCGTTGGTCCGAGCTTCGCTCTGCTCCGTCAACGCCGACTTGAAGGCCAGGATGGCGATCTGGGCCTGTCCGCCCAGCTTCTCCTCGATGTAGGCGCGGGCCACCTTGCCGGTCTGGGCGCCCAGGTTGGACTGGTCGCTCTCGATGAAGGTGGCCGTGAGCCCGCCCTCGACGGTGGAGTTGTAGGCGATGACGTGGATGCCGGCTTCCCGCGCCCGCCGCAGAGCCGTGACCGACGCGGTGGCGCTCAGGGGCGAGAGGACGACGGCGTCCACCTGCCGGGCGATGTAGGTGTTGACGAGCTGGAGTTCCTTTTCCGGCTTGCCGTCGACGGTGGACAGCAGTAGCTCGGCTCCTTCCTCCCTGGCCGCCTCCTGCATCCCGAATCGGACCAGACGGAAGAACTGGTCCTCCTGCATGAACATCCCGGCGATCTTCATGCGATCGTCCTCTTCCGCTGCCGGCCCACAGGCCGTCGCCGCGAGCACCAGCAAGAGGGAGAATCTGATCAGGAAGCGAAATTGTGGTCGATGTCTCATGGCCACGTCATTCTAGCAGCCCGTCGCGAAAGTCAAACGGAGCACCGGAATCGGGAATGTTTTTGCGTGGAGAGGCTGGTCTGGTTTTTCGAGAGTGAACAGGCCTGAAGCATCAGCCGGGTACCGTACTCACTTGGCCAAACGAATCTGTAGATGCAGGCTGCTTCTGGTTCTTTCGGAGAATCTGCCTTGCGGCCGGCTGCTCCCGATCAGGGCCGCTCGTGGACCCGCTTAGGCAAAACCGGATCGACCACTTTCAGAAACGGGAATTTCCTGAAGTCCCGGTCGTGGGTGTAGATCGTCCGGATGCCATGGGCTCTTGCCAGCGCTGCCAAGTGTGCGTCCGGCACCAGGTTGCCACGCGCAACGACCTCGATGGCGACCTCGCGGTAGGCCGCCAGGAAATTTTCCGGCTCGGTCACCACGCGACACCGCGGCATCCGCATCAGCACCCCGACGTTATCAATGGCCTCGCGCGGGGTCATCGGTCTCTCAAAAATCCGGGGATGAGTGGCCATGCGAACGTAGGCCATGAGGACTGGCCACGTGAGGCAGAGAATATCGGGATCTCTCGGACGGTCGCGCAGGAACGCGCCCGCGGCCTCGTGGAACGGCGATGTCCGATCCGAGGCGTAGAGCAGGATGTTTACGTCGATGGTGTAACTCAAGAGCCGTCGTCGATGATCGCGTAGACAGCCTCCTTGTCGGCCAAGTCTACACGTGCGCGCATCGACTGGCTGAACCAGTCAAGCTCAGGATCGATCTGATCGGCACAGCGCGAACGGAGTCCCTCGGCCAACAGCCCGGTGACCAGTTCGCCCAACGTACCGCCTTCCTTCTTCTGAATGCTCTTTAACTCCTCCATAATCGGCGTAGCAATGTTGATGGTCGTCCGCATGATGTAAGATGCTAATTGGAGACGCATCAGATGTCAAACCATGTATTTTCTTATCCAATTCATATTTCGAGTGTCCGATCCTACTAGCACGTGATCTATCGGGTACTGCGGCCCTGCCGGCCCTCACAACTTTTCCAGCAACTTGCGGACCTGGGACGGCGGGTCCATGTTCGGCACCGATTTGGCGTTCTCCAGATACCCTTCCAGCAGTTTCCGCGCTCTCGGATACAGGGAGGAGCGTTTCGCTTCGATCCACGCTTTGGCCGCAGTCAGCCAAAGTTTGCGGTTGTCGGGATCCCGTGCGAACGCGGCGTCGAAGAGTTCGTCGCTCCCCGCATGCTGGCGGCGCCTGGAGAGGAACGCGGCGTGTTCCGCCAAGTACTCAGTGTTGTCCGGGGCAAGTTTGCGGGCCAGCGCATACTGCGCGGATGCATTCGCAAAGTCCTTGTCGTGCTCGAAACAGGCGGCCCAGGCGATGGCGCCTCGCGCCTCGTCGAGCTGTTTGATCCGATCCGCTATTTTCCGGGTCTCGGCCTTGTTTCCTCCCACCATACCGGGGGCCTCAAAGTGGAAGTTCTGAAGGGCCTCCAGCGCGTCAAGACTTGAACCGTCCAACTCGACGGCGCGTTCGAAATGCGCTTTCACCTTCTTCGCCAGACCCATGGCCCGGAAGCGGCCAAAACCCGTCATGCCTTCGGCCCGACGCCCCATCGCGACTCCTAGCCAAAAATGGTAGGTCGAGTTGCCGGGATCCTTGCTCACGGCTCGTTCCAGCGATTTCTGCGCACCCTTGTAGTCCTCGATCCCACACAGGCGGCGCCCTTCCTCCCAGTCCTCCCGGCCCGGCTCGCCGGCCGCAAGGGTCGCGATGCAGAACAGCGCAAGTGCCAAACTCCCTCTAGCCATCATCGTCGCTCCCATTCACATGACCTTGGATTCTTCGTTTCCCTGCTGAGCCGGGCCTCATTCTCCATGACTCGAGTGTCCGCCGGCAACCGTACGTCGTTCATGTCTAGTCCAATTGGCGTCCCGTGGCGTGGCTCTCCGCACAGAGTGAGGCTATCAGCCCGTGGCAAAAGTCGTCACGGCATTCGACCGTCCCTGCATCCCGGCGGACTGCGTTGCGACTCGGTCACATACTCCCGGTATGCTCCCTCATCGCGCCTTGTCCGGCGGGCGCAGGAACGGTCTCGGTGCTCGCGAGACTTTCACCACGGGCTGCTAAAGTAGGAGGCTCCCTGTCAATGGTCGTTGACAGACAATGCGTGGCGAGAGCCTGGAATCGGCTCAGGGGCCGGAGCTGGCCGGAGAAGATCGTAGTGGACAATGGGTCGGAGTTTCGAGGGCGGATCCTGGACCGATGGGCCTATCAGACGGGAAGAAAGCTGCATCTCATCGAGCGTGGGAAACCGATGCAGAACGGGTTGCCGAGCACGGTCGAAAAACCTTGAGCCGAGTCGATACTTGATCTCCCTTAAAGGATCTTGATCAGCCGCAATTGGCACTTCCGGCATCATGGTGTGCGGCGAGCGAGGCACACATGCGGGCCAGCCGGTGGCGCAGCCTGGCCGGTTTCTCCACCGTGACGCCGTCGCCCCAAGTGAAGAGATGCCAGCACATCTCGTCGAGACCGCCGGCACGGAAACGCACTGTCAGCGAGCCGTCAGGGTGCTTGGCGAGGGACTGGCCGGGATGGAACAGGAATGCGGCGGCATCGCCGGCCACCCCGGCCTCGAACCGCAAGACCGTCTCGACGAGTGGTTCCTGGAACACGCCAAACGAACGCTCCGCAAAGCGCTGTAAATCGAACGACCGGTCGCGCTCGAACGTTTCGTTGGTAGCACGAGCCTCACTCATGTTCGCGAGCCGCCAAAGTCGCATACCGTCCGCCCAGTCCGTCCGCCCGACCAGGAACGCCCGGTTTCCGTAGAGTACGCCGTAGGGCTGGACGCGCTGCGAGCTGCGCCGCCCGGTCGACTGGGAGATGTAGTCGAATTCCACCGCGCGTCTCGCCTTGATGGCACCGCGCAGCAGTGAGAGCAGGCCTTTTTCGAGGTGCGGTCTGGGGCCGGCGCGCATGGCGAGTCCCTCAGCCCGCATGAGCACCTCCAGATCGGCATCGAACTCCTCCGCGTCGAGGGGACGCCGCAGGGCGCGGAGCTTGCCCGCGAGTTCCCGGAGCACGTTGGCCCGTTCGACGAGGCCGGTCCGGTCCAAACTCTTGGCGGCGGACTCGACTTCCGCCAGTTCCTCGGGCGAGATTCGGATAAGCGCGCGCAAGGCGCTGGATTGGAGCCGCCAGTGGTGCCGCCTGTCGTCCCTGTCCACCATCTGTAGCGGACCGAACGCCGCCTCGACTGCATCGCGCATCCGTTCCGCCGTACGGCGGCTGACGGAAAACTCCTCGGAGATGTCGTCCAGCGTCAATCCGCTCCAGGTTCCCTGGAGCCGAATCGCCAAGCGCAGGATGTCAATAGCCCGTCGGTAACGCATACCGCCGATTCCTTTGTCTATTCCCAGACCTTTACCCTTGCCCAGCCCTTGACACTGATCCGAGAAGATCGCTGGCACTCCACGACCTTCGGAAGCCAATCGCTGTGGGACAATTTGGCTTGGCTTCGCACTCCTCGCGCAGCATGGCGGCGAGGGCCTCCGGGTCTCCCAGCTTGTCGAGGATCTCAGCCTTCCGGCGAACCACGGCAAAATCGCCCGGGGTGAGGCTGGCGAGATCCGTGATTCCCGCGGGGGGCGTGAGGTCAAAGAAAGTGCGGAAGGCCGCCGTCGCCTGCCCGGGGCCAAGGTAGTCAAGCGTGATCTTGAAGTCGAAACGTCGCAGGGTCGCAGGATCTAGGCGCTCGCTGAAGTTGGTGGTGCAGGCGAATGGCAGGGGATGACTTTCCATCCAGGTCAGCATTTCGTTGACTTGACTCAACTCCCATGACCGCTGGGCCAGGCTCCGGTCGGCGAGCAGCGAGTCGGCTTCGTCGAAGACCAGGAATTGTTCTGCGTCGCGCGCCTCGGCGAAGGCGGCGGCGATGCGCTGCTCGGTTTCCCCCAGCCACTTGGACATCAGGTCGGAGGCGCGTTTCTGCACGACCTGCAATCCCATCCGCTCGGCCAAGTAGCGGACATAGGCGCTTTTCCCGGTGCCGGGTGGTCCATTCAGACAAAGCGAAACCCGTCTCGCGCCGAGCGCGGCCAAGCGTTCGGCAAGCACCGCCGGATCGAGATCGGTGCGAATCAGGGCAGGATCGAACTTGGACGGCGCTCCTTGAGGAGGGGTTTCGCCCGACAACAGTCGCGACAGGCTGCGCACACCGCAGCGAACCGTGGCGATATCACCGCCTTCCACGAGTCGGGCGGCGGCGGTGACCCCGGCTGCCACGCCTGGCGTCACGTCGTACTCCCTGGCCAGAGACTCCGCCTCCCCGGCGCCCGCTTCGATGCCGTGACGGGCGAGCTGCCGGGCCCAGATACGCGCCCGGACCCGGGGCGTGGGCTGGCGCAGTTCCAAGGCGAACATCATGCGCCGCAACACCGTTGGACAGGTCTGCCGGGCGGAGTTGGAAGTCCACAATGTAGGCACCGCGTTCTGTTCCAGCAACCGGTTCATGAATACCTTCGAACCCTCTGCCCGAAGCCGGCCGCGGCCGGACTGTTTGAAATACGGCATGCCCATGAAAGCCGGATCCCGAAGTAGATCTTCCATTTCGTCAAACAACAGAATCGAATCGCGACCGCTGGACAGCAGGCGCTGCGCAAGCCGGAGTTCCTGAAGCCTTTCGAAACGATTCGGCTCGTTACCCCACTCGTCCGCTTCGCCGACGCTGTAGAGCTTCACCTTCAGCCGACGGGCGAGGGTACTGCAGAACTGGGTTTTGCCGGTCCCCGGAGAACCGTAGATCAAGACGTTGACGCCCGTTTCGCGCGCCTGCAGCGCGCCCTTGAGCAGGCTTTCGGCGTGGTCGCGGCCTTCAGCGACATGCTCGAAGTCCGACCATTCGAGTTCACCCGGCGGCCCCACGTCGAACAGAAGGCACCGCGCATCGATGCCGGTATCCCCGGGGGTATGTACGAGCCGCTTCAATCGAGCGATGGGTTTAAAATCCCCATCGTTGTCGATGGACAAAAGGCCCGACCGCACGAGCGGCGCGTGGGTTGCAAAGCGGCCGAAACACGAGCCAAACGTCAGCCCGAGAAGATCCGGCAGCACGCGGCTCCCGACGTTGAAGACATTCACGAACCTTCTGTCGCCACTCCTGACAACGTTGTCGACGATCGACTCGATGGCCGGCTGCGTCTGGTAGCGCAGCAGAAACTCGAGAATCACGATATCGGTTCGAGAAAGCTCCATCTCGCGTCCGAGACGCCGGATTCGGAGTGCCGTCCGATCGGCGCGAACGTGTTTCGTCTCCGCCTGCTGACCCTTGAGGATGTCCCGTAGTTGCTGCCATCGTGCTGCGGTCAATTCTCCGTGGGAGTAGGCGTAAAGTCGTTCTTCAATTCGTCTCGCGTCACAGTCGGCGACCGTCAGATGGTCAGCCCGCTCGGCTACGCACTCGGCCAGCGCCCGTGCTTCCGGGCGATTGTGATGCAGGCGCGAGGCCAGGTTCGAGAGGTACCCCAGAATCAGGCGCCGTTCGTAGCCGTTCAGCATCGCTTTCACCCCCAAAAAATTATTTGTGGAGCGAGTCTAGCAGGCGAATACGTCAGATCCGGACGTACTTCTAAGCGACAGTTAAAAAATTTCGTTTCAGGAACCCACGAAGAGTGACTGTCCCCACAACGACCGTCCCCTGTTTGCCCTGACCCTGATCATCAGCGGGGCTCACCAGACCACGGCTCATGCCGAATCATCCAACCCACTCTGTGAAGGGACGGTCTGGATCGACCCGGACATCAACATACCGTAGGACCCGCCCGCACTTGAGAGCGTTACAGATGCCGGACGAGCACAACGAAGGAGGTTCGACCGTCGCGTCGATGACTGGATCGCCGCCGACGCCTATCTGTTCACCGCCCGATTCAATGACGGCCTGACGACCGAGGTTCAGGTCAATCCGGAATGTCGTATCGATTTATTGTTGCCAGACCGGTACCACCGGCAGTGTGGTGAATATCTGACTACCGATATCCATCTCGAGGGCCACTCCTGTGAACCTTCCCTGCCCGGACACGGTACAGCGCACCGATCCTCCGAAGTCTGAGGAATCCATCTGTGGGAATATCTCATCGACGAAACGGGCCGTCTGCCCCTGACCGTTCAACTGGATCTCCGTCTCCGCCAGCACCGCGCCTTTGCGCATTAGTTGACAGGTCACTCCCAATTCCTTCTCCTCCAGATTGCGAATCGCGACCCCGGTGCGGATCCCTCCCTTTTGGTACCGGACCGGGAAGATCGCGTCCCGGACGGGCCGGCCAGGTTCCACCCCAGCGACGCCAACGCCTTGTATGTCAAAGCGCAGAACTCCGCCTATGACGACATCCGCCAATACTCGAACCGATCCAGTTGATACTTCTCCCAGGCCATGGGTCGAAATCGTGAGCTCGCCCAATGGCTTCATCGCCGTTTCAACGGTCAGAGCGGGGTCGCCAGGGAACCTTTGCCGCAACTTCAGATCTCCGGTCACCTCCACGACCGATTCCGGGTCGATGGACTTGCCCTCCCGATCGTAGAAATAGAGGGCGGGCCGGATTGGGTAGATGGACATGTTCGCCAACACGATTTCCGAAGTGATGGACTCTCCATTGGCGAAGTGCGCAAAGTTCAGGATCGTGGTATCCAGTCGCCGCACCGACGGGAATGGCATTACCGGCACCGTGGTGAAGATCCGGTTGTCTGGATCCACCTCGATCGCCACTCCCGTAAACTGGTTCTCCTCCGGTACCGCACACCGAACCGACCCCACGAATTCGGAGGTGTCGGTTTCGGCGAAGACCTCCTCGAGGAACCGGGCGACCTGCCCGTTGGCCTCCAACCGGAACGCTGCCGTCTCCAATATGGCGCCGCCTTTCATCAATCGGCAGGTGACTTCCGCCGCTTCCTCACTCAGGTTGTGAATTGCCATCGCGGTCCGGATCCCTCCCACTTGGCGCCGGGCCGGAAAAAGAGCGTCCCGCAGGGGTCGACTGGCACCCACCCCTGCAACTCCGATACCAGGAGCATCGAACCGTAGGACTCCACCGATGGGCCCGTTGGACACTACTCCGACTGATCCGGTCACCAGTGGGCCTCTGCCATGGGTCGTTATAGTGAGTTCGCCAAGGGGTGCCAGCTCCCTTCGGACCCTCAGAGCCCCGTCTGTTTGCATCACGAAATCCCGCATGACATCCACTACGGAATTCGCTCGAATTGGATCGCCCTTCTGGTCGGAAAAATGAATCACGGGCCGGATCGGCCGGCTCCCGATGTTCATCAACACCACGTCGGAATATATTGACTCACCGTTACCGAAATGTGGGAAATCCAGGGACAGTGTCTCCAGCACTGTCAGCGGAACGTCGGCATCCTTGAGGAGGTAGTAGCCGGAAGGATACCAATCTTCGGGTTTCGGGGGTCTCGGTAACCTTCCCAGATCTACCGTAACGGCCGCGAGCGTGCCGGGTGTACGAGACACCTTGAAGACGGGGCTTGTCACTCTGCCCGTGGGGATGATGATTGCGGTGCGGGTAGGTTGACTCCGGACGAATTGCAAATCTCCCGCTTGGGCACGATCTTCCTCAATTGAGCCGTTGTTCACAGTCGCGGGCAGAACGATCGCAAAGGTCGCTCCAGCGTGCACCCGGACCCGAAAACGACCTTCATCGACCAGTTCCAATGAAATGACGATAGGCAGGGGACCCGGGTTGCCATGCAGTTGGACGATGTACAGCGACTTCAGTCCGGAGAAGAGACCGTCAGTCAGACGAGTCAGACGATTGAATTCCAGGTCGAGCCAGGTCAGGGCGGAAAGTCCAAGAAAGGCCCCCTTCGCCAAATTAGTCAGGGCGTTGTAAGACAGGTCGAGGCGTTCTAGAGACGGCAACCCGGAGAACGCTCCCGCCGGAAGTGTGGTCAGGGCGCCTCCAATAAGGTAGAGGTCCTGGAGGGCATTCAATCCCGTGAAGCCCCCAACCGGCAAGGTCGTCATGCGGGTGCGAGACAGGTTGAGCCGTTCCAGGGCCGTCAGTCCGGCAAAGACTCCGGGAGACAAGTCGGTCAGCCCGCAGTCAGACAGATCAAGACGCACCAGGGACGACAGCTCGGAGAAGATTCCGGGAGGTAGTCGAGCAAGATCATTATCTGACAGACTGAGCCATTGGAGCGAGGGGAGTTCCGAGAAAACTTCCACTGGCAGGCCAGTTAGCGCGTTCTTGCTCAGACTCAACTCCTTGAGTGCCGCCAGTCCTCCAAAGACTCCCGTCGGTAGTGTGGTCAGGTCATTCCGGGCCAGACTGAGCCACTGCAGTGAGGGGAGTTCGAAGAAAATCTCTTCGGGCAGAGCGGTCAAGTTATTGGAAGTCAAGCTGAGTCGCTGTAGCGCCGGCAACCCGGAGAAGGCCCCGACCGGCAGCGTCTCAAGTTCGTTGTAACTCAGATAGAGCACCTGTAGCGCTGATTTTCCAGAGAAGACCCCGCTCGGCAGTCCGGTCAAGTCGTTGTACCTTAGGTGGAGTCTCCGCAGGGCAGACAACCCGGCGAAGACCTCACGCTCCAGTCCGGACAAGCTGTTGTCGCTCAAATAGAGTTCCTGCAGACCCGTTAGCCCGGAGAAGACCCCGACCGGCAGGGTGGTCAGGGCGTTGTCATTCAAATAGAGACGCTGGAGTCCCCTTAGACCGGAGAAAAGTCCGGCCGGAAGGGTAATCAGATCGTTGTGAGACAAGTTCAGCCATTGCAACGATGGAAGTCCGGAGAAGACATTGGCCGGCAGGCTGGTCAGGTGATTGTACCGAAGTGTGATCGCTTCCAGCGACGAGAGTCCGGAGAAATCTCCAGCCTTCAATTCCATCAACGGTTCGGAGAGGTCCCCCCCAATATAAGGGGCCTGGTAAGGATCCTGGAAAGTAACTTCGTGGGGACCGACCAGTCGGAGGACACCCTCTATCCCGGCCAGATCCGCCTCGTTCACATCGGCACAATCATTCTTGCCTGGAACTAATTTTACGATCGCGTCGCGGACACCCGGAGTCCGGTCACAGACCGGCGTGATCTGTGCCATTGTCCATTTCGGGACGGCCATCACAAGGATTCCCAACATTGTGGTCAGGGGAATTCTCGTGGATCTCATTCGGTGAAGAGGTGGAATCCTCAGGCGGGTCACTGACACTTGGATCTATTCCTCCTGGCAGGGATTGAAGCGTTTCTCAGTATTCAATGATGCGGGGAGACCGCCCAGGGTCGAATCCAAGTACAGGTGATTGATTCAAGTGCCCAACGGCAGTAGGCATTCCGCCCGAATCGGCTCGGAGAGGCCGGTAGTGGAAGCCGTAGTCGGCGTTCCAAATCATGTGAGGCAGGGTGGACGATCCGTCCCGACTACCGGGTCCAGTCTTCCGGAGCCGGGATCCCGCGGCTGGTCAACCTCTCCAATCCCGGGTCCAGCGACAACGCGGACGCCGTGTTACCTCGGATCAGCGCCGCGAGGGTGACATCGCGAAGGATGCCGCGAATCTGGCCGGTCGCCGGACTGCGAAGGATGGTCACCGGTCGGTCGGTTTCCTGGTCCAGGGTGACCGAGCCGCCGGGGACGGACAGCGTGATGCTGGCCAACTGGTCAGCCCACTCGGGCTGTACGGGCAGGACGAAGGCGAAAGAGGATCTCCCACCTCCGTCCGCCACCTCCGGCATTTCGAAGCTCAGAGAGAAAAGCTCATCTCCGGCGGCGGTTCGCCCGTGGATCTCATGCGTGCCGGTGGACCTTGGCAGCGACGCCGGGGCCTCCACCACGAACGCCGGCTCGAGGAACGGAGCACCTCCGGCGCCAACACCTCCCCAGAGCACGAGGGACTTTGCCGGGGCGGCGACCAAAGACGGCAGCTCGCCGCGGGCGACAGTGGGCAAGCGGTACCGAAGCGCGTTGGTGAAATGGTAGTCGCTGATCCATTTGGAGTCGCGGAGATTGCAATAGGACATCAGGTCCGGCCAGATCGGGGGCACCAGCCGGCCGCCGATTCGGAAGTCGTATCCCCAGCAGCCCGTGGCAAAAGTCATCACGGCATTCGACCGTCCCTGCATCCCGGCGGACGGCGTTGCGATTCGGGCACATACTCCCGGTATGCACCCGAATCGCGCCTTGTCCGGCGGGCGCAGGAACGGTCTCGGTGCTCGCGGGACTTTCACCACGGACTGCCAGGTGCCGACTGACCCGTCGGCCGCGGGAAACGACGGGTCCAACATCGCGGGACCGCCACACGGCGCATGTTGGAGATTCAAGTTGTGTCCAAGTTCGTGCGCAATTGTCGTCGAGTTGACCGTCGAAAAGCTTGACCAGCCGGGGCGGTAGGCGATTCCAACGACACCACCAGTGATTTCTCCTGCCATCATGCCCATGTAGTAGCTATAGGCGCCCTCCATGGCACGGATCAATTCAGTTTCGTGAAGCAGGTCATAGCCATTGTTGGTCGAGCTCAATACAGACTCGTGGGCGGTCACCTCCAGCTTGCCGATCGGCAGCAGCGTGCGCGTGTCCCAGAGCGAGGAATGCCCCTCAGGATTCAGGGCCATTCCATTAGCCACTGCCAGGACCGAAGAATCGGGCTCCTGGCGCCATAGAAAGGGAATCACGGTCAAATGGAGTCGCCCGATAACCGGGAGTGATCTCGAAAGGCCGCTCAGGCTCTCACGCCCATGACGAGATCAGCAACAGCAACAGTGCAGCCAAAGGTCCCCAGAATTTCATCGTGGACATGGATAGCCTACTTGCTCAGACGAGACCCATCCCTCTGGGTCCGGCAAGGGCTCTCTCCTGGTGAATCACTCGCCGCTCGGTGCTGTTCTCACTGTCCCCAACAAGCGACGTAGCCTAATAAAGAAGCGGGAGGTCTACCTGGGATGACCTCCCGCAGGTAATGCCCGTGCGATGGTGACGGATTGTCATCAACTAA
Organism: Acidobacteriota bacterium; assembly: GCA_965217775.1. Classification (GTDB taxonomy): domain Bacteria; phylum Acidobacteriota; class UBA6911; order RPQK01; family JAJDTT01; genus JAJDTT01. Next base: position 1,939,207 of record CBDCJH010000002.1, read on the forward strand.
TGTACCAAGTCGTGACGTCCCAGAGTGTGCGGACAGCGCTCCTCCCCTCGTATGACGCGCCCCATGCGTCCTTGACGTGGGGGCGCTAATAGCGACGACTGCCCGGGCGGACGGTGGTACCGCGTGGAGTCATGTGTACGAAAAAAGCAAGAGGTTGCGACGGTTCCAGTGCATCGGTACCTTGGTGCCATTAATTTATGCGGTCCGGTTTTTCGGACCGATGACCGTCAGGTTAAACATCGGAAACACGACTGAAAGGGTACGACATGGTTGAATCACGAGACCTTGATAGAAACGGATTCTCACTTGGCGTTCTGGTCATTGGATCGCTGTACTGGGAAAACAAACCTAAGCGTAAAAAATGGCGGCGAGAACGTCTCAATCTTAAACATAAGCGATACGTCTGGACACCGATTCGCTACGGACGCTGCTCGCAGACCCGTGGAAAGTCCTACACTATGGTTTTTTCTGCGGGTCTCAACAAAGCAAAATTCGGACGTGCAATCGTAATCCCATGTAACTCTCAGAACATAGTCGAGGAAGCCAGACACCTTTGGGCTGCTGAAGGCGGTAAGAATGGAATTTCGGCGTGTTGGGGATGTGTGGGACTCCTTCTAAACCCGAATTCTAAAGTGCCAGCTAAGCAGCTCCACAGCTGGTGCGAGCTTGTCGCAAATGAATCGTGCTACGGACAGCTTTCGTCTGCAAGAGATGAGCCCGTCGCGGTCAATAGTTGCGGTTTCTTAAATGTCCCCTGGCCGAAACCCGAGGGTGACTCAAATCTGGAGCTTGACGCGCTGCTTGCGACCGCTACTAGCCCGAAGATTGTCAACGAATGCTATCCATCCGTCAAACGGATCGCGAAAGCGTGGGTTACCCCCCGGGGTAGGGAGCACGTTGACTACTTCTGTAAGAACAGGGAAAGCGGTATACAGACCTTTCAGGACGACGATATCCTCAAACATCTTCGGGACTTTGGCCACGTGTATTGACACGGTCTCGGCACTTTTTGCATCGCGTTCACTATGACACTTACTTGAGCCCTCAGCGGTTCAGGTCATATCGTAACTCCCCCCGCCACTAGCGCTTGGCTTGGGAGTAGGTGCTTCGGTCAGTTGTGATCAGTGTGCAAGCGCGCGCGTCTGTCCGTCTGGAGGGTGAAATTTGTTCAAGGCGATTCCGTGTCAGGATCGGGAACTGGGCCGCCAAACGGTGAGTCCTGTGAGATCCCTGCCGTGCCGGCTTCCGATCAGGAGGCTGACGAAATAGGCCACTCCGAAGAGCAGCAGATTGGCGAACGCGCTCACCCAGTAGTTGTCGGGCACGTACGCGGACAGGCCAGGAAAGAGCTGCTTGCCGAAGGGAGTGTCCACAAACAACCAGGCGCCGACTGAGAGGACCGTGACCGCGGTGGCGGTCAGGGCAGCCCGGCTGTCCACGCGCAAGGTGACCATCCCCACGACGAACAAGCTGAAAAGACCCCCTCCGAGGATCGAGAGGAACATTCTGGAAAGATCGTCCAGAGTCTCGGAGACCCGATACAGATGGATCGTACAGGCGGCGGTGATCATCACCACGCTAAACAGCAGACTGATCAGTCTTCCGACTTTCGCATAATGGCGGGGGTCCTTATCCTTGGCCCATAGTCTTCGGTAAAAGTCGGTGGTGACGGTAGCCGCCGTGGCGTTGATGCTCGAGTCCAAGGTCGACATGGCGGACGCGAGCAGTCCGGTCAACACCAGCCCGGCCAAGCCTGCGGGGAGTTGGGTCAGGATGAATCTTGGGAATATGGCGTCCGCTGGGAGTCCCTCCAGCCCGGTGTTCGGAACCACCTTCACGAAGACGTAAAGAGCGGTCCCCAGAAACACGAAGTAGGTCCAGGTCGGCACCGCCAGGCAGCAGCCGATGACGGCGCCCCGGGAGGCGTCTTTGTCGCTCTTGGCGGCTGCGTAGCGCTGGACGTTCGTCTGATCCGTACCCGTAATCTGCAGCAAGATCATGAGTTCGGCGACCACGTAGGCCCAGACGGTCTTCCCGTGGAGGGTGAGGCCGGTGCTGCCCAGATCGAACTTGTTGTCGGCCTCGGCTACCCGCAGCAACTCGGCAAAACCTCCGGGCAGTTGGGAAACGATGATGGGCAGACACAGGAGTCCTCCCCCGATGAGGGCGATTCCTTGAAAGACGTCCGTCCAGATCACCGCCTGGAGCCCTCCCAGGATGGTGTAGGCGGAGACCAGGATTCCCGCGATGACGATGATCACGGGCAGCGAAGCCTCGTCCGTCCCCAGGATGGACTGGATCGCCAGTGAGACCGCATAGAGCACCAGTCCGGTCCGAAAAAATTGGAAGAGCACGAAGGCGGCGGCCGCGTAGACCCGTGCCCACAGGCCGAATCTGAGTTCCAGATACTCGTAGGCCGAGCGCACACGCGTCGCCCGGTAGAAGGGAATGAACAGATAGACGGCAACCAGGACCGCCGGAATGTAGGTGAAGAGGGAGAGGACATTGCGCCAATTGGCGTCTCCGAAGGCGAAAGCGGGAAGTCCGAGGAAGGTCAGGGAGCTGACGATGGTGGCCATCAAGGAGAAGCCCACGACCCAGCCCGGCATGGATCTGCCCGCCAGGAAGTAGCCTTCATCCGTCTGGCTGCGGCGGGAGCAGCGGATTCCGATGAAGACCAGCAGCAGGAAACCGAGGCCGATGATGATCTGGTCGAGCAATCGGATGTTGAGTTCCGGCATGGTTCAGCTAGGAGGAGCGACTCTCTTGTCGCCCACTCCGGTCTTGTCCGCTCCCGCCTCGGGGTTTCGTTACTCGGGAGTTCGGCGGCAAGAAAACCGCCGCTCCCATGCCTCCCCTATCTCCGATCTTGTAGGCGCAACCGTGGTCACTCTCCTCCGTGGGGCTGGAACCAGAATGCGTAAAGATCCGCCTCGCGCATGTGGAAACGCAGCCGTACGGCTCGGTCGCGCAACGAATCCAGTTGATAGGCCCGCTCCCAGCGGATCATCTGACGGAGCCCGTCGGAGCGGATCGGAACACAGTCTTCGGCGGAATAGCCGGGAAAAACGCCTCCGTCGGAGTCCAGGAGCTCAACCTTCAACTCCCCTTGGACGTCGGCATTCACGAACAACGATCCCCCCGGCAGGCGTAGAGCCTTGGTCATGACCGTTCCCGGTTCCCGAGTCGCCGATAGGGAAACGAACCCATCCAGACGGAGTGTAGCCAAACCGATGGCCCGCTGCATCCGCTGCCCGTCTTCGATCCAACCTTGCTGCACCCGTTCCATGGCGTCCCGCCGATACGGATGATTCCACGCGCCGTAGTAGATCCGGATCTGGCCGTCACGGACGATGGGAGTGTTCAGGGAGACCATTTCAGAGTCCCACGTACCGGGTGCGCCGAGGGGGAACGCAACCCTCCCCGGGAAGATCCTCTTCCAATCGACGCCGTCCCGGCTGGTCACCAACTCGAAATGCGATTCCCGGTCCTTCCAGACCCAGAGCCAAGCGACGTAGTAGTGCTCGTAGATCAACGCCGGAAAGCCCTTGTAGTCCAGATCCTCCCGCTCCGGAGCCAGCACCAGCTCCGGCTCGGACCACCGGAGAAAGTCGTCGCTGGTGGCGCGGAAGATCGAGATCTGCGACTCCTGCGGGGAGGATCCGGGCGGATACATTCGGATGTAGACGACATACGTCTCTGCGGTTGGGTCCCAGCCCAGCACGTTGGTCCCGTTGCCGCCCGGCCGCCAGGGCTTGCCGTCCACATTGCGTTTCCAGCGAATCCCGTCCGGCGAGGTGGCTTTGGTGATTCCGGCGAGTTGCCGGTAGTCGGTCCGTGGCCAATCGCCGACGACATCCGTATAGAGCATCTTGAAACGGCGCTGGGGGTCCGCGTCCCGCGGGTCCCGGATGACGTTGGGCCGGCGCATCCAATGCTGGCCCCAGGGGAGGATGTTGTTTCGGCGGGAGCCCGACCACTCCACCAACCCCAAATTGGGTTTGGTCCATTGGACTCCGTCTTCGGAGAAGGCGTAGCAGACCTTGTACCTCAGACCACTCGGAACCGCGTCATCGAAGGTCGGGGAGAGGTACCACATCTTGAACAGCCGGTCGTCATCGTCGTAGAGAACTCCGCGACCATTCAGGTAGACGGTCCATTTCTCCCAGGGATTGTCGCCGACGATCAGCGGATTTCCCGGCCAGCGCTGAGGCTTCTTGAGAACTCGCGAGATGTTGTGGGTGGAATCGACGACCCAGTCGTCCAGGAATAGCTGTTTCTGCCAGCCAACCGTGAGCTCCGTTTGCTCCGGAGGCGCCGCGGACAGCCATGCCGTGGCCGTCAGGGCGGCAAGAAGCACCGAAAACGAGCTGTTTGATCCCATCATGTTTTACGCAAGGGTGTAAGCACTTTAGGTGTGATCAAGATGCCGGCATCGCCTCGCTCAACTGCCGAGCCAATCCGACAAATGCTTTCTCCGCTGCTTCGATCGCGCCATCGTTGGTCGCAAACGCGAGAACGGTGTTCTTGGCAGGCAACAACATCAGCAAGGCGTACCAGAGCGTGTTACTGCCATTGTGCCAAAGCACCGGTCCGCCCGACCATTCCCGGTTGTATCGAACCCAACCCCACGCGTAGTTCTCGAGAAACGGCGTATGCAAACGTTCCCAACTCTCCTGCGGTAGCAAGGATGTTGCAGTCCCGCTATCTCCCTGGAGGTGGATGGAGCCGTAACGCGCCAAGTCCCGGATGCTCAGATGCAACCCGCCGGCCGGCGCCATTACCGGCGTATTGTCGGCGTGCGATTCGAATGGATCGATGGCGAACCGAAACCACAACAATCTCATATGACCGAGCGGTTCCTGGTTGGGCTTGTCGCCCTTCAGCGGACCGAATCCAGCGCTCTTCAGTTCCAGTGGAGTGAACACCTTCTGCGCAATCAAGGTTTCGTACGGGACACCGGCGATGGTCTCGGCGATATGGCCGACAATGGTGTAACCGACGTTGGAATAAGAGTAGCGCTCCCCGCAGGGGGATTCCGGTTCCTCGGCCAGAATCTCCGCTATAAATCTGCGTCTCGTGGCGACGAGCTCTTCCGCGGTGTCGGGCCACACCTTCAGGACCTTCATCGGAAAGTTGGCGGGCGCGCCGGCGGTGTGGGTCAGCAGGTTTTGCAGTGTGCAGGGACGCCAGCCGGCGGCCATTTCGATATCGGGCAACAATTCGAGCATAGCGTTGTCGATGGATAGCATGCCTTCGTGTTCCAGAACCGCGATCAAAGTAGCCGTCATCGACTTGGCTATCGAGCCGACGTGCCAGCGGTCGTTTACGGTCACCGGGATTCCGGTACTGCGACGGCGTTCGCCGTCGACGGTCACACCCTTAAACCGGCCATCGGTCATCACGGCGGCCGCGACGCCTGTGAGACCCGCGTCCGATCGAAGCTGCCGCATGCTGGACTCCAGAACGGTTTGGAAGTCTCCGGCGGACCAGTCGACAGCAACCCCCTCTGAACTGGAGCACGCAGTCATTAACGCCATGATGACGGTCGTCAGGCCGGTGGTGACGAATAGGCAGAGGCGGCAGAGTCCCATATCTCCCTATAAACCGTTATTCTAGACGGAATCTCCCACGGGGTCGCTGGTCATGAGAAACCTATCCCGGCAACGATTCATTCTCATCGCGATCGGCTTCCTGGCTCTGATTCTCTGCCTGTGGATCATTCGGGATGGACCAAAGGACGGCTCCTCGATTACCACGAATCGAACTCCGCAAACCACCAGTGACGATGGAGCACCGGATTCCGTCTCGATGCGCAATCAAGTCACCGAACGAGCGCGGGTCAGATTCGAAACGCCGGGGTCCACAAATCCGGAGGAAGTCCCGCCGAATCGACGCAAGCTCCCACCGTCCGGCGGCTCGGAGAAACGACGGCCGGTGCAATCGACCATCGCCGGCATCGTCGCGAACAGCCAGGATGGAACTCCAATACCAGACGCACGCGTCAGGCTATCTGCGCTTGGCAGCGCGGAGGTACCGCTCGAAGCCTTCAGCGCTCACGACGGCAGGTTCCAAATGACCATCCACAATGCAGGGCGGTACATGCTCCATGCCGTGGCAGACGGCTTCCAGCCCTACTTCATCGACCGGCTGCTCATTACTCCCACGCAGGGAAGCCTGCAAAAGAACATCCTGATGACACCGGAGGTGGAACTTCGAGGCAGAGTCGTAGATCGCCACTCCCGAGGGATCGCCAAAGCGTCAGTATGGCTCCGAGAGGAGACCGAAAGAGGATTCAGTCAGTCTTTCATGGCGCAGACCGAGGAATCAGGCTTTTTTCGGACGGACAGAGCGCCTCCTTCGGGGACTTACTTCGTCGAAGCCGCGCATCCTGAGTACGAACTCGATTCTCCCGTCCCAGTTACATTGCCCAGGGATGACGAGGTGGTCGTCACAATGCGTCGGGTGCCCGATACGCTGATGGCCTCCCTATCCGGTCACGTGCGGGATGCGAACGGACGTCCCATTCAAGGAGCAGAGGTAAGACTCAAGACAACTGAGTCATGGGGACCGCTATTGAACGGGTTGGGACACTCGTCGACAGACCCGACGGGCCGCTTCTTTTTTCCCAGAGTTCGTCGGGGCAAGTATCAAGTCATGGCGTATGCAACAGGCTACGCCCGACAAATCTATGGGCGCGGGATTAAGGACGTGACGGTGGATTCAAACGGTGAAAACGAGATCGACCTGGTTCTGGAGAATCAGACGAGGGTTCACGGTGTCGTTCTCAACCCGGACGGTCTGCCTCTTGCCGACGCGCAAGTCAGGGTACGGTGGGAAATGGGATCAGGAAGTACAGCTATTGGTGTTGGTACATCCACTGACGGTACTTTCGACATTTCAGGAATTCCTCCTGGAAGACACCAGATACAGGCGACTCACAGCGACTACGTTTCCTATGAATCCGGTGTAGTAACGCCTACGGACGATTTCTTCACTATCACCCTGCATGCCGGACTATCTTTGACCGGTTACGTCGTGGATCAAAACAATGAACCAATAAGAGGATTCTCCCTTCGACTGTCCCCGGCAACCGGCCAGCACTACGACAAGTTAGCGGACGTCTCCCCGGCGGACGGGTATTTCTCCGTCAAGGGTCTCTCTCCCCAGACGTACATTCTCTCTGTGGACCAGCCGAACGCAGACGGCCGGTTTACCCGATTCGAACTGCTGGAATCGACAAGCGTTACGATCATGCTAAATTTGTCAGACTCTGGCTCCCGCATTCGGGTCCGCAACTATTGGTAACCATCAGGGGCTACCGGCCGGCAACGTGCGGTTCGGGAGTTCGCCGACATCATGAGAAAGCCATCCCAGCCTCGGTTCATCCTCATCGGGATCGGCATCTTGGCTCTGATCTTCTGCTTGTAGGTCATTTTGCATGGACCACGGGACGATTCCTCAAATACCGCCAATCTCACTCCCCAGACGACTCGTGACGATGGAGACCCGGATTCTGGCTCAGTGCGCAATAGAAACGCTGAACGAGCGCACGTCAGGCTCCAAGGGTCAAGATCGGCAGTCCCGGACGAATCCGTTCCAAATCAAGGCAGGCCTCCGCAATCTATTGGCTCGAAGAAGCGACGGGCAGCGCAATCGACCATTGCCGGCATCGTCACGAACAGCCAGGATGGCGCTCCAATCCAAGGCGCACGCCTCAAGTTATCGCCGGTTGGCAGCGAGGACGTGCGGTCCGAAGCCGTCAGCGGTCACGACGGCAGTTTTCGGATGACCATCCGCGACGCAGGGCGATACACGCTCCGTGCCCAAGCGGACGGCTTCCGCCCCTATTCCACCGACGGGATACTCATTACGCCTGCTGAGAGAAGCCTCCAAAAGAACATCCTGATGACACCGCGGTTGGAACTTCGGGGCAGAGTCGTAGACCGCCATTCTCGAGGTATTGCTGGAGCGCAGGTCCGGCTCCGAGAAGAGACCCCAGGGCGGTTCGGGCGGTTCAAATCTTGTTGTGGCGAGCAGAGTGACGAATCGGGCCGTTTTCTGGTTCCCAGACCACCGGTTTCCGGAACCTTCCTCGCCGAGGCTGCGCATCCTGAATACGAACTTGATTCTCGCGTTTCTGTGACATTGCCCAAGGATGACGAGGTGGTCATCACGATGCGCCGGGTGCCGGAACCGCTATTGGCATCGATATCCGGTCACGTCTGGGATGCGAAAGGACATCCTATACACGGGGCAAGTGTCGGATTAATTGAACGTGAACAAGACAGTCGCGTTTCGAACTATCTTGGAGACTCGTCGACAGACCCGACGGGCCTCTTTTTCTTCCCCCGAGTTCGTTGGGGTACATATTCGATCCGTGCGGACGCCGAAGGCTACGCGGAACCAAGTTATGGCCAAGGGAGCAAGGAGATAGTAGTTGAATCAAGTCAGGAATATGAAATCGATCTGGTTCTGAAAAGTCAGACCACAGTTCAAGGGGTCGTTGTCGACACGGCAGGTCAGCCCCTTGCCAAAGCAGGTGTACTCCCAGATTATTCATCACGCAAACATAAAATGAGCAAGCGTGTCCGTCATGTCGAGTCGGATCAGAGGGTTACCGGATACCCACAGAAAACGGCTGAGACCCGACCTGGGTGAAACGCTATCTTTGTTTTCAACGTCAGTTTAAACCCAGGATTCAAGTGGGTCCGAAACGCAAGCAGTTCCACGGTTTTCATCCCCTCCAAGGGCGGCGAAAAGAGGTGGCGTGCCCGTCATTTGTGGTATGATTATGGTGTTGCTAAAACAACCACAAAGAACGGAGCACGCCATGCCTGAGACGATACCGCAGATCCGACCCTCATTCAACCGATCCCTCCGCCTCGAGACCCGCCCCGAGTCGCTCAGTGCGGACACGGGAGCCCTGGTGCAGCGGGAGATGATGGATCGTAGCGGCCTCATCGATTGGTTGACCGAGCGGTTGCACGATCCGCGACACCCGAGTTCGATCCGCTATCCGCTGTCGGATCTGCTGCGGACTCGACTCCTGCTGTTGGGGCAGGGCTGGCGCGACCAGTCCGACGCCGACCGCCTGCGTCACGATCCGAGCTTGCGGGTGGCGAGCCAGACCCGTCGGGGCACGGCGGCCTTGGAGGAGGGCCAGGGGCTGGCGTCACAGCCGACCTTGTCCCGACTGCTGGACACGCTCAGCCGGGAGGAGAACCTTCCGGTCCTGCACCAGGCGGTGACCGAGCTGGCGTGCCGTCGGATCGAGATGATCGAAGGCCGGCGGCGAAAACGGGGGAAAAAGACCCCACGGAAGAAGAGACGGAAAAAGACGATGTACCTGGACGTGGACGGTCTCCCGGTGGAGGTCCATGGGCATCCCCTGGGAAGCGAGTGGAACGGATACTATCGCCAGCGGATGTACCACGGGTTGGTGGCGAGTTGTGCCGAGACGGGGGACCTGATCGACGGGGAGATTTTTCCGGGAGCCAGCTACCTGGGAAAGAAGGCGCTGAAGTTGACGCTCCGGGTGGTGGACCACTGTCGGGGGCGTCTGTGCGGCTCAATGATCGTGCGGATGGATGCGGGGTTCCCGGAGCCGGGGCTGCTGAAGGGGCTGGAGTCGAGAAGCGTGCCCTATATCGCTCGAATCCGCAAGAATGAGGTCCTGAACCGGATGGCGAAGCCCTACTTGACCCAACCGGCGGGGCGATCCCCGGATGCACCACCGAGGCTCTGGTTCCATGAGCTGACCTACCAGGCGGAGAGCTGGGATCGGGCGCGCCGGGTGGTGCTGGTGGTGCGGGAGCGACCGGGGGAGTTGTATCCGGATCATTTCTGGTTGCTGACGAGCCTGAGCCGGAAGCGTTATGAGGCGGAAGCGTTGCTGGCAAAGTATCGCAAGCGGGGGAAGGCGGAAGGGCACATGGGGGAGTTGATGGACGTGCTCGATCCGGCCTTGTCCTCCGCGAGCCGGCCCAAGACACACTATCGGGGCAAACCACTGAAGCCGGGAGCCAAGCCGGAAGCGACGACGGAGGCCGGGGTTCGACCCCACAACGAAGTCTTGTTCCTGCTGAATCTGCTGGGGTACGAGATCCTGCACCTGGGTCGGGTGCTGATGGAGCAGGCGACGCGTCGGGGCTGGAGTCTGCGTCGTTTTCGCGAGCGGGTGTTGCGAGTGGCGTCTCGGGCGCTGCGCCAGGGGAGGCGATTGATTTTCGTCATCAGTCAAGGGGCGACGGACTGGAAGCGGTTGTGGAAGAGACTGGCGCGGGTGTCCTGGGCGCCGGGATAGTGGACGGAGGAGGAATCGGGCCCATGGAAGGGACCGAAACGGTGGGGATTTCTCACCGGAAAGTCAACCTGTCGGCGGATGACGGTCCCCCTGGCCGGAAAACGGTTTATGACTGGTTCAATCGTCTTGTTTTTGAGCCGATTCAGTCGAATCGACAGAGGTTCAACAGAAACCGGGCTCCGACCGCACGAAAACGCCGGGTTGGAAGCCCTTATCAACATGTCCCATGAATAATCTGGGGTACTAGCAATTTTCGAAAGGGGAACGGGAAGAACAGGTAGGGGTATTTTTACTCCCTCCGACGGCACTTTCAATATTCCGGAAGTTCCCCCTGGCAAACATTGGATACAGGTGACTCATCGCGATCACGTTACCCATGAATTCGAATTGGTGACGCCTACAGATGAATTTCTCACCGTCACCCTGCAGCCGGGACTCTCATTGACCGGCAACGTCACGGATCAAAATAATGAACAGATAAGAGAATTCTCCCTTCGACTGTCCCCGGCCGGCCGCCAACACGACGTACCTGCCTCCCCATTCGACTCTAAGACGGCAGACATCTCCCCATCGGACGGATTTTTCCGCGTCAGCGGTCTGGCGCCCCAGACACACATCCTCTCTGTGAGCCTGCCGAACGTGGAGAGCTTGGAAACTCGTCTCGAACTCTTGGAATCGACAAACGTCACCATCGTGCTCAACCCGGCAGACTCGGACTCACCGCTCCAGATCCGCAAATCCTGGTAGACATCGGGATCCACAGGACGGTAACCCGCGGTAATACGACTCGTCGTGAGACACCGGACGTCCTTGGCTTCCTTGCCCTGGGCCGTCCGCCGTCGCTACACTTTCCGGCAGAGATGGAGTGCCCGCGGGTTCGAAATCGGCTTCAGCCATGAAAGTTCTTTCGACAAGCATAAGCGCGGGTTCCGCGCTATTGGTCTGCCTGACCGCTGCTCTGGCTTCCCCTTCTGATCCCGCCTCCCTGAATTTCTTCGAAAATAGGGCATCCAGCACGGCTACCCTCATGTTCTTCTCCGACCTGTCGCAGACATCGGACTCACTCAGCAGTCGACCCCCTCCCGTGGACCAGCTGCCTCGGAATCAGCAGTAGCTGCGCCGGCAGAAACGTACTGCGCGAGGCCAAGCCCGAAGAACACAGCCGTGATGACAAACTGGGTGTCATTCCGGCGTAGCGCCCCGAGGTCGAGCCCGAGCCCCGCCCGACGAATGGTTTGGGGTCGAAGTCGGCCACTTGGGACGGGTCACCGGTCTGCGCATGTGGGGCAACGGTATCCGGGGTCCCATTCCGCCGGAACTCGCGTGGCTCGCCATGTTGGAACGGCTTGAGCTCGAGTTCAACGGTCTGACAGGGCCCATTCCGCCGGAACTTGGAAGATTGCCGGAACTCGAGCGGCTTCTGCTCAACACGAACGCCTTGACCGGCTCCATCCTGCCGGAACTGAGCAGCCTTTCGATGCTCCGCGACCCTGGGTTGGCACAGAATGAGCTTTTCGGAACGATACCGTCTGAATTCACCGGTCTGACCAGCCTCTCGACAATGGATCTTTACCGCACCTCGGCGACGGGCCCGGTGCCCGGGTGGATGGGCCGCATGTCAGCCCTCACCCGCCTCAGCTTGGCCGACAGCGACATGTCGGGACCCCTTCCGCTCAGCCTTAGCGGGATCGAGGGACTGAACGAGCTTCTGGCCGGAGGTACCGACCTGTGCGAAGCGGACGATGAGCGATTCCGGAGCTGGCTGTAGGCAGTACGGACGCAGCGAGTCCATTCCTGTGCCGGGGTAGACGGGGGATCCACCGCCTATCTGACCCAGGCCGTATAGTCGCGCGAGTTCCCGGTCCTGCTGGTGACAGGCGAGGAAGCGCTGCTGCGTGTGTCCGTGGTGGCGCCCCAGGCTTCGGGACGGCCCATACCGCCGGTGCGGTCGACCTTCCATGTCAATGGAACGGAGGTCCAGGTGTTGGACATCCATCCGGATGCGTCGATCATCCGCGATGAGGTGGACGAGAGTTCACCCAATTCTTCGGCCGACGCCCTGATCCCGGCGTCGGTGATTCGACCGGGGCTGGAGATGGTGGTGGAGATCGACCCCGACGGAACCCTGAACTTGGCATCCAGGCGGATCCCCTAAACGGGGCGGATCGCTGTGGATGTGCGGGAGATGCCTGTCATGCGCCTTACGCCTCCCGATCCGCCCCGGCCGACGACGGTCACGGTGACGCCGACCATCACAGAGCTGGCATCAGTACCGGGGGACTCTGTGCCCAAGCAAGCTATTGTGCGCGGAGTGTCCGGAGGCTCGCACGGCAGCATTCGTGGCACGTCTGGCAGCGCCAGCGGGATCAGGCGGTTCGTCCGTCCTGCCCCTACCCGCGTTACTTCCCCGCCCTGCGCTCACCCACGTCTGGACTGCGAGGCTCCACCTTGCCCTCCCTGACGGCAACCGCTATGATTCAGTTTGTACCGCCACCCTACCCACCATGACAGGGGAGGAGCCACTTGCCATGGAGTTTATGCACGGTAACCTTTCACCCATATCCAGTCGGTTCCATTTGAGGATATTGCGCCATGAAAACTAAGTGCCGGCAAGATTGGCTGAGGGCGATCATCGAACAGACCCGTAAGCCATGGTTTCAGCTGCTCGCATTGATTGCTACTGCATTCATAGTGGGAGCGGGCACACATAACTTCATTTTGCGAGTAGCAGGGTATGAGATGGTTCGAACCCAGCAATCGCTGGCTGACGAGGTAACACGTCCAACAGCGCCTCCCGCCAGAGTCTCTCTCACGGACGACCAGAAGCGAGTGTTCCATAAGTTAATCGAAAAGAGTCGTGGGATAGGTAGTGGCGTGGCTGTATCACCGTTTCATTACTGGATCCTAAAAGACCTCAATATATCCGACGAAGTGGTGAACACGGCCATTGCATTCCTTCAGAGCAATGGCTTGGTAGAGCTAGATGAGGAGCTTGGATTCGATGATTCCGAGGGGAGAACGAGCCCCTACCCCGTTTATCGCGTTACTTCCGAAGGATGGAGAGTCTGGCGCGAATATTACCTGGAAAACTGATTCGAGGCTTGCCAATAAACTAGCCTCAACTTCTCATCACCGATACGACAAGCGGTTTGTTTAACAGCATTTCAGTGGTTTTCATATCCACATGAATTCGAGAATCGTTCTGTCGACTCGAATGCGGTGACGAATGCCGGAATCCGGCGACGTCCAGTAACCTTTGGGCTCCCACGGGCATTCGTGAGCGATGGTTCTCTCTCAAGTGCCGAGTCCAAGGCAGAGTCCGCCCGCGGCCCCCAACTTGGAGTCTTCCCAACCGCAGGTTCGCACTAACAGCGAAGCGGATGGGCTTGCACTCGCGCCAAGACCGTCCGCAACAGCGCCGCATTCGGGTAGCTCTCGGAAAACGACAACCAGACCTTGCGTGTGGTGACCCGGACCTGAGCCCCGATCTTCAGCAGTTTCCCGCGCAGGGTCCAGCTCTGCGCCCGCGCAAGCTCGTTCCCGCCAGACCCACCCTTCGCAACGTCTGGACCATCACGTAGGCGAACGCGGAAAAATACAGCCGCAGTTATTCCGGTATCCGAAAAAGTTAATTGTTTTTCTGAAAAAGGGTATCGGAGGAACGAAATGAGCAAGGATTTGAACCTACACTTTGCGTATCGAGCGGCTGCACCCAACACCCGGAAAGCATACAAGGCGTGCTGGAAGGAACTGAATGAATGGTTGGACGGAAAGAAACTGAACGACAACACTTTGTCTTTGTTTCTCAGGTCTTTGCATAAACGGGGACTCGCACCGTCCACCATCAAGATGTACCGGGCCGCCACCACCTTTCACACCAAGGCACTGGAAATGCCGCACCCTATCGGACTCAAAACGAAGCTTGCCTGGAAGGAGATTGTGCGTGAGGGTTCCGGCAGGGGCAGGGGTAAAGCTAGTGCGCTTTCTATCAACGAGTTCAAAAAATGGTTGCCGTATGTGAACTCGATTACTCGTTGCTTGGGTTACGGGATGCGGCTCTGATTTCGGTCATGTGGGATTGTGCGCTAAGAAGTTCGGAAGCGTCCGTCAACCTGCTCCTCAGTGACATTGACCCAGATTATTCATCACGCAAACATAAAATGAGCAAGCGTGCCCTTCATGTCGAGTCGGATCAGAGGGTTACCGGATACCCGCAGAAAAATGCCTTTGAGGAATATTCACGGGAGAACTGGAAAGCGTCCAACGTCGCGATTGACATTGGCGATCATCAGGATGGGCAAAAGATCGCGTTTCAGTTTCGCCGGGATGTTGGGAATCCGTTGCATGTGGCAACGCATCTGGCTTCTCACTTGAATCGGATGTACTCGGCGCATTTGCTGTGGATTATCCAGGTCGAGCTTATCAAGCAGAACCGGGACTTCTGGGAGGCCATTGAAAGACACCCCGGAGGAATTTCGAGGGCGGAGTTCGAGTTTGTGACTCCAAATCTCTTCGGTTCAAGAGGAGAGCTCAGCGAGAGTATGAAACGTCTCCGGCGCCGCCACAACGCTGTGAAAGTGACGGGGGTTCTTCATAATCCGAACGGCGAGCTTGACCTCCAGCGTGATAATCTTGAAGAGGTGGTGGACTACATCTCCAAGGGAGGTGGGCATGCGAAGCTGAAAGCGAGCAAGACGACGATCTATGACTCGGATGAGAATCCGAAAACGATAAGGATCGATGATGACCGGTCGCTCCATCATCGGAACGTTGATTTCTGGAACCGCTTGGTCCGAAGGCTCTTTGGGTTTTGAATGAAACTGATTCTCTCATTGATCTTGGTGGGAGTTCTGGTCGTTCTCGTCTCTTTGGTAGTCTGTCGGCCAGCAGCCATCGGGGACGGGAACAGATTCTTGAGAGAATTTGTCAACCACGAACTCCTGACGATTCTTGGCGTCATTCTGACCATAACGCTGGCATCGATCTCCAGCATTCACCTGAACTTGAATCGATTAGAGGAACGGTCGAATGTGCGAGCATTCCAATCTGTCAGAAGGGAGCTGATCCAAGCGGCCTATTGGCTGATTGGCCTTTTCATCCTAGCCGTACTATTGGTTCTAGTAAAACCTGTGGCCACTGATTCCGAGATTGGTACAGCAACTTTCAATGCAGGCGCCCTCGCTGTATTGGCCTTCTACATTCTAATACTGATCGACGTGACAATGTCCGTGTTTGAAATCACGCCCGATATCCAGGACCCTGAGCCTCCCTCGGATTGAATGGCCCGCCAGTTTCCCAAAAAACTTCTCCCAATCACCTCCGTCCTTGCGAAAGAGTAGAGTAGGGGCTCAATGTGCAAGGAGGAGCTGGGGGTGTCAAGTTCTCTGGATAATCCCCATTAACCCAGATTATTCATCACGCAAACATAAAATGAGCAAGCGTGTCCGTCATGTCGAGTCGGATCAGAGGGTTACCGGATACCCACAGAAAACGGCTGAGACCCGACCTGGGTGAAACGCTATCTTTGTTTTCAACGTCAGTTTAAACCCAGGATTCAAGTGGGTCCGAAACGCAAGCAGTTCCACGGTTTTCATCCCCTCCAAGGGCGGCGAAAAGAGGTGGCGTGCCCGTCATTTGTGGTATGATTATGGTGTTGCTAAAACAACCACAAAGAACGGAGCACGCCATGCCTGAGACGATACCGCAGATCCGACCCTCATTCAACCGATCCCTCCGCCTCGAGACCCGCCCCGAGTCGCTCAGTGCGGACACGGGAGCCCTGGTGCAGCGGGAGATGATGGATCGTAGCGGCCTCATCGATTGGTTGACCGAGCGGTTGCACGATCCGCGACACCCGAGTTCGATCCGCTATCCGCTGTCGGATCTGCTGCGGACTCGACTCCTGCTGTTGGGGCAGGGCTGGCGCGACCAGTCCGACGCCGACCGCCTGCGTCACGATCCGAGCTTGCGGGTGGCGAGCCAGACCCGTCGGGGCACGGCGGCCTTGGAGGAGGGCCAGGGGCTGGCGTCACAGCCGACCTTGTCCCGACTGCTGGACACGCTCAGCCGGGAGGAGAACCTTCCGGTCCTGCACCAGGCGGTGACCGAGCTGGCGTGCCGTCGGATCGAGATGATCGAAGGCCGGCGGCGAAAACGGGGGAAAAAGACCCCACGGAAGAAGAGACGGAAAAAGACGATGTACCTGGACGTGGACGGTCTCCCGGTGGAGGTCCATGGGCATCCCCTGGGAAGCGAGTGGAACGGATACTATCGCCAGCGGATGTACCACGGGTTGGTGGCGAGTTGTGCCGAGACGGGGGACCTGATCGACGGGGAGATTTTTCCGGGAGCCAGCTACCTGGGAAAGAAGGCGCTGAAGTTGACGCTCCGGGTGGTGGACCACTGTCGGGGGCGTCTGTGCGGCTCAATGATCGTGCGGATGGATGCGGGGTTCCCGGAGCCGGGGCTGCTGAAGGGGCTGGAGTCGAGAAGCGTGCCCTATATCGCTCGAATCCGCAAGAATGAGGTCCTGAACCGGATGGCGAAGCCCTACTTGACCCAACCGGCGGGGCGATCCCCGGATGCACCACCGAGGCTCTGGTTCCATGAGCTGACCTACCAGGCGGAGAGCTGGGATCGGGCGCGCCGGGTGGTGCTGGTGGTGCGGGAGCGACCGGGGGAGTTGTATCCGGATCATTTCTGGTTGCTGACGAGCCTGAGCCGGAAGCGTTATGAGGCGGAAGCGTTGCTGGCAAAGTATCGCAAGCGGGGGAAGGCGGAAGGGCACATGGGGGAGTTGATGGACGTGCTCGATCCGGCCTTGTCCTCCGCGAGCCGGCCCAAGACACACTATCGGGGCAAACCACTGAAGCCGGGAGCCAAGCCGGAAGCGACGACGGAGGCCGGGGTTCGACCCCACAACGAAGTCTTGTTCCTGCTGAATCTGCTGGGGTACGAGATCCTGCACCTGGGTCGGGTGCTGATGGAGCAGGCGACGCGTCGGGGCTGGAGTCTGCGTCGTTTTCGCGAGCGGGTGTTGCGAGTGGCGTCTCGGGCGCTGCGCCAGGGGAGGCGATTGATTTTCGTCATCAGTCAAGGGGCGACGGACTGGAAGCGGTTGTGGAAGAGCCTGGCGCGGGTGTCCTGGGCGCCGGGATAGTGGACGGAGGAGGAATCGGGCCCATGGAAGGGACCGAAACGGTGGGGATTTCTCACCGGAAAGTCAACCTGTCGGCGGATGACGGTCCCCCTGGCCGGAAAACGGTTTATGACTGGTTCAATCGTCTTGTTTTTGAGCCGATTCAGTCGAATCGACAGAGGTTCAACAGAAACCGGGCTCCGACCGCACGAAAACGCCGGGTTGGAAGCCCTTATCAACATGTCCCATGAATAATCTGGGATTAACTTGCTTCTCGCGTTCCTGTGACAATGCCCAAGGATGAGGAGGTGGTCATCACGATGCATCGGGTGCCGGATGCACAATTGGGCTCCGTCTCCGGTCACGTGTGGGATACGGACGGACATCCCATTCATGGAGCGACCGTCGTTCTCCTCGACTTCAAGCCAAATAGTACACGTCTCCCCGGTCTTGGAAGGTCGTTGACCGACTTGGCGGGAAAATTCTTCTTTACCAGAGTGCGTCGGGGAAAAATTCTGATATCCGCTGAAGCTGATGGATTTGCTATCCCGATCTGGGATCAAGGCAGTGAGACCCTGACGGTCGAGCCAAGCAGGAACAATGAAATCGACTTGATCCTGGTCGGGCAATCGACAGTCCAAGGCGTCGTTCTCAACGATGAAGGTCAGTCTGTCGCCGCCGCACAGGTCGTGGTCAGGTTCGAACAGGGTACATTTATTGGTGCTTTTGCCTCATCGGATGGCACTTTCAAGATTCCAGACGTTCCTCCAGGAAGACACCGGATACTGGTAGCTCATCGCGAGTACGTTACCTATGAATCCACCTTGGTTGCTCCTGCGAGCCAAATCTTCACGATTACCTTGCAGCCCGGACTTTCGTTGTCCGGTTACGTCATGAACCAAGAAAATGAACAGATAAGAGAATTCTCCCTTCGGTTGTCTCCAGCCGGTCGCCAACACGAAGTTCTCCCCTTCCTATTAGATCCAATGTCCGCAGACGTCTCCCCATCGGACGGGCATTTCCGCATCAACGGTCTGGAGCCTCAGACATATATTCTCTCTTTAAGCCTGCCGAACGTGGAGAGCTTGGAAACTCGTCTCGAACTCTTGGAATCGACAAACGTCACCATCGTGGTCAATCCGGCAGACTCGGACTCACCCATTCAGGTCCGCAGGTCCTGGTAGACAGCGGGAACTACGGGACGGCAACCCTCGGTAATACGACTCGTCGTGAGACACCGGACGTCCTTGGCTTCCTTGCCCTGGGCCGTCCGCCGTCGCTACACTTTCCGGCAGAGATGGAGTGCCCGCGGGTTCGAAATCGGCTTCAGCCATGAAAGTTCTTTCGGTAAGCATAAGCGCGGGTTTTCCGCTCTTGGTCTGCTTGACCGCGGCTTTGGCCTCGGAGACCGAACCCGCCTCGCTGGAATTCTTCGAAAAAGAGATCCGCCCCCTGCTGGCCAACCACTGCTACGAATGCCACAGCGCCGAAACCGCGACGCCTTTCGCCGGCTTGCGGCTGGACCGGCGCGACGACCTGATCAAGGGGGGTGTCTCGGGACCGGCCATCGTTGCAGGCAAGCCGGACGAAAGCCCCTTGATCCACCGCGTCCAGGGACGGCCGGCGCTGATGCCTCCCACCGGAGCGCTTTCGGATGCGCAGATCCAGTCACTCATCGAATGGGTCAGGATGGGAGCCCCGTGGACCGATCCTGCGGCGACGTCGGCGGATTCGGGTGAAGGATTCCACCTGGAAGCCCGAAAGCGCAGCCACTGGGCCTGGCAGCCGGTTCGATCCGTCTCCCCGCCGGCGGTGAACGACACGAATTGGCCGTTGCACCCCATGGACCGGTTCATCCTGGCCAGACTGGAGCAGGAAGGGCTGGAACCGGCGCCGGCCGCGGACCGGCACACTCTGATCCGGCGCCTTTCCTACGATCTGAGGGGACTCCCTCCCCTTCCGGGCGAGGTCCAGGCCTTCGTCGCCGATCCCTCTCCACGGGCCTACGAGGCATTGGTGGACGACTACCTGGACTCACCTCACTTCGGGGAACACTGGGCCCGCCACTGGATGGACCTGGTCCGCTACAGCGAGTCCCACGGCAGTGAAGGCGACCCGGACACGCCCTACGCGTGGCGTTACCGCGACTACCTGATTCGGGCCCTGAACGCCGACATCCCCTACAACCAGTTGATTCGGGAACATCTGGCAGGCGACCTGCTTCCCTCCCCCAGGATGAACCCGGCCCTGGGCATCAACGAATCGCTCTTGGCCACGGCTCACTTCCGCATGGTGGAGCATGGGTTCCAGCCGGTGGATCCGCTGGAAGACCGAATCAAATGGACGGACAACCAGGTCGACGTCCTTTCCAAGGCGTTTCAGGGACTCACCATCTCGTGCGCGCGCTGCCACGACCACAAGTTCGATGCCATCAGCCAGGAGGACTACTACGCCATATTCGGAGTGCTCTATGGAGCCCGGCCGACCCAGAGAGCCGTCGACGATCCGGAGCGTCTCGATTGGGGCCGCAACGAGCTGACCGGCCTGAAGGAAGAGATCCGCCAGGAGCTGGCCGGCGCCTGGATCCGGGAGGCGTCCGCCCTGAGCTCCAAGCTGTTGGAGACACCCCACGAAGCCTTCACCAACCCACCGGACTCTCCGTGCAAGCCTGCATCGCCACCGGACTCGTCCGATGATCCGGCGGCCCCGGAGACCGCGGTAGCTGCAGTCGAAACGGATGAGACCGAAGGTTCTGGAACCGCGGCGTCTGCTGCCGGCCAAGCGTGGAATCAGGCATTGGCGAAAGCCCGCTGCGAACCCGGAAGTCCGCTGGCGGCCTGGGTCCGCTTGGCGGGCAAGGAAGGCGACGACTTCCGTCAGGAATGGGCCGCTTTGAAAGAGGAGTGGAACGCCAGGATCCGCACCGGAAAAGCTTTCAACCGGGAGCACTTCCAGGTCCGGTGGGATCTGTCCGGCCCCGACTACGGTAAGTGGATCGGACACGGCGCCGGACTTCCCGCGGAACCGTCCCGGCCAGGCGAGTTCTCGGTGGGCGCCAACGGGAAACGGATCCTCAACGGCATCTACCCAGGGGGGGTCTACACCCATCTCCTTTCAGACAAGCACAACGGCGTGATCCAGTCGCCACGCTTTACCATCGACACCAATTTCATCAGTCTCAGCGTCCTCGGATCGGACTTCAGCTTCGCCCAGTTGATCATGGAGAACTATGCCGTTCCTCGAGGCCTCATCTTCCATATGCGGCACGTCCCCAAAACAGACCGGATGGAATGGGTTCAATGGGACGTGGCGTACTGGAAGGGATTCACCGCGTACATCGAGTTGGCCACCCGGGACGATGTCACCAATATCTACTACGACCCCAAGAAGTTCAAAACCCAGCCGGAAGAGCGGACGGACGGGCGTTCCGCCATCGGAGCCAGCCGGATTCTGTTTCACGAGACGAAGGAGACGCCCAGAGAAACGCGTCCGTCCCTGCTCTATCTGCTCCGGGGCGCGGCGCCCCGCTCACCCGCCGATCTGGCCCGGCGAATGGGCCGTCGCCTGGTGGAAGCCATCGAAGCTTGGAGGGACGGCGGAGCATCCGAGCTTCAGGCCGCGTATCTGGACGCGTTCGTTCGAGCTGACCTTTTGACCCGTTCCCGGGACCGGCTCCCGTCCGTGGACGCGCTCCTGACCCAATTCCGGGAAATCGAAGCCCAAGTGCCGGTTCCCCGGCGCGCTCCCTCCGTTTTGGACGAAGCGGCGCCGGATCATCCATTCCTGGTCCGCGGGGACCAGGACGCTCGCGGCGCGCCCGTGCCCCGACGATATCTGGCGGCTTTGGACAGCGTTCCCTACACCGATCCTGGCCGGGTGCGCCTGGGACTGGCCCAGGACCTTGCCTCACGCGGCAACCCGCTGACGGCCCGGGTGATGGTCAACCGCATCTGGCGGTACCTGTTCGGATACGGAATCGTCCGCACCACGGACAACTTCGGAAAATTGGGCGACCCGCCCACTCATCCGGAACTCCTGGATCATCTGGCCAACCGGTTCGTGGAGGAGGGGTATTCCATCAAGAGCACGGTGCGCCGGCTGGCCACGTCCCAGACCTATCGCATGAGCAGCGGGGCATCCGCCGATTCCCTCCGGGAGGATCCGGCCAATCGGCTCCACCAGCATGCCAACCTGAGACGACTGGACGCCGGGGAGATCCGCGACGCCATGCTGCGCGTCTCCGGGAGCCTGGATCCGAAGCCGTACGGACCCTCCATTCCCGTCTACCACGAGATCGGGAAGCTCAAGAGCAAAGGGCTCCAGCCGTCCGGGCCCTTGGATGGCGCCGGGAGACGCAGCATCTACCAGGAGATCAGGCGCAATGCTTACAATCCCTTTCTGGAAGCGTTCGGCCTGCCCAAACCTGCCAGCACTCTGGGGCAACGGGACCAGACCAACGTCCCGGCTCAATCCCTGACCCTTCTCAACAGCCCATTCGCCTGGCATCAGGCCGAGGCGTGGGGCAAACATCTGGCCGCCGGGGAGGGCAACACGGCCACCTCCCGCATCCACCACATGTTCCTCAAGGCCTTGGGCCGGGAACCCTCCGCTCTCGAGGCGGCCCGAGCCGAGGAGTATCTCTCCACGCTGATCGCCGAGAGGAAGACTCGGGAGCATCTGATCCTCACCGACCGCCGGATCTGGACCGACCTCGCCCATGCCCTCTTCAACTTGAAGAGCTTCATCTACCTGCAATAGCCGGCGCACGACCGGCGTCATCCGCCGGAGAGGACCGCAGCGTTCCGCACAAGCCGCGTCTGGACATGGGCGGGACCGGAGTATGCCCAAGAATCGGGGAGCAATCTACGCAAGCGATTGATAGCAGGAGAGTAAGATGATCTGACAAATAGACTGTCGTTTCTTATGCCGGATCCTGCCGAAATACACCGAACAGAGGCTTCTAATTGCAGTGTGAGAAGAAAAAGCCGCCAAGTTCTATAGGCCTAGCCATCGACGCTTTCGAGCGATAGCACGTGCCTTAACAGATCGTATAAAGTTAACAACGTCGAGCGCTTCTATGCCTGAATCAAAGGATACACTTTCATTCCCAGTGATGCGGACTGTATACAGTCTCCCGCCTTCATCACGTCGCAGATATCCGCATTCGACAAGGTAGCGTCGTAACGACACACAGTCGAACGCCACACAGTCTATGGATGCATCCAGGCCGATTGAAGCAATCCATTCTCTAAGCGAACCATTCAATTCTCGTTCCGAGTACGGACTCTTGCTCTCAAGGGTTTGAGCAATTGCGCGAAACAAAATGTGGCGATCACGCTGCTTACGTGGCAATACAATCACACCGCCGCCACACACAGCGGATAGTCTCGCCTCAAACTCTCGTCGATCTACCGGACGCTGATTTCCATTCATCCTGTCTCTTACTGACCGGAAAGTATAAACATAAATTCCGTTTCTACGCGATCGCAGACGGCATCAAGAAGCTCTTGGTCGACCGTGCCGCCGGAATTGGACAACCTCGTCACGGTCCCCGAGCGAACTTGCTTCCCCTGTTCTCCTGAACCTCCAGAAAATGGGGAAGGTCCAGAAGCGTGGGAAGCTCGACGGATGTGCGGTTCCCCTGTAGACTGGAGGTTCATGTCGAGCCTCTCACCCGGCCCGTTGCCGCCGTTTCAACCCGGCTTCTCCCGGCGGGAGATGCTGCGGCGCACCTCCACGGGATTCGGAATGCTGGCCCTGTCGGCCCTCATGGCCGACCCGGCATACGCCGGCTTGGCCCCCTCTGCTCCCAAGGATCCGCTGGCGCCCAAACCGGGCCATTACAAGCCCCGGGTTCGCAACGTCATCTTCTGCTACCTGTCGGGAGGGCTTTCCCACGTCGACTCCTTCGATCCCAAACCCCGCTTGGACAAGGAAGCCGGCGAGCCGATGCCGTTCAAGACCGAACGGACCATGTTCAACCTGGACGGGAACATCATGCCCAGTCCCTGGAAGTTCAAACGTTACGGGAGCAGCGGAATCCCCGTCAGTGACCTCTTTCCCCACATCGGCAGCGTGGCCGACGAGTTGACGGTGATCCGTTCCATGACCGCCAAGTTCATGGCCCACGCCCAGGCCAATTTTTACTTCCACTCCGGGACGCCCTTCGCCGGGTTCCCCAGCATGGGCGCCTGGATCAGCTACGGCCTGGGCAGTGAGAACCGGAACCTGCCCGGATTCGTGGTGCTGGGCAGCGGCGGAATCCCTCTCGGAGGCATCAACATCTTCGGGAACGGTTTCCTGTCGGCTGTCCACCAGGGTTCGTTCATCTTTCCCCAACGCCAGGATCCTCTCGGCAACATCCGTCCCCGCGAATCCGGCCCCCTCCAGCGGCGAAAG
Source organism: Acidobacteriota bacterium (assembly GCA_965217775.1). Lineage (GTDB taxonomy): Bacteria > Acidobacteriota > UBA6911 > RPQK01 > JAJDTT01 > JAJDTT01. The sequence goes on from CBDCJH010000002.1 coordinate 1,963,050, forward strand.
ATCTCGTTCATCAACGACCTGGATCAGGAATTCCTGGCGGGTACCGCCGGACACTCCCAAGTCGAAGCCGCCATCCGCAACTACGAGACCGCTTACCGGATGCAGAGTTCGGTGCCCGAACTGGTGGACCTGAGTGGAGAGACTCCTGCCACACGCAGACTGTATGGCATCGATTCCGCGAATCCGGCCAAAGCAGCCTACGCCCGCCAGTGCCTGGTGGCCCGGCGGCTCGTGGAACGGGGAGTCCGTTTCGTGGAGCTCACCATGGTCCGGGGCGACGGCAAGGGGGGCATGAGCAACCCGTGGGACCAGCACGCCAAGCTGGTTCACGGGCACGGCTCCAACGCCCTGGCGGTGGACCAGCCGGTGGCGGCCCTGATCAAGGATCTCAAGGCCCGGGGTCTCCTGGACGAGACCTTGGTCATCTTCTCGGGCGAGTTCGGCCGGACGCCGTTCGTTCAGGGCAAGGACGGCCGGGACCACAACCCCTTCGGTTTCAGCCTCTGGCTGGCCGGCGGCGGCCTCAAGAAGGGATTCATCTACGGCGCCACCGACGAATACGGCTACCGGGTCGTGGAGAACCGGCAGACCATCCACGATCTCCACGCCACCATCCTCCACCTCATGGGACTCGATCACCAGGCGCTCAGCTACCACTTCGGCGGAAGAGACTTCCGTCTCACCGACGTCCACGGGCACGTGATCCAGGGTATTCTGGCCTGATACGAGTAGGAGGGGGGACATTCATGTCCTCCATTTCGGCGCAGGTCATGAAGAGTTTATCGTCAAGCTTGAGCGCAGGTTCCGCGTTCTTCGTCTGCCTGACCGCCGCTCTGGCTTCTCCTACTGATCCCGCCTCCCTGGAATTCTTCGAAAAAGAGGTTCGCCCCCTGCTGGCCAACCAATGCTACGAATGCCACAGCGCCCAGACGGCGACGCCATTTGCCGGATTGCGCGTGGACCGGCGCGAAGACCTGATCAAGGGAGGCGTCTCGGGACCAGCCGTGGTTCCGGGCAAACCGGAAGAAAGCCCCTTGATCCACCGCATCCAAGGCCGGCCCGCACTGATGCCGCCCACCGGTGCCCTGTCGGATGCCCAGGTCCTGTCGCTGATCGAATGGGTGAAGATGGGAGCCCCTTGGACCGATTCTGCGGAGGCCTCCCAGGCGCCGGCCGACGGTTTCGACCTGGAAGCTCGCAAACGCAGCCACTGGGCCTGGCAGCCGGTACGGTCCGTCCCGCCGCCTGTGGTGGCCGACACCAATTGGCCACTTCATCCTATGGACCGGTTCATTCTGGACCGGCTGGAGCAGGAGGGCTTGGAACCAGCGCGGGCGGCGGACCGGTACACGCTGATCCGGCGCCTTTCCTACGATCTGCGAGGACTTCCACCCCTCCCGGGAGAGGTCCACGCTTTCGTCTCCGACTCCTCTCCACGAGCTTACGAAAATCTGGTGGACGACTTCCTGGAATCGCCCCACTTCGGAGAACACTGGGCCCGCCACTGGATGGACGTGATCCGCTATGCCGAATCCCACGGCAGTCAGGGTGACCCCAAGGCGCCTAACGCTTGGCGCTACCGCGACTACCTGATTCGAGCGCTGAACGCCGACGTCCCCTACGACCGGTTGATCCGGGAACACCTGGCGGGGGACCTGCTTCCCTCCCCCAGGATGAATCCGGCCCTGGGGATCAACGAGTCCCTCTTGGCCACGGCTCACTTCCGCATGGTGGAACACGGATACCAGCCGGTGGACCCGCTGGGAGATCGCATCAAGTGGACCGACAACCAGGTCGACGTCGTTTCCAAGGCGTTTCAGGGGCTCACCATCTCGTGCGCCCGCTGCCACGATCACAAGTTTGACGCCATCAGCCAAGAGGACTACTACGCCCTGTACGGAGTGCTCTACGGAGCCCGGCCGACGCAGCGGGCCATCGACGACCCGGAGCGACTCGATTGGGGCCGGGGTCAACTCTCGGAGTTGAAGGAGGAAATCCGCCGGAAGCTGGCTGGCATCTGGATCGGGGAGGCGTCATCCCTGGCCTCCAATCTGCTGGAAACACCGCAGGAAACCTTCAGCAACCCGACTGACTCTCCTTGCAAGCCTGAAGAGTCAGCGGACGCTGCCACTGATCCGGCGGCCCCCGAGGCCGAAGTGGATCCGGTCGAATCGGGCGAGACCAAGGTTGCCGGGACCGAGGCACCGGCCGCCGTCCAAGCGCTGACTCGGGCGCTGGAGGAGGCGGGGTGCGAACCTGGCAGTCCCCTGGCAGCGTGGGTTCGCTTGGCCGGCAAGGAGGGTGCCGAGTTCCGCCAGGAATGGGTCGCCTTGAAGGAGGAATGGGACAACAGGAACCGCACCGACAGGGCCTTTAACCGGGATCACTTTCAGATCCGCTGGGATCTGTCCGGCCCCGATTACGCGGAGTGGATCGGACACGGCACCGGACTTCCTCCCGAACCGTCTCCGCCCGGCGAGTTCTCTGTGGCTGCCCAAGGGAAACGGATCATCAACGGCATCTATCCCGGGGGTGTCTACACCCATCTCCTGTCCGGCAAGCACAACGGCGTGATCCAGTCGCCCCGCTTTACCATCGACAGCAACTTCATCAGCCTCAGCGTCCTCGGATCCGACTTCAGCTTCGCCCAGTTGATCGTGGAGAACTACGCCGTCCCCCGAGGCGGCATCTACCACATGCGGCACAACCTCAAAACGGACCGGATGGAGTGGGTTCAATGGGACGTGGCCTATTGGAAAGGATTCTCCGCCTATATCGAGTTGGCCACCCGGGACGACGTCACACTCACCAGATACGACTCCACCGAGACCAGAACCAAGGCGGAGAAGCTCACCGACGGCCGTTCCGCCATCGGCGCCAGCCGGATCCTGTTTCACGAGACCAAGGAGACACCCAGAGAAACGCGCCCGGCGCTTCTCTATCTGCTCCGGGGCCTGCCGCCCCGCTCAGCCGCCGATCTGGCCGAGCGATTGGGCCGACGCCTGGTGGAGGCCGTCGAAGCCTGGCGGGACGGCGGCGCATCCGAGCTCCAGGCCGCATATCTGGACGCTTTCGTCCGGTCCGAACTGCTGCCCCGGTCCCTGGACCGGCTCCCCGCCCTGGATTCCCTCGTGAGCCAATATCGGGAAGTCGAGTCCAAAGTGCCGGTTCCCCGGCGCGCACCTTCCATCCTGGACGAAGCGGCGCCGGATCATCCCTTCCTGGTCCGCGGGGACCAGGATGCGCATGGCGTACCGGTCCCCAGACGCTATCTTTCGGCCCTTGGGAGCCTCCCCTACCCCGATCGGGGACGGGTCCGCCTGGACTTGGCCCGGGACCTCACTTCGGCCGACAACCCCCTCACCTCCCGGGTGATGGTCAACCGCATCTGGCGCTACCTGTTCGGATACGGCTTGGTGCGCACCCCGGACAACTTCGGAAAGCTGGGCGACCCGCCCGCCCATCCGGAGCTTCTGGATCATCTGGCCGACCGGTTCGTGGAGGAGGGCTACTCCATCAAGAGCATGGTGCGCCGGCTGGCCACATCTCGGACCTACCGCATGAACAGCCAGGGATCCGCGATGGCGCTCCGAGTGGACCCCGCCAACCGGCTCCACCAACATGCCAACCTGAGACGGCTGGAGGCCGAGGAGATCCGCGACGCCATGCTGCGAGTCTCCGGAAACCTGGACCCCGCGCTGTACGGAGCCTCCATTCCCGTCCAACACCAGATCGAGAAGGAAAAGAGCACGGGACTCGGGCCGTCTGGCCTCCTGGACGGGGCCGGAAGACGCAGCATCTACCAGGCGATTCGGCGAAACTTCTACAACTCCTTCCTGGAGACCTTCGGGCAACCCAAACCCGCCAGCACCCGGGGGCAACGGGATCAGACCAACGACCCGGCCCAATCCCTGACCCTGCTCAATAGCCCCTTCGTCTGGAACCAGGCCGAGGCCTGGGGCAAGCATCTCGCGGCCGGTGAAGGCAACACCGTCCCGTCCCGGATCCGTCACATGTTCTTCAAGGCCCTGGGCCGGGAACCCTCCGCCCAGGAGGCGTCCCGCGCCGAGGCGTATCTCAACACGGTCATCGACCAGCGAAAGACCCGGGAGCATCTGGTCCTCACGGACCGCGACGTCTGGACCGATCTTGCCCACGTCATCTTCAACCTGAAGAGCTTCATCTATCTCCAGTAGGGGCAACCTGGAATCGAGTCCGGCCATCCCGCTAATGAAGAAGCGCAGAAATCATATAGTCCCTCGGTTTTATCTGGAGAGGTGGGCTCCAAAGGGATACGTTGGTCTATGGGTGAAAGAGGAGAAGAAAATCAAGCTGATTCCTCCGAAAAAAGTACTTCGAGAAAAAGGGAAACATGAAACTGTTGATGATCTTCTACAGGTAGTTGAAAGCCATATTGCACCTATAATTTCTAAAATAGTTGAAAACGAAGAGATTCCGAGAAATTATCAAGAGAGGGAAAATATTTTAGTTTGGATATTAATCCAAATTCAACGAACCCATCTTTGGGAAAAAAAGACACAATCCCTGTATAGAGGGATCTTGGATATGATCCGCAGTGATTCCGTTATTCGTCGTTATAGAAGAGAGGATGGGATTGGGATTGATGAGGTCATGTCTTTCTACAAGAGGAAGTTTCCGCGCGACATATTTAACTTTAATCGAATGAGGCCTGAGCTCTACATAAAATATATGAAGGATTGTCGCATGGTTCTTGGCAGGTCAAAGATTTCGATGGTTACTAGCGATGATCCAGTACTTGATATGCCAGACAAAAGGAAGAATCTGTTGGAAACATGGTATCCAGTCTCGCCTCACTTGGCGATAATTTTAGAGAAAGGATCGATAAATTCAGTTCATGATTTCCCGTCTGTGATCGATGTGTCGGACAGGGTGGTCAAGGATCGGTCTATCGGGCATTATCTGAATTGCAATCGTTTTTTGGTGATCGACCCGAACTCGATACCAAAATATTTCTCTAAGGACGGAGACTTTCGGTTTCGAATGCCAAAAAATCGTGTTATGAGAACAACGATTGCAGACTGGGTTCGTAGGAGCTATGCACAATATTAATTCTGAGAGAGTAGGAAGCAAAATGATGAATGTTTGCGTCGAAAGGTTTGTCGATACAGCCGTACGGATGATACCGATCATCCACGAAATCGAAGGTGATGATGCGTAGCCGCCACTACCAGATTGGTTTCAAACTAATACTGATACAAAGTTAGGGTCCGTTTCTGGATGGGTACTTACGTCTCACTCCTCGGAAAACAATAGGAAATTGGAGTAGCAATCAATAGTCTCTACTTTATATGCGTCCAAAGAGACCTTTTTCCTTCCGAACGCGGTGAGGAAAAACGAAGTCCCTTGGCCTCAGATGCCAATTGCCTCCGGTTGGAGACGCCCGCGGAGCCGGCGTCCCAATGCAGCCCTGGCTGACGCAAATATACTGGATATCGACGAGTGGACAATTCCCCTGTAGACTGGATCTCGATGCGGCCTGTGCCACACTACACCGCGCTCCGATACCCACCCGGATTCTCCCGGCGCGATATGCTGCGGCGGACATCCACCGGATTCGGGATGCTGGCCCTCTCGGCCCTCATGGCCGACCCCGCATACGCGGGCCTGGCACCCTCCCCTCCCGAGAATCCCTTGGCCCCCAGGCGGGGGCATCACCAGCCTCGGGTCAAGAACGTCATTTTCTGCTATCTGTCGGGGGGCCTGTCCCAGATAGATTCCTTCGATCCCAAGCCCCGGCTGGACAAGGAAGCGGGCGAACCCATGCCGTTCAAAACCGAACGGACCATGTTCAACCTGGACGGCAACATCTTTCCCAGTCCGTGGAAATTCAATCGCTATGGCAGCAGCGGAATCCCGGTCAGCGACCTGTTTCCCCACATCGGCAGCGTCGCCGACGAGTTGACGGTGATCCGCTCCATGACCGCCAAGTTCATGTCCCACGCCCAGGCCAACTTCTATTTTCACTGCGGGACGCCCTTCGCCGGGTTTCCCAGCATGGGCGCCTGGATCAGCTACGGCCTGGGCAGCGAGAACCGGAACCTGCCCGGATTCGTGGTGTTGGGCAGCGGAGGGATCCCGCTGGGGGGCGTCACCATCTTCGGCAACGGATTCCTGTCGGCCGTCCATCAAGGCTCGTTCATCTATCCCGAACGTAAAGAACCTCTCGGCAACATCCGTCCCCGGGAATCGGACCTCCGCCAGCGACAGAGGATGTCTGTGATCGACGACCTGGACCGGGAATTTCTGGCTGCTGCCGGCGGCCACTCGCAGGTTGAAGCCGCCATCCGGAACTACGAGACCGCCTACCGCATGCAGAGCTCGGTGCCCGAGCTGGTGGACCTGAGTGGAGAGACCCTGGCCACCCGCAAGCTGTACGGTGTCGACTCCGCGGTTCCGGCCAAGGCGGCCTATGCGCGCCAGTGCCTGGTGGCGCGAAGGCTGGTGGAACGCGGCGTGCGTTTCGTCGAGCTCACCACGGTCCGAGGCGGCGGCGAGGCCATAGATGCCAATCCCTGGGACCAGCACACCAAGTTGATCGAAGGGCACAGCGCCAACGCCCTGGTGGTGGACCAGCCGGTGGCGGCTCTGATCAAGGACCTCAAGGCCCGGGGCCTCCTGGACGAGACCCTGGTCATCTTCTCGGGCGAGTTCGGACGGACACCTTTCGTCCAGGGCAAGGACGGCCGGGACCACAATCCCTTCGGCTTCAGCCTGTGGCTGGCCGGCGGCGGACTCAAGAAGGGATTCATCTACGGCGCCACCGACGAGTACGGTTACCGCGTGGTGGAGAACCGCCAGACCATCCACGATCTCCACGCCACGATCCTCCACCTCCTGGGGCTCGACCACCAGGCGCTCAGCTACCGCTTCGGCGGGCGCGATTTCCGGCTCACCGACGTTCACGGAAGCGTGATCCAGGGGATTCTGTCCTGACTCGAGAATGGGTAGGAGAGGGGACGGTAGGAGGGGGGACATTCTTGTCCCCCTCTTCAAAACGCACCCGGAATCGGGAACCGAGAGGCACCGCTCCCGCTCGATGGGACATACTCCACTTCTTGCATCGCAAATAGGCGGAGGCCGAAATGACGTCTTCCGATACCGCTCAAAGCTTCCTGTCCCAGGCCCGCCACCATCTGAACGACGACTACCTGCCCAAGATTCGCCACTGTCTCGAAGTGCTGTCCGAGGAGGACATCTGGTGGCGGGCCCACGAGAACACCAACAGCATCGGCAATCTGGTCCTGCACCTGTGTGGAAACGTGAGGCAGTGGATCGTCTCGGGCCTGGGCGGCGAGGAGGACCGGCGACGGCGGCCGGCCGAGTTCTCCCAGCGCCTCCCCCTTCCCAAGGACCAATTGCTGGAAATGCTGGAGACGACCGTCCAAGAGGCGACCCAGGTGCTGGAATCCTTGACCGAACAGGATCTGGCAACGACCCGAAGGATTCAGGTTTACGACGTTTCCGGGCTCCAGGCTGTCCTCCACGTCGTCGAGCACTTCGCCTATCACACGGGACAGATCATCTACATCACTCGTCTGCGCAAGAACGTGGACTTGAGATTCTACGACCTTCCGTAGCCGTCACTTACGGCGCCCCGGCCGGACTCAGGCATACGATCACAGGAGGGGACATTCTTGTCCCCCAATCCCCATCCGGAGTTCGGCGGTGGGAAACCGCCGCTCCTGCCCCCTTTGATCCGCGGTCTGGCCTGAATATTCTCAAAGGCCTGGGCAGAAAAAGGGGGAGAGGACAATGAAACGATCGTTTCTCGCGTTTCTGTTGACGAATACGCCTTGGTGGGTCGCCGGAGCGGACCGGGCGGATCAATTCGGGTCCTGGAGAGGACTCCAGATCGCTCCGGAAGAAAGATGCTCTGACTACGACCGGGGCGAATATCCCATCCCGCCGGGTCTGGAAGACGAGATCGTCGCCGAGATGGGACAGGTTCACGGGCCCTACACCGGGCGCTGCTTCGCAGACACTACGGACACCACCGTTGAGCACATCGTCGCTCTTTCGGAGGCCCACGACAGCGGTTTGTGTTCGGCGGACGCGGAGACGAAAAAAATATTTGCCGGGGATCTCCTCAACTTGACCCTGGCCAGTCAGCACCTGAACAGCGTCAAGGGGGATCGGGACGCAGCCGAGTGGTTGCCCGGCGAAAACCGGTGTTGGTTCGCCGACCGGGTGCTCCAGGTACGCCTCAAGTACGACTTGACGATAGACCAGGCGGAAGCCGATGCCCTGGAACTCATTCTGGCCCGATGCGAGTCTACCGAGTTGAAGGTCCGCGACTGTTCGGAAGACCAGCCGGAACCCTGCCCCTCAGGTTCTTCCACTCTGATCTTCCCCCAATATGTCGACGGTGAATACGGAGGTTTCCAGAACCGGACACGCCTGATTCTGCTCAACTTGGCGGCCACGACCGACAATCCGGTGATCGTCCGGTATCTCGACGACATGGGTCAAGTCGTTGACAGTCAGACCCATACGGTTCCGGCCCGCGGGCTGATCGACCTGAGTACCAGCGGCGAGGGCCCGCTGAAGGTGGGACCTCTGACCGTCGAATCCGAGTTGGCGGAGGATTCCCTGCTACGAGGTTCCGTCGTCTACGAGCTGCTGGGACACCGGGTCTCGGTCCCGGCCGCGAAGCTGACCGACGAGGCTACGGTCTTCGTCAGCAAGTCGCCGGAAGAAAATACCGGTATCGCTCTCTTCAATCCCAACCCGGATGACCCTGTTGAACTGGAGCTCGTGCTACACAATCCGGATGGAAGCCCCGTCGCCCAGATTGATCTGACCCTGGAACCCGGACAACATATGGCCCGCTACATGGACGAAACTCCCTTGTTCCAGGACACTCTGGGTTCCTGGTCCGAGTTCACCGGACATGCCGTCATCCGGAGCGTCGGTGATGGACCCTTTACGGTGATCAGTTTGTTGCAGGACACGACGACGGGAGCCGTCGCCGTCGTCAATCCAGGGATAAAATAACATATCTTTCTGGGAGAAGACAGGTTGGGGCATGGTAAACTGTTTGGCACGATTGGTTCCCGGACTAGTGGTTGAATTTTCGCCGGGTCGGTACGCAGTCGAGGGCTCGACTTAAGTGATTCATAACCGCCAGATCCGGAGTTGGAGGAGAGAGGAGCCGTACTAAGACGATGGCAAAAACAAACCTCTTGAACACTCGTACAATTAACTACCTGGAGTTGATCGGAAATGGCAGGCAATACCATGTGCCACCCTACCAGCGGGATTATTCATGGTCCGTAGAACAATGGGAGGATCTCTATAACGATATCGTCGAATTGCGGCCGAAAGTGGATGACCGTCACTACATGGGAGCTCTTGTCGTCGAGGGGAAAAGCGACCGAAAATTTCTAATTATTGACGGACAGCAGCGTCTTGCCACATTGAGCCTGTTTGCACTTGCCGTGATCGACAGGTTACAGGCCATGGCCGAAGATCAGATTGATCCTGACGCTAATCGGGAACGTAGTCAGGAACTCCGCAATCGCTTCATCGGCGAAAAGGATCCGGCTTCGCTAATCGAGAGCAGCCGTCTCTATCTGAACGAAACGGACAACGCCTTCTATCAGGATTATTTGGTTCAGCTCAGAAAACCGCTCAATCCACGGCGACTGCCTAAATCAAACCAGCTCCTATGGAACTGTTTCCAGTACTTCAAGAAAAAGCTCTATAGGTTGCCGGAATTCAGAGGCGATGGCCAAGCGGTGGCACGTCTATTGTCTGAGACTGTGGCTCGCCAAATCCTCTTCATTCTCATTACCGTCGACGACGAGATCAACGCCTACACCGTCTTTGAGACTCTAAACGCGCGTGGCCAGAGGTTGACGACCACGGATTTGCTCAAGAACTACCTGTTTTCTCGGGTCAGGGTCCCAACCGATTTGGAAGCTCTTCAACGTCGTTGGAAATCACTCATCGAGACCGTGGGCCAGACACGTTTTCCGGAATTTCTGCGTTACCACCTGCTCTGTGAATATCCAAAGGTCCGGAGCGGACGCCTCTTCAAGCTGGTGCGAACCCGAACCACAACAGCGATGGATGTTTTCGACCTGATGGATGACTTGGAGCCACGCGCCGAGCTGTATGCCGCCGTACTGGACCCAAGTCATGGCTACTGGATGGAGTTGACTGCAGCAAAAGTGTATGTCAGCGAATTCAACCTCTGTCGTGTTCGACAGCCGATGCCGCTACTGTTCGCGGCTTGGGAGGTCTTTTCAAGCCAGGACTTCATCCGCGTGTTGAAAATTATTGTCACGATTTCCTTTCGTTACACCATAGTGAGCGGGCTGAACACGAATGCCCTTGAACCCGTATATCATGCCGCGGCTAAAGCGATAATGGATGGGACAGCGAGTACTCCGGCTCAGATATTCCAACGACTCAGGAAAATCTATGTAAATGATGAGAAGATGCGGCAGGACTTTGCACTGCTTGAGATCAATACGAACGGCCGGCGTAAGAAACTTGCCAAGCACATTCTGGCCCGACTCGAGCAGGACGCCAGCGAGCGATCCTGCGATCCGGACACCGATCCGGGAACTATCGAGCACGTTCTACCGGAAAATCTCGGGGATATTTGGATAGACACATATCCCCGGAAGCGGTGGGATGACACGGTATATCGCCTCGGCAATCTTACGCTCCTTGAGGCTTCCGTGAATCGGAGCATTGGGAATAATGCATATACCGAGAAATGCGCTGCCTACAACACGAGCAAGTATAGTCTTACGCGGAGAATCCCCGAGATGGCTCCCCAGGAATGGACACCTGAGTTACTCGAAAAACGCCAGACGGACCTCGCGTCGAGAGCGGTATTACTGTGGAGATCGGACTTTGCGTGACAACGGTTCGTTCTCGATAGATAGAAATCTGGACCGGAGACGGAGAGGGTTTGGGTACAAGCTCCCTGCCATAACGGCGTAGTTCGAATCGCTATGAATCGACATCTCCGCACCCTGGTGCTGGAGACTCTTAGAGAAAAACTTCGTGACCTTTTCACGGTTAACGGTACGATTGCTCCTTTGCCTCTTGGCTGTCTTTGCCTCCGGTTCCGGGACCGGCCTGGGCCAGACCTTGGAAAAAGGCGCCATCACCGGCACCATCTTCGACCCCTCCGGCGCCGTGGTGCCGGGAGCCGACGTGACGGTGATCAACACCTCGACGGGCGCCGAAAGGGTGCTGATCAGCAACGAGGCGGGACGGTTTCGAGCCGATATTCTGCAAGCTGGCGAATACGTGATCGAAATCTCAATGCCCGGTTTCGCCAGAACCATCGTGGAAGGCGTGGTGCTCTCCATCGGCCAGGAACTGACGGAGGACGTCACCCTCCAACTCGAGGCGATCGGTCAGGAAATCACCGTCCAGAGTGGAACCGGCCGCATGGACAAGAGCGAAACCCGGGTCAATACCGCGATCAACAACGAATACGTGGAGAACCTGCCCATCAGCGGACGTGACTTCCGGGATTTCGCCAATCTGTCGCCGACGGCCGACACCACTCCGGGGCTGCGCTCTCCCGTGAGGCTCCAAGGTCAGGCCGGAGAGTACACGGGACTGATCATCGATGGAGTGGACAACCGGAACTCGTTCTTCGGCGAATGGTTCGGCTCGTTGGAAACCAAGAACTTCACCGTGCCGCAGGACGCGATTCAAGAGTTCCAGGTTCGCGACACGGGACTCTCGGCGGAGTTCGGGCACGCGACCGGAGGCCTGATCAACGTGGTGACCAAGTCGGGCACCAACGATTGGCACGGGTCGGCCCACTGGTTTTTCCAGTCCAACACCTTCATCGCCGACTCTTCGGTTCCGGCCGACCCTGAGACCACCATCGCGCCCGGACTGAATACCAGACACCAGTTCGGAGGCACAGTTGGGGGACCGATCGCCCGGGACAGGGCCTTCGTCTTCCTGGCCCTGGACGCCCAACAACAGAAGGGACCCCTCACCGCCGTCTTCGCCCGTGACGTGTCGACCGCGCCCTGCCCCTGTCCGGTCCCGTCGTTTTACGGCGGCTCCACGCTGGCCGACCTGGAGCGCGGCAGCTCCCAGCGCCAGGACCTGACCGCTGTCCTCTCCAAGTTCGACTACAACCTCACCAGCAACCACGCGCTGACGACGCGCCTGAACTACACCCGCAACGAGACCGACAACTTCACCGGGTACGCCGGCAGCCAGACCTTCGTGCTGGGCCGAGTGGAGTCCAACTTCGAGAACTTCGTCAACGAAGGTTGGGCCGCGGCTCAATCCGTCACGTCACTCCTGGGGAACGCGAGCGTCAACGAATTTCGATTCTCCTACTCGCAGGAAGTCCGGCCCCGCCGGGAACGGGCTCCCGGACCGGAGACCGCCATCACCGACACGGGCAATTTCGGCCAGATCTTTTTTCTTCCCATCGACAGCCAGCACAAGCGCTACCAGGTCATCGACAGTTTCAGCCGCACCTTCGGAAAACATGACCTCAAGCTCGGAGGCGACCTGAACTCCAACGCGTCCAACCAGACGTTCATCGGGTTTGCCGGGGGCGTCTATACCTTCTTCAGCCTGGAGGACTTCGCGTCCCGCACACCCGCCTTCCTGCTCCAGAGGGTAGGAATCAACGGTGTCAGTGTGGTGGAGAGCGGCACCCTACGGGATTTCTGGCAACACGAACTGTCGTTTTACGTGCAGGACAACTGGCGGGCGCACCCCAATTTCAACCTGAACCTGGGATTGCGATGGGACGGAGTCTGGAACCCGAAGTCCGGATTCGGCCTGCCCGAGGCGATGCTGCCGGTCGGCAAACCTCGTATCAATGGAAACAGGGTCTCAGTCGACGTGGCTCCAGCCTCCTCCGACGTGCCCAACGACTTCAACAACTTCGCGCCCCGCGTGGGATTCGCCTGGGACGTGGGCGGCCGGCGCAGCACCATCGTCCGCGGCGGCACCGGTATTTACTACGCCGCCTCTCCCACCATTTTCGTTGCCGGAATGCTGTCCGGTCCGGGCCTTCGATCCGCCGTCGTATTCGTCCCCTTCTTCGGTTCCCCAACCGATCTGCTCGGATTCGGCCTGAGTTATCCCGGCCTGCTCCCCTCGACCGCGACTCCCGAGGTCGAGAGCCTCATCGGTCCGCCTCCCATCGACTACGTGGATCCCAACTATCAGAGCGCCCGTGTGATCAACGGCCAGGTCGGGATCGAACAACAGATTGCCGGGGACCTGAGCATCACCGGGACCTATACCTTCAACCGGTCGGCCAACCTGCGGACCGGCGGGTTCTTCTCGACCCCTTGGGACCGGAACCTGGACCCGTCCGGCGTGACTCTGGACGAGTACGGCCGCACGGTGGGCGGATTCAATCTCCCGCGTCTGGATCCGAACGTCGGCAACGCCAACGCCATCGCCAGCTTCGGAGAGGCCGAGTATCACGCGTTGATTGTGCAATTGAAGAAGGATTTCCGGAATCGAACCCAATTCGGAGTGAACTACTCCTTCTCCAACAACCAGGACAACGCCACCAGCGACCGCTCCAGCGATGCCTACTACGGTCCTTCGGATCCCTTCAACTTCCTGGAGTTGGATTGGGGACGCAGTCAACTGGACATCACCCACCAGTTCTCGTTTTTCGGCTATTTCGAGCTGCCGGCCAAACTCCAGCTCAGCACCCTGGTGTCCGCCCGCAGCGGCCGGCCGTTTCCGGCCTACTCGAGCCGTTGCGGAGATCCCGGTGTGGCCGACGGGTCCCCGGGATCGGTCTTCGAAAACAGCTTCCAGTGCTCCAACGATTTCAATCCCATCCGACCAGTGCAAAACGGCGCCCTGTTGGAACGCTACCCATTCACGACCGGAGCCTACTTCCGCTGGGATTTCCGGCTCAGCCGGGAGTTTTCCCTCTCCGCGAACGACACCGCCCTGATTCGCTTCACCTTCGAGGTCTTCAACCTGACCAACGCCGGCAACTACTACAGCACGCCCCTCGCAGCAAGAAACGCCATTCTGGGCGACGCCAACTTCATGCAGTTGGACCAGACCCCGGGTCCCATCTCGGCCCAGTTCGGATTGAAGTTGGTTTTTTAGTCGCGGCTCCCGGCGCGGCGACTTCGACTTTCTTGTCGCCGACCCGGGGGGTAATTCCCTTATTTTCCTCGAAGTTTTTTGCAAATCGACGGATACTTCTTCGGTTCCGCCCATGCTGTGTTAGAGATTGCGGATTCATCTCGGATAGCCCGGCATGGACACTACCCAAACCAGGTTCGCCAACCGAGTGCGTGGTTCACGGAGGATGACTGAAATGGGCAAGTTGACGATCCGGCTTCCTGATGTCCATCGTGATCGGTTGAAGGCCATGGCCGCCCATCGTGGCCTGAGTCTCAACAAGCTGATGGAAGAACTTTCAGTTAGAGCGCTGACGGAACACGACACCGAAATGAGATTTCGCATGCGCGCCGCGCGTGGCGATTTGGCGCGCGGCTTGAGATTGCTCGACACGCTGGACAGTCGACATGCGAAAACGATGGGCTCTTGAGAGAAATTGCAATACTGGCGTAGGCACTACCGCACGACGGTCCGGAATACCCTTACGAAGATTGGCGCCACGATCGAATTCCAATACTCCTGGATCAATATTCAACTCACAGATATCCACGTTGAAATCAAAATTATAGATGTGTTAATGAACATTTCTCCGTTGCTCAGAACCGAAACTCGTGATCCGAGCCCTGGACGTGGCGCACAAAGGCCTCCGCGAACTCGCAGCGGTACTCGGCGCCGCGGAACCGGTTCATGAGGTCGTGACGGCGGTACATTCCTTCCGGGTTCTGACTGGCGTGGGCATGGGTGGCCTTCTTCTTCAGGGACTCGGTCGTGGTGATGTCGACGTAGTGGGTGGGTGAAAAGGTCTGGCTCTGGATCCCTGAGTAGACCTCGTAGAAGTAGAGATCGAACTTCCGGTCCATTTTCAGCCAGGCATCGAAAGCCAGCATGCTGGCCGCCCGGTGGTCCCGGTGGCGGTCGATGGGCCAGTGGGTGAAAAGCAGGTCCAAGTCTTCCCCCTGGATGATCTTCAGGAAATCCTCGTAGCGCCGATTGCCGGTCTCGGTGTCGCCGTCGATCTGTCCGGCGAAGAGGGGCCTTGCTCCCAGGATCCGGCATGCTGCTTGAGCCTCGGCGGTGCGGATGCTGGCGGCCTCTTCCAGCGATTTACCCCGAATTCCCCGCTCTCCGCGGGTGAGGTAGAGGGCCGTCACCCGATGTCCCGCAGCGGCGTAACGGGCGATGGTTCCGCCGCAACCGGTTTCGGGGTCGTCCGGATGGGCGCCTACCACCACGATCTTCAGGCGGCGGGTCCCCTCGGTTTTCTCCGCAGGGGTCTCGCCCTCGCCTGAGGCGAGCCCTAACAGAGTCCCGCCGGCCAATACTGCCGGAACACCCAACAGGTCACGTCTCGGGATCGATGCCATCTCATGGCTCCTTGGAGGGGCGACGTTCCAGTCGCTCAAATCCTTCGCTCATATTCCCCTTCGCACCGGTTTCCCTCTTCGTCCGTCGCCTTGTCGCTTGACGCTCCTCTCCAGGAACCGGTCGGTGCTGTCGGGATCGATCCGGCGGCAACTCCGGCGCAGTGCGAGAGCCAACATTTCGAGGTCCCGGCGGCAGGCGGCGTCCCAGTTCGGGAGTGCGGCGAACTCGCCGCACAGCAGGGCCAACCGGAGCATATGGCGAAACAGTATCCCCTCCTGTTTGACCAGACCCCGGATGTGGACGAACCGGTTGAAGTTTCCGCCCAGATCCAGGAGGTCCCCGGCGGCCCAGACCGGCCGAACCCTCAACTGGGAAACCTGGGGCAGGCGCCCATCGAAAACGAGCCTCAGCTTCGCGGCCAAGGTCGGTCCCGGACCCGCCTCCATAAGCTCCTCCCGCAACGTTGCCTCCCTGCCCCCGGCCGATCCCAGCCGAGCCAACTCGGGATCGAGCCAGGACATCTCAAGAGGACCGGGATCCAGCCTTCGGGCGTCCGGAACCGGAACCGCTCTAGCCACGGCTCCCGAAAGTTCCAAAACGCTCTCCAGGGCCTGAATTCGCTCGCTTCGGCTGGCCCGGGGGAGCAGCGCCGAGAGGAAGTCACCGTAGAGGGGATTGATGCCGCGAAAGGCCAGCAGCCGGTCCATCCGAGGCGTGGCCTGAGCCAGCATCGGGCGGTAGTCCGTCGATCCCTCGGATTCCGGAGGCGGCTCCGGGTCCAACGTCACGTAACCTCCCAGCCGCAGGGTGAGCAGCATATCGTTCAGGGCTCTTTGAGCCGACTGCACCGCTCGGGCGCCGAGCAGACGCTTGGCGACAATCGCCCGAATTTCGTCGACCCGGGGCGAACGCACCAAGAGGTAGGCCAGATACCGCCAGGGAAGCGGACCCCGGCTGGCCAACGGTGCCGGCCGGGCGGCCACCAGACGGCGAAACTGAGCCTGGTCCCAGGAGGGCCGGTTCTGACGTCGGGACCTCATCTTCCGGGCCAGGGATTTCCGGGCCTGACGGAACGCGGACTTGCGGGTCCGGGCGGGAATCGACTTCAACCTCCGCTTGCGCCGCAGTATCTTCACCTCATCTTCAGGCGCCAGGGCCAGGACAAATCCCCGCCGGTCCCACTGGGGCCGACCGGCCCGGCCGAAGATCTGGTGGGCGGTGGTGGCGTCCAGCGTCCGTTTCTGCCGGGGCGGACCCTTGACCAGGCTCTTCAGCACCACGGACCTCGCCGGCAGATTGATCCCGGCCGACAGGGTCTCGGTGCAGATGACCACGGGCAGAAGCCGGCGCTGGAACAACTCTTCCACCACGCGCCGGTACTTGGGGAGGATCCCGGCATGATGAATTCCCACGCCGCGCAGCAGGAGCTGCCTCAGGACGGGTCCGGCTCCGTCTGACAGGTCCAAGTCCCGTACCCGGGCGGACAGCGTCCGCTTCCGGCTCCCGTCTACCAGGGGCCGCCCCTTCAGCCGTTCCGCCACCGACCAACACTCCCGGCGGTTGAAACAGAACACCAGACAGGGGCTCTTTCGCCCCTTCTTCCCTCCCCGGACCAGTTCCACCAGCAGCTCTTCCAGCAGCAGGTCGCCGACCCACTGGTACGTCAACGGGACCCGCCGTTCCCTTCCCTGGAGCAGCTGCATTTGCCGGCCGTGGCTGTTCCGAAGCCAGCGCGTGAAGGACTCGGGACGGCCCACGGTGGCCGAGAGCAGGAGCAGCCTCACGTGTTTGGGGAGCAGCGAGAGGGACAGCTCCCAGACGATGCCGCGTTCCGGATCCCTAAAGGTGTGGAATTCATCCTTGACCACCACGGCGACGCGATCGAAATCGAAGTTGTGGGGCCGTAGCAGGCGATTGAGGAGGATCTCGGCCACTACCACCCGTACAGGCGCGTCCGGGTTGACCTGGCGGTTCCCGGTCACCAGCCCCACGGTGTCGCTGGGGAACCCCCAGCGTACGGCGGCGGCCTGCATCTCCCTGAATTTCTGCTCGGTCAGCGCGATGAGCGGAGTGGTGTAGTAGGCCGTCCGGCCGCCGTTGAGAGCCTCGAAGAGAGCCCCTTCGGCGATCAAGGTCTTGCCGGTGCCGGTGGGCGCGGTCACCAGCAGATCCTTTTCCGAGGCGTACCAACCCTCCAGAACGTCCCTCTGAAAGGGATAGGGTTCGAATGGAAGGGATTGCAGGTAACGATCCAGCAACTCTCGCCGCCGGGCCGAGGCGGTCTCGATCACCTGCTGGGAATCAGCCGTGGACCTCACCCCCGGCCGGGTCCAGGCCGGCCCGCTCCGGGCCCCGTTTCCAATCCTCCAGCTCCGGCCCCGCCAGCCGGCGGGCGCGATCCCTGAGAGCCGCCATCTGCGGTTCCTCCAGAGCGGCGAAGCGCTTGGCGATTCGGACGTCGTCCTCGATCTGCCCCAGTGTGGTGGCGCCCATGGTCAGGCAATGGATGGGGAGGCTCAAGACGTATTGGATGCACTGTTCGACGCTGAAGGATTGGAGCAGTTTGGCATTGGCGAGACTCTTCATGCCCTGGATGCCCAGTCCCTGACGGACGGCCTCCGGGAGTACGATCTGCTCGAAGCTCAGGTAGGACGGGTCCGCCGGATTCAGGGGCATCAGGATGGTGTCGAACTGGTCGTAGCGCTTCAGCATCTCCATGTGGACGTGGGGATCGGTATGCCCGGTGAAGCCGATGAACCGGGCCTTGCCGCTCCGCTTGGCCTCCTCGAAGGCCTCGATGGCGCCGCCGGGAGCGAAGATCTGGTCCACATCCTCCATCCGGCTCACGGAGTGGATCTGCCACAGGTCCACGTAGTCCATCTTGAGCCGCTTCAGGGAGATCTCCAGTTCCTTGGCCGCACCGTCCCGGGTCCGGATGACACTCTTGGTGGTCACGAAGACCTCCTTGCGGAAGGCGGGCAGCACCTCGCCGTACACCTCCTCGGAACGTCCGGACCAGTAGGAATGGGCGTTGTCGAAGTAGTTGATGCCGAGCTCGTAGGCCCGAAGCGTCACCGCCTTGGCGTCCTCGAAGGAGATCAGAGGATAGCGGCCGCCGGCCTGCCCGACGATGGTCAGCTTCTCTCCCGTCTTGCCGAAGACGCGTTTGGGAATATCCCCGCCGGCCACCGACGGGACTGGGTTCCGACCCCAAGCCTTGCTCCTGAGAGCGAACAAACCAGTCAGGGCGCTACCAAAGAAGGTTCTGCGACGCATATTCTTTCCTCCAGAAGTACTGGCCTTAGATTGCCGCCATAATATCGCATGTTCCCGACGGTCGAAAGCCCGGCAGTCCCCGTCCACCGGCTGGTTCGACTCCCGTCTCCGTCCATGGGCACAAACATCCGGTGGCAACCGCCCACCAGCGTGATTCTACCTCTTCCCCTCCCGTTCCGCGCTCCTCCCGGCCGGTGCCGTCAGCATGTCAGGCTGTCCGGTCTCATCTTCGGACCTCACTGAAACACTCGCTACGGAAATGCAGTTTGCAATGGGAAACACTCCTTGAATTCTCTAAACTCCTAATCCTGAAGGCTGTTCTCAAGACGCTACCGATATTCCTCAGGATCGGAACATATTGGAGATTATTCGATGAAGCATGCCGGCAGATTCTTCTTGATCACCATGGTTCTGGTGTTCATGGCGGGGCAGCCCATCCTGGGCGAAGAAACTGACGCTTCGCTGCAGGATCTCCAACTCTCGGAGGGCCCCCCGGAAGCCGGCTTCATGGCTCAGGCTCTGGCCGGCAAGTTGCCTGAAGGTAAGCTGAGTCTGACTCCGGCGTTCGAACCGGGCGTGGATTCCTACACGGTTACCGTTTCTCAGCCGCTTCTCACGATCAGGGCACGGGCGGCCGCCGGAGTGAAGATGGATATCAGCGGTACGGCCTCAGGCGGCGGCGAATTGAGGGTCGCCAACCGATTCAGTATCGGCAACGCCAACGACCATGGCGCGTTCATGAGCGTAACTCTGTCGGGTCTTGCTGTAGGGGAAAATCTGGTCACGATGGAGGTCACGGATCCGGACGGCACGGAAACGCAAGGGTACAAAGTGGTGCTGACCAGGGTCACGCAAAGCGCCGGCGACACGGCCCAGAGCGCTCAAACAACAAAAGCTCTGCAGGCCCCTGAGGCGGTACGGCCAAGCCCTGAGGCGGCACGGCAAGCCCGTGAGGAAAGGCTGCAAGAACGCGAGAAGGCACGGCAAGCCCGCAGGGAAGCGCGGCGAGCCCGCAGGGAAGCGCGGCGAGCCCGTAAGGAAGCACGGCGAGTCGGCCAGACGGACAGTTCGAGCGACCAGAAGGGTCAGGATCTTCTCTCGTCGATCAGGTACAAGGACGCTGAAGGAGTCAGGCGAGCCATTGAAGCGGGTGAGAATGTCAACGAAATTTTTCCCGGCAGGACCGGAGTATCACCGCTTCTTCTCGCGGTGGACAAGAAAGATACAGAGATCGTTCGATTGCTGATCGATGCCGGCGCTGATGTGAACTATATCCTTCCCAAGCAAACATTTCAGAGTAACAGCTCCACCGGAATATCGGCCCTGCTCATGGCGGTGAACAAGGAGAATGCTGAGATCGTTCGGCTGCTGATCGAGGCCGGAGCCGACGTGAACCATGTCCTTCCCGAGCAAGAATTCTCCAGAAAGAGCGAAACCGGCGCCTCGGCTCTCCTCCTGGCCGTGGGTAGTGGGAATGAGGAGATCGTGCGATTGGTGATCGACGCCGGCGCTGACGTGAACTACGCCCTTCCGGAGCAGGGCATTCACAGCGATAAGACGGTTGGAACGTCGGCCCTGCTCCTTGCTGTAGACAAGGGTCGCGAGGCGATCGTCCGGCTGCTGATCGACGCCGGTGCCGATGTGAACTATGTCCTTCCCAAGCAGGGTTTTCCCAGCAAGAACGCGACCGGAACGTCGGCCCTCCTCGTAGCCGTGAAGAAGGGGAATGGGGAGATCGTCCAATCGCTGATCAAGGCCGGTGCCGACGTGAACTATTCCCTTCCCAAGCAGGACTTCCAAAGCGATTCGATTGGCGGATTGTCGGCCCTGCTCCTTGCGGTCAGCAAGAGTAACGAGGCGATCGTCCGGCTCCTGATCGAAGCTGGTGTCGATGTGAATGCCGCCTTTCCGGAGCAAGGGTTTCCCGCAAGCAAATCAACAGGCGGAGTGTCGGCTTTGATCCTTGCGGTAAATTCGGGGCAGGAGGAGATCGTCCGGCTGCTGATCGACGCCGGTGCCGACGTCAGTTACCAGATTCCGGGAGAACGCCGGATGGGAAGAAATCCGAAAACCGCCGGCCTGACCGCATTGCGGGTTGCCAAAGCGAAAGACCAGTCCGGGATCGCCGAATTGCTTCGAAAGGCCGGGGCGAAGCGCTGATGTCGGCCGGAGCTTTCGAACAGGCAATCCGGCGTCAAGAGACGCGACGCTCATAATTCTTGAGCAAGACAACGAGAACAAGGAGATCCAGCATGGATGAAACCCTCAAGATCATGGCCGTCATGTGCCATCCTGCCGACGCCATCGACCACGCCGGAGGTACCCTCTGCCTCCATGCCCAGCGCGGGGACCAGGTCACCATGGTGGTCTGCACCCACGGTGTCGACACTCACCACACCCGCCGCAACGAGCTCATCAAGAGCGGCCGGCTCGATCAGGTCTCCGATCTGGACGAGGCCATTAGAGAAAAGGAGGAGGAGGCGCGCCGGGGGATGGAGATCCTGGGGGTCCGGGACGTTCGGTTTCTACGTCTGAAGGACGACGTCGTGATTCAGAGCCGGGAGCTGATCGAAGCCATCGCCAAAGAACTGGCCGACGTCCGGCCCCATCTGCTGATCCTCCACAACCCCACCGAGGAGCTTGGTTTCGCCCATCAGGAGACGGCAGAGGCGGCCCTCCGAGCCTGCGACCTCGTCAAGACCTCCCATTACGTCCAGGACGCCGGAGACCCGGTCACTCCGGCGCAGATCTTCTTCATCACCATGTACGGCCACACCAACCAGCTTTCGGCCGAAGGCCGGCGATTCGCCAATGTTTTGGTAGATATCAGCCCGGTGGTGGAAAAGAAGGCCCGCGCCCTGGACTGCGTGGCCAGCCAATACTACACGGGAGAATTGGGCCGCAAATGCATCGAAGTCACCAACGGAAGAATGGGACTTCACTCCTCCGTCTCGTATGCCGAGGCTTATCAGGTGCTCAATCCCCACGTCTACTCCCATCTTCCGGCCAACGAGTACCTCATGCGCCAAGCCTCGAACTCCAAGAGCAGCCGGGGGGAGAGCCTTCAGATCCTGCTGGCCGGATCCGACCGGGGATGAAGAGGTTTTCAATGCGAGATCACCGGCGCTTGAGTAGGTAGGCCGCGGCCACCACGCCCGCGCAGCCCACAACGTTGTAGTAGAGAAACGACAACGAGGTATACTCGCTGACCGCCCACACGCTGACCATCCCCACGATCAACCCCCAGAACGCTCCCCGCGCCGTGGCCCAGGGGGCCAGGAAGGCCAGGAGGAAGACTCCCAACAGGGAGCCGTAGAAGTAGGAGCCGACCTGGTTGACCAGCTCCAAGAGGGACGCCTCCTGCTGGCCCACGTAGAGCGCCACCCCCGTAGCCAACACGCCCCAAGCCAGGGTGGCGAGGCGCGCCGCCCAGAGATAGTGCCGGGCGGAGGCCCCTCGAATCAGATACCGGCGGTAGAAATCCATGACCGTGGCGCTGGAGAGCGCCGTCAGCTCCGAGTCCAACGAAGACATGGCAGCGGCAAAGATGACGGCGATCATCAAACCCAGGATCCCCGCCGGCACGTAGCGAACCAGATAGGAAGGAAAGACGTAGTTGACGTCGGTGGAGGAGCGGCCCTGGACCGTCTCGACCAACGCCTTGGAGCGGCCGCGCAACGCCTCCATCTCGTCATGGTATTCCCGGATCTTGGAGCGGCCGGGCTCCAGGTCGCCCCCCTCCTGGCGGGTTTGGACCAGGTCCAGAGTCGCCTCCCGCCGGAGCGAATGAAGTTCCCGGTAGTCCTTTTCCAACTCCTCGTAGGCCGGACCCTGGCCGCTCTGGCGCACCTGCGCCTCCTCCGCCGGGTTGAAGATCAGAGGCGGCTGCTCGAAGTGGTAGAAGACGAAGAGCAGCACCCCGATGGCCAGGATCAAGAACTGCATGGGCACCTTGAGGAAGGCATTGAAGAGGAGAGCGAGGCGGCTCTGGGTCAGGGACCGGGCCGTCAGGTAGCGCTGGACCTGGCTCTGGTCGCACCCGAAGTAGGCCAAGCCCAGAAAGAAGCCCCCCACGAGCCCGGACCAGAGCGTATACGTCTTGCGGGGATCCGGAGAGAGGTCCACACTCTTCCACATCTCCTCGATTCCGCCGATATAGAAGACGTCCCCCACGCCGACCTGAGGAGGCAGCTCACCGAAGAGGGTCCAGAGCGCCGCGCCGATCCCGCCGAACATGAGCAACATCTGCAGCACGTCGGTCCAGATGACCGCCGTAATTCCCCCCGCTGCGGTGTAGAGAATGGTCACGGCTCCAATGATCAGCACCGTGACCAGTTCGTCCCAGCCCATCAGGACCGAGAGCACCACTGCGGGAGCATAGAGGACGATTCCGGCGGCCAGTCCGCGGGAGACCAGGAACAGGAAGCTGGTCAGGGAACGGGTCCGGGCGTCGAAGCGCTGTTCCAGGAACTCGTACGCAGTGTAGACCCTCCGACGATAGAAGAACGGGACGAACAGAACGCAGAGAACCACCATTACCAGCGGCTGGGGCAGGTAGACCTGGATGAACTTCATGCCGAAGCCGTAGGACTGCCCCGTGGTTCCGATGAAGGTGATGGCGCTGGCCTGGGTGGCCATGACGGAGAGGCCGATCAGGCCCCAGGAAAGGCTGCGGTTCCCCAGGAAATAGCCTTCGACACCGGTGCTCTTCCGGCTCTGATACAGACCGACCAGGAGGATCAGGACCACGTAAAAGGAAAAGACCGCCCAGTCGAGAACTGTCACGGCGTTGGAGGATCAATGAAGGCGGTGTAGGGGCGACCCTCGTGGTCGCCCTTGATCGCCGGTGGCAAGTGATATTGGAGATCGTAGGGGCGACCCTTGTGGTCGCCCTTGATCGCTGGTGGCAGATGATATTGGAGAGACCAGAGAAATGGGAAAAGAGCAGTAAGACGCGCAGTGTGGAGACGGATCGCCATGTCGGTTTTCACCCCGGTCGCTCGCTCTTCAACCCAAGAGATAAAGCAGGAGGATCAGGACCAGGGTGTAACCCCCCACCGCCCAGTAGAACCGGTTCCAACGGAAAGGGCCCGAGTCGACCGGCATCAGATGGCTCCGAAGTACTGCAGATCGGGATCGACCCGAACCACAGCGTCGCGCCGGCGAATCTCATGATAGTGGGGCAGCATGAGATAGCTGCAGGGTGGCCAGAAGTTCGCCAAGAGGATGCATCCGGCCACGGCCGTCAGCCTCAGAGCCTTTCGGAGGAGCATCCGGGACACCGGTCAGCTCTCGCCTCGGATCCGGGCGCCTACGCCGCGCAGCCTGCCCACCACGTTCTCGTATCCTCGCAACACCACTTCGGCGTGCTCGATTCGGGTGTCGCCCTGGGCGCACAGGCCGGCCACCAGCAGCGCCATGCCGGCCCGGATATCGGGAGACTCCAGTTGCTTGCCGCGGAGACGGCGCGGGCCTTCCACCAGAACCCGGTGGGGATCGCACATGGTGATCCGGGCTCCCATCCGAACCAGCTTGTCCACGAAGAACATGCGGGCCTCGTACATCCAGTCGTGGACCAGGCACAGGCCGTGGGCCTGAGTCGCCAACACGATCACCAGCGACACCAGGTCGGTGGGAAACAGTGGCCACGGACCGGCGGTGAGCTGCGAGGGGTTGACCATTCTGGAGGCTTCGACCTGCAACCCGCCTTCACAGGGCCGAAACTCGATTCCGAACCGCTCCAGCACGGGGATGACGCCCATCAGGTCTTGCTGCCCGACACCCAGGAGACGAACCGAGCCGTGGGTCACGGCAGTGGCGATGGCCAAGGTGCCGGCATCGATGTAGTCCGGCGGCACGTCGAACTCCACTTCCTCCTTCCGTTCGCCGACGCCGCTGAGAACCCGGTAGTAGAGGGGGTGGAGCTCGATGCGGCAACCCAGTTCCCGCAAGAAATCCACCACGGCCAGAACGTGGGGCTCGCGGGCCGGATTCCGGATCGTCCCGCCGCCCAATGCCGAGAACAGAAGCAGGGCGTTCTCAGTGGCCGTGACCGACGCCTCCTCCAGATAGACCACCGGGTCTTCCACTTGCCGGCTCTTGAGGATGTCGATGGAGGAACTGTCTTCCCGGACCCGGAAGCCGGCCGCTTCCAGGACCGAC
Organism: Acidobacteriota bacterium; assembly: GCA_965217775.1. GTDB lineage: Bacteria > Acidobacteriota > UBA6911 > RPQK01 > JAJDTT01 > JAJDTT01. Next base: position 1,988,001 of record CBDCJH010000002.1, read on the forward strand.
CAGTGGACGTCGAAGGACCGGCGGCCGATGGGGCAGCCGCCGGGACTGACGCAGGAGACCCGCCCGAAAGCGGCGGCCAAGGGACCCAGAAGCAGGATGGCGCCCCGGAGCTTCTCCACCAGATCGGCGGGAAGCTGTTCCGGCTTCAACCCGCTCGAGTCCATATGGAGGTCTTCTCCCTGCCATTCGGCCTCCACGCCCACGACCCGGACCAGCCGCAGCAGGTTCTCCACGTCGTCGATGCGGGGCACCCGGTTCAGAACCACCCGGGAACGGGCCAGCAGGACGGCGCAGATCAGCGGCAGGGCGGCATTCTTGTTGCCCTGGACCGGGTAGTCGCCGTAGAGGGTGTAGCCCCCCTCGATGAGGAACTTGCGTGTCGGTGCCCGGTGGGTGTCTATCGCGGTTAAAACCATTGGTTCGGACTGACGATCAGGATCTCGGGTTCCAACTCGATGTCGAATCTCTCTCGGACCCGGTTCGAGTATTTCCGGGCCAAAGTCAGCATATCATGGCTGGCTGCGCCTTCTTCGTTGACGAACAGGTTGGCGTGATGAGGCGCGATCAGGGCGCCTCCGATCCGCCGCCCCCGGGCGCCCACCTCGTCCAGGAGTTTGCCGGCCGGAATCTTCCCGTAAAGGATGAAATCCGCGGGAATCCGGCTCAAAATCTCCGGCTCCAGGTCAGCCGCGATCACGTTTTTGAAGAAGCTTCCCGGGCATTTCAGGTCCACCGGGTATTTGGCCAGGCGCGTGGCCAGAATCTTGTCCGAGACCGGCTGCAGCGGCTCCGAGGCCGGCTCCAGCACCAGGGTGCAGGAGAGCATGAACCAGTCCCGGCGCTCCTTGAAGAGACTGTGCCGGTAACGAAAATCCAGTTCGCAGGCGGGAAGCGTGCGGACACCCTCCTCCGGCGACCAGAAGGACACTTCCCGGATCCGATCCCCGATCTCCTGTCCGTAGGCGCCAGCGTTCCCCACCACGGCTCCGGCCAAGGTTCCCGGAATCCCGTAGAGGCGCTCCATCCCGGCCAGACCGAGTCCGTTGACCCAGCGGATGGTCTCTCCCAGGTCCTCTCCGCCCGAAACCCGAACCTCGTTCCCGGCGCACTCCCGTCCCCGCAGGCGATTCCGTACGACCAGCCCCTCGTATCCGGTGTCCGCGAAGAGGATGTTGCTTCCCGCTCCCAGAAATAGAACCGGTAGACCCTGGCGCCCGGCCCATCCCCAGGCGGTGTCCAGCAGTCCCGGGTCGCGCAATTCCAGCAGCCAACGGCCGCTTCCGCCAATGGCCAGCGTGGTCAGGGGAGCCAGGAGAGCTCCCGGACGGAATCCCAAATCGGCAGGCGGGGCATCCATGGGCGGTTAGGAGGCGACCCGCGTTTTCCCTGAGGGAAAACCGAGTCTGACTGAGAGTGTCGGCGAGTTCTCAACTAGTTCGGGCGGCATAGAGACCACGGAGCCTTCCTTACATGAAATAACGAGTTCGAGGGATAACCGGAAAGGGTGACATTCGGGATGATCCGAACCGACATCGAGGGTTTTCCGATTGACCCCTTTTCCGTTCTTTGAGAGATTCTGCCGGAGAACGGACTCGTGGGACAAGGTCCCCGGAGTCACCGGGCCACGGAGGTGCAGAAAAATGTCCATCAGCGAAACCTTGTTGTCCGAGTTCGATCAGGAGATCGACGGCGCTCGCAGGACCCTGGAGCGGGTGCCGGAAGACCGGTTCGACTGGAAGCCCCACCCCAGGTCCGGGAGCATGATCTGGCTGGCGAGTCACCTGGCCAATATCCCCTACTGGGCCATCATCACGATCCATGAGGACGAGCTGGACCTCATGCCCGGCGGAAAACCCCGCCCGCAGCCCGCGGCTCCCACCAGCGTGGATCAGCTGCTCGCCGAGTTTGACCAGCGCGTTCGCGAGGCACGCGCCGCCATCGCCGGCGCCGACGACGCGGCCTTTTCCAAACCCTGGTCGCTCCTCCGAAACGGGGCCACCGTTTTTAGCATGCCCAAAGTCGCGGTCTTGCGGACCTTCGTCATGAATCATCTGATTCACCACCGCGCCCAACTCGGAGTCTACCTGCGTCTCAACGACATTCCGGTCCCCTCCATCTACGGTCCCTCTGCCGACGAGAACCCGGTGGGAATGTGAGTTCGTTTCCCAATCACGCGGAATCCGGTTCCCTGTCCCGCAACTGGGACCTGTCCCCGCCGGCGACGGCCCGTTCCATCATCGACGAATTCAAGCATCAGATGGAATTGGGACTGGCGGCGGACCGCTCCGGTTCCCTGGCCATGATCCGGACCTTCATTCCCAGAACGGCCCGTTTTCATCCGGGAACCTTTGTGGGTCTGGACATGAGCGGCACCAACTTCCGGGTGGTGGTGCTCTCGGTCAACCCGGATCAGACTCTTGCCGGGAATCCTCGAATCCGGATCTTTCCCATTCCTTCCAGGCTCAAGCGGGGGAAGGCGGATCGCGAGGCTCATTCCCGGGACCTCTTTCGATTCCTCGCTGCCGGCATCGCCCAGACCTTGGAACGGGAGGGAATCGCCGCATCCGGCCTCCGGGTAGGGTTCACCTTCGCCTTCCCGACGCGCATGGAGTCGGCGGACCGGGGCGTCCTCCTGAAATGGACCAAGGAGTGGGACCTGCCCGACCTGGTGGGACGGGACCCGGTGCCGGAACTGGCCCGGGCCTGCCGGCAGGCCGGCCTGCAAGGAGTGAAGGTCAACGTCCTGCTGAACGACACGGTGGGAACCCTGATCCTGGGGTATTTCAGCGACCGCCGGACCCTGGCCGGAGGAATCCTGGGAACCGGCACCAACCTGGCCGCCTGGCTGGGGTCCACGGCCATCAATTTCGAGTGCGGCAACTTCGATTTCGGCCCCCTCCGGGACCGGATCCTCACGCCTGTCGACCGGGACCTGGACTCCCGGTCCAGAAATCCGGGACAGCAACGGTTCGAGAAGATGGTGGCCGGCCGTTACCTGGGCGGGCTTCTGCGCCGGCTTCTGGACGGGACCCATCCGTCGGGACGATTCGGGGAGCGGGGTACCGTGGATGCGGAGGATCTCTCACGCTTGGCCGCGGATTCGGGGGATCTGCCGGAGACGCGCCGCTTTCTGGAACGACTGGGCGTGGAGGAAGATCTCCTGGAGCAGCGGCAACAGGCGGCTTCCCTGGCCCGCATGATACTGAAACGGTCGGCCCAGCTCAGTGCCCTGGCCATGACCGCCACGGCGGAGTGGGTCGATCCGGGACTGGAGGATCTCCACGTGATGACCGTGGACGGCTCACTGTTCGAGCACGCTCCGGGTTATCCCGAGGCCATGCGCCGGATGCTCCGAAATGTCCTCGGTTCCCGCGCCGATCGGATAGAATGCCGTCTGGTCAAGGATGGATCCGGAATCGGCGCCGCCCTGGCCTCCTCCGCCGTGGAGGCCCGGGCGACTGGTTGAAGGAAAGGGAGAGTCTCTCGCGGAACCATCGGTTGACGCTCGTCGGTGACACTTGGAGAAGCTGAAATGTCGAGTCCGATCCGTCCGGCGGTGAGGCGAATCCGGATCCTGTTTCTGGGCGGCCTGCTGATCTCGTTCGCCTATTCCATGCAACTGCGCCGCCACCGGCAGTTGGAAGTTCCGGCGCCGTCGCCCCCTCCGCCGGTGGAAGTCGGAGCCGACGCGGCCACCCTGAACCTGAAGATCATAGAGCGTGGCTCGGAAGCTCCCGTCAGCGGTACCGTGAGTGTCAACGGAGGAGCCGTCGAGGGCGAAGAGGCCTACCTGGAACACTCCCTGAGGCGTTCCGCCAATCGGCACAAGGGACCGATCCGGTTCCGCCCGTTGAGCTACTACTTCTACACCGACGGCACTCTCAGCCTGAAGGTCCCGCCCGGGCGGTGTACGGTGGAGGTCCGCAAGGGCTACGAATACATCCCCTCGAACCGCAGCTTCGAACTGGATCCGGGGCAGGTCCTGGACGCCACCGTCACCCTCTCCCGCTGGATCGACATGGCGGCCCTGGGCTGGTATTCCGGTGACACCCATATCCACTTCGAACGCACCGGAACCAACGACGACGACCTGCTGACTCTGACCTCGGCCCGGGACATCCGCTATGCCTTCAGCCTCTCCATGAACACCCGGGGTTACTCGCTGGGCGGGGCGTTCGAGTCGTGGCATCAGGCCCACGGCCTGGGCGACGGCTCCGTCCGCAATCGAGGCCCCTATTTCCTCACTTCGGGCCAGGAGTATCGCACTCGGACCCTGGGGCACGTCACCGTCCTCATGGCCAGGGAGTACGTCCCCGGTGTGGGTCACACTCGCAACACCGACCGGGGGCCGTCCTTGGGGGTCATCGGCGATCAGGCCCGGGAGCTGGGGGGAGTGATCGGCCTCAATCACGGCGGCTACACGCGCCTGGAGGCGGACTCCCTCGCGCTTTCCGGCAAGATGGAGTTCCTGGAGCTGCTCCAGTTCGGAGGCTATCGGGGGTTGGGGCTCGACGGATGGTACGACTTCCTGAACCTGGGTTACCGCTGGCCCATCGTCGGCGCCTCCGACTATCCAGCCACCCGCGAGCTGGGAGACTGCCTCACCTACGTACGAGCTTCCCGTCCTCCCACTCCCCGGGGATTCGTCGAGGGGCTGGTCCGGGGAGAGAGCTTCGCCACCTCCGGTCCCATGCTTCGAGTGACCGTCGACGGGAAGCAGCCGGGAGAGTCGATCCTGGCCGAAGGGAAGAACCGACTGGAGCTGCAGGTGGAGGTCCGGGTCTCCAGTCCCGTTTACCCGGTTCGATACGTGGACCTGATCCGGAATGGACGCGTCGTGTCCCGGGACTTCGCGGCCGAGGGCCGAGCCTCCTGGGAACTGAGCCGCAGGATCGAACTCTCTTCCAGCGGCTGGGTGGCCGTCCGGGCATACTCGGACGCCGGCACCGAGGCTCACTCCAATCCGGTCTACGTCTACCTGGACGGAAAACTGCCCTTCGATGACGACGCGTGCGGCCAGATTCTGGCCCGTCTGGACTCCTCCATCCGCGCCATCCCCGAACCGACCGTGGCCGATCAGGTCCGAACCCTGCGGGACCGGCTGGCCCGTTACCGGGATACCGGCGACTCCCAGGGACTGGCTCTGCCCACCGTCTCCCGGATCGCGGAAGATGAGAGAGAACGAACCACCGCGGCCCCGGCGGCGACAGGAGCGACATCGAGATGAGCCGGTCGGGCCGCACAAGGCTGTGGCTGATTCTCCCCTTTGCCGGGTTGCTGTTGCTGACCTTCGTCCACTCCATGCAGACCCGCCGCAAGGCCCAGATCAGCGAGGATTATCCCCTTCCGCCTCCCCTGCCGGATCCCGGCCCCGACGCCGCCACGCTCCGACTGCGGATCGTCGACGGGCGGACCGGACGCCCGGTCAGCGCCACGGTCAGCATCAACGGAGGCACCCAGGAGCCCCAGGAGGGTCCTTATCTCCCCTACTCGCTACGCCGGACCAACGGAGAGCGGCAGGGGCCCATGCGCTTCCGGAAACTCGACGACTACTTCTTCACCGACGGCTCCGTCAAGGTCCGGGTCCCTCCCGGCCATTGTGTGGTGGAGGTCGGCAAGGGGTACGAGTACCAGCGGACCCGACGGGTCTTCCAGCTCAAGGAAAAGGAGGTCCGCCAAGCCACGATTGCCGTCTCCCCCTGGATCGACATGGCGGAGCTGGGCTGGTACGCGGGCGACACCCACATCCATTTCGAGCGGGACGGAAGCAACGACGATCAGTTGCTCGTGCTCACCTCCGCCAGGGGAATCCGCTATGCCTACAGCCTGTCCATGAACACGGGCGGGTATGCCCTGGGCCGGGAGTTCGAATCGTGGCGCCAAGCCCACGGTCTCGGACCGGCGTCCGACGTGAGGCGGGGAGACTATTTCCTGTCGTCGGGCCAGGAATACCGCAACTCCTCCATGGGACACGTCACCATCGTTCTGGCCAAAGATTACGTGCCGGCCGAGGGATGGACCGCGAACGCCAACCTGGGACCTTCACTGGCCGTCATCGGCGATCAGGCCCGGGAACTGGGCGGCTACATGGGCCTCAATCACGGCGGGTATTACCGACTGGAGGCCGACTATCTGGGCCTCACCGGCAAAGCGGACTTCCTGGAATTGCTGCAGTTGGGCGGGTACCGGGGACTGGGTCTGGACGGTTGGTACGATTTTCTGAACCTGGGGGTCCGCTGGCCCATCGTGGGCGCTTCCGACTTTCCCTACAGCCGAGAGTTGGGAGACACCCTGACTTACGTCTTCTCGGAGACGGAACCGACGCCGCGCGGATTCATGGAGGGTGTGGTCCAGGGGCGCAGCTTCGTCACCAGTGGCCCCATGCTCCTGGTCTCGGTCAACGGGAAGGGTCCCGGAGAATCGCTTCATTTCCCGGGCGGCCAGCCCGCCGGCCTGGAGTTGGAGATCCGGGTCCGGAGCCCGCTCTATCCGGTCCGGTACCTGGAGATCGTGTGGAACGGAAGGGTCGTCTCCCGTTACTTCGACCCGGAAGGGCGAAGCGTCTGGGACCATGCCGAAAGGCTTCGGGTCACCGAGAGCGGTTGGGTGGCCGTGAGGGCCCAGGGAGATCCGGGCACCGAAGCGCACTCCAACCCGGTCTACGTCGATGTCGGCGGCCGGCTACCGTTCGACGACGACGCCTGCGGGCAGATTCTGGCGCGCCTGGAAGGGTCCATACGCTCGGCCATGACGCCCCGGATCCGGGACCGGTACCAGGACATCCACGCCCGATTGAAGCGCTATCGAGAAACCCGGGACGCCGATGGACTGGCCCTTCCCCCGCGTTGAAGAGTACCTGATTCAAACCGTCGGCCGTTGCATGAAACCGATGCACTCCTGGGATCTCACTCCAAAACAGGCAGTCCAACTTCAGAAGCGGCTTGGTCCCCGCATCCGCACCGATCTGCCCTTGCCTGACCCGGGAAGAATCGGCGGCGTGGACGTCGGTTACAGCCGCTCCCTCGGACTCTCCGTCGCCACCGTCGTGGTCCTTGCATTCCCCTCCCTGGAACTTGTGGAATCGGCGGTGGCCACGACTCCCACGCCATTTCCGTACGTCCCGGGATTGCTGAGCTTTCGGGAGCTGCCCCCGATTCTGGAGGCCCTGGACCGGCTCTCGGCAGCGCCGGAGATGATCCTGGTGGACGGTCACGGACAGGCCCATCCGCGGCGATTCGGCATCGCCTGCCACCTGGGCCTGTGGCTGCGGATTCCGACCATCGGCGTGGGCAAGACCCGCCTCTGCGGAGAATACGAGGAGCCGGGATTGACCAAGGGATCGCTCACTCCCCTGCTGGACGGGTCCGAACTGCTGGGCATGGTCCTGCGCACCCGCACCCGGGTCCGGCCCGTCTTCGTCTCGGTGGGATACGGGCTGCCCCTGGAAGCCTGTGTGAATTGGACCCTGGCCGTCACTCCCCGTTACCGAATTCCCGAACCGATCCGCCAAGCCCACAACTTGGCGGCCCGATGGACCGGGAACCGGCGACGCTCTCCCGTATAATGAACTCCGTGCCCGATCAAGAGCGGACCAAATCTGCCCTGCCTTCCGTGGGGCTCCACCGTCCTTCCGAGCTGATCTACCGAGCCTGCTATGCTCCGGTGGACTTGGCCGGCCTGCTGGAGACGGCGGAGACGCGTTCCCGGATTCGGCGCCTGTCCGTACCGCAGATCTACTTCGGACTCAAGGAGCTGGGCGAGCACCAGATCCAGGCGCTGCTGCCCCACATCACCGAGACGCAATGGCAGGGGGTTCTGGATCTGGACCTCTGGAACCGGGACCGGGCCAACGCGGGTAAGTTTCTCTTCTGGGCGGGGCAGATCATCCAGGCAGAAAACCCGGTGGCCGCAAAGATCGTCCGGGGCACGGACCGCCAACTCCTGGAACTCTGGCTCAAACGCCGGATCAGGATCGAGGAGATCGTCGAGGACGATCCGGGACCCGCTCCGAAAGGCGACTTCATGGAGACGCCGGACCGCGCCTATCTGGTCCATCTGCCCAATAATCCGGACGAATCCCGGCTCGCCCGCGGCCTGCTGTTGAAGCTGTACGAGTTGGGCCCGGAGGAGACCCAACTCTGGATCCAGGAATCCCGGTACCGGACCTCCATCGAGTTGGAGGAGGCCGCCTACCAGAATCGGAAACGGCGGATCGAGGAAATGGGTTTCCAGGACTACTTCGACGCCCTGGACGTGTACACCTATCTGCCTCAGGGAACCCCGCTGCCGGAGAAAATACGGGACAAATTGCGAGCCGTCGGCACCCTTCCCGCGCCATTCGCCCGGATGAAGTCGGGTCCCCTTCTCCTGTTCCAGGCCCTGGCCGCCTTCGCCCGGCCCCACGAGCTGGAACCGCTGATGGAGGAGCTGTTCTTCGTCTGCAACAAGATCCTCTCCGCCGACCGGACGCCTCCCAACCGAACCTCCCGGGTGAAACGGGCCATTCGCAAGGCGCTCAGCGGCATCAACCTGGGACTGGAAGTCTGGGCCAAAGGAGACTTGAACCGGGCCCGGGACGGACTCAGGCGCCACTACCTGCAGTCCTTCTTCCACACCGGCTACAGCCGCTTGGTGGAACTGCGCGACCGGGCCCGAGAGATTCGAGCGCAGGTCCCCCTCGAACCCGGGTCACCGCTGGATGACGCACTGGGGGAACTGTCCCGGGACTATCCGCTCCTGCTGGTGGAGATCCGGGAAAAAAGACGGCGGCGATTCCTCAAGAACACGCCGGACCTGGATCGAGCGAATCGCTACCTGAAGGCGGCCCAAGAGGCGTAGGGGCTCCCCTCGTGGGCACCCTCTTGTCGTCCGAAGAGCCTGCGCAGTGGAAGATCTGTAGAGCAACGTGAGCTGTTGATCCTCGCTCTTCCGGATGGCCCCAAGATCAGCGATACGTTTCAACCGTTCGAGTGAGGAGCCAGGGTGCTCGATTTTCCCCTGAGAAACTGGAATCCTTTCGGACTATGTCGTTAAGTGTGTCCCGAATGCGACGTTGGCCGCCAGGGCGTGGCTAAGGCGACATCAGTAAAACATCCTTCCGATTGAGGGGATCGACCATGCATCATTCGATAAGAAGCGTCGCCCGGAATGCCGACGCCCTGGCCGCAGTCTGGAGCGGTGGCGCACGGACCGATCTTCCCTACCTCTGGCTGCGCGACAATTGCGGTTGCAGCGAGTGCCGCGTCGTGCAGACCTCGGAGAAGCGGTTCCACATCTTCCGGGTCGCCGGGGACCTGAGACCGCTACAGTTCAGCATCGAACGCGCCGGATCCGAGGACGAGGCGATCTCGATCGTTTGGCCGGACGGGCACCGCACCCGCTACCGGTCGAGCGAGATCCACGGCCATTTGAGCCAGCCTCGTTTCGACCTGCGCTACTGGGATTGCCGGTTCCAACCGCGGCAGTTCGACTATCGGCGGTTCCTGGCGAGCGACAGCAAAGCGGCGGAGCTGATCGAGGAGTTTCTGCGGACCGGGGTCTGCCTGCTGGTCGACGCCCCTACCGACCCCGATTCTTCGGAGCAGCTCGCGACCCGTTTGGGCCCGATCCGCGAGGTCGTGTTCGAGCGCATCCACAACGTCGTGGTCGACCCAAAGGGATACAGCATCGCGCACACGGATCTGGCGATCGCACCGCATAACGACTTTACCGGCTACACCTGGCCGCCGAGCGTGCAGGTGCTGCACATGCTGGTGAACGAGTGCGAAGGCGGCGCATCTCTCGTCGTGGACGGCTTCGGCGTGCTCAACGAGCTACGCAACGATCACCCCGACAAGTTCGACGTGCTTTGTGCGGTGCCGGTGCCTTTCCGCCTCTTCAGCGAGGAATACGAGAGCTACGCGGCCAACCCCCTTGTCGAGCTGGACAGCGACGGCGACGTCAGGTTGTTGCGCTTCAACACCCAGCAGATGCAGGTCATTCCCCTCTCGGAACCTCGGCTGGCCGACTTCTACGCCGCCTACCACGAGCTGTCCAAGCGCATCAATGCCGCCAGCGCCCAGGTTTCCGTCCGATTGGAGGGCGGGCAGATTCTGCTGGCCGCCGGGCACCGGGTGCTGCACGGTCGCACCGCGTTGCGCTCGATCGGGCAGCGCCACCTGCAGGACGCCTACTTCGAGCACGACAACGTGCGCAACCACCTGAGGCTGCTGCGCCGCACCGGCCGAGTTTGAAGGCCGCAAATCCGCGCCGTCGGACGGACAGCCTGTCGAATCTGGCCGTTTCTTGCCGCGGACAGGTCAACTCTTCTACCGTGTTTTTGCGGCGCAGACTCGGGAAGCTCGTCCAAAAACCGGCTGGCCAAGCCGCGGGTCACCTGGTGCAACTCCAGCCCCTCATCCTTGCGCCGGGCGAGGAACCGCCCCACCTGGTGGGCGTAGGCGGTCCGGGTGTGGGGATTGGAGAGCCGGACGGAGAAGAACTCATCGGCCGCGAAGCAGGCCGCCTTCCCGGCTCTCACGAGAACGGCCGGGAAGGCCCCTTCGAGGTCATTTTTGGAGAGCGAATCTTCGGTTTTCGGGAGGAGTTCCAAGTCCGCCATTAAAGATACGCATAATATACTTTATCGTAATCTAAAGCAGACCTCTGACTCCCCATTCTCTGCGACGGACTGGCGTTTTTCCCGCCCCTTCTGTCCCAATCCGGTGAGCCCTTGCCGGCAGAAAAATCACATTTTCCATTGTCAGGACGATCCAAACCATGAGGGGGTACACGCCATGAGAAGTCGTACGAGCAAGAATCGAGGATGGCTCAGGATGACCACAGCGATGGGGGTGATCCCCTTGCTGCTAACGCAAGTTACAACCAATCTAATCTGTGTTCCCCGGGCATCGAAGTTCGGATCGGCGAACTACCGAAAAAATGGTGTGGGAGCAACTTCCTGCCTTTCTTGATGAAGAGAAGAAGGTCACTGTTGTGCTCGCCGAGGGGGGTGCCGTCCGGGGCGAGGTGGTCGGAGTTCCCGACAACGGCATCCATCTGGGTCGTGTCTCGATGACTACCAACGGGTGGCTCTACCCGACGGGTTCGGACGCTCTGATCCCCAGATCCTCAGTCAAAGAAATCCGCGTGGAGAAACGCGGGGGGCTTAATCGCATCGGGGGAGCTGTTCTGGGCGGAGCCGGCGCGATGCTTCTTTCTTGGTTGGCACTTGCCCCGGCCAAACTGGATAGTGATTCCGCGAGAGACTCGAATATATTCTGGGCCACCTCGATTGGTGTTTCAGTTGGGGGTGCTGTTCTCGGCTACCGGATGGGCAAACGCGCGGATGTCGAGACCACCATCATCATGATCGTGGACTGATTCCCCGATGTGTCGGGAATAGCTCGGAAGACGACCGCTTCCTGGAACCCCTCAGCAAACTGAAAACGACGATCCTCTGGAGAACCTCCGTTAACTGAAATTAACGGACCTTCTCTAGAAAAAGGGAGGATGTTGGGGTTTCGTCGTTGGCTGACCACTCCCGACGGACGGCGACCGTCACAATAACAGGCAGGAATCTAATCCTAGTTCTCATCCGGAAAGCCGTAAGTTATTGGGAAATAAGGACTAAGGAGGAATTTTCAAGCCCCGATTTTGTCATAGTCGTTTGGTAGTCTATTGGTGCTAAATAAAAGCAACCAAATGACTTACACAAAACCGGGGGCTTGAACAATGCGTCGAAAACGGGAAAACCAGCTTCCGCTCTCCGGGCTCTGGCCCGGTCACCGACTCGCCCAGGAACTGAAAGCTGTTTCCAAGATCTTGGATGACAACCCCTCGATCCTGGATCTGGTTCTACACGATCTGTGTGACACCGCCGGTTCAGGCCAGGGGGCTCCGGGTCTCTCCGCAGAGCAGGTCCTGCGCGCGGCCATCCTCAAGAACTGGCATCAGCTGCCCTACACCAAGTTGGCGTTCCTCTTGAGCGACTCTCAGAGCTTTCGTCGCTTCGCTCGACTCCCTTGGCAATGGACCCCCAGTGCCTCCTGCCTCCAGGACAACATCAGCCGGATTCAAGCCGGAACCTGGCAGCAGATCAACCGGCTCCTGGTGCAATGGGCGGAGGGCCAGGGACTGGAACGGGGACGGAAGATCCGAGCCGATGCCACGGCTGTGGAAAGCCCCATCCCCTATCCGCGGGATTCCCAGATGTTGTCCGACTCGGTTCGAGTCCTCACCCGCTGGCTGCGCCGCTTGGCCCGACCTCACAAGATCGTCTTTTCGGATCACCGGCGCCGGGCCAAGCGACGCTGTTGCGAACATCGCCAACCACCGGGGCAAGCGTCGTCTGCGAGCCTATCGGGATCTGTTGAAGGTCGCTCGCAAGACCGCTCATTACGCCAAGAGGGCGCTGCGGCAAGCGGATCGGTTCACCGACCTGCCCAGTCTGGTCATCGCCGGTCAACTGCGCCATTACTTGGATTTAACGAAGAAGATCATCGACCAGACCGAGCGGCGGGTGCTGCGGGGAGAGACGGTTCCGGCCGCCGAGAAAGTCCTCTCCTTGTTTGAGGAGCACACCGACATCATCAAAAAGAAGCGCCGGGAAACGGTCTTCGGGCACAAGCTGTTTCTGACCGGCGGCGTCTCCGGCCTGATGCTGGATACTGAGGTGGTGCGGGGGAACCCTAACGATGCCGGTCAGTTCCAGCCCTGGATGCGGCGCCAGTATGATCTGTACGGCCGTTGGCCTCGACAGGTCAGTTGTGACGGATGCTTTGCCAGCCGCTCCAATCTGGAGTGGGCCAAAAAGCAAGGCGTCCAGGATGTCGCCTTTGCCAAGAAACGCGGACTGAAGGTCCCTGAGATGGTGCGCTCCAGTTGGGTCTACCGGCAACTGCGACGCTTCCGGGCCGGCATCGAAGGGTGCATCTCGTGGCTCAAGCGAGTGTTCGGACTCGGACGCTGCACCTGGAAGGGCTGGCCCCACTTCCAGCAATATGTGTACCTCTCGATCATCAGCTTCAACCTGCTGGTTCTGGCCCGCCTGCTGCTGTAAGCGCAGCTTGAATCCATTGCCGACGCCCCGTCAGGGACTCGTGTCTTCAAAATCCGGGATCGGCTCTCAACGGACTTGAATTTCCTGCTTTCGGCCCCCATCGAGCCGGTTTATTGCAGTTTCTCCGGCCTTCCTCGGGCTACCCAATCCCCCAAAACCCGACTTTCTGGATGAGAACTAGCTATCGATTCGGCCGGCAATTTCTACATTGGTGCCTCGCCTGCATCTGTTTGGAAAATGACACCAGGTCCAGGGTCGAGTACGCTGGATTTTGCACATTTCGCCAACGGTTCCTCCATCACATCCGATTTGGTGTTGGTGAACGTGGCCACGCAGCCGATCCGTCCGTTGATCTACTTTTATGACAAGGGGGGCCACCGCATTGATCCGGCATCGGTGGTTGATGCAGGTGGAAATCTCCAGATTCTGGACGGTGAAGCCCTGACCATTCAGACGGGAGTGGCCCCTCTGGGAGAGTCTGTGATTTCGACCCATGGCCGGGGGGAGATAGTAACCGGATCAGTGAGAGTAATAGCCGATGGACCCATTGGCGGAGTCCTGCGCTTTGATCTGGCGGGGGTTGGAGTTGCTGGAGTTGGAGCCAGCCAATCCGTCCGGGACGCCATCTTCCCGGCTCGCCGGCAAGTAGGCGGGATTAACACTGGAACGGCGATCCGAAATCTGACCGAGACGGAGATGAGGGTCACGTGCCGATTGATGCAACATGGCACCGTGCTGGAAGAGACGGAAATCCCATTAGCCACCAGCGGTCAGGAGGCCCGGTTCATCGAAGAGATGTTCACCCGAACTGATACGTCTGACTTCATGGGGTCGGTGCGCTGCACTGCACCGGGAGAGGGGATGTTCACCGGAGTAGCCTTGGAGATGGACGCCGGACGCGGCATCTTCACCACCCTGCCGATCGTGCCGGTCAAGTAGTGACGACTTGAGATCGTTGGAGCCTGCGCCATCGAAGATCTGTGGGACGAGTCAGGCGGTTGACCCTGGCTTTCTCCTCCCGCCCCGCCAACTCCGCCAGCCGCTTCGCCGCCGGCGAAAACCCGCCCCAGCGCTGGAATGTTGCCGACGGATATGAGGGAGTGGACCTGCTTCAACTCGTCGACCGTCAGCGGCACGGGCGGCTCCGGCGGCCGTTCGCCCTCGGCCCGTTCCCAGAGCTTCAATATGCTGCGGTCGGCCCGCTCGCCCCTTCCCGCGTCCCTCACGACGGCGACGATTTCCAGATGGCAAAGGGGATCCGGCCGGCCACAAAAGGGAGAGATCTGGACCCCTGCAGGGCCGGATGGCCTCGCACGAGGGCCTTAGAGCGTTTGGCCGTGAGGCTAAAGCGCCCGGTGTTGGCGCTCGAATCTCCTCTGGGGCCGATTTCGGCCGATCCTGCGAAAAAAGACGCTCGTAGCCAGCCTATGTTGGCCTGAAAGGCGACGGTCAAGGGTAAGGCATAGGCTCCCGGCCACCGTCCAGGCTTCGCCTGCGGTGCGGCCGGCAGCGGGGATCTCTTCATTCCGCAGCGCCCGGATTTGGACTCAGGGGAAGGATTACCCTCGAGGGATCCTTAAATCCGGAGCTCTGGCTCTGGGAACGCGGGTCGCTGCAGGGCAGCCCCCGCCTAGGTTCGCTGTATTCGAGGGGGTTTGAGAGGCTCGAGAGAGGGCGTCAGTCAAGGTTCTTCACGATTCCCACCGGGAAAGTTCCCCGGCGGGAGCGATCGAGCGGGCCGTCCATCCAATCTGATGCAAAATAGGCCACACTTGATGTTCGGACTCATCACGCAGTTTAGTGGTTGACTAGAACAGTTAGAGTCCCCTCTGCCGAGGAAGCTCCCCTAATACGCCCAGAATCATCTTTCCAGTCAAGCCGGCCTGAAACCATTCTCCATTCTTGCAGGCCCTATTGTATTCGCGGAAGGCGTCTCCTAGAGGGCCCGGCGGCGGGTCGGCGTCTTTAAGAACTTTCTGCATAACGTGGCGCTCCTCAGACGTGAACGACTTATAGAATGCGCGGATAATAATCGCCCCCGCAGTGCATAATGAGGATTCTACGCCTATGATCTCCTTTCCGCTGAGATAAGATATTAATGCGCCGATTGCAACCACTTCAGGATTCGGAAGATTCGAAAAAATTTCATTCTTGAGTACTTCGCTGTCAAAACGGAATGATACCTCACGGACGATTCTGAGTTCGTGAGTTTCCAGGTTGATGACAGAATCTCTGGCCGACTTCCCTTCACACTCATAATCCATTGTTGATCCTCTAGTTGCGGTAAGCGTTTCGCTCCTGTTTTTCTCAAATGCGCCTTATAGGATGACTCTCTGCATAGAAAGTCGCCCCCGTTCTTCTTAGCCAGCCGCAGGCGATACTAGCGGCGGCGGTCGTAGATCTGATGGTGCAGGGGTGAGCATGTCCGGCTAGGTACTGGACGTCCTCAGGCGGCAAGTTCTAGTGGTTATTTTTGCTCTGATTATTTTTCAAGGTTGGTACATTGTCTATAAGATGGAACGTCGACTTGACCAGGCGTCTAAAGGCCCCTCCCATCTGGGCGAGAGAGTTGCTCGGATCGAAGGAGTCTTGTCTCGTGGAACCGCGCGGCCCATCCACATATCTGAACAGCCAGATGACCCCAGCATTTTGAGTGTGCAACAACATGCTGGGGAGTCCGAATGAGCGCAGAGTTGGGGAGACTACTACGGAAGGGTGCTTGTAGCTCCCGGTGGTTCTAGTCTGCCGAACCTCTCGCGGCCGGCGATGTTTGCCCAGTTTGCGCCCTAGAAGGGGATCCGCTCGACGATGCTGCGGGTGACGCGCCGGCGCCGGCGGTCATAGAGCTGGGTGGTGGAGGGGTGGGAGTGCCCGACCAGGTGCTGGACCTCCTCGACGGGGACGTTCTGGGAGAGCAGGGCGGTGACGACCATGACGCGGAACGAGTGAGGCGTCAGGTTGTCGGGGAGCCCGGCGGCGGCGAGGCGGCGCTTGAGCATGGCCCGGACGGCGGCTTGGTTGACCTGCCGGCGGGTGAGGGATCCGCCTCGAAGCGCGCCGCGCCACAGTGGCGCTCCGGGCGGGTCTTCACCGATCCCGGACGCAGCCATGTACGCCTGGATCCACTCATCCAGATCGTCGCGCACGGGGATCTCGCGTTCCTTGCCGTTTTTCTCGCGGAAGCGAAAGAGCCGCCCCTCCTCGTGAGTCCGCAGGTCGCCGATCCGCAGCCGGCAAAGCGCCCCGATCCGGCAGCCGGTGGTGATCAGGGTGCCGAGCATGGCCCGGTCCCGAAGCCCCATGGGGGAATCGAGTTCGATGGCGGAGAAGAGCCGCCGCGCTTGCGACAGGCTGATCTCCGGCGTCTTGCCGTCGATGACCTGGTGCTGGATCCCCCGGACCGAGTGAAAGGGGTTCAACACGACGGCATGGCGGGTGACCAGGGCGTCGAAGAAATGTCTGAGCGCCGCGAGCGCCTGGTTCTTGGTCGCGGCCGACACAGGCAGATCCCGCAGGAAGCGTCCGGCCAGGCCGGGCGTCACATGGGCGAGCTCCACGTCCTCGCGCTCGCAAAACTCAAGAAACCATCCGACGGCCCGAGCGTAGGCCCGGCGGGTCTCGGGGTTCGAGATCCGGGCGGAGAAGAACTCGTCGGCCGCAAAGCAGGCCACGCGGCCGGCGCGGGCCAGCATCGGCGGGAACGCCTTCGCGGCGAGTTCCCCGCGGACGGGCTTGAGGGGGGCGAGGTCGGGCAGCGAGTCGTCCATAACCATTTACGGTAACGTACTTTACCGGCAATAATTCAAGGCCGCCGACAACTTGGCTCGCAGCCGTAGAAGGCCCGTAGCGCTTCCGGGCCGAGCTCTCCAGCGCCAGGAGCCGGGCCGATTCCCTCCTCCAAGGATGAATTCGGCCAATCCCGAGAAAAAAGACGCCCTCAGAGGGCGTGTGAGCTTGGCGCGTCCAGACTAAGGGTGAGGCATAGGCCTCTGGCGCTTGCGGGCCGGGAACGCGCCGCACTCCGGGACCGCCTGGGACAGCTCGAAGGGCGCATGGCCCGCCTCAACGAGACATCGGACAAAACGATGGGCGATTCGCGGTCGGGTGCCCAGTCTTGTTCGCCCGACGCGCTACCTTCGAACTCCGCTCCGCCAGCTAACGTGATTGAGCCGGTGCTCGAAGTACCGGCGGAACACTTCGTTCTCGGGATACGCTGCCGGATCGGCCCAGATTGCCCCAAGGCGTCCCACCAATCCGGCAATCCAATCCGCTGTCTGGAGGGTCTGATACCGGTAGCTTTCCAGATGGAACGGTGGCTCGATAAGACACCGGCGGCGTTCCGCCCTCGCATACATGCTCCGTGCCGCCTCGGTGATCAGGGCAGATCGTTGATCGTGTTCATCGAGAATCAGGACAAAATTCCCGGGCGGACTACAATCCTCTTCGCAAAATCCATCAATCCGCTTGATTGCCTCAAGAAATACCCGTGTGTAGAGCCTGTTCGAATTGTGCGCCCTCGGCGGCGCAGTCTTTTTGAGACCGATATAGAAGACGAATCCGCCGAGCGCTTCGATCTTGTTGAACAGCCGGTTGGTGAAATTCCTGAGTTCTGCGTACCGCGTCACGTTCTTGACCGTGTAGAGGCTCGCCCCCTTCTCTTCCCATAGGGCCGGATGTTTCCCCGACCGGTTGATCTCAAATTCGAGAAGCTCGCACTTGCGCCGGAAGAACCAGGTTCCGAACCCACGCACCACTTCGGAAGCGAGGACGAAGCCCGCCAGGCCAAACACTGGACTGTCCTTCTACCTTCGGTCTCGCCTGCTGACGTAGAGGCCGATATGCCCGAATTCATCAAGGTAGGCGAAGTACGTCACCGACGGGGTCTCCGGAAACACGAAAGCCCGTGCCGGAGCACGGGCCTCGGAGAGAGAGCAAGACAAGCTTGCATCTCATAAACAACTATGCCGCTTCAAAGTTGATCTGTCGAGAATGGTGGGAAGCGGACCCCTTCTCTGAGAAACAACTCTTTAAGCCCCCTCTTCACCTTGCGGAGGCCCCGGACGCTGAACCGACGAAATTCCAATACCTCTTTGATCCACCCGTGCGGCGCTTCCGAGATTCATTTGCGCCGAGCGTAGGTGGCCCGACCCGTCTCTGTTGCCTGTTTCTGCGCCATCCGCCATGTCGCCGGAGCCGTCTCCGGATCTCCCCTCTTGGTCGGGGTCTTCCCCTCTCGGCCCAGCGCCACATACCCGTCAATGCCCCGTGCCTCCAACTCCGCCAAGTCCCGCTCGTTGCCGTAGTCCGAGTCCGCCAACACCGGCTCCGGCTGTTGTCCGTACCTCGCCTTCACCGCGTCCAACTGGGAGATCACCTGGCCTTGATCACTGGCGTGTGCCGTCACCTGCGTCGAGACGATCAGCTGATTCGCTCCGTCCACCGTCACCTGCGCGTTGTAGCCCTGCCGGAACCCTTCTGCGCTGGTGTGCATGATCCCGCTCTCCGGGTCCGTGAAGTTGCTCTGCGCCTTCGGGTCCGGTTCCCCATAGGCCCGCTTGTAGGGTCACCCTCTCTTCGGCCTCCGATCCGGTCCCGGTTTCCGTCCCCGGGCCCGATCCGCCGCTCGTTGGGCCGCCTCCAATCGCGCCTTGGCCGCCCGGATCGCCGCCAGTCGACCCTTCCGAGTTCGCAACTCTTCCGGAATCTCGTCCCCACGCCGATCCTTCCCGTAGCGGGCGTCTTCCTCCGCGTCGATCTCGTCCGCTCGTCGCAGCCACTCCCCGATCTCCGCGTCCAGACACCCTTGTTCCCGATTCATCCGGCGGTAGGTCATCGCATTGCGCTTGCTCGCATTCGCCCGCACCTTCGTGCCGTCGATCGACAACGTCCGTAACTTCGCCAACCCCAGCTCTCGCGCCAGTCCCACCACCTCCACGAACAGCTTCCGGAAGTCCTCCAAGTGCCGGCGACGAAACTCGCTCATGGTCCGATGCGCCGGAAAGTTCCCCGCCGTCAGCATCCGAAACGCCACATCCTCCTCCAGCTTTTTCGCGATCCCTCGAGAAGAGAACACTCCAGTCGCGTACCCGTAGATCAGAAGCTGCGTGATCATCCGTGGCTCATACGGGGCATTGCGCCGGCCGTCCCCTTCGTAGGGAGCGCAAAAAAGCCGTCAGGTCCAGTCCGTCCACCAGATCGCTCACGTGGTAGGTCATATGGCCCTCCGGCGACCAGTCCCCCAGGTCCGGCGGCAACAGCAGCTTCTGTTTCGGGTGGTAGGGGCGAAACGTCGTTGGCATCCGGCACCTCCGCCGCCTATTCTCCCATGAGGGTCGGACCCCTGTTTGCTGCGGCGCCGACTACTAGCCCGACGGTCCTTGTTTCTGAGTCCACACGGTCAGATTCGTCAGATCCCGGGCCGTGCCCTTCTTCGGAAGCCAGCTGATCAGGTATCCCAGTCCCAACAACGCCAGATTGGCCAGGACGATGATCCAGAAGCGGTCGGGAAAGATCCCGGCCAGCGCCGGCCACAGACGGCTACCCGTCTCGCTGCCCACGAAGACCCAGAGACAGACGCCGGCCACGACGCAGACCGTGGCCGCGGCGGCCGATCGGCTGTCCACCCGCCGAGTCAGGAACCCCAGCAGGAAGAGCCCCAGCAGACCTCCACTGAGAATGGACATGAGGAGGCTCTGGAGGTCCATGAGGGTCTCGGTCCGGGTGAGGTAGATGGTCAGCGCCGCCCCGATCATGACCGCACCGAAGACCACCGAGAGCCAGCGTCCGACCCTGACGTAGTGCGCCTCCTCCCGGTCCGGCGCGAACAGCCGCCGGTAGAAGTCGGTCGTCACGGTGGCGGCGGACGCATTGATGCTGGAGTCGAGCGTGGACATGGCAGCCGCCAGCAGACCCGAGACGATCAGCCCGGCCAGGCCGGCGGGCATCTGGGTGAGGATGAAGAAGGGGAAGACCTGCTCGGGCGCCAGACCGGACAGCTCCGGAGTCGGGAAATGATTGTAGAAGACGTAGAGGGCGGTCCCCACGAAGGTGAAATAGAGCCAGACGGAAACCGCGGAAAAGGCGCCCAGGATGACCCCTTTTCGGGCTTCCCGGTCCGTCTTCATGGCGGAGTAACGTTGGACCGTCATCTGGTCGGTGCTCATGACCTGGAGGAAGAGGAAGAAGTACAACAGAGTCGTGACCCAGAGCGTCTTCTCGTCCCAGGAAAAATGGGTGCTTCCGACGGAAAACTTCCCGGCCGAGTACGCCTCGGTCAGGATCTGTTCCAACCCTCCGGGAAGGAGCGTGGCCACCACCGGCACGCACAGGAGTCCTCCTCCCACCAGGGCCACCCCTTGGAGCACATCGGTCCAGATCACCGCCTCCAGCCCCCCCGCCGTGGTGTAGAAGGCCACCAGGACGCCGAAGACCACGATGATGAGAGGAATCGGAAAACCGCTGAGGGTCTCGATGGCCAGGGAGACGGCGTAGAGGATGACGCCCAGCCGAAACACCTGGAAGAGGATGAAGCCGGCGCCGGCGTAGAGCCGGGCCCAGGTCCCGAAACGGCGTTCCAGATAGGCGTAGGCCGAGGCGAACCGGCCGGCTCGAAAGAAGGGCATGAACAGAAACAACGCCGCCAGATTGGCGATCAGATAGGTCATGTGGCCGGGGATGTAACGCCAGTCCTCCTGGAAGGCGAACCCGGGCATGGCCAGGAAGGTCATGGAGCTGATGATGGTGGACATCAGGGAGATCCCCACCACCCAACCCGGCATCTTGCGGCCGGCCAGGAAGTAGGCCTCCGACGATTTGCTCCTGCGGGAGGTGTAGATCCCGATGGCGACCATGGCCCCCAGATTCAGGCAGATCACCAGAAAATCGGGCCATCTCAGATAGTGCAGCATCGAGTGGATTTCTCCAGGAGAAGTCGGAACTCTACCGAAAACATGGCCTCAGGCCAAGTCATCACGAATCCCGTTCGCGGTCCTTTGCGGCGGGCCTCACTACGTCGGGAGACTACTTCAACGCCGGAACTGCGGTATCATGGCGGCCGCAAAATGGATCATTTGAGTTGGACATAGACAGTGGTTGGACACGATCCCCATCACTGACGGCCTGACGGAAACGATGCCGGGGCGTCGGCCCACCTGACGTTTGTTCTTGAAGACATAAGCCCACAGCGAGTCATGGACATGGATGCTTTCCGAGAATTCTTGAACCAGCACGACGAACCGGCATGGGACGACGTACTGGCGGACCTGGATCCCTCACTTCATCCCGTGGACCGGGAGTCGACTCGAATCTGGTTCGGCTTCTGGCCACTGAAGCTCCGGCGGCTCCTCCGGGAGTCGACGGACGAGGCGGCAACGGCACAGGAGTATCTCCTGGACGGCCGCTACCGGCTGGAGCACCAGTTGGACGAGTCCGTCGACTTCCTGTACGGATCGATCTATTGGGACCGGGTCAAGGAGGCTCTCCTTCAACGGATGGAATCGGCCTCCGACCGGAACCTGGAGAGCCTCGCGAGCGAGATACGCAGGTTGGCGGGCGGCCTGGCGGCCCAACTCAAGGTGGAGAAATCCCTCCTGCTGGGGATCTCGGCGGTGGCCTTCATGGCGTTCCAGCAGGTGGGAGCGCAACCCTTCAGGAACGGTTCCGGATCCGGAACGCCGCGTTCCAAGCGGCCCGCGCCCAAGAAGATTCTCAAATACCGATCTCGCAAAACGAGTCAAGGGCTCTTCGGCTTTCTCCGAACCGTCAACCGCAAGTTCACGGTCCGCTTCGACGAATCCAAGCGGGACGCGACCTTCTCCTGCATCGAAGGACAGGATCTGTCCTCCGCTTCCGCCGGAGATGAACGGGACTATCAGACCCGGGACCACCGGTGCATTGCCGGACCGATCCCCGCCGAATGCCGGGTGGCCTCGTGCGGGTACTGCTGGATCGGCATCCTGAACGGCCGGGAAAACATCATCGAGTTGAGCGAACACGAGCGCCGGCGCCTGAATTACTTCGGGTACCTCGACTCCTCCTCCCACGACGAGACCCATCCCGTCATCCGGCTGGCGTGCCAATCCAAGTGCTACGGTGACGTGACGGTGGTGGTTCCGCCCTGGAACGGGAGCCTGGACGGACGCCGTTGATCCGGGACGGGCAGGACTTCCGTCTTCAATCGGAACCTCACTTCCAAGAAAAACATGGCAGCGCCCTGGGCGGGGACATTCCTGTCCTCCTCTTCGCCACCGGCCCCGAATCGGCGACTGGAGAGGCTCAGCTATGCAGCATCTCCCGACGACTCCAGTTCCTGGGCGATCCCTTGGAACGCCTCCAAGGCGGCCTGCAGGTCTTCCACGATCTCGGCAGCCAGCACTTCCGGCTCCGGGAGATTCTCACTGTCCGCCAGAGCCCTGTCCCTGATCCACAGGAGATCCAGGTTCAGCTTGTCCCGCTTGGCCAGTTCGTCGTACTCGAACGCCCTCCAGCGGCCGCCCTCGTTGTCCGGGCTCCACGTCGGATCTCTCAAGTGGCGCTCGCCCGGCCGGTAGCAGGCCACGAAGTCGTCAAGATCCGCTCGACGGAGCGGCTTCAATTTGAGCGTGAAGTGCCTGTTCGTCCGCAGGTCGTAGACCCAGAGCCGCTCCGTCCAGGGCTTCTCGCGCGCGGGCCTGGCGTCGAAGAACAGGACGTTCGCCTTCACGCCCTGGGCGTAGAAGATCCCGGTCGGGAGGCGGAGGAGGGTGTGCACGTCGAATGCTTGGAGCAGGTTGCGCCTCACGGTCTCGCCTGCGCCACCCTCGAACAGGACGTTGTCCGGCACGACAATGGCGCAGGCGCCGTGCATCCTGAGCAGCGTCTTCACGTGCTGGAGGAAGTTCAGTTGCTTGTTCTTGGTGCCGGTCCAGAAGTCCTGTCGCTCGTAGGCGTGGGACTCCGCCTCCAGTTTGCCCTCCTCGTTCACGATTCGGACGCTGCTCTTCTTGCCGAACGGGGGGTTGGTGAGCACCATCGAGAAGCGCTCGCCGGGATCGTTGGCCAGGCTGTCGACTCCCGACCGGATCGGGGACTCGTCCGGGCCGATCCCGTGCAGGTAGAGGTTCATGAGGCAGAGTCGGGCGGTCGCTGGCACGATCTCCCAACCCCGCACGAAGTCCTGCTGTAGATGGCGCTTCCGGTCGGGATCCAAGCTGCTGCCGTGCTCTCGGACCACGTAGTCATGGGCGGCCAGGAGGAATCCGCCGGTCCCGCAGGCGGGATCGCAGACCGTGTCGTCGGGACCCGGCCGCACGCAGTCCACGATGGCCTTGATCAGTTCGCGGGGCGTGAAGTACTGGCCCGCGCCCTTCGGCGACTCCTGGGCCGACTTGGCCAGCAGGCCCTCGTAGATGTCCCCCTTCACGTCCGCGCGCATCGACATCCAGTCCTCGGGGTCGATCAGGTCGACGATCAGGCGCTTCAGCGTGGCCGGATTCTGGATCTCCTGACGGGCCTTCTTGAAGATCTCCCCCAGCATCCCTCTCTGTCTGGGAAGCTCCGTCAGGATGCGCCGGTAGTGGGCCTCCAACTCCTCGCCGTCGCGGGCGAGCAGGCTCGGCCAGTCGAATCCGGCCGGCACGATGGGCGGGCGATTCCAAGGCGGTTGGGTCCGCTGATCGGCCATCTTCAGGAACAGCAGGAACGTGATCTGCTCCGTGTAGGCCATGTACGAAAGGCCGTCGTCGCGAAGCAGGTGCGCGAAGCTCCACGCCTTGTTGACGACTTGGCGGGTGTGGTCAACCGCCAACGGGCCCGCCTTCGGCGACGGGTTGAGTCAGTTGCGCTTCACCGTCGCCGCCCCCCGCTTCCGCCGCTGCCTTCGCGGCTTCCTTGGCTTCGTATTCCGCTACCCTGCACATGGCGTCCTTCCGTGCGAGGACAAGGGCGGCGAGAATGCTCTCGTTCGATGGTTCCCCTTCCGGAAATCTCCACGGCTGCTCTGTCATTTGTTGCCTCCCGACATCTGTGGTTCGTTGCCTGGGGCCTGATGGCCGCCACTTCGTGCCCGGCTCGCGGACTGCATTCCATTCCTCGGACTCCGCCAGCAGAACCGGAACCTCGCCGGAATTGTCGTACACCCGCCAGTCGTCCACAACCTTCCGGTAAAGGTCGCGCAAGTTCCTCCAACTCCGCTCGAAGCGCCGGCGGATCACGGGCTCGGGAATGTGGTGCCCTCCTTCGCGAACGCGCCGGGCGACACGCGCAACGGAGTGATCGGCGCTCGGCATCCGAAGGTAGATGATGGAAACCCGATATCCCGAGGCTTGCCAGCGCCGGATCCGTTTGGCGTAGGCTCTGCCACTGAGCGTGGTCTCGGTTGCGAAATCTTCGCCGCGCGCGACGTGGGCCTCCATCTCGCGCAACGCCAACCTCCCCGCCTTCTGCGCAACGGCGGCGGGGTCGTATGGACGCAGCTTTGCGGCGATGTCGTCACCGTTCACGAAACATCGCCGATCCCCTTCGCGCTTCAGGTAGCGCCGTGCAAACGTCGTCTTGCCGGCTCCGTTCGGACCCGCGATTACGAGGATCTTCATGTCGCTTCTCCTGAAAAAGCGGCGTCGGCGGTCCGATCTTGCGACCTGGCGAGGATCAGAGGGTGGACCGAGGAGCCATGGTAGCGCCGACCCACGGGCCAATCCAAGGCTGAACGAGACTCGCGCATGCGTCAGAAGATCGAGAGCGCCTCGTCAGCTTCGCACACGTCGCTGGGCGCGGATGCGGCCGAGAAGAACGGACGCTGGCTCGTCGGCGGGGTCCTGGGAGACCAGGCGGCCCTCGAAGGCGCGCTTGAGGATGGACTGGCGGAGGGCGGTGGCGCGTGTGTGAGCCCTCTTAAGGAGGGTTTCCTGCTTGGCGCAGTCCCTCAATCGCTTGTCAACCTCCGTCGCGATCACGCGTTGCTCCGGGAGGGGTGGCACAGCGACGTGGAGAGACAATACCTCGGGAAAGTAAATCGTGGTGTGCGTAGACCCCTTACCGAACTTTCGTAGCGCTTTCGGATCCGCGAGAAAGACGATCTGCAGCCACTTGGTGTCCAAGCCCTCGGTACAGATCCAATTTACGAAGTCCTGGCTCGTTGCCATTGGCCGACCAAGCACTACCACATATCCAACCGAGGCAGTCCGGCTGAGACAAACCGTATTGGCTGGGAGGAGACGCGCCGCCGAGTTTGCGAGCCCGGCTTCGTTGGTCATTTGCAGGGTCTTGTGGATCGTGCCGCCGTGATGCGCTCTCGCGTCCTTGATGCCAACCCACGGGACATCTCCATCCCACCAGTCTGGCCGCCGCCGACTCGGCGTGTGACCGCTCTCCAGTCTTGCCAGGTCTACCAAGGGTGCCCAGCACCAAGAGCTTGGAAGGGGTAGCCCGGTGGCTCCCAATGACAATGCTGAGTGGCCTGCGACCACACCTCTGAATCTAGTGCCGTAGCGGTTGGGACGCTGGGGTGTCGGCGTCCTCTTCACGAGTTCCTCGCCGGTCTCGCCGGGTGGGTTCTCGCTACGCCAACGCTCAGTCAGCCTGCCCTCGACCGCCGCCTTCAGGACGGACGCGCGGTAGCGCTCCAGGTTGGCCTGCGCCCGCCGGATCGCGGCCACGGCCTCGTCCAGCTTCGCGAACAGCGACTCGAACTTCGCAACGATTCGGTGCTGCTCGGGGAGCGGCGCGAGGGGGATGCGCTGTTTCAGGAACTCATCTTCACGGGCAGACGGTGGACTTGTTCCGTAGGTCGGCACTTCGCCGATGAACGAATCCCGCAAGACTTGATGGAACAGGAAGCGGGACGCCACAGCACCATTTGATCTCAACACGCAGAAGGCGGTGGATGCCACTTGACCGTGGAGCTCGGGTGGAACGAGTGCGACGTTCCGCAGATATGGTCTGACGAGGCAGAACAGCACATCGTCATTCCTGACGAGCCGTCTCGCCCGCGAGGGGGCGCGCCTGCTCGCCAAATGCCGTGCTAGACCGACGCGATTATGGACATTGTCCACGGCTTTGACGTCGATATAACAAAACGACTTGCTGCCGTCGGTTCGAGGGTTACGCGTCTCCTTCGGTTCAATCACCTCTCCCAACTCCACCTCCACCCACCCCTCCGGCAGCTCCCTCACGCTGCCAACCTCTCATTGAGCTCGAACAGCACCGCGTCCAGATCCTCCCCGAAGACCCGGTACACGCCACCCAGACCGCCCCACCGGTTGAACGGCACGTCCTCGAAATCCTCCCGCTCGATCGCGAGGCTAGACGCGATGTGGTCCTTGATCGCATCCAGCCACCGTCGCTGATCGGACGTGAACTCCTGTCCGCCGTGCGCCTTCTCCTCCAGCCACGCCCTGTAGCGCGCCTCCACCTGGTCCGCCACGGGAACGAGCGGCTCCTCGGGCCTGAGCGCGTGCTTCACGATCGCCACCAGGTCCACCAGGGCGCTCCCGCCCCTCCCCTTCACCCGCTCCGGCTCGAGCGCCTCGTAGAGCCGCCAAAGCCCGTCCTCCGGTTTGTGCAGCGCCACGGGCGGACTCCTGAGCGCGTCCCGAAGCTCCTTCACGTGACCGTAGCGCAGTCCCGCGCGGTAGGGCCGACTGTACAGTATGCGGAGCGCCTCGATCTCTTCCTTGTTCTCTTCGAGGAATCTCCGGAAGTCGTCCAGCTTGGAGCGCGCGCTTGCGACCGCCGCCTCGCTGTGTCCGAAGTCGAGCAGCACGTCGATGGTGGCCTCGTCGATGATCTGGTAGAGGCTCCGGGTGATCTCGACAATCGCCCGCCTGAGCCCGGGCTTGGTCAAGGGCTTGAGCGCCTCGGTCATGCGCTCGCGCTCGACGGCGTCCAGTTGCTCCGGCGTCGGCTCGTCGTCATCGGCAAGCCCGCACTTCTCCACCGCCGCCTCGTGCGTCGCCTGTGGGTCGATGCTCTCCAGCAACCGCCCGGTCAGTTCTGCGAGACTCTCTCCGCCCGATTCCCGCGCGATCCGGGCCGCCTGGTTGCCGTCCACCTGCCGGCCCAGCCGCGCCAAGCGCGAGGCCAGGCTCGACACCAGGTCCGGGTGCACCATCCCCATCGCCGCCATCTGGAGCAGCTTCTTCGTGCTCACCGAGGGCTTGCGCTCCAGCGGTGGCGACACCGTCTTGTCCCGCTCGCACACGCCCACCGCGTCGACGATCACGAAGTGCGTCTTGTCCTGCGCGTCCGGGGTCACGCTTTGCAGGTCGTCGCGGTCGATGACGCGCACCCCGCGCCCCTTCATCTGCTCGAAGTAGCCCGCCGAGTTGACGTTACGCAGGAAGAGGATGCACTCGAGCGGCTTCACGTCGGTGCCGGTCGCAATCATGTCCACCGTGACCGCGATGCGCGGGTTGTAGGAATTGCGGAAGCTGCTCAGCAGGTCCTCCGGCAAGGCGCCGGTCGTCTTCGAGGTGATCTTCCGGCAAAAGTCGTTCCCCTTCCCGAACTCCTCCTTGACGATCTTCACGATATCGTCCGCATGGCTGTCCTGCTTGGCGAAGACGAGGGTCTTGGGAACCTCGGTGCGCCCCGGGAAGATCTCCTTGAAGAGGCGGTCACGGAAGGTGCGCGCGACAAGCCGAATCTGGTCCGGGGCGACCACGTCGCGATCGAGTTGGTTCGCGGTGTAAGTGAGATCGTCCTCCAGCTCCGCGAGCGTTGTCTTTCTGGTGCGGCGGTCGCGCTTGGGCACATACTGCCCCGCTTCCACGCTTCCGCCCTCCTCTGAAATCTTCGTCTTGATGCGATAGACGTCGTAGCCGACGTTGACCCCGTCCGTCACCGCCTTGGTGTGCGAATAGTCCTGCACAACGTTGTTGTGGAAGAAGCCGATGGTGCGGGGACTCGGGGTCGCCGTCAGACCGGTCAGGAAGGCGTCGAAGTACTCGATCACCTGCCGCCACACGTTGTAGATGGATCGGTGGCACTCGTCGATGATGATGAAGTCGAAGGTCTCGACGGGAAGGTCCGGAGTGTAGGAGACGGGGACGGGCTCGCTGCGCGGCAGGCGGGCAGACTCGAAGAGCGATTCGTCCTCGTTGGCCGGGTCGTACTCCGGATCGCCCTTGAGGATCGAGTAAAGCCGCTGAATGGTCGTGACGACCACCTTGCTGGCAGGATCGATGGCGTTGCCGCGCAGGTGCTGGACCGGGAACTCCTCGGCAAAGGTGTAGGCGGACCCAGTATCTCGGAACTGCTGGAACTCGTTCAGCGTCTGGCGTCCCAAATTGTTGCGGTCCACCAGGAAGAGGATTCTCTTGGCATTGGCGTGCTTGATGAGGCGGTAGCAGGCTGAGACCGCCGTGAAGGTCTTGCCGCTCCCGGTGGCCATCTGAATCAGTGCGCGGGGGCGGCCGTGGGCGAGCGACCGCTCGAGATTCCGGATGGCCTCGTGCTGGACGGGCCATAGTCTGCCTTGCGGCAATACCGGCATCTGCCGGAGTGTCCGGCGCAGTTGTGCCGATCCCAGGTCTTGCTGCCGGATCAGCTCTTCGGGCCGGTGGAAGGTGAAGATCTCCCGGCTGCGCGGGTGTGGGTCGAGGCCGTTGGTGAACTGGGTGACCTTGCCGGTGGACTCGTAGGCAAAGGGAAGGGGGCGGTACCGCGCGGGAATCCGTTCGTCAAGCCCTTCCGTGTAGCGCTTCGACTGGACTACAACCCCTTCGAGAGTGTGCCCCGCGGGCTTCGCCTCGACGACCCCAATGGCCCACCCGTCGGCATAGAGCAGGTAGTCCGCCGACCCGGACTTGATCGTGGTGCCATCTTTCCACTTCAGCGGAAACTCCCGAACGGCCACGCCGCGCCTCGCGTGGATGTACATGGACGCGAAGTCCTGAACCATCCACCCGCAGGCCTCCAACTGCGCGTCGATCTCCTCGCGTGCTCCCTGTTCAGGCGTCAGTGACAAGGGCGCCTCTTCTTCTCCAAAGATTTGACGGCCAAATTCATAGCACGAGGAGAAGGGTCGTTCCGTTCAATTTCCGGCGCCATTCCCAGGAGGGTCTGAAGCCTCCCCTTCTCCAATCGCCCGGTGGCCCGCCTCCAGAAGCTGGACGATCCGATCCACGTCGTAGACGCAGCCGCGCCAAGCGCCGCCGCTGGCCGACTGGAGCGCCGCCCAGAGCCGGGTCTCAGCCGGAAGGCGGGGATGGGGAGCGAGCTGGGGATGCATTTCCCTTCCCTCGAGGATTCGTTCCGCCGCAGACTCGGAAACCTCCGTCCCCTCGGGTCCCAGGAAGTTGATCCGGCCCTCCAAACGGCGGCGGTCGATGACCAGCTCCAGCAGGTCCCCGTCCCGGACTCGGCCGATGGGTCCGCCGGCCAGCGCTTCCGGACCGACATGTCCGATGCAGGGACCGGTGGACACCCCCGAGAAACGGGCGTCGGTGAGCACGGGCACGGTCTTGCCCCAGGGGATGAACTTGAGGGCCGACGTGACCTGATAGATCTCCTCCATTCCGGTGCCTGAGGGACCCAAGCCGGCCAGAACCAGGACGTCGCCCGACCGGACGGACCGGGGTCCCAGTCCCTTGAGGGCCCTCACCGCCTCCCGCTCCGAGCAGAAGACCCGGGCCGGTCCCCGGTGCCGGTAGACCTGTCGCTCGTCCACCAGACTCGGGTCGATGGCGGTGGCCTTGATCACCGAACCCTCGGGAGCCAGGTTCCCGGAAGGAAAGACGACGGTGCTGGTGAGTCCGTTCCGGCGGGCTGTCCCGGGGTCCATGATGATCTGGTCCACGTCTGCCTCGCCGGACCGCTGCAGCACGCGGCGGCAATCCCGGCGGCGCCGGCTTTCCTGCCACCAGTCCAGCACGTCTCCCAACTTTTCCCCCGTCACCGTCCGCGCCTCCAGATTCAGGAGGCCCAGGCCCCGAAGGTGGAGCATCACTTCCGGGACACCGCCGGCCAGGAAAACCTGGATGGTGGGATGGTTGCGAGGCCCGTTGGGCAGTGCGTCCACGAGGCGGGGCGTGCTTCGATTGACCCGGTTCCAATCCTCGACCCGGGGCGGTTTCAGTCCGGCGGCGTGGGCGATGGCCGGAATATGGAGCAACAGGTTGGTGGAGCCCCCGAATGCCGCATGGACCAGCATGGCGTTCTCAACGGCCGCCGGCGTCAGGATCCGGGACAGGGGCAGGCTCCGTTCCTTGAGGCGGATGAGCGCCAGCGCCGACCGCCGGGCCGCATCCTTCCAGACCGGCTGTCCCGAAGGACTCAGGGCCGTGTGAGGCAAGGCCATCCCCAATCCCTCGGCCACCACCTGCGCCGTGGCCGCCGTCCCCAGAAACTGGCAGCCACCGCCCGGCGAGGCGCAGGCCCGGCACCCCATGGCCGCGGCGTCCTGCAGGGTGATGAGTCCGTGGGCGAAACGGGCGCCGATGGTCTGCACCGTTCCCGCATCCTCCCCGTTGGTGGGAGGCAGCGTGACGCCGCCGGGGACGATGACTCCCGGCAACTCGGCACAGCCCGCCAGCGCCATGAGGACGGCGGGCAGCCCCTTGTCGCAAGTTCCGATCCCCAGGACGCCCTGTCGAGTCGGGAGAGATCTGATGAGCCGCCTCAGGACGGTAGCGGCGTCGTTGCGGTAGGGGAGGCTGTCCATCATCCCCTCCGTGCCCTGGCTCCGGCCGTCGCAGGGGTCGCTGCAATAGGCGGCATAGGGGCGGGCTCCCTGGTCCCGGAAGACGCCGGCTGCGGCCGCCGCCAGCAGGCCGATCTCCCAGTGCCCCGTGTGGTACCCCAAGGCCAGCGGAGTCCCGTCGCCGTCCCGCAGGCCGCCTTGGGTGCTCAGGATCAGATAGGCGTCCCGGTCGACCTTCCCGGGACTCCAACCCATCCCCACATCCTGGGTCCAGCCGAAGAGATTACCGCTGGGCTCATGGAGCAGCATCTCCTCGGTCAAGGGGAGCTGACCCTCCGGTCCCGCGCTCCGGGTCCGCACCCCCGACCACTCCACGCCCGACCCGACGACGTCCCCAAATGAGATCTTCTTCACGTCCCCCACAGCAAGCCAAGTCTACCAGCCACAAACCGAACTCTCGTGCAACGTCATCCACCGGGGCGAATCGAACCGTAGGGGCACCCCTTGTGTGTATGCAGTTCTCGATGGCCCGAAGTGTGCAATTTTCAATGGTCATTGACACAACGGCCATGGACCAACTGTAAAGGATGTCCTGATACAACTTGTAAAGGATGTCTTGATACCAAACACCTTGTGGGTGCCCTCTTTCGCGCGAGGGGTTGCCGACAGGGGGAAAACGAACACGAGGGGCGCACTACCACTTTGGAACGAAGAGGGCGACCAAAAGGGCCGCCCCTACGCTTTCTTCACTTCTCTCCGGAAGGTAGACTTCGGCCCGCCGGACCGGACACGATCCATGAATAACCTTTGGGCCCTCACGATTCCTTCGTTGTCTTTCCTGCTGCTGGGTTGTTCCACCGGAACCCCCCCGGGGGGCTTCGAAGGCTCCGGCCCCGTCCGCATCGGATATTCCAACGAGGCGCCATTCGCCTACTACGACAACCGGACCGGAAAACTGACCGGCGAGTCGGTGGAGGTGACGCGGCGTGTCCTGGCGGAAATGGGCATCACCCGGGTCGAGGGTGTCATCACCGAGTTCGCATCCCTCATCCCAGGACTCAAGGCCGGACGCTTCGACCTGATCGCCGCCGGTATGTGGATCCTTCCGCCCCGGTGCCGGGAGATCCTCTTTTCCGAACCCCTCTCCTGCATCCTCCAGGGAATGCTGGTGCGGAAGGGCAATCCGCTGAACCTCCACAGCTATCGGGACGTGACCCGTCATGAGAGCGCCCGTCTGGGCGTGGTGGCCGGGGGTGTGGAGCTCATGTTCGCCCGAGCCGCCGGCATTCCCGAATCACGGCTTTTCATCTTTCCGGACCAGCCCAGCGCCGTGGCCGGCCTCCAGGCGGGACGGGTGGACGCCAATGCAGGTCCGGCGCCGGCCCACCGGGATCTGCTGCTTAAACCCTCTACCTCGGGACTCGAGGCGATCCGTTCTTTCGCCCAGCCGCAGGCCTCCGGACTCCCGGCCCGCACCTGTAGCGGGATCGGTTTCCGTAAGGGGGACAAGCAGCACCTGGACGAATTCAACCGTCACCTCACCGCCTTCATCGGAACTCCCGAACATCTGGAGTTGATTCGCAGTTTCGGGTTTACGGAAGCCGAGCTCCCCACCGGAATGACGACGGAAGAGCTCTGCACCGGCGCTCCCTGATCTTTTTCGACCAAGATGCCGCCGCCTCTGGACCTTCTTCCCAGCCTCCTGACGGGACTTTTGGTGACGCTCCAGATCACCGCGGGCGCCGCGGTGGTGGCGCTGGTTTCCTCCTTCCTGGCGGGACTGGGCCGGCTCTCCGGGCGCAGAACGGTCCGGGGGATCTGGCGCCTTTACGTCGACGTCTTCCGGGGAACCTCGGCCCTGGTCCAGCTCTTCTGGGCCTACTTCGCTCTTCCCCTGCTGGGACTCCGGCTGGAGGCGGTGACGGTGGGAATCCTGGTCTTGGGCCTGAACCTGGGATCGTACGGATCGGAGATCGTCCGGTCGGCGATCCGAAGCGTCTCCCAGTCCCAGTACGATGCCGCCGCGGCTTTAAACCTGAGCCGCCGCCAGACGCTCTGGAGAATCATCCTGCCGCAGGCCGCGTTGCACATGATTCCCCCCTTCGGGAACCTTTTCATCGAACTCCTCAAGGGAACGGCCCTCGTCTCCCTCATCAGCCTGGCAGACCTCACGTTCCGGGGGCAGACGCTACGGGCGGCCACCTTGCGTTCCGGCGAAATCTTCGCCCTGATTCTGGTCCTCTACTTCCTGTTGGCCCAGGTGATTGCGAGAGGAATGAGATTTCTCGAGTCCAGGTTGGCGGCGGGACGCGATTCCGGGGGTGCGGCGTGATCTTCGACTGGGGATTCGCCCTGGAGATCCTGCCCGCGCTGCTGCGAGCCGGTCTGGTGACGCTCCAGTGCACCGTAGTGGGCATGATCCTGGCGCTGGTGCTGGGCTTGGGCTGGGCCCTCCTGCGCCGGTCTTCCCGCCGCATCCTGGCCTGGCCGGCCAATTGGATCGTGGAGTTCGTCCGCAGCACTCCGCTCCTGGTGCAGGTCTACTTCCTCTTTTACGTCCTGCCCGAATTCGGAATCTCCTGGTCGCCCTTCGTCACCGGCGCCCTGGGTCTGGGGCTGCATTACAGCGCCTATACCGCCGAGGTCTACCGGGCCGGCATCGACAACGTCCCGTCCGGCCAATGGGAAGCCGCCCGGGCCCTGAATCTGGGCTGGATGGAGACCTGGAGGTCAGTCATTCTGCCCCAAGCGGTACCTCCCATGGTCCCGGCCTTGGGAAATTACCTGGTAGGCATGTTCAAGGAGACCCCCATCCTGGCCGCTATCACGGTCCAGGAACTGCTCCAGACCGCCAAGCTCATCGGCGCCGAGAGCTTCCGGTACCTGGAACCCTTGACCCTGGTGGGCCTCCTCTTTCTGCTGATCAGCCTTTCCTCGGCGCAACTGATCGGGTGGCTGGAATCCCGGACGGCCCAGCGGCCTGTGTGAATCAAATGGGGCTTATATACTAAGTGACCTTGGCATACAGTTCTGGCACCACGCTTTCCCCAACGAGATACGTTCCGGTGCCCAGGGCAAGAACCCCAGCCCTGAGAATGTTCAGGGCGGCATTGTGGTCCCTGTCCATTCCAAGTCCGCAGGCCCTGCACCGGAAGGTTTCGCTCCGTCCTGGATCGTGGCGGGCGCCGCACCGGTGGCAGTCCTGCGATGTATATGCGGGATTCACTTCTACGAACTCCCGACCGGCCCATTCTGCCTTGTACTGGAGTTGATTCCGCAGAAGCCCCCATGATTGCGTCATTATTTCTCGATTCAGCCCCTTCTTCTTCGAGCCCTTCGTTACCATCCCTTGGATGTTCAGCTTCTCCACAGCGATCAGACCGTGCTCACGAATGATCCTGGTGGAGAGACGATGGCAGGCATTACGGTTTCGGACCGATTCCCGGTGACGGAGCCGAGATAGCTGTACGATCCGCTTCCGTCTGGTCTTGGAAATCTTCTTGCACCTGGAGACCTTTCTCTGCTGCTTTCGGATCTCCCCCCAGTCCCGTCTATTCCGTTCGATCCTCTCACCCGTGGACAGCACCGCTCGCTTGCGGACTCCCAGGTCGATCCCCACCGAAGACTCGCATTTCGGTAGCGGCGGCTTCTCCACCTCGTAGGTCAGGTCCACATACACCCGGTTCGGCTTGCGGACAATCCGCAACGCTTTCAACGGGCATCCGTCCGGCAACGGCCGGGACGGAAAGATCCGGATCGTCGGGAAGCCCTTGGGCCGGATGGCGTAGCCCCGAGCGCGCTTCTTCACCCGGGTCGCCTTCGGGTCGACGACGTCGATGGTCTCCATCCTCGCAATGGGCCGGAATCGAGGATACCCCGGCTTCTCCCCCGCCTTGCAGCGACGGAAGAACGCCTTGAAGGCCCGGTCCAACCGCATCAACATCCCACGCTCCGCCTTGACCGCCACCGACCCGAGCCCCTCCGGATCGTCCTTCCTCTGGGAGGTCAACCCCTTCATCTGATCGTACAGGGTCACGCCGCGTTGCTCGGATTCCCAGGCCGTCCTGCGTTCCTCCAGTGCAGCGTTGTACAGCCGATTCAGGATGGACCTCACCCCGTCCAACCGCCGGATTCCACCCTTGGACAGCTTGGCTCTGCACTGGATAGTTGCGTGGACTTTCATGGCAGGAATTGTAACCCATCAGCCTGAATTCTCGGCACTTACGTATATAATCCCCAATCAAATCCCATTCCCGCCCCTGCGGTCCCGCCACAGTCTCGATCAGGTCCTCCTGCGCGGCCAGGAAGGTCAACCCGGAGACGACGTAGCTCGGAGGTTGACACTTGTCCCCCAATCGGGCGAGCTAATCGGCAACGCGCCGGTTCAACTTCGGAGCCGGCCTTGTCCGACCGGGCTGCTCGGACCGCAGTTCCGAGTGCCGTCCAAGCCAGCCTGCTATCCAGCCCGAAGGGAGCCCGCCATGTTTAAACGCACCTCTGTCCTTTTTTTCGCCATGCTTGCATTCGCCGCCCCGGCCCGGGCGCAGAGCGAGACTGCCCGCTCGGGGGAACGGTGACCGACGAGAGACGCCAACAACTACTTCGCCAACAAGTCGGAGATCGGAAAGCTCCCCTTCAAACGACACCAGTTCGGTGCCACCGTGGGCGGACCCATCCTGCCGAACCGGACCTTCTTTTTCTTCGGCTACGAGGCGATGCGGGATCGCACCTCTCGGGCCCGATCCTTGAACTCCCCCACCACCAACGAGCGGCGCGGCGACTTCAGCCCGGACGGGGTCCTGCTGGGCCGGGACATCTTCGATCCCTTCAACTTGATGGAGGGACGGAGGGTCCGGTTTCCCAACAACACCATTCCTCAGGACCGCTTCAACCCGGTGACGCAGAACATCATGAACAGCATGTTCGCGCCTTCGACTTCCCGCACGGACAGCAGACGGTCGTCGGCTGGACCAAGCAGTTCGGGGCCTCCGTCACCAACGTGGCCAACTTCCCGCAACTGACGGGAGAAGCCTTCGGCGCGCAGGTGCGGTACGACACCCGGTGCTTCTCAATCAATCCGACCGATTACGGCAACTCGGTGGTCAATCCCATCTTCAGGGACGGTATCGTGAACCTGGATTTCGGCATGATGGAGCGCTTTTCTTTCTGGGAAAGCCGATACCTGGAGTTCCGGGCCGATGCCTTCAACCCGCTCACCAACGTCAACCTGGGAGGGCCGTCCGGAAGCGTCACCAGCGGAAGCTTCGGGCGCGTCAGCCCGGCCGCCATGGCCAGGCAGATCCAACTGGTCCTGAGGATCGTTTTTTGGAGAGTAGATTCGGAATCAGTCCGGTCCTTCGCGCCCGGTCTGCCTCGACCGGGCGCGAAGGACACGGGACCGACCCGTCCTATCGGAACCGGATCGAATACAAGTCCGCGTCTTTCATGACCAGGCGGAGGCGAACCGGCTGACCTGCCAGTTTGCTGACGTTGCGGCCTCCCTGCCATGAGACCACCCGCTCGATGTGGTCTCCGATGATCTCCGGACAGTCAGCCAAGGCGAAACCGGAGATGGGCTTGCCCGCCGCGTCCTGGATCTCCACCCGGAGGCTACCGGCGGCGGCGGTCGAGTAGTTGATTGTCAGTTCGCTGCCCTCGAACTTCAGCGGTCTGGTCAACAGCTCCCCACCCGAATAGGGAGCCCTCACCGAAACGAAACCGTCGGTCCTGAGGGTCAGACGCTCGATGTGATTGGACTTCTGACCGAAGTGGCGGTTCAGGTAAATGGATATCTCCGCGGGACCGGTCGGAACGATGCCCATGCCCGGGTAGTTGGTGCGGGTGGTCCAGTTCCGGGGACCGAGGCCCGGACGGATGAATCCTTCCCGGAAAGTGCGATCCACGTTCTTTCCTCCCCGGGAGGTCATGAGTATGGTTTCCGAACAGTCACGCCAGATTTTCTCTCTCAATTTGGCGGACTTGGCCTCGGCGTCAGTCAGCGCCTGGCGGTCCGGCAGGAACCGCGCGACCAGGAGAAGATAGATGTGGGGCGCGCGAAAATAGGCGCTCGCTCCGCATTCGTAGAATTGCTCCTCTTCGGTGGGCGGATGACTCCCGTAGTCCAAGTGCTCGAACCCACTCCAGTCGAGGAAGTCGGGCGACGTGGACCGGCCGATGGTGCGGATCAGGTTGCCTGACCGCTTGTCGTCAATCCGCGCATACTGGATGTACAGTTGCTCGCTCTCGCTCCAGAAGGGCTGGGTCAACCGGTCGCCTGCGTAGACCCGTTCCTCCCGCATCAGCTTCCAATTCAGACCGTCGCCGGAAGCGTAGGCCCGAACACCCACGTCCACGTCGAGCCGGGGCGGGGATCTCAAGCCCTTGAACCGTTGAGACGGGGGAACTCCCGGGCGGGTGTCCAGAAAAGGAATGAACGCCTGGTCCTTGAAGAGCGCGTTGTTGTTACGGGTCTTCTCCAGTCGAAAACGAGCCGGCCACTCGATCTCGATCCGGCGCAGGTTCGGCTTGGTCCAGTGGATGCCATCTTCGCTGACGGCGTAGCACTGGTGCTCCACCACGAACGGATCCCCCCTTTGGTAGTCCGCAAAACCGCGGTAATACATGTGATACTTCTCGGGACCCTTGACCATCGCCGGGATGAAGGCGCTCCGGCCCTCCCAGGGTTCGTCGTATCGGAGCGCCACACCAGCCGGCCGGGGCGAGTGCAATTGGAGACGCACTCCGTCCAGGCGGTCAATCAGGTGATGATCGACGAACAGCTCCAGCCGCGACCCGATGTCCACAGGTTCGGAATGCCCGGCGGCGGATCCAACTTCCGGCAGGCGCACAGCCAGAAAAACCACCGCCCAGACGACCGGTCCGACGTCAAGCCGAATCATTCTCATTGCACCTGCCTTTCACGGGGAAGGCCCGGAATCATCCCGGTCCGCCACCGGCCGATTCCATCATGCACCATCCTTGGAGTCGACGATGGTCAGCTCCTGGCGGCGGATGACCCGTTGGCCGCTGATCCGATCGTCCAAGTGGATGACGATACGATAAGGTCCTGGGGAAAGATCCCCCAGATCGATCTCGCGAAACAGCGCCAGCCGGTCTCCCAGGGCGATGACCTTGGGAGCATCTCGCAGGACCACTCGGCCCTCACGGGCCAGCACCAGCTCCGCCAACAGGAAGGGTTGGCTGGATGCCTGGTCCACGGCGACTTCATACGCCTCCATGTAGAGAATACATCGATCCCGGTTGGTGAACCGGCGGGTCAGTTTGGGGAAGACCTTGAAACCACTGGGCACGACGAAGGGATCGGTGAGGTCCACGCCGGGGTCGGAGGAGAGGATCTTGTCGGCCAGCAGCATGGTGCTCGTAGCCAGTCCCTTTTCTTCGAACGGGCCGACCCGGATCGGCCGGGCCGAGACGGACATCTTGCCGCTGTTCTCGTCCTGTACCACCAAGGTCAGCTTGTAGGTTCCCGGTTTCAGAGGGATGGCCTTCTGATAGGTGGCCACACCGGCGACTCCCTCGGGCACCGGACCTGGAAGCTGGTCGGCGTGGAGCATGTCCTCGAACTCGTAGACACCGCGGCATCCGACCGGAGCGCATTACCGGTCTCGGCGCTTCGCTGGACTTTCGGGAAAGATGGTTGCGGGTATTCTATCACTCCGCCGGGAGTTCTGACTTCCTCCCGCCTGGGAGTCTGCGCGGTAGAAATGATCGTAGCGAGAAAGTGGGGAATCGAGGCCAGATTTTCTCGATTTGGAGGTGCATAGTTGTTCTATTCGCCGAGAAATCGGGGAAATATGGACCGATTCTACCGCTTTCGCAGTAGATCAATTTCTGCCGCGCAGGCTCCTGGTCCGGGGCCGGCTCTCAGGTTCCTGGAACGTATCGCTGCAGGGCCCGGGTCGACAGGAAACCGAGAAGGGCGATAGCGGGTCCGCCGAGCCCCGGAGAGACGGCGGCGATGAGGACCCCGTCCAACAGGGAGATTCCGGCGATGAGGCCGGTGACGGCGCGAGGAACGTTTCTGCGCCGCGCCGAGAGAAAGGACGCGGACCACAGCGTCCAGACCAGAAACCAGGGTATCAACAGAAACAACGCCGGGTGGGACGCGTCCCAGATGACCCGGTGCAGCCCGAATACCAGCGGGGCGAGGAGCAGGAGCGCGGGCCAGACGGCCTTCACCCGATTGAGATCCTCCTGGGCGGCCAGGAAGGTCAACCCGGCGACGTAGCTCACCAGCACCAGCGCACCGGTCCAGACTTGGAGGGAGAGGGACCCGGCCATCATGGAAGCGGCGATCAGGTAGATCAGTCCGCGGCAGAGCGCCATCGCCACCGGGCCGAGGGGATCGGTCTTGTGCCGGTAGTTGTAGTAGACGATCACGGCGCCCAGAACCACCCCTGCGCCCAGCGACTCCGGACGCGGACCGGACTGCTGCACCGAGGCCGCGTAGAGCCCCGATTGGCCCAGAGCCAGGAATCCGAAGCCCAGGGCGTAGACCTCGAACCGGCCGATCTCGCCGGATGGAATGGGGCGGCTCGGACGGGACCTCTCGTCGTGCCGGTGGTCGAAGGCATCGTTGAGGAACATGCCCCCGGTGTAGAAGCAGGAGAGTGCGGCTGCCAGGAGCAGCAAGGTGGGCAGCTCCGGAGTCGCGCCGGAGAGAGCGGCTCCGGCCAGGCAGTTGGTCCAGACGGTGGGCAGATTGGACACGCGCCCCAGGTCCAGGTAGACGCGCCAGCGGGGCCTGCGTCCAGGCAACGGCGTTGGCGCGCTCATTGCAGGAGCCGGTCCCGCGCCCAGGCCAGCTCGCGGGCGATGGCGTCAGTCGTATCCAGGGTCTTGTAACGCGGGGGGAGAACGTCCCAGGTATAGGTCTCCACCTCCAGATAGGGACATGCGGGTTTCGATTTCAGGCGGACCAGCAGCGCCGCCAGGTCATCCTGAGTGGTGTCGAAGCCGCTCATGCGGGAGAGGAAGACGGGAACGTGGAAATGGACTCTCCATTCCTTCCGGATGCCGGGCGATCCGGCGCCTTCTCCCTGGAAATCCGTCTCCCGGTCCAGCGCCTGCGGCAGGTCCTGATAGCGGACGACTCCCCGCTCCGACGTCTCCACCACCTGGTGCAGGTAGGTCTCCTCGGCGAAAGGCCGCAACCTCCGTTCGGGGCTGCCGTCCCCCTCCCGGAACCGGAGGCGCAGAGCCGAACTGACTTGAACCTTCAGAATTCGGATCGCCGCGGCTTCCAGTCGATCCAGCACCTCCGCCGGTTCCTCGAATTCCACGGCCACGTGACAGGCGTCAACGCAGATTCCCAGGTGCCTCCGAGCGACGCGCTCCGCTTGGCCCCGGGTCAGGCCCAGCTCCCGGACCAGGGTCCCGAGTCCTTCCTCCGAGAAGACATGGCCTTCGAAATAGGCCACCACGTCGTCCGTCGTTTCCAGGAAGCAGCAGGGCTCGGGCTCCAGCGCCAGGGTAATGGTTTTTCCCGTCTGGTCCCGAAGCCGGTGGAGGTAAGCGACGCTGCGGAGCATCATCTCGGCCATCCGGCGAACGTCGCCAGAGGAACCGATCTCCGTCCGAAAAGCTCCCGGAACCGTGCTGATGCTCCCTTCCATGGCCGTATCGGCGGGCAGCAGGCGAGCCAGAATCCCGGCCAACCGGTTCGTGTATTTCAAGCGGACCCGATCTCTCCAGTCCGGGAGATAGACGTTCTCCTTGACCCGGGCGCGGTGGAAGACACCGTAGGGAAATCCGTTGATGGTGAAGACGTAGGCCCCTTCCGTTGTCAGGAACTCCCGAAGCGCATCCAGATTTTCGGGACGAGCCAGGGCGTCGGCGGCCTGGCCCGAAAGACGCAGCCCGATGGCGAAGGGTTGGTCCGGACAAAGCTGGTCTCGAACCGCGCCCGGATAGGTTATGAGATTCTCCCAGACCTCGGGCCAGGTCTCGCCGGGATGGATGTTCAAGCAGTAGGTCAGATGGAATCCCGGGACCAGTTGCATCGTGCCTCAGCGCGTCACCCGACCTGGGAGCCTGCGCGGCAGAAATTGATCTACTGCGAAAGCGGTAGAATCGGTCCATATTTCCCCGATTTCTCGGCGAATAGAACGACTATGCACCTCCAAATCGAGAAAATCTGGCCTCGATTCCCCGCTTTCTCGCTACGATCATTCCTGCCGCGCAGACTCCCAGGGAAGTTCGGTCTCGGCCACACCGGCGCCGACCCTTCCGAACGAGTGCCGAAGCCATTCCATGGAATCGAGCAGGAGCCGGTCGTCCATTTCCGTCACCTCGAAACTGTCGCCGATGTCTCGAATCAGGCTGATGTGGAGTTTTCCGCCCAGATGTTCCCGAAACTCGGTCAGTCCCTCCAGAACCACCCTCTGCCCGCTCCGAGTCGTGGAGAGGGCCTCATCCCAGACCGGCAGGCCCAGGTTTCGGAGCAGGGAAAGGACTCGATTCAGGACCCTCCGCTTCAGGAAACCGGCCCGGACCGAGTAGACCAGATCCAGGGCCATTCCGATGGCGACCGCTTCTCCATGCCGGAGCCGGCT
The DNA here is from genome assembly GCA_965217775.1 of Acidobacteriota bacterium. Taxonomy (GTDB): domain Bacteria; phylum Acidobacteriota; class UBA6911; order RPQK01; family JAJDTT01; genus JAJDTT01. The sequence goes on from CBDCJH010000002.1 coordinate 2,029,231, forward strand.
CCGGGTCATGGACTCCAGCTTGTGGGCGGACCAGTGGCCGAAATCCAGTGGCCGCGCGCTGCCGAACTCGAAGGGATCTCCGGAACTGCGAATGTGTTCCAGGTGGAGTTCCGCGGAGCGCCGAATCTGGTAGTGGAGTGGCTCCGCCACGCCTCGGGAGAGTTCCGAGACGTTCTTCTCCAGATACTCGAAAAAGGGACGGTCCCGGATCAGGGCCACCTTGACGGCCTCGGCGATGCCGGCGATCTGGTCCCGATGCTCCAGGGTCTCGATCAGGGAACGGTCGTTGACGACCGCGAAGGGCGGGCTGAAGGCGCCCAGAAAGTTCTTCTTCCCGAACAGATTGACCCCGTTCTTGACCCCCACTCCGGAATCGCTCTGGGCGAGGACGGTGCTGGGGATCCGGATGACGCGGACCCCCCGGTGGCAGATGGAGGCCGCAAATCCCGCGGCATCCAGGACCGCACCCCCTCCCACGATCACCATGAAGGATTGACGGTCCAGGCCCAGCCGGTTCATCGTCTCCACCAGGGTCAGGACATGGCGGAGGTCCGCCTTGACGGCCTCGCCGCCGACCACCTCCACGGGCTCGCAGACCAGTTCCAGTCCCTGCTGCCGAGCATCGGCGTAGGCTGTGATTTGTGTGCGCAACCGGGGCTGAGCACGAGAGACATTCTCGTCGATCACGAAGAAGAGACGGTGGCGCCGGTCCGATTCGAGACGGTTCACCACCCGCGAGAAGACCGGATTCAGCGGATCGAAGACACCCTCCGTGAAGATCACCGGGTAGTCATAGTCGAGGGTGAATCTCTGGTTGACGATCTCCATGTCGTGAGCGCCAGGAGCGGAAGGATTGGGGGGCGACATCGCTCAACACAGTGCCGGTAAAGAACTTGTAGTCTACCACAGGGCTGGAGACGCAAAAGTCCCACCAATTTCAGACCTCGTGAGAAACCTGGAGGGGTGACTTCCAGTCGCCTGTTCCTCCGTTCCCGCGTGCTCATTCCCCCATGCTCTGTCCGGATTTCGGCGGTTGGAAACCGCCGCTCCCTGGAGCTATCGCGCCGGAAGAGGCACAGGTAGAATGAACCGATGCGGTCATCTCGTTCGAGCCTCCGGTTCTTCCCTGCTCTGGGCGCGATTTTCGGTCTCGTGAGCGTGGCGGCGGGCGCCTTCGGGTCCCATGTCCTGGAAGCGAAGCTTTCCGGCGACAGGTTGGAGATCTTCGAATTGGCCACCCGCTACCTCATGGTTCACGCTCTGGCCCTACTCCTGCTGGGCGCCCTGTCCGGCCGCCTGGAACCGAGGTGCGGAGTCCTGGCCGGATGGGGGTTCTGCGCCGGAGCGATCCTCTTCTCGGGAACGCTCTACGCCTACAGCCTGACCGCCGCGCTCGGCTGGGTGATGCTGACTCCCGTAGGGGGGACGCTTCTGCTGGCCGGGTGGGCGTGTCTGCTCTGGGCCTGTTGGCCTCGGAGCCGCGGTTCGGAATCGGACAGGAATTGATGGCGCCGGGAAAACTCAGGCCGCAGGTCTCGGTGATCATCCCCGCTCTCGATGAAGAGACCGGGATCGCAAGGTCCATTGCCAGTGCGGTCCAAGAGCCGTACGTCGAGGTCATCGTCGTCGACGGGGGCAGCCGGGATGAAACGGTCCGGGTGGCCCGCCGGCAAGGCGCCAAGACGCTGTCGGTCCCTGCAGGGCGAGCCCGCCAGATGAACGCGGGAGCCCGGGCATCCAGCGGCGAATATCTGGTCTTCCTGCATGCGGACACGATCCTTCCTTCGAACTATGCCGGCCTGGTTCGACGCCTGCTGGCATCTCCCGACGTGGTGGCGGGAGCCTTTCGGCTGGGTATCGAGGGTCGGCGGCGAAGTCTCCGCTGGGTCGAGACGGGAGCCAACTGGAGATCCCGGTGGCTCCAACTCCCTTACGGAGACCAGGCCCTCTTCGTGCGGTCCCGACTCTTTTCCGATTTGGGAGGCTATGCGGATCTTCCCATCATGGAGGATTACGACCTGGTTCAGAGGCTGCGCCGAAGAGGCCGCGTCATATTGGCCCCGGAAGCCGTCGTCACCTCGGCGAGGCGTTGGGAACGCCTGGGCGTGGTGAGAACGACGCTGTTCAATCAGGTCATGGTGACGGGCCATCTCCTGGGCGTGTCCCCTCGGAAGATGGCCCGGATCTACCGGCGCACGGCGGCGTTCCCGCCGCTGCCCAAATGATGATTCGTCAAAAACGCGGGCTAAAGACCCGCCAGTTGCTCCAGAACCTTGACCAGAGCCTGCGTCCCTTCCAGGCCCTCTCCCCGGGCCTGAGAGGTGCGAAACAACTGGTTCACCAGAGAGGTCGCCGGAAGCGCGGCCTGGGCAGCAGCGCCACTCTCCATCACCAGGCGGAGATCCTTCTGGATGAGATCGACCATGAACCCCGGGGCGAAGTCGCGATTCACGACTCGGGGAGCCAGGTTGCTCAACTGCCAGCTACCCGCCGCCCCTCCCTTGACGGCTTCGATCATCACCCGCTGGTCCAAGCCGTTCTTCCCGGCGAAGATCAGAGCTTCGCTGACCCCCATGAGGGTGACCGCCACCAGAATCTGGTTGCACAACTTGGTCAACTGGCCACTCCCCACGGGCCCACAATAGGTAATGGTCTTGCCCATGGTCTCGAATATGGGCACCGCCCGATCAAAGGCCTCGCGGTCCCCGCCGGCCATGATGGCCAAGGTGGCATTCTGTGCCCCCACGTCGCCTCCCGACACGGGCGCATCCACCAGAGCGCATCCCTTTTCCTGGAGTTGCCGGTCCAGATCGCGCTCCACCTGGGGCGAGATGGTGCTCATGTCCATCACCACCGAGCCCGGTCGAATCCCGTCCAGAACGCCCTCCGGCCCGGCGACCACCTCTTGGACGTCCGGGGAGTCGGAGACCATGGTGATGATCATCCGGGAATTCGCGGCCACCTCTCGAGGAGAAGCAGCCACGTCGGCCCCTTCCGCTTCCAGTGACCGGGTCTTGGACCGGGTGCGGTTGTAGACCGTGACGGGATACCCGGCCTTCAAGATGTGTCCGGCCATGGGGAGCCCCATGATGCCGAGCCCGATGAAACCGACGGATGGCTTGTTCGCCATAGGATCCTCCTTTATTGGATTTTGACACGAGCGACCGGCGCGGCTGGCACGCGGACCGCGATTCAACATAAAATCATCTCCGGGAGAGAAACAATGAGCAAGAGAAAAACGTGGATTCTTTCGGTCGTACTGATCATTTTCTTCGCCGGAGCGGCCATCATCTCACTGGGCCTCTATTTCGCCCTCCGTGGCTCCGTGCCCAAAGTCGAGAACGATTCGGTCGTGGAGATCGTGATTTCGGACCAGATCCGGGAATTTCCTCCAAATAATCCATTCCTTCAGATTCTTTCTCCGCAAGGGACCAGCCTCTGGCAACTGCGAAAGATTTTTCGCCGGGCGGCGGAAGACGAACGCATCAAGGCCGTGCTCCTGGAGATCCATCCCATGGCGTGGAGCTGGGCCCAGATCGAGGAACTTCGGGACCAGATCACAGTCTTCCGTGAATCGGGAAAACCGGTTCACGCGCTGCTGGCCGTGGACCTGGTCCGGGAACCGGAGTTGTACCTGGCGTCGGCCACGGACAGCGTGACCCTGAATCCGGATGCCGGCTTCCTGGTCAACGGCCTGTTGGTGGAGCAGACCTTCTTCAAGGGGACCATGGAGAAGCTGGGGATCCGCCCTGAATTCATCCAGTTCAAGGAATACAAGAGCGCCGAATCCTACAGCCGGGACAGCCTGAGTCCGGCGGTCCGAGAGATGCTGGAGACGATTGTCGTGGACCTGGAAGAGAGGTTCGTCGCCTCGGTGTCCGAGGACAGAAACTTGGAAGAAAGCGTCCTGGAGGAGTTCATGAAGCTGGGAGTGGCTTCTGCGGAGCAGGGCCTGGAACTGGGCCTCGTCGATCAAACGGGATACCGCCACCAAGTGGAAGAACTGTTGGCGGGCGATGGCGAGGACAGCAAGTACCGGTCGATTTCCGGCGCCAAATTCCTGAAGGCCGCGCGCAATGGTTCCTCGGCTCCGGCTGAGCACCGGGCCGCCGTCCTGGCCGGTGTCGGGTCCATCGTGGCCGGGAAGGGTGATCCCATGATGGAGGTCCTGGGCGGCGTCAGCCTCGCCCGCCAGCTTCGGAAGTTGCGGCAAAACGACCGGATCGAAGGGGTCATTCTGAGAGTCAACAGCCCGGGAGGATCGGCGGTGGGCTCGGACATGGTCTGGGAGGAGGTGCGGAAGCTCGAGCAGGAAGGCAAGCCCGTGGTCGTCTCCATGTCGGGCGTGGCCGGTTCGGGCGGGTACTACATCTCCATGGGGGCGGGTCACCTCGTCTCCCAGCCTTCGACCATCACCGGTTCCATCGGGGTGATCTTCGGCAAGTTCGATTTGAGCAACCTGTATCGGTGGATGGGAATCAGCGTCGATCAGGTCAAGAGCTACCCTCACGCCGATATCTTTTCGTTGAGCCGACCCCTGGGGGCCGAACAGAGAAAGCGGGTGGAGGCCTGGACAGCCGACCTGTACCGGAAGTTCGTGACCAAGGCGGCAGACTCGAGACGGATGGAATTTCAGGACTTGGAAGAAAAGGCCCGAGGGCGCATCTACACCGGCGCCCAGGCCAAAGCTCTGGGACTGGTCGATTCTCTGGGTGGGTTCGACGTGGCCATCCGGGAGCTGAAGCGGGCCATGTCCCTGGATGAGGACACCCCTCTGGACCTGCACCTGCATCCGCATCCCAAGAGCTGGTGGGAAGCGGCCTTCAGCGGGGATCTCGTGTCCGTGATCCGCTCTTTCACAACGGCCTCTCCGCTGAACCGGTGGACCGCGAATCTGGTCAGACACCTCGAATCGCCCGGTCCCTGGCTGCTTGCTCCCGAACTCCGGTTCCGCTAGAGTCGGAAGTCCGCCCGGGAAGGAGTTCTTCCATGCCGAAGCACGTCAAAGCATTGAGAGTGCCTGACTTGCAAGAGAAGAAGCACCGTGGCGAGAAGATCTCCGCACTCACCGCCTATGACGCCACCATGGCCGCCCTGATGGACCGGGCCGGCATCGACGTTCTGTTGGTGGGTGACTCTTTGGGCACCGTGATCCTGGGATGCGACACGACGCTGCCGGTCACCCTGGACATGATGGTGCACCACAGCCGGGCCGTCACCCGGGGAGCGCGACGCGCGCTGGTGGTTGCCGACATGCCCTTTGCCACGTATCAGGTCTCCGTTTCCGAGGCGCTTCGCAATGCCGGACGTCTCATGCAGGAAGGCGGAGTCTCCGCGGTCAAGGTGGAAGGGGCCGGGCCGGTCCTGAAATCCGCCCGGCACCTGGCGGAGGTGGGAATTCCAGTGATGGGGCACCTGGGCCTGACGCCGCAAAAGGTCCACGCCTTGGGAGGCCACCGGCAGCAGGCGCGGAGCCGGGAGAGCGTGGCTCGGCTGTTGGACGACGCCGCTGCCCTTGAGGACGCCGGAGTCTTCGCCCTGGTCCTGGAGTGCATTCCGGACCAAGTCGCTTTCGAAGTGACGTCGCAGCTTCGGATACCCACCATCGGCATCGGAGCCGGACCCTATTGCGACGGTCAGATCCTGGTCAGCTACGACGCCTTCGGCCTCTTCGACTCCTTCGTCCCTTCCTTCGTCAAACGCTACGCCTCCCTGGGCAGCACCATCCTGGATGCCACCGAAAACTACATCGACGACGTTCGAAGCGGACGTTTCCCCGCTTCCAGAACGACAGACTTTTTCCGTTCCAGCGAGCCGGAGCTGGTCAAAGAGAGATCCTGATGGCCCTGGTCGTGGCCACCTCCATCGCCGGAGCCAGGAAGGCGATGGAAGGTGCCCGCCAGGGTGGGTCGTCGAGAGGCCTCGTCCCCACCATGGGAGCCCTGCACCAGGGTCATCGGAAGCTGATCCAGGTGGCGCGGCGGGAATGCGACTGGCTCGCCGTGAGCATCTTTGTGAATCCGGCCCAGTTCGGTCCGGAGGAAGACTTCGACACCTATCCGAGAGACCTGGATTCGGATCTCGCCATGTGCCGGGAATTGGGAGTCGATCTGGTCTTTCAGCCCGGCAGAGACGAAGTCTATCCGGCCACGCACAGGACTTTCGTGGAGGTCGAGACCGTGACCTCGCACCTGTGCGGCCGGTTTCGCCCCGCACATTTCCGCGGCGTCGCCACCATCGTCCTGAAACTCCTGAACATCCTGGAGCCGGACCGAGCCTACTTCGGCGAGAAGGACGCCCAACAGACGGTGGTCGTGCGGCAATTGGCGAAGGATCTGAACCTGCCGGTGAACGTCCGCCAGGTCCCGACGGTTCGAGACACCGACGGCTTGGCCATCAGTTCCCGGAACCGCCATCTCGGATCCCAAGAGCGAAAGGCCGCCACCGCTCTCTTTCGGACCCTGAGGCAGATCCGGACCATGGTGCTCCAGGGAGCCCGGGACGCCGGCCAGATCCGCCGCAGCGGACTCCGGCTCCTGAGGCGGGAACCCCTGGTCCAGGTCGAGTACCTGGACTTGGTCGATCCGGAAACCATGCAGCCCGTGTCCGAGGTTCACGGCCCGGTCCGAGCCGCCGCCGCCATTCGCGTCGGCGGCGTCCGGCTGATCGACAACCTTCTGTGCGAAGATGGAGACTGCTGAAACGACTCGCTTTTACCACCTTTTTCCCAAACATCGACCTGCCGCCAGGCACCCCCCGCGCTGCCGAATATCTCCCTTCTCACTGCTCACTTCTCATTCCTCAAATTGACTTTCGTGCGGAAACCTTCTAGTCTGCCCTCCCGGAGTCGCTAGTCGACTATCTCAGCCATTCGTTTCTCCGGTTCGTTCGTCCCGATATGGTCAGGAAACGGATCTATTCCACGCGGGAACTTGCCCAACTCTGGAACCTGAGCGAATCGACCATAAAGCGGTGGACCGATGCCGGGAAGCTCCAATGCGATCGGACTCCGGGCGGCCATCGAAGGTTCCAACTCAAGCATATTCAGGACTTTCAGGCTCGCCACCGATTCGAGGGAACGGGTCTCCTCACCTCGACCGAGTGGGAGGACCCCCGATTGGAGACCTTCGTCAACCAGAGGAATTGGGCCCGGGTGAGAGAGTTGATCCTCTATCTGGCTTCCGAGAACCAGTGCGCCCCGATCAAGGATCTTCTGGAGCGGCTCTACATTCGTGGACTGAGCATGGGGGGTCTCTACGACGAGGTGCTGGCACCCATATTCGCCGGCTCCCGGGGAAATCATTCTTCCAATACCATGAGTCTGGGCCAAGCCCGGCTCGTGGAAAAGAATCTTGAAGAGGCCTTGTACTATTTCTTTCCCGGTGTCGTCTGCCGCAGACCCCTGGGTAAGACCGGACTCTGTGCGGCGCCTGCCGCCTATTGCAGCCACTTCATCAACGGAATCTCCCGCGTCTTGAACGAAGAGGGATGGGACGCCCTGAATCTGGGCAGCAAGGTTCCGTTCGATGCGATGGCTGAAATGGTGGAGGAGCAACCGGTGAACCTGGCCTGCGTCCACGCCCGGAAGAGACTGAGTGACAAGTCGAAGGACCGTTTCCGGGCGTTGAACGTGGCCTGTGAACGCTACCGTATTCCGGTCCTTCTGTTGGGTCCGGGTTTTTCGACGCCCGGATCTAGGATGGACCTTTCCTACGACGAGTACATCCCCAGCTTTCGGGACTTCTCCGACTATATTCAGCGCGTGGTTCACTGAATCGAAAGACACGTCCGGGTCACGAGCCGTGGTCCTCCCCACGTAGTCTCCGCACCAGATCCTGGTACAGCCGGACACCCGCCTCCAGCTCGGCCTTGGAAACCCTCTCTTCGGCCGTGTGAGCCACCAGTATGGACCCGGGTCCCACCAGGAGCGGACGTCCCAGGGCTCTCAGGGCCGGCACATCCGTCCCGTATCCCACGACCTTGGTGGGCAGCCCGGGGATCGACGCCATTTCCTGAGGTTCCGAGGTCGCGCGGATCTCCAAATTCGCCCGACCCGAAGCCCACTCTTTCAGAATTCCCACGTATCCGCTGTTTTCGGTCACGGTCCGGAGCAGGATCTCGGCTTCGGCCAGATCCGGAATCACGTTCGGCGCGTGGCCTCCCCGGATCAATCCCACGTTGACGCTGGTTTCACCGAGCGTGGCGTCGGAGGGAAACTTCAGGGACTGCAACTCGGCCAGGAGGGACACCAGCTTGTCGATAGCCGACACGCCCTGCTCGGGATAGGCGGAGTGGGCCGTGACCCCGTCACAACGCAACACGGCGTAGACCATGCCCTTGTGGCCCACCACCAATTCGTTGTCGGTGGGCTCGCCGTCAATAATATAGTTGCAGCGCAGACCCAGCTCCCTGGCCTTCCAGGCGCCGTCGCTTTCCGTCTCCTCCCCCACCACGAAGAGAAGCCCCAGGTCCGAGATGCCCTCCTGGAGGAGCCCGTCCGCGGCGCAGATCATGGCCGCGATGAGCCCTTTGGCATCCGAAACGCCGCGTCCGTACAGGTATTCTTCGTCCTGCCGGAACTCGAAGAAGGGAGGGACCGTATCCATGTGGGTCGTCAGCAGAATCCGTGGCTCTTCCCGGATGGCCAGCACGTTGATGCGGCCCCCGGTGACGGTCTGGGACCGGCAGTTCCACCCCTGGTTCTGAAGGTATTCCAGCAGGAAGCGTCCGACGGGCCCTTCCGCTCCCGTCACCGAAGGGATGTTCACCAGAGACCGGGTCAGTTCGATCAGGTCAACCAAAGCCTCACTCCCCGTTATAGACGGCTCGAACCGAAGTGGTGATGCCACCTCGTACGGTAAAGTCCCCGATCACTTCGCAGCGAATCGGCCGAGATGCGGCCACCAGATCGTCCAGGATTTTGTTGACCACCGATTCGTAGAAGATCCCCTGGTTGCGATAGGAGAACAAATAGAATTTCAGGGATTTCAATTCAATGACGTGTTGATCCGGAACATACCGGATCCGAATGGTCCCGAAGTCCGGCTGTCCCGTTTTGGGACACAACGACGTGAACTCGGGACATTCGATGCTGACCTGGTACTCCCGGCCCGGGTACTGGTTCGGAAAGGTCTCCAGAATCTGGTTCGACATGGTTCTCCCTCTCCGGCGTCGGATCTTGTCTCAGATGGGAGCGCGGGCAGGGTTTGCCGCCGGCAGTCGAGCGGCCGTTACGAAAGCACGTGCAGTTGGTTCGGTGGCTGCTTCAGCGCGGGAGGAAGGGCGAAGTGAACGTTTTCCTCCCGCGTCACCAGATCCTCCACTACGGCCCCGTTGCGCTCGAAGTATTGGATGACCTGGTCGACCAGGACTTCAGGGGCCGAAGCACCCGAGGTCAGACCCACGGCCTCCACGCCTTGGAGCCATTCCTGCCGGATCTTGCTTACATTGCTGATGAGATGGGAAGGGACTCCCGAATTGATCGCTTCCTCCACCAGGCGATTGGAATTGCTGCTGTTGGATGCTCCCACGACCAGAATCAGATCCGTGACAGCGGCCAATTCCCTCACCGCGAGTTGGCGATTCTGCGTCGCGTAACAGATGTCTTCCGACGGCGGTCCCTGAACCATGGGGAAGCGCTGCCTCAACGCGGCGATGATTTCCCGCGTGTCCTCGAGACTCAGGGTCGTCTGGGTCAGGTAGGCGATTTTTTCAGGGTCTTCAACCTCAAGCGCCTGGACATCCTCGATGTTGCTCACCAATACGGTGGATTCCGGAGCCTCTCCCATGGTCCCGACGACCTCTTCGTGTCCCTCGTGACCGATGAGGACGATGGTATGTCCCCGCCTGGAATATCGGATGGCCTCGACATGCACCTTCGTGACCAGCGGACAGGTGGCGTCGATGACATTGAGGGACCTGGTTCGGGCCTCGGCCCAGACCTGGGGAGACACCCCGTGCGCGCTGAAGATGACCGTCCCGCCCGCGGGCACCCGGTCCAGCGAATCGACGAAGATCGCACCTTCCTGGCGGAGCTCGTCCACCACGTACGCATTGTGAATAATCTGCTTTCTCACGTAAATCGGCGGTGGACAGACTTCCAGCGCTACCCTGACGACATCGATGGCCCGAACCACACCGGCACAGAAGCCCCTGGGGGTGGCCAGGATCAACTTCTTGACCATAGCGTAGGGATCGTAGCATAAACCTCCCGGCGTGAGCATCGAGACCGAGTTGCGGTTCGTGAAGCCAGGGAACTGCGACCGGTCAACAGTCCGTGGTGACTTTTGCCACGGGCTGTCAAGACCGTTTCGGGACTGGACTCGAATAGGGACAACAACCGCCGGGACACAAGTCCGGCCCGGGTGCCCGGGCGCCCAGGAACCGGCGCCGGGTCCCTCGGGTCCGTTCCCGGACAAGCTCGCCGACCATGCTCACGAAAGCGGGATGGGTCCCCGCCGTCGCGGCTCGCACCAGGTTCAGACCCAGAGAGCGGGCCAGATCGGCCAGTTCCACGTCCAGATCGAAGACCACCTCCATGTGATCGGAGATGAAGCCGATGGGAGAGACCACCACGTCCCGGACACCCCGACTCGCGAATCCCCGGAGGTGGTCGCCGGCATCCGGCTCCAACCAGGGCTGGTGAGGTGGTCCGCTCCGGCTCTGATAGGCCAGGCTCCATCCGGAATGGGGAACCTGATTCGCCACCAGCCGGCAGGTCTCCCGCAACTGGTCCACGTAGTCGCAGCCCCGGGCCATGGCCAGCGGAATGCTGTGGGCGGTGAACAACAGTTGCGCCCGGGACCTCCGGAAACGTGGGATCTGCGCCAGGGCGGCGCGAACTCGATCCCGATTGGATTCGATGAACCCCGGATGATTGTAGAAGACCCGAAGCTTGTGGATCTCCGGCGGCGGAGCCCCCGTCTCCTGCTGGGCTCGTTGGATGTCCTCCAGGTACTGGCGGCATCCGGAGTAGGAGCTGTAGGCCGAGGTCACGAAGGCCAGTGCCTTCCTGATGCCGGCGGCGGCCATCTCTCCAAGAGTCTGAGAAAGCAAGGGATGCCAGTTTCGATTTCCCCAATAGATCGGCAGGTCGGGCCCCTTCTCCCGCAGTTCCCGGCGCACGGCTTGGATCAGCTTCCGGTTCTGCCGGTTGATGGGGCTCACGCCATCGAAGATCCGGTAGTGATGGGCCACTTCCCGGATCCTCTCCTCCGGCACGCGCTTTCCCCGCAGCACGTTTCTGAGAAAGGGCTCCACTTCGTCCATGCCTTCGGGCCCTCCGAAGGAAATCACCAGCAGCGCGTCATAGGGCGGCTCATTCATGCGCATCCGTCTCCACGCTCCCCAGTATATCGCTGGGAGTGCCGCCTTCCAGGTCGGGAAACGACTGCACCGTACCGTTCACGATGACGCTTCTCTCCCGTAATTCCCGATGGAAAAGGGAGTTTCGGGAAAGTCACCGGAACTGCTATAGTTTGGTCGATTTACCTTCGGCTTACCCTGGAGAACACCGTGGAAAAGAGCTGGTTGCGACATTACGACGAGGCCGTCCCCACATCCATCGACTACCCGAATATCGACCTCTACTCCCTGTTTCGACAAGCCGTCGAGGAGCATCCCCGCGGCACTGCGACGCGCTTTTTCGGTGCCCGGGTGCGGTATGGCGAGTTGGGAAGGAAGGTGGATCGATTCGCCTCGGTCCTGGCCTCCCTGGGCGTGGAAAAGGGAGATCGGGTGGCTCTGATATTGCCCAATATGCCTCTCTACCCCATCGCCCATTTCGCGGTTCTGAAACTGGGCGCCGTCCTGGTCCCCACCAACCCCCTCTACGTGGAGCGGGAGCTGCGGTATCAGCTCACGGACTCGGGGGCCGAGACGGTGGTGGTGCTGGACAAGCTCCTGGGCCGTCTTCTCTCCGTTCGGGAGCGGACTCCGGTGAAACGAATCATTTCCGCTGGAATCCAGGAGTTTCTTCCTGCCGTCCTGGGAGTTCTGTACGGACTCAAGAACCGGTCCTCCGAGCCCCCTCCGACGGCACCCGGACTGTATGAGTACCGGGACCTGATGAAGCGCAAGGTCCCTTCCCGGGAGGGCGCGGACGTTTCTCCGGACGACACCGCCATCCTGCTTTACACCGGAGGCACCACCGGCATCTCCAAAGGGGCGATCCTGACCCACCGCAATCTGGTCTGCAACGTTCATCAGACCAATTCGTGGCTCGCGGACCTCCAGGTGAAGCAGGAGATCTTTTTCTGCGCGCTCCCCTTCTTCCACAGCTACGGACTGACCACCGGCCTCCATTTGGCCGTCCTCTGCCGGTGCACCATGATTCTCCTTCCCCGTGTCGATCTGGCCGACGTGGTCAAGCGAATCCGCAAGCACCGGCCGACCATCTTCTGCGGTGTCCCTGCCATGTACAACGCCATCAACAATTACTCCGGCATCAAGAGTTCGGACCTCTCCTCCATCCGCCTCTGCGTCAGTGGAGGAGCCGGCCTGCCATCCGACGTCCAGGCCCGCTTCGAGGAGATGTCCGGCGGAAAATTGGTGGAGGGATACGGCCTCTCGGAGGCTTCACCGCTCGTGAGCGTGAACCCCATCTTCGGCAACCGCAAGAATGGAACCATCGGAGTGCCCGTCGCCGACACCGACGCGCGGATCGTGGACCCCGACACCGGGAACGTCCTGCCGGACGGCGAAGTCGGCGAGCTCTCGGTCTCCGGACCCCAGGTGATGCAAGGCTACTGGAACAAACCGGAGGAGACCGCGAACGTGCTGCAGGACGGTTGGCTCAAGACCGGCGACATGGCGGCGATGGATGAGGACGGGTACTTCACCATCGTGGATCGGAAGAAGGATCTGATCCTGAGCGCCGGAATGAACATCTATTCCCGCGAAGTGGAGGAGGTTCTCTACCAGCACCCCAGCGTCCAGGATGCTGCCGTGGTGGGTGTTCCCAGTCCGGTCCGGGGCGAGGTCCCCAAGGCCTTCATCGTGCTCAAGGAAGGCCACGAATTGACCAGACGGGACGTGATTCGCTTCTGCCACGGGAAGCTGGCTCGATTCAAGATCCCCAGGCACGTGGAATTCCGGGATGAGCTCCCCAAGAGCGCGATTGGAAAAATACTGAAGCGTCTTCTCAAAGATTAGTCTTTCAATAGTATTCGTAAAACAGTTTTTTAAATTCAAGAATTGCTTCAGTCCGGACTCTCCGTTCGGTCGGGGTAGGGAATGAAGCCGCGGTTCAATATTCCCGCCGGATCGTAGAACTGCTTCCACCGTTGCAGATCTTCCCAGATCTCTCCAAAGTGACTCTTCCACTGTTCCGGAGTGAACTCCACCCACCCCGAGAGGTAGCGCCTTCCCCCGACTCTCATCGAAAGATCGCTGGCCGTCTTCAGTAGCTGACGGGCCAACGGGAGCATCGGCCTGGGCACCGCAGGCAGTATCCCGAAGCCCAGGATGAATTCGCCCGGAGGGCGCCTGAACAGGGGAAGCGCGTCTCCCTGGAAGCGGCAGGGCCAGATCAGAACGTGGCCGCCGGCCAGGAGCTGCGGGGGAAAGTTGGCCAGCACGCCGCCGATATAGCCCGGGGCCTGATCCCAGGGCAGAATGGTCTCCATCCAGGGGTGGCACATGCCCCAGGCCCCGCTCTGCCTCCACAGTTCGAAGACCGGCTCCAGCCGATGGGCGAACTCCAGCACGGTGGAATCCTCCACCTGCAGCTTGCGATAGAAGCTCAGGCCGTCGAGCAGCTCTTCCTCCCGAGGCTCTTCCTCACCGAACTCCACGGACAAGTGCAGGGGGAAGAACCATTCGGCGAAGGGAACCCGGACGCCTCCCATACGCCGCAAGCCCTGGACACAGGGAGAGGCCCAAGACTCGATGTAGTCGACGCGCTGCTGGGTCAGGAGACGCTTCTGGTCCGCCATCAGGGCACCCAGGTCATCGTAGAGGAGATAGAAGGTCCGGACCCGGGGAGCGACCCGGCGGAGCCGGAGCCGGGCGCTCAGGATGACCGAGAATTGGCCGAGTCCGCACAAGGTGCAGAAGAAGAGTTCGGAGTTTTCCTCTGGAGAACAGCGCACCCGATGCCCCTCCCCCGTCACGACCTCCAGCTCCACCACCTGGTGGGCCTGGGTGCCATAGCGGTGGGAAGACACGCCGATGCCGGCCATGGAGAGGGTTCCCCCCACGGTCACGTTGAGATTGTTGGTGAGAACCGGGGGAAGAAGTCCCCTCTCGGAAGTGAAGGCCACCAGGTCGCGCCACAGGACGCCGGCCTGGACCTTCACCGTTTCCCCTTCCACGGCGCCGATCCCGTTCAACGGACTCAGATCCAGAAGGATTCCGTCCTGGGAGAGCGACTGGCCACTCTGGGAATGGGAAGCTCCCCGGGTCGAGACCGGCCACCCCTCCCGGGAAGCCGTCGCCACCACGGTGGCCACGTCCTCGACCGATTCCGGCGCCACCAGGGCTTTGGGAGTCTTCACCAGGATCCGCCCGAAATCGGTGGCCACGTCTCGGCGCGACTCCTGGTCCAGGTAGATCTTCCCCCGAATCAAACGCTTGAGTTTCTCGATATCCATTTGACAGACCTGAGAATACGTCATCGCGGCCGGCCCCACCGGAACCGGCGCCGCCTGCTCCCGTGAACCGGGCAAAATCTGAGCATCCGAGTATAATCGATGAATTATGTCATTCGATATGAGACACCAGAGTCGAACTCTACTGGACGGACCCGACCGGGCGGGAGCGCGATCCTTCTTCAAGGCCATCGGTTTTACCGACCAGGACCTGGCCAAACCCCTCATCGGAGTCGCCCACTGCTGGATCGAGGTCACGCCCTGCAACTTCAACCACCGGCGACTGGCGAAAAAGGTCAAGGAAGGGGTTCGAGCCGCCGGCGGCACTCCCCTGGAGTTCAACACCATCTCGGTGACCGACGGGATCGCCATGGGGACCGAGGGCATGAAATCGTCGCTGGTCAGCCGGGAGGTCATCGCCGACTCCATCGAACTGGTCTGCCGAGGACACCTGTTCGACGGCCTCGTCGCCATTACGGGATGCGACAAGACGAGCCCGGCCGCCGCCATGGCGCTGTCGCGGCTCAACATCCCCAGTCTGATTCTCTACAGCGGTTCCATCATGCCGGGGGAATACAACGGGCGTAAGCTCACGGTTCAGGACGCCTACGAGGCCATCGGAGCCTACAATGCGGGTCGCATCGACCGGGAGGAACTCAGGGGCATCGAAAACTACGCCTGTCCCGGTGCCGGGGCGTGCGGAGGCCAGTTCACCGCCAACACCATGTCCACCGCGTTCGAGATGCTGGGCATCTCCCCCATGGGCTTCAACGGAATCCCGGCGGTGGACCCCAAAAAGGAAGAGGCGGCCCTGGAATGCGGGCGGCTGGTGATGCGGCTCCTGGAGCAGGGACTCCGGCCCCGGGACATCCTGACCCGGCGGTCCATCCTCAATGCCATCACCGGAGCCATGGCCACGGCCGGATCCACCAACGTGGTGCTCCATCTGTTGGCCATCGCTCGGGAATCCGACATTTCTCTGGACATCGACGACTTCGACCTGATCTCGCGCCAGACTCCGGTCCTGGCCGACCTGAAGCCGGCGGGGCGCTTTACCGCCCCCGACATGCACCAGGCCGGCGGCATGACCTACGTCGGCCGCCTGTTGCTGGAAGCGGGGCTCGTCGACGGTGAGCTCCCCACCGTCACCGGCAGGACCCTGGCCGCGGAACTGACCCGCGGTCAGGCTCCGGAGGGACAAGAGGTCATCCGGCTCGTGTCCGATCCCATCAAGAAGACCGGGGGCCTCATCATCTTGCGGGGAAACCTGGCCCCCGAAGGGTGCGTGCTGAAAATCTCCGGTGTCGATCGGGACGGTCACACCGGTCCCGCCCGGGTCTTCGACCGGGAGGAGGAGGCGTTCGCCGCCATCAAAAAGGGGCAAATCAAGGCCGGGGACGTCATCGTGATCCGCAACGAGGGTCCCGTGGGCGGACCGGGCATGCGAGAACTCTTGCAGGTCACGGGCGCCGTCCAGGGATCCGGCTTGGGAGACAAGGTGGCTCTCATCACGGACGGGCGTTTTTCGGGCGCTACTCGGGGTTTCGTGGTGGGGCACGTGGCTCCCGAGGCCGCCGTCGGCGGACCGTTGGCCGCCTTGCAGGATGGCGACATCATCAAGCTGGACATCAAGGAACGGATGATGAACGTGGACCTGAGCGACGGGGAGATCCGGCACCGCCTCCGGAACTGGAAACCCTCGCGGACTCGTTCCAAGATCGGCGTCTTGGCCAAGTACGCCCGTACGGTTTCCTCACCCTCCGATGGAGCCGTCACCTTTCCGCTGGACTGAGGCTGCGAGTCCAAGCGCGGCCTTGCGCTCGGCGCAGGCCTCCCGGATCAGCCCTCGAACGCCGGGCCGATCTACGTCCTCGACCGATCGCATCTTCACGTGACGCATCCTGACGCCGGTCCCTTCCAGCAGCTTCTCCGGGTCCGTAAGGCTCGTGCCCCTGTAGAAGCCGAGATTGACCCATGACTTGTACGGCAGGACGTATGCGTACCCATCGATCATTTTCATGGGTCCGCAACCGTAAGTGGCGGCCCGGTCGCCGAGGCGGACCACTTCGCAGGCATCCGGGTGAATTTCCAGGATCACTGCGCGCAGGCGTTCGACGACCGGTTTCAGCGGCTCGTTCGAGAGCCGGACGAGATCATCGAACTGGCCGAGCTTGGCCTTTGGCATGCAGACTCTCGTACTTCGCTAGCCCGATTTTCGCCGGCCCGTCACCAGGAGGGCGATTCCACCGAAGAGGGCTCCCACCACCATGGTGTAGGCCACCCAAATGGTCAATTGGGGAACCACGCCCGACCAGAAGAATTTGCCCATGGCGCTCATCTCCGGGAACTCCGGGGGCGCGGCGTCGTAGTGGGTTCCCCAGTCGCCCAATACCGCCGGCAGGGTGATGAGAATGACCGGAATGCGGGCGGCCAGAGCGTAGTAGAACAGGATTCTGCCCAGAGCGCACCAGCCGCGGCAGGCGATGCTCATGCCCACTATTCCGGCGACGGCCGGAACCAGAATGGCAACCGGATAGGCTTCTCCCACCAGTAGACTGCCTCCGATCATGATGGCGACGGCCGCTGCCAAGCCCCCCAACGCGTACGCCAGCACCCGGCCGGCCGACGCGGGAGCACCACCGGACTTGGCCAGCCTCAAGGCGAAGTGGACCCCGAAGATGGGCACCAGCCAAGTGATCCCTACAATGGCGCCGCCCCCGCCCGCGTCGGAATTGAACAACAGTGGAGACCAACCGTTGAGTTCTCCGACCAGGCGCAGGATGGTCACGGCCAAGGTGATCACCGCCGGCACCAGAATCATGTCCTTGACCGAAATCGGTCCCTTGTTGTTTTCTGCCATCATGCCCTCCTCTCGTTTCTCTCCGATCAGCTTCAGCCTGGACAGTATGGATGACTGGCGGCGAAAATCTACCCCTGACCCCGTCCTCCCGGCGTTTGACTAGTTCCCGGTTTCCGCCTAGTCTCCAATCGTCCATGGATTACAGTTTCCCCCGGAACTTCACCACTGGCTATAGCCCTATCGGCAGGAGAGACATCGAGGATGAAACCTGCAACCCAATCGTCCGATAACGCACGGTGTCCCGCCGGCATGGGGTACCGCCGCCTGGTGCTGTGGCCGCTGATGTCCCTGATGATCCAGGTCTCGGAAGCAGGAGACTGGACGCGGTTTCGGGGACCCAACGGGTCCGGCGTCTCCACCTCCCAGGATCTGCCACTCCGATTCGGACCCCGGGAAAACGTCCGCTGGAAGACTTCCCTTCCTCCCGGCCATTCCTCTCCCGTATTTTCCCGGGAGAGCATTTTCGTCACCGGTTTCCACGAAGCCAGCCTCTCCACGACGGCCCTGGACCGGAAGACGGGAAAGATCCGGTGGACTCGGAACATCGCCAGAAACAGGAAGGGTGAGCTCCACCGGGACAATTCCCCCGCCTCCCCCAGTCCCGTGACCGACGGGAGCAACGTGTACGTCTTTTTCCAGGATCTGGGGCTCCTGGCTTACGATGCTCGCGGCAACGAACTCTGGCGGGTCCCGCTGGGTCCCTTCAACACTCCGTTCGGGATCGGTGCTTCCCCCGTTCTGGCGGGCAATCTTGTGGTTCAGGTCTGTGACGGTGAATCCGGATCGTTCATGGTGGCCGTAGACAAGAGCACGGGACACCTTGCCTGGCGCGACGAGCGTCCTCTGGCCAGACGGGGTTTCTCCACGCCGGTCCTTTATCGGCCTGAAGCCGAAGAGCTCCAGGTCCTGGTTCCGGGATCTTTCCAACTCGTCGCCTACTCGGCGCCGGCAGGCGAGAGGATCTGGTGGAGCCGCGGACTGACTTGGCAGATGAAGCCCACGCCGGTCATGGACGGAGACTTCGCCTACGTCCTGGGATGGGCGGGCGCCGCAGACCCGGGCAAGCAGGAGGACGTGATCCCCTTTGCAGAAGCCCTGGGAAAACACGATAGCAACACGGACCGAAAACTCTCCAAGGAAGAAGCCGAGGGTGCGATTTCGGCCGACTTCTACAGATCTTGGCACAACTTGGATCTTGATCTGGACGGCTACCTGGGAGAGCGGGACTGGGAGCTGTATCGTCTGCGCCGCGCTTCGGTCAACTCCATCCAGCGGATTCGTCTGGGAGGCAAGGGCGACATGACCGTGGCGGCCCGGGGATGGCAATACCACAAGAGCCTGCCCAATGTGCCCTCTCCCCTCCTCTACGAGGGTGTCATCTACCTGGTCAAGGACGGAGGTATCGTCACCACTCTCGATCC
Source organism: Acidobacteriota bacterium (assembly GCA_965217775.1). Lineage (GTDB taxonomy): Bacteria > Acidobacteriota > UBA6911 > RPQK01 > JAJDTT01 > JAJDTT01. The sequence continues at coordinate 2,048,100 of CBDCJH010000002.1, forward strand.
GGGCACCGGCGCCGTCCTGAAGCAGGCAAGGCTGACGGAGGCCATGAGCCGGTATTTCGCGTCTCCCGTCGGGGGCGACGGCAAGGTTTATCTGCTCGGCGAGAACGGCGACGTCTCGGTCCTGAGCGCCGCACCGGAATGGGAGGTGCTGGCCGTGAACCGAATGGGTGAGGATTGCTATGCCACGCCGGCGCTGGTGGACGGAAAAGTCTACCTGCGGACCCTCAGCGCCCTCTACTGCTTCGACTGAATAATCCACGCCGCCCGCGCGATTTAACCGACTACTCGGACGGATAGAGCGACGGAACGCAGGACAGGGATTTTGCGGCGAAACCTTGCGGCAAGGGCCTTCGCAAGTGTAATCTCCACAACTGTATGCCATGGTTCGGGTGATCGAAACAAATGGCATGCGCGCCGGCGCTGAAAGCCCTGGATGGCGTCGAGACCGGTGAGGCGCCCTGCCGACCAGGCTCGGGAAACTCTTAATATCGAGCATTCGACAAGGTTGGAGGGACCGGCTTCTTTTCATGCCTTCTTTGTCATTGCTTCATATTCTTTTCGTATCCTCCGCAGTCGGGAATGGAGCGGAAACCCGGTGAAGCGTACGGGACTGCTCATCCTCAGCACGCTGCTGCTGCAAGCGGGAGGCGTTTCCCTGACAGCCCAGACCTCATCGAGGGCCCAGGGAAAAGGCCAACAGGAGCAGCACGATGAACCCGGGAAGAAGGAATCTTCAGACCGAACTCGGGACGACAACTCCCTGCGACCCTATTGGAAGGACGGAGTCCGGCTGGAGACACCGGACAAGCGTGTGAGTCTCAAGATCGGCGGACGTATCCAGGCCGACTGGATGTGGATCAACGAGGATCAATCCGTGAGGGACGCCATCGGGGATCAGACCAGCGGCAGTGAATTCCGCAGGACGCGCCTGTACCTGTCGGGCGACCTGTTCGGGAACCTGAGCTTCAAGAGCCAGTTCGACTTCGCCGGGGGTTCGACGACGCTGAAGGATGTATTCGTCGGCCTCAAGGCAATCCCAGGATTCGGGAACGTCAAGGTCGGTCACTACAAGGAACCCTTCAGCCTGGAGGAGCTCACCAGCAGCAACTACATGACCTTCGTGGAACGTTCCCTGCCCAACGCCTTCTCCCCTTCGAGAAACACGGGAATGACCGTCTACAACTCCCAATTGGGCCAGCGATTGACCTGGGCCGCCGGCGTTTTCCGCGATACGGACAACGGTGGAACCAGCCTGGACGACGGCGTCGGCGGCACCTTTCGCCTGACGGGTGTGCCGGCCCTCAGCAAGCAGAAGGACAGGCTGGTACACATGGGTGTCAGCTACAGCGTGAGAAAACCCAGCAACAGCGTCCTGCGTTGGCGCCAGCGCCCGGAACTGCATCTCACCGACCGTTACCTGGACACGGCCTCCTTTCCTGCTGATCGGGTTCGGCTGTTGGCGTTGGAAGGCGCCGTCGTGAGCGGACCCTTTTCGGTTCAGTCCGAATACATGAATTCGGCGGCCCGTTCCCAAATCGCCGGAGACCCCGTTTTCGACGGCTTCTATATCTATGCCGGCGTCTTCCTGACCGGAGAGCAGCGGAACTACAAGGCTTCCTCGGCTTCCTTCGACCGCGTGCGGCCCCGGAAAAATTTTGCGCCGGGAGAAGGGACGGGGGCCTGGGAGGTGGCGCTCCGGTATTCCACTCTGGACCTGACGGACAGAGCCATCCAGGGAGGCCGCCTCACCAACCTGACGGCGGCCGTGAACTGGTATCTGAATCCGGTGGCCCGGATCATGTTCAACTATGTCTCCGGCGACCTGTACGAGGTCGGCGGCACCCACGCCGTGGTCACGCGGCTTCAACTGAACTTCTAACCTTTGCAAACGGATGAGGAATCAGGATCCATGGCGAAAATAGTACGCTGCCTGTGTATTTCGGGGATTCTCCTGACTTCTTGCGGCGGTGGCGACGATTCGGGAGGGATGCGCGGTCGAGTCAGGGTCGATGGTTCCAGCACCGTATTCCCCATCACCGAGGCCGTCGCCGAAGAATTCCAGAAGCTCCACCGCGGGGTCCAGGTCACGGTGGGGATTTCCGGGACGGGTGGAGGATTCAAGAAATTCTGCGCCGGCGAGACCGATATCAATGACGCGTCGCGCCCCATCAAACCCACGGAAGAGGAGGCCGCCAAGGCGAACTCGGTCCGGTTCATCGAATTGCCCGTGGCCTACGACGGTATCTCGGTGGTCGCCCATCCGGAGAACGACTTCCTGGACTATCTGACCGTGGAGGAGCTGCGGAAAATCTGGCAGCCCGGAAGCATGGTGAACCAATGGAGCGACATCCGTTCGGAATGGCCTGACAGGCCGCTCACGTTGTACGGACCCGGAACCGATTCGGGGACCTTCGACTATTTCACCGAGGCGGTCAACGGAAAGTCGCAATTGTGCCGCCCCGATTTCACCGCCAGCGAGGATGATAACGTTCTGGTTCAAGGCATCGCGGGGGACCCGGACGCTCTGGGTTTCTTTGGCTTCGCCTACTACGCCGAGAACGCCGACCGCTTGAAGCTGATCCCCATCGACGGGGGCGACGGCCCGGTTTTTCCGTCCAACGAAACTATCAACACGAACACGTACAATCCCCTTTCCCGACCCATTCTCATCTACGTCAACGATCAGGCCCGACGGGAGGAGGTGGTGGCGTTCGTCGAATTCTACCTCCGGGAGGCTCCCAATCTGGTTCAGGAAGTAGGTTACGTGGCGCTGCCGGAAAAAGTTTACCAGTTGGCGTTGCACCGCTTCACCATTGGCGTCACGGGGACGGTCTACGGCGGCGGACACGCTGCAGGCGCCTCGCTGCTCGATCTGTTCCAGGTGGGCGGCTAACCGCCGGCTGGCAGGACTGAAGTTCCTGCGCGCGATTCAGCACAGACATGACACTCCAGTTTCGGAAGAAAAGGAACGTTCGCGAGAAACTCATCGCATTGCTCCTGCTGAGTTGTGCCTGCGTCTCGGTCGCCACGACGGTGGCCATCATCCTGATTCTGCTGAAGGAATCGGCCCTCTTCTTCCGCGAAGTCCCCATTCTGGACTTCCTGTTCGGCACCCGCTGGACGCCGCTGCTGGAACCCCGATCCTTCGGCGTCCTGCCCTTGCTCTCCGGAACCCTGCTCATCGTCATCGGCTCGTCCCTGGTCGCTCTTCCGGTGGGCCTGGCCACAGGCATCTATCTGTCCGAGTACGCTTCGGACCGCGTCCGAGAGGTGGTCAAACCCGTTTTGGAAATCCTCGCCGGCATCCCCACCGTGGTGTACGGGTATTTCGCACTGACTTTCGTCACGCCGGTCCTGCAGACGTTTTTCAATCAGATCCGGATCTTCAACGCGGCCAGCGCCTCCATCGTCGTGGGGATCATGGTACTGCCCATGGTGGCCTCTCTCTGCGACGACGCCTTCCGAGCCGTCCCCAAGTCGCTCCGCAATGGAGCCTACGCCCTGGGCGCCACTCGGTTGGAAGTCACCTTGGGCGTCACCCTTCCCTCGGCGACGTCGGGTGTTGTGGCGTCGTTCGTTCTCGCGATTTCGAGAGCCATCGGCGAAACCATGGCGGTCACCCTGGCGGCGGGAGCGACTCCGAAGATGACCCTCAATCCGGCGGAGAGCATCCAGACCATGACGGCCTATATCGTCCAGGTCAGTCTCGGCGATACGCCGGCCGGCACCATCGAATACCAGACCATCTTCGCCGTTGCCGCCCTGCTGTTCGCCATTACCTTGCTCATGAACGTGATCGCCAACCGGGTGCTGCGCCGGTTCCGGGAGGTGTACGAGTGAAGAGTCTGGCCGGCCGGCGGCGCCTGGCTTCCATCTTCCGCTACGCCTGTACCCTGGTGACTTGGGGCGGCGTCCTCCTTCTGGCCATGCTGCTTTACCACGTCAGCCGCCAGGGAGTGGCTTGGCTCGACTTGCAGTTCCTGCAATCGTTCCCCTCCCGCTTTCCGGATCGGGCCGGTATCAAGTCGGCGCTCTGGGGAACCTGTTGGGTCATCAGCTTCACCGCCATCTTTTCCATCCCTCTGGGCGTGGCTTCCGCCATCTACCTCGAGGAGTATGCGAGGAAGGGGAGGCTGGCTCGCTGGATCGAAATCAATCTCTCGAATCTTTCGGGAGTCCCTTCCATCGTATTCGGAATCCTGGGACTCGTCATCTTCGTCCGGATGATGGCTCTTGAGAGGAGCGTGCTCGCGGGAAGCCTGACCTTGGCGCTGCTGATTCTGCCCGTGATCGTCATCGCCGCACGAGAAGCGATCCGGGCCGTGCCCCAGTCCATCCGGCACGCGTCATACGCCCTGGGAGCGACCCGTTGGGAGACGGTGCGTCACCATGTGCTGCCTTCCGCCTTTCCCGGAATCTTGACCGGAGTCATTCTGGCCGTCTCCCGCGCCATTGGCGAGACGGCCCCTTTGATCATGATCGGTGCTCTCACCTACGTGGCCTTCGTGCCGGAGAATCCGTTGTCTCCCTTCACGACTCTTCCCATCCAGATCTTCAACTGGTCCTCGAGACCGCAGCAGGAATTCCACCATGTGGCCGCCGCCGGCATCATCGTGCTGCTGGTGGTCTTGCTTCTGATGAACGCGACTGCCATCTATATCCGGCATAGACTGGGGAAAAGAACGGGACGATAAGTCCGGACTCGCTTATTGGCTATGAAGGAACCGATTCTGCAGACCGTCGATCTCAGCATCTTCTACGAAGGCATTCCAGCCATCCGGAACGTCTCGCTCTCCATCGAGGAACGTGGGATCACCGCCATCATCGGCCCGTCCGGCTGCGGCAAGAGCACATTGCTCAGGGCCTTCAACCGCATGAACGACTTGATCGAGGGAGCCCGCCATGAGGGCACGGTGCTCTACCGGGGCATGGACGTCTACGCTCCGGACGTGGACCCCGCCGATGTCCGGCGGCGGGCCGGAATGGTCTTCCAGAAGCCCAATCCCTTTCCCAAGTCCATCTACAAGAACGTGGCGTGGGGGCCTTCCATCAATGGTTATCCCGGCAACTTGGACGAGAGAGTCGAACGGTCGTTGCGACAGGCGGCGCTCTGGGAAGAGGTGCGGGACCGGATGGACGAGTCGGCCATCAACCTCTCGGGAGGACAGCAGCAACGGCTCTGCATCGCTCGTGCCCTGGCCATGGAGCCCGAGGTCATCCTGATGGACGAACCCTGTTCCGCGCTGGATCCGGTCTCGACCGCCCGCATCGAGGACCTGATGTTCGAGCTCAAGGAGCGCTACAGCATCGTGATCGTGACCCACAACATGCAGCAAGCCTCCCGCGTCTCGCAACATACGGCCTTTCTGGAGAATGGTAAGCTGGTCGAGTTCGGTGAGACCCAGACCATCTTCACGCGTCCCCAGGAAAGGCGAACCGAAGAGTACGTGACAGGACGTTTCGGTTAGGAAGAATCGTGGGGCCGTAGTCCTACGGAGGTGAATTTGCTCGGATCCGGTCCGGGAGACTTGCCATGACCAAGCACATGCTGCGCGATTTCGAAAACCTGAAGAGGAAGCTCCTCGGTTTGGGAGGCATCGTCGAGGAGGCCATCAACAACGCCATCCTGGCGTTGCTCGACCGCCGGCACGACCTGGCGGAAGGGGTCATTTCCGGAGACCGCCAGATCGATCTCAATGAAGTGGATCTGGAGGAGGACTGCCTCAAAGCCCTGGCGCTCTACCAGCCGGTCGCCAGAGATCTTCGTTTCATCATCGTGGTCCTGAAAGTCAACAACGATTTGGAGCGCATGGGCGACTTGGCCGTCAATATCGCCGAACGAGCCTCCTACCTCTCCGTCCACCCGGCGTTGAAGGTTTCGCTGGACTTCGCGCGAATGGTGACCGGCGTCCGCCGGATGGTGCGGGACAGCCTGGACGCCCTCATCCGGATGGACACCGACCTGGCCCGGACGGTCCTCACCATGGATGACGAAATCGATGCCATCAACCGGGATATGTTCATCTCGCTGCAAGCACTGATGAAACAGGACTCCGACACGGTGGAGCGATCGGTCCACCTGCTGTCCACCTCCCGGAACCTGGAGCGGATTGCGGACCTTTGCACCAACATTGCCGAAGACGTGGTCTTCATGGTGGACGGCGATCTGATCCGCCATCGAAACAAGGACTACCGGAAGCCCGTTTCCCCGGATCAGAACTGATCGGCGGCGCTGCTCACGACCACCTCTCATCTGGCTTCCGTTGCTATGGGTGAGCCAGGTCCGGTCCACACCCCGACCGTCCCGGCCGCCAGTCCTCCCTGGCCTTGCAGAACAGGCATTTCCAATGCGTAAGGTTAAAATGACCAGAGAGCCGGAAAGCCAAGATGTCTATCCACGGGTTCATATTGCAAGCGACCTACCGGATCGAGGCCCGGCGCCCCGTGGTTCATCTGTTCGGACGGCTGGAGAACGGAGATCCGTTTCTGGTCCGCGACGACCGGGAGACTCCCCACTTCTACATCGCTTCGCGGCACCGTGCCCGGGCACGGAATCTGGGTGCGGAGTTCCTGACCCCGTCCGGCTTCCGCGCCCTGGATGGGACGCCTCTGGTGCGAGTCAATCTCCGGATCCCGTCCCACACTCCTGCCCTGCGCGATCGTCTCATCGAGCATCACATCCCCTGCCATGAAGCCGACATCCCCTTTGCCACGCGATTCCTGATCAATCGCGGTATCCGGGGATCACTCGAGATCGACGGGGCGGGGCGCCGGGTCCCCGGACTGGGATGGGTCTACCGGAACCCCGGCCTGGCTCCGGCGAACCGGACACCCCGGCTCTCGACTCTCTCCCTGGATATCGAGACCGATCCCGGCGGCAAGACCGTGTTTTCGGTGGCTCTGCACGGCTGCGGGACTTCGGAGGTCCTGCTGCTGGACCCCGACGGAGGCGAATCGGCGGGAGGCGCCGTCTGCTTCCGGCGGAAGGAGGAATTTCTCCGGGCGTTCTGCGGGAGAGTCCGGGAACTGGACCCGGACATACTTACCGGCTGGAACGTGGTGGACTTCGACCTTCGGGTCCTGGACCGCCTGAGCCGGAGCTGCGGTGTCCCGCTCCAACTGGGGCGCGGCCGGGAGCCCATGCGGCTGCGGCCTTCGCGTTCCCCCTGGGCCAACCGGGAGGCCCGGATTCCGGGCCGGGTGGTGGCCGACGGGATCCACCTGCTCCGGGGATCCTTCGTCCGGCTCGAACGCTACTCCTTGGAATTCGCCGCCCGGCAGGTGTTGGGAGAGGGGAAGACGCTCCATGGGGCCGACCGACCGACCGAGATCCTGGAGAGCTTTCGCAACGACCGCGAACGATTCGTACTCTACAACCGGACCGACGCCAGACTGGCCCTGGAAATCCTGGAAAAACTGAAGCTCGTCGACCTGGCCGTGGAGCGAAGCCGGTTGACCGGTCTCCCCATCGATCGGGTGAGCGGGTCCATCGCGGCCTTCGATTTCCTCTACCTGACGGAGCTTCACAAGAGGCGCATCGCCGCCCCCAGCGTCGGCGCCGCCGCCAGTACGGCTCCGAGTCCGGGGGGCCACGTGCTGGAGCCCGAGCCGGGCCTCTACGAACAGGTTCTGGTCTTCGACTTCAAGAGCCTCTACCCCAGCCTGATCCGCACCTTTCAGATCGATCCGCTGGGCTACGTCTCCCGGCCCGAGCCGGATCAGGACCTCATCGTCGCCCCGAATGGGGCCGCCTTTCGGAGAACACCGGGCATTCTGACCGGGCTGCTGAACCATCTCTTCCCGCGCCGCGAAGCCGCCAAGGCCGCGGGCGACCAAGTCGCCAGCCATGCCATCAAGATCCTCATGAACTCCTTCTACGGAGTCATGGGCACTCCTGCCTGCCGCTTTTATCGACCCCAACTGGCCGCGGCCATCACCACCTTCGGCCGCGAGATCCTGCTCTGGTCCAGGGACCGTTTTCGAGACTACGGTTTCCGGGTTCTCTACGGAGACACCGACAGCCTCTTCGTGCTCTCCGGCGAGCAGACGACCTCCGCAGCTCAGGCCAAGGGCGAAGAGTTGGCGCGGCGCCTCAACCGGGATCTGGAGCGCCACATCATCGAAAAATGGAGGGTGAAGAGCCGTTTGGAGTTGGAACTGGAGCGGCTCTACCGAAAATTTTTCATCCCGGCGACCCGCAAAGGGGGTCGAGGCGCCCGCAAGCGGTATGTGGGCTTCGTCGGTGACGGGCCCGATGCCGAGGTTGTCTTTACCGGTATGGAGGTGGTCCGGAGCGATTGGACCGAGCTGGCCAGGAGGGTCCAGAAGGAACTGTACCGGAGACTGTTCACCCAAACGGATGTTCGACCCTACCTGCACGAAACCGTGGCTCGCCTCCGGGCGGGGCGCCTGGACCACCTTCTCGTCTACAGCAAAAAGCTGGGGAAACCGTTGAAGGAATACCGGAGCACGACTCCCCCTCACGTCGCAGCGGCTCGCAAGATGGCCGGCAAGCCCGGACGCCGGATCTCATATCTCATGACTCGGGCCGGTCCGGAACCGGCGGGCGAGACCACTGCCGACATCGATCGTGAACACTACGTCCGGAAACAGGTGCGCTCGGTGTCCCAACCGGTACTGGACCACCTGGCCCTGAAGTTCAAGAAGGTCATCGGGGATGATCGTCAACTTGAGCTGTTCTGAACGGGTCCTCCTCCGCATCTGGGCGGGGGGGCTTGGTGGTGGCCGGCTCGATGAATTGGGCAATGATGAGAACGATCGCCGCCACCACAGATCCGATCTGGAAGATGAGAGCGTACCCAAAACGGTCCCACAGGAATCCGCCGACGAGCGGCAGGGTCACCGCCGCCACGTGGTTCAGGGTCACGCCGAGTGAGATGGTCGGGCGCAGGTCGGCGGTGCGGGCGATTCTGTTCAGATAGGTGCTCAAGGATACGGACGCCAGAAACAGGAGACGGTCCACGCAATAGAGGGCATAGAGCACCCACTTGTTCTGAATGAAGGAATAACCCCAGAAGATGAGGATCAACATCGCGTAGGCGGCACTGAGAATCTTGCGCTCTCCCAAACGGTCGATCAGGCGCCCGACCAGGGGCGCCGCCAGGACCGCCAGCAGGGTGTTGACGAACATGAGGATGATGATGTGCTCCGTGGTCGCGCCGTGGACGAAGACCATGGAGAAGACGGCGAAAATGACGAAGATCTGGCGCCGGCACCCTTGGAAGAAGGTCAGGAGATAATAGGTGAGGTACTCACGGCGGAAGACGAACCGGTCCTCGGAGGTGGCGGCCGCAGGGACCCGGACCGGAAACATCGCGAATCCTCCCAGGATCACCGCCAAACCGGCCGCCAGGAAGATCCAGCGGAAACCCACGAATCCGATGAACCCGAAGGTCAGGGCCATGGCCAGCAGGAAGCCGAACTCGTCGATGCTTCGGAGTTGCCCCAGGCGCCTCCCTTTGTGGGCGTCCGACAGGGTCAGGGCCAGGGTCTCCCGCTGCGGAAGCCAGCCGTGAAAGCCCACGCTCCAAACCAGAGAGGCCAGGATCAGGCCGCCGACGGTGTGGACGCCGAAGTAGGCGCCGACGCCAATGCCCGTCAAGATGAGCAGAAACCCCGCCAGACGAGCCGCCGGGAACCGGATGGAGACGGCAATCAACGCCACCGTCAGGAGGCCGGGAATTTCCCGGATCGACTCCAAGACGCCGAATTGTCGGGGCTGGATCCCGATCTCTTCGACGATGAAGTTGTTGAAGGTGGTCATGTAGACCGCGAACCCGGCGCTCAAGAGTCCGGAGGAAAGAGCCAGCAGTTTTAAGTCCCGGCTCCATCCCCTCAGGTCAGACGTGATTTTTTGCTGATTTTCCGCCACGGGTTGATCGGTCGCACCCGTATACGCGTTGAACCCGAGACTGTCAATTTAACCGCAGCAAATTGCGAACCGTTTCGGCGGCGGTTTGCGGACTCTCCCCCGGGACCGGAAGTGCTATAGTGTGGCCCATGCCAAACGCCCGGCGTGAATTCCTGAAGGGCCTGACCGCGACCGTGAATCCGGTTCGGGATCCGTTCGGAGAGATTCTGGAAGCGGCCCGATCCGACGGATCGGAAGCGGCTTTCGGGTCCCTGATCTCGAACCTCAAGGCGGAGAAGAAATATCCGCTTCTGTTCGAGGCCAGGCTCATGCAGAAACGCCACCAACTGCGGCTTCCGTTGATCCTGACCGAGCCGGCTGCGGGACTCGATCCCGAGACCCAGGGGAAATACGAGCAAGCCACCATCGCCGCCGCCCGGGAGGTAGGAAAACACTTCCTGGCCGACGGAGACATCATCGCTTCCTGGCCCTACTTCCGGGCCATCGGCGAGAACGGCTCCATTGCCGGGGCGATCGAGGCCATCCCCTCCGATGAAGCAGAGGACGCGGTCATCGAGATTGCCTTCTACGAGGGAGCGAATCCCAGCAAGGGATTCGAGATGATCCTGTCCCGATACGGAATCTGCCGAGCCATCACCTCATTCTCCCAGTTCCCGAGTGCGGACGGACAGGAGGAGTCGGGACGGCTTCTGGTGCGGACGCTTCACTCGGAACTGTTGGCCAACTTGAAGAGCAGCGTTCGGCGCCGGGAGGGGACGGCTCCGGCCACCGCAAGCATCAGCGAGTTGATCGCCGGCCGGGACTGGCTCTTCGAGGGCAACACCTACTACATCGATACGTCCCACGTCAGTTCCGTGGTCCAACTGAGTCCCCGGTTGGAAGATCGACACTCTCTGAATCTGGCTCTGGAACTCACCGACTACGGCCGCTGCCTGTCGGAGATGTTCCAGTATCCCGGCGAGCCTCCTTTCGAAGACCTCTATACGGACCACTCCTTCTACCTGAAGGCTATTCTGGGCCGTGAGGTCTCAGAGGGCGTGGCGCATTTCCGGAAGAAGCTGGGCGGATCCGACTCGGATCCGGATGGGACCGCCGCAGCCCAGGTCCTGGTGCGTCTCCTGGAGAGGATCGAACGCTACGACGAGGCCATCGAGGTCTCTGTGGAGTATTTGAAGGATTTTCCAGCCCACGAGCTGAAGTGCTCGTCGGCCCCCCAACTCTGCCAGATTGCCGGAGACTTCGACCGCCTCCGCAACGTGTCCCGGGACCAAGGGGACCTGCTGAGCTTCACCGCATCGGTGCTCTACGACTCCAATAGCTGAGTCCGGTCCCGGCGCCCACGGGAAACGCCGCCACGGGACGCCGAGTACTCGCGCACGCCAGGTGTCAACTGGCTGCGACGACTTTGTTCTTGAGTACTCCGACCCCGTCGATTTCCACGGTGACCTCGTCTCCAGGCTGCATGCCCTTGGTGGTCCCCGGGGTCCCCGTGAAAATCAGATCGCCCGGTTCCAGCGTCACGTACTTGCTGATGAAGCTGACCGACTCGGCGATTCCATGGATCATGTCGGAGATTTTGGCTTCCTGGAGAACCTCCCCGTTGACCTTGAGCACCATGTTCAGGTTGCTGTAGTCCACCCCCGAGAGGATGTAGGGTCCGGTGGGGCTGAACGTATCGGCGGCCTTGGCGCGCCACCATTGAACGTCGTTTCTCTGCCAGGTTCGGGCGCTGATGTCGTTTCCGCAGGTGATGCCCAGGACATGGTCCAGAGCCGCCTCCACCGACACGTTCCGGGCTTGCTTGCCGATGACGATGACCACCTCGGCCTCGTAATGCACCGGATCCGTATCGGCCGGCTGGACGACCTCTCCTCCGTGGGCCAGCAACGAGGAGGGAAGCTTGATGAAGGGCTCCGGATAGGGGTTCGGCTCCGAATCCCCGATGTGGGACTTGTAGTTCCCGGCCAGGGCCAGAACCTTGGAGGGGTTCTTGCTGGGGACCAGAATGGTGACGTCCGACAGCGCGTGGGTGGTTTCGGTCTTTTCCCATTCGCCGTAAAGGTCCCCACTCAGTTGCCGGACCTGATCCCCCTCCAGGATGCCGTAGGCTTCCTGGCCGTCCATGCTGAACCGCAGATACCGGGTTCCTTGATCCTTGTGGCTCGAAGCCTGGCAGGCCTGGGTGAGTCCCAACCCCGCCATCAACAGGAATACGCTTGTCCGTCGCAACATCATTCAGATCCTCCAAAACGTTGATGACTATTCGGGAAGGGCGCCAGCATATAGCGGCCTTTCCGGCCGTGTCAACGGGCGGACGGCTACCCTGAATGGCGGTTTCGCGGATGTGAAAACCAGGAATTCCGGAGACCGGAGTCGAGGCGGATACTGCGCCGACGACTCCCCAGTCTCTCAGGCACGCCGGCCCACGACGTGAATCAGGATGAGGATGACTGTCGCGCCCACGGCCATCCCGACCCAGAGGTCGGCTCCCCAGGCTCCCACCAGGGCATAGCCGGCCAGGGCGGCCACCACGGCCCCGAGAAGAGCATAGGGAATCTGGGTGCGCACGTGCTCCAGATGTTCGCACCCGCTGCAGATGGAAGAGAGGACGGTGGTGTCGGAGATGGGGCTGCAGTGGTCGCCGAAGATGGCGCCGTCCAGGACGGCCGCCATGGCCAGGATCATCACCGGCTCGCCGCCCGATTCGTATCCCAACTGGGCGGCCGTGGGGATGATGATGGCCATGGTCCCATAGCTGGTCCCGGTGGCGAAGGCCACCAATCCGGCGGTGACGAACACCGCCAGCGGAACCCACTCGACGCTCACACCCTGCCGCAGCACGGCGACGGCGTAGTGCGCCGTCTCCAAGTCCCGGCATCCGGCCGAAAGGGCCCAGGCGCAGACGATCACCACCAGAGCCCCCGAGATATGCCGGACACCCCCCAACCAGGCCAGAAGCCCCTCCCGCACCGTCATCACGCCCTGCAGGGCCGGCAGCAGGATCGCCAGAGCGGCTCCGGTGACGCCCGCGTAGAGCATGGCGAATGTGAGGGCCTCGCCGTCCTGGGCCGCGGCGGCCCGGATGAACACATCCTTCCATCCCGACAGGGAAGCCAGGTCGACACCTGGATCCCGGCTTCCCCAATAGTAGATCTGGATCATGATCAAGAGCAGCACCGTGCCGATGGGCACCACGGCGTTGTACCAGCGCGGCTGGATCGTCGACGACGCCTCCGGGCCCTGAAGGCCGGACGGCTCCGCGGACCGGCGCACCCGTCTCTCCACCTTCAACATGGGCCCGAAGTCGCGGCCGGTGGCCGCCACCACCACCACCAGGAACAGGGCGAAGACGCAATAGAACCGGTAGCCCATCGCCGAGAGGAAGAGCCCGTATCCACTGGCGTCCAATCCCAGGTCCCGCGCCGCACCTTGCAGATAGGAGACCTCGGTCCCGATCCAGGTCGAGATCAGTGCCAGACCGGCGATGGGAGCAGCCGTCGAGTCGATGAGGTAAGCCAGCTTGGCACGGGACAGCTTGAGTCTATCGAACAGCGGCCGGACCGTAGGCCCGACGATCGCCGTGTTGGCGTAGTCGTCGAAGAAGATCGAGAACCCCATGCCCACGGTCGCCACCGATACCCCACGGCGTCCCCGCGCCAACCGCAGGATGAGGTTGATCATTCCATGGAGTCCCCCGCTGGCAGTGGTGACGCTGACCAGGCCGAGCAGTGACGCCGTGAATCCCAGTATGGAGAGATGGAAGGAGTCCAGCACCGAATCCCAGAAGTAGTTCACGATCAGCGACTCGGCCATGCCGGCCGGCGAAGGCCAGGCATGAATCACTGCGGCGCTGGCGATGCCGAAGACAAGCGAAGGGACCAGCCAGCGGGTGATCAGAACCGAGACGATGGCCACCAGCGGCGGGAGCAGGGCCAGCCAGGTCACGTCCACTTGCCGGGTGGACAGGTAGTCCCGGTCTACGGGCAGAAACGACAGGGCAAGGGCGATGACCAACGCGATCGGAGCAACGATCAGAAGTCTCTTCTGCATGTCGTTCATGAGTCTCGCCGATTTCCCTTCCCGGCGCTCCACCAGAGATCCGGCCAAGCCCTTCCGGCCCTGCGACAGGTTACTCCCGCGCCATGACGCTCGGTGCTTCCGTCTCTCGTCTCTCGGCGTGAGGAAATCGGTCGCGGCGGTGCACCGGACCGGCTGGTAGAATCGCCAACCAAATGCAGTTTACCAGCGGCGAGTTGACGGCAGAACGGAAGAGAGCTCGTCTGGCGCGCTACCGGCGGGTCCGTGGGCGAGCTGCCCGATGGCTCCTGGACCAGATGAATCCCGACGGGTCCATCGGCGACGTGAGCGAGGGATATTTCTTCTACCGCGGCCCCTGGACCTTCTCCCTGGTGGGGGAGACCGAGGCGGCAAGCCGCCTCTGCGGTTGGATTAGAAGACATATGCTCCAGCCGGACGGCCGCATCGGCGGACCCTTCCGGAAGCTCAACGACGCCTGGGCCTACCGGGACTCGGCTCTGATCGTGGGCGCTCAGATGGCGGGGCAATACGACCTCTCCCATGGTCTCATGCCGGCACTCCTGCGTTGGCAGGACCCGGCTTCAGGCGCCTTCGCCAACGACCGCCGCGAGGACGGGTCCAGGAGCGACGATCAGAGCATCCCCTACACCGCCGGGGGCGGCTTCGCGTGCCTGGCAACGGGAAATCTGGAGGCGGCGCGGTCGGTGGCGAGCTTCCTGCGAAGGATCTACGAGGCCCAGGACGAACTTCCGGACCGCTTCTACTACGACTGGTCCCGCGCCCGCCAAGCGCCCAACCGGGAATTTCCCCCGGATCGAGCCTTCTGGTTCGTGGTCGAGAATCGCGTCGCACGGCTCCAACGCTGGACCGTGGGGGGAATCGCCGCCGGGTTCCTCTGCCGCCTGTTTCTGGCCGACCGCGATCCGGACTACCTGGAGTTGGCGCGCCGGTACCAGGACTTCTCCATGGCCGCCACCGACGGCCAGTTCCGCTACGATCCGGTCTGCAAGAGCGGCTGGGGAAGTTCGTTGCTCTACCTCATCACCGGAGATCCCCGCTATGAGGCCTGGACCTACCGCATGGGTGACTGGTTCGTCCGGCAACAGCACCGGGACGGCTACTGGCCCCCCACCGACGGCGAGTCCACGCCAGGACGCCTGATCCACAATGCCCTGGAATTCACCATGCACGTGGACACCATCATCTCCGGCCTCTCCTCCCGTGGAGGGGGGACATCCCTGTCCCCCTCTTCAGCGCAGCGTGGCACCGCCATCCACCGGGATAACCACACCGGTGAGGAAATCCGCTTCCGGTGAGGCCAGGAAAAGAACCGAGGCGGCGACGTCTTCCACCGTCGCCAATCGCCGCAGCGGAATCTGACCCAGGATCTTCTCCCGCATGCCGGGACGATCCAGCGTCTGCGCCGCGAGTTCGGTTTCCACGAAGGTGGGCGCGACGGCGTTGACGGTGATGCCGTGCCGGGCCCATTCGAGAGCCAGCACGCGGGTCAACATGATCATGCCCGCCTTGCTGGAGCCGTAGGCCGCTCTTTCCTCACGGGCCACCAGCCCGGCCGCCGAGGCCACGTTGACGATGGTCCCCCGGCGCCGCGGGATCATCCGCCGCCCCACCTCCTGCGTCAGAAAGAAGGCCCCCTTGAGGTTGGCATCCAGAATCTCGTCCCACTGCTCCTCGGTCACCTGCTCGGCCGGCCGGGGGATGTTGACGCCGGCATTGTTGACCAGCACCTGAATGGGGCCTAGCTCCGCTTCCACGTAATCGACGACCGCCGGCATATCCTCCAGTCGCCGCACATCCAACGCCAAGGGCAGGGCCTGAGCCCCGAGGGCCTCGACTCTGCGGCAGGTCTCCTGTAGCGACGTCCGTCTCCGTGCCGTCAGCGCCAGGCGGGCTCCCGGGACCGCGAACCCTTCCGCCAATCCGACCCCGATCCCCCGGCTGGCTCCGGTGATCAGAACTACCATTTCGTTCGCACTCCTTCTTTCAACCACACCACCGGATCACCAGCCGGGAGAGCACGCGGGCGGCCTCCAGGACCGACTCCAGTTCCACGTACTCGTCCGGCGCATGGAGATTTCCGCCTCGCGGGCCGTAGTAGATGGATTGCTCTCCCAGCTCGGCCTTGAAGTAACGGGCGTCGGCGGTGCCGGGAAAGGCATCCCGCTCCAGGTCCTTGCCAGTGACGCCGCGGTGACACTCTTCCAACAGGTCGACCAGACTGGAAGAGCCAGTCACGGGAGACGCGACCCAACCTCGAGCCCGGAAACCGTTATAGCGGATCGTGGGCGGATTCCGGACCAGCCAGGAATCGTCCGCCGCCGCCCGGCGGACCTGCTCCTCGGCAAAGTTCCGGGCTCGTTCCGGCGGCCAGTCGATGGGAAACGACATGCGGCAACTGAACCGGCATTCGAGCGCCACGTTGGAAGGCCAGTCCCCTCCTTCGATCTGCCCGACGTTGAGGTTCATGGGCCGGGGCCGGTGATCGTACGCCGGATGCCGGAAATCCCGATTCAGAGCCTCGACGACCGCCGGCTTGAGGCGGTGAATGAGAGACGCCGCCTTCTCGACCGCGTTCACCTGGCGTCCCGGTTCTCCCACGTAGGCCGGCCGGCCCCGGACGCAGACTTCGAACCAGAGCACGCCCAGCGTGGCGGTCCAGACCTGGAGCCCGGTGGGCTCGGTCAGCACGGCGCCGTCAACCCTCCCCGAATCCAGCCGGCTCGCCAGCATTCCGTTACCCGTGCACTCCTCCTCGATGACGCTCTCCACCCGGACCGGCCCCCGTAGCCGGGCGCCCGACTCCCGGACCGCCGCCACCGCCAGCAGGGCCGCCACCAGTCCGCTCTTCATGTCCAGGGCGCCGCGCCCGTACATCCGGCCTTCCCGAACCTCCGCTCCCCAGGGATCGAAGCTCCACCAGTGCAGGGGTCCGAGAGGCACCACGTCCACGTGCCCGTTCAGGACGAGGCTCCGTCCACCGGAGACGACGGGCGACAGAACACCCGCCACATTGGGCCGGCCTGCATAGTCCCGCTCCACGGGCACGAAATCGGGGTCCGACTCCATGGCTGCGGGATCCGGATCCCACTTCCGGGTCTCCAGACCCAGGTCCAGGAGGCGCCGGTAGATCAGCTCCTGGCCCTCCGCCTCCTGACCCAGGAGCGTGGGACAACGGACCAGATCCGCCAGAAACCGCAGGTATTCCTGGCCCAGGGCTTCAACTGCGTCGACGGCACGATCCTCAGGAGTCATCCCTCGGGACCTCCCTCACTCGAACCAGAAAGAATAGAGATGGGCGTCCCTGAGGTGGAAGCGGAAGCGGACTTTCTGGCCACTGAGGGACTCCAGACTGTCTTTTCCCTCCCAGTGCATCCGCACTTTCATCTGATCCGTGGTCAGTGGTCTGGAAGCGTGGCGGGTCCAACCGTCCAGAACCTTACGGCCCCCCGGGTTCCTGACTTCCACCCGAATTTCGCCCCGGGAGGCGTCCGCATTGACCCAGAGCTGGGTCCCGCCGAAGCGCAGGGTTCCGGTCTCGACGAACCCTCCCTTTTCGTCGGCCCAGAAGGAGACGAAACCGTCCCGGCGAAGGCGTGCCAGATGGATACCGCCCTGATAGGCGCCCCGGGCCGGGTAGCGGACATCCAGACCGCTGTAATAGAACCAGAGCTCGTCCCCCTTGACGATGGGCCGCGACGCCGGCAGGACCTGAGCGGTGTCGATCCTTCCCTCACCCAGCCGGGAAACGGGCAGAAACGACTCGCGGGAGCCCACCTTCACCCAGTTGAGCAGGTCGCGGCTGGTGGCCAGCTTGGCCGAATTGACGCCGTCCTGGTTGTTGTGGTGGGGAGGAGTGATCCCGCTGGACTCGAAGTAGTTGGGCAGACCGATGTAGACGCCCTCGTAGGGGAAGATGGGCATCTTGTAGATCTCGGCGTTGTAGTTCTCCGGCTGATTGAATTGGGGGGTGTAGAGCCGGGGATCGACCAGGTGCTCCCGGATGCGCTGCTCCCCCAACTTCTGATCCAGAGCGTCGGCATGGAAAATGAGCTGGGGATCGGTCCATTGCTCGAAATCCCGGCTCAGGGAGAGGTAGACCGACCGGCCGAAAGGCCCCCGATGCTTGACGGTCAAAATGTATTGCCGGCCCAACTCGTCGTAGGTCAGTTGGGAGGTATCCTGGCTCGGTATGGGCGGAACCTCCAGTATCGTGAACTCGTAGCCGTCGGCGGAGACGACCGGCCGGCGGTCCCGCGGTCCCAGGACCCCCTTGTAGCGGCGCTCTCCGGTCCCTTGCGGATCCAGGATGACATGCTGGACGAGGGCGTCCGGCTCTCCCCGAACCGCCACCAGATTGTTCTCCCGGGAGCCCCGGAACTCCTTGACCCCCAACACCGGCTTTTCCCAGACGATTCCCTCCCGAGAGCTGGCGAACGCGGTTTTCCCCGGACCTCCGTGGTACCACATTTTCCAGACCTTCTCGCCGGGGTCCCAAGATGGGGCGCTGGTGACCTGGATCATCCGGCTCTCTACCGGAGTCGTCCCAGGAGCGGCGTATCGGCCCGGCTGGATCTCCCAGGGCCGGTCCGCCCGGACCACCGGACTTCCTTCGTACCGGTGAGGCTGGTGAACCCGGCGCTGGACCCGGTAGAGCGACCCCAGAAGAAAGTCGTCCAGGAAGAGCTGGCGGACTCCCGGAGTGAGCACCAGGTCGCCCGGACGCTGACCGGCTCCGTTCCCTGAAAACAAGGAAAGAACGATCCATCCCCCGACCCACAATGTGCGCATTCTCACCATCGGCATCTCCCCAAGTGACTGTCCCCTCAACTCGCCACTCGATCGGCATCTCCCCAAGTGACTCACCCCTGAAATCGGCCCCTATCATGAAGCGACATGCTTGGGCGGGCAACCGTGGTGCAGAGCGATCGCGGCTGTGGTTCAATATCTGAACAGGCAGCAACACCGAACAAGGTCATGAGAGGTCCAAAATGAAGCGAGTTCACCAAATCTGTATTTCCTGCGTCCTGCTGGCCGGCTCGATTCTGGTCCTCGCCGGTCCGGACACCAGGACCGGAGTGCTCATGGACGCGGCCTGCGGCGCCCGTGTTGCGCCCAACGCCGAGAAGACGGCCAAGCACACGGTTGCCTGCGCCCTGATGGAGAGTTGCAAGGCCAGCGGCTTCGGTCTGGTCCTGGAGGGCCGGTTCCTCAAGTTCGACCCGGCGGGAGACGAGGAGTCCGTGAAGCTGCTGGAGAACGCCAAGGTCAGGGAGAACTTCCGGGTCGAAGTGACCGGCGAGTTCTCCGAGACCGACGTCAAGGTGTCCGCGCTGAAGGCAGCCAAGCGGGAGGGGTCGGGTCACAAATAATCGGTTCGTCCGCGCTCAAGAGGCCTTGAGGACTGCTTCGGTTAGTGACGTAACCCGATTGTTTGAAGGAGTTACCTATTTGCCCCGGTGCTCTTCCCCCCCATTCCGTCCACCGGGACGAAACGGATTCCCCTGACCCTTCGTGGCCGTGACCGGACGCGTCACCCCGGATTGTTTCGCGTCCGATGCTCCCGAGCCCGAGCGGCTGAACGCGGAGTCGGTGAGGCTCCGATCCGTACCACCCGTGCCCAACCGACCCGGTGACACCCCGCCCAGCCAGCGGGTAGCACCTCCAATTGTTCGAGCACCGACTGCGTCGTCTTCCTAACTGAACGCACGTTCACTTCATGCACATCGCGGGCGAGCCAGATCAATTCCGTCTACCACCTGCACGGCTTCGACGGCTCGGTTCCCGTACCGACTTCCATAATCCTCCTGGTCGGCCTACTGGCCCGCCTCTCTCGCCCTTCCACCAGGCACCCTGCTCTTCATCACCCGAGCAACCTCGTTAAGTCGGGGCTTGCTGGCAAAATACGACGTGTGCCGCAGCCGGGTTGCTGCTGTGCCCTCCCAATTGCCGCGAGTGAGGAGTGGTCCACAGCCAAGCCGACCGGTACGACAGGCCGTGGGCGTTAGCTTACCGCAGAACAAGGAAACCACATGACCGAATCGACACCGGGTCCATCCATTGCTGACGAAGGCCTGATAGCCGACATCGCCGCCAAGCACGGAAACGCAGCGGAATCACCTTTCGCCAACCTGACCAGCACGAACGCCGTCGGTCAGGTGCTGCTGTTGGATTATGACGCCGCCACCCTGGCGGTTCACGACTACCACAGGGAGCGTGCAGGGGGTTTGGCGCGCGGTATGTTCCTGATCTCAGGTTCCCCGCCCTCAAGCGAGGAAGCCACCTTTGTGCTGATGCGGGTGGCCGGGGCGAAGCGTCTCGCGAACCAGACCACCACCGATGAGGCGCGCCTTACGGCTGCGCGCGAAAGCATCGGCCGGGAACTCTGGTCGGAGAAGCTCGCCACGTGGGTCGCGGACGAGATCGCGCTGGGCGGTGTGGAGGCTCGAATCCTCGGAACCATGACTTGGACCACCGGCGGAGTTCTACGGTTCGCCGAGGACATCGCCAACTACTACTCGGCGCGAGGGGCGTACGTCTGGAAGCCCACGGGTTCACTACTCGAGAGCATCGTCAATCTGACCCACCGGGGGAACAGCCTCGACCTGTCGGAACTGGGCATCTCCGCGGATTCGGGCGTTCGAGTCCGCATCGCGGAGACCCGCTTCGCGGCCGCTGAACCGCAGGGTGACAGCAGCGTGCACGTCCCCGTTCGGATCGATCCCACCGATCTGCTTAAGCGACGCACGGCGTTCTTCGGAATGTCTCGCAGCGGGAAGTCCAACGCGATGAAGATCACGGCCCAAGCCGTCTACCTGCTCCGCGAGGAGTACCGGGAATTCAGGGTTGGCCAGCTCATCTTCGACCCCAACGGTGAGTACGCCCAGGACAACCCGCAGGACGGGCGCGGCCTCCACCGCATCCATGAGCTGATGGGCGAACGGCGGCGTGGAGAGGTCGAGACGTACGGAACGTATGCTCCCCCCACCGACCCGGACCGCAAGATCACGAAGATCAACTTCTTCGGGAATCTGGTTCCTCCGTATCGCCGGACCGATCTTGAGTTTGTAGAGAAGGCGCTGGAGCAGCTCGACGTGGGCCGCAAACTCATTCGGGAAAGGATGTCCGCAGAAACCACCCGGTTCACGACCAACTTTCGCGACGCCGACCTATCGATTCCTGCGAATCTCAATGATCGTAGCGTCGCGACCCGTTTCCACCGTGCCGTAGTCGTCCATCAGACGGCGTTGGCGGCAGCAGGTTTCGACGCTCCATCGAGGCCCAATCTCATTGGTCTCTTCGGAAGGAAGCTGCTCGACGCGCTTCGTTCTGACGAGAACGACAAATCGGGCAACGCCAGCCAGTATAGGCGGGCGGCCGATGTCCTGAGCGAGACTGTGCCGTCGTGGGATCGCCTCAGAGCTGCGTTCGAGGCGCTTGACAAGTTCATCAACGACAAGAAGAGCTGCTACGACTCGTTCGAGGAGGCGTACACAAGGACCTCCACCTCCGGAGAGGACTGGGCAGACCCGCGCCTGAAGTCCGTCCTCAGTATCTTCCGCACTCCCAACGGTGTTCTAACCTTCCAAGACCTGCGCGACCAGCACTCGAGCGCTACGGCTTCCGACTACGCCGACGACATCGTCGCGGACCTGAAAGCGGGGAAGCTTGTGATTTTCGACCAGTCGATCGGAGATCCCGAACTCAACCGACGGGCCGCCGAACGCATCATGTGGAAAGTCTTTCGCAAACAGCAGCGGATGTTCACATCGGGCGAGGATCTCCCGCCATGGGAGCGGCATGTCCTGGTGTACGTCGAGGAGGCCCACAATCTTCTGCCGCGCGGCGGAAGCAAGGATGTCCTGGCCACGGTGTGGGCGCGAGCAGCCAAGGAGGGCGGGAAGATGAACCTCGGGATGGTCTTGGCCACTCAGGCTCCGAGCTCGGTCCTTCCCGAGATCCTGAGCGAGACCGACAACTGGTTCATCTCGCACCTGAACTCGGACAACGAAGCCAAGGTAGTGGAGCGCTACTTGGACTTCGCCGACTTCATCCCCCAGATTCGCCGGGTGTCCGAGCCGGGCTTCATCAGACTTCGGACCCTGTCCTCGGGATACACCGTGCCGGTTCAGTTGGACCGGTTTCGACTTCCGGATGCTCCATCCGAGCCGAGCGACGACCCCGGGACTTCGCGCTGATGCCCTATCCGAACGAGCGCGCCGGCTTTTCTGCTTTGGAAGACCTGGAGCGTCGCCGGATCGTCGAGGCGTTTGGAGATCGACTTGCGCAAGGAGTCAATCTTCCGCTCCAGCCGCTGCCTCCCTTCGAGCCGTTTCCGCAGCACAGACCAAGACCCGTCGTCGTAGCGTTGGACGGGTCCAGCATCTACCACCGCATTCCAGCTCGACTGCCTGCAACTGAGGCGGGGTTGTTGTCCATTGCAATCGTCCGGATCGATGTCCACCGGCTGGCGAATCTTGCTCAACTTCCCGAGAGCGGTGCGGTCGATCCGGTCCAGCTTCGTGATACCGAGGACGCCAGCACGCTGCAACTGGCTCTCCCCGGCCGCAACGCCCGATCGGCGGACGGTCAGTTGTCCCGCGATTGGTTTCGCAGTGTAGTCCAGGAAGTATTGGAATCGGGACATTTCGGGGGCGAGACTCTTGCAGAGACGCTCCACGCTCTCTTGGAAAAGACGCGCAACATCAAGTGCCCTAACCTCCTTTGTAACTCGAGACCCCTTACTCCACCGCCGGGCCGGATGCGATCACGGTGCCGGGGCTGTGGCACCATCGTACTTCTGTCGGACGCCCTTCGCGCGCAGGAGATCTTCAGCGACGAACAGCCATGCGGCGACGCTCATGGCCGCATTCGCCAAGCCTTCGAAATTCTGTGCTTGATGAACCTGTTGCGCGGCCTTGTTCAAACCGGGAACGGAAGAGCGGCCCTGCGCCGCATCGCATTCGTACTCGATGGCCCGCTGGCAGCATTCAGCACGATAGCCGCACTCCAGCCGGGAGTTCTACGGGAACTTGACCGAATCGACCGCCTGCTGTCACCGGGTCGCCTGCTGGTCATGTCCGCTGTCAAGACAGGTTCCTTCGTGCAGCACTTCTCAGAGCTGGACGAGGCCCCGGCACCGGATTCTCGCATTCCGCGGGGCACGGCGTTCCTTCCCGACGACGACTACATCCGCGAGAACATCATTGCGCGGACCACGGACCAACCGTGGGGCCAGATCACTTACTTTGGGCGGCCTCTCGTGGTGAAGACCCACGACGGCCAGAGGTTGTTTCTCAACCTTGCACAGCCGGAAGCGGATCCGCCCCTCACGAACGCGCCCCGGCCCGTTGTGCTGAATGAGGCGATCGCCACTGCCGCGCGCCTTGGCGTCGGGCGCCACGAGTTTCTCCCGCTCCGGCGAGCCCACGCGAAGGCGGCCATTCCGCTCCGAATCGGTACAGCCATCATCGAGAGCCTGGCGAGACCACAATGACCACCTACGGCATCTCCCGGCTCCCTTGGCCGGCGCGCACGCCGCAGCATCGATGGTATGGCTTGGGGCGCTACTACGCGATGTTCCCGGCGCCATTCGTCTCAAGTGCCGTCGAGGAATTCACGGGCCGCGGCGATGTGGTGATGGATCCCTTCTCGGGCAGGGGCAACGCCCCATACCTAGCCGCGGCCATGGGAAGGCCGAGCATCGCCGTGGACATTCTTCCCGTTGCGTGGCTATTTACCACCGCCAAGCTCAAGCCGTCGCGAAGCGCCGACCCCGTATTAGCGCGCCTGCGAGACATGCAGCGTTCGGTGCGGCCACAGGACCGCAAGTCCCGAAGCAAGTTCGAGACTATGGCCTGGGCACCCGCCGTCCGGGGCTTCCTTCGCGCAGCCCGCCGAGAGCTGGACTGGAAGGAGACCCGCGCGGATCGCACCCTAATAGCGATCATCGCCCTGCACATGCAAGACAGCGGTCCCAACGGCCTGTCCAATCGGCTCTCCCCTACCGTGGCGCACTCGCCGTCATACGCCGTGCGTTGGTGGACCAGGCGAGGGCTTCTCCGTCCTCCCCAAACCGACCCAGTGGCCTTTCTCGCCGACCGGATCCGGTGGAGGTACACTTTCGGGATCCCGGATCTCGCTCGTTCCTTCACCAGCTTGGGTGATGCCAGGAAAGAGCTCGAAGAGATGCCAAGGCACGACGTCAGGTTGCTCATTACATCGCCGCCGTACCACGGCGTGACCGACTATTGGAACGACCAATGGATTCGCCTCTGGCTTCTTGGAGCGAACATGCGCAAGAATTGGAAGCGGACGCAGAAGCACTCCAACCTTGCCGCCTACCGTGCATTGATAGGGGATGTCTTCGCACGCACCAGAAGACATGTCCGCGCAGACGGCGTGGTCATCGTTCGGTGCGGCGACAAACCAACCACCGCGGACACCTGCAGGAAGGCGATTCAGTCCGCGTGGCCCTCGTGGGAGATTTTCGAGAGGCGGACCGAGGTGCGGCGACGCGGAACGGCAAGCGGCTACGGCCATGGTGCGAAGGTCATCCACGAAAAGGACATCGTTGCTGCTTCGCAGGAGTTGTCCGACAAGGCCCGCTCCTGGGCGGACAGCTCCCCCGACTCTAACCATCGAGAATCGAACCGGAGCTAGCGAATGACGAGGCGTTTGCCCACATTACCGGTCCACCCAACCCACCCGCGCCTCCTGGCCAAGGACCTCCTCACTGTCACCGCGGCGTGCGGCGGCGATGGCGGGGGAGACGGAGCGGGCGCCGCGCCATCAAGGTCGATGCGATCTTCGACCTGAGGGGGTCCACCGCCGACGTGGGGCCCGACTACGTTGGAGGCATGCGCGGCTACACCGACTGGACGAACATGCAAGGCGAGATCGAGGGCGGCCGATCGAGCAGATCTACAAGGATTGCGTCTGTCAGGCCCGACGCGCGGAGCAACTCGACGGCCAATTCGTCATCGAGCCCGCGATGACCTTCATGTGACGGGGCACCGGCGACACCGAGGAGTTGCGGCCCTCCATCGACGAGGGCGAAGTGCCCTTCAGTTTACCGCCGAGTCCTTCCCGCATGGGACGGTTGATGCCCGTCGGCCATCCCGCTACTCGGCCAAGAGACGGACCTGTTCCAGAACCGGAGTGCTTCCCCCATCCGGAGTGGTGAACAGAACCCGATATTGCAACCACCGGTCCCGTTCTCCGACCCGAATCTCACCCCCCGTGACATCAAAGTACCCTTCCTGACCTCCGGGTCCCGTCCAGCCGGACTGCTCCAGCTCCGCGTTCGAACCGGCGCTTCGGACCTGGAAGCGGATCGCGGTTCCATGGGGCGTTCGGGCTTTCCACTCCAGACGTCCGGACCGCACTCCGTCGGGGATCTCCAACGGCGCCGACGTGTACTCCTCCTCCAGACGCCGGTGGTAGATGTTGCCCACGTCGTGGCTGGTGCTGAAGTGGGGACCGAAACTCTGGATCCAGTCGCGGCGGGAGTAGGAATACCCCTCCTCCCCGCCCCAGAAAATGTTGGTGCCCACGGCGTGGTCTCCGCGCTCCACGTGGTTGACCACGATCAGGTCCAGCCAGCGATCCTGGTTCAGATCGGCCACGGTGAGCGCCAGGGTGGACTCGCCCGGAAGAGTGGACCGGCGCGATTCGCTGTAGCTCCCGTCCGGACCGCCCCAGTAGATGAGGACGGGAAGCGAGCGGGTGGTGTACCCGTGGTAGTTGGTCATCACGATGTCCAGGTACCCGTCCCGATTCAGGTCCGCCACCGATTGCTCTTCCGATTCAAAGGCCTCCAACTCCAGCGACCTTTTTTCCGAAAATCCGTCCCGGCTTCCCCACAGCAGCGTGGTCTTGCGCATGGGCCGGCCGAACCGCTCCGGGTCGTAGACCGCTCCCAGGATCAGGTCCAGCCAGCCGTCGGCGTTCAGGTCGGCGATCTCGGCGGTTGAGGCCGAGTGGACCTTCAGATGGAGGCGCCGATCCTCAACGTAGTTCCCCGATTCATCGCCCCAGAAGATCTCCGTATTGGGGGAATCGACGTCCGTGAAGATCAGGTCCAGGAAACCGTCGCGGTTGAAATCGGCCAGCGAGCTCACCATGGGACGCCGGCAACGGAGTGGCAAACGGGTTTCGCGGTCCGACCGGAAACCTGCCTGCCCACCCCAACGAATGAGACCCGTCGGATCGGGGGTGGTCGCGTCGGCCGAGCCGACGGCCACCACCAGATCCAGGTGTCCGTCGCGATTCAGATCCGCAGTGGTGACCGAATAACCGCCGGTTTCAAGTTCCTCCGTACGGTCGGCAACGTAGCCGGCCGGATTTCCCCAGTAGACCCGTCCGGCGGGAAAGACCAGATCCACCCAGCCGTCCTGGTTCAGGTCGGCCTTGGTCATTAGTCCGCCCGTTCCCGGGAGCGCAGTCACGGAGGCCGTCGAGTAGTGATGCCGGGAATTCCCCCAGTAGATGAGGGAGTCGATGCGCCCGTGGGTGCCGCTGGAGCGGTTGATCAGCACCAGATCCGCATGTCCGTCCCGATTCAGGTCGCCTCCGCTGGCGCTCACGGGGCCGAAACCCTGGAGTTCCTTCCGGTGCGCCGGGTCGAACCCTTGGGGCCCGTTCCAGTAGAGGTAGGAATTCACATCATAGGTCTCGCCGCCATACTCGTTGGCGAAGACCAGATCCACCCACCCATCCCGGTTGTAGTCGGCCAACACCGCATCCGTGGCCGCCAGCGTGGGCAACTCGCTCCGGCGCTCCGGCGAGAACCCCGCCTGGCCGTTCCAGTAGACGTAGGAAGAGGAACCACGGCTGTTGGGCAGCACCAGCTCGGGAAGTCCGTCCCGGTTCAGGTCGCCCGTCCGGCTCTGCTTGGCTCCCTCTGCCGGCAATTCGATCCACGGCTTCCGGGCCGGTCCCCGCTCGCTTCCCCGGTGAAGCACCACCCGATCATCACTGTGGTTCAGAGTCAGATCCAGATGACCGTCCTGGTCCAAGTCGGCCAGATGGGCGCCGATGGGGTCGCCCCCCATCCATTCGTCGCGCTCGGCACTTATGCCCTCCAGGCCTCCACGGTACAGGTAGGCACTCTTGTGCTGGGAATTGTTGTTGACAAAGACCAGATCCGCGTACCCGTCTCCGTCCATGTCTCCCGCCGCGCAGTCGGCGGCGCTGACGGTCTCCACGACGCTGCGCCGTGACGTATCGAACCCCCGGGGGCCGTTCCAGTAGACGTATGACTCCAGGTGACGATCGAATCCGAAACGCTCGCCGCCTTCAATGCCCCGATTCGAAAAGGCCAGATCCACGAACCCGTCGCCGTTGAAGTCCCCGGCTGCCACTCCCCCAGCCAGAATCGTGGGCAGCTCGGTCCGGTGCTCCGCCTGGTAGCCGTTGGCGCCTCCCCAGTAGATGAGAGCCGACATGTCCTCCGAGTAGTTGTGGATGAAGTTGCAGAAGACGAGCTCAGGAAAGGAATCCTGGTTCAGATCCACCACGAGAGAACGGCCGCCGCCCGGGCTGGGCAACCGCGTCACCCCTCTTTCCCGGAGGCGGATCTGGCGGAGCAAGCGAGCAAGTGGCTGGTGGTCCGGAAGGTCCGGCAGGATGGACTCGGGTCCCCCGGTTCGACCCCAGTAGACCAGGATGTCGGCGTTCTCCAGGACATCGTGGTCCTGACCCAGCAGGACATCCAGGTAACCATCGTTGTTCAGATCCCAACGGTGGATCATCTCGACCGTCCCGGAGCGGGTCGCGTAGAGGTTGACCCCGCCGTCGCCCAGACGCCCCGCCGAGAAATCCTGGAAGGTGCTGTGGGTCACCCATGCCTGCTCCGCTCCCGCCGCAGTCGGTGCGGCCGTCACCACCGCAGCCAGGACCAGGAATCCGAACAATCTGCTCATGACTGGTCCTCCTGGTTCACCGTGCATGCGGGCCAGTACAGCACACCGGGTAGCAGTGAGGAAGGGGTCCCGTTTTCGTGGACGATTCGGATTCGGCGGAAACGCGGGGTGCGCCCCGCTCTGCGGCCAACAATCATAGCGGCTGGGTGGAATATTCACAACAATGACACGTAAATGACTCGAATGTTCACTCCATATTCACTCCAGAGGACTATACTTCTATCTTGATCGTTCAATAGCTTCTGTTCACTTCGATACTCACTCATTGGAAGAAAGAGCTTGACATTGGCTGAACGGTGGCAATGCTTCTGGAGAACCGAGAGCCGGGATTGCGCCTCCTCCCGGCCTGATTCCCACCCTTCTTTCGTCGCGCCCGCCTGGCCTCGGCACTCTGAGACTCCCCGCCCGCAAGACCGCTCCTGCAGCTCGGACCCTCGGTCCCGAGGACGCCTCACTCACTCTGCATCGACCTTCTCCCACCGCCTGGCGGCGGGCCTGCTGGCCGCGTTGGCCCTAACCGCCCCCGCTATTGCCCAGGACGGTGCCGACCCCACGTGTCCAGGCGGGGGTTATAACCCGACGCCGACGGAGGTAGCAGTGACGGCGGTGCCCATCGTGGTCGAGTCCACGACGGAGGAGTACTTCGTGCTCTATGTGAAGCACGATGTCGATGGCACGGAAGTGGAGATTCCGGTGGCGGTGACGTTGGGTGAAGCGGACACGACCACGCTGGCCGAGAACGTGGAGGCCCTGCCCGCCGAGCGCTACCGGGTGGAGAAGTACCTTGTGGCCGACCCGGCCGACGTGGACGGCGACTGCATCGACGACCTCACCGAACTGGCAGACCCGGTGGGCCTGAACCCGGTGAACCCTGCCGCGGCCATCCCACGCAGAGACGGGGTCGTCGCCATTCCCGATCTGGCAACATTCGAGGCGATCTCCTTCGGCGGGTACCTCCCCAAGTTCGTTCTGCTCGGCATGAACACCGCCAGCCCGCGTCTCTACTTCATGAACACGAGAACCACTTTGATTCATGAAGAGTTCATGAATGCCGTCGGCATCGAATTGGGACAGGAGGGGATGATCGAAGGCAGTCTCATGAGTCGCGGGGATCTCGTTGCCCCCGATGGCAGTCTGGGAGCCTACTGCTATTGGTGGCGACCTCGCCAGCACCCGTACTCCTTCAACGTCGTGGCGCGCGCCCATACGCTGCTTGCCGCCAGCATGCCGCTGCTCGAGGACGACTTGGTGTTTTACATATCGAACGACGCTCTTTCGCATGCTCAATCCGACTTGCCATTGTACAGGGAGTCCCGAATCCACCTCGTGTTCGACGACGAGTTCTTCCCCGAAACCGGTTTTCTGGCGTTGAATCCGGGGGAGGGGTACGGCCGGCTACGGGTCATGGACCCGGACGAGCGGCCTCACCCGCGCGACATCGTGATCTACGAGGCACTGCCCAACGAGCTGCCCCGCGTGGCCGGCATCATCTCCACCGTGCCCCAGACGCCGCTGTCTCATGTCAACCTGCGCGCCGTGCAGAACGGCATCCCCAACGCCTTCATCCGCGATGCCCTCGACAACGACGAAATCGACGCTCTCCTCGGCAGCTACGTCCGCTACGAGGTGACCGAGGACGGCTGGGAGCTGCGCGCTGCCTCCCCCGAGGAAGTCGACTCGCACTACGAGTCTTCCCGCCCCGCCCAAGCGCAGACCCCGGAGCGGGACCTCTCGTTCACCGGGATCACGCCCCTCAGCGAGATCGGTTTCGAGAACTGGAGGGCATTCGGCGTCAAGGCGGCCAACGTGGCGGTGCTGGGGACCCTGCGTTTCCCGGACGGGACCGTGCCCGACGGTTTTGCCGTGCCGTTCTACTTCTACGACGAGTTCATGAAGGCCAACGGGCTCTATGACGAGATCGAAGAGATGCTGGCCGACCCCGCTTTCCAAACCGAATTCGATGAGCAGGAGGACGATCTCAAGGATCTGCGCAAGGCTATCAAGGATGCGGAGACGCCGCAGTGGATCACCGACGCGCTGACCGCGATGCATGCGACGTACCCCGAAGGGCAATCGCTGCGCTACCGCTCCAGCACCAACAACGAGGACCTGCCCGGGTTCAACGGCGCGGGCCTGTACGACTCCAAGACCCAGAAGCCGGACGAGACCGAGAAGGACGGCATCGACAAATCGCTCAAGCAGGTGTATGCCAGCCTCTGGAACTTCCGGGCCTTCAGCGAACGGGAGTTCCATCGCATCGACCACCTGGCGGCGGCGATGGGAGTGCTGGTGCATCCCAACTACACCGACGAGTTGGCCAACGGCGTGGCTGTCAGCTTCGATCTTATCTACGGCCGAGAGGGACGCTACTACGTCAACACGCAGGTCGGCGAGGACCTGGTCACCAATCCCGAAGCGCACTCGGTACCGGAGGAAATCCTGTTGGACGAGTACGGTTTTCATATCGTTCTTGCCACTTCCAACCAGGTCGAGCCGGGGGAACTTCTCCTGAGCGACGACCAAGTGAATCAGTTGCGCCGGCATCTTGAAGTGATCCATGACCACTTCGAGACACTGTACAACCCTGCACCCGAGGAACCGTTCGCCATGGAGATCGAGTTCAAGATCACCAGCGCCAACATCCTGGCGATCAAGCAGGCTCGCCCCTGGGTCTTCGACACCGCCTCGTCAACGGATATGGATGAGACCGCACCGAGGTTCTCTTCCGCGGTGGTGAACGGGGCGACGCTGACGCTGGTCTACAGCGAGCCGCTGGATTCGTCTTCGGTACCTGGGAACGACGCCTTCACCGTGACCGGAGGCAACCGGACGCGCAGGGTCACCCGAGTCCGGGTGAGCGGGCGCTCGGTGGAGCTGACGCTGGATCCGGCGGTGGAGGACGGGGAAACGAACCTCCGAGTAAGCTACGCGGTCCCAACGGGGACGGGAGCGACTCCGATTCAGGACGCGGCGGGCAACGACGCGGCCGGACTGAGCGCCGAGCCGGTGACGAACGAAACGGCGGACACGACTCCACCGGCCGTGAGCCAGTTGGAGATCACGTCGGACGCGGGATCGGATGCGACCTACGCGATCGAGGATGACATCGAGCTGACCGTGACCTTCAGCGAGGACGTCCTGGTGACGGGGAGGCCGCAGTTGACGCTGAGAGTGGGGGACCAGGACCGAACGGCGGACTACGAAAGCGTCACCGACGCGGAGGTGCTGTTCCGCTACCGGGTGGACAGGGGTGACATCGACACCAACGGAGTGAGCATCGCGGCGGACAGCCTGTCGCTCAATGGAGGAACCATCGAGGACGGCTCGGACAACGAGGCCGACCTGGATCATCGCGCGCTGCGAAACCAATCGCGGCACAAGGTGGAGGGCATCAAACCGGAGTTGGCCGCCACCCGCGGAGCAGTCGTGAACGGAGCGCTGTTGACGCTGACCTATACCGAGACTCTGGACTCGGCGTCAACGCCGCCGTCCAGCGCCTTCTTCGTGTCGGGGGGCTCTTCGTCGCGAACCGTTTCCGGAGTCGCATTGAGCGGGAGTACGGTGAAACTCACTCTCTCCTCCGCAGTGGCGCACTGGGAGACGGGGATCCGGGTGAGCTACACGGTCCCGGCCGGGATGGCGGCGGCCCCGATTCAAGACCGGGTCGGCAACAACGCAGACGGACTGAGCAGCGAGCCGGTGACGAACGAGACACCGGATCGCATCCCTCCGACGGTCACCTCGGTGGAGATCACTTCGGATCCTGCGGACGGCCGGGACGTCTATGGCATCGGCGAGGAGATCGAGGTCACGGTGACCTTCAGCGAGACCGTCATCGTGTCCGGGACCCCGCGGGTGACGTTGAAGGTGGGGGAGCGGAATCGATCGGCGAACTACGAGAGTGTCGCGGGGGCCCTGGTGGCATTTGCCTACACGGTGGCCGTCAATGACAGCGACACCGACGGTGTGAGCATCGAGGCCGGCAGCCTGTCCGGCGGGACGATCCGGGATACCGCCAGGAACCATGCGGTCCGGACCCATATGGGGGTGGCGGCCGACACGGGGCAGAAGGTGGACGGCATCAAACCCAAGCTCGCGACCACCGACGGCGCCGTTGCGAACGCAACCGTACTGACGCTTGCCTACAGCGAGCCACTGGATGGGTCTTCGGTGCCCGGCAACGACGCCTTCTCGGTGACGGGAGGCAATGAGACGCGAACGGTCACCGGGGTCCAGGTGAGCGGGAGCGCAGTGGAGCTGACCCTGAGTCCAGCGGTAGAGCACGGGGAGACAGGGATCCGGGTGAGCTACACCATTCCGACGGGGACGGGCGCGAACCCGATTCAGGACAGGGCAGGCAACGACGTGGATCGCCTGAACAACCGGTCGGTCACCAATCAAACGGGAGACACGACGGGCCCGACGGTCGAGATGGTGAGGATCACCTCCAATGCGGGATCGGATGGGACCTACACGGTGGATGATCTCATCGAGGTGACGGTGACGTTCAACGAGACGGTGGTGGTGACGCGAACCCCGCGGTTGACGTTGAACGTCGGCGGGCAGAATCGAACGGCGGAGTATCTGAGCCTCACGGGAGCCGCCGTCAAGTTCGAGTACCGGATCGCCCGGGGCGACAACGACCGGGACGGCGTGAGTATCGACGCAGACAGCTTGTCCCGCGGTGGAGGAACGATCCGCGACGGAGCGCGGAATGACGCCACCTTGACCCACGCGGGGGTGGCGGCCGATTCACGGCACCAGGTGGACGGGGTGGCGCCGGTGCTGGCCACGACCGACGGGGCGGTGGTGAACGGAACGAGGCTGACGCTGGCCTACAGCGAGCCCCTGAGGTCGTCCTCGCGGCCGGCGGCGAGCGCCTTTACCGTGACGGGAGGGAATGAGGCACGGACGGTCACCCGAGTCCAGGTGAGCGGAAACGCGGTCTTGCTGACGTTGAACCCGGCCGTCACGGACGGGGAGAGCGGCCTCCGGTTGAGCTACCAGCCGGGGGGGAATCCGATCGAGGACGTGGTGGGGAACGCCGCGGACGGGCTGAACAACCGAACGGTCACCAACCGCACGGGAGACACGACGGGGCCAACAGTGGAGACGGTGAGGATCACCTCGAACGCAGGGTCGGATCAGACCTATGCGGCCGGCGAGACCATCGAAGTGACGGTGACCTTCAGCGAGACGGTGGTGGTGACGGGGACGCCGCGGCTGACGTTGAACGTGGGGGGCCGGAGCCGGAGGGCGAACTATCGGGACGTCACGGGGGCGGCCGTGAGATTCGAATACCAGGTGGTTTCGGGCGACAGCGCCGCCTACGGGGTGAGCATCGAGGCGAACCGCCTGTCGGGCGGCACGATCCGCGACGGCGCCCGGAACAACGCCGTGCTGAACCACGCGCCGGTGGAGGCCGAGTCCCGGCACCGGGTGGATGGAATCAAGCCGGTGCTGGCGACGACCGATGGGGCGGTCGTGAACGGGACGACGCTGACGCTGGCCTACGGCGAGCCGTTGGATTCCTCTTCGGTGCCGGCGACGGACGACTTCACCATGACAGGCGGGAGTGAAACCCGGACGGTCACCGGCGTCCGGGTCAGCGGAAACGCGGTGTTCCTGACCCTGAGCTCGGCCGTCGCGGATGGAGAGAGCCGCCTCCGGGTGAACTACGAGCCCAGGTCGAATCCGATTCAGGACACCGCGGGGAACGACGCGGACCGGTTGAGCAACAGGAGCGTCACGAACAAGACGGCAGACACGACGGGACCGGCCGTGTCGACGGTTCGGATCACCTCGAGTGCAGGGTCGGACCGGACCTACGGCGTGGACGAGACCATCGAGGTGACGGTGACGTTCAACGAGACGGTGGTGATCACCGGAACGCCGGAACTGACCCTGAACGTGGGCGGCGGGAACCGAACGGCGGAGTATCGAAGCGTCTCGAACCAGGCGGTGAAGTTCGCCTACCGGGTGGTCACTGGGGACAACGACGAGGACGGGGTGAGCCTCGAGGCGAACCGGCTGTCGCGAGCCGGAGGGACGATCCGGGACGGCGCCGGCAATAACGCCATTCTGGACCATACGGCCGTGGCAGCCAGTTCGAGCCACAAGGTGGACGCGGTCGCCCCGGTCCTGGCGCTGACCGATCCGGTGGTGGTCAACAGGGCGACGCTGACGCTGACCTACAACGAACCGCTCAACACCTCTTCGCGGCCGGCGAACAGCGACTTCACCGTGGCCGGGGGCAACGAGACGCGCACCGTGACTCGGGTTCAGGTGACCGGGAGCACGGTTCGGCTGACTGTGAGTCCAGCGGCGGAGCACGGAGAGACGGGCATCCGCGTGACCTATGAACCCCGATCGAATCCGATCCAGGACCGGGTGGGCAACGATGCCGAGGGGTTCCGGGACCAGTTCGTAGACAACCGGACCCCGGACACGACGGCGCCGTCGATCGAAGGGATCGAGATCAGTTCCGATCCGGGAACCGACGAGACGTACGCGATTGGAGACATGATCTTGGTAACGGTGCGCTACGACGAGACGGTGACGGTGGACACGGTGCGGGGGACACCGACGCTGGATCTTCTTGTGGGAAACCGGAGAAAGCGGGCCAGCGCCGGCACGGGTCCCGCACGGGCAGTCGTGGTGTTTGTCTACACGGTGGAGGAGGGGGACGAGGACGAGGATGGAGTAAGCGTGCCCCGGGGGAGTATCGCGCTCAACGGAGGGAAGATCCTGGATCTGTCAAACAATGCGGCGGTGCGTAGCTATGAGGCAGTGGAAGCGCAAGCGGACCACAAGGTGGATGGGGCGGAACCGGAGCTGGAAGACGTTACGGTGCATGGCTCGCGGGTGGCGCTGAACTACGACGAACCGTTGGACGAGGGCTCGGTGCCGTCGAGATTCGACTTCGCGGTGACGGTGGACGGGAACGATCGAACGGTCTCCCAGGTCCAAGTCAGGGGCAACAGCGTCATCTTGACGTTGGCCTCAGCCGTGGCAACGGGTGACACGGTGAGGGTGGACTATACGCCGGGATTCAACCCGATCCAGGACGAGGTGGGGAACGGGACCGAGATGTTGACCAATGAAGAAGCCGACCCACCGCTGGTGACCATCGAAGCGAGGGAGGGGTCGGAGACGGTGGCGGAAGGCGACACGGTGGAGTTCACGCTGACGCGGGGGCCGCCCACGGAAGCGTCGTTGACCGTGAACGTGGAGGTCACCGAACGGGGATCGGTGATCGACACGTCGGGCGGCGATCCGCCGGACGAGGTGGTGTTCCCGGCCCGGCTGGAGACGGCGACACTGTCGGTGCGGACCGACGATGACGATGTGGCCGAGTCCGCCGGAAGGGTCACCGCCCGGCTGCGGCCGAGAGCCGAGTACCGGCTGGGCCCGACTTCGACCCGGAGCGCCCGGGTGACGGTCCAGGACAACGAAGTCTCGGCCCCGCCCCCACCACCTCCTCCTCCCCCTCCGCCACCACCGCCGCCACCGCCTCCTCCTCCGCCACCGCCACCGCCGCCACCGCCTCCGGCTGCGACTGTGCCCACGGCACCGTTGAACCTGCAGGCAGAAGCCGGGGACGGTGAAGTGACGCTGACCTGGAAGGCCCCCGAGAGCGACGGCCGCTCTGCCCTCACCGGCTACCAGGTCCGAATCGACCGGGCCGGGGACTGGACCTCCATCGGTTCCACGGACCTGACCCATACCGTCGCCGGACTGACCAACGGCCGGACCTACGTCTTCGAGGTGCGGGCCGTGAACGAAGTCGGCCAGAGTCCCCCGTCCGACGCAGTCGAGTCCACGCCCATGGCCGAGGAGGTGATCCTGGAGTTTGCCCATTTCGGCAACGGGGTTTCGGACAACGACGTGCTCATCACCTCCGACCTGGTGCTGGTGAACGTGGCCGAAGAAGAGATCCGTCCCGTCATCTATTTCTTCGACGGGGAGGGAAATCTGTTTGAGGCCGAGTCCGTGGTGGATGTCGGAGACGATCTGGAGATCCGGGAGGACGGAGGGCTGTCGCCCCGGACGGAGATCGCGTCGCTGGGCGAGCTGACGATCTCGACCCACGGCCGGGGCGAAGTCGTGACGGGATCGGTCCGGGTGGTTTCGGACGGACCCATCGGCGGGGTCGTGCGCTTCGACATCCCCGGAATCGGCGTCGCCGGCGTGGGCGCCAGCGAACCCACGGCGGACGCCCTGTTCCCGGCCCGGCGGCAGGCCGGCGGGATCCGCACCGCGGCGGCCATCCACAACCTGGGGATGGAGGCCGTCGACGTCCAGTGCCGGTTGCTGAAGGACGGCAGTGTGCTGGAAGAGGGGGAGATCCCGTTGAGCGCCAACGGCCAGGCCTCCAAGTTCATCGAGGAACTGTTCACCGCGACCGACACCACGGACTTCGTGGGGTCGGTCCGTTGTACGGTCCCGCACGGTGAACTGTTCACGGGAGTGGCGGTGGAACTGGATGCGGGCAACCGGATCTTCACCACCCTGCCAGTGGTGCCGATCGGCCCGGAGGCTGCCGAAGATCAGGAAACGACCCTGACCTTCGCGCATTTCGCGAATGGAACTTCCGGCGACGGGACCTTGATCACCTCGGACCTGGTGCTGGTGAACGTGGCGGCGTCAACGGTTCGTCCCGCCGTCTACTTTTACGATCAGCGTGGGGAACTGCTGGAGCCGGAATCGATGGTGGAGGTCGAAGACCATCTTCTCGTCCGAGAGGACGGAGGCTTGACCCTGCAAACGGCCATGGCCCGTCTGGGCGAGTTGACGATCTCGACCCACGGCCGGGGAGAGGTGGTGACCGGATCGGTGCGGGTGGTGGCGAACGGACCCGTCGGCGGCGTCCTGCGCTTCGACATCCCGGGCGTCGGCGTGGCCGGCGTGGGCGCGAGTCAACCCACGTCGGACGCGCTGTTTCCGGCCCGGAGGCAAACGAGCGGGATCCGCACGGCGGCGTCCATCCGGAACCTGGAAGCGGAGCGGGCGACGGTTCGCTGCGGGTTGATGAGCGGGGGCGAGGAGTTGGAAGAAGTGGACATCCCTCTCAACGGCCATGGACAGTATGCTCGCTTCATCGAAGAGGTGTTCACCAGGACGGATACGGCCGGCTTCGTGGGATCGGTACGATGCACGGCTCTTGGGGAAGGGACGTTCACCGGAGTGGCGGTGGAACTGGACACCGGCAACCGGATCTTCACCACCCTGCCGGTCGTGCCCATCCAAACCACAGTCCCTCAGCAGTAATTCCAACAGGTCTAGGGGACAGTCTGTTTTTCCGCGTTCGCCTGCAAAGACATTGGCCGTCGGGCCGGCAGAGAAGGTGGCGCAGTTGCTGGAGACTTATCGGCAACAAGGTCGATATCGACGTCGCCGACACCCCATTCCCCAACTGGGCGGAGTGCTGTTTTCCCTGCGGGAGCAGCGCTCGAACGCCTTCGTCACGTAGACTCGCCTGATCTCCAACCGTCGATTCTGCCGGTGCGGCCGTCACCACCGCAGCCAGGACCAGGAATCCGAACGATCTGCTCATGACTGGCCCTCCTGGTTCACCGTGCATGCGGGCCAGTACAGCCCACCGGGGAGCAGCGAGGAAGGGGTCCCGTTTTCGTGGACGACTCAGATTCGGCGGAAACGCGGGGTGGGCCCCACTCTGCGGCCAACAATCATAGCGGATGGGTGGAATATTCACACAATTGACATCTGAATGACTCTAACTTTCACTCCATATTCACTCCATAGGACTATACTTATCTCTTGATCGTTCCATAGCTTCTGTTCGCTTCAATACTCACTCATTGGAAGAAAGAGCTTGACATTGGCTGAACGGTGGCAACGCTTCTGGAGAACCGAGAGCCGGGATCGCGCCTCCTCCCGGCCTGATTCCCACCCTTCTTTCGTCGCGCCCGCCTGGTCGCGGCAGTCTGAGACTCCCCGCCCGCAAAACCGCTCCTGCAGCTCGGACCCTCGGTCCCGAGGACGCCTCACTCACTCTGCATTGACCTTCTCCCACCGCCTGGCGGCGGGCCTGCTGGCCGCGTTGGCCCTAACCGCCCCCGCTATTGCCCAGGACGGTGCCGACCCCACGTGTCCAGGCGGGGGTTATAACCCGACGCCGACGGAGGTAGCAGTGACGGCGGTGCCCATCGTGGTCGAGTCCACGACGGAGGAGTACTTCGTGCTCTATGTGAAGCACGATGTCGATGGCACGGAAGTGGAGATTCCGGTGGCGGTGACGTTGGGTGAAGCGGACACGACCACGCTGGCCGAGAACGTGGAGGCCCTGCCCGCCGAGCGCTACCGGGTGGAGAAGTACCTTGTGGCCGACCCGGCCGACGTGGACGGCGACTGCATCGACGACCTCACCGAACTGGCAGACCCGGTGGGCCTGAACCCGGTGAACCCTGCCGCGGCCATCCCACGCACCGACGGGGTCGTCGCCATTCCCGATCTGGCAACATTCGAGGCGATCTCCGTCAGCGGGGACCACCTCAAGTTCGTTCTGCTCGGCATGAACACCGACAGCCCGCGTCTCTACTTCATGAACACGAGAACCACTATGCTTCATGAAGAGTTCCTGAATGCCGTCGGCATCGAGTCGGGACAGGAGGGGATAATCGACGGCAGTCTCACGCATCGCGGGAATCTCGTTGCCCCTGATGGCAGTCCGGGAGTCTACTGCTTTTGGTGGTATCATCGCGAGCAGCCGTACTCCTTCAGCGTCGTGGCGCGCGCCCATACGCTGCTTGCCGCCAGCATGCCGCTGCTCGAGGACGACTTGGCGTTTTTCATATCGAACGCCGCTCTTCCGCATTCTCAACCCTTCTTGCCATTGTTCAGGGAGTCCCGAATCCACCTCGTGTTCGACGACGAGTTCTACGGCGAAGCCAGTGTTCTGTTGTTGAATCCGGGGGAGGGGTACGGCCGGCTGCGGGTCATGGACCCGGACGAGCGGCCTCACCCGCGCGACATCGTGATCTACGAGGCGCTGCCCAACGAGCTGCCCCGCGTGGCCGGCATCATCTCCACCGTGCCCCAGACGCCGCTGTCTCATGTCAACCTGCGCGCCGTGCAGAACGGCATCCCCAACGCCTTCATCCGCGATGCCCTCGACAGAGACCGTATCGTCGCTCTCCTCGGCAGCTACGTCCGCTACGAGGTGACCGAGAGCCGCTGGTACCTGCGCGCTGCCTCCCCCGAGGAAGTCGACGCGCACTACGAGTCTTCCCGCCCCGCCCAGGCGCAGACCCCGGAGCGGGACCTCTCGGTCACCGGGATCACGCCCCTCAGCGAGATCGGTTTCGAGGACTGGAGGGCATTCGGCGTCAAGGCGGCCAACGTGGCGGTGCTGGGGACCCTGGGTTTCCCGGACGGGACCGTGCCCGACGGTTTTGCCGTGCCGTTCTACTTCTACGACGAGTTCATGAAGGCCAACGGGCTCTATGACGAGATCGAAGAGATGCTGGCCGACCCCGCTTTCCAAACCGACTTCGATGAGCAGGAGGACGATCTCAAGGATCTGCGCAAGGATATCAAGGATGCGGAGACGCCGCAGTGGATCACCGACGCGCTGACCGCGATGCATGCGACGTACCCCGAAGGGCAATCGCTGCGCTACCGCTCCAGCACCAACAACGAGGACCTGCCCGGGTTCAACGGCGCGGGCCTGTACGACTCCAAGACCCAGAAGCCGGACGAGACCGAGAAGGACGGCATCGACAAATCGCTCAAGCAGGTGTATGCCAGCCTCTGGAACTTCCGGGCCTTCAGCGAACGGGAGTTCCATCGCATCGACCACCTGACGGCGGCGATGGGGGTGCTGGTACATCCCAACTACACCGACGAGTTGGCCAACGGCGTGGCTGTCAGCTTCGACCTCCTCTACGGCCGATTGGGGAGCTACTACGTCAACACGCAGGTCGGCGAGGACCTGGTCACCAATCCCGAAGCGCACTCGGTACCGGAGGAAATCCTGTTGGACGAGTTCGGTGGTTACTCCGTTCTTGGCATCTCCAACCAGGTGCCGCCGGGGCAACTGCTGATGAGCGAAGACCAACTGGATCAGTTGCGCCGGCATCTTGAAGTGATCCATGACCACTTCGAGACACTGTACAACCCTGCACCCGAGGAACCGTTCGCCATGGAGATCGAGTTCAAGATCACCAGCGCCAACATCCTGGCGATCAAGCAGGCTCGCCCCTGGGTCTTCTACACCGATATGGATGAGACCGCGCCGAAGTTCTCTTCCGCGCTGGTGAACGGGGCGACGCTGACGCTGGTCTACAGCGAGCCGCTGGATTCGTCTTCGGTACCAGGGAACGACGCCTTCACCGTGACCGGAGGCAACCGGACGCGCAGGGTCACCCGAGTCCGGGTGAGCGGGCGCTCGGTGGAGCTGACGCTGGATCCGGCGGTGGAGGACGGGGAAACGAACCTCCGAGTAAGCTACGCGGTCCCAACGGGGACGGGAGCGACTCCGATTCAGGACGCGGCGGGCAACGACGCGGCCGGACTGAGCGCCGAGCCGGTGACGAACGAAACGGCGGACACGACTCCACCGGCCGTGAGCCAGTTGGAGATCACGTCGGACGCGGGATCCGATGCGACCTACGCGATCGGGGATGACATCGAGCTGACCGTGACCTTCAGCGAAGACGTCCTGGTGACGGGGAGGCCGCAGTTGACGCTGAGGGTGGGGGACCAGGACCGAACGGCGGACTACGAAAGCGTCACCGACGCGGAGGTGCTGTTCCGCTACCGGGTGGTCACCGGTGACATCGACACCAACGGCGTGAGCATTGCGGCCGACAGCCTGTCGCTGAATGGAGGAACCATCGAGGACGGCTCGAACAACGAGGCCGACCTGGATCATCGCGCGCTGCGAAACCAATCGCGGCACAAGGTGGAAGGCATCAAACCGGAGTTGGCCGCCACCCGCGGAGCAGTCGTGAACGGAGCGCTGTTGACGCTGACCTATACCGAGACTCTGGACTCGGCGTCAACGCCGCCGTCCAGCGCCTTCTTCGTGTCGGGGGGCTCTTCGTCGCGAACCGTTTCCGGAGTCGCATTGAGCGGGAGTACGGTGAAACTCACTCTCTCCTCCGCAGTGGCGCACTGGGAGACGGGGATCCGGGTGAGCTACACGGTCCCGGCCGGGATGGCGGCGGCCCCGATTCAAGACCGGGTCGGCAACAACGCAGACGGACTGAGCAGCGAGCCGGTGACGAACGAGACACCGGATCGCATCCCTCCGACGGTCACCTCGGTGGAGATCACTTCGGATCCTCCGGACGGCCGGGACGTCTACGGCAGGGGCGAGGAGATCGAGGTCACGGTGACCTTCAGCGAAACCGTCATCGTGTCCGGGACCCCGCGGGTGACGTTGAAGGTGGGGGAGCGGAATCGATCGGCGAACTACGAGAGTGTCGCAGGGGCCGTGGTGGCATTTGCCTACACGGTGGCCGTCAATGACAGCGACACCGACGGTGTGAGCATCGAGGCCGGCAGCCTGTCCGGCGGGACGATCCGGGACACTTCGAGGAACAACGCCGTCCGGACCCACTCTTCGGTGGCGGCCGACACCGGGCAGAAGGTGGACGGAATCAAACCCGTACTGGCGAGCACCGACGGGGCGGTCGCCAACGGAACGATGTTGACGCTGGCCTACAGTGAGCCTCTGGACTCCTCCTCAGTCCCGGGGAACGACGCCTTCTCCGTAACCGGGGGCAGTGAGACGCGGACCGTCACGGGAGTCCGGGTGAGCGGAAGCGCGGTGGAACTGACCCTGACTCCGGCAGTGGAGCACGGGGAGACGAGCCTCCGGGTGAGCTACACGATCCCGACCGGAACGGGAGCGACTCCGATCCAGGACACGGCGGGGAACGACGCGGACCGGTTGAGCAACCGGTCGGTCACCAATCAAACGGGAGACACGACGGGCCCGACGGTCGAGACGGTGAGGATCACCTCCAATGCGGGGTCGGACCGGACCTACGCGGTGGAAGATCCCGTCGAGGCGACGGTGACGTTCAACGAGACGGTGGTGGTGACGGGAACCCCGCGGTTGACGTTGAACGTCGGCGGGCAGAATCGAACGGCGGAGTACCTGAGCGTCACGGGAGCCGCCGTCAAGTTCGAGTACCGGGTCGCCCGGGGCGACAACGACCGGGACGGCGTGAGTATCGACGCCGACAGCTTGTCCCGCGGTGGAGGAACGATCCGCGACGGAGCGCGGAATGACGCCACCTTGACCCACGCGGGAGTGGCGGCCGATTCACGGCACCAGGTGGACGGGGTGGCGCCGGTGCTGGCCACGACGGACGGGGCGGTGGCGAACGGAACGATGCTGACGCTGGCCTACAGTGAGCCCCTGAGGTCGTCCTCGCGGCCGGCGGCGAGCGCCTTCACCGTGGGCGGGGGCAGCGAGACTCGGACGGTCACCCGGGTGCAGGTGAGCGGAAGCGCGGTCTTGCTGAGGTTGAACCCGGCCGTGCAGGACACAGAGAGCGGCCTCCGGTTGAGCTACCAGCCGGGGGGAAACCCCATCGAGGACGTCGTGGGCAACGCCGCGGACGAGCTGAACAACCGACCGGTCACCAACCGCACGGGGGACACGACGGGGCCGACAGTGGAGACAGTGCGGATCACCTCGAACGCAGGGTCGGATCAGACCTATGCGGCCGGCGAGACCATCGAAGTGACGGTGACCTTCAGCGAGACGGTGGTGGTGACGGGGACGCCGCGGCTGACGTTGAACGTGGGGGGCCGGAGCCGGAGGGCGAACTATCGGGACGTCACGGGGGCCGCCGTGAGGTTCGAATACCAGGTGGTCTCGGGCGACAGCGCCGCCTACGGGGTAAGCATCGCGGCGAACCGCCTGTCCGGCGGCACGATCCGCGACGGCGCCCGGAACAACGCCGTGCTGAACCACGCGCCGGTCGCGGCCGAGTCCCGGCACCAGGTGGATGGGATCAAGCCGGTGCTGGCGACGACCGATGGGGCGGTCGTGAACGGGACGACGCTGACGCTGGCCTACGGCGAG
This sequence comes from Acidobacteriota bacterium, assembly GCA_965217775.1. Taxonomy (GTDB): domain Bacteria; phylum Acidobacteriota; class UBA6911; order RPQK01; family JAJDTT01; genus JAJDTT01. The sequence goes on from CBDCJH010000002.1 coordinate 2,091,037, forward strand.
CCTTTGGATACCTCTTCGGTGGCGGCGACGGACGACTTCACCGTGACGGGAGGGAGCGAGACACGGACGGTCACGGGAGTTCGGGTGAACGGGAGCGCGGTGTTCCTGACGCTGAGTCCGGCCGTCACGGACGGAGAGAGCCGCCTCCGGGTGAACTACGAGCCGGGATCGAATCCGATCCAGGACACCGCAGGCAACGACGCGGACCGGTTGAGCAACAGGAGCGTCACGAACCGGACAGCAGACACGATGGGACCGGCCGTGTCAACGGTTCGGATCACCTCGAGTGCAGGATCGGACCGGACCTACGGCGTGGACGAGACCATCGAGGTGACGGTGACGTTCGAGGAGACGGTGGTGATCACCGGAACGCCGGAACTGACCCTGAACGTGGGCGGCGGGAACCGAACGGCGGAGTATCGAAGCATCTCGAACCGGGCCGTGAAATACGCCTACCGGGTGGTCACGGGCGACAACGACGAGGACGGGGTGAGCCTCGAGGCGAACAGCCTGTCGCCAGCCGGAGGGACGATCCGGGACGGCGCCGGCAATAACGCCATGCTGGACCATACGGCCGTGGAAGCCAGTTCGAGCCACAAGGTGGACGCGGTCGCCCCGGTGCTGGCACTGACCGATCCGGTGGTGGTCAACGGGGCGACGCTGACGCTGACCTACAACGAACCGCTCAACACCTCTTCGCGGCCGGCGGACAGCGACTTCACCGTGGAGGGAGGCAACGAGACGCGCACCGTGACTCGGGTTCAGGTGACCGGGAGCACGGTTCGGCTGACGGTGAGTCCAGCGGCGGAGCACGGAGAGACGGGCATCCGCGTGACCTATGAACCCCGATCGAATCCGATCCAGGACCGGGTGGGCAACGATGCCGAGGGGTTCCGGGACCAGTTCGTAGACAACCGGACCCCGGACACGACGGCGCCGTCGATCGAAGGGATCGAGATCAGTTCCGATCCGGGAACCGACGAGACGTACGCGATTGGAGACATGATCTTGGTAACGGTGCGCTACGACGAGACGGTGACGGTGGACACGGTGCGGGGGACGCCGACGCTGGATCTTCTGGTGGGAAACCGGAGAAAGCGGGCCAGCGCCGGCACGGGTCCCGCACGGGCAGTCGTGGTGTTTGTCTACACGGTGGAGGAGGGGGACGAGGACGAGGATGGAATAAGCGTGCCCCGGGGGAGTATCGCGCTCAACGGAGGGAAGATCCTGGATCTGTCAAACAATGCGGCGGTGCGTAGCTATGAGGCAGTGGAAGCGCAATCGGACCACAAGGTGGATGGGGCGGAACCGGAGTTGGAGAGCGTGACGGTGCATGACTCGCGAGTGGCGCTGAACTACGACGAACCGTTGGATGAGGGTTCGGTGCCGTTGAGTTCCGACTTCGCAGTGACGGTGGCCGGGGATGATCGAACGGTGGTCCAGGTTCGGGTGAGCGGAAACAGCGTCATCTTGAGGCTGACCTCAGAGGTGACGGCGGGCGAACCCGTGATGGTGAGCTATACGCCAGGGTTCAACCCGATCCAGGACGAGGTGGGCAATGGGGTCGAGACGTTGACCAATGAACCAGCCGAGCCGCCCCTGGTGACGATCCAGGCCAAGGAGGGATCCGAGACGGTGACGGAAGGGGACACCGTGGTGTTCACCCTGACGCGGGGGCCGCCGACGGAGGCCGCGCTGACGGTGAGTCTGGAGGTCACGGAGACGAGATCGATGATCGAAACCTCGGGCGGGTACGAACCGCCGGAGGAGGTGGAGTTCCGGTCCGGACAGGAGACGGCGACGTTGGAGGTGTTGACCGACGATGACGACGTTGCCGAATCCACCAGCCGGGTCACCGCCCGGCTGCAGCCGGGAGACGAGTACCGGCTGGGCCCGACTTCGACCCAGAGCGCCCGGGTGACGGTCCAGGACAACGAAGTCTCGGCCCCGCCTCCGCCTCCTCCTCCACCGCCACCGCCCCCTCCGCCGCCGCCGCCGCCGCCACCACCGCCTCCTCCGCCGGCTGCGACTGTGCCCACGGCACCGTTGAACCTGCAGGCAGAAGCCGGGGACGGTGAAGTGACGCTCTCCTGGGAGGCCCCCGAGAGCGACGGCCGCTCCTCCCTCACCGGCTACCAGGTCCGGATCGACCGGGCCGGGGACTGGATCTCCATCGGTTCCACGGACCGGACCCATACGGTCACCGGACTGACCAACGGCCGGACCTACGTCTTCGAGGTGCGGGCCGTGAACTCGGTCGGTCAGGGTCCTGCCTCCAACGCGGTCGAGGCCACGCCCATGGCGGAGGAGGTGATCCTGGAGTTCGCCCATTTCGGAAACGGCTATTCGGACAACGACGTGCTCATCACCTCCGACCTGGTGCTGGTGAACGTGGCCGAGTCAGAGATTCGTCCCGTCATCTATTTCTTCGACGGGGAGGGAGATCTGTTTGAAGCCGAGTCCGTGGTGGACCTCGGGGACGATCTGGAGATCCGGGAGGACGGAGGGCTGTCGCCCCGGACGGAGATCGCGTCGCTGGGTGAGCTGACGATCTCGACCCACGGCCGGGGCAAAGTCGTGACGGGATCGGTCCGGGTGATGTCGGACGGACCCATCGGCGGCGTGGTCCGCTTCGACATCCCCGGGATCGGCGTCGCCGGCGTCGGCGCCAGCGAACCCACGGCGGACGCCCTGTTCCCGGCCCGGCGGCAGGCCGGCGGGATCCGCACTGCGGCGGCCATCCACAACTTGGGGATGGAGGCTGTCGACGTCCAGTGCCGGTTGATGAAGGATGGCAGAGTGCTGGAAGAGGGGGAGATCGAACTCAGCGCCAACGGCCAGGATGCCCAGTTCCTCGAGGAGCTGTTCACCGCGACCGACACCACGGACTTCGTGGGGTCGGTGCGCTGTACGGTCCCGGCGGGTGAGTCGTTCACGGGAGTGGCGGTGGAACTGGATGCGGGCAACCGGATCTTCACCACGCTGCCGGTGGTGCCGATCGGCCCGGAGGCTGCCGAAGACCAGGAAACGACCCTGACCTTCGCGCATTTCGCGAATGGAACTTCCGGCGACGGGACCTTGATCACCTCGGACCTGGTGCTGGTGAACGTGGCGGCGTCAACGGTTCGTCCCGCCGTCTACTTTTACGATCAGCGTGGGGAACTGCTGGAGCCGGAATCGATGGTGGAGGTCGAAGACCATCTTCTCGTCCGAGAGGACGGAGGCTTGACCCTGCGAATGGCCCTGGCCCATCTGGGCGAGTTGACGATCTCGACCCACGGCCGCGGAGACGTGGTGACCGGATCGGTGCGGGTGGTGGCGAACGGACCCGTCGGCGGCGTCCTGCGCTTCGACATCCCGGGCGTCGGCGTGGCCGGCGTGGGCGCGAGTCAACCCACGTCGGACGCGCTGTTTCCGGCCCGGAGGCAAACGAGCGGGATCCGCACGGCGGCGTCCATCCGGAACCTGGAAGCGGAGCGGGCGACGGTTCGCTGCGGGTTGATGAGCGGGGGCGAGGAGTTGGAAGAAGTGGACATCCCTCTCAACGGCCATGGACAGTATGCTCGCTTCATCGAAGAGGTGTTCACCAGGACGGATACGGTCGGCTTCGTGGGATCGGTACGATGCACGGCTCTTGGGGAAGGGACGTTCACCGGAGTGGCGGTGGAACTGGACACCGGCAACCGGATCTTCACCACCCTACCGGTCGTGCCCATCCAAACCACAGTCTCTCAGCAGTAATTCCAACAGGACCCGCTCCGAGATTCCCACGGCCGACTCAGGGTACGATAAGAACATGGTAGAGGTCGGCGCGTACGTCGGCCAGATCGGCTTTGGACCTCCTCGATCCGATCTTCGTCTGAACCTGCTTCCCCTGTTCTCCTGACCGTGGCCACGGAGGAATATCAGGAGGCCTTGCACAGGTTCCTGAGTGAGTATGAAGCCGTCGAATCTGAAAAGAAGCGCTTGACCGATCAGCAGAAAGCGCTCGAAGAGGCAGAAACTGAACTGTCATTCCGTATTTGCGTCATTGGAATCCACGGGAGAAATCGCGGATTCGGGTGCCGAATGAGGAGGATCTCGCCGATGCCGCGCAAGCTCAACTGGGGACTGGTGGGAGGCGGCGAGGGAAGCCAGATCGGAGGCGCCCACCGCATCGGCGCCAGGCTGGACGGACACTTCGAGCTGGTCGCCGGCGCCCTCGACATCGACCCGGTCCGGGCCCGCGAGTTCGCGATCCGGATGGGCATCGCCGAGGAACGGGCCTACGGGGACTGGAGCCGGATGCTTGAGTGCGAAAAGAGCCTGGGGCCAGACTCCCGGCTCGACCTGGTGACGGTCGCCACACCGAACTCCACCCACCATGCGATCTCCAAGTCGTTTCTGGAGGCAGGCTTCCACGTGCTCTGCGAGAAGCCGCTGACGACGACTCTGGCGGACGGCGAGGACCTGGTCCGGACCGCCCGCGAGGCGGACCGGATCCTGGCGGTGAACTACGGTTACAGCGGCTACCCCATGGTGCGCCAGGCGCGGGCCATGGTTCGCGACGGCGAGCTGGGGCGGATCCGGGTCGTGGTGGCGGAATTCTCGCACGGTTCGCACGCGGATGCCGCCGACGCGGACAACCCCAGGGTCGGTTGGCGCTACGATCCGGAGCAGACCGGCGTGAGCTCGGTGCTCGCCGATGCCGGCCTGCACGCGCTCCACCTGGCCTGCTTCGTCATCGGGAGCGACGTGACTCGCGTCTCCGCAGATTTCGTCTCCACCATCAAGAGCCGGGAACTCGAGGACGACGCCCTGTTGGCGCTGCGATTCTCTGGCGGCGCGGTGGGCCGGCTCTGGACCAGCGCGGTGGCGGTCGGGCAGCAGCACGGCTTGACCCTGCGAGTCTTCGGAGAGCGCGGCGGGCTGCGCTGGGCTCAGGAGCATCCAAACCAGCTCTATTGGACCCCTTTGGGGCAACCGGTCCGGACGCTGGAACGAGGGGATGCCAGCCTCTCCGAAGAAGCAAACCTGGCTTCCCGGGTCACTGTGGGCCACGCCGAGGGACTGCCGAGCGCATTCGCCAACATCTACTCGAATCTCGCGGAGGCGATCCGCGCCCGGGAGGAAAGACGGGACCCAAATCCGCACGCGACCTGGTATCCGACCGGGGAGGAGGGCGTCCGGACGCTGGCCGTGGTCCACGCCGCCGCCCGGTCCGCGCGGAACGGAGGGGCTTGGGTCGAGGTCCGAATCCCACGTCAGCTTCTCTCAAAAAAACGTAGGGACACCCTGTAGGGGTGACTTCCAGTCGCCTATTCCTCCGCTCCCCCGTGTGCTCCTTCCCCATGCTCTCCTGTCCACTTAAGGCCTTGGGAGTTCGGCGGTTGGAAACCGCCGCTCCAATCTTGTAGAGTGCCCCGCACGCACCCGAACGGAATTCAGCCGATGCTCCACCGGATCCTCCTCGTCATTCTCTGCCTGCTGCCGATGGCCGCCTGCACCAGGTCCGGGCCCGGCGCTCAGAAGCCCAGGCTCGCGTACGTGACCAACGGGGTCGCCTCCTTCTGGACCATCGCCGAAGCCGGTGCGCTCAAGGCGGGCCGGGACCTGAACGTGGACGTGGACGTGCGGATGCCGGTGGAAGGCGTGCTGGACCAGAAACGGATCGTGGAAGATCTGCTGGCCCGGGGTATCGACGGCATGGCCATCAGCCCCATCGACCCGGACAACCAGGAGGACCTGGTCAACGAAGCCTGCGACCGCACCACCGTTATCACCCACGACTCGGACGCGCCCCGAACCCGGCGGCTCTGCTATGTGGGGATGGACAACTACAGGGCGGGCCGCCTGGTGGGCAAGCTGGTCAAAGAAGCCATGCCCGAGGGAGGCTCGGTGATGCTCTTCGTCGGCCGGCTGGAGCAGCTCAACGCCTCCCAGAGAAGGCAGGGGGTGATCGACGAGGTGCTGGACCGTCCGGGAGAGACCATGGGTGCCGTCGATCCCCCGAATGCGGCTCTGAAGGGTGAGCGCTACACCATTCTGGACACCCGCACCGACCAGTTCGACCAGGCCAAGGCCAAGGCCAATTGCGAGGACGCCATTGCCCGCTATCCCGATCTGGGCTGCATGGTCGGACTCTTCGCCTACAACCCGCCCGCCTGCCTGGTGGCTCTGGAGCAGGCCGGGGTGGACGGGATCCACCTGGTGGGGTTCGACGAAGCCGACGCGACCTTGCAGGGCATCCTGGACGGCCGGATCCACGGCACCGTGGTCCAGCAGCCGTACCAGTACGGCTACGAATCGGTGCGGATCCTGGCGGGCTTGGCCCAAGGAGACCGCAGCGTCCTTCCCGAGAATGGATTCCTGAATATCCCGGCCCAGACGATCCGTGCGGACAACGTCCGGGAATTCTGGGACGATCTGAACCGCAAGATGGCGGAGGCAAAGGGCGCTACGCCCTGATTCCGGCGCAATTCCCTGCCCCGTAGCGACACACTCCATGGCGACACCGGTCCTTGAAGCCCGGAAGATCAGCAAACGATTTCCAGGGGCCCTGGCTCTGGACCGGGCGGATCTCCAGGTCCACGGCGGCGAAGTCCTGGCCCTGGTGGGCGAAAACGGCGCCGGCAAGAGCACCTTGGTCAAGATCCTGGCGGGCGAGGAATTCCCGGACTCGGGACAGATCCTCATGGATGGATCTTCCGTCCAAATGGCGTCGGTCCAGACCGCCACCGGGCTGGGTGTGAACCTCATCCACCAGGAACTGAACCTCTCGGACAACCTGGACGTAACGGCCAACATTTTCCTGGGACGGGAGCCCCATCGTTTCGGATTCCTCAACCATCGCCGGCTGGAGCAGGCGGCCCAGCCGCTTCTGGAACGGATCGGGCTCGACTGCCCTCCCTCCACCAAGGTTGCCCGGCTCTCCATGGGCCAGCGGCAGTTGGTGGAGATCGCCCGGGCGCTGGCGGCCCGGTCCCGGGTCCTGATCATGGACGAGCCCACGTCGAGCCTCTCCCAGGGCGAGACCCGGAACCTGTTTCGGACCGTTCGGGAACTTCGAGCCGAAGGGGCGGCGGTGATCTACATCTCTCACCGGCTGGGCGAGGTCAAGGAGTTGGCCGACCGGGTCCTGGTGCTGCGCGACGGCTCCAACGCCGGCGAGTTGGCCCAAGATGAGATCGATCACGACCGCATGGTGCGGCTCATGGTGGGCCGGGACATCTCCAGCTATTACGGTCAGGTTCCCGACCAGCAGGGCCCGGTCCGCCTGGAGGTCCGGGACCTGCGGACTCGGGACCATCCGGGGCACCGTCTCGAACTTGAGGTGGGAGCCGGGGAGATCGTCGGCTTGGCCGGGATGCTGGGATCGGGCCGCAGCGCGCTGCTGGGCGCCCTTTTCGGCACTGACCCGGCCTTGGGCGGCAGCGTTCGGATCGACGGTGCCCCGGCCCGGATTTCCAACCCCATCGAAGGGATCCGGAAAGGCATCGCCCTGGTCCCCGAGGATCGGAAACAACAGGGTCTGATCCTCCGAATGGGTGTGGAGGAGAACATCTCGCTGGCCTCCCTGAGACACCATCGGCTCCGGGGCGGCTTCATCAACCGCCGTCTTCACCGGCGCCAGACGGCCCATATGATCACCAGACTCGGCATCCGAACGCCCGGCGCCGAAACCACCACCGAGCACCTCTCGGGCGGAAACCAGCAGAAGGTGGTTCTGGCCAAGTGGCTTTCCCTGAAACCGAAGGTCCTGCTCCTGGACGAGCCCACACGCGGCATCGACGTCGGCTCCAAACAGGAGATCTATCACCTGATCGAAGCGCTCTCCGAGGAAGGGACCGCCATCCTCTTCGCCAGCAGCGAGATGGAGGAGATCCTGAGACTCTCGCGGCGGGTCCTGGTGATGCACGAAGGGCGGATCAGCGGGGAGCTGTCCCAGGCAGACCTCCAGGAAGAAACGGTGGCCCGCCTGGCCACCTCCCCGGAGGCAGCCGCATGAACAAGTCGCGGGGCATTCTGCTCCTGTTGCTGGCGGTCTCCGCCTTCAGCGCGCTGATGAATCCGGACTTCCTGACGCCTTACAACCTGCAGAACATCATCCGTTGGACATCGCTGTTCGGGATTCTGAGCATCGGTGTGGCCTTCGTCATCATCACGGGGGGAATCGACCTCTCCATCGGCTCCCTGGTGGGCCTGGTGGGGTGTCTGCTTCCATTGCTCCTGATCGACCAGGGCATGGGAGCCGCCGGGGCCCTGGGGACGGTCCTCGCCGTCAGCGTTTTGGTTGGACTCGCTCACGGACTCCTGGTCACCCGGCTGCGGCTCCAACCCTTCGTGGTCACCCTCTGCGGCCTGCTCCTGTACCGCGGGTACGCGCGTTATCTGACGGCAGACCAGACTCAGGGTTTCGGGACCGGATTCCAGGAACTCAAGCAGTTGGCCACCGGCAAACCCGTCACGCTGGCGGTTCTGGCCGCCGTGGCCGGAGCGGCCATTCTGATCTGGACTTTGGTCCGAAGAATCCGGAGACGGACCGACGCGGATCCCCCGGCGGCGAAGACCCGCAGGCTAGGTGCGGCGGCGGGCGCCCTGCTGGTTCTGGCCAGCGCCGCGGTCCGGTTCGGCGACATCCAACCAATCTCCCGAATCCTGATCCCGGCCCCCTTCCTGATCATGATCGTCCTGGCGTTGCTGGCGGGGCTCTTCCTGAACCACACCATCTACGGCCGCTACCTGCTGGCCCTGGGCCGGAACCGGGAGGCCGCCCGCTATAGCGGGATCGACACCGACCGCATGGTGATCCTGGCCTACGTCATCTGCTCCCTCATGGCCGGCATCGGAGGCATCCTCTTCGCCCTCGACATCAATTCCATACAACCGTCGGGACACGGCAACTTCTACGAGCTCTACGCCATCGCGGCGGCGGTGCTGGGGGGATGCAGCCTGCGGGGAGGCGAGGGCTCGATCCTGGGCGTGGTGCTGGGAGCCGCGGTCATGCGGGTGCTCTACAACGCCATCAATCTCCTGGGGATCCCCACCCAACTGGAGTTCGCCATCATCGGGGGAGTCATCCTGGCCGGCGTGGCGGGAGACGAGCTGGTCCGCAAGGTCGTGGCGCGGCGCCAGTCGTGACGGATCAGTCCATCCGGGGCTTGGCGCCGTAGTATTTGAAGGAGGGGATGAGATGGCCGGCGGTGATGCCGCCATCCACCTGAATCACCTGCCCCGTGATCCAGTCGCTGTCGCTGCAGGCCAGAAAGACCGCCGCGGCCGCAACGTCCGCCGGCGTCCCGAAACGGGAGAGGGGCGTGTACTGCATCCAGGCGGCATACAGCGGGCCGTCCTTGTCCGGGGGCGGATCCTTGGGTACGGGCACGGCTCCCGGGGCGATGCAGTTGGCCTGGATGTTGTATTCCCCCAGATCGAAGGCGGCGCCGCGGGTGAAGTTGAGGATTCCCGCTTTGGTGGCTTCGTAGAGGGAGCAGTAGTGGGTTCCGCCCAGTCCATGGACCGACGACATGGTGATGATCTTGCCGCTGCCTTGGGACTTCATGGCCTGGGCGCCGATGCGGACCGTCAGGTAGGTTCCGATGAGGTTGGTCCGAACCAGCTTCTCGAACTCTTCCACCCGGGTTTCCAGCAGCGGTTTGGCCAGGCCATAGCCGGCATTGGCCACGACGATGTCCAGGCGGCCGAAGCGGTCCAAAGCAGCATCCACCATGGCCTGGACCTGGTCCTCCCGGGAGATATCAGCCTGGACCAGGAGGCTCTTCCTGCCGAGGCTCTCCACCAGGTCGGCCGTCTCCTGTCCCCCCGCCCGGTCGCTGTGGTAGTTGACGACGCAGTCGGCGCCCTCCGCGGCGAACGCCCGGCAGATGCCCGTACCCAGTCCCCCGGAAGACCCCGTCACCAGCGCCACCTTGTCCTTGAGTCTCATGCGTCCCTCCCCGCCATCCATCTGAAGTGATCTCCGGTTTCGCTCACCCTGGGAGGGGGGACATTTTGTCCCCCTCTTCGTCTCCTATCCGGAACCGCCGGCTGGAATGTCTCCACTCCCAAATTCCCTTTTTCTGCCGGGATTGAGCCGGCCCGCGCCCGGTGGGGACCTTCCTAGTCCACAAGGCGATCCTCAATGCTCGACACCCGTCCATCCAGCCTCTCCAGACATTCTTTAATCTGGTAAAGAAAGAAACACATCACTGCTATTCCGACAACTGTGAGTACGCTCATACTTCCCCCTCCTGAACCCGTTTAAACAGATAAGCCGATTCAATGGAGTCAGGACAACCCATCGTGCCTCTCCACTAGCCTTTCATTGTAGACCAGACGTCTTTTGAACAGTGCCTCGTGCAGATCCGGAGCAACATCCCTGTAATGCCGTGACGCGCACATGGACGCTGGACAGGATGATTCGCTACTCTCGGAGCCTCTCAATCACGCGCAGAAATGCAGTCCACCAACCCCGACATTTCGAATCTCCGGCAACTCATGCGGTTGATGGAACGCGAGGGATGGAGCTGCCGAGCTCTATGAGCAGGGTGTCAGCTGGATCTCGACCCATGCCGGACCGGCCCCTTCTTGACCGGGTGACCGTCGTCGCCGGCGCGACGCGCGGCGCCGGCCGCGGCATCGCCCGCATGCTCGGGGCGGCGGGAGCCACCGTCTACTGCACCGGTCGCAGCGTGCCGGGCCGCCCCGCCACGGCCGGGCGACCCGAGACCATCGAGGAGACGGCGGAGATGGTCACCGCGGAGGGTGGCCGGGGCATCGCCGTACGCACCGACCACACCATCGAGTCCGAGGTCGAGCAACTCTTCACCCGCGTCCGCGACGAACAGGATCGGCTCGACGTCCTGGTCAACGACATCTGGGGCGGCGATGCGCTGACGGAGTGGGGATCGCCATTCTGGACGCTTTCCACGGCCCAGGGCATAGAGTTGCTCGAGCGCGCCGTCCACAGTCACATCATCACGAGCCGGCACGGTGCACCGCTGATGGTCGAGCGCAATGCCGGGCTGATCGTCGAGGTGACCGACGGCGATACGCTTGGGTATCGGGGAAACCTGTTCTATGACCTGGCCAAGAACGCCGTGATCCGGCTCGCCTACGCGATGGCCGCCGACCTGCACGCCCACCACGTCACCGCTCTGGCGATCACCCCGGGCTTTCTCCGCTCCGAGGCCGTGCTCGACGCCTTGGGCGTCACCGAGGCGAACTGGCGGGACGCCATCAAGAAAGATCCCTATTTCGCCGAGTCCGAGACGCCCTGCTTCGTCGGCCGAGCGGTGGCGGCGCTGGCCGCTGATCCCCATGTCGAGCAGAAGAACGGCGGACTGTTCTCAAGCTGGGGACTGGCAAGGGAGTACGGCTTCACCGACCTCGACGGGCGGAAACCCGACTGGGGCCACTTCTTCACGCGCAAGGTGCAGGAAGTCATCGAACGGGACACGGCGCCGGACGACATGGACCGTTTCGTCGTTCGCTCCCGGCTCTACCAAGCCGAACTCGACCCGTCGGCGGTCGAGGAAGCCGCGCGCCTGCGCGCTTGGCTGAACCGACAGAAGTGACGCGAATCGCTCTCCACTTCTTCCATCTCAAATTCACGATTCCTGGATGTTGCTATACTCGCGCGATGAGAACACTCGGACTCCTCCTCTCCCTGATCCTTACCCTTTCCCCACTGCAGGCAGCCAGAAAGACCGTCTGGGTCGAAGACTCGTTTGAGGACTTCGCCGACGGGCGGCTGGACGCCTCCGGCCAGAACCTGTACGTGAGCCGGGACGGCTCCATCCGAACCATCCATCGCTTCGACCTGAACCAGGACGGATTCCTGGACCTGGTCTTCAACAGCACCCACGACACCGCCGGATACCTGCCGGGAACCCTGGTCTCGGTCAATTCGGACGGGAGCTTCCGTGAGTCCCCTCTGGCGGTGGAGGGGAGCAAGGGAATCGCCGCGGCGGATCTGAACCGGGACGGCCACCCCGACCTGGTCTTCTGTCCCAACCACGGCGGCATCCAGAATCCGCGCCGGCTGCTGACCATCATCTGGGGAGGTGAAGACGGCTGGCCGGCCTCCCGGAGCAACGGGGTCCTTCCGGTGTACGGCGCCCAAGCCGTGGCCATCGCCGATCTGAACCGGGACGACTGGCCCGACATCGTGACTCTGAACCGGGAGGCGTGGCTTCCGGGACAACCCGAGGGCAACATCGTCCGCATCTTCTGGGGCAGCGAACGCGGATACCTTCTGGCGCGACGGTTGGATCTGGGTGTCCCAGACGGCACCGATCTCGTCGCCAAGGACCTGGACGGGGACGGAGGCCGGGACGTGGCAGTTCTGGCCAAACGCAACGTCCAACTGTTCTGGTCCGCGCCCGGCGGAAAGACGGAAGCTCCCGAATCGACCCGGATCCCGCTTCCGGGCACCGGAGGGATCTGCCTGGAGGCGGACGACGTGAACGGGGACACGCTCGCCGACCTGCTGGTGGGCACGGGGGGAGACGACCTCTACATTGCGGAGGGGAGTCCGGGAAGACAGTTTCAGACGGCGGTCTCGATCCCGGCGTTTCCCGCCACGCACCTGGCCGCGGGGCAGTTGGACGGGGACGGCTGGGTGGATCTCATCCTGGTGGATCTGGCCCTCTCCCGAGCTGGAGGAGGAGAAATCGCCGGAGCCGGCCGCGACTCTGACAAGGTCCGAGTGCTGTGGGGCGGTCCCTCCGGGTTTTCCAGAGAAGACCGTTTGGACCTGTACGCTCCCTTCGCCTCGGCTGCCGCCATCGGCGACTTGAACGCCGACGGTCACGCCGACGTGGCGCTGGCCCGCTACCAGGGCTCCGAAAGCTTCACCACCGATTCCTGGGTCTACTGGGGCAACGGCGCCCGAGCGCTGGTACAACCGTCCCAGGGAGCTCAGACCATGGGCGCGACCGACGTCGTCGTCATCCCCGCCCGCGACTCGGTTCCGGCCCATGCCGCCTTCTCCAACAGCCGAAAGGGGACCGTGGACGAGAAGGTGCCGCTTCAGGTCTATTGGGGTGGTCCCAAGGGCTTCGACGCCGATTCCGTCTGGGAGATCCCGTTTCAGAGCGGATACGAGTCCACCGGCGCCGATCTGAACGCCGACGGTTACGCCGATCTCGTGGTCCTGAACTCGGGCCACGGCGGCGCGGCGACCCTGGCCTCACCCATTCTGGGAGCCAACATCCTGTGGGGAGGCGCCGGCGGGTTCGACCTGGAACGCCGGACGACGCTGCGCGAGCTCAATCTCGGGTCCAGCAACGTGGCCGATCTGGACCGGGACGGATATTTGGACTTGGTCCTAGGAGCCTTCGAGGACAAGGACCCGGAGACCGACGAAGAACTGGTCATCCACTATGGGACAGACCAGGGATTTGACGGCAGCCGCAGAGCCGCCGTCCTCTCACCGGGACGGTCCACCGGATGCGCGGTGGCCGACTTCAACCGGGACGGATGGCTCGACATCGCCGTTAGCTCCAGCATGGCAGACCGGGTCCGAGTCTTCTGGGGCGGTCCCGGAGGGTTCGACGCGAAACGGCAGGGAGGCGTGGATTCCCCCATGCCCATCAGCCTGGAAACGGCGGACCTGAACCAGGACGGCTTCCTGGACCTGTTGGTGGGAAGCTACTACGACAAGCCGGCCGGGCACCACGACACGGGAAGCCTCATCTTTTGGGGTTCGCAAGCGGGGTTCCGGGCATGGAACTCCCAGTGGCTGCCGGGATTCACACCCATCGGCCTGGCCGTAGCCGACTGGGACGGCGACGGGTACCTGGACGTCTTCTCTCCCCACTACCACGCCGAGCTCACCCGCGAGTCTCTTCCCTGCTACCTCTATTGGGGAGGACCCGATGGTCTGCAAACCCGGAACCGGACCATCCTAATCTGTGATTCGGCCCACGACGCCCAGGCGGGCGATTTCGACCGGGACGGACGCCTGGACGTGGCCGTGTCGTGCCATACCAAGGACGGCGACCACCACACCCATTCCCGAGTCTATTTCAACGACGGCAACCGCTTCGCCGATCCCCGGGTCCAGTTCCTGCCCACCATCGGGCCCCACTGGATGGGCGACCAGGACATGGGCCACATCGTCCATCGACGCTGGGAGCAGACGTACGAGTCGTCTGTGTTCCAGTGGGAGGAAACCGCCGGTGGCGCCACTCTCGAGTATCAGGCCGACGCCCCGGAAGGAACCAGCCTGGGCTTCGAGCTACGGACCGCGGACACGCCGGAGGCGCTGCAGGGAATCGACTGGAGACCCTTCGAGGCGAACACCACGGTGGAGGAGACCGACCGCTGCCTCCAGTATCGGGTGACCCTTAGGTCCGATAACGGAGACCGTTTCGCGGTTCTCAAGCGGGTCGCAATCTCGCTGGAATAAGCGGGCCCAGTCCCGACTCCCAGTCCCCTGGACACCGGAGGGTTCGGGGAACGCGTTCCAGCGGTGGCGACGACCGGCCCTATTCTCCCTTCAACACCGAATCGATGAACCGGAAGGCTTCGTGCCGGACTTCGTCCGGGAACTCGTGGCCGCAGTCGGGATGCCGGACGATGAGGTTCTTCTCATCGCCCAGGAGGCGGTAGACGGGCCTCGCCGCGGCGACGCAACGGTCGACGCTCCGCCATTGGAAGTTGCCGTCTCTCCGCGGGGCATTTACGAAGATGGGACGCGGGGCCAGAGCACCCAGCAACTCGTGGAAGTCGAAGGGGATCTCCTCCAGCCGAAGCCGGTAGTTGGACAGCCGGGGCATGTAGCGGATTTGGCACCAGCCCTTCCCAAAGTACCACCGGGCCAAGTCCCCGCCGTAATAGTCCAGATAGGAATCGAATCCGCAACTGCTGACCACGGCCTGGATGCGCCGGTCCAGCACCGCCGTATAGATAGCGTTGTGCCCGCCCAACGATTGGCCGATGGCGGCGAATCCCTTGGTGGGGTCCACGTAGGGCAAGGAGGCCAGCAGGTCCAGGCCGCGGGAATTGTCCCAGATCGCCTTCATGGTGCCGCTCGCATAGCCGAGGGCTCCCAGATTCGGCCAGTAATTGGCCATGTGAGGATAGGCGGGCGAAAGGGTGACGTAGCCCCGCTCGGCCAGCTCCTTGGCGTAGGCGCGTCCACGCCGGGATCCCGATTCGACGACGACCTTGTGTCCCACTTCCATGTTGGTCCCGTGCAGGCAGAGCACCGCCGGGGCCCGCCGCTTTCCCACCAGCACCTCCTTGGGAATGCAGAGGTACGCCGGAGTGCGCGACCCCGGTTCGGACTGGTAGGTGATGAGGCGCCGGACGTGGGTCCCGCGATCAACCTCCTCCACGACCCGAGGTTCCAGGGGGACCCGCCGATCCTCGCCGGGCATCTTGCCCATCACCTCCTGCATCCCCCGGATGATCTCGGCTCGCCGAAGTTCCCAATCCGCCGGCATCTCGACCGGACGGATTTTTCCCTGGGAATCCCGATATTGGAGTAGTTCGTTGCGGTCCAGGCGGACGTGCTCGCCACTGCCTGCGGCGACGGGTTCGATCACGACCAGGAAGAGTCCCCAGAAGAGGAGCAGGAATGAGCTCATGGCATCGTCTCGGCGGTGCGGAAGGGCAGGTCCGGCATCAGGGCGTGTCGAGGGATTCTCCCGGAGATACAGCTCCCGCTCTCTCGGTGATGGGGAGATAGTCCCGGATGCTCCGGTTCTCGTCGAAGTTGAGGGCGTGTTTTCTGTACCTCGCGGTCTGGTCCAGGTCGCATTGGGCCACCACCAGTTCGTCCTTCAGCGTGGTTGCCATGGCTACGATCTCTCCCTCCGGCGAGATGATGCAGCTCTGGCCGATCTGACTCACCCCCGCTTCGACCCCGGCCTTGGCGACGCCCACCACCCAGACGCCGTTCTGGTAGGCGCCCGCCTGCATGCAGAGCAGGTTGTGAAACCGGGCCAACGGCGCCTTCCCGGGACGGTCCGGCCACGAGTCGGGGGTGTTGTATCCCAGCAGAATCAACTCGGCGCCTCGCAGCGCCAGCACCCGGTAGGTCTCGGGCCAGCGGCGATCGTAGCAGGTGCACAGACCCACGACTCCGCCGAAGGCACGCCAGGTTCGAAACCCAAGGTTCCCCCGATCGAAATAGTACTTCTCCAGGTTCTGGTACCGGTCCCCGGGTTGGAACTCGGCGTTTCCTGGCAGGTGGATCTTCCGGTACTTGCCGATGATCCGGCCGTCCTTGTCCACCAGGATCGAGGTGTTGTAGCGGCGCGCCTGACCGTCCTCCCGGGTCAACTCGGCGTAACCCAGGTGGAACCCGATGCCCAGCTCCTTGGCCTCGTCGAACAGTCTCTGCGTCTCCGGTCCCGGCATCTCCCGCTCGAACCAGGCGTCGATTTCGTCCTGGTCTTCCATGTGCCAGTGGGCGAAGAAAGCCGTCAGGGCCACTTCCGTGAAGACCACCAGGTCGCAATCGAGGCGGCTCGCCTCCCGCATCTGGGACAGCAACCGTTCCACGACGTCCGCGCGGGTTTCGGAGCGGGAGACGGGTCCGGACTGGGCTGCGGCAACGGTCAGGATTCGTGGCATGGTCTTCAGCCGTCAAGATGGCGCAAGTCAGCGCTTGGCGCAAGTATGACCTGCCACAGACAATGCGTTCGAGAGCAGTCACTGAACCCTTCGTATACAATGGCTCGGATGCTCGCCAAGCTTTTCCTCATTCCGGTATTCGTCTTCCTTTCGTTCTCCAGTATGGCGGGTGCCGACAAGGCGACTTTAAAGCGGATCGTAAGAAACATGATCTGCGTTTGCGGGTCGTGCTCCCACCTCGTAGACGACTGCGGAGACGAGTGCGGCATGGCTCCCCAAATGAGTGCCAATATCCAGAAGAGACTCGACAGCGGAATGACGGAGCAGGAAATCTTCGCGGTGTACGAGAGCGAGTTAGGACTCAAGATCCATGCTGCCCCCAAAACCGAGGGCTTTTTTCTTCTTGCGTGGGTCCTCCCCTTCGTCGCCCTGACCTGCGGGGGCGTTCTGGTCGTCATCTTCCTCAAGAACCGGAAAGAGCCCGAGCCGCAGTCGAAGACCCGCCGCCGGCGCCTATCTGCCAAGCACCGCAAGATGCTGAACCGGGAACTGGCGGAGTAAGGCCCGGTGACGCGGGACGCCTATTCCGGCGCCCTTCCGACCCATCGAAACCGATGGAGACCCCGCTGATCTTCCCGGCTTGGCTAGCCCTCTCGGGAGCTATCTTGGCTGCCATCTGGCTGGCGGGGGCATGGCACCTCTCCAGTCGGATCCGCCGCCGGGTGCTGGAGCCCAGTACCCGAAGAGGCGCGCGGCCACTTGAGGTTCTCAAGGTCGAGCCGGACCGTGTGACCTTGGGAGTCCTTCCGGAGACCGGCTCCAGCCGCCGCTGGCGCCAGGAGGGTCTCTGGGGTCTGCGCTGGCCGGACGGCTACGCCCAGGCCGGCGAGATTTTGCATCTCGGGAAGAGGAAGGTGACTCGAAGCCTTCGTCTTCTGAACGGAGATCCGGCGCCCGGGACCCGGGTGACACTCACCAGCTTCGCCTTTCCCGACAACCCGCGAGACGCCTTTGGTTTGCCGGTCCAACCGCTACGGTACCGCTCACCACTGGGCCGATTCCCTGCCTGGTCGACCGCCGGTTCCCGCTCCACCTGGGTCATCTTCGTCCACGGAAAGCGAGCCGCACCGCCAAGCCGCGCCCTCCGTTCCTATCCACTGCTGAAGGTGGCGTCGGATCTGGGATTTCCGGGCTTGGTCATCTCCTATCGAAACGATCTGGAGGCCGCGCCCGCCCCGGACGGACGCCACTGGTACGGACTCACCGAGTGGGAGGATCTGGAAGGAGCCGCCCGCCACGCGCGGGAGTCCGGGGCCCAAGACCTGGTCCTGGTCGGCTACAGCATGGGCGGGGCCTTGGTCATGAGCTTCCTGCGGCAATCGGACCTCGCTCGATCCGTCAATGGAATCATTCTGGACTCGCCGGTCCTGGATCTTGAGGCGACGTTGGACTTCGCCGCCCAACACAGGGGGTATCCCAGGATCTTTCGCCACGCGGCGAAAACCCTGGCTCGAGTTCGTTTCGGGGTCCCATGGAAGGAGTTGAATTACGTCAGGAACACGGGACACCTACAGGCGCCTACGCTGGTTTTCCATGGGGGCGTGGACACCCTGGTTCCGCTCCGAACCAGTCAGCTGCTGGCCCGCTCTCGCCCCGATCTGGTCCGGTGCGAGACGTTTCCCGGCGCCTCCCACGGTCGGGCCTGGAACCTGGATCCGGACCGGTACGAACGGGTCGCCCGGGAGTTCCTGAAGACCGTATCGAGCGCTTAACCCGAATATATCACCAGATAGATAGACAGAGGCCGAGATCGCGGGCCGGTGTTGCGTCGCCGAGGGCCGGAGTCGCGATGAACAGGCCGCCGTAGAACAGCAGTTGCGGCCAATACTCGCGGAGGATGAACGGCCAGAGCCAAGCCTTCGACGTGTACCGGGAAGCGGACGGAGGTAGCCGAGCACGATGACATTCCGGGCACGGCAAGGCAGTGATGTATAGAAACAGTATATTTTCTATACTATAATTACTCATGCCATTTGAGTATGATCCCGCTAAAAGCGCCACAAACAAGGCCAAGCATGGCATCGACTTCGACGAAGCCCAGGTGCTTTGGAAAGATGCTCAGATGCTGGAAGCACCGGCAAAAACCGATGACGAACCGCGCTTTCTGGTGATCGGAAGGATTGGCGAAAACCACTGGACCGCCGTCTGCGCTCATCGTGGGGACAAGGTGCGGATCATCTCGGTGCGGCGCGCCCGGAAACAGGAGATCGATCACTATGAAAGCACGTGAGTTCGACAGGAAATTTGATGCGGGAGAGGATGTTGGCGGCCATGTCGACTGGTCGAAAGCGAAACGCCCGAACGAGCGGATAAAGCGGGTGAATGTGGACTTCCCGACCTGGGTTGTGGCCGGGCTGGACCGTCAGGCCCGGCACTTTGGCGTGACCCGCCAGGCGCTCATCAAGTTGTGGATCGCGGAACGGTTAAAGCGACGCGGCAACCGGACCTGAAGGCGAACTCGGGCCCGGCGTCCTGATGCCGTTGACGTGGACGTGGAGCAGGAGCAGAGCATGAAGCTGGAAGATCTGCAGACCAACGCCACGGTGCGGGGCATCCTGTCCGACGGCCTTGCGTCGTAGGCGGGAGCGGCTGGAGAGTCGACTGCGCGAGTTGGAAGTCCTGCAACGTGGGGGTCAGGTTGCGAGCGCATTCGTCACTGCCGCGAGAGGAGGTGCCGAGAGGAGGTGACTGTCCCCCTTCTCTCGCCCGACGTTACTCTACCTTGACCACCCGATTCGGTGTCCTCTACGATTCACCCAAATTCCAGCCCCCAGAAAGGACGGCCATCATGGTGAGATCGGAGAGGCGCTCCCAATTCATCAGCCGCCGGATGTTTTTCCAAAGTGCGAAGGCAGCCGGTACGACCGCATTGACGGCTTCGCTATTCGGAAAATCGTATCGCCCGCTCGAGGCTGGCAAGCAGTTGCGGATCGGTGTGGTGGGCGGCGGATTCGGCGCCGCGTTTCCCTGGCAGCGGCATCCCAACTGCAAGGTGACCGCGGTCGCTGATCTCAGGGCGGACCGGCGGAAAAGGCTGGAAGAGAGTTTCGAATGCTCTAACACCTATGCCGATTTCCGTGCCATGCTCAAGGACCCTTCAGTGGATGCAGTCGCCATCTTCACCGGGGCACCCCATCACGTTCCGCACTGCGTGGAGGTCATGGAATCCGGTCGGCACGTCATCAGTGCGGTTCCAGCCGCCATAACCTTGGAACAGTGCCAGCAGCTTCTGGAGGCCGTGAAGCAGACCGGCCAGATCTACATGATGGCCGAAACCAGTTGCTTTCACCCAGCCACCATGACTGCCCGTAGACTGAGACAAGAAGGCAAGTTCGGGAGAATCTACTACACCCAGGGGGATTACATCCATGACCACGGCACCTACCTGGCGAAGGGGGAGATGCCGGAGTATCTGGAGCGGATGTTCTTTCACGAGGGTAAGCCGACATGGCGGTATGGCAACGCTCAAGGCCTCTATATCACCCATGCCAGCGGTCCGATCATTCATGTGACCGGCGAGAGCCTGGTTGAGGTCGCGGCGGTCGGAACACCGATGGACTACCCGTTCTTCAAGGAGAACCGGTACGGTAACCCGTTTGTGAACACCACCTTCTTCTTCAAGACGTCGGGTGGAAACTCCTCCCGAATCAACATCCACTGGTGGACCTCAGCTCCCGGCCGTGAAGGAGCGGATTATTTTGGGACCGAAATGTCGTTGTTCGAGAGGTGGAAGGGTCTGCGCCCTTCCGCTTACGTGACCCGTCCTCATTCAGAACCCGAACTTTTGCAGGCAGACCACTCGGCAGAACTGCCGCCGTCGCTGCGGAACGTTGGGGGACACGGGGGTTCCCATCCCTTCATCATTCATGAGTTCGTTTCGGCATGTCTGGAGCAACGGCCCCCGTCGGTCGATGTCCATCAGGCCCTGTCCTATACTGCGCCCGGAATCGTAGGATTCCACTCGGCCCTAAAGGGTGGAGACTGGCTGAAGATTCCCGATTTTGGACCCGTCAGCTAGCCGATCCCGGAGAGTCCGGCGGCTTGGGGAACTCGCGCGGCGAGACGAGGTGACCGTCCCCTTCTTCCGCGCCGACGGGCCTGGAATCCTGCGCCGCGAAAGGTTGTGGAATAGTAGTTGACCAAGCGATTGGGAACTTGCTAGGTTGACCGACCGAATGGGGAAGCCACACTTACCTGAGCCCTTCGATGGGGCCTGCTGGTTTTAAATGGAGGGATGAGTTCCGCATCTGAAACTAACCGATGAGGATTGGCGGGACTGGTTGACTCGGGAGATTTGAGATGACTCGATACCCGATTGTTTACACCTACAGAGAAGTCATTGTGGGCAATGGATACGTGGCGGCCGTGGAAACCACTGGCAGGTGCCTGATGGAGGACTTTGGTAATGAGGATGTCTGGGTCACCGGAGTCGATCCTTCTGGATTTTCCGCCGGGGCCGACGACCAACAAGCCGCTGCGGAAGCCTTCCAGCGAGAGCACCGTGTCGCTCTCCTTGACATGATTCATGAGGCACCTGATTTCGAGAGCTTTAGCACCATGGTCCATGAGTTCCATGCTCAGAAGAGTGTGATCGGCCAGAAGGAATGGTGGGAAGCCGTTGCTCAAGTAAGGGCTGGGGTAATCACATCTGAGTGGCTGGAGAAAGTGTCGGCCGACACTGAACCCAAGCTCAAGGTTCAGTGTATTTCTTTGGGCAATTCCGAGGAGCCCGTGGAACATCGGGCTGTACCGAGCCCGTCACTCAATCCTGACGAGTATCAGATTAGAAAACTCGCTGCGTGATGCCGGCGAAAGGGCAGATTCCCATCAGGCAAGTGAAGAAAATGCTTGATGAATGTGCCCCCGGATCCGAACTGCCTTGAGGAGAGGAGGTGACTGTCCCCTTCTCCCGAAGTGGCCCACATGCACGCGCGATGGCGCTGTCCGCGACCTCGCGCCGGACACTGCCGAGGTCGAGGCTCCCACTGATCCGCAGGCTGGCCGTGCCCGGCCTGAAGATGCGGTCCCGCAAGACCCGCTTCTCTCATCTCAGTTCGTCGGCAGTCTTCAATTGTCCTTCCTCGACGGAATCCGGAGCGAGACTTGGTTCAGCGTCCCTAACCGTCGGTTCGCCGAAGGATCGGGGTGCGCCACGTTCTCCAGCCCATGGCAATTGCTGATTGATCGATTACTTCACGTACTTTACACTATATAAGCTCATAATATCACTATAATTTCACTCTATTCTGCTATCGTTGATTCAAGTATGTTGCTCGACGCGTTAGAGGCCATTTGTTGGCCTTCGAACGTTTCACAGAGAACTCAGCATGGGAAGCGCAGGTCACCGCGGGGTACCCGATCCAGTTGAGATCCTAGAGACGATTGACGTGATTACCCGTTCGGCACCCATGTAGTTGAAAAGAATCCAATGAGAAAGCAGATGAGACCGATTGTCTTGGTTTTCGTGACGGCGTTGTTCGGCTGGGTGACCGGTGCCTCCGGGCTTGCCCAGACCATCTACGAGGTCACCATCTATAACCTCACTCGGGGTCAGTTGATCACCCCTCCATTGCTGGCCACGCTCGGCCGAGAGGTTCAGAGCACGGATCAGACCGATCCACCGTATGCGGGCACTGTCTGGATCGACCCGGACATCATCACGCCATCAGATCCGACTGCGCTCGTGAGCGTGACGGATGCCGGAAGGGGGCAACGGACGATGTTCGACCAGCGGATCAAGGACTGGATCATGGTCAACGCCTATTTGTTCATGGCCCGATTTGATGATGGGCTGACTGCGGAGATTCAGGTCAATCCAGAGTTCGGCAGTGCGTCCTCCGCGATGGCAAAGGCAAGCAAATATGGGAGATCCATTGGCCAATTGCCGACCGTTCTTCGAACCAATGTCGAGACGGTCTGGATCCATAAAGGGAATGCACCTCTCGGGGGTGGGAACAACAATATTCTCATTCATGTCGATTTTCCGGAAGATTATCTGGAGGAGGGATTGGTCCACGAGGGGGCGCACACTTCCCTGGACCCACCTTGGATGGGGATTGTCAATGCCGCCGATTGGCGCGCTGCCCAGACGGCCGATGGCAACTTCATTTCCAACTACGCACGAGACCATCCGGAGCGAGAAGACATCGCCGAATCGTTCCTGCCGTACTTGGCCGTCCGAAATCGTTCGGCTCGAATCTCCCGATCTTACGAGCGGACAATCTTGGAGACGATGCCGAACCGGATCGCATACTTCGACCGACTTCTCCAGGCTCAATCGGACAACGCATTGCATCCAATCACGTTGGACCTTCGAAAGTCTCTGGACTTCGCGCATTTCGGGAATGGCGGGTCCATCACCTCGGACTTGGTGTTGATGAACGTGGAGCCGTCGGCGACTTACCCGGCCGTCTACTTCTACGACGAAATGGGTGAACTGATCGACCCCGAATCGGTGGTGGAGGTGACGGAAAATCTGGAAGTCCGGGAGGACGGAGCGTTGACCACCCGGACGGGGATTGAGCCTCTGGGTGAACTGGTGATTTCGACCCATGGGCGAGGGAAGTTGGTGACCGGATCGGTTACGGTCTTCTCCGACATCGTGCGCTCCAATCTCCAGGGCGGCAAGAACCGAGCGGATGCGGGTGGCGCGGCCCGCATCGGCGGGGTCCTGCGGTTCGACTCCCCGTCCCTGGGCGTGGCCGGCGTGGGGGCCAGTGCGCCCGTAAACGACGTCATTTTCCCGGCGCGTCGCCAAGAGGGCGGAATCAACACCGGAGCCGCGATCCGGAACCTGGGAGAGAATCGGATCGATGTGAGTTGCCAATTGATGAAAGCAGGCGCCGTATTGGAGACGAAGGACATTTCACTGGCCGGTAACGGACAGACGGCCAAGTTCATCCACGAGTTGTTCACCCAGACCGATACGTCCGATTTTGTCGGGTCGGTTCGTTGCACCGCTCCTGAAGGGGAACGGTTCACCGGTGTCGCCCTGGAGATGGATGCCGATAGCCGAATCTTTACGACTTTGCCGGTGGTTCCCGTCCCGCAGTGACGAGAATCAATTGAAAAGACGTCCTTCCGATAGCCGATGCCGCCGCTCTCCGTGCCGACCTCGGTCTGATACTTGAGGATAAAGGTGATCAGGTCGGCCATCTCCTGGTGGTCGATGTTCTCTTCCAGACTCTTGTAACGGGCCCGCGAGAGGAGGTGACTGTCCCTTTCTCCGTTTCACTTGACTTACAGTCAGCAAAACGACCCCATTACGTAGATACCACCGAGAAGCGCCCCAGTGAGAACAATTGCCGGAATGTATCCTCCCGATGGTGCCGCCGGTGGTGGTGCCGATGGTGCCGCCGGTGGTGGTGCCGACCTGGAGTTTAGCCATCGGATCGACGCCCAAATCAGCAGAATCACGAAGACCGGAAGTAGAGCCAGTGCAGCAAGATACAAAAATGCAAGAATCCCCAGGCCACCGACCCCCAAGATTACCGCTATCGCTGCCAGTAACTCTGCTATCTCTGCCATGGCGAAGCCCCCCTCAGTATTTGCCCCTCTTCTCGCCGGTCGCCTTCCACCATCCGAACGCCAGAGCTGCCCGTTGCTCCCGGTCGGGATGCTCGAAGTCATGCGCGAATAGTCGATCAGGTCTGGAAGCCGGACCCTTGTAGCGTAGATCGAACGCAGCCGCGACGAGCCGAACGAGGAAGCTTCTCACTTGCCATTGATCCGCCTTGAGACCCGGGGTCCGCTGCCGAGACATGCTACCCAGGATTGCAGACAGTTGGAACCGGGGGACCTCCAGTAAATCCAGGCTGGAGTTGATTGCCGATCAAATTCGACCTGGAGCATCCGTTTCCTCATTCTGCCGCCTCGTAGAGCGATGAAATCCCGAACCCCTGGACCTCGACGCCCTCAGAGTAGGCAGTCGACATAGCGGGAGATTTCCAACGCAGGATGACCGCGACCGCATGCGCCGGTATACCGTTCAATGTGAGCTGCTGAGCCAGACCCCCTCTCAGGGAATGACCGGAGACCCTGCCCCGGATGCCCGATTGACGTGCCCTTTTCTTGATCACGTCTCGAACTGCCCGAGCTACGAGCTTCACGTGGAGAGTGAAGAGAGGTGACTGTCCCCTTCTCTCGTCCCCGTTGAAGTCAACGAGACATCGAGCCTCACTTGGTCGTAAGGCACCCGCGGGACCAGCCTCCCACGCGCTCCCCGTTGCAATTCCACGATCCCGTATTGAGACATCGTCTTCAGAGTTCGCGAAAGGTTCGACTTGCTTCGTCCGGCCATCTCCGCGAGCTCCGTGAGCGAACCCGGTTGCTCTCGGGCAATCAGCTCCAGGAGATGCCTGTTGTGCTCGGACAGCAACTTCGCAATGCTCTCGATCGAGGTGAACCACACCTTCGGCTCACCCTTCGCGGGCGTGTGCTCGCCGCGGGCAATCGCCAGGGTGCGCGCCTTCATCTGATCATAACCGGCAATCCCGATCTCTAACGTCTTCATGGAATCGAGCCTCCTTTCTCCAAGAACTTGGTCCACTTCTTTCCAGAAATCCTCGAGGAGCGTCGCTGCGTCTTAGTATTCATAGGGCCGGATCGTCCGCAGCCGATGCCGATGGTCGCCCTCTGCCCGTCGTCGCCTGCCCGGGCCCGACCGCTCCCTAACCGGGTGCGCATTATCGATTCCAACCAATCTGGCGCCATCCGGCGCGTGCAGCGTCAACGAGTACCGGAGGCCGTGCGGTCGTTCGGGAGTCACCTCGGTCCGCACTACGATGAACTTCACCCAATACCCCGTGTCGTCCACAAACAGCGTCTCGCCGTGAAGGTCGAGCAGGGTGTCCAGTCCGGGATCTCGGCCCGGAATCGTCATCGATTGATGTTATCAGATAATGATAACCGAGGACGGGCGAGAGGAGATGACTGTCCCCTTCTCTCGCCTTGCGTTACCCTGCCTTGACCGCCTGATTCGGTGCCCTCTACGATTCACCCCAGATTCCAGCCCACAGAAAGGACAGCCATCATGGTGAGATCGAAAGCACGATCCCAATCCATCAGTCGCCGAATGTTTTTCCAAGGTGCAAAGGCAGCTGGTACGACAGCATTGACGGCTTCACTATTCGGAAGACGGTACCGCCCGCTTGAGGCTGGCAAGCAGTTGCGCATCGGCGTGGTGGGCGGTGGATTCGGCGCAGCGTTTCCCTGGCATCGGCATCCCAACTGCAAGGTGACCGCAGTCGCTGATCTCAGGGAGGACCGCCGGAAAAAGATGGAAGAGCGGTTCGAGTGCTCTAACGCCTATGCGGATTTCCGCGCCATGCTCAAGGACCCCTCAGTGGATGCAGTCTCCATCTTCACCGGGGCGCCCCGTCACGTTCCCCATTGCGTGGAGGTCATGGAATCCGGTCGACACGTTATCAGCGCCGTTCCGGCCGCCATAACCCTGGAACAGTGCCAGCAGCTTCTCGTGGCCGTCAAAAAAACCGGCCAGATCTACATGATGGCCGAAACCAGCTGCTTTCACCCATCCACCATGACTGCCCGCAGACTAAGGCAAGACGGCAAGTTCGGGAGAATCTATTACACGCAGGGGGACTACCTCCATGACCACGGCACCTACTTGGCGAAGGGGGAGATGCCGGAGTATCTGGATCGGATGTTCTTTCACGAGGGCAAGCGAACATGGCGGTACGGCAACGCGCAAGGCCTCTATATCACCCATGCCAGCGGTCCGATCATTTATGTGACCGGCGAGAGCTTGGTTGAGGTCGCGGCGGTCGGAACGCCGTTGGATCACCCGTTCTACAAGGAGAACCGGTACGGCAACCCCTTCATGAACACCACCTTCTTCTTCAAAACGTCGGGTGGAAACTCCTCCCGAGTCAACATCCACTGGTGGACCGCAGCTCCCGGCCGTGAAGGTGCGGACTATTTTGGGACCGAAATGTCGTTATTCGAGAGGTGGAAGGGTCTGCGCCCTTCCGCTTACGTGACTCGTCCTCATTCAGAACCCGAACTTCTGCAGGCAGACCACTCCGGGGAACTGCCGCCGTCACTGCGGACCGTTGGGGGACACGGGGGTTCCCATCCCTTCATCATTCATGAGTTCGTTTCGGCATGTCTGGAGCAGCGCCCCCCGTCAGTCGATGTCCATCAGGCCCTGTCCTATACTGCGCCCGGAATCGTAGGATTCCACTCGGCTCTGAAGGGTGGAGACTGGCTGAAGATTCCCGATTTTGGACCCGTCAGTTAGCCATAACCGGTGAGCCCGGTTGTTTTGGAAACTCGCGCGGCGAGAGGAGGTGACTGTCCCCTTCTCCCGGTTATGGCCGCCAATTTCCTCCGGGCTATGGCAGGAAGAATAGAGTCGTTTAAACTGCACTCATAGGCTGAAAATGTAGCACCATCCCATCGGCGAGGAGAGAGTCAATGGCATCGGCACTCAAGAACTTGTCGCCAATTCGTGCTTGCGGCGAAGTCTTGCCGCCACCGCAGCTATTCGAGAATATCCCGATGCTGCACTGGTTTTTGACAGAGGTGCTTGAGGATTGGCTGCGTGCAGTCGGTCCTTATCAAGAGCAAGTTGATAACGCGGAGGACGAAGCAGCGATGATATATGCGTTCGTGGATCTCCAATCCATGTTCTTGAAGTGCCTATTCTCCTATGCCTTCTTCTTCGTTTCAGCTGATAACGCTTATGCGTTTTTTTACAAGAAGTTGAACCGCGCAAACTTTCTTTCAGGTCTGAGATTAAAGCATGGAAAACCACCGAAAAAGACGTCATTGGTTTGCAAACTCCGTCGGATCAGAAACATTTCCATCGCGCATTTTCCGTCTGACGATGCCAATCCCATTGATGCTTTCGCTGGTATGTCCTGGACACCGATGAGTCTGTCGTCATCCAGTGGTGGTCGCGTGGATCTTGAGAAACTTACCTTCGTACCAGGTCGATTTCGCGGGATAGATGCATCAGGCCAAAGTATCGAATCTGAAGACTTTGAAATTTCTGGAATTAGGACCCTGCACCAGCATTGTATGTCGTACTTGGAGCAATACGATCAGATTTGCTGCGACTATTTGGGTGGACTAAAAATCGCAATTGGAACTTGAAACGCGTCGGCAACAAAATACGGACAAGAGGAGGTGACTGTCTCCTTCTCCCGCCCGTCAAAGCTGGAGACGAAATTGTTGGGTGGAGTTCCGGAAACCCCGGTGTTCCACTTTGACCGACAAGAACTCCCATCATGCTTGACATCGCGAGAGTTATGAGCGAACTGGCTAGCGATAGGCCGGTGTTTCATTCCGAGGCCGACTTCCAGCACGCGTTTGCGTGGCACATTCACTCCTTAATGCCGAACGGCAAGGTTCGTCTGGAATACCGACCCTTACCGGACGAAGCGGTGTACCTGGACCTCTGGTTTCCTGCTATCGGAGTTGTCGTGGAACTGAAGTACTACACCCGAGAGCTTAAGCTTGAACACGACAGTGAATTGTTCTCGCTACGCAATCAGGCAGCGATGCCACCCCGCCGATATGACTTTCTAAAAGACATTCAACGGCTTGAGCGAGTGTGCAGAAAGCGGAGGGACATTCGAACCGGTTTCGCGGTCCTGCTGACCAACGATTACCTCTATTGGACACAATCGGCACGGGACAATGTTGTGGATGCCGATTTCTGCCTCTACGCCGGACGGCTAGTTGCGGGAGAAATGGATTGGTCGATGGGCGCTGCCGACGGAACGAAGAGAGGCCGGGAAAAACCCATCTGTCTTGCTGGTTCCTACGAACTGCAATGGCGTGATTATCCGGCGGAGATTGGCGACGCACGCCATGGACAGTTTCGTTACCTAGCGGTCCAGGTGTCCCCGCTGGGCTGTGGTGGCCTCGCTCCCGAATAGGGTATGGCAAGGTATTTTTTGGGACTACAACCCACAACCCTAACTGGCTGATTTTCTGCGCCGGACGTGGTCCTGTGCCCCACTCTTTCCGGCCTTGGTGAGTTCACTCCGACGAAATAATCGCATTTGCCCCTTCTGGGATCATTCCAACCAGGAGGTCGATGCCTGAGGCGCCGGACCCACAAATGCGGAGGAAGGGCCAAACGAGAGGAGGTGACTGTCCCCTTCTCGTCCGATTTTGGACCCGTCGGTTAGCCGATCCCGGAGAGGCCGGCGGCTTTGGGAACTCGCGGGACGAGACGAGGTGACTGTCCCCTTCTCCCGCGCCCGGTTGCGGCGGGGGAGCGGAGCTGGCCCACGCGCTACAGTGCGAGACCGAGGGCCGATTTCGATGATCTGGAAGCTACCACTATTCAACTCGGGCTCCCGCACCCGAGCTACTGGCCCGAGACTCGGGCAAGGGATAGACTGGGGGACAGGAGGGTAGTTCTCTGTGGGCTCGTCAGGCCGAGTGGGAACGTGTCGAAACAGCGGGTTGAGTAAAGACTATGGACGTGAGTTTACGGGTTCCTGCGATAGAAAAACTCTTAGATTATGCCGCTAGTGGAATCGGGGCGATCGCCGGACCGATGTTAGCCAATTGGAGAGCATCCAGAGAAGGAAAGGCTCGACTCACTTCCGCCCATGTTGATGCGGAAGTGCGCCACATTGAAACGAAATCAAACACCCGATCCTTGCAGATCATCGCCAAAGCTCAGGCCACGGCTCGGCAATCTATTGACACAACGATTGAGTCAGGGCACGGCATGGTGAAAATCACCCGTGACGACATTACCCAGTCAATTGAGTTTCAGGGGCGAAAACGCCTAGCAAATGCCGGATCCGTCGTAGAGAGTGCTGCCGATGAGCTTGGCGGCAAGGAAGTTTCAGGTCACGAGCCTAACCATGACTGGACGGCGCGAGTCTTTAACTACATACAGGACGTATCTTCAGAAGAGATGCAGTTGCTTTGGGCGAAAGTGCTCGCTGGCGAGATTCAACGACCCGGGAGTACGTCCATTCAGGCTCTAAGTATTCTGAGAAATCTTGACCAGACCACGGCTAGACTTTTTGAAAAGCTCTGCTCCGCCTGTGTCTCGATTAGGGTGTCTGGAGATCATTTCATGGATGCTAGAGTTCCTTCATTGGGTGGTCATGCAGGACACAACGTCCTGCGAGATTACGGACTCAGTTTTGATAACCTCAATGTACTCAACGAGCATGGGCTCGTAATCTCCGACTACAACTCTTGGTACGACTACAGGCTGTGCATAGGGATTCGTATAGGCGAACCTGTGCAGCACACCGTCCGAATTCCCTTCCGTTTTCAGGGGCGAAATTGGACTTTGAAGCCGACAACCGAACAGGCTGTAGACCAAGAATTCAAGTTATCGGGTGTAGCTTTGACCGGATCAGGACGGGAGCTGTCAAGGATTGTCGATTTGGTGCCCGTGAACAAGTACGCTCAAGCCCTAATGAATTTCTTTCAAAAGAATAATTTGAAAATGATTGAGGTTGATAGAGCCTGATAGATACGCTTGTCATTGAAGTCGGCACGGACGTTACCGGTCTTTGGGAAGGCTCCAATAAACCCCTTTTGTGCCCTGAGGGCTTCCCTGGAAGCACCCAGTTTGTTCAATGGGTCATTGCCTCGAACCATGAAGGGTCGGTTGGTTCGCAAGCGAATACTGTGAGCCGCGCCACCGTTTCTATTCAGCCAAGTCATCGTCTCTTTCAGCAATTCCACCATTCCCACTCATGTGTGTGTCTGCTGCGCCTTCGAAGAAGTGGTCACCAAGGAGAAGCCGACCCCAAACTCAGCCATGACGAATGTTCTCTAGCATAACGGTCCGTGCTGAACAGGACAGATCATGTGCCAACGACAGTGCAGCGCACTAGGATTGCACGGTGGGATGGTTCCTCAATGAGTATCGAGCAGCGCTTCGATGTTCCCGTCATCGCCGCAATGGCGCTCCGGGAGAAGCAGATCCAGCAGAACTACCGCCCGATCATCAGTGTCCATAAATGGTTCGCCCGCCGGCCGGGAACCTTGTTTCGCGGCCTCGTACTTGCAGAATTCGGCAAAGACCCACTGAAAAATGCTTTCTTTCGAGCAAACAACTTTTACGGACTCCGGATCGCCGACTCGTTCATGGGCGGCGGCACGCCGCTGATCGAGGCGAATCGCGTTGGCTGTGACGTGGATGGTTGTGACGTCAACCCGATGGCGGCCTGGATCGTCCGTGAGGAGGTCGAACACATTGACATGCCGGCCTATGAACGGGCGGCTGATGCGCTCACCGCTGCCCTCCGCTCGGAGATCGGCCGATACTATCGGACTTCCTGCCCCCACTACGGAGATGAGGACGTCCCGGTGGAATCCTTTCTGTGGCTCAAGCAACTCGATTGCGAAGCCTGCAGAATGCCCTTCGATCTATTCCCTGGCTACCTTCTCGCCAAGAATAGGCGGCACCCCAAAAATGTCCTGGTCTGTCCAACGTGCGGCGATCTCAACGAAGTCCGGTCGGATCTTGACACTTATGTCGATGCCGTGTTCGGGTGTCTCACGTTCGAGTTTCTCGTCATGCCCAAGGGCGACGGGTTTGTCGAGTTTCCCGTGTTCGAGAACGGGTACGAAGCCCTGAAGCGCGCCACCGCCAGCTTCCGCGAAGTCACCCCTGGTACAGTCGCAGCGGTTGTATTCGAGACGCCAATTTTACTGATCGTCCTTCGGTGCATGCTGGGGTTCACACCGCCGGAGTGGACTTAATACGCAAACAGGCACACCGGCGTCAACGTGACGCAGGGCGCGGCCCGTGCGATCGACCGGAAAATCCGCATGAAACCCGAGACGGCCTTGCCTACGAAGGGAAGTGTGACCGAACGGCGCATTCGCGCGCTGATCGCTGCCGCCTGTCATGCCCTGGAGTCCGGGGTTCGTGAGGAGAGGAGGTGACTGTCCCCTTCTCCCGGGTGGGTCTGGCGGGGACGAAGTGGGCGCGGCACAGAGCTGGACGATGCGCCTGAAACTGCTGAAGATCGGGGCCCAGGTCCGGGTCACGACGCGCAAGGTCTGGTTGTCGTTTTCCGAGAGCTACCCCTATGCGGCGTTGTTGAGAACGGCTCTGGCGCAAGTGCAAGCCCTCCCGCTTCGCTGTTAGCGAGAACTCGCCCGATGCAAGACGTCCGGTTGGGAATCCGCGGGATGGACTTTGCCCTGGAGTCGGTTCATTGGGGGTGAAACGTCGCTCATGAGTGCCGGCGGGAGGCCAAATGCTTCTGGACTTTGCCGGATTCCGGCATTCGTCAACGCATTCGAGCCGACGGCATGGTTCTCGATTTCATGTGGACAAGAAACCACTGAAATGCTGTTAATAAAACCGATTGTCGCGTCCGTGTTGAGAAATTGCGGCTAGCAGTTGAAGGACGAATTGCTCTTGGGGTGTTGTCAGTTCTTCGGGTTCGGTCATGCTGTCCATTTGCAAAAGATGAGGCAAAGATTGACGATCATGGTAACGAAGAATAGTAATAGGAATGAAGTTGGCAGGATTGTCTCGACAACTGTTAGCTTTGCGTAGCTTCGATATTCCTTCCCTTCTTTCAGCAGTTCCCATTCTCGTTTGAAGAACGGATAAGGCAACTCCTTCTCCATTTCTTGCAAGGCTTTGAACTTTCCGGAGTTGAGTTGTCTGTAGGATCGAATAACAATGTACCACGAGAGTGAAAGGAAAATCCCCACGACTGAAGCGACGGCCAGGACGGTTGGCACGGGTCCGTCACCAAATCTGACTAAGGCTCCGGTAAATGCTACGAATGTTGTAAGCATCCCGGCATAAAGCCGATTGGCTCCCTCCCGACGTTGACTTACTCTGTCAGCAAGTCGAGCGTGAAGCTTGTAGATTTCCAATAGCGTACTGGATTGCGAATCGGGAGGATCGGTCATTGTCTAACCCTGCCTTCTAATCGCAGCGACGATACTCTCGGTATTCCAGTTAACAATCTCGTCGGCGGCCACCGTAACCACCGTTGACATATTCGTATTTCCCCACGGTTTAATTGCGATTATAGGTTTGGGGGACGAGAAACCGTTTTTTGCTATACCAATCTCTTCTTTTATCCACTTGCTATAAGTGGAGTACACTCCGGCCATGATAAGTATGACGTGACATGGTCTCATATGGTTTGTGATTGCTTCTCGAAGCTCGTCCTCATTGTCCGCGTCGTGGACTGGATCATCTTTGGGAACCGAATAGTCCCTGAACGAGAAGTAGGCTCTAGAATTCAAAAGATTTATAAGTCTATCGTAATTCTCTGAGTAGGACCATGAATGGCTAATAAACAAATTGTAAGTTTTCATTCCTGTCTCCTTGAACGGTAGTCTCACCGTCGATTACTGGGCAATCTGCTCACTTTACTACAATGGACTGACGAATACCTCAGTGACTTTCCTGAGTCGAAGGGAGTATCATGAACTGAGGACGGGCAATGACTGTCTGACTCCTGTAGCTCAGTCAAAGGTTCAGCAGGAGTCGCATTCTGGTTCTACCTGTCATCCTTCCCTTACCACAGGTTGGAGTCTGGCTTGAGTTTGTCAACTAGGATTTATAATTCCCAATTCAAAACATTCTCGCCGAAATCTCCAAGAGAAGAGATCCGGTTCCTCAAGGCGGCAAGAGGGATGGAGTCAAAGTAGTTAGCAAGATCAGTGATGACGACGTAGTTGTAGGATCGCGCGAACTTCCAGATCCGTTCCTGGAATCGCGGCCACAGAATCCACCAAGGATACGCGAATGTGCCGTCAACCTCCTCGGGAGTCGGGAGAGCATGATTCTGGGAGTAGTAGGCGTTCGGATGGGGCTGATCAGCCCTGATCTCCCTCTCTAGAACATTGACCAGAGTCTGGAGAAGAATAGCGTCTGCCGCCGACGGCAGAACCAATCGCCGAGGGATTCCTCCCCGTTTCTCTAGCAGTATGATCTCGGGTGGGGACGGGCGATACTGACCTGAAAGGACTTCACTTCTTAGCAAGGACCGAGAGGAGGTGGCTGTCCCCTTCTCACGCGCACGCACGAGTGTTGGAACCTCTCCGCTGTGTCCAATGGAATCCAGGAGACGACCCAAGGGTGGCGAGAGTGTACGTGAGAACGATGGTCATTCGAGCGCTACGAGGCCCAGGATGACACTCATGACGATGGCTGTGATGAGAGGGATAACGAGGTAGTAGAGGGTGAGGATGGCCAGGAAAACGTAGAGTATCCACTTGACAGCCCAGACCATGCCGCCGAGATGGCGAGCTAAGCCAGCCGGGGGAGCTTGTCGGCGCGGCGGCTGGCGCTGTTGGAGGGCCTTCCGCAGATTCTCCGCCTCGCGGCGCATCCTTTCCGCCCGCGAAGGGCCGGGCGCTGGCGGACATCCTCGAACCACTGGCCTACATCTGGCGGGTCTTCCCCGTCAGCCTCCCTGAAAAGGCCCGAGAAGTAGTGGTCACGGACCTGCTCAACCAGAACAACCACCAGCCGTCCATTAGGTCGTCTGGTTGGCAAGTTCCATGGGTCATAAACTAAGTATAGCCCGCCTCAGAACGGACAATCCACTTCCCCCACTGTGGACTGTCTCCTCTGGGGCCACAAAAAACGTGACCGATCTCCGTGGCGAGAGGAAATGACTTTCCCCTCTCTAAAGGGCAACAGACATGGCTTTCAAAAACTCTTTTTTGCGCCTTTCGATTTCCTTCCCGTTGATCAGGATTTTCATAGATAAACTCCAATTTTCACTGTCGTCGGTCGGCGCCACGCAGAGAGGTGGAAAGCTCCGGTGAGGGCGTTTGCAAACTCCATTCGGTCTTGTCGTGCAGACGATCTGGCGGTTCGGAAAGCAGCTCCCAGTGGTTCTCAAAGGCCAATAGATGGCGCTCGATCATCCTCAAATGGGCCAAGTGTGGGTGACCCGGTGCAATCGGAAAGCGCAAATGAAAGGGAAATGAGGGACTGCGTTGTGAGCCGTCCTTCTTCGGCACGGGGTACCAATAGTCGAAGTGCTTCTGAGTGAGCTTTTCTGCAAGGGCCACGGGCAGGACGACGAACCTGGGCGAAGCGCCATAGCTCACTCCGACAACGATGTCGGCCACGAGTGGACTGGGTTTAGAGTTGAACATCGGCTTGGAGCCATGAAGGTAACCGGTCCCGTAATAACCGAAGGCCAGTGACAGAGAGCGGGGATTCTCCGAGGTCGCATTGTTCGCTGTCTTCACTTGTACGGAGACTCGATGCAACCCCCTGATGGCCACCAAATCAGCATTGGATGCCATTTGCGCGGCATCAAGACGTACAGGGTGCCAACCATGTTCGATCAACTGCTTCTCGACTAGCAACTCGCCCAGTCGGCCAATTAGCTTAGTGTCCATGGTGGCCATGACTTTTCTCTTTGGGTCTGCTCTCCATGCCGGAGAGGAGTGCCTACTCAGAAGGTGTCCAGTTGAGACGATGTTCGATGCGGCTACGGTAGGGTGTCTTGATTCGCCGGGGGGCGTAGCGCACGTATTGCTTGGCATGGGCTCGGGCGCAGCCGGAGAGGCCGTCGAGATGTGCGACAGCCTCATCCTCTGTCGGACAGACACCCTCTTGGTCGAAGAATCTCGGTCCTAGTGCTGTCCAGATCACATGGTCAATACTACGGCTTGAAGCCCAGGCTCCTAGGTTTTCGATATTCGGCTCCCCGTTTTCTTTGGGCCAATGCCCGATCTTGCAGATGCTTGTTCCCTCTCGCCTTGCCAAGTCTCTCAGCGCTTCGTCTGGAGTCGTCACGGTCATACGAGCCCAGAAACTGCATACGGATTTCGGGGTGTCGTGTAGCACCAGAGTGAGACGGTCCCCCTTAGACTGACGCACGAATTCCACCTTAACCTTCGGGCCATCTGGCTGCCAGTCGCCAACCTCTTTCCCCAGCGTCTCGGCGCAACGCGCCCAGTACGGAAGATTCCTACGTGTCTTCAGCTTCTCTATGGGCAGCCCACCAAGATTCCAAATGAGCGATCCCCAGCCCAGACACACAATCATGTCGTAATTTTACAATCGTTAACTGAAATTATCGGCAGCAATCCCCGTCGCGCTCCCCACCTGAAATCAACTAATTTCCCTTCTGTGGATCCTGATTCTCCGGCCTCAGCGACGGGTGAAGCATCATCTCTTCGTAGACTTCCTCCCCGTAGCCGATCCCGGCGCTCTCGGTGCCGACCTCGTACTGATACTTGAGGATGAAAGAGATCAGATCGGCCATTTCCTGATGGTTGATGGTCTCTTCCAGACCCTCGGGCATGAGGGAGTTGGTCGTCGCCCGGATCTCACGGATGTTCTCCCGCAACAGGGTGTTCCGCAGGTCGTCGCCCTCCACCAGGGTCACGCTGGTGGCCGTCTCATCCGTTAGCAGACCGGTGTAGAGCCCCCCTTTGAGGTCCGTCGCAACGTACTGCAAATACTGGGGTTCGACGAAACGGTTGGGATCCAGGATGTTCACCAGGAGGGACTCGGGATCCTTCTCCGAGCCGCGGATCAGGTTCGGTCCGATGGGGTGCTCCCGGGAAGAGAGCCGGTGGCACTTGAGGCATTCCCGACGGTAGACGGCCTCGCCGCGTTTGTGGTCGCCGGTCAGAGACAAGCTGGCCTGAAATTCGACCAGCACGTCCTTGCGAGACCCCAGTTCCTCGGACCCCAGTAGCCGGGCCGCCCGCTCGCGGATAGTCTCGTCGTCGTGGTTCACGAGGAGATCCCGACGCTTGGCGTCGATCTGGTTGGCTGCGACCGACTCCTCCGAGACGGCCTCAAGCAAGGCCGAGGTCCATTCCTGTCGCGCGAAGAGAGTCTCCAGGATCTTGCTTCGGGTTCGGGGAGAATGCGCCATCCAGTCCTCCAGCAGGAGACCCGGTATCTCCGGGCTCTGGAAGCCCGCCAAGGCATCGATTGCCGCGATTTGGAGGTCCTGAGGCTGTTGGGGATCCACCAGCGAGGCCAGTACGGGCTTCACTCGAGCCAGCCGGTCATGGTGAAGCAGCCGGATGGATTCGAGCCGGTCCCCCAGGGAAGCGGACTCGTCGGCGACGATCTTGCCCGCACGCTCCATGTGAGCCTTGATCATGGAGGCTGCGGAGGCCGGGAGCCTTCGCAGCCCCAAGAGCGACCCGCCGGAATAGGCCAGGCCTTCGGCCATTCCGAGGATGATCTCCTGCCTTGCGGACGGTCTTGCGGCCAACACCGGATTGGCGGCCATGACGCCGAGAACCCGCCTCAACTCCCGTGCGCGTTCCCGGGCCCCCACGGCCCGGGCTAGCCGGGACAACCACTGGACCGATTTGGGTTGCGCCAGAAACGTCTCCTCGTTGGCCAACCGGGCAAACAGTTGGTGGCCGAATTCGGCACAGGAACTCAGGACGGCGTTCCGGACCCAGAAGTCGCCCGTATCTTCCCGGGCGATCCGGACCAGTGCGGGAAGAGCCCTCTGCCCTCGCACCTCGCCCAGACTCAGGGCCACCTGGAACCGGACCCGGATTTCCGGGTCCTGGGCCAGGTCCGACACCTTCCGGAACAGGGCGCGGGACCGATTCAAGCGGGATTCGGCCAGCCGGACGGCGTGGACCCGGACACCGGCTTCAGGATCCCCCAGACCCCGCAGCAGGTCCCGGTCCCGGAGCGAACCAAGACCCTCCAGGGACCAGAGTGCATGCATCCGGGCCAGGGGACGGGAACTCTCCCTCAAGAGCCGGCGCAGGAGGGGCGCCGCCGACCGGTCTTCCCGTTCACGGATCAGACGGTGGGCCGTCGCCCGCCACCAGCCCCCATCGTGTTCCAGATGGGCGACCAGTTCCTCGATCGTCGCCTCGCCCAACCGGGGCGGAGGCGGCGACACGAATCCCGGGGGCGCCAGGCGATAGATGCGTCCCCGATCTCGTCCGCTGGTGAAATCCAGGTGCTTCATCACCCGTCCGGGGACGTGGGTCGCCTCGATCAGCTCCCGGGACATGTCCAGGAAGTACACGGTTCCATCAGGCGCATTGACCGCATTCACGGGCCGAAACCAGTTGTCGGCGGTGCGGACGAACTCCGAGCCCTCCGCCTCCCCCCGCTCTGAGCGGAAAGTGACTCCGTCGTCGATGAGAACCCGGCGGTGGATCAGGTTGCCCGTATTGGCGCCCATGAAGTAGCTGCCCCGGTACTTCTCCGGGTAGGCGTGGCCCGTATACATGGTCACCCCCGAACCGGCCGTCAGGTAGTCGTGACCGACGCCCGCGCTCCGGGAAGAGGACCCGGCGAAGATTCGCCGCGCCTGACGAATGGTGCGCCAGCCCTCCACCGGACTGATCTTGTAGAGGCGGGTCTGGCCCTGGACCAAGGGCTTCACCTGGTTGGCGCCCGGTCCCAGCCACCGGTGCAGATTGACGAAAAGGTAGGGGTTCCGTTCCAGGTAGCGGGCCGGCAACACCACGTGGCACCCCGGCATCCCCTGGTTGCAGACGAAGCGGTTGAACCATTGGTCGAAGGCGTGCCCGAACTGGAAGGTCTGGGTGGTGGTCTCGAACCGTCCGCTCACGGGATCGAAGCGGAAATCCCGGGCGCCCAATGAGACTGGACGCGAATCCGGATTCTCCAAGGATCGGATCTCGCCGGCGTTTCCGGAAGCGATCCCATAGATCCAATGGTCCACCCCCATGATGATGCTGTTCATCATCTGCTGCTCGTTCTGGTGTCCGAAGCCCGAATAGACCTTCTTCCGGATGTCGGCCTTGGCGTCACCGTCGGTGTCCTTGAGGTACCAGATGTCGGGGGGAGCGGTAACGTAGACCCCTCCGTTCCAGACCGTCACTCCGGTGGGCCACAGCAACTCGTCGGCAAAGACGTGGCTCTGGTCCAGGGTGCCGTCGCCGTCGGTGTCCTCCAGCAAGCGGACCACGCCGATGGGCTTCTCGCCCGGACCCGGCTGGTAGGGATAGTCCCGCATCTCGGCCACGTAGAGGCGGCCGTTCTCGTCGAACGCGGCCGCCACCGGGTCGTTCACCAGGGGCTCATGGGCCACCATCTCCATACGGAATCCGTCGACCGCCTCGAACGATGCCAGGGCCTCCTGCGGCTCCTTGGGCGGAACCGGCTGGAGATACTCGGCCAAGGCCGCCTCGTCCCGGGAAATGTCCACGATCTCGCGGAACGGATCCCGCGTGTCTTCGTCAACCCCGCAAGCCAGGAACGGGATCAGAAACGCTCCGGCGACGAAACGTCCAGCCGTTCGCAGACACAGATTGGACTCCATACTTCACGCCTCCCGATGTCACCGGGCCCTTCAGAGGGCGGCGACTCAATTTCGAATCAGGTCAATCGTCCCCGGGGTCGCTTGTCCATGATCTTGCCGGCCACCCTGAGGAAATTGCCGCCGATGATCTTGCGAATGTCGTCGTCCGAGTAGCCTCTCACCACCAACCCCACCGTCAGATAGGGAGCGTTGACCCAGGACAGGGGACGGGGCCCGGTCTCCCATTCCCAGTAGGTCCGCGTGCCCTTGAAGCCGGTGGCCAGAAACTTCCGGGGTTTCAGGATCTTAACGATTTCCGGAGCCTGCACGGCCCGGCCCATGGGACCCTGGTCCGAGGCCAGGCCCACATGGTCCACACCCACCAGCTTGACCGCATGGTCCAGGTGCCGGTAGACGGCCTCCGCACCGAATCCACCCAACAGGTTGGGCACGGTGATGATTCCGATCATTCCCCCTCTGTCGGCCGTACTTCGAATCGCCTCGTCGGTGGCGTTTCGATTTGGGCTCTTGCCTCCGCGGGACAGCGCCCGGCAAGCCGTGTGGCTGATGAGTACCGGTTCCTGCGAGGCCTGGATGGCGTCCAACGTCGTCTGGGTTCCGCAGTGGGAAAGATCCACCATCATCCCCAGTTGGTTCATGCGCCGGATGACGGACTCCCCCATCTCCGTGAGGCCCGCGTCCGTCTCCTGATAGTGGGAAGTTCCCAACTGGTTCCGGGTGCTGTTGGTCAACTGGCAGTGGCGGACGCCGAACCCATAGAAAAAGTCGAGACTCTTGATGGGATCCTTGATGTGTGGGCCGGCGAAACAGGCGTCGGGGCGGCCTACGTGCCAGATGACGGCATGCTTCCCGGCTCGCTTGAACTCGGGAAGATCCTCGATTCGCAGAAACTTTTCCATGTAGGACAAGTGGTCGAAGGCGTAGGTGGCGCTGGCCAGGTACTCGAGGGAACCCCGGTCCCCTTCCCCTTCCGGAGCCCAGGCCACGTCGGCGAGGCCCAGGTCGATCTGGGCCGATTCCCACGCCAGCCGGTGGTTGGCCCGAAAACCGGGATCGTGGACCACCTCCAGCGCGCGCCATTTCTGAATCTGCGGCCGGACGGTGGACCTGAACAGCTCTAGTTTCCGTTCCGGGTCCGGCTCCCGGTCCAGAACCTCAAGCGCCCAAGCCTTCATGGATTCGGAGTAGAACCCGGTCACGTGAACTGGATTGGACCCTCCGTAGAGATCGCAGACCATGGATTCCCGATGGAGCTCGAGTCCATGCTCCAACTGGGCCGGTGTCGGCTTGATTTCGTCCAGAATGGCTTTTCTGGCCCCGTCGATATGTCCTCTGAACCTACGGGTGGCCAGACCAGCGTATTCCTTTGCCGCCGCCTTCGCCTGCGGGCTCCCGACGGGGCCCTGGGCGAGCAACGACACGGCGCCCACCTGGACCAGGAACCGCCGACGATCGGTCGCAGACTGTAGAGTCATCTCGATTCCCTCCGATAATTCCCGGTCAGTCTACTACGACACCCGGAGGTTCGCGCGTCCCGC
The DNA here is from genome assembly GCA_965217775.1 of Acidobacteriota bacterium. GTDB lineage: Bacteria > Acidobacteriota > UBA6911 > RPQK01 > JAJDTT01 > JAJDTT01. The sequence goes on from CBDCJH010000002.1 coordinate 2,131,439, forward strand.
CCCGGTCCCTGCCGCCCGGGAACCGGGCCGATCTGGGCGGTCATGGTATCCTGCGTCTTGCCGGTGCTCCATGGACCGGAGACGGAAAACGTGAGCGCATCTCCTCGTTTTGCTTCCTCCATGATCCTCCCCTATATCGCTGTTGTGCTCTGTCTGGCGGGAGGAATCCGGAGCCAGTCCGTCCCGTCGCCTGACAGCGCCATGGAGAAGATGAAGCTGCACCAGGACTACCTGGGAGCGCTGGCCGATCTCGAACAACTGCTGAAGGCTCCCAACCCTTCGCCGGTCATCTACTATCTGGCCGGTATCTGTCAGACCTCCCTTCGCAACTACCCGGAAGCCATAGAGAACTTCCGACAAGCCATGGACAAGGGTCTGGACAGTTGGGAGCTGAGGCTGAGCCTGGGAGTCGCGTTCGCCCGCATGGGCCGGGATGCGGACGCCCGCCGGGAGTTGGAGCTGGTGCTTCAGCTCCGGCCCGACGAGCCGACCACTCTCTTCCACCTGGGAGAGCTGGATCTGAAGGAAGGCCTTTACCCCGCGGCGGAAAGGAATTTCCGCCAGGTCCTGCGCCTTAATCCGGGCCACGAGAACATCCTCTTCAATCTGGGGACCAGCCTTCTGCGCCAGGGAAAAGAGGCGGAAGGCCGGGCGGTCCTGAAGAACCACCGGCAGAGAGCGCACTTGCGGGGACGGCTCAAGACACTTCGATGGATGTCCGCCTCGCCCCGGGCCAGCGCGGAAGTGTTCGCCGACCTGGGAGACGCGAACCTGGAGATCGGCGATCAGCGGGCCGCTCTGGATGCCTACGCCCGCGCGGAGAGACTGGAGCCGAACACCCATCTGACCGGTTTCGGGCGGGGCAAGCTCAGTTTCGGACGAGGAGATCTCCATGCCGCCGGCACGCACCTTCGCCGTTATCTTGACCAAGGCGGCCAGAGCTGCGAGGCGTATCTCCTACTGGCACTGGTGGAACGACGGACCCAGCGCCACCAGGAGGCCCGGGACTCCGCGGCGAAGGGCCTGGACGCCTGTCCCCAAGACGTGGGCCTGCTCTCCACCGCGGCCCGGCTGGAGATGGAACGGGGCAACCTGGAACAGACCGGCGCCCTGGCCGAGCGGATCATGCGAGTCGATCCCACAGATCCTACGGGCCCCTTCATCAGGGCGCTCTCATTCCTCTATCGAAAACGGCTGGACGAGGCCGAACCAATGGCCCGCAAGGCGCTGGAACTGAACGATAAGGATCCCAAGCACCATCAACTGCTGGAACGAATCTACCAGTCCATGGGAGCCTTCGAGAAAGCTCGTTTCCACGGCGCCAAGGCGCGGGAGTTGGCGGGGAAGGCGCGATGAAGAGGGGGACAAGACTGTCCCCCCTCCCAGGGGCGGCGTGGCGGGTTGCGGGAGGCACTGCTAACATGAGGTTGAACCCACCGAAATCCGGAATGGACGGAGACATGCAATGAGAGATGAACGATCCCTTTCACGACGCGAGTGGCTGCGCGGAGGTTTGGCGGCGACCGGCGCTTCGCTCCTTCACTCTTCAGTATTCGGTTTCGTGCTGCCTCCCGTGGAGACCGGAGAGACGGTGGTGCCCTTCCTGGATCCACAGCCGGTGAATCCGGATCGGTCCATGGTCCAGTGGGACCAGCTCGAATCCTGGATCACCCCCGAATCGGACTTCTTCAGCGTCAAACACTACGGGGTCCCGGAAGTGGACATGGGGAAGTGGAGGCTGTCCATCGGAGGATTCGTGAACCAGCCCCTTTCTTTGACTCTGGAAGACTTGAAGGCCCGTCCCAAGAGTCATTACACCGCCACGCTCGAGTGCTCCGGAAACGGTGCCTCGGAGCGATTCATGGGAGCCATCGGCAACGCTCGCTGGAGCGGGACGCGGCTGGGTCCGGTCCTGGAGGAATGCGGTCTGAGCCCGGAGGCCACCGAGGTGGTCTTCTTCGGAGTGGACCGCGGCAAGGAGGAGATCCGCGGCAACGAGTACGAGCAGAATTTCGGGCGCAGTCTTTCGGTCAAAGAAGCGTTTCGGGATCGGGTCCTGCTGGCCTACGAGATGAATGGGAAGCCGTTGAGCCAGACCCATGGCGCTCCGCTACGCCTGGTGGTTCCCGGTTGGTACGGAGTGGCCTGGGTCAAGTGGCTCTGGCGCATCGAGGTCCATGACCGGCGTTTCCTGAGCCGCTTCATGGGACGCGACTACGTTACGATCCGCGGTGAGGAGCGGGACGGCGAAACCATCTGGCGCGAGACCTCGGTCGGCCGCATGAATCTCAAGTCCATCGTGGCCCGAGTGACCCGTCTGGATGGCGGTGCCGTCCGGGTCATGGGCGCGGTCTGGAACGACGGGACTCCGTTGAAGGGGGTCGAGCTGAAGCTGGACGACGGCCCCTGGAGGAAGACCGAGTTGGGCGAGGGGAAGGATTATCCCCACTGCTGGACCTTCTGGTCCTACGTCTGGAATGATCCCTCTCCGGGCGAGCACACCCTGGTCTCCAGAGCCGTCGACGCTCGGGGCCAGGTCCAGCCGGCGCCGGAAGACGAGATGATCCGGCTGAAGAAGACCTACTGGGAAGCCAACCAACAGATCCAGCGGCGGATCCGGCTCTGACCGAATGGGAAAACGTCTGGCTGTCTTTGGCGCCGGCGCCATCGGGGGCCAGGTCGGCGCCCGGATGTTCGGCGCGGGACATGACGTCACGCTGATCGAGCCGTGGCCGGAGCAATTCCGGGCCATTCGGGACTCGGGCCTTCGGATCGAAGACGAAGAAGGACCGGTTCTCTTCCGCCCGCCGGTCGTCCATCCGGACCAACTCCACCTTCCGGACCCGGTGGACATCCTCTTTCTGGCGGTGAAATCGTACGACTCAGACACCGCCGTGGAGAGGATTCTTCCCCACCTGTCGCCGCAGGCCTGGGTGGTGAGCACCCAGAACGGCATCAACGAAGAGATCATTGCCCAACGAGTCGAAAGCGGACGGATCCTGGGCGTCGTCATCCTGATCAACGCCGTGTTGGAGGCACCCGGCCGGATCCAAGTCTCCACCCAGTCCGTCTCCCGGTCCTCCAACCTCAACGCTCCCGGCGCCTACGTGGGTGAGTACGTCGGGTCCTCGGTCAACAAAGCTGAAGAAGTGGCCCATTATCTGAACGCCGTGTGGCCGACGAAGACCACGGGCGATCTGATGGCCATGCGCTGGACCAAGCTGGCCACCAGCGCCATGGTCAATGCGCTTTCGGGAATCACCGGGTTGCGGTCAGCCCCACTCCTGGGTGAGCCGGATGTGCGTAAGATCATGATCCAGTTGGCAGCGGAGGTGGTCCATGTGGCCCGGGCCCATGGACACGCCATCCACCGCGTCCTGGGCCACTGCACGCCGGATCAGGTGCTGGCGGCCGCCCGCGGACGGGATGGGACCATGGACCGGCGACTGGCCCGGATGTCGGAACGGATCAGTCCGGCTGCCGCCACTTCCCTGCTCCAGGACCACTGGAAGGGACGGATCACCGAGGTGGATCACTTCAACGGATTCGTGGTCCGCAAAGGAAGGGAGAAAGGAGTGCCGACACCGGTCAACGAGGCGGTCCGACAACTCATGAAGCGGATCGAGCGAAAAGAGATCTCCTCCAGACTGCACGCCCTGGAGCCGCTACTGAGCTTGGTGAACGGGTAGGGGCAGGAGGGGGGACATTCCTGTCCCCCATAGGAGGGGGGACATTTTGTCCCCTATTCTTGATTTGGGGGCGACGACGAAGAGGGGGACAAAATGTCCCCCCTCCTATAAGACCTCCGGATTGACGCAGTGCCGGGGCCGTCTTCCCTCCAGCACGGCCAACATGTCGTTGGCCATGGAACGCCCGACCCGGTCCATGGCCAGGTAGCTCATCCCCAGGGAGTGGGGCGCGAAAAGGCACCTGGGGTTTTTGAAGATCCGGTGGGAGACGTCGGGCGGTTCGGTGGGAAACACGTCCAGTCCCACGTAGCTGAGTTGTCCGTCTTCAAGCGCGTCGGCGAGGGTGTCGAGACCATCGGTGATGCCGCCGCGGGCCAGGTTCAGCAGCACCGCTCCCCGTTTCATGCCGGCGACGGCCTCCCGGTCGATCATGCCGCGGGTCTCGTCATTCAGGAGCATGTGCAAGGAGACATAGTCGGACTGGGCCAGCAATTGCTTCAATGCAACCTTTCGGACTCCGAACTCGGCCATTCGATCGGCGTCAACGTATGGGTCGTAGCCCAGGACCGTCACTTCGAAGGGTTGCAGCAGCCTGGCCAGATACGACCCGATCCGGCCCAATCCCACGATGCCGAACGTGTGGCCGGCCACGTCCCCGACCAGTTCGTCGTAACGGCGCTCCCAGTTGCCGCTTCGGACCGCGGCGTCCATGATGCGCATGTTCTTGACCAGGCAGAGCAGCATCCCCAGGGCCCCTTCGGCAACGGAGAATCCGCCCACCGGGGCGATGATGAGGGGAATCGACCGGCGGGTCAGGGCCGGAACGTCCACGTTGTCGTACCCGACGCCGGTCCTGCCCACGACCTTGAGATCGGGGGCGGCCTCCACCAATTCGCGGGTGATCCGGGCCTCCCCCCGGGCGACGATCCCGATCATTCCCGAGAGCAGACCCATCAGGGTCGTCTGGTCGGTGCTGGGCGAGGTCACCGTGGGAGCATGGGCCTCCAGCAACTCGATCACGATCTCTTCCACCGGGGCCGTCACCAGGATTCTCTTCTGAGTCATGGAGGTTTCCTATCCTTAGTCAGTGTCTACGTTTAGGGATCGTACGGACCTTGTCGGGTTGCACCCACTTCGCTACCATTGTCCAATCGGTTCCGACAACCGGAACCCGTCGATCAAACCTGACGGAGTATGAGCCATGAGTCAATCTTCCATCAACAGGCGATCCTTCCTGTCCCATTCGGCCGGCGCCGGAGCCGGACTCGCACTGGCCGGATTTCCCGCCATAGCCAAATCCCGGGACGTAAACGGTCAGATCCGGGTCGGCATCGCCGGTCCCGGCGGCCGCGGCAGGGGCATCATGAGGGAGTTCTTCGAGCATAATCAGCGTTTCAACGCCCGCCTCACGGCGGTTTGCGACGTCTGGAACGACGCTCGGGAGCAAGCGAAGGCACTGACCGAGGAACGGCAGGGAACGACCCCGAAGGTCTACAGCCACCACGAGCAGATCGTGAACGACCCGGATATCGACGCTCTCATCATCGCCACTCCGGATCACGCCCACGCCCAGATCCTCGAAATGGCCGCCCAAGCGGGCAAGGACGCCTACTGCGAGAAGCCCATGGGCAACGTCCTGTCGGAGACCAACGCGGCGCTGGACGCGGTGAAGAAAGCGGGCAGCGTCGTCCAGATCGGCACCCAGCGGCGAAGTTCCCCCAAGTACCGGCAGGCGGCCAAGATGATCGAGGACGGGATCATCGGAGACGTGGTCAAGGTCGACCTCCACTGGAGCTGGTACAGCCCCTACCGCTGGGCCAAGAAGGACCAGGACCTGGCGAAGATCAAGGAAAGCGACGTGGATTGGAACACCTGGCTCATGGGGAAACCGCACCGCCCCTTCGACCCCAGGGTGTTCCGCTGCTTCCGCCTCTGGAAGGACTTCTCCAGCGGCATCATCGACCAGTGGATGACCCACGGCATCGACTTGGCCCACATGCTCACCGGCACCTCCTATCCCCTGAGCGCCGTGGCCCACGGCGGCATCTACGCCTGGAAGGACTGGAGGGAGAACGCCGACACCATCGAGGTCTCTCTGGAGTACGAGAAGAACGGCCGAAAGTTCTTGACCGTCTATTCCACCAACCTGATCAACGGATACGGGAAAGCCACCCAGTTGCACGGCACCCTGGGCAGCTTCGAGGCCGGAGGCTCCAACAATCGTGAGGACTGGAGCAAGGGCCGGGCCGAGTCCAGCGCCAACCCCAACGTCCCCTGGCACTTCTCGGGCCGGGGAGTGAAGGCCGAGGGCAAGATCGAGGATCAGGTCCCCATTCCTGACGCTCCGGGCGAAAGGAGCCACGTGGCCAACTGGCTTGACGCCGTTCGCACCCGGGACAGCAAGAGGCTGTACTGCCCCGTAGAGGCCGGATACGGTCATTCCATCGCCTGCATCATGTCCACCGATTCCTATTGGAGCGGCCGGCGCTTGACCTTCGATCCCGTCAAGCGGACGATTCAGGCTGGCTGAGCTCGATTTTCCCGAAAGGGCCTGCATCCACCGGGGTGCAAGCCTTTTCTTTTTTGCGGCCGCCGTGGAAATCCCGGGCGCCGATTGCGAGCGATCGAGCGTCCCGCCGTGTGAGGCTCCGTCATCATTCTGTTTCAAGGAGGGTTCCATGGCGTCCATCGAGATCCTGGGCACGGGCCGAATCGACGAGCGTGAGTCGGCATTTCCCCAGGCGGTCCAACTCCCCGACGGAGACATCCTCTGCTCCTTTAATGTCGGTGGCGGCGCTCACGCCACCGGCGGCTCGGACTGGGCCCGCTCCACTGACGGAGGCGAAACCTGGGAGGTGGAAGGCACGCTTCTGCCTCGCAAGGAAGACTCCACCAACGCGTTGAAGCTGAGCCTTTCGGCCGACGGCCGGACCGTCTATGCCTACGGCTCCCGTCACTTCACGCGAGCTACGAAGGTGTTCGGTGACTCCGAGAATGAGCCCGTCTTCCTCCGCTCCTTGGACGGAGGACGGAACTGGTCCCCTCCCCGCTCCGTCCCCATGCAGGGGCACAGGAAGCTGGAGATCTCGCACGGAATCCTCCCCCTGCGGTCCGGCCGCCTGCTGGCGCCGGCCGCCACCCTCGATTCCAAGGACACGTTGGGCAAGCAGGTCCTGGCCGCCGTGTCCGACAACGGCGGGGAGACGTGGCCGCGCCATGCAATCGTGTTCGAAGACCCGGAGGCGAAGCTGGGGTACCTGGAGCAGAAGCTGGCCCAGACCGATGAGGGCCTGCTCATCGCCACCTGCTGGACCGTGACCCTGGGGGAGGTGGTCGACGAGGAAGACTCGTTCGTGATCTCCCGGGACGACGGCCTCACCTGGAGCGTTCCCCGCAGTACCGGTATTCGGGGCCAGACCATGACTCCCATCCCTCTGGGCGGCGACCGGCTCCTGGTCCTCTACAACCGGCGGTACGGGGATCAGGGAATTGTGATGAACCTGGTCACCTTCACTCCCGAAGGATGGGAGATCCACTACGAGGGACTGATGTACGATCCCGGAACCCGCCGGGATCGGCCGGCTGGTCTGGCCACGGGGGTGGAGGAGTTCGGAGGCTTCCAGTTCGGGTTCCCCACCGCCATCCGCCTCCAGGACGGCGACTTCCTGGCCACGCACTGGTCCCGGGAAGGGGGCCGGTTCGGCGTGCGCTGGACCCGCCTGAGGATCGACTGGTAGGACGTCCCCGAAACGGCACGCTCAGCGGCCGGCGGACTTGGTGAAACGGACGGCGTGGACCAGATAACGTCGGATCGCATCCAATTGCCAGGTCCACGGCTCAACTTGTTTCACACCCCGAAACGACTCCGCCACATGCGGAACCGCCCGGAGAGCATCCTCCAGCCCCTGCGGACCCAGACCGAGAAAGTACCGTCCCATCTGCTCCGACTCCCGGGATGAGGCCGGCTCACGTGGTTCGGCAGCGCCGGGTTCCGCGACGGCCTCGGCCATGTCGGTCACCACGACCCCCGTCCCGCCTGGGGCGATCAGATCGGTCAAGAGACGAACGTGTGCGTCTCGGACCCGCAGCATGGTCCGGTCGCGGCGGGATCCGGGTGGATGGAGGCGGCTCACCGTCTCCAGGAGTTGGCTTACCACACAGGTGGAGACCACGAGTTCGAAGTCTTTGGCCGGGACCTTCGCCGTGTCGGCATCCGGACCGCCGAGGCCCGAAAGGTCCAGATCGTCCCGCAAGTGAATGTTGGAACCCTCCGGAATCCCTTGTCTCAGAAGCGCCTGCTCCATGGCCTCCCGGTCCAGGTCGAAGAGATGGATCTCACCGCACTCGGCGGCCAACTGGCGCAGATCCAGGTCGTTGCAGTTCCCCGCCCCCAGGATCGCCACCCTGCCCTGCAGCCGGCTCTCGGCGCCCAGCAGGTCCATGACCCGGTTTCGATGCCTGCTGAAGAAGTCCCAGTTTTTCCGCGTGCTTCGGTTGACGATCCGATGCGCCTGGCTTCTCTGCCGGAGTTCATCTCCGAGTCGACTCACGGCCCTCTCCTCGAATACGTCATTTCCACGCTTGCCGTTGGAGTCTGGAATTCTACGCTGTAGCCACCCAGGAGAAAAAGCCGTTATAGAATACGCCCGTCGTTTCACCTCGGTGAAGCGGGGTGAGTTGCGGCGGGGGACCTTTGTTGGCATGTTGAAACAGTTGAACATCAGCAGGGAGGACTTCTGAGGTGCGATACGCTTACCCCTGTGGCCTGACTCCCGAACAAGAGGGCGGATTCTCTGTCACGTTTCCAGACGTTCCCGAGGCGCTGACTTGCGGAAACGACAAGGCTGAAGCCTTGGCGATGGCCGAGGACGCACTCGCGACAGCTTTGGCCGGTTACGTTCAGGAAGGCTGGGACATTCCAATTCCGAGCAGGACCACCAGTGGTCAAGAAATGATCGCCGTAGCGAGGCCGCTGTCCGAAGACTTCTGAACCTGGACCATCGGTCCCATATCAACCAGGTCGAGAGAGCGCTTCGGGTTGTAGGGCGCGGACTGGTCGTCGAAGATAGAGTCGTCCGAAGGCGAGTTGGATTCTTCCTGCGGTCTTCGACAACCCTCCACAGGTTCAGAGAAGAACCCGCAAACCGTTTTAAGTATCGGAGGTGAACAGCCAACACCTGTGTGGTAGTTTTCGGTGTTCCCGGACAAAAATGTTAACCCGTTGATCCGCACCCGGAGAGGAGCCCATGAAAACCGACTTCTGGACGCGAATGCTCTGTCTTCTCTTGCTGTCCACTTTCACCGCCCACGCCGCTTCCGACGTGGCGAGCCTGGTTGAGATCGGCAATCGCAAGCAGTTGTTCATCGACGACTACATGATCCAGAGCCTGACCGACGCCAAACAGGTGCTCAACACCGCGGTCAAGGAGCCCAGCAACCCGGTCATCCGCCCGGACCGGCCCTGGGAGGGACATTTCTCTCCTGTGGCCAAGGTCCTCTACGACCCGGGGGAGAAGCTCTTCAGGATGTGGTACTCCACCAGCGGCGACTGGCGCGCGGAACCGGGAGGGCAGCTCGTGGAATTCCACTGGACCGACACCGGCGCCACTCGGGAAATAGTCGATGCTCCCTACCGATACGTGGGGATCTACGGCAACTACAACTACCGGCTCTGCTACGCCACCTCCAAGGACGGAGTCCATTGGGAAAAACCGAATCTGGGCAAGGTGGAGTTCAACGGCAGCCGCAACAACAACTTGCTGCCGGCCGGCGGCCGGGCGCCGACCTTCGAGGACCCCAACGAGACCGATCCCGCCAAGCGGTACAAGTCGATTGCCATGACGCGGACCAAGAATCCGCCCGGCATGCAGTTGCACGTCTACTATTCCCCGGACGGATTCAATTGGACTCCCGAGCCGACCAACCCGGTGATGGACACGACCCCGGAGCCCGGTCGCTGGGGCCCCACCCACTACATGGGATGGGACCCGATCCGGAAGGTCTACGCCGCCCACATCGAGAACTGCCTGCACCGCGCATGCCCCACCGGCAAGAGGATCGTGGGGCGGGCGGAGAGCCCCGACTTCAGGAATTGGAGTCTCCCCCAGAACATCCTCCTTCCGGACGCCGAGGACTACCCGGACACCGAGTTCTACCTCTTTCCGGTGGTGGCGTACGAGGGCACCTACATTGCCGTGCCCTGGATCTATCGGACCACACGGACCCTCCATTATCCGACGCTGGCCTTCAGCCGCGACGGCGTGAACTACGAACGGAAATTCCGCGAGCCCCTGGTTCGGCCCGGCGCCGAGGGGAGCTTCGATTCGGTCAGTGTCTACTCCCAGGCGCCGATCATGCAGGGCGGGAAGATCCGGATCTACTACACGGGCGCCAACTGGCGGGGGCCCGAACAGCTTTATCTCAGGCAGGAGGCCGAGGGAGAATCGCCGCTGCGGGCGCCCGGTCTGGCGACCCTGCCGGAGGACGGGTTCGTCTCCATCGACGCGGGCAAGCTCAAGCCCGGGATCCTGCTCACCCAGACCTTCAGCTTCGATGGCTCAGGCCTTTACGTCAACATGGAGGCCGCCCGGAACAACGACGGCTCCGGGATTCCCCAGATCAAGGTGGAAATCCTGGATCACCAGACTAAGCCGCTTCCCGGCTTCTCGTTGAAGGAGTCGGACCCCATGGCCGTCCGGGGAGCCGCCCAGGCCAGTTGGCAGGGCAAGAGCGACGTGAGTTCATTGGAGGGCCGCCCCGTCCAGCTCCGCTTCTGGATCCGGAACGCGAGCCTTTTTTCGTTTCAGTTCAAGTAGATCGCGATGAAGAGGGGAACTGCAAGTCCCCCCTCCCAGGGTGCTCAGGCTTCGGGCATCAGTTCGCGGAAGCGGTTCCAGACGCGGTCTGCCTGCTCCCGGGTCAACGGAATGCCCGGAGGCCGGGGGACACCGCAGTCGATTCCGAGTCGCCTCCCCATGAGCTCCTTGAGGACGGCGACGTAGGGCCCGTACTCTCCGTCGAAGAGGCCGAAGATCTCCGTCGCCTTGTCCTGAGCCTTCCGGGCCCGCGCCCAATCCCCGTCCTGATAAGCGCCCCAGACCTGGAGGAAGGGTTCGGGAGCCACCCCGGGCGGGCCGTCGACACACCCCACGGCGCCCTCGACCAGGGCCGGCAGCATCAGGCAGCTGAAACCCTTCAAACAGGCCAGACCCATGCGGGAGAAGATCCAGACGTTCCTGAAGTTGACCGCCGAATGCTTGAGACCGGTCAGTTCAGGCACCTCATCCTGGAGCTTCTTCATCAGCCCGGGGGTGAACTCCAGACCCGTGGCGTCGGGCAGGTTGTAGACGAAGAGGGGGAGGCCGGCGGCCTTGCCGATGGCCTGGTAGTAGCCGATCGCTTCGTCCTCGCCCGCACCGTAGAATGAGCCGGGCAAGGCGCAGACGGCGTCAACGCCGGCCCGGGCGGCCTGCTCCGCCATCCCGGCGGCAGCCGACGTGGTCGCCGCGCCTACGTGCATGATGATCCGCACGCGGCCCCGGCACTGATCCGCGGCGATCTCGGCGATTCGCCGGTTCTCGTCCGGCTGGAGCAACACGCTCTCGCCGCTCCCGCCGGCCACCCAGAACCCATGGACCCCGGCCTGGACATTGAATTCCAGGACCTGCCGAAAGGCCTCCTCGTTGAGCCGGTCCTCTCGGTCCATGGGAGTGATGACGGCCGGATAGAGCCCTCGGAAACTGGTCATGTGGGTCCTTTCGTTGCCGGATGAAGGTTCGGTGGCGATCGGCGCGGCGGTCTGCACCGCTGGAGATTCAGGCCATGATATCGGTGATCACGTTGCCGTGGATGTCGGTGAGGCGAAAATCCCGTCCCGCGTAGCGGTAGGTCAGCCGCGTATGGTCGAGTCCCATGAGGTGCAGGATCGTGGCGTGCAGATCGTGGATGTGCACCTTGTTCTCCACCGAGTAGTAGCCGTAGTCGTCGGTGGCTCCGTAGGAGAAGCCGGGTTTCACTCCGCCGCCGGCCATCCACATGGTGAATCCCTGGGGATTGTGGTCCCGGCCGTCGGATCCCTGGGCCACCGGTGTGCGTCCGAACTCGCCCCCCCAGAGGACCAGCGTGTCCTGCAACAGGCCTCTCCCCTTGAGGTCGCGGAGCAGGCCGGCGATGGGCTTGTCCACTTCCCGGGCATTCTGGGTGTGGTCGCGGCGCAGCCGCCGGTGCTGGTCCCACTTGTAGCTGTGGCTCACCTGCACGAAACGGACGCCGGCCTCGGCCAGACGCCGGGCCATCAGGCACTGGCGGCCGAAGTCCTCGGTCATCCGGTCGTCCAAGCCGTAGAGCTTCCGGGTGGTCTCGGACTCCAGGGAGAGGTCCTGCAAACCGGGAGCCTGAGCCTGCATCCGGAAGGCCAGCTCGAAGGCCTGGATCCGGCCTTCCAGATTCCGGTCGGGACCGGTCCGGGCCAGTTGCTGCTGGTTCATCTCCCGAATGAAGTCCAAGTGCTTGCGCTGGATGTCTCGCGGGACCTGGTCGTTGGTGATGAACGGGATCTTCGCGTCCTTGGCCTCGATTCGGCTGGTGCCCATGGCGGTGCCGGAGTAGGGAGCGGGGAGGAACGCCGAACTGTAGTTGTTGGCTCCACCGTGACCCTGAGTGGGACAGATGGTGATGAACCCCGGCATGTCCTGGTTTTCGCTTCCCAGACCGTAGGTGAGCCAGGAGCCGATGCTGGGGCGGACGAAGGTGTCGCTGCCGGTGTGCAACTCCAGCAGGGCCGCTCCGTGACGGGAGTTGGAGGCGTGCATGGACTTGATGAAGCAGAGGTCATCCACGAATTCGGCCACGTGGGGAAAGAGCTCACTGACCCATTGCCCGCTCTCGCCATACCGCTTGAACGCCCAGGGGGATTTGAGCAGGTTGAAGGTCTCGCTGGAGACCACCCGGGGACGCTCGTAGGGGAACGGCTTGCCGTGGTCCCGCTGGAGCAGGGGTTTGTAGTCGAAGGTGTCGACCTGGGAGGGACCGCCGTGCATGAAGAGAAAGATGATCCGCTTGGCCCGGGGCGTAAAATGGGGCGCCTTCTGGACCAGAGGATTGTCGGAATCGCCAGGAACCGCTGCTGCGGCCTCCTCGGCCAACAGCCCCGCCAGGGCCAGAGAACCGAACCCGGCGCTACTGGCCAGAAGCATCTCCCGGCGCGAGATTCGGGTTCCCATCAGATCGTTCCAATGTGAGTTCATGGTTCGAACCTCTAATTCAGATACGCGAATTCACTCGACGCCATCAGCGCTTGGCAGAATCCCTGCCAGGACCGCAGCCGGCGTTCGTCGGGCTCTTCGACCCGATCCCGCCAGCCCGCATCCATGCCGGCCACGAATTCCAGGGCCCGCCGGGACTCCTCATCGTTGGGCCGACGGCCCAATGCGCGTTCGTAGGCCACGCGGACCCGACCGGTCTCGTCCAGGTCTTCCCTGGCCAAGAGCTGGGTGGCCATGCGGCGCGAGTTCTCCAGCACCAGAGAATCGTTCATTAGGAACAAGGCCTGGGGCGCCACCACGCTGGCTCCACGGTCTCCGTCCGTCACCGACGGGTCGGCGAAATCGAAGGCCCGGAGGAAATCGTACATGGAACTGCGCACCACCGGAAGATAGATCGACCTTCGATTCCAGTCGTAACGGACTCCAGGACTGATGTAACCCCGGCCGCTCTGGCCCAACAACGATCCTCCCGGTTCCAGGTCCAAATTGGCGGAAACAGCGAGGATGGAGTCGCGAATCGCCTCGGCTTCCAACTGGCGGCGGTTCATCCGCCAAAGCAAGCGATTCTCAGGATCCTTTCCGGCTCCCTCCGCGGAATAGCGGGTGCTCATCCGATACGTGGCCGAAAGCATGATCAGACGGTGCATCCGCTTCAGGGACCAGTCCCCTTTTACGAACCGGGTCGCCAGCCAGTCGAGCAATTCGGGGTGACTGGGCGCCTCGCCCAGTCGGCCGAAGTTGTCGGTGGAGACGACGAGACCCCGTCCCATGTGCCAGCGCCAGATCCGGTTGACCATGACCCGGGCGGCCAGGGGATTGTCCTCACGAACCATCCAGTTCGCCAACTGGAGACGGCCGCTGCGCGCCGGGTCGCTCAGCTTCTCGGGCGGCTTGCTGCCCAGACCCGGAAACCCGCGGGGCACCTGCTCGCCCAGGTCCCAATGGCTGCCGCGCAGATGGATGGCCAGATCGTCGACCTGCTTGCCTTCGGTGACTCCCATGGCGCTGGGAAGCTCGGGCCGGCCCTCCTCCAGCTTCCTCCGCTCCTCTTCCAGGGCTTCCAACTCCTGGCGAGCGGCCTGGGGAAAGTACTCGGTGGTCTTCTCGGGCGGCCGAAAGGGCCCCCACTTCTCGTAGAGGATCGCCCTCATGGCTTCCAGGGCCGGATCCTCCAGCTTGATCTCTTCAGTCTCGTCGTCGGTCCGGACCGTGCTGAATTTCTTGCCGACGACTTCCCGGTCGCCCACCAGCGCTTTCCACGCCTCCTCGGCCCGCTGGAACTGCGCCTGGTAGCGGGTGGCCAGTTCCGTCTCGCCGGTCGCCTCAAGATCCTCGAAGAGTCTGGCCGCCGGCGACTGCCACCCCTCCCGCGATCGCCCCTCGGTCAGGGCGTGCCAGGCGTACAGCACCGAATAGGGCGCCCCGCGGCTCCGGCGCAGGCGGTCGATCCACTGCTGCAGAAAGACCGGATTCAGATCGTCCCGAAGGGCCACCTGGATCAGGGTTCTGGGGATGGGAGCTCCGTCCGGAAGGGGATTGGGGGCGAACAGCAGCTTCTCGAAATAGGGATAGCGGTTCTTGTGCTCCAGCCGGAGTGTGTTGTGTCCGGTGTTCAGGTCGAAGATTCCGGCCACCAGCCAACCACCCGCATCGGGCGAGGCCGTCCGGTTCTCGATGGCCTCGATCCCCCGCTTGACCAGGGTGCCGTTGAGGTGGATATCGGCGGTGCCGGCACCCGTCTCGGCTTCCAGAAACTCCAACTGGTAGGGACCGGCGGCGGGGATCCGGACATCGAATTCGGCGAAATAGGCATCGGGAGGCGCGTCGGAACTCCCGGCTTCGGGGATATTCGTCTTTCCCTTCTTCAGTTGCCGATCGACGTTTCCCCGGTCCCAGCTTCCCGCCTCCCGCACGGTCAGGGAATCGGGTTCGGGATTCCTTCCTTCAAAAACGCTCAGGAGCCGGATCTTTTCGTAACCGGCCAACTCCTGCGCGGCCAGCAGGTAGGCCCCTACCCGGGTGCGGCCCTCCTCGACCAGCTTCCGGTTCTCCCGCTTGCTGACGGCTTCGATGGCCTTGGTCTTGGCCTCGATTTTCTCCCGATGTTGCTGCAGCCGGAGACGATCGTCCGCCGGCGCCAGGACGTGCTCATGCCACTCGGCCACCACCTTGTGGTGCTCCATGGTCTTGGAGCTCCTGAAGATGCCGGCCAGCGAGTAGTAGTCCCGGATCGAGATGGGATCGAACTTGTGGTCGTGGCAACGGGCGCAGCCCAGGGTCAGCCCCAGGAAAGCCCGAAAGCTGGTGTCCAACTGTTCGTCGATGATGTCCATCCGCATCTTCACGGGGTCGTCTTCCGCCAGCATCTTGGGACCCAGGGAGAGGAATCCGGTGGCCGTCCAGCGCTCCAGCGTGGTCTCCAGATCACCCGAATCGGGCAGGAGGTCTCCCGCCAGTTGCTCTCGCACGAACAGATCGTAGGGCTTGTCCCGGTTGAGGGCCTGGACCACGTAATCCCGATAGCGGAAGGCGGTCGTATGCGCCATGTTCTCGTCCAGCCCGTTGGAATCGGCGTAGCGGGCCACGTCCAACCAGTGGCGGCCCCAGCGCTCTCCATAGCGGGGCGAGGCCAGGAGGCGTTCGACCAGCCGCGCGTAGGCGCCCGGAGACCGGTCGTGGAGGAAATCCCGGATCTCTTCGATGGTGGGGGGAAGACCGGTCAGATCGAAGGTGGCCCGCCGAATCAGAGTCCGCCGGTCGGTGGCCGGGGCCGGCTCCAGTCCTTCCGCTTCCAAGCGAGCCAGTATGAATCGGTCGATGGGCGAACGGACCCAGCCAGCGCGCCGGACCTGCGGCAGGGAGGGCTCCACCGGGGGCTCGAAGGCCCAGAAGGCTTCCGTCTCGGAGGTCGTTTGGTCGGGATCGGCAACCACGCCCCAGGGGGCGCCCATGCGGACCCAATTCGTGAGCAGGGCGATTTCCTCATCCGGAAGCCGGCCCGCAAGGGGCATGCGCAGTTTCTCGTCGCGATGGGTGACGGCGCGAATCAGCAGACTCGACTCGGGATCGCCGGCGACGACGGGAGAGCCGCGGGTGCCACCCTTACGGAAGCTTTCCTCGTGGTCCAGGATCAGCCCGCCCATGACCGGCTGGCTGGCGCTGGAGTGACACGCGTAGCAGTGCCGGGCCAGGAGCGGACGGATCTTCTTCTCGAAATAATCGCCGTCGTTCGCCGGACCGGCGATGAGAGGCTGGGAAAGCAGCACCGCGAGCAGCCACGGCGCCGGACGCCTCCGGTTTGCCAAATCCATCGAGTCCTCCCCGGACGTGAGGGTAAAAGCCACTCAATTCTAACATTCCGAGTCTGGGAAATTCAGCCGCCACGTCCAGTTCGGACTTTCCCCACAGGAGGGGGGACATCCCTGTCCCCCATTGGCGACTTTCTTGTCGCCTGTTCTTCTATGTTCCCATGCGATGTCGGTGGCCGGAAAGTGTAGAGTGGGGACTCCGTCCACCCTAGACCCCCCTAATCGGTGGCAAGAAAGCCGCCGCTCCTTTAGAGGTCTTTTATTATCAATGGCACAGAATGGGGTCACAATTTGCTATTGATAGCGAAATTTGCATGAAGGAAGAGTTGGGGGACAAGACTGTCCCTCCTCCTAGTCGCTCCTCCTTTTCTGGAAAAGCGTTCCCGAATCGGGTAAGAATGAAGCCGCTTCTCGGGGACGCGTGCCGTCTCCGCCTCCGGACTCTCTATGCGATCACGAAAGAGCAGGAAGAAGCCCTCTCTCACTACCGTCCGCTACGCCTTCAGGAAGATCATCTGGCCGCGCCGGAAGCTGCTCTTGTTGGGATTGGCCCTGATCCTGCTGAACCGCGTGGCGGGACTCGCTCTGCCCGCCGCCAGCAAGTTCCTCGTCGACGACGTGATCGGAGAGGGAAATCTCGAGCTGCTCCGGACTCTGCTGGCCGCCGTGACGGTGGCCATCGTGGTGCAGTCTTTCAGCTCCTTCTTTCTGACCAAACTCCTGAGCGTGGAGGCTCAGCACCTGATTTCCCTGCTCCGGGCGCAGGTCCAGCGCCACATCATCTATCTGCCCATCCGGTTCTTCGACAACACCAAGTCGGGTGAGTTGGTCTCCCGGATCATGACCGACGTGGAGGGCATCCGGAATCTGGTCGGCACCGGACTCGTCCACCTCTTCGGCGGAGTTCTGACCGCCATCGGCTCCCTCTTTTTCCTCTTCAGAATCAGCGTCCTGATGACGCTCTACACCCTGGTTCCCCTCACCATCCTGGGGCTGATCTCGCTCAAGGCCTTCGGCCACATCCGGCCCATCTTCCGCGAGCGAGGCAAGATCAACGCCGACGTCACCGGCCGCCTCGCCGAATCCCTGGGCGGCATCCGGGTCATCAAGGGTTTCAGCGCCGAGCGGCAGGAGATCCGCATCTTCGAAAAGGGGGTGGCGAGGATCTTCGACAACGTCCGGAAGTCCCTCACCGCCACCAGCCTGGTCACCAGCGCGTCGACGCTGCTGCTGGGGCTGGCCAGCGTGGGGATCATGGGTCTGGGGAGCTCCATGATCCTGGAGGGCGAGATGACGGTGGGAGATTTCGTCTCCTTCACCCTCTTCCTGGGATTCCTCATCGCTCCCATCGTCCAGATGGGCAACATCGGCAGCCAGATCACCGAGGCGTTCGCCGGCCTCGACCGGAGCGAAGAGATCCTGACGACGTCCCGGGAGGACGACGACCCGGGCCGGACCGTGGTGTTGGACGATGTGGAAGGCCGCATCGTCTTCCAAGACGTGACCTTCTCCTACGAGCCGGGAAACCCGGTGCTGAAGGAGGTGAGCTTCGACGCTCCGGCCGGGAGCGTGACGGCGCTGGTGGGAAGCTCCGGATCCGGAAAGACCACCCTGGCCGGCCTGGCGGCCTCCTTCCTGAAACCGGACCGGGGCCGGGTCCTGGTCGACGGCCGCGATCTCTCCACCGTGACCCTGGAATCGTACCGATCCCGGCTGGGAGTCGTGCTGCAGGACGACTTCCTGTACGAGGGGACCATCCGCGAGAACATCCGCTTCGGCCGGCCCCGCGCCAGCGACGAAGAGTTGCTGGAAGCGGTGCGGGCGTCCCACGTCAAGGAGTTCACCGACCACTTCGACGCGGGACTCGAAACCCTCATCGGAGAGCGGGGTGTGAAGCTCTCGGGAGGTCAGCGCCAGCGGGTCTCCATCGCCCGCGCCCTGTTGGCTGATCCCAGCATCCTGATCCTGGACGAGGCCACCTCCAACCTGGACACGGAGAGCGAGCTCTACATCCAGCAGAGTCTGGCCGGGCTGATGCGGGGACGCACGACCTTCGTCATCGCCCATCGTCTCAGCACCATACGCCAGGCTCATCAGATCCTGGTGGTGGAGGCGGGCGAGATCGTGGAGCGGGGAGATCACGAGGAACTGATCCGGCGACGGGGACGCTACTACCAGCTCTACACTTACCAGGCGCGAATCTGATGGGTACTATGGGTGCCCATGCCTGCAATCGTGGCGCTCACGGGCACCCTCATGGCCGTACTGGGAGTCCTGGGACTGGTGCGCCCCGCGGTTCTGATCGAGGTGACGGCCCCGTTCCGAAAGGCTCGCTCGAGCCTCTACCTGGCCTCCGGGATCCGGCTGCTGGTCGGCATCGCCTTGATCCAGGTCGCCCCCGAATCCCGCTTTCCCCAGGCGCTCCGGATCCTGGGCTGGCTGCTGCTGGGGATCGCCGTCTTCATCCTGCTCCTGGGGTCGGAACGTCTCAGTCGTCTCGCCGACTGGTGGATGGCGGCCTCGGAGCGGATCATCCGGGTCTGGTCGCTGCTGACCGCCCTGCTGGGAGTACTGCTCCTCTACTCGGTGTCGTGAGCTGAGCGATGCAGTCAGGCGACGCCAGAGCAGGCACTCCGCGACTCGGTCTGGTGTTCGGCCTCGCGCTGGCCAACTACCTGTCCCACGCGCTCATCCGCTACAGCACGCCATTGTATTTCAGCGCCCTCGACTATCCGAAAGACGCTTACGAAACCTTCAGCTTCTACTGGCTGGTCGCCTTCATCGCAGGCTCCACCTTCTCGGGTCTGCTGGCGTCCCGATTCGACGAGCGGAACGTCTGGTCCAGCGGCGTCGCCGGGTTTGCCGGGCTGGGTCTGCTGCTGATCTTCATCCCCGGTTACTGGATGGTTCCTTTTGCGGGGCTGCTCTACGGGATCACGGCCGCCGCACAATGGGTCGGAGCCATGGCCTTCGTCCAGACCGCGGCTCCCGGCAAGCGGGGATGGGCCAACGCCCTGCTGATGATCGCGCTCGGTGGGGGCAGCTTCGTGGGAGCTCCCCTGGGAGCGGCGATTCTGAACTGGACCTCCAGCGGGGATCCCACTCCCGGCGACTTCTTTCCCATGCTTTGGTTTCACACCGCCCTCTGCCTTGCGGGGGCCCTGCTGATCCGGATCGTGGCGAGACATCCGGGGACGGTCCGGCGCCAGCGCGTGGAGGAGAACTGGAAGACCAACTTCTCGCTGTTGCGGATGCCCCGTTACCTGGCCATGGTCATCCCGCTGAGCCTGATGGGAGGCCCGGTCTTCCAGACCGTCAACATCTATCTGCCGTACCGCGCCGAAGCTCCGGAGATCGCGCTGAAGGTGGGCGCCGTAGACCAGGGATGGTCCATGCTCCTCACCACCGGGTACGGGATGCAGTTCCTGGGCGGCCTTTTCATCATGCTCATCGCCGGGAAGAGGGCCGGCGCCCTCATGGCCGCGGCGGTGCTGGGAGGTTACGCCGTCTGTAGTCTGGGCATCGGACTGTCGGACTATGTCTATGGCGTGGTGATTTTCACGGCCTTGTTCGAGTTTCTGAGGCAACTCATGCGCTGGTCCCAGACCGGCTACATCACCGAGCACATGCCCCTCGAGCTACGGGGTCCCGCCATCGGATTCTCCACCACTTTGAGCGGTCTCAGCTCCACACTGTTCGCCACCGTGATGAGAAACTTGCAGTCGCCGGACAGTCCCGATTTCTCCTCTTCCCTCCCCTTCGTCGTGGGAGGGTCCATCGGACTGACCGGGGCGGTGCTGCTCTTGATTGCCCACTACACCATATTGAATTCAAAGGAGAACCATCGCTGATGTCCATGGCCGACAGCCGCTGGCAACGTATCGCAACTCTTTGCGGACTCTACGCCGCCCAGGGGCTCCCCTGGGGATTCATGACCATCGCCCTGATTTCGTACCTCACGGCCAAAGGCATCAACGAGACTCAGGCGGGTGAACTGGCTGCCATCGTCCTGGTCCCCTGGACCTTCAAGCTGATCTGGGCGCCTCTGATCGACACCGTGACCATCCGCTCCATGGGCCGGCGCCGCCCCTGGATCATCGGGGCGGAACTGATGATGGGCATCACCCTGCTGGGGCTCCTCCTCATGGGCAACCTGGAGGGAGATCTGAAGTTCCTGGGTTGGATGTTCTTTCTGCACAACTGCTTCGCCTCGCTGCAGGACGTCTCCACCGACGCCTTGGCGGTGGACATCCTGCCCCGTAGCGAATACGGGCAGGTCAACGGCTTGATGTGGGGCTCCAAGCTGGTCGGCAAGGGGATCGGCGCGGGTCTCATGGCCGTGGTGATGAACCACTGGGGGATCCCGGCTGCGGTTCTGGTGCAGTTCGCCATCATGCTGGGCATCATGCTGATTCCTCTGCTGCTGCTGGAGAGGTCCGGGGAGAAGCGCTTTCCCTGGAGCCGGGGCCAGGCATCCGACGAGGTGAAGGCCCCCAGCGTCCGCAGTCCCTGGGAGGTGCTGCGGGACATGCGTCGCGGCTTCGCCCTGAGCTCCATGTACATCTTCGCCATTCTCGGAACCATCAAGACCATCGGCTACGGCGTGACGGAAATCGTTAACAAGACCCTCTACACCCAACGCCTGGGTTGGAGCTCCGTAGACTACTCTGTCGTGTCGGCTTACGCCGTGGTTCCCGAGCTGTTGGGAGCCATCGGGGCCGGGTTCCTGGCCGACCGCTTCGGCCGCCGCCGCGTCATGGGCGTCAGCCTGGGAGCATCGGCCCTCCTGGCTCTGCTCTTCGGCGCATTGCCCGAACTCTGGTCCGCCACTTGGTTCACCACGCTCTACCTGGTGCTGGCGCCGGCCCTGTGGGCCGTGGTTGGCGTCAGTTTCCTTTCGTTCTCCATGCGAATCACCTGGACGCGTTCCGCGGCCACCATCTTCACGACCTACATGACCCTCTCCAACGTGGGTCACGTGATCGGGAACTGGATAGCCGGACCGGTCCGCGAGGTCTTCTCCTTTGAGCACTCGTTCATGGTCTCGGGTCTGATGATTTTCGTGCCCATCCTGCTGCTCCCGCTGGTTCGGCCCGCCCAGGTCGACCGGGCCCGCCGGCTGGACGAGGCGATAGCGTAAACCGGAGTACGAAAACAGTGAGAAATGGAGACGAACATGGCGCCTGCAAGCGACTCGGGAGCGTGTATCTCATCTCTTTGTTTAGACGGCCATCTAATCGGTCGCGAGAACGATGAAAGCTGCGATTTTATCGTCCATTTGTTCGAGCTGAATCGATTCGAACCCGACTAAATGTGGCCACCTCCATTTCTATCAAGAATTCAGGAGGATGCATGATGCCAAGCATTGCAGAAATTCAGCAGGCGATATTGGAACTTCCCGAATCCGATCTCGTTCGATTGAGACATTGGTTCAACGAGTTGGACTGGGCAGAATGGGACCAGGAAATCGAAACGGATTCAGATTTGGGCAAGTTGGATTTTTTAGTCGCGGAAGCCATGGACGCGAAAGAGCAGGGCAAGCTTGAAGCACTCTAGATGCATCGGACAACACCCGGCTTCTGGCGGCATTTCGAACGGCTTCCTGAACCGATTCAGAAAATTGCGAGCCGGAATTTCGTCCGGCTCAAGGTGAATCCGAGACATCCCTCACTCCGATTCAAGAAGGTCGGCAAATTCTGGTCTATCCGAGCCGGGCTTGCGTATCGAGCACTTGCCGTTGAAGATGACGATGGCTTCATTTGGGTGTGGATCGGCAACCACAACGACTACGAAAGGCTGATCGGAACTTAGCGGGCTGTCCGCCGACCTGCTGACAAGGCTTGTGATATTCGCCGTTGTCATCGAGGAAAGCGATAGAGGCTAATCCTAATTTTCCGCGACTTGATTTTTTGAGACAGGCTGGGCTCGATCGGGGGAATTGTCATGAAGCACATCGTTGTCATCGAGAAATCTGACAACGATTATTCGGCATATCTGCCGGACCTGCCGGGCTGTGTAGCTGCTGGAGACACTCTTGCCGAAACGACAATTCTGATTCGTAAAGGCATCGTCTACCACTTGGAAATGCTCCGGGACAATGGCGACCCGACTCCCCAACCCCGGGCCATGACCATCCAGGTCACGCTAGAGGAAGCGACACCGGATCTCCGCCGGTCGTAATCCGGAAGTTGGTGATGCGACGTTCATCCCACCTGAGACAGGGATCAGAATGGGCGAGACGGTGATGCGTACCTGGAGCGAACTGCAAGCGGAAGTTGGCGGCAGTCAGTACTGGATACAAGACTGGAGCAAGACCCGCTGACCCTCATCACGGAGCAACATGGCACGAACCAGCAAGACGATCAGGTTCTCGCTTCCGCTTGAGTTGGCGGACAGGGTGGACGAAATCTTGAAACAGGAGGAATGCACCAGGAGTGCACTTCTACGAACGGCATTGATCCGGCACATCGAAGAGTGTGAGTGGAGACAATTATTCAAGTATGGAGAACGCCGGACGAAGGATACGGCCATCGGACCTGAGGATGTGGGGATCCTGGTCGAGGAGTTTCGAGCCGAAACTGACGCTTTTCGCTCATGAGGATCCTTCTTGACACCAACGGCATCGTCTCTTTCCCTATCCTCCCTGGAAACGGGTGTCCAGCTCTTGAACTGACCCGCCGAGGCCGTTATACACCGTACTTCTCCCCGTCTGTGCTCCGTGAACATATTACGGAGAACAAGTAATCCCTCGGAGTGAACGTAGGCCGTACCGGCTTCCACGATCCGTTCCCTGGTGACCCGGTCCCGCGACCTGATCTACCCGCGCCTCCCGATCGAGTAGAATGACGCGCATGCACACTCGGAAACCGCAACATCGGATCGACGTCCTGGAGCATGGCCGGGACCGGGACGGGAACGAACATTCGACCGACCGGAGGCTGTTTATGCAGCTTCACGTCTTCAGCGGCTGCCGCGACACCGGGCCGCTGATCCAACAGCTCAAGGCCAGCGGCCTGAAGCCGGCTGTTCTTTATCTGGATCTGAATCATCCGCGAGGAGTCGGACTCCTGACCATGTCCGAGGATCCGGCCGACTTCGTCACGCTGGTGCGCCCGTTCCTGAATGGGGGCCCCTTCGGCGCCCTTACGCTGCGGCCCGAGTTCACCATGCTGGGAAGGAGCTACGCCAGCGGTTACGAGCCCGACGTCGAGGACTGGCTCATCGGGCGTCCCCAGCGTACGGCCCTGAATCCGGAATGGCCCTGGGCCGTCTGGTACCCCCTGCGCCGCACCGGGGCCTTCAATGCCCAGCCACAGAACGTGCAGCAGAGCATCCTGAGGGAACACGGCGGCGTCGGCCGGCTCTACGGACAGCAGGATCTGGCCCACGACATCCGGCTGGCCTGCCACGGAATCGACACCAACGACAACGAGTTCGTCATCGGCCTGGTGGGTAAGGAACTGCATCCGCTCTCCCATCTGGTCCAGCGAATGCGCAGGACCCGGCAGACCTCCGAGTTCATGCAGCAGATGGGTCCGTTCTTCGTGGGACGGACTCTGTGGCAGAGCCCGAGGGTCTAACAGCAGCAGCAGCCGCGACCACACTCCGGTTCGCCAGTTCGCAGAAACAGGAAAGGCGATTTGGGAGGCGTGGCTATGCGATCCGGCGAATTCCGTATATTGGTGCGTCGTTTGTTGGTTGGGAGTGTGGCGACAAGAAGTCACGGTAGGAACGGCAGTTTCCTGCCGCCCCCCGCACAGATCCGGACGTGCCCGTTAAGGCATCCGGCTCCTACCTTGGGTGTGGACGGCCAGCGGAACCGCTGCCCCGGCCACGGGTGACGGATCTTCACGGATGGCCAGAGCAATTCCGTCATCCGTCGCAACCGTCCCCAGCTGAAGCGGTCGCGTTGGGACCGGCGGCGCAAGGCTCGCAGCCACCGCCGTTGCAGCAGATAGCAGAAACCTCGCAGCCAGCGCGTACTCCCCGGAACCGCAAAATAGTTCAGCCAGCCGTTCAGGACCCGGCTCAACCATTTCCCGACCTCCCAGTGATCCGCGTGCCGTTGTCTCCACAGCCTCTCCCCCACCCGTCGCAGGGTCCGGTTCATCCGTTTCGCGCTTGGCTTCCGCCCCAGCCGGAAGCGTCCCTTCCGGGTCTTCGCACAGTAGTGCGTGAACCCCAGAAAGTCGAACGTCTCCGGTTTCCGCTCCCCGCGTCGTCGCCGATCCGCTGCCGCAAATCGTCCGAACTCCACCAGTCGCGTCTTTTCCGGGTGCAGTTCCAGCCCGAACTCGGCGCACCGTTCCCCCAGGTCTCGGAGAAACCGTTTCGCGTCCGCCCGTCTCTGGAATCCGGCCACGAAGTCGTCCGCATATCGCACCAGGATCGCTTCGCCTTTCGGGACTCGTGGGCGCCACGTCCGATGGAACCATTGGTCCAGCACGTAGTGCAGGTACACGTTGGCCATGACCGGCGAGACGTTGGCGCCCTGAGGCGTCCCTCTCCCCGTGTCCGACCAGGTCCCTTCTTCCATCACGCCGGCGTTCAGCCACTTGCGCAGCAGCCGCAGCACCCGCCGGTCTCCGATCCGCCGTTCCACGAACTGCATCAGGCAGTCCCGGTCGATCGCATCAAAGAACGTCCGAATGTCCGCGTCCACGATCCCATTGACTTTCCGCCGTTCGATCCCGTAGGCCAGTGCATCCAGCGCGTCATGCGCCTTCCGTCCGGGCCGGAACCCGTAGCTGAGCCCGAGAAACTCCGCCTCGTAAATCGGCGCCAGGAGCTCGTCCACGACTGCCTTCTGGAGGATCTTGTCCTCCAGCGCGGCCACGCCGAGCGGTCGTGTCCTTCCATCCGGCTTGGGGATGTTCACCCGCCGGACGGGAGGCGCTCGGTACGCGCCCCGGTGCACGCGGCGATGCAGGTCCAGCAGTCGCTCTTCCAGCTTCGCCCCGTACTCCTCCCACCGGACCCCGTCGATTCCCGGGGCAGCGTCCTTTCTCAGTCCGAGATAGGCGCGGCGCAGGGCCTCCACAGTGATATGGTGCAGCAGCGCGGTCAGTCGCTCCTTGGGGTTTCTCGCGATCGCTCGCCGTATCCGGTCCACCGCTTGGGACACGCTCCCCCGACTCTGCGTCCGGCGCGTGCTTTGGCTCACCGAATTCCCCTTGGTTCCATCCCTTCGCTCCACCGGCTCCGCCGAGGGTCGCCCCTCTTTGTTCGCCCGCTTCATCGCTACTATGGATGAATCCGATTGCTTCGTTCCGTCCATCATGAGTTTCGGGTTACTCCTTTCTCATGCGACCCCGGGGCGACCCCCCGGGGTGAAATGAAGCCCTCCCAGGTCCCGGAACAAGATTTGCGTACGTGCCTGGGTTCTTTGACACCGCGGAGCCCGGCCGTCCCTCACCTGGGCGGTCCAGCCGGTGTTGCCTTCGACCGCGACTACAGCCTCGGCACTTCCGATCATGGAGCTTTCGATGCTCAATAGCCTGCCCATACGCACCGCTACCGACGCTTCGCCGACACCCTCACGGGTGCCAACGCACGGCTCGCGGAGAAACGTGGATGGTTAGTCCTTCGTTTCGGCGGACTTCCACCGCCTATCTTGTGCCAGTTAGCCTGGCGCACAGTCGCCGCTCCCAATCGGCGGCAAGAAAGCCGCCGCTCCCATTGGCATTTGTTATGCTGACCGAAGAAGGAGGAGACCCATGAGTTTCTTCAACCGGTACTTCTTCGTTGGTCTGGCTGCAGGCGTGGGACTCACGATCGCCCTGATCTTTGCCGTCGGCCTCCTGTTCATGCTCCAGTCCAGGCCGCCGATGGGCGGGATGGGCGACCTGGGCGGTGGCCTTCCCCCGCCGCCATTTCCCCAACAGGAATCGCTTGCCGACGTGGAGTGGAGCCTCCAGAGTCTGGACGGGGAGGAGACTTCTCTGTCCGCATTCGAGGGGAAGGTGCTTTTCGTCAATCTCTGGGCTACGTGGTGCGGCCCGTGCATCGTCGAAATGCCCAGCATTCAGCGGCTCTACGAACAGTTTCCCCAAGAGGACATGGCGTTCCTGCTGGTCTCCGACGAGCGGCCGGACGTGGTCGAGACGTTCGTCCAGGAGAAGGGGTGGGAACTGCCCTGGTACGTCTCGGACGACGAGAAGCCCTCCGCCTTCGAGAGCCGGGGGATCCCGGCGACCTTCATACTCGACCGGATGGGCCGGATCGTGTTCCGGCACGTGGGGAGCGCCCGCTGGGACGATGAATCGTCCGTCCGCTTCTTGAACGAACTGCTGGAGAAGGGGGTCATGGAAGGAGACAGCACATGAGCGCGGAACGACAGGGACTGCGCGTCCTGGTCACAGACTATGCCTGGCCGACCCTCGACCCGGAGCAGGAGATCCTGGGGCGGATCGGAGCCTCCCTGATGGTGGCTTCCACCGGCGAGGAGGACGAGCTGGTGGAGATGGCGCCCCAAGCCGACGCTATCCTGACCTGCTGGAAGGCGGTGTCGACGCGGACGATCCGGGAGGCCCCGCGCTGTCAGATCATCTCCCGCTACGGGATCGGCCTGGACAACATCGACATCCCGTTCGCCACCGAACAGGGCGTCATCGTGGCCAACGTTCCCGCCTACTGCCTGGAAGAGGTCACCGACCAGGCCCTGGCGCTGCTTCTGGCCTCGGCCCGCAAGGTGGTCCTCTTCGACCGGGAGGCCAAGGCTGGCCGTTACGGAATGGCGCCGGGCCGGCCCATCTTCCGGATTCGGGGACGGACTCTGGGCATCGTGGGATTCGGAAAGATCGGCCGCACCCTGGGACGCAAGGCCCGGGCTTTCGGTCTCAAGGTCGCCGCCTTCGACCCCTACCTGGACGACTCGTCCGTGCGGGAGAATGGCGCGGAGCCGATGGATCTGGATCGTCTGATGGAGGTCAGCGACTACATCTCCATCCACGTCCCGCTCAACGATGAGACTCACCACCTCTTCAACCGTGCCGCCTTTCGGCGGATGCGTCCCGAGGCCTTCCTCATCAACACTTCCAGGGGAGCCGTGGTGGACACGGCCGCGCTGGTGGAGGCGCTCGATGCGGGCGAGATCGCGGGCGCGGGACTGGACGTGCTTCCCCAGGAGCCGCCGGACCCGGACGATCCGGTGGTCCTCCACCCCAAGATCATCATCACTCCCCACGCCTCCTTCTACTCGCAGGAGTCGCTCCTGGAGTTGCAAACCACGGCGGCTCAGCAGGTTGCCGACGCCCTGTCGGGCAAGGTCCCGGAATGGGTCGTGAATCCCGACGTCCTTGGCCGGCCTAATCTCAGATCCTCCATCGCCTCGTAGCCCGCAGGTCTCCCTCGTAGGCACGGGGATCACCCTGGAATTTCTCTTTTGGCGCGTGCTCTCTATTGAAACAGGAGCACGCGCGCGAACAGTCGGCGCGGGCGAGCCCGGCGCCGCCAGGGCCTGAGAAACTTCAATACAATGAATAGACAAGCTCCCCCACCGGCCCGGTCCGGCGGACGCCCGGTAGAAAAAGGATGGGAGCGGCGGTTTCCAACCGCCGAACTCCGGTGGAGCATGGAGAAATGGGCGACTGGAAGTCGCCCCTCCTTTTTCTAAGAAGTGCCTGAGGACGAAAACATGCTCCTCGAAGGCTCAGTAACCCGGTGATAAGTACGGTCTAGAACAGGAGGCATCCGAGCACCATGGAAAGAACCATCTGGGACGTGGCGCGCCAGCAATTTTTCGAAGCGGCCGAGCTGACCGATCTGGACGACGATCTCAAGGAGATCCTGAGCCAGTGCAACCGCGACCTGACCGTCCGGTTTCCGGTCTGCATGGACGACGGATCCATCCGGGTCTTCGAAGGCTACCGGGTCCAACACAATCTGGCCCGTGGACCCACCAAGGGTGGAATTCGGTTCTCACCCGAGGTGACCCTCGACGAGGTGAGGGCCCTGGCCATGTGGATGACGTGGAAGACGGCCGTGGTGCGGATTCCGTACGGCGGGGCCAAGGGCGGGGTCATCTGCGACCCGCATAGCATGAGCCTGGGTGAATTGGAGAACCTGACCCGCCGGTACGCCACCGAGATCTCCATCATCGTGGGACGGGAGAAGGACATTCCGGCTCCCGACATCAACACCAATCCCCAGATCATGGCCTGGATCATGGACACGCTGTCCATGCGAAGCGGTTTTTCGGACACGGGCGTGGTCACGGGCAAACCCATCGAGATCGGCGGTTCTCTGGGGCGTCTGGACGCCACCTCGCGGGGATGCCTCTACGTCGCCGAGGAAGTCCTCAAGGAGCGAGGGGAGACGTTGGAGGGCAAGACCATTGCCATCCAGGGCTTCGGAAATGCCGGCAGCTTCGCCGCCGCTCTCTTCGCCCGGGCCGGCGCCCGCGTGGTGGCTGCCTGCGACTCCCGCGGAGGCGTCTACAACTCGGCCGGGCTGGACCCGGACCGGTTGATCCGGCTCAAGCAGGAAGATACGACGGTGGCCGAATATCCGGACGGGGATCGGGTGGATCCGAAGCAACTCCTGGAACAGCCCTGCGACATCCTGATTCCGGCGGCCGTCGAGGACCAGATCACCGAGGCCAACGCCGATCGGATTCAGGCCCGCATCGTGGTGGAAGCCGCCAACGGCCCCACCACTCCCGAGGCGGACCAGATCCTGAACGAACGGGGGGTGACGGTGCTCCCCGACGTTCTGGCCAACGCCGGCGGCGTGACGGTGTCGTACTTCGAATGGGTGCAGGACCTGGGATCCTTCTTCTGGGACGAGGAACGGGTCTACCGGGAGTTGAAGCGGGTCATGACGGCCGCGTACCGCGACGTGTCGGCCGAGTTGGAGCGGCTCCAGCGTCTCCACGGCCCGCAGATCAACCATCGCCAGGCCGCCTACGTCCTGGCCATTCAGAGGGTCGCCCGGGCCACCCAGCTTCGGGGCATCTATCCGTGAGGCGGCGACTTCCTTGTCGCCGATTCCGGGGGGTGTTGGGGGGCCTGGAAGCCCCCCTCCAAAATCGTCCCGCGAGGGGAGAAGAATACGGGGGTCGTGGCCAGTCTTTCGGAGGTGTCGGTTAGGATAGCGGCCTTGCAGGAAAAGCCCCGGCAGGCGTATTCTTGACCGTAATTCGTCCACCAGGAGGTGGCGAATCCGCGTAGGTTCTCAGCGCGGGTACATGAGACGATGGCTTTTTTCAGATCTTCACTTCCGCACATCATAATTTTGGCGACCGTTTTGGCGTCAGGGACGGCAGGCTCGACCGCGAGGCGTCCGGACCCGGCCGTCGAGTTCAATCGGGACATTCGGCCGATCCTGTCGGACAAGTGCTTCGCTTGTCACGGGCCGGACGAGAACAAGCGCATGAGTCCCTTGCGCCTGGACACGCGGGACGGCGCTCTGGCCGATCTGGGCGGCCGCTTTGCCATCCTGCCGGGAGACGCGGAGGGGAGCGGCCTCATCAGCCGGGTGAACTCGGCGGACAGCCTGACCCGAATGCCTCCCAGCTACTCCGGGAAGATCCTCTCGGATCATGAGAAGGAGCTCCTCCGGAACTGGATCGATCAGGGCGCCCACTGGCAGAACCACTGGTCGTTTCGTCCACCCGAGCGGCCCGAACCGCCGACCATCAGCGACCCGGAGTGGGTCCGGAATCCCATCGACCGATTCGTTCTGGCCCGTCTGGAAGGGACCGGGTTGAAGCCGTCTCCCGAGGCCGATCCGGCCGCGCTCATCCGCCGGGTCTCGCTGGACCTGACCGGCTTTCCTCCCGAGCGGGAGGACCTGGACCGCTTTCTGGAGGACCCGACCGACGAGGCGTACGAGCGGGCCGTCGACCGGTTGCTCAACTCGTCCCGCTACGGGGAGCGCATGGCCGTTCGTTGGCTGGACGCCGCCCGCTATGCCGACACCAACGGCTACCAGACCGACGCCGAGCGCAGCATGTGGCGCTGGCGCGACTGGGTGATCGACGCCTTCAACCGGAATCTCCCCTTCGACGACTTCACCGTCGAGCAGGTCGCAGGCGACATGCTGCCGGACGCCACGTTGGATCAGCGGATCGCCAGCGCCTTCAATCGCAACCACCGGGGAAACGGGGAAGGCGGAATCATTCCCGAGGAATACCGCGTGGAATACGTCGTGGATCGGGTCGAGACCACCTCCACGGTCTGGTTGGGCCTGACCATGGGCTGCGCTCGCTGCCACGATCACAAGTACGACCCGTTCACCCAACGCGAGTTCTACGAGATGTTCGCCTACTTCAACAACGTCCCGGAGAAGGGACGAGCGTTCAAGTACGGGAACTCTCCCCCCTACATCTACGCGCCGACGGACGCTCAGCGGCGCCGGTTGCAGGAGTTGGAGGCGGATCTGTCCGAGGCAAAACGGATATTCGAAGAGCACCGACCCGAGTCGGACCGGCTCCAGAGATCGTGGGAAGAGGCGCTCACGAGCTCGAACCTGGTGAACTGGTCCCTGCGGGACGACCTCGAAGTCGCCTACTCCCTGGACGGGCACCTGACGGCCGAGACGCCGGGAGTGCATCCTCCCGCCACCCGGCTCCTGGACGGAGTGCCTCACTTCGTGCCGGGTCCCGTCGGGACGGCGGCCAGCTTCGACGACAAGAGATACGTGGACGCCGGCACGGTGGCCGCGTTCGGCGTGACCGACCGCTTCACCCTGGCGGTATGGGTCCGGCCCGAGACGTCCGAGGGGGCCATTCTCTCCAAGACCCAGAGTGAGTTCGAGGGAGAGGGTCAGGGCTCTCGCGGCTACGGCCTCTTTTTGCGGGACGGGAAACTCCAGTTGAATCTGGTGGTGCGCTGGTTGGATGACTCCCTCCGGGTCGAGACGGTCGAGTCGCTGAAGCCCGGCGAGTGGCGCCACGTGGCCGCGACCTACGACGCCTCGTTCCAGGCCAAGGGCATCCGGATCTACATCGACGGCAAGCCGGCGCCCATCCGGGTCCTGCTGGACTTCATGAACCAGAACTTCTACGTCAAGGATCCGTTGCGGATCGGCGCGGCCGGTCCCAAGGAGCGGTTTCGAGGTCAGATCGACGACATCCGCATCTACCGCGGCGTCCTGCCCCCGGAGCGCGTCGCCGTCCTCGCCACCAGCCGGAGCCTGGACCAGATCGCCAGGATCCCAAGGGCGGAGAGGACTCCGGGACAGACGGAAAAACTGCGCCTCGGCTTCGTGGATCAGTACGCGCCGGTGGAAATCCGGGACAGTTGGCGGCGGGTTCTGGACCTGGCGGCCGAGCGAAAGAGCCTGATCCTGACCTTTCCCACCGTCATGGTGATGCAAGAGCGAACGACTCCCAGGGAGACCTTCATCCTGGACCGGGGAGCCTACGACAGCCCGACCGAGAGGGTC
Organism: Acidobacteriota bacterium; assembly: GCA_965217775.1. GTDB lineage: Bacteria > Acidobacteriota > UBA6911 > RPQK01 > JAJDTT01 > JAJDTT01. The sequence continues at coordinate 2,163,086 of CBDCJH010000002.1, forward strand.
GAGCCCGGCGTGCCCGCCTTGTTCTCGGGACTCCGCAACGGAGCACCCGCGAATCGGCTGGAATTCGCCCGCTGGCTGGTGGACCCGTCCAATCCGCTTACGGCGCGGGTCACCGTCAACCGTTTCTGGCAGATGTATTTCGGGCAGGGCCTGGTTCGGACGGCCGAGAATTTCGGCTCTCAGGGAGAGTGGCCCACCCATCCGCTCCTGCTGGACTGGCTGGCCACCGAGTTCATGGAGTCAGGCTGGGACGTGAAGGCGCTCCAACGGGCCATCGTCTTGAGCGCCACGTATCGACAGTCCTCTCAATCCACTCCCGCACTCCGTTCCCGGGACCCGCAGAACCGCCTGCTGGCCCGGGGGCCCCGCTTCCGGCTTCCGGCCGAAGTGATTCGGGACCAGGCTTTGTTCCTGGCGGGTCTGATGGTGGAGAAACAAGGGGGACCGTCCGTGAAGCCCTATCAGCCGGACGGGCTGTGGGAAGAGCTCACCAGCGGGCAGTTCTACAATCAGAGCGAGGGAGAAGATCTCTATCGGCGAAGTCTCTACACCTACTGGAAGCGGACGATAGCTCCGCCCTTCATGCTCACCTTCGACGCTTCGGGGCGGGAGGCCTGCGCGGTACTGGAAACACGGACCAACACGCCGTTGCAGGCCTTGAACCTGATGAACGACGTGACCTACGTGGAGGCCGCCCGTTTTCTGGCTCAGCGGATGATGCTGGAGGGGGGCGCCTCACCCGGGGAACGGATCGGATTTGCCTACCGGTTGGCCACGGGCCGGCAGCCTGACGCCCGGAGAAAGGCGATCCTCCTGGAGAGCTATCGCCACTATCTGGCCAACTACGAAAAGAATCGAAAGGCGGCGCTCCAACTGGTGATCCAGGGAGAGAGACCCCGAAATCCGGAGTTGGACTTGGCGGAGCTGGCCTCGTATACGACGGTGGCCAGTCTGATCCTGAATCTGGACGAGACTATCTCCAAGGAATAAGACATGGATCCACGACCTGAAATGGGCCTGCTACTGACCCGGCGTCATTTCTTCGGGCTCGGCAGCACAGGGATCGGGACGGCGGCTCTGGCGACGCTCCTGAATCGGGACCTGGGCGCTGCGGGTCTGGGACGGTCCCCCTCCTCCGGGGACACGACGCGCGGGCTGCCCGGCTATCCCCATTACGCCCCGACGGCCAAACGGGTCATCTACCTGTTCCAGTCGGGCGCCCCCTCGCAGATGGAGCTTTTCGACTACAAGCCGGGACTGCAGGAGCTGCGCGGAACGGAGCTTCCCGACTCCATCCGCAAGGGGCAGCGCCTGACCGGCATGACGGCCGCCCAGTCCAGCTTCCCGGTGGCTCCCACGCTGTTCAATTTCAGCCAGCATGGCCAGTCGGGGGCCTGGGTCAGCGAACTCATGCCGCACACCGCCGGAATCGTCGACGACATCAGCTTCGTGAAATCGATGCACACCGAGGCCATCAATCACGACCCGGCGGTCACCTTCTTCCAGACCGGAGCCCAGTTGGCCGGCCGGCCCAGCATCGGTTCCTGGATCTCCTACGGCCTGGGCAGCGACACCGAGGACCTGCCGTCGTTCGTGGTCATGGTCTCCATGGGAACGGGTGCGCCCGGCGGTCAACCGCTTTACGACCGGCTCTGGGGCAGCGGCTTCCTACCGACCCGCTACCAGGGAGTGAAGTTCCGATCCGTGGGAGACCCGGTCCTGTACCTCTCCAATCCACCCGGCCTGAATCGGACCGGCCGCCGGCGTTTTCTGGACGATCTGGGCCGCCTCAACCAGCTCAAGGCCGAGGAATACCAGGACCCGGAGATCAACACGCGGATCTCCCAGTACGAGATGGCCTATCGAATGCAGGCGTCGGTTCCGGATCTGACCGATCTCTCGGACGAGCCGGAGCAGATTTTCGAACTGTACGGCCCGGAGTCCCGGAAACCGGGCACCTTCGCGGCCAACTGCCTGCTGGCCCGGCGTCTGGCCGAGCGCGGCACCCGGTTCATCCAGCTCTTTCACCGGGGCTGGGATCAACACACCCGCCTTCCCAAGCAGATCCGGGGACAGTGCTACGATACGGACCAGCCGTCGGCCGCCCTGGTTCAGGACCTCAAGGAGCGAGGGCTGCTGGAGGACACCCTGGTCATCTGGGGAGGAGAGTTCGGACGAACCGTCTACTCCCAGGGGCGTCTCACCGAGGACGACTACGGACGGGACCACCATCCCCGCTGCTTCACCATCTGGTTGGCCGGAGGCGGCATCCAGCCGGGAGTCGTCTATGGAGAGACCGACGACTTCTGCTACAACATCACTCGGGACCCGGTCCACGTCCACGATCTGCAGGCCACCATCCTCCACTGCCTGGGAATCGACCACACCCGCCTGACCTACAAGTACCAGGGCCGGGACTTCAGGCTCACCGACGTTCATGGCAACCCGGTGAAGCCGATCCTCTCCTGACCCGTTTTTCATCTCCCCAGAAAGGAGTCATGGCATGGGCACCTTGCTCACGGTGGCCGCGCTCACGCTGATCATTTCGGGAATGTGCTCGCTCTTCGAGGCGACCCTTTACTCGACCACGGTTCCCACTCTGGAGGCGGCCCAGGCCAAGGGTCCGAGACGCCAACTGGCGCGGCGTTTCCTGACCATGAAGACGGCCATCGCCCGCCCCACCTCCGCCATCCTGATCCTGAACACCCTCGCCAATACGGGAGGCGCCACCATCGCCGGCATGTACGCCGCCCAGGTCCTGGGCGTGTCCTGGGTACCGGTCTTCTCAGGGGGCCTGACCCTGGCTATTCTGCTGCTGTCGGAGATCCTGCCCAAGACCTACGGCGCCGTTCATTGGCGCCGTCTCTGGCCCTTCATCGTCTGGCCGCTGGCCAGCATGGAGAAACTCTTCTATCCGGTCATCCGGTCTTTGGAGGGGCTGACCCGGCTCCTGACCCGGGGGACCCCGGTGGGCCAACCGACCGAGGGGGAGATTCTCTCCATGATCCGGTTGGGAGCCCGCTCGGGAGAGTTGAGCGCCACCGAACTGCAACTGCTGAACTCCGTCTTTCGCTTCGACGAGATGGTCTGCCGCCAAGCGATGGTGCCGCGCCGCGAGGTCGCCTTTCTGAGGATGGACGACACTTTGGACAAGGCCCTGGCATTGGCCCGTCAGACCCGGCACTCGCGTTATCCCCTATGCCGGACCTCCCTGGACGACGCCACAGCGCTGATCCACGTCAAGGATCTTCTCAACGTCTCCCGGGACCTGAACCCGGATCTGGTTTCCCTGGCCCGATCGTTCCCGGCGATCCCGGAAACCCTGTCCTTGAGCCGGCTGTTGCGGCGCATGCAGGCTGAGCATTTGCACATGGCTCTGGTGGTGGACGAGCACGGAACCGCGGTGGGGGTCATCACCCTCGAGAACGTGCTGGAGGAACTGGTGGGAGCGGTCCAGGACGAGTTCGACCGGGAGGCGCCGGACATCGTGCCCGACGGCGCGGATCGTTTCCGGGTCAGGGGGCAGATCTCTCTGGGCTGGCTCAATCAGGAGCTGGAGCTGGAGTTGGAGGCTCCGCATGTCGACACCCTCTCGGGTCTGATCGTGAGCCATCTGGGCCGCCTGCCCGCAAGAGGCGACGCGTTGGAGCTGGAACAGGTCACCTTCCGGGTGCTGGAGGTCAAGCAAGGACTGGCGTCCCAGGTCCGGCTTCAGATAAAGCCGAAGGCCCCGGACCGGTGATGGCGGGCGTGATACATTCAATTCGTTCCCGGCTCATTCTGATCCTGCTCTTCCTCGTTGCCACCAACGGGGCTGCGTGCATCCTGCACTCCGGCCAACAGTATCGCCATTTCGCCACACCCACACCGATCAAGCAGGACGACACCCTGATCCTGGGTTTCATGGGCGGCCGCGACGCCTGGAACAACACCAACGTCGGCGTGGGCCGGATCGCCCGGCGTCTCCGTCAACGAAATCTTTCGGGAGTGCACGTCGAGACGGTCGAGAACCAGAAGCGGGATCTGGCCCTGCGCCTCGTCCGTGAGGCCTTGGACGCGAACCGCGACGGACGGCTCGAGTCCGAGGAACGCATCCAGGCGCGAATCGTGGTTTACGGACAGAGCTTCGGCGGGGCCGCCGTCGTCAAGTTTGCCCGCCAGCTCGACGCGCTGGGGATCCCGATCCTGCTGACCATCCAGGTGGACAGTGTCGGGCGCGGCGACGCGATGATTCCCCCCAACGTCCGCGCCGCGGCCAACATCTACCAGGACAACGGACGCCTGATCCGGGGAGAGGCGCCGATCCGAGCCGTGGATCCAACCCGGACCAAGATTCTCGGCAATTTCCGCTTCGACTACGCGGACAGCCCCATCGACGTGTCCGATCTCCCCTGGTACAAAACCCTGGCCCGCATCGCCCACGCCAAAATGGATCGCGATCCCAAGGTATGGAACAAGGTGAAGAAGCTAATCCTTGAGGGCCTGAAAGGGCCTTGAATTGAAGGAACTGCCTCACCGCGCGGCGACTCGCCGAAGCCACGAGAAAAACCCGTACTTGGTCTCCGCCGGCACGTGTGATGAAACCGCCGCCGGTTTTCCGTCTTCCGTTTGGAATTTGTGATTTGGAATTTGTCCGAGTTGGGGTGGGCCGTGCTGGGATCGAACCAGCGACCCTCTGCTTAAAAGGCAGATGCTCTACCGACTGAGCTAACGGCCCACAATTGGACGCCGGAAGCACGCATCAAGATCGGGCTGGGGTTTCCGGCGAGCGTCAGTCTAGCAGATTCCCCGCGATTCGAGCCATGGAAGGTCAAGGGCCAAAGTGAACACTAATTATGACTGGTCATATAATATGTCCAATTTAGAGGAATCCGTACGATGAAGACGATTGGAGCTGCAAAATTCAAAGAGCAGTGCTTGGCCCTGTTGGATCGGCTTGATGCAGAGGGCTTGATCGTCACCAAGCATGGCAAGCCGGTCGCACGCGTCCTCCCCTTCGATCAGGATTGCGCCGACTTGATCGGCAGCCTGAAAAACAAGATTGAGATCCGGGGCGATATCCTGACGACTGGCGTCCGCTGGAACGCAGATGCTCAATCTTGACAGCCCGTGGTAAAAGTCGTCACGGCATTCGACCGTCCCTGCATCCCGGCGGACTGCGTTGCGACTCGGTCACATACTCCCGGTATGCTCCCTCATCGCGCCTTGTCCGGCGGGTGCAGGACCGGTCTCGGTGCTCGCGAGACTTTCACCACGGACTGTTGATACTCACATTCTGGTCCGTGCCCTCGCTGGTGAACTCCGCCCGTCCGAGCGGATCCTTCTGACACGGAACCGAGGGTCAGTTTCCGACATCGTGTTATGGGAGTTGGCCAAACTCGTTCAACTGGGCCGGGCGGAACTCGACCTCGCCGACCGTGAAGTAGTGCGCACCTTGAATCGCGTGCAGATATGGCCGATCGACCTCGCTGTCGCCATCGCGTGCACCCGCCTCGATTTCAAGGGCGATCCCGCGGACGAGCTTATTGCCGCGACCAGCATCGTCCACAACGTACCGCTCCTCACCCGGGACCGGGCCATCCTGGGCTCGAGGATCGTCCCCTTGGCGTCGTAGGTCAGAACGCGGACCCAGCCGGAAGAAACGATTCCGCTGCCGATTTCTTGGGGGAAGTCCTGCTCGTCGATTTCGGAACTGGGCGCCCCCAAGACGATCTCCACTCGACATTGGGTCCGAAGTGAACCCTGTATCACGTTCGTTCATCGAACCAATCGAAAGCCGTGTTCTTTCAAATTCGGAAACAAGTCCGGTTATTTAGAATCCGCTCCTTCAGATCCATGAGGTTGCAACGGCGGATTCTCCCGGCGTGTCTGACGGCGCTCTGGCCGGTATGGTTGTGGACGATCTACGCTCAGGATCAGATTCCCAGCTTCCGAGCCGAATCGGACGTGGTGCTCGTGGACGTCATCGTCACTGACCGGAAGGGCAAATTCATAGCCGATCTGACCCCCGAAGAGATCCAGGTGTTCGAGGATGGAAAGCCTCAGGACATCCGATACTTTCGAATCAGTCGACGGGGGTCTGCGGGAAAGGAATCCTGCGTCGAACTTCCGGCGTTGACGGGCGCCTATTATGCCTTCCTCGTCGATCTCCAGACCCTGACCCTGGACACGGTGGAGAGGACCAAGGAATCCATTCGAGAGTTCTTGCGTTCGGAGATCAATCCCCGCGACCGGTTCATGCTGGCTGCCGTCGGCCCCAAATTTCGAGTGGTTCAACCATTTACCCGGGACCGCAACAAGCTGGAGGAAGCCTTGGACGAGATTGCCTTCTATCCCTGGTTACCTCCAGCGCTCACGCCTCTGCAGGTACTCCATCTGGTCACCGGGCAAGCGAAGCTGTCGTGCCGGACACTCTCGTCTCTCTCCCGGCACCTGGGCTTCCTGCCGAACCGCAAGCACATACTCTATTTCTCCCGGGGGTACAAGCTGAGAATGTCGGCCTTGGCGAGTGTGTCCCGACGAGCTCCCAAAGTCACCGTCTCTCTGACGAAAGATCTTCTCTCCGTGGTCGATCAGGCCAATCGCAACCAGGTGACCGTCCACAGCATCGATCCACGAGGACTGATGGCGGTTCCGTCCGGGTTCATCGCTTCCGCCGGGATCGTGGACCCGGAGTCCACCCACGAGTTCCTTGCAATACTTTCGAAGGACACGGGAGGACTTCTCGCAACCAGAGAGAACGATCTGCTGGTCCCGATTCGAGAGGCCTACCAGGACGGCCGGGAATTTTATCTCCTGGGGTACGTTCCGAATACCAAGAAGAAGGTCGGCGAGTTCCATGAGATCACGGTCAGGGTGAAACGGGAAGGCCTACGGCTCCGGTACCGCAAGGGATACGTGGACCGGGACCCGCAGGCTTCTGCCGAGTCCGAGTTGTCGAATGCATTCAAGTTTCCGGACCTGTACAAGGAATTTTCCTTCGACCTCGATGTCGTCCAGAAGGGTGGAAAGCTCGCCGTACGCGCCCGGATCCCCACCAAAGCGCTTCACTTTACTCCCGAGGGAGAAAACAACCGTTGTGTCCTGGAAATCTTCGGAGTCGTCTTCGACCAGTTCGACGAACCCACGGAGAAGGAGTTTTTCCTGGCCAAGAGCATTGATCTCGATTTCGACACCAAGAGTCTGGAGGCTTTCCGCCGCTATGAGAGCCTGGGACCCTGGATGGAGAAGAATTCTCCTGAGAATGGCAGCTATCTCGTGGTGGTTCTCCGGCAGAAACGCACCGGAGAACTTGCTGCGGCCAAGGCCGATCTGGAAGGGAGCGAGCGCTCCGACTGAGGCACCCCACCGACGGCAAAGTCGCAGATCAGGGAATCCCGAGGGTCAAAAGATTCGACAAATAGAATCGGTCGAATCTTCCAAAGAATTGATGACAATTGTACAAAGTATGGATTGCGCGGTACGGTGCCGCGCTCCCCTATTGACATTGGATCGGTCACTGAGGCGCGCCGCAGAAGAACTCGCCATCAAGGTCTTAGTTCCAGAGGACTACAATGGAGATCTATTCCTACTCGGAAGCCAGACAGAAACTTGCCAGTGTATTGGACGAGGCGGATTCAACAGGCAAGGTGTTCATCCGTCGAAGAGACGGCAGGACCTATGCTCTGGTTCCGGAGGGAATCCCCACGTCACCCTTGGACGTTCCCTCGATCAGTGCAGATATTTCTACCCAGGAGATCGTCTCACTGATCAGACACGAGCGAGGCAGATCGAGAGGTTTGAAGAGGCTCGGCTGACCTCAGCCACTACGTCTGGAGACGCAGTGCGACAAGCAACGTCGGAGGGATGTCGCTTCACACGCAACGACCCGGTGCAACCTGCCGGTTCGAACTGGCGGAGAGGGCGGGATTCGAACCCGCGGTACAGTTACCCGTACACACGCTTTCCAAGCGTGCTCCTTAAACCACTCGGACACCTCTCCGATCATGGAAATTCAAGCCGTGAATTTTACTTCCTGGGTGGGTCCGGAACAAGGCCGCGTCCCGGCGGGAGCCTGGTCGAGGCCTTACCTGGAGGTGGCATCCGGCCAGTAGGCGGCCGCGGCGTTCCCTCCCATGACGGCCGCCAATTCCCCGGGTTCCAGGTCGGTGTAGAAGCGTTCCTGGAGTCCCAAAGCACTAGCGTAGCTGCACTTGAGCAGGACGTGGGGGAAGTCGCTTCCCCAGACCAGCCGATCCGCGCCGAAGGCCTCGTGGAAGGCCCTGAAGAACGGATGGCAGTCCCGGTACGGCCACCCTTGCCGGGAGTGGTAGTAGTAGCCGCTGACCTTCACCGAAATCTGGGGAAACCGGCTCAGATCCAGCAGGTCCCGGAATGCCGGATCGCCGGTTCCGGCCGTCACGTCGGGATAGGCCATGTGATCGATGAGGAGAGGAACCCGCGGAAACCGCTCCGCCAACCCGGCCAGGGCCGGGACATGCTCCATCCTCATGAGCAGGTTGACGGCGATTCCCAGATCCTGGGCCGCTTCCCAGACCGGATACGAAGCGGGCCGGCCAAATGTCAATTCCTCGCCGGGAACGCTGGGACGGATTCTCAATCCCCGGCAACCCCGTTCCCGGACCCAGTAGCGAAGACGCCGGTCCGCGCCCTCCCGCCGCGGGTCCACGTAACACACGGCCGCCAAGCGATCCGGATCACGGGCGGCGCAATCGGCCACGTAGGAATTGTCCTCGCCCGGGTAGAAAGGCTGCACCACGACGGCCCGGTCAACTCCATGTTCGTCCATATACTGCTTCAGCAAATCCACGGGGACGTCCGAGGTCGGACTCACGATGGTGGCGCCGGGATTGGGATGATCGGGAGCCGAGCGCCAGACATGAAGATGCGCATCTACGATCATTCTTCGTTCCCGGAAGTGGCATGGAATGGGAGCGCCCGGTGCCTCATCCCCCGCCCGTCTTCTCCAGGGTCCAGAAAACTCCCGCGACGACCCCTTTGAGGTGGTCCGGGACCGACTTGATGTGTTCGTAGTGGTAGACGGCCGTCATGAAGCGTCCCGGAGAAATCTCGACGGTCGGGGAGGTAAATCCCGCCACGGGAGCCAGCAGGAACTTCTTGGACCGGTTCATGAGCGGGGTCCCGGAGCGGGTGCCGTCGACCCAGGTCTGTCCGCCGTCCAGGCTGATTCGCGCCGCCCTGCGCGTATTTCCACTATGCCCCCAAGCGTGGGTCACCACCACGACGTTGCTGGGGGTCCAATCGACCGTCCCCCGGTGGCCGTACCAGTCGGTCATTCCTCCGGGCGCCAACTGAAACATCCGCCCCGCGTCCTTCGACTCGAAGAGCGCCCCCTGCTTGTAGTAGTGCATGGGGTTCCCCGTCTCCATCATCATCTTGGCGCCGTCCTCTTCGGGCCGGCCCAAGCGTTGGATCCGGGTCATGACCAGAACGTGGTCCGGGTCGTTGGGTCCGATGGCCAGTGTCGACTCGTGGGCGTTCAGGTCGGTGTAGACCCGGCTGGGTTCCCCCCAAGTGACGCCGCCGTCGGTGGACCGCAGGACCACGTCCCCGAAATAGTCGTCCGGCGTGCCCCCGTACATGAAGTTGGGAGGACTCACCGGATCGGTGGGTGGATGTTTTTTCTTGTAATCCTCGCTTGAAACGACGGTCGTGTTGAACAAGAGGGTCCCGTCCGGCTGCTCGATGACGGCTCGATTTCCATCCTCATGGAATTTGATGTTGGGCGTCCCTGCCCCGAACTTGGTGAAGTCGGTCTCCGACGAGGTCCAGGTCTTCCCGCCGTCGTCCGAGTAGGAGACGAACAGATCCTGGCCGTAGAGGCGCAGCTCCTTCTGGTTGGGCGGATGGTCTCCGCTGGTCTGGTGGATCAGAAAGATCCTGCCCTTCCGGCTCACACCCATTCCCTGCACCACTTGGTGGGGCCGACCGAGATCCGCCGGGGAGGAGGTCCAGGTCTCGCCATTGTCCGCGCTCGAGTAAAGAGCGGGCGGATCGTTCTGGATCGCAAGGTAGATGTTCCCGTCCGGATGCCGCGCCATGGCCATCATGGCCCGGTTGGAGGCGCCCGCCGGGACGATGTTCACCAGCCGTTCGATCTTCACCGTCACCCGGTGATCCATCTCTTCTTTCTCTGTTTTCTGCGGTCCTTGCTGGCAGGCAGGAGAGATCAGCAAAATCAACGTTAGCCAGATTGGGATTCGATTCATGATATTTCGTTCTCCGTGAGCGGACTTGGTGGAAACGACGACGGAAGATACCCGAACTGAGCGACTTCCATACCGTCGAGAGGAATCAGTAGCGTAAAACGTTTGTCCATTGTCAACGCGGCCAATGGCTGCCGTCAAGGTGCGCACCTTACCGTATCTACCAAACAGACGGCGTCCCACCGATAATTCACTTCCCGGCGACGAAAAGCACCCGTCTCGCTTCTTCGATCCCTCGATTGCGGTCAAGGGAAATACAGGAGACCTCCGTAAAGCCGCTACGTTCGAGCGCCTGGACAACCGTGGAAACGGGATACCAAGTCTGTACCAGATGAACAACGTCGGGGCGAACCCGATGCGGAGAGGTTACCGTCGCCCGGAACTCCGCCAGCCGAGTGTCCTCGCAATAGGAAGTCGATGCCACCGTGGTCGAACTCGGATCAGGGATAGTCCAAGTGCCCGACCAAGAGGTCCGGTATTGAACTTCCGTATTGAGATCGAAGGCAAATACGCCTCCTGGAGCGAGGCAACTTGAAACGTTGAGGAGCGCCGACTCAAGGTCGTCCAACGTCAGCAGATGATTGAGACTATCGTACAGCGAGAAGGCGGCATCAAACTTGCGAGACAGGCAAAATGATCGAATATCCGTACAGATGAACCCACAACCGGGAGCATTCACGGTCGCATGGCGGAGCATTTCGTAAGAGGCGTCGACGCCAACAACCCGAAAGCCCCCTGCGCTCAGCTTTCGGGCAAACTGGCCGGTGCCACAGCAGGCATCGAGGATGGCGCTGCCGGGATCGAGCTTGCGCAATACAAGGCGTTCCAATTGCGGGAACGAGCCCAGGGAGTCCTCACCCCAGTGCCGGTTGTAGACGGCGGCGAATTTGTCGTACCTGGAAAGCATGACCTCTACGGGTTTGAAGTTCCGTGGAACCGACAGCGGCCCCGGTCCTCATTTCTCACCGGGAAATGCGATGATCACACCGGGTAGTGTCTTCGGTGTGCGCTCGCGAAAGCAAGCACGAAAGCTTCGGGCACAAGACCGGAATAGTACTTGAAATTTTCACTCTTGAACCCTCCACCAACAGCGAAATTGCCGGGCGTTAACAGTACATCGCCTTTGAAAGCGAAGCCATGCTTAACAGTCCGTGGTGAAAGTCCCGCGAGCACCGAGACCGTTCCTGCGCCCGCCGGACAAGGCGCGATTCGGGTGCATACCGGGAGTATGTGCCCGAATCGCAACGCCGTCCGCCGGGATGCAGGGACGGTCGAATGCCGTGATGACTTTTGCCACGGGCTGTTAACAGTCCGTGGTGAAAGTCCCGCGAGCACCGAAACCGTTCCTGGGCCCGCCGGACAACGCGCGATGAGGGAGCATACCGTGAGTAGGTGACCGAATCGCAACGCAGTCCGCGCACGATGCAGGGACGGTCGAATGCCGTGACGACTTTTGCCACGGGCTGTTAATGTCGGCCAGGTCACCAAGGATCACCTCACCCAGCCTGAGCAAGCTGCTTTTCTTTGCTCGGCTGCTGTATGACGACGTAGTCCCGCACAATCTCTTGGTGGAAGCTCTCGGGCAACTTTGCCCAGTCGTGCGCCTGGACCAGGATGGGAATGTTGGACTGCTCCACCGCCTTTACGAATTCGACGTATCTATCCCCTGGTACCGGCTCCAGCGTAGGACTGCGCAATACTAGATCCAGGTCGCTGCCCGGATGGCTTTGGCCGTTGATGCGGCTGCCGTAGGCCCATGCCTCCACTTCAGGCAGATGCTCCCGCAGCAGGGCTTCGATCTGCTCCCGATAGCGATCGGGCAGGTCCAGGCGCTCAGTCATTCGACCCCTCCGCTATGACCTGAGCCATCTCCTTGGCGTCGTCTATGAAACGGGGAAATAGCTTCAGAGTCGTCTCAGCGAAACCCTCGCCATACTGGTGAGCCGTGTCGTTCCGGTTGTCCCGGTACTCGAGCCAGCGTTCGCAACTCTCAACGGAGATCAACCCGTGTTTGGCGGCATGACGGAACCGATTCTTGAAGCTGAGACGGTCCGCCTGCCGGTTGCTGGAAAAATATGGTCTGAGCCTCTTCTTTAGCAGGCTGCCGCTTTGCTCCAAGACCAATTCGAACTCCTTGACACCAGCGGCGCGAAAGACGTCGTAGGCAATATCGCCCGCTTCATGCTGTTGCAAGTGCTCGAACGCCGTCTCCAAGGTCCGAATACAGCGAGTGATGAAGTCTGTGTTGATGATCATGTTCCGTCACCTTTCCCAAACCCCAAGCGCTCCCGATTCGCCTCGATAGCTGCGTCCAGCTTGGCGGGCTCGGCCTGCTGCTCCTGCCATTGAGCGGTGAGCCGGGCCATCTTCTTCCCGAGTTGAAAGGAGGATTGGCCAGGATGTAATCGGCCTTCAGATCGGGATGCCGGTCGTTGTGGAAAGTGTCTCCATGCGCAATCTGCCCCTCGATGCCTCGAATGGCCAAGTTCATCTTGGCCAGTCGCCAAGTGGTGTAGTTCGATTCCTGGCCGTAGATCGAGATGTCGGCCCGCGTGCCCCTCGGAAGTTTCCCGCCGTTGCCAATGCCGGTCGTGTGGGCGCGGATGAACTCCACCGACTGCACGAACATCCCCGAGGAGCCGCAACATGGGTCGTAGACCCGACCCTGGTAGGGCTCCAGCATCTCTACCAGTAACTTGACGATGCAGCGCGGAGTGTAGAATTCGCCCCCCTTCTTGCCCTCGGCGCTTGCGAACTGGGACAGGAAGTACTCGTAGACCCGGCCCAGCACGTCCTTGGATCGGGCCTCCTCGTCGCCCACCTGGATGTTGCTGATGAGATCGATTGTCTGGCCCAAGCGGGTTTTGTCCAGTGCCGGACGGGCGCAGTCTTTGGGCAGCACGCCCTTAAGCGCCGGATTGTCCCGCTCGATGCCGGCCCTGGCATCGTCAACCAGTCGGCCGATGATGGGTTGGTTGGCTTGCGCTTTCAGCTTCGCCCAGCGCGCTTCCACCGGCACCCGGAAGATGTTCTGTGCGCGGTACTCGTCCGGGTCCTCCGGGTCGGCCCCCGCACCGGTTTCACCCTCCAGCCGGGTGTGGGCTTCCTGGAAGGCGTCAGAGATATACTTGAGGAAGATCAGACCCAGGATAACGTGCTTGTACTCCGCCGCGTCCATGCTCCCACGCAGGGCATCGGCCATCTGCCAGAACTGGCCTTCATAGTCCACATTGGCGGCGCTTTGAAGTTTTGGCTTGGAGCGTGTCCTGGCTTTGGCCAATGGTCCTTCCACTCATCGAGCGCCTTCATTGTGCTGCAGGCGATGCTCACCGGCGGGAGTATGTTGCGGAAGCTGCTCCGCATCGTCCTGTAGAATATATCGGAAAGTCTTCTATCGTTGAAGAAATTAGAACCAGCGGCTCGGTAATGACCACCTGGCCCGAGTTTACCGCGTTGGACAAAAAGATAAAGATAAGTTCTTTTTTCGCAGAGACATCGGTCAGCCCTCCCGTATGACCTACGGAGCCGCATCAGGGGTTGGATCGCCTGGCTTTCGAGGTCTAGGATTTCGTACATCCTGCGCTGTTCGTCCGTCATCTGCGAGAGCGTCGTCCTGAGTTCGGGATCGCCGCCCTCCTCCTGCGCGGGATAGAGTACGTCGACTTCGCGGATCCCACCCAGTGCGTCGAGCAGCGCGGGGATCGAGCCCGACACGCCGTGGCGGCTCAGTTCGCGCTGCAGCAGTCCGCACAGCATCAGCGCCAGCACGCAGCAGAACACATGCACCGCGATCTTCTGATCCGTCCAGTGGTATTGCGGCCGGATCGCGATGCAGTCGCTGTCCTTCAGTTGCCGGAAGGCGCTCTCGACATGATGCTGCGCGGTAGCCGCGCACCAACTCGGCGTCGCTCCAACCCGCTTGGTCGGTGAACAGCAGGGTCTTGCCCAGCAACCTGCGCTGCAGCTGCTCCCAGGCGCGCCGCTGGAAGCGATAATTCACCTTCGGCAAGCCGTCCTCCTCACGCACCTGGACGTCGAACAGGTCCCGCATGTGCCGTGCCCGCAGCCAGCCGTCAACCTTCTTGCGCGTGGTGGCCACGCCCGGCTTGCGCCCTCCACGGATCTTGCCGTCGCGCCAGCGGCGTAGCTGCCGCTGCAGCGCGCGCAGGTGCTGGCGCCGCTTCGCGATCTCACGCAGCAGCGTCCGGCACTGGGCGTCGAACAGCACTTGGCGCAGGTCGAGGCCGAACTCACGGGTCATGGCGGTCACGATGTCTCGTTCGATGGCGGGGATGGCTGAGACGGGGACGCGGTGCATCTGGTCCCAGAAGCGCTGGCTGGTGAGCTGGCTGGAGCGCAGGGGGAGCAGGCGGCCGAGGGCGGTGGAGTCGAACCAGCGGGCGAGGCTGGCCTTGGAGCCGGGGGCGAGGCAGCGGTTGAGGACGGCGGCGAGCAAGTAGGTGCCGACAGACGGGCCGGAGCCGCGCTTGGGGACATGGCGGTCGATGTGCTCGACGAGCTGCAAGCGGCGGGCGAGGGCGAGCAGGGCGGTGGAGGCGCCGAATTCGCGCGCACGACCGCCTCCAGTGGCTGGGCGAGCACGGGGGCGGCACGGAGCTTCTCGATGATCTTGTCGGCGCGGCCGAGATAGGTCTGGGAAACGATCTTGGGCTTGCCGTGGACGCGTTTGCAGACGCGCGCGTAGTAGTAGGGGTGGCCGCGGATGATCTTCTTGACGATGCTGGCCGTATATCAGGTCATACAAAAGCCGAAGTCACTGGCGCATTGGGGGCAATTCCTTTTGGTGACTCCTGATCTGCCCCCAGTTATCCCCGGCTGTCAAGGCATACTAGCGGATGAATTCGGACAGGAAAACAGTTTAAATAACTGATAAAGAGGGAAAAAGAGACATCTTTGGATGTCTCTGGATGGAAAATTGGCGGAGGAGGTGGGATTCGAACCCACGTGCCCGGCTCATCACCGGACAACCCGATTTCGAGTCGGGCCCGGTACGTCCACTTCGGTACTCCTCCACCGCTCATTAGAGCCAATCCGCCGGCTCCAAGTCAAGGAACGGAGCCCGCTCCGGGCAGCCGTCCCGCTCGCTCCCGTCACGGTTTGGGAGTGGTATAGTATGGAGTTTCGAGAGTCCCTCGGCGGCGGGATCGACCCGGATTCCGGCCTCTGAAACGGGACTCCGGCCTCCTCTCCGAGACGGCGGGTTCATTCATGAGCTACGTGGTTCTGGCACGGAAATGGCGCCCTCAGACCTTCGACGAGGTCGCGGGACAGGAAACGGTCACCCGGGCGCTCAGGAACGCTATCCGGAGCGGCCGCATCGCCCATGCCTTCCTCTTTTCGGGCGTGCGGGGCGTGGGAAAGACCACCACGGCCCGGATCCTGGCCAAGGCCCTCAACTGCGGGCAGGGACCCACCGAAGAGCCTTGCTCCAAATGCGTCCCCTGCACCGAGATCGCCGCAGCCAACAGCCTGGACGTACTGGAGATCGACGCCGCCTCCAACACCGGCGTGGACAACATTCGGGAACTGCGCGAAAGCGCCCGCTACACACCGGCCCGGGACCGCTTCAAGATCTACATCATCGATGAGGTCCACATGCTCTCCAACGCGGCCTTCAACGCGTTGCTCAAGACCCTGGAGGAGCCGCCGCCTCATGTGAAGTTCATCCTGGCCACGACGGAGCACGCCAAGATCCCCGTCACCATCACCTCCCGCTGCCAGCAATACGACCTCAAACCCATCCCCTTCGTCCTGATCCTGGAGCACCTGAAACGGATCTGCGCCAGCGAGGAGATCGAGATCAGCGACTACGGACTGAGGGCCATCTCGTCGGCCGCCAAGGGCAGCATGCGCGACGCTCAATCGATTCTGGAGCAGATCATCTCCCTTTCCGGGAAGCAGGTGTCCGAAGAGGACGTCCGCGTGCTGCTGGGAATGGTGGACGAGAAACTCGTGGCCGGGCTGGTGGACTGCATTCAAGAACGGGACGCCCAGTCCCTGTTGCAGCGGATGCAGGATGCCGTCGAGTCCGGGGTCGACCCGCGGAATCTGGCGGACCGCATGGTGGCCCACGTCCGAAACCTCTTGGTCTTTCAGGTCAGCGGTTGGGAAGAACGACTGCTCCAGCTCCCCGACAGCCAGAAGGAGGTGGTGACTCGGCAGGCGGAGGCTTTTTCGACTCCCGACCTGATCCGGTTCTTCGACGTTCTGACCCGATGCGAGGGAGAGATGCGGTGGCATCCCAATCCAGGCCTCCACCTGGAAATGGCCTTCATGAAGCTCATCGAGCTGGCCGGACTCCCCCGCCTGGAGAGCGTCCTGGAGCAACTCGAATCGGGACGTTTCCAAGCGGTCGCGCGGACACCCGAAAAAGCTCCGGAGAACCAGGATCTGTTTGCGAGCCGTCCCACTTCCCCCGGATCTACGGGCACGGTGAAACGTCCTCCGGCGCCCGCCCGGCCCGTCTCCTCAGCTACACCCGAACCGGCCCGGTCCGAACCTGCCCAACCCCGTCAGGGATTCCGGGAACGGCTACTGGCCGCGGTCCAGGACAGGGCGCCGGGACTCCACTCAACGTTGCTGCACTCCACCGGCAGCCAGGTTCAGGACGGCAAGCTGATCGTCGTCTTCCCCGCCTCCGAGCAGGTCATTGCCGGCGCGGTGCAGAACAACGCACAGCTCCTCGGCGAGATCTCGGAACAGCTGACAGGAGTCCCTTGCAAGCTTCAGATTCGGTTCGAGGAGGCGAAATCCGCGGGGAAGGACAAGGAGGAAGACGATCCCATGGAGAACCCCAAGGTCAAGGCCTTTCTGAAGCGGTTTCCGAGCAAGGTGATCGTGGAACGCAACCCGTAGGAGTCTGCGCGGTAGAAATGATCGTAGCGAGAAAGTGGGGAATCGAGGCCAGATTTTCTCGATTTGGAGGTGCATAGTTGTTCTATTCGCCGAGAAATCGGGGAAATATGGACCGATTCTACCGCTTTCGCAGTAGATCAATTTCTGCGGCGCAGACTCCTGGGATCCCGTATGGAATGCGCCAACCCAATTCCACGGCGCTTCGAATCACACGCACACAGGAGTGAATGCGCATGAGGATGCGAAAAAAGAACATCAAGGGCCTGATGAGACAGGCTCAGCAGATGCAGGAGCAGTTGCAGCAACAGATGCTTCAGACCCGCGTGGAGGCCACCAGTGGCGGCGGCGCCGTCCACGTCGTCATGGACGGATCCAAGAAGATGCACTCCATCCGCATCGATCCCGATGCCGTGGACCCGGATGACGTGGAGATGCTGCAGGATCTGGTCCTGGCCGCCGTCAACGAAGCGGGACGCAAGGTCGATGAGATGATGAGTTCCCAGGTCAGCAGTCTGACCGGCGGAATTCTTTGACCCGCATCTCACTGGGAGAAGTCATGAACACCCACCACCAGGACCCCATCAACAGACTCGTCGACGAGTTGAAGCGCCTGCCCGGCATCGGCCCCAAATCGGCGCAGCGGCTGGTCTTCCACCTGATTCGTAAGCCCGACTCCGAATGCGACCGGCTCGCCCAGGCCATTGGAGATCTCAAGCGCAGCCTGGTGTTCTGCTCGGTGTGCAACCACATCGGCGGTGCCGATCCCTGCTCCATCTGCAAGCAGGCCAATCGGGACCGGGAGACCATTTGCGTCGTGGAGGAGCCCTTCAACGTGCTCTCCATCGAGAAGACGGGTCAATACCGGGGCCTCTACCACGTCCTCCACGGCGCCATCTCTCCCATCAATGGAATCGGCCCTGAGGACCTCAAATTGCGGAACCTGTTCGAGCGCTTTCGCGACGGCGAGGTCAAGGAAGTGATCGTGGCCACCAATCCCACCACCGAAGGCGAGGCCACGGCGCTCTATCTCTCCAAGCTCATCAAGCCTCTGGAGATTCGCGTCTCCCGGATCGCGCTCGGCATCCCCATGGGAAGCGACCTGGAGTACACCGACCAGTTGACCCTGACCCGGGCGCTGTCCGGGCGCCAGACTCTCTAGCCACCATAATTCATAAACATGACAAAGGGCCTCGATTTTCGCCGGGATCGCTGAACTTAGAGCGTGGGTTCTGGGGTTCAGTCGGCCGCTCGGCTCCAGAGTGGCAGGTGAACGTCCAGGAGAGTGTTTTCAGGAGACACCCTCCGCCAAGAGGTCGAGAATGGGGTTGCTGGGGCGAGGGTGACGACTAAGTTGGATGTAATCGACGCAAGACCCGCCAGAAGATTTCCTGTTCGGGGTAGGCCGAGCTGAAGTGGATCCAGATGCGGCGGGTAGTTTCTTGAACTCGAGCTCCGATCTTGAGCATCCGATGACGCAACGTATCCACTTCGAGTTTCTGCCAGGGGGTCCCGTAAAGGTAATCTCGCAGCATCAGAAACATCTGGTAGGCCACACCGTGCAGCAACAAGCGGAACTGATTGGCCAGAAAGCGATGGCAACTGAGGCGGTCCATCTTCAAGTGGAGCTTGAAGGCCTTAATGAAGTTTTCCGTCTGCCCTCGGTCGGTGTAATCCTCGTACATCGATCGGGCCGACCGGTCCGTCCGATTGGTCACGACGAAACAACGATTGATCCCGCGGGAGTTGACCTCGACTTTCACCACCACCCGACGGGGGTGGGGCCAGGTGCCAGCCTGGTAGAGAAACTCATCGAATTCTCGCTGCGGGGTCCCCTCTTGTTGAAACTGCTCCCGGGTTCGCTCCAACAGAGGCTCGGCCGCCTCCTGCAGCCGAGCGTTTCGGCTCAGGCCGATCTCGTCGTGCAGCCCCACTTGTTCACAGTATTCGTACAGTTGAGGTGTGGCAAAGCCGCAGTCGGCTCGAACCCGGATCTTCACCCGAGGACACTTCGCTTGGATCGCCTCCACCACTCGCCGCAAGACGGCCACCGCGTGCGCGGCGGTCCCCCGGTTGCCCGGCCGCAGCAGTGCCACCAGCAGATCCCCACTCTCCCCATCGAAGATCAACAGGGGATGCAGGATGTGGCTTCGCTAGTAGCCGTGGTAGAAGAAAAACTCCTGTTGCCGATGGATGGGATCGTCGGTCCCGTCCAAGTCGAGCACAATGGTGTGTGATTCCACTTCCGCTCTTGTAGACGCGGATATCCTCACTCCGCTTCTCTTCTTCGCTGACGTCGTCCCAAATGACCGATCGTTTCCGAGCTTCCGGTGTTGTCTGAAGTCCAAACTCCGTGGCGTGCTCTGCGATCGAAGGCCGTACTTGGGATGAAATCTTCTGACGCAGAGGTGCCCCTGGCCGTTCCGAGGAGTGTTCGATGAGAAGCAGCACCAGGACGGCGAGGGCTCACTTCATGTATCTCACCTAAGGCTTTCAGAATCTCCGTGAGCTCCACGACAGCATGGGCATACTAAACGATGCAATCTTCTGCACCCATCGTTGGGCCGTCAGGGGTGCTCAGGGCATGCGCAGGATGGTGATGTCCTGGTAGCCTGGACGAATCCGGTGATCGCGGATGCCGTCGATGAAGACAGACTTGAAGGTGAGCGTGGCCGTTTCGCCATTCAGATCGGCGAGCGGCACGATGCGGTGCTCCCACCACGCCGGACCGTAGAAAGGAGCCACTTCCTCCGACCAGAGGACACGCTTCTGCCCTGCTTCTCCCGCTGTGATTTCGAAACGGATCGGGCTCAGGTCTCCCGGAATAGTCGTGTGCCGATCCCACTTTCCCGACCTGCTCCACAGCGGAGAGGCCACAACCGGCTTGAACTTGAGGGCGAGTCTGCCAGAGGGCAGCCGGACCCGGTAGGTTGTCTCGGGCTGGTCCTGTGGATCGAGTCGAAGGCCGTGAACCGGTGCCGCATCGACCGTGATTTCCGCCACCAGATCGATGACCAACCGGGCCAGTTGATCCGATCGGGGTGCAATCAGGCAGTAAGTCGGAACCCCCGATTCGAGCCGCACCAGGAGAGGGGCCGAGTTCAAACGTCCATCCCACTCGACGTATCGACTGTAGAGCCTTTCCTGAAAATGTTTCCCCAGATCGGGATGGTGCGCGAGTCCCTCGTGCGTTCCGATGATGATCCGAGCGTCTCCCTCTTGGGCCTGCGTCGACCTCCATTCCTGTATCTCCAGAGGGCGCCCGATCGCCGCGCCCAGGGTCTCCACAATCTGCTTTGCCAGGATTTCGTCGTGGGGATGCTCGCCGACTTCAAGTCGCACCCGGCCTCCGCGAACCGACGAGACCAGATCCCCGACCGGAACCTGAAAAAGCGTCTTGTGCGATCGGGTAACTCTTTGCGCTTCACGGCGATAGTCCTCGAAGGGCCTGAGGTTGTCCGGGTCCGGGAACCCGAACTCGATCACCACGCAGTCCTTCCCTGGGATTGGAATCTGCAGTTGCTGCCCATAGGAGACCTCCCCTGAGGCCAGACGAGCCTTCAGGGGGTAGATGAGATTGGCGGCCACATTCGCGTCCCCCGGCCGGAAGCCTGCACTCTCGTCGATGGCGAGCGTGAAAGGCTCCAGGTTAAAGGAGCGATTGAACAGATACACCACACCCCGGCCGCTGCCCACGTGAGAGATCCCGACGATCCCTTCATTGGGAAGATCCGCAGGATCGGAGAGGATGCGCAGATTTCGAACCAGTGAAGAGCGGTCCCGGTTCCAAGCCAGCCACTCCTTCAGAATCTCCCGGTCAAAGTCCGGCATCTGACGAAAGGAAAAGCGAATGTCGCGGACAGCCGTCGTGGCAAAGCACAGCATCATGTTGTACGTCCATCCTTCACCCGATCCGATCACTCGCTCCGTATGATCCAGATTGATCGGAATGGCCGACGCCTGCTGAACGGACCAGCCCGCGATGTCTCCCTTGATGCCCCAGGGAGGAACAAACTTCCGATACAGATTCCTCCAGGCCAGATAACGCTCATAAGCGAGAGCACGGGCCGGAAAATCCGACTCCGTCGCCTCCTTCATCGTGCTGGTGACCCCCGGGTCACCAGCATGGATATGGGTGGTGTACTTCAGGTTCCAGGGCCAGGGCCGTGCCATGCACAGGAAACGATAAATTCCGGGCTGGCGTCGTTCCGCTTCCTCCAGAATCCGCCAGATGGCCTGCATGCTGACGTCGGGACTGTTCCAACCGCTGGCCAGGCTCCTCCGTCCCAGACCATGGTCCCGGATCTGGGGGCGATTGTTGTCGAACATGATCCCGCCCAGGTCGTATCGCTCCAGCAAATCCATCGAGAAACGGTAGAGGTGTTCCGCATACGGAGAATAGACCAGCGACTGAAGGGGGGCTTCCGGCCAGCGCCCCTCCCAGGTCTTGATCATCACGACGTCACCCTTCTCGTCCCGAACGGCCCAGTTCTCGGTCTCACGAATAAAAACACACCCGTTGGCGTCATTCCAGAGCGACAGTTTCAGACCACGCTTCTTGAGTTCCCGGAGGATCGGCAACAGACCATTCGGAAGTCTTTCGGGGAGAGTCATGTTCCGATCCCAGGTCTCGTCGTCCGCATCGGCGACCCGGGGCATGCGCTGGCTGTAGGGAAAATCGGCCCACTGCCAGCCCGCATCAAAATGGAAAATGTCGGCCCCGACGTAAGCCAGATCGTCCAGAACTTCGAGAATCCGATCCTCCCGGGCCTGTCCGAGCCAGGGGCCCCAGGTCGTGAACTTGACCGGAAACGGGAACCGCGGTTGCAGCCGATCGGTGACGTGGGGAAAAAAGGACTGCCGGGCGGCTTCGAGGAACGAATCATCATTGGCGTGCTGGAACAGACCCAGGGCGCCGGCCGTCAACTCCTTCGTCTCTCCCGAGGCCACGTTGAAGCCTGGCCGGCAGGTCAGCTGTGCCCGTCCGTCCAGCTCAATCGTATGAAGGGCCCTGGGCCACTCCAGCGTGACCCAGAAACCGTCCTCGTCTCCTTGCAGCACAATCGGCTGCCCGATCAGCTTCTCATCCAGGGGCCAGGCGACCTCCAGGTCCGACGGTCCCAGGTTCCAGTGCCGGATCCCAGCGACATAGACTTCCCCTTCCGGGGCGGAAGCGGAAATCGTCTTTCTCAAACGACTTCCCCTCAGCTCATACTGGACTGAGACCTCCAACCCGCTTCCCTCGAAACGAAAGACGGCTTCCTGGCCGCCGTTGTCTCGACTGGCTCCCAGGAATCGAAAGCCTTCCTGCTCTCGATAAGACGGGGTCAGATCCGGATCGTTCAGATCCTCCGGGTCCACCAGCGCCAGCCCAAGCATCCCTGATCCTCTGAAAGAATAGGTTTTTCCCGACTTCCGCGCGGTCAGCGCCGCCAGCCGCGGACCCCCTCCTGACTCCTCGAACACGACCTCCAGATCGGGGCTCTTGAGTATGATCGGCTTGGCCACTACCGTGGGAGAACAGAGCACCAGGAAAAAACAGAACAGTCCCACAGCTATCGACATCGTTTTACCTCCAGGAAAGGGATGGCTGATCAGAGTCATCTGTACGAGAAGAACCAGTAGTAGACGGAAAGGGTCAGGGTGGCGTAAATCAGCCACCAGACTCGAAAATCAGTGAAAAACGAAAACCGGCTCGTGCCGGGACGGAGCGGGACCGAAAGACAGGATGACGACCAGGTGACGTCGCGGATCCTCTCCGGATCGGGTCTCCGGGACAACAGGCTGATGACGACCATCAACGTCATGCAGACGAGCCAGGTCAAGAACATTCGATACAGAAACACGATGTCCGGAAACACGAAGGTCTCGATGAAGACGGCCAGCGGGATCCCCCCCAGTAGAGTCGTCAGGGCGGCAATGTGATTGGCTCTCTTCCAGAAGATACCCAGGATGAAAACCGACGCAGCGGGTGGGCCGATGTAGGCGAACAGGTTCTGGATCAGAATGAAAACCCGGCTGGCCTCGTCGATGAAACAGGCCCCGACCGTGGCGACCAGAAGAACCAGCGTCGAGCATATCCTCCCCACGAAGACAATCTCGTGATCCGAAGTACCAGGCTTGAAGAGTCTCTTGTAGAAATCGAGGGTGATAATGGTGGACGTCGAGTTGACCACCGAGTCGACCGTCGACATGATGGCCGCTGTAAAAGCCGCCATCAGCAAACCGAACAACCCTGCCGGCAGGACTTCTCGGGCCAGAACGGGATAGGCCGTGTTGCTGTCGTTCAGATCGGGGTACAGGACGAAGGCGATGATGCCGGGAACCACAATCACGAACGGGGTGATCACCTTGATGAACCCCGCTGTAATGATTCCCATCCGAGCATCCCACTCACTCCGCGCTCCCAGAATCCGTTGAATCAGGTTCTGATTGGTGGAGGTGTACCAGACATTGACCGAGACGATCACTGCGAAAACACCGGGCCACGGAAACGCCTCATGATCGGCCGGCAGAAACAGCTTGAAATGCTCCGGCGCCCGCTCTACCAGAGCACTCCACCCCCCGACCTCCTGCAGCCCGAACAGGAGAACCAGAAGTGCGCTCGCCAGCATCACGATCACCTGGATGAAATCGGTCCAGGCCACCGACACGAGCCCCCCATAAATCGTGTAGCTGCCGGCGACCACCGCAATCACAATGATGCCGACCTCCAGTTCCCATCCGAAGAGCGTCTTCAACGCCACGCCCCCGGCGAAGAGGACGACCGCCAGAAAGGCCGAGATGTTGATCAGCACGGTCAGGATGCCGAAGGCATACCGGCACGCCGAGTTGAACCGCCTCTCCAGAAATTCGGGCATGGTGTAGAAGCCTCCTCGGTAGTACAGAGGAAGGATCAGCCAGGCCAGGAGGGAAAACGTGACGATTCCGTTCCACTCCCATGCCGCCAGGGCGATCCCGTACAGATACGCCATGCCGATCATGCCGATGAAATGTTCCGTGCTCAGATTGCTGCCGATATAGGAACACCCGACCACGTACCAGGGCAGAGAGCGTCCGGCCAGGAAATAGTCTTCTGCCGTCTTCTGCCTTCGGGATCCGACAATGAGACCCACCACCACACAAACCAGAAAGTAGGCACCAAACGTCAGAATGTTCAGTCCTGCCATCGAAGGACTTCCTTCCCTGAACACAATGCGGTCTGTTGGGAGCGCGACGGAGACCAGATCGAGGTAAAATCAGTCAAACGAAGGTGTCTGATAGATCACCCTCCCCCGGACCCGGATCTCCACATCAACCAGGTAGTTTGCCAGCCTGTCCGTGTCGGGGGTCAGGCCCAGACCCGGACACTGCGGAGCCCGGATCTCACCGTTGCTGTCGGGGTCCAGTCTCTCTTTCGTCAGATTTCGAGCCAGCGGCTTGGCTTCAAATGGATACTCACAGAGGCGGTGGTGCTCCAGCCCCGCAAAGGGCTGCAAGGACGCACTCAGGGCCAGATAGGACGTGAAGGTGTGGTTGATATAGCTGACGTCTTTCGAGTCGGCATGCTCGGCGACTCTCTTGGCCACCATAAGCCCGCCAATTCTTCCGGTATCGATCTGGATGTAATCAATCCCGCCACGGTCGATCAGGCTCTTGGCCATGTCGAAGTTATGAGAGCCTTCACCACCCGCCAGACTGAGGTCTCCGTTCCTCTCGGAAAGATCCCTATAGGCATCCACCGATTCGTAGTCGAAAGGCTCTTCCAGGAACTCGATACCACACTCGTGCAGCGCCCTGAGCCGCTTGCCCGCCTCTTCTACGTCTTCGCCCCAGACCCCACCGGCATCCACAAACAGCCTGCAGTCGGGTCCCAGACCTTCCCGGGCCGCAAACACCTGGTCTCGGTCCTCGCCCACTCCGCGATGGCCGTAGGGTCCCCATCCAAACTTGGCGGCCCGGAGACCGGCGCCGACCACCTCTTCCGCCCGCCTTCGCGTGTCTTCCGGTTCGTCTCCAAACAGCAAAGAGGCATAGGCCTGTTTCGGGAAGGAGCTTGAATAGCCCAGCAGGCTGTACACGGGTTCATTTCTCTTCCGGCCCAGCAGATCCCACATGGCGATGTCGACCCCGGACAGAATGTGATCCCGCTGCAGCAGATCCCGGCTCCTCTCGCGCACAAGCCGGCCAATCCGTTGAATATCCTCGACGCTCTCCAGCCTCTGCCCGAGCAGCGATTCCTGAACGCCCAGGCAGGCACTGTGAGACATCGGTGCAACCAGACCGGCAATGGATACGAGAGGAGAAGCTTCACATTCGCCCCAGCCCACCCAGCCTCCCGAACTGACGCGCACCAGCAGCGTATCCTGACTGCCGTCTCCTATATCCAGGACTTCCGGCATCGCCAGATAGAAGAAATCCACCGCCTCAATCTTCATTGGAGCCCGTCCTCAGTATTCAAGACGCAATCTGACCTCTGTGTCCCGAGGCTCGAGTCGCACGATCCCCGGCTTCGCATCAAAGTCAGCATAAGGTTTTCCGTTCAGGCGGACGGACCGGATCGCGCTCCCCCCAGGATGGCGGACGCGCAGGAGGATTTCCCGGGGAGGCTGGCGCGTGGGAGACTCGACAGTGGCCTCGATATAGCCTCTGTCCGTTGAGGATTCGAGACTGTACGACACGGTCCCAAACCGGGTGGGAGCCTCCCTGACCCGTACCTTCTTCCCGTTCTCGAGATAGTACTCGGGGACGGCCAGGGCCAGCCAGAGACTGTCCTCCTGCTCATCAACGAACAGCCTTCGAAACTGCAGAAGGCCCCGCGCCGTGCAGTGCGTCTTGTCCCAGGCTGCACTGTAGTTGTGCTCCCAGAACGTCATGTTCTCCGTGTCCAGATAGGAAGGCACCCAGTTGAATGCGGCACGGATCAGCGCCCTCTCTTCCTTTCTCAGCGCATAGATCGTGGCGGTCCGGTTGTGCCCGATGTAGTACTTGGAAAAACCTCCGCGATCGTACCACTCCTGCCGGTTCTGCTCGGCGCTGTACGCCGGCGTCAGGTGCGCGTCGATCAGAAAGACATCGTCCTCGAACTGGTCCAGCATGTCCTCGACAATGGCCGAGTTGGGATCCAGGACACCCAGCGCATACAGGTGGTGAGCTCCGTGATCCAGGTCGTAGGTGTACGTATTGCTCCGGTTCCCGCTGGGGTAGAGAAGACCGGTTCGACCCCGCCCGTAAACGGAACAGGGATAGGGCAACACCCACTCCCCGTTGGGCAGGGGCAGGACGGGACTGCGGGCCTGAATCCGCTGATAGGCACGGGCGATATCCTGACGGAAGGCTTCGGCCTCCTGTACCAGATCCTCGGTCCCCGGATAGCCGTTCTCGGAAAGCACTCGAGCGGCGTTCGAGAGCCCCGCGTAGTGTATCGCCTGCGAGTAGAATCGGTACGCGAAACGGCCCCAGTCCCCCGTCACCCCGGGCGGAATCAGCCCGTACTCCCGCACCTTCTTCCCCTCGGCGTCCAGCGCCTTGGTCTTCTCGCGCTGACGAATGATCCAGCGGCAGGCACGCATCATGGGAGCGGCCACCGACTTCAGCCATTCGCGGTCACCTGTCAGATCGAAATATTCAGCGATGGAAAACAGATTCCAGCCCGTTCCCATCAACGTGTAGCCGGTCGTCAGGGCACCCGTACGATTGTACTTACTGAGAAAGTAGGCCAGCCCGTGACGACCGAAGTCCAGCTGACCATACTCTGACATCGCACGAATTAGCGTCTGCGCTTCATTCTCCAGTGGCCCGTAGGTGTTGGCTGCGATCCAGGGAGCGACCCGCTCTCCGTCTCCCTCGTTGCGTGCATTCGAAAGAATCCGTGCCACCGACGACCGCAGAACGTTCATCAGAAACGGATCGGGGACTTCAATCTGAGTGCCCGGCTGCAGGGCGCTTCGCCAGTACTCCTCAGTGGCCTCGAGAAGAGCTCTCCCCTTCTCCTTGCCACCGGTCAGGGAACCGTCCACCGGACCCTGCTGCGAGAGATACAGCACACAGCAAGCCTCCTCTCTAGCCCCCAGCCTGCCGGACAGGACCACTTTCCCTTCCAC
Source organism: Acidobacteriota bacterium (assembly GCA_965217775.1). Lineage (GTDB taxonomy): Bacteria > Acidobacteriota > UBA6911 > RPQK01 > JAJDTT01 > JAJDTT01. The sequence continues at coordinate 2,190,267 of CBDCJH010000002.1, forward strand.
GACTTCGACCTGCAAGGGACCGGCGTCGTCCGTGTTCACCAGAACCCAGAGCTGACCCTCGCTCGCCACCAGGTTTGAGTCGGTGCGAGCCAATTCGACAGGCTCCCGAAAAGGCTGCGCAGCCCTGCCGCGACGCCACCGGCTCAGTTCCAGACTCAGTCCCAGACGGACCTCTGCCGGAACATCTTTCTGGTTGACGATCTCGAACTGGGATACACAAACGCCCCGGCTGTCCCCGAGCCACTTCTCCGAATGTGGTCTTCGGCTTTCGTCCAGAGGCGCCACGAACGTCCGCTGGCTGTAGAGAATCCCGTCCTCCTCGAACGAATTGACCGGGATCGGCATCCACTCGCCGTGCAAGCGCCGCGTGATTCGGTCCGCTCTGGGACTGCGTTTCGGCCTCCCCCCGGAGCCGTAGATGGTCATCCAGTTCGCCAATTCGAAACGGTCGAGTCCGAATTCCGGCGTCAGGTGGAGCCGACCGGGAACGGTCAAGACACCGGCCGGCTGCAACACATATTTCTGGTTGGCACCCGCCAGTGACAGCAGGGTGGGGCTCCGGTTCCCGGCCGGATGACGCATCTTCATGGCGGCCGAGAGACGCTGGTCGGACCGTTTCACAACCCGCTCCCGAATCGTTTCCTTTTGCCCGACCCTGGCCCGAACGCTCTCCAGATTCTCTCCGTCGTCACTCGACGTCACCAGCACGCCCGCCTGCCGTACATAGACGGGGCCTTCGGCCAGCACATCTTCGACGGCTACCGTAAAGGGCGTCTCACCGAGGGTTACCGACAGAAGCGTCCGATCCGCATAGTGCGCTCCGGCTGGATCGGCCGGCGGCACGCTGTAGCGCACCCGGACCTCGAGCGGCCGGCGTGTTTCCCAAGTTTGCTCGATACCTCCGGAAGGCAGGAACAGGCCGTTGAACAACTCCACGCTGGTGGTTGAGTTGGCCGTCTGGGCCGCCTCCAGACGCAGTTCGATGTCTTCCCACCGGGAAACTGTCCATGCTGAAAGAGATTCAACCCGGGCCCCTCCGCTCTTCTCGGGAAGCAACCACCGAATCTTCAGGGTTCCTTTATCGGCCAGGATCGACCCCGGGTCGGTGCCCGCATCGACGGTGCAATTCAGCTGTTTCCCGTCCCGCCGAATCGGCGAGTTCAGGGTCAGCCATTCTCCCTGCCACAGGGACTCGCGGCTTTCCTCTCCGTGCCAGAACTGGACCCTGACCTCACTGGCCGCGGGACACTGGTTCGCCTCCTCGAAGGTCACGCTCAAGAACCGTACAAAGCGATTGACTTCCCAGCGCAGACCGATCGCGGCTCCCGCCTCTCCCCAACCGACCACCCGGTACCCGCCGCTCTCCTTCGCCAGCTCCTGTCCCGGAAAAACAAATTCGGCGGGAAACTCCTCCGTGCGACCGGGCAGTAGCTTCTCCTGGCGCGGGTCCCAAGTCATCACCCGCCCGAAGGGGGCGATGTCCACCGTCAAGGGTTTTCCTTCGCTAGCCTCTCGGCCGACCGTCGCCGCCGGTCCGGCAGCGATGCCCGCCGCCAAGCCCGGCAGCAGGGCAACCGCAAAGAGAATTCGAAGAGTAGATTCTTGAAGCCCTGGCGCTACTCTAGCCATTGTGAATTCTCCGTCGGTTTTCCGTTGTCGAAATCTGAAGGTCAGCGGCAGACTATCGGCCTCACTGAGGATGTCGCCTTCTCCCGAACCTCCCACGACTTTTTCTCGGACCCCGAGGTGAGACAAAGGGAAATCTACCCGGCCCGTCCGGTCACTCTCCAGCCAGAACAGTGCTCCAGGGAGTCGCGACAAAGTGCCTGAGAGCCCCACCGCAGTCCGCCACGGCGGCGGCTCTCAGGTATCAGCTCCAATCAGCTCTTCCGCAGGAACTCCCTTGCCATCAAAAAGCCACCCTCAAGCCGAGCTGGATGGATCTCCCGGCACCGACACGTCTGATTCTTCCAAAGGTGCGCGGATTGTTGAAATTGGAGGCCGGTGCATTAAAGATGTGGCGATTGAAGAGGTTGAAGAACTCGCCTCGCAGGTGAACCTGGACCTGTTCCCCGACATAGATCTTCTTGATCAAGGAGACGTCCTCGTTCAGCAAAAAGGGAGCCCGTACATGGGGGATTCGCCGAGGAGCGTTGCCGATTGTGAAGGGAGCCGGGGCCTCAAAAGCACCGATATTCAGGTACCGGTCCACGGCCGGATCGAAGTCTCCTATACCGACAGAGGAACGGACGTTAGAGGACACCCAGAGTGGCCGGTTTCCGCCCGAGAAACCGGGCAGCACCGGGCCCCCGGTTACGCTCAGGGTCGGGGCGCTCTGATAGCGCAAAATGGCCTGTAGCTGCCAGCCTCCGAGAATGTTGTTCACCGTGCCGTTCCAACCGCTTCCAAAGCGTCGGCCGTGACCAAACGGCAGCTCGTAAATTCCCGACATCACCAGGACGTGGGTTTGATCCAAGGCGGTGTGGGCTTTCTCGAGATCCCGGTTGAACGTATTTAGTGCTCGAAAACGCGCCCCGCCGCTGCCGGCAAAGGCGTCGCTGAAAGTGTTGTGCTGGGCTGCCCCCAGGCTCTTTGACAGAGTGTAGGAAGTGAGGAACGAATTGCCCCCCGAGAATCGCTTCTGCAAGCGCACCTGCAGGGCATGGTACTGATTGTATCCGGTGGGCTGCTGGTTGTTCCGGATATCGGTAAACTGCGGGAAAGGCCTCAGGGCCTGCGCCACAGACCCGTTGAAACTGGGATAGGGCTTTTCGATCCCTGCCGCAATCGCCGCGGAAGAATTGATGTTGGCCAGAAGCAGAGACCCCAAGGAGAGATAGCTCGGAGCGACCTGGTTGATGTCTTCCAGTCCCGCCGTTATCCGATCGTTCTTGTTGCCAACGTAGGCGAGTTCCAGGAAAACGCTGGATGTCACCCCCCGCTGAACGCTCAGGGTCCAGCTTTGGTTGATAGCTGACAGGCCGCCCGAGGGATTGGCGTAGTCGATAGGACCGTTGTTGGTCTGGGCGGGGTCGGTGTTGGGGATTTCGATCCCAGACTCATTGATGGGAAATCCCTCCGATAGGATGAAGGCGGGCGTGATCCCCTGGTCGGTCGAGGCGAAAGCCGGCAGAGGCGAGAAGCCCTGCTCATGAACCACCCCGTGCCCGATCCTCAGGGCGTTGGTGAAGAAATGGAAAAGCCCGTAGCCGGCCCGGAGCACCGTCTTGTCGGAGAGACGATAGGCCAGACCCAAGCGAGGCGAAAACGCGCTCCGGTAGTCCTCGCCGACGATGCTGTCGATGTCACCGGCCCGACCGGGTCCGTTGCCGAAAAGCACGAGCGCTCCCGGGATCCCTCCGGCACCGGGGTTGGGCGCGTTCACGTCCAAGCTGGAGACCTGGTCTTCCGCTTCGCGCAGATACCAGGGCATGTCGTAGCGAAGCCCCAGGGTCACCGTCAGTTTCGGACTGAGCTGGAACACATCCTCTCCGTACAAGGTGAGGATGTGCTCATGGAAAGTCCTGTCGGAGGCTGCAATCCTGCGTTCCGTGTTGAAAACCTGTCCCAGCAGAAAACTGGCCCACGAGCTTCCCCAGGTGCTGAACGACTCGTTGGGCTGCGAAGTGGAAAGGTTGCGGAAACCATAGGTGCCCAGCTGATTCCTTCCCTGGACCCAGTGGATGCTCTTGCGCAGGACTTCGACTCCAAACTTGAACTGGTGATCGCCCCTGATCCAGGTGAGATTCTCCACGAAGTTCAGGTTGTCCGTGTCCTTCTCGACCGGCATGCCCGAAGCATTCCCGTAAGCTGGCTGACCGGTAATTCTGAAGGTAGGAATGCCGGGGCCATCAGCCGGAAGGTTCGGGATCTGGAAAACACTGGCCCCATTCCGGGCGTCGCGCTGCTGCTCGTTCGGTTTCAGGTAGGTGTACCCCACCGTGAGATGATTGAGCAGGGTGCTCGAGAGCGAGGAGTCCCAGTTGAAGCGCAGGGGCGTCGAATCGGTCCGGAATACGACCAGGGTATCGAGTTCTCCGGGAACCGCGCCGAAGCGATCTTCGTCCCGATTCACATCCCAGAAGGTAAACGCGATATGGTTCGAGTCGGAAATCTTGTGGTCGACCTTGATGCTCCAGGTGTACTCGGAAGCCGGACGTTGAGAGCGATTCACAAAATTGTTGAAGGGCTGGCCGGGAATATCGAGTGGCGGCAACAGGGAAGCCAGAGGTATGGCGTTGGGATCGAATCGGCTCTGAGGGATCACGTTGTTCGGAAACTGGTCCCGGACAAGCCCTCCAGCCCCGTCAGGCCTCGTCGTCGCCGGATCAAATATCGGAAAGGGCCACTCCGAAAAGTCGCCGCCTCTCATTTTCTGGGTCGGCAATGTGACCAGACTCGCCGAAGCGGCGCCCCCGCGGCGCTCAAAGCCCGCGTAGGAAAAGAAAAAGAACGTTCGATCCTTGATGATCGGCCCTCCCAGAGAGCCTCCGAACTCGTTTTGCCGGACGATCGGCCTCTCTCTGGCAAAAAAGGATCGCGCGTCCAGCTTATCATTTCGCAGGAAGTCGAAAACGCTGCCGTGGAACTCATTGTTCCCCGACTTGAGGGCTAACTCCACGTTTCCAAAACCGCGCCCGTATTCGACCGGCATGAGTGTGTTGTGGACCTTGAATTCTCCGACGGCCTCGTATGGCGGGCTCAGGTTCGTCGAGTAGCCGGGGATCCAGAGGGTGGTTGAAGTGCTTCCGTCAAAGCCGACCTCGTCACTCCACCCCTGGCCGCCGTTGATCGATTTTCGGTTGACGTTCCCGGTGACGCCCGGGGTGAGGAGGACGAAACTCTCCGCCTGTCGGCGCGCACCGCTGAGGGCCAGGGGGAGTTCCTCCAGGACCTTGTCCTCCATCACGGTGCCGATTTCGGCATTGGTCGTGTTCAGGGCGATCTCGGTACCCTCTACGGTGACTTCATCGCTGATTTCTCCCACCTCAAGCGTCACATCCACCGTGGTCGAGGTTGCCGTCTGTACGACGACTTTCTCATGAACCACGCTCTTGAAACCCGGCACTGAGGCGGAGAGACGGTACTCTCCGATGGGGAGCGCATCGATCTGATAGCGACCTACCGACCCGGTAATTATTGAAAACACCTGGTTCCTCGCGAGGTGAGTGACGGTGACTTCGACCCCGGGTATGGGCAGACCGGCGGTGTCGGAAACCACGCCCCGAACTCCGCCCTTCCCGCCCTGGCCAGACACCATGGTCGGCGTGGCCGCCAGCAGCAGGCACCCGTAAATACATACTTTCAGGAAATCCTGGGTTCTCATCATACTTCTCCTTTTCAGCGAATTCAGAAAGCTTGCGACCTAGGATATCTTCTAAAGATTAGAACTCTGATCGGGCCTTATGTCAAGAGAGTAATCGATCAATGATGAAGTTTCGACTAACTCATGTCGTATGTATATTTAACTAATTGAAAATAAACAAGTTATAAGAATATTTCAGATCCGATTCACATTCGATATCTTGATAGTACGGCAATTTCGTCCGATATATAGGATCTATTATCGATCAAAATTCACGTCTTTGAGACAGTCTGTAAGCCTGATCCCGATGACGGTCGGCCCGGCCACTCCAGCGGCAGCGCGAGACGATCGCCAGTCAGCGTGAAGCCGTGCTGGAACACGCTGGCAGCCGCGGTTGGATCATCCCCGAGGAGCGCGTGTTCGCCGATGACGGGTTCAGTGGTGCGGCCCTGGACCGTCCCGCACTGGAAGCCTTGCGCGACGCCGTTGCGAGCGGCTGGGTCGAGACCGTCCTGGTCTGGTCCGTGGACCGTCTGAGCCGCAATTTTGCTCACCAGATGTTGCTCCAGGAGGAGTTCGACCGCTCCGGGGTGAAGATCGTCTTCGCCCAGGAACCCGACGATGGCACGCCCCAGGGGATGCTGCTGCGACAAATGCTGTCGGTCATCTCCGAGTATGAGCGGACCCAGATCGCGGAGCGGTCACGGCGGGGCAAGATCCACCTCGCCCGTCAAGGTTCGCTGAACATGATCACGCGCGCCCCCTACAGGTATCGTTTGATCCGCAAGACCGAGACGGCGGGCGCCCGGCTCGAGATCGATGACGCCGAGGCGGCCGTCGTGCACCGGATCTATGATCAGTATGTCCGCGAGGGTTTGCCGATGAATGCGCTCTCGCGCCGGCTCGATGCCGAGGGCGCACGGCCGCGTCATGCCGAGTTCTGGCCGACCTCGACCGTGGCCGTGATTCTCAGAAACGAGGCCTATGTGGGAAGAGCCGCTTATCTGAAGACCACCAGCACCGGAAGGCGAGCACGTCGGAACCGCACGGGTCGGCGCCAAGCCGGATCGGTTCGGCGCTGGACCGGGCGAACGGCCCGTCCCCGCCAGGAATGGATCGAATTGCCCATTCCCGCCATCCTCGACGAACGGAACCGAACATTGGCGTCACGCGCAGGGCGCCGTCTGTGACAATCCTGCGGTCCGTGCCGAAGAAATCGATGACGCGGTGTGGAAGGAGATGCTCACCCTCCTGGAGCACCCGGAACTCATCCAGGCCGAAATCGAACGCCGGCTCGTGGCCGCCAATGACACGGCCTCGCCCCGTCGCCGAATCGAGAGCTTGCGGGGCGAGCTGTCCCGAATCAAGACTCGATTCCGTCGCCTTCTCGATGCCTATCAGGAGGGGATCGTGACCCTCGACGAGTTGCGCCGGAGGAACGCTCCCCTACAAACTCGGCAACGCTCGATCCGGTCCGAACTCGAAGCCCTGGAAACTTCGGAACTTGATCGTGAATCCCAGTTGGCTCTGGCCACCACGATCCAGCAATTCCTCCAGCGCATGCGCCAAGCCGCGCAGTCGCTCTCCATCCTCGAACGCCAGCGGATCGTGCGTCTACTGGTTCGCGAAGTCCGGATCGGGAAGGGTTCGGTCACGATCTGTCATTCGATCCCGCTTTACGATTTGCCGCCCACAGGTTCCGACCCTTCTCCGCGTAAGCTTCCCAACACCAAGAGGGCATGGCTAAGAAGAGTTCAACCGCTGACCGAGTTTACAGCAAAAATCAGACTTGACCCGGTGGAGGCTCCGGACGCCGGCAGGTCACGAGAGTGATCGCACAGGTACCTCCCGGACTGGTTTGTGCTGACCGGACGCAAGCCTGTAGACTTGAACCTGAAATGAGTTCATTTAAAGACAAGCTGGATCGATCTCAGCCCGTAAGAGTTGCCGTGGCCAACCTCCTGGAACAGGCCATTCTAGAAGGCTCCCTTCGCCCCGGGGACGAGGTTCCGCAACTGAAGCTGGCAGAGTGTCTGGGACTCTCGCAGGGATCCGTACGAGAAGGGCTGCTCGAGCTGGAACACCGTGGGTTGATCGTCGCGAACGGCCGCACTCGAAGCGTGGTCAAGTTGTCCGAGGACGACCTGGCTCACATTTACGACCTCCGTGCGATCTTGGAGCCGCGAGCCTGTCAGCTGGCGGCCCAGATTTGGTCCCAGGAGATGAGCCGAAAACTTCAGACGTGCGTGGAACGGATGGAAGCCGGGACGAAGAAGGGCGATTACCACGAGCACCTGCAGGCCGACATCGAGTTTCACCGCACCATCTGGAGCCACCAGCCCAACCGATACCTCGAGCGTGCACTATTACGCCTCTGCATGCCTCTGTGGTCCTATGACCTGGTCCAGAGAACCCACGAGTGCGTCCTCGATGTGGACAACAGCCTGCGCCAGCACCGACTCATCATTGAAACGCTGCGCACGCGGGATGGGGTGAAGACCGAACGAATCGTTCGGCGGCTGGTGGAACGGTTCTTCCGACAGGATCTGCGGGACTACGCGCGGGTGGAACGTTTGAGCCGGGAACACGAAAGACTGGGTCAATTGCCCTGGTGCAGCCCGCCACAAATTTTGAGCCATCTCCAGACGTCCCTCGGACGCGCTGACCGTGGCTCAAAGCATCCGGATTATTGATCCGCCTTGTTCTTCTTCTCCAACCGGTCAATCATCCACTGCCGCCAGTAGGCGACCACTTCCGGGTCTTCCGGGGTTGCGCCCAGATCGCCGCTTTCCTTCACCCACGCATCCAACCGGGCACGCAGATCCTCAAGACCCTGTTGATGCTCGGGGGAGTCGACCAGGTTGTGCAGTTCGTGCGGATCCTGCTCCAGATCGTAGTATTCTTCAGCCGGCCACTGCGGCGCCATGAATTGTGCCTGTTCCGGCGTCAGCTTTCCTTCGTCGTACAGTTTCTTCATCAACCCCAGCGCCGGCCAGCTCTTAAACTTGTAGGGCAACCATTGCGTGGGATAGGGCCGATCGGGAAGGAAGTTGCGAATGTACTTGAAACGCTCGGTGCGTATGGCGCGCAGGTGGGCCTCAGCCTCGTCGATCCGGTCCCGGGCCGCAAAGATCACGTCGCGAGGGACGACATCTGCACCCAGAAAAGGGCGACCCTGCATCTTCGCTGGCAGCTCGATTCCCGCCGCGGCCAGTGATGTCGCGGTGATATCGATCATGCTGATCAACTGGTCGGAAACCGTTCCCGGTTCGATCTGCCCGGGGCGTCGGACAATCAGGGGAATGCGAATTCCACCGTCGTACAGAGCGTGCTTTCCTCGCAAATGCCCGGCCCCGTGGTCACTGAAGAAGAAGACAATCGTATTCTCCCGTAGGCCTTCTCTATCCAGCCTCTCCAGAACGGCGTCCACTTTCTTGTCCAGTTTGTTGATGGTGTCGAGATAGAGAGCCCAGTCGTTTCGAATGATCGGGTCGTCCGCATAATACGGCGGGAGAGCGACCTGGTCCGGATCGACCGGATTCTCCGGAGCTTTTCGGAAGGGCCGGTGGGTTTCCGGGAAATTGACCTGCGCAAAAAACGGTTGCCCTTCCGCTCTCTGGTCCCAGTCCGTCCCCTCCCACGGATCCTCCACCTGAAAATTGAAGTCATCCTTCCCGGTTCCCTTCACTCCCGGCGCTGGGCTCGTCACATTGGCCGTGAAGTAGCCAGCCCGCCGAAAATAATTCGTCACGATGTCCACGCCTTCCGGCAGACGATAGTCGTCCCGGCGATGGCTGCGGTGGTGATGGGCTCCGATGGTCGTCTGGTACATCCCCGTGATCAGGGCGGAGCGCGAGGCCGAACAGACCGGGGCCGGTGTGAAGACCCGGGTGTAGCGTGCTCCCTCTGAGGCCAGCTTGTCCAGCGCAGGGGAGTGCACGAGCGGATCGCCATAACATCCCAGATCTGGAGACATATCCTCGGAGATGATCCAGAGAATGCTCGGTAGCGCCTGTATTGGCTCCGTTGAGGACGTGCAGTTCGCCAGGGGCAAGATGGCGCCGCAGACGAGCACCAGATACTTGAAGATGTACTGAACTGAAGCCCTTGTTGGTCCTTCACAAGCAGTCATTTTGCTCGTTCCTCCCGGCCTTCGGGATTGCCGGTCGCGGAGGGTCTATGCGCCCGGCGACTCTGAAGGCCTCTTACTCAGCCGGAATCAGAACGCCCGTATCCCGGAAGCCAATGTTCATCCGAACCCCTTTGCGGCCGTCCACAAACTCCGCCGTCAGACTGAAGTTGACGCGCTTGCCGGCAAGATCGGCAACCGAGATCACATGGTCTTCGGGAAGTTCCGGCCCGCCTTCCCTTTTGATGAATGGTGGAACATTCCGAGTCCAGATCAGTTGCCTGCGACCCTCCGCCTCGGCCCGGACCTCAAATCGAATGAAGTCCAGGTCGCTGGGAAGGGGCTGTCTGAAAATGCGGTGGACGACGCTTTGAAAATACAGTGCAGCCCGGTTCGAATCGGGTATCTCAGCGGAAAACTCGACCGATCCGGCCGCCTGCTTTCGGGAGCTCCGCGTCACCCGCGACGCCCCGGACAACACGTTACTGACCAGGAAATGGGACAATTGTTCGAGCTGTTCCGGCCGGGGAGCAATTAGACAGAACGTGGGCGTCCTCCTCTCCGAAAGCCGGGCCGCCAGCGGCGCCGAATAGAGCCGACCGTCCCATTCGATGTACTGGTTGTACAAAATCTGCTGAAAGCTGTTGCCGATCTCCTCGTGATGAGCAAGTCCTTCATTCGACCCGATAATCAGGAGCGCGTCGGCCTGGTCCGGGGGGATTGCCAGATGGTGATCGATCGAGATCCGGCGGCCCATGACAACGCCCAGGCTGTCGAGCACGGAAGCGGCGAGGCTGCGGTCTCTCAGACTGTCCCCGACTTCGAGCCGGAACGATCCCTTCCCCAGGGCTGAAACCATCTCGTCGAGAGGGAGAAGGAACAGCGGCTGAAAGGATCGGACGACTCTTCCCGCCTCGGCTTCATAGTAGCTGTACGGGGCGATCTCATCCGGCTTTCCGAGTCCGATTTCAATCACGACGCTGTCCTTGCCGATGATCGGGAGGCGCAGGGTCTGCCCGTAGGAAACGCTGTCCTGCCCAAGGTTGGCCTTGACGGGATAGACCAAATGAACCGGAAGATTTCTGTCTGTCGGACGGAAGCCTGCACTTTCGTCGAGCCGGACCTCCAGATGATTCAGGTCAAAGGAGTTGTTGAACGCGTAGATCACGCCCCGGCCTTCTCCCACGTGGGAGTACGCGGCCAGCCCTTTGTTGAAGGTTTCCGGCTGCCGAACAACCGGCCTGCAGTTGAGTACGAACCGACTCCGGAGCTTGTCCCAGGCCAGCCACTCCCTGAGGACCTCCTTGTCGAAGGCAGGCATTTGCGCGAAAGAGAAGCGGATGTCTCGGACGGCCGTTGTGGCAAAGCACGTGAACATGTTCTGGGTCCATCCCTCTCCGGAAGGGATCAACAAACCCGTGTGTTCCAGATTGACGGGAATCGGCGACCGCTGCTGCAGGGACCAGCCGGCAATGTCGCCTTTGATGCCCCAGGGAGGAACAAAGCCGTCGTAAAAGCGCTGCCAGGCGATGCGCCTTTCCAAGGCCAGGGCCCGCGCTGGATAATCGCTTCCCGAGGCCTCGGTCATCAGTTCCGTGAGACCCGGATCACCGGCGTGCAGATGGGTGGCGTGTTTGAGCACCCAGGGCCAGTTTACGGCCTTGCAGTAGAAGCGATAGATACCCGGTCTGCGCCGCTCAATTTCATCGTAGATGTCGAGCATCTTTCCGATCTGAATGTCGACCGAATCGTATCCGTTGGCCAGACTCTCATGCGTCGTGGAGTAGTTCGGCGTGTAGCGGTGGAAATCAAACAGGATGCCGCCCAGATCGTAGCGGTCCAGCAGCTCTAGAGCGAAGCCTTTCAAGACATCGCCGTAGGGCGAGGAGAGCGACTGAACGGGAGGTCCTTTCGGGTCTCCATATCGGAGTTCCGCCATGGGCCGCCCGACCAGGTGAGGGTTTCCCTCCCGGTTGATCACGGCCCACTCGGTACTTTCTCGCACATACCGGGTCGAAAGCGAATCCAGCCACACGGAAAGTTTCATGCCGCGGTCCTTGATGGCTCTGACCAGGGGGAGCATTCCATTCGGGACTCTTTCCGGCTGGGTGACTGCGAGGTCCCAGGTCTTGTCGTCAGCCCCGTGGACACCGGGAAGTCTCGTACTGTACGGACGGTCCGGCCACTGCCAGCCAGCGTCGAGGTGGAGTAATTCCGTGCCGACCCACTGAATGTCGTCGATCGCCTGCAGGATTCGATCGGCGCGCGTGGCCGTCAGCCACGGCCCCCAGGTCGTGAATTTGACCGGAAACGGAATATTCGGCTGGACTCGCCTTGCGACGTGATCAAAGAATGCGAGGCGAGCTGTCTCGAGGCTGGCGGACTCCTCGTTGCCCTGCTTAGGAAACAAGAGGATGGATCCGGTCTCGAAGGTGTGGGACTGGCTGGGGAGGAGACGCTGGCCGGGCCGGTATCCGATCTGCATCCGAGCCCCGTCCTCGAGCAGTTCCGAGTTGGGCCATTCAAGCGTCATGGCGCAGCCGCTGTTCTTTCTCAGAAAGACCGCTGGCTGGCCGGCAGCGCTTTCGGCAGACAGAGGCCAGGCGCGCTTCAGCCCCCGGGGTTGAAAGCTCCAGAGACGGAGTCCGGCTACGTAGCCCCCTCCGGGGTCGGCGTAATAGGTCAGGGTCTTGTCCAGGACCGGAAATTCCGGATCCAGTTCGTAGGTGACCTCGACCCGTCCGAGATCATGGACAAAACGCAGGACCAGCCTTTTTTCATCCTCGCCCGTCTCCGCCCCAGCGAACCGGAATCCACCCGGAGATTGGTAGACGACCTCCAGGTCGGGATCATGAATGACCTCCGGCCGCAGCAGGGCCATCACAACTTCTTGTGACCCCTCCAGCGGATAGACTTCTCCGGTTGGCAAGTATTCGACGGCCGCCAGTCCGGGGCTCGGTTCGCCGACCTGGAAGACAGCCTTCAGAGCTTGATTCTGAAGAACGAGACGGCTTGCTTCGAGCGGCTGCTCCCCGGCCAGGGGCAACCCAGCTGCCGTGAGGAGCGAGAAAAAGCAAATCGATAGAATGGAGAAGGCCGGTCGAGTCAGGTGCTTGGCCATGCGGTCCTCCACAAACGAGGCTCGGGCCCTCGCCCGGAATTCTCCGGAAGCGGCTCCCGCCACCGCCAGCGACCGGACCTCCTAGGTTGATCGGGCCGGAGACGATCGTCGTTCGGACTTCCAAATTCTCTGGTAGATGAGGTGCTACTAAGAAATCATAGAGCCGAGACTGGTGCAAGCCGAGAGAAGCGGGCGCGTGCACGACGGGAAAGGGAGACTGGCAGTGTAAAGCGCGGGTCGTCTGCGGGTTGCATCTCCCCGCTCCGGCAGAGCATTCAACTGTCAGAGGGGAGGGTTGAGCGATAGCCATTGGGGAGAGGCTGCTTCAGCGCCCTCTCTCTTTGTCGGTAGGGGAATCCCCTGCAGAGACGGTTCCCGGACGATTGACAGCTCGCTCTGGGATTTGGCACTCTTAGCCGACGCAGGAGCCTGAGACTGTGTGCGGAATTGATCGATCAGCCTGAGTCGGGTCCGCGGCCCGGGCCAGTAGGAGCCTAGTGGATTCTTGCCAAGAAACGGCCCGGCCTGAATCTGACGCACGAGTTCACCTTCCCGTTACCCGGTTGCCGAAATGGGGAATGGCGGAGCTGCCCGAGCCGACGCCCGTCGGGTGGCGGAACTGGAAGCTCTTCGTTGGCCCCGGACTGGTCATGATGGGGGCCAACATCGGTGGCGGAGAATGGCTGTTCGGCCCCGAAGTGGCGGCCCGGTATGGTGGCGGCCTTTTTTGGCTGGCCACGATGGCCATTATCGCGCAGGTCTTCTACAACATCGAAACCGGCCGCTACGCTCTGTACTGCGGCGAACCCACCTTCACGGGCTTCATGCGGACCTTCCCCGGACCCCGCTTCTGGATTGGAGTATACCTAATCCTCACGCTAAGCCAGTTCCTTCCGGTCCTGGCCTTCAATGCGGCCACCATTTGCGCCGCCCTCTACCTGGACCGGCCGCCCACGCCGGCCGACGCCATGATCGTCCTGGTGCTTGGCTTTGCCTGCCTCGGCCTGTCCGTCCTGCCGGTGGCGTTCGGGTCCAAGGTGTACAACTCCCTGCAGGCCATCATGACCGTGAAGGTGGTCATCGTGCTGGCGTTCACCGCACTGGTCGGGGTGTTCTACGTGAGCCCGCGCGACTGGCTGGAAGTGTTCGGGGGGTTCCTCCGCTTTGGCACCGTCCCATCTTCCGATGCTCCGCCCGGTCAGGCTGTGGTCAATGCCCTAGCCTTTCATGCTGAACGGGGGCGCTGGCCGAATCTCGATCTGACCCATGTGTCGGTGCTGGCCGCGTTTGCCGCAGTCGCCGGCGGAGGGGGCTTGAACAACTCACTCTATAGCAACTACGTGCGGGACAAGGGGTGGGGGATGGGAAGCCTGGTCGGCGCCATCCCCGGCCTGATCGGCTCCAGGACAATCCGGCTCAGCCATCTCGGGAAGGTGTTTCCCGTTAGCTCCGATGGCCTGCGACGATGGAAGATCTGGTGGCGATACATCCTGACCGATCAGGCCTTCGTCTGGCTTCCCGGCTGCTTCGTGGGGATGGCCCTGCCAGCTTTGGTGTCCATCCGCTTCGCTCACTATTCCGGTCTCTACGAGCAGGGCGGCGACCGCTGGGCCTCCGCCTGCATCGTCGCCGACGGCATGCGGCAGGCGTTATCGGGTTCCGCCTCGCAGGTGGCCTGGATCTCCTGGTTGGTGGTCGGGCTCCTGGTGCTCCTACCCAGCCAGATGATGCTGGTCGACTACTTCGGCCGGCGCTGGACTGATGTGATCTGGTCCGCCAATCAGAAGGTGCGTGAGCGGATGCAGCCCCATCAGGTGAAGCCCGTTTACTACACGATCCTGGCCATCTTCGTCTTCTGGAGCTTCGTCAGTCTCTACTTCTTCGGGGTGGCCGGCAATCCCAAGTTCATGTTTGTGGTGGCTGCCAACCTGAACAACATCGCCATTGGTGCCAGTTCGTTTCATTTGCTCTGGATCAATCACAAGATGCTCCCCAAGCCCCTGCGCCCGCACTGGTTCATGGGGCTCGGACTGTTCTTCTGCGGGGTCTTCTACCTGGGTCTGGCCTTGCTCGTCTTCTACAGCCGGGTGCTGCCCGCCCTGTAGCAGTTCGCGATGCGAAGCGCGAGCGTCCGCGTGCTGGGATCCGCCGAATCTCGATCCGGTTTGGCAAGCTGGAGCTTCCTTCCGGCCGCCGATTGAAAGGCCGGGAGCAGCCTCCTATACTTCCGGCGTGCAACCTGTCCGCTTCGACCGCTCTTTCCTTCCCAGGGCCCGCTTCGAATTTGCCGTCATCAGCGATACCCACAACATCCTGGATCCTGAGCCCTATGCCGTTGAATTCTGCTCGGTTCGGAATTGGCCGGCGCGAGCCAGATGGGCCGCCGGGATGGCCTCCGATCTAGGCGGGGATTTCCTAGTTCACCTGGGGGACCTGACCGAAGAAAATGCCTCGAAGAAGGGGCAGCTTGAGTCCCGGGAAGAAGCCTGTCAGGCCTATGAAAGCGCGGGTTTGAGACCCTACCAGGTCGCCGGCAACGTGGATATCGGCGACAAGCCGGATCCCACCATGTTCGCCGACTGGGTCAGTGCAGAGACCCTGGCCACTTTTGAAGAGCGCTTTGGCCGTTCTTATTACAGCTTCGACCACGACCAAGCCCATTTCGTCGTCCTCAATTCCCAGCTCATGGGCGGGCTGCTGCCTCAGGCCGACGAACAGAAGGAGTGGGCGGAGCAAGATCTGGCTAAAAACCGGAACAAACGGATTTTTGTCTTCCTCCACATGCCACCTTTCCTGGTGGCCGAAACGGAACCCGGTCTGGGGTTCTACAACACCCTGAACGAGCCCGCCCGAAGCTGGCTCACCGGGCTGTGCCGCCGCTACCGGGTCGAATTGATGATGTGCGGACACACGCACTTTCGGATGTTCAATCGAATCGGGACCACGCGCCTGATCGTGGCGCCGTCGACGACAACTTCGCGTGCCGGGTTTTACGAGGCCTTCAGCGTGGCCCCGCCGTCGGAACAGGGTCGGAATGATCCACCCAAGCTGGGGATGCTGCTGGTCAGGGTTCTGGACGACGGCACGCGTGTCCATTTCGTTCCGACCCGCGGCCAGACCGAACCGGACCCATTGGAAGCGGGGTGGTCCCGCCTACTCACGAGAACGAGTCAGGATCTTCAGAATTCACCACTGGGCCTCTTCCTCCGGACTCCTCTGGCTGCCGCCACCGAGGGGGCGCTGGCCTGGCCCAGCGCTTTGCGACAGGGAGTTCGGGACGACCATCCCTTTCTGGCCTGTCTGGAACTGGGCGCTCGCCACGTTCGCGTCCCCCTGTCCGATCTGGACAGCCCCCTTCAAAGGGAACGGCTGTCTCGCCTGCGGGAGGAAGGCGTCGAGCTGACGGCCTTCTGCCTCTGGTCCCCCGAGACGGAAGTAGCAGAAGCGACGGATGTCGACTGTCTGGAATTGCAGATGCCCACCCGTGTCTTTCCCGCCGAGGATCAATCGACGTTCTTGAAGCTCGCCCGGCACCCCTCGACGCGGGGAGTCAGCCTGGCGCCTCTGCTGACCCGGGAGATCTCCAGGACCAAGTATCATCCTCGGATGCGCGTCGGGTATCGACCCGAGGAACTGCCCGAACTCTACCGTTCCCTTGAAAACTCCTCCACCCGGGTCGACCGCATCGTCTGCCATCTGGATGACGCGGAGGATCCTCTCATCGGCCTGCTGGAATTCGAGTTCGATCCGGATCGAGAAGTCGCACCCGACTTCGTGTTGCGCCTGTCCGGCACTGACGAACGCAAACAAGCACAGCGTCTGAGCCGGGCCCTGTGTGGGGCGGCGGCCAGGCCGGGCTGCCGGCTCTTCGTGGACACCCTGGTCGATCTGGATCGGACCAACGACCTGCAGCTCGGTCTCCTAGACCGGCTGGCCAACCCGAGACCGGCCTTCCAGGTGGCCCGGTGCCTGAACACGATCCTGTTTTTCGAGCCCCGAAGCTATCGGGTCGCTCTGGAGGAGAAGGGTGAGATGGTCCGGCTGGACTGGGACTCCGGCCGTGGCTGGCTCATCCCCTCCCAGCAAGCACTGCCAGAGGGCTGGTTTCAATCCCTTCGAGGCAAGATCAGTGTCTTCGATCTCCTTCGCGGCTGGAAGCGGGACGTCGAGCTCTCTGAGGAGAATTCTCTCGACTGGCCTTCATTCCCGCCCGGTCCGTTTCTGGTGGAGGTGCTCCAGACCTGAAGCAGGTGCGTCGCCCGGGAGTCGGCAGCGTTTCGGAGACTGGGAGGCCGCGGCCCGCTGGCCGGGCGAGTTCCACCGGGCTCAGGGCCGCTGCTGTGATCGGACCTGAAAGCGGTCGCTGACCACGACCTCGCCCTTCTGAATCAAATCCGAGACCCTGGCCGAGATCTCATAGACTCCGGCCTCGAATTCCTTGAGGGGAAAAGGTCGAAGGAAGACCACGCGCTGGGACGACAAGAACTGGACCGACTCCCCCTGACCGTCGACCACGGATTGGAGCACTCGACCCGCATGACGGATCTCGTACGAAAGTTCCAGGGCCGGGCGCATGGTGGTCTGATCGAAGGCAGCGTTATAGACCTGAAAATAGAAGTTCAGCTCATCGGAGGGATAGAAAACTCTGTCGAGGCTGGGCCGAATGTGTAGGTCTCCGAGCACGAACATCTCGTCCTTTTCCGGGGCACCGCTCAACTGCGTGACCTGCCGGGCCAGGAAAACTGAACTGGCGTTCAGATCCTCTTTCGGTGGAGGGGGAATCAAGACCATGCGGCGAACACCCGTTTCCCCGCTGTTCAGGTCCTTGAGCACGAGGTCAAGTTTGTAACGGCCTTTCCGTTCCAAAATCAGCATCTTTTGAAACGCGGACCAGCCGGTCCGAGATCCGGCCTCGACGACCAGGTCGGAGTCGAACTCATCGATGATCCGGTTGGACAGGCTCGTGACGATTCCATACACGGCCACTTTAGCCCACCGGCTTTCCCCTTCCACCACAAAATTCAGCTCACGGTTTTCGATTTCAACACTTACGGGCACCAGAGACCGGTCCTCGTTCAGCTTGAAGTAATCGACGCGATGAGAGAAGGGCAGCTCGTCGAAGGTGACGTTCACATCGACAAAACTCTTCAGGTCAGTGTATTTGAGCGGCGTCGCCCGCTGAACCTGGACGAAGGTTTCGTAGCGAATGAAGGGACGGTCAGCGTAGCGGGTGCTCTGGAGAGGGTAGTCCGTGTTGCCGGGAGAGAAAAAAGGACGATCGGCCTTGGAGGCAAGGCCCATCTCTTCCACCAGAGTCAGGCCCGCACCCGGAACGTGGAGCAGAGCGTCCTTTTCTTCCGGCTGAAGCGCCAAGCGGTATTCACTGGTCATCGTCGGATCCACGAACTCCAGCACGACGTCGGTTCCGACGCCTTCGATGTATCGATATCGCCAGACCTCGAAGGGGAAGGTGACGGTCGAGCCCCCGCCTTCATGGAGAGGCCGTTCGTACAAGCCCCCGGAGGGATGGGGTTCGATCCCCGTCGGCGGGCCGTGAATGATGTAGATCCGGCCCCGATCCGACTGCCATCCGGGCAGCCCGCTGGTAAATCTCTCGTTGGCAAAAGCAATCCGGCGGTAGTGCTCTTGCTTGAACTCGTTGTAGGCTGTTCGAGGGTCGGGGTCGCGCCGAAACCAGAACTGTTGGATGAATTGCTCTTTCTCTTCGGGCGTCGAAAGCTTTTCGAAGACCCTCCTCTCTTCCTCGCTGATGACGTACACGACGTCCTCGTTCAGCCACTTCGCAAAGTAGTCTTCTTGATCTTCGCGGATTAGGGCCTCACGCTGCCCCGAGCTCTTTTCCTGGGGAGTTGCTTCGGCTGGACTCGGGAACGAACCGGCCAGCGCCAGACTCAGGAGGAACCAATAGAGAATCTGCTGACGCCGGGAAATGGGAACATACACTCTTGGATTATAACCCACGGTTTGAAAATGAGGGTAGGACGGGAGGCTTCCTCGTCGCCGGCGTCGACAACGACTCGGGGTCCAGGATTCTGCTGTTCCAGATTGTCTCACCGGCGGTAGGTCATCGCCTTGCGCTTGCTCGCGTTCGCCCGCACCTTCGTGCCGTCGATAGACAGGGTCCCGAACTTCGGCAACCCCAGCTCCCGCGCCAGCCCCACCACCTCCACGAACAGCTGCCGAAAGTCCTCCAGGTTCCGGCGATGAAACTCGCTCATCGTCCGATGCGCCGGAAAGTTCCCCGCCGCCAGCATCCGAAACGCCACGTCCTCTTCCAGCTTCTTTGCGATCCCCCGAGAAGAAAACACACCGGTCGCGTACCCGCAGACCAGCAGCTTCACCATCATCCGAGGCTCATACGGGGCGTTGCGCCGGCCGTCCCCTTCGTAGGGAGCGTAAAACGCCGTCAGGTCCAGTCCGTCCACCAGTTCGCTCACGTGGTAGGCCAGATGTCCCTCCGGCAGCCAGTCCCGAAGGTCCGGGTGGCAGCAGCAGTTTCTGCTTCGGGTGATAGGGACGAAACGTCGTTGGCATCCAGCACCTCCGTCGCCTATTTTCCCATCATCGTGAGACGCTGTATCTACGGCGCAGACTCCTAGTCCGAATATCTCACCAAGTCGCTGAGCATTTGGCGAAAAGGATATTCCGATAAGGCGTGTACTCGTCCATTTGTCGAAGTCTCCCAAATAACAGGCTGCGCTGGGCGCGCCCTCGCTGGTCTTTTCGCCCGTAGCGTGCACGTGCTCCCTCAAACGTAGTCCCGGCTACGCTTTCGGTCGCGAGCACCCGCTACGGGCGAAAATCCTGCGCGATCATCATGCCCCCTTCTGAGAAACAACCCTTTATGTCGCCTGCGAAACTAGCTTGTAGCCGAGGAGACGGGCCTGGTTTCGCACCCGGCGTTCGAAACGTTGCCGGTCCTGGTGCTCGGTCTCGGTGATCTTGTCCTCCTTATAGTCCACGCGATCGGTGATGAGGCGATAGATGATCCGGGCGAGTTTATGCGCGGTGGCGACGATCGCCGCCGGCGTGCCCACTCGGGCGCGCAGCCGGCGGAAGTATTGCCCGAGAGGCGATTGGCTGCGAAACAGGGACTGGGTGGCCCAGCGCAGAGCCTGGGCGGCCCGGTTCGCGCCCGGTCCGGTGCTGGAACTGATCACCTTGCCGCCGCTGATCTTGTTCTTGGGACACAGGCCCAGCCAGGAGGCGAAGTGCGCCGAATTGGGAAAGCGGGACAGATCCGGTCCCACTTCCGTGAACAGGACCAGGGCGGTCTGCTCCCCGATGCCGGGGATGCACATCAGGTCCGTGCCCATCAGTTGCTTCAGTTGCACCCGCAACGGCACCGCCGCAGCCGAGGCGTCCGCACCCTCTGAGGCCCTCGCTTCAAGCGGTAGCGTCGAGCGTTCGAACCCCCGGATCAGGACGGCGATTTCCTGATCACATTCCCCCAAGAGCTGCTGGAAGTGGGCATAGGTCTCCCGAGCTTGGCGTAGCGTGAACAGCAGTTCGTCGCGCCAGTTCCCTTCCAACGCTGCGATCAACAGTTCCCGTTTTCGGGTCCGAATCCGCGGGTGGGCCAAGTCGGCCAACCGGGCCGGATCCCGCTCGCCAGCCAGGATGGCGTCGATGATCCGCAGCCCCGAGAGTCCCGTGATGTCGGTGATCGCATGGTGCAGATGGACATTCATCTGGTCCATCGCCTTTTGCATGTGCAGCGTCGCCTTCGCGGCGGCCTTGACCAAGGTGTCGCGGTGCCGTAGCAGGGTGCGCACCCGACAGCTCTCGTCGGCCGGTCGGAACGAGCCCCGCAACAAGCCCACCGAGTGCAGGTACCGCAGCCACTCGCAGTCGGCCACGTCGGACTTGCGTCCGGGGACCACACTCACATGACGGGCGTTGACCAGCACCACATCGAACCCGTAGTGCTCCAGGATCTGGTACACCGGGATCCAGTAGACTCCCGTCGACTCCATGGCCACGCTTTTTACGTGGCACCCCTGCAGCCACCGCGCCAGGGCGTGCAGTTGGGAAGTAAAGCTGCGAAACGATCGGATCGGCTGCGGATCGCGGTCGGGGCGGATCGCGACGTACAGTTCCCGAGCGCCGATGTCGATGCCGGCGGCCTCCGGATGCACGACGTTGGGTTGGGCGCTCCGAGTGCCGGTGCGTTTGCGTCTTGCCATGATGATTGCCTCCACGTTGATTTGGAAAATGTGCCAATATGGAGCGGGGCGGCCAGGGCGTGAGTTCCGGTAATCTTCTGTTTGGGATGATCCTCTCTGGCTTGCTGCCAGGGAGGATCTCACCAAGGATTCCGCCACCCGCCCCGGGACCAAGCTGATGACCGGGTTCGCCTCGAAAGGCTCAACGCCAGTGGGGGACCGGACTACTTCACGCCCCACTCCGAAACTGGCCCCATTCTAGCGAAAGCGAACCCCCCTGTTTCTCTTAGGATTTCGCCGGCCCCAGGCCGGTGGGGGAGCTGGTGAGAAATGCGGACTGAACGCCCCCACTCTGTAGCCTGGCGAAGAGCCCTTCTTCCTCATCCGCCCGGAGACCCGGCAGAGCCACGGCCCAAAACAAAAAAATGCCTGCACCACCCGGAGGCGGTGCAGGCATTCGGATCACTCGATGATCACCGGCTGGATGGGACTCCATTCAGCCGTGGAGTCTGGGCCCTACGGAACGTAGAGTTCCACTTCGACCCGGCGATTCTCCTTGCGGCCCTCGCGCGTCTTGTTGTCGGCGACAGGCATGGATTCGCCGGCGCTCTTGGTGGCGATCCTGGAATCGCCGACGCTGTGCTGCGTGGTCAAGTAGGCCTTCGCTCGGTCGGCCCGCTTGGCTCCGGCCTTCATGTTGCCCTTCTCGCTGCCCACGGAGTCGGTGTGGCCGGTGATAGTGGCCATCAGACTCGGGTTCTGCTGCAACTTGAGGGCGATCTCGTCCAGCTTGGCCTTGGCCACGTTGTTGAGCCGGCCGTTGACCTGGATGACGATATTCTCGCGGACCTTGAAGGAGGCCGTGGCCATACCCTTTCCGCCGCGATCGTCACTGGCCGTGACCGAAACCGCGTGAGAGCCGCCGCCCATTCCGCTGGTGTTGACCGTGTAGGTGCTGCCGGAACCGGACATGCTACGGCCGTTCACCGCCCAGGCGTAGGTGATGGGATCGCCTTCGGCGTCGCTGGCCTTGGCCGTGGCCATGACCGCTTCACCCATCATGACCTCCGACTTGCTGAGGCTCAGGGTCACCTTGGGATCGGTGTTGGGCCTGCGGTTGAGGTTCACGTTGAAGGTGCAACTGGCGGTCATGTTGTCCGAGTCTTTGACCGTGACCGTGGCCCGGTGGGCCCCGACCGAACGGCCGGCGGTCCCGAACTGGAGGCTCGCCATGTTGCCGCTCACCGAACTCCCGTCGACTGCCCAGGAGTAGGTCAGAGGATCGTTGTTGGCATCCGATGCGCTGGCCTTCAACGTCACGCTCTTGCCCTCGGTCACGTTCACCGTGCTTGGGTTGCAGGCGATCGTGGGCTTCTGCTTGTTCTTCTCGACCATGACGTCGATGGAGCAGGTTTCCTGCAGCTTGCGGTCGTCGAGCTCAGCCGTCACCTGGACCGTTCCCGGCTTCAAGCCGGTCGCGTCGAAGGTGGCGGACACCGAAACCGGTGTGTTGGCATCCTGGTCCAACCCGCCTCCCGACACCCTGCCCTGGCTGGCCGACCAGGTGAGCGTCAATTTGTCGCTGTCTCCACCGAAAGTGAATCGGTCGGGATCGGAGGCCTGAACCGTCAACTGTACGGAACTGCCCTCGACCACGGACGCTCGGCCGGCACCGCAGTCGAGCTGGGGCGGACGATTCACACAACCCGTCGCTACCAGAACCGCAAGACCCAGCACTGATACCGCCAGGAACCGTTTTCTCCAAGCCATGACATTCCCCCCCTGTGGATGAATTCGAAGAACTATGCTCAGTCGGCATTATACAGGCGCGGTTTCGAATGTAAATACCCCATGAGAACCAAAAAGGCCGAGGTTTCCGCGCCTTTCGGGGGACAGCCGCGAAATCAGTTCCAGTTGATGCAGACTCCGATCATTTCCGCCTCTCCCGAATCCATTCTGGCATAGACGTCTGGCAACTCCTCCCATTCGAACTGGTGGGTGAGCATGGGAGCGACTTGCAAGCGTCCTCGGGCAAGGTAATCCAGAGTCAGATCCAGGGAGCGCCGGCGGTCCCAGCGTTGTCCTGCCGGCGGGTAACCGTAGGAGGTCTTCAAGGAAAGGTTCTTGCGCAAGTAGGGATAGTTCACCGGACTGAAGTGGGGCTGGTCGGTGTGGCGCGCCACCACCACGACCCTGCCCCCGGACCGGGCGATGTCCAAGCCCGTCTCCACCGCCTTCCAGGTGGAGGCCGCCTCGACCACCAGGTCGGCTCCCTCACCTCCGAAAAATTCCCTGATCCGTTCCGTGAAGCCGTCCTCGGCCGGGCTTCCGGTCCAGTCGGCTCCCATCGATCGGGCCACCTTCAGACGATTCCGGTCCAGGTCCACGACCGCCGTCCGGCATCCGAAGACGCGGCAAAAGGCCAATGCCGAGAGACCGATGAGGCCCGATCCGACGATGGCCACGTTCTCCCCGGGCATGACGTCACCCCGGCGCAGGGCGATATGAGCCACTTCCATGATGCTCAGGAAAACACCCACGTGATCCGGTATGGCGTCCGGAAGCCGTGTGGCCACCTCCACCGGCGACACCGCCATCTGCTTGTGCGGCTGCGGAACGAAGACCCGGTCGCCGGTCCGGAAACCGGAGACGCCGGACCCTGCCTCCACGACTTCTCCCACCATGGAATACCCGTTCTCCACCGGGAACTGCAGCGGGAATCCGGGATACAGGTACTTCTGCTCCCGATCCACGGGAATCCCGCGGTAAACGCGAAGCTCGGTCCCCGTGCTGATGGCGGTCATTCGCGCCCGGACGACCAAGCCGCCGGCCGGACAATCAGGATCGGGAACCTCTTGGAACCGGGCGTTTCGGGGGCCGGTAACGATGAGTCGTATGGACATTCGAGCTTGCGCCTTTCCCAACGCCGCACACTATAATGAATCGCCTTTTTGTCATACGAACCTGGCGGTTTCAAGGAGGGTCCATGAGTTATCAGGAATACAAGGCGGCCTACAAGCGGGATGGACATCTGGTTGTCCGGCAGTTCCTGACCCAGGACGAATTCCAGGAGCTCTCCGACAACGTCGACCGGTATATCCGGGACGTGGTGCCGGGCCTGCCCCCCAGCAAGGCCTTTTATCAGGACCCTGAGAAGCCCGAGACGCTGAAACAGCTCCAAGACATGGAGGAAGACCCCTTCTTCCGGGATTTCCTCGAACACCCGAAACTGGTCTCACTCGCCGAAACCCTGGTGGGGGAGCCGGTCAAGGGGAATACGGAATGGTTCAATAAGCCGCCCAACACCCAGCACGCCACGCCGCCTCACCAGGACAATTACTACTTCTGTCTGATTCCCTGCAACGTCGTGACCCTCTGGCTCCCGCTGGAGCCGGTCGACGAGGAAAACGGCTGCTTGCGCTACGTCACCGGCTCCCACATGGAGGGTTACCGTCCTCACAACCCGACGGAAGTCATCGGCTTTTCCCAGGGGATCACCGACTACGGACCTCGGGACCGGCTCCAGGAACACCGGGTGGTGCTGCAGCCGGGCGATCTGGCGGCCCACCACGGAATGATGATCCACAGCGCGGAACCCAACCGCTCCACCCACCGTCACCGGCCGGCGTTCGCCGTCGTCTACAAAGGGGTCAGTTGCCGCATGGACGAGGACGCGGCCCGCCGCTACCGGGAGAACCTCCGAAGGCAACACCAAGAGGCCGGAATGGCCTGAACCGGCGGCCGGGTTTCTGGCGGATGATACTCGTATCTGTTCTGATCGGTTTCCTGCTCACCCTGCCGCTCGCGGCTCAGTCCGCGCCCATCTCCATCGGTTCCGAGAAACAACTGTTCCTGGACCAGCGGCTGATCCAGTCGAGCCGAAATGTGGAACTGGTGCTGAACCTTCCCGAACAGCCTCGGGAAAATCTCATCCTCAAAGACCGTCCCTGGGAACAGGGGCGGGCGGGTGGGTACGCCCATGTCCTTCGCGACGGCGCCCTCTACCGCATGTTCTACAACAGCTTCGACCGCTCCTACCGGGTCCGGTATTTCTGTCTGGCCCTCTCTCACGACGGCGTCCACTGGACCAAGCCGAACCTGGGCCTGATCCCTTACGCCGGGAACTACGACACCAACATCATCGCCTTGGACGTTTTCGGGAGCCCGTTCATCGACCTCTTCGACTCACCCGAGCGTCGCTACAAGCTCTATTCCCGTGTGGGACGGGCCCGGGGAGAGCGCGATCAGATCATGCAGGGGGACTCGTCCGACTCGGGTTCGTTCTCCTGGCCGCCGGCGCAGGACGCCGATCCCCAAAGCGTCTACCTCCTGTACTCCGGGGACGGCGTCTTCTGGCAGCGGGAACCGGAACCGGTGATGCCTTTCTACGTGGGAGCGCCCACCTCGGTCTTGTGGGACGAAGACGCCGGCGTCTGGGCCATCTATCCCCGGGCCTATCTTCCCGGCAGTCGCGTTCGGGTCTTCAGCCGAACCACCGCCGGCAAGCATGAGCTGGGAGAAGCCTTCGACCTGAATCTC
This sequence comes from Acidobacteriota bacterium, assembly GCA_965217775.1. Classification (GTDB taxonomy): domain Bacteria; phylum Acidobacteriota; class UBA6911; order RPQK01; family JAJDTT01; genus JAJDTT01. The sequence goes on from CBDCJH010000002.1 coordinate 2,215,547, forward strand.
ATGTCGCCGGCCCGCCGCCGGCTTGAGCAACAGACCGGATCTCGGGTCACAGGTCTCCTGGACGAACTTCCGGTGGTGCTCAAGCCGGATCTCGAAGACCCCGATGGAATGCAGGTCTACACCATCTACGCCTACAACTACCCGGCTCAGGACGCGTACGTCGCGTTTCCCAGCATCTGGTATTCGCGGCGCCCCGACGATTTCGAAAGAGTGGACCCCGGGGCCAGCGACACGCTGGAGATTCAATTCACCTTCTCCCGGGACGGAATCCGATGGCAACGGCCCTTCCGTCAACCGCTGGTCTCACTCGGTTCCCCAGGCTCGGCTTGGGAGCACCAGATCTACGGAGCCGGACTGGTCGAGAGCGGCGATCGGCTCTACTTCTATTACAACGGCCTGCCCAGCGAGCACCTGACCATGGACAAGGCCGCGGACTGGACGTGTGTGACCGCCCGGGCCATCTTCCGCCTCGACGGCTTCGTCTCGGCTGACGCCGCCTACCAGGGAGGAGAGCTCACCACGCCACTCCTCACCTTCACCGGTTCCAGGCTCCAATACAACGCCAAGACCGGCGGCGGCGGCTTCATCCGGACCGAGATCCTGGATTCCACCGGCGCTCCCGTGCCCGGATTTACTCTGGCGGACTCGCACCGCGTGAACGGCAACAGCGTCCGTCACCTGGCTGCCTGGAGAGGCTCCGCCGATGTCTCCTCGCTGGCCGGGCAGCCGGTGCGGCTGCGGCTGGTGATGAGGGACACGAAACTCTTCGCTCTCCAGTTCGTCCGCTGATCCAGTGTTTGTCCGCTTGAACCGGAATCAGCCAGCCGGGCTCAGGTAGGGAATGGTCTGCGGTCCCTGGGGCAGGACGCCGAGGCGAGCGTCCGGACCGTATTCGTCCAGCAATTCCAGGACGGTGGCTTCCAGATTCCCGACCGGTTCCAGGTGTGCGCTCCGGATCTGGTGTGGGGCCAACCCGTCCGATTTCAGCAGGACGCGGGCCTTGAGTTGGATCTGGCTCTGGATCTGGACCTGCCACTGGTCATGCGTGGTGACGTCTTCCCGTTGGATCCGGTCCAGAAAACTGGCGGCATCAGCGGTCGAGGCCAGAAGTTTGCGGTACTCACCATGTTCCGGGATCCCGTCGGAGCACTCCGCGGCACAGACGATGGCGCCTCCCCGGCGGACGATGCGCGCCGCCGCCGACATCCCCTTCACCGACTGATAGAGGTTCAGGTCCAGGGGATAGCCGCTGTTGGTGGTCACGACCACGTCGAAGGGCCGGGCCACCGCCTGCATGGCCGTTTTCTGGGCGAAGCGGCAGGCGGACCCGTGGGACTCGAAGATCTCACCCGCGTGCACGCTCGTGATCTCATGGTCCCGATTCAAGGTGACGTCCAGACTGAAGTCCACGCCCGAAAGCTCTGCGATTTCACGAATAGCATCGTGAATGGGATTGCCGTGTGTGATCCCCCAAGTGGCCTTAGGATGGGCGATCAGAGGGGCGCTGTGAAGCTTCATGATGGTGTCGAACCCGGCCAGACCCGGAGCCACAAGCTTGGGGCCGCCACTGAACCCGGCAAAGAAATGGGGTTCCACGAACCCGGTGGTGATCCGCACGTCGGACTCGAGCCAGATCGAGTTGAGCCAAACCGGAATCCCGGAGGAAAGGGTGCCGCGGCAGCCCAGCGTTTCAGGCCGGAAGGACTGGTGATTGATGACCGGGTAGTTGCGGACCACTTCCGCTCCCAACATGCCCTCCAGTTCTTCCACGGTGTTGGAGCGGTGGGTGCCGGTGGCCACCAGGATGGAGATCCGGTCCCTGGGCACGTGCTCCAACTCGGCCAGCAGCACGGGTAGAACTCGGGAACTGGGCATGGGGCGTGTGATGTCGCAGACCGAGATGGCGACAGTCTGGTCGCGCCGCGCCAAATCTCTCAGGGGGAGAGTGCCCATGGGGCTTCGGAAGGCTTTCCGGAGCGCCTCCTCTTCGCATGGGACCCCCGGGAGATACGAGGGCTCCAGAACCGTCGTCCCCTCCCCGGGAAGCTCCACCTCGAGACCGTTCTTGCCGTATGCCAACTCAACCCGCACGGATATCCTCCGATGTCTCTCCCGGGATTGGCTGCCCCGTCCTCCGGGAGGGCCCGCTCTCACCGACGCCTCGATTCATCCTCAGGCGGGAGAAAAAGCCCTGCAGCAGTTGGCGCGCCTCAGCTTCCCGGACGCCCGGCACCACCTCGGGAGCGTGATTGAATTGACCCGGCTTCAACAGGTCGACCCGGGAGGAAACGGCTCCCGACTTCAAATCCGGGGCGGCATAGACCAGACGCCCCACCCGAGCCCAAATCAGGGCGCCGGCACACATGGCGCAGGGTTCCAGCGTCACAAAGAGCTCTGAACCGGTCAATCGGTAGTTGGACAGGAGCTCGCCCGCTCTTCGCAAGACCAGGATCTCGGCGTGGGCCGTCGGGTCGGATCTCTGGATGCTCCGGTTGTGGTCCCGGGCCAGAAGCTCTCCCTCGTGCGCCAACACGGCTCCGACCGGAACTTCTCCCTCATGGGCTGCCTGCCGGGCCTCCTTTAGGGCGATCTCCATCCAGCGATCCAGCGCTTCCGTTCCCATCGGAACCCCTATCCTTCGAGTTGAGCCGATGCTGGAAAGCATACCAGCCCTCTGTGAAGCTCCGGTGTTGGCGAAGCGAGCCACTTCCGGAGATTTGCAATGATCCCGCAACACTGGCATAAAATCGATGTCCGAAGCCCGCACAGTCCATGAGATTCCCCGGCATTCCGACGCTCATCCTGACCGCACTCCTGGCCTCGTGCCAACGTTCGACCGAGACCATCACCTTTTTCCACTCCGCGAGTCTCTCTCCCCTGGTCGAGACCGTCTCCAAGCGGTTCGAGAGCATGCATCCCGACGTCGTTGTGGTAGGCGAGTCCGGGGCCGGGCTGGACATCATCCGCAAGTTGCCGGGCGAGGCACCGGGCCCGGACCTGCTGGCGATTTCAGACCGGCGGCTGCTGGAGCGGCTCCTGGATTCCGGCAGCGTGAGCCGCGCCTTCGAGTTCCTGGGGAATGACGTGGTGCTTGCCACCCGGAATCCCGAATTCCTGAGTGCGACCCGGCTCTCGGGACGTTCCCACCGGCGCTGGCATGAAATCCTTCTGGAGCGGGACTATTCCTACGGTATCGCCGATCCCGACCGGGACCCACCCGGTTACTGCGCCCACCTGGTGTGGAAACTGGCCGAGATCCACTATGAACGTCCCGGTCTCTACCGGCGGCTCCTGAATGGGCTGGATTCGCGCTGGATCTGTCCTGAGTCCGGCGAGCTGGCGGCGCTGCTTCGGGCCGATGTCCTGGACCTGGCTTTTCTCTACCGGTCCACGGCGCTCCAGAACAATCTGCCCTTTCTGGACCTGCCGCCCCAGATCTCTCTCGGGGAAACGCCCTATCGGGAAGTCTACTCGCAGGCCACCCTCCGGGTCACCGCTGTGGCTCCCGATTCCATGGCCGAGATCAGCGGCGTGCCGATCCGGTACGGTGTGGTCCTGACGCGGGAGAGCAGCCCCTGGGCCGAACGCTATCTGAACTACCTTCTGAGTCCCGAGGTCCAGGCCCTCTACCGGGAGTTGGGCTACCGCAACGTGCCGGTGACCGAGATTCCTCCCTGGTAGCTCTAGCCGGAACTTCACTTCCGAAATCCGTCTAATCGTTTGTATGTCAGGAAGATAGACGAAATCAACCTGCCCAATTACTGGCAACAAATCGGGTCGGGTTGACGTCGAGCAGCTCGAAAACCTTCGCCTGCAGCGGCGTCGGCTTGGCGAACATCGGAAACGGATGCTCCGGAGCGTCCGGCAGGGTCACCTGGTTCAGGGTGAGCGTGCCGAGATCCGCCAGCAGCGTCCGGAGGCTATGCACGGGGAGCCCGTCAGCCGTTTGCTTGCGCGCGGCCTTAGCTTTCGTGCGCGCGGACACCTTTGCCTTTTCCACCGGTGAGGTCCGCAACGCTCGCGCCCCGGGACGATCCTCCTCCTCGAACAGCAGCGGCGCCAGACGCCGCCTCAGGTGCCATTGCAGGTAGTACGCCAGCAGACACAGAAAGACGTGCCCGCGCACATGGTCCTCGCTGTAGACGAAGACCGGGCGCAGGGCCAGCTGCGCCGTCTTGAGCGAGCGAAACGCCCGCTCGACCTGGGAGAGACTCTTGTACACCTCGACCGCCTCCGCAGCCCCGATGTCGGAGACCTCCAGGCTGGTGCGAATGATGTAGATGCCATCCAGTTGGGCCTCCGCATCGATCTTCTCTTGGCGCCTGGACCAGCGGATGTCCTCGTCGGTCACCTCGATCAAGAAGTGTTTGTCCACCTTCTTGCGGCTGACGTCCCGGCCCACCCGGCGGTTGATCGCCTCCCGGCCGCGCAGCCGTGCATGGGGAGACCGCACGGCGCTGGCAATGGTCTCCAGGATCTTCTCGGTCGCGCACAGCAGGTCCTCGCGCTTGCGGGCCCGTTCCTGACGCAGGCGGGGATTGAGGCAGACCAGCAGCCGTTCGCCGGGAAAATCCGGGCTCAGAATCTCCGCGACCCCGTCCGGAACCAACTCGCCCGGCCGCAACGGGGCCGGTTCCTCGCCCTTCCCGCCCGATTTTGGGGGCCGCATCAGCTTGCGGATGGCGCCCGTTCTCAAGGCCGAGATCCAGGCCAGACCGGCCGGTGAAAGGTCCTCGCGCAGCCGCGCCGTGGTGAGCATGCCGCGGTCCCCGACCAAGGCGATGGATTCGATGCCGAAGCGCCCCTGGATCTTCTTGACCTGCGCCGCCACCGTGCTCGGATCCCCGGTGTTGCCCGGGAACACCTCCACGGACAGCGGGCAACCGTCCCCGGCGCAGAGCAGGCCGAAGACGATCTGCTTCTTACCTTTCTTTCCGTCGCGGTTGTGGCCGAATGCGGCCAGGGAACAGCAGCGCCCCTCGAGATAGCTGGAGGAGACGTCATAAAGCAAAAGTGTCCGGCCCTCCAGGTGGCGCCGCGCCAAGCTCTTCTCGATCCAGACCTGGCGGCGCAGCAACCAGTCGAGCATGTTAAGCATCTCGTTGCCGCGGACCGGACCGAGGCCGAGGACGGGGCCGAGGCTGCTGGTGGCGGTCTCCGGAGACAGGCCCCGGGCGGTGGCGAGCTTGGAGGCGGGTTGGAGCACCCGGGCGACGAGGGCGGCGAGGGCAAGGTCGCGGTTGCGGCTGCGTTTGCGGTGCAGGAGGCGTTCGAGACCGAGTTGGCGGCCAAGACCGAGGAGGGCGGCGACATGACCATGGGGAAGGGCGCGGCGGATGGCGAGGTCATCGTCGAGGGGGCGATAGACTTGGCCCCCCTTGAGCAGGGCGCGGATGCCGTCGACGATCTCCGGGGGGAGCTTGGAGAGGTTGGCGAGGGTGGTGCGGCGGATGCGCTTGCCCTCGCGTTTGGCGTGGCGGAAGAGGATGGCGGGTGGGCTGTTGCGGTTGGGGATGACATCGACGTGGTAGGACATGGTGGAGAGGCCTCTTACATGGAAACAATATCAATCACTGATACTCCTACTATATAAGGGAAGACTGACATAATACGCGAGTCTGTACATGGAAACAAATATCCAGTTGGAGGATCGGGCTAAGGAACCGTAAACCGCGCTATTTCAATGATTTACTATGGCTTGAGGGGCAGTGAAGTTCCGTCTAGCAGTCCGTGGTGAAAGTCCCGCGAGCACCGAAACCGGTCCTGCGCCCGCCGGACCAGGCGCTTCGGAGGGAGCATACCGGGAGTATGTGACCGAGTCGCAACGCCGTCCGCCGGGATGCAGGGACGGTCGAATGCCGTGACGACTTTTGCCACGGGCTGCTAGTCGAAATTCGCGACGACGTCGGGTCGGCAGCCTCACTCGTTGTGAGGAAAGAGAAAAGATCCCCCACCGCCCCGGTCCGGCGGACGCGAAAGAGAAACAGGCATCGAGTCCATCCGGCCCCGGCGTCCTCGACGAGACCATCCCCCTCCCGAGCCCGCTGGGCGGAAACGACCCGCCTGTCTTCCACTCTTTTCTCTTTCCTCTTTCCTGCTTTCCTCTGTGTTCTCAGTAGAGGGTGGGTTCGTCCAGTCGGCGAGCTCTCCCTCCAGAAACCTTCTTACCGGCACCCCTTTGGGGTAAAGTGACGCCACCAATGGGAAGAATACGCACGATGATCCCCCTGCTGCTGATTCTGACGGTCTGGGGTGCACTGGCGGGAGGGGTCAGCCTCTACATCGACTATCTCTGGTTCGATGCCGTGGGCTACCTGGAAGTCTTCCAGACCACGCTCGCTTCCAAGTTCCTTTTCTGGCTGGCCGGATTCGCCGTCAGCTTTTTGATTCTGGGTTCTAACCTTTACCTGGCCGCCCGTCGCCACCATGGCATCTACTGGATGAGTCCCGAACTCCAGGCGACCGCCCGGAAGGGCACGCAATTCGTCTTCTGGGTCGCCATTCTGATCCTGTCCGTTCTGATTGGGATGGTGGTTCAGAGCCAGTGGCTGACCTTCCTTCAGTACTGGAACCGGGTTCCGACGGGATTGCAGGATCCGATCTTCTCCGAGGACATCTCGTTCTATATTTTCTCCCTTCCTGTCCTGAGCTTCCTGGTCCATCTCGGACTGGTTCTGGTCGTCCTCTCCGTCCTGGCGGCTGCCATCACCTACGTGACCCATGGTCATCTGGCCTACCTGCAGCGCCTGAAACTGAGCCAGGAGGCCCGAGTGCACCTGACCCTGCTGGGCGTGGCGGGATTCCTGCTGCTGGCCGGCCGTTTCTGGCTCAATTGTTACGAAATTCTATACAGCCGGGAGGGGGTCATCTTCGGTGCCGGGTACACGGACGTTTACGCCCGTCTTCCCTGCACCATGATCCTGGCCGGCGTCTCCGTTCTGACCGCGGTCGCCTTCGCCGTCTCCATCTTCGGAAAGAACCTTCGAACAGCCGTCTATTCGGGAGTTTTCTTCGGGGCTGCGTATCTGGCCCTGAACTTCTACCCCATGGTGATTCAGACCTTCATCGTGGAACCCAACGAGCTGCAGATGGAGACTCCCTATCTGGCCCACAACATTGGAATGACCCGCAAGGCCTACAACCTGGACAAGATCGAGGTGCACGACTTCTCCGGGACCGGCGACCTCTCCCGGGAGGAGATGGCCGCCAACGAGACCACGATCCGGAACATCCGCCTCTGGGGATGGCGGCCCCTGATGGACTCCTACAACCAGCTTCAATCGATCCGCTCCTACTACGAGTTCCAAGGGGTCGACCTGGACCGCTACGTCATCGACGGGAAATACCGGCAGGTGATGCTGTCGGCCCGGGAACTGGACTTCAGCAAGATCTCGGAGCAGGCCCAGACCTGGATCAACGAGTACTTCGTCTACACCCACGGCTACGGCCTCTGCCTGAGCCCGGTCAACGAGGTCACGCCGGAGGGACTTCCCGAGTTCTTCATCAAGGATATCCCGCCCCAGAGCAACGGGAGCTTCGAGATCACCCGTCCCGAGATCTACTTCGGCGAGAAGACCGACAATCCGGTCTTCGTCAAGACCACCCAGGAGGAGTTCGACTATCCCCTCGGCGACCAGAACGCCTTCACGACCTACCAGGCCGAGCGCGGACTCGGCATCGGCTCGTTGGTTCGAAAGCTTCTCTTCGCCTGGGAACTGAAAAACTACAAGATTCTTTTCGCCGACGACTTCAGGTCCGAAAGCCGCGTGCTGCTGCACCGGCGCATCCGGGACCGGGTGCCCAAGATCGCACCGCCGGGCCTGGATTTCGATCCGGATCCCTATCTGGTGATCCACGAGGGCCGCCTCTTCTGGATTCAGGACGGCTACACCTCCACCAGCCGCTATCCCTATTCGGAGCCGACCCGCCGCGGGTTCAACTACATGCGAAATTCCCTGAAGGTGGTGGTCGACGCCTATCTGGGAGACGTGACCTTCTACGTCTCAGACCCGGAGGACCCCCTGATTCAGGTCTACTCCGCCATCTTCCCGTCCACTTTTCGCCCCCTGGAGGCGATGCCCGAGGGTCTGCGCCTGCACCTGAGGTATCCCGAGGTCCTCTTCAACGTTCAGCGGGAGATGTTCCGCACGTATCACATGCGGGACACCGGCGTCTTCTACAACAAGGAAGACATGTGGGACATCCCCACCGAGATCTACCGGGACCAGGAGCAGGTCATGGAGAGCTACTACGTGATCATGAGACTGCCCGGGTCTCAGGAGGAGGAGTTCATCCTGCTGGTGCCCTACACCCCCCGCAACAAGAACAACATGATCTCCTGGTTGGCGGCCCGGTCGGACGGGGAACACTACGGGACCCTGGTTCTCTACCAGTTTCCCAAGCAGGAGCTGCGCTACGGACCTCTGCAAATCGAAGCCCGCATCGACCAGGACCCGACCATTTCCCCCCTCCTGACCCTGTGGAGTCAGCAGGGTTCGGAGGTGATTCGCGGCAACCTCCTGGTGATCCCCATCGAGGGGACCCTCCTCTACGTCGAGCCGCTCTACCTGCAGGCGGAAAAGAGCATGATCCCCGAGCTGACCCGGATCATCGTGGTGTTCGAGAACCGCGTGGCTCTCGGGGAGACACTGGACGAAGCCCTCGCGGCCGCCATCTGGCCCGACGAGAGACCCGGAGATTACCGGGCGACAGCCGCGCAGGAGTTTTCCCTGGCTACAAACGTCGATCCGGGAAAGGACAGCCCTCTGATGGTCCGGGCTCTGCAGCACTTCAATCAGAGTCAGATATACTTGCGCGAGGGAAATTGGGCCGGTTACGGAGAGGAACAGGAGCGCCTGAAAAAGGTCCTGGAACAGTTGGTTCTGGAGTCCAGGAATTAGGCCCGGCCCGTGGGGCCGCCGGTGGCGACGACCCGCTGAGAATCTCGGCCCAGTGTCGTTCCAGCTCTGAGCCTCAAGCGGTTTGAAGTCGGCGGCTCCCCCGCGTAGAATCACAAAGCAGGAGATCAATTCTCATGATTAATCTGACGAACAAGGCAGTGAACCAGGTCCGGAAGGTCATCTCGGAACAGGCTCAGGCGTTTGCCGGTGTCCGGGTGGCGGTGGTGGGCGGGGGCTGCTCCGGCTTCCAATACGCCATGAACCTGGAGCGGCAGGGCCGCGAGGGCGATGACGTCGTGGAGATCGACGGCTGCAAGGTCTTCGTGGATCCGCAGAGCATGCTCTACCTGGACGGGACCGAGATCGACTACATTGAGACGACTCAAGCCGCCGGGTTTCAATTCAAGAATCCCAACGTCTCCGGCTCCTGCGGCTGCGGCGAGTCTTTTCACGTCTGAACCCGTTTCTGCTCCAAGCTTTTCGATCTGCCGTCCGTATTCTGCGACGCCGGTTCGGGCCTTCCTTGAAGCGCCTCCGTCCTGGGTTTGATAATGAGCGGCATGGAGACGACCGACGTATTTCGCAGACCCATGAAGGATCTGCGAATTTCGGTGACGGATCGTTGCAACTACCGCTGCCGGTACTGCATGCCTCTGGACCGGTACGTCTGGATCGAGAAGCGGGAGTTGCTGACGTTCGAAGAGATCGTCCGCCTGGCCCGCCTCTACGTCGACCTGGGCGTCAGGAGAATCCGGATCACGGGAGGCGAGCCCCTGGTCCGCCGCGATCTGGATCGTCTGCTTCAGGAGCTGTCGGAAATCGGGGGCTTGGAGGACCTGAGCCTCACCACCAACGGCTCGTTTTTGGCGCAGTCCGCTCGAGCGTTGAAGCGGGCGGGGCTGCGCCGGATCAACGTCAGCCTGGACACGTTGGATCCGGAGAAGTTCCGGACCATCACCAAACGGGGACGACTGGATGACGTTCTGGATGGGATCCTGGCGGCCCGGGACACGGGAATGGCGCCGATCAAGATCAACACCGTCGTGATCCGGGGCATCAACGAGGACGAGATCCTGGACCTGGTGGAGTATTCGCGCGAGCACGGTCTCCAAGCCAGGTTCATCGAATACATGGACGTGGGAAACGCCAACGACTGGAGTCTCGAAAGGACCGTCACCAAACAGGAGATCCTGGATCGGATCCAATCCCGGTACCCCCTGGAGGCCGTGGGACGGGAGGAGAGCCGCGCACCCGCCGTCAACTACCGCTTCCTGGACGGCGCCGGACAGATCGGAATCATCGGGTCGGTGACCGAGCCGTTCTGTTCCACCTGCAGCCGGGTCCGGCTGACGGCCAACGGGCAGATGGTCACCTGCCTGTTCGCCTCCCAGGGCCACGACCTGAAGCGCCTCCTCCGAGGCGGTTGCTCCGACCTCGAGATCCGTTCCTTCCTGGAGCAGATCTGGTCCGTGCGGGACGACCGGTTCTCCGATCGCCGCTGGCAGCAGATTCGCACCGACGGCTACCATCGAGAAGATCATCGAAAGATCGAGATGATCACCCTCGGTGGCTAGCAATCGATTTCGAGTCATGAAGACTCGGTCAATTTGCCCTCGTCTCCTTGTCCCGACCGTGTGCCGGGGTTAAATTGGCGTCACCCCCCGGAGAGATACTGTTGCCGTCCGGGGCGGACTGCGAATCCATAGTTTCGAAAACTCAGACATCACAGGGCAGCCATGACATCAAATCCAGATTCTCCTGTAGTCACTCCTGACCGAATCCGATCCCTCCAGGTGATGGCCAACCGTTTGCGGCGCCACTCCCTGGTCTCCACCACGGAGGCCGGTTCGGGACACCCCACTTCCTGCTTTTCCTGTGCCGATCTGGTCTCCACCATCTTCTTCCAGTTCCTGCGCTTCGATCTCACCCGGCCGGATCATCCGGCGAATGACCGCTTCGTGCTTTCCAAGGGGCATGCCGCACCGGTCCTTTACGCGGCCTTGGCCGAAGGCGGAGCCTTCCCGGTCGAGAGACTGCTCACTCTGAGGCGGATCGACAGCGAGTTGGAGGGACATCCCACTCCCCGAAGTCGCTGGATCGACGTCGGCACCGGGTCTCTGGGCCAGGGACTGGCCATCGGCGTGGGCATGGCGCTGGCCCTCCGGAACAGCCCGGCGGGAAACCGGGTCTATGTCCTCATGGGAGACGGAGAGACGGCCGAGGGCGCGGTGTGGGAAGCGGCCGCCCTGGCTGGATTCTACGGACTGGACAATCTCATCGGCGTGGTGGACGTGAACGGGTACGGCCAGAGCCAGAACACCATGTACGGCCACGACGTGAACGGCTACTGCGACCGTTTTCGAGCCTTCGGCTGGCACGCGGCGGCCGTGGACGGCCACGACGTGGAGGAGATTGCCGGCGCTCTCCAGGACGCGTGCAACCAGACCGGAAAGCCCTCGGTCATCGTCGCCCGCACCCTCAAGGGCAAGGGAGTCTCCTTCATGGAGAACCGGGACGGGTGGCACGGTAAACCGATTTCCCGCGGGGCGGATCTGGACGGGGCCCTTGAGGAGCTGGGTCCGGACCTGCCGGTTGACCCGTCTCTCCGTGTGGCCCTGCCGGCCTCAAACGGGGATTCCGGGGGCTCGGATGCCGACGGGACTTCGAAGATGGAGCCTCCCGGCTACACCGATCAGGATCAGGTGGCCACCCGCGTCGCATACGGGACCGGCCTGCAGAAGCTGGGAAACGCCAATCCCCGGGTGGTGGCTCTGGACGGCGACACCAAGAACTCCACCTACTCGCTGCGGTTCATGGAACGTCACCCCGACCGGTTCTTCGAGTGCTTCATCGCGGAGCAGGCCATGGTCGGGGCGGCAGTGGGGATGGGCGCCGTGGGCAAGATTCCATTCGCCTCAACCTTCGCCGCCTTCATGACCCGCGCCTACGACCTGATTCGGATGGCGGCCATCTCCCAGAGCAACCTCAAGCTCTGCGGCTCCCATGCCGGCGTCTCCATCGGTGAGGACGGCCCCTCTCAAATGGGTCTGGAGGATCTGGCCATGATGCGGGCCGTTCAAGGATCCACGGTCCTCTATCCCAGCGACGCCGTCGCCACCGAGCGCCTGGTCGAGGTGGCCTCCCAGACTCCGGGCATCGTCTACATCCGAACCACCCGTCCCAAGACCGCCTGCCTCTACGACTCATCGGAGGCCTTCATCCGGGGCGGGTCCAAGACGGTTCGCACCGGCCCTTCGAACCGGGCCACGGTGGTGGCTGCCGGAATCACCCTTCACGAAGCACTCAAGGCGCACCGGCAGTTGCAGGATGAGGGCATCGACATCCGGGTCATCGACCTGTACTCCGTCAAGCCGGTCGATGCCGAGACTCTGACGCGGGCGGCAGGGGAGACCGGAGCTATCGTCACCGTCGAGGACCACTACGCCGACGGAGGCCTGGGAGATGCCGTCGTGGACGCCCTGGCGGGACAGCAGTACCGCTACCGGAAGCTGGCCGTGACCGACCTGCCCAGATCCGGCCCCTCAGCCGAGCTGATGGACAACCACGGCATCGGCGCCCGCGCCATCGTTGAGGCCGTGCGGGACCTGGTCTCGTAGCCGAACCCGGATTCGGATCAACTTGACTTAGTCCAGATTGGCTTCACCGACTTCTTTGGTGGGGTCTTTCTTGATGGCGATGATGGTCCGATCGTCGTACTGTCGATCGGCGCCGTCGAAGGCCGCGACATCCGCCATGATGGTGTCGCAGATCTCTTTGGCGGAGCGGTCCCGGTTGGCCCAGGCCAGCTTTCGCAGGGCCTCGACCCCGTATTCCCTGCCCTCCCGGTTTCGAGTCTCGATGATGCCGTCGGTGTAACCAAGGAGCACGTCGCCCAGTTCCATCCGCGTCTCACCGACCCGATACTCGATGGGTGGAGTCCACAAGGCCCCCAGGACCAGGCCGCCTACGTCCAGGGTTTCGATTCGATCCCCTTTCAGGATCAGGGGACTGAAATGGCCGGCGTTGATGTAGCGGACGACGCCGTCTACGTGAACTTCCCCGTAGAACGCGGAGATGAATTGATCGGTCCGGGACGACCGGAACATGCGGCGATTGATCTTGGAAAAGAGGAGATTGGTCGTGTCCTGGGCGTAGACCGCCTCGAAGGCGATGGCGGTATAGAGAGCCGTGTTGAAGTCCCGGATCAGCATCGCCGCCACCAGACCGTGACCGGCGGCATCGGCAATGACGACGCCGAAACGGCCTTTGAGTCCGAATCGCCCCTCCAGGTTGATGAAATCGTAGAAATCACCGCCGATGACGGCACTGGGAAGGGTTATGCCGAAGATGTCGTAGTCGGCATAGGCGGTCACCCGCCCCGGATCGGGCATGATGCGGCGCTGCATGTCGGCCAGGGAGACGAACTCCTCTTCGATCTCCCTCAGGTCCATGCGGGCGATTCGGGTGAGCTTGTCCGAATCGCGCGCCTCAGTCACGCTTCCTCACTCGTAAAGCGATCCACGACCCGGGCCTGGATCTGACTCTCCGGACCCAACTGCACGCCAAGAATCTGTCCCGGTCGGGCAAAGGCCCGCCTCACGTACCCCAGGGCGATGGGTCCATTCAGACGCGGAGAGAGAACGGCACTGGTGACCGAACCGATGGCCTTGCCTTCGGGACTCAGGACACGAGCTCCCGGCTCCGGAGGCACTTCTCCATCCAGGACCAAGCCCATGAGAAACCTTCCGACGCCTCCGATGTGGGTGGCCTTGGCTACGACCTCCTGCCCCAGATAGCATCCCTTGGTCAGGCTGATGGCCGAGTCCAGACGGGCCTCCATGGGGTAGTTGCCCTCGTCCATGTCCACACCGAATTGGGGTATGGCGGCCTCGATCCGAAGCAGGTTCCAGACTTCCGGATCCAGCCTCCGTACGGGAAACGATCCGTTCCACTCCGACAAGGCTCGGCTCAAAGAGGGAGCGGTCTTCCGCGGCACCAGGATTTCGCAGCCTGCCGCCCCAACATCCGATTTTTGGATCAACAAGGCGGAGTCTCCGTCCCAATCCGTCTCCACGACTTGAAGAGTATGGGCCGGAATCTCGGCTTGAAGCAGCGCCCGAACCAGATCTCCCGTGCGCGGACCCTGGAGCGAGAAGTGGAGGAACTGTTCGCTGAGCGAAAGCTCCACCTCGTCCATGATGACGTAGGCCTCCAGCGCTTCGCGGAGCCGCTCGGCCAGCGACAGGTCCACGTCCATGAGGACCCGTCGGGGCAACCGGTAGTAGTAGAAATCCGCAACCATCTTGCCGCGGGCAGTCAGGAAGGTTCCATACCGGCCCTGGTAGTCCTCCAGGCCCTCGACGTCGTTGCTAATCATGGAATGGAGAAAACGGATCCGGTCCGCTCCGGTCACCCGGAGCTTGGTCCGCCGGGACAGTTCCCGCCATCCGACGCCGCTGCTGACTGATTCGTACTGTTTCCGACGTTCAGGGTCCATCTTTCGGCCGGGGTTGGGAGCGGTCCGTTCGGTCCAGTCGCTTTCGGATCCATCCAGGAATCGGCTGTCCCGGCGTACTGGTTGACTACTAGAGCGTCTCGCCAGGGTTCATGGCAAAGACCTCGGTCCCCAGATCGCGGGTCAGGCGCGCCAATTCTTCTGGAGTGCCGGTGAGGATGGGAAAGGTCCCGTAGTGCATGGGAATCACCTTCCGGGCGTTCATCAGCCGGCAAGCATACGCCGCCTCCACGGGACCCATGGTGAAATGGTCTCCGATGGGCAGGAAGATCAACTCGGGCTGGTAGATCTCGGCGATGATCTTCATGTCGCCGAAGACACAGGTGTCGCCGGCGAAATAGATGCGCAGGCCGTTCTCGAACTCCACGACGTACCCGGCGGGCTCTCCGCCCTCGATCATGTTGCCGTCGGCACCCATGATCCCGGAACTGTGCCGTGCGTCCACCATGGTGACCCGAAGATCCCCCACGGTCACGGTTCCGCCCTTGTTCATGGCCACAATGTTGGAGACCCCCTGCTTTTCCAGCCAGTTCCCGATTTCAAGGATGCAGACGACCTGGGGTTCCAGCCGGGTGGCCAAGCTCACGGCATCCTGGATATGATCGAAATGCCCGTGAGTCACCAGGATGACGTCCAGCGAGTCGATCTGTGCCGCCTCCTTGGGACAGGCCGGGTTGTGATCGGTCCAGGGATCGATCAACACCTTCCGTCCGGACGGTGAAGTGAACAGGAACGTACTGTGACCCAGATACTGGATCTGGACTCCGCGACCGATACCCATGGCGCCCTCCTTTGGGGGCACAATATACTCGCCCCGGCGAATCGAGTAAACTCGCCCCGCTGGTGAAAGTCCCGTGTGACGCCGAAACCGGGAACGCGTACCGGACAAGGCGCGCCGACTCGATCGCAACCCGTACGGTTGCCATTCTCATCCGATCGCCTGAGGCTGCCCGGTTGCCACGGCGGTTCGCGCGCGACGCCCGAAATGGATAGCCTCCGCCTGCTGGACATCGAGTGCCGGTCTCGCATCGGCGTGACCCCCGAAGAACGAATTCGGCCCCAATCGATACGGGTCGACCTGGACCTGAGCTTGGATCTGGAGGCCGCCGGCAACAGCGATGCCATCGATCTGACGGTGAACTACGTGAAGGTGGTGGACCGGGTGCAGGCCATCGCCGCGGAGACGGAGTACCGTCTGGTGGAGGCGCTGGCCCGGACGCTCTGCCGCCGTCTGCTGGAGGAGAACCCTATTGATCGGGTTCAGGTGACGGTCAGGAAACGGCCCGAAGAACTGAAGGGAAAACTGAGGGAGGTGGCCGTGACCATGACCCGGCCCGCCTGATCTTCCGGCTGGAGACCGCAGTCAGTGATGACGCTGAGGTCCGTAGGCGCCCCGGCAGTCAGATTCCGAAGGACTGGCCGCAGCTGCAGGTCCGGCTGGCATTGGGATTCACGAAGGTGAACCCCTGCTGCATCATTGATCCGCGCCAGTCCAGTCCCATGCCCTTCAGGAAAAGATAGCTCTTCAGGTCCACGAAGACCTGCACGCCGTACTCCTCGAAGATCCGGTCTCCCGGCTTTTTCTTCTCCTCGAATCGCATGACGTAGCTCAGTCCGGAACATCCCCCTCCGCGGACTCCCAGGCGAAGCCCACCTCGGGTGAGCCCCTCTTGTTGAAGGCCCTGCTTGATCTTCTCTGCTGCTGACTCTGTGATGGTAATGGACATGTCCTATCGGTGCTCCCGCTTCGTCTATACTACCATCCGATGCTGAACCGGGTCGCCTCCGTGATTCTGGCCGCAGGCGACTCCCGCCGCATGGGGCGCCCCAAGGCCTTGCTGCCACTGGGACGCAAAGCCTTTCTGCAACATATTCTCGACCGCCACCTGACCCTCGGCACGGACTCCTGGGTGGTGCTGGGACGGCAGCATCGCCAAATCCGGAGCCGGTTGGACCTGACGGGAGCACAGGTCCTGGTCAACCCGGACCCGGACCGGGGACCCCTTTCCAGCCTCAATCTGGTTCTGGAGAAACTCCGCGGCTACGATGGCGCCCTGGTGCATCCGGTGGACCACCCTCTCGTGGCCACGTCCACCCTTCGTGCCCTTCTCCAAGAACATTTTCGGTGTCCCGCCTGCATTCTGATTCCCAGGCACCGCGGGAAAAAGGGACATCCGGTGCTCTTTCCGCAGCGGTTCTTTGCCGAGTTGAAGCAAGCCCCGCTGGAGGAGGGAGCGCGCTGGGTGGTGAGGCGCCGCTTGAGCTCCCAGTTGCTGGTGCCCGTGGTAGACGCGGGCGTGGTGACCAACGTCAACCTGCCGGAGCAGTTGGATCGCCTCCGGCGAACCGGACACGGCGTGGGTTATCCGACGAACTAGCAGTCCGTGGTGAAAGTCCCGCGAGCACCGAGACCGTTCCTGCGCCCGCCGGACAAGGCGCGATTCGGGTGCATACCGGGAGTATGTGCCCGAATCGCAACGCCGTCCGCCGGGATGCAGGGACGGTCGAATGCCGTGATGACTTTTGCCACGGGCTGCTAGGAGTCTGCGCGGTAGAAATGATCGTAGCGAGAAAGTGGGGAATCGAGGCCGGATTTTCTCGATTTGGAGGTGCATAGTTGTTCTATTCGCCGAGAAATCGGGGAAATCTGGACCGATTCTACCGCTTTCGCAGTAGATCAATTTCTGCGGCGCAGGCTCCTAGTACGCCGGGACCGAAGGATCCACGTCCCGGGCCCAGGCCAGGATTCCGCCCTCCAGGTTCCGGACCTTCCTGAAACCGGCCTGACGCAGCAACTGAACGGCCTGCGCGCTCCGGGCGCCTGATCGGCACTGGGCCACGATCTCGCGGGAGGTGTCCAGCTCGTTGAGACGGTTGAGCAGATCGCCCAAGGGGATCAGGTGGGCCCCGTCGATTCGGCAGATCTCGTATTCGGGCGGGTTGCGCACGTCCAGAATGAAGACATCTTCGCCCCGGTCCAATTCCTGCTTCAACTCCACCGCCGTCACTTCCTCCACCGATGTGGCCGACTCGGGCTCGATGCCGCAGAACTGTTCGTAGTCGATGAGCTCGTGCAAGGTGGGTTCGTCCCCGCAGACGGGGCATTCCGGATCTCTTCGCAGCTTCAACTCCCTGAACTTCATGCCCAAGGCATCGAACAGGAGCAGGCGGCCCACCAGGGGATCGCCCTGCTCCAGGATCAGCTTCACCACTTCGGTCGCCTGAATGATCCCCACCAGTCCCGGAAGAATCCCCAGGACTCCCCCCTCGGCGCAGGAGGGCACCAAGCCCGGAGGTGGCGGCTCCGGGTAGAGGCAGCGATAGCAGGGTCCGTCCGGGAGCGCGAAGACCGAGGCCTGACCCTCGAACCGGAAGATGCTGGCGTAGACGTTCGGTTTGCCGCTCAGCACACAGGCGTCGTTGACCAGATATCGGGTAGGAAAGTTGTCGGTTCCGTCGGCCACGATGTCGTAGTACCGGAACAGGTCGAGCGCGTTCCCGGAGCTGAGGCGTAGCTGGTGGGTCTCCACCTGGACGTTGGGGTTGATCTGAGACAAGGTCTCCCGCGCCGACTCCAGCTTGGGCCGTCCCACATCGCCGGTCCCATGGAGAATCTGCCGCTGCAGATTGCTCTCGTCCACCACGTCGAAATCGACGAGACCGAGGCGACCCACACCCGCCGCCGCGAGGTACATGGCCAAGGGTGACCCCAGACCTCCTGCGCCGATGCACAGGACGCTGGCCTGCTTCAGCTTCCGCTGTCCCTCCAGGCCCACCTCGGGCATGATCAAGTGGCGACTGTACCGCCGGATCTCCTCGTGGGTGAGAAGGCCGGGCGGGGCAGCCGCCACGCTGCCACCGGCGATGGAGGGAACGATGCTGACCGTATCGCCGTCGCTGACGGCCGTGTCTTCCCTCTGCAGGTATCGAATGTCCTCGTCGTTCAGGTATACGTTGACGAAGTTCCTCAGACGGCCCTGAGGGGTGTAGAGGTGCTTGCGGAGCGTCCCGTGTTGCTCGGTCAGGCTCTGCAGAACCTCCCGTATGGTGGCTCCCTCCAACTCCAATGACTCCCGGTTGCCCACATGGGGCCTCAGGGGAGTGGGAATGAACACCTTGACAGCCATGGCTTTCCTCCTAGTCGAAAACGAACAGATCTCAATCTCCCCGGGGTTCCAATTTCCATGCTTCCGGCTCGAAGCCGGAACGGTCTTCCATCAAGAGCCAGGACAATATTTCCGCCGTCCTACCCTGGCGCACCGACGCGATCAGGTACGAATACCAGGGCCACGCATGGTCCCGATCATATTCGGACGGGCGGGCCGGGACGTCGGGGTGACTGTGAAAATAACCCAGTATCTGCGACTTGCCTCCCCGGAGCCGTTTCTCCCACTCCAGCAGAAACTCGGGCGCGATCAGGTAGCGATTGGCGGCACTGTCGCTCCTCTGGTTCCGCGCCTCCACCACCTGGGAAACCCGCTTGAACCCGTTGCCCGCCGAGCCGACCAGGAGTCCGCAGCACTCGTGCGGATAGGTCTTCTCGGCAATAGCCTTGATGCGCTCCAGATCCTCCGGTTTCAAAAAGAGCATCAATCACTCTCCCAGAACGCCTCTGAGAGGTATTTGTCTCCCGAATCCGGGAATATGGCTACGATGACGCCGTGATCCAGGTTCCGGGCGACCTCGAGCGCCGCCGCCATGGCCGCGCCCGCGGAGATCCCCGCGAAGATACCCTCCTCCCGGGCCAACCTCAGGACCATCTGCTGCCCCGCTTCGGTGGATATCTCCATATTCAAGTCGGCCAGATTCGGATCGTAGATGGAGGGAACCAGCGCCGTCGGCATGTGCTTGAGACCCTCCAGGCCATGGAAGGGAGAATCGGGCATGAAGGAGATGGCCTGAATCCGCGGATTCAGCTCCTGGAGACGGCGGGTCGATCCAACGAAGGTTCCACTCGTTCCCAGACCCGCCACGAAGTGGGTGATCCCGCCGTTCGACTGCCGGTAGATCTCTATTGCCGTCGTCTCGTAGTGGGCCCTCCAGTTGGCGTCATTGCTGTACTGGTCCGGGTAGAAATACTTTTCCGGCGACTCCTGGTAGAGGCGGCGGATCTCCCGGATCGCTCCGTCGGAACCCTCCAGCGGATCGGTCAGGCGAATCTTGGCCCCATAGGCCCGCAAAATCTTCTTCCGTTCGATGCTGGCGTTGGCGGGCATGGCCAACAGGACGTCGTAACTCCGGGTGGCTGCGATCATGGCGTAGGCGATCCCGGTGTTGCCGCTGGTGGAATCGATGAGCGTGCGCCCCGGCCGCAGCAACCCCTGCTCCTCCGCCGTCCGGATCATGTTGTAGGCGGCCCGGTCCTTGACCGATCCGCCCGGGTTGAATCCCTCCAGCTTCGCCAGGATGCGGACCCGGCCGGGCGGCAGAATCCGCCGGATCTCCACCAGCGGCGTGTTGCCGATCCGACTCAGCAGACTCTCTTTCGGCTCGACTGCCAGCTCGACCGCCATGAGTCTCGTACGCGCTCCTCAGATATGGTAAACCAGGATCCGGTCATCCTGGATCTTTCGGCGAACCAGATCCTCGACGGTGATGGATTTGAGCTTGTCCACGAACTCCCGCTCGATCTCCTGCCAAACCTTGTACAAGACGCAGCTTGGCTTCACTCTGGAATCGAGCAGGGTCACGTCTCCCTCCACGGCTTCCAGAATCCGGGCCAGGCTGATCTCTCTGGCCGGACAGGCCAATTTGTATCCTCCCGCGGCTCCGCGGACACTCTCGACCATGCCCGCTTTCTTGAGCTGAATCAGAATCTGCTCCAGGAACCTCAACGGAATTTCCTGCCTCCCGGCCAGCTCGCGGGCCTGCACGCGAGTCGTTGCCGGGTGCAGCGCCAGCTCGAAGATGGCCAGGATAGCGTAGTCGGCCCGCGCCGTGATCCTCATTGAATCTCCACAATTCCTACCGATTTAGTCAACTTTCGCCGGCATTATGAGATTGCCTGAGAGCTGGTGTCAAGATTTTGCCGGGTGGTGAGGACCTCCCGTCAACAGGTCACGAACTCGACGTCCGGCCGGTGGAGAATCAGGCTGGCGGAGTAACCGCGGTCCAGGAAGAGGCGGACCGCCCGGCGCCCTTCCTCGCCGTAGCTGAGGGTGCGCTGGTTGACGTACATCCCGACGAACTCGTCGCCCTGGCGCCGGCCCAGCCCCCTGCCAAAACTCAGAGCATAGTCCAGGGCCTCGTCCCGATGTTCCAGGGCATAGCGGATGCTTTCCTTCAAGAGCCGGCAGACCTGGTGGATCCGTTCCTTTCCCAGATCCCTTCGGATCACGTTTCCCCCCAGAGGAAGGGGAAGACCGGTACTCTGGTTCCACCATCGGCCCAGGTCCACGACACAGTGCAGGCCCAGACTCTGGTACAGCAGTTGGCCCTCGTGGATGATCAGACCCGCATCCACCTCTCCGGCCTGTACGGCGGGGATGATCCGGTCGAAGTCCATCACCCGGTATCGCAGCTTGGGCTCCAACAGCTTCAGAGCCAGGAGGGCGGAGGTTTTTTCGCCCGGCGCCGCCACCAGCAGCGTTGAGATCCGTTCCACGTCGAACGGTTCCCGAGCGACGAGAACCGGTCCGTAGCCTTCCCCCATGCTGGCGCCGCTGTCCAGCAGGGCATAGCGGTCGGCGAGATAAGCATAGGCATGGATGCTCACAGCCGTCACCTCGTATCGGCCATCCTTGGCATCTTGATTCAGGCTCTCGATGTCCTTGAGTTCGTGCACGAATTGGAGTCCACCCGTGTCCATGGCGCCGGTGGCCAACGCGTAGAACATGAAGGCGTCGTCGCTGTCGGGACTGTGAGCTACGTGAATCACCTGATCTGTCACTGAGGATCTCCTGTTTCGCCGGCCGTTCGGCCCCGGCTGATACCGTCGAGAGGCCGCACTATAGCAAAAATGAAACGATGTCCTGCAAGTCCTCGACGCGATGCTCGGCGCGGCCCACCCAACGTCGTCCGGGATCGTAAAGAAGAGCGTGCAGACCCGCCGCCCGGCCGGCATCGTAGTCCTCCTCCGGATGATCTCCTACATGGAGGCACCGGCCCGGGACGGACCCGGCCTGCCGGATCACCATCCGGAACATCGCTTCCTCAGGTTTGGCATGAGAGGACTCGGAGGAAACTGAAACCAGATCGAAGAATTGACGGATCCCCAACGCCTTCAAAACCGAGTCGATCCGGCTGTCGAAGTTGGAGATGATACCCAGGTTTCGCCCCTGGAGCTGGAGGCGACCCAGGACCCGCCGGCATCCGGGCTCCAGCTCCCAGGCAGCGTCCGTGGCGAAGAGATCGAAGACCGATTCGAAAAAACTGTCGAACCGGGGGAATGGCCCCAGGTCCCGGAAGGTTTCGCGAACCACCTCCCTCCACCATTCTTTCTGGGCGGTTTCTCCGGATCGTTCGGCCAGGGGAGACGCCGTCTGAACCTTCCGAAAAGCCCGCTTGAAGGCACGGTCGATGCGAACGGTCCCGGCCTGACCCCCGGCGTCCCGGAAGCCGTGGCGGGAGGCTTCCCGACCGTAGATTTCTCCAACCGAACCGCGGACCCGGAACAGAGTTCCCACGGCGTCGAAGAACACCCACTGTATCTTCCAGGGCGGACCCATCATTTCCAGCCGGAAGCGGTAGTTGCTTCGGAATTGTAGCCTGTTCTGACTAAAAGCCGACGGGACGGGCCGCACCCGTCAGGAACGGGTTGTAGAGTCGCTCCTCACCCACCGTGGTCACGGGTCCGTGGCCCGGATACAGGATAGTGTCGTCTCCCAGGGGAAGGATCCGGTTTCGAATGGTCTCGATCAGGACGTCGTAGGACGACGAGGGCAGATCGGTCCGGCCGATGGATCCCTGAAACACCGTGTCCCCGCAGAACAGGTGATTCTCCACTTCCAGCGAGACGCTGCCGGGGGAGTGACCGGGCGTGTGATGCACGCGGATTTGCAGGCAGTCCAAGCTCAAGGTTTGTCCGTCCTCCAGCACATCGGTCGGCGGCGGCGCAGGGTCGCAAGTGAGCCCGAACCAATAGCCCCATTCGGGCAGAGCGTCGTAGATGGGTCGATCCTCAGGGTGCAGGTAGATGGGGGTTCCCCACTCTTCCACCACTTGTCCGACTCCCGTGATGTGATCCACGTGGGCATGGGTCAGCACCACGGCGATCAAGTTGAGGCGGCGCTCCCGAATCCGGGCCAGAAGGCGCGAAGCCTCGTCCCCGGGGTCGATGTAGACGGCGTTTCCGGTGGCCGGGCAGGACAGGATATAGCCGTTCTTGAAGAACGGACCCACTGCGTCCGACTCGATCTCGAAGGAACTCACAACGCGCATATTCTCAGGCTCGAGGACCCGCAGGTCAACCGTCTTCGGATTGCCGACCTTGATTCCAGCAACGTGATATCCAATATGACCAGATGGTCGCCGGCGAGGCCCCCCGCGATGTCGAGAACCGCAGCCGTTCCCTCCTCCTCGATGTAGAGCTTGATCAGCGCGCTGGTGTCGAAACAGTAGCTTGCCATCGGCGCGCCTCAGTTCCGATCGTCCAGGACCGTATTCGAAATCGAGCCGCCACGAATTCGCACCGGGTTGAAGCGGGACGTCCGAGCAGTCGCATCCGTCCGAAGCCGCGGGTGACTTCGATTCAGTCGGATCGCCGTCGTCGGGTGCAACGGCGAGTTCGGATCGGAACCCCCGCCAGTTTCGCCGGAGGCGGTTCCAGCGGGTTCGGGCCGAATTCCATGATCCTGAGGCTCTTCCACGGGATCGAAATTTATCATGACTTCGCAGTTGCCTCCATCGAAGTAGCTTGCCGAAGCCGTTTCTCGAACCTTCCGCCTCTTCCTTCCGCTCTCGGACGTGTAGTAGACGGTCACCTTCGGCTTGTAGCCGAACATAGGCAGATGACGAAGCCCTTCCAGCTTGGAGGGCAGCACCAAGTCAGGTAGATTTGAATAAGGACTGTCCCCATTTTTCTGCCATAAGGACTTTCCCCATTGTTCTGGGAGTTCGGGAGAACAGGGGAAGCAGGTTTGAACCAGGATCGCGACGTAGGGGCACCCCTTGTGGGTGCCCGCTGTCGCCGCTTACTGTCCGGCGCAGGGAGGGCAACCACAAGGGTTGCCCCTACGTGCCCGGGGAGGGCGACCACACGGGAGGGCGACCACAAGGGTCGACCCTACGTACGATGCGAAAATTGTCAGGCCCGCAGGGCCGCAGTTAACTTGCCCGCCGCCGGATCGCATCCAGCTTGTAGCCTCTCCCACGCAGGGTCCGGATCCGTTTTCCCGCCTTCCCCAGCTTCTTCCGGAGCCGTCCCACGTGAGTATCCACTGTCCGCTCGCCGCCCTGGTAGTGCTCTCCCCAGGCCGCGTCCAGTAGTTGACGGCGGCTCAGAGTCCGTCCCGCGTTGCGCAACAGGCAAACCAGAAGATTGTATTCGGTGAGAGTCAGGCGGAGCACGCGTCGTCCGGCCCGCGCCGTAAACTGCTCCAGATCCACGGAAATGCCCCCAGCACGGATGATGTCAGGAGACATGGTAGTCCGTGCCGAAGGTCCGGCATGCCAGCCGGACGAACGATGCGCTGGCCCTTGCGAAGGAGGAGCACTCTCGTGCCCTCCCGTCGCCATCCGACAGAATGTGAACGAAGAATAAAGCCCCGGGGCGCGATTCAGCGCCCTTCGAACCTCGCGAAATCTCTTGTCCCGGGACCATGTTTCCCGTCGTGCGGTTTCAGGACCGGACCAGGACGAGGTCTTGGCCCCGGCTGGAGGCGTACTCGGAATTCGGGCGGGTGATGCGAGCCAGAGTCTTGGCCAGGGGATACGAACTCTCCACCTTGGAAGCCCCGACCCCCACCGGGATGAAGTTGCCGCCGTGAGCATCCCAGATGGCCTTGTTCACCCGATAGGCGCGCTCTTGAGCCGCTGCGAAAGAGGCGTCCGCAAACACGTCGCGGAACTCGGTCATGCGACCCGATTCATCCAATTGGATCCAGGCGGATACGGCGACTCCCCGGCTGGAGATGGTGGCGATGGCGTCCCGGAAAGAGAGCGGCGTCGGAAACATGTAGTGGGACCCCCGCCCGTCCCCCTGAGTCATGTAGAAATGGTCCCGCATGAAGAGATTGAGCCCCTCGGCCAGCGGCTCCACCGACAGCAGCACGGGATCATCCTTGCCCAGATACTCCCCCCCCGAAATGACAGCCAGCTTTTCGGTGGAAGCCGACAGCAGGACCTCGTCCAGACATTGGCGAGGCCGCGACGGATCGAATTCCCCGTTCCGACTCCACACCCGTTTGACGTTGAACTTCTCGACGGCCCCCAGCAGCGTCTGGCAATGCCCCGACTCGGTTTCCAGGTCCAGGAAGATCCGGCGATGGTGCTCCACGTCCCAGACCTCCAGAACGGCCCCCACGCCACCGATGGAGTCGAGGTGCCGTTGCAGTGAACCGCTGGTCCGGGCGTGATTCAGGCTCCACCAGACGGGCAGGTTGAAGGCCGAGGGTCCGGCCTTGTCGATGGACAGAAGACCGACCCGCTGCGTGCGGTTGAGGGGGAGCTCGGCGAAGCCGGGTCCCTGCCCCGATACGTTGCCGGAAAAGACGGGTTCGGGCTCGCCGGCCTCGACCAACCCGGCCTTCCAGTCCCGGTAGGATTTCTCGAGGACCCCAATCCGGGACCGCTCGACCTCGGGCAGGTGATCGGCCAACAATTCCAGAAACCGATCGGTGAGGTGAGCCAGCTCCTCCGTGGCACGGCCGGCAGAGGCGTCGCCCACCAGATCCTGGCCCAGACCGTACCACTTGTAGCCCAGCGTGCTGGCGACCCAGACCTGGCGAAAGAAGGTTCGATAGGCAAAGAGGTGGACCGCATTGTCGTCGGCGCCGCGGAAATGGGTCATGAGGAGGTGCTCGTCATCTCCCACTTCGATGATCTCGGAGGTCGAGGAGATGAGACCCAGCTCCGTCGCTTCCTGGAGACTCGCCTTGGCGACGAACCGGAAATGGTTCGGCGGCGTCGTGTGTCCCACCTTGCCTCCACCGTCGGCCTTGATGTCCGAGATGGTGAAACGCGCCCGCTGGTTGGCGCCCGCAATCAGGGAATCCTGGTCGGGTATATCTTCTAGTCGACCTGCGAGTCGACCGGCCAGTACCGCGGCCCTGGATTCCGACGCTTGGGGATTCAGATAGGGCTCGAACTCGCCGTGTCCGGCCATCTGCCGGATCAGTTCGGCGGCGTCCCGTTGCAGACAGCGGGTCTCGGGACGATTCTGGTCGAAAATATCCACGACGTCGGTGTCCGAGGGGATGCGGCCTCGATCGAAAGACTGGTAGGCGTAGGCCACGATCCGGGCGGCTCCCTCGCCGGAACGGAGGGGACGGCTTCCGGGAAAGTCCACCGGTACCAGCCCGACCCGGTACTCTCCGGCACGCCCTCCCGGTCCGAAATGAAACTCTCCGGCGGCCTGGGTGAATTCGCCGATGGCGGGAAGCCCCGACTGGGAGCGTCCGATCAGGATGGGATTGAAGTTTCCTCCCACCAGAGCGGCCGGCTCATCCCGCAGATCGCCCTCGGCGAACCTGCCCCGAACCGCGTAGACCTGACTCAGACGCCACTGCTCAGCATCGGCGATGAGAGCCACCAGCTCGTTCAGTTGGCCCGGTCCGAACTCGTAGGTCCGGACCCGATCCCGGCCTGCGGCCAGATCTTCGATCGATTCGACCACGCCGAGGTAGTCGTTGGCCTCGATCCTCCGTCCGGAGCCCTTATCCGGGTTGAAGAAAAGATTGAAGAGAGACCGGTTGAAGAAACCCCACGCGCCGTCCAGGGCTTTGGCCACGAAGATGGGTTCGGCCCCTCGCTCGGTATAGGGAAAGTTCAGGAGGCGGACACCCAGAGCCTCCCGCTGCGCGTCCCCGGAAAGTGAGAAGACTTCCTCGGCCTCGGGTCCGGTCAGACCGGCCGCCAGCGCCTGTTCCAGGGCTTTGAGTCCACCCTGCAGTCCAATCCCGGCCGAAACCTCTACCGCAGCCTCATTGGAAAAGTCTCCATTGAGGCTGGAGAAATGGATGTGAACGTCCCCGCCGAAGCCTCGGACCCAGGACCCGCGAAGACCGGATCGGAGGACCGAGGCGGCCACTTCATCTCTGACGGCCTGCACGATGGCGGCCGGAGTCTCCGCCGCGGTCCAGCGGCCCAGATCTACGGAAACGATGGTGACATTGGATTGTTCGGAGACGGAATTCCCCGTTTTCATTTTGCTTATGACTCCCAGGCACCAGGAGCCTGCGCGGCAGAAATTGATCTACTGCTTTCTCGCTACGATCATTTCTACAGCGCAGACTCCTGGAAAAAACGATTCAACCGTACCGGCGACGGAATCTTCAGGACCGGTATCACAGCCGTCGATCAACCAACTCTCACTCGGACGGCGTTATTGTACCTTTCTCCCCCGAAAAAAACGTCGTCCGCCGATGCTCACAGCCCCACATCGCCGACTCCCGAAGACGGGACCGGAACAGAGTCTCGGTGAGTCTGCGGATCATCAGGTCCGATGATGCGGTCTGGTACCGGAGATTGGCGATAGTTGAACTCTCGCAGACGCTCGCCAACAAGGAGCGATAGGGGACAGTGGAACGTCGCCACCCGTCAGGAGGCGGGGACATTGCAAGGCGGTTATGCTCTCGACCGGCGAAGTTCCCGGATGCCCTCGGAAAGAATGCGCAGGAAGCTGGATCGGTTCTGCCAGAGCAACAGGATCCAATGCCGCTTCTTCATCTGGGGAAAGTAGATGCCCCGGAACGCCAGCCGCGTGAAGAACATCAAGGTTCGTTCGTGGAAGGGACGCCCCTCGATTTTCTTCAATGCCTGGGCCGTGGTCTGGGGTGAATAAGACCGTCTCCAGGCTTCGTGCACTTCGGCTTCGGCCGCCTTGACGCTGATGTTGTTGGGAGTGAAGGCCATGCGGAAAGGCCTGAAATCGAGCCAGTGTTTGGGACGGGTCAGCCGCTTCTGCGCCAACAGACGATCATACAACGGGGTTGCGGGATACGGCGTCAGCAAGCCGAACACGGGCAGCCCCGGAGGCCAGCTGTCGATGATGTCCAGGGTCTTCCGGGCCACTCCCGGACGATCACCGTCCATCCCGAAGATGAAGGAGGTGATGGAGTAAATTCCGCGTCTGGCGAGGCGATCCAGGACCTCCGCGTATTGCGCCGGTTTGTTGAAGCCCTTGTTCACTCCCTTGAGGTTCTCGTCGTCAATCGACTCGAGACCCATGAAAATCCAGCGACCGCCACTCTCCTTGATCAGGTCCACCAGTTCTTCGTCCTTCAGCAGGTTCACGCTGATCTGAGCTACCCAGGGAATTATGGCATCCTGCGCAATGATTTCCCGAAGCAGCGATTTGGTCCGCCGCTTGTTGAGGGCGAAGTTGTCGTCGATGAAGAAAACGCCGACTCTACTGTCCTCCTTTCGGGCCCGGGCCTTGAGCCGCAGCATCTCGTCAACGACGCTCTGATCGCTTCGGAAGCGAATGGAGTCGCCGAAGAACCCGGTGACGGTGCAGAAATCGCATCCGTACGGACAGCCCCGGCCGGACTCGATGGGTACGACGTAAAGGCCCTTCCAAGTGTTTCCCGCTTTCCTCAGCAGGTAGCGGCCCCAGTTGGGGATCTTGGACATGAGGTCGAACTGGCTCAAGTCCAGATCTTCCCATGGAATGTGGGGGTAGTCGTCCAGAGAGGGCTTGACCTCATGACCCGTTTCATCGACTGGCTTGTAGACTTCTTGGAGCTGACCCGCCTCCGCGTCGGCCACGATCTTGGGCCAGACGTCATCCGCTTCCCCCAGCGCCACGGCGTCGGCGTGGCGAGGTTCGCCGCTCCTTCCGATCGGCTCGTCGGGAACCTCGGTCACGTGGGGTCCCCCCATCACGACCTTGGCGCCCGCCGACCGAATGGCGTCGGCCATCTGGTACGCGCGCGCCGCCATCCGGGTCATGGCCCCGATGCCGGCCAACTGGATATCGTTCTCCTTGACGAATTCCATGATGTCCGCCCGCGTCATGGGCTGGGCGTTCCCGTCGATCAGGAACACCTTGTGCCCCGGAGGCGTCACCGCCTGCAGCACAAACATCCACAGATGCGGCATGTAGTTTTTCGTCACCTGGTTGTCGGGGTTGTACAGCAAAATGTTCATGAAGGCTTCCTCGATCCAGGGTCCGGCAACCGGCCCCTTCCCACCATTAGCAGACTAGAAAACAGCGACACACAGAGGTTCTCAAGGGAGTTCAAGCACAGAGTTTACTTGAGCCGGTTTTCGATGTACAGGGCTCGACCCAAGGTTGCCTCGAATCCAGCCAGAATGGCAGCAGGCCAAAACCGGGATCAAGACCCCACCAACGTCGAAGCCAGCCTGCTGACCTTGCGGACTGCCGCTCCGATTTCTTCCATGTCGGAACGCGAACCCAGAAAGACGGATTGCCCCAACCAGACGGCCTCTTCGCAGAGGCGGTCGTTCTCGGGGCAGCGATTCCGCTCGGGCCACTCCTTGAGGACCCTTTCCGGATAGATTCTCCGAAAGGCACGGGACTGGAGGGTCTGCTCCAGGAACGGCTCCCGGTTCAGTGGACGATAGCCGGGCGAGCAGCGAACCCCCTCCGCCCGAAGCGCTTCCAGGAATCGGTTCCTCGGAAGACCCGCAAAAGCTTCGGGCCGGTAGCGGAACATGTAGAGGTGGTAGGCATTGCCGGTGCAGCCCTCGTATTGCCGCGAGGGCTCGATGCCGGGAATCTCGTCGAACAGCCGAGTCAGGTAGGCAGCGTTCTCCCTTCGAAGCCGAGTCTGGGCGTCGAGGCGCTGCAATTGGGCCAGCAGCAGCGCCCCCTGAAATTCGGTCATGCGCCGGTTGTCGCCGCTTCGCACGTGCGCCAACGGTGCGGCCGCTCGCTCCAGGTGTCCCTCGGACGTCGCCTGGTAGGCCCGCCCGGCGTCCTGGAAGCTGGTGCAGATCGCGGCCAGTTCGGGGTCGTCCCCGGAAATCGCTCCCCCTTCTCCGCAATTGAGATTCTTGGAAGCCTGAAAGCTGAAGCAACCCAGATCTCCCAAGGTTCCTACCGGGCGTCCTCTCCATTCCGCCAGATGAGACTGGCAGGCGTCTTCCACCACCTTCAGCCCCCGGCTCCGGGAGATCTTCAGGATCCGGTCCAGGTCACACACGTTGCCCCCCAAATGAACCGGGATGACGGCTCGCGTCCGTTCGGTTGCCGCTTGCTCGATTCGAGACGGATCCAGTTGGGAGGTTTCACGATCGGAATCCGCAAAAATGGGCAGGGCGTGGCAGAGCAGAACCACGTTGATGGTGGCAACGAAAGTGTATGGGGGGACGATGACCTCGTCTCCGGGTCCCACCCCCAAGGCATTCAACGAAGTGTAGAGGGCGCTGGTCCCGCTGGAGGTGGCGACGACGTACCTGGCGCCCAGCCGATCCCTCCACTCCGCCTCGAAACGCTCGACGTAGCTGCCGCCCCTGCGGTTCCAGCGCCGCGTTTCCAGCACTTCTTTCCAGATCTTCCGGTCGCCGTCTTCGAGGATCGGCCACGAGCTGAAGGGCCGCGACCGGACCGGAGTTCCCCCCAGCAGAGCCAGCCGATCGTCTCGAGTCGTTTTCGTCAGCGGCGCCGAGGCCGCCCGGCCCGTAAGCCGGGCGCCTGCAAACGCGGCCGAGGCGCCAAGAAAGAATCGGCGCGACCAACTTCTGCCTTTCATTTGCACCTCCCGTCGATGCCCCCGCGTTTATCCTCCTCAGGAAAAGGCGACGTGGACGCCCAGATCCTGGTCGCGGGCCTGCTGGTAAATGGTGCGAGCGATCGTAGTGTCCTGGATGCCGATCCCCACTCCGTCATAGAGGGTGATCTGATCCTCGTCCGTCCGGCCCGCGACGTCCCCGTTGATGACCTGGCCCAGCGAGCCGGCATAGCAGTCCTGACCCAGGATTCCAGCCTCCACCGCCTGACTCACCTCGCCCCGAACCAGAGCATGCTCGACAAAATCGGCGAAAAGCCGGCAGCGGGGCATCAACTCCATTTCACATTCGATCTTCTCCCCCAGATCCGAACCCATGCAGCAGAGATGAGTTCCGGGCCGCACCCAATCGGACTGGACGATGGGCCGGCGGCTGGTGGTCGCGGTTACGATGACGTCCGCCCCGCGGCACGCCTCCTCGGCCTCCGCCACCTGGATCGGCGCCGGCGCCTCGCCGGCGAGTTCGCGGCTCACCTGCTCGGCCGCTTCCCGGCGCAGATCGTGGAGGTAGATCCGGCTGAAGGGCCGGACCGAGCTGACCGCCCGCAGGCACTGGCGTCCCAACTGTCCGGCACCGATCACGGTCAGCGTCGCCGAATCGGAACGGCTCAAGCGTTTCGCGCTCACCGCCGCAGCCGCGCCGGTACGGTACATGGTGGGCAGGGTGCCGTCGCAGATCATCAGGAGCTCTCCGGTCCGGGGCTCGAATGCCGCGATCCAACTGTTGGTGGTGGGCAGCCCCCACTCCAGGTTGTCGGCCCGTTCCTGGCCGACCTTCATGGAAAGCAGGTCGGCGGCCTCGGTATAGCCGGTGATGCAGGCCGCCATGCCCCCGCTCGTCCCGGGAATCGACAACGGATAGAT
This sequence comes from Acidobacteriota bacterium, assembly GCA_965217775.1. Lineage (GTDB taxonomy): Bacteria > Acidobacteriota > UBA6911 > RPQK01 > JAJDTT01 > JAJDTT01. Next base: position 2,246,677 of record CBDCJH010000002.1, read on the forward strand.
GGCTTTGGGAGGGAGGAAATCATTGCCCCGCTCGAATTCTCCCATGGCGTGCTCGATGGCGGGGATGGCGGCCTTGATGTCGATTCGGGAACCGATGTCCTTGCGGGTCAGAATGATTGTTTCTCGAGCCATGGAATCATCCTTTCGAATGCCTTCTCGATCTGGTCCATGGAGGTCGCGAAGCTGATCCTCAAGGCGTTGTTGCAGGATCGGCCGAAAGCGCCTCCCGGGATGGTGCAGACACGAGCCTCCTTGAGCATCTGCATGGCCACCTCGAATCCATCGGCTCCCTCGGGAAGGAAGGGCATGATGAAGAATGCACCCCCCGGCTTGTAGCCGGTCAGAGAGGGCGCCTGATCCACCAGTTCCACGATCCGGTCCCGACGCCTGCGGTATTGCCGGACCATTTCGTCGACGCAACTCTGGTCCCCTTCCAGGGCCGCCACGACGGCCCACTGTGAAGCGGTGTTCTCGGTGGTGCTGATGAACATGTGGTAGCGCTGAAGGTCCACGATGTTCCGGGCGCTGGAGATGGCCCATCCCAGACGCAGACCGGCCATGGAGTAGGTCTTGGACACGCTGCTGGCCACGATCACATGATCCAGCGACGGGGAGCAGGTCAGAGCGCTGGCGTATTCCACCTCGTCGAGGATGAGGCACTCGTAGACCTCGTCGCTGATCAGGGCCAGTCCCCGCTCGACCGCCGCCTCGCTGATGGCGCGGATCGTCTCCTCGGGATAGATGGCGCCCGTCGGGTTCCCCGGGGAATTGAGCATGATGGCGCAGGTACGATCATTGATGGCGTCGATCACCGCCTGCGGGTCCAACTGGTACCCTTCCCCGGCCGTCGTGACCAGGGGCCGGGGGATGGCTCCGGCCATGCGAATGATGTGGACCAGGATGAAGACCGGCTCGACGACGATCACCTCCATGCCCGGTTTGACAGCGGCAGTGAGAGCCATGAACATGGCCTGGCAACAGCCGGTGGTGATGAGGACGTTGTCGGGACCGAGATCGATCCCGTAGCGGAGATTGTACCAGTCGGCGACGGCCTCCCGGAGCCGGGGCAGGCCGGCGTCCAGCTCATACCGCGTCTTGCCCTCTCGGAGCGCCCGGACGTGTGCCTCGACGATGTGGGAGGGAGTGGGAAAATCGGGCTGGCCGATGGAGAGATGCACCACATCCTCCATGGCGGCGGCGGTGTTGAAGTACTTGCGAATGGGAGAGAACGGAAGCTCGGCCAGATTCGGATTCCAGTCGATGCCTGTGGTCATGAGTCCTCGGCGCTTGCTCCTCGTCCCTGGACTTCGCGTTCCTTTACAGGAGCGTGAACTGCGGAAATGCTCTATCAACCCGGAAGCGGTGTCAAGAAGCCTCGGGTAGCGTGCTGAAGCCGCTCATCAGACGAGACGCACGGAGAAATCATGGTCGTAAGGAATAGCCGGATTCGCGGGTTTGCGAGCGATACGAATGCGGGCATCTGCCCCGAAGCCTGGGAGGCGTTGGATCGCGCCAATCGGGGACACGCTCCCGCCTATGGCTTCGACTCCCATACCCAGGAGGCGCGCGCCGCCATTCAGGACCTTTTCGCCACCGATTGCCAAGTCTACTTCGTCTTCACCGGTTCGGCTGCCAACTCGCTGGCGGTGGCTCATCTCTGCCGCAGCTATGAGCTGGCCATCTGTCACGAGACTGCTCATCTGGACCTGGGGGAATGCGGCGGTCCGGAGTTCTTCAGCGGCGGCTCCAAGGTGCTGCCCCTGCCGGGAGAGCACGGAAAACTGGACGCCGCCGGCATCCGGTACGCGGTCGAGACTCGAACCCGCGACTTCCAATACCCAGCCCCCCGGCTCGTCAGCCTGACCCAGGCCACGGAGACGGGAACCGTCTACAGCCTGGAACGGCTCCGGGAAATCTCCAACCTGAGCCGCGAATTGGGACTCCGGGTCCACATGGACGGGGCCCGTCTGGCAAATGCCCTGATCCACCTGGACTGCGAGCCGGCCGACACGACCTGGAGAGCGGGTGTCGACGTCCTCTCCTTCGGCTGCACCAAGAATGGACTCCACCAGGGGGAGGCTGTCGTGTTCTTCGATCGGGAGTTGGCCTCGGGCTTCGAGTACCGTTGGAAGCAATCGGGCCAGGTCGCTTCCAAGATGCGTTTCCTGTCGGCGCCCTGGACGGCCCTTCTCAAGAGCGGCGCCTGGCTCCGCAATGCCCGGCACGCCAATGCCTGCGCCGCCCGTCTGGAGCGGGGTTTGAGACGGTTGGAGGGCATCTGCATCCCCTACCCGCGGGAGGCCAACGGCGTGTTCGTCCGGCTCAAGCCCGCCCTGGCAGCAGCCCTGAGGCAACGGGGCTGGACCGTGGGAATCATGCCCGGCGGCGCCGCCCGCTTCATGTGCAGTTGGGACACCCGGGACGAGGACGTCGACGCATTGGTCCACGATTTCCGGGAACTGGGAGCCTGCGCGGCAGAAATTGATCTACTGCGAAAGCGGTAGAATCGGTCCATATTTCCCCGATTTTTCGGCGAATAGAATGACTATGCACCTCAAAATCGAGAAAATCTGGTCTCGATTCCCCGCTTTCTCGCTACGATCATTCCTACCGCGCAGACTCCTGGTTGCCGACCCGGCGCTCACTTGAACCGATGATCCTCGATACCGTGGTCACGCACCCCGATTGGGCCGCCGCCTGGGGCAATTGGGGGAGGGTGGGGGTCCGCAGGATCGCGGACGCCTGCGCCGCCGGGGGCATCCGCAGGATCTACTGGAGAGCCAACTGCGGCTCCCGGGTCTTCTACCCCAGCCGTCTCGAGGACACCTTTCGGGGCGAGGACCGGGAAGCGTGCGAGGTCCCCGATTACTGGAAGGTCACGCTGGCCGAAACCGATTACTCAACCTGGAACCTGCTGGAGGAGGCCGTGGAGTGCACTCTCGGAGCCGGCCTGGAGCCCTGGGTCTGGTACGGTCTCTACGAAGAATCCCACGGCCAGGTCTCGCTGACCCGTTTCGCCCGCGAGCATCCCCAGTACCATGCGGTGGCCCGGGACGGACACCGGAGGTCCTCCCGGCTCGGCTTCGCCTATCCCGAAGTACGGCGCCACAAGCTGGCGGTCGTCGAGGAACTCATATCCTATGGCTTCCAGGGCGTCCTGTTGGACTTCGTCCGCCAGTTGCCCCGGATCGACGAGAACCTGCCTCCGCAACTGGACCGGCGGGGCGTCTGCCGGTATGGCTATGAGGCGCCGGCCCTGGAGAGTTACCGGCGGACCCATGGGATCGATCCCAGGGAACAACCCAACCACACCGATTCCTGGATTCGCCATCGGGCCGCGTACGTCACCCGTTTCATGGCGGAGCTGGACCGGCAGCGGCGGACCAAGAGTGACGAATATCCCGTGAGCGTGCTGGTGTCGCCGGAGAGTCCCCTGAGTCAGGTCCTTCCCGACTGGCCCCGCTACGTCCGTGACGGACTCCTGGAGGAGACGAGCCTCTGGCGGATGCGAACCGACGCCCTGAGGGGCGCGCTGGTGGACTGGACGTCGTGGCTCGCCGGGGGACTCTGCCAGGAGGTCCACATCATGCTGCCCGAATGGAACTTGGCGCGGCTGGACCCGCAGGCCGTGGCACGGCAGATTCACCAGGCCAGGCAGGCGGCCGGCGACGGAGGCGGCATCCTGGCCGGAATCTACTGCTACAACATGGACCAACTGGGACTGCGGAAGGGCTCGGCACGGCTGGAATCGGGCGTCCGGGCGGCTCGGGAGGCGGGAGCCGAGGGCGTCGTCCTCTGGGAGTCCACGTCCATCGAGAGCTGGTCGGGATGGGACAAGTACCTCCCCTCGGGACTGTGGGCCACCGTCGCGCGGCTGGCCGGGGATGCTTGAACCGCCGGAGGAGATTCGGCTAATATGGCCGCAGTCGACCGCAGGGGCCGGCGTCCATAATCGTCCTATTCCCGTTTCCGAGCGCCCTCGGACCGGGAGCCATGCACCGGAAAAAAGGAGTCGCCATGAGCAAGTCATCCATCAGCCGCCGTCGATTTCTGTCTCGCTCCGCTGGAGTGGGGGCAGGATTGGCCGTCTCCGGGTTCCCCGGAATCGCCAGCGCCCGCAACGTGAACAATCGGATCAACGTGGGAATCGTGGGTCCGGGCGGCCGCGGCACGAGTCTCCTCAAGAACTTTTTTGCGCAGAACCATCGCTTCAACGCTCACCTGACGGCAGTCGCCGATCTCTGGAGCTACCGGCGCGAAGAATCCTCCAAGTTCGTCACCGAAAGGCAGGGGCAGGCTCCCAAGGTGTACCGCCACCACGAAGAGATCCTGGCCGACGCCGATCTGGATGCCGTCATCATCGCGACTCCCGATCACGCCCACGCCCAGGTCCTGACGGCGGCCGCGGAAGCCGGCAAGGACGCGTACTGCGAGAAGCCCATGTCCAACGTCCTGGAGGAGGCCAACGACGCCCTGGACGCGGTCAGAAAGGCCGGAACCATCGTTCAGATCGGGACCCAGAGGCGCTCCTGGCCCAAGTACCGGCAGGCCGCCAAGATGATCGCCGACGGCATCATCGGCGACGTGGTCAAGGTGGATATCCTCTGGAACGCCTACAGTCCCTACCGTTGGGCCGGGCGAGCCGACCAGCGCGCCATGGTCAAGGAAAGCGATGTGGATTGGACCAGTTGGCTCATGGGGAAACCCCACCGCCCCTTCGATGCCAGGATCTTCCGCTGCTTCCGCCTCTGGAAGGACTTCTCCAGCGGCATCATCGACCAGTGGATGACCCACGGAATCGACCTGGCCCACATGTTGGCCGGCGTGACGACTCCGTTGAGCGCCGTGGCCCACGGCGGCATCTACAAGTATAAGGACTGGAGAGAGAATCCGGACACCTTGGAAGTCGCCCTCGAGTACGAGAAGGGCGGCAATAAACTCATGGCCGTCTACTCCACCAATCTCATCAACGGCTACGGCAAGGCGACGCAGGTCCACGGCACTCTGGGCAGCTTCTCTCCCGGCGGCGGGATGGACTGGAAACAGGGCAAGGAGGAGCCCAACGCCGATCCGTCCCAGGGCTGGCGATTCACGGGCAAGGGCGTCAAGGCCGACGGGAAGGTCGGCGACGTGGTCGAGGTTCCCGATGCCCCGGGCGAAGTCAGCCACATGGCCAACTGGCTCGATGCGGTTCGGCAGCAGGATCCCAAGAGGCTCTACTGCACGGTCGACGCGGGCTACGCCCACTCCATCGCCTGCATCATGTCCAACGACGCCTACTGGGCCGGCCGGCGCATGACCTTCGATCCGGTGAAGCGGACCATCCAGGCGGGCTGAACGCCAAGCGACGCTTCCGGCCGAATTCGGTTGGCTAAAGCATCCATTCGGCGGCACGGATCGGCGAAGGGTGGACTTCGCTCGAGGAGAAGTTTGATGATTCCCCAGACCTTGGGAATCTCATCCCGGCTCCAAGCAAACTAGGGGTTTCGGCCGGGCGATCGGTCAGGCCGACTCCGATTCTATCGATCAGGACCGATCTGGTTGAGCTTCGGACCGGGACGAGAATGCATCTGGCCGGACTCCGGCGAGATTGCCAAGGTCAGGGCCATGGTGTCCAGTGTCGACGCGGACTTCCAGGTGTTCGCCGCTCCGATCGCGATCATCCTCAAGAGCTCCGGGGAACGAAACATCATTGGTTCGGCGCCCGACGGCAAGATGCGTTCTCATAATCTCAAACGGCTACCCACCGTTGACCGAATCGTATCTCCCCCAACACGACTATTTCCCACAATGCCGCGCCTTTGACAAGAATTGAGGGAGTACCAGTGTTCATACACCGGATTACGCTGCGGAACGCTCTCTCGTTCGGTCCGACCCGGCAAGCTTTGACACTGAATCCACTCAATGTGTTGATCGGGCCGAACGGTTCCGGCAAGTCGAACCTGATTGAGGTCGTGGGCTTGCTTCAGGCTGCGCCGACCGACTTGACCGCCCCGATTCGTGAGGGTGGAGGCACAGGAGAATGGATCTGGAAGGGAGAGCCGAAGGCATCGTACGCAGAGGTAAGGGTCATTGTCGACAACCCGCATGGACCACAGCGCCTTCGTTTCGGCTTCAAATTCGCCGAACGCGGGCAGCGATTCGAATTGATCCAGGAAACAATAGAGAACGAAGAGCCTTTTGGACAACAGGTCGATCCATACATCTACTTCGAAGCTTCAGGGGGGAGAGCGACGCTGAACTATCTGGACGCTGAAGCCCAACGGCGGCAGTTGCGGACGGAAGACATCGACATGGAACAATCGATTCTGGCGCAGCGCAAAGATCCCGATCACTACCCCGAACTCACCTACCTTGGGAAGGAATTCAGCACCATGCGCTTGTATCGGGAGTGGTCTTTTGGGCGCTATACGCCACCCCGCCGGCCTCAGAAATCCAACCTTCCCAATGATTTTCTCGCAGAAGACGGTAGGAACTTGGGATTGGTGCTCAATCGGTTGGCACGGAAATATGAGGTCAAGCAGCGCATCCTCAAAGCTCTGCATGACCTCTACGATGGTGTGTCGGATTTCCATGTGAATGTTGAGTATGGGACGGTCCAGGTGTTCATGCAGGAAGGCAACGTGACTGTGCCGGCGACACGATTATCGGACGGCACGCTACGATATCTCTGCCTGTTGGCGGTTCTCTGCGATCCAGACCCTCCGCCGCTGGTCTGTATCGAGGAACCCGAACTGGGCCTGCACCCCGATGTACTCCCGGTCTTGGCGGATCTCCTGCGTGAGGCGTCCAAACGGTGTCAGTTGATTGTCACGACGCACTCGGACACGCTCATCGATGCGCTGACGGAGACACCGGAAAGCGTTGTGGTCTGCGAGAAAATCAACCGGCAGACGACCTTGAAACGTCTCGATAAAAGCAAACTGGCTCACTGGCTCGACAAGTACCGGCTCGGGGAACTCTGGAGTGCTGGAGAACTCGGAGGAAATCGCTGGTGAACGCCAAGGTCTACGTGGAGGGAGGCGGAGACAGGAGAGAGCTGAGGGCCAGATGCCGCAAAGGTTTCAGTTGCTTCTTCCGCAAGACGGCTCTGGCCGGAAAGATGCCACGAGTCATCGCCTGTGGTGGTCGGCACAAGGCTTATGACAGATTCTGTACCGCTATCGCCCACGCGAAGGCGGACGTTTTCATCGTTCTGCTGGTCGACAGCGAGGAGCCGGTGACGGCTTGTCCGTGGCGGCACGTGAGGGGTCGCGACAACTGGCGCAAGCCCCCCAACGCCACCGACAACAACGTTCATCTCATGGTCCAGTGTATGGAATCCTGGTTCTTGGCCGACACGGAAGCCTTGGCATCATACTTCGGGAACGGGTTCGCCCGGAATGCGCTTCCAGGTCACGCCAAGGTTGAAGATGTTTCGAAGACCGCCCTCATGGAGTCCCTGAAGAGGGCAACGCGGGCGTCTGTCCCCAAGGGGACGTATCACAAGGGGAAACACTCGTTTGATATTCTCTCTTCACTGGATCCTCAGAAAGTAGCCGAGGCGTCCCCTTATGTTAAAAGGCTCCTCGGCACGCTGTTGAACAAGTCATCTGAATAATGATTCCGTTCTCAAACGTCCCCCGTCGGTCTGGCTGACCCGGCAGACCGCCTGGTGGCGGCAACGTTCAGAATCCGTCACCCGCTGCCAGCCCGCCACGAAGCGAGTTCAGACGAGCCGTCGAAACCCGGTGTGTTTCACCGGGCCGCCGATCCGCGGCTCGATATCTCCCTTCTGAATCGCCTCAGCCAGTTCTTGGAACACCGGCTCGCAGGCCTCCAGGAACTGCTCCACGTGCGTCTCCTGGTGGGCAAAAGTGGGATAGAAGCCGCCGGCCACCAGGAATCCCCGGTCCAGCATGCGCACGGTCCAAAGAGTCTGAAGAGCCGCCGCTTCGGGATGGTCGAAATGGTAGAAGGTGAGGGCCGGATGACCGGTGGCTCCGAAGGGGACTCCGCAACGGTCTCCCAGTTCCTTCAGGCCCTGCCTGGCCGCTTCCCCGATCCGCGCCACGTGTGAGCGAACGTCCTCCCTCTGAAACTTGCGGATGGTGGCCAGGGCGGCCGTGGGACCCACCGCCTCCGTCCAGAGCGCGCTGGAGATGAAGCTGTTCTGGGCCGCCTGCATGATCTCGCGCCGGCCCACTACAGCCGAGATGGGGTGCCCGTTTCCGGTGGTCTTGGCGAATACCGCCATGTCCGGCTCCAGCCCGTACTTCAGGTGGGCGCCTCCCAGCCAGAGCCTCCAGCCGATGGTGATCTCATCCATGATCAGGCAGGCTCCGCAACGGGTGGCCAGTTCCCGGATCTCCTCCAGGAACCCGGGATTGGGATCGTAGTTGCGGGTCGGCTCCATGACGATGGCGGCCAGTCTCGAGCCGTGCCGGTCCACGATGGCTCTGAGTTCCTCGATCTTGTTATAGGTGAACGGCATGGCCGTGCCGGCCAGCCCGCTGGGCACGCCTGCCGGTTCCAGCCCCGGCATCAGGTGTCCCCCTCCCAACCGGTCCACCGTCTCTTCGCTGCGGTCGACGGGAAGATTGGCGGCCAGGTACCAGTCGTGCCAACCGTGGTAGCCGCAGAACGCCACCTTGTCCCTCCCGGTATAGGCTCGAGCGATCCGCACCGCGATGGTCATGCTCTCTCCGCCAAGCCGCCCGAACCGCACCATCTGAGCCCAGGGATGGAGTTCCAGAATCAGTTCGGCCAACTCCACCTCATCGGGGGGATTCAAGGAAGACATGCAACCGTTGCGCACCCGCCGGATGACCGCCTCGGTCACGTCAGGATCGGCATACCCCAGGAGCGTGGCGCCAATGCCGGCCATGGACATGTCGACGTAGTGGTTTCCGTCCACGTCCACGGTCTCGCAGCCCTGGGCCTGGGCGAAGTAGGCCGGCCACTGCCCCGGAGCGGTCATTTCCTGGCGCTTGCCGTAGAGCTGCGTCGCGCCGGGGATGAGCTCCCGGGCCCGGTCATACATCTTCTGACCCAAGATTCTCTTATTTCCTTTTTTATTGACTATTTGCAATTTACTGTCTCCTAAGTTACCTGACCTTCATCCAAGCACTTCAAGTGAAACTTCACCCCGAATTTGATGCGAAACATATCCAACCGCAGGTGCCCGGTCAACATTCTCGGGCGGCTGTGCCCATCAGTTCCGGGGTCTCCCGACGGGCTCGCGAAGCGGACCTCGATCCAATATGATGGGGCGCCCTGAGGAGGACTCTCCTCCTCCGACCAAGGGAGAGCAACGAACATGGTGTACGACCCCGGAAAGATCTATCGCGCCGCCCTCATCGGTTGCGGCTCCATGGGCAGCTACTGCATGGACGAGCTCCAGAACGCGACGGGCCGGATCCTGCTCCCCTTCGGACACGCGGAGATCCTGAAGACCCATCCCAGGACCCGGTTGGTTGCGGGGGCGGACCCGGACCGGGGACGCCTGGAGGACTTCGGAAAACGATGGGAGGTCGACGCCCTCTATTCGGACCACCGCGAGATGCTGGAAGCCGAGCGCCCAGAAATCGTAGCCATCGCCAGCCCCCCCGATTTCCATGCCCCCCAGGTCGTCGACTGCGCCCAGAGTGGAGTCAAGGGCATCTTCTGCGAAAAACCGTTCACCACCAAATTGGCGCTGGCCGACCGGATGATCGAGTCCTGCCGCAAGACCGGCACCCGCTTGGCCGTCAACCACACTCGCAGGGGCGATCCCCTGATCCTCCGTTCACGCCGCCTCCTGGACGAGGGGCGCATCGGAGAGGTCCTCAGCATCGTCGCCACCTGGCCCGGACGCCTCTTCCTGTCGGGAACCCACTGGTTCGATCTGGTGAACTACCTGGCCGGAGACTCGCCGCCGGCCTGGGTCGTGGGGCACTCGGAAGATCCCGAAATATCGATGGTGGCCATTCCCACCCAGCGGGGACGGGATCTGGGCGGCACCCTCTACGCCGTGTATCCGAACGGGATCCGGGCCTTCTTCAACGGCAGGGACAGTCACGCGGGCTATCGCGTGGAGGTGAACGGCACCCAGGGCGTGCTCAACATCGAACCTAACGGAGTCCGCCTCTGGAAGATCAATGCGGGGAGCGTGTTCCGGGAGCTCCTGGAACACCCGTTTCCCCAGATGATGCACCATACCGCGCCCATGGTTTACCTCCTGGAAGACCTGCTGGAGGCGGTGGAAACGGGCCGCGAGCCCCTCTCCAACGGAATCACGGCCCGGAACGCCCTGGAACTGATCCTGGCGACCCATGATTCCTCCCGGAGAGGCAACGTCAAGATCCAACTGCCCTTGCAAGATCGAGAGCTGAGGCCTCCATTCCGGTGGCAGAATCCTGACGGCTCCACGTTCTACAGCGCGACCGCAGGAGACGGCTCTCCTCCCTCCGATGATTCGTAACCACCGCCTCCTGCTCGCCAAGCTGGTCTTTCTGCTGGGATGGACCTCGTCGTGCGCCCCCGCCACCGACACCGGATTTGATCCCGCCGGCGACACCGACCGGTCCGAGAGCCTCCGTTTCGCGTGGCAGGGAGATCTGACGCCCATGTGGCACCCTTCCGGATACGAAACCTTCAGTCAGGCGGTGATTTTCTTCCTCCTCTTCAACAAGCTGGTCCGCCTGGGTCCGGACCTGACGACCATACTTCCCGACTTGGCCGAGAGTTGGGAGGTCTCCCCCGACGCCCGCGTCTTCACGTTCCGGTTGCGGCGGGACGTCCGCTGGCACGACGGCGAACCCTTCACCGCCCGGGACGTGGAGTTCAGCTTCAGCCGCCAGCTCCTGGAGCCCTACCGGTACGTCAAATTCGCCGGCGGGATCGCCGGAGCGGAAGCCTATGAGGAGGGAAGGTCCGACCGTCTGGAGGGCCTGGAGGCGCTCGACGACTTCACGGTTCGAATTACGCTTCGGGGACCCGACGTCACGTTCCTGCAGAAACTCGCCGAGCCGTCCATGGTGATCATTCCGTCTCACCTCCTGGCGGGAGTCGAGCCCGACGCCGTGCAGTCGGCGTCCTTCACCACCACTCGTCCCGTGGGAACCGGTCCCTTTCGCTTCGTGAAATACTTGACCGACCTCTACCTGGAGTTGGAGTCGAATCCGGACTACTTCCGGGGCGCCCCCTCGATTCGCAGGGTCTACATGAAACGTCTCCGGCCGGAGGTGACGGTGGCGCAACTGGAGAGCGGGGAGCTGGACCTGGGAATGCGGCTTCAACTTCTGGACTACGACCGGTTGGCGGCCCTGCCCCACCTGGAGACGACGACCCGTTCCGGCATCGGCATGATCTCGGTGGGGTTCCCCCTGGACCGCCCCGTGGTTCAGGACCGCCGCCTGCGCCAGGCCATCTACTGCGCCATCGATCGGAAGACCGTGGCCCGAACCCTGTTCCGGGGCCGTGCCAAGGCCATGGAGGGGATCCCGCTCGGCATGGAGCCGGACGCGAGACTCGACCCCTACGAGCACGACCTGGAAAGAGCCAGGAGGTTGTTGAAGGAGTCGGGCTTCGACACGGCGACTCCGCTGCGCCTCATCTACGACCAGACTTATCCCCGCGCGGCCCAGATCTATCCCATCATCGGCCAACAGTTGAGAGCCTTGGGACTGAGGGTGCAGTTGGAGGCCATGGAATCGACGGCGTACATCGCCCGCCGCTACGAGCAGCGGGACACCTACGAAATGTCGGGGAGCCATGGCGGAGCCTACGGTCTCGGGCCTCACGTGACCTCCACCTACTTCAACTGCCGGCGGGCCGACTGGCAGTATGGCTATACCAATTGCGATCTGGAGCGCTACTTTGAGGAAGCGACGGCCACCGTGGACCCGGACCGGCGGCGGGACCTCTACTTCCAAGCCGCCCGCCTGCTGAACCGGGACCTGCCCCTCCTGCCCCTCTGGGCGCCCGACGAGGTCCACGCGCGCCATGGTCGGCTGGGGGGTGGCTTTGCTCTCCACCGGGACGCACGCCGGACGTTCGGCAACATCGAGACCTGGACCTTGAAGCCCTAGCCGAGAAGGCCAGCCATGGGCCGTTACCTGCTCCGCCGCCTGCTGATCGCGATCCCGGTGCTCTTGGGCATCACCTTCGTCGCCTTCGCGGCATTGGCGCTGGCTCCGGGAGACCCGATTCTGGCCCGGATCGATCCCAGCATCCTGGCCCAGCAGTCGCCGGAGTGGATCGAGGAGCGCCGCCGCGAGCTGGGACTGGACCGACCCATTCCCGTCCAATACGCGAAATGGCTAACCGGTCTTGTCCAGGGGGATCTGGGTTACTCGGTGGCGACCCGCCGGTCGGTGGGTGCCGAGCTGCGGACGCGTCTTCCGGTCAGCCTGAAGCTCATGGGTGCGGCCCTGTTGTTCGGGATTGTCATCGGAATCCCATTCGGCGCGCTGGCCGCGCTCAAGCAACACTCGCGGCTGGACTATGCCCTCAGCTCCCTCACCATGCTCCTGATCTCCACCCCGACCTTTTTCCTCGGACTGCTGGCCATCTATCTGTTCGGTGTCCATCTGAGGCTGCTGCCGACGGGTGGCATGGCGACCCTGGGTACCGTCCCCAACCTGGCCGATCAGATCCGGCACCTGGTGCTGCCGGCCACGGTCCTGGGACTGCGGAACGCCGCCCTGCTGATGCGGCACACGCGGAGCAGCCTGTTGGAGGTCCTCCGTGAAGATCACGTGACCACGGCCCGCGGCAAGGGATTGTCCCAGCGGGTCGTGTTCCTGCGTCATGTCCTGAGGAACGCCCTCATCCCCATCATCAGCGTCCTGGGATTCCTGCTGCCCGAGTTGGTGGTGGGAGCGGTGATCACGGAACAGGTCTTCGCCTGGCCGGGGATGGGATTCATGGCCGTTCGAGCGGCGGCGGACCGCGACCCCTCCATGCTCATGGGAGTGGTCCTGGTGGTGGGAATCGGAGTCCTCCTGAGCTCCCTGCTGGCGGACATCGGCTACGCCATCGCCGACCCCAGGGTCCGCTTCGCCCGAAAGCAGAGAACATGGATCTGACACGAGACGAAGGGAGACCGGCGAGACTCCGCCGGGGTCCGGGACCCTGGGCTCGATTCTTGCGCCACCGGCTCGCCTGCGGTGGCTCGGTCTTCCTGGGAATCATCATCCTGGCCGCCCTCCTGGCTCCCTGGGTGGGCCGGCACGACCCCTTCCATACGGAACTGGAACATCTCAACCAGGCACCCGACGCCGTCCATTGGCTGGGGACGGATCTGATCGGAAGAGATGTCTGGAGCCGGGTGATCCATGGCAGCCGCACCTCTCTGACCGTGGGAATCCTGGCAGTCGTCCTCTCCACGCTGATCGGCTCGCTGCTGGGTGCGCTGGCGGGATATTCAGGTGGTGTCGTCGATCAGGCCGTCATGAGGGCCACGGAAGTCATGATGAGCATCCCGGTCCTGCTCATGGTCATGCTCTTCGTCTCGCTGCTGGGGCCCAGTCTCACCTCGGTCACCCTGGTCATCGGGCTGCTGGGCTGGTCCAGCACCTGCCGCGTCGTGAGGGGAGAGGTCCTGGTGCTGCGAGAGAAGGATTTCATCATGGCGGCCCGGTCCCTGGGCAACGGCCACGCCCGCGTCATCCTGCGGCACATCCTGCCCAACACCGTGGGCCCACTGAGCGTGATCGCCACCTTCGGTTTCGCCAACGCCATCCTGCTGGAGGCGGCGCTCAGCTTTCTGGGCCTGGGAGTCCCCCCTCCCACGCCGAGTTGGGGAGGGATGCTCAACGAGGCGCAGTCGCCCACGGTGCTGGCCGACATGCCCTGGCTCTGGATGGCGCCCGGGGCCGCCATCGCCGTGACGGTGCTGGCCGTCAATTTCATCGGGGACGGACTGAGAGACTCGGCGGACGTTCGATCCCTTTGAGACGGATCGCTTCGGCCCAGTGAACTCAATTTGCCACCAGACCCAGTTCCCCGGCCTTCCGCCGAATCTGGTCCATTCGATCCTGGACCGGAACCAGTCGGTTCCCGTCCGGCGTGGCGCGAGCCAAGTGGAAGAATTCGTACAGATCGAAACCGGCGAAGCGACGGTCGCGCCAGATTTGTTCCATGTCCTCTACATATTCTTCGATGGGAATGGCCCGGGCCACGTACCGGTTCAGGTAGACCGGAAGGCCCAGGTGTTCCGTCACCTCCAGGACCTCTCCCACCACCGGGTCGGCCAGGACGTCGTTCAGCCTGCTTCTCCGAGCTGGAGATCCGTCCAACGGATCCTCGGCGGCCTCGTACCAACTGGATCTCAGGGTCACGGCGTCGGCCAGTCCCTCGTCCAGCCATTGCCGCCAGGCGAAGTGGATGTTGGCCGGGAAACCCATAAGCTGACCGAAGACGGGATCGGGACGGAACGCCTCGGTGTGGACCTGCACCTGGAAGAGCTTCCCGGCTCTCCGGGTCATGGCGCTGGCTTCGCGGACGAATCGGGTGTAGGCCTCGCCCCGCAGAGCGCCCAGGAGGTCCGGATCGAAGTCTTCCCGCCGGATGTCGACTCCGTGCCGTTCCCGGTAGGCCTCCACCACGGGAGGGTTGAAACCGTACTCGCAGGGCTCGTCGGTGAGGGTCCCGTGAGCCGAGGCGCGGAGCACGACGCCGTCAACGCCCTTTTCCAACATGCGGTTGACACGCCACCTCCAGAGCCGCCGGACCTCGGGATAGAACTCGCACGGCGCGACCGGCAGATAGTCGTTCTTGCCCCGGGCAAATGCAATGAAACCACCTCCGGGCCCCCGACCCAGCTCGGCCCGATGTTCATGCCAGGTGCGGGTCTGCGATGCTTTCGGCGTCGACCCTTCGGCCGCTGGTTCCCGGACCCCGTCCAGATGGAGCAGACGGGTCCCATATCCCGAGTCGAACTCCAGGCCGTAAGTGCGGAAGTCGCGCGGCCGAACCCAGGTGGCGTCCCCAGTGGCCACCACAATGGGCAGGGTTTCGGGACCCGGACCGAAGACTTGGATCATGCCCAGAGCCGTATTCTCGAAGTCGGCCGTTCCGTCTCGGAACTTGGTGGCCACCACCAGATAGGGGTCTCGGAGATCGAAACCCGTGAGGGTGAGAACCCGGACGGAATCTCCTTTTCTGGTAACCACTTGTCCGTAATAGTCTCGAATTTCCTGGAGGGACGGATCCACCGTCTCTTCGAGCCGGAAGTCCACCTGCCGGCACCGGTACCGGTAGTTGTCCGGACTGCTCCAGATCTCCAGATGCCGGGCCCGGATTCGAGTGGGAGAATCGTCCCGTTTGATCAGCCGAATCCGGCGAATGGGAATGGCTTGTAGGTTCAGCGTACCCTTCAGAGGACGGCGCTGGATCCGGGTGTGTGGAAACCTTTCCATGAACGGGTTGAAGCACTGGAGACTTCCCCCGATCCGGCGCACCGGCGTTGCGGGGTCCGAATCCGGCGAGCCTTCGGGATAGGTGGCCGACATCCCGGTGTGATAGGGCTTCAGGACCCCGAAGATTTCCAGGCCCCGGCGGTGGGCCGCCCGCACGGCGGCCTCCAACGGCTCCCCGATCGCCGCCAGCGTGAGGGGCCCGTACTTCGCCCAAGGGGTCGCGAAGCATGTTGGTTCCGGCGCCGTAACGGTCCTGCTCCAAGTCTCCCAGGTACTGCCAGTACACCCGGGTGACTCCCAGACGGCGGGCCGCCCGCATCATCAGGTCCAGGGTGTGAGGCGTATAGAGCCCCCTGCCCCCGTCACCGAAGAAATCCACCGTCATGGAGAGCTTGAATGGCGGCTCTCGGTCGACCCGGACCGGCGGCATGGAGTCCCCGCGGTCAGGAGATGTGGGCGCCCTGGGTCTCGACGTAAACGGCGTAGAGTGACTGGCTGGCGGTCATGAAGAGGCGGTTGCGCTTCCGGCCTCCGAAGCAGACGTTGCCGCAGATCTCGGGGAGGCGGATCTGCCCGATGCGTTCCCCGTCCGGAGCGAAGATGTGGACTCCATCGTATCCATTTCCGACCCAGCCGGCGCTGGCCCAGACGTTGCCGTCCACGTCGGCCCGGATCCCGTCGGCGAAGCCCGCCTTTCCGTTCAACTCCATGGAGGTGAACTCGCGGCCGCCGGAGAGGCGTTTCCCGTCGACCACGTCCCAGACCTTGATGTGCTTGGGAGCCTCCGGGTAGTGGGAGGCGCCGGTGTCGGCCACGTAGAGCTTCTTGTAGTCCGGAGAGAAGCAGAGCCCGTTGGGCTTGAAGATCTCGTCCGTCACCTTGTCCATCCGGCCGCTCGCGGCGTCGATCCGGTAGACGGCTTCCTTGATGTGGAGCGTTCCCTTGTGTCCCTCGTAGTTCATGAGACTGCCGTATCCGGGATCGGTGAACCAGATAGCGCCGTCGTCCGGATGCACCACCACATCGTTGGGAGCGTTGAGCGGCTTCCCATCCCACTCGCTGGCCAGCACCGTGGGCGTGCCGTCCGGCTCGTAACGCACGACCCGCCGGGTGCCGTGCTCGCAGGAGATCTGGCGTCCCTGGTAATCGAACGTATTCCCGTTGCTGTTTCCCGAGGGGGACCGGAAAACGCTCACGTGTCCGTCCTCGTCCAGCCAGCGCAACTGCCGGTCGTTGGGAATGTCGCTCCAGACCAGGTAACGTCCCACCCCACTCCAGGCGGGTCCCTCCGCCCAGAGGGTTCCGGTGTAAAGGCGCTGGATGGGCGTATTGCCCAACTTGTAGCGGGCGAAGCGTTGGTCCAGCACGACGATGTCGGGGTCCGGATAGCGCACCGGTTGCGCCGAGGGTCCATATTCCCTGCCCAGGACGGGAACCGACGCGGCCGCAGCCGCCAGGAAGGAGCGCCGCCCCCATCGGTCCCATCGATAGGAAGAAGTTTTTGATGTATGGCTTCTTATCGTTTTCATCTGTGCACTGGCACCTGTCTTCATATGGAACCTCCGTCCCCAGGATTGCACATCTCGCTGCCGGGATGAAGTAGACGGGCTCGCACAAACGATCCCAGCTGAATGGAAACGCACCGACGAACACCCGACCTCAGGAGGTGCTACTATTCGTTACCATGCCAAATCAAGAAACCGTCCGATTGGTTTGGCACGAGTTGGTGGACTCCGATCGGCTGCGCCGCTACTACGGCTACTTGGCGGACAAATTCTCAAGACAAGAAACACGACTTTCATGGATCTGTGTCGGCTTGTCCTCCGGTACCGTGGTTACCGTATTGTCGGATCGTCCGCTTTGGGCTGCCACCCTGGCTGCCCTGATCGCTCTACTCAATGGCTGGTTGGTCATAGCGAAGCTTTCAAAGAGGGCTTTGTCGAGCGCCTCCCGCCAGTAGCGTTTCGGTGAGTTGCAACTTGAATGGGAAAAGTTGTGTTCCGACTTGAGCGCAATGGAGGACGATGCCGTTTGCCGACGCTGGAGACAACTGTCCGATCGACCCAGCATTCCGCCAAGTCGGCCGCCTGACCGACCGGGCGGCACAGTGACCAAGGCCGGTTGGCTACCACCGGCGACGCCACTTCCGCCCCTCCACCTCTGCCCCTGAAAAAGTGAGGAGTCGAAGAACCGTTCCCTGACCAGAAACCCCGAGTTGGCCTGCTGTGGCATGGTGTTTCGTCGAGTGAGCCGGTACCGCGCGGAGACGACAAATCCCTGTAGCGGAAAATGACTCGATAGATGGCACCGGACAGGAGAAGACGGATGAAGGAGATTTTTGACTGGGTTCCGTGGTTTCAGGGGCTCGCGAGCAGGATTCGAAAGGAAGAACGGAAGTATCTGGCTGCAAAGGCCAAGCAGGTGGACTGGCATGGCGCCGACCCGCTGTTGCTCAATATCGGGGATGAGAACATCGACCCGTTTTCGTTTTTCTCCTACTTGGCTACGAGAAACTCTCGACAAGGGTGGAAGACAGTCTATCCAAGTGTTGCCGACGTGTTCGAAAATCCAGTCTCCCTTGATCCACCGCCTAAGGAGGGATTTTATTTCCCTTCTCCGGATCCTCGAAATGTCCTGTTCTATGACAAGACCGGTCGTAACCCCGAACTGCTGTGGAAGTTGTTTGAGCAGGCATTGTCGGACTCGGTGACTGAAGAGAATTTCACGGGAGCACTGGACATTAAAGGGGTCGGGGTCGCCAAGCTCACACAAACTCTCTTTCTGATCAATCCGACACGTTTTCTCCCCTTCGATAGCCATAGCACACTCTCACTGGGAATTGGGAAGTACAGCAAGCGACCGTCCAAGCTCACATGGAGCGAATATTGTCAAGAGCTGGAGAAGATCAGGAACGTGTTCTCCGAATGTAAATGTTACGAAATCAACATGTTCTCGTATTTGCGGAACAAAGGCCGGATACCCGTAAATATCAGTCGTCGCTACCAAGTCAGCACGAATGTTTATGACGACGGTCGGGATTTTCGCAAAGAGTTCCATGAAAACAACTACGTTTACACTGGGGGCCCGGGAAAAGGTAGACCGTGGCCAGTTCCGGGGGAGTCGGTTCAGAGAGGTGGCTACCCGCTTGAAAGGCCGGACCCCGGGGACATCGTGCTCGTTCGACACGGACTATCGCAGGGTCTTGGGATTGGCATCGTGTACAAGAACGACTACAAGGAAAATAGTCTTTCCTCCGACAGCAAACTGCACGTGCTGTGGGTGAACAAGGCGTCCAGCCAGTTGGCACCACATCAGATTAGAAGGCTGTGGGGTTTTAGGGGAGCCAATAAGTTCGCGGATGTATATCGGTCGACTGCCGTATACGCTCCTACGTTTGATCTGCTTGATCGGCTTGACCGAAACGCTCCCCCAAAGACAGTACAAGTTCCGCCGGGTCCAGGGCCCGCAGAACGAGTAAGACACCCGCTCAACCAGATTCTCTACGGGCCACCGGGCACGGGAAAAACCTATGACACGGCACGACGATGCGTCGAGATCTGTGACGGCTCCGCGGTGCAATCACATGAGGATGTTCGGCGGCGTTATACCAAGCTTGTCGAACAGAAACGGGTTGAATTCGTCACCTTTCACCAGTCCTACGGCTACGAAGAGTTCGTCGAGGGTCTCCGACCCGAGACAGGTGGAAGTCAGGACGCCGAATCCGATCTCGGATTTCGGCTCGTCCCGCGTGCCGGTGTACTCAAGCGCATTGCGGAACAAGCTCGCAAAAAGCAGTCGCCCCATGTCCTCGTCATCGACGAGATCAACCGCGCCAACATCTCCAAGGTGATGGGGGAACTCGTTACGCTTCTGGAGAAGGACAAGCGGGAAGGCGCCGACAATGAGCTCGTCGTGACGCTACCCTACTCCGGCAAGCGCTTTGCTCTGCCTGCGAACCTCCACATTCTCGGCACGATGAACACCGCAGACCGCTCCATCGCGATCCTCGACACCGCACTCCGCCGCCGATTCGAGTTTGAGGAGCTGCCACCCGATCCCGGAACACTGAAAGAGGCTGCCAAATCAACCGACATTGACCTGCCGGAAGTGCTCCGCGCCATGAACGAGCGTCTGGAATGGCTCGTGGACCGCGACCACCTTATCGGGCACGCCTGGCTGATGGGTGCACGCACCAAGGAGGATGTCGACCGCATCATGCGCCGCAAGGTCATTCCACTTGTCGCCGAGTACTTCTACGACGACTGGGAGAAAGTCCGTGCCGTCCTCGGTGGGACCGACGATTTTGTGCGACGCAAACGACTGAAGCCACCGCCGGGACTCGACGACCCGGGAGAAGTGCGCTACCGCTGGATCGTGCGGCAAAAAAGCTTTCCTTCGGAAGCCTACCAACGCCTGATCTCCGGCGGCGCGGACGCGGAAACCGGGGTGGAATGACTCCATCATCGTGCCTGACGTGCCGGGAGTGGGGCGAATTGTCAGTCACAGAGAGCGGTCTGAGGGAGTCGGAAGCCAGTCGGCTACTCGCCGTGGCCAAAAGCGCCTCTCGCCGGCTGAAATTGCCCAAAACAGCCGTTCTGACCCGCACCTACCGAGGCTTGAAGGCCGGTCAGGTGGTGGGCATTCTCGTCATTCCCGGGCGGACACTCGAAATCCTGCCGAAGATCGACGGCGAAATCGGTGTCGTTCGCGCGGCGCTGGTGGGTATGCTAGCGGTGGCGTGGCGACTGCGCATCCATGACGGCGAACTCGCCGCCCTGTCGACACAACGGCACGATCTGCTGGAGCTCCTGATTCGACTGTTTGCCGAGCGACTGCTGGTGGCAGTCCGGCGGGGGCTCCCGAGGCGCTACGTCGCGCACCGGGAAGATCTCATGCTGTCGCGCGGCAGCCTCGACGTGGTGCGCCAGTTTACCCATCTGGCCGTGAGTCCGAACCTGCTGGCCTGCCGTTTTGACGAACTGTCCGAGGACACTCCCCTGAACCGCGTGTTCAAGGCTGCGGTGCTACGCCTCACGAGCCTCACCCATAGCGCCGAGAACATGCGGCGCCTGGCTGAGCTCACTGCGCGACTGGAATTCGTGGGTGACTCGTCCGACCCATTACGAGAACCGGTTCAACTCGACCGCACCAACCTCACATTCCACGATCTCCACCGGCTCGCCCGACTTTTACTCTCAGGGGATTGGCAAACCACGACCAGCGGCCGAACTGGAGGTTTCTCCCTCCTGTTCCCTATGAACAGGCTCTTCGAAACGTTCATCGGGGAGTGCCTCCGGCGGGCTCTCGCACCGCGATCGGTCCGACTGCAAGATACGAGCCATCACACCCTGACTACGGAAGACTATCGTTCGCTTTTCCTCCTTCGCCCCGATGTCGTGATCGGAATGCCGGTTCAGCCCGTGATTCTCGACGCCAAGTGGAAGCGCCTCAACCCACTCGAACGGACCCTCGATGTCGAGCAATCCGACATCTACCAGATGCTCGCCTATGCCCAGGCATACAGCGCCAGACATCTCGTCCTCCTATATCCTTGGCATCGGAAGTTGGAAAAGGAGGGAATCCTCAGACGTTGGCGGGTGACCGGGTCCCCCCGTCAACTGGATATCGCGGCCATCGACTTGGGCCGACCAGATTCAGTCGTCCGGACTCTACGCCAAATGGCTAGGCGTGAAGCGTGGTGATCCTGGGAGAACGTGACATGTTGCCACACAGGAGCGGAGGCCCGCTCATCCGGAATCGCTCGCGGACAACGGGGTCCTTCCGACAAATTCATCTTCCCACGCCATACCCGTTTGATGGAGATGCGCCAAGATCCCAACCAATGACGTGCATGACCAAGTCCGGATTTTCCGGCGAAACGAATGCACGACATCCACCGACCCAGATCACGCTTGGTTCTGTCGCGTTGCGCCACGCCATCTGGTTGAGGTCAGACTGAGATCTCGAAAGTGGGCGAGTACCGAGTCTTCGTGCGCGGCAAGTTGTAGTCGAAACGTCACACGGTATTCCAGTTGCGAAGAAGCACGACCTTGCCGCCCTTGTAGGCACGACGTACATAACGTTCATCCGCGGTAACGAAAATGCCATCCTGAATCAGTGCCACGGCGTGGTAGGCCGCATCGTAAAACGTGACGCCGAAGGTAACGGCGAGCTCCACAGTTTGTTTCCGCCATTGTGCGTCGGGCCGCACTTCCGCCAACTGATAATCAATCAGAGAATTCAGAAGATCGTTCGCCTGATCGGGGAGCCGCCGGACCAGCGTATTCCCCACTTCATAGAGCCAGAGTTGCGGGACGACCAACTTTATGGCACCGGCACGGGCTTCGCTAAGCAACGCCAATGCAAACCCGGCATCCGGCTCGTCGTCTCCGGGAAGGACCCACTTGAGCAGCACCGAGGCGTCAGGGACGACTATGCTGATGGCCGTCGCTCCCGGTCTTGGCGAAGCCAACGGACCACCTCGTCGGTGCTGACCGGTGGTAGCGTGGCGCGTATCTCACCCATCCTGGCGACCGCGTCGCGACGTTTGCGAAGGCGCGCCCATTCCAGAATCGCGACACTGACGGCTCGACTGCGCTCTCCGCGAGGTAGCTTCGCCAGCACGTCCCACGCTTCATCTTGAATCACGACGTTGACTCGATGGGACATCGTAACTATTCCTCCGTTTCGCTCATGAAACTTATACTATTGCACATTATCCGGCAGATTCCTGGCAACGCTCGAACTTGGCGAAATCCTGGCGGAGCCCTGTCAGGCCGTGGGCTGCACGCTGCTCGTTTCGCCTCGTTCTACCGGCGTGATGAGGTGAGGAATCTCCGGCGAGCATCCGCACACATGGACGAAAGACATACCGGGACGGGACTCACCTCCACCTCTACTCCGTCGTTTTCGTCGATTCCCGTCGCCGTGTCGCCTCCATGATCGGAAGATTCGCCTCGGTGGGAATGTAGATGGTCTCGCTGGAGCCGTCCTGCAACCCCTGAATCCAGAGATACCTCAGATAGGCCTCGTTCCCTTTGAGGCTGTCCCCGATGATCTTGTTGGCCTCCGCCACTCCCTTGGCCCGTTCTACCTCGGCCTGACTTTCGAATTTTGCCGACTCAAGTCTGGCCTTGGCCTCTTCCACCCTCACCTTGCGGCTCGATTGCGACTCTCGCAGCTTCGCCTCGCCGGCCAGTCCCTGCTGCCAGACCATGTACTTCGGGCACCCGTACATACCGCCCACGACGACGAAGATCACGGCCCATGACAGCACCGTTCCATACATCCAACCTTCCGTCTTGTAGTCCATCTCACGCCTCCTTTCGTCAAGTCCGTGTGGCCACCGCTCATCGACGGCCTCCACACTTGCTACAACGGGTGAAAGGCTGTTTCCGCGAAGTAAATTGAACCGAATCAGGCCAGCCGAGCCCTCGCCGAACGTTCCGGTACTGGCAGTTTGCCCATGGCCGGCCAAATCGGGTTAGAATCGGCGGATGGCGAAAAAATCGGGCCCAAATGCGGCGCGCGAATCTCGGCCGCCCCGGTCATTGGACTTCCTCCGGGCGATCCTCGAGGACGACCGGAAGACCGGTCGCTTTCAGGGCCGGGTCCGAACCCGATTCCCTCCCGAGCCCAACGGATACCTCCACATCGGGCACGCCAAGGCCATCTGTCTGGACTTCGGATTGGCCGAAGAGTACGGCGGTCTCTGCAACATGCGCTTCGACGACACCAATCCCACCAAGGAGGAGCGGGAGTACATGGTGAGCATCCTCGAAGACGTGCGCTGGCTCGGCTTCGATTGGGACGACCGCCTCTACCACGCCTCGGACTATTTCGAGCAGCTATACGAATACGCCCTTCAGCTCATTCGAGCCGGAAAGGCGTATGTGGACAGCCTCAGCGCCACTCAGATCCGGGAATACCGGGGCACCCTCACCGAACCGGGCCGCAACAGCCCTTATCGGGAACGGTCGGTGGAGGAGAACCTGGATCTGTTCGAACGAATGAGAATGGGAGAGTACCCCAACGGCACCCACGTCCTCCGGGCCCGCATCGACATGGCCTCAGGCAACCTGAACCTTCGAGATCCGGTCATGTACCGGATCCTCCATGCCTCCCACCCGCGTACGGAAGACAAGTGGTGCATCTACCCCACCTACGACTTCGCCCACGGCCAGTCCGACTCCATCGAGAGGGTCACCCATTCCATCTGCACCCTGGAGTTCGAAGATCATCGGCCACTGTACGACTGGTTCCTGGAGCATCTGGGCATCTATCGCTCCCAGCAGATCGAGTTCGCTCGTCTCAACATCACCAAGACCATCTTGAGCAAGCGAAGACTATCCCGCTTGGTAAAGGAGGGTCACGTCAACGGCTGGAACGATCCCCGTATGCCGACGCTTTCGGGGATGCGCCGGCGGGGTTACACGGCGGAGGCGATCCGGGACTTTTGCGCCCGGGTCGGCGTCTCCAAGAAAGACAGCGTGGTGGAGGCGCAGATGTTGGAGCACAGCCTCCGCCAACACCTGAACCAGACTTCTCCCCGGGTCATGGGGGTGCTTCGTCCACTCCGGGTGGTCATCGAAAACTATCCCCGGGACCAGGTGGAGGAACTGACGGCCATCAACAATCCCGAGTGTCCCGAGGCGGGCGTCCGAAAGGTCCCCTTTTCCCGAGTTCTCTACCTGGAGCGGGAGGACTTCATGGAGAACCCGCCCCGCAGGTTCTTTCGGCTGGCGCCCGGACGCGAGGTCCGCCTGCGCTACGCCTACTTCATCACCTGCGTCGGAGTCGTCAAGGACGAAGCGGGACGAGTCGTGGAGTTGCGCTGCACCTACGATCCGGCCACGCGGGGAGGAGACGCGCCGGACGGGCGCCGGGTCAAGGCCACCCTGCACTGGGTCTCCGCCGCCCACGCCCTGAGCGCCCAGGTCCGTCTCTACGACAGCCTGTTCACCAAGGACAATCCCAACGACACCGGTGACGGATCGGACTTCATCTCGAATCTCAATCCCGACTCTCTAAAGGTGCTCGAAGACTGCAAACTGGAGCCCAGTCTCGCGAGCGCCCAAGGCGGCCAACGGGTCCAGTTCGAACGCCTGGGCTATTTCTGCGTGGATTCGGAGGACTCGTTGCCGGACCGGCTCGTCTTCAACCGCACCGTGACCCTGCGGGACGCCTGGGCCAAGATCCGGAAATCCCGGAAAAAATAGTTTGGGAACTGCGCAGCGACCGGCTATTGCCCGGCCAGGCAAGTCAAGCCTAGCAATAGAGGCAGCGGATGTCTTCGAAGACCGTCGATTCGTCGGCCTCGGTCAGCACGTAGTCGATGACGACCCGCAGAGCCTTGTCCTGATCTCCCAGATCGTACTTGTCGGCCATCTGCTTGAGCCAATCCACGTGATTCGGATTCAACTGATAAATCGCTTCGACCTTGGGTCCAGCCATCAGGGCGTCCTCCTGAAATATTCCAACAACCAGCTACATAAACCGCCGCGAACGATGGCGACAGGAGGCCGCTACCATTCGCCGTGCTTGTATCGTTTGGCCCAATCGACCCCTTGCCAGCTCATGAGCTTGCGGGGCCGGACGAAAAACAGCCATCTGGGCTCGTTCAGAGTCGGAACCAGGTAGTCCGGGCCCCGGTGTCCCAGATAGCGTAACGACATTCTGCGGGCGATCCCGACCCATCTTCCACCCACGTTGGGCTCCTCCAGGACCTCGGCCTCGCCCCGGACCAGGACCCTTCGATTGTACCGGGTGGAATCGTCGATGCACAGAAACACCCGGGGCTCGCGCTGAATGTGCCTGGCCCAGGCGGAACGGGCTCGCGGAATGATGTAGAAGCCTCCATCCTGGTACTCGAACCAACAGGGCACCACGTAGGGCCATCCCTCCCGGTCCAGACAGCCGAGCCGGCAAATGGGGTCTCCGGAAAGGAATTCCTGCAGTTCCTGCGGGGACAGCTTCCCCACCCTCCCCCGCCAGCTCCGGTCTTCGTCCGACTCTCGAACCATCGCCGGATCACCATAGCCCAGTCGGCGGCGCCTCACAAGGGCGTCGCCGGTCGCTGGAACGCAACGGTTTCGCTCGTCCCGCACCGCCTCGAAATCGGGGGTGGCCAAGTTCGCATCCGCTGATCTTTGACGGTATCCTTCTCTTCATCATGGGGCTGACGACTTCCGCGGCACCGGAGTATCTGGAGGGGTCCACCGTCGAGGTGCTCCAGGACGTTTCCCGCACCCAGCCCCCCCGTTGTGCCCTTTTCGACTTCGACGGCACCCTCAGCCTGATCCGAGAAGGTTGGCCCCAGATCATGATCCCCATGATGGTGGACATCCTGAAGCAGAGCGGCAGCGGCGAGAGCGATGAGGAGTTGGAGCGTGTGGTCACCGACTTCGTCACCGAGCTGACGGGCCGGCAGACCATCTACCAGATGATCCGACTGGCGGAGGAACTGGAAAAAAGAGGGGGAACACCTGCTGATCCGCAGGAATACAAGAGCCGCTATCTGGACCTCCTGATGGAGAAGATCCGGCACCGGCGCCGGCGCCTGCGCACCGGCAAGGCCCTCCGCGCCGACTACCTGGTTCCGGGATCGGTCCGGATGCTGCGCGCCCTCCGGGAGCGGGGCGTCCAGCTCTACCTGGCCAGCGGCACCGACGAGCAGTACGTCCGGGAAGAAGCACGCCTCCTGGAGCTGGACGGATTCTTCGGAAGCCATATCTACGGCGCCCGGGAAGACTACGCGAACCACTCCAAGCGAAGGGTCATCGAACGAATCCTGCGGGAGAACCGGATCGACGGCGCCTCTCTGGTGGGGTTCGGGGACGGTTACGTGGAGATCGAAAACGTGAAATCGTGCGGCGGAATCGCCGTTGCCCTGGCCACCGACGAAGCTCATCCCGGCGGGGCTCCCGACCCCTGGAAACGAACCCGGTTGAGCGCGGCGGGCGCCGACCTGTTGGTTCCCGACTTCCGGGACTGGAGGGTCCTCATCCGCTGCCTGTTCCCGCGAGTGTGAAGATTGCCCTTCCCCCAGTTCGACCGCAGCCGCCTGCGCCTTCTGCCCCTGAGCCGGCGGTCCCACGACCTGAAGGCGGAGGACGTGTTGAAGACCCCGGGAGGGAGTCGGGAGCCTTTCCGGCATCCGGCACTGCCCACACTGGCCCGGCGCATGGTGGACGCCTCGCGGGCGGGCCGGTCCGTCATCTTCGCCTGCGGCGCCCATGTCCTGCGGGAAGGCAACGCCCCGTTGCTCATCGATCTCATGGAGCGGGGAGTCCTCGGCCACCTGGCCCTCAACGGCGCGGGAGCCATTCACGATTTCGAGCTGGCGCTGGTGGGCGAGACCTGCGAGAGCGTTGCGCGCTACGTCGCCGAAGGACAGTTCGGACTCTGGCGGGAGACCGGACGCATCAACGAGGCCGCTTCGGCCGCGGTCCGCGACGGGATCGGCCTGGGGGAGGCGGTCGGCCGGATGATCCAGGAGGAGTCCTTTCCCTATCGGCGCGAGAGCGTCCTGGCCGCGGCCTACCGGCTGCAGATCCCGGTTACGGTCCACGTCTCCATCGGCCAGGACATCATCCACCAGCACCCGGGATTCGACGGAGCCGCCACCGGGGCCGCCTCCTATACCGACTTCCTGATCTTCACCGAGTCGGTGACCCGCCTCGAGGGTGGAGTTTTTCTCAATATCGGGTCGGCCGTCATGGGACCCGAGATCTACCTGAAGGCCCTGGCCATGGCTCGCAACGTGGCTCACCGGGAAGGCCGGCGTATCGCCCACTTCACCACTGCCGTCTTCGACCTGGTTCCTCTGGGAGACACCTCCCGGGAGGCCGACAAGTCGGATGCCCGATACTATTTCCGGCCCTTCAAGACCATCCTGGTGCGCACCGTGGCCGACGGCGGCGAGAGCTACTACGTCCAGGGGAACCACGCAGCCACGGTACCTGCCCTCTACGATCTGGTCCTCGCCCGGCTTCAGGCAAGGGAGCTCTCCGCAGGCGATCCTTCACCGGACTCATGAAGAGATCGAGACTGGAAGAATTGACGGGCCGGTTCCCCTCCTGCCGGATCGCGGTCTTGGGGGATTTCTTTCTGGACCAGTATCTGGACGTCGATCCGGCCCTGGAGGAGAGGAGTCTGGAGACCGGAAAGAGAGCCCACCAGGTCGCCGCCGTACGCTCCAGTCCCGGCGCCGCCGGAACGGTGGTAAACAACCTGGTCTCGCTGGGCTGCGGCCAAGTCCACGCTCTGGGAATCATCGGAGATGACGGCCACGGATTCGAGTTGCGACAATATCTGGACCGGATCGGCTGCACGACCCGGGGATTGCGGCGCCGGAAGGCATACCTGACTCCCACCTACCTGAAGCCGAGGGACCTGTTCCGGACGGGACTTTCCGGAGAGCACGAGCGCTATGACATCCGGACCCGAGCCCCCACCTCCCCGGATCTCCTTCAGGAGATGTTGGCCGACCTGGAAGGTTTGCTGGATCGCGTCGACGCGGTCATCATCGAGGATCAGGTGGAAGAACCGGATTTGGGCGTCGTGACCGAAAGGGTCCGCGACGGCTTGGCGGATCTGGCCCGTCGTCACCCTCGGGTCGTCTTCTGGGCCGACAGCCGGGCCCAGATCCACCGCTTCCGCCGGATGATCCTGAAGCCGAACCAGTTCGAGGCGGTGCGGCGTTCCACCCCCGGACCCGGAGAGAAGGTCCCGGTCGAATCCATCCGGCGGATCCTGCCCCGGTTCCGGGCGAGGGTCTCCGCTCCCATATGCGTGACCTTGGGTGATGCGGGAGCCCTGGTGACCGACCCGGAGATGGCGCGGGTGCCGGCCGTCCAAGTGGAAGGGCCGCTGGACGTGACCGGAGCGGGCGACAGCTTCACCGCCGGCGCGGTGTTGGCGCTGTGCAGCGGGGCGAGCCTCCCGGAATCCGCCCTGGTGGGCAATCTGGCGGCTTCGGTCACGATTCGGCAACTGTCCGTGACCGGCACGGCGACGCGCCGTCAACTGTCCCGGCGGCTGTCGCTCTGGAAGAAACAGAACGAGGAGCAATTTATGTCGGGGCGGCCCTTGTGACCGTCCTGCCCCGCTTTCGGCCGGGATGCAGCACCGGTCGAGTTCGCAGGCGGCGATTGCCGCAGGCTGCTGGCAGGAGAGCACGACCATGATCCTGAAGACACTGGAATTTCTCGACCCCCTTTGGCTGGGACTGGCCCTGGTGATCCTGACCGGACTGACCAGTTGCGCATCCCCTCCGAAAAAGCCGGCGCCCGCACCCCGGTTGCTGGTCCTGAAGAATGGACTTTCCCAGGTCACGCTGGACCGCTGGGGCGGCGGTATCATCGACATCCACTTCCTGGACCACGCGGTCAATCCGCTGAGCTGGCGGGCCACGGAGGACATCGAACCGTTGAACCCGGACGAACCGAACCTGCAGGGGCATTTCATCTGCTTTGATCGCTGGGGCGCCCCATCTCCGGCCGAGGAGAAGATGGGGATGCCCTACCACGGCGAAGCCCCGCGGGTGGTCTGGGAACGGCTCGGCCCTGGCGCAGATGAACCCTCGGACCACGGGCTCCGCATGGGGTGCACCCTTCCCTTGGCGGGTATGGAAGTGACGCGTACCGTCCGGCTCCAGGAGAAGGAGGCGTCCCTCACGGTGACTGAACAAGTCACCAACGTCCGGGCGGCGGGACGCGTCTACAACCTGGTGCAACATCCCAGCATCGCCCCTCCCTTCCTGGACGACACCACGATCGTGGACTGCAACGCCTCCCATGGGTTGGTCCAGGAAGAACCGGTGCCCCAATCGACGGACGACGCCGACCACTGGCCTCGGATCTCCATTGGAGGGACGCCGGCGAACCTTCGTTTCTTCCGCGGCACCGAGGATGGCGCCTCGGGACACGACGTCACCGCGTTCATCTTCGATCCCGGAGTCGAGTACGGCTGGGTGACGGCCGCGACACCTTCGGCCGGCCTTCTGGTGGGGTATCTCTGGAAGATCTCCGAGTACCCTTGGCTCAACATGTGGCGTTACCGGCAGCAGGGAAAAGTGAGCGCCCGCGGGCTCGAGTTCGGGACGACGGGGATCCACCAGCCGTTCCCGACCCTGCTCCAGTTGGGAAAAGTGCTGGACCGAGGAGTCTACGAGTACCTGGATGCGGGGGAGACGGACACCCGGAGCTACATCCTGTTTCTGGCGCGGGTCCCGCACGATTTCCAAGGCGTGGAGTCCGCCGAATACGATGGCGCCCAACTCCGCATCCGGGAGCGTCGCGATGACCAACCCAGAAGCCTGACCGTCGAGGTAGGGGCCCTGCCCTGACCGTCCATGGCCTGATCGACTGACTCGGAAGAAGGAGAGGAATCGATGAAAAGGATGTTCGGCCATCCCCGGCTCAGCCTGATGATGTTCCTGCAGTACGCCATCTGGGGGGCCTGGGCTCCGGCCCTGGCCGGGTACCTGGAAGCGCAATTGGGGTTCTCGGGATGGGGGTTGGGGCTGATCTACGCTGCTTTTCCTTTGGCCAACCTGGTGGCTCCCTTCACCGGAGGCCAAGTGGCGGACCGCTGGCTTCCGACCCAGGTGGCGCTGGCCATCTTTCATCTGCTGGGCGCCGGATTCCTGCTCTGGATGGCCTACAGCGAGACCCTGAGCGCCATGTTGATCCTGATGCTCCTGTACTGCCTGGTCTTCGCGCCCACCCTGGCCCTGACCAATGCCCTGGCCTTTCAGCATCTGGCCGACGGACAGCGGGACTTCGGACCCATCCGGGTCTGGGGCACATTGGGTTGGATCGGCGCCAACTGGGCCCTGACCGGGATGCGGGTCCTGTTCGACACCGAGTCGGCCGGCTACATCGACACCTTCGTCCTGGCGGCCGGTTTTTCCCTGATCCTGGGCCTCTTCTCCCTGGCGCTTCCCCACACGCCTCCCTCCCGGGAGGCTTCGGATCCCCTGGCCTTCAGGAAATCGTTCGGGCTGCTCAAGGACCGGAACTACCTCAGCTTCTTCATCATCGCTTTCGTGGTGGCCACCGAGCTCCAGCTCTACTACATCCTCACCTTCCCCTATCTCCAGACCATCGGTCCCGCGGTGGGCATCACCTCCGAGAATCTGCCCGCCTGGATGACCATCGGACAGATCGCCGAGATCTTCACCATGGCGTTGATCCTCCCCTACGCCCTCTCCCGCTGGGGGGTGCGGGTCTCCATGCTGGTGGGCATCCTGGCCTGGCCCGTCCGGTATGTCATCTTCGCGGCCGCCTGGCCGCTGTACGAGAGCGCTCCGGTGCTGGTCTGGGTCGTCGTGGGATCACTGAGCCTGCACGGTTTCTGCTACGTCTTCTTCTTCGTGGTGGCGTTCATCTACACGGACATGGTGGCGCCGGCCGACATCCGCGCTTCCGCCCAGTCGCTGATCAACGTGGCGGTCCTGGGCATCGGACTGTTCATCGGGAGCCTGTTCTCGGGCTGGCTCAAGGAGGTGGCCACGGTGGGTGAAACGACTCGTTACGATGTCGTCTTCGCCGTCCCCGCGGTCATTACGGCCCTCTGCGCACTCGTTTTCTGGCGAGTCTTCCGGGAGCCGGGGACGGGTCCCGGATCGGGCGCCCGTTCGGAAAGAATCGCCGCCTGAGGAGCGGCGGTTTCCAACCGCCGAAAAGGAGCGGCGGTTTCCAGCCGCCGAACTCCGAAATCGCGTCCATGAGCCCACCGGGGAAGGAATGGGCGATTGGAAATCGCCCCTCCAGGCAGCCTACCCGCCGATCCCGGCCAGCGTTACGGTGAGCCAGATCAAGCCTCCCACCGCCACCCAGGCCAGACCGAATCCGACCAGCCCCACCACGCCCGGACGGGGAATCTCCAGTCCGGCCGCCGAGAACAGCTTTTCGGTCTCGGCCGGCAACGGATTCTCCGGGAGGGTACAAGGCTCGTCGATCTTTTCGCCCTCCCGGACCGGAGTGTGGATGAGACGGAAGAAATGGTCCAGCTTGGCCCGGGCGACGGGCCGGGTCAGAAAGCTGGTGACCAGACCGGCCGCCGCGCCGAATGAGAGATAAATGAGAATCTGGTAGGGAAGGCGGGTCCGGTAGGCGACTTCGCCTCCCGCCCCCTGGACCACCTGCATGATTCCGGGAACCTGCTCGTAGAGCCAGCCCCGAACCAGGCCGGGAAGATAGTCGATGTTGAGCTGGAAGAACTGGGAGCTGCCCAGGGCGGCGATGGTCTCGAACGGATTGTGAGTCTGGGTCAGGTACCAGGCCAGAGCCGTGGCGATGGTGGAGGCCCAGACCGCCCTGGCCGTGTAGCCCCTCCACGTGATACCGAACCAGAAGGCCAGGCCCATGAAGGTGGGGATGGGCTGGATGTAGCGGGTCAGGACCTGAATCACGTTGTCGAACTGGGTGAGCATCAGCAGCGCCAGGCAAACGATCCCCAGGCCGGTCAGGCGCCCGACCCACAGATAGTGACGCTCACTGCCGCGGGGACGGATGAAGCGCTTGTAGATGTTCTCGGTGAAGAGCCCGGACCCCACCACCATCTGGGCATCGCAGGTGCTCATCACCGCCGCCAGCAGTGCAGCCATGAGGAGTCCCACGAGGCCGACCGATATGGTGGGAAGAATGTCGTGGGCGGCCCGTCCGAAGACCTGGTTGGCGAAGGCGGCCAGCGCACCGGGATCGGCCTGGACCCGCTGGATCTCGGCGGCCGACAGGTACCCGTTCTCGGGCGTCAGGTAGATGATGATGCAAGCCAGCCCGGTGAAGGTCCAGGCGATGGTGCAGAACCGCTTGATGAAGTTGCCGACGGTGAAGCCGAACCGTCCCTCGAACTCGGTGCGTCCGGCGCCGCAGACCCCCATGATGTGGGGCTGGACCACGATTCCGATAAGCCCGGTGAGAGAGAGCATCACCACATAGAAGAGGGTGATGGGCTCCTGCCCCATCAGGCTGCTGACTTCCTCCGTGACCGTGAGGCTCAACAGCTCGGAGCCGCTCCGGCCCGGAACGCCCTGGTGCAGCGCCGCGAATCCGCTGGAGGTTCCGGCGACCCGGGCCGCGGCGGTAAACGCGAAGGGGAGGAGCAGGAAGGAGAAGACGATGGTCAGGACGCCCTGGATGAAGTCGGTGATGATGGCGGCGCCCAGACCTCCGGCCATCCCGTAGAGGACGAAGAGCACCGTCATCCCGGCGACGGCATATTCCATTGGGAAATAAGGCTTTCCCGTTGCCGGGTCGGTGCCTCCCGCAAGTCCTTCGATCATCTCGCCGCTGCCATACAGGGCGCCCGCCATGAAGACCACGGACATGACGATCCCCAGGCACGAATAGAGCGTGGCGGTGGATGAATCGTAACGGGCCTGGAAGAAATCGCTGGTGGTCAAGGCCCGCATGCGGCGAAAGACGGGAGCGATGATCCAGTAGAAGGGTGTGGCCCAGAGCCACAGAAACTGGTACCAGATCCCGGCCAGTCCGTAGCGGAAGGACCCGGCGGCGACGCTGAGGGCCTGCTCGCTGCTGGTTCCGACTCCGAAGGCGAAGAACATCATGAAGACCTTGCCGAAGCGGCGTCCCCCCATGAAGAAGTCGGTGAGATCCTTCACCTTCCGGTAGGACCAGAATCCGATGAAGGAGACCGCCAGCAGGTAGACCATCAGGACGATCCAGTCCACCCAATGCAGTCCCAGCCAGATGGATTGAGTCAGGATCATGCGCTTCTCTTCCCCTCGGTCCCCGGGAAGCAGGACCCGCACATCCTCTCAGAAAATGTTCAGATAGTCAGGACCCGGAGCAGATCGGTTCCACCGGAAAGGCCGATGGGGACGCCGGCCACCAGCACCACCAGCGCCCCTTTCTTGAGACCGGCGCGGCGCACGGCTTCCTCCCGGGCCCGGTCGAAGAAGTCGTCGGTCTGCTCCAGGCTTCCGGTGGTCACCGGCTGGACCCCCCAGGTAACGGTCAAGGATCGGCGCGTCCGCTCGTTGTGGACCAGAGCCAGGACCGGCGTCTGGGGCCGGTACTTGGAGACCCGTTTCGCGGTGCCCCCCGATTCGGTGAATGCCACGATCAGGGAGGCGCCCAGTTGATGGGCCGTCTGGCAGGCATTGTAGGAGATGGCGTCGTCGGTCAGGGGCTCCAGATGGTCTCGCTTGTCCACCAGCATGGCATCGTAGGGAAGGGCTTTTTCGGCCTCCATCGACACCTCCGCCATGAACCGGACCGCTTCCAGGGGATACCGCCCAATGGAAGTCTCGCCTGAGAGCATGACGGCGTCCGTGCCGTCGAACACGGCGTTGGCCACGTCGGCCACCTCGGCCCGCGTCGGAACCGGCAGGGAAATCATGGACTCGAGCATCTGCGTGGCCGTGATCACCGGTTTTCCCAGCTCGTTGCAGAGGCCGATGAGCTCCTTCTGGACGATGGGAACCCGGGCCAGCCGGATCTCCGTTCCCAGGTCTCCCCGGGCCACGATGATGCCGTCGCTCACGTCGATGATGGACGCCTGATTGGTGACGGCCCGGGCACGTTCGACCTTCGAATAAATTCCTCCGGCGAACCCCATTGCCCACAGGATCTCGCGGGCTTTCAACACGTCATCGGATGTGGTCACTGTGGAGAGTGCGACGAAGTCCGCCTTCTGCCGAGCGGCAAATCCCATTGCGGCCGTTGCTTTTTGGTCGGGAAAAGGCTGGGAGGGTTCGACGCCCGGAGTCGTGACTCCCCGACCCGGAGTGATTCGACCCGCGGTGAGAGCCTCGCAGAGAACGTCCACGCCCTGAACCTCCCGGACCTCCAGGGTAATCATTCCGTCGTTCAGAAGGACCCGGTTTCCAGCCCGGGCGTCCCGGTGGATTCCCGCAGGTTTCACCGGCACCACGAGATCTTCCTCGCCCGTCCCGCTCTGCCGGCTGGTGAGCGTGACCCGTCGACCCACTTCGAAGGAGAGTGATCCCGACGGAATATCACCCGTCCGGTACTTGGGGCCGGGCACGTCCACCATGATCCCCACGGGTTGTTTCAGTTCCTCGGCGATGGCGCGAACGTGGCCGAACGCCGTCACGTGGTCCTCCAGGGTCCCGTGGGCCATGTTGAGGCGGGCGACGTTCATGCCGGCCTCGACCATTTGCCGAATGCTGGAACGGGATTGCACCGACGGGCCCAGAGTGCAGACGATCTTGGTTCGGGGCCGGCTCCTGCTGGAGAACATCATTGGGGGTTGGACCGTGTTTGGGAGCCCTGTGGAGTCCAGCTTACTACGGGAGGCTGAAACAAGACCAGATCGAATCCCTCCCAGGACCGTGGACCCCGTCGAATTATTCGACTATTCTCACAATTCATTGAAAATTCACGGTCCGACCCTGCTATTCGTCCTCCTGCTGGCGGCCATCGCCTCCTGCGAGCAGCGCCGGGAATTCCCTGCGAAACCAGAGCAACCCAATATCCTTCTGATCCTGGCCGACGACGTGGGACGCGAGGTGCTGGGCAGCTACGGCGGCACCTCCTACCCCACTCCCAACCTGGACCAGTTGGCCCGAACCGGGCTGCGCTTCGAGCACGCCTACAGCATGGCCGTCTGCCACCCCTCCCGGATCTGTCTGATGACCGGGCGTTACCCGTTCCGGCTGGGACATCCGGTCTGGGGAACCTTTCCGGAAGGGTGGGAGGAGAGAACTCTGCCCCAGGTCCTGAAGCGAGCCGGATACGCCACTGCCATTGCCGGCAAATGGCAGCTCACGCTCCTCCGGGAAGATCCCGAGCATCCGTTTCGCCTGGGTTTCGACCAATATTCCCTCTTTGGCTGGCACGAAGGTCCCCGTTATCACCAACCTCTCATCTGGGAGAACGGCCGGATTCGATCCGACGTCCGGGAGCAGTACGGTCCCGACGTCTACGTCCAGTTCCTCACGGAATTCATGGAACGGCACCAGTCGGGTCCCTTCTTCGCCTTCTATTCCATGGCACTCTGTCACGACGTCACCGATGATCTGGAAGCACCGGTCCCCTTCGGTCCCCATGGGCGTTACGACAATTATCGGGAGATGGTGGAGGCCATGGACCAGCGGGTCGGGCGCCTTGTTGGAACTCTGGACCGCCTCGGATTGCGGGAGAAGACGTTGATCTTCTTCACCACCGACAACGGGACGCCCAAGAGGTCCATCATCACGGCCCAGGGCGGAAAGCTCGTCCGGGAACCCGTATCGAGCCGGATGGGAGAGCGCACGATTCCCGGAGGCAAGGGAGACCTCACCGACGCCGGCACCCGGGTCCCCACGATCGCAAACTGGACCGGGACGCTGTTCCCGGGTCAATCGACAGAGGCTCTGATTGACTTCAGCGACTTGCTGCCGACGCTGGCGGAGCTGGGCGGCGCCGAGGTCCCCCCGGGGGAGACCCTGGACGGGACCAGCTTCGCGGCACTACTGAGAGGAGAACCGGGACCGGGACGAGATTGGGTTTTCGCGGAACATCGGGGCCGCAGTTGGGTTCGGACCCGGGATTGGAAGCTGTACCGGGACGGCCGATTCTTCCGCATGACGGCCGACCCGGACGAGACACGGCCCGTCCCCGAGGAGGAGAAGACTCCCGTCCGTAGCCATATGCGGACCGTACTGGACCGCCTCTTCGAGAAACGTCCGCCGGGCACCGCCGACGATTGACTTGCCGTCGATGTGGAGCGTGAGGCCTCTTTTCGGAGCTGAACGCCGAACCGAGCGGCTACTCCGATCAGGGAGGAAGAATCTCCACCATCTCGGCCAGAACCCGGCCGTCCTCACCGGATATCAGATTGTGCCGCCCGTATAGGGGATCACGGCTTTCCAGTTCCAAGGCCTCCGCTACGATCTGGTCCGGTTCGACTCGGAGATAGCGCTGAGGGTCGCTCCGGTGAGGGACGTTCTCCCGCTTCAAGATGGTCCCCAGCGGGAGCAGGCCTTCCCGGATCATTTCTTGAGCCGACGCCCCGAAACCGTCGAGCCGGATACGGATCGCTCCGAACTCCACCGGCTTGGCGCTCTCCGTAGTGACCAGGACGACTTCCCGGAAGAGAATGCCGGACGGGGCGTCACGGCTCATCACCCGGAGCTGGATCGGCTCTCCGTGGAACGCCTCCAAGGTGGGGGTCATGTCCCGGTCGTGGACCAGCAGGTCCCGGTAGGGTTGGGGGATCACCGGACCCTCGACCCGCTCGATGGCAGGCAAACAGAGTCTCCGCCTGGAATATGCTTCAGCCAGAGGATCCAACTCCCGGGGCGTCATACGGGGTCCAGATTCTAGCAGATGCGGCTGCCTCCACCTCGGACCAGAGGGTGCACTCCTCTTCCCTCTTCTCTCTTTTCTCTTTCCTGGTTTCCTATTTCCTTTCCGGCGAATGTTAGAATCGGGCCCTATGTTGGATCTCATCGTTCAGGGCGGAATTCTCATCGACGGCACCGGCAATCCACGCTTCAGGGCGGATCTGGGCATTGGCGGGGACCGGATTCAACAGATCGGGGACCTGACCGGCAAGGACGCCGGCGATCGGATCGATGCCCGGGGGCGGGTCGTGGCGCCGGGTTTCGTGGATGTTCACAATCATTCCGATTCGTGGCTGCTCACGAACCCCAACTTCCTGTCCAAGACGGCCCAGGGATTCACCACCGAGGTGATCATGGCCGACGGCATCTCCTACGCCCCCGTCGACCGGGAGACGGTCCACGCCTGGACCTACTACCTGCGTTCGCTCAATGGACTCCGGCTCGAGGAGTACGAGGGCTGGGAGAGTCTCGCCGAATACATGTCGCTCCTGGATGGCCGGACCGTACAGAACAGCATCCCTCACATCCCCTACGCCAACGTCCGTTCCCTCGCCTGCGGGTTCGGACGGCAGGCGCCGGACGATGTCCAGATGGCTCAGATTCTTAGGGAGATCGAAAAGGGAATGGAGGCGGGCGCCGTGGGAATCTCCACGGGGCTGGACTACATCGCCCAATGCCACGCCTCCACCGACGAACTGGTCCGGGCCTGCCGGGTCATGGCTCCCCAGGGTCTGTACGCGACCCACATGCGCTACAAGATGGGAACCTTGGAGGCCCTCAAGGAGGCCGTGGAGATCGGCCGGAGAGCCGGGGTCCCGGTGCATATCTCCCACCTGAAGGCCGTCAACGAACCCGCGGCTGAAGAGATTCTGAACTACGTCGACCAAGTGGCCACTCAAGAGGTGGACTTCTCCTTCGACGTCTACCCCTACCTGCCCGGGTCCACCATGCTCAATTTCCTCATGCCCTACGAGATCTGGGACCGGGGACCGCTGGCGGCTCTGGATCAGCTCCGGACCCGCAGGTTCCGGGACCGGCTGGCCTCGATCCTGG
This sequence comes from Acidobacteriota bacterium, assembly GCA_965217775.1. Lineage (GTDB taxonomy): Bacteria > Acidobacteriota > UBA6911 > RPQK01 > JAJDTT01 > JAJDTT01. The sequence goes on from CBDCJH010000002.1 coordinate 2,284,432, forward strand.
ACGTCCCGCCCTTGGATCAGGCGATCATCGCCTGGACCTCCAGCAAGGGCAACCACCACCTTCAGGGCATGTCCATGGGCGACTACATCTCCCAACGCGGACTCCCCCCGGCCGACGCGGTCGCCGACCTGCTGATCGAGGAGAACCTGTCGATCCTGCTAGTGTTTCACCGGGGGAACGACTCCATGGTGGAGCCCTTTCTGAGCCACAGCCACTACATGATGGGCAGCGACGGGATCTACCAGGAAGGGGGCCTCATCCACCCCCGGCACTACGGATCGGGCCCACGCCTGCTGGGTCCCTGTGTCCGCGACCGGAACCTCTTCTCCCTGGAAGACGCGGTTCACAAGCTGAGCGGCTACCCGGCCCACCGTTTCGGGCTGCGGGACCGGGGGGTCCTGAAGGAGGGGAACTTCGCGGATCTGGTGGTCTTCGACCCGGAAACGGTCCGGGATCGAGCCACCTACAAGAATCCCCACCAACTCCCCCTGGGGATCGATCACGTGGTGGTCAACGGCGTACCGATCCTGCGGCACTCCCAGCCGGTGGAAGGCCTGGAGAGCCCCTTGCCGGGCCGAGCTCTGCGATTTCACCAATAGGCCTCCCGACAGGAGCACGATATGAGCATCGACCCAGAGGTCCACGCGCGAGTCTCCGCTGCCGCCGAGGGGCTATACGACGAGACCGTCCAGCTCATCCGGGAGCTGGTGCGGATTCCCAGCGAGAGCCCCAATTACGCCTACGCCAAGATCTACCAGGAGCGGGGCTACACCAAGCTGTACGACGCTCCCGTGACCTTGGGCGGCGAGAAGAAGGTGGCCGAGCACCTGCATCCGATCTTTGCCCGGCTGGGCGCGGAGACCTTCATGGAGGCCAAGGAGCCGCTTCGGCCCAACCTCATCGGGATTCTCCCCGGTAGCGGCGGTGGGCGGTCCCTGGCGGTCAACGCCCACACCGACACCGTCCCCACCGGCCCCCACGAGGAATGGCGCTGGGGAGATCCGTTCAGCGCGCGTCTCGCAGAGGGGAAGCTCTGGGGCCGCGGCTCCACCGATGACAAGGGTCCCCTGGCCTGCATGATCAAGGCCGTGGAGGTGATCCAGCGGGCCGGTTGTCGTCTCCGGGGCGAGCTGCAGCTCCACGCCACGGTGGGCGAGGAGACCATGGACGGGAAGACGCACGGCCCCGGATATTTCCTTCCCCGGAACCCCCGTTGCGTCACCGACGCCTGCCTGGTGTGCGAGTCGTCGGCGCCGCCTCACCGCCATGGTATCTGCCTGGCTTCCGGCGGAGCCTCATGGCTGCACATCGAGGTCACCGGCAAACCGGTCCACGCCGCCATGGGTTACCGCACCTACCGCATGGGCTACGAAGGGGGAGACGTGGGCATGGACGCCATCGGCAAGGCCCTGAAGATCTACCGGGGCCTGGCCGAGCTGGATGAGGAATGGGCCGCCAGCAAGCTCGACCCGCGGGGTCTCACGCCCATGGGGTATCCGTCCATCATCACCGCGTGGATCCACGGCCACCCCAAGGGAATCGAGATCCCCTTCTTCGTGGCGGATCACTGCGAGTTGGGAGCGGCCGTCTGGCGGGACCCGCAGGACAGTTACGAACGGGTCCGGGAAGAGGTCGACGACCGGATTCAGGCCATCTGCCGGATGGACCCCTGGCTCCGGAAGCATCCTCCCGACGTGCAATGGCGTCTGGACTGGCCGCCGTTTCGGATCGAGCAGGACCACCCGCTGGTCACCGCCGCCGGCCGCGCCTACGAAACGGTGCTGGGGCAGGAACCGCGCTACATGACCTGGCAACCGGTGAGCGACGCCCGCTTCTACCAGGAATGCGGGGTGCCCTCAATGCTCATGGGGCCGGGAGACTACCGCCGGGCTCACTGCTACGACGAGTATCTGGAGCTGGATCAGATCGTGGAAGGACTCACGATCTACGCACTGACCATCCTGGAGTGGTGCGGATTCGACACGCAGAGTGCCGTACCAAGCTGTTGACAGTCCTATGCCGCATTTCTCACCAGGTCGCTACGCGTATGATGAAAAATAATCTGTTTTTGAGCATTTACGCGGAATTTGCCAAGATTTCTCCGGGACAGACTGCGCGATCGTCACGCCCCCTTCTGAGAAACAACCCTTTATGCCCCCTGCGGAACCAGCTTGTAGCCGAGGAGACGGGCCTGGTTTCGCACCCGGCGTTCGAAACGTTGCCGGTCCTGGTGCTCGGTCTCGGTGAGCTTGTCCTCCTTATAGTCCACGCGATCGGTGATGAGGCGATAGATGATCCGGGCGAGTTTATGCGCGGTGGCGACGATCGCCGCCGGCGTGCCCACTCGGGCGCGCAGCCGGCGGAAGTATTGCCCGAGAGGCGATTGGCTGCGAAACAGGGACTGGGTGGCCCAGCGCAGAGCCTGGGCGGCCCGGTTCGCGCCCGGTCCGGTGCTGGAACTGATCACCTTGCCGCCGCTGATCTTGTTCTTGGGACACAGGCCCAGCCAGGAGGCGAAGTGCGCCGAATTGGGAAAGCGGGACAGATCCGGTCCCACTTCCGTGAACAGGACCAGGGCGGTCTGCTCCCCGATGCCGGGGATGCACATCAGGTCCGTGCCCATCAGTTGCTTCAGTTGCACCCGCAACGGCACCGCCGCAGCCGAGGCGTCCGCACCCTCTGAGGCCCTCGCTTCAAGCGGTAGCGTCGAGCGTTCGAACCCCCGGATCAGGACGGCGATTTCCTGATCACATTCCCCCAAGAGCTGCTGGAAGTGGGCATAGGTCTCCCGAGCTTGGCGTAGCGTGAACAGCAGTTCGTCGCGCCAGTTCCCTTCCAACGCTGCGATCAACAGTTCCCGTTTTCGGGTCCGAATCCGCGGGTGGGCCAAGTCGGCCAACCGGGCCGGATCCCGCTCGCCAGCCAGGATGGCGTCGATGATCCGCAGCCCCGAGAGTCCCGTGATGTCGGTGATCGCATGGTGCAGATGGACATTCATCTGGTCCATCGCCTTTTGCATGTGCAGCGTCGCCTTCGCGGCGGCCTTGACCAAGGTGTCGCGGTGCCGTAGCAGGGTGCGCACCCGACAGCTCTCGTCGGCCGGTCGGAACGAGCCCCGCAACCAGCCCACCGAGTGCAGGTACCGCAGCCACTCGCAGTCGGCCACGTCGGACTTGCGTCCGGGGACCACACTCACATGACGGGCGTTGACCAGCACCACATCGAACCCGTAGTGCTCCAGGATCTGGTACACCGGGATCCAGCAGACTCCCGTCGACTCCATGGCCACGCTTTTTACGTGGCACCCCTGCAGCCACCGCGCCAGGGCGTGCAGTTGGGAAGTAAAGCTGCGAAACGATCGGATCGGCTGCGGATCGCGGTCGGGGCGGACCGCGACGTACAGTTCCCGAGCGCCGATGTCGATGCCGGCGGCCTCCGGATGCACGACGTTGGGTTGGGCGCTCCGAGTGCCGGTGCGTTTGCGTCTTGCCATGATGATTCCCTCCACGTTGATTTGGGAAATGTGCCAATATGGAGCGGGGCGGCCAGGGCGTGAGTTCCGGTAATCTTCTGTTTGGGATGATCCTCTCTGGCTTGCTGCCAGGGAGGATCTCACCATGGATTCCGCCACCCGCCCCGGGGCCAAGCTGATGACCGGGTTCGCCTTGAAAGGCTCAACGCCAGTGGGGGACCGGACTACTTCGCGCCCCACTCCGAAACGACCCCAGTCTAGCGAAAGCGAACCCCCCTGTTTCTCTTAGGATTTCGCAGGCCGCAGGCCGGTGGGGGAGCTGATGAGAAATGCGGGCTATGGCTGAAATCTCCGAGATCAACTACAAGCTGGGTCAGGACAACGTCCAGTTCCTCGGCCTCGACGTCCATCATCCGGTTTTCGTCGTCTCCAGCCTCACCATCATCGCCTTCGTCGCCGGGGTGCTGGCGTTCCAGGCCGAGGCGGCGGTCGCCTTCGAGGCGCTGCGCGCGTGGCTCACGTCGACCTTCGACTGGGTGTTGATGGGCACGGGCAACCTCTTCGTGCTCTTCTGCCTGCTATTGCTGGTGACCCCGCCTGGCCGTGTGCGCCTGGGCGGCGCGGATGCCCGGCCGGACTACTCCCGAACGGCCTGGTTCGCCATGCTGTTCGCCGCGGGGACGGGCATCGGCCTGATGTTCTTCGGGGTGGCAGAACCGGTGGAGCATTTCCTGCAACCGCCGCTCGGTCTCGATGCGGCCGACACGGCGGCGGCGGCGCGCCTCGGCATGGCCAGCGCCATCTACCACTGGGGAATCCATGGCTGGGCCATGTACGCGGTGGTGGCGGTGGCGATCGCCTTCGCGTCGTATAACCTCGGCCTGCCGCTGGCGCTGCGGTCGGCGTTCTATCCGCTGATGGGGGAGGCTGTGTGGGGCCGGTTCGGCCACGGCCTCGACACCCTTTCCGTCTTCGCCACGCTCTTTGGGCTGGCCACATCGCTCGGCCTGGGCGCCGAGCAGTTGGCGGCGGGGCTGGCACGCCTGTGGGGCACGCCGGCGACCGACACCACCCAGGTGCTGCTGATCGTCGGTATCACCGGCATGGCGCTGGCGTCGGTTATCAGCGGCATGGAGAAGGGGGTGAAGCGGCTGAGCGAGGCCAACCTGCTACTCGCCCTGCTGCTGCTGGTGTTCGTGCTGACGGTCGGGCCGACGCGCGCCATCGCCACCGGCGCCGTCACCAGCCTGGGCCAGTATCTCGCGTCGATCGGACCGCTCAGCAACTGGGTGGGCCGCGAGGATCTCGACTTCATGCACGGCTGGACGACCTTCTACTGGGCTTGGTGGCTCTCGTGGTCCCCCTTCGTCGGCCTGTTCATCGCCCGGGTCTCGCGTGGCCGGACGGTGCGCGAACTGGTCGCCTGCATGCTGGTCATCCCGACGCTGACTGCTACGATCTGGATGAATGCCTTCGGAGGGACCGCGGTGTCGCAGTACGTCGACCGCGGCCATTCCGCCGTGATCACGGCGGTGCAGGCGCAGCAGCCGGAGATCGCCCTGTTCGCGCTGCTGGAGACGCTGCCACTTGCGACCGTCACCTCGTTCATCGGCCTCGTGTTGGTGGTGGTGTTCTTTGTCACCTCCTCCGACTCCGGATCACTGGTCATCGACACCATCACCGCCGGCGGCAAGCTGGATGCGCCGGTTGTCCAGCGCGTGTTCTGGTGCGTCTTCGAGGGGCTGATCGCCATCGCGCTGCTGCTCGGCGGCGGCCTTGTGGCCGCGCAGGCGGCCACGCTCGCCGCCGCTCTCCCCTTCGCGCTGGTGCTGGTCGCCATGTGCTACAGCACCTGGAAGGGCCTGCGCGCGAGCACGGCGGGCAGGGTCCGTTAACCCGCCACGTGCATCCCTGTTCATGGGGCCGGGCGACTACCGGCGGGCGCACTGCTACGACGAGTACCTGGAACTGGATCAGATCGTGGAAGGACTCACGATCTTCGCGCGGGCCATCCTGGATTGGTGCGGATTCGACGGATAGTCAGACAGGCACGGCCCGAGCCACCGCGGGTCGTCCGGCGCCAGAATGACTTTCGTCCAACCGATTCCGGTCGAACTACCCCCACAGATCCGGCAAGGGGGTCCCCTTCACCAGCTCACGAGGCTGTCCCAGGTGGTTGAGAACCTCCATGTGCGGATCGATGCCCAGGCTGAAGTAGACGGATGCCAGCAGATCGTTGGGATGCACCGGCTTCTCCCTGGGTGAGGATCCGGTCTCGTCCGACTCTCCGTAGAGCGCCCCGCGAGCGATGCCTGCGCCCGCCACCAGCGCCGTGTAGCAGTAGGGCCAGTGATCCCGGCCGTCGGGGGAGTTGGTGTTCCCCGAGGTGCTCACACCGAGCCGAGGCGACCGTCCGAACTCTCCCACCGTGACCACCAGGGTCTCCTCCAGCAGCCCCCGGTCGTCCATGTCCTCCAAAAGCGCCGAGAGCGCCTGATCCAGGACCGGACAATGCAGATTCTTCAGGGGACCGAAGTTGGCGGCGTGGGTGTCCCAGGCCGTGGTCTCCGGGTTCCCGTTGGCCACGGACGGCCAGTTGAGCTGAACGAATCGGGTTCCGGCCTCCACCAAGCGGCGGGCCATCAGAGCCCCCTGGCCGAAGGTGGTGCGCCCGTAACGCTCGCGCACGGCGACCGGCTCCTGCTCCAGATCGAAGGCGGCCCGGGCCTTGCCCGAGAGGACCAGGTCGTAGGCCCGCTCGTAGTACTCGTCGAGTGCGTGCTGGCCCACGGCCTTCTCCAGGTCGGGCATGGACTTGTTGATCCCCTTCAACAGAGTGAAGCGATCCTTCAACCGCTGGGCCGGGACTTCCTGGCGCAGGGACAGGTCATCCAGGCGGATCGGCTTGTTGGGATCCTGGTAGAGCCGGTAGGGATCGTAAGCCTTGCCCAGGAACCCGGCGGCTCCTCCCTTCCCCACCACGTTGGATTCCTGCAGCGGACGCGGCATCTCCACGAAGGGCAGCACCGGTTCATCCAGGGGAAGCATCTTGGAGATGTGAGATCCCGCAGTGGGAAAATCGGCCGGCGACGGGGGTTCCAACTGTCCCGACGGCGAGACCCGATCGGGTGGATATCCGGTCAGCATCTGGTAGATGGCCGCCGTGTGGTTGAACAGCCCCTTGGGCGTGTAGCTCATGGAGCGGATCAAGGTGCACTTGTCCACCTGCTGGGCCAGCATGGGCATGGTTTCGCTGAGCCAGATTCCGGGGACCTTGCTCTTGATGGGCTTGAATTCGCCCCGAATGTTGGCCGGGGCGTCCGGCTTGGGGTCCCAAATGTCGATGTGACTGGGTCCGCCTTGGAGAAAAAGGAGGATCACGCTCTTGGCGGAGCCGAAGCCTTTGCTGGCCACCAGGTCGCCGGCGACCGACGGCGTGGAGGCGGCTTGGGCGGCCTGCCAGGAGAAGAAATTGGGAAGGCCGAGACCGAAAAGGCCGATGGAACCGACCCGTAGGAATTCCCGGCGCGTCGGACCGTCACAGAGAAACGCGCGATGACCTGGTACGACTAGCATTGGATACCTCCGTGTTCAAAAGCTGGCCCACGACGGCAGGTAGAGAACCGGCCGTTGCGGTCCATTCTCTATTTTCGGTCCCCGTCTTGCAACCTCGTGCAACTCCACTCACCGATTGAAAAGAAAGGCGTTGCTGTTCAGCAGTGCCCAGAGTAGATCCTGGGCCGTCCCGGCCCGGCTCTCCCGCTCTTGGAACAGAAGCGCAGCCGAGGCGTATTCGGGAGCCGTGGGCGGCCGACTCAGGGTGGACAGGTAGAGATCCTCGATCAGCTCGCGATCCGAGGCGCCTTCCAGAACCAGGGATGCGATCCGCCCCTCGGGGTCCGCCACGGCCCGGCCCACGGTGGGGCCGTTGACCAGATTCAGCGCCTGGGAAAGGCTCATGTCGCTCTTGCGCTCGCACTCGCAGGGCTGGTCCCGCTGAGGCCGCCCGAAGAGGTCCAGAAACTCGCCGTTCTCCACGTGGGGATCGGGCAACTGCGCCGCGCGCGAGTCGTCGGGAACGGTTTCGAACTCGACCCGCGAGCCGGTCGCCGCGGAGATGGCGTCGGCCAACTGTTCCGCGCTCAGGCGCCGGGGAATCCGGCGGGAGAAGTTGATGCCGTCGTTTTCATTCCAGGAGTTGGTCCGGATCGACGCCTGGTAGGTCCGGGACTCGACGATGGTCCGCATGAGATGCTGAAGATCGTAATCGTGGTCCTTGAGATCCTGCGCCAAGGCATCCAACAGGGGAGCGTTGACGGCCGGATTGGAGGCCCGGATGTCGTCCACCGGTTCGATGATGCCCCGGCCGAAAAAATAGCTCCAGACGCGATTGGCCACCGCCCGCGCGAAGAAGGGGTTCTCCTTGGAGGTCAACCACTCCACCAGGGCCGGACGCTGGTCGCCCTCACCCTTAACTGCGGGAGCTCCCTTGACCGGAACCAGATACTCAGGCTCCACGACCCGCCCATCCTTGGGATGTTTCAGCTCGGCGTCCCGGCGTTTCTCGTAGACGATCTCTTCTCCGCTCTTGAACCCGGGCCGGATTCCGATGGCGGAAAAGAAGGCCGCCATCTGAAAGTACTGGTCCTGGGTCCATCTCTCGAAGGGATGGTCGTGACACTGGGCGCAGACCATGCGGACTCCCAGGAACAACTGGGTGGTGGTCTCCATGGCGTCCTGGGGAGTCCTCGCCACGCGGAAGTAGTTGACGGCGGGGTTCTCTCCCGTGCTCCCCTTGGAGGCCAGCAGTTCCCGGACCAGCTCGTGATAGGGCTTGTTCTCGGCCACCGACTGCCGGATCCACTCCTGGAAGGACCAGATGCCCTTGTGGCCCAGGAACTTCCGGTTGTTGCGCAGGAGATCGCCCCACTTCAGGGTCCAATGATCGACATAGGCGTCACTGCCCATGAGCCGGTCGATGGCCTCCCGACGCTTCTCCTGCGGGTCGGCCGGATCCTCCAGAAAGGCCTGCACTTCCTCGGGCCGGGGGAGACGCCCCGTCAGGTCCAACGAGACACGGCGCAGGAATTCGCTGTCGGACGCCGGGGGCGAAGGCCGCACCCGGATCCGCTCCAGCTTCCCGTCCACCAGGCGGTCGATGTAGTTGTACTGGGGCAGCGGACGCCACTCGAAACCGGAACTGGGATTCAGAACCGTGACCGGGACCGTCACGAACTTTCCCTCGTAACGGACCAGCAGGGCCCCCTCTCCGACCCGCTCGCCCTCCACCACCGCTCCGTCCGTCACGGCGATGGCCTCGGTGTTGCTGCTGCCCAGATGGGCCTCCCGGGTGACGTCCCGGAGGCTGCCGTCCACATATTCCGCCAGAATCACGACGCTCTGTTTCTGGCCGGGCGCAGTCAGGAAAACCTCCTCCGGCAGGACCTCCAGCCGCCGCACCCGATCCGTCGACTCTTCGCCGAAGGGCACTCCATCGGTGATCCACTGGAGGAGGGTGTCGTAGTAGGGGGAGTCCGGTGGCAGCCTCAGGCCGCCCCCATGGGCCACCTGCTGGGCGGGCTTGGCCAGCATCAGGCTGCGGGCCGGATCGGCGCGATTGAAGCGGCGGCCCGACATGTCGTAGAGGAGCGACTGGTAGTCGAAGCGGGGATCGTAGCCCCGCAGCGAGAGCTTGAAGCCGTTCTTCCCCTTCGCCGCCCCGTGACACATTCCATTCGTGCAACCCACCTTGTTGATGACCGGCAGGACGTCCTTCAGGAAGGTGGTCGGTTGTTCCCGGGCCGGCTCGATCCGAACCGGCAGATCCACACTGAGAGCTTCAGCCGTCACCTGAAGCGTCGTTTCTCCCGGCTCCCTCGGGTGGAGAAAGCCATTGCCCTGGACCTCCACCAGACCGGCCGGATCATCGTAGCGGGCCTCTGCCGTCAGGTCCCGTTTTTCGCCCGTTGTCATGATTCCGGTGACCAGAATCCGCCTGGCGGAACCCGGTCCGGAGAAGACCAGAGGAGAGGGCTCGACCCGAATCTCACGGAACACTTCGCCGGCTGCCACGAGAGGCCCGGCGGCGAGCACTGCCGCCATAGCTATGGCCCCGAACACGCCTGCCAACACCGTCCTGTTCGGGTTCAACTGCATCGATACGCGTTCCGTGAACATAGACGCCCCCGATCCATTCATCATTCCCCCGTCCGGAGAGAAGCCACGCCGGTATCGTCCTCCTGCGACTCCTTGCCGGCGACGATCAAACGGGTGGCCACCGACGGAATCCGATAGGGGACCTGCGTTTCCGTCCGGGTCGCCAGAGTCGAGGACGAGGACAACTCCATGGCGTACTCACCCGGCTGTACCGATTGCCCGGCCCTGCAGGGGATCTGAAACTCCTCCTGGTCCAGACCCACCTGAACCGGCTCGCACAGAACGCCGTTGGGGAAATTCTCGGGTTGAACGTTCACCGGCCGGTCGAAAAGCGGGTCGCGTTCGACCCGGCCCCGAAAATACCCGCTACCCCCCGGCTGGAGCGTCAGACCCGTTTCCTCTACCCGGATGTGGTAGCCCTGCACCACGTCGAAGGTCAGGGGACGGCTCCGGATCGTCTGCTTGCGTCCCCGGATCTCCACTTCCCCCTCCGCCAGGAAGTTGAACTTTCCATGGACCGTGCCCATGGTGGTGGCCACGATAATGGCGCCGGTGCCCGGTTCATCCTGCCCGCTGCCTTTGACGGCCCGAATCCGCAGTTCGCGGGCTATCGCCCTGTTCGTCTCGAGCTTCCGGGGCAGGGTCACTGCGGGATCGGCGGCCACCATGCGCCAAGTCACACGCTGGTCCATGCCAGGCAGCAGGCGCTCCGAAGACACTCCCGCCAATTCCAGGCGAATGGGAACCTCAGGGCTCACGTTCACCGGCACTCCAAGACCCAGCCAGGGAGCCGTGAACGGTTCTTCACGCATCCGCATGGAGGGTTCCGGCAAACCCGTTCCGGGCTTCACCGCGGTGATGAGACCCGGCGCCCGGGCCCAACGTTCGATCCGGGTGCCGTCGGGCAACACGGCCGTTCCCCGGACCGAGACCCGGCGTACTCCCTGGGAGGCTCCGCTCTTGGCCGTGACGGTCAGAATCCCGGGAGCGGAGCGGAAGGGACTCTCGGGGGCCACCAATTCGGGAGGCACGTCACCCCCCTCAACCAGCAGAGCGTCTCCCGCATCCGGGATCTCCAGCCGGACGGCACCGGCATACCCCCGTCGATCGATCCTGGCTTCGATCCATGCGGTTCCATTTCGCGGCACGTTCAGGTAGGGAGTCAACACGGAGACGGTGAAATCGGCGGCACCCTTCCAGGCCGAAAGCCGGTAGGCGTAATCCGGCCCGCCGCGCCCCACCAGATCTTCCACGGTGACGGTCACCTCTCGCGCCCCATCGGGGGCCTTGAAATTCAGATGGGGATCGCGGCTGACGTTGCCGTGCACCCGGAACGAGTCGTTCCTCAAGGGCACCTGATCGCCTCCCGAGGCCAGGAGTTTTCCCTGGGAATCCAGGACCGAGACCCGGCCGAAGAGGCGCGTCGTGCCCAATCGAGACCCCGCCAGATGAACCGACCATTCCTCTCCCGGTGCAACATGAAGACGGTAGCGGTCGACTTCGCCGGGCGCCGAGATCCGCCCGTTGACCACCGTGGAGGGCTCCAGCACTCCCAAAGGCTGGTCTTCCGGCTCCAGCCGCTCGGGAAGGTCGCCCACCACGAAGGGCAGCGGAAGCGCGCCCGGGACTCCTGGAGCCTGAAGCATCACGAATTCCCCGTCCACTCCCGACAGGTCCAGAGGGACCTCCCGGGGACCGGCGGGGCTTCCACCGACCATTTGGACCTTGACTTCTTCGCCTCTTTGCCAACCCAGGGGGAAGACCCCCTCGGCGTAGTCGAAGGCGCCGATCTTCAGCCGATAGAAGTTCTGGTCCTGGCGGCTGAACCGGGCGTCGTGGACCACCGCATAGTAGTCGCCGTCGGGCAGCGAAAGGTCGAGGCGCGAATCGACGCCGATTCCGGGGGCGTCATCGTTTCTGGCGACCTGTTTCCCCTGGGAATCGAGGACCAGAAGCACGGGGTCCAGAGCCGAGGCGACTCGGCGGCCCTCCACCTCCAACACGAACCTCTCCCCTTCCCGGGCCCGGAAGCGATAGACGTCGCGGTCGGGTCCCTCCAAGGTCCCGTTCACCGTCACGGGAACGGAAACCATCTGACTTCCCGCGGGGGTGTCGTTGGATCCTTCCTTCTCTTCGTTGACTTCGGGAAACTCACCCACGGAGAAGAGCAGGACGTTGGAGAGTCCCCGGTCGCTGTGGACGCGAATAGGGTAGAGGCTGGGGGCCGCGTCTTTTCGGACCTCCACCAGAAAGGCCGCCGATTCCACGTCCTGGGCCGGGGCGTCCGGGGCCTGCGCCGCCAGCGGGGTGAAGCTTGCCGGAAGCGAAGAGAGGACCTTCAGATTCCCGCCCAGGCTCTTACCCGATACGGTCAGGGTCACGGCCGACCCCTTTTGGGCGCCCGGGGGATGCATCTGTTCCAGCAACGGTGCCTCGGCCCCCAGCAAAGACCCACAGAGCAGGGCCAGCAACGCCGTCATACCCCGGAATCGTGTTCCTGCCGAGAAATGGAAGCGGGAGTCGTTCATGGTTGGATCCATGGACTTGGATTAAAGATGTAGTTCCCAGTCTACTACGGACGAGTGTCAGAATCCCGCGTTACCGGGACGAGACCAGCGTCTCCCGGATCGGCACCGGGATGAATTCGGAGACGGTCCGGCCCGAGTCCAACTCACAGATTCTCACGGTGCCGTCGAAGCCACCCATGGCCAGACGGGCGCCATCCGGATGAAAGGCCACGGCGTAGACTCCCTGGTGGCCGGCATCGCAGACTCCGGAGGCGGCTCCGCTCTCCACCTCGTACAGGGGGACGCGGCTCGAGGCGCCGGACACGGCCAGCGTCCTCCCGTCCGGACTGAAGGCCAGATCGAAGATCTCGCCGTCCTGCTTCTCCAACTCATGAAGCAGGTTCGTGTTGTCCGCGATCAACATCTTGGCGGCCTTGTCCACCCGGTAGAGAAGGGGCGTCCGGTCCTCGCCGCCGATGGCGACGGTCTCGCGGCTGGGATGCCGGGCGATGGCCGTCAACTCTCCCTTCAGCAGATTGACGTTCTCGATGAAGGCACCGCTGGTGGCATCCACCAACTTGGCCGCCCGGTCCCGGCCCACCGAAATGACACGCTTGCCGTCCACCCCGAAAACGGTCCCCAGGACCCAGTTCTCGTGATGACGCATCTTCAGCAGCTCTTTGCCTGTGGCCACTTCCATGATCCGGACCGTGTGATCGGCGCAGCCGAAGGCCACCCGGGTCCCGTCCGGAGACAGAGACGCCCCGAAGAGCGTGTCGTGACAGCTCCGCACGGCCCTTCGGAGTTGTCCGGACTCCACGTCCCAGAATTGGACCTCCCCGAAGCTGGCCGGCCTGCCCCCTGCCACCATGAGGGTCTTGCCGTCGGCGGTGAAGCCCAGCGACTGGATCCGATCGGCGGTCCCCACCAACCGGGCATCGGGTTCCGAGTCCGAATCCCGGTGCAGCAGCACTTCCCGGTAGCCGGACACGGCCAGCGTGCCGCCATCGGGAGAGTAGGCCAGCGCGGTGATGACGGGCGGCTGCCGGTACACGGGAGGCTTTCCGCCAGCCAGCCGGGTGGCCATCTCCGAAGAGTCGTCCCGGGCCCCCGACGCGATCCAAGCCCGAAACAGCTCGATATCGGAAGGGTCCAAGGGCGGCTGTCCCAGCGGCATCCGAGGCTCCCGGTCCCCGGTGAGGTGCGCCAGGAGAAGGCTCCTGTCCGGGACGCCCACAACGAAGGCTTCTCCATGTTGGCCCCCGGTTCGAAGACTCTCGATATTGGTGACGTCCAGTCCCCCTTGACGGCTGGAAGGCTGGTGACACCCCTGGCAACTGCGTTGGAGAAGGGGCTGGATGTCCTGAGAGAAGCTCACCCCCGCGATCGATTTGGACTCCGCCTCGCCGCTGCCGAAAAGGCCGGAAGCCAACAGGACCGAAGTGCTCAGAAAGGCAATCAAACGAATCATTTCGCGCGTTCCGCCATCATAGGATGCGGGCTATTCGGGGTCAAGAAAAGGGGCGCGGTGGGGTGCGGCTTTCCGGCCGCCGGACTCCCAAAGGAGCGTACGGCCAGTAGGGGCGACCCTCGTGGTCGCTCTCCCCCGTCCCTACGGGGCCGGAGCGTTTTTCTCGGGGTTGAGGACACCCATAACGTAGCGCTCTGGATTCAGGTAATTCCGTAGCGTGTCCCGCATGCGGTCGGAGGTGACGCTCTCGACCAGGGGTTGGTAATCCAGGATGAGGCGGGGATCGGTGCCGTAGCGGTAGTGGCCGGCCAGCCGGTTCAACCAGAATCCGTTGCGTTTCAGCGACACTTCCCGGGATCGGACCTGGCCTTCGCGGACCTTGACCAGGATCTCGTCGTCCACGCCGTGCTCGCGGATCTTCCCGAGCTCGTCGAGGGCGGCCTTCACCAGCTGATCCACGTTCTCGGGAGCGCAGCCGAAGGAGATGGTGAAGGTGTACGACTCGGTGGGCCGGCGGCGGAGTCGGCTCCTCACCCGGACGCCGTAGGTGCCTCCCATATCCTCTCGGAGCACCTCTCGCAGGCGGATGCTCAAGACCCGCGCCAGGGACGTCAGGTCGTGCTGGCTCTGGCGGCTCCAGCCGGCTTCGCCCAAATACTGGATATGAACCCGGCTCTTGGGCTCGAGCCCCTTCTTCACTTCGAAACGGACCACTTCCTGCGAGGATTGGACGCCCACGTCCCGCCATTCCTCCTCACGGCGACTGGACGGCAGACCGCCTACGTAAGTGAGCAGAGGTCCCCGGAGAGCTTCCAGATCCAGGTTCCCCACCAGGACGAAGGTGAAATCGCTGGCGTCCTGAAACCGCTCCCGATAGATCTCCAACGCCTTCTCCGGGTCCATCCGGCCCAGGCTCTCTTCGGTGGGGGGCCGGCGCCGGAGATGATTTTGGCTCAACACTTCCTGGAGCCGGTCGCCGAAAACGGCCTGGGGCATGACCAGGCGGTTGCGCACCGATTCCAGGGCGTTGGCCTTCCACGCGGCGATCGCATCCGGGTCCAGGCGGGGAGCGGTCAGGCGAAGATAGACCAGTTGGAGCATGGTCTCCAGGTCCTGGGGAGATGCCCGGCCACGCACCGTTTCCTCCAGCTCGAAGATGGAGGTGGAGACCCGGACCACCTTTCCGGCCAAGGCCTTTTCCAGCTCCACGGCGCTGAAGCCTCCCGCTCCGCCCGTCCCGACCACCGAGTCGGCATAAAGGGCCGACGGGTAGTCCTGATCGGAGGCCAGAGAGTGGCCTCCCGGGCTGAAGCCGGAGAGCAGGATCTCGTCGTTTTTGAAGTCGGTGGGCTTCAGGATCACCCGAACCCCGTTGGAGAGCTTCCAGACGGTGACCCCCAGCTCCGGGATCCCGGATTCCTCGGCGATACGGCCGGGCGGCGGCGGTTCGGGCACCAGAGGCCCGGCCTTGGCCCGGTCCTGATAGGCCTCGACCTTCCGGTCGCCGCGGTCCATCAGGGCCAGAAGCGCCTCCTGTTTGGGGACCTGCGTCCCCTCCAGGGCGGTGACGGTGACGACCCGGCTTCCCGGCCGGCCCCACTCACGAGCCACGGCATTCAGGTCATCGGCGTCGATGCCGGGAAGGAGCTCCTTCAGCAACTTCAGCTCAAAGTCGATCCCGGGCATTCCCTCGCCCACCAGGAAGTGGCGCAGGATCTCCGAGGTGTAGCGCCGCGACCGGACCTTGTCCTTCTCCCGGGCGCTGGTCTCGTAGCCGCGCAGCATCTCCTTCTTGACCCGATCCAGTTCCGAGGGCTGGAAACCATGGACGGTGGCCCGCTCCACCTCGGTCAGGAGGGTCTCCATGCTCTCGGCGATCTGGTCCTGCTTGGCCATGGCCGCCTGGACCAGGATGTCGGCGGACCGGACCATGGAACGAACGGTCTGAGACATGGAAAAGCGGAACGGGGCGGCGGCGGTGCGCCGTTTTTCCTCCAAGCGGGCATTGAGCATGGCGTGGAACAAGCGTTCGATCACCATCTGCCGGTAGGCGGCCCGGCTGTTCTGGGGCAGCGCGGGCAGCTTCTTGAGGAGAGAGACGGAGGTGCCGGGAACCTCGGGGTCGGTGACGATGGCGACCAGGGTCTCCTCATGGGGCGGAACCGGATGCATGACCCGGGGACGCGGATTCTCCGGACCCTTGAGGTCGCTGAAACGCTCCCGAATCGCTTTTTCCACCCCTTGTCCGTCAAAGTCCCCCACCGCGATGACCGCCATCAGGTCGGGCCGGTACCAGTCTCGGTAGAAGCGCTTCAGGGCCTCGGGCTGGGCCGCCTTCAGGATCTCCTCGGTGCCGATGGGGAGCCGATTTGCATACCGGGACCCCTTGAAGATGACCGGAAACTGCTGGTCGCGGATCCGCGACTGGGCCCCCAGGCTGGCGCGCCTCTCCTCCAGGACCACGCCCCGTTCCTTCTCCACCTCCTCCGGGTCCAGGACGATCCCCTGGGCCCATTCATGGAGAATCAGAAAGGCCTTCTCCATGTATTCGGGGTTGTCCGTGGGGACCTCCAGCATGTAGACCGTCTCGTCGAACGAGGTGTAGGCGTTGACGTCGGGGCCGAAACGCATCCCGATGGTCTCCAGGTAGTCGACGATCTCCTGCTTCTGGAACCGGCGCGTGCCGTTGAAGGCCATGTGCTCCAGGAAGTGGGCCAGACCCTGCTGATCGTCGTCTTCCTGCATGGAACCGGCGTTGACCCCCAGCCAGAGAGCCATCCGCTTCTCCGGTTGCCGGTGGACCCGGACGAAGTAGCTGAGACCGTTGTCCAGGCGCCCCTTGGTGACGGCCGGGTCCAGGGGCAGCGCATCGGAGGCCGGTGTTTGATGCGATTCCAGGGCCAGAACCGGTGCGGAGCCCAGGCCTCCCGCCAGCAGCCAGAACGCCAGGATCCAGACGATGCGCCGCGACCTGCAGATCATGGAAATACTCCTCCTCGGCAACCTTTCAAACGCTCGTCGAGACGTAAAGCTCCAGATCGACACTCTCGGCGCCGATGCGGAACCGGTCCGGGAAACGGGCGGTCCTCCGGAATCCCGCTTCACGGGCCAACTTCAACTTGGCGTCGTCGCAGGAGGCGAAGCGGGCCTCTACAGTCTGGACGCCTCCTTCGCGGGCCTGGTTCAGAACGGCCGTCAGCAGTTCATGTCCCTGATCCAGGTACTCGGGCCGGATCAGGAAGTCGAGACGCCCCACGTGCGCCTGGAAGGGAGCAGGTTCGGGAAGCAGCGCGGCCAGCCCCACGATGCGCTCCCGGCTCGTCTCCAGCACCTGCACCGATCCCCCGGGCCGCTCCGCCCGGAGCATGAGCGCGGGGAAGATGGAAAAATACCGGAGTTTCTTCAGGGAGGGATGGATGATGAGGCCTTCCTGGTAGTCCTGGACCAGCCCGGGATGGGGAGCGGCGTACAGGGCCGCGACCCTTGAGGCGTCGCTCCAGACGGCAGGCCGGACATCGGCGGGTCCGGTTCGCGCAAACAGCCTCCGTTCGAATCCCTTCGCCTCGGTGCCGGGACTCAGGCGCCGCATCACGTGTCCGTTGTAATCCCGAAACCCGTATTTCTCGTAAACGTGATGGGCGATGGGATTCCCGGTCCCCAGCAGCATGCAGACTCCTCCCCGGTCCTGGAACCACTGGACCGCCAGCCGGGTCAGGTGCGAGCTGATTCCCTTCCCCCGTTGGGCCGGATCGGTGAAGACCCAGCCGAGGCTCCCCACCTCGGGGCAGTCCCGGGAGACCTGGCAGCCCACGTCCCCGGCGATCCTCCCGTCGAGGCGCCCCAGGAAGAGGGGGTCCAAGCCGGTTTCGGCGAACCGGCCCTGGAGGCACCGCTTCAGGTAGAGGGACTCGGCCACGGAGGCCCACGAGTCCAGGGTCTCGACCTGGATCACGAAGCGGGTGATCTCCGCCGCCAGCGAGGCGGGAACCTGGGGTCCCGGCTCGAAGTACTCGATCGAGAGCGTCTCACCGCTCTTCAACTTGCAACTTGGGATGGTCTTCACGGTATCGGCTCGAACGGGCTCGACTCCGGGACCTTCAGCGCCGTTTCTTGGGTGGTAGCCACCGGACCACACCCATGTGGTAGCGGCGGTGGTCATGAATTCCGTCGCTGTAGTACGCCGTCACCAACATTTCATCCGCCAACTGCACCGTGGCGGGATAACCGCCGTCGCCGGTTCCCTCCAGATGGAGCAGATGTTCGGGGGCACCCCAGGTCCTGCCGTCATCGGAGCTGACGCGGTAGCCGACTCCCTTGTGGCCTGCCTCCCGGATCCCGTAAGTCAGGATCACCCGCCCGTCGTAGAGCTGAAGCAGATGAGCCGGGTGGTGACGCGACGGCGTCAGCGTTCCTCCAGGCGCCCAGCTCCTGGCCTCGTCTTCCGAGCTGAACAGTTCCAGGTGACCGTCTCCATGAGTCCGGATCGCCGCCAGCCAGCGGCCGCTCTGGAGTCGGATCAGGGCCGTTTCGTTGTAGTCGTCCTCGGCGATGACCGCGTTCTCCGTCCAGCTCCGCCCGTCGTCGCGGCTGAAGACCACGTAGGCGGTAGAACCGGCGGGCGGGATATGAGGCAGTCTCCAGGAGTAGCCGGGAGCGACCAGGATGTTCCCTGGGGCCTGGACGATGTCTCCAAAGGGGATGAGATTTTGGACCCCTTCGGGCAGGGTAACGCCGGAACTCTGCTCCCAGGTCCGCCCGCCGTCGCTGGAACGGCACACCAGGGACGGCAGAATCCGCTCGCGGAAGCCGGCGCCCCCCCAGCCGGAAGCCAGCACCACCACCGACCCGTCGTGGGCCGCGCCGGCGGCCACGTTCATGCGGTTCGAGCCGTCCTCGTGGGGAGCCACGACACCTCCCCGTTCCCACATCCGGCCTCCGTCGGTGCTGACCCACGACTCCACGTCTCCCTCTCCCTTGCCGTGATGGGGTTGGTTGAAGATGGTGGCGGTCAGGGTGCCGTCCTTGAGCAGCGTCAGGTTGGGCCAGGCGCAGACGTTGTCCACCGACACGTACCGCTCCAAAGGTTGGGCCGGCAGAAGCGTGAACATGCTACAGACCAGGATGCAGATGGGGAGAATTCGGCTCACGATGGACCTCGCTCGTGGTTGAATGCCCTCCGGCCTGAACCGGAGGCAAGCGTGAATGGAAAGGGAATTGGGAGCCGGACTCTCGCTCATTGGTAGGCGATGTTGCCGTCGGGCTCGATGACGAAGGGCCGATGCCATTTCTTGAGCGGATTGCCGGCAAAGGCCTTCTCGTTGAGTTCGACTCCCAGTCCCGGATCCTGGGGCAACTCCAGGTAGCCGCCCACCCGTTTCATGGGCTCCAGGACCAAGTTTCGCATGGGACCCCGGCTGTCGTCCCGGTATTCCAGAATGATGAAATTGGGCGTCGAAGCGGCAAAGTGGGTCGACACGGCCGTGGAGACGGGACCCAGCGGGCTGTGCGGAGCGATGGTCAGGTACTCGGCCTCGGCCATGGCGGCGATCTTCTTGGACTCCATGAGCCCGCCGCACAGCAGCAGGTCCGGTTGCAGAATGTCGGCGGCTTCGGCCGCGATCACGTCCCGGAACTCGTACTTGGTATAGAGCATCTCCCCGGTGGCGATGGGAATGGGGATCTTCCGGTGCAGTCTCCCCATGGCCTCGATGTTCTCGGGCCGGAGCGGCTCTTCGAAGAACATGGGATGGTAGGGCTCGACCGCTTCGGCCATCTGCAGGGCCCGGACCGGCTCGAAGATCCGGGCATGGGGATCCAGCCCCACGTCCAGGTCGTCGCCTGCGGCCTTGCGAACCGCCTCCAGCCTCGCCGCCGTCCCCCGGAGCACCTGGTCCCAGGGGAGCTTCTCGGCGTGGGGTGGTTGCGGAGCCATCTTGACGGCGGTGAACCCCTGGTCCACGGCCCGCTTGGCCGCGTTGGCCACCTCGCGCGGTGTGCTTCCGCCGATGCCCAGATAGACCCGGACCTTATCCCGGCAGCGGCCGCCGATCAGTTCATAGACGGGGACCCCCAGGGCCTTGCCCTTCAGGTCCCAGCAGGCGATCTCGATGCCGCTGATGGCAGCGTTCAGGATGGAGCCTCCCGGGAACCGGGAGCCGTTGTAGAGGAGGCGCCAGATGTACTCGATCCGAGTCGGGTCCTGGCCCAGGATCCAGTCCTTGAAGTAGTGGACCGCCTCCTCCACCGCATGGTCCGGACCGACGCGGTAAGCCTCGCCGACCCCGTGCAGATGCTCGTCGGTCAGGATCTTGACGAAGACGTGGTTGCCGTCTCCCAGGTTCACGCCGAAGGTCTGGACGTCGATGATCTTCATGGTCCTCCTCGACTACAGCTTCCGGATGGTGTCGCCGATCCGGATTCTTTCCGCCTCCACCACGTCAGCGAAGCATCCACGCAGCCGGAGGTCCTTCGAACCGGGCCCGTTGACGAACTTCAGGGCGTCGGCACCGTAACGGGTCGAGAATTTCTTGCAGCCCCGGTGAGGAACCTCCGAAACCTCCGGAAACACCCGTCCGACCTGGAACCAAAGCCGTCACCAGGTTTTCGATGGGAAATTGTACATCAAATATTCCATGGCCCGTTGACACAGGGAAAGTCTGTCTGATTGAGTCACTCGATAAATCCAAGTTTTTGATTTTTTGCCTTTTTTTGCCTCTTGGAAATTCAATTTATTGGATCAAGAGGGTTGATCGCGGGGGCTGCCCAGTTGACATAAGTAAAGAAATGACTCCACTTAGTCAGCTTCTTGAGTAACGTGGCACCATTCTTGCTGAATTTGGGCCGATATTATTAACATTGCTAGTGATCTAGCAAGTTCTTTTCCAACAGCCCGTGGTAAAAGTCGGCACGGCATTCGGTCGGGGCTGCATCCCGGCCCACTTCATTAACTCCTTGATCACATACGGTCGAGTATGCTGCCTCGCCGCGCCTTGTCCGGCGGGCGCAGCCCCCGTCTCGGTGCTATGCGGGACTATCACCACAGACTGCAAGAACAAGCCAAAAATCGGCTCGTTGTCTCACTGAGTCTGCCAGGAGCGTGATTTTGCCATCTGGGCGGACATTTTAATTCGCCAAAGGGAGGACGCAGCGATGTGGACCGCAAATTACAGGACCGTGATCGCAATCTGTGTGTTTTGCCTGATGGGTGCCGGCTCGGCGTTGTTGGCTCAGGGGCATCGGGCCATTATCTCGGGCCTGGTCGTCGACGCGAGTGGCGCCAGTGTCCCGGGAGCCGAGGTGAGGGTCATCCATCAATCCACCAACATTGCCCGCAATACGATTACCAGCGACAGCGGTTACTACGAGGCCCCGGGACTGCTGCCCGGCCAGTACCGGATTGAGGCCGCACTCGAGGGCTTCAAAACCGCTGTGGTCGAGGACATACCCGTCGCCAGCAACGAGCGGGTGCGGGTTGACCTCAGTCTCGACGTAGGGGAGGTCGAAGACAGCGTGACGGTGACCTCCGATCCCACGCTTCTCCAGTCGGCGGATGCCGATCTGGGCGTCGCCTTTGGGCAGAAGCCGCTCACCTCGCTGCCCATCGGCCAGGGAAACCCCACTTATCTGTTCCTGCTTTCACCCTCGGCCGACTCAGCTGCAGGGTACGGCAACTTCAGTATGAACCAGGAGCCCTATCAGCGGGCTGGATCCGGTCTGGTCCGGTTCAACGGAATGCCCACGGGAACTGCAGAGTTTACAATGGACGGAACTCCCAACACCCAGCGAAACAATGCGGTCGACGGCGGTGCCGTTTCCTTTAATGCGACCACGGAACTGGTCAAGGAAGTGCGCATCCAAACCACCACCTTCGATGCCAGTGTGGGGCATACCGGCAGTACGACCGTTGACGTCATCATGAAAACGGGCACCAATGACTATCACGGTGAGGCCTTTTACTTCGGGCGCCATGACATGTTCAACGCGAACAGCTGGGTCCGCAACCGGGCTGGACAGGATAGAAGCAGTTTTCCCTACAAGCGTTACGGTTTTACAGGAGGAGGTCCGGTTATCAAGGACAAGACCTTCTTCTTTCTGGGCTGGACCCATTGGGAACAGGTCAGGTTCGGTGACTCTCAGGCAACCGTACCCAGAGCGGCACATAAGTCCGGCGACTTTTCGGACCTGCTGGCACTGGACCCAGAATATCAGCTCTACGACCCAATGACCGCGGTTCTGAACGCGGAGGGGCGAGTCGAGCGCCAACCTTTCCCCAACAATATCATTCCATCCAGTCGCATCCACCCGATTGCAGCACCCCTCCTCGGGTTCTTCCTTGCCCCCAACAATTCGAGTGGGGCGAGTTCGGACGGCTTTCGCAACTATCTTTACGACAAAGGCTATACCCCGCTTCCCAGAACGGACCGGCACACGGTTCTTCGAATCGACCATGACTTGAACGATTCGCACACACTGTTTGGCAGGTATCTCAATTCGGACGGTCCTTCCAGCGGGTGGACCATGTTCGACAACCACCCGGGAGGTCCGGGCTGCGAGTGCGTCGACGTGCACGGTACGCGACACCAGATTTGGAATTTCTCGGTCGGCGACGTTTGGACCATCAACCCCACTTTCGTGGCTGACTTTCGCGCCACGAACAATCGGCATACCTCAAGGGCTCGGAACAACGCGGGGGGACTGACCTGGGCGGATCTCCCCACCAACATGTCCCAGTTCGTCGACGTCGAGTTTACGGGTTTTCCCTACGTTTCAATCACCGGTTACCCCAAACTGAGTAACCTTCCCGGTGGCCACAACGGGTTTACCAATTTCGATCCGGGCCTCCAGGTTGATGAGATTCGAAGCGCCTCCGCCCATTTCACCCAGATTTCAGGGAACCACAGTTTCAGGTTTGGGGCCGACTGGAGGGGCTATGTCTACAACTCCGTTCGAAGCGATCAAGCCCGAACTTTCTTCACCGGTCAATTCAGCAGTGGTCCCTTCGACAACTCCCCGCCCCCTCCGCGGGGCCACGGTCTGGCAGACTTTCTGTTGGGCCTCCATTCCTCCACCAACCGGAACGTACGTGCCGATTATGCGAATTATTCCACCTATACAGGCATCTATCTCCAAGACGACTGGAAAGTCACACCCCGACTCACCGTGAACCTCGGGCTCCGGTGGGAGCGCGAAGGTCCCCCCACCGAGATGCATGACCAGGCACTGACACGATGGGCGGCCGACGTGGAGAATCCTGTCTCGGCAGCGGTCCAGGCAAATTATGCCAAGAACCCGATTCAGGAAATCCCGGTGGATCAGTTTCGGCTGATGGGAGGCGTGCTCTTTGCCGGAGTTGATGGAGAACCCCGCACCGTCTACGACTCTGACAACAACAACTTTTCTCCGCGGACCGGCGCGGCCTACCGCTTGAACGACAACACGGTCCTGAAAGGCGGCTACTCGCGTACTTTCATCCCCCTCAACCAGCGTCACTTCGCTGCCCGTTTTCCGATTGCCGGATTCGACACGAGCACATTCGCCTTTTCCAGCACCGACGGAGGCTTGACCTTTCCGGGCTCTCTGAACGATCTCTTCCCGGGTGGCTTAAACCAACCCCGGGGGTCCAGCGACGGACTGATGACCAATCTGGGCCAGCTCATCTGGATGAACCACGGGGTCGATCGAAGTACCACAAACCCCTATGCTCACCAGTTTCAGTTGGGCATCCAACGCAGATTGTCGCCCAACGCCACCGTGGAAGTGCGTTATGTGGGGAACCGGACGAGGGACTTCGGCATTTCCAACAACGACCATAACCGGCTGCCGGGGCAGTACTTGACCAGATCGATAGAGCGGGATCAGGCCCATATCGACTACATGACGGCGCGGGTCCCGAATCCGTTCCAGGGAGTCGAGGGTGTGGGTGGTTCTCTGGGAGTGGCGTCGACCATCCAACGCCAGGCTCTGCTGCGACCCTATCCCCATATCAGCGGGCTTCGCTCGTGGGCCGACAAGGTAGGCTCGACCGACTACGATGCCATGCAGGTAGAATTCCGGGCCCAGGACCTTGGGGGCTGGGACGTTCAGAGCAGTTACACCTGGGGTAAGACCATGGAGGAGCTGCAGTTTCTCAATGGTTTCGGAATTGACCCGGGGCCGGAAAGGACGATCGGCATCAACGACCGTCCCCATGTCCTTCGCTTTGCGGGCACCTTCAGCTTCCCCTTCGGCAAGGGCCAGCGTTTTGGACCAAAGTCGGGCCTTGCCAGTCACCTGATCAGTGGGTGGAGTGCAACCTTCATTGGGTTCGCGCAGAGTGGAATCCCCATGAAATGGGGGAATATTATTTTCCGGGGCAACATCAGGAACATCCCGGTTGGCCAGCATGAGGCGACCCGAATGTTCAACCAGAATGCCGGGTTTGAGAGGAGCTCCGCCAAACAGCCCGCCTACAATCTGCGCACCTTTCCCCTTCGTCTTTCCGGGGTCCGGGATCAGGCGCCCACGGACGTGGGTTTGACTCTTGTCAAGAACACTTACATCGGCGAGCGGTTTCAGGCCCAGTTTCGGTTGGAAGCCTACAATCTCCTCAATTCGCACTACTTCTGGGGCGCCCACCGCAACGCGGTCAATACGAACCCCAGGAGCAGCGGGTTTGGGACGCAAGGCTTCTCCTCGGGTCCGCGAATCGTCCAGTTTGGCGTGAAGTTCATTTTCTGAACCGGGATCAAAAGGTTGTAACTGGCAAGACAAAAGCCGGCTATCAAATTTGACGGCCGGCTTTTTTGGTGCGCCCAGCCGGGCCCGCTTCTGCGATTGAAGGACGGACGCGGGCCCTGCCTACCCAGAGCCCGTACCTTGGATTGGAAGGAGACTTGGAATGCGAGCAATAGGGTTTGTCCTGCTGGCCATGCTGACGGGTCAGACGGCCCTGCCTGCCCAGAGCAACCCTCTGGACGTCGCCAGCCGAAGGCAGGTGTTCATCGACGAGCGTTTCCTGGAGGTTTCCGATGGCGTCGAGCTGGTCGTTCACCAGCCGACCAAGACGAACGAACTCACGATTGCGCCGGAACACCCCTGGGAAACCGTAATTTCCGGCTCCTCCACCGTCATCAAGGCAGGGGATGTCTACCACCTCTGGTACAGCGCCAGGGCTCCCAAGAAGAGGGATCCCGACACCGGCGAACCGATGTGGAACAAAGGGAGGTTTCAGAGTCTGGCTTATGCACGCTCGCAGGACGGGATTCACTGGGAAAAGCCCATGCTGGGTCTGGCTGAGATCTTCGGAAGCAAGGAGAACAACATCGTTCTTGGCTACGGTGCCGGTGGCGTCAAAGCGGGACTCATCGGCACCACTGTGTTTCTGGACCCCAACGCAGTTGCCAAAGAGAGATTTCGCCAGTTGGCTTACGTCAGAAACCCCCCTGCGCTCCCCGCTTCCGCCCTGCACCTGTTTTCTTCGCCAGACGGAATCCACTGGAGCCTCACCCGCAAATCCGTCATCGTTTTCGAGTCGAAAAAGCACCACCTGGATTCCCCAAATGTGATCTTTTGGGATGATCGCATCCACAAATATGCGGCCTACATCCGGCGAAATCTGCGTCCTCCCGGATCCCAGGGCAGGGCCGTGGCCCGCAGCGAATCGGACCATCTCGAACGGTTCATGAATGCCGAAGTTACGCCTGTCGTACTGGCTGTCGATCACCTGGATCCCCACCACTACGATTCGAGGGAAGACCGTAATGTCCAGGTCATGGATTTGTATACGAACGCCACTGTGAAGTATCCCTGGGCCCAGGACGCCTACTACATGTTCCCCTCGGCCTATTACCACTACCACAGCCGGTTCCTCCGCGAATTCGAAAACGATCCGGTCTACGATTTCGAATCTTTCTGGGACAAGAAAGGAGAGACCATGCCTCGGGAAGGTCAGACGGCTGCCAACACGGGACCACTGGACATCCGGTTCGCAGCAAGCCGGGATGGAATCGACTGGCACCGATATGACCGCCGCGCCTTTGTGGACCTGGGCATGAAAGGCGAATTCGATTCAAAGTCCAACTACATGATTCTCGGCCTGGTTCCCGCTCTCAACGGGCGCGAGATGTACATGTACTACAGCGGCAGCGATCAGATACATGCCTGGGGCTTTCAGCCTCAGAGCGAAGCGGTTCGAAGGGAGGGGCTGGGTCCCATTCGGAATATTCGAGCCCTCAGTCGGCTGGTTCTGCGGAGGGACGGGTTTATCTCCGTTCGAGCCTCGTACCCGGGAGGGCAGTTTACCACCCCCCTCCTGAAATTTGAGGGTCGGGAGCTGGTCTTGAACGTCGACACCTCAGCCTTGGGCACGCTCAGAGTAGAAATACTGGACGAGTTCGACAATCCCCTGGAAGGTTTTCGACTGGCGGACTGCGACCGTATTCACACCACCAACGAGATGAACCGGATCGTCACCTGGCACCGGCAGTCGGACCTGAGTCGTCTCGCCGGAAAGCCGATCCGACTCCGGTTCGTCATGAATGACACCGACCTGTACGCCTTCCAGTTCAGGCAGTGAGGGGGCCTCCGACTTGTCAGCCCGAGGCGTTTGCCGATTTCCGCAATCTGCCGGACCAGAAAGATATTGACGCCGTCGGGGTCGTCACACCGGATCACCGGCACGCCATTCCGGCCGTTTGGGCCGGTCAAGCCGACTGTCCTCTCTTCGAATCCGGCAATTGAATTTACCTGCCAAAAACTACGAGGGAAACATCCATGCCAACCCATCGCTCATCCAAACCGCTGATGGTGCTGACTCTCATGGCACTGGCCAGCGCCGGAACGCTGCCGGCCGAGCCGGCGGGCAAGGCGCCGTGGGCGCGCATTACCGAGGACGACAACACCATCAAGATCGAGACCGGCAAACTCGAAGCCGTCATCCCCAAGAAGAACCCCAAGCAGTGGATGACCGGCATCGAAAAGGGATCGTTTCTCGATAAGCGCACCGGCTTCCGCGAAGCCGGCGACGGGCTCTGCATCGTGGACTGGATCATGGAGCCCGGCAGCGACGAGGCCTGGCAGGAGCAAGGGACCAAGACCGTTCGTTATCGATACAACAACGACAACCACGGGACGCGGGCCAAGCGCATCATCGAGGGGCCCCAGCTCTGCCACAGGATGAAGCCGGTCCAACCCCAGGTGATCCGGGGCCAGGATTTCGTCGCCGTAAAGACGACCTACCGCTACGAGTACGCCGCCCCCGGCTACAACGCCGGATCGCAATGGACTCAGCTACTGGTGTTCCCGAAAGGCAAGCGCTACTTCTTCTCGATGGACAGAATCGACAGCGTCAACGACTCGGACGAAATGTTCCTCCGCGTTGACATGCCGGGCTGTGTCCGCCACCGGCGCGGCGAGACGTTCAGCGAGATCTACCTCAGTTACCTGGGTGGTCCGGAAGGGCTGCGGATCCCGCCCAGCGAGTTCTACGACGTCTTTCCGCCCGATGAAAAATTCAACTACCGGCGAGACACGCACGAAATGCCGGAGCATTTCATCCGCGCCTACCGCTTGCGCGACCCGGAAACGGGCAAACAGGGTCCGTGGCTGGCAGGTATCACGCTCGAACCCTCCGTCGTCTACGAGGCGTGGTGCAACCAGCGGCCCGGGATCGTGATCTTCATCCATGAGATTGGGGGCCGGCCGATCAAGGCCGGCGAATCCTTCAGCGCTGCCTTCATCGTCGGCTACTTTGACAGCATCGAGGAAATGCACGCCCTGAATGACCGCTACCGGGGCCACCGCGCCCTCAGCGTTGACGGATCGGGATGGCGCCTGGAAAAACAAAGGGTACGCCCTGATCAAGGGTATGAGGCTCGTCAATCCACAAACTGAAACGCATACAGATCCGCATCTTTCAGTTGGAATTGCAGCCGGACCGGCTTTTCGGCCCACCTGCCGACGTCCCTGCCGGATTTCCAGGTGACAGCACGGTCATGCGTGTCACCGAAGACTTCATTGCAGTCCGCCATCGAGAATCCTGGTATCGGCGATCCATCGGGACGTCGCAGAGCGACGCGGATACTTCCAGCACCAGAGGTGGCGAAGTTCAGGTGAAGTTCTTTTCCTGAGAAGGTCAGCGGTTTCGTCACCAGTTGGCCGCCGCTCATCGGGGCACTCACCGAGACGAAGCCGTCGAGGCGAAGGGTGTAACGCCGCATCGCACTGCTGGTCCCGGTCCAGCCACCCTCCTTCGCGTACAGAGACAGTTCGTTCGGCGCTCCTTTGAGTGCCGACTTGGTTTCGACGACATGCCAAGCCGTGAATTGATGGCTATAGTTCCAGGTGTCCTGCCGCTCGATTCCGGGACGCAGGAAGGCTTCGTTCCAGCGTTTGAATCTGACGCCGTCCCGGCTGGCCATGAGCAGCCCTTCCGTGAGCGCCGTACCGTATCGCAGGTTTGCCTCGGCTCGCAGTTCGCGGTGTTCACGCTCCGGCAAGGCACGCATCGAATCGGACCAGCCACGTTCCGTATAACGCACCGGAAAGCCAATCAGGATGTGCGGTGCCCGGTAATAGGGTTTGATTTGATTCGTGTAGAGATGCTCGTCGGGCGAGTCCTCGTAGGTCAGGTCGGCTTCGTCACCCCAGTTGAGGAAGTCGCTGGATGATCCCGTGCGGATGGCTCGGTGCCCGGCCGGCTTCCAGACCTTTTCCGTGGTGATCCCCGCCGTGAAAGTCCGCCAGTAAGCCCGGTACTTCCCCAGTGTCGGATCCCAGAAAGCCAGATTCTGTGAATCGAACGCTCCGTTGGTAATGACCGGTTTGTCGCTAATCAGCGACCAGTGGATGCCGTCGGGCGACTTGAACGCAAACAGGCCGCCTTCGGCTCGGAGTCCGCCCAGCGCCTTGTAGCGGGCCTCGGCAGGACAGTTCGGACGAAGGTCCTTGAACGGTGTGAAGTTATGAATGCCCACACCATCCCACACGATGTTGTTCTGCTTTGAACCGTCGAACTCGAACAGACCGAGGATCGGTTTGGTCCAACCGATTCCGTCCCGGCTCTCCGCATAGCAATAGACCGTCTGGTGGCGATCCGTGATGAGCCGGCCGTCTTTCACTTCGAGCTGTGACCCGCGATAGTACATCCGGTAGAGGTCGCCATCCTGAAACACGGTATGGTAACCACTGCTGGTGCCTTCCCAAGGGGCATCGTGGACAAGTGCGAGCTCACGCGGAATCGGGTGGTGCAGCCGCGATTCGGCCTTCCCCTCCAATCGTTCGATCAGAAAATTATCGACAAACAGCTCGCGCCGCGAGCCGATGTCGATCCAGGATTCCTGCTGTCGCTTTCCGGCGAAGGAAGTCGAGGGAGCCAGGGCTGTGAGCCCCAGTGCCGTAGATTGCACGAACTCTCTTCTTCTTATCTGGTTCATTGGCAACTCCATTCTACTGAAATCCCATCCGGACGAGGCCAAGCCCTTCGCCTTCCGGTTGGTGGAGGAGTGAAGGCACGGCCCGGTTGGCGATCAATCAGCCATTTTCTCTATTTCTTCCGCCGACAGGGCCCGGTCGAACACCGCCACCTCATCGAGGCGGCCTTCCCAATTGGACTGATTGTCGCAGCGGCCGCCGAAGAACAAGTGGTCAAACCGGACGGGAAAATCTGCAGGTGACTCGGTCTCGATCTCGGGCTGGCGCCTGCCATTCAAATGAACCCGCACGGTTTCATCGTCGCGTACGAACACAACCTGATTCCAACTCCAGCGCCGAATCTCCGTACGACCCGCCACCAGCTTCCCTCCCTCGCCGTTCTCACCGCGGAGGAAGATAAGCTTACCCGGATGACTCGTGCCTCCCAGGCCGAGGTGGTCGCCTTCCAGACCATGGTCGCGGCCACGTGAGAACATCCAGCCGGCGATCTGGCGAGCATCTGCCGGCATGCCATTCCAGAACCAGAGGGCCACGGAATACTGTTCACCCAGGTCGGCAATTCGTGCCCGCAGCCGTCCTCCCGCAAAGTGGGCCGCTCGATTCTGTTCATTGTCGCTGCAGTAAGTCTCCGAGCGTGGACCCTCGAGGAAGAACGCCACACCCGGCTCGTACCGCGCGTCACGATCCTGACCGGACGAATCCAGGGCACGGGAACCAGTGAATTCATCGAGTCGCCAGTAGGCCGCCGGACTGGCTTTCAGGAGCACGTCGGAGGCGGGACCTCGACTCTGTCGGTACGGATGCCGGGGCCGTGCGGCCACCTTTTCCAACAGTTGGAGGGCGACTTCGGTGATTTTCGGCTCGGCCTCGATCTCCAGTCCGGCCCCGCGTTTCGCCCAGGTGTTGTAGCCTCCAAGAAAATGCTGTTCGGGTGGCGGAATGTAGCCGTCCCCGCCGTTGGCCAGATCCATGACCATGGTCTTCGGCAGCGGGCTCTGCAGCTTCAGCTTCAAGCCGGTGAGGGCATAGGTTTCGGTGGGAGTCGTCGCGACTGCGATGTCGCCGATGCGGAGGGCCTGAACCACGATTTCGGCCGACTGCAGTTCGTGCATGACGATTTGCTCACGGGCGTAGGCTTCCACGCTCACTTTGGGTATCCGATCTCCCATCGCTTCCACGATCCGACGGGCCCACTCCAGGCGCTGTTCGTCCGGGACACGATACTTGAGTTCCAGTCGCTTCTCCGCCATGGCCAAGTCCACATCCTCGCGATATTCGATCGTGCCATAGGCGCCCAGAACGATGTCCACCATCTCCGCCGAGTAACCTTCGATCGTGGGCTCATACCTGGAGGCCGGGGGCTTTGCGTAATCGCGTCTCCAGATATCGCCGCTGCAGCCGTGTGACATGATCCCCACGAAGGGCGGGCCGCTGTCGTCGTGGTGTTCGCCAAGACGGGACTTCAGCCCTTCGCAGAACAATCCGAAGTAATCCGCGCTGAGGCCCTGCTCACCCGAAAAGTAGTGCATGGAAAAGTTGGCCAGCACCGCGATCGGGCGGCCGTCGAGCGCTTGAAACGAAATCAGCGACAGCTCGGGATCCTCCGGCCCGGAGGGGCCGGTGACGTTGTCCCAGTTGCTGGCGGCGTGCATGGTCGCGCGTACGGTGGGGTTGCCGAACACGTCGTCGGCAATTCGGTCCGGCCGGCGAATCCAACGCCGCGTGGCCGTGAATTTCTCGGCGTTCACGACGGTCCAGCCCACTTGAGCGGGTTCGAGGTTCGCTTCCGCCTCGGCCAGGGCTTGGGCGATCCTCCCCGGAAGATAGGGCAGATAAGTCGGCTCAGCGTGCACCATGCTATCCGCGACCGACGGCGCGGAGTGCGTATGCGTCGCCGAGATCAGCATTCGATCGGTTCGGATCTGCGTTCGCCGCGCCGCCAGTTGCTTCACCTCATCCAAGAACGGACGCTGCATCAAACAACTATCGACAACCACAATCCCGAGACGCACTCGGCCGTCGTCGAGCACGATCGCCCGTGAATTCAATGGGGTCTTCACCTCGCCGACAGTACGGGCGACGAGGCCGCCGTTGACGACAACAGGTAGCTTCAGGGGTGTCACGTCCACCACCGCCGCCCCAGCCTTGAACTCAGCCGAAGCGTCTACCGTCGTCAAGACCGACAAGACGCAAAACAGAAGAGGTGCTGCAGGCGACTTCATGTGATGTTCCCTCCCGGTCGTGGAAGACGGCTACACGATGTGGAGCTGAATAACTTGTTGGTCGAACAAATCGACAGCACTGGAACTCCCCGAATTTATGGCTAAATCGACCGCCACAGTTGTATCCTAGCGTAGTGCGTGGTGAAAGCCGCGTGCGGTCGCGGGGCTTTCAGCGCCAGCCTTCTGGATATTGTCAACATATGATGGGGGAAAACCCGTCCTTCGCGAGCGCTCTATTCTCGCCTTGGATTTCAGTCACTGGCAGCCTCGAACGAAAAGGGCTGATGCGACGATGCCTGCAGAGCCGGAGATATTCGATACCGCCTGCAGTCGTGTCCAGCCTCCTGGTCTTCCTCTTCCAGGCTGGGGCCGGGGCCTGGTCTCAGGAGAAGCGACCGGGCGATTCCTTTGCCATCCGCTCACCAGAAATCTGCGGCGCCGCGAACCGGACGCTCCCCAAGTGGGCATTTGAGCAGGAATCACCAGAGCAGGCTGTGCGGCTGTTGCAGGATCGTCTCCGCTCGAACCCTCAAGATCCCATGCTCAATTATCAACTGGGAATCCTCTACCAAGCCCAGAATCAGTTCCGGAAAGCCATCGCCCAGTATTGGAAAAGCAGGAGCCTGGATCAGGACTCAGATCTTTACTCGCTGGCCCTAGCCTCGGTTTTGTTTCACTGTAAGCAACGGAGAGAAGCCATTCAAGTGCTGCAGACCTTTCTGGTACGGCATCCGAAGTCTCTCCCCGGTATTCGCTTCCTGTGCCGGATATACATCCGGGAGGGCCAGCATGATCAAGCACTGGCTTTGGCTCAGAAGGGCCTGACGCTGGACCCCGGCGACAGCTACGGACATTACCTCTTGGGAGTCAGCCATAAGGGGCTGATGCAATTCGAGGAAGCGCAAGCTGCATTGGAGCAGGCTGTTGCCCTGGCTCCCTCGTTTGCCGACGCCCGCTTGGAGTTGGGTTTACTTTACAGCGCCGATCACAAGACCTTCGGCCTGGCCGTTGAGCATCTGGAGATGGCGATCTCGTCAGGATTGGTTCGACCGGATGTTCACAAGAACCTGGGCTTTGTGCTCCTCAAACTGGGAGAGCATCAGAAAGCGGTTGCACAACTGGAGCTGGCTTTGCAAGGCAGCCCGGATTATGCGGAACCCCATTTTCTGCTGGCTGACGCATTTCGCAAACTGGGGATGAAGGAGAAAGCGGCTGCCGCTCTGAAACGATTTCAATCTCTGCGGACAGCGGCCCGGGAAAGGCTGGCGGTGGAGAACAGAGGCCCAAGGCTATACGCGCAGGGAATGGACCTCTTGTCCAAGCAAGCTGCACCGGAGCAGGCCTATGCGGCCTTCCTCAAATCCATTGAGGCTTCTCCCGACATGGATCTGGGTTTCTATCGCCTGGCCCAAATCGATTACAAAATGGGGAACCGCCAACGTGCGGCCGATTGGATTCGCCAGGCGATTCAGGTGTATCCGCTTGACGCACGATACCACTTTGTGCTCGCCAGACTCTTGGAGCAAACGCATGTCGCGGGCTCCCTCGACGCCGTCAAGACGGCCATCGACTTGAACCCGGCGAATGCGGATTACCACAACCTCCTGGGCAACCTACTCTTCAAGCAGAATGACTTTCAGGGTGCTGTCCAATCTTATCGCCGGGCTATAGAAATGGACCCCGATGACCCCATCCCTCACCTGAATCTTGCCACTACGCTGCCTAGAATCGGAGCCGTTCAGGAAGCCGAGAGAGAAAGAGAGATCTACCTCCGACTGACCCGCGGAGGGAATCCCGAGTAGATGCGGCGTCGACTCCTGACCGCGGTGCTTTTCCCGCTGCTTGCCGTCGAAGCTTGGGCCCTGGTCGAATCGCCCGACCCCGGCTCCTCGGTAACCTTTCAGGATGTGACCGCACAAGCCGGTCTCAGTTTCTTGCACCGGAATTCGCCTACTCTCAAGAGATACGCCGTGGCAACGGTGGGATCGGGATGTGGTTTTATCGACTTTGACAAAGATGGCTACCAGGACATTTTGCTCATCAACGGCGGCTGGACTCCGGGTACCGACCAGAATCTCTCCTTCGATCACTCCCTTTATCGAAACCGGGGAGACGGCACCTTCCAGGAGGTGACCTCCCGGGCCGGAATTGAAGCCAATCAGTACTATGGAATGGGCGTCGCCGTCGGCGATTATGACAATGACGGGTTCGACGATATCTTTATAACCAATTTTGCCGGTCCCGATCTCCTTTATCGCAATAACGGAAACGGAACCTTTCACAACAGGTCCTTGGCGGCGGGTGTGGGAGGCGATGGCCGATGGAGCTCGAGTGCAGCCTTCTTCGATTATGACAATGACGGTTTCTTGGATCTCTATGTGGCCAGTTACACAGACCATTCACTTGAGAAGAATAATCCGATCTGTAAACACGGACCCATCGTGGCCACCTGTGGTCCCGAGGCCTTCAACGGTGTCCCGGATGTCCTCTATCGGAACAATGGCGACGGCACCTTTGCCGAGGTGGGTCAAAAAGCCCGCGTCGCTCAGTTTGCAGGAAAGGGTCTGGGGGTGGTGCCATTGGATTATGATCGGGACGGCCTGGTCGACATTTACGTGGCCAACGACGGAGTCGACAATTTTCTCTTCAGGAACCAGGGAGATGGATCGTTTTCCGAAGTGGGGCTGTTGACCGGAACCGCTCTTGACGAGAACGGGGAGCCGCAGGCAGGCATGGGAGTCGTAGCTGGAGACTACGATGGGGACGGGCTTCTGGATCTGGCGGTGACCAATCTGGACTTGGAATACCTGGCCCTTTACAAGAACATGGGTGACGGCTTTTTTGAAGACATGAGCTCCCGTGCCGGTGTTCTGGCTCCCAGCCGGCCCTTTGTGGGTTTTGGCCTGGGTTTGATCGATGTGGACAATGATTCGGATCCGGACCTGGTCGTCGCTAATGGCCACATTATGGACAACGCGGCCCAACTGAGAGCAGGGGCATCCTACCGGCAACCCAAACTTCTGCTGGAGAACGTTGGCGGCCTGTACGAGGACGTCACCTCTGAGCGGGGCGAAGTATTGACGGTTCCTCAGGTCAGCCGGGGCCTGGCCTGGGCCGATTACGACAATGACGGCGACCTGGACGTGCTGGTCAGCAATTGCGGCGGAAGCCCGGTGCTGTTGCGCAACGAGGGAGGCAACGAAAATGCCTGGCTGCAATTGAAACTGGTCGGTAGAAAATCCAACCGAAACGGTTTCGGGGCGCTTGTGGAGCTCAAATTTGGCGAGAAACGCCTAGTCTCTCAGGTCACCTCGGCCGGCAGCTATCTTTCGGCCAGCGACTATCGAGTTCATTTTGGCCTGGGAGATTACGAGGGCAAGGTTGAGATCACGGTTCACTGGCCAAGTGGAGCCCGAGACTATCTCCGAGAGCTTCAACCTCGGCAGGTTGTCGTGCTGGAGGAAGGAAGCACCAACCACCCAGTGACAGCAGCCGAGGCAAAAGATCCGGGCTAAGTGGGTACTAAGAATGGATGAGATCGGCGTTGGATCCGGAACTCATTCCCCAAACTGAAACGCATACAGATCGGCATCCTGCAGGCTAAAGCGCAGACGTATCGCCTGACCCGCAATCCTGCTCACATCCGTTGAATCGTTCCAGGAAACCGTTCGGTCGATCTCATTCCCGAAGGTCTCATCCGCTTCCGCCAACGAGTAGCCGGGGATCGGACGGCCCTTGGCGTCCTGTATTTCAACCTTGAGTGTGCCCGCCGCCGAGGTGGCGAAATTCACCTTCAGCTTGCTTCCTTCGAACTTCAAGATTCGGGTCAGCAACTCGCCTCCCTGCATCGGCGCCGAGGCTGAGACGAATCCATCCAGGCGCAGGGTGTAGCGGCTCATCTTTCCACCCCTGCCGTGCCAATAAGCCGAGGAGGCATAGAAGGACAATTCATTGGGGGCCCCGGCTCGGGCCGCTTTCGTTTCCAGCATCTTCCAGGCCACTGTCTGGTGAGCGTAATACCACGAGTCGTCACGTTGAATGCCCGGTCGAATGAAACCTTCATTCCAGCGCTTGAACTTCACACCGTCACGGCTTGCCATGATCAGGGTTTCGGTCAAAGCTGTCCCAAAGCGTTGATGCGAGCTGGCTCTCAATTCCCGTTTCTCGAGGTCCGGAAGAGCTTTCATCGAAGCTGACCAACCCCGCTCGATATATCGTTGCGGTGTTCCCACCAGGATGTGGGGCGCCCGGTGGTAGGGCGCCACGTTGTTTATGTACATATGTTCTTCGGGAGAATCGACATAGGTCAAATCAGCATGGTTGTCCCAGTCAAGGAAATCTGCAGAAGTGGCGGTTCGAATGGCTCGGAATCCAGCCGGCTTCCAATTGTCCTTTTCGGTGACGCCGCCGGTGAAGGTTCGCCAGTAGGCACGGTACCGGCCGATGGTGGGATCCCAGAAGCCAAGGTTGGCAGAATCGAACGCACCGTTGGTGATCACCGGTTTTTCCTGCATCAAGGACCAGTGGATGCCGTCCGGGGACTTGTAGGCGAACAGTCCGCCCTCTCTCTTGATGCCGGCCAATGCCTTGTACCGTTCCTCCCTCGGGCAGGCGGGGTTCTCGTCGATCACGGGCATGAAATTATGAGTGCCAATTCCATCCACAATGATGTTGTTTTGTTTCGATCCCTCGTATTCGACGATGCCGAGTTCGGGCTTGACCCAGTGAATTCCATCCTGGCTCTGGGCAACACAGGTGACCGGTTTGCCGTCGAATACGAGTTTGCCCGGGAGGGTGTTGAAGTTCCAACCGCGATAGTACATGCGGTAGCCGTCGCCATCCTGGATTACGGTGTGGCTTCCGCTGGCGTTTCCTTCCCAGGGTGCATCATGTTCGATCACGACCTCGCGAAAGACCGGATGATGAAGTCGAAGTTGAGCTTTCCCTGAGAGTTGCCCGATCATGAAGTCGTCCAGGAACAACTCGCGGCGCGACCCTATGGGAACGGCCTCATCGGTGCTCTTCCGACCCGGGCGGGCCAGTAAGGCCGGACGCATGGCAGCAGCTGCCGTTATCAAGGGGATGTGATTCAAAAAGGTGCGACGATTGGTGGTCCCGTTCATTCTCCATCTCCTCTGCGATGATGACAATCTTCGGTCCTGAAACGCTATTCGGAACGTCGAGTCCAGCCTCCTGACCCGCAGTTCTCACCGGAAACCTGGATACAGGCCGGGTTCTGTGCTATAAGTTCTTTTTTAACAACAACTTACGGAACCACGGGAGCACAAGCTTATGAACTCGGATTGTACCAGAACCAAGCTCAGTGCCGCGCTGCTGAAAAAGGCTGCCCTGGGGAGGATCGAAGGGACAGGAATCTGAAATTCTCCATGCCGAAAGTCGGCTCTCTTTTGCTGCTCGCAATTCCGGCGCTCTTACACCTATGTTCTCCCCTTCTCGCCGGCCCCAGCAGGCTGTTGCTTCGAGAGTTCGATCGGGCCCTCAGCAGGTGGGTGGTCCGAGACGGCGAGGGGATCCGCTACCTCCTGACGGCCAGGAGGGGACCCGAGGGACGGGCCGGCTTCACCCTTCGAATCTCAAAAAACTCCAGACCTCGATCCCTGGAGGATTTTCTTCCCCCGGCCGACCTCGTCCCTCCCCGGAATGCCCGGGAATCGATGGGCTGCGCCGGCATGGCCCTGGATGGCGCCGACCGTCTTCATTTTGCCTGGAGCACCGAAAAGGGCCTTTCCGGTTACAGCTTGATGAGCCTGGATCGACTCAAGAGGCGTCTGGAGGCCGGAGAGGAGCCACCCTGGGTGAATCCAGCCGACGGGACGCCGGGAGCGCTGATTCTGGCTGAGGCGGGTTCGCTCGTGGGTGATATCAGGCAGGCGCCCAATGGCGACGTCTGGCTGGCATGGACGGCCGGGGCGGGCGACGACATCTCCCTCCATCTGGGGAGCACAAGGGGTGGAAAATGGGAAGCTTTCGAAGTCGCGGCCGGAGACAGCCATGCTCCACCCGCGCTTCTCATTGACAGCGGGGGGCGCCTTCACCTGGCGTGGCATAACCGGGAAGGGCGTGGTTTCTATCTCAGCAAAGAGCCTTCGGATCTGCGAGAGACGCTCAAGGGTTCTGCCGTTGAAACCCGGACCTCCTCTTCCGTGCCCGCCGGACCCTGGAGGCTCTGGGCCTATCGGCCGGCCCTGGTGGAGACACCCGCTGGAATACTGGCGGTCCATGAGAGCGGAACCGCGGAGTTGAGATCCGTGTTTCCAGGGGGCGAAAAAAAGCAACACTTTCCTCTTACCGGTGAGGACGAAAGGTTCGCGTGGGATTTCTGTCACTCGCCCCGGTTTGCCGTCGACCGCTACGGCATCCCCTGGGTTTTCTTCATCAACGGCACCCGCCAGCACGTGTTTTACGCCCGCTGGCTGGAAAAGCAGTGGAGTCCGGTCTTGAACGCCTACTGGCTCACGCGCAATACGCCCAGAATGGATGAAAATCATCTCTCCATCGAGCGGCTGGCGGTGGAGGAGAGAATGGCTGACGATGCTGAGGGGATCGGCGTCTCCATTACCCATGAAAGCCGGTTTCCCCAGACGGCCTATCACACGATGCCGGTCCCGTCTCTAACGGCCACACCCGGAACCACCGTCTTGTTTTTGGACCTGAAGGAGTTGAAAGCGCTGGACGGTCTGCGCCTGAAGGTCAATGAGGCCACGAAATACGAGGGAAACCCGGTGATCGGGAGGGGAGCAGCCGGTGATTTTGATGCCGGGGGAGCCTCGCAATTGGGCGTCCTGAAAGAGAACGGCGTGTATCGAATGTGGTATTCGGGGGTCTTCCGCGAGCCCGGGTCCAAGTGGCCCGAGTCGGGCCCCGTACCCATGCGGCGGATCGGTTACGCGGAGAGTCAGGACGGTTACGATTTCAGGAAAGTGGATCTGGGGATGGTTCCCTTTGGAGGCCGGGAGCGTACGAATCTGGTTCCGGGACTTCCCCCCGCCCCGGTTTACAAGCCCATTTTTGCGGGGGGCATCCATCGTGACGCCCACGAGGCGAACCCGGCGAAGAGGTACAAACTGCTGAAGTGGGACCGGGATCCCGTCGAAGATTCGAATGCGCCGCACCTGCCGGAGAGGCAGCGCTGGACCCTGTTCACTTCACCTGACGGAATCCGGTGGAGGGAGCAGGTGGCAGGGAACATTTCCTTTCCTGCCGGCCAGCCCAGTTCTTTCGTGCCGATGTCGCTTTTTTTCGACGAGGCCGAAGAGGATCCGGGAAAGAAATACAAGGCTTACGGTTTTACTTCTCTGAATATCAGCCGCCGCGGGGGAGCCTACGGCTACAGCCCGGATGCCGTTCACTGGACGGGGCATCCTCAAAACCCCATTTTTGACCCCTTTGCCCGAAGCATACCCGTCGTGAGAAGCGGCAAGGTGGAACAGATCCATGATGCGGTGGTGTGGAAGCACCACGGCTACTACCTGGCCCTGTATCAATACCAGCACAGCGGGACGAACATGGATGTGGAACTGGCCGCGAGCCGTGACGGAGAGCACTTCGTATTCATCCAGCCCGGCGAGAAGGTGATCACTCGCGGCATTCCGGACGCCTGGGACTCGGACATGGTCGCCCCTTCCGTGCCCCTGGTGGATGGCGAAGATATCAAGCTGTACTACGGAGGCTGGCGCAGTTCGCCCTGGGCGGAAGGACAGCCCTCGGGGGGCGTGGCGACGCTGAGACTCGACGGCTTTACCCATCTGGAGTTGGTGAAGGACCGGGCGCGAGGGAGTCTCACCACCATTCCCATCGGCCCCGGCACGGCTTCTGAACTTTACGTGAACGCCGACTGCAGCGAGGGCGGCTCCCTGCAGGTCGAGCTGATCGATCCCGCCACCGGACGGCCCCGGCCGGGGTATTCCAGAGAGGAGAGTCCCCGGTTCGAGGGGGACTCGGTGGCTTGGAGAGTCGAATGGGAGCAAGGAAGAAGCCTCGATGGGCTGAAGCGGGATTCGTTCCAGATCAAGTTCCACCTGGCCGCCACCGGGGGATCCCCCAAACTCTATTCATTTAGTTTGAAGTAGAACAACGAAAACGCCCCGGAATCTCGAATGGGGGCGAAAACCACGGCCCTCTTTATGTCAATTACGGATCTCCTCTACGCTGGCCCGATCCTCCGATTTACCCTCCTATAATCTATCGTTAGACCGCCTCAACGTTAGCATTAACGGACGAAATGGGGCTTTTTTCTACGGGCCGATAGACACCGGTTTTCGAGAACAAGAACAGCCGGCCATTCGGCCGGCGGTCCCCGAACCGGACGGTAGCCGTTCCAGTACCTTCAGGCTTTGTGTAGACCCAGATTATTCATCACGCAAACATAAAATGAGCAAGCGTGTCCGTCATGTCGAGTCGGATCAGAGGGTTACCGGATACCCACAGAAAACGGCTGAGACCCGACCTGGGTGAAACGCTATCTTTGTTTTCAACGTCGGTTTAATCCCAGGATTCAAGTGGGTCCGAAACCCAAGTACTTCCACGGTTTTCGTCCCCTCCAAGGGCGGCAAGAAGAGGCGGCGTGCCCGTCATTTATGGTATGATTATGGTGTTGCTAAAACAACCACAAAGAACGGAGCACGCCATGCCTGAGACGATACCGCTGATCCGACCCTCATTCAACCGATCCCTCCGCCTCGAGACCCGCCCCGAGTTGCTCAGTGCGGACACGGGAGCCCTGGTGCAACGGGAGATGATGGATCGCAGCGGCCTCATCGATTGGTTGACCGAGCGGTTGCACGATCCGCGACACCCGAGTTCGATCCGCTATCCGCTGTCGGATCTGCTGCGGACTCGACTCCTGCTGTTGGGGCAGGGCTGGCGCGACCAGTCCGACGCCGACCGCCTGCGTCAGGATCCGAGCTTGCGGGTGGCGAGCCAGACCCGTCGGGGCACGGCGGCCTTGGAGGAGGGCCACGGGCTGGCGTCACAGCCGACCTTGTCCCGACTGCTGGGCACGCTGAGCCGGGAGGAGAACCTTCCGGTCCTGCACCAGGCGGTGACGGAGCTGGCGTGCCGTCGGATCGAGATGATCGAAGGTCGGCGGCGAAAACGGGGGAAAAAGAGACGGAAAAAGACGATGTATCTGGACGTGGACGGTCTCCCGGTGGAGGTCCATGGGCATCCCCCGGGAAGCGAATGGAACGGACACTATCACCAGCGGATGTACCATGGGTTGGTGGCGAGTTGTGCCGAGACGGGGGACCTGATCGACGGGGAGATTTTTCCGGGAGCCAGCTACCTGGGGAAGAAGGCGCTGAAGTTGACGCTCCGGGTGGTGGACCGCTGTCGGGGGCGTCTGTGCGGCTCGATGATCGTGCGGATGGATGCGGGGTTCCCGGAGCCGGGGCTGCTGAAGGGGTTGGAGTCGAGAAGCGTGCCCTATATCGCTCGAATCCGCAAGAATGAGGTCCTGAACCGGATGGCGAAGCCCTACTTGACCCAACCGGCGGGGCGATCCCCGAAAGCACCACCGAGGCTCTGGTTCCATGAGCTGACCTACCAGGCGGAGAGTTGGGATCGGGCGCGCCTGGTGGTGCTGGTGGTGCGGGAGCGACCGGGGGAGTTGTATCCGGATCATTTCTGGTTGCTGACGAGCCTGAGCCGGAAGCGTTACGAGGCGGAAGTGTTGCTGGCACAGTATCGCAAGCGGGGGAAGGCGGAAGGGCACATGGGGGAGTTGATGGACGTGCTCGATCCGGCCTTGTCCTCCGCGAGCCGGCCCAAGACGCACTATCACGGAGGCCGGGGTTCGCCCCCACAACGAAGTCCGGTTCCTGCTGAATCTGCTGGGGTACGAGATCCTGCACCTGGGTCGGGTGCTGATGGAGCAGGCGACGCGTCGGGGCTGGAGTCTGCGTCGTTTTCGCGAGCGGGTGTTGCGAGTGGCGTCTCGGGCGCTACGTCAGGGGAGGCGATTGATTTTCGTCATCAGTCAAGGGGCGACGGACTGGAAGCGGTTGTGGAAGAAACTGGCGCGGGTGTCCTGGGCGCCGGGATAGTGGACGGAGGAGGCATCGGGCCCGTGGAAGGGACCGAAACGGTGGGAATTTCTCACCGGAAAGTCAACCTGTCGGCGGGTGACGCCCCCCCTGGCCGATAAACGGTTTATGACTGGTTCAATCGCCCTGTTTTTGAGCCAATTCAGTCGAATCGACAGAGGTTCAACAGCCCGTGGCAAAATCCGGATTTCTCGGGTTTATGTTCTTTTCGAACGCTGGCGTTGAGATGGCCTAATGATGGATTCGAGGAGCGCAAAACAGCGAATCGGGCCGGATCGAAGCCCAGCAACGCCCCCAATGGCGATTCCTGGCTATCCAGCGGCCCATTTGCGCCCAAATAAACGTAAAAAGGCGCATCCAGGCGCGACTTTGGAGACTCCGAGGCGTGCCGACCCCCGTCAGGTGACGCATCAGCAATCCCAGGTTGAATCCGCAGACATGGATCAGCAGTCGCTTGCGCACGTTGGCGTGCCCCCGCACGAAGATCCGGCGCAACCCCCCGGTCACGAACTGATGCGCGAACGGCCGCTCCACCAACTCGCTCCGCTGCCGCTGTAACCGTCGCCCCCGCCGGCCCCGAATGCGCCGCCGATTCGCGTACACCGGCGCTTGGTATTTCTTGTTGTTCCCCTTCCAATTTCGCCGCCCCCGATCCGTTTCCGACAGATAGCTCCGTAGTCCGACCGCCTTCAACTCCAGCACCGTCTCGTTGCTGTGGTATCCCTTGTCCGCCACCACTTCATGGACCTCCGCGTCCGGCTCGACCGCCGTCACCTCCTCCTGGGCCATCCGGAGCGTCTCGCCCATCGTCTGAGTGTCCCCCAATTCGTCCGGCGCCGTCACCGCCACCACCGCCCCTGTCTCCAGGTCCACCGCTTCTTCCACCTTGTGGCCCAAACGGGTCCGCCCGTCCTTCAGCTTCGTGATCTTCGCGTCCGGGTCGTGGGGATTCATCCACTCCTCGTTGCTCATCTTTTTCGGCTTGCGCTTGCGGTCGAACCGGATCAGTTCCTCCCGAGTCGGCGTCTCCACTCCCGACGCCTCCGCCAATCCCCTCACGAACGTCTCATAGTCTTTGCCCGTGTCCCGGCGCACGATGCTCCGCATCGCCGCGTTCGCCTCCAGCGTCCTCGCATCGATCCCGATCGTCTTCCCCTTCACCAGTCCCGCTTCCGCCAACTGCTTCAGCACCCAGGTGAACACCTCTCCGTGCGTCTCCACGTCGATCCGCCGTCGCGTCCGCGACAAGGTCGAATGATTCGGCGGCGCCTCCTCCGGGTCGTATTCCAGAAAGGCTCGCACGCTCGCCGAATCCGACACCCGCCAGGCGATGGCCCGCTCCGAGTTCAGCCCCTCGAAGTACCCCACCAGCAGCAGCCGAAAGTACCGTCCGGGCCGCAGACTCGGGCGGCCCAACCGCTCCGCATAAAAGCGCGCACAAAGCTTCTCGACAAAGGCGTCAAACCCGGCTTTCACCAGCACCTGGTTCAACCGCTCGTAGAAGGGATGTCCCGGACTTCGAGGCAGTTTCTCCGTCGCCACCCACATCTGCCGTTGCCGTCCCGCTGACGGTTTCTTTCCCATAGACATAGCGCCATTTTATGTCAGCAGTGTGACTTCTCACGACTTTTGCCACGGGCTGTCAAGAGAAACCGGGCTGCGACCGCACGAAAACGCCGCGTTGGAAGCCCTTATCAACATGTTCCATGAATAATCTGGGCTTATTGCGAGTCAACTCGCAGGGTGGCGTGTTCCACGTTATTCTGCTATGGTCTCTTTTATTATGAAGCTTGTTCTAGACACTCTTGAGCGTCCAACCTCCCGACTGCTGGTCGTCGTGATCGGTTTCCTCATTGCCGGAATCGGTCTTGCCGAACCCGATCTGGGAAGCATACACCCGAACATAGTTGTCATTGCAGGTTACGCAATTTCAATACTCGGATTGATGTTGATCCTCGTTGCGCATAACGCTTCGATTAAACGAAATAATGAAGTAATAGAGGAAATTGACCGAACATTGAATCGGTATTCGACATTGAGTCGTATAGAAAGAAGTTCGAATTCCCAGAGCGATATCATTAGAAAAACTGCATGCAGCACTCTTATATCGCTTGTTGATAAAGATATACCAGAATTGGCACAAGCAATATATAGCTTCCAGAAAACAGGAACTACGCAGCTGCAATTAGATGATAACTATCTCGCTAAGAACTCACCATTCGAGTTGTTAAAGTTGCTACCACCTGGTAGCATTTGGCTAGGTGTTTCACTGCTTGATCAAGCAAATTGGCAAAGCGATCATCTTCGTGGATTTCTAGATAGGTCAAGGTCGATGTGCGCAGGCAATAGATTGCACATGTGCCGCATATATGCACATGATGGAACTCGTCCTCGAGTATCCAAGGACATGATTGATAGAGATGAGCGAGCAGGTATTAATCTAAAGTTTCTGGACTTACTCAAATTTAAGGGGG
Organism: Acidobacteriota bacterium; assembly: GCA_965217775.1. Classification (GTDB taxonomy): domain Bacteria; phylum Acidobacteriota; class UBA6911; order RPQK01; family JAJDTT01; genus JAJDTT01. Next base: position 2,328,206 of record CBDCJH010000002.1, read on the forward strand.
CCAGCTTACCTCGAGACCTTACGCTAATTGTGAAGAACAAATTAGGCTCCGCGAATAAACTCATTGAAAAACTAAATAATCCAAAATCCAAGATTGACTATGAAGCGATAGGTGCTTTGGTGTTTGAAATTGATCGAAACAGGGCTCTCTCTAAGGTCACGCTATATACCGGGGGTTCGACAGCGTTCGATGGTTATTTTAATGACTTTCGACATTGGTGGTCTAGTAGTCTAATCCCATAGTCTAACCCCAGATTATTCATCATGCAAACATAAAATGGGAAAGCGTTCCCGCCATGTCGAGTCGGATCAGAGGGTTGCAGGATACCCACATAAGAAGGTCGAGAGCCGCCGTGAGTGAAACGCCATCGTGGTTTTCGACTCCGCCTTAATCTTTGGGTTCAGAGGGGTCCGAAACCCTCGCATTTCCAAGGTTTTCTCCCCTTCCATGGGCGGCAATAAGAGGCGGCGTGCCCGTCATTTATGGTATAGTTATGGTGTTAAGAAACAACCACAAAGAACGGAGCACGCCATGCCTGAGACGATACCGCTGATCCGACCCTCATTCAACCGATCCCTCCGCCTCGAGACCCGCCCCGAGTTGCTCAGTGCGGACACGGGAGCCCTGGTGCAACGGGAGATGATGGATCGCAGCGGCCTCATCGATTGGTTGACCGAGCGGTTGCACGATCCGCGACACCCGAGTTCGATCCGCTATCCGCTGTCGGATCTGCTGCGGACTCGACTCCTGCTGCTGGGGCAGGGCTGGCGCGACCAGTCCGACGCCGACCGCCTGCGTCAGGATCCGAGCTTGCGGGTGGCGAGCCGGACCCGTCGGGGCACGGCGGCCTTGGAGGAGGGCACCGGCCTGGCGTCACAGCCGACCTTGTCCCGACTGCTGGACACGCTCAGCCGGAAGGAGAACCTTCCGGTCCTGCACCAGGCGGTGACGGCGCTGGCGTGCCGTCGGATCGAGATGATCGAAGGCCGGCGGCGAAAACGGGGGAAACAGACCGCACGGAAGAAGAGACGGAAAAAGACGATGTACCTGGACGTGGATGGTCTCCCGGTCGAGGTCCATGGGTATCCCCCGGGAAGCGAATGGAACGGATACTATCGCCAGCGGATGTACCATGGGTTGGTGGCGAGTTGTGCCGAGACGGGGGACCTGATCGACGGGGAGATTTTTCCGGGAGCCAGCTCCCTGGGGAAAAAGGCGCTGAAGTTGGCGCTCCGGGTGGTGGACCACTGTCGCGGGCGTCTGTGCGGCTCGATGATCGTGCGGATGGATGCGGGGTTCCCGGAGCCGGGGCTACTGAAGGGGCTGGAGTCGAGAAGCGTGCCCTATATCGCTCGAATCCGCAAGAATGAGGTCCTGAACCGGATGGCGAAGCCCTACTTGACCCAACCGGCGGGGCGATCCCCGGATGCACCACCGAGGCTCTGGTTCCATGAGCTGACCTATCAGGCGGAGAGTTGGGATCGGGCGCGCCGGGTGGTGCTGGTGGTGCGGGAGCGACTGGGGGAGTTGTATCCGGATCATTTCTGGTTGCTGACGAGCCTGAGCCGGAAGCGTTATGAGGCGGAAGCATTGCTGCCAATGTATCGCAAGCGGGGGAAGGCGGAATGGAGTTGACCCGCTTTCGTGGACACATCCAAAGTAGGGGGAGAAAGGAGGGATCCACGATGGCAAGAAAGCAGCGGCCGTACCCGCCGGAGTTCCGGCGGGAGATCGTGGGGCTGGTACGCTCGGGGCGATCGCCGGAGTCGCTGGCGCGGGAGTTCGAGCTCTCGGCGGCGGCGATCCGGAAGTGGGTCAAGCAGGCCGATCTGGACGAGGGGCACCGGAGCGATGGGTTGACGACGTTCGAGCGCCAAGAGTTGCGCCAGGCGAGGCGGGCCGTCTTCGACATCATTGAGGGATTCTACAACCGGCGGCGCCGACACTCGGCGCTGGGCTACGAGTCGCCGTACCGCTACGAGCAGCAGGCAGCGTAGGACCAACGGCGGCGGCGAAACTCGATCCGGACGACGAGATCCTCGATTCGTGCTCTCGCCGAATGGACGTGTTCGATCCGGCCTTGTCCTCCGCGAGCCGGCCCAAGACGCACTATCGGGCCAACCGCTGAAGTCCGAAGCAAAGCCGGAAGCGACGACGGAGGCCGGGGTTCGCCCCCACAACGAAGTCCGGTTCCTGCTGAATCTGCTGGGGTACGAGATCCTGCACCTGGGTCGGGTGCTGATGGAGCAGGCGACGCGTCGGGGCTGGAGTCTGCGTCGTTTTCGCGAGCGGGTGTTGCGAGTGGCGAGTCGGGCGCTGCGTCAGGGGCGGCGATTGATTATCGTCATCAGTCAAGGGGCGACGGACTGGAAGCGGCTGTGGAAGAGACTGGCGCGGGTGTCCTGGGCGCCGGGATAGTGGACGGAGGAGGCATCGGGCCCGTGGAAGGGACCGAAACGGTGGGGATTTCTCACCAGAAAGTCAACCTGTCGGCGGGTGACGGTCCCCCTGGCCGGTAAACGGTTTATGACTGGTTCAATCGTCCTGTTTTTGAGCCGATTCAGTCGAATCGACAGAGGTTCAAGAGAAACCGGGCTCCGACCGCACGAAAACGCCGGGTTGGAAGCCCTTATCAACATGTTCCATGAATAATCTGGGGGAAAAGTACCTCTCGCACTTATCTGGATAAGAAATCACTAAAATACCACTACCCAGAATTTCTCACCGGGTCGCTGAGTGCATAACTAAAATGATCGTATCTTCAGTCACTTACCGGTATTTTATTGAAATCTCGAGGGCACAGCCTGCGCTGGGCGCGCCCCCCGGTGAGAAACGCGGGCGAAACAAACCGATTACTGCTTCTCTCGTGAGAAGTGCAGGCGAGACCCTGAAGTCGCGAGTCTACTCAAAGCGTAAAGAAAAGAGGTCTCCGTCCTTGATTTCAAACTTGAGGCGGATGGCCTGGCCAGCCAGATGGGCCAGGTCGGAACCGTCCTTCCAAGTGACCAGGCGGTTGGTTTCGTCCCCGAAGATCTGGGGACAGTCCTCCAGACTATAGCCCGGGAGCGCCTTCCCCGAAGCGCTTTGAATTGCTACCCGAATGCTCCCCGCCGCTGAAGTCGAGTAATTGATACGGAGTTCAGCACCCGAGAAACGTAGAGGCTTCGTGAGTACGGATCCTCCCTGGTAAGGGGCCCGAAGCGAGACGAATCCGTCCTCTCGCAGCACTCCGCGGCGAATGCGCACGTCGGGGAGATAGTAATGTTCCATGTAATACACGGACATCTCCCCTGGTCCTGTGGGCACCAGGGTGGGACCGATCTCAATAGCGCGGGGGGCCCAGTTCTTTGGATCCGGACCCGGGCGCAGGAACGCCTCCATAAAGCGGCGGTCGAAGTGGAATCCATCGCGGCTGAACATGAACACCACGTCGGAGAGCCCGCGGAAAGACCAGTTCTTGGGATACTTTTCAAGATAAGGCTCCGGGTAATCGGGGTGAAACTTGCGGTCAGGCACCAAGCGTTTGGGAAACATCAGAACGAGGTCGGGTCGACGATAGTAGGGGGTAGCGGCATTCTTGTATAGATGCTCCAAAGGGGTAGATCCCAGGTCGATGTATTCGGGGCCGGTCCAGGTGCGGAAGTCCGGAGACGTGTAGCGCCGGATGTCGCGGACCCGGGTGAAGCGGCGCACCTCCCCGGAAGGTAGCTCCACCAGGATTCGGTTCAATTCTTCCCCGACCTGCTTGCCTTCCAGCGGAGGCGCTCCCTCGCGATACCACCCGCGAGCGTAAACGACGTACTGCTGCCGGGCGGAATCCCACAAGGCGATGTTGTGGGAATCGAACTGGGGATCCTCCGGGGGCGCTACGATCATGGGCTCAGGTTCGCGCAAACGCCAGCGCAGACCGTCCGGGGAAACCAGGGCATAAATGCCGGCCCGCTTCTCGCCTCCCACGGTCGGTTCCCCGCCAATGGCTTTGTAACGCTCCTCAGCGAGCGCCGCCGGATTTTCGTCCCTAAAGATTGACAGGGAGCGCCCCCGGCCTCCCGGAATTGGCCACACCAGGTTGTTTTCTCTCGAGCCCTCGTACTCGATCAGCCCCAGATCAGGTTTCGTCCAATGAATTCCGTCGGCACTCTCGGCATAGCCCGTGTGGGGAGGCAGCGAGTAATAGTTGGTGCGGTACCACATCCGGTAGCGGTCACCTTCCTTGATGACGACGGGATCGTACATGAGCCCGTCCTCGTAGGGACGGTCCGCCTCGATGACCACCTCTCGGGGTTGTGGACTGTGCAGGACTTGCCTGACGTTGTCCAGCGACTCGATTAACCACTCGTCCAGAAACAACTGAAGCTGATCCGATACCTCCAGCGCGGTTGGAGGTTCCACCGCAAAACTACCTTCGTTACGCCACCAGCGTAATTCGAGGGAGCCCCTCTCAGCGACAGCGGCAATGTCGGCCCGGCCATCCCCGTTGAAATCGTCAATGATGACCTGATTGGCGTTGCTCCATCCTGCTTTCAGGAGGTGCCGGGTCCATCGTCCCCGGGCCTCACCAGGGTTTTCGAACCAGGCCAGGATTCCCGATCCGTGTCCGGTGGCTGCCACATCCACATCCCCGTCCCCGTCCAGGTCGCCGGCCACCGCCTCAAAGCCCCTGGGGAGTTTCTGACTGATGATGTGCTTCCTCCACTGTAGCCGGCCCTCTTCCATCTCCAGGTTTTCGTACCAGAGGACGCCACCTCCCGGATTCTCACCCCAGCCACCCAGTGCCATTACGACGTCCAAATCCCCGTCACGGTCTATGTCAAAGGCCTCGCCATGAACCGGCTGGACCCCCAGGGTGAGGTCGATGACGTGCCTTTTCCATCGATCTCGCCCCGACCGGCCCGTGTTTTGATACCAGAGCACGATCCGTGCCACAGCGCTCGTTCCCAGAAGATCCGGCCGTCCGTCCCGGTCAAAGTCCGCCACTCGAACAGTCCGGGTGTCTTCGGGCAGCGTGTCGATCGGCTGTGCTGCCCACGGCTCCTGCCCGGTCGTGCCCGGATGGGCAAACCAGGTGAAATTGTTCCCGAGGCGCCAACTGGAGGCGGCCACGTCCGGGAAGCCGTCTTGGTTAATGTCCGCTATGTCCAGGTCATAAGCCCCGAGCAGACCGCCTTTGCTAATGTAATGACGTTTCCAGAGCACCCCTGGCCGGAAATCCCCCGGATTCTCATACCATTTGACGTCGCCGAAGAAGTTCTCCACGATGACCACGTCGGGACGGCCGTCCCGGTTGATGTCAGCGACCCGGTGACGCTCCGGCCGGTAGGGGTCCTTTCTAGTGATAAAGTGCCGTCGAAAGTTGCCCCGGCCATCGTTTTCAAACCAGTAGAGGGCATTGTTTCCGCCGGCATCGGCACTCGTCAAATCGGGATCCCCGTCGCCGTCGATATCGGCTGCACAGATGCCATAGTTATAAGTGTAATCGCTCCAGATCAGGTGCTCCGTGAAACGGATGACGCTCGTCTCCTGGCCCACGGACCCGCCTTCGGTGCTCTTGACAGTGACCATGCCCAAGCCGACCAGCACCAGCAATGTCGCGAAATGCGACCGCACGATGCTCTCGAACTTTTCCATATTTCCCCTTTCCAGGTCTTTTGGCCCAAGTGGGTACTAAGACTCAATGGGTGAGATCAAGGTTGGATCCGGAACTCATTCCACAAACTGAAACGCATACAGGTCCGTATCCTGCAAGGTAAAGCGCAGACGTACAGCCTGACCCGCAATCCTGCTGACATCCGTGGAACCGCTCCAGGAAACCGTTCGGTCGATCTCATCCCCGAAGGTCTCATCCGCTTCCGGCAGCGAGTAGCCGGGGATTGGACGGCCCTTGGCGTCCTGTAGTTCAACCTTGAGTGTGCCCGCCGCCGAGCTGGCAAAGTTCACCTTCAACTTGCTTCCTTCAAACTTCAAGACTCGGGTCAGCAACTCGCCCCCCTGCATCGGCGCCGAGGCTGAGACAAATCCATCCAGGCGCAGGGTGTAGCGGCTCATCTTTCCACCTTTGCCGTGCCAATAAGCCGAGGAGGCATAGAAGGACAATTCATTGGGAGCTCCGGCCCGGTCCGCTTTCGTTTCCAGCATCTTCCAGGCCACTGTCTGGTGAGCGTAATACCACGAGTCGTCACGTTGAATGCCCGGTCGAATGAAACCTTCATTCCAGCGCTTGAACTTCACACCGTCACGGCTTGCCATGATCAGGGTTTCGGTCAAAGCTGTCCCAAAGCGTTGATGCGAGCTGGCTCTCAATTCCCGTTTCTCAAGGTCCGGAAGAGCCTTCATCGAAGCTGACCAACCCCGCTCGATATATCGTTGCGGCGTTCCCACAAGGATGTGGGGCGCCCGGTGGTAGGGCGCCACGTTGTTTATGTACATATGTTCTTCGGGAGAATCGACATAGGTCAAATCAGCATGGTTGTCCCAGTCAAGGAAATCTGCAGAAGTGGCGGTTCGAATGGCTCGGAATCCAGCCGGCTTCCAATTGTCCTTTTCGGTGACGCCGCCGGTGAAGGTTCGCCAGTAGGCACGGTACCGGCCGATGGTGGGATCCCAGAAGCCAAGGTTGGCAGAATCGAACGCACCGTTGGTGATCACCGGTTTTTCCTGCATCAAGGACCAGTGGATGCCGTCCGGGGACTTGTAGGCGAACAGTCCGCCCTCTCTCTTGATGCCGGCCAATGCCTTGTACCGTTCCTCCCTCGGGCAGGCGGGGTTCTCGTCGATCACGGGCATGAAATTATGAGTGCCAATTCCATCCACAATGATGTTGTTTTGTTTCGATCCCTCGTATTCGACAATGCCGAGTTCGGGCTTGACCCAGTGAATTCCATCCTGGCTCTGGGCAACACAGGTGACCGGTTTGCCGTCGAATACGAGTTTGCCCGGGAGGGTGTTGAAGTTCCAACCGCGATAGTACATGCGGTAGCCGTCGCCATCCTGGATTACGGTGTGGCTTCCGCTGGCGTTTCCTTCCCAGGGTGCATCATGTTCGATCACGACCTCGCGAAAGACCGGATGATGAAGTCGAAGTTGAGCTTTCCCTGAGAGTTGCCCGATCATGAAGTCGTCCAGGAACAACTCGCGGCGCGACCCTATGGGAACGGCCTCATCGGTGCTCTTCCGACCCGGGCGGGCCAGTAAGGCCGGACGCATGGCAGCAGTTGCCGTTATCAAGGGGATCTGATTCAAAAAGGTGCGACGATTGGTAGTCCCGTTCACTCTCCATCTCCTCTGCGATGATGACAATCTTCGGTCCTGAAACGCTCTTCGGAACGTCGAGTCCAGCCTCCTTGCCCGCAGTTTTCGCCGGAAACCTGGATATAGTCCGGATTCTGTGCTATAAGTTCTTTTTTAACAACGACTTACGGAACCACGGGAGCACGGGCTTATGAACTCAGATTGTACCAGAAAAAAGCTCAGTGCTGCCCTAGGAGCCTGCGCGGCAGAAATTAATCTACTGCGAAAGCGTAGAATCGGTCCATATTTCCCCGATTTCTCGGCGAATAGAACAACTATGCACCTCAAAATCGTGAAAATCTGGCCTCGATTCTCCACTTTCTCGCTACGATCATTTCTACCGCGCAGACTCCTAGTGAGAAAAGGCTGCCCTGGGGAGGATCGAAGGGACAGGAATCTGAAATTCTCCATGCCGAAGGTCCGCTCCCTGTTGCTCCTCGCGTTTCCGGCGCTTTTATACGTATGCGTATGTGCTCCCCTTCTCGCCGGCCCCAGCAGGCTGTTGCTTCGAGAGTTCGATCGGGCCATCAGCAGGTGGGTGGTGCGAGACAGCGAGGGGATCTGCTACCTCCTGACGGCCAGGAGGGGACCCGGGGGACGGGCCGGCTTCGCACTTCGAATCTCAAAAAACACCAGACCTCGATCCCTGGAGGATTTTCTTCCCCCGGCCGACCTCGTCCCTCCCCGGAGTGCCCAAGAATCGATGGACTGCGCCGGCATGGCTCTTGATGGCGCCGGACGTCTTCATTTTGTCTGGAGCACTGAAAAGGGTCTTTCCGGTTACAGCTTGATGAGCCTGGATCGACTCAAGAGACGCCTGAAGGCTGGAGAGGAGCCACCCTGGGTGAATCCAGCCGACGGGACGCCGGGAGCGCTGATTCTGGCTGAGGCGGCTTCGCTCGTGGGTGACATCAGGCAGGCGCCCAATGGCGACGTCTGGCTGGCATGGACGGCCGGGGCGGGCGACGACGTCTCCCTCCACCTGGGGAGCACAAGGGGTGGAAAATGGGAAGCTTTCGAAGTCGCGGCCGGAGACAGCCATGCTCCACCCGCGCTTCTCATTGACAGCGGGGGGCGCTTTCACCTGGCGTGGCATAACCGGGAAGGGCGTGGTTTCTATCTCAGCAAAGAGCCTTCGGATCTGCAAGAGACGCTCAAAGGGTCTGCCGTTGAAACCCGGACCTCCTCTTCCGTGCCCGCCGGACCCTGGAGGCTCTGGGCCTATCGGCCGGCCCTGGTGGAGACACCCGCTGGAATACTGGCGGTCCATGAGAGCGGAACCGCGGAGTTGAGATCCGTGTTTCCAGGGGGCGAAAAAAAGCAACACTTTCCTCTTACCGGTGAGGACGAAAGGTTCGCGTGGGATTTCTGTCACTCGCCCCGGTTTGCCCTCGACCGCTACGGCATCCCCTGGGTTTTCTTCATCAACGGCACCCGTCAGCACGTGTTTTACGCCCGCTGGCTGGAAAAGCAGTGGAGTCCGGTCTTGAACGCCTACTGGCTCACGCGCAATACGCCCAGAATGGATGAAAATCATCTCTCCATCGAGCGGCTGGCGGTGGAGGAGAGAATGGCTGACGAGGCTGAGGGGATCGGCGTCTCCATTACCCATGAAAGCCGGTTTCCCCAGACGGCCTATCACACGATGCCGGTCCCGTCTCTAACGGCCACACCCGGAACCACCGTCTTGTTTTTGGACCTGAAGGAGTTGAAAGCGCTGGACGGTCTGCGCCTGAAGGTCAATGAGGCCACGAAATACGAGGGAAACCCGGTGATCGGGAGGGGAGCAGCCGGTGATTTTGATGCCGGGGGAGCCTCGCAATTGGGCGTCCTGAAAGAGAACGGCGTGTATCGAATGTGGTATTCGGGGGTCTTCCGCGAGCCCGGGTCCAAGTGGCCCGAGTCGGGCCCCGTACCCATGCGGCGGATCGGTTACGCGGAGAGTCAGGACGGTTACGATTTCGAGAAAGTCGATCTGGGGATGGTTCCCTTTGGAGGCCGGGAGCGTACGAATCTGGTTCCGGGACTTCCCCCGGCCCCGGTTTACAAGCCCATTTTTGCGGGCGGAATCCATCGTGACGCCCACGAGGCGGACCCGGCGAAAAGGTACAAACTGCTGAAGTGGGACCGGGATCCCGTCGAAGAATCGAGTGCGCCGCACCTGCCGGAGAGGCAGCGCTGGACCCTGTTCACCTCACCTGACGGAATCCAGTGGAGACAGCAGGTGGCAGGAAACATCTCCTTTCCTGCCGGTCAGCCCGGTTCTTTCGTGCCGATGTCCCTTTTCTTCGACGAGGCGGAACAAGATCCGGGAAAGAGGTACAAGGCTTACGGTTTCACTTCTCTGAACATCAGCCGCCGCGGGGGCGCCTACGGCTACAGCCCGGATGCCGTTCACTGGACGGGGCATCCTCAGAACCCCATTTTTGACCCCTTTGCCCGAAGCATACCCGTCGTGAGAAGCGGAAAGGTGGAACAGATCCATGATGCGGTGGTGTGGAAGCGCCACGGCTACTACCTGGCCCTGTATCAATACCAGCACAGCGGTACGAACATGGATGTGGAACTGGCCGCGAGCCGTGACGGAGAGTACTTCGTATTCATCCAGCCCGGCGAGAAGGTGATCACTCGCGGCGCTCCGGACGCCTGGGACTCGGACATGGTCGCACCGTCCGTGCCCCTGGTGGATGGCGAAGATATCAAGTTGTACTACGGAGGCTGGCGCAGTTCGCCCTGGGCGGAAGGACAGCCCTCAGGGGGCGTGGCTACGCTGAGACTGGACGGTTTTACCCATCTGGAGTTGGTGAAGGACCGGGCTCGAGGGAGTCTTACCACCATTCCCATCGGCCCCGGCACCGCTTCTGAACTTTACGTGAACGCCGACTGCAGCGAGGGCGGCTTTCTGCAAGTCGAGCTGATCGACCCCGCCTCGGGACGGCCCCTGCCGGGGTATTCCAGAGAGGAGAGTCCCCGGTTCGAGGGGGACTCGTTGGCTTGGAGAGTCGAATGGGAGCAAGGAAGAAGCCTCGATAGGCTGAAGGGGGATTCGTTCCAGATCAAGTTCCATCTGGCCGCCACCGGGGGATCCCCCAAACTCTATTCATTTAGTTTGAAGTAGCACAATGAAAACGTCCCGGGATCTCAAATGGGGGGCGAAAGCCATGGCCCCTTCATGTCAGATATGGATTCTCCGTCGACTTCTGATTGCTCTTCTCCTGTCCGGTCTGCTGAAGGTTCCGATCCAGGCTGGAGCCCAGGAGAACGAGTCCCGGAAGTCCCCGCCTCAGGGTCAGCTCAAAGAGGAGGCGGAAGACTACTTTCGACGCTGGTTGGACGAGGACGTCGTCTACGTTATCTCCAAGCAAGAGCGTGCAGTCTTCGAGAGTCTGACCGCCCCGGAAGAGAAGGAACAGTTCATCGAACAGTTCTGGTTTCAAAGAGATCCGGATCCGCGCAGTGCCGCCAACGAGTTCAAGGAAGAACACTATCGCCGGATCGCCTATGCCAACGAGAGATTCGCCAGCGGCTTTCCCGGATGGATGAACGATCGAGGCCGCATCTACATCATCCACGGACCACCCGACGAGATCGAAGCGCACCCTTCCGGCGGGAGGTATGAGCGACCCCTTGAAGAGGGGGGAGGAACCACCGTAGCGCATCCGTTTGAAGTCTGGAGGTACCGCTTCGTAGAAGGCCTTGGCTCCGATGTCATCCTGGAGTTCGTAGACCCTTCATGGAGTGGGGAATACCGGCTCGCCCTCAACCCCGACGAGAAGGACGCCCTGCTCAATGTGGCCGGCGCAGGCAATACGATCGCTGAAATGATTCAGCGCGACGAATCCTTGGAAGGGACGACCTTCACGTCGCCCGGAAACGCCAATCTCCGAAGCTTTCGATCCCGGGACACCGCCTTCGACCGCTATGAAACGTTTACTAAGATCCGGCATGCCAAGCCCCTCAAGCATCGTGATCTGAAACGCCTCGTGGAGATCGACGTCACCTACCAGGACCTTCCCTTTTCTCACCGGGTCGATTATTTCGGCCTCGACGAGACGCGCTCACTCGTACCCGTAAGTGTCGAAATCCACGATCGTGAACTCACATTCGGTGAGGAAGAGCATGGAAGGCGGGCCCGCATGGCGGTCTATGGAATCGTAACCAATTTGTCGAATCGGATTGTGGACGAATTCGAAGCGGATCTGGTGAGCGATTATCGGGCCCGGACCGCCCGCTCCGTCTATCAAAGAGTTCTGGTGCTGGAACGAAAGGGCCGCTACAAGCTGGACCTGATCATCAAGGATCTCATCAGTGGGCGTGTCGGTGTACGCCGTCTGGTATTGATTCCACCGCCTCACCGGTCTGAGCTATCAGTCAGCTCGATTCTGCTCTCGAATCGAATCACACGACTGGAGAGCGCCCCGGAGCGCCATGCGATGTTTGTTCTGGGGGACTTGCACATTCGACCGAGCCTCGACAAAGTCTTCCGGCCCTCAGAGAATCTCAACTTTTATCTCCAGGTGTACAACGTTGCCCTGGATCAGACCGCAATGAGGCCCTCGCTGAGGGTCGCGTACCGGGTGGCAAATGACGGACACCCCGTCGCGCAGTTCATCGACATAATTGGTAAGTCGATGCAATATCTCTCCGAGCAGAGAGTCGTGCTGGTCCTGCCCATCTCCCTTCAGAGCTTTGAGCCGGGAAGCTATGAGATCACCGTGACGGTGAAGGATCTGATCCAGGAAAAAGAAGTTCGAGTCTCCGAGAGCTTTGAGGTGGCCGCAGGGGCCGGTCGCTGAGAGGGCCCCCGGACCCGTTCTCAAACCTCTCCCCTGCCTGACCAGACTGAAGACTCAAGGACGGGCCACTTCCTGAGCTACTTTTCCATGTAGCGCGGACCGCTCAAATACGGTCAGGAATTGAAAGGCTTTAATGCTATCGTGTCTCTCAAATAGTCGATAACGACGAACCCGGAGAGGACGATGCCTGCCCGGAGACCAGCCCGAATCCCCGTTGTAGGCGCAACTCTCACTCTCACGGCTTCACTGCTCACAGGCTGTGTCGCGGACCCCGGCCTGGAGGAGCACGGTGCCGGACAGGATGTACCCAGCCTGGAGATTTTCAAGTACCCGAGCCCCGTCCTCGATAATGGACCGCCCGGCTCGTATGACGAGGGCTACCTGGGCGAGCCCTGTGTGCAGTTGGTCGATGGCATCTACGAGATGTGGTATGAAGCCATCGAATATCCCCCCTATGACGCCGGACACCGGTGGACTATCGCCTATGCCTCCTCCCGCGACGGAGTTCACTGGGTCAAGGATCCTGCTCGACGCTTTCTCCCCAACCCGGACTACCCCTGGTGCAACAAGGAGGTGTTAGAGCCTTGGGGCTTCAAGCAGGGGGGACTCTACCGGATGTACTTTTCGGCCAACGGCATCGAGCAGATCGGCTACGCCGACAGCCCGGACGGTACTCACTGGAAGAATTACCGTCTGGTCCTGGGTGCGGCGCAACTGGAGGGAAAGAAGATCAACGGCCTGCCGATTCTCACTGCCGGCGAACCTTCCGTCGTTGAACGGCCTGAAGGGGGCTACATCATGTACTTTCAGGCCGAGACTTCCGGTAACTTCGACCACATCGGCTATGCCGTCTCCCCTGACGGACTAGACTTTACCGTTCCCGCCGATGGGGATGGCAACCATACTCCTGCCTGGAATGCCCGCGACGCCTGGCAGCCGGCCCGCGGGTTGGCCGGTCCCTGCGTCGTCCGGCATGGAGGTTTGTATTATCTGTTCTGCAGCACCTGGTCGGCGCCTTACAATCTAGGGTATGCCGTTTCCCGGGACGGACTCGACTTTGCGCCCGGGACGGCGAATCCCCTGGCAGCGACGACTCCCTTCAGTTGGGATAACTGGGCAACCTACGAGCCAGGCGTCTTGATCCTGCCGGACGGCCGGGTTCAGATGTGGTGGAACGGGGTACGGGAACGGGGAGGTCGGGCCAACGCCAGGTACGTGGGTGCCATCGGCTACGGCTTCGGATACCTTGATGGCTCACCCTCCGACAGTCTGGTCTGTCACTGGCCTCTGGATGAAGCCGGGGGCAGCCATTTGGAAGACAAAACAGCGTTTGGGCACCGGGGCCGGAACGAGGGTGCCGTGGTGGGACGACCGGGTGCCCGTCCAGAGACGGGAAGGGCCTACGAGTTCGACGGTCAGGACGACTTTTTGTGGTCGCACCACCTGCCGCTTCTTGGGCGCGCAAGCTTCAGGATCTCGTTTTATCTGTGGCCGGGCGACGTGAGCCGCCCACAGGCTCTGGTGAGCAAGTCCAACGTGGAAGGGATGTTTTCGGGCTTTCCGAGCCGGGAATGGCGTATCGGGATCGACGGCCGGGGACGGCCTTTCTTCGAGGTGGGAAGGTCAGACGCTGCCGATGGCTTTACTCGATGTCGGGGTTCCCGACCAGTTGTCTTGCACGAGTGGCAGCACCTCCGGGCGGAATACAGTGAAGAGGCCGCCAAGATCAGCCTGTATCTGGACGGGCAGCTCGTTGCAGCGGCGCCTCACCCGGGCGGAAGGAGAACGGGCCGTTCCATTCTCTCGATGGGAGCGGAGCTGGATTTTCAGAAGCCCGTCCAAAACAGAGCGCCATTGAGCCGGGACCTGACCCACGACATGGGCAGGTTTTTCAAAGGCGCTCTGGATGACTTCCGCTTCTACGCATCCGCTCGATGAGTCTCTCTTCAACCCACCAGCTCCGCCACCCCGATTCCAGCAAAGCGATTCCCGTCATAGAACATGTAGGTGTGTTCCGCAGAGTGCCAAATGGAGGGATAGCAGGTCATTTCGCTGTCCCAGCCCGACTCGCTGACCTCGAGAACCGGGTCGGGCCACCACTTCCATCGTATTCCGTCCGGACTCTCGGCATAGTGAACTCGGTAGAGACGGCGCTGGTCTTCTACGACGCTGAACCACATTCGAAAGCCGCTCCCGGTCTTCTCCACGAAAGGCTTGGAACAGGTTGAAAAGTAGGAATCAAGCCGGGGCGGAATACTGATCAGCGCCCCCGCGGGATGTGGCCTGAAGGTATGGCCCCCGTCGTTTGAAACGGCAAGGGCAATGGAAATCTTGCTGTGCGTCTCGGGCCAGCGCACGACCGCCGTGTACCACATCCAATACTGCGAACCGACCTTCATGACGGCGCAGGAACCAGTGCCGTGCTCGTCGCAGGAAAAGGGCCTTCCCAATTCCAGCAGGGCCCGGCCGCTGCGTTTCCAGGTCAGGCCGGCGTCGTCGCTCTCGGCCAGAGTGGTCCGATAGGCTTTGAACCTGCCGAAGGGGTGATAGTCTCCGCCCCAGCCACAGTAATACAGGTGCCAGTGTTTCTCGGTGACGGGCACCACCCAGGGATAACTCACCCAGTGGGAATCGATCGACCCGGGCGCACCGAAGTCCAAGAGCGGCTGGTTCGAAGCTTTCCTCCAACTCAGGGGATCGGAAATGTCAGCTTCCGCAAGGCCGATTCGCCTCCGCTGACCCTCGATGCTCATGTAGTACATGCGCAGTTGATCGCCGGACTGGATGACGTGAGGAGCGGACGGGCGCCGGTCCCAGCCACCTTCATCTCCGTCGGGAAAAATGAGCTTCAGTTTCCTCCACCTCTGGCCCTGAAAGTGGGTTGACAGACTCATCCCGGTCCTCGCCCCCAGCAGAGGCGGCAACGTCGTTGCATAGAGGAACTTACGCCGGTTCATGTCGATTATTGGTGACCTCCATCGCCTCAATCCCTTTCCTTGCTTCCGCAAGCCGCCGGTGAGCCTCGGGGGCAGCGCACGCCCCCGAATTTCTCACCCAGTCGCTGAGTGTCTGAAGTAAACGTTAGTTTCTTCAGGTACTTACGGCTATTTTGCGGCAGCCTCCCGGGGACAGACAGCACTGGGCGCGCCCTCGCCGGTCTTTTTGCCCTCAGCCTGCACATGCTCGCTCAAACGTAGCACCCGCCGAGGAAGAAAATCCTGCGCGATCATCGCGCCCACTGGTGAGAGATTCGGACTACAGCTTCCGGATGGGGTCGCCGACCCGGACCTGCCCCGCCTCCACCACGAAGACGTAGCATCCGCGCAGACGGAGGTCCTTCGTACCGGGTCCGTTGACGAACTTCAGGGCGTCGACGCCGTAACGGCTCGAGAATTTCTTGCAGCCCGTGTGCGGCAACTCCGAGACCTCCACCAACGCCTCGCCGATCCGGAACCGGGTGCCGACGGGGAGATTCTCAGCGGTGAGGTTCATATCCACCGCCAGATTGTCTCCCGACAGGGACCAGCGATCGCGGCTGCCGGCGATGAGGGAAAGGAGGCGCGAATTGATGAGGGTCAACTGCACCTTGGGATCGGGGCTGCCGTCGGGAAGTTTTCGCCAGCAGGTCTTTTGCCAGCGGTCCCCTTCCAGGCCCCCCTCAGGTGAGAGCCGGGCTTCGCTCAAAGACTTCCGGAGGTTCGTGGCCGGACAGGCGGTGATGGCCTCCAGCCTGCCCTCCTGGCGGGGAGCCGCCAGAATGGAATCCAGCTCCTCCTGCAGTCGATCCAGAGTGGCAAATTGTTGCGTCATCGTTTTCCTCCGCTCCGCCGCCGGCTGGGTGACGTCCGCCGGGAAAGGGCTGAATGCGGTGCCGTAGCGCCGCTATTTGATCTGGAAGGAGTAGAGCCGGGCGCGGCTGTAGACGAACTTGAGCCGGATCGGACCCGTCAGTCCGCTCAAGTCTCCGCCTTCCCAGCTCACCGTCCGGTAGACGCCCTCTTCCTCGCTCAACTTCGAATCCGCAGCGGCAAATCCCGGGATGGTCGTGCCGCTCCGGTCCTGGAGCTCGACCCGCAGGTAGCCGTTGTTGTCCGGGTCGTCGTTGAAGATGTCCTTCCAGGGCGCGTCCGCCCCTCCCTTGCCTCCCGCCAGCAACTCCACGTTGACCTTCAGGGTGCTCCCCTCGAAGTGGAGCGGATGAGTGGTCACGTGACCCTCCGCGGTGGCATCCAGGGCGGCCCATCCGTCCTGCCGGATCTTCATCAGGCCGATCTGTCCCTTGTGTTCGGCCGCGGGGGCGTTGTGGAGGTTGTCGAACCCCGAGTAGTAGATCCAGACCTCTCCGTCATGGACCACGGGCGTCGAGATGGGAAACACCATCCCGCTGTCGAAGCTGCTCCCGTCGTAGCCATTGACCTGGTAGCCCAGCACTATGAAGGGACGCCGGTAAACGGACCGCTCCCAGTTCACGCCGTCCCGGCTCGACGCCAACTGGGCGTCCATGGTCTGGATGTCAGTATGGAAGACCCAGACCAACCCCAGATAGTGAGAGCCGTAAGGAAAGGCCGAAACCCCGTAGAATTCGGTGTGGGGCGGGTCGAACTCGTCCGGCTCCAGGACGAAGCGGCTGTCGCGCCAATGGATGAAGTCGTCGCTCACCAGCCGCGACACCTTGCGCGGTCCGCCGGGGCTGGTCTTGTGGTAGAGCCAGTACTGTTTGGTGCCAGGATCCCGCATCAGGCCGAAGGTGTCGCCGCTGCCCCAGATGGGCACCACCGGATTGTTCTCGTAGTCGGTCCAGTTCAGACCGTCGGGCGAGAAGGCCACCCAGATGCCATGCTTGGGCCGGTCATGGGACTGCCAGTAGGCCAGCTTGTAGCGGCGGTTGGGGTCGGGGTCGTCCGGCTCCTTGAGGACCACGTGGTTCCAACTGACCCAATCGAGGACGATGTTGTTGGCCTTGGAACCGCGGAACTCCACCAGGCCCAGCTCGGGCTTCTCCCAGTGGATTCCGTCTTTGGAAGTGGCGTAACAGAGGAATTCGCGAATGTCGGTGTTCCTTGACTTGCCGAAGGTGTTGTACCAAATCTTGAAGATCTGCTCTTCTTCGTCGTAGATGGCGCTGCCCGGCTGCAGCACCAGGTAGCCTTCCCAGGGACGGTCCGGCTTGATGATGGGGTTTTCGGCGACCTTCCGGGGGCGGGTGTTGTAGGCCCCGGTCAGGGTCCGCCAGACCCGGTCGCTGTCGGCGATCAGGTGGTCGTCCACGAAAAGCTGCACTCTGGAATCGATCTCCCGCACCGGGCTCGGCTCCGCGGGCGCGCCCGGCTGGCACGACGGCAACAGGAGCAAGGACAGTGCCAAGAGCAGCAAACGATGGGAGTTCCGCATAAAACACCCTCCTCAAGGTTCTCGGTTTCCGCCCGAATTCTTGGGTCCGACCCTGGAAAAGTCAAGGAGCGGGAGCGGCGGCTTTCTTGCCGCCGATTGGGAGCGGCGGTTTCCAGCCGCCGATTGGGAGCGGCGGTTTCTAGCCGCCGAACTCCCAGGGGAGCAAGGGGGCAGGAGAGTCTGGGGAAATGGAAAGAGGGGGCGACTGGAAATCGCCCCTCCAAATCGCCCCTCCAACGCGCCCCTACATTTTCCGTGGAAGCAAAAAAAGTAGAGGTGTTCGCCGACGGGGTGATGGTCTAGCATAGGCCCTTCGCCCCATGCGGAGCGGAAACGAGGAACAGACGACAGTGGAGACTCCCAACCCCGAGACGGTCACCCGGGACATGGACCGGCACAACTCCTGGGTCTTCGCCATCTCCCATCTCCTCATCTACTTCGCCTCTCCGGTGGTCTACGTGGGGATCGTTCAGGCGGCTCTGTGCGACAAGCTGGGAGCCGGCGCCGCGGTGGCCAACCTCCCCAACTCGGCCTACTTCCTGGGATTCTTCTTTCCCGTCATCCTCTCCTGGACCCTGGCCTACCGCTTCGAGCGGAACGTGGTGGTGGCGGCCAACCTGGTGACCTCATCCTCCCTGGTCCTGGTGGCGCTCTCACTCTTCCTGCCGGTGGCGGACTCGATCCGCCTGGGGGTGGTCATCGGTCAGGGGCTGGTCCTGGGCTTGGCGGACTCCTCCTCCATCGTCTACATGTACCAGTGCCTGAAACGGGGCACGAGCCTGAAGGGCCGGGCCCGCTGCCTGAAATGGACCTTCGCCTTCACACCCATCCTGGCGGTGGTGGGGAACCTGCTGGCCCAGTTCATCCTCGACGGAGGGATTCCTTTTCTGTCGCATCCCCAGGACTTCGGACTTCTCTACCTGCTGGCCGCGGGCTGCACGGGTGGAGTCGCCTTCCTGGCCACGCGCTTCCGTCTGACGGAGATCGCCGAGAAGAAACCGCCCTTCGCCGAGACCATGAAGACCACGTTCCGGTCCTATCTCCAAGTCCGGACCCTCTTCCTGATCTGGATCGCGTACTTGCTCCTGTTCCTGGCCTGGAACTCCATGACCAACCTCTCTCTCTACAGCCGAGAGGCCCTGGGGGCCGATCCCAAGGACTACGCCGGTTACATGAACGCCCTCCGCTTCGGATTCAAGGCCGTCACCGGTTTCGCTCTGGGGGTGATCATGATCCGCTGGGGGATCCGGGCGCCCCTGGTGACGACGGTGCTCCTGACGGCCGCAGGCATCCTCTGGGCCTGGGTGGTCCCGGGCCACGCCTTCCTGATGGCCTTCGCCTTCATGGGCGGAGGGGAACTGGCGGGCGCCTACTTTCCCAACTACGTCATCAGCGTCTCCGCGGCGGCCGCGGCGGCCCGGAACAACGCTTTCCTTTCACTGGTGCTTCCCGTCAGCTCCTTTGCACCGGCGCTCCACGGCGCCCTCGCCGACGCCTTCGGCTTTCCCGCCAGCTTCGCGTTCGGCCTGGCTATGGCGGCTCTGGCGCTGACGCTGGTGTTGTGCTTGCCGGCCCGGGCGGAGACAATCGCTGCCAAGTCTCATGACTGATCAGACCGCACGCATCGGAATCCTGTACCCGTTCCAATCGGCGGAAGACGACTATCCTCGCATGGCTCCCATGGTCCGCCCCGAGGTGCGGATGGAAGTCGTCCACACCACCATCGCGGAGGACGCCCACCGCGAGGACGCCTGTCTGGCCACGGGAGACGTGAAGCGGCTCCTGGAGGGCGCCCGTAATTTGGCTCCCAAGAAGGTGGACGCCGCCATGTGGGCCTGCACCAGCGGCAGCTTCGTCTACGGATTGGAAGGGGCCAGGGATCAGGTCCGGCCGGTTGCCGACTTCCTGGGAGTCCCTGTCTCCAGCACTTCCCTGGCCTTCGTCTCGGCCCTCCATTTCCTGGGCATCCGTCGCGTGGCGGTGGCCGCCAGCTATCCCCGGGACGTGACCCTGCTGCTGAAACAGTTCCTTTCCGATGCCGGTGTCCGGACCGTCCATCTGGACTGCCTGGACATCGTCACCGGGGTGGAGGTGGCCCTCTTGAACCAGGAACAGGTCACGCGGTTCGTCTGCGGCAACGATCACGCCGAGGCCGAAGCCATCGTGGTCCCGGACACGGCCATGCACTCGGCCGGCTGGGTCGCCGACCTGGAAGAAGCCGTCGGAGGCAAGCCGGTCCTGACGGCGAATCAGGTGACCCTCTGGCAGGCGCTTCAACTCGTCGACGGAGGATCCTTCCACGTGGACGAGTCCATGGGTTCTCTATTCTGTGCCGGAACCGCCCGCCCGGCGTCGAGTTCCGGCGGAGAATGAATCCGGACCCCAAAGGAGAAGACGGACATGCCCATCCCCAGAGAGCCCGCCTTCGACGTCGCCGAGTACCGGCGCCGGCTGGAACGGGTCCATCGATCCATGGCCTCCCGGTCCCTAGGCGCCCTGGTCCTGTTCAGCCCCCACAACGTCTTCTACCTCTCGGGGATGGATACGGAGAACCTGTCCGACTACCAGTGCCTGCTGGTCCCGGCCGGCGACGACCCGATTCTGGTCACGTCCCACTTCGAGGAGGCCCGGGCCGCGAACTCGTGCTGGCACCGCGGCCAGGTGTTCTACGGACCGTTCGAGAACCCGATCCAAGTGACGCTGGATGCGGTGCGCCGGCTGAAGGTCCGGACTCTGGGCCTGGAACGGCGCAACCGGGCGGTCTCGCCAGACCACTATCAGTCGTTGGCAGGGGAATTGTCCGACCTGCGGATCGACGATCCATTCGGCGTGGTGGAACATTCCCGGCTGGTCAAATCGCCGGCCGAGATCGCCTGCATGCGCCGGGCCGCCATCCTCACCGATCTCGGAGTCGAGGCGGCCTACGGCGCCATGAGCGAGGGCCAACGGGATTCGGACGTGGCGGCCGCCATCATGGAGGCCATGTACGGCAACGGCAGCGACACCGTCTGCTGGGGACCCATCGTGGCCGCCGGCTACCGCGCGGGGAGCGCCCACAGCACCTTCATGGGGCTGCCGCTACGCCGGGGGCAGACCGTCTTCCTGGAGCTGACGGCCCAGGTGCGGCGTTATGTGGCACCCCTCATGCGAACTGCCGTTTTGGGACCGCCGACCGACGACATGAAGCGCGTGGAAGCGGCCGGCCGCGCGGCGCTCGCCTGCATCCTGGAGGAGGCCCGGCCCGGCGTCCCGGCCGCCCACGTGGCCCGCACGGCCCTGGCGATCCTGGAGCCGGTCCTTCCCGGACACGTCTTCCACTACAACTTCGGCTATCCGGTGGGAATCGGCTACCCACCAAGCTGGATCGAAGAGTTGGACTTTCTCATGCGCACCGACAATCCGAGGCCGCTGGAGGCCGGCATGACCTTCCACCTCCCCATGTCGGTCCGCAAGTACGGCGAGTACGGAGTCAACCTGAGCCAGACCATCCTGGTGGGAGAAGACGAGACCGAGGCCCTCGCTCGGACTCCGGCGCGGTTGCACCAGATCAGATTCGGGAATTAGAAATTAAGGATCCGGGAGTCGGCGTCTGGAGACCGATGCCGTCCCAAACCCAACTTCAAGACCAACCGGAGAGGACAGCATGATCGAAGCGCTTCGAGGCAAGATTCAGACGGTGACCGGCCCCATCGAACCGGACGATCTGGGGGTGACGCTGATTCACGAGCACCTTT
The DNA here is from genome assembly GCA_965217775.1 of Acidobacteriota bacterium. Taxonomy (GTDB): domain Bacteria; phylum Acidobacteriota; class UBA6911; order RPQK01; family JAJDTT01; genus JAJDTT01. The sequence goes on from CBDCJH010000002.1 coordinate 2,349,414, forward strand.
ATTTCGACCTGACCTGCTACTACCAGCCGCCGCAGGACGAGAAGGGAGAACGGCTGACGGACCAGGAACTGAGCCTGTCTAATCTGGGCTGGGTCCGGAACAACACCATGACTTCACGGCCCAACCTCCGGTCCTATGACGACGACGTCATCGCCTCGGAAGTCGAGCTCTACATGGACCTGGGCGGACGAGCCATGGTGGACTGCACCATCAACGGCATCGAGCCCAATCCGGCCGGTCTCAGGAGGATCGCCGAGAGAACCGGTTTGCACGTAATCGCCGGCAGCGGATATTACATCTATCCCTCCCATCCCCCGGACATGGACTCCAAGACCATCGACGACATCCAGGACGAGATCGTCGGGGACCTCACCCGGGGCGGGCACGGAACCGACGTCCTCTCGGGCCTCATCGGCGAGCTGGGGGCTTCCTGGCCCTTGCATCCCAACGAAGAGAAAACCTTCCGGGCGGGAGCCCGGGCGCACCTGGAAACCGGCGCCCCCATCTCGGTCCACCCCGGACACGACCCCGACTCTCCCCGCTCCCTCATCGAGCTGCTGAAGGAAGAGGGCGTGCAACCCGACCGGGTCATCATGAGCCACATCGAGAACCGTTATCGCGAAGACCTGGACCGCTACAAGCGCCTGGCCGACACCGGCTGCATGCTGGGATTCGACACTTACGGACGGGATATGTACTTTGCCGGCGCGGGCCGCCAGCATCCGCCCGACGACCTCCGAAACCACATCATCGCCACCCTGGTGGCCGACGGCTACGCCGAGTCCGTCACGGCGGCTCAGGACTGCTGCTTCCAGTGCGACCTGGTCACTTACGGCGGGAACGGCTACGGGCACATCCTGGAGAACATCGTGCCCCGGCTCGGGAACCTGGGGGTGGACGAAAAGGCCCTCCACCAGATCCTGGTGGAGAATCCCAAACGGGTCCTGACGTTCCGCGATCCCAGCTGATCACGCAGCGCCGGCGGATTGGGAGCGGCGACTTTCTTGTCGCCGATTGGGGGGGCAGGGGGGACGGAGTCCCCACTTTACAGCCCCGACTCCTCCAAAAACAAAAGAGGACGCCCACAAGGAGCGCCCCCAATTCCGTCGGTCGCACCGCCGGTCAAATCCCGGCGGCCTCTATTGCGTGGCTCCGGCCTCGGTAAGAATTCCCACGATGTTGCCGTAACCCTGCTGGACCGCCAACTTCAGGGCGCTGCGGCCGTCGTTTCCTTTGACGTTGACGTCGGCGCCGTTCTCGACCAGCACCTGGACCACGTCGGCTTCCTTCCCCGCGACCGCCAGCATAAGTGCGTTCCAGCCATTGTAGTTGGTGGCCTTGAGGTCGGCGCCACCCGCCAACAGGGAACGGACCATTTCCGCCTCCCCTTCCGAAGCCGCATGCATCAACGGGGTCCAATCGGCGTTGAGACGGAAGTTGACCCGAGCTCCACCCTGGATCAGAGCTTCCACCGTGTCGGCATGTCCTTCGTTGATGGCCAGCATCAGACAGGGAAGACCATCCTTGGTCTTGGAGTTCACGTTGGCCCCCTTGGCCATCAAGAGCTTTGCCGCCTCCGTCTGTCCCTGGTTGGCGGCGATGAGGACGGCCGTCCAGCCGGTCCGGCGGGAGCGAGTTTTGACTCTGGAACCGGCGTCGACGAGCAGGTTCATGCTCCCGACATGCCCTCCTTCCGCTGCCGCCATAAGTGGAGTCTGGTCCCCCCTGTCGCCGGCATCCCGGAAATAGCGAAGAGACCGCGGCCACTTCTTGCGGCCCCTCTCCAGCAGCAGCGTCAAGGTCTCGTCGTGACCCTTACTCGCAGCGAGCCAGACGCCGTTTCGGCCATCGCCGTCCTTGCCATCCAACTGGGCGCCCTTATCCGCGATCAGCTCGACCATGGCGGTCTGTCCTCGACCCGCCGCCCAGAGCAAGGCGGTACGCTTGTCCGCGTCCTTGTAGTCCACACGCGCTCCCTGCTCCAACAGCACCTTCGCCGTCTCCACATGCCCTTCACCCGACGCCACCATGAGTGGAGTCCAACCCAGCTTGGTGTAGGCATTGACGTCGGCCCCCTTGGAAAGAAAATCGGAGACCATCTCGGTATGACCGCCGGTTGCGGCGAAGAGGAGGGGAGTCCGACCCGAGTTGTCCGTTTCCTTGACGTTGGCGCCGGCGTCTTCCAAAGCCCGGACCACCGCCATATACCCTCCTTCGGCGGCGCGCATTATGGCCGTTCGTCCTGCGGCGTCCTTGGCCCCGACCTCAGCCCCCTTCTTCAAAAGGAATTCCACCATCGCCGTCTGTCCCTCGGCGGCTGCCAAAGCCAGCGGCCGCTCGCCCCGCCGGCTCTCGCCATCCAGCGGCCCTCCCAGTCCCAGGAGGGCGTCCACGGCCTCGACGTGCCCCTTTTCTACGGCATACATCAGCGCCGTCTTTCCGTCCGGGTCAGTCCGAGCCAGTTCGGCGCCACCCGCCACCAGGGCCTGGATCACGCCTGTATGCCCCTCCTCCGCCGCCCTGACCAGGAGGGACTTGCCGCCATAGACGCGGTTGGGATCGGCGCCCTGCACGATGAGATCTTCCACATCGGAAGCCTCGCCGGCCGCCACCGCATCCTCCATCTCCCGCCGGACGTTGGAGGAGCAGCTCACCGAAACCAGTAACAGGAGCAGAAGAAGACCAAAACTATTTGATTGACACAGTGCCCGGATCATTCGAAACCACCTCCAAGATTCACCTACACCATTCCGCCGAGGTGAGCGCATATCTTAGCCGGAGGACCGGCGGCGAGACAACCTGACGACCGCGCCCATCCGATCTCCGGCGTAGACTCGAACCCGCCGATTCCGTGCGACGCCCTAGGAGCCTGCGCCGCAGAAATTGATCTACTGCGAAAGCGGTAGAATCGGTCCGGATTTCCCCGATTTCTCGGCGAATAGAACAACTATGCACCTCCAAATCGAGAAAATCCGGCCTCGATTCCCCACTTTCTCGCTACGATCATTTCTACCGCGCAGACTCCTAAGTTGGATTTCAGTTAGGGTCGAAAAGATCAAAAGTGAGAGAATCACACGACAAAGATGGGCGGCGCGGCGTCGGTGAGCTTCACGGCGACGGGCGCGCCAACGTTTAGCGACGAGGTATCGGTCCGTAGGGTCCGGAAACTCGCAAGCTCCGTTCCCGAAGGCAGCCGCACACGGTAGCGTTCGTGGGAGCCGCGAAACGCACGCTCGACGACGACGCCTGGTCCGGCGCGACTCGGCGTGACCTCAAGCTCGTGCGGTCTGACGGCAACCATCACCTTTGTCCCGACCGCGAGCGAGTCGGAACCCCGAGCCGGTCCCAGCTCAGTCTCGACCCCCACCCTCGTGACGACACCGGGCAGGAACGTGGCATCCAGCACGAATTCCGCAACGAACCGGCTGCCCGGACGATCGTGAAGGTCGCGGGCCGAGCCCACTTGCTCGAGCCTTGCATGGCGCATCACTGCCACCCGGTCCGCGATCTGAAAAGCCTCCTCCCGGTCGTGCGTGACGACGATGGCGGCGCGTCCGGCATGTTTCAGGATCCGCCGAAGCTCTTTACACAAGCTCGTGCGCAGGGCCGCGTCCAGGTTCGACAGCGGCTCGTCCAGCAGCAGCAGCTCGCACCCTGGAGCGAGCGCCCGCGCGAGCGCGGTGCGCTGCTGTTGGCCGCCGGAAAGCTGGTGCGGAAAGCGTGATTCCATCCCCTTGAGGCCGCACAAATCCATCGTTTCGCGAGCGCGCCGCGCGCGAGCGGCGGGGGTGAGTCCGGTCAGTCCGAACTCGACGTTTCTTCGGACATCCAAATGTGGAAACAGCGCGTAGTCCTGGAAGACGAAACCGATGCGACGCTCTTCAGGCGGGAGCTCGACCTCGTCACTCTGTACGATTCGACCCCCAATGCGAATCGTGCCACGGTCCGGTGTCTCGAATCCGGCGATCAGTCGAAGGGTCGTCGTCTTGCCGCACCCGCTCGGACCGAGAAGCGCCAGGATTTCACCCTTCGGCATCGAGAACGATACGTCCGACACGGCCGGCGACGGCGAGCCTTCGAAAGTCTTGTCAAGGCCGTCGAGGGACAGGAAGACGTCCGTCATCACTTATGGCCTCGCCTCGTTCGTGCCCCGAAGTCTGGTCAGCACGATAACCGGCAAGATCCCGGCTGCGACGATCGAGAGTGCCGGGGCAGACGCTTCCGTCCACATCGACTCGGCCGTTCGCTGCCACACTTCCACGGCGAGTGTGTCGACACCGAACGGGCGAACCAGCATCGTTGCCGGCATTTCCTTCATCACATCGACGAAGACGAGAATGAGAGCGGTCAAAAGGGAACCTCGAAGCAGCGGGAGATGAATGCGGCCCAGCACGCGAACCGGTCCCGCGCCGAGACCGCGCGCACTCTCGTCCATGCTACCCGAGATCCGGGTGAGCCCGGACTCCACCGAGAAGAACGCCACCGAGATAAAGCGCACGAGATACGCGAACAACAGCCCGAACGCCGAGCCGGTCAGAATCAATCCGGCATCGAAGTCCCCGAACCATCCGAGAGCGGAGTTGATGATGCCGTCGGCGCGGGCGAGCGTCAACAGAACGCCGACGGCGATGACGGAGCCTGGTATGGCGTAGCCGAGACTCGCAAAACGAGCCGCGAGCGACAGAGCGCGCGAACGAGTGGAACGGGTCGAATACGCGAGGACGATTGCCGCCAAGACCGCGAGCAGGCTGGCGGACGCCGCGAGCGCGAGCGTGTTGCCCAAGAGCTCCGGAAAATTTCTCGGAAGCAGCGACGCTTCCGCCGCACGGAGGCTCCAGTAGACGAGAACACCGGTCGGAACCACAAAGGCGGCCGCGAGAACGCTCGAAACGAACGCCGTCGCCGCCCAGCCTTTTATTCCCGTAAGCGGGGGAAGCGTTCGAGCGACGTTTCGTCCATGAGCTTGAACGAATCGCATACGACCCCGCGCCCGCTGCTCCAGAGCGACGAGTGTCAATGCGAACAGCATGAGTATCACCGCGAGCTGGCCCGCCGCGACCCGGTCGAACATCCCGAACCAGACGCGATAGATGGCCGTCGTGAGCGTTCGATAGCCGAACACGGAGACGGTTCCAAAGTCCGCGAGCGTCTCCATGAGAGCGAGTGTGACGCCGGTGGCAATTGCCGGTCGCGCCAGCGGCAATCCAACTCTCCGGAATACGGCTGTCGAACGGCATCCCAGGCTTCGCGCCACTTCGGTGAGGTTCGCCCCGAGCTCGCGAAACGCCGTCAGGGCGAGCAGATAGACATACGGATACACGACCAGGCTCATTGCGAGAACGACGCCTCCGTACGACCGCACGTTCGGAAATCGCCAACTGAGGTTCAGAGTCTCGCGGAAAAACGTGGGGACGGGCCCTGCAAACTCGAAGAGCGCCACAAAAACGAAGCCGATGACGTACGTCGGAACGGCGAGCGGCAGGACGAGCGCCCACTCGAAGACATCACGGCCCGGAAACCGCCGGGTCGCGACGAGCCACGCGGAAACCGTCCCCATGAGGCCGGCGAGCGCGCCGACCCCCAGCAGGAGCCAGAGAGTGTTCGACAGAAGCTCCCAGAGAATCGTGTCTGCGAGGTGGCGCCACACGTCCCCTCGCGGAGAGGTCAGATTGAACGCGACGCCAAGGACCGGGAGCGCGACGAGCGCGGCCGTGAGCCACGCTCCGACGGTGAGGGCTCGCGAGCTTCGAGCCATGAGAAACTACCGGTAGCCGGCACGGTCGGCGAGCTTGATCGCGGCCGCCTGATTCTCACCGGCCGCAGCGACGCCCACCTGCTCTGGTTTGAAGACGCCCCAGTCTTTCAGGATCGGGTGCGGTTCCGCAGCAGGGTTTGCCGGATACTCGAAACTGCTCGCGGCAAGGGTCTCTTGAGCCTCGGCGGAGGTCATGAACTCGAGGAGTCGCACGGCGTTTTCCTTGTTCTTCGCGTACTTGGTGACACCCGCTCCCGAGATGTTCACGTGGGTCCCGGTCGTCTCCCGGTTGGCCCAGAATGGCGCGACCGGTAGATCCGGCTCTTTGGACAGGATGCGCGCGAGGTAGTAGCTGTTGGTGATGCCGACGTCGCACTGCCCCGCCGCGATCGCGCGGAGGACGGGCCGATCCGAATTGACGATCTCCGGCTCGTTCTCGACCCAGCCCCCAATCATCTTCTCCACTGCCGCTTCGCCGTGAACTCCGATCGCCGAGGCGAGCAAAGACTGGTTGTAGATGCTGTTCGACGTGCGCAAGCAGATGCGGCCCTTCCATTTCGGATCCGCCAGCGCCGCGTACGTCGAGAGCTCCGAAGGCTTCACGCGCTCGGTGCTGTACATGATCGTGCGCGCGCGAACAGCGAGGCCGAACCACCGGTTCTCCGGATCACGGAGGTGCGCCGGGACGTTCCTCATCAGAACGTCGGATTCGATGGACATGAGGAGTCCTTCGCGGGCCGCATTCCACAGATTCCCGGCGTCGACCGTCACCATGACGTCGGCCTGGGTGTTGGCGCCCTCGGCCCGCAACCGTTCGAAGACCTCGTTGTTGTTGCCCATGAAGAAGTTGACCTTGATTCCGGTCTTCTCGGTGAACAGCTCGAAGGCGGGCTCGGACCCGTAGTGCGAGCGCGCCGAATAGACGTTGACCTCTTGTGCATTCGCTATCCCTATCAGAATCAACGAAATAGCGGCCAGGATGACAAACCGCCGGTAGTTCGGGTTCATGATGCTGTATCTCCTTATCGAACGTGCCTGTATATGAAAATGAAATTCGTTTTCAAAATCAACCATGGCTTGCCCGCAGGGAGAGTTTTGAGATCGCCGGCGTCAAGGTGACCCACTGACGATGGCGGCGGTCGGGAAATCGTGACCCACCCCAATCAGGCCTTGGTTCCAGGCTGTTGGTGAGCAGTGAACAGTCAGAACCGACGTCGGAAGCTGATTGGGATGGACCAGGACGCGATTATCAGAACGGCCCATCGAGTGCATGGCAAGAGTATCCGTCAGATGCAGCGGGAGGCGGGTTCGATCCGGTCGTGTGGATAGCCGGGTCAGTTCAAGTGAAGTCCGCACCGAAGCCGGGAGCTGCAGCTACGACATCCTCGATCCGCCCTGCCACCAATTCCTCAAGGGGACGCGCGACACGGTCGGAAAAAGGCCATTCCTGGGTCAAAAATTCCCAAGCTAATTCGGGGTCATTATGTCAGCCGTTCCCCGCACTCGATACCGTCGGGATCGGTCGCGGCCAAAAAGGCAGGAGACGCACTTTTCGCGTAGGGAGGCCTATTCCTCGCAGGCCGTGAGAATCGTCTGAGGAACCACCCGCAAACCTACTGGCTCGGGACTCGTATCGCCGGGCTTTGTTGGAGACGCCTCAATCCCCCGACTTCGCCGGGGCGTCCGCTTCGACGCGCACCGTGACCACATCGGTGTCGTGGTACTGCCGGTGGCGCACCGAGCTGGCGTAGTGGCGGAGCAGCCGGAGCGAGAACTCCCGGTCGACGGATCGTCTCGCCCATTGACCCATGAGCGCCAGCCGGTCCTCGAGATTCCCGTCCACGGCCGAGGCGATGAACTCCAACTCCACTCCCCGGCCGTCCCCCCGGACCAGGAGCAACAGGTGCCGGGCCTCTTCCTCCTCCGACGCCTCCTCATCCGGAATCAGGCTCAGGACCGATTCCTCCGCCGCGGCCCGGAGCCGTTCCGTCGACGCCTCGTTCCAACCCTTGTCTTCGGCGAACCTGCAGACGAACCCGTCGATCTCCGGCAGCGACTCGACGCTGAGCATGGCCTTGACTCGCCGCCGCCGCGGCTTGGCCAGATCCAGAGCCACCGTCATCACGATCGCGGCCAATCCGCCGGCCGCCATTCCGTTCCCCAGGATGGTCGCCAACGTCCCGCCCATGTAGTCCGCAAAGATCTGCTGGTTCTGAAAACCGACCCCCAGCCAGAAGGACAGGCCGACCACCACGCTCTTGCGGCTGTCGAGGCCGTCCTGTGCCACGATCCTCATACCCAGCACGAACAGGATGGCCATCAGGACCAGGATGTAGGCCGCGACGACCGGGTCCGGAATCGCCAGGATCGCCGCCGTCACTTTGGGGAGGAAGGCGAAAGAGAAGAACAGGATTCCGATGCAGACCCCGACGGAGCGCGCGGCGACGCCGGTGAGTTCGGTGACCGCGACGCTGGAGGAGTAGGTCGTATTGGGCACGGTCCCCATCAGACCCGACAGGAGGTTGCCCACGCCGTCGGCTCCAACCGCTCCCTGTACCGCGCGAAAGTCCGTCGCCCGCGGCCTCCGCCAGGAGATCTGCTGGATCCCGATGGCATCGCCGACGGTCTCGATGGCGCCCACTACGGTCACCAGAACGAAGACCGGGAGCAAGGTCCAGAACGAGGCACCGAACGTCAGGTCGAGGCCAGGCCAGCCGCTTGTGGGTATTCCGAACCAAGGAGCGTCGGCAACTCGGGCGACGTCGTAGAGGCCGTAAAAAGAGGCGACGACACACCCCGCGGTAACGCCCAGAACGGGCGCCCAGAGCCGCAAGCTCCCCTTGGCGAAGAGGGCGAGACCCGCCGTAAAGACGAGCGTCGCCGCCGCGCTGGTCGGAGCACCAGAGGCCGCCCCTTCCGCCGCGTTGGCCACCAGGTTGAAGGCGATGGGCATGATGGTCACCGAGATCAACATGATCACGGTCCCCGCCACCAAGGGGGTGATCACCCTCCGGAGCAACGACAGATGGGACGCCAGAACGAATTGGAACAGGGACGAGATGACGACCAGCGTCGCCAGGAGTCCGGGTCCCCCTTCCGTCAGCGCCGTCACCGACACGGCGATAAAGACGCCGGACGTTCCCATCAGGAGGACGTAGCCGGAACCGAACCTTCCGACGCGGACGGCTTGGAGGATGGTGGACAAGCCGCAGACGCAGAGCGCCGCGAACACCGCCCAGGTCATGTAGATCTCCTCGCCGCCGGCCGCGCGGACGATGATCGCCGGGGTCAGGACGATTCCGCCGATGCTGAGCAGGACAAGCTGAAATCCGAGTCCCAGGGAGAGCAGGTTCGGCGGCCTCTCGTTGGGTTCGTAACGAATTTCTTTCTGAAGGGCTGGAGCGGATGTTTTCATAATTCAATGGGGCTTATATACCTAAGTGCCCTTGGCATACAGTTCTGGCACCACGCTTTCCCCAACGAGATACGTTCCGGTACCCAGGGCAAGAACCCCAGCCCTGAGAATGTTCAGGGCGGCATTGTGGTCCCTGTCCATTCTAAGTCCGCAGGCCCTGCACCGGAAGGTTTCGCTCCGCCCTGGATCGTGGCGGGCGCCGCACCGGTGGCAGTCCTGCGATGTAAATGCGGGATTCACTTCTACGAACTTCCGACCGGCCCATTCTGCCTTGTACTGGATTTGATTCCGCAGAAGCCCCCAGGATTGCGTCAGTATTTCTCGATTCAGCCCCTTCTTCTTCGAGCCCTTCGTTACCATCCCTTGGATGTTCAGCTTCTCCACAGCGATCAGACCGTGCTCACGAATGATCCTGCTGGAGAGACGATGGCAGGCATTACGGTTTCGGACCGATTCCCGGTGACGGAGCCGAGATAGCTGTACGATCCGCTTCCGTCTGGTCTTGGAAATCTTCTTGCACCTGGAGACCTTTCTCTGCTGCTTTCGGATCCCCGCCCAGTCCCGTCTATTCCGTTCGATCCTCTCACCCGTGGACAGCACCGCTCGCTTGCGGACTCCCAGGTCGATCCCTACCGAAGACTCGCATTTCGGTAGCGGCGGCTTCTCCACCTCGTACGTCAGGTCCACATACACCCGGTTCGGCTTGCGGACAATCCGCAACGCCTTCAACGGGCATCCGTCCGGCAACAGCCGGGACGGAAATATCCGGATCGTCGGGAAGCCCTTGGGCCGGATGGCGTAGCCCCGAGCGCGCTTCTTCACCATGGTCGCTTTGGGGTCGACGACGGCTTCTCCCCCGCCTTGCAGCGACGATGGTCTCCATCCGCCTCGCAATGGGCCGGTCAACCCCTTCATCTGATCGAGGATACCCCGGCTTCTCCCCCGCCTTGCAGCGACGGAAGAACGCCTTGAAGGCCCGGTCCAACCGCATCAACATCCCACGCTCCGCCTTGACCGCCACCGACCCGAGCCCCTCCGGATCGTCCTTCCTCTGGGAGGCTGATCGTACAGGGTCACGCCGCGTTGCTCGGATTCCCAGGCCGTCCTGCGTTCCTCCAGTGCAGCCAGCCGATTCAGGATGGACCTCACCCCGTCCAACCGCCGGATTCCACCCTTGGACAGCTTGGCTCGGCACTGGATAGTTGCGTGGACTTTCATGGTAGGAATTGTAACCTATCAGCCTGAATTCTCGGCACTTACGTATATAATTCCCAATTCAATCCCTGTTTGTCACAACCTGGCGTTGCCGGTTCGTTTCCGAAAAGGGAGCCGGCCGAGTCCTTGGCGGCCCGTCAATCTGCGAGTCATGCCGCCGTGTCCGCGTCCACACGGATCGTGACCACATCGGTGTCGTGATACTGCCGGTGAGTCACTGACGTGGCGTAGTGGCCCAGCAGCCGGAGCGAGAACTCGCGATCGCTCGACTGTTTCGCCCACTGTCCCAACAGCGCCAGCCAATCCTTGAGATTATCCTCCCCGGCCGCGGCGATGAACTCCAACTCCGCTTTCCGGCCATCACCTCCCAACGACAGAACCAGGTTCCTCGCACCTTCCGGCTCCGAACCCGGCTCGTCCGGAACCAGGCTCAAGATGGCTTCCTCCGTCGCCGCCCGAAGCCGTTCCGTCGAAGTCGCGTTCCATCGCTTCTGTTCGGCGAACCGCCGAACGAACTCGTCGATCTCCGGCAACGACTCCACTCCCAGCTTGGTCTTGATTTTCCCTCGCCCTGGCTTGGACAGTTCCAGGGCGACGGCCATCACGATCGCGGCCAATCCACCGGCTGCGATCCCGTTTTCCAGGATCGACGCCACCGCGTCTCCCAGATGATCCGAGAAGATCTGCCGGTTCTGGAAACCGACCCCCAACCAGAACGCGACGCCGACCACGATGCTCTTGCGGCTGTCCAGCCCGTCCCGGACCACGATCCGAGTTCCCACCACGAACAGGAGCGAGATGAGGACGATGATGTAGCCTGCAACCACCGAATTGGGAATCGCCAGGATCACCGCCGTCGCTTTGGGGAAAAACGAGAAGACGATGATCAGGATCCCGACGCAGACCCCCACGTTGCGGGCGGCCACACCCGTGAGCGCGGCCACCGAGATGCTGGAGGAGTAGGTCGTATTGGGCAACGTTCCCACCAGACCGGAGAGAAGGTTGGCCAAGCCGCTTGCCCCAATGGTGCCCTGCACCGATCGAAAATCGGTCGCCCGCGGCTGCCGCCAGGAAACCTGCTGGATGCTGATGGAGCCGCCGATGGTCCTCACGGTATCGATGGCCACCACGAGTACGAAAACCGGCAGCAACGCCCAAAATAACGAGCCGAAACTCAGGTCGAATCCAGGCCAGCCGCTTGCGGACAGCCCGAACCAAGGGGCGGCAGCAACTCGGGCGGTGTCGTAGATCCCATAGAACCCCGCTACGGTGCAACCCGCGATCACGCCCAGAACCGGCCCCCAGAGCCGCCATGCGCCCGTCGCGAAGAGCGCAAGACCCGCCATCGAGACGAGAGTCACTCCGAAGCTGGCGGGGGCGGCAGCCGGCGGGGCCCCTGCCGGCGGCTTGGCCAACATGTTGAAGGCGATGGGCATGATCGTGACCGCCACCAGCATGATGACCGTCCCCGCCACCAACGGTGTGATCACCCGGCGAAGCAGCACCAGACGCGATCCCAACAGGAACTGGAACAGGGACGAGACCACGATCAAGGTGGCCAACAGAGCGGGCCACCCTCCCTCCGTCAAAGCCGTGATCGACACGGCCACGAAGGTGCCGGAGGTCCCCATCAGGAGAATGTAGCCCGCTCCCATCCTTCCGATACGAATCGACTGGAGAATGGTGATCAGACCGCAGACGCAGAGTCCGGCGAACACGGCTCAGGAGAGGTAGATCTCACCGGTGCCTGCGGCTTCGATGATGATCTTCGGGATCAGCACGATTCCGCTGATATTCAGTATCACGAGCTGAAGGGCGAGTCCCAAGGAGAGCAGGTGCGGAGGCTTCTCGGGAGGTTCGTAGCGAACGCCCGTCCGAGGGGGCGGTCCGGAGCGTTTCATCTGGCGGTTTTTATACCGCAGGCACGGCGGGGCCGCCAGCCGGATTGCCTCGATGAACCTTCCGCCGCAGTCGGGACATGTGACTGAAATCGACGTTGGGAGTTCAGTGGAGCTGCCGGGCGACCAACGCTGCCGACCGAAATGCCGTGCCAGTCAAGTACCGAAGCGACTCGTGCCACGCGCCGAAGAAAGTGATCCGTTCAGGGGGCCTTGCGCTGGAGCCATCCAAAAGTCGGTTCAGATCTGACCCGGACCCATTCCCCTCCCCATAGCCGGTCCAGAAAGTCGGACCAGGGAAGGATCAAAATCCCGTCCACGACCCTGGGTGCCGGCTCCATCGAGACCAGCAGGAAGTGGCTGAACAAGTTCTCCTCTCTCAAGGCTCGCAATCCTTTGAGGTCTCGCGCGCTCACGTTCTTCTTTGCCTTCGTCTCGACCGCGAGATCCTCGAAAACAAAATCCACCTCGAATTGCGATTTCGATCGCCAGTAACGGGGCGTGTCGAGCCGATGGTAGTCACAGAAGGCCTTGATCTCCTGGAAAATGTAGCTTTCGAACGCGCTGCCGTATTCGGCGGTTCCCGGCGCCAATCCCCGCCGGCCCTGCAGATGACGGGCGAGTCCGACGTCGAAAAGATAATACTTCGAGGTGGAGATCGCCTTGCGTTTCCGGCTCTCGCTCAACGCCGGAACCTCGTGGGCAATGAACGTGTCCTTCAGGATCTCATAGTATTCCCGCACGGTGGACCTGGGCACTTGAGAATCGTTGGCCATGGAGGAGAAATTGATCATCTCTCCATGCGCGTGCCCCGCCGTTTCCAGAAACCGGCTGAAGGCGCCGATGTTCCTGACGATCGCCTCGGCTGCGACCTCCTCCTTCAGATAGTCGCCCACATACGCGGCCAGGTCCTCAGTGGGAGAATCGGAAAAATAGATCGGCGGCAGGAGACCGTACTCCAGGGTTCGGTCCAGATCGAACCACTCACCGAGTTCAATCCGGACGAACGGATGCAAAGCCCGCGATCGGGCGCGGCCGCCCAGGAGATTGACGCCCTTCCGGCGCAGACTCCGGGCGCTCGATCCGGTGAGAAGGAACCGAACACCGGATTCCTGAATCATGAGTTGCACCTCGTTGAGCAATTGGGGCATTTTCTGGATTTCGTCGATGACGACGATGGAGGTGTCGTCGGTGAGTTCCTGCCGGATCAGCGCGGGATTGCGCGACAGACGGACGAACAGAATCTGGTCGAGCAAGCTGTAAGTGGGATAGCCGGCGAGCTGCTGACGAATCAGCGTGGTCTTGCCGGTCTGACGCGGACCGAACAGAAAACAGGAGCGGTGCTCCAGAATGTCCATCACTTTCAGGTAACGAGGAACCAGGGGATGGCTCATATTTTCCAGACAATTGACAATTGTTTCGTCAATTATCATGACAATTAACGACAGACATGTCAATTGTCACAATCATCTCTCGACCAACAGCAGGAAACTAAAACGCTGCCTCCAAGCTGCCAGAATGCAGTAATCAATAAGTCTTGGCTTTTGTTTTCTTGACTTCCCTCTCTGCCCGCTGCTATGAGGAACGGATGTTGACGGCACGATTTTTTCCCACTTTCCGGCTTGGCCTTCTCGTCACCGGGAATGGATCTCCTACGGCGGGGACCCGGGAGGGATGCAGTACTCCTCCCTGGGCCAGATCAACCGCGAGAACGTCGGCCGCCTGAAGGAAGCCTGGGTCTACGACACGGGTGATTTCAGCGACGGCTCCGAGTTGCCCACCTTCTCCTCCTTCCAGGCCACGCCCTTGATGATTGACGGCGTCCTCTATGTCTCCACCGTCTTTCATCGCCTCCTGGCCCTCGATCCCGACACCGGAAAGAAGCTCTGGGAGTTCGATCCCAAGTTCGACCGCAACGAGCGGGTGAACATGTACAAGAGCCGCGGCATCGCCTACTGGACCGACGGAAAGGCCAAACGGATCTTTCTGGGGGACCAGTTGGGGCGCCTCTTCTCCGTGGACACCACCACCGGAAAGGCCGACTCGGCCTTCGGGACCGCGGGGATGGTGGACCTGAAGCAAGGGATGATGGGCGACTACGGTCATCTCCGCTTCGGATTGGGGTCACCGGTGGCCCCCTGCGGCAACGTGCTGGTGGCGGGAAGCTGGGTCAGCGACGGCGAACCCCAGGGACCGAGCGGCGACATCCAGGCCGTCGACGCCCGGACCGGGCGCCGGGTCTGGCGCTTCCACTCCATTCCCCGTCCGGGAGAATTCGGCCACGACACCTGGGAGGGAGACTCGTGGAAGGACCGGTCGGGTGTCAACGCCTGGTCCAACCTGAGCGTGGACGAAGAACGGCAGATGGTTTTCGTCCCCCTCACCTCCCCCGGCACCGACTTCTACGGAGGGGACCGCAGAGGGGACAACCTCTTCAGCGACGCCATCGTGGCCCTGGACTGCCGCACCGGAAAGCGGGTCTGGCATTTCCAGACCATCCACCATGACCTCTGGGACTGGGACCTGCCCTCGCAGCCGTCCCTGGTCACCGTGCGGCGCGACGGCAAGGCGGTTCCGGCAGTGGCCCAAACCACCAAGACCGGGTTCGTCTTCCTGCTCCATCGGGAAACGGGGAAGCCCCTCTTCGAAGTCCGGGAGCAGCCGGTGCCCCAGGGGAACATTCCCGGCGAGTACTACTCCCCCACCCAACCCGTCCCGGTCAAGCCGCCGCCCTTTGCCCGCCAAGCCATGACCCGGGAGGAGATCACCGATGTCACTCCCGAGTCCCGGGCCGAGTGCCTGGAAATGGTCAAGGACGCCTATGTGGAGGGCCCCCTCTTTCGGCCCATAGGACTGCGGCTGACCGTCATGTTTCCGGGGACCAACGGCGGCTCCAACTGGGGCGGCGCGGCGTTCGACCCCGAGTCGCAGGTGCTCTACATCAACTCCATGGACGTGGGCGCCATCGTCCGGATGGTGAGCCGGCCCGAGGGATCCAAGGTCCCCTTCCGGGCCCGAGGCACCAAGTATGGGCGCTTCTGGGATTCCAATCAGTACCCCTGCCAGAAGCCGCCGTGGGGTTCGTTGACCGCCATCGACCTGAACACGGGCGAGTTCCGTTGGCAGTCCATCCTGGGCGAATTCGACGAGCTGACGCGGCGAGGCGTCCCCAAGACCGGGACCCCCAGCCTGGGCGGCCCCATCGTGACGGCCGGCGGACTGGTCTTCATCGCCGCCACCAACGACAGCCGGTTCCGCGCCTTCGACAAAAAGTCGGGGGAGGAGATCTGGGTCCGGCGGCTGCCGGCCAGCGGCCACGCCACCCCCATGACCTATCTGGGACCCAAGACCGGCAAGCAGTTCGTCGTCATCGCGGCGGGCGGGGGAAACAAGTACAACAAGGTCTTCGGCGGCAAGCTCGTTGCCTTTGCCCTGCCGTGAACGGGGATTCGGGACTATAGAAAATAGTCCCATCGCGTTCTTTATATCCCACGATTCGGACCTCCAACCCCGCGTACGCACAGGCAATCAGAGTCGGCGGCTGGAAGCCGCCGCTCCCGGCCCGGTCTTACGCCGAGATCGTGGCGCGGCCGACCGTGCACTCTTCCAGCATTGCGGGGTCCGGCTCGGTTCCGTGGCCCGGCTCCTCCGATAGGCTCATGACAGGTTCGCCCGAAGGCCCCTGATCCAGGAACACCTCGGGCCGCGCCAGATCCTTCCGGTAGAAGCGGCTGGTGGGGAAGAGGTCGGCCGGGTAGGTGAAGTTCTCCAACGTGGCCAGAGCCAGGTTGACCCGGGCGCCCACGGCGCTTTCCAACATGGACCCGATCCAGCAGGGGATCCCGGCCTCTCGGCACCGGTCGTGGATCTGCAGGGCCGGTGTCAGTCCTCCGACCCGGCAGGTCTTGATGTTGACGATTTGGCAACTCCCCATTTCGATAGCCTTCCGGGCCTTGTCGGGAGAAGTCACGCTCTCATCCAGACAGACGGGCGTTCTCAGTTCCTTCTGGAGCCGGGCGTGGTCCGCCAAGTCGTCGTACTGCAGCGGCTGCTCGATCATGGCCAGGCCCAGTTGATCGATCTCCCGGAACATCTCCAGGTCGGACAGCCGGTAGCCGCTGTTGCAGTCGATGTGAAAGGTGTGATCGGGAAAGTTCTTCCGAACCTCCTTCAGGACGGGCAGGTCCCATCCCGGCCCGTACTTGAGCTTGGTCCGTTTGAAGCCCGCCTCCACGCCCCGGCCGATGGCCTCCAGCAGATCGTCCACCGAGTCCATGATTCCGAAGTCGGCCCCCACGTCCACCTGGGACCGCCGCCCTCCCAGGAGACGGTAGAGAGGAGTCTCCCGTCTCATGGCCTCCAGAACCCACCAGGCGCTGTCCAGGCCGCCTTTGGCGAACGAGTTTCCCTTGACGAACGAGAGCCGGGCCTGGAGTTCCTCTCCACTGTCGATTTCCTCACCCACCAGGATTGGCGCCAACCAGTCCCGGATGCAGGCGAAGACGCCGCCCGCCCACTCCGGCAGGTATTGGGGCGCGGCCAGCGGCGCCGCCTCGCTCCAGGCGGCCAGTCCCTGCGACTCCATCCGGACCAGGACTGACTGAACGGTCGCATCCTCACCGTAGGCGGTTCGCCAGGGATAGATGAGCGGCATGGCCACGTGGACCACTTCGATGGAATCGATTCTCATGGGTTCCAGGGTATACGGAAAGGCCCGCAACGGAAAACGGATCAGAGCCGGCCTCGGGCGGTCCGCCCGTACGACCGATTCAGTGATCCATCCGCCGGAGCAGGCTGCCGAACCCTTCGATGGGTCGGGTCAGCCCCAGCTTCCGGAAGCTGGCCCAGATCGTGGACTGGTTGGAGGTCACCACGGGACGGCCCGTGATCCGCTCCAGCTCCTCCACCACCTCCAGGGACCGCCAAGCCGTGCAGGAACAGAAGAGCAGATCGGCCTCGGGCCGGCAGGCCTGGGAGGCGAACCGCACCACTGATTCCGGATCCTGATCGTTGATGCCCTGCTGTCCGGCGCCCACCGCAACCGGCTCGCCCTCCACGTTGAGGACGGTGAAGCCGGCGGTCTCCAGGTAGATGCGGAGCCTCCGGTTGCTCCAATCCGGGTAGGGGGTGGCTACCGAGATCTTGCGGGCGCCCATGAATCGCAGCGCCTCGACCACGGCCGGACTGGTGCCGATGGCGGGAACCTTCGCCTTTCGCTCGATGAGAGCGAGCATCTCCCGATCCCAGCCGGCGCCCTTGAAGAAGCTCCCCGTGGTGCAGGCATAGACGATGGCGTCCACCCGGGCCGTGGACAGGTAGCGGGCGCCGCTCTCGATGTCCGTGTTCATCCGCTCCATGCCGTCTTCGCCCATGGAGTCGTTGGTCAGCCAGAGTCTCTGGCCGTGGACGGTCATGGACCGCGGCGCCACCAACTGGTAGTCCCCCTCGCAGGTGGTGTTGGTGGAGGGGACCATCAATCCGATTCGATGACGAATGCTCATTTTGGGAGTCTCCTGCAATAACGATCCTATCCGAACCAGGAGATTATACTGATACCGTCAGATGAGACGATCGACTTCATGGGACGCATTGTACTGCTCACGCAACGATCCGACCTTGTTTTTTCCATCTAGGGGCGCCCCTTGTGGGCGCCCTCCTTCGTCTAATCAGGAGGGGTGACTTCCAGAGGCCTATGCCTCAGTTTCCCCGTGGACTCATTCTCTCGTGGTCCATCGCGACTTCGGCGGTTGGAAACCGCCGCACCCAGGCCGTGACGCCGGGGGTTTCGTGCTATTCTGGACTCCATCAGGCACCGAAGATGCACAGGCCGCCTAGCTCTCTTTCCCCCATCCTGGTTCTGGCTGCAGGACTCCTGCTCCTGACCGGAAACCTCGTCACCGCACAATCGGGGACGGGGAGTCTTCTGGGAACCGTGCGGGACGGTCAGAATGGGACCCTCAGCGGGGTCGAGCTGACCCTCACCCGGATCCAGACCAACGAAGTCTTCGTGGCTCTGAGCGCGGCGAACGGCAACTATCGCCTGGACGGGGTGCCCGTCGGCGACTATGAGATCGGAGTGAGTCTGGCCGGATACCAGAGTGAGGTGCGCACCGGGGTCCTGCTTCAGGTGGGGCAGACGGTTCGCCAGGACTTCAATTTATTGTCCGGGGACTCGGCTGAGGTCCGCCGCACCCAGGCGCAGGCTCTCCAATTGGAATCGGAGGACGCCGAGCTGGGACAGGTCATCGGCCGCAAGAAGCTGGAAGACATGCCGTTGAACGACCGCGACTTCACCAAGTTGGCGACCCTGGCTCCAGGGACCGCTCCCGCCAGCAGCACCAGCACCAGCGGGAGCGCCATGGGGAACATCCGGGTCCAGGGCATGCGGCAACGGGACAACGTCACCTATGTGGACGGGGCTTTGTTTCCCCGTTTTTCCAACTTCAAGCCCAGCACCGACGCCCTCGAGGAGTTCGAGGTCAAGACGGGACTCTACGGGGCCGAGTACGGGATCCGTCCCGGAGGGCAGATCGTGGCGGTCACCCGGAGCGGCGGCAACGACTATCACGGCAACCTGTTCTGGTTTCACCGCAACGACAACCTGGACGCCCGCAACTTTTTCGAGCCCGAGAAGCAGGAATACAAGCGCAATCAGGTGGGGGCCACCTTGGGGGGGCCGATCGGGATTCCTCGCCTGCTGGACGGGCGGGACCGGGCCTGGTTCTTCGTCTCGTACCAGCTCGAGTCCATCCGGGAGATCCGTCCGCTGACGGGAGTCGTGCCCACCGATGCGGAACGGGAGGGCCGTTTCTCCACCATCCTGAGGGATCCGTCCACGGGGAAACCCTTCCCCAACAACACCATTCCTCCGGACCGGATCAATCCGGTGGCGAAGAGGCTTCTGGCCTTCTATCCCCGGCCCAACACGGCGGGGGCGCTCAACTTCACCAGCCCCGACTCCTTCGCACCCTACGACAACCCCCAGTTCATCACGAGGGTCGATTTCAAGGATTCGGAACAGAGCCGCTGGTCGGGGCGCTTCGTCTGGAATTCGGGACCTTACGTCACCGCGCGCCTCATCTCCGCATTCTCCGCCGTCCAGCCTCTCCACGCCTACGGCCAGAGCATCACCAACACGCGGACCCTGGCGGGAGGCCTCACCAACGTGGCCAGCCTGCACTGGACACGAAGGCCCTACATTGCGGCGCCTTCCAATCCCAAATCTGAGGCTTCGAGGGGACTTGGCGTCCCCGAACTCCAAGCCAGCGAAGTGGATCGAATGGGAATCCCCATCGTCCAGATCCAGGGCTACACCAACCTGGGAGACATCAGTCTTCAGGGACCGTCCATCACCGGGAACTGGCAGATCAAGGAACTGATCAGTTTCCAGCGGGGCGACCACTCACTGAAGACCGGCGCCGAGTTCCGGCAGCACTACCTTTTCATCAACATGGAGGCCCGGTCCCAGTTCGACTTCTTCGATCGCTACACCGGGCGCGCGCTCGGCGATTTCCTTCTCGGCTATCCGGCCCGCACCACTCTGGGAGGGGAGTCCTACCGGGGGAACCTGCACCAGAACGCCCTCTATCTGTTCGTCCAGGACGATTGGAAGCTGAGCTCGACGCTGACCCTGACTCTGGGGCTGCGCTACGAGGGGAGGTTCCCGTGGAAGGACAAACGGGGATTCGCCTCCAACTTCGATCCTCACCGGGGAGCTATTGCGGCGTCCCCCTTGGACCTGGACTTGAAACCGGGCGAGACCGGCCGCTTCCCGGCGGGGATTCCTCTGGTGAGCTGGCGGCGAAGCGAGGGTTTCCTGCCCCGCGCGGGGATGGCTTGGCGGGTGGGGCCCAGCTCGGTGGTGCGGCTTGGCTACGGCATCTATTCCAACGAGCTGGACAGCGGGACGCTCTATCGCCTGTCCCGGACTCCGCGGGAGGGCGCCATCCGCTCGACCTTCAATGCGCCCCTGGAAACTCCCAGCCTGAGCTTGTCGGACCCGTTTCCCGAAACCCTGGCCGGATCGGCTGTTCCCACCATCTATGGAGTGGAGAGCCCGCTGCCCCTCTCTTCGACGCACGTCTGGGGCCTCTCGCTGCAGCACAAATTCTCCTCCCTCCTGATGCTGGAGGCGGGATATCTTGGTTCCCACACGGCGAACCAGTTGGATACCGTGTCCATCAACGACGCCCGGCCCGGCACCGGCGACCGGCAGGCCCGCCGTCCCTTTCCCGAGCTTCAAGCCGTCCATATTCCTATGGCCGACGCTGACTCCCGATACCACGGCATGCAGTTTCGGATCGAGAGGCGGCCCGGAGCCGAGGGACTCCACTTGAACGGTTCTTTCACTTGGTCGAGCCAGGTCAACACCGGCGGCGGCTGGGAAGGGTCGTATGAGCGGCGCTATTTCAGGAGCCGGAACCTGCCGCTGCACCTCAACCGCGGACTCTCCGAGCTCCATGTCCGGCGCCGGTTGGTCCTCACTACAGGTTACGAGCCTCCCTTCGGCCGGGGAAAGCCCTATTTCCAGAGTGGACCTATGGGGGCGATTCTGGGCGGTTGGTCCCTCCAGGCCATCTCCAGTTTCCAGGACGGTCCCTGGTTCAGCGTCTACCTCCCGGGCGACGCTCTGGACGTGGGCTCCGAGTTTTCTCAGTGGCCGGACCGGATCGGAAACCCGAACCTGCCGCCGGACCAGCGCACGCCCAGACGGTGGTTCGACACGGATGCCTTCGTCCGACCCGACGGCTTTCGCTACGGCAACGCCGGGCGGACCACGGTGGAGGGTCCCGGCCTGGCCAACGTGGACCTCTCGCTCCGGCGCTCCTTCCGCCTGACCGAAGGACAGAAGCTGGAGCTGCGCCTGCAGATGTTCAACGCCGCCAACCGCACCAACTTCGTCCTCCGGCGCAAGGCCAGGGTCAACCAGTTCGGCACGGCCGACTTCGGGGCGCTGGGCGAAGCGTCCCCTGCCCGCCAGGTCCAGGTGGCTCTCAAGTATTCGTTCTAACCCCACGTTTTCGCGACGATCAGGGTGACCACAACTACCGGGTGGCATGTCATCATGGACGCGTATATTGGTGCGGCTATCAGGTCGCTGGAGACACCATGACAGCTTCCGCCGTCGGCCATTTGCGGCAGGTTTCTTTTTACGACGGTGATCGTGAAACGGCAGACTTGCCTTTCGGCACTTGCGTCAAGGAATGAAAAACGGCAAGCACAGAAGTTCAATCGGAATGCTGGAAGCACACGTACCGGAAGACCTCCGGAATCTGAAGGATCCGGCGCGCGAGTTGCCGCGTCTCGCGAAAAATCCATCCGCCATGGCGAAGATAGAGTCGGCCATGAGTAGGGTCTCCACGGAGCACAAGGTGTTTCTGGGTGACTCTCGGGACGCCAGCTTTCCCGCCGGGTCGGTCCACTTGGTTCTGACCTCCCCACCTTACTGGACCCTCAAGAAGTACCACCGCTCCGACGGCCAGTTAGGCTGGATCGAGGATTACGCCGAGTTCCTGGACCAACTCGACAAGGTCTGGCGCATGTGTTACCGCGTCTTGGTTCCCGGGGGGCGACTCGTCTGCGTGGTGGGGGACGTCTGTCTTTCGAGACGCAGGAATTCGGGCCGACATACGGTGGTTCCGCTGCACGCCTCCATACAGGAGCGTTGCCGCGATCTGGGATTCGACAATCTCGCGCCGATCATCTGGAACAAGATTGCCAACGCCACTTACGAAGTCGACCGTGGCGGGGGAGGTTTCCTCGGCAAACCTTATGAGCCCAACGCTGTAGTAAAAAACGACATCGAGTTCATCCTCATGCAGAGAAAACCGGGAGGTTATCGGAGCCCTTCCTTAGCGGCCAGGACTCTGAGCCTGCTCTCGCGGCAAGACTTCCAGAAGCTCTTTCGCCAAGTTTGGACCGATATCAGGGGCGCCTCTACGCGCACGCACCCTGCTCCATTTCCGGTGGAATTGGCCGAACGGCTCATCCGAATGTACAGCTTTGTGGGTGATACCGTGCTGGACCCCTTTATGGGAACCGCCTCGACTCAGGTCGCCGCCATTGCCTGCGGCAGAAACAGCGTCGGCATCGAGGTCGATCCGGCATACTTCGAGACCGCGCTTAAGCGCCTAGGAAACGAAACCAACCGCCTGTGGAAGGACGTCACGGTAGAGCCTGGCAGGATCGCCGGACGGCACCGAACCCCAGCCACCAACACGCGGAAATCGTCAGCATCGCTCGTTGCTGTCTGAAGCGAACCCGTGATTTCACTCCAAGACGCAATCACTCGCCTCTATCGGATTGCGGTTCTCGAGGGCAAAGCGACGTCTACGGTTCGGTTGGCAAGACTGGCGGACTACTGTGTCCAAGAGCTTGAGCGGCGAGGACTGAGAGGCGTCGAAACAGAGTCTTCGATTCCCGGCGCGGGAAGAAGCAAGCAGTGGGATGTCGCGTGGCGATACGATGGGAAATACCGCCTCGGGATCTCACTGAAGTCCATATTGAAAAACTTGGGTGGGACCGTCCCCAACAGAATTGACGACTTGATCGGCGAGGCGGCTAACGCACAGCTTCACTCCCCCGAAATCACCATCGGCTACGTCATGATCTTCAACGTCGAAAAGGATGTCGTATCGCCGAAATACGGATCGACTTGGGGCGAAGTCGCGGAAGACCGATTGACATCCTTGTCCGGTAGAAGGCCTCCCGCTTGGGCAACCGGCATGATCGAAGACTTTGTGCTTGTCAAAGTCAACTTCCGTTCATCGGGTTCGATTGTCTCCACCTCCCAGCCATTCGCAGATTTCTTCGACACGATCGTGGGACAGGTCGCCCACCGGAACCCGAACGCCCTACCGCAAGTTGAAAGTCAGGCACCGCAAGTCTGACGAGCAGTCGCCAGCCGATTCAATAACAGCGCGGTGCCACCACACTTCCCTGGCGGCTCATCGAGTGTGCCTTCAGTCGAAATCGCGCAGATAAACAGCGTACAGTCTCGGGTCGGCGTCCGCTTCACGCTCCATGTGGATGCGCAGGCGCACGGTCTGTCCAGCCAGGGCGGACAGATCGCCGCTCGACCATCGGACGGGCACGTCGAGTCCTCCCTCTCCCTGGGGTACGCCGCTCGCCGGCCCTGAATAGTCGGGCAGCAGGTTGAACGTAGCGTCGGAGATCTCGACCTTCATGAGCCGGGCGTGGTCGGCGTTGAGCACTACCTGCCAACCCCCTTGGGGCAGGGTCACCGGAGCGGACCAGACCCAACCCTTGGGCTCGTCCAGCCGGGTCGAGCCTTCGGGATAGAGCCCCAGGGCTCCCCAGCGATCCCGCGGCAGCGTGGCCAGGGCCACCTCCGCATAATACTCCTCCCCGTACTCGGCGTTGCGCCAGCGGCCGTGGTAGATGAGGGTCTTGTCTCCCACGTTGAGGATCCCGTTTCCCGACTGGCAGAGGATGGTGGGGTAGTTCCTTCCCGGCTCGTTGGTCACCGGGGAATCGTCCCGATGCAGGTAGACGTGCCCCTTCACCGGCTCGCGGAAGTGGATCCCGTCGTTGCTGACCACCAGGCCGAAATCGGCCGAAATCTTCCCGTGTCCGAACCAGGCCGCCGGGACGTTCCGGGTCGTGTCCCCGGGGAAGTTGTGCCAGAGCCCGAAGAGGCCCACCAGCACCGAGCCGTAGCTGCGGGCGCCGATGCCCAGATGCACCTGATCGTAGGGCTTTCGGCCACCTCGTTTGGAAGGATCCTCCGGCTCCCGGATCAGGAAAGCCGGGGCGTACCCCGACACCCAGTCTTCGAAGTTGGCCGAGACGGCCGCGTAACCCTGGCGGCCATGGGCATTGCCCCCTTCGCTGTGTCCGCTGGCCTGACCGTGGACCGCGTAGAAACCGTTGTGCTTGTAGACCCCCGCGATCTCGATGAACTTGTCCACGGCGTCCCGATCCTTGACCTTCCAGTGGATCCCGTCGGGGCTCGTGGCCGACCGGAAGACCCAGGTCGTGCCGTTGTGGAGGTTGTAGATCATCTTGTAGCGGCGTTGCGGATCCGGCTCCTCCTTATCCTTGAGGACGTGACCGCCATACATGCGCTCCCCCGGCAGATCCAGCGCGTTGTTTTCGCGGCTCCCCTTGTATTCCACCTGTCCCAGGTTCGGCTTCACCCAGCGGATCCCGTCGTCGCTCTCGGCGTAGCAGACCGGCCCCACCGTGAACCCGCTCTCAGTCTCTCCCGTACCCAGGCCGTAGTACCACATGCGGTACTTCCCCTGGTCGAAGAGGACCGTCCCGTAGAAATGGGTCGCGATGTAGTCCGGCTTGCCGGGATCGTCCCGGCTGGGGGTCAATACCGGCTCCAGCCTCGCTTCCGGCTTGGAGTAGTAGAGGGAGACGTTTCGCCAGAGCGGCAACAAGTGGTCGTCGATGGCCAGCAGCGGGGCCTCTCCCCGAACCACTCCCGGAACGGTTTCGAAACGGAATCCGTCGGCTTCGGGAGCGTCCGGCCCGCCGCCGGAACAGCCGGCGCCCAGGTAAAGCATCAGTGAGATGGCGAGAAAGAGGTGGACCCGATGCATCAGATTCATGACTCCTCCAAGTTGGAAATCCGGCCGCGACGATACAGCCGGAGCGTCGTTACCTCTGGTCCTGCGGCTTCACGTCGGGAGGCGCGCCGACGAAGAGCCACCAGCAGTCCTCGTCGGTGTGATTGTAGACCGACCTCATGGGCTCGGGAGGAAAGTAGATGGCCGTGTTCTCCTCCACCTCGTATTCGTCGTCATCGACTCTCACCATGGCTCGGCCCTTCATCAGGTAGTAGACCTCCTCCATGGTGAAGTGCCGGTGATGCTCCACGCTTCCTCCGGGCGCCAACCGCCCCACCGACATCCGCAGATGGCCGGGGAGCCCGAAGGCGTCGTTGAAGGACTTGTGCTCCAGGGTCTCCTGCTTCGCGGCGATGTCCGCCAGATCCACGAAACGAACCGGTTTGCATGCCTTGGACCTGTCTTTGTTCATTCTTTCGACCTCCCGTCCGTAGTTGTATCGTCCGTCAACAGCTCATTTACCCTCTCGGAGGCGCCGTGACAAGAACCGTTACCAGGCCAGCCAGCCGCCGTCCACGCAGAGGACCTGTCCGGTGACGAACGAAGCCGCGTCCGACGCCAGGTAGATGACGGCTCCTTGCAGGTCCTCCCCCGTCCCCGGGCGTTTCAACGGGGTGCGCTGAATCATTCGGGACCAGGTGTCCCTGGGGACGGCCGTTTTCAGCCGTTCGGTCCGGATCATCCCGGGACTGATGGCGTTGACCCGGATCTTGTATTCCGCCCAATAGGTGGCCAAGGCCCGGGTCATGCTGATCACGGCTCCCTTGCTGGCCGAATAGGCCAGATCCTCACGGGTCGGGTTGCCTGGAGGGTGAGAAACCGAAGGGTCCACTCCCACGTGCCCGTAGACCGAGGCGATGTTGATGATGCACCCGCCCCCCTGGGGCACCATGATCCGGCCGGCCCTCTGGGAACAGAGAAAGGTCCCGGTGGAGTTGACGTCGAAGACCCTCTGCCAGACCTCCAGGGGGGCGTCGAGGGTGATGGCGTGGATGGAGATCCCGGCGTTGTTCACCAGCACGTCGAGGCGCCCGAAACGGTCCTCGGTGGCCGCCATCATGCGGTCGACGTCGTCGGGACGGGAGACGTCCGCCTCCACTCCCAACCCGTCCCGTCCCCGCCGGCGTATTCGCCGGGCGGCGGCTTCGGCCAGAGTCCCGTCCAGATCCCCGATGACCAGGTCGGCGCCGGCCTCGGCCAGGGCCAGGGCCAGATCCTCTCCGAGACCCGATCCGGCTCCGGTGACGACTGCGACCTTGCCCTCGAGGCTGAACCGATCGGACACTGGCATGCCGGTCAGAACAGTCCCTGGACCCGACCGGTTTCGGTATCGACGTCGATCCCTCGGTAGGCAGGCCGGGAACCGGTTCCGGGCAAAAGATGGATTCCGCCGGCCACCGGGACCACCAGTCCGGCGCCGCGGTAGAGCAGGATGTCCCGAATCGGAAGCTCCCAGCCCCGTGGCCGGCCCTTCAACTGCGGATCGTGGGAGAGACTCAGATTGGTCTTGGCCATGCAGAGCCCCAGCGAGCGGTTTCCGGGATCGCTCTCCAGCCGCTCCAGCTTGCGCCGGGCTTCCGGCGAGTAGCTCACGCTCGCGGCTCCGTAGACCTGGGTGGCGATGCACTCGATCCGTTCGCCGAGACCGCTCTCAAGATCGTAGAGAAACCGGAATTCCTGTTTCTGTTCGCAGGCCGCCACCACCGCCTCGGCCAACTCCACGGCCCCCTCGCCTCCCTTGAGCCAGTGGTCGGACATGGCGAAAGGTGCCCCGGCCTCATCCGCGACCCGCTTCACCACGGCGATCTCCGCGTCGGAATCGGTGACGAACCGATTGACGCAGACCACCGGTTGGATGCCGCTCTTCCGGACGATGTCGATATGGGCCAGCAGATTGGTGCACCCTCGTTCCACCAGCTCCAGGTTCTCTTCGGTGTAGGCCGGGCCCAGAGGCTGGCCCGGGCGTACTCGAGGACCGCCCCCGTGACTCTTGAGGGCCCGGATCGTGGCCACCAACACCACGGCGTCGGGCTGGAGTCCCGAGTACCGGCACTTGAGGTTCCAGAACTTCTCGTAGCCGATGTCGGACCCGAACCCGCTTTCGGTGACCAGGTAGTCGGTCAGCAGGGTTCCCATTCGGTCGGCGATGACGGAGCTCTGGCCCAAGGCGATGTTGGCGAAGGGACCCGCGTGCACCAGCATCGGCTGCCCCTCGATGGTCTGAAGCAGGTTGGGATGCACCGCGTCGGTCATCCAGGCCGTCATGGCCCCGGCCACTTGCAGGTCGGAAGTGGTGACTTCCCTGCCCTCGCGGTCCCAAGCCACCACGATTCTGCCGATCCGCTCCCTCAGGTCCGCCAAGTCCCGGGAGACGGCCAGAATCGCCATCAGCTCGCTGGAGGCGGTGATCTGAAAACCCGACTCCATGGGATAGCCGTCCATCTTGCCGCCGTTCCCGATGTTGATCCGGCGCAGGGACTGGGCGCAGAAATCGATGGCCCACTTCATCTCCACCCGGCCGGGGTCCAGGTCGAGACGGCTCAGGCCCAACGACTCCAGCTTGCGGTCGTCGTAGTTGCGCTCGTGCTGCATCCTGGCGGTCAGGGCCACCATGGCCAGGTTGTGGGCATTGGTGATGGAATCCAGGTCTCCGGTGAGCCGGATCGAGAGCGGGGCCAGCGGTATGCACTGGGAGAGGCCGCCGCCGGCGCCGGAGCCCTTGAGGTTGAAGGTGGGTCCGCCGCTGGGCTGGCGGATGGCGCCCGCCACTCTGCAGCCGATCCGGGCCAAGCCCTGTACCAGTCCGATGGTGGTGGTGGTCTTCCCCTCCCCGAGGGGGGTCGGAGTGATGGCGGTCACGTCAATGTACCGCCCACGAGTGGAGCCTTCGAGCCGTTCCATGACCGCCCGGTGATCCACTTTTGCGAGTCCCCGGCCCGCGGGAATCAACTCCTCCGCCCGAAGGCCCAACTCCGAGCCCAATTGGTCGAGGGGCTTGGACGACCTCTCTGCCGCCTCGGCCAACTGCCAGCCTTTCAGCTTCGTGGGATCCAAGCTCATCATGGCCACGGTGAATTGAGCCTCTTGTGCCCGGCTATGCCAGGTTGGGATTCGCGAACCAGCCCTGGTCCGCAAGTGTTTCGTATGCGATCTTGATTTGCCGCTGAGTGAACTGCTCCTTCCGGTCGTTCCATGCGTAGGTGCGGTCAACCACATCAGCAAGAGTCTGTGCCTTCTCCCGGGTGACGACCCAGTGGACTGTGGCCAACAACTCCAGCCCGTATGCAGACTCGAACCCCTCGACCAGTTGCCGGACCTTGTTGAAACGCTGCCGCGTGGCAGGAAACCCGTCCAGGTAACGAGTGGCGTCCTCAATTGCGCCGGCGACCAGTTCAAGGTGGATGCCGGGCGTATCGTCCCCGCCGGTATATCCGGAGACGTAGTGTCCCTCAACCTTGAGCAGAACGTGGCGCAGATTTACCGCATAGGGTCCGTAGAACCCTTTCATATACCTGAGTCGCAAGCGTTCTCCGGCTTCCTGCATGAAGTACATGAGCTTGTGGACCTCGAGCAGCGTCACGAACGGATCCAACAAGCCTCGCAGGTAGATGTCCATCAGTCCAACCAGAGTTGCCCGCCCCGGAGTCATTGCAGGCACATTGGTCGAACGATTGACACGCGTATCCGCTGGTCCGCCCCCAGGCTCGAATATGACGATCTCGACGCCATACAGTTCCTGTAGTTCCGCCTCCATTCGAGCGCGCACCTCCACCCATACCAAGCCGCCCAAGCCACTTCCAAGCGGAGGAATCGCGATGGAGCGGATACGGTGCGAGCGGATTGAATTCGCGAGTGACTCCAAGCCGGATTCAATATCTTCCATTCGACTCTTGCCCCGCCAATGCCGCTTGGTCGGGAAGTTGATGATATAGCGGGGTGGATGCATTTTGCCCGTATCGTAGACGAACACGCAGCCTGGCTTCATTCTGCCCTGTTTGCATTCAGTTTCGTACGCCTTGAAGTTATCGGGGAACCTGCGCTTGAACTGCAACGCGACACCACGTCCCATGACGCCGACGCAGTTGACGGTATTGACCAGGGCTTCGCTGTCTTCAGTGAGGATATCGCCGATCTTGTATTCGATCATGGCTGTTTGTCCCATGGTCAGTAGTACCAGGCCGGCATGACTCTGACGGGCGGCTTGTTGGAATCAAGGAGCTTGACGACTCGACGCCAGATCCGCTTCGTGCAGACGCCAATGCGGGTGATCAGCTCCCAGGGGAACCGCTGCTCGATGAGAAACTCCGCCTGCTTTGGTTCCTTACATTCTCGCCAGTTTCTGGCCTGCACCGCACTCCAGTCGATCTCTCTCAAGTCCTCCAAATTACATCGGTCTTGGAAATAGGACGAACCTGCATTGGAAAGTGTGAACGCCCAACGCAACTCACGGTCCTCTGCCCATGCAACGGACTGGCGCAGGTCCGCTTCCAGATGAACGATGGGCCCCTGTCCCTCGCGATAGGCCAATTCGGGATGATTCGCTTGACGGATCACGTAGAGCATGACGGACCGCGGGCAGAATTAGAAGGGAACGCAGTCGCCGATGCACAGGTTTACATAGCTGTTCAGCCGCAGACGCAATCGCCGCTGCTTGATTCCGTGCATTCCGATCACAGTTCCTGGGAGAGAACTCTTCGCCATCTCCGCACCACACAAGAGCCCATTCGCTGCAATGATTGAGGGGAGTCGGTCTACATGTACAATGTGGTAGATTTTTGGGTTTTCGGGCACTGGCGAGATCACTGGAAAAATTGTAACTTATCGCCACCTGATCTTCGCCGTGATCTGCGCGGATTTTTTTAGAAATCTGGAACCAATCCAACATCGTGGCGACGTTCACCGCACACTGTTAGAATACCTGCGAGTTCGGCAATTTGCTGGCCTGATTCAACCAAGAGCATCCTCATGTGTCACTGGCTCGGTTTGTCGCTGATCTTGACGGTCACGGCCGCCATGGCCGGGACCCGGGATCTCCCTCCACCAGCTCCTGCCGGCGTGGACTTTTCCGAGCAAGTCGAGCCGATTCTCCGAGACCGTTGCTACGCCTGTCACGGCACCAACGTTCAGATGAACGGATTGCGCCTCGACGAGCGTAGCCACGCTCTGAAAGGTGGCGACTCAGGCCTCCCCGCGGTGATCCCCGGCGACAGCGCCCGGAGTCTTCTGATCCGGACCGTGGCCGGTCTGGACCCCGACCTGATCATGCCCAAGACCGGCGATCGGCTCTCCCACGAGGAGATCGGCCTGCTCCGGGCCTGGATCGACTCCGGTGCCGACTACAGCGAATCGGCCGATTCCAGTCCGGCGGCGGACGGAAAGGATCACTGGTCATTTCAAGGGCTGAACTCGCCTCCGGTCCCGGAGGTAAAGAACGCCGATTGGGTCCGAAATCCCATCGACGCCTTCGTCCTGGCCAAGCTGGAGGAGCGAGGATGGAAGCCGTCTCCCCCTGCGGGAAACGAGGCCCTGTTGCGGCGCATCTACCTGGATCTCATCGGCCTGCCTCCCACTCCTCAGGAACAGCAGGAGTTCCTGGAGCGGAGTTCACCGGAGAAGTTCGACCGTCTCATCGTCGAACTTCTCGATCGGCCCGGATACGGAGAGCGATGGGGCCGCCACTGGCTGGACGTGGTCCGCTACGCCGAGTCCAACGGTTACGAAAGGGACGCCATCAAGCCGGAAGTCTGGAAGTATCGGGACTATGTCATCCGATCCCTGAACCAGGACAAGCCCTACGACCGTTTTATTCTGGAGCAGTTGGCGGGGGACGAGCTGGAGGACGCCACCGCAGAGACTCATATCGCGCTGGGCTTCAACCGCTTGGGTCCCTGGGACGACGAGCCGGCCGACTTCGACCAGGACCGCTTCGATCAATTGGATGACGTGGTCCGAACCACCTCCGAGGCCTTCCTGGGCCTCACCATGGGCTGCGCCCGCTGCCACGACCACAAGTTCGATCCCCTCACCCAAAAGGACTATTACGGCATGGTCGCCCTCTTCAACGGCCTGCGCCGTTCCCAGAACGGCCGCCGGGAGGTCAGCCTGCCGGTGGGAGCTCGTGCCCAACTGGCGCGGCAGTCTCAAAGGGACGATCGAATCAAGGAGTTGGAAGGCCAGATCGACAAGCTGCGGGAGGACTTCCGGATCGAGCGGCTCCGCTCTGGCCGGAGCGGACTTCCGGAGAACGCGGTCGCGGCCCTGCTGGAAGACGCCAAGAAGAGAACGGAAGAGCAGAAGCGCCTGGCCAGGGAGTACTCCTCGGAAATGATCAGAGAGACGGCGGCAGCCCTCTCGCCTGAACTGGTGGGCCGGATCGCCGCGTTGGAAGCCGAGATCGCCGTGGTTCGGCGATCCACGTCCGAGCTGGACCGCGGCTACTATCTCTACGAGTCGAAACCTCCGGAAGTGGTCCACGTGCTGATGAGAGGCCGCGCCGCCAGTCCCGGTGAGGTGGCCGTTCCATGCCTGCCGACGGCCTTGGTCCCTTCCCAGCCCGAGTTTTCCTCCAAGGGCAACAGCAGCGGACGGAGGCTGGCCCTGGCCCGCTGGATCGCCAGTCCCGAAAACCCCCTCACCGCCCGGGTCCTGGCCAACCGGGTCTGGCAGCAGCATCTGGGCCACGGACTGGTCCGCACCGGCGGCGACTTCGGAATCATGGGAGACCGGCCCAGCCATCCCGAACTCCTGGACTGGCTGGCCAGCCGGTTTATCCAGGAGGGTTGGTCCCTCAAGAAGCTCCACACCCTGATCATGACCAGCAACACCTACCGCATGGACAAGACTCCGATGGCCGAGTATCTGGAGGCGGACCCGGAGAACCGTTTCCTCTGGCGGGCGCACTACCGGCGCCTGGAGGCGGAGGCCATTCGGGATTCGATGCTGGCGGCCAGCGGACAGCTCAATCGGAAGATGTACGGACCCAGCATGGTGCCTCCCATTCCGGAAGCCGCTCTGGAAGGGCACCCGGACCCGGACAAGATCTGGCACACTTCCAACGAGCGGGAGGCGAGCCGAAGAACCGTCTATGCCTTCGTCAAGCGGTCTATGCTCATCCCCATGCTGGAGGTCCTGGACTTCTGCGATACGACCCGAAGCTCCGCCCAGCGGCCGGTGACCAGCATCGCTCCCCAGGCATTGACCCTCTTCAACGGAGACTTCGCCAACGCGCAGGCTCTACACCTGGCTCGCCGAGTCCTGGAGGATGCCGGTCCGAACCCGGTCGAGCAGGTGGACCTGGTCTACCGCTTGGCACTGTCCCGCAGACCGACCCCCGATGAACACCGGGAGATGGTGGACTTCCTGAACCAGGAGACGGAGGCTCGCCTCTGGGAGACGAGCGCCCGCAACCGGGACCGGCTCGTGGCCCGTGAGGAGAGTCTGGTGCAGCTCTGCCGGGTGGTCTTCAACCTGAATGAATTCGTCTACCCCAACTGAGGAGGCGTCGAGATAACGGCTCAGCCGGGAGAATAACGATGCAGGCGAAACGTTTCACACGCAACAACCCGCCCTGTGGCCGGACTCGAAGAGAGTTCCTGTGGGAGACGGGGGGAGGATTCGCCGGCCTGGCCCTCATCGACCTCCTCTCGGCGGACGGTTTCTTCGGCCGGCTGGAAGGAGCTACCGCCGACGGCAACCCCCCGGTACTCCTGGCTCCCAAACTCCCTCATTTCGCGACGCGCGCCAAGCACGTCATCTTCCTCTTCATGAACGGCGGGCCCAGCCATGTGGACCTGTTCGACCCCAAGCCGGCGCTGACCAAGTACAACGGCAGCCCCTACCAGGGCAAGGTGAAGGTGGGATCCAACAACCGTCCCATCGGCTACCTCATGCAATCCCCCTTCGAGTTCAAAAAGCACGGCCGGAGCGGCCTGGAGATCAGCAGCGTCTACCCTCACCTCTCCCGCTTCGCCGACGACCTCTGCGTGATTCGCTCCTTGTACACCGACACCGCGGCCCACGCCTCTGGGAACATCCAGATGAACACGGGCAACGTCATCATCGGGAGACCCTCCCTGGGCTCTTGGCTCAGCTACGGTCTGGGTACTCTGGGCAACGACCTGCCCAGCTTCGTGGTCATGACCGATCCCCGCGGCGGACCCATCGGAGGGTCCTCCAACTGGACCGCCGGTTTCATGCCGGCCGCGTATCAGGGAACCCTATTCAGGAGCAAGGGTAGTCCGCTCTTGAATCTGGCGACGCCGGAGGACGTCAGTGAGCGGACCCAGCGCCACTCCCTGAATCTTCTACAGCGGCTGAACCGAAAGCATCTGAAAAACCGTGAGCAGGAGTCGGAACTGGCCGCCCGGATCCACTCCTACGAGTTGGCCTACCGGATGCAGACCACGGCCTCCGAGGTGGTGGACCTGGAGCAGGAGAACGAGCAGACCCGGGAGATGTACGGGCTCAACAATCGGCTTACCGCCGACTTCGGCCGCAAGTGCCTGATCGCGCGGCGGCTCATCGAGAAGGGCGTCCGTTTCGTTCAACTCTATTCGGGCGGAGGGCACGGCCCCGAAACCTGGGACGGCCATGTGGACTGCATCAAGAACCACTCGCTCCACGGCTACGAGACTGACCAGCCCATGGCGGGTCTGATCGAAGACCTGAAGCGGACTGGCCTCTGGGAAGAGACGCTCCTGGTGTGGGGTGGCGAGTTCGGGCGGACCCCCACCAGCGAGGGCGTCGGCAAGCCGGGCCGCGACCACAACTGGCTCGGCTTCTCCATGTGGCTGGCCGGAGCCGGCGTCAAGGGCGGGCAGGCCATCGGAGCCACCGACGAACTGGGCTTCGAGGCGGTGGAATCCCCCTACCACGTCTCCGACCTGCACGCGACGGTGCTGCACCTGATGGGACTGGACCACACCAAGCTGACCTACTTCTATCACGGCCTCGAAGAGCGCCTCACCGGCCAGCGGGGTCAGGTGATCGAGGGATCTCTGGCCTGATCCGGGGCCGGGCCCACCGTCCTGCGCATCCGCTTTTTGCTCCTACAGGGTAGACTTCTCGGTCGCGACCGAGACGAGAGTTGGGCACGGTTCAGGGTTGGGGGCCGAACAGCCGAATTTGGTTCGGCTGCAGGTTTGCAAGATCCGGGTCTGGCTCGAGCTGATCCATTCTGAGAAGCTCGCCATCCGTGTAGAGTGATCTCCCAATGTGGAGGTTCCGGATCGCCTCCGGATTCAGGGCATGGTCCGTCCACGTGCGTGTCACGACCGTTTGCGACGATTGGGACGTTGGTGTCCGCGACTACGTTTCCCGCGTTCATTGGTCATCGCCGAGCTTCCGCTTCAAGCCAGCGGCCCGGATCGCAGATATTTCACCAAGTTCGTCACCGAAGAAGTTCTCAGGCCAATTTCGAACTTCGCCGAATTCGTTTAGTTCAAGGCTGCGCAATTGCGCAGAACCCTTGGCCATCGACGTAAAGTAGAGCTTTACGTCGTCCGGCGCCATTTCTCCCTCCGCGATACGACGCTGGAACCTGCGCAACAGGTGCTCACTGTGACTCTCCACGATGACCTGAACGTTTCGGGTACGCGCAACCGTGAGAATGACGTCGGCCAAACCGCTTTGGACCGATGGGTGGAGGTGGATTTCCGGCTGTTCCATCAGAACGGTGGAACCCTCGGGAACGTAGTAGAGAAGGACAAGGGCCGATAATAACTGAGACACGCCGAAGCCAACGTCCGTTAACATGACCTCGGGGCTGGCATTGTCTTTCTTGACGCGGGCTTGATAAAGACTTGAACCCGTTGCGATCTCGGTCACGTCGAACTCGTGGATAAGTGCAAGTTCTTGCAACCAGTATGCGATCATCTCCTGGAATGGCTTGCGCCACTTCCGCGGTCCGAGATTGCGCATCTCTCTCTTAGCCGTGGCGGCCAGAATCGCCTCGACGGTTCGTTCACCGCGCGGTCCGACATCAACCGGTTGGCTCCCTGACCATCGGTACTCTCTTTGGGGGTATTCCCGAAGGGGACCAAGATAGAAGATATTGTCCATCAGGTTTTCGTATGCGATCTCAAACTTATTCAGGAAATCGGCGTTCTGAAAATAATTCCGAACCTGGTGGGAAAGAATATGCGTCTTAACGGGTCCAGGGAGTGCCCAGGGTCTTCCTTGATTTCGGACGAACCGAAAACCACCACAGTCATTTGCGGTCAAGCGAAATTTGGTCGCTCCCTTCGACTCCGGTTTCAGCACAAACGTAGCTCCACCAAATCTGTATATCAGGGAATGCGCCCGGAGCTGCCCACGTCTCATGCCAACCTGGCATTTCGTTTCAAGTCGACATCCCTGTACCAGGACATCACCCCGGCGACCACCAGGGTTCTCAATCTTGAGTAGGCCCGGGGAGGTCCAGTCAAGTGTCCACTCCATCTGTGTTTCGTCGTCGTGAGCGTGAGCTACGTCGCGAAAACTCCCGAGGTTTACTAGTTCGCCCGGGCCCCCGAAATCCAGAACGAGACCCCGATCCGTCGCGTTCTTCGTCTGCTTGAGCATGAGCAGGAACTGGAACACGCTACTCTTGCCCGAACTGTTGGTTCCGAACAGCCCGGTGACTTTACCGAGTGACAGGTCCAGCTCGCGCCATGCCTTGAAGTTGGTGACCTTCAGTGTTTCGAGCATGTCGGGTCGTGATAGGAGTGCTCCCGTTTTCCAGCACAGTTAGAGTACTTCGTTGACGGGCACTCCGATTGCCTGAACGATCCAGTCGTCAGATCACGGTAGCGGACACCGGCGGTAGCCGTCGACCTGGCGCGACAAGTAGCTTTCCACCAACCGGACAGGATTCTCCTTAAGTGATTGAAAACATGAGGATCACGAGATCTGAGGATTGGTATCCTATCGAAAAACGAGCGGGGGCCGCTCTCCGTGGGCAGACGAGGTATTCTTGCAAGAATTCAACGGATCCGTATCACGAGCCGGGAGTAGCAATGATCAGAATTGCACAAACTACCGGCTCAACTCGATCTTTGTCCCCTGCATGTACTCAACGCCTTGCGGCATCACTGACTATTGCACCCGTGCTCAAAGGCGGCCCGGAAGTTACCCGTGCCGTGCTCAACGCCTTGCGGCATCACTGACTATTGCACGCAGAGAAACGCCAACATCACCGACATCATCAACGAGTGCTCAACGCCTTGCGGCATCACTGACTATTGCACCAGACGCAGGCGCGCTCGGATCCAGTACTTTTCGAGTGCTCAACGCCTTGCGGCATCACTGACTATTGCACCTGCACCTGCGGATCGAACAGTTCTCCGATCGGTTGTGCTCAACGCCTTGCGGCATCACTGACTATTGCACGTTGGCCGCCCAGATGGTCCAGAGCAACTCGAGCTAGTGCTCAACGCCTTGCGGCATCACTGACTATTGCACCCGGAAACCGACGCTGGGAACGACTGGATTGATGAGGTGCTCAACGCCTTGCGGCATCACTGACTATTGCACACGCGGAGTCGTCGCCTATCTCCGGCTGATTGAAAGGTGCTCAACGCCTTGCGGCATCACTGACTATTGCACTCCTCACTTTCGCCGAGCTGGGTGGAGGACAGTCGAGGTGCTCAACGCCTTGCGGCATCACTGACTATTGCACTCCTCACTTTCGCCGAGCTGGGTGGAGGACAGTCGAGGTGCTCAACGCCTTGCGGCATCACTGACTATTGCACTCGAGGACGGACGCGACTGCCTCGGCGACGTCCAGTGCTCAACGCCTTGCGGCATCACTGACTATTGCACACGGCCCAGCGGTCGGTCGAGGGCGGGATCAACATGTGCTCAACGCCTTGCGGCATCACTGACTATTGCACAGCATGTCTGTAATCGATTGACTCTATTGGACAAATAGGCTGGCGTGTCATGTATCTCCTTGGATCTCGGGTCGCCCATGCTCGATTCATGCTTCCCCACCATCGAAGTGCTTTTGTTGCACCACTTATGCACTGACAAGCACTTCAGAGACTACTGAAATTCCAAAAATCGTTGAAATTGCTTGCGATCTCCCGCCGTTATCCTTCGTCCGCCTTGGTCCATTCGGTAGTGCTTGCCATCACGCAACCACGTTAAACGATGTCAAAGCGCTGCGGGGAGTCGTCCCACGTTCTGTTTCCAGGCCTCTCTACGATCTTGCAGCGCGGTGAGAGCCGGATCACGAGCAGATCGTCTTCCTCCTCCATTGCCATCTCCAATTGGTGCCGAGCTTGTTCCATCTGTACCCGTGTCAAACGACATCGGAACAACGAATACTGCAACCGTTCTCCATAGCCATTGACAATCCTATGCACGCGACGCCACCGTTTCGGATCACGGATGTCATAGCTGAAGAGATACCAGTGACGTTCACTCATCCGCGCAGGCGCATCCGGGCGAACAGACCTTCCTCGCCACTCCATTCCTTTTCCAGCAGCCGTGCCTCCAACTCGATGGAGCGAGCGTAGCTCAAGGAGTACTTCAACACGGGATGCTTCCAAGTTTCTTGCTTGCGTTTTTCAAAGAGTCGTATGGCCAGCCGTTTACCCTCATCCGAAAGCCAAACCCGTTTCTTGCTTACCTGGAGATGTTGGTCAGTCCATTGCCGCCGGTTGATGGACGCCACCAACGGCATATCCCACAGCGTGGTCCGAAACAGCTCCATCAAGTCCAACACGAGGGGGTGAGCGGCACTCCGGGGCGCATGGAAGAAACCGATCGTGGAATCCAATCCCACGGCGATGATCGCGCCCATGACCTCACGGTACAGCAGGCCATAGCCGAATGAGAGGGCAGAATTGAACCCATCACGAGGCGGCCGCCGACTGCGCTGGGAGAACACCATCAATTCCTCCTGAGGGGACAACAGCAGGGCGAGAGCCGAAAAATAGTTGCGCGCCGCAATGCCTTCACAACCACGCAAGGCACCAGCGTTGGCACAATGCTGTACTTGTCGGAGCTGTGCGCGTATGGCGATCAGGGATTTTCTCGCCTCATCTCTTACGCCACGGACGCGAGAATGTCGGATAATGAACCGCAACTGGTTTTCGATTTTGGCTTTCGCCAGACGGCGCGCCAAGCGCAGGCACAATTCCTTGTTCTGCAATGCCCGGTACTGTCGGAGACGGCGGTGAGTGCCCGCAGGCGGGGCCACGCCGCCGACGTACCAGCCGCCACCGCTGATCCAGTGGACGCCAATATCGTTGGCGGCGGAGAAGTGGATAGCCTGCGATGTGATTTGTGCGTTACCGTGCAAGATGACGGCTCCGACATCCATGCCGGGAAACTTCTTTTCCTCTCCGTCCAGCTTGCGCACGACGAGCTGCAAGCCGGAACGTCTGACCTGCGCCCCATGATCCACGATGTGCAGCACCCGGCGAGCGTCGTCCTTCGGAAAGAGGCGGCGGGGCTTCGAGATGGGGTCCAATGCTTCGGCCTCGCTGGCCGCAGCAGCCAAGCGTGACTCTTCCGGGAGGCAGACCGGAGCGAGCGAACACTTGGCGCACAAATTCTCGTTGCTCGTCACCGGCGGACGCTCCAGGGAAGCCGACAATTCCCGGGCGCGAGCCACCGCGCGTCGCAATCGCTCCCGGGCCGCGTCATCGATGACGACACGCACCGTCGTATTGCTGGCGTGGTATCGGATGCGTCCCTCGGAAACCGGCCTCCCGAAATGTTCGGAAAGGAGCTCGGCGTAGGCCGTCACCTGGATTTTGTCCGTTTCCCACGCATCATTCCCTTTCGAGCGTCCTTTCTTGTGTTCGACGGCGATGAACTTTCCGTCGCGATAGCGAGCGAAGTCCACCTTGCCCCGAATACCCCAGGTGTCACTCGAAAGCTCCAGGCTCCGCCATTCCCGATTCTTATCTACTTCTGAGTCATGCAGGGTACGCCCGGCGTGCACGCGGTGGTCGGCTACACGAATTTCTTCCACTTCCTCCAGATAGAACAGGCGCTCGCAATACGCGAGTGCATGCAACGCCATGACACGAATGGGCATTTTGGTGTCACTCACTACTTTCTTGTTATTCTCCTCCGATGCTTCCGACCGTTGGCTAGATCCGGAGGCTCAATCCGGGGAAGTTGTGCTCTATCAGGAGGTGCCAGCGACACTGTTCGCAGATCCCCAGTTACAAACCGGGTCCCTTTGGAACCGACATGGTCCACCCAAACCGGGAGAGTGATTCGCCCCTGATCGGAGCAAATAAATAATGATCCCGACTCACTACTTCCGTAAAAGAGAGAAACTTCATCGACAAGATGGGTGCTCTCGCCAAAAGACAGTCCACCAAATCGCTGAACGGCTTCAGGACACTTTAGAGCACATTCTACCCTCTGCTCCAAAAAGGGGCTCTTCGCTCTTTCGTCTGTCGAGTCCAACCACAATATGAGCCGAACGTTCGTGAGTAATTCCTGTTGCCCGGGAGTTCGATTATTGCCAACGCCCATCGGAAAACGTTTGATCTTAATTCTCCATAATGTTCGAAGCACAGTGCTTCTGGCAGGAGTTCCGACAAGAACAGGAGAAATCCGGCAACCGACATGGCGGGAGCGGTCTAATTCCCCCACTAGCGACAGGAGAAATCCATAACAGGTTGACGGAGGTGGTAATGCTTCCGTCTCTAGATACTCTCGAGCCAGACCCCTACGAAAACACGCGACTGGAACCGATACAGATATGCCAAGCATCACCCTAAACTTTCAGTCTTTCAGCAACAGCTTGGCCTGTTTTCCGTACTCCAAGGAAAACCTCAGCTCCTCTATCTTTCAACCGTTGGGCTGTCGAAGTTGTAGCAAAGCCACCACCGATAAAAAGTTCCGTGGCTTGGATATCTTCGGCCCTAACCCGTTCAAGTAAAACTGGAGCATCAACCCTTCGGCCTTTTTCTTCAAAAATATAGAGAAGTCGTGGTGCTGGATCATGAGTCAATCGAAATATCACACTCTCCGGTGAAAAATCGAAGAGAAACCGACCATGATTTCCTGCGACCTCTGCCAGCTCGCAGAGGGCCATAATGGCCATTCTCGCTCTGTTTTTCTCCCGGAGGCGTTCCGGTGTCATTGCAATACCGTATTGATAGCGTGTCGCATGGAGCTCAGTGCCGTAGGGAACAGGATTAACCCCTCTTTTTGCAGCACTCGGGGTTGCTCCAGGGCTGGCCGCGTTAAAAGTCAAATCACCTGACCACGGAACCAGAGAAATTGCCCGTGTCATTTCTAGCACCGCACGGCGAACGGTTACACTTCCGGCTTGTCCTTCTTGCCTTGCGGCTTCGGCAGTCATATATCCAAGTAGGTCATCATCAATATAAGTCTCCCCGTCATTACTTGCCCACCCTTTGAATTGCTGATCCTGCCAAGTGTTTGTCCCCGTCACGTCATCCCATTTTCTGTTCGTGCCTCTATCCGGTTCACATCCAGTCAGCCGACGTCGTAGAGCAAAGCGAATAGCCTCGGCGCTAACTGTCGTATGTACCTGACCATGCCAGAGCAATTTCTGGAGAGTTGTCACATTTCCATCAGTTTCTCCACGGTTATTCGCAGCCGTTCCGTGGTGGGTAACGATCGCAGCAAAAAGATGTTGACTCATATTTGTTCCTCCGTTTCGTCGCGTAACTCAGACTCAGCCAGATCAATATCTTCCTGTTTCTTTCCCTTGTAACAGGCCAGTGCAATCAATGATAGGTCTCGCGCAAGCTGCCATCTTTCATTGCTCAGCATTGGGATAACTTGCCGCCAATTCTCTCTTAGCACATTATTTGATCCGGCCCGACTCCAAAGGTCGGCAAGAGCATGTCTTAGTGCATCGGCGGTCTTTGCTCCCATGAATGCAAGGCGTTGTCTCTCGTACTCCCTACGCATACGGTTCTTCATCGCCGCTGGCCTTCCGGTATTCTCAGCGGCAATGCGCCCATACCGACACCGCATAGCCTCGTGGACGGCGAGAACGACTGTTGTCTCCCCGGGGTTATCCCAGATAGTTTCTTGCATCATAGTGTGTAGTCCTCCTCTCTCGTATTTCAGGGAATCACGAATAGGCTTCGGTTTCTTCATCGATACATCTTTCGCTGTCATAAGACGAGTAAACCCACTGTACCAAGGAAGCCCAGCTACAAGGTTATCGGCGACCAGTGGTCGCACATGACTCTTCGCCCAGAAGCCCCCACCATCCTCTCTGGTCTTTCGGCTTTTCGGAGGGAAACAGCGCATTGCGATCTCGAATTGGTCAAGCGCAGTATCGGTTGTTCCAGTGCTAACATCCGTTACAATTGAAGGAGGTTGTAGGCGTGAATTCCAATCGTTGGGACAACACCAGACACAGCGAAGTGACGAAATAGATTCATCAACAAGCAGGTTTGTGCTGCGCAATCGTAGTTCTGCCTGGAGAGCAGCGTCTGCTAGATTGGCGATTTGGCAATCTCGGACCGTGCGCGGGCACAATCCTGGCAGTATGTACTGCACTTCCGAGAGGCTATTAAAATTTGGTATAAGTAAGGCTGCCCCGGGTTTATATCTCCTTCCACCTCGACTATTAACCTTTTTCCCGCCTGCCCTCAAAGCGAACACCCCAATTGGCGCAAACAGGAGGGGAAGAAGAAGCTGTGCCGATTGAGTTGCCTGACTATTCTTATACGCAGCGTGCCTTTGTACTGCTCCCGGAAATAGCATTCGTGTTAGCCCTACTTCGCTTTGCAGGCCCTTGATCATAAGCTTGCTTCCGTCTCGCTGATGCTTGTACCACGATAGAGGCAGGTAGCGGTAAGAAACCGTAAGTTCGTCAACTTCGTAGGTTTTTTCAACTGCTGGCCCGCTCCCTCTTGACTTGGGTCCATGGTCATAAAGACTTAGCAACAGTCCTTCCTGCAACGCTGCCCGTACTTCGAGAGGTGGAGGATTTGGTCCATGCTGTCCTGGCAGATAGATAAGCCCCTCTTGGATCTGATAGGCAAGACTGAACAATCGATCAAAAAATGGCTTAGCCCCCACCATTTCATTCCATTTGAGGGTCACGGATCGTTCATCGATGGTCCATTGACCTGGTGGACCTTCCATATCTGAGAGATTATTTTCGATCCAGCGCAACGTACTGACCAGCCCTCCCACCCCAGCTCTGTGGAAAGCGGTCATACCAGGCTCGAACAGATCACATTTCAGCGATTCCATCTGGCACCCCGTTCAGGATCGTAACTTATGTGTTCAGGAGGTGGCACATAGGCAAAAGCCACCTTGGGCCACTGTTTCCAATCCAGTCCCCTTGGCATGGTCATTGGGATCCGGACCCGTACGGGATCTACCTCCCCGCGTCGTACAGCTGCAGCGTCACTCTGCAGTAACACTGTTATTCCTGACATACTATCTCTGAGGTGACGTGGCATTGTCTCAAATCCGCCATCTATCCACGCACTTTCTATTGGTTGTCGCGGATCTCCTTCGTCTAATGCGCTCCAAGTCCGGCCTAGATCTTGTTGAGACACAGATCCCATTCCAAGATGTTCTAGCCATAAACGAGACACATGGAAGGGATCTGGGTGAGCTTGGCTTTTGTACGGTGCAGAACTGTTAGGTTCAATGACGAGGAATGGCTTCGGCGGAATTGGATCCTTGGGTGTTGATCGTCGATTGAGACGCCCCAGCCGTTGAATAAGCGGCGCAATCGGTGCCAAGTCCGTAACTAGAAGGTCTGCTGAAAGATCCAAGCTCATTTCTGCGACTTGTGTCGCAATGGTGAGTACCGGCTGCTCGTCGCGAAAGGCATCAACGATTCGAGCATGCTGGCGGACACGATCCTCGTATCGAAATCGGCTATGGTATACGAGTGGTTGGATGCCACGTGCGTGTGCTTTTTCAGCAAACGATAGAGCTCGATTTACAGTATTGGTGACCCACAAAATTTTCTCGTTGTCCCGGAAGCTTCTTTCTACGACATTCCACGGATCATCGCCGACGAGCCTTTGATAACGGGGGAGTAATTCACGCTCTATCGGACCAGGAACTGTTTCAAGACTCTCCCCAATAGAACTTAGTGCCTCTACCAGTGCTTTGCGCCGGGCCTGTGGAAGGCTTGCCGTCATCAGGAGGCAAGGCAGGCCGCGACAAGTCAGGAGAAAGCGAAGTAAACTGGAAAATAAGCGCTCATCGTAAGCATGGATCTCATCAAAAACAAATGCGGCTTTAACTAATGCGGGCCACGCGAACATTCCCCTCTTATGATTTTGAGTCAGACCGAGCACGGTATCCACTGTACAGCTCGTAATGTAGGTAGACCATGCCTCAAGCGCAGCAAGTGGATCAGAATGTTCCCCATCTTCGTCAACACCTAGAATCTCCAAGTCCACAGCGGCTCGGCCATGAATTAGTCGGGCGTTTAACGCGGGATCTATCAAATAGTCACGGAATCCTTCGGTTGCGGTTCCCGTTGTAGGATAAGCGAAAAAGAGACATTTTCCCGGAGCGCGTTGCGCAGCCCAGACATATGCGCCCAGAGTCTTCCCACTGCCACAGCCAGCCTCAGCGAGGACAATACGCGCTGTTGTTTTGCCAAGCGCTTGTTGAAAGGGCCTCAGCGGCAGCCCCTGCAAACGTCCACAAACAATTTGTTGTAGTTGATCTGGGCTTAGATTTTGTCTGAAGACGCTCTGTATCCACCGGGAGATCTTTCTCCCCTCTCTCGGCAGCGCGGACCCTGCGACATCGGAAGCAATAACACAAGCTTTCACAGCTGCAAGAAACCTGCGTTTCTCATCGTTACATGAGTGCCAGAAGATCCCGGCTTTGATATGTGCCATTTTCAAGAGGTGATGGGGAGACTCGGTTCCAACAAGTTTCCACGATA
The DNA here is from genome assembly GCA_965217775.1 of Acidobacteriota bacterium. Lineage (GTDB taxonomy): Bacteria > Acidobacteriota > UBA6911 > RPQK01 > JAJDTT01 > JAJDTT01. The sequence continues at coordinate 2,393,155 of CBDCJH010000002.1, forward strand.
AATCAGTTACAGAAGGTGGCTCTTCAAGTTTTAGCTGTGTGGTGCCAATAGAGAGCGTACTTTGAAAATCGGAATGTCCTAGTAATAAAGGTAGCCATATTCCTGTACCAGGAGAGGGCTCTCCAGGAGGAAACTTCCGATGGTGTCCAGCAACCGACCAGAGCAAAAATTGTAGGTCTTCAGGTTCCTTCAGAGCTGCGGATAGCCATCTGTGCAGTGCTGTCCCTTGTAAAATCAGTAGCGATAGAGCTTCATGGCGAATTGCTTGGTGATGCTGAAGTTGATGTCTGACCATCGCCTGAAACTGTTCATTCGCCTTACCAAAATCATGGCAAAAAGCTGCAAGGAGAACGGTTCGCCGAAAACGTTCTTCCCACGTTCCTACGGATAGACCTACAGCCGATAGTTGAGCTCTGGCAGTTTCATCTAACAAAGTCTGAGCCGCAGCCATGACGTTTTCGGTATGGCCGGGTAGCGTTTCAGCTCCACGGGGCGCATCTGGATGCTTACTATTCTTTGCCAGAAGCCTTTTGAAGGTCACCGCTTCAGAGCCCTCGCGACGGGTACAAAAACCCCACCTCCCATCCGGCGACGCCCTCCCAGGCCGAGTTCCTGCAACCGGATGGATTCCTCGGCGAGTAATTCCGTCGCCAGCATGGCGTAACCCACAATGCGCTTGCCCCTCAGGCGCACGACACGGCGACTGGGATCGCGGTGACCGCTTCCCGCACGGCCCTGCGGCACGCGAAGAACCCGGCCGTGTATGCCCAGTGAGGTCAATTGCCGGGCGATCTCAGCGTCGAACCGGACCGGATCATGTCCGTTCTTGGTGGTCACGATCCGACAATACAATGTCGCCGCAGGAACTAGTGCGCGGGCCTCGGCAACGCCCACTCGGAGTTTGCATCCGCCCAAGTTGAGACTTTTTCCGGCCAGTTTCAGGGATCGCGGCAACAGATCGGACGGCAGGCGGAGCCCAAAGCGAGCATTGCGGCCGATCAGCCGCCTACCGTTCCCGAGGCTCGGCCCGCGAATGGTATGCAGGCCGATATGCGGGTTACCGTGCATCCAGCGATCGTTTTCGGTCTCCAGTATTCGGGACAGAGCACCGAACAGCGAATAGCCGTGATCGGTAGGTACCTCCGTTCCGGTGACGCGAAAAAGAATGTCAAGAGTCGGATTCATATCAAGGAAATTTCAATCGTTTTAGGAACGGAAATCTTTAGCCAGCCTGACTGCAATATCCCATTTTTTTGCTGTGGAGCGCTGACTAATCAGAATAGCGAACATAGGTGACACAAAAGAGGCGTTCTTCGGCGGGTGCACGACACGAAAGTGGCGCTGGAGGTGAAGTTCAGGCAACGTCAGGGATTGGGCACGCTCCTCGCTGACAGTTATAGTAACTGTCAGCGAGGAGCGTGCCCATGTCCCCAGACCTTTCCCCTCAGCTCCAACTCCAACGACGACGCCAGCAGTTATTGCAGGCCTTGCTCGAACTCGGCGATCTCCGGCCTGGGTCTCTAGTGGCCCGTTACCGCCATTGTGGCAAGCCCAACTGTCACTGCGCCTAGCCCGGCGACCGGGGCCACGGGCCCAGTTTCTCCTTGACCCGTCGCGTGGCGGGCAAGACCGTGACCAAGATCATTCCCCCGGGGCCAGCCGTCCAACGGACTCGAGAGCAGATCGACGAGTATCGCCGATTGCGGAGCTTGGTGAAGGAGTTGGTGGAGGTCAGCGAGCAAATTTGTCAGGCCAAGCTGGACGCCTCTCCGGCCCGGACGGGCCAAAAAAAGGGCTCCAAAAAACGCTGGCCCAAGAAATCCAGCGAGAAGTCCGGACCCTGATGGGACCCGCGGCCGCCGCCGCCCTGGACTTTGAAGCGCTGGAGACAGCCCTCCGGCGTCAAGTTCTCGAGCTGGCGGCCCGGACGGTGGAAACGCATCTGAACCAGGATCATTCCGACGCCACTCCCAGCCATAACTGCTCCTATGGAGGGAGCGCGCGCTACGCGGGTCGGCGGACCAAACAGTTCGTCACCGTGCTGGGACCGATGCGATTGGCGCGCGCCCACTATCACTGTGGGGATTGCGGCCATGGCTTCTGTCCCCGAGATCGAGCGCTGGGACTGGAGGGGAGTTCTTTGTCTCCCGCGCTGATGCGGATGGTGGGGGCAGTTGCCTCCATGGTCAGCTTTCAGGAAAGCAGTCAGTTGTTGGAGGAGTTGGCCGGAGTGGACGTAGGAACCAAACAGGTGCAGCGGTCGGCCCAGGCTCTGGGAGAGCAAGTCGCGGGCTATGAGCGCCAGACCCGGGAGCCCGACTCGGGGCTCCCCTTGCCCGCGACCCTCTATCTGGGCTTGGACGGCACCGGCGTGCCGATGCGATCGACCGAGGTTCAGGGGCGGGCGGGCAAACAACCCGACGGGTCGGCCCGAACCCGGGAAGCCAAGCTCTGTACGGTCTGGAGTGCCGAGCGACGGGACGCGGAGGGTCGGCCCCAGCGCGACCCGGGCTCGGTCACTTACACCGCGGCCATCGAGAGCGCGGCCGTATTTTCGGCGATGAGGTGATGGCCGCCGCGCTCTTGGATTGGTTGCTCCACCGCTGCCACATCGGCAACATCCGGAGCAACATCTATCGGATGCGCCGCCACGCCGAACTCTCCAAGGCGATCCATCCCGCCGCCGGTCGAAGACCTGCTGAACCTCTCGCCGCCCGGGGAACCGTGTCATGACAGCCCCCAGGGTTCCGTCGGTCTGCCCCGCTTCGGTCGCTCCACTCCCTACGCGGGCCAGACCGAAAACCCTGATATTTTCGATGTTATGTGGAACTCAACATAACATCCAATATGTTGCGGTCCGGATTATGTGGCGGACAGTCCGTATCATCCTGCTGCACATGAGAACACGCCGTATCTCAGCAACATAATTATCTGACTGGAAGTCGTTCGACCATAATCATGTCTTCACCCCACAAGGAGGCACGATCAGGTTCGAGGCCCTGTTCATCGACCGCGGCACGATAGCCCGTTATCGCTGCGAACCGTTGCTGGAAGAACGGCTGAGCTACCTGAGGCATTGCGCGCAGGAGGGCGCGCGGCCGCTCACATTACGCACGATCGCAGCGGCTCAGATCACGCTGATTCGTCTTCTGGACTTGCGAGCAGGCGAGCGCGTCAGCGTGCCCCGGATCGAGGCGGCGGCCGAACGTCGATCGAGTCGCCCGGCGCAACCGAGGGTGCGCCGGATCTTCGTCAGCCGCGCAGTGCGATGGCTACGCTTCGCGGATCTGCTCGATGAGCCCTGTAGGGTGCGGCAACGACACGCCCACGTCGCCGAGGTCACGGTCTTCCGGGAGTGGATGCGCAAAGAGCGCGGATGGTCCGAGGCGACGATCCGCAATTGTTGCCATACGATTGACCGCTTCTTCGACTGGCTCGGCGAGTGGGGCATTGCCCTGGATGCGGTCGTTGTCACCGACATCGACCGGGCTGTCATGCGCTGGCACGGCCGCGGCTGCAGTCGGAGCACGATCCGCATTTACGGGCAGCGTCTGCGCACTTTTTTCCGGTTCGCCGAACGCCATGGCTGGTGTACACGGGGGCTGGCTGACGGGATCATGCCGGTGCGGTTCCATCCCGGTGAGACGCTCCCGAAGGGACTCAACCGGGACGAGGTGCTACGCCTGCTCGCAACCACCGAGGGCAACCGGCAGGCCGACCTTCGCGACCGTGCCATCCTGATGGTGCTGATCGCGTACGGGTTGCGTGCCAGCGAGGTCGCCGGCCTCCGACTCGATGATCCGGACTGGGAAGAGGAGACGCTACGGGTACGCCGCCCCAAGTCGGGATGCACCCATCACTATCCGCTTTCCCGCGGCGTCGGGCAGGCGATCGTGCGTTACCTCACCGAGGTTCGTCCCCCGCGCCCGGAGAGGGCGCGCCTTGGCGCGTTGAATCGCCGCGTCCTGCGCCGTTCGTCCCCCGCGCCCGGAGAGGGCGCTGTTCCTCACGCTGATCGCTCCGACCCGTCCGGTGACCCGGTAGGCAGTTTCGAACGTCGTCAGGACACGCCTCGATCGGCTCGGTATCACCGGCAAGCGTCGCGGTGCCCATGCGCTTCGTCATGCTGCCGCCCAGCACCTGCTCGACCACGGCCTGTCGATCAAGGAGGTCGGCGATTACCTCGGCCATCGCAGCACCTCGTCCACCGCAGTGTACGCCAAGGTGCAACTCAGCACCCTCCGTGAGGTCGCCGACATCGACCTGGAGGGCCTGACATGATGCTCCGGGATGCGGTCAACGACTATATCGCCTGGCGTCAGGCCCATGGCGCCAAGTTCGACACCGGCGCATATCTATTGCACCGGTTCCTGAAGCATGTCGGCGGGAGCGCCGGCTGCGATGCTGTCTCCCCAGCCGACGTTCTGGACTTCCTTGCCGGTAAAGGTCCGCTCACCCGGTATCGGGCCGGCAAGTACAGCGTCCTGGCCGGCTTCTACCGCTACGCGATCAGCCGCAGCTACGTGATCCGGTCGCCGCTTCCGGCGCGCGATGATGAGCCGACTCGACCGCGGTCGTCACCACCTTACGTGTACTCCCGTAACGAGTTGCAACGCTTGTTCGACGCCATCGATGTCAGTCGGCAACGTTCAATCCAGCTCGACGCCGATACCCTGCGGGCACTGCTCCAGCTTCTCTACGGCGCGGGACTGCGATTCGGTGAGGCCCAGCGCCTGACCCTCGACGATGTGGACCTGCCCGATGCGCTGCTGACCATACGTAACACCAAGTTCTACAAGACCCGCCTCGTTCCCGTCTGCCGGCAACTTGCCGACGCGCTGAAGACCTATGCCGCCCGGCGCGCAGAACGCCCCTTCCCCAAGGGCACGGCCTCGACCTTCCTCGCCAACCGCGACGGGACGCCCTTGGTCCAGCGCACCGCCGCGCACGCGTTCACCAAGCTGCTCAAGGAGGCCGGAATCGAAGGTCGCAACGACGGGCGGCGAGCTCCGTGCTTTCATTCCCTGCGCCATGCCGCAGCCGTACACCGGCTGGAGTCCTGGTACCGGCAGGGCGCCGATGTCCAGCGACTGCTGCCGACGCTATCCATCTGGCTCGGCCACACTGATCTCAACGGCACCCGGATCTATCTGTCGATGACGCCCGAACTCCTGCATCAGGCTTCGGTCCGTTTCGACGCCTACGTCAACGGAGGAGGAGACCATGAGTGATCCCCGCACGCTCGGCCCCTGGCTGCGCCGATTCCTGGCCGAATACATCGTCACCGAGCGCAACCTCGCCCGCAACACACAGAAGAGCTACCGCGATACCTTCGCACTCCTGCTGCCGTTCGTCGGCGCCAAGGCCCGCAAGCCAGTCGAACGGATCGCGGTGCAGGACCTCACGGCCCGGCACGTGCGCCAGTTCCTCGACTATCTCGAGGATGACCGCGGCTGCTCCGTGCAGACCCGCAACCAGCGGCTGTCGGCGATCCGCGCCTTCGCACGCTTCATCGCCAGCCGCGATCCCGAACCTATCGAGTGGAGCGGCAGTATCCGTGCGATTGCCTCGAAGAAGGCCGTGCCGAAGCCGATCGGCTGGCTCAGCAAGACCGAGATGAAGGACCTGCTCGAGGCCCCGGACCGCCGAACGCCGAGAGGCCGGGTCGAACACGCCCTGCTCCTGTTCCTCTACAACACCGGGGCACGCGTCTCCGAAACGACTCAGCTCGTGGCAGGCGATCTGCAAATCGGACGACGCGGCGGCGGGCAAGCGCTCGTCAACATCCACGGCAAGGGCCGAAAACACCGACAGTGTCCGCTGTGGCCCCGGACCGAAGCCGCGCTCACCGAGCTCTTGCAGGGACGGGCAGCCGGGGATGCCGTCTTCCTCAGCCGGCAGCGAAGAGCCTATACTCGGTTCGGAGTCTACCGGCTCGTCGAGCGCTCTGCGGCCCGCGTACCGTCGCTCGGCGGAAGGAGGATTACGCCTCACACAATCCGTCACACCAGCGCCTGCCACCTGCTCCAGGCCGGCATCGATCTGAACACGATCCGCGCTTGGCTCGGTCATGCCAGCCTCGATACGACCAACATCTACGCCGAGATCGACCTGGAGATGAAAGCCAGGGCCATGGCGCTCTGCGATGCCGCCGAGCCCGGATCGGATCGCCCGTGGAGGGCAAACATGGGACTGATCGCCTTCCTGGCCGCGCTCTGAGTGAAGGAGATTATGTTGCTGAGATGCGGCGTGTTCTCATGTGCAGCAGGATGATACGGACTGTCCGCCACATAATCCGGACCGCAACATATTCGATGGTCATTGACAGCTCGCGAGCGCAGATTCTTACTTCGCCATCGAACGGTCAATGCGCATTTCGACCCGCACGGCCAAGTCCGAGCTTCCTGATCAGGGTCGAGTGGGAGCCGTCGTTTCCGCCAGTTCACTTCGAATGTCAGCCGCGATCTCGTCAACCTCCCGCGCGACCTGGGGCAACCGACCAAGCATCTGTTCCAACGCGGTGACCAGTGGTAGCAATCGGTTTGCAGACGATGATTCTTGAATCAAATCAAGCGCACGCGCGGGGCCAGCCACGGCGGCAAATTGGATCAAAAGTGGCACGCAGCCTTCGGGCAAACTGTGCATCGCTGGAAGGCACGCAAGAAACTTTGCGACCTCGATCTCACCGACGATTCCCACGGGCGCCGGTGGGTCTTCCGAATATGAGTCAGGCCCCAAAAACTTAGAGGGATGTCCGATTTTGGACCGGTAGATATCTATTCTCCGGGGATAGGTCACTCCGGCCTCGGCCGGGAATGCCTCGCCTGTATCCGGCAACTCGACGGGCGAATAGTAGGACGCCATGAACTGAATCAGAGTTTCCACCGTGGAGGATGCTCCGGCGCCTCGACGGAGCAAGTAGTAGATGTTGTACAGACGCTCGGTCAAATAGTACTGCCTGCGCCAGGCGGTGCCTCCTGTGACGGTCACTGAACCGCGCTGGACGAGACGCCGGAGCAGAGCGCTGCAGCGGTTCGTGTCGAGGCGGGCCAAGTCGGCGATTTCCTTGGTGGCCGCCGGCTTCCACAGTCTGGCAAGTGCCAGGTAGACACGCCGTTCCTGGGCCGGCAATGAGTCGAGATGACTCTTGAAGTACGCCGTGTGATCATCGACAAGATCGAGCAAATTTCCCATTAGTTCACGTAATGAATGGCCCGCTCCAAACCGAGCGACGATGGTGAGCAAGCGGGGGCTGCCGCCAGTGAGAATCTGGAGCGCCCTGATCGACCGCGACGCAGCAGATTCTCCGGATACGGTCTGCCAAAGGGTTGTGCACTCACTCGTGTCGAGCGAATGCAGTGTGAGAATTCGAAAGAAGGTATAGAGAGCATTCTCGGGATGGTCGATCTCCTCAAACCGGCTGGTGGCGCTACCAAGAAAGAAAATCCGAGGCTCGGTCTGGAACGTCTTTCTCAACTGCCATCCCGCGTCCGGGTCGAGCATGTCCGCGAACAACATGTTCAGATTCTCGACCACCAGCACCAGACGTCGTCGGTGACGGTCGGCGAAATCCAGGAGCACGCCGAGACACCGCTCCGCCAGGATGCGGTCGTCCGGACTGGATCTCAGGTCTTCGCAGGTGCGGTGCAGATTGACGCCATCCGCAGGTGGTGCTTGGTCCGCGAGACGGCCAAGACATTCCAACCAGAATTCACCGCAAGTCGTAACCTCGTAGCTCTCTTCGGCGAATACGATGGGAAAGTACCGCTCCAAGTCCGAATTGCGCCGTATCTCAACTGCGACCCGCAGCAACAGATGAGTCTTGCCGCTGCCTCGCGGTCCGATGACGATCAAATGTGGATTCGAGTTTCCGGTGCTCTCGCGCAGCGTCTCAATGATCGATTCAAATTCGTTGGTCCGCACACAAAACGATGTCACCAGTTCGTCGTCGGTCAAAAACCCCGGGTTGTATTTTTTAGTAGGTGTTCTCATCACTTCGTTTTTGGTTTCGATCGCCGCTTTTCGATCGGAATGAAGTATGCGCCGTGGCGAGCCCTCCACCAATCTTCAAGCAGACCCGAACCGATAACCGCCGGAGGTAGACCCAGTTGCCACCTGCTTTCTTGAGTCCTTTCATGATCGGTGCCTTACGCCACCCATTCTACCAACAAAATCGTTGGCAACAAAATCGTTGGCAACTGTCGGTTTGAGGACGGCGTCGTTTCGCCAGTGCAACAGACTGCATGTTCACAGTTTCTGTCCGGCGATAAGGCCATCAGCAATCACTTGGCTTCGGGTGGATCGTTCCCACGGCGATTCAGGAACCGTCCATCAAGTGCGGACTGTTTCGGGAAGGAATTCAACGATCCGGAACCCGCCTCGATCACTCCACGAAGACCGTGGCGTTCGTGGCCATGAAGCCTCGATCCTTGAACTTTTCATTGAGCCACACGACCAGGGTGTAGACCCCCTTTCGGGAGGGGATGGAGATGGTCTGGGAGAAGGACCGGCCGCGGACCTCGACCGACCCCCGGGTGCCGTCGGCGTAGCGCATTATCGAGGGCAGCCGGGTCCTGTAGATCCGCTCGTCATCGGGCAATCCGTAGGAATACGTACCCATCAACTGCGCCAGGGACATTTCTTCCGGCAGGGGTTCGTAGAAGACGGAAATCGCCTGGAGTTCGTATCCGGGCTCGAGCACCTTGCCCTTCAGTTGAATGCCGGAGGTGGGTCCCTGCTTCGTGGGAATGGGCTCCAGACTCACGTACCGCCTGGCGAAGATCTGGATCATCCGCAGACCCGCCTTGCTGTAGGCCACGCCGATCCCCACGTGGGTATGGCGGGGGTCCAGGATGTTCCGGCGGTGCTGGTCATACGGCGGTTCCTCGCCAATGAGGCCTTCGTGGCGGGAGGTCATCTCGGCCTTCACGGAGTCGAAGCTCACCTCGAAACCGGTGCTGTTCAGGCTGGAGATGTTCTCCGACGTGTGATCCGTGACCCCGCCCTGCGAATACCTCATGTAGGGCTTCCAGCCGGCCCGGTTCCAGTGGCTGGCGTAACCCTCCCGAAGCATCTCCCGGCAATGCTCGTCGGCCAGCAGGGAGAGGGGTTCGGAGTACACCACCGGGGGCGCCGAGGCCTTTTCCCGGTCCTGGTTGATGAACTCCACCACCATCAACCGCAACTCCCGGATCGATTTCTCCGTCAGCTCCCGGGCGGACGCGGTCTGGTTCCCCAACAGAACCGACAGCAGTGAAATGCCGCAGAATAGACGCACTGGTCCGATTATAGGTCGCCCCTTCAGGAACTGACCAACGTCATGTCGCAGGCACTTCGAGGTGCTATTCTCTGGAACATGACAAACTGGCCCCCGAGCGACCCCAAGCACACTTCGATCCTCAAGTCTCCCTCCCGCCGGCAGTTCCTGCGAGGAACGGGGTTGGCCCTGTCCGCATCTCTTGCCGGAGCGCTGACTGGTTGCGGAGGCAATCAGTCGGCGAAACTCGTAGAACAGCGGCGACAGGCTGCCTGGCGCCGGCGGCGCGTCATCCTGGACGATGACGGAGACCTCTGCTACAGCGAAGACGCCGAAAAGAGCGTGGAGGCCTTTCTGGCCCAGCGTTTCGTTCCCATCCTGGAAACCCCCGTGGACAGCATCGCCTGGTGCATCATGTGGGCCATCGCCATCGGCAAAGGCAAGACCCGCTACTGGGAGACCCAACAGCTCGGCAAACTCCTGAATCCGGTCATCTCCGACCCGACTCCCGTCATGGCGGAAGCCGCCCGCAGCCGGCAGATCGAACTCTTCGGGTCCCTGCGGATGAACGACACCCACGACTCCTACGGCATGCCGGCGGGCAAGCTGATCTATCCCCTCAAGGTGGAGCACCCGGAATGGCTGCTGGGGGACGAGAGCATGAAGGGGCCGGTTTTCAGCAGCCAGGCGGCCGCCATCTGGTCGGGACTGGATTACGCCGTGCCCCAGGTCCGGGAGGACCGGCTCTGGTGGATCCGGAACACGGTGGAAAAATACGACGTCGCCGGTGTCGACCTGAACTTCTTCCGCATGCCCTGGTACTTCAAGACGGGCAAGGAGGAGGAGGGAATGCCGCTCATGACCGAGCTGATCCGCTCGGCCCGCAAGGTCCTGGATCGGGAATCGGAGCGCAGGGGCCGGCCGCTGCTGCTGGGAATCCGCAGCCCGGGCACCGTGGCCGCCTGCCACCGCATCGGCATCGACATCGAGACCTGGCTGAAGGAGGGGCTGGTGGACCGCCTCCTCATCGGCGGAGGCTACGTCCCCTTCACCAACCCGGCCGAAGAGCTGGTCCGGCTGGGCCACCGGCACCAGGTCCCCGTCTATCCCTGCATCAACTGCGGCACCCAGATGTTCGGCTCCGATGCCGCCTTCCGGGGAGCGGCCTCCAACATCCTCTGGGCCGGGGCCGACGGCATCTATCTCTGGAACTTCCAATACCGGAGGGTGCCCAGGATCTCCTATGGACGGCCCACCGCCGAAGGGTACGAGGTCCTGAACCACATCGGCTCCAGCGGCGCGCTCCAATACCAGGACAAGACCTTCGCCATCGACTACGTGCAGACCGTGGACGTCATGGGCAACGTGGGCCCCTACTCCATCGCCAGCTATCCGGGCCAGGTGCCGGTGGAGTTGGCGGGGAGTCTCGGTCAGGACCGGACGGCGGTCGAGATGCGGGTCGGAGACGACCTGCCCGCGGCCGAGAAGGCAGGACGGCTGAAAGGCGTGGGAATCGAAGTGGAGGTCCACAACCTGATGCCGGCCGAGCGCTTGGAGCTGACCTTGAACGAGACTCCCGTGGAGCTTCAGTCGGAAGGCGTCCGGCCACCTCGCAAAGAGGGAGAACAAGGGGTGCCGTTCCGGTCGGGGACACTATCAGCCGCCCAGGTCCGCCAGGGAATGAACCGGTTCAAGGTCGGCGTGGCGAATCGGGGCTCGCGGGCCGGCGGCAAACTGATCCTGAAGCAGATTCTTCTCCATGTCAGCTACAGCTAATTCTCCACTTTCGTCCATAGTCGGCCGTCAACCCCGCGGGACGGGAGCTGGACCCGGGCTCTTGCTCCTGTTGGGCTGTCTGTTGTTCGGCTGTTCGTCGCCCCCGGATCAGAAAGCCGGCCGGCCCAACATCATCCTCGTCATCACCGACGACCAGGGATGGGCCCAGTTGGGAAGCCATGGCGACGAGGTCCTCCGGACTCCGAACCTGGACCGTCTGGCCGCCCAGAGCGTGGAACTGACTCGTTTCTATGTCGCTCCGGTCTGCGCCCCCACCCGGGCCAGCCTCATGACGGGCCGCTACAACTACCGGACCGGGGTGGTGGACACGTACGTGGGACGGGCCATGATGCACTCGGACGAGGTCACTCTGGCCGAGACTCTCTCGGACACGGGTTACCGGACCGGCATCTTCGGGAAGTGGCACCTGGGGGACAACTACCCCCTCCGAGCCATGGACCAGGGCTTTCAGGAGTCGGTGGTCCACAAGGGCGGAGGCATCGGACAGCCCTCCGATCCTCCCGAAACCTCCTATTTCGATCCCATCCTCCAGCACAACGGCCAAGCCAAACCCTACTCAGGCTACTGCACCGACATCTTCTTCCGGGAGGCGCTGGACTTCATCGAACGAAATCGGGAGAATCCCTTCTTCGTCTACATCCCCACCAACGCGCCGCACTCCCCCTACGACGTTCCCGAGTCCTATCGCCAGTCCTACCTGGAGGCCGGACTGGAGGACAAGGACGCCCGGATCTACGGGATGATCACCAACATCGACGACAACGTGGGCCGGCTGCTCCAGGGGCTGGAGCGCATGGAACTGGAGGAAAACACAATCCTCATCTTCATGACCGACAACGGGGCCACCACCCGACGCTACACCGCCGGTCTTCGGGGCCTCAAGGGCACGGTCTACGAGGGAGGCATCCGGGTGCCCTTCCTGCTTCGCTGGCCGGCGCGCTTCCAGCCGGGCTCCGACGATCGCATCGCCGCACACATCGACCTCATGCCGACGCTGCTGGAGGCGGCCGAAGTCGCGGCCCCCGCAACGGTCTCCTTCGACGGAGTCAGCCTCATGCCCCGGTTGGAGGGCGCCGGCGAGGCTCCCGAGGGACGAACCCTCTTCATCCAGTCCCACCGCGGCAACGAGCCCCAACCCTTCCGCCACTTCGCCGCCATCGAGCAACGGTACAAGCTGGTCCAGCCGGTGGCTTTCCCCACGCGGGGTCTGCCCCCCGGCGAGACATTCGAGGACTATCCCCTCGAGCTGTACGACCTGGAGGCTGACCCCGGAGAGACGCACAACTTCTCAACGGACCATCCCGGGGTCGTGGAGCGGCTGCGCTCGGCCTATGGGGACTGGCTTCAGGATGTCTCCTCCACCCGAGGCTATGCTCCGCCCCGGATCGCCGTGGGAACGCCCCACGAGGATCCCGTCATTCTCACCCGCCAGGACTGGCGGATGGTGGGTCCCGACGGATGGGGCGACTCGGACCTGGGATTCTGGGAAATCCAGGCCCATAGCGTGGGAACCTATCAGGTCCGATTCCTCTTCGGTCCAGCCTCCGAAGGCGGGACAGCCGAGTTGAAGGTTCAGCAGGTCCAAAGGAAACGATCCTTCGACCCCGGCACGACCGAGGTCACGTTTGAGGAAGTCCCGCTGGAGGAAGGCGAGGCCCGGATCGAGGCCGTGCTTCAGATGGGCGGGAACCAAGTGGGCGTCCGTTACGTGGAAATTTCTGCTGCCAAGGACGGGGGCGGGAAAGCCTTACGGGAGATCCGGTAGTTCATTCACCTTTCGTTGAAACATGTGAGACCGCCAAGCGTATAATCATTCTGTGAGAAAAAAGCGCAAACTCCGCACCCTCGTCACCATCATCCTGGTCCTGGCCGTTGCGGCGGCCGGCTACCACTACCTGGGCCCCTCCGACATGCAGCCGGGCGAAGACTACCTCACGGTCCCGGTGAGCCGCGGAGAAGTGAGCCGAACCGTCAGTTCCACCGGCCTCTTACAGGCCGTGGTGACGGTTCAGGTGGGAAGTCAGGTCTCGGGACGGATCAAGGAACTCCACGCCGACTTCAACAGCGTGGTCAAGAAGGACCAGACCCTGGCCATCATCGACCCGGCCAATTTCGAGGCCCAGTTGGAACGGGCCAAGGCTTCGTTGGCCACCGCCAAGGCCACCGTAAAGAGCGCCGCCGCCAACCTCATCAACCGGAAGGCCGAGCTGGAGAGCGCCCGGGCCAACGTGGAGGTGGGGGAGGTCAACCTGAAGGAAGCCGAGCGCGAGTTGAAGCGAAGCCACGAGCTCTACGAGGCCGAGGTGATCTCGGATCGCGATCTGGAGAACGCGCAAGCCCTCTTCGACCAGGCCAAGGCCCGTCTGAGCCAGAATCATGCTCAAGTCAGCCAGGTGGAAGCCTCCATCCGCTCGGCCCACGCCCAGAACGATCAAGCCGCCGCCAACGTGCAGGAGGCGACCGCCAGCCTCAAGATGGCCGACGTCAATCTGCGTTACACCACCATCACGTCACCCATCGACGGTGTCGTGATCGAGCGCAACGTGGACATCGGCCAGACCGTGGCCGCCAGCTTCCAGGCGCCCGTCCTGTTCCTGATCGCCAACGACCTGACCAAGATGCAGGTCATCGCCCAGATCGACGAAGCGGACATCGGCGCCATCTCCGAGATGGCCGAGGTCGACTTCGCGGTGGACGCCTTCCCGGGACAGAGCTTCGAGGGGAAGATCTCCGAGATCCGTCTCAGCTCCAAGCTTCCCAACTCGGACACCCAAGGAGGAAGTCAGAGCGGCGGCGGGGCCACCAACGTGGTGGTTTACAACGTGATCATCGACGTGGAGAACATGCAGCTGAAGCTCCGGCCCGCCATGACGGCCAATGTCAACTTCGTGGTCGCCCGTGAATCGGACGTGCTGACGGTCGCCAACTCGGCCCTCCGCTTTCGTCCCGAGGGGATGAGTCCGGAAGAGATCCGCGCGCTGATGCGGGGCGGCGGGGGACGGCGCCCGCCGGGCACCGGCTCCAGCACCGCCATGGCCGGTCCCGGGCCGGATCGGGCCGGCGTTTCAGAAGCTTCGGTGGGCGGCGCCCGGCAGGAGCGGAGACGATGGGGTGGAGGTCCCGGAGGGCGCCGAAGAGGCCCGCGTGGCGGTCGTGAGGAGATGTCCCACGCCGAGGTCGGCATCTCCACCATCGAGCAGTATGGAATCCGGCCGGGACCCAAGATCCGGTTTCCCCGAGCCGAGCGGACGCGGCCCCGGCCCGGTCTGCTCTGGGTGTTGGACGAGAATGCCGAGCCCCAACCGCGCCGCGTTCTGCTGAGCATCACCGATGGGCGGGAAACGGCCATCCTGCGCGGGGATCTGGAAGAGGGTGAGAAGATCATCACCTGGAAACTGGACGAATCGGGACAGGTCCAGCGCGGCAGCACCTCGCCGTTCAGCGGCGCCTTCGGACCGCGCCGGAGCCGGAGCACGAGTAGCCGTGGCGGCGCCCGAGGGGGTGGGACCGGCACCCGAGGGGGCGGCACCGGCAGTCGAGGCCGTTGATGGTTCAGGTGGCTGAAGCGCAGCAGAATCCCCCCCACACGCCTCAGGCGAACGGGGACAGTCTCCTTTCTCTGGAAAATGTCTGGAAGATCTACGATCTGGGAGAAGTCCAGGTCGAGGCTCTGAGAGGAGTCTCCCTGGAGGTGGTCCCAGGCGAGTTCGTGGCCGTCATGGGGGCCTCGGGATCGGGCAAGTCGACTCTTCTGAACCTGCTGGGGTGCCTGGACCGGCCGACCCGGGGACGGTATCGGCTGGACGGGATCGACGTCTCCACCTTCTCGGCGTCCCAGCGGGCGGACATCCGGAACCAGAAGATCGGATTCATCTTTCAGAGCTTCAACCTGCTGCCCCGCACCTCCATCTGGGAGAACGTGGAAGCCCCCATGCTCTACGCCGGCGTCGCGCGCCAGGAGCGGGCTCGCAGAATCGAGGAGGCGCTGGAAGTTGTCGGGATCCCGGAGAAGGCCCAGGTCATGCCCAATCAGCTCTCGGGCGGACAGCAGCAGCGGGTCGCCATGGCCCGGGCCCTGGTCAACCGGCCGGCCATCCTTCTGGCCGACGAGCCGACGGGCAACCTGGACTCGGCCACGTCGGAAGAGATCCTGGGTTTCCTCGATGATCTGAACCAGGAGCAGGGCATCACCCTGATCATGGTGACCCACGAGGCTTCGATCGCGGCTCATGCCAAGCGCACGATCCAGGTGCGGGACGGGCTCATCATCAGCGACACGATCCACTAGTCCAGGAGAATCGTCATGGGTATCTGGATGATCTTGAAAATCTCCCTCAAGTCACTGGGACGGAACATGATCCGCTCCATCCTCACCATGCTGGGGATCATCATCGGCGTCGCCGCCGTCATCACCATGGTCAGCCTGGGTCAGGGGGCGCAGCGGCAGGTCCAGGAGGAGATCGCCGCCATGGGAACCAACACCCTCTGGATCCGGGCCGGGAGCCGCCGTTCCTGGGGGATCCGGAGCGGATCGGGGACCATGAACACCCTCAACGCCGCCGATTTCGATGCCATCGCCCAAGAGGTCCCCACGGTCCAGGCTGTGAGTCCCAGCGCCTCCACCATGGCTCAGGTCGTGTTCGGCAACCAGAACTGGAACACCCGGATCGAAGGCTACAACGAGCAGTATCCGCTACTGCGCAACTGGCCCCTGACCCAGGGGAGCTTCTTCGAAGAGAGTCACGTCAAGACGGCCTCCCGGGTCGCCGTCCTGGGACAGACCGTGGTGGACGAACTCTTCGGCGGAGGCGATCCGGTGGGCCAGACCATCCGGGTCAAGAACCTCCCCTTCCAGGTGATGGGCGTGCTCAAGAAGAAGGGGGCAAACAACTGGGGCCGGGACCAGGACGACACCATCATCGTGCCTTACACCACGGTCCAGAAGAAGTTCCAGGGCGGAGTCCTCTATGTCCAGTCCGGGCTCATTTCCGCGGTGAGCGCCCGCGCCAGCTTTGCGGCCCAGGAGCAGATCACCGCGCTCCTGCGGCAGCGCCACGACCTCGGTTCAGCCCAGGCCAACGACTTCCGGGTTCGGAACCTGAGTGAGTTCGCCGAACGGGCCGAGGCCACCAACCGGATTATGACCAACTTGCTGGCCAGCATCGCCGCCGTCTCTCTGCTGGTGGGGGGCATCGGGATCATGAACATCATGCTGGTCTCGGTGACCGAACGGACCCGGGAGATCGGGATCCGCATGGCCATCGGCGCCCGGCCCGGACACGTGAGAATCCAGTTCCTGGCCGAAGCCATCGTGCTCTGCCTGGTGGGAGGTTTCATCGGGCTCGGAATGGGACTCGGCGGATCGGTGCTGGTATCGCAGGCCATGGGATGGCCGACGCAGATCTCCCCCAACTCCATCGTGGTCTCCATCATCTTCTCGGCTGCCATCGGGGTCTTTTTCGGATATTATCCGGCCCACAAGGCGGCCCGTCTGGACCCCATCGAAGCGCTCCACTACGAGTAGGCTTCTCGCGGGTCCGGACGAGTGATCGGGGGCACGGATGGACCAGAGCAGCAACTCGACTCGAACCCTCATCGTCCGGCTGTTCCATCTGGCCGTGGAGAGCCGGAGACTGCTGGTCTTTTCGCTCCTGTGCGGACTCCTCTTCTCGCTGGTCGGACTCTTCCCGCCCCTGGTCCTGAGACGGCTGATCCAGTTGCTTCAGGAAGGGAGCCTGGCCGGGTCCACGCTGATCCGGATGGCCCTCACCCTGGCCGGACTCTTTCTCCTGCGCGGGGTCTTCCGTTACGGCTACGGAGTCTTCTCCCACGTGGCCGCCTACCGCACGCTGCACAATCTCCTGGGCCGCACCTATGCCCGGGTTCAGGCCCTTCCCCCCGGAGCCTACACCCACCGCCGCAGCGGCGCCCTCATGTCCCGGACCGTCAACGACGTGGAGGTCATCGAGGACTTCCTGGCCCACGGGGTGCCGGAGATCTTCCTGGCGGCGGTGATGCCGGTAGCCATGCTCCTGATCCTCTTCAACATCCACTTCGAGCTGGCCCTCATCGTCACCCTGCCGTTGCCGTTGATCGCCTGGCTGGTCTACCGCCTCTCGGGTCGGACCAGTCGAGCCTGGAGAAAGACCCGGGGGCGCCGGGCCGACCTGGTGGCCGAGATTCTGGACCGGATCGGCGGGCACTCGGTGATCAAGTCCTTCGTCCGGGAAGAATCCGAGCTGCAGCGGGTCCGGCAGGCCAGCGCCCGCTATCGCGACAGCATCGAGAGAGCCAACCGCTGGTCGCTGATCCCGGCGGGAGTGGTCGAATTCGCGGGCGGCCTGGCCTACCTCCTGGTCGTCGCCGCGGGAGGACATCTGGCCCTGGGCGGAGAGGTGGCCCTGGCCGACCTGGTGGTCTTCATCCTCTACCTGGGACAGATCTTCCAGCCCCTGTTGCGGCTGGCCAACCTGAACGACGTCATCCAGAAAGCGGCGGCCTCGGCCCGTCGAGTATTCGAGCTCCTGGAGCTGCCGGTGGAGTCGCAGGTGGCCGGCCTGGTCGCCATTCCCAGCAACCTCCGATGGTCGGTGGAATTGGACCGGGTGACCTTCGGCTACGCGCCCGAGATTCCCGTCCTTCGGGACGTGAGTTTCCGGGCCGACGCCGGCGAGGTTCTGGCCCTGGTCGGTCCCACCGGCGCCGGCAAGACCACCTCCTGCAACCTGGTTCCCAGGTTCTACGAACCCCAGTTCGGAGCGGTCAGAATCGGCGGGATCGACGCGCGGAAGCTCGCACTGGGTCCATTGCGCCGGAGCGTGGCCCACGTCATGCAGGACGTGTATCTCTTCCACGCCACGATCCGGGAGAACATCCTGGTGGGCAACCCCGAGGCCAGCGAAGCGCAGATCCGTGAGGCCGCCCAGGCCGCCAACGCCGAGGAATTCAT
This sequence comes from Acidobacteriota bacterium, assembly GCA_965217775.1. GTDB lineage: Bacteria > Acidobacteriota > UBA6911 > RPQK01 > JAJDTT01 > JAJDTT01. The sequence goes on from CBDCJH010000002.1 coordinate 2,411,157, forward strand.
CCTCTCCCTGCCCCAGGGCTACGACACCATGGTGGGCGAAAGAGGGGCGCGCCTGTCGGGAGGCGAGAAACAGCGGATCTCCATCGCCCGCGCCCTCCTCAAGGACGCGCCCATCCTGATCCTGGACGAAGCCACCTCCAGCGTGGACACCGAGTCGGAGGTGGAGATCCGGGAAGCCATCACGCGCCTGACCCGGGACCGGACGGTCCTGGTCATCGCGCACCGTCTCTTCACCGTCCGCAACGCCGACCGGATCGTGGTGCTCCAGGAGGGACGGGTCGTGGAAACGGGAATCCACTCGCGGCTGATCCGCACCGGAGGCCTCTACGATCGTCTCTGGACGGCCCAGGACACGTCACGTCACTGGCAGGTGAGAACGACGGCGTAGGGGGCAGCCGGCAACGCTCTCACCCCATTCGCCAGTCATACACCACCAGCGGTACTCAGACTATCGGCTTCGGTGGCATCGCACGACGAAGGGGCAGGTGCTGACCGGAAGTCACGACTTCGTTTGGCGCGTGTAGCCTTCGAAGAGACCTTCCAGCCTGGCCATGCGATCCGTGAACGCAACTTCGAGCCGGGTGACGCGGTCTCCGACTCGGTCGATCCGCTTCATCATGAACAGGCCCAAAGTCACACTTATTCCTGCCAATCCAAGGATTCCAATCAGTTCTGGGCTCATAGGAGTAACCTCCATCGCAGAACAATGGCGGGACCTTGAGTATAACAAGGTCGTTTCGAGGAGCTGGATGTCTATTCCCAGTGACCGTAGCTCAACAGTCCGTGGTGAAAGTCTCGCGAGCACCGAGACCGTTCCTGCGCCCGCCGGACAAGGCGCGATGAGGGAGCATACCGGGAGTATGTGACCGAGTCGCAACGCAGTCCGCCTGACTGATTCTATAAATTCTGTAAACCATTCAACATAAACGAGTTACGAATTCTACGGCGACGCTCTTCCCCCCATTCTTTCCACCTGAACGAAACGGATGCCCTTGGCCTTTCGTGGCCGTGAATGGACCGTGTCAGCCCCGGATCGCCATGCGCCCACGCCCCCGAGGCCTGACATTTTTGACGGCCACTTTCCTGCACTTTTGCATGGTCGGCAACAAGACCCCGATGTCGCACGATAATTCCCAGCGAACGTCCTAAATTTTTGGGGTTTATAGGGATGACGAGAGATCCCTGAAAACCTCTCCCGGTGGAACCCGACAGACACTCCTGCAACACCTCTAGAAGTTTCGTCGCTGACTTCCGAGTGAACAAGTGATCTATCACATGCGGAGTACTCGAGGGACCTATAGACTTGAATACCCCCTGAATGGACAGCTATTCCTGATACTCATACTGGGGGTTTTCAACGCGTTCGAATTCGTTCGTCCTGAGATTGTAGCGTCGGCAGAAAGCCGTTGTGCGGATTGCCCCCTGCCGGTCCCGGTACTGGATCGCCCCAAGGAGGTACGCGGCAGATACACCCTGCGAAAGGAGGGCGAGATCGCGGCCATCGGTCGGTTCGGGTGTAAAGGCAATCCTGATGGTTCGACCGACCCGAATTTCGTTAACCCGCGTCTTTTTCCACGGAGGGTCCATCACGGCCAGCTCCACATGGCGGGTGATCCTACAACACATGTAGGCGCAGAGTGGTTTGCCAGGAAGACCGCCGCTGTTGGCCACTTCAAAATAGCCTCCGCAGTTCCCCTGGAGCATGTTCTTGAGTTCGCTTGGAGCCAATATCTGGTCTTCTCGTGGGACCCATTTATGGGTAGTAATCTCGTCTCGACCGAGAACGATGTTCCTCAGTTCGAAGACGGGCCGGTGATCAGCCCTGAACCGCTCCGACTGAATCGAGAACAGTTGCGACTGAATCGCAAACAGTCGCTCGGAGACCTCGTGCTGGCGTTCCGAAAGGGTGTTGCGTTGCTTGGCGGCCTGCGCTTGCTCCCAAGTGAAATAGACCAGGGCCAGGGTTACGAGCACCAAGGCCACGGAGGGGAGGCTGCCGACGAGTTCCGTAAACCACTCATAACCCTTTGGATTAGAGGTCTGATCTGGCTGGTCGCGATGATCCACTGCTACGCCAACGATAGAATTGTCAATTGGTTGCGCCGCAGATACGGTATCAGTCGAACCACGGCTCGAAGGCTCAATAAGCTCGCGTACCCTCCCGTCCCGATTAGGGGCATTCTGTTTTTGCTTACTCTCTGGCCCGCCACTTGGACTTGGTGGATTTGAGGGCTCCTGGAATCCCAGGGAAAGCAGCACCAGGAAACACAGGGATGAGGCTGGATTGTGATTCATTTCCTCTCACATTCCACCAGCCTTTTTAGGATGGTGGAAGTCGAGCACGTGGTCAAGCGTCAGGTGATCCTGGTCGCCAACCTTGAACCACTTTAGCAATTCGCACCTACCCGTGTTCTTCCTATGCGCCCGACCGCGGTTCTTCAAGAGGTCATTTCGGATCCTGTGCAGGTCTCCCCACAGCGATGCCTCCACACCGTGCGGCAAGGGGCTCTTTTCCCGGAGAACTCCTGTTTCTTCCGGTACTTCTCCCACGCACCGTCCACTCTGGCGATCCATCCGACGTAGGCCAACTGCACCATCCGGCCGTTGCACCCCAGTTCCGACGACCACGTAACGGGTGGATTCGGCATGGTGGAGCGTAGCTCCATGGATAGCGGGGATGTAGCTGGCCGCCTCGCGGTTGCGCCACTGCCACCGGAGCGGCGATGACGCGCCGGGCCTTGAGGCCGTGGCTGTGCCCGTTGACGTCCGCAAGCCGGACCAACGGGCCGTCTGCCACGAAGTGCACCGCCGCCTCGATGCGTCGCTCAACCGACATCCCGTAGGGATATCTGGGACGGGAGCGACCCCCCACGGCGATGCGGCGCGTGTGAAAACAGCGCCTACCAAGATGCCGATCCGGGAGGCAAAAAGGAGGGGCGCTCCCATCCACCTCCGCTTTCCCCCAACCGGCACCGCGGAGCCGAGAATATGTCTGTAACTGCATGAATGGAAAACAGATCGGGGAAAGCGTCTTTGTGAATCGACGGGACCGCTTTTTGTGAATCCACCTGGCTGGTCCCATTCTCACTCCCGGATCGGCACGAGACTCCTGTTTCGCACCCCCGAACGGCGGCCCCGAAAACCCAGGCTCCGGCTACGCGTAGCCCCGGTCGATCACGGCCTGGAAGGAGTGATCTTCTGCGGCCGGGTCCAACTCCTCGTCCAGACTGACTCGAAGCAGCGTCATCGTTCGGGCGCGTCACAGCGCCTCTTGCCTCCTAGAGAAACACCTAGGACGAGACCCGGCGTCTACATTTGCGTGCCAAGCTGGACGCCGTGTTCTTCCATCTCTACGGCGTTACAGACCGTCAGGATGTCCGCTACGTCTATTCGACGTTTCCCATCGTGAAACACCAGGAAACAGGAGCTTATGGGTACTACAGTTCCCGCGATCTCTGTCTCGCCTGGATGAACGTGCTGGCGGCAGGCAAGCCCGGTGCGGAGATCAATTTGGGGTGGCAAGCAGAAATGTAACTATACGGTAGCTCCTACCAGGGATCATGAGTACACCGAGTCACGTCCAGCACCGAGATGACTTGCTTCCCACCGCAGTAGCGCCGAACCGTTCCGCGAAAACGTAGGGTAGTGCTTGAGGTCGATGAGGCTGGCCACTCATTCTTCCAGCTCGTGGAACGCCTCCTTTACCACCGCCCTCCATGTTGTTTCGCGATGTTCTGTGGTGCAAGTGATCTTGAGTTGTGCGGGTTGCGGTGGGTGGACGTTGTCGGCCGTAATCTTCCCGTCGAGAACGATGTCCCCTGATGCGTGCGATCCAAGGTAGAGCAAACTGTCGATCCATTTCGTTTCATTGGGTTGGATCTTTTCGGTCCGGATCTTGACAAGGCAGCAATCCGGGAGTTTCTGGACGGTTATGTCGTCGTCACCTTTCATGCGGAAACTCGAAAGGCTGAAAACGGGGAAAAGGTCTCTACGGGGTTCCGGTTTCTTTGGCCAGGAGTGCTCGTCGAAGAGGACAGCATAGGGTGATTGAACGGTGAGTTCTACGCGCACGTCCATGGCGACGACGGATCCAGAGTTGATGATAGCGAATTGCAGTGTGGTACAGAGATGTTTTGCCCAAACGTAGGCGGCTAGCTCCCGCAGGAAGTCGGTGTTTATGCGGCGGAACTGCAGCGTGGGGATAGGGGGACTGGGCTCCTTGTAATCGGGGATTGCTTCAGAGTCCCTTATGTCAAGACAGGTGCCGTGAATTGCTTGTGTGTCCCCGGTGAGGCGACGCTGCGTCGTGTCAGCGAACAGTAGCTCGAGATGCGGCGACGCTTGTGGGATGGGCGCGGCTCCCATGCGTGCGATCTCATCTGGTAGCGCAACCGCCGTGGAGCTGCCACGGCGCAGGTAGACGGTATTTTCAGAAAGCTTGCCGAACGACTTTATGATGAACCGGGGGCGGTCTTGGACCGGAATGTGGAGGACGCCGACATTTATTCCCTCTAGTCGTGTCGCCCTATAGGAGAAGGTGACTGGCTGGTTCGTCTTGCTGTTGACGAGTTGCTGGAGTTTGGCGTCCTCGAGGTGGCCGGTAATCCCGACTACCGTCGCGCGGCCGTTGGGGTTCTCTTTGACGCCAATGAGGATGTAGGCATCTGCGTGACGCCAAGCGTTGGTGAACGCCAGGATATCCTTGATCAGTTCTCCCTTTTGCTCATTGGTGGCAAGGTCATACTGCTGACTCTTGAAGTCCAATGTCGAGCCTTCATCCTCATAGAGCAGGCTTGTGAAGAAGCGGTCATCGTCACTCATAGGTTTCTCCAGAGTACGGCTCTTGACGCATTCTGTTGAGCTTGTGACGGGCGGGGGCAGCGGCCAAGTTGAAATACAACATAAGAGCCGCCGTGCTTCCCGTCAGCCGCCGCCAGCTCCCATGCTGGTCCGTTTCGCCAGTTCAATCCAAGGATCTGGTGACGCCAGCGCCGTCTGTAGGATGTCTCAGAAAAGGAGCGTTTTACGAAAGGCTTTCCAGAGGCCCGGTCACGGGACGAAACCTCGGTCAAAACCGTCCTGTTTTGTTGTCTCACTACTCTGTGTATCATACTGCCGTCCTTGGCCGTTTCTCCGCCGCCCGGCTTCACTGTCCCCAGCGCCGTCTTCTTGGGCACCTTGATGGCCTTCCCGCCAGGGATTGATGGGACGGGAGCGACCCTCCCGGGCGATGTGGCGTGTGAAAACAACGCCGCCCGCCGATGCCGATCCGGGAGGCAAAAAGGGGGGGTCGCTCCCGTCCACCTCCGATTTCCCCGATAGGCACGGCGGACCCGAAAATATGGCCGTAACTGCATGAGCGAAAAAGAGATCGGGGAAATCGCGCGTGTAAGTCGACAGGTCCCTGCGGTGTAAGTTGCCCTTATTGTCTCACTTACGCTCCCCGATCGGCACGGAACCCCACTTTTCATCGGTCAAAATCGATCTTCCGGAAGCTGGCTTGAACGCCATATCACGAAGCCTGTCGGGAGGACGACCCGGCGGATCAACGGAGCCGACCGGACGCCGGTTGCCGACTCTCGCCAGCCAGATAGCTAGCCCATTCGTCCATGAGCCGGCGCCGCCGCTCGAACAGGTCCGTGCGCCGGTATGCGGCCTCGATCGGGTTGCGGACCTTGTGCGCCAAAGCCGCCTCCTCCACCTCGCGCGGATGATCCGTCTCCTCGGCCGCCCAGTCCCGGAAACTCGACCGGAAGCCGTGCGGCACGGCTGCGATCTTCAACGTCCGGAGCAGACCCGCCATCGCCGTGCTCCCGAGTGGCTTTCCGTGCATGCTCGGAAAAACGAGGGGGCCGCCACCGAGTGCCCGCGCCTGATCGAGGATCTCCAACGCACGGCGACTGAGCGGCACCCGGTGCTCCCGATTCCCCTTCGTGCGTCCGGCGGGGATGGTCCACACTCCCTCGTCCCGGCCGATCTCCGTCCACGCGGCCCCACGGACCTCGCTGGAGCGTGTCGCCGTCAGCACCAGGAACTCGAACGCCAGCTTCACCACCGGTCGCGCGTTCGACGTTCTCACCGTCCGGAGCGCGGACGCCACTTCGCCATGAGGCAACGCCCGCATGTGACGCACAACCTTCCCCTGCGCGCCGAGCACCGGACCGATCCGGTCGCACGGGTTGTCGGGCCGAAGATCCATCGCCACGGCCCATTCCAACACCGCGCGGATGCGCTGGCGCAGCTTCCGGGCCGTGGATGCCTTCTCGTGCCAGATCGGAGCGAGGATTCCGATCACGTCGGCGCTCGTCACCTCCGCAATCGGCATCTTCCCGATGTAAGGGAAGGCGTGGTGCTCCAGGCTCGCCAGCCAGAGCTGTGCATGCCGGGCGGAGCGCCAGCCCGGCCGCAACTGCTTCCAGACCGTCCGGGTGGCGTCCGCGAAGGTGGGCATCGACTCGGACCTCCGCTTCTCGGCCCGGGGGTCGCCTCCGTCGCGGGCCAGCTTCCGGTTGGCGAACGCCTTCTCACGCGCTTCTTTGAGCGAGACCAGGGGGAATCCGCCGAGCCCGAGCTCGGTTCGGCGGCCACGGATGGTGAGGCGCTGGATCCAGCCCCGGCTCCCTGTTAGCCTGACGTCGAGATAGAGGCCCTGGCCGTCGCAGTAGCGTCCGGCCTGGCTCACGTTGCGGACAAAGGCCGGTGTCAGGACATTGTGGGGATGCTGGCCACGGGGCTTGCGTTGTGGAGGTCGTTTCGAGAGTGTCATACCTACCACTATACCCCCCAACCAAATGCGGGATGCAAGGGGATGAAGCGGAACGGTATCGGACAACGACGGACGTCAGATCTCCTGATAAATCAATGAAAATGAGGTACTTATGTACATTGCTGGACATATCTGGACGATATGTCTGTCTCTCACAACGCATCCCGCCGGGATGCAGGGACGGTCGAATGCCGTGACGACTTTTGCCACGGGCTGTCAAGCCCAGACACCTCGCACCCCGTGGCCGTCAATCTCACTCCGACTCGGCCACCGCGTCGTGCAACCGCTCCAATTCGGCCGCGCAGACTTCCGTCCACTCCCCGCAGGGCGCCGAACGGATCAACGAACGCATCCAGGAGACGTCCTGGCCATACTCGTTGAGCCGGCGCCCGTAGCTCGCCCGGTTCTTGGTGCAGACCAGGGTGTAGGGACTGCCCTTTCGTTGGGTCACGTGGGACATGTCGAGCCGGTGGCCGTCAATGATCCGGTGCAGGTGCTTGCGCAGATCCTTCCGTAGCTTGAAACGCTCCGTTTTGGCGACTGGGTTCCTGCAGAAGGCCCGAAGCTTGGCGCAGTGCCGGCAATCGCAGTCGATCTCGGTCGAGATCGTCCAATCCCGAGGCACCTCGGGAGCTGTCGCGCTACGGCGCAGCAGGAAACCCACGGCATGGCGCCACAACAGGGCGTAGGCGCCGGTCCCTGGGATGCCTTCCTGGCCGCGGAGTTGGTCCAGAGCCGCCGGAACCATCCGGTCCGGTGTGATGAGCTGCGGGTGATCAGCGATGGCGACAGCAGCCGTCTTGGCGTCTTCCGCCAATCCGAATCGCGAAGCCAGCCCGAAGAGGTCACGGATCGCTCCATGGTCGATGGATTTCCGCTCCCGTTCCCGATATTCCCACGTCTCCTCATCGTCCCACGCTTCCTCTGCGGCCCACGTTGTCCGGTCAGCCTCCACCGGCCGCTTCACCCGCTTCAAGACGGCGGGCCAGTCGGCAAGAGCCTGCCTGGCCCCGCCCCGGAGGGCGCCGCTCCAAGCGGGACCCGCCGTCTCACCGACGCGCAGCAGCAGCAGCAGCGTGTCGCCGGTCCGGTATGGCAACTGAGCTTTGACGAATTCGACCAGGAACTTCCCGCCGGCGTCCGGACCGATCCCAACCAACGCCGCCAGCAGATCATCGTTTTCGCTGCCGTCATACCTGTGAACCACGACCTGCCGAAGGAAGTGGGCGGTGCGGGTTTCGTCTCCGATCGCAGCCAGCAGGCGAAGCATCCCGGAGCGGGCCTCTGCGTCGGAGACGTACCGTTCAGTGGGCCAGATTTCGGTCAACCGGCCCACCAGATCGCCGATGCTTTGGCCGGGAACCAAGTCCTCACGTTGGAATTGCTCGGCCACCCAAGCCACGCCGCGGTCGATGCCGCCACTACTGATGACGTCGAGCGTCTTCGGCCGTGGCCAGATCACGAAGGCAGCACGGCGATAGAACTGCTCGATGGTCATGCCCGCGTTGCCCGTCGCTTCATGCACCCTCTGGTCGTCCGGTTCGGCGGCGTCGAGCGCTCCTTCCGGCAAAAGTTCTTGCCCCAGCAATGGGATCTTTCCAAAAGGCGGGCGGCCTCCGTCCCGGTCCATCCAGCCGTCGAGCGATCGCGTACGGTCGAGCAACTCGTCCATCTCCAGGGGATCGGAGTCCATCTCATCCCAGTCCTCTTCAACGTAGTAAAGAACGGGGATGCCTGCTTCCCTGACGTGTACGATCGCCAAGTACAATTCCCACTCGGCCAGATCTGCCGCCGCCTTCAGAACTCGCGCCACGGACGCGTCGGCATTCTTCAAGGCGTCGAAAGAGAGTCCGCTCTCGCTGTAGTCATGCTCCATCAGCCAGACGTACTTGTCGGGCGGGTGATCGCCGTCACGCCAGTCGATGAGAAAATCGGCGACACTCTCGACCCGATCCGAATAGTCGGGAGCGAGCCGGGGCGTTTCGGTGTCTCCGGGGCGAAGACAGACGTTGAAAACCAGCGACAGACGATGGCCGTGACGGATCGGCAGTGTTTCGTGGGAACAGTCGGCGTAGAACGCAGCGAACGCCAGTTCGGAGGGCTCGTCCGCGTTCATGTCGAGAGTCATCTCTCGACCGCGATGGCGGACGATCAACTCGCCGCCGGCGCCGGCGGTCGGCAACGAAATCGAAAGTGTGGCTATCATGCCGTCGGCTTTCGCGGTGTCGCGGTGGGACGAAAAGAATCCTCCCGATGGGTAGACGAGCAATTTGTAGAGTTGCGCGTCCAACCGCTCGAGGGGGCAACCGAGACCGGTCGCGGTGGCGGCGAGAATCTTGGAAAACGTATCCGGCCACGCGCGGCCGCCCAGGCAAACCTGCGCCGCGTCGATCTGCCGGCAGTCGCGGACGGAGGTATCGACCAAGGTCTCCGTTCCCTTGCCGTAGGGAGCACGTTCGGCCACCTCCATCAATGCACGAACCTGTGCGTCGGGAACCGGGAAAGAGAGCAACCCGACGCCGTCGACCTTCAGCACCGGCATTGGGATCAGCAGACGGCCATACGCGAAAAAGTCCCCCGGGCGGTCAATGGACTGCAGCAGCTTCTCGAGTGAGTTGTCGTCCATGTTGTAATGCGAATTCCTAACCCAGCGTAAACGGAACAAAAATTCTGCGCCGGAGCGGTACCGGAGGCTTTCCAGCCGCCGAATATTCATTGGCCGCGCCTTGCTCTGCTTTGGAACGAAGAGGGCGCCCACAAGGGGCGCCCCTACTCTTTTTCCATTTGCGCAAGCCCGGCTCCCCGTCGTACACCTTGACGAAGGTTACGCCAACACACCCTTGACCACGTGGCCGTGGACGTCCGTGAGGCGGCGTTGAATGCCGTTGTGGTAGAAGGTGAGCTGCTTGTGGTCCAGCCCCAGCAGGTGAAGGATGGTGGCGTGGAAGTCGTAGATGGTGACCGGATTCTCGCCCACGTAGTAACCCACTTCGTCCGAAACGCCGTAGCTGAAGCCCTTCCGGACACCGGCGCCCGCCAGCCAACAACTGAACGCGTGCTGGTGATGGTCGCGGCCTTTGGCGCCCAGTCCCTCGGTGAACGGGGTTCGGCCGAATTCCGTCGACCACACCACGAGAGTGTCCTGTAGCATGCCCCGGTCCTTGAGATCCTTCAGGAGTCCGGCCAGGGGACGATCCATGGTCTGGGCCTGCTCGGTGTGGTTCTCCACGATGTCCTCGTGCCCGTCCCAGTTGATGCGGGGCCGGCCGAAGGCGCCCCCGCACCAGACCTGCACCACTCGGACACCCTTCTCCAACAGCCGGCGGGCCAGCAGGCAGTTCCGGCCGAAGGCGGCCGTCTTTTCCTGGTCCAGGCCGTAGAGCCGCCGCGTCTCGGACCGCTCCGTGTCCAGGTCCACGATCTCGGGAATGGTCATCTGCATGCGGGCCGCCAGCTCGTAGGACTGGATCCGCGCCTCCAGGGCGCTGTCGCCGGGATTGGTTTCCAGGTGTTCCCGGTTCATCCGAGCCAGCAGTTTCATCTCACTGGTCCGGCGCCGGGAGGAGATGGTGGGCGGGGTCGACAGGTACGGCAGGGGGTCGCCCGAATTCCGGAAGGCCACACCCTGGTGGGACGCCGGCAGGAAACCGGCCGTCCAGTTGATGGACCCTCCGGCCGGGAGGCCCCGGGGATCGGGAAGTACGATGAAACCGGGCAGGTCCCGGTTCTCGGAGCCCAGGCCGTAGGTGACCCAGGAACCCATGGAGGGGTATCCGTTGCGAGTGAATCCCGAATTCATCTGAAACGTGGCCGGAGTGTGATTGGAACTCTTGGCCTCCATGGACCGAATCACGCAGATGTCGTCGGCGCATTCCGCCAAATGGGGCAGCAGGTCGCTGACCCAGAGCCCGCTCCGGCCCCTTCTTCGGAACTCGAACGGACTCTTCATCAAGGTTCCGGGCCGTCCGAAGAAGGTGTCGACTTTTCCCTTCCCGGTCATGGTCTTCCCGTCCAGCCGGGCCAACTCGGGCTTGTAGTCGAAGGTGTCCACGTGACTGACGCCCCCCGCGGCGTAGATGTGCAGGATCCGCTTCGCGGGACCCGGGAAATGAGGAGGGCGAGCTCCGAAGGGGGACCGGTCTACACTGCCGCGGACCTCGTCCTGGAGCAGGCAGGCCAGTGCAATCGCGCCCAGGCCGCCTCCCGAGTTCCATAGAAAGTGCCTCCTGGGCAGCAGGGGTGTCGCCGTCGGGTTGAATTTGTCCATGGAACTTTCCCGTTTCAGTTCAGGTAGAGAAACTCGCTCGAATTCAGCAGCGCCCAGCAGAAACTCTCCAGGCCCTGGTCGCCGGCGTGGGCCACGGCCCGGCCCGATTCCTGCGGGTTGGGGCCTCTTCCCAGGGCCAGGCGATAGGCCAGCTCGATCTGCCTCGCGCTGTCGCCGGGAAGCGCCCGGCGGAGCCGATCGGCAAGATGATCCGCCTGGCGCAGGACGAAGGGACTGTTCATGAGCGCCAGGGCTTGGATGGGCGTCGTGGTATGGCTCCGGCGAGGCGCCTTGTCGGAGGCGTCCGGGCAATCGAACGCTTCCAACATGGGGTCGTGCCCGGATCGGACCACGATCCGGTAGACGGTGCGTTTCCGCATCGGCGGCTCGGCGGAGTCGACCAGGTCGTAGAAGTGACTGTTGAAAAACTTCACCTCGAAGGGGCGGAATCCGGGTCCGCCGAACTCTCGATTCAGCCGGCCGCTGACGGCGAGCAGCGAGTCCCGGATCACTTCGGCCTCCAGCCGCCGCGCGGAAAAACGCCAGAGCAGCCTGTTTTCCGCGTCGGCCTCCGCCGCGTCCGCCCGGAACCCCGACGACTGTCGGTAGGTGTTGGAGAGCATGATCTCCCGGTGCAACTGTTTCACGCTGCCCCCTTGCCGGAGGAAGGACTGTGCCAGCCAGTCCAGAAGCTCGGGGTGTGAGGCACGGCCGCCGTTGAATCCGAAATCATTGGGGGTCGAGACGATTCCCCGCCCGAAATGATAGTGCCAGACGCGGTTCACCAGGACCCGCGCCGTTAGGGGATGGTCCGGGTCGGTGATCCATTGCGCCAAGTGAAGCCGGCGCTGGCCCTCGCGCCCGTCGAGAGGCAACCCGAATTCCGGCTCCGGAGATGAGATGGCGAGGAGGCCTCCGGGAACGACCGGGTCGCCCGGCGTCGCCGGGTCCCCCCGCTCCATGACCACCGGCGGGGCAGCCCGATAAGTCCGGGCGGCGTAGACCAGGGGAACCGGGGGAGCACCTTCCAGCAACCGTTCCTGACGAGCCACCTCCTCCAGCAGTTCATCTCTGGCGAGCCGCTCTTGAGAGCCGGCCTCGGCGTTCCACTCCTCGGGAGTCACTCGCTGGATGCCGGCCCGGAAGGAGGCGGCAATCTCCTCCGAGGTCAAGGGCCGATCGTAGAGCCGGGCTTCCTCCACCGTCCCCGTCCCGTCCCCGAAGGCGATCCTGGCCCGGTCTCGGGCATAGACTTGAAGCGCGGACTCCGGACCTTCCCCCTCGGGATCCTGGGCCGAATAGAGGAGCCCCTGACGATAGATTCGGATGCGGCCCTGGGAGTCATACGTGATGGCGAGATGAATCGGAATTCCGGTCTCGGACTCCTTGGGCACCTCAGGATCGACCGTGCGGTTCTTGAACTCGCTCAGGTTTCTCCAGGAGCGGGATTTGCTGTGGTAGTAGATGGCATCGAACCTCCCCCTGGCCAGCGGCGAATCGGTAGCCTCGACCTTGAAGACCCAGAGTTCCTGGTGCCGTTCTGAGATCCGGACCCACGCCTCGAGGGTCCTTTCCGCCAGGTCGACGGTCAGAGTTTCGGATCGGCCCCGGGCGTCGCCCTTGAACCGGATGGCGCCCTCCTCGACTACGGCTCCCGATTCCAGAGACAAATGCCCGTCACCCAAGGAATCGGTCCCATCCAGGTCGAAGGTCCAACGAGCGATGGGCCCGGGGACCGGCTGCGGAGCGATCCCGCGCTTCCTCAGGACCCGCTCCCGGACCTCGTCCTGAAGCTGGGCCAGCCGCCGCTTCAGGCGACGGATTCCATCCCTGAGAGGCTCGGTTCGTTCCTTGTGGGCGGCCGTCTCCGCCGGCGTCAGCCAGGGCCGGTCTCCGGCACGGATTCCGTCCAGGCAGGCCTTCAGACGATAGTAATCCCGCTGGGAGATGGGGTCGAACTTGTGGTCATGGCATCGCGCACAGTTGACCGTCATACCGAGGAAGGTCTGGGCCACGGTCCCCACCATCTCTTCCATCTCCACGGCCCGGACCCGGGCTCGCATGACGTCGCTCTGCTGCGTGTGCCCCACCTCGTCCCAGGGAGCCGCGACCAGGAAACCGGTGGCTGCGATCCCGTCCCGGGTCCGGGGCTGCAGAACGTCTCCTGCGAGCTGCTCCAGGACGAACCGGGCATAGGGCTTGTCCTGATTGAAGCTCCGAATCACATAGTCGCGGTAGGGCCAGGCATGATCCCGGATCTTGTCCCGTTCATAGCCCTGGCTCTCCCCGAAACGGGCCAGATCCAACCAATGACGGCCCCAGCGCTCGCCGTAGTGAGGCGAGGCCAGCAGGCGGCTCACCAGATTCTCGTAGGCTCGGGGAGACGTGTCCGAGACGAACGCCTCGACCTCCCCGGGCGGGGGCGGCAATCCCAGCAGATCCAAGGTCGCCCGCCGGATCAACACCTCCCGGGACGCCGGCGGAGAAGGCTCCAACCCCCGCTCCTCCAGAGCCGCCAGGATGAAGGCGTCGATGGGTTTTCGAACCAACGGCGCCTGCTTCACCACGGGAACGGCCGGGCGGTGCACCGGTTTCAATGACCACCACAGCGGTTCGGGCAAATCCCCTCCGGCCTGGGATGCGTCCTGGTCTCCAGCCGGCCAGACGGCTCCCTGATCGATCCAGCGCCGGACCACGTCCACCTCGGCTTTCGACAAGGGATCGCTCGGGGGCATCTCGCCGGAGCGAACCTTTTCATAGAGGAGGCTTTGTCCGGACTCGCCCGGCTCCAACGCCGGTCCGGAACTCCCACCCAACAGGACCCCCTCCCGGCTCGACAGATCCAGGCCGGCCATGGCGCCGACCCCGCGGTGGCAGACCTGACATTTCTGAAGGACTGAAGAGACTTCTCCGGCGGAAGTCTTCGGTGCGGATTCGCTCCGGAGAGGCGTTACCGCCAGGAGCAGCAGGTGAAGGCCTGCTATTACGGCCCGTGTGACCGTGCATTGGATACGACCCACGAACCTGCCGTTTCGGCATGGGAAACCGGGGTCGGAGCGGCGTGCTCCACAGGACGAAGCGGCAAGATCTGATTCAGGCATAAGTCTATCCTGACTTTATCCGGCGTCCACAGGCAGTTCAACTGCCCGACAGGGGTGAGAGAAGAGATTTTGGGGTGATGGTACTATCTGCCGATGCGCGCCAAGGGGTCGACACGGATGCTCCTTATGGTCCTTCCCGGCTTCGCCGTCCTGGGCCTCGCCCAAGTGGTGCCGCAGTACAAGGGCAAGAAGGAGAATCTCCCTCGGGTCGTGGCGCCCCAGCCGATCCCCTTCAGTCACAAGCTCCACTCCCGCCTCGGCCTGACCTGCGCAGGATGTCACGCCGGCGCGTCCAAGGGGGCGCGAGCGGGCTTTCCGGCGCCCGCCGTGTGCCTGACGTGCCACAACAGCGTCCGGAAGAACCACCCGGGAATCCAGGCGCTCAAGATCCTGCATGACAAGAAAAAGGAATCCGAGTGGGTCCGAGTCTACCAGCTTCCCGACTTCGTTTTCTTCAGTCACGCCAACCACGTGAACGCCCAACTTCCCTGCCGGACCTGCCACGGTCCCATCGAAACCCGTGAGGTTCTGGCCCAGGAGGTTTCCAGCAACATGGAGATGTGCATGAACTGCCATAAAGCCTCCTCCGTCTCCACCGATTGCCATCTCTGCCACGAATTGGGCGAGTAGGAGCGGCGGCTTTCTTGCCGCCGACTCTTGATCTGGCCGCGCCCTGTAGAAGGCGCCCACAAGGGGCGCCCCTATGGTCAATCCAGGTGGAGGTAGATATCGTCTCCCTCGACCGTGACATGGTAGGCCCTGATCCGCAGGCGGGAGTCGTAGAGGGCTCGGCCCGTCTTCAGGTCGAACTCCCAGTTGTGCCAGGGGCACTTGAGGATCTCACCCTCCCGCTCCCAGGTGACGTGGTAGGGGCCGCTGGAGCGGACGTGGGGCCGGAGACGTCCCAGGCAGATGGGCCCCCCTTGGTGCGGGCAGACGTTCTTTACGGCATGGAATTTGCCGTTGACGTTGAAGACGCCGATCCCGCTTCGGCCGCCGAGTGGGACGATCTTTCTGGAACCGGAAGGCAGATCCTGGACCTTGCCAACATGCCGACGCATTCCGACTCCTCGTTATCTGCCCCCGTTGGACACCGCGTCCAGGCCGGATAGCCGGTCACCGTAGAGCTCGCGGGCGTTGTCGTAGAAGACCCGCCGCCTAAGTTGCGGAGACACGCCTCGCAGCACCCGGTCCGGGTTGTCCCAATCCCAATGCGGATAGTCGCTGCCGAAGACCAGGATCTCGTCGGCGTGCAGCCAGCGGAGAAAGACCTTCAGGTCCTCCAGGCTGGGAGGCTGTTCCATCGGCTGGGACCCGAAACGGATGTTTCGGAGGATGTACTCGCTGGGCGGCCGTTTGACCCAGGGCGTGTACTCCCGAGTCGACTTCCAGTCCGCATCCATGTGCCACATGAGCCCCGGCACCCAGAACGTATCGTGCTCCACGAAGAGGAAACGAAGGTTGGGAAACTTCTCGAAGACCCCTTCGCAGATGAGACTCGACACATGGGCCATGGCGGTCTGGGGGCGAGCCATCCGCATCTCCAGGTAGTAGGAAGGATATCCGACTCCGGTGGGAGCGCCCGAAACTCCGGCCCCCTCGGCGCCGAAGTGGATGCATACGGGCAAGCCGTACTCCTGGGCCGCCTCGTACATGGGATGGTAGAAGCGATTTCCGAAGGGCATCCGCGCGCCGGCGGGAACGATGACCTGGACCATCCTGGGGTGCTTGCCCAAACGGTGGATCTCCTGGGCTGCCTGGAACGGGTCCGCCGCCGAAACCGATATGGAACCAAAAAAACGGCGGTCCGCCGCGACCCATGTCTCCAAAGTCCAATCGTTGAAGGCGCGGCACAGTGCGGCCGCGTAATCCACGTTCGGGTGGACCGACGCTCCGTAAACCGTCGATCCGGTCAGGACGGCCGCCACCACGCCATACTCGTCCAAGTGCCTCTTCCGAGCCATGTCGATGTTGTTGGCGGGATGAATGTCGCCGTCCCAGACATCGGCCCGGGCGCCGCCCTTCGGCATATTGGTGTAGCCGGTGGAGAATCCCCCGGGCATCATCAGGCCGAAGTCCTGGATGTGTTCCACATAGTCACGGGGAAGGTACGGGAAGAGTTCTTCCGGTTCCGCGATCATGTGGTGGACGTCGCAATCGATGATGGGTTCTCGGGCCATGGCCTTTCCCTCCCTCACTTGCGCCCCCGTGGATCAGGCCCCGATCCGGACCAGGAACAGGGTGAACAGGATGATGGCGATGACGCACACCCAGGCCAGCAGAAAACCCACGACCGTTTGCTTCGAGGGCTTGCTGACTTCCAGATCCCACATGGTCACTTCCTGTCCAGCCGGATGCCCGCTGCCCGCAGGCGGTGCTCCTCTCCGATGGGCGTGTGCAGGATGGCATAGAAGCGGTCGAGCCGTTTCCTGTCTGCCGGCGGCGTGAGGAGACTGACGACGATCATGCAGAAAAACCCGCCCACCAGGTAGATCAGAAACTGCTGGTGCAGTTCCCAGCCCCAGACGAAGCGGGAAAGATACCAGAGAAGGGACGATCCCAGGATCCCGGCCCAGGCTCCATAGGCGTTGCAGCGCCGCCACAGCACTCCGCCCCAGAAGGCGATCCCGAAGAAGGCGACCAGAGACCAGGTCAGCTTGAGAATGCCCACCACGGTGGTGGCGTAGGTGGCGACGACGATCCCGCCCATGACCACCGCCACTCCGACCAGCCGGCCCACGTTGAGATAGTGCCGGACCGATGCCTCGGGTCGCAGGTAGCGTTGGTAGACGTTCTTCACGAAGAGGGCTGAGCCGTCCACCATCAAGGAATCGCAACTGGACATGGCGGCCGCCACCATGGAGGCCAGCATGACGCCCACCAGTCCCACGGGCAGCAGATCCCGGGAAGCCAGACCGAAGGCGTGCTCGGAATCGGCCAGGTCGGGATAGAGGGCGATGCAGGCCACACCGGTCAGGGCCCAGGCCAGGGTGCAGATTCGCTTGAGCATGTTGCCGAAGGTGAATCCGACCCGGCCCTCCAGCTCGGTCTTCCCCGCCCCGGCGATCTCCATGTGATGGGGCTGGGCCACGATCCCCACCAGAGCGTTGATGACGATCATGACGATGTAAAACGGTGTGACCCGGTCGTAGCCCGCCGGTGGGTCGCCGGGAGCCATCAGGCTGAACATCTCCTCCGGGACCTTCTGATGCAGTCCGGCGAATCCGCCCACCGCCTCCATCACGAAGGGGATCAGGAGAAAGGAGAGGACGATGATGAAGAAGCCCTGGATGAAATCGGTGACCACGGCCGCCGGGAGACCTCCCAGCAGACCGTAGCTGAGAAAGAGTATGGTCATGACGCCGATGGCCAACTCGGGACTTATGGCGCCGCCCGAGATGGCGCTGGCCGCCTTTCCGGTTCCCAGGAGCATGAGACCGATCTGCAGTGAGAGATAGAGCAGACCGTAGATGGTGTAGAGGATGGCCAGAGCCGGACTGAACCGGTCTTCGAAGTAGTCGGCCGTGGTCAGGTAGCGCATCCGCCTCAGAAGGGGCGCCACCAGCCAGTAGAAGGGCGTGGCGAACAAATAGAGCCACTGGTACCAGATCCCCGCCATTCCCATCCTGTAGGAGGCGCCGGCCACGGTGACGGCGTGATCCGTATGGGTCCCGGTCCCGAAGGCGTGCATGACCATGAACGCCTTCCCGAACTTGCGGGATCCCATGAAGTAGTCGTGGAAGTTGGTGACCTTCCTCGCCGCCCACAGACCCGCGACGGTGACTCCCAGCAGGTAGACCAGAAGCGTGGTGAGATCCAGCCAGTGCAGTCCGAACATAGGTTCAAGATCCTCTTCGGAGTTCGGGCCGGGCGGCCGCGAGCCCGGAGAGAGGTTCTCTAATATTCGTCAGTCAGACCGAAGGTCGGTTCGGAAACGACCCATTGTCCCCGGGTGAAGTCGGGAAAGAACACCGGTGCGCTTCCCCGGGCGATGGAGCGCTCCGACAGCGGACCTATGGCGCTCCAGGATGCCGATTCGTAGACGTCGATGGGCGTGGGCAGTCCCCGTTTCAACGCTTCCACGAAACCGTTGACGACGAAGAAATCCATCCCCCCATGTCCCGCGCCGGCAGCCTGTTCCCCGAAACGTTTCCAGAGTGCGTGGTCATGCTCCTTCTGGTACTTCTCGAAGGGTTCCCACCGGTGTGATTTGGGGCTGAGGTCTTCGATGTAGATCGACTTGTTGTCGCTCATCCAGATGCCCCGGGTTCCCTGCACCCGGAAGTTCAGGGAATAGGGCCGGGGAAGATTGGTGTCATGGCTGACCAGGAGCGTCTCCCCCCGGGCGCACTTGATCACCGACGTCACCACGTCGCCCAGAGCCCACTGGATCTTGGCGTTGGGATGGTCCGCACCCCCTTTGCGGACGACGTAATCGTGAAGGCCCCGCGCCTTGGTGGCCGTGGAGGTCAGAGTCACGAATCGGTTCCCGCGGTCGATATCCAGGCAGTTGGCCATGGGACCGGCGCCGTGAGTCGGGTAGACGTCACCGTTGCGCTGGATCGAGTGCTGGGTCCTCCAATTGGCTTCACCCCTGGAGCCGGGTCCGAACTTGGCCCCGGGATTGAATTTGACGTGCCGCAAGTCGTGCTGGTAGCCGCACTGGCAGTGGATGAGCTCTCCGAAGAGCCCGTCCCGGACCATCTTCAGAGCCGCCATCACGTCCCGCCGGTAGCAGACGTTCTCCAGCATCATGCAAGGCTTTTTCGTGGCTTCGGAGGTGTTGACCAGATCCCAACACTCCTGCAAGGTCACGGCCGCCGGCACCTCGACCGCCACCGCCTTGCCCGCCTTCATGGCCGCCACCGACATGGGGGTGTGCCAGCGCCAGGGAGTGGCGACCACGACGGCGTCCAGGTCGTCACGCTCCAACAGATTGTGGAAGTCATCGTCTTCCCCGGCATAGACGCCGGGATCGTTGCCTCCCGACTCCCGCACCAGGGCCGCCGCCCGGTTCGCGGACTCGGCTCGGAGGTCGCAGACCGCGTTCACCTGGGTGTCCTTCCGGGCCAGGGACAGCTTCAACAGGTGGGTTCCCCGCCCGCCGACGCCGATGAACCCGAGACGGACCACCCGGTCGTCGCTGCCGCGCAGAACGCTGGGCCACCCTCCCGAGAGGGCTGCCGTCGCGGCGGCACTGCCTTGTATGAAGCTACGCCTCGTTGAACCTGACATGGTGTCCTCCAATCCCCCGTCCGAGGGCCAACTGCCCCCGGAAGCCACCAGGGAGCGAAATTCTACCGCCTTCCGACTCTGCCTCGCAATTGAAGCAGGTTTCGCAAGAGTGTGTGGTTGTCGTTTCCCGCGGAGTAGCGAGACGGGCGCGAACGTCAGTGCGTGGGAAAGTTGTCACGGTTTATTACCGGTGACCTCAGCGTCTAGCATCCCAGGACCTGCACATGTCCGTGGCGTCCGTACTCGAGCAGTTTCCGGTCGCGAGTCACCAGCGTGTACCCGAACGCCCGCGCCGTCGCTACGAGAATGCGGTCGACAGGATCACCGGGCGGCGTTCCGGGTAAGCTGGCAGAGGCGACCAGCACCGAAGGCGGCATCTCCGCCAACGCAACGCCAGGCAGCTCGCAGAAGCGTTGGAACCAGACATCGGGACTGATCGAGAGCGCCATTTTTCCCTTGGCCACGAGCGTGGCGATTTCCCATGCGCTGATCGAGGATACGACAAGACGCTCCACTTGGGCCCCGCGCAAGACGCTTGCGGCCGGTTCTCGCAAACGGTCCCCATTTGCGATCCGGATCACCGCGCAGGTATCCACCAGAAGGACGGCCATGGCTGCCTAACGCGCAGCGTCCCAATCTTCTTCGAGAGGAGAGGCCAGGTCCGTACCGGGCGTGATCGTGACGGTGCCACGGAGCGCACCGAATAGCCGGGAGAATAAGAAGGCGTTGTCCGGTATGGAAATCCGGGACCCATCTTGAACCTTCTGTCCATCTCGAGTTCCCGACAATGGTGCATCCAGCGGGAACTTTTTGAATTCGAGGGTGCGGCCCGTCATATCGACGTTCGCCGTTTTGTATCCGGCTTCGAGCCAAGCGAGGGTAATCACACTGTTGGTCGGATTGTTGGACCACCAAGCCCGATGTTTGAAAGCCGACGGTGGCAGTTCGGTTCCGAGGACGCGCTCGATCTCATCGAAGGTCATGGAAACGGTCGTTTGGCTCGATCCACGGAGATGTACGGCCAACGGCGCGTATTTCGGCATACGGAATCCCCTCGAATAGTTAGTGTTGTTTATTATCTAACAACAAAACACTGGATTCAACACGGTAGCCCGCCTTCTATCGATTTCTCCCGGGCGCGGACCGCGCCGGAGGTGCGCCCCCGGGGCGGGATGAGGCTAATGAGAAAAACGAACCAGGTATCGCTTGGACTTGCCGACCGACAGGACGACCACACCGGCGCCGGCACGGTGCCGGAGCAGGTCCTCGTTGGCATCGGAAACCCGGGTCCCGTTCACGGAGACGGCGTTCTGCTTCACCAGCCGCCTCGCGGCCCCTTTGGACGGGCCAGCCCCGACCCGAACCATGGCGTCTGCGACCGGACAGGAGAGGTCAGGACTGGCGTTCAGGGTGGGCACGGATCGAGCCACCATGTCGGCGACGGCAGTGTCCATGTCGGCCGCCTTTCCGGAGAAGATGACCCGGCTGGCCTGCCGCGCGGTCTCGGCGTCGCGGGCCCCATGCACCCGGACGGTCAGCGCCGTGGCCAGCGCCTTTTGAGGCCGCCGCTCATGCGGTGGAGCCGCCGCCAACGACTCGATCTCTGCGCTGGACAGATCCGTCAGCCAGCTCAGGAATCGCCCTACGTCGACGTCCGCAGAGTTCAGCCAGAACTGGTAGAACTCGTAGGGACTCGTCAACTCCGGGTCGAGCCAGACGGCGCCCTTTTCCGACTTGCCGTATTTCTTCCCCTCCGAGTTGGTCAACAGCGGAAAGGTGAGGCCGTAGACCGTCGCTCCCGCGGCACGCCGCACCAGATCGACGCCGGAAACGATATTCCCCCACTGATCCGAGGCCCCCATCTGGATCCGGCAGCCATATTCTCGGTACAGGTGCAGAAAATCGTAGGACTGCAGGAGCTGGTAGGAGAATTCGGTGAAGGAGATCCCCTGTTCCCGGTTCTCGATCCGGGTGCGCACCGAGTCGCGCGCCAGCATCTGATTGACCGAGAAGTTCTTGCCCACGTCGCGCAGAAAGGCGATGACGTGCATGTCCCGGTACCAGTCGGCGTTGTTGACGAAGCTGGGCTCCGGCCCTTCGGTTCGGCCGAAAAACTCCGAGACCTGGCGCTTCAAACGCGCGATGCGCCGGTCGATCACCTCATGGGTCTCCAGCGTGCGCTCCCGGTCCTTGCCCGAAGGGTCGCCGATGAGGCCCGTAGCCCCTCCCAGCAACACGATGATCTGACCGCCTCGGCGCTTGTAGCGGTCCATCCCCAGAAGCGGGATGAGGCTGCCCGCGTGCAGGCTGCCGGCGCTGGGGTCGTAGCCGACGTACAGGGGCGGCAGCGATTTGGATAGAACCGGATCGGTCAGCTCGACGGTCTTCTGTGAGACGAGACCTCGGGACTCGAGGTCGGCGAGGAACGGCGTCAGGTCGGTTCCGGAACGGAAGGAAGAGGTCATGGTCTGGCCGCGTCGATCATCCAGTTCAGGGCGTGCGCGCCGTTCCGGACAACGCCGGGCGACCACGGTCCATGGTGCACCGCACACGGCCGAAATTCGATACTCGGTCCGTCGTGCGGAAGATTGACCCAGGCCCCCATTCAAGTCAAGGGAAGACTGGGGGCGAGGAAAGAGAAAATGGGAAAGAAAAAAGAGAGAAGATGAGGCGTCGGGTCGACGGAAGGTGGTCGATCTCCGCAGGTTGAAACGCCCTCCTGCCGCGGGTTATGCTGACCGGGCCTCCCGGGTGGGTTCCCACCGGCGTGGAGGTTCCAACTGCCGGGGCAGAAGGTGACTGTCGCCCGGCCGCGCACGAATCCCAAGGAGCACTCAATGAAAGCTGAACAACGACTTGAAGAATTGAACATCCAGCTTCCGGACGCACCCCAGCCGGTGGCCATCTATCGCCCGGCGGTCCAGGTCGGAAATCTGTTGTTCGTCTCCGGTCACGGTCCCAATCGGGCCGATGGAACCCAGATCACCGGAAGGGTGGGAGTCGAACTGACCGCCGAGGAAGCCAAGGAGGCGGCGCGGGTCACCGGCCTGGCGATCCTCAGCACCGTTCGGAACACGTTGGGCTCCCTGGACCGGGTGATCCGGGTGGTGAAGGTTCTGGGAATGGTCAACGCCACACCCGACTTCACGGAGCAGCCGCAGGTCATCAACGGATTCAGCGAACTCATGATGGAGGTCTTTGGCGACCCGGGCAAAGGCGCGCGCAGCGCCGTGGGGATGGGCTCCCTCCCCGGAAACATCCCCGTTGAGGTGGAGGCCATTTTCGAGGTCGAGTGATTCGGGACCAAGCGCAAACCACGCCGCATCCCAGAGGATAGGCGCCGCCACTGGCTCGACCGGGCGGTCTCAGGGGTCGGCGACGACCTGCCCGTAGTTGATGGTGGTGTCGATAATTCCGATTTCGACCCGCCGATTCTTGGCCCGGGCCTCGGGCGTGGCCCCCGGCAACAGCGGGTTGGCCTTGCCGTGGCCCTTGGTGCTCACGATGCCGGGATCGATGCCGGCGTCCACGAGATAGTCTTGAACCGCCTTGGCTCGCCGCTCAGACAGCCTCTGGTTGTATTCGCTGCTACCGATGTCGTCGGTGTGCCCGTGAATCTGGACCCGGTATCCCGTGGAGGTCAGGAGAACACCGGCGATCCGGCTGAGCAGCTCCCGGTTCTCGGGACGCAGCGTCGCTTTGTCGAAGTCGAACTCGACGGCGTCGCTGCCCAGGTTCATCACCACGCCCAGAGCCGTCCGGCGGGTTTCGACGATCCCGCTCAAGACTTCGTGCAGACGATTCAGCTCGCGTTCCCGTTCCGCGCGAATCCGCTCTGACTCTTCCCGGGCGGCGCGGGCATCCTCTTGGGCGACGTGAGCCTCTTTCTTGGCGGCTTCCGCCTGCCGTCGAGCATCAGCCCGGTCTCGTTCGGCTTGGCGCCGGGCCGAGTCGGCCGCGTCCTTTCCGCGGGCTGCTTCCAGGGCAATGTGCTTCGCCTCCTGGGCCCGGTCGATGGCTTGGCCAGTCCGCTTCTCTACCTGTTCCAGGCGCTGGAGCACCGTCTGCAAAGTCTCGTTCGCCTCGGTGGTCTGCCGTTCCAGGGCGTTCAACTGATTACAACCCCGGTAGATGAAGATGCCGGCCATCAGAGCCAATATCAGGATGGCGCCGATCGCCATCTGGGCCGGCGAAGCTCGTCCGTTTGTGCTTCCGGTGGAAACCTCGAAGTTCGGTTTTCGTCGAGCCATTGGAATTTTAGTTTAACAAACATTTTCGCCTGGACACGCTTCGGAGTTCGGCGGCTGGAGAGAGGACTTTCCGGTCGCCCACTCCCTGCCGCGTCCTGTTGCTCGTCGCTTTATTGCAGCACTGGAGATCGGCGGCAAGAAAGCCGCCGGTCCCAATCGGCGACAAGAAAGTCGCCGCTCCCGTTCGGCGACAAGAAAGTCGCCGCTCCTGATCTTGCCCTTGCTCCCACGGATTAGTAGGCTTCACTCCTCATATGGACACGGCGGACACTCGATCCACGCCCGAAGACCGCTACGACCCGGTGTTTCTCCACTCCCGGCGGGAGGCCATCCTCATCGCCGGGGCGTGGGCGCTGGGCCTGGTGTGGGCCGTCCCCTACTGCTATCTGAACGGCTACGGTCTGCCGCCGGGAGAGGTCGAAACCACGCTCGGCGTTCCCACCTGGCTCCTCTGGGGCATCCTGGTCCCCTGGATCGCCGCTGACCTGTTCACGGCCTGGTTCTGCTTCTTCTACTTTGTCGAAGACGACCTGGGGGAGGAGCGGGCCGAGGCTGAGGGCGCGAACGGGCGAATTCGGACCGAGGCGGCGTCTTGACCGACCTGGTGCCCTCCCCCTCCTACGGATCGAACGCGGCCCTGGTCACCTTCCTCATCTACACCTTGGGCGTCCTGTTCCTGGCCTGGATGTCCAACCGTCTGCGCAAGACCAAGAGCTTCCTCTCCGAGTACTTCCTGGGGAGCCGGAGTCTGGGGGTCTGGGCCTTCGCCCTCACCTTCGCCGCCACCAGCGCGTCCGGAGGGAGCTTCACCGGCTTCCCCTCCAAGATCTACACCCACGGCTGGATCCTGGGGCTCTGGATCGGCAGCTACATCGTGGTGCCCATCTGCGGGATGGGCTTGTTGGGAAAACGGATCAATCAGATCGCCCGCCGGACGGGGGCCATCACCGTCCCGGACGTTCTTCGCGACCGGTTCGAGAGCGCGGGATTCGGACTGCTGTGCACCGTCATGATCATCTTCTTCATGTCGGTGAATCTGGTCGCCCAGTTCAAGTCGGGCAGCCTGATCCTCAAGACCCTTCTCCTGGACGTCCCCTTCTTCCGCAGCTCGGTGCTGAGCGTCGCCGAGGTATCCCAGGGACTGAGCTTGACCGAGGGGGTCGACCCGGCCTACCTGCTCTGCCTGCTGACTTTCGCCGTGGCCGTGATCCTCTACACCACCTACGGCGGCTTTCATGCGGTGGTGTGGACCGACGTGATGCAGGGCGTGGTCATGGTGACGGGCGTGGTCATCATGCTCCCGCTGGCTCTCATTGCCGTGGGCGGCCTGGATTCGGCGACCCAGCGTCTGGGCCGCATGGTCCCGCCCCGCTTGGGCGTCACCGACCTGGAGCTGTCCGCACCCAGCCCGGAGGACACCATCATCCGTTCGGGAGTCTGGTTGACGGCGTCCGATGAGAAAGGCGAGCCGCGCCTCCTGCGAATCAGCCAGGAAGCGGTGATCCCCCGGGGATCCACCCAGATACGGGAGATCCAGGCAGTGGAGATCACGTCGGAGGAAGAAGCGGCGAGTATCCGAGAGCAACTGGCGGCAGGGACTCTTCCGTCAGCCCCGCCGTCCGTCAGCGCCACGCGGATCGCCACCGAACCCTACCGCTCCGGCGCCGACAGTCCCGGCGTATACGTCAGCGGGCCCGGTCCGGACCGCTACAGCGACCTGGGGTTCCTCCCTCTGAGCCTGGCCTTCTCCTTCTTCTTCATGTGGGCCATCTCGGGAACGGGCCAGCCCAGCACCATGGTCCGCCTGATGGCCTTCAAGGGCTCCGGCACCTTGAAGCGATCCATCTTCACCGTGGCCATCTACTATTCCCTGATCTACTTCCCGCTGGTGATCATCTTCTGTTGCGCCCGCATCTTCCTGCCCGGCATGGAGCTGGAGTCGGACCGGATCATGCCGGCGACCGCCGTCTTCCTCAGCAGCTTCGCCGGCGCACCCTGGATGGCGGGGATCCTGGTGGCGGCTCCTTTCGCCGCCGTCATGTCCACGGTGGACAGCTTCCTGCTGGTCATCTCCTCCGCCCTGGTTCGGGACATCTACCAGCGCAACATCAACCCCCAGGCGCCGGAGCGCACCATCAAGAGGATGAGCTACGTCTTTACCTTCGTGGTCGGCTTCGCGGCGGTGATCGGAGCGGTGAACCCGCCCCAGTTCCTGCAGGACATCATCGTTTACACGGGGAGCGGGCTCGCCTCCTGTTTCCTGGCCCCCGTCATCTTGGGACTCTACTGGCCGCGAATCAACACCTGGGGAGCCATGTCGGGCATGTTGGGCGGCTTCCTGTTTCACCTGTCGCTCTACGGAGCCGGCTATCTCGCCTACGGGCGTTTCTCCTCCTACCGGCTCCTGGGGATCGATCCGGTGATCTGGGGCCTGGCGATTTCCTTCTTCCTGGTGATTGCGGTCAGCAAGGCGACGCCACCGCCGCCCCGCCATCTGGTCCGGAGGTACTTTTTCAAGCAAAAGCCGGGAGCTTGACGGCGATCCCGCGCCGGCCCCTTTCGGTGCCGGCCAACATGAAGACCATGTGGAAATACCATCGATTCCTTCCGGTTCGCGACACCCGGCACGTCCTCACACTGGGCGAGGGCGCCACGCCCCTGGTCCAACTGGACGACGGACCGTTCCTGAAAATGGAGCAGCTCAATCCCTCTGGCTCCTACAAGGATCGATTCGCCAGTTGCGCCGTCTCCTGGATGCGGGAGCAAGGGCTCGGCTCTTGTCTGGCCACCTCCTCGGGCAATACCGGCTCGGCCCTGGCCGCCTACTGCGCCCGAGCCGGCATCCCCTGCCACATCTTTCTGGTGGAGACCACACCGGCGGGGAAGGCGGTTCAGATGCTGGCCTACGGGGCGGTCCTGAAACGGGTCCGGGGATTCGGGCTGGACCCGGCGGCCAGCCGCGACGTGATGGAACGGCTGCAGCGGGAGGCGACGGCGAGAAGCGCCGCGCTCCAGATCTCCGCCTTCAGCTTCAGCCCCGAGGGGATGGACGGGGTCAAGAGCATCGCCTACGAGATCGCCGACGAGTTGGGCGACGCCGACGACGTCTTCGTTCCCATCGGGGGAGGGGGCCTGCTGACGGCCATCGCCCGAGGATTCTCCGACTACTTCCGGGAGGGAAGGATCTCCCGCCTGCCCCGAATTCACGCCGTGCAGCCCCGAGGCTGCGCCACCGTCACCGGCCCCCTGGACCGGGGGGAATTCCAAGCGGTGGAAGTGGAATGCACCTCGGTCATCTCCGGTCTTCAGGTCCCTAACGTCATCGACGCCCAGTTGGCTCTGGACACCGTCCTGGAGACGGGCGGCAGTGGACAGTCGGTGAGCGACCAGGAGGTCTTCTCGGCTCAGGAAGTGCTGTTCAGCCGAGGCGTTTACTGCGAGCCCGCCGGAGCCACCGCCTACGCCGGCTACTTGAAAGCCCGATCGGCGGGTTTGGCGCCGTCCGCCAGCCGCGCCGTCTGCATCGTGACGGGTCACGGTTTCAAGGACCTGGGATCGGTGGAACGCGCAGTCAGCTCCCGGTCCATCCCCATGGTGGAGCTGGACCGACTCCTGGATTGAGGTCGCCATGGCCCTGAGGATCGATCGCAACGTCATGGTCACGACGCGGGACGGAGTCCACCTGGGAACCGACGTCTACCGGCCTGCCGATGCCTCGGGGCCCTTGCCGGCCCTTCTGGAACGGACTCCCTACGGCAAGCAGGACCTGGAGCGGATGCTGCGGGCCGAGCGCTACGCCGAGCATGGCTATGCCGTGGTGGTCCAGGACTGCCGGGGCTGCCATTCCTCCGAGGGAGACCTGGTCTTCCTGGTCAACGAACCCTTCGACGGCTACGACGCCGTGGAGTGGACGGCCCGGCAGGAATGGTGCGACGGGAAGGTGGGAACCTACGGGACCTCTTACGTGGCCTGGACCCAGAGCACGCTGGCCACGCAGAACCCCCCTCATCTAGCTTGCATGATCCCCACCATGGGCGGTTGGAACGCCTATACCAGCTCGGTTCGCCAGGGCGGGGCCTACGAGCTCCGCTTTCTGGCTTGGGCCTTCTGGCACTCCGTGAATCACGGGAACACCGAAACCAGGGCTCTCCCCTGGTTGCAGGAGGGGCTGTCGTCGGGTCCCGATTTTCGACATTGGCTCCGGCGGCTGCCGCTGCGCCGGGGTCAGAGTCAGCTCTCGCTGCTACCGGGATACGAACGGTGGGCCCTGGAACTGGTCCGGCACGGGGATTACGACGAGTTCTGGAAACAACCCGGGTTCGCCATCGAGGAGTTCCTGGAGCAGCACTCGGACGTCCCCATCCTCCTGATCGGAGGCTGGTACGACTCCTACACCCGCGCCACGCTGGAGGCCTTCCAGGCCCTGAGGCGGGCCAAGAAGGGACCGGTGAAGGTCGTCATGGGTCCCTGGGTGCACGGCACCTACACCACCGAGGAGCAGATCTCCGGTGACGTAGACTTGGGCCTTGAAGCGCCTCTGGAGAGTCTGGACCGCCTCCACCTGGACTGGTTCGATCAGTGGCTCAAAGGCCGGGAGACGGACGCGGCCCGCATGCCGGCCATCCGGTGGTTCCTCATGGGAGGCGGCAGCGGGCACAGGACCCGACTGGGCAATCTGGACCACGGCGGGTGCTGGCGCGAGGGAGACGGCTGGCCGTTGCCGCAGGCGGAACCCACGGCCTACTATCTCCAACCGGACCGGACCCTGTCGCCCCGCCCCTCGGACCGGAAGGAATCCTCCACCAGCTATCTCTACGATCCGCGACGGCCGGTCCCCACCATCGGCGGGAATTTCTCCTCACTGAGCTATGTACATCCCTGGCCCGAGGGAGTCCGGCCGGAATCGGTCCCCACGCCCACCATGATCGAGGCCGTGACTCCGGCCGGGGGGTTCGACCAGACCGAGGGCCCGGACTTCTTCGGGTGTACGCCACCCTATCTGCCGTTGGGCTCCCGTCCCGACGTCCTGGTGTTCGAGACGCCTCCGCTGGAGCAGGACCTGGAGATCGCGGGTCCCGTGGAGGTCAAGCTCTGGGTTTCCTCCTCCGCGCGGGATACCGACTTCACCGCCAAGCTCATCGACGTCTATCCATCCAGCCCGGAGTACCCGTTGGGTTACGCGTTGAACCTGAGCGACAGCATTCTCAGGGTCCGCTACCGCGAAAGCCGCGGCAGGGCCCGGTTCCTGGAGCCGGACGAAGTGGCGTCCATCACCATCGTCCTCTACCCCACGGCCAACCGCTTCCGGAAAGGACACCGGATTCGCCTGGACGTCTCCTCCAGCAACTTCCCGCGATTCGACGTGAATCCCAACACGGGGGAGCCGCTGGGCCGGGAACGGAGCTGGGCCATCGCCCACAACACCGTGTTCCACGACCGGAGCCGGCCGTCACACGTCACGCTGCCCCTGGTCGCCCGGTGACGGCTTCCCGGCTACCGGCCTATATCAGCCCGTGGCAAAAGTCGTCACGGCATTCGACCGTCCCTGCATCCCGGCGGACTGCGTTGCGATTCGGGCACATACTCCCGGTATGCACCCGAATCGCGCCTTGTCCGGCGGGCGCAGGAACGGTCTCGGTGCTCGCGCGACTTTCACCACGGACTGATATGAGTTTTGAAGACACCTCCCATTCCGTTGATAATGAGCGTCACGTAAACCATTTCGTCGCAGGAGGTCGGGTTTGAGAATTCTTGGAGTCGTTTCCCTGGCTTGGATCACCATACACCCGGCCTTGGCCGCGGACTGGCCTTACTGGCGCGGTCCGATTCAGAACGGCGCCGCCCTGGAGGAAGCCGCCGTCACCTCCTGGGATCAGGGTGGAGAGGGTCTTCTCTGGAAGTTCGATGAGGGAGGGCGGACCACGCCCATCATCATGGGCGGCCGACTCTTCGCCATCCTGCCGGTGGGGGAAGGGCCTGAGCGGGGGGAGCGGATCGTGGCGCTCGACGCCCTCACCGGCCGCAAGCTGTGGGAGAAACGGTTCAACGTCTTCCATACCGACATCGTGGAGAACCGCGTGGGATGGACCGCCCTGGTTGGAGACCCCGAATCGGGCCGGATCTATGCCCACGCCACCGGGGGAGAGTTCTTCTGCCTCAGCCGTGACGGCGACGAGGTCTGGAAGGTCTCCATGACCGAGGAGCTGGGCCGAATCAGCGGCTACGGAGGGCGTCTGCACACCCCGATTCTGGACGAAGACCGGGTCGTAGTGAGCTATCTCAATTCGAGTTGGGGGAATCTGGCTCGGCCTCTCCATCGATATGTGGCCTTCCACAAGGGCGGCGGAGCCATCCAGTGGTGGGCGGCGCCGGGAGGGCAACCCTTGGATACCACCTATTCCACCCCGGTAGCGGCAGTGATGGGCGGCCGGCGGATGCTGGTGGCCGCGACGGCCGACGGAAACGCTTATGGAATGCTGGCTCGCAACGGCGAAAAGAGATGGACGTTCCGCCTCAGCAAACGGGGGCTCAACGCTTCCGTCGTGGTGGACGGGGACCGGGCGTACCTGTCTCACAGCGAAGAGAACCTGCACACCTCCAGGATGGGAAGCATCGTCTGCATCGACGGAACCCGGACGGGGGACATCACGGAGAGCGGTGTGGTCTGGCGCCATGACGGTTACACCTTCGGGTATGCCTCGCCCGCCATCGCCAACGGCCGGCTCTATGCCGTGGACAACAGCGCCAATCTCTACTGCATGGACGCCGCCAGCGGCGACATCCACTGGGAATACAACATGGGCCGAGTGGGCAAGGGATCGCCGGTGGTGACCAGCGACGGCGTGATCTACGTGGGCGAACAGAACGGCATCTTCCACATTCTCCGCGACGAGGGCGATCGTTGCGTGTCCCTGGACAAGGAGGTGTTCGAGCGTCCCGACGGCACCGTGGACGAGATTTTCGGCTCTCCGGCCGTCGTCAACGGACGCGTCTATTTCATGAGCCGCTACGGCATCTACTGCCTCGGAAAGGCCGACCAACAGGTCCAGGCGCAGGAGATGGCTCCGGCTCCAGCCGAGACGGCACGTCCCGAACCCGGGTCCAAAGGAAGCCTCCGGGTGGTTCCGGCGGAAGCGACGCTGAGACCCGGACAGCAGATCCAACTAAGGGCGCTTCGATTCGACTCGGTGGGATCGACTCCCTCCCCGGCCGGCGTCGAGTGGTCGGCAAGCGGCGTCTCGGGAACAATCGGCGCGGACGGGAATTTCAGCGCCGGCAAGGAGCAGGCCTTCTCGGCGGGTCTCGTGACCGCCAAGAGCTCCAGTGGTCTGAGCGCCGCTGCTCGGATTCGGATCGCTCCTGATCTTCCGATCCACGAGGATTTCGAGTCGCTGGCCGTCGGCTCCGTCCCGCCGGGCTGGGTGGGCGTGGCCTCCAAGACGCAAGTCGTCGAGGCGGAAGGCAAGGTGCTCAAGAAGCTGGCCTCCAAGACGCGTCCTTCCCCGCCCTTCATGAGGCTTCGGGCCTATGCCACTCCCCCCATCCCGGGAGGGTACACGGTGGAAGCGGACCTGATGGGAAAGCTGGCCCGCAAACGCTTCAAGCCGGACATGGGGCTGATCAACAGCCGCTACCGATTCGTCATGATGGGGATGAGGAAGAGGCTGCGGATCGAGACCTGGTCGCCGCTGCCCCGCCTGCGGCACGACGTTTCCTTCCCCTGGGAACCGGACGTCTGGTATCGAGCCAAGTTCTCGGTGTTGCTGGAGGATGGACAGGCCCGGGTGCGAGCCAAGGTCTGGCCACGGGAAGAACCGGAGCCCGAGGTCTGGAACACAGAGGTGCTGGATCCACATCCGAACCGTGACGGCAGCGCCGGACTCTACGGCTACTCCATCGGAACCACGTCCAAGAGCGACGGTCCCGAGATACTCTTCGACAACTTCAAGGTGGTGAAGAATGATGACTAGCAGTCCAGCCAGGATCGTCCGCGTTCTGTCCATCCTGCTGGCGGCGGCAATTCTTGCCGCGCCGGGTCAGCCTCAGGCCCACGCGGGAGACTGGAAGATGTGGGGCGGGACTCCGGACCGGAACATGGTTTCGGATGAGAAGGGGATGCCTCATCGATGGGATGTCTCCAGCGGCGAGAACATCCGTTGGAAGGCGCCGTTGGGGTCCCAGACCTATGGCAATCCCGTGATCTCCGACGGGAAAATTTTCATCGGCACCAACAACAACGCCCATCACCGGCCCGGAATCACGGGCGACAAGGGGGTGATCGTCTGCCTGGAGGAGACCACCGGAAAGGTGCTGTGGCAAGCCACCCACGACAAGCTCCCCACGGGGCGGGTCAACGACTGGCCGGAACAGGGGATCTGTTCCTCTCCCTTCGTGGACGGGGACCGGATCTACTACGTCAGCAACCGGGCCGAATTGGTCTGCGCCGACGTGGAGGGGTTTCTGGACGGGGAGAACGACGGTCCCTTCCAGGACGAGAAATACCGGGAGAAAGAGGACGCGGACATCGTCTGGGTATACGACATGATCGAGGAGCTGGGCGTGTTCCCGCACAACCTGGCCACCTCCTCCCCGGTGGGAGCCGGCGACCTGATCTTCCTGCTTACCTCCAACGGCGTGGACGAGGGTCACCTGGATCTTCCCATGCCGGACGCGCCCGCGTTCATCGCCGTGGACAAGAATACGGGCGAGTTGGCATGGGAGCGGAGCGACCCGGGTGAGAACACCCTGCACGGACAATGGTCCTCACCCACCTACGGGCTGGTCAAGGGCCGGCCCCAAGTCATTTTTGCCGGGGGTGACGGTTGGGCTTACGCCTACGAGCCCCAGGGTGGAGAGTTGATCTGGAAGTTCGACCTCAATCCCAAGGTCTCCGAGTGGAAGCTGGGCGGACGCGGCACCCGCAACAACATCATCTCCACGCCGGTTCTCTATGAGGACAAGGTGCTGCTCAGCGTGGGTCAGGACCCGGAACATGGCGAGGGTCCCGGTCACCTCTTTTCCATCGACGCGACCCAGACCGGCGACATCACCGAGAAGGCGCGGATCTGGCACGTGGGCGGGGAGGACTTCCGCCGCAGCATGTCCACCGTCGCCATTCAGGACGGTTTACTCTACGCGGCGGATCTGACCGGGTTTCTCTACTGCCTGGATCTCGCCACCGGAAAACGGCACTGGAGATACGACATGCTGGCCGCGGTCTGGGGGTCTCCCTATCTGGTGGACGGCAAGGTCTACCTGGGAGACGAGGACGGCGACGTGGCGGTGCTGGAGCACGGCACCACGATGAAGGAGCTGGCCGTCAACGAGATGGGAGATTCCGTCTACACGACTGCCGTGGCGACCAACGGCGTGCTCTACATCACCAACCGCAATACCCTGTTCGCAGTTGCCGACACGGCGAAGTAGAGAAAGGAGCGGCGATTTCTAATCGCCAAGGAGCGGCGGTTTCCTAGCCGCCGAACAGGAGCGGCGGTTTCTAGCCGCCGAACAGGAGCGGCGGTTTCTAGCCGCCGAACTCCGGAGTGACAATTTAGTGCCCAAGAATGGGCGACTGGAAATCGCCCCTCCACCCCTACGAAAAAGGGCCGGCACTCAGTGCCGGCCCTTTTTTCATCCACCTTTGGTGACGTGAATCAGAAGTGGATCGAGAGATGCAACTGGATGAACCGGGGACGTGACGTGGAGCCGAACCGGCCGAATCCCGCCGCGTTTCCGGTGTCGGTGTTCAGGCCGCCCCAGATGTGGCGGTTGAACACGTTGAACATATCGACTCCCAAACGAACGCTCACGTCCTCGTTGACCTGAGTGTCCTTCTGGAGCGTCGCGTTCTCGTTGAAATAGCTGCACTCGCGTTCCTTGGGCAAGGTTCTGACGTTCCCCAAAGTCCAGGGAGCGGCATTCATGAACGCGTTGACGTTCAGGAATCGCCCGCCGGGACTGTATTCCCCGCAGATGGTGTTGGTCTTGATCTGCGAGTTCAGACGCAGGACCGGCCAGATGGCTCCGAAGCCTCCCGGATACCTGACCCGGCTGGTAACGCTGATCGGCTGTCCCGAGAAGTAGTTGTGCTGAAAGCCGAGCGTCCAACCGCTGAGAAAATACCTGGTGAAAAGATTCCCACCGTTGAAAAAACGTTTTCCCGGCCCGAACGGCAGTTCATACATCCAACTCAGAGAGAGGTTCTGGGGGCGATCTTCCTGGTAAACAAATCGGACACCCC
Organism: Acidobacteriota bacterium; assembly: GCA_965217775.1. Taxonomy (GTDB): domain Bacteria; phylum Acidobacteriota; class UBA6911; order RPQK01; family JAJDTT01; genus JAJDTT01. Next base: position 2,445,016 of record CBDCJH010000002.1, read on the forward strand.
GCTGCGAGGTGTGCTGGGCCCTTGTGAACCCATGCCCCTGCTGGGAGAAGCCGACATCGCCGATGGCCTTGGAGATCGTATGGTTGAGCATGAAGCTCAAACCGTGTCCATACCGCTTTTGCAACGACAGGACCAAGGCATGGTAGGTCAGGTTGTTCACGGGCGCAGCCCGCTGCTGGATGTCCAGCATGTGCGGGAATGGTCTGAGCGCCTGGGCGACCGGTCCCGAGAATCCTGGATAAGGAGCAGTGATCCCGGCGGCCTCAGCCTGTGGTGAACCGATCTGGGCCTGCAGAAGGCTCCCCAAACTCAAGTTTCCGACACTGAGCTGGTTTATCCGCAACGCGTCGTTGCTGGGCAGATTGTGCGAGAACTTGCCGTGGTAGTTGGCCCGAATGGCCAGCCCACCGCCCAGGTCCCGCTCCAACCCGGCGTTGAGAGTCAAGGTGCGGCCCGCCTTGAAGTCGTCCCGGTTAAGATACTGTACCGCCTGACCGTTGGCGAAGTCCGGCTCCAGAACGGGAAGATTCGGGATGGGGTCCGGCCACCCGTTGTCCCAGTTGAAAGCCGGTGTCAGACCGCCGTCCAAACTCCTGACGGAAGGATCCAGCGTCCATCCCAAGAAGGGCGTGTTGAAGCCGCTGGTCATGGCGCCGAAGAGCGGAAAGTACATGTAGGCGCCGCTGGCCCGGATGACCGTGTTGTCATCTGGTGAATACGCGAATCCCAAACGGGGGCCCCACTGGCTCCAGAGGGTGTCCGCGACCCGCTTGAATCCGTTTCTTCCCGGACCGTCGCCCCAGAACCAGAGCGCCCCCGGCAGTCCCCCCGCTCCGGGGTTGGGTATCGTGGGGTTGAAGGCTCCGATCCGGTCGTAGGTCTCGCCCAAAGGAACGAAAACATCGTTCCGGAGACCATAGTTGATGGTCAACTTTTGGGTGGCGCGCCACGAGTCCTGGAAGTAGATGCCCCAGGCCCCGCCGTTGTGACGAAAGTCGCGTTGACTCCAGACGAATCCCGAGTCTACCTCGCCCAGCAACTTGCTGGCGAAACCGAACCCGGTGTTCGCGTTACCCGGCAAACCGGTTTCCAGGGCCGAGAAACTGAACGATCCCTGATCGAAGAGGGCCAGGTTCTGCTTGGAGACAGAAAGCAGGTAGGCGGCGCCCACCTTGAAATTGTGCGAGCCCTTGACCCAGGTCACGTCCATGTTGGCCGGGATGGTCTGGCTGGGGTCGATGAGTTTTTGGAAGATGGGCCCGTAGGCGCTCTGGCCCTGGACGCCGACTTGGGGGGCGATGGGTCCCGGCACTCCCCTGATGCCGACTTCCGCACCCGTATTGTCGTTGGCCAGACCCTGGGTGCCGATGACCCGGGGCGTCCGCGTGACGCCGGTCCGAACGTTGAATAGGACGTTGGGCCGGATCGTGTAGTGGTAATTGAAGCGATAGCGGTACTGAACTTGGTCGTTCTTGTGAAGACTGGAGATGGACTCGTCAAAGACCGGGGCGTAGTTTGACCGGGATTCCTGCAACGACTGCTCCCATCCGACCGTGAGCCGGTGGTCGCCCGCCTCGTCGAGCTGATGATCGACCTTCAGGTAGAAAGAGGACTTGTCGACCGGTGTGGAGGTCAGGCCCCCGACCCAGTTGTTGGTCACACCCGGCCGATTGGGCAGCCCGATCCGCGAAATCAGGTTCTTGGTGACGGTGCTGAATCGATCCGCAGGAATCATGTTGTTGGGGAACGGGTCCCGAATGAACCCGCCCTGCCCGTCCGAGCGAGTGGTCATGGGGTCGTAGATGGCGCCCTGGTGGATCGGCCGGCCCAGAGAGTCGGTCCCGATCTGGGGGCCCAGAATCTCGCTGAAGTCGCCGCTGCGCATGGCCGCGGTGGGCACGGTCCGCACCGCGTCTCCCGGAGCGGTCCGCAGCTTGTAGCCGTCGAACCCGCCGAAGAAGAACGTTCGGTTCTTCCAGATCGGGCCTCCCAGCACGAATCCGTAGTCGTTCTGCCGGGTCACGCTCTTGCTCGGGGCCAGCCAGGGCCGGGCGTCGAGAATGTCGTTCCGGAAATACCAGAAGACGTCGCCGTGCAAGTCGTTGGTGCCCGACTTGAAGATCAGGGTGATCGCCACGCCGCTGTCCCAACCATGCTCCGCATTCGTGTTGGTGTCGAGCCGGAACTCCTGCACCAACTCGGGAATCGGCCCCGTGTCGTCCCGGGCATTCTGGTGGGTGGAGCTGCCCGCCCGGACACCATCGATGGTGTAGCTGGGGGAAGCATTGGGCGTGCCATGAATGAAAGCCCTGCTCATGGCGCCGTTTTCGTTGGTGTTATTGGGGTTGTAGTTCACGCCCGGCATGGTGCGCAAAAACGAGAGCGCCTGGCGATTGCTGTTGGAGATGGCTATCGGAAGCCGCGCGATCTCCTCGTTGACCCGGGCATATCCGGCCTTGTTCGACTGCTTCTCGATGGTGGGAAGCGTCGCCATCACCTCCACGGTCTCGGCCACATCGCCAACCGACAACGTGACGTCGATGGTCACGACCTCGCCTGAAACCACGCGGACCCCGCGCTGCTCCAGGGTTCTGAAGCCGGGCATGGTGACCGTGAGCCGGTACTCTCCGATCGCCACCGAATTGAAGGCGTAAATCCCGGCATCGCTGGTGATGGTGTCGGTCACGATGCCGGTGCCGACGTTGGTGATGGAGACTTCCGCTCCCGGAACCACGCCGCCACTCTCATCCCGGACCGACCCGGTCACGGTCCCCACGTTCTCCTGCGCCAGCAGGGGAAGGCAGGAGAGCGCCAGAATCAGGGTCAGACTCAATACTCTACTCATTGCTACTCCTCGGACATTGAAATGAACTGACTAGTGGGATGACGCGGCAGATCCGCAAACACACTGCAAATCTTCAAAACTCGCCGCGTAGCCAGAATAGGCGCACTTTATAACCCATCTGCCCTTCCGATACAAATTTGCTTCGGAAGAAATCTTAACCGAAGAGGATGACAACTCCGAGAGATCCTGGTGCGGGTCGCGTCAACCCCGCCAGCCGTAAACCCCGGCGACCATTTCCTGCTTCGCCCATGTGCCAGGTACAGGTCGCGGGATGCGGATACGACAGGCCCTCGCTCCGGCTCGCCAGGCGACGCTTCCAGTAGTCCTGCTGAAGGTCAGGAAAATTCTCACTGGCGCCAAAAAAAGAGGGGACCGGCATTTGCCGGCCCCCTCCGGGTTCTGATCGCCTCTGCTGTTTCCGCCAATCAGAAGTGAATCGAGAGACTCAGTTGGATGATCCTGGGAGGAAAGGAGACAGAACGGATGGTGCCAAAGGCCGCCTTGTTGCCGATGTCGGTATTCGGGTTGCCCCAGATATGGCGGTTGAACAGATTGAAGAAATCGGCCCCTAAGCGAACGTAGATGTCCTCGTTGACATAAGTATCTTTCTGGATGGTGGCGTTCTCGTTGAAATAGCTGCAGGCTCGTGTCGTAGGCAACGTCCTGGTATTCCCCAAGGTAAAGGGCGCAGGATTGGCAAAGGCGTTGATGTTGATGTATCGGTTCCGGGATGGGTCGTTGGGGTCGTAATCTCCACAGTCAACACCGGTCCGAACCGATACGCCGTCGACCCGGTCCGGCCAGATGGCGTTAAAGCCGCCCGGGTAGCGGACGCGGCTGCTCATATGGAGGGGCTGTGCGGAGAAATAGGCCTGCTGCATCCCAATGTTCCAGCCACCGATCAGCTTCTTCACTACCGAACTCGTGTCTGCGCCCCAGCGCTTTCCCGGTCCAAAAGGCAATTCCCACATCCAGCTCACGGCAACATTCTGGGGCCGATCCTGGTCGTACAAATACCGAAGGTGCCGTTGCGAAGTATGCTGGATGTGGCTGGCGAGCGAATGCCCCTGGTTGGCCCACCTGGCGTTGCCCAGCGCTTTGGAGATGGTGTAGTTGAGCATGAAGCTCATCCCGTGCCCGTAGCGCTTCTGCATGGACAACACCACACCATGGTAGGTCAGGTCGGTAACGGGGGCGGCGCGTTCGTTGATGTTCAGCATGTGAGGAAACGGTCTGAGCGCCTGATTCACAGGTCCTGTAAATCCCTCATAGGGAGCAGTGATCCCTGCCGCCGCGGCTGCCGGGGAATTGATGTCGGCAAAGAGCAGGGTGCCCAACGCCAGATGCCTGGGGTCAAGCTGGTTCAATCGAACGGCATCGTTACTGGGGAGACTGTGGCTGAACTTGCCGTGGTAGTTGGCTCGAAAAGCAGTACCCCAGCCCAGGTCTCTTTCCACACCAAAGTTGACGGTCAGCGTCCTGCCCGCCTTCATGGTGTCCCGGTTCAGGGCCACTACCGACTGGCCGTTGGCAAAGGAAGGGTCGAGGTCGGGCAGGTTGGGAAGGATGTCCGGAAATCCGTCATCCCAGTTGAAGCCGGGGGTCACACCACCGTCCAGACTCGCAGCGGTCACATTGAGAATCCAGCCGATAGCGGGCGTATTGAATCCGCTGGTCATGGCGCCGAAGTGTGGAAAGTACATGTAGGCGGCACTGGCCTTCAAGACGGTCTTTTCGTCAGGCGAGTAAGCCAGCCCCAGACGAGGCCCCCAGTTGCTCCAGAGGGTCGGGGCCACTCGTTTGAACCCGTTCCGGCCTGGGCCCTCACCCCAGAACCACAGGGCCCCCGGAAGACCACCGGCACCGGGGTTGGGGACGGTCGGGTTGAAGGCCCCGATGCGGTCGTAGCTCTCTCCCGCGGTTATGAAGACGTCGTTGCGGATGCCGTAATTCACCGTCAACTTGGGGGTGGCGCGCCAAGAGTCCTGAAAGTAGAAACCCCAGGCTCCGCCATCGCGTTTGAAGGCTGTTGGGCTATTGACGGTGCCACCGTCCACCTCGCCCAGGAACTGGCTGGCAAAGCCCCATCCGGTTGCAGGGAAGCCGGGCAGACCGGTCGTGCGATCCTGAAAGCTGAAATTTCCCTGACCAAAAATCGACGAATCCCCTTTGGAGACCGACAGTAAATAGGAGCCGCCAAATTTGAAATTGTGCGAGCCTCTGACCCAGGTCATGTCGAAGTGGGCGGGCACGGTCTGGCTGGGGTCATTGAGCTTCCGGAAAATCGGGCCATACCCGGTCATTCCCTCGGTGTTCACTCTTGGTGCATTGGGGTTGCTGACTCCGGTAATTCCGATCTCTTCACCAAAACGGTCGTTGTCCAGACCCTGAGTACCGATAATTCGCGGCGTCCGGGTCACACCGGTGCGAAGGTTCAAGATCACGTTGGGCCGGATGGTCCAGTAATAATTGAAGCGATAGCGGTATTGAGCCGACTCGTTTATGTGAAGGCTGGAGATCGCCTCGTCAAAGACCTGCGGATAAGTGGACCTGTTCAGCCTGACATTCTGCTCCGTGCCAAACGTAAACTTGTGGGATCCCGCTTCATCGATCTGATGATCGATCTTGAGGTAATAGGACTCTTTGTCGTCCGGGCGTAGAGTCTGGGTTCCGACCCAGTTATTGCTGACGCCCGGCCGGTTGGGCGCACCAACGTGCGAAAGCAGGGCCTGTGTGATCGAGCTTGAGCGGTCGGAAGGAATGATGTTTCCCGGAAAGGGATCGCGGATGAACCCGCCTTGTCCATCCGGTCGCGTGCTGGCCGGATCGAAGATCTGGCCCTGAAAAACCGGCCGGCCCAGGGCATCGGTCCCGACTTGATCCCCCAATATCTCACTGAAGTCGCCGTTGCGCATGGCAGTGGTGGGGACGGTGGCAGTCGTCCCGGAGGGGGCTGTCCGCAATTTGTAGATATCGATCCCCCCAAAGAAAAACGTGCGGTTTTTCCAGATGGGACCGCCCAGCACGAAGCCGAAGTCATTCTGCCGGGTGACGGCTCTCCTCGCCGCAAACCAGGGTCGAGCGTCGAACACGTCGTTTCGGTTGTACCAGAAGCCAGTGCCGTGAAAGTCGTTGGTGCCTGATTTGAAGACCAGGTTGATGGCCACACCGCTGTCCCAGCCATGCTCGGCCTGGGTGTTGGTGTCGAGTCGGAATTCCTGAACCATCTCTGGAATCGGCGCCGTGTCATCGCGTGCGTTCTCGTGAGTCGAACCGCTCGCCCTCACCCCGTCAATGTTGTAGCTGGGAGAAGCAGTTGGAGTTCCCTGGACGAAGGACCTGGACATGGCAACGTTCTCGTTGTCGAAATACCTGAAGGGGTCGTAAGACACACCGGGCATGGTCCGCAGGAAGGACAGGGCCTGGCGGTTGTTGAACGAGACGACCAGAGGCAGACGGGCAATTTCCTCGTTCACCCTGGCATAGCCTGCCTTATTGCTTTGCTTCTCAATGGTGGGGAGTGTAGCCGCCACCTCCACGGTTTCCGTCACTTGGCCCACTGTCAACCCAACGTCGAGAGTGACAATCTCACCCGAAACGACGCGGATCCCGGTCTGTTCAAGCGTCCGGAAGCCGGTCAAGGAGGCCAGCAGCGCATATTCGCCGATGGGCACGGAGTTGAACCCGTAAAGCCCCACGTCGTTCGTCACGACGTCCCGTTGCGCGCCCGTGCCCAGGTTGGTGAGGGTCACTTCCACGCCGGGGAGAACGCCTCCGCCTTCGTCTCGCACGGTCCCGGTAACGGTTCCCACATGCTCCTGGGCCAATACCGGGAGGGAAACCATCAAAACAAACAATGGAAGAGCACTCTTGATGGAAAAGAGGGAAGTGTGCATCGTCGTCTCCTTCTTGGCGAGCGTGGAAGTCGATTCCCACCTGTTGCACTGGAATATAGACGAGGTTGTCAGAAAAAGTCAAAAGATTTCCTGGACTTGGTGTCTTTATTACGTTAAAACGCTCGATTTTTTTGACACGTGATCTGTCCGGTCGGTAAAAATTGGACTCCCTCGTCGTGTCGCCTGGTGACCTTTTCCTGCTTCGCGCATGTGCTAGGTTAGGTCACGGGATGTGGATTCGACAGGCCCTTGCTCCGGCTCTCCAGGCGACGCTCCTGGGCCTGATGACCACCCTGGCGCCATCCCTCCTTTTGTTGGCCCAGCCCCTGCCAATCCTGAGAGACGTCACCCCAGAGGCCGGTTTGAACCTGGTCACCACCTGCGGAACGCCGCAGAAGAAATTCATCGTCGAAGGGAACGGTAGCGGTTGCGCCTGGATCGACTACGACAACGACGGATGGACCGATCTCTACATCGTCAACGGCATCTCCAGCGCCGCGCTCATGGCGGGCCGGGAGGACGCCGCCTCCGCCCCCAATTTCCTGTTCCGCAACCGTGGGGACGGCACCTTCTCCCAGGTGACCGTCAATGCCGGAGTCGCCGGGACCGGCTTGGGCAACGGCGTGGCGGCGGCCGACTACGACAACGACGGGTGGATCGACCTGTTCGTCACCAACTACGGCCGCGATCTTCTGTACCGGAACAACGGCAACGGAACCTTTACCGAAGTGGGAGCCTCCGCGGGAGTCGCCGGCGCCGGGGAATGGAGCACGGGAGCCGCGTTCGGAGACTACGACGGCGACGGGTGGCTGGACCTTTACGTGGCGCGCTATCTGGAGTTCGACGTCGACGACCCTCCACTGGGAGGGGAGTTCTGCGGATACCGGGGCATCCCGGTCATGTGCGGCCCCAAAGGGCTGACGGGAGCGCCCGACGTCCTCTACCGCAACAACGGCGACGGTACCTTCACCGATGTGACCCGGGCGACCGGGGTGCAGGATGAGAAGCTCCTGTACGGATTCACCCCGGTCTTCGAGGACTTGGACAACGATGGCTACCCCGATCTCTTCGTCACCAACGACGCGGGCCCCAATTACCTGTACCGGAACCGGCGGGACGGGACCTTCCGGGAGACGGCGCTGCTTGCGGGGGTGGGCTACAACGCCCAGGGGACGGCCCAGGCGGACATGGGCGTAGCGGTGGGTGATGTGGGGGGTGACGGCCGGATCGACCTGTTCACCACCACCTTCTCCGAAGAGTACTACCCCTTCTTCCGAAACCTGGGAGCAGGCGGGTTCGAGGAGGTCTCACAGCCGGTGGGACTGGCCACCCGCACCCTGCCCTACCTGGGATGGGCGACCTTTTTCCTCGACTTCGACAACGACGGAAACCTGGACTTGTTTGTCGCCAATGGGCATATTTTCCCGCAGGTGGAGGCCTCGTTGGAAAGCTACCGGCAACCCGATCTTCTGTTTCGGGGGAACGGCGAGTTCGGATTTCAGGATGTCACCGATGAGGTGGGACTGGACCAGGCGCCGGTCCGGTCCAGCCGGGGAGGCGCCTTCTGCGACTACGACAACGACGGGGACCTGGACCTGCTGGTGCTGGCCATCGACGACGCCCCCACGCTCCTGCGCAACGACGGAGGAAACCGGCAGAACTGGCTCCAGTTCCGGCTCACCGGCAGGCGCGGCAACCGGTCCGCCATCGGGGCCCGGGTTCAGGTCGTGACCGGTTCCAAGACTCGGACCGGCCGCATCAGAAGCGGCGGAGGCTTCCTCTCCCAGAACGACCTTCGTCTGCATTTCGGCTTGGGTCAGGCGGCCGCCGCCGACCGGGTCGAGATCAGTTGGCCCCGCGGAGGAAGCCAGGTTCTGATGAACGTTCAAGCAAACCGGATCATCCGCATCGAGGAGGCCGAATGAAAGAACTATCTCCAAGTCGAGTTTCCTGGAGCGCCATTTTCCTGCTCTGCTTGTCTCTGGCGTTGCCTTCCGTGACCCCGGCCGGAGAAGCTTCCGGAGCCGGAGAGAGCGCCCGGTTCCTGGACCTCACCCTGCTGGTCTCTCCCGACCATCCAGTCAACTGGCCGGACATCTTTCCCTACGTTCAAATCAACCACTATCTCCGGATCGGTCCGCGCGGCCCTTACAACAGCGACATCATCACCATCGACGAGAACACCGGGACCCAGTTCGATTCGCCCGCTCACGGTCCGGTTCCCCGGGAGACGGCCAAGATCACGCCCGAACGGGTGCCGGTCTGGCAATTCCTGGGGGAGGCCTGCGTCATCGACGTGCGCCCCCTGCTGGACGATGCTCCAATCGGCCACAGTCCCCTGATCCGCAAGCAGCACGTCGTGGATTGGGAGCAGCGCCACCGGCCCCTGGGCCCTGGCGACGTGGTCCTCTTCCGGAGCGGCTACAACGACAAGTATTTCAAGCCGCTTCCGGAGGGACGGGGTTTCGTGGCCGAGGTCGCGGCGGGCGAGAAAACGGCCTGGCCGGCGCCCGAGGCCGAGACCATGGACTACGTGGGGAGCCGGGGCGTTCTGACCGCAGGGATCGACAGTCCCAGCATGGGACCGCTTCCACCCCCGGGGGGCATGGAAACCCACGGCGCGGGGCTGAAATACGGAATGCTCTGGACGGAAGGGGCCCGGAATCTGGGCGACCTCCCGGCGACGGGAGCCGTCTACGTCCAACTGCCGCCGAAACACGGAGGGGGCATCGGCGCCGAGGTCCGGGCTTTCGGCATCGTCGGGAACCCGCTGGCGTCGTGGTTGATCAAAGCTGCGCGCAAACAGAGGGTCATCGATCTTTCCGTCCAGCTCTCCGAGGACCTGCCGGTCTGGTGGCCCGGTCCCGGAGCCGGCAATTCCCGTTACCCATATTACCAGCATGTGCTTCCGCTTCCCTATGTTCCGGCGCAACACCAACGCGCCTTTGACAGCCACACGGGCACGCATCTGGTGCCACCCGCCTATGCCCTGCCCCGGAAGCGATTCGACCCTGGCGACTACTCGCCGCAGGTGAGGGAGTGGCTGGGTGAATACGAGAAAAGCTACGGACCGAGAGGGTTCACCGACATCACCACCGAAAAGGTGCCTCTTTCCCAGACCGCCGGCTGGGCCCGGGTCATCGACGTGAAGCACCGGATCGGTTCCACCCGCGAGTCTGACTGGCCAGCCTCCCCGGTCATCCGTCCCGATGACATCCGGGAGTACGAGAAACGGTCCGGCGAGCTGCAACCGGGGGACGTGGTCATCTTCCACAGCGGGTACAGCGACCGCTACCTGAAGCCGTTTCCGGAACACAAGGCCTGCATGGCGGATCCGCTCAACGGGAAACGGGAGGGCTGGCCGGCGCCGGGAGTGGACGCCATCCAGTACTTGGCGGACCGGGGAATCCGCTGCGTCGCGACGGACGGTCCGACGCTGGGAGGCGTCGATCCCAAGAACGCCATTATGACCTACTGGGCCCTCGGCAGCCGCGGATTGGTGGGCGTCGAGTACCTGACCCGCGTCGGGTCTATGCCGCCCAAGTCGTACTTCATCTTCGCCGCGCCCAGGCTCGAGGGAGCCCACGGCGGTTCCGGCCGGGCGATTGCGGTCTATTGACCCGAATGGTAAATGGGGACCTGATTAGTCCCTTACTCTCAAAATCGTGTGCAAATGGACGAAGAATTATTGGTAGGGGCGCCCCTTGTGGGCGCCCTCTTCGGTCCAAACCGGAGCCAGACGCGGCCAATTGAATGTCAGGCATCTGGAACGCCGGCGGCGAAGAAATTTTGGTTCCGGCTACGCCGGGTTGCGGGGAACAACACAAGGGCAAGTCCGGAACACTCGCCGGCGGGTCCCTCTATTCCACTATTGGTATCGTGCCGGAGGAATAGCGTGGAAACTGCAGCGATGTCCCGACGGGAATAGTCTGGAAGGGAGACTGAGCAGCGAACCGGCGTGCACCGCCAAGCGGTTCAGGTCGCTTGATTCAACAACTCAGCAAGTCGTTTCTTGTTCCGGATTTTTCCTTGCGGCATTCTTGAGTTTCTGAAGACGAGCCTGCCGAGTAGTGGCGTACTCGACAGGCCCTGAGCCAACTCGTCCTATGCCGGAGGACGAGCCAGCCTAAAAAGTATTGTACTTCACCAACACCCCTGGTTTCAGTCCGGCAATCGAGAGCGACCCGGGTCCGGACGAACGGCAACGCCGTCATGATCGTTCCCAACTCCGAATTCATCGAGGGACGGGTGACGAACTGGACTGCCAACGGCCGGAACGTCCGCATCAAGGTTCCGTTGGGAGTATCCTACGGGAAATGACCCGGATCCAAGCGGAGGGACAAGGTACCGGGAACCCGGCACCGACTCTTTGAAGGAGTTATTGTAATGGCTCAACACCCGCGACCGGCCGCTGCGAGCGCCGCCACACCCTCCGTTGCAGGACACGGGTTCGGCACAGCACCGGTTTTCCTGGCCTCGATCAGCACCATCCTGGGGGCGATCCTCTTCCTGCGCTTCGGCTACGCCGTCGGCCATGTCGGCCTCTGGGGCAGCCTCATGATCGTCCTGATCGGACATCTGGTGACCATCCCCACCGTCCTCGCCGTGTCCGAAATCGCCACCAACCGCCGGGTGGCCGGCGGCGGCGCGTACTACATCATCAGCCGTTCCTTCGGCACCAACATCGGAGGCGCCATCGGGATCGCACTGTATTTGTCGCAGGCGATCTCGATCGCTTTCTATCTCGTCGCATTCGCGGAAGCGTTTGACCCCGTCTACGAATGGGCCGCCACCCAGTACGAAGTGACTCCCGACCCCCGCTGGATCAGCCTTCCCTGCACCCTCCTGCTCATGGTGATGATGCTTACCGTTGGGGCCAAGCTGGGCGTCGGAGCACTCTGGGTCGTCAGCGCGATGCTGGGGGTGGCGATCTCAACCTTCCTCCTGGGACAAGGGCCCGAATCGATCCGGCCCGACGGGCTGAATCTCACGACTCGAATCGAAGGCGCCGACTCTTTCGGCATTGTCTTTGCGACCTGTTTCCCCGCCTTCACCGGTATGATCGCCGGCCTTGGGCTCTCCGGTGACCTGAAGAATCCGCAGAAGAGTATTCCGCTGGGCACCATCGGGGCGACGCTGGCCGGCATGGTCGTCTACGCCTTGGTCGCGATCAAGCTCGCCCAGAGCGCCACCCCGGAAGCGCTCGCTGCCGATCAGTTCATCATGGCAAAGATCGCCTTCTGGGGCCCGGCGATCTACGTGGGGTTGGGTGCTGCCGCCTTCTCCTCTGCCCTGGGTTCGATCCTGGTGGCTCCCAGAACGCTTCAGGCGCTGGCCCGGGACAACGTGCTCCCGGTTCCAAAACTGAATCGCGTACTCAAGCGGGTCCGTGGCAGAGCTCACGAACCCGTGGCCGCGACCTACGTATCGGGCGCCATCGCGATCCTTTTCGTGGTCATTGGAGACGTGGATTTCATCGCACAGATCCTCAGCATGTTCTTCATGGTGACCTACGGCGCCCTCTGCACGGTCTCATTCCTCGAATACTTCGCCGGCAATCCCTCCTACCGTCCCACCTTCCATTCCCGCTGGTACCTGTCGCTTCTGGGAGCCGTGATGTGCGGGTTGATGATGATCCAGATGAACCTACTCTACGCGTTCCTGGCGATTTCGCTGATGGTGGCGGCCTATTACGGATTGAGTCGAACCCGCAAGGGGGAGCGCGACCTGACGGCGATTTTCCAAGGCACCATGTTCCAACTGACCCGGCGCCTCCAGATCACTCTGCAAAAGAACCAGGTGGAGAAGTCGGAAGGAGGCTGGCGTCCGTCGATCGTCGCGGTGACCCGTTTCGGGGAACGTAGACTCGGCCACTTCGACCTGATGCGCTGGATCAGCCACCGCCACGGATTCGGGCATTTCATCCAGTTCTTTCAAGGAGACTACACCTTCGCGGGGGAGATCCAGGCCCGGGCTCACGTGGGCAAGCTCATTGAGCGTAGCGAGATCAGCGGTGCCGGTATTTTCGTGGACTCCCTCATCTCTCCTTCCTTCGAAATGGCGCTGGCCCAAACCCTTCAGATGCCGGGTATCTCGGGACTACCCAACAATTGTGTCCTGCTGGAATTCGACAACGAGCATCCGGAGGAGATCGAAGAAACCTTGCGGGGTGTGCGTCTCGCCGCCGAGTCGCAGTTCAATGTCCTCGTATTGCGTTCCGCCAAGTACCGTTTCGGTTACCGGTCTTCGATCCACATCTGGGTGACCGAGGACAACCTGTCGAACGCTCCGCTGATGTTGCTGCTGGCCTACATCATCGTGGGGCACCCGGAATGGAGGCGGGCCCAGATCCGATTCTTCGCCTGCCTCGACTCGGAACACGCCGAACGGGAGACCCACAATCTCTCCAACATGGTGACCGTGGGCCGGCTTCCGATCTCCAGACAGAATGTCACTTCAGTCTGCTGCGCGACGCAGGAAGCCCTGGAGCAAGAGGTGTCGGACCGGTCGTCCAAGGCCGATCTCGTTATCGCGGGGCTGACGGCCGACGCCCTCCAGTCGGAAGCGGCGGAGCAATCGCTCCGTGTCTTCGGCGGAGCGAACGACGTGCTCTTCGTCCACGCCAGCGAATCCATAGTGATCGAGTGAGCAGTTGACGGGTCCGGATCGAATTCAGAAGCTCACATGGACCCGAGCTCCGACCACTCCCTGGGTTCCCTTGGCCGATCTTCCACCTGAACCGAAGACCAACTGAAAATCAGGAGTGAAGGCGAAATTTCGTGTGACCTGCCACCGGTAGTAGGCCTCCATCACTTTCTCGGAGGCCGCGTCACTGATCCCGAACGCTTGGGAGAAGGCGAGACCCAGGGCCGAGTCTTGGACGCCTTCAGCAGCAAACCGCCACTGAATCCCTCCCGAATACGATGTCCGCACCGGCCCGAAGACGAGCGCCCCCGGACCCGAATTCCCAACGCCGTAGCGTCCGAATACCCCGACCCTCGGACTGACCCACTGGTCCGCACTCACGTAGATTCCGCGCACCCCCCCTTCACCAGCCACATTGCCAAGCGTCATGCCCAAACGCCAGTGACCCGGGTAGTTCTTGAGGACCGTCCTCAGTTCCGCCTCGGTCGTCCAAAGGGGAGAGGTGAAGGCTCGTTCGGTCCTGGAAACAGCGTAACCGACTCGAAACGCGACCCCGCGGAGCCGGTCGTAACTCAGTGGCCGCTCATATTCTCCGACCAGTCCCGGAGCGACGACTCCAGTCTTGTAGGCGGCCCCGTTTACGAAGGCACTGTTGACGAACTGCCGCACCTCGTTGTTGGCGAATTGGTTGGTATCGAAGTAGTCGGAGACGTCGAGCACTCCAGCTCTCGCGCTCAGGCGGCTGCTGCCCCACCGGATTCCCTGCTCATAGAAGGCCTTGCCGAGATAGAGATTGCCTCGGGCGATCGGCTCGTTGAATCGGCTGCGGTCGCTGGCGACGTCGTTGAAGCTGCTGAACGACTCGGGACCGCCCACCACTGAGCTGTCGAAGGGTCCCCCCGCAGCACCGATCTGGAGAAAGAAGTATCCCTCGTCCCAGACCTGGCTTCGAGCCGGCAGTGCTCTCAAGGTAAAGTTCACACGTGTCCTTCCAAAAACCGACGTCAGATGTGGCGAATCTCCAGGTACCGTGGCCATCTGAACCCCGGAGGTCACGTCACCGGTCATGACCATCCGCTCCGACATGGGCAACTCCTGGAATTGCTCGATCGCCTGGCGAAAGCCTTCCTGACCCTTGGTCAAGCTCCTGGCCTGGAGAGAATCTTCCGGGGAGGGCTCCGGATCAGGTTTCCGGGGGGCCGCCTTGTCGACTGCGCAAGTCTTGGACATCTGACCTTCGGAACCCGGCAACTCGGCCCCCAGAAGCGCGAGGCTCGCTATGTGACGGACCGGTACCGCGCTGACACCCGATCGCGCCAAGCGACGACCCAGCTCTCGAAAGAGGCGATCCAGCCGCCGTTGGCGTTCCTCGGCGGTGGGGTCGGGCGTGACTTCTTCCTCCAGGTAGGTACTCGAGAGTTCCCGCAGCAGCACGGTACGCCAGTCATCGTCTCCTGTAGCCAAACCGGATCCGGTTGAAACCCACGTCAGCAGGAAACCCGTCACCAGGAGGCGAATTCGTCGCGTTTCTCGCCGTCCATCGATACACTTTTCCGAGGCAATCAAACGACTATCTGAGTGCATGGTCAGTTTCCTCAATGACACACCGGATGACTTCCTTCCGCGGCCGGAGCGAACCGGGAGGCCAAACTCCGATCACGACGAATCAACGTCCCTCAGTACTCCCCGCTTCATATGGCAGATCCCGACGGAACAGCTCCCCTGCCATCAGATTGTATTGGTCGACGTCGCGCGAGTCCTTGATTCTGGCTGGAGTTAGTCTGAGGGAACCCGGTAGACGGCTAGCCGCCTGCCGTTCTCTCGGGTAGAATCCGGCCCCATGGGAAGACTCCTGGTCCCGGCATGCCTGCTCTGTCTTGTGATCCTGCCCGGGTGCGGGCCGGCAGACGACGGCAGCCCCAGCCCAACGGAGAGGCAGACTGAACTGCCCATCCCGTCAGTCACCCTCAGCCTGAGCTCGAAGCTCACCAATCTGGACATTCTGGGCTCCACCCATCAGCCGAGCATCGTCACCCTGTACCTGATCTCCGGACGGCTTTTCCGGTTGAATCACGACTGGACGGTGGAGCCGGAGCTGGCCGAATCGATGGAGATCTCCGGCGACGGCCTGACGGCCACCGTGAGTCTCAAGGAGGGACTGGTCTACTCGGACGGCACCCCTGTCACCAGCCGGGACGTCGTCTTCGCCTACACTCGGAACCGGGATCATCCGGGGCCGTACTTCTCGACGTTGCTGGCGCCGATCCGGCAGGTCGAGACGCCGGATTCCAAAACGGTCGTTTTCCACTTGAAGGAACCCTATCTGGATCTTTCGCTGGCTCTGACCCACATGGCCATGGGCATCCATCCGCAGTCCCGGATCGAAGAGGATCCCGAATACTTCCGCCATCCGGTCAGCTCCGGTCCATACGTGCTGAAGGAATGGATTCCGGGGGCTTCGAAGTGGGTGATCGAAGCCAATCCCAACTATGTCCGAGGGCCAATGGCCATCCAACGGATCGAGCTGGTGGCGGTGCCCGATCCCACCTCCCGGGTGTTGCAACTGTCCGCCGGGACCATCGACTACGTGTACGACCTGCCGGTGACGGCGAGGGCTTCGTTGCCGACCGAGGTCGAGGCCTACCCGGCCCCTCACAACGGCCAGTACCACGTTGCCTTCAACGGGGGATTGCCCGACGGCCACCCCGTGCGGAACGCTCAGGTCCGGCAGGCGATCTCGCTGGCCATCGACCGGGATGAGGTCAATCAGAAGGCCTTCGGCGGAATTTCGCCTCCGGCCAGGGGATTCCAGTACGCGGGACCGCCGGAGAGCTTGTTCAACCTTCCCTACGGAGGAAAGCGGAATCTGGCGGCGGCGCGCGAGCTGCTGGCGGAGACTCCCTTCAGGGACGGCTTCAGCGTGAATCTTCAGACCTGGGGCCAACGCAGCGGTTGGACCGATGCCGCTCTGGTCATTGCCGCCAACCTGGGCGAACTGGGAATCCAGGTTCAGGTGGTCCCCCTGGAGGATGCCGTGGCCAGCTCCAATCTTCGCTCCGGCGGTTACGAGATGCAGTTTTCGGGCCTGGCCGCGGGTCCCATGAATTTCTTCAGGAGTCAATGGATTCCGGGGGCATTCTGGACCGATGCCCTCCGCTACCGCAACCCGGAGGTGATCCGTCTGGTGAACTCGGCCTCCGTCGCCATTGATTTCGACCGGAGAATCGAGCTCATCCATCGTGCGCAGGAACTGGCGCTTCAGGACATGCCGCTCGTCCCGATCTCGGAGCGGGTCGTTCTGGTAGGGAGCCGGATCGACCGGAAGATCCTGTTCGAAGCCAACCTCCCGCCCGGCACCAATCCCATGGTGGCGACGATGGCCGAGTTGCAGCGGCACCCTGGCCAATCATCCGCCGGTGAGTAGGTGAGAAACGGAGCGCCCCCATCCGATAACGGCTCGCTCGTACCCGCCGCCCGTGTCCCGCCCCTTCTGGGCAGAACCCTCCGCCACCTGGCCCGGGCCGTACTGGCCGCCCTGGGCGTGCTGCTGGTCACCTTCACTCTGATCCATCTGATCCCCGGCGATCCGGTGGAGATGCTGCTGGGCGACGCCGCCACCCAGGAACTGGTCGCCAAGTACCGGGAGATCCTGGGACTGGAAGGCAGCCTGTTCCAACAGTTCACCAGATACCTGGCGTCGGTGCTGCGGGGCGACCTGGGAACCTCGCTGCAGACCGGACAGAGCGTCAACTCGGTGGTCGCCCGGACGTTTCCCATGACTGCCTGGCTGATCGGCGTGACCGTGGTGATGGCGCTGCTGATGGCCGTCCCGTTGGGGGTCGCCGCCGCCCTGCTTCGCGGCACCTGGTTCGACCACGCGTTCCGGGTCGCCACGTCCGTCTCGCTGGCCACGCCCACCTTCTATTTCGGGCTGCTTCTCATCCTCTTGTTTGCGGTTCACCTGGGTTGGGCTCCGGTGGCCGGCTATCGGCCCGGGTTCCCCGGAAACCTCCAATATCTGTGGCTTCCGGCCCTGGCCATGTCCGGCGCACTGGTCCCGATCCTGTCCCGGGTCCTTCAGAGCTCCATCGCCGAGACCATGGAGCAGGAGTTCGTCGAGACGGCCATCGTCCGGGGACTGCCGGCCCCGGTCCTGGTCTGGCGCTACCTGCTGCGGCCCTCGCTGGCCCCCACCATCAGCCTGCTGGGCTACATCCTGGGACAGCTCCTGAGCGCCACCGTGGTGGTCGAGATCGTGTTCAATCTTCCGGGCATGGGGACGGCCCTGGTGGTGGAAGGGGTCCTGCTGAGGGACTATCCCGTGGTCCAGGGCATCATCCTGATCTTCGCGCTCATCGTGGTCGCCGTCAGCTTCCTGTCCGATACGGTCAGCGGCTGGCTCGACCCGCGGACCCGAGTTTCATGAAGCGACTACGGCGGCTTCCAACCATGGATCTCAACCGTTCCGCCCTGGTCGGGATCGCCATCCTCCTGCTCGTGATCATCCTGAGTGTTCTGGTTCCGCTGCTCAGCCCTCACAATCCCATTGCCACCAGCGGGTCTCCGTTGTCGCCACCCGGCGTCGAGCACCTCTTTGGGACCGACCAACTGGGACGGGACGTCTTCACCCGGACCTTCGCGGCGGGCCGTCTGGACCTGATCCTGGCGCTCATTGGGGTTTCGGTGCCGCTCCTCATCGGGACCTTCCTGGGTGCCGTTCTGGGGACGACCCGAAACCGGCTGGTGGCCTGGTTGTGGCTGATGCTGATCGACGCCATCAACGCCTTCCCTTTCGTAGTGTTGGTCATCGCCATCGTGGCGGTGGTGGGTCCCGGAGTGACCGGTCTCCTGATCGGACTCGCGGCGGTGAACTGGGCCCGCTACGCCCGAATCGCCCGTTCCCGCGCCTTGATCCTGAGGAACGCCGAGTTCGTGGAGGCGACCCGCGTCCTGGGGTACTCCCGGCTGCGAGTCCTGATCCGGCACATTCTTCCCAACGTCTACAGCGAGACGGTCGCGTATGGACTCAGCGACTTCGTCATCGTGGTGCTGACCGTGTCGTCGCTCTCGTTTCTGGGAGCGGGGGTCAACCCGCCCACGCCCGAGTGGGGCGCCATGATCGCCGATGGCCGCCTCTACCTGCAGACGCAATGGTGGATCACCGTCTTTCCCGGATTGGCCCTCTCTCTGACCGCCATCGGCGTCGCGCTGCTGGCCCACGGCGTGTCCGGCCGGTACGCGGGGGAGAATTAGTTGATATCACCAAGTAAACACGGAACGGGTAAGCCGTTGGCCACCCCGAATCGGCCGCGGGGATGTCAACTGAGGCGGAGAGCAGTGGACGTAGATTCCCCCATACTGCGAGTGGAGGGCCTGCGAATCGGTGTGCCGCGGCGACGGGGAGATTTGTTGTCCATCGTGGACACGGCCGATTTCCAGTTGCTCCGCCGTCAGGCCCTGGGAATCGTGGGGGAATCGGGCTCCGGCAAGACCATGCTCTGCCGCGCCTTGATGGGGACGCTCCGGCGCCACGGAGCCATGGTGGCGTCCGGCAGAATTCTCTATCGGGATCGGGACCTGGCCGGGGCCGACGAGAAGGTCTGGCGCCGGATCCGCGGCCGGCGCATCGGATACGTCCCTCAGAGCTCCCTGGCCGGACTGAATCCGGTGCTCAAGGTCCGCACTCAGTTGACCGAGGCGATCCATGCGGCCCGGGAGGTTGCCGCCGGGGAAGCGGACGACCAGGCGCTCCAGCTTCTGGAACTGGTGCGGATTCTCCGTCCCGACCAGGTCCTGGAGATGCGTTCCCATGAGCTCTCCGGCGGAATGCGTCAGCGCGTCATGATCGCGGCGGCCCTCGCTCAGCAGCCCGAGATCCTGATCGCCGACGAGCCGACGACGGCGCTGGACGTGACGATCCAACGCGAGATCCTGAACTTGATCAACCGCCTGCGAGCACGTCTGAAGATGGCCCTGATCTTCGTCTCCCACGATCTGGCCGTGATCGAGGAAGTCTGTGACAGCGTGATGGTCATGTACGCCGGCGCGTCGGTCGAGAACGGACCCCTGGAGGCGTTGGTCCGTAACCCGCGCCATCCATACACCCGGGCCTTGCTGGCCTCGCGAGTGGACCTGGCGGTGCCGGGAGAAGATTTGGAGACCATTCCGGGGGATCCGGCATCGGTCGGCGCCTGGCCCTCAGGATGCCGCTTCCGGCCCCGCTGTTCGCTGGCGGACGACGACTGCCGCGGAGGCGCCCAACCGCCTTTGGCGCCTGCCGGACGCCAACGGACGGCGTGTCTTCACCACGACCGGATGGGGTGCGATCCATGAGCGGACCGCTGCTGGAGGGCCGGAACATCACGGTCCGGTTCGGACGGGGTGCGGACGCGTTCGAGGCCGTTCGCGATGCCAGCCTCTCCCTCGATCCGGGTGAGATCGTGGGCGTGGTTGGCGAGAGCGGCAGCGGCAAGACTACCCTTGCCAGGGTACTCGTTGGCCTCCAGCCGGCGGCCTTTGGAACGGTGTTGTGGGAAGGCAAGCAGGTCGCGGAGCCCGACTCGCGAGAGCGCTTCCCCAAGAACGAGCGCTGGAAGGTCCAGATGGTCTTCCAGGACCCGTATTCGTCCCTCAACCCCCGGATGCGGGCGTGGTCGGCGGTGGCGGAAGCCCTCCAGGTATGGCGCGGGCTGACGCGCAAACAGGCCCAGGCAGAGTCCTTTTCCCTGCTTCAATCCATCGGCATCGACGAATCCCAGGCCCGAAGGTTTCCCAAGGCACTTTCGGGCGGCCAGCGTCAGCGGGTCAGCATCGCCCGGGCCCTGGCACCCGAACCGAGGGTCCTGATCGCGGACGAGCCCACGTCCGCAATCGACCAGTCGGCCCAGGCCCGCCTCGCCAACCTGCTTCGGCGGCTGCGGTCCGAACGGAACCTGGCCATCCTCTTCATCTCCCATGATTTGGCGCTGGTGCGCTACATGACCTCCCGGGTGCACGTAATGCGCCGGGGACGCATTGTTGAGGCGGGACCGACGGAGACGGTCTTGCGGAAGCCACGGCATGCGTACACGCGCGTCCTGCTGGACTCGTTGCCGGGACGCGGCGGGAAGGGAGCGGCGGCTTTCTTGCCGCCGATCCGGGGGGGTTAGGGGGGACGGCAGTCCCCCCTCTACACTTGCCGCCTGCCGAAGCAACACCGGAGAGCAGGCGGCAAGAAAACCGCCTGTCCCAGTGGGCGACAAGAAAGTCGCCTGTACCCTTTAGGGGACTTCACCCACGGTGGGTGAAGAGGGCCATCCGGCCGGGAGCGACCCTAAAGTCCCCGCGCCTGAGAGCACCTGGAGGGGATTCGTGCCCCGGCCGGTAGCCGCGATGGAGAACCGGTGGAAAGTCAGCGTCCTAGAACAGCCAGTACAGGAACCGATCCGAATCGCGGCGGCCCAACATCCATTTAAGCACTCGGAGGGTCGGGATGAAACAAGATCAATGGTTTGTGGGGGTCGATTGGGCCTCCCGGTCGCACCAAGTCTGCGTGCTGGACGCGCAAGGCACTTGTCAGGGACAGCGCAGCTTCCCGCATAGCGGTTCGGGCCTCGCCCAGATGGCCGACTGGATTCTCGAGCAGACGGGAACGAGTGCGGAGGCCGTCTCGGTGGCGATTGAAGTGATCAACGGTCCCGTAGTGGAGTTCCTGATGGGTCGGCGTTTTGTCGTCTATACCATCAATCCGACACAGTTGGATCGGTTCCGTGACCGCTTCTCGCCGGCCGGAGCGAAGGATGACCGCCGCGATGCCCGGGTGCTGGCCGACGCCCTGAGAACCGACGGCAATCGCTTGCGACGGCTGGGTCCCGTCGACTCTGAGGTGATCGAGCTGCGCGAGTACTCACGACTGGCCGACCAGTTGATCCGCGAGCGGACCCGGCTGGTCAACCGTCTCCACGATCAACTCTGGCGCTACTATCCGCAGTTCCGGGACCTCAGCAAGAATCTCGCCGAGCCTTGGGTGATGGAAGTGTGGAAGCTGGCCCCGACGCCGGAGGATGCCCGGAAGCTGCGCCCGGTCCGGGTCGCCAAAGTGTTGAAACAACATCGGATCCGCCGAATCGATGCTCCCGAGGTCCTGCGTCTCTTGCGGGTGCCCTCCTTCCCCCTGGCCGCCGGCACCGTCCAGGCCGCCAAGGTTCACATCGCCAGCTTGGCGGAGCTCCTCGCTCTGGTCCAGCGCCAACTCCGTGACCTCTCTCGTGAGAGTGCGCGTCTGATCCGGGTTTTGGAGAAGCGGTTAGAGTCGGCGGCGGGGCCCCAGGGCCCGAGGCAGGACGTGGCGATCCTTGCCTCCCTGCCCGGGGTCGGCACCAGGGTTCTCGCCACACTACTCTCGGAAGCCTACGATGCGGTGCAACGAAGAGACTATGCCGCCTTGCGTTGTCTGTGCGGGGTCGCCCCCGTGACCCGGCGCTCCGGCAAACACACCCGCGTGGTGCGCCGCCAGGCGGTTCACCCTCGTCTGCGCGAGGCGGCCTATCATTGGGCCCGGGTATCCGCACAACACGACGCCACCAGCCGAGCCAAATACAAGGCCCTCAGGGAGCGCGGCCACGGCCATGCGCGGGCCCTGCGGTCCGTGGCTGACCGTCTGCTGGGGGTGGCCTGCACCATGTTGCGAAACCAGACGATGTTCGATGAGAATCATGCGAGACAGCGCCGTGCCGCTTGATGTAGATCCGGCCCGAGGTTCGCTCCAGGCTCCGCCGTGCGCGACCGCGCCTGGGGCTCGAGTGCGAGCCCGCCTTGGCGAGATCGGTCCGGATCCGGTTCCGTCCTGGGATCTAGCCGCCGTCGTCGAGCCGGTGGGAAAGTGGGAAACATTCCCATGTTTTCCAATTTTCCACGGGCTCCTGGCTCCTCCCGTGCCCCCTTGATAAAAGGTGGGAAGTCCCCTCCCAGTGGGCGACAAGAATGTCCCCCCTCCCAATGGGCGGCAAGAAAGCCGCCCCTCCAGTCGCCCCTCCGGCCACTCCTCATCGACCGGCCTTTACTCTACACCGGGCGGATCCGGATGTTCTTCCAGCGGCACTTGGCGCCGGTCGGCCAGCTCTTTCCGCCGTGGACCTGGACCGCGATGCTGCCGGGTTGGCCGATGCGGTTCACGATCTCCTGGCGGTTGTCGACGTACTTCTGGTTGGTGGTGGTCGGCCCGTCGAACTCGCAGATCTTCAGGCCGTTGATCCAGGTGGTGACGTGCGGTTCGGTTCCGCTGATGAGGACCCGGGCCGTGTTCCAATCGTCAATCTTGTAGGCTTCGATGAACTCCTCCGGCGTGCAGGACGAGATCAATCCGGCTTCCTCCAAGGAGCGGCCTCCGATGGGCGTGAGACGAACCAATCGTTGGTCCTGATCCAGGATCCCGTTGACCTCGAAGGTTGCGCAGTTGAAGCCGAAGGTCCCTTCTCCGTAGAGGAACCCCATCTTGCCGTTGTCGTGATAGTCGACCATCATCTGCACGCACTGGCCCTTGTCGTTGCTGCGCAGAAAGAGCCCCGAGCAGACCCCCCAGTCCGGTTTGATGTCGATGGAGAGTTCAAAGTCCATGAACTTCTCGTCGGTGAGCAGGATGCCGCCGTTGCCCGAACCGGGGGGATCCTGCTGACCCGTGATGGTCCCATCCTCGACGGCCCACTGCCCACCCGTACCATGACCGATCTTCTCCGGATTGGTGTGCCAGCCATTCAGTGAAACCCCGTCGAAAAGGGGCTTCCACTCGGATTGGGTTGAAGGGGCGCAACCCAGCGCCGAGAGTGCGGGAATGAAGCTGGCGCCCGCTGCGGTTCGAGACACGTTTTCTATGAAACGACGGCGATCAATCTGCATGGGTCAGAACCTCCGGATGCATTCGTTGAAGTCGGTGTCGTCGGCGCCGACCGTTCGGGTTCCGAAATATCGTGGAACAGTCGCAACCGCACGGGTCGCCGACAATAATCGTCTGGATTTCGCGTTGTTCGGGATTATAGGGTCTGAACAGCGACCAAGACAACGGACTGTCCCGAAGGCAATAGAGACACGGCCGAACCGAGCACCTGCCGCGACACTCAGGTGTTACGATTGCTCCTTCAGGTCGATTTTTCCTACTACTTTCAAGAATCCGGATGTGGAGAATATTGGTATGGCGCTAAAAATAGATGATGCAGAGACCCATGGCCTCGCGAAGAGGCTCGCCACGCTGACCGGAAAATCGTTGACCGAGGCGGTCAAACATGCCCTCCAGGCGCGCCTGGAGCAGGTTGAGAAATCGCGTGGCATATCGCGGCGCGTCGAAGAATTGGATCGCATCGCGCTGGACTGCGCGAAACTACCGAGGCGCGACCAACGAAGTGCCAATGAGATCATCGGTTACGACACTTTGGGCATTTTCGGGGCGTAAGAGGCTGTTGCCGAGCCCGAGAAGGAATTTCTCAAAGTGGTAGACACCTCAGCAAATGAGTCTCGTGACGCCGAGTCGGAGACAGGGAAAGCCCGCGCCAGGTTTTTTCGGGTGACGAAGCGAGCGAAGGAAGCGGCCACTCGGTCCGCGGAAAAGACTCGTGATCGGGCGGCACGGGTAGCGGCGGGAGCCAAGAATGCTGCGACTCGGTCCGCGGAAAAGACTCGTGACGGGGCGGCGCGGGTTGCGGACGAGGCCAAGGACGCCGCCGCCTGGTCTGCCGAAAAGGTTCGCGTCGGCACGGCTCGGGTGACGGAGGAAGCCATGCACGCAGCCAATTGGTCCACCAAAAAGACACGGGTTGGGACAACCCACATCGCCGAGGGAGCGAAGGATGCGGCCACTCGGTCCGCCGAAAAGGGCCGCGAGGGGGCGGCACAGGTCGCAGACGGAGTCAAGGACGCGGCCGCCTGGTCCGCCGAGAAGGCACGGGTTGGGGCAACCCACATCGCCGGGGGAACGAAGGATGCAGCCACTCGGTCCGCCGAAAAGACCCGCGAGGGGGCGGCACAGGTCGCGGACGGAGTCAAGGACGCGGCCGCCTGGTCTGCCGAGAAGGCACAGGTTGGGGCAACCCACATCGCCCAGGGTACTAGGGATGCAGCCGGTTGGTCCGCCGAGAGGGCTCGCGACGGAGCGGAACAGGTTGTAGAGGGAGTCAAGGACGCGGCCGTCCGGTCCGCGGAGAAGGCTCGTCAAGGGGCTACGGCGGGGCTGTCCGTTACTCGCTCTTATGGTGCGCCGGTCATCGCCGGTGTGACGGCCGGCGTCTTGGCCGTCTCCGAGAAGGTAAGGGTGACAGATTCCTTCCAGCAGATGTTGGCGATTATGCGCGACCCGACTCCGTTCTGGGACGCTTACGGTCACCTTTCGCGCTTTTCACTCAATCTCGACTGGGCGAACTTGGACCCGACGAAGTATTTGTACGCCGGGACACGGGGCACCTCGCGGGGTCTGGTTGAAGCACAGAGGGTCTGGGAGACGATCCCCGAACAGATCCGGATAGCGGGGCCTGAGGCCACGGCGAAGTACCTGGAGGGCAAGGACTGGAGCCACATCCGTGCATACAGCGAGGGCGGCAGTCACTCGGCGTCCAATGGCTTGTTCGAAAACTCCTCCGTGAATCGCGCACGGGGCAGCGATCTAATGACGCCGAGGGAGCTGGAAGCGGCGCAACGGATCCTGCAGAGCGACGCCTTTCACGCGACGCTCCTGGAGACGGCAAAATGCGCCTTGGAAGGGGCCTTGACCGCCGCGGCGATAGCAGCGGTGATGGCCGTGTTGGAGTACGGGCTCCAGTACCAGAGAAGAGAGATAACGGAAGGCGAACTATACCGGGCGATCGGCAAGTCCATCATGGCCGCCGGAATCAGCGGCGCGGCCGTTTCGGGACTTTTGGCGGCGTTGGCGATGGCGTTTCCGGCAACGGTCCCGGTGATGTCGTTCCTGCTGGTCCCATTGATGGTGATCGGCTTTTCGGTCCTGGGCTTGCGGCTGGCGCGGCTGGGCAAGGGCTGGTATGAGGTGTATCTAAGCGAACAGCCGCTCAGGCCACTGGCACTTCAGTATTGGCTGGCGAACCAGGCAAGGGCCACAGCCAACTACGTCGGTACGCTGGCGAGACGGCGTCTGGCCGAAGAAGCCGGGAGGTGAAGGATGGGGCGTTTGGGAGACAAGGTGGCGATCGTAACGGGGGCCGGTCAGGGCTTGGGCGAGTCTGTGGCCGTGCGGTTCGCGGCGGAGGGCGCCCGGGTGGCGGTCGTAGACGTGAATCCGCAAACGGCCGCGGAGACGGTAGGGAAAATCCGGGAGGCCGGCGGCGAAGCCATTTCGGTGGTGGCCGACTGCAGCGACGAGCAGGACTGCGAGCGCATGGCGGCGACCACCGTGGAGCAATTCGGCAGGATCGACATCCTCGTGAACAACGCCGCCATATTCGGCAAAGTGGCGCCTGTGTACGAGATCGATGCAGAGGTCTGGGACCGGGTCATCCGGGTCAACTTGAGCGGCCCGTTCCTCTGCTCCAAGGCGGTGATCCCCCAGATGAAACGCCAGGGGGCCGGAAGCATCGTCTGCGTCTCGTCGGTGTCGGGCGTGCAGGGCAACGAGAACCAGGCCGACTACAACACCTCCAAGCATGGCCTAATCGGCCTGACCCGTTGCATCGCCCAGGATTGCGGCCTCGACGGCATCCGGGCCAACGCCGTCTGCCCCACCGGCATGAACACGCCCATGATGGCCAATACGCCCGCCGAGAACGTGGCGCCCTATGCGGGCCAGACGCTCATGTCCCGCTTCGCCGAGCCCAGCGAGGTGGCCAACGCCATCCTGTTCCTGGCCAGCGACGAAGCCTCCTACATCACGGGCGCCGTGCTGATGGTGGACGGCGGGATGACCGCGATCCAACCCTCCGGGCGGCAGATGGAAGTGGGCCAAGCCAGGTTTCTGGCCCGGTCTGCAAATCAGTAAGCCGTGCCGGCGAACTTCGGTGGGATCGGAGGACGAGGACGAAGAGGGGGACAAGACTGTCCCCCTCCTGGCGGGGTCAGGCGCCGGGTTACGTGTTCTGGTGGTGCGGCTGCGGCTGGTTCAACTCCAGCAGGTTCCCGTCCGGATCGTAGAAGAAGAGGACCACCCATCCCCCTTCCTCCGCCTCCCAGTAGACGGGCGGAGAGACGAATTCGACGCCTTCTCCCTTCAGGAACTCGTGCGTCGCCTCGATGTCTTCCACGTCGAAGCAGATATGCGCCGAAGGGACGTGGTGCAACGGGTACCGGCCCACGGGGCTCTTGGGAGTGATCCACTCGATCAGATCGAGGGTCATGCCCGGGTTCTCGGGCATCTTCATGCGATACTCCCGGATTCTCACGTCGGGGAACCGGGTCATCTTGGAGACGCCCTGGATGTTCTCGGACCCGGGCATCGGGTGCTCGACGTACTCCTCCACCTCCAGGCCCAGCAAGTGGTGATAGAAATGGAACGACCGGTCCAGATCGCGCACCATCAAGGCGATATGGTCCATCCTCCGGATCTTCTTCATCCCAGCCATCGTGACACCTCCGTCGGGAAAGGCGGCCCTCCCGGAAATCGGTCGGTACCGAAACACAACGTCATCATCTAGAATAAACCCCTATCGGGACTGACTACAGTCAGTCCTCAGATCATGACTCACTCCAACCCGGATGGTGAATCGAAATGCAGATGAAGACAAGTAGACTCGGAGTTCCATGGATGGGTGCGGCGATCCTGGCGGCGGCAGTGACGCTGGCGGCCGCCCCTCCGGAAGAGGCCAAGTCGCAGGAGATCGGCTACATCTCGCCGGAGATTCCCAAGGTAACCTTCCCGGAGCTGAAGGGCGAGTGGCAGGAAGGGCTGGTCCCGGACACCCTGGACCTGGCCGAGCGGGCCCGGCTGTCCATCAACGCGCTGACCGAGTCGGCGGACCCGGAAGCGGGCTACGAGATCTGGTGGCACGTGCTCCTGAACCGGAAGCCGCCCGTTCTGGTGCACGACTTCCATGACCTGAACGTCCAGTACAAGTTCCAGGAGGCGCTTCCCCTGCTCCGATACGCCAGCGGCAGCGACCAGAACCTGGAGGTGGATCAGGCCTGGCCGGAGAACCTGCTTCGCATGCAGGGGGAGGACGGCCTGATCTACATGCCCTTCGAGGGCCGCCCCTGGGCCGGGTTCCATGCCGACTGGCTGGAGCAGAAGGGACTCAAGGAGACCCAGTTGGCCAGCACCGTCGCTCAAGGCGGTTGGCTGGGCAACTTCGCCCTCTACTACCTGCTGAGCGGCGACGAGTTCTGGAAGGAAAGGCTGCAGAAACTGGTCGACGGCGTGGCCCGCCTGATGATCTACAAGGACGACTACTGTTACTTTCCCTTGATGGCGGTCAACCCGGACACCGAGGTTCCCCGCGACCGGGAGGTCGTCGACCCGGACTGCACCCGGGAAGCCAGCGGGGCCGCCGCGGGTTGGATCATTCAGGGCCTCAGCCAAGCCTACCTGGCCACCGGATACCAGCCGGCTCTGGACCTGGCCCGCAAGCTGGCCATCTACATGACCCGGCATTCCGGCTGCTACGACTCGGAAGGACGTTTCCGGGGCGTCCCCCACACCCACCTGCACACCCGCCCCATCTCCGGACTGCTGGAATTCGCCATGGCCAGCCAGGACCAGGATTTCATCGAGTACTCGAAGAACTCCTACGAATACGCCCGGGACTCCAGCGGCAGCGCCACCGTGGGATTCTTTCCCTCCACTCCCGGTGCCGGGGCGCAGTACTCGGCCAAGACGGTCCAGCAGGTGGCCAGATACGGCGTGGAGGGCTGCACGATAGCCGACATGGCGGCGCTGGCCATCAAGCTGAGCCTCGCCGGGGCCGGGGACTACTGGGACGACGCCGACCGCTATCTGAGGAACCAATTCGCCGAGATGCAGTTGTTGAAGGAAGACTTCGTCGGCCGGCTCCTGCCCGAGGACCGCTACGAGACCTGGAACCGCCCCGAGTTCGAGTCCTCCGACCGGACCGTGGAACGGAACATCGGCTCCGCCATGAGCCTGGCCTCCCCCAACGACTTCGTGGGGCATCCACTGACCTGGCCGGACCGCCCCGATTCCGATCACCTGTTCCTCATGCATTGCTGCACGGGCAACCACGCCCGGGCCATCTGGTACGCCTGGAGGCACCTGCTCCACCACCGGGACGGGGACCTGAAGGTCAATCTGCTTCTCAACCGGGTTTCTCCGTGGGCGGACGTCCAGAGCTATATCCCCTACGAAGGACAGGTCGACGTGAAGGTCAAGCAGCCGATCCGGCTCCAGGTTCGGATTCCCGATTGGACCGAACCGGAGAAGACGGTCTGCAAGGTGAACCAGCGGACCCGAGAGCTGCGGTGGGAGGGGCGCTACGCTCAGGTCGGGAGCGTGAAACCGGGGGACGTGGTGGAACTCTCCTTTCCCATCCAGGAGCGCACGGTCAAGGAAAAGATGTGGGGAGTCGACTTCAACCTGGTCGTGAAGGGAAACAGCGTCGTCTTCATCGACCCACCCGGAAAATACTACCCCTTCTACCAGCGGGACCATTACCGGCAGGACCGGGTCCGATGGGTGAAGCGCCGGCAATTCGTGGCTACGTCACCTGCTTTGAACTGGCCCTATTGACGGGTAGGCGACTCTCCGGCCGCAAGCAGAACGGTCGATAACTCCATGGAACGAAGGTCGGCAGCACGGCGGCTGGTTTCGATCACCATGGTGGCGCTGTCCGTCCTTTTCCAAGGTCGTCTGACCTCTGCCCCGGAAACGCCCCCGGCAGAACCACCGCCAGCCCAGGCCACAGGTTCCGAAATGGAGCCGATTCCCTTCCCCAACCTGAGCGCCATGGACGCGAACGTCCGGGAACAACTGGAACGCGCCCGGGCCGACCTGGAGCAGATAATCCGGCGCCCCGGGGCCGACCCGGAGCAGCGGGCTCGAGCCTACGGGCGAATGGGCCAGATGTTGCAGACCTACGACCTCCTGGATGCGTCCGAGTCCTGTTATCGGAACGCCCTGCGGCTGGCGCCCCGAGATTACCGCTGGTCCTACTACCTGGCTCTCGGCTATCGGGCAAGAGGAGACCTGGAACGGGCCGGCGCCCAGTACGCCCACGTCCTGACCCTGCGCCCCAACGACCTGGCGGCGGTGCTGGGGCTGGCCCGGATCGAGTTGGAGCAGGGCCGGACGGAGGAGGCAGCGGAACATTTCCAGCGGGCGCTGAAGCTTGACCCGGAATCCGCGGCAGCGATGGCGGGTCTCGGCGAAATCGCGGCCGCCGGACGCGACTACGCGAAGGCCGTTGAACACTACGAAGAGGCTCTTCGGCGCCAGCCTCAGGCCAGCAGCCTCCACTACCGGCTGGCCATGGCCTACCGCCAGTTGAGACAGGTGGACAAGGCGCGGCTGCATTTGGGCAAGCAGGGGGACGGCGCCGTGAACTATCCCGATCCTCTGCTGAAAGAGCTGCTGAGAGTGAAGACGGGACGCTGGCGGCAGCGCGAGCAAGCCAACCGTCTACTCGAGTCCGGACAACACGAGGAGGCCGTGCGGATCTTTCGCGAGATGGTTTCCCAGGATCCCAACGACGCCCTCGCCCTGGTGGACTTGGGCACGGCCCTGGCGCAGATGGGCCGCGTGGAGGAGGCCGTCCGGCAATTCGAGGCCGCCCTGCCTCATACCGCCTCCAAGTCCCGGATCCATCTGAACCTGTCCATGGGACTGATCCAGATAGGTCGTGAGGAAGAGGCCCTGGAGCACTGCCGCCAAGCGATCGAAACGGATCCCAACTTCACCGAAGCCCATTTCCAGTTGGCCAACCTGCTGATGCGCCGGGAACTCGTCGACGAGGCGATCCCGCACTACGGCAGGGTCATCGAGTTGGATCCGGGAAATGCCTTCGCCCACTTCATGGGCGCCATGGCCGTGGTGAAGACCCAGAGCTGGAAGGAGGCCCGGTCGCGGTTGGAAGCGGGCCTGACCGCTCTGCCCGAGGACACCGATCTGGCCCACGCCATGGCTCGCCTGCTGGCGGCCTGTCCCGACGCCGCCATCCGCAACGGGCAGCAGGCCCTGCGTCTCCTGCAGAAGGTGTTCGAACGAGTGAAGACCCCCGATTTCGAGCAGGTGGAGACGCTGGCCATGGTCTACGCCGAACTGGGCCTGTTCGATCGGGCCGTCCAGGTGCAGAGGATGATGATCACCGAAGTGTCCCGGGCCCAACGCTCCATGTTGGCAACGCTGCTACAGGAAAACCTCACCCGGTACCAGCGCAAAGAAGCCTGCCGGCAACCGTGGCGGGAGAACGATCCCGTGTTTCAGCCGACGCCCCTCCCCTTCTCTCTCCTCACTCTGCAATGACGATGGAGCGGCGACTTTCTTGTCGCCGATTGGAAGCGACAGTCTTCACCCGCCGGACTCCCATTTAACCATCGGAGATCGGCCGATCAGTTTCCCACGACTCGAAACCGGTCCTCCAGTTGTACCCGCTCGTCGCTGGAGGAATCCCGGGCCTCGACCTGGGCCAGATAGGTTCCGGGTTCCAGATCGCTCAAGTCCAGCTTCTTGGTCAGGACGACCCTCTCTTCGGAGAGGAACCGGATCGATTCCCCGGCGCTGTCGGTGACGTCCCGGACCAGTTGGCCGTTCCCGTTTCGGATCCGGTAGGAGACCTCCAGCAAGGGGGTGTTGGAGGTCTGATCCACCTTGAAATTGTACAGGTGCAGGTAGATCCCGAGGGGGATCTTCCGGGTGAACTTGCGGGCGATGCTGGGCCGGAGCTTGACGTCTCCGAAGACGAACATCTCGTCGCCTTCCGGCAGCTCCTCCAGTTCCCGCATGTGGTCGGAAAGAACCAGGGAGCTGGCGCTCAGTTTCTGGGACTCTTTCACGGAAGGGGGTGGTATCAGAGCGTGCCTGACGGCGCCCACGTTGTCGCTGTTGAGGTCCTTGACAATCAAGTCCAGCTTGTAGCGAGTATTGTTGTCCAACAGCAGCACCTTCTGGTAGAGGGACCGGCTCTGCCGCCCCAACTCGATCCATCTGTCCGGATAGGCCACGGTCATGTCCTGATCGAATTCCTGGATGAACTTCTTTCCCATGCTGGTGACGGCGCCGTAGAGGCCGATCTGGGCGTAGTGGGAGGCGCCTTTCTGCTTGAAGGTCATGTCCCGGTTCTGCAACTCCACGGTGACGGGAATCAGCACCTTGTCCTGGTTCAACCTGAAGTAGTCGCTTCGAACCTGGAACGGGAGATTGGTGTAGTTCACCGTGACTTTGACCAGATCCCGGAGGTCGTTGTACTTGATGGGCCGGGCGGCCTGAGCCTTGGCGAAGATCTCGAAACGGGTGAAGGGATGGTCCTGGCGCCGCATGTTCGCCCGGAGGTAGGGGTTGTGCATCTCGTCGGGATGCAAGCGCCTCCCCTTCTGGGTCAGGCCCAACCTTTCGCTGTCGGTCAGCCCCAACCCGGGCAGGCCGATCAGCGCGTCCTTTTCGTCGGGATGAAGGGCGAGACGGTACTCTCCGGTGCGGGATTCGTCCACGAATTCCAGGGTGATGTCGCTCCCGAGCCCGTCGATCTTTCGATAACGCCACCGTTCGAAGGGGTGGACGGTGGTGGTTCCCCCGCCTTCGTAGGACTCGCGGACATATTGGCCACCCCCGCCGAAGTCCTCGATCTCGTCAGGCGGCCCGTGGATGATGTAGATTCGGCCGCGGTCCGATCTCCAACCCGATTTGCCGCTGTGGAACCGCTCGTTGGCATACGCGATGCGGCGGTAGTGCTCTTCCTTGAACTCGTTGATGGGGGTCCTGAGGTCCAGGTCCCGCCGATACCAGAACTGCTCGA
Organism: Acidobacteriota bacterium; assembly: GCA_965217775.1. Lineage (GTDB taxonomy): Bacteria > Acidobacteriota > UBA6911 > RPQK01 > JAJDTT01 > JAJDTT01. Next base: position 2,477,271 of record CBDCJH010000002.1, read on the forward strand.
TGAACTGCTCCTTTTCGGCCTCGTTGGTGAGTCCGTCGAAGACGGCCTTCTCGTCTTCGGTGATGATGTAGATCACGTCCTCGGTGAGCCATTTCCGGAAGTAATCCTGCGACTCCTCGGCCTGTACCCGGCCGTCATCCTTCCGGTTGTTCTTCTCCTTGGCCCCCGAAGCGGAAAGCGGCGGGGCAAGCAGGGCGAACACGGCCAGGGACAACGGGAAGCGGGATTGGAAGATGTGCATCGTTGCCGATTATTCTACGGGGCACCGGGTCCGGGTTCAACGCGGGCGCGGGGCAACATGCGGGCCGGTGGATTGTCAAGGAGAGCACCCACAAGGGGTGCCCCTACGGTTCCTGTCTGTCATGGAGGAATAAATGAGCAGGAGCGGGGACATTCCTGTCCCCGGTAAACGGAGAGATCGGCGGCTGGACAGCCGCCGATCCCACGGGACACGGACATCCTGAAAACTCTAAAGGGTGGTCCGGACTGAACTACAGGCTTGCCCAACGTGTGTACAACCGCCGAGCCATCGACTCCGTCGATTCCCGTATTCACCCTTTAGCAGTCCGTGGTGAAAGTCCCGCGAGCACCGAGACCGTTCCTGCGCCCGCCGGACAAGGCGCGATTCGGGAGCATACCGGGAGTATGTGATCGAATCGCAACGCAGTCCGCCGGGATGCAGGGACGGTCGGATGCCGTGGCGACTTTTGCCACGGGCTGTTAGGCCGCACCTACCCTCCACGCCAAGCCGGCTACAGAAAGGATTGATCGCACGCAGCGATGGTGTCCTCATCGGTAGCCCTCTGATCCTCCCACTCGCTGCCCTCGAACCAATACTGGCGGCGCTGCTCGAGCCAGCCATTAGACTCGTTGACCGTAATCCAGCCATTGAGGAAATTTAAAATATCGAGATCGCCTTTCCGCACGGCCATCGCCAGCGGTTCCAAGGCAAACGGCTCCTCGGAGGGCTGGTGCAGGGTGTCCGGGTTGGCTTCAACCCATGTGGCCCCCGTCGACGCGAACGCTGCCGCAGCATCGACATCACCGGCAACCACGGCCTCGAGGACGTCGTTGTCGGTATCAAAGAGCTCGATCATGGCACTAGGAAAAACATTCTCGATCGCGGGGATGGACGAAGCTCCGCTCCGGGTCCCAATCGTGACATCGGAGCTGTTGAAATCTTCCAGCGTCTCCAAGTCGGTGGTTTCCGCTGTATTCGCCACCAGATAGACGCCAGTCAAGTTGTACGGTGACGTGAAATTGACCCTGAGATTACGGCTTGGAAGTATCGTCATACCACTGATGATGGCGTCAAAATCCTTCTCGAGCAGGGATGTGATGATGTATTTCCAGTTCGCCCGCTCAAATTTAACCTCTACCCTCAGATCCTCGGCCAATTTGGTCGCGACATCGATCTCAAAGCCAATCAGCTCGCCGTCGGCATTGCAGAGCGACCAAGGCTCGAACAGGCCCAGACCGACTCTGATCGTCCCACGGTCCTGGACCTTCTCAAGAACGCTGTTGTCAAAAGACCACCAGGGGAAAATCTGGGCCATCACCTGAGGGCTGGCACCGCCCATCAGGACAACAACGACTAAGCCACACACTACTTGCTTGCTTCGCATCGGATACCTCCTTTGAAGTAAAGATTCGCTCCAACCTTCAGCCCGGAATTCTCACCAGAAATGTTATTGGACACTAAACGAACGGAGCATAAGGAACGTGAACGTTTATTCACAAACTGTACCAAAAGCGGCGGAACGGATCGAGGCCGAAAGGAGGATTCAAGCGTCCCAACGAGTCCGTGCCGTAGAAGGGCAAGATCGAGTTAAAGGAAATAACTATTCAAGGAGATCATCCGCCGCCGCTTCCATGTCGACGAATGTCGATCAAACCGCGCGTCATGGCTTTTTCTGCAGGAGGCCCTCAGCAGCGCGCTGCCGCTCTTGGCTCCCCTCCTCTTCCAATCTCTGAAACCGTTCCAGTGAGACGCGAGCATCTTCCATCATCCCCAGCTTCCGGTAGACCTGGGCCAACTGGTAGTGGGGTTGTGGATCCCCGGGACCCAGTGCGATGGCCCGGTGGAGGGCGCCTTCGGCGGCCCGCAGTCGGCCCTTGGCCTCGTAGGCCGAAGCCAGAGCCACGTGGGCGTCCGGGAGCCTGACATCCACCTGCAACGCCCTCTCCAGGTGACGAATCGCCTGGTCGAACTGCTGCCGCGAGTTTTTGATGATTCCCAATTCCAGGTTGACGATAGGGTGATGCGGATCGATCTTCAGCTCCTTCCGCAGCGCCGGCTCAGCCTTGTCGTATTGCCCCAGACCGAAGTAGATGTCCCCCAGGGCGAAGTTGACTCCGGGCGCGTCCGGGTTCAGGGCGACCGCTTGCTCGTACGCCTGCGCCGCCTCGTTCAGGTGTCCCCGGGCGGCGAAAAACTCGGCTCTGAGCTGATGGGACCGGAAGGAATTGGGTTCGACCTCGTCGATCCGGGCGATGGTCCGGTTGAAGCCGTCATCGCCGCCTTTCGTCAGATAAGCCTGGGCCAGCGTCTGCAAGGCTTCCAACTCCCGAGGATGGCTGCGGGTCAACGCCTCCAGATGTTCGATGCTCTCATCCACCCGTCCCAGCGCCAGGAAGCAGACGCCCAGATAGACCTGAGCCTTGACGTTCTTCGGGTCACGGGAGATCGCCTCCTGAAGGGCCCCTGCGGCCTCCGGGTACCGGTGGAGGCCGAAATAGGCGCGCCCCAGATAAAAATGGGCGTCGGGGAGATCGGGGTCGAGGGTCAGGGCACTGTGGATCGCATCGACAGCCGGGCCCAACCTTCCCTGGTATTGGTAGACCAGCCCCAACCGGACCATGATCTCAACAGTCCGTGGTGAAAGTCGCGCGAGCACCGAGACCGTTCCTGCGCCCGCCGGACAAGGCGCGATGAGGGAGCATACCGGGAGTATGTGACCGAGTCGCAACGCAGTCCGCCGGGATGCAGGGACGGTCGAATGCCGTGACGACTTTTGCCACGGGCTGTCAACCCGTCCCGGCTGTAGTTCCAGGATACTGGTGTAGGACTTCTCGGCGGCTGGCCAATCGCCCCTCGCCTCCGCCTCCACGGCGGTTTGCAGTTGCCTCTGAACCGGGGTTTCCTGTCCAGCGGCCGATCCGGCCAAGGCCATCAGCGGAATCGTCGAGAGCAATAGCCAGAGACTCACCATGGCATCGAAACCCGAACCGGTGCGATTCTGTCGCTGCGCTCGGTCTATGGACGCCGGTCCTTTCGGGGCGTTACTCCAAGGAAATCAGAAGCGGCCAGCCTCGTTGAGACTATAAAACAGTCAATTCCGGGAACACAGCAGCGACCAATCCGGGCTCGTTCCCAGAAGCACGAGTCCTCATGCCTCGGACTCCAGCGCATACCCTCGAGAACCACTTTCTCACTCCCTTTCTTGTGGTTTACGTTTATGCTGGCACCATCGAAACCGTCCAACACCCGGTTAGTCCCAACTGGAGGAACGACAATGACCAAGATCTGCACCTGCATCACGATAGCGCTTATTTTTTTCGTCCCGAATCTTCTTTCCCAGAAAGAGGAGGCCAGGCAACAAGACAAGTTCCTGCTTCTGGCCACCAGCCGGACCGGTACCATGGAGAAAGAACTCAACGAAACCGGCTCGCGCGGCTACCGCTTTGCCGGCACCCAGGGGGGCGAGACCGCCTTCGGCGGCAACGAGGTGGTCGTCATCATGTCGCTGGACCCCGAAGGCCGGCGTTTCCGCTACCTGCTCCTCGCAACCAGCCGGACCAGCACGATGCAAAAAGAGATGAACGAGGCGCCCCCGGAGTACGAGTTCGCCGGGATGACCGTGTTTCAATCCAGGTTTGGCGGAAAAGAAGCCGCTGTCATCCTCGAGGCGGAGATCAAAGAGGAGTGACCGTTGACGTCGGCAACCGGGAATTTACCCAGGGTCAAGTAAACAACCTAGGAGCCTGCGCCGCAGTGCGGCAGCCCGTAGGGTTGTGTCTAGAGAAGTACGTTTGGCCTTTGTGAGAATTCCTGATCGGCGATGCTTCTGTTCATCCGTTCCAGTGTTTGACAGTCCGTGGTGAAAGTCCCGCGAGCACCGAGACCGTTCCTGCGCCCGCCGGACAAGGCGCGATTCGGGTGCATACCGGGAGTATGTGCCCGAATCGCAACGCAGTCCGCCGGGATGCAGGGACGGTCGAATGCCGTGACGACTTTTGCCACGGGCTGTTGAAGCCGCGCAAACGTATTGCGCCGCCACCTAACCAGTTCGCCAAGACAATTTCAGTTTGATGCTATGATGTGTCGATGCTACGATGTTCTCATGAGAACTACAGTCACCATCGACGACGATGTGTTGGCCGTGGCGCGTACTCTTGCAGCAATGAAAGACATCAGTCTGGGGAGCGCTTTGTCAGACTTGGCGCGGCGCGGCTTCAGGCGAACTCAGACCAGATACGATGACGGCGTTCCCGTATTCCACGTTGACGCCGATGCGGCCCCGATCACGAGTGAGGACGTACGGAAAGCCCTCAGCGATTGGCCATGATCCGCTTGCTCGACGTCAACGTGCTCATTGCGCTGACATGGCCCAACCACGTACACCATGACGTAGCGCGGTCGTGGTTTACGGAGGTCCGCACCGACGGATGGGCCACCTGCCCGCTGACCGAAGCCGGATTTGTGCGCATTTCCTGTAACCCGTCTGCCGTCAAACAGTCCATAACGGCCACCGATGCGATTGCGCTGTTGGCCAAGCTCAGAAAGCTGGAGTCGCATTCCTTCTGGGCCATGGATCTTTCCATCGTCGATCTGCCGCCGGGAATCCTCAGGAGGATTCAAGGATACCGCCAGATCACCGACGCTGTTCTCCTGGCCCTTGCAATCCAGTTTGGGGGGCAGCTCGCCACTTTTGATTCGGGGTTCACCGATCTGTTGGCGCGGGAAGAACTCCAGTCTGTTCGTATGATTCCCATATGAGCAAACAACAATCGATACACCAGACCAGAATCGGGGGGCCAATCCGTCACAGCCCGAGAATCGGCGGCTGGGAAGCGCCCGTTCCCAAATCGACCCGGGCGTTTTTGACAGGCCGTCCCCCTTCCCTTATCTTCTGCGGGCCAATTCTCAAGGGAGGCTCCCTGACGTGAAGGACAATCGGGTACGTCAAAAGATCATCGCGGGCGAAGCGGCCGTCGGATGCTTTCTGGGACTGGGCAGTCCCTCGGTGGCCGAGTTGCTGGCCTACTCGGGGTACGAATGGCTGCTGGTCGAAACCGAGCACAACGCCCTGGATTCGGCTCAGGTCGAGCACATGCTCATGGCCATCGACGGTTCCGGCGCCATGCCCATGGTCCGGGTCCCGCCCTCGGACCTGTTCGCCATACAGAAGGCTCTGGATATAGGCGCCATGGGGATCATCGTCCCCATGGTGAAGACCGTGGAGGAGGCGGAGGCGGTGGTGGCCGCCACCCGTTATCCTCCGGAAGGAAAGCGAGGCTTCGGGCCTCTGCGGGCGTCCCGCTACACCCTCGACTACGAGGACTACCTGGAACGGGCCAACCGGAACATCCTGGTGGGCCTGCTGCTGGAGACCGCCGAGGCAGTGGAGGACCTGGAGCGGATCGCTTCGGTGCCCGGGGTCGACCTGCTCTACATGGGCATGTGGGACCTGTCGCTGGCTCTGGGCGTGGACCCCAGGCGTCAGCCGAATCCCGAGACGGACGCCGTGATCGACAAGGCTCTGCAGGTGGGCCGGGACACCGGCGTGGCCATCGGCATCGGCGTCGGGAGCCCGGAAGACCTGGCGCACCGCCTGGAGCAGGGATTCACCTTCCTGGGCTACGGGAGCGACTACAGCCTTCTGCTCGGCGGGGCCAAGTCCGCCTTGGAAACCTTTCGGGCCTCCCAATCCGGGAGGCCGGAGAGCGGCTGACATCCCGGAACCGGCGGACGCACATAGTGACGCCTAACAGTCCGTGGTGAAAGTCCCGCGAGCACCGAGACCGGTCCTGCGCCCGCCGGACAAGGCACAACGGAGGGAGTATACCGGGAGGATGTGACCGAGTCGCAACGCAGTCCGCCGGGATGCAGGGACGGTCGAATGCCGCGACGACTTTTGCCACGGGCTGTTAAGAACGAAACCCGCCCCATCGTTGGATCACGTCGCCGAACGTCGCCAGTGCCGCATGGTTCGAGGACTCATGCCGATGATCTCGTCAGCCTGGATCCAGTTGGTCTGCCCACAATTTGCCCCGTGTACGACGTCCTGCACCTTCATCAACCGCTCCACGGCCCGCGGTGAAACCAGCACGATGCCCGACGTCTCAACGTCGGGGAAGAATGATCATCCTGATCCCACGCCTGCCGGATCGGACAGGTCACGTGCTGGCGGGACCGGATATTTTGCCTACTGACGACCGAGGCAACTCGTTTCGTTGACGATACGGCTGGAAATTAGGTACAATACTTTGTACATTATTGGTGGAGGTGATGCAACGTGGCTGAGGAATACATTCCCATAAGCAAGGCGCGGGCCGAGATTGCCAAATGCGCCAACTTAGCTCAAACGCAGATGCGGCGCTATGTGTTAACAACTCAGGGTGACCCAAAGGTCGTCTTGCTCGGATACGAAGATTACCGTACCCTGAAAGCGACTGCCAGTCTTGCGCGCCGCCCAGAAGTCATCAGGAACATCCGCAATGGAATGGCTCATATTCGTGAGGGCAAGACGATCCCGCTCGCAGAGTTTGAACGGCAAGCGAAATTCGCCGCTAAACAAGCCCGAGACAGGGTTTTCATCGTCACAGATCCATCTGGACACTTCTCACACCAGGACATAGCGTCCGCTTTGGAAGAAATGGGTCTAACGTTGAGTGTTCAAAAGCCTGCAGAGCCCGTTCAGTCGTACTCAATGGATTTGTTTGCGGAAAGGCCAGCCGCTAGCGCCAAGTCAAGACAAGCTGGCAATAAATGAGACAGTTGCTCCGAGTAACTGTACACAAAAACCTAGAAACACCAAGTATAGCCCCAACAACGAGTAGGCACGCCTTTCATCGTTGACCTTGCCAAGCCGAGATGCGATCTCAGCGGAACGGACGACCTCACCTCGACCCCTTCGGACCAGCACCCAGACAATACGAATCCCTCGCTTAGCGAAGCCCGGCAACGAAAACGGATGGTATGATCTGGCCATCATCAGCGCGCCCATGATTCCGAGGGTCGCACCCGAAATCGAAAAGAAATATCCCAGAGATGCCAACACTTTTATCTGCTCTTTCCCATTTTAAGGAAGGTAAATTTCGACGACTTCCACCGCGTCACTTGTTCTGTATAGTATTGCGAATCTCCCCACATCCAAGCGATAAAGTTGATGCCCCAGTATCGGGTAGCCACTGCGGGATTGCGTTGCCACACTCCTGAGAGCTGCGCAGACGGAATCGATTTCTTGATCGCTGGGACGGAATTGAATGAACTGCTCAAAGGCACTTTCCGCAACCGTGACCTCTTTGACTGAACGTGATGCCATACTTTTCCTACATAGGGTAATGTTTCGAATGCATTCAGTACAATCGGTGTCCAGGACCCATTCGCTTGTTTTCGGCGCTGGCGTTCAAGGCCAAGCCAGAGTCCGAAGCACGGACCCGGACGATTGAATTTATCGCCGCTCAATCTCCGAAAGCGTCACCCCAAAGGGGGTGCTGGCCCACATCGAGTCTGGCTGGACCGACCCGGGCTCGGGTGAATGGCGCACCGGCTGGAGCAGGGGTTCATCTTCCTGGGCTACGGGAGCGACTACAGCCTTCTGCTCGGCGGGGCCAAGTCCGCCCTGGAAACCTTTCGGGCCTCCCAATCCGGGAAGGCGGAGAGCGGCTGACACCGCGCCAAGCGATTCAACTCCCTTCCTGCCGCCCCCAGCGGTCGTAGAGGAAGTCGGCCAGGGCGCTGAAGATGAGCAGGGCGCCCACGGCCACCTGCTGCACAAAGACCGAGATGCCCAGGATGTTCAGGGCATTGCGGACGATCTGAAAGAAGATCACGCCCAACAGCGTCCCCGGCATGGAGCCCCGTCCCCCGTACAGGCTCGTCCCCCCGATGACCACCGCCGCGATGACGTCCAGCTCGGCCCCGGTCCCCGCCAGGGTGAGGGCCGAGTTCAGACGGGCCGCCAGCAGAATCCCCGCAAAGGAAGCCAGTCCGCCGCTCAGGGCGTAGAGCAGGAACTGGTGGCGCTTGACGCGGACCCCCAGGCGGCGGGCCGTTTCGGGATCGTTGCCGATGGCGAAGGTGTAGCGCCCGAAGCGGGTCTTCACCAGCACCAGGTGGCCGATCAGGTAGACCGCCGCGGTGATCAACACCAGCACGGGGATCGGACCGATGCGCCCCTTGCCCAGAAACAGGAAGCTCTCCGGGAGGCCGACGATGGAGTTGCCGCTGGTCAGGAACATGACGGTGCCCCGGGCGACGTTGAGCATCCCCAGGGTCATGATGAAGGCTGGGATTCTGCCGTAGGCCACGGCGACGCCGTTGACCGCACCGGCGGCGGTCCCCACCAGCAATCCACCCACGATAGCGGCCGGGACCGGGATCCCGGAGACCAGGAGTCCGGCCGTTCCCATGCTCCCCAGGGCCAGGATCGAGCCCACCGAGAGGTCGATCCCGGCGGCAATGATGACGAAGGTCATACCGGCCGCGACGATGGCGTTGATGGAGAGCTGTTCCAGGATGTTGAGGAAATTTCGAGTGGTGAGAAAGACGGGAGAGATCATGGACACGACGGCCACCAGAATCAGGGTGGCCGCCAGCAGCGCCTTGAGCCGGGTGAGCTTCAGCAAGGCGGGATGCAGACCCCGGCTCGTCAAGCGGGAGACCAAAACTTGAAGCGAACGATTCCAATCCACGGGCCGGTCAACTCCTGGACGGAAGCGGGCCCTTCAGCATCAGGTCGACGACCTCGTCCTGGTTCGTGGAACGGGTCCTCAGGTCGGCCACCGTCGCCCCCTTCCTCATGACCACGATCCGGTCGGCGATGGAGAAGATGTCGTCCAACTCGTGACCGATCACGATCAGGGAGACTCCCTCGTCCCGAAACCTCCGGATCAGGTCCAGCGTCTTTCGGGTCTCCGCGACCCCCAGGGCCGCCGTCGGTTCGTCCATCAGGATCAGCTTGGCGCGGGCCAGTAGGGCACGGGCCAGGGCTACCGCCTGGCGCTGTCCCCCCGAAAGGTAACGCACCCGGGTTGAGGCGCGGAAGTCGTAGCCGAGCCTGCGGATCAACTCTTCCGCCTTGGCCTTCATGGACTTCTCCGCCAGCCAGCGGAGCCCGGGGACGCCCCGGCGCCACTCCCGTCCCATGAAGATGTTGGCGGTCACGTCCAGTTCGCCCAGGAGCGCCAGGTCCTGGTACACCGTCTCGATCCCATGGTGACGGGCCTCGGCGGGGCTTCCCGTTCGAAGCGGCCGGCCTTCCATGAGGAACCGTCCCCCATCGGGTCGATCGACGCCGGAGATGAGGTGGATCAGTGTCGATTTTCCGGCCCCGTTGCCGCCCACCAGGCCCACGATCTCAGCCCGGCCGACGGTGAGATCGGCGCCGTCGACCGCCGTCAGCGCGCCGAATCGTTTGGTGATACCCACCGCCTCCAGGAGAGCTGCGCGGCCGGCCCCGCCAGCGGGTCCGGTCGCGGTTCCGGAGGCGCTTTCCGGCTCGCTCACAGGAGCGGCTCCCCGCTCTCGATCTGCCGGATGAACTCGTCCACGTTCTCCCTCGTCACCAGGACCACGCCGGTGTCGGTGAAGGGTGTAGATTCGATGCCGCGGCGGAATTTGACCAGACTGTCGACGCCGGAATAGCCCATCTTGGCGGGAAACTGGGCGACCATGGCGTCCAGCTCGCCACGCTTGACCGCCTCCAGGTCCCCCAACCCCGCTTTGCCGATGGAACCGCGGCCCACTACCATCAGATCCTCGCCCAGGTTCTTTCCGAAGGCCCCGGCCGCCTGGGTGGCGCAGAGAACCGCGGGACCACCGAAGATGTAGAGACCGGCCAGATCGGGATGCGCCGTCAGCAGATCGGTGGTGGCGTTGAAGGACTGGTCGCAGAAGGGAACTCCCAGCGGAGACCCCACCATTTCCAGGTCGGGATACTTGCGCAGGCCTTCCACGAAACCGTTCATGATTTCCCGGCAGGGCAGAATGCTGGGCGGACAGGCGATGACGCCGACCTTCCCTCGATCCGAAAGGCGGTCGGCCAGCCGGTCGGCGGCCACGGTGCCGCAAAGGACATTGTCGGTGGCGGCGAAAGTGACGATATCCCCCTCGGCGATCCCGGTGTCGATGACGGTGATGGGAATCCCGGCCTGGTTCACCTTCGACACGGCAGGCGACAGGGCGTTGGAATCGCAGGGCGCCAGCACGATGCCGTCCACTTCCAACTGAATCATGTTCTCCACGATCTGGACCTGATCCACGACATGAGTCTCGCTCTTGGCGGCGTGCAACAGCAGTTCCACCCCCAGCTCCTCTGCCGCCCGTTGGGCGCCGTCGATGGCGTCCAGCCAGAAGGGATCGGTGTAGGACTTGGAGATGAAGGCGATCCTCAGCCGTCCGTCGCGGGAGGGATCGGGAACCGGCGCCGCGCAGGCCCAGAGCAGCAGCAGCGGGAGCAGGATCGCTAGCAGTCCGTGGGAAAAGTCCCATGAGCACCGAGACCGTTCCTGCGCCCGCCGGACAAGGCGCGATGAGGGAGCGTATGTGACCGAGTCGTAACGCAGTCCGCCGGGATGCAGGGACGGTCGAATGCCGTGACGACTTTTTCCACGGGCTGCTTGGCATCGGGTCATGACGAGCCGGACACTAACACGTTCCGGGAGCCCCTTGCAGGATTCCCCGGACGGCGATACGGCTTGCCTCACGGCATCGGATTCAATACCTTAAGTCGAGTGCCGGAGGGCTTGGCCACGTGGGCCAGGCCGACCGGTCTGGGAGTCGAATCCATTGATTGGAACGCCCACTCGTTCCACAACGAGCGGCGCGGAAGAGGAAAGCAGCATGCCCGGAAAACTGGACGGCAGGGTGGCGATCATCACCGGCGGCGGTAGCGGCTTGGGCGCGTCCACGGCCAGACTCTTCGCGGCCGAAGGGGCCAAAGTGGTCATCGCCGACGTCAACGTCGATGCGGGAACAGGGGTGGTCCGATCCCTCCAGGATGACGGGACCGAAGCCCTCTTCGTCAAGACCGATGTCTCGTCGGCGGCCGACGCCCGCAACCTGATGGAGGAGACCGTCGCCCGGTTCGGCCGGATCGACATCCTCGTCAACAACGCCGGCGTCCAAGTGGAAAAGGCGGTGCCCGAAACCACCGAGGAGGATTGGGACTTCGTCCTGGGCGTCAATCTGAAGGGGCCGTTCCTCTGCTCCAAATACGCCATCCGGCAGATGCGCAAGCAGAAATCGGGGAACATCGTCTGCATCTCGTCCCTCTCCGGCGTGGTTTCCAACGGAGAACAGGCTTCCTACAACGCCTCCAAACACGGCCTCATCGGCCTGGCCAAGTGCATGGCCCACGACCACGCCCTGGAGGGCATCCGGGTGAACACGGTCTGTCCCGGCTCCATGAACACACCCATGCTGGACGGGGTGCCGGAGGAACACCTGGCGCCCTACCGCAAGAGCAACCTGCTGGAGAGGTTCGCCGATCCGGGAGAGGTGGCCAACTGCATTCTCTTTCTGGTGAGCGACGATGCCTCCTTCGTCACCGGCTCGGTTCTGGTGGCCGACGGGGGCTATACCACCAAGTGATGCCGGACCGTCCGGCTGCCGAGGCCGGCGCCCCGGAGATACGAACCGAAAGGAGTCAAATCGGATGTACCTGAAGAAGATCGACCACATCGCCGTCATGGTGAGCGACATCGAGAAATCCCTGCACTTCTATCGCGATCTGCTGGGCCTGGAGGTGGTGACTCCGGAAGAGCACATCGCGGGTCCGGTGGCGGAGATGGTGGACAAACCGGGCTGCCACATGCGCGAGTACCGCATGCGGGCTCCGGAGGGCGTCCAGGGCTACGACCGGAACGACGAAGGGGTGGCGTTGACCTTCGACATCATCCAGTGGTTGAAACCGGAGAGCCCCCAGGCGAGATACGAGGTCCACCACGTGCCCAGCGCGCACATCTGTTTCGGAGTGGAGAACCTGCCCGCGATCTACGAACGATTGAAGGCGGAGGGCGTCGAGTTCATCTCGCCTCCGGTCCGCTTCTCGGGTGAGGGGGACTGGCACGTGCTCTTCTTCTACGATCCCGACGGGAACCTCCTGGAGCTGAACGAGACCGGCACCGGAGGCCAGATCGTGCACGATTTCGAGTGGAGCGAATAACGTCGGGGCAACCCTCGGGGTTGCCCTTCCTTTACGTGCGCCGTGGACTTCTCCTGACCCACCGCGACCGGACACACCCACCGGCCATGGCGTGTCGATATCGCGGTGACCGTTGCGGTTGCCCGGGTCCGGCAGGCGGGCAGAATCAATCCGGCCCCATGAGTTCGTCGCCGGGCGGCGAGTCTGAACGACTCGAGCTCCACGATTGGAGTGATTACCCGGGTTCATCGACTTGGCGCGGCGTGGCGGGGACGGATCATTCGACCCTCAGGAGGCGGAAACCCAGGTAGTGGTAGCGATTGCCGGGGACGACGCCGGCGCGATACGCCGACCGGCTGCCGAGAGCGTCGTGGCTCCAACCGCCCCCTCGACGGACCCGAAGGGAGCCCGTCGCAGGGCCCTTGGGATCTGTGACACTGCCTCCCGGGTACTCCCCGTAGCGGTCCTCTACCCACTCCCACGCGTTCCCCAGCATGTCGTGCAGCCCGAAATCATTCGCAGCCTTCTCCCCCACCGGATGGGTCCCGCACCAAGTTGACGGGTACTGCTTTTCCTTCCAGTCCGAACAATCGACCCCGCCCTCGTACCTCACCCCGCTGTTGCCGCCGTACCACGCGATCCTGTCCAACATCGGCACGTTGTTGACCCCCGCCAAATCCAAATCTCCTGCCGGCGTGTCCGTTCGAGTTCCCGCCCGCGCCGCGTACTCCCACTCGGCCTCCGTCGGCAACCGGTACCTCGCACCTTCCCCCATGCCGTTCAGCTTCCTGACGAACTGCTGCACGTCGTCCCACGAAACACTCTCCACCGGGCAATCTCGACCGCAGTTCTTGAAATCCGAGGGATTCGATCCCATCACCGCCTCCCATTGACCCTGAGTCACCTCGTATTTCCCCAGATAAAACGCCCGGCTGATCTTCACCCGAGTCACCGGTCTCTCGTCATCGTCCGCCAACCCGCTCTCCGACCCCATCCGGAACTCGCCGGCCGGTACCCGCACGAACTCCATTCCGAGGCTGTTGCTCCACTTTGCCGGCGTTGAGGCTTCTTCCTGAGCCGCCAGGCCCCCAGCAAGGAGGAGGACAGTCCACCCGGCCGCGGTCCCACGCCGACACCATGAAAACAAGTTTCCGATCATGTTTCCTCCGCTCGGCTCCGGTTGGTATTCGTTGGCCTGCTATTAACAGCCCGTGGCAAAAGTCATCACGGCATTCGACCGTCCCTGCATCCCGGCGGACGGCGTTGCGATTCGGGCACATACTCCCGGTATGCACCCGAATCGCGCCTTGTCCGGCGGGCGCAGGAACGGTCTCGGTGCTCGCGGGACTTTCACCACGGACTGTTAAATCCCAAAATCCCGGATGTCGTTTGCGCGATCCCGGTTCACGGGTCCATGACCTCGAACCGGATGTCCAGGAGCCCGCTCGGATCCTGAGTGAGTTGCCGGATGATCCGCGCCAGGTTCAGCTCGGTGACCGGTTCCAGACCTCGCGCATCCAACCGGACATTGCAGTGGGGGCAATGATCGCTCGCCGGAATGTGTTTCGGGAAGAGGATCTCTTCGTTGCAACTGAGGCAGATCAAGCGGATCGCTTGGATGTCATCCAAGCCGAACAGCTTTCGATTCTCCGACATCATCGTACTTCCAAATATTGATTCAGCGTCCGGCCGACTCATCCAACCTCGCCGGCCCAATTCAGCCGGCACTGCCAGAACAGCCAGCTTCATTCCTGCAGTTGGGTGTGGATCTGGTCGGTCGGTGATACCGGCGCCGAACTAATCTATGCGCCGCCGGCAACTTGCAGGAGGAGTGGCACCAGGAGGAACCCGTAACGGCCAGCTCCAGTGTAGGTCCCTGAATGTCTCGAAAGTCGATCTTGAAGATGACGTCGCCAACCGGAGACAAACGGGCACTTTTCCTGCCACCACTTTGGAGAGGACGTCCTATGCTGGACTGAAACCGGATTCCGGGTCGAGTAGAATAAGACTCAGGCTGGCTCTTCCTCCAGCATAGGACGAGTTGGTTTAGAGCCAGCCGGGTGTTGCCGCATCCGGCTGGCTCGCGCACAGCCATCACCATACACTAGAAGCCCCTTTCGGACAAGGTCTGCCCCTCACTTTGCCTAATTGGAAATTATCCTTTTGTTGTAGTAGTTTGGACTGTTCATTGTTTTCCATAAACCAGACCATTCAGAGGCTGGAATGTCCTCAACCTGCGTTCATCCCCGGCATACTGAGCATATGACAATAGTCATAATGCGCCTGTGATTAAGCGATTAAAGGTAAGAGATTTTCGGGCACCGGCGAGATAAGCCCGATCCACTTAAGACAATTTTCTTACAATCGTCTCGACAGTTTCGAAACCATCAAGACATCCGATACCGGCGTCTCGCGGGTGACTACGGTCAGCACGCCGTTGATCCGTTGCGCGGTGTCTCCGGCTCTCAGCGTAGCGGCGATGTAATGGGCGGCAAGTTTGACCTGGACGGCCATGAGTTCGGCGGACCTGCCCGTGTGGGTTTGTTCTGTGAGCGGCATTGTGGGTCCGATCCTATCTCGGCTCGTCCCATTTTTCCCCGCTGCCTTCCCTGAGCGTGACGTAACGGCCGGTTTCGATGCCGGTCCACTCCTCCACCAGACCACTCGGCCAGTGGGCCCGAACTCGGATCATGTCGGCGGAATCGTCCAATCCCACGAGGACTCGGGGATCGTTGGATGAGGCATAGCTGCCGTCGGTCCGGACGCGGCGCCAGAGCGTCGGCTTGCCCTCCCTGAACACACCGACCCAGGTTCCCAAGGCGTCCCGATTGCTTTCACGGCCGACAAATCGCAGCCCCAGCCACCGATTCTCCGTACCGACACGGTTGATCAGCAGCCGGGTGCGTCCGTTGTTGTTGAAGAGCAGCACGTCCGTGTCCCCGTCGTTGTCCACGTCGCCGAAGGCCGCGCCGCGGCTGACTTCCGAGAGCCGGAACACCGATCCCGCCTCACCGGTCACTTCCTGGAATCGCCCGTCGCCCAGGTTGCGAAAGAGCTGGTTCGGCTGATGCAGAGGATACGGATCGCCCCGTCTCGCCAGGACCTCGATGGTTCTGACCTCCCCATTGGCGGCGAACAAGTCCAGCCAGCCGTCGTTGTCGTAGTCGAAGAATCGCGTGCCGAAGGCGGTGAACGGGAGGCTGGAGACGGCCAGGTTGGCTTCCAATGAGGCGTCCTTGAAAAATCCGGTGCCGTCATTCGTGTAGAGGGTGTTCTTCTCGCTCTTGAGATGGGTCGTGAAGAGGTCTTCGTCGCCGTCGTTGTCGAAATCCGCCGCGTCCACTCCCATGCTGGACTCGGCCATCCCGTCCCGGTTGAAGGCGGCGCCGGCCAGCAGCGACTCGTTCACGAAGGTCCCGTCCTTCCGGTTGATCCAGAGATCGTTGGGTCTCTGGTCGTTGGCCACGTAGACGTCCGGCCATCCGTCGGAGTTCAGGTCGGCCGCCACCACGCCCAACGCTCCGTGGTATTCCCTCGAGATCTGGCTCCTGGCCGACACGTCCTCGAAGCTTCCGTCCCGCCGGTTTCGATAAAGGCGATTGGGTACCGGCTCATAACCCATGGGGCCACAGTAGTCGACCGCTCCGCTGGGAGCGTGGCACAGCTTCTGGTTGGAGAACCTGAAATCGACGTAGTTGCCCAGGAAGAGGTCGAGCCAACCGTCCCGGTCGTAGTCCAGGAAAGCCGCACTCACCCCCCATCTCCCGTCGCCGGTGCCGGTCCGCGCGGTGACGTCCATGAAGGTGCCGTCCCCCCGGTTCCGATACATCTGATTGGGACCGAAGTTCAAGACGTAGAGGTCGACCCAGCCGTCGTTGTCGAAGTCCGCGGCAGCCGCGCCCATCCCGTAGCCCAGCGCCCGAATCCCGCTGGAGGCGGTGACGTCGGTAAAGCGGACCCGGCGGGTTCCGTCCGGTTGCACGATCAGATCGTTGCGGTAGAGCCGGTCCATGGGAGCCGGCCCAGCCCGGGAAACGCCGGTGCCGCCTGACGGTTCGCCCTCCCCCAGCAGATGCCCCTGGACCACGTAGAGGTCCAGGTCGCCGTCGTTGTCGTAGTCGAACAGGGCGCCGCCTCCGCCCACCATCTCGCAGTAGTAGAACTTGCCCGACATCCCGTTGAAGTGGACGAAGTCGAGGCCCGCCTGGTCCGTTTCGTCGGAGAAAATGCCGTTTGTGTCGTCTTGGGACTGCGAGTATCCGGTGAGAAATCCGGCGTGAATCAGCAGGATCAGCAAAACGAGCTGCAGAGTCGACCTCCGCGAATTTGGCCTCAGGACTCCGCCTCGCCGGCGGATTCGATGGATTCCTTGAGGGTCTGCTATGTATCTTTTGCGCCAAGCTCCTCAGCGTATTGTTCTATCGGAGTCGCACCTTCCTCGCGTGAGCGGTCCTCAAGAAACTTCATGAACACATCGCTATTGCCAAGTTCGGTCGCTTCGCGCTCGAAGCCATCAGCCTCTTCCAAAACGAAGCTAGTGCCATCCTTCGAGATTAGCAAAACGACTTCACGGCGAGCGATGGCGAGGAGATCGTCCACCGAACGTGCTTTCTCATCTAGGTTTATGGTCTTCATAGATCAACCTTCCTTCCTCGGATGAATAGCACATTGTGTTGTTTGTTGCCCACCGCGACAACTTTTACCTTGTTATCTTCTTCAATCATATAGAAGACACGAAATCTATCAATACGTAGCTCCCAAGGAGAAATCGGATTCCGTCGTAAAGGTTTCTTTCTCCTTGTCCGGACCTCTGCATCCACTCCAAGGTGAGCCATTATTCCTGCGGCAATGAGGCGCTGGTCGTATACGTCACAATGGCCCAGGTCTTGCTTTGCACTTTCCGTCAACGAGATCCTATACTCCATTATCGGCTCGATTCAACGTCAGATCGTGAGTTAGTTCGACGGTGACGACATCACGTCGGACGGAGTGAGGCCTTGCTGCGCGATGTCGAGCACCGAGTTCCACATCGGTGACGTTGGCCTCAGGACTCCGCGGCGGCGGATTCGATGGACTCCTTGAGGGTCTGTAGGAACTGGGCCGCCACCGCGCCGTCCACGGCACGGTGATCGGCGTTCACGGTCACCTGCATCCTGGAACGGACGGCGACCTGCCCGCCCACCACCACCGGCACGGAGCGGACGGTCCCTACCGAGAGGATCCCGACTTCGGGCGGATTCAGGATGGAGGTGAACTGCTCGATGCCGTACATGCCCAGGTTGGAGACCGAGAAGGTGCTTCCCTTCATCTCGTCAGGCTGGAGCCTCCGCTTTCGGGATCGATCGGCCAGATCCGCCAGTTCTGTCTGGATCCGTTCGATTCCCTTCTGCTCCACGTTCCGCAGAACCGGAACCACGAGCCCGTCTTCCAGAGAGACGGCGACCCCAAGATGAACCGCCCTGAACTCGCGGATCTCCTCCTCCACCAGATGGGCGTTCAGACGGGGATGCTTCAAGAGAGCATCGGCCACCGCTTTCAGCAGGCAGGGCGTGAGACGGCGGCGTGGGGTCGTCCGGGCCTGCAGGTCCGTGACGTCCAGCGAGAGGGAGAGAGAAATGTGGGGGGCGTTCCGGTAGCTGTCGCTGGTGCGACGGGCGATGGAGCGCCGCGTTCCCTGGATGGGAATAACGCGATATTCCAATTCCGCAGCGGCGTCTCTTTTGGAAGCCGCCTCGTGCGCCTCAAGATCCCGGGGAAGGATGGCGCCCTTGGGGCCGGATCCGGTGACGGTGGCCAGATCGATGCCCAACTTGCGGGCCATCTTCCTGGCTCGGGGGGACGCCCGTACCCTTCCCCGCCGGGAGCGAGTGCGGGTTCCGGTCTTTGTACCGCGTGCGCGGCGGGCGGCTGCGGGGCGAGTGGACGGTCGCTGCTTTCCGGGCGCACCGGCCGCCGGCGAGGGGGCTGCTTCACCTTCGCTCAGGAGCCACGCGATCCCCTGCCCCACCGGGATCTCGTCCCCCTCCCGGGCCATGACGTTGGACAGGACCCCGGATCCGGCGGCTTCGATCTCCATGACCGCCTTGTCGGTCTCGATCTCCATCAGCGGCTCGCCCCGGGCCACGAACTCCCCCTCGGACTTGAGCCAACGCACCAGGACGCCCTGCTCCTGGGACATCTCCAGCGCAGGCATGATCACTTCAGTGGCCACAAATCCTCTCCGAATTGGAATCGATGGAAAGTTCCCGGCAATGGCGAGGCCCGGTTGTAGACGACCGGTCAGTCTTCGAACATCCGGCGGGCGATCTCGACGATCTGCTCCTTGCGGGGAATGGTCAGGTCCTCCAGCGACGGCGAGAAAGGAACCGGAACGTCCATGGCGCCGAGCCGGCGAACCGGCGCCTCCAGGTCGTAGAACAGATTCTCGCCGACCAGAGCCGCAATCTCGGCTCCCGCCCCGTAGCGCTGGTAGCCCTCGTCGATCACCAGGCAGCGGGCCGTCTTTCGGACCGAGTTCAGCAGTGTCTCTTCGTCCAGCGGCGCCAGCGTGCGCGGGTCGACGACCTCCGAGTCGATGCCCTCGCCCGCCAATTCCGAAGCCGCGTCCAGAGCCTGCCAGACCATGCTGGAGGTGGCGATCAGGGTCAGATCTTCCCCCTCCCGCTTCACGTCGGCGCGACCGAAGGGAATGGTGTACTCGTGGGAAGGATCGGGAACCGGACCCTTCCGGTAGATGTCCACCTTGTCCTGCAGGAAGACCACTGGATTCTCGTCCCGGATGGCGGTCTTCATCAGGCCCTTCGCATCGTGGGGGCTCGACGGCAGCACCACCTTCAACCCGGGGATATGGGCGAACCAGGCTTGCAGGCTTTGAGAGTGCTGAGCCGCCAAACGGCGCCCGGCGCCCATGGAGGTGAGGAAGACCATGGGGACGCTGGTCATCCCGCCCGACATGTAATACGTCTTGGCCGCCTGGTTGACGATCTGATCCGAGGCGAGCGGCAGAAAGTCTCCGAACATGATCTCGACGATGGGCCGCAGACCGGTCATGGCCGCCCCCACGCCCAGGCCGGCGATTCCGGCTTCGGAGATGGGCGTATCCAGGACTCGTTCCGCCCCGAACCGGTCCAGGAGTCCTTCGGTCACCTTCCAGACCCCGCCGGCCGCCGCCACGTCCTCACCGAACAGGATCACCCGGTGGTCGCGATCCATCTCCTCCCGGATCGCCTCGTTGACGGCCTGGCTGAAGGTGAGTTGGCGAGTTTCAGTCTGCGAAGACATGTCGGTCCACCTCTTCCGGATCCGGGAACGGCGCTTCCTGCGCCAATCGTGCGGCTTCCTCCACCTCGGCCCGGACCTCCTCTCCAACGGTATCCAGTTCCGGTTCGGTGTAGTGCCCGGCCTCCAGCAGTTGCCGCCTCAATCGCTCGACGGGGTCCCGCCGGCTCCGCCAATCGTCCTCTTCCTCCCGCGAGCGGTAGGGCCGGGTTCGATCCGACATGCCGTGACCCAGGTAGCGGTAGGTGTCGAAAACGAAGAAGCTGGGGCCACCACCCTCTCTTGCGCGCTGAACCGCCGCATACGTGGCGTCGTAGACGGCCAGGACGTCCATGCCGTCCACCTCTGCTGAGGGAATGTCGAAAGCTTCGCCGCGGAGCGTGAGACGGCCGGCCGTGACCTGCTCCGTGGGCGTGTACTCCCCGTAGTGATTGTTCTCGCAGGCGAAGATGGCGGGCAGATTCCAGATGGCGGCCAGGTTCATCGACTCCAGCAGGATGCCCTCGTTGAGGGCTCCGTCACCGAAGAAAGAGACGCCGACGCCCCGGTTCCGGAGCACCTTGGCCGAGAGGGCCGCGCCGGTCGCCAGCGGAATGCCGCCGCCGATGATGGCGTTGGCTCCCAGGTGGCCCGTCTCCCGGTCGGCGATGTGCATGGACCCGCCCTTGCCGCGGCAGTATCCGTTCGCCTTACCCAGCAATTCGCCGAACATGGGCACCAGATCGGCTCCTTTGGCGTAACAGTGGCCGTGCCCGCGATGCGTGCTGGTGATGTAGTCGTTGTGGTTCAAGTGGGCGCAGACGCCGACGGCCACCGCCTCCTGTCCGATGGAGAGATGGGTGATGCCCGGCATCTCGGCCCGTTCGTAGAATTCCCCCACCCGGTATTCGAACGCCCGAATCGTGAGCATCTGGCGCAGGAGGTCGAGCCGGGCGGTGGCATCGAGGCCTTGGGAGGGGGTCGTTTCAGTTGTCAACGCCATGAGCGCCTCTGGTGTTGGATGGGATTCGCTCCGAGCCGTCATCACGCCGGCGACCGCCCGCTGGAAACCCGGCGAGACTAACAGGAAACCTGGATAAAGTCGATTCTGCCACGCCGCGGCATTTGCCCAGATCCTTCAACCTACGAACTGAAGCTTCACGCCACAGGCGGACGCGATCTTGGTCACCGTGCCCGGCCGAGGATCCCTCCTGCCCGACAGGCTGCGTGAGAGGCCCACACGGTCGATATCGGCTCGACGTGCGATCTCGGAGACGCCCCCCTGCGCCGCCACCACGTTACGGAAGGCTTTCATCAACAATCGAGGATCGCCGTCGAACTCCTCGATCGCAGCGTTCAGATACGCGGCGATGTCTTCCGGTGTCTGAAGGTATCGGTCAGCTCTGTGCTCTTTCAGGGGCATGTAGTCCGTTCCGTCTTCCGCCACGTAGTGGACGACCCTGATCATGCCAATATTGTAGCCAATTGACTACAGACCTTGACGGGAATAATCCAGCCAGGGATCTGCCGGGAACTGACGGTTGGGGAAGCTCCTCTTTCCTCCTTTCTCATCTACATCTCTCTCTAACTTGTTTATTTTCAAGTAGCGGAAGTGTTCAGGCTATCCTACCCACGGACCACCGGCGTGCGACGGCAAGAAAGCCGCCGCCATCAGCAAGTCCTGCCTGGACTTGGTAGACTGTTGCTGCTGTAGACAGACCTATTTCCGGCGCCGGAATCGAATCCATGATCAACCGGCTTTATGCTTTCCTGGCCATCGTGTTCTGGTCGCTGCCATTCCTGACCGGTAGTACTATCGCTACGGAATCGGACGGATCGGTGGTGGGGGCCGCTCTTGAGATTCTGGAGCGGGACTGCCTTGCCTGCCATGGCGTGGCGCGCCAGGGGGGACTTGATCTGAGCGGGAGGCAAACTCTGCTGGAAGGCGGCCAGCGGGGTCCGGCGGCGATTCCCGGAGACGCCGGCTCAAGCCTGCTGTTTCTGGCCGCATCCCATGACGGCGAACTGAAAATGCCCCCGGGCGGCTCTCCGCTGACGGCGGCGGATCTGGAGGTCTTGCGCCGCTGGATCGACGCCGGCCTTCCTTGGACCGGCGTCCGGGAAGACGGCCCCTCCCCACCCTCCTGGTGGTCGTTCCGGAAGCTCCGGCGGCCACCCGTTCCAGAGACGGAAGCGGACGGCTGGGTCCGGAACCCCATCGATGCATTCGTGCTGGCCCGGCTTCAGAAAAAGGGCTTGAAACCGGCGCCCGAGGCCGACCGGCGAACCCTGATCCGAAGGGCCTACTTCGATCTCATCGGACTTCCGCCGACGCCGGAGCAGGTGGACCGGCACCTGGAAGACGACTCGCCCGAGGCCTACGGCAAGATGGTGGGCGAGCTGCTGGAATCGCCACGCTACGGCGAGCGCTGGGCCCGGCACTGGCTGGACGTGGTCCGCTATGCCGACAGCAGCGGATACGAGTCGGACCACTACTACCCCAACGCCTGGCGGTATCGGGACTACGTCATCAAGTCGTTCAACGAGGACAAGCCCTACGACCGTTTCCTGCAGGAGCAGGTCGCAGGCGACGAGCTCTGGCCCCAACGATTCGAGCTCCTGGGGAGCCGGACCATTCCCCTGAAGAAGAACGAATACCTGGAAGCACGGGTCGGAACCGGCCTCTACACATTCGGGCCCGAGGTGCTGGAGTCGATGCAGGACGCCCAGCAGTTGCGCGCCGAGGAACTGACCGATTGGGCGGACACCACCGGCGCCGCTTTTCTGGGGCTCACTCTGGGCTGCGCCCGCTGTCACGATCACAAAGCAGACCCCATCAGCCAGAGGGACTACTACGCCTTCCAGGCCCTGTTCGCCAACAGCCACAAGGTCGACGTCCCCATCATGAGTCCCATTCAGGCGGTCTCGCGGAACATCGACTACCCCGCCGTCATCGCGGTCGACGAAAGGCGTTCCGCTTACCGCCGATTCGAGAAACGGGTCAAAAAGAGGATCGAACAGGAGAAGAAGGCGCAATTTCCACCGGAAGTGGTGGAAGCCTACGAGACGGACAAGGATCGGCGGACCCCGGAGCAGGAAGAATTGGCCAAACCCCTGATGGAGGCGGTCCGTGCCGTCAAATTCGAGGAGGCTCTGACCGAGCCGGAGCAGGACGAACACCAAAAATTGCTTTTCGGGCTGGCCCGGGCCGTACTCAAGGTCTCCGAGATCGAGGGCTCCAATCTGGTCCGGTTCGAAGGACTGCTTGAGTTACCGACCGCTTCAGTGCTGGATCATTACGATCGGGAGGCTTCCGCACCCGTTCACGTCTTGAGTCGAGGCGAGTTCAGACGCAAGGAGGAACGGGTCGGACCCGGCTTGCCGGCGGTGCTGAGCCGGGAGACCGATCCCCATGGCGTCTTCTCGGGATCAATGGGGAACCGCCCCCGCAAGCAGTTGGCGCTCTGGCTGAGCCGTCCGGACCACCCTCTCACCGCTCGGGTCATGGTGAACCGGCTCTGGCAATGGCATTTCGGACTAGGACTGGTGAGAACTCCCAACGACTACGGCCGCCAGGGAGAGACGCCCAGCCATCCGCAACTCCTGGATTGGCTGGCCGTCGAGTTCACGGCCCGGAACTGGAGCCTCAAGGCGATGCACTGGCTGATCCTGAACTCCAGCACCTACCGCATGTCCAGCTTGCACGGCGACCCGGCCGCTTACTCGCTGGATCCCGAAAACCGTCTCCTCTGGAGGATGAACCGGCGGCGGTTGGAAGCGGAAATCCTCTGGGACGCCACACTTGCGGTGGCCGGCACCCTGAATCTCGGGGTGTACGGCCGTCCGGCGGCGCCGCCACTGGGAGCTGAAGAGATGGAAAGCCTGGGAGGTCCCAAAGGTTGGCTGACCGTCGCGGACCCCCTCTCCCAATTCCGCCGGGGCGTCTATATCCTCAGCCGCCGCAATCTCCGGTTTCCCATGTTCGACGTCTTCGACAGCCCCCAGAACGCCGTGAGTTGCCCCCGCCGTGACGTCACCACGGTGGCGCCGCAGGCCCTCTGGTTCCTCAACAACCGGATGGCGTTCCGGCAGGCAGTGGCCTTTGCGTCCCGACTGGTGGAGAGCGAGGGGGACGACCCGGGAGCCTGGGTGGAGAAGGCGTGGCGGCTTGCCCTGAGCCGGGCGCCGTCCGCCACGGAGAAGAAGGAAGCCCTGGAACTGCTGTCGGCCCGAGCCCGCGAGGTGAAGGTAGAGAAATGGTTCGAGCTTCCGGCCCAGCTCGAGAAGATTCCACGGCGGCGGGCCGCAGCCTTGACCCAGTTCTGCCTGGGACTGTTTAATGTCAACGAGTTCAGCCATATTGATTGAGAAGCGGTTTATTCCATGAATCCCTTCCACTGCCATCGCCATGAACCGGCCGGCTCACGACGCGAGTTCCTGAGCAAGTGGGGAATGGGCTTCGGCTCCCTGCCGCTGATCCATCTGCTGGAGCGGGAATCCTTCTTCCGGACGGCCTCCGCCAAGGGGACCCGGGAATCGATTCCGCACCCGCTCGCACCCAAGCCTCCTCACCAGAGCGCAAGTGGCCGCAACGTGGTCTTCATCTATCTCCAGGGAGGCGCCAGCCATGTGGACACCCTGGATCCGAAGCCGGCTCTGACGCGCTACGACGGCCAGAACCTTCCCCAGAGCTTCGCCTCGGGCGATCTCAATTTCGCCAATATCGCCGCCGGCGAGGCCAAGCTGATGGGTTCGGACATCCCCTTTCGCAGGTACGGGGAGTCGGGGCTGGAGATTTCGGATCTCATGCGGAAGGTGGCCACGCACGCCGACGACCTGGCAGTGGTCCGCTCCTGCTACCATGATTCCTTCGTCCACGGTCCGGCGACCAACTACCTCTGCACCGGTTCCATCCTCACGGGACATCCCAGCGTCGGGTCCTGGATCCTGTACGGCCTGGGGAGCGAGAACGACAATCTTCCCGCCTACATGGTGATGACCGACGGCAACTTGTGGGGCCGGACCAACCGGAACCACTTCGGCTCCGGGTTCCTGCCCGCCATCTACCAGGGCACCCTGCTGCGCTCCGAGGGCGCCCCCCTCAAGGACCTGACTCCTCCCCAGGAGATGACCCCGGCGGATCAGCGGAACCTCCTGGACTGGATCCGGAAGTCGAACCGGCGGCACTTTCAGAGCCGCTCCGACGATACCGGGCTGGCGGCTCGCATCTCCAACTATGAGCTGGCTTTCCGCATGCAGACCGCCGCGCCGGAACTCGTCGACCTTTCCGCGGAGCCCGACCACATCCGCCGGCTATATGGCCTGGACCAGGAAAAGAGCCGGAAATTCGGGCGGATGTGCCTGCTGACCCGGCGCATGTTGGAACGCGGCGTCCGCTTCGTACACCTGATCAGCACCGACTGGGACGGCCACGAGCAATGTTCCCGGAACCATTGGGACAACTCCAGGAAGGTGGACCAGCCCATCGCGGGCCTGCTGCAGGATCTCAAGCAGCGGGGGCTGATGGAGAGCACCCTGGTGTTCTGTTCGGGTGAGTTCGGGCGGACTCCGTTCGTGCAGGGAAAACTCGGCCGGGATCATCACCCGTACGGATTCTCATGTTGGATGACGGGAGCCGGAATCCAGGGAGGGAAGGCCATCGGCGCCACCGACGATCTGGGAATGAAGGCGACCGAGGACAAGGTTCACGTCCACGACCTGCACGCCACCATCCTCTCATTGCTGGGCCTGGACCACGAAGGACTCACCTACTTCTTCCAGGGACGAGACCGGCGGCTCACTGACGTGGGCGGATACAACGACCTCTCACGGCAACTACTCCAGCGAAGTTGACCTCCAGTCCGGAAGCCACAGGCACTTTCAGTTCCCTACTCTCAAAATCTTGTGCAAATGGACGAAAAATTATTGGTAGGGACACCCCTTGTGGGTGCCCTCTTCGCTCCAAACCGGAGCAAGACGCGGCCAATTGAAGGTCCGGGAGCTGGAACGCCGCCGCTCCGGCGAAGACATTTTGGTCTCGGCTACGCCAGGTTGGGGATGGGTAGGCGGACAGCGCCGGATCGTGCCGGTACCCGGAAAGCACCACGGACTGACAGGCACTTTCAGTTCTCTACTCTCAAGATCTTGTGCAAATGGACGAAGAATTATTGGTAGGGGCGCCCCTTGTGGGTGCCCTCTTCGCTCCAAACCGGAGCAAGACGCGGCCAGGGGAGGTTCGGGCGCGGCGGCTTTCAGCAGCCGAACGCCAGAGCAATCGGAAGGCGAAGCCGGACCGGCGACTGGGAAGTCACCTCTCTGGCACCCCCACTTGTTGCTAAGAAGGACGGCGAAAATGTACGAATCGTCACCTCGTGAACGATCCGCCGGCATTCAGGTTCTCCAAAAGTGTAGTTCCGTCAGGGACGCGCAGGAAGGTGACGTTGGAATGAAAACCCTCGAAATCGCCCGGCTGCGCCTCGACGGCAAGACCACCAGGTCGCGAACCGGAGCTTGGCGCGAAGATGCCATGGGGACTTGCGCGCCAAGAACTGGCTTTGTTCTTGGGTCGGAAACTCGGCGACCCTCTCCAAGTAAAGGTCGATACAGATGGAGAGCGATTTTTTGACTTCGTCGAGAGACTGACCGAACGTCGCAATATCCATGTCAACACAGATTGCCTCCCAAGCATCACCTACGCGGTAAGCATGGCATTTGAGGTCAAGGATCACTTTCGACTCCCTGGATTCCGCGTGATCAAGAGCGACATTTCCCGTCAAATTAACACGGCTCGCCTATCCCTGCATGGCGAGTCGCCTCACGAGCCCGATGAGATTCCATCTGAGGGCCAAATCTTCCTTTGACCCGAGGGGCGATATTTTGGGAGACTTCGACGGTGAAGAATCAGTTCACGTCCATTATCGAGCGCGACGGAGAGTGGCACATCGCCCATTGCGCTGAAATCCCTGGCGCCAACGGTCAGGGCAAGTCCAAGGTTGAGGCTCGTGACAACCTGGCGGATGCCATAGCGCTCATCCTCAAGGAACGCCGCGACGAAGGATTGCGCGGTGTGCCCCCTGAGGCCATGCGAGAAACGGTCATCGTCTCATGAATGGGACCCGTCTACTCCGATGTCGGCAATTCGTCGCCGGAATCCACCTGATTGCGATCCTGGCTGCAGGCGTGGGGCAGGTGCGGGCAGCCGCCGAGGTCTATTTGACCGAGATCCGGCTGGATCGGGATCTCTACACCGAGGACGGCCGGCGGTTGGACCGGGGTGGCTTCGATCTGGAAGTCCGGCGCGAGGAGGAAGGCTGTTCTCTGGTCTTTCTGAAGGGCGAGAAGGTTGTCGCCACCGTCGCCGGCGAAGAGCGCACTGAAACGGAGACGGACCGAATCATTCCCATCGTCGGAACCCTTTATCTGCGGTCGACGGCCGTCCCGATAGGGACGGCTGAAGAAAGGCAACTGAGCAAGACGGGCCGGCCCCAATATCAGGACCAGGTGCAGAACTGGGAGAACACGCTTCGGGCCTTTCGCGGCACGGAAGACGCGGAGGTCCACTTTCTCTTCCAGAGGAGAAAGAACTGGGGTGAATGGGAACAGGTTCGCTTCAGGCTATACCTGGAGGATCCGGGCGCTGGCCGCTGACCGCTCCCGCTATCTCTCCGGCGCCAGCAAAGTCAGGAATGCGGACTGCATGGGATCTTTCGCCAGGAAACGCCGCACCCACCACTGACCGGACTCCGAGGCCACGGCTTCACCGAACATTCTGGCGTCGTTGTCCATGCCTCGGGCGAACCCGTGTTCGTAGCCGAACCGCAGGGCCGTCAGCGCCAACCGGGCTGCGAACTCGCGAGCAGTCCGCAGATCCTCTGCCGAATCGCCGACGGGCGTCGGTGATTGCAGGATTCCGTTCACGGCATCGCTTCCGTAAAGCGCGTCCAACTCCCGGCTCTGACTCGTAGCGAGTCGATCCCAATCGGACGCCTGAAATCGGCGCACACCGGACCGGAGCTCTTCGGCCACGCGGAACGCCTTGGCAAGAGCGGTGCCGGAGGGATGGAACTGGTGGGCCAGCCCGATCCGCACCGCCGTTCGTCCGTCCACCGACTCTCCGTTGACCGCCATTTCGGCGGCTCGCCGCGGCCCCACGAGTCTCGGAAGCCTCTGCATACCTCCGTATCCGGGGATGATGCCGAGCTTCACCTCCGGCTGCCCGATGACGGCATTTTCGGTGACGATTCGATAGTGGGTGCTCATGGCCAGCTCGTTGCCGCCCCCCAGCGCGAAGCCGTCCACGATCGACACAACAGGAAGCGGCAGGGTTTCCAGCCGCCGGAAAAGCGCCATGTTCTCCGCCGCCAGACGCCGGATAGACTCCGCGTCCCCGCCCACGAAGCCTTGGACGTCGGCCCCCGCCACGAAGGCCCGTCCCGAGCCGCGCAGAATCAGGGCGGTCGTCTTTTCTCCGTGGAGGGTTCCGTTCGCTCCGAGCTCTTCTGTCAGTTGGGCAAGCTGGTCCAGAAGTTCCTGATTGAGGGCGTTCAAGGCGTCCGGCCGCTGGAGGGTGAGGATTCCCACTTCGTCGATCAGGCTCAAGGCGATGAACCGGCCGTTTTCCGGGTCGGCCTCGCGGAGCGTCTTGCCCAGGTACTCGGCTTCGTAGTCGGAGATCCTCCGGCCTGCGGCGTCCGCCTGAACCAGCGCCACCCCCTTGGGTTTCGCCATGGTGCCGTCCAGCATCTTCTGCTGGATCTCCGGCAGTCCGGAAAGGCTCACCACCTCCAGGTCCTCCTGGTCCATGACGATTCGATTCCGGGCCAGCAGTCGGACCGTCTCCCGAGCCTGGGCCGCTCGATACATGTGGGAGCCGGAGACGGTCAGGTCGTACGACCCGCGGGCGACGACGACGCCGCACGACATCTCGTCCTTCTCGTCATGGTCCCTCAGCAGGAATGTGCTCACGTGCAGCGTACTCTGATCGGGCCGCTCCACGATGAAGTCCGGATTGACCCGGGGACCGAAGACCGCCCAAATGGCCCGCCCGAGAGCGCGGGCGTCCAGCATGAAGTCCGACATGTAGGCGGGATTCGGGGTTCCCTCGCCGGTCAAGGGGTCCGGCATGTCGGCGGGTAGACGGAACCGATCGCGATCGATGACCTGCGACTCGGTGAGGCCCAGCCGGTACAGAGCGGCCAGCCCCTCCGCTTCCCGGGAACGAGAGGCGACCACCACCAGGTCCGCCCGCCGCTGCAGCGCCGCCTCGACGAACTCCCGCGCGTACCGGTCGGCGCCCCAGACCAGCCCTCTTCGCCCCGGCAGCAGGCCGATCTCCGAGAAGATCTCCGCCGGGGTCCCGCTCCGAAAGAGGACCTGTTTCTGGCGCATCCAGACCCAGCGGGCATCCAGAACGAAGCGCCGTCCGTCGTAGAAGAAGGTCTCCTTGTACTCCCCCTTGAGGCCCCGCCCGGTGGCGCCGAAGAAGGCGAGTCGTCCATTCGGGCCGAGAACCGATACCAGAAGAGGAAAGTTGGCGCCCCCGGTATGCTCGAAGACCGTGTCCACCGGCCGGCCTTCGTTGGCGGCCAGCACGATCCGGCGAAAGGGCTCGGTCCGGGCATGCCACCGGTCATACTCCTCCTCCACGTCGACCACACCGAAGACTTCGGCGGGGATCTGCCGCCGGTCGACGAAGGCGTCGGCGATTCCCCGTTCGATGAGGGATCGGCCCAACTTCGGATTGGAACCCATCAGGACGACGCGGGCTCCGAGGGCCTTTCCCAGTTGCGCCGCGGCGAAGCTGGTTCCCTTCCCGCCTCCCAGGACCAACATCGAATCTCCCGGACCGACGGCCAGACGTTCCACGACGGTGCGGTAGGCCGTTCCGTACGTGAGCAGCATGGCCGAAAGCTGCTCGGGACTGTGGCCGCCGAGGGACGGAGGGACCGGTATGGCCCGCTCCTCGTCCACCAAGGCGAACTGGGCGTTGAAGCCGTCGTGGGTCTCGTAGCCGCGGATGTTGTGGCCGGTCCAGGAATCGAGAATGACGGCCTGTCCCACCTTCACCGACCGGACCGCCGGGCCCGCATCCACCACGATGCCCAGGGCGTCGCTTCCCGGAATGTGCAGGGTGGCGCTGTCGCCCCGGCCGAAGACGGGAACCGGCAGCCCCAGAGCCGCGAAATTGGTATTGAAGTTGGGTCCGCTGGCCAGCACGGATACGAGGACACCCCGGGCGTCGGCGGAGCTCAGGCGCGGAACCTCGACCTGCTCCAGGCGGACCACGTCCCGGGGCGGACCGTATCGGTCCCGGTACAGGGTCAGCGCGTGCATCCGTTTCGGAATGGACCGGGCCAGAGTCGGACAGAAGCCCAGCGGCCAGGGCGTATCGGGGCGATCAGCGGCGGTCACAACGCGCGAATCGTCAGATCAATTCCGGGATGGGCTGCCCCATGGTGTCGTCGAAACCGTTGGCGATGTAGACGGGACGTCCAACGGGAGCCATGTAGGTCTTGGTCCAATCGATACCCAGCGCCTTGTAGATGGTGGCGTAGAGGTCGCCGATGGAGATCGGGCGTTCCGCAACGAAGGCGGCCCGGTCGTCGCTGACGCCGATGACCTGCCCCCCTTGGATACCGCCGCCTCCCAGGGCCAACGACCAGCAGTGGGGCCAGTGATCCCGACCCAGGCCGGGATTGATGTGGGGAGTCCGCCCGAACTCACCCATGACCAGCACCACCGTCGATTCCCACAGACCCCTCTGTTCCAAATCTTCCAACAGCGCGGAGAGCGCCTGGTCCAGGGGAGGCGTCAGGTCTTCCTTGAGCCGCTTGTCGTTGCTCCCGTGGGTGTCCCACTGCCCGTGCTTGTAACCGGCCGCCGTGACGAAGCGGCACCCGGCCTCCACCAGGCGGCGGGCCATCAGCACGCTCTGGCCGACGCGGTGGCGTCCGTACGCGTCCCTGGTCTTCTCCGATTCGCTGGAGAGGTCGAACGCCTTCTGGACGTGAGACGAGAGGATCATGCCCAGTGCCTGCTCGCGGTAAGTGTCCATCTTGCCGAACTCGGCCACCTCCTGGGTGGCCCGGTAATGCCGGTCCACGATGCTGAGCAGGGTCTTCCGGTCTTCGATGGCCGCGGCGGAGACCGATTTGGGCAACCGGAGGTCGGGTACGACATATTCCTCGCCGCTGGGATCCGGCAGGACCATGGCGTCGTACTCGGCGCCGATGTACGAGCCCTTGAAGGCCTCCTCGTAGTTGTAGAAGTCGTTTTCCCAAGGCATGGGGACCGTGGTGAACGGCGGCATGCCGTTGCGGGGACCCATTTCCTTGGCCACGATCGAGCCGACCCCGGGGAACTTCATGGTGGGGCTGGGCCGATGGCCGGTGAGGGACTCGATGGTTCCCTGGGGGTGGTTGGTCTCCTGCGTCCGCATGGACCGGATCAGCGAGAGCTTGTCCAGGTGCCCGGCCGTCCGGGGCAGGAGTTCGGAGATGCGGATGCCGTCGACGTTGGTGTCGATGGAGCCGAAGTTGGTGTTCCCCTTGGGGTCCCAGGTGTCCATCTGGCTGGGGCCGCCCTCCAGGAAGAGGAGAATGCACGCCTGCGCCTGGCCCGCGGGAGGTTTGGCGCCGGCCGCTGCCTGGAGACGTTCCAGACTGAGGAGGTCGCCGGCGTTCATCCCGAGAAAGCTCAGGGAACCTACGCGGAGGAAGTCGCGGCGCCCGAGTTTGGTCCGCCTGCATTGGAAACATCTATATTCGTTCAACTTTCCTTCTCCGTCAGTCCTTGGAGGGGCGACGTTGCGGTCGTCCGTTCCTTATTTGGCCCATTGTTGCATTGGAGTCCGGCGGCAAGAAAGCCGCCGCTCCCGTTCCTCAATGATTGTATGCAAACTCCCGCGAGCTGATTAGGGCCCACATCAGGTTCGCCAGTTGCTCCGGCCGCGGGGAGGACCCCTCTCGGACATACGCTTCCAGGTCGGATCTTTCCCGTTCGGTCGGATAGCGCGAAAGCGCTGCCAGGTAGAAGTCTTCGATGATCCGGGCATCGGACAGGCCTTCCCGCAGCGCCCGGTCGAGACGTCCGCCCTCCTGGGTGATTTTGGTCGTATAAGTCGACCCCGCCCACATGTGCAGGGCCTGGGTCAAGGTCAGGGACGGCTTTTCCGGAAGCGACTTGCGCATGGACCGTCCGTAGACGTTGAGGAAATGGCAGGGAAACAGTTCGGGAATCAGGTCGATGGCGCGGGCCCCCGGACGAGCCGCGCCGGTGCGCACGGTCTTGGGGTGCACCGGGAACTCCTCCGGGACCCCGGTGGCGTGGGAGATGGCGTCCAACAGGACGGTGGCCTGCAACGGCCGGGCCAAAGCCCGCGCATAGTTGATTCCATCTTCCTGGTTGGTCCGGTTGGGGACTCCCGAAGTCTGGTAGGTCCGCGACCGGACGATCCGCCTCATCAGGTGCTTCAGGTCGTAGCCGTGCTCCACGAAGTCTTCCGCCAGCGCCGACAGCAGCTCGGGATGGGTCGGCGGGTTGGATACCTTGAAATCGTCCACAGGGTCCACGACTCCCCGGCCGAAGTAATAGCCCCAGACCCGGTTCACGACGGTCCGGGCGAAGGCGGGCTGGGCGATGATCCAGTCGGCCAGAGCCAGGCGCGGATCGCGCTCCTGTTCCCCTGTCGGGAATGACCCGTCCAGGAACCCGGCCCGGACTTCTTCCTTCCGGCGTGGATGGACGGTTTTGATGCCCTCCCGTTTCAAGTCGTAGGATCGCCCACCCTCCGGATTGTCGAAAACCAATTGGGAATCCAGAAGTTGCGTGACGTTGCCGAAAAAGGCGGTCATTCCCCAGAACTGGTCCTGGCTCCAGGTCTCGAAGGGATGGTTGTGGCACTGGGCGCAATCCAGCCGGCGCCCCATGAAGACGCGGACCTGCTCGGCCATGATCTCGTGCGGCACGACCAGTTCGGTATAACGAAAAAAGTGACGGGTGGGAGCCGCGTACCCCTGAGCGGCGATACGTTCCCGCGCCATGCGGTCGTAGGGCTTGTTCTGGAGGATGCCGTTGCGGACCCAGTCGCCGTATGCCTTGACCTCCTTGAGCGAGCCCACGGAGGTGTAGGTCACCCGGAACAGGTCCCCGAACAGGAAACTCCAATAGTCCACGTACTGGGGAGAGTCCAGGAGAGTCTCGATGAGCTTGTCCCGTTTCCGCGGGTCGCGGTCGGCCAGGAATTCCCGGACGCGATCCGGCGGCGGAAGGGTGCCGGTGATGTCCATACAGACGCGGCGCAGGAATTCCGAATCGCTGGAAAGCGCAGAAGGACGGATCTGGAACTTTCGCAGTTTGGCGAAGACGTGCTCGTCGATGAGATTGCGGGGCTCGATTCTGAAGTCGACTGGGGCCGACGCATCCACGACTCCGAAGCGTGCGCTGACGGCATGACCGGCGGTGCGGACCAGCACCGTCGTCTCTCCCCTTCCGGCGGCCGTGACCCGGCCGTTTTCGTCGACCGTCACGACGTGGGGGTTCTGGGAGACGTAGCGAGCCTGGTGACTGATGTCCTCGCCACGGCCGTCGGGTCCGTAGGCGGTCACCAGAAGCTGCTGGACACCCTTGCCGTCCAAGACGGATTCCTGCGGGAAGACCGTCACCCGGACTATCCGCCCAGCTTCATTTCGGTCGCCATATTCGGCCCCTTCCCGGATCCAATCCAGAAGGGCGGCGTAGTCCGCAGAGCCGGCGTCGAGGCGCTCACCGCCGCCGTGGATCACCTGCATGGCGGCCTTTTGCAGCAGCAGGCTCTCCTCCGGACGCTCCGGATTCACGCGCGGCACCCGCGGACCGCCCGATTCCATGACCAGGACCTGGTAGATCCCCCCTTTCACGATCCACTCGTGGTCCTCTTCCGGATAGAGAGCGTCGAGGGAGAGCTTGAGACCTCCCTTTCCCTTGACGCTGCCGTGGCACTCGCTGGCGTTGCAGCCCCGTTTGGTCAGTATGGAGGCGATATCGCGGTCGAAACGGAAGGGTCTCTGAGCCGCGCCGGGATCGATTCGAATCCGGGACTGGGCCTCGCGCCCCCCGATCCGGGCCCGGAGAGTCACCTCGCCCGGCGCCAGGGCGACGACCCTGCCGGCGTCACCCACGCGCGCCAGTTCGGGATCGGAAATTCGAAGCCGGCTGTCCGAGGTCAGATCCCTCTCCAGACCATCGGCGAACGTCCCCATGACGACGAAACGCCGGGCAGCCTCCGGACCCGTCAAGTGCGCCTGCTCCGGGACCAATCTCAGAGCGAGCAGTGTCGGGGAGTGGCTCGGCGCCGGCGCCTCGAAGGCGGCCATCGCGCAAACCAGGACTGAGGAAACGACGATGACCGTCGAGCAGAGAATGGGGCCGGGCCTCCGCCCGCATCGATTCCATTGGGAAGTGATCCAATCGGACACCTGGACCTTCATGACGACGATTGGGAGTCCCCTTCCCCGGAGTTGCTCTCCGGATCGGCCGGTGCGACCACCATCAGCGGAACTTCCAAGACGGGCAGGTCCGCGCCGACCCGTCCTCCGACCACGGGTCTGGCGGTGATCCGAATCCACTCGGGCATGCGGGTCACCGGAGCATCCGGTTCGGCCAGAAGGACCAGGGTCGTCTTCTGTATTCCGGGCAGGAAACTTTCCTCCTGTTTGCTGACGGGTGCGGAACTCTTCTTCTCCACGTCGGCACCCGGGAAGACCTGGACACCGGGCGGCAGGTTGGAACAGGCGAAGAGGACTTCACCGGCAAAGCCTTCTTCCTGGTGAGTGACGATGCTCAGCTTTCTGGCTATTCCCGGGACCAGGTTGATGCGTTCGACGGGGTCCACGTCGAAGGCCCCGACATGGGGAATCGGGGTTCGAACCAGCAACCGGTACTCGTAGTCCGGGCCGCCGTACCGCGAGGTGACGTCGCGAACCTCCACAAAGAACCGGCCGCTTCGCTCCAGCGTGTAGGCCATCTTGGGTTCGACCGTCTTCAAGAAGGAACTCGGAATACCGCCGCCGTTGTAGATCGTTCCATACTTGTGGACGTTGGCCAGCACCGAACCACCCTGGTCTTCGTACAGCTCCACGCGCGGATTGAAATGGGGCGGCCCCACCCGCGGCGTCGCCAGCTCGAGAATCAGTTGGGTGCCCGCCTCCCCCTCGAAGCTGTAGGTGTCGCGGTCGCCCGGGGCGCCGATAGTGCCGTCGATGAGCTCCCCTATGGAAGCCGGCAACGCCTGTCCGCGCAGCTCGTTGGGCTCCCGCTCCAGCAGCCGGGCCAGACCCTGGGGGGTTCGATCCGTCGCCGACGGCGTAGCATCCGGGGAGACCGCCAGGCTGCCGGCCCCGGTGGCCGTCTCGCGGCCTTGGGAACGCGGCTGCTCCTGGAGGACGGTCCGGGATCGGAGACGGTCGGTCCAATCGGCCTCGATCTTCCGGGTGAAGTGCCGTTCGGTCCATGTGGGTTCAGACGTTGCCTGTGGAGCCGGGCCGGCGGTCAGAACCCGAAGCTGATAGCCACAGTCGGGGCCCCCTTTTCCCAAGAGCGACGCAACCTCCAACAGGTAGCGTCCCGACTCCGCCACACGGTAGGAGAAACGGTGCCGAACCGGAATCAGGTCGGAAGACACCTGCTCCCGGAAAAGGAGCCGGGTGGGACGGTCGGGATCGAGCCAGCTCCCGGTCGGCCGGTAAAGGGCAACCCGGGGCTCGAAGTGTGCGGCCTGGGTGATTACGAAGGTCAGCTCCTGACCGGCAACCGCGTCGAACCGATAGGCGTCCAGTTCGCCATGCTCGCCGATACGGCCGTTGACGATGACAGGGAGGTCGATCTCCTGCGCCTGCCGGGCCGATGGATGTGGGGTTTCGATCTCGCTGGTGACGGTGTCTTCGTCGACCCGGAAATGGAGCGCGTTGGAAACCCCTCGAGGAGAAACCAAGCGAAACCGATGGGTTCCGGCGGGAACCGACGAGTCCACGGTGAGGTGCGCCGTCACTCGAAAGAGGGGGTACGATTTCTTCTTGGGAGACGGGCGTGCCGGTTCCCGCCTCTCAAGCTGCTCGACTTCGCCGACCTGAGCCTCCAAGCCGGCGGAACCGAAGACAACCGAATAGGCGCCGTCCAGCGCTTCCCCCCGGATCTCGAGTTCGATCCGGGATCCCTGCTGCCCGCCGGGAGGAAAGACCGAGATCAACGTCGGCTCGGGAAGGGCCTCATCGCCGGAGGATTGCGCCTGGAGTCGGCCCGTGGACGAAACGAACCACAACAGCGCGATACAAGCCACCCCGAAGAAAAACGAACCGAGTCCGGAGAACCTGGGACGGTTGCAGTGTTGCCGGCGTTTCACCACTCGGAGCTTTCCGGTTGTTGACTGAGAAGTGATTTCGAATCATACCACTTTGCCCCGGCAACAGCGAATTTCCAGGACTTTCCCCATTTTTTTGGGGGAACTCCTGTGAATTTCGCCGGGACCGAAGATGCGTTATCTTCATCCAAAACCGACGGGCGTGAGCCTCTTTTCTCCGATTTCTCGCCTTCAGGGACAGAAGATGAGTCACACGACGGCTTGGCGAGGATGGTTTCCTTCCACTGCGGGATGGATCCTTACGCTGGTTCTTCTTCTAACGACCGGAAATCCCCTGGTGCAGGCCTGCGACGACGGCCGGGCGGTGCCGAATCCGAAGAGTAATCCCGGCCTGGTCGAGGACTGCAAAGCTCTGCTGGCCGCTCGTGACAAGTTGGACGGGGCTGGATCCCTGAACTGGAACGCGGGTTTGCCCATTAACGATTGGGAAGGAATCAGGGCCACGGGGACGCCGGCACGCGTCACCAGGATTGAGATCTTCGGCAACCGGTTGAGGGGACGGATCCCGCCGGAACTGAGCCGACTGTCCCATCTGCGGTATTTGGATATCTCCGACCATCAGTTGACGGGAGGGATCCCGGCAGAACTTGGACAACTGTCCCGGCTCACGAGTTTACTGCTCAACTCCAACGGACTGACCGGAGAGATCCCAGTCGAGTTGGGCCAGTTGTCTCAGCTAGGGCAGTTGTGGATCTACGAAAACCAGCTAACGGGAGGGATCCCAGTCGAGTTGGGGGAACTCACGCGGATGAACGCGTTGAACCTCTCCGACAACCAACTGACGGGACCGATCCCGGCGGAGTTGG
Organism: Acidobacteriota bacterium; assembly: GCA_965217775.1. GTDB lineage: Bacteria > Acidobacteriota > UBA6911 > RPQK01 > JAJDTT01 > JAJDTT01. The sequence continues at coordinate 2,514,098 of CBDCJH010000002.1, forward strand.
GTCAACTGTCCCGGCTACACAGTATGCGGCTCGGTGAAAACCGGCTCACGGGACCGATTCCGGGTGAATTGGGTCAACTGTCCCGATTGCTGGTGTTGCACCTTTTCTCGAACCGGCTGACGGGACGAATTCCGCCGGAGTTGGGTCAAGTGACGGGGATGACCTGGCTGGAGCTTCACGACAATCGTCTGACGGGACCGATCCCGAAGGAGTTGGGGCGGTTGAACAATCTGTCCTCAATCGATCTGTCGTCGAACCAGTTGACGGGAGCGATTCCACCGGAGTTGGGCCAGATGACCCGGTTGGGGGGATTGAATCTCTCCGACAACCGGCTGACCGGATCGCTCCCGGGCGAGTTGAGCCAGTTGACCCGTCTCGGTTCGTTGAATCTCTCCCACAACCAGTTGACGGGACCGATCCCGGCCGAGTTCGGCCAACTGACCAATCTGGCTTACCTGGACCTCTCCGACAACCTGTTGACGGGACCGATCCCACCGGAGCTGGGTGGCCTCACCCGGTTGGAGTGGTTGCACCTCCACAACAACCGACTGTCGGGGTCGATTCCTCCGGAACTGGGCCAACTGACCGGACTCTGGCAGTTGCACCTCCAGCACAACCGGCTGACCGGACCGTTCCCGGCTGAGCTGGGCCGACTGACCCGGCTGCAGGAGTTCAGCTATCTGGGCAACCAATTGACGGGACCGGTTCCCGCACGGCTGAGACATCTGCCCGACCTGTACGTGTTGAACTTGAAGGCGAACTGGGTGGGTCCGGGCCGCGTAAAGGTGACCTGGGACGACCCCGGCGATCCCACGGTCACCTACGAGTTCCGTCTCTGGTCCCTGACCCTCCGGGACTGGATCCCCAGGAAGGAGATTCCGGAGACGGCGTTGACGGCCGGGGAAGGCTTGACCATCGAATCCACATTGACGGATCTGCCGGCCGCTGCCCGCTACACCACCATCGCGGTGCGGGCGATCAACAAGGACGGTCCCGGCCGGGAAGCACGGGCCCCGGTGGAATCGCGCGAGATTCTCGACGACACGGACGACGACACGAGTCAGGAGCCGGACGCGGACCCCTATTGCCGCTCCCTGTGGGACGGGGAGCCCTGTGCCACTGCCGCCGTCCTTCCCCACGTCTTCATGGGGCCTCTCGGGGAGAACGTCGCCGAAGCTGAAATACTCATCACCCACCGGAGTCTTGAGCCTCAGGCCTGCGACGTCGCATTGCTCTTTCATCGGGGGACGTCCGATGCTCCGGAGATCCTTTTCGACCACCAGACGATTGCAGGGAATCTTCTCCAAGCCACCGTTCCAGCGGGAGGAGCCCGAATCCTGACCTTGACGGCGGATGCGGCGGACCTGGTGGTCGGCGCGGTCTCGGTTTTCGTCCGCTCTCCTTGTGCGGCCGACTCGCTGCAGGTTCAGGGATGCTACCTGGTGGAGAACCCGGCGGGGGGCGAGATTCAGGAGGTCTTTTCCGTTTCGGGCCAATCTCCCGAGGAATGGCTGCGAGACGGGGACTGCCAGGTCTTGACCGGAGTCTTCGGCCCCGGACGGGATCTGGGTCTCGCTTACGTGACCACCGATCCCCAGCGAGAAGCTCCCGAAGGCGCTCGACTCCTTTTTCGCTCCTTCGATCTGGAAGGGAACCCCCTGGACCACCCGTTCAGTAGCCTGGAGATCACCGGGGAACAGACCGCTTCGTTTCCGTGGAGCTTCGGGGAGCCCACCATCATCGAGATCTGCCTGGAGGTTCCGGGAACGGACAGCGAATTCCGGATCTCCACCATCGCCATCGGAATCGTCCGGAAGGGAGGCAACGTGCAGTGGAGTGATGAAGCCGTCGTGGACAGGTACGGGTCGGAAAACCCCTCGGCGTGGTCGGAATCCGGACGTTGAACTGGGAGGGGGGACATCCCTGTCCCCCTCTTCATCCCCGGCGCGAAACCGGCGGCTGGAAAGGTAGTGGGAGGGGGGACATCCCTGTCCCCCTCTTCATCCCCGGTGCGGAACCGGCGGCTGGAAAGGTAGCGTAACCTGAACAATGACTCTACCGATGCCATCGCGAATCGCAGTCCCGGCTTCCATCGGAACCACCTCGTTGTGGAGCCTCGCATTCGTCCTCCTGCTCACGATGGGCAATGCTCGTCTGCTGGCCTGCGATGAGGGCACGGCCGTACCCGATCCGGACAAGAACCGCGGCTTGGTCGCAGACTGCAAAGTCCTGTTGGGGCTGCGCGACGAGTTGGCCGGATCCGGCTCCCTGAACTGGGATGCCGAATTGGCAATCTCCGACTGGCAAGGAATCACCATCTCCGGATCGCCAGGTCGAGTGTCCGCCTTGAAACTCAGAGAAACCCAGTTGACGGGCCAAGTTCCGGCAGAACTGGCAAAACTGACCCAATTACAGGAGTTGCACCTTTACTACAACCAGTTGACGGGCACGATTCCACGACAACTCGGCGGAATGACCCGACTGCAATCGTTGGGACTCACCGCAAATCAATTGAACGGACCGATCCCGGTCGAACTGGCCCAACTGAAGAGATTGGAAAGGATGTCCCTGAGCCAAAACCAGTTGACCGGGCCGATACCGAAAGAACTGGCTCAACTTTCCCATTTAGAACACCTGAGCCTGGGCCAGAACCAACTGACGGGACCGATCCCGGCGGAACTGGGCCAACTGTCCCAATTGCAGTCATTGTACCTGGCGGACAACCACCTGACGGGTCCGATACCCAACGAACTCGCCCAACTGTCCCGACTTCAATGGCTGGTGCTCGGCGGCAACCGGCTGACGGGACCGATTCCACCCCAGCTCGCCGAACTGTCCCGCTTACGATGGCTGTTGCTCGGTGAAAACCGGTTGACCGGTCCGATTCCGGTCGAGTTGGCCCGACTCTCCCGGCTGGATTGGCTGCGGCTCCATCACAACCGCCTGACGGGGCCCATCCCGGCCGAGTTGGCCCGGCTTTCCCGGTTGGAATGGTCGCGCCTCGAACACAATGTCCTGACGGGTCCGATTCCGCTCGAACTGGGCCAACTGTCCCGACTCGTAGGGTTGCGCCTGGACCACAACCGGCTGACGGGCCCCATCCCGAACGAGCTGGGCCAACTGTACGGGTTGGCATGGTTGCGCCTCGATCACAATGTCCTGACAGGTCCGATTCCACCCGAACTGGGTCAACTGTTCCAGTTGGGATGGTTACATTTGGACCACAATCGGCTGACGGGTTCCATCCCGATCGAGCTGGGCCAATTGTTCCGGCTGGGCACCTTGCACCTCGACCACAACCGGCTGACGGGGCCCATCCCGGCTGTACTGGGTCAACTGTCGGAGCTGTTGTTCCTGCATCTCCAGCACAACCGGTTGAGCGGTCCCTTTCCGGCCGAGTTGGGGCAACTGTCCACCCTGTGGCAGTTCAGCTTTCGGGGAAACCGATTGACGGGACCTGTACCTCCGGAGCTGAGTCGTCTGCCCGACCTGTACGTGTTGAACTTGGACGCACGCTGGGTCGGGCCGGACCGGATCAGGGTGACCTGGGACGATCCCGGCGACCCCACCGCCGTTTACCGGTACCGCCTTCGGGGATTCGATTTCGAGATCCTGGTCGACAGCACGGAGATCTCCAAGACCTGGTTGAGACCGGGCAAGGGAGTGACCATCGAGTGGACCTTGACGGGTCTCCCCACGGAGGTCGCGTACAAGTCGATCGAGTTACGGGCCTCGAACAGCGACGGTTCATCTCCGGCAGCGGTCGCCGACGTGAGATCGTCGCGGCCTCCCGGTGACATCGATCAAGAGCGCTATCCCCCTCCGTACTGCCTCTCCCTGTGGGACGGTGATCCCTGTGCTACCGCAGCCGTTCTGCCCCATGTCTTCATGGGCCCTCTCGGGGTGAACACCGCCGAAGCTGAAATCCTGATTACCAACCGGGACCCTGATCCCCAATCCTGCGAAATGGCGCTGCTGTTTCACACGGGAAGGTCCGCAGCTCCCGAGATCCTCTTCGACGACGAGCCGGCTGTAGGAAACCTGTACCAAGCTACTGTTCCCAGAGGTGGAGCCCGAGTCCTGACCTTGACGGCGGACTCGGAGGAACTGGTGGTTGGAGCCGTTTCCGTGTTTGTCCGCTCGCCTTGCACGGTCGACTCGCTGCGGGTTCAAGGGCGGTACTTGGTGGAGGAAGAGCCAAACGGAGATATTCAGGAGGTATTTTCCGTCTCGGGCCAGACCCCGCGTGAGTGGCTGGGGGACGGGGACTGCCAGGACATCACCGGCGTCTTCGGCGCCGGAAGGGATCTTGGTTTCGCCTCGGTGACCGCCGAGCCGGAACGCGGCGCCCCGGCCGGCACTCGACTCTATTTCCGCTCCTTCGATCTGAAGGGGAATCCGACGGCAGAATCACCCGGCAGCTTGGAGATCACGGGAGAACAGGCGACGTCTTTTCCCTGGAACTTCCAGGAACCCACAATCCTGGAGATGTGCCTGGACGTACCGGAAGAAAACAGCGACTTCAAGCTCTCCACCATTGCCATTGGGATCGTGCAAAAGGGCGGGAACGTGCAATGGAGTGACGAAGCGTTTACCCGTCTTGATTCTTCGAATGATTCTTCGGCTGTTTCCGACTCCAGTCCTTGAGATGAATTAAGGAGAGAAAGAAAGGGCAGGTATCGACACTTCGGCAGCAGTCCCTGCCGTAAGCCCTCGTCAATGTCCGTCCAACTCTTTAACGTAAATGTTCTTGAACCACAGCGGCCAACCATGATGCTGGAGCACGATCGGGCCTTCGGCCCGTTTGAAGTCGGCCGCAAACCTGTCGATCATAAGCTGGTCGTTGAGATGCACGGTGACGGTTTCATTCTGGACGCGGATCTCAAAGTGGTTCCACTCTCCCAGCGGACGGTCGACTGTCCGTAGTGGGTCTTGTCCCTTGCTGGTGTAACCCACAATTCCACCCGACCCGTGGGGAGATGAGTAAACGACTGCCGTTCTGTCCCAGATCTCCACTTGCAGCTCGCCACGCAGAAAGATTCCACTATTGCCGTCTTTCTCAATCTTCCAATCGATGAGAAAAATGAAATCGCCGTACTCCTTTTCCGTGCTCAAATTGCGCTCGAACACCGTCTTGGGTGCAGGTTCCCAGCCTCCGCCGTCGTAAAGAATCATGCCGTTCTCGGCCCGCCAGTGCCCGCTGCCATCATCCTTCCAACCGGTCAGATCGTGGCCGTTGAACAGCTTCGTAAATCCATCGGGCGGCGAGTCGTGCGATGGCGTTGCACATCCTGGAGCCAGGGCGAGCACCGCGGCCATAGACAGCAATTTCAGGATTCGCATCATTGCTCCTCAGGTTTTGAATGTAGAGTGTGGAAGGCCGGATCTTCCGGATTCCCGCCCGACCTTATATAAGCCACCAAATCCAGAATTTCTTCCTCGGAAAAGATATCGAGCAGTCCTTCGGGCATCTCTGAAATTTTCGAGACCGTGCGGGTTTTTATCCGGTCCGCGGCAACTTCGGTCACCTTTTGGGTAAACGGATTCCCGCGAACCCGCAGCAGTTTTCCATCGTCGTAAACGACCCGGCCAACATGCAAACGACCGTCTTCCATCTCGATCGATTCGTTGAAGAAGCGATCGGCGACCACCTTGGAGGGATCGAGCAGCGACTCCATCAGGTACTGCTCATCGAAACGATTTCCGGCTGTAGTGATGTCCGGCCCCGTGGTGCCTCCCTGGTCGCCAAAGCGGTGACATCGGGCGCATTCCGCGGCCTCGTAGGCAAACTTGCCCTGCTCGTAGGAGCGGCCGCTCTTCACCTGCTCGAGCCGGGGCAGAAAGTCGGCAACCCGCCAGGTGCGCACGAATCCACGGGACGGACCCTCATCAGCGTCCCTCAAAAACCGTTGATCTTCGATGATCTCCTCCAGTGCCTGGAGTTCCTCTTCGCTGAGGGTTTCAACGGCAGCTTGCCGCAGGTTTTGAATCGTGTAGATGAAACGGCTGTTCAGACCCTTCCTCCCGAGTGTCTTCTCGGCACGAAGATACTCCCCCTGGGACAAATTCAGTGCACGGAAGTAGGTTTGGCGCTGGGGCAGCGTCCAACCCTCTCCGAGATGACTCAAGGCGGCGAAATAAAACAGCTTATCTTGTCGCGCGCCGGATTCGATCAGTCTCAAAGACTTGTCGATGACACCCGGATCCTTCAAGTAGACCAGGAGCCGGCAAAGCTCCTGGTTCAGTGTCCGGCTGGAGGAGGGAAAAAGACGTCCCAGCCGTTTGACGGCCCGTTGCCCCAATCCGTTGCGCCGGCCGCCCATCCGGACAAAGGCCAGACTATAGGCGCGTAGCGCCTCCAGAAGTTGATCCTCGGGAAGTTGCTCCAGAGGGAGCCGGCCGAGCCTCGCCAAGACCGCCTCCTGCAGCTCCGGCCGACCGGTTCGCGCCAGGGCCAGCATGGCCTGGATCGACGCGACGGTGTCGTTCTCGCGCAGCGCGCGATCCTGCCACTCTGCAAGATCCTGACGCTCGATGGCGACACGCGCCGCATAGCGAAGTGTGCGATCCGGGCTGGCCAGGTGAGGCCACGCCTCCGCCGCTGCGCGACGGTCCTCTTGACCATGGAACTGCTCCAAGCGGCTTCGAATTCGCCGTGCCCGCTCCGCTGCGGGATCGTCGACGGGATCGGCCGGATCGGTGACTTCGTCTCCCCGATAGCGGATTCGAAAAAGACCCGACTTGGCCTCCCTCCCGCCCACCGTGAAATACATGTCTCCATCCCGGTTGATCACGACGTCGGTCACGGGCACGGCACTTCCCGTCAGAAACGGTTCGAAGCTCGCCGTATAACCCGCCCCCTGCGGTTTCAGGTGAACGGCATAGATCTTCCCCGACGCCCAATCGCACGCGAACAACGCCCGCTGATACCTGACCGGAAAACGAGCCCGGGTCCCAAAAACCAGGCCGGTCGGCGACCCGAACCCGATATCGACTACGCTGCCGACACTGTCGGGGTAGTATTCAGGCCACTTTCCATAAGGTGTCCAACGCCCGGTGTCGTAGCGCCAGCCATACTCCCCTCCCGAAACCACCTGGTTGATTCGAGTGGGGCGGTACCAGGGCTTGCCGATGCCGGCTTCGCTGTCCGCATCGAAGGCGAACAGCTCGCCGTCGGGGTTGAATGCCAGGTCGTAGGGGTTCCGGAAACCTGCGGCAATCAATTCCCAGACAGAACCTGTTTCGTCGGTACGGGCAACCCAACCGGCCGGCACAAATCCCGGCTCGCGGGGGATCAGCAGATCGTTGGCCCAATTCCGGAACGGAGAGGTTCGCGCCAACCCTTCCGGAACCTTGGTGCCGTTGCCCGCCACGAGATAGATGAGACCGTCGGGGCCGAGCACCGCGGCGTGGGGCCCGTGCTCGCCATGCCCATTCTCGTTGTCCACGGCCTCCAACCGTTTCAACAGCCTGACCTCGTCGAACCGATCGTCTCCATCGGTGTCCAGCACCCGATAGAACCCACTGCCTTGCGCGACTTTCTCCTTCGAGGTCCGGTACAGGTTGACCGTGACATAGAGACTGTCATAGGCGTAGAGAAGCCCCTGGGCGTGCCCGACGGGAAGCTTCAACTTCTCGACTCTTGTGCCGGAATCTCCAGCTCCGAGAGTCACCCGGTAAAGACTCCCGAATTGATCCGCGGTGATGAACCGCCCTGCGGAATCCGGCGTCAACGCGACCCAGGAACCCTGTTCCTCCAGCGGCACCGAATAGACCAGCTCCACCTCAAATCCCTCCGGCACCTGAAGCTGCCGGGAGACGTCCAACAGGCCTTGGTCGTGGGTTGTTTTTGGATCCTCCTGTTGGGAAGGATCGGGCTGGCTCTGACAGGAAAAGGAAATGCCGGACACGATCCAGATGACAATGGCGGCCAAGTGCTGCCACCAGCCATTTTGATGATCCTTGATTGAAAACCCAGGCATTAGATTCCAGTCACCTTTGCTTCAACTTTCGCCACGGACTGCTAGGATACCCAGAATTGGAAGGAGAGACTCCCGTGCCAGAGAACGCATACCGTGTGGCTCCACCAGGTTTCACTCCGGATCAATGGGAAGAATTCCAGGAAAACGGGATTCTGGTCTTGGAGAACGTCATTCCTCAGGAGGACGTGGACCGCTATGTCGAGGCCATCGATCGCGTTGCCGCCTCCGATCCGAACTATGCTCCCGGCAAGGATTTCAGGCAGCCTCACTGCGTCGCTGCGGATCCGGTTTTGAGCGCGCTCATCGATCATCCCCGCCACGTGGGCTACGGCTACGATCTCTACGGCGAGCTCTTGAAGCTCCACCGCTCGGATATCTTCATCCGGCCCCGGGACTACAAGGACGAGTCCATGTGGCACCCCGACTCGCCTCGGCCCACACCCTATGCCGTATTCTCGACGGAACTCCCTCTGCGTCTCTGCGTCGGCCTCTGGCTCACGGATCTGCCGCATGCCGGAATGGGGAACTTCATCTACATGCCGGGCAGTCATCGAAACCAGGAATTCGACCAGTACTACACTCACGAGAGCGTCCCGGGGGAAGTCCCCCTGGTGGTTCCTGCCGGAAGCATGACGGTGATGCACTGCGGGACCTGGCACCGGGTCGACGTCAACGAGACGGACGTGATCCGAAAGAACATCTTCGTGAGTTACTGCCCCTCCTGGCTCTGGGAGGGAGACCGGCGGCAATGCGATCCCCAGTGGATCGAGACCTTGAACCGGGAGCAGCGGATCATCATGCGCAGCTTTCCCACGGCCCATGACCGAACCAATCCCCCGGCGGAGGACGTGCCCCTCTTCCTGGCTCGGGAGACGGAGGCCGACTCGGACGCCGATGCCAACTTCCGGGTCCCGCTTCGGATCCGGAAACGCAGAACGATGCCGGAAAAACTGGCGAGCTGACCCTCCGGCTGCGGGAGAAGGGCATCAGGCCGGAAATGAAGAGGGGGACAAGATGTCCCCCCTCCTCGTATGAAGAGGGGGACAAAATGTCCCCCCTCCTGGTTCACGAAAGGAAATTGGGAATCATGATCAAGAAGCTGTTGCTGACGACGGTCCTTACTGCGCTCTTCTCAAGCTTGGGTTGGGCCAAGCATTCCGACCAGGTGGTTGACGTCGGAACCGCCAAGCAACTGTTCGTCGATGATGCCGTCATTGGCTCCATGGAACGAGCCTATCGGGTGCTGAATCAACCGGTGAAGTACGAGGGGAATCCGGTTCTCGAGCTGAAGCCGGAGCAGAAGGTCGGAGGCCAGGACCTGGTGGTCGTCATGGGAAACGTCATCTACGACGCCGAAGAGCGGATCTTCAAGATGTGGTACGACGCGGCCGTCTACGACTGGAGCAAGGTCTTCCTCGGTTACGCGACCTCGAAGGACGGCATTCGCTGGGAACTGCCCAACCTGGGGCTGTTGGAACACCAGGGATCCAAGGACAACAACCTGGTCTTCACCGCCGGAAGGGGCGAGGTTGCAGGAGGCGTCTTCAAGGACGCAGTCGAAACCGACCCGGAGCGCCGCTACAAGATGATCTACCACATGCACGGTTCTCCGGGATTGGAATCCTCGGGCAACGGCATCGGCATCGCCTTCTCCCCGGATGGGATTCACTGGAAGCGGGCCACCGGCAAACCGGTGATTCCCATGGCCGACAGCCCGAATTCGGTGATGTGGGATCCGCGATTGGGCAAGTACGTCGCCCACACCCGGGTCAATCCCGTCTACCTTCCACCGGACTGGAAGCTCCGCCGAGACCTCCGCGATGAGTTGTGGCCCGGCGTGGAGGGAAGCTTCCTGCGGCGGGAGGTTCTGCAGAGCGAGAGTGACGACTTCCTCAAATGGGAGCCCCGGGGCGTGATCATGAGCGCCGACCGGGAAGATCCGCCTTGGAACCAGCAGTTCTACAACATGGAGTGGATGCCGTACGGCGACGTGTACTTCGGCTTCATCGCGGTCTACCACACGCTGCCCGGACTGGAGACCGCAACCTCACGGCAGATCGAATCCGGACCCGACTGGCTGGACACGGTCGACATCCAGTTGGCTTTCAGCCGGGACGGCCGGACCTGGGAACGCGCCGGAGGACGCAACGTCTTCCTGCCTCTGGGGACCCAGCCCGAAGCCTTTGACCGCAGCATGGTCTACGTGATGCAGCACCCGCTCGTGGTGGAGGATGAGATCCGGATCTACTACGTTGGCTTCAGTGGTCTCCACTGGGCGACCCGCCGGGAAGAGGTCCAGGGAGGCAAGGTGGGTCTGGCAAAACTTCGCCTGGACGGTTTCGTGTCTATCGACGCCGGGAACGGAGTCTTGACCACCAAGCCGATCCGGATGTCCGGAGCGCGGCTCCTGGTCAATGCCGATGCCGGTGAAGGGTCGGTCGCGGTTGAGATTCTGGAACCCGGGGGAACACCGATCGAGGGATTCGGCCGGAAAGACGCGGTGGCGGCCAAGGGTGACAGCCTGCGGCATACCATGAAGTGGACCCAGGGCTCGGACGTCGGTGGCTTGAAAGGGCGCTCCATCGTGCTGAAGTTCCACCTCGACCGGAGCAGGCTCTTTTCATTTCGTTTCGGCGATTGAGCCGGACTGCTTGGACCTGGCCGGCATGGAGTCTGCGCGGTAGGGGGTAAGGAGCCGCAGTTGCCGGCGGCTTTCGCCATCTTGCCGGTGCCTCAGTCTCCACCGTGACCCCGCTTCCCCTCCCCGCTCATCGAACCGGATGTGCCCTTTCCGGGCATCCGGCCCTCGGACGAGGTCATACGCGCGCCCACGGAAAGCTTGCCGTTCGCTGTCCCAGACACGTGAGCCCCTCGCGAGGACCTGAACGGATCCGGTCACCAACTCTCCGGGTCCGGAATCTGGACACGGTCGACATCCAGTTGGCTTTCAGCCGGGACGGCCGGACCTGGGAACGCGCCGGAGGACGCAACGTCTTCCTGCCTCTGGGGACCCAGCCCGAAGCCTTTGACCGCAGCATGGTCTACGTGATGCAGCACCCGCTCGTGGTGGAGGATGAGATCCGGATCTACTACGTCGGCTTCAGCGGCCTCCACTGGGCGACCCGCCGGGAAGAGGTCCAGGGAGGCAAGGTGGGTCTGGCAAAACTTCGCCTGGACGGTTTCGTGTCCATCGACGCCGGGAACGGAGTCTTGACCACCAAGCCGATCCGGATGTCCGGAGAAAGGCTCCTGGTCAATGCCGATGCCGGTGAAGGGTCGGTCGCGGTTGAGATTCTGGAGCCCGGGGGAACACCGATCGAGGGATTCGGCCGGAAAGACGCGGTGGCAGCCAAGGGTGACAGCCTGCGGCATACCATGAAGTGGACCCAGGGCTCGGACGTCGGTGGCTTGAAAGGGCGCTCCATCGTGCTGAAGTTCCACCTCGACCGCAGCAGGCTCTTTTCATTTCGTTTCGCCGATTGAGCCGGACTGCTTGGACCTGGCCGGCATGGAGTCTGCGCGGTAGGGGGTAAGGAGCCGCAGTTGCCGGCGGCTTTCGCCATCTTGCCGGTGCCTCAGTCTCCACCGTGACCCCGCTTCCCCTCCCCGCTAGAAAGCGGGACCGAGAAAGGGACAGTCTATTTTTTTCGCGGCCTGCCGCGAGCACGACTACACCGCGGCGGACATCAAGCCGTTGCTCCGATCCCACCGGACGGAGGTGCTGGTGGCCTGGGATCGTCCTCCCGAGGCCGTCGAGTCGATCCTACCGCCCTACGGACATGTTCAAACGACGCCACGGAATCATGGACAACCGGTCCGGTCCCTCCAGCCAGCGTTTCGGGTCAGGAGAAGAACCCGCGCACCGACTGCAGGACTTCCTCCATCTTCTCGATCCGGAGAGCACAGATTCGCTTGGCAATTAGCGACGAGTGCATCGTGAACCGCTTCGTCGTCTTCACCATCGACGCCTTGGGAAGCCCACCTTGCGCGAAGTCGCCGCGCCGGAGATGCACCGAGTTCGGATCATACGTGATGTACGAGGTAACGGCTGCCAGCACGAGATCCTCTCCGGAGGCGTTGAAGGAATCCGGGGAAAGGACCAGCGCGGGGCGTCTCTTGGATGAAGTGAGATCGGTGAAGGGAAAGGATACGAGAACGATGTCGCCCTGCCTATAGGCTATCGTAGACGGCATCCTCCTCGTTCTCCCAGAACTCGAAGCTGCGCTCCGAACCCTTCAACCACGGAACATCCGCCGCAAGCCGTTTCAACTCGCTCTCTGAGAGGACTTGGTAGACCTCATCGGGTGTGGGTCCCTCCACCTCCTGAAGGGGCGCGAAGACCCCATCCCGGTATTCTACCTTGATGCTCATGGTCCATTCACTCTAGCAGTAAACGGGCAGCACCGCCAGACTTCCCCGGAGTGCCCACTGGCCCCGTTCGAGCCCGCGGCCGTTCCGCCACGGTGGCGGAGGAATCCGGCCGGTGCACGTGACCGATGCGCTGGCTTGTGACCCGCTACCGGTCACAAACCAGCCTACCCCATTCCTCCTCCGGTCGCGGTCCCTCCACATGTTTCCGACCGCGCCGGATGGCAGCGTCCGTGTCCACAGTGCGCCACCGCCTCCTCCCGCGTATCACCAGCCGGACTCGCGGGCTGACAAGCCACGGCCATAGCTGGTTGCTTTCGCGTGCGCGCTCCTTCGGGCACGTGCCTTTGATGCACATTGAGTTTTCGCACGCGGCACACAGCACGCGCGAGTCGCTTGGGTGACGAGCGTCGAGATCGGAAGGCTTAGCTATCAGCCCGTGGCAAGATTCCGGGAAATAACGCCAGACCTCTGACACAAAAAAACCAATTGCAGCCTCATCGAAAGAAGTAATGGCGGATCCCGCTCCGGGGCAGCGCCGCATTCCCAGCCTGGCCAAGATGCAACGCGAGATCGAGGCTTGGGTCCTGGATCGGAATCAACGCCAAACCGAGATCAACTGGCAGTTCAAGACGGAGGATGCACGGATCAAGCTGAAGAGCCTGTATCCACAACTTTAAGAGTTAACGGAGCGGCGGTTTGTCACCGCCGACTTGCGAACGGGACTCTGGGGAATGGGGGACAAGAATGTCCCCTCCTATCAGTTGGAGGCTTTTTCACGTTGTTCTTCCGGCACGACACCAACAAATGTCAATTTTTGGCTGGAATGGGCTCACCGAGGCCGGGAACAGCCACGGCACATGGAGATTCGGACCGGGTGGGAAGAGTCGGGAGAAGTCCCTTCATTTCAGTTGACCAATGTCCTCCGGAATATCGCCGTTCGCAATCGATCGAGGGGTTCAGGAGGGGATGTCCTTTCAACTACTCTCGGCGGGTCATCTTTGAATCGGCACCACCGGCAGGGTGGTGAAGATCCGGTTGCCGGTGTCCAGTTCCACCGCGACTCCGGTGAACATGGCTTCCCCGGCCGCCGTGCATCTCACCGATCCGACGAAGTCTCTGGTATCCGTCCGGGTGAAGACCTCTTCGATGAAACTGGCTTGCTGTCCGTGGGCGTCGAGACGGACGTCCACCTCTTCCAGCGCCTCGCCCCCGCTCATCAACCGGCACCGCACCGTTGCGCGCTGCGCCGCCAGGTTGCGGATCGCCGCCGCGGTGCGGATCCCGGCTGGCTGCCGGCGCGCCGGGAACAGGGCGTCCACCGTGGGTTGACTCGCTCCCACTCCGGCCACGCCGACGCCGGGAATGTCGAAGCGCAGGACGCCGCCGATGGGCCCGTTCGCCACCACCCGCACCGATCCGGTCACCACGTCTCCGCGGCCGTGGGTCGAGATCGTCAGCTCGCCCAGACGGGCCATGGCGGTTCGCAGGGTCAGACCTCCGTCCTCTCGGACGAGAAGATGGTCTTCGACCTCCACCATCGATTCCGGCTCCAATAGCTCTCCGCCCTGATCGTAAAAGTAGATGGCGGGACGGGCGGTCGAAGCGGCCACGTTCACCAGCACCAGGTCGGAGGTGATCAAGGTCCCGTCGCCGGACGTTCCATTGGCGAAGTGCGCGAAGTTGAGCGTCGTTTCCTGGTCTTCGGTAGCCTCCGGGCCGATCGGCACCACCGGCAGCGTGGTGAAGATCCGGTTTCCCGCATCCAGCTCCACCGCCACTCCCGTGAACGACTCACCGGCAGGGACCGTACAACGCACCGACCCCACGAAGTCCGTGGTGTCGGTCGCGGTGAACAGCTCCTCGAGGAACTGGGCATCCTGGCCGTTGGCGCTTAGCTCGATCTCCCCCTCTTCCAGCACTCTGCCGTCCTTCATCAACCGGCACTGGACGTCGACAGCCTCCATCCCCAAGTTGTGGATGGCCGCCGCAGTGCGGATTCCGCCCGACTGCCGCCGGGCCGGGAACAGGGCGTCCGACGTGGGTTCGCTGGCGCCGACGCCGGCGACGCCGATTCCGGGGATGTCGAAGCGGACCACGCCGCCGATGGGTCCGTCCGACACCACCCGCACCGACCCCGTCACCACCTCTCCCCGGCCGTGGGTGGAGATCGTCAACTCGCCCAGCGACGCGATCTCTGTCCGGGGCGCCAGCCCTCCGTCCTCCCGGATCTCCAGATCCTCCCCGACGTCCACCACGGACTCGGCCTCAAACAGATCTCCCTCCCGGTCGAAGAAGTAGATGACGGGACGGATCTCATTCTCGGCCACGTTCACCAGCACCAGGTCGGAGGTGATGAGGACGTCGTCGCCCGAAACCCCGTTGCCGAAATGGGCGAACTCCAGGATCACCTCCTCGGCCATAGGCGTGGCCTCGACCGGGCTGGAGGGAGGACTCTGGCCGACTTCGTTCACGGCCCGCACCTCGAAGATGTAGGTCCGACCGTTGGTCAGTCCGGCGACGGTATGGGTCAGGTCCGTGGAACCGATGGAGGTCCAGTCCCCGGCCCGGTCGATTCGGACCTGGTAGCCGGTGAGGGCAGAGCGGCCGTCGCTCTCGGGGGCCTTCCAGGTCAGCGTCACTTCACCGTCCCCGGCTTCTGCCTGCAGGTTCAACGGTGCCGTGGGCACAGTCGCAGCCGGAGGCGGTGGTGGCGGCGGCGGTGGTGGCGGTGGCGGAGGAGGCGGCGGCGGTGGAGGAGGTGGCGGCGGTGGTGGCGGAGGGGGAGGAGGAGGTGGTGGGGGCGGGGCCGAGACTTCGTTGTCCTGGACCGTCACCCGGGCGCTCCGGGTCGAAGTGGGTCCCAGCCGGTACTCGTCTCCCGGCAGCAGCCGGGCGGTGACCCGGCTGGTGGATTCGGCGACATCGTCATCATCGGTCAACACCTCCAGCGTCGCCGTCTCCTGTCCGGTCCGGAACTCCACCTCCTCCGGCGGTGCGTAGTCGCCCGAGGTCTCGATCATCGATCTCGTCTCCGTGACCTCCAGGTTCACCGTCAGCGGGGCCTCCGTCGGGGGTCCGCGCGTCAGGGTGAACTCCACGGTGTCGCCTTCCGTCACCGTCTCGGATCCCTGCTTGGCTTGGATCGTGACCAGTGGCGGGTCCGCCCGTTGATCGGTCAACGCCTCCACGGTGTTACCCACCTCGTCCTGGAGCGGGTCGAGCCCGGGTGTATAGCTCACCCTTACCGTCTCGCCCGCCGTCACCCGTGAGGTCAGCGTCAAGATGACGCTGTTTCCGCTCACCCGAACCTGGAGCACCATTCGATCATCCCCGGCCACCGTCACCGCGAAATCGAACCGCGATGGTGTCGAGCCCTCATCCAGCGCCTCGTCGTAGGTCAGCGCCACCCGCGAGCCATGCACCGTCACGCCCTCCAGTCCCGGCACGCTCGCGTCCACCTTGTGGTCCGCCTGCGCCTCCACCGCCTCGTAGCTCCGCGCCGCCGGGTTGTCCGCCAGATCCAGGATCTTTCCTCCATTGAGAGAGATGCTCCCGCGCGGGACGCTCACGCCGTCCTCGTCCTCATCTCCTTTCTCCACCGTGTAGACGAACAGCACGGCCGGCTGGTCCGGCCCCACACTGGCACTGGCCCGCTTCCGCCGGGTCCCCACCAGAAGATCCAACGTCGGCGTTCCGCGAATGGTGTCCACCGTCACCGGCTCGTCGTACCGCACCGTCACCGAGATCATGTCGTCGACCGCGTAGGTCTCGTCCGTCCCCGGGTTCGAGCTGATCTCGATCCCTTCGATCGACGGCGCCGTGGTGTCCGGTGTCCGGTTGTCCACGAACTGGTCTCTGAAGGCTTCGGCGTCATTGCCCACCGGGTCCTGGATCGGATTCGATCGCGGCTCGTAGCTCACCCGGATCCCCGTCTCTCCGTACTCCGCCGCCGGGTTCACCGTGAGACGAACCGTGCTCCCGCTCACCTGAACCCGGGTCACGGTGCGTGTCTCGTTGCCTCCCTCCACGGTGAAGTCGCTCGTCGCCGGCCGCGAAGAGGTGTCGAGCGGTTCGTTGTAGGTCAGCGTCAGCGTCGCGCCGTTGACCACCGCCGGATCGGTCAGTGCCAGCACCGGGGCCACCGCGTCCACCTTGTGGCTGGAACTGGCCGCCACGGCCTCATAGTCCAAGGTCGCGTCATTGCCCGCTCCGTCGCGGATCCTTCCGCCGGCTCGCGACAGCCGGTTCTCCTCGAGGCTCACTCCGTCCTCGTCGTTGTCCCCAGTGACCACCCGGTAGGCGAACTTCACCGCCCGGGTCGAGACGCTCCGATACTCCGCCCTTCGGTTCCCGCCGCCCACGTTCAGGGTCAGTTCCGGCGTTCCGGTGATCACCACCGTCTCGTCGAACGTCACCGTCACCTCGATGGCCTCGTCCACGCCGTAGGTCCGATCCGACCCCGCACTCGAGGTGATCCGAACCCTCGACACGGCCGGTCCCGTCGTGTCTCCCGTCCGGTTCGTGACGCTCTTGCTGCTCAACCGGTCCGCGTCGTTCCCTGCGGTGTCCTGAATCGGATTCGATCCCGGCTCATAGTTCACCCGGAGGCGGCTCTCTCCATCCGCGACGGCCGAGCTCAGCGTCAGGAACACGGCGCTTCCGCTGACCCGGACGCCGGTGACCGTCCGCGTCTCACTCCCGCCTGTCACGGTGAAGTCGTCCGTCGCCGGCACCGAAGAGGAATCCAACGGCTCGCCGTACGCCAGCGTCAGCGTCCTCCCGTTCACGACCGCTCCGTCGCTGGTCGCCAGAGTGGGCTTGACCCCATCCACCTGGTGCCGGGAATCGGCCGCGACCGGCGCGTGGTTCCGCACGGCGTTGTTCCGGGCGCCGTCGCGGATGGTGCCGCCGGACAGGCGGTTCGCCTCGATGCTCACCCCGTAAGCAGCACTGTCGCCGGAGACCACCTGGTATTCGAACCTCACGGCGGCCCCCGTGACGTCCTGGTAGTTGGCCGTCCGGTTCCGGCCGCCCACGTTCAGCGTCAACCGTGGCGTCCCCGTCACCACCACCGTCTCGCTGAACGTCACCGTCACTTCGATGGTCTCGCCGGCCGCGTAGGTTGAATCCGATCCTGCGTTCGAGGTGATCCTCACCGTCTCCACGGTCGGCCCCGTCGTGTCTCCCGTGTGGTTGGTGACCGGTTGGTTGTTCAGCTCATCCGCGGCGTTGCCCACCGGGTCCTCGATCGGATTCCCCCCCGGTTGGTAGCTCAACCGGAGGCCGCTCTCTGTGTCCTGCACGGTCGGACTCAGAGTCAGCAAGACCGCGCTTCCGCTCACCTGCACCCGGGTGACCGTCCGGGCCTCACTCCCCCCGGTCACGGTGAAGGCGCTCGCCGCCGGTCTTGAGGAGGAGTTCAGCGGCTCGCTGTAGGCCAGCGTCAGCTTCGTTCCGTTCACCACCGCCCCGTCCGTCGTGGCCAGCACTGGGAGGATCCCGTCCACCTGGTGCCGCGCATCGGCCGCCACCCCCGCGTGGTCCAAGGTGGCGTCATTCCGGGCGCCGTCGCGGATCGTCCCCGCACCGCGCGACAGGCTGTCCGCATCGATGCTCACTCCGTCCCCGTCGTTGTCACCCGGGACCACCCGGTAGGCGAACTTCACGGCCTGGTTCTTGACACTTCGGAAGTTCGCCGTTCGACTCCGACCGCCTACGTTCAGGGTCAATTGCGGGGTCACCGTCACCACCACCGTCTCGTCGAACGTCACCGTCACTTCGATAGTCTCGTCCACCCCGTAGGTCCGATCCGACCCTGCACTCGAGGTGATCCGAACCGTCGATACGGTCGGTCCCGTCGTGTCTCCCGTCCGGTTCGTGACGCTCTTGCTGCTCAACCGGTCCGCGTCGTTGCCCGCCGTGTCCTGAATCGGATCCGACCCGGGCTCGTAGCTCACCCGAAGGCCGCGCTCACCGTCCGTTACGGCCGAGCTCACCGTCAGGAACACCGCGCTTCCGCTCACCCGGACGCCGCTGACCGTCCGCGTCTCACTCCCTCCCGTCACGGTGAAGTCGTCCGTCACCGGCACCGAAGAGGAATCCAACGGCTCGCCGTAGGCCAGCGTCAGCGTCGTGCCGCTGGCCACCGCCCCGTCGGACGTCGCCAGCCTGGGCTTGACCCCATCCACCTGGTGCCGGGAATCGGCCGCCACCGGCGCGTGGTTCCGCACGGCGTTGTTCCGGGCGCCGTCCCGGATCGTCCCTCCCGACAGGCGGTTCGCGTCGATGCTCACCCCGTAAGCAGCACTGTCGCCGGAGACCACCTGGTATTCGAACCTCACGGCGGCCCCCGTGACGTCCTGGTAGTTGGCCGTCCGACTGCGGCCGCCCAGGTTCAGCGTCAACCGCGGCGTCCCCGTCACCACCACCGTCTCGTTGAACGTCACCGTCACTTCGATGGTCTCGCCGGCCGCGTAGGTTGAATCCGATCCTGCGTTCGAGGTGATCCTCACCGTCTCCACGGTCGGCCCCGTCGTGTCTCCCGTCCGGTTCGTGACTGGTCGGTTGTTCAGCTCGTCCGCGGCGTTGCCCACCACGTCCTCGATCGGATTCCCCCCCGGCTGGTAGCTCAACCGGAGGCCGCTCTCTATGTCCGTTACGGCCGGGTTCAACGTCAACAGGACCGCGCTTCCGCTCACCTGCACCCGGGTGACCGTCCGTGTCTCACTCCCCCCGGTCACGGTGAAGACGCTCGTCGCTGGTCGAGATGACGACCTCAGCGGCTCGCTGTAAGCCAGCGTCAGCGTCGTTCCGTTCACCACCGCCCCGTCCGTAGTGGCCAGCACCGGAGGCACCCCGTCCACTTGGTGCCGGGAATCGGCCGCCACCGCCGCGTGGTCGAGCTGCGCGTTATTCCGGGCGCCGTCCCGGATCGTCCCTCCACCGCGCGACAGGCTGTCGGCATCGATACTCACGCCGTCCCGGTCGCTGTCGCCCCGGGAGACCTTGTACTCGAACTTCACGGCCGCCCCCGTGACACTCAGGTAGTCGGCCGTTCGATTCCGGCCGCCCACATTCAGCGTCAGCCGCGGGGTTCCCGTCACCACCACCGTTTCGTCGAACGTCACCGTCACCTCGATGAGATCTTCCACCGCGTAGGTCCGATCCGACCCCGCATTGGAGGTGATCCTCACCATCTCGACCGTCGGTCCTCCCGCATCGCCTGTGTTGTTGGTGACGCTCTTGTTGATCAACCGGTCCGCATCGTTGCCGGCCGTGTCCTGAATTGGGCTCGCGCTCGCCCCGGTCGGCACCGTATAGCTCACCCGCAGGCCCGTCTCCCAGTGCTCCACCGCCGGAGTCAGGGTCAGCTCCACCGAGTTCCCGCTCACCCGGACTCCGGTGACCGCCCTCGTCTCGCTCCCCCCCGTCACGGTGAAAGCATCGTTCCCCGGCGCCGAGGATGTGTCCAGAGGCTCACTGTAGGCCAGCGTCAGCATCGTTCCGTTCGCGACGGCGCCGTCGGTGCTCGCCAGGACGGGTTTGATGCCGTCCACCTTCTGCCCGGTGTCGGCCGCCACGGTCGAGTGGGTCAGGACGGCATGGTTCCCTGCGGTATCCCGGATCGTCCCGGTCAGGCTGTCCGCCTCGATGCTCACCCCGTCCGTGTCGCTGTCGTTGGTGGCGACCGTGTAGGCAAAGACCACCACCGCACCCGTGACGCTCTCGTAGTTCGCCGATCGATCCCGCTCGCCCACCTTCAGCGTCACCCGCGGGGTCCCGGTCACGGTCACGGTCTCGCTGAAGGTCACCGTCACCTCGATCTCCTCGCCGATGCCGTAGACGTCACGGCTGTCCGGAGGATCCGACGTGATCTCCACCGAGGTGACCGTCGGCGGAATCCGGTCCGGCGTCTCGTTCGTCACGGGCGCGCCGCTCAGTCCGTCCGCGTCGTTTCCGGCCCGGTCCTGAATCGGCGTCGCCCCCATCCCGGCCGGGACCGTGTAGCTCACCCGGATCCCCGTCTCCCAATGCGCCACGGCGGAGGAAAGAGTCAGATCCACCGCACTTCCCCTCAACGCAACATCGGAGACGGTGCGGGACGAAGACCCTCCCGACACGAAGAAGGCGCCGGACGGCGGCGTTGACGCCGAGTCCAACGTCTCGGTATAGGTCAGCGTCAGCGCCGCTCCGTTCACCACCGCTCCGCGGGTCGCCGCCAACTCCGGCTGGATGCCGTCCACCTTGTGCCGCGATTGGGTTCCCAGCGCCCGGTGATCCAGATCGGCCTCGTTGTCCGAGCCGTCCTTGAGGGTTCCTCCGTTGAGCGACAGGCTGTCGGCCGCGATGCTCACGCCGTTGGTGTCGACGTCGCCGGTGACCACCCGGTAGCGGAACAGGACTTCCGCGTCGGTGACGCTGTCGTAGTTCGCCGTTCGATCCTGTTCTCCCACCCTCAGCGTCAACTGCGGCGTCCCGGTCACGAAGACGTCCTCGCTGAAGGTCACCGTCACCTCGATCACGTCCCGGATCGCGTAAGTTGAATCCGATCCCGCGTCCGACGTGATCTCCAGCCTGCTGACCGTCGGGCCCGTCGTATCCGGAATCGGGACGTCCACCGAGACCCGGGCACTGCGGCTCGCTTCGCCGCCGTTGATCACGGCCGCCACTTGATAGACGTAGGTGGCGCCGGCGGTCACGCCGGTATCGACGTATGCGCGGCTTGAAGTGTTCTCGGAGAGGATCCGGACGGTGGTTCCGGAGGTGCGGTAGAGATTGTAGGTCACCCCAGAGACGGAGACGGCGGACCAGATCAGCGTCACCCGACCCAGCGCGGGGGTCGCCATCAGGGCCGGGCCGGCGCGAATCTGCTGGCCGAACTCCTGCCAGGTCTCCCCGCCGACCCCATTCGTGTCCACGGAAAGCGCGGGGTACTGGCTGGACGTCCCGAAGTCCCAGGGGGCGTCGTTCATGCCGTCCCCGTCCAGGTCCAGGTTCCAGTTCCGATAGATGCCGGCGTAGTCCGTGGGCGTCTGCAGGTTCGCCGTGGTCTGGGGCTGGCCGTAGGATCCGGATGCGCGTCCCGAGGTTTCGATATCCCAAAAGCTGTCGCTGATGGCGCCGCCGCCGGTGTTGCGTCCCACCAGCCCGCCGATGGTGCTTCGGCCCGAGACCAGACCGGTGGCGTAGCTGACGTTGACGTCACCGCTGTTCCGGCCGATCAATCCTCCCGCCTCGGAATCCCCCACGACTCGGCCCGTCGCGTAGGCGGCGGTCACCTCGCCGCGGTTGGACCCGGCAAGACCGCCGACGCGGTCGTCTCCCGTCACCTGCACGGTGGAGTAGCTGACGGTCACGGCCCCATCATTCAGGTTGGACCCGATCAGGCCGCCGACATCGTCGTCGCCAGTCACCTTTCCCGTGGCGAAGCATCCGCTGACGGCGCCGCCGTTGGACCCGACCAGGCCGCCGACGTTGTCCGTTCCCGTCACCTGGACAGCCACCAGCTCCAGGTTCCGGATGACGGCGGAGGATGTCGTCTCGCCGAACAATCCGACATCGTTTCCACTCCTGTCGATAAACAGATTGGTGAGGGTTTCCCCGTTGCCCTCGAAGATCGCCGAGAAGCTGTCGGACGAGTCGCCGATCGGCACCCACCCGGCGCCGCCGTTCCAATAGGTGTCGCCGGCGTCGGCCTCGCCGCTATTGTCGGTGTCGAAGTCCGGATCGGCGCTCAGCTCGTACCCCACGCACCCGAAGAGTCCGCCGCAGGCCAGTTGGTCGCTCCCGTTGGCGAACGCCCTGGCATAGGACCTGGCGCCCGTGGTCGTCGGGACCCCATCCCCGTCCAGGTCATGACGGACGGCGTCGAGCTGAGCTGGATTGCTGATTTCGATGAGTCCGTCGTCGTCAGCGTCGTAGTCGGTCGTCGTGGTGGGCAGAACCGTCACCGTGAACCGCTGTGTCCTGCTCTTGTTGGACCCCGTTTCGTCGGTCGCGGTCACCGTGATCGTCGCCTGACCCGCTCCGACCGATACCATCGTCACTCGCGTTCCCGCAACCGTCACCGAGGCGATGGTGGGGTCCGACGAGGACACGCCGTAGGTGATCGTGTCTCCCTCCGGATCCCGGAACGCCCCCGCCACCTCCGTCAT
This sequence comes from Acidobacteriota bacterium, assembly GCA_965217775.1. GTDB lineage: Bacteria > Acidobacteriota > UBA6911 > RPQK01 > JAJDTT01 > JAJDTT01. Next base: position 2,536,605 of record CBDCJH010000002.1, read on the forward strand.
GGCCGAGTCACCCACGCGCAGCGTTCGATCCGGCAAGGTTCCTACCGGCACTGGCCGGCTGTTGCCGACCACCGTTACCGACACTGTGGCGCTCCGCACGGCTTCGCCGCCGTTCACCACTGCAGCCACCTGGTAGACGTAGGTTTCGCCCGCGACGTCGGTGTCCGTGTACTCCCGCGCGGTGAGGTTCTCGGCGATGGTCTCAAGGGTGGCGCCGTCGTCCCGGGTCACGGTGTAGGACAGGCTCGGCGCCGGGGTCCATGCACTACTCAACGGCACTTCGGTCCATTCCAGTTCCACCTGGCTCTGCCCGGCATTCTCCGTGGGTGTCGCGGTCAAGTTCGGACCGGACCGAAGCTGATAGCCGAACTCCTCCCACGTCGCATCGCCATCTCCATTCCTGTCCGCTCGCAGGGCCGGGTACTGGCTGGAGGTTCCGAAATCCCAGGGATCATCGTTCACACTGTCTCCATTGATATCCAGGTTCCAGCTTCCATAGATGCCACTGTAGCTCCGGGGCGACTGCAACTGCGCCGTCGTCCTGCCGAAGGGCAGGACCCCTGTCGCATGACCCGATGTTTGCTTGTCCCAGTAGCTGGCGTTGATGCTTCCCCCCTCGAACAACCCGATCAATCCATCGACATTGGAACCGCCCGACACAGTGCCCGTGGCGTAGCCGGCGCTGATCTCACCCGTTGATTTATTATTCCCGACGAGACCGCCCACGTCGGTATTCCCGGCCGCGCGGCCCGTGGCGTAGCTGGCGACAATCTCGCCACGGTTGTCCCCGACCAGCCCGCCCACGTCGTCGTCCCCTGAAACGTGACTTGTGGCATAGCTACCGCGAATTTCGGCGAAAAGGCTGTTGATCCCCACCAGACCGCCCACGTTATTGATACTCGACACGCGGCCCGTGACGTAGCTGCTCCGAATTTTGCCGCGGTTGAGTCCAACCAGACCTGCGGCGAGCTCGGGTCCCGACACATCGGCATCGATCAACCCGAGGTTCCGAATGTTGGAGGAAGATCCAGCGAAGCCGAACAACCCCACCAGGAATATCGTGTCGGTTCCGATAAACAGATGACTGACGGTATGCCCGTTGCCCTCGAAGTTCGCTGTGAATGGATTTTCCACGTGGTACGCCTGGGCGTCCAGCGTCGATCCGGCGCCGCCGATGGGCACCCACCCGGCACCGCCGTTCCAGTATTCGTCGGCGGCGTCGGCGGCGCCGTTGCCGTTGGTGTCGAAATCCAGATCCACCGTCAACTCGTAGCCTCGGCACCCGACCGAAAGGCTGCAACCCATCCACTCCACGGCATTTGCGAACGCTCTTTCATAGGAATTCTTCCCGCGGGCCGTGGGTGTGCCGTCGCCGTCCAGATCGTGACGGACGGCATCGAGCTGCGCCAGATTGCCGATTTCGATGAGGCTGTCGTCGTCGGTGTCGTAGTCAACCGCGTTCGCCGGCCAGACCGTCACCGTGAATCGCTGAGTTGCTGAATTGTTCGACCCGGCGCTGTCGGTTGCAGTCACGGTGATCGCCGTCCGGCCTCCGGCTACCGGGGTGATGGTCAATTGGGCCGCAGACGAGGTGACGGAGGCCACGGCCGTTTCCGATGAGGACGCCCCATAGGTGAGGGTGTCGCTCTCCGGGTCCCGGAACGCCTCCGAGAGTGCCACCGTCCCCGTGCCTGCACCCACGCGCAGAAACAGATCCTCCAAGATCCCGACGGCTACCGGCGGTTGGTTGCCCTCGCCTACGATCACCGATACCGGTGCACTGCGGATCGCTTCACCACCATCGAGCAGGGCCGTGACCCGGTAGGTGTAGGTGGCGCCGGTGGTCACATCCGTGTCGGTGTACCGGAGCGCCGTGGCGCCTTTCTCGACCGCCTCTTCCGTGGTTCCGTCGTCGCGCACGAGTGTGTAGGTGACGTCGGGCGCCGGGCTCCAGGGGCTCGTCGACACCTGAGTCCAAGCCAGAGCCACTTGGGCCTGGCCCTCCGTCGCCGCTGCCGTCAGGGTCAAGCCGCCCCGAACCTGGTACCCGAATTCCTGCCAGGTCGCGCTTCGGTTCCGATTCAGGTCCGCAGTCAGTGCGGGATACTGGCTGGACGTCCCGAAATGCCAGGGGGCGTCGGGCTCTCCATCGAGGTTGACGTCCAGATTCCAGGTTTCGTAGATGCCTTCGTAGTACGTCGGTGCTTGAAGGACGGCGGTTGTCTGGCCGGCCAAGCCGATCGAATGCGACTCCGTGCCATCGATCACACCGTTTTCATTCGAGTCGTCCTCGCCGACGCCGACGCGAACGCCCGACGCCTCCATATCCCAATAATTGCCACGGAGAACAACCTCCGAATGAGTGGTGCCCACCAGGCCGCCGACGCCCACGCTGCCGGAAACCATCCCCGTGGCATAGCTGGCAAATATGTGGCCGCCATACCTCCCCGGATAGCAGGCGTTTCCGACCAGGCCGCCGACACCGCCGCCACCGAGTTCACACTCGGACGCTCCCATCTGCCGTGACCCCGTTCCCGAAACGTTCCCGGTAGCGTAAGCGGCCCAGATCGAAGTGCCGGACGACCCCACCAACCCACCTATGGCGTTGGCGCCCGACACGTCCCCGGTGGCATAGCAACTGCCTATTCGGGAATGGTTTAACAAGTTAGCTGCCTTGATTGTGGCTTGACTCCCAATCAGTCCGCCAACACTATTTCTACCCGACACCTTGACGGCGGCGTAGCTCTCCCAAACACCGCTGTCGCTATCCCCGACAAGTCCACCCACCCTGTCCCGTCCAGCCACACGGCCTGAAGCATGACTCCGCCTGGTCTCTAAATCGTCGGCCCGGCCAACCAGGCTGCCGACCTTGTCCCGACCGCTGATGTCGACACCGATCAACCCGACATCGAGAATGTCGAACCCCGCGTCTGTATGAATTTCATCAGCAAAAAGGCCCGGAACCGGACCCAATTGCCCGAACAAACCGATCTCATCCTCGTCGGGCCGGTTGATGAACAGGTTGGTCAAGGAATGACCGTTGCCGTAGAACCTCACTATGAAGGGATCGTCCGAGTTTCCGATGGACAACCAACCCTTGCCCTCGTTCCAATAGGTGTCGTCCGAGTCGATGTTTCCATCGCCGTCGGTGTCGAAGTCCAGGTTCGCCGTCAGCTCATAACCGATGCATCCGTCGGTGGGAGGGCACCCCATTCCCAGAGCGCCCATGGGGTAGGCGGTGTAATACGGCATCCAGGTTGCGCCGTCCACTTGGCCATCGCCGTTGAGGTCGTACCGCAGGGCGTCGAGCTGCGCCAGATTGCCGACCTCGATCAGACCGTCATCATCGGTATCGTAGTCCCGACTCCCCGCCGTGATCGTGACCGAGACGGAGTCGACTGCGCTCAGGCCGTCGGGATCGATCGCGCGCAACCTCACCACGACGCGGCCGGGCGCCCCCGGGGTGATCGTCACCTGTGCGTTGCTTCGCGTGAGGGTCAGCCGGTCGGGGTCGCTCGACATCGCCTCATAGGTCAGCGTGTCGTCGTCCGGATCGTCGAAGACGTCCTCCAGATCGATGTCCACTGCATCGCCACCCAGGGTGAATGTCCGGTCGGATTCGGCGTTCTCCACGGTCGGCGCCCGATTGCGGTCCGCCACTGCGGCATCGACGGCATCCACGGCGCCAGGAGCCATCACGATGCCGGCTCCGGAATCGCGATCGACGCCGGTCGCCTCGATGTCCAGGACCGCGGTCCCGGTCGTCATTCCCGTACGGAGCTCCGCGAGCGTGACTTGGTTGGGACCACCGGCCGCCTCCAGCATCAACGCCGCGATGGCCGCCGCGTGCGGCGCCGCGGATGAAGTGCCGCAGAACGTCGAGAAGCCGGGCGTCGCCGTCGTCACGCACGTCGCAGCGGCGAGATCCGGCTTCTCCAGCAGTTGCCCGCCGGTCGAGGAGAAATTGCCGGCCGTGATCGCAGTGCCGTCCGGTTGGAAGAAGATCCGGCGCGGGCCGTCCGAATTTGCTCTCCGGACGGACTCATTCCCGTTGAAGACGCCGCCGGTCCCAGCAGCCGTGCGTACGTCGACCATCGCCACACCGATTGCGTTCTCCACCGCCGGATGCCCGTACATGTTACCAGCGGTAGCGATCGTCAACCGGCCGCCGAAGACTTGTACTCGCAGGTAGCGATCCACGCCGGAGACCCTGACCACGACCACGCTGCGGCCAGACAAATGAACGTGGGGAATGAACTCGATCGGGTCCTGCGTTCCGTCCTGAGTATCGGTTGAGCTCTCGATTACGTCGCCGTCTTTATTGATCACGAACAGGTCGTAATCGTTCGTTGACACACCCAGCGGGTCGGCCCATTGAAGGACAATGGAGCCGTCCCCATAGTCGCTCAACGCGTTCGCTTCCACGCCACCGCCGAAGTCATGCCGGGCGCCGACTGTCTCACCGTCCACGACCAGCGTGCTTCCTGCGGCGTAGTCCCCCTCCCAGACGCTACTCGTGCCATTGGTCAGGTTGCCGTCGTTGCCGCCCGCCGAGAAGAAGAAACACCCGTCAGCGACCGCCGCATTGACTCCTTTCGCTATGATGCCGTCCTGAAAAACGGCTTCCGTGGAGTATCCGATGTCGTCGACGATGACGTTCGCACCGGCCTCGCAGAGCGCCTCGATGTTCTCCGCCATCCGGGCCTCGCCTCCATAGCCTGTCGCGAAATACAATTCTGCTCCGGGCGCGAGGTCGTGGACGATCTCGAGCAGCGCCGTCCCCTCGTCCCCCTCTCCCTCCTCTCCCGGCAGCACCGTTACCCGGGCGGGTACGTCACCCGATGCCTGCCGGTCGGCGAGCGACCGGACACCGTCCGAGATCACGCCGATCCCGATTCCAGTACCGTCGACCTTGTGAGTGCTGCGTGCCGAGTCCGCCCGATGGGCGACGTCACCTTCCGTGGTGTCGTCCTTTTTAGTGACCGGGAAATCCGCGGTCCGGGTCCGGGAGGCGGGAGAGAGTCTCGCGGCTTGGCCGCGTGTCCTGGCCTTGTCGGCGGGCCGGATGGTTCGGATCTCGTCCAGTGCGGCGAGCATCACCACTGCGCGGAGCGGGATTTGCGCCCGGATGGCCTGGTACTTCGGAACGCTGCTGATGACCGTGCCGCCCAGCTCCCGGATCCGGATCAGGACGGCCGGCGTGACCTCGGCCCGGATGTCCACCATCACCCGTTCATCCGTGGCTTGCGGGTCCGTCCCTTCGAGACGGCCGGCCGCTGGCGGCTTCTGCCGCGGTGTCCGGCGGGCATCCAGAAGCTGCGAACTCACCTTCCGCTCGGCCGGCGTCCGGCGGACCTTGGCCGATAGCAGCGACTGGATCTGCCGCACGGCCCTCGCCGGCAGCCGGCCGCCGGCCGGCTTCGTCTCCTCGCCGGTCCGGTTCGTCATCGCCGCCGCATCGCTGTCCAAGAGAGCAGGCTTGACGCCGTCCACCCTCTGGCCGGCTTGGTCCGGCAGTCCCGCATGGTCCAGCTCTGCGGCATTGTCCGAACCGCCCTCGATTGCTCCGTTGTCCACGGAAAGGCTGTCCGCCTCGACACTCAACCCGTCGGTGTCTTCATCGTCCTCGGCTACGGTGTAGGAGAACACCAGCGCCGTCGTGCCGGCGCCGCCAGTGTAGCTCGCGCTCCGGGTGAGGCTCCCCACCGTCAGCCCCAACTGCGGCGTCCCGGCCACGGTCACCGGTTCGCTGAAGGTCACCGTCACCTCGATCGCGTCCCCGATCCCGTAGGTCTCCCGGCCCTCCGGAGGATTCGAGCTGATCTCGATCTTTCGCACCGCCGGACCTGTCGCCCCGCTCAACGGCATAGGCTCGGGCTCGAGTCCTCCTCCTGTGACTGCCGCGCGGAGTTCTTCCAGCGAGGTGTTGTGGACTCCACCGGCCGACTCCAGGGTCAGGGCCACCATCGCCGCCACCTGCGGAGGGGGCGCCGAGCTGACACAGAAGGTCGCGAAATCCGGATTGGCCGTAGTCACGCACGTCGCCCCGGAGAGGCCGGCGGTCGTCCCTGCCGAATCCCCGGTGTTCGATAGATCGTCCGCCAGCGGCGGCAATCGGTCCGGAGCGGTTTCGCCTTCTCTGACCCTGGAATGGACCGGGTTGCCCCGAGCAGAGACGTAGACGCAACCGTTGCGGACCGCCGCGTGGACCGCCTGGGCCATGAGGCCGCCCTGATAGATCGTCTCCTGATGGTCGAAGAGGTCGTCGACGATGACGTCCGCCCCCGCCCGGCAGAGCGCCTCGAGGTTGGCCGCGAACCGCGCCGGCCCGCCCCGGCCGGTCGCGAAGTAGAGCTCGCCGCCCGGGGCCAGGTCGTGGAGGATCGAAAGGGTCGCGGTCCCGTCGTCGCCTTCTCCCGCCTGGCCCGGCAGCACCGTCACCCGATCCCGAAGATCGCCCGCTGCCTCACCGGTGATCAGCGTCGCCACACCGCTGGAGAGCACGCCGATCCCGACGCCCGTGCCGTCGACACCCTGACTCCGGCGCATCGCTGTGCCTGGCCGGGCGGCCTGCTTCTGTATTCCACCTCCAGCGGCGACAGCCGGCTGCTGGGCCCGGATCGGCTCGATCAACAGAGAGATCGCCGCCAACACCCCGAATACACCAAGGGCCCATGACGAGTTTCCTGACCAGCGTGACCGCCTCATAATCCTGGGGTGAGGAAGAATCGGTGTCCTTACGGGGACTTCGATAAAGAGCGGGAAGGGAGGGTCGCTCTCATCCGTCTATCTTTAGACTGCCGCTCGGCAGGGTGCTCCGAGCTATGCACTGTCTCTCCACATGATGAGTTCCATGTAATAGACATTGGGTCGATTATAAGGAGCAACCCGGACGAATTTGGGGCCTAATAGTGAAATCTGAGTGATATTTTGGTCGGTATAGTGATACTATAGTGAAATGTTCCACCCGGACCGCCCTCACCGGCGGTGACCGGGGGATTCAGGGAGGGGATCGTCTTCCGACTACTCTCGGCAGGTCATCTTTGAATCGGCACCACCGGCAGGGTGGTGAAGATCCGGTTGCCGGTATCCAGCTCTACCGCGACTCCCGTGAACAGGCCTTCCCCGAGAGCCGTGCATCTCACCGATCCGACGAAGTCTCTGGTATCCGTCCGGGTGAAGACCTCTTCGATGAACCGGGCTTGCTGTCCGTGCGCGTTGAGACGAATGTCTACCTCTTCCAGGGCCTCGCCCCCGCTCATCAATTGACACCGCACCGTTGCGCGCTGCGCCGCCAGGTTGCGGATCGCCGCCGCGGTGCGGATCCCTCCCGCTTGCCTGCGGGCCGGGAACAGGGCGTCCACCGTGGGTTGACTCGCGCCCACGCCGGCCACGCCGACGCCCGGGATGTCGAAGCGCAGGACGCCGCCGATGGGCCCGTTCGCCACCACCCGCACCGATCCGGTCACCACCTCGCCCCGGCCGTGGGTCGAGATCGTCAGCTCGCCCAGTCGGGCCAGGGCCGTTCGCAGGGTCAGACTTCCGTCCTCTCGGACGAGAAGATGGTCTTCGACCTCCACCATCGATTCCGGCTCCAATAGCTCTCCGCCCTGATCGTAAAAGTAGATGGCGGGACGGGCGGTCGAAGCGGCCACGTTCACCAGCACCAGGTCGGAGGTGATCAAGGTTCCGTCGGCGGAAGTTCCATTGGCGAAATGCGCGAAGGTCAGGGTCGTTTCTTCCTCTTCGCCGCCGTCCGGATCCACGGGCACCACCGGCAGCGTGGTGAAGATCCGGTTGCCCGCATCCAGCTCCACCGCCACTCCCGTGAACGACTCACCGGCCGGGACCGTACAACGCACCGACCCCACGAAGTCCGTGGTGTCGGTCTCCGTGAACAACTCCTCGAGGAACTGGGCATCCTGGCCGTTGGCGCTGAGTTTGATCTCCCCCTCTTCCAGTACCCTGCCGTTCTTCAGCAACCGGCACTGCACCTTCACCGCTTCCGGGCCCAGGTTGTGGATCGCTGCCGCCGTCCGGATCCCGCCCGCCTGCCTCCGGGCCGGGAACAGGGCGTCCGCCGTGGGTTCGCTGGCGCCCACGCCGGCCACCCCGATCCCGGGGATGTCAAAGCGCACCACTCCGCCGACAGGTCCGTCCGACACGACTCGGACTGATCCGGTCACCACCTCGCCCCGGCCGTGGGTGGAGATCGTCAACTCGCCCAGCGACGCGATCTCTGTCCGGGGCGTCAGCCCTCCGTCCTCCCGGATCTCCAGATCGTCCCCGAGGTCCACCACGGACCCGGCTTCAAACAGATCTCCCTCCCGGTCGAAGAAGTAGATGACGGGACGGATCTCCGACTCGGCCACGTTCACCAGCACCAGGTCGGAGGTGATGAGCACGTCGTTGTCCGAATAGCCGTTGCCGAAATGGGCAAACTCCAGGATCACCTCCTCGGCCATGGGCGTGGACTCGACTGCGTCGGAGGGGGGACTCTGGCCGATCTCGTTCACGGCCCGCACTTCGAAGACGTAGGTCCGGCCGTTGGTCAGTCCGGTGACCGTATGGGTCAGGTCCGTGGAGCCGATGGAGGTCCACTCCCCGGCCCGGTCGATCCGGACCTCGTAGCCGGTGAGTGCAGACCGGCCGTCGCTCTCGGGAGCCTTCCAGGAGAGCGTCACTTCACCGTTCCCGGCTTCTGCCTGCAGGTTCAGCGGTGCCGTGGGCGCCGTCGCAGCCGGCGGCGGAGGTGGCGGCGGAGGCGGAGGCGGTGGCGGCGGAGGCGGAGGCGGCGGGGGAGGTGGCGGTGGAGGAGGAGGGGGAGGCGGCGGCGGGGTCGAGACTTCGTTGTCCTGGACCGTCACGCGGGCGCTCTGAGTCGAAGCGGATCCCAGCCGGTACTCGGCTCCCGACTGCAGCCGGGCGGTGACCCGGCTGGTGGATTCGGCGACGTCGTCATCGTCGGTCAACACCTCCAGCGTCGCCGTCTCCTGCCCGGACCGGAACTCCACCTCCTTCGGCGGATCGTACCCGCCCGAGGTCTCGATCATCGATCTCGTCTCCGTGACCTCCAGGCTCACCATCAGCGGGGCCTCCGTCGGGGGTCCGCGCGTCAGGGTGAACTCCACGGTGTCGCCTTCCGTCACCGTCTCGGATCCCTCCTTGGCCTGGATGGTCACCAGGGGCGGGTCTACCCTTCGATCCGTCAACCCATCCACGGCGTTGCCCACCTCGTCCTGGATCGGGTTGAACCCTGGCGTATAGCTCACCATCACGAGTTCGCCCGCCGTCACCGCTGAGGTCAGCCTCAAGATGACGCTGTTTCCGCTCACCCGAACCTGGAGCACCGTTCGATCATCCCCGGCCACCGTGACCTCGAAGTCGGAGTTCGACGGTGTCGAGCCCTCATCCAGCGCCTCGTCGTAGGTCAGCGCCACCCGCGAGCCATGCACCGTCACGCCCTCCAGTCCCGGCACGCTCGCATCCACCTTGTGGTCCGCCTGCGCCTCCACCGCTTCGTAGCTCCGCGCCGCCGGGTTGTCCGCCAGATCCAGGATCTTTCCTCCATTGAGCGCGATGCTCCCGCGCGGGACGCTCACTCCGTCCTCGTCCTCGTCCCCTTTCTCCACCGTGTAGACGAACATCACCGCCGCCCGGTCCGACCCGACAATGGCGCTGGCCCGCTTCCGCCGGGTCCCCACCAGCAGGTCCAACGTCGGCGTTCCGCGAATGGTGTCCACCGTCACCGTCTCGTCGTACCGCACCGTCACCGAGATCATGTCGTCGACCGCGTAGGTCTCGTCCGTCCCCGGGTCCGAGCTGATCTCGATCCCTTCGATCGACGGGGCCGTCGTGTCCGGCGTCCGGTTGTCCACGAACTGGTCCCTGAAGGCATCGGCGTCGTTGCCCACCCGGTCCTGGATCGGGTTCGATCGCGGCTCGTAGCTCACCCGGATCCCCGTCTCTCCGTACTCCGCCGACGGGTTCACCGTGAGACGAACCTCACTCCCGCTCACCCGAACCCGGGTCACGGTGCGCGTCTCGTTGCCTCCCTCCACGGTGAAGTCGCTCGTCGCTGGTCGTGAGGACGTATTCAGGGGTTCGTTGTAGGTCAGCGTCAGTGTCGCGCCGTTGACCACCACCGGATCGGTCAGCGCCAGGACCGGGGCGACCGCGTCCACTTTGTGGCTGGAGCTGGCCGCCACTGCCTCATGGTCCAAGGTGGCGTCATTGCCCGCACCGTCCCGGATCGTCCCGCCGGCTCGCGACAGCCGGTTCGCCTCGATGCTCATTCCGTCCTCGTCGTCGTCCCCAGTGACCACCCGGTAGGCGAACTTCACCGCCCGGGTCGAGACGCTCCGGTACTCCGCCCTTCGGTTCCCGCCGCCCACGTCCAGGGTCAGTTCGGGCGTTCCGGTGATCACCACCGTCTCGTCGAACGTCACCGTCACCTCGATGGTCTCGTCCACGACGTAGGTCCGGTCCGACCCTGCACTCGAGGTGATCCGAACCCTCGACACGGCCGGTCCCGTCGGGTCTCCCGTCCGGTTCGTGACGCTCTTGTTGCTCAACCGGTCCGCGTCGTTGCCGGCGGTGTCCTGGATCGGATTCGATCCCGGCTCATAGTTCACCCGAAGGCGGCTCTCTCCATCCACGACGGCCGAGCTCAGGGTCAGGAACACCGCGTTTCCGCTGACCCGGACGCCGGTGACCGTCCGGGTTTCACTCCCGCCTGTCACGGTGAAGTCGTCCGTCGCCGGCACCGAAGAGGAATCCAACGGCTCGCCGTAGGCCAGCGCTAGCGTCGTGCCGCTGGCCACCGCTCCATCGGACGTCGCCAGCGTCGGCTTGACCCCATCCACCTGGTGCCGGGAATCGGCCGCTACCGGCGCGTGGCTCAGCACGGCGTTGTTCCGGGCGCCGTCGCGGATCGTCCCACCGGACAGGCGGTTCGCCTCGAGGCTCACCCCGTAGGCGGCACTGTCCCCGGAAACCACTTTGTATTCGAACCTCACGGCGGCCCCCGTGACGTCCTGGTAGTTGGCCGTCCGGCTGCGGCCGCCCAGGTTCAGCGTCAACCGCGGCGTCCCCGTCACCACCACCGTCTCGCTGAACGTCACCGTCACTTCGATGGTTTCGCCGGCCGCGTAGGTCCGGTCCGATCCTGCGTTCGAGGTGATCCTCACCGTCTCCACTGTTGGCCCCGTCGTGTCTCCCGTGCGGTTGGTGACCGTTCGGTTGTTCAGCCCGTCCGCGGCGTTCCCCACCACGTCCTCGATCGGATTCCCCCCCGGCTGGTAGCTCAACCGGAGGCCGCTCTCTCCGTCCGTTACGGCCGGGTTCAACGTCAGCAGGACCGCGCTTCCGCTCACCTGGACCCGGATCACCGTCCGCGTCTCACTGCCCCCGGTCACGGTGAAGGCGCTCGCCGCCGGCCTCGAGGAGGAGTTCAGCGGCTCGCTGTAGGCCAGCGTCAGAATCGTTCCGTTCGCCACCGCCCCGTCCGTAGTGGCCAGCACCGGAGGCACCCCGTCCACTTGGTGCCGGGAATCGGCCGCCACTGCCGCGTGGTCGAGCTGCGCGTTATTCCGGGCGCCGTCGCGGATCGTCCCTCCACCGCGCGACAGGCTGTCGGCATCGATACTCACGCCGTCCCGGTCGCGGTCGCCCCGGACAACCCTGTACTCGAACTTGACGGCTGCCCCGCGGTTGACGCTCAGGTAGTCGGCCGTTCGATTCTGCCCGCCCAGGTTCAGCGTCAACCGTGGGGTTCCCGTCACCACCACCGTCTCGTTGAACGTCACCGTCACCTCGATGGGATCTTCCACCGCGTAGGTCCGATCCGATCCCGCACTCGAGGTGATCCTCACCGTCTCGACCGTCGGCCCCGTCGTGTCTCCCGTGACGTTGGTGACCGTCCGGTTGCTCAACCGGTCCGCGTCGTTCCCCGCCGTGTCCTGGATCGGAGTCGCTCCCGACCCGGTCGGCACCGTGTAGCTCACCCGCAGGCCCGTCTCCCCGTGCTCCACCGCCGGATTCAGGGTCAGCTCCACCGCGCTCCCACTCACCCGGACTCCGGTGACCATCCTCATCTCATTCCCTCCCGTCACGGTGAAGGCGTCGTTCCCCGGCACCGAGGAGGAATCCAACGGCTCGCCGTAGGCCAGCGTCAGCATCGTTCCGTTGGCCACCGCCCCGTCGGTGCTCGCCAGTACGGGTTTGATGCCGTCCACCTGCTGCCCGGTGTCGGCCGCCACCGCCGTATGGGTCAGGACGGCATGGTTCCCTGCGGTGTCCCGGATCGTCCCGGTGCCTCGCGACAGGCTGTCCGCCTCGAGGCTCACCCCGTCCGTGTCGCTGTCGTTGACGGCCACGGTGTAGGCAAAGACCACCACCGCCCCCGTGACACTCTCGTAGTTCGCCGATCGATTCCGTTCTCCCACCTTCAGCGTCACCCGGGGCGTCCCGGTCACCAGGACCGTCTCGCTGAAGGTCACCGTCACCTCGATCTCGTCGCCGGCCCCGTAGACGTCGCGGCTGTCCGGGGGAACCGACGTGATCTCCACCGAGGTGACCGTCGGCGGGACCCGGTCCGCAGTCTCGTTCGTCACCGGCGCGCCGCTCAGTCCGTCCGCGTCGTTTCCGGCCCGGTCCTGAATCGGCGTCGCCCCCATCCCGGCCGGGACCGTGTAGCTCACCCGGATTCCCGTCTCCCAATGCGCCACCGCGGAGGAGAGAGTCAGATCCACCGCATTTCCCCTCACCGCGACCCCGGAAACATTTCGCGATGAAGAACCTCCCGAGACGGAGAAGGCGCTGGACGGCGGCGTTGACGCCGAGTCCAAGGTCTCGGTATAGGTCAGCGTCAGCGTCGCTCCGGTCACCACCGCTCCGCGGGTCGCCGCCAACTCCGGCTGGATGCCGTCCACCTGGTGCCGCGATTGGGTTCCCAGCGCCCGGTGATCCAGATCGGCCTCGTTGTCCATGCCGTCCTCGATGGTGCCGCCGTTGAGCGACAGGCTGTCGGCCGCGATGCTCACTCCGTTGGCGTCGACGTCCCCGGGGACCACCCGGTAGCGGAACAGCACCTCCTCGTCGGTGACGCTGTCGTAGTCCGCAGTTCGGTCCTGGTCCCCCACCCTCAGCGTCAACTGCGGCGTCCCGGTCACGAAGACGTCCTCGCTGAAGGTCACCGTCACCTCGATCACGTCCCGGATGGCGTAAGTCGAATCCGATCCCGCGTCCGACGTGATCTCCAGCTTGCTGACCGTCGGGTCCCTCGTATCCGGGATCGGGACGTCCACCGAGACCCGGGCACTGCGGCTCGGCTCGCCGCCGTTGATCACGGCCGCCACCTGGTAGACGTAGGTGGCGCCGGCGGTCACGTCGGTATCGACGTAGGAGCGGCTTGAACTGTTCTCGGAGAGGATCTCGACGGTGGTTCCGGAGGTGCGGTAGAGGTTGTAGGTCACCCCAGTGACGGCAGACCAGGTCAGCGTAACCCGACCCAGCGCGGGGGTCGCCATCAGGACCGGGCCGGCGCGAATCTGCTGGCCGAACTCCTGCCAGGTAGCCCCGCCGACTCCATTGGTGTCCACGGAAAGCGCGGGGTACTGGCTGGACGTCCCGAAGTCCCAGGGGGCGTCGTTCATGCCGTCGCCGTCCAGGTCCCGGTTCCATTTCCGATAGATGCCGGTGTAGACCGTGGGCGCCTGCAGGTTCGCCGTGGTCTGGCCTCGGCCGTACGATACAGTGGTCGGTCCCGAGGTCTCAGTGTCCCAATAGCTGTTGTTGATGTTGCCGCCGCGGGTGTTGTCTCCCACCAGCCCGCCGATGGTGCGTCCGCCCGAGACCAGACCGGTCGCGTAGCTGGCCTTGACGTCACCACTGTTCCAGCCGACCAGGCCACCGACGGTGCGTCGACCCGAGACCCGACCGGTTGCGTAGCTGACGTTGACGTCACCGGTGTTCCGGCCGAGCAATCCTCCCGCCTCGGTATCCGCCACGACTCGGCCCGTCGCGTAGGCGGCGGTCACCTCGCCACTGTTGGACCCGGCGAGGCCGCCGATGCGGTCGTCTCCCGTCGCCTGCACGGTGGAGTAACTGGCCGACGCGGATCCAGCATCCAAGTTGGCTCCGACCAACCCGCCGATAATGTCGTCGCCGGATACTTTGCCCGTGGCGTAGCATCCGCTGACGGCGCCGCCGTTGGACCCGACCAGGCCGCCGACGTTGTCCGTTCCCGTCACCAGGACAGCAACCATCTCCAGGTTCCGGATGACGGCGGAGAACCCGGTCACGCCGAACAATCCGATATCGTTTTCGCTACTGTCGATAAACAGATTGGTGATGGTTCGACCGTTGCCCTCGAAGATCGCACCGAAGCCGGAGACGCTGCCGGATGAGTCACCGATGGGCACCCATCCGGCGCCATTGTTCCAGTAGGCGTCACCGGCGTCGGCCTCACCGCTGCTGTCGGTGTCGAAATCCAGATCGGCGTTCAATTCATAGCCCACACATCCGAGCAGGCCGCCGCAGGCCAGGACGTCGCCCCCGTCGGGGAACGCCTCGGCATGGACCGCGTCAGAGTTCCGGCCGGACCCGTTCAGGTCATGACGGACGGCATCGAGCTGCGCCAGATGACTGATTTCGATGAGGCCGTCGTCGTCGGTGTCGTAATCAACCGTCGTGGTGGAAAGAACCGTCACCCGGAACTGCTGAGTCGTGCTCTGGTTGGACCCATCGTCGGTCGCGGTCACCGTGATGGTCGTGCGGCCTTCGGCGACCGGGATGATCGTCACCCGCGTCCCCGAAAGAGTCACCCGGGCGACGCCGGTGTCCGAGGAGGACACGGCGTAGATGATGGTGTCACCCTCCGGATCCTGGAACGCCCCACCCAACTCCGTCATCGCCGAGTCTCCGACGAGCAGCACCCGGCTCCGCAAGGCGTCCACCACCACCGGACGTTTGTTGCCGACCACCGTCACCGATACCATGGCGCTCCGCGCGGCTTCGCCGCCGTCCACCACCGCCACCACCTGGTAGACGTAGGTTTCGCCGCCGGCGAGGTCGGTGTCCGTGTACTCGCGCACGGTGAGGTTCTGGGCGATGGTCTCGAGGTTCTCGCCGCCTCCTCGGTTCACGGTGTAGGACGCACGCGGCGCCGGGGTCCATGCACTACTCAACGGCACTTCGGCCCATTCCAATTCGATTTGGCCTTGTCCGGCAGTCGTCGTCGGTGTCGCGGTCAAGGTCGGCCCGGACCGAAGCTGATAGCCGAATTCCTCCCACGTCGCATCGTCATCTCCATCCAGGTCCGCCCTGAGGGCCGGGTACTGGCTGGACGTCCCGAAATCCCAGGGGTCGTCGTTCACATCGTCTCCATTGACATCCACGTTCCAGCTTCGGTAGATGCCGCTGTAGCTCGTGGGCGACTGCAGTTGCGACGTCGTCCTGCCCGAGCCGGGTGACCCCGATCCCTGCCCTGACGTGCGCGTATCCCAGTAGCTGTTGCTGACGGTCCCTCCCTCATCGTCTCCCACCAACCCACTTTTTCTGCTGCCACCGGAGACGCGGCCCGTCGCATAGCTGGCACTGATCATGCCCTCGTCGTAGACGTGACCGACCAGCCCGCCGGCAGGCGAACCATCAACGCTGCCGGTCGCGTAGCTGGCCCTGATCGTTGCCCTTTGGGACGGCGTCCCGATGGTGCCGACGAGTCCGCCGGCGGGCGCCCCCGTGACCGGACCCGTCGCATAGCTGGCACTGATCAATCTGCTTCGGTGGTAACCGACCAGCCCGCCGGCATCACGGTCCGACGTGACCCGGCCCGTCGCATGGCTGGAGACGACGAAACCGGCGTTGTAACCGACCAGCCCCCCGACGTGAAGCTCCCCAGAGACTTGTCCCGACGACCGGATGCCGATGAGAAGGCCTTGATTCTCCCCGACCAGTGCACCGGCAGCCTCCGTGCCCGACACGTTCACGTCGCTCAGCGTGACGTCGCGGACGACACCGGACCGGCCGATCCTGCCGAACAACCCGGAATATCCACGACCCGCAACGAAGAGGTTGCTCAGGGTGTGTTGGTTGCCGTCGAACCTCGGGTTGAAGAAAAAGTCGACCTCGTCGGTGGAATCCCACCCGATGGGCTCCCAGCCGTCGCCGTCGTTCCAGTAGTCGTCGTCCGAGTCGACCGCCCCGTCCCCGTCGGTGTCGAAGTCCAGGTCCGCGAGGAGCTCATACCCCGAGCAACCGTTCACGCCGCAGCCCATCCGATCGAACGGCGAGGGGAACGCCGCCGCATACGCCGCCACGGCGCCCGCGTCGCCATTCCCGTCCAGGTCATGGCGCATGGCATCGAGCTGCGCCAGATTACTGATGCCGATGAGGCCGTCGCCGTCGGCGTCGTAGTCGTGGCCGACCTTCACTCTGAAGCGCTGCGACGCACTCATGTCTGATCCACTGACGTCGGTCGCCGTCACGGTGATGATCGTCCGGCCTGCGGCCACCGGCGTGATCGTCACCACGGATCCCGACCGGCTCAACCTGGCGACGGATGTCAGCGACGAGCTGGCCCCATACGTCAGCGTGTCGTTGTCCGGATCCTGGAAGGCCGACGCAACCTCCACGTCCACCGCCATGGCCCCCACTGTCAGTTGCCGATCCGGCAAAATGCCCACCGCTAACGGGGGCTGGTTCGCCCCGCCGGCGGTCACCGACACTGGCGCACTGCGAGCCGCTTCGCCTCCGTCCAACACTGCAGCCACCCAGTAGATATAGGGGTCGCCGATCGTCACGTCGGTGTCGGTGTGAGTGAGCCCGGTGAGATTCGTCCCGACGGCCTCAATGGTGGCGCCGTCGTCGCGATAGAGGGTGTAGCTGACGTCCGGCGCCGGGCTCCAGGAAGTCGTCGACAGCGCGTTCCAGCTCAGGTCCACTTGGGCCTGGTTGGCCGTCGTCGCCGCCGTCAGAGTCAAGCTGGTGCGGACCTGGTAGCCGGCCTCCTGCCAGGTCGCTCGATCGTCATCATTCAGATCCAGCGACAGGACCGGATACTGCGTCGCCGTCCCGAAATCCCAGGGATCGTCGGGCTCCCCGTCTTCGAAAACCGGGTTGCCCAAATCCACGTTCCACCCCTCGTAGATGCCCGTGTAGTCCGTCGGCGTCTGCAACTCTGCGGTGGTCTTCCCGCCCACGCCCAGCCGCACCCACTCCGTACCGTCGATCACGCCGTTGTCGTTCGCATCGTCCTCGCCCACTCCGACGCGCACCCCGGAGGTCTCCGCATCCCAGTAGCTGGACCGAGGCTTGGCAAAGCGACCACTACCGACAAGCCCGCCGACTGCCGTCGTTCCGGAGACCGCACCCGTGGCATAGCTCGCCTGGACATGACCGCAGGAACTGCCGGCCAGACCACCGACGCCCCCGCCGCTGCTGGTCGTGGCTGCTACGGGTCCGGATTCGGTGAGGGTCCCGACGAGATCACAAATGATGAACCCGGAATCCGAATCCGTGAGTCGAGCCCCACGGCCCGACACGTTCCCGGTGGCATAGCTGGCCTCAATGATCTGGTTCACATCGCTGACGGCCCCGACCAGTCCACCGACCGCCTCCATCCCTTCCACGTTCCCGGTGGCATAGCTGGCGACGATGGGGTTCAGAGTCTGGTGCCCCACCAACCCGCCGACCGCATCGTTGCCGGACACATTGACCGCGGCGGAGCTGTGCCACACCTCGCCCCCGGCCCGGCCCACCAAGCCGCCCACTTCATCCTGGCCGGACACCTGGCCCGTGGCACGGCTGGCGACGGTGGGGTTCAGAGTCTGGTACCCCACCAACCCGCCGACCGCATCGTTGCCGGACACATTGACCGCGGCGGAGCTGTACCACACCGAGCCCCAGGTCCGGCCCACCAGGCCGCCCACTTCATCCTGGCCGGACACCTGGCCCGTGGCGTGGTTGTCAAGGGTCGCCACGTAGACCGCGGCCCCCAGCAGGCTGCCCACCGCATGGCGCCCCGTCACGTCGGCGCCGGCCAGGCTGACGCCACTGATTCTGTTGCTGTCGACCGCCCCGAACAGACCGACCTCGTTCTCGGTGTCCCGGTCGATGAACAGGTTGGACACGGTCTGACGATTGCCCATGAAGTCTGCAGTGAAGGGCGTGTCGGCCTCACCGATCGGCTCCCAGCCGTCGCCGCCGTTCCAGTAGTCGTCGTCCGAGTCGACGTCTCCATCGTCGTCGGTGTCGAAGTCCAAGTCCTCCGTCAGCTCGTAGCCCGCGCATCCGTCGCTGGGACACCCCATTCCCAGAGCGCCCATGGGGTAGGCGGTGTAATACGGCATCCAGATCGCACCATCCACCAGGCCATCGCCGTTCAGGTCGTACCGCAGGGCGTCCAGCTGCGCCAGATTGCTGACATCGATAAGACCGTCGTTATCGGAGTCGTAGTCCCTGGTTCCCGCTCTGACCGTGACCGAAAAGGAGTCGGTGGCGCTCAGGCCGTCGGGATCGATCGCGCGCAACCTCACCACCGCGTGGCCCGGCGACCCCGGGGTGATCGTCACCTGTGCGTTGCTCCGCGTGATGCTCAGCCGGGCGGGGTAGCTCGATATCGCCTCGTAGGTCAGCGCGTCGTCGTCCGGATCGTCGAAGACGTCCTCCAGATCGATGTCCACTGCGTCGTCACCCGTGGCGAATGTCCGGTCGGATTCGGCGTTCTCCACGGTCGGCGCCCGATTGCGGTCGGCCGCTGCGACATCGACGGCATCCACGGAGCCGGGAGCCATCACGATGCCGGCTCCGGAATCACGATCGACGCCGGCAGCTTCGATGTCCAGGACCGCGGCCCCGGTCGTCATTCCGGTACGGAGCTGTGCGAGGGTGACTTGGTTGGGACCACCCGCCGCCTCCAGCATCAGGGCTGCGATGGCCGTTGCGTGCGGCGCCGCGGATGAAGTGCCGCAGAACGTCGAGAAGCCGGGCGTCGCCGTCCTCACGCAGGTCGCAGCGGTGAGATCCGGCTTCTGCAGCAGTTGCCCGCCCGTCGAGGAAAAATTGCCGGCCGTGATCGCAGTGCCGTCCGGCTCGAAGAAGATCCGGCGCGGCCCGTCCGAATTGCTCGTGCGGACGGACTCGGTCCCGTTGAAAACGCGGCCGGACCCGGCAGCAGTGCGTACGTCGACCATCGCCACAACGACCGCGTTCTCCGCCGCTGCGTGGCCGTACAGGTTGCCCGCGGTCCGGATCCCCAGCCTCCCGTCGAAAGCGTGCACCCGCAGGTACCGGTCCGATCCGGAGGCCTTGACGACGACCACACCGAGTCCGGAGAGGCCACCTTCCGGGGAACGGATGACCTCGATCGGATCTTGGGTTCCGTCCTGGGTGTCCGTCGAGCTGGCGCTCACGTCGCCGTCTTCATTGACCAGGAACAAATCGTAATCGTTCGCTGAAGCCCCCAGCGGGTCGGCCCACTGAAGGACAATGATGCGGGCCCTGGAGCCTCTCACTTCGTTCGCTTCCGCCCCGCCACCGAAGTCGTGCCGGATGCCGACTGTCTCGCCATCCACAACCAGAGCACTTCCCGCAGCGTAGTCTCCTTCCCAGACCCCGGTCGTGCGATAGGTCAGATTGCCGTCGTTGCCGCCCGCCGAGAAGAAGAAACACCCGTCAGCGACCGCCGCATTGACTCCTTGCGTTATGATGCCGTCCTGAAAAACGGGTTCCGTGAGGTATCCGACGTCGTCGACGATGACGTTCGCACCGGCCTCGCAGAGCGCCTCGATGTTCTCCGCCATCCGGGCCTCGCCTCCATTGCCTGTCGCGAAATACAGCTCTGCTCCCGGCGCCAGGTCGTGGACGATCTCGAGCAGCGCCGTCCCTTCGTCTCCACTGCCCTCTTGGCCCGGCAGCACCGTGACCCGGGCCGGCAGGTCGTCCGTTGCCTGCCGGCCGGCGAGCGACCGGACACCGTTTGCGATCACGCCGACTCCAATTCCAGTGCCGTCGACGTTGTGAGTTCTGCGCGCCGAGTTCGCCCGATGAGCGACGTCACCCTGCGAGGTGTTGTCCTTTTTGGTTACCGGGGCATCCGCTGCCCGGGTCCGGGAGGCGGGCGAGAGGGTCGCGGCTTGGCCGCGTGTCCTGGCCTCATCGGCGGGCCGGATCGTTCGGACCTCGTCCAGTGCGGCGAGCCTCACCACTGAGCGGAGCGGGATTTGCGCCCGGATGGCCTGGTACTTCGGTACGCTGTCGATGACGGTGCCACCCAGCTCCCGGATCCGGGTCAGGACGGCCGGCGTGACGTCGGCCCGGATGTCCACCATCACCCGTTCATCCTTGGCTTGCGGATCCGTGGCTTGGAGACTGGCGATTCCGGCCGCCGTTGGCTTCGGCCGCGGTTTTCGGCGGGCCTCCAGAAGTTGCGAACTCACCTTCCGCTGGGCCGGCGTCCGGCGGACCTTGGCCGATAGCAGCGACCGGATCTGCCGCACGGCCCGGGCCGGCAGTCGGCCGCCCGCCGGCTTCGTCTCCTCGCCGGCCCGGTTCGTCACCGCCGCCGCATCGCTGTCCAAAGGAGCAGGCTTGACGCCGTCCACCCTCGGGCCGGCCGGGTCCGGCAGTCCTGCATGGTTCAGGTCCGCGGCGTTTTCCGAACCGCCCTCAATCGCTCGGTCGTCCACGGAAAGGCTGTCCGCGATCGTAGGGGCAACCCCAAGTCTTCCACCCGTGACTGCCGCGCGGAGTTCTTCCAGCGAGATGTTGTGGACGCCACCGGCCGCCTCCAGGGTCAGGGCCACCAGTGCCGCGACCTGGGGAGGGGGCGCCGAGCTGACGCAGAAGGTCGCGAAATCCGGATTGGCCGCAGTCACGCACGTCGCTCCGGAGAGATCGACGTTCGGCCCGGCCGAATCCCCGGTGGTCGAGAGATCGTCCGCCAGCGGCGACGGGTCCGGATCAAATTCGCCTCCCCGGACCTTGGACTTGGCTTGCTTGCCCTTCGCAGAGACGTAGACGCAACCGTTACGGACTGCCGCGTTGACCGCTTGGGCCATGAGGCCGCCCTGATAGATCGTCTCCTGATGGTCGAAGAGGTCGTCGACGATGACGTCCGCCCCCGCTCGGCAGAGCGCCTCGAGGTTGGCCGCGAACCGCGCCGGCCCGCCCCGGCCGGTCGCGAAGTAGAGCTCGCCGCCCGGAACCAGGTCGTGGAGGTTTGCGAGGGTCTCCGTTCCGTCGTCCCCTTCTCCCGCCTGACCCGGAAGCACCGTCACCCGATCCCGAAGATCGCCCGCTGCCTCACCGGTGATCAGCGTCGCCACACCGCTTGAGAGCACGCCGATCCCGACGCCCGTGCCGTCGACACCCTGACTCCAGAGCATCGCTGCGCCTTGCCGGGCGACCGCCGGCTGCTCGGTTCGGATCGGCTCGATCAACAGAGAGACCGCCACCAGCGCCCCGAGCATTCCACGCCACCCACGACTGCGGGACCACGACGCGATTCCTGTCAGGCGGATCCTCTTCATCACCTTCCGGGGGGTCGGGGACAGGTGAGGATTGCGACGTCGGGCACCCGTTGTGGGTGCCCGTTGTTGCCCCCCGCTGATCGGCGCAGGGAGGGCAACCACACAAGGGTTGCCCCCACGAGCCCGGGGAGGGCGACCACAAGGGTCGCCCCTACGGGTGTGCGAGCGTCCGCTGTTCCATCCTCTATCCGTCCACGTGTCGATTTTAAGGAACAACCCGGACGAATTTGGAGCTAATTCGTGAAATTAGGATGATATTTTGGTCAGTACAGTGATACTTTAGTGAAATGTTCCACCCGAACCGCCCTCACCGGGGGCGACCGGGGGATTCAGGGAAGGGATCGTCTTTCGACTACTCTCGGCGGGTCATCTTTGAATCGGCACTACCGGCAGGGTGGTGAAGATCCGGTTGCCGGTATCCAGCTCCACCGCGACTCCCGTGAACAGGCCTTCCCCGAGAGCCGTGCATCTCACCGATCCGACGAAGTCTCTGGTATCCGTCCGGGTGAAGACCTCTTCGATGAACCGGGCATGCTGTCCGTGGGCGTTGAGACGGATGTCCACCTCTTCCAGCGCCTCGCCCCCGCTCATCAATTGGCACCGCACCGTTGCGCGCTGCGACGCCAGGTTGCGGATCGCCGCCGCGGTGCGGATCCCTCCCGCTTGCCGGCGGGCCGGGAACAGGGCGTCCACCGTGGGTTGACTCGCGCCCACCCCGGCCACGCCGACGCCGGGGATGTCGAAGCGCAGGACGCCGCCGATGGGCCCGTTCGACACCACCCGCACCGATCCCGTCACCACGTCTCCCCGGCCGTGGGTCGAGATCGTCAACTCGCCCAGACGGGCCAGGGCCGTTCGCAGGGTCAAGCCTCCATCTTCTCGGATGAGAAGATGGTCTTCGACCTCCACCATGGATTCCGGCTCCAGCAGTTCACCGCCCTGATCGTAAAAGTAGATGGCGGGACGGGCCGTTGACGCCGCCACGTTCACCAGCACCAGGTCGGAGGTGATCAAGGTTCCGTCGGCGGAAGTTCCATTGGCGAAATGCGCGAAGGTCAGGGTCGTTTCTTCCTCTTCGCCGCCGTCCGGATCCACGGGCACCACCGGCAGCGTGGTGAAGATCCGGTTGCCCGCATCCAGTTCCACCGCCACTCCCGTGAACGATTCACCGGCCGGGACCGTACAGCGCACCGACCCCACGAAGTCCGTGGTGTCGGTCTCCGTGAACAGTTCCTCGATGAACTGGGCGTCCTGGCCGTTGGCGCTGAGTTCGATCTCCCCCTCTTCCAGCACGCTGCCGTTCTTCAGCAACCGGCACTGCACCTTCACCGCTTCCGGGCCCAGGTTGTGGATCGCTGCCGCCGTCCGGATCCCGCCCGCCTGCCGCCGCGCCGGGAACAGGGCGTCCGCCGTGGGTTCGCTGGCGCCCACGCCGGCTACCCCGATCCCGGGGATGTCAAAGCGCACCACTCCGCCGACAGGTCCGTCCGACACGACCCGGACCGACCCCGTCACCACTTCGCCCCGGCCGTGGGTCGAGATCGTCAGCTCGCCCAGCGACGCCATCTCCGTCCGGGGCGACAGCCCTCCGTCCTCCCGGATCTCCAGATCCTCCCCGACATCCACCACGGACTCGGCCTCAAACAGATCTCCCTCCCGGTCGAAGAAGTAGATGACGGGACGGATCTCCGACTCGGCCACGTTCACCAGCACCAGGTCGGAGGTGATGAGGACGTCGTTGCCCGAGACCCCGTTGCCGAAATGGGCGAACTCCAGGATCACCTCCTCGGCCATGGGCGTGGCCTCGACCGGGCTGGAGGGAGGACTTGGACCGACTGAATTCACCGCCCGCACCTCGAAGACGTAGGTCCGGCCATTGGTCAGTCCGGTGACGGTATAGGCCAGGTCCGCGGAGCCGATGGAGGTCCACTCCCCGGCCCGGTCGATCCGGATCTGGTAGCCGGTGAGGGCGGAGCGCCCGTCGCTCGCAGGCACATCCCAGGTCAGCGTCACTTCACCGTCCCCGGCCTCTGCCTGCAGGTTCAGCGGTGCCGTGGGCGCCGTCGCAGCCGGCGGAGGAGGCGGAGGAGGCGGCGGAGGTGGTGGTGGCGGAGGCGGTGGCGGCGGCGGAGGGGGAGGCGGCGGTGGAGGAGGAGGGGGAGGCGGCGGCGGGGCCGAGACTTCGTTGTCCTGGACCGTCACCCGGGCGTTCTGGGTCGAAGTCGGGCCCAGCCGGTACTCGGCTCCCGGCCGCAGCCGGGCGGTGACCCGGCTCGCGGATTCGGC
Source organism: Acidobacteriota bacterium (assembly GCA_965217775.1). GTDB lineage: Bacteria > Acidobacteriota > UBA6911 > RPQK01 > JAJDTT01 > JAJDTT01. The sequence goes on from CBDCJH010000002.1 coordinate 2,560,421, forward strand.
GACGTCGTCATTGTCGGTCAACACTTCCAACGTCGCCGTCTCCTGTCCGGTCCGGAACTCCACCTCCTCCGGCGGTTCGTACCCGCCCGAGGTCTCGATCATCGATCTCGTCTCCGTGACCTCCAGGTTCACCGTCAGCGGGGCCTCCGTCGGGGGCCCCCGCGTCAGCGTGAACTCCACGGTCTCGCCTTCCGTCACCGTCTCCGACCCCTCCTTGGCCCCGATGGTGACCAGGGGCGGCTCGGCTGGTTCATTGGTCAACGTCTCGACCCCGTTCCCCACCTCGTCCTGGATCGGATTGAATCCCGGCGTATAGCTCACCATCACGGTTTCGCCGGCCGTCACTGGAGAGTTCAGCCTCAAGATGACGCTGTTTCCGCTCACCCGAACCTGGACCACCGTTCGATCATCCCCGGCCACCGTCACCGCGAAATCGAACCGCGATGGTGTCGAGCCCTCATCCAGCGCCTCGTCGTAGGTCAGCGCCACCCGCAAGCCATGCACCGTCACGCCCTCCAGTCCCGGCACGCTCGCATCCACCTTGTGGCCCGCCTGCGCCTCCACCGCCTCGTAACTCCGTGCCGCCGGGTTGTCCGCCAGATCCAGGATCTTTCCTCCATTGAGCGCGATGCTCCCGCGCGGGACGCTCACTCCGTCCTCGTCCTCGTCCCCTTTCTCCACCGTGTAGACGAACACCACGGCCGGCCGGTCCGACCCTAAACTGGCGCTGGCCCGCTTCCGCCGGGTCCCTACCAGCAGGTCCAGCGTCGGCGTTCCCCGCACGGTGTCCACCGTCACAGGCTCGTCGTACCTCACCGTCACCGAGATCATGTCGTCGACCGCGTAGGTCGCGTCCGTCCCCGGGTCCGAGCTGATCTCGATCCCTTCGATCGACGGCGCCGTCGTGTCCGGTGTCCGGTTGTCCACGAACTGGTCCCTGAAGGCTTCGGCGTCGTTGCCCACCCGGTCCTGGATCGGATTCGATCGGGGTTCATAGGTCACCCGGATCCCCGTCTCTCCGTGTTCCGCCGCCGGGTTCACCGTGAGACGAACCTCACTCCCGCTCACCCGAAATCGGGTCACCGTGCGCGTCTCGTTGCCTCCCTCCACGGTGAAGTCACTCGTCGCCGGTCGTGAGGACGTATTCAGGGGTTCGTTGTAGGTCAGCGTCAGCGTCGCGCCGTTGACCACCGCCGGATCGGTGAGTGCCAGCAACGGGGCGACCGCGTCCACCTTGTGGCTCGAACTGGCCGCCACGGCCTCATGGTCCAGCACGGCGTTATTGCCGGCGCCGTCCTGAATCGTCCCTCCGGCTCGCGACAGCCGGTTCGCCTCGAGGCTCACTCCGTCCTCGTCGTTGTCACCAGTGACCACCCGGTAGGCGAATTTCACCGCCCGGTTCGAGACGCTCCGGTACTCCGCCGTTCGGCTTCGGCCGCCCACGTCCAGGGTCACTTCCGGCGTTCCGGTGATCACCACCGTCTCCTCGAACGTCACCGTCACCTCGATGGTCTCGTCCACGCCGTAGGTCCGGTCCGGCCCTGCGATCGAGGTGATCGCCACGTTGCTCACCGTTGGTCCCTTCGTATCTCCCGTCTCGTTCGTGACGATCTTGTTGCTCAACTGATCCGCATCGTTCCCTGCGGTGTCCTGGATCGGATTCGACCTGGGCTCGTAGTTCACCCGGAGGCGGCTCTCTCCATCCGCGACGGCCGAGCTCAGGGTCAGGAACACCGCGTTTCCGCTGACCCGGACGCCGGTGACCGTCCGGGTTTCACTCCCGCCTGTCACGGTGAAGTCGTCCGTCGCCGGCACCGAAGAGGAATCCAAAGGCTCGCCGTAGGCCAGCGTCAGCGTCGTCCCGTTCACGACCGCTCCGTCGGTCGTCGCCAAAGTGGGCTTGACCCCATCCACCTGGTGCCGGGAATCGGCCGCTACCGGCGCGTGGCTCAGCACGGCGTTGTTCCGGGCGCCGTCCCGGATCGTGCCGCCGGACAGGCGATTCGCATCGATGCTCACCCCATAGGCGGCACTGTCGCCCGAGACCGCCTGGTATTCGAACCTCACGGCCGCTCCCGTGAGGTCCTGGTAGTTGGCCGTCCGGCTCCGGCCGCCCAGGTTCAGCGTCAACCGCGGCGTCCCCGTCACCACCACCGTCTCGCTGAACGTCACCGTCACTTCGATGGTTTCGCCGGCCGCGTAGGTCCGGTCCGATCCTGCGTTCGAGGTGATCCTCACCGTCTCCACGGTCGGCCCCGTCGTGTCTCCCGTGTGGTTGGTGACCGGTTGGTCGTTCAGCTCATCCGCGGCGTTGCCCACCGGGTCCTCGATCGGATTCCCCCCCGGCTGGTAGCTCAACCGGAGGCCGCTCTCTGTGTCCTGCACGGTCGGACTCAGAGTCAGCAAGACCGCGCTTCCGCTCACCTGCACCCGGGTGACCGTCCGGGCCTCACTCCCCCCGGTCACGGTGAAGGCGCTCGCCGCCGGTCTTGAGGAGGAGTTCAGCGGTTCGCTGTAGGCCAGCGTCAGCATCGTCCCGTTCACGACCGCTCCGTCGCTGGTCGCCAGAGTGGGCTTGACCCCATCCACCTGGTGCCGGGAATCGGCCACCACCGCCGCGTGCTCCAACACCGCGTCATTCTGCGCGCCGTCCCGGATCGTCCCGGTGCCCCGCGACAGGCGATTCGCCTCGATGCTCACTCCGTCCCTGTCGTTGTCACCCGGGACCACCCGGTAGGCGAACTTCACTGCCTGGCTCATGACACTTCGGAAGTTCGCCGTTCGACTCCGACCGCCTAGGTTCAGGGTCAATTGCGGGGTCCCCGTCACCACCACCGTCTCGTCGAACGTCACCGTCACCTCGATGGTCTCGTCCACCCCGTAGGTCCGATCCGACCCCGCACTCGAGGTGATCCGAACCGTCGATACGGCCGGTCCCGTCGTGTCTCCCGTCCGGTTCGTGACGCTCTTGCTGCTCAACCGGTCCGCGTCGTTGCCGACCGTGTCCTGAATCGGATCCGACCCGGGCTCGTAGCTCACCCGAAGGCCGCGCTCACCGTCCGTTACGGCCGAGCTCAGCGTCAGGAACACCGCGCTTCCGCTCACCCGGACGCCGCTGACCGTCCGGGTCTCACTCCCTCCCGTCACGGTGAAGTCATCCGTCACCGGCACCGAAGAGGAATCCAACGGCTCGCCGTAGGCCAGCGTCAGCGTCATGCCGCTGGCCACCGCTCCGTCGGTCGTCGCCAAAGTGGGCTTGACCCCATCCACCTGGTGCCGGGAATCGGCCGCCACCGGCGCGTGGTTCCGCACGGCGTTGTTCCGGGCGCCGTCCCGGATCGTCCCTCCCGACAGGCGGTTCGCGTCGATGCTCACCCCGTAAGCAGCACTGTCGCCGGAGACCACCTGGTATTCGAACCTCACGGCGGCCCCCGTGACGTCCTGGTAGTTGGCTGTCCGGCTGCGTCCACCCAGGTTCAACATCAACCGCGGCGTCCCCGTCACCACCACCGTCTCGCTGAACGTCACCGTCACTTCGATGGTCTCGCCGGCCGCGTAGGTGGCATCCGACCCTGCATTCGAGGTGATCCTCACCGTCTCCACGGTCGGCCCCGTCGTGTCTCCCGTGTTGTTGGTGACCGGTTGGTTGTTCAACCCGTCCGCGGCGTTGCCCACCGTGTCCTCGATCGGATTCCCCCCCGGCTGGTAGCTCAACCGGAGGCCGCTCTCTCCGTCCGTTACGGCCGGGTTCAGCCTCAACAAGACCTCGCTTCCGCTCACCTGGACTCGTGTGACCGTCCGCGTCTCGTTCCCGCCGGTCACGGTGAAGGCGCTCGCCGCCGGTCTTGAGGAGGAGTTCAACGGCTCGCTGTAGGCCAGCGTCAGCGTCGTTCCGTTCGCCACCGCCCCGTCGGTCGTGGCCAGCATCGGGGGCACCCCGTCCACCTGGTGCCGCGAATCGGCCGCCACCGCCGCGTGGTCGAGCTGCGCGTCATTCCCGGCGCCGTCGCGAATCCTCCCGCCGCCTCGTGACAGGCTGTCCGCATCGATACTCACCCCGTCCCGGTCGCGGTCGCCCCGGGCGACCTCGTACTCGAACTTCACGGCCGCCCCCGTGACACTCTGGTAGCCGGCCGTTCGACTCCCGCCACCCAGGTTCAGCGTCAGCCGCGGGGTCCCCGTCACCACCACCGTTTCGTCGAACGTCACCGTCACCCCGATGAGATCGCCCACCGCGTAGGTCCCGTCCGAATCCGCATTCGATGTGATCCGCACCGTCTCGACCACCGGCCCCGTCGTGTCGCCGGTGTTGTTGGCGACGCTTTGATTGCTCAACCGGTCCGCGTCGTTGCCCGCCGTGTCCCGGATCGGACTCTCTCCCGTCCCCGTCGGCACCGTGTAGCTCACTCGGAGGCTCGTCTCCCCGTGCTCCGCCGGTGGATCCAGCGTCAACTCCACCGCGCTCCCACTCACCCGCACCCCGGTGACCGTGCGCGTCCGGTTGCCCCCCGTCACCGTGAAGGCGCCCGCCGGCGGCACTGAGAACCGGTCCAGCTCCTCGCTGTAGGCCAGCGTCAGCGTCGCCCCGTTCACCACCGCGGAAGAAAACACCGGCGCCGTATCGTCCACGTCCTGGAGCCGGACGATGAAGTCCGCCTCCACTGGGTTGAACCCGTCGGTGACCTGCACCCGGACTTCGTAGTCTCGGTCTCTATTGGCGTCGTCCGGCCTCTCGTAGTCCTTGGCCGTCTTGAAAGCGAGCTCGCCGTCAGCCGTCACCGTAAACCTGTTCCGGTCCGCACCCCCCGCAATTTTCCACTCCAAATCCTCCACCGGGCCATCCGCGTCCGCCGCCGTCAGTCTCACCACCGCCGTCTGGTTCTCCGGCACGAGAATCGGTGAGGTCGTCGTGATCACCGGCGCCGCATCGTCATCGACGATCGTCAGCGTCAGGGCAGACGGTGGCGTCAACCCATTGATGTTTTCCGCCGTCGCCGACACCGTCACCATCTTGTTGGGTGCGTCCACCTTGTTGTCCACGGCCCCTACCGTCACTTCCCCGGTGCTCGAGGTCTCGCCCGCCTTGATCGTCAGGGTCCGGTTCGCACTCAGCCTGAAGTCTCCCGCCACTGCCGGGGCTACCGTCACCGCCGACACCGTCACCGTCGTCACCGCGTTTGACGCCCGTTCCAGGCTCGCCGTCACCGTGCTGACGCCGCCGTTCTCAGTGATCGAATCCGGCGTCAAATTCAGCGTCACCAGCACCGCTTCGTCCTTGACGATCTTGAGGATCCGGTCCGTGCCGCGGCCGTTCGAGGTGGTCACATACAGGGCTCCGTCGGGGCCCAGCATCGGAGTCCGGAGCCGGCCGAATGCGTCTTCGAGCTCGGGTACGACGACCTGACTCACATAGCTGCCATCCGAGGTGAACTCGAAGAGGCGCAGCTTCGTGTCCTTGAGCGTGGCCACCGCCAGTCGTCCCTCCCAGACCCCCCACTGGTCACCCTCGAGGAAGATGCCTCCGCTGGTGGCCAAGGTCGGGAACCCCGACGACCACTTGGCCTCAACCGCGCCGGGAAACTTCACCAGGTCGGTCATGGAAACCGATTCGTCGTAGCCCGGCACCGGATCCCAGCCGTAGTTGCGGCCGGCGGCCAGCAGGTTGATCTCGTCGTCCACCGACGGGCCGTGCTCCACCGACCACATCTGGCTGGTGCCGGGGCGGAGCGCCAAGCCCTGCACGTTCCTGTGGCCATAGGTGTAGACCCGTGAGGGAGCGAACGGGTTGACCGGCGCTCCCGCGCCCGTGGACGGGTCGACCCGAAGGACCTTCCCTCCGAGCGAATTCAGGTCCTGCGGGACGGTTCCGGTTACCGCGTCGCCGGTCGCGATCCACAGATAGCCGTCCGGTCCGAAGCGCAACCGGCATCCGCCGTGACGGCTGCTGCCGGCGGGCATGCCCCCGACCAGCGGATCGTCAGTTCGGGTGGCGGTGGTGTAGGCAGCATCGATGGTCCAGGCGATCACCTGTATCTCAAGCCCGGTGTGGCCCTGGCAGGTGTAAAAGCGCCGGTTGGAGGTGAAATCCGGATCGACGGCGATTCCCATCAACCCGTTCTCTCCGGTGCTGAACAAGTCGCCGAAATCGGCGTTGACGGTCTGAACCGTACCGTCGACGAGTCGACTGCTCAGAACACCCCTACGCTGGGTGAACAGCATCGTCCCGTCGGGCGTGAAGGCGAGATCCCAGGGGATGGACAGGCCGGAGACGAGGGTGGAAACCAGGAGTTTGGGCGGGGTGATCTCGTAGCTGCTGACGCCCCGCGCCCGCTTGCCGGAACCCTGCCTGTCGCTGTAGGACACCGTGGCTCGCAGATACATTTCCTCGTCGGCGCCGGTCGGGCGGTAGCTGTCCGAGGTGGCGCCATCGATGTTCACCCATCCCCTGCTCCGGTCCGAAGATCGGGCCCATTGCCAGCTCGCGCCGCTCACACCGCCGTCCGGATCGCTCAATTTCGCCTCGATACCGGCCCCGGGCTTGGAAAAGCTCACCGTTCCGTCTTCCTCCAGATTGCGCACGGCAACGGTGACCGTCTGCTCTGCCGTCAGCGCCCGATCGTCCCTGCCGCCAGTCGCCGTCACGGTCACGACGTATTCGTTGTTCCCCGCGCCGTTGGGAGGATCCATGCTGGCGAGATCCGCCGCTCGCTCGTAGTTCGGCGGCGTCGCGAAGGTCAACTCGCCCGTGGTTTCACCGATCTCGAACCAGGAGGCGTCGGCGCCGCCGCTGACCGTATAGGTGACCCCGTCGCCGCTGTCCCGGTCCACGGCGACCAGGGTGGCGACCTCCGTCCGGTTCTCGTCCACCGTGAAGCTCGCGTTGCTGGTGAAGGAGGGCGCGGTGTTGACCGACTGGCGAGTGAAGGTCAGGGTCGCGATCGGCGCGTTCGAGAACTTGACCCGCCCCCGGAGGCTGGTGATGGTTCCCCGCGGCGAGGTGTCGGCGTTCGACAGCGAAAATTCGGTTCCCTCCTCGGTCCCGGCGTCCCAGGGATACAGGTTCAACGCGCGCGACCGCACCCAGCGTCCCTGCGCATCGAGCAGGGACAGCCCGGAGACGCCCACGAACCAGTCCGGACTCGGCGCGACCATCGTGAGCAGGGTGACCCGGGGATGTTCGGTGGTGAGCGAGACCGTCCCGATGGTTGACGAGCTGGTTGGGAGGATATTGCCGTCGCTGCCCTGAAGGACGGCGAGCGCATTCGGCTCGGCTGCCCGGACTTCATTGGCCAGGATCCGGGTTCCCCCGAGTTCCGCCATGGACTCGACCCCCTGGCTGGCCATGCCGCCCTCTCTCAGGAAGGTCACGCCGGCGTCGTGGACACCGCCGATCAGGGTCGTGAAATGGGCTCCGGATGGAACGCCGCCGGAGCTGACGGAGGAGGTCCAGGTTCCCCGGAAGGTCACACTGTAGGTGGCTGTCGACGCGACCGAGACCGTCGGATCGCTCGCCGCCGGGTTCAGCCACATGTTGGGCAGCGCCTCGTCGTCGTCCTCGATCGTCAGCGTCAGGTCGGAAGGGTCGGTCACTCCCTGGCTGTTGGCGGCGTCCCCGGACACCCGGACCGTCTTGTCGGGGCCCTCCACATCGTTGTTGTTGGCGGTGATAGCCACGGTCCCCGTGCTGCCGGTCCGGCCCGCCGTGATGGTCAGCGCCTGGTTCGTGCTCAGGGTGAAGTCCCCCTCCACCGCAGGATTCACCGGCGTCACCGATACGGCCACCGTCGTCGTCTCGCTCGACGCACGGTCCAACCTCGCCGTCACGGTGGTGGATCCTCGATTCTCAGTAATGGAGGTCCGCGACAGCCGGAGCGTCACCTTCGGAGCGGGGTCGTCGTCGGTGAGCGTGAGCGTCACTTCAGCCGGACCCATCACCCCCAGGCTGTTGCCGGCCATCCCCATAACTCTCACCGTCTTGTCGGGCGTGTCGACGTCGTTGTCGTTGGCGGTGATCGTCACCGTCCCCGTGCTGGTGGTCTGACCGGCAGTGATCATCAGCGTCTGGTTCGAGGTAAGCGTGAAGTCCCGCGACACCGCCGGGGCCACCGCCGTTGCCGACACCGACACCGTCGTCGTCTCACCCGACGGATTGCTCAGCCTCGCCGTCACGGTAGTGGACCCTCGATTCTCACTAATGGAGGTTTGCGACAGCTCCAGCATCACCGTCGGAGTGTCGTCATCCACGATCGTCAGCGTCACGTCGGCCGGACCCGTCACCCCCTGGCTGTTGCTGGCGGATCCCGACACCCGCACCGTCTTGTCCGGTGCGTGCAGGTTGTTGTTGTTGGCTCTGATCGTCACCATCCCCGTGCTGTTGGCCTGACCGGCCGCGATCGTCAACGTCCGGTTCGCGCTCAGCGCGAAGTCCCCCATCAGGGCCGGGGAGTTCGCCGTGGCGGACACGGTCACCGTCGTCGTCTCGCTCGAGGTATGGCTCAGCTTCGCCGTCACCATGGCGGACCCGCCGTTCTCGCTGATGGAGGCCGGGGACAGCTCGAGCGTCACCGTGGGCAGGACGCCCGGCATCGGCACCTCCACGGAAACCCGCGGACTGCGGCTCCCTTCGCCGCCGTTGACCACGGCCGCCACCTGGTAGACGTAGGTGGCGCCGGCAGTCACGTCGGTGTCGACGTAGGTGCGGTTGGAAGTGTTCTCGGAGAGGATCTCGACGGTGGTTCCGGCGGTGCGATAGAGGTTGTAGGTCCCGCCGGAGATTGCGGACCAGGTCAGCGTCACTTGGCCCACCGTGGGTGTCGCCATCAGGTTCGGGCCGGCGCGAACCTGCCGGCCGAACTCCTGCCAGGTCGCTCCCCCGACCCCATTGGTGTCCACGGAAAGCGCGGGGTACTGGCTGGAGGTCCCGAAGACCCAGGGATCATCGTTCATGCCGTCGCCGTCCAGGTCCAGGTTCCAGGCCGAATAGATGCCGCTGGCGGCCGTGGGCAACTGCAACTCCGCCGTGGTCTTTGCTTGACCGGAGAAGCCGGTGGTGCGCCCCGACGTGTCGGAATCCCAATAGCTGTCGGTGACGCCGCCGCCGCTGGCGTTCCAGCCGATCAGGCCGCCGATGGCGCTTCGACCCGAGACCAGACCGGTTGCGTAGCTGACGTTGACGTCACCGCTGTTCCGGCCGATCAATCCTCCCGCCTCGAAATCTCCCACGACTCGGCCCGTCGCGTAGGCGGCGGTCAGGTTCCCGCTGTTGGACCCGGCGAGGCCGCCGACGCGGTCGTCTCCCGTCACCTGAACGGTGGAGAAACTGGCCGACACGGATCCGTCATCCAAGTTGGCCCCGACCAACCCGCCGACGTCGTCGTCGCCGGATACCTTGCCCGTGGCGAAGCATCCGCTGACGGCGCCGCCGTTGGACCCGACCAGGCCGCCGACGTTGTCCGTTCCCGTCAGCTGGACGGAAACCAGCTCCAGGTTACGGATGACAGCGGAGGATACGGCGCCGGACCGGGTCGCGCCGAACAATCCGATATCGTTTTCGCTACTGTCGATAAACAGATTGGTGATGGTCCGGCCGTTGCCCTCGAAGATGGCGGCGAAGCTGGAGAAGCTGTCGGATGAGTCACCGATGGGCAGCCATCCGGCGCCGTCGTTCCAGTAGGCGTCGCCGGCGTCGGCCTCACCGCTGCCGTCGGTGTCGAAGTCCAGATCGGCGTTCAATTCATATCCCACACAACCGAGCAGGCCGCCGCAGGCCAGGGAACCGCCCCCCCCGTCGGTGAACGCTTCGAAATAGGCTGTGGCATAGCTGAAGCCGTCCCCGGTCAGGTCAAGACGGACGGCATCGAGCTGCGCCAGATTACCGATTTCGATGAGGCCGTCGTCGTCGGTGTCGTAATCAACCGCCGTGGTGGGCCGAACCGACACCCAGAACCGCTGAGTCCTGCTCCGGTTGGACCCATCGTCGGTAGCGGTCACCGTGATTAACGTACGGCCTTCGGCGACCGGGATGATCGTCACCCGCGTCCCCGAAAGGGTCACCCGGGCGACGCTGGTGTCCGAGGAGGACACGGCGTAGGTGATGGTGTCGCCCTCCGGATCCTTGAACGCCCCACCCACCTCCGTCATCGCCGAGTCTCCCACGAGCAGCACCCGCCACCTCAATCTGCCCACCGCCACCGGACGCTTGTTGCCGGCCACCGTCACCGATCCCGTGGCGCTCCGCACGGGTTCGCCGCCGTCCACCACCGCCACCACCTGGTAGATGTAGGTTTCACCGGCGACGTCGGTGTCCGTGTAGTCGAGCACGGTGAGGTTTTCGGCGATGGTCTCGAGGTCCTCGTCGTCTTCTCGGGTCACGGCGTAGGACACACCCGGCGCCGGGCTCCATGCACTACTCAACGGCACTTCGGTCCATTCCAGTTCGACCTGGCTTTGCCCGGCGCTCGTCGTCGGTGTCGCGGTCAAGGTCGGACCGGACCGAAGCTGATAGCCGAACTCCTCCCACGTCGCATCGTCGTCTCCATTCATGTCCGCCTTGAGGGCCGGATACTCGCTGGACGTCCCGAAGTCCCAGGGGTTATCGTTTATTTTGTCTTCGTCGATATCCACGTTCCAGCTTCCGTAGATGCCGCTGTAGCTCCGGGGCGACTGCAGTTGCGCCGTCGTCCTGCCCGAGCCGGGTGATCCCGATCCCTGCCCTGACGTGCGCGTATCCCAGTAGCTGTTGGTGACGGTCCCTCGCTCATTTCGTCCCACCAGCCCACCAGTCCTGGAGCCCGCGACGCGCCCCGTCGCATAGCTGGCAGTGATAATGCCCTCGTCGTAGACACGACCGACCAGCCCGCCGGCAGTCCCCCCATCAACGCTGCCGGTCGCATAGCTGGCCCTGATCGTTGCCTCAGCGCGTGGCGTCGCGATCGTGCCGACGAGTCCGCCCGCGGGCGACCCGCTGACCGGACCCGTCGCATAGCTGCCACTGATCAATTTACTTTGGTGGTAACCGACCAACCCGCCGGCTGAACTGTCCGAGGTGACCGGACCGGTCGCAAAGCTGGAGATGACGAAACCGGTGTTGTAACCGACCAACCCGCCGGTGGCGGCTAGCGGCCCGAACGTAAGGACGAGGCCTGTGCCGGGAGGCCGTGGCGGCCTCTTTCCCGTTACCGCCGCGGAGCTGCGGGAGAGGTAGACGAGCTTCAGATTGAGCCCGACCAGTCCCCCGACGTGAAGCTCCCCAGATACTTGCCCCGACGACTGGATGCCGATGAGAAGGCCTTGGTTCTCCCCGACCAGCGCCCCGGCAGCCTCCGTGCCTGTCACGTTCACGTCGCTCAACGTGAGGTTGCCGACGACGCCGTCCAATCCGATTCTGCCGAACAACCCCGAGTACGCACGACCCGCAGTGAAGAGGTTGCTCAGGGTGTGTCCGTTGCCGTCGAACGTCGCGTTGAAGAACAGGGCATACTCGTAGGTGGAATCCCAGCCGATGGGCACCCAGCCGTTGCCGTCGTTCCAGTAGTCGTCGTCTGAATCGACCGCCCCATCCCCGTCGGTGTCGAAGTCCAAGTCCGCGAGGAGCTCATACCCCGAGCAACCGTTCACGCCGCAGCCGAAACGATCAAGCGCCGAGGGGAACGCCGCCGCGTACGCCGCCACGGTGCCGGCGTAGCCATTCCCGTCCAGGTCATGGCGCATGGCGTCGAGCTGCGCCAGATTGCTGATGCCGATGAGGCCGTCGCCGTCGGTGTCGTAGTCGTGGCCGACCGTCACTCTGAAACGCTGCGACGCACTCATATTGGACCCGCCGGCGTCGGTTGCCGTCACGGTGATGATCGTCCGGCCTGCGGCCACCGGCGTGATCGTCACCATGGATCCCGAGCGGCTCAACGTGGCGACGGATGTCAGCGACGAGGTTGCGCCATACGTCAGCGTGTCGCTGTCTGGATCCTGGAAGGCCGCCGCGACGTCGACCTCGACCGCCATGGACCCCACTGTCAGCTGCTGATCTGCAATAATCCCCACCGATACCGGGGGCTGGTTCGCCCCGCCCGCGATCACCGACACTGGCGCACTGCGAGCCGCTTCGCCACCACCCACCACGGCAGCCACCCAGTAGGTATAGGGGTCGCCAATCGTCACGCCGGTGTCGGTGTGGGTGAGCCCGGTGAGATTCGTCCCGATGGCCTCAATGGTGGCGCCGTCGTCGCGATATAGGGTGTAGCTGACGTCCGGCGCCGGGCTCCAGGAACTTGTCGATATCGCGTTCCAGCTCAGGACCACTTGTGCCTGGTTGGCCGTCGTCGTCGCCCTCAGAGTCAAGCTGGTGCGGACCTGGTAGCCGACCTCCTGCCAGGTCGCTCGATTGTCATCATTCAGATCCAGCGACAGGACCGGATACTGCGTCGCCGTCCCGAAATCCCAGGGATCGTCGGGCTCCCCGTCGTCGAAAAACGGGTCGCCCAACTCCACGTTCCACGCCTCGTAGATGCCCGTGTAGTCCGTCGGGGTCTGCAACTCCGCGGTGGTCTTCCCGCCCACGCCCAGCCGCAGCCGCTCCGTACCGTCGATCACGCCATCGTCGTTCGCATCGTCCTCGCCCACTCCGACGCGCACCCCGGAGGTCTCCAGATTCCAGTAGCTGGATTGGGGCTTGGCAAAGCGGCCACTACCGACAAGCCCGCCGACTGCCGTCGTTCCGGAGACGGCACCCGTGGCATAGCTCGCCTGGACATGACTGCAGGAACTGCCGACCAGACCACCGACACCGCCGCCGGTGCTGGTCGTGGTTTCTGCGGGTCCGGATAAGGTCAAGGCCCCGACGAGATCACAAATGATGAACCCGGAATCCGAATCCGTGAGTCGAGCCCCACGGCCCGACACGTTCCCGGTGGCATAGCTGGCCTCAATGAACTGGGTCACATCGCTGACGGCGCCGACCAGTCCGCCGACCGCATCCATCCCTTCCACGTTCCCGGTGGCATAGCTGGCGACGGTGGCGTTCAGAGTCTGGTGCCCCACCAACCCGCCGACCGCATCATTGCCGGACACATTGACGGCGGCGGAGCTGTACCACACCGTGCCCCAGGTCCGGCCCACCAGGCCGCCGACTTCATCCTGGCCGGACACCTGGCCGGTAGCGTGGTTGTCAATGACCGTCCCATAGACGCTGTTCCCCCGCAGGCTGCCCACCGCATGGCGCCCGGTCACGTCGGCGCCGGCCAGGGTGACGCCACTGATTCTGCTGCTGTCGCCCGTCCCGAACAGACCGACCTCGTCCTCCGTGTCCCGGTCGATGAACAGGTTGGACACGGTGTGACGATTGCCCTTGAAGTCCGCAGTGAAGGGCGTGTCGGCTTCACCGATCGGCTCCCAGCCGTCGCCGCCGTTCCAGTAGTCGTCGTCCGAGTCGACATCTCCATCGTCGTCGGTGTCGAAGTCCAAGTCCTCCGTCAGCTCGTAGCCCGTGCAGCCGTCGTCGCTGGGACACCCCATTCCCAGAGCACCCATGGGGTAGGCGGTGTAATACGGCCTCCAGATCGCACCGTCTACTTGGCCATCGCCGTTCAGGTCGTACCGCAGGGCGTCCAACTGCGCCAGATTGGCGACGTCGATGAAACCGTTGTTATCGGCATCGTAGTCCCTGTTTCCCGCCGTGACCGTGACCGAGAACGAGTCGGTGACACTCATGCCGTCGGGGTCGATCGCGCGCAAACTCACCCTGACTCGGCCGGGCGAGCCCGCAGTGATCGTCACCTGTGCGTTGCTCCGCGTGATGCTCAGCCGGTCGGGGTCGCTCGATATCGCCTCGTAGGTCAGCGTGTCGTCGTCCGGATCGTCGAAGACGTCCTCCAGATCGATGTCCACTGCGGCGTCACCCGGGGCGAATGTCCGGTCGGATTCGGCGTTCTCCACGGTTGGCGCCCCATTGCGGTCCGCCTCGGCGACATCGACGGCATCCACGGCGCCAGGCGCCATCACGATGCCGGCTCCGGAATCACGATCGACGCCGGCAGCCTCGATGTCCAGGACCGCAGCCCCGGTCGTCATTTCCGTACGGAGCTGGGCGAAGGTGACTTGGTTGGGACCACCGGCCGCCTCCAGCATCAAAGCCGCGATGGCCGCCGCGTGCGGCGCCGCGGATGAAGTGCCGCAGAACGTCGAGAAGCCGGGCGTCGCCGTCGACACGCAGGTCGCAGCGGTGAGATCCGGCTTCTGCAGCAGTTCCCCGCCAGTCGAGGAAAAATTGCCGGCCGTGATCGCGGTGCCGTCCGGTTCGAAGAAGATCCGGCGCGGTCCGTCCGAATTGTTTGCCCGGACGGACTCGGTCCCGTTGAAAACACTGCCGGTCCCGGCAGCGGTCCCCACGTCGACCATCGCCACAACGACCGCGTTCTCTGCCGCTGCGTGGCCGTACAGGTTGCCGGCGGTCCGGATCTCCAACCCCCCGTCGAAGGCGTGCACCCGCAGGTACCGGTCCGATCCGGAGGCCTTGACGACGACCACACTGTGTCCGGAATAGTCAAAAAACGATTGTATGGACTCGATCGGATCTTGGGTTCCGTCCTGAGTGTCCGTCGAGCTGGCGATCACGTCGCCGTCTTCATTGACCAGGAACAAGTCGTAATCGTTCGCTGAAGCCCCCAGCGGGTCGGCCCACTGAAGGACAATGGCGCTGACCCCGCCAAACCCGGAGCCGCTCACTTCGTTCGCTTCCACCCCGTCACCGAAGTCGTGCCGGACACCGAGCGTCTCACCGTCCACGACCAGCGTGCTTCCTGCGGCGTAGTCCCCCTCCCAGACCCCGGTCGTGCCATAGGTCAGATTGCCGTCGTTGCCGCCCGCCGAGAAGAAGAAACACCCGTCAGCGACCGCCGCATTGACTCCTTTCGATACGATGCCGTCCTGAAAAACGGGTTCCGTGAGGTATCCGATGTCGTCGACGATGACGTTCGCACCGGCCTCGCAGAGCGCCTCGATGTTCTCCGCCATCCGGGCCTCGCCTCCAAAGCCCGTCGCGAAATACAGCTCTGCTCCCGGCGCGAGGTCGTGGACGATCTCGAGCAGCGCCGTCCCTTCGTCTCCCCTGCCCCCCTGGCCCGGCAGCACCGTGACCCGGGCCGGCAGGTCGTCCGATGCCTGCCGGTCGGCGAGCGACCGGACACCGTTCGAGATCACGCCGATCCCGATTCCAGTGCCGTCGACGTTGTGAGTTCTGCGCGCCGAGTTCGCCCGATGAGCGACGTCACCCTGCGAGGTGTTGTCCTTTTTGGTTATCGGGGCATCCGCTGTCCGGGTCCGGGAGGCGGGCAATAGGGTCGCGGCTTGGCCGCGTGTCCTGGCCTCGTCGGCAGGCCGGATCGTGCGGATCGCGTCCAATCCGGCGAGCATCTCGACCGCGCGCAGTGGAAGTTTTGCCCGGATGGCCTCGTACTTCGGCACGCTGTTGATGACCGTGCCGCCCAACTTCCGGATCCGGGCCAGGACGGCCGGCGTGACCTCGGCCCGGATGTCCACCATCATCCGGTCATCCGCGGTTTGCGGATCCGTCTCTTGGAGACGGCCGATCCCGGCCGCTGGCGGCTCCCGCCGCGTTTTTTCGCGGGCCTCCAGAAGCTCCGAACTCACCTTCCGCTGGGCGGGGGTCCGGCGGACCTTGGCCGACAGCAGCGACCGGATCTGCCGCACGGCCTTCGCCGGCAGTCGGCCGCCGGCCGGCTTCGTCTCCTCGCCGGTCCGGTTCGTCACCGCCTGCTCGGTGAACGCGATGGTCTCGTTGCTCCCCGGGTCCCGGACCGTCTGCGCCGCCTCGCCGTCCACGAGAGCAGGCTGGACGCCGAGCACCCCCTGTCCAGCTTGGTCCGGCAGTCCCGCACGGTCCAGGTCTGCGGCGTTTTCCGAACCGTCCTCGATCGCTCCGTCGTCCACGGAAAGGCTGTCCGCGATCGTCGGGGCAACCCCAAGCCGTCCATCCTTGACTGCCGCGCGGAGTTCTTCCAGCGAGGTGTTGTGGGCGCCACCGGCCGCCTCCAGGGTCAGGGCCACCATCGCCGCCACCTGGGGAGGGGGCGCCGAGCTGACGCAGAAGGTCTCGAAATCCGGATTGGCCGCAGTCACGCAGGTCGTCCCGGTGAGGCCAGCGCTCAACCCTGCCGAATCTCCGGTGGTCGAGAGATCGTCCGGTAACGGCGGCAATCGGTCGGGAGCGGTTTCGCCTTCCCTGACCCTGGAATGGACTGGGTTGCCCCGAGCGGAGACGTAGACGCAACCGTTGCGGACCGCCGCTCTGACCGCCTGGGCCATGAGGCCGCCCTGATAGACCGTCCCCTGATAGTCGAAAAGGTCGTCGACGATGACGTCCGCCCCCGCTCGGCAGAGCGCCTCGAGGTTGGCTGCGAACCGCGCCGGTCCGCCCAGTCCGGTCGCGAAGTAGAGGTCGCCGCCCGGAGCCAGGTCGCGGAGGATTGCGAGGGTCGCCGTTCCCTCGTCCCCTTCCCCCGCCTGGCCCGGCAACACCGTCACCCGATCCGACAGGTCGCCCGCCGCCTCACCGGTCATCAGCGTCGCCACACCGCTTGAGAGCACGCCGATCCCGACGCCTGTGCCGTCGACACCGTGACTCCGGCGCACCGCTACGACTTGCCGGGCGGCCCACTTCCGGATTCCACCTCCAGCGGCGGCCGCCGGCTGCTCGGTTCGGATCGGCTCGATCAACAGGGAGATCGCCACCAGCGCCCCCAGCAATCCACGCCACCCACCACCGCGGGCCCACGATGCGATTCCTGTCAGGCGGATCTTCTTCATCATCTTCCGGGGGTCGGGGACAGGTGAGGATCGCGGCGTAGGGGCACCCCTTGTGGGTGCCCGCTGTCGCCCCTACGAGCCCGGGGAGGGCGACCACACAAGGGTCGCCCCTACGGGTGTGCGAGCGTCCGCTGCTCCATCCTCTATCCGTCCACGTGTCGATTTTAAGGAGCAACCCGGACAAATTTGGAGCTAATCCGTGAAATTAGGATGATATTTTGGTCTGTATAGTGGTTCTTCAGTGAAATGTTCCACCCGGACCGCCCTCAGCGGGGGCAACCGAGGGATTCAGGGAGGGAATCGTCTTCCGACGACTCTCGGCGGATCATCTTTGAATCGGCACCACCGGCAGCGTGGTGAAGATCCGGTTGCCGGTGTCCAGCTCCACCGCGACTCCCGTGAACAGGCCTTCCCCGAGAGCCGTGCATCTCACCGATCCGACGAAGTCTCTGGTATCCGTCCGGGTGAAGACCTCTTCGATGAAACGGGCTTGCTGTCCGTGGGCGTTGAGACGGATGTCCGCCTCTTCCAGGGGCTCGCCCCCGCTCATTAACCGGCACCGCACCGTTGCGCGCTGCGCCGCCAAGTTGCGGATCGCCGCTGCGGTGCGGATCCCGCCTGCCTGCCGCCGCGCCGGGAACAGCGCGTCCGACGTGGGTTGACTCGCGCCCACGCCGGCCACGCCGACGCCGGGAATGTCGAAGCGCAGGACGCCGCCGATGGGCCCGTTCGCCACCACCCGCACCGATCCGGTGACCACGTCTCCGCGGCCGTGAGTCGAGATCGTCAACTCGCCCAGACGGGCCATGGCGGTTCGCAGGGTCAGACCTCCGTCCTCTCGGACGAGAAGATGGTCTTCGACCTCCACCATCGATTCCGGCTCCAGCAGTTCGCCGCCGTGATCGTAAAAGTAGATGGCGGGACGGGCCGTTGACGCCGCCACGTTCACCAGCACCAGGTCGGAGGTGATCAAGGTCCCGTCGCCGGAGGTTCCATTGGCGAAATGGGCGAGGTTGAGGGTCGTTTCCTGGTCTTCGATAGCCTCCGGGCCGATCGGCACCACCGGGAGGGTGGTGAAGATCCGGTTGCCCGCATCCAGCTCCACCGCCACTCCCGAGAACGACTCACCGGCCGGGACCGTACAACGCACCGACCCCACGAAGTCCGTGGTGTCGGTCGCGGTGAACAGTTCCTCGATGAACTGGGCGGCCTGGCCGTTGGCGCTCAACGGGATCTCCCCCTCTTCCAGCACCCTGCCGTCCTTCATCAACCGGCACTGCACGTCGACGGCCTCCAATCCCAGGTTGTGGATGGCCGCCGCGGTGCGGATCCCTCCGGCCTGCCGCCGGGCCGGGAACAGGGCGTCCGCCGTGGGTTCGCTGGCGCCCACGCCGGCGACGCCGATTCCGGGGATGTCGAAGCGGACTACGCCTCCGATGGGGCCGTCCGACACGACTCGGACCGATCCCGTCACCACTACGCCCCGGCCGTGCGTCGAGATCGTCAGCTCGCCCAGCGATGCGATCTCCTTCCGGGGCGACAGCCCACCGTCCTCCCGGATCTCCAGATCCTCCCCGACATCTACCACGGACTCGGCTTCAAACAGATCTCCCGCCCGGTCGAAGAAGTAGATGACGGGACGAATCTCTGACTCGGCTACGTTCACCAGCACCAGGTCGGAGGTGATGAGCACGTCATTGCCCGAATAGCCGTTTCCGAAATGAGCGAACTCCAGGATCACCTCCTTGGCCATGGGCGTGGCCTCGACCGGGCTCGAGGGAGGACTTGGACCGACCGAATTCACCGCCCGCACCTCGAAGACGTAGGTCCGGCCGTTCGTCAGTCCGGTGACCGTATGGGTCCGGTCCGTGGAACCGATGGAGATCCAGTCCCCGGCCCGGTCGATCCGGACCTCGTAGTCCATGATGGCGGCGCGGCCGTCGCTCTCGGGGGCCTCCCAGAAGAGCGTCATTTCACCGTCCCCGCCTTCTGCCTGCAGGTTCAACGGCGCCGTGGGTACCGTCGCAGCCGGAGGCGGAGGAGGTGGTGGCGGCGGCGGTGGCGGTGGAGGTGGCGGCGGCGGTGGCGGTGGAGGTGGCGGCGGCGGTGGGGGAGGAGGGGGAGGAGGTGGTGGTGGGGGCGGGGCCGAGACTTCGTTGTCCTGGACCGTCACGCGGGCGCTCCGGGTCGAGGTCGGTCCCAGCCGGTACTCGTCTTCCGGCTGTAGCCTGGCGGTGACCCGGCTGGTGGATTCGGCGACATCGTCATCGTCGGTCAACACTTCCAGCGTCGCCGTCTCCTGTCCGGACCGGAACTCCACCTCCTCCGGCGGTTCGTACCCGCCCGAGGTCTCGATCATCGATCTCGTCTCCGTGACCTCCAGGCTCACCGTCAGCGTGGCCTCCGTCGGCGGCCCCCGCGTCAGGGTGAACACCACGGTGTCGCCTTCCGTCACCGTTTCGGATCCCTGCTTGGCTTGGATCGTGACCAGGGGCGGGTCCACCCGGTGATCGATCAACCCCTCCACGGCGTTACCCGCCTCGTCCTGGATCGGGTTGAACCCTGGCGTATAGCTCACCATCACGGGTTCGCCCGCCGTCACCTCTGAGGTCAGCGTCAAGATGACGCTGTTTCCGCTCACCCGAACTTGGACCACCGTTCGATCATCCCCGGCCACCGTCACCGCGAAATCGAACCGCGATGGCGTCGAGCCCTCATCCAGCGCCTCGTCGTAGGTCAGCGCCACCCGCGAGCCATGCACCGTGACGCCCTCCAGTTCCGGCACGCTCGCATCCACCTTGTGGCCCGCCTGAGCCTCAACCGCCTCATAGCTCCGCGCCGCCGTGTTGTCCGCCAGATCCAGGATCTTTCCCCCGTTCAGAGAGATGCTCCCGCGCGGGACGCTCACTCCGTCCTCGTCCTCGTCTCCCTTCTCCACCGTATAGACGAACACCACCGCCGGCCGGTCCGGCCCCGCACTGGCGGCGGCCCGCTTCCGCCGGGTCCCCACCAGCAGATCCAACGTCGGCGTTCCGCGAATGGTGTCCACCGTCACCGTCTCGTCGTACCGCACCGTCACCGAGATCATGTCGTCGACCGCGTAGGTCTCGTCCGTCCCCGGGTCCGAGCTGATCTGGATCCCTTCGATCGACGGCGCCGTCGTGTCCGGCGTCCGGTTGTCCACGAACTCGTCCCTGAACGCTTCGGCATCGTTGCCGATCGCATCCTGGATCGGATTCGATCGCGGCTCGTAGCTCACCCGGATCCCCGTCTCTCCGTGCTCCGCCGCTGGATTCACCGTCAGCCGAACCTCACTCCCGGTCACCTGAACCCGAGTCACGGTGCGCGTCTCGTTGCCTCCCTCCACGGTGAAGTCACTCGTCAACGGTCGTAAGGAGGTATTCAGGGGTTCGTTGTAGGTCAACGTCAGCGTCGCGCCGTTGACCACCGCCGGATCGGTCAGCGCCAGGACCGGGGCCACCGCGTCCACCTTGTGGCTTGAACTGGCCGCCACGGCCATATGGTCCAGCACGGCGTCATTGCCCGCCCCGTCGCGGATCGTCCCGCCGGCTCGCGACAGCCGGTTCGCCTCAAGGCTCACTCCATCCTCGTCGTTGTCATCCGTGACCACCCGGTAGGCGAACTTCACCGCTTGGTTCGAGACGCTCCTGTATTCCGCCGTTCGGCTTCGGCCGCCCACGTCCAGGGTCACTTCCGGCGTTCCGGTGATCACCACCGTCTCGTCGAACGTCACCGTCACCTCGATGGTCTCGTCCACGCCGTAGGTCCGGTCCGACCCCGCACTCGAGGTGATCCGAACCGTCGACACGGCCGGTCCCATCGTGTCTGCCGTCCGGTTCGTGACGCTCCTGTTGCTCAACCGGTCCGCGTCGTTCCCTGCGGTGTCCTGGACCGGATTCGATCCCGGCTCATAGTTCACCCGGAGGCGGCTCTCTCCCTCCGCGACGGCCGAGCTCAGCGTCAGGAACACCGCGCTTCCGCTGACCCGGACTCCGGTGACCGTCCGCGTCTCACTCCCTCCCGTCACGGTGAAGTCGTCCGTCGCCGGCACCGAAGAGGAATCCAACGGCTCGCCGTAGGCCAGCGTCAGCGTTGTGCCTTTGGCCACCGCTCCATCGCTGGTCGCCAATGTGGGCTTGACGCCATCCACCTGGTGCCGGGAATTGGCCACTACCGGCGCGTGGTTCAGCCCGGCGTTGTTCCGGGCGCCGTCCCGGATCGTGCCGCCGGACAGGCGGTTCGCCTCGATACTCACCCCGTAGGCGGCGCTGTCGCCCGAGACCACCTGGTATTCGAACCTCACGGCGGCCCCCGTGACGTCCTGGTAGTTGGCCGTCCGGTTCCGGCCGCCCAGGTTCAGCGTCAACTGCGGCGTTCCCGTCACCACCACCGTTTCGTTGAAGGTCACCGTCACTTCAATGGTCTCGCCGGCTGCGTAGGTTGAATCCGATCCCGCATTCGAGGTGATCCTCACCGTCTCCACGGCCGGCCCCGTGGTGTCCCCCGTGTGGTTCGTGACCGGTTCGTTGTTCAACCCGTCTGCGGCGTTGCCCACCGTGTCCTCGATGGGGTTCGTCCCCGCCTGGTAGCTCAACCGGAGGCCGCTCTCTGCGTCCGTCACGGCCGGGTTCAACCTCAGCAGGACCGCGCTTCCGCTCACCTGCACCCGAGTGACCGTTCGGGCCTCACTCCCCCCGGTCACGGTGAAGGCGCTCGTCGCTGGTCGAGATGACGACCTCAGCGGCTCGCTGTAAGCCAGCGTCAGCGTCGTTCCGTTCACCACCGCCCCGTCCGTACTCGCCAGCATCGGGGGCACCCCGTCCACCTGGTGCCGGGAGTCGGCCGCCACCGCCGCGTGGTCCAAAGTGGCGTCATTCCCGGCGCCGTCGCGAATCGTCCCGCCGCCTCGTGACAGGCTGTCCGCATCGATACTCACCCCGTCCCGGTCGCTGTCGCCCCGGGCGACCCTGTACTCGAACTTCACGGCCGCCCCCGTGACATTCAGGTAGTCGGCCGTTCGACTCCGGCCGCCCAGGTTCAACGTCAACCGCGGCGTCCCCGTCACCACCACCGTCTCGCCGAACGTCACCGTCACCTCGATGGGATTGTCCACTCGGTAGGTCCGATCCGAACCCGCATTCGAGGTGATCCGCACCATCTCGACCGTCGGCCCCGCCGTGTCTCCCGTCCGGTTCGTGACGCTCTGGTTGCTCAACCGGTCCGCGTCGTTGCCGGCCGTGTCCCGGATCGGATTCGATCCCGGCTCATAGTTCACCCGGAGGCGGACCTCTCCGACCGCGACGGCCGAACTCAGCGTCAGGAACACCGCGCTTCCGCTCACCCGGACTCCGGTGACCGCCCGCGTCTCACTCCCTCCCGTCACGGTGAAGTCGTCCGTCGCCGGCACCGAAGCGGAATCCAATGGCTCGCCGTAGGCCAGCGTCAGCGTCGTTCCGTTCACCACCGCTCCGTCGGTCGTCGCCAGTGCGGGCTTGACCCCATCCACCCGGTGCCGGGAATCGGCCGCCACCGGCGCGTGATTCAGCACGGCGTTGTTCCGGGCGCCGTCCCGGATGGTCCCACCGGACAGGCGGTTCGCATCGAGGCTCACGCCGTAAGCAGCACTGTCGCCCGAAACCACCTGGTATTCGAACCTCACGGCGGCCCCCGTGACGTCCTGGTAGTTGGCCGTCCGGTTCCGGCCGCCCAGGTTCAACGTCAACCGCGGCGTCCCCGTCACCACCACCGTCTCGCTGAACGTCACCGTCACTTCGATGGTCTCGCCGGCCGCGTAGGTTGAATCCGATCCTGCGTTCGAGGTGATCCTCACCGTCTCCACGGTCGGCCCCCTGGTGTCCCCCGTGTGGTTCGTGACCGGTCGGTTGTTCAGCTCGTCCGCGGCGTTCCCCACCGTGTCCTCGATCGGGTTCCCGCCCGGCTGGTAGCTCAACCGGAGGCCGCTCTCCCCGTCCGTTACGGCCGGGTTCAACGTCAGCAGGACCGCGTTTCCGCTCACCTGGACCCGGGTGACCGTCCGCGTCTCACTGCCCCCGGTCACGGTGAAGGCGCTCGCCGCCGGCCGCGAGGAGGAGTTCAGCGGCTCGCTGTAGGCCAGCGTCAGCGTCGTTCCGTTCACCACTGCCCCGTCCGTACTCGCCAGCATCGGGGGCACCCCGTCCACCTGGTGCCGCGAGTCGGCCGCCACTGCCGCGTGGTCGAGCTGCGCGTTATTCCGGGCGCCGTCGCGGATCGTGCCTCCACCGCGCGACAGGCTGTCCGCATCGATACTCACGCCGTCCCGGTCGCTGTCGCCCCGGGCGACCCTGTACTCGAACTTCACGGCCGCCCCCGTGACACTCAGGTAGACGGCCGTTCGACTCCGGCCACCCAGGTTCAGCGTCAACCGCGGCGTGCCCGTCACCACCACCGTCTCGTTGAACGTCACCGTCGCCTCGATGGGATCGTCCACGGCGTAAGTTGAATCCGATCCCGCACTCGAGGTGATGCGCACCGTCTCCACGGTCGGCCCCGTCGTGTCTCCCGTGACGTTGTTGACCGGCTGGGAGGGCAACGGGTCCGCATCGTTGCCGGCCGTGTCCTGAATCGGGCTCGCGCTCGCCCCCGTCGGCACCGTGTACCTCACCCGCAGGCCCGTCTCCCCGTGCTCCACCGCCGGATTCAGGGTCAGCTCCACCGCGCTTCCGCTCACCCGGACTCCCGTGACGGTCCGCGTTTCACTCGCTCCGGTCACGGTGAAGGCGTCGTTCCCCGGCGCCGAAGACGTATCCAGCGGCTCGCCGTAGGCCAGCGTCAGCATCGTCCCGTTCGCGACGGCACCGCCGGTGCTTGCCAGTACGGGCTTGATGCCGTCCACCTTCTGCCCGGTGTCGGCCGCCACGGCCGTATGGGTCAGGACGGCATGGTTCCTTGCGGTGTCCCGGATCGTCCCGGTGCCCCGCGACAGGCTGTCCGCCTCGAGGCTCACCCCGTCGGTGTCGCTGTCGTTGGTGGCCACCGTGTAGGCGAAGACCACCACCGCCCCCGTGACGCTCTCGTAGTTCGCCGATCGATCCCTCTCTCCCACCTTCAACGTCACCCGGGGCGTCCCGGTCACCAGGACCGTCTCGCTGAAGGTCACCGTCACCTCGATCTCCTCGCCGGCCCCGTAGACGTCGCGGCTGTCCGGGGGATCCGACGTGAGCTCCACCGAGGTGACGGTCGGTGGGATCCGGTCCGGAGTCTCGTTCGTCACCGGCGCGCCGCTCAGCCGGTCCGCGTCGTTTCCGGCCCGGTCCTGAATCGGCGTCGCCCCCATCCCGGCCGGGACCGTGTAGCTCACCCGGATCCCCGTCTCCCAATGCGCCACCGCGGAGGACAGAGTCAGATCCACCGCACTTCCCCTCAACGCAACATTGGAGACCGCGCGGGACGAAGACCCCCCCGACACGGAGAAGGCGCCGGAAGGCGGCGTTGACGCCGAGTCCAGCGTCTCGGTATAGGTCAGCGTCAGCGTCGTTCCGTTCACCACCGCTCCGCGGGTCGCCGCCAACTCCGGCTGGATGCCGTCCACCTGGTGCCGCGATTGGGTTCCCAGCGCCCGGTGATCCAGATCGGCCTCGTTGTCCGAGCCGTCTTTGAGGGTTCCTCCGTTCAGCGACAGGCTGTCGGCCGCGATGCTCACTCCGTTGGCGTCGACGTCCCCGGGGACCACCCGGTAGCGGAACAGCACCTCCTCGTCGGCGACGCTGTCGTAGTCCGCCGGTCGATCCCGGTTGCCCACCTTCAGCGTCAACTGCGGCGTCCCGGTCACGAAGACCTCCTCGCTGAAGGTCACCGTCACCTCGATCTCGTCCCCGATCGCGTATGTTGAATCCGATCCCGCATCCGACGTGATCTCCAGCTTGCTGACCGTCGGGTCCGTCGTATCCGGGATCGGCACGAACACCGAGACCCGCCGGCTTCGGCTCGCTTCGCCGCCATGGACCACGGCCGCCACTTGATAGACGTAGGTGGCGCCGGCGGGCGCGTCGGTATCGACGTAGGTGCGGCTTGAAGTGTTCTCGGAGAGGATCTCGACCGTGGCCCCTTCCCGCGTGACGGTGTAGGTGACGTTCGCCTCCGGGGTCCAGTGGGTCGCGTCCACCGCGGTCCATTCCAACTCCACCTGTCCCACGCCCCGCGTCGCCATCAGAGTCGGACCTTCCCGGATCTGATGGCCGAACTCCTTCCAGTCGCCGGTCCCCTTCAGCACCGGATATTCGTCGGTCATCCCGAAGTGCCAGGGGTCGTCCTCCATGCCGTCGCCGTCGAGGTCCACGTTCCAGTCCGCGTAGATGCCGCTGTAGCCGGTGGGCGCCTGCAGAGTTCCCGTGCTCCGGCCGACGCCTCCGTCGCCGGTGGATTGGCCCGACGTCGTCCTGTCCCAGTAGCTGACGCTGATCTCGCGGGAACCGAACCGTCCGACCAGTCCGCCGACCTGCTCCTCGCCCGACACCGGGCCGGTCGCGTAGCTGGCCGTGATCGCGCGGACGCCGCCGGTGAAGGACTCCCCCACCAGCCCACCCACGCTCGTCGTGCCCGACACCCGGCCGGTCGCGTAGCTGGCCGTGATCGCGCCACCGTAGTAGTTCTCCCCGGCCAGTCCGCCGACATGGCTGTTGCCCGACACCCGGCCGGTCGCGTAGCCGGCCACGATGGCGCCGTCGTTTCTACCCGCCAACCCACCGACCCGCTCCTCACCGGACACCCGGCCCGCCGCGTAGCTGGCCGTGATCTTGCCGGTGTTGCTACCCACCAACCCACCGACCCAGGAGTTTCCCGTCACCTCGATCTCGATGACCCCGACATTACGAATACTGCCGGACCGGTCGGTTTTGGCGAACAGCCCGACCCCGTTCTCCGTGGGCCGGTTGATGAACAGGTGGCGAATGGCATGCCCGTTGCCCTCGAACTCTGCTCCGTATGAGGTCCCCCCGCCGTTACTGACAGGGTCCCAGCCGGCGCCCCCGTTCCACCAGGTGGTGTCGTCCGCAGCGACCCGACCGTCCCCGTTGGCGTCATCGTTCGTATCGACCTGGCCATCCCCGTTGACGTCCAGGAAGTCCAGTTCCGCCAGCAGCTCGTAGCCAATGCACGCCCCCTGGCAGCGCAGCCGCTCCTGGTCGTCGGGGAACGCCAGGGGGAACGCCGCTCGATACACCGCTGCTCCGCGGATAGAGGGCTTGCCATTGCCGTCCAGGTCATGCCGGACCGCATCGAACTGCGCCAGCGTCGTGATCTCGATCAGCCCGTCATGGTCCGCGTCGTAGTGCGGCTGCGGTGTCTCGTTCGTCACCGACCGATCGGTGAAGGCCGCCGCCTTGGTGCCCGCCGCATCGCGAAGAGACCACGCTCCCGGACTGTAGCTCACCGTCACCGTTTGCCCGTGAAACACCCACCGAGACAACCTCAGCACCAAGGTCTGCGACATCACCTCCACACCTTCCACGTGCACGGTGTTGCCGCCGCTCGTCACCGCGAACGAGGCCAAGACCCGGGTGTCGAAGCCCGAGGTCCGTTTCAGTGCCTCGTCGTAGGTCAACGCCAGCCGGGTGCCGTCGGCCACTGCCCCCTGCAGCACCGGCCGGACGCCGTCCACCCGGTGGCCCGCGTCGGCCTCCACCGCCGCGTGCGTCAGGTCGGCATTGTCGGCGCCGTCCCGGATCGTGCCCGACAGACTGTCGGCCGCGATGCCCACCCCGTCGGTGTCGCTGTCGCCCTCGACCACGGTGTAGGCGAAGGTGAGCACCTCGCCGCCGCCGCCCCGATGCGTCATCTGCCGCGTAGCGCCGCCCAGCGTCAACCCGAGTTGCGGGGTGCCCGTGACCGTGACGCTCTGGTCGAAGCGCACCGTGGCCTCGATCTCGTCGCCCAGGGCGTAGATCGCGCGCGAGCCCGGATCCGAGGTCAGGGCAACCGCGTTCACGCTCGGCGCGCCCGCCACCGTGGCTTCGTCGTCGTCGAGCGTCACCGTGGCGCTGTCCGGGCTGCCGACCGTCATCTCCGACGGCAGCAGCGAGGTGTCGAACGCGAGCGTGACCGTCTCGCCGTCGTCGTCGGCGTCGTCGTCGACCGCAGTGACGGTGAAGGTCTGCGCGGTCTCGTCGGCGGCAAAGGCGACGCTTCCCGGCGCGGTGTAGTCGCCGGCCGTGGCGCCGCTCGCTCCCGTCGACAGCAGGGGAATGGAAACCGGGCGTCCGGGCGCCGCGCTCAAGCTGACCGTCACGGTCGCCGCGGCGCCGCTCTCGGCCGCGGTGTAGGTCGCTGCGCCGAAGGAGACCGTGACTGCGGGTGGCGTCCGGAAGTTCGCCACCGTGGCGCGCGTCCGGTTGAGCGTGCGAACCGCGTCGGCGGGGCCTTCCAAAGCGTTCGAGGGCTCGCGGCCGGCCGCGCCCAGGGGGTCCCCCCCCGGATCGGGATAGGCCTGGTCCGGGTTCGAGAAACGCATCAACCTCTGACAGTAGAAATCTCCACGGACGCACTGGTAATCGTAGGACATGATCGTGCGCCAGCGGGCGGACGCCGGGGCATCCTCGTCGAAGGCCCGCTGGTTCACATAGCCGTAGGCGTAGGCCGTCGCCCCTTCGGTGCATCTACCGTCCCCGAGGAACTGACACGCCAGATATCGGTCTTGGGCCAGGCCCATGAGGTGGCCCAACTGATGGGCAAATGTGCGGGAACCGCCGCGACGGCCTGAAACGGCAAACGCATCGGCCGCGGAGGCATTGGCGGGCGTCAGGAACGTGTAGGCAGCGCCGGTCCGGTACCTGGCGATCAGCACGACGATGTCCGCTGCAACCTGGTCGCGGATGGTGTGGACTTCGTCCATGCGGCCGTCCGACGGATCCTGCAGACGGTCCACATCGAAACCCGGGTCCGGGTCCGGGTACTCCACCTCCTCGACGGCGGCGAGGGCGATGCGCTGGTTCACCCCGCTCGCCCGGTAGGCCCGGTTGGTCTCCGCGGCCATGAGGTCGATCTCGGCCATGATCGCGGCGGTCCCGCCGGCGCCGTTCCGGGCGGCCGGCGTGTAGAAGACCGCCACGTCGATCACGGACTGCTCCGTCGGCGGACAGGTCAGGCCGGCGAAGGAGATCCCGGCCAGCCAGGTCTGAAAGTCGGTGTCGGCCGGGGCGCACAGCTCGGTGTGGGACAGATCCACGGCCGCGAGCGCCGACAGCTCCCGCAGGCCGTCCGGGAGCGGACCCGTCAACGCGTAGTTGCGGTCGAGCAACAGAGATTCGAGGTGGGTCAGGTTCTCCAGCTCAGTCGGGAGCGTCCCGTTCAACCCGTTTTCTTGGAGTTCCAGCCTGGTGACGCGGCCGTCGCCGTCGGTGGTCACGCCGTGCCACGTCGACAACGCCTGAGCAGTTCCCCAGTTCGTGGCGTCCGTCCAGTCCGCGCCGTTCGTGGCGTCGTACAGCGCCTGCAGCGCCGCCGTGTCGGTCGCGACACTTCCTTGCTGTGCACGAGCGCCGGCCGCCAGGCACAGCAGCACGACCGGCAACAGGTTGTAACGATGAATACGACGGCGCATTAGGGGGAACGGTGCATCAGGCGGGTTCCCTCGGCTTGCGACCCCAGCACCTCACATTCCAGAGGCGGCATCTCGACTCGGCTGACGGCGTACAGTCCATCGCCCGCCGACCGAATCCAGTAGGTCCCACCGAGTGTCCGTACCGTGCCGGCGACCGTCTCGCCGTTGACGACGAGCGTCACCGTACCCGGCTCTTCCCCAACGAGCCGGCCCGATAATGAATAACCGCCCGAGAACGTCGGCGCCGTCCGCTCGACGATCCCTGTGAACACCACGTCCTCGAACAGGTTCAAGGTCAAGGTCTCATCCGCCGCAGGCACCCGGTCACGCACGCCCCGACGCGGCGACACGACTTCCGTCTGCACGCGGGGGCGGGAGAGCACGGAGGCGGCGGCCCGGGCGCGCTGGAGCCGTTGCAAGTCGATCGTCACCAGCCGGCGGCGCACCACCGTGGCGTCGTGCGACGCGGGGGCGGGCGAATCCAGCCGTGCCGCCGGGCGATCGATCGTGGAAAAGAGGTCTCGGCTCCGGGCCTCGACGGCTAAGGGGGCCAGCCACGCCAGCCCCAAGACGAAGACCACTGTGATGCTCCGCACGCTTGTCCACGACACGGCACGTCCCTCCCTTGCGCGTCCCCGACGCCTCGGCGACGCCGTTCCGCAGAGAGCGAGAAAGGATGCTCGCTCCCATCCGTCTACCGTTAGGCTCGACTCCTGCCAGGCAGGGTGCTCCGAGCCGATGCGCGCTGTCTCTCCACATGATGAGTTCTGTGCGATAGACAGCGTGTCTATTGTAAGAAGGAACCCGGACGATATTGGTTCAAATACATGAAAATAGGGTGATATTTTCGTTGATAAAGTGATACTTCAGTGAAATGTTCCACCGGGACCACCCTCACCGGTGGCAATCGAGGGATTCAGGGAGGGGATCGTCTTCCGACTACTCTCGGCGGGTCATCTTTGAATCGGCACCACCGGCAGCGTGGTGAAGATCCGGTTGCCGGTGTCCAGCTCCACCGCGACTCCCGTGAACAGGCCTTCCCCGAGAGCCGTGCATCTCACTGATCCGACGAAGTCTCTGGTATCCGTCCGGGTGAAGACCTCTTCGATGAACCGGGCATGCTGCCCGTGGGCGTTGAGACGGATGTCCACCTCTTCCAGCGCCTCGCCCCCGCTCATCAACCGGCACCGCACCGTTGCGCGCTGCGCCGCCAGGTTGCGGATCGCCGCCGCGGTGCGGATCCCGGTTGGCTGCCGCCTCGCCGGGAACAGGGCGTCCGTCGTGGTTTGACTCGCGCCCACGCCGGCCACGCCGACGCCGGGGATGTCGAAGCGCAGGACGCCGCCGAGGGATCCGTTCGCCACCACCCGCACCGATCCGGGCACCACCTCGCCCCGGCCGTGGGTCGAGATCGTCAACTCGCCCAGACGGGCCATGGCCGTTCGTACGGTCAGACTTCCGTCCTCTCGGACGAGAAGATGGTCTTCGACCTCCACCATCGACTCCGGCTCCAATAGCTCTCCGCCCTGATCGTAAAAGTAGATGGCGGGACGGGCGGTCGAAGCGGCCACGTTCACCAGCACCAGGTCGGAGGTGATCAAGGTCCCGTCGCCGGAAGTTCCGTTGGCGAAATGGGCGAAGTTGAGTGTCGTTTCCTGGTCTTCGGCAGCCTCCGGGCCGATCGGCACCACCGGCAGCGTGGTGAAGATCCGGTTGCCCGCATCCAGCTCCACCGCCACTCCCGTGAACGACTCACCCGCCGGGACCGTACAACGGACCGACCCCACGAAGTCCGTGGTGTCGGTCGCGGTGAACAGCTCCTCGATGAACTGGGCGGCCTGGCCGTTGGCGCTCAACGGGATCTCCCCCTCTTCCAGCACCCTGCCGTTCTTCAGCAACCGGCACTGCACGTCGACGGCCTCCATTCCCAGGTTGTGGATGGCCGCCGCGGTGCGGATCCCTCCGTCCTGCCGCCGGGCCGGGAACAGGGCGTCGGACGTGGGTTCGCTGGCGCCGACACCGGCGACGCCGATTCCGGGGATGTCGAAGCGGACTACGCCTCCGATGGGGCCGTCCGACACGACTCGGACCGATCCCGTCACCACTACGCCCCGGCCGTGGGTGGAGATCGTCAGCTCGCCCAGCGACGCGATCTCCGTCCGGGGCGACAGCCCTCCGTCCTCCCGGATCTCCAGATCGTCCCCGACATCCACCACGGACTCGGCTTCAAACAGATCTCCCTCCCGGTCGAAGAAGTAGATGACGGGACGAATCTCCGACTCGGCCACGTTCACCAGCACCAGGTCTGAGGTGATGAGCACGTCGTTGTCCGAAACCCCGTTGCCGAAATGGGCGAACTCCAGGATCACCTCCTCGGCCATGGGCGTGGCCTCGACCGGGCTGGAGGGAGGACTTGGACCGACTGAATTCACCGCCCGCACCTCGAAGACGTAGGTCCGGCCATTGGTCAGTCCGGTGACCGTATGGGTCAGGTCCGTGGAACCGATGGAGGTCCAGTCCCCGGCCCGGTCGATCCGGAGCTCGTAGTCCGTGACGGCCGCGCGGCCGTCGCTCTCAGGCACCTTCCAGATCAGCTTCACTTCACCGTCCCCGGCTTCTGCCTGGAGGTTCAAGGGCGCTGTGGGCGCCGTCGCAGCCGGAGGCGGTGGTGGCGGTGGTGGTGGAGGTGGTGGCGGTGGTGGCGGCGGCGGTGGGGGAGGTGGAGGTGGTGGGGGAGGAGGGGGAGGTGGCGGAGGCGGGGTCGAGACTTCGTTGTCCTGGACCGTCACCCGGGCGCTCTGAGTCGAAGTGGGTCCCAGCCGGTACTCGTCTCCCGGCTGCAGCCGGGCGGTGACCAGGCTGGTGGATTCGGCGACGTCGTCATCGTCGGTCAACACTTCCAGCGTCGCCGTCTCCTGTCCGGTCCGGAACTCCACCTCCTCCGGCGGTTCGTACCCGCCCGAGGTCTCGATCATCGATCTCGTCTCCGTGACCTCCAGGTTCACCGTCAGTGGGGCCTCCGTCGGGGGTCCCCGCGTCAGGATGAACTCCACGGGGGCGCCTTCCGTCACCGTCTCGGATCCCTCCTTGACCTGGATGGTCACCAGGGGCGGGTCC
Source organism: Acidobacteriota bacterium (assembly GCA_965217775.1). Lineage (GTDB taxonomy): Bacteria > Acidobacteriota > UBA6911 > RPQK01 > JAJDTT01 > JAJDTT01. Next base: position 2,591,949 of record CBDCJH010000002.1, read on the forward strand.
GCCCGGTGATCGGTCAACCCCTCCACGGCGTTACCCACCTCATCCTGGATCGGATTGAATCCCGGCGTATAGCTCACCCTTACCGTCTCGCCGACCGTCACCGTCGAGGCCAGCCTCAAGGTGACGCTGTTTCCCCTTACCCGGACCTGGTCCACCGTTCGATCATCCCCGGCCACCGTCACCGCGAAATCGAACCGCGATGGTGTCGAACCCTCATCCAGCGCCTCGTCGTAGGTCAGCGCCACCCGCGAGCCATGCACCGTCACGCCCTCCAGCCCCGGCACGCTCGCATCCACCTTGTGGTCCGCCTCCGTCTCCACCGCTTCGTAACTCCGCGCCGCCGGGTTGTCCGACAGATCCAGGATCTTTCCTCCATTGAGCGCGATGCTCCCGCGCGGGACGCTCACTCCGTCCTCGTCCTCGTCTCCCTTCTCCACCGTGTAGACGAACACCACCGCCGGCCGGTCCGGCCCCACACTGGCGCTGGCCCGCTTCCGCCGGGTCCCCACCAGCAGGTCCAGCGTCGGCGTTCCGCGAATGGTGTCCACCGTCACCGTCTCGTCGTACCGCACCGTCACCGAGATCATGTCGTCGACCGCGTAGGTCTCGTCCGTTCCCGGGTCCGAGCTGATCTCGATCCCTTCGATCGACGGCGCCGTCGTGTCCGGCGTCCGGTTGTCCACGAACTGGTCTCTGAAGGCTTCGGCATCGTTGCCGATCGCATCCTGGATCGGATTCGATCGCGGCTCGTAGCTCACCCGGATCCCCGTCTCTCCATGTTCCGCCGCCGGGTTCACCGTCAGCCGAATCTCACTCCCGGTCACCCGAACCCGGGTCACGGTGCGCGTCTCGTTGCCTCCCTCCACGGTGAAGTCGCTCGTCGCTGGTCGTGAGGACGTATTCAGGGGTTCGTTGTAGGTCAGCGTCAGTGTCGCGCCGTTGACCACCACCGGATCGGTCAGCGCCAGGACCGGGGCGACCGCGTCCACTTTGTGGCTGGAGCTGGCCGCCACGGCCTCATGGTCCAAGGTGGCGTCATTGCCGGCGCCGTCCCGGATCGTCCCTCCGACTCGCGACAGCCGGTTCGACTCGATGCTCACTCCATCCTCGTCGTTGTCATCCGTGACCACCCGGTAGGCGAATTTCACGGCCCGGTTCGAGACGCTCCTGTATTCCGCCGTTCGGCTTCGGCTGCCCACGTCCAGGGTCAGTTCCGGCGTTCCGGTGATCACCACCGTCTCGTCGAACGTCACCGTCACTTCGATGGTCTCGTCCACGCCGTAGGTCCGATCCGACCCTGCACTCGAGGTGATCCGAACCGTCGTTACTTCCGGTCCCTCCGTGTCTCCCGTCCGGTTCGTGACGCTCTTGTTGCTCAACCGGTCCGCGTCGTTGCCTGTGGTGTCCTGAATCGGATTCGATCCCGGCTCGTAGTTCACCCGGAGGCCGCTCTCTCTGTCCGCGACGGCCGGACTCAGGGTCAGGAACACCGCGCTTCCGCTGACCCGGACTCCGGTGACCGTCCGGGTTTCACTCCCGCCTGTCACGGTGAAGTCGTCCGTCGCCGGGACCGGAGAGGAATCCAAAGGCTCGCCGTAGGCCAGCGTCAGCGTCCTCCCGTTCACGACCGCTCCTTCGCTGGTCGCCAGTGTGGGCTTGACTCCATCCACCTGGTGCCGGGAATCGGCCGCTACCGGCGCGTGGTTCAGCACGGCGTTGTTCCGGGCGCCGTCGTGGATCGTGCCGCCGGACAGGCGGTTCGCCTCGATGCTCACCCCGTAAGCAGCACTGTCGCCGGAGACCACCTGGTATTCGAACCTCACGGCGGCCCCCGTGATGTCCTGGTAGTTGGCTGTCCGGCTCCGGCCGCCCAGGTTCAACGAAAGCCGGGGCGTCCCCGTCACCACCACCGTCTCGTTGAAGGTCACCGTCACTTCGATGGTCTCGCCGGCCGCGTAGGTCCGGTCCGACCCTGCATTGGAGGTGATCCGCACCGTCTCCACGGTCGGCCCCGCCGTGTCCCCCGTGCGGTTCGTGACCGGTCGGTTGTTCAGCTCGTCCGCGGCGTTCCCCACCGGGTCCTCGATCGGATTCCCCCCCGGCTGGTAGCTCAACCGGAGGCCGCTCTCCCCGTCCGTTACGGCCGGGTTCAACGTCAGCAGGACCGCGCTTCCGCTCACCTGGACCCGAGTGACCGTTCGGGCCTCACTCCCCCCGGTCACGGTGAAGGCGCTCGCCGCCGGCCTTGAGGAGGAGTTCAGCGGTTCGCTGTAGGCCAGCGTCAGCGTCGTCCCGTTCACCACCGCCCCGTCCGTCGTGGCCAGCACTGGGAGGATCCCGTCCACCTGGTGCCGCGCATCGACCGCCACCGCCGCGTGGTCCAAGGTGGCGTCATTCTGGGCGCCGTCGCGGATCGTCCCCGCACCGCGCGACAGGCTGTCCGCCTCGATGCTCACTCCGTCCCCGTCGTTGTCACCCGGGACCACCCGGTAGGCGAACTTCACTGCCTGGCTCATGACACTTCGGAAGTTCGCCGTTCGACTCCGACCGTCTAGGTTCAGGGTCAATTGCGGTGTCCCCGTCACCACCACCGTCTCGTCGAACGTCACCGTCACTTCGATGGTCTCGTCCACGCCGTAGGTCCGGTCCGACCCCGCACTCGAGGTGATCCGCACCGTCGACACGGCCGGTCCCGTCGTGTCTCCCGTCCGGTTCGTGACGCTCTTGTTGCTCAACCGGTCCGCGTCGTTGCCGGCGGTGTCCTGAATCGGATTCGATCCCGGCTCGTAGTTCACCCGGAGGCGGCTCTCTCCGTCCGTGACGGCCGAACTCAGCGTCAGGAACACCGCGCTTCCGCTGACCCGGACTCCGGTGACCGTCGGCGTCTCACTCCCTCCCGTCACGGTGAAGTCGTCCGTCACCGGCACCGAAGAGGAATCCAACGGCTCACCGTAGGCCAGCGTCAGCGTCGTGCCGCTGGCCACCGCTCCGTCGGACGTCGCCAGCGTGGGCTTGATCCCATCCACCTGGTGCCGGGAATCGGCCGCCACCGGCGCATGGCTCAGCACGGCGTTGTTCCGGGCGCCGTCCCGGATCGTGCCGCCGGACAGGTGGTTCGCCTCGAGGCTCACCCCGTAGGCGGCACTGTCGCCCGAGACCACCTGGTATTCGAACCTCACGGCGGCCCCCGTGACGTCCTGGTAGTTGGCCGTCCGGTTCCGGCCGCCCAGGTTCAGCGTCAACCGCGGCGTCCCCGTCACCACCACCGTCTCGTTGAACGTCACCGTCACTTCGATGGTCTCGCCGGCCGCGTAGGTCCGGTCCGACCCCGCATTGGAGGTGATCCTCACCGTCTCGACCGTCGGCCCCGTCGAGTCACCCGTGCGGTTCGTGACTGGTCGGTTGTTCAGCTCGTCCGCGGCGTTGCCCACCACGTCCTCGATGGGGTTCCCCCCCGGCTGGTAGTTCAACCGGAGGCCGCTCTCTATGTCCGTTACGGCCGGGTTCAACATCAACAGGACCGCGCTTCCGCTCACCTGCACCCGAGTGACCGTTCGGGCCTCACTCCCCCCGGTCACGGTAAAGGCGCTCGTCGCTGGTCGAGATGACGACCTCAGCGGCTCGCTGTAGGCCAGCGTCAGAGTCGTTCCGTTCGCCACCGCCCCGTCCGTAGTGGCCAGCACCGGAGGCACCCCGTCCACTTTGTGCCGGGAATCGGCCGCCACCGCCGCGTGGTCGAGCTGCGCGTTATTCCGGGCGGCGTCCCGGATCATCCCTCCACCGCGCGACAGGCTGTCGGCATCGATACTCACGCCGTCCCGGTCGTTGTCGCTCCGGGCGACCCTGTACTCGAACTTCACGGCCGCCCCCGTGACACTCAGGTAGTCGGCCGTTCGATTCCGGCCGCCCACGTTCAGCGTCAGCCGCGGGGTTCCCGTCACCACCACCGTTTCGTCGAACGTCACCGTCACCTCGATGGGATCTTCCACCGCGTAGGTCCGATCCGAACCCGCATTGGAGGTGATCCTCACCATCTCGACCGTCGGTCCCCCCGTATCGCCTGTGTTGTTGGTGACGCTCTTGTTGATCAACCGGTCCGCATCGTTGCCGGCCGTGTCCTGAATTGGGCTCGCGCTCGCCCCGGTCGGCACCGTATAGCTCACCCGCAGGCCCGTCTCCCAGTGCTCCACCGCCGGAGTCAGGGTCAGCTCCACCGAGTTCCCGCTCACCCGGACTCCGGTGACCGCCCTCGTCTCGCTCCCCCCCGTCACGGTGAAAGCATCGTTCCCCGGCGCCGAGGATGTGTCCAGAGGCTCACTGTAGGCCAGCGTCAGCATCGTTCCGTTCGCGACGGCGCCGTCGGTGTTCGCCAGTACGGGTTTGATGCCGTCCACCTGCTGCCCGGTGTCGGCCGCCACCGCCGTATGGGTCAGGACGGCATGGTTCCCTGCGGTATCCCGGATCGTCCCGCTGCCTCGCGACAGGCTGTCCGCCTCGATGTTCACGCCGTCCGTGTCGCTGTCGTTGGTAGCCACGGTGTAGGCAAAGATCACCACCGCACCCGTGACACTCTCGTAGTTCGCCGATCGATTCCGTTCTCCCACCTTCAGCGTCACCCGGGGCGTCCCCGTCACCAGGACCGTCTCGCTGAAGGTCACCGTCACCTCGATCTCCTCGCCGATGCCGTAGAGGTCCCGCCCGTCCGGGGGATCCGACGTGATCTCCACCGAGATGACCGTCGGCGGGATTCGGTCCGGAGTCTCGTTCGTCACGGGCGCGCCGCTCAGCCGGTCCGCATCGTTGCCCGCCCGGTCCTGAATCGGCGTCGCCCCCATCCCGGCCGGGACCGTGTAGCCGACCCGGATCCCCGTCTCCCAATGCGCCACCGCGGAGGACAGAGTCAGATCCACCGCACTTCCCCTCAACGCAACATTGGAGACCGTGCGGGACGAAGACCCCCCCGATACGAAGAAGGCGCTGGACGGCGGCGTTGACGTCGAGTCCAGAGGCTCGGTATAGGTCAGCGTCAGCGTCGAACCGTCCACGACCGCTCCATCGTTGGCGGCCAACTCCGGCTTGATGCCGTCCACTTTGTGGCGTGATTGGGTCCCCAGCGCGCGATGATCCAGGTCGGCCTCGTTGTCCGAGTCGTCCTTGATCGTGCCGCCGTTGAACGACAGGCTGTCCGCCGCGATGCTCACTCCGTTGGTGTCGATGTCACCGGTGACCACCTGGTAGCGGAACAGGACTTCCGCGTCCGTGACGCTGTCGTAGTCCGCCGTTCGATCCTGGTCTCCCACCCTCAGTGTCAACTGCGGCGTCCCGGTCACGAAGACGTCCTCGCTGAAGGTCATCGTCACCTCGATCACATCCCTGATCGCGTAGGTTGAATCGGATCCCGCATCCGACGTGATCTCCAGCTTGCTGACGGTCGGCTCCGTCGTATCCGGAATCGCGACGACCACTGAAACCCGCGCACTGCGGCTCGCTTCGCCTCCATTGATCACGGCTGCCACCTGATAGACGTAGGTGGCGCCGACGGTCACGTCGGTATCGACGTATGAGCGTCTTGAAGTGTTTTCAGAGATGATTTTGACGGTAGTTCCAGAGGTGCGGTAGAGGTTGTAGGTCACACCGGAAACGGCGGACCAAGTCAGCGTGACCTGATCCAGTGCAGGGGTCGCCATCAGGGCCGGACCGATACGAATCTGCTGGCCGAACTCCTGCCAGGTGGCTCCCCCGACCCCATTCGTGTCCACCGAAAGAACCGGATACTGGCTGGACGTCCCAAAGTCCCAGGGGGCGTCGTTCACACTGTCGCCGTCCAGATCCAGGTCCCAGGTTTGATAAATCCCACTGTAATCGGTGGGTTCCTGCAACGCTGACGTCGTCCGGCCGGTTCCCGCCGCGCTGCTCGACAGGCCGGAGGTGACCGTGTCCCAGTAGCTGGCGGTGACGGTGGCGTTATCGGGGGAGCACTCGGTCGACCCGATCAGCCCGCCGATGTTGCTGCCACCCGAGACGGTCCCGGTGGCGTAGCCGGCTGCGAGCGAGCCGCAATGGAGTCCGATCAACCCGCCGACGTCGTCACCGCCCGAGACCCGGCCGGTCGCATAGCTGGCGCCAATCGTGCCACGATTGTGTCCGACCAGCCCGCCGACCCACCTGTCTCCCCCCGTCACGCGCGCGGTGGAATAGCTGGCACTGATCCGCCCGCTCTCCCACGTGGATCCGACCAGCCCGCCGACCCACCTGTTCCCCGCCACGTGGCCCGTCACGTAGCTGGAGTGGATTTCACCACCATTGAGCTGGCTGACCAGCCCACCGACCCACGCACCGCCCGACAGATAGACATCGATCAGCCCCACCCGGCGGATGACGCCACCGTTTCCTCCGAACAAGCCTGCGGAGAATTCGCGGCTGAACAGGTTTCTTATGGTGTGGCCGTTGCCCTCGAAAATTGCGTATAGGGGAGAACCGACCTTGCCGATCGGCTTCCACCCGCTTCCGGACCGCCAGTAAAGATCACCCGCCTCCACCCACCCGTCGCCATTGGTGTCGAAGTCCAGATCTGTCTCCAGCTCGTACCCGGCGCATCCATCGCCGGTCGGACACCCCATTCCGGTGGCGGCGACGGGAAACGCGCTCGCATAGCTTGCCGTCCCCGACTGGATCGGGACACCGTCCCCGTCCAGATCATGCCGCACCGCATCCAACTGCGCCCAGTTCACGATCTCGATCAGTCCGTCATTGTCGACATCGTAGTCGAAGCCGGTCCCTGTCCACACCAAGACCTGAAAGCGCAGAGTGACGCTCGTATTCGAGCCCCCGGTATCGGTCGCCGTTACCGTGATCGTGGTCCGACCCTGAGCGATCGGCGTAATCGTCACCTGAGAGCCCGACACGCTCACCGTCGCCGCGGCCACATCCGAGGAGGACGCCGCATAGGTCAACGAATCATCCAGATCCGAGAAAGCCCCCGCTACGTCGACGACCTCCGTGGTGCCCACTTGGAGCGCGCGATCCGGAAGCTCACCCACCACGAGGGGCGGCTGATTAGCTATGCCCGCGATGACTTTCACGAGCGCGCTACGGGTCGCTGCCCCGCCAGACACCAAGGCGGCCACCTGGTACGTGTAGGAAGCGCCGGCGGTCACGGCCGTGTCGGTGTACTGTAGCCTCGCGAGATTCGGCGCCAGGATCTTCACCGTCGTGCCGTCGTCACGGATCAGGGCGTAGGCGAGGTTCGGAGCCGGGCTCCAGGGACTCGTATCCGCGGCGGTCCACGTCAGGACTACCCCCTGCCCCAGACTCGTCGACGCCGTCAGTACCGGCCCGGCCCGCACCTGGTAGCCGAATTCCTGCCACGTCGCCTCCCCGTTCCCGTCGAAGTCGGCCACCAGGGCCGGGTACTGGGTACTCGTGCCGAAGTCCCAAGGATCGTCGGCCTCGGTGTCGCCGTCCAGATCCAGGTTCCAGGTCTGATAGATGCCGCCGAATTCCGTAGGCGCCTGTAGCTCGGTCGTGGTGCGGCCGCCTGGACCAATCGAATGCCCGGAGGTGCGCATGTCCCAGTAGCTCGCCGTTTGGGTTGAGAGGAGGTGCGCCGCTCCGACCAGCCCCCCGACGTTCTCATCGCCCCGAACGAGGCCCGTCGCGTAGCTGGCGGTGATCGTGCTCGCGCCGAAGTTGGAGCCGACCAGCCCCCCGACGTTCTCGGTCCCCTCAACCTGTCCGGTCGCGTAGCTGGCCGTGATGTTGCTCCGGTTGTACCCGACCAGCCCCCCGACGTCCTCGGTCCCCTCAACCTGCCCGGTCGCGTAGCTGGCCGTGATCGGGCCGGAGCTGTGGCCGGCCAGCCCGCCGACTCTCCCGGTCCCCTCAACCTGTCCGGTCGCGTAGCTGGTCGTGATCGGGCCGAGGCTGCGCCCAACCAGTCCGCCGACTCTCCCGGTCCCCTCAACCTGTCCGGTTGCAAAGCTGGCCGTGAGATCGCTGGTGCTGGTGTTGAGCCCGACCAGGACGCCCACGTTGTCACGTCCCGACACCTGCGCAGTGGAATAGCTGCCGGTGATGGCTGAATGGGACTCGTCGTTGTAGAAGAACACGCCGCTGCGCCCAACCAGCCCGCCGACATAGTCATCCCCCGACACGCTGCCCGTCACGAAACTGTCGCTGACCTCTCCGTCACTGCTGTAGCCGACCAGCCCGCCGACATACGAACCGCCCGTCACGTCGGCATCGAGCAGTCCGACCCCGCGGACGACACCGTCGCGGATCCGCCCGAACAGCCCTACGGGATAGAAGTCGTCGCTGGAATCGATAAACTCGAGGAACAGGTTGCCGACGGTATTCCCGTTGCCGTCGAAAGTCGCCGTGAACGCATTGAAGGCATCACCAACGGGCTCCCAGCCGTCGCCGTCGTTCCAGTAGTCGTCACCTGAGTCGACGTCTCCATCCTCGTCGGTGTCGAAATCCAGGTCCGCCGTCAACTCGTAGCCGATGCATCCGGCCGGGCATCCCATGTCCCAACTGCCCTCGACGAACGCCGCGTGGTACTGTCTCCAGTCGGCCGGCTCGTCCGCCAGACCGTCACCGTCGAGGTCGTAGCGCATGGCATCGAGTTGCGCCAGATTGCCGACGTCGATGAGACCGTCGTCATCCAAGTCGTAGTCGCGATTGCCCACCGTAACCGTGACTGCGAAGGTCTGCACGGCAATCAAACCCTCGGGATCGGTCGCGACCGCCGTCACCACCATGCGGCCGGGAGAGAGTGGCGTCACCGTGAACGAGGTCCCCGTCAGTGCACCGACGGACAGCCTCTCGTTGTCGCTCGACCACGCCATGTAGGTCAACGTGTCGTCGTCCGGATCGCCAAAGACATTCGCCAAATCGATGGTTACAGCGGCGGCACCCGGGGCGAATGTCCGGTCGGCCACTGAGTTCTCCACGGTCGGCGCCCGATTGCGGTCCGCCACGGCGACATCCACCCCATCGACCGCACCGGGCGCCATCACGATGCCGGCGCCGGAGTCTCTGTCGACGCCGGTCGCCTCGATGTCGAGCGCCGACCCGGTCATGGCCGTGCGGAGGTCGTCCTGCGTGACGTTGGCCGATCCGCCGGCCGCTTCCAGCATCAAGGCTCCAATCGCCGCCGCGTGCGGCGCCGCCGCCGAGGTTCCGAAGAACGTCGAAAAGCCGGGAGTCGAAGTCGAGACCCCGTCGGCCGCGGTCAGGTCCGGTTTCTGCAACACCCGCCCGCCGGTGGACGAGAAGTTCCCCGGCGTGATCGGCGTGCCGTCGGCCTCGAAGAAGATCCGCCGGGGCCCGTCCGAGCTGAATGTTTCGACCGACTCCGTGCCGTCGAAGACGCCGTCTGCGCCGCCCGCATCCCCGACATCGACTGCGGCCACGCCAATCGCATCCTGTGCGGCCGAATGGCCGAAGGTCCGGCCGGCTGTGGTGAACGCCAAGCCTCCTCGCGTGTAGGTGATACGCAGATAGCGGTCTTCCGCGCCGGCGTTCTTGACGATGACGAGGCGGGTGCCCCTGCGATCAGGGGAACATGAACTCAGGATGAATTCGATGGGGTCCTGCGCCCCGTCCTGGGTAGCCGTCGAGCTGGCAAGGACGTTGTTTTCCGCATCGATCAGGAACAGATCGTAGTCGTTGGCCGACCCACCGACCGGATCGGACCATTGCAGAACGATGGAGCGGGTGCTGTCCTTCGTGATCTCGTTCCCGGTCACGCCGCCGCCGAAGTCGTGGACGACGTCGCCGGCGCCGACGCCGCTCAGGTTCAGCGCCGGTCCCGCGGCAAAGTCGCCCTCCCAGACACTGGCTGTGCCGTCGTTCTTGTTGCCACCGTTGCCGGTCGACGAGAAGTAGTGACAGCCGTTGGCGGCCGCCGTGCTGACCGCCTGGGCGATGATGTCGTCCTGGAAGGGCGACAACCCCGTATATCCGATGTCGTCGACGATGATGTCGGCGCCGGACTCGCAGAGGTCCTCGATGTTCTGCGCCATCTGCGCCGGCCCGGCGCCGCCGTCGGCGAAAAACAGCTCGGCGCCCGGCGCCAGATCGTGGACGATCTCGAGTAACGCCGTCCCCTCGGTGCCCGAGGTCCTGTCGCCGCAGGTCAATGGAAACGAGCCGCCCTCCTGTCCGGGCAGGACCGTGACCCGCGCCGGCACGTCGCCCGTCGCCTGCTGGTCGGCGAGGGTGTCGACGCCGTCCGAGATCACGCCGACGCCAATACCCGTGCCGTCCACGTCGTACGTGCTGCGCGCCACGTCCGCCCGGTGGGCGACGTCGCCCTCGGAGGTGTCGTCCTTGCGAAACACTGGAATGTCATTCAGGCGGGTCCGGACACTCGATGAATTACGCTTCGTCCCGCCTCCCACGATCGGCTCTTCGGCCGGACGGATTGTCCGGACCGCGTCGAGTTCGGCCAGCGTTTCGACGGCAGCGAGCGGAAGTCGCGCTCGGATGGCCCGGTACTTCGGTACGCTGTTGATGACCTCGCCGCCCAGATCCCGGATGCGGTCGAGGACTGCCGGCGTGACGTCGGCCCGGATGTCCACCATCACCCGTTCTTCTTTGGCTTCCGGATCCGTCGCTTGGAGCCGGCCGATCCCGGCCGCCTTTGGTTTCCGCCGCGGGTTTCGCCGCTCCTCCAGAAGCTGCGAACTCACCTTCCGTTGAGCAGGCGTCCGGCGGACCTTGGCCGATAGCAGGGATTGAATCTGCCGCACGGCGCTCGCCGGCAGCCGGCCGCCCGCCTGGTTCGTCACCGCCTGATCGGTGAACGCGATGGACTCGTTGCCCCCCGGGTCCCGGCCCTCCGGAGGATTCGAGTTGATCTCGACCTCTCGCACCGCAGGACCGGCCGCCACGTTCACCGGAATAGGCTCGGGCTCGAGTCCTCCACCGGTGACTGCCGCGCGGAGTTCTTCCAGCGAGGTGTTGTGGGCGCCACCGGCCGCCTCCAGGGTCAGGGCCACCAGTGCCGCGACCTGCGGAGGGGGCGCCGAGCTGACGCAGAAGGTCGCGAAATCCGGATTGGCCGCAGTCACGCACGTCGCCCCTGCCGAATCCCCGTTGGTCGAGAGATCGTCCGGTATCGGCGGCGCCGGGTCTGGAGCAAATTCGCCTTCCCTGACTCTGGAATGGACTGGGTTGCCCTGAGCAGAGACGTAGACGCAACCATTGCGGACCGCCGCTTGGACCGCCTGGGCCATGAGGCCGCCCTGATGAATCGTCTCCTGATGGTCGAAGAGGTCGTCGACGATGACGTCCGCCCCGGCTCGGCAGAGTGCCGCGAGGTTGGCTGCGAACCGCGCCGGTCCGCCCAGGCCGGTCGCGAAGTAGAGCTCGCCGCCCGGGGCCAGGTCGCGGAGGATCGAAAGGGTCGCCGTCCCGTCGTCCCCTTCTCCCGCCTGGCCCGGAAGCACCATCACCCGATCCGGCAGATCGGCCGCTGCCTCGCCGGTGATCAGCGTCGCCACACCGCTTGAGAGCACTCCGATGCCGATACCCGTGCCGTCGACACCCTGACTCCGGCGCATCGCTGCGCCTTGCCGGGCGGCCGCCGGCTGCTCGGTTCGGATCGGCTCGATCAACAGGGAGATCGCCGCCAACATCCCAAGCATTCCACGCCACCCACTACCGCGGGGCCAGGACGCGATTCCTGTCAGGCGGCGGGTCATCCGGCAGGACCTTCCCCTTTTTTTCTGTGAGTTCGGGAGAACAGGGGAAGCAGGTTTGAACGAGGACCGCGATGTCGGGGCACCCCTTGTGGGTGCCCGCTGTCGCCCCTCACTGTTCGGTCCGGGGAGGGCAACCACAAGGGTTGCCCCTACGAGCCCGGGGAGGGCGACCACAAGGTGTTTGGTATCAAGACATCCTTTACAAGTTGTATCAGGACATCCTTTACAGCTGGTCCATGGCCGTTGTGTCAATGACCATCGAAAATTGCACACTTCGGGCCATCGAGAACTGCATACATCGCAGGAGCCCCGCCTTCTCGGTCCGGAGTCCTCTGGGCGAACCGCTCGCGCGGTCGTCGGATGGATCGTCCTGGAGCGTTCCGCGGGGCGGCGTCGCCGGTCGCTGTGGCCGCAGGACAAGTCTCGGTCCAGAAGGGCCGCCACCACCCCCCAGGATCTGGTCCCAGGGCGCAAGACCCGGGTTCCAGGTCAGCTCCGTCGAGGTCGGCTCGTCACGCCGGTTCCCCCGTTGGACCAACCGAACCGCGCCGCTCGGGCGGACCGGTAGGTTGAAGGGATCGCGTTTGGGTGGACGGTTGGGTCATCTGGTTCAAGTGGGTCTCGGTGGTCATTCCGCTTCGGTCAGGGGGAGGCAGGGCGGCTGCCGGTTGCAGCCAAGGGCGGGATCACGTCCATGCAAAACAGAGCCGGCGGGGGTCTGCAACAGCGAGCCTGGGGCGCCGGGTGCACCCGGCGCCCCAGGCTCGCTCCGAATCGCACCGACGGCCGGCGTGACGGTTCCGGACGCTGGGGACAGGCCGGAATCCCGGCCCTGTCAATCGGCCGCGAAAATGGCATCCATCGCGGGAGACCCCGCAGCCGGCCGGGGTCCCGTCATGCCCCCCTCCTTCCCGCTCCCGCAGCCCTGGGCGGACCGTGTCCATGGCCATTGAGAAGGGACGGCCTTCAGGACACGGTTGCTCCGACGGCGAGAGCTTCACCCCATCTTCGGAGGGCGCCCGGATGGCGCCCCCTTGGAGAGCTCGGCGGCACGGCGCCGCCGGTCGCTGTGGCCGCAGGGCCGAACCCGGTTCACCAGCACCGCCATCACCTGCTCTCCCAGGATCTGGCCCCAGGGCTCAAGAGCCGGGTTCCAGGTCAACTCCGTCGAGGTCGGCTCGTCACGCCGGTTCCCCCGTTGGACCAACCGAACCGCGCCGCTCGGGCGGACCCTAAGGGTGCCGATCTCCTCCCCCTCCAGGGGTGCCGGACGGATCCGGGTCTTGGACGTTGGCCCCGCGGAGGGCTCGAGACGTTGGGCCCACCCCGGGCGGACCCCGCAAGACGAGGTTCTCCCTTCGCTCCACGAAGCCCAGCTCGTCGAGCGAGTCGATCGGCTCCCGCTGAATCGATCGCTGGAGGCTGAAGTCGAAGTCCGGGGACGGCGTTTCGCGTCCACCCTCCTCGGCCGCTTCGTCGCCGGTGACGGGAACGCCCTCGACTCCGGCAGTGAAACGAACCTGAGTCCGGCCAAGATGCCCCAGCAGTTCGCCATTCCCGCTCCCGTTCGAACCGGCCCCCCGGCCGCTCCGCCACGCCGAGCTCTCCAGGGCGATCCATCCGACCGCCGCCCGAGCGGTCGGCGCACAGGAATCCGGAGCCGAAAGGAGGGAGGCATGAAGGGACCAGATCCGGCCGCTGGAGACCCCGTGGCGGTCGCGGCCGCGACCGCCACGGGGTCTCCAGCGATGTGTGCAATGTTCAGTGGCCATTGACATTCAGGTCCCCCATCACCTCCATGAGCACCGACGGCTGGCCCCACGGCAACCGGAAATCCGCTGCGGCCACACCGGGCGGGTGACCCCCAGGCGGCTTGATCCAGTGACCGACCGGCCGGCGGCGGACTCCCCACGGCCATGCGATCGCGGCCTGGCGCCTCCCCCGTCCCCGATCGTCTCGCACCAGCCCCCTCTCGTCGCTCCCCAACCGGGCGTCTCCTGCGGGTCCTCCAGACGCTCCGCAGCCCCATCCCGGCCCCTCGGCGAATCTCTCGAACCCCTCCTTGTGGCTCCCCCCCCGAACGGCCTCGCCAGGAACCGGAAGGGGACCGTTCTCGACGGCCACTTCGGTGCCCTCCTCCCGCGCCGCCCACACCCTTCAGTCCTGCCCCACCCGCCAGACCAGAGCTCGCGTCTGCCGGGTCTGCAAGTGGACTTCACGGATGTACATGTGCCGGTAGCGGACCAGCAGCTTGTCTTCCAACTCTTCCACGCCCACCCACTCCTCCGCCAAGGACTCACACACAAAGTAACGGTCCCCGCCCGCGCTCAAACACCCCCGGCGATTGAGCCGTTTCACCTGCAGCCCCCGGGGATACTCCCAGGGAGCCGGGTCCCGATCGTAGCCACGCGTACTGCGACGGTAGTGTTGGGCCGGGACCTCCATCCGCAGCGACTCATGGGGTCGAACCTGATTGTATTCCTGGCGAAAGTCCTGCAGAAATCGCTCCCACTCCATCCACCGTTGCGGTCGCCCCCGGTGCGCCACCGAGTCGCTCAAAGTGCGATGAAATCGTTCCACCTTCCCCTGCGTCTGCGGGTGCCGGACTCGCCCGTAGATCAGGTCGATCCCTTGCTTGATCAATTCCACGCTCAATCGCGTCAGCCCCCATCCATTGCTGGTACTCCACCAAGGGGCCCCATGGTCCATCAGCATGGCCTCCGGCACTCCGTAGCCCTCAAAGGTTCTTCGTAGACAGGTTTGCACCGGATCCATTTGCGTGGTCGGCAAACCATACAACCCCACCGAATACCGCGAGCAGTCGTCCAGGATCGAGAGCGGATGACACGGCCCTTCGGGGCCCTGAAACGGTCCCTTGAAGTCCATTTGCCACAACTCGTTGGGCTGGGATCGTTCGAACCGTTGCGGTGCCGGCCGTTGCGCCTGGTATTCCCCCAACTCGCCCTGCCGCCGTAGAATCCGATTCACCGTCGGGACACTCAAGGACACGCCTTCGCGCTCCAGCAGCACCTGCAGCTTCTTGCCTCCCCACCCGTATTGCCGCCGCAGTTCCACCACCCGAGCTTCCACCGCCGCCGCCGTTCTCGCCGGACTGTGCCGGGGCCGCCGGGAGCGCTCCTCCAGTCCGGTCACGCTGTGGGCTTCCCGATACCTCTTCAGCCACTTGTAACCTGTCGGCCGACTGATCTGAAACTCCCGACACAGGGCGCTCATGTTGGCCCCAGGCTGCACGGCCCGAAGTACGAAACGGATCTTCTGATCCATCACATTCGTCACTTTCCAGGGCATCTTCACCTCCTACCCAAAGAAGGCTACTTCTCACCCTGATGTGTAAAGGATGTCCTGATACAAACTGTAAACGATGTCCTGATACCGTACACACAAGGGTCGCCCCTACTGTGCGAGCGTCCGCTACTCCACCCTCTATCCGTCCACGTGTCGATTTTAAGGAGCAACCCGGACGAATTTGGGGCCTAATCGTGAACTCCGGGTGATATTTTTGTTGTTATAGTGATACTACAGTGAAATATTCCACCCGGACCGCCCTCACCGGCGGCAACCGAGGGATTCAGGGAGGGGATCGTCTTCCAACTACTCTCGGCAGGTCATCTTTGAATCGGCACCACCGGCAGGGTGGTGAAGATCCGGTTGTCGGTGTCCAGCTCCACCGCGACTCCCGTGAACAGGCCTTCCCCGAGAGCCGTGCATCTCACTGATCCGACGAAGTCTCTGGTATCCGTCCGGGTGAAGACCTCTTCGATGAACCGGGCATGCTGTCCGTGGGAGTCGAGGCGGATGTCCACTTCGTCGAGCGCCTCGCCCCCACTCATCAACCGGCACCGCACCGTTGCGCGCTGCGCCGCCAGGTTGCGGATCGCCGCTGCGGTGCGGATCCCGGATGGCTGCCGGCGGGCCGGGAACAGGGCGTCCACCGTGGCCTGACTGGCTCCCACCCCGGCCACGCCGACGCCGGGGATGTCGAAGCGCAGGACGCCGCCGATGGGTCCGTTCGCTACCACCCGCACCGATCCGGTCACCACCTCGCCCCGGCCGTGGGTCGAGATCGTCAGCTCGCCCAGACGGGCCAGGGCCGTTCGCAGGGTCAAGCCTCCATCCTCTCGGACGAGAAGATGGTCTTCGACCTCCACCATCGATTCCGGCTCCAGCAGTTCACCGCCCTGATCGTAAAAGTAGATGGCGGGACGGGCCGTTGACGCCGCCACGTTCACCAGCACCAGGTCGGACGTGATCAAGGTCCCGTCGCCGGACGTTCCATTGGCGAAATGGGCGAAGTTGAGCGTCGTGTCCTGGTCTTCGGTAGCCTCCGGGCCGATCGGCACCACCGGCAGCGTGGTGAAGATCCGGTTGCCCGCATCCAGTTCCACCGCCACTCCCGTGAACGACTCACCGGCCGGGACCGTACAGCGCACCGACCCCACGAAGTCCGTGGTGTCGGTCTCCGTGAACAGCTCCTCGATGAACTGGGCGTCCTGGCCGTTGGCGCTGAGTTTGATCTCCCCCTCTTCCAGTACCCTGCCGTTCTTCAGCAACCGGCACTGCACCTTCACCGCTTCCGGGCCCAGGTTGTGGATCGCTGCCGCCGTCCGGATCCCGCCCGCCTGCCTCCGGGCCGGGAACAGGGCGTCCGCCGTGGGTTCGCTGGCGCCGACGCCGGCGACGCCGATCCCGGGAATGTCGAAGCGGACCACGCCGCCGATGGGGCCGTCCGAAACCACCCGCACCGATCCCGTCACCACCTCTCCCCGGCCGTGGGTCGAGATCGTCAGCTCGCCCAGCGACGCGATCTCCGTCCGGGGCGACAGCCCTCCGTCCTCCCGGATCTCCAGATCCTCCCCGACATCCACCACGGACTCGGCTTCAAACAGATCTCCCTCCCCGTCGAAGAAGTAGACGACGGGACGAATCTCCGACTCGGCCACGTTCACCAGCACCAGGTCGGAGGTGATGAGGACGTCATTGCCCGTATAGCCGTTTCCGAAATGGGCGAACTCCAGGACCACCCCCTCCGCCATGGGCGTGGCCTCGACCGGGCTCGAGTGAGGACTTGGACCGACCGAATTCACCGCCCGCACCTCGAAGACGTAGGTCCGGCCGTTGGTCAGTCCGGTGACGGTATAGCTCAGGTCCGTGGAACCGATGGAGATCCAGTCCCCGGCCCGGTCGATCCGGACCTCGTAGCCGGTGAGGGCGGAGCGGCCGTCGCTCTCAGGCACCTTCCAGGTCAGCGTCACTTCACCGTCCCCGGCTTCTGCCTGCAGGTTCAACGGTGCTGTGGGTACCGTCGCAGCCGGCGGAGGAGGCGGCGGCGGAGGTGGTGGTGGTGGAGGAGGCGGCGGCGGAGGTGGAGGAGGAGGAGGAGGAGGAGGAGGAGGGGGAGGAGGTGGTGGTGGGGGCGGGGCCGAGACTTCGTTGTCCTGGACCGTCACCCGGGCGCTCTGGGTCGAAGTGGGTCCAAGCCGGTACTTGGCTCCCGGCCGCAGCCGGGCGGTGACCCTTCCGGCGGACTCGGCCACATCGTCATCGTCGGTCCGCACCGACAGTGGCGCCGTCTCCTGCCGGGCCGGGAACACCACCTCGTCCGGCGGATCGCCGCCCGACGTGTCGATCACCGATCCCCGTTCGGTGACCTCCACGTTCACGGTCAACGACGCTTCCGTGGGCGGCCCCCGCGTCAGCGTGAACTCCACCCTGTCGCCTTCCGTCACCGTCTCCGATCCCTCCCTCGCTTCGATGGTCACCAGCGGTGGGTCGGCTTCTTCATTGGTCAACATCTCGGTCCCGTTCCCCACCTCGTCCTGGATCGGGTTGAATCCCGGCGTATAGTCCACCCTCACCGTGTCACCCGTTGCCACGGCTGAGGCCAACGTCAAGATGACGCTGTTGCCCCTGACTTGGACCTGAGTGACCGGTCGGTCGTTCCCCTCCACCGTCACCGCGAAGTCGGATCTCAACGGCACCAAGCTCTCATCCAACGGTTCGTCGTAGTTCAGCGCCACTCGCGAGTCATGCACCGTCACGCTCTCCAGTTCCGGCACGCTCGCATCCACCTTGTGGCCCGCCTGCGCCTCCACCGCCTCGTAGCTCCGTGCCGCCGGGTTGTCCGCCAGATCCAGGATCTTTCCTCCATTGAGCGTGATGCTCCCGCGTGGGACGCTCACTCCGTCCTCGTCCTCGTCCCCCTTCTCCACCGTGTAGACGAACACCACGACCGGCCGGTCCGGCCCCACACTGGCGCTGGCCCGCTTCCGCCGGGTCCCCACCAGAAGCTCCAACGTCGGCGTTCCGCGAATGGTGTCCACCGTCACCGGCTCGTCGTACCGCACCGTCACCGAGATCATGTCGTCGACCGCGTAGGTCGCGTCCGTCCCCGGGTCCGAGCTGATCTCGATCCCTTCGATCGACGGGGCCGTCGTGTCCGGCGTCTGGTTGTCCACGAACTCGTCCGTGAACGCTTCGGCATCGTTGCCCACCCGGTCCTGGATCGGATTCGATCGCGGCTCGTAGCTCACCCGGATGCCCGTCTCTCCGTGCTCCGACGCTGGATTCACCGTGAGACGAACCGTGCTCCCGCTCACCCGAACCCGGGTCACGGTGCGCGTCTCGTTGCCTCCCTCCACGGTGAAGTCGCTCGTCTCCGGTCGCGAGGACGTATTCAGGGGTTCGTTATAGGTCAGCGTCAGCGTCGCCCCGTTGACCACCGCCGGATCCGTATCGGCCAGCACCGGGGCGACCGCATCCACCTTGTGGCTCGAACTGGGCGCCACCGCATCATGGTCCAAGGTGGCGTCATTCTGTGCACCGTCTCGGATCGTCCCGCCGCTTCGCGACAGCCGGTTCGTCTCGAGGCTCACCCCGTCCTCGTCGTTGTCCCCAGTGACCACCCGGTAGGCGAACTTCACCGCCTGGTTCGAGACGCTCCGGTACTCCGCCGTTCGGCTTCGGCCTCCCACGTCCAGGGTCAGTTCCGGCGTTCCGGTGATCACCACCGTCTCGTCGAACGTCACCGTCACCTCGATGGTCTCGTCCACGCCGTAGGTCCGATCCGACCCTGCACTCGAGGTGATCCGAACCGTCGACACGGCCGGTCCCGTCGTGTCTCCCGTCCGGTTCGTGACGCTCTTGCTGCTCAACCGGTCCGCGTCGTTGCCGGCGGTGTCCTGGATCGGATTCGATCCCGGCTGGTAGTTCACCCGGAGGCGGCTCTCTCCATCCGCGACGGCCGAACTCAGGGTCAGGAACACCGCGTTTCCGCTGACCCGGACGCCGGTGACCGTCCGGGTTTCACTCCCGCCTGTCACGGTGAAGTCGTCCGTCGACGGCACCGAAGAGGAATCCAACGGCTCGCCGTAGGCCAGCGTCAGCGTCCTCCCATTCACGACCGCTCCGTCGCTGGTCGCCAGTGTGGGCTTGACCCCGTCCACTTTGTGCTGGTTATCAGCCGCCACCGGCGCGTGGCTCAGCACGGCGTTGTTCCGGGCGCCGTCGCGGATGGTGCCGCCGGACAGGCGGTTCGCCTCGAGGCTCACCCCGTACGGGGCCGTGTCTCCCGAGACCACCTGGTATTCGAACCTCACGGCGGCCCCCGTGACGTCCTTGTAGTTGGCCGTCCGGCTGCGTCCTCCCACGTTCAGCGTCAACCGCGGCGTCCCCGTCACCACCACCGTCTCGCTGAACGTCACCGTCACTTCGATGGTTTCGCCGGCCGCGTAGGTCCGGTCCGATCCTGCGTTCGAGGTGATCCTCACCGTCTCCACGGTCGGCCCCGTCGTGTCTCCCGTGTTGTTGGTGACCGGTTGGTTGTTCAGCTCGTCCGCGGCGTTGCCCACCACGTCCTCGATGGGGTTTCCCCCCGGCTGGTAGCTCAACCGGAGGCCGCTCTCTGTGTCCTGCACGGCCGGGTTCAACGTCAGCAAGACCGCGCTTCCGCTCACCTGCACCCGGGTGACCGTACGTGTCTCGCTGCCCCCGGTCACGGTGAAGGCGCTCGCCGCCGGTCTTGAGGAGGAGTTCAGCGGCTCGCTGTAGGCCAGCGTCAGCTTCGTCCCGTTCACCACCGCCCCGTCCGTCGTGGCCAGCACTGGGAGGATCCCGTCCACCTGGTGCCGCGCATCGGCCGCCACCGCCGCGTGGTCCAAGGTGGCGTCATTCTGCGCTCCGTCGCGGATCGTCCCCGCACCGCGCGACAGGCTGTCCGCATCGATGCTCACTCCGTCCCCGTCATTGTCACCCGGGACCACCCGGTAGGCGAACTTCACTGCCTGGTTCTTGACACTTCGGAAGTTCGCCGTTCGACTCCGACCGCCTAGGTTCAGGGTCAATTGCGGTGTCCCCGTCACCACCGCCGTCTCGTCGAACGTCACCGTCACTTCGATGATCTCGTCCACGCCGTAGGTCCGGTCCGACCCTGCACTCGAGGTGATCCGAACCGTCAATACGGCCGGTCCCGTCGTGTCTCCCGTCCGGTTCGTGACGCTCTTGCTGCTCAACCGGTCCGCGTCGTTGCCGGCCGTGTCCTGAATCGGATCCGACCCGGGCTCGTAGCTCACCCGAAGGCCGCGCTCACCGTCCGTTACGGCCGAGCTCAGCGTCAGGAACACCGCGCTTCCGCTCACCCGGACGCCGCTGACCGTCCGGGTCTCACTCCCTCCCGTCACGGTGAAGTCGTCCGTCGCCGGCACCGAAGAGGAATCCAACGGCTCGCCGTAGGCCAGCGTCAGCGTCGTGCCGCTGGCCACCGCTCCGTCGGACGTCGCCAGCGTGGGCTTGATCCCATCCACCTGGTGCCGGGAATCGGCCGCCACCGGCGCGTGGTTCCGCACGGCGTTGTTCCGGGCGCCGTCCCGGATCGTCCCTCCCGACAGGCGGTTCGCATCGATGCTCACCCCGTAAGCAGCACTGTCCCCGGAAACCACCTGGTATTCGAACCTCACGGCGGCCCCCGTGACGTCCTTGTAGTTGGCCGTCCGGCTGCGGCCTCCCAGGTTCAACGTCAACCGCGGCGTCCCCGTCACCACCACCGTCGCGCTGAACGTCACCGTCACTTCGATGGTCTCGCCGGCCGCGTAGGTCTGATCCGATCCTGCGTTCGAGGTGATCCTCACCGTCTCCACTGTCGGTCCCGTCATGTCTCCCGTGCGGTTCGTGACCGTTCGGTTGTTCAGCTCGTCCGCGGCGTTGCCCACCACGTCCTCGATGGGGTTCCCGCCCGGCTGGTAGTTCAACCGGAGGCCGCTCTCTGTGTCTGTTACGGCCGGGTTCAACGTCAGCAGGACCGCGTTTCCGCTCACCTGGACCCGGGTGACCGTTCGGGTCTCACTGCCCCCGGTCACAGTGAAGGCGCTCGTCGCCGGCCGAGGGGACGACCTCAGCGGCTCGCTGTAGGCCAGCGTCAGAGTCGTTCCGTTCGCCACCGCCCCGTCGGTCGTGGCCAGCGCCGGCGGCACCCCGTCCACCTGGTGCCGCGCATCGGCCGCCACCGCCGCGTGGTCGAGCTGCGCGTCATTCCGGGCGCCGTCGCGGATCGTCCCTCCACCGCGCGACAGGCTGTCGGCATCGATACTCACGCCGTCCCGGTCGCGGTCGCCCCGGGAGACCCTGTACTCGAACTTGACGGCCGCCCCCGTGACACTCAGGTAGTCGGCCGTTCGATTCTGCCCGCCCACGTTCAGCGTCAACCGTGGGGTTCCCGTCACCACCACCGTCTCGTTGAACGTCACAGTCACCTCGATGGGATCTTCCACCGCGTAGGTCCGATCCGATCCCGCATTCGAGGTGATCCGCACTGTCTCCACCGCCGGCCCCGTCGTGTCTCCCGTGACGTTGGTGACGGACCGGTTGCTCAACCGATCCGCGTCGTTTCCGGCCGTGTCCTGGATCGGAGTCGCTCCCGTCCCCGTCGGCACCGTGTAGCTCACCCGCAGGCCCGTCTCCCCGTGCTCCACCGCCGGATTCAGGGTCAGCTCCACCACGCTCCCGCTCACCCGGACTCCGGTGACCGTCCGCGTCTCACTCCCTCCGGTCACGGTGAAGGCGTCGTTCCCCGGGACCGAGGAGGAATCCAGCGGCTCGCTGTAGGCCAGAGTGAGCATCGACCCGTTCGCGACGGCACCGCCGGTGCTTGCCAGTGCGGGCTTGATGCCGTCCACCTTCTGCCCGGTGTCGGCCGCCACGGCCGAGTGGGTCAGGACGGCATTGTTCCCTGCGGTGTCCTGGATCCTCCCGGTGGCTTGCGACAGACTGTCCGCCTCGATGCTCACCCCGTCCGTGTCGCTGTCGTTGACGGCCACCGTGTAGGCAAAGACCACATCCGCCCCCGTGACACTCTCGAAGCTCGCCGATCGATCCCGCTCCCCCACCTTCAGCGCCACCCGCGGGGACCCGGACACCGTGACGGTCTCGCTGAAGGTCACCGTCACCTCGATCTCATCGCCGATGCCGTAGACGTCCCGGCCGTCCGGAGGATCCGAGGTGATTTCGATCCCTTCGATCCTCGGCGCCTCGGTGTCCTCCCCCTCGTCCTCGACGATCGACACCGTTACATTCGGCCCCGTCAGCACGGTTTCCGCACCGGCGTTCCACACTTCATGAGTCAAGGTCACCAACGGATCCTTGTCAGCATCGTCGTCCCGGTCCGCCGACACCTGGAAACTCTTCGGTTGACTCCAGTTGCCTCCGTCACAATTCCCGTCGCCGCTGCTGACCGGATGAGCGTATCGGTCCAAGGTTACGTCCGTACCATCCGCATGACTCACTTGGACCCACACGTCGTCACCGCACTCCACACCGTAGAGCTCGGCAGGATTCTCATTGAAAACCACGGAGTAAACCGCGGTCGTCCCCTCGCGAATCTCCAGCGCGTCCGGCGCTGCGATCAACCTGATGGACGCACGGGGGATGACCCGCGGCGCGGGAACTTCCGAAAGCGTCGTGCCGTCAGCGGTGCAGATGCCGCCCGAGGCGCAGGATCGGCCGGAGACCAGGTTGAAGGTGATGGGGCCGTCCCCGCCGGGGGTCAGAGTGAAGAGGTAGGCATTCGCCGCTTCTCCAGCCGAGACCAGGGCGCTCACAGAGTCGAGCGTTGCGCCGGTGAGACTGACCGAGGCCGTGGCGGCCGTGAAGTCCACGACCGGCCGGCTGAAGGCAACCACTACCTTCGGCTTATCGAACGTCCCGGTGTGGCCGGCGGAGTTCCAGGTGCTCTCGGCAATCTCCGCCGTCAGCGGGCCGGGCGTGTCCGTGAGCGCGTCGGCGGGGACGGACGTCGCCATCAGGTAGGGCCGCTCTTCGGTATTCTCTTCCGTGAACCTGATGAAGAACTTCTCCTGACCCGTGGCTGGATCGACCTGCGTGACCGTCTCCTCCAGGGGTGGCTGGTCTGGCAGGTTTCGGCCCCAACTGATCAGCCAGTCGCCGTTGTCCATGGGCAGGACCTGCCCGCTGGAATGGCCGTACGCTGCTTTGTTTCCATGCAGGGAATGATCGCGGACGAAGACCGCCTCGCCGGCGTCGTGGTCCAGCGCGTACTCCACCGCACGGCTGTACACGCCGTCCGTCCGCACCGACTCGCGGGTCCAGGGATCGATCAGGCACACAGCTCCGTTGTCGTAGAGCAGGAGATGGCCGTTCGGCAGGATCGTCGCGGAGTGCTGGCCGCAGAATTCCCCCTCGGGATCCTTGACCGGGATGAGCGGCGC
Organism: Acidobacteriota bacterium; assembly: GCA_965217775.1. Taxonomy (GTDB): domain Bacteria; phylum Acidobacteriota; class UBA6911; order RPQK01; family JAJDTT01; genus JAJDTT01. The sequence continues at coordinate 2,615,392 of CBDCJH010000002.1, forward strand.
CGGGCCGATATCGCGTGACGCCCACTCCTCATCACTCAGGTTGGTGCGTCCCACTCGCCACGCCACGGCTCCGGAGGTGACGTCAATGCCGAGCACCTTTGAGCACCCCCGGAATGATCCGACAATTTGATTGCCATACTTCCGGATGGAATTGACATGGGCATACCCGGGAAACCCTGATCGTGCGAAGCGGTGCTGGACGCAATCCTCGAGCGGCATGTCGCCCCAGGAGTCCCAGGTGAAAAGCGCCTCCCTATTGTCACGAGTAATGATCTGAATAGCCGAATCGATCATGGTATGGAGTTCATACGGTTGCCCGTCAGCATCGGTGAAGGTCAGATGGCTGAGGTTTCTCCCCCTCCGCTCATACGCCATCAGCATGTAGTCGCCGTTCGGCAGAATGGCGAAGTCATGTTGGTCTGTGCCCGACAGCGGGAAGACCACGCTGATCCGACTGTCGATCAATTCCAGGTGCTGATTCAGGACGTCGAACCTGTTGTCCTGCGTGGGGTACGCGTAACGATAGACGTCATCCGGATCGATCCGAAAGAACCATGCGCGCTCACGGGCATCGGAGTGGAGTCCGCGGAATCTCGGGACGCCGTTATTGTCCATCATCACCAGAAATCCGGCGTGACGGAACAAGAGCAGGCCCTCGAACACCCCCTCGGCACCAGGATACCGGCCCGCCTCGATATGGTAGAACTTGGCATTGAGGCAGTGGACGTAGTAGACGGTGTGGGCGCCGTTGCGGTCGGTCACGCTGATCGGCACATCGCTCGTTATGTTCACCGGTACATTGACCGTGGAGTTGTCGCCCAGGACCTGCCTCCCGTCGACCGCCACGCGGGCGCCCGACGGCGCACTCAGGGTCACTCGCATCGTGTCGCCGCTATCGCAGCCGATGGCGTAGTGCAAGGTCTCCGCTTCGAACGCCGGATTCATGGCGCGACCGGGGTTGGCTGTGGCGGCGTCGGTGGACACCTGAAGCGCAGTCAGCAGCGGTCCCGTCACCACCTCGGACGCCACCTTCTGAACCCTGTGCCCAGAACCGTGCTCGTCGTCGTACGTCGCCGTCACGCGCAGGAACGCGTTCGTGTCGGCAGCCGTCGGCCTGTAGCTGGCTGCCGTGGCCCCGTCGATGACCACCCAGGCGCCCGGCCCCGTCGAGCGCTCCCACTCCCACGTGACCGTCCCGGCCGTGACCCCATCGGGATCGGTCACAGCGGCGGCCAGCGCCGTTCCCAGCCGGGGAACGGTCGAGGACAGGGTCAGCGCCCCCACCTCGTCCCGGTCGGTGACGGTGACGGTCACGTCCTTGGTGAGGTTGGAGATCCCGTCCGACGCGGCCACGGTGACCGAGTACATGTTGCCCGTGCCCACGTCGGACGGCGACTCGTAGTCGGGCAGGGAGAGGAATCTGAGAGCACCGCCGTCGATGGAGAAACCGCCGCTGTCGGCTCCCGACAACGACCAGATAACGTCCGCATTGTCTTCTGGGGAAGACGCCATGTAGGTGGCCACCCGAGTGGCCCCGTTCTCGGCGTAATCCGTGCTCGACGGTCCCGTCAACTCCGTCGACAGTTCAAGGACGTTCTGCAATGTCACGCGGATGTCCGCCGTGACCGGGTTGTCGCCGTCGCTCACCTGCACGGTGATTTCATAGGTCCGGTCGCCGTCGGCGTCGTCCGGGTTTTCATAGTCGGGGGCCGCCGCGAAGGCCAAGACACCAGCACTGCTCAGTGTGAACTGGGCTGCATCCGTCCCGCCCGCCGTCGGAATCGACCACATCAAGGGGTCGGCATCCGCATCCGTGGCGGTCAAGGTCGCCACCGCTGTCGTCTCCTCATCGACCGTGAAGGTGGTCGCGCTAGTGATCTCGGGGGCGGCTTCCTGGAGGGTAATGGTCTGTCCGGTTCCAGCGACCGACCACGGGCTGTCGCCCTCATCGTTGGTGGCCCGCACCTGGACGTGATAGGAGCTGCCCGCCTCCAGGCCCGTGATCGTCGCGCTGGTGGCAGTCTGATCCTGCGGCCCGTTGGTCCAGGCCCCGCTGTCGCCTTTCCGGTACTGCAGATCGTAGCTCTCGATGCCCGGCTTGCCGGCGTTGGCTGGCGCAATCCAGATCACGTCCAGGCTGTCGGTCGTACCCGCCTTCGCCGACACCGTCGGTGCACTTGGCGCCGGTGGCGGCTCGTCCGTGTCCATGACGGTGATGGTCAAAATGGTGCTGTCGTTCAAACCCTGCGGGTCGGTGGCGGTGGCTGTTACCTCGTATGAACGCCTGGTCTCATAGTCAAATGCCACGTTGGCCCACATCGCTCCAACAGTGTCATCGGGGATGCTGAAGGACGCGGCGTCGGGGCCGCTCAGCGTGTACGTGAGCGTGTCGCCGTCCGAATCAAGCGCCAGCACCTTGGCGACGAAGGTTGAGATGTCGTTGTTCTCATCCACCTTCCGGGTTTCGGTATCGGTCAGGAACGCCGGTGCTCGGCTAGCGCTGACCCTGAGTATCTTGTCCCGACCCCTGCCATTCGAGGTGGTCACGTACAGGGCACCGTCAGGACCGAGCATGGGGGTCCGCAGCCGGCCGTAGGCCCCATCGACTGCGGGTACGGCGACCTGACTCACGAAGGCGCCGCCCGTGGTGAACTCGAAGACACGCAGCAACAGGGTCTTGAGCGCGGCCACGGCCAGTCGCCCGTCCCACTCGCCCCAGTCCTCTCCCTCCAGGAAGATGCCGCCGCTGGTGGCCAACGTGTGATTCCCCGACGACCACTTGGCCTCCTTGGCATCGGGAAACTTGGCCAGGTCGGTCATGGGAGCGCTATGGTTGTAGCCGGGAACCCAACTGTCGTCGAGCCCGTCGACTGGATCCCAGCCGTAGTTGCCGCCGGTGGCCAGCAGGTTGATCTCATCGTCCCGGCCCGTGCCGTGCTCCACCGACCACATCTGGTTCGTGCCGGGTCGCAGCGCCAAGCCCTGGGGGTGCCGGTGGCCATAGGAGTAGACCTGTGATGCGAATGGATTCCCCGGTGCTCTGGCCCCCGTCGACGCCTCGACCCGCAGGATCTTCCCGCCGCGCGAGTCCAGATTCTGCGGCAGCGTCGGGCGATACGCGTCGCCGGTCGCGATCCACAGATAACCCTCTGGTCCGAAGCGCAGCCGACATCCGGCGTGATAGGCGTTGCCGACGCGGATGCCTCTGACGAGAGGGTCGGCAACGCGGACAGCTTCGGTGTAGGTGTCGTTGATGCTCCAGGCGATCACTTGACCCTCGGGCCCGGTGTGGGCCAGACAGGTGTAGAACCGCCGGTTGGATGCGAAGTCGGGGTCGATAACGATGCCCGTCAACCCCGTATCATTCACGAAGTACCCGTCGTCGAGATCGGCCGAGACGGTCTGGACTGTGCCGTCGGTGAGCCGACTGAGCAGCCTGCCCCTCCCGGGGCTCCGCCGGCCCCCCCGCTCGGTGAACAGCATCGTCCCGTCGGGCGCGAAGGCGATGTCCCAGGGATGCGACAGGCCGGAGACGATTTCGACGACTGTGATTTTCGGCGCGGGTGCCTGCTCACCGACCACATGATCCCAGACGACTTTCAGAGTCTTGCCTGGCCCGAATCCGTCTCTGTAGGTCGCCGTAGCCCGCAGGTACAGTCCCCTGTCAGCGTCGGTCGGCGCATAGTTGGGACCCGGAGGCTGTTCCGATCTCTCCCCTTCGCTGGTTATCTGCTCCCCGAAGTCGTTGATGTCGTCCCAGCCGCTCTTGTCCATGGAGCTGGCCCATTTCCAGGTCAGTTTGCCGACACCGTCAGGGTCGCTCACCCTTACCTGGAGCACGGTTCCAACTCGGGGCTGGGCCGGAAAGAAGGTGATGGTGCCCTCTTCATCCACGTTGGTGACGGTGACGCTCAGGTCCAGGGGAGAGCTGGTGCTTGTGCCGTCGCTGACCTGCACGGTGACTTCATAGGTCCGGTCGCCGTCGGCGTCGTCCGGGTTTTCATAGTCCTTGGCGGTGCTGAAAGCCAAGTCACCGGCGGAACCGAGCGTGAACTGGTCCGCGTCCGCGCCTCCCATGCCCGCCTCTGGAATCGTCCAGACCAGTTGGTCGGTTGCCGTGTCCTCGTCCGACGCGGTGAGGGTCGTCACCGCCGTCGTTCCCTCGGCGACGGTGAAGGGCCCGCCACTGGTAATCTCGGGTGCCGTCTGCGCCTGCGCGTCCGTGCTGGAGGGGAGCAAGAGCACGAGCGCAAACAGACAGACTGCACTGCGGCTCGGGATACAGCTCTTGAGGGCCGCGACGCCGAATCGCAGAAACGCCGGCAAGGCGGCGCGAAGGACACGGAGGGTCCGGCGCGTGCACGACAAGAAAGCGACGACTGGATCAAACTGCGGCATTGGAATCGGCTCGACCCGCAGAGAAATCGCCGCCAGCGCCCCAAACGCTCCCCGCCACCCACCACCGCGGGCCCACGGCGCGATTCCTGTCAGGCGGATCCTCTTCATCACCTTCCAGCGGGGTCGGGGGCAGGTGAGGATCGCGACGTCGGGGCACCCCTTGTGGGCGCCCGCTGTTGTCCGTCACTGCTCGGTCCGGGAAGGGCAACCACAAGGGGTGCCCCTACGAGCCCGGGGAGGGCGACCACACACAAGGGTCGCCCCTACTGTGCGAGCGTCCGCTACTCCCTCCTCTATCCGTCCACGTGTCAATTTTAAGGAGGAACCCGGACGAAATTGGCCCAAATAAATGAAAGCCGGGTGATATTTTGATCCGTATAGTGATACTCTAGTGAAATATTCCACCCGGACCGCTCTCGCTGCCGTCTGCAGAGCGCGGAGCGTAGCGCCCCCGGATCCTCCCAGCGATGCTGGGGGACGGGGCACCGGGTCTTGCTCCGGGATTTGACGGGGGAGGGAAAATGAAGAGTAGCGACGAATTGAGGCGAGAGAACGACGCGCTGCGAGAGCGCATCTCCCGGCTGAGCGCCGCCATCCTGCGCATCAGCGCGACCCTCGACGTCGGCGCCGTCCTGCGCGAGGTCGTGGACAGCGCCCGCGCGTTGACCCGCACCCGCTACGGCGTGATTGCGACCCTCGACGACGCGGGGCAGCCCCAGGAGTTCGTCTCGTCCGGCCTCACTGCGGAAGACCACGAACGGCTGATGAGCTGGTCCGGCGGGAGGGAGCTCTTCGAGTGCCTGCGGGGGCTTCGGGGAACGCTGAGACTGCGAGATCTGCCCGATTATTCCACCTTGCTCGACTATCTCCCGAACCTGATGGGGTCGAAGACCATCCAGGGAGCGCCCATGCACCATCGGGGCGTGCACGTCGGCAATTTCTTTCTCGGCGGGAAGGAGGGAGAGCCGGAGTTCACGAGCGCGGACGAAGAGACCCTGGTGCTGTTCGCATCTCAGGCAGCGACGGCCATCGCCAACGCCCGCACGCACCGGGACGAGCAGCGGGCTCGGGCCGACCTGGAGGTCCTGGTCGAGACCTCGCCGGTGGGCGTGGTGCTCATGGAGGCCAAGACCGTCAAGCCGGTATCGTTCAATCGGGAGGCGATGCGAATCGTGGAAGGTCTGTGCACACCGGGTCAATCCACGGAGGAGTTGCTGGAGATCGTGACCTGCCGGTTCGGCGACGGGCAGGAATTCTCCGCGAGAGAGTTTCCGCTGGCGCAAGTGCTGGGCAACGCTACCCCGGTACGCGCCGAGGAGATCGTCCTCCGGGTCCCCGACGGCCGGAGTGTCACGACGCTGTTCAATGCCTCGCCGGTCCGTTCCGAGGACGGCACGGTCGAGTCCGTGATCGTCACCCTTCAGGACTTGGCTCCACTGAAGGAGCTGGAGCGGTTGCGGGCCGAGTTCCTGGGTATGGTGAGCCACGAACTCCGGGTTCCGCTGACCTCCATCAAGGGCTCGGCCGCCACCGCGCTGCGGGCGTCGCCGACCCCGGACCCGGCCGTGGTGCAGCAGTTCCTCCGCATCATCGATGAGCAGGCCGATCACATGCACAGCCTGATCGACGATCTGCTGGATGCGGGTCGCATCGAGGCGGGCACGCTGGCGGTCGGCCCCGAGCCGACGGAGGTGGCCCGCTTGGTGGAACAGGCCAGGAACATGTTCCTGAGTGGAGAAGGCCGGCACACCGTCCAGATCGACCTGCCGCCGGATCTGCCCCGGGTGATGGCCGACCGCGGCCGCATCGTCCAGGTGTTGACCAACCTCCTGTCCAACGCGGCCCGGCACTCGCCCGAGGCGTCCCCCATCCGGGTTGCCGCGGAGCGGAAGGGCGTTCACGTGGCGATCTCGGTCTCCGACAAAGGCCAAGGGGTACCGCTGGATCAACTGCCGCACCTTTTCCGGAAGTACGCGCGTGGCGGCGGCGATCGCGGGATCAGGGGATCCGGTCTGGGTCTGTCCATCTGCAAGGGTCTGGTGGAGGCCCACGGGGGGCGCATCCGCGCCGAGAGTGGCGGGACCGGCCTGGGCACGCGGTTCACCTTCACGATTCCGGTGGCGGAGGACGCCGCGACCGGCTTCGCCCGGAGCTCTTCCCGCCCGCCTCGGGAAGAGCGGGAACGAACCCGCATCCTGGTGGTGGACGACGACCCGCAGACGCTCCGCTACGTGCGGGACGCGCTGGCGGACGCCGGCTACTCCCCCCTGGTGACGGGCGATCCTCAGGAGGTGTCCGGCCTGATCAAGTCGAAGCAGCCCCGGCTGGTGCTCCTGGACCTGATACTGCCCGGGGTCGACGGCATCGAGTTGATGGAGCGGGTCCCCGCGCTGGCCGATCTGCCCGTCATCTTCATCTCCGGCTACGGACGGGACGAGACGATCGCCCGGGCCCTGGAGGCCGGGGCCTCCGATTACATCGTCAAGCCCTTCTCACCGACGGAGCTGACGGCGAGAGTCCGGGCGGCCCTGCGCCGGCGCGACGAGCCGCCCGAACCCTTCCGCTTGAGAGAATTGGCCATCCACTACGAGGAACGCCGGGTGACCGTCGCCGGCCGTCCGGTGCAGCTTACGACCACCGAATACAAGCTGCTGCGCGTGCTCTCGGTCAACGCCGGACGGGTCATGACGTACGGTTCCCTGCTGCGCCAAGTGTGGGGCCGGGAAGAATCCGGCGACATCCGACCGGTGCGCTCCTTCGTGAAGATGCTCCGCCGCAAGCTGGGCGATGACGCCGCCAACCCGGCCTATATCTTCAACGAGCGCCGGGTCGGCTACCGCATGGCCAGACCCGGCGGCCGGTGAGGGCCCCCATCGGTGTGGGCGCTCTCGCCGATCGGCCACACGCCTCCGCAAGCTGGTCGATCGGGGCTTGCAGGCATTACTTGACGCCTACCGTTCCGGTGCCACGCACGGGCTGTTGTGACGCCGCTTGGTCGAATGTCAACGTCAGGCCCGCGGCTAGGAGTCTGCGCGGTAGAAATGATCGTAGCGAGAAAGTGGGGAATCGAGGCCAGATTTTCTCGATTTGGAGGTGCATAGTCGTTCTATTCGCCGAGAAATCGAGGAAATATGGACCGATTCTACCGCTTTCGCAGTAGATCAATTTCTGCCGCGCAGGCTCCTAGTTGGCGACCCAGTTGTAGCCTTCGCCCCGGGATATGAAGGGACCCCAGGGGCGCTTGTCCAGTACCTGTTCGGCGAGCCGCAGGAAGTTTCCGCCGATGATCTTCCGGATTTCGTCATCGCCGAGTCCGCGGCAAACCAGTCCCACCGTGAAGTAGGGCCAGTTGCTCCAGGACATGGGCCGGGGTGGGTCGTCCGGCGTAAAAGTCACGTTCGAGGGGATGCCCACGTGGTCAATGCCGGCCACCTTGATGGCGTGTTCCAGGTGGGGGAACCAGGCATTGAAGGAAAAATTGGAGTCCGGATCGTGAGAGAAGTCTGCGGCCATGATGCCCGCGACACCCCCCTTCCGAGCCAAAGTACGAAGATAGTCGTCGTCTTCGTTCTTGTAGTAGTCGTCGACCGCCCGGCAGGCCGTGTGGGCGTTCATGACCGGTTCGCTGGAGGCCTCGATGGCATCCAGCCCCGAGCGGTGGCCGCAATGGGCCAGATTGACGATCATTCCCAACTCGTTCATCCGGCGAACCACCCGCCTGCCGAGCAAGCTGAGTCCTTTGTCTCTCTCTCCGTCGAATTCGTCCGAGGAGGCCAGACTGTTCTTCTCGTGAGATGTCAACTGGGAGACACGGACTCCCAGGGCAAAGAAGAGATCCAGGGTCTGAAGCGGATCGGGAGTCATGGCGAACCAGTTGGCGCCATGGAGGTGCAGGAGTACGGCGACCTTTTCGTCCCGCCGGGCTGCATCCAGGTCGTCCACCCCCGATACCCGCCGGGCGTCGGCCTTGATCTTGTCGTAAACGAACCCGGCCCGTGCCGTGTGCTGGAGACCGGCGCGGAAGCTGGGTTCATGGAAGTGCCCCACATCTTCCACCGCCAGGTCCATGCCGGCCAGGCGATACAGGTTCCGGTAATCCTCCCGCCATTGGGGGTCGAAGGCCGATTCAAAGGCCTTCATGTCCCGCCACCGGTTGAGCACCCGTTGCTGGATCTCGTCCCGGTCCGGACCCGCCCGCTCCAGCTTGTTTCGGTAGCTCTCCAGCTCACGCTTCAGACGGTCTCCCTTCCAGATGAAGAGAGGATCCGCCACATAGAGACAGCCGCTGAGGTCGGCGACGTAGCTGCCGTAATGCAGCTCGAAACCCCGTTCCAGTTGGCTCCGGGTCGGCTTCAGCTCTTCCAGAACCGCATGCCGGCAGGCGTCGACAACCTTCCGGATCTCCGGCCGGAGCGTGACCTGACGGAAGTCCTCCGGAATCGGATTGCTCCTCTGGGTCCGGACATGGGTCGGGAGTGCTGCCCCTGCCAGGGAGGCTCCGACGAATCCGCGCCTTGAAAGCTTTTTCATTTTCCCGTTCTCTCTTTGCGATGGTGTGGGGAGCGGCGGTTTCCAACCGCCGAATCCGGGAATGGTGAAATGAGCGCACTGGGGAACGGAGGAATAGGCGATAGGAAAACGCCCCTCCATGCCAAGGCCGCGGCTAAGTGGCCACCCAGTTGTAGCCCTCGCCTCGGGCGATGAAGGGACCCCAGGGGCGTTTGTCCAGCACCTGTTTGGCGAGGCGCAGGAAGTTTCCGCCGATGATCTTCCGGATCTCGGCATCGCTGAGTCCGCGGCAAACCAGTCCCACCGTGTAGTAGGGCCAGTTGCTCCACGACATGGGCCGGGGTGGGTAGTTGGGCATAAAGGTCAGATCCGAGGGGATGCCCACATGGTCAATGCCGGCCACCTTGACGGCGTGTTCCAGGTGGGGAAACCAGGCGTTGAAGGAAAAACCGGAGTCCGGATCGGGCGACAGGTATCCGGCATACATACCCGCGACACCCCCATTCCGGGCCAGCGTACGAAGATAATCGTCGTCTTCGTTCTTGTAGTTGTCGTAGATGGCCCGGCAGCCCGTGTGGGCATTGATGACCGGTTCGCTGGAGGCCTCGATGGCATCAAGCCCTGACCGGTGCCCGCAGTGGGCCAGGTTGATGATGATTCCCAATTCGTTCATCCGGCGAACCACCCGCTTCCCAAGCAAACTGAGCCCGTTGTCTCTCTCACCATCGAAATCGTCCGAGGAGGCCAGGCTGTTCTTCTCGTGATAGGTCAACTGGGAGGCACGGACTCCCAGGGCGAAGAAGAGGTCCAGGGTCTGAAGCGGATCGGGAGTCATGGCGAACCAGTTGGCGCCATGGAGGTGCAGGAGGACGGCGACCTTTTCGTCCTGCCGGGCTGCATCCAGGTCGTCCGCTCCCGATACGCGCACGGCGTCGGCCTTGATCTTGTCGTAGACAAACCCGGCCCGCGCCGTGTGCTGGAGGCCGGCGCGGAAGCTGGGTTCACTGAAGTGCCCCACGTCTTCCACCGCCAGGTCCATGCCGGCCAGGCGATACAGGTTCCGGTAGTCCTCTCGCCACTGCGGGTCGAAGGCCGATTCAAAAGCCTTCATGTCCCGCCATCGGTTGAGCACCCGCTGTTGGATTTCCTCCGGGTCCAGACCGTCCCTCTCCAGCTTGTTTTGGTAGCTCTCCAGCTCACCCTTCAGACGGTCTCCCTTCCAGATGAAGAGAGGATCCGCCACATAGAGACAGCCGCAGAGGTCGGCGACGTAGCTGCCGTAATGCAGCTCGAAACCCCGTTCCAACTGACTCCGGGTGGGCTTCAGCTCCTCCAGAGCCGCATGCCGGCAGGCGTCGACGACCTTTCGGATCTCCGGCCGAAGCGTGACCGGACGGAAGTCCTCCGGAACCGGATTGCTCCTCTGGGTCCAGACATGGGTCGGGAGTGCTGCCCCTGCCAGTGAGGCTCCGACGAATCCGCGCCTTGAAAGCTTGTTCATTTTTCCTGTTCTCCCTCTGTGATGGTGTGATCTCCGTTTGGCTCGACTGCTTTCGAGTTTCGTCTACGTTACTAAGATTCTCCCGCACCGACCAGATTCCAAGAGAGAAGGGGACAGTCTGTTTTCCGGGACGGACGAGAGAAGGGGACAGTCTGTTTTTCGGGACGTGTTTTTCCGGGACGGAAGGCACAGGGCAGACCACATAGGTGTCGGCTCCTTCGGCTGCCACAACGACTCAGGTGGTCACTTGGTCGAGTTTCCCCGGTTGCTTCCGGAAACCCGAATTTTGCGGATTTTCTTGAGTTTCCTTCGCCTTTCTCAGTTCTGAATCGTTGTTTTCATCAGAGGTGAGAGGTGCGAACCGATCCCCGCCGAGTCCGAGTCCGGTTAACCAAGGACCGTCGCCATGGCCCGAGCCGCACGACACAAAAGCACAGAAGCCGCCTTCTATCACCTCACCAATCGAGTCGCCGGCCGGTCCGATTGGTTCCCCTTTAAAAACGACCAAGCCCGGCACAAACTCCTGGACATGATGTTGTTCTACGTCAATGCCTACCGGTGTCGTTTGGCCGCGTTCCAGATCATGGGCAATCACTTCCACTTCGTCGTCCATTTTGAGAAACCTCGCGCCTTGTCCCGCGACGAGTTGATGGACAGCGCCCACAAGCTTTATGGACGACAGGCAGAGAAGAAAACCGCCGATTGGACCGTCGCCCAATGGAAGGATTTCAACCAGCGTCTCTTTGACGTGTCGAAACTGATGCAGAACGTGGACGGGCTGTATGCCCGGTGGTTCAACCTGAAGTTTGAACGGCGAGGCCATTTTTGGAGTGATCGCTTCAAGAACGCGGAACTCTTGGGAAGCGAAGCCGTCCAGGACGCCATCCTCTACGTGGAACTCAATGCCGTCCGGGCCGGACTGGTCAAGCGGCCCGAGCAGTGGAAATGTGGCTCGGCCCGCTGGAGACTCACCGGCGAGGATCAAGACCTGATTCCACTGGAGGAACTATTCCCCGCGGACCCCGGAACCGACCTGTACAGCAGTTACCGGGCTCGCTTGTACTATCGAGGAGCCGTCCCCACCCGGGAGGACCAGGCCGCGATCCCCCGGTGGATCCTCCAGCAGGAGGACCGACGCGGATTTACCCGTGCCGGAGCTTTTCGCCGGCGTTTGCGATTTCTGACGGACGGATTGGCCGTCGGGCCGGCAGAGAAGGTGGCGCAACTGCTGGAGACTTATCGGCAGCAAGGTCGATATCGACGTCGCCGACACCCCATCCCCCAACTGGGCGGAGTGCTGTTTTCCCTGCGGGAGCAGCGCTCGAACGCCTTCGTCTCGTAGACTCGCCTGATCGCCGACCGACGATTCTGCCACCGCGGCACCGAACGACCCAGATCACGGGAACCACCCAATAGACTCTGGACTTTCCCCATTTTTCTGACGGTTCAGGAGAACAGCATAAGCAGGTTTGAACGAGGATCGCGACGAGGCGGTCCAATCCCGGCGGCCCGGCCACGGCCACGGCCATACAAGGGACCGTTCCGGGAATCGAGACTGTCCCTTTCCGTAGCCCGGGAATCGAGACCGAGCCCGGGAATCGAGACTGTCCCTTTCCGTAAGTCGCAGTCGCAGTCGCAGTCGGAATGGGAGAATGAGCGCCCCGGGGAACGGAGGAATGGGCGATTGGAAATCGCCCCTCCTTTCAGTCGGAGGCTTTTTCGATCCGATACAGATGGGTGTCGCTGCGAATCAGGAGCGACCGGCCGGCGATGGCCATGGACGCCAGGGTCCGTCCGTCCAGTTGGTTTTCGGCCAACTTGTCGAAACGGCGTCCCGGTCTGATGACCATCGACTTGCCGTCCTCGTCGAGAAGGAAGATCTTGCCGTCGGCGAAGGCGGGCGAAGCAGAGAAGTTGCCGCCCAGCCGTTCCCGCCAGTGCAGAGTTCCCTTCTTGGCGTCCAGGCAGGTGAGGATTCCTCCGTCGCTGACGAAATAGATCTCATCCCCCACGATCAGAGGGGAGGGCGTGACGGGAACCCCGCGCTGCCAGGTCCAGACCACGTGTGACCTGGTGACGTCTCCACGGCCATCGGGCCGAACGGCATACAGCATGGGCCGGCCGAGCGCGGGATTGACCAGGTAGACCAGACCGTGGACGTAGAGCGGCCGGGGAACCTGGGAGAAGCCGACGTAGCGGATCCACCAGAGTTTCTTGCCCGTGTTCAGTTCGTAGGAGACGGCCACGTTGCCGCCGGTGCTGATCACCTGACGCACACCGGCGTCGTCGATGACCAGAGGCGTCGAATAGGCCATATCGCCATCCTGCCGCAGGGTCTTCCACCGGAGGCTGCCGTCGTTTTTGTCCAGAGCCGCCACGAACTGCGTATCGGTGCCGTCGCAACTGATCAGAAGCAGGTCATCCGCGAGGGCGGGCGTGGCCCCCGGTCCGTACTGCTCCACATAGCGCAGGCGCCGGCTCTTCCAGAGAATCTTGCCCCGGGCGTCGAGGGACGCGGTGCCGAAGTCGCCGAAATGGACGTAGACCCGGTCCGCTTCCAGGATGGGCGTGGGAGAGGCCGACGAGTTCTTCGCGTGCAGCGAGGGGGGACCTTCCAGCGCGATGACCTCGACGTCGTGGAGAAGATGGCCCGAAGCGAAGTCGAGACCCAGGGCGCGAAGCGAGTGGCGCCCCTGCGGTGTATCGCCCTCGGAGATCCCGGTGGTCAGCCAGATTTTGCCGTCCCGTATCACGGGCGAGGACCATCCCTGTCCGGGAATGGGGACTTTCCAGATGACGTTTTCGGATTCGCTCCAGGTCAGAGGGAGGTCGACGGCATCCGAGTGCCCTTGGGCCGTCGGCCCCCGAAACTCGGGCCAGTCCTGTCCGGGAAGCAGGCCCAGGGAGAGAGTCGACAGCAGGAAAAGATTCACGGCCATGAATCGACTCGCGCGTCCTCTGAACTCCCGAACCGATCCCGGACCATCCGATTGCGAGAGGCCTGAATTTCGTTTCACGATATTGGCGTCATTGTCGAGCCGTTTCCGACCCGGCAGAGGTTCGGACTGAAGAGAGCGGCAACGTCCAGTGGCATGACGAGGCCTTTGTAGGCGCTTCCGCCCCCGGTGGATCCGAAACGGGTCCCTGATTGGAGCCGGTCGTCCGTCAGGGCGAGGCGCGAAACTCCAGGTCGTCCATCTTCCAGACGTTTAGCTGGTTGGTGGCGACTCCCATGATGGTGACGAGTGCGCCGTCCTCCACCGACTTGGATCCGGAACTGAAATAACCGGTGATGTCCAGGACGTCCATCACCTGGTCGTCCAGGGTCCAATAGACGGTGTTGGCGTCGTCGGTCAGGTAGACACCCCAGCGCCGAGGGCGCTCCAGCAAGTCGTCGATCTCCGCCGGGTCCCGATAAACCCGGGTGGCGAGCGCCAGGCAGGGGACGGTCACGTAGGGACCACCCGTTGCGATGGCCGCCTCATGGGAGACCCTGAGTTCCTGGGGGGTCATGTTCTTGCCCTCTTCGGTCCCGAAGGCGTCCCTCGGATACTTGTCGAAGTCATCGGGCCTGAGACCGCGCACCAGGTAGACGAAGAGCCCGTCGTCTCTCAACAGATCGAAATGGAGCTGCACCCCCCGGTCCTCGTCCTCCTGGCCACCCACGAACCCGTGCCAACTGCCCAGTGTGATGCTCCACGCCTGGACCAGTTGTCCCTTCTCGTTCATTTCCTCGGGGTAGTCCTCGTGGCTGAACACGCCGACGGTCACCTCCGCGCCGTTGGTCCCGGCCAATCCGGGATTGAAATACTTCCCGGTGGTGCCGAAACCACCCAGGACCGCTTCACCGGGACCGGGAGGGGGCGCGCGCTCGACTTCCAGCAACCAGTGCCCGTCCCGGATTCGCGCCCGGGCCGTTGGCATGCGGGTCCACCGTTTCAGGTCGAATTGGTCCGGCGGACCGTAAGCCTGATTGAAATCGTCGCTGAACTGCACCGTCAACTTGGCCTTGGTGGCTTCGTGCTCCGCCTGTGTCACCAGACTGGGAGCCGCGGCCTTCTCGGCTGCCGGTTCCTCGGCCACCGGCGCCTCTTGGGTTTGACCGCCACAGCCGAGCCCGACAGCAACGGTCGCAATTGCCCCCAGGATTCCCATCCACTGCCGCACCATTCTTCTTCTCATGGTTTCACCTCATTCCGAACCGGAGCCCGGCCCGCCGGGTTCCTTGACTTCCAATTGCTGGTTGGCCTGGATGGGTCCCGAGACGACTTGCCGTTCCCCAGAAGGCCAGATCACCTCGATCCGGTCCACGCGGCTCGCGTTGCCCAATCCGAAGTAGAGGGCCAGCCGGCTCTGCGAGAGGTAGCCCGATTTTCCGTCGTGTACCCGAGTATAACTTTGGGCTCCAGCCTGCAGCGTCACCCGTGCGCCCAGACCGTCCCGGTTGCTTCGCTCACCCTGCAGCTTCACCTTCAGATAGCTGATCGGCTTTCTCTCGGCCAGATCGCTGACCAGCACCATCGGTTCGGAGTTGAACTCGTTGGTGACGATGTCCTGGTCGCCGTCTCCATCCAAATCGAATATCACCGATGAGCGGGTCCCCAAGGCGGCCCAGACCGTGAATCGCCCGCTTCGTTGCCCACAACGGGAATGCGTTTTGTCCACGCCGTCACAATCCAGTTCGAACCAGGGTCCAGCGGTCCGGTTCCCGCGCCTGGGCTCCACACCCAGAATGAATTCGCTGTCCCGAAAGGTCTTTCCCCCGTCATTGAGCAGGACGGAATTGACCCCATAACGAAACGGATAGTTCATGCTCGACGCGATGAAGGCATCGATGTAGCCGTCGGCGTTCAGATCTCCCGCGCTGAGGCCCCAGGGCCAGTAGTTCTCGGCGCCGACCTGGTCGGAGATTTCCCGGAACCGGCCCTGCCCCTGGTTGAGATAGAACGCATTCCCGTAGATGCTCTGCTCCCGCGGAACGGCCAGGCGCGAGGGAGTCCATTGCATGTTCGACTTGAGCTTCTCGAAGAGGGGAGGAATGGCTTCGCTCATGTCCGAATGCATATCGGTGAGAAAGATATCCATGCGCCCGTCGTTGTCGAAATCGAAGACCTGGATTCCCATCGAGCCCCAAGGGGTCTTGAGAAACAACTCCCGGCTTTTCTTGACGAACTTCCGGCCCTCCACGTTTTCGTAGTACTCGTCGTTGCCCTGCATGTTCAGGACGTAGAGGTCGGGCCAACCGTCGCGGTTGACGTCGATGGGATTGGCGTCGCCGCTCCAACCTTCATCGACGAGTCCCATTTTCCGGGAGACCTCCTCGAACCGGCGATTGCCCAGGTTCCTGTAGAGCTGGCTCTTCTCCGTACGCTCCGGCCGCAGGTGCCCTCCGAAAGCATCGTCCACCCCGACGTAGTAACCTCCCCTGCCGACCTGGTCGGTGGTGTAAACGCCCACATTGGTCACGAACAGGTCAAGGAGACCGTCTCGATCATAATCGAAGAAGACGCTTCCGGATGAGTGCCCCGAGTAGACGAGGCCCGATTCACTGGTCACGTCCCGGAACCGGCCCTTTCCGCTGTTTTCGAACAGGATGTTTCCCTGCCGCACGGTGGTAACGAAGAGGTCGGCGTCCCCGTCGTTGTCGACGTCGGCGAAGGAGGCCGCCACACTGATCCTGTCGGCCAAGCCGACTCCGGCCACTTCGGTCAGGTCCCGGAACCGGCCGCGTCCCAGGTTTTTCCAGAGTTGATTGGCTCCAATCTGGTTGAGGAAATAGATGTCCTCAAGCCCGTCGCCGTCCACGTCCGCGGCGGCGATTCCGTTCCCGTGATCGTAGTGCACCGGTTTCCAGTACTTCCCCGAATCATCCACGATCCGGTGGACGAACTCGATTCCGCTCTCTTTCAAGCGGTCCGAGAACCGAAAATCGTGAAATACGCCGAGGGTGTCCTTGCTTTCGATCTGCAGTTCCTTTCGGATCTCCATCCATTCCGGCGCCAGCACCGTATCCGGAACCGGCAACACTTGCGCCGCGACCTGGGAGTCCTCCTTCTGTGCGGCGGCGTCCCGGCTCCAACCGGAAAGGACCAGAACCTGGACCACCACCGTCAGCCACACCCACGATCGGCCTGAGAAGAGCCGTCCGAGAATCTCTTTCCCGGCCAGATGAGCTGTCCTCATGATTCGTTTCGTCCGGCTACCGCTCATTTCGTCCCAGTATACTGCCGATTTCGGTTGACGATAGGAGCCTCGCGCGCCTGTGAACCAAGCCCTCACTCGGAACCGCAAGGCTGTCCCGATCCGCGGCGTAACGTCACGTAGCGGCCGGACTCTCGGACGGGCCAGACCTCGCATCGGCCGTCCGGCCATTCGACGGCAATGCCCTGTATCTCCGTGGCGGTGCCGAGTCCGAAATGAACTCTTCCGTCATGGGCGCTCAGATAGCTTCCATCGGTTCGGCAGCGGCGCAAGAGGGGCCGGATTCCCTCCCGCAGCACGGCAACTCCTGCCTGGTCGATCCCGGCATAGGGGCTCTTCTCTCCTTCCAAGCGGACGCCCAGCCAGCGTCGGCCCGACGGCGCCTGGTTGAGCAGGAGACGAACCGGTCCGTTGTTGTTGGACACCACGACATCCACGTCTCCATCGTCGTCCACGTCTCCGAAAGCGGCGCCCCGGCTGACCTCGGCCCGTTCCATTCCCGGTCCGGCGGCGGAGGCGGCCACTTCCCGATACTCGCCCCGGCCGTGGTTCCGAAAAAGCTGGTTCTTCTGGGCGTAGGGATAGGACGAATCGGAAGGCTGGTTCTCATCCACGGTGACCGCACCGTTGGCGACGAACAGGTCCAACCAGCCATCGTGATCGTAGTCGAACCAGAGGGTACCGAACCCGGTATAGGGGACACTCGCCTGGGCTAGTCCGAATCGAGCGGTAGCGTCGGCGAACCCCCTGGCCAGGTCGCTCAGGTAGAGGGTGTTGGTCTCTCGCTGGTTGTGGGTGACGAAGATGTCCTCGTCGCCGTCGCCGTCGAAATCGGCGGCCGTCACGCCCATGCCCGCCTCCGCGACTCCGTCGGCGTTGTAGGCGACCCCCGACATCAGCCCGAAATCCTCGAAGCCTTCCTCGCCGCCGTTGATCCACAGTTGATTGGGAGTCCCGTCGTTGGCGACGTAGAGATCCAGTCGGCGGTCCCGGTTGGCGTCCACCGCGATGACGCCCAATCCGGCTCCGAAGGCGGCGCCCAGGCCGGCTTCCTCGCTGGCGTCTTCGAACTTGCCGCCCCCCAGGTTCCGAAACAGCCGGTCCGGCACCGGCTCGTAGACGCTGGGCGAACAGTAGTCCCGGCGGATCTCGCCGCAGACCTTGTTTCCCTTCACTGTGAAGGAGACGTAGTTGGCGACGTAGAGGTCCAGGTCGCCGTCCCCGTCGTAGTCCAGAAAGGTGGCGCTGGTACTGAACCTGGGGTCGTCCACGCCGGCCTCTCCCGTCACGTCCTTGAAGGTCCCGTCGCCACGGTTCCGATACAACACGTTGGGTCCGAAATTGGTCAGGTAGAGGTCCGGATCGCCGTCCCCGTCGTAGTCGCCGACGGCCAGACCCATTCCGTACCCTTCGTGTCCCACACCGGCGCCGTCGGTGGCATCGATGAACCCGAGCCGTCCCGTCTCCTTCAACTGATTGCGGAAGAGGCGGTTGCGCGGCGGCGAGGGTCCCGGGAACGGAAACAGGGATTGGGAGAGGTTCTTGGACGGGTCGAGCATCGCTCCCTGGATCAGGTAGACGTCCAGGTCGCCGTCCCCGTCGTAGTCCAGCAGGCCTACTCCGGAGCCCATGATCTCGGGCAGATGGTACTCCCCGGTGGCGCCGACGAAATGATGGAAGTCCAGGCCCAACTCACGGGCCGATTCCCGGAAGACGGAATTCTCCCCCGCCTCCAGGTGTCCGCCGGCCAAGATTCCGGCCAAAGTCAAAACGCATGCCGGCGGAAAACGGCTCATGAGAACCCTCTTCCTACTGGGTGCCAAAAGCACTCATCCCCTCCAGACGGGCCAGGAGTGCCTCTATTTCCCGCAGCAGGGAATGCTGGCTCGACGCAGCGGCCATCCGCTTCGCCTTCAACGCGGCCTCCCTGGCCTTCTGAAACTGTTTCAGCTCGATCCGGACCAGGGCCAAGGTGTGCAGGTACACGGGCGTGCCCTCGTTTTCGGGTTCCAACGTCCTCTCCAAGTGCCGAACCGCTTCGGCGGGCTTGCCCTGGCTCATGAGCAGGCGGGCCAGATTGAAGTGGGGGAGATGGAAATTGGGCTCGTACCGGATGGCCAGACGGAAATGCCGGGCCGCTTCATCGGCCTGACCCTTCTGCGCCAGCAGATACCCCAGGTTGTTGTGGCTCAGGGCATGATAAGGGTTGATCTCCAAGGCCTTTCTCAGAGCTTCCTCGGCCTCTCCCATGCGTCCGGACATGCCCAAAAACATGCCGAAGTTGTAGTGGGTCTTGTACATGCCCGGATCGATGGCCACTGCCTTGCGATAGTGGTTCTCCACCTTGACCGGGTCACGCAACACGACGTACAGGGAGGAGAGATTCCCGTGGACCACCGAGTGATCCGGATCGATCTCCAGGGCCTTCAGAAAAGCGGTTTCCGCGGCCCGGAAATCGCCTTGGTCGCGAAGGGAGATCCCCTCTTCCAGATACCAGGTGGCTCCGGAGGCGAGTGACTGGATCGCGTCCAGCAACGGATCCTGACGGGGAGGCTCCTTGGTCGAGCTGCGCCGGAACTGGACGAGATGCTCCCGCATCTTGGCTCCGTCGCCCAGGTTCCGGTAGGCCAACCCGAGAGCGTAGTGGCTGGCCCCGAATTCAGGGAACAATTCGCACGCCTTCCGGAAGTGTTCCACCGCTCCCGGCAGATCGCCCGTGTCGGCGTGGACGCGCCCCAACCCATAGTGGGCCACGGCCGACCCGGGGTGGTCCCGAATGATCCGTTGGTACGTTTCGCGGCTATCATCCGGCTGGCCCAATTGCCGGAGGACGTCGGCAAGCGCCAAGCGCGCGGGAAGGTCATCCGGTTTGAGCGCCACGGCCTGACGAAACGCGGACGCCGCTCCCTCCAGATTTCCCAGCGGGACCCGGACGGCTCCCAGGTAGTAGGCCCAGGGGTAATGGTCGGGGGCCAGCAGGTGAGACCTGAGATAGAGCGGCTCCGCCAGCTTGTAGCGCTCATGGGCGTGGAGGATCATGCCCAGTTTGCCGTTGGCCTCCGCGGACTTGGGCTCCGAGCGCAACCGGTTCGCGGCCGCCTCGATCTGTTCCCAGGCCCTGGCGTCGAACTCACCCTTCCACGGGGCCGGATCCGGGACGGGGGGAAGTTCTTCCACCGGGGCCGGGGTCGCGAAGGAGACCGTGAAGCTCAGGCTCAGAACCATCAGGACCACGCCCACGTCCTTCCTTTGCCCGTTCCTCGAGAACCACCAGCGTCCCGTTTGTCTGCTCATGGGTTCGTCACCGTATTTCCGCTGCCCCGATAGAGAACCGTATATTGGTCGATGCGCAGCCCGCTCCACTCCTCCACCTTTCCGTCCGTCCACCAGGCGCGAACCTTCAATACCCGCGTCTCGTCTCCGAGTCCGAAGAGCAGCCTGGTATCGTTGGCGGAGGCGTAACTCCCGTCAGTCCGGACCCGGCGCCAGAGTGCCTGATCCCCCGGCAGAAATACACTCACTCGAGTGCCCAGCAGGTCCCTCTTGAGCCGCCGATCCATCAACCGCAGTCCCAGCCAATGGCGCCGCTGGCCCACCTGGTTGATCAACAATCGCGCCCGGCCGTTGTTGTTGACCACCAGGACATCCGTGTCGCCGTCGTTGTCCACATCCCCGAAGGCCCCGCCCCGGCTCACTTCCGAGAGCTCGAAAACCGGACCGGCCCCACTCGTCACGTCCTCGAACCGCCCCCCGCCCACGTTGCGGAAGAGTTGGTTGGGCTGATGAAGCGGGAAGGGATCATTTTGCTTGGCCAGGGCGTCGAGAGTGTCGACATGGCCGTTCAGAGCCAGGACGTCCAGCCAGCCATCGTTGTCGTAGTCCAGAAAGGCGGTTCCGAATCCGGTGTAGGGGACGCTGGGGGGCGCGAGCCGGGTCCCGGAGGACTCGTCCTCGAACCAGCCGGTGCCGTCGTTCCGGTAGAGGGTGTTGGTCTCGTTCAGGAGATGCGTCATGAACAGATCTTCGTCGCCGTCGTTGTCGAAGTCCGCCGCATCCACGCCCATGCTCGACTCCGCCTTCCCATCCTTGTTGAAGGCACAGCCCGCCAGCAACGCTTCGTTGCTGAAGGTTCCGTCCTTCTGATTCATCCAGAGATGATTGGGCCGCTGGTCGTTGGCCACGTAGAGGTCGATCCAGCCATCCTGGTTGAAGTCGGCCGTGACCACCCCCAGGGAACCATTGTATTGGCGGGCGATCTGGGATGGGGCCGAAACGTCCTCGAACCTGCCGTCACCCCGGTTGCGAAACAACTGGTCCGGGACCGGCTCGTAACTGAGCGGCCCACAATAGTCGACGCGCCCCGTCACACCGAAACAGTCCTTGGTGTAGGCGAAGCTGAAGTTGACGTAGTTGCCGACGAAGAGATCGAGCCACCCGTCGCGGTCGTAGTCCAGGAACGCCGCGCTGACGCTCCACCGGGGCGCGGCCTCTTCCGGCATCGCAGCCTCGCTGAAGCTGCCGTCCCCGTTGTTGCGGAACAACTGGTTGCGCCCGAAGTTGGTCACGTAGAGGTCGATCCAGCCGTCGTTGTCGACATCGGCCGCCGCCGCTCCCATGCCGTATCCGGTGGCCTCGATACCGCTCTCCCCGGTGACGTCGGTGAAGTGCAGGTTCCGGCTCCCGTCCGCCCGGAGCTCCAGGTCGTTCCGATACAAACGGTCTCTCGGAGGCAACGGGACCCGGGGAGGAAAGAGGGAGTCCTTCAGCGTCTTTTCCGACCCCAACATGTTGCCCTGGACGATATAGAGGTCCAGGTCTCCGTCGTTGTCGTAGTCGAACAGAGCGCCACCCGATCCCACCACCTCACAGAAGTACTTCTCCCCCGACATCCCGTTGAAGTGCACGAAATCGATCCCAACCGCCTGAGCCTGGTCGGTAAAGACGCCGGGTCCGGAGGTCACGACGTCCGACATGAAGAACAGCAAAATCATAAGACCCGCACCTGCGACGGGCGTCCGCCGGTCTCCATGGACTCGGCGCTGCCCCCTTCGCCGGTTCATCGTTTCGTCACCGCGGTTCCGCTATCCCGATAGAGAACCGTATATTGATCGACGGGCAATCCGCTCCATTCCTCCACGTTTCCGTCTATCCAATATGCGCGGACCTTCAATATCTGTGTCCCGTCTCCGAGTCCGAAGAGCAGCCTGGAATCGTTGGACGAGGCATAACTCCCATCGGTCCGGACTCGGCGCCACAGGGTCCGCCCTCCACTCAGGAACACCGCGACTCGAGTGCCCAGCAAGTCCCTCTTGAGCCGCCGGTCCATCAACCGCAGTCCCAGCCAATGGCGCTCCTCCCCTATCTGGTTGATCAACAGCCGCGCCCGGCCGTTGTTGTTGACCAACAGGACATCCGTGTCGCCGTCGTTGTCCACGTCCCCGAAAGCCCCGCCCCGGCTCACTTCCGAGAGTTCGAATACGGGTCCGGCCCCTCCGGTCACGTCCTCGAACTGGTCGCCGTCCAAGTTGCGGAAGAGTTGATTGGGCTGATGAAGCGGGTAGGGGTCGTTGTTGTTGGCCAGGGCCTCGAGGGTGGAGACATGGCCGTTCAGAGCCAGGACGTCCAACCAGCCATCATTGTCGTAGTCCAGAAAGGCCGTTCCGAATCCGGTGAAGGGGAAGCTGGGGGGCGCGAGCCGGGTACCCGAGGACTGGTCCTCGAACCAGCCGCCGCCGTCGTTCCGGTAGAGGGTGTTGGTCTCGTTCCGGAGATGGGTCATGAACAGATCTTCGTCGCCGTCGTTGTCGAAGTCCGCCGCATCCACACCCATGCTCGATTCCGCCTTCCCGTCCTTGTTGAAGGCGCAGCCCGCCAGCAACGCCTCGTTGCTGAAGGTTCCGTCTTTCTGGTTCATCCAGAGATGATTGGGCCGCTGGTCGTTGGCCACGTAGAGGTCGATCCATCCATCCTGGTTGAAGTCGGCCGTGACCACCCCCAGGGAACCGTTGTATTGGCGGGCGATCTGGGACGCGGCTGATGCATCCTCAAAGGTCCCGTCTCCCCGGTTGCGAAACAACTGGTCCGGGACCGGCTCGTAACTGAGCGGCCCGCAATAGTCGACGCGCCCGGTCGAACCGAAACAGGCCTTGGTGTGGGAGTAACTGAAGTTGACGTAGTTGCCGACGAAGAGGTCGAGCCAACCGTCGCGATCGTAGTCCAGGAACGCCGCGCTGACGCTCCACCGGCCTGTGGCCTTTTCCGGCATCGCGACCTCGCTGAAGCTGCCGTCCCCGTGGTTGCGAAACAACTGGTTCCGACCGAAGTTGGTCACGTAGAGATCGATCCAGCCGTCGTTGTCGACATCGGCCGCCGCCGCTCCCATGCCGTATCCGGTGGCCTCGATTCTGCTCTCTTCGGTGACGTCAGTGAAGCGCAGGACCCGGCCCCCGTCCGCCCGGGTCTCCAGGTCGTTTCGATACAAGCGGTCTCTCGGGGGCAACGGGACCCGGGGAGGAAAAAGCGAGTCCTTCAGACTCTTTTTCGGCCCCAACATATTGCCCTGGACGATATAAAGATCCAGGTCACCGTCGTTGTCGTAATCGAACAGGGCGCCGCCGGACCCCACCATCTCACAGTAGTACTTCTCTCCCGACATCCCGTTGAAGTGGACGAAATCGATTCCCGCCGCCTGAGCTTGATCGCTGAAGAGGACCGTGTCCGAGTCCGATCCGGCCAGAGGCGCCAGGTGCGCTTGCAGGAAAAGAGCGGCGAAGAGCCCGAGCCAACCATGGAAGGCGAATCGAAATGCCACCTTGACGTGGCTTGCCTCGAGTGGATTCCGTGCCTCCCTGCCGGGTGTTTTCGTCATCGGAATTGCGAATGCCTATCCCAGGGGATCAACGACGGTCAAAAACGGGAACCGATTGAAATCGGTGTCACGGGTGCAGATCCGGCTGACGCCGTGTTCCCGCATCAACACGGCAGTATGGAGATCGTGAAAGAGGTTGCCGGCGAGATCCGGGAATTCCTTCAGGGTCCAAGCAAATACCGTGGCGTGGCGCTCGGTCGCCACCAGCAGATCGAAGCCCGGCGACTCCAGCAACGCTCGTAGAAAATCCCATGACTCTCCCGGCGTCCAAGGGAACCTCGAGACGCGCGGGTGCGTCGTCACCCGCAAGAACTCGTAACAGACGTTCCAGGTGAGAAAAGCGGGCGACGGATCGTCGCGAGCCTGCATGATCTTTCGCCGGCAGCGATCATGAAACGGTGAAACTTCGTCAACCGCGTAAACGAGAACGTTGGTGTCGAAGACCAGCACTCACACCTCGTCCATCATTCGGTAGAGCCCCTCGCGGTCGGCGATGTCGACCCGGAGCCCCCCGCTTTTCCAGGTGGGCAACGGTGGCAGGGGTTCCCGACGATCCTCGATTTGCGTATTCCCGGCGAGAACACGCCTGAGTCCCGCCTCAACGAGAGCGGACATGGTGGTTCCGCGCCGGGCCGCTTCTTCCCGTAGCCGCTGCATCACCGTATCGTCGATGTTGAGGGTCGTTTTCATATGGAAAACCATACTCGCTGAATCTTGGAAGCGTCAACCGAAACGGACGACGGCTCATGCTATGATGCGCGGATGAGCCAAAGATTGAAGGTGCTTTTCCTCCCCTTACCCGGGTTGTGCGAGCGCTGGGGGACCGACCTGGTCAGCGCCGTGACGAAGAATCACGACCTGCGCATCGCCGACTACGATCAGCCCCTGGGCCCCCAGTTCGAAGGCATCGACGCCGTCATCGATCACGGCGGATCGGTGGGAACCCGGGAGATGGTCGATCTGGCCGCGGCGGGCAAGGTCCGTCATTGGCAGGTCCTGGGGACCGGGTTCGACCATTTCGACCTCGAGTACTGGAAGGCCAAGGGCATGCCGGTCTCCAATTGCCCGGGAGCCTTCAGCGCCGTGGCCCTGGCCGACTGCGCCATGATGTTCATCCTGATGCTGGCCCGCAGGTACCAGGAATCGAAGGAGATCCTGGACGGCGGCGAACTCTACCGGCCGATCGGCGCCGAGATGGAGGGATGGAAGCTGGGCATTCTCGGTCTGGGAGCCAGCGGCATCGAGCTGGCGAAACGCGCCCCCGGCTTCGGGATGAAGACTCTCGCCATCGACATCCGGGACATCGGACCGGATGAGGTGAGCGAGCTGGGATTGGAATTCGCCGGGAAGCCGGCCGACATGGACGACGTCATCGCCCAATCGGACGTCGTCTCCCTGCATCTGCATCTGAACCAGGAGACCAGGCACATCATCGACACCCGCCGGCTGAAGTTGATGAAGTCCACGGCGTTCCTGGTCAACGTGTCCCGCGGAGAATTGGTGGACGAGGCGGCTCTGGAGACGGCCCTGGTGGAAGGCTGGATCGGCGGCGCCGGAATCGACGTCTACAGCCAGGAACCGCCCGATCTGTCCTCGGCCATCTTCCGATTGCCGAATGCAGTGACCACGCCCCACATCGCGGGGGTCACCGACGGCACCTCGCGCAAGCGGGCGGCGTGCGCAGCCGAGAACCTGGACCGGATCGCCGCGGGACTGGAGCCGCTGTACCGGATCGATCAGTGACGAGTTCCGAGCCGGCGGTCCCTCCCGGCCGTCGTTGCTGACTTCCAGGCGTGGCGGTTTCTCACTTGGCTTCGGCAAACAGTCCCGCTGCCGGCAGTCGGACCGAAAACCAGTCGTCCCCTTCCTCAAACGAGATCCGTTTCTGAAAAGATGCCGGCGTCTTCCGGATCTCCTGGCAATGGGTCAGATACTTCCCAATCTTCAATTGGAGCGGAAAGGGCCGGACCGACCGCAACTTCAGCTTGGCCGGCGCAAGCAGATCCATGTAGTCCTCAAGCGAGTAGTAGGCCACGTGGCCGGCGGATTCCCGCTCCACGGCGGCGAACACGTCGTTCAGCATCGTCTGAAACCGGCCGGCTTGGGGAAGAATCTCGACGATCAGGTAGATTCCACCCGCTTTGAGAATCCTGCGAACCTCACGGAAATGGGCGGCCAGGTCGGGATAGTGGTGGAGCGAGAATCGGCACACGGCAGAGTCGAACACGGAATCGGGAAAAGGGAGTTCCGAGTCCGTCGCCACGACGAAATCGATGCTCCCGGTCCGGTCCAATTCCTTCGCTCTGGCGATGACCTTGGGCGAGATGTCGAGTCCGCACACCATGCCTTGCGGGAAGAGTCGCTGCAGGTGCGACGCGACGATTCCGGTACCGCATCCGATGTCGACCAGCTTGGACTCCGGTGACGCCGGCAACGATTCGAGCAGTCGCCGGGTGCGATCGTCATCCTGGATGGAAGGCGGGGATACGTCCTGGTAGCGATCCAGCTCGGCTTCGAAGAAGGTTCGGCTTCGCTCTCGGATCTCCCCGGCCGTGTCGGGATCGTGGGGTTCAGCCACCCTTTTGTTGCCGTCGACCAGTCACGGACCTTCAACGGGGTATGAACGGCCGCGATCGATCCTGGGGCACAAGATTGCGGCATCCGTCTGCCGTGACCACCAGGGAACGCTCCATCTGCAGCGAACCGACGCCCGGAAGGAACATGGAGGCCTCCAGGTTCAGGACCATGTTCTCTTCGAAGGGCATGTCCGAGGCGACGTCGATGCAGTCGTCGGTCACCCGCAAACCGTTGTCGGCCACGACGGTGGGATAGTCGCGGACGTCAATACCGACCCCGTGACCATGGGGATAGGAAGCGGTCAATCCCAACTCTTCCAGTACCTGCCACATGGCGCCCCGGACGGCTGAGCAGCGAACGCCCGGCCGCATCTGGTCCACCCCTGCCGCAACGCTGTCCCGAACCGCTTCGAACCGGCGCATCAGAGGGTCGGACAACTCCTTCAGGGCCAGCGTGGTCCCGGTGTCCGAAAAGCAACGCCGGTAGATGCAACCGAAGTCCACCATCATGACGTCGTCTTCGCCCAGGACGTAGTCCGGCTCCGTGGCCATTCCCAGCCCGCCCAGACCGATGCAGAAGTGGTCGAAGTCGGCGCCCTCCTGGGCCGCCAGAACCCGGTACCGGTCATTCATCTCACCCAGGGTCGTGCCCGGTTTGGTCTCCGAAAGGACCTGCATCCCCGCCTGCTCGTTGATCTCTGCCGATCGGGTCAGGACGTCGATCTCGTAATCGTTCTTGACCATCCGGATCAGCCGGATCAGGTTCGACGCGTCGAGCAGGGCGGATCTGGGAAGCGCCTGGCCCAACTCATCCCGCCGGTCCGCGGTCAGGGCTTCCATCTCCACGCCGAGGCGTCCCTCGGTCAGGCCCCTGGCTTCCAGGATGCGCACGAGGGCCTCCAGGGAGCTGGACGCCCGCGGCGGCTCCAGCAACAGGTCGTGGATCCGGCGGTAGTTGCCGGGCAGCTCGTCGGAGGTGAGAGATTCGTCCACTCCCGAGGCGCCGAAGACCTGGAGGTCGCGGACCCAGAGGTCCGCGGCGTTGACGGCGAAGAGGGGATTGAGCACCAGCGCCGGCTCTCCCTCCAGGGGAAAGACCGCGTAACCGGGGAGCGCCAAGCTGGCCGGCGCTCCCGGCTGCAGCATGTAGCCCCGAATGGTGGGGTCCAGCCAGCAGAAATACCCGGTGAAGTAGGTGATGTTCAGATGGGAGGCGGCGATCAGAGCGTCGAGACCGCACTCCCGCATGAAGGTTCTGGCCCGCGCCTGGTTGAAAAACATTTCCACGACTCCCGGCAGGTTCGGAGGGCACCTCGTGCGAGACTATTTCAGGTCCCGGGTCCACGAACGGCCGATCTCTTCCAGGGACCGGCCCTTGGTCTCGGGGACCATCTTCCATCCGAAAAAGACGGCGAAGATACAGACCGCCATGAAGATCCAGAACGCGTACGCCTCGGTCCCCAGGTCCTCTTTGAAATAGGACATCATGGGGGGCAACACCTGAGCACCGAGATAGGCCGACACCCAGAGGCCCAGCGCCGCCACCCGCATGGCCTTGGCCCGCAGATGGGTGGGAAAGATCTCGGACATGATCAACCAGGCCAGAGGCGCCAAGCTGATGACGTAGCCTCCCACCACCAGAAACATGGTGAGCAGGAGGAAAATTCCGGCCAGATCATAGTAGAAGAAAATGCCCATGAGCAGGAAGCCGACCGCCATGGCGATGGTTCCCGCCATCAGCATCGGGCGCCTGCCGTAACGATCGACGGCCCAGAGTCCGATGCAGGTCCAGGTCAGATTCCAGACATTGACGATGATGGATTGCAGGATCGCGTCCGAAATGTTCTCGAAGCCCGCCCGTTGAAAGATGAGGGGAGTGTGGAACAGCAGAGGACTGGTCCCGCTCAACTGCTGCAGGACGGCGAGGGTCAGGGCGATGAACAGGGCGGTCCTCATGCCCGGCTGGATCAGATCACGGAAGCTTCCCAGCTTCTCCTTCAGCGACCGGGCGATCTCCTCCAGCTCCGCCGTAGCGTACGCGCTGCCGCCGATCCGGGTCAGCACCGCTCGAGCCTCCTTTATCCGATTCACCTGGGCGAACCATCTGGGGCTCTCGGGGACGAAGGCCAGGCCGATCAGCAGAATCACGATAGGGACCAGCTCGGACGCGAACATCCAACGCCAGGACCCGATCAGGGAGAGATAGTAGGAGACGATGATGGAGGACAGCGAACCGACCACGATGGCCACCTGGTTGACCAGAACCAGCCGCCCCCGCATGCGGGCCGGGGCCACCTCGGCGATGTACATGGGCGAGATGATGGAGGCCAGACCCACCCCGATGCCGCCCACGATCCGGAAGATATAGAACTCCGTCATGGTCCGGGGCAGCGCGGTCCCGATGGCCGAGACCCCGAACAGGATGGCGCAAAAGAAGAGGGCCTTCTTTCTACCCCAGCGATCGGTGAGACCGCCTCCGAACAGCGGCCCGATGATGCACCCGATGACGGCGCTGCTGACGGCGAATCCCAACCAGAACGGGCTCAGGGCGAACTCTTCCTTCAGGAAGAGGCTGGCGCCGGCGATGATGGAGAGGTCGTATCCGAAGATGAATCCGCCGACGGCGGCCACCAGGGCGACACCGTAGAGATAGCGTGTTCGTACCATGGCTGAGGAGTATAAGCAGTCCGCGGGTGAAAGTCCCGTAACCCGCCGGGGGCCGGGTCCGCACCCGTTACTCCAATGCGTTTTGCCCAGGATGAGGTCAGGCGGCTTCGGTAACATATTGATGCAGACCGTAGCCGAGTGGGTCTGGAATGATCGGAGGATCCAGCGGCAGCCAAACATCGCGAATCTGTCAATCATGGGGACCGCTGGTGCGGCGAGTCGTCATCCCTTTCCGACACACGTCGGTTTTTCTGGCTTGGTTGGGACACCTGACAATGATCGAGGCATCGTGGCTACGACATCGATGAACCTGATTGAAGACGCACGGGCGATCCCGGAAACATTGGCCCGCGCGATTGTAGAAGACGGATCATCGAGTGCCAGAAAGCTGGCGTCCTCGGTCAAGGATGAAGACAGGCTGGACGTTGCGCGGGCGGTCGTATTTGGCGTCGTGTCTGCGTATTGGAAAGAACTGCAGGCGGTGTCCGGTCATGATTGGTCGTTGCGCGAACTGCCTGTCGACATCGATGTCTCTCCAGTAACGGCGGAGGCCGAAGAACAGGCGGAGAGCATCGGAAGGGCTGCCGCCAGGCTGGATGTCCTGGATGCCAGCTACATGATTGGAGTGCTGTACACCGGAATGATGCCGGCCAGGTTCCGGGCGCGGCTGGGGGCCTATTACACCCCGCCGGCGCTGTGCGGGCGGCTGCTGGACATGGCGACGGAGGCCGGTGTCGATTGGCGTTCAGCGAGAGTACTCGACCCAGCCTGTGGCGGGGGCGCATTCCTGGCGCCGGTGGCGCGACGGATGGCGGAAAACCATCAAGAAAAGTGCCCCAAGATCGCACTCAAAAACATTCAGTGCCGCCTGAAAGGGTTCGAGCGGGACCCGTTTACTGAAGCCCAAGACGCGCTGGTGAATCAGATCAGCATGTTGCCGTACCGATTGGCCGATTACGGCTACACAGTGAGCACGGGACCTCTGGTGTGGAACCGGCACAAGTCAAGTCTGCGGAACCAACCGGGAAAGGGGCGTTATCCGTTGGTCTGGGCAGAATCGGTACGATCGGAAGGTGTATTCGAGTTCCGGGCAGAAAAGCGAAATCACAAGCCGTATTTCGAGCCGAAGGCCGATGAAAACTGGGTGGTGACAGATTTCCCCTGTGTGTTGTTGCAAAGGACGACAGCGAAAGAACAATTCCGGCGTTTAATTGCGGCAGACCTGCCGACAGCGTTCATCAAGGAACACGGTGCCGTCGTAATCGAGAACCACCTGAATATGATCAAGCCGCTCAACGGCGCGCCGCGGGTGGCGCCGGCGGCGTTGGCCGTCCTGTTGAACAGCAACGTGGTCGACCAGGTATTCCGATGCATCAATGGCAGCGTGGCGGTGTCGGCCTATGAGCTGGGAGCATTGCCGTTGCCGCCACCGGAAGACATGAAGGAAATTGAGTGGCTGATGAAGAAGCGTGCGACGCACGAGACACTGGAACGTGCGGTGGAGCGTCCATACATCAACGGGGCCGGGTGATGCCATTACCGCCGTTGTTGCCGGTACCTGATATCCACGAACGGCAATGCCCGTCCGCGAGCAGGGGCGCTCGCAGTAGGCATTCATCCAGGCGGGCGGTACTCCAACAGCGATGACTTCCCGAACAGGTCAATGAAGCGTACCGACCATTCGGAGCCGTGGACATCCGTCAGCCGCAGCGGCTGGTTCAGCTTGAAGTGCACCGGCTGCTGTCTTCCCTGCTCGATCGCGACATTGGTCGCATAGAGGTAGGTCCGCTCCCGGTTGTCCAGGATCGGATTGAGCCGCCCTTTCAACCCGGGCAATTGGCCGGTTCGCTCGGTGAAAATGGCGGATCCTCCCCCCGGCAGTTCCGTCAATCGAATGGAAAGCGGTTGCGGGGGGCGCCAACCCCGCTCGACATGTCCGGCATGGCCGGGCGCCGCGCAGTAGACTGTGATCGGCAATTCCGCATAGAACCCGAACACGGTCCGGCCGAAACTGTCGGTGATCGCCTCCATCCAGGTCTTGTTCGGATAGTGCGCAACTACTCGGGCCCCCGCCAAGGGTTGTCCGCCCGCTGTCACCAGGACATCACCGGCGAGACCGTCAATCGGTGGACTTGCAGAAGGCAGCATCAGTCGCAGTTCCGCGCCGTCAATGAGTTCGTACACGGGATCCTGGCCGGTGAGCTCACGAGTCTTCTCGCATATGATGGGAACGCCTTCGCCGCGCAACTCCAAGAAGTATTGGCGGTCGCCCGCACCGTGGATGTCTCCGACTCTGAGCATGCGGAGCAGCGACGCCACGGCCTCGTTCCTGGTCGCCTGGCGGGTGCGCATCGCGTCCAGAGAAAGCGTGTTGACCAGACCCCCGGGTGAGTACAGTTCCAGCCTGTCATCGAAGATGAACATCCGTGTCCTGGCGTTCTCCATCGAGTAGTCGCGATGCACCACTGCATTCACTATCGCCTCGAACACGGCCCTTGGAGCAAACTGAGGGATTTCCATCCGCCCGGGCGCCTTTCGGGCCGCGACCCGTGTGTTCCGACGGGCGAACTGGACGGCTTCCCGGATCTGTCGGTCGAGGGGACCAACGATCGTGGCTGCATCATGCTGGTCGGCCTTCCCCAGTACGGTGCCCCGGTAACGCACGGCCTCGATCACCGCGCCGGGGATGTACCCGTCCGGACGTTCGGTGGCCAGAAGAACGCCGGCGACCGTAGCCCTTGTCACGCCCGCGTCGTCGTCGCCGAGGAGGCCGAGCTTCGCGAGCTGCGTGTCGGCAGGCTCCAGCGTACGAGAACTCAGGAACCTGTCCAGGAGCCCGGTCTCCAGCGTACCGCGACCGGTATGGGCCACCGGCACCTCGTCGGGTCCGAGCAGGCCCGAACGCCCTCGATGCAGAAAGAGGCGTTGCAGCGCCTGGGCCGTCATCTCTCGCTTCGAACTGCCCAGCCGGACCAGGTAGCCACCGGGGCTCCTGTGAACAAACGGACTCTGCTCGATCTCGACGACCAGCACGGAGAGTCCGTCCGGCAGGGGCAGACGCTGAGTTGTGAAATGGAGCGGGGGCCTGATGCTGTCCGCGCAGATTTCGCCGACAAAAGCCTCCAGCGCGTCGATCTGCGGGCGAGCGAGCCGGCGTATCTCGCCGGCATCGGACACGCTGAACACCAGAGTCCCACCCGTAGAATTTCCGAGGGCCGCCAGTTCGTCCGCCACGGCTCCGCGGCCGGGCGCGCGTACCCGTCCCTTCTCGAAGAAAGCCTCCTTGAATTCCACGCGGCTGTCCTCGCCCAGCTCGATTTGGCGAAGCAGATTCTCGGCGGTCCAGATCATGCGACCGGATCCCGCGCCTTGAGTTCCGAAGACGGGGCCAAGTCACCGTCCCGAGTCGGCAGTTCACCGATGGTCGTCTTCATGCGCCAATACTACCCATGTCGCATCGGATGGTCACCTTGGGGTTGTCGAGCAGTTCCCCCGACGAATCAGGTGAAATCTCCGCAAGTGGTTGAAAACACGAGAGTCAGACGATTCGACAAGTGGAATCGGTCGAACTTGCCAATAATTGAGTAGGGGCGATCCTTGAGTGTGGTCGCCCTCCCCGGACCGATCAGTGAGGGGCGAAAGCGGGCACCCACACAAGGGGTGCCCCTACGGTTGGGCCGGAGCCCGGGAATGGGAACGCCTCGATCCGATCCTCGTCTGAACCTCCTTCCCCTGTTCTCCTGACCCTGCAAAAATGGGGGAAATCCTCCAAGTACACGACTTGATCTGAATTCCGTTTGTCAATGATAATCGCTCCGTTCTGAAGGGAGGAAGACGGGGCAATCGAGTTCCGGTCGAGCTCTTCAGGAATCTGATCGAAACGAGTTCCCAGCCAGGAGGATTGGAATGAATTGGGTAAGGAATCTGGACCATGTCGCGGTCACCGTCAGCGATCTGGACCGCTCGCTACACTTTTACTGCGACGTGCTCGGCTTCAAGGAGATCGAACGGCACCGGCTGGAAGGGGAGATGATCTCCAAGATGGCGGCCAAGGAGAACGTGGTGATGCAGGTGGTCCGGCTGGCCATTCCGGAGACGCCCGGCATTTTGGTGGACCTGCAGCTTTACATCGACCCCCCGGGAGAACCCTCCAACGCCGTTCTGGGCATGTCCAACCAGGGGCACTTCTGCTTTGGCGTGAAGGATATGGATCGAGCCTATCGCGAACTCACTGAAGCGGGAGTGGAATTCGTCTCCGAACCGGTTGTTTTCGACTTGGGAGACGAGTGGGAGTACGGTGCCCTCAAGGTCGTTTTCTTCAAGGACCCGGATGGATTCATCTTGGAGTTGATGGAGTTCACCGACTGAGGCTGGGACACGAACAGGGGAGCGCACCACCATGGCCAGATATCCGGAAATCGAGGGAAAAACCGCGTTGGTCACCGGGGCCGGACGTAGCATCGGCCGGGCCATCGCCATGCGCCTTGCCCGGGAAGGGGCGCAGGTGGCGGTGGCGGACATTGATCGGGACGGCGCCGAGTCCGTGGCGGCGGAGATTCGTAGGGCGGGCGGCGAGGCGGTGGGTCTGCACGCGGACGTGACCTGCTCCGGCGACGTCGACGCCATGATCGCTGGGACGGTAGAAGCCTTCGGCAAGCTGGACATCCTGGTGGCCAATGCCGGTATCGGCATCGTCGCACGCCTGATCGACACGGACGAAGCAAGCTGGGACCGCCTGATGGCCGTCAACGCCAAGGGCGTCTTCCTCTGTTGCACGGCTGCGGGCCGGCAGATGATCCGGCAGGGCCATGGGGGACGCATTGTCATCAATGCCTCGGGAGCCGGAAAAATCGCGCCGGGGAAGAACACCCCCTTGGGGGCCTATGCCGCCAGCAAGCACGCGGCGATCGGGTTCGGGAAGCAACTGGGCCTGGAGCTGTCCGACCACCAGATCCTGGTCAACAGCATCTGCGGCGGCATCATCGACACGCCCATGTGGGACCTGATCGACCGTGAGACCGCCAGAATCCTGGACGTTCCCGAGGGCTCGATCAAAGCGGGAGCCGTGGCCGGCATCCCCTTGGGCCGGATCCAGCAACCGGAGGACATGGCCAACGTAGTGGCGTTCCTCTGCTCCGATGACGCCGGCTACATCACGTCCAGCGCCATGAACGTCGAGGGCGGGTTGCTGCCTTATTGAGTTTTTTTTGGGGGAAACTCAAGGGGGGACTTGGAGGGGCGATTTCCAGTCGCCCCTTCTTCCACGTGTTCATACCGCCGTGCGCCCGTTGGCTTGGCGAGCGGTGGTTACTTTGGAGGTCGGCGGCTGGAAACCGCCGCTCCTGTTCGGCGGTTGGAAACCGCTGCTCCCGCTCCTCATGCCAGTAGATCGGCCAAGTCGGCGGCGCTCACCTCTCCTCTGTGCACAACCGTTTTCAGGCGGCCCCGCTCCAGGACGGCGATCCGGTCGGCGACGGGGACGACGTGATTCATATTGTGGTCGATGTAGAGGATGCCCAGCGCCCGCGCCCGGGCTTGGTCGATGGTTTCGTGAACCCGGCGAACCTCCCGTACTGAGAGGGATGCCACCGGTTCGTCCAGGATCAATAGTCGCGACTCGAAGTGGACCGCTCTGGCGATGGCCAGGGTCTGACGCTCTCCTCCCGACAGGGAGTCCGCCCGCTGGTCCGGCGAGCGGACGCTCTCCAGGCCGAAATCACGGAGCCGTTCGAGACAGATGCTTCTCATGGCGCTCCGGTCCAGGACTCTCAAGCCGAGAGACTTCCTCCTCATTTCCTGACCCAGGAAGAAGTTCCGCCACAGGCTCAGTTGGCCGATGATGGCCAGATCCTGATAGACGGTCTCGATCCCGCACCGGCGGGCTTCCCGAGGGGATGCAAACCGGACCTCCCGGCCCCCCACGACCAGTCTTCCCGAGGTCGGCCTCAGATAACCGCTGACGATCTTGACCAGCGTGGACTTGCCGGCCCCGTTGTCTCCGACCAGTGCCACCACTTCCCCGGCGCCCAGGCTGAGAGTGACGTTTCCCAGCACCTCCACTTCGCCGTAGGCCTTGGAGACCTCCGTCAATTCCACGACCGGTTGGGGGGATCCCACTGGGCTGGTCACGAGCTGTTCCCAACCCCGCGGCGTATCGACTCGGCCCGGGCATTGATCAACGCCACGACCAACAGCAGGACGCCGATCAGCCCCGTGTAGTATTCCCCGCGGGTCCCCACCAGGATCAATCCGGTCTTGAGCGCGCCCAGGATCAAGGTCCCCAGCAGCGTTCCCAGAATGGTTCCGCGAACCCCGAAGAGAGAGGTGCCCCCCATGACCACGGCCACGATGGCCAGCAGATTGTAATTTTCTCCCGAACTCACGCCGGACGACCCGAAATCCGCCAACTGAAGACAGCCCGCCAATCCTGCCAGCCCCGCGCACAGGGCAAAGTTGGTCAGCTTGACTCTGGCGACGGGCACACCCATGGCTCGGGCCACGCTGCCACTCGCGTGCCCGGCGGCCCGGGTCCAGTTTCCGTAACCGGTCCGCTCCAGGACGAACCAGAGAACGGCCGCCGCGGACAACATCCAGAGAAAGGGGGCGCCGACGGGCGTGGCCGGCACGTCCTCCCCCATGAAGCGGATCAGCGGACTCTCCCGGCCGTAAAGCTGGACCGGATAGCCGCCGGCCAGGATCCGATTCAGGCTGGTGACGGCGAACAACATGCCCAGGGTCACGATCAGCGAAGGGATTCGAGCCAGCGTGGTGAGCAAACCGTTGATCAGACCCACCAGCAGCACGGCCGCCAATGCCAAACCGAGGGCGGCCGGCGCCGCCCAGTCCAGATCGGTCATCAACCGGCCCATGACGATGGGCGCCAAGGCGAAGGTCTGTGAGACGGAGAGATCGAACTCCCCGCTGATCATGAGCAGGGTCACGCCCAGGGCCACCATGCCCAGCGACGCCGAGAGGGCGGCCAGAGCGCTCAACTGGGGGAAGGTCAGGAAGTTGCCGCCCGAGAGGACCTCGAACAGGAGTCCGAGAGCCAGCAAGCCCACGAGGGGACCCGACTCGGGACGCCGGAGTGTCCGGACCAAGAGTCTACTCGCTCCCTGCAATCCCCAATTTCCAAACCGGCATAACCGGAACCAATATTTTTTCGACGGAGCGGTGGTTTTCCAGCCGCCGACTCTTCGTCTGGTCCCGTCGTGCTCCGCTTTGGACCGAAGAGGGCACCCACAAGGGGAGCCCCTACGGAATGTTCTTCGTCCGCTTTGGACCGAAGAGGGCTCCCACAAGGGGAGCCCCTACCGATTATTATTGCTACCCCAGGACACCCCGATTGAACAGGTCTTCCACCTGGTCGATGTTGGATCGGTCCACGAGCAGCCGGCCCGGATCGACGAACGGCGTTTCAAGGATCCCGCGCCTGAGCTTGAGGTAGAGGGCGACCACAGCATAGTAGGCTTGAAGGTAGGGCTGCTGGCTCAGGGTCAGGGTCAGAGTTCCCTCCTTGACGCTCCGGATGGTGATCGAATCCAGGTTCCAGCTCAGGACCGGGATGTCCAGTCCCACGTCCGCCTTGGCCCGCGCCGCCGCCGATCCCGTCAGCGAATCCCAGCAGACGATGCCGCAGGTCTCGGGATGCGCCGTCAGGTAGACCTTCATCAGTTGAAAGTTCCGGGCCGGGTCCAATCCCACCGGAAACAGATCGATCCGCTCCCGCGACCAGCCGGCTTCGGCGAACACCTTGAGATATGCGTTCTGGATGACCAGGTGCTCGGGAGAGTCTGGGAGTCCGTTGAACAGGACCACGGGATCGTCGGGCGTCAGATGTTCGAGAAACGCTTCCCCGCTTCGGCGAGCGGCTTCCATCTTGTCCAGACCGACGGCCGTCTCCGACAGCCGCACGATCCTGGGATCTCCGGAATCGAACCCCTGGAAGTTGTTGAAGAACTGGATGGCGATGCCCTGATCCAGGGCCAGCCGAGTGACCTCCTCGAATTCCCGTCCCCGGTAGTCGACGGCGATTCCGTCCGGGGACCCGGCGATCACTCCCTGGATCAGCGCGCTGATGTTGGCCAGACTGAACTCTTCGGGCGCGGAATAGGTCACGGCCGTCCCGGCCAGATCCCGGCCGGCGGCTCGGGCGCCCCGGGCTATCAGGTCCCAGAAGGGGTTGTTCAGCACCGCTCCGACGAAGGAGATTCGGATCTCTTCCCGCTGGCCGTCAGGCTCGGCCCGGGTGCACGCGGATACCAATGCGGCCGCCGAGGCGGACCCGCCCAGCAGCAGGTCTCGGCGCCTGAACCGGTCTCCGGATCGAGTTGGAGAGACGCGAGCGAACGGGATTCCGGACCGGCTCAGACCAACTCCTTGAGCGGGACTCCGGTCAGGTCGTCGATGGAGTTGGCGATCTTGACGGGGCGGCCGGTGGGGCTCATCAATTCCTTGTTCCAGTCGATCCCCAGGGCCTTGTAGATGGTGGCGTGCAGGTCTCCCATGGTGACCATGCGCTCGGCCACGTACCCGCCGCGTTCGTCGCTGGCGCCGACCACCTGACCCCCGCGGATGCCTCCGCCTCCCAGGGCCAGGGACCAGCACTCGGGCCAGTGGTCGCGTCCATTATTGGGGTTCAGGTGGGGGGTGCGGCCGAATTCGCCCATCACCAGGACCACGGTCGTCTCCAGGAGGCCTCGCTGGTGCAGGTCCTCCATCAGGGTCGAGAGCGCCCGGTCCAAGGGAGGCACCAACTCGTCCCGGTGTTTCGCGTCGTTGTCGCCATGCGTGTCCCAGACGTTGTGGCTGTAGCCGTTGGCGGTCACGAAGCGGCTGCCGGCCTCCACCAGACGCCGGGCCAGCAGGACGCTCTGCCCGAACTTGTGCTTGCCGTAGGCTTCCTTCATCTTTTCCGGCTCGCCAGAAAGATCGAAGGCGTCCCGCACTGCGGGAGACAGGATCATCTGCAGGGCCTGTTCGCGAAAGCCGTCCATGTTGGAGAACTCGGCCAATTCCACCTTCCGGCGGTAGTGACGATCCACGATCTTGAGAAAGGAACTGCGGTTCTCCAGGCTCTCCACCGGAAAGGACTGGGGCAGGACCAGATCGGTGACGTCGATCCCCTTCTCTCCCCGGTCCGCCAGGATCATGGGATCGTAGGCGGCGCCCAGGAAAGCGGAACGAAACAGATCGTTGTAGCGCTTGGCATCGGCCGAGTCCCAGCCGGGACAGAGGACGTGGGGCGGCACCTCGCCCCGGGGTCCCAGTTCCTTGGTGATGATGGAAGGGAAGCTGGGAAACTTGTCGGCGGCGTTGGGGCGGTGCCCCGTGAGGACGTAGTGGTGTCCCTGAGGGTGATTGTTCTCCTCGGTGTGCATGGTCCGAATGATGGAGAGCTTGTCCATGTGCCGGGCGGTCAAGGGGAGGATCTCCGAGACCTGGATGCCGTCGACATTGGTGGCGATGGGTTTGAAGGCGCTGTTGGTGGGTTTAGGGTCCCAGGTGTCCATTTGACTGGGACCACCCCCCAGCCAGAGCAGGATGCAGGCCTCCGCCTTCTTGGCACGAACCGCCGGCGCGGCTGAGCTCGCCATCAGGCTTTCCCACTGCAGAACTTGGCTCAAGCTGAGGCCGAGTGCGCCCACCGAGCCCACCCGCAGGAAATCCCGCCTACCCAGTTCCTCTTCGGTACAGGTCAGACAACCGACTTTCTTCATCCGAGTCCAACACCTCCACGATCCAGACCCAAGAAGGGCCTGTGGGTCCGTCAATGGTTATACGCAAACTCCCTGGATGTGAGCAATGCCCAGGCTAGATCGGCAAACATCTGCTTCCGATCCAGCTTGGTGATTCCTGCCAGCACTCCTTCCAACTGATCTTTCTCGTCGCCGGTGGGCAAGCGGGACAATGACGCCAGATAGAGTTCTTCGATCATGTCCCCTTGGCCCATCCCATCCTGGAGCAAGCGGCTGATTCTTCCGCCCTCCCGGGTCAGTTTTTCAGTGTACGTCTTCCCGGCGTAGAGATGCAGGGCCTGCGAGACACTGGGACCGGCGTCCCGCTCCGGCAGCGCGTACCGCATGGGGCGCCCGTAAAGGTCCAGAAAATGGGAGAAATAACGCACCGGAGCTTTAAGCTGGATGGCCCGGGTCCCAACCGGAGGCTGCCCGCCCGGCGACTCCGGTTTCTCGTGAAAGACTTCGGGGACACCGGCCACTTGGGAAATGGCGTCCAGGAGCACCTCCGCTTCCAGGGGTCTCGGCAGGTAATGGGAGTAGTTGATCCGATCGTCCCGGTTGTTCTGGTTGGGCCGGCTCGACAGCTGATAGGTCCGGGATTGAACGATCAACCGAATCAGGCGCCGGAGGTCGTGTCCGTTTTCCCGGAAGTCGGCGGCCAAGGCGTTGAGCAACTCCGGGTGAGTCGCGGGATTGGAGGCTTTGAAATCGTCCACCGGATCCACGATCCCCCTCCCGAAAAAGTACCCCCAGACCCGATTGACGAAGGCTTCGGCAAAGTAGGGATGAGAGGTGAGCCACTTGGCCAGTTCCCGGCGCTGGTTCGGTCTCAACTCCTCCGGCAACGGGGTCCCATCCAGGAATTCCGGGTGGACCACGGTCTTCTTCCGGGGATGCTTCAACGGCCCGGCCTTCCCCTTGTCTCCGTACCCCCCGGCCGGGTTGTCGAAGGCGATGTCGTAGTAGCCGATGAAGTCGAGATTTCCGAAGAAGGCGGCCAGCCCCCAGAACTGATCCTGGGACCAGGGCTCGAAGGGATGGTCGTGGCACTGGGCGCAGTCGAAGCGCCGTCCCGTGTAAACGCGAAGCTCCTCGGAGAGGATCCTCTCCGGCTGCGAGTTGTTCTCGAAGTAGTGCCGCGACGGCCGGTCCCGGCCCTGGGCGTCCAAGCGTTCCCGGGCCATCTGATCGTACGGTTTGTTGGAGGCGACGCTGCTTCGAATCCACTCCCAGTAGAGCTGGCTGTAGTTGGGCTCCTGCACCACCCGCAGAAGGTCGGAGAAGCGGAAGGTCCAGAAATCCACGTATTCCGGCGACTCCAGCAGAATCTCGATGAGTTGGTTCCGTTTGTCCGGATCGGAATTCTCCAGGAATTCGCGGACCCGGTTGGGCGGCGGCAGGGTGCCGATGACGTCCAGGCAGACCCGCCTCAGAAACTCGGAGTCGTCCGAGAGCTCCGAAGGGATCAGGTGAAAACGCTTCAGCTTGGCGATGACGTGCCGGTCGATGAAGTTCCACTCGGGGACGTCCGGATAGTCGGAGATGGGCTCGGCGATGACGCCGATGCGGGCATGAACCGTGTGGCCGGCGGCCCGAACCAGGACGTTGGTCTCGCCGGTCTTGACGGCGGTGACCACGCCGTCGGCGTCCACTTTGGCCACGGCCCGGTTCTGGGATTCGTAACGGACCTCATCGCTGATGTCCCGGGTCCGGCCATCGGACAACTTGGCCGTGACCGCCAGGCGATGGACTCCCTTTCCATCCAGAACGATTTCTTCGGGGTAGACCGCCACTCCCTCGATCCGCGGAACGGCAACGCCTCCTTTCGGCTCAAACGGAGCGCCGTTCCGGACCCAATTCACAATCGTCTCGTATTCATGGGAATCCGTATCGAAGCGCGGTCCGCCGCCGTGGGGAATGGCGAAGGTCGGTTTCTTCAGAAGAAGGCTTTCGGCCGGCGCGGCCAGATCGATCCGCGGTACCAGAGGCTCGCCCGCCTCTGCCGACAGCACATGGTAGACGCCCCCCCGAACGATCCAGTTGTAGTCCTCGGGCGGATTCAAGGAGTTGAGCGACAGCTTGAAGCCGCCTCTTCCCTTGACGCCGCCGTGACATCCGCTGTCGTTGCAGCCGTTCTTGGTGAGAACGGGAGAGACGGCGCGCTCGAAGCTCAGGGGGGGGACCTGCTCCGAGTCCACGACTCGAACGGCGGCCCGGAGCCGGTGGCCCTGGATTTCGGCTTCGATTTCGGTCTCGCCATCAGCCAAGGCTGTGACCTTGCCGGCCTTGTCGACACCTGCCAAGCTGGAATCACCGAGGCTGAAACGGGAGGCGGGAGTCAGATCCCGCTCCAGACCATCGGCGAACCTGCCGACGACCAGAAACCGCTGCACTGCCCCCTTCTCCCGGAG
This sequence comes from Acidobacteriota bacterium, assembly GCA_965217775.1. Lineage (GTDB taxonomy): Bacteria > Acidobacteriota > UBA6911 > RPQK01 > JAJDTT01 > JAJDTT01. The sequence goes on from CBDCJH010000002.1 coordinate 2,656,263, forward strand.
CGTGGTCGATTCGGGAAAGATCCGAGCCGACAGCAACACCGGGTCGTGGCTGGGAATCGGGGGCATGGAGTGGCCACCGTACGCCACGTAAAGGCCGAGCCAGAGGTGAGCAATAGAGGTGAGAAACGATCTGATCAAGGGACCCTTCTCCGTCAGGATCGCCAAAGTTCAAGTTTGTGGAGGCGCCACCACCATCAAGGGGACCTCGGCCACCGGGATCAGCGGTCCCATCTTCCCGCCCACGATGGCCCGGGCCTTGACTCGCACCATGCGAGGAAGGTTCGTGGCGGGGGCTCCATCCTCGGCCATCAGCGAAATGGAGACCTTTTGGGTCTCGGGACGGAACATGTGTTTCTCCGACTCGTCGAAGGCGGGGGGCTGTTCCGGCTCCGGAACCGCCGTCGCATAGGCGTGGACACCTTCGGGAAGCTCTTCGACCACAAGGGCAACTTCCCCTTCGAAATTTTCTTCGCGGTCTACGGTGACGGTCAGACGGGCGGCTTGGCCCTGCACCAGGTTGAGGCGATCCGGTTCCACCTTCAAATGTCCGACGTGGGGGATCTGGGGCCGGATCAACACGCGGTAGGCGAAGTCGGACCCCGCGTGTGCCGTCGTCAACTCCCGAATCTGCAGAGTGTATTCCCCTCCCCGGTCGAAGGTGTAGATCATCTTCGATTCGAGTTCACGAAACAGCATGACGTTGTTGCCCGTGACTCGATTGTAGATGGCGCTGAAGACCACCTCCTCTTCCCGGTCCAGAACCTGCACCCAGGGAACGAAGATGGGAACCGTATCCCGGGGGGTCTCGACTTCCACTGCCACGGACTGGCCGGCGCTGGCTGAAAACTTGACGCGGTCGGATTTGCCGGGACGATCAATGACTCCTTCGACAATCGCCGGAAGAGTCACCAGGGCCGGTTCGGGAACGTTTTCAATAGTTGCTCCGAGCCGATGTATGGAAACGGTCTCGAGAGAACCGGCTTCCGGAGCGGGACCGGCGGTGTCATCCACTCCAGAGGCGCCCGCGGATCCGGCCGATCCGGTCACGCCCTCCTTTTCTTTTGCGCCCCCGGCCTGGAGAACGGTTCGCTTGGACAGTTCCTGGAGACGGGCCGGAGAAACCCGTACCTGGAACCTTCGTTCGAACCACGCGTACGGATCGGAATGCGCCAACGGCCAGGAACTCCTGTCGGCGGAGATCTCTTCCCCGTCCGCGTCGACGATTCGAAGTTGGTAGACGAAATCAGGTCCTCCCCGGTCGTCGAAGCCCTTGACGGCGATCAGATACCGCCCCGAGTCGGCGAATCGACGCGTCAGGCTCGCCCTGTGGACGGTTCCGTGTTCGGCGAACAGGCCGGCTTCATGAACGACGGGGTCGTCATTGAACGCCAGCCGCCGGAGGCGGTGTGGGTCCACCCAGCTCGGTTCATGCCGATACAGATAGAGCAGCAGCTTGGGGATCGGACCCGAACCCCGGGCCGGGAAGAAGACTTCGAAATAGAGTTCACGGCCTGAATCCACGTCGAAGCTGTAATAGTCGACCTCCCCACCCCACGACCGTCCGATCAGTCCGTTGACGGCAACGGGATATTCCAACGGCTGTCCCTGGGTCGGACGACCGGGTCCGGTCCGGCTCACGTCCTCCCGGACCAGAGGCTCCAGTTCCGAACTCACTCGGAACGGAAGGGGGTCGGAGACGCCCCTCGGGGACACCAACCGGAGAGAATGGCCGCCGAGCTCGGCGTCGGCCGCGATCTCCACCTCCACGGTGACCCGATGGCTCAATGGGATGTTCCCAATCACATAGGGGCTGTTTCCGGCCTCATCGATCTCTTCGATCTGCTTCACCCGGCCCCGAATCGCGTCGCAATCGGTCCAGACCCCATAGGTTCCCTGGAGTGTCTGTCCCTTGATCCGGACCTCCGCAACCGCTCCCCGCTGCCCTCCCACCGGATAGATGTAAAGGGCCCGGGGGTCACTCGGCAGAGACTTCTTTTCGGCTTTCAGCGGAGAGACCGGGAGGATGGCGGAAACCAGCAGAAACATCTGCGTCACCACCAATGACATGGACTTCAAAGCTTGGAATTTCGTCAACCGCAAGACAGAAGGTCCTTTGCAGATTCGCTGGACGCGCTGGTCCACTTAATCAATCTGATGCAATAACAAAGATGATAGCACAAGGCCGAGACGATTGGTTCCCCGTCGACCGGGATCCGGGCGGAAACGATCCCAGCTTTCGAGCCCGGCACGCTCGGTTTGCCCGGGCCCGAATCATGGCATACGATGAGCCCTCTCGGCAGCCCCAAATTCTTCACGGGGTGGCGAGGTGTGGAACGCCCATGAACACCCGCGAACGGTTCGAAGCCGCCTACACTGGCCGATCCACCGACCGGGTTCCCGTCTGCGCCTGGCTCGGGATGCCGCTCCTGCGCCAGCTCACGGGAAAGGGACCCCGAGCCATGCTCGAGGAGCTGGTCGAAAACCCCCTTGAAATGGTCCGAATCCAGGAAGAACTGGGCCTGGATCCGGTCCTGGTGACCCCGGACGAACGCCGGTTTTCCATGCATCGTTTTCCCCGGCTGCTCTACAGTTGGCCGGAAGAGGCGCTGGAAACCTGGCGGGTCCGGGAGGAGGTCCAGGAGGACGGCCGCAACTTTCGCACCCACCGGTTCACGGCGACCACTCCGGAGGGACCCGTCACCTGGAGCTACAGAATGGGCGAGGGGCAGGTGGCAGAGGTGGAGCCGGCCGTCAAGAATGAGCGCGATCTGGACCTCTGCATTCGCTACCTTCCGGAACCGGAGAGCCTGAACCAGGACAAGCTGAAGGCCATGGTGGATGCCGTCGGGGACCGGGCCTTCTTCATGCACTGCTTCATGGGCGTCTGGGGTGAGGCGTCCAACATGCGGGGACTCGTGACGCTGGCCTGCGACCTGATCGACCAACCCAGGTTCGTGGAGAAGTTCTCCGAGTTCCTCAGAGATCGGGCCATCCGGAGAGTCCGTCATCTGGCCGCCACCGGAGTTCATTCCATCCTCTACGACCAGTCGTGGGTCGGGATCGGGTTTTCTCCCCAGCAGTTCCGGCAGTTCATGTTCCCCTACGACAAGGCCGTCGTGGAAGCGGCCAAGGAGGCGGGGTTCCTGGTCAGCTATCACAACTGCGGTTGCGGCCAGGGCTTCATCGAGGACATGGCCGACACCGGCGCCCATTCCCTGGAGACCTTGACTCCCAAGACCTCGTCCGGCGACTTCGATCTGGCCGAGTCCAAGCGCCGGGTCGGGGATCGGATCACCCTGAACGGAGGCTTCAACGAACGAATCCTGTCGAACGGAACGCCCGAGGAGGCCCGCGATGAGGCGAAACGGTGCATCGACGCTGCCGGCGAGGGAGGCCGCTACGTTCTGCGGTCCACCGGACAGATCATGGATTCGGCACCCGGCAACATCCAGGAGTTTGCAGAGGCCGGAAGGGAGCACGGCCGGTATTGAGCCTTTCTCTCAGGAGCGGATCCAATGACCCGAGAGTCCCCTGAATTCCAAATCGCAGCCGACCTCCGTTGCACGGTCGGCGAAGGGCCGGTCTGGCATCCCGATGAGGAACGGCTCTACTGGACCGATATCCTGTCGAGCCGAATCTACTGGTATGAGCCCGCGAGCGGAAGGAACCGGCTCTGCTACCAGGGTCGGATGGTGGGCGGGATGACGCTCCAGGCCGACGGTTCTCTGTTGCTCTTCATGGACCGGGGAACGGTGGCGGTCTTGCGGGAGGGCAGGATTGGGCGCATGCTCCCGGACCACATCCCGGCCGAAGCCGACCGGCGCTTCAACGACGTCATCGCGGATCCCGCAGGACGGGTGTTCGCCGGCGCCATGCCCTTCAAAGACCTGGACCGGAAGCGGGGACGTCTCTACCGGCTGGACCGCGACGGATCGTACGAAGTGGTGCTGGAGGGGGTGGGAATACCCAATGGCATGGCCTTCACCTCCGACCGCCGTTCCTTCTACTTCATCGACTCCCTGGACAACGTGGTCTGGAAATTCGACTACGATCCCGGGACCGGCGCCATTGGCCGGCGGCGGGACTTTCTGCGATTCGATCCGGAAATTGACGGGCACGCCGACGGCATGACCCTGGACCAAGAGGACAACCTCTGGATCGCCATGGCCATGGGCGGGAGGGTGCTCCAGTTCGGCCCCGACGGCAGCCGGAAGCGGAACCTCGAATTGCCGGCCAAGTTCACCGCCAGCGTGACGTTCGGAGGAGAAGATCTTTCGGATCTCTACGTCACGACCGGAAACCATCCGGAAGACGAGGACCTGGGACCGGCTGCCGGCGCCCTCATGGTCCTCAAGCCCGGTGCCGTCGGCGTGCCCGAGTTCCGGTCCCGCATCGCCATCTGATCCTGGACGTCGCACCGGAGTCAGGGAGTTCCCACGTATTCCGTCCCGAACCGGAAACGGCGGCGGCCGCGAAAATCGCCGGTGTTGGGCATGATCGCCAATTGGCCTCCGTCGATGACCAGCGTCTGCCCCACGATGTAGCGCGATTCCTCGGAGGCCAGAAAGACGGCCAGACGGCCGATGTCCCTGGGCGTCCCGATAAATCCGGCGGGCAGCGTCTTTTCGGCCTCCTCCCAGTCGAAGTTCTCTCCCAGCACCTTTTCCTGATTCGGGACCCGGACCCAACCCGGTGCGATGGCATTGACGCGCACACCCTTCTGGATCAACTCCAACGAGACCTCGCGAGTGAACGCCACGATGGCTCCCTTGGTCGCGGCGTAGACCGAGTGCTCGACCAGGCCCGCATAGGCATGGACCGAGGTCAGATTGATGACCGCACCCGCCTCCTGTTCGGCCATTGCCGGAAGGACCGCCTGGGTCAGAAAGAACATGGCCTTGAAGTTGATGTCGAAGAGGGTGTCGAACTGGTGGGGCGTGGTCTCCTCGAAGGGGCTGTTCGCCGTCACCCCGGAGTTGTTGACCAGCACGTCAATTCCTCCCAGCAACTCCACTGATTGTGCCGCCAGGCCCTGGACCGACTCCAACCGCCGAAAATCGGCGCCCAGCGCCCAGGCTCGCTCCCCTGAGCCGTGGATCTCCTCCACGGCAGACTTGCACCCGGCGCTGCTGTGACAGTAGTGGAGCACGACTGCGGCGCCCTCCGCGGCGAACTCCAGGGCAATACCCCGTCCGATCCCGGTTCCCGCTCCCGTGACCAGGACTCGCTTACCCTCCATCTTCCCTCTCTTCTCATTGGTCATGATGATCCTCCTGGTGAGGCATAATTTCTTTGGAGCTGAGCAGATAACCTAGACCACGGAACGAAGACCATGCAACAAAGGGGACCGCAAGGCGGTCCCACGGACGGAAGGACTCCGGGAAATCTGGACAGGGGCATTCATTACACTCCGTTCGGTTACGTCGGCAAACGACCTGATTCGAAAGGAAATACAGTGATGAAAAGATCGGATCGGCCGATGCCACACACGCCCAGCCCCATCCACCGATGGTTGTCCGCAGTCTCGGTGACTGGACTCCTGATCCTCCTGGCTCAGATGGTCCCGTCGATTGCTCAGGACCGGGGCTTCTATGTCGGCGTCACGGCCCCCCTGGAATATCTCGACGTCACCTTCGAGAAGACCGTGGACAACACCGATCCGAACACTCTGGTTCCCGCGCCGCTGGCCGGGCAGATTTTTCAGGACCAGGATTCTTCCAAATCCCTGACTTATGGAATCGGTTTCGTGGCCGGTTATCACCTGCCCTTTCCCGGAACCGGCTTCTTCGTGAGCGCCGAGTTCGACCTCGAGTTGCCCCGGGGCGTGGTGGACGGCCAATTGTCCGGTATCGGATCGTCCCCTGGCCGCAATCAGCTTGGAGAGAGCTGGCCGGACCAATGGACATTCGAGAAAAAGAGGAGCTACGGGGTAAGTTTCAAGCTGGGCGGCAGCCCCGGCCCGCTGAGTTTCTGGGATCTACGCGTCTATGGGCTCGCAGGCATCCGCCTCGTTGAAGCGGAATTCACGACCCGCTTCAACGGCTGTCTGAGTCCCATCCCGTGTTCAGCCGACGAGTTCACACCGGGAACGGAATCTCGAACCCAGGATTTCAAAGGCTGGGTGGCTGGTGCCGGGGTCGAAAAAATGCTCGGCGACCATATCGGGTATCGAGCGGAGGTGCGTCGTCCCAAGTCCGGCAATGAACGCTGGACAACGCCGTTCCAGGACGTGGCAGTGACCGTCCCGGCCAGCGTGACCGCCAGCGGCACCAATGTGTCGATCGGCCTGACTACATACTTTTGAGTTGTTGGTTCCTCAACCCCGAATTCTTGTGCAAATTGACGAAGAATATTGGGTAGGGGCGCCCCTTGTGGGCGCCCTCTTCGGTCCAAAACGGAGCAAGACCGGGCCCGACGAAGAGTCGGCGACTGGAAAGTCACCCTTGCCAGAGGGGCGACAAGGATGTCGCCCCTCCACGGCCCCGTCTTGGCGCAAGTGAGATGTTGTTCCGATCCCTTCTTGTCGTCGCCGGGAGCGTTTCTGTGGCGCTGGGGATCGCCGGCATCTTCCTGCCCCTGCTGCCCACCACCCCCTTCCTGCTGCTGGCCGCCGCCTGTTACGTCCGCAGTTCCCCGCGCCTCTACCGTTGGCTGATGAACCACCGCTGGACCGGGGAGTACATTCGCGACTATCGCGAGAAACGGGGCCTGCCCCTCCGGACCAAGATCCTGACGGTGCTGATCCTCTGGGCCACCGTCGGCTGGTCGGCCTACCGGGTCTCGAATCCGTGGCTGCTCGCACTCTTGATCGCGGTGGCGGTCGTGATTCCCATCGTCATTTGGAGGCTCCCCACTCGCCGGCCGTGAATAGCCTCCGGGACAGCCTTTTGCCGCAAGGCAGATAGCCGCATCTCTGCTATCCTTCATGCTCATGACCGAGAGGACTCCATGACCCTCGTAGACTGGCTGATCGTCCTGGTCGTCAACCTGGGCATCGTCCTGTACGGCCTCATCACCTTCAAAGGCATCCGGAAGAGCTTCGACTGGTATCTGGCCGCCAAGTCCCTGCCCTGGTGGGCGGTGGGCCTCTCCGCCTTCTCCACCGCCGTGGACAGCGGCGACTACGTGGCCATCGCCGGCGGGGCCTACCGCTTCGGCCTCTCCCAGCTCACCCAGTGGTGGCTGGGCATCACCGTCGGCTGGTTCGTACTCAGTTGCTTCGTCATCATTCCCATGTACCGCTCCGGCGTCTACACCAACGCCGAGTGGCTCGAGTTCCGGTTCGGGCCCCTCACCCGGGTGCTGGCCGTCTTCATCAACATCCAGTCCCGCACCAACGTGGTGGGGAACATCTTCTTCTCCCTCTACCTGGTCCTGAACATCATCGGCGAGCTCAGCGCCACTTGGAGCTGGACGGTAGTGGTCCTGGTCGCTGCTACGGCCGTAGTCTATGTCGTCACCGGCGGACTGGAGTCGGACGTCATCACCAACGCCCTCCAGGCCGTCGCCATGATCGTCTCCTCGCTGGTGCTGTGGGGAGTGGTCTGGTTCAGCACCGGCGGCATGAGCGGGCTGACGGATAAGTTGGCCCAGGTGGACGAATCCCTGCCCGCCGAACTCCTCCACGTGGGCGGCTACACTCCCGAGGGCGCCACGCCGATCCTGATGGTCTTCGGGCTGGTGGTGGTGCTGGTCACCTACGCCGTCATCAACCAGTACGAGGCCATCCGGTTCCTGGGAGCCCGGTCGGAATGGGACTTCAAGATGGGCGCGGTGCTGGCCAGCGTGATCACGGCCGTCTGCCTCTGGTTCAACGTCAGCCTGGGCCCCCTGGCGCGCGCCCATTTCCCGGGTCTGGAGATCATCGACTCCGCCTATCCCATGCTGGTCCGGGAATATCTGCCGGCCGGCCTCGTCGGCCTGGTTCTGGCCGGCCTGGTGGCGGCCGGGTACTCGACCTTCGCCTCCATCGGCATGGGGATCTCCAGTCTCTTCGTCCGGGACGTCTACGCCCGCTTCCTGGTGCGCAACGCCACGGACGACCACTACACGCTGGTCGGAAAGATCGCGGTCCCCGTCATCATCGCCCTGGGTTTCGTCTACGTCCCCTTTCTCCAATCGGGAATGGTGGCCTTTTACCTGAGACTGGCCGGCGCCATCGCCGTCCCTCTCATGACGGTCATCCTCATGGGAGTCTTCACCCGGGTTCACCGGGCCACCGGGTCCATGGGGCTGGTGGCCGGGCTGCTCTACGGACTCTCGGCGCTGGTCGGCGAATACTACGAGTGGCCCCTTCCCTACTGGTACACCAACCTCTGGTGGGCCTATCTGTGGAATCTGTTACTGCCGGCGGCGGTGATGGTCGCCGCGTCGTGGATCATCACCCTGTTCCGGGGACCGGCCACGGACGAGGAGCTGGAAGGGCTCCTCTACAGCCGGAAGGAATCGGATCGGGATCTCAGGTCTCTCATGGGAAGCCGCCTCAAGGTCCTGGAGGGTACCTGGATTCAGAAAACCCTGCTTCAGGCTCCCCTCAAGCCCCGTTATCCCTTCCCGGTTCCTGAAGGCGGCTCTCCACCCTGGAGACTGAGGCCCGAGCTCTGGATCGGCCTCTACCTGGTGGTGGCCTGCTGGCTGCTGTTCGTCGTCTTCTGGTAGGCGCCGGCTGGACAACAATCTCTGTATCGGACAGAAAAACAGAGATGCAACTCGCCGTCAGCTGAACAGTTCTTCCACCGGCCGGCCGAAATCCGTGATGGGGACCGGGCGGCCGCCGGGAGTCATGAGAGGCTCGTCGGGATCGATCCCCAACGCCCGATGGATCGTGGCATGCAGGTCGGGGATGGAGACGGGACGCTCCACGATCTCCCGGCCCAGTTCGTCGGTGGCCCCGATGGCCTGTCCGCCCCGGACCCCGCCTCCGAACAGCACGGTTGAGTAGGCGACGGACTGGTGTCCTCTCCCGCCCTGCCCGTCGAATTCCGGCGGGCGGCCGAATTCCGTCGCCACCACCACCAACGTCCGGTCCAGCAGGCCTCGCCGTTCCAGATCTTCCACCAGCGCCGACAAGCCTCGGTCGAGTTGCCGGATCAACAGGTGGACCCGCTTCTGGGCGAACGCGTGCGCGTCCCACCCGTAGCCGTTGATGAAGTGCAGGTTGAAGGAGCACTCGACAAACCGAATCCCGTTCTCCACTAGCCGGCGGGACAACAACAGCCTCTGCCCGAACTCCTTTCCGTAGGACTCGCGCAGTTCGGCGGGTTCGTCCTTCACCGAGAAGGCGCTCTGGAACTTCGGGCTCATCATTTCGAAGCCCCGGTCCATGACGGAAGCGTAGGCCTGAACCGTGGGGGTGCCGGCGTGCTTGTCCAGATAGGGCTCGGAGAAGCTCTTCAGCGTCCGGGTCCACTCCTCATACTGCTGAGCCGAAACGCCGTCGGGCAGCCGAAGTGCGGACGGACCGGCTTCGGTATCCGTGAGGTAGACGAAATTGTACTTGCCCCCCAGAAATCCCGGTCCCCGCGGCTGCATGGGGTTGCCCACCACCACGTAGGCCGGCGCCTTGGGATCGAATCCGCCCAACTGGTGGGAGACGATGGAGCCGATGGAGGGGTAGACGATGGTCCCGCTGGCCACCCGGCCCGTGTGTACGAAGTCGACGGCCTGGGTGTGTTCCGCGAACTGGTGGTTCAGCGAGCGGACGATGGCGAAGCGGTCCATGCGCTCCGCGACCCGGGGCAGGTGCTTGCAAACCTGGATACCCGGCACGCTGGTCTCGATGGGGTTGTAGTAGCTTCCCGCGATCTCCTGGCCGTTCCCCTTGAGTTTGGGGTCGAAGGTGTCGACATGACACATGCCTCCCGCCAGCCAGACGAAGATGCAGGTGTCGGCGGTCGCTCTCGGCCGTGTCTTGGAGTCGGCTTCGGTCCTCCCCGTGGCGGCCACCGGTGCCGAGAGGAGATTTCCTGCAACGGCGGAGGCCCCCAGGCCAGCACCGAGTCTCGCAGTGGTTCCGAGAAACTCTCGTCGATACATCCGGGACCTGGAGTGTTTCATGACGTCTCTCCTAGTCTCCTAAGGCAGGAAAATGAACTCCGGGGAGTTGAGCACGGCCCACAACACCTTCTCCGCATTCCGGCGCCAGGCCGGCGTCAGGGCCGTCGTGGCGGGCTCCCCTTGCCGGACCCGCATTATGTACTCGTGGGCCGCGATGGAGTCGGTCACCGTCACCGCCTCGACTCGAGCCTCTTCCTTTCTCGCCTCCCGAAGCTCGGGGGGAACGAGCCTCCGGCTCCAGAGGGCGCCGAGCTCTTTCCGGAGCCACTTCTTTTCCCGCTCGGTGGGGGGCCTCGACAGGGTGTTCAGGAACAACCGGTCCCCGTATTGGTCCAGCGTGCCGGCTTCTCTCGAGAGTTCCGTGTAATACGAGCGGTCGGTGAATTTGACCAAGCGGTGCATCAGTTCGCCGTTCGCCATGGCCAAGGGCTGCAGCGCGTGGGGGTCGTCGTTCCGCACACTCACCGGGTTCGGGCGCTGGTCCCGCCATCCAAAGGCCTTGGCCAGCGTAATGATCTCCTGCAGCAGCGGCTTGGCCAGGACAGCCACGTCCTCCTCATTGGAGAGGGAGACGATCTGCCAGGTGCGTTCAGGAACTCCGTAGTCCAGCTTCTGGTAGGCAATGCGCTCGCTCTTGAACGGCCTGCGCACCGTCAGATGGAGGGAATCGACGATCTCCTCGGCACGCATTCGCCGGGCTCCTTGAGCCGCGAAGAGGAGCCGGCCGCTCGCGTCCTTCAGGCCGGCGAGTTCCTGGTCCCGCCTCCGTTGATAGGCGTGGGATTTGAGGATCAGCTCCTGCACCTGCCGGACGCTGTACCCGCTGGCGATGAATTCCTCCGTCACAAATTCCAGCAACCGCGGGTGGGAGACTTGGGGCTCCGGATCCCAGTCGTCGATGGGGTGGACCAAGCCCCGGCCCATGAACCGCTGCCAGATGCGGTTGACGCCCACCTGGGCGAACCGGCGCTGGGACGCCATCCATGCCGCCAGAGCTTCCCGATGAGCCCGCGCATCCGGACCGACCCGAGCGGGGTCGCGTCCGCGGTCGAAGACGAATGAGGGGGGGATCTGGTCCCCCGGCTTGTTGGTGATGGGGACCGCCGGCTTGCGCCGTCCCGGGACTTCGCCCACGCTGCTGGTCTCAGGAATGCCCACCGGCTCTCCTTGCAACATGGCGGCGATGCCGAACAGATCGCGCTGCCGGTACCGGTTCAGGGGAGAGTCGTGGCAGCGGGCGCATTTCATATTGGCGCCCAGAAAAGCCTGTGAAATCACGTGGGCCTTCTCGGCCATGGGAACGTCGCTGCCGAAGGATTGCTGAAAGCCCAGCGTTCCCAATTGCTCGGGGGTGCCCTCCATGAGCAGGAGCTCGGTGGCGAACCGGTCGTATCCCCGATCCTCCACAAAACTCCGGTGAATCCACTCCTTGAAGGGGCCGGTGGAGTGCGGGACGCCGCCGTAGAGCTTGGCGTTCTCTCCCAGCAGGTCCTGCCAGTAGCCGACCCAGGGGTCGGCCCAGCCGTCGTCGGCCAGAAGGCGATCGATGAGCAGGTTCCGCTTGCCGGGCTGCGAATCGTTGACGAATTCCCGGACCTGCTCCCAGGTGGGGATCAAGCCCCAGACGTCGACGTAGATCCGGCGAACAAACTCGTAATCGCTGGTGAGAGGGCCCGGCTTCACCCGATGGGCGGCCATTCCGGCGCCGAGAAAACGGTCGATGAGGTTGAACTCGGGCATGCCGGCGGCCGGTTCGACCTTCACCGGCTTTCCGGATGCGGCAACGGCGCGAGCCTGCTCCAGATGCCGCTGCTGCCAATACTCCTCCCAGCTCGCCAACCGCGGCTTCCGAACCGCATCTTCCAGCTCTCGGTTCCGCCGGGATTCGGCTCGGTTCCACTGGTCCCACCCTCTCTCGGTGAAGGGGATGCGATCGCCCAGACTCAGCAGGCGCGGCTCCTCCTCTCCCCTCCGGTAGACGACGGAGACCTCCCGGTCCAACCGCCCGCCCGTCAGCTCGATCCTCAGGCGGTAAAGTCCGGATTCCAGGGACAAATTCTCCACCGACTCCTGGATCCGGGCGGGTGGTTCGGTATCGGACAGCTCACCCTTCTGGCGCCGGTTCGCCTTCTTGAGATCCGCCGCAACGGCCTTCTGGGTCTCTTCGTTCTGCTCCAGCAGCGCGTCTTCCAACCTCTGCCGCAGCAGATCCTGCCGCGCCTGGGCCTCGGCTTCCTTCCGGGCCGCTTCGTCCCGGGCTTTCTTGTCGGCCGCCTCCTTGGCTGCGATCTCCTCCGGGGCCAGTTCCTTTGGCTTTGGGGGCTCGGACTGGATGAGCAAACGGTCGTCGACGAAGAAGCGGGCGTGCATGCGGCTCCGGAGGCGGAACTCATAGTCGCCCCCTGGCAGGTGCAGATTGCCCTGGATCGTCACGGCGAAGGGCCGGTTCCGCGGCATGGTCATCCCCGCCGGCGAGATCCGCCCGGGGAAACCACTCAATCCCAAGACGGGCGTCGTCCAACTCAAGGAGGGCTTGAGTCCTTGAAACGACCAATCCTGGTGCCAGTCGGCCGGCAGATCCTCGAACAACCGGACCTGGAATTCATCACCTGGCGCCGTCCGCGGCAAAGCCTGCCCCGGCAAGTGCGCCGGGGCCCAACCGAGCGACAGCGCCACCGCAATCCCAACGGCGATCCCCGTGCACCGGCTCCGGGCAGCTGTCAGGAAGCGGATCATCACCTGTCTTGTCTCGATACGGTGAAATTTAAAACGACTGAATGGGACGAGACTATACGCTCCGGCGAAGGCTCGTCAAGAAACGCCGCGGCCTCCGGATGGGCCGTTCAGACGCCGGTTTCCACGCGCAGACGGGCGAGCTCGATATGGGAGTTTCCATCCCTGAACGTGGTGTAGTACGCCGCCAGCACGTGCTCGCCGTCCGGAATCATGCTGGGATAGGCGCAGTCCCGGGAGTTGTCCGGGGAGACGTAAATCGGGTCGGTCTCGGTCCAGGTCGCTCCGCCATCACCCGACACGGCCGCTCCGACCCCCACCGGAGCCCCCGGCCGCACTTGGCGGTAGGCGAAGAGAATGTGACCCGAAGGCAACGTCAACAAGCTGGGGCACTGGCCGAAGAGGTCGAGCTGTTCCGCCGGGCTCCAGGTTTTCCCGCGGTCCGCGGAATAGCTCCGGTAGGTTTCCTTGCCGCTGCGGATCATGCTCAGCAAGCGGCCGTCGCGCAGTTCCAGGATGTCCCGTTCGTCCTGCAGATGGGTCGCGATAGTGTGCCACTCGGGCCAAGATTCTCCGTCATCGTAGGAGACGAAATAACCGGTGCGCCAGTAGTCTTCCCCTTCCCTTTGGCCGCCGCCCCCCTGCCAGAGCTTGCCGTCGATCTGCTTCAGGCGCCCGTATTGATTCTGCCACGACCAACCGGTCTGCGGTCCGATCTCCCTCCTCCTCCAGGTCCTTCCTCCGTCGTCGCTGCGCAGGTTGAAGACGCGGAACTCGAGATTCCGGAGCTGGCCCTTTTCCACGTGCCGGACGCACTGCGCCGGGACCAGTATTCTGCTGTCGGCGAGCTGATGGGGGCCATGGTGGGCTCCGGCTGCCCAACCCGGCTCTTGGAAGATGGTTTCCGGCTCGGACCAGGTCGCCCCGTTATCGGAGGATCGGGTCGCCCTGAGGACGGAGTCGTCGGTCCTCCAGTGATCGCTCCCCTCGCGGTAGACGACCAGGAAGGTCCCGTCGCGAAGGCGGGTCAGGCTCGGGAAGGCACGGTGAAGAGCTGCTCCGGCGGTCACCGCCGATCGTTTCTCCACGGTCAGGGAGACCGTTATTCCGGGCGCCGGGCGCTGGCCACTGCCGCACTCGGCCAAGCCGAACCCGGCCGTTGCCCCGACTGCCGCGGTCTGCAGGAATTCCCGGCGACTCGGGCGTGACGGCCCGCGGCTCATGTGACGCTTCTTTGGTCGCTCGGGCTGCGCGTCCCTCCTGGAAGAACTCTCCACTCCTCGCTGTCTCAGCCGCAATTTCCTCAATTCCGAACTACGACCGTATCCACGTCCGTTTCCCCCTCGGAACGGGCGATGATGGCGGCGCCGCAGGAATCGCTGAAGACGTTGACCACCGTGCGGTACATGTCCAGCGGCCGATCGATGGCCAGCATGGCGCCCACGATCAGCGCCACTTGCGGCCCGGTCAGATTGACGGCCTCCAGGACGATGAAGATCACCACCAGGCCGGCGGAGGGGACGGCCGCCGCGCCGATGGAGGCCAGCAACGCCGTCACCACGACCAGGACCTGCTGTTCGAAACCCATGGTGACGCCCATCGCCTGGGCAATGAACAACACTCCCGCGCACTCGTACAGGGCCGTGCCGTCCATGTTGACGGTGGCGCCCATGGGCAACACGAAGGAAGTGACCCGGTTGGAGACGCCGACCTTCTTGTGCACCGATCTGATGGTCACGGGGAGCGTCGCGCCCGACGAACTGGTGGAAAAGGCCATGAACATGGGTTCCACCATGTTTTTGAAATGGATGATGGGATTGATGCCGCCCACCAACTTCAAAATCAGCGGGAGTGTGAAAAACAGATGGAAGGAGAGCCCGATGAGCAGGACCAACGCGTAGAGTCCCAACGCCTTGAAGGAGCCCAGGCCGGTGGTCCCGACCAGGGTGAGGATCAGGGAAAAGACGCCGATGGGGGCCACCCAGTGGATGATTCCCGAGGTCAGACGCATCATCGCTTGGAAGGCAGATCCGACGAAAGCCACCAGGGGTTCCCGGTGGCGCCGGGGCAGGCTGGCGATGCTCACGCCCAGCAGAATCGCGAACAGGATGATGGAGAGCATCTTGGTTTCCGCGGCAGCGGCGGCGACGTTCTCCGGAACGATGTCGAGGATCAGATCCACCGGTGAACTCACCACCGTGACATCGGGCATCTCTTTGGTCTCCGCGTCGACCAAGTCGGCCCCGACGCCGGGTTGGATGAGATTGACCAGCACCAATCCGGTGAGCACGGCAAAAAAGCTGGTGAACACGTAGTAGCCGAGAGTCTTTCCGAACATCCGGCCCAATCCCGCTCCGCCCACCGAGGCCACGCCTGAGATGATGGAAGTCAGAACCAGGGGAACGATCACCATCTTGAGCAGCTTGATGAACAGCTGGCCGATCCATCCCAGCTTGTCCGCCAGGAACTCGCCTCCCGCCAGTCCGGCCAGAATGCCGAGAACCATGGCGATGGCGATCCTCCAGTGAAGCTGCTTGTGCCAGACGGATCCGCCTGCGGTCATCAGGTCTCTCCTTTCATCTGTTCGGCTTGGGCTCTCAGCGCCACCGTGCGAAGTCACGAGCTGCCGGCGCCCGCCCTTAACAGCCCGGGGCAAAAGTCGTCACGGCATTCGACCGTCCCTGCATCCCGGCGGACTGCGTTGCTATCGGCTCACATACTCCCGGTATGCTCCCTCAACGCGCCTTGTCCGGCGGGCGCAGGAACGGTCTCGGTGCTCGCGGGACTTTCACCACGGACTGTTAATTCAATTTTCCCACCAGATCCCGGAAAGCCGCGGCGGCGGTCCGGTCTCCGGGAGCGCGCCGAAGCGCCCGGCGAAACTCTTCCAGGGCCTTTCCGTACTCCTTGCGGGCCAGATGGATCCGCCCCATGTTGAGATGCGGGAACTGGCGCGGCTCGTAACGCTCGGCCTGCATGGCCCGGCGCAGCCAGGGCTCGGCCTCGTCCAGCCGGTTCTGCTGCATCAGATAGACCCCGATGTCGTTGTAGGGATTGCCGAAATCGGGATCCAGGTCGATGGCGATCTTGCAATGCCGGATGGCCAGCCGGAGACGCCCCTGGATTCCATACATCCAACCCAGGAAAGTGTGGGCGTCGGCGGTGGCATGCACTTGGATCGATTCCTTGTACTTCTCCTTGGCGCCTTCGATGTCCCCGTGCTGATGCCGCCGGGTCCCTTCCTCCAGCAGTCTTAGAGCCTCTTCGCGCTTGAACGACGACATCATTTCCAGCTTACTCGCTTTTGCGCCGGGTTCCCATGGGAACCTCTTCCGCCTACCGGAATTGGAAGGAGTAGAGCTTGGAGTTCTTCATGGAGAACCGGAGCCGAACCGTCTGCCCGGCCAGGCGGCTAACGTCGTTTCGTCCCTGCCAACTCATGACGTGCCGGCCGGTGGTCCCCACCGGGTCGGACTCCTGGAGAAGGAAGCCCTCTATGGGTTCGTGGGAGACTCCCAGCAACTCCACCCGGACCTGGGGCCGGCCGGAACCGTGGTTGTGCTTGGCCGCCTCCAGGTTCACCACCAACTCCCTTCCCTGGAACCGCAGGGGCCGGGTCACCAGCTCGCCGGGGAGAATCTTGCCCGAGTCGACGGAGACGAATCCATCCTCCGGGAGGGTCGCCAGACCCACGGCAAAGATGGCCCGGTCGCCCTTGGCATAGAGAGCCTCCGGTCCTCTCCAGTTTCCCCCGTAGTAGTAGATCCGGATCTGCCCGTCGTGGACCAGTGGAGCCCGAACGTAGACGGTACTCTCGTCGAAGTCTCCGTAGTCTCCCACCCTGATCAGGGGTTTCCGGAACTCACGCTCGAACCGGACCCCGTCCCGGCTTACCGCCAACTGGGGATAGTGCAGGGTGTTGGTGGTCCGGAAGATCCACACCAGCCCGATCCGGAGCCCCTCGTAGTAGAAGACCGGCATCCCGTAGAACTCGGTGTCGGGGCCATCATCCTGGTCCGGAACCATGATCGTCTCCATCTCGGTCCAGTGCATCATGTCGGGGCTCTGGGCCCGGCCGATGACCCGGATTCCCAGGGGGCAGTACCGGTGAAGGCAGTTTTCCTGGTACTTCACGTAGTGCTGTCCGATCGGGTCCCAGTTGCCGACGAAGCCGCCCCAGCGCCGCAACCACCAGGGATCTCCCTCCCCCACGGTTCGTGGGTTGTCCGGGTATGGAGTCCAGTTGATCCCGTCGGGGGAATGGAAGAAGTCGACCTCCACGCCGTCCCAGGCGTAAAGGCCCGGATCGTTCTTAGGTTCTATGCTGGATTCGCGCCGGACCACCTTCTTGTAGCGCTTGTCCGGGTCTGGCTCGTAGGGATCATAATGGCTGGCAACGAATTGCCCGGCGGGCAAAATATTGTTGTCGCGTGAACCCTGGAACTCCACCAGACCCAGATTCGGTTTCGTCCAGTGGATTCCGTCGGCCGATTCGGCGTAGAGATTGATCCAATCGTTGCGGCCGGCGTATTCGCTGTAGCCATAGACCTCATCCACCTTCCGGCGGACCGCCCGGCCGTCCTCCACCGTCCAGTCCCAGCGGTAGGGCCGGATCCGGTCGCCCCCTTTCTTGGGCACGAAGCGGCCGGTGGTCCCGTACCACATCCTGAAGATCTTGCGGTCCTGGTCATACAGGACCTGACCCAGTCCGAGATAATGCCCCTCCCAGGGCCGGGCCGGCTTGACCAAGGGGTTGGCCGGGTGCTTGGCCGCCGGATTGAGCACCCGTTTGGCGTGGGTCAGGCTCTCCACCACGTGGCGGTCCAGAAACAGTTGCTTGCGGTTCCCGATCTCCAGAACCGCGGAGTTGGAAGCCTCCAGCCCTGAGAAACAAGGCAAACAGAGCAGGCCGGCCAGCAGCCAGCCGATCCGAGAGTGGGCTAGTCGCTCGTCGATACGGGCGGTCCCCGAAGCATTGGTTTTCATCATTCTCCTTCCCTTCCGAAACGGGGTTGCCCGGACTTGCGCCGGGTCCGCTTCGAACATCCGATGATTATTGTCCCGCGGTCAAGTCGATGTGCGGGTGAACCGGGGAAACGCCGCCGGGAGCGCACTCGCCCGACTGTGCCTCCGTTGATATCCTGGCGCCATGAATCGCCAACCGATTTCCCGGCGACAAGCTCTCGGCGGACTGGCGGCGCTGGCCGCTGTTCCCGCAAATGCCAACCGGATTTGGGCCGGATCGGAAGAGCCTATCTCGGCGGGCGTGCTGACCGAGGCGACCGGCGGCGGCCATCTCCGCCAATTCTTGCAAGGATTCGCGAGCGCCCACGGCGTGGCTCGCGTCGCGGTCTCCGACCCCACCGGGAAGAAGTTCGACCAGGCCAAGGCCATCCTTGGCGATCGCCTGGAAGGGCTCTACCGGAGCCATCAGGAGATGCTTCAGAAGGCCCGGCCCAAGCTGGTGGTCGTGGCTTTGGAAGGCCATCACTCCCCTCCCGCCATCCGAATGGCGCTGGAGGCCGGCAGCCACGTCATCACCGAGAAGCCAGGCTGCGCCCGGTTGGAAGACTTCGAGCCGCTGGTGCCGTTGGCCCAGTCGCAAAAAAGAGAACTGATGCTGGCCATGCAGACACGGATGAGCCAGGCGATACGGAAAGCCCGGGAGCTCATCCGTAAGGGCTACCTGGGAAAGCCGTACTCGGCCACCATGGACTGGATCGCGGACCAGACCCGGCTGACTCGCCCCGAATTCCACAGCTTATGGGTGGCTTCCAAGGCCAAGGCGGGAGGCGGGAAGCTCATCTACCACGGCATCCACTACCTGGACGTTCTGCAGTACCTGACCGGCGACAGAATCGACCGGATCTCGGCCCTCTGCGAAAACGTGGGTGGACAGCCCATCGACGTGGAGGACGCCGCCGTCGTCACGTTTCGCATGCGCGGAGGATTGGTGGGGACGCTCAACGCCGGCTACTACCTGGACCGCGCCAAACAGAACCAGATCCGGCTCTGGGGATCCAAGGGCTGGATGCACCTGGAGCTGACCTCAGGCGACCCCTTGAAGTGGTATTCGACCCACCCGGACGCTCCCCGGGGAGTCCAACTCTTCGACTATCAGGACGACTCCACCCACCGGTACAGAGCCCTGATCCACGCCGCCGTGGACTTCGCGCGCGGCCAAGCCCCGCCCCCCATGACCGCCCAGGAGTGCCTGCACCTGATGCGGGTGATCTTCGCCGCCTACCGGTCCGCCGAAACCGGCCGCACCCAGGATCTGGGCAGGAGCGGCGACGTGGAGCGGCGGTTTCCAACCGCCGACGAGGGGGGCAGGGGGGACGGAGTCCCCACTGTACACTTTCCCCCTCGACACCTTCCGGCCGCCGAATTTTCAGTAACGGCGAAGAGCAGGCGACAAGAAAGCCGCCTCCCAACGGGACGGGGCTGACGGGGATGTTTTCAGGGTCGTTGTCCTCGACGGAGACCTCGACGACGCTGACGGTAACGGCCAGCACCACTGCGGCCTTGATATGCTGGCTCCATGAAACGCCAACAAATCTCCAGACGAAGAGCTCTCAGCGGACTGGCGGCGCTGGCCGCCGTTCCCGGCAACGCCAACCGGGTTTGGGCTGGATCGGAAGAGCCCATCTCGGCGGGAGTGCTGACCGAGGCGACGGGCGGCCACCTCCGCAGTTACCTGCAAGGGTTCGCGAGCGCCCGCGGCGTGGGCCGTATAGCGGTCTCGGACCCGACCGGGAAGAAGTTCGACCAGGCCAAGTCCATCCTGGGCGATCGGTTGGAGGGTCTCTATCGGAGCCACCGGGAAATGTTGCAGAAGGCCCGGCCCAAGCTTGTGGTGGTGACGCTGGAAGGCCATCACTCCCCTCCTGCCATCCGAATGGCGCTGGAGGCCGGCTGTCACGTCATCACCGAGAAGCCGGGCTGCGCCCGTTTGGAAGACTTCGAGCCGCTGGTGCCGCTGGCCCAGTCGCAAAAAAAGGAGCTGATGCTGGCCATGTCGACGCGGGTGAGTCAGGCGATACGGAAGGCCCGTGAGCTCATCCGAAAGGGCTACCTGGGAAAACCCTACTCGGCCACCATGGACTGGATCGCGGACCAGACCCGGCTGACCCGCCCCGAATACCATGGCTTGTGGGTGGCATCCAAGGCCAAGGCGGGGGGCGGGAAGCTCATTTACCACGGCATCCACTACCTGGACGTCCTGCAGTACCTGATCGAAGACAGGATCGACCGGATCTCGGCCCTCTGCGAGAACGTGGGAGGTCAACCCATCGAAGTGGAGGACGCCGCCGTCGTCACGTTTCGCATGCGTGGAGGATTGGTCGGCACGCTCAACGCCGGCTACTACCTGGACCGCTTCTACCAGAACCAGATCCGGCTCTGGGGTTCCAAGGGCTGGATGCACTTGGACCTGCCCTCGGGCGACCCCCTGAAGTGGTACTCGACCCACCCCGACGCTCCCCGGGGAGTCCAACTCTTCTACTATCAGGACGACCCCGACCTGTACGGAACCCTGATCCAGGCCGCCGTGGATTTCACCCGGGGGCAGGCCCCGCCCCCCATGACCGCCCAGGAGTGCCTGCACCTGATGCGGGTGATTTTCGCCGGCTACCGGTCCGCCGAGACCGGACGAACCCAGGATCTGGGCTGACAAGCGGCGACGTGGAGTATCCATGTTGCAAGTGGTGGGTGCTAATCGGTGTTTCCATCCGGGTGCACGACACGAAAGTGATGCTGGTGGTGGAGGCCAGACAACGTCAGAGATTGGGCTTAGATTGTCTGTCAGTTGCTATAACTGTCAGAGAGGAGTGTGCCCATGTCTCCAGGCGTTTCCCCTCAGCCCCAGCTTCAACGACGTCGCCAGCAGTTGCTGCAGGCCTTGCTCGAACTCGGTGATCTCCGGCCCGGGTCCCTGGTGGCCCGTTACCGCCGTTGCGGCAAGCCCAACTGTCACTGCGCCCAGCCCGGCGACCGGGGCCACGGGCCCAGTTTCTCCTTGACCCGTCGCGTGGCGGGCAAGACCGTGACCAAGATCATTCCCCCGGGGCCGGCCGTCCAACGGACTCGAGAGCAGATCGGCGAGTATCGCCGGTTGCGGAGCTTGGTGAAGGAGTTGGTGGAGGTCAGCGAGCAGATTTGCCAGGCTAAGCTGGACGCCTCTCCGGCCCGGAAGGGCCAAAAAAAGGGCTCCAAAAAACGCTGGCCCAAGAAATCCAGCGAGAAGTCCGGACCCTGATGGGACCCGCGGCCGCCGCCGCCCTGGACTTTGAAGCGCTTGAGACAGCCCTCCGGCGTCAAGTCCTCGAGCTGGCGGCCCGGACGGTGGAAACGCATCTGAACCAGGATCATTCCGACGCCACTCCCCGCCACAACTGCTCCTGTGGAGGGAGCGCGCGCTACGCGGGTCGGCGGACCAAACAGTTCGTCACCGTGCTGGGACCGATGCGATTGGCGCGCGCCTACTATCACTGCGGGGATTGCAGCCATGGCTTCTGTCCCCGAGATCGAGCGCTGGGACTGGAGGGGAGTTCTTTGTCTCCCGCCCTGATGCGGATGGTGGGGGCAGTTGCCTCCATGGTCAGCTTTCAGGAAAGCAGTCAGTTGTTGCAGGAGTTGGCCGGAGTGGACGTGGGGACCAAACAGGTGCAGCGGTCGGCCCAGGCTCTGGGAGAGCAAGTCGCGGGCTATGAACGCCAGACCCGGGAGCCCGACTCGGGGCTCCCTTTGCCCTCGACGCTCTATCTGGGCCTGGACGGCACCGGGGTGCCGATGCGATCGACCGAGGTGCAGGGGCGGGCGGGCAAACAGCCTGATGGGTCGGCCCGAACCCGCGAAGCCAAGCTCTGTACGGTCTGGAGTGCCGAGCGACGGGACGCCCAGGGTCGGCCCCAGCGCGACCCGCACTCGGTCACCTACACCGCGGCCATCGAGAGCGCCGCCACCCTGGATACGGACCCCCAGCTTTCGGAGTTCGCGAGAGCGAGTCGAGCGCGAAAGCCAACGACGCCGTTTTGGGCAAGCGCCACGGCAAGTCGTCCTGGGAGACGGAGCGAGGTGGATCTGGAATCTCTCCGGCGAGCTCTTCCCGGAGGCGGTGCAGATTGTCGATCGTTTTCACGCCAAAGAGCGACTCCATACGCTCTCGAAGAGTCTGTATGCCGACCGCCAGTCCGGGCAGGAGTGGGCCCAACAACGTTGCGCGGAACTCGATGCCGGTCGGATCGAGACCCTCCTGTCGGTCCTCGCCACCGAGGCCTCTCACCACGAGGAGGGAAAAGCGGCCTGCACCTATTTCCAAGAGCATCGACATCGTATGCGTTACGCGCAGTTCGAGGCCCAGGGACTCTGCACCTCAACCGGGGTGGTGGAAGCCGGATGCAAAAACGCCATCGGGGCACGACTCAAACGTTCCGGGATGCATTGGAGTGTGCGGGGAGCTAATTCGATCATGGCCCTTCGGTGCGTTCGACTCAGTGGACGTTTTGAGGACTTCTGGGAATGGCGAGCCAATTCCAAAGCCGCAGCTTGACCCGGTCGTCACTTTTTTGTCGTGCACCCTTTCCATCCCGTGTCGTTAGTGCGTGATCTGTCCGGTCCAAGAGGCACAGGGTTAGGAGGAGCGTTCTTCCGCCGGAGGTGAGGCGGAGATCGGACTGGATCCGCCGGGCGCCGTGCAGGGGGCGATGAGTGGACCGATCAACTGGATCGAGGGGCCTGAGATCGTCGACGTCAGTCCTCCGGGAGGTCCGGATACGCCCTGGGGAGCGTCGGGTCAAGCCTCCGGCTCCTCCGCTTCGCTGCGCCCCTTCGGGTGACCCGACGCTCCCCAGGGCGTGAAGAGCTTTCATGGCCGTAAGCAAGCTTCCGGCCAGGCCTGACCGGAAGTTCTACAGACGTTCCTTGGGGGACCCGACACGTCCCCTCTCCTCCTCGGGTCGCTCCGTGGGCTCAGGAGACCACGCGGGGTGCGACGGGCAACCAGGTGCGGTCCTGCCGGACGAGGGTGTTGGCCAGGACGATGAGCTTGCGCATGACGGCGACGAGGGCCACCTTGCCGGGCTTGCCGCGCTCTCTCAGCCTCCGGTACACCTCGGCCAAGTCGGGGTTCCAGCGCAGGGCGGACACCGCCGGCATGTACAGGAGCCGTCGCGCCCGCGCCCGTCCGCCCCGGATGAACGCCCGGCCCTGCCAAGCCCCCGACTCGCGCGGAACGGCGGCCAACCCGGCCAGACTGGCGGCGGCCTTGCCGCTGAGGGCGCCCAACTCGGGCATCTCGGCCAGCAGACCGGCGGCGGTGGTGGCCGCGATCCCCGGGATGGAGGTGAGGATCTCCAACTTGCGGGCCCGCGCCTCGTCAGCCGCGATCAGCGTCTGCATTTTGCGGTCGATGATACGCACGTGGCGCTCGAACATGTTGATCTGGGTCTGGTGCTGCTGTTTCAACACGGGTTCGCGGAGCTGTCGGCGGCGGTTGAGCGTGGCCGTGCGCTGGCGCATCAGCCCGTCCCGGACCATCTGCAGTTCCTGGAGCCGGCGTTGCGTTTTCGATGGCGCCGGGGTCCGGCGCGGATCCAGGCTGGCGGCCAACTGGGCCAGTTTCCGAGCGTCTACGGCGTCGGTCTTGGCACGGCTCCCGGTCGCCTCGGCGAAGCGCCGCGCCTGCCAGGGGTTCACCTTCGCCAGCGGCAGCTTCGCTTTGGACAGCGCTTCCTCGAGGTCCCGGTGGTAGGGGCCGGTGGCCTCGTAGACGACGCACTCGACCGGAGTTCCGATCCAATCGATCAGCGCCCGGAAGCCGGCCGGGTCATTGTCGAACTGGGCGGAATGGCCGTCGGCCAGCCGGTGCGCGTCCAGGTGCGCTTTCGAGATGTCGATGCCTACGGTATGCTGTTTCATCTTTCCTGTCTCCTGTGCTTGTCATTCGGGCCTTGATGCCCTTGTATCCATTCAGGACATCGGGAAAGACGGTGGCCGACCTCACTCCCAAACGGTTCGTAATGGTCCGCGGCGGTACGGTCCAGCCACCGCCGTCCGGGTCGCTCATGAGCGACCCGGACGGGCCTATTTAAACAGACAAGCGGCGGTTTCCAACCGCCGACCAGGGGGGCAGGGGGGACGGAGTCCCCACTCTACACTTTCCGGTCACCGAATCGCGTAGCAGCACAGAAGAATGGGGGACTAGAAGTCCCCTCCCAGTGGGCGACAAGAAAGTCACCCCTCCAGCGCGTCCGCGTTACAATGCGGAGATTGGGGTTGGCCGATCGACGCTTTCCGCGGCTTCCGCCGGAGCGTCCTCACTGGAGCCGAGCGTGTCTCACCGATGGAATGACTGGCTCGCACAGTCGGAACACGATCTCGGGCAGGCCGTCGCTTCGCGGCGCACCAAGCCGGTGAGAAGGCGGTGAAGGCACTCCACTTGGCTCAGGGCCAGAAAGCTCGGGGTCCCGTCATATCGAGGCTATTGAGCCAACTCTCTCCACATCCGCCCACCGAGTTGATCGACCGGGCACGGATTCTGGACAATTACTATGTCGCGGCCCGGTATCCGCACGGACACGCGGACGGTCCGGCCTTCGAACACTACGGATCGCTCCAGAGCTCTCAGGCCGTTACACATGCCCGTAACCTCCTCGACTTCGTAAACAAGGCGTTGGCCAACGCCTGAAATCTTGCCTAAGACACTACGGGAGCGGTCCGCCGTCCAAGTGCCCGGTCGGTAAGGATACGCCGCGCGCTCGGGGGAGAAGCTGACGCAGGCCGTCGGATGGAGCCGCCCACCGCGTCGATGGGACGCCGGATCATGGCCATGGACCGCTGCGGGAAGTCACGCCGGCAAGCGGGTGCGAGCCGGCTTTTCGCCGGTTCGCAGCCAGTGGACGATGTCCTTCGTCCGCATTACATAGCCCCAGACCCGGCCGAAGAGGATCTGCACGGCTTCGGCGCTGCCGGCGTCGAAACCGGCGCAGGCGTCGGCGGCCATGATGACGTGGAATCCCCGGTCCGCGGCGTCGATGGCCGTGGCCAGGACGCACTGATCCGTCGCCAGACCGGTCAAGACCAGGGTCTCCACCTTCATGTTGCGCAGGAGGAGATCCATGGGTGCGCTGTGGAAGGCGCTGCTGGTGTTCTTGTCCAGGACCAGATCTCCCCTCCGGGGCGCCACCTGATCCAGGATCTCGTGTCCCGGATCCCCGCGAACCGCCATATGGCCCGATGAGCCGTCGCCGGAGCAGATTGCTACCTCCTCCCGCCCCCGCCGCCGGACGATCAGGTCTGGGCCGCCCGGCAAGAAAGCGCCATGGCGCGTGTACACCACCGGCCGGTCCCGCTCCCTGAAGGCGGCGAGAAGTTGCCGGATATTGGCCACCATTCGCTCCGCTTGAAGCGAGAAATCGTTGAAGACCGGGCTGCCGCTGGACTTCACGGTGTGGGCCAGATGGCCTTCGCTGTCCAGGGCGTAGTGCTGAACGTCGATCACACCCAGTGCGCACGACTCGGGACGGATCGGGAGCTCGAAGCCGAACCCCGCCTGCGGCCAGTCCCGGTCGTCGACCAGTGTGATCTGCTTTCCAGCCAAGAACGCCTCCGGAGAGGGTCTCCTTATATCAGACCCGGACAACCCGTTGAAGGAACGGATTCAACATTGATTCCGGTGCAAGGCGGGCCGGATCGGAAACTGGTGACGAAGCCCTTCTGAAGGTCTGCTACAATCCCCTCCCAGACAGGCAGTCCCCATTCGAACGAGGGAAAGAGGCCTGATAAAGGAGGACTTTGGCGATGGGACGTCACATTTTTGTCAGCCTGAGCGCCGCGTTGCTGGTTGGCCTCTTCGCATGGTCGCCCGGTGCGGCGCAGGACAGCGTGTTCCCGGACAAGAACCTCGAGGCGGCGGTCCGGACCCAGGTGTTCGAGAAACGGAATACCGAAGAGCCTCTGAACAAGGAGGACGCCACCAAGGTCTACGTCCTGAAAGCCAAGGGCAAGGAGATCAAGGATCTCACCGGGCTCGAGTACTGCATCTCGCTGGGGGAAGTCGACCTCTCCGACAACCAGATCACCGACATCGGCCCCGTCAAGGCATTGGAGAACCTCCAATCCCTGGATCTCTCCGGCAACCGGATCACCGACCTCTCCCCGCTGGCCGAACTCACCAAGCTTCAATACCTCGGACTGTCCCGGAACCGGATCGCCGACGTGGCGCCCCTGGCCAAGCTGGTCAACCTCAACGCCCTCTACCTGGCCGGCAACCAGATCACCGACATCACGCCTCTGAAGGACGTCCAGAAGGTCTGGTCCCTCTATCTGGGGGGCAATCCTCTCCGGAACATGAGTGTCCTGGGCGGGTTGCGCTGGGTCTCGACCCTGGATCTGCGAGGGTGCGGCATCAGCGACGTCTCCCCGCTCAAAGGCCTGAAGGAGCTGAGCATGCTCTTCCTGGAGGACAACAAGATCGCCGACCTCGGTCCTCTGGTTGAGATGATTCGGGAAGACGCCGAGGGTGAGAAGAGCTTCGCCCCGTTCCTGCGCCTTTACCTCAAGGGGAATCCTCTGAGCGACATGGCCAAAGACCAGCAACTCACTGCTCTGCAGAAGTGGGGCGTCCGGATCGATCCCGCCAACTGAGTCCGGATCGGCGGGTCCGAGCCGTCAGAGCTCGGTCAGATCCCCCAACTTTCCATTGCTGTCTCCCAGAGACTCGGGTTGCAGTCCGACCCGGTCCAGTATGGAGAGGTAGAGGTTGGTCATGGGGGTCTCGTCGGGGAAACGAAGGTGGCGGCCCGGATGGATCTTGCCGTTCCCTTGGCCGGCCACCAGCACCGGCAGATCGTGATGCGTGTGCTTGTTGCCGTCGGCCAACCCGCTTCCATAGACGATGATGGAGTGGTCCAGCAGTGAACCGTCGCCGTCCGGCGTGGAACGGAGCCGGTCCAGGAAGTAGCCAAACTGCTCCATGTGATACCGGTTGATCTTGGTGATGTCCCGGATCTTGTCCTCGTTCCCCTGGTGATGGGTCAAGCCGTGGTGGGCACCGGAGACGCCGATCTCCCGGTAGGTTCGATTGCTCCCTTCCATGCCGTACATGAAGGTGATGATACGGGTCATGTCGGTCTGGAAGGCCAGGACCTGCAGGTCGTACATCAAACGCACGTGCTCGGCAAAGTCGATGGGGATTCCGGCCGGACGGTCCAGACTGGGCGGGGCCACCTGAACCTCGTTCTCGGCCCGCTCGATCCTCTTTTCGATCTCACGGACGGCGTGCAGGTACTCGTCCAGCTTTCTCCGATCCGTGGGCCCCAAGTGGCTCTTGAGCTGCTGCGTGTCCTCCCGCACGAAATCCAGGATGCTCCTGCGGTAGCGCCGCTGCTTGGCCTGGTAGGCGGGATCCGTGTTCCGGTCCGCGGCGCCGAAGAGCCGTTCGAAGACCAGCCGCGGATTCACCTCGGGTGGCAGGGGGCTGGTCTCGCCGCGCCAGGCGACGCTGTTGCTGTAGGCGCAACTGTAGCCACTGTCGCAGTTCCCGGCCATACGGCCATGATCGACCCCCAGTTCCAAAGACGGGAAGCGGGTCCGGTCGCCGATGGCTTGAGCCGCCACCTGGTCGACGGAGATGCCGTTCTTGATGTCCGCGCCCTTGGTCTTCTTGGGATGGACTCCCGTCAGATACGAAGCCGCCGCCCGCGCGTGGTCGCCGGGTCCGTCGCCCAGGGCGCGCCCGTTGTTCTGAGTGAGGCCCGAGAGCAGCATCCAGTCCTGGCGGGACGAGGCCAGCGGTTCCAGGATCTTTGGAATCTCGAATTTGGCGCCGTCGGCCGCCGGCGTCCAGCCTTCCATGATGATGCCGTTGGGCACGTAGGCGAAGCTGAGGCGGCAGGGGGCAGCCACCAGATCACGGCCCCGGCTGGCGAACGCCGGCGCCATGGCATCGAGCATGGGGAGGGCGACGGCAGTTCCCAATCCGCGCAGAAAGGTCCTTCGATGCAGATGTTTTCCGGTGATCATCTTACTTCCTCTCCCCGCCTCATCCGGAACGGCATGCTGTTGGCGATCTCCAACACCAAGCGGGACAAACGGTAGTAATCGTGCTCCAATCCCAGGAGGATCTTGTCGACGGCGGGCCGGTCATACTCTTCCAATCCCCGTCCTAGGGCATAGGTTAGCATCTTCTCAGTCAGGCAGCGAGCGAAGTCCTTCCGGTCCTCCACCAGGATGGCCCGGAGCTCCGACGGGTTGGTGAAGGATCGTCCCCCAGGAAGGGTCCCGGCGGAGTCGATGGGAAATTTTCCCTGACGGGTTCGCCAAGCGCCCACCGGATCGTAGTTTTCCAGTCCGAAACCCAGGGCATCCATCTTGATGTGGCAGGAGGCGCAGCCCGGGTTGGAGCGGTGCTGTTCCAACTGTTCCCGCAACGTCGCCTCGAACCCCACCTTCCCCGCCTCCAACTCGGGAATCCCGGGAGGAGGATCGGGCGGCGGCGTCCCGAGAATGTTCTCCAGCAGCCACTTTCCGCGGAGCACCGGCGAGGTGCGCGTGGGGTAGGACGACAGCGTGAGGACGCTCGCTTGGGTCAGGATGCCGGAACGCTGGAGGCCGTCGAGCTCGACCCGCCGGAAGTGGTCGCCCTCGATGCCCTCGATCCCGTAGTGACGCGCCAGGCGCTGGTTCAGAAAGCTGAACTTGGCGTCCAGGAAGTCCAGAATGCTCAGGTTCTCGCTCAGGACCGTATCGAAGAAGAGCTCCGTCTCCCGCCTCATGGAGGCGCGCAAGGGGGCGTCGAAGTCGGGGAAAAGGTCCGGATCGGGGCGGACCTCCTCCAGGTTTCGGAGCTCCAGCCATTGTCCGGCGAAATTCTCGGCCAGCGCCCGCGCCTTGGGATCGGACAGCATGCGCCGAACCTGCGCCTTCAGGACTGCCGGATCGTTCAGTTCCGAGCTCTCGGCCAAACGAAACAGCTCGTCGTCGGGCATGCTGCTCCAGATGAAATAGGAGAGCCGGGCCGCCATTTCGTGGGAGTCGATCTCGTGGGCCAAGTGCGGATCGGTGGGATCGGGGTCCCGCTCGATACGAAACAGGAAGTGGGGTGAGACCAGGACCGCCCGGACCGCCACGCGGATCGCCTGGGCGAAGGAATCCCCCTCCTTGCAGGCCATCTCCACCAACCGCAGAACCGATTCGACTTCCCCTTCCCGAACCGGCCGCCGGTAGGCCCGGCGCAGCAACTGCTTCAGAATCCGCCGGGCGCAATCCGGCTGGTAACCGCCGTCGGGGTCGCCGCAGATCATGAGCCTGCGGTGGCTTTCGGTCACGGGAAGGGGCCGTGCCTTCAACGGGCCCAGGAGCAGGAAATTGTCCACGAAAAGTTTCCGCTCTCCCTTGTACGAACTCTTGGGATCCTCGACCTGCGGGATGTTCTCCATGCCGTCGGAGATGAAGTGGGCATACAGTTCCAGCTTTCGCCCGTCGGCGTCCAGGGTGACGTCGAAGGTCCCCCGGTCGTAGACGTCGGGTTCCACCTCGAAGGTCTTCATCCGGTTGCCGGCGAAGGACACTGCCATGATGCCGTTCGCCGGCATGGGCGGAGGAGGCTCATCCTTCTTGGGCCGGTACCGGCGATCCACGACCCGGACCCGGAGTTCGTATTCGCCCACGGTCGGAAATTCGTGATCGATCCGGTAGTCCCCGGCGGGGAAAAAGCCCTCGTGTTCCGCCTCCCGGGGCGCCAGGTATTTCACCAGGGTCGCCTCCACCGGAGGCCGGGCGACGATGGCCGCTTCGGCGATCCGCTCCGCCGCCGCCATGTATTTCTCCATCAGGATCGGGGGTAGCGAGAGCACGTCTCCAATGTTGTCGAAGCCGTAACCCGAGTCGTCCGCCGGAAAGTCGGCCGCAGGTTTGATATCGACGCCCAACAGACCACGGACCGTGTTGTTGTATTCCGCCCGGTTCAGCCGCCGGGCCGTGACGCGACCCGGGTCGGGCCGACTTCCACCGGTAGCATCGACCGAGTTCCCGCCAAGGCTTCGGATCCACGCTAGGACCGCCTCGACGGCCTTGGGCTCGGGCCGGGCCTGGCCGGGGGGCGGCATCTCGCCGCGGACCAGCTTCTCGCGAACCTGTTTCCAGAGGGCCGACTTCCGCGGACCGGGACCGGACTCGGGAAAGGCGTCCAACTCCAGTCCCCCCGTCTTCAGTTGGCGATTGTGACAACTGACGCAGTTCCGGTTCAGGAAAGGCAGGACGGAGTCCCGAAAGGCGTGGTCGTCTCCGGCCTTGGCCCGCGTCGCCGCTTCCAGCGGTGCGAATCCCTGGAGGACCAGAACCAACGACAGGAAAAGGGAGAGTAAAGGGCGACTCATGGGAAACTCCTGGAAATATAACCCAAGTCCCGGACACAGGAAAAGGCGGCGGCCGAGCCGTTGCGGCAGGAGCGAGACCGTATCTCCTTCACTTATTGAGGATTAGGCCGACCGAATCCCCTCCCCGAACGGACTCTGGTACGATCCTTCCGGCACGGGACCTTAACCTACGAAACCTCGGGAGAACTGAAAGATGGCGCTTGCCGATTCCCATTGTCGTGCGACCGGGCTTGGGAAACGCGAAACGAAAAAACTGCCTCGCCTGTCCCGGCTCTTCGCCTTAGTGTTTGCATCCCTTCTGCTGGCGGAGTCCCTGCCGGCGGTGGTGACCCTGAAAGTCGGCAGCAGCGGAGGCGTCGTTCCCTTCCCTCACTCCAACGGGCGGCAGATCGGAAGGAACGGGGACGGTCTCTGGTTCGTCGCCTACGACGGCAAGTCCTCGGGCGGCAGAACCGTCTTTCTGGCCGTCTCCAAGAGCGGCGATCCCGAGTTCGCCGGCGACTTTCACCCGCCCGTGGCCCTGGCCGGAGGTTCCCCCGAGAATCGCGTCGCAGGTGCGGAAGGCGAGGCCAGTGCGGTCAGCTTCGTCCTCGACGGGGACGACATGCTGCACCTGCTCTGGCAGGGCACCGGTCCCGACGCGATCTGGTACAGTCGCTCAGAAGTCTCCGGAGCCGACGCGGCCGACAAGATCCGCGATGCCGGCAACTGGGAGCCGGCCCAACGGGTCGACGACTCGGCGAAGGACCCTCGAATGGGAGACCTCGCCGTCGACGAAGCGGGGCGGCTCTGGATCACCTACAGCCAAGCGTCGTCTATTGCAGACGGCTACTCGCGCCTCCAGGACGGCGGAGTCGTGTACAACCGCCACAACGGACGCAAGGAGTCGGAAGAGATTTGGATGGCCACGCCGTCGGACCGAGGCTGGACCCGCAAGGTCCTGACCCTTCCGGGTGCCTTCCGGGCGCCGGTGATGGACCTGGACCCCAGCGGCACGCTCCACATGGCTTTCACCCGGGACGACTCCTGGCTCCTCTACTATCTCCAGATCCCAGACTTGGCCAAATCCTTCTCCGACGACCGGGACCTGACCCGGATCCTGCCTCACGGCCCCTGGAGCGGGACCGGTTATGTGAACTACAGCGTGGTCGGGTGGGGGAAACGGGCGCTGGTGGTCTTCGAGAAATCGGAACACGTCATCCTCTACGCCTATTTCGACGGCCGGAACTGGACCCGGAAGCCGCTGCACTACGGCCGGGACAAGTTCCACCGTCCCCAACTGGCCCGCGACGAGTACGGCGTCGCCTGGGTCTTCTGGTCCAATTCGACCCGCGGCCACACCTTCTACTCGCGTTGGCTGGGAAACGGCTTCGGCGCCCCCTACGAAAGTCGCACCCTGGCCGGCGACCCTCTGCTTCACAAAGAAGCCACCAACATTCTTCCCAACGAGCTGTCGGCGGGACCCGCGTTGAGCGACTTCCACACGGTCCAGAAGGAGATGTCACCCGGCTCCGGGAGTCTGGGGATGACACTGGCCGCCACCGGCTCGACCGGCGGCGGGGTCTTTTTCGACCGGATGGCGGTCCCGGACCTGAAGGTGGAGGCGGGCCGCAAAGTCCTCTTCCTGGACATGCTGGAGGTGAGCGAGACCAACGGACTGATCGAGAGCTTCCAACCCATGAAGAAGCATCCGGCCAACCCGGTGCTTAGAACCGGTCCTCCGGGCAGTTTCGACAGTCTCCGCGCCCACGCCTACGGAGAGATCCTCTACGACGGGGGGCGATTCCGGATGTGGTACTCGGGCCTATCTCAGGAGTACACGACGAACCAGCGGTCTCCTCATTACGTGGGCTACGCCGAGAGCCCCGACGGGGTGAACTGGGTCAAGCCCAATCTGAACCAGGTGGAATACAAGGGGTCCAAAGCCAACAACATCATGGACATGAGCGGGGATGGCGGGAGCGCCTACATGCCCATGGTGGTCAAGGACGAACGGGAGCCGGATCCCGAGCGCCGCTACAAGGCCATCGTGGCCACACGAGGCAATCCGCTCCTCTATTCACCCGACGGCATTCACTGGACCCGGGGCGGCCGCGTCCAGATGTCGTTCGGCGACCGGCGCAATCTCTTCTACGACCATCTGGAACCAAAACCGGAGCGTCGCTGGAAGGTGTACTCCCATTGCGCGAGAGAGACCTACAAATGGGTCCGTATGACCTGCGTTTACTGGAGCCCCGACCTTCTGGAGTGGACCAGCGATCCCAGGAACCCCAACATGATGCCCCGTGCCGGCCTGGAGGCGGAGCAGCATCTGACCTCGGTCTGGCCGGACGCCGGCATCTATCCCGGCGTGTTCGACATCTGGGGCCCCGACCACCGGATGCCCCAGCAGTTGATCGTCAGCCGGGACGGAGTCAATTTTGTCCATGTCTTCGACGGGCGGCCCGTGATCGAATTGGGCCGGGACGGAGAATGGGACGCCGGCTGGGTCTCTCCCGTGAACGTCCCCTTGGAAGTCAAGGGCGAACTCTGGTTCTACTATTCCGGCAGCGCCACCACCATCGGATGGTTCCACGATTGGATCATGACTCCCATGTACACCGGTCTGGCCACCATCCGCCGGGACGGGTTCGTCAGCCTGGAGGTGGCGGGGAGGTCCGAGTCCGGTTCCTGGACCACCATCCCCCTGAAGCCGACGGGGGCGCCCCTGGAATTGGAACTGAATGCAACGGGACTCTATCGAGGCCGAGGCCGGATTCTCGTGGAGCTGTTGCAGGGGGACCGGGTCGTGGCTCGGAGCAACGCCGTAACCGGTGACGGCCTGGCGGTGCCGGTCTCCTGGCCCTACGGGGGAGAACAGCTCAGTCTTCCCACCAGCGGAGAACCGCTCCGGCTGCGATTCCATCTGGAGGGTCACGCCCGGCTCTACAGCTTTTCCTTCAGGTGATTCCGCGGAGCCGTGCCCCGGCCGGATGCCGGTGTAATGCGAAATCCCATCTCGACTGAGACGCGCACGCGCATTCTCACCATGTTCGCCCTGGTGTTCGCCGGGGAGATGATGTACAGCCTGCCGTTTCACATTCTTCGTTTCTTCCGACCGACCGTGCTCGAAGTCTTCGACTTTTCCAATGCCGACCTGGGTGACATCTTCGCGCCCTACGGCATCACCGCGATGCTCTGCTATTTCCCGGGAGGGATTCTCGCCGACCGCTTCTCGGCCCGTAAGCTGATGAGCATTTCGCTCGTGGTCACGGCCGCGGGCGGTCTCTATCTCATGACCCTGCCCGGGATCCTGGGCATGTCGATCCTGTATGCGTTCTGGGGGGTGACGAGCGTGCTCCTTTTCTGGTGCGCCCTGATCCGCGCGACCCGGGAGTGGGGGGGACAACTCGCTCAAGGCCGGGGATTCGGCCTCCTGGACGGTGGCCGCGGTCTGATCGCGGCACTGTTCGCCAGCGGCGGCGTCGTTCTGCTCAGCCTCCGAATCGGAGCCGATCCGACGATCGCCGACCCGGCCGAACGCGCGGCCGCCCTGCAGACGGTCATCCTCTTCTACACCATCTCCACTCTGGCGGCAGCAGCCGCGGTGTGGTGGCTCATACCCGAAACGCCCTCGGGCTCGCCAGTGCGCCGACGGCAGACCTGGGCGAACGTCCGGAAAGTTCTCGGCATTCGCGCGGTGTGGCTGCAGGCCGTCATCGTGATCTGCGCGTACTGCGGCTTCAAGGGACTCGACAACTATTCCCTCTACTACTACGAAGTGCTGGGCATGAACGAGACCGATGCCGCCGGTTTCGCCGCCACTACAGGCTACCTCCGTCCCGGCGGCGCCATCCTCGCCGGAATCGTGGGAGACCGATTCGGGATCGCCTGGACGACCACGGTGCTGTTCACGTCCCTTGCCGCCAGTTGGGCCTTACTCGCTTTCCTGGGGACGAGTCCGGAACTCGTGGTGATCCTGTACGCGAACCTGATTGTGACCATCTTCGGTGTGTACGCGCTGCGCGGCCTCTACTTCGCCCTTCTGGAGCAGACCCGCGTGCCCCATGCGCTGACCGGGACCGCGGTCGGCGTGATCTCCCTGGTGGGCTATACGCCGGACATCTTCTACTACATGATCGCCGGCCGGCTCTTGGACGCAACACCCGGGATCGGCGGGCATCAACACTACTTCCTCCTGCTCTCGGGCCTGGCGACTGTGGGGCTCGCCGCCGCCGCCATCCTGCACCATGGTCACGGGCGCCGGATTGGACGGAGAAGTCCAGGAAGCGCCGTCAATTAGGAGACCGGCCAACTCGCGGGGACGATCTGGAACTCGATTCGTCTCAGTCCTTGTCCTGACCGCCGCTTCTCAACTGCTGCTCCAGCAGGTTCCCGGCGACCTCCAGGAAGTCCCGGTAGGTAACGATGCCCACCAGACGATTGTCCTGAACCACTGGAAGGCATCCGATTCTCTCGCGGCGCATAAGGGCGATGGCTTCCACCGTCAACGTCTCCGGAGTGACGGTGATGGGATCCGGCTTCATGATCCGGCGGACCGGCTCCATCTTGCGTTGTCCGGCGCCCTGGCGGATGAAGAAGCTGAAGATGGTGCGATAGGAGACCAGTCCCACCAGGCGGTTCCGTTCGTCCTCCACCGGGATGTGCCGGACCCGCTTCCAGTCCATGATATTGGCGGCCAGATCGATGGGGTCCTCCGGCTGGACCGTGAACACCTCCGCGGTCATGTATTGCTCGATCCTTCTGTAGTGAGCCCGCCAGTCGCCTCCCTCGTCCGATTCGGCCAACGGCCAGGAATGCACGGGTTTCCCTTGCCTCTGGCGCCGGTGAGTGGCTGCTGTCAGGGCCACCAGAGTCCCGCCCCGGCGCCGGCTGCCCCCCATTCGGGAATACGATCGCAGCAGCCAGTCCGCTCCCGTCCGGCCCTTCTCCGCACGATTTTCGATGACGCCCAGGTAACGCTCGATGTCCTCGGCGCGGATGCCGCGGTGCCGGAGCCCCTCCCTGGCCAAGGGCAGGAGCCGCCGGACAATCAGCTCGGGAGCGAGCATGGATTCTCCATCCAGCCAGACCAGCTGCGCGTTCAGGCCCGAACGAGCGGCCGACTGGAAGTTGGACTTGACCTCCCCAAAGGAGATCCGGGTGGTGACGTCGTCGTGCTCCTGGGCCACGCCCGTGACCAAGCCGCAGAAGAAGGCGGCGTTGGCCACCTCATCCAGCACCGAGGGACCGGCCGGAAGGACTCGATTCTCGATTCGCAGATGGGCCCGGCCCTGGTGAACTCCGTAACAGGGCCGATTCCAGCGGTAGACGGTGCCGTTGAACAGGCTGAGCGCCTTGAGCTTCGGCAGCCGGTTGCGGGAAAGCGCCTGAATCGGATCCTCCGTTTTCTTGACCTTCATCAGAGCCCGGAAATGGGTCACGTCCTCTTGGAAAATATCCAGCACCGAACCTCGAACCCAGCGGTCCCCGAAACCGACCCGAGGTCTCGCGTTGCGCGGATAGGCGAATGGCCGGCGCGTGTCGACGGAGAGTTGGAAGAGGGCGATCCGGGTTTCCTGCCAGAGTCTCTTGCCCAGCAGGAGAGGAGAGTTGACGGCGGCGGCCAGCACCGGCGCCGTCGCCAACTGGGCGATGTTGTAATAGCGGGGAAACTGATCCGGAGGGACTTGAAGGTGCACCTGGAAGCTGGTGTTGCAGGCCTCCAACATGATGGTCCTGACCTTGACCATCAATTCGTCGATCCCCCGGATGCGCAGGGAATGAGTCTCGCCGCGCAGCTTGGTGATCGCCTCCGAGAGGGTATGATAACGCTGTTGCGGGCTCATGTTCCGGTTGGTGAGCTGAGACAGGGTGAGAGTGGGCAAGATGCCCGCGAGCAGGATCCGCGCCCCGTGAGCGCGGGCCAGGACGGCCAGCTCCTCGATCGAACTGTTGAGCTGGCGCTCCGTCTCTTCCAGACAGCCGTCCCGGAATTCCAGGGGATCGAAGTTGATCTCCAGATTGAATCGCCCCAACTCGTGGGTGACGTGGGGATTCCGGTTGTCCTCCAGAATCCGGGGACCCACGGGAGCCGGCTGCCAGGAGTCGTCCACCAGGAAGAGTTCCTGCTCGATGCCGATTCTCCTCGGGCCCGACTCGATCTTGCCCTGCTCGAGCATCAGACCAAGGGCTCGAAGGTCATCGAGCACAGAGTCCATGAAGCTCTGCGGATTCCCCGTGTCCGCCAGTTCGTCCATCCGTAATCCTCGTGTCCGTCCGTTGGAACGGGAAAGGACGCTTCCGGGTCAATCGCCGGGACCGGAAAAGAAATCGACGTTCTTCCGCACGAGTTCCGGCGACCAGATGCGAATCCGGGACACCTTTCCGGTGTCGTCGAACGAGCCCACGCCGATCCACCCTTCAGCGAACGTCTGGTCCTGGGCGCTCATGACGGGCTTGGACATATCGTTGACGAAAACCTGAATGGAGCCGCTCTCCAGGTCGCGCCGGATCCGGACCTGGTGCCAGTCCCTCTCCCCCCAGTCGTGTCCGGCGGTCGTCGTCGTGGAGATCTTCACCCGTGCCTCGCCGTTGACCAGAAAGATGTTGTGGGCGTGGTCGTCGGTCCGGGAAGCGATGTGGGCGTAGTAGAAGTGCGCCGGGTCCTGGAAACCGAAGAAGAAACAGAGATCCCGGTGACCGTATTCCCGGCCCGTCTGCCGGACCCGCAGATCCACGACGAAACTGCCGAATTGCTGGCGATCGACCAGCGCGATGTTCAGGGGGGAACGGTGCGGAGGCTGGTACCGGCTCTGCCGAAAATGCTCCAAGGCCGGCTCTCCCTGGCTTCGGACGGAGTAGCGCCACGCCCCCGGATCGGAGAAGACGAAGTTCCGGAGCGCCTCTTTACTCCCCATTCCCTGGTTGTAGAGCAACCGGTGCCCCGCCGGCACTTCGGGCCCGGGCGCCGGCGTCAGATCCACCATCACGACCTCGGTCGTCGTGGGGAACCGATCGGGCACGGGAAGGGTGACCCGATCCTTGGCCAACCACTCGACGCTACGGGTGAAAATGGTCTGAAAACCCACGCAGTGCAGCGAGTTCCGGTGTTCCTGTCCGGGCCAGTGGTGCCCCATCAGGTTGGTGACGACCCGGCCCTGGCCGTAGGGGATCACCCAGACCAGGGGCTCGTGCTGGCCGGACCCGGATTGCTTCGGGTCGGAATAGGCGGAAGCCAGAACCGTCATGTCCAAGGCCGGTCCCCGCTGACCATGGTAAAGCTCGTCGGTGGCGTGCATCCAGCGGACCGGAATTCCCTTCATGATGGGATGCTCCGGTTTCCGGATCCGGACCAGGTAGGAATGCCGCCGCCCGTGTCCGCCGCCGATGCCGGTGCCTCGGAGGATGCGCAGAAGCCGGCCGCTGGCGTCGTCGACGGCGATGGCGTCGCCGTAGTCCCGGTCCCGCCATCCCAGGCCGATCATCCGGTTGTACTCGGTCCATTCGGGAAAGGCGTTGTTGGCGGCGTGGATGATCGCCAGACCCCCTCCGGAGTGGACGTACTCCTCCAACGCCTCCTGCACCGCTCTGGGCCACGGTTGACCGTTGTAGTTGCTGACGACGACGTCGAACGCCCGGAAATCAGGCCACCAGCGGCGCCAGGCGCCGGGTTCCGCTTCCTGGGGCGGGCTGGTGGCAGTGACGACCTGGAACAGACCGGTACGCTCCAGTGCGCCGCGGAGCGATTCGCTGGTCTCGACCCAGTTGTGGTTGTTCTGCCCGTCGAGCAGAAGAACTCGAATCTTCCCTTCCCCTCGGAGTTCCCCGTCCGGAATGAGCAATGAGAGGCAAATCAGGCAGCAGGTCCATATCCGAATCATGATCGGTTCCACCTCCTCGTTTCAGTCCGGCAACCGACCCTTGGAGCTCAGCCGGAGGCCGGTCGGGAATCTCGTTCGAGAGGGAATTGTATGGAGACACGGTAGATCCGACAAGTCAGGGGCGCCCGTGAGAGGCGGGGCAGTCGGCTCCATTCTCCGTTATTCTAAGTCTGGAGCAACGGTACGCCGGAAGTGCCGAAACTGGAGAAGTTTGAATGAAGCCGCCAAGGGACCACCATGTCGACCTGAGCGATCACGACATCCAAGTCCGGAGGGTCATGCGAAACATCGCGCCGGCCCAACTCTACGAGGAGGCCTTGAAATACGACCGGGGTTCGGCGATCGCCGATTCCGGGGCCCTGATCATCTCCTCGGGCGCCAAGACCGGGCGCAGCCCGGGCGACAAGCGGGTTGCCGTTCATCCTGATTCGAAAGACCGGATCTGGTGGGGTTCCGTCAACGTCCCGCTCCAGGAGCACAACTTCCTGATCAATCTGGAGCGGGCCGTCGACTACCTCAACACTCACGAGCGGCTGTACGTCACCGACGGCTACGCCGGTTGGGATCCTCGTTACCGCCTCAAGATCCGGGTCATCTGCACTCGCGCCTACCACGCCCTGTTCATGTACAACATGATGATCCGGCCCTCGGAAGAGGAGTTGGAAGACTTCGGCGAACCGGACTTCATGATCTACAACGCCGGCCATTTTCCGGCCAATCGCCACACCGCGGAAATGACCTCCAAGACCAGCATCGACCTGAGCTTCGAACGCCGGGAGATGGTGATCCTGGGAACCGAGTACGCCGGGGAGATGAAAAAGGGCGTCTTCACCGTGATGCACTATCTGATGCCCAACGCGGGGCAGCTCTCGATGCACTGTTCGGCCAACACCTCCGCTGAGCTGGACAACATCGCCCTCTTCTTCGGACTCTCGGGAACCGGAAAGACC
Organism: Acidobacteriota bacterium; assembly: GCA_965217775.1. Classification (GTDB taxonomy): domain Bacteria; phylum Acidobacteriota; class UBA6911; order RPQK01; family JAJDTT01; genus JAJDTT01. Next base: position 2,695,239 of record CBDCJH010000002.1, read on the forward strand.
ACGCTCTCTGCCGATCCGCGCCGCCGTCTCGTCGGAGACGACGAGCACGTCTGGAGCGACCGGGGCGTCTTCAACATCGAGGGAGGCTGCTACGCCAAGTGCATCGGCCTCACCGAGGAGAACGAGCCCGAGATCTACCGGTCCATCCGCTACGGCACGGTCCTGGAAAACGTGGTCTACGATCCGGATCGCCGACAGGTCCATTACGACGATAGTTCGATCACCGAGAACACGCGCGCGGCCTATCCCATCGAGTTCATCCCCAACGCGGTGATTCCGTGCCAAGTGGGGCATCCGAGAAACGTCATCTTCCTGACCTGCGACGCCTTCGGCGTGCTGCCTCCCGTCAGCCGCCTGAATTCGGACCAGGCCATGTACCACTTCATCAGCGGCTACACCGCCAAGGTGGCCGGTACCGAGGTGGGGGTCACCGAACCCAGCGCCACCTTCTCGGCCTGCTTCGGTGCGGCGTTCCTGGCATTGCACCCCAGCCGGTATGCCGAACTGATGGGTGAGAAGATCCAGCTCCATCAAGCCCGGGTCTGGCTGGTCAACACCGGTTGGTCGGGAGGTCCGTATGGTGTCGGGAGCCGGTTCTCGCTGCCTCACACCCGCGCCATCATCGACGGGATCCACGACGGCAGTCTGGACCAGGCGCCGGCAGTGCGGGACAGGAACTTCGGATTCGACATGATCACCGAGTGTCCGGGGGTCCCCGGCGAGCTGATGGCGCCGGAGGGGACCTGGCCGGACCGTGGGGCCTACCGCAGCAAGGCTCGGGAGCTGGCCGGACTGTTCAAGGCCAACTTCAAGAAATTCGAGCAGGGGACTTCAGCCGGCATTCGGCAAGCGGGTCCAGCGTAGGAACGGCGATTTCCCAACCGCCGATGGGAGCGGCGGTTTCCAACCGCCGAACTCCCGACGAAACATGGGGGAACGGGCGACTGAAAGTCGCCCCTCCTTGGAAACTCCCTCCTAGGAGGCTGTCCGAGAACTCGAAAAATCACGATCCCGAAAAACCTATCTCCTTATAAATCAATAACTTAAATTTGGATATTTGGACGAACATCGCATTCTCGGACAGGCTCCTAGGAGCCTGCGCCGCAGAAATTGATCTACTGCGAAAGCGGTAGAATCGGTCCATATTTCCCCGATTTCTCGGCGAATAGCACAACTATGCACCTCCAAATCGAGAAAATCTGGCCTCGATTCCCCACTTTCTCGCTACGATCATTTCTACCGCGCAGACTCCTACTTCAGGCGCACCATCCGCTGGACCCGGCTGCCTTGGATGTCGCCCAGGTAGACGTCTCCCCGAGAGTCGACGGCGACGGCATGGACCCAGTTCAACGAGCCCGGCTCCCCCATCGCGCTCAGGGGAAAGGTCCAGTGCTCCAGGACCCGGCCTTCCGTGTTGAACTTCATCAGGATCTGGTCCTTGGGCGGGGCGCCCAAGCGGCCACCACTTCCCCAACGCATGGGGGAGGACCCGCAGGCGTAGATCTCGTCGGTCTCGGACACCCAGAGCCCCCAGGGCACCAGGAGGTTCCGCCACTCGGCCAGGAAGCGTCCGTCCTGCTCGAAAACCTGGACCCGGGCGTTGCTGCGGTCCGCAACATAGAGGCGGCCCTTGGAGTCGACGACGATGCCGTGGGGCGTGTCGAATTCACCCGGAGCCGTTCCCAACTTTCCCCAAGTCTTGACGAAGCGGCCGTCGGCATCGTAGTGGACGACCCGGCTGTTTCCGTAGCCGTCGGTGACGAAAATGTCCCCGGCGGGCGTGATGGCCATATCGGTGGGACGGTTGAAGTGGCGGCCGTCCTCTCCGGCCTCACCCGGAACCCCCAGGGTCATGAGCAGCTTACCCTCGGGCGTGAACTTGTAGACCGCGTGGGCGCCGGCGTCCGACAGCCAGACGTTTCCCTCCGGCCCGATCTTCATATGGTGGGCACTTTTGAAGCCCTTGTCTTCCCAGGATCGGACCAGGGACCCATCCTGCCCGTAGACCTGGACGGGATCCTTACCCCGATGGAAGATCCAGACCTGGTCCTTGGCATCGACGTAAAGACCGGGCATCTGTCCCCATTCGAGACCGGCGGGCTTACGGGGCCATTCCGGGTCGACTTGATACCCAACGGCCAAGTTCACCTTGTCCGGTGCAGCAGCACTCCCCGAAATGATTCCGCCGGACCCGGTCAACCACCAGGAGAGGCCCAAAATGCTCCCCAGGGCAACGGCCTGCACCATGAGATACCTTCTGTTCATAATTCTTTCCTCCTGGCGACTCCCGGTCACAATCTCTTGAGCCGGATGTCCTTGAACTCCACGTGGACTCCCAGGTCGTGCAGTTGCAATGCAATGCCGCCCTCCTCCAGACGTCCGGACTCGGCGTTGTCGGTGAATTCGGACGACAGCTTGCCGTTGATGAAAAACCGGCAGTGGTTGCCGCGGGCGATGACGTGGACCCGATTCCATTCGGGGCGGCGGTTCACGTGATCCAGTGTCAGCGGATCTTCGATGCGGGTCAACTGCGGGGTCTCGTCGGCCCCGATGACCAACCGGGTCCCGCGGGGATTGTCGGGTTCGGGTCGGGAGCCGAAGTGGAAATCCCAGGAGCCCAGTATGTTCTTTCCAATGCCCACGTGACCCAAGTCGGCGTGGTAGCTCTCGAACGGGCGCTTCCCGGTCACGTCGACCCGGGACCGGATGTCGATCCCGGTGTTGGCCTCGGTCAGCAGCCGGTAGCTCAGCTCAAGCTCGAAGTCGCGCAGTTCCTGGTCCTTCCAGAGCAGGTAAGAAGACCTCCCCAGGCAGATTCCGACCAGTCGACCATCCTGAACGGACCAGTCCCGGCTCGTCCCGCCCCCGGCGGCGCGCCAACCCTCGAGACTCTCGCCGTCGAAGATGGACACGAACCCGGGCTCCTCGCTGGAGGTCGGACCGCCGCATCCGCACAGGAGGCCGACGCTCAGAAACGTCAGAATCGAACAGCGGAGCCGGTTGGTCCAATCGCCGTTTCGGTCAGGCCCCGAATTCATTCGCCGCCCTCTTCCTGCTTCTCCCCGTAGACGTGGCGGCTGAAGATCTCACGGATCTCGGCGGCGCTGCCCGCCGCCTGCAACTGTGCCATTCGCGACTCCTCTTCCTGCTGCATGGCCCGGACGTTCATCAGCACCGCATCAAGCTTTTCCGCGGGGAACTTGCAGGCGCCGTTTTCGTCCATGTGGATGATCTCGCCGGGCGAAACGTCCATGCCCGCCACCGTCACCGGCACGTTGACGGCGTGGAGGGCCGTGGGACCGTGGCCGGGAGTGGCTCCGCTGAGCAGATACTGGAATTTCATGGGACGGATCTCGTCCAGATCTCGGGACGGACCGTTGGAGATGGCCGCCACGCAGCCGATGGCCTTGAGGGCGGAGGTCATGTTGCCTCCCGACAGGCCCACCTTGCCGGCGATCTCGGGCGGGAAATTCTGCTGGAAGACCAGGACCGTGGGCTGCTCCGACGCCTCCATGGCCTCCAGCACGTCGATGAAGGTCAGTTGCTTGTAGTTGGGATCGGGGAGCCCGAAGATGCAGGTGACGGCGTAACCCACGGTCCGCCCCAATTCGGGATACATGCATCGGATGGACTGGTCCGTGTACCAGTTCGTGGACCAGGGATTGTAGAGCCCCAGGCACAAGGGATGGTCGGGATAGGTGGCCACCACGTTGGTGATGGAGGGGGTGTCGAAGTTCTTGAGTTCTTCCAGCATTTCAGATCGGTTCATGTCCTGTTCCTTTCGCGCCCTTCGATTCCGGGTCCGCTGCCGATAGCGGGGCCGGGTCCATATCATCACAGATGAACCGGGTTGTTGGAAGTGCCGGGAGCGGCCCCGAGTTGTAGACTGAGTGTGAGGGATCCGGTCCCTCGGGGGAACACGCGTCGCAACCGGGTGCAACGGGGGGGAGTCCCATGGAGATCGTTCGAGAGAAGGACAAGGCCACCATGAGTCAAGCCGCCGCCGCCAGGGCCTCAACCAAACTGCGGGAAGCCATCGACCGGCAGGGGACCGCCAGATTCTGCGTGGCCACGGGCAGCTCGCAGTTCGACTTCCTGGCGGCGCTGACCGCGGACCGATCGATCGACTGGTCCCGGACGACCCTGTTCCACCTCGACGAATACACCGGGATCTCCGAGACCCACCCCGCCAGCTTCCGCCGCTATCTCCGGGAGCGCCTGGTGGACCGGGTGCATCCGGGAGAGGTCCACTTCATCCGGGGCGAGGCGCCCGACCCTCAGGCCGAGTGCCATCGGATCTCAGGCCTCATCCAAGAGGGCCCGATCGACGTCGCCTTCATCGGCATCGGAGAGAACGGGCACCTGGCCTTCAACGATCCACCCGCCGATTTCGAAACCGAGGAGCCCTATATCCTGGTCACCCTGGACGCCGCCTGCCGGCGGCAGCAGGTCTCCGAGGGGTGGTTCGCCAGCATCGACAAGGTGCCGGTCCAGGCGGTCTCCATGTCCATCCGCCAGATCCTGAAGGCCGAGTCCATCGTCTGCACCGTTCCCGGCATCCGCAAAGCGGAGGCGGTCCGCAATTGCGTGGAAGGCGAGATCACACCCCTGCACCCCTCGTCCATAATGAGGACCCACTCCGATTGCCGCCTGTATCTGGACCGGGATTCCGCCTCACTCCTGGGAACTGCCTCCGGCTGAACAGTCCGTGGTGAAAGTCGCGCGAGCACCGAGACCGTTCCTGCGCCCGCCGGACAAGGCGCTTCAGAGGGAGCATACCGGGAGTATGTGAGCCGATAGCAACGCAGTCCGCACACGATGCAGGGACGGTCAAATGCCGTGACGACTTTTGCCACGGGCTGTGAAGGTCCCGAGTCTGCAATAACCTTCACCACGGGCCATCCGCTAGAATGGATCGCAGGTCCGAGTAAATCGCTGGTTCCGACTGGACAGCCGGAGAATCGATTGCAGATTCTTGAACTCCTTCGTTACTTGGTATGTAGGCAAGGATTGACGGGACGCCTGCCGGGAGTCGGGACAAAACCCGAGGTCGAAGATTCGCGACTCCAAATCGACGTTCGGAGAAGGCTTGAAGCGCCTCCGTCACCGGATGGAGAAGGAACCAGTGAGGTACAGAGAGTCGATTTGGAGCGTCCCGGCGACATGGCGGGACGCCTACTTCAAACTTTTTGTGGCTCTCGTTATAGTGACCACGGCTCTGGTCGTCTGGCACGAGGTGGCCAGTGGGACGACGGACGGCAACCTGGAGACGTTCCTCGCCATCGCGCGAGGGCTGTCTCCCGTGGTCGTCGTGGTCGCTGCCTGGAGCGTGGTTTCCGTGGAGGTGGGAAGAATGTTTTCGGAATGGTATCTGAATCGACGTTACGCCAAGGGACGTGCCAAGGGGCGTGCCGAGGGGCGTGCCGAGGGACGTACCCAGGGGCGTGCCGAGGGACGTACCCAGGGGCGTGCCAGAGAGCGCAAGCGCTGGGAATCCTGGAACCGCGCGCGCATAGCCGCCGAGGAACAAGGAAACAGTTTCACCGAGCTACCTCCGGCGGCCGCTGACGATCATCAGACCGGTGAGCGCGCGTGAAAGATTCGCCGGATCCTGACTGGCCCCGAAATTCGGACGGGGGAGGATAGGCCGTCGGCAGTTTCCAGTCTTTCGCTTGAAATTTGGAAATTCTTAAGGGTGGGAAGAATGTTTTCGGAATGGTATCTGAATCGACGTTACGCCAAGGGGCGTGCCGAGGGACGTGCCCAGGGGCGTGCCAGAGAGCGCAAGCGCTGGGAATCCTGGAACCGCGCGCGCTTGGCCGCCGAGGAACAAGGAAAAAGTTTCACCGAGCTACCTCCGGCAGCCGCTGACGATCATCAGACCGGTGAGCGCGCGTGAAAGATTCGTCAGATCCTGACTGAACCCGAAATTCGGACAGAGGAGGATAGGCTGCCGGCTGAATCCAGTCTTCCGTTTGCAATTTCTTAAGGGCGCGAAAAATGTTTTCGGAATGGTATCTCAATCGTCGTTACGCCAAGGGGCTTGCTGAGGGACGTTCTGAGGGGCGGGCTGAGGGGCGGGCAAGAGAGCGCGAACGCTGGAAAACCTGGAACCGCCTCCGAATGGAGGCCGAGGAACAGGGCAAGAGGTTCACCGAGCCGCCTCCGGCAGCCGTTGACGATCGGCTGCCCGGAGAACTCACCTGAAACCGGAATACGGAGAACGAACGACCGCAAGACCGGTTGCATTCAAACCAGGACGATTTGAAACCCCGGTGAGCCTTCCCCTCACCGGCCGGCGCGGGTGTGGTTTATGGCGTTACGCGATCCTGAGCCGGACCCAGCGGTTGTGGGTGACGGATTCGACGGTGCACCAGAAGTAGACCAGTAGATCTCCGTCCGGGAGCAGAATTCCCCAGGGCCGGCCGAAGGCGATCTTCTGGTGGGCGTCGATGAACTCGTCCACCGCTTTCGCCGTCATGGTTTCCTCGCCGGCCCGAAACACCACGGCCTGATTTTCGACGTCGTAGTTCTCCAGATCCTCGGTGATCGCGACGTGGATTCCCTGGGGTTCGCGGCGAAAATTGTAGATGGCCGCCACCCGGCCGTCGGGTAGCGCGATGGGGGCACAGAGCTGCCCCTGCAAGTTGGTGGGACGAGGCTTGCTCCAGGTCCGGCCGGCGTCCGCTGAAACCACCCAGTGGTCGTTGACGTCCTCTCCCTGCCCCACACCCCAGGTCCGGGTCCAGAGGGTGGTGTAGATCCGTCCATCCGGCAACACGGACTGCATCTGGTCGGCGTAGTGGAGGCGCTCCTCCGGATCGTCGGCCACCACCGACCACTCGTCCCAGGTCTGTCCCTGATCCGATGAGAAGACGGCCCCCGCCTTCTGGTCCACCGGCCCCTCGTAGCCGTCCGGCTTCCAAGTCTCGAACGGATACATCCAGCGGTCGGGCGCGAGAATCAGGAGCTGACCCGAAAGGCTGCTCACGTATTTCTCGGGAGGCAGCGGGTTGGGCACCACCTCGGGTCCCGACCAGGACCGGCCCTGATCGGACGAGCGGAAGAGGACCATCTGTGTCGGCTTCAATCCCTCGGTGGCCGGATTGTACATCTCGTCGTTGTCCAGGAGATAACGGGCGGCCGCCATCACCAGGCTGCCATCCTCCAGAGGAGCGATCATGGGCGCCCGGTAGCACCATCCATCCGCCGGGAGACCGCCGTGGATGCTTCCTTCGTTGGTCCAAATGCGGCCCCCGTCGGTGGAGCGCAACACCTCGATGTGGTTGTCCGGAGAGCACAAGCCGCTCCCGACGTGCTGCGCCGCCAGCAGCGACCCGCCCTGGAGTGGCCTCACGCAGGGAAAGTAGGCGCCGCGCCCAGGAACGTGAGAGAGAATTCCTCGGTCCACGATTTCGAGCATGGGAATTTCCTTGGAAGTCCGTCGCGCGGAAGCGGCTACCTCTCGTAGGTCACCCAGGCCGGAGAGCCCCAGGCGATCTCGCCGTCCTCCTGCAGGACCCGAATGTAGTAGTAGCTCTCACCCGAGCCGGCCGCGTCGCCGTCCGTGAAGTCCAGACGGAACGTGGGCTGGCCGGGTTCCACCGAGTAGAGGACCCGGTTGTCCTTGATCAGGTCCACCCGCCTGATGGTCCCGGTCCCCAGTATGGCCGCCTGGATTCTCACCGGCTGAGAGCTGGTGAAGATCTCCCCCATCAGATGCTCGCCGCCGGACCCCACGAACCGGACGTCCAGCACGATGTTGTCGGTGGCGCCATAGGCCCGGCGGGCTCGTATGGCCTCCATCAAACCCTCCCGGGTGAGGCGCTCCGCGATGAGACAGGCATAGCTGATGTGGGTCGAAAGGTGGTCCGAAGAGGCGATGAACCCCAGCTTGAGACCCTTCTCCAGAGCGCTCCAGGCCGTGCCGTCACGGCGGGAAGGCGAACTGTCTTCCTGGAGTGTCGGCGTGGGCTCCAGCGTCTTGGGACGAGGGGAACCGGGATGCTCGTAGGTGTCGCGCATGCCCTGGTAGATCTCCAGCAGCGTCTCCACCTCGGGATCGGAGTCCCGCCAGTCGGTTCCGGCCCCGGTGGCGATGGTGTGGGGGATGGAGGTGCCCCCGGTCCGGCGCAGGTAACCGAAGAGGCGCTCGGCCCCGTCCAGACCCATGCGTTCCGCCGTGAGCACTTCCAGGATGTTGTTTCCGCGCTGGGTGAAGAGGACGTTCCGGTGACCGTTGGGAAACTGGACCGAGCGCTCGTAGGCATAGAACGCGGTGAAGTCGTCGTCGAGCTGGAACAGATCGGCGAACTTCTGGGTCCGCCACCAGGCGTACGGCTCGGCGATTTCGTGGTTGTGGTCCGAGGTTCCCAGAAAGTCCATGGCCGCGGCGTCCCGCGCATACCGGTAGGCGTCGAGCAGACCGCCGTCGCCGCCCCCGTCCAGGGAGATGTCGGTGTGCCGGTGGGTGTCACCCCGGTAGATGAAGTAGGTCTTCCCGCCGGCCTCCACCCGATAGGAGCGGATCCGCTCCACCTGCTCGGCCTCGTCGGGATGGATCCGGTCCACCGAACCGGCGGCGGCCGGCGACCAGGGCTGCAGGGCCAGCGTTTTCCGACCCGGACTCGATCCCAGGGGAGAGACCATCACCCGCCCGTACTGGGGCAATGCCGACTTGGCGCTCCGCATGTCTGTGGCCCAGATGCCCCAGACGCGTCCGTCCGCATCGAGAGCCGTGGCCGGCGACATGTCGTTCCGCCCGCTGCTCTGCCGGACCCGGACCAGTTCACTCCACCGGGAGCCGTCATAGCGGGTGACGTGGACTTCCCACATGGGGAAGTACCGAGGCCTCCCGGCAGGACCCCGCTTGGTGACGTTGCGGACCAGCAGCCAGGGATGCCCGTCCGCGTCGATCTGGAGATGGGGAAGCTCCCACTCGCGGGCCGCATCCAGGCGATCGCCCAAGGGATGGACCGTGGTGAGCAGTCGCTCGCCGTCCACGCAGGCCAGGCCCAACCAACGAGACTCCCTCAGCTCGGTTCCCTTGCGTTGAACCAGCCGGCCCGTGTCCTTGCCCCACTCGGGACCCGACTCGTGCCAGGCCACCCAGATTCGGTCCTGCGGATCCACGGCGACCGTCGGGGCGGCCTCGAAGCGCTCGGTCCCCGCCACCACCTGGACCGGCTGCCACTCGCCGGCAGAGTATCGCCTCAGGTAGACGTCGTAGTTCCCCGCCGCATAGCCGTCCCAGACCACGGCCACCGACCCGGATTCGCCGGCAGCCACCGACGGGGTCCAGTTGTTCCCTTCGGCTGAATCGCCCTGACCGAGTTGGACCGTCTCGCTCCAGCGGGCCCCCTCCAAGCTCCGGGCCACGATCTGGCTTCGTCCCTCGATGACCGTCTGCCAGACCAGCAAGAGGTTCCCCGATTTGTCGGTGACGGCCCTGTGATAGATGTCGGGACCCGGCTCCCGGGTCAAACGGTGAACGCCGGACCAGGCCTCGCCGTCGTGGCGGCGGGCGTACAGATCCCAGTTCCCTTCCACCTGCATCGACCAGATGGCCCAGACCCCGCCGTCCGAGTCGTGGGCCAGAGCGCTGCGGAACACGTCCGCCTCCCGGGCCAGGACCCAGACCGGTCCCCAGGCATCCCCCTGCTTGCGCCGGACGCAGACCGAATCGTGATGGCGCTCGTCATACTCCTGCCACGCGGCCCAGAGGTCTCCCGAAGGGGTGGCCATGAGGGCCGGATAGTCCTGCTGGCCGGTCCGCTCCCGAGCCACCTGAGCCGCCGGCGGCACCCGCTCCACCCGGACTCGATCTCCGAGCCGGGACTCGGGACGGAACAACGGCAGATCCGCCGGACCGACGGAGAAGTCCTGTCCTCCGGCCCGGACCTGGAACGGCGCCTGGCCCGGATTGTCCCAGAGCCGGACGAAGAGGCTGGGGTGCCGGATCCGGGCTCGATCCTGATAGCGAACCCAGTCAAAGGTGGTGTGCGCCAGCCAGCTTTCGGGTCCCGTGAGCCGGTCGTTGGGGATCTTCGGGTCGACGATGGTGCGCCAGCCGGCGCCGAAGTCGTGACGGTAAACTCCGGCGCGGAAGTGCTCGGGGACCAGCTCCGCTTTCTGGCCCGGCTGGAGGCGGAGATTCCCGGACCAGTCCCGGGGCTCCGAATCGGTGAGGCCCAGAGTGACCCGAAACACCGAATCCGGAAATCGGATGTCGGAAACGGGAACCGACTCGACCTTCGAGTCCAGGGCCGATTCCTGGGACCCGCATCCCGACAGGACCAAGATCAGAACCAACGAGACGGAGGCACTCTGCCTTTTCTTCATGGATCACAATTCCCCCGCTTATCGGTCCGGTTTTCCCAGTGGTCTAACATGAGTATGGGGAGCGGGACAAGATTCGATTTCAAGCCGCGAGGAGATCAACGGGTACGCACCTGGACCCGGCGTCCGGTTTCGCTTGACTCGTAGGCCGCTTCCACGATGCGCGCCACCTGGAGCGCGTCCTCTCCTGAAGCCGGGACAGTCCCCTCTCCCCAGGTCGCTTTCAGGAAATCCCGGACGAAACGCTCTCCGGGAACCCCGCCATAGGCCGGTGACGAAGCCAAGGTATATTCGAACTCCCGCCAAGGGGCGTCGGACCAGTCGGGATGGTCCGTCTCCACTTGGAGCCGGTCGGGAGTCCCGGCGGAAGAGAAGTACAAGCGGCCCCGCCTGCCATTGATTCCCACATAGTTGTCGTAACCCCCCACGTTGTGGTAGCCGCTGCCGCTCAGGGCCATGACGAATCCGACGTGGAGGGTGCCCACGGTCCCGGAGGCGAGACGGAAGGAGAGCACGGCCACGTCCTCCACGTCGATCTCCTCGCCGCTCCGGGTGGCCACCTCGGCCGACACCGAAACGATCTCCTCTCCGGTGACGAACCGGATCTTGTCGACGTAGTGGCAGCCCAGCCAGGAGAGCATGCCGCCCCCCGAAATCCGTTTCTTGAAGAGCCAATAGTCGGGATCGCGGAAGCGGACCTGGGTCGTGAGCATCCGGAGTTCCAGCGACATGAGCGTTCCCAGCAGGCCCTGCGCGATGATCTCCCGCACCTGGCGGACCAGGGGATGGTACCTCCGCCCGTAGAAGACACCCAGCTTCCGGCCGTTGTCCCGCGCCGACCGGACGACCCGGCCGATCTCCTCAACCGTGGGACCGATGGGCTTCTCGGCCAGGACGTGATGCCCCGTCTCCAGCGCCTGGACGCAGACGTCGGGACTCCGGTCGGTCCGCGGGCTGGCCACGGCCAGGTGCGCGCCTGCCGCCAGGATCGACGACAGATCGGTCGATACCCGCTCCACCTTTGAGCTCCCGGCTTCCTCGACGCCGGGAATGAACTTCTCACTTTCGGACCAGACCAGGACCCGATCCACCTCGGGAAGCTGATCGAGCGTTTTCAGGTGCGCAATCGAATGGGGATTGTCCAGACCCAGCAGGACCGCGTCGATTTTTCGCATGTGAACACTCCTTCCGAACCGGCCATGCACTCACCAACGTCAACGAACCGTCAAGAGGAGGTCAAGACTACCACGCGGGGAAACTGGTAAGCTTTACGGGCTGCCGAGGCCACCGGGACCGCCGCTTCCACCATACTCGTTGAAAGGGGAATCCGAATGAAGCTGAGACCTTTGGGGAAGACGGGACGCATGATGAGTCCCATCGGATTGGGTTGCGCCACCTTTGGCCGGGAGATCGATGAGGAGACCTCGTGGCGGGTGCTGGACTACGCCGTGGAGAAGGGCGTCACCTTCCTGGACACGGCCGAGTCCTACGGCGGAGGCAATTCCCAGCAGTACCGGATCAAGGAGTATGGGGTCGAGGACAGGCGCGAGGTCACCCTGGAGATGAACTCATCGGAGAACATCATCGGCCGCTGGATGGAGGCGCGGGGCTGCCGGAACGAGGTGACGGTCTGCACCAAGGTCAGCACCGGCGCCAGTCCCGAGAATATCCACAAGGCTCTGGCGGCAAGCCTGGAACGGCTCCGGACCGATTCGGTCGACGCCTACAAGATCCATTCCCCCGACCCCAACGTCCCCATCGAAGAGAGCCTGGACGCCCTCAACCAGGAAGCGGATGCGGGACGCATCGTGGCCCTGGGCTGCAGCAACTTCACCGCGGACATGATGCGCGAGTCGATGGCGATCAGCCGCAAGCGGGGCTACCGCTGTTTCGAGATCACCCAGCCTCCGTACAACCTGGCCATCAGGGAATACGAGCGGGACCTCTTCCCCCTATGCAGCCGCGAACAGATCGCCGTCACCACCTACAGTCCTCTGGGAGCCGGCTTTTTCGCGGGCAAGTACGCGGCCGGAATGGAAAACCTGCCCTCGGGAACCCGCTTCGACATCGTCCCCGGACACGGGGACATCTACTTTCACGACCGGTTCTTCAGGATTGTGGAACAGCTTCGAGCCAAGTCCGAGGAGACGGGATTCTCCATGGTGCGGCTGGCCATGGCGTGGGCCATGAGCAACCCGGACGTGACGGCGGTCCTGGCGGGCGCACGCAAGTACGACCACATCGACAACGCTCTGGAATCGTTTCGGATGAACCTGGATCCGGAGTTGAAGGCCGAAATGTCTTCGTGGGGAGAAGTCTGATCCGTTAGAGAAGGTCCCCCGTCAGGGCGGGACCGTTGACGCTCCTGCATGCCCAGGACGCTTGGCCGGGAGTACGCGACCTTTGAAGTCCAATAGCCGGACCCCGACCCCCGTCGTTGTCCTGAGCCGTTGCCTCGGCGTCGAAGCCTGCCGCTACAACGGCAAGATGATCCGGGAAGACTTCATCCACCATCTTTCCTCCTACGTGAAGATCCGGCCGGTTTGCCCCGAACTGGAGATCGGCCTGGGCGTTCCGCGGGACCCCATCCGGATCCTCGCCGGCGACGGCGGCCGGACCCTGGTTCAACCGGCGACCGGGCGCGACCTGACCCAAGGGATGACCACCTTCAGCCAGTCGTTCTTGGGAACACTGAAAGAAGTGGACGGATTCATCCTCAAGAGCCGGTCCCCCAGTTGCGGCATCCGGGACACCAAGATCCACGACGCCGATCGGGAGACGGTGCTGGAACGCGGTGCCGGGATCTTCGCCGCGGCCGTCCTGGAGCACTTTCCCGACGCCGCCGTCGAGGACGAAAAGCGCCTCCGGAATCGAATCCGGCGGGAACAATTCCTGACCCGGCTCTACGCCCTGGCCCGGCTTCGCCGGATCACCCGAAGACCGACCCGGGAAGCCTTGAACCGGTTCCATGCCAAGAACCGCCTTCTGCTCATGGCCTACAACCGGAAGGAGCTGGATCGGCTGGACAAACTGTTGTCGGACGACGGCGAGCCGGATGCGGCCTTCCTCGCCAAGGAGTACAAGAGGCGTTTGTCGAACGCCCTTTCCCGCAATCCCCGGTACACCTCCCTCATCGGCGTCCTGATCTACGCCTTCGGGCCGATTTCCAAGCAGTTGACCGACCGGGACAAGGCCCTCTTTCTGGATCGGCTCGAACGTTTCCGGAACGGCAAGATTCCCGCCAGCGGACCGGTGAGCCTGCTGCGGTCCTGGGTCCTGCGCCACGGTCCCAGGGACCTGAGGAATCAGACCTTGTTCAATCTCTATCCCATGGAGTTGAACGAAGTCGCCGACCCAGCCACGAAGAAGCCCCTGCAACGTTCTCTCTACGACATTTGAGCCGGCCGTCTCCGGTAGTCCGTGGAACCGGACCGGCGGGCTCTCCTCCAGCTTGCATTTCCTTCCCTCCCGTAGGAATCTGGCTCGGTCAACCGCCAGGGAGGCAACACACGGCGTGAAGAGACGGGTTCTGGTGGTGGGGGCAGGCTCCATCGGCCTGCGGCATCTGCAGCTCCTGACCGAGGTCGAAGGTCTTGCGGTCGAGGTCTGCGACAGCCGGCCCGAGGGGTTGTCCGAAGCGGCAACCGCGGTTCCAGGCGCCCGTCAATGGAGCGATTTCCGAGAGGCTGCCGCCTCCCGGCCCGATCTGGTCTTCGTCTGCACGCCTCCCGCATCCCACGCCCCCCTGAGCCGGATTGCCCTGGAATCGGGCGCCCACATTTTTTGCGAGAAACCGATCTCCGATTCCGCCGCGGGCGCCAGGAGCATGATCCGGGATCAGAAACGGACCGGCCGGATTCTGAACGTGGGCTTCGTCCAGAGATTCATGCCCGAAATGCTGCGCGCCCAAAAACTCATCCGGGAGGGCCGCATCGGACGAGTCTGCTACGCCCGATTCTCCGTCGCCACCTTGAATACGCTGGCGAACTCCCGCTCCCGGCACCAGCGGGACGTCTTCGGCTCGGCGGCCCTGGACTATGTCTACGGATTCGACACCTTCTGGTGGCTCATGGAGGAACGGCCCATTTCGGTCTACGCCCGGGGCATTCAGGTCGAGGGACTTCCCTTCACCAGCCGCCCCAACCTCCTCAGCGCAGTGATCGAATACGAGTCGGAGCGCGTCGCCGAGCTGCACATCGACTACGTCGCCTATCCGGACCGCTGCACCTATACGTTCCAGGGAGAACTGGGCTACGTTCGGGTGGATCTGAGCCGCAACCTCGTGGAGCACGGCGACCGGGAAACCGGACGGCGGCACGTGGAGAAGCTCACCGTGGACCGGGACGACGTCATGCGGGCCCAGCGGGACCACTTTCTGGACGCTCTGGAGGGACGGCATCCGGTGAGCAGCCCGCCGCAGGATGCCCTTCACGGAACTTTGGGAGTGGATGCTCTGATACGATCTCTGAAGACGGGGCAACCCGAATCCCTGGAGACTGGCTGAAGCGGCCGGAGAGTCGCGATGATCGACAGCGATATCCACAATCAGCTTCCCTCCCTGGAGACGTTGGTGCCTTACCTGGAGGAGCACTGGCGGGCGTACCTTCGCGAGTCGGCGTTCCTGGGCCCCGACGTGAACGACTACCCCGAGGGGACGCCCATTCCGGCGCGTCCGGGCACCACACCTCCGTCCGGGGGGCCGCCCGGTTCGGATCCCGAATTCCTCTGCGCCCAGACCCTGGACGCCTGGGATCTGGAGCTGGGCATTCTGAACTGCAACTATTGGGTCCAGAGCGTCCACAACGAATACCTGGCGTCGGCGCTGGCCACGGCCATCAACACCTGGCAGGTGGAGCACTGGTTGACGGCGGACCCCCGCCTGCGCGCCTCCCTGGTGGTGCCGAGCCAGAACCCGGTCCTGGCCGCCGAGGAGATCGATCGTCTGGGGGATCATCCCGGCTTCGTGCAGGTGATCCTGCCGGTCCGCTCCTGGACCCCCTATGGAAACCGCCGCTTCGATCCCCTTTACGAGGCGGCCCTCAGCCACGATCTGGTCGTGGGAATCCATTTCGGCGGCTCCTCCGGCAATCCCCCCACCCCCTGCGGGTGGCCCTCCACCTATCTGGAGGAGTACGCCGGCATGTCCCAGGTCTTCCAGTCCCAGGTCCTGAGCCTGATTGCCGAAGGGACCTTCGACCGCTATCCCGGCCTGCGGGTGGCTCTGATCGAGGGCGGCTTCACCTGGATGCCCTCGCTCATGTGGCGGCTCGACAAGGAATGGAGAGGACTGCGCCGGGACATTCCGTGGGTCAAGCGGCCCCCGTCGGAATACATCCGGGAACACATCCGTCTGACCCTGCAGCCCGTGGACGCGCCGCCTCGGACCCGGCAGTTGCTGGAGGTCCTGGAGCAGATGGACGGACGGGACCTCCTGATGTTCTCCTCCGACTACCCGCACTGCCACGACGGCGCCGTGGAGGAAACGCTCCCGGTCCAGCTTCCCGACTCGCTGTGGGACCGGATCGGATCTGAAAACGCCCGTGAGTTCTATCGGCTTTGAGGAGGAAACCATGGCCATCGCGGTTGAACCCAAGACTCGACCGATGATCCGCAGAAGGCGCCGGGCCAAGACCGCCGTCATCGACTGCGACATCCACAACGCGCTGCCCTATGATGAGGCGATCCGCAAGTACCTTCCTTCACGCTGGAGAAATCACCACCGGCTGATCGGGCTCCGTGGGCACATCGGTTGCGAGTACCCCCGAGCCAGTCCCAACGCCGCCCGGCACGATTCCTGGCCCCCTTCCGGCCTGCCCGCCGGCTCGGACCTGGACTTCATGCGGGAGCAGTTGCTGGACGAGTGGGACCTGGAATACGGCCTCCTGAACTGTCTCGTCGGCGCCGGCCGGCAGCAGAACCTGGAGTTCGGCGCCGCCTTCGCGCAGGGCCTCAACGACTGGCAGATCGAGGCCTGGCTGGAACCCGAGCCGCGGCTGCGGGCCTCCATCGTGGTGCCCTACGAAGACGGAGAGCTGTCGGCGGCCGAGATCGACCGCGTGGGAGGCCATCCCGGCTTCGTCCAGGTGCTGGCGGCGGTCCGCACGCAACAGCCTCTGGGCCGGCGCAAATACTGGAAGATGTACGAGGCCTGCGAGCGCCACGATCTCCCCTTCGGCATCCACTTCGGAGGAAACTCGGGCCAGCCCCTGACCGGTGGAGGATGGCCCAACCACTACTACGAGGATCACGCAGGCATGCCTCAGGCCTTTCAAGCCCAGATGATCAGCATGGTCACGGAAGGGGTGTTCGAGCGATTTCCCGGATTGAAGGTGGTGCTGATCGAGGGCGGGTTCGCCTGGTTGCCTCCCCTGATGTGGCGCCTGGACCGCTCCTGGGGGAGGCTCAAGGAGGAGGTGCCGGACCTGAGACGGCTGCCTTCGGAGACCATCCGCCGCCATTTCTGGCTCACCACCCAACCCATGGAGGAGCCGCCCCGGCACCAGTATCTCGTGCAGTTGCTGGAACAGTTGGACATGGACGACCGACTGCTGTTTGCGACCGACTACCCCCACTGGGATTTCGACTCTCCGGCGCAGGCCATCCCGCCGAGCCTTCCCCGGGAGTTCCGTCGAGCCATCATGTCGGAGAACGCGCGGAGCCTCTACGATTTCGGAGAGGCGTAGGGGCACCCCGGGAGCGGCGGCTTTCTTGCCGCCGAACTCCCAACTAATGATGAAGCACGAGGGTATGGCGAAGGGGGCCGACGGGGGAAAGGGCGACAAGAAAGTCGTCCCTCCCAGGCGGGCGACAAGAAAGTCGCCGGTCCAGCGACACCTGATCTGCAGCGTCGACTCCCTGCCGCCCGGTTCCCGCAAGCTGGTGAAGATTGGGCCCCGGGCCATCGGCGTTTTCAACGTGGGCGGACGTTTCTACGCCCTTCGCAACAGTTGTCCCCATCAGGGCGGCCCGGTCTGCCTGGGACACCTCACGGGATTCGCCACCTCGCCGACTCCGGGCGAGTTCGAGTACCTGCGGAAAGGCGAGATCCTGCGCTGCCCCTGGCACGGGTGGGAGTTCGACGTCAAGACCGGCCAGTCCTGGTTCGACCCGGCCCGGTTGCGCGTGGCCACCTACCCGGCCCGGGTCGAGAGCGGCGCCACTCTGGCGGGGAAGAACCGCGACCCGGCGTCCGATCCCGAGATGAGCGGCCTCTGCCCGGGTCCCTACACGCTGGAGACCTACTCGGTGGCGGTGGAACGGAACTATGTCGTGGTGGAGGTGCCGGGGACTTCCCGAGGAAATCGGAGACATCAATGACATCATATTCGACAATCCATATGATGCTGTGATGCGCACCACTCTCACCATCGACGAAGATATCGCTGTCCGGATCCGGGAATTGCGGCGGCGGCGCGGACACTCGTTGAAGCAGGTCATCAATCGGCTGTTGCGCGAGGGACCGCGAAACAGCCGCCGAACGCGGGATGCGAAACCATACCGCACAAAACCCCAAAGGCTCGCCCTGAGGCCCGGTTTCGACACCGTCGGGTTCAACCGACTCGTGGACGAGCTGGAGGCCGACGAACGTCGAAATCGAGAAATCCGGTTGCGCCAATGATGATTCCGAACGTCAACATGCTCGTCTAGGCCGTCGACGAGACGAGTCCGCTCCATGACTGGAGTGCCTGAACAGGAGAAATATCCCATGAACGGCGCCGATGCCATCGTCAAGATCTTGCAAATGGAAGGGATCCGGCAGGTGTTCTGCTACCCCTTGACCAACCTGTTGGACGCCCTGGCCCGGGCCGGTGTCCGGATCCTGAGCTCCCGCCAGGAGCGGGTCGCCGGCAACATGGCCGACGGCGTCTCCCGGTCCACCAACGGCCGGCAGATCGGGGTCTTCACAGTCCAGTCCCGAGCCGGCGCCGAGAACGCCTTCGCGGGCGTGGCCCACTCCTTCACCGATTCCACACCGGTCCTCTTCCTGCCGGGGCACGCGGGATTGGACCAGATCGGGACCCATCCTTCCTTCGACTGCGTCGACAACTACCGGGCCACCACCAAGATGGCCAACAAGGTGGTCTCGCCCGAGTTGGCTCCCAGCCGATTGCGGCATGCCTTCACGGCCCTGCGCTCCGGGAGGCCCGGCCCGGTGATGCTGGAGCTGTTGGACGACGCCTGCAACGCGGAGTTCGTCGGCGACCTGGAATACACGCCGATCCCCCGGATGCGGGTGGCCGCCGATCCGGGAGCCGTGGAAGAGGCCGCCGAACGCCTGTTGCGCGCCCGGCGTCCCATGATCTGGGCCGGCCAGGGCATCCTCTATGCCGAGGCGAGCCGGGAATTGGTGGAGGTGGCCGAGATCTTGGGAATTCCCGTCATGACCACGCTTCAGGGAAAGAGCGGCTTCCCCGAACGCCATGAGCTTTCGGCCGGCGTCGGCGCCTACTCCATCACCCTCATGGCGCGGCATTACCTGGCCGACACCGACCTGATCCTGGCCGTCGGCTCCAGCCTGACCGTGGCTCCCTTCACACCACCGATCCCGCCTGGTAAAGCCATCATCCACGCCACCGTGGACCCGTCCGACATCAACAAGGAATATCCGGCGGTGCTCCCGGTCGTGGCCGACGCCAAACTGTTCCTGCGGCAACTGGCCGAGGTCCTGAAATCCAAGGTGGGAAAGGACCGGGAGGCCCATCGTCAGGAGACGGTCGAGACCCTCTCACGGCTGCGGACCGCCTGGCTGGAGGAGTTCGAGTCCCTCTTCAGCGACGATTCCCGACCCGTCAACGGATACCGGATGTTCCGGGAGCTCTGGTCGGCCATCGACCCGGACACCTCCATCGTGACCCACGAATCGGGCGCCTCGCGGGACATTCAGAGCGTCTTCTACCAGGCCAACACTCCCCGCAGTTATCTGGGATGGGGCCAGTCCTCCCAACTGGGTTTCTCGCTGGGTCTGGCCATGGGAGCCAAGATCGCCCATCCCGACAAGCTGGTGGTCAACGTCATGGGGGACGCCTCCGTGGGGATGACCGGAATGGACTGGGAGACGGCGGTCCGGGAGAACATCCCCATTCTGACGGTGATCAAGCACGATTCCATCTTCAGCGGCTACGACCGTCACATCCCCGTGGCTGTCGAGCGCTACAAGATCTCGACTCAGACCGGGGACTACGCCAACGTGGCGCGGGCCCTCGGCTGCCATGCGGAGAAGGTGGAGACGGTCCAAGGGCTGCAGCCGGCCCTGAAGCGGGCGATTCAGGCTACGAGAGACGGACAGCCGGCAGTAGTGGACGTGATCACCGCGGAGACCCGCAAGCTCTCCAAGATTTTCTGAAGAACAGAGGAAAGAGGAAAGAGTGAAGACATTCGCGAGACTGTAACGGTGACAAAACCGCAACGAATTGAGATGAGGTATTCACATGGTTACCGAGGCCTTTAGCATTCGTACCGAAAGCGGGATCGTTCGGCAACTGGATACACTTGCCAAGCTACAGGACCGGTCACGCAACGACATCGTGAACGAAGCGATCGAAAATTTTCTTGAACTGCACGCCTGGCGGGAGGAATGTATCCGGGCCGGAATCGAGGCAGCCGATCAAGGCCGTTTCGCGGAGAGAGCGAAGGTGGAACGCACATTCGGCAAGTATTCAAATGTTTGATCGTGCGTGTCCGACGGGCCGAACAATTCTGGGGCGAGTGTCGTCGATCCTCTGATTTGGTAAAATCGTCCCAGAAGCTTGAGTCTCTTGTGTTCTCGATTTTCCTTCGTCAGTAGTCACCCAAGGAAGGAGGAATGCCATGGCTGGGAATGACCTGTCTCTGGAGACTAAGATCTTTGAGCGACACAAGGCCGAGTTCGAGCGTGATCATCCCTGGGAGTGGATCGTCATTCATGGTGATGACTACGTGGAATTCTTTGAGGATTTCCAAGTTGCTGCGCAAACTGCGGTGGCTCGTTTTGGACGGGGGCCCTACCTGATTCGGCAAATTGGGGTACCCACGCCTTCACTTCCGGCTTCCGTTCTTTTCAGGCCCGTCGATGCCGACCACTGAATGTGGCTTCTCAGACACCCAGAACAGACCCGGATCGGCAAGGCTTGTCCTGTTTGGACCTACTTTGGAAGTCCGTGTGGGGTTTGATCCAGACTATCGTCCTTCGTCAAAACCGGTTCCTTCACTTCCAAACCAGCGGATACCGGCACTTGTTGATACAGGTGCAGCAGAGAGTTGCATCGACAGCATTTTAGCCGACAGATTGAATCTTCCATTTGTCGGAGAGCAGGATTTTTCAGGTATATCGGGATCGAGCCGACGGCGTATGCATCTGGCTCAAATTTTCATTCCTGGTCTCCAGTGGTTAATTTATGGTCGGTTTGCAGCTGTTGACCTCATTTCTGGAGGGCAGCCGCATGCGGTCCTCATTGGGAGAACCTTCCTGAGAAGTTTCAAGATGATCTACGAAGGCCGCTCGGGAAGGGTGACTATCGAAAACGAATCCTCCATAGCTCCCACTGCTCGTCCGATTTGAATCGCTTCTCAATCCAACGGTGAATGGGAAGGTAAGAGGCGCACAACAAATAATCCGCGATAAATAGCTGAAGAGAATATCCTTTTCGACATTCAACCAGCGATGCGCTGAGCATTTCGAGTGAATCAAGTTCGGACTTCAGTTGTCCTCTCTCACACCAGCTTCTTCCGGGTAAACGGCGAGGGCTCGTGGCGAGTGGCCCAGGTCAGGCCCTTGATCCTTTCCAGATCCTTATTGGGAAACACAAAGCTCAGCAGCCATGCGGAACCCAGCGCGGCAACGGCCGACGAGAGGATGATCCAGGTGAATCCCATCCCCTTTTCCACCAGGCGCTGAGTGAAGTCCGCACCGAAGACACCTGCCATGGCCTGGTGGGTGGAGGGGTCCATGAGCTGCAGCAGGTCGCGCGAATAGGCCACTCCCAGAGCCACCGCCAAGCCGATGAACGCCGCCGGCCAGACGGCGCGAGTGCCGACCCTGGGGAACAGCATCCCCGCCAGGAACAGAGCTCCCATCGAACCCACCAGGGAGTTGAAGGTCTTGGGCAGTATGGTGAGGATATCGTCCATTCCGGTGAGCCCGTCCAGGTAGACGGCCGACACGGTCACCACCAACCCGACGATCAGGGTGATGATCCGGGCCTGGAAGACGCGGTTCCCGCTGGACGGCTTCTTGCGGAGCCGGCCGAAGTCCACCGTGGCCACGGTGGCCCAGGAATTGACGCCCGAGTCGATGGTGGACATGGCCGCCGCCAGGAGGGCGGCGAAGATGGCTCCGGCCAGTCCCGGCGGAATCCTGGAGGCCACGAAGAAGGGAAAGATGGAATCCCGATCCTTGCCGCTCGCCAGGTTGATGTGCTCGGGGAGGGCTTCCGGACCGTGAGTGTAGTAGTAGACCAGGGAGGCGCCGATGATAGCCAGCAGGAGCGCGATCATCGCGCTGACCACGATACTGGTGACGAAGCTGCGCTTGGCGGCCCGGACGTCCACGGTGCTGAAGTAACGTTGCAGGGTCATCTGGTTGGCGCAATGGGCCGTCAGAGTCCAGATCACACCCGAGAGGGTCATGGTCACCACCGTGGCGGCCACGGTGGGATCGGGGGAGAAGAAGGTGAAACTCTCGTTGTCCCTGACGTTCACGACGTGGAACCAGTCCAGCGGTCCCGAACCCGTGACCCAGGCCACGTAGCCGACGGTGAACAGCCCTCCGCCCACCAGGAGAGCCGCCTGAATCACATCGGTCCAGACCACGGCCCGAATGCCTCCCATCATGGTGTACACGGTGGCGACGACTCCGATCACCCCGATGATCACCACCAGAGGCAGACCCGTGGCCACGGCCAGAGCGCGGGACGAGACCAGCACGATCACTCCCATGAGCACGGTGACGAACAGGAGAAACATGGTGGCGCCCAACAGCCGCACCGAGAGGTCGTACCGGTGTTCCAGGTATTCGTAGGCCGTGGTGAACTTGAAACGGACGAAGAAGGGAATGGCCAGGAGCAGAATCAGAATCATGTCGAGGGGAATGGCGAACAGGGAGCTGACGAAGCCGCCGAAGCCGAAGCGCCAGACGATGCCGGGACTCGCCAGATAGGTGATGCTGGACAGGAGCGAGGCGATGATGCTGACTCCGACGGCAAACCAGGGGAGGCGCCGCCCGCCCAGAAAATATTCTTCTTCGGTCTGCTGACCCCTGGCGAGCCTCCAACCCAGGAACATCATGGCCGCCAGATAGACGCCCAGCACCACGTGATCGGCGAAGTGAAGTTGCATCAGGTCACCCTTTCCCGTCCTGAATCCGCGACGAGGAAGTCGCGGTTGGTCCGGCGACTCCGGCCGGACTGAATTTTATTCTGGCCATCCTTCTCCGGACCAGCCGCAGGGTTGGCATCATTCCTGCGACGGCTCGATCCGGATCGACTCGATTCCGGGTCCCGGGCCTTCTCCGGTGCGGGAGAGGCGGAGATTCAGCCTCCAGCGGGCTCCCGTCATCGGGACCGTGTAGTTCTCGACGCCGCCGTGGAGCTCCCGCCAGCTCGATCCTCCGTCCGCTTCACCGTCACCGTCGGCGTCCTCTTCCAACCGGAACCGGGCCCGCCGTCCGCCGAACGTGTACTGCTCCAGGTCCGACACCATGGAGTCCCGGGTTGCATAGTAGGCCACGGCCACGAAGGCCCCGTCCACCCGCCGCTTCAGGTCTCCGTAACCGGTGTCGGTTCCCGGAAGCATGGGGCCGTGCAGCAGCTCGGGGCCCTGCCAGGTGGCGCCGTCTTCGTCGGACCAGTAGACCACCGGCTTGCGAGTGTATCCGCCGCCGATGCTGTGGAGGCCCATGCCCCAGAGACGGCCCTCGCCAGCGGCGTAGTCCAGCACGTTCCCATGCTGGAACCTGGGATTGCTCTCCTTGTAGATCCGGGCCCGCTGCCAGAGGCCCCCTTCGACGCCGCCGTCCACCTTGGGGGATATCTCCTCCAGGGGGGCGAAGGTGGCGCCCATGTCGGTGCTCACCGTCTGCCAGGTGTGCCGATTGCCGGCCGCGTCCCGCAGGACGGCCACGATGGTGCGGTTGCCCACGTACTCGATGGCCGGTTCGAAGGTCGCTCCTCCGTCCGGGTCCTTCTCGCTGGCCAGGGGACCGATCCAGCTCAGGAATTCATAGCTCCGGCCGTCGTCGGTGGAGCGGGCCAACAGGGTTCCCGCCTGGGCCTCGTGGTGGAAATACTGGAACGCCATGTAGACGTGGGTGGGATTCTCGGGATCCACGAACCAGTCTTCGGTGCCGATGGCCAGGTCCCCGGGCGCCCCGGTGACCCCCTGCACGTGAATTCGATCGTGGTCCGAGACCCAGGTCTTCCCGCCGTCGTGGGAACGGAGCTGTCGTGTTCCGGTGCTGTAGGCGGTCCGCCAGAACTGGAGGATGAGGTCGCCGCTGGGCATGTGGTAGAGGCCCGGCTCGCTGTGGGTGTAGCCGTCGTCAAA
Organism: Acidobacteriota bacterium; assembly: GCA_965217775.1. GTDB lineage: Bacteria > Acidobacteriota > UBA6911 > RPQK01 > JAJDTT01 > JAJDTT01. The sequence goes on from CBDCJH010000002.1 coordinate 2,719,095, forward strand.
GGGCATCCCCGAAATGGGGGAACCGTCGAACCAGCGGTCCAACTCGCCCCAGGTCCGTCCCTCGTCCGAGGAGGTCAGAATGTGGATGGCATCCTGGCCCTTCCAGTCCATGTGATTCAGTCCGGAGCGAAGCGCCATGACCCACCGGTTCTGGTCCAGAATGGCGATCATCGAGCGCCCGTACCAGTCGTGCGGAACACCGTCGCTGCCGGTGTAGGGTTCCTCGGAGCCGTCCACCACGACTTCGATGGTCTTGTCCCGGAAAAGGTCCAATCGGGACCGGAACGTAACCCGGACCGAACCGGCCTCTCCCGGCCCTTCCCGCCAGGCCCCGGTCCAACGGCCTTCGCCGCCCGCTTCCAGCTCCAGACCGTTGGGTCCGGCCACGACGCCCGCCGTGGCACCGGCGGCGTCCTTCCATTGCTGCTCCGCTTCCAGGATCAAGGTTCCGCTCCCTGCACCGCAGGCCGCCGCGGCCACGGCCAGAAGGCACCCGGCTCCCCTCAGCCCGCTCATTGGATTCATGGTTCGTTCCCTTCCTCGGCCACCACCGGGTTGGCCAGAACGCCCACCTGGGGGACCTCGATCTCCACGTTGTCTCCAGGATAGATGGGTCCCACACCCGAGGGCGTCCCGGTCAGGATCACGTCCCCGGGAAGCAGCGTCATGGCCCGGCTCATGTAGGAGACGATCTCGGCCACGGAGTAGATGAGGTCCGAGGTATTGGTGCGTTGCCGCTCCCGGCCGTTGACGCGGGCCAGCAGCAGCAGGCCGGTGGGATCCAGCCCGGTGACGACGGCCGGCCCCAGGGGGCAAAAGGTGTCGTACCCCTTGCCCATGAGAAGACATCCCTCCTTCATCTCGGCCCTCTGGATGACGCGCTCGCTCACGTCGTTGCCGCAAGTGTATCCCAGGACGTAGTCCAGGGCCTCGCTGCTGCCGACCCTCCGGGCTATCCTCCCGATGACCGCCACCAGCTCGGCCTCGAAGTGGACTTCCAGATTCCCCTCTTCGGCCGGATAGACGATGGATTCCCCGGGTCCGATGGCGGCCGTGGAGGGCTTCATGAAGAGCATGGGCTGCGGCGGGTGTTCCTTTCCCCCCTCGGCCGCGTGGTCGGCATAGTTGAGGCCCAGCCCGAAGATCCTGGGCGCAGGCACGGGCGAGAGGATCCGCACGGACTCCAATCGCGTGGCGGTCCCGTCCGGAGTCAGGCTCTCGAAGGGCGTCCCTTCCAGGCGCCGGATCAGTCCCCCCTCTTCCAGGATCCCGTAGTGGATCCGGTCCCCTTCCCGATATCGAACGATCTTCATCAGCTTCCCCTTTCGATTTCTTCCTGAAACTCCCGGTAAAGCTCTCCGACCTGCGCCTCGCGGGCGTCGCCGTCGTGGACCCCGACTCGAAGCCCGAACTCCACGTTCTGTCCCGGTTCCAGCGACCAGACGCGGCTGGCCATGGGGTTGATGGTCAGGGTCCCCCAATCGGTCACGTACCAGGGATGACCGGCCGTCGAGGAATGGGGAAACAGGGCCACGCCCGCACGGACCCCCCTTCCCAAGGTCCCGGAACCGTCCACCCAATCGGCGCTCTCACGACTGATGTCCCGTCCCCCCTCACGCCCCTCCGAGTCCAGAAGCCTTCCGCCATGGGTCACGGTCAGGGCCTCGATCAGTCGCACCCCGAAAAGTCCATGGCGAGTGGGCCCCAGCTCGAGTCCCCACTGGCCGGCCTGGAGGCGGGAGCGGACGTCGATCCGGTTCGCCCGCTCCCCGGGACGGATGTCCAGCGTCCGGGTCTCGGTCAGGAGGACTCGTCCTTCCGATGCGGCCCATTCCTCCGGACCCCGCCACTGGAGGTTCAACTGGATTCTCAGGTGGTCCGGAGCCAGCTCTTCGGACTCGACTCCGGTGGTCAGGATCCGTCCCGGCGCCCGGCCCTGGAAGGTCCCGTTCACGTAGAAGTTGTAGGTCCCCTCCTCGGTCTCGTCCGAGGAATAGGGGAAACGGCACCGGACCCGGTCCAGGGCCACCCAAATGGAATTGTGGTGGGGGTGATCCGCCGGACTCTCGGAGGTGACGGCGAAGCCAGCCGGAGTGAATACCGGGTAGAGATAGGGCCTGTAGGGCCCCTGGCTCAGTGACAGGATTCGCTTTCCACGCCACCGGACTCCGAGGCGATGCGACGCCGCCCAAGCCCCCCGCGCCAGCTCGACCTGATCCTCCAGAATTGAGAAAGATTCCACCAGAACCGCCTGTCGCCGCTGGATTTGCAATCGGGGGACGCCCCAGCCAGAATGACCCGTCAACGCCGTGCGGGATGGTCCAACCGACCGGGACGCAATCATGCCCGAGAAGAGATCGGATGTCCAAGGCGACCGGCTGCTGCTGCGGGAAGCCCGCGCCCAAGGCCGGGGCGCCCTGCTGAAGACCTATTTCCGGCTCTCGGGTCCGGGCTGGCTTCAAAGCGCCCTGACCCTTGGAGGCGGTTCCCTGGCCAGTGGCCTCTACCTGGGAACCCTCTCCGGGTTCGCCCTCCTCTGGCTCCAACCGGTGGCCATGATCCTGGGCATCGTCATGCTGGGCGCCATCAGCTACGTCACCCTCTCCACGGGCGAGCGTCCCTTTCAGGCCATCAACCGGCACGTGAGCCCCCTCCTGGGATGGGCCTGGGCCATCGCCAGCCTCATGGCCAACATGGTCTGGTCACTGCCCCAGTACAGCCTGGCTACCAGCGCGGTCCAGCAGAACCTGCTGCCGGATCTCTTGGGAGCGGACGGCGTCACCGGCGACCTGGGCGGCAAGGTGATCATCTGCGCCGTCATCCTCGCGGTCACCATCTCCATCACCTGGCTCTACGGCAAGGGCGGCTGGGGGGTGAAGGTGTACGAGGGGACCCTGAAGGTGGTGGTGGCACTGATCGTCCTCTGCTTCTTCGGCGTGGTCGTGAAGATGGCCCTCTCCCCGGGCGCCCTGAACTGGGGAGCCGTTCTCTCCGGGTTCGTCCCCGACCTGAGCGTCCTGATGCATCCGACCGCTACCTACACCCCCTTCCTGGAGGCGGTCGGCGAGACCTCGCGCGAGTTCTGGAGCGGCAAGATCCTGGGGATGCAGCGCGACGTCATGATCAGCGCCAGCGCCACGGCGGTCGGGATCAACATGACCTTCCTGCTGGGCTACTCCCTCCTCTCCCGAGGCTGGAACCGGGAATTTCGCGGTCTGGCCATCTTCGACCTGTCCACCGGGATGCTCATCCCCTTCCTGCTGGCCACCAGTTGCGTGGTCATCGCCTCGGCCAGCCAGTTTCACACCCGTCCCGCGGCCGGACTGGTCTCGGAGGCGGAGGGGCCGGCGCCTCCTGCCAAATTGGTGGCCGGCTACCAGGGCCTGTTGAGGGAGCGGATTGCAGCCACCAGTCCGGGGCTGTCCGCGGAAGCGAGTAGCCGGGCGGCCGAGGAGTTGCCGCAGGCGGAGAAGGAAATAGCCGCCATGCTGGTGAAACGGGACGCCTTCAATCTGGCGGAGTCGCTGGAGCCTCTCACCGGCAGCCTGTTCGCCCGGGTGGTGTTCGGAATCGGCGTGGTGGGAATGGCCCTCTCCAGCATCGCCATCCTCATGCTGATCTCGGGGTTCGTCGTCTGCGAGATGCTGGGACTGGAGCCCAAGGGGCGGGCCTATCGGCTGGGCTCACTGGCCGCCGTGGTAGGGGTGCTGGGGCCCTTCTTCTGGAAGGATGCCCAGTTCTGGCTGGCGGTCCCCACGTCGATCTTCGGGATGGCGCTACTGCCCATTGCGTACATCTCCTTCTTCTTGCTCATGAACCAGCGGAAGCTGTTGGGCGAGAACCTGCCCCGGGGAGGAAAGCGAGTGGTCTGGAACGTGATGATGGCCCTGGCCACCGGGTTCGCCACGTTGGGCTGCGCCTACAGCATCTGGTCCCGGATCGGGGTCCCCGGATTGGTCGCTGCCGGGGGATTCGTGCTGCTGGCGGTGTTGTTCCGGTTTCGACGGAAGGGCAGTACGGCCTGAGTTGGGGGCTTTCGGGTCGTCCGTGCTCGTAAGAGTCGGCGGTTGGAAACCGCCGCTCCCGCTCCCAAACTCACCCAAAGGAGACCAATTTTCGCCATGAATAGCAAAATATTTTCTATTCATGGCGAAAACGACTGCAAGGGAGAGCTGACTGGCCTCGGCCACGCTCCGGTCCGCACAGGCGCGCCTTCACAGATGACTGGAAACGAGCCAGCGAAACGGCTCAGCATCAATGTGCCAGCCCCTGTACATCGGCGCTTTAAGACGGCGTGTTTCGCTATCAGTCGCCAGACGGTCTCTGAGCTACGGCACTTGATCGAAGTCCGTATAATGGAGCTTGAACGTGAGGTCGGAAGCGGTGAATCGCGCGGTCCACGGTGATTCTCCTAGAAGAAGACTGGACATGAGCTACATCGTAAGCGAACTCTACGAAGCACTCCTCGCCGCTGGCGCACCTGACGACAAGGCTAAGGCTGCGGCGGCGGCCGTTCCGATCCCGGAACAGCTCGCCACCAGGGCCGACGTTGATGACGTGAAAGCGAACCTGGCAGGGTTGGACAAGCGCGTAGCTCGTTTGGAGTGGGCCGCGTATGCGGCTCTAGCCCTTTTGGGGAAGTTGGCCTTCTTCAGTTGACCCTCGTCAGGGACAATCCGCGCTCCTCTGCAAGAAGGCAAGAAGCACCTCCCACTGCGGAAGATACGGCGTCATTTCCTCGCATATCATCCTGAAGATCTGCAGTGCGCGGAGGACCATCGCTACCTCTCGGCACTCCTTTGCGAACGGGAATGTTGAGGGAGACTGCCAGACTAATTCTCAAGCTCGCGACTGCGAAGCATCACCGACCGGCGCCGCCGGTGCGTCACCCACAACCTCGTCGAGCGGGTCTCCATCTGGAGGCATTGTTTGACTGAAATCAACAGGTCTCGCTGAACCTTTGTCAGCCGTAATTCATCAGTTCCAGTAAGGGTTTGAGTGTCGCTCCGGTCGTGCCAACGAGATCAACGGCCTCATGAATTCATTCTGAACAGGGAGGAGAAAGCAATGAGAGTCACGCGGATTGGACTGTGTCTACTGGTACTGGCAATCACGATCGCACCGGTCCGGGCCCGCAACGTCTACGGTCACCTTGTTCTCGGTGGGAGTGACACCGATTTGTCATTCGAATGCATCTTTATGGTCTCAAACAAAGTCCTCACAGAGCCTTGGGAAGACAAGGTCACGCTTCTGACCGGATCAGACGAGGACTGGGAGGGAAACTGGTCCGTCAACGGAGAGGATTTCAGCGGCTCAAACTCGTTTCCCGTAGCTTTGGAACCCGCGGGGTCCGCCACCTTCGTCATCACCGGTGACTCCATGATTCGTACCGGTTATCTGGAGTTTCGCGGTGACCGTTCCTACTTCCACGGGGATCTGGCGACTACATTCTTCTATCAGGTGAAGCAGGGGGGCGAGCTCATCGACTCGATTGGCACGGGACCTACGGAGCCTGGGCTCTATTTCGCATTCCCTATCCAGCAAAACTCCCGTATGAGAACGGGAATTGCCTGGGTGGCGCTTGCCCACGTCAAACCCTTGGCGCCGGAAGAGATCCGCATCGGGATCTTCGACCCGGAAGGCGCAGTCTTCGAAATCAAGACCGTGCCCTACGAAGGATACGAAGCCCAATTCGTGGACGAGTTGTTTCCGGACCTAACCGGAGGAATTTCAAGGAACCATGATGGTCAATGTGGAGAAATTCATTCACATCACAGTCCTCCGGCAGGATACGCTGGCTTCGGGTGCGGTCCAGTTCACCAACACACCTCCGGACCATTGGTGTTTCGATGGCGACTGCTCTTTGGGTGAAGCCAGCCCTTGAATACCTCCGGTGGGCAACACCCACGCTCAGTCTCTGTTACCCCGGAGCGGACTGTCAGACAGTCCCAGGTCTAATTTAGCCCGTGGACTCGCTGGTGGGGGCAGGTCATGACGGTTCGGTTACGAATAGCATGTCATCGCGAATGCCAGTCTTGATCGTCTTGGTCTTCTCGGGAGCATTTTTTTCGGTGGCCAGGGTGATACTGGATCTGAAGAATCGGACGAGAGTGCCTGCAGCGTGGTTTGTGACACTTCGTAACGACCCGTACACCAACCGCATCGCGCGCAGGCTGAGCGAGTTCCGAAATAGCCGCATCGTGGATCTGCTTATAGATGCGGTCAACGGACAGGAACGTGTATTCGCTGTCGTAGGTGCCGGCCGCGTTGTCATGCAGGAACCTGCCTCACGCGCGACGATTCTTCCTGTTGATCTACTACCCAACGTTGAAATGCCGAATCCGCGACCATTCATCGGCGCCGTCAAGAGAACGTGCATTCGTATTGCTTGCTGTGTTGTTTCGGTTTCGCAGGAAGGGCGGTACGGCCTGAGTTGGGGGCTTTCAGGTCGCCCGTGCTCGTAAGAGTCGGCGGCAAGAAGTCACGGTAGGAACGGCAGTTTCCTGCCGCCCCCCGCACAGATCCGGACGTGCCCGTTAAGGCATCCGGCTCCTACCTTGGGTGTGGACGGCCAGCGGAACCGCTGCCCCGGCCACGGGTGACGGATCTTCACGGATGGCCAGAGCAATTCCGTCATCCGTCGCAACCGTCCCCAGCTGAAGCGGTCGCGTTGGGACCGGCGGCGCAAGGCTCGCAGCCACCGCCGTTGCAGCAGATAGCAGAAACCTCGCAGCCAGCGCGTACTCCCCGGAACCGCAAAATAGTTCAGCCAGCCGTTCAGGACCCGGCTCAACCATTTCCCGACCTCCCAGTGATCCGCGTGCCGTTGTCTCCACAGCCTCTCCCCCACCCGTTGCAGGGTCCGGTTCATCCGTTTCGCGCTTGGCTTCCGCCCCAGCCGGAAGCGTCCCTTCCGGGTCTTCGCACAGTAGTGCGTGAACCCCAGAAAGTCGAACGTCTCCGGTTTCCGCTCCCCGCGTCGTCGCCGATCCGCTGCCGCAAATCGTCCGAACTCCACCAGTCGCGTCTTTTCCGGGTGCAGTTCCAGCCCGAACTCGGCGCACCGTTCCCCCAGGTCTCGGAGAAACCGTTTCGCGTCCGCCCGTCTCTGGAATCCGGCCACGAAGTCGTCCGCATATCGCACCAGGATCGCTTCGCCTTTCGGGACTCGTGGGCGCCACGTCCGATGGAACCATTGGTCCAGCACGTAGTGCAGGTACACGTTGGCCATGACCGGCGAGACGTTGGCGCCCTGAGGCGTCCCTCTCCCCGTGTCCGACCAGGTCCCTTCTTCCATCACGCCGGCGTTCAGCCACTTGCGCAGCAGCCGCAGCACCCGCCGGTCTCCGATCCGCCGTTCCACGAACTGCATCAGGCAGTCCCGGTCGATCGCATCAAAGAACGTCCGAATGTCCGCGTCCACGATCCCATTGACTTTCCGCCGTTCGATCCCGTAGGCCAGTGCATCCAGCGCGTCATGCGCCTTCCGTCCGGGCCGGAACCCGTAGCTGAGCCCGAGAAACTCCGCCTCGTAAATCGGCGTCAGGAGCTCGTCCACGACTGCCTTCTGGAGGATCTTGTCCTCCAGCGCGGCCACGCCGAGCGGTCGTGTCCTTCCATCCGGCTTGGGGATGTTCACCCGCCGGACGGGAGGCGCTCGGTACGCGCCCCGGTGCACGCGGCGATGCAGGTCCAGCAGTCGCTCTTCCAGCTTCGCCCCGTACTCCTCCCACCGACCCCATCGATTCCCGGCGCAGCATCCTTCCTCAGTCCGAGGTAGGCGCGGCGCAGGGCCTCCACAGTGATATGGTGCAGCAGCGCGGTCAGTCGCTCCTTGGGGTTTCTCGCGATCGCTCGCCGTATCCGGTCCACCGCTTGGGACACGCTCCCCCGACTCTGCGTCCGGCGCGTGCTTTGGCTCACCGAATTCCCCTTGGTTCCATCCCTTCGCTCCACCGGCTCCGCCGAGGGTCGCCCCTCTTTGTTCGCCCGCTTCATCGCTACTATGGATGAATCCGATTGCTTCGTTCCGTCCATCATGAGTTTCGGGTTACTCCTTTCTCATGCGACCCCGGGGCGACCCCCCGGCGTGAAATGAAGCCCTCCCAGGTCCCGGAACAAGATTTTGCGTACGTGCCTGGGTTCTTTGACACCGCGGAGCCCGGCCGGCCCTCACCTGGGCGGTCCAGCCGGTGTTGCCTTCGACCGCGACTACAGCCTCGGCACTTCCGATCATGGAGCTTTCGATGCTCAATAGCCTGCCCATACGCACCGCTACCGACGCTTCGCCGACACCCTCACGGGTGCCCACGCACGGCTCGCGGAGAAACGTGGATGGTTAGTCCTTCGTTTCGGCGGACTTCCACCGCCTATCTTGTGCCAGTTAGCCTGGCGCACAGCCGCCGCTCCCAGTCGGCGACTGGGAAGTCGTCGCTCCCGTCACCAACCCAGGGCGTAGCAGGCTCGGCGGGGGTCGGCGCCGGTGGCCAGGATTCCCGTGGCCGGATCGCGCCAGGTGAGGGTGGCTCCCATTCCGCAGACCAGCGCCGGCACGACGTTGTGGCCCAGTCTCCCCAGCTCTCGGCGGGTGGACTCTGAGAACGCCTCCTCCAGCGAGAGTTGTCCCGGGAAGTAGACGTGGGGATAGAAGGAGTTGCGGAGGCTGTCGCTCCCGAAGCGGGGCGCCTCGATGGATTCCTGGATGTTCATCCCGAAGACCAGCACGTTGAGCAGGAGTTGCAGGTTGGCCTGGGCTTGATGGTCGCCGCCGGGGCAGCCGACGGTCATGACCGGTTGCCCGTCCTTCACCACCAGGTAGCCGACCAGGGTGGTCCGGGGCCGCTTTCCCGGTTCCAGACCGTTGGGGTGGTCCGGCTTCAGGAAGAACATCTCGCTGCGGGTGCTCAGGGCACAGCCGATCTCGGGGAAGAAAACCGACTTGCCGAAAGACCCGCCGCTGGGCGTGGCACACACCAGGTTTCCATGATGGTCCACCACGGCGATGTGGGTCGTCCCCTGCTCGGCGTGGCTGGGTCCCTGAAGGGGCGAAGGGGATGGGGCCTCCTGGGACGGACGTTCCCGGGAGTCTTGTGAGTACTTCCAGGGATTGCCGGGCGGCGGCGTGTCGGGATGCGCCTTGCCGGGGTCGAGGAGCCGGACCCGCTCGGCCGCGTATTCCATGGAGAGAAGTCCATCCAGGGGAACGCGGGCGAAATCGGGGTCGCCGTAGAAGGCTTCACGGTCGGCGATCGCCAGCTTCAATGCCTCCACCACGGTGTGGACGTAAGCTGGCGAGTTGTGGCCCATGGCCCCGAGGTCGAAGTGCTCCAGGAGATTCAAGGTTTGCAGCAGGACCGGGGCCTGGGACCAGGTCCGCTGGCAGCAGATTTCGTAGCCCCGGTAACGGGTGCGGGCCGGCTCCTCGAACTTGGCCCGGTAGCCCGCCAAGTCCTCGGCGCTGAGAATCCCTCCGACACTGCGGGCGCATTCCACTAGGGTGCGGGCGAGGCGTCCCTGGTAGAAGTCTCGCCGGGCGGCCCGGATCCCCTCGATCCGATCCCGTGATCCCCCCGCGTCACAGGCGGCCAGCCGCCGCAACGTTCGGGCCAAACCGGGTTGAACCAGGAGTGTACCGGGACGGGGGAGTTCTCCGTTCTCGTAGAAGATCTCGTTGCCGCCGGGCGGGTACTGGTCGAACTGGTCCCGGGTGGCCTGGGAGTCCAGAGCGTCGATCATGTACTCGTAGTGCGGAAATCCCGCCTGAGCCAGGTGGATGGCCGGCTCCAGGACCTGGGACAGCGGGAGTGTCCCGTATCGCTCCAGGAGAGACAGATACCCGTCCACCGCGCCCGGAACCGTGAAGGAGAGATGGGCGAGGGGTCCGGGACCGGTGGGGATCTCGTCCAGTCCCTGACTTCGAAAGAAGTCGACCGTGGCCTGTTCGGGAGCCGTTCCCTGACCGCTCAGCGAGAGGAGATCGCCGCTCTCGGCGTCGTAGAGCATGAAGACCGACTCGGCCGCAAGCGAGTACGACGCGACCGGTTCGGTCACGGCGGCCGCGAACCCGGCCGCTACCAGGGCGTCGAAGGCATTCCCGCCCCCCAGCAGCATGCCCATCCCGGCCATGGAGGTCAGGTAGTGGCCGCTGGAGATGACCCCTTGGGTGGCGTAGATCACCGGCCGGCCGGTGGGGGGCCGGCCGCTGGCGTCGGTCTGGGACGGGATCGGTCGAACCATGTCTACGCCATTGCGGATGGGATCAAACAACTGTTGCTGAATTCACCATCGCTCAAGAGCAAACCGGCCGCTGCAAGAACGATGGAGTTCACGGAGAGGAAGAACGTGTTTACAACTTGACGCCGCGCGGAAAGCGCTTCGGACGTTTCTACGAACAATCGATACTGCGTCAGCAACGCTTCCGCGTCGCCGGGCGCGGGTTCGCCGTTACGAAACAACTCATCATCAACTGACTTGTCGTTGTTCATTGTACAGGTGAGCCACGATCGTCTTGATGTCCCACGGCATGGGTATTACACCGATTTCCACTAGCGCCGCCGGAGACCGTGCGGCATTTGATTCCAGGTAGACAGCCAGAACACGTCTACCAAGTTCCGCACTCCTTCGAACCTCCCAGTTCACCGGCTCGCTACGCCAAGTACTCTCGCCGACCAAACAGATCGTCACACTTGACGCTCGAATGAGACGCTCCGCATGAATCTTCCACGCACCTTCCACGGGTTCCTTGATGGAGTAGTCACGAAAATCTAAACCTGAATGGCCGTATTGCGCCTGATCTCGAAACAGATCGACGAGCGGCTTGTGCTCCATGGCGAAACTGAGGAACACCCCGGGGGGCGCTGAAGAGTACGTCATCTCCATCAAACGATTTTACAGGGTGATCCCAATTGTAACACTCCGCAGGACACTCGCTCCCCTTCCCTAGTTGTTCCTGCAGCGCCGCACCACGGCCCCTCCCGGTGTTGGGCGGGACCGAGGGGGAAATTGGGTTCCCGGTTGAGCGTGGGAGCGGGGGTTTGTAACCCCCGATTCCGGGTTGGCGATGAAGAGGGGGACTACAAGTCCCCCCTCTCAGTTCGAGCTTGTCGTGGACGGCGGGCCGTGGTCGGTCAGGCCAGGATTCGGTCCAACACCTCGCCGTGGACGTCGGTGAGGCGGAAATGGCGGCCCTGGTACTTGTAGGTCAGCCGCGTGTGGTCGATGCCCAGGCAGTGGAGGAGGGTGGCCTGCAGGTCGTGGACGTGGACCGGGTCCCGGGTGATGTTGTAGGAGAACTCGTCGGTCTCCCCCAGGACCACGCCCGGACGGACGCCGCCGCCGGTCATCCAGATGGTGAAGCACCGGGGATGATGGTCGCGGCCGTAGTCGGACTCGGTCAGCGGTCCCTGGCAGTAGACGGTCCGCCCGAACTCGCCGCCCCAGACCACCAGCGTGTCCTCCAGCATTCCCCTCTGCTTCAGGTCCTGCACCAGCGCGGCGGAGGCCTGGTCGGTGGCCTTGCACTGCTTGGGGAGGGCGGTGGGCAGCTTCCCGTGTTGATCCCAACCCCGGTGGAAGACCTGGATGAATCTCACCCCCCGCTCGGCCAGGCGCCGGGCGAGCAGACAGTTGGAGGCGAAGGTGCCCGGCTTTCGGGCGTCCTCGCCGTAGAGCTGGAAGATGTGATCCGGCTCGCCGGACAGGTCGGTGAGCTCGGGCACGGAGGTCTGCATGCGAAAGGCCATTTCGTATTGGGAGATCCGGGCCGAGATCTCGGGGTCGCCCGACTCTTCCAGCTTGATCCGGTTCAAGCGGTTCAGGGCATCCAGAAAATGCCGGCGGCTATCCCGTCCGAAGCCCTTGGGATCGGAGAGGTAGAGGACCGGATCTCCGACCGAGCGGAACTTGACCCCCTGGTAGCGGCTGGGCAGGAAACCGCTTCCCCAGAGGCGGTCGTAGAGCGGCTGTCCTCCGGTCCCCTGGGTGACCATGACCACGAACGCCGGCAGGTTGCTGTTCTCGTTCCCCAGACCGTAGGCCAACCAGGAGCCCAGACTGGGCCGCCCCGCGATCTGCGCGCCGGTGAGGAGAAAGGTGACGGCCGGATCGTGATTGATGGCCTCCGTATGCATGGACCGGATGAAGCAGAGGTCGTCGGCGATCTCGGCGGTCCGGGGCAGGAGTTCGCTGATCCAGGCTCCCGACTGGCCGTGTTGGGCGAACTCGTAGATGGACGGAGCCACGGGAAAACTGCCCTGTTCGGAGGTCATGCTGGTGAGCCGCTGGCCCTGGCGGATGGACTCGGGCAGTTCCTCGCCGCGGCGGGGGGCCAGGGCCGGCTTGTAGTCGAAAAGGTCCATCTGGGAGGGCCCCCCCGACTGGAACAGCCAGATCACCCGCTTGGCCGTGGGGGCGAAGTGGGGCAGGGGTGGGACTCCGGGCAAAGCCGCTGTTCGTGTCCCGTCTACGGCGGTCTTTGCAGCCTGAAGGTCTTCCTGGAGCAGCGACCCCAGGGCGGCGGTCCCGATTCCGGCGGCTGTGGCGCCGAAGAAATGGCGACGGGTCTGCATCAGTCGATATCGGTTCCAGGGATCCATGGCGGCGTCACTCCTTGGTAATGGCCTCGTCCAGGTTCAGGATAACGCTGGCGAGGCCGGCGTAGGAAGCCAATTCTTGCGGGTTCAGATTCTCATTCCGGGCCGACGCGCCTGCGGAGAGGTAGTCCAGTGCCTCCCGGGGCCGGGACTTGAAGTCCTGCTCGAACCGCTCCAGGGCCTGGAAAAGAGCGGTCTGCTCGGACGGCCGGGGCCAGCGGGCGGTGACCAGACGGAAACCGTAGGCGACACGAGCCAGAGGTGTGGCGCCGCCCTCCACGAGCATGCGCTCGGCCAGACGGCGGGACGTCTCCAGATAGGTCTCGTCGTTCATCAGGTTCAGGGCCTGCAGCGGCGTGTTGGTGCGGTCGGTCCGCACCACACAGGCTTCGCGGGTGGAGGCGTCGAACGTCACCATGGCCGGCGGCGCTATGGTCCGTCTCCAGTACGTATAGAGACTTCGGCGATAGAGGCTCGCGCCCTGGTCGGCTTCGTAGCCCCGCGTGCGGAACGTCAACTCCGTCCAGAGACCGGGGGGCTGGTAGGGCTTGACCGACGGTCCCCCCGGTTTCTCCACCAGAAGCTCCGAAACGGCCAGGGCCTGGTCCCGGATCACCTGGGCCGGGAGGCGAAAACGGGGCGCCCGGGCCAGCAACAGGTTCTCCGGGTCCCGCTCGGACAGCTCCGGCGACTGACGGGAGGACTGGCGGTAGGTGGCGCTGGTCACCACGGTTCTGAGCAACGCCTTGACGTCCCAGCCGCTCTCCATGAACTCCGCGGCCAACCAGTCCAGCAGCCGGGGATGGGTGGGCCGGTCGCCCTGGGAGCCGAAGTCCTCGGGAGTCCGAACCAGACCGGCTCCGAACAGCTTCTGCCAGAGACGGTTCACCGTCACCCGAGCCGTCAAGGGGTTGGACCGATCCACCAACCAACGAGCCAGGCCCAGGCGGTCCGGGACCGGCGCCTCGAACTTCGAGTCCAGGGCCGCCGGGACCCCCGGCTTCACCGGCTCCGTGTGGGCGTCATAGGCGCCCCGGTCCAGAATGTAGGTCTGGCGCCGCTGGGACCGCTCCTTCATGACCATCACAGTGGGAATGGTGTCGTAGTGGTCCTGGCGCCGTTGCTGCGCCTCCCGCAGTTCCTGGACGGCCTGCCGAACGGCCTCCGGGGCGTGTCCGCCCTCCAGGAAACAGAGGTCCAGCTTGTCCTGCCGGGTGACACTGCGTTTCGATGGATCCAGGGCCGCGATCTCCGAGACCGGATCCAGGAGGCCGATCACCCGCGCTTCCCGGTCCGAGAGTGCCCGATCGTAGATCCGGACCTCGTCGATGAACCCGTCGAAGCGGTCGTCGGGACCCTCGCCGGCGCCGATCCGGAGGTCCCGTTTGGGACCCATGGGGTTGAGCAGGAAGTCGAACAGCACCACCGGCTCCTGCAGGACGCCGTCCAGGTGGAGCCGGAACCCGCTCGCGTTGCGTTTGCCGTCGTAGCTCAAGACGACGTGATGCCAGCGGTTCCGCTCCAGGACCTGCTCCGTCTCCAGACGCGCGCCCAGATCCGACCAGCGGTAGGTGAAGTTGAAGCGCAACTTCCCTTCCCTCAGATAAAGGCCGTAGCCGCGCCCCCGGAACCGGTCCACGACGCTGGAGAGGATGGCCCCCTGGCCGGACCGGGGATAGAACCAGGCGGAGAGGGTGAACGGGTCCATGTAGTCGAAGCTGGCGACGGGACCGCCGTTGACGAACCGCCCGTCGAAGCGGCCCGCCTGACCCTTTCGTCCGGGCACGAATTCCAGTTTCGGCTCCGGGCCTCCGTCCAGGAAGGGAGGTTCGGGCAACGGCTCCTCCGGCTCGGCCGCCGTCGCCTTCTCCTTGGCCTGTTCCTTCTCTTTCTCCTTCTTCTTCTCGGCTTCCTCCTCCCATACCCGCTTCAGGTTCCCTGTGGTCTCGACCCAATCGCGGTCCAGGGGGAAATGCACCAGCAGGCCCCGATCCAGGGTCCAGTCCTCGCGCCGGCCCTGTTCCCGGACTTCCTCTTCCCAGGTGCGCTGGGCTCTTCTCCGTTCGTCTTCCAACTCCTCGAGGCGGAGGCTGACCATCCGAACCTGGTCGTCCAGCTCCTCCAGACGCGCTTCCTGCGACGCCGTCGGCGCCTTGGCCACCGGATCTTCGTTGCCGTAGTTGTAGACGAAGCCCCGCTCGGGGACGTTGTTGAAGAAGGCGAAGAACCGGTAGTACTCCCGCTGGCTGATGGGGTCGTACTTGTGATCGTGGCAGCGGGCGCACCCCACCGTCAGCCCCATCCAGACGGTCGAGGTGGTCTCCACCCGGTCGGCCACGTACTCGACCCGCAGCTCCTCGTCGATGGAGCCCCCTTCGGCGCTGGTCCGGTGGTTCCGGTTGAATCCGGTGGCGACGATCTGATCCCGTGTCGCTCCCTCCACCAGATCCCCCGCCAGTTGCTCGATGGTGAACTGATGGAAACCGAGGTTCCGGTTGAAGGCGTCGATGACCCAGTCCCGCCAGCGCCACATCTGACGGATGCCGTCACTCTGGTAGCCGTTGGTGTCGGCGTAGCGGGCCGCTTCGAGCCAGCGAGCCGCCATGTGCTCCCCGTACCGGGTGGAGCCCAGCAGGCGGTCCACCAGCTTCTCGTAGGCGTCGGGCGCAGGATCCCGCAAGAAGCGGTCCAGATCCTGGGATGAGGGAGGCAGACCCGTCAGGTCCAGGGTCACCCGCCGGATCAGCGTCTCCCGTGCGGCCTGGGGCGAGGGCGCGAGGCCGTTCTCTTCCAGGCGGTGCAGGACGAAGGCGTCCAGACCGTTGCGAACCCATCCGCGATTTTGGACTGGAGGCGGGTTTGGCCTGCGGACCGGGAGGAAGGCCCAGTGAGGCTGCCACCGGGCGCCCTGGTCGATCCAGTTCTCGACCTGGCGAATCTGGAGATCGCTCAAGGGCTCGTGGCCCAGAAAGCCGGGCGGCATTCGGGAGGCCGCATCGGGGCTGGAGATCCTTTGGAAGAGGGGGCTCTGCCGGGCGCTGCCGGGAACCACGACTGGCCCCTTTCCGTCCCGCTCCGCGGCGATGCCGTCAGCGGTGTCCAGACGCAGGGAGGCTTGGCGCTGGCCGGCGTCGGGGCCGTGGCAGGAGAAGCATTTCTCGGAGAGGATGGGGCGAATGTCGCGGTTGAAGTCGATGTCGGAAGGGGCGGTTTTCGCGGCCGCCAGTCCCGGGAGGGCAACTGCCAGACACCAGCCTAAAAAGCAGATCACGGACCGAAGTTCTGGCATGATCCCCCGCGGCCATCCCCGGTCGGATGCCGTAATGACAGTTGCCGACGGCTGGGAGACATCATAGTCAAGAGGGGTTGCTCAGGCAACGACAGGAGGGGCGATTTCCAGTCGCCCATTCTTCGTTTTGCCCACTTGGAAGACGCTACGCGGAGTGGGGACTCCGTCCTCCCAAGACCCCCCTGGTCGGCGGTTGGAAACCGCCGCTCCTCGGCGACAAGAAAGTCGCTCCCCCCCAATCGGCGATTGGAAATCGCCGCTCCAGCCGATTCTCAAGTAGGATAGCGGCTGAGTTTGGATCGGGGAGCCACGGAGGGCGCAGATTTTGGACCAGACGACAGGCAGCTTGCGGGCGGCCAGAGCACCCGCTTCTCGCCGAGCCGTCGTTTCCTGGTGCTTTTACGACTTCGCCAATTCCCCCTTCACCACCTTGGTGGTGACCTTCATCTATTCATCCTACTTCACCCAGGCCATTGCCCCCGACGCGATCTCGGGGACGCTGTCATGGTCCCGGGCCGTTACCATCACCGCCTTGGCCGTGGCTCTGCTGTCGCCGATTCTGGGAGTGGTGGCCGATCAAGGCGGCTACCGCAAGTTCTTCCTGCTGCTCTGGACCGGCGCCTGCGTCCTCTTCACGGCCCTGCTCTACCTGCCCCTCCCGGGCCAGGTCTTCCAGGCTCTGCTCTGGTTCACTCTGGCCAACATCGCTTTCGAACTGTCCTTGGTCTTCTACAACGCAATGCTTCCGGATATCGCTCCCCAAAATCGCATCGGGCGCATCTCCGGGTATGGGTGGTCCCTGGGTTATGTGGGCGGACTCGCCGCCATGGCCGTGGCTTTCGTGGGTTTCGTGGATGCGGCCACTCCCTGGTTCGGTTTCAGCCGGGAGGCCGGTTCGCACATTCGGGCCACGAACCTGGTGGTCGCCGCCTGGTATGCCGTCTTCACCGTGCCCCTGCTGCTCTGGGTTCGAGAGGTCCAGCCTCGAGCCCGGTTGTCGTCCCGAATGCTGTTGTCTTCCTTCCACCATCTGGCGGTCGCCCTCCGCGACGTGCGCCGTTACCGGGAAATCACCAAGCTCCTCCTGGCCCGGCTGCTGTACAACGACGGTCTGGTGACCATCTTCGCCTTCGGCGGGATCTATGCCACCGGGACCTTCGGCTTCACCTTCTCGGAACTGATGATCTTCGGGCTGGCCCTGAATGTGGCGGCCGGCGTCGGCGCCTTCTTACTAGGGCACTTGGACGACCGGATCGGCGGGAAGCGGACCATCCAGATCAGCCTCTGGGGGCTCATCATCGCCGCCTTCGTCGCCATCCTGACCAGCAGCCGCGCCATGTTCTGGGGCGCCTGCATCCTGATCGGCATCTGCTCCGGTCCCAACCAGTCCGCCAGCCGTTCTCTCCTGGGCCGTTTCGTCCCGCGGGACAAGGAGAACGAGTTCTACGGCCTCTTCGCCTTCTCGGGCAAGGCGACCGCCTTTCTGGGACCCTTTCTGGTGGGCGTTTTGACCAGCCATTTCGACTCCCAGAGGGTGGGCATGTCGACCATGATCCTCTTCTTCGCCGCCGGCCTCTGGCTCCTCCGGTACGTCGACGAGGAAAAGGGCTGCCGGGAGTCGGGAAGGAACTGATGCCGCTACAAGGCAGGTGCCGTTCGACATCCCCGATGGGACCGGGTTATCCTTTCGCGGGTTTGTGATTCCGGCGTTTGGAAAAATCAGTGTGAGGAGAATTTCATGACTCAGAGCGTTGCCACGATAGCGGAAAGTTTTCGAGCCCGGACGGCTCGTTCGCGCGAACTGTACGAGGGAGGGACCTCGTATACGGCGGGTCCGGCCAAGGGGGCCTACTACTACCGTCCCTATCCTCTCACCATGGACCGGGGAGAGGGCACTCGTCTCTGGGACGTAGACGGGAACGAATACCTGGATTGCGCCAATCACCACACGGCCCAGGTGCTCGGGCACAACCATCCTCGAGTGACGGAGGCCGTCTACGCCCAGATTCCCAGGGGCTTGGCCGTGGGCGCTCCCATGGGGACGGAAGCCCCCATCGCCGAGGAGATGTGCCGAAGGGTCGACTCTCTGGACCGGATCCGCTTCGTCAATTCGGGAACCGAAGCCACCCTGCACGCGATTCGGCTGGCTCGCGGATTTACCGGGAAGACGAAGATCGCCAAGTTCGAAGGGGGCTATCACGGCAGTCATGATCCGGTGGAGGTCAGCGTGGCGCCGCCTCTGGCCAAGGCGGGCCCGGCCCACGCGCCCAACTCGGTTCCGGGGGCGGGGGGGAGTTCTCCCAGCGTGGCCGATGAGGTCGTGGTCCTGCCCTATGACGACGAAGAGGCGGTGGAACGGCTCATCGTGGAGAACCGGGAAGATCTGGCCTGCGTCATTTTCGATCCCAAGTGCGGGATCCTGCCCATCCGGCCCGAATTTGCCCAGGCGGTGCGACGGATCACGCGGGAGAACGGCGTCCTCCTCATCTTCGACGAGATCGTCGCCTTCCGCACGGCTCCGGGAGGGCTCCAGGCCGTATTCGGCATCGACCCCGACCTGACCTGCTTCGGGAAGATCGTGGGCGGCGGGTTCCCCGTCGGTGCCTTCGGGGGGCGGGCCGACCTGATGGATCTCCTGGACAGCAGCAAGCCGGGGACCGGGTTTTCCCAGAGCGGGACCTTCAGCGCCCATCCCCTGGCCATGGCGGCCGGCCTGGCGATGCTCCAGGAACTGACGCCCGAAGCCTGCGATCACCTGAACCGGCTCGGGGACCGTCTCACCAGCGGCCTCAACCGGATGTTCGCCCGCAGAGGCATCATCGCCCAGGCCGTCAACACCGGCTCCGTCTTCAGCATCTACTTCGGCGACCACGAGCTGCGGAACTACCGCGACCTGGCCGCCCTCGACAGTTCACTCGTGGCTCCCACCTTCCTGGCGCTGCTGGAGGAGGGCTACTTCGTGGGTCACACGCTGGGCATGTGTGCGCTCTCGGTGCCGATGACCGACGGCGATATCGACGGACTGATCGAAGCGACCGGCCGGGCCATCGTCCGGGCTCAAGCCGAATAGGAGCGGCGACTTTTTTGTCGCCGACCAGGGGGGTCTAGGGGGGACGGCCGTCCCCCCTCGGCGAAGCGTCTTCCAACCGGGCGAAACGAAGAATGGGCGACTAGAAATCGCCCCTCCCAGTGGGCGATTGGAAATCGCCCCTCCTATCCACTATTGACCACTTGGTTCCGATCCTCACCCTGCAGCGGCAACTCCACCCAGGCGCCGGAGCGGGCGTGGGAGAGGTGGAAGCCGGCGATGGCTTCCAGGGTCTCGACCGCTTCGACGGCCGGATAGGGGAAGGGGGCGGTCCTTTCCAACCAGTCGACGATCTCCACGACCGCCACGTCCATGGAGGTGGCTTGGGCCCGGGGACTGGGCCATTCCTCGTTCAAGCCGTCCCAGTACTCGATCCTCACCTCCTCGCCTCCGGTGGTGGCCCGGCCCTCGGTGCCGTTGAAGCCGATGACCATGGGGACCCGGGCGTAGTCGGCGGCGTCCACCGTGGTCATGAGGCCTCCTTGGAGCCGCATCACGCCCCATCCTCCCGGGTCCTGAAACGCGGGTCCGCGGCAATCGGGTTTGCCGGCCAGATCCAGGGTGCCCGAGACCGCTTCCACCCGGCGGCCGGTGATGAGGCGGATGGCGTCCAAGACGTGGGTCCCCACGTTTCCCAGGCGTCCGGTGCTCCACTGGGCCGTCACCGAAGTCAGCTCGCCCAGTCCTCCGGCGGCGATATGGTCCCGCAGCCTCCGGTAGTTGGGGTTGAAACGGCGGTTGTGGTTGATGGCCAGCAACGACCCGGCTTCGTCGCAGGCGTCCACCATGTCGTGGCCGTCGGCCACGGTGTTGGCGATGGGTTTCTCGCAGAAGATGGCCCGGACCCCCTGCCGGGCAGAGGCCACCGTCATCTCCTTGTGGACCGGAGTATAGGTGGCCACGCTCACGATGTCGGCATTTTCCTTCTCCAGCATCTCACGCCAGTCCGCATAGGTCCCGATCCCGGTCCGTTCGGTGAACCGTTCCCGCCGGCCCAGGTCCCGGCTGCTACCGGCCACCACCTCGACCCGGGGATGGTTGGCCAAGGCGTCGATGTGGGTCCCGTCCAGGTCCACCACCAACTGGCCCAACGCGTCTCCGGAAACCTGGTCCGCGCCGCCGATGTAGCCCAGACCCATGATCACTGCCCGATGCGATTGATTCGTCATTCGTTTCACTCCCAAATGTTTTTCTGTCAGATGTCCAAACCGGCCTCAAGATACCGCAAAACGAGGAGGGAGGAGCGGGTGGCTGGTTCTCACTTTTCTCGCCTCTGGTTATGATGGACCGTTCCATCGACAACAATTCGTCGATCGATCTGGAAACACTTGTGGAATGCCGGTGGGTTCCCTGTCGATCGCCTGTGGATTCCTTGTGGATCCACGACTGGAGGGATTTCCATGACGGCACAACGAATCTGGTTGCCGGTGGCTGCGGCCGCCGTCGCCATCGGATTGACTCTCACCTCCCACGCTCGGCCTCCCGAAGGCCCGATTCAGGTCCGGATCTGGAAAAACGTCATGGTGCCGATGCGCGACGGCGTCCGCCTGGCCACCGACGTCTACCTGCCCAATGGCGAGACCACGCCTCCCGGTCCCTTCCCCACCATCCTCATTCGGCACCCCTACGGGAAGAGCAGATCGGGCGCGATCGGCGAGTTCTTCACCACCCACGGCTACGCGGTGGCGATCCAGGACGCGCGGGGCCGGTACGACTCGGAGGGGGAATTCTACATCTACGTCAACGAGGGCGAGGACGGATACGACGCCGTGGAATGGATCGCCGCCCAACCCTGGTCCAGCGGCGACGTGGGGACCTACGGTGGATCCTATGGCGCCGCCTGCCAGAACGCTCTGGCGGCCCTCAGACCGCCTCACCTGAGGACCATGTTCGCCTACGTGGGCACCTCCAACTACATCGAGGACGGAGCGGGCCGAGGGGGCGCATTCGCCTTGCTGCACAACATGGCCTACGGGTTCCGCCTGGCGCAGTTGGGAAAGGAGGCCGAGTCCGGCGACCCCGACCAGGAGGAGGAATCTCCCACCCGCCTGGCCCTGAACCGGGCCAACGAGCAACTGGCGAGCTGGCTCATGGCGGCTCCCCTAAAGTCCACCTCCCCGTTGTCGTGGACGCCCTCCTATGCGAAGTGGTACGCCGACTGGCGGGCGCATCCCACTTACGACGCCTATTGGAAACAGAACGGCTACAACTTCGAGGAGCGCTACTCCCAATACCCCGACATCCCCATCTGCTACATCGGCGGCTGGTACGACATCTTCAAGCGGGGAACCTTGAGGAACTTCCAAGGCCTGACCGGGCGCCAGGGTTACGTCCATCTCCTGGTGGGACCCTGGACCCACTCAACCGGACGGACCTACGCCGGGGACGTGGACTTCGGTCCGGAGGTGAAGATGACGCTCAAGAAGAAGGCGGTGAAGTGGTTCGACCAGTTCCTCAAGGGAAAGGACCTGGGACTGGACACGCAACCTCCGGTCCGGTACTTCGTCATGGGCGCCGAATCGGCGAAGCGCAACGAGAAGGGAAGGCTCCAGAGCGGCGGCGCCTGGAAGAGCTCCGACACGTGGCCGCCTGCAGGGTCACGGCAACTGCGCCTGTACCTGCACGGCGACGGCACTCTTCGCCGCGAGCCGCCTCGGGAAGCGGGTACGAGCGGGTTCGAATGCGACCCCAGGAAACCGGTGCCCACCATCGGGGGCAACATCGATTCCGGCAAGCAACTGGTGCGACGGGGCGCCCATAACCAGGTCCCGGTGGAGGGAGAATTCGCGGCCACCGACCTGCTGCCTCTCTCTTCCCGCTCGGACGTGCTCTCCTTTCAGACGCCGCCCCTGGAAGAGGAACTGGAGATCGCCGGTCCCATGCGGGTGGAGCTCTGGGTCTCCTCCACGGCCAAGGACACCGACTTCACGGCCAAGCTCATGGACGTCTATCCCCCCTCGTCCGACTATCCGGAGGGGTACGCCATGAACCTGGAGGACGGAATCCTCCGCATGCGCTTCCGCGAATCCCGGGAACGGGAGGAGCTGATGGAGCCGGGCACCGTCTACCGGGTGGAGATCGACCTCTGGGACACGGCGAACCGGTTCCGCAAGGGGCACCGGGTCCGCCTGGACATCTCCAGCAGCAACTTCCCCTTTTATGACGTCAATCCCAACACAGGAGAGTTCCTGGGGCGCCACACCCACATGAAGAGCGCCGTGAACACGGTCTACCATGCGCCCGATGGAGCCTCGGCGCTGGTCCTGACCGTGCCGGAATAGCCGCACAGCCCCCCGGCAAGCGGCCCGGCGCAGACCCGAAGTGCTACAATCTGCGGGCCGGCGAAACCGGGATCACGCCGGCCACGGCAGATTCCACGAAGTTGCGGAGAACACGATCCATGCGAAAATTCACGACTCGACTCGTCCTGAGCCTGTTCGGTAGCTGTCTGCTCCTGTTGGCCGCCGGCGCCCACGATTGGGAGGCGCCCGAAGAGGCCAAGAAGATGAAGAACCCCCACGCGGCCACCGACGAAGCCATGACCCTGGCCAGGACGCAATACGACGAGAACTGCAAGTTCTGCCACGGTGATACCGGCGGTGCTGATGGTCCGGTGGCGGCCATGCTCAAGGAAAAGCCCCCTCCGTTCAACGAAGCCGAAGCCATGGCGAAGGTCGCCGACGGTGAACTCTTCTGGAAGATCACCAACGGCAAGGACCCCATGCCCGGCTACCAGAAGAAGCTCTCCGACGAGGAGCGGTGGCAACTGGTGAACTTCATCCGAACCTTCGCCAAGTGATCCGCTCTTCCGGCATGAAGGGCCCCATCGACCGCCGTCACTTTCTGAAGACGAGTTCCGCGTTGGCCGCCGTCTGGAGCGCTTGCGCCCCAGGCCGGCAAGTTGCGGACCCGGCCGCCCGGGAGTGGCAATCCTACGGTGGAGACGCAGGAGCGAGCCGCTACTCGCCCCTGGACCAGATCAACCGGGCCAACGTCTCCGAGCTGAAGGTGGCCTGGACCCACCGGACCGGGGATGCCCTCCAGCGACCGTCCACCACCATCGAGTGCACGCCCATCGTGGTGGACGGCCGCATGTACGTCTCCACGGCCACACTTCAGGTGCACGCGCTGGATGCGGCCACCGGTCGGAAGCTCTGGAGCTTCGATCCCCACGGCGGGAAGCCGCTGCGGGGGTCCCCCGGGGTCAACCGCGCAGTCACCTACTGGCAGAACCCCGCCCAGCCTGACGACCGCCGGATCTTCCTGCCGGTCAAGGACATGCTCTTCTCCATCGACGCGGGGACCGGGAAGCTGACGCCCGGATTCGGCCAGGACGGGGTCATCGACCTGAAACAGGACTTCGACCACGACATGACCGGACTCTCCTTCACCCTGACCAGTCCGGTGGTGGCCTACCAGGACCTGATCATCGTGGGAGGAGGCGGCGCGGAGGGACCCTACCCGGAGGCGCCGGGCCACATCCGGGGCTACGACGCCGCCACCGGAAAGCGGCGCTGGATCTTCCACACCACGCCTCGCCCTGGCCAGTTCGGAAACGACACCTGGGAAGGAGACTCGTGGAGGACCACGGGCGGGACCAACAATTGGGGCGGCATGAGCCTGGACCCGGAACGGGGCTGGGTCTTTGCCTCCATCGGCTCCCCTGCATTCGACTTCTACGGGGGCAATCGCAAGGGGGCCAACCTCTTCGGCAACTGCGTCCTGGCGCTGGACGCCTCCACCGGGGAACGGCAGTGGCACTTCCAGACCGTCCACCACGACGTCTGGGACTACGACCTTCCGTGCCAGCCGGCCCTCATCAACATGACCCAGGGCGGACGGAACTTCGAGGCGGTGGTCCAGCCCACCAAGATGGGGATGATCTTCTTCTTCGATCGGGAGACGGGCAAACCGGTCTTCCCCGTGGAGGAACGGCCCATGCCCGCCTCGGACGTTCCGGGCGAGGAGCTCTGGCCGACCCAACCCTTTCCCGTGAAGCCCCCTCCCCTGTGCCGGCAGGGGTTCATGCCGGACCAGATCACCGACATCACTCCCGACGCCCACGCCTTCGTCAAGGAGATCTACGACCGCTCCCGTGTCGGGGCACTCTACACTCCGCCCAGCCTCCAGGGGACCATCATCCACCCGGGCTTCCGCGGTGGAGCTCTCTGGGGCGGATGCAGCCACGACCCGGTGGCCAACCGGCTCTTCGTGAACACCAGCGAATGGACCAACCGGATCACGCTGGCTCCCGCCCGGGAGGACCAACCTTTCGACTACGCCCTTCCCGAACGGGCCCTGTTGCAGGACCCGGAGAAATACCCGGCCATCAAGCCCCCGTGGGGCTACCTGACGGCCATCGATCTGGACTCGGGGGACTTCGTCTGGCGAGTGGTGGCGGGAGGGATTCCGGAGTTGGAGGCTCGCGGAATCACCGGGACGGGGAGCCCCATGCACGGCGGAACCATCGCCACGGCCGGAGGCCTGATCTTCGTGGGAGGAAGTTTCGACAAGAAGTTCCGCGCCTACGACTCCAGCAACGGCCAGGTGGTCTGGGAGCATCAGTTGAACGCCGGCGGCTTTGCGACCCCGTCCACTTACGAGGCGGAGGGCCGGCAATATGTGGTCATTGCCGCCGGGGGCGGCCAGGCCGCTTCCAATTCGGGCGATGAATTCGTGGCCTTCGCGCTGGCGTAAGCCGGGTTCCCGGGGCCGGCGCCTCGGAGCCGCCGGCCTGATTCTGTTCCTTGGTGTCCTGACCGGGGCGGCGCGCACGGAAGACAAGGCGCCGGAGCCTCAGCCCATCCCCTTCAGCCACAAGGTCCATGTGGCCTCCGGGTTGCGGTGCGCCTTCTGCCATCCCATCGAGGAACCGGGCTTCACGGCGGGACTGCCCGCCGAGTCCAAGTGCATGGTCTGCCACACCGCCGTCAAGAGCGACAGTCCGGACATCCTGAAGCTGGCGAAAGCCGCCAAGTCGGGCGAGACGATCCCCTGGGTGCGAATCTACCGGGTTCCGGACTACGTCTGGTTCTCCCATGCGCTGCACGCCGTGGACGCCAAGATCGAATGCGCCGCCTGCCACGGGCCCGTCGCCACGCGGGAGGTGTTGGTTCAGGAGAAGCCGACCTCCATGGACTTCTGCATGGAGTGCCACGCGGCCCACAAGGCCTCCAACGGCTGCGACGTGTGCCATGTTCGGCAGTAGTTGGGAGTATCCATGTTGCAAGTGGTGGGTGCTAATCGGTGTTTCCATCCCGTGTCGTTAGTGCGTGATCTGTCCGGTCCAAGAGGCACAGGGTTAGGAGGAGCGTTCTTCCGCCGGAGGTGAGGCGGAGATCGAACTGGATCCGCCGGGCGCCGTGCAGGGGGCGATGAGTGGACCGATCAACTGGATCGAGGGGCCTGAGATCGTCGACGTCAGTCCTCCGGGAGGTCCGGATACGCCCTGGGGAGCGTCGGGTCAAGCCTCCGGCTCCTCCGCTTCGCTGCGCCCCTTCGGGTGACCCGACGCTCCCCAGGGCGTGAAGAGCTTTCATGGCCGTAAGCAAGCTTCCGGCCAGACCTGACCGGAAGTTCGACAGACGGCCATCAGGGGGTCCACACGCTCCCTTTCCTCACGGGGTCTCTCCGTGGCCTCAGAAGGTCGCTCGGGGCGCTACGGGCAACCAGGTGCGGTCCTGCCGGACGAGGGTGTTGGCCAGGACGATGAGCTTGCGCATGACGGCGACGAGGGCCACCTTGCCGGGCTTGCCGCGCTCTCTCAGCCTCCGGTACACCTCGGCCAAGTCGGGGTTCCAGCGCAGGGCGGACACCGCCGGCATGTACAGGAGCCGTCGCGCCCGCGCCCGTCCGCCGCGGATGAACGCCCGGCCCTGCCAAGCCCCCGACTCGCGCGGAACGGCGGCCAACCCGGCCAGACTGGCGGCGGCCTTGCCGCTGAGGGCACCCAGCTCGGGCATCTCGGCCAGCAGACCGGCGGCGGTGGTGGCCGCGATCCCCGGGATGGAGGTGAGGATCTCCAACTTGCGGGCCCGCGCCTCGTCAGCCGCGATCAGCGTCTGCATTTTGCGGTCGATGGTGCGCACGTGACGCTCGAACATGTTGATCTGGGTCTGGTGCTGCTGTTTCAACACGGGTTCGCGGAGCTGTTGGCGGCGGTTGAGCGTGGCCGTGCGCTGGCGCATCAGCCCGTCCCGGACCATCTGCAGTTCCTGGAGCCGGCGTTGCGTTTTCGACGGCGCCGGGGTCCGGCGCGGATCCAGGCTGGCGGCCAACTGGGCCAGTTTCCGAGCGTCTACGGCGTCGGTCTTGGCACGGCTCCCGGTCGCCTCGGCGAAGCGCCGCGCCTGCCAGGGGTTCACCTTCGCCAGCGGCAGCTTCGCTTTGGACAGCGCTTCCTCGAGGTCCCGGTGGTAGGGGCCGGTGGCCTCGTAGACGACGCACTCGACCGGAGTTCCGATCCAATCGATCAGCGCCCGGAAGCCGGCCGGGTCATTGTCGAACTGGGCGGAATGGCCGTCGGCCAGCCGGTGCGCGTCCAGGTGCGCTTTCGAGATGTCGATGCCTACGGTATGCTGTTTCATCTTTCCTGTCTCCTGTGCTTGTCATTCGGGCCATGATGCCCTTGTATCCATTCAGGACATCGGGAAAGACGGTGGCCGACCTCACTCCACATCCGGATCTGACGGTCAGCGGCGACACGGTCCAGCCACCGCCGTCCGGGTCGCTCATGAGCGACCCGGACGGCCCTATTTAAACAGACAAGCGGCGACTTTCTTGTCGCCGAACAGGGGGGCAGGGGGGACGGAGTCCCCACTCTACACATTCCGGCCACGGAATTGCATAGCAGTAAAAGAAGAGCAGGCGACAAGAAAGTCGCCTGTCCCAATGGGCGGCAAGAAAACCGCCCGTCCCAAGGTCACTGACAACACCTCTCTCAGGTGGCATCATATGGTCCTCATGAAATCCGGTATAAGACCAACATACGCCCTTTTCCTGCTCCCGCTCTTGCTGGCCGCGGCCTGCGTCCCGGCGCCCGATCCGTCCGACGACAACGACTGGCGCTACTACGGCAAGGACCCGGGCGGGACCAGGTACTCCGCTCTGGCTCAGATCAACCGGACCAACGTCCAGGAACTGGAGGTGGCCTGGATCTACCGCATGGGCGAGGTGAAGCGCCCGCACCGGACCATCCCCGACCGGATGCAGGCTCCGTGGGAATGCACGCCTCTGGCAGTGGATGGAGTCCTCTACCTGTCCACGCCTTCCAACCGGGTCATCGCCCTGGAGGCGGAGACGGGCCGGGAGCTCTGGGAGTTCGACCCGCAGGAAGGCAGCGGCGACGACCGCTTCTACCTCCAGCATCGGGGCGTCTCGTTCTGGGAGGGAACCGTCGACGGGCAACTTCAGCGGCGGATCCTGATGGGGACGGGAGACGCCAAGCTGTTCGCGCTGGATGCGGAGACGGGGCAGTTGATCCCCGGGTTCGGCGAGGACGGATGGGTGGATCTGGACGGGGGCATGACCACGCGCTGGCCCAAGAGCATCTATACGGTCACCTCTCCGGTGGCCGTCTACAAGAACGTGGTGGTCACGGGCTCGCGGCTCAGCTCCGGCCAGGAGAACCAAGGACCCAGCGGCAAGGTCCGGGCCTGGGACGTGCTCACGGGCGATCTGGTCTGGGAGTTCCACACCGTTCCCCGACCCGGAGAAGCGGGAAACGAGACCTGGGGGGGAGACTCCTGGAAGGACCGTTCCGGCGCCAACGCCTGGTCCATCATCAGCGTGGACACGGAGCGGGGCTGGGTCTTCGTCCCCACGGCCTCCCCCCTGGGAGGCGACCGTGACGGTCAGAACCTGTACGGAAACTCCCTGGTCGTGCTGGACGCCCACACCGGAAAACTCATCTGGTACTACCAGGCCGTCCGCCATGACACGTGGGACTACGATCTCCCGGCCCAGCCGGTGCTGGTGACCCTGGAACAGGACGGTCACGTGGTCCCGGCGGTGGCTCAGCCCACCAAGATGGGGATGGTCTTCGTGCTGGATCGGCTGACCGGCAAGCCCCTGCTCCCGGTGGAGGAGCGCCCGGTGCCCCAGACCGGGGGCGGATACAACTGGCCCACCCAGCCCATTACCGTCAAACCGCCGCCGCTGGTTCGGCACAACCTGACCCGGGAGGAGGTGAGCCGGGTCACGCCCGAGTCCTACGAATTCTGTCTGGAGCTCTTCGACTCGCTCCACTACGAGGGCATCTACACGCCTCGGCAGGAGGGGCCGACCCTCATGCTGCCCGGTTCCCTGGGGGGAGCCAACTGGTCCGGATCCTCCTTCGATCCCACGACCGGGATCCTCTACGTGAACGTCACCGAGCTGGGGAACGCCCGCGGCGCGGGCCGCCGATTCTGGCAGGACAACAAATGGCCCTGTCAGGAGCCCCCGTGGGGGACGCTCAACGCAGTGGACCTGAACCGGGGCGAGATCGTCTGGAAGAGCACCCTCGGCGTGGTGGACGAGCTGATGGAGAAGGGCGTCCCGCAGACGGGGACCCCGAACCTGGGTGGATCGATCGTCACCGCCGGCGGGCTGGTCTTCATCGGAGGCACCAACGACCAGCGGTTCAGGGCATTCGACTCGGCCTCCGGCGAGGAGCTCTGGGTGGACCTGCTGGAGGCCAACGCGCACGCCACCCCCATGACCTTCTGGGAAGAGAAGAGCGGCAAGCAGTACGTGGTGATCGCCGCGGGGGGAGGCAACGTGTTCAGTGACATCACATCCGACGGGCTGGTGGCCTACGCGTTGCCGTGACCGGTTGGGCCTGCCGTCCACACCCATTGCCCCATGCAAAGAGGGTACCCACAAGGGGTACCCCTACGCACGGCTACGCACGGCGCGGAGAGTCTCGAAGTGCAGCCGTCGTTCACGCCACGCCGCTTTCGTCTATCGGCTCGGAGGCGACGTAGTTCCAGACGAGGGCCAGATTGAACAGGTAGATGATGGACCGAGAGAGACGTTCCGCATCTGAAAAATCATAGCGGCGGGCGTGCGCAAAACGGTTTCTGTGGTCGTTCATTGCGCGCAGCACGTAGGCCGCCCTCGGGACTGAACCCATCGGCAGCAGATCTTCATCCCGTAATCTGGAGACGAGTTCCGGAAAGGAGTATCGCCCAGATCCTTCCACTCCCAGCATCTGTTGAAGATTCCTCTTGATTTCTTCATGAGTGCTCTCGACAAACTCACGGGGATACAGGATGGGCTCCATCTCCCTCATCCACACTTTGAAGGAGGGGTCTTTCGATACCTGATAGGCCAACTCCTTGACCATGTTTTCCAGGTTTTGAAGATTCGTTCGCTCGCTGAGATCGATTTCGCTGTCCGTTCGCGACTCAGAGGGTTGGTAAGCCCCCTCGACCAGCTTTTGGGTTTTCCGAGTCGACTTCTCGACATTGTCCACCAGGCTCAGAATCGTTTTTACGCCTTCGTCGAGGTCTTCCAGACGCTTCCGGACCGTGATTTTCTCGCGGGGCGAATCAGCGGGAGCCGGCGGCGGGAGCCGTTTCGAAGCGGGTTCCCGGAGGTCAAATACGGCGGCATCGCGCTTGAACTCTTTCCTCAACTCGCGATAACTCGGAATCGTCTTTGGATACACCCAGCGCGTTCGGCCGGGATCCCATCGACGGCCGGGGATTTTCTTGGCTCGCTCTTTCTGACCGGGAGCGATCTTTACTTCGTAGTCCTCTTCGGTCTCCGTGACTTCGATGGGAAAGAAGCTGCCTCTGGAAAACTGCATTGTCAGTCAGATGGCCACGACGCCGTTCCCGTACCTCGGCGGCCAACCGGTTCAGTAGACCTTGGGAACAAACCTCTGGATCCCCATGGGGGGCCGGACGTACCCGCCGTCCTCCTGGCGGGGCGGGAGTTCCAGCTCGGGTGGATCTTTCTGATTGTATTTGAACCGGCTCAGCAGGTGGGAGATGCAGTTGAGGCGGGCCCGGCGCTTGTCGTCGGCGTTGACCACGTACCAGGGCACTTCGGGTGCGTCCGTCTTGTCGAACATGGCGTCCTTGGCCTTGGAGTACTCGACCCAGCGCAGCCGCGACTCCAGATCCATGGGACTCAGCTTCCAGCGCTTGCGCGGATCCTTGATCCGGGCCTGGAAGCGGCGTTCCTGTTCCTCGTCGCTCACCGAGAACCAGTACTTGATGAGATGGATGTGGGAACGGAGCAGCATCCGCTCGAACCGGGGGCAGGAGTAGAGGAATTCCCAGTACTCCTCTTCGGTGCAGAATCCCATGACCCGCTCGACTCCGGCCCGGTTGTACCAGCTCCGGTCGAAGAGCACGATCTCTCCGGCGGCCGGGAGATGCGCCACGTAGCGCTGAAAATACCACTGGGTCCGCTCGCGCTCGGTCGGCTTGGCCAGGGCGGCCACGCGGACCTGGCGCGGGTTCAGCGTCTGGATGATCCGCTTGATGACGCCCCCCTTGCCGGCCGCGTCCCGGCCCTCGAAGAGGACCACGACCTTGAGACCCTCCCGCGCCACCCAGTCCTGGAGCTTGGTCAACTCCACCTGCAGCCGCCGGAGCTCCGCTTCGTAGTATTTCCGCTTCAGCCGCCGGGGACCCTTCTTCAATCCGCCGCTGGAGGTCGACTCCGACTGGACGTCCATCCTTTCCTCTTCCAAGAAAAATACCAGTTCAGCTCCTCCGTTTGAATACGGGAAGCCAACCCAGAATCAGAGTCGACAGCAGCGTGACGAAGAAGGAGACCGGCAGCGGCCACATCCAGGAAACGGCCTTCAGCCGAACCAGCAGACGGCGCGACCCCAGCGTCACCACGTCATCGGGGGCGATGACGGCGGGTGAACCGGGACGGTCGTTGACGCGGACCTCCGTATCCTCGGTCAGAGTACGAATCGACCAGCCCTCGGGCGTTTTCTCCACGCCGGCATGCCGCGGGGCCACCCCTTCTCCGGTCAGGATGAAGTGATTGTCCTCGGGACTGGATCCGATGGTGTTGGGCGTCTCGGGTAGAGGCTCCCACCGCGTCGGCTCCTGTCCCTGCTCCAGGACGTAGAGGAAGATGTCCGGGTGGTCCTGGAACCAGTGTCCCAGTGACAAATAGAACCCGGTCGACAGGCCCAGGAAGGCCGCCAGCACCATGGCGGCGCCGCTGGCCCGGAATTTGAGGAAGGCGGCCACGAACATGCCTCCCAGGGTTCCGATGACATAGGCGATGATCCGGGTCGTCAGGTCGAAGATATTGCCCCGGGAGCCTTCGGGAATCGTGTTGAGGAAGAGGCAGAAGAGGACAGCGTAGATGCCGGCCCCCAAGGTGAACAGCCGGGCCAACCTGAGTTGGCTGGTCTGGGAGAGCGGGTCTTTTCGGAAACGCCCCACGAAGTCGACGGTCAGGACGGTGGCGACTCCGTGCATGCTGGAATCCAGCGCGGCCATGGCGGTGGAGAAGAGGGCCGCCACCACCAGGCCGGCCAGGCCTCGCGGCAGGATGTGGGCGATGAAGTGGGGGAAGACCTCGTCGGGCGTCCCCGGTAGCTGGGCCTTGTAGTAGGAGTAGAGGGCGATTCCGCCCAGGCCCAGGAGGATGCCCACGCTCACGTCGGCGGCCTGGTTGGCCAATATGGAACGGCGGGCCGCGCGGAGCGATCCCGTGGCCAGGTAACGCTGCACCATGAGCTGATCCGAGCCGCAGGTGGAGACCCACCAGACGAAGGCGTAGATGGCCATCCCCAGCACGCTGACCCGGACGTAGGGGTCGAGGCGGAAGAAGGGCTGGGGCTCGTGGTCCGCCGCCAGAATGTCCTGAAGCCAGGTGATGGGCCCGGTCCCGGTGTCGTAGAAGACGTAGCCGATGGTGAAGAGGAGGCCGCCGAAGAGGATGATGAACTGCACCAGGTCGGTCCACATGACGGCCCGCATGCCGC
The DNA here is from genome assembly GCA_965217775.1 of Acidobacteriota bacterium. Taxonomy (GTDB): domain Bacteria; phylum Acidobacteriota; class UBA6911; order RPQK01; family JAJDTT01; genus JAJDTT01. The sequence continues at coordinate 2,751,008 of CBDCJH010000002.1, forward strand.
CGAGGACCGTGTAGACGACGGCGATGACGCCGACGCCCAACACCACCCAGGTGAAGGGCAGGTCGGCCATCTTGGACATGGCGATGGCGGCGGTGTAGACGATCATCCCCATCATGGAGAGCCGGATCAGCAGGAACAGGGTCGACCCGAACATCCGCGCGCCGAGGCCGTATTTCTCCTCCAGGTACTCGTAGGCGCTGGTCAGCCGCTTGCGCATGAAGAAGGGGACGAGGATCAGGACGGCCACCGCCACGCTGAAGGGGACGTGCATCTGCCGGCCCCAGACCCCGATGCCGTTCTTGATGAACTCGCCGGGTTCCGAGAGATAGGCGATGGTGGAGAGCAGCGAGGCATACATGCTCAGCCCCACCACGAACCAGGGCATCTTGCGGCCGGCCAGGAAGTATTCGTCGGCCGATTTCTGCCGCTTGCTGAAGTAGTAGCCCAGGAGCAGGACGCACGCGAAGTAGACGGCGACCACCACGTAGTCGACGGCTTGCAAACCGTCGTAGCGGTCGACGCGCACCGGGGTTGTGGCCAAAGTCAGGAGGGGTTGAATCGGACTCTCCTCGTAGCGGAAACCGGCCGAGGCGGACTGTGCAACGGACTACCGGTTGCCGCTCGGATGCCTCGACTCGGCGCAGAGCGTACGTCGGCGCCACCCCATTGGCAAGGTAGGAGGGAGGACATTCCTGTCCCCCGGAGGGGCGATTTCCAATCCCGACCGTCCCTCAGTCAACAACCATCAAACATTAACGGTTTCAGTCATTTTCCGGGTTCTTCGCCGAATCGGAAAAGTGTATGTCGATCCGGGGCATGCGACTGCCAAGGGCCTGCGCTCCTGGGCAGCGGCGCACCGGTGGCACAAGATCGCTCCGTCAAGGTCGCGATCGACGGTTACCGCGCCTTGCAGGCGAAAGGTCATTTGTGACTCGATTCGGAAGGCGTAAAGGGGGGCTCGTGCCGATCCAGGAATGTGAAAAGGACAAGCCGGGTGGATTCACAAAAGGCAGTCCCGTCGATTCACCAAGAGGCTTTCCCCGATCTTTTTGCCTTTCATGCAGTTACGCCCATATCCCCAGATCCGCGGTGCCGATCGGGGGAGATCGCAGGTGGACGGGAGCGCCCCCCCTTTTTGCCTCCCGGATCGGCACGGCGGTGTTGCGCCACTTACATTTGCGCAACACCCCCTGGGAGGGTCGCTCCCGTCCCAAATATCCCTGCGGGAAGGCCCCTACGAAGAATACTGAAGGACTGTTGTGGCCATCCAAGGCGTCCGTTCCCCCAAGTGGTGCAACATGATCTATGTAGGACCACAGGCTACAAGTGCCACTGTGGTACGCTTGAAGGGTGAAGATTCTCCGCGTCTGCCAGAGCGACACCGGCAAGCTCCCTGAGATCCTGGTCGGGTGCTCCATCGTGTCACGCCCCGGCGGGGGGACTCTTGGACCGCCACCGTCCTCAAAGTCATCCAGTGGGGGGAGGATGCCGTCCTGGTCCGCTATCCGGGCAAAGGTTAGACTGGAGGAAGATAGATAACCTGAAGGACAGGAGAATAGCATGAGCGAAGGAGTAACCATTGCGTCAACGATCGCGGGGACTTTGGCGAGTATGGGTGTGATGCTCTTGCTGATGAACAAGAGTCTGGATTCCTTCAAGAAGCAGGTCAGTGAACGATTGAGCCAATTCGATGATCGGCTCCGCACCGTGGAAACAGGAATGGCGCGGATCGAAGGTGCCCTGTTCCATGGGGATGCTGCCCACCGGGAGGTTAAGGGATCGTCCCGGTGATCGTCGTGATCACCATTGGGAGAGAGCTTGCTTCATGGGCAACTATTTCAACTTCGCAGAGTCTGCGCGCCACACTGGCACGGACTGGCCGCGAAACTATCTCTAAAGAATCGGGAGGGCTCCCCCGCCCTTTTAGTTTGCGCCGGCAGTGAGCCGGAACATCACCAGCGCGAGATATCCGCCCGACAAGTCCATCGTGCTCCAGTTGAAACTGGAACTCGGGCAATGGAAATCCCAGTAGCCGGGACTGGCCCCCGAGGGCCCGGTCTTCGACCCGGTCCCCGTGGGCGGCACTGGAGGCCCGCTTCGGCAAGGAAGTTCTCGAGGAAACCTCCATCGGCACGAACTTCTCACTCAAGGAGAGTCTCCTGAAGAACGGACCCCTGGCGGGGATTCGGGTCCTGGGTCCGAGAAGGGACCTGCTGCCAAGCCTGCTCCGGCAGGTTCGGGGGATTGCGCAGGAGCGTAGATGAAGGAACCCAAGAAGGTCTTCCGGCCTCTGACGGTTCAACAGTTCCGCGAATTGGTCGAGGCGGTGGACAACCCCTACCTGCAAGCCATGGTTGCGGTTATCGGCGGGACGGGGATTCGGAAAGGTGAAACCTTGTCACTCACCTGGAAACGCGTGGACCTGAGTCGTCGGCTGCTGTGGGTGGAATTCACCAAGGACGACGAGGGAGATTCCGCAGTTCCCATGCGCTTGCCTGCATACGGGAGGCACAGGCGAACGAAGACACACAAACAAACCAGGCAACGGGTAGGAATCAGGGAGCAATGATTCAAGCGGAGAATTAGGATAACCTGTTGAAAAGAAAGGACCAATCCCGTAGCTCAGTTGGACAGAGCAACGGATTTCCAATCGCCGCTCCCCTTCGGCGACAAGAGAGTCCCCGCTCCTGACGAGTGCTATGATTGGGGCCGTCTCGGACTGAACAATTCTCTTGGCTTCTTTCCGAATCCCATGAAACTGACCCGCAGAAAAGTCCTCAAGGCCCTCGGAGTTGGTCTGGGAACCGGCTTCGTCGGACTGAGTGGAACTTGGCTGTATGCGACGAGAGTCGAAACCAAACGCCTGCGTCTCGAGCGCGTCCAGGTGCCCCTCCCAAGCTTGCCAAGCTCACTGGACGGCCTGCGGATCGTCCTGCTCAGCGACTTCCACCTCTACCCCCACACCCAGATCGAACTCATCGACGCCGCCGTAGAGATGGCCAACGAGTGCCGGCCCGATCTGGCCCTGCTGGGCGGAGACTACGTGCTCTCCACCGCCGAATCCATCTACGAGCTGGCGCCGGCCCTGGGCCGCCTGGACGCCCAGTACGGCGTCTTCGCCGTGCTGGGCAACCACGACCACTGGAAAAACTCGGATGCGGTGATCGACGGACTGACTCGCTCCGGCATTCAAGTCTTCATGAACGAAGGATTGACCCTGTCGGTCGGCCGCCAACCACTCTATCTGGCCGGCGTGGATGACGGATGGGTCCGTCGCCACGACCTGGAAAAGGCCCTGGCGAATCGCAACGGTGAGGACCCGACCCTGCTCCTGATGCACGAACCGGACTTCGCCGACGACTTCCTGGCCGACGGCCGGGTCCTGCTTCAGCTTTCGGGCCACAGCCACGGAGGACAGGTCCGCTTCCCCTTCATCGGCTCGCCCTTCCTGCCCCCGTACGGGCGCAAGTACGACCAGGGCCTGTACCGGGTCGGCCAGGGGTGGCTCTACACCAACGTAGGGATCGGGGTGACGGCCCCTCTGCGTCTGAACTGCCCCCCGGAGGTCACCGAGATCACGCTGGTAGCCCAAACCGCCTGATGCCCCGGCACTCGTGCTATCGTTGCCGCTGACGACACCTTCCGCGGAGGAACGGCAATGGCAGAGCAGATTACTGTATCCGTCGATTCCGATGTCGCCAGTGTCTACCGTTCGGCCTCAGACGAAAAGCGTCGCAAACTGGATCTGCTGGTCAACTTGCGTTTGCGTGATGCGACAGAGTCCAGGAAGTCACTCAGTGACATCATTTCGGAAGTCAGTCGTAACGCCCAGCGGCGGGGACTGACTCGGGAGATATTGCAATCCATCCTGGACGGTGGATGACGCGCTACGTCTTCAAATACAACGTTATGTCAGCGCGTTACTCTTTAGCGATTCTGCGTCCGGGTGGGAGTTCACGGCCATCAAATCCGGGTTCGCTATCCCTAAGCCGGCGTCGCCGGAACCAAAATTTCTTCGCCGGAGCGGTGGCGTTCCAGTTCCCGGACCTTCAATTGGCCGCGTCTTGCTCCGCCTTGGATCGAAGAGGGCGCCCACAAGGGGCGCCCCTACGGAAAATTCTTCGTCCATTTGCACAAGATTTTGGATGTAAGGAACTATGAAATCTCATGCCGTTGCCGTCGCCTCCTCAGCTACCTGAACCATCATGAGCCCACTCGACATCGCGATCCTGGTCGTCTACCTGGCGTTTGTCGGCGGCTTGGCCTTCCACTTCTCCCGGCGTCAGAAATCGGCGGAGGACTACTTCCTGGCCGGTCGCAACCTGCCCGGTTGGGTCGTGGGCTTCTCCATCATGGGGACGATCGTGAGCAGCGCCACCTTCGTGGGCCATCCCGGCAATGTCTTCTTCAGCGACATGTGGGTCTTCGCCTATCACCTGGCCCTGCCGGTGGTGGTCCTTCTGACCGTGGGGCGGTTCGTGGTCTTCTACCGCCGCACGCTTCGAATGAGCCCTTACGAGTACCTGGGAACTCGATTCGGTTATCCCGCCCAGGCTTATGCTTCGGCTTCCTTCATCCTGAGCCGGGTCCTGGACATGAGCCTGACCGTCTACTTCCTGGGGCTGGCCCTGGCCTTCGTCACTGGCTGGGACGTGTGGTGGGTGATCCTGGTGGTGGGCCTCCTGACCGTGGCCTATACCCTGGCGGGCGGCATCCGGGGGGTCGTCTGGACCGATTTCCTGCAGGGAATCCTGCTGGTGGGCGGAGGCCTGCTCTGCTCGGCCCTGATCCTGGGCCGCGGGGACGCGGGCCAGATCCTCACCACCGCCTGGGAGGGGGGCAAGTTCACCCTGGGAAGCTGGGAACCCAGCCTGATCGAGGACAATTTCTGGCTCCTGTTCGTGGGAGGGATCTTCCACTTCCTGCAGTCATTCGGGACCGACCAGAACATGGTGCAGAGGTACCTGCTGGCCCGCAGCGACCGGGAGGCCCGCCGCAGCGCCATAACCGGCATCCTCTCCTGCATCCCGATCTGGCTCCTGTTCATGTTCCTGGGAGGCCTGCTCTGGGCCTTCTACCAAGCCGACCCCTCGGCCCTTCCCCCGGAGGTCGGACAGGTCAAGGACAACATCATTCCCCACTTCATCATGACCGAGTTGCCGCCGGGGCTTCTGGGACTGCTCCTGGCCGGGCTGCTGGCGGCGGCCATGTCCAGCATGGACTCGGATCTCAACAGCGTTGCGGCAGTGGTGCTGCAGAATTTCTATCGCCGGATGAAACCTGGAGCCGCCCAGCGCAGCCAGCTCATGGTGGGCCGGGCCGGCGTCGTGGTCGGCGGGCTGCTGTCCATTTTCCTGGCGCAGCAGTGGATCGGAATCGAGTCCCTGGTGAAGTACTCGCTCGGTCTGGCTCTGGTCGTCTCGGGAGGAAAACTGGGTCTCTTCGCCCTCGGATGGCTCTTTCCGAAGGCCACGTCCAAGGGGGCCTACACCGGTCTCGCCGCCTGCGTGATGTTCACCCTCTGGGCCGCACTGACCCGGGTGGAGATGCCCAACAGCCAGAGCCCGTTGCTGGATCTGGGCCCCTACAACTTTCCCTGGATGCCCATGACCATCGGGATGATCGGGCATGTCCTGGTGCTGGCGGTGGGCTATGCCGCCAGCCGGTGGAAGAACAATAGGGAACAGGCTTCTTCGTCATGAAGGTTCCCGATGAACTGTTGCTCGAAATCCTTAGCGACTTTGTGATTCCGGATGTTGTCCTCCAAATCACCTAGAGGTCGAATGGTAGACTTCGGCTCAGTAGCATGATCAATCTGCACGAACGGTTGTCGGAATTTTCTTACGGATATGGAGTTACTCGTGAGGTGGAAAACCTACTCGCCAACGCGGGATGTCATGTCACGCCGTTTCTCCCAAGTCTGGTGCACGAAGCGAAGCTTGGATTTGATGTAAGCTTTAAGGATCCTGGCTTTATTCTCATGCTGCAGTTTAAGTTGGGTCAAGAACTTCAGCGGTTTCGCCGCTCGAATCACTCACAAAGCATCCCACCGTTGACGAAGCCATTTTGGCGCTTCGAAATAGATACTTCGGCGCGCCAGTTTAATAACTTGGTGGAGTTCGAAAACGCCGATGCGCATGTCTATTACGTCGCGCCGCGTTTCTCTGACTGGGTAGCCTATGAACAGGCTTTCCAAACTAGTCGTGTGCTTCATGAATCACTGATACTTAGGCCATCTGAGATTTTGCGCGGCATTCAAGCGCAGATCGAAAACACAGATGTCCATCGGATTGTGTACGATGAGACAAACTGCTATTTCTGCTCTGAGTTGTTCAAACTTCGCAGTGTGAAACAGCGTGAGATTTTGGAAAATATAGTCGAGCGAACATCGGACGAAACCCTAGAAGAGAGTATCCAACGTCTGTTTGATTGCCTACAAACTGATTCTCGCGGTGAGATCCCCCATGCGCAACAGTGGGAGTATCGCAAACAACCCTATGATCGTTCCAGACCAGATGTCGGCGCCAGGGCAGCGATAGTCGGAATGGAGGTCTGGATCCGCGGTGCTCAGTTGGTCTTTGTCACTCAGTCCGCATCTTGGAGGATAAACCAATGAATCCCAGTCAAGTGGACCGCCTCAGTCCGACCAAAAATGAGGCGTTCAGCCTTTCCGCATGAGCGGTTTTCGCGACCGGGCCCCAAATACTCGAGTTAGGCGCTAGAAGGGGACAGTCACTTTCTCGCTCGTTCTTTGTCGACATGGGGGGCGTCTTTCCGGAACTGGGCAGGGGTCGAGAGGATTCCGGGAGCTTTCCTCACTCCTCACATCTCATCCTGCCTTTGCGGTATACGTGCGACCCAGTCTGCCCCAGCAAATGTGACCGCATAAATGAGCACCTCGCAGGCTTTGTCGTCGACCGTAAAGGCTACGACGGCTTTTCTCCCGGCAGGGATCGCCCGCAAACCGGGTGCTATTTCGTTACGGATGGATCCCGTGTGAGGAGTTTGTGCCAAGCCCGCGATGGTCCATTCAATCTCGGTCAGCGTCCGATCAGCCGCCACAGACCCCGCGTAATCGAGGACCCATTGGACGATGTCTCGAAGATCACGTGCCACCAGCGGATGGAAACGGATGCGGTACGTCACGTCTTCGGATCAGTCCCAATAGTGGCGCGAGCGGTTGAGAAAGCGTGATCCTGGTCCACGAACTCGGAACGCGGTGTCTGCATGCGCATGCGGATTTCTTCGGCCAGAGCCGAAAGCGCTACGTTTCGCTCGGTCTCGTCCTGCATCATCCGTTCGATGGCAGCCGCCACCGCAGCGCTCCGAGTAGCAAACACGCCTTGGCCCACCTTCTCCGAAAGGTACCGATGGTGGCGATCCGTAAAGCTGAGGGTCGTTTTGACGGTCATCCGCACCTCCTTGGTATGACTGAGTCATATACCACTTCGGCGGATCCGGCTCAAGAGGAGGAGAATTCTTGGTCGGGGCGCCCTTTGTGGGGGCCCTCTTCGGTCCAAAACGGACTGTGCCGGGCGGCCCGAAGGCGAGATAATGAGTGATAATATCTACTGAAGGGAAGCGAGTGTCAGGACTCTGCGTTTGCGAGTTGTTCGACTCCCGAGGGCGGCCGTTCCGCAACCGGACCGGGACCGGAGGGCTGCACCGCATCCGCTTTATCCTACCGTTGGCCGTTCTGGCCTTGGTCTCATGCGGCGGCGAGACTTCGAAACAGGCCTCCTCGGACTGCGTCGAGTGCCACCGCGACGTGACTCCCGGCATCGTCACGGACTGGGAGTTGAGCCGCCACCACGCCGCGGGAGTGGACTGTTCCCTCTGCCATGGCGACCAACATCGCACGGCGGAAGACGTGGCGCTGGTGAAGACCGCAACCCCCGATGTCTGCGCCACCTGCCATCCGATTCAGACGGAGCAGTTCCAAGGGGGCAAGCACGCCCTTGCCTGGGTCAGCATGAACGCCATGCCCACGACGCATTGGCTCCCCATGGCCATGACCGAAGGCATGAAGGGCTGCGGCGGCTGCCATCGAGTCGGGCTCAAGAGCGAGGAAGAGATCCAGCAGTTGAAGGCCGACGGCGTCATGTTCGGCTTGGCGTCGTGCGATACCTGCCACACCCGTCACCTCTTTTCCGTCAAGGAGGCTCGTGAACCCCAAGCCTGCCGGACCTGTCACATGGGAATCGACCATCCTCAGTGGGAGATGTACTCCTCGTCCAAACACGGCGTCCGGCATCTGCTCAAGCAGACGGGGATCCTGCCGGAACAGGCGGCGGCACCCACCTGCCAGACGTGCCACATGCCGCAGGGAAATCACGAGGTGCGGACGGCCTGGGGATTCCTGGCGGTGCGGCTGCCCATGCCGGAGGATCAGGAGTGGGCGGCCGATCGAGCCACGATTCTCCAGGCCCTCGGCGTCTTGGACCCAGACGGTAAACCGACGCCCCGGTTGGAGGTGGTCAAGCAAGCCGATGTCGCCCGGCTGACTCAAGAGGATTGGCAACACGAGCGCGACCGCATGATCCGAATCTGCGAGCAGTGCCACTCGTCAAACCTGGTGAAAGCGGAGCTGAAAAAGGGCGATGAGATGATTCGGGAGACCGACCGGCTGCTGGCCGAGGCGATTCGCATCGTCGCTTCCCTCTACCGCGACGGCATCTTGCGGAAGCCGGACCACTATGCCTACGACTACCCGGATCTGCTGGCTTTCCACGACGCCCCCTCGACCATCGAACAGCGCCTCTTCAAGATGCACCTGGAACACCGGATGCGCGCTTTTCAGGGAACGTTTCACAACAATCCGGACTACGCGCTCTGGTACGGTTGGAGCGAGATGCTGCAGGACTTGACCGAGATCAGGACGCTGGCGCAGGAGTTGCGCGGCAAGCACCAGCCGCCGGTGCGGAGTTCCGCCGAGTGACGGGTGAAGTCATCATCCTAAGCGTCCTGGGGATCGCAGCCCTCGCGGTGATCGCGGCGCTCGTCCGCCGGCCCGAGTGGACCAACGCCGTCGGGGGCAAGATTCTCGCGTTTCTTGCACTCTTGGCTCTACCGGGGCTCTTGCTTGTGGGCGGAGCCGGCCGACACTACGAACAGGCCAAGACGACCAGCTTCTGTCTCTCCTGTCACGTCATTCAACCCTACGGAGAGAGCCTTTACATCGACCATCCGCGGTTCCTTCCCGCCGTTCACTACCAGAACAAGCTCATCCCCGCTGACAAGGCCTGCTACACGTGTCACACGAGTTACACCATGTTCGGGGACGTGGACGACAAGATCCGCGGCGTGAGGCACGTCTGGCACAGCGTGATGGGCTCCGCGTCCGATCCGGTGAAGCTCTATGCGCCGTTTGAGAACCGGGCCTGTCTGGAATGCCACGAAGGAGCCAGGTCCTACGAGGAAAACACGGTTCACGCACCGTTTCGGACCGAGCTGATCGCCGGCACGAAATCGTGTCTGATGTGTCACAACCTGATTCACGAGGTCACGAAACTGGACCGGTTCGGGCGCTGGGACCCGGAGGCGACGCCATGAGCCGGATTCGGTCGCTGGGTTTGCGGACTGGACTCGCCGGTCGCCTCCAAATCGCTGGATTGCTGATCGCGGCCGGGATCGTGGTGGAGTTGGGAACCTTGTTCTGGAACCATCCGATCTCCCTGTTCCTGTTCCTGACCTTGGGAGCGGGTCTGGTCGGAGCGGGCATGCTTCTCTACTTGTGGTCTGTCGTAACCCGGAGCGAGTGACGCCAATTGGAGCCGGACGGGTCCGGCCGCGCTCTCCGAGGACCGGATCACGCTTGATACGAACGCGGCAATCGAGCAGAGAGAAGGGGACAGTCACGTTTTCGCGCTCGGTCTCGCTCGGTCTGGGCTGGTCGTCTCGGGGGGAACACTGGGCCTCCTCGCCCCGGGATGGCTCTTTCCCATGGCCCCATCCAAGGGCGCCTACACCGGACTCGCCGTCTGCATGCTGTTCACTCTGTGGGCCGCCCTGACCCGGGTGGTGATGCCCAACAGCCAGATCCCATTGCTGGATCCGGGCGCCTACAACTTTCTCTGGATACTCATGACCATCGGGACGATCGGACATGTCCTGGTTTTGGTGGTGGGCAATGCTACCAGCCGGGGGACGGACGGCGCGGATTCAGGCGCTCACTCGGACGGCCCGGCCGCTCGTGGCTGATTCTTCTGCGGCCTCGGCAACTCGCAGGGCGCGCCTCCCGTCATCGAAGCCGGGAGACGGCTTGACGCCTCGCTCTACGGCATCCACGAAGGCGTCGATCTCCCGAGTGAACGCTTCCTGGTACCGCTCGATGAAAAAGGGGTGCAGCCGGTCGCGGGCGGCGGTCCCACCTTCCGTGTAGCGTTCGACGCTGGTCCGAGTCGGATTGGCGGAGACCAGCATGCCGCGTTCTCCGAACAGCTCGATTCGCTGGTCGTAGCCAAAGGAACAATGGCGCGAGCAGTTGACGTGGCAGAGAGCGCCCGAGGCCATCCGCAAGACGACCATGGCGCTGTCCACGTCGCCGATTTCTCCGGCACGGGCGTCGAAGAGCACGCTTCCCATGGCCGTGACCTCCACGGGCTCTTCGCCGAACAGGAAGCGTGCCACGTCGAAGTCGTGGACCATCATGTCCCGGAATATTCCACCGGAACCCTGAAGAAAGCGCAGGGGCGGCGGGAATGGATCCCGGCTGCTGATGACCGCCTGCTCCAGGCTGCCGAGCTCGCCGTTGCGGGCAGCCCGGGCCACCGCGCTGTGGCCAGGGTCGAAGCGCCGGTTGAATCCGATCTGAAACGGCACGCCGGTCTCCGCGAGAACTACTCCGCAGGCGTCCGCCCGCTTCATGTCCAGGTGGATCGGTTTTTCGCAGAACACCGCCTTCCCGGCCCGCGCCGCGCCTTCGATCAGATCGCAGTGGGTGCTTGTGGAGGAGGAGATGCAAACGGCATCGAGGGTGGGGTCACCGAGCAGGGCGTCGACGGAATCGACGGAAACGGACCCGGTCTCAGTTGCGGCGGAGGTGGCGGCGTCAGCATCGACGTCGTAGACACTTGCGAGTTCCACACGGTTGTTTGCCGCGAGGATTCTTGCGCGCATCCGGCCGATCCTGCCGACTCCGAACAGTCCGAACTTGAGCATGGAATTCTCCCTGGTTGCGTGACGACGTGGCGGGCGCTGATGTTGACACCCGGCTCAACTGCGCAGTCGAGTATACAAGTGAAGAGGGGGACAGGAATGTCCCCCCCTCCTATGTTTCCACAATGCACACATTGTGTGATGATTGACTTATGAGCGACAGTTTCGACTGGAGCACGGAGAAGAATCAAAGACTCGTCGAGCAGCGAGGAATCTCATTCGAGAGCGTCGTCTCCGCCATAGAGCAAGGTGGCTTGTTGGACGTACGGGAGCACCCGAACCATGATCGCTATCCGGGACAGTTGATCTATGTCGTGGAATCCGACGGGTACATTCATCTTGTACCTCTTGAGACGCAGGCTGACGGCACTCGTTTTCTGAAGACGATTATTCCCAGCCGAAAGGCGACGAATGCTTACCGGAGGAGGCAGCCATCGTGAACGACAAATTGAGCGTCGAAGAACGCGACATTCTCGACCGATTCGAGCGGGGTGACTTGCGCTCCGCTCCTGGTGCTGAACGCGAAGTTGAGGTGGCTCGTCAGGCGGCTCGTAATACGTTCAACAAAACCAAGCGAGTGAATCTGCGGGTAACCGAGCGCGACTTCAAACTCGCTCACTCGCGGGCCAGGGAAGAAGGGATTCCCTATCAAACACTGCTGTCCAGTGTTATCCACAAATACTTGGCCGGCCGGCTGACCGAAAAGAGGTTGCCTTACATCACGGCGCGGGAGAAGTAGCCCGTCCCTTTCTCAGTCCGGCTAACGAATCACGTCCACCTTTAGGCGCAACCCCTCCTGTTTCTGGAGGAAACCGATGATTCGGAACAGGTTTCGGGCTTGGGGGTTGCCTTTGGGACCGAACATCCGCATCAGGCTCTTGGGAGATTTCTCGGTCAGTCCGCCAAGCGCCTGAAAGCCGATCGTGGCGTTGATGTAATCGCGTAGTACTGCCTTCCCCGTATCCACGTCATCCGAAAGGAGGCACTCAATCCCTTCCTTGAGCAGCTCTCCGCGGAACTCCGGATCGCTCTCGATGCGCGCCTGAATCGTTTCCTTGAAGTCTCGTGTCAATGGCATGGTTTTCAGGTCTCCGGTCGTTTGCGCCGCCGGTATTCTTGACGGACTACGGCCCTCGGTGTCCAGGTACTCTCTGATCTCAATCATCACTTCATGGTGCCTGATATGTTACCATCGACAAGTAGCCTGGAGTCAAGATTCTTGCCTGGTCGGAAGAGGTAGACTGTCCCTTTTTCGTTCCCAAAGACCCTGTCGGCAAAGATGTGATCCAATGCCTCCACAGTAGGCCGTCGATGTCAGGTGCAGCAGGATCGTTGAGCAGACCACTTGTTGCGAGCGTTCTCGCACTTACCCTGGCTTGTGCCGCGTGCGGTGAACCGGCTGAGGTTCTTGTGGGCAAGGAGCTTCTTGTCCTCGAAGGGGCCACTCTGATTGACGGAACCGGTGCCGGACCGCGCGAGGACAGCGTCATCGTGGTGGACGGCGACCGAATCATCAGGGTCGGAAGCGCGGGTGATTTCCATTTCCCCGACTCGGCACGGCAAAGAGACGTTTCGGGCCACTTCGTGCTGCCGGGATTCATCGACATGCATGTCCATGTTCACCCCAAGGCTCGGATCGAGACCGTGGAGGCGTTGCTTGAGTTCGGAGTGACCACGATACGCAGCCCGGGCGCCGCGCAAAGCGCCGGAGTCGAGCTCCGGGATCAGATCGAGGCGGGCCGGGTTCGGGGGCCGCGGATGATGACCGGCGCCGCCTTCATCGACGGTTCTCCGAGCCGATTCGACTGGACGGTGCCCGTGGCGACACCGGATGAGATCCGGGACGTGGTTCGACAACAGGCTGCGGCGGGTGCCGACATGATCAAGCTGTACTGGGACGTGACCCCGGAGCTGACGGCCGCTGCGATTGAAGAGGCCCACAAGCTCGGTCTGAGGGTCGCCGGCCACCTCCGGGCGACGAGCTGGACCCAGGCGGCAAGACTGGGAATCGATGCCCTGGTCCACAGCGGTGCAGAGGGACCGACCTGGGAGCTGGTCCCCGAAAGGCACCGGGCCCAACTGAGGGCGCTGCCCTACCCGGAGTTCTACGCCCGTTGGCTCGAGTTGGTGGAGCTTGACGGCGATCTGATGAGTTCCTTGATTACTGCCCTCGTTGACAACAACGTGACGGTCGACCCGACTCTGGTCGTGATGGAGAGCCTCTACTTCGGTGACGACCCGAAGGTTCTCGAGCGGCTCGAGCCGCAGCGGGCTCCGTCCTCGGTGGTCTCGCTTTGGGGTTCGGACTGGCGGCAGCGAAACCCGTTTGTTTTCACCAACCCCATGGGAATCGCTCGGGACTTCACGTCCGGCAAGCCCGTATTCCCCGTCGCACTCCAGATCGTGCGGAGGCTTCATGAGGGGGGAGTGAGGCTGACCGCAGGGAGCGACCTGGGAATGCCCTGGATCACGCCGGGCGTGAGCCTGCATCGGGAGCTAGAGCTCCTGGTCCAGGCCGGCATCGACGAGGCTGACGTGATCGTCATGGCGACCCGAAACGGCGCCGAGGGCCTGGGTCTGGAGGATCAGCTCGGAACCGTCGAAGCAGGGAAACTGGCCGACCTGGTCGTGCTCTCGGCGGATCCACTGTTGGACATCCGCAACACCCGCTCGGTGGCCGCCGTCTACAAGGCTGGCGAACTCCAGTATCAAGCCACGCCACTTTGAAACGGGCGCTGATGGTGATGCCCGGTAGAAAAAGGGTAGGAGCGGCGGTTTCCTAACCGCCGGCTTCCGGAGTGTCCGGGAACGAACGCGTATCGTGGGCGACGGGTTATCGCCCTTCCTTTTTCTTAGAGGGGGACAGGAATGTCCCCCCTCCTACCGGACGGCCAGCTTCGCAATCGGGATTCGCAGGAAGAACAAACCCGGTCCTCCCTCCTGATCTTTGTCGATGTCGTAAAAGACCACGCCGATTGTTTTATCGTCGAGTTGCACCGTTCGGGGACAGGCCCGGCCGTTGATCGCCCGGCCCGGGTTGTAGTACTCAAACACGCCATCCCATGTCTGCCCGTCGTCGTATGAAAGACGATAGCGGATGCGCTCCCCGCCAAAGCCGGGCCCGAGAATCTCCGAGGCCAGCAGCCAGCCGTTTTTCAGACCGACCATTTCGTGCCGCCAGCCCTGCGAGCTGATGTCCGGAAAGCCTTCGATGGTCTTCCACGTCTTGCCGTTGTCCGTTGATCGGATGCCGGCGCCGCTGACGAACGTGCCTCTCGGAGTCTGCACAATCGGGATCAACCCATGCATACGGCCATCGCCGAACGGTGTTGCTTTGGAAGTGGCCGGATCAAACACGAACGTCCGGTCTATCAACGACACGAGCCATTGCTCTGACTTCAGTTCGGTAATGGGGTGCCGGATGACGGATCTGACTTCGGGATCACGCGGGAATGGCTGCGGGTCGCTCCACGATACTCCGTCGTCATTCGACAGTGAGTACAAGACAGACCGTGGTTCTTTCTGAGTGACCGGCGTATCCCAGCGGTTCCAGCAATGCAACAGGCGGCCGTCGCTCAGTGTCGTCAGCGAGCCCGGGTAATACGTCTTATCGACGGTATGGACGAACGGCACAGGTTCGGACCATTTCATTCCTCCGTCCGACGATCGAGTGATGCGCAGGTCCACGTGATTCACCCGCCCGTACGTCACAACGATCGTCCCCGAGCGGGTGACACAGGCCGCCGGGTGAATGTGCCCGTCGACCGGGACAGCAACCCGGACCGGTTTCAGTTGATGGTCGCTCGCGACGACCGTTGACACAGCGAATAAAGACAGCACGGCGAGTCGGTTCATCAGATGTCTCCAGATGTTGAACAGGGGATCCTTTGCAAAGAGATTAACTCAGTCGCTACCGAATAAGGAGGTCGACGCCGCCAATTGCATGGCATTCTCATCCACCTTCTTGATCATTTTTCACCCGCTCACTCGGACGGCGCGGCCGGTCCTGGCGGATTCTTCCGCGGCGTCGGCAAGCAGCAATGCGCGCCTCCCGTCGTCGAAGCCGGGCGTCGGCGGGATGCCGTTCTCGACGGCATCGACGAAGGCGTCGATCTCGCGCACGTACGATTCCTCGTACCGCTCGATGAAGAAAGGGTGCAGGCGGTCGCGGGCAGCGGTCCCGTCAGCCGTGTAGCGTTCGACGTTGGTCCGAGTCGGATTCGCGGAAATGAGCATCCCGCGTTCTCCGAACAGCTCGATTCGCTGGTCGTAGCCAAAGGCGAAAGGACCGGGAGAAGTAGACTGTCCCTTTCTCCGTCATCGGTAAGAACAGGTGGCGATCGTGGACTATCATTGAAGGACCACCCTATAACGTTATAGGATATGGACATGAAACAGCCCATCCCGCCCGGAGAGATTTTGCTCGAGGAGTACCTCAAACCGATGGGGATTTCACAGAATGCCATGGCCCGAGCCATCGGTGTCTCCCCAAGGGCGGTTAACGAAATCGTCCTTGGCCGCCGGTCGATCACTCCGCCCATGTCGATTCGTTTTGGCGCCTTCTTTGGTCAGTCGGACAAGTTCTGGCATGGCATCCAAGTCGAGTGCGACTTCCGCAAGCTGGCAGGGGACAGGAACCGACTGATTGCCGACATTAAACCGGCTGCGGCCGTGGCGGCCCGTGCCGAGAGCCGCCACGGCGCTCGACCGACGCTGCAATCCGGAAGCGCGTAACGACAGGTGGGCCCAATCGTCACCGCGACCCTTTGACGCTTGGACCAGCGCTACAGCGTCAAATTTTCGTGGATCCAACGCCCGAAGCCCAGACGCGTCACGTGGCTTCTGCGTAGCTGATATCCAGAAAGATCTGGTGGACCACGACCGGGTCCTGGTCGCGGGAGAAGTAGACTGTCTCTTCCTCCGTCCGGCCCGACGGGGAATGGTAGCGTCCGGTCGCTGGGTGGCGCCAAGCACCGAGGACGTGCATCTCTTCCTGGTTCAGAGAGCACGCATAACGCCAAGTGGCGTCGATCACGCCAGCAGTTCGTCCATGAGATCGTCAATGAACATATGCGACCAACAGGCGTTACGAAGTTCCTGCCCCTGCGGACGGATATGCGCGTGAATCACACGAGTATTTGTGCGATTCTGAACAAGTTCCACCGCAGGCACGAAATCCGCGTCGGCGCTGATGAGGATCGCTTCACCAAACAGGTCGTCGAGCGCCGCTTGAATCAGGTCCGTGGCAAGCGCCGTATCTACACCCTTCTCGACGGTGCCCCGAAGTACACGTCCACAATGCGGGCACTTGTGCAGGGGTTTTCGACACCCTGGGTGCTGGCAAGTGTACGGTCCGCGCGGCTTTCGCTCTTTGATGGTGACGCGATAGCCGGGGAAGCCGTTCATCGCGTGGAGGAAGCGGCGGAGGCCGGCGTCTGCTGGGTTGCGGGGATCGACTGACGCATAGACATGACATCCGGTGTAAACCGCTTCGCCACCCCGATGACGTGTGAGCACATCGGGCAACTTGGCTTTCCAGGGTATCTGTGGGCGTCCTTGGCCCTTACCTTGGTGGAAACTGTTCCAGGCGATCTGTAGGTTCCAGAAATCCACCAGGATTCGTACACGCATGGACGCCTCAAAAAAAACAGGGAGCCGATTCCGGCTCCCTGGGGTCATAAAGCCCGGCAGCGATGCCGCCGGGGGGGTGTAACACACTCGAATGTACGCGTGGCTCGACACCAAGTCAATCTGACCGCAGCTGGACTTCCCCGATTTTTTTCACGGTCAGGAGAATAGGGGAAGCAAGTTTCGACGAGGGTCGGATCGAGGCGGCCCGGTGCCCGTGTTCCGGCCAAACAAGAGCTGCTTGATCCGATCCGCAGAGCTCAACGACGCCCGTGAGAAACTACTTCCGGGCCAGTGCCCACGTCTTCTGCGTGTATGTGACGTAGCTCACGGGGGTCCTGCAAGTCTTGCAGATCGCTCCCCGTTTCCTGACGTCGCGTTTGATGGCCCAGCCGCACGTGATGCACCGCGCGATATAGCGAGGAGGGGCAAATTCCACTGCGTGGCAGCGGTCGCCGGTGCATCCGACCGAACGCGCGACTGCCTTCCAGGCGGCGTCATGATTATGCTTGGGGCCGACCAGGGCGTGCGCGATCTCGTGGAGAATCGTGTCCCTGACTTGCGGGCCGGTGGCGTGCAGGCAATAGAGGCGGGAAAGTCCAATGACCTTGAGGCCGAAAACGCAGACTCCCGCCCGCTTCGAGGTATCCTCGAACTGAAAGCTCCATCCCGTGAGTCCGTGCCGGCTCATCAACCGCTCCGCCTCCGCCGCAACTTCGGCCAATCTCCGGCCATCGTTGCGATCAGGATTCCGTCCGGCTGGTATCAGCAGACCATACGGAACGTAGTAGCTACCGTGCTCCGTGGCGACCAGGGCGCGCTTGGGTCCGAGACGCGAGAGGACGCCTTCGAGCGTGCCCCGGCCGTGCGGGACCAGGACCTCGTCATCCGGGCGGAATCGGGCTTTGAACCGGTCCCGCCTCAGAGTCACTCGCCTCCTACGTCCGCCTTCGTCACGAGCGAGGAAGCCCCACGGCACACCGTAGTCGGTGCCGTCCTCTCCCACGATTTCGGCTTTCCGAGGAGTCTTGCGTGCGATGTGCCCACTGATCCAGACACCCTGGTCCCGGAATTTCACGGGATCATGAATGCAGAACTGCGCGGCGCTAGACACTGTCCGAACTCACAAAATGATTTGCCGCGCCCTGCCCGGGAGCCGAGTCGTCACAGAGGACGAAGGACCGGCGTCCCTCTGAGAGACGGGACCAAGAACAGGATCAGCCCGGACCGTCTTCTTTGAATCCGGAACCGAAACCGGGGCTGCGCCCGCCGGACAAGGCACTCTTGGGAGCATACCGAAAGTATATGACCGAGGAGCAACGCGTCTCCGCCGGGATGCGTGGAATGGGTCCAGCCGCGCATTCGAATTCCGTAGGGGCGCCCCTTGTGGGTGCCCTCTTCGGCCCGAACCAACACAGACCCGGTCGGCCGCCGGGACATGGCGTGGGAGTCACGGGGTGGCCTCTGGGCGATCTCGGTTGCCTGTACTGGGATGGCAACCACAAGGGTTGCCCCTACCAACGGGAAGCCATCCCACCGGACGGGGGAAGTAGACTGCCCCTCTCTCGTTCCCACCGAAGTTGTCGATTGCCGCCTTTGCGGAGTCGTCTGGCTCTGGGGCGTGTTTCCGAAATGCACACATTGTGTGATTATTGACTCATGAGCGCCAGTTTCGACTGGAGCACGGAGAAGAATCAAAGACTCATCGAGCAGCGAGGAATCTCAGTCGAGAGCGCCGTCTCCGCCATAGAGCAAGGCGGCTTGTTGGATGTACTGGAGCACCCGAACCAGGATCGCTACCCGGGACAGTTGATCTACGTCGTGGAATCCGACGAGTACATTTTTCTTGTACCTTTTGTGACGCAGGCCGACGGCACTCGTTTTCTGAAGACGATTGTTCCCAGCCGAAAGGCGACGAAAGCTTACCGGAGGAGGCAGCCATCGTGAACGACAAATTGAGCACCGAAGAGCGCGACATTCTCGACCGATTCGAGCGGGGTGACTTGCGCTCCGCTCCTGGTGCTGAACGCGAAGTTGAGGTGGCCCGTCAGGCGGCTCGCAATACGTTCAACAAATCCAAGCGAGTGAATCTGCGGGTAACCGAGCGCGACTTCAAACTCGCTCACTCGCGGGCCAGGGAAGAAGGAATTCCCTATCAAACACTGCTGTCCAGTGTTATCCACAAATACCTGGCCGGCCGCCTGACCGAAAAGAGGTAGTCGGACATCACGATGTGCGCGAGAAATGGTGACGTTCGATGGGTCCGTCGGCTCCGTACTCCGTAGTCCGTCGATGTCAGGAGCAGCAGGATTGCTGAGCAGACCTTCTATTGCGATCGCTCTCGCACTTACGCTGGCTTGTGCCGCGTGCGGTGAACCAGCCGAGGTGCTTGTGGGCGAGCGGCTTCTTGTCCTGGAAGGAGCCACTCTGATTGACGGCACCGGCACCGAACCGCGCGAGGACAGTGCCATCGTGGTGGACGGCGACCGAATCCTCAGGGTCGGCAACACCGGTGAATTCCATTTCCCCGACACGGCACGACGAAGAGAGGTTTCGGGCCACTTCGTGCTTCCAGGATTCATCGACATGCATGTCCATGTTCACCCCGAGGCTCGGATCGAGACCGTGGAGGCGTTGCTCGAGTTCGGAGTGACCACGATACGCAGCCCGGGCGCCGCTCAAAGCGCCGGCGTCGAGCTCCGGGATCAGATCGAGGCGGGCCAGGTTCGCGGTCCGCGGATGATTAGCGGCGCCGCTTTCATCAACGGGTCTCCTCGATTCGATTGGACGGTAGCCGTGGAGACGCCGGATGAGATCCGGGACGTGGTTCGACAACAGGCTGCGGCGGGCGCAGACATGATCAAGCTGTACTGGGACGTGACCCCGGAGCTGATGGCCGCTGCCATCGAAGAGGCCCACAGGCTGGGTCTGACGGTCGCCGGCCACCTTCGGGCAACGAGCTGGACCCAGGCGGCGCGAATGGGAATCGACGCCTTGCTCCACAGCGGCGCGGAAGGGCCGACCTGGGAGCTGGTCCCCGAAAGGTACCGGGCCCTACTGCGGGCACTACCCTATCGGGAGTTCTACGCCCGTTGGATCGAGTTGGTGGAGCTGGACGGCGAACTGATGAGCTCCTTGATCGCCGCTCTCGTTGCCAACAACGTGACGGTCGACCCGACTCTGGTCGCGATGGAAAGCCTCCACTTCGGTGACGACCCTAAGGTTCTCGAACGGCTCGAGCCTCAGCGGGCTCCGCCCGCGGTCGTCTCGCTTTGGGGTCCGGATTGGCAGGAGCGAAACCCGTTCGTCTTCACCAACCCGATGGGAGTCGTGCGGAACCTCACGTCCGGCAAGGACGTATTCCCCGTCGCACTCCAGATCGTGCGGAGGCTTCACGAGGGGGGAGTGAGGCTGACTGCAGGAACCGACGTGGGAACGCCCTGGATCACGCCGGGCGTGAGCCTGCATCGGGAGCTGGAGCTTCTGGTTCAGGCCGGCATCGACGAGGCTGACGTGATCGTCACGGCGACCCGAAACGGCGCCGAGGGCCTGGGTCTGGAGGACAGGCTCGGAACCGTCGAAGCCGGGAACCTGGCCGACCTGGTCGTACTCTCGGCGGATCCGCTGTCGGACATCCGCAACACCCGTTCGGTGACCTCCGTTTACAAGGCCGGCGAACTCGTGTATCCGGCCGCGCCACCTTGAAACGGGCGCTTATGGTGACACCCGGTAGAAAAAGGGCAAGCGGCGGTTTCCAACCGCCGAACTCCGGTGGAGCATTGAGGAATGGGCGACTGGAAGTCCGTTGCTCCGTCCAACTGAGATAAGGTATAGATCCTTTATTTTCAACAGTTTATCCCATTTCTTAGGTCTAATCACTTTCCCTTTTTTGCTGCCCGTTGCCGGTTTGTTGCCTGTTGCGTTTGTGAGTCTTCGTTAGCCTGTGCCTCCCGAATGCTCTGGAGCGCATGCGAACTGACGTACCCCGCATACCGCATCGTCGTGCTGATCGCCGAGTGCCCCATCAACTTCTGCACCGTTCTCACGTCCACCCCCTAGCATCAGCCAATGGCAGCAGAGGAATCGTCTCAGATCGGGAAAACCGACTTTCAACCCCACCTTCTCGGCAGCGCGACGCAACAGTTTGTCGGGAGTCACCCATCTCGTTCCCGTCCGGCTGTTGACGAAGACGTGTGGCGTGTTCAGGTAGCGAACCAGCCCGACCAGGTCGCGGAACTGCTGAACCGTTAGAGGCTGGAAGGCCTTCTTCGGCTCCTTCAGTTTGGGAAACCGCACCAGCGGGTGCGTATCGATCTCCCCACACTCCAGCGCGTAGCAAAACAGCTTGCTGATGGCGGCGATGGCGCGGTTCACCGTGGCCAGTTTGACCTGTTTCTTTCTCTGGGCGACGTAGCGGTGCAGGTCTTTGCGTTGGAACTCCTTCAGGGAAATGTTGCCCAGCACGGCGTTGAGCCTCTTGAACGAGAGCGAATAGCGGCGCAAGGAGCGCAATCGAGGTTTGCAATACTCCTCGATAAATCGCTCGTAGAAACTCCGGACCGTCCAGATCGTGCGGTTTCCTCCGGCGAATTCCCGCTTGAGCTGCTTCCAGGTGCCGTCCAGGATGCTGGACTCCACCCGAGTTTGGAGCGCCTGTGCGCTCCGGTAGTTGGGGGCGTACTTTCTGAGCCGACGGGATCCGTTCGGCCAGTACTTGCTGACGACGTATCGTCTCCTCCCCTGGCGATCCTTCACCTTATAGATGCCCATGCATCTCCTCCTTTCTGGATCCGGGTTCTTCGCCGTGGGGCGAATCGTACCAAGGCTCCAGAGAGAAACGGCGAATCTCTATTCTTTCCTGCGGGAAGTCCGTTAATTTCGGCTAACGGACAGACGAGGACGCCGGGCCCGGACCTTCACCACGAGGCCAGGCGAGACGCGCCCGATCCCCAAGCAGAAGTCTGCCCAAGCGGGCGCGCCCCACCAGGGGAGCGGGACCCGGTATCCTTCTTGAAAAGAAAACCCTTTGCAAAATCAGTTGGTGGACCTGCAGTCCGGGCGACGGTCGGGCCGCCGGCATCCTCCAGATCCGGTGCCGGGACCCCGGCGGCTGGCTTTTTTCTCGAGGAGTCGGCTTCGTAGTCTCCGAGGGAAGGAGATGCCATGAGAATGAGAAACGGCGGCTGCGGCCTCCGAGGAGTTAGGGAAGCGGGTCTGGTGGCGCTTTTGTTGGTCTCGGCAACGGCTGTGAATGGACAATGGCTGTCCGTTTCGGATTTCGAGCGCTTCCAATTTTACAACGCCTGTCGCCCCATGGGACTGAGGAGTCACAGCGGCGGGTCGATCGATGCCGGCGCGGATGCCGGCACGTTGGAACATGAGGACGGACGGCCAGGAATGAATCTGGATCCCATTGTGGACGTCGCCAAAAGCCGCTTGCGCGCAGAGCGCCTCTACTCATTGTTGGAAAGCGAGTCGAACGGGGCGGCCCTGGTGGTTTCCGTCGATGTCAGGGCAGTTTCCCGCGACCTCGTGGCGTATGCCATCGGTCTCGAATACCACAAGCTCGTCACCGATGCCGCCAGCGGACTGGAGAAACTGACGGCCACGTGGCGCAACAACTCGATCGTGTGCTGCGACCCCCTCGATCCCGAAAGCATCAGCGAACATCTCGCCCGCGGCCACCTCGATTTCTTCCTGGAGAAGTACCGGCAAGTGAACGAGGAGGATTGCCGCCCGCCCTCATTGACGGCCACTGGACGGCTTTCCTGTGCTGGACAGTGGAGCGGCACGGAGTGCTGGATGGAGTTGTCCAACGTGCCCGGGTGCTACGTCTGGAGTGCTGCTCGCCTGCCGGAGCAGACTGTGACCTGGACGGGCGAGTGTGGCGGGGAACTCGCCCAAGCTCAGGGAACCCTCAAATGGGCCTGGGATCGGGGCCGGGGCGAGGAGACCGCCGAAGAGACCGGGCATCTGCGGGCCGGCAAGAAGTGGCGCGGCCAGTGGATCAGGCGCTACGGGAACGGAACCGTCCACGAAGGGGAGGTTGTAGAGGGGAAGCGGCACGGACGGTGGGTCATTCGACGTGCGGATGGAGCCGTCGTCGAAGGCTCGTATGTGGAGGGCAAGCGGCACGGCCAGTGGGTCACTCGGCACAAGTCCGGCAAGCGAGAAGTGGTCACCTACAAACACGGCTGGCAAGGCAAATCGACCAAGATTCCTGATGAGGACCCCAAAGAGGTCGAAGTCGATGAGAACACGCCGAGGGACGTGGATGGGGATAGGTGAGGGGAAGAGGAAGGGAGTGGCGCGATTTTATGAAGTCCTTCTTGTCCAAGAGCTCCATCGCATTTTCGAAGAGGGCCTTGTCCGGTGCGATGGTCTCCTCCCGGAGTTCCGCCCCCTGTGGCTCAAGCGGCGTCTGAGGGCCGCCAGCTTGCCGGAGATTATCTCGCCGCACTCGTTCCACGTGTTGGTGGTCACGGATCAGCTCAGCCAGAACCTGCTGCTTGAGGACATCTAATACCTAGGAGCCTGCGCGGCAGAAATTAATCTACTGCGAAAGCGTAGAATCGGTCCATATTTCCCCGATTTCTCGGCGAATAGAACAACTATGCACCTCCAAATCGTGAAAATCTGGCCTCGATTCTCCACTTTCTCGCTACGATCATTTCTACCGCGCAGACTCCAAGCCAACCACGCTTGCCCCCGATCCACTCTGAAGTCTTTGTACAGACCGCAGAGGGAGGGGGAGGTGGGACCATGTTTGCTACAATTCGGTTAAATCATTCCGGTGAACCGATCCAATGAAGGGGGCGAAGTTCGATCCGTGAAAAAGTCCTCTGTCGAGATCTATGGGTTGGCCGTCTGCTTCGTTACGCTACTTTGTTTCATCATCGCCCTGGGAGTCGGTCTCTATGACCTGCTTCAGCTCGCCTACCCCGAGTTCACCCTGAATGCTTACGAGTACGAACGGCACCGGTCCAATGACTCATTCCGCGATTCACCTCGATCTGTGTCCTACGTTCAATGGTCGACTCCACCTGTCCGTGGGACAAGCCCGGACGATGGAAAAACCTATAGGGTCACTCACAGAGGAGTTCCAACGGTGCCGCAAGGAGGGCCGGAAATTACCGAGGATGAGACCACTCGAAGGCGGAAGGAGAGCTACCGTAGCGTGCTCCGAGTCGAACGCAGACACGCCCGCCAAAGTCTGGCGTTGGTGGGCATCGTGATGTTGATCGACGTTCTGGTTTTCCTTCCGCACTGGATCTTGGCGCGGCGACCAAGGGTATCGAGATATGACGGCAGACGTGTCCCGTAGCTTGATGTTTTTGCTGTTGTTCGGCGCGACGAGCGCCTCGGTTCACAATCAGGACCGCTGGAACGTCGCGGACGAGGAGATCGTGCGCTTGGCGCCCGCAGCATTCGAGGAGGTTCCACCGGCCATTCGGAAGACACTTTCCGACCAAGGCTGCTCGATCCCTCAGACCTGGGGCAACACAGGTCCGGGCTCGATCCCTCCGCCCTACGACCGGCCTCACAACGTCGTCTCAGGCGAGTTCATGGAAGCCGGACGAACGCAGTGGGCCGCGCTCTGCTCTCGGAATCGATCATCAGCGATTGTTGTGATTGATAAGAACGGCCGAATCCGGGCCGAATTCGCATCCGCCCCGGACAGGAGTTATTTGCAAGGTATCGGGGGCGAAAAGATCGGCTATTCGCGTGCGTTGAGCCCGGCCGGGGCTGATTACATCCTGTCAGTCTACCAGGCCTACGGAGGACCGAAGCCGCCACCGATCGAGCATCAAGGCATCGATGATGCCTTTCTTGAAAAGGCCTCCACGGTGCACTACTTCCACGAAGGAATGTGGCTGCGGTTGACTGGTGCGGACTGAGCCAGCGAGACATCCCCTTTCCCGCCCCGTTGAACTGGCCGGGCGCTCCATTCGAGATCACGACTCGCCAGGACGACTCTTGGACATCGCGTGCCTGCGAACTCTATTCTGGAGTTTGTCCCCGGGAAGGGACTGTCTCATGGCACACTCGTCGTTATGTTGAATGCCACATAACGACGAGTGGGTCAGGGTTCGAGCGTTGCCCTGCGGTGCTGGCCAAAGATAGACACAGCGCAAACACCATGTGTTCCGAACCTGGGGAACAAGAGAAAATGGGAAGAGTGAGTCAGCTTTCGAGAGCCGATGCTACTGCCTGTTTGTTGCCTGTTCAGGATGTCGAACGTTGGGAGTCAACCACTTGACCGATTCGGCCACGAATCCGGTAAATGAATGAAAACGTTAACCTTCGGTAGTTATTGACTGTGGGGCAGTCGGGACTGGAAGTCGCCCCTCGTAGCCAAGGCACCGACCCATAGTCCGAAGCTGACGGCGTCGCTGCTCTACGGTTGTAGCTTCGCAATCGGGATCCGCAGGAAGAACACGCCCGGTCCTCCCTCCTGATCTTTGTCGATGTCGTAAAAAACCACGCCGATCGTCTTGTCGTCGAGTTGCACTGTTCGGGGACAGGCCCGGCCGTGGATCGCCCGGCCCGGGTTGTAGTACTCGAACACGCCATCCCATGTCTGCCCGTCGTCGTATGAGATGCGATAGCGGATGCGCTCCCCGCCAAAGCCGGGTCCAAGAATCTCCGAGGCCAGCAGCCAGCCGTTTTTCAGACCGACCATTTCGTGCCGCCAGCCCTGCGTGCTGATGTCCGGAAAGCCGTCGATGGCCTTCCACGTCTTGGCGTTGTCCGTTGATCGGAGGCCGGCACCGCTGACGAACGTGCCTCGCGGAGTCTGCACGATCGGGATCAACCCGTGATCACGGCCATCGCCGAACGGTGTTGCTTTGGTAGTGACCGGGTCAAACACAAACGTCCGGTCGATCAACGACACGAGCCATTGCCCTGAGTTCAGTTCGGTAACGGGGTGTCTGATGACGGATCTGACTTCGGGGCGGCACGACTGGGCGGTCCTGGGGACGCTCATCCATACGGGCGCCCGGGTCGAGGCTGTCTTCCGACTCCGGATCCAGGATCTGCGGGATCACGGCAACCACCGGGTGCTGCAGTTTGCGGAAAAAGGAGGAAAGGTCCGGGAGATCTCCGTGCACCGCGACCTGGACGAATAGCTCGCTGGCGGGCCCAAGGACTCGGGGCCGTTTCGCGCCGGCCAGGGGCGCGACCGTCCCCTCACCGGTGAGTCCCTGACGCCTCACGCCCTCGAGCGCATGCTCAGGCGGCGCCTGGCCACCGCCGGGTTGCCGGAGAATCTCTCGTCGCACTCCTTTCGGGTCCTGGTAGTCACAGATCCGCACAGATTCAACGGATCCACGCAGATGGCGGTTCACGCTTGTCTTGTCAGACAGTCTTATAGACAGAAGCAGTCGTTTGGATTCAGCGGTGACAGAGCAAGTCTTTGGATATTTTCAGCATGGCCCCTGAGAAGGCGGAATCGGGAGACTTCGCATGCGTACCATGATCTCCTGCGTGCTCATTTCCCTCTTGTGCTTGGGGGTCTACGAGGCGTTCCGAAAGTTTCTCTCTCTACAACAAGAGCACGACCTCACGTTGCCAGTGGAATCACATTTCAGAGTAGAGAGTTCTTGCCGGAAAGGTGTTTTTGTGAGGTCGCCGAGGGATGCAGCCCTCGACGACCTCTTTGCTAACTCGCCCTGTGCTATGAGGTGAGCCAGTCTAGCGGGGAGTCTACACTTTTGTGACGACTCCCAACCATTATTGCACAGGGCCTTCACCTAAGGAGGTCCGCCATGCGGCGTGTCTACAACACCAGAGTCGCTTTCGTCGTGACCAGCCTCATCATCCTGAGTTGTTTCTGGGTATCCGATTCTGTGTGCCGTGCAGGTACGGGCGAACAGGACTTGGCATTTGGAACCTCAGAGTGGTGTCTGCCCGAGGGGGAAACCAAGTTCCCGCAAGAGTACAGGGGGCTGCTCAATCAGGCTTACAAGTCCCTGCCCGAGTGGTTGAGGTTCCCTTCGGCGTTCCAGTGCATTGCATTTCTCGAGGTGGATCAAAGTCACAGAGTCGGTTCATATGTCAGAGGGAGTGCCATTCTGTTTACCAGCCGGTGGCCAAAAATTTGGGATTCGCTTCCAAGGCATCGGGTCCTGGAAGAGATGAGGACAACCCTGTCCCACGAACTTGGGCACATGCTGCTCAGGGACCTGGAGCGGGAGCGGAGGACACAGTATTTCCGGTTGTCGTGGCAGCCGGATCTTTCACGGATCTCTTCCCCACACGATGGTTACCCCTACACCTGGGTGGCCAAAAAGGGATCGTGTTTCGTCGGCAGAACGGCCGCGAGTCCGACAGCATACTCCAGGACCAATCCGGGAGAAGACTGGTCCGTGACCGTACAGGTTTTCGTGACGGACCGGAGGCGGTTGCAAATAACATGTCCTGAAAAGTTTGAGGCCATGCGCCAGATTGAGCGGGAATGGCAGAGTGCCGGCAAGCGAGGCGGGACTGGCGAGGTCAATCTGGACCGTGGACCGGTTGCTTCCAAGTTAGAGGCAGATTTCCCGCCACAATAATGCGAGTGCTGACAATTAGCGTATTTGTGAATCACCGGGACCGCCATTTGTGAATCCACCCGGCTTGTACGTTACCGCGATCCAGTGGAGGAAAAGGCTCCACCACAGAGGAGACGATGCAGAATCACGTGAGACAATCGTAGCAAGATACTGAGAAATTTCGCCTTGGCACGCATCCAAGTCTATGGTGACCACAATTTTCAGGGTGAACGGATCGGAGGAACCATGATCTCAAAACACAAAGCAATATTGGTTGACTGGTACAGCCGGGTCGTGTTTGGAGTGATTGCGCTATCGCTCGCAATGCTGGCGGGCCAAGGGGCGTGTTCGATGGAACCGGTCGCGCGCGCGCAGTCCGGACCATGTGGGCCACCCGATCAACCGTGCTTTGTTCGGATCCTGGCTCTTGAAGATATGATCCAGGTTGATCAAACGTACCGACAACAACCCAGGTTGAGAGTGCACGTGGTCAATCGGGTGAATACTTCTTCTAAGTAGAATCAGGGAGTCGGGCGCAGGGTATAGCCTCCGATAAAGGGAACTATGCGGGTCTGTCCGGTAAGGCGGATCGGAAACGAGGAAGGGTGTGTCGGCGTTCAGGAACCGATTCTGCTGCCTGTTTGTTGCCTGTTCAGAACGTCAAACATAGCGAGTCAACTACTTTACCGATTTGGCGAAGAACCCGGACAACATTGAAAACGTTAACGTTCGGTAGTTGTTGACTGTGGCACAGTCGGGAAGGAAAGTCCCCCCCTCCTAACCCGATGCTGACGGTGTCGCTGCTCTACGGCTCCAGCTTCACAATCGGGATTCGCAGGAAGAACACACCCGGTCCTCCCTCCTGATCTTTGTCGATGTCGTAAAAGACCACGCCGATTGTCTTGTCGTCGAGCTGCACTGTTCGGGGACAGGCCCGGCCGTTGATCGCCCGGCCAGGGTTGTAGTACTCAAACACGCCATCCCATGTCTGCCCGTCGTCGTATGAGATGCGATAGCGGATGCGCTCACCGCCAAAGCCTGGTCCGAGAATCTCCGACGCCAGCAGCCAGCCGTTTTTCAGACCGACCATTTCGTGCCGCCAGCCCTGCGTGCTGATGTCGGGAAAGCCGTCGATGGCCTTCCACGTCTTGCCGTTGTCCGTTGATCGGAGGCCGGCACCGCTGACGAACGTGCCTCGCGGGGTCTGCACGATCGGGATCAACCCGTGATCACGGCCATCGCCGAACGGTGTTGCTTTGGAAGTGGCCGGATCAAACACAAACGTCCGGTCGATCAACGACGTGAGCCATTGCCCTGAGTTCAGTTCGGTAACGGGGTGCCTGATGACGGATCTGACTTCGGGATCACGCGGGAATGGTTGCGGGTCGCTCCAGGATACTCCTTCGTCACTCGACAGGGAGTACAAGACAGACCGTGGTTCTTTCTGAGTGACCGGCGTATCCCAGCGGTTCCAGCAATGCACCAGGCGGCCGTCGCTCAGCGTCGTCAGCGAGCCCGGGTAGTAGGTCTTGTCGACAGTATGGACAAAGGGAACTGGCTCGGACCATGTCATTCCTCCGTCCGACGATCGAGTGATGCGCAGGTCCACGTGATTCACTCGCCCGTACGTCACAACGATGGTCCCCGAGCGGGTGACACAGGCCGCCGGGTGAATGTGCCCGTCGACCGGGACGGCAATCCGGACCGGTTTCAGTTGATGGTCGCTCGCGACGACCGTTGACACAGCGAATAAAGACAGCACGGCGAGTCGGTTCATCAGATGTCTCCAGATGTTGAACAAGGGATCCTGTGCAAAAAGAATAACTCAGACGCCATGGAATAAGGAGGCCGACGACGCCTATTGCATGGCATTCTCATCCACCTTCTTGATCATCTTTCACCCGCTCACTCGGACGGCGCGGCCGGTCCTGGCTGATTCTTCCGCGGCGTCGGCAAGCAGCAATGCGCGCCTCCCGTCGTCGAAGCCGGGCATCGGCGGGACGCCTTCCTCCACGGCATCGACGAAGGCGTCGATCTCGCGCACGTACGATTCCTGGTACCGCTCGATGAAGAAAGGGTGCAGGCGGTCGCGGGCAGCGGTCCCGTCGGCCGTGTAGCGTTCGACGTTGGTCCGAGTCGGATTCGCGGAAATGAGCATCCCGCGTTCTCCGAACAGCTCGATTCGCTGGTCGTAGCCAAAGGCACACCGTCGAGAGCAGTTGATGTGGCACAGAGCGCCGGAGGCCATCCGCAACAGAGCCATGGCGCTGTCCACGTCGCCGGCTTCGCCGATGCGCGGGTCCACCAGCACGCCGGACATGGCCGTGACCTCCACCGGCTCTTCGTCGAACAGGACATGAGCCATGTCGAAGTCGTGGATCATCAGGTCCCGGAACAGTCCCCCGGAATGCGGAATGTAGTCGAGGCGTGGTGGGAACGGATCGCGGCTGCTGATCACGGCCTGCTCAAGCCTTCCGATCTCGCCGTCGCGAGCCGCCCGGCGCAGCGCATCATGGCTCGGATCGAAGCGCCGGTTGAATCCGATCTGGAACGGGACGCCCGTCGCCGCGAGAACGGCCCCGCATGCGTCCACGCGTGACATACTGAGGTCGATCGGCTTTTCGCAGAGCACGGCCTTGCCTGCCCGAGCCGCTCGCTCAATCAGCTCGCAGTGGGTGCTGGTGGAGGAGGCGATCATGACCGCATCCAGAGCATCGACTCCGAGCAGGTCTTCGACGGAGTCAACGGACGCGGACCCGGTCTCAGTTGCTGCGGCGGCGCTGGCGCCGGTATCAACGTCGTAGATTCCCACCAGTTCCACCCGGTCGTGGGCCGCCAGGTTCCTCGCGTGCATCCGGCCGATCCGGCCGGCTCCGAACAGTCCGATTCTGAGCATGGAATTCCCCTTGGTTCGGTGACGACGGGGTAGGCGCTGAAGTTGACGCCCCGCCCAACTGGGCACTCTGAGTATACAATTGGGTCGTTGCCAGAGTCGTCTCCTGATTCTCGTGAGGGGTAGCGATGGATCGTTCGCGGATGTCTCGTAGTTTTCCAGTTCCGCATCTGTGGTCAAGTCCGGGCCTTGATACGCGTCGAATTGTGGGATCTCGGCGGTGTGGGTTTGCCTAGGAGGCTGTCCGAGAATGCGATTTGTCCCCAAATCGATATTCTTAAGTTGTTGATTTATAAGGAGTTAGGTTTTTAACAATCGTGATTTTTCGAGTTCTCGGACAGCCTCCTAGTGAACCACATCCACCTTTGGTCACAAGCGTTCTTGCTCCCGCAGGCGGCCGATGATCCGGACCAGGTCTCGGGCACGAGGATTGCCTTTGGGATCCAACATACGCCTCAGACTCCTGGGCGACTTCCCGGTCCGCCTACCAAGTGCCTGAAACCGTATCGTGCTGTTGACATAGTCGCGCAACATCGCCTTGCAGGTATCCACGTCTCCCCAATGGAGGCACTCGAGTCCCCTCCTTGACCAGTTCCTCGCGGAACGCAGGATCGCTCTCGATGCGCACGTGGATCGTCGCGCTGAAGTTCTGAGTCAGGGTCATGATGTTCAAGTCTCCATTCGCTCCCCCATCGTACCGCGTCAGCCTCATTAGAAGCCTGGAACGTCAAAGACATGACGAAACCCTCGAATTGGCAGTCCGTCGCCGGGACACGGCGGGTCTGGCAGTGTTCTGATATCGTGTTGGGCAAGAGTGGATTCGACGACGCGAACTCCAAAATAGCTGAGGTCCCGTAATTCAACGGTTTATGTGAAAGACTCGTAACGATGAGAAAGATCAAGGCGAAGTATTCGAAGGGTGTGTTCGTTCCTCACGAGAGGCTCGATCTCAAAGAGGGCGTGGAAGTCGTCGAGTCAGTCGGAGAGTTTGCATCCCCGGACAGCGCTGTCGAGTGGCTCAGGGCGTCAGCCGGCGGGTGGATCGGAATGCACGATCCGACGCAGTTCAAGCGGATGATCTACGAAGCTCGGATAGCCGGTTCCAGGCAAGTTCGGGAGTAGTAGATCATTGCAGTATTTGTCGGAATTAGAGCAATCCATCGGTTCCCTCGGCTTCGGAGGCCAGGATTCGAGGGTCTTCGGAGCCTTGGGCCATTGCCCCTGAGCACGGTTATGGGTGAAGGTCGCTCAATGCCGAATTCTCGGACAGGCTCCTAGGCTCTACTAGAGAGGTAGCTTTCACCTTCGACGTCCTCCCTTCCCGAAGCCAGATGGTGTATTCCTTTTCCTTTGGTGAGGCCACAATAATCCCCCTTGCTTTACAGAGGCCGTCGACCAGGCACTATTCCGGCAAGGCCGTACGGGCGTGGGGCAGGGACAGTCGACGGCTTCCGCCGATTGCAAATGGGATCGAGTAGAGAGATCAGAAATCTCTCGTGCTTCAAACGCTCCACCTTGTCACTCTCTATCATGTACTGAACCCCTGTCGCCCCATGCTTCCAGATGTCGTGCCACTTGTTGTTTACGTGCTCGGACATCCGCCGATAGACATCCTTTGACTCGCCCACGTAAATCACCTTGCCGTGCTGGTCCAGAATCGTGTAGACCCCTGGGGTCGGCAGGTATTTCCGGGGCGTGAAAAGGGACTCTGGCCTATTTATCACGTCTACGAGGGACATGAGTCCTTGTGACCGGCGTTGCTGTTTATTGTACTCATCTGCCATCCACTGAATCGAGAATTCCATCGTCTCCTCCTATTCACATGGACTTATAGCACCTTACCCTGACAGAGTTTGCGGTGACAGGAGTATCATTTAGAGTGTGGTGAGGCGTGGAATGTGGCCGATAGGCTGCCCGTCCTGGCGGAATTGGCAGACTCTAAGCTTTAGGCGGGTCCTGGCTGGTTGCGACCATATCCTCCTTACCATACCACAGTTGAAGTCTGACTCAGAGGGTGTCAAGTAGGCTTTATACTTCCCTAAGATTTAGAAGGGTAAATCATGCCTTGAATCCTCTCCATCTGGGTCGTCAATTGGGGCATCGGTACTTTCAGTTCCCTCATCTGCCGTGTCCACACTCCTATTTCGCGCTATCCCTTGCCAATCATTTCCAATAGCATTCCAATTAATGCGTCGCATTTCTTCTCCCGTCCAAACGTTCCAAAAGTCAGGATCATCGGAGCGAGGCTGTTGCTCTTTGGGCAGGTCGTTCATCTTTAGAAGAACCGGTAGCTCTGATGCCCAACCAAGCAGGATTGCACTCTGCGAGGGTAGTGAAGGCAACTCGCGAAGAAGACCTCTGAGGTTATCGGGGACAAGCCTGCTGACAAGTTCCTGGTCACGGTCGTTGCTAATTCGGTGTAGAAGAAATGTATTGCATTGAGACAGAACTGCCGGAGAAAGCTCAGACGGTCTTTGAGAAGACAAGACCAAGCCAAGTCCGAACTTCCGCCCTTCGCGGGCGATTCGTTCGAAGACTTGGCAACAGACAGTTGCAGCGTCCTGGTTCTCAAGGTCTTCCCGGTAGCGTTTGATGAATGTATGCGCCTCTTCCATCACCAAGACAGTCGGGAGTGAGACGCCGTTAAGCTTAACGTAGCGCTGGAGTGTTTCAAAAACCATGCGGGCGATCACTGCTGTGACGACATGGACAACCTCTGCCGGTACTAAGGAAAGGTCGATGACGGACACGCAACTATCTTTAGCGTCATCGCTTCCGATGTAGTCCTGCAACCACTGCTCCAGGGTCATATCGGCAATGCCACCCAGAATTGGCTTCATTCGAGTATCAGTCAAGAGAGCACGAATTCGTATGATTAGCGTCTCTACATACTCAGACACATTGAGCATTTCCGCCGTTGCCTCAACATTACGAAGCATCGACGCTCCATCAAAAGGAAGAGGAGCATCGATGTCCGGCGGGATAACGTCAGATGCCGCAGCGCCAAAAGCAGTATGAGCGTCACTGGCTCTATGGAGGAGGTCCTGAACTTCCTGGCGAGTGAAATCGTAGTGTGGATACTGACCTCGACGTGATTGGCAAAGTCCCTCAATCGTGTCGATGAAATCTTGTAGCTTGTCTCTTCGGTTTCCCTCAAAATCCCCCAAATCATGCTCCAGACCTGTCTTCCATTTCTCAAGTTTTTCGTAGAATGACTTGGGCCTCGGAAACGCTCCCCACGGACTCCCTCTATTCTGCTCAATTATGATGGTAGATACGACCGTGCGGAGAAATCGACGCATGCCGTGACTAGTGTCGTTCGTTGGGCACGTCTGGCCATCACGAGCAAATCGAAGAGCTTGTAGCAGCGTTGGTCGCTGAGTTCTTGTGCTAGCCTGGGTGAACGAGCACCACTCCGCACTGTTCCAGAACCAAAGAGGCACCTTAAGCTGGACCTCACCTTCATCGGGTTCGACCTTGAATATCCTCGCACTCACCGTGCCGTCATCGTCGAAGGCCCGTGAATATTCGCCATTTGGATCAAGGATGATAAACCGGGCATTAGGACGGTCACCACGCTCCTGTTCGGATTGTTCAAGGCTCCAACGGACCAACCCGGCGACGGAGCAGGACTTCCCGCTACCGGTGTTGCCAAGTACCGCAAGATGCCGTCCGAACAATCTGTCTGGGTCAATGCAGACTTCCGCATCGCCAGCCAGAGGACTCGACCCAATTGTGACACGGCGATGCTCGCCCGATTCGACGATGGATCGGAGTTGATGCTCCGTCGGCAACATGACCGCCGCGCCGACTGAGGGCAAGATATCCGCACCACGCTGGAATACATTCGGCCCGTCCACTGATTGTCTTCGGAGCATTCCCAAGGGGTTAAGGCGAAGCCTCCGAAGTGGATATGGAAGATCCACAAGCCCGAAGTCCTGCATTCCCCGTCGCTTCGGAAACGGCGAATGTTCCACAGTGATCCATTCGACTTGGCCGACCAAGAAGCCCTCGTCAACAGGAATCAAAAGGTAACTATTGACTCTTGGAAATGGTCGAGGCGCTCCTGTATTGAGGGCAATGGACTCAGGCGCCTCAATATCAAGGACTACCTTGATGTCATTTGGAGATACGAAATCGACCGTACCTATCCTTAAACTGCCAGCCTGCTCGAATGGAGGTTGACTCATGATACTGAGGCTTCCTCGTTGGCTTTGGCCTCTCCATCCGTATCGCTCTCACCCCGGACTGTGCTCCATCGAGCCTTCAGTAGCTTGGCCATTCGAAAGGTAGTGTGGTCAATAGCCGACTTTGGCAGATATCGGTCGACGAGAGTACGGAGGTCGCCGAGGTGGTCGCCAACTAACAGAGTGACTTGGGCGGGCCTCCCCAACTTCTCGTACATGTGCATGACTCTGCCAAGGGGGTCATCGTACGCGATGATCACAAGGTGTGCTGATGGAATCGTCAGCATGTCTTCAATCACTCGATTAATATGCTCATCGCCAAAACTATAGCCATAACAGATCAGTGTACTGTTCGGTCGACAAATCGTTGTGGCCAAATCCCGGAACAGCTCAACATACGGATAATACGCGGTTTCGCGGTCCTTAGCCGCGTTCGGGTAGATCATGAGTTGCCGTGCATCTATGTTCATAAGCCCTGATGCAGCCAGAAACGGTGTTATATCCTGTGCCCCAAACGGAAGCCCAATGCGACGAATCGCTCCATCGTGATCAACCCAATCCACAGAGCCATGTAGTTTCGTAAATCGGGCAACACCTTCTAGGTATCGAGGCTCGCCACGAATGCCGGGTGGGTTGTAATGTAGGTCAATATCGAGCCTTGATGCGCGGAATACAGGAGCCAACGTACCGACAAATCGATCGATCGTGCGTAGTCCAGCCACATCGGAACCTGCTTCGATGTAGCGGTCGTAATTTGTCGTGTAGAGGTTAAGACGTTCGCGAGTGCCCGAGCGACTGGCAAAACTCATCAAAAAGTTGACTAAATAATTGAAAGCTTCCTCGCGCTTCTTAGAAGTTGATGCAGCAAGTTGGCGTTCCCCTTTCAGAATTGAAGCTGCGAATGATCTGAGCGCATCTGCCAAAGCATCGCGAAGGGCTGAGACTTGCTCATCCTCAGGGGCTTTATCCGACTTTTTGATACAAAGAATCTCCAGACCACGGAGCAATTCGCTAGCTACACGAATCTGGTCCTCAAAATTTCCCTTCTTTCGTCGCGCGGATTTAGCAACTCGTTTTACTTCGACCGAAATTTCATCGTCGAAAACGCCAAACGTGATTGAGCCCATTCCCGGTAATGGTTTGCCCGTCGCTATTCCATGGACAGAGTGCGTAAGGCCTGAACCGATCAACAAGGACAAATGTTCGGATTGAACGAGTGCAGTCAGCCAGGGCTCGATCCTCTTTCGGAGCATTTCCGACCCGAAAATTTCGTTACCCTTCATCCAAGAACATTCTACATCGGCTGACAACACGAAAGGCTTGCCAGGATCCGAACCCCTCGTATCGCGCTCTAAGAAAATTGGAGAGTGATCGTCTCGAGTTTTGATGATCTGATGGCCTTGTTCCATAGTCATGTGATGCCTCCGCCGGCTATGTCCGCCAGCAGCCTTTCTGTCTCCTGCTCCAGCGCCACAATGTCTGCTCGAATTTCCTCTAGCCCGAATTTCTCACCAGAAAGATGGATAAAGGCCGCGTTTTCTTCTATAAGTGATGTTTGAGTAATAACTTACAGAGCAGAGGGAATGCAGCCTTATGAACACAGAGGGTACCACAACAAAGCTGCTTTTTCAGTGTCTGGACGGACGGGACATCGTGGGCCGGTTCGACGGTGGCAAGATCACCTCCGACGCTGGCGGCGTCCTCTTGCGAGAGGTGGAGCACCGGACCCGGATCCTGGGTCGTCTGAGCGAGTGCTTCTCCGACCATCGGGATCCCGATCGGATCGAGGATTCGGTCGAGGCGCTGGTCAAGCAGTGCGTATACGGACTGTGTCTGGGCTACGAGGATCTCAACGACCACGACGAGCTGTGCCGGGACCGGCTGCTGGCCCTGCTGTGTGACCGGGACGATCTGACGGGGGAGTTCCGGCGCCGGGAGTCGGGTCGAGGGAAGCCGCTGGCCGGCAAGAGCACGCTGCACCGGCTGGAGCGTACTTCGACGAAGGATCCGAAGAGACGGTACCGGAAGATCGTGGAGGATCCGGCCCCGATAGACGCGCTGCTGCGCTCGGCGGGTCGGGGGGGCGCTGCCCGGATGCAAAGAGACATATAACACTCTTAAATCCCTGGGAAGAGAAGCCGAGGCTCCCTCGTTACGCGATATCCCGTTGTGGATAATCAGAGATTTCCCACAAACTGAGCCCTGTTGCTAACGCCTCCATCAGGAGTCCCCCACGGAAGAAAAAACGCTCTGTCAATGGCCGCAACCCTGACATTCTCGACGGTCATTGACTTTGGGCAGGCGGACGCCTCGCTCCCCACCGACAGAAGGGATATTACAATCAAGACCAACATCAACCACACTTATAAACCGTCCACGAAATCGGGACACCTTCAAGCTACCCCCATGCGGCGTTGTTGAGGACGGTTCTGGCGCAAGTGCAAGCCCTCCCGCTTCGCTGTTAGCGAGAACAAGCCCTTTGGAAGACGCCCGGTTGGGAGTCCGCGGGACGGACTCTGCCCTGGAGTCGGCTCTTGGGGGAGAAACGTGGCTCATGGGTACTGGTGGGAGGTCAAATGCCCCTGGACATCACCCGATTTCGGCTTTCGTCAGCGCATTCGAGTCGGCAGGACGGCTCTCGAATTCATATGAATAAGAAAACCACTGAAATGCTGTTACACCGACCGATTATCGTGTCGGTGATGAGAGATGGGGGTTAGTACCGATTTCCGACGTCTTGGTCGATCTGTCCGGCCCGGCCCAGTTTGGTTCTTGCTCTTGGGGTGTGGGAGAATAGATTGGAAGGAAGCACGGGCGGAGAGCAAATCTCGATCGGGACGGCGAGTGTACCGTTAGTAGGGTTGGTCCTCACGAGTTTACGCCGGACTGAGCCGCAGCAGGCCAGAAAGGTCGGCCGAAGGAGACTGAATGCAGAAGATCAAGTTATGGTCAGTGGAGTCGTGGGACAACACACTTAAGGCCACTGCTGTTGCGGACATCGATACCACAAAAACAGAACAACAACTAGAGGATCTACTGGTCAACTCGCCCGACCTCCTAATGGACAATCTCACTCTCGTTGGGCGTCAATTGCCAACCGAGGGCGGCTCACTAGATCTTCTGGGCGTAGACGCCGACGGGCGTCTGGTTGTGTTTGAGTTGAAGCGCGGAACGCTCACGCGTGATGCAGTCGCCCAAGCGCTCGATTACGCTTCTCATCTTGCCGTGCTTAGAGAGGACAAGTTTGCGCGATTAATCGATGAGTATTCTGGACAGAATGGCATTGAGGCGCGAGAAGACTTCGCGGATTGGTATCAGCAAGAATTTCCAAACGAGACTGGTTTTCTGATCAATCCGCCGAAGATCGTGCTTGTCGGCTTGGGAGCGGATGAACGCGCTCATCGCATCGTGGACTTCCTGGCCCAAAGGGGGGTCGAAATCCAGCTTCTAACGTTCCATGGTTTCACGCACGAAGGGAAGCTTCTCTTAGCACGCCAGACTGATAGTATTGCGCCCACCCCCACTAAAAACCGCTCGACGAAAGAGAGCAATCAGGCGATTCTACACGAAGCGGCCGAGCGTCTCGAGGTCAAAGCATTTCTTGAGGAGACGGCAAACTTCATAGAGGCTCGAATGCCCAGCTACCGGTGGCCCGGTAAGACATCCTACTCCTTTAGCCTACAGGAGAAGACGAGTGAGGGAAGGCCCACACTACGTTCTTACGCCACCCTCTACCTCGACACACAACAGCCCGGCTCCCTGCTCCTCACTCTGAGCCCGAGGGCGGAAAAAGTTGCCGGCGATGCTGTAAACCAGTTCTGCGCAGAAGTTCCAGCGGCTGTCAGGAACCAGAAAAGCTACAGCGCCTTAGATGTCGGTATGTCCAGAAACGGATGGACTACGATGTCGGCGGCTCTTGAGCATTTGCTTTCAGCGATAGTCGATGGTTGGAAGCGAAGTGCGAACGACGACGAGAAGAATTCATCCCCTGATCAGGACGTTACGACAGACTAACGCATCTCGAGCTCGCCCATGGCACACTTGACCTTGCCAGTCCGGACGCCACCAAGAGTCACAAACTTGCTGCCCTGGTCACCCGCCACGCCGTCCTCCCGAACCCTCTTTAATCGGTCTGGAGCGTGGGGCTCCGCCCTTACTGACGGGAGCGCGGACCTCTCTTTCTAGAGATTTAAGAGTAGTATGCTTCTCTTCGCATCCAGGGGGTCTCAGGTATAGGCAGCGCCCCCATGAGCAGCACAAGTGGCGACAGAATGTGCTGTGCGCTGGGGGGAGCTAAGTAATGGACTGGATACGCGGGCGGTGGAGTTTCCCGACAGCCCGATACCAGAAAGACCAACCTTTCTCAGAGAATATCCGTTAACTTCAGTTAACGAGCGTCGACCAAAAAACACCAAGACTTCTTACAAGCAATTAAGAGTAAGTAGTTCTCATCCGGAAAGCCGTAAGTAATTGAGAAATAAGGAGTAATCAGGCATTTTCAAACCCCGGTTTTGTCATAGCCATTTGCTAGTCTGTTGGTCCCAAACAATAGATAACAAATGACTTACACAAAACCGAGGGCTTGAACAATGCGTCGAAACCGGGAACATCAGCGTCCGCTCTCCGGCCTCTGGCCCGATCACCGACTCGCCCAGGAACTGAGAGCCGTTTCCAAGATCTTGGATGACAACCCCTCGATCCTGGAGCTGGTTCTACACGATCTGTGTGACACCGCCGCTTCAGGACAAGGGGCTCCAGGTCTCTCCGCGGAGCAAGTCCTGCGCGCGGCCATCCTCAAGAATTGGAAACAGTTGGCCTACACCCAGTTGGCATTCCTCCTGAACGACTCTCAGTGCTATCGTCGCTTCGCCCGGCTGTCCTTTTACTGGACCCCCAGCGCCTCCTGCCTCCAGGAGAACATCAGCCGCATCCAGGCCGCTACCTGGCAGCAGATCAACCGGCTCCTGGTGCAATGGGCGGCCCGCCAGGGACTGGAACGGGGACGCAAGATTCGAGTCGATGCCACGGCCGTGCAAAGCCCCATCCGCTATCCCCTCGATTCCCAGTTGCTGGTCGATTCGATTCGAGTCCTCACCCGGCTGCTTCGCCGCTTGGCCCGGCATCACAAGATCGTCTTTCGGGATCACCAGCGCCGAGCCAAGCGACGCGGCAAGCGTCGCCGGCAAGCCTATCGGGATCTGCTGAAGGTCGCTCGCAAGACCGCTCACTACGCCGAGAGGGCCCTGCAGCAAGCGGACCGGTTCACGGACCCTCCCAGTCCGCTCATCGTCGCCAAACTGCGCCACTATCAGGACTTGACGACGAAGATCATCGATCAGACCGAGCGTCGCATCCTGCAGGGGGAGAAGGTTCCGGCCGACGAGAAGGTCCTCTCCTTGTTTGAGGAGCACACCGACATCATCAAGAAGGGGGGCAGGGAAACCGTCTTTGGGCACAAGCTGTTTCTGACCGGCGGCGTCTCCGGCCTGATGCTGGATGGTGAGGTGGTGCGGGGGAACCCCGCCGATGCCGGTCAGTTCCAGCCCTGGATGCGGCGCCAGTATGATCTGTACGGCCGTTGGCCTCGACAGGTCAGTTGTGACGGATGCTTTGCCAGCCGCTCCAATCTGGAGTGGGCCAAAAAGCAAGGCGTCCAGGATGTCGCCTTTGCCAAGAAACGCGGACTGAAGGTCCCTGAGATGGTGCGCTCCAGTTGGGTCTACCGGCAACTGCGACGCTTCCGGGCCGGCATCGAAGGGTGCATCTCGTGGCTCAAGCGAGTGTTCGGACTCGGACGCTGCACCTGGAAGGGCTGGCCCCACTTCCAGCAATATGTGTACCTCTCGATCGTCAGCTTCAACCTGCTGGTTCTGGCCCGCCTGCTGCTGTAAGCGCAGCTTGA
Organism: Acidobacteriota bacterium; assembly: GCA_965217775.1. Taxonomy (GTDB): domain Bacteria; phylum Acidobacteriota; class UBA6911; order RPQK01; family JAJDTT01; genus JAJDTT01. The sequence goes on from CBDCJH010000002.1 coordinate 2,791,310, forward strand.
ATCCATTGCCGATGCCCCGTCAGGGACTCGTGTCTTCAAAATCCGGGATCGGCTCTCAACGGACTTGAATTTCCTGCTTTCGGCCCCCATCGAGCCGGTTTATTGCAGTTTCTCCGGCCTTCCTCGGGCTACCCAATCCCCCAAAACCCGACTTTCTGGATGAGAACTAGCTAGATACAAATAACCGAAGCGAGTACACTGTGGTATCCATCGGAGGAGGGGCCCCAGGGGGAAGCGGAACAGACCACGAAGGCGATAAAAACATCATGAATCAACTGACCTACATACAGCACCAATCCGTATCGCTGAAGAATCATCCCGAGTTCAACGAGAAGTGGCTCCAAGACCGGATCGCAGAAGACCCCACAATTCTCGGGCTGGGTGAAGTTGTTCTAATAGACCGGGAACGGCCTCAAGAGCGGGCCGGCCGACTCGATCTCCTGCTGTCCAGCCCAGAGCAGGACCGGCGCTACGAGGTCGAGCTGATGCTTGGAGCGACGGACGAGTCTCACATTATTCGATGCATCGAGTACTGGGATATTGAGCGGCGGTGATATCCAGGATACGAGCACTGTGCGGTGCTTATCGCCGAGGATATTACAAGTCGGTTTTTGAACGTCATTGGACTTCTGGCGGGCACCGTGCCGCTGGTTTCCATCCAACTTAACGCACTTCGCATCGGCGACCACATCATCCTCCACTTCGTCCGTGTGCTGGACCAGCGACTGCTCAGACGTGATGACACTTCCATCATAAAGCTCCAAGCCGTTGATCGATCCTACTGGATCAACAAGTCCACACAACGGATCATCAAACTCGCTGATGAGGTTTTGGAAGTCATCAATGAAAAGGCAAAGACGCCACAGCAACTAAACTACAATAAGCACTACATCGGCCTGTCTGACGGAATCCGATCAAGAAATTTCATCTACTTCCTTCCCCGGAAGAAGCACCTACGAGTGGTCATTCCTCGTGGCTGGAGCGAAGAACGGTCAGAGCGATTCGATGACGCAGGGCTTGCAGTTGAGCAGAAGGACGACGGTATCGTGTTCAATCTCTATCCCGCCGATCTGAAGAAGCATCGCGACCTGGTCAACTCCGTAGTTCACGAAGTAGTCGAAGAATTTAGCTCATGAGAGGCGATACTTATAAGATCGATTGGTTGAGTACAAGAAAGCAAATTAATCTACTCTGAGTGGCCGTCTCATACTCATTTACTGACCATTTCGTCACATTATCAAGTGGTTGAAACGGACTCGCTGCCTCTCAATAAATCAACTTTAGAGAAGGCCTGGTTTCGGTTCTCTCAAGATCGAATCGGGGTCCCACCAAAGCCATTAAAAGTCAGTCCTTATTCTCCGATAATTAATGACCAAAAGCCGGCTTCCGGCCATTAGAGTCCTTAGCGTCCAGTGGGGGTCCAGCTCACCCGTACGGGAGATAGTGGAGCGGAGCAATAGACTTTTCCAAGCAACGCTACGGGCGCACCCATCGCTGCTACAAGAGTCGGTCCCAACGGGTAGTCGCTTCGACAGATGCCACCGCGTCCGCGTTCCGCGAACCTAGCGCCGGAACCTCAGGCGCGTCAGGAACCCTCAGCGTAGCTGATCTCCAAAAAGATCTGATGGACCACGACCGGATCCTGGTCGGGCTGGATGACGTTCTTGACGCGGCCGAAGGCCTGCTTCAGGATCTCGGCAGGATCGGCATTGGGGGGACCGATCAAACCCGCGAAGGGGCCAGCGGCAAGAACATTTGAAATCAGGCCCACCTCATTCATGCCGTTGCGCGCCACACCCGCGGGAACCTGAAAGTGAAACCAGTCCCCGTCCCTCTCTGGCTCGGGCAACAGAGTGTGATTTAGACGAGCCCAGAGAATAGTCCCCTTCCCGGCCTTGGCCGTGAATATGCTCAGACGCAGGCTGGCCTTCGGGTCTTCGGCAGCCGGACCCAGATGCAACCGCAGCTTCCGCTCAACCCGGTCCAGAATGATGGGCAACAGCGCCGGCTCGGAACCGTGATAGAACGGCCCCCCGCTATGCGCCGTGGCGTTGATGGCGTAGACCTTGTCCTTGCCGGCCATGGTCTCGGTCGCTCCCAACTCACTCAGCACGCCCTCGAACTCCTCGTCGGTCAGCCGTTGCGTCGGCTCATGCCGGAAGTTGAAGAGGTAGATGCCGTCGGCGCCCTGGTCCAGGTAGTAGTCGGCATACGCCCGCATTCCCTGGCGGAACAGAGGCTCGCCCCGCAGAGTCTCCCAAGCGCCCGCCCGCATGGTGTTGGGATTGATGGACGGATAGACCTGCACCCCCGTCTCTCCGGCCAAGCGCACCCATTGGCCAATGGCCAACTGGTCGGGCATGTATCCCAGGCCCACCAGCAGCACGTCCACCAGCCCCTCCCGGGCCCAGGCCTCCACGTCCAGACCGATCTCCAGGTTGGTCTCCAGGGAATCCATCACGTGGACCGCCAGGGTGTAGGGCCGCCCCCGCTCCTCTCCGATGGCGTTCAGCCGCTCCCGGATCTGCCGCATCAGGTCCGTAATCAGATGGGCTTTTTGCCGTCCCTGCCCCATGGGGAAGTGGATCCCCATGCGGTTGAAGTCCAGCTCGTAGCCGTCGAAGTCGTGTCTCGCGGCAGTCTTCGCGATGTAGTCGAGACGATGCTGCCGAACCTCCGGGTGGGTGTAGTCCAACGACACCCAGAGACGCTGCTCGGTCAGCTCGGAAGGGAGCTGGCGGTCCGTCATCGGCGCCATCAGGTACTCGGGGTGTTGCGTCTTGAAGACGTCGTCCAATTCCTCCAGGGTCCGGGACCGGAAGGCCGCGTGAAGATCGCTCATGCGCACCGACGCCCAGACCTCCAACCCCTGTTCATGGCAGGCCCGGATGACGATGTCGTTCACCTGCTCGTAGGAATCGAAACAGGACCAGAGCAGATCCGTTGGAATATTCCACGGAGGCTCGGCCCCGTTTCCGATGTGCCACAGGTAGATGTCCACCTGGGTTCCCTTGACCATGCGCACGCTGGCGTCCAGGAAGTCGTCGTGGGTTTGGATGTCGTAGATGAGGCTCATGTACGGTTCCACCTTGCCCCGGTCCAGGTAGCTGTGCGACTGGACGGCGGCGGAGTCGTAGTAGAGGATCCGGCGCTCCTTCTTCGGCTCGCCTTTCGAGGCGACGTCCGGGGTCTGGGAAGGACTCCCGCAGGAGACGGCAACCAGCAGGAGCGCCAGGAGGAACCCGTGTCTCTTCATATCGGGTACCTTCACCACATTAGTGGAAGCGGATGGAGTAAAGGTCGGCGTCCTTCAGGACCACGCGCATCCGCACCGTCTTGCCGGAGAGCGAGCTCAGGTCGGATCCTCCCTTCCAGGCGACGGTCCGCTCGATCTGGTCTCCGATGATCTCGGGACAATCCTCCAGCGTGTATCCGGGAATCGGCTGGCCCTTGGGGTCCTGCATCTCGATCCGGATGCCCCCGGCCGCACTGGTGGCGTAGTTGATCTCCAGCCGGCTTCCCTTGAAGCGCAACGGTTTAGTGACCATCTCGCCCCCCTGGTAGGGAGCGTTCAGGCTGGCGAAGCCGTCCAGGCGCAGGGTCATCCGTTCCAGGTACGCCGTGCCTTTCTGCCCATAGTTCCGCTGCACGTAGAAAGACATCTCGCCGTCGCCGGTGGGGACGATGCCGCAGGCCGGATAGTTGGTCCGGGTCGTCCAGTTGTTGACGCCGATTCCGGGCCGGACGAAGCTCTCCCGGAAGGTGAAGTCGTAGACCGTGGAGCCAGCCCGGGTGGTGAGCAGGACGCCGTCGGAGTGGTCTCCCGTCCCCGCGGTGCCCATCAGGGGCATGTTCTCCTTGACGAATTCCCGGAGCTCGGGCGAGATGATGCGTTGGCGGCCGCTCGCCAGCTGCTTGTCGCCGTCGGTCTTGACGTGCCGCGGGTCGGCGAAGATGATCCGCGCCGGCAGCGAGATGTAGATGTGGGGCGCCCGGAAATAGGGCTGGGTCTGGTTCGTGTAGAGGTGGTGCGAGGGAGTCGTCGTACCCGTGTCGCTGTAGCTCATGAGGACCTGGGGAGTCCAGTTGATGAAGTCCTTGGAGGTGGACCGCGCCGTGGCGCGGCGCCCCCCCTCCATGTGCCGGGCGTAGAGCACGTACTGCTCTTCCACCTCCGACCAGAACATGACGTTCTGCGAATCGAAGTGGTTGATCAGGACCTTGGGCACGATAGGCTCGTCCCGGAGCATCCGCCAGCGGATACCGTCGCCGGAGAGGAAGCCCACCAGGGCGTTGGGCTCGACGGGTCCCCGCGAAGTTCCCTTGTAACGCTCCGAGGCGGGCACGCCGGGCCGTCCGTCGACGAAGGCGACGAACTGGCGCGCCTCGTTCAGGATCACGTGGTTTTGAGAGGAGCCGTCGACGGAGACCAGGCCCAGGTCGAGCTTGGTCCAATGGATCCCGTCGCGGCTCTCGGCGTAGCAGGTGGTCTTCCTCTCGAAGAGCGCACCCCGGTAGTACATGCGGTAGAGGTCGCCGTCCTTGAAGATGGTGGTGTAAAAGGCCGTGTCGTCTTCCGCGAGATTGTTGTAGCGGATGGCCACCCCGCCCGGCAACGGCGAGCAGGAACCTAAAAAGGGACTGTCCCTTTTTCGTTCTGCCGGCTCATTGCATCCCGAAGTGCAACACCGCTACGGATTGGGGGAGTGCATTCAGCAGCCTACACTCCAGAATATTCAGAAAACAGCCTGTGCCCAAATACCAGTTTACGCCCTTCCTTTTAGGCACCACCTGTACGGGAGAAGTAGTCTGTCTCTTTTTCAGTCCGGCCTGATGAAGTTGGGTCCCTTTAGCAGCCCGTGGCAAGAGTCCTGATTTCTCCGACTATTGTTCTTTCCGCAATCTGACGTGGAGATGGTTTTTTGATGAGTCCGAGAAGCCCCAAACAGCGGACCGAGCCCGATCGACGCCCAGAAGAGCTCCCAGAGCCGACCCTGCGGCTGCTCCCGACCCGACCGCCTCCACTTCCTCCTGCGCCATCCGGAGGGTTTCCCCCAGGGTCTTGGTATCGAGTTCCTCACGGTCCTCGCCGATGCAGAGGGCGGCGGACTCTGGCTGCGTGGCGTGGAGGAAGGTGCGGAGTTGGCAGAGGTCGACGCAGTACTTGCGGTCGTAGTCGTGACCGTTGCCGGGGGACCAGCCGCCACCGCCGTATCCGGGGGACGGCTCGCCGACCGTGCCCCCCGATGGCGGCTCGCACGGATCGCCGGTGAGCGCCTCGCAGATCAGGCGTTCAAGGCCTGCTTCGGCGAGGTCGGTCGTCACGTCACTCGGGCCGGATGCGCACTTCGAAGGCTTGGCCGGGGCGCACCGCCTCGATGGCCCGGGCGATCTCTCCGGTGCAGAGCCGAACCCCGGACCAATCCGTCGACAGCAGCACGACGACACCGACTCGCCACCGGGCCAGATTCTGTTGGTGGGGCAGGCTCTGGTCGGTTGTCACCAGAACGTCGTACCCCTCGCCCTCCGCGAGATCGAGCAACTCGCCGTTGCCGTTCTGGGACCAGCCCTTCTCCGCCAGCGTGTCCACGGAGTGCCCGTGCAGGTGTCTGTCTCCGCAACGGTGCCGGCGTGCCCTGATCGAAGAGCAGCTTCAACGCGCCACCGCTGCTCTCAGCGCCTTCGCCTCGTGTTCGAGCACCGCACGGACTTGCCACTCATCGACGCCCGGAAACCATTCGATGAACTCGTCGATCGTCGCGCCGCCGGCAAGATTCTCGTAGAGCGCGAACAGTGGAATCCGTGTGCCCGAAAAGACCCAGGCCCCGCTCACCCTTCCCGGGATCCGCTCGACGGCCGGGCAGGTGTTCCAGTTCGTCATGGGATGGCCTCCTTCGCTATGCCGTGTTCGGTCGCATAATGCACGTTCTGACTTCTCAGAAACGGAACGCCTCTCGGTACGTAGACGGTTGCTCCACCACGGGGTGTGATTCCTGAACCGAACTTCGTGGCGAGATGAGGCAACGCCGCCACCTCCCAATGCCCCGGCTCCTCCCCCAACCACTCAACGCCGGAGTCCCTGCAGGCCGGACTGGGCGTGAGGTTGGCGATCATGACCTCACCTCGCCCAGGATCTCGCCGAGCAGCGCTTTGGTCACCCTCTCCACTGGCAGGATGTTACCGCGAATCTCCTCCAGTGGTGGCGGAACCCGAAGTTGTCCAAGGTAGGGCTGATACCACGTGAGTTGCCAAAGCGGCAATCAGAGATCAGGTGACTATCCGAACGGCTGCTCGCTCGCGGACTTCATGTCTCGACACTATGCAGCTTCACACCACGGTGGCCTCTTCCGTGACGAGATGGAGCCGAATCACCCTGGATGCACTGCCTCCCTCGAAGTAACAGCGCACCGCATCTCGAGCCATGGCCTTCAGGTCGTCCCAATCGTCCCCCTGCGTGAATATGTCATAGCCAAGCGCCCTGGCATCGTATCCACCTTCGACCGCCTCGGTCACCTCGAATATGATCTCCATTGGCCTGATCGTTTTCCTTCCGTCAGTTCCGTGACTCCCTGTTGCAAATGGTTTCCGCTCCTGAGCCCGGAGCGGCCTGATTGATCGGTTGACGGCCAAGAATCTCGTCAAGCAACCCGTCCGTTTCTTTCTCCAGCGCCAGGATATCCGCTCGAATCTCCTCCAGCGTCCGCATCGGCTCAGGCTTGTATGCGCGGTTGGGATCGATGCCTTCGATGCGCAACGGCCTTTCCACCGTCACCTTCCAGTAGTCGAAGGCGGCATTGTCGAAGATCTTGCTGTACTCGTTCTCCTTGAACGCGAGGAATGTCTCGCAGATCCAAGCGATGTCCTCCTCGCCGAGCTCGCAGTTCTTCTTCCCCAAGTTCTTCCCGTCAAGAAGCTGATCACCGAAAACACGTCTCCATCCGCTCGTCAGATGCATTTGTTGCTAGTTCCCACCACTTCTTCGTGTATGTGATGTAGCTCACGGGGGTCCCGCAAGCCTTGCAGACCGCCCCCCGTTTCCTGACATTTCGTTTGACGGCCCAGCCGCACGTGACGCACCGCGCAATATAGCGAGGCGGGGCAAATTCCACTTTGTGGCAACGGTCGCCGGCGCATCCGATCGAACGCGCGACTGCCTTCCAGGCGGCATCATGATTATGCTTCGGGCCGACCAGGGCGTGAGCGATCTCGTGGAGAATCGTGTCCCTTACTTGCGGGTCGGTTGCGTGAAGGCAATAGAGGCGGGAGAGTCCAATGACCTGGAGGCCGAAAACGCAGACTCCCGCCTGCTTGGAGGCATCCTAGAACTGAAAGCTCCATCCCGTGAGTCCGTGCCGGCTCATCAGCCGCTCAGCCTCCGCCGCAACTTCGGCCAATCGGCGGCCATCGTCGCGATCAGGATTCGGTCCGGCTCGAGTCAGCAGACCATACGGAACGTAGTAGCTTCCGTGCTCCGTGGCGACCAGGGCGCGTTTGGGCCCGAGACGCGCGAGGATGCCCTCGATCCTGCCCTGACCGTGCGGGATCAAGACCTCGTCATCCGGGCGGAATTGGGCTTTGAGCTGGTCTAGCCTCAGAGTCACTCGCTTTCTACTTTCGGCTTCGTTTTGAGCGAGGAGGTCCCATGGCACTCGGTACTCGCCGCCGTCAGTTCCCACGATATCGGCTTTCCGAGGAGTCTTGCGGGCGATGTGCCCGCTGATCCAGACACCCCGGTACCTGAACTTCACGGGATCATGAATGCAGAACTGCGCGGCGCGAGACACTGTCCGAACTCAAGAAATTACTTGGCGTGCCCTGTCCGAAAACCGAATCACCAGAGTGGACGAAGGATCGGCGTTCCTCTGAGAGCCGGGACCTTGAGCAGGATCAGCTTCGATCGTCTACGGCCCACCGCTCCTGTTGCTTCCCCCATTCCCGATCGTTCCAGAGGGGGAGCTTATCATTCCCATGCGTCAGCGGGGTCGGACTTGCAGAACCGAACTCGCTTGCCCCGCCTTGTCGCCGAGTCAGAATGACTGGCGCCGGGACTCCATCAGATCGACCATCAACAACCCGCCCCTGACGTCTTCCTGTCCAAGAGGAGCAGGTGCCGCAGACGATTTCGGGGACGTTGGATTCAAAAACTCAAGTTACGAGATTAGTTCTCACCCATAAAGTCGGTTTTTTCGTGATCCGGTAGCCGAAGGAGCGCGGAGAAACTGCAATAAACCGGCACGACCGGGGCCGACAGCAGGACTTCATGTCCATTGAGAGCGGATCACGGATTTTGAAGAGACGGGTCCCTGGCCGGACATCGCAGATCGATCCCAAGCCGCGATTGCAACAGTAGCCGGGCCAGGACCAACAAGTTGAAGCTGGTGATCGAGAGGTAGACATACTGCTGGAAGTGGGCCCAGCCTTTCCAGGTGCAGCGTCCGAGACCGAAGACTCGTTTGATCATTGAGATGCAACCTTCGATGCCGGCCCGGAAACGTCGCAGTTGCCGGTAGACCCAACTGGAGCGCACCATCTCAGGGACCTTCAGTCCGCGTTTCTTGGCAAAAGCGACGTCTTGGATCCCTTGCTCCTTGGCCCAGTCCAGATTGGGACGGCTGGCAAAGCAACCGTCGCAACTGACCTGTCGAGGCCAACGGCCGTACAGATCATGCTGGCGCTGGATCCAAGGTTGGAACTGAGCGGCATCGTTGGGATTCCCCCGCACCACCTCACCATCCAGCATCAGGCCGGAGGCGCCTCCGGTCAGAAACAGTTTGTGCCCCAAGACCGTTTCCCGGCGCTTCTTCTTGATGATGTCGGTGTGCGCCTCAAACAGGGAGAGGACCTTCTGGTGGGCCGGAACCTTCTCCCCCCGCAGAACCCGACGCTCGGTCTGAGAGATGATCTTGGCCGTCAACTCCAAGTAATGGCGTAACTTTCCCGCAATGACCTGACTGGGAGGGTCCGTCCACTGGTCCGCTTGCTGCAGAGTCATCGTGGCGTAGTGAGTCGTCTTGCGAGCGACCTTCAGCAGATCGCGATAGGCTCGGTGCCAACGCTTTCCTCGACGGTTCTTGATCTTCAGACACCGCCGCTTGGTCCGGCGCCGGGGATCATGCACGACGATCTTGTGATGGCGCGCCAACCGGCGAAGCAGCCGGCTGAGGACTCGAACCGAGTCGCACAACAACTGGGAATCGGTCGGATAGGGGATGGGACTCTCCACGGCCGTGGCATCGACTCGAATCTTGCGGCCCCGTTCCAGCCCTTGGAGGTTGCCCATTGTACCAGCAGCCGGTTGATCTGCTGCCAGGTGCCGGCTTGGATGCGGCTGATGTTGTCCTGAAGGCAGGAGGCACTGGGAGTCCAGCAAAAGGAAAGACGAGCGAAACGGCGATAGCACTGAAAGTCGTTCAGGAGGAACGCCAACTGGGTGTAGGACAGTTGCTGCCATTGTTTGAGGATGGCCGCGCGCAGAACCTGCTCCGCGGAGAGCCCGGGAGCTCCCTGGCCGGAGTTGTCGGTGTCACACAGATCGTGTAGAACCAGATCCAGGATTGAGGGATTGTCGTCCAAGATCTTGGAAACGGCTCTCAGTTCCTGGGCGAGTCGGTGATCGGGCCAGAGCCCGGAAAGAGGACGCTGAGCTTCCCGTTTTCGACGCATTGTTCAAGCCCTCGGTTTTGCGTAAGTCATTTGGTTGGTTTATGTTAGCACCAACAGACTACCAAACGACTATGACAAAAGCGGGGCTTGAAAATGCCCCTTAGTCCTTATTTCCCAACTGCTTACGGATTTCCGGGTGAAACTAGGAAAAATTCCGGTTGTTTTTCTCTCATGTAGTCGTTCCAGGTTCTTCTCTGGTTCTTAATGAACGGTAAGCGCGTGCGTAATAGTCTCAGAACTAAATTGTAGCCGCTTAATGATATCGACGAATACCTGATGCCCTGGAACTAAATTGGACAGTTCTAAAATGACCACACCGGTTCGAAGGACCTTAAACACGTCACCGTTATGCTCAATAATCGCGTTCTCTTGGCTTCGCGAAGTATTCACGGCGGCGTCCCTGATTTTTAGAAAAAACGTTCCGGCATCCCTATTCTGGCCGTTGTCCGTCACGAAGAGTTGAATCCGCCCATTCCCTTGTTTGTCTGATTTAATGGTTGACTGATGGACCCTTACGCTGAGATTTCTCCGTTTAGTATGTGATGCTGAATTCTCAATCTTGTAGATGTTATGATATTCTGTGTACAGACATATTTTCTTATACTTATAATCCAGGCGAATTTTCTCTGGATCAAATTCCACGGGAACCGGCGGAAAAGACAGTAATATCGCCTTGCGATCCTTGTCGACATCAATAGATGTAGGCAAGACCACCGTCTTACCAAATTTATTCGGATTCTCCTCCCCCGGTTTGGGAATAGAGTCATCCGATTCAGTCGAGTTCTTCAGAATCAACGTGGCGGATATCCCGGTTATAGGGAGATTCTTACCGCCTCTGATGGTAGCCGACCAACCGAGTTTACCCTGGGCAAGCGTGACAAGTTGGTTTGTCGGTTTCGGCAATGTAGGCTTTTTCTCCTTCGACAGTTCGAATGGAGCGTAGCTAAATGAATCACCGGAAAAAAACTCTGCGATTTCCACCCACAAGGCTTCAGGATACTTAGTTTTATCGTTAACATCCTCGAAAAATTTGCCCGCCCGATTACAACGAATATGTTCGGCTAGTTCAATAACCTTATCCGTATTGAACTCTACGCCTTTTTTGATCCCAGGGGGGGCCCAACGTCGAATGGCCTCATCCAACTCTTTACGCGATCGTTGTTGGAGTAACTTCCCCGTGTTAGCATCACGAAACAATGTTTTAGAAATATAATTCATAGTCCGGTTGCCATCAGAATATTGATTCGGAACCATTAGGAGGAAGGTCAGATCATGCTTTTGGGGTACCGTAGCATACTTACTAGTTCCCGCATGCAGTGCCCCAAGTCGTATCATATAGGTGTTGAGGGTCAGACGCCCATCCGTAGTCAGACTATTATAATCATGGCTCTGTAATTTATTAAGGTGTTGTGAGAATGAATCCCAACTTGCCCCCAGTCCGATGACGTTGATTAAAGCACCCAAAGATAGTGTCGTTGATCGGATTCGATCAACCGTTCGGTCCTGGGAGGCCAATTCCATATGGTCAGTCACCAACAGAGGGACGACGAAGGGAGTATACGTTTTTTTATTATGCGACGAATCCGGTTCGGAATTCTGACACATCCTGCTGTGACCGGAGAAAAATGACACGATTGTATAGGCATCGTAAGGCATATTACGAACATACGCCATTAATGTGATTTGAAGTGTTACAACATAGGTTGTGTATTCATTCCACTCCGGTGCGTCTTCCAAAGTGCGATTGAGAAGTTGGATATTTTGGTAAAGTGAATAGGCATCTCGGTACTCCAGTCGCGAATTCTTTTCGACGATGCCGATCAACGGTGCTAACGCGGTGAGCTTGTCTGCGTTGATTTCGGTATCGCGTTGCGTGGTCGTCGGGGAAATTCCACCTTGGACCTGTAGGTTCGCGGATATCCCTCGATATTGGGTTTCGTAATCTTGTTCTTGCAACGTTACCGGAATCGATTTCTTCAGCGCGAGTTCGGGTGACATTTCGAACGTCGGCGACAGGTCGTTAATGATTTCGGTCAGTGGAATTGCCCGAGTAATCGAAGTCAACACCGCTACCTCTGGTCGGTTATCGACGTATAGCATTGTGTTCGGCTTACGAAACGCATGACAGCCAGTTAGTATAAAGCCGCTGGACACCAATACTGTGGTTAGAAATGCGAGTGTTGTACGAACACTGTGAAACGAATGAAGATAGCCAGTTAACGGATTCATAATAATAAAGTGTCGTTTCTGGTAGTGTAACATATTCATCATTATGCTTTCAATAATTTCGTGATTCTACCGCCACATTTTGGGTGCACTAGATATGTGGGAATTAGCAGCCCGTGGCAAAAGTCCTGATTCCTCGGACTATCGTTCTTTCCACAATCTGACGTGGAAATGGTTTATTGATGCGTCCGGGAAGCCCAAGACCTAAAATCGAGCCGGATCGACGCCCAGAAGCGCTTCCAGAGCCGATTCCAGCCGATCAAACGGCCCTTTTTCGCCCAAAAAGGCGCAAAATGACGCGCCAGGACTCGGCCCTGCAGACTCCGGGGCGTGCCGACCCCCGTCAGGTGGCGCATCAGCAGTCCCAGGTTGAATCCGCACACGTGGATCAGCAATCGCTTGCGCACGTTGGCGTGGCCCCGGACGAAGATCCGACGCAGCCCGCCCGTGGTGAACTGATGCACGAACGGCCGCTCCACCAACTCGCTCCGTTGCCGCTGCAACCGTCGTCCCCGCCGGCCCCGGATCCGTCTACGATTGGCGTAGACTGGCGCCTGGTATTTCCGGTTCTTCCCCTTCCAGTTGCGCCGACCCCGATCCGGTTCCGACAGGTACCCCCGCAATCCCAATTCCTTCAATTCCAGAATGGTCTCGTTGCTGTGGTATCCCTGGTCCGTTACTACCTCCCGAACCTGGGCTCCTGACCCGACCGCCTTCACTTCCTCCCGCGCCACCCGGAGGGTGTCCCCCATCGTCTGGGGGTCCCCCAACTCCTCCGGCGCCGTCACCACCGCGCCCGTCTCCAGGTCCACCGCCTCTTCCACCTTGTGCCCCAGACGGGTCCGCCCGTCCTTGAGCTTCGTGATCTTCGCCTACGGGTCGTGTGGATTCACCCATTCCCGGTTGCTCGTCTTCTTCTTGCGCTTGCGGTCGAACCGAACCAGTTCCTTCCGCGTCGGCGTCGGGACTCCCGAGCTTCTTGCCAGTCCCTTCACGAAGGTCTCATAGTCTTCTCCCGTGTCCCGGCGCACCAGGCTGCGCATCGCCGCGTTCGCCTCCAACGTCGTCGCGTCGATCCCGATCGTCTTCCCCCGCACCAGTCCCGCTTCCGCCAAACGCGCCAGCACCCAGGTGAACACCTCACGGTGCGTCTCCACGTCGATGCCGTCGCCGCGTGCGCGACAAGGTCGAGTGATTCGGCGGCGTCTCCTCCGGGTCCGAGTCCAGAAAAGCGCGCAGGCTCATCGAATCCGCCACCCGCCAGGCGATGGCCCGTTCCGAGTTCAGTCCCTCGAAGTACCCGACCAACAGCATCCGGAAGTACCGTCCGGGCCGCAGACTCGGCCGCCCGATCCCGGCGGCGTAAAACCGGGCGCATAGCCCTTCCACGAAGGCGTCGAAAAATGACTATGATCCCTTCATCGTCACATATGTCACCGTACTTGATCTCGAACGATGAGTCTGATGCCGGAATCTGAAATGAAATCCGATTTCGGAATACGCGTCGAAATCCCCAAACAACACAAACGATCCAAAAGACACAAAACCATATGAGCCCTTCAGGTTTTAGAGATGGCACGAAGAATCCTAACGTCACAACGGGTAAAAAGAGAACGCCACCCGCCGCTCTGCACCCAAGAAAGAACGAGCAAATCTGACGCTTGTTCACCATATCGGAGAAGTATAGCCTGGTCGGGTGAGGATAGCACACGAGGTATAATTAGGGAAGGACGGAGGTGTGAGTGTGTAACACTTCGGATGCAAGGAGAAATCTATGATGCGAGCGACTATCATTGGGCTACTGGCTTTGTTCCTTTCCCATCAGGCGGCCGGACAGACTGTTGGGGAACAGAGAAAGGCTGAATGTCTGGAACGGTTGGAGGTGGTTCGGGCTATTGCTGAACACACCTTGTGTTGGGCGGAAGGGATGAACACCGCAGTCCGCAGCCAGAAAATAAGCAGAGTCAGAGGTTATCCGAGTCTTGCGAGAATTCAGCTCAACATCCGTAGCATGGTGGGATCATTGAGGCGTACTGCAAGGGCTATGGTTGAGTCGGCGGAGGGCGCGCTGGAAGATGCGAAGGAGACGCGTCTAGAGCAGTACGCGGATGATCGCTCCTACCGGAAGATGATGAACGATCTGCAAGACACCGAAGAGTTGCTAGAGGACGTGGATGAGGAAATGGCGCAGTTCATCCACCAGTTGAAGTCAGGCCCTTCGATGGGGATCGACGTCAAAGCCTTGAGGAAGGAATGCGATGAGGAAGAGGGGCATGGTGAAGCTGAAAATTAACAGAGAACAGAACAGCCATAACAGGATTTTTCGTTTGTTGAACATGCCAGATCTCCTTTTTTTTGAGGAGATTGGAACACATTCAGATACCCCTCGGAAGATCGTCCATGCCCTCATTTCGGGTCATGCCACACTGTTGGATTGCGGGGTTGTGCCGCGAAAGGGCCACTGGGGCGGTAGCCCAGCGCGTCTGCCAGTTCCGCCACGCCAGCATCTCCCTAATTCTACCAGCACCGTCAGCGGGTCCCACTGTGGCGAGCGGCATGAGGACATGCCGAGGTCCAGGAATCAATCCTTCCAGCAGCCAATCTCTTGGGTAAAATGAGCAGTATTGTTCCCTTTCCTAACCCGCATTTCTCACCAGATAGAACAATAATCGGAAAATGAACCGCTGTTTGGATGATTCTTTATCCACATGCACTCAAGGGACATCTTTCGTGGCTGAACCCGGCGACCGACGGCCCAATCCAGTGTTTTCCGGAGCCATTGGACGCCCCACAGGCCCTCTGGAGCGAGGCCTCTCTCCCAAGGGACCGATTCCGGGACGCAGTCCATCCTGGGGACTTCCTACTTGCCCGTTTCCGACGGTTCGCTTCCCTGCGTCGCTAACACCGAAGCGGGATCGCTTGCAGTCGGGTCAGGACCGTCCTCAACAACGCCGCATACGGGTAGCCCTCGGAAAAGGACAACCAGACCTTGCGGGTGGTGACCCGGACCTGAGCCCCGATCTTCAGCAGTTTCAGTCGCAGGGTCCAGCTCTGCGCCCGCGCCAGCTTCGTCCCGGCCAGCCCCACCCACCGCAACGTGTGCACCATCAGGTATGCAAACGCCGAAAAATACAAACGCAGTTGATTGGCCGCGATCAGTTTCGACGAGGTCCGGTCCGCAAACAGACCCAACTGCTGCTCCTTGATCCGGTTTTCCATGTCTCCCCGGGCGCAGTAGACTTCCTCGTACAACGTGTGCCCATCGCATTCTTCCAGCGGCACCGAAGTCACGATGAACCTCGGGTTCTCTCGCCCTGGCAAGTGCTCCACCTTCGCCACCACCCGCCGCTCCCAGGTCCAACTCTTGCGGGTCTGGTAGCGGAGTTCCTGGAACTGCCTCATGGCTTTCCCCATGGCCTGCTGCAACTGCCGGACCACTTCCATCTCGGGCACGATCCACTTCTTCAGCCGATCGTTCTTCGCCAGCCCCAAGACGTAGTCAACGCCTTCCTTCTCGCACCAGACCATCAACTCGTCGTTGCAGAATCCGCTGTCTCCCCGAACCGTGATCCGCACCTGGGGCCAAGCCTCACGCAGCCGCGTCACGATCCGTTGCAGCTCCGCCACCACCCCGTGGGCCGCCCCCCGATCCGCCGAGCGCAGCCGCGCACACAAGCCCGTGCTCCCCACAGAAGACGTACAGCGGCAGGTAGTATGTTGCGGACCTGATTATGTTGCGAACCGGATCCAAGTGCTCGCGGACATGGCGATTGGTCTCTTGGATGCCAACATAACGCGCGCTGCCCGGGAGATTACAGGGAATCGAGGAACACCATCAGTGTCGAGTCGCTGTGCCAAGTGGGAGTGGCGGGTGGTGACAGGTCTGGCACGTTGTCCGTACAGGTTTCGAGGGCCTTCGCCTTCCGGGCCAGATCGACTTCAGCGTATCGATTCGTCGTTTCGAGGGATACATGACCCAGCCACGCGCGGATCGTATTGATGTCGACCCCGGCGCGGAGCAGGTGCACGGCGGTGGTGTGCCGCAGAGTGTGGGGGCTCACTCGCTTGGCGAGCAGGGAGGGAGTGGCGAGCGCCGCTACCAGGGCGGTGCGCTTGACGAGCGCGTAGACGCCGTGGCGGGTGAGTGTCCGGCCTTGCTTGTTGAGGAACACCGGGGCCTCGGGGGAACCGTCGAGGCGTGCGCCGAGCAAGTCGCGCAAGGTGTCCGCAGTGCGTGGCCAGAGAGGGCAGACGCGCTGCTTGCGGCCCTTGCCGACGAAGCGCGCCGCGAGGGTCGCCGCGAGGCTGAGATCCGTGATCCGCAAGCCGGCTGCCTCGCTGGCCCGGGCTCCTGTGTTGTACAGCAGGAGCAGGAGAGCGTAGTCCCGGCGGCCCTGCCAGCGACGGCGATCCGGCACGGCGAGCAGGGCCTCGACCTCGGCCTTTTCCAAGTAGGGCATGACGGGAAGCACGGCGCGGCAGTTCGGAATGGCTTGGATCTGCGCGGCGTGGTCCACCAGTTCCGGCACCAGCCGTCCGGTGAAGCGGAACAGTGAGCGCAGGGCCGTGAGGCGCTGGTTGCGGGTGGCCGCGGAGCTTCCGCGGTGGTCTTTGAGGTCGCGCAGGAACTCGCGTAGCAGGGTCGCGTCGACCTGCTCGACTGTCACGCGGGTCGGGTCGGTCCCGTACCGCTCGGCGAGGAAGCGGAAGAGCAGTCGGATCGTGTCGCGGTAGCTCTTTTGCGTGTTCGGGCTGAGGCCCCGGTCGGCAGCAACTTCCTCGACCAGGAAGCGGCGGACGAACGGGCCGATCGGGTGTGTGGGATTCATTGTGGGTCTCCAGGCTCGCCGAGCGCGGCGTAGCGCTGGAAGCGCAACGAAGCCTCGGCCAGCAGTTCAGGGGTCATGGTGAGATAGGCCTGTGTGCCGGCCAGGCCGGCATGGCCGAGGTAGGTCGCCAGCCAGGGGAGGCGGGCTTGCACGTCCACGCCTTCGCGGTACCAGGCGACGAGGCGGTGAACGGCGAAGGTGTGCCGCAGATCGTGGAGGCGCGGCTGCCAGCGAGCGTCCGGTGGATGGACGATGCCGACGTGCTCCCGGAGTCGGACGAACGCCCTGCGGAGCTGGGCATACGAGAGCGCGCCGCCGCCCCCGGACGGGAACAGGTACGAGCGGTCGCCGTCGCTGCTGGGCAGGTGCAGGCGGGCCTGCCGGTAGGCTCGGAGCGCCTCACCCAGGGAGGTTCCAATCGGCACGAGGCGGGACTTGGAGAACTTCGTGTTCCAGATCGTCAGGACACGGCCCACAAGGTCCGTGTCGCAGAGACGCAGCCGCAAGCCCTCGCCCGGTCGCAAGCCGGCCGCGTAAAGCAGCAGTAGTAGCGTGCGGAATGTCTCCGGCCGCAACGGGCGGCGGTTGTCCGTGAGGATCTCCGTGGCATCCAGCAGTTGCTGGAGTTCCGCCAGCGAGTAGATGTGGGGCTGGAACGAGCTGCGGATGCGCGGCGCCGGCTCCGGCAGGGGAGACCCGGCCAGGTGGCCGCGGGCCACCAAGTGTCGGAAGAAGCCTTGGAGCACGCGGTGCTTGGCCGGCCACCAGCGGGTCGGCGGGCCGGAGCCGCGGCAGAAGTCACGGGCGGTGCTGGCCTCGATCACTTGGACAGCAATGTCGCCTGCGGCGCGCGCGAACGATTGCAAGATGCGCAACTCGGTGTCGTAGACCGCCCCGAGCGAGCGCTTGAGGGTGACATAGGAGTGGACCGCTGCGGAAAGCTTCATGCGAGGTCCCCGAGATCTTCAAGCGCGACCAAGCGCAGCGAGCGCAGGGCGACCTTCGCATACGTGCGGGTGCTCTCGGGGCTGCGGTGGCCGAGATGGTCGCCCACTTCCTTGAAGCTGTATCCCGCCTCGACGAGATGGCGGGCGCAAGCATGTCGGAGACCCTGCGGACCGCGGCCCTTGCAACGGGCGGCCGACGCCGGCAGATACCTTTCGACCACCTTGTAAAGCCCGCTGGCGGACAGCGGCGCGTACGGTGCCTGCAAGCCGAGGAACACGGTCCTGCGAGCCGTCCTGGGCCGGGCTTGCGATAGGTAGCGGGCGATGGACTCGCCGACCTGCGGATGCAGCGGGGCCACGTCCTGCCCTCCGCCCTTGGACCGCTCGAAGCGGATCCGGTCCTCAGCCCAGTCCATGTCGTCGAGGCGCAACCGCCGGGCCTCGCCCGAGCGCACGCCGTACACGGTGAGCAGCAGCAGGATCGCGCGGTCCCGAGTCGACTGCGGATCGTCGCCCGCTGTCGAGGCGAGCATGCGACCGACGGCTTCCCAGGTCGGGCCCAGCGGCAGCCCCTCGTGCCGATACAGACGCGGTCGCAAGACGGCGCCCGCCAAGCCGGCACGCATCCAGCCGCGCTGGCCGCCGTACTCGAACCACTTGCGCAGCGACGTGACGGTGATGGCCAGGGAGCGCTTGCTCCAGCGCTGCCCCATGCGTTGGAAATAACTGTCGATATCGTCCGCGGAGACTGCGCTCAGAGCGACTCCGCGCCGGTGCAAATCGTCGAGAAAGCGCTCGATCTGCCAGCGCCCCGTCCGGCAAGTCGCCTCCGACCGCCACTGCAGTTCGTGCTGGGCGCTGATGAATTCATCGAGCTTGCCGGAGTGCTCGCCGAGCGTGCGGGCCGGAGCCGGAAGCAGTCGCCCGAGACTGTCCAGGAATCCGGTCGCCACTCGATGGAAATACCACTGCGGATAGCGGGGGCCGGCCGCCTTCCCGGACGCGGTGCGCTCGATGGCCCATTGTGCGGCCCATCCCGCGACCTCCTCACGCGTGAAGCAGCGCTCGGGTGGCCAGCGGTGCAGCATGCGAGCGACACGCAAGCAGTACGCCGCGTGGCACACTAGCGTCCCGCGCGCCAGCCCCGTTGACGCCAGCTGGCTCAGGTATGCGGCCCGCCCCTCTGCGAGAGGGCCGTTGCGATGTCGGCTCAGAGCGGCCGAACTGGTAAACAATGTCTCGAACATGGTGAGAACCTCCCGAAAAGAGGCTCTACCAAGTTAAGAACTATGTTGCCAATCCTCGTACGAACCTGTTTGTTCTCAATATGTTGGATGCGTTCCGCAACATAACCGGGTCCGCAACATACTACCTCTTATGTTGTTGACAACATAAGAGGTAGCAGTAACGCTTGTAGTACCCGTGGAAGAATCGACCCTCCTGCTTGCCGTGCAACGGATCGTCCGTGGCGTCCACGTCCAGGATCACCTCCTTCGGAGGCTCCGCATGCGCCTCCACGAACACGTCCAGCAGCAGCGCGTCCATCGCGGCCGGATCCTCCACGATTTTCCGGTACCGTCCCTGCGGACCCTTGCTCGGAGTCCGCTCCAGCCGGTGCAGCGTGCTCTTGCCTGCCAGCGGCTTCCCTCGGTCCGACTCCCGGCGCCGGAACTCTCCCGTCAGGTCGTCCCGGTCACACAGCAACGCCAGCAGCCGGTCCCGGCACAACTCGTCGTGGTCGTTGAGATCCTCGTAGCCCAGACACAGTCCGTACACTCGCTGCTTGACCAGCGCCTCGACCGAATGCTCGATCCGATCGGGATCCCGACGGTCGGTGAAGCACTCGCTCAGACGACCCAGGATCCGGGTCCGGTGCTCCACCTCTCGCAAGAGGACGCCACCGGCGTCGGAGGTGATCTCGCCGCCGTCGAACCGGCCCACGACGTCTCTTCCGTCCAAGCCCTGAAAAAGCAACTTAGTTCTGGTACAATCTGCGTTCATAAGGTCGCGTTCCTTCTGCTCTGTAAGTTATTGATGTCACAACACTTATAGCAGAAAACGCGGCCTTTATCAATCTTTCTGGTGAGAAATCCGGGCTAGCGTTCCAATGGGCGTGCTCGGGACTCATCTTGTCGTAGGTCCCGACGTAGCCGCGCTTGAGCATGGACCACAGGCTCTCACTGCCGTTAGTGTGGACTTGATATCTGACATACTCTTGGCCGGAGTGATTCGCGGAGTCATGAGCGTATTGCTTCAATCCGATGTAGGCCGGTGAATCGACCGTGTAGACTTCCGCTTCGGGAAGGACCGCATCCCGGACGAACTTCAACGGGGTCTTGCGTCTGGTGTCCTCGACAACCCTGGCCGCGACACGCTTGGTCTTGCGGTCCTTGGCTCCCACGACAGCCGTCTCTCCCACGGCTCCCCGTCCCCCCCGTCTTGGAACGCTTCGACTTCGGCATGTTCCGGCGACGGCCACCGAGGAAGGTCTCATCGACCTCAACCGGTCCGGTCATCATCGTGGCGTCTCCGAAAGAAATTGACAGTAAAGCATCGGTCCGGTTCGATGAGCGGGGAGAGGCAATGTGGTCACGGTGGAGATTGAGGCACCGGCATGATGGCGAAAGCCGCCGGCAACAGCGACTCCCAACCACCTACCGCCGTCGCGCCTCTCCTCGACTCTACACAGATAGAGAAAGGCCGAATTCTGTGGTATAAGTGGTTTGCCCAAAACAACTTAAAGAACCACGGGAACACTACCATTATCTATCTATCTGGTGATCTATCCCGGTTAGCAGTTCGAGCTGCTGTACGGCTTCACGGAAACCGATTTGCCCCTGTCCGCTCCGGATGGCCTGCTTGACTCTGTCGAAGATGCGTTCCGCGTGTTTACCTTCCGAAACGCGCTCCTGAATTGCGACGTCACCGCCTCTTTCTCTAAGCTCACGGTCAGTTTGTTGCCGAGTTATGTAGTAGCCCAACAGACGGGTGCGGATGGGATCAGGCGAAAACAGCGTGGAGCCGTCGATCTCGGGCAACGACATATTGGGGATCTTATCCTCCAGAGCGGCAAGAACGATTGTACTTTCAAACTCGGCACCCCACTCTTCGTGTTGCAGGTTTTTCAGGCCCGGGTGACCGAAGATGGTTTTGACGACATCCAGATCGGTGGCCTCGCTACGGCAGAACCGATGATAAAGATCGGAGTCTATCGTCCGGAGAATCAACGCGACCGTCGTCGCCAACTCGTAGTCATGTTGGTCACTGCGCAGTAACGCGTACAATAGTCCCAGGCGGCAGATGGCCTGACCGACGGTCCGAAGACTGAGATCGGAAGCACCGAAAAATTTCTGCAGCATCGTGCGAAGCTTCTCGCCCAACGGTGTCTTATCGAAGTAGTCGGCGATTTCTGTAGCCCGGATCTGCTCGCAAATAAACGCATCGCGGTCCGGCTCAGGCAGATAGAAGTCCACGTCAACGAATCGGCGCAAATATCCCTTAGCGTCGAAGTCACTGCCATACAGGGCTTTGACCGAGTGCGCGAGCTGGTCGAGATTGACCGCCAGCACGAAGACGATATGGTCCACGAAAAACAAGTGCTTGGCCACTTCCAGGAGTTCGACGGCATAGGATGGACGGCACCGGTCCAGCTCATCGATGGCCACAATCAGAGGACGATTCCCGTTGGCCTCGAACAACTTCGCCGCCGTGTCCTGAAGAACGCGTTTGAACTTCGCGACCGATTTCCGGGCTTCGCGGTGTCCGGACAGCCTTTCTTCTACGTAAGACGCGGCTTTTTCGCCCAGCTTCTGGCTGGCGCCCGGAACGGACGATGCCGCGATTCGAATAGCGATTGGAACCACCCAACAAAGGACCTTCTCTGAGGCTTCCTGGAGCTGTGTCGTTTCCCCCGATCTAATCCCATCTATCAGCTCGGTAGAGAGAGTGAAAAACGGCTCCGAGGAGAAATCGGTCTCCCAGGCGTTGATCTCAACCACTGGGAACTCCTTGTTGCGCAGGTGCTGTGTCCACATTCTGAGGAACGTGGTCTTGCCAGCACCCCACGCGGCATCGACCGCCAGGACGCAGGGACCCTCGTCGAGATTAACAACGAGGCGAGTGAGCACCTCCGCAGGCTTCTTGCGACCGAGCAGATCGTACTTGAAGGGATCGTCCTTGGGAACTTCGACATCGCGGGGTTTTATGGGTATGCCCATGTTCGGTCCTTGTCAGCGGGCCACTGTATTGAGGAAATCCTAAATCTGCAAATGTTGAATCTGTGAATGGCCGCGCTGCACGTAGGAGGAGTTCCGCAGGCTCCTCTAAAAGCTCCAGATCATACCAATGCTAATATAGACGATGGTACCGCTCGTGGGGGCAGTTCAGTTGATGCCCTCTGAGGTACGTATATCGGAGGGCTGGCGATTGTCTTTATTTAAAGTGGGGGTTTCCAGAAAATCAGAACAATTGCGAAAGGTGCTCCTGAGTCTGGACAAGTTACTTGCGGATACAAAAGACAGTAAAGACCTCGCGAGTTTCGGCAGAAAATACCCGGCACACCTGGACACCATAAAGTCTGATCTCAAGCAAGCTCGCCAGCTCTTGTACAGGGTAGTGGAGAAACTCAATTTTCCAAAGGATAAGTGGACAGGCGTGCCCGTTTCGCGTGGGCACTCACCTCGGTTGATACATCGGCGTACTACTCAACTCCCAGACTCTTGAACGCCGCATCCCGGGGATCGGAGTAAAAACTGGTCTGGAACTTAGCAAATAACTCTCCGGGGATGGTTGGAATGTCCCCGACACTGGCCATCGGAAGCAGGATTCTCTTCGCGCCCGCATCAAACGCGACCTGAAGTGACCCGGCCAGATTTTCAACCGGAATAATGCTGCCGCCGAGGCTCATACTCCCCAGCACGACCATTTGCGATTGAACCGGCTTACCGAGGACGCCCGAACAAAGAGCTACAAAGGTTGTCAGAGTCATTGCCGTAGTCGGACCCGTGTTCTGAAGTTCGACGACGTGCAAGTGAAAGTTGTGATCAGCGGGTTTTGCCGAAGCACTGACCGAAGAGGCATTGGCTTTGAAATAGTCGAAGCCGACCTTGTTACTTTCCTTTGCTGTGGTATTAGACCCTAAGCCGGAAAGTGTGAGCTTTCCATTTCCAGCGGTGACCTGGGTCTCGATCCGGTAGACCCCGAGGCGCCCGCTGCTCCCGTTTGCGATGGTGTGAAGCACGCCAGGGTTGAGCGGACCGTCAGGTATGAGGGCACCGCCACCCTGCTCAGGGACGCTAATAAAGTGTTCCTCCATCGTCTCCTGGTCGATGTAGGAAAAGTTCACATCGTAAAACTCCATCCCGCCGATCTTCTTCAGTTGCTCTTTGACCCTTCGCCGCGTCTCAAGGGCGTATTCCAGGCAGCTCCGCACGGCTTCCCTGTCGTACTCTTCGTTGGGGTACAGAAGCTTAAGCAGCCCAGAGACGGTGTGCCTGACCGCAATGGTGTCCCGCTGATTCAGGTCCCGGCCGAGTGTGAAGTATTTGTTGATCGCATCGCCGAAGTTTCGCTTGCGCATCTCGCGGAAAAATGCCGCCAGATAATCGACGATCAGCCCATACTGGTTCGTGAAAAACTCCGGCCGCATCTTCGGAATCTCCCATCCCGGAATATAGGCATGGAAGCGGTCGAAGAATGCGGCGTCGATCATGGCCTCCGGAAACGGTGCCAGGAGATGGCTGGTCTTGACCAACGTGTCTACGGGCTGGTTGATGTTGCCGGCAAAGACCATTGACGCATCAGCGTTCACCGGGTCGCGACCCCGCGCGAATGATCCGGAGGCCATATAGTCCTTCATGATCTGGACGCCGGCATTGTCCTTGAAGCTGATTCCGGCGACCTCGTCGAAGGCCACTACATCATAGAGCCCGACCAGCCCCACGGTTCGGCGGGCAAGGTTGTAAAACAGGTTTGCAACGGTGGTTTGCCCCCCCGAGACAAGGATACTGTTCGGACTGATTTCTTTGTAGAGATGGCTCTTTCCGGTTCCCCTCGGACCCAACTCGCAGACGTTGTAGTTGTTCTCCACCAGCGGTACAAGACGGCACAGCAGGTGCCACTTCGCACGATCATCGAACTGGGTCGGATCAAATCCGCAGGAACGCAGCAACACATCAATCCATTGCGCCTCGGTAAACTGACGCCTCCCGGTAAACAGCTCTTCCATATCCATGTTCGGCATCTGGATTGGATTGAGCGAATCGATAATGAAAGGCGACCCCTTTTGCCCCTCCTCAAAAAAATAGTGCATCGTAATGATCGACCAGATCCCGCCAGCCAGTAACTTCTCATATTTCCTGACCGTCTCCGTACCGATTTCGACGCCCTTCGTTCCCAGGTTCGACAATAGCGCCTCGTAGACATCCCGCTTTTCATTCAGCTTGACGGTCGCCTTATCAATGACCTTCAAACCGCCTCGCTCACGGATGGTGGATTTCACCTTTTCGGCCTCGTCGGGCCGAACGTAGTTTTCGGCGAGGATCCGCTTCACTGTTGCCAATCCGTCCTCGATCACGACCGGGTCATTGGAGGCGCAGTAGATACCCAGAAGATACTCGAGGACATAGACGGGAACGTTTGCGCCTTCCTTGATCAGCTGGGTCAGGTCCTTACGAACGACTCGGCCAGCGAAATGCGAATTGAGCAGATCGTCGAGGCTAGGATCGGTTTGGACAGTTTCAAAAGTCGAAGTCATCGATAATAGCTCTGTCGACAATAACGTTGAAGCTCCCCTGCTCGATGCCGGTGCCAGCATCCCGGAGAACCAGCCGGTATGGCGTATTTTTGTCGTACGGTCTGTCTCGCAAGGTCAGGATCACACGCTTCTGCCGCTCATCGAGGTTTGAGGACGTACTGTCAAATCTCACCGATGCGATGGTGGTGACGGGCTCATCGCCTTCGTACACGGCAATTTTGAGTGTCACGGCCTTGACCCTCTCACTCACCGGCTCCATCTGCAACAGGTTGAAGCGGTGCCGGGGCGTTGTGATCTTGTGTGACGCTCCGAGCACTTGCACCTTGACATGCCTTGACCGGGTTTTCTCGCGGCGGCCCTTGTCCTTGAGGTGCTTCACCTTGATGACAGGCACCACAATTTCCTGAAGCATTGCCCCGCCATGAACAAAGCGCGCGCCGCCGGTGAAATGGAAGCGGTTATTGCCCTTGGGAACCCAGAATTGCATCTCGCCTTCAGCCGTGGCGGTCACGATCGTATCGCCCCGCCAAGCCTGCTCGTGAGGCGGCAGATCGTGACCCAGGAGGTATCGTTTTTTTGCGATGACTGTGCCGTCTGGCTTTTCCTCTAGCTTGCTCTTGTCCGGGTTGCCTGGCGCCGTTTCCGTGAATAGAAAGCCATGGTCCGCGGTGATCACCACATTATTGCCGTTGAGATTATTGACAACATAGCGGACGAGATCGGTTAGTTCCCGAATCGCCTTTCTGACGGCTTCGAAGGTGGCCTTCTCGGTAGCGGCTTTGTCGCCGCGTGCGTCAATCTCGTCATGGTAGATGTAAACGAGACGCTTGCCGGCAATAAACTTCCGGCCTTCTTCTTTCTTCATCGCGAGTAGCGGGCCGGCTTTCACGGCCATGCCGCCATGAGCGCTCAGGATCTTGTTGCGCTGTTCGAGGGATGCCGTCGGCATCCCGTCGACCAGGATCCCATCCTTCCCCGTATATTCGAGTTTCGAGTGCGGCAGGATACTCGCCATGCCCAGGGCGGTATAGGAGGGCAAAATGCCCAACTGGGACGACAACTTGGCCTCGACCCGGTATGTGCCATTCAGATAACCCGTCAGCTCTTCCGCGGCTTCGTACCGCAGGGCATCACTGATGATGACGAAGGCACGTCGATTATTAGCTTCGTCAAGCCATGGCCGTACTTGCCGGTCGAAGAACGTGTACTGGTTCTGGATGCCATTGATCGCCCACCTCTCGGGCAGCTCCTCGTCGACGAACTTGCCCCAAGCGAGCGCAATGTTGGTCAGGTAACCATTGCAGTAACAGGCTTCGATCTCCTCCCGGAGTGGCTTCAGCATATCCCAGCCCTGGGCGGCGGCGATATCGCCGTTCTCGCAGAAGTGCCGGTATAGCTGGTCAAAGCGAAACAGCCTGGATTCGTAATCCTTATACATCGCTGCCATATCAGGAGAATCGAAGCCCGCCTCATGCGTGTTGCGCAAATGCAGAAGCTGCGCAGCGGTCGCTAAGGCTTTGTATACGGCGCGGCGGGCGCGGCGTTGGGCCTCGGGCACCGAGCCCGAAGATACCCAGTGCCCGGCCTGCCTCCGGTCGGCGATACTGCCGACCGCCTCAGGGTCAATCACATTGATCGTTGAGGTCACCCGGTTCAGCAACCCTTGCACAATCCTTTTCTCCACATGGGGAAAAGTCATCACATCCAGAAGCTCCTCTATTTCACAGCCGTGCAGATGATGCGGCATATCCAGGCGCGCCCCGACCTCGGCCGCCAACACGTCGTAGCTGCTGCTCTTGCTGCTGCTGTCTCGCCATTGGGCCAGGCAGACCACAGCATTCGTAGTGCCGGAACGTGGCAATTGGAGGTGCTGCAGCGCACCGGGAGGTTCCTTGGCAAGATGGTGGGCATAATCCGACACCAGTAGCCTGATAAGCAAATTCTGCAGAGTTGGGCTGTCCTCGCCGTACCCGAAGACGGACTTGACCATCGCCCAGAAAGGTTCGTCAAGTTCGAATTTCTCGATCTGGATCCAGGCCGGCGGGCTGGCTTCGAGATCGGGTACACCATCTCCGGCCATAGAGTGGAACAGGGTCCGGACGATGTTGAATAGCTCGGGCTGGTCGGCTTTCGAGACGACCGCCAGCATCTTGCGGTCGAGATCGAGTTCCGAGTCTTCGGGATAGACGAGGCTCGTCAGCTTACGCAGCCGCTCTTTGTTATTAAAAAACTTCCGGCGCTTTGCAAGATGCTGGCGAAGATACTGGTGAACCAGACCGAGCTCCTGCAGGATGATGGAAGCGCGGTCTGCCCGGAAACTGCGACTGTACAAACGCATGTCCAGTAGCCAGTCGTTTTCGTAGTCCGGCTCCTCAGCAGGTGAGTACAGCAGATATCGCTCAGCAGGATCGTCCTGTTCAATGCGAACCTTTGCTTCGAGTGCTCCAACCTCGTCGAGCTTGAGGACCTCTACGCCTTCGAGAGCGATGTCCTGCAGCGATCCGGCGAACTCGCCGTCCGGATCGTTCCAGAAAACGATACGAGCGTGCTCATCGTCGAACAACTGGCCTATGGCAGCGGTGATCTTTGCTACATCCATTAGACTGCCTTGGCTCCTGCAATCGCCTTGACTTCAGCCAATAAGTCGCCGAACTTGCCGTAATTAACTTTCACTCCATCGTCGAGATCGAGACTGACACGTTGGTCAGCATAATGGCGCAGCTTCTCGTCAAACTCTCGAAGCTCCGATTGTTGCTTAACAAGTTTCGCCCGCTCCTTCTCCAACCGCTTGCGGTGAACCGTCGAGGCTGCGGCGGCAATATCCCGCCCCAACTGGCGAACACGGGAAGCCACCATGCCTTGCAGCGGGATTGCGTACTCGGTACGCATCCGGGCCAGTGTGCCTTCGTTGTACCGATGCAGATAGATGAGGCACTGAAATGCCTTCTGCCTACCGCTTGAGAAGAGCCAGTAGATGGGGCGCTTCTTGTAGGTCTGCAGATGGTCCTTGAAGAAACTGTCGCAGAGATAGCGACGTAGAGTATCGCGGCTCGACTCGTTGTTCCTTGGTGAGAGGTTGCTGGCCAGGAAGGCGAGGTTGTCTTCAAGGTGAGCCGCATCCCAGGCCACCGAGATGAACTCAATGAGGCGATGGGCGGCGGCGTCTTCAAACCAATCGGAGTCGGTGAGTGGCACGATGCCGTCTGAGTCGGCAGGAAACGCGGTGTAGCGCCTGGGATCAAAGCCGGCACCTCTGTTGAAGGCGTAGATAAGGCCCGGCGCGTCCAGACTGTAGCGGCCCATCATGCAGCCAATAGCGTAGGAGACCAACTCTTTCATGGTGTCCCGCCGGAAGTAGGCCCACCGGTCTTCTTCGGTGAATTTGCCACCGGAGCGGTAGGCGGGATTCACCGTGAGGGTGATCTGCTCGATGGGAACACCGGGGATGAGTTCGTCCGTCAGGCCATAGGCATCAATGAAGAGGCGGTTGTTCTCTTCTTCGAGGCGCTTCATTTCGGTGATGGTGTCGCGATTCTGGGTGGTCCAGGCGGTGTAGCTGGATTCAAGGTTGGGAGTGGGCTCGGAGGATGCCGTCAGAAGGGGAAGAGATTGGAAGTCCCAGGAGCGTTCGTAGGCGTTCCAGTCATCGGCAGTGGTATGCACCAACCGATCCACGTTCTTCGTCACGTCAAAGCGGAGGTTGTTCCCAACGACCTCAATGAATGGGATGTTCACGAAATTGCCGATCTGGAAATGCAGTGTCGGATTCGTTGCCCTCGCGATGGCTAGCACAATCGGCGTATTGCAAAAGCCTGCCAACAGCATGCGCTCCACGCCACGAAAACTGAACGCTGACATCCCTGATACATCGTGGATACCACCACTGTCATTCAGACGAAACGAGGGGGGACCAGAGGTAACATCTGACCACGTCAAAGACTCCTGAAAGTAGAACTCGGTGTTCTGCGCTCGCGATCTTGCCCGCCCTCCGTTCTCGGTACCGAAAGCACGAATCGCCCGGCCATCATGTTCCCAGTTGACCAAGTATTCCTGATTTCCGTACCACTTCCGGAACTCTCCCCCCTTGTTGTAAGGAAACCATTTGTTGCCCGACCGGGCCGCAGCGTCTCTGCTTTTAGAGTGGTAAGAGCATTTTCCTCGGTCCACCTCATGCCAACGCCGCAAAAACTGATTGTTGTTACCAGTTTGCAAGCCCACTCTCGCATCAACAAGCTCTCCTAAAAGCGTCCCTTCGTCAAATGCTGACCGGACCCGCTCACTCACCCAATAAGCCACCGGACTGCCGGGAATTTTCTTGAACTCGTCCTGGGCTGTCGTATCGAAACGTTTCTCACCGTTGGCCAGCGCCGTTCGCTTCTCTGACTCGCCACCTTCCAGCAACCGGAAAAACACTGGCTTGTAGCCCTTCGGTGATCGATTTTGCAGCACACACGCTGTTGTTTGAACCACCTCGCCCGAGATGCTTCCGAAAGCCCGCGCTCCCAGGTGAGCCATCGTCTTGATGTTTTTCTCCCGCAGCATCCGCTCGCGCATCTTTTCGAACGACGACAGAAACATCCAACTCTGCATGGTGACCATGGCGTTGTGGCCGGCATCCTTCGCCAGTGTGTAGCCACGCTCGATGAAGCAGGCGAAAAGGTCGCTCTTTGCGGCGGGAAAGTGATCCTTGACGAACTTTTTCACCAGGGAATTCATTCCCCTGCTTCCCATATACGGTGGATTCGCCACCACGGCGTCATATTGTCCCGCCAGCAGCTCGGCCTGCCGCACCAACACCCCCAACCGCTTGAGCGCATCCGACACAAATAGGTCTTGACTCGTGGATTCACTCAATTGCTTCAGCGCCGGCAGTTCCGCAGACAGTCCCTCCGGCACCTGAATCAGCGAGCCAAAGGTTGAGGCATGCTCGAAGAGTTGCTTCAGCTCTGTGAGGTCGCTGTCCACAAGTCCGTAGTCCACTAACTTCACGCGCTGAGCCATCCGCTCTGCGTCAAAGCCCGTACTGTCGACCAACGCCATCACGTTGAGCTTCACGCCCCGCTCGAAAAACCGACGATCATCAGCCCGCCCCTTCATCATTAGCGCAAAGCCCGTGAGCTGCGCCGCCCGCCCGTCGATGTCGAGGCCGAAGAGGTTCTTCTCCAGGACCAGCTGAGCCACACCGCGCTTCTGGTAACCGCGCTCCAGGTAGATGGCCTTGAACAGATCATAAGACTCCACCAGCATGTGTCCGGAACCACTGGCCGGGTCGATGAGGGTCAGTGCTTCGGGGTTGAGTGTGCCGGGCGTAGTGGCCGCAAGTTGCGCGGTGACCTCTTCGTTCTGCTCGGCGGGCTCGATGTAGTAGGCCATCTGCCCTCTGATTGAGGAGTGCGGATAGGTCGCCAGCCACTGTGCCCCCAGCGAATTCTGGACCAAGTACTTCACAATCCATTTGGGCGTGAAAAGCTGGGTCGCCGCCGGAATGTCTTCGGAGGCCACAACCTTGCCAATGACCTGGCCTTTCTTCTCCGAGATGTAGAATTGGTAGAGCCAGCCGATGATCTCGATTTGCCCCCAGGCGCTCTCGTCAATGCCCTCGACCAGTTGACGGATCAGCGAGTCAGTGTGGAGTAGGTTGGCGGGCAGCAGCAACTCGGTTTCATCCCCGATGCGCTCAAAGAGAAAGGGCATTGCCTGGTGCAGGGCGTTGCACTGGGCTTTGAGGAGCAGCCGGTAGAGCTCTTCATCTTTGCTGCCGTCGAGCTTCAACTCCACAGCTTTCTGCCGGTCGAGGCCCGGCAGATCGACGTCGGCAGCATGCTCAAGAATCTCTGGCTGGTCCTGTCCCTCAGGATGACTCAGAACGCGGTAGCCGTGGTCCAGGTAACCGTGCAGCTCCATGTAACGTATGGCTGCGAAGCGGTTGAACCACGTATAGGCCATTTCCTCCATGACCTGCTCGAAGCCGTCGTGCCGGATCCGTTCTTCCAGGCGCTTGCGCGGTTTCGCCACCTTGCGGGAAAAGGCATGTGCCCCGATCAGGGCTACATCGCCCTGCTCTACAATCGGTTCAATGCTTTTGGCAGTCACGCCGTAAAACGCCGCTCGCCCAGTTACCGCCGCGATAAAATCGCGCCGCGCCTGTTGGGCATAGGCTTCGAGCTTGTTGCGATTCATGCTGTATTGGCTTTGGTTTAACGAATTTCTATGCGCTCGTTTCTGGCCAGAGCATCGGTCAGTTCTTTACGAAGATCGTCAAGGAAAGCACTCACGTCGGCCTGAGATTCAAGGTAGGACGACTTGACAAGCTTGCCAGGAGAGACGACCCGCCGGGCCTTGACTACCGGCTTGTCCGGCACCGCCATTTCTTCCTCGGCTTTCCGCGCAAGATAGCGCTCGACCTGGTCCAACGCCTCGTCCTTCAAGCGCACGGCTTCGGCCTCAGCTTGGCCGATATGCGCGAGACTCTCGTGGATCGAAACCTGTTTCGCCAGCTCATCCAGTGGCGTAAGGCACGTGTTTTTTAACGATTTGTCTCCACCCGCTGTCGAGACTTCCGCGTTCACGCTGGCAGATTGATCGGTTATTTTTGCGAGCGCCCGGTCCCGTCGCTCGTAGAGCAACCCTTCGTTTACCTCGTTTACGGTGCCGATTAGCCCTTCGGCTTCCTTGAGTAATCCGTAAGGATTCGGTGCAGAGAGGATTTCGCTCATCCGCCGCAGCGCAGGTCCGGCGGAGTCGTCTCGCTCCAGTTCCATCTGGTTGAGTTTGAATCTGCCCGATGCCGTGCGCAACTTGTCCCACATGGGGCGCTGATGTTTGTAAAAGTGATCAAGGTCATGGAAGCTGTCGGCGAGTTCTCGCAGGTGGGCTTCGTGCTTATTGACCTGCACCAGGAACCTGCTGCTGTCGTTGGGAGCCACAAGCATCTTCAGAAGGCTGAGGCTGTCGGCTATCTCCGCGGATCCGGGGTAACTTCCGGTATCCGCCAGGGCACGATACTGGCTCAGCCTCTCACGCCAGCCTTCAAGGCGGCCCTTCAGGAACTCGAATAGGGCGTCTTCGCGACCCGGCCCCATCTCCGAGAACACGTCCCGGCCGAGCTCCCTGGCCTTTTGAACGTCCTCAGGCCGGGTCGTGGCCCGCTGGACGATTGTGATGTTTCGCCATTGGCGTTTTGACGTGAGCGCTTCGTATAGCTTGTCCTTCGGGATTGCCGCACCACCCGAGACGCATTGCACTTCGCCGGCCATGAGAAGCCGTGCCAGAAGAAGTATGACCTCGAACTCGGGCCAGCCATAAGGACGCATGGCGTAGCGCTTGGTGATCATGGCAAGTACAACCTGCCGGTTGGTCTTCTTGCAAAGGTCGATGTAACTACGGAGGTCTTCAGTGGCCTGCGGATTGCTTTCGAGCATATCCATGTTGAGATTGGATTGTCCAATATCATTGGTGCGTAGAACCGCCTGGATCTCCTTTTTCGGATCGTCGCAAAGCGTCTTGAGATAGCTCATCTTGTTGAAGGTGTTTTGAATAAGGTACTCCATCGCCTCACTCAGGGCCTTCTGAGGGGCACTGGCGGAGACCTCCAACGGCTGACCTGCCACAAAGTAGCTGGCATCCGCCAGCATCTCGCCGAGCAGGCGGATCAGGTGGTCGCGGCGTTTGCGATTCTCGTCAGCCAGATCGCGGTGGATCCGTTTCGTGGTGGCCGGTAAAGTACCATCATCCTTCGTCCGAATGTATTTGTCCGTCCGTAACAACGCGCGCAGTTCCCGCGCCAGATTCTCGTCGTTTCTCAGCCGGATGAGAACTTGCCCGTCTTCCCGGCTGCTTTCCAGCACGCACTTGCCGTCTGCCTGGTAGACCTCATAGTCATCGGCCATTGGTGTCACAATCGAGACGGCAAGCGCGCCCTCGGTGCGATTGCCGACCGGATGCGCGTCGCACACACGGTTAAAGCTGAAATCCATTTTGTTGGCGCTGAAGCGATGCTTGCGAAGACCTTTCAGTACGTCTTCAAAAACAAGCTCCCCGACGAGTTTGGCCTCCTCCGCGCTACCCAGTTCGACATTCTTGATTTCGCGATTAATGTCGCGCTCTTCGCTAGTCAGGAAAAAGTAGGTGTCACCGCTGCGATTGACGAGCGTCTCCCGCTCCAGTCGCTGAAGGCTGGCCTCGATGGTTTTTCGCAGGGCGAGGCGGTCTGCGTCGATTTGATCAAGGCACAGGGTGACGAGGTTATCGACATTGCCTTTGACTTCATCGACGTAGCGGATGAGAAAAAGTACCTCAAGGAGCCGGGTGTCATAATCCTCCAGACTCGCATTGTCTTTGGCTTGGTCGATGGTGCGTTTGACGGTGGTGTCGAGGAAGCTCTCAATAGAAGGGTAAAAGCGATACAGCGGAACCAGAATGCCTACTTCCATATGGGAAACGGACTGCCCCGCATGCTGGAAGGCGTCCAGCAGGGAGCGCTCCCCCTGCGCCAGATGGAGCCCGGTGGCTCCCGCCTTGCGGATCGACTCGAAAATCTTCTGGAGCAGCTTGAACTGGTAGGGTGCGAAAGGATAATCCCGCACGAAATCATCCGCATTCCTGAACTGCGGGAAGGTCATTCCGGCATCCTTGAAGGACAGTTGATTCTTAAGGATGTCTCCCTGCGTGGCGTACTCCGACTCTAGCTGGTGCCGTACTCCTTCCCGCTTGGCAAGCAGACGTTCCTGGATAACTTCATCTACGTTGGCGCTGGACAGCGACAGGCGGGTGCGGAACCGGCCCTGGATCTTGGAAAAGTCGTTGGCTCGGGTTCCCGGCATCTCACCGAGCACCGCATCGATGTCCTCCTGAGAGGTGACGACGACCCAAGCCCGGCCCTTGCAGACGGTGCCCAGTTCTTCGGTGATGGTTTGCAGATTGAGCATCAGGTGGGTATCGGTGCCGATGAACTGCCCGACCTCATCAACGAGAAAGATGATGCGGTGGTCTTCCCCCCTGCCATCGAGATAGTCCTGGACCCATTGGCAGAAGTTCTCGATGGTCAGGGCAAAATTGCCCTCGGCGCCATCCATCCATTTCTCGCAGGATTTTTCACTCTGGCGGAGGGAAGGGACCAGTGCCTTGATGACCTCGTCCCGATTGAACGCGTAGGCGTCGCGTTCGTCGGTCCAATTGGTGCCGGTCAGTGCCCGATAGGCATCGTGAAAGACCCCAAGCCTGCCCTTGCCTTCGAGATAACGCTCCATGTGGGCGATATGCGGGTGATCGCCACTGTAGCCTGCTAACTCGTTCAGTACTTTGAGGAACACCGCCAGGATGGCATCGCGCCCGGCCCGATTGTCCGCCTTGCTGTCGATATTGAATAAAATGACATCGGTATGGGATGCGACCGCGCGCTTGATGTCTCCGAGCAGCATCGCGTCCTTGATTTTTAGATTGAAGAACTCGACGGCCTGCCGGGTTTGACCACCATGTGTATGTTTCTTGTTATTGAGCAGGTAGGACAGCACTTTGATGAAGTGGGATTTGCCGGATCCAAAAAAACCCGAAACCCAGACCCCGATCTTCCCCGCAACATCCGGGTCCCCGGTCCTCTCCATCGCTTCGCAGTAGCTGGAGAAAAAGCGCCGAAGATGTTGGTCCAGTTCCTTCGTGACAACGAACTCCTCCAGCTCCTGCCAGACCGATGATTCGTCCAGCTGGTCGGCTTTTACGACGCCATTGATGGGCCGGGAGATGTCCTTCTGAAATAGATTCTCAATACGCATTGTTGTTCTCGCGTTAATCAATCAGTCTAAAGGCCCGATAGTAGTTGGTTTCCTTCTTGCCTTCCCCGGCGGAACCACCGGTCAGGCCGGTCTTGTCAAAGAGCCGTAATGTCTGCGTGTCATATCTGCCGGGATAAAACATAACCAGGGGCGTCTGTCCCATGATGGCGTGCAGGTTGCTGAGCAAGGTATGCGATCGGAGTAATGGATAAACACTGCCGATCCCGGATATCAACACGAGGTCATGCTCCCCCGGCTTTACGGTGTCAGCAAAACGCCGGGCGATCTTTTCCTCATGCAGGACGCCCTTTAATGCCTTTAAAAGCGCGTCGTTGCCCTTCTCGCGCTGCATCCTGAACGACTTCTCCAACAGGTTGCGCTCCTTAAGGTAATGGATCAGGACGTCAAAGAGGTTGACGTGGGCCACTCGAAGGTTGGGCCTGTTCTTCGGCAGGTGTTCCAGAAGGAACCGGATGTGTTTTCGGATGCGCAGCTCATCCTCTGGCGCATAATCGAAGATGTAAAAGGCTATCTCATTACCAATGCCACGGGTGCTGAGGAAATCGTCCGATGTGAGCTTCGGAAGAATCTGGTTGAGCCGATGGGTCAGTGGGTCACTCATGGTCGAACTTCGATGCAGCGGAGCACGTACCTTTCGTCCTGCTCGTGCAGGTAATTCAGCACTTCCCTGGCGACATGGACCGTTTGCAGCTTGAGGGTGCGTGTGTTCTCGATGTAGCCGGCCTGCGCGAGGATCAAAAAGACAGTCGAACGCAAGCGCGCTACTGTCGATTCAGTCCAGTCCGGCATCCCCGGGTCACGGTTACGACAATCCTCGATGAAATGCTCCCAAATGTGCTTGGAGAGGGATGGACGGAACAGCCGGTACTGCTCACGCACCACTATATCCAGAAAGTCGCCGAGCAGAAGACTATGTTTCACGGCAGCGGCGAGGCAGGCGTGCGTTGCAAGCGGGACCGAACCATCACGGACCATTTCCCAAAGCGCGGGCTGCATTAATTCGAGGCGAGCACGGAGGAGTTGGCCCCACCGCGTAGCGGTCTCCCGACTCTGGATCTGGAGAATGTTTTTCTCCACCAGTTCAGTGCGCCAGTCGTGGCCGTTAACACCCCGTAACAATAGGTCTGCGATGATTCGGCTCTCGGTGACTTTCAGGGAACTCGCCGCGATGGTTGATCGATAGCGTACGGATTCGTGTGAGTTCCTGTTCGTGCGTCGAATATTTGTCTCCTCTCCGCAAGGTTATCAAGATCCAACTCGTTGCGTTCCCCGGGTCATTTCAATTCTCGGTGCCTTTGCATGGAGTATCACCATCGCAGCATATCGCTTCCATAGTCCGTTCAGCATGCACGGCGAACATGCGTTTGTCGCCCAAGGGCGAACGGTCCAGTCCAGCATAGAACAGGATGGCGCGCAGATGTTGCCGGTGCCATTGCGGCGCTACGAGCGGGCCTCGACGGTGTTGACCTCAAACAAGAGATTCGAAGAATGGGGCTAGATCCTGGAGGACGAAGTGACGGCAGCGGCGCTGCTGGACCGGGTCGTGCACCGGTGCCACATCGTCAACATCCGGGGCAACAGCTATCGGCTGCGCCGGCACGCCGAACTCTCCAACGCGATCCATCCGACGGCCGCCCGAGCGGTCAGTGCCCAGGAATCGGGCTCGGGAAGGAGGGGGGCATGAGGGGACCAGGTCCGGCGGCGGGGGCCCCCGTTGCGGTCGTTATACTCTCTCCACGAGGGCTCCCGCGATGTGTGCAGTATTCAATATCCATCTACAGACCAGACAGGTGATCGCCGCCTTTGTCGAACGCTACAATCGTGGCCAGCTTCTGGAGCGCCATGAGTATCAGACCACAGTCCAAGGAGCGCCAAGAACTCACCCGAAAGAGGGCATGATTAAGGTACACTATTGTTCAAAAATATCGAGACCGTTTCAGTCATGCGGATCCAATTGCCGCGTGCCAGAGAGGGAATAAGCACAATGAAGGTCGGCAAACAATCGATATCTGCGCTGGGTTCAGTGATCACGGGGAATACCAATCTGTCGCCATATCGATCTGGCCCAGATCTAGTAGCCTTCTTCAACCAGTTCTGTGATGTTCAAGATAAGTACGGCAAGGGCTTTCCTTCTCGGTGGGTGTATGCTGAGGAGAAGCTTCAGGAACTCAACGACTCGCGGCAGTTCACCGATGCACTATTGGCTGCGGTCGATCCGCGTCACTTCTTGGACACGGATTTGGATTGTGAGGCAGTAGTAGAGCGCCTCAATCGGTTCCTAGAGTACGACGGTTACGCGATTCGTCGACGGGGTCTGCGTTGGGAGGTCATAGCGGTTGCTGGCGACACTGTGGAGGTCCTCAATCCGTTTGACGGCTCCGGCGATCTGACTCACGAGTTCATCGCCCAACAACTGGATAAGTCAAAGGAGCGGTTGGAAAGAGGTGATTACGACGGTGCCATCACTAGCGCGCGCTCGCTGCTTGAAGCGGTGTTGTCTGCGCTCGAACGAAAATACGATCCGAAGCGACCGGACTATGACGGGAACTTGGTGAGACTCTATCGACGAGTGCAACAGCATCTGAACCTAACACCCGGTCAGGAGGGCCTTGCCGGCTGTCTACGACAGATTCTTTCGGGATTGGCAAGTGTGGTTCACGGTCTCTCAACGCTCAGAAACAGAATGAGCGACTCCCACGCTGTTACCTATCGGGCCGAAAAACACCACGCGCGTCTTGCAGTCAACTGCGCGCGAACGATGGCTCAGTTTCTGTTCGACACGAGTGAATACCAGCAAGAAAGGGAAAGATAACAGGTCACTGCCTACCAAGAAGCCGCGCTAGACGTTAGTCTTGCCTGCCTTGATCTCTAACCCGGATCTTTCGGCAGAATGGGTGATAAAGTCCGCGTTCTCGTCTGGAAGAGCCTTGAATCTATGACTCAAAGAGTAGAAGGAACGCGACCTTATGAACACAGAGTATACAAGAACAAAGCTCAAATTTAAGGGCCTGACCGGACGGGTATCGTGGGTTGATTCGACGGCAGTGAGATCACCTTCGATGCCGGTGTCGTCCTCGTCCACGAAGTGGACTATCGGGCTCGGCTTCCGTGCCGACTGAGCCAGTGCTTCACCAACCATCGCGATCCGGATCGAATCGAGCATTCCGTCGAGGGGATGATCATGCAGCGGATCCTAGTCTGTGCCTGGGAGACGAGGATCTCAACTGCGATGCGCTAGTTGTAGTTGGCGATCCAGTTTAGGTTGAGGGTGGTCGAGGTCATGCGACGGTGATAGGTGGGTATGCTCAGACCGTCCAGTCCGGACCGTTGACGTGCCAATATCAAGAGAGGGGGTTGTCCGCGGCGTTGAAGAGACCAGTCGCGGCGAGCAGGACCTCTGACCTGATCCTGCATCCCCATTGCGGCAATCTTTTTTCGCCGTTTCGGGCCATTCTGGCGAACCATTGGGCCTAGGGGTCGAGATTATCCTCTGTTATGGTGTGATGCCCTTCAGTGCTCATCACCTCCGGTGAGCACATACTCGTAACGATCCCCCTCGGTAGCCAGAAGCTTCAGGTAGATCTCAAGCTCCACCGGGTCCAAGTGATCGGCCGGATGACGTATTTCGGCCACCAGCCGGCCTACTCTGTCGAACATGAAGTTCACCAATTCGGTCTCGGCATTGCGGATCCACGCCCGGATAGCTAAGCGCCGTCTTTGCGTGCGGTTGCGATTAGCGGAGGGGGGTGCGAAAACGACGGTCGAGAACACATATTGATTGTCTTCGCGGACAACGTGGATTCGCTGCCGCCGCCCGCGAGTCGATAGGCCCACCAAGATTTCATCGCCCTCAACCACCCACTCAACTCCCTTCTTCAAGTCCAGCCGCTTCAGCAATTGACGAAGCTCACGCATAATCGGAACTCTGTTCCCGCCGGGTCGGTTCTGCGTCGACGCCCAAGAGTTCCTCCTCCAGCCGGTCAGCCTGTTGCGCCGTGCGGCTAACCAACTCCTTGAACTCTTCGTACTGCGTACTTTCGGGGTCGAAAGGCAAGCTGGCCTCCACGCTGAGCGCGTGTTTCCGGTGTCGGGTTTCGAATCGGGCGCAAAGGCGCGGGTGGCCGAGTTCGGACTGTAGCCGCTGCAAGAAGTCCACGTTCGCAGGCTGTGTCAAGTCGATCAAGCCGATCTCGCTGGAACACTGAAGGAAGGTCGCACCATCAATTCCGGCCGAACGCAACTCGACACGGACGAGCTGCCTTCTACTTTCCCCGCGGCCACTGCGATCCGAGGAATTCGCAGTTGTGGCGCCATCGCCTCCCTCTCGTGACACCTGCAAGACCCCTTCACGATGCAGTAACCGCTCTCGACCCGATTGTTCGATACATAAGTCCTGCACCAAGCGGTCCCAGTGGTCCTTCAACAGCGTTGCGAGTGCGCGGACATCAACCCGATGTAAACGGCTTCCGCCGACCGATCCCTCCAGCCATTCATCCTTAACGGGGAATGCCGACTCCAATCGGCCCTCAACGGGCGGAGGCAACTCGATCGACGCCAGAATCTCCTGGTTCTTATCGATTCGACGACTATGTGCCCGCCGTTTTGCCGACTCGTGTACGAGTCTCATAAATCTATCGAGCCGCTGCAGAACCCGCCGGACTTGCAGACGCTCCACAGTATCTTCGAGATGAGGGTAGTGGACTTGAATCTTCTCTTCGGGATCGGGTGCGCTATCCCTGCCATCGAGGCGGCGTTGGAGCAAGCTGCCGATCCGGTCCACCCTTCCTGTACGCTGCTCCATGGCAGAAGGGGTCCACGTGATGCCGTAGTGGACAACCTTGCGGCAGAACGTATGCAGATCTTCACCCTCCTGCAGCACATCGGTACTGACGAGGACCAGAGGGAAACCCGGCATACGAAACTGTTGCACGGTGCGACCCGAAACCCTTCCCGACATGCGACCAACGGGATCCTGGTGTTGTAGGCCGCGACCGAAGATCTCGGCTACTGTCGACAGTTTGCCGTCCGGCACATTGGGAAAGTTGACCCCGATCAGGGTATCGAACGCCTCTGCCGCGCCCCTCAATTCGGAGAACGCGTGAAAGCCGGAATGTTCGCGCTGTTTGGCGAGCAGAGCCACGAATCGCTGGGCCAGGCTGCGGCTAGCACGACCGCCAGCCGGAGCAGGCTTTAGCTCGAATGAGCCGACCTCCTCAATGGCAAGCATATAGAGGTCTATGTACGCCGCGCCAAGCCGTGACATAGCGCTGAGAAGTTCGCGTCGCTGTTCCCGACGTCGGAAACGCTCGGCGAAGGTCCCTGCTTCTTCATCTGGCCACAGTTCTCTTCGAAGTTCAGGATGACGCACGAGCTCCGTAAAGAATGTGGTAGTGCCGATCGAGGACTCCGGCTGCGGAAACCCCCTTGGAGGATCAATGCGCTCTCCGTGAAAGTCGGGAAACCGACGTTTTAGCACCTCGCTTACCTGGCTGGCCCTATCTCCGCCCGCCTGCGCCAGGAGATGGAGGGCAGCCGATTGATACGCCTCGAAGACGTAGTAGCGTGGGTATCCCTCCGCCTGTTTCGTGCGATGCAGGAAATATGCCCAAGCGAATTTACGCAGGCGCGTTCGTAGTTCTCCTGGCGAAAACCTGAGAAGATCCGCCAAGCGTTTCAACGGTTCATCCGGCCGACCGAGCAGCCAGGAAACAAGGTCGTCCTCAAAGAGGGTGCTGTACACGGCTGCAGTAGCACTCAGGCGGTTCCTCTGGAAGGCTGCCCCCGACAGGACACCCTTGGGCCCCGCCCCTCGAAAGAACCAGCAGAAGAAATTCTCGCGGCCACCCGGGTCGTCGTCAGCGCCGTATAGAGGCGTATCACTCTCCGTTCCCGTTACTATGGGGTTGGCAAGACCGGATGTCGCCTCTGTGACCCCAGTGTCACCCTTTGTCTCGCTTGCAAAGCGCCGGAACAGCTCGTCGATCTGGTTTCGAAGCTCTGGAAGCGCTTCTTCCATTCTTCGCCGAATCCAGCTGTCGAACTCCCAATCGAGGCGATGGGCTAACTCGTCCACCGTCGCAACGCGCCGGACGAAGACAAGGGCCTTTTCTCCAGTCTTGAATGCGGAAGCCAGCGATCGGACCGCCGCGTCGAGCTTAGGGTGCGGCAGTCCCCTCTGAAATCGTTGCCGATACGATTCGACGAGGGCGCTGAGTACCCGCGTGTCGGCACCACGCCGTTCCTCTTCGTTCCGGGTCTGTCGTCCATCGAAAGCGGCTTGGTCCTCTTCTCCTTCGGTCCGCTCTCGGTCGGTCTCCTCAGCCGCCAACTGCCTTTTCCGGACGCGGCTGACAGTTTCGAGGAAGCTCTCGAAAGAGGAAAGCATGCCGATCTGGAAATGATTCCCGAATCGCTCGTCGCCCAGCACTTCGGCCACCTTCTTCTGGACCAGACCGACGATGAGCCGTTGGCGCTGATCTTCGAACCGGATAGGTTTGTCGAACCGCCGGAATCCGCCGTAACGCCATTCCCGACGGTACATATTCTTGGTGTACTTCTCGTCCCCGATCTCCAGATAGGTCACCCGCCGGATCAGCAGATTGGACGCAATCTCCCGTTTCGAGCTCTCCTTAAGATCGCCATTGGCCAGGCCGCTCACCAAGAACACCCGCCTCTTCCCAGCATCGCCCACTTGGACCTTGCCCACACCGAGCACGTCGAGTTGGCGCCAAATATCCCCGTAGTCATCTTCGAACGGAGTGGCCGAGAGGCAAAGGACGTGCTTGACCCGCGG
The DNA here is from genome assembly GCA_965217775.1 of Acidobacteriota bacterium. GTDB lineage: Bacteria > Acidobacteriota > UBA6911 > RPQK01 > JAJDTT01 > JAJDTT01. The sequence goes on from CBDCJH010000002.1 coordinate 2,832,313, forward strand.
TCGGTACCATGAGCAGTTGCGGACAACTCCGGAAGGATGTCCCAACGTGAGTCCCAGGATGCGATTGCGATTCGAGACGTGCCTTTCGCCCTGCGAGCCGAAGCCCTTCTTGAGGTTGTGGGCCTCGTCGACCACTAAGATGTCGATGTCCGGAACGAGCGCGTTAAGGGCACGCCCGTACTGCTCCCGGAACTCGTGCTCGGTAGTTGATGACAGGGCCGACCTGGGTAGCCAGGAAAGGTGTTTCCGGAGCTCCGCGCGGTATTTTTTCCGCGCCTCCGGTTGCCTCAGCGCCAAACTGAAACTCGTCATCCGAAGAAAGAAGTCGCGACCGTCATTGATCGTCAGCTCGCGCGCGAACGAGGCTAACGAGTGACACACCGTTGGTCGGTTTGCCGGGGTGCCCTGGACCGACTTCACCCGGTTGTCGGTTACGCGCCAATTGTTCCGTACGAAATTGCCCAGTTCCTTCACCCATTTGCGTTGGATATTCTCTCGCGGGGCGACGACGAGCATTCGCGCGTCGGGGCGAAAATGGCGTACCAAACCCATTACCCCGAGAGCGACGTAGGTCTTGCCCATGCCGACCTCGTCGGCGATGTAGGCGACGCGGTTTTCGGCAAGCATGTTGTGGGCGGCGACAGTTCCTTCCAGCTGCGACTTGGCAAACGCGGGGTCGATGAGGTGGCGACGGTGTCCGTTCCTGCCGTTAGACGAACCGCTGAAGTCGATGAGTTCGCGCGCGAAATCGACACCTATCCGTTTCATGGAGTTCCGTCACCCTTCGCTTCCAACTTCGCCGCGTCAGTCACAAACATCTCCTCGAACCACGTCAGGAACTCCTCGCGATCCGGATCCGCCAGTTTGAGCTCCGATCGAATGTTCTCGACCTCGCTAAGAAGGCATTCCAGCTTGCGGCCATCGTCGCGGTGCGCCGCCCAGTAGTTGGGCCATTCACGCTTTACCCGGACGGCAACCTGCTTAGCGTTAAGCAAGGTCACGTAGGCAACAACGGCATCCCGGGTTGTTCGCTCCAGTATTTTCCGCAAAAGCACAGGCAAAGAATCGTACTTCTCCCCGAAGAGACGGGCGGTGACCTCCGTTTCTCTCTGCTCGTCGAGCCTCTTGTTGATCCAGCGGCGGAGCCGTTCGAATGCGTGGAATACGCCTGCGAAACGGTCGAATACGGTCTCGACCCTCCCCACGGGTGACGTTGCCGGAGAAGGGCGAAGTCCTAGCAGGGCTTCGTCGGTTTCCAGACGATCGGCGAGGAACGCTTGCCTCTGCGACTCAGAGAGGAGTGACCAGTACTGGAGAATCTCCTCTGGCGTCAACTGAGTCAGCAGGGACGGCTTGTGGGACATTCCTTCCTCCCGGATGAGGATGCGCCATTCGCACTTACCGCCAGTCGTCTGCGTCCGCGCAACCACGAAGCTGCTGGATTCCAAAAGCTCCTTCACCGAGTCGGCCGCCTCAGAACCGCAGTTCTCCCATTCGCCCGGCAGAGGCCGGTGAATGATGCACACATGCCCACCCGCGATCGATTGAAGGTGCACTTCTTCATTGTGGTTGGCGTCTGCCCGATACTCGAACGTGTGACGTGCCCAATCGTACCTCAGGGAGAGAGCCAGCCCGACCCTCTCGGAATTTCGGTCTTCGCTTGTCAACTGTTCCGCAAATTGTTCGGGAGGATCGTCTAGTGGCTCAAGCCACCAATCAGCGCGGTCGCTGCCGTCAGTGGTGTTGACCAGAAACGCGGCTTCAAGATTCCCCGCACTTGCCAGACTATGCGCCGCCTGTGTCAGGTTCACAGATCCGACTAGCACCACGTCGCCCTCCCCACGACGCCAAAACCGGTAGACCTTGGCGTGAACCCGCCGGGCGGCGGTCCCCTCCGAGGACGATCGGTTCCCGGAACGTGTGACGGATGCGGGGAGGCGACTCCACTTGGCATTCGAGCCCACCGCTTCGTACTGCTCGGACGTTACGGTAGGCGTTCCGTCGGCATCGGTCGGCAAGAATACACGCACCTCGCGGGGTCGCGTTGCTCGAACTAAGTTCTTGAGCGCTCCCGCACCGTGCGCGTCGAAGAAGGGAGAGACGATTTCGAGATTCCAATTGCGTTGGGAAATCCGGAGGCCTGCAAGCCAATCGGAAAGGGATGCCTGTCCCGTGAATAACCGCGTGTAGTAGCGTCCTCGCCAGCTTGCGTTTCGAGTGCTCAACCGCGGAGTGTCGTTTTGCACGAAGCGGCGAACCGTTTCAATGGCCCCGCCTTGGTCCTCTGTGCGGGCAGCGCTGGCTACAGCGCGGAGCGCGTCGAGCAGATCCTGGCGGAAGGTGCATCGTATATTGGTAGCCGACACCGTGTTGATTACCTCAACGTGTCCCGCCTCTACGCTTTCCCACCACCCAGCCCGCGTGAGGTTCGCCGAGAGCGTCGCCGCTATCAGACTCTGTGTCGGCGCGCTGCCCTCACTCGCTGGGTTCTCCACCAGCACCAGGACGAGCTTGGTATGGAAGATCCCGGTTCGGCCAACATCTACGCGGCGGAAATCGAGCCTCGCGGAGCGAGCGTTGTCCACGAGACCGCTTCGATCGTAGTACACCGCAACATCGGACATCTCGCGTAAGCACTCTTCGAGCTGAACGAGCCGAACTTTTTCGACATGGCTGAATCCGCCCCTGAATCGACCCTCGAACAGAATTGGCAGAATCTCCAACTCGAAGAACTCGGGGTCGAATGTGTAGGTCGTGAAAACAGCCGCTGTGACCCGCCGTCCGGCAATTGCTTTCGATATCTCGTCCGAAAGGACTCGTTTGGGAGCATTCATGAGGCGTGCCGAGGTGCAGCGGTGGCAGTCTGGGCCACCAACGCCTTAAGTGAATCGATGAAGTACGAGTTACGCCATAGCGATGACATGCCTTCCGCCGCAGGGAGTTCCCGTTCGATGCCTCGGTACCGGACATCAAGTGCGCCACGGTCATCCAGCCGCACCCACGGGGCAGCCCTTCGTCCAGTCATCACTAGCCTATTCCATTCCAGCAGCCCCTCTATCGCCACCTGGTAATTTCCGTGCGAGAGACCACCATGCGTCTCCGCCATGCGCGCGGTTACTTCCGTGCCCACCAAGCTGGCTATTTCGTCTCGGATCTCGGCGAACTCGGCGGCGTCGAGATGAGGGATCCGCTCGCCCCAGCGCTCACGTAACGATTCTGCAATTCTGGCGGGGACCTGGCCATGCCGAGTTTGCAGGAATCCGAAGATTGCATCACAGGGCGCCAGTAGCGTCTCGAGGGCGAGAATTCGGCCGATCCGTCGCGCCAATTCAGCGTCGATCCTACGAGCGGATCGCATGATTGATACAAGCTCCGCTCGGTTGATGCTATTCCGTAGCGAAGTGCGTTTTTCAAGCAGACGCCAGAGGGTTGCCTGTCGGCCCGACTTCATGTGATCGCAGTATTGTGCGTCGCACAGATAGGCTCGGTAGAACTTCCGTTCTGCTGCGGACAGTTCGCCACCGAGGATGCCGCGGAGCGCGGACACAATTGGGTCGGGTGGCTTTACTGCCAGTGTTCCCCCGCTCATAACAAGGGTCTCAAGTCGTTTAAGCACCGGAGACAGACGCGGCATATATTGGCCCTCAATAAAATCACGCGCCTTGCAAGTAACGCCGACCGGCCCTTCGCGCAGAAGCTTCGAGACTCTGGCGGATACCGAAAACAGACCCCAAAGGCCGTAGGTCTTCTGGTCCGATAGAATCGTCGCGTCTGGCGTAGTCCCGATCTTTACCGTGGATCCACCTTCGGAGATGCGCCTTCTAACACGCTCGATTCCGAGAATGCGTCCCTCTGACCCGGCATCATCTCCGAGAGCGAGACAACGCACATATCCGCACACCTGCTCAGTTCGGAGAAATACGTCAACGACATCTTCTTCGGAGATCTTGCCCTCTCTGAGCAACCGCTCACCCAAGTAGCGGCCGAGAAGGAGGACGGTGAACCCACGGAGCGAATCGGTCACCGTGGTGAGATTAGCGACGATGTGCCTTCCGAAAGCTGACCAGATGGGCTGAACGCCGAGTGGGTCGCGGGAACCCTTAACGCGGGCACGAGGATCTTCGAGGGTCAGGAACACGGTAGAAAACGTTAGGCTACCGGTGCGAGCATCACCACCGGTCAGCTCGCATCATAGCTCTTCTGGAGTAGGGGTTTCGCACGTTCCAGGTCGTCCGATGTCTGAATCCTCACTTCAAGGTCCCCCGTTCCGAAGTGTCCTATATCTCGGACATCGCGCGTGAAGTTCGGTGTCAGCATGACCGTGTCGGGGTCCACTTTCAGGTACACAAGGACAGTCGACTTATTAGGACGCACCTCGACGCACGCAAAGTTCCGTAGCTTCTTGAAAGCGACGTAGTACTTGAGTTTCTTCTCCTGAATATCATCACCGAGCGCCAGTACGTGGTCCCGAAGTGCTTCATAGAGGTCCAGAAGGGGCCCATCGAGGGAACTCAGGACTTCCGAAATCGTCTTATAGGTCGTGGTAGTCGGCTTCGTCCCTTTTCTTCCGGTAGGAGAATCGCTCGTAGCAGAGATAGCGTTGACCATCTCAAGCATCAGAAGTGTCTTTCCAAATCGCCGGTAGCGGATCAGCTCAATGTTACGATTCATCTGTTCCACAGCGTGTTCATCGTAACGCGTGAACGCGCCAGCGATACACAGCAACCGGGGGGCAGACCAGTCGATGGCATCAGCAGTGGCCGCCCCCAGCTTCCGCAGAACCAGGAGTTCGAATTCCGCACGGTGATCAAGGAGCCAATCCATATAGTAGAGACCTTGGTTGATGACGTTCTGGTTAGTGGCTCGCTTATATTCGATGATTACCGGGCAGTTGTTCTCGTCGATGCCCAGCGTATCGATTCGCCCCTTTTGCTTCGGGCCGGTGGAATACTCGCTTCCGAGTAGGCGGATCCCTAGCATCACGTCCAGGTTCCGCTCCATGAGGTCGTGAAGTGACTTCTCAACAGCTGCGGCTTCTCCAGGAATCTCTGTCGCGGACTGCTGAGTCAAGTCGAACAGTTTGATATCGGTGGTCACATCGATTCTCCCGAGTCAATGATAGTTGGACCCCCCGTCACTCACGACGCTTTCGGGTAACTGATCTCCAAAAAGATCTGGGGGACCACAACAGGGTCCTGGTCGGGCTGGATGACGTTCTTAACGCGGCCGAAGGCCTGCTCCAGGAACTCGGCCGGATCCGCATTGGGCAGACCGATGGTACCGTATGCTCTGGTCCGTGGTTACGATGACCTTGGACCCTTCCTCCTCGGCCTTGCGGATCAACTCTCCGTTTTCCAGCAATTCCCACCCCTTCTCCGCCGATCTGTCCACTGAATGTTCCCGGAGATGGTTTCGAAGGGGCGCCGGCGTTCCATGGTCGAACAGGATCTTCATGGTCAGGCCGGCGTTTTGAAGAATTCCACTTCATGCTTGAGAACAGCCGCCACTTGCCACTGCTTTACCTCCGGGTACCACTCCAGGAACTGCTTCACGGTGGCGCCGCCCTCCAGGTTTTCGAACAGGGCGTATACCGGCACTCTTGTCCCGGTGAAGGCCCAGGCTCCGCTGATCTTGTGGGGATTGCGTTCCACTGCAGAACAGGCCTCCCAGTTCATTGTCGGTTCACCTCCTTTCCATTTGGGATGCTCGTGTTCCGGCTGTCCATTGTTGCTCCTGTTGACGACGAGTGACTACTTCCCAGGATAGCTGATCTCCAAAAAAATCTGGTGGACCACGACCGGGTCCTGGCCGGGCTTGATGACGTTCTTGACTCGGCCGAAAGCCTGCTTCAGGAACTCGGCAGGATCGGCATTGGGGGGACCGATCAGACCCGCGAAGGGGCCGGCGGCGGGGATGTTCGAGATCAGGCCCACCTCGTTCATCCCGTTCCTCGCCACACCCGCGGGAACCTGAAAGTGGAACCAGTCCCCTTCCCTTTCTGCCTCGGGCAGCAGCGTGTGATTCAGACGAGCCCAGAGAATGGTCCCCTTTCCGGCCTTGGCCGTGTACACGCTCAAACGCAGGCTGGCCTTCTGGTCTTCCGCGGCGGGTCCCAGATGCAGCCGCAACTTCCGCTCGACCCGGTCCAGCACGATCGGCAGAAGCGCCGGATCAGAGCCGTGGTAGAAGGGTCCTCCGCTATGCGCCGTCGGGTTGATGGCGTAGACCTTGTCCTTCCCGGCCATCGTCTCCGGCTCCCCCAACTCGCTCAGCACCCCCTCGAACTCCTCGTCGGTCAGCCGTTGCGTCGGTTCATGCCTGAAATTGAACAGGTAGATGCCGTCGGCGCCCTGGTCCAGGTAGTAGTCGGCATACGCCCGCATTCCCTCGCGAAACAGAGGCTTACTCCGCAGAGTCTCCCAGGCGCCCGCCCGCATGGTGTTGGGATTGATGGACGGATAGACCTGCACCCCCGTCTCCCCGGCCAGGCGCAACCAATGCCCGATGGCCAACTGGTCGGGCATGTATCCCAGGCCCACCAGCAGCACGTCCACCAGATCCTCCCGCGCCCAGGTCTCCACGTCCAGACCGATCTCCAGGTTGGTCTCCAGGGAATCCATCACGTGGACCGCCAGGGTGTAGGGTCGCCCCCGCTCGTCTCCGATGGCGTTCAGCCGCTCCCGGATCTGCCGCATCAGGTCCGTCATCAGGTGGGCCTTTTGCCGTCCCTGTCCCATGGGGAAGTGGATCCCCATGCGGTTGAAATCCAATTCGTAGCCGTCGAAGTCGTGTCTGGCAGCGGTCTTCGCGATGTAGTCGAGACGATGCTGCCGAACCTCCGGGTGGGTGTAGTCGAGCGACACCCAGAGACGCTGCTCCGTCAGCTCGGAAGGGAGCTGGCGGTCCGTCATCGGCGCCATCAGGTACTCGGGGTGTTGCGTCTTGAAGACGTCGTCCAATTCCTCCAGGGTCCGGGACCGGAAGGCCGCGTGAAGATCGCTCATGCGCACCGACCCCCAGACCTCCAACCCCTGTTCATGGCAGGCCCGGATGACGACGTCGTTCACCTGCTCGTAGGAATCGAAACAGTCCCAGAGCAGATCCGTTGGAATATTCCACGGCGGCTCGGCCCCGTTTCCGATGTGCCACAGGTAGGTGTCCACCTGGGTGCCCTTGACCATGCGCACGCTGGCGTCCAGGAAATCTTCGTGGGTCCGGATGTCGTAGATGAGGCTCATGTACGGCTCCACCTTCCCCCGGTCCAGGTAGCTGTGCGACTGGACGGCGGCGGAGTCGTAGTAGAGGATCCGCCGCTCCTTCTTCGATTCGCCTTTCGAAGCGACGTCCGGGGTCTCGGAAGGGCTGCCGCAGGAGAGGACGCCCCACAGGAGCGCCAGGAGGAAACCGTGTCTCTTCATTGCGGGCACCTTCACCGTGTCAGTGGAAGCGGACGGAGTAGAGGTCGGCGTCCTTCAGGACCACGCGCATCCGCACCGTCTTGCCGGAGAGCGAGCTCAGGTCGGAGCCACCCTTCCAGGCGACGTTCCGTTCGATCTGGTCGCCGATGATCTCGGGGCATTCCTCCAGCGTGAATCCGGGAATCGGCTGGCCCTTGGGGTCCTGCATCTCGATCCGGATGCCGCCGGCCGCGCTGGTGGCGTAGTTGATCTCCAGCCGGCTTCCCTTGAAGCGCAACGGTTTGGTGACCATCTCGCCCCCCTGGTAGGGCGCGTTCAGGCTGGCGAAGCCGTCCAGGCGTAGGGTCATCCGTTCCAGGTACGCCGTGCCTTTCTGCCCATAGTTCCGCTGCACGTAGAAAGACATCTCGCCGTCGCCGGTGGGGACGATGCCGCAGGCCGGATAGTTGGTCCGGGTCGTCCAGTTGTTGACGCCGATGCCGGGCCGGACGAAGCTCTCCCGGAAGGTGAAGTCGTAGACCGTGGAGCCGGCCCGGGTGGTGAGCAGGACGCCGTCGGAGTGGTCCCCCGTCCCCGCCGTTCCCATCAGGGGCATGTTCTCCTTGACGAAGTCCCGGAGCTCGGGCGTGATGAGGCGTTGGCGCCGGCTCGCCAACTGCTTGTCGCCGTCCGACTTGACGTGCCGCGGGTCGGCGAAGATGATCCGGGCCGGCAGCGAGATGTAGATGTGGGGCGCCCGGAAATAGGGCTGGGTCTGGTTTGTGTAGAGGTGGTGCGAGGGAGTCGTCGTGCCGGTGTCGCTGTAGCTCATGAGGACCTGGGGAGTCCAGTTGGTGAAGTCCTTGGAGGTGGACCGCGCCGTGGCGCGGCGCCCCCCCTCCATGTGCCGGGCGTAGAGCACGTACTGCTCTTCCACCTCCGACCAGAACATGACGTTCTGCGAATCGAAGTGGTTGATCAGGACCTTGGGCACGATAGGCTCGTCCCGGAGCATCCGCCAGCGGATACCGTCGCCGGAGAGGAAGCCCACCAGGGCGTTGGGCTCGACGGGTCCCCGCGAAGTCCCCTTGTAACGCTCCGAGGCGGGCACGCCGGGCCGCCCGTCGATGAAGGCGACGAACTGGCGCGCCTCGTTCAGGATCACGTGGTTTTGAGAGGAGCCGTCGATGGAGACCAGTCCCAGGTCGGGCTTGGTCCAATTGATCCCGTCGCGGCTCTCGGCGTAGCAGGTGGTCTTCCTCTCGAAGAGCGCACCCCGGTAGTACATGCGGTAGAGGTCGCCGTCCTTGAAGATGGTGGTGTAGAAGGCCGTGTCGTCTTCCACGGGATCGTTGAAGCGGACGGCCACCCCGCCCGGCAACGGTGTGCCCAGGCGCAGGCTGGCTCCCACGAGCCGGTCGATCAGCAGATGATCCACGAACAGCTCGCGGCGCGAGCCGATGTCGACCACGTCGCCGGCCAGGGCCGCGGGTGCCGACAAGAGGGCGGCCAGCGCCAGGATTGCGGGATAACGGATGAGTCTCATGACGATGTTCCTCCAGGAGGCGTTTGGGAACGCCTGGGTCGCCGACGGCGGGCCGATTGGCCCGATCGGCCTGTTTTGACGGCTTTCTACAAGGCCTCGGCCACCAGGTCTCCGACCTCGCTCGTGGTGTAGCCCATCCGGCCGGCGGACATGCTCTTCATCTTGGGAGTGGTCCGGCCGATGGCGGTGTCCACCCTCGTTCCGGCGCGAACCAGGTTGGGAAGGTCCTTCTGGTCTCCCAGTACACTCAACAACATGCCCATGGCTCCGATGGCGGCGATGGGATTGATGACGTTCCGGCCCGTGTATTTGGGCGCGGAACCTCCCATGCATTCGAACATGCTGCAGCCGCCCGGCTCCGGGTTGATGTTGCCTCCGGAGGCCACGCCCAGACCCCCCTGAATCATGGCGCCCAGGTCGGTGATGATGTCCCCGAACATGTTGGGGACCACGATGGTGTCGTAGTACTCGGGGTTCTTGACGAACCACATGCAGGCGGCGTCGATGTGGTTGTAGTCGCGGTTGACCTGGGGGAATTCGGCTTCACCCATGGCGTGGAAGGCCCGCTCCCACAGGTCGGCGGCGTAGGTCAGGACGTTGGTCTTTTGGACCAGGGTCAGGCGGAGGCGGTCCTGCCGGCTGATGCAGTGCTGAAAGGCCCAGCGCAGGCAGCGGTCGATGCCGAACCGGGTGGCGATCATTTCCTGCGTGGCCACCTCTTGGGGGGTGTTCTTGCGCAGGAATCCGCCGGCGCCGCAGTAGAGGTCTTCGGTGTTCTCACGGACGACATCGAAGCGGATGTGCTCGGGTCCCTTGTCTTTTAGGGGGCAATCCACGCCGGGGTAGAGGCGGACGGGACGGAAGTTGATGTACTGGTCGAGTTGGAAGCGGATGGAGAGGAGGAGGCCCTTTTCCAGCAGGCCGGGGGTGACGCCCGGGTGTCCGATGGCGCCGAGGTAGATGGCGTCGAACTGTCCGAGCTCGTCAATCTGAGCTTCCGTGATCATCTCGCCGGTGGTCAGGTAGCGGTCGCCGCCGTAGTCGAAGTCGGTTCGGTCGTAGCTGACATCCTCCAGAGGGGCGACGGCTTCCAGGACTTTGAGAGCTTCGTTGGTGACTTCGGGGCCGGTTCCGTCGCCGGGGATCACCGCGAGCTTTAATGTGTCGGTCATGGGTTCAAACCTGTTTGAGTCATGAGTGGATTAATGGTCCCGGGTCGTCCGGGGCCATGGACGCCGGGATTATACTGGCGGGGCTCCGTTGGCTGCAAAGTGGGGGGATGGGGGCGTGAAGATAATGGTGGGTTTTTGGTACGAGGTCGGCGGTTGGTACGTTGCGGTGCACACTGGGCGGCTGGAAACCGCCCTTCCCGTTCGGCGATTGGAAATCGCCGCTCCTGGCTCACTTGGTTGGGGTCGGGTCGTCTCGTTCCAGCGAGTAGCGGTAGAGGTTGGTCTGCCGCAATGAGAAACCGAGGCGGCGGTAGAGGCGGTTGGCGGCTTTGCGTGCGGACCGCGAGGTGAGGTCGACATTGCGTGCACCGGCGGACCGGGCCCGTTCGATGGCGGCGCGGCAGAGGAGTTCGCCGACTCCGTGCCTTCGAGCAGACTTGTCCACCACCACGTCCTCGATCCAGGCCCGGACACCGGTGGGGATTCGGAACAGGACCAGGGTCAGGGTGCCGACGATCCGGTTTTCCTGGTTCGGGTCTCGGGCGATTAGCAGTTGGGCGGCGCCGCCGGAGACGAGCTTCTGGAGTTCACTCGCGGTTGGGATCGCCGCTGAGGTGGAGAGTTGCGGGATCAGCCGGCCGATGGACTCGACGATCTCTGGAGTGACGGCGGTGACCTCGACGATTCTCATCCTGATGCTTGCGCAGAGAGGGGCGGGAGCGCGACTCCACCGTTCGGGCGCCAAGACGACCTCAATTGGAGTTTTTTCCGAAACCCCGGATCACGTAGGTGCCGCTTCGGGCGTCTTCGCCCAGAACCACCAGGTTGAACTTGGAGGCCTCTTCCAGGAGGGCGGAAAAGGTCCGGTAGCCGAACCGGGATTCGTTGAAGGCGGGCTGTTTCCGCTTCATGGTCTGCTTGACCATGGAGGAGTAGATCACGTCCTTGTTCTCGCGCATCAGCGCCAGGATCGACTCGATCAGGAGTTGGAAGGCGGGGCGTTTGTCCTTGGCGATCCGGGTGTTCAGGCGCGGTGGCCGCGTGGCGACCTCGTCCAGCTCCTCGTAGAAGATGAACTCGTCGCAGTTCTCCACCAGCATCTGGGAGGTGCTGCCCTGGGTTCCCAGTCCAATGACGTGCTTGCCGTTCTCCTTCAGCTTGGAAGCCAGGGGGGAGAAGTCGCTGTCCCCGGACAGGATGACGAAGGTGTCGATGTGTTCCTTGGAGTAGCACAGGTCCATGGCGTCCACGCAGAGCCGGATGTCGGCCGAATTCTTTCCCGTCCGGCTCCGCTTGGGGATGTCGATGAGCTCGAAGGCGGATTCGTGCAACTCCTGCTTGTATTCGGAGAAGCGCGACCAGTCGGCATACGCTTCCTTGACCAGGATCTTCCCCTTCTCCACCAGTCGCTCCAAGACCTTGTCGATGCGGAACCGGGCTCGTTTCCGGCCTTTCTCCATACCCAGAGCCAGATTCTCCAGATCCAGGAAGAGGGCCAGTCGGCGTTCTCTTTCGTCCATGGGGCTAAACTATCACAAGGAACTGTCTTAGCCCGTAATTCCCCGCAGGAGACGGACAGCGACACCGGAGTAGACGGGGCCGAAGAAATACGGGATATTAGCCGTCCGGGCCCGAGCGGCCCGTCGGCGCGCCCGTAGCTCAGCTGGATAGAGCGCCGGACTTCGAATCCGTAGGTCGGGGGTTCGACTCCCTCCGGGCGCGCCATTTCTCACCTTACGAATGATCCCAAGCACACGCTGCACTGCTGTGTTGAAGCAGTCGAACGCTTCGGAGGTCCTTGCCGCGGGCGGTTGCCGATGTCGAGCGATACCAGTCCGATGCCGACCCAAATTTCGCTCCACGGGAGCGCTGGCCCAGGATAAAACGACTTATCTTGACCGTGTGCGTTCCCGAAGGGCATCATCCAGAGTCCGTAGAGCGTCTGGAAACACCTCTGGGCGGGAATTCCTCTGTCCGGCTTTATCCAGGTCTCGCAGGCCTTCTTCGAGTCGACGAACGTGCCGGGGCCACATGTCCCATAATAGGATCGTCCCATGCGATGACCCGGATGCGAGCATCGAGTCACCCGGTGAGAATGCCACAGAATGTACCGGATCCGTATGTCCTTCGAGGGTGGCAAGATTTTCGCCGGTCCCGACATCCCACAGCTTGACCATTCTATCAACAGAACCGGAAGCGAGTAACGTTCCATCGGCTGTGAATGCCAACGAACTGACGGAAAACCTATGACCCTCAAGCGTGAAGATATTGCGTCCTGTCGAAACCTCCCAGAGCCTGATTGTATTGTCAAAAGATCCCGACGCAAGAGTCGTTCGATCAGGGGAAAACGTTGCGGAAGTAACCCATCCAGTATGTCCTTCAAGGGTGAAGATACTTTCGCCCGTCGCAAAATCCCAAAGCCTCACTTTCCCATCCGGTGACCCGGATACAAGCATATTTCCATCAAGGGAAAACTCCAATGGACGACCTTGCCCGCCATGTCCCTTGTGGGAAACGACGTTCTCACCAGTTGCGACAATCCATTGCTTGATTGTCCCATCCCCCGACCCGGATACAAGCATTTTCCCATCGCGGGAAAAAACGACGGAGTAGACATATTCATTATGGTATAATGTGGCGATATTTTGGCCGGTCGAAATGTTCCACAGCTTCACTGTCCGATCCCGCGATCCAGACGCAAGTGTAGTTCCATCAGGCGAAATTGCCGCCGACAAGACCGAATGCTCATGCCGGTCAAAGGTAACGAAGTTTTCACCGGTCCTGAGATCCCATAGCTTGATCCTCCGGTCCCATAGCCCAGAAGCGAGCATCGTCCCGTCACGGGAGAACTCGACGGAGAATACGGGACCCGTATGTCCGTCGATGATGGCGACAACCTGTCCCGTCGCAACGTCCCACAGCCTGACCGTTTCATCAGTTGAGGCAGAAGCCACGATCGTCCCATCATGGGAAAACGCCACCGATTCGATCCCGATTGCATGCCCTCTGAGAGTGGCGACATCTTCACCGGTCACTATGTCCCACAGCTTGACCGTCTCATCATCCGACCCGGAAGCGAGGATAGTCCCATCTGGGGAAAATGCCACTGCCTTGACCCCACCAGTATGTCCCTCATAGGTGGCGATATTCTCACCGGTGGCAATCTCCCATAGCTTAACTGTACCGTCCCAAGACGCTGAAGCGAGACTGGCGCCGTCGGGGGAGAATGCGATAGATGGGATTCCCTTCCGATGCCTATGAGTAGCGATATTCTCACCGGTCGCAACTTCCCATAGCTTGACCTGACCGTCCCCTCCCGCGGATGCCAGTATCGTGCCATCCGGGGAAAATACGACTGAATCAACAAAAGACGTATGTCCCTCATAGGTGGCGATGTACTCGCGGGTCGCAACCTCCCACAGCTTGACCGTGTAGTCTCGCGATGTGAACGCCAGCATCATGCCGTCTGGTGAAAACGCCACAGAATTGACCCATGTCCCTTGCCATTCGAGGTTGGCGACGTCTTGTCCAGTTGCAAGCTCGTGCAGATTGACGCCCCCATTCCTTGACCCGGAAACCAACCTCGTCCCATCTGGTGAGAACGCCAACGATTGGACCCATTCTTCGGTAGCCAGCAGTTCGAGTGGCCGAGCCATTGGCAGATCGTAAAACCAGATGCCAAGACTACTTGTCACAGCGAGGCGCTGACCATCAGGCGAAAACGCTATCGCTTTGTCGCTCCTACCGACCCGACCTTTTCCTAGGCGTGCAATTGTCCCTTCAGGTAGATTCCATGCCCGATAACCACTATTGACCCTCAGGACAGGTGGTGTGCCTGCGCCAACGGCAACAAAACTGGCAAGCTCGCGCTCGCCGATCGACACCTCAACTATGTTTTCTCCCGGACTAGGACCGAGCGTAAACGTCATCTCCGCCCGACCGTTGCTATCGGTCATCGCGTTAGCCACAGTGAACTTCTCCGCGAGGCGGCCTCCCCCTTTGGTGACCGTAAACGTGACTTGAGTGCCCGGCACAGGCGTATTGCTTACGTTTTTCACTTCGACGACCAACGGGTGCTCCAATTCTACACCGGGCATGTCCTCCTGGTTGTCGCCCGAAACCTTCACTACCTTATCGGGCCTCAGTATGGTCCAAGTAGACGCATCCCACAGTTCGGCAGTAGTGTCCTCCGAGCCGGAGGCGAGCATCTTGCCATCGAATGAGAAGGCTACGGACGTAACCGATTCCCCCCGCCCAACAACATCGAAACTATTTCCTGTCGAGACATCCCAGAGAATGACCGTCCCATCAGTAGACCCGGACACTAGTGTCGCCCCATTGGGGGAGAATGCCACCGATTCGACCCAACCCCGATGTCCTTCCAAGACATGAATCCGACTTCTTGTTGCGACGTCCCAAAGGACGATCGTCTTTTCCAGAGAACCCGACGCAATCGTTGTCCCATCTCGTGAAAATGCCACAGATCGGACCCAACCCGCGGGCTCGAGCGTGCCGACATTGTGTTGCGTGGCAATATCCCAGAGACGCACAGTCCCATCAGCAGACCCGCTTGCAAGTATCGCTCCATCCGGTGAAAAAGCGACGGAGTCGACACGGCTGTCATGTCCATCGAGACCGCCATTGGTAAGGCCGGTTTCCAGATCCCATAGGAGAATCTCTCCAGCAAACGACGCGGAGGCAAGCACTGTTCCATTTGGTGAAAAAGCCACGGAATTGACCCATCCCCAATGCCCTGTCAGAGACCGGACATTGCGACGCGTCGCGACATCCCAGAGAATAATCGTGTTATCAAGAGATCCAGACGCGAGCATCGTTCCATCCGGTGAAAAAGCCACGGAAGCAACTCCATCCGTATGGCCCTCAAGACTTTCGATGGCACTACGTGTCGCAATATCCCATAGGATGATCGTGTTATCACGCGACCCGGTCGCGAGCATCGTTCCATCCGGTGAAAAAGCTACGGAGCTGATTCCATCCGTGTGTTCTGCAAGGATCGCGATATGATATGGTGATATTTCGGAAAGCGCTAAACGCTCATATTGAACGTTTCCATCAGTATCCAAGGCTTCGAACCATAAAAGATGTCTGGCCGGATTGGAAAGACTCGAAACACCAGATGGGGTCCGTCCATCATAGTCAAATTCAACGATGTTCTTTTCCTCACCGGTTGATATGCGACATGCCTTTACTTCAGGAAATCCGGACGCACGATGCCGCCGCCCGGTTTGAACAAATAAGACTACTTGATGAAGCCCGTCGGAATCACTGACTTCGAGTTGAACCGGGACGCTTTCTGAACCAGATTGATATTTTCTTCCGGAAATGAATTTGACTGTTGGTGGCGAAGCCGGTTTCGTTCCAACTTCAGAATCGAAGTAGGGGTGTACAGCTAAATAGTGTGCATTGCACACAGACAAACGATCCCTCATGGAACCGTACGCCATGACGTACGCTCTATCATTGAAATCGTGCTTCAACCCAAATGCATGTCCAAGTTCATGTGCCATCGTATCCTGTTCGAAACGGGCGGTAACAAACGCGATTCCACCAACTTTCCCTCTGCGGCCTCCTCTGCCCGACGCACCATCAATGCTGTTGACACTTATGTCAGGAATGAATATATACACATTTTCATTGAGATCATACGCGCTCCCTACTTCATTGAGGACACTACTAAGGGTATTGTCAAAATAGTGGATGTCAGGGTGCCGCCCGTCAACACGGTGAACTATCGGTTCCCCTCCAGCATCGGTTTCCAGGTGGAAAGTACTGTTCCCGTAGCCGAGTTCTTGCATCTGCTCGGCAAAGAAGGTCTGAATCTCGACGATGGACGCCTTCATCCGATCGACGACCTCGGCGCGGTACGGACGATCGTTGGGCAGGAAGTAGATGAGCCGAACCGTGCGGGGCTCCCCAACGTCCAAATCAGGGGCATCAGCGGCACGCAATCGAGCAGCATCGACATGGTCGCCGGCTGGCATATCGAACTCTATGGGCGAGCAGAAATGAACCTCATCCGCCGGCCACGAGGACGAAGCAACCCCGACTGCCTGGGGCAAGAGGACATGGCTGACCAAAAAGAAAACGGCGCAAGTAACAACGAGTCTTCTCATGGTTTCATGTTCCCACAAGTCTAAGAAAGGCAGCCCGATATTTCACCATCACCGACGGCTGAGCACCGGACACAAATAATGCGCGCAGGGCAAATTGCGGGCACAGAGACGGGACCAGGGATGCGACAGACCGGAAAGAGCCATTCAATTGCTCAACTTTCCCTATCGCAGAATAGAGCTTGTAACCGGTATTGAGCTGTAAAACCCATGCGACAAGATCAGTGCCATCGCGTGAACGTCATACCCCGGAGTCACCTCCCCGTCGGAATCCACCCGAAGAAAGTGCATGGTCCCATAGAATCGCTCGCCGACCGAAGGAACGATCTCATTGACAAATCGGGCCAATTGACTTCTTGGTTCGAGTGATATTGTTCCGGTTGCGTTGGTCAACCCCTCGTTGTCGAAGAGGTAATACCTCAGTCGAACTGTGACATCCGAATTGTTGGCCAGCGCGATGGCAGTATTCGTATCCAGCGAAACGTCTCTTCTGACCGGGACCAGGAAAGCAGGAGTTGCCGAGCTGGCGCCGACACCCACGATCGATTGGATCGTCCCTGTTCCGGAATCCAGGATCTGGTACGCGGCGACTCCTCCCATCAATTTCCCGGACGGTGCGGAGACCCTCGCCCAGCCCACCGCGAGGTCTCCTTCCCCGCGAGTCTCCAGGAATACCGATTCAAAGCCCGGAATCGGGACGACAATCGTAGTGCCCGAACCAACGACCTCCCGAGTTGCGGAATCGTAGAGTTCGACTGACATGGGCTCTCCGCCGGATGTCCGGAATTTGAGAGTTGCGTCCAACTCGTCCTTGTCCGCGTTGCTCAGAACGATGGAGGTCGTGATTCCCAAATTTCCGGAGACCCCGTTCGCCAATTGAGGGAAGACGATCTCGTCGGAGGGATCGACGGCGAACTGCTCTTCCCTGCTGAGCTCCAACAGCGCGGTGAGCTTTTGTTCATATAGCGCTGCCCGTTCATCCCCACCTAATGCAAGTGGGGACTCAAGGAACATAGTGGATAGCAGCGCGACGGCCAGCAATGTTCGTATCATGCCTGTCTCCTCCAACGGTGAAATCAGGGTGCCTGGATCCTCCTGCCGGATTCTCAACGCCTACGGATCGGCATCCTTCATGACGAAACGGAGCCGGACCGGCTTTCCCCCGAGTTCCCTACCAGCCCGTGGCAAAAGTCGTCACGGCATTCGACCGTCCCTGCATCCCGGCGGACTGCGTTGCGACTCGGTCACATACTCCCGGTATGCTCCCTCATCGCGCCTTGTCCGGCGGGCGCAGGAACGGTCTCGGTGCTCGCGCGACTTTCACCACGGACTGCTAACGTCGCTGCCCTTCTCCCAGGTGACGACTCGTTCGATTTCATCGCCGATGGTCTCCTGGCCGCCGGAGCCCGCGAACCCCGGGATTACTTTACAGTTGGCATCCCCCATCGTCACTCGCAGGCTTCGGGCTCGCGCGCGGCGATGGCCTGTAGGGCCAAAGCCGGACGACATTGTGGGCGCCGCGGGTGACGGTCCCTCCTAACAAGATGCGGTTAGTCGAGCAAGGGACGACGAGGAGACACGACTACGGTCCGATGATTGCGGATCCCTGCATGAAGTATACGGATCGGAAGAACCGGACGCTGCACGTCACGCGCACGCCGCGGCCGATCTCCGGCGCTAGTTCCTTGATGAAGGAGGAGTGCTTACGAAAGAGCCGATCGCCCAGGTTGAAGACGTTCACCGCGAATCAAGGACAAACTGTCACGCAGCATCACCGGCGCAACGACCGCCGGGAATTCCGACGGTCGAAGCACCGGTTTGGCCACCCGAGGTGCGCCGACTGCCGCGGCGCCACAGGAGTAGGAGATAGATCAGAAGAACCGGACCATGTGCGTGAACCGTATGCCGCGGCCGATCTCGGGGGCCAAATCCTTGATGAAAGACGAGTGGTTTCGATAGAGGCGGTCGCCCAGGTTGAAAACGTTCACCGCGAACAGGTGCGACAGGTGCTGCTGGACGTAGGTATACGAGGCCTTCAGATTCACGACTCCGTAGCCGGGGGTGACGGTCCTGTCGTCCTCGGTGAACAAGCTGTCCGGATAGGAGATCACCTGGTCTGTGCCTGCAGGGACCCGATCGAACTCGAAGCTGCCATCGTCGCCGCTGAAGGTGCTCCGGCCCAACTCGACGATCAACACCATGGCCTGGTGAAGAGGGTCTCCCGTCTCCTTCAGTGAAACGGTTCCCTTCAGGCCGCCCTTCGATTGAGCCGCCGCCTGCGATTGGAACAGCAGCGACAGGAGGACGGTCCCGAACGCGAGAAACTTGAAGGCAAGGACCGGAGAGCCGAAAACGGCGCGTCCACCCTGGGGCCGCCCAGGTTGATCTTTAACCGCGACCCCGCAGGAGCCGAATGCTGCATGGGATTGTGGCGAGGGATGAACGCTTTCCTCGCTGACCATGCAGCGAGACTCTAGTCATGGTCCGGTCCACGTCTACCAAAAAGCTTCGAACGGGACGAGAACGGCGGTCAGCGGGACCACGGACCCGGAAAGCGGAAGCCGGGTCGGATCGATCGGCGATGCCCGGATGCCGAACCCGAATGTCAGCTCCTCGCTTCCAGCCGGGACGGGAAACCTTATTCCTTGGTGCCGGTCGAGGTCGGAGGCGGCTTCCCCGGGTCGGACCGGAGGAACCTCCCGTACCCCAAGACGATACCCGTCACTTCGGGGGTCGCTTTCAGTCTCTCCAGGAGTCTCGCCCGCAGCTCCGGGTTCTGCCGGCCCCGGCCGTAGGTCGGATGGGGAAAGGTCAGGAAAAAGAGTCCCGGGGACACCAGAACAACGTAAAAAGGGACAGTCTGTTTTTCGGGGTCTCAGTTGCGGTCCGTAGGGGCTCCCCTTGTGGGTGCCCTCTTCGGTCCGTAGGGGCTCCCCTTGTGGGTGCCCTCTTCGGACCTGGTAGAAAGGGAAAGTCCATTGTTCCTTCGTCCGTCAAACGGCGGTGTCAGGTTCCCAAAAGCCCGATTCGTGAAGATCCCGCCAGGGGATCAGCCTCCCTGCTTTGCGCTGCTGGGGTTGATCGCCCCCGTAGGCCACGAGGACCGAACATGGACGAGGCAATTGCGAAAGATGTCTGCGAACGCGCCGGGCGCCGCGAAACAGAGTGGAGGATGGCGTCGCAGAAGCCTTGGCTTCCACCAGCGTGATATGGGACGGGTGCTCGATGATGAGATCGGCCTCGGCCCCGTTACTGTCGCGGTAAAAGAACAGACCGCCCATTTCGCCCCGGTTGGTTCGGTATTTCACGATCTCCGAGACGACCCAGGTTTCGAAGATCGGGCCCCGCAGAGGATGCGCGCGGAGTTGATGGGGGTCACGGATGCCAAGCAACCAGCAGACCAGACCCGTGTCGTAGAAGTACAGTTTCGGCATCTTCACCAGCCGCTTGCGCAAATTGGCGTGAAAAGCCGTCAGGCGGAACGTGAGAAAACTGGTCTCGAGAATGCCGAGCCAAGCCTTGGCGGTCGGTTGGGAGATGCCGCAGTCGTCTGCCAACGACGAGTAATTGACCAACTGGGCCGTACGGCCGACGCACAATTGGACGAAGCGTTGGAAGGTGGGGAGATCTCCCACGTTGCTGATGGTCCGCACGTCCCGTTCGATATAGGTCGCAACATACGAGCGGAGCCAGTCCGCCGGGTTCAGGTCTCGATCGAATATCCGCGGATAGGCGCCGGCGAAGAGAGTCTCCCCGAGACTCTGTGGATGCCGATCGAAACGCACGATCTCATTGCGGCTCAACGGAAGCAGGTGGTGGACTGCCGTCCTTCCGGCGAGCGATAGGATAATTCAAAATCACATATTGAATTATCCTGATTTTACGCCCCTTCCATTTCCTGTGCCCGCGAGATCGTGAATTGCAGGGACGATGTTTGGCCAGCGGCCGCCACGGCAGCACGGATGTGACAGATCAGAAGAACCGGAGGATGTAGGTCACTCTTACGCCGCGGCCGATTTCGGGGGCCAGGTCCTTGATGAAGGAGGAGTGGTTGCGGTAAAGCCGGTCGCCCAGGTTGAAGAGGTTCACCGCGAATTGGTGCGCCACGTGTTGCTGGGCGTAGGTGTAGGAGGCCTTCAGATTTACGACGCCGTATCCGGGAGTCCGCGTCTCGCCGGTGAAGGTCTGATTTTGCTCGCCGGCCACGATCAGCTCGGGATTGATTCGCAATCCTCCGAGGTTGAAGTCCAGCCCGATCTTGCCCCTCAGGGGCGGGATTCTGGGCAAGGGGGTTCCGGTGTTCGTGTCTTGAGCGTCGACCCTATCCAAACCGAGATCGAGCCAGAGCACCGGGTTCAATCGGAAACCGAACGCCGCTTCCGCTCCCACGTAGCGGGCATCTCGCTGGGTGAACTCGATGACTTGGAGGCCGTCCTCCTCTTCTCCCGGTGCGAAGGGGAAGATGAAGTTCTGGAACCCGTAGTAGAAGAAGCTCAGGCTGCCATGGACCTGGTCATCCTCGTGCCGCAGCGACAGTTCGATGCCGTCGCCGGTCTCGGCGTCCAGGAACGGATCGCCGATCTCGAACGCGAGGTTCCCGGCGTGCGGGCCGAAATTGTAGAGCTCTTCCAGGGACGGAGCCCGGTACGAATGGGAGTAGTTCACCACGAATGCCCCGTCCTGCCAGGTGTCGGCATGGATGCCGACTGAGGCGGAAGCACCGGTGAACGTCCGCTCGACGGCGTCGGCGACCTCCTCGTCGTGGTCCTCCTCCATCTCGTGCTCTGCTTCCTCGTCGTGGTGCTCCTCTTCTTCTTCGTGGCCGTGGCCGGCACTGCGTTCGGCGAAGCCCGGATGGTAGCGCTGGGTCTCCAGACGCCCGCCGAACTGGAGCTTGAAGGTCTCGAAATCCAGGACCTGCAGGGCGAAAAGGGCGAATCCGTTCTGCGTGACCGGCGGTGACAGCGCTTCCTCTCCCGTGGCCGAATAGTCTCTGGCCAGGCCCCAGAAACCGAAGCTTCCACTCAAAGGCCCTGACTCCCGCTGCTCGAAGACCCCACGGTAGGTGAACTGGGTGTTGTCGAACTCGGTGCCCACGATCCGGTCACCATCCTCCAGGAACTCGATCTCGTCGTGCGACCAGTCGGTGTAGGCCAGTTTCAGAGCGAAATGGTCGAGGGCGCCGCCCAGGTCCTTCAGTCCCCAGTTGAAGCGGTAGCTCAGGCGCTGGGCGTCGACCTGGATGCGATCGATCTCCTCTTCCTCCTCGTGCCCGTGCTCGTCTTCTTCGTCGTGATGCTCACCCTCCTCTTCGTCGTGGTGCTCTTCCTCTTCCCCGTGGTGGCCGTGGAACTCCTGGACGAAGGGGACGCCGTAAATCCCGTCGTCGTACTTGGCTTCCACGCTGAAGAACATCTTCTTGCCGTAGAACCCGAAGCCGCCGCCGCCGTTGGCAATCTTGGACCGGGAGTTGTAGATGGCGCCCTGCCCCGGGGCCGTGTAGTCGCCGGTGCGCATTCCCCCGCCCTGTCCCCAGAACAGCCAGTCGCCGGCCCCGAGCTCGAAGCCGGCGTTGACTCCGCCCAGGGAGTTGTTCGTGCCCGCGGAGCCGGAGATGAAGCCGCGCACCCCTTCGTGCGGGTGATGGTGCACCTGGTGATGACGGCTGATGGCGTTGACCGTGCCCCCCATGGAGCTTCCGCTGTAGAGCAGCGTCGCCGGACCCTTGACGACCTCCAGCCGCTCCAGTTGCGCCGGGTTGATCAATTCCCCGTGGTCGCCGGACTGGGAGGACAGGGATCCGGACCGGATCCCGTCCTCCATGATCAGGACGCGGTCGCCGTCGAAACCGCGGATGATGGGCCGCGCCGGACCCGGCCCGAAACCGCGTTTGGCGATACCGCTGCCCACCTTGTGGTCCAGCAACTCGCCGATGGTGACATCCGCCGACTCGGCCATCTGGTATGGCCCCAACGACTCGACACTCTGGAAGGACTCGAAGACGGTCTCGTGCTCGTCACTTGCCGTCACCGTGACTTCGTATCGCCTGGACAACAGCTCCAGGAAGATGTTCGCTTCTGCCGCCGCTCCAGGGTCGACGTTCACCATGGTGGTGACTTCGGTGAACAGGCTGTCCAGATGGGTGATCAGACGGTAGGTCCCTGCAGGAATGCCATCGAACTCGTAGTTTCCATCGTCGCCGGTGACGGTGCTCCGATCCAGCTCCTCAATGGACACGCTGGCGTGGTGCAGAGGTTGACCGGTCTCCTTCAGAGTGACCTTGCCCCTCAGTGAGCCGTTCGATTGGGCGACTACCGCCGGCTGGAACATCCACGGCAGCAGGACGACCCAGACCGCCAGAAACCTGTGACCAATGCGCATGCAAACCTCCCTGCGAATTCCGTGCAATTCGGGCGGGAGTATCGGCGACGGACCAATCTGGGACTACAAAAAAACGGTGGGCGGGACCGGTCGGTCTGCAACCGGGACCCTGACTCCGGCGAACAGACGGGGAGGCGGTTCAGGTTCGAGGGCGGAATTGGGTCGCCTATTGTGCGGGGTTGGCGGCATGGGACCGGAGGAACGTTCCGTACCCCATGACGATACCCGTCAGTTCGGGGATCGCTTCCAGTTTCTTAAGCAGTCTCGTCCGCAGCTCCGGGTTCTGCCGGCCGCGGCCGTAGGTCGGATGGGGAAAGGTCAGGTAAAAGAGTCTCGGGTACACCAGAAGATCGACTCCGTGACGGGCGCAGAGCGGGCCGTAGTCCTGGCTCAGAGCCTCTTCGACAGGGGGCAGGCCGAGATCGTCCTCCTGGCTTTGGAGGTAGCCCATGGTGCGCTGGATGCGCCGCGGGTAGCGGGCTCGTTCGTTGGTGATGTGTCCGACCACGAGTTGGTCGACGATCCCGTCCGAGACCCAGCGCCGCCACTGGATTCTCATGTTGCCGAAGGGGGGACCCAGGTACTCCCCCTGTTGCACGCCCACCGCCAGCTTCTGTCCCCGGCTCTTGAGGTGATTCTTGACCTCCTTGAGGAAGGTGGTGAAGAACTCACCTCGCAGATTCCGCCACTTCTCCAGGTCGAAGCGCTCGCGCAGGATGTCCCGTCCGTAGCGGCGCTTGTACTCCTGGACCACCGGCTTGTTGAAGCCGAATTGATCGGCGTGGACGGGCGGGGGCGAATGGGAGCGAAGGCTCAGGAAGACGCCATCCAGATCGAAGCGGTCGGAGAAGGCCCGGATGACCTTGAGCATGTATTGCCGAACCTCCGGGTAGGCGTACTCCATGACCCCCCATTGGTACTTCCGGCCATTCGCGGTGAGGCTTCGGTCGCAGGCCAGAAACTGCGGGTTCCGGCGGGTGAAGCGGGACTGCCAGGGAAAAGGAACCGAGTCGGCGGAAAGGACGTCGGGGGGGCACCCTTCGTCCAGGACGGTCAGCCAGACGTAGGCACGAATGCCCGCCGCCTTCATGGTGTTGACGGCGGTCTCCATGAGATCCGACTCCCAGGCCGCCCGGGTCTTCGCCATCCCCGTCCGGTGTTCTTCGTTGGCGGGCACCGCGTCGTGAAAAAGGAGGACGCGGAAGTTGTCGCCGCGGAAGAGGACCTGATCGATTCCCTTCGATTTCCAGGATCGGACGGACTGGCGCACCTTGTCGGGAGTGTCCAGTCGAGCCGCCCCCGGGACCTTGGTCATGATGACGTCGCCCCAACTCACGATCATGACGTTCTGTTTGTCGCGAGCTTGGGCCGGGATTGGCAGGAAGAGGAAGAAGGCGATTGCTGCGATTGAGCCGGTACGCATGTTCATTCCTCCTGGAATGGATGGGAGCGGCGGCTTTCTTGCCGCCGGTTCGGGGGAGCAAGAGGGGGACTACAAGTCCCCCCCCTCCTAGAGAAACTGCAGGTCGCGCATCACGGCCGCCGTGGAGACGCAGGCGATGCTCAGGAAGAACAGGGCGCAGGCCACCATGATCAGCCTGATGTACCAGGCGGGCCTCAGCTCCCGGGGCAACAGTTTGCAGTTGACGGCCAGGACGCAGAGCGCGGAGAACCCCAGACCGAAGTTCAACGGGATGCCCGCAATCTTCACGATCATCATGCGGTCGGGAATCAGGGTCAGCGCCATCACTCCCCAGATGGCGTAGGCGGCCAGGAGTCCGTAGTAGACATACTTGACCTTCTCTTCCTCCAGCCCCCGGGCGCGGGTGCTGGCGGTCCAGATCAGATCGGTCCAACGCCGGCAGAAGGCATCCGCCGCCGCGATCTGGGTCGGGCCCAGGACCAGGAAGCCGCAGAGCAGGGTGAGAAACCAGAAGATGGGTTCGCCCGTCTTCTCGACGACTCCCTGCGCCGTCAAGGCGGCCAGCGAATCGCCCCGGACCTGCTGTCCGGCGGCGAACTGAAGCGAGAGCAGGGCCGGTATGCCCATGCCCAGGATACAGCCCACGACCCAGATCCCCAGTTGGTCCCGAATCGTGACCTTGCGCCATCCCGTCCACATTTTTTTCGATTCCGGCGTGATCTGGAACACCCGGCCCTCGTGGAGCAGACTGATGCCCTTCCCGCCCACGGCGCTGGCGATGGCGCCCACCCGGGCCCCCATTCCCCAGCCTTTGTCCCGAACGTAGTTGGCGAAACTGGCGTTGCCGAGCCCTCCGCTTCCGGCAATGGCGGCGAAAATGGCCAACAGCCCCACGTCCAGAGCCGGCCTTGCCCCTCCGATTCCGAAGGTCCCCCGGAACAGTTCCGACCACGTCAACGGGTTCCCGCCCACTTCGGGAAGCGCGCCGAACTTGACGAACCCCGAAAAGATCTCGACCCAGACCCGCCATTCGACGTAGAAGACCCCCAGGAAGATGAGAAAGCCCAGGACCAGGACCGTCTTGGCGGCCATGATCTTCTCCACCATGTTGTAGACCTTGCCGCCGAAGATCAGCGGGACGAAGGCAGAGAGGAAGATGGCGTAGCCGAGCCAGCTCACAGTCCTCCTCTCCGGATCGACCCACTTTTCCAGCACCGGGCCGGGCGTGGCTTTCCACCGGTCCGTGACGCCATAGGCGCTCGGGTTCCGAGCCATTTCATGGACGATCTCGGCCGGAAGTCCGGTTTCGCGGATGACCTGCTCCACGGGAGCGAACAACTCCGGCCTCCCTTGAACCTTTTCCAAGATCTCGGAGTCCAGACCGGTTCTGGCCGCCACCTCCGTGACCGATGCCCCGTCCTGCCACTCGGTGAGCGGATGAGGCAGGGGCCGCCAGCGGCGGGTGTCGCCGTAATTCTCCGGGTTCCGTGACATCTCCCGGATCACCTCGACCGGCAGTCCCGTGTCGCGCTCGATGTCCTGGACTCGTCCGAAACGACCGGGGTGTTGCGACATCTCCTCTACCAGCCGAGCCGAAAGGCCCGTCTCGGCCACGATTTCCTCCTGGGAAAGATAGGTCGTGGGAAGCGTCCCCGGGAGATGCCCCAAAAAAGCCGCCAACAGGGGAACCGCCGCGTTGGCGGACAGGTAGGGCCAGATGGCGCCGAAGTCGACCACCAGGAAGACGCCGGTCCAGAAGCGCGGGCCCGGCGCCAATCGGAAAAAGCCGGTGAACATGGGCTCGCCGCAATAGAGGGCGTAGCGCATCACCTCCAGGTTGTAGCAGCACTGGAACAGGATGCTCATGGTGGCGATCCACATCAGCACCCCGCCGTATTGTGCCGTCAGGGCGGGACCGGTCAGCCACTCCCCTCCTCCGATGGCCAATCCCACCATGAGCAGGCCCGGTCCCAGGAACCGGCGCAAATCGAAGCGGTCGGGGGGAGGAACGGGAAGCGTGTCCACTCCCCAGGGCGCCATTTTCCCGGCCGGGACGCGGAGGTTGGCGGCGGGATCCGTGCCGGGAGTGTGGCTGTGTGTCTGGTCGGTCATTTGCCCCCCTGGAGAAGACGCGTAACGTTATTCCCTGAAGCAGGTCATCTGAACTTGTCGAGGTTACGCCGACGCGGATCGACCGACCAGCAGCCAGCGTTTTCGATTCGATATCTGGCCGCAGGCTCGGCGGACATTCGATCGAATGCTAGAACCCTACCACGGCCAGGATTCCTGTCAAACGGCGGTTTCCGGCTCCCAATACCGGCTCGGTCACTGGCAAGGCACGTAGGGGCGCCCCTTGTGTGTTTGCCCTCTTCGGTCCAAAGCGGAGCAAGGCGGGACCAGACGCAAGGTGTAGAAGGGGACAGTCTTTTTTTCTTAGCTGCGCTCTGGTTCACTTTCTCTATTGTGGCTCGACTCACTCCAGGAATGGATTCGTGATCACGACGCCTGAAATCTGCTGTCCATGCTGAAGATCTTCGCTGTAGAGGGTTCTGCAGCCCGATTCGATCGCGGCCGCAACGATCAGGCTATCGTAGAAGCCGAGCCGATAGCGAACTTTCAGGTCGAGGGTATTCTGGTAAAGCGCCTGGGTCGGGAAGACCCGACAAAGAGGCATCAAGATTCCGTTCAATAGCTGTCGAGCCGTCTCCGGTGGCACCTTGAGCTTACCCGTCATGACATTGAGGGTTTCCTGGACGACCTGGAAACTGATGCAACCGGTTTGGCGCTCCAAGGCCCGTTGAACCAAACGCTCTGCTCGTTCCCGCTTGCTGTCGTCGGTCTCATCGAACAAGTAAACGAAGACGTTGGTGTCGAGGAAGCTTTCAACGCTCATTCATTTGATCCCGAGTGAACTTGCGTCCTCCGGTGAATATGCGGCCTTGCAGTTCGCGGATCACTCTCATGGCCTCGGCAGCCTGCTGCTCGCGTCGAACGTAGTTTTCGAGCCAGACTCGAAATTGCTCGTTCAACGTCGTGTGCTCCGCAGCAGCACGCCAGCGCGCCGCTTCAATCAGATTCTCGTCGGCACTCAACGTAATGTTTTTCATCTATCAGATCTCTACTTTCATGGGGAAGTGTACACTGTTTCAGTGTACACGATCCTAGTGTGATAGAAAGGGACAGTCCATTGTTCCGTCATAGAAAGGGACAGTCCATTGTTCCGTCGTCCGTCACCCGACGGTGTCCGGTTCCCAAAAGCCCGCTTCGTGAAGATCCCGGCAGGGGATCAGGCTCCCTTCTGTCCGCTGCTGGGGTTGATCGTCAACGTAAAAAGGGACAGTCTTTTCAGTGCAGTAGAAAGGGAAGGGCAGTAGAAAGGGACAGTCTGTTTTTCGGGGTCTCACTCCCACTACCTCTGCCCGCGAGCTCGTGAATGACACGGACGACGTACGGCCAGAGGGCGCGGCGCCGGAGTGGCAGGGACGGGCTAGAAGAACCGCATGATGTAGGTCACCCGCACGCCGCGGCCGATCTCCGGCGCCAGGTCCTTGATGAAGGAGGAGTGGTTGCGGTAGAGGCGATCGCCCAGGTTGAAGACGTTCACCGCGACCTGATGCGCCACATGCTGCTGGGCGTAGGTATAGGAGGCCTTCAGATTCACGACGCCATAGCCGGGGGTCCGGGTCTCGCCGGTGAAGGTCTGGTTCTGCTCGCTGGCCAGAATCAACTCCGGGTTGATCCGCAACGCGCCGTAGTTGAGATCCAAACCGATCTTGCCCCGCAACGGCGGGATTCTGGGCAGCGGCGTGCCGGTGTCGGTGTCCTGGGCGTCGACCAGGTCCAGGCCCAGATCGAGCCAGAGGGCGAGTTCAGGCGGATGTCGAGGCCCGCCTCCGCCCCCACGTAGCGGGCATTCCGCTGGGTGAACTCGATCACCGTCAGTCCACTCTGCTGCTCGCCCGGGGCGTAGGGGAAGATGAAGTTCCGGAATCCGTAGTAGAAGAAATTCACGCTGCCCTGCACCGGTTCGTCTTCATGACGCAATGACAGCTCGATCCCGTCTCCGGTCTCCGCCAGCAGGGACGGGTTGCCGACCTCGAAGGCGAGATTCCCGGCGTGCGGCCCGAAATTGTAGAGCTCCTCCAGGGAAGGGGCCCGATACGAATGGGCATAGTTGGCGACGAAAGCCCCACCGTGCCAGGTCTCGGCGTGAATACCGACTGAGGCGGAGGCTCCGGTGAAGGTCCTTTCGACCGCTTCGGCGATCTCCTCGTCGTGGTCGTCCTCGTGCTCCATCTCGTGATCGTCTGCTTCGGCGTGATGGTCATCCTCGTCACCGGCGGTACCGCGCAGGCCGAAAGCCGGCCTGTAGCGTTGAGTCTCCACACGCCCGCCGAGCTGGATCTTGAAGGTATCGAAATCCAGCACCTGCAAGGCGAAAACCGCGAATGCGTTCTGGTCGACCGGGGGCGCCAGCGCTTCTTCTCCCGAGGCCGAATAGTCTCGCGCCAGTCCCCAGAATCCGAAGCGCCCACTCAACGGTCCCGCCTCTCCTTGCTCGAAGGCTCCCCGATAGGTGAACTGGCGGTTGTCGAACTCGGTGCCCACGAGTCTCTCATCGTGCTCCAGGTACTCGACCTCTTCTTGAAACCAGTCGGTGTAGCCCAACCTCAGCACGAAATGGTCGATGGCGCCGCCCAATTCCTTCAACCCCCAATTGAAACGGTAGGTCCGGCGTTGGGTGTCGACCTGGACGCGTTCGATCTCCTCATGACCGTGCTCGTCGTCTTCGTGGTGGTCTTCCTCATCGTGGTCCCCTTCCTCCTCATCGTGGTCACCTTCCTCCTCGTCGTGGTCACCTTCCTCCTCGTCGTGATGTTCGTCCTCCCCCCCAAGATGAGCGTGGTAGTTCTGGACGAAGGGGACGCCGTAGGACCCGTCATCAAATTTGGTCTCTACGCTGAAGAACATCTTCTCGCCGTAGAACCCGAATCCGCCGCCGCCGTTGGTCACTCCCGAACGGGAGTTGAAGATCTTGCCCTGCCCGGGTGCTGTGTAGTCCCCGGTTCGAACGCCGCCGCCCTGACCCCAGAACAACCATTCGCCGACGCCGTACTCGACCGCGGCATTGACCCCGCCCAACGCATTGGTCGTCCCGGCCGAGCCGGAGACGAAACCTCGCACACCCTCGTGGGGGTGATGGTGAACCTGGTGATGGCGGCTGATGGCATTGACCGTCCCTCCCATGGCGCTCCCGCTGTAGAGCAACGTGGCCGGTCCCTTGACGATCTCCATTCGCTCCAGTTGGGCCGGGTTGATCAATTCCCCATGATCTCCCGACTGGGAGGCCAGGGACCCGGTCCGGATCCCGTCCTCCAGAATCAGGATCCGATCGCCGTCGAACCCCCGGATGATGGGCCGGGATGCGCCCGGTCCGAAGCCCCGCTTGGCGATTCCGGTGCCCACCTTGTGGTCCAATAACTCGCCCACCGAGACGTTCGCCGACTCGGCCAAGTCATACGGTCCCAACGATTCGATGCTCTGAAAGGCCTCGAAAACCGTTTCGTGCCCCTCATGACCCGTCACCGTGACCTCGTACCGTCGAGGCAACAACTCCAACACGATGCCGGCCTCCGTCGTCTCCCCCGGCTCGATGGTCACGGTGATGTGGACCTCGGTGAAGAGACTGTCCAGATGGCCTATCAGATGGTAGGTCCCGGGAGGCACATCCTCGAACTCGTAGACTCCATCGTGTTCGGTGACGGTGCTGCGGTCGAGGTCCTCGATCGCCACGCTGACGTGGTGCAGGGGTTCACCCGTCTCCTTGAGCGTCACGATACCCTTCAGCGCACCGTGCGATTCCGCCGCAGCCATGGGTTGGAGCGCCGGTGAAAGCAAGACGATCCATAACCGAAGAAACTTGAGGCCTACGCGACTGCATCGGCCAGATTTCACGAGAACTTGCGCCATGATGCCCGTTTACTCACGAATAACCGAAACCGCCACTGATCGATAGTTGACATTGCCCTGATCACCACAACAATATTGAGTTTATTCGCCAATTTACAGCACAATTCCGTTGATTTGAATCACACGATGGACACACATCATCACAATCACGGCCACCATCATCACGGACCTGGGGAACATGACCACGATCTGCACGGCGCCAGCCGGCGCAGCCTGACCGTCGCCCTCGTCTTGACCGTCGGGTATATGGTCATCCAGCTCGTCGGCAGCATCCTCTCCGGCAGTCTGGCGCTGCTGGCAGAGGCCGCACACAAGGTGACGGACGCGGCGTCCATCGGCTTCGCCCTGGTCGCCCTCCATTTCTCGACCCGGCCCGCCTCCGCCCAACGGACCTTCGGCTATCGCCGCCTGGAGATCCTGGCGGCCCTGGTCAACGCCCTCTCCCTCTGGCTGGTCGCCGGGTGGCTGATCATGGAGGCATACGAACGCACCCATGATGCGCTCCATCACGTCGAAGGCGGAGTCATGCTGGCGTTCGGCGCAGTCGGCCTGCTGGTCAATCTCTCGGTGGCCTGGGTCCTCCACCGCTCGTCCAAGCACAGCGTCAACGTCGAGGGTGCCTTCCGGCACGTCATGGTCGATCTGCTGGGGACCGTCGGCGTGGTGGTCTCCGGCCTGCTGGTCTGGGCCTTCCACTGGGACCATGCGGACACGGTCGTGAGCGTGATCATCGGCGCCCTCATCCTGCTCAGCACCTGGCGTCTGATCGGAAAAGTCGTGCATGTGCTGCTTGAGGGGGTGCCCAAACACATCGACGTCTATCGGCTCTGCAGCGAGATGGAAGAGGTGCAAGGCGTCGGCCTGATCCACGACATCCACGTCTGGAGCCTCGTCCCCGGCTACGAGATGCTCACGGCCCACGTCCTGGTCGATCCCGAGTTCGAAGACCTGGAATTCCTGCGGCGCCGCCTGCGAGAGATCGCAGCCGATGATTTCGGCATCCACCACATCACCATTCAACTGGAGTACACGGCGGACGGATGTACCGAACACCACCACGTCGACCATCTGCACGCGTACAGCGCGGACGATAGAATCTCCTGAGAAACCGGGGAAAGGCGGTTCCGGGTCGGCGCTGAAGAGGGGGACAAGAATGTCCCCCCTCCCACCGGGGCTCGGGACGGCAGTGAGTGTTCCGTCCGAATCTCGCGTTCACCAGACGCCTCCAGTATGATGGCCGCAATCCGGAGCTTCTCGATGATGCCTAATTCAGGGAACACCTTGGCATTCCTCAGGGTCTGCCGCCGTCTCATCTGGCTCGCTCCCTTGTTGTTCACTCCCGTTTCCGGAGCCGGCGAGGCTCGATCTGACGTCTTCGAGTCTTCGATTCTTCCCATCTTCGAGAACAGTTGCCTGGCCTGTCACGGCGAATCCACACCTCAGGCCGAACTGGACCTGCGAACGGCCGCCTCGATCCTGAAGGGCGGCAAGTCGGGTCCGGCCGTCATCGCAGGGTCGGCGGATCGGAGCCTGCTGCTGGACAAGGTGGTCTCCGGAACCATGCCTCCCGGAGACGATGCGCTGCGCCGGGAGGAAATCGCAGCCATTCGCGGCTGGATCGACCGGCTGGGACAGGCGCACGCGGCCTTGGCTTCCGGGGGAATCAGCGAGCAGGACGTGCTCCCCATCTTTCTCATGAGATGCGTGGTCTGTCACGGCAAGCGGGCGCAGGAAGGGGGTCTGGACCTCAGGACGCAGGCCGGGCGACTCCACGGCGGCAAGTCGGGGCCGGCGCTGGTTCCCGGAGACCCCGAAGCCAGTCTTCTGTTTCAGCGCATCGTGCGCGAGGAGATGCCCCCGGAACACCTCCTCTTCAAATACCGGGTGCGGCCTCCCAGCACCGAGGAGGTGGAGACCCTGCGCCGGTGGATCGCAGCCGGCGCCCTCACGGACCCGCCTCTTGACCCGAGCCGGGAAGCCGATCTCGCCCCGACCGAGGGCGACCGCCAATTCTGGTCCTTCCAGACTCCGAGACGACCTCCGATTCCAACGGTCGAGCACGGCGACCTGGTCCGGAATCCCATCGACGCCTTCCTGCTGGAAAAGCTGGAAGCCCACGGCCTGAGCTTCTCTCCCGAAACGGATCGTCTCACCCTCATGCGCCGGGCCTACCTGGACCTCGTCGGGATGCCTCCCACCGCGGTCCAGGTCCGAGCCTATCTGCAAGACGGGTCCCCGGACGCCTACGAGCGCATGATCGAGGACCTGTTGAGCTCGCCCCACTACGGAGAGCGCTGGGCCCAGCACTGGCTGGACGTGGCGGGCTATGCCGATACCGAGGGGATCAAGCACGCCGACCATTTCCGTCCCCAGGCCTGGCGCTACCGGGACTACGTGATCCGCTCCCTGAACCAGGACAAGCCCTATGACCGGTTCCTGGTGGAGCAGTTGGCCGGAGACGAGTTGGTGGACTACAAGAAGGAGGTCACCCCGGCCGTGCTGGAGTCGCTGGCCGCCACCGGCTTTCTCAGGCTCGCTTCGGATCCCACCGACTCGCCGACGAACGCCTCCCTGGCCGAGAAGATGGACGTGATCCACGACGAGATCCAGGTGCTGGGCTCGTCGGTCCTGGGTCTGACCATGGGATGCGCGCGCTGCCACGACCACAAGTACGACCCCATCTCGCAGCAGGACTATTACCGCCTCAGCGCCATTTTTCAGAGCGCATACGACCCCTACGACTGGCTGGACCCCACCCAACGCTATCTGAAGGTCGGTGACCCGGAGGAAATCGAGGAGACGGAGCGCCACAACGCTCCCATCCGGAAGCAGATCGGTGACCTGGAGAGAGCCTGGAAGGCCAAGACGGAGCCGCTTCGAAACCGGATCCTGGAAGCCCGCCTGGCGGCCCTGCCCGAAGCCCTCCGGCAGGACCTCGGAACCCTGCTGAAGACTCCGGAGGAAGATCGCGATCCGGTTCAGAAATACCTGCAACGCCGATTCCGCAAGACCCTGAAGGTGAGCGACCAGGCGCTGCCCCTCGCAGATGACCAGTTCAAGGCCCCATTGGACGAGTACAACAAGGCTCTGGCCGACCTCAAGAAGAAGCTGCGGGCCAAACCCGCCATCCGGGCTCTGTTCGACATGGGCGGCGAGGGCTCCCCGGCCTACGTCCTGCGGCGCGGCAACGCCGAGACCATCGGGGAACGGGTCTATCCCGGAGTGCCTTCGGTCCTCCGCGCGAACCTGCCCGAATACAAGCCGGAACTCCCTTCGGAGCGAACCGACACCACCGGCACCCGTCTGGCACTGGCCCGCTGGTTGATCCATCCGGACCATCCCCTGACCTCCCGGGTCCCGGTCAACCGGGTCTGGATGCATCACTTCGGCCGCGGCATCGTCGCCACGCCCGCCGACTTCGGCCGAACCGGCGCCCGGCCCTCGCACCCGGAGCTTTTGGACTGGCTCGCGACCTGGTTCGTGGACCAGGACTGGAGCCTCAAGTCGCTGCACCGGCTCATGATGACCTCCACGGCGTACCGTCAGAGTTCGCGCCGAGGTCCGGAAGGCGGCGCCGATCCGGATGGGCACCTCTGGTCCCGCATGACGTTGCGGCGGATGGAAGCGGAGGTCCTCTACGATTCCATGCTCCAAGCGGCAGGCCGGTTGGACCCGGACCGGTTCGGTCCGGCCGAACCGGTGGAGAAGATGGCCGACGGCGAGGTCGTTGCCAAGGGATCGAAGCAGGGATGGAGGCGGGCCATCTACACCGAGAAACGGCGCCTCACGCGGATGACGTTTCTGGATCTCTTCGACGCCCCGCAGATGGCGCCCAACTGCACCGAGCGAATCTCCTCCAACGTGGCGCCCCAGGCCCTGC
Organism: Acidobacteriota bacterium; assembly: GCA_965217775.1. GTDB lineage: Bacteria > Acidobacteriota > UBA6911 > RPQK01 > JAJDTT01 > JAJDTT01. The sequence continues at coordinate 2,866,213 of CBDCJH010000002.1, forward strand.
AGTTGATGAACGGGTACCTGACCCGGAAGCTGTCCCGCCATCTGGCGGGCCGCCTCGTGGACGCCCATCCCCATCGGTCGGAGGACCAGATTCGGGAACTCTACCTGCGGGTCCTCTCCCGGGAACCCACTCCCGGGGAGATTCGCATGTCCCTGGATTCCCTCTCCGAACTGGCGGAGAAGTGGGTCCACCACCTGGAGAACGAAAACGACGAAGCTCCGCGCCGAAACACGGCCCACTGGTCCGCGCTGGCATCCGTGTCTCACGCCTTGCTCACGTCGGCGGAGTTCTCCTACATCGATTAGGCCGGTGACCATGCACAAATCACCCGATAGCCAACACCTCCCCCGGCGGGAATTCTTTTCCAGGATCGGTGACGGGCTCTACGCAACGGCCCTGGCCTCCCTTTTGGGCAACGATCTCTTTGCAGCCAATCCGGCTCTGGCCGGCAATGGAACCCACGACCTGAAACCCCGCGCTCCCCACTACCGGCCCCAGGCCAAATCGGTGATCCACCTGTTCATGAACGGCGGACCCAGCCAGGTCGACCTGTTCGACCCCAAGCCGGAGCTGGCCCGGCTCGCCGGCAGCGCCCCTCCCAGGGACATCCTCAACAAGATCGAGTTCGCCGACCAGGTGGGGGGACTGCTCCCGTCACCCTACAAGTTCAACCGGCACGGGCGCTGTGGCATGGAGCTCACGGAGCTCCTGCCCCACCTGGGCGAGGTGGTGGACGACATCACCCTGATCCGTTCCATGTACGGGGAACACTTCAACCACGAACCGGCCATCTATCTCATGCACTCGGGCCGCACCCTGCCCAATCGGCCCTCGCTCGGATCATGGGTCGTCTACGGCCTGGGAAGCGAGACCCGGAACCTGCCCGGCTACGTGGTTCTGGACGACCCCAAGGGGCTGCCCATCAACCGGGAACAGAACTGGCAGTCGGCCTGGCTTCCGCCCATCTACCAGGGAACCCGGTTTCGCTCCGAAGGGCCGCCGGTTCTCAACCTGGAATCGCGGCGGAAGCTGCCCAGCGACCTGATCGAAGCGGAGCGGGCGCTGTTGCGCCGCCTCGACCTGGCGCATCGGGACGCCCGGCCCCGGGAACCGGAGCTGGACGCCCGCATCGCCAGCTACGAGCTGGCCGCCCGGATGCAGTTGGCCACCTCGGACGCCCTGGATCTGTCCCAGGAGGACGAGGCCACTCGGGAGATGTACGGCCTCAACGACGAGCTGACCCGTTCCTACGGCAAACGGTGCCTGATGGCCCGGCGGCTGGTGGAACGGGGAGTCCGGTTCGTCCAGATCTTCATCGAGGGCCAGATTTGGGACGCCCATCACAATCTGGAGAAGTCTCTGGCCTACAGTTGCGGCAAGACGGATCGCCCCGCGGCCGCCCTGATCAAGGACCTCAAGCGGCGCGGCCTGCTGGAGGAGACCCTGGTGATCTGGGGAGGAGAGTTCGGGAGAATGCCCCTGGCCCAAGTCGCCGACCGGGGCGCCGACGGGCGCGACCACGGTCCCGACGGCTTCAGCATCTGGATGGCCGGCGGCGGCGTCAAAGGGGGGCTCACCTACGGGGGGACCGACGATATCGGACACAAGGCGGTGGACCAGAGGGTCAGCGTCCACGACTTCCACGCCACCCTGCTGCACCTTCTGGGCATGAACTACCGGGACCTGGTCTACCGGCGCCACGGACTGGACGAGCGCCTGACCGACCAGTTTCCCGCCCGGGTGGTGGAGGAGATCCTGGTTTAAGCCGGGGAAACGCCGCGCCTCGCTATCGTTTGTTTCCAGCGGAATCGGTCGCGGGGGGTGGAGCGAACCGCCGCCGGAACGCGTCCATGTGGACGTAAAGAGCCGGCGAGCCTCCGGTGTGAATGAAGACCACCTTCTGTCCCTTGCGGAACACTCCCTTGCGGATCAGGTCGATGGTCCCGGCCATGGCCTTGCCCGTGTAGACCGGGTCCAGGAGGATCCCTTCGGACCGGGCCACGAGCCCGACCGCTTCCATCATCTCCGGCGTCGGGAGGGCGTACCCCGGGCCCACGTAGTCGCCGTTGCAGTCCACCGAATCCCTGGGAAGCGGGGATTCGACGCCCAGGCGGGAGACGGTCGCCAAGGCCAGCTCGTAGACGCTTCGCTCCTGTGGTTCCCGGCCGCGGCTCACATTCATGCCGGTCACGGCCAGCGAGGACCCGGCGCCCCGGAGCCCGGCCAGGAGTCCAGATTGGGTCCCGGCGCTTCCGCTCGGAACCACCAAGTGGTCCACCTGGAGATCCTGCTGCCGGAACTGGGAGATCAACTCCAGGGCGCAGGCGGCGTATCCGGTGGCGCCGACGGCGTTGGATCCGCCCACGGGGATCAAGTAGGGGTTCCGTCCCCGCGCCCGGCACTCGCGAGCCAACTGCTCCATCGCGGGCGCCGCCTGTCCCCGCCCGGAGACGATCCGCAGGCTGTCCGCCCCCAGCAACTGGTAGAGGAAATTGTTGCCGCCGGCCTCGGGGTCGAAGGCGCCGGGCGCCGGTTCCTGCAGCACCAGGTGGCACTCGAGTCCCTCCACCCGGGCCCAGGAGAGGGTCAGCCGGCAGTGGTTGGATTGAATGGCGCCACTGGTGATGAGGGTATCCGCACCCTGGGCCAGGGCCTCCCCGATGGAGAACTCCAACTTGCGAGTCTTGTTCCCTCCGCCCGCTCCCGGCAACAGGTCGTCCCGTTTGATGTAGATCTGCGGGCCACCCAGCAATCGGGACAGGCGAGGGGCCGGCTGCAGGGGAGTCGGCTCCGTGACATAGATTCTGCGGGGGAAGGAGGACAGTGATTTCAAGATTTACGACTCCGGAGTCTGATTCGAGATTCGGTCGGTTCAGGCAAACAGCTCTTGGATCGGTTGTCCCCGGCCGTCCTTGGTGACGAAGAAGGGCCGCTTCTCGACCTCGTAAGCCTGATCCGGAGGAATGCCCAAGGCGGCATAGAGGGTGGCGTGGAGGTCCTCGATGGAGACCGGGTTTTCCACCACCCGGCAGGGGCGCTCGTCGTCGGTCCGGCCGTAGAGGAAGCCGGACTTGAATCCGCCCCCGAAAATCAGAACCGATGAGGCTTCGGTGAAGTGCCGGTGCATGCCGTAGTGGCGCGGCTCGGTCATCCGGTCCGGGACCTTGATCTGCTGCCTCACGCCCAGGTCCGGCTTGCCTTCGATGAGGGCGTCCCGGCCGAACTCGCTGGCCACGACCACGACCGTCCGTTCCAGGAGACCCCGTTCCTCCAGGTCCAGGACCAGTTGGGCGATGGGGGCGTCGATGGTCCGCTTGAGGTGGATCATCCGCTCGTGGCCGTTCTCGTGAGTGTCGAAGTAGCGAAAAGGGATGTACCCGGTGGTGACCTCCAAGAAGCGGGCGCCCGCCTCGACGAGCCGGCGGGCCAGAAGGCAACCCTGACCGAAGCGGCCCGTGCCGTACCTTTGATGACTCTCCTCGGGCTCCTGGGACAGATCGAAGGCTGCGGCCGCGGGAGAATCCACGAGGCGGTGGGCCTTGTCCAGATAGCGGAGCAACGACTTCTGCTGATAGCTCGTGCCCTCTTGAAGAACCGGGCTCTCGGCCACCAGGCGGCGGTAGGCGCGGTAGCGCCGTGCGGCGCGGGCCCGGTTCACGCCCTGGGGCGGCCGCATGGCCCCGGCCGCAGTGGCGGGATCGGGGATCAGCATGGGACCGTACTCGGCGCCCAGGAACCCGGCCGTGTGGAAGGCCTTGAGAGAGTCGCTCTCCGCCCCGATCTCCATGTCCTGGCCGATGTCCACGAAGGCGGGCACCTCCGGACGCCGTGGACCCAGCGTGCGAGCCACCACCGAACCCAGGTGGGGAGCCGCCACCGAGAGGGGCGGCGCATAACCGGTGTGCCAGTGATACTGGTGGCGGGAGTGGAGAATGAACCCCAAGTCTCCCAGACGGTGACTGCGGATCAGGGTGGCCCGGTCCATCACCTGGGCCAAGCGGTCCAGGCCGCTGGAGAGTTGGATGCCGTCCACCACCGTGTCGATGGCGGGAAAGGTGCTCAATACCCGTTTCGACTCGACACCGGGTTCGAACGGAGTGTAGCGCTTGGGATCGAAGGTTTCGGTCTGGGCCATGCCTCCGGCCATCCAGAGCAGAATCATGGCGTCGGCCCGGGCCGGCAGCGATGGAGCCGCCAAAAGCCGGGGCTCGCGACTTCTCCAGGCCGCCAATGCGGCGGCGGAGAGCTGGAGAAATCGTCTGCGATCGAAGCCTTCCGAGGGGTCTGGACTCAAGTTCCGCACGGTGGGTTCTCCGCCTTGCCGGACAGATCGGGATCGCCGTTCATGTTACGCATTCCCCCTGCGGGCTCGCAAGCTCGCGGGTTGCGTCGACGAACTGCCCCAAATCAGGGTCACCGGATGCGGGCTAGCTTGCTGGCTTGAGTGTTCCCTCTTCGTGATCGTGGCGATGGTCATGGCGACCCTGGTGAAACACGGCGTGGAGCAGCGTACCGCCGACAAAGGCCTGGTAGAGCTCGAGCCCGTCCCCATCGGCAAAGAGCCGGGCACCGATGGCGTACCCGGCGATCGTAGCGGCCAGAATCGTCCCGATGCCGATCGCCGCGACTCGGAAGCCGTGGCGGGGCCGCAAGATCCACCAGATCATCAAGCCGACCGGAATTCGGCGGCATCAGCAAATTCCTGCCAACACAGTCGAGACACGGCACGGTCCCGGATTACCCGGGGGATACCAGGCCAGGGTCAACGGAGCGGCCGCCGACATGGTGATCCTCATCGGGACAGCCTTCCGCCGTGTCTTCCAACTGAATCGTGACGTGCCGGATGCCGAAGTCACGGGAGGCGATCTCGCGAAGTTGGTTCCGAATGAAGACCATGTCTTCATTCCCGGGATCTACCAGAACGTGAGCCGTGAGGACATCGTAGTCGGAGGCGAGGCTCCAAACATGAATATCGTGAATCGAGCCGACGCCCGGCACATCTTCCATTTGCCTGCACAGGCGACGAATGTCGATGTGTTGCGGCACCCCTTCAAGGAGGACATGGATCACCTTACCCAGCAGGCGCCATGAACTCACCAGAATGAGGATACCGATGATCACGCTCACGATGGGGTCCGCGATTTTCCAATTGAAACCCCAAACCAGAATGCCCGATACGACCACACCGATGGACCCGAGAAGATCGGCCATGACGTGCTGGTAGGCGCCTTCGACGTTCACGCTGTGCCCAGCCGACCGGTGCAGGATCCGGGCCGCGATGAGGTTGACGACGAGGCCAATGGAGCCGACGGTCAGCATCACCTCTCCCTTGACGTCGGGCAGAACCGTGAAGCGGTGGTAGGCTTCAAAAACGACCCACCCGGCAATCAGCCAGAGCGTGACTGCGTTCAGCAGGGCCGCCAGGATCTCGAGGCGGCGATAACCAAAGGTACGCCGTGCGGACGCCGGCCGATTTGAAAAGTGAAGGGCGACCAGAGCGAGGCCGATCGACGCCGCGTCGGTCAACATGTGCCCGGCGTCCGCCATGAGCGCCAGACTTCCGGAGAGGATGCCGCCGATGATCTCGGCGAACATAAAGCCGACGATCAGCACCAGCGCAGAGGTCAGATTGCGCCGGCTGGACCCGCGAAGGTCATGCGAACATCCGTCCAGGCCAGGGTCTTGGTCTTGGCAACGGCCATGGTGCTGGTGACGGCCTTTGGACATTGCTTTACTCTACAACATCAACTCGACCGGATGTCTCACCGGCAAAGTAAATCAAGGTTGAGGTATGCACTGTAAGCGCATTTTCCGCTTCAGTCCGAAATCCTCGCCTGGAACTGTTAATCTTCGAATCTCAGGGACCGTACCGGATCTACTGAGCCGGACGGAGGAGACGCCACATGCGCAGAGTGGTCGTGATCGGGTCCAAAGGGCAGCTTGGATCCGATTTGGTGCGGGAGCTGGGCGATCCGGATCGGATCGTTCCCCTTTCCCATCAGGATCTGGAGATCTGCGACCACGCCAACACGCGAGAGGTTCTGACCGGGCTCCGGCCGGACGCCGTCATCAATACGGCAGCCTATCACCGGGTCGACGACTGCGAGGACCATGAGTCCAGAGCCTTCGAGAACAACGCGGCCGCGGTCCTGAACCTGGGCCGGATCTGCAACGACCTGGACGCGCTCCTGGTGCACGTGAGCACCGACTACGTGTTCGGCGGTGATGGTGACCGGACGTCGCCTTACACCGAGGAAGATCCCCCTTGCCCCTTGAACGTCTACGGGGCCTCCAAGCTCGCCGGCGAGAACCTGCTTCGAGAAGAGTGCCGGCGGCACCTGATCGTGAGGACCTCCGGGCTCTACGGTCTGGCCGGAGACCGCAACTTCGTGGCCGTCATGCTGAGACTGGCCGGAAGGAGCCGTCCCCTCCGGGTGGTGGACGACCAGCGCCTGCGACCGACGTATACGGCGCATCTGGCTCGCAAGATGGTCCAGTTGTTGGCTTCGACGGCTCGGGGAACGGTGCACGTCACCAATCAGGGCGAGTGCACCTGGTACGAATTCGCCCGCCGGCTCTTCGAGTTGGCCGGCCTCACAGCAGACCTGACGCCCACCACCTCCCAGGAATTCGGAGCCAAGGCCACCCGGCCGGCGTACTCGGTCCTGGCCAACGAGGCCCTGACCCGGGCGGGCCTCGACCCCATGCCCCACTGGAGCCAGGGCTTGGCCGACTATCTGGCGGGGAAACGGAGCGGACGGTAACGGCAAGGGAAGGCGACCACAAGCGTCGCCCCTACCAGAATTTTCCCGGAAAAGGGGACAGTCTATTTTTCTGGGACGGGGGCACATGGGACGGGGGCACACACACAGGTCAGACCACAAGGGGGCACAGGTCAGACCACAAGGGTATCGGCGACTTCGGCTACCAAGACGACTCAGGTGGTCACTTAGTCACATTTCGTCGGATTCTTCCGGGAACGCGAGATTTGCTGATTTTCTTGAGTTTCCTTCGCCTTTCTCAGTTCTGAATCGTTGGTGTCACAAAGGGTTGCGAAACGACTCCCCCGCGAGTCCGAGTCCGATTAACCGAACCGAGGATCGTGGCCATGGCCCGAACCGCACGACACAAGAGTTCAGAAGCCGCCTTCTATCACCTCACCGATGGAAAAGGGGACAGTCTATTTCTCTGGCACGGAAGGCACAGGTCAGACCACCACGGTGCCGGCTTTTTCGGCTGCAAAGACAACTGAGATCGTCGCTTGGTCAAGTTCCCTCGGTTGCTTCCGGAAACGCGAGGCTTGCCGGTTTTCTTGAGTTTCCTTCGCTGTTCTCAGTTCAGAATCGTTGTTGTCATCAGGGGTGCGAAACAGCTCCCCCGCCGAGTCCGAGTCCGATTAACCGAACCGAGGATCGTGGCCATGGCCCGAACCGCACGACACAAGAGCACAGAAGCCGCCTTCTATCACCTCACCAATCGAGTCGCCGGCAATTCCGATTGGTTCCCCTTTAAAAACCACCAAGCCGGTCGCAAACTCCTGGACATGATGTCGTTCTACGTCAATGTCTACCGGTGTCGTTTGGCCGCTTTCCAGATCATGGGCAATCACTTCCACTTCGTCATCCATTTTGAGAAACCCCGCCCCCTGTCCCGCGACGAGTTGATGGACAGCGCCCACAAGCTTTATGGACAACAGGCAGAGAAGAAAACCGCCGATTGGACCGTCGCCCAGTGGGAGGCTTTCAACCAGCGTCTCTTTGACGTGTCGAAACTGATGGCGAACGTGGACGGGTTCTATGCCCGGTGGTTCAACCGCAATTTCAAACGGCGAGGCCATCTTTGGGGTGATCGTTTCAAGAACCCGGAACTCTTGGGAAGCGAAGCCGTCCAGGACGCCATCCTCTACGTGGAACTCAACGCCGTCCGGGCCGGACTGGTCAAAAGGCCCGAGCAATGGCAGTGGGGCTCGGCCCGCTGGAGACTCACCGGCGAGGATCAAAATCTGATTCCACTGGAGGAACTGTTCCCCTCGGATCCCGGAGCGGACGTGTACAGAAGTTACCGGGCTCGCTTGTACTATCGAGGAGCCGTCCCCACCCGGGAGAACCAGGCTGCGATCCCCCGGTGGATCCTCCTTCAGGAGCAGCGACGTGGATTTACCCGTGCCGGAGCCTTTCGCCGGCGTTTGCGATTTCTGACGGACGGGTTGGCCGTCGGTCCGGCAGAGAAGGTGGCGCAACTGCTGGAGACGTATCGAAAGCAAGGTCGATATCGGCGTCGCCGACACCCCATCCCCCAACTGGGCGGAGTGCTGTTTTCCCTGCGGGAGCAGCGCTCGCACGCCTTCGTCACGTAGACTCTTCTGATCTCCGACGCGCCAGATCTCCAACCGTCGATTCTGCCACCGTGGCACCGGACGACCCAGATCACGGAAACCACCCAATAGACTCTGGTCTTTCCCCATTTTCCTGACGGTTCAGGAGAACAGGGGAAGCAGGTTTGAACGAGGATCGTGACGAGGCGGTCCAATCCCGGCGACCCGGCCATGCAAGAGAAATCGAGACTGTCCCTTTCCGCTCGCACGCCTTCGTCACGTAGACTCTTCTGATCTCCGACGCGCCAGATCTCCAACCGTCGATTCTGCCACCGTGGCACCGCGTACGTAAAAGAGGCTGTCCCTTTCCGAAGGGGAACTTCGTAAAAGAGGCTGTCCCTTTCCGAAGGGGAACTTCAGCGAATGGTCTGGAACTCGGGGGAGAGGAAGGGGAACTTCAGCGAATGGTCTGGAACTCGGGGGAGAGGAAAAGGGTCCAGAGCAGGTCTTCCACGCCTTCCGTATCCAGTGCTCCCTCGGATCCGGGATTCCCCAACAGGGAGAGGGCCAGCTTCCGCTCCGAAGCGGTTGGATCCCGGGTTAGGCAGTAGCGGTAGAGATAGGAGACCAGTTCGTCAGCCGAGAACTGCTGGGGAGGCTTGGCCACCGGCGGGTTTCCCTCCTCCCGGACCAGGCGGTCCCGGTCGGGCTCCCGATCGAAGACGAAGAAACGGACGCTGGGGTGGATGTCGCTCCCCAGGCTCTCCTCGTCCACGCCCACAACGGCCCGAAAACGAGTGAATCCGCTCCCGTCCAGAGGAAAGACGATCTCGCCGGGTAGCCCGGTGACCAGTGCCTCGGAATAGGGATGGGGGGTTGTGTCGGCGACCGTCGTGGTGGTCCCGTCGTCAGCCGTGACTCGCCGGGTCGTCCGCTCCAGGAATCGGACCGGCCCCTTCTCGAATTTCTCCTCGACCTGCAATTGGTGGAGTGGTGTGACTCCCCCGGGTCCCGCTAGTTCCGCCGCGGCCCAGGCCACTCGGACCCGCGAGGGGTCGTAGGAATCCATGTCGATGGCCAGAAGCCGCAGCTCGCGGAACCCCTCGATGTCGATGTCGACCTCCACCTTTCCCCACCTCACGTCGCCGCTGTCGAAATGGTTCCGAGGAACCGGCCGGAGCTGCCCGGCCAATCTGGCGGCTCCCTGGCGGATCAGCCGGTTCAACTCATCTCCAAACGAGAGCTCCAGGGCCTGCAGGGTGCTGGATTCGTGGTTGCGCTCCAGCACAACTTGATCCCGAATGGGACGGCCCAGGAACCGGGTCAAGGGGCTGGACTTGAATCTCCAGGCACGGCTGGGCCGGCCCGGGTCGCCCGACGCGGAGCTCAGGACCTTCCACTCGCCGGTCACCGAGGAGACGCCGTCCAGAAACTGCTCCGCGGACAGACGCCTGGGGACGGGTCCCCCAAACGGCGCGGACGCGGACGGCTCCGCCGGCGGCGGGTCCTGGACCGAAGGCATCTGATAGGTCCGGGAAGTCAGGATCTGTGCCAGTAGCCTCCGGAGATCGTGGCCGTTCTCCACGAAGTCCCAAGCCAGCCAGTCCAGGAGATCGGGGGACCAGGCCGTGCTTTCCGGATCATCCATGGACTGCACCAGATTACGGCCCAGCAGCCGGCCCCAGATGCGATTCACCAGGGTTCGGGCGAAGCGGCCGTTGCGTGGCGAGGTGAAGAGTGACGCCGCCTGACGCCGCCGCTGCTCCAGGTCGCCGGCGGAAATCCCCCCCAACTCGGGGAAGATGAACCGGGGAGCCGCCGTCCGTCCCAGCGGGACGTCGCAGCGCACCAGCTCCAACTCCTCCTCGGCGAAGAGGCTGGCGAGGCCGTAGCTGTCGGACAACTTCCAGCGGTCCACGAAGCTGTCGTGGCAGGAGGCGCACTTCAGATTGACCCCCAGGAAGACGTGGGCGCTGTTTACCGCCGCCTGCATGGATCGGCTCTGGCTGGCGCTGATCTGGCCCCGCCAGTTGACTCCCACCAGAAACCCCCGGGGATCGTCCTCGGCCGCCGGGTCCAGGAGCGCCTGCACCAGGCGGTCGTAGGACAAATTCTCTTGGAGCGATTTCCGCAACCATTCCGAGATCGGTTCCCGTTCCCCGTGGTAGCGGACTCCTTCGTCGTTGCGCAGGAGGTCGTTCCAGTAACTCATCCAGTGCTCGGTGTAGCGGTCCGAATCCGCCAGCAGAACTCGGACCCGACGTTCCCGCTTCCCGTCGCTCTCTTCCCAGAGGAAGCTCTCGACTTCCTGGGGAGAGGGCAGGAGTCCCCAAAGATCCAGATGGACTCTCCTCAGGAAGACCCGGTCCGAGACGGGCTGGGGAAAGGGTCTCCCCTGAGCCGAGAGAAACGCGGCCACGAAGCGATCGATGGGATTCTCAAGGTGCGCCGGCCCCTCCGGGACCCGGGGCCGGCGGGGCGCGAGCCGGGGCGTTGCCGCCGGGGGCGGCTGATCGGTGGGCCATCTCGCTCCCTGGTCGATCCAGCGCCGCAGTAGAGCCAGTTCCTGCGAAGCCAAGGGCTCTTCCCGGAAGGGCATCCGGGGCTCCTTGAGTCCGCTGACTCGTTGGAAGAGGAGGCTGTCCCCACTGGAACCGGGGACCAGAGCCGGTCCGCTGACGCCCCCCTTCAAGACGTCCGTCAGGGTCCGGAGAGAGAGCCCACCCTGCAGGAGTCGGCTATTGTGGCAGGAGTGGCACCGGTCATGGAGGATGGATTGGACTTGGCGGACATCCCCGGCCGAGCCGTCCTGACCCGGCGCCGGAATCTGGAACATGGCAGCGACCGCCAGTACGGCGGCGGTGGGCCGCCAGCGTCCGGTCTGTGTTCTCGGAGTCCGCATTTCCCCGGATCAGTCTACTACGGCCACAGTGCCGGTTGAAAAGACCCGGCGTTACGCGTGTACTGGCGCCCGGGAGGCTAACCCGCAACCCGTTCCAGACTGCGAACCAGCGACTGTTCCAGGAGACGGTAGTAGCAGGGAAAGCACTCTGCCGCATCCTGGAAGAGCCGCCGCAGATCCGGGTCTTGTGGAGTCCGGGAGGAGAGATCCGCCATGAACGCCATGGCCTCCGCCTGAACGGGATCCACGTCGATCTCCAGCCGGCGGAGGCATTCCGCGGGACTCAGGCCGCCCTGCCCCAGAATGGTCCGGATGCTGCTGAAGATCCCGTGATTCAGTCTGCGGGCCCATTTCAGTTCGATGGCCATCAGCTCCCGGACCTCGAAGTGCCGGGGAGCATTGACGTAGAAGTGGTAGCGGCCGGCCCGGATCCGCACGAAACGCACGTTCTCGATGAGGCTGGAAAGGGGGTCGGAGACCATTGCCGACAGACTCTCCTTCAGGATTCCCGCGTCCGATGTTGCAGGGAGCCGAAGGTGGCGGATCGACTCGCGCACCGGGTCGCGCAACTCGGCGAAGGCCGCGAACAGGAACTCTTCGAATTCACGGAGCCGCCGCGGGTGGTCCAACTCCCGAGTCTCGTAGTGGCTGTCGACCTGGTGCAGTACCGCCTCCACCGCCGCCGTGACGTGGCCCGCTCTCCGGAGCCAGTTCAGCCCCCGGCGTTTGCCGGAGAGATTGCGCTTCGCCAGCAGGGAGGCCGCCGACAGCATGGGAGGCGCGAAGTAGTGCCAGCAGCGGGAGTGGAGCGGGTATTTGGGCTCGAAGCGGCCCAGGTTGATGGGGGGATCGATACCCTGGATGTAGGGGGAGTAGTAGCCCAGGAAACGGCTGAGATGGTAGTGCTCGTCCAACCGGTCGAAGGGTCTCCGGCGGATCCGGCGTTCCAGTTCCCGATACCACTCCTCTTCTCCCCACCAGACGGACCAGGCGGCGTACTCGGGGTTGTGGAAGCGACGGTCCATGGCCTCGCCGACGGTGAGGCCGGCGCCGGCGGTGTGCTCGTTGATCCGGTTCCATTCCGGGTGGGTGCGGACCATCTCCAGATGGATCTCGCCCACCGCGCGATCCACCACGACCCAGTCTTCGGCCGTGGTCCCGTCGTCGCAGATGACCCGAAAGTCGAGGTCGCTCAGACCCGGAACCAGATCGCCTTTCTGCCACTTGGCCACCAGGGCGACCAGATGGGGCGTCCGCCGGCGTAACCCGTCCCCGAGGGTCCGGCTGACCGACTCGAAATCGGAGCGGAGTTGTTCCAGCGACGATGTGTCCACGGGTTCAGTCCAGCGCGGTCCAGGCTCCCTGCCGGGCGGATCGGAAGATGGCGTCCATGATTCGAGTGGCCTGGAGACCGTCCTCGCCGGTAAAACGGGGCGGCCGGTCTTCCACTACGGACCGGGCGAAGTCGTCCACCACGGGACCGTGCGCGTTTTCCGGGTTGGGCACGTGGCGCTGCTCCACGTCGCGCCCCACCGTAAGGGTCACCGTCCCGCCGTCGCACGGATGGAGGGTGAGCCTGGCCTCGGTTCCCACCAGGTGAATCTCGTCGGTCCAGGTCCGGCTGTTCCAGTTGAATGAGAGGGTGCCGGCCGGACCGCCTTCCCATTCCAGAAGCGCGGTGACCGAATCCTCAGCCGGGTACTCATGGGTCAGGGTCATGACCCGGGACACCAGCTTATCGGGCAGGCCCAGCCACCAGGCCAGCAGATCCAGACGATGACATCCCACGTCGCCGAGCACTCCCCCGCCCGATTTGGATGGAGTGACCCTCCAATCCCCAGCTTCCCCGCCCCGTCCCGGATACCAACTGTGCAGCGCGATCCGGATCAGGACCAACTCTCCCAGCTCGCCCCGGTCCAGCATCTCCTTGACCAGTTGAAAGCGGGGCCAGAAGCGGCGGTAGTAGGCCACCGCCAACCGGCGGCTCCGGACCCGGGCGACCCGGCACATCTCCCTGGCCTGCAGGAGATCCAGGGCCATGGGCTTCTCCACCAGGACGTCCTTCCCCGCCTCCAAGGCCGCAATAGCCTGGGGAGCGTGCAGAAAGACCGGCGTGGCCAGGTAGACGGCGTCGACGGACTCGTCCTCCAGCATCTCCTCGAAGCGGGCGTGGACCGCCTCCGGAGCCAGCGCCTGCAACTCCGGGGCCCGGGCCTTTGGGTCCCGGCTGACCAGGCTGTGGAGGGTACTGCCGGGTTGAGACCGGATGGCGGCGGCGAGCCGCTTTCGAGCCAGGTCTCCCGACCCCACCAGAGCCCAGCGAACCTTGCGCGTCGTCATGCGGCTTCCAGCAGACTCTGCTTCAAGGCCCAGGCCAGGTAGGCGCAGTCTTCGGTCGTGGTCTGGGGAAAGAGGGGGAGGCTGAACACCTGCTTTCCGGCCAGCGCAGCCACGGGACAGCCGGCCGCAGCCTCACTGTAGCCCAGTCGCGCGAGAACGTCCCAGTTCCAGACCGGCGGGTAATGGATGCCGCAGCCGACCCGGTACTTCCGCTTGAGCGTTCTCAGAAAAGCCTCCCGGCCGAACGGCACCCGTCCGGTGTCCAAGCGGCACACATAGAGGTGACACCCGTGGCCCGGCCCGATCCCGGCGGGCCGGATGATCTCCTCCACCCCTTCCAATTGCCGGTGCATCTCGCGGAAGACCTCAAGGCGGCGGGCCACGACCTGATCGATCTTCCGGAGTTGCGAGATTCCCACCGCCGCCTGGACCTTGGTCATCCGGTAGTTGAATCCGACCGTGACCACCCGTGTCTCCTTGCCGTAGACATAGCCGAAGGTCTTCATCCGCCGGACGCTCTCGGCGAACTCCTCGTCGTCCGTCGTCACGGCGCCCCCTTCCCCCAGGGTCGTCATGTTCTTGTTGGACTGGAAACTGTAGCAGCTCGCCTGGCCGAGGCCGCCGATGGGCCGGCCCCGCCACTTGGTGGAGACGGCGTGGGCGGCGTCGTAGACGACCGGCACACCGGTTTCGCGGGTGAGCCGCTCGAAGGCGCCGCAGTCCGCGGCCAGGCCGGCAAAGTGAACGGGGATCACGGCCCGCGTCCGTTCGGTCATGCGGCGGCGCACCTGGTCCGGATCCAGGCAGAGCGTCTCCGGGTCCACGTCGGCCAGGACCACGTCGGCGCCTCGGGCCAAGGCGCAGGTGGCGGTGCAGACGAAGGTGAGCGGGGTGGTGATCACCTCGTCTCCCGGTCCCACTCCCAGGGCCATCATGCAGAGATCCAGGGCGGTGCCGCAGCTGTTGACCGCAACCGCCTTGGCGCCCCCCTCGTGGCGGGCGAAGGCGTTCTGAAAATCCACCTCCTCGGGAAGGGGAAAGAAGCTTCCATCCCCCTCCGCCGCCGCTTGGAGAACCTCCAGCGCCGCCTGGATGTCGTCCTGATCGTAAAGTCCACCCATGGATCCGAAGGGGATCTCTCGAATGGGATAGGAGGTTTCGCCGAAACCCATCAAAGGACCTCTTCCCCGGGTCGGGCGGAGGCACGGCGATGAGCCCTGGCCGCCGCGCCAATGGTCGAGGGAATCAGATCGAGCCCTTTCCGGTCCGCCAGTTGTCCCAGGTCGCGGATCATCTGCCGCAGGGTCTGACGGCGAAAATCCGCGGGGTCCGAATAGTCGAAGATGTTGTGGGTCAGGACCACCACGGTTCGGACCAGACCGGAAGGACGAGCCTGCTCTCGTGACAGAATCTTGTCGATCATGTAGCGGTGGTTCTTGGCGTCGAACAGCTCCACCCGCAGATCCTGAGGATGGCCTCCGGACCAGAGCATGGAGTCGGGATCGGTGGTCACCGGAACTTCCACCAGGTCCATGTCTCCCTCCAGGAGCCGGTTCGCGCGGTGAGCCGAGTGGACGCTCAAGGGGGCATTGACCCAGTTGCTTCTGAGCCCGGGCAGGTTTCGTCCCGGCATGGAATGGGAGCAACTGGTGAACCCCAACTCCTGGGTCACCGGGAAAGTGGAGTCGTTCGCCGAGCAGTTCCCGGTTCGAAAGGTTTCCGGGACGAAGCCGACCGCTTCGGCAAACTGCTCCAGGGCGCGGCCGTACATGGCCTGCTGCTCCTCGGCCGTGTAGGCCCCGCAATAGTCCTCGTAGCCCTCCTCCTGGGGATGGAAGTGAAGACCGATCTGGAGCCCGTTTCCGGCCAGCTCCCTCAGCAGCGCAGGATACGCCCGGGCGTCACCCGGCACCACGAACAGGGTCCCGGCGCAACCATTCTCCAGCAACAGGTCGCTGAACCCGCGAAGAGAGCGGACACCCAAGGCGGTATCGTCGATGGCCTTTTGGGTCGCCTCGCAGTCGATGGTCCAACAGACGTGAATCGGGTTGCGGACGGTCATGGGAGAATTCTGCTGCTGAGGCCGCGACAGTCTATTACGGCGGCGAAGAGGGGATCAAGAGAGTTGGAGGGAGGAGGATAGGAGGGGGGACTTGTAGTCCCCCTAACCCCCCCTGGCCGGCGGCAAGAAAGCCGCCGCTTCTGCAAGCTCCGGCAGAATCCGGTTCACGTCCCCCTCGATCTTCAGATCGGCGATGGTGTCGTGTGCCGTGGAACCCCGATTGATGATGGCGTAGAAGGCGCCGCGCTGCTGGGCCGCTCGAGGCACCGAGGCCGCCGGTTCCACCTCCAGTGTGGATCCGATGGAGCAGACCACCTGAGCCCGGCCGGCCGCCTCAAAAGCCTGTTCCAACTTGTCCCGGGGCATGGCTTGGCCGAAGGAGACCGTCGCCGGTTTCAGGAAGCCTCCGCACGAGCACCGAGGGGGATCTCCGGTTTGCGCAAACTCCGAATAGACCGGGTCCGGGTCTCGACGGCTGCCACAGCCGATGCATTCCACCATCCGATTCGTTCCATGCAACTCGATGACTCTTCCCGGAGGATGCCCGGCCAACTGATGCAAGCCGTCGATGTTCTGGGTGACCAGGGCATCGAGACGTCCCTGCCGGTCCAGACGGGAAAGCGCACGATGGGCCGCGTTGGGCTTGGCGTCGCGGAACCCCTCCCAGCCCTCCAACTTGTACTGCCAGTGCCGGACCCGGGCCTCATGAGAAACCAGGAACTCCTGGTAGTAGACCGGTGTCCATTTCTTCCAGACGCCCTGGGGTCCCCGGAAGTCAGGGATCCCGGATCCCGTGGAGACGCCCGCTCCCGTGAAGACGAGGAAGCGTGGCCGCCCCCGCAGCCGATCCACCAACGGAGTCAATTCCGGAAGAGTCCCTTTCACCGACACCCCTCTTTACCTCCTCACAACGGGTCCAGGACGATCGAAGGCTGAATCGTCCCGGCGTCGGTTTCACCGAGCGCCACCAGACGGCCGCCATGGAAGATCCGGCACCAGCCCTCGGGAAGTTGGAGACCGACCTCGATCTTGCCTCCGTGACGGACCCGCCTCCCCTCGGCATCCCCCAACTCGACCAGGGGAAGCTCCGGAAGCAGCTTCTCCAAGGGGAAATGGGCACGGTCCCATTCCTGCATCATCCGTTCGGGCGATATCGCCTGAGCCAGATCGAAGGCGCCGGAGCGAGTCCGTCTCAGACTCTCCAGAAAAGCGCCGCAGCCGACCGCCTCGCCCAGGTCGTGCGCCAGCGTCCGGATGTAGGTTCCGGCGGAACAGTGGACCTGAAGCGTCCACTCGTCCCGCTTCCGATCCAGCAACTCGATTCCATGAATCCTGACCTGGCGGAGGGGAGGCTCTCCCCGCTGCCTGCTCCGGGCCAGTTCGTAGAGCCGCCGGCCCTGGACCCGAACGGCCGAATAGAGAGGCGGACGCTGGGGGATTTCGCCCACGAATCGATCCAGAAACTCCCGGACCTCCCGGGTCGAGAGTTCGGGAACCGCAACCTCCCGGACCACGGCTCCCTCCCGGTCGTAGGTCTCGGTCGTCCGTCCCAGACCGATCCGGGCCAGATACTCCTTGTCCTGGTTCTGGTAGAAACGGCTCAGGCGAGTCGCCTTTCCCAGCACCAGGGGAAGGACCCCGGTCGCCAGGGGATCCAGTGTGCCGGTGTGTCCTGCCCGCGTTCCGAGCGAGCGCCGCGCCGACTCCACGATGTCGTGGGACGTGGGGCCCTCCGGCTTGTCGATGACCAGAACACCGTGCGGAGCAGGACCGCGCGGGCCGGTTCGAGAGCGGTCGGCCGCATTGCTCACGGCTCCACGCCGCCGGGCCCGCCGTCTGCTCAAGATGCCGGGGATCCTTGGTCGACAGGGTCCAGCAACTGCTCCAGGCGGCCCAGAACTTCTGCGGACACACGGCCGGTGCCGCCCTTCATTCTCAAGCCGGCCGCATTTCGGTGCCCTCCACCACCCAGACGGGACGCCACGAACCCGACGTCGTAGTCTCCCTTGGAACGCAGGCTTACCCGTACCTGACCGTTCTTGTCCTGACGGACCAGGGCCGCCATCCGGATGCCTTCGAGACCCAGGGCATGGTTCACCAGACCCTCCGCATCCTCTTCGGTGGCTCCGGCTTCGCTCAACATGGCTGGCGTCAGGTAGATCGAGGCGATCCTCCCGGAGGGATGGATCTCCAACGTGTCCAGGACTTTGACCAGCAGGCCCACTCGGGATCGCGGCTGGTTCATGTAGACCTGTTGGGCGATCCAGCCCGGATCCGCCCCCGCTTCGGTCAACCGGGCAGCCGCCTGGAAGGTCCCGGCATGGGTGCTGGAATAACGAAACGAGCCGGTATCGGTCAGAATCGCCACATAGAGATTGGTGGCGATTTCGGGGGTGACGGCCACCTCCAGTTCCAGCAGGAGCCGGTAGACCATTTCGGCGACGGCGGCGGCTCCCGAGTCCACCCAGTTGAAGGTCCCGAAAGGTTCGGTGCGGGCGTGGTGATCGATGTTGACCACCGGATAGCGATCCAGGTTCCGGACCCCGGGACGGCTCAGGTCGTTGCACTCCAGGACGTAGACGGCCTCCCAACTCCCTTCCAAGCGGTGGACGGTCCGAACTTTTTCGGCGCCCGGCAGCCAGCGGTAGATCCGCGGCACCGGGTCCGCGTTGACGATGGTGACCGTCTTCCCAAGAGCCTCCAGGGCCAGTCCCAATCCCAGCTCCGACCCGATGGAATCCCCGTCCGGGCGAGCGTGGGAGGTGACGGCGAAGCGATGGTGATCCCGGGTGAAACGGACGATTTCGTCAAGCATGGCGCCGAGCCTTGGTTGCGACGCACCGAAGCTGTGGGTTCGGTGAACGCATCGGAAATGCGGGGAGAGCATACGCGAGGTGTGTGACCGCGGAAGGAGACCGGCGACGGGGATCAACCGTCAGTCATGATCGAAGATGTCGATGCGGTAGTCCACCAGATCTCCTCCCAGAATCTTTTCGCTTTCCCGGATGAGCCGATTGGAGACCCGTTCCAGAGTCACCCGGTCGGGTCCCACCGAGACCGCGCCGAGCCGGGCTCTCCGGTGCAGACCCTGATAGTCGATCTCGGCCACGGAGAAGTTGAGACGGGCACGGAGGCGGTCCGCCGTCTTGCGGACCACATTCCGCTTCTCCTTGAGAGAGCGGCTGTAGGGGAGGTAAATCTCAAGTGAGCAGAAGACGATGGGCATCGACGAATACGCCTTGGAATGGGGAGGACGTTGACAGACTCCTAGCCCGCATTTCTCATCAGGGGGCGTGATGATCGCGCAGGATTTTCGCCCTCAGCGCGTGCTCGCGACCGAAAGCGTAGTGGTGACTACGTTTGAGGGAGCATGTGCGCGCTGAGGGCGAAAAGACCAGCGAGCGCGCGCCCAGCGCAGTCTGTCCCGGAGCAACCCTGGAAAAATTCGCGTAAATGTTCAAAAACAGATCCTTTTTCATCATACGCATAGCGACCTGGTGAGAAATTCGGGCTAGACCAACTGGGGTGCCACGGACTCCTTGACGAAGGCTTCGATCACATCCCCGACCTTGATGTCCTGGTAGTTGGCGATGGAGATACCGCACTCGTACCCGCTCCTGACCTCGTTGACGTCGTCCCGAAAACGCCGCAACGAGGCGGTCCGGCCTTCGTGAATGACGGCGCCGTCCCGAACCAGTCGAATCATGGAGTTGCGGGCGACCGACCCGTCCAGAATGAAGCAACCGGCGACGGTTCCGAATTTGGCCACGCGAAAGGTGTCGCGTACTTCCGCCCGGCCCACCAACCGCTCACGAATGGTGGGTTCCAGAAGACCCAGCATGGCCTGCTGGATTTCTTCGATCAGCTCGTAGATAACCGTGTACATCAGAAGTTCGACTTGCTCTCGTTCCGCGGTCATCTGAGCGTTGCGTTCGGGGCGGACGTTGAATCCCACCACCAGAGCCTTGGAGGCGGCGGCCAGCAAGACGTCCGATTCGGAAATGGCGCCGACTCCGCTGTGGACGATCTTGATCCGGACCTTCTCTCCACTCAGTTTCCGAAGCGAACCTTCCAGGACCTCGACCGATCCCCGCCCGTCGGCCTTGATGATCAGGTCCAGTTCCTTGACTTCCTTCGTTGCCATTTGGGCGAACAGCTTGTCCAAACCCATCGGACCCGATCTGGCCAATTCCTTCCGGCGCTGCTCCTGACGCCTCTGCCCCGCGATTTCCCGTGATTTGGAGGCACTTGCCAGCACCTGGAAGGAGTCTCCCGCCTGGGGCAGATCGTGCAACCCCAGGACCTCGACGGCGGAGCTGGGCCCGGCTTCCACCACGGGTTGTCCCCGATCGTCGAACATGGCGCGGACCTTGCCGTAGGCGGTGCCCGCAACGAAGGAGTCTCCCACCCGGAGCGTCCCGTCCTGGATCAGCGCCGTCGCCACCGGACCCCGTCCCCGATCCAGTTGAGCCTCCAACACCGCCGCCACGGCCGGCTTCTGGGGATTGGCGGTTCTCTCCGTCAGATCCGCCACCAGAAGGACCATCTCCAGCAGCAGGTCCAGGTTGGTCTGGGCCAGGGCAGAAACCTCCACCATGACCGTGTCCCCGCCCCAGTCCTCGGGGGTGAGCCCCCGGTCCGCCAACTGCTGCTTGACCCGGTCCGGCCTGGCGTCCGGCCGATCCATCTTGTTGACGGCCACGATGATGGGAACATCGGCGGCCTTGGCGTGGTCCATGGCTTCGAGAGTCTGCGGCATGACGCCGTCGTCCGCAGCGACGACCAGGACCACGATGTCGGTCACCTGGGCGCCGCGAGCCCGCATCAGGGTGAAGGCTTCGTGGCCGGGCGTGTCCAGAAAGACGATCTTGCTGCCGTCGACGGAGACGTGGTAGGCCCCGATATGCTGCGTGATCCCCCCCGCCTCAGAAGCCGCCACACGCGATTCCCGGATGGCGTCCAATAGCGAGGTCTTTCCATGGTCGACATGCCCCATGACGGTGACGACCGGGGCCCGCACCTGAATGTCCTCAGGACGTTCGACGACGTGCTCCTCGTGGACCAGGGCCTCCTGCTCGGAAACGAACTCGACCTGAGCGTCGAAGCTGTCGCACAACTGTTGAATCGTGTCGCGGTCCAGACTCCGATTGATGGTAGCCATCACACCCCGGGAGAAGAGCTTCTTGATGAGCACCTTGCTCTTGACACCCAACTTCTCGCTCAAATCCCTCACGGTCACCGAATCGCTGACCGTGATCACGGCGGGACCTTCGGGCTCTTTGACAACCTCTGCGGGCTGGGGTTCCGCCTCGGGGGCTTCGGCGACAGGAGTCTCGGCTTCGGCAGCGGCTGCGACCGCCTCCTCCGGCAGTTCGGGAGCAGGTGGCTCGTCTGCAGCCGGCCTCACTGCATCTTCCGCCGCCGGAGGTGCCGGAACCGGAGGCGGAGCCAGCGGTCCAGCCATGCCCGGCGGCACCAGAGGAAGGCTGGCGGAAGCGATCGGCGTTTGCGTGGAAAGGACCATTCGCTGCGCCTGTTCCAGAAGCTCCGCCGAAATCTGGGCTTCGACCTTTTCGATGATGGGCTCGTCTTCGATGGTGACTTCCGTCTTCTCCAGGACCGCCTCCGGCGGCTCGGTCACGATCCTTCGATAGTTCCCCTTCCCTTTTCTGGGTTTCAGAGATCCCATGAGGAACGGGCTGTCGATCGTCTCCGCCGATGGCGACGAGGCTTTCCTGGGCTGGCCCAATTGCTTGATGGTCTTGCGAGGCTTGGCGGCCGGCCGCTTCCTGACCTTCGCCTTTACGGACCGGGCCTGCTCCTCCTGTTCCGTATCGATGACGAGTTGCAGCCGCCGGCGAATTCGATTGGCGATGTCAAAGTCCACCGGAGTCTCGGGTGAAGGCACCCAGACCCCGATCTTCTTGAGCTCCAAGATGACCGCCGTACTCCGCATCTCGAATTCCGAAGCCAGTTCGTTGACTCTCACCTGTTCCATAACCGTCTTGATGCTTTCTACGCTTCCCCGGCAGCTTCCGCAACCGCGTCCTCGGCCCGGTTCCGGATCCAAGCCTCAGCCAGGGCAAGGATCTTCAGAGCCGACTCTTCACCGATCATGGGAATGGTCGACAAGTCCTCGACCGATCGGTTCGAAAGTTCCTCAATGGTTTGCACACCCGCGTCCTCGAGGCGAATTCGAGTCTCCCCACCCAGACCCTCCAACTCATCCAGGCCCGGCTGTGCTGCCTGTTCGGCCTGTGCTGCCTGTGCGGCCAACTGTTCCATCTGAGCCAGGATCTCTTGTTTCTTGTCTTCCTCGCTCTTGATGTTGATTTCCCAGCCCAGCAGCTTGGAACCCAGACGAACATTCTGTCCCTTCCTGCCGATGGCGAGAGACAGTTGATCCTCCGGGACGATGACTTCCAGAACCTTGTCCAGCGGATCCTGGACCAGCACCTTGGCGATCCGCGCGGGGTTCAAGGCGTTGATGGTGTACTCCACGATGTCGTCCGAGTATTGGATGATGTCGATCTTCTCTCCCCGCAACTCCCGGATCACCGCGTTGATCCGACTGCCCCTCATCCCGACGCAGGCACCGACCGGATCCACGTTGTCGTCGCGGCTCGACACCGCCACTTTGGCCCGTTCACCCGCTTCCCGAACCGCATTCTTGATGATGACGGTGTGGTCGTAGACCTCGGGAATCTCGGCCTCGAACAGGCGGATCAGGAGGCTGGGGTCCCCTCGGGAAACCACGATCTGGGGCCCCTTGGAGAGACGGTGCACCTTGATGATGACCGCTCGCACCCGATCCCCCATGCGATATTCTTCGGTGCGGGCCTGCTCGTTGTAGGGGAGCACGGCCTCGGTCCGGCCGATGTCCAGCACGATGTTGCCCCCCTCGTAGCGCCGCACGATCCCGTGGACCACCTGTCCGATCTGGCCCGAATACTCCTCGAAGACGTTCTCCCGTTCGGCTTCCCGAACTTTCTGGAAAATGACCTGCTTGGCCGTCTGGGCGGCGATTCGACCCAACTCCAAAGGAGGCTTGGGTATCTCCAGGTAGTCACCCACCTCGAAGCTGTCGTCGTACTGCAAGGCCTCGGACAGAGCCATCTCCGTCTCTTCTTCCTCGACTTCCTCCACGATGCGCCTGACGGCAAACACTTCGATGGTGCCGGTCACCGGATCGTATCGCGCCTGCAGATCCTCCTCGGTCCTGAAATGCTTCCTGGCGGCGGCCACCATGGCGTCCTCAAGGGCTTCGTAAATGACCTTGGATTCAACACCCTTTTCCCGGCTGAGCTGCTCGATGCTCTGACTGAGGGCATTCGACATGCTTCGCTATATCCTCACTGTTGCCGCCCGTCGCGGCCGATTCTACTTCCTGAACGAGTCGGCAAACCGGTAGACCAGGTTGGCCCTGGCGATCATCCCGAAGGGGATCCGGTAAGTCTTGTCTTGGCAGCTCAACTGCACGACGCCGTCACGAAGGTCCTGGATGAAACCCGTGAACCTGCGGCGACTGTCGATCTTCTCCCGGGTGGTGAGACGAACCTCGCGACCCGAGAATCGCAAGTAGTCCTCCACCCGGAAGAGAGGGCGATCCAGACCCGGAGAAGACACCTCCAACACGTACCGGTCGGAGATCAGATCCTCCACGTCCAGGAGAACACCGGCCTGCCGGCTGACGGTCCGACAGTCCTCCAACGTAACGCCTCCGGGCTTGTCGATATAAACTCTCAACAACGGACTCCGCTGTTGGGCAAGGTACTGGACGTAAACCAGTTCCATCCCTTGTTCCTCTACGGCCCCCCGCAGCAGGAATTCCACCTTTTCGGCCACTTCCGCCATTGTCGCATCCTGAACCGATCTTGCGGGCGCCGGCCCACCGAATGAGGTGAATCGACCCCTTCTGAGCCCCGGACAAAACTCTCCGCAGGCTCCTAGAATATAGCCGAGCCCCAGATACAGTTCAACGGACGGTCGAGATTTGAACCGGTCCCAATTGCTCGAGTTCGGGCTTGAGTTCGGCGGCGGGACCACCGACGACGAGCAGTGAAGAGTCTTGCGAGAGGTACTCCATCAGGAGCTTTCGAAAGTCCTCGGGTGTGACCCGCCGCAGGCGGAGGCCATAGTTCGCGATGTAGGTGACACCCAGATCGTAGAGGCTGGTGTCCAGAAGGCGAGTCAGTCGCGCAACCGGATCTTCCAGCCGATTGCGGAATTCCAGATAGGCCAGGCTTCGGGCTTCCTCCATCAGAGACGGGTCCACCTGGCCCTCCCGAAGCCCACTCATGGTCTGAAGAAACTCCTTCAGATAGGGCATGAGACGGTCCGCGGAGGTTCTGAGACTCAATTGGAGATATCCCGGCATTCGAAACGCTTTCACCCGGGAAGAGGCCTGGATCTGTTGCTCGGCCTCGACCACTCGGGCCAACCCCGGCAGGGAGAGGGTCAGATACTCCTCCAACATCTTGAGGGCATAGTAATCTCGGCTGCCCATCTCGACGCCCAGCCTGCCCCAGCGAAAGAGGGCCTCGTCCCCGGGCAGGTCCTGCAACAGGATCCGCCAACCTTCCAGGACCGGGGCCCGGCGAAACGTGAACGGGGCCGCTTCGGCCCTGATCCAGACGCCCCAGCGGCGACTCAGTTCACGGAACATGGCCTGCGGCTCGGCAGACGTATGCAGGGCGAGCCTGGCCTGGTTGGGAAGAAAGAGCTTCCGGTATTGGATCTTGACGTCTCTCAGCTCCAGGTTCTCCAGCGTCTCCACCGTCCCCAGTACGCCGTGTCCGTAGGGATTCGGTCCGAAAAGATGGGCGAGAAACGCTTTCTGGGTGACCACTTCGGGTCTCTCCAACTGTTTCTCGACCGCTTCCAGTTGCTGCTTCCGCAGCCTCTCGAAGGTTTCCTCCCGGAAAAAGGGGCGCACCACGACCTCCCCCAGAAGGCCCAGCACCGCCGCGAGATTCTCTTCCGGAGCGCTTCCGTAGAGGTATATGGCATCCCAATCGACCTGAAGCTCCAACTCGCCGTTGAGGCTCTCGAGCTGCCGCTGAATCAGGGCCCCGGATCGAAGCTCCGTCTCTTCCAGCAACATCCGAGTGGTGAGGTGGGTGATGCCCCATTTGTCCACGGGATCGAAAGCGGCCCCGTTCTCGATCATGAGACGGAACGACCGGCGCGAGGGACCCGGCCGGAGCATCAGCACCTCCATTCCGTTCAGGAGGGACTTCCGCTCGAACGAAGGAACGGTCAGCTTCGCCAGCTTCACCGTCGGCGCGCCGGGTGCGGGCGCTATAATCAAGGCGATGACACCTGTCAGGATCGAAACCAGGCGGAATCCGAAACCAGGGCGGCAACCGGAGTACTGGATTGGATCTCTCATGGATCGGACCATTGTATCAGTGTCCCGCGAGCCCGGCGCAAAAGAGATGGCGGGATTTCGGGTTCCCGGAAAAATGGACTTACACGGAGGCAGCCGAGCTTGACCTTGAAGGGAGGCGTGACCGGATTCCGGGTTCCTCCAGTCCATCGGCACCGTCTCGAAAATGGACTGACGCTGCTGGTACGGCCGGATCACACCAGCCCCGTCGTCACCACCATGATCTGCTATCGGGTGGGTTCCAGAGTGGAGCCTCCGGGCCGGACCGGGATCTCCCATTTCCTGGAGCACATGATGTTCAAGGGCACCGGACGCTACGGACCCGGAGAGATCGATCGGATCACGGCGCTCCATGGGGGTTCCAACAACGCCTTCACCACGCAGGACTATACCGGCTACTTCTTCAGCTTCGCCTCCGACCGATGGGTCTGCGCTCTGGAAATCGAGGCTGACCGGATGTCGAACAATCGTTTCGACCCCCAGCAGTTCGAGCTGGAGCGGCAGGTGATCCTCGAGGAATCCGGAATGGAACAGGATCATCCCTGGGGAGCACTTCGCCGATCGGTCGAATTGAAGGCCTTCGAGAGGCACCCATACCGCTTCCCCATCATCGGATTGAGCCGGGACATCCAGGCGCTGACCGCGGAACAGATGGTGGAACACTACCGCAGGTACTACGTCCCCGGGAACGCCGTGCTGGCCGTCGCCGGCGACACCGATCCGGAGTTCACTCTCCGGACCGTGGAGCAGCTCTTCCGGCAGACGGCCTCCGGTTTTCCTCCGCCGCTCCTTCCACCCCAGGAGGAAGGGGGCAGCGGCCGGGTCAAGATCAAGGTTCGGCGACGGAGCCGCGTGCCCAGAATGTTGGTGGCCCTCCCCGCCCCCTCCATTCATCAGAGCGATCACGACGCCTTTCAGATCCTGGACCGGGTGCTCTCCGAGGGTCGACTTTCGCGCCTCTACAGGAAGTTCGTCGAAGAGACCCGGTTGGCTTCCCTGGTCCATACCGAACTGGGCGACACCTTCGACCCCTACCTGCTGCTGATCCGCCTGGAGTTGCGCGAGGATGCCGATCTGCAACAGACGGAGGAACTCCTCTTCCACGAACTCATGCAGTTGTGCACCAGCCCCCTGAGCCGGAAGGAGCTGACCCGGGCCAAGAACCAGTGCATCAACCAGTTTCTTTTCGAACTGGAGACGACGTTCGACCAATGCATGCAACTGGCCTCGATGGAAGCCCTGCAGCGCCCCGGCTACTGGGACGACTACGTGGCACGAATCTCCAGGCTGACCGCCGGGGAGGTCATGGCGGCCGCGGCCAGGCACTGGTCCGGGCGGCGCTGGACCGTCGGCGTCGTGGAGATCGGATAGGAGTCTGCGCGGATGCGCACCGCGCGGCGCCGGTAGCCGGGAAGTTTCGAAAATGGTCTTGGACGGGTTCGAACGACGGGTCTGGGACAACGGACTGGTGCTCCTCAGTTGCCGGAACGACCGCCTTCCCGTGGTCTCGGTCAACGCCTTCGTTCTTGCCGGCACCGACCGGAACCCGCTTCGGCAGCCGGGACTGGCGGCTCTTGCTTCACGGATGTTGGAGGAGGGAACCGCCAAATACCGGGCCGACGACATCTCCCGCCTGGTGGAGGACGCGGGCGGCAACCTCTCTACCTTCTGCCAACATGAAATGATCGGGATCTCCCTCCATCTCAGGGGCCGGGATCTGCCGGAAGGACTCGATCTGCTGGCCCAGATGCTGTCCCGTCCCACCTTCCCTAGGGAACGGCTCGGTCTGGAGCGGGAGAAGGCTCTGACCCAACTGGAGGCGCTGGAGGACGATCCACAGGTGGTGGTGAGCAACCTGCTGAACCGGGAGATCTACCAGGGCGGTCCGCTGCAGTTCCCTGCCCTGGGAACCCCGGCGTCGGTAAGGCGGCTCCAAATCGAGGACATTCGGGCGTTTCACCGCCTGCGATATGCTCCTGGGAACACGATTCTGGTCATTGTGGGCAACGCCGGAAGCGCCGGCGTTGCCGATCTGGTCGACAACTGCCTGGGATCCTGGCGAAACGGCCACTACCGGAGGAGCCGACCTCCCGTGCCCCGGCGGCAGCGGGCGCCTCGGGTGCGGGAGCGGGTCCTGGAGGGCCGGGAACAGGTCCACATCTGTCTGGGACACCTGGGCGTCGCCCGGAACCACCCTGATTTCTACGCACTCCAGGTGATGGACGCCGTGCTGGGCAGCGGACCGGGGTTCAGCAGCCGGATCCCCCGGGAGCTCAGGGACCGCCGGGGCCTCGCCTACACCACCTACAGCGACCTCACTGGTTCCGCCGGCCGCTATCCGGGGCGGTTTCTCGCCTACATCTGCACCTCGCCGTCCAATCGTCAGGCCGCCATGAGTGGGCTCTTGGGAGAGATCGAGAATTTCATCGAGGGTGGACCCACGGAAGACGAATTGGCGCTGGCACAGAAATACCTGACCGGCAGCTTCGTTTTCGATTTCCAGTCCAACGCCCACGTGGCCCGATTCCTGCTCACGGCGGAACTCTTCGAACTCGATGCGGATTTCATCCGCTTGTATCCGGAATGGATCCGCGCGGTCGATGCGGAGGAGGTGAGGCGAGTTGCCCGGCTTCATTTGGATACGGTAAACTTCACGGCAATCGTCGCCGGACCTGAGTATGCCCTTACTCGCTGAAAGGCACCCCCTCACGATCCCTTACCGTCTGCTGTTCCTGCTCTTGGGGCTTCTGGTCCTGGCGGGAGCCGCCTGCGGCAGAAACCGGGTTCCGCCCCCTCTTCCCGGCGGCGCCGACCGGGACACCGGCGCCGGTTCCGGCACTGCCAGGACGGGGACCGATGCCGCCGAGCCGGCCGTTGCTTCGGCGCCCAGCCTGGAGATTCGCGTCGAGCCGGCCGTGATCCGGAGAGGGGGCTCGGCCCTGTTGTCATGGGAGTCTCACGACGCTGACGAAGTGCGGATCGATCAGGGCATCGGAGTCGTCGATCCCTCCGGAAGGATCAAGCTCTTTCCCGAAGAAACGACCTCCTACCGGCTGAGCGCCACAGGGCAGGGGGGTACGGTGGAGCGATTGGTGACGATCGAGGTCTCGGCGGACCTGACCGGAGCGATCGACCAGGAGAATCTCCTGTCGCCGGCCCGGGACGAGGAAATCCCGCTTACGGTCGAGCCCGTCTTCTTCAGCTTCGACAGCAACGCGCTCGACGCTCAGAATATGGCCACCGTGGAGGCAAACGCGCGGTGGTTTTCCCAGCCCGAAAACGCCCAGGTCCGATTCGTGCTGGAAGGGCATTGCGACGAGCGCGGTACCGACGAATACAATCTGGCTCTCGCCGACAGGAGGGGACAGGTGGTGCGCCAAATTCTGGTGGATGCCGGAATCGACCCCGACCGCATGACCACCATTGCGTTGGGGGAGGAGCGGCCCTTCGACACCGGCCAAACGGAAGAAGCATGGGCCATGAACCGGCGAGTTCATTTCGTCCTGATCCAGGAGCAGGAGTAGACCGACCATGTTCCAGACTACCTCCGCCGCCCGCACCAAAGAGCATTGGAAAATCCTGGTTCCCGTCGGGTTGGCGGCCACGTTGATCGTGGGCGTGGTGGTCTTCATGCATGAGCCCAAGCCCCGGCAGCGGGAGGAGCTGACCGGCGTGCTCCGCGAAGGGCACTCGGACTACGGATGGTATCGAGAGCACGTCAGCCTGACCCAACCTCGCCTCCAGATGGCCACGAACCTGGCCGGAAACCGAATGGCCATATTTTCGGCCACCATCGAGAATCAGGGGGAGAGGGCGCTGGACGTGGTCGAGATGAAGATGACCTTCTTCAACTACGACACGCCGGTCTGGGAAACCACCCGGACTCCGATTCGGCCGGGCGCCTACACGGCCCCGATACAGCCCATGAAAAAACGGAGCTTCACGTTCTACATCCAGGATCTGCCCGGGGGGTGGATGGCCAGCCGCGCCGAGATGGACATTAACGGGTTTCGGTTCACCGCGCCGCAGTGACGGCCAAGCTGCCGGCCAGACGCCGGCCCAAGCTCTTCTCATCCGGCGGCGCCTGCGCGAACACCTTGCTCCAGACTCCCGGACGCTCCATGCACAAATAGACGGGAGTCCTGGGGCTGCGAGCCCTGACCCACTCCACGGCCGAACGGTACATCCGCACCCGAATCGGCCAGAAGTAGCGAAGCTTGCCGTCCGGGACCGGGACCAGCTCGCCCAGCGGAAGTGCACTCCGGGGAAAACGGGACCTCATGAAGGCTTTCAACTCCGCGCTCAGGCGGAGGCTGCCCAGGGAAATCCAGGAGACGGACTCGGGCGGTAAACGGCGGAAAATCTCGTCGACCAGATCCTCGTAGTCCCGCTCCCATCCCGAGTAATGGATCATGGGGTCCAGGTGGAACCCGACCCGGTACCCGTCGAGTACACAACGTTCCGCTGCCTTCAGCCGCCGTTCGATGCCCGCCGTGCGATGTTCCTCGCTCGCCTGGACCGTCCTGGGGTTGATGGACCAGGACACCACGGTGCGTCCGCCATGGTCCAGCCCCATCAGGTTGTCCACGCAATCCGACTTGGTCTTGAACTCCAGGATCGCGTTGTCGTAGCCGGAGAAGAATTCCACCAAAGGGACCGAATAGCGGGTCAGCGGATCCAGGGCCAGGCTGTCGGCCAGCTCGCCCGTGCCCACCCGGAAGGGGGTCTTGGGATGGGATCCGAAGCGGGTCTCAAGCTCCTGGATCAGGTCCCGATAGTTGGCGTAGACGACCAGGTGGGGGAAGTTGAGGTGGGTCTGGAGATAGCAGTAGCTGCACTCCATGTGGCAGTTGCTGGCGTAATTGACGACGAAGTAGTTGCAGCAGACGTTCCGCTCTCCCCGTGACCGGCTGGCCGGACAGTCCTTGAAGAAGCGGCCCTTGTGCCGAGCCAACACCAGGGATCTCTTGGCCGCTGCCGGAGAAGGACTCCAGCGGCGGGATTCGGACAGCAGGGTACGGGAGTCCTCGAGCCATTCGACCGGTGTGGAGGGCAGCCGGCGCAGCACGTTTCGTGTGATCCACGAGTCCGCCACGCAGCGTTCCACGTAGATCCTGTCCGGTTTGTACGCAATCATGGCGTCGGCCTCCGCCCATCCCTTCCGCTGCCGGCGGGGGACACACTACAGCTTATCAGTCCCTCTTGACAGCCCGTGGCAAAAGTCGTCACGGCATTCGACCGTCATGGTCCGTCACAACAGCTCGAAGATCCGTCCCAGCTCCGGACGGCCGGCCATTTCCTCGAGCCTGCCCACCAGGTGGCGAAACTCGGCGGGGTTGCGGCAGGAGAAGGAGACCGAGAGCAGATCCCCCTCGAAATAGGGAGGAACCTGCAAGCGGATCTGGGGTGGAACCTTGAGACCCCCCTTCAACCTGCGGTACCGATCCTGATGACGGGACAAGTGGGGCCGGCGCAATCGATGGAGACACTCCAGGATCCTGCGAAGACGCAGGGGGCGGACCGTCCGGGCGTCCTCATCCGCTTCCCTGGCGCCCGACGCCTCCCAGACCCGATCCAGCGCCCCGGACCCGCGTGGCCGCTCGGCGGACCTGAGGTCGTCCAACAGATCGAACAGTTCCCGCTGCCGGTTCCGCCCGGGTTCGTACCGTTCCAGGAGATCGAGAAACAGCTGGCGCTCCACAGCCGTCCAAGCCGCGAGCCTGAGCGCCGTCGCCGGGTCCAGGGCGCGATGAACGGCACGCTGCAAGGCCTCGTCGAGGCGCCCGAGGCGGAGGAAGAAGCGGAGACGGTAGCGGCTGGGCGAGGTGTTCAGGAGCGGCAGATAGCGCTCGATGAGTGCCTCTTCCCGGACCTCGAATTGCTCCCGGAGCTTGACCAGAGCCCGAGCCCGCTCCAGATCGTGAAGCGGACCGGCCGCTTTCTCCGCCAGCGCCCACTCGAAGAGCTGCCAGTCCGACGCCCGGCTCCAGACCAACGCCGGCGCCGCACGCAAACCGGCCTCCCGAGCCGCCCGGTAGCGGCGGAATCCCATGGCGATTCTCAGATTGCCCGCCGCAGCCGGCTGCAGGTGCAAGGGGGTCACCACTCCCACGCTCCGGACGGAGGCCGCCAATCGATCCATGGGGAACCAGTCGGGAGTGATGGCCAGGGTCTCATCCGAGCCGTCGATACGGGCCAGTTCCACAGCTTCCAGGGCGGGAGGCGGCTCCGGAAATATCATGGCGGGGATCAACCTCGGAAGCGACCGGTCGGCCGGTGTTTGTTCACGGAAACGACACCCAGGCGGACCGAAGGGAGATTGAACCTGGGACGCGCCTTGTGGTAGTGTCGCTCCTACTTGCTTTGAGCCTAAACCTTATTACACTGCATGAGAAGGGTACAGCAATTGATGACATTCAAAGCACGGCGAAAGGGTCTGCGGATCGGATTGGCCTTTGCCCTGACGGCCTTGGTACTGAACCCCCTGGCGGGACAACAGAAGGTCCCCTACAGCATCCAGGATTATCAGATCTACAAGGCAGCCATCGACGAACCGGATCTGGGTAAACGGGAAAACGCCATCGTCGGCTTCATGAAGGCCAAGCCCTCTTCGAAGCTGAGCGAGTATGCCCTGGGCAACTACGTGAAGTTGCTGCAGGAGTACCAGACCAAGGCCAACCATCGGAAGGTGGTATCGGCCGGGGAGAAGCTTCTGGCCCTGAAACCGAACGAGCCCAATGCGCTGAGGATGGTGACCTACGCCGCATTCCAGAGCCGGCAGCTTCAGAAGGCGGCCCAGTACGGCGAAAAATTCTACGCCAAAATGCCGTCGGCCGGACTCGCCTACATTCTGGCCCTTTCCTACGGGACCAAGAATCAGGCCAAGTACATCTCCTACGGCGAGAAGGCGGTGGCCGGGCTCAAGGCCGCCGAGACCTTCCAGATCGTGGCGGAGCTGACCAATATCTACGTGGGCAAAAAGCAGTGGAAGAGGGCGTCCGAGTATGGCCGCAAGACCATCAGGGCCTTCTCCGCGATCAAGAAACCGCAGGGCACCTCCCAGGCGGAATGGGACAAATACGTCAAGCTGCAGACGGCCGTTGCCCACGGCGCCGTGGCTCGTAACGCCGCCGAGTCCAGGAACTGGGGAGGCGCCATCTCCAGCTACAGCCGGGCCCTGCGCGCCACCTCCTCGCCGGGGCTCAGGGGAGAAGCCTACTTCTATATCGGGATGGGGCGATGGCAGCAGAATCGGATCGATGACGCCATGAAGGCTTTCGCCCGCGGCTCCGTCCAACGAAGGGCGCCTCATTCCAAGCATTGCCGCAAGCACCTGGAACAGCTCTACAAGTCCACCCACAACGACTCCCTCGCTGGAATCGAAGAGTTCGTCGAGCGGGTCAACTGAGTCATCCAGTCTGCCACCGGCAGATTCACCTCAAGGGCCGGGAGGGTAAGCCCCTTTCCCGGCCCTTTTTTCACATCCCCATCCTCGCGTTGTCGCCTGCTCCCGCCCGCGACGCCGTATTCATCCCGGTTCCATGGACGAATATCTCCAAAACCTGAACGACCGGCAGAAGCTGGCGGTCACGACCACCGAGGGTCCCATGCTCGTGGTGGCCGGCGCCGGAAGCGGAAAAACACGGGTCATCACCTGCAAGGTCGCTCACCTGATCCACCAGGGGAGATGCCGTCCCTGGGAGATCCTGGGAGTCACCTTCACCAACAAGGCGGCCGAGGAAATGCGTCTTCGGGTGGAGGGCCTGCTGCAGGGCCTGGACTCGGTCCCGAGTCTGTCGACCTTTCATTCCTTCTGCGTCCGGGTTCTGCGCCGGCATGCCGAACACTTGGGCTACGGCCGGGACTTCGCCATCTGCGACACGGATGATCAGAACGCCGTTCTCAAGAAGATCTGCAAGGATGCGGGCGTCAGTTCGCCGGTGCGCAGGATCCGAAGCCTCATCAGCAAAAGGAAAAACCAGAGCCGGAGACGAGTATACGATTTCCACTACGACTCCGACCCCTACGACCAGGAGGGTGTGGAGCCGGTGATGGCGCGCTATCAGGCGCATCTGGAGAAGTCCAACGCCATGGACTTCGACGACCTGCTTCTGCTCACGGACAAACTGTTTCGGGAACAGCCCGAAATCCGGGAGGCCTGGTCGGAACGATACCGCTATCTCCTCATCGACGAATACCAGGACACCAACGCCAGTCAATACGCCCTGGTCCGGCATCTGGCGTCGACCCACGGGAACGTGACCGCCGTGGGTGACGAGGATCAGTCCATTTACGCCTTTCGAGGAGCGGACGTCGGCAACATTCTCAGCTTTGAAGAGGATTTCCCCGGCGCCGTCGTGGTCAAGCTGGAGCAGAACTACCGATCCCGCCAGAGCATCCTGGACGCCGCCATGGCGGTCGTCTCTCACAACTCGGAGAGAAAGCCCAAACGGCTCTGGACCCGGAATCCCCACGGGGAGCCGGTCGAGGTCCATTCGGCGGAGAGTTCATACGCGGAATCCCGGTTCGTGTGCCGGCGGATCGAACGCTACCTCCAACAGGGCGAGACGGGAGTCGCCGTCTTGTATCGCATCAATTTTCTGTCCCGTCAGTTCGAGGACACTTTGAACCGCTTCGGGCTCCCTTTCCGTCTGGTAGGAGGTGTGAGCTTCTACAAGCGGAAGGAGGTACGGGACGCCCTCGCCTACCTGAGGGTCGCCCGCAATCCCAGGGACAACCTGGCGTTGGAGCGAATTATCAATACTCCGCCCAGAGGCATCGGACCAAAGAGCCTGGCCCGGCTCCGCCTGGGGGCGGCGCGAAACGGCGACTCGCTCTGGGACGCCGTTCGCCGGGACGCCGATCAGGACGATACTCCCCGGAGGTTGCGAAACGTCCTGGAACGGTTCGTCGCCCTGGTCGGTCAGTGGCGGCAATGGATCGACCTGGAGCAGTCCCTTCAGGTCGTCCTGGAACAGGTCCTCCATTCCAGCGGCTATGCCCGGGCGCTGGAAAGAGAAGAATCGGAGGAGGCCAACAACAGGCTGTTGAACCTGCAGGAGCTCCTGGGCGTGGCTCGCGACCATTCGGGCTCCGGCCGGAGCCTCCAGGAATTCCTGGACGAAACCGCGCTCCGATCGGAAGCGGACGACTACGACGAGGCGGCCCCGGTCACGCTGATGACGCTCCACAACGCCAAGGGACTCGAGTTTCCCATCGTCTTCCTGGTGGGAATGGAGGAAAAGCTGCTGCCCCACACCCGGTCGCTGGCGGAGGGCAACGTGGAAGAAGAACGGCGACTCTGCTACGTGGGAATGACCCGGGCCCGGAAGCGCCTGATCCTCACCCTGGCCCGCACCCGGAGGATGTGGGGGGGAGATGTGGAGGAGCGCCGCCAAGCGAGCAGCTTCCTGGCCGAGATCCCCCGGCGCCTGGTGCGATACTCCGGACCGGAGTGGTCTCAGGTCCAGCTCTGGGGGACCGGTCACTCCCCAGGACGTTCCGGGACCCCGGGCTCCGGGTCCGGACGGACGGCGGGCGTCTCCAGGAGCCGGAGCTTCGCCCCGGGGGTCAGAGTGGAGCATCCCGAATACGGGCACGGCACCGTCTTGCAGGTCCAGAAGGTCCGGGACGATCTCAAGTTGACCGTCTCGTTCTCCGGGCGGGGGAAAAAAATGTTCTACCAGAGATACGCGAGGGTCAAGCTCCTCTGACCGAGCCGGACCGCGAGTCCGGCACCGGCGTCGTACAATCGCCGGTAGAATGTGAACCCCGGCCGGAGACCCGGCGTATAACTTTACGAAAGAACAGACCGACGATCACGATTCGAAATCGAGCGGAGGATAGAAAGCATGACCTTGCGAAACACGCTGTTCCGGCACCGGTCCGGTGTCGGCTTTCTCGCCGTCCTGGCCGCCTTGGCTTTGGGCATCGCCATTGGAACCGTGCTCGTTCTGGATGGTGTCTCCAGCACGGAGAAAGAGCCGAACTCTCGACTGAAGACTCCTGAGGGACGGGCAAAACCGCTGGTCGCGGTCAACGGGGCCAGCTTGACGGAAGGTTTCACCCGGGTGGCCGAGACCGTGGAGGCGGCGGTGGTCAACATCAATACCATCTCCATCGTCAACACGGAGCGGCGCCAGAGGGAGTTGCGGGAGTTCTTCGGAGACAACTTCTGGAACCGTATGCCCAGGGGACCCGCCCGGCGGACCAGTCTGGGCTCGGGGGTGATCGTCGACAGCCAGGGTTATATCCTCTCCAACCATCATGTGATCGCTCCGGTCGAGGAGAACGTCGGCCGGCGGGTGGCCGACAAGATCTCCGTGACCCTCCATTCGGGGGAGACCCATCCGGCTGTGGTCGTGGGGGTCGATCATGAGTCGGACCTGGCCGTGATCAAGATCAAGGCCCCTGAAGCTCTGCCCTTCGTCCCGGTGGGCGATGCCACCGACCTTCGGATCGGCGAGTGGGTGCTGGCCATCGGCAATCCCTTCGGCGTGGGCAAGACCATCACCGCGGGGATCGTCTCGGCGACGGCGCGAGTCATCGGCGGGCCGGTCATGGGAGCGGCGTTCGGGGACTTCATTCAGACCGACGCCGCCATCAATCCGGGCAACAGCGGCGGCCCACTGGTAAACATGTCGGGTGAAGTCGTGGGAATCAATACTCTCATCGTCTCCGGTTCCCGGGGTTCGCAGGGGGTCGGGTTCGCCATCCCTTCCACAGTCTTCGTCAACTCCTACAACCAGCTCTTGAGCAAGGGAAAGATCGAACGGGGCTGGATGGGAATCTCCATGAACGACCGGCCCCTGAACCCGGAGATGGCCGAGTATTTCGGAGTCGCGGGAGAAGATCCGGACGGGATCAAGGACGGTGACGGCGTGCTGATCACGCAATTGGTAAACGAGAGAGGCGAGCCGAACGAGACCGGACCGGCATACGACGCAGGAATCCGGGAAGAGGACATCATCGTGAAACTGGGAGACCAGGAGGTGGAAACCAACTTCGACCTGCGTGTGACCGTGGCCAACACTCCTCCCGGGGACGAGCTTCCCGTGGTGGTGGTCCGCCGGGGAGAAGTGAAGAACTTCACGGTGATGCTGGCCGAACGCACGATGGAGGCCCAGGAACGGTCGGAGGCCGGAGGACTATCCTTCGAAGCGGAGGAGGACCAGGAGAAACGGCGCAAAGAGATCGGGCTGAGGTGGCGTACCTTGAATCCCCGGGATTCCGACCAGTTGGGACTGGACGAGGAGGGTGGTGTGTTCATCACCGAGATCTGGCCCGGCAGTCTCGGCGACGAGGCGGGGCTGAGGCGTTTCGATATCATCACCCACGTGAACGGGAAAGCGGTGCAGACCGACCGCGAGTTCAAGGAGACCATCGACGGCATCGAGCCGGACCACGCCATCATCCTCCGTGTCGTGAGCATCAATCAGAACCGAAGACCCTCCGTGCGTTACGTCTCGTTCCGGAAACCCTGAGGACAATCTCCAACCCTGGTGAGGGCTCGCTCTATTGATCCCGACTGACGTGGAGGCTCCACCGGATTGGTTGTGCGTCCTGAGCCCGCCACTGGACGGCGCTTCCAACATGCGGATCGACCGGCGGTTGCAGCTCTTCACGGAGCAAAGCTGCCGCCGCGTGACGCTGGTTCGTTTCTACGGTTGGACGGAACCGACCGTCTCATTGGGATGTCATCAAAGTCCTGACCTGGCTTTCGCCAAGAACTACTGCCGGACGCACGGCATCCCGTGGGTCCATCGTCCCACCGGCGGTCGAGCCGTATTCCACCACGATGAACTCACCTACATGGTGACATCCAACGACAGCCGCCATTTTCCGCTGCAGAGCGTCCGGAGGATCCACCGCGAGATTTCTTCGGCTTTGCAGGCCGGGTTGTCCCGGCTGGGAATCCGCCCCGTATCGGCGCCCGGAGACAGGCTCCGGGACCGGGCTCTGACACGAGCCCAAAAACCCTGTTTCGTGGCGCCGTCACGGCACGAACTCGTCCAGGGCACGAGAAAGATGGTGGGGAGCGCCCAGAAGAAGACGAAGCGCAGCTTTCTGCAGCATGGTTCGATTCCGTTGGTGATTCACTACGATCTCATGGCCGCCGCCCTGGGAGTCGATGCGGAGTTTCTGAGATCGAGGACCGTCAGTGTGTCGGAAGCCGCAGGCAGGCCGGTCTCCTTCGGCGAGTTGTCCCAAGCCCTGATTCAGGGCTTTCAGCAGGTATTCGGCATCCGTTTCCGGAAGACGATTGACGACTCCCGGGAGTGGTCTCCGGGCATTGCCTCCGGCCAAGCCGTTATGCTATAAAACCTCGGCAATCTACAGAGTTTTACTGGTCCGTGATGACGAAGAGTAAGCCCTCGGCGGAACTCACTCAACGCGCTCACCAACTGCTCCACCTGCTGGTTCTCGAGTACATTCGAACCGGCGTACCCGTCGGCTCCAAGAGGTTGGCGTCTCTCCATCGGGAGGGGATCAGTCCCGCGACCATTCGAGCCATCATGGCCCGGCTGGAACAAGCGGGATTCCTGAACCAGCCCCACACGTCCGCGGGAAGAGTCCCCACCACCAAGGGCTTTCAGTTCTATATCGACGGGTTGGAGAGGACTCCTGACCTGCCCCACCGGCAAGTGGCCCGGATCCGGCAGATGCTGGAGCAGGAGACGGATCCTGGCGACCTCATGGTCCAGACGTCTCAGATCCTTTCCCGGCATTCCAACAATCTCGGGTTCGTCCTGGCTCCGCCGCAGTCGGTGTCATTTCTCAAACGAATCGAGTTCGTGAAAATCTCATCCCGACGGATCCTGGCCATACTGGTAACTCGCGCAGGCTTGGTTCAGAGTCGCCTGATCGCGTCCAGCCGGGATCTGAATCAGGAGGATCTGGACCGGGCCGGCCGCTTTTTCCAAGAGGAATTCCAGGGACAGACCCTGTCCCATATCCGTCGTGAACTCCGGAGACTTCAGACCTGCAGCAGACGGGAGGCCCGTCCTCGCACCGACGCCATCCGTCTGGGATCGGCCAGCCTGTTCAGATCGCGGAGAAACCCAGGGAGCGATTCCGAGGTCTATTTCGGCGGGACCTCGCGGCTGCTTCAACAACCGGAGTTGACCGATCAGGATCGGGCAGCCGGTCTGTTCAGGACCATGGAGAGAAAGAGCCGCTTGGCCAAGGTTCTCACCGAACGTCTCGATGCCGACCAACCGGCTCCACGTGTGACCTTGGATCTGGATCGTCACATTCCGGAGATGCGGGGTTGGGCCATGATCTCCTCACCCTATCTCTACCGGGAAAGAGTGGCGGGCAGCTTGGGAATTCTCGGTCCCAGGCGCATGAAATACGACAAGGGGATCAGCTTGGTCGGATATGTAGCCCGGCTCTTCGGTCAGATCCTGAGCGCGGCGTGACCCGCCGCCAGATAGTCGACACGCGGTTTGAGCGCTAGCCCGCATTTCTCACCAGGCCGCTATGTGTATGATGAAAAATATCTTTCTCATAGGCATTTACGCAATTTTTCCCAACGTCGCTCCGGAACCGACTGCGCTGGGCGCGCGCTCGCTGGTGAGAAATGCGGGCTAGAACCGGGCCTTGTCCTTTACCGTCTCGAAACGATCCCGTCTAACCTGAAACTTGCTCACGCGAAACCGCCGTGACCGGCAAGACCGAAAAGAGTTGAAGACAATGGAACGACCAGAAGAAATCGAAAATCAATCCGAAGTCTCTTCCGACGAAGACGGTCAGGAAGGGCCGCAGGACGATCCTGCCCCGGCCGAGACCACCGAGTCGATTTACGAAGATGCTCTTGAGGACCTCGCCAGGCAGCGAGACGAATACTACGACCTGCTGCTCCGAAAACAGGCCGAGTTCGACAACTACCGCAAGCGGACGGAGAAGAACCGATTCGAAGCCCGGCTTCAGGGACAGGCGGACCTGGTGGTCGAGCTGCTTCCCGTACTGGATGCCTGTGCCAAGGGACTGGAGGTCATGTCGGCGGCCGATCCGGATCCCGCCCTCACCCCGTATCTGGAAGGCTACCGCCTGCTCGCCGAACAGATGAAGGCGGTGTTGGAGAAGTTTCAGGTGACGACCGCTCCCGGAGTCGGCAGCCAGTTCGACCCCAGAGTTCACGAGGCGGTGCTTCGGGAGTTCACCCGGGAACATGAGGACGGCACCGTGATCGAGGAGTATCGGCCCGGTTACCTGATCCGGCGCCGGCTCCTCCGGGCCGCCCAGGTCAAGGTGGCCATGCTTCCACCGGACGAACCTCCGGGTCGGTAAGGGGCCCAGTCTTGGGTCCCTGCCCAGGGACCGGGGTCTGGTGGGAAACTCGGGTCAGTCCGCACCGCAGAGTGGAACACCATGAAACAGGACGGTTTTCTCGATCCTTACCAGCCCGTGGCAAAAGTCGTCACGGCATTCGACCGGCCCTGCATCCCGGCGGACTGCGTTGCTATCGGCTCACATACTCCCGGTATGCTCCCTCATCGCGCCTGGTCCGGCGGGCGCAGGACCGGTCTCGGTGCTCGCGGGACTTTCACCACGGACTGTTACGAAATTCTGCCCGCCGACCATGAGGGCGGAAGACGAAAGGAAGTCCGGTCCGGAGAGCCGATCGCCATCGTGGGCATGGCCTGCCGGTTCCCCGGCGCGAGGAACCTGGCGGCCTTCTGGCGTTTGCTCGAAGCTGGCCGGAACGCCGTTATCGAAGGTATTCCCGGATCCGGCGCCGGGCGTGTGGGTGAACTCTTTCCGGATCCCTCGGTTCAGAGCGTGGCCTGCCGGTTCGGTGCCTACCTCGATGGAATCGACCGGTTCGACGCTCGGTTTTTCCGTATCTCGCCAGTCGAGGCACAACTGCTGGATCCTCAACAGCGGCTGATGTTGGAGACCAGTTGGCAGGCCCTCGAGGATGCGGGAATCGATCCTGAACGTCTCAAGGGCAGCCGTACGGGAGTGTACGCCGGGATCAGCAACTACGACTATCGGGCGCTGATCCTGGACTCGGGTAAGTGTACCGAGCCTGCCAAAAGCCTCTATTCCGTAACGGGGACGTCGTTCAACACCGCCATCGGGCGGGTGGCCTTCGTGCTGGGACTTGGGGGACCGGCATTGGCGTTGGATACTGCCTGCTCTTCATCTCTGGTCGCCATCCACCAAGCGGTGTCGGGCCTGCAGCGGGGAGAGTCCGACCTGGCGCTCGCGGGAGGCGTGCACGCGATCCTGTCCGGCCGGCTGCTGGAACTGCGTGCGAATGCCGGGATGCTTTCTCCGGATGGACGGTGCGCGACCTTTGATGCTGCAGCGAACGGGTACGTGCGGGGGGAAGGCTGCGGAATCCTGGTCCTCAAGCGGCTCAGCCAGGCGGAAGCGGACGGCGACCGAATCTGGGCCGTGATCCGCGGCGCGGCGGTGAACCAGGACGGGGCGACCCCGGGACTGACCGTTCCAAACCAGGCGGCGCAGACACAGGTTATCAAGGAGGCACTCTTTCGGGCGGGGGTCCGACCGGCGGAAGTGGACTACGTCGAAGCGCACGGTACGGGGACCGAGGTGGGCGACCCCATCGAGTTGCGTTCCACGGCGGCGGCGTACGCCAGGGGACGCCAAGCGGACCATCCGCTTCTGATCGGGTCGGTGAAGACGAATATCGGCCATCTGGAGCCCGCGGCGGGGGTCGCCGGCGTGATCAAGGTCGCACTCTCCATGAAGCACCGCGCAATTCCACGGCATTTGCACTTCCGAAACCCGACTCCGCAGGTGGACTGGGACCGGCTGTGTCTGCGGGTGACTTCGGCACCGATGGAGTGGCCGTTCCATTCCGATCGCCCATTGAGGGCAGGCGTCAGCGGGTTCGGATGGTCGGGCACCAACGCCCATGTGGTGGTGGAGGGATACGAAGCGGCGAACGGGGCCGACGCCGGCCTGGACCTGAGGCGGCGGCCTCTGGGTTCGCCGAGGCCAATCGCCGTTTCACTGCCGGAGAGAATCCCGGAGCCGGCACTGGCCGGGAAAGGGCTTGCCCGGCGAAAGACACGTCTCCTGCCACTCTCGGCCAAGTCGGACAAGGCGCTTCGCCAACTGGCGGAGCGGTATCTGAGTTGGCTCGGCGAGCATCCCGGTGATCCGCTGCTGTGGGACATGGCGTGGACGGCGGGAGTGGGGCGCAGTCATTTCAGACATCGGGCAGGCGTGGTGTTCCGGGATGCCGGGTCGCTGAGGGAAGGCCTGAGGGGGATCGTAGAGCCGGAGGGTGGCTCGGGAACGGATCCGGGACCGGAGGCGGTCGCCAAGGTGGCGTTCGCATACGCGGGACAGGCCAGCCAGTGGGTCGGAATGGGGGAATCACTCTACCGGAGCGAGCCGGTGGTGCGGGCCGTTCTGGACCGGTGTGAGGAGGTGTTTCGGGAGGAGAGAGGGGCTTCGCTCCTGGATGTGATGTTCGGCCGGGGCGAATGCGCCGGGGATCTCGACGATCCGGCGTGGACCCAGCCGTCCATCTATGCGCTGGAGTGCGCGCTGACTGCGCTCTGGTCGAGCGTCGGCATTCGGCCGAGCGTCGTGGTCGGCCACAGCCTGGGAGAGTTGGCGGCGGCCCAGGCGGCGGGGGTGTTCAGCCTCGAGGACGGGTTGCGGTTCGCCGCGTCCCGCGGGTTGCTGATGGCCAACCTCCCTGGCGGGGGGGCCATGGGAGCGATCTTCGCCCCGGCCTCCCGCGTGGCGGCAACGGTCGAGGAGATGAACGCGTCGTCCCGGGACTCGAGCCTCAGCGTGGCCGCGGACAACGGGGCGCATCAGGCGGTAAGCGGACCGGCGGCGGACGTCGAGTCCATTCTGGAGCGCTTCGAGAGAGAAGGGGTGCGGGTACGGCGGTTGAGGAAGAGCCCCGCCTACCACAGCGCTCTGGTCGAGCCGGCGCTGGACGACCTGGAAGCGGCGCTTGCCGGTGTCGCCATCGCGCCGCCCTCCCTGACCTTTGTCAGCACTCTGACCGGCCGGTCCGTCGGCCCCGGCACGGCCCTCGACGGAGCGTACTGGCGCCGCCAGACGGGAGAGCCGGTCGCCTTCCGTAGCGCAGTGGCGACGCTCGCCCAATTGGGGGTGGAGGCCATAGTGGAAGTTGGACCTCATGCCGTGCTGGGTCCGATGGTGGTTCTGGCTTGGCCCGAGTCGGCCGACTCTGGCGGTTCTCCGGCCGTGCTTTCGAGCCTCAGGCGTCCGGGCCGCCATGTTTCGGAGGAAGAGGCCGGGGACGCGTTCGTCGCGGCGGTGGCACAAGTTTACGAGACGGGTCTGCCGATCTCTTTTCCGGGGCTTTTCGCCGGGGAGTCCCGGCGCCGGATCTCGCTGCCGGGATACCCGTTCCAGCGCGAAAGCCACTGGATCAGGGCCCCGAAGCGGCGCCGGCTTGCCGCAGGTCATCCCTTGCTCGGCACCCGGCACGAATCCGCAAGTGGGGAGATCTCATTCGAAACGGAAGTGTTCCCCTCAGACCCGGCGTGGCTGGATGATCACCGGGTATTCGGCCGGCTCCTGGCGCCGGGTGCGCTCTACGGCGCCATGGGGGCGGCAGCATCCGTGGCCGAGGGCCCCGGATTGCAGGTATTGGAGGACATGCAGTTGCGCAATCCCCTCGTTTTCCCAGAGGGGAATTCCGAGGAGGGCAGTGGTGACGGAGGCCGGAAA
This sequence comes from Acidobacteriota bacterium, assembly GCA_965217775.1. GTDB lineage: Bacteria > Acidobacteriota > UBA6911 > RPQK01 > JAJDTT01 > JAJDTT01. The sequence continues at coordinate 2,908,916 of CBDCJH010000002.1, forward strand.
TTGCAGCTCCTGGTCGACGCCTCCGGTGACGAGCCGTCGCGCCGTGTCCGGATTCTCAGCCGAGGAGACGCCGGAGAGGAATGGACGCTGCATGCGGAGGGCCGGATCTCGCCCCTGTCCCGTGAACCGAAAGTCGCGCCGCGCCTGGACCCGGAGGATCTCAAAGCTGGCCTGTCGTCCCGGGACGTGGCGGCAATCTACCGCTCCAAGGCCAGCGTGGGGATCGATCTCGGCCCACAGTTTCGAACCCTGAAGGCGGTCTGGTCCCGGGCAGGCGAGGCATTGGGCGAGGTCGCGATCCTGAACGCGCCGGACGGGAACGGGTCGGACATCCATCCGCTTCTGCTCGACGGTTGCTTTCAGGTCATGTCGGCGGCGCGGGGTCCTGAGGGGACCGGGGACGGGGCCACGTATCTTCCATTCGCGTGGGACCGGCTGTGGTTGACGGGGCGCCTTCCGGAGCGCGTCGTCTGCCATGCACGCATGAGGGAAAACTCGCCGGACCGGGCACCGGATTCGAATACCGCCGAGCCGCCAGAGATCCTGACCGGAGATCTCCGGATCTACGATCCAAGCGGGGTCCTGCTGGGAGGTTTGAACGGGTACACGGTGAAGCGGGCGACACGGGCAGCGCTGCTCTCGGCGGTGGAAGGTTTGCAGGAGCTGCTCTACGAGATTGTGTGGCCGGAACGAGCCCTTGCGCCGGGCCTGCCGGTTGCGGATTTCCTCCCGAGTCCGGCAACCGTTGCGGCACCCTCAAGACTGTTCTCCCAGTATCTCGCAGCCGAAGGAGTCGGATCCGAAGACAGGGACTCCATGCTGGAAGACCTGGAGCGGTTGTCCCGGTCTTACGCACTCTCGACCCTGGACAGGCTGGGCTGGGAACGGAGGGCAGGGGTGTCCGCAGACTCCGAGGACTTGCGCCGGCGCCTGCGGGTTATCGGAGATCACGGGCGCCTTTTCCGCCGGATACTTGAAATGCTGGCCCAGGCGGGCGTGCTGGAGGAGGTGGGAGACGGTTTCGTGGTGGTGGTGGGATCCGGGGATCCCCTGCCGGAAGGAATGGGCGATCCCGAGGAGTCTGCGATCCGGATCGCCAGGTTGTACCCGCACGGATCGAACGAGATCGGACTCCTTCGGCGGTGTGCCTCCGCTCTGGCGGAGGTGCTTCGCGGTCGCGCCGACCCGCTGGCGCTTCTATTCGGCGGCGGCGAACCGAGTGCCGCCGATCTGTATCTGAAGGCGCCGGTGGCACGTGCGGGGAACCGGATGCTCGGGGACGCGGTTCGGGCGCTCGTGGCTGCGTTGCCGGCGGAACGGAGGCTGCGGGTGGTGGAGGTCGGAGCGGGTACCGGCTCGGCGACCACTTCCGTTCTGCCGGAGCTTCCTTCCGGACGGTTCGACTATACGTATACCGACATCACGGCGGGCTTCTTCGCCAAAGCCGAGACGCGTTTCGGGGACGCTGACGGGGCCATCGAATACCGGGTGCTGGACCTCGAGAAGGATCCGGCGGCGCAGGGCTTCGACTGGCACGGCTATGACCTGCTGATCGCTTCCAACGTGCTGCATGCGACGCGGGACCTCCAGGAGACTCTGACGCACTGTCGAAGGCTTCTGGCGCCATCGGGGCAGCTCTTGGCGCTGGAGAATCTGCGTGCTCAGGGCTGGCTGGATCTGACGTTCGGACAATTGGACGGATGGTGGCGATTCGCCGACAGCTACCGCCCGCATCATGCCGTGGCGGGCCCCGCGGTTTGGCGCCAGGCTCTCGGGGACACGGGATTCGGCGAGGTCGGGATCCTGGGAGTGGACGAGTCGGAATCGGCCGGAATGCCCGACCGGGGGGTGATCGTGGCGCGGGGACCGGCGGAGGTGGACGAGCCGCAAGGCGCCTGGATTCTGGCGGCGGACGAAGGTGGCGCCGCGGCCGGGTTGGCAGCGGAACTTGCGGCCCGCAAGCAGAGGGTCGTCTTGGCAAGCCGGTATGCGCCGGCGGTCAGGGGACGCGCGGAGAACGGTTCCGGGATAGTCGGCACCAAGGTGGAGATGGAGCGGCGCGAATCGTGGCGATCGCTCGTGAACGATCTGCCGGACGATGTGCCCCTCGGCGGCGTGGTGCATCTTGCGGCCCTGGACGGCCATGGCCCCGGGGCGACGTCCGCGGAAATGGCGGAGGATTCGAGGCGGGCGGCGGAGACCGCGCTGGCGCTGGTGCAGGGCGTCGCCGACTCCGATGTGATCCCCGGGAAGGGCGTTTGGTTGGTCACGCGCGGCGCGCAGGTCCTGGAGCGCGAACGTACCGGGGAGCTTGCCGGCGCGCTGCTCTGGGGCTTCGGCAAGGTGGTGGCCCGGGAAGCGCCCCAGTTGCAGCCGAGGATGATCGACCTCGACCCCGAATCGGCGGCGCTCCCATCCCGCCTCGCCGATGAGCTGCTCCATCCCGACCCTGAGACTCATATCGCGTACCGTGGGGATTTTCGCCGGGTGGCCCGGCTGGTTCGGGCCGGGGCCGGGGCGGAGCGGCTGTCCCTGCCGCAAGGGACCGGCTGGCGGCTGGAACCCGACCCGGGCGGCGCGCTCAAGCGACTGCGCGTGGCGCCGAAGCCGGCGCGTCCGCTGGAGCCGCGAGAGGTTCGCGTCGCCGTCGAGGCGACCGGGCTCAACTTCAGGGATGTGCTCCGCTCCATCGGTTTGATCGACAAGGGGCTTCTGGGCCGCGAGATGTCCGGCCACATTCTGGAAGTGGGTTCCGGCGTGTCGAACGTGGCGGTGGGCGACCGCGTGGTCGGATTGGGCTTCGGCACCTTCGGGCCCGAAGTGGTCACGCGGGAGGAGCTGGTGGCGCCCGCGCCGCCGGGGGTAGCGGCCGCGGCGCTCGCGACGTTGCCGACCGCGTTCGTAACTGCCGCGCTGTCTTACGAACTTGCCGGATTGAAGTCCGGCGAACGGGTCTTGATTCATTCCGGCGCGGGGGGCGTGGGGTTGGCGGCGATCCAGTTGGCAGGCGCCGCGGGAGCGCCGGTCTTCACGACCGCGAGTGCTTCCAAGTGGGACTATCTCCGGTCGCTGGGCGTGGAGCACGTGTTCGACAGCCGTCGGACGGCCTTCGGCGGGGAAATCCTCGAAGCCACGGCCGGAGCCGGCGTCGATGTGGTGTTGAACAGCCTGACGGGAGAGGGCTTCATCGACGCGAGCCTCTCCTGCCTGGCGCAAGGCGGCCGGTTCGTGGAGTTGGCCCGGCGGGACATCCTGAGCGAGGAGGAAATGGCGGCGGTGCGTCCCGACGTGTCCTACTCCATCCTCGATCTGGACGGCTTGAAGAAGCGCGAACCGGCAAGGCCGGGAGCGGCCCTGAAACGCGTGATGGGTCAGTTGGCGGCGGGAGAGGTGACACCGCTTCGCCTCGTCCGGTGGCCGCTGTCCGAAGCGCGAGCCGCCATGAGATTCATGCGCGCTGCCCGGCACCTGGGAAAGATCGTCTTGACCACTTCGCCGCTCGCCCGGGGCCGGTTGAGGGACGACCGGACCTATCTGGTGACCGGCGGTCTGGGCGGGATCGGTTGCGCCTTGGCCGAATGGCTCACCGACCGGGGAGCGGGAGCGATCGTTTTGAACGGTCGGCGGCCGCCGGACGAGGGCGCGGAGAAAGTGATCGGCGCCCTCAGGAACCGAGGAGCGACGGTGCGGGTGGAGCTCGCGGATGTGACGGACGCCGGCGCCGTAGAGGAAATGCTGGCGCGAATGGATCGGGAGCTGCCTCCCCTCGGGGGCGTGATCCACAGCGTGGGCGTGCTGTCGGATCAGTCGCTCGGGAACCAGAGTTGGGACCGGTTCGAGCAAGTGCTCCGGCCCAAGGTAATGGGCGCATGGCATCTGCACCGGGCGACCCTGGACCGGGATCCGGACCTGTTCGTCCTCTTCTCCAGCGTCGCCGGCGTTCTGGGCAATCCGGGCCAGGCGAACCATTCGGCGGCCAACGCATTCCTCGATCAACTCGCCGGCCATCGCCGGGCGTTGGGGCTCCCCGGACAGGCTATCGCCTGGGGAGCGTGGTCGGGGCTGGGTGAAGCCGAGGAACACCGGGAGCGGATCGCCCGCCAGTTGGAGGCATCGGGAACCGGCTGGATCAGCCCGCAGCAGGGTCTGCGGGCATTCGAGCGCCTGGTACGCGACGACGTCACGGCAGCCCTGGTGGCGGCGGTGGACTGGCCGGTTTACGGACAAGCCGTCGACGGGCGCCCGCCACTGCTGGAGGACCTGCTGTCCGATGTCGCGGAAACGGGGGCCGACTCGCCGGCTTTGGCCGGCGGCCTCATTTCCCGGCTGCGGAAGGCGCCGCCGGCAGCGCGCGAGGAGCTGCTGGTGTCCTTCCTGCGGCAGGAAGTACAGGCGGTGCTCAGGCTCCCGGCGTCGCCGGCGCCGACGGCGGCATTCTCCGATCTCGGGATGGACTCGCTGATGGCGGTGGAGCTGAGGAACCGGCTGAGCCGGGCGTTCTCCGGGGAGTACGCGGCGCCCAACACCATCGTGTTCGATTACCCGGACATTTCCGGACTCGCCGGCCATCTGGCCGTGGAACTTGGCCTGGCAGCCCGTGGCAAACGTCGTCACGGCATTCGACCGTCCCTGCTGGCCGGTCGCGAGGAAGCCCCACCGGCTCAACCCGAGCCGGAGCCCCGGGCCGCGGTGCAGAGCAAGGACGACGGTATCGCGATTGTGGGCATGGCCTGCCGGTTCCCTGGCGCCCCGGACCTTCCCGCCTTTTGGCGGCAACTCGAAGCGGGCGTGGACGCAGTGACCGACGGCCGCCAGGATTCGGGGCCCTGGTCCGGCGTCGCCGGAGATCCCGAGTCTCCGGATGCGGCGTCGCGGCGGGGTGGATTCGTCGAGGACATCGACCGTTTCGACTCGAGGTTCTTCCGAATCGCGCCGATCGAGGCGCGGATGATGGATCCGCGGCAGCGGCTATTGCTGGAGACGACTTGGCACGCGCTGGAAGACGCGGGTATCGATCCCGAAGGGTTGAAGGGAAGCCGCACCAGCGTATATGTCGGAGTGGGTAACGGAGACTACCGGGATCTGGCCACGGCCAGTGGCGAGGCTCACGGGTATCTCGGCACCTCCATGAGCGTGGCCGCCGGGCGGATCGCCTTCGTATTGGGACTCGCCGGCCCGGCAGTACCACTGGACTTGGGGTGTGCTTCGTCCCTGGTGGCGGCCCATCAGGCCGCTGGCGCCTTGCAACAGAAGGAAACGGATCTGGCTCTCGTTGGCGGCGTCAACGCGGTTCTTTCGCCCGCGGTCACGACATTCATGCGGGAGTCCGGGATGCTCTCGGAGAGCGGCAGGTGCCGGACCTTCGACGCCGGGGCCGACGGATTCGTCCGGGGTGAGGGTTGCGGCATGATCGTTCTGAAGCGGTTGAGCGAAGCAACGGCCGCCGGGGATCGAATCTGGGGCGTGATCCGTGGATCGGCCGTGAACCAGAATGGGCCGAGCGCGGGATTGATCATCCCGAACGGGCCGGCTCAGGAACGGGTGATCGAGGAAGCGCTGTCGCGGGCGGGAGTCTCGCCGGCTGCGGTGGATTACCTGGAGGCGCATGGAGGCGGTTCGAATCTGGGTGATCCGATCGAGGTCCTGGCAGCGGCAGCCGTCTACGGCAGGGGACGGGAAGCGGAACGTCCTCTGCTGCTGGGTTCGGTAAAAACGAACATCGGCCATCTGGAGTGCGCGGCGGGGATTGCCAGCCTGATCAAGGTCGTGCTCGCCATGAACCACGGTGTCATTCCGAGACATCTTCATTTCCGCGACCCGACCCCGCACCTGGACTGGGACCAACTCCCGGTGCGAGTGACGTCCCAGGCGACGGCTTGGCCGCTTGGTGCCGATCGGAGACCGCGCGCGGGAGTGAGTTCGTTCGGCCTCTCGGGAATCAACGCGCACCTCCTGGTGGAGGGTCACGGCAGGCCGGATGGCGACTCTGCCACACTCGACGAAGAACGCGTTCCCGTAGGTCCCGCTCGGACCGTTGCCGTTTCCCGGCCGGCGCCGGCGGTGGACCTGCCTCCTTCAACCGGCGATCCGGCTCCTCGCTCCAAACGGATCCTGCCCCTCTCCGGCAAGTCGGACCTGGCGCTCCGGGACCTGTCGAAGCGGTACCTCGCTTGGCTCGAACAGCGCGCCGGCGAGTTCTCTTCCGATCCCGCCGTACCGGATCCAGTGCTTTCGGACGCGGCTTGGACGGCCGGCGTGGGACGGAGCCACTTCCAGCACCGGGCCGGTATCGTATTTCAGGATTCCAGGTCGTTGCGGGACGGGCTGATGGCGCTCCCGGAGATCGATGCAGGGACGGAACCTGACACGGTGCCGAGGGTGGCCTTCGCCTACGCCGGATGGAGCAGCCAGTGGTTCGGGATGGGAAGGAATCTTTACGAGAGCGAGCCGGTGGTCCGCGCCGTATTGGATCGCTGCGACTCGTTGCTCCGGGAGGTAAGAAGAGGAGGTTCGTTGCTGGGCGTCCTGTTCGGCCGAACGGCCGCCGGCGGGGATTTCACCGACCCGATATGGGCGGAACCAGCGGTCTACGCACTGGAATGTGCGCTCACCGCGTTGTGGTCCAGCGTGGGGATCCGGCCCAGCATCGTGGCAGGGGCCGGTATCGGCGAGTTGGCGGCGGCCCAGGCGGCTGCGGTTTTCAGCTTGGAGGAGGGACTCCGGTTGGCGGCGGAGCGGGGCTCGGTGACGGCGGAGTTGCGGCGAGAGGGGCGAGCAGCGTCGCCGGTGGATGGTCCGGACGCGGCCTTTCGAGAATTCACGTTTGCGCCGCCGTCGCTCGTCCTGGTCAGCGGTGCGACAGGCCGTGCCGTGGAGTCGGCCGACCTGACGGACCACGCCTATTGGCGCCGGCAGGCACAGGAACCGGCGGGTCTCGGCCCCTGCGGCGGGACGCTGGCGAACCTTGGAGCCGAGGTGGTGGTGGAGATCAGTCCCGACGCCGTGCTGGCGCCGACTGGAGTCCGGTCTGGGGCCGGTTCGGACGGTGGACCCGAGTCGACCCGTGCGCCGGTGGTGCTCCGGAGCCTGCGGCGCCCGTCCGGAACCGAGGCCGCGGCGGAGTTTGACGACGGCTTCGTAGAGGCCGTCGCGGGAGCTTACGAGGCGGGTCTACCGGTAGCCTTCGCCGGACTCTTCGCGGGCGAGGTGCGGCGCCGGGTTTCCCTGCCGATCTATCCGTTCCAACGCCGGCGCCACTGGTTCAAAACGCCGGTGCGGGCTGCATCCGGCTCCGGACATTGACGCGTTCTTCGAGGCAATTTCGAAGCGGCTACAGCCGGCCTGGACCCGATCCCGGCACCGATTCGGCAGGTGTGCGATTCATTGACGCAATGGCCTGAACTTGCTAATCTTCCAGCCATCTCAAGGTTGCGAATCTAGCTAAAGGATTCCCCCAAATGGTCTCTATCGAGGAACGTCTTCGACAACTCGTCGACGAGAACCTGGAGGTAGACGGTCGGCCGTTGGGCCGACCCCTGGATCTGACGACCAACCTCATTGCGGCCGGCGTGTCCTCGATGGATACCGTTGCGTTCATGCAGTTGGTCGCTAAAGATTTCAACATCGCGATTCCTCCCGAAGAGTGTTCGAAGATTCGTTCCGTCGGGATGTTGATCGAATACCTCGATAACCACGCCCAGTGAACGCGCTTGAATCCGGAAGGGGTCCGCTACTGGAGCAACGGCCACCGACCTTGTGACCGTCCGCCGGGACATTGCCGGCAGGGAAGCTTCCCCCCTTGTTTCTGAAGCTCCGGACATTCAAGGAAGCTCTGATCAAGGCTCTAGCAGCCCGTGGCAAAAGTCATCACGGCATTCGGCCGTCCCTGCATCCCGGCGGACGGCGTTGCGATTCGGGCACATACTCCCGGTATGCACCCGAATCGCGCCTTGTCCGGCGGGCGCAGGAACGGTCTCGGTGCTCGCGGGACTTTCACCACGGACTGCTAGGCGTGGGCTTTTCTTTGGATGTCTCCCGTTTCCAGATCCGGTCGGCCTTACGCCGGGGTATGACGAGCAGCCAGTGGAAGCGAATTCTCGGCGTGCGTCCTGTTTGATCCGCCGCTGTGCAAGCCGGATGACAGCTACGAAAACTTCGATCGGGCCGCGATGCGCGTGGCCGCCATGACCCGGCGCCGCACGGATCGGTTTAAAACCAGGGAGGCGTTCGCCGGCTTTCTTCCCTACTTGCCAGTCTTCGAACGCGTGATGCCGGGAGTTTTCGATCTCGTGGCCAGGACGACGCTCCGTGAAGCTGCCGGCGGGAAGGAATATGTGCTGAGATGCCCGCCTGAATTCGAAGCGCAACTCGTAGATTACGCTCGTGCGTTTGCCGTGCTGGTGGACTTCGAAGCTTTTCGCTGCCCGACCAAGGTCATCGGAGCCGACCCGACCTTACCCTACTCGTATCTGCCGACGATGGAGCTGAGCAATATTCTGACCGTCGATTACGATTTCATACCGGAAGCGACACACTTGCTGCAACTGGAACAACCGCAGGAGTGTGTCGCGGCAATGCGTGAATTCATCGATCCCATCATTCGCGGGTGATTTGCATGGCCAGCTTTGGGCTGCCCGCGTCCGGCGTATCGAAATCCGGATTCGCGTGACGCCGGGCGGAGTCGAGGACTGGGAACGAATATAATTCGAGCTCGGGTGCCTGCCGGTGGAAGTACCGAGACCCACCGTGCACGCGTCCGGCCCGGAGTAAAGAATCCCCTTCCTTGAATCAGCCGGGGAACGATCTTATTTTAGAAGCTACCGTCGACTCATCGGAAATCGCGACTCCCATGTGACTCCGATGGGAGAGGGAGAAAGCCGCTTTGTCAAAAAGAGACTATTACGAAGTGCTGGGTGTGGATCGGCAGGCCACGCAGCAGGACCTGAAGGCAGCGTACCGTAAACTCGCCATCAGGTACCATCCGGACAAGAATCCCGGAAACAAACAGGCCGAAGAACGTTTCAAAGAGGCCGCCGAAGCCTACAGCGTTCTGGTCGACCCGCAGAAGCGCGCCCAATACGATCGTTTTGGCCACGCCGGTGTGAGCGGCGCCGGGGGCGGTGGATCCAGCGGCGATCCCTTCGCCGACTTCAGCGATATCCTGGGCGATCTCTTCGGTTTCGGCGACATCTTCGGCGGCGGACGCTCCGGCCGCGGGACACGGGCCCGCCGCGGCGCCGATCTGAGGTACGATTTCAGAATCTCATTCGAGGACGCCGTCTTCGGAGCCACGACCAAGATCAAGATCCCCAGACAAGAGACCTGCGATTCCTGCAACGGCTCGGGCGCCGACTCCGGGACCGGTCCCGTCACCTGCCCCGCCTGTCAGGGTCGGGGCCAGCAGCGTTACCAGCAGGGCTTCTTCACCATCAGCCGCACCTGTTCCCATTGCCAGGGCTCGGGACGGATCGTCAAGAACCGGTGCCGCCGGTGTCGCGGGGCGGGGCGGGTTCAGCGGGAGAAGGTCCTGGAGATCAAGATTCCGCCCGGCGTCGACCAAGGGTCGAAACTGCGCATCGTCGGCGAAGGAGAGGCCGGCCCCAACAAGGGACCTTCAGGAGACCTCTATGTGGTCCTTTCCGTGGAGGAACACCCCTTCTTCCGCCGGGATCAGAACGACCTCTACTGCGAGCTTCCGGTGAGTTTCGTTCAGGCTGCGCTGGGGACCGAACTGGTGGTCCCGACTTTGGAGGGGACGGAAAAATTGCGGCTGCCGGAAGGAACTCAGCCCGGTACGGTATTCCGCCTCCGAGGCCGAGGGGTCGTGAGTCCCCGGGGACACGGCCGGGGAGATCAGTTCGTCAAGGTGAAGGTCACCTTTCCGAGGCGGCTGAGCCGGGAACAACGGGAGTTGCTGCTCCAGTTGGACACGCTTGAGGAGTCGGGCCCGGACAAGGAGGGCTTCTTCGGCAAGGTCAAGGAAGTGTTCGGGTGACAGTCCGGCGCTCATTCATTGCCCGCAGGCCCACATCAAGCTGCGGTTGACTCGCCTCGGAGGCGTCCATACACTCCCCCGGATGAAACGGATCGCGGTCCTGCCGGCTCTCGTCCTTCTCTCCGGATCCCTGTTTGCTCAGCAGCGTCCACTGATCACCGAACCCGCCAGCACCGTCCCCGAAGGAATGACCCGCTTCGGACTCGGTTTCGAGTACTTCCAGGACGCCACTTTCCGGCTCTCGGGACTGAAGGGGAACCTCACCCGCGCCGGCATCTGCGATCTGCGCTTTGGGGTCGGCCCCAGAGCCGAGCTCCGCATGGGCTGGACCATGCAGGATTTTCTCGGCATTTCCGAGAGGTTCCCGGCTCCCCATACCGAAAGACTCGCCTTCTCGGGCAACTCGACCAGCGACTATGGAGACCTTTTCGTCGGCTCCAAGGTCCGTTTCCTGGATGAGAAAAACGGTTGGCCGGCAATGAGCCTGCACTTCCTGGCCCAGATTCCCATCGCTTCGAACGAAACCGGCATCGGAAATGACGTTACGAACATCTTCTCTGCCCTCGTATTGGAGCGGCACTTCGGCCGTCTGAAGAGCTTCATCAATATGGGTCTGGCCCTCCTGGGAGATCCCTTGGATGCGGCGGCACAGGATGACCTGGTTTTGTACGGGATCGGGATGGCCTACCCGGTCACTTCCAAGATAAACCTGGTAGGCGATTTCTACGGAAGGGCCGGTTCCGGCCGTCACACCGGAATCCCGGTGTCACCCGACATCATTGCCAGTCGATCAGGTATCGGGACGGAGCAACAAAAGAGGCTGCGGGTGGCCCTGCAGATTCGGCTCGGTGGACTCTACTTGGATCTGGGCGCCTTTGCCGGCTTACGAGACACGGACCCCTCCTCCGGCGTGGTCTTCGGACTGTCGAAGGAGTTCAAGTCCCCGTTCTAGCGGATCGCCGAGAAGCGAACCTCAACTACAGCCTGAAGTGGTGCCGCAGACGGTGCAGATGTAGCAGTTTCCGTTTCGCTGCATCAGGTTTCCGCACTGGAGGCAGGCAGGCGAGTCCGCCTGAACGTCCTGAACCAGCTTTCCTGACGGGCTGGCCGGTTCGGCAGACCGGGAGTACTCGGAAAAACTCACCTGGACGCCATCCTGGACGCTTCCGTTGGGCTGAACCTGGTGGATGCCAAGCGCCTCCTGGATCTCGGTGTCGAGGAATCGACTCGCCAAGTACCGGACCACGTAGTCGGGAATGGAGGTCGCGAACGGAATCTGGGGATTGTCGGTGAATCCAGCCGGCTCGAAGCTCATGTGGGAGAACATCCGGACATAGTCCTCCAGCGGCACTCCGCGTTGAACCCCCATGGAAATGGCGATGGCCCAAGCCATGGCCATGCCCTGCAGCGTGGAACCTTGCTTCGAGAAATTGACGAATATTTCGCCCAATTCTTCGTCTTCCGGATACATCCCCATGGTCAGGAAACCCTTGAAACCACGGATTCGGAATTCGTGCTGTAGCGCCGGGTGATCCTTGGGCATGTTCCGGTGCTGAGCCGCGAGGCCCTGGCGGCCGCTGTCCTTGGTCGAAAGCGGCTGGACCAGCTTGCATCCGTCCCGGTAGATGGAAACGGACTTCATCCCGTGTTTCCAGCCCTGGATATAGGCATCCTTGATCTCTTCGACCGTGGCCGTATTGGGCAGGTTGACGGTCTTGGAAATCGCTCCGGAGAGGAAGGGCTGTACGGCGCCGCACATCTTGATGTGCCCCATGGGATGAATGGAACGGACCCCCTTTGCCGGAGTGTCCGCGCAATCGAACACGGGGAGATGGTCCCTCACCAGGTTGGGCGCACCCTCTACCGTATCTTTCCGGTTGATGTAGTCCAGAATCGCCTTCTGCTCCCCCTCGTCGTATCCTAGAGTCCGGAGCGCGCGGGGAATGGTGTGGTTGACGATCTTGAGGGTGCCTCCGCCGACCAGCTTCTTGATCTTCATCAGTGAGAAGTCCGGCTCGATGCCGGTGGTGTCGCAATCCATCATGAAGGCGATGGTTCCCGTCGGCGCCAGCAGAGTCACCTGTGCGTTCCGGAAGCCCGATTGAGTCCCCTTCTCGATGGCTTCGTCCCAAACTTCCATGCCGGCGTGAAGCAGGTTCATGGGCACCAGGGCCGAATCGATCTGGGAGAGGGCGCTCCGGTGCTTGTGGATGACACCCATCATGGGAATACGGTTGCTTTCGAAGCCGGCGAACGTCCCCATGCGCTCGGCGATCCGGGCGCTGGTCAAGTAGGCCTGTCCCGTCATCAGCGCGGCGATGGCGGCGGCCGTGTTCCGCGCCTGGTCGCTGTCGTAGGGCAGACCCTGCGCCATCAGGTACGCGCCCAGATTCGCGTATCCCAAACCCAACGTCCTGAAGTCGTGACTGATCTCTTCGATCTCTTCGGTGGGATAGCTGGAGTTGTCGACGATGATCTCCTGGGCCAGGATCAGGACGGATACGGCATGGCGGAAGGACTTGGTGTCGAACTGTCCGTCCGGCTTCAGGAACTTCATCAAGTTCAGAGAGGACAGATTGCATGCCGAGTTGTCGAGGAAGACGTACTCGGAGCAAGGATTGCAGGCATTGATGGGGCCGGCGTTGGGACTGGTGTGCCACTCGTTGAGAGTGGTCTTGAATTGCAGGCCGGGATCGCCGCACTGCCACGCCGCCTCGGCAATCCACTGCATCATATCGCCAGCCTTGTAGACGCGGTGGACCTTGCCGTCGGTGACCCGGCGAGTTCGCCACTCGCCGTCCGCAATCACCGCTTTCATGAATTCATCCGTCACCCCGACGCTGTTGTTGGCATTCTGAAACTGGACGGACCGGTAGGCTTCACCATCGATGGAGTCGTCGTATCCCAACTCGATCAGTTGCTGAGCCTTCTTCTCTTCCTTGGCCTTGCACCAGATGTACTCCTCGATGTCGGGATGTTCGGCGTCCAGGATGACCATCTTGGCGGCCCGGCGCGTTGCGCCGCCGCTCTTGATCGCTCCGGCGAAGCTGTCATATCCCCGCATGAAGGAGACGGGACCCGAGGCAAAGCCGCCGGCGGCGAGGGGTTCCGTGGAGGCACGGATCCTGGACAGGTTCACGCCGGAGCCTGACCCGCCCTTGAAAATGGTGGCTTCGGTCCGGGCCAGCTTCATGATGTGCTCCATGGAATCGTCCACGGTGTTGATGAAGCAGGCAGAGCACTGGGGCTTCTTCCTGATCCCGACGTTGAACTGGACCGGCGAGTTGAACGCCGCCATCTGATGCAACAGCAGGTAGGTCAGCTCGTAGTTGAAGGTCTTGGCGCCCTGGTCCGAATCGAAATAATCCATCTTGGAACCCCAACCCGTGATGGTGTCGACGATGCGCCCGATAAGCTGCTTGACGCTCCGCTCCCGCCCGGGGGTTCCCAGATGGCCGCGGAAGTACTTGCTGGAGACGATGTCGGTGGCCCGTTGGGACCAGAACTTGGGAAACTCCAGATCGTCTTGGCGGAAGCTGACCTTACCCGTCTTCCAATCCTTGATTTCAGCGGAACGAGTCTCCCATTCCACGTCGTCGAAGGGATGGATGTCGGGTCTGGAGAAATGGTGCTCCAATCGAATGCGAGACCCAGATACCGCTTCCGCCAGCTTCCCCATACTCCCCTCCCGAAAAACTGAATGATTGAATTCTAAAAAAAGTGCGCGGATTGTAGCAGGGGACTCTGACAGGTTGGGGAGCGGACGGTTATCGTGCCGTCCAAGGACCGAAGTGGCACCTCAGTTTCCTCCGATCGATTCCTTTGAGACCCGGCACCTTTGGCCTGGGACCAAAGATCGCCCCTCAGGAGGGCCGTCTTCCGAACAACTTCGATCCGATCCGGAGCAACGTGGCCCCTTCCTCAATGGCCACACGGTAGTCGTGGCTCATTCCCATAGAAAGCCCGGTTACGGGTTCCGACCGGGATTGGCTGACTTCCCGGGCAAATCGGGCCAATTGCCGAAAATAGGGTCTCGATGCTTCCGGGTCCACGGCAAAGGGCGGAATCGCCATCAGGCCCTGGAGGACCAGAGGCGGCGACCGGTCCACCAGCCGCACGAGCTGTCCCACGGCTTCAGGGTCGGCTCCGTACTTTTGCTTTTCCCGGCCGATGTTGACCTGGATATAGACGGAGAGAACCTTTTCCATCTCCCGGGCGCAGCGGGCAACCCTGGAGATGAGCTTCTCGCTGTCCAGAGTCTGGATCACGTCGAAGATCTGAACCGCTCGGCGCACTTTATTGGATTGGAGATGGCCGATCAGATGCCACTCCAGTGCGGGGCCGCCCACGGCAGGAATCTTGGCCGCGGCCTCCTGAACCCGATTCTCGCCGAACCGGGTCTGGCCGGCCGCGACGGCGTTGGAAACGACCGGGGCGGGAAACACCTTGGTCACGGCCAGGAGCTGAATGTCGCGCCCGTCTCGACCACAGGACCGGGCCGTCCGGTCGATTTCATCCAGCAGACTCTCCCGTCGGGATCTAAAATCGTGCATTGTCAGCCAGTATATCTGAGAGCATCGCGACGTAGGGGCACCCCTGGTGGGTGCCCGCTGTCGGGGCTCACTCATCGGCCCGGGGACGGCGACCAACAAATCCTATGGTACTATGACCAACCTTTGTTTCAGGACGAGGCGGGGGGCTTGCTTCTCGGCATCGGCGGAGGCCCTGTGGGCCGATTCATTGCACTCGAAGGCATCGAGGGTTCGGGAAAGACTCTGCAGCTGAAGCTGCTGTCGGAGGAGTTCAAGAGACGCAATATCCCGATCGTCGTGACCCGGGAGCCGGGCGGGACTCCCTTCGGATCCCGACTGCGCCGCATCCTCCTGGAATCCGAAGGACCCGACCGGGAGGCCGAGGCGGAACTGCTGCTGTACCTGGCGGACCGGTTCCAACATCTGGCGGAGGTGATCGAACCGGCGCTCCAACAGGGGCGAACGGTCCTCTGCGATCGCTACCACACCGCGACGCTGGCCTACCAGGGGTACGCCCGCGGCATCGGGTTCTCCCGGGTCGATGAGCTCGCCCGCCCTCTCCGGATCCGCATGCCCGATCTGACTCTGATCCTGGATCTGGAGGTGGAATCCGGGTTGGCGCGCGCCTGCAGGAGGAATGCCGTCGAGGGCAACCAGGCTTGGGGCCGCTTCGAAGCCGAAACCATGCGGTTCCACCGGCGGGTCCGAGAGGGTTATCGACTGCTGGCACAGCGAGATCCGGACCGGATCTCGCTGGTTGACGGTTCCGGGAATCCACAAGAGACTCTGAAGAAACTGCTGGCCGAACTGGTGGAGAAAGGACTGATCGGCTAACCCGCACTGCTCGCCGGGAGAGGCCGACGGCAAGAAGAAGAGATGGCCGCCAAGCGTCGCGCCACCAAGCGCAGTCCGTCCGCTGGTTCCGGTTCCGGCGGGTCGTCAGGATACAGCCTGGTCCGTCTGAAGGATTTCATCGGGAACCAAGATCTCGTCAGCCGGGTGAAGAGAGCTTCCCTGCCCCAATCCGCCCTCTTTGCCGGGCCCGAAGGAGTCGGCAAGAAGACCCTGGCACTGGGTCTGGCCACCCGGACCGACTGCAGAAACCGGTCCGGAGAGGACTTCTGTGGAAACTGCGAATCGTGCTCGAAGGTGGCCGGAGGCAACCATCCGGACATCCGCCTCTTCCAGGCCACCGGGACTTCCATCGGGATCGAGACCATCCGGTATTTGACCCGGGAGGCCCGTTTCCGGCCCTTTCAAGGGGCCTACCGGGTCTTCATCGTGGACCAGGCGGAGAAGATGACCCGGGAAGCCGCCAACTCCATCCTCAAGACGCTGGAAGAACCGGCCGACACCAGCCGGATCATCTTGACGACGGCCTTCCCCAACCGGCTCCTCCCAACCATTCGATCCCGATGCCAACTCTTCGTTTTCCGACCCTTGACACGCAACCAGCTCGGAAATTATCTCGAGATCCGATATGGAGCGGAAGAGGCGGAGCAACGGGCGGCATTCGCCGGAGGAAGCATCGGACGAGCCCTGCGATTGGACCTGGAGCGAACGCTGCAGGACCGGGACCGGGTTCTGACCATGCTCCAACAGTGGCTGTCGAACGCTTCCTTCACCCAACTCTTCGAGGCTTGTGAGAAAGAACCCATGCGCAGGGACCTCAAGAACCGGGACCGAGTTCGAGAACATCTGGAAATATTGCGGCATCTGGGTGAAGACCTGTATTTCCTTCGAACCGGGACCGAGTCCAGAATGGTGAACCTGGATCGCCGGGAGCGGTTGCTGGAACTGGCGGAAAGAGTCGATCTGGACTGGATCCGGGATCTTCTATACCATCTCCGGGAGGCACGCGAGGATCTGGACAGGAACGTTCAGCCCCTCTTCTGCTTCGAAACCCTCTGGTTGAAATTGGCCGGAAGGGCATGACATGTACGAATTGCTCACCTTGAGATTCGGACTCCGAAAATCGATCGGCAGATTCCTGGCGACGAACATGAGCTTTCGGGTTGGAGACCGCTGTGTGGTCTCCACCGAGCGGGGCGTGGAACTGGGGATGGTTCTCGACAGTCACCAACTCGACACCGACGGGACCACGGAAACAACCCTGGGCAAGGCTCTGCGACGGGCGACGGAACGGGACCTCTACCTGTACGAGAAAAAGAAGGACTGGGAGAATACGGCCTACCGTCTTTGCCGCAAGCAGATCAAGGCCCACAAGCTTCCCATGAAGCTGTCCGAAGTCGAGTACATCTTCGACGGAAGCCGAGTCATCATCTACTTCACCGCTAATCGTCGAGTCGACTTTCGACGTCTGGTCAAACAGTTGGCGCGCCGCCTGAGGACCAGAATCGAAATGCGCCAAGTAGGGGCTCGAGATGAGGCCAAACTTGTCGGTGGACTGGGTTGCTGTGGTCTGGGGCAGAATTGCTCGGCTCTTTTCCTGAAGGAACTGAAGTCGGTGAGCGTACGGACGGTCAAGCGTCAGAACTTGAGAATGAGCATGAACCGGCTCTCCGGCATGTGCGGCCGACTCAAGTGCTGTCTGAACTACGAGGTCGACACCTCTCGCCGAAGATGCACGAAACGCCGGCGGCGGCGACGGGGCAAACGACCGAGGACGAACTGACCGTCCGCCCTGTCACTTTCGCTGGCACCTCCGATCCCACTTCCGGGTAATTCCAAATTCCACCCAGGGGACCGGAAACCGGCGGTAGCCTTTTCGCCCTTGATTCATTATAGATAGTAAATATTGATGCCATATTTGCTATCTATAATGAAATAGTCCCGATTCCGCATAGGTTGAGCCACGAATGCTCGTCGATTCGCGCAAGACAGGGAAAGTATGGAACGAGGGACCGGCTGATCAGGAACCCTCCGCACTCCTTGGACGGCTGGGGGGCGACGTTCCGGATTCGCCGCTCGGGGGGGGACTTCCCTCTTCTTCAGTCGGCCCCTCTGCCCAGCTTCTGTTCCAGGAGCTTCGCCCGGCGCTCGAATTCGGGAGCCTTTTTGGAGTCGGGCACGGCCTTGAGGAAGTCTCGGCAAGCCTGGATCGCCTGGCCGTACTGGGCCATGGTCTCCAGGGTCTTGACCAGTTTCTCGTAACCCTTGGGCCATTCGGGGCCGTAGAGAATCGCTTCCCGGTAGCGGATTTCGGCCGCCTTGTAATTATCCCGCTTGTAGTAGAAGTTTCCGATCTCGACAGCCTTGCGGGCCTTATCCGGATCCGGCTCCGGAGGGACCTCCTCCTGCTCCTTGGCGGAAGCGTCATCCGCTCGAATCAGGACCGGCTTGCGCCCCAATCTCCGATCCTGGAGGGGAAGTGTCAAAGCGAGAAGCAAAAGTGGATAGGAAAGGGCCCTCATACTGCCGCAACCCAGTCTATTTGCGGCGCTACGACTTGTCAAAAACAAGTCTCTATGTTAGGCTTTTCGAGACAGCACTTTAGGAGATTCTACTCTCCCCTTTATTGGTTCCTTTCATTTCAACCACAGTAAGTAGAGCAAGACTCAGCCTAGGATGAGGTCACCATGGTTAACCGAAAACTGATAAGACCCTCACTTTCGGGACTGCGGGAACAGAGCTCCCTCAAGTACGCTGACGGTCCGAAGCGGCGAGTCCCCCCCGAACAGACCAACGCGGAGCAGTACTACTATCTGAAGCAGATGACGGGGAAAACCCCCATGGTGGTGCGACTCATCGATGGAGAGGAGATTCGGGGAGTCATCGAATGGTACGACCGAAACTGCATCAAGGTGAACCGGGAAACCGAGCCGAATCTCCTGATCCCGAAAAGCGTGATCAAGTACATCTTCAAGCAGAATGAAGACAAGCGGGGGCTGGGACCCAGACGGCGCATCTGAGTCAGGAGCCCTCCAGTCCCAGATTGTATGCCCGCCCCAGAGCCCGAAGGTTCAGATTCACCAGATCTTCCGTCCTGAATTCCAGACCCGCCTGCAGAGCCTGGTCGAACTCGGCGGCGTCCGCAAACTTGTAGGCCGGCAGGAGATAGCCCTGCGCCAGCAGAAACCAGTGGGCGAGCAATGAGACCGCGACCTCCGTTCCTTCCCCGAACGGATAGACTTCGTGGAGTCGGATCTGGGTCACCGTGACCTGCGCCACGACGTGCATCTCGGCAAAGCCCGGACTGCGGGTCCACTCGAAGAACCGGTCCAGGGCCGGCCCCACCGCCCCCGGCTCGAGCGGCGCGTGAGCAGGACCCAGAGGCTTGGCGGGGACCCGGCGCAGTCCAGCCTTCGTCCCGGGAATGATGGCGTCGCGCAAGGCAATCAGACCCTCGCGGTCCGGACACCTCCCGCCGCGCGCCAGCTTCAACAGAAATCGAAATCCGCCGGTGACGACCGGCTCCGCCAATCCACCCCGGAACCCTTCGAACTCCACCAATCCGGGTAGAATCCGCTGCCGGAGCAGTTCGTGGGAATCCGGATTTCCGGCTTCGAAGAGCTGCTTCTTCCGTGCCAGAGCCGCAAACCTGAGGGCCGTCCTCACCGGTGTCCCCGGACTCGGACCGATGCTGCGAGACAGCGAACCACCAATACCTGACGATTCATGAATCCGGATAGCGTGACGCCAGCTCAACCATGGTTCGCACACCGAAGCCGGTAGGCCCCTGGTTGGCGCCTCCCTCCTGAAACATGTCCACCCCGGCCATGTCGATGTGGCACCAGGGCGTATCACCGACGAATTCCTGGAGAAACTTGGCCGCCGTGACAGCGCCGGCCGCCCGCTTGCCCACGTTTTTGATGTCGGCAATGTGGCTGTCCAGGAGAGTCCGGTACTCGTCGTCCAGGGGAAGCCGCCAGAACTTTTCCCCGGCCCTTTCCGAGGCCTTGAAGAAGCTCTCCGCCAGCCGGTCATCATTGGAAAACAGCCCGGCCCGGACGTGTCCCAGCGCGATCACGCAGGCACCCGTGAGCGTGGCGATGTCCACCATGCAAGCCGGTTTCAAACGCCGGGCAAAGTGCATGGCATCGGCCAGAATCAGCCGGCCCTCCGCGTCCGTGTTGAGAACCTCGATAGTCTTGCCGGACATGGAGCGAACCACGTCGCCGGGACGCTGAGCCCGGCCGCCGGGCATGTTTTCGACTGCCGGAAGAATGCCCACCACGTTCTTGCGCAACCGCAGTTGGGAAACGGCCTTCATGGCGGCCAGAACGGCGCAGGCGCCAGCCTTGTCCGCTTTCATCTCCTCCATACCCTGGGAGGTCTTCAGGGAGAGCCCCCCGCTGTCGAAGGTCACCCCCTTGCCGATCAGCACCACCGGCGGGGCGCCGCTATCCTCGGCTCCGAGGTGCTTCAAGACGATCATCCTGGCCGGCTCGTCACTCCCCCGAGCCACGGCCAAGAGAGCCCCCATGCCCTCGTCCTCCATGGCCGGCTCATCCAGGATCTCGATCCGGAGATCCGACTTCTCCGCAATGGAGCGGGCCTTCTCGGCCAGCCGCGAGGGATTGACCCTGTTCCCGGGCTGATTGACCAGGGACCGGGCCAGATTGGTAGCCTCCCCCAGAATCTGCCCGCGATTCAAGCCCTCCTGCAACTCGGTCGTCCGCGCCGGGTCGCCGGAGCAGAATAGCGCCTGGCCGATTTTGGTCCGGCTTCGATCCCGAGTCTTGTATTCGTCCGGTTCATAGCACCCGATGACCAGGCCCTCGGCACACGCCTGGATCGAGAGGGCGGAATCCAATGCATCCCAGCCTGCAACGGCAATGCGTTCGACTTCGGAGCCTCGAAAATTGCGCACCACCTGAACCATCCGATCGCGAAGACGGGCGCCGTCGCAATCGCCGCGTCTCCCGGCTCCCAGCAGAACCAGACGGCGCGCCGAGACCTCCGCGGGCCTGTGAATCACCAGGATGTCACCATTGCCCCCCGTCCACTCTCCGCTGGCGGTCAACTCCGCCAGCAGGCCATCCAGGCGTTCATCCGCCGACCGGATCAGCCGGCCGGACTCCTCCTCCTGATGGAGAATCAGCACTACGGCATCGCAGTCCAGGCGATGCCAACTCGAATCGACCACACCAAATTCCATGCTCATCGACGCTTCAACTCCTGTGCTATGTCCCGGTCGACGGCGCGGCGGCGGGCCGCCTCCCGTTTATCGTAGAGCCGTTTCCCCCGAGCGACTCCCAACTCGACCTTGGCCCGTCCTCTCTCGAAATAGAGAGCCAGAGGGATCAGGGTGAGCCCCTTGTTGGCGACGGCGCCCGTCAACCGGTTGATCTCTCTGCGGTGCAGCAACAGCTTTCGGGGTCTCAAAGGTTCGTGGTTGGCCAAATTGCCATGACGGTAGGGTCCGATGTGGCAATTCTCCAACCACACCTCGCCGTTCCTGACCCTGGCGTAGCTGTCGGAAAGGCTGACCTGATGGTCGCGGATCGCCTTGATCTCGGTCCCCAGCAACACCAGTCCGGCTTGGTACCTCTCCCGGATCTCATAGTTGTGGAAGGCCTTCTTGTTTCTGGCCACCGCACTGTTCGTCACCGATTCCTCCAACCGCGCGATACTACAGGCTGGACAGCGTCCGGTCCCGATTTCCGTAGACCTTGCGGTAGTAGCGCCGGTAGTCTCCGCTGCGAACCCCGTCCACCCACTGGGGATGATCCCGGTACCACCGCACCGTCTCGTCCAACCCTTCCTCGAAGGGAATCCGGGGAGACCATCCCAACTCCAGCCGCAGACGACTGCTGTCGACAGCGTATCTCCGATCGTGGGCCGGCCGGTCGGCCACGAAGGAGATCAGGTCCTCAGACTTTCCCAGGATATCAAGGATACGGCGCGCCACTTCCAGATTGGTCCGTTCTCCATCAGCTCCGATGTTGTAGACAGCCCCGTCTCGGCCCTCGAGCAATATCGCCTCCAGGGCGCGGCAATGGTCCAGGACATGGATCCAGTCCCGGGTATACAGACCGTCTCCGTACAAGGGGAGGGGTTCATCGTCCAGCGCGTTGGAGGCCATCAGGGGAATCAGCTTCTCCGGAAACTGATAGGGACCATAGTTGTTCCCGCAACGCGTCGTAACGACGCCCAGACCGTAGGTGCGATGGTAGGCCCTGGCCAAGAGGTCGGCGGCCGCCTTGCTGGCGGCATAGGGACTGTTGGGCGCCAGTGGAGAATCCTCCGTGAACTTTCCGCCGCCGGACAGCGACCCGTAAACCTCATCGGTGGAAACCTGGATGAAACGGGAAATCCCCTTGCGCCGGGCCGTCTCCAACAGATTCTGGGTTCCCAGTACGTTGGTTCGGACAAATGCGGAAGCATCCAGAATGCTCCGGTCCACATGGCTTTCGGCGGCAAAGTGGACAACGGCGTCGATTCCGGGATCCAGGGCCCCGGCTACCTGTTCCCAGGAGGCAATGTCGCCCCGGATGAACCGGTAGTTGTCGCCGGCCTCCAGACCGGCCAGGTTCTGCAGATTCCCGGCGTAGGTGAGGAGATCGAAGTTGACGACCTGAAAGCCGCGGCGACTCAAAATGTGGCGGATGAAATTCGAGCCGATGAAGCCTGCGCCACCGGTGACCAACAATTTCATCTGAAGCCACCCCTTGCTGCATGAGGGCGCCAAATCCCGATCGTGTCCCCGGGCTCGGTGCCGGCCCGCATTTCCTGGCAGGTCATTCGGGAGTTTCTACACGGGATGTCAAGGATTGGCGAGCATCTCGACTTTTAGCAGCCCGTGGCAAAAGTCCTCGCGGCATTCGACCGTCCCTGCATCGTGCGCGGACTGCGTTGCTATCGGCTCACATACTCCCGGTATGCGCCCTCATCGCGCCTGGTCCGGCGGGCGCAGGAACGGTCTCGGTGCTCGCGGGACTTTCACCACGGACTGCCAGGTGCGCCAAGTCTCCAGCACCCGCCGCCACCAGGTTCGCGGCCCGCATCAGGGACTCGATGGTTCCCGCGTCCGTCCACCAGCCGTCGATGACATTGTACGTCAACTCGTTCGACTCGAGGTATCGGTTGTTGACGTCCGTAATCTCCAGTTCGCCCCTGGCGGAGGGAGAGAGGGTATCGATGATGTCGAAGACGCGGCTGTCGTACATGTAAACTCCCGTCACGGCATACGGAGAGGCAGGCCTGGACGGCTTCTCGGTGATGCGTACGACTCGGTCGCCATTCAACTCCGGCACACCGAAACGTTGGGGATCGGACACTTTCTTCAAGAGGATCTTGGCGCCCCGCCCCTGCCGGAGAAAGCTTCGAACGAACGGCGCGATGGATTTTTCAAGAAGATTGTCGCCCAGCACGACACAGATCAGGTCGTCTCCGGCGAAATGCCGGGCCAGAGAGAGCGCGTCCGCGATTCCTCCCTCTCCCTCCTGATAGCCGAAGTGGATCTGTCTGAGGCCAAACTCCTGGCCGCTGCCCAGCAGGCGGAGAAAGTCACCCGCGTTGTTGCCCCCGGTCACCAGCATGATCTCGTCGATGCCGGCTTCGACCAGCATTTCCAGCGGATAGTAGATCATGGGCTTGTTGTAGACCGGCAACAGATGCTTGTTGGTCACCTTGGTGAGGGGCCACAATCTGCTGCCCAGTCCACCTGCGAGAATGACTCCCTTCATGGTCTTCCAAATCCCGGCTCATCTTACCAGCCCGTGGAAAAAGTCGTCAGGGACTGCTAACTCAGTCGTTTCGGCCGTCGCAATTTCGCCAGTTCCAGATAGAGCCGCTCGGTCTCGTCCAGTTTACGATCCAGAGTGAAATACTCCGCGACCCGCCTGCGCCCGGCTTCCCTCATTCGGCGTCTCAACGAGGAGGACGAAAGCACCTTGGCCAGCGCCTCAGCCAACTTGTCCGGCCTTCCGGCGGGGACCAGCAGACCCGTACTCCCGTCCACCACCAGCTCCGGAATTCCGCCGACACGAGTGGCCACGACGGGTAGCGGCCGGGCCATTGCAGCAAGTATGGCGGAGCTGAGCCCCTCCGACAGCGAGGCCAGGCAGAAGATGTCGAATTCCCGCATCATCGCGTCGCTGTCTTTCCGAAATCCGGTGAACAGGACCCGGTCCGCGACGTCCAGTGCGCGAGCCCGCTCCTCCAGCATCTGCCTGCGCTCCCCGCCTCCGACAAACACGTACGTCACGTCGGGAAACCTCTCCCGCAACCGGGCCGCGGCCTTCAGCACCGTCACGTGTCCCTTCTCCGGGCTCAGATGGGCGACGACACCCACGACAAGCCCTGGTCGCACCGGCAACACCGACGTGGAAGGGTGCCCGTCGATCGACCGCAGATCCACCCCTTCATAGATCACCGAGACCCGCACCGGCCGTACGCCGTCCTGAACCAGCGTCCGCTGGATACTTCCGGAGACGGTGACGACCCGGTCGAGGAGCCAGTTGTACTTGATGCGGCTGAACCGGGAGCGCAGCGGAAAGTTGACTCGGCGCGAAGCGACCAGAATGGGAACTCCGGAGATCCAAGCCGCCAGTTTGCCCGCCAGTACCGGGCGGGGCGTATTGTAGTGGAGCACGTCCACCGTACCGGACCCCATAATCCGTGCCAGGCTCCAGGCTGCCGGAAGACTCAGTTCACTCCGTTGGGTAAAACCGTGGGTAGTGATGCCCACCTCGTGAGCCCGGATTGCCAGCGGGCTCCGGGCCGGCGCCGCCAACTCCACGCCGTAGCCCCGTTTCCGGATTCCCGCCATCAGACTGAAGAGCTGCTCCTGGCCTCCCCGCCAGAAGCTCTCGGTATCCACGTAGAGGATCCTCAATGGACGCTTCACGCTATCCGTCACCCGCCCGTTTCGGATCTCCTGAGGCCAGGAGTCTGCGCGGTAGAAATGATCGTAGCGAGAAAGTGGGGAATCGAGGCCGGATTTTCTCGATTTGGAGGTGCATAGTTGTTCTATTCGCCGAGAAATCGAGGAAATATGGACCGATTCTACCGCTTTCGCAGTAGATCAATTTCTGCCGCGCAGGCTCCTAGCTCCCACAGCTTGAGATACTTGAAGAAAGTGGACACGGCGGAGAGGGCCGACACGGCCAGCCCGGGAACGCCGTCCTGAAAACCCCGGTGAAGAACGTAATTGCGCAGGAATACCAGAGGGGGATACAACAACAGTTTCACCGGTCCGGCCCGGACGCCCGAATCGAAATAGTCGGCCGCCGCCAAGTTGGTGAACCGCTCCAACTGTTGCAGATACTCGCTCAGGGAAGCGTAGGTGTAGTGGTGCAGATCCCCCGGAAGACGGCCGGTGGGCCCTTTGACCCGGAAGGACTCGTGCACCCGTCCTCCCTCCCACTGTCCCGCGGACCGGCGAAAGAGTCTCATCTGCCAATCGGGATACCAGGTCGTGTGCTCGATCCATCGCCCCAGGAAGAAGGTCTTGCGGCGGAGGTAATATCCGTCGATTCCGGCATCCTTCCCGGACTTCCAGCGGTGCACTTCCGCCTGCAGCTCCGGACTCAGAACTTCGTCCGCGTCCAGGCTCAGGACCCAGTCGAAGGAGGCTTGATGCGTCGCAAACTGCTTCTGGTCGCGGTAGCCGGGCCACCTGCGTTGGAGAAATCGATCCGTATAACGGCGGCAGATCGCTTCGGTCCCGTCTGAGCTGAAGGAGTCCACCACCACGATCTCGTCGCTCACGGCCCGAAGGCTGCTCAGGGCAGCATCGATCTTCTCCTCCTCGTTGTAGCTGATGACGACGCCGGAGAGCTTTTTCAAGAGACTCGCCCCATCCAGATCACTTGATGTTGAGCCGAAAGCCCGGACATGGAGTTCAGATCATACAACCGAACCGGCCGGGACGAGAGGAGTCGGCCTCGACGGCGGGAGCCTTTTCCAGACCCGGATGTTCCGCTCGGACCTGGTTGCTGCTCCGATACACTCGAATCGGGGCGGTTCGATAGAAGGAGCTCAGGATTCCGGAGATCTCCGCATCGGACCGCCGCGCCCGGTCCCGCTCCCGTCGCCGCATCCGCCTCACTTTGGAAATCCGGGAGAGCGCCCCCAGGAAGGAACGGTAGAAGGTTCCGTCGAGCACCAGGAACCGAGTCAGCAGGAGGCCTGCGAGTCCCACCAGGTGGCGAATCCAGTAGCCGGTGGAGTGGAGGTTGATCCAGTGGAAGAGGAGCCGATTCCGCACCGCGACGGTCTCGACCCTTCGAGGCCGGAATCGGCTCCCGATGGTGGCGCTGATCCGGTGGTAGGCGACGCTGTTGGGTTCGTAGTGGATCTTCCACCCACGCTTCCATCCGCGGTAGGAAAGGTCGACGTCCTCCCAATGGAAGGGGGAAAGGAGGGTGTTGAAACCTCCCAGCTCCCGGAGTTTCCGGCGGTCGTAGGTGGCGAACCCGCCGACCGCATAGGCCGATAGCCACCGGCGGCCCTCAATTTCCGCTCCGGCGCAGTCCGGGTCCACGTCATAATTCAGGTAGACGCTCCAGAACCCTCGCCGGAAACGGCCGAACCGCCCTCCCGCCGTGAACTCGTCTCCGTCCCAGGAGAAGACCCGGGCCGTGACCGCCAGCACCTCCGGGTCCTGAAAATGCGGGGCCTGGTACAGCAGGTAATCGGGCTCCACCTTCACGTCGTTGTTCAGGAGAGCCACCAGCGGATAACCCGCGTGCTCGAATCCGAGATTGCAGGTCGGCGCGAATCCTCGATTCGAGGGGGACTCGATCAGACGGACCCGGGGAAACTCGGCGGTCAGGACTTCCCGGGTCTCGTCTTCACTGCCGTCATCAACCACCAGGATCTCGGTCCGGCAATGGCTCTCGCGACGGTAGAATTCGGCAGCCGCGCACACCGAGGGCAGAGTCTCCCGCAACAAGGCGAGTCCGTTCCAGGTCGGGATGACGATGCTCAGGTCCATGGGCAGACTCCAGACTAGATCAACAGGGATCTGCCGGTCATTTCCTCCGGCTGCGGCAAGTCCAGATATTGCAGCAGCGTGGGGGCCACATCCTCCAGAGCTCCCCCCGGCCTCAACGCCGACCGGTTTTGAGGATCGACCAGAATGAACGGCACCGGGTGACTGGTGTGCGCCGTATGAGGCTGACCCGTCTTGGCGTCTACCATCAGCTCGGCATTTCCATGGTCTGCCGTGACCGCCATGATGCCCCCGGTGTTCCGGATCTTTCGGTAGATTCGGCCCAGGCAGGAGTCCACGGCCTCCACCGCCTGGACGGTGGCCGCCATGTCTCCCGTGTGTCCCACCATGTCGACGTTGGCAAAATTGACCACCATGGCCGGAAAGACGCCGCGGTCCAACTCGGAGAGCAACCGGTCCGTGATCCCGGCGGCACTCATCCAAGGTTGGAGATCGTACGTGGCCACCTTCGGAGACGGGATCAGAACCCTGGTCTCGCCTGCCGGAGGGTCCTCTGCTCCCCCGTTGAAGAAATAGGTGACGTGGGCGTACTTTTCCGTCTCCGCCAGCCGCAGGTTGGCAACGCCATGGGAACTCAAGAGCCTGGCCAGCGTGCGCCGAACGGGAACGTAGGGGAAGGCCGCCGGCAGCGCCCAGTCGAGACGATACCGGGTCATGGTGAGAAAGTGAGCCATGGGCTCCCGGCTCCGGGGAAAGGCCCGGAAATCGGCTCCCGTCAGCGAGTGTGTGAGTTGGCGAGCCCGGTCGGCACGGAAGTTGAAGAAAATGGCCGCGTGATCGGGATCGATCGGCCCCACCGGACGGCCGAGGGAATCCACAACCGAAAATGGGTCCACGAACTCATCGTAGACCCCGTTTCGATACGACTCCTCCACACCCTGAATCGGATTCCGCCAACCTCGTCCTCCTCGACCCTCGACCATGCATCGGTAGGCCTTCTCCACCCGGTCCCAGCGGTTGTCGCGATCCATGGCGTAGTAGCGGCCACCGACCGAAGCCAATCCTCCCGTTCCCAGTTTCCTGGTTTCTTCCTGCAGCCGCTCCAGAAATCGCGCTCCACCGGTGGGACTCGCATCCCTCCCATCCAGGATGGCATGGATCCACACCTTCTCGGCATGCTCGTTCCTGGCCAGCCGCAGCAACGCCAGCAGGTGGCGGATGTGGCTGTGCACCCCGCCGTCGGAAACCAGCCCGATCAGGTGAAGCGCCGTGTGGCGAGCCCTTTCCATGACGGGTCGCAGGCTCGAGTTGCCGTCGAAACGTCCGGTTTCTATGGCGTGATCGATTCGGGTCAGATCCTGCGGGACAACCCGCCCGGCCCCCAGATTCAAATGGCCGACCTCGCTGTTGCCCATCTGGCCCCGGGGCAGGCCGACACGTCCGCCACTGGCCGCCAAGCGGGTCCAGGCGTAGCGCGAGTAGAGGCTCTCCATGGTGGGGAGTCGGGCCTGGGCAATGGCATTCCCTTCCCGACCGTCTCGCAATCCCCAACCATCCAGGACGGCCAGAAGGACCACGGGGGGTGTCGACATGATTCAGCGCGGCAAAAACAGGGTCAAACAGTGGTTCTCGTCAGACAAGATCCTGCACTGTAGTGCTGGAGTAGAGGGCTCGGTCGCCCAGTTCCTCTTCGATCCTCAGGAGCTGATTGTATTTGGCCACACGGTCGGACCTGCAGGCCGATCCCGCCTTGATCTGAACGGCGTTGGTCGCCACCGACAGATCGGCGATGAAGACGTCCTCCGTTTCGCCCGAACGATGTGAAACGATCCAGCTGTAATCGTTCTCGCGGGCCAGATCGATGGTTTCGAGCGTCTCGGTCAGGGTCCCGATCTGATTCAGCTTGATGAGAATCGAGTTGGCTATCCCAGAATCGATGCCCCGTTGCAACCGGTCCGGACGGGTGACGAACAGATCGTCGCCCACCAGTTGGACGCGGTGACCCAGCCTGCGAGACATGAGAGCCCATCCCTCCCAATCGTCTTCGGCCAGCCCGTCCTCGATGGAACAGATGGGATAGAGGTCCAGCCAACTGGCGTACATTTCGATGAGTTCCTCCGAACTCATGTAATTGAGCCCCCGCAGGACATAGTGCCCGTCCCGGTAAAGCTCGCTGGCAGCCACGTCGAGAGCCAGATAGAAGTCCTCGCCGGGACGGTAGCCGGCCCACTCGATGGCTTTCAGCACCAGTTTCACCGCCTCTGCGTTGGATTCCATGTCGGGGGCGAATCCACCCTCGTCACCGACGGTGGTGGGGCGCCCCTCCTGCTCCAGGACCCGCCCCAGGTGATGGAACACCTCAGCGCCCATCTGCAGTGCCCGCGAGAAGGAGGTAGCGGAAACCGGCACCACCATGAACTCTTGGAAGTCGACGTTCCTGTGACCGTGCACACCGCCGTTGAGGATGTTCATGAGAGGAACCGGCATGCGGCGGGCGTCGTGACCACCCAGAGAACGGAAAAGCGAGCAACCCCGGCTCTGGGCGGCGGCCCGGGCACAGGCCAGGGAAACCGCCAGAATAGCGTTGGCCCCCAGCCTTTCCTTGGACTCGGTTCCATCCAAGTCGATCATCCGGCGGTCGACTGGAGCTTGATCCAGGACCGACAGGCCCTTGACACTGGGTCCGATGACGCTGCGGATATTCTCGACGGCTCGACCGACTCCTTTCCCCAAGAACCGTCCCGGGTCCGCGTCCCGGAGTTCTCTGACCTCGTGAAGACCGGTGGAGGCTCCGGAGGGTACCGCAGCCCTCCCCAGGTGGCCACCACGGGTCACGACATCCGCTTCGACGGTGGGGTTTCCTCTGGAGTCAAGGACCTCTCGGGCCCGGACTTCTTCGATGGTCGTCATGAACAAAAATCACACGAAACGGGCGGGGGAGGTTATCTTCGCTCCTTCTGCCTTCGAATTCGTTCCTGGACCCGCTCGATGCTCGCCTGGATCTCACCATCCTGGCTGAGGCTGTGAGCTTTCTTGTAGTTTTCCAGAGCCTCCGAATACTGGTCATTCATTTCGTAGGTGTAACCGAGCCGGTTGAATGTCTCCCAGTGATCCGGGGCGATTTCCTTGCTCTTCAAAAAGGCTTCCTGTGCCGCCAGAAGATGTTCGGAGAAGAGATGAGCGATCCCCAGATTGAACCAGGCATCGCCGTCTTCCGGTTGTTCCTTCAGGTATTCGCCCAAGCTGGTGATCGCTTCCGAATAGTTCCCCTGTTCAAGGGCCGCAACGCCCCGGTAATAGACGATGCGCGAGAGGTGGTTCCGGGCTTCGGCGGAGTTTGGATTCAGCCCGGCGGCCTGTTTCAAGAATCCCTCGGCCAGTGCGTAGCTCTGCTTCCTGTAATGGGCCAATCCGAGTTGGAGCACGTCGTCAAACTGGCCCCTGCGGATCGAGACGGCCCTCTCCAGATCCGAGATGGCCCGGTCATACATGGCCAGATTGAAGTAGGCACTTCCTCGCGTGTGGTGCAGTTGGTAGCGATCCGCAGGCGACTTGGCAAACGCCTCCGCTTTTTCAAGCGCCGCTACGGCTTCCTGAAAATTGCCCGTGTTGTAGTAGGCGATCCCCAGACCCTGATGCGAGGCATAGACGTCGTCTTTGAGTTCCAGCGCCTTCTTGAAGGAGTCGATGGCCTCTGCCGCCCGATCGGTCTTCAGGTAAGAGATCCCGAGAATCCGGTGACCACTTTCATAGTCGGAGTGTTCCTCGACGATCGCCTCGAACTCTGCAATGGCCTTGTCGTACTGCCCCTGCTTGTAGAAGGAGATCCCTTTCCCGAAGTCTCCCTGACCCCACAGCAGACAAGTGCCGAGCAGCAGTGCCAGCACTCCGATTCGGCCATGGCGACGTCCGGGCGGCATGGTCAACCGTTCATCGGCCTCACTCGAAAATGCCGAACGCCTTCCAGCGCTCGACTTCGGACTCCGTAGGAACCGAGATGTTCTTGACCTCCATCTGCCTCAAGAGGTCGAAAACTTCGATCATGACCCGATAAGGAACATGTCCCTGCGTCTGAATGATCACGGGTTTGCTGGGATTCTGCCCCATCTTCGCTTCCACATAGCTGGCCATCGCACCCAGCGACATGGGCGTCTTGTCCACCAGGTATTGCTGTTCACCCGTGATCTTGATGTGGACGGCTTCCTCGGGCTGGACGTCCAGCCGGGTCGGATCCTCCTTGGGGAATGCGAACTGAAGCCCCCGGTTGGTAGTAAAGACCGCCGTCAACATGAAGAAGATGATCAACAGAAAGGCGATGTCGGCCATGGAGGAGGTGGGGATCTCGGGGCTCCGCTGGAGACGGCTTCGGAACTTCATTCAACCCGATTCCTTTGGCTTTCGCTCCGTGAGGAGGCCGATCCGGCGCGCGCCGTTGCTCCGCAACTGCTCCAGGACGCCGTCCACCAATTGATATTGGACATCCCGGTCCGCCTTGATCAGGAATTCCTTCCCCGGAATCGCGGTTACCAGCGCTTTCACGTATTGACCCAACTCGGCGACACTCGCCAGCGGGAACGCGGGTTGCTCACCATCGGTGAAACTGACCTCGCCCCGGGATGAGATCGCAACGATGGCCGCATCCTTGGACACTTCCGTCCGGATCCCCGACTCGGGCAAGCTCACCGAGGTCCGTTCCGGAGAAAAGGAAGTCGTCAACATGAAGAAAATAATGAGGAGGAAGGCGATATCCGCCATGGATGCCGTCGGAATCCGGGGAACCACGGATACGGATGCTTCCCGTCTCAGCTTCATCAGGAATCACTCGGAACTGCTTCCGTCAACTGGTCTCTTGTGCCCTGCCTCTCCTCCAACTCGTTGAACGTCTCCAACAGCATGGAAGAACTGGTCTCCATGTCCAGACCCAGGATTGAGACCCGGTTGCTGAAGTAGTTGAATGCGGCCTGGACCGGGAGGGCGACGATGAGACCCGTCGCCGTGGTCACCAGAGCCTCGGCGATGCCTCCTGCCACCGCCTGCGGGTTCCCGAGACCGACCTCCGCCAACGCCTCAAACGACGCGATCATACCGGTGACGGTTCCCAGGAATCCGAACAATGGAGCAATGTTGGCCACCGTTCCCAGGATCCAGAGCCCCTTTTCCAGATTGGAAACCTCGTGGAGAGCCACGCTCTCCATTGCCTTCTCGATCTCGTAGTGCGGCTTTCCGTACCGGAGCAGACCCGACTTCAGAGTGCTGGCGACGGGGTGAGTATAGGACTCGCAAACCTCCAGGGAGCGGCGAAGATCCCCATCGAGCAATGCCTGGCGGACTGAGGAAAAGATGTCCGCCGTGGTTCCTTGAACCCGGTAGTACGTGATCATCCGTTCGATGATAAATACCAACGCGAGTATCGAACAGAGAAGGAGGGCGTACATCATGGGACCGCCCTGCTGGAAATAACTCCACAGGGTCCCCCCGATCACTACTACCACTGTCCTGTCCTCCTATTTTCCGACCAACAAAATGATGTGCTGAGTAAATTAGACTGCAAAAGTCGGTGGAAGTATCAATCCAGCTCGAAGAGCCTGGCATCCGACCCCGTGGCATTCGTAAGGAGAAGTCATGATAGCCCCGCCTCGCCGGGCAAGTCAAACCGGCACCTGGCCCGCATTTCTCACCAGGGGGCGTGACGAGCGCGCAGTCTGTCCCGGAGAAACCTTGGCAAATTCCGCGTAAATACTCAAAAACAGATTATTTTTCATCATACGCGTAGCGACCTGGTGAGAAATGCGGGCTAGGGTCACCGTGGGTGCCCGCTGTCGCCCGTCACTGATCGGCCCGGGGAGGGTGACCACAAGGGGAGGGCGACCACGCACAAGGGTCGCCCCGACGTGGGGAGTAGTACGGATCTGAAGAATTCAGGAGGGGATTTTGACCTGCAGACGTTTCAATTTGGCATTGAGGGTGGTCGGTTTGACCTTGAGAAGACTGGCGGCCTTCCTCTGGTTCCAATTGGCCCGTTCCAGCGCCAACAGAATCAGATTTCGCTCAAATTCAAGCACCAGTTCCCTGAGGGAACCGTTCTGGGATTGCGCCGGAATTCCATCCAGCCGGCCCGAGGTCGAATCCAGGATTTCCTGGGGAAGCAGATCGGATCGGATGCTTCTGCTGGTCCCCGAAAGAACCACTGCGCGTTCGATGGCGTTCTCCAATTCCCTGACGTTTCCGGGCCAGTCGTAGTTCATCAAGACCCTGAGCGCTTCCTGGTCGATGGAATTCAACGTCTTTCCGTTCTCGCGGCTGAAGCGGGTCAGGAAATGGTGGGCCAGCAGAGGGATATCATCCTTCCGATCGCGCAACGGCGCCACGTCCAGAGTGATGACCTTGAGACGGTAGTAGAGGTCCTCGCGGAATCGGCCATCCCTGACCGCCCGCTTCAGGTCCACGTTGGTGGCGGCCACGATTCTCACGTCGACCTTGATGTTCCGTACGCACCCACCGGACGGAATTCCCTCTCCTGTAGAACCCGCAACAGCTTGGCCTGGGTCTGCACCGGGACGGTACCGATCTCGTCCAGGAAAATGGTGCCCCCATGAGCGATTTCGAACAGTCCCTTCTTGGTGGCCGTGGCCCCGGTAAATGCCCCCCTCACGTGGCCGAAGAGCTCACTTTCCAAGAGGTCGGAGGGAATCGAGCCGCTGTTGACCGGGACGAAGGACCGGTCGCGCCGGGGACTCAGTTTGTGAATGGCCTTGGCGACCAGTTCCTTTCCGGTACCGCTCTCTCCCATGATCAGAATCGTACTTCGGCCCGGACCTACCTGGGTAATGAGGTCCGTGACCCGACGGATCGGTTCGCTCTTACCGACGATGTTCTGGAAGTGACCCTGGCGGTGGTGGAGACTGGACTTGAGCTGGCGATTCTCCAATTCGAGGCGGCGCTGCCGGATGCCGTTCTTGATGACCAACAGCAACTCTTCGTTGCGAAACGGTTTGGTCACGAAGTCGAACGCTCCCAGCCGGGTCGCCTGCACTGCGTTCTCGATGGACGCATAGGCCGTGACCATGATGACGGCCAGGTCAGGATCCAGGTCGAGGATCTTCTCCAACGTCTCGAGACCGCCGATGCCCGGCAGCATCAGGTCCAGGAGCACCAGGTCCACCGGTTCCCGTCGAATCAGCTCGAGCCCCTCCTCTCCCGAGGAAGCGAGGAGAACCCGGTGGCCGCCGCCGGCGACGACTCGCGAGAAGACCTCTCGCATGATCTCTTCGTCGTCGATGATCAATACCGAAGACCGCGATGTCATTGGACCCGTTCCACGGGCAGACGGACTGTAAACGTGCTTCCCTCCCCCACCCGGCTTCGCGCCCGAATTCGACCCTCGTGCTCCTGAACGATTCCGTAACAGACCGAGAGCCCCAGGCCGGTCCCCTTCCCCACGTCCTTGGTGGTGAAGAAGGGATCGTAGATCCGGTGGAGAACGTCGCCAGGAATGCCCTTTCCACTGTCTTCCACCTCCACCACGAGACCGGAATCCCTGTGGTAGGTGCGGACCGTGATGCTCCCTCCGTCCGGCATGGCGTCCTTGGCGTTCATCAGCAAGTTGACGAAAACCTGCTGCAGCTTGCCCTCATGGCCCCGGGTGCGGGGCAGAGCGGGATCGAGATGGAGACTGACCTCCACTCCTTGGCTCCAGAGTTGATGCTCCAGGAGGGACACCGTCTCCAACATCAGGGAATTGACGTTGACTTCACGGAAATCGCCGTCCCGGACACGCGCAAAGTTGACCAGGTTGTTGACGATCCGCGAGGCTCGAAAGCTCTGCTTTTCGATCTTCTCCAAGAGGTCGCGCCGGGAGTCGGAAGCAGGAGTCGCATCCAGCAGCAACTGCGCGTAGCTCGAGATCCCGGCCAGAGGCGTATTGACCTCATGCGCCACCCCCGCCGCCAGGAGGCCGATGGAGGTGAGCTTCTCGGCCTGCACCAGTTGGTCCTCCAACTGCGCCTTCTCCGTCACGTCGTCGAAGAGCAGAAGAGTTCCGGTGAGTACGTCATCCTGGGCCACGAAGGGCGAGAGGTGAATACTCACGAGGCGATCCTCGCCCGACCAGGACTTGAGACGCGTCTTGTCCAGGCGTGTCACCTCCGGAATCCGCCAGCGAGAGCCGCCCAGTGCTTCCTTGACGGATTGGAGCAGGTCCGGGGGAAAGACGTCGTCGATACTCCGGCCGACCGCAGCGCTCGCCTCCAGGCCGTAGAAAGACTCCATGAACGAGTTCCAGACTCGGACGGCGCCTTCCGAATCGACCACCACGACTCCCGCCGTAATGCTCCGGATCACGCTTTCGTTGTAGCTCTTGAGCCTCTGAAGCTCGCCCGCCTTGGTTTCCAACGACCGGTAGAGCACCGCGTTGTCCATGGCAGTTGCCACATAACCGGCAAGCGCGGCGAGCAACTCCATATCCTCGCTGTTCAAGACGTCGCCGTTGGCCCGATCCCCCAGACCCAGCAGACCGATGACGCGGCCATGGGTCTCGAGGGGTTGAAGATACCGAATTCCCAAGGCCGACAGTCGGGTCTGGTGACGCGTCTCCTCATCCCAGCCGCCGAAACCCGGCGCCAACCGCACCGCCCGGCCGTCGCCGCGGCCCCAAGGTGGAGCCGGCACCAAAATCGGACTGTCCTGGTCAAGCCGGCCGTTCACACCGAGGGCGTGGTAGAGAAAGAATCGACCGGGCCGTTCCGGAGAGCGGAGAAAGACGGCCACGGGACGGACAGTGAAGGTCTGCTCGATCCGGGCGCAAACTCGCTCCGCCAAACGCGGCAGATTGATTTCCGAGTTCAGGCTCTTGCCGAAATCCGCAAACGACTGACGATAGTCGTAGGTCTCCGGATAGTAGTAGCGATCCAGGCGCTGCTGAATCTTGTTCTTCACCGGTGCGAACAGGAAGGCCGCCACTAAGGCCGAAACGGCGAAAACCGAGAAGTCGGAATGGGGGGAGAGACCGAACAGGGTTCCACCGACCAGCAGGACCACCCCCACATAAAAAACCAGCAGGACCCAACTGGCCAGGACGTAGGCCGCGCTTTCGCGGAAGATCAGTTCCACGTCCATCAATCGGTACCGGATGATGGCGTATCCGAAACACAAAGGAAGGAGCGCCAGACTCAAGATCGACATCTCCATGACCGGATGGATGGGAAAACCCAGGAAAAAGGGTCCGGCATACAGAATCAGGAACGGGACCAGGGCGATGAGGGTCCCATGGGACACCCACTTCATCTGCCTGCGGTGAAGGGCCGTCCGTGCCTGCCGGCCGGATTGGATGAGCAGACCGGCTCCCAGACAGAAGAAGATCCCCAAATGGGACAGATGAATCTTGTCGAAGAAGTGGGCGATCCCCGGACTTCGCGCCAACCCCAGCGGCTGCAGAGACCCCAGGAACCAAGCCACGTGGATCGCCAGTAGCGTGACCGCCGGAAGATAGAAGGCAGCCCCCAGCTTTCCCCGCGGATCCAGCCATCGCTGGGCCTCGGGAAAAGTCGCGCAGAAATGGAGAAACAAGGGAGGAAGCAGCAGCAGGGCCACCGACCCGACCCAATAAATCAGGAGATCGAAGGGATCGCCGCGACCGGAGTACCGGTACAGATACAGGCAGAAAGAAACCAGGCAGAGCAGAAAAAAGTGGAGTGCGCCCGGGGACTGGTGCTTTCGCAGAAAGACGAACAGTCCGATGGAGAGGTGGAGCAGGGCTACCAGCACCAGAAGGCCGTCGGTCCGGCCGAGCCCCGACTCGATCTCCAGCCGCACTTCGTGTTGGCTCCGATCGCCTCCGGGTGTCTTCCGGATCAGATACGTCGCCGGCATGCCAGGGGGAACGGCCCCGGCCAAGACTTCCATCACCTCGACATAGTCGTCGAGAGACCGGATCTCGATACCCCCCAGCTCCAGCAGCCGGTCTCCGGTCTCGATTCCGGCACGCGGCCCACCGCCCGCCGGATCCCGGATCCGATGGGCGACCACGTTCCCGCTGCTTGCTTCGGTCCAGACGATCCCGTCAGAGACCTCGCCCCAAGTCGACCGATCCAGAAGATTCAGGACGCCGAGATAGACGGCGACGGCGGAGGCCAGGACGACCAGGACAGCCTTCAGTTGGAAGCCACGAAGCATGAACGGCTCCCCTCAGAAACGGCCGGCAACGGAAATGACGCACACGTCGGCGACGCTTTTCATAACCCTTCCAATACCCCACCATTCGTCCGCAAGATCGGTGCCATCTACCGGTCGACCCACGAAATCTCTTGATAAGAAGAGGGATTCTCCTCCCTGCGAGAAGGCCGGCGCACCCCTGACGGAGAATTCAGTCCAATCTCTCGTACGAGATCCAATAATTTGGATTATCGGCATGCGTCCCCCGGATCAGAGCGTTACCGGGAGTCCTGCTTCCCGAACAGCAGGAACAGCGGTGGGAAATCAGAACCGGACCGTGACTCCGCCCCGAACGGACCTTGGGTTTTGGGCCAGAACGACGCTTCCACCCGGACCGTTCGAGACCACGCCAAGGTCCTCATTGGTGAGATTGCGGATATCCAAAAGCGCCTCGATCCGGCGGCCGTTGAGGAAGTCCAGACCGAGGAAGCTCAAGATGCTGTCGGGAATGGGTATGATCTGACGAATAAAGAGATTCAGACCCTTGTTGCCGGTCTCGTAGGCATCCGAGAGCGCGTCCAAAGGGGTCACGGGGTCGCCGTCAGTCACGAATTTGACCACGGCCGTCAACTCGGTCCGAGTCGTCGGTATGAACACGCCCAGCTCGGTGTCGACAGCGCCGTAGCCCGTTCTCTTCAACATACGGCCGACATCCGCCGTTTCCAGCACCAGGGTGTACCCGGTGGGAACCACACTGACGCCCGTGCCGCGGATATAGGAAACGCCGGCACGAACATTGCGGGTGATACCCTGGCGCAACGTCAACCGATTGCCCCAGGTCCGGGCCTGATCGTCCGTGAGCCGGACCAGATCCGGGTCCGGGGAACTGGTGAAAAAAGCCATGAAGGGAACGGTTCCGCCGAAGAACTGGTCCTGGAAGCGGGCCAACTCCAACTCGGTGTTTTCCCAGAGCTTGTAGGCCAGACTTCCCCGGTAGTGCCGCGAGGTGCCGAATTCCAATCGATTGTCGATCCACGAGATCTTGACGGCATCCGAGAGACCCACGGTACGGCCGTCTTCCAAGGTCACGGAATTCTGGTAGAGAGTCGGCCGCTTCGACGCCATGGTCACCCGCAAACGGGCGCGGGGCACAGGTCGCAGGGTCAATTCGGCGCTTGGACTCAGGGTCGAATAGTTATAGGTCGATCGAACCTTGTTCAGCTCGAGTCCCCAGGTCAGGGCCAGGGTGTCCCCCCATGAGAATCTGTCTTCGAAACCCACGCTGAGGATGTTGGTGGTGCCGGCGGCATTGGTGAAATCCACATCACGACCCAGAGCTCCGGGATTCCCCAGCAGGGCCATTCTGGGCTGATGGACACCGATCCGGCCGTGGCCGAGAAACACCCTCACCGAGTGGCGATCACTCAGCGACTGGTCCATGAACGCCTTGATCCGCCAGAGCGAATCCTCGCCCGAATTCAACTGGCCTGCGAAGATGTAGTCGCGGCCGCCGGGGAGACTCTGCACCATGCCGAAATTCGCCGTGGTCGCTCCCGCGGAGTCGTCGGGAAGGCGGAGATAGTCTCCGCCATGGCCCACGTTGGAATAGACCTGGAAAACCGCGCTTTCGAACCAGGGGTTGGTTCGTCCCTCCAGCAACTCGGGAAGATGGCGGAAAATGAGCCTCGGGTCGGCATTGCGAAGCAGCGCCTTGAAGCTGACGTTGCGGCCTCCCAACCCTTCGACGTCCAGCAACTCCTGCAACACCAGGGTCATCACCGCCGTCTGTCCGGGAAGAATCTCCACCGGACCCGCCTTCCGCACCGCGTACTGACTGCTCTTGACCAGGACCCTGTAGGAACCCGCCCTCATATTCTTGAAGAACAGCCGGCCCGACTCGTCGCTACGGGTCAGAACCGGCAAGCCGTCGTCGGAGGAGCTTTCCGTCAGCGTCACCAGTACGTCGGAAACCGGGAGCCCGGATTCGTCCTGCACCAAGCCGAGGAGCTGTCCCCGGGCGGACCCTTGAACCGGCATTCCGGACAGAAATAGGAGAACACCGAGTAGAAACAGGTGAACTGGCAGACGACCTATTGAAGGACAGGTCATAAGTTTTCTTTCAATTCCACATTCTAGGTATCATCGCGAATATAGTCAATTCGCCGTCGCATTTTGAATCCACGGGCCTTCCCCCGTTCCTCCCACTCACTCCCGGCGCCTTCCTTTTTCGCTCCTGAGACGAGTGTATACTCCGGCCATGACCCCCGTTCTCGATCCAATTCTTGTCCCATGATCGTCCATGGGGTCCATGCCGTCCGGGAGGCGTTGGCTGCGGAGAATCCCAAGGTCGAGAAGATTCTGATCCGGAGACGGAGTCTGAATCCAAGACTGCAGGGAATCGTCGAGGCGGCTCGCCAGCGCGGAATTCCGATCCGATTCGAGGCCGCGTCCCGGGCTTCCGCAGCCAAGGGGCGACAGCGTCATTCAGAGGTCTCCGCCCGGGTTTCCGGTGCCTCTCCGGTCCCTCTCGATCATATCCTGAGCCAGCAGCCAAGCCTGTTGCTCGCCGTTGACGGCGTCCAGGACCCCAACAATCTGGGCGCCCTCCTGAGAACGGCGGAGGCGGTCGGAGTCGACGGAGTCCTGATCCCGCGGCGCCGTTCCTGTTCCATCACTTCCAGCGTGGTCACTTCCAGCGCCGGAGCCGCCCTTCATCTGAGGATCTGCCGCGTTTCCAACCTGTCTCGCACCCTGGACAAACTCAAGCAGACGGGATTCTGGATCGTGGGCTTGGACCCGAAGGGCTCGACCGGCCTGAACCGGATCGACGCCACGTTGCGCCTGGTCGTGGTCGTGGGCGGTGAACACCAGGGTCTGCGCCGGCTCGTGCGCCGGCAGTGCGACTTCCTCGCAGCCCTGCCCATGCAGGGACGGGTCGCATCCCTGAACCTGTCGGTGGCGGCGGGAGTCCTGCTGTACCACATCATTCTTCGCAGAACTAGCGGGGCTCCAGAATCAGGTTCCGCCACCGATCCACACGACCCTTGAATCCGGGAGGAATCAAGGTGGTGGCGCTGTATTCGCTGATCACGGCGGGCGCCTTGAGCCGAGTCCCAGGCCGTAGCCGGTCGCGATCGTAAAAACGGGCCAATCGGCGCCTCCCCTGGAAAAGGACCTTTCTTTTTTCTTCGGCGACGGCCCGGGGCGGCTTCTTGGGGATGGTGGCAGCTTCCGGAAGCGGCAGCTCGGCGTGGTTGCCCGAGGCCCGAACCCGCAGTGTCACGACTTCCACGGCGAGACCAGGATTGGAGTATCCGTAGAGCCTCTCATGCTTCTTGTGAAAAGCTCGCACCAGGTTGCGCGAGAAGGGAACGTTGATTTCGTAACCTTGCCCCAGGTACCGGAGGTCCACGCTCCGCTGGAGTTGGATCCGCTCCTCCGCGAACCCGTCCTGAGCCAACTGGCGGCGCGCCTGATCCATCAGGGGCGCCAGCCTTTTCTGGAGGCGGCGTGACACGTTGGCATTGCTGAAGGCAAGACGGACGGTACGCGAGAGATCCCGGACCACCTGCGAGCCCATCATTCCCCAGGCGGAGACCAGACCCGGGCTGGAAGGGATCATGACCCGCGGAATCATCAGAGATCGAGCCAGCTCGCAGGCATGGAGCCCGCCCGCGCCGCCGTAGCTCACCAGGGTGAAGTCCCGGGTGTCGTGGCCCTTTTCCAGGGAGATCATCCGCAAGGCCGTTTCCATCTGGGTGTTTGCGATCTTGATGATTCCCTCGGAAAGTTCCTCGGGTGACCAGGAATGCTCCTGGAGCCGGCTGGCAAGCTGGCTCAGGTACCTGGGCAGCCGTCCTGAATCGATTTTCATCTCTCCGCCCAGAAAGCGTTCGGAGTCGATTCTGCCCAAAAAGAGGTTGGCGTCGGTCACGGTGATGTTCCGTCCCCGTCCGTAGCAGACGGGACCCGGACTGGACCCGGCGCTCCTGGGACCCACCCGCAGCAGCCCCCCGGAATCGACCCATGCAATGGAGCCGCCGCCCGCTCCGACGGAACGAATGGGGATCATCTGCACGGGCAGAGGAAACCGGTCCACCTCGGCCTCACCGGTGCTGGGTACACGCTGGTCGCAGAGGCAGACGTCGGTGGACGTGCCCCCCATGTCCAGAGTGATGATCCGGTCGTAGCCGGCCTGCCGGGCCAGCTTGAAGGCTCCGACGACTCCTCCCGCCGGCCCCGAAAAAAGAGTTCGCACCGGATCGACCGGGGTCGAGGACAGGGGCGCCGTCCCACCATTGGACTGCATGATGGTGAGACGGCCCTGCCCCAGCAGAGGGCTCGAGCCCAAAGCTTCCAGATAGCGGTTGACCACCGGAATCAGGTACGCGTTGATGACGGTCGCCGACGTTCGTTCGTATTCACGGAACTCGGGCAGGACCCGGCTGGAGAGACTGACCGGTATTCCGGTGTCCCGCAGCGCCTTGCCGACGAGCTCCTCGTGACGTGGATTGACGTAACTGTGCAGCAGGACCACCGCGATGGCCTGGGGCGACTGACGCCGCACCCTTTCCAGGAGCCGGTCCAGAGTCTCCCGTTTCAGCGGCTCCGGCCGCGTTCCGTCGTGAAGCGTCCGTTCCTCGATTCCGAGGCGCCGGCTGCGCGGAACCAGCGGCG
Organism: Acidobacteriota bacterium; assembly: GCA_965217775.1. Classification (GTDB taxonomy): domain Bacteria; phylum Acidobacteriota; class UBA6911; order RPQK01; family JAJDTT01; genus JAJDTT01. Next base: position 2,950,071 of record CBDCJH010000002.1, read on the forward strand.
TGACCCGGGGCGCGGTCAGACTGTACAGATGGGCCCGGTTCTGGCGCCCGATCTCCAGAACGTCCTGGAAACCCTCGGTCGTCACCAGCAGGATCTTGGCCCCCTTGCGCTCCAGCAACGCATTGGTGCCGACGGTGAAGCCGTGTTGAACCAGGGCGGGAGCGTCCCCGAGAATTCGGGCCAACCCCTCCAGCACCGCCTGCTCCGGCGTCGCCGGCGTCGAGGGCAGCTTCAGGAATTCGATCCCGCCCTCACGGCAGACCACGAAATCGGTGAAGGTGCCGCCGGTGTCGACCCCGACGCGCAACAGAGACTCAGGATCGCCCACACTCTCCATCACGTGCTGTCCCGAGTTTGTCCTTTCTATCGAATTCCAGCGCCGCGGCCGGACGCCCACCCTTTCCCCGTCATCCGGTTCAGGCCTGAGAAGATGCTACAATACCGAAGATTCGGGAAACCTGACAAGCGTGCCCCGGGGCGCTTTCCGACCCTAGCAGCCCGTGACAGAAGTCGTCACGGCATTCGACCGGGTCTGCATCCCGGCGGACGGCGTTGCTCTTCGGTTACATACTCCCTCAGAGCGCCTTGTCCGGCGGGCGCAGCCACGGTCTCGGTGCTACGCGGGACCTTTGCCACGGACTGCCAGGCCGACATCATGAAGCGGCTCGAACGACTCCGGAGAATCTACTGGACGGGAGCGCTTCTCGCCGTCTCCGCGCTCCTGGTCATCGTAGCCATTCTCTTTCTGAACCCGACCTCCGTCGGCAACCCCCGATTCGTCTCGAATCTGACTCTCTGGTCCGCGGTCTGGGCCATCTACTTCATTGTGGCTCTGACCCTTCTGTTCATTTTCGCCCGGAATCTCATCAAGCTGCTCTTCGAGCATCGATCCAGCCGGGGACGCACCCGTCTGAAGCGGAAGCTGGTGCTGACCCTGACCATCATCTCCCTCTTTCCGGCGCTGATTCTCTTTTTCGTGGCGTCCGGACTCATCAACGAGAACCTCAAGCTCTGGTTCAGTTCCCCCTCCGAGGACCTTCTGGAAGCGGCTGAGATCATTGCCGCAAGCTATTACGAAGAGAAGAAGACCGTGAGCATGGTTGCGGCGCGCGCCCTCACCGGTCAGATCGATTGGAACAGCTTCAGCTTCGACTCCGCTTTGCTCGGCCGCCTTGCCGATCTCGGGTTCAACGGCCTGATCCTGGTGGATCGGGACCGGAAGATCCGATTCCGGCAAGGCGATTGGGCGGATGCATCCTGGGACCGGGCGCTGGATCGGATCCTGGAAGGCAGCGAGTACTATGCCGTTTCCTTTCAGGCCGACCAGAACCGGCGCAGGTTCGTGGACCGGGGATTGGCTGCGGTTCCGGCTCGAGGTTCCGAGGGCTCGGTGCTGGGGGGCCTGGTGGCCAGCTTCGTCCTGCCCGACAGCGTCGCCTTCCGCAATCTGGAAGTGCAGACCGCGTCGGAGAAGCATCGCCAGTTGATGAGCAAACGGCAACAGTTCGAAAAAAGCTACTTCTTGATTATGGCGGTCACCACCCTGGTCGTGGTGGTCGTTTTCGTCTGGCTGGGCAGCTACATGGCCAGAAGAATCACGGTTCCGCTGGAGGCCCTGGCCCAGGGCGCACGGGAGCTTGCCGAAGGGCATCTCGACCACCGGGTGGAGCAGAAGGCGGTGGACGAGTTGGGGATCCTGGTTGACTCCTTCAACCGGATGGCCGACGAGATCCACCATAGCCGGCGGCGGCTGGAGCAGGCCAACGCCGAGTTGCGGGAGACCAACCAGCGCCTGGACGAACGCCGGAAGTACATCGAGACCATCCTCGAGAATATCGCCACCGGCGTGGTGAGCGTCGATCGGAATGATGTGATTCGCACCGCCAACAAGGCGGCCATGGAAATGTTCGGGGCGGGACCGGAGCAGATCCTGAACCGGCCCTTGACCCGCGTTCTGGAACCGGATGTCTACGCCGATTTTCAAGATATGAAAAACCGCGTGAGCCTGTTCAGCACCGACCGGCGACGGGTCAACTTCAAGCGAGGCCAGGGGCAACTGCCACTCACCGTCACCGTCACCACCACCGACCTGCCGTTCAAGAACGGCGTCGAGCACCTGGTCGTCCTGGACGACCTCACGGAACTGATCCGGGCGGAGAAATTCGCCGCCTGGCAGGAGGTCGCCAGACGCCTGGCTCACGAGATCAAGAACCCGCTGACCCCGATTCAACTCTCGGCCGACCGCATCCGGAACCGCTTCCACAGGATCGAGATAACCCTCCCCAAGACTCGAGAGACCCGCGCCTTTGGCGAGGCGTTGACAGAAGCGACCACACTGATCACCGCAGAGGCGGCCACACTCAAGACCCTGGTCGAGGAGTTCTCCCGTTTCGCACGGCTTCCCATCTGCCATCCCGTGGAGATCGATCCGGCCAAACTCGTGGAACAGACCCTCGCCCGCTACGACGGGGCCTTGAAGAGCGTCGGGGTGAGCACCCGTTTCGACCCCAGAATCAAGACCGTGCGCTGGGACCCGGTCCAGATTCAACGGGTCTTCGTCAACCTGATCGACAACTCCCTCGATGCCCTGGTCGAAGTCAAGGGCCGCCGTCAGATCGAGATTCGCAGCCGTTACAATCCAGTGCGAGGTTCGGTGGTGGTCGAATTCGAAGACAACGGAACCGGGATCGCCCCGGAAGACTACGAGAATCTCTTCCTCCCCTACTTCTCCACCAAGAAGAGGGGCACAGGCCTGGGGCTGGCCATCGTGAGACAGATCGTCTCCGAGCACAACGGTTTCATCCGGGCGGAACGGAACGAGCCCCGCGGCACCCGCTTCATCATGGAGTTTCCGTACCTATGATCGACACTGCCGGCAAGACTCTGGGGTTCGATCCGATCAGGACCGGACGCCATCCCGGAATCCGACTGTTGATCGTGGACGACAACCGGAGCGTGCTCCGTTCGTTGGACGGCGTCCTGAGAGACGAGGGCTATCTGGTGGATACGGCGGCCAGCGCCGAGGAAGGGCTGCGCCTCGTGGACAGGACCACTTACGACGCCATCTTCCTGGACGTCTGGTTGCCCGGTATGGACGGGATCGATGCGCTCAAGCGGATTCGATCCCGGCGCCCGCGGCAGTACGTCATCATGATCTCCGGCCACGGCACCATCGAGACCGCGGTCCGGGCCACCAAGCTGGGAGCGTACGACTTCATCGAAAAACCGCTGGCCCGCGACAAGGTCTTGCTGGTGCTGGACCATGCCCTCAAGCAGAAACGCCTGGAGACGGAAAACCGGAGTCTGAAGGACCTGATCCGGCAGGATACGGTGATGATCGGCACCTCGGTGCCGATGCAGGCGCTGCGGCAACAGATCGACTTCGCGGCCCCCACGGAGGGAAGGGTGGTCATTTACGGCGAGAACGGCACCGGCAAAGAACTGGTGGCGCGGCTGCTCCATCTCAACAGCGCGCGGCGGGAGGGCCCGTTCGTCGAAGTCAACTGCGCGGCCATACCGGACGACCTGATCGAGAGCGAACTGTTCGGCAGCGTCAAGGGTGGGTTCACGGGGTCGACCGAGAACCGGAAGGGGCGCTTCGAGCTGGCCGACGGTGGAACGCTCTTTCTGGACGAAGTGGCGGACATGAGTCTCAAGACCCAGGCCCGGGTGCTGAGGGTGCTGGAGGATCAACGGTTTTATCCGGTGGGCAGCCAGCGGCCCACCGAGGTGGATGCGCGCGTCCTGGCGGCGACCAACAAGGATCTGGAGAAGGAGATCGAAACCGGCCGGTTCCGGGAGGATCTCTTTTTCCGGCTCAACGTCATCCCCTTCGAAGTCCCGCCACTGCGGGAGCGCAAGGAGGACATTCCCCTGCTTCTGGACTACTTCATGGAGGTGCTCAGTCCCCATCATGGAAAACCGGGAAAGGTCATTCCTCCCGAGGTGCGGGAACGGCTTCTCCGATATCACTGGCCGGGAAACGTCCGCGAGCTGCGCAACATGGTCGAGCGTTGGATTATCATGGTTCCCGGTGGCCGGGTGGAGCTTTCGGACCTTCCCCGGTCCATCCTGGACGGAGCCGGCGCCTCCCGGCCGGAGTCCCGGAGCTGGCAGGAGGCCCGCGCCGCGTTCGAGTCTGATTTCCTGACCCGAAAGCTGCGGGGAAATGGCGGCAACATTTCCAGGACCGCCATCGAGATCGGGATGGAGCGTTCTCACCTGCACCGGAAACTCAAGGCCTACGGGATCAGCGTCGGCGCCTCGCGCGGAAAGCGCGGGGTCCGCCAGGCCCGGGGACGGAGCGCGAGCCGCTGACCGATTCGAGCTCGAGGTTCATGCAAGCACTGATGGCATCCTTCATCGACCATTTGAGATTCGAGAAGAACTACTCTCCCCACACCGTGAAGAGCTACTCCCGCGACCTGGAGCAATTCTTCCGCCACCTGACTGCCGGCCGCACCGACAGAAAGATCAAGCCCTCCGATCTGGATCACATCACCATCCGGGAGTTTCTGAGCCGGCTGAGCCAGGCGGGGAACCGGAAGGTGACCATCGCTCGAAAACTGTCGGTATTGCGGTCCTTCTTCCGCTACCTCTACCGGGAGGGGCATCTGGACCGGAACCCGGCCAAGTTGGTTCGGACTCCCCGCCAGCCACTCAAGACACCCCGCTTTCTCTCTCTTTCGGAGGTCGAATCCATCCTGACTCTGCCCCCGGCAGCGACCTCGAAGGGACTCCGGGACCGGGCCATCCTCGAACTCCTCTATGCCAGCGGCCTGCGCGTGGGAGAGCTGGTCGGCCTGAACCTGATCGACCTCTCCATGACCCGCCAACTGGTACGGGTCCGGGGAAAGGGCAACAAGGAGCGCGTGGTCCCCTTCGGGGAGCCTTCCCGGGCGAGTCTCACCGCCTACCTGGAGGCCCGGCGGCGCATCCTGGCCAAGCGCAAGGACAGTCCGGAAACCCCGGCCCTGTTCCTGAATCTTCGCGGAGGCCGTCTCAGCGCCCGGTCGGTCCAGAGAAACCTGGGAACCTACGTCCGGCAAGCTGCATTGCTGCTGGACGTCCATCCTCACCTGTTGCGCCATTCCTTCGCCACGCATCTGCTCAACAACGGCGCCGACCTGCGCTCGATTCAGGAGCTCCTGGGACACGAGAGCCTCTCCACCACTCAGCGCTATACCCATGTCTCCATCGAGCATCTCCAAAAGGTCTACCGAGCCGCTCATCCCAAGGCCTGACCTGCGGCGGGGTAGGGGCGCCCGTTGTGGGTGCCCTCTTCCGTCCAAATCGGATTAACAGCCCGTGGCAAAAGTCGTCACGGCATTCGACCGTCCCTGCGTCCTGCCGCTGCTGTGCGTTGCGACTCGGTCACATACTCCCGGTATGCTCCCTCCGAAGCGCCTTGTCCGGCGGGCGCAGGAACGGTCTCGGTGCTCGCGGGACTTTCGCCACGGACTGTCAAGACACGGCCAATTGAAGATCCGGCGGCTGGAAAACCAACGCGACGGCGAAGAATTTTGGGTTCCGGCCAAGCCGGGTAGAGGAATGAGAAGTGAGAGAAGAGGATCTCGCTGACCGGTCCCGTCCCCCGCGTCAGGTTGCCAGCCGACACCCTTCTCTGCTAGATTGACGCACGAACGAAGAAGAAAATGTTGACGAAGGAACGGAAAGAAGAGCTCATCAGAGGCTACCAGTTGCACGGAACCGATACCGGCTCGCCCGAAGTCCAGGTTGCCATTCTGAGCCACCGTATCGGCTACCTCACTGAACACTTCAAGTCCCACAAGAAAGACCACCACTCCCGGCGGGGACTCCTGAAACTCGTCGGCCAGAGGCGGCGGCTTCTGGACTATCTGAAACGGATGGACTTCGTCCGCTACAAGGAGCTGATAGGTCGTCTGGGAATTCGCAAGTGAACAGGGGCATACCCGACCACAGTGGTTCGAATTCTTGACCGCGGCGACCCTCCGGCCACCGGCTTCCGGGCCGGACGGTCATGAGTTCCCACACACCGGGTGAGATTCCGCTCTCCCGGGTACCGCAATGGCTGCGATCGATTCCATACACCCTGAATTCAAGGAGAAAGAATGTCGGAGAAAATCGAAGTACATCTGGACGGCAAAGTCCTTTCCATCGAAACCGGCAGCATGGCCAAACAAGCCGACGGTGCGGCCGTGGTTCGTCTCGAAGAGACCATGGTCCTGGTTTCGGCCTGTTCTCAACGTGAGCCTCGGGAGAACCTGAGCTTCTTCCCGCTCACCTGTGACTACCGGGAATACACCTATGCCGCGGGCAAGATTCCGGGAGGTTTTTTCAAACGGGAAGGAAGACCCTCCGAAAAAGAGGTTCTGACGAGTCGCCTCATCGACCGTCCCATCCGTCCGCTCTTCCCGGACGGCTATGCTTGCGAGACTCAGATCGTGGCCATGGTGATGTCGGCCGACCCGGAGACGAACCCCGATATTCTGGCTCTGAATGGCGCGTCGGCGGCACTGGCGCTGTCCGACATCCCCTTCCCGTATCCCCTGGGGGCGGTGCGGGTGGGCCGCGTCGACGGCCGGTTCATCCTCAACCCCAGCTACTCCCAGTTGGAAGAGAGCGATCTGAATCTGATCCTTTCCGGCTCCTGGGACGGTATCACCATGGTGGAAGCCACCATGCGGGAGGTCTCCGAGCAGGTCGTCGTCGAGGCCATCGAATATGGTCACGAGCACGGAATCCGGCCCGTCATCGAGGGGATTCGAGAGCTGGCGGGGCGCCGGCCCGTTGCCAAACGGACCGTGGAGCCCAAGGCTCTCGACCCGGAACTCGTGGAGCAGGTCGAGTCCCTGGCCAAGGAGAAGATTCTGGAGGCTCTCCATACCCACGGGAAGTTGGCCAGCGAACGGAAAATGAGTGACTCCAAGGGTGAGGTCCTCAATTCCATCCCCGACGAGACCGGCGAGAAGAGGTCCGCGGCGGGAGACTGCTTCAACCGGCTCAAGGAAAGGCTGTTTCGGGAGCGGCTGCTGCGGGATGGACGCCGCCCCGACGGCCGGAGCTTCGACCAGGTCAGGGCCATTTCCAGCGAAGTCGGCTTGCTGCCGCGGGCGCACGGATCGGCCCTTTTCACGCGAGGGGAGACCCAGGCCCTGGTGACGGCCACGCTGGGCACCGGAGATGACGCCCAACGCCTGGATCTGCTCACCGGGGAAAGCTCGAAACGCTTCATGCTCCACTACAACTTCCCCCCCTTCAGCGTGGGCGAGGTGAGGTTCCTGAGAGGCCCGGGACGCCGGGAAATCGGACACGGCGTGCTAGCGGAGAGAGCCGTCACGCCGATGCTTCCATCCGAGGAGGAGTTCCCTTACACGGTCCGCGTGGTGTCGGACATCCTGGAGTCCAACGGCTCGTCGTCCATGGCAACCGTCTGCGGCGCCATCATGGCGTTGCAGGACGCAGGCGTGCCCCTCAAGGGCTCCATCGCCGGCATCGCCATGGGACTGGTCAAGGAGGGTGACGACTACGCCGTCCTTTCTGATATCGCCGGATTCGAGGACCACTACGGCGATATGGACTTCAAGGTCGCCGGCAGCCGGAACGGCATCACCGCCCTGCAGATGGACATCAAGATTGCGGGGGTCACGCGAGAGCTGATGGAGGAAGCGCTGCTCCAGGCCCGTCAGGGCCGGCTCCATATCCTGGATCGGATGGCGGCGACCATTGCCGAGCCGCGCCCCGACATTTCCAAGTTGGCGCCCCGTATCGTCACCATCAAGATCCCGGTCAAGAAGATCGGCGGCGTCATCGGTCCCGGTGGGAAGATGATCCGCAGCATCATCGATCAGACGGGGGTCAAGATCGACATCGAGGACGACGGCACGGTAAACATCGCTTCCACCAGTAGCGAGGCGACCGATAAGGCGATCCGGATCATCGAGGAGCTGACGGCCACCGCCGAGATCGGCAAGACCTATCTGGGGACGGTGGTGAAAGTGGTGGACTTCGGAGCCTTCGTCGAGATTTTCCCGGGAACGGAGGGTCTGCTGCACATCTCCGAGGTCGCGGAACATCGGATCCGGGACATCCGCCAGGAGATCAACAATGGGGACAAGATGATGGTCAAAGTCCTCAATGTCGACGACAACAACAAGATCCGGCTCAGCCGCCGCGCCGTGCTCAGAGACCAGCAAGGAGTTCAAGAGCAGCCCCGGAATCGAGAGCGGCCCCGGAATCGAGGGCAGGCCCGGAATCGAGGGCAGGCCGGGAATCGAGGGCAGGCCGGGAATCGAGGGCAGGCCGGGAATCGCCGGAGGCGCCGCCGGCAGCGCCGATGATCCCGGAATCGCTGAAGCAAGCTCTTCGCGATTTCAGGGAGGGCCGTCTACCCGAGGCGGAGTTGCTTCGGCTACTCCATGATCTGCCCTATGAAGACCTGGATTTTGCCAAGGTCGACCACCACCGGAGTCTCCGGCATGGCTTCCCCGAGGTCATTTTCGGGAGGGGCAAGAGTCCGGACCAGATCCTCGGAATTGCCGAGTCGCTGTTGGAGCACCACTCCAACCTGCTGATCACTTCCGCCAGCGAGGGAGTCCACACCCGATTGAAAGCCACCTGCCCGGAAGCGGTGTTCCACCCACGGAGCCGGATTCTGGAGGTGGTCCGGGATCCGGTCGATCAGGGCCGGGGCACCATCGGGGTCTTCGCCGCCGGCACCGCGGACATCCCGGTCGCCGAAGAGGCCTTGGTCACGGCAACCGTCATGGGCAACAAGGCCGTCCCTTGCTACGACGTGGGTGTGGCGGGGCTGCATCGCATCCTGGGACAGCGGGAGCTGTTGGCGTCATGCACGGTGGTGATCGCCGTTGCCGGCATGGAAGGAGCCCTTCCCAGCGTGGTCGGCGGCCTGGTCGATCTGCCTGTGATCGCGGTTCCCACCAGCGTGGGGTACGGGGCTTCCTTCGGCGGTCTGGCCGCACTTCTGGGCATGCTCAACAGTTGTGCCGCGAACGTATCCGTGGTGAACATCGACAATGGGTTCGGCGCCGGCTACGTGGCCAGCATGATCAACCGGCGGCGGGACTGCGACTGATCCGGCCTGATTCTGGTAAGTTCTAACCGGAGTATCTCACCGGGTCGCTGGGGACACGACAAAGAAAGGACCCTTTTTCGGGCACGTACCCGTTTCGGTATGGAAGTCATCCGGGCCCAAGCTGGGGCGGGCGCGTTTCCGGGCACGAATAAGGGATGAAGTTCGACGACCGGATCGTGGAACAGATCCGCAACAGCATCAATATCGTGGATCTGATCGGCGGCTACCTCCCGCTGAAAAAGCAGGGACAAAACCACTCTGCCCTCTGCCCCTTCCATGCCGAAAAGACCCCTTCGTTTCTGGTCAGCGACAGCAAGCAGATCTTCAAGTGTTTTGGGTGCGGTGCCGGAGGGGACATCTTCAAGTTCATCATGCTGATGGAAAACCGGACCTTTCCCGAAGCGGTGATGTTTCTGGGGGAGCGCTCGGGTATCACGGTGCGCCAGGCAGCCGAGAGCCAGAGCCCCGGGACCCAGCGAACGCAGCGCCTCCGTCAAGCCATGGAGCTGGCCGGGGGACTCTACCGCCAGTTCCTGGAACGGTCGGGAGCGGCCCAGGACTATCTGCAGAACCGGCAGATCAACCGTGAGACCACCGAACGATTCCAGATCGGGTACGCCCCGGGCGGAGGCCAACTGGTTGCCGACCTTAACCGTGAAGGATTCACGGATCAGGAACTGATGGCCTGTGGTCTGGTCAAGGAGGGAAAAGGGGGCCACAGCTACGAGCATCTGCGGCGTCGCGTAGTGTTCCCGATCCGGGATCTTCAAGGACGGATTGTGGCCTTCGGCGGACGGATCATGGGTGACGGAATTCCCAAATACCTCAACTCTCCGGACACCGATCTCTACAAGAAGGGCGCCAATCTGTACGCTCTGGAGCTGAGCCGCCCGGAGATCCGAAGGCGGGGATTCGCCATTCTGGTCGAGGGCTATTTCGACTGTGTCATGCCCCACCAGTTCGGCTTCGGGAACGTGATCGCCGTCCTGGGCACCAGTCTGACCACGGATCAGGCCAAGCTGCTGCGGCACTATACGCGTCGAGTCGTGATCAACTACGATCCGGACACGGCCGGAGCCAACGCGACTTTGCGCTCGGCCGACATCTTCGTGCGCGAAGGCTTCAATGTGAGCATCGCCCAGATTCCAGGAGGCCAGGATCCCGACTCCTTTTTGAGAGACCATGGGGCTCAGGCCTACGTTGACGTGCTGCGATCGTCCGTCCCTCTTCTGTCTTTCCTGCTCTCCTGGCTGATTCGCCAGCAGAAGGATCCGTACAGTCCCGGGGGTAAACGGGAAATCGTCGAACAGGTCATGCCCCACCTCGCCGCGATCGCCAATCGAATCGAGCGCGCCGAAGCCGTGTCCCGGACCGCCACGCTGCTGAGACTGGATGAGAATCTGATCCTGGCGGAGATGCGCTACGTCCGGAAACCCCAGTCCCGCCACCTCCCCGCGACCCTGTCTCCACGGCCGGTGACGGTCACTCAGGCGGAGAAGACGCTGGTGCTGGCCGCCCTGGATCCGGCCCACCAGCACCGGGTCTTCAGCGAGCTGGAAACCGACTGGTTCGGGAACCTGGGATCGGGCAAGATCTTCGAGGCCTTGTTCGACTTGAACCGCCAGCAGCGGGGGCTGACGGCGGCAGCGGCCTCGGAGCGGCTCGACCCGGAGAACCGGGATCTCCTGGAAAACCTGGCCCTGGCCGACGACTCGCTTTCGGAAGAGATTGTGGTCGAGTGCATTCGAGCACTGAGGCGAAAGCATTTCGAGAACCTGAGCCGACGGGTCCAGGAACAGATTCTGGAAGAGGAGAAGAACACTGAGTCAACGGGGATCTTGCGTGAGCTTCTGGCAAGAAAGGAGCGGATCCGCAAGAAAATAGAGTTCGATCTTGTATAATGGGGGCGGCTGGCGGCATGACGGAAAACGAAGAAAAGATTCCCATTGAGGAGAAGTACGACGGCGTCAAGGAACTGATCGCCCTGGGTAAGAAAAAGGGCTATCTCCTTTACGACGAAGTCAACGACCATCTCCCCGACGATATCCAGTCCTCGGAAGACCTGGACAGCATCTTCTACCTGTTCGGCGAGGTCGGGATCGAGGTCATCGACTCGGAGGAGGATTTCGAGTCGACCCAACGACGGATTCGGACCAAGTCCAAGGGGCAGGAAACGGAGCCCCCGGACCCCACGCTCGAGAAGACCAATGACCCGGTCCGCATGTATCTGCGGGAGATGGGCACGGTACCCCTCCTGACCCGGGAGGGGGAGGTGACCATAGCCAAGCGGATCGAGAAGGGTCGAAAGACGGTGCTGAAGGTGCTGTCTCGATCTCCCGTGGTCGTCCATGAGATCATGCGCTACGGGGAATCGCTGGACCAGGGCAACCTCAACATCAAGGGTCTGGTCGTCTTCCGTGAAACCGAGCTCACGCCCGAGGTTTACGCGGCCCGCCGGGAAACCACTATCCGCATGGTGCAAGAGGTGGGAGAGCTGGAAGAAGGAGCCAGCAGGATCCGGCGCAAGATGCGGCGGGTCAGGAAATCCAAGGATTCGCCCGAATACAGGAGCCTCCTGTCTCAGTTGGCCCGCTATCGAATTCCCATCGCCCGCCACATTCGGGCCCTGGATCTCACTCCCCAGACTTACGAGCGGCTCGTCAACGTCATCAAGCGAGCCGTCGACCGGATCGTCGCCCTGGACCAGGAGACCAAGAAACTCAAGAAGCTGCACGAAGCCCCACTGAAGCTGGAGGACTCCAAGAAGATCAAGCTTCGCTTACGGGAGATCGACAAACATCTGAAAGAGATCGAAGACGAGGTTCTGGCCACCCCCGCGGAACTCAAGCGCACCCTGGCCATCATCAAGCAGGGTGAGCTCGAAGCCGATATCGCCAAGAAGGAGTTGGTGGAGGCGAACCTGAGACTGGTGGTGTCCATCGCCAAGAAGTACACGAACCGGGGCCTCCAGTTCCTGGATCTGATCCAGGAAGGAAACATCGGACTCATGAAGGCGGTGGAGAAGTTCGAGTATCGAAGGGGATACAAGTTCTCGACCTACGCCACCTGGTGGATTCGGCAGGCCATCACCCGGGCCATAGCGGACCAGGCCCGAACCATCCGGATTCCGGTCCACATGATCGAAACCATCAACAAGCTGATTCGAACCTCGCGGGCGCTGGTGCAGGAGTACGGCCGGGAACCGACCAACGAAGAGATCTCGCTGAAAATGGGCATCCCGGTCAGCAAGGTTCGGAAGATCCTCAAGATTGCCCAGGAACCCATATCCCTGGAGACGCCTATCGGCGAGGAGGAGGACAGTCATCTCGGTGACTTCATCGAGGATCGAGGCGTGACCTCGCCCGCCGAAGCGGTCATCAATCTCAATCTCAAGGAACAGACGGCGGCCGTTCTCAAGACTCTCACCGACCGAGAGGAGCAGGTGATCCGCATGAGATTCGGCATCGGCGACGGCAGTGAGCACACCCTGGAAGAAGTGGGCCAGCGGTTCCGCGTCACCCGTGAGCGGATCCGCCAGATCGAAGCCAAGGCCTTGCGAAAGCTGAGGCACCCGTCCCGCAGCCGGAAGTTGAAAACATTCCACCAAGACAATGGGAATTCGGGTCGTAGACTTTCCTAGTTCCTTGGGTACAAAGTCTTCGACGAATGGACGAAGAAACAAGCGTAGGGGCGCCCCTTGTGGGCGCCCTCTTCTGTCCGAATCGGAGCCAGGCGTGTCCGGATGAAGAGGCAGCGGCGGAAGACGTGGGGCGGAACTGGCGTGACCAGGCGGGAACAGCCAATGCCGCCACCGAGTCTCGATCTGGCGACAGGATCGCCGGCCGGAATGCGGCGCCGTCCGAAGCGCGGCAACTGCTTCACACGGGCGCTTGGAAGCGCCCTTTTTTTTTCGGTGGGCCCATAGCTCAGTCGGTTAGAGCGTCTGACTCATAATCAGGTGGTCGTAGGTTCGAGTCCTACTGGGCCCATACCCACCGAAGCCGGCTGCCGGTCCGAACCGTCTCCTGGAGGCATGTGTTGAGCGAAGAGTTGCAAAGGTTGATCCAGCTTCAGCAACTCGACGCCAGAATCGTCGAGTTGCAGCAGCGGGTCTTGTCGATTCCTGACGAGATCGAGAGTCAGGCCGAGTCACTCCAGGCGAGTCAAGCCTCGGTAGAAGAGTTCCGGGAGCAGGCCGACCGGAAAGCCCGGATCCAACGCCGGTTGGAGGGTGAGGTCGAGCTGCTGCAGCAGAAGCTGTCCCGATACCAGGAGCAGCTCATGGACGTCAAAACCAACCGGGAGTACCGGGCCATGCAAAAGGAAATCGCCGGCGTCCGGGCTCAGATCTCCAGCAAGGAAGACGAGATCCTGGAAATCATGCTGGCCCTGGATGAGCTGGAAGACCAGACCCGGGAAGCCCGCCGGCTGGCCGAGGAACGGACCTCGGAGGTGTCCTCCCGGCAAAAGGAATTGGAATCCTTCGTCGCTCATTCCGAGACCAACATGGCCGGTTTCGAGCAGGAGAGAAACGAGCTGGAACGGGACCTGCCCGAGTCATTGCTCGCACAGTACCGCAGGATCGCGTCGGTCAATAACGGGCAGGCGCTGGCAGCGGTCAGCGACGAATCCTGCCAAGCCTGCAACGTGAAGCTTCGTCCCCAGCTTTTCACCGAGGTCAAGGCCGGCCTGAAGATTTTTGCCTGCGAGACCTGCAATCGAATCCTCTACTACCAGGGCGGCTGATGAGAGGGAGTGCGGGTGGGGCGTTGAGTGAAGAGGTCGCCCACCGGGCGGGGGCCGGCGAAGCTGGGAAAGAAACGGAGCATCCGGTCAATATCAGCCGGGCGTCCTCGACGAGATCGTATTCCATACCCCGCCCAGCTCCGCGAATCCCTTCTCTTCTCTCTTTCCATTTTTCTATTTCCTCTTTCCTGAGCCATGCGGACCATCTTCTACCACCAGCTCTACTGGGCCATCACTGAATTCCCTTTTTACAAGACGATTCTGGCGCAGCCTCTCCGGCAGACTCTGCTCTATCTGTTGTATCTCTGCGCCCACGCTTCCCTGATCGTGACTCTGGCCAACGCATTTCACTTCGGGCCGGAATTCCGGGAATTCGGCATTTGGCTTCAGGAAAACGTCCCGCCGATGCAGGTGAGCGAGGGCCGGCTCCGAATCGAGGCCGACCAACCGCTGATCCAGACCTACGCGGGCCGCCACCCCGTCACCCTGATCTTCGACACCACCGGCAAGCGGCACGATCTGGCGCGTTTTCCGGAGCCCCTCCTTCTATTCACCCAGGACGCCCTTGTCCTGCGCCAGAACCAGACTCCGGAAACCTTTCCCTGGAGAGATTTCGGCTCGTTTCAAGTCACTCCGGAACAAATCCGGGACTGGCTCGAGCTCATAAAATGGGCCTACTTCCCCACCGCGTATTCGCTGGTTCTGGTCTTAACCTTCGCCTTCAAGCTGGTTTTGGCCTTGCTCTTTACGCTGCTTGCGCTCTCGGTGACGAGCCGTTACCAGGTGAGGTTCCCATTCCCCGCCTACCTGGCCATCGCCATCTACAGTCTGACGCCCGCCGTGGCGATTGAAACGGCGGTGACCCTGACCGGTCTGTCCATCCCCTACCTGGAAATGATCTCTCTGGCAACCACGGGCATCTACACCTATATGGCGACAAGCAGAATCATGCTGGAGAAGACGGCCCGTTGAAGGACCGGATACGGCCTTTCTCCGTTTGGAGCTCCATCCTCTTGGGGTCCGCCCTGATCCTCGCCCCCTCCTGGACGGCCGGCGGACAGCAGCGCCCGTCCTTTCGGGCCAAGGTCGACGTCGTGGACGTTTCCTGCATCGTCCGGGACCGGCGGGGCCGATACCTGGAGGACCTGACCCGCCACGACTTCCAGGTCTACGAGGACGGAGTCCGCCAAGAGCTTCTCTTCTTCCATCGGGAGAAGGCCCGGACGGCACGGTCCCTATCGGTCGCGCTGGTCATGGATTCCAGTGCCAGCGTCAGGGACAAGTTGGCATTCGAGCAGAAGGCCGCCATCGAGTTCTTCGGCGAGACCCTGACCCGGGAGGGGGAGGCGGGAGCGGTGGTCCAGTTCGACAGCGATGTCCGGCTCCTCCACGATTTCAGCACCGATCCGTCGAAGCTGGCGGAAGCCATCATGGAGGTCCGGGCCGAAGGCGCCACCAGGCTCTACGATGCCATCTGGGTGACGGTGAGGGATCTGTTGCGGCACCAGGCCGGGCGACGAGTCCTGGTGGTGCTCTCGGACGGCGCCGATACCCGGAGCTCCGTGTCGTGGGAACGGGCGATCCGGA
Organism: Acidobacteriota bacterium; assembly: GCA_965217775.1. Taxonomy (GTDB): domain Bacteria; phylum Acidobacteriota; class UBA6911; order RPQK01; family JAJDTT01; genus JAJDTT01. Next base: position 2,965,480 of record CBDCJH010000002.1, read on the forward strand.
CGGCCCAATCCCACGACGTGGTGATCTACGGAATCGGCGTGAAGAGTTCCGGATTCGACGCGGATTTCGAGAAGTTGAAGGGCTTTGCCCGATCCACCGGGGGCCGTTTCGTCAACTCCAAGGCCAACCTGAAACGCCTCCGCCAAGCCTTCAACGGCATCCGCCGGGACTTGGGGCATCAGTACAGCCTGGGCTATGTTTCCTCCAACTCCAAGGCCGACGGATCATTCCGTAAGATCCGGGTCGCGCTGGCGCGGTCCGGGTTGAAAGTCAGACACCGTGAGGGGTATTATGCGGCGGAACCGAATCCATGAGCCACAACACCTCGGGCCCGGAAGCCGCTTTACCTCTTCAACTCCAACTCTGCATCCTCGAAGCCGAGTTGGAGAATATCCAAAGTGACCTGGACCGTCTCGAGATCCGCCGGGACGAGCTCCTGCAGCAGATTCGCCACTATCGGACCGAGCTGACGCAAGTTCAGGGCCGGACCCTTCTTCGCCGCGTCAAGTGACGCGCCTTCCCAAGAATTCTCCGACTACGGATCAAGTGGACAAGGACAGGGTCTTTTTCGCCGCGCACGCCACCGGGTAGGGAAAGCAGCGGGCGCGTCGCTATTTGGACTTGCGTGAATTGAGCCAGTCCAGGTAGTGGACGATGGCTCCCAGTTCGCCTTCGCTGTACTCGGCGGCGACGGTCCGATGTTCCCATCCCTCATCCCGGGCCAGAGACTCGATATCCCCCGACAGGAGCGTGCGCAAGACCGGGGGAATCGTCGTGAGGTCATAGAGCTGGACCCGATCTTCCTCCTGCGCGACTTGCAGAGCGGCGAAACTCCGGCCGTCCCTGAGCTTGGCGTTCAGGACGTGATGGGAACGCCGGCTCCGGGTCTTTCCCACCAGCTTGGCGCGCAGTCCATCCCCCAGAGCCAGCAGGTCGGGACCGATGGGAATGCCTCGACCGCCGGCCTCGTGACAGGTCGCGCAACGGGCCTCCCGCGTCGCGTCGAAGAACAAGTCCCGCCCTTGGGACGCCTCCTCCGGCCCTTCGAATCCCACATAGGCAGCCGGGCCCGTTCCGGGAGGCATTTCATCGTCCGGCGGCGGGTCGCGAGAGTCCAGGGCCAGACTCCACACGTACTCCACCACTGCCGACAGGTCCGTCTCATTCAACTTCCCTTCCCAGCCCGGCATGGCCGAACGGGGGATCCCGTCGCGAGTGGCTTCCAGAATTCGATCGCGGCTGAGTCCCGTGCCTCGAAGCCGAGGCCCCCGGCCGGCCGTCCCGGCGGAGCCATGGCAGTATCCGGTGGCGCAACTCTGAGCGAACACCACTTCGCCCCGAGAGACCAAGTCCGGATCAGGGGAACTCTGCGCCAGTACCAGGAGTAACCAGATCATGGGTCGTGCTCAGGCGGGGATAGCGATCCGATACTCGTATGTTATTGAAACAAAGTCACTTGGTATCAGAACTCCGGCCATGCGTCCCTCCGACTATCACTCATTTCCAAACTGGGATCTACGGAATCACCGAAGCCGTCTGCGGACCAACCGTACGCGGCAGCCACCGTGTCGTCAAGGGCTTCGTGGGCGTCGCCGAGCCGTTGCTAGCGGCCGTTGCAGAGGTTCTTATGCGAACGGTACGCGAAGTGGCTTCGTGGTAAAATTCCGTCGGGGTCGAGAGCAGAAACGAAGAGGAACGGAGTGGCGAGTTACTGGAGTCAGGTCCAGCTTACCCCCTTGGGGGGAGGGGCCCCGGATCCCTTGGCCCGCCAGGGAACGACGGACTCCAAAGAGTATGAGTCAACCGGCCTCAACCTGGCGAGGACTTCAAATCAGGGCAAATCACCTACAGGAGACGACTAAGATGCTTAGACGAACCATCTCTGTAATCGCGATGCTGACGATTGGGATCTCTCCGATCATGCCGTTCAGCCTGGCGGTTGCCAAGAACGATGCACCGGACAATGACTATTGGTGGCCGAACCGGCTGAGTCTTGATCCACTGCGCCAAACGTCTCGGGAATCCGGTCCCCTCGGTAAAGACTTCGACTATGCGAAGAAGTTCGAAAGTCTCGACCTGCATGCGTTGAAGGCAGATCTCAAGAAGCTGATGACGACTTCCCAGGACTGGTGGCCGCCGGACTATGGCCACTATGGGCCGTTTTTCATTCGTATGGCCTGGCACAGTGCGGGCACTTATCGAACCATCGACGGACGGGGTGGCGCTGACGGCGGTCTGCAACGCTTCGCGCCGCTCAACAGTTGGCCCGATAACGCAAACCTGGAAAAAGCGACGCGATTGCTCTGGCCAATCAAGCAGAAGTACGGCCGCAAGATCTCCTGGGCCGACCTGCTGGTCCTCGCGGGTGACGTCGCCATGGAGTCCATGGGCTTCAAGACCCTGGGTTTCGCGGGTGGTCGTATCGATGCCTGGCAAGCCGTAGAAGTGAACTGGGGACCCGAGGGCGAGTGGCTCGCCGCCGACCGGCGCAATGAGAAAGGAAAACTGAATCATCCTTTCGGCGCTTCGCAGATGGGCCTGATCTACGTGAATCCTCAGGGCCCGGGCGGCAAACCCGATCCGCAGGCGGCCGCTCACGCCATACGTGAGGCTTTCGGCCGCATGGGGATGAACGATGAAGAGACGGTTGCGCTGATTGCCGGCGGCCATACCTTCGGCAAGGCCCATGGAGCCGCTGATCCGGGCAAGTACGTCGGTGCCGAGCCGGAGGCCGGCGATATCGAAGCCCAGGGTTTCGGTTGGAAAAACAAGTACGGCGCCGGCAATCGCTCCGACACGATCACCAGCGGCCTGGAAGGGGCGTGGACGAGTCGTCCAGCGGCCTGGACTCACGAGTTCCTCAAGAACCTGTACGGCTTCGAGTGGGAGCAGACTCGGAGCCCCGGCGGTGCAATCCAGTGGAAGCCCGCCGGCGGCGCCGCATCGGACTTGGTGCCGGATGCCCACGATCCGTCGAAACGGCATGCGCCGATGATGCTCACCACCGACCTGGCTCTGAAAGTCGACCCGGCCTATCGCGAGATCACCTCGCGCTGGCTCAAGAACCCGGAAGAGTTCGAAGACGCTTTCGCCCGCGCATGGTTCAAGCTGATTCACCGCGACTTGGGACCGAGGTCGCGCTACCTCGGCGATCTGGCGCCGGACCAGGAATTCGTATGGCAGGACCCGATTCCTGAAGTCGATCACACCTTGATCGATGCCAAGGACGCGGCCGCGCTGAAAGCCAAGATAGTGGACTCCGGGCTGTCTGCCGCTGAATTGGTCAGGGCCGCCTGGGCCTCGGCATCCACATACCGCGGGACCGATATGCGCGGCGGCGCCAACGGGGCACGTATTCGTCTGGCGCCGCAGCAGGATTGGGCTGCAAACGATCCGGCTGAACTGGACCGCGTGTTGAAGACCCTGGAGGGTATCCGCACAGGTTTCAACAGTGCGCAGTCCGGTGACAAACGGGTCTCTTTGGCGGACTTGGTGATTCTCGGCGGCGCTACCGCCATTGAGCAGGCGGCTGCGAAAGCCGGAGTCGACGTGGAGGTGCCCTTTGCCCCCGGCCGCACGGACGCCTCACAGGAACAGACCGATTCGGACTCCTTTGCCCTGCTTGAGCCCACCGCGGATGGATTCCGCAACTACTTCGCCGGCGGTAACCCCCGATCTCCGGTGGAGAGGCTGGTGGAGAAGGCGGCTCTGCTGAACCTCACGGCCTCTGAAATGACGGTGCTTGTCGGCGGCATGCGAGCCCTGGACGCCAATTCGGGGGGCTCTGCTCACGGCGTGTTCACAGACCGTCCCGGCACCCTGAGCAACGACTTCTTTGTCAACCTGATAGACATGTCCACCAAGTGGGCCAAGTCATCCACTGCAGGCCTATATGAAGGTCGCGATCGTGCCACGGGTGAACTCAAATGGACGGCGACTCCGGTTGATCTGATCTTCGGTTCCAACTCCGAGTTGCGGGCAGTCGCCGAGCACTACGCGGCTGAGGACGCGAAAGAAGAGTTCGTCCATGACTTCACCGCGGCATGGACCAAAGTGATGACGCTGGACCGCTTCGATCTTCCTTGATGGGAGCGGAAAACGCTGCTTGAGAGGCCCCGGTCCGCCGTTTAGTCTGAGCGCCGGGTCGGGGCCTGAAGAACTTGCGCGTTCACCACGGACTCCTGGTAGCCCGCCGGCAGTGGGCGCGCTCGCAGACCGCACTAGCAGTCCGTGGTGAAAGTCGCGCGAGCACCGAGACCGTTCCTGCGCCCGCCGGACAAGGCGCTTCGGAGGGAGCATACCGGGAGTATGTGAGCCGATAGCAACGCAGTCCGCCGGGATGCAGGGACGGTCGAATGCCGTGACGACTTTTGCCACGGGCTGCTAGGCGAGCCCATTGGTGAGAACTTCGAGTTAAGGCAGGGCGAAGACGAAGAGTGTCGACCCGGCCCGGAAATCCTCCGTCTCGGGCCAGAGCTGGGGCAGAAGACCGGCCACCGCCGACCCCCAGCCGGAAGGGGTGGCGATATACTGGCGTCCCCCCACCGAGTAGGTGATGGCCGAGCCCCGGTGTCCGGACCCGGTCTGAAAGCTCCACAGCTTCCGTCCAGTCATGGCGTCCAGAGCGAAGAAGAGTCCCTCCGCGTCACCGCTGAAAATCAGATCCCCGGCCGTAGCCAGTTGTGACGCCAGAAAGGGATATGGGGACCGATAGCTCCAATGCTTCTTTCCCGTCAGAGGATCGTAGGCGTCCAGATGACCATGATGGTCGACTTCCGGCGTCGCCTTCAACTTGAAGACGCCTCCGAAAAAGTTCATTCCCTCCTGAGGCTCCTCTTCCCGGGCCGTCACCTCCTGACACCATTCGATGCCGGTGGTGTAATACCACCCGGTGCGCGGAGAATAGGCGCCCTGGTTCCACTGCCTTCCGCCGCCGATGGAAGGGCAGATCAGTTTCGCCTGGTCCAGAACCGGCTCGTTGCGGCCGATCAGTTCACCGTTCGGACCCACGCCTTCGATCCAGTTCAGGTTATCCACGACCGGCCAGGCTGAGATGAACTCTCCGGTAGCCCGGTCCACCACGTAGGTGTAACCCCCTTTGTTGGTGTTCAGGAGGAGCTTCCGGTTTCTCCCGTTCACTTTCAAATCCAACAGCACGCACTCGTAGGCCGCGTCCCAGTCCCACACGTCGTGGGGGACCTGCTGGTGGTACCACTTGAGCTCTCCCGTGTCCGGATCCAGGGCGATGACGGAGTCGGTGTACAGGTTGCTTCCCCGCCGGTCTCCCCCGTAGAAGTCAGCCGCCGGATTTCCCACTCCCCAGTAGAGGAGGTCCAACTGGGGATCGTAGGAACCGGTCATCCAGGTCGCGCCGCCTCCGTACTTCCAGCTGTCTCCCTCCCAAGTCTCGTGACCCTTCTCTCCCGGACCGGGGATGGTGTAAAAACGCCACGCCAAGCGTCCCGTAGCCGCGTCGAAGGCGGTCAGGTAGCCCCGGTGAGCCGAATCTCCCCCGGTGACGCCGACGACCACCTTGTCCTTCACCACCAGCGGCGCCCCGGTGATGTTGCAGCCGCACTGCCTCAGATCCTCGACGTTGACCTTCCACAGCTCGCGCCCCGTCTTCCGATCCAGGGCCACGACATAGTTGTCAAGAGTTCCCATGAAGACGCGCGGACCCGCCACCGCCACGCCCCGGTTCCAGGGGCTGTAGATGACCCCGACCTGCCGGGGGTTCTGATAGTAGTAGTGCCAGATCTCCTCTCCGGTCGCGGCGTCGATGGCAAAGACCCGGTTCCAGGAAGAAGTCAGATACATGACTCCGTCCAGAACGATGGGCGTGGCCTGCAGGCCGCCGTCCACGACCCCGGTCTGGAATGCCCAGACCGGAACCAGTCCCTTCACCGTCTTCTGATTCACCTGGTCCAGGGTGCTGTAGCGCCAGAATTGGTAGCTCCCCCCATAGTGGGGCCAGTCCGCCCCGGTGGGCCCGTCCTGCCCCCGCACCCATCCGGCCGCGGGGAGCGCCAGAAGCAGAGCCGGCAGCAGAAAACCGAATCCACGTGTGAATCGAACCATGTTCCGGAGTGTACCAGCCCGATCCCCAATGCGCATGAGGGTCCGGGAAGAGTGTGAGAGACTGGGCCCCCGCCGCCAAGGAGGGCGGGTCTGCATGAAGAATTCGTTACGAGACCGAGTCGCCCTGGTGACCGGAGGGGGCTCCGGAATTGGTCGAGCCGCCGCTCTGGCCTTCGCCCGGTCAGGAGCCAGGGTCGTCGTCTCCGACGTCGATCCGGAGAAAGGCGCCGAAACTGTCCGGATGATGCCGGCATCGTCGACCTTCATCCAAGCCGACGTCTCCGTCACGTCTCAGGTGAAGGACCTGATCCGGCAAGCCGTCGAGCTCCATGGAAAGCTGGATTGCGCGTTCAACAATGCGGGCATCGAGGGGGCCATCGCCCGACTCCACGAGTACCCGGATACGGCGTGGGACCGGATCATCCAAGTCAATCTCAAGGGAACCTGGCTTTGCATGAAGTACGAGTTGCGGCAAATGCTGAAACTGGGGAAGGGCGCCATCGTCAACACTTCCTCGACCGCCGGACACGTCGGCTCCCGGGGCCGGATGTCCGCCTATATCGCCAGCAAGCACGGAGTCCTCGGCCTGACCAGGACCGCCGCCGTCGAGTACGGAGCCAAGGGGATCCGGGTCAACGCGCTCTGTCCGGGAGCTGTCCGGACACCCATGACCGAACGGCTCCTGGGGGCCGACCCCGAACGTGCCGAGCGGATGGCGCAGTTTATTCCCATGGCTCGATTCGGGACTCCGGACGAGGTTGCGGAAGCGGCCGTATGGCTCTGCAGCGACGCCGCCTCGTATGTCAATGGACTGGCGCTACCCATAGACGGCGGGTATCTGGCCCATTGAACGGGCTGGATGAGACGTTACTCACGAGTCGTGGCTGGGGTCAGCTCTCGAATCCGGATGTCCCGCAACAGGATGACGCTGGCGGGATCGTGGAGTTGAATGCCGATGGGCCCCGATTCGGGACGGCCGGGAATCGGAGTTCCCTCGGTGACCAGATGTCCGTTGAGGCGGACCCGGATCGATCCCCGCCGAACCTCGATATCGAACACGTTCCAGTCATCCTCCTTGCGGAAGTCCTCGCGTGCCGACTGGACCATGTAGATGCTACCCGTCGGATCCTGCTCCACGTCCAGATTGACGATCTGGACTTCGTAGGCGATCTGGGACGGGGTCCGGGCAAGGTCGGCCTCGGGACCGGACGTGTAGCGCCCCCGGCTCGGATCGTGCAGTGCAATGCCGCTGTTGCCGCCCGCGGGAACCTTCCACTCCAGATGGAGGTCGTATTCGTAGAATTCCCGGCGGGTGTAGAGCCAGGCCTGGTTGATGACGACCTTGAAATCGGTCTTGAACCGGGAGCGGTTCAGACGCCCCTTCAGCCCATTGAGCCAGGGCTCGGGATCGGGCAGATCGAAGGGGTCCCACTGGCCCAGCAGATAGCCTTCGGGAGTGGGGTTCCAGAGACCCGACCCGACGGACTCCCACCCCTCCAGATTCTCTCCGTTGAACAGGGCAAACCAATCGCTTGCACGAGTCTGCGCGGGAGTCAGCAGGAGCCACAACAGGACCCATCCGAATCCGACGCGAATTCCCCGCGCTTTCAGGAGGCGACTGGCTCTATGAATTCGCAACACTCCTGGAGTTTACCAGTCCGTGGTAAAAGTCGTCACAATCCGACACCTCGCCGATTCAGGCCGGCCGCGTCTATCAGACCTTTATGGAATCATGATCTTGAATTTACGGATCGCACGCGGAACCAGGATATTCCGATCGGCCGCGGACAGATCATGGCTTGAGGGGAGACTGATCGAATGAAGATCCTCACCGGCACCATCAGCCACGAAACCAGCACCTTCACTCCCGTTCCCACCACCATGCGGAGCTTCAGCGAGAGATTCGGGGAGCTTCAACCGGACCAGATCATCCCGAAGTTTCGGGGTGTCAACGTTCCCACCGGCGGGTTCATCGAGGCGGCTGAAGCTCACGGCTTCGAGCTGGTGCCGACCATTTTCGCCGAGGCCCTTCCCAGCAGTCCGGTCCCCCGGCGAGACCTGGACCGCCTTCTGGACCGGATGTTGGGTCTGATGAAGGCCGCGTCTCCGGCGGACGGGGTCCTGCTGGAGCTCCACGGCTCCATGGCGGCCGAAGGCATCGACGACGGCGAGGCCTACATTCTGGCGGCGGTTCGAGATCTGGTGGGCCCCGAGGTTCCCATCGTCGGACAGTTGGACATCCACTCCAACGTCTCGCACCGCATGGTCGAGCTGGCCGACGTCCTGATCGGACGAGAAACCTACCCTGAGGTGGACATGGCGGCGCGGGGCCGGGAGTGCGCCGACGTGATGGTCCGGATCGTCAGGGACGGTCTCCGTCCCACCATGGCCCTGTCCCAGATTCCCATGTTCTGGGGTCTGAACCAGGTGACCGCACACCCGCCCATGAGCGAAGCCATCGAGCGCCTGCACCGATTGGAGGCCGAACCGGGCGTCGTGGCCGCATCCATCGCCACCTGTTTTGCCTTGGCCGACGCACCCCACGTGGGGGCCTCGGTCCACGTGGTCACGGACAACGACCCGGCCTCGGCCCGGCGCCACGCCGACGCACTGGCGGCGTGGATCTACCGGCGCCGGGCCGATTGGCAACAGCATCTTCCCTCCACCCGGGAAGCCCTGGCCAAGGCGGAGATGCTGGGCCGGTATCCAGCGGTCTTCGCGGACAAAAACGACAATACGGGCGGCGGTTCTCCGGGGGACAGCACCGGCATGCTCAGAACCTTTCTGGACTCGGGGCTCAAGGACGCCTGCATCCTTTACATCGTGGATCACGAATCCGCGCTGGCCTGCCATCGCGCCGGTGTCGGCGCCACCGTATCGCTCCAGGTCGGTGGCAAATCGACCCCCAGCCAGGGACCGACGGTTCCCGTGGAGGCCGTGGTGGAAGCCGTCTCCCATGGAGATTTCGCCTACAACGGTCCCATGTACTCCGGCCTCCGGGGCAATATGGGAGTCTCGGCCCGGATCCGAGTCGACGGCGTCCACATCCTGCTGGTCAGTGTCCGGGAGCAGCCCTTCGACACCGCCTTTTCGCGCACTCTGGGGCTCGATCCCAAGAAAATGAGATACATCGGGTTGAAATCAGCGGCGCACTTCCGCGCCGGCTACGAGGAGTGGGCCGGTCAGATCCAGGTCGTATCGGAGCCGGGGGTGCACAGTCCGGATGCTATCCATTACAAGCGGCTGGGGCGCCGAGTCTACCCACTCGGAGGAGTGAGGCGAGACACGTAGGGGCGACCCTTGTGGTCGCCCGTTGCCGGGCGAGGTCCATGGCCCACAAGCAACACCGTCAGGCGGCATCCAGCGCCGGTGGAAGGTCCCGGCAACTTTCGCCCAGGCCATTGGCTACTATGCGGTTACGAGCGCCAACGCTGGAATCCCGGAATTCGTGGCGAATGCCGCGGCCTCTAGCAGTCCGTGGTGAAAGTCTCGCGTAGCACCGAGACCGGGGCTGCGCCCGCCGGACAAGGCGCTTCGGAGGGAGCATACCGGGAGTATGTGACCGAGTCGCAACGCAGTCCGCCGGGATGCAGACCCGGTCGAATGCCGCGACGACTTTTGCCACGGACTGCTAAGGAAGGGCGCAGGAATGAACCCGCATCAACAGGACGAGCTCGCGGCCGTCAGCTCTCGTTTCGCAGTGCATGGTGAACTGGTTCGGATTCGTCCCTACGGAAACGGGCACATCCACGACACCTACCTCGCCAGCTACCGGCATCGGGGGCAATGCAAGCGCTACGTTCATCAGCGAATCAACCAGCGGGTCTTCCGGGATCCGCCCGCCCTGATGGGAAACATTCAGCGAGTTACCCGGCATCTCAAGCACAAGCTGCGGCAGGCTGGAGTCGAGGATCTGAGCCGCTGTTCCCTGACTCTGGTACCGGCATGCGACGGCTCCAACTTTTTTCAAGACCCTGACGGAAACTACTGGCGCACCTACGACTTTGTCGAAGGCGCTTCGATCTACGACACCGTCGCCTCTCCCCGGATGGCCTACGAGGCGGCCCGCGCTTTCGGGCGCTTTCAGAACCTGCTCCTGGATCTGCCGCCCCCGCGTCTCGACGAGACCATCCCCGGCTTCCACGATACGGAACTCCGTTACCGAAAGTTTCTCTCGGCGCTGGAGCGGGACCTGTGGAATCGAGCCCATGGCACCGGGGAAGAGATCCGATTCGCTCAGTCCTGCGAGTCGCTGATCCGGGTTCTGCCTCGCCTCCGGAATCAGGGCCGGCTGCCCGAGAGGGTCACTCACAACGACACCAAGATCAACAACGTCCTGCTGGACGCGGCGACCGGCAAGATGCTGTGTGTCATCGATCTGGACACGGTCATGCCGGGCCTGTCCATTCATGATTTCGGAGACCTGATGCGAACCGGCTCCGGAACCCATCGGGAGGACGAGCGTGACCTCTCCAGAGTGGGTGTCGAGTTACCCCTCTTCGAAGCTCTGGCTCGAGGTTACCTTGCGGAGACCACCCACTTTCTCACCCCGACCGAACGGCGATACCTTCCCTTCTCGGGACAGCTCATCGCCTACGAGCTGGGTCTCCGCTTCCTGACGGACCATCTGGAAGGGGACGTCTATTTCAAGATCCGCCGGGAGGGTCAGAATCTGGATCGCTGCCGGGCCCAGTTCAAACTGGTGGAATCCATCCGACAGCACCAGGAGCAGATGGTCCGGCTGGTCGAGGAGATCGCCGGCCGCGGCCCGACCAATCCGGTTCGGGACTTGGGCAGCCACCTGAATTGAGGAATTTGTCCGGCGGCCGGAGACGGGTCCCGACGAGCGGGCGCTACTCGTAACCGAGAGCCGTGACCGGGTCCAGCTTGGCCGCCTTCCACGCCGGATAGAGAGCGCCCAGCACCGTTCCCCCCATCGAAATCCCCACCACCGCCACTCGCCAGTAGGGCTTGATAATCACCGGCAAGGAAGGAAAATTGGCGGCAATCAGGCTGAGAACTGCCCAGGTCAGGAGGAAACCGGAGATCAGGCCCAGCACCGAGACCAGCAGGGATTCCTCGAGAAAGAGGCGGACGATATAGGACTTGGAGGCCCCCAGAGACTTGAGGATGCCGATCTCCCGGGTCCTCTCCACGATGGTGCTGTAAGTGGCCGTGAGCGTCACCAGGAAACTCATGGCCACGGCCAGTGCGACGATCACCAGGAGGAATTCGCGAAAAACGGGTGTGGTCGAAGTGAAGAGTTGTTCCAGGTTCTCGGTAGCTGTGACCCTGTAATTCTCGAAACGGGTTTCCAGCGCCGTTCGAACCTGATCGTGGGGCTTCCCGTCCTCCGCCCGGATGAAGAAGACCGAGCACTTGCCCGGAGTTCCGTTGATCTTCTGCATGGTTTCGAGGGGGATCATGGCCCGGCCGGCGGTTCCCCTCTGGAAGATCCCGGTGATCTCGAACCGGTGCCCCAGGAGATCGACGTCCTGTCCGACCTCGATCTGATTGTTGGAGGCGTAGAGTTCGTCGACGACGGCTTCGTCCCCCGACTCGAAAAACCGGCCTTGGACGAACCTCAGTCCGTCGTTGACTTGCTGAAAGCTGGACGCGTCCACGCCATAGACCGCGAAGAAGTTCCTGCTGACGACCTTGACCATGATCGGAGTCGAGGCCTCGATCCCATCCACCTTCTCGATGACGCGTCCGATCCTCACGTCCATGGCGCCGCTGTTGAGCGCCAGGAAAAAGGAGGCGTCCGGTGGCTGGAGCATGAAGTCGCCTCCGATGCGGCGCGTCCGTTGCGCCTGATCGAGCAACTGGCCGTAGGAGAGTCCGACGCTGACCAGAACCAGGACCACACCCAGGGAAACGGCCATGACGTTGACGCAGGTGCGGGTCGGCCGCTGGCGGAGGTTCGAGAGAATCAGGTGCCACATCATCGCATCGGGCCCAGTCCGCTGCCGGTCGGGGCGTTGAACTCGTTTTCCACCCGGGACAAGGCTATCTTGTCGCTTTGGAAAACTAGCATAATGTTATTCGCTCCCCAGGCCGGGGTGCAACTCGGGACCCAGAGTGTTCGTTGACTCTGCCCCGAATCGCGCCCATCCTGATTGGCGAGACGAGGACCAGGCCCATGACGAACCCCGATTCAGGAAAGGATCCCGCCATGCCCCAACAGCCAGCCCTGCAGCTAGGGATGTTCCTCATGCCCGTGCACGATCCGGACAAACCTCTGACCCAATGCTTCGACGAGGACCTGGAACTGGTCGTGCGCTGCGAAGAGCTGGGATTTTCCGAGTTCTGGGTGGGAGAACATCATTCCTCCAGCGTGGAGAACATCGTCATGCCCGAGATCTTCATCGGCAAGGCGTTGGGAATGACTTCCCGGATCCGGATCGGACCGGCCCCGGTCTGCCTCCAATACCACCATCCGGCTCACGTCGCCTCGCGCCTGGCCTTTCTGGATCACCTGTCCCACGGGCGCCTCAATCTCTGCTTCGGTCCCGGAGCGATCCCCAGCGACATGGAGATCTACGGCGTCGATCCGAAGCAATCCGGCGGTCTGGTTGGCGAAGCCATCGAGGCCATCCTGGGAATCTGGAGCCAGGACCCGCCCCTCGAGTTCCACGGGAAGTTCTGGGACTTCCGTCTTTCCGAAAACATCGACCCCGAAATGGGCATAGGCGTACTCCACAGACCGCTGCAGCGGCCCCACCCGCCCATCATGGTCCCCTGCATCACTCGCGACTCGATCGGCGTCCAGAAAGCGGCCGGCCGCGGTTTTCTTCCCATCAGCCACCACATGGTGTCGACGGACACCTTGCGGAACCACTGGTCGACCTACGAAACGGGAGCCCGCCAACACGGCCGCCGGGCGCGGATCGGCGACTGGAGAGTCTCCCGCAACGTGTTTGTGGCCGAAACCACCGCAGAAGCTCGCCGGCTGGCCGCCGGCAACTCCTTGGGGAAATGCATCGAATACATTCTGGAGCTGACCCGGAGGGGTCCCGGCGTGGACATCTGGAAACGGGATCCTTCCATGAGCGATGCCGATTGCAATCTGGACTATTTCCTGGACGAGGTGGTGATCGCGGGGGATCCGTCCCGGGTCACGCAGATGCTCCGGGAGTTGAGAGGCCAAGTCGGAGACTTCGGGACTCTCGTACTGACCGCTCATGACTGGGACGACAAGCAGAGCTGGATCCGGAGTCTGGAACTCCTGGCCCGGGAGGTCGTTCCTGCCCTGAATGCCGATCTTTCCGACTCGGCGTCATCGGCGTGAGAGGGTGGCGAACCGTGAAGCGAGAAAGAGGATAACCATGAGATTCATCGGGCTGTTTGCGCTATGTTGGGCGATTCAGACGTCGGTCTGGCCTCAGGAGACACCCATCGGCTCCCGCTGGTGGCCTTCGGAGTGGGGCGCCGCGGATCAGCGCGGCGCCGCCAACCGGATCACCCCGGCCAAGGTCCTGGAAGCCAGCCGGCTCATCCGCACCGGCAAGATCTACTCGCTGGGTCAAGTCTACGAGGAAGGAATGCCGCTGGCGGGCAAGCGGCATTTCAAGCTCACCATCCCAGGATCTCCCACCTCGGGCGACCCCACCGGATCGAACGGGCTCGTGGGTTTCGACGAGATGTTCAGCGGCGAGATCGGTCAGGTCGGAACCCAGTTCGACGGACTGGGCCACGTGGGCGTTCGACTGGCCGACGACGACTACTTCTACAACGGTTTCAAGCGGTCCCGGTTCGCCACTCCCTACGGGCTCCGGAAACTGGGCGTCGAGAACGTGGGCGTCTTCTTTACCCGCGGGGTCCTCATCGACGTGGCCTCGTACAAGGGCGAGGACCGTCTGCAGCCGGGATACGTCATCACCGCAGACGACCTGCGGGGAGCTCTGACGAAACAGGGCGTGGAAGTCCGGGAAGGGGACGCGGTCCTGATCCGCACCGGACACGAGAAGCTCTGGATGCAGGACAACGACCTGTACAACTCGGGTGAGCCGGGAATCGGCATGGAGGCGGCCCGCTGGCTCAGCAGCCGGAAAACGGCCCTGACCGGGGCCGACAATTGGGCCATCGAGGTGGTCCCGCACGAGAATCCGGACCGGCCCTTCGAGGTGCATCAGTGGATGCTGGTGCGCCACGGGATCTACAACCTGGAAAATCTCACGCTGGAGGAGCTGGCGCGGGACAAGGTCTACGAGTTCGCCTTCGTCTTTTCCCCTCTCCGCCTGAAGGGAGCCACCGGATCTCCGGGAAATCCCATTGCCGTTCGCTGATCCCGAAGACCTGAGTATGGAGGCCTCCATGGACCCATCGCAGACACCCGGCGGCGACCGTCGGCAGCAGACTTTTTTCGGTCATCCCCGAGGGCTCTCGACCCTCTTCTTCACCGAGATGTGGGAGCGTTTCAGCTACTACGGCATGAGGGCTCTCCTGGTCCTGTTCATGATCGACACCGCCCGCGGAGGTATGGGCATGGGCACGGCCGAGGCAGGCGCGATCTACGGTCTGTACACCTTCGGGGTCTACGCGCTGGCCCTCCCCGGAGGATGGGTGGCGGACCGGCTCATCGGCCAGCGGCGCGCCGTCCTGGTGGGGGGGATCATCATCGCCGCCGGCCACTACGCGCTGGCGATTCCGGCCGAGGTCACGTTCTACGTGGGGTTGGGCCTGGTGGCCCTGGGCACCGGGCTGCTGAAACCGAACGTCAGCGCCATCGTCGGAGACCTCTATGTGGGAAACGACGTGCGGCGGGACGCCGGATTCACCATTTTCTACATGGGAATCAACGTCGGAGCCTTCCTGGGGCCGGGGATCTGCTCCCTCCTGGGCGAGAAGGTGGATTGGCATCTGGGCTTCGGCGCCGCCGGCGTGGGCATGACCTTCGCCGTGCTGCAGTACGTGCTGGGACGGCGGCATCTGGCCGGGGCCGGTGAACTCAAGGGGGACGCGTCCAGTCTCCGGACGCAGGCCCGGTCTCGAGGCCAGTTCCTGAGGGGTCTGGGAGTGGTGGCCGCCGCGACACTGGTTCTCGTCGCCCTGACTTCGGCCGGGCTCCTGACGCTCACGGTGGAGGCCGTGGCCCGAACCGTCTCGCTCTCGATTTCGATTCTGGCCGTCCTCTACTTCAGCTACGTCATCCTGTTCGCCTGCAGAGACGGCCTGGAAAGGCGGAGGGTGGGTCTCATCTTCGTCCTCTTCATCGGCGCCGCCCTGTTTTGGTCCGGCTTCGAGCAGGCCGGGTCCAGCATGAACCTGTTCGCAAAGGAACACACCGACCTGATGATTTTCTCCTGGGAGTTTCCCGCCGGTTGGCTGCAGCAGGTCAATCCCCTGTTCATCGTCCTGCTGGCGCCCTTGATGGGAATGCTCTGGGTCGGCCTCGGGTCGAGGAATCCGTCGCTGGGGGTCAAGTTCGCCTTCGCGCTGGTACTGCTGGGTGTCGGTTTTTTCGTCATGGCCTGGGGCTCCCAATACGTCGGTGCGGGCAAGGTGAGCCCCGTATGGCTGGTGACGACCTACTTCTTCCACACCGTGGGGGAACTCTGCCTCAGCCCGGTGGGGTTGAGCAGCATCACCAAGCTCTCGCCGGCGCGTCTCGTCGGGCAGATGATGGGAACCTGGTTCATGGGAGCCGCCCTGGGGAACCTCATCGCCGGGCTCATGGCGGGACGGCTCGAGACCATGACCGCCGAGGAGTTGTTCTTCAACGTCGCCGTCACCTCGGTCGTGGCCGGAGCCGTGTTCCTGATCTGTGCCCGGCCGATCCGGTGGTTGGCCGCCGGGGTGAAATAGAAGGCGGCGGAGACTGAAACCGGTGGATGAGTCTTCAGGGCGGCGCCCCGCTCCTACCGTTCACACAGAAGACTCAGATCCTCGAACCGTCACCGTAGGTTTGGTCCCAAGACCCTGGCAATGTGGTGGTTTACAACCTGGTGCTCGACCACGCGCGAGGAAACGCCGAACTCTACGGCCAACTCATCGATGTCCTCCGCATCCACTACGGGGAGAGACACCCGTTTCTTCAAGGCATGCGAAGGTGCCAGGAACTCGGCTGCAAAGGCACGATTTCGCTGCTGCCGCTCGGAATATGCTCTCGTGAGCAGCCTGTCGGTGCCCGGCGGAGTGAGCACTTCCGCCAGGGCGCGACAGAAGTGGAACCGCCAGTGATAGCCATGGAGCCTCCGAAAAGCGAAGGCCGGGTTATCTCCTTCGCCGCCGGTGATCACTCCATCGATTAGTGGGGCACCGCTGAAGACCACAGGCCGCCTCACCTTTTCAAGCGACTCCGGGTCCTCGCCGATAGCCTTTGCGATATCGGCATCGGTGGGCAGTGGATTGCCGTCCAGATCCAATTCCCGCCGTAGTCGCCGCGCCGCGTCGTAACCTGCAGCCCAAGGATTGAGCCTCGCATAACCTGCTTCCGGAAAAATTTGTGGACGAAGGCACTTGAAACGATCCAGACTGAGCCTGTTGGACTTGGCGTCGTCGATGGCGTTGGCAATGGCAGGCGTGCTACTTGTCAGGGTCATCGGATCAAGGGCGGCTACCGCTTCTTCCAGCACCGCCCCATTCAACACTTCGGCGAGCCAAAGCACTAGCGCGCGTCCCTCATCATCCAGGGCATAAGGATCCCAACCCAACCCAGCTGCGGTTTCGCAGAATTCAGACTCGTCTTTGTCCCCCGTCTGAATTGCGGCCCATTCCTCCTCAAGGAATGTCCCTTCGACGCCAAGAGATGCGAGCCGTCGAATCACTCGATCGACGAGATCAGCGCAACTCTCCCGGAACTCGTTGCTGTCCGTCCAGACTTGCCCCTCTTCCAGGAATTCGACTCTGGTCCAAGTGGACAGATTGCGCTTCCAGGCCAGGAGTGTCCGGGCACCCGAGGAAACGACCTCCAAGTCGGGGAAAGCATAACCCTCCCGGCCTGACCGTAGCCCATGTCGCCGAAGGAAGGCAGGATCCGCTTCCTTGGCCGGATTTCCGTATTCATCCGTCAAGAACCACCAGTTCGTGGCCAACCACTCCGCCAACGGGTACAGAGGAACGTAAACGAAATCGCGAACTGTCTGTGCGCGTGCGTCCAGCACACGCGTAACGATCGAGTCGCCTGCGTGGATGCGCAGAGACGCCCACGTCGCGGACAATTCGGGACCATTGATCCCTTCCGCATCCACCCAATCGATCTCGAAGCTAAGCTTCGGCATATAGAGCCTCAATACCCTCCGGCCATTCGTCCTCTTCGAGCGGATACCCTTTGTACGAACCGTTCCCCCGGTTCACCAGCCGACCTTCAAAAACCGTCCCGCCATCCTTGTACCAAACATAGGGAGAGAGGGAGTGTCGGTGCGGGCACGGGGGTCGCGGGCTTTCCGCGACCTGTAGCCAGCCCTTCCATCCGCTCCAAAACCGAATCCCGGTATTTAGGCCTCACGGTCCCGGTATTTGGAACGGCGGTAGGTGGCGGGTTTCATCCGCACCTTGCCGCACTTGGGGCAGCACCACTTCTCCTGCTTGTGGGCGCGATGGGCGGCGACCTTCATCTTGGTGCGGCAGCGTGAACAGGTCATACTTTCCCCATATTCTGTCGAAAACCGCTCGCTTCAGCGCGCATTTTTCGGTGGGACGAACACCCTCAAAAAACAAAGCGAACTCCGAAGCGTGCCGCGATCGGGTCCAGGAACCGATCCTGCTGCAGGAAGCGAGGATCCCGGGCCGCGCCCTGGGAGGCGGCTATGGCGCGATAGTCGTAGCCGTTCAGGACTTGCGAGACCGGGTCGCCGGGTTGCCACAAGGGAAGGGACTGGCGGTACAGGCTTCGGAAGGTCCGCAAGCCCGTCTTCTGGTTGAAGAGATTGATGACGTTGAAGTTGATCTCGAACGATCGGGTTTCATCCGGGAAAGGGTAGAAGCGCTGGACCAGGGAGAGGTCCGTCTGGGTCCAGAACGGGTTGCGTCCGTCGCTGCCGCGGTTGTTGACCATGACGTCCACGTGTTCCAGATCGGCCGTCCGGGTGATGGGCGTTCCGCTCATGGCGCGGAAGAAACCGCTCACAGCCATGTCCCAGGGAGTGAGGACCATCCAATTGACCTTGAGCTGGTGGGTTCGGTCGGTGCCCAGCGGCCCGTCGATCAGGTTGCCGCTGGAGTCGTAGTTGAGGAACCAGAGATCGAAATCGCGGTCGACGTTCGGACTGAGGCGTCCGTTCTCGTCGGAGCTTCCCAAGCCTGAGTAGAGGCCGTAAAGCCGGGAATACACATACGCGACATCCGCAAACCAATGGTCTCGGATGGACTTCCGTAAGCGGAATTCGGCCGCGTCGTACGTTCGCTTGGGATGGGGGGTCACCGGCAGTCCCGCTTCCAGGAAACGGTCGACGGAAAGGCCGCGCCCCGGGTTGGTGATGTAGTAGGCTTCACCCGCCCGTGTCTGCCGGCCGACGTCCTCGATCGCCTCATCCAGATTCTTTCGCGTGTACCGGACCGAAACCACATAGTCCGTCGCGGCCTCGACCTCGACCCCGGCCACGACTCCCGTCATGCGCATGGGTTTCAGATCGGGGTCCAGGTCCTCGAATGACGGGAGTCGCCAGTTCCTGGTCTCGACGAAAGTTCCGGGATAGTCCCCTTGGCCCGACAGCCCGCCGATCCGGGTCCAATCGAGCGTGGTGTCGTCCATCAGGTAATAGTGGCTCAACCATTTGAACCCGCCGAACGACCCGTTGGCCATCTCAAGCTTCATCGCGTCGTAGAATCGGGCCCAACTGCCGAAGAGCTTGACCTTCGCGTTCCCGAGGAGGTCATAGGCGAAGCCCAAGCGGGGCGCGGTCTTGTCGAGGAAACCCCACTTGAAGACGGCCCCGGAAAATTCCGGAAGATCGCTGAAGGAGGGGATCTCTTCGTGCTCGAAGCGAAGTCCGAGGTTCAGGGTGAGCGAACCGTTGATGGTCCAGGCATCCTGGAAGAACAGGGCATGGCGGTGAGTGACGACGTTCGCCACGACGCCGAACGGCGTGCGCAGCTCGTAATAGCCGCAAGGATCGTAGCGCACGCCGTCCGGACCCGTGCAGGTGCTGGTCCGGACGTTCCCGTCCACGGTGTTGTAGGGGCGAGTGTAGTTGTACAGGATGTAGTCGAACTTGTAGGCGTCGTTGACGTCGTGGGCGAGCCCGTTGAACTGCCAGCCGAAGCGCAGGTCGTGCTGCTGGCCGGCCAGGGTGGCCAGATAACTCCCACTCAGAGACAGGGTGCTCTTTTTCTGGAAATCCTGCGAGGTATTGTAGCTTGCCGAGTGTCCGATCGAAGAGAATCCACGTGGTCGATACCGGGGGTGGTCCGGCGCATATCCGATCAGTCCCGGCGTTTGGAGAAACCGGTGACGGACCTGGTTCGGTCCCAGCAGTTGTTCGGTCTGGATGGCGTTCAATCCCCACCGGGCGTCCACGATCAAAACCGGAGACGGTGTGATGGTCATGGCTCCCGTCACCGTGTAGCCGGGATGTTCGAACCCTTCTTCCGCCCATTCGTAATTCGGGTTGGAAGTACCGTCGCGATCGGGCAATCCACCCTTCCATCGCGACCGGTCCGCAACGTACGAGGTCATGAATCTCACTCTGTCCGCGGGCTGGAAGTCGATCTTGGCGGTCGTGCTGCGCAACCGGTCCTGCCGTCTGAAATCGCCCGTTTCTCCGGATGTGAAGGTGACGGAGCGCGTCCGGTTTCGGATTTGGGGCAGGAGCGCCCCGAAGAACCAGATGCGGTCGCGCCAGATCGGGCCCCCCAAGGTGAAGCCGAATTCGTTGATCGCCTCATCGTCTTCGGCGTCGAACACGTATTCGGCCACGTCGGCGGACTGGGCCGGGTCCAGGCGCAGTCGCTTGCTCGGTGCACCCGCCAAAGCGCTTCCACTGCCATACCACAGAATGCTGCCGTGAAAGTCGTTCGATCCGCTCTTGGTCCGGATGCTGAGCACGCCCCCCATGGCACCGCCGAATTCGGCCTCGTACCCGGCCGTCTTCAACTGGAACTCCTGCACCGTTTCGACCCGTAGGTTCTGGTTGTTCAACCCGTTGTACATGCTCGTGGTATCGACACCGTCGATGTAGAAGACGTTCTCCGCGCCGGAGGACCCGTCGACGGAGATTCCACGGACGTCCTGCCCCCTGTAGGTCACGTTGCCCGCCAGGGCTTCGATGTTGACGCTCGGCGTAAAGCGCGCGTAGTCGCTGAAGTCTCGACCGCCGGGGGCGTCCGTTATCCCTTGCCCGGCATAAATCGCGGCGGACTCGCTCTTGAACGTATCGATCGCCGCCTGGCCTGCCTCGACGACGATCGTACTGTCGAGTTGACCGACCTCGAGAGCCATCTCAACCGAAAAAATCCGTCCCGCCTGGACCACGACTTCTTCATTCACTGCAGTCTGGAACCCCGGGAATCGGATGATTACCGTGTAATTTCCGGGTGGAAGGCTGTTCCCGATCACCAATCCGTGATCGTCGGAGACCCCAAAGACCGGCCGGATCAACACCTTGCCGCCGAACTCGACTTCGGCGCCGGGGATGACGCTACCGGTCTGGTCGGTGACGAGGACACGGAGACCGCCGAACTGCTGCTGCGCGGCGACGGGAGCACTGATTGCGGTGAGGCAGGCGATTGCGACGAGTAGGCGGGCCTCGTGCCATTTTTTCAATTTTTGCTGTCCTTGATTCAGCTTAACAACCGGGCATATCGTTCGCGATCTCATCCTTGACTCCGGTGACCGGCCGGCTCCGGCCGAGCTGCCGCGGGCCCATCGCAGGACCGGCCGCGGACCGTGGCGGAGCGTGTCGGCAGCGTAGTAGACTGGGCGGCAGAACCCAAGACCTGGGACGGAGGAACCTTATGACCTCTCGAATTCACCGCCGAGAATTCCAGAAAAGACTGACCTTGCTCCTGGGAGGCGCTTCCCTGGGAATTATCGGCGGCTGCGCTCCTGCCGAGGAGAGTCCATCGGCTCCCGGCGGCCCGAGCCATGGGATCCTGAGCATCACTCGGGGAGACGCGGACCTGACGGTTCCCGCGGACGTTCCCGAGGGCAAGAGCTGGCGCTACGGCCTCATCTTTCCGTTCCAGGTCGGTCCGCGCATGGCCGCCGCCTTCGTCAACATCCGCATCCGCAACGGCGTCATGGCGCCGGCCCGCAGCGGCGACGACTACGAGGTGGGCAACGACGTGGTCCTTTTCGACGACGTCACTCGCCCGCCTTCCGCGCCTGCCGTACCCGTCACCCGAAACCACGAAGAGGCCAATCCCAACTCCGATCCCCCCAACCAGCCCGCCATCATGGTCAAGTACCCCATGAGAGGGGGGTTCGTCCCCCTCGGTGCAAAGAAAACGGACGGTTCGCCCCACCCCCACGCCGGGACCGGGTTCGGGATCGACACCGGCCTGGCGCGGCGTCCGGGCGACCCCAAGAGCGCCCACGGGGGCGGCATGTACGAGGATGCCGAGCGTTACCAGATCATGGAGGTCTTCCAGTTCAGCTACGACGGGGATCAGTTCCGGGTGACCGGCGAGGAGCGAGTCCTCCCCACCGGCCTGGTTTCCGGCTGGAGCATCAGCAACGGCGGCCTGACCAACGCCATCGCCGACGGAGACGACCTGCTGGTGGGCATGCACGGATCCAGGGTGGGCGGAACCGGCGACTCGGAGCAACCGGTCTCCGGTGGATCGGGCGTCCAGCGCTGGCAACGGACCGACGGCGTCTGGCGTCCCGTCTCTTTCGTCCCGGTAACCGGAACGGACGGGTCCACCGAGCCCAGCCTGATCCGCGACACCGACGGCGACCTTCTCTTTTCGGCCCGGGGCAAGGGCGGCACCCGTCCCCACGCCATTCGCGTCTGGCGCTCCCGGGACGGCGGGGAGACCTGGAAAAAGATCATCCACGTGGTGGGAGTCATCTCCAGCTGCCCCATCACCCTGAACCAGGCGGCGGACGGGACTCCCTACATCGCCTCCAACATGTACCTGGTGCCTCTGGACCCCATACCCAAGCGGTTCCGGATACCGGCCGACGTGGAAGGCCGGGTTCGGGGAGGCGGATGGACCCGGCAGAAGCTGTACCTCTGGCCCTTGAGCGATGACCGGGGCGGCTTGGAGGCGCCGATCCTGGGCCGCCACTGCAAGGCCGAATTCGGTCCGGCTCCGAGTGGCTCCATGTGGCGAGCGGACCACCCCTCGTCCACCACGGTTCAACTGGGCGACGGCAACTGGCACAACGTCATGGGTTACCGGATCCATGACGACGTGGAGAGCCACGAACTGCCGTCTCCGCCCCAGACCGGGGCGTATCTGGAAGAGGTCATTTCGGCAGGAGAACCGATTCCCACCTGGAAATTCTGAACCACGCGGCCGTGTGTCCGGATTCCGGGAGCGATCCTCCGTTCGGTTCCGGGGAATTCGGCAGCCGTGGGATACCGAGGCGACCCAAGGAGGATGACATGTCCCATCCACTGACGAGACGCAGCTTCGCGAAGGCCATGGGGTTCAGTCTGGCCGGTTCCGGATGGGCCTCTTCATGGGGTTGCCTGCCGGAGTCACCGCCTTCGCCGGCCCCTTCCGGCGCGGGGACGCTCTCCATGACCACGGGCCCTCCCGACGTGGCCATCCCTCCCGATCAACCCGCGGACGAGATCTGGCGATACGGCCTGACGTTCCCCTTTCAGGTCTCCTCCGATACCGCGGCCATCTTCTGCAACCTTCGGGGGCAGTCGGGCCATGATTTCGAAATCGGGACCGACGTCTTCCTCTTCCGGAACCTCTCCGGCCTCCAGGAACGGGAAGCCATCCCCATCTCCCGCAATCATGAGGAGACGAACCCCCACTCCGATCCCCCGGGACGGCCGGCCATCATGGTCAAGTATCCGGTACGGGGCGGCTTCGTCCCCATGGGCGCATTGCTGGAGGACGGCTCGCCCCACCCTCACGCCGGAACCGGATTCGGATGCAGCCAGGTCATCGCCTGGACACCGGACCGCAAGGGGGTCTACCCCGAAGACCAGCGCGAAGACTACATGGAGGTCTACCAACTGGCCTACGACGGCCGGAGATTCGAGGTCACGGCAACCGCGCGGCTGAGGTTCGGCCGGCTCCTGGACGGCGCGGTGCTCTCCAACCCCGGTATCACCACGGCCATTCCCGACGGCGAGGATCTGCTCTTCGCCATGGGCGGCCAGATCGAACAGGCCCGCGGTTCGGGACTGACCCGCTGGCGGCGCGGCCAGGAGGGTTGGCGCCCCGTCTCCTGGACGCCCATCACGGGGCCGGACAACGCCTTCGAGCCCAGCGTGGTCCGGGACCGGGACGACAAGCTCCTCTTCTGCGCCCGGGGCGGCCGTGCGCCCGACTACAACGACGTCCGGGTCTGGCAATCGACCGGTGCGGACGCCCCGTGGAAGAAGGTCATCCACGTCCGTGGAGTCGTCTCCACGGCTCCCATCGCCATCAACACGAGCCGCAGCGGCGATCCCTATGTGGCCTCCAACCTGTACAGCGTCCTGGAGGAACCGATGGTTCCCGGGCACCGTTACCCCCGAGACGAGCAGGGGAACACGCGTCTGGGCGGATGGCTCCGGGAGCGCTTGGCGTTCTGGCCGCTGGACCAGGAACGGCGGGGGCTGGAGACGCCTCTCCTGGTGCGCCATTGCGCCGGCGATTTCGGGCCGGCTCCGTCGGGCTTCACCTGGGGAGTGGACCACCCTTCCGCCCATACCGTGCGCCTGGCCGACGGGCAATGGCATGACGTCATCGGCATGCGGATCTGCGATCTGGGCGAGGTCCTTCGAGGAGAGGCCCCGTCTCCCCATACGGGCGCTTACGTGGAAGAGGTGCTGACCGGAGGAGAGAGCCGGCCCGTATGGCGTTTCTGATCATCCCATGAGTGAGATCGAACAGGCCTACCGAACGCTCGACCTGAAGCCGGGGGCCAGCATCAAGGAGATCGTGGAGGCCCGGGACGATCTGCTGGTGCTCTGGGACCCGGACCGCTTGAAATCGCACCCGCGACTCCGGTCCAGGGCCGCCGTCAAGATCCGGGAGATTCACGGCGCCTATCAGCTCTTGATGCAACATCGCGGGCAGGGAGAGGCCGCGACTGAACGGGAGGCTTCTCCCGGCCTGTCTTTCACCCCCGCCGTGCCGTCTGATCCTGGTCCTTCCGCGGAAGTGTCCGTTCAACCGGTGAGCGGCTCCGCTTCCCTCTTCGACGAGGTCTTTCGAGACCGGAAGTCCGAGAAGAGACGGCGCCTGCCCATGGGGCCCATTCTGGCGGGAGCGGTGGTGGTTCTATCGGCGGTCCTGATCCTGTTGGTGATCGGCGGCGGAGAATCTCCGCCAGAGCCGGAGGCGACCAGTCTCCCGGTTCCCGCACCGGTGCCGCCGACCCCTCCCGAGCCTGCCGGCTCCCCCGTCGAATCCAAGGCCGAAACGTCCGCCGGCTCCGGTCCCGTCAAGGACGTCGAATCCGGTGCCTCCAAGACCCCGGCAGTCTCCACTCCCCCGCCCCAACGGGAGATCGATCCGCCTCCCAAAGCACCGGCTCCCGCTCCTCCCGAACCCGCCGTGGCTTCTCCGCCCAAACCGGAAAAGCCCAAGCCCGCACGGCCACCCCGCCCCGGCGGCCGGCCGCTCCTGGTCCGCGAGACCGACGGCGGGAAGCCGGCTGCCGCCGCCGCACCCCCTGCGCCCGAGCCGAAGACCTCCGAGGAGGCGGCGGAGGAAAAGCGCCAGTTGGAAGCGGCCGAGAAGGCCTACCGGGATCTGGTCTCGGGGTCGAAGGCCGCGCAACGGCTGGTGGAAGGACAGGTTCCCAGCCTGCGTTTCACGGAATGGAGCATCGCCGGCCGGAGGGGCTCGGAGCTCCTGGTGGATCTGATCGCCGAACAGTTCGGCGGGGAACCGGTCCACTTCGTCTGGGGAGTGGACACGGCGACCGGAAAGGTGACGGCATTGAGCCAGGCCGCCCGGGACCTGGAACTGGCAGTCGCCGAAGAATGACGTGGGAATGGACTATTTTATTTCGGACCGGAGCGGCGGCTTTCTTGCCGCCGAACTCCGGACAAACAGTCACCCAGAAGAGACCCGGCGACCGGAACCCGCCGCGCCACGGCGCCCCCACCTCATTCTCGGCAGTAGGGTAATTGGATGACTCCCGAATTTCCCAGGAGACGAACATGCCGCGCTGGATTCTGACTTGCCTGGTCGCAGTACTTTTCCCTGGCTCTTCCATCGCGGAAGCCGGGAAGAAACCGCCGAACCTGATCGTATTCCTGACCGACCAACAGCGCGTGGACACCCTGGGCATCTACGGCAATACGCAGATCCGGACGCCCCACCTGGATCGATTGGCTCAGCGAAGCTTCGTCTTCGACGCCTTCTATGTGTCCAACCCGGTCTGCACCCCCTCCCGGGCCAGTCTGCTCACCGGCCTTTACCCCCATAAGCACGGTTCGTGGAAGAACAGCATCCCCCTGGATCCCAAGGTCCCCATCCTGGTGGAAATGCTGCGGGACCCCGAGTACGCCTCGGCCTACTACGGCAAGTGGCACCTGGGGAACGAGATCTTCAAGCAGCGCGGCTTCACCGATTTCGACAGCACCGAGATCTATCAGAAGTGGTGGTCCGAGGATCAGGATCATTCCCAGCGCTCCGGCTACTACCACTTCCTGAAGGAGAAGGGGATCGAGGCGGACACCCCCTACGGCCACTCCCGCGATCTGACCAACCGTTTGCCCAAGAAACTCTCCAAGCCCGTCTACCTGGCCCAGCGGGGGATCCGATTCCTGGAGCAGCACCGCGACCGGCCGTTCGCCCTCTATCTGAGCTTCCTGGAACCCCACGCCTTTGCCGATCACAAACAGGGGCCTCCCTTCACCAACGTCTACGGGGACCTCTACGACCCCGCCGACATGCCGATCCCAGACTCTTTTCATGAAGAGATGGACCCCACCGTATCCTTCGCCAAACGGCAGATGCGGCTGGCGTTGGCCCGGGGCGAGCTTCCCATCGCCTATCCCCACACCGTTCAGGAGCTGAGGGAGGCCATGGCCCGCTACTGGGGCCTGGTCACGTTGGTGGACGAAATGGTGGGCCGCGTTATGGAGCGGCTCCGGGAATTGGGGCTGGAGCAGAACACCATCGTCGTCTTCACCAGCGAGCATGGCGAAATGATGGGCGACCACCGCCTCATGTCCAAGATGAACAGCTACGAGGAGGCGGCCAAGGTGCCGTTTCTGCTTTCGGTCCCAGGCCTTTGGGACCGCTCCCGGCGCGTCAGGAAACCGGTGAGCCAAGTGGACGTGACGCCGACTCTTCTGGACCTGATGGGGCAGCCGTTGCCGGACCACCTGCAAGGCGAGAGTTGGGCCGAATATCTGCGTACGGGACGGGAGTTCCCCGACCGGGACATTCTGGTCGTCAGCGACGAGTTGGGTTACGCCCAGCCCTGGAACGCGCGGCACATCTATCAACACCGGACCCTGATCACACCCGACGGTTGGAAGCTCACGGTGAGCTCCGCCGGCGATGGGGAGCTCTACCACCTGGGCCGCGACCCCAAAGAGATGCGGAACCTGTATTTTCTCCCGGAGTATCAGGATCAGGTTCGGAAAATTTGGGACCGGCTTCGGGCCCGCCAGAAGCAACTCGAGGATCCCGTGGTACTGGACCTGAACCAGCCTTGGCCCCAGCGGAGGGGCGGACAGCGCAAATTTCCGTGACTCCGGAGGGAAATCACAGAATGCCGGATCCCGGGCTGAACCCATGAAGGCTCCGGAACGGACTCACCGGAAGCATACGGGATTGGTGTTTCTGTGTTCGGTCCTGCTCGCCTCTATTGGTAACGTCTGCGCCGCTTCGTCCGCTCCACCCAGCGTCCTCTGGATCATGCTGGACGACGGGCGGGCCGATACGCTGAGCTGCTACGGCCGGCCCTGGGCCGATACACCTCACATGGACCGCATTGCCCGGGAGGGGGTCCGCTTTGAAACGGCCATCGTCCAGAATCCGGTCTGCGTCCCTTCCCGGACCTCCATGAAATCAGGCCTCTACGCCCACCAGACCGGAGTCATGGCCATGGGAAAGCCGGCTTCGACACCGGGGCGCTACCGTACTGGAACTCGCCGCGAAACCCCGAATCTTCTCAAGGCCTGGAACAACGCTGGAATCACTCCCGAGAGCGTGGGCAAGGTCCACGCCTTCCGCGAGGATTGGCGTCAACTGGGCGATGCTCCCCGCTTTCTGGACAACCGGGGACGTCCTACCTCGCACCTGCCCCCCGAGTGGCACCGCCGTCTCCTCTCGGTGGTTCGAACCAAGACCCATCAGTGGATGATCGGGGGACTGCTCGACGTTCCCCCCGGCCAGATCCGGACGGCCCGGCTGGGGGACCTGGCCCTGGGCCGCCTGCGGGAAGTGGTCCGATCGCCGAACCCCTTCTTCCTGCGCGTTTCCTTTCATGCGCCGCACGTCGCCTGTTCCACCACTCCCTCCTATTTCGTCGATCCCAGCCGGATCGATCTGCCCCTCCCGACACCCGGGGAGA
This sequence comes from Acidobacteriota bacterium, assembly GCA_965217775.1. Lineage (GTDB taxonomy): Bacteria > Acidobacteriota > UBA6911 > RPQK01 > JAJDTT01 > JAJDTT01. Next base: position 2,993,150 of record CBDCJH010000002.1, read on the forward strand.
TCCTGGGAAAGCCGCGATACGAACGGGAGAACATCCACGTCTACAGCGGTGCCCCCCACCTGAGCCGGAAAGAGATCGGGCTGGCCCGGGGCACCTACTACGGCATGATCCGGGCCGTGGACCGGGAGGTGGGAAGACTGCTTGCGATCCTGGAGCAGGCCGGGCGCCTGCAGGAAACCATCATCGTCATCAACTCGGATCAGGGATTCCAACTGGGGGAACACGGCAACTGGAAGAAACGGGATTTCTACGACACCAACGTGAAGGTCCCCTTCATCCTCCGGGCGCCTGGACTGCTGCCTCCGGGGAAGGTGGTGACGGAGCCGGTGGAGATGGTGGACTTCCTTCCGACCCTGCTGGAACTGTCCGGTTTCGATCCGCCCGCCGGGATTCGGGGCCGGAGCCTGCTGCCCTTGATCCGGGGTGAGGTCCGGGAATGGCGCCGGGCCTGCTTCTCGGAACACGATCACGCCGAAGATGCCTACCAGGAACTTCGACGCGGCGGGGGACGGCGGGTGATGGTCCGGACCCGGGAATGGAAACTGGTCTTCTTCATGGACGAGCGCGTTCCGGAAGAGGACGGGTCCCTCTACCAGCTCCGGAACGATCCCTGGGAGCAGCGCAACCTGTACGGCGACCCCGCCTATGGCGGCGTGGTGGCGGAACTGAAGCGCATGGCCCGGGAATGGGACCGGGGCGAGCCTCGAAGTCAAAACCGGTAGGGGCACCCCTTGTGTGTGGGTGCCCTCCTCGGACCAAATCGGAGCATTGAGACCATTTGACCCACTCGACCCGGAAATGAGGAACGGTGGTACATGGGAGCGGGTTCGGGATATAATCGGGTCCAAATTTGTACCCTTGGGAGTGTTTCAAATCCATGCAATTGAAACGCCATCTGGCAGGGAGCGTTCTCTGGCTCGCCGTTTGGAGCTTTCAGGGCGCTCATGCCAATGACAAGCTCCAGCCCTCGGACCCCGAGTTGCGTTCCCATCACCCTCTGGGCGGGTCCCTGGGATCCCCTTTCCAGATCCGGGTGAGGGGGAAGCGCCTGCAAGGGGTCGACGCCGTCTGGTTCGAGTGTGAGGACGTTCGCGCCCGGGTCCTGGCGGTGAAGGAGATCGCGGAGACGGGGGACCAGGACGACGACCAGTACTACAAGAAGCGGACGTTGGCCCTCTTGGGCCAGGATCAGAAGGAGCCGGAGTTCCTGGCCGTTCTGGAAGTCCAGACCACTTCCAAGACACTTCCCGGACTGCATCACTTCCGCCTCGTGCGTCCCACGGGCCTCTCGAACTCCCTGAGCCTCCATCTGCTGGATCGCCCCCTCCGGAACGAAGAGGAATCGCCGCACCATCGGCCCTCGCAGGCCCAGGAACTGCGCCTCCCGGCCATCGTCGACGGGACCATCGAGGAGAAGGGAGAACTGGACTACTACTCCTTCGAGGTGGAGACCGGCGAGACGTTGGCCTTTCAGGTCCTGGCCGGATTCGAGCTGGGCGTCAATTACTGGGCCCAGACCGAGGTCCGGCTCTACGAGCCCTACCAGAGCTGGTTCGGGACCGACCGGGCGCGTCCCCTGGTCCTGAAGGGCCCGCACCTGTCCTGGGAGCCGATCCGGGTCCGGAGCTCGTGGTTCGACCGCCGTGACTTCGTGACCCAGTTTGTCCTGCACCCCCTGTTGGAGCACCGTTTCGAGAAGGCCGGACGCTATCTGCTGTCCGTGGGCACGTTTCTGGGGCGGAGTTCGGACAACGGTTACCAGTTGCGGATCGGACCGGCCCGTAACGAGATTGTCTCGCGCCGCGTGATCGGGGCCTTCGGGCAACCGGCCCACGCCGACCCGGCCGACTGGCTGGAGCGGGATTCCACGACCCTGCGCCAGTTCGGGAGCTTTTACCGGAGACTGGGGCACGATCGGCTGACCGAGTTGAGATCCCGATCCGTGACCGCCTCCTCGTCTGGAAGCGATGCCTCACCCCCAATGGCCTCCACCCGGGATCACGAGCCCAACGACTCGCCGGAAGCCGCCCAGGAGTTGGCCCTCCCCGGTTTCGCCGAGGGCCGCATCGACTTTCCCGGCGACGTGGACCGTTTCCGGTTCCGGGTCGCCGCGGGACAGGCGCTGGCGGTCGAGGTCGAGACGCCCCGGCTCGCTCCCCCCCACTTCAGTCCCTGGCTCAAGGTGTTGGACGCCCGGGGAGAGGTGGTGGCCCACAATATCTACCGGGAATACGGCGGCAACGGCATCGACCCCAACAAGTCCATCGAGCGGAAGACACTGCACACCTTCGAGGAGGAAGGGGACTACTGGCTGTTGGTCCGGGACCTGACCGACCACGCCTGGGGAGACGAATTCCAATATCGGGTGCTGGTTCGGCCGCAGGTTCCCCATGTGGGGCGGATGGAGGTCTCGTTGGGTGTCTTCTCGGTGTCGTCCCAACTCATCGAGATGACGGATCGCCTCAACCTGAAACCGGGGGAATCCCGGCGCCTGACCCTGGTGGCCGACCTGGAGGAAGGGTTCGACGGAGGAATCCTGGTGGAAGTCGACGGCCTTCCCGCCGGAATGCGCGTCCAAGCCGCCACGCCGGCCAGTTGGAGCGGGCTTTTGGTCCAGGGAATCCAGTATCGGCCGCCGGGCGAACATATCGTGGACCCCAAGAGCCATCGTCCCAACCGGCGGGCGGTCACGCTGGTTCTGCAAACGGATTCCCAGGTTCAACCGACTTCCCTGCCCCGGTTCCTGAGGATTCGGGCTCGGCCCATGTCGGCGAACCGGACCGGCCCCCCGATCATGGCGGGCAGGATTCCTCTTCTGATCCTGGACTCACCTGAGACCGCCGAAGCCGGCGCCGACCGGCAGGAGGTGGCGCTGGCCCCATGAAGTCACCGAACTTGGTCCGAAATCTGTTCTCCTGCGTCATGGCAAGCGTTCTTCTGGGCGCCGGGACCCCGGCGGCGGCCGCCTCGCCAACCGTCCTGTCGCTACGTGTACTGCCGGAAGAGGTCGTGCTCCCGAACGCCGGCGCCTCTCAACGCTTTCTGATCCTGGGACGGGGAGCCGACGGTCTGGAGCGGGACGTCACCTCCCAGAGCCGGTTTTCCCTGGCTTCGAGTGGAGTCGCCCAAGTGGACCCGGCGGGACGGGTGACTTCCCTGGCGGCAGGAGAGACCACGCTCCAGGTCCGCAGGGGCGAGTTGACGGCCCGGGCCTCGATTCGCGTCTCCAAGGCTGGAGCGCAAAGACCGTTCAGCTTTTCGCGGGATATCGGAACCATCCTCACCAAACGGGGATGCAACTCCAGCGACTGTCACGGCGGAGTCAAGGGCCGAGCCGGGTTCAAGCTCTCCATCGACGCCCTCCATCCCCGCGACGACTACCGGTGGATCGTCCAGGGCGGAGACTACCAGGTCATGAGCGCCGAAGCAGGCGGCGCGATTGAGCCGCGAGTGGACCTGGCAGCTCCGGACCGAAGCCTCCTGTTGCAGAAACCCACGCTCCAAATCCCCCACGGCGGCGGCGAACGCATCTCCCCGGACTCGCCGGACTACCGGGTGCTGCTGGACTGGGTCCGGCAGGGCGCCCGCTACGGCGACGAAACGGCCGAGACGGCTCGGAAGATCCGCCGGCTGGAGGTCCTCCCTTCCGAGGTGGTCCTGGAATCCGGGGCTCGCCACGGGCTGGTGGTGAGGGCCCACCTTTCGGACGGATCGCATGAGGACGTGACCGGCCAGGTGCGCTATGAATCCTCCAACCTGGAGACCGTGAAGGTGGATTCCGAAGGAACGGTTCGGGCCCTGAACCCGGGCGAAACCAGCGTCCTGGTGCGCGCTCCGGGTCACGTGGTGAGCACTCGGATCGGCGTCATCGCCGATGCCGTGACCGACTCCGTCTCCTACGCCTCGCGCAACTACATCGACGAGTACGTCCTGGCCAAACTGCGGAAGTTCCACCTCCGGCCCGCGCGCCGTTCCACCGATGCCGAGTTTCTCCGGCGCATCTGCCTGGATCTGACCGGGACCCTGCCTCCTCCCCATCGCGTCCGGGAGTTTCTGGCCAGCCGGGATCCGGACAAGCGAGAGCAGTTGGTGGACCTGCTTCTGGAGTCGTTGGAGTTCACCGACTACTGGACCTTCCGTCTGGCCGACCTGATGCGGGTCGGCCACACCGCCACCGGCATGGCCGAGCACGGACACATCTACTGGCAATGGGTCCGCGACTCGGTGGCCACCAACAAACCCTACGACCGGATGGCAAGTGAACGGATCACGGCCCAGGGTTACGATGGGGCCTCGCGCCATTTCCTGCAAAACGGGGTCATCCCCAGGCCCGAGAACGCCATGGCCGAGCAGTTCCGGGTCTTCCTGGGACGGCGCCTGGACTGCGCCCAATGCCACAACCATCCCTATGAGTCCTGGAGCCAGGATGAATTCTGGGGCTTGGCCGCCTTCTTCAAGCGGGTCACCCGGTCCGAGTGGTCCGGGTTCGGCACTTCCTTGATCTACGACGACCCGGATGGACCCGACCCCGATTTCGGCACCGACCCCAACAGCAAGAAAGCCATTCATCCCCGGACCGGCCGGGAAGTGGAGCCGATCCTGCCCGACGGTTCACCGGTCCCCGCCCACGCCCACTCCAGTCCCCGCCAGACCTTTGCGCGTTGGGTGACCAACCACCCCTGGTTCGCCGAAGCTGCGGTCAACCGTTTCTGGAGCGCCATCTTCGGACGAGGCCTGGTGGAACCGGTGGACGACTTTCGATCGACCAATCCTCCGAGTCATCCCCGGCTGCTGAAGGCCCTGGCCCGGGATTTCCGGGAGCAGGGATACGATCTGAAGCAGTTGCTCCGGCGCATGGTCCTCTCGGAGACCTACCAGCTCTCCTCCACGCCGCATCCCGACTCGGAAGCAGATCGAATCAACTACTCCCACTCCCTGCCCCGGCCCCTGGACGCCGAAGTTCTCCTCGACGCGGTGACTTCGGTGACCGCCGTGCCCCAGACCTTCGAGACCACCGACAAGGGAATGGCGCCTCCGGGCACTCGGGCCATCGAGCTGACCATGCCGGACATCTTCCCCTCGGCCTTCATGGACATGTACGGGAGAACCGATCGCGCGCAGGTCCCGGAGCGGAGCGTCGAGCCCAGCCTGAATCAGGCGCTTCATCTCCTGGTGGGATCGACCTATACGGAGAAACTGGCCGCTGAGGGAAGCCGTCTGGAACGCCTGATGGCTGCCGGCGCCACCGACGCCGAGATCATCGAAGATCTCTATCTCGCCGCCCTGACCCGCTATCCCCGCCCGGAAGAGCGGGACGGGCTGGAGCAACTGATCCAGCGGAATCCCTCCCGGGGAGAGGGCCTGAAGAACCTGGTCTGGGCGCTCTTGGCATCGCGGGAATTCGCCCACAACCACTGAGTGAACGTACTGAGAGAAACAACATGAAGTATACGGGGTGTCTGTTGCCGACTCCGGACGTCCTGGCGAGGCGATCCTTCCTGAAGGTGGGATCTCTGAGCCTGCTGGGAATGTCCTTGAGCCGTTACCTGGAAGCCGCCCACCTCAGGGCCAAGGCGGGGAAGGACGTCGTGTCGGCCAAGGCCCGTTCTTGCATCCTCATCTGGTTGGAGGGGGGGCCCGCCCAAATGGACACCTGGGACCCCAAGCCCAACAGCAGCTTTGGATCCATATCCACCAACGTGCCCGGCATCCGGATCTCCGAGCTGCTCCCCAACCTGTCCCGGCATATGGACAAGGTCTCCATTATCCGCTCCATGCAGTCGCTGGAGCCGAACCACGAGAGGGCCATCTACTACGGCCTCACCGGCCACCGGCCCACACCGGCCATGGACTTTCCCGGCATCGGGTCCATCGTCTGCCGGGAGCTGGGCCGGATCAACCATGTCCCGCCCAACGTCGTGGTTCCGGCCAAGGCGGGCAACCGGCACTACGACTGCCAGAAGGGGCAGTTCCTGGGGCCCGAGTTCGATCCCATGATGGTGGGGAACCCCAACGACAAGGACTTCCAGGTGCTCGACCTCAGCCTTCCCAAGACCCTCACCCGGGAACACCTGGAGGACCGGCGGACTTTCCTGAATCTGGTGGACGGGTACTACCGGAAGAAGATCCGGACCGCCGAGCACACCAAGATGGACCGTTTCAGCCAACAGGCCCTGGAGATGATCACGTCCCCGGAGGTGCGCCAAGCTTTCGACCTGAGCCGGGAATCGGAGAAGACCCGGGACGCCTACGGCCGGACCAGCTTCGGCCAGAGCCTCCTTCTGGCCCGGCGCCTGGTGGAGTCGGGAAGCCGATTCATCACGGCGGCCGGCCACGACCTCAACGGCTGGGACACCCACTCCGACAACGACCGCCGGAACCTCAAGCAGACGGCAAAGCTGGACGAATCCCTGCCGGTCCTGCTGGAGGACCTCCACCAGCGGGGCCTGTGGGAGTCCACCGTGGTGGTGGTCATGGGCGAGTTCGGACGCAGCCCCCACCACAACTCCAAGGCGGGAAGAGACCACTGGCCCCACTGCTGGTCCCTGCTATTGGGAGGCGGCGGGATCGAAGGCGGCAAGGTGGTGGGCGCCAGCGACGACCGCGGAGCCTACGTGGCGGAGCGAAGGGTCACCATCGGGGACCTGTTCGCCACCCTCTACAAGGCCTTCGGCATCGACTGGCACAAGGAGTACATGAGCCCCATCGGCCGCCCCGTGAAGATCGCCAACTCCATCGACGACGAGACGGGTCAGCCGGTTTCGGAGTTGATTTAGCTGAATCGGGCGCCGTCGTAGGGGCGATCCTTGTGTGGTCGCCCTCTGCCCGCAGCACCGGCGGTGGAACGGAAGAGGGCACCCACAAGGGGTGCCCCTACCGATCTTATTTTTTCCCGGGTTGGCCGCGCCCAGTTTTTTACAGCGCTTGGGGGAGCCACTCGGCAACGGCCTTTCGCCGCCTCGCTGCTTGACGCTCTCGATCTTCTTCCTTCATGAGCTGAACCTTGCTGGGTGGTACGCGTGGTACGCAACGTAGGGGCGACCCTTGTGGTCGCCCTCTGCCCGCAGCACCGGCAGTGGAATGGAAGAGGGCACCCACAAGGGGTGCCCCTACGTTCAAAAGGGGCCGCCCACGAGGCGTATGGTATCAGGACATCCTTTACACATCACAAGCACAGAAAGGGACGACCAGCAGACAGCCTATTGGGCGGTTCCTGTGATCTGGGTCGTTCGGTGCCGCGGTGGCACGTCCCGGAAAGACGACTCCCGAAAAATAGACTGTCCCCTCTTTCGCTTTGGAAGAGCGCTTTGGAAGAGGGGCGCCCCTGTCGTCGTTCGTCGTTGCAAGCTGAGGGGGTTTCGGCGCCGGTCGAGTGCCGGGCCAACCGTTACGTCGAGTCGTCGAGGGCAAGTTTCCCCAGTCGTTTGAGAAAACTCCACTTGCGTGCATGCCGGTGGCAGATTGATCGGACCCGTTTCGAGAACTCCTCCGTCGTACCATCCTCTTCGGCCAGTGTCCGGAGGTCGAAGATCAAGCCGGCCGCCCGATCGTAGCCGCTGGCATTGCGTCTTCCGATCTCCGTTTCGATCTCGCCCCAGACTCTCTCCCCCCGCTTCCTGACGGCTTTGATTCGTGCACGCCGCGCCCGCTCGGCCTCTTCCGCCTGCCGACGTCGTTCGGCCTCCACCCGTTTGGCCGTCGCGACCCGCCGCGCTTCGCGGATCTCCTCCACCCGGCCGCGCAGGTCCGCAACCGTCCGGCGCCTGGCTTGTGGCTCACCTGCCGACAGTGTGACCGCCTCACGAACCCTGCGCTGGACTTCGACCATCACATGCGGATCGCCATCGACGAGGCGCCGGAGAAGCGCTGTCATCTCCTCGTGGGGGATGGCCTCGACCGCCCTGCGGCGCGCGGCCGCGGATACCTTTCCGAGATCCGCGTTCAGGGGGACTTCGGCGGCGACCTGCACCAGATCCGGATCGATATGGAAGAAATTGCCGAACGCTTCGAGCGAACCGGTGAGGGGACCGATGCCCGGCAGCGGCTCGTTTTCGTCATCCTCCAGGTCTCCGGCTTCTACCGCCGTCAACCAGAGGAGGTAGAAGAGCCTCAGATCACCCGAGAGCAGGTCGGAGCGCAACGGCGCCATCGCGCCAAGCAAGCCGGGGCCGTCGTCCAAATGGTCGTATTCATACTCCTCGTCTTCGGACCAGATGTCGACGATCAGATTCCTTCCCGAAACCCGGACCTGGACCCCGTCGACCTCACGCAGGAAGACCTTCAACCGCGAACGGGCCAGGAACCGCTTGGGCACTCGGATCATGAGCCGCCTCGTCCCCCAATTGGCGAGATAGAGATGCAGGTCGAACCAGCGCTCCATCATATTTTCGGGATTGCCGCCGAAGTCGCCCCAGTTGTAGTGATTGACGAAGCTCGTGGCGGTGATCCGCGCCCGTGTCGACAGCCCTCCCAGGGCCCGCATGTCCGCCTCGCCGAGTGGCCGGTCGATGGCTTGAAACTCGTAATACTGATATTCGCTCAATGACAGGCCCCCTTTCGGGTGGTGGGATGAAACATGTCTTCCGTTTCACGCGGGCCAAAGGATACCGGTCCTGTACCCAGGCCATCGTCTATCGTTCGCCGTGCCGACTCCGAACGGTTCAGAACCGGCTGCAAGCACCATGCGGCCTTCGCTTCGAACCGGGCGCCGACGAATCGTGGCGTGGTGTCAGGATTTTCCGACAAGGAGGGGCGGGACCGCTGCCGCGACTCCGCCTCAGTAGCGATAGTGATCCGGCTTGTAGGGCCCGTCCACATCGACGTCGATGTAGCCGGCCTGTTCCGGGGTGAGTCGGGTGAGCTTGGCCCCCAGCTTGTCCAGGTGGAGCCGGGCCACCTTTTCGTCCAGGTGCTTGGGCAGGACGTAGACCTCTCTCCCGTACTGCTCCCGGTTCTGCCAGAGTTCGATCTGGGCCAGAATCTGGTTGGAGAAGCTGCTGCTCATGACGAAGCTGGGATGACCGGTGGCGCAACCCAGGTTGACCAGCCGGCCTTCGGCCAGCACGAGGATGCTGTGGCCGTCGGGAAAGTGCCACTGGTGGACCTGCGGCTTGATCTCCTCCTTGTGGACCCCTGGAGAGGCCTGAAGACCTGCCATGTCGATCTCGTTGTCGAAGTGGCCGATGTTGCAGACGATGGCCTTGTCCTTCATCCGGGCCATGTGATCCAACCGGATGACGCCGAAGTTGCCGGTGGCGGTGACGAAGATGTCCACGTCCGAAACCACGTCCTCCACCCGCACGATCTGAAATCCCTCCATGGCCGCCTGCAGGGCGCAGATGGGATCGACCTCGGTCACCAGCACCCGGGCTCCCTGACCCCTCATGGACTGGGCGCACCCCTTGCCTACCTCCCCGAATCCGCAGACCAGGACCGTCTTGCCCCCGATCATGACGTCGGTGGCGCGCATGATACCGTCGGGCAGGGAGTGACGGCAGCCATAGATGTTGTCGAACTTGCTCTTGGTGACGCTGTCGTTGACGTTGATGGCGGGAAAGAGCAGGGTCCCGGCCTTCTGCCTCTGGTAGAGACGGTGGACTCCGGTGGTGGTCTCCTCGCTCACACCCACGATCCGCCCGGCCATGCGATGCCAATACTGGGAATCTTCCAGCAGGCGATCCCGCAGCAGTGTCAGAACCACTTTCATCTCCTCCGAGTCGGCGGTCCCGGGCTCGGGAAGAGTTCCCTCCGCGGCGAAGGCCTCCTCCGCCTCGAATCCCAGATGGATCAGCAGGGTGGCGTCGCCGCCGTCGTCCACCAACAGATTGGGGCCCCCTTCCGGAAACCTCAGGATCTGGTCGGTGCACCACCAGTAGTCCTCCAGAGTCTCCCCTTTCCAGGCGAAAACGGGGACGCCGGTTTCGGCGATGGCGGCCGCGGCATGGTCCTGCGTGCTGAAGATGTTGCAACTGGCCCAACGCACGTCCGCACCCAGGTCGGCCAGAGTTTCGATCAGGACCGCGGTCTGGATGGTCATGTGGAGGGAGCCGGAGATCCGGCCGCCGGCCAACGGCTTGGTGCCGGAATACTCCTTGCGGACGGCCATCAGCCCGGGCATCTCGTGTTCGGCCAGGGAGATCTCCTTGCGCCCGAAGCCCGCCAAGCGGATGTCGGCGACCTTGTACTCATTTTTGACTGCGGCTGTGCTCATGAGTCTGGATTCCCTTCCATCAAATCTGATATCGATCGCCGGAAGCCCGGGAATGAACGTCCCGAACGGCACTGAACCCGGCGTCCAGGGTGCGACGACCCTTTCCCAAGGGTAGTTAGGATAGCAGAAAGTCAGCCAACCGGAGCCGTCCGGGGTTCCGGAGCAGAGTTCCAGGCGGCGTCCTTCTACCGCCTGCGGGACGCCTCATAAAACTTGATGTAGTCCTCCACCGAGGTGCCGGCGACGGTCTCGGCAATGAGGTCCGGAGGCAGGTCTTCCACCCGCCTGAAGCGGACGCACGACTTGCCCATGTTGAGTTTTTTCCCGCTTGCCTTGAACCTCTCCTCGAACCGGATCCTGGATTCCCGGTGGCTGTAGACGCACATCAGGTAAAGGGACATGTACCGCTTCTGAGAGGCCAGAGCAGCGTACATGAGGGGCTGCTTGTTGTACGTCTCGGGATAACGCTCCAAGGGAATCTCATAAGTGATCATCCCCCAGTTCATGGTCTCGACATAACCTGGCGGCAGGTTGTCCAAGACCAACTCCCTCACCGCCTGAATCTCCTCCCGGCGGTCCGGGACAAGCTCTTGCAAGTACTCCTCGACCGTGGCGGCAGCGCTTCTGACCATGGGTTCACCCTATCAGAATCGATCCGCCGGCATCCCAGGAATCTCGTGGCCTCCCGGCTGTTGCCGAAGCCGACTTCCGCGGGAGAGAATCAGCGGCCATGCGATGGTCTCGTCTCCTGCTCGGACTGCTGTTCCTCTACGGCTGCGGCGAGAGTAACGAAACCGGTCCGCTCTCACCGGAGGAGTCGCTGGCCGGTTTTCAGCACCCCGGTGACGTCCGGATAGAGATCTTTGCCGCCGAACCGTATGTAAGGGACCCGGTCGACCTGGTATTCGACGAGGAGGGGAGAGCCTTCGTGGCCGAGATGCTGGACTACCCCTACGACCCTCCACCGGGGCAGCCGCCTCGGAGCCGGATCCGGGTCCTGGAAGATCGGGACGGCGACGGTAGAGTGGACCACTCGGTGGTCTTCGCCGACGGGATTCTCCAACTCAAAGGCTTGGCCTTGTGGGATGGAGGCGTCATTGCCTCCGCGGCGCCGGACCTACTCTACTTCAAGGACACGGACGGCGACCTCCGCGCGGATGAACGGCGAGTCCTGTTTACCGGCTTCGAAGTGGGTCAGCCTCAGGGGCGGGTGAGCAACCTTCGCTACTCCCTGGACAACTGGATCTACGTCTCGAACGACGGACATCCGGGACGGGTCAGGTCTCCGGACCGGCCCGGGGCCGACTCGATCTCGGTCCTGGGAACCGATTTCCGGTTCCGCCCCGGCCGGGGCGTTTTCGAAGCGGCTTCGGGAGCCGCCCGCTTCGGCCAGACCTTCGACGATTGGGGCCACCGCTTCGTTACGCGGACCGGAACCCACGTCCTGCACGTGCTCCTGCCCCGCCGCTATTTGGAGAGAAACCCCTACCTGGCAGCGCCCGCTGAGATCATCCGGGACGTCTCGGACCATGACCGCCGCATCTACTCCCGGACGCCACCCGAAAAGTGGCGCGAACTCCGAACCCGGGTGAGACAGGAGCGTTCCGATCAGATGGGCCTGGGGCGCACCGGACAAGTCCAGGGGTACTTCACCGGCGCGACGGGGGGCACCGTCTATTCGGGCGACCGGCTTCCGCCGTCCTACCGGGGAAACCTCTTTACGGGAGGAGTCGCCGGGAATCTGGTTCACCGGGATCTGCTGGCGCCGAGCGGCATCAGCTTCGTGGCCAGCCGCGCGCCGGAAGAACAGCACCGTGAGTTCCTGTCGTCCACCGATCCCTGGTTCCGGCCCGTTCAGTTCACCACCGGCTGGGACGGGAACCTCTACATCGTGGACATCTATCGAGAGCTGGTGGAGGATCCCGAGTCGATCCCGGAGCCCATCAAGCGGGATCTGGACTTCTATGCCGGGACCGACCGGGGCCGAATCTATCGGGTCGCCTCCGCCCGCGATCCGGCTCCGGCTCCCGTAAAGCCGTCCCTGACCGGAAAGGACCCCCGGAGCCTGGTTCGGCTTCTCTCCCATCCCAACCGCTGGTGGAGACTCACCGCTCAGCGCCTGCTGGTCCAGCGTCAGGAGAACTCGGCCGTCGCGGAACTGAAGCACACCGTTCGCCAGGGAGCATCCGCCAAGGGCCGCTTGCACGCGTTGAATGCCTTGGAGGGGCTCTCCGCACTGGATTCCGAAACCCTGACCCTGGCGCTGAAGGACTCGGTCCCAGGGGTGCGGGAGCATGCCGTCCGGATGGCTGAGGAGTTTCCCCGACTGCTCCCGAGACTGCTGGCAATGCCGGTGGGAGAGGAGCCGCGGGTCGGGTTCCAACTGGCCTTGAGTCTGGGCCGGTTCCAGGGCGAAGCCGTCACCCGGGCCCTGTCCCGGTTGGCTCTGCACCAGAGCCTGACACCCGGCTTTCGGGCAGCCATCCTGAGCTCGGAGGCCGGGTCCTCGCCGGATCTTGTAGAACATCTGCTGAACCTGGACTTCTTCGGAGCAGCGGATCGGAAGCGGAGGGAAGAATTTCTGGAGGAACTCGCGGCCGTGATCGGTGCCCGTCAACGGCCAACGGAGATCAGGCGAATCCTGGAACTGGTTTTTCGATCTCGCGGTTTGGCGAACGAGGCCTGGCAGGGAGCCGGACTCGACGGACTGGCTCAGGGTCTGGAAATGGGAAGGGTCGCCGGCCTGGATCCGGCAGGCGCCCGAACCGCGCTCCGGCAACTATTGGAAACGGGTTCGACCCGCGTCCGTACGGCGGCGGCTCGTGTGTCCCGGCACTTCCGGATGCCGCGGCTTCGAGCTCAGGCCCGCCGGCAGGCATTGGACCCAAGCGCCTCGCCCCAGCAGCGGATACAGGCCGTCCGCACCCTGGCAAGTGTCCGATTTCGGGACGCGCGTCCCATTTTCGGACACTTTTTGGATTCCGTTTCCGATTCCGCCCTGCGTTCCGAGGTTTTTCGGCTCCTGGGAGGATACGGCGACGTGGAGGTCGGCGACCTGATTATCTCCCGCTGGAGCACCCTCTCTCCGCGCGAGCGGCGGGCCGCCCTTCACGCCCTGATCGCCCACCGCGGACGCGCGTCCCGATTGCTGGACGCGCTGGAGCGGGGGACCGTGGAGACGGCGGCGTTGGAGCAGGACCACCGGGTCCTGCTGGCCCAGCACCCGGACGAAGCGATTCGGAATCGAGCCCTGGCCCTGCTGCGGCCCGACTCCCCGGACGAGAGGGATCGTGTGGTGCAGCACTACCGGAAAGTTCTGGACCTGGCCGCCGACTCGGAGCGGGGAGAGCAGGTCTTCGAGCGGGAGTGCGCCCGTTGTCACCAACCCCAGGAAGGGGACGCTGTGGGCCCGGATCTTCGCGTCGGGGTGCAGGGACACACCCGGGAGGAGTTGCTCCAGGCCATTCTGAATCCCAACGCCCAGATCCTGGGCCTGTTCCAGAACTACATCGTGACCACCCGCGAGGGTCTGGTCTACGGCGGCGTCCTGGCGGCGGAGGGTCCCGGAAGCCTGACGTTGCGCAGCGGCCCCGGAGAGGAGGAGACGATTCTGAGGGCCCGCATCTCCGAAATCCGTGCGTCCCAGGTTTCGCTGATGCCCGAGGGTCTGGAAGAGAACATCGACCCGCAGGAGATGGCGGACCTCATCGCCTATATCCAAGCTGGAGACATGCTGGAGGACTGACGGAAGTCCGTAGCGAAGCCCCGCATCGCCCGTTCTTCAGTCCTCGGCGTCACTCGTAGAAACGGATGGAGTAGAGGTCCGCATCCTTCATCACGAAGCGGAGCCGAACGGCGGTTCCGGCCAGACGGCCCACGTCGCTACCCCCGTCCCACGACACGTCCCGGGCAATCTCGTCTCCAATGATCTCGGGACAATCCGCAAGGGAGAAGCCGGGTATCGGCTTCCCCTCGGTGTCTTGAATCTCCACTCTCAAACCCCCCGCGGCCGAAGTGGAGTAGTTGATTTCCAGACGGCTTCCGGAAAACTTCAGTGGCTTCGTCAGCATTTCCCCTCCGGCGTAGGGCGCGTTGACGGAGGCGAATCCGTCCAGCCGCAGGGTCAACCGCTGGATGTGCCACGTGGGATGCCCGTAGTGCCGGCCCGCGTAGATGGACATCTCGGCCGGACCCGTCCGGACCACGCCCTGAAGCGGATAGTTGGTGCGGGACACCCAGTTGAGGGTGTCCGGTCCCGGGCGGACGAAGACGCCCATGAAGGTGCGGTCGTAGAGCGTGCCCCCCCGGGAGGTCATGAAGGCGGCGTCCGCGCAGTCGTGGCTCAGCCAGTCCGGATTATTGGGTTGGGTGGCGTCCGAGACAACGCCGGCGGCCTTGGCCCGCTCCTTGGTGAGCGCGGAGCGGCCATACATGAACCGCGGCGGGAAGGCCACGTAGATATGGGGTGCCCGGAAATACGAAACCGTCTGGTGCTCATAGAGATGTTCGGGCGGCACGATGCCTCCCGTGGTGTACTCCATGGGGACGGGATCGGTCCAACTCAGGAGATCCGGGGATGTGCTCCGGGCCACGGAGCGTTTTCGGGGCCGGACGTTGGCGGTCATGAATCGGAAGTAGAGAACATACTTCCCCTCGGATTCGGACCAGAAAATGGATTGAATGCCGTCGAAGCCGTTGGGGAGCGTGGTGATGAAGACCGGGTCCTCCTGAACCTTCCGGAAATCCAACCCGTCGGAGGACTCGTACAGGAACAGGTCCACGTACTTCCTCCCGTCCAGGGGATGCTCGTTCTTCCACTCGGGCCGGTCCCGGTACCGGGAGCTGGTGGCCTTGATGCGGCGGTCGGCCGGCACACCCGGCCGGTTGTCCACGAAGGGAACCAGCCGCCCCAGCATGATCACGTTGTTCTCCCGGCTGCCGTCCACCTCCACCAGTCCCAGATTCGGCTTCTCCCAATGGATACCGTCCCGGCTCCTGGCGTAGCTGATGGCGCGGCGGAATCTCCGCTCCGACGGCAGGGTGGTCCGGGCCAGGTAGAAGAGGTGGTAGAGCCCCCCCTCCTGAAAGACCTTGTAGCCGTAGTTGAACTCATTTTCCCACGGACGGTCGATGCGGATCACCTGCTCGGCGGGTTGCGGCTCATGCAACTGCAGTCGAACCCCCTGCAGGCGGTCGATCAGATAATGGTCCACGAAGAGCTCCCGGCGAGAACCGATCTCCCGGGGAAGAGAGTCATTGCTCGACCCCGCCCACACGACACTCGGCGCCACAAGACTGAGCCCCAGCAATAGAAATCCCAGGAAACGAAACGATCTCATCCGGTTATCCTCCCGCGGACAGAATGCATGCTGCAAAGATTCTTGGCAACTCTCCCGACTCGGCGCCGATTCCCAGCTCCATCGGAGGCGAAACAAAAAGCGTCCTGGTGTATTGTCCCGGAAATACGAGTAGACAAGCGTTCCAACTTGTCGAGCATGGATTGGCCCGTGGCCAGACCCAGTCCTGCCGACATGGAGTTGAATCCTCTTCCCGCCCCGTCCATTCGAGCGGTTCCAGTGCTTGTTCCCGCCTCCGCAAGCGCTCGATCATTGTGGGCTATTCCGTAACCAGGTCTTGATTCTCTTTCGGACCACCGTCGCCGGTGATGGCGGCTGTAGTGTAACATTCAATGTTACACTTCTCTTGTGATCAAGGGGTTCGCTTCCAAGGTTCTCAGGAGGGCATTTGAAGACGGAAACTACCGGAGGATCAACCCCCAATGGAGGGCCAGGGTTGAACTTCTTCTGGACGCATTGGACGCCGCGGAGAAAGTGGAGGACTTGAACCTCCTGACGCTCGGCACCCACCCACTGAAGGACAATCGAAAGGGTGAGTGGGCAATGACCGTGACGAAGAACTGGAGGATTACCTTCAGATTCGATGCGGGAGACGCCGTCAAGGTAGACCTGGAAGACTATCACTAGAACGGAGGGCGGGACATGGCTAGAAATCTGGAAACGCGACCGACACATCCAGGCAGGTTGCTACGGAGCGAGATCGAGGCTCGGAAACTCAATCAGAAGCAGGTGGCGGATCTTGTCGGTGTCGGGCGCAGGACCATTAACGAGATTTGCCAAGGACGAAGACCAATGACCATCGACATGGCGCACCGGATCGGGAAGCTCTTCGGCAATGGTCCGACGCTCTGGGTCAACATGCAGAAGGCGATTGACATGTGGGACGCTGAGCGCGAGCACTCAACAGACTACGCAAAGATTCAGACCTTGGAGATAGCCCGATAAAGCTGCCTATCGTGCGGTAGATGGAAGCAGTGGATGGTTAATCCTTCGTTTCAGCGGACTTTCACCGCCTATCTTGTGCCAGTTAGCCTGGCGCACAGTCGCCGCTCCTTCCAGGCCGATCCTCTGCTCAGTCGGTGGCAAAGCGAAAAGCGTACAGGTCGGCGTCCTTGAGGACGAACCGGATCCGGACCGGCTTCCCGGCCAGTGAGCTGACGTCACGGTTCCCCTTCCAAGTCACCAAACCTTCGATCTGATCTCCGAAAACTTCATCCGCATCCGCTTGGCTGAAACCCTCCAGCGGCTTGCCGTCCGCGTCCTGGAGCTCGACCCAGATCCCGCCGCTGCCCGAGGTGGAATAGTTGAGGCGTAGCCGATTGCCTTCGAAGCGAAGCGGACGGGTCACCATCTCTCCACCGGCCAAAGGCGCCTGCACGGAGACGAATCCGTCCATTCTCAGCGAATAGCGGCGCACGTTCAGGCTCCGGCCCATCCAGTACCCTTCCACCACGTAGATGGAGAGTTCTTCGGGGGATCCGATCCGGTCGGAGCGGGTCTGGACGATTCCCCAGGCGATGCTGTTGTCCCCGTAGACCCAACTGTCGGTCCGGGCAAGGCCGGGTCGAATGAAGGCCTCTCCCCAACGTTTGAAGTGGAGCCTGTCCCGGCCCGTCATCAGGAGCGAATCGGTCACGGCCGTCCCGTAGCGCTGGGAGACCTTCGACCTGTGCTCCCGGGCTTCCCGCCCCGGAAGGCGCCAAGTCGCTTCGGTCGAGCCCCGGTCCTTGTAGCGCATGGGAAAGCCCACCAGGATGTGGGGCGCCCGGTAGTAGGGGCGCAGTTGATTGGTGTAGAGATGTTCCCTGGGAGCCCCCGGATACTCGCACCAGACCGGGTCCGTCCAATTGAGGAAATCGGGAGAGGTGGCGGTCAGGATGTCCCTGACCCTCTGGTTGAACCCGCGGAAGTAAGCCCGGTACTCTCGCCGCACCGGGTCCCAGAAGGCCAGGTTCTGCGAATCGAAGGCCCCTTCGGAGATGACTACCCGGTCCGACATGGGCGTGAAGCGGAGTCCGTCCGCCGACTTGAGCGCCAGCAGGCCCTTTTCGCCGTTGGACCGGATGATCATCTTGTAGCGGGCGTCCTCGGGGCAGTCGGGACTGTCGTCCTTGAAGATGGCGGCGTGGCCCGGGTCGGCTTCGACCGAGCTCAGCGTCGTCTGGGAGAGGATGATGTTGTTGTCCGTGCTGCCCTGGAACTCCACCAGACCCAGCTTCGGTTTCCGGAAGTGGATGCCGTCGCTGCTCTCGGCATAGCACATGTACGGGCGGTGGGGATAGGTCTGCCCTGTCTCCGTCACCTCGTACTGATAGGCGCCATAGTACATCCGGTAGCGCATCCGGTTTGGGGTTCCATCCTGGAACACGGTGCGGTAATGGCAGGCGTTTCCTTCCCAAGCCTCATCGGTCACCAGCGCCACGTTTCTCCGGACAGGCCGGTGGAGCTGCAGCCGGGCTCCTCCCGACATGCGGTCGATGAGATGTTCATCCACCATGAGCTCGAGACGCGACCCCACGTCCGCGACCCCCTCGGAGGCGCCCATGACGGCGGCTCCCATACCGAGCACCAGCAAGATCATGAATAGCGACATTTCCCAATTCCTCCCTGAATTCCCCGACCCGAATGCCCGCATTCCCATCAGTCAGTCGGCGGCAAAGCGAAAAGCAAACAGGTCGGCGTCCTTGAGAACGAACCGAATCCGGACCGCCTTCCCGGCCAGCGAGCTGACCTCACGGTTCCCCTTCCAGGTCACCACGCCCTCAATCTGGTCTCCGAAGACCTCATCCGCATCCGCTTGGCTGAAACCTTCGAACGGCATGCCGTCCGCGTCCTGGAGCTCGACCCAGATTCCGCCGCTGCCCGAGGTGGAATAGTTGAGGCGCAGCCGATTGCCGTCGAAGCGAAGCGGACGGGTCACCACCTCTCCACCGGCCAGGGGTGCTTGCGCGGAGACGAATCCGTCCATTCTCAGGGAATAGCGGCGCACATTTATGCTTCGCCCCATCCAGTACCCTTCCACCACGTAGATGGAGAGCTCATCGGGAGAACCGAGCCGGTCGGAGCGGGTCTGGACGATTCCCCAGGCGATGCAGTTGTCCCCGTAGACCCAACTGTCGGTCCGGGCGGGCCCGGGTCGAATGAAGGCCTCTCCCCAACGCTTGAAGTGGAGCCGGTCCCGGCCCGTCATCAGGAGAGCGTCGCTCACGGCCGTCCCGTAGCGTTGGGAGACCTTCGCCCGGTGCTCCCGAGCTTCCCGGCCCGGCAGGCGCCAAGTCGCTTCGGTGGGGCCCCGATCCTTGTAGCGCATGGGAAAGCCCACCAGGATGTGGGGCGCCCGGTGGTAGGGGCGCAACTGGTTGGTGTAGAGATGCTCCGTGGGTGCCCCCGGATACTCGCACCAGACCGGGTCCGTCCAGGTGAGGAAATCGGAAGAAATGGCCGTCAGGATGTCCCTGACCTTCTGGCGGAACCCTCGGAAGTAGGCCCGGTACTCTCGCCGCACCGGGTCCCAGAAGGCCAGGTTCTGCGAATCGAAGGCCCCTTCGGAGATCACCACCCGGTCCGACATGGGGGTGAAGCGAAGTCCATCCGGCGACTTGAGCGCCAGCAGGCCCTTCTCGCCGTTGGACCGGATGATCATCTTGTAGCGGGCGTCCTCGGGGCAGTCGGGATTGTCGTCAATGAAGATGGCGGCGTGGCCGGGGTCGGCTTCGACCGAGCTCAGCGTCGTCTCGGAGAGGACGATGTTGTTGTCTGTGCTGCCTCGGAACTCCACCAGTCCCAGCTTCGGTTTCCGGAAGCGGATGCCGTCGCTGCTCTCGGCATAGCAGAGATACTGGCGGTGGGGGTAAGTCTGTCCCGTCTCCGTCGTTTCGTAGTGCCAAGTGCCATAGTACATCCGGTAGGCGCTTCCATCCTGCAACACCGTGCGGTAGAAGGAGGCGTTGCCCTCCCAGGGCTCGCCGGTTACCAGCGCCACGTTCCGCCGGACCGGCCGGTGGAGCTGCAGCCGGGCTCCTCCCGACATGCGGTCGATGAGATGTTCATCCACCATGAGCTCAAGACGCGAACCCACATCGATGGCTTCCGCGGAGGCGCCCATCACGGCGGCTCCCATGCCGAGCACGAGCAAGATCACGAATAGCAACATTTCCGAATCCGTCCCTGAATTCCTCGGCCCGAACACCGGCACCTCATCAGGAGGATGCACGGCAACTTTCGATATTCCCCGAGCGGCAAGCCCTCCGCACCGCGTCCATCACGGCCATGTTCTCGACACCCGTCTCGATCCTGGCGTCCGCTGCGCCGCCGCAGGCGGCGACGAAGGCGTCGACCTCGTCGGCGTACTGGTTGACGCCCGGGACCCGATGCTGCCGGTTCTTGCCATCCTGGTCGATAACCGTCACCAGGACCCGCTTTCGAGCTGCCGGCACGTAGCCCTGGGGCGCCCTGATGATCCCCCGGTCCCCGTAGACGGTGTAGCCCTGCTCCCGGGGAAGATGGGTCCCACAGGTGACGGTGGCCACGGGGCCGCCGTCGAACCGCAGGGTGAAGTGGCAGAACTCGTCGACTCCGGTCTCGGCCCCCAGCCTCCAATTTCCGGAAACGGAACGAGGTTCCGCCCCAAGGATGTACCGGGCGCTGTTGATCCCGTAGCAACCCACGTCGTAGAGGCCTCCCCCTCCGGTCTCACGCTTCAGGCGAATGTTGTTCAAATCGTCCATGAAGTAGTGGAAGTGGGTTTCGAACAGGAAAACCCGTCCGATGGCGCCCTTCCGGATGAGCTCCTTCACCAGGGCATGCTGGGGATGGAAGCGGTACATGAACCCCTCCATCAGCACCCGGCCGGCCGCTCGGGCGGCCGCCTCCATCTCCCGGGCTTCCGCCAGATCCATCCCCAGCGGCTTGTCGCAAAGGACATGCTTGCCGTGGGCCAACGCCTTCAGGGTCCACTCCTTGTGGAGATGGTTGGGAAGACCGATGTAGACACCGTCGATGCCGGGGTCCTCCAGTAGCTGCCGGTAACTCGAATAGCAGCGGTCGACGCCGTGCTTGGCGGAGAGGGCTTGCGCCTTCTCCCGGGAGCTGGTCCCCAGAGCCGTCAATTCCGCCGTCTTGGCTTGGCGAATCCCGGGAATCATGGCCTTGGTGGATATCATCCCCACTCCGATGATGGCCATTCTGTACATGTTACGTCTTCCTCCGCGTCATCCTTGGACAGTCCGTGGGCTGTTGAGCCATTCCAGATTGAAACGGGCGATGCTGATCCGCTCGCACCAGCGCCGGCGATGGTCCAAGCGCGAAAAGCTACCGTACCATTCGGCGAGCTTGGACTCGGGCCAGTCGAGGCTGTCCTCATGCAGGCAGAGAATCGTCTTGTCCTCCAGCACAGCCAGATCGGAATAGGCGGACGGACCGTCATCCAACAGTTTCGACAGCGGCCAGGTCCGGCCCTCGTCATAGCTGGCCCGCAGGGTGAGCCGCTGTCTCTGCCCCTTCGTCGGATTTGAGGGATCGGGACCGGCCGGATTGGAGAAGAGGAAGATGTTCTTCCCTTCGTTCGCCCCGGTGGGGTAGCGGGTCAGTCCGGCGTGGCAAACCGTAGTGGGGAGATCGCGCGGCTGCGTCTCCTGCGGTTCGAAGCTCTCCCCTCCGTCCCGGCTCCAGGCGTGCCATCGCCAGTCGTTGTGAAAGGGGCGATTCTTGCGGAAATTGGCGTAGATACCGCCGTCCGCCGTCTCCACCACGGTGACCTCGTCCGAGCCCACCGGCAGGACTCCCCCCACCTGCCAAGTCGATCCATGGTCGTCGCTGTAGAGGACGCCTCCGCGGACACCGGGAATCTGGCCTTCTTCTCCGTCCTTGTACAGGAATCCGGGGATCACCAACCTTCCCTTCTTCGGACCCCGTGTCAGTTGGATGCCGTGGACCGAATTGTTGGTCCAACCGATCCATCCGTCCAGGTTGGGTCGAGCCTTCTTGGGTGCCGGTTCCGACCAGGTGAGGCCCTGGTCGGTGCTCTTCGCCAGCCAGAAACGCCCGTCGGTCTTGGCGTAGGTCGGGAAGTACCTCAAGTCGTGAGGAGCCGTCGTCGGAAGCTTCCAAAAGGCGGAGAAGATCGTCCCGCTGATCCGGTCCTCGAACAGGGGACCGACAAGGCAGAAAGCCCCCCGCTCCCGGAAGAGGACTCGCTGCTTCCCCCAGTTCCGCCCACCGTCCGTGCTCCGCTGCACCAGGACATCGGTCTCGTGGCCGAAGTCGGTCATGTTGTCCCACCGCCGCTGGCAGACGGCGACGACAGACCCGCGGCTCGTCGCCAGCAGTCCAGGGAGCCGGACCCCGAAACCCTTTCCCGGGTAGAAGACCGTCGTCTTCTCGAAAAAGGGTTGTGCCGGTCCGCCGGGCAGCGACCCTGAGAACAAGCGACCGACCTTCCCCGCCGCAACGACCGCTCCGGCTCCCAGCGGCCTCAAGAAATCACGTCGATGCATCATGGGTTTTCTACCCTCCGTTTGGCGGTGCGGCCCAAGTCTACATGGAAGAAGAGGCATGAGGAACGAGAAGTGGAGGGGGGACTGTTAGTACCCCTCTCCTCAAGCAAAAACATGACTGTCCCCTTTTCGTGTGTGTGACTTCCCCTTTTCGTGTGTGTCCCCTTTTCGTGCGTCCCAACTATCCCTGCGGGAAGGCCCCGGAGAAGATTCCTGAAGACCTGTTGTGGCCATCCAAGGCGTCCATCCCCCCAACATGGTGCAACATGATCTATGCATGACCAAAGGCTACATGTGCCACTATGGTACGCATGAAGGATGAAGATTCTCCGGGGCCGCTTGGATGACGACCTGGAACGCACCCTGGAATGTCTGGACTCGGAATGCGATGTGAACGTCAGAGTCTGGGTCCGCTCCCTGCTACGCGCGGGCCTGGCTGAGCTACTGGGGCGTGCGGCTCCGGGGGTAGCTCACCTCCAGGAAACTCCACCTGCGAAGGCGCCACCGCTTCGCAGGCGGAGTCCCTACCTACTCGAAGGCACGTATTCGGGTTCGTGCTGGATGGGCGACACTCACAAACTCCCCGAGAACCACTTGGTTGGGCGCGCCATCGAGATCACAACCCGAGGGGAGAGACCTGGATCGAGACCGTGGTCGAGGTCCTCGAACGCCGGGCCGATTTCGTCCCGGTCCGCGACTCCGGGCGGCCTTCCGATGCTGCATGATCTATCGGTGGGAAGGTAAACTGGACTGACTTGGAGGAAGCCTCCTGGGAGTCATGGTAAGTGAAGTCTACGATGCCTTTGTGGACGCCGGGGCCTCGGAAGCTAAGGCTCGGGCCGCCGCCGAAGCGATCCCGATCAGTGACCAGTTGGCCACCAAACAGGACATCGGTGATCTCAAGAGTGATATCACCGCGCTGGAGGCCAAGATGTGGAAGGCCGGCATCACCATCGCCAGCCTCGCGGTGCTGCTCAACAAGTCCCTGGACTGGGTGATTACTGGCAAATAGTTATTCCCTGGAAGCCCGTTGCGACCGTGAGCCGTTCCCGGGATCTTCGCCTCCTCTAATCGTCATGGATCAGTTCGTACGAATCTTCATTCCGCCACACTTGGACCTCGAGGCCGTGGAATTGATCCCTGTCGCCGTTGATCTTCTCGTTCAGCCAGTTGAGCGCAGCACGGTGTTCGTCGCTGAAATGCTTGGCAATCCAGATGCTGATGTTGGCTTTCAACCCCGCTGAGTAGGTGATGAGCTTGCCGAGATGATCATGATCAGTCGGCTCCAGTTGATTCTCAATCACCACCGTGGCGTTAGTTTTAGCTTCCTCGCAAACAATGTCCGCCTGATAGTGACCGACTGGCTTCTCCGGCACCGGGTCTATCAGTTCCATTCCCTGTGGTCTCCTCAGCACTTCGAGGTGGGCGGCGAGCCAAGGAGTGAAATCTGCCTTTTCGTCAGGCCAAACTTCTCGGAGATCGACAGGTTCCAGGCGTCCAAATTGAGGATCCATTCATCAACTTGACGCCCGGTCGCTCCCCTGACGTCGCCGGGCGCAGGCCGCTGGGGGGAGCTTCTTCGTCTTGACTCTTTTCTCATTTCCTCTTTCCTCTTTCCTTTCCCAAAGTGGTAGTATCTCGCGAACCGAGGCGGAGGACCGCGAGGACGGAGGACCGGATGACCCTCAAAATAGCGTTGGCCATCATCGCCGTCGTATTCCTGACGGGATGCGGTTCCGGGGAGATGGCGGAGGAGCCGGCAGCCAGCGAAACGGCCGACGAACCGGGTCGGATCGACGGCGCACGGATCTACGACTATGACCCGTCCACCGAGCTGGGTGACGACATCTTCGGGGACATCATTGCCGATCTCGAGCACGACGCTCCGGGACGCTGCACCCACGGCGGTCCCGTCTGCATGGAGTACGCCGACGGCCGGATCGTGGCCTTCCACACCAACACCACCGACCACAACCTGGACGGTTGGTCCGAATACGCCGAAAGCTCGGACGGGGGCAGGACCTGGAACAGGTACAACAAGTTCCAGTACTCCTACGACCATTACGACCCGGATCGGAAGCGATCAGTCTGGGTCGAGGAGGGTCTGGTCACCGAGAAGGGAACCGCCGTCCTGTTCCTGACCCATTTCAAGATCGCCAAAGGCAAAAGGGAAAGCGGATTCATGAGGAGTCTGGATCACGGCTCCACCTGGAGCGATTACCAGCGGGTTGACGGGGACTTCGTTGGATATCCCTGTGCCGTGGCGGTGTCCGGCGAAACCAACTACGTCCTCTATGACAGCGCCGACGGTGGTCCCCACGTCCTTTACGTCAGCACTGACGACGGTCAGAGCTGGAACCGGAGAAGCACCCTCTCTCTCGACGGCGACAAGTGGTACGGCACCATGTGCCTGATGGCGGACGGACGCCTTTTGGCCGGCGCCTATACCGAAAAGGACGAGCACCATTTCTACTACTGCATCAGCCCGGACCAGGGACGGACCTGGAGCGAACAGCAGAAGACCTACGTGGACAAGATGATCCGCGACCCGGAGCTGGCCTACCTGGGGGGCAAGTACTACCTGCACGGCCGGTCGGGCCATGAAGGGGAGGGCAGCCGCCGATTCGTCCTCTACCAGTCCGACGACGGCCTCGACTGGGGCAGCGGGATCATCGTCAGCGGGGACACCCGGCATCCCGACGGCTACAGCCACAACTGCATCATCAACCGGTACAACGACGAGGAACCGCTCAAGTTGATGGTGGAATACAGCATCATCTACGACGGCAGGGACACAAACGAATACGTTTTCTTTATCGAGCCCGACCCGCGCTGAGCCAATTTCCGCCGGCCGGATCGGACTTCCGGGTTCATCTTGCGCGTCGCCTTCTACTACCACCAGCAGAAACGTCTTCCCGCCAACCATGAGGGCAACAACCCCTACGGGGCGCTCCTGGCGGAAGCCCTGGAGCGGCGGGGCGTGGAAATGGAATTCGAGACGGACTGCAGTGCCGAGTATCTCCGGCGGAACCAGGGCAGAATCCGGATTCTGCACCTCCACTGGCCCCACCACGACTACTACAACGACGACGCGCGAATCATGCAGCGGCAGATGGAGAAGTTGGCCGCCTCCCTGGAATTGGCCCGGGAACTGGGCTACAAGGTGGTCTGGACCGCCCACAACATCTACCCGCACAACCGGACCCACCAGCACATCGATCACGAGTTTCGGCTCCACCTGTGCCGCCTCTGCACCGCCATCATCGCCCATTGCGCGGTGTCCGCAGCCGGCGTGAAGGAAACCTTCGGCCGTTCCCACGACATCTTCCTGGCGCCCCACGGTCATTTCATCGGGGTCTACCCGGACATCGCCTCCCAGAGCGAGGCCCGTCGGGATCTGGGCATTCCGGCTGGGGATTTCGCCTACGGATTCATCGGCGGCGTCCTGCCCTACAAGGGTCTGGAGACTTTGATCGAGACCTTCCGCAGGCTTCCCGGAGAGGACTCCTGGCTCCTGCTGGCCGGCGGCGGACGCTACAGGCCATACCTGAACAAGATTCGAAAGCTGGCCGCCGGGCATCCCCGGATCCTGGACCGGATCGTCGAGCCTCGCGCCCCCACGCCGGACCTGATGCGGGTCCTGCGCGCCAGCAACGCCATCGTCCTGCCGTTTCTGGCCACCATGTCGTCGGGGACCGTCACCCTGGCCCTTTCCGAGTCCCGTCCCGTGATCGCGCCGAATATGGGCTGCCTGCCCGAAGTCATCCTTTCCGGCGGCGGTCTCCTCTACGACCCGAACCGCCCCGGGGCGTTGCTGGAAGCCATGCAGGAGATCCGGGGCTGGGATCTGGAAGAGGCATACCCCACCGCCCTGGCCAGCATCCAAAGGTACGATTGGGACCGTATCGCCAAGATCACCCTGGAGGCCTATCGAAGATGACACTACTGACACCGGAATGGAGCCGGGACCTGCGCCGGCGCGCCTCGGCCCCCTCTTTCTCCGCCGCCCGGGAGGCGCTGGACCAACGGCTCTCCGATTATCACCGGTTTTTGCCTCAGGTCCCCGTATATCAGGCCGGTTATTACCACGACTTCTTCTGCCCTGAGCACGCGGTCCAATTCGAGTACGATCCACGGGAGCCGCACCGTCACGTCTGTCCCGTGGACGGCGCCGTCCACAGCGGTGAGCCGTACGACAGCGCCTGGCGCTGGTCGGTGAACGACATGCTCAGCGACGCCGCCCTGAAACTCGCCTTCCGGAGCCATCTCACCGGCGGACAAGACGAACAGGCCCGGGCGGACCGGGACCTGTCCAGCCGGATCCTGTTCACCTATGCCGAGCGCTACCGGCACATGGAGCCTCCTCCCCTGGATCACCCCAATCACCCCGGGATCGTCGCCTGGTCGGGTCTTGACGAGTCGGTCTGGTTGATTCGGATGTGTTGGGCCTTTGCCCTCCTGGAAGAGACGCTCCCGGAAGGGTCGGCCGACCGGTTGGCCCGGCAGATGTTCCGGCCCGGCGCCGAGCACATCCGGCGAGTTCGATGGCCCGAGATCCACAATGCCACCAACTGGAACAACGCCGCCCTGGCGACCCTGGCTCTGGTCCTGGAGGACGAAGATCTGCTTGAGTTGGCTCTGGGCGGCGACCTGGGCCTGGAGCCCCAATTGACGCAGGGTGTATCCCAAGACGGGATCTGGTGGGAGGGCTCCCTCAGCTACCACTACTACATGCTGGACGCGGTGGTCTGGACACTCCGGATCCTGCGGGCCTCGGGCCGCTCCTTCGACGATGGCGGAATCCTCAAGAGGATGTTTCTGGCGCCGATCCTCATCTCCTTTCCGGATCTGAAGCTCCCGGCCGTAAACGACTGCTGGTACTTCATCGGCCTCCAGCAGCGGGTCGGTCACGGGATCCCGGAAGCGGACGGCTTCTACGAGACCGCCTACGGCTGGTTCCGCGACCCGGTCTTCGCCTGGGTCCTGCAACAGAACTATGAGGACCGCCCCCGAACCTGCTTCGAGGCGCTCCTGGACGGCGCCCGGGAGATCCCGTCCGGAGAGGAACCGGAGTGGAAGAGTCTGCATCTGGAGGACCTGGGTTTCGCCGTGCTGCGCAGTCGGGATCGCGGGAACCGAAGTCATCTGATTTTCAAGGCGGGTCCGGACGGAGGGGTTCACGGACACCACGACCAACTCCGGATCCAGCTCTTCGCCAACGGGTCTCCCTGGTTGCCGGACCTGGGGACCCCCGGATACGGCATCGAACTCAACGACACCTGGTACCAGCAGACGGCCAGCCACACCACCGCGCTGGTGGACGGCTTGTCCCAGCCGCTGGCCGAGGGAAAGATCAACTATTACTACTCCGACGACCGGTATTCGCTCTGCGACGCCTCGGTCTCTTGGGACGAGGGGGCCTACGCCGGAGTCGAGATGCGCCGAGTCCTCCTCTGGCGGGACCAATATTTCGTGGACCTGCTGCAGATTCGGTGCCCCGCGGTTCGAAACCTGGACTGGGTCTGTCAGGTGCGCGGGGAGCGGATCGGGGAGCCGGTGGACCTGACTCCTGCCGCTCCCTTGACCGGCGACGGCGGTTACGGCCACGTGCGGCTGGAGGGCCGAGTCCCCGAATCGGACAACCGGAGGCTTCGCTGGCAGCATCAGGGCGGACTCCTGGATCTGCTTCTGATCCAGCCGGCCGGCCGGATGTTCCTGGGTTCGGCCCCGTCCAACCCGGCAGCCGAAACCCTTTCCACCTGCATCCGGCGCCGCACCGCCGCCAGCGCCGTCTTCCTTTCGGTCTTTGCTCCCTACGGGGCAAACCGGAGCTCTCCGCTGGTCACCGCACTCAGTTGGGTCGAAGGCGGCGGTTCGCGACAACTCTGGGTGGTGAAGGATCGGGGTCGCGACGAGTGGATCTTGGGAGACGAGCCGGGAGACGTCTTGTTGGTCTCGGACCTGCAGTGACGTGGGCCCGATCCCGGCGTGGTAGACTCAGCCGTAACTATCGCAACGGCCTGTAACATGAAACGAAGAACATTCCTCAAGAAAACAGCCGGCGGAACTCTGGTCTCTTCCCTGGCCTTCTCAGCCGCGAGCCGGATCGAGGCTGCCGGTGACGGCATCCCGGTGGGCATCATCACCCAGGAGAGAGGGCCTCACCTGGGAACTTATCTGGATGCCCTGGCCAAGGCCCAGGGAGTCGCTTCCGTCGCGCTTTCGGACGAGAGTGGAACCACCTTCGACCGTGCCAGCGAAGTCCTGGGTGGAAAGCTCACCACGTACCAGGACCACGGCAAGATGTTGCAGGAGGCGAAGCCGCACGCGGTCCTCGTCAGCCTGGCCGCCCACTTGGCGCCCCCGGTGATCCGGAAGTCCCTGGAGGCAGACGCTCACGTCCTGGCCGAAAAACCGGCTTGCGTCCGGGCCGAGGACTTCGAGCCTCTGGTCCACCTCGCCGATTCCAAGAATTTGAACCTGATGCTGGCCCTGGGATCCAGGCTTCATCCGGCAGTGCTCAAAGCCCGAGAGTTGATCCAGTCCGGATTCCTGGGCAAACCCTTCGGCGCCCACCTGGTCTTTGTCGCAGACCAGACCCGCCTGACCCGGCCCCGCTACCAGAATTCCTGGTTGGCCTTCAAGGACAAGGCCGGCGGGGGACAACTCATCTGGCTGGGGATCCACTACCTGGACCTGGTGCAGCACCTCACCGGCGACCGGATCGAGCAGGTTTCCGCCGTCACCCGGAACGTGGGTGGACAGCCGGTGGAAATCGAGGATTCGGTGGCCCTGGCCCTCCGGTTCAAGGGGGGGATGGTGGGGACCTACCACGGCGGCTACTACTTGGACCGGGGGTATCACCTGGGCGTCACGCTCTGGGGTTCCAAGGGTTGGCTTCGGATGAACCTTTTGAAGGGTTCCATGCAGTGGTACTCCACCCACCCGGACGCCCCCCGGGGAATCCGGTCCCACGACTTCGAGACCGAGCTGAGCAGCTACTACCCCCTGGTCCAATCCCTGGTGGACCTGGGTCGCGGCAAGGGGAATCCGCCGCTCACGGGAGAGGATTCTCTCCACGTCCTGAAAGTCGTATTCAGCGCCTACAAGGCCGCGGAGACCGGCGTCAGCCAGTCCGTCTGAGCCGCGTCCGCCGGATAGAATGGAGACCGTAGGGGCTCCCCTTGTGGGTGCCCTCCTCTGTGCACCGTCCGCCGGGAGAATGACCATGACCGAAGTGAAGCGCCGTCAGTTCCTCAAGTCCTCCACCTGGGTGGGAGCCTCCCTGATCGGCACGGCCGGAGCCTGGGCCCGCGCCAACGACCGCATTCGAGTCGCCCTGATCGGGGCCGGCGGCCGCGGCAGGCGCCTGGTGGAAGAGATTCTGGAAAACGAGGGTGTGGAACTGGCCGTGGTCTGCGACGTGGACGAACGGCGGGCCCTGGAGAAGGCGGATCAGGCTCAGAAAATCAGCGGCAAGAGGCCCCGGACCGAGAAGGACCTGAGACGGATCATGGACGACACCTCCATCGACGCCGTCACCATCGCCACCTGTAACCACTGGCACGCCCTGGCTGGAATCTGGGCCTGCCAAGCCGGCAAGCACGTCTACGTGGAAAAGCCCATCGCCCACAACGTCTGGGAGGGCCGCAAGCTGGTGGAGGCCGCCCGCAAGTACTACCGCATCGTCCAGGGGGGGACCAATCGCCGCTCCAGCGGTTCCTTCCGCAAGGTGGCCCAACTGGTCCGGGACGGGGTGATCGGCCGGGTCTACTGGGCGCGCTGTGAATTCCCCAGGCCCAGGGATCCGTTGGGCTTCAAGACTCCCGAGCCGCCCCCCTCCTGGCTGGATTGGAACCTCTGGCTGGGACCGGCGCCGGAGCAGCCTTTCCACCGCAACCTGGTGCACTACAACTGGCACTGGTTCTGGGACTTCGGCAACGGGGAGATGGGGAACAACGGGATCCACATCATCGACATCTGCCGCTGGGTCATGGGTCAGGACGTCCCGGTCCGGGCTCACTCCGCAGGAGGCCGTTTCGGGGAGAAGGACCAGGCCGAGACCCCAACACGCACCGCTCCACCTTCGAGTTCCAGGACGGTTCCCTTCTCACCTGCGACCTGCGCAATCTCTACTCGGACCATGGCCGCGTCGTGCCCCGGCGGCACATCTATCCCGAACCCAGACTGCAGTGGATGGCCGAGTTCACCTGGGACCTGTACGGCACCGAAGGCTACATCCACATGAAACACCGGATCCAGAAGGGGGGCGCCGGCTGCGACTACCAGGTCTTTCTGGGACGGAACAAGAAGGCCGAGCCTATCCAGCCGGACCTGGAGAGCTGGGGTCACTACCAGAACTTCATCAATGCGCTGCGGGCCGGAGACAGAAGCGTCCTGACGGCGGACATCGAAGTGACCCACCGGTCCGGCATCTTCTGCGAGCTGGCCAACATCTCCCACCGCGTGGGCCGGGAGGTCCGTTTCGATCCGGCCACCGAGACCATCCCGGGAGACGAAGAGGCGAACCGGCTGCTGCGGCGCGAATACCGGAAGCCGTTCGAGGTCCCGGAGAAGGTTTGAGTAGGAGGGGGGACATTCTGTCCCCCATTCTTCCACGCCACGATTTGCGACGCGGAGTTCGGGGGTTACAAACCCCCGCCCCTATGCCGCAACTCCCGCCTGTCCCTGAAGGTCCATTCCCACCCGCCGGCTCCAAGCGTTGCGCTCCGGGGAAAGAGGGGGAGACAAGGATGTCCCCCCTCTTGGAGATCCCCACTCCAATCTCGTCTTGCCTCTTTTCTCACCTTCGCATCGGTCTCTGCGGAGGTTCGACCGGAGGTTCGATCGTGAATCGCTCAACCTTGATCTCACTCTCCCGCTGCCGCGCCCGGGAGATAACGTAGCTGTTCTGCATCCGCATCAGCGTCTCCATGCGGACTCCGAATGCCTTCTCGATACGCAGAGCCATTTCTACGGACAGCATCGAACGCTCGTTCAGAAGCGACGAGAGGGCAGGGCGCGTAACGCCCAACGCTCTAGCGGCCACCGTAACGGAAACTCCCAACGGTTTTATGATTTCAGTCTTGATGAATCCACCGGGATGAGGAGGGTTTTTCAGTCTATAGCTCCCTGTCGTCGTCATTGTCTCCTCCTTCAGTGGTAATCCTCAAACCGGAGTGAAACGATGTTTCCGCATTCATAAGGAGTGGGACAGGAAAGTTGCCCGTTCCCATCAGCGGCTGGCAAGCCGCCGCTCGGATGTGCCCGCGGCGCGTAGCGCCTGTCCCTGAATGTCCATTCCCACCCACCGGCTCCAGGCGTCGAGCAGCCGGCGATAGACGGGACCCGGTCGGCCGGCACCCAGTCGACTTCCGTTGTACCGCGCCACCGGGAGCATGCAGTAGGAGGTGCTGCAGAAGAATGCCTCCTCCGCGGTGGCCACGTGGTAGGGCTGGATGTCCTCCTCCACCGAGGGAATCCCTTCCTCGTGGGCCAGTTCCAACACCGTGGCCCGGCTGACGCCCTCCAGAACGTTGCGGGTTGTCGGCGTCCTCAAGCAGCCGTCCCGGTAGATGAAGAAATTGGCTCCCTTGTTCTCCGACACGTTGCCGTCGATGTCCAGGAGCAGGGAGAAGCCTTCCGGATCCACTTCCTTGACCTCAAACTCGGCCAGGGTGAAGAAAATCCGGTTCCGGTGCTTGAGCTTGGCGTCCAGTGACTGGGGCGGGATGTGCCGGGTCGACGGAGTCACGGCGTGGACGCCCTTCTCGTAGAGATGGGCGTAGTCGGCGAACCCCAGGGGCAGCGTGGCGATGAGCAGGCCGGGGCGGTCGAACTCGAAGCGTCCAATGGTACTGCGCATCGGTCCACCCGTCGCCGTCTGGGTGACCCAGACGTCCCCATCGGGATCCAGGTTGAGAAGATTCGCCTCCAGTACTTCCAGGGCGATCTCCTCCATCCGCTCCGGGGGCATGCCGGGATTGATCCGGGCCACCGACATGGAGCGGTAGAACCTCCGGATGTGCTCCTTCAGCTTGAAGGGACGGTACCCGAAGGTCCGGGCCGAGTCGGTCACGTTGTGGCCGAAACTGAATCCGGAGTCGGTGTGATGGATCCGGACCTCCGAGTCCGGAACCAGCCGGCCGTTGAACCAGGTCAGCAGTTCTCTGTTCATAAGGATGTTCCTCCCAAAGGTGTTTCGGCAAAAGCCGCCTACTCGCTCCGGTAGCTTATCTCCACCTCTTCCAAGACTGGGGAGTTGACGCCGCCGGGAGAAACCAGCGTCGCCTTGTACTGGGTCCAGCGGTTCTTGTCCCCGAGGCCGTTCAGACGGCTGCCCGATCGAGTGTAGTGGCTTCCCGGTCCGTCGGGACCGGACCACTCGGAAGCACCCAGACCCTCCCGCGTCTCGGAACCCCTGACCTGGAATTGAACCGAGGTCTGGTGCGGCGTTCGCGCCTTCCAACGCAGGCTTTCGACCCGGCCGTTGTCAGGCAAGCGGAACGGCGAGGAGACGTAATCGTAGCGGGGAGACCGGTCATAGACGTTTCCCACGTCATGATGAATCGCCCAGTGCACTCCCCGGGTCGGAACCGGGAGCCGCCTCTCAGCCGTATATCCCTCCTCCGAACCCCAATAGAGGAACGAGTCGGTGCGGTGGTTTCCACCCTTGGTGTGGCAGACGAAGAAGATGTCCTGGTGCCCGTCCCGGTTGTAGTCGGCTACCATCACGCCGGAGGCGGAATCGGTAGGCAACAGGAGTGGCTCCGGGTCGAGTCCCGATTCGGTGCCCCGGAAGACGTAGGACGGGTGGTGCCGATTGACGCCGGCGTGGTAGCTGGAAACCACCAGATCCAGGCGGCCGTCCCGGTTCAGATCGGCGATGGAAGCATCCTCGCTCCCCACCGTGTCCAGGAGCAACATCCGGTCTTCCGAGAATCCCGCTTCCCCTCCCCAGTAAACGGCGGTGCCGGCGGCGAAGGGAGCCGCTTGGGGCTCGGCGTCGATGGCGCGGTCGCCCTCGTCCTGTCGAAGCTTCTCCAGGTCGTACAGATTGCAGATCACCACGTCCAGATAGCCGTCGCCGTTGAGGTCTCCGATCTCCGCTCCGACGGCCATCTTGGAGGGCAGAAACTGAACCTTCCGGTTGTCGAATCCGCCCGGTCCGTTCCAGAAGATGGCGACTCGGTCGCTGGTCCCGGTGAACAGCAGGTCGAGGTAGCCGTTGCGGTCCAGGTCCGCCGCCTTGTGGAGCCGGACGTCGGGAAACTTGAGGATGAAGCGGTTGTCCATTCGGTACCCGTTGGGGCCGCCCCAGAAGAGGCTCATCTCGTCCCGGCCGTGGGTCCACTCGCTGAGACTCAGGTCCAGGTAGCCGTCCCGATCGAAGTCCGCCACCACCACGCTGAAGCCTCTCCGAGTGGGGAGATGGGTGGTCTCGGTCCGCGAGAGTCCGCTGGACGTTCCCCAAAGAATGTCGATCTGACCCGCCAGCACCAGGTCGGTCCAGCCGTCCCGGTTGAGATCGGCGATGTTGGCGGCACTCAGGCCGGAATAGGGCAAGGTCCAGCGGTCCTCGGGGGAGTAGTCCCCCTCCGGCCGGCCCCAATAGATATGGGCGTTGGGGGCCCTGTCGGAAGCGTAGCCGTCCTTGCTGTTAGCGAAGGCCAGATCCTCATTGCCGTCACCGTCCAGGTCGCCGGCGGCCACCGAGAGGGCGCCCCGGGTCGGCAACTCCAGTCGGCGGGAAGGATCAAACCCACCGGGGCCGTTCCAGTAGACGGTGGAGGAGACGTCGTAGGTCTCGTCGCTCTTCTCGTTGGCGAACACCAGGTCCGGGTACCCGTCCCCATTCAGATCGGCGGCGGCGCTGGCGCTAGCTGAAAGCGTCGGCAGGGCCGTCCTCAGATGCGGCCGGAACCCGCCGGGGGAACCCCAGTAGACGAAGGAGGCGTGCCCCGCTTTGTTGGACAGGATCAGATCGGGGTGCCCGTCCCGGTTGAGATCGGCCGCTTCGATGCCCCGGGTTCTCCAGCCGGGCAACTCGGTTCGCAGAGCGGAGTCGAACCCCTGGGACGACCCCCAGTAGACATAACAGGGAATGGGAGTGACGGCGATTCCTCCCGATTCCCGGTCGATCCCGGGAGCCGTCTCGTTGGCCACCGCCAGATCGGTCCAGCCGTCCTGGTTCAAGTCCGCTGCGATGACCTCCACACTCCCCAGACCCTCCAACCAGAAAGAGGAATCCGTGGAATAGCCGGACTCGGACCCCCAATAGACGAGTACCCCACCCGGATTGTCCTGGTAGTCCTGGACCGCGAAGACCAGATCGGGCGTCTGGTCCCGATTCAGATCGCCGATGGCCACGTCGCGGGCGAAACGGGTGGGAAGCTGCGTGGTTCGGCTGGGAGAGTAGCCGTCCGCCGATCCCCAGTAGATGTCCGAGTAGGGACGAACCACGCTGAAATCGCCCCCCTCCCGAGTGAACTGGTAGGAGAGGCCGTTGCTGGCGAAGACGACTTCCGGGTAACCGTCCCCGTTCAGGTCTCCCGTGGCCACGGCCTGCGCCGAAACCGTCGGCAGATCGGCTCTTCGCTCGACGTCGAAACCGGACTCGCTCCCCCAATAGAGGGCCGACCGGTTCTCGGTCCGGGTGCCGTTGTAACCTTTCGCCACCACCAGGTCCGGATGACCGTCCCGGTTCAAGTCCGAAATGGCGACGTCCTGTCCGCCTTCCCCCGGAAGGGCGGTTCTGCCGGAGGCGCCGAACTCATCTCGTCCCCAGTAGATCCAGGCGTTCATGTCGAAATTGTTGTCGTGGCTTCCCGGCAGGACCAGATCGATGAGCCCGTCCTGGTTCAGGTCCAGTTGGTTGATGAGCCGGATGCTGCCGTCGGCGCCCAAATAGGTGTTGGCCCCGCCGTCGGTCAGGACCCCGTCGGCAAAATCGTTGAAACTGGACTCCCTCCAGACTTCCCCTCCTTCCTGTGCAGGCACCTGGGGAGTCTGTGCCGGAGGAGCACACGCCGCCAAGAGTCCCACTAAAGCGATGATGGCCATGCCGCGGCACGCAAAACTCATGGTGCTTCTCCTGAATCCTGCAGGCTTCTCTCCAGGACGAGCGGTCGGTCGACGCCGGAAAGAAGGTTGGTGACGGTGATGCGGAGTCGGACGTCCGTTTCTCCCTCGTTCACCTTGATGGGAGCCAGGGTCTGACCTTGTTCCGTAATGCGAAACTCACGTTGACCCGAAGACTCCTCCTCCTCGAACCTGGACACCTTGAGCCGAAACGGGAAGGATGAAGTATTGGCAACCGACAGAAAATGCCGTTTCCGGTCATTTTGGACGCTGGGGGTAAGACTGAAATCGAGTGCGCTCTCGGCCAGAGCTCGGAGCCATTCCTCCCTGCCCCAGATCATCTCACCGAAATAGGCCAGGGTACGGCGGGCCTTGATCGCCTTTCGGATCGCCTTCTCGTCCCGGCTCTTGGCCAGGACCAAGGTCATGTCCCGTCGTTCTCCCCGGCTCCGGTCCACGATCTGGTCGATGGGCCAGTGAGCGTCCGACGAGGCGATGACGGCCAGGTCGTGCTTGAGACACCAGTCCATCACCCGGGAGAAGACGGGTTCCCCCCGGTGGTATCCAATCCCCTTCCCACCTTTTCGGCCACTGTTCCTCAACTCGATCCCGTCCAGCCACCCCAACTCCAATAGCCGCTTGGCGTCCCGGGCCCATCGAGGGCCGGGATGGGCCCAGATGATGACGGCTCCCTGCTCCCGGGCCGACCGGACCGCCGTGTCGAAGTCGTTGAAAAAGGGACCCTCGTCCTGAATGAACGCGACCACGTGATCCGAGTCCTCATCCGTGTATTGGGGTCCCGAAAGGGTCGTCAACTCGGCTCCACGAACCAGCAACAGACCCAGGGCCCGGGCCAGCGGAAGGGCTCGGCCGTAGGCCCGATCGCGATCCTGGGGCAGAGCCAGCGTCAGGTACTCAGGATGATCGGTGATGACCAGCAGATCCAGTCCATCCCGCCACGCTTCCCAGACTCGAGTCTCGGGCAGGACCTGGCCGTCGGAGTAGATGGTGTGAATGTGGAGATCTGCCTTGATCACCCAAAACCCCTGGATCCGGGGAAAGACGACCTCTTGGCGAGAGAGTCCCGGGTGCCCGGCCACGTAGGGCCAGCCGTACTGCGCGGCCAGCTTCCGGGCGTTCGTCTTCTGCGGCTCCGTCCGGCCTTCAGCGCCAGCTGCTGGCACGAAGACCGTCACCGCCGACAGCAGAAGGGTGACCACCCAGGCTCTTCGAATGCATGTTCCGATGATTCCGACTCGATTCCTCGCTGCAAACATAAAATGATATAAGTATCCGCTGCCATGAACGTCAAGCAGTTGTTGGATCTCACCGGCAAGGTATCGGTCGTCACCGGCGGCACCGGATTCTACGGAAAACCCATTTCCGAGGGATTGGCCGAAGCCGGGGCCCATGTCGTCATCGCCTCCAGAAACCGTCAGCGCTGCCAGGACTGGGCTTTGGAGTTGGAAGGGAGAGGCTACTCCGCCAGCGCCGGCGGATTCGACCAGGGGAGTGAATCCTCGATCCTGGACTTTTGCGAACGAGTCTGGAGGAAGTTCGGCGCCGTCGACGTGCTGGTCAACAACTCGGTGGCGCGGCCCATGAGAGCCTACACCGACCCGCTACAAGCCTGGCAGCGATCGATGGAGGTCAACGCCACCGGTCTCTTCGCCATCTCCCGGGCTTTCGTGGACCGGATGATGGAGCGGGGAAAGGGAGCCGTGGTCAACATCGGCTCCATCCAGTCCGTCGTGGCCCCCAACTTCACCAACTACGCCGGCACCGACATGACCACGCCTCCCGACTACCACTTTCACAAGCATGGGATGATCGGCCTGACCAAGTACCTGGCCGCGTGGGCGGGACCCCAGGGGGTCCGGGTCAACGCCATCGCCCCCGGAGGACTCGCTTTGGGAGATGAGAAGGAGCCCTTCTTGTCCCAGTACTGCAGCAACACCTTCCTGGGCCGCATGGCCCAATACGACGACATCAAGGGGTCGGTTGTCTTCCTGGCCTCCGAAGCCTCCGCCTATGTCACTGGGCACACCATCCTGCTGGACGGCGGCTACTGCGCCTGAGCGAAATCTCTCACTCCCCCTCCAACAAAAAAAGCGCGCCCACCGCAAGGCGGGCGCGCTTTTGAACATCGACCGGAACCTGGATCAGTAATAGATCTTCAGGCCGAACTGCAACTGCCTTCCGGTCAGGGCCGCTCCAATGGCGCCGAAAGATCCGGCGCTGAAGTTGAAGGTGTTGTTGTTCGAGTTCAGGTTCGTGTGATTGGTCAGATTGAAGGCCTCGAACCGGAACTGGATTCGGGTCTCCTCACCTAGATAGAAGTCCCGCAGCAGCGAGAAGTCGAAGTTGATGGTACCGGGACCCTCGACAATGCCACGGCTCGCGTTGCCATACCTACCAGGAGGTGGCGCCGCAAAGGCATCCGTCCGGAACCACTCCTCGGGCCGCCGGGTGCCGGTATTGGGATCCCGCAGCAGGTCCGGCCGCTGGGAAGCATTACTTCCAACCGCGAGCAGATCGGCAGTGGACACCGTATAGAAGTGCCCCTTCTGGAGAGTGGTGATGGCGTAGACGCTCCAACTTCCGAAGATCTGGCTGAAGAAGCCGTCCGAGCCGAAGGCGCGGCCGGGACCGAAGGGTAGATCCCAACCCTTCAACCAAGCCAGCCGCACGGGGATGTTGCCTTCGCCCCTTCCCCGGTTCAGGACGTTGAAATTTCTAGCCCAGAGGTTCCGGCTCACCCCGCGAGGGTCACCGGTGACACCGAGGCGTCCGCCGGTCGTATCGAGGCTCTTTCCCCAGCTGAAAGCCAGCAGGGAGGTCAAGCCGTACAGGCCAGGCCGCTTTTCCCACTTGAAATTGAAGCCATGGTAGGTCTGGTCTCCGTTGGCCAGAAGCATGTGATATCGACCCATGGAGGGCCAGGGCCGGCGGGGCTGAATGGCGCCTTCACCCGGAACCGCATCGTTGAACTCGAACACCTGCATCTCGTGCACCGAGCGGGAACCCTCATAGCCGACCTCGAGCATATTATTCTCGCCGACGCGATGCTGGAAGGACAGGCCGAAGTTGGGCACATACCACTGGGGCATGATGTCCTCGTATCCGCCCCCGGGAAGGATTTGCGCACCGGTGGCGCCCACCAGAATCGATTCGTCGAAGGGGTCGGAGATATGGAGGTTCGGGGTCACCGCATCTGCGTAGAAGTCCCTCTGCCCCGAGTTGGGCCTCGGGTTGCCCAAGGCCGCCGCACCGTACATCATGCCGCCCGGCGGCTCGTTCCCGTAGAGGCCGCCGCCGATACGCAACACCGTCTTGTCCGTCAGACGGTAGGAAAGCCCCAGGCGGGGCTGAAATCCGTTCTTGGTCCAGGTGAAGATGTTGACCTGCGGTTCGAACCGGCCGGTCTCGGGAAATATGAGGGTTTGGTTCAGCAGAGCGGGAGAATAGCAATCGGGAATCGGATTCTCGGTCCGCAATGCACAGTCGGCCTTGAGGTTGGTGGAGAATCCCCGCTTGTCTTCCCAGCCCTGACGCAGCTCGTAGCGGAGCCCGAGCTGGAGGGTCAGTTTGGGAGTGGCCTTCCAACTATCCTGCAGATAGATGTAGTGGCCCGGGAAGTTGTGGTTCAAACGAGCTTCGCTTCCCTCTCGGGACTGGTTCAGATAGCCCAGGTAGAAGTTGGCCAAGGCGTTTCCGGCGTACCGGGTCGGAGTATTGAAGTAGAGAATACTGCGGCGCTCCAAACCGAAGAAGACGTAGTGGTACCGGTAATGGTAGCCCGCCTTCAGGTAATGGTTGCCCTTGGTCCAACTGACGTTTTCCTTGAGCTCCCACTGCCCCTCGGGGACGGGCCCGCGGTTACCGCGAGAACCGATGCTGGGATAGCCGGTCACGATGGTCGTAGGCGTCCCCAGAAGGTCCACGCCCCGCTTGGGCCAGTTGGGAAAGTTCAGCTGGTTGGCCAGATCGGGGCCTCCCGGCGGGAAGCCCGGATTGTAGGGCCGCCGGTAGAAATGCAGTCCCAGCTCATTGACGACGCTGGGTCCGAAGTTTCGCGTGTTGACCACGTTCTGAGCCCAGTTGTCGAGGCCGTTGATGACGGTGAAGGCGTCGACGACGTTGACGAAGGTGATGGGCCGCTGATTGAAGAGGAAGCGACCGAACCAGCGGCTGTCGTCGCCCGTCTTGATGTCCATCCGGACGATGTACTCGTTCCGCTCCGAGGGGGCGTTGGAGGCACTGGTGTAGTTGAATCCCCGGCTGATGTCCGTGTTGGGCGACGGCCAGAGGTCTCCCAGCAGCTTGGACTGGGGAGTGATCCGGTTGGCGGGAATGGTGTTGTTGGGAAAGGGCTCGCCCGTCATGGGATCCATGATGGTGCTGGAGAAGGCGCCCCCCCGCTCCGCCGCAGTGGGCACTGTCGCCGTCAGCGAACGAAACTGTCGAATTCGCTCGCCGCTGTAGGCGAAGAACCACCAAGACTGGTCACGGCCGTCATACAGGCCCGGGACCATGATCGGCCCGCCGGCCACGGCGCCGAACTGGTTCCGCTTGAACTCGTTCTTGGGACCGGTGTCGAAGAAGTTCCGGGCATCCAGGTTGTCGTTGCGGTGGAACCAGAAGATGGTGCCGTGCAACTCGTTGGTGCCGCTCTTGGTGACGGCGCTGAACTGTCCGCCCGGCTTGAT
The DNA here is from genome assembly GCA_965217775.1 of Acidobacteriota bacterium. Lineage (GTDB taxonomy): Bacteria > Acidobacteriota > UBA6911 > RPQK01 > JAJDTT01 > JAJDTT01. The sequence goes on from CBDCJH010000002.1 coordinate 3,033,000, forward strand.
GCCGTACTCGGCGCCATAGAGGCCGCTCTTCACCTCGAACTCCTGGATGGCGTCGGGGTTGGCGAAGAACTGGAGCGAGCCGTTGGTCTCGCTCATCTGGGAGCCGTCCAGCGTGGCGTTGTTGTCGGCCCGGCGCATGCCCCGGACGTTGAACGCGACGCCGCTGGTGACGCCGCCCACGTTGCGCAGCGGCTGGACACCGGGCGTCAGCCCGCCCAACACCCCGAAGACGTCTCTCTGGTTCAGCGGAATGTTGATGATCTTCTTGTTGTCGATCACCTGCCCGAACTCCGCCGTCTCCGTCTTGAGAATGGGCGCGGTGGAGGCGACCTCCACCACCTCGGACACTTCCCCGACGCTCAACTCGATGTCGATGCGGAAGGTCTGCCCCACGTCCACCTTCAAGCCGGAACGAACCTCGGTCTTGAAGCCGGGCATGGTGACCCTCAGTTCGTACACGTCCGCCGGCAGCGCCGCGATGGCGAACTGGCCGGTGTCGCTGGAGAGCGAGGAGTGGACCTGGTTGGTGGCGATCTGGGTCATGTACACTTCGGCGCCTGGAATCACTGCGCCCGTGCTGTCGCTGACGGTTCCCACCACGGTAGCCCTGTCTCCCTGTCCCAGGGCCAAGCCGAAGCTCAGTCCCACCAGAAGCAGCGCGAGACACAATCGTTTGCTGTCCATTAAGACCCCCTACGTTTGGTTAGTTGAGCCTGGGATACACCATTCCTCCCGAATGGCCTGGGTCAACCACCGGTATTTTGAAGATATCCCAGACTCCTGTCAACCTGGAATCCGCCTATTTTTTGCGGCTGCCCCTGTCCCGAAATAAAAAACGCCGGAGTGCACGGCCGACAGCAGGACATCTCTCGGTCCCTGTGTCCAGAGCCGACGTCAGTTAGGACCGATCCACACCTTGTTGAGTATCGCCGGAAGTCCCGGACACGCAGCAACCGGAACCCCGTCTCTCCCCGTGGCGAGAAAACGCGGAGACAGAATATGGATTGAAAGTCATTTTATGATGGGTGGTGAGACGGACTGTTGAGATCGGCGACGAGTTCGAGTCGGAGTTTGACGAGTTGCAAGAAGACGTGCGGACGGAGATTCTGGCGTTGACGCGTCTTCTCCAACAGTTCGGGCCGCAATTGGTGGAGACCACGCGTGGACACGCTGAACGAGTCACGCCACGCAAACATGAAGGAACTGCGTTTCAGCGCTGCGGACGGCAAATGGAGGGTCGCTTTCGCCTTTGATCCGAAGCGTAAGGCGATACTGCTGGTTGCGGGAGATAAATCGGGGGGCAGTGTCAGACGATTTTATCGCCGGCTGCTCGCCAAGGCCGATGCCCGTTTTGACGCGCATCTGGCTCGTCTGAAAATAGTGGCGAAGTAGTCATGGCTGTGAACGTCGACGAAAAATCAGAAAGTTGAGCCCCGCTCAACGCAGGAAGGTCGAGGCTCGCGCCGCCGAGCTGATGGCTGAAGAAATGACATTGCGTGAATTGAGGCACGCACGCAAGCTCACGCAGGTTCGCGTCGCCAGAAAGCTGGGGATCACCCAGGACAGCGTCTCGCGGCTCGAGCAGCGCAGTGACCTGCTGCTGTCCACGCTCCGTAAGACGGTCGAGGCAATGGGCGGAAATCTGAGACTGGTGGCCGAATTCCCCGACCGCGCCCCGGTTGTGCTGTCCGGCATCGCGGAGGACGACCCGCGCGCCTGATCACGACACAACAGAACCACTCACCGGCACGGCCCGTAGTCGTGCTCGGACCGCTGCCCGGTAGCCGGCCTCCCGTGTAATCCTCCTGCCTCTTTCCGTCCTCCTCATCTTCCGTATTGATTTGCCGTCCGCAGGGGAATATATTGCCGCCGTGGAGTCCAACCTCCGCGCGGGCCCTTCCGAAACGCGAACAGTCCATGCACGAGGACAAGTTTCACGACGAGTGCGGCATCTTTGGCATCGCCGCTCACCCCGAGGCGGCCCGCCACGCCTATCTGGGACTCTACGCCCTCCAGCATCGAGGCCAGGAGTCGGCCGGGATCGTCTCCTCCGACGGAACGCGGCTGCACCAGGAACGAGGAATGGGCTACGTCGCCGAGGTCTTCAGCGACGAGAAGCTGGAAGGGCTGCCCGGACTTTCGGCCACGGCCCACGTCCGCTACTCCACCATGGGTGAGAACCTGCTGGCCAACGCCCAGCCCATCGTCACCCAATCCTGGCGCGGACCCGTCGCCCTGGCCCACAACGGGAACATCGTCAACACCGGGTCGCTGAGACGCAGCCTGGAAGCGGCAGGCGCCATCTTCCAATCCACCAGCGACACCGAAGTCATCCTCCATCTTCTGGCTCACTGTCCGACTGAGGATCTGGACGACGCCCTGCTGGAGATCCTCCAGGTCGTCCGGGGCGCCTACTCCATGCTGTTGCAGCGTCCGGATTGCATTTACGCGATCCGGGACCCCATGGGCGTGCGTCCGCTCTGCCTGGGCCAGTTGGAGGAAGCGTACGTGCTCGCCTCCGAGACCTGCGCCTTCGACCTGATCGGGGCACGCTATCTGCGGGATGTCGAACCGGGCGAGATCTTGCGAATCCAGGATGGTTCGCTCCATTCCTTTCGGCAACCCGAGGCGTCGCGGCACGCCTTCTGCATCTTCGAGCAAGTCTATTTCAGCCGGCCGGACAGCCGGGTCTTCGGGACCAGCGTCCACGGAGCCCGCTACCGGATGGGCCGCCGGCTGGCCCGAGAAGCCCCGGCCGATGCGGACCTGGTGGTCCCGGTTCCCGATTCGGGCGTCACGGCCGCCCTGGGCTACGCCAAGGAGTCCGGCATTCCCTTCCAGTTCGGCCTGATCCGCAACCACTACGTGGGAAGGACTTTCATCGAACCCAAGCAATCCATCCGGCATTTCGGCGTCAAGGTCAAGCTGAACCCGATCCGGGAATTGCTGTCGGGCAAGAGGGTCGTCCTCTGCGACGACTCGGTGGTTCGGGGAACGACGAGCCGGAAGATCGTGGAGATGGTCCGCTTGGCAGGCGCCACCGAGGTCCACCTGCGCGTCAGCTCGCCTCCCACCGTCTCCCCTTGCTATTACGGCATCGACACGCCGACTCACGCCGAGCTCATCGGCGCCAACAACACCGTCGAAGGGATCCGCAAGCACGTGCGAGCCGACAGTCTCGCCTATCTCTCCCTGGAGGGCATGAAGGAATCCGTGTCTGACCGGGGAAACTTCTGTGCAGCCTGCTTCGACGAGAAATATCCCATTCCCCCGACTCGAGATTCGGGCCAGAAACAGTTGTTCGAACTGGCCAATAGTGGAATGACCCAGAACCCATCGCTGAAATGAGGTACCGCGACGCCGGGGTGGACGTGGATGCCGCCAACCGGGCCTACGCCGGAATTCGGGGTCTGGTCCAATCCACTTTCGACTCCCGGGTCCTGACCGATTTCGGCACCTTCTCGGGTCTCTACCGGCCCGGCTTCGGCGAACTGGAGAGACCGATCCTGGTTTCCAGTGCCGACGGAGTGGGCACCAAGCTCAAGATCGCCTTCCTGACGGGTGTGCACGACACAGTGGGGATGGACCTGGTGGCGCACTGCACCAACGACATCCTGGTTCATGGGGCCCACCCCCTTTTCTTTCTCGACTACATCGCCACGGGCCGGCTCGAACCGAACGTCGTCCGGGAGGTGGTGAAGGGGTTGGTCGAGGGCTGCCGGGAGGCGGACTGCGTTCTGCTGGGTGGAGAGACCGCCGAGATGCCCGACTTCTACCAGGAGGGAGAATACGATCTCGCCGGGTTCATCGTGGGGATGACGGACGAATCCAGGGTCCCCAACACGGATCGAGTCCGTAACCGGGACCTCCTGGTGGGACTTCCCTCTTCCGGGATTCACACCAACGGCTACTCACTGGTCCGAAAACTCTTCTTCGAGCGGGAGAACATGACGGTGGACAGCTACGTAGGGACCCTCGGAAGAACCCTGGGAGAAGAGCTGCTGATCCCCCATCGCAACTATCTCCCGTCGCTTCAGGGCCTCTTGAAACAGGACGCTCTCCACGCCGTGGCGCACATCACCGGCGGCGGCATCACGGACAATCTGGCTCGAGTGCTCCCTCCGGCCCTGGACGCCCGAGTTCGCCGGGGAAGCTGGGAGAATCTCCCCATCTTTCGCCTGATTCAGGAGCTGGGACCGGTGGCAGAGGCCGAAATGTACCGGACCTTCAATATGGGTCTGGGGATGATCCTGGTGGTGGACCGGGACGGCCTCGGCACGGTCACGAGGGAGCTGGAACGGGCCGGGGAAGCGTACGTCCTGGTTGGGGAAATCGGCAAGGGAGAGGGCAAGGTCCAATACGCATGAACAACGTCGGTATTCTCATCAGCGGCCGAGGCTCCAACTTCCGGGCTCTGTCCGACGCCATTGAAGAGGGAAGAATACCGGCCCGGATCTCCCTCGTGCTCTCCAACCGGGCGTCGGCCGCGGGTCTGGAACTGGCGAGAGAACGCAACTACCCCACCGTTTGCATCCCGTCCAAGGGTCTGGGGCGAGACGCCTACAGCCGCCTGCTGGCCCATGAGTTCAAATCGGCCCGGGTGGACCTGGTCTGCCTGGCCGGGTTCATGCGTATTCTGGGCCCGGAACTGGTAAAACAGTTTCCGCTTCGAATTCTCAACATCCATCCTTCGCTCCTCCCGGCCTTCACGGGACTGCACGCTCAGCGCCAGGCGTTGGAGTGGGGCGCCAAGGTGACCGGCTGCACCGTTCATTTCGTGGACGAGGAGCTGGACCATGGCGCCATCATCCTCCAACACCCGGTTCCGCTCGAAGACGGCGATACCGAGGAGAGCCTCTCCTCTCGAATCCTGGTGCACGAGCACCAGATCTACCCCGAGGCTCTGAAGCTGGTCTGCCAGAACCGGGTCCGAGTCGAGGGTCGAAGAGTCCGAATCATGCCCGAGTAGCGAAGTCGCATCCGGAGGTAGCCACCGTGAGACTCGATGACTTGGAAACCCCCGCAATGATCATCGACGTGGACGTCATGGAGGACAATCTCCGGAGGATGGCGGCTTACGCCGAGCGGCACGACCTGGCTCTACGGCCTCACATCAAGACCCACAAGATGCCTCGTTTGGCCCGGCAGCAGTTGGAGATGGGAGCCTGCGGCATCACGGTCGCCAAGCTGGGCGAGGCCGAAGTCATGAGCGAAGCCGGGTTGGACAACCTGATGCTCGCCTATCCTCCCATCGGCCAGAGCAAGGCCCGGCGTCTCCGGGCAGTGCTGGAGCGCGCTCGAGTTTCGGTCAGCCTCGACTCGGAAGAGGCCGTCGCCACGACCGGCCGCGCCGCCGACGGCGCCCGGATCCCCGTCTACGTAGAGATCGATCTGGGGGCCCGCCGCTGCGGCGTGGCGCCCGGTCCGGAGGCGGTCCGTCTCGCCCGTCTCATCGAAGCCACTCCCGGCCTCGACTTCGAAGGGCTCATGTTCTATCCGGGCCATGTCCACCCCGACTTCGACGGCAATCACCATACCCTCGAGAAGCTGGTCAAAGACCTGGAGCGGCTATTGGAGCTCTTCGCGGCCGAGAAGTTCCCTGTCCCCCGGATCTCGGGCGGGAGCACTCCGTCCGCGCCCTACTGCCACCTGATCCCGGGCCTGGACGAGATGCGTCCGGGGACCTATATCTTCAACGACCGCAACACCTTGGAATGGAAGACCTGCACCGAAGAGCAATGCGCAGCCTCGTTGCTGGTCACCGTCGTCAGCAACGCCGTTTCCGGGCGCGTCATCGTCGACGGCGGTTCCAAGACCTTCACCAGCGACCCTCTGGGTCCGGGCACGCGCAAAGGACATGGGCTGGTCAGGGGTTACCCGGAGATGACCCTTTTCTTCATGAATGAGGAACACGGATTTCTGGAGCTGCCGCCGGACGTGCACCTGGAGGTAGGACAACGGCTCCGGATCATACCCAACCACATCTGTGGCGCCGTCAATCTCCACGACGTGGTCTTCACCTACCGGGGCGGGGAGGTCCTGGAGGAGTGGACCGTGGAGGCCCGAGGCCGGATCAGGTGACCCGGCCGCCCCAAGCGGCGCCCCGCCGCGTGGACGTGGCGGTTGCCATTCTTTTGTCCCAGGGTCGAGTCTGGATCCAACCGCGCCGGACCCGGGACAGTCTCATGGGCTGCTGGGAATTCCCGGGCGGGAAGCTGAAACCGGGGGAAGCGGCTCGGGACGGACTGAGGCGGGAAGTCCGCGAGGAATTGGGCCTGGACCTGTCCGGAACACACCTGGAATTGTGCGGGAAAGCCCACCATAGCTACCCGGAGCAGACGGTGGATATCCGGTTCTTTCTCTGCCGGCTGCCATCGACGCCGTCACTGAGCCGGGGTCGTTGGGTCGATTTGGCCCGCCTTTCTACTTTCCGGTTCCCCCCGGCCAACGCTTCAATCGTCCGAAGACTTGGGGAAATGACGAAAAACACGTAGGGGCGCCCGGATGTCCTGGGATCGGCGGGGCAGGGCGTTAGAAATGAAGAGAAAAACGTAGGGGCGCCCCTTGTGGGCGCCCTCTTCGGTCCAGTGCGGAGCAAGACGAAGACGTAAGAGTGGGCGACAAGAAAGTCGCCCCTCCTAGTGTCTTCGTCCCTGACGAAGAATGGCGGGCACTTCCACTTCCCGGCTCATGACCGGGATCGGGGGAACGGCGATGGGCTTGCCGTTGGGCCGTTCCGATGAGGAGGACTCTCCGCGACTGGCTCCGGCGGCGTTGGCGGCCTGGCCTTTTCGGTCGCCTTTCGAGTCGCTGAAACCGGTGGCGATCACAGTGATCTTGATTCGGTCTCCCATGTTCTGGTCCAGCACCGAACCGAAGATGATGTTGGCGTTGGGATCGGCCGCATTCTGGATCAGGCCGCTGGCTTCGTTGACTTCGTGCAGAGTGAGACTTTCACCGGCCGTGATGTTGATGAGAACGCCCCGGGCGCCCTGGATGGTCGCGTTGTCGAGCAAGGGACTGCTCACTGCAGTGTTGGCCGCCGTCATGGCGCGGCCTTCCCCTTCTCCCACGCCGGTTCCCATCAGAGCCAGTCCGGTGGCGCTCATGATGGTCTTGATATCGGCGAAGTCCAAGTTGATGAACCCGGGCACGTTGATGAGGTCGGCGATTCCCTGAACCGCCTGGCAGAGGATGTCGTCGGCAAAAGCGAAGGCGTCGGCCAGCGGCGTGCCGGGAGCCAGGGCATCCAACAGCCGCTCGTTGGGCACCGTGACCACCGTGTCCGCGTTCTCCTTCAGCTCCTCCAGACCCCGTTGTGCCTGCTGCGTTCTCCGCCGGCCCTCGAAAACGAAGGGGGTCGTCACCACGGCGACGGTGAGAGCTCCCAATTGACGAGCCAAGTCCGCAATCAGGGGAGCTCCGCCGGTTCCGGTGCCGCCGCCGAGCCCTGCGGTCACGAAGACCATGTCCGAGCCCTCCAGCAGATCCATGATTCGCTCGGTATCCTCCAAGGCGGCCTGTCGTCCTATTTCAGGGTTGGAGCCGGCTCCGAGCCCCTTCGTGATCTTGTTGCCGAGTTGGATCCTGACCCCTGCTTTCGACTGCCTGAGTGCCTGAAGGTCCGTGTTGGCGGCGATGAAGTCGACATCTTGGACCCCCATCCGGACCATGCGATTGACGGCGTTTCCGCCCCCACCGCCGACACCGATGACCTTGATACGGGCCTCACTCCCCAAGTCGTCTTCAAAGACCCACTTCAAGCTGCCGTTATCGTCCAATCCCGGATGGTCCATGGTTTGCCTCCCAGCCGAATCTTCACACCAACGACCTACAGGCTCGTGGCGACCTTCAACTGCTACGTGATCTTGCGCAAGAACCAATTCATCAGGCCACCCCGCCTGCCTCTGCCGGGTTCCGGCAACATCGTCCCGGCACCATTGCCGGATCCTATGCCTTGCATTTCCAATGCGTATCTAACTAGACCCAGAGCGGTTGCGTGGGAAGGATCGAAGGCCAGTTCCTTATCCGATTCCATGGGCATGGGGTAGCCCACGCGAGCCGGCATCTCCAGAATCTCCTCAGCCTGTTCCGCCAGCCCATCCAACAGCGCTCCCCCGCCGGTGAGCACCACGCCGGTCAGCATTTCCCTGCGCATGTGGATCTCATCCACCAGCTTCCGCACCTCCAGCAGAATCTCCTGGCAGCGAGCCTGAATTACTCGGCACAGATCCCGGTAGAGGAGAGTCCGGGGGCGACCGGTCCCGATCTCGCGGATCTCAAGCACGGCTTCCGGATCCACCCGCTCGGGGAAGACCGTTCCTTGATCCTTCTTGAGCCGTTCCGCCTCTTCCAGAGTCACCTTGAGCCCGATGGCGATGTCCTTGGTAACCAGGTTTCCGCCGATCGGCAGGACCGCCGACCCCCAGATGCTCCCCAGCCGGTAGAATGCGAAGTCGGTCGTTCCTCCGCCAATATCCAAGAGGATGACGCCGAGTTCCTTTTCGTCTTCGGTCAGCACGGCCTCGGCGGATGCCAACTGTTGCATCACCACGCCGTTCACACCCACGCCGACCTTGTTGACGGCGTTGACGACGTTCTGAAGTGCGGCAGCAGCGTTGAGCACCAAGTGCAGATTGACGGAGAGACGGCGGCCGACCAGACCGAGTGGATCCTTGGTGTGTCCCTGGCCATCCACGGTAAAGCCCTGGGTCAGCATGTGAATGATCTCGTAATCCCGGGGGAGTTGAAACGACTTGGCATCGGCCAGCGCCCGACTGATGTCCTCCTTTTCGATCTCGCCGGTCTTGCTCCTGATCTCGGTCTTGCCGGACCGGTTGAGGCCCTGGACATGGACGCCGCCCACGCTCACGAAAACCGAATCGACTCCAACCTGAGCGTCCCGCTCCGCCTGGTCGAGCGATCTCTTCACGCTCTCGATGGTCTCCGTCAGATTGACGACGACGCCCTTCTTGAGTCCGGTCGATGGGCTGACGCCCACACCGGAGACCCGGAAACGCTCTTGCTCCACTCGCGCGATGACGGAACAGATCTTGGTGGTCCCGACATCGACGCCAACCAGCGTTCTCTTCCTCATCGATATGCTTCCGTCCGCACCCTGATGGTGAGTTTCCGGCTCAAGCCGGTTCGGAATCCGTGATCAGGTGCTCCTTTCACGAGACTCGCCCGGAGTATGGAATATGATCTTGTTGTCGAAGGAGACGTCGATATATTCGATGCGGCCATACTCCTTCTTCAGTTGCTGGTAAATGTCCTTCTGGGCCAGAAAGTTCTCATACCGCTCCCGGAAACGGCCGCTTCCCAGGTAGATGGGGACCGGATCGTCCTCCCTGACGATGGCGACCCGATCCGGGTCCGCCAGCAAAACCTCTGATATGGAGCCGGTATAGTCCCCTTGGGAAGATCTCAGATCGGACATCAATCTGGAATAGATTCCCATCTTCTCGAGATTCTCCCGGGTAGCGGAAGGGTTCTCCCGGGCGATGTTCCCAAGGCCCTTCAGAATCGGCCCATCCAATTGCACGTGGCTGGATCCGTAGCGATCCAACACGACTCCCTCTTCGTCGACGATGAAGAGATCCTGGTCGATAGCGGCAACGGCCACCGGAACCCGCTCCCGGACCCGGACGATGAGCTGTCCGGGCAACTGGCGGCGCACGGTCGCGGTCCTCACCCAGGACTCGGATTCCACCAGATCCTTGAGCTGTTCCAAGTCGACCCGCAGGATGTTTCCCGAATAGGTTTCGAGCATGAACGACTTCAGTTTCTGCCAGGAAAGATGCCGGGTCCCCTCGAAGCGAATATCCCGAATGCCGAAAAGCGTCGCTTCCCGGGAAGAGTAAGCCGCATGTCGAAGCAACATCAGGAGCCCCAGGATCATGAGACCCGTCCCCAGCAGACGTCCGCCAAAGACCAGCAAGCTACCCAGCTTTCGAGAGCGTTGGACTGGCATCTTCTACGCTTCCGGCGCCTTCAATCGGCCCGGCCCTTCAGAAAATCCTCCCCGATCCTCCAGACGTTGCCTGCACCCAGCGTCAGGAGCAGGTCTCCCGGCATCACCTCTTCCCGCAGGGACCGCAACATGGCGTCGGGTTGCGGCTGGTAGCAGACCTGGCGGTGCCGGCCCACCGCCCGGAAGAGATCCTCCCCGAGCCCACCGGCGACAGGCGCCTCCCCTGCCGGATAGACATCCATCAGGTAAAGGAGATCCGCGTCTTGGAAGCACTCGGCCAACTCCGACCTCAAATGCAGGGTTCGCGTGTACCGATGCGGCTGAAACACCACGACCAATCTCCGTCTCATCCGGCGGCACGCGTCCAACGTGGTTCGGATCTCAACCGGATGATGACCGTAATCGTCCATCACCCGGACCCCCTCGCGCATGCCCTTGAACTCCAGACGCCGTTCCGCGCCGGAAAAGGTCCCCAGAGCCCGCCGGATCACTTCAAAGGGCACCTGCAACTCAAGTCCCACAGCGACTGCGGCCAAAGAATTCAACACGTTATGCCGTCCCGGCACGTTCAGCCGGAGCCTACCCAGCCGGTCGCCCCGGTAGACGCACCCAAAGGAAGAACCTCCGGACATCCACTCCACCGCCTCGGCCCTCACCTCGGCGGCAGGTGTCGTGCCGTACGTTATCATGGGCCGGTGAACCTTTTTCAGGAGCCGCCGGAGGTTGAAATCGTCGGTACAAACGACCGCACGCCCGGCCGCGGGAAGCTGGTTCATGAAGGCGACGAAGGCGTCGCCGATCTCCTCGAGTCCGCCGTAGTAGTCCAGATGATCCCGGTCCACATTGGTCACCACTGCGTACCGGGGACGGAGCTTCAGAAAGCTTCCGTCGCTTTCGTCCGCCTCCGCTACGACCCAGGGCCCCTTGCCGAGACGCGCGTTGCCGCCCAGGTCCACGGCCCGGGCTCCCACCAGGATCGTAGGGTCCAGGCCGGCTTCGAGGAGGAGCACACCGATCATGGAGGTCGTGGTCGTCTTTCCATGGGTTCCGGAGATGGCGATCCCCTCACCGCCGGCCACGATCTCGGCCAGCAGATCGGCTCGGTGCACCACCCTGATTCCCCGTCTCCGAGCCTCTTGAAGTTCGGGATTCTCCCTGGCGACGGCACTGGAAAAGGCCACGATCTCGGCAGCTCCCAGATTGTCCGGGCTGTGTCCGATCGAGACCCGGACCCCGAGCGAACGGAGACTGGACACGACGGTGCTGCATACCAGATCGGAACCTGAGACCTCCCAACCCCTCTGGGCCAGAATCTGGGCGATTCCGCTCATCCCGACTCCGCCGATGCCGACGAAGTGGACTCTCCGGAACTGATCAAGACCTCGAGTCACGCCGCTTGCCTCTTACTCCTGAGTTTCTCTGCCGTTGTCGGGACGGAAGAGGGCACCCACAGGGGGTGCCCCTACGGTGTTCATTAACCAATTCCGTGAGTACCTGGATGATCCGGTCGCAACTCCGGGGATCGCCCAGAGACCTGCTGGCTTCGGCCAGAGCGCCGAGTTGAAGCCGGTCACGGTCCAAATCCCGAATCATTCGAGCCAGATCCGGACCGGCGCGCTCTCCTTCTTCCAGAATCAGGGCGGCGCCCCGGCGGACCAAGGCTTGGGCGTTGGTCCTCTGGTGGTCATCGGCCGCATAGGGATAGGGAATCAGGATCGACGCCTTTCCCGCGGCCGAAACTTCGGCCAGAGTCAAAGCTCCGGCCCGGCAGATCACCAGATCGGCCCAGTGCAACCGGTCCGGCATATCGTGGATGTACTCCAGGACCGCGCCGAAAAAGCCCAACTTCCGGTAACGCTCCTTTACCCGATCACGGTCGCGGGGCCCCGTCTGATGAATCAGCCGGATGCGTTCGGGCGAGAGCTCTTCCAGCGCCTCGCAAACCAGGCGGTTGATGGCGACACTGCCCTGACTGCCTCCGAAGATCAGCACCCTGAGGGGCCCCCTCGCGTTCGGGGGCTTCCGGTCCCGATGAAATTGAGGGCGAACCGGAATTCCGGTCAGCCGGGCCTTCCGGCCAAAGCGTCCGGCCGTCTCTTCGAACGCCACCGCTACTCTGTCCACCCACGGAGCCAACAGCCGGTTGGCGAGACCCGGGTGGACGTTGGGCTCGATCACGAGACATGGTATTCGCATCCACGACGCCACCAGGACGACCGGACCGGAGGAATAGCCGCCCAGCCCCACCACGGCCGCGGGCCGAAATCGGCGGATGATTCCCAGGGCCCGGAGCAGCGCCGCCGGAAGCTGAAGCAGGGTTTGGAACGCCTTCAGAAAACCGGTGCGTTTGAGTCCTCCCAGGGAAATCCTCTCCACCGCGACACCCAGATCGGGCAGAATTCGATTCTCAAGTCCCCGGCGGGTTCCCACAAAGAGAATCTCCGGACTCGATCCCGACTCCCGCAGGCGTTGGATGACCGCCACCGCCATATAGACGTGACCCCCGGTCCCTCCTCCGGCAAAAAGCAACCCTCGCTCCATCACTGGAAACCCTGGCTCCGGGATACGGCCTCCACCCGGTCGGTTCGGCACCGCCGGGAGATGTTCAGAAGGATGCCGATGCCGGCCATCATGACCAACATGGAGGATCCGCCGACCGAGACGAACGGCAGCGGAATTCCCTTGGTCGGCAGCAGGCTGACCACCACGCACATGTTGAAGATGCCTTGCAGAACCACCATGCACACGATCCCCATGGCCAGCAGGGCGCCGAATCCGGTGTCGGCCCGGTAGGCAATCCGCACTCCTCTCCAGAAAAGCACGACGAAGAGCGCTACCATGACGAGTGAACCCAACAGTCCAAGCTCTTCTCCCACGACGGCGAAGACGAAGTCGGTGTGGGACTCGGGCAGGAAATGGAGCTTCTGTCTGCTCTGGGTCAGACCCAGTCCGGTCCATCCTCCCGAACCCACGGCGATCAGGCTCTGGCGAATCTGGTAGCCGATGCCGGAGGGATCCACTTCCGGATTCAGGAACGCCAGAATCCGATCCTTACGGTAGGAAGCGCTGAAAATGAGGGCCAGGACGACAGGAATACTCAAGCCGGCGAGACCGATCAGATAGATCAGGCGAACGCCGGCCAGGAAGAGCAGCGAGCCCACCGTCAGCGCGATGGCGCAGGCCGTCCCCAGATCGGGCTCGACCACGATCAGGGCCAACACCAGCCCGATCACCCCCAAGAGGGGCGCCAGTACGGCCAGCGATCGGAGACTTGCACGGTATCTCTGCAGGTAGTACGCCGTGAACAGGACGACGCCCAGCTTGGCCAGTTCCGAGGGTTGAAACCGTGTGGGTCCGATGGGAATCCAGCGCCGGACCCCCTGACCGGTGGGCAGCACCAGGGGAAGAACCAGGAGAATCAGGGTGACGGCCAGTGCCGGATAGATGAATGCGGGAGTCGCATAGCGTCGATAGTCCCAATGTACCGCGATCCAGAAGACCGACAGGCCGATGCCGACGCTCACCAATTGCCGTTGGAAAATGCGGGTGGAGACTCCGTACCGGTCCAGCGACACCATTCCCGATGCGCTGAACGCCATCACCAGTCCGAAGCCCACCAGGACCAGAAGGACCAACAGAATCACGTGGTCGTACGGCGCTCGCCGGGTCACTGTCCTTCCCCCCCGGTCAGTTGCGAAACCAGATTTTTGAAGGCTCTACCCCGTTCCTCGTAGTTCCGGAACATGTCGAAGCTGGCGCAGGCCGGAGCCAACAGCACCGCGTCTCCGGGCAACGCCTCGAGGAACGCCCGGTGGACTGCTTCCTCCAGTCCTCCGACCTCGCTCACCGGGGCCGTGCCGCGCAGTCCCTCCAAAAGGCTCTCCCTGGCCTCTCCCAAGAGCACCAGATGCCGGACCTTTCTCTTCACCAGCGGTCTCAGCACCCGGAAGTCCGATCCCTTGTTGGTCCCCCCCATGATGGCCACCAGGGGCTGCCCCAAGGCTTCCATGGCCTTGGAGGCAGATTCCACGTTCGTGGCCTTCGAATCGTTGTAGAAGGAAACTCCTTCCAGGTCCCGAATCCATTCCAGGCGGTGCTCCACGCCGGCGAAGCTGCGGCAGGCGCGAGCGATCGCTTCGGGTTCGACGCCCACCAGAAAGCCGGCGGCCGCGGCAGCCAGCACGTTTTCCAGATTGTGCTCCCCTTGGAGCCGGATCTGGCTCCTGTCCATCACCTGGTGCAACTCATCGTCCATTTGGACCCAGATCTTTTCGTGCCGGCAAAAAACGCCCGCGCAGCGGTCCAACCGGCTGAAGAAGAGGGAACGGGCCTCCGCGCCGTCGGCCATGCGCCTGGAATTGGGTTCGTCCCGGTTGAACACGGCGAAATCCGAACCCTTCTGGTTGAGCAGAATGCGGCGCTTGGCCTGCCAGTAGTCTTCGAAGCTCGGGTGACGGTCCAGATGATCGGGCGTGACGTTGAGGACGACAGCCACCCGGCAGCGGAGTGTCCGCGTCGTCTCCAGTTGAAAGGAGGAGAGCTCCACGACCCAGACCGTTTCCTCAGTGGCGTCCGCCACCTTCTCCAGGAGGGGAACTCCGATGTTGCCCGCCACCAGATGCGGGCGCCGGCTCGCGGCCAGCATCTCACCGATCAGCGTGGTCGTCGTGGTCTTGCCGTTGGTTCCCGTGACCCCGATCAGCGTTCCCTTCAGGAACCGGCAAGCCAGCTCGATCTCGCTCCATACCGGGATTCCCCGCTCCCGGGCCCGCACCAGGGGAGGAATCCCCGACGGCACCCCGGGGCTCAATACGATCATGTCGGCCCGCGTGAAATCCGCTTCCCGGTGGCGTCCCAGCAGCAGCCGAACCTGGCCCCGGAGCCTGGCGATCCGGTCATTCAACTCATCCTTCGTGCGCAGATCGGTGACGCTGACACGAGCCCCCTTCCCGATCAGGAAGTTGGCTGCCGAAAGACCGGTTCGGGCCAGTCCTACGACCAGGATGTCTCGACCGGACAACTTCATTGCCGAACCCTCGCCATGCCGTTACCTGAGCTTCAGCGTGGTCAGGCTGAAAAGTGCGAACAGCAGGCCCAGAACCCAGAAACGCACCACGACTTTGGGCTCGTCCCAGCCCAGAAGCTCGAAATGGTGATGCAGGGGAGCCATTCGCAGAATGCGCTTCCCGGTGGCCTTGAAGTACAAGACCTGGAAGATGACCGACAGTGCCTCCAGGACGAAGATGCCTCCGATGGACAACAACAGGAGTTCCTGCTTGATGAGCACCGCCACGGTGGCGATGGCGCCACCCAGGGACATGGACCCCACGTCTCCCATGAAGATCTCCGCGGGGTGCGTGTTGTACCAGAGAAACCCCAGGCTCGCCCCTACCATGGCGCCGCAAAAGATGCTCAGCTCGCTGGCATAAGTGTTCTTGATCAGTCCCAGATAGGTGGCAAAGGTGGCGTGGCTGGTCACATAGGCCAGAACCGTCAATGCCGAAGCCGCAATCACCATCAGGCCGCTGGCCAACCCATCCAAACCATCGGTCAGGTTCACGGCATTGCTGCTTCCCACGATGACCAGAGCCGTGAACGCAATCAGGGGAATGAAGGTGGAAACACCCAACACCACCCAATCCAGTTCCGGCGTGAAACGCTTGAAGAACGGGACACTCAGTTGAATGCTGTAGAGGCCCTGCTGGTGCAGCGCCACCAGAGTGAGTCCGATGCCCAGGGCGATCAGCACCTGGAACAGGAGTTTGCTCCGCGGCCGCAGGCCGGCGGAGTTCTTCCTGGAGACCTTGAGGTAGTCGTCGGCCAGACCCACGCCGCCGAACAGGACCAGAGAGGCGACCGCGATCCAGACGTAGAGGTTTCCCAGATCGGCCCACAACAGGGTGGGGAGTGCGATGCTGACGACGATGAGCACCCCTCCCATGGTGGGGGTGCCGGCCTTCTGCAGGTGCCTTTCGGGACCGTCTTCCCGGATGAACTGGCCGATCTGATAGTCCCGGAGCTTGGCGATGAGCCAGGGACCCAGGATCAGACTCAAGGCCAGCGCCGTCAGGGTGGCGTAGGCGGTGCGAAACGTAATGTAGCGGAGTACGTTCAGGACCGAGAACTGGTCGTGAAAGGCGTACAGCAGATGATAGATCAAGTCCCCTTCCCCTTTTCCAAGTGTGCAGCGATCCGGTCCATTCCGACCCCGCGAGACCCTTTGATCAAGAGGAAGTCACCGCTGCAGATGAAGCCGGACAAGTATTCCGCCGCTTCCTCCGAAGTCCCGAAGTAGAGGGTCCTGGCGTCTGCCAGACCCGCCTCGCGAGCCCCCTCCAGAACCGGCCGGGCTCCCGCACCCACTGCCGCCAGCAGATGAGGCTCGGTCCGGGCCGCCATCCTTCCGACTCGACGATGCCAGACCGCGCTCTCGGGACCCAACTCCAGCATCTCTCCCAGAGCGAGGATCCGGCGGCCGCCGGCGGCCGACTGGCCCACGGTCTCCAACACCATCCGTACGGCTTGCGGGTTCGAGTTGTAGGAGTCGTCCAAGATTCTGATCCGCCGGGAATCGGACATCTCCAACCCCCGGATCTTCCCTCGCATGGGCAATGTGGACAGGCTGGGAATCGCCCCTTCGATCTGCTCCCGGCTCAAGCCCAGAGTCCGGGCCGCAGCCACGGCCGCCGCCAGGTTGTAGAGATGGTGGCGTCCCACGAAGGCAACTTGGCAGTTCGATTCGCCCCCTTCGGTCCGCAGCCTGAACCGGGTGCTGTTCGAGTCCACCGCTCGAACCTCCGTGACCCGTACGTCCGCTTCCTGCTCCAGTGAGAAGGAGACCCTGCGCCCGCGGAAGCTGGAAGCGAGACCCGCCACCCGATGATCGTCGGCGTTGTAGACGAAGGTCCCCGCCGGCGGCATGTCCTCCAGGATTTCTCCCTTGGCTCGCGCAATCTCATCGACACTGGAGAAGTATTCGAGATGCACCGGCGCCACGTTGGTGATGACGGCGAGATCGGGACGGCAGATCTGAGCCAGCCGCCGGATCTCGCCGGCGTGGTTCATGCCCAGTTCCAGTACCGCCAGATCATGCCGCTCCTCCAGCCGCAGCAGGGAAAGCGGCACTCCGAAGGCGTTGTTGAAGTTTGCCGGGGACTGAAGAACCTGGTAGCCGGATTCGAGCAGCCGGGCGGTGAAGGTGCGGGTCGTCGTCTTGCCCATGCTCCCGGTCACGCCGACCAGTGACCGGCCCCACTGCTTGCGGAGTTCGGCAGCCAGTTCCTGAAGCGCCAGGGTGGTGTCGGCGACGCGGAGGAAGATCCGGTCTCCATAGGCGCCGGCATCCAAGTCCGGGGTGCGGGAACAGACCGCCACCGCGGCCCCACGCTCCATCGCGGCCTCCAGGAAATCGTGCCCGTCCAGGCGATCTCCCTTGATGGCAAAGAAACAATCGCCCGGCTTCACCTGCCGGCTGTCGATGACGACCCGGGGCAGAAGCCGATTCGCTTGCCGACCGGGTTCCCGGCCCCAGCTTCGGGCCCCCATGACCTCTGCTGCTTTCCGGAAGTCTAGTCCGAACACACCGAATCCCTGACCGTTTCCCGATCATCGAAGGGGATCCGTACGCCCCGGATCTCCTGATAGGCTTCTTGTCCCTTGCCCGCCACCAGGACCAGATCTCCGGTCCGGGCCAGCTTCACGACGCGGTCAATCGCCTCTTTCCGATCGGTGATGGTTTCGAAGTTGCTTCTCTCGGGCGGGATTCCCGCCCTTATCTGCCGAAGGATGGCCTCCGGATCCTCGCTACGCGGATTGTCCGTGGTCAGAATGGTCCAGTCCGACTGGCGGGTGGCGATTTCGCCCATCCGCGGACGTTTGGACGCGTCCCGGTCTCCGCCGCAGCCGAAGACGCAAAGCACGCGGTTCGAGGTCAAGCCCCGGGCCAGGCACAATACGTTCTCCAGTGCGTCCGGCGTATGAGCGTAGTCCACGACCACCGTGTAGTCCCGGTCCACGTCTACCTTCTCGAAACGGCCGGGGACCCGGTCGAGGCTGGAGATGCCGCTGCAGATCTGTTCGTCCGGAATCCCCAGTGCATGGCAGGCCGCCACCGCCGCCATGATGTTGTACAGGTTGTGATCTCCGACCAGGGGACTGCTCAAGGTAAGGCCTCGACCCCGGCACTCGAGTTCGAGCCGTGTCCCGTCAACCGTGGTCGTCCGCGTCAGAGGGCGGACCTGCGCCTCCGGCGTCATTCCGAAGGTCACGGCCTCACCTTCCGGACGGAGCCGGCGGCTCGCCGGATCGTCGTGATTGATCACCGACCAGGCCAGACCGGGGTTGTATTCGGACTGGAACAGGAGGCGCTTGGCCTGGAGGTAGTTCTCACGAGTGCGATGAAAGTCCAGGTGATCCTGGGTCAGATTGGTGAAGACGGCCACCGGGAACCGGCAGCCGTAGACCCGGTTCAGGGCGAGGGAATGCGAGGAAACCTCCATCACGCCCCGGCAGCAGCCGGCTTCGATTGCCTGGTGCAGAATCGCCTGGATGTCGATCGATTCCGGCGTGGTCCGCTCCGAGGACCAGTTCCTGCCGCCGAGACGCGCTCCCAGGGTCCCCATCACGAGAGACGGTTCCCCTTGGCTCATGATGGAGTGCACCAGAAATGCGGTCGTGGTCTTGCCGTTGGTCCCGGTTATGCCCACCAGCCTCAGCTTGCTGGACGGGTGTCCGAAGAAGTGATCCGCGACGCTGGCCATGGAGCGCCGGATACACGAAACCTGGATCCAAACGAAGCCGCAATTGTCCGGAGCCGGCCGTTCCGAGGCCACGGCAACCGCACCCCGTTTCAGAGCCTGATCCAGGTAGAGATGTCCGTCGCTCCGGAACCCTTGGATGGCAAAAAAAAGGCTTCCGGTTTCCGCTTGCCGGGAGTCGTAAGCCAGGGACTCGATCTCCGGGTCGCCCGCCTCAGCGACGGCGCTCACGAATGCTCTGACTCCTTCGGCCGAGAGCAAGCTGCTGAGTCTCATAGATGGAGCTTTCCGTGCTGTCCAAATGGACCTGACACATCGATTCGGGGAAAACCGGAGTGCCGGGTTTGGGGTGCTGTGCCACAACCAGGCCGCTGCCGGTCACTCTCAACCTCAGAGAGAGACTGCCGGCCTTTCGGAGTGCTTCCCGGAGGCTGAGACCACTCAGGTCCGGGAGCGGGAAGGTCCCGGTTGCCACCGTCACCGACCTGCCTCCATCCGCGTCCGGTTTTCCGTCTCCGATCAGGCTCGACAATTCCGCTGCCAGCCCATCCCGCGTCAACGGCTCCTCGGCCGCTGACGCCGTCAGGTCCACCGGCCGGCTCGGCCGCTTCTTCTTTTGGCGAGCCAGCAGCCTGCCCGGCTGCGGCAACGGTCGATCCTGAGGGACCTGGAGACTGACCAGAGACCGTTCCATGATGCGGCGGAAGGCGGGAGCGGCCACGATTCCACCGTAGTGGTGGACTCGAGGCTCGTCGATGACGACCAGCGCGGCCAGTACCGGATTCGAGAGGGGCGCGATTCCGCCAAACGAGGCCACGAAACGGGTGCGCGAATAGCTGCCGTCCACGAACTTCTGAGCGGTGCCGGTCTTTCCGCCGGCCGAGTATCCGGCCGGCTGGGCCCTGCGTCCCGTCCCTCGTTCCACGACCATGCCCATGGCATTCCTGATGGTCCGAACGGTCTCCGCAGACAGAATCCTCTCGCGCTCGACGCGGTTCTCCTCCAATACCGTTCCGTCCTCGGAGAGGGTGTGCCGGACCAGGCGGGGTTTCACCAGATAGCCTCCGTTGCCGAAGACCGCGAAGGCACGGACCATCTGGATCGGCGTGACTCCAAGCTCCTGTCCGATGGAAAGGGCTCCTATGGAGATTCGGGACCAGCGTTCCGGTGGAACCAGCAGGCCAACCTGCTCTCCCGGCAATTCGATTCGCGTCTTGCTTCCGAAACCGAATCGCCGGATGTAGGAATACAGTTTTTCCTCACCCAATCGGAGTCCCATCTTGATGGTGCCGACGTTGCTCGACTTGGCCAGAATCTCCTCGAAGCTGAGGGTCCCGTAGCTCCTCTTGGCTTCCCGGTAGACCTTGCGGCCCAAGCGCACCGTTCCGACCCGGCAGTCAACCAGTTCTCCCGATTGGACGAGCCCCTCCTCCAGGGCGGCTGACAGCGTCACCAGCTTGAAGGTCGACCCCGGTTCATAGATGTCGAGGATGGCACGGTTTCGTTTTTCTTCGGGGCCGTAGCTGGTGTAGTCGTTGGGGTTGTAGGTTGGATGGGAGGCCAGGGCCAGAATCTCTCCGGTGTGAACATCCATGACGACGGCCGACCCCGACGCCCCTTTGAATTCGCGAATCGTATCCCCCAAGATCTGCTCCACCGAGTACTGGATGGACTCGTCCAGATTGAGGACCACGATGTTTCCTCCGGAACCGGTGTCCGAGGATTCACGGTTGTAGACATGCCGCCGACCGTCCACCTTCAGATTGACGCGAGTCGTCTCGCCCCGCATCACTCCGTCATAGAGGTATTCGACCCCGCCCAGGCCTTCGTTTTCCACCCCCACGAATCCCAGGACGTGAGCCGCCAGTTCCCATTGGGGATAGGTTCGCTTCATGTCCCAGTCCACCTGGATGCCCTTGAGCTTCAGCGCGTTGATGGTCGTGACCTGGTGCGGCGGGATCTTTCTCGCCAGGTAGGTGAAGCCGGTGTTGGAAACGAGCGTCTCCTGGATCTCCTCTCGGCTCAGTGGCAGGAACGGAGCCAGGGCCTTGGCAGCCTTGCCGGGATCCCGGACTTGCCCGGCATGACTCCCGACCGAGCCGCTCTCGACGCTTACGGCCAGTTCCCGAAGATTCCGGTCCAGAATCTCGCCCCGCTTGAACCTGACGTAAACGTGACCCTTGCTCTGGGCCTGCGCCTGTTGGCGGTAGTGGTCCCGCTTCAAGACCTGCAGGTCCACCAGGCGGACCACAAGGCCCGCGACCGAGACCAGGACGAGCATGTAGAACAGGATCACCCGTCTTGGGTTCAGGGCGTGGTTCCGGTCTGGGGAATCCGCATTCATTCTGACAAAGCCTCGAAACGGTTGCGGGCCGCGGCTACCAACTCGCGTCCCGGCTCGGAGAGGCGAGATTTGCCTTCGATGATTCTGACCGACCCGGTGCTGGAATCGATGAGCCCCAGACTCGAGGCTCGCCGATCGATGGTCTCGGGGTTGATGAGCGTGGCATGCTCGACTCGGAGTGCGTCGTTGAATTCCCGAAGCTCCGTGTTCTCCTTGCGCAGCCGTGCTGCTTCGTACTGGGATTCCAGGATCCCCATCCGCAGACCCGCGTAGCCGAGCACCAACGCCGCGACCAAGCCAACCGCCAACAACCAGCGCAGCATTTCCCAACCGGTCGCCCCGGAAACTTCCTGAAGCGGAAGGTTACGATAGTTCTGATAACAGCAATCCATCATCTGTCCTGCCCTCTGTTCGCTTCCCTGGCTCCGTCACCCAACCGGGATCCAACCGCCTTCCGGCCACGTTCCGCACGGGAACCGGCGCCGCCACCGTGACCGCCGGTCGAGGCGTTCAGACGTTCCACGGCTCGGAGCTTGGAGCTTCGTGCGCGCGGGTTGGTTCGAATCTCGTGTCCCGATGGCCGGACCGGTCTCCGGGTCAGGATTCGAACCCGGCGGCGGCGGGGGCATCCGCACAGATCCCGGGGAAAAAAACAGATGCATTTTCCTGATTCCCGGGCAAAAGCCCGCTTCACCAAACGATCCTCGAGGCTGTGAAACGCCAAAACCACCAGCCGGCCTCCCGGCCGCAAAAAATCCACAACGCCGGAGAGGAACGCCTCCAGGTTCTTCAATTCCTGATTGACCTCGATTCGAAGAGCCTGAAAGACCTGGGTTGCGGGGTGGAGACGAGTCCCCCGGGGCCAACCTTTGACTCGCTCCACCACCGCCGCCAACTCCGTCGTCGTTTCGAAACGCTTCCTGTGGCGCTCCTCGACCAGCGCCGCTACCACCTTTGCCGCCCCAGTGACCTCGCCGTAGGTCTTGAGAATCTCCACCAGACGTTCGGGGGGCGAATCATTGACCAGATTCGCCGCCGTAACGCTCTGGGTGCGGTCCATTCTCATGTCCAGAGGCCCCTCCTTCATGATGCTGAATCCCCGCTCAGCCACCTCCAACTGGAGTGAAGAAACCCCCACGTCGGCCAGGCAGCCGTCGATCCGGCGAATCCGGAGTCTCCGGAGCAGCCGGGGAAGATTCCTGAAGTTCTCCCGGTGCAGGCTCAGCTTGGCCTTCGAACCCGCAAGGCGCCGGGCAGCCAGCCGGAGAGCGTCTTCGTCCAGATCCAGGACCACCAGGCGTCCCTCTCCCAACCTCTTCGCGATTGCTCGGGAATGACCGCCCGGACCGACCGTGCAATCGACGTAAATGCCCTGCGGCCGAACCTGGAGATGGTCCAGAACCGATTTGCACAAGACCGGAATGTGGACTGCTTCCATTCTCGTCATGGTCAAAGCCCCAACTCCGCCAGGGCGATCTCGTCCTCTCGCGTATACGGATCGGCTTCGAGCAGACTCTCGAAGCGCTCCCGATTCCAAAGCTGCAGATAGGTCAAGGACCCCATGACCGCAACCCCGTTGCTGATTTCGGCACGTTGTCGGAGATGGGGAGGGATCAGGACTCTTCCCTGCCGGTCCATGGAGACCATCTGGCCGTAGTAGTTCGTGTTGCGCAGAAACTTGATCTTCTCGGGCAGCATCTTGGGAGGCTCCAGCAACTTGCTCTCGATCAGCTCCCATTCGCTGAGGGGATAGATCAGGACGTATTGGCCGGTGGTGCTGGTGACGTACAGCTCCGGGCCGTACTTCTCCTCCATGATCCTCCGATATGCCACCGGGATCTTGATCCGTCCCTGAGCGTCGATCTTGGTGGGGAAATTTCCTCTGAACAAAGTGACTATCCGGTATTGTCTAGACCTATTTATCCCTTTTTGAACTAATTTGGACCACAATATTCCTATCGCAGACCGAGTGTCAAGAAATTTCTAAAGGATCGGGCCCGTTTGGCTCCGGACTGGGGTGGAGATTTGGTCGCGAGGCGGGAAGCTGCCGACGGTGGGGGCGACTTGCCCTTACGCCGTGTATCCCGCATTTCTCACCAGGTCGCTACGCGTATGATGAAAAATAATCTGTTTTTGAACATTTACGCGGAATTTTCCAAGGTTTCTCCGGGACAGACTGCGCTGGGCGCTCGCTCGCTGGTGAGAAATGCGGGTATGGGACCGGCGGGAAGACGCCGGAATCGAGCCAGGGAAGGCGGGAATCAGACCGGGTATTCGTGGAGCATCTCGAGGACGGTCTCGACGGCAGCGCCCAGCGGGACCTCCCTCTTGCTGAGATCCTTGCGGGAAAAGATCTCGACCCGTCCCTGCCGGAGGGCCCGGCCGACGGTGATTCGGATCGGAACCCCAATCAGTTCGGCGTCCTTGAACTTGAAACCGGGCCGCTCGTCCCGATCATCCAGAAGACAGTCAATGCCCCGGTCCCAGAGGGTCCGGTAGATCTCACGGGCGGCGGCGAACTGTTTCCGGTCATCCACCCGCACGACCGTGACCACGACCTGGAACGGCGCCAACGCCCGGGGCCAGACGATACCGTACTCGTCGTGGTACAGCTCCACCGCGGCAGCCATGATCCGCTCCAGACCGATTCCGTAGCTGCCCATGATCCAGGGCCGCTCCTTCCCGTCCCGGTCCAGCACCCGGGCCCCCATGGCCTCACTGTACTTGTACCCCAGCTTGAAGATGTGTCCGATTTCCAGCGTCTTCTCCACTTGCAGGGGCTGTCCGCAATTCAGACAGGGGTCCCCCTGTTCGATCAAGCGCAGGTCCTGGTAGTTCGCCTGAAAATCTCGTCCCGGAGTGACATGAACCAGATGGTAGTCGTCCTGATTGGCGCCACAGACCAGGTTCCGCCGGCCCTCCAGCCCCAGATCGGCCACCACCTTGACGAAGCCGGCCTCCACCGGTCCCAGACTGCCCGCGTCGGCTCCGAACAGGTCCCGGATCTCTTCGGACCGGGCCATTCGGAGGTCACCGGCGCCGGCCACCCGGCTCAGCTTGAGTTCATTGAGCTGGTGGTCCCCCCGCAGCAACAACAGCCAAGGAGAATCCTGCACCATGTAGACCAGAGATTTGATCTGCCGGGACTGTGGGACGTCCAGAAAGTCGCTCACCTCCTGAATCGTCTTCCGACCCGGCGTATGCACCCTCCGGGGTGGAAGGTCCACGGCCTCGTCTTCCTGCGCCGCCAATGCCGATTCGGCCCGATCCAGGTTGGACGCGTACCCGCAGGCACAGGTCACGACATGATCCTCTCCGGCATCGGTCCGGACCATGAACTCGTGCGAGACGCTACCCCCCATCGCTCCCGAGTCCGCCTCGACCACCAGGTACTGGAGACCGCAGCGATCGAAGATCTTGCGATAGGCCTGCTCGTGAAGCCGGTAGCTGCAGTCTAATCCCTCGGCGTCGAGGTCGAAACTGTAGGAATCCTTCATGTGAAAGTGGCGCACCCGCAGCAGGCCGGACTTGGGGCGGGGTTCATCCCGGAACTTGAGCTGGATCTGATACCAGATCTGGGGCAGTTCGCGGTAGGACCTGATTTCGTCACGAGCGATGGTGGTGAAGATCTCCTCATGGGTCATCCCGAGGCACATGTCCCGATCGGAGCGATCCTTGAGCCGGAACATCTCTTCCCCCATGGTTTCCCAGCGGCCCGATTCCCTCCAGGGCTCGGCCGGATGAAGGGCCGGCAATACGAATTCCTGTGCGCCGATGGCGTCCATCTCGCGGCGGATAATGGCCTCGATTTTTCGCAAGGTTCGTCTCGCCAGGGGAAGAAAGGAATAGATCCCTGAACCCAACTGACGGACGAACGCGGCGCGCAGCAGAAGCCGATGAGAAGGGACGTCCGCCTCCGCAGGAATCTCCTTCAGGGTGGGCGCGAAGAACCGGGACCAGTGCATGGGAAGCGCCGTTTTTATCGGTTTGACCGGATCAAGTCAAGTGAGCTACCATCCCCTGTCGGAGCTTCGCGCATGCAGATTTGGATTGGCGCTGATCACGCTGGAGTGGCCCTCAAAGACCAGATCAAGGACTTGCTCGAAGCCGATCATCACGAAGTCACCGACCAGGGGGCTCACACGGCCGAGAGCGTGGACTACCCCGACTTCGCGGCGTCCGTGGCCCAGGGTGTCTCGTCGGGCAGCGCCGAGCGCGGCATCCTCGTCTGCGGCACCGGGATCGGCATGGCCATCGCCGCCAACAAGATCTCCGGGGTCCGGGCGGCCGTTTGCCACGACCTGGAAACAGTGCGTCTCAGCCGCCAACACAACCAATCCAACGTACTGGCCTTGGGCGCTCGGACTCTTGAGCCGGAGCTGGCCCTTTCCATGGTGCGGGAATGGCTCCGAGTCAGTTTTGAAGGCGGCCGCCATGACCGCCGAGTCCGCAAGATTTCCTCGCTGGAGCGCTGACTTCGCCGGCGCTCGAAAGTCCATGGCGACCGTCCCACCAAACCAGGAGACCGGTGAAAAACCCGCTGGTCAAGGCAGGGCGGGGACGCATAGCGGCAGAACGGGACCCATGAAGGCAACCGGCCCCTGACCGCGATTGGAGAAGCAGCAACCATGCATCGATCCTTGTATGAGACAGACTCGGAGGTGGCCGAGGCCATCTCCAACGAGACCCGCAGGCAGAGCGAGACCCTGGAGCTCATCGCCTCCGAGAACTACGTCAGTGAGGCCGTCCTGGCGGCCATGGGATCGGTCTTCACCAACAAGTACGCGGAAGGCTACCCGGGCCGCCGGTACTATGGTGGCTGCGAGCATGTGGACGTGGTGGAGTCGTTGGCCATCGAGAGAGCCAAGCAGCTCTTCGGCGCCGACCATGCCAACGTCCAGCCTCACTCGGGTACCCAAGCCAACATCGCCGTCTATCTGTCCGCGCTCGAGCCGGGTGACAAGATTCTGGGTATGAACCTGTCCCACGGGGGCCACCTGTCCCATGGGCACCCACTCAATTTTTCCGGGAAGTATTTCCGCGTCGCCGCCTACGGCGTCCGCCGGGACACGGAAGCGATCGACTACGACGAGTTGGAGGATCTGGCCAAACGGGAGCAGCCCCGAATGATCGTGGCCGGGGCCAGCGCTTACAGCCGGATCATCGATTTTGAACGCCTGTCCCAGATCGCTCGAGGCGTCGGGGCTTATCTGCTGGCCGACATTGCCCACATCGCCGGTCCGGTGGCGGCCGGCCTGCATCCCAGCCCCATTCCCTTCGCCGATTTCGTCACCACGACGACCCACAAGACCCTTCGCGGCCCCAGAGGCGGCATCGTCCTCTGCCGCGAAGAGCACAAGAAACGACTCGACCGGCTGGTCTTTCCCGGCACCCAGGGCGGGCCTCTGGTTCACATCATCGCGGCCAAGGCGGTCTGCCTCAAGGAAGCCCTCAGCCCCGGCTTCAACAGCTATCAGGGCCAGGTCCTTTCCAACGCCAAGGCCTTGGCCCGAAGTGTCGCGGAACAGGGGTTCCGGATCGTCTCGGGAGGCACCGACAACCACCTTTTCCTGGTGGACTGCCTCTCACGAGGCTTGACGGGCAAACGGGCGGAAGCGACGCTGGAGCGGGCACGGATCACGATCAACAAGAACACGATCCCTTTCGACACCCATCCTCCACTGGTCACCAGCGGGATCCGGGTCGGGACCCCCACGGTGACCACCTGCGGCATGAAAGAGGCCGAAATGGATCGAATCGGCGGTTGGATCGGCGAGGCTCTCACGAATTGCGATGACGAGCGGGTTCTGGACGGAATCGGCCACGAAGTCGTATCGCTGACCCGCCGTCACTCCTTTTACGCCGACCGCCTGCCGCAGCCTGCGTGACCGAGCTCTCGAAAGCGGGGCGGCACCAGGGGAGGCGGGAAAGGGGAACGCCGGCGTCATGGCGTCCGAATTCACACTTCAGGAGGTCTTCTCCCCGGGAGGGCTGCTGGCCGGAGAACTCCCGGGTTACGAGTACCGGCCTTCGCAACTGAAACTGTCCCTATCGGTTCTGGAAGCGATTCGGCAGGGCCATCACCTCTGTGCCGAAGCCGGCACCGGAACCGGCAAGACCCTGGCCTATCTGGTTCCGGCCATCGCCAGCCGCCGCAAGACCATCATCTCCACGGCAACACGCAATCTTCAAGAACAGCTCTACCTGAAGGACGTCCCTTTCATACGCCGGCACCTGTTCCCCGACATGAAGGTGACCTACATGAAGGGGCGCCAGAACTATCTCTGTCTCCGCAAGCTGGAAGGGCAGACCCGATCGCTCTCCCTGTCCCAAGAGTGGCTCCAGTCTCGGCAGGCCCTGTCGGAGTGGGCTCTCGAGACCGAGACCGGCGACCGTTCCGAGTTGGAATGGATGTCCGATTCGGATCCCCTCTGGCGGGAATTGGATGCCCGGAGCGAGAGCTGCACCGGTCAGAAATGCCCCCACTTCGATCGCTGCTTCATCACGCGCATGCGCCAAAGGGCTCTGGAATCAGACGTCATCATCGTCAACCACGCCCTCTTCTTCGCGCATCTGGCCCTGGAAGTCGATGAACTGGGGAGCATTCTGCCCGACTTCTCCACGCTGATCCTGGATGAAGCTCACGCCGTCGAGGAGATCGCCTGCACCCACCTGGGGAAACGAATCAGCAGCTATCAGATCGAGGAACTGGCTCGGGATCTGACCGCATCCTACCCCGACACCGATTCGATGCGGGCCGTCCGCGACCTGGAGTCCCGTGCCGGGATCTTGTTCTCCGCCCTGCCGGCCGCCGAAGGAACGTGGGCTCTCGACTCGGCGAGACGAGCCGACGGCACGCCGGCCGACTTGCGGGTTCCCGCCCTCGGCGCCTACCGCCAGTTGGCACGGATCTTGTCGAACCTGCACGACGAGTTGAGCCTGCGGGATCCGTCCCACCAGGAACGGGACATGCTGCTGCGCCGGGTGGAATCGCTGGCCCTTCACCTGGAGCGATTCTTCGACCTGGAAGATCGGGAGAGTGTCCACTGGATGCGGCGCCGGGGCCGCGGCACGTTCCTCAATCTGACTCCGATCGAGGTGGCCTCAACCTTGGAACAGAGGCTCTTTTCCCAGATCCCGTCCGCCATATTGGTCTCCGCAACTCTCACCACGAACGGAGACTTCTCCTACGTCCGGAACCGCCTGGGCCTCGGCGAGGCTCGCCAATTGCTCGCCGCCGGTGAGTTCGACTACTCGAAACAGTCGCTCCTCTACATTCCCAAGCGCTTCCCGGAACCGGGTTCACCCGGATACCTGATCCAACTGGTCCGGCAACTGGAGGAGATCCTCGAGCTGACCCAGGGACACGCATTTCTGCTCTTCACCAGCTATCTGCAGCTCAACCGGGTCTACGACCTGCTGCTTGAACGCCTGCCGTATCCCCTGCTCCGCCAAGGCGACCGTCCCAGGTCGCAGTTGCTCCACGAGTTCCGGCAGACGCCCCACGCGGTGCTCTGCGCCACCTCCAGCTTCTGGCAGGGAGTGGACGTGCCGGGAGACGCCCTCAGGGCGGTCCTGATCGACAAACTGCCCTTCCAGGTCCCCACCGAACCGGTGGTGGCCGCCCGGCTCAAGAGGCTGGAGGAACAGGGGGAAAACTCGTTTCTCCGCTACTCGGTACCGACGGCCATCATCGCCCTGCGGCAGGGGTTGGGACGTCTGATTCGGTCCCGAGAGGACCGCGGAATTCTAGCGGTTTTCGACAGCCGCCTGCGCACGCGCCGCTATGGATATCTGTTTACCCGAAGCTTGCCAAGCTTTCCCGTCGTCGATAATATTGAAGCCATCAGAACCTCGGCCAATGAGTGGTGGTCCCGGGGCCGGGATCGATCCGATCCGGCGGCGGAATAGCCATTAATGAGAAAGGCGGACTCATGAAATACTCCACGATCTCCATCGCCGTCGTGATGCTCCTTTTGGCTGCACCGAGCCTGGAAGCTCAGGTGGGGCAATTGGAGGGGACGGTCAAGGACGCGGCCGGCAAACCCATCGAGGGAGCCGAGGTCTCGATTCGAAGCGAGAACACCAGCCGGAAATACAACCTCAAGACCAACAAGAAGGGCAAGTACTACCACGGCGCGGTGAGTCTCCAGGCCACCTACACGGTGGTGGCTCGCAAGCCGGGTTACCGCACCGAGTACGAGTCCGGCGTTCGCGCCAGTTTCGGCGTCGATGACGGCGGCTTCGACCCCAGGGGCGGCGGCAAGCGGGGCACCGTCGACTTCACCCTCAAGGAGGGCAGGTCGGGCAAGCTGGCCTTCGAGATGAGCAAGGAAGAACGCGCACAGTTCATGAAGCAGCAGACCGTGGTCAAGGAAGTCCGGGCCGCCTACAACCGGGGAATCATGGCCTTCAATCTGGGACAGTTCGAGGAATCTGTGGTGGCCTTCCGGGAATGCGTCGCCAAGGATCCCAAACGGCCGGCCATCTGGGCCAATCTAGGCAACGCCTACCTGAAATTGAACAAACACAACGACGCCATTGGAGCCTACGACAAGGCCATCGAGTTGGCTCCCAGCAACGCCAACTTCTACCAGAACCTGGGAAACATCTACGCCAACATGGGGAATTCGGCCAAAGCCGAGGAATTCTTCAAGAAATCGGCCGAACTCAACGCTGCCGTCGATCCGGCCGCCGCCGCCATCAACTACTACAATATGGGCGTCACCTTCATCAACAAGGGACAGAACAGAGAGGCGGCGGAGGCCCTGCAAAATGCGGTCGCATCCGACCCCGCGCACGCCGAAGCCCATTACCAGCTAGGTATCGTACTGCTGGGCATGAACAAGCTGGACGGGGCCATCATGCATCTGGCCGAATACGCTAAGCTCAACCCCAACGGCGAAAACGCTCCGGTGGCCCGAGATCTGGTCAAGCAGTTGAAGGGCGGTCAATAACAGCCTTCGGGGCCGGTTTTTCCTCCTGATCGGTGGCAGAGAAGGGCGCTGTCCGGTTTGCCCTGAATTGCGTCTCGCCGATTTCACAAACTTTGCCTGCACCAATTCCTGGCACCGGTTTCGGTGGCACGGAGAAAGCTTTCTTTGGAGAGACGAGACTGGAAATTGCGTGCGGATCCGGTTTCAGCCGGACGCCGGAGCGGAGAAATAACCTTCGGCCCTGCGGCACCCCAGGTTCGCCAGCGTCGAGAGGGCAGCGACCGCCGCCCTTCGGACTTCATCGGCGCCGGCCTGGGTCATCTTGTACATGGCCTTCAGGACCGTATCCGGAACCTGATGGGCTCGATGCCAATAGGCGACGGACAATTCGGTGACGGCCTGCGCCTGCCGGTCGGATTGCTCCTGAGCGGCCAAGGTCAACAACTCGCCGACTGCACGTTCACTACCCTGCTGAGCCAGCAGGCCCAACGCCGACAGCACGTCCACCTTGCGGTTGTGGGCGGACGGCTCACCGAGATACCGCAGGCCATAGACTTGGAGCAGAAGATCGACAGCCTTCTCGTGGCCGATCTCGCCAAGAGTGAGGATGACGGCGGCTTCCAGAGAGCGGTTCCGGCCTTTGGTGAAGATGTGGGCGTCCTGCAATACGGCAAACAATGGGTTGATCGCCGCGGGATCGCCCAATGCGCCCAACGCCAACGCCGCAAACTCCTTGTCGCCTGGGGTGGCGGAGCCCAGCAGTTCCAACAACGGGTCCAGGAAACGCTTGCAACGGGTCACACTCACGTGAGGAAGGATCTTGTACCGCTCGGCTTCGTTGCCGGACTTCAGGATCTCGATACAAGTCGCAACGAGTTGATCGCGATCGCCGATATCCTGGCCCCGATACATGGTTTAACGGTCCTTGGAGGGTAAGTGCGCCTCGCAAACTCATCGAATCCGCCGAACTTCAACGGCCCACCGAGGAAACTATGATAACATACGCGGCCCGATGCAGAACAAACCGCGGGTGGCGGCCGCGACCGGCGTCGTCATAGGGTTCATCCTCGGTTTCTTCGCCGCTCGAATTCAGCAAGAGGCCACCGTTCCCGAGCCGGCGCCCCAAGCACAGGAAAACTCCTCCGCCCTGCCCACCGATCATCCCCCGCCGGAAGTGCTGGAGCAGTTGGCCAGGCTCCAGGAGCGCGCCAGGGACCATCCCGAAGACAAGGAAGTGCGAATCCTCCTGGGCAATTCGTTCTACGACATGAAGCGCTTCGACGCGGCCGCTTCCTGGTATACGGAGGCCCTGGAATTGGATCCCGGCAACGTGAGCGTCCGCACCGACCTGGGAACGGCCCAGCTCTACCAGGGTCAGGTGGAGTCGGCCATCGAGTCCTATCGGATGTCCCTTTCCCTGGACCCGAATCACCCCCAGACCCTGCAGAATCTGGGCATCGCCCACTTCGCTACCGGCGAATTCGAAGCGGCGATCCGGATCTGGCAGAGGCTCTTGGCGGCGCACCCGGAGTATCCTGGCAAAGAGCAGATCGAGAAACATATCAACAACGCTCGCGAACACCTGGATCAAGAGCAGTCCTGAGGATGGACAGTGTTGCTCCGGTTTCTGTTCTTTTTGCTTCTCCTCCTGGTCGTTCGGGCAATCGTCGCACGTATTTTCGGAAACAGGCGGAAGGCCTCCGGCAACCAGCCCCGGGGTCGTTGGAACAGAGCCCGCGCCACGGTCCGCGGGCGGATGGTGAAAGATCCCCAATGCGGAATCTACGTCGCCACCGACTTGGCGGTCCGGACACGCACCAAGGACACGAACCTCTACTTCTGCTCCGAGGAGTGCCGGGACAAGTTCCTTCGGCGCCGCCGGGACTGAGCGATCCAAACGAATCCAACCGTTGGGGAGAACGACGGCGTTGAAAGTTGGGGTCGTTTCCAAACCACACCGCACCGAGTTCGCCCGGAGCCTCGAGGAGATCCTGCAATGGCTGCAACAGAGAGGTTGCGAGACGCTGGTGGAGGAGAGCGTCCTGGAGAACTTCGGACTCTCAGGTTACCGGGGAGTGACCCGGGAGCAGATGCCTTCCCAGGTCGACGCCATCATCGTCTTCGGAGGCGACGGCACCATCCTCTCGGTGGCCCGGGCGATCGGTGACAACGACGCACCCATCCTGGCAGTGAATCTGGGTTCTCTGGGATTCCTCACCGAGGTCACTCTGGACGAGCTGTATGAAGCCCTGGACCGGCTGCTGAAGGGCGAGCATCGGATCGACGAGAGACGGCTCCTCGACGCCACCGTCAAGCGGAACGACGGGTCCAGCAGCAGCTTTCACGCCCTGAACGACGTGGTCATCACCAAGGGCGCCCTGGCCCGGATCATCCAGTTGGATGCCTACATCGATGAGGATTTCATGGCCACCTTCCTGGCCGACGGGCTCATCATCGCCACTCCGACCGGCTCCACCGCCTATTCTCTCTCCGCCGGAGGCCCCATCGTGCTGCCCTCCCTGGCCTGCACCGTGGTGACTCCCATCTGCCCCCACACCCTGACCAACCGCCCTCTGGTCTTTCCTCCGGAAAGCGAGATCCGGATCACTCTGACTTCGGGCGAAGACGTCATGTTGACCGTCGATGGCCAGCAGGGCGTGGAGCTCGCGGAAGAGGACGAGATCGTCTGCACCAGCTCCCGCCGGCGAATCGAACTGATCAAGCCCCACAACAAGAGCTTTTTCGATGTCTTGAGAGAGAAGCTCAAATGGGCGCAGAGGTAGGAACTCATGTCTGATCCGTCCCGGCTGGAAAGGCTGCGGCAGTTGGTGGCCAAGGGCTCCGGCGATCCCTTTCCCCTCTACGGCCTGGCCATGGAGTACAAGCGCCTGGGCCGAATTGAGGAAGCCATCCAGGCCTTCGGCCGCTTGGTGGACCTCCACCCGCAGTACGTCCCTGCCTACTATCAGTTCGGAGCGGCTCTGGTCCTGTCGGGAGGAATCGGACAGGCTCGGGAGACCCTCGCTCGCGGCATCCGGATCGCCGAATCGCAGGGGAACCAGCATGCGCGGGAAGAGCTGGTCCGGGCACTGGAGGAACTGGAGAACGAGGAAATCGGACCATGAATGCTTCGACCGTGACTTTGGAGGGACGGGTTGCGCTGGTGACGGGAGCGGGTCACGGCATCGGCCGTGAGGTGGCGTTCACGCTGGCTTCGGCCGGCGCCGCCGTCTGCTGCGTGGACCTGGACCGGGACGCGGTAGAAACCGTAGCGGCTTCCATCCGTAAGCAGGGAGGGAGTGCGCTCGCGTTGATCGCGGACGTGGCCGCGGAAGACGACGTGGACCGGGTCCACGAAGACTGCACAAGAGCTCTGGGGACGGTTCAGATTCTGGTCAACAACGCCGGGGTGCAATACCTCAGTCCGGTGGAGGAGTTCCCGATCCCGGAGTGGGACCGGTTGAACGGCATCCTGCTGCGGGGACCCTTTCTGTACATCCGGCGCTTCGTACCCGGGATGGCGGCCCAGGGGTGGGGACGGATCATCAACCTGACCTCCATTCACGCCGTGGTGGCCTCCCCCTTCAAAACGGCCTACGTGAGCGCCAAGCACGGCCTGCTGGGACTCACCCGGACCGTGGCCCTGGAAGTGGCCACCCGGGGCATCACGGTCAACGCCGTCTCACCCGGTTATACGCGGACTCGCCTGGTGGACGACCAGATCGACAAGCAGGCCGAGCTTCACGGACTCTCACGAGAGCAGGTTCTGGAGAAGGTCATGCTCGGGGCCGTCCCGCAGAAGGAGATGGTGGAACCCGAGGAACTCGCCCAGGCCATTCTCTTTCTCTGCTCCGAATCGGCTCGGCACATCACCGGGAACAACCTGATGGTGGACGGCGGCTGGACCGCGGCCTGAAGGAAGACGGCACCTAACAGTCCGTGGTGAAAGTCCCGCGAGCACCGAGACCGTTCCTGCGCCCGCCGGACAAGGCGCGATTCGGGTGCATACCGGGAGTATGTGAGCCGATCGCAACGCCGTCCGCCGGGATGCAGGGACGGTCGAATGCCGTGATGACTTTTGCCACGGGCTGCTAATACTTGAGTCCCTGACGAGTACCGCCCGATTACTCACCCAGATACCGGTCCCAGGTTTCCATGCGCGGCTCGGGCGGCAGTGAGACCGAGCGGCCCGTCTTCAACGAAAGGGCAACGGCTTCCAGGAACTGCATGTAGAGCAATCCTTCCTGAAAGGACGGCTCCACCGGAGTCCCTTTCAGGATGGCGCGAATGAATTGGGAGTCGGTGTCCTGCACCCGTTGCTCCGCACTGGGGATGGGAACCGGCGTAAATTCCGCGTCGGATCCCGTGAGCCCCTGAATCTGCTCGGCAAAAAGACGGTAGATGAGGGCTCCCCGGTCACCGTAGATCTCAATCCGGCTTCCGGGAGATCCGGCAGCCCAGTTGGAGAAGTGGTAACTGGCGGTGGCGCCGCATTCCAACTGGGCCGCCACCGCCACCGAGTCGGGAACACCCATGCGCGCGGCGCCGCCATACCGGTGAGACCGGGCCAGTGCCGCCACCCGGACCGTGGGCCCCAACCATCGATTGGCCACCTCGTTCCACATTCCCAGGGTCATGGTGTTGATTCCCGAGACCTGCGGGTCCCAACGGTAACTCCGGTAACTCTGCGGATCGGTGTCCACGCTCATTCCCGTGATCCGGACCTCGCGAATCTGCCCCACGAAACCCTCTTCGTGCAGCAGCCGGATCATGACCCGGTCGCCCTTGAGACCGGGCAAAGGCGGATACAGGGCCGTCACCAGCCGGGACGCCTGGGCCGCCGCTGCCATTTTCCGGGCCTCATCCAGGTTCCGGGCCATTCGAGCCTGGCAGAGGACATGTTTCCCCGCCTCCAGGGCTTCGGCCGTCGCCGGGAGGTGAAGGACCGGAGGCGTCGCTATGACGACCGCGTCCACTTCGGACGAATGGATCACGTCCTGCCACCGGGCTACGGTCGCGCGGACTCCGAAACGGCCGGCCACATCCCGGGCCTTGGCCCGGCTGCGGGACCAGATCAGGTTCAGGTCCGCCTCCGGGATCTTCTGAAGAGCGGGAAGGTGGCGATTCACCGCGACCCAGCCAGCCCCGATCAACCCTACTCTCACTCTTTGCATGGCAAACTCCAAACCCCCTGGGAGACCCCCTCTTCTCTCTTTTCTCTTTCCTAGAAAGTCGCGATGGGATTCAACGGCGAGCCGGTTCCTCCTGGAACCGGAAGCGGGGCCGCCGTCAGCAGGAACTCCCAGCGGCCCTGTTTCCGGGCCTCCTGCCCCAGCGCCTCCAGGTCGCAATTGTCGAAGATGGGGACTCCCATGGCCACGAGCAGCAACTGATGAACCGGCTGATCGGCGCCCTCGATCCGGGACGGGAGAACGTCCGACGCGGCGTCGCTGCCCACCAGGGCCACGTCCCGCTGCCTCAACCACTTGACGCAGGAAGCGTGAAGCCCCGCCGAGCTCTTGCCCACGTCCCAAGGCCCCTTCTCGTCGCGCCGAGCCCAGCGGCCGGTCCGGATGAAGACCGCATCGCCACTGGCCACTTGAACCCCGGCCTGCTTTTCCCAGGCCTCCAGATCGTCAGGATAGATGGCCGTCTCCGGGTCCAGGTAGGGCACCTTCTTGAGCCTCGGAATGTCCATGAGAATTCCACGGGTGAAGATGCCGTTCTTCAATTCCAGGACGGAAAGCTTGTTGGCCCCCGCAGCGGTCACTTCCGTCTCCGGAAAGCCGTTGTAGAGCTTTCCCCCATGCATCAGGTGACAGAGGGCATCGATGTGGGTGTGTGCATATCCGTGATAGCGGACGGAAAAGACGTCACTGGCGAAGGGAGGCGTCATCTTCATCTCTTGAGCAAAGGGATAGGGATTGTCGACGGCCTCGGTCATCTCCGCGTTCCGGGCCAGGGACACGGAGACTCCTTCGCGAACCAATTGGGCCGCTTCCCGCCGTTTGGCGGGTGTGATCAGGTTCACCGCTCCCAGCTCGTCCTCCTCGCCCCACCGGCCCCAGCTCGACAGCTCCGTCATCCAGCTCTCGATGTCCGCGGCCGTCAGTCGATATCGGTCCGCCGCCGGCTCGCCCTGGCAGGCCAGGTGCACTCCGGCGGCAAGAAGACCAAGGCCCGCCAGAAGGACCCCTGAGTTCGCAATCGTCGATCTTCTCATTCCACTCCTCCTTCAGACCGCGTGTCCCTGAAACGCCCGCCGAGTGATTCCAGATAGGCCCGGCTCCGGTCGAGGTTACCCCAGATCCGATCGTCCGAACGGATCTCGAACAGGGCGGGCCCATTGTATCCATGCCGTTCCAGACCGGCGATCTGGGCTTCCCAGCCGATCTCTCCGTCCTCGATCCAGGTCTGGAGCTTCCCGGCCCGGAACTGTTTCAAGTGGACCATCGACAGGTTGGAGGCATCCAGGTTCCGGACCACTTGACACGGATCGGGCCGGTCGGGAGCGAACAACAGATTGACCGGATCGTAACAGAGGCGGAGATGGTCCGAACGGCTTCCCAGCAGGCGGCGGGCCTCGCCCAGCACGCGGGTGAAGCTGGTCCAAGGTTGAATGGAATGCTCCAGAGAGAGCCAACCCCCGGCGTCCGCCAGCGGTTCGGCGAGCCGCGCCACCTGATGGGCGATCTGCGGTTCCCTTCCTTGGAGCATTTCGCCGGTCGTCGCCAAATCGACCAGCCGCAGATGGGGATGAAAGCGGCCCGAAAGCGCCCGTGCGGAGTCCACTCCGGTTTGGAACAGCGGGTCCTCGACAACTCCGCCGGGACCCAGGAACGGAAACGCGAGAGCCAGATCGAACCGGATCTCCGGGAAGCGGTCCGCCAAGCGTCCGAGGGCCGACACCCTGGGAACAAACCCTTCCCGCTCCTCGAACGAGCCCAGGCAAGTCTGCCTCAATTCTACGGTGCGGTAACCTCGGTCCACCGCTTGGCTCAGCAGGTCCTCCAGCGCAGTTCCCTGCCCCAACTGCCACTGCCAGCAATTGCTCACGATGCCGGGAATCATGCCCGGAGAACCCGCGGCCCGTCCCACGTCGATCGGGCCCGTGTCTCGCTACCGCCGTCAGGCGGGACGATCACGAAGACCGGCTATTGCAAGGCACCGGCAAGGTAGAGGTTGCCAAAGTGCCAGATCACCGTCGTCTTGCCCTCCAGCTTGCCGTGGCCCGGCGCCAGGTCGAAGGCGACGTGGTGGGCAGTGCCCTCCGAGTCGGAGAAACTGGAATCGAGGCGGATCACTTTGGATTTGTCCGGCATCATTCCACGGGCCGGCTTGCCCGGATAGAGCGCCAGGGTCCAATCGCCGGCGTTCCTGACGGCGCCGATGGTGTAGTCTCCCGCCTGAATCATGGTGGACCCGGAAGCGGTGCCGCCTGACAGGGAGAGGACGGCCCGGCTGGGGATGAAGTCCCCGACCTGGACCTTCTTCACGTGCTCCATGTTGGCCGGCACGGTGTAGTACGTGATGCTGGCCTCGACCTTGCTGGGAAGCGTGGCCTTCACCATCTTGTTGAGGTGGGGGTGGGACAGAAGCGTCGCCGAAGCCCCCAGAAACAATGCGATTGTCAGCGAATACCGAATCTTCACGGCGTCCCTCCTTGGTAAATGGATTTCGGGTCAGACCAGGGAATAGTACGTCCTTTCCCGGATAGCGGCAAGCTGGATGGGAAGCGTTCCAGGCATCGTAGTAAACTGTGCGGCTGGTATCGAAGCAGTGCCGAAGGGAGGCAGGAGATGGGCGAGTTGAACGGCAAGGTGGCCATCATCACCGGAGCCGGCCGCCTCCGGAGCATCGGATTCGAAACCTCCATGGCCCTGGCCCGTTTGGGGGCCGACATCGTGGTCACCGGCACCGGCCGAGACCCGGACACCTTTCCGCCCGATGAGCGGAGACTGGGGTGGAGGGACGTGGAGAGCACCGCGGAGCGGGTGCGCGAGCTGGGGAGAGAGGCCCTCCCCCTGGTGGTCGACGTGACCCGCGTGGAGCAGGTGGACAGGATGGTCAGCCGTACCCTGGAGGAGTTCGGCCGGGTGGACATCCTGATCAACAACGCGGCCATGCCCAT
Organism: Acidobacteriota bacterium; assembly: GCA_965217775.1. Classification (GTDB taxonomy): domain Bacteria; phylum Acidobacteriota; class UBA6911; order RPQK01; family JAJDTT01; genus JAJDTT01. The sequence goes on from CBDCJH010000002.1 coordinate 3,071,140, forward strand.
CGGCCGAGACCGCGTCGCTACCGCCGAGTTGGACCCGGATGTCTTCCAGAGGGTGCTGGACGTCAAGGTCCGGGGCACCTACCTCTGCGCCCGGGCGGTGATCCCGTCGTTGATCCGGCAGGGAGACGGAGGAAAGATCGTGAACGTGGCCTCCTCGGCCGGAAAGCGGGGAGCCGCCGAAGCCCTGGCCTACTGCGCCGCCAATTTCGCCCAGGTCGGCATGACCCAGTCGCTGGCGCACGAGCTGGGGCCGCACCGAGTCAACGTCAACTGCATCTGCCCCGCCGCCGTGGACACGTCACGCATGGACCGGTTCGGCCGGGGAGCACAGTGGAAAAAGATGGGCGAGTCACACCCCATCGGACGCACCGGGACCCGGGAAGAAGTGGCGGCGTTCATCGCCTACCTGTGCACCGAGGCGGCTTCCTGGATCCATGGCCAGTCCATCAACATCGACGGCGGAATGGTCATGGAGCACTGAGGAATCCCCCGCCGCCGGGCCGTAGGTGCCCTCTCTGACGGTTCCAATCGAAGGATGTGGCTCAGCGGGGAGAAGAATGGGTCAACCGTCTTCGAATCTTTCGCTGAACCGGCCCGATTCGGGATCCTTGAGGATGAGCTTCAGGCGTCCGTCCGGCATTCGTTCCCGCTTTACGACGAGATTCCCTCCGAACGTCTCGGCCGCCGCGCCGGTCGACGGGGCCTCGAGACTTCCGCGCCAGGGATCCGGATCGACGGGCTCCCAGCGTTTGGACTCGGCGGAGCGGTAGCAGGCGTCGATGACCGCGTTGACCACATAGCCGTCATAGAAGGATTCGCGCGGGGACTGTCCGGCCTCCATGGACCGGAACATGTCCTCGAACATGCGGCCGAACCCCAACTCCTCCACCTCGTCTCCCACGGGAAACGTCCACCCCGCCTCGGCCTCCGCCTTTTCCGCCACGTAGCCGGCCCCTCCCGTCGAAGAGTAGACCTCGAACCCCGTCCTCAGGAAGTGATTGAGCCAGATGGTCCCCTCGGTTCCCGAGACTTCGTCTCTCAGGTCCATTCCTCCCCGAAAGGTCCAGCTCACCTCGAACTGCCCCAGCGCTCCGCCGTCGAACCGGATGAGCGTCACCGAGTTGTCTTCGCTATCCACCGGATGGGCCAGGGTGTCGGCCCAACACAGGACCTCCCTGGGGTAGACCTCCTTGCCCACGAAACTGCGGATGATCTCGATGCAGTGGCAGCCCAGATCGACGATGGCGCCGCCGCCGGCCTGGGCGCGGTCCCAGAACCAGGCGCTGTGGGGCCCCGAGTGAGCCTCCCGGGAACGGACCCAGAGAATCCGGCCCAGGGCGCCCGACCGCACCGTTTCCACGGCCTTCAACGTCTTGGGGGTGTAGACCAGATCTTCCAGGTATCCGGCAAAGACGCCCGCCTGCTCCACCGCCTCCAGCATACGCCGGGCTTCGGCGCCGGTCCGAGCCAGGGGCTTGGTGCACAGGACCGCTTTTCCGGCACGGGCGGCCAACTCCACCGCTTTCAGGTGCAGGTCATTGGGAAGCCCGACCACCACGACCTCGGTCTGAGAATCGCCGACGGCTTCCTCCAGGTCCGCGGTCCATCGGGGAATGTCCCACCGGCGCGCGAAGTCCCGCGCCCGCTGCAAAGTTCGGGAATAGACCGCCAGGACCTGTTCCCGGCCTCTTCGCTGCAGCGCCTGCGTGTAGAACCCGCCGATGAGACCGGTCCCCAGCATCGTGATGCCCCTCATGGCTGGGTCTCCCCTTCTGTGGCTTCCCGTTCCCCGCCGCCGGGTGGCACCGGCTTGGCCGCAAGTGCCCGAGCCCGCCGCAGAATGCCTTTCAATCGGTCGGAGTCCGGCCAATCCGGATGATAGTGGAGGAACTCGGCCAGCTCTCGAGCGGTCGCGGCATACTCCTTCCGGTACCAGTAGATGTCCGCCAGGATCAACTGGGGGCCGGAATGGTGCCGGGGGGCCAGTTGTTTCGCCCGCTTGAGATGTTTGATCGCATCGCCGTGACGCCCCAGTCGATAATAGGAACTTCCCAACTGGGCATGAGCCAGAGGATCCTTTTCCTTCATCCGAACGGCCCGAAGGTTCATGGCCAGCGCCTTGTTCGTCTGGTTCAGCTCCAGTAGTGCCGCGCCCAGATTGACCACCGGCGGATAGGATTCCGGAGCGTGTTTGAGGGCTTGGCGGAAACAATACTCCGCCCGGGGAAAATCCCGAGAGACATAGGCGATGGTTCCCAAGCGGTTCCACGCCTCCGCGTATCTGGAATCGATCTCGACTGCCTTCTCCAATTCTTTGACCGCCTCGGCCGACTCTCCTTTCTCCAGTTTCTTCAACGCCTTCCGGTACGCCTTCACGGCCTTGGAGTCCACCGACAGGCGCGTCGCCGTAACCGTGGCCATGGGCTCGGCCAACGCGGTGGGTTCGAACACGAAAGTGGCCTCGATTCGTCCCTTCTTGTCGGCGAAGGCGGGCCCGATGTCCACGGTACGGTTCATCTCGCCCCTACCCGGAACCAGGATCGCCATCTTGTAGGAAGACTGGGGCAGCTTCTTGATCCGAAACTTTCCATCCCAGCCGGCTTGAACCTTTCGTCTCAAGGGAAACTGGACCGCCTCCAGGATCACCAACGGAGAGTTTCCACGAAAGGATCCTCCGTCCGGCAGCACGATTCGGCCCCGGAGCTCGTATTGCCCCTTGCGAGGCACCTTCGGCGATGCGGCCTGGAGGGTAGACGGGACCAGGCCTGAGAGAATCAACAAAACCAGGACAGGAGTCATGGAACCCCTATCGAATGATCCGGGCCATAACCAGAGCCGCCAGAAATCCACCGGCGAGCAAGTCGAAAAATACCGTCAGGATGTACCCCGTGGAGAAATGCCACCAGTTCCAATTGGGAAGATGACACAGCATGCCGGCGGTCAAGAGCAGGAGGACCACGAAACCGACCCGTCCCCAGTAGCTGCTGCCTCCGACCCTGGCCAGAAGCAGGGAAATGAGGAACGCAGCCAGGACCTGGATGCCCAATTGAGTCAACAGGGGCCGGACCATCGACGCCGTTCCCCCGGGCTGGAAGACGACGAAGGCGAAGGGACCCCGCGCCATCTTTTCCACGGCTGCTTCGTCCTGACCGCCTGGATAAACGTAGATGCCCGACTGGGGAGCATTCTGCGTCAGGACCGAAGCGACAGCGTCCTCGTCCTGGAATTGTCCGAAGACCGCTTGGTGCCAGGGGAGTGCCATCCAGTAGACGACCCCCCAGAGGAACAGCACGCCTCCACCGGCCAGAGCACCTTTGACTATCGCACGATTGATTCGACTCATGGTTCGTTCTCCTTGAGAAAACAACCGACGAGAGTCTCGGGACTCTTGCGCCCTAAGACGAACGCGCCACGGCGTTCGAAACGTGCGAAGCGCAGACTCCTGATCCAGCTATCAGCCCGTGGCAAAAGTCGTCACGGCATTCGACCGTCCCTGCATCCCGGCGGACTGCGTTGCGATTCGGTCACATACTCACGGTATGCTCCCTCATCGCGCCTTGTCCGGCGGGCGCAGGAACGGTCTCGGTGCTCGCGGGACTTTCACCACGGACTGCTATGAGTCCAGCGTCTGGGTCCGTCCCGTTTCCGCCGCCCGGTAGAGGCCGAAGATGGTCTTGAGAACGCTCAGGCTCTCCTCGGCGCTCTTGCCCGAATCCCCCGGACCCCGGGCACAATCCACCGCAGCCTGGATGATCCCCAGATAGAAGTTCGTCCCCCGGCTGTACGAGAAAGTCCGGATCCCCTGAGGCATTCCCTCGATGGTCGAGTGCCATTCCAGCGGCTGTTGAGCGGTCAGATCGAATCGAAGCCAGCCCTTCTCGCCCCAAATCGCCACGTGGCTATGGTATCCGCGGTCCAGATAGTAGCCCGAGTGCATGGTGCCCACCATGCCGCTCTTGTAGAGGAGGCTGAGCACCGCGGCATCTTCGATGTCCACCGGCTGCCCCCCCACGTTGCTGGTGAAGCCTCCCACCTTGTGAACCCGATCCCCGGTGATGTACTGGACCAGGTCGAGCCAGTGGATCCCCAACCAGATCAGGTGACCGCCGCCGGAAAGGGCCTTCTTGGAGACCCAAGAATTCTGGGTCCTGGGCCGGGTCAATCGGGTCTGATCCGCTACCAGGTAGACGTCGACACTGAAGAGCTTCCCCAGCATTCCGGCCTGGACCAGTTCCCTGGCCTTCCGGGCTGGGGGAGCGAACCGATTGGCCATGGCCAGCATCAGGCACAAGTTCTTGGACGTCGCCAGATCCGCCAGCTTCTGGAAGTCCTCGACCCGGACACAGGAAGGCTTCTCGCACACGACGTGGGCGCCCGACTCCAGAGCAGCCTGGATCCGCCGGGGCGCCATGTGCGCCTCCATGGTCACCAGCACCAGTTGCGGCTTCTCGGCCGCCAACATCCTCCGGTAGTTCCGGTAGGTCTTGAGGCCGGGATAGCTTTTTCCGAGGATCTCCCCGGCGTCTTCGAAATGACGTCCGGTGGAATCGGCGATGGCCACCTGCTTCACTCCCTGGCAAGTGGCGAACGATCTCATGTAGTAGCTCAGGTGGGGTCCCCGGTGCTTGGTGATGATGCCGACGCGGATGTCTTCGGGCATGACGAAAATCTCCTCTCGGTGTTCTCTAATTCAGCTGGACGGCCCGGCCACTCCGGGACGAGGCATAGACCGACGCCACGACCCGCTGAGCGGCCAGTCCGTCCTGGATGGTGATGGCCGGGTCGCGGCCTTCGGCCAGAGCCGCCGCGAACTCGCTGAGCACCTGAACGTGGGTACTCTCTTCGAACTCGAAACTCTCTTCACCCCGGCGGGTGGCCAACAACAATCTGCCCCGGGAAAACTTCTCATGCAGCGGTGAGGTCTGAAGGATTCCCTCCGTTCCCAGGATCTCGATCATGGACGTGCGGTCTTCGTCCGGGTCCCCGCCGCTCCAGTGGGAGGTGACGACGGCCTGGGCGCCGTTGCTCATGCGCAGGAGCGAGCTGGCCGTATCCTCCACCGCATAATCGCCGGCCAGGACGTCGGTGAAGGCGGCGACCTCGGTCACGTCGCCCAGGAAGAAGCGCAGCAGGTCGACGGCATGGGTCCCCATATCCATGTAGGGACCGCCTCCACCCAACGCCGGGTCCTGGCGCCACGCCTCCCGGTTGACCAGGCTCCGGCCCGAGAAGTTGACCCGCGCCGAGGTGACCTGTCCGATGGCGCCCGCGTCCAGCAATTCCTTCAGCTTGCGATGCCGGGCGTTGAAGCGCTGGTAGTAGCAGGTCATGAAGGTGATCCCGGTCCGGCGGCAGGCCGCCTCCATTTCCTCGCCTTCGGCAACGTTCAATGCCAAGGGCTTCTCGCACAGGACATGCCGCCCCGCGGCGGCGGCGGCCAGCGTATCCGGCAGATGACGGGCCACGGGAGTCGCCACGTAGACGGCTTGGACCTGGGAGTCGGCCAGCAGATCCTCCAGGTTGTCGTAGCCGCGCCGGGCGCCGTGGGTGCGGGCGAATTCCCTCGCTCCCTGAAGAGTCGTCCGGGTCACCGCCACCAGCTCGCTGTGAGGACACTCCCGCATGGCCGGCGCCATCACCCGGTGCGCGATATCTCCGGCGCCTATGATGCCCCACCCGAGTTTGGGGATCTCCGACATCGTCCTCTTCTCCTGGACCTCTTGGTTCGCCGCTATCCGGAAGAGGCTACCGTCTGGCTGGCCTCTTCCCGAGCCGCATCGTAGGCGGCGAAGACCACCCTCAACGAATTCAAGCTCTCCCGGGTGGTGATGGGAAAGGGACCCAGGCCGCGAGCGGCATTCACCGCCTCTTCCATCATCAGAGTGTAGGTGTTCGGTTCCTGGGAGTAATAGAAGGACTGGGCCTTGCCCGGAGCGTCCGGATGCGTCGAGTACCAGGTCATGGGAGGACCGCCGGCCAAGTCGAAATGGAGCCAGCCCTGGGATCCCCAGAACTTGACCAGAGTGCTGTATCCCTTGGGCAGATAGTACCCCGTGTTCAGGGTCCCCACCGTTCCCTGACTCATTCGATAGGCCAGGACGGCCGAATCCTCCAGATCGACCGGCTGGTCGCCGACCTTCTCGGCGAAGCCGGCGACCTCGGTGATGGTGTCTCCGGCGATGTAATGCACCAGGTCCAGGTAATGGATTCCATGGTAGATGAGCTTGCCGCCTCCGGCCCGCTCCCGGGACGCCACCCATCGGGTCCGGTACGAGGGCCTGGTCAGACGGGTGTGATCGGCCACCAGATGGACCGAAGTCCCATAGAGCTTCCCCAGCAGTCCCGATTCCACCAGCTCCCGGGCCTTCCGGGCCGGGGGACTGATCCGGTTCGTGAGGCCCAGCATCAATTCCAGATTCTTGGATTCGGCCAAGCCGGCTACGTGCTCGAAATCGGCCAGGCGCACACAGCCGGGCTTGTCCGTCAGCACGTGGGCGCCCCCCTGCAGGACGGCCTCCACTACGGACGGGGTGTGCACCGGCTCCAGCGCCAGCAACACCAGATGGGGACGGACCTCTCCGATCAGCTTGCGATAGTCCTTGAAGGTTTGGAATTCGGAGGCCCGAGGTCCCAGGTACTCGCGGCCCTTTTCGAAGAATCCGCCCGATTCGTCGGCGGCGGCGACCATCTCGACTCCGTCCAGGACACCCAGAGCCCGGGTGAACCAACTCAGGTGCTGACCTCCCGGCTCCGTAATGATTCCAACGCGGATGGACTCCGGGGAGGATTCCGCCGCGGCCGTCCCGGATTGGAGGCCTTGAGCGGCTCCCAACCCCAGCAATCCGCCGCTGGTTGAGAAGGCGGCCTCCTTGAGAAACTGTCTGCGATCCATGCCTCGATTCCTTTCCGCCGGACCTGCGGATCCGGACGCTGGAACTACAGCCTACCAGCCCCTGGAAAAAGTCGCCACGGCCCGGAACCGATCCCGGAGGGGTGTTCTCTCGCAAGAGTTTCGGGGAACCGGTCATTTGCCGGTCGTGTCCGGCGGCGACATAATGGCGCTCGAAATGACGGGGATTCAGGTGGCGACCTATGATGGACCCGGGACTCCTCCCCGTATCCGCACGGTCCCGAGACCGGCGACGCCCCGCAAGGCGGCGCTGATCCGGATCGAGGCCTGCGGCGTCTGCGGAACCGACCTGCACATATTGAAGGGGCATTGGCCCAGGCCTCTCCCCTGGCCCCTGACTCTGGGCCACGAATTGGCGGGCGTGATCGAGGAGATCGGGCCGGAACTCGATTCGGACTTCATGGGCGAGCCGTTGGAAGTGGGCGCCCGGGTCATGCTCCCCCCGTTGATGCCTTGCGGGGAGTGTTACTACTGCGTTCACTATCCGAACCGGGCCAACAAGTGTCTCCGACCCACCTATTACGGACGCTACATCCCCTTCGAGAAGCCCCCCCATCTCTGGGGAGGTTGGGCCGAGATGGTCTACGTCGACCTGGAGATGTTCCCGGCCACCAAGATCTACCGTCTGCCCGAGCGGATGCCTTCGTTGCGGGGCACTCTGTCGGAGCCTCTCGCGTGTTGTGTCCGGGCCCTGAACCGGGCCGTCTCGGCGGGCGGATTTCGATCGGGCGACACGGTGGTCATCCAGGGATCGGGGCCCATCGGCCTGCTCTGCCTGGTGGCCGCTCAGGAGATGGGGGCCGGACGGGTGGTGGTGGTCGGCGCCCCCGAGAACCCGCGGCTTGCCCTCTGCCGACGCTTCGGCGCTGCGGCTACCGTTTCGTTGGAAGATCACCCGGAGCCTCGATCCCGCATCGACGCCGTCCGCGCGCTGGCGGGAAGATTCGGAGCCGACCTGGTGGTGGAAGCCAGCGGGCACCCGTCGGCAGGTCCGGAGGGCATCGAGATGCTTCGAGACGGGGGCACCTACGTCGAGATGGGCCAGTTCACCGACGCCGGCTCCATCGAAACCAACTGGCATCGCATTTGCTCTAAGGACATCACCATATTGGGGAGCTGGGCCTTCACTGCCAACGACATTCCACTGGGCATCCGAATGCTGGACCGGTGTCCGGACCGGTATCCGTGGGAGGCCATGCAGGTTCTCTTCCCCTTCAGCCGGGAGGGGATCATGGCAGCCACGGAAGCCGCGATCGGGATGCGCTGTGTCAAAGCCACTATCGTGCCCGGGAGCGAGGCGCCGTAGGAGCATCTTCTCTTCCGGCTTCCGCCTCCCGTCCAACCCCGCTTGCCAGAATGCCCGGCGGCGGCGTAATCTCAGTTCAGTGCGATTCCCATGAACCCGCCTTCGAAGGAGACCGGCCCATGTTCAACCGGAGATGGTTCTTGACCCTTTTGTCCAGCTCGCCCTTTCTGGCCAACTTCCGGCCGTTGTTCGGCCGGTTGAACAATCGAGACTACTTTGCCGAACTCGGAGTCCGCCCCATCATCAACGCGGCGGGAACCTCCACGGCCCTGTCCGGCAGCCTGATGCGGCCCGAGGCGATTCACGCCTGGGAATACGCCACCCGGCAGTTCGTCAATCTGGACCAGCTCCACGACGCCGTGGGCAAGCGGATCGCCTCCCTGGTCGGCTCGGAGGACGCCCTGGTCAGCGCCGGCGCCGCCTCCGCCCTGACACTGGGAACGGCCGCCTGCATCACCGGATCCGACGAGGAGTTCATTAAGCGTATCCCGGACACGTCCGGAATGCGCGACGAGGTCATCATCCAGAAATCGCATCGATTCAGCTACGACCACGCCGTGCGAAACTGCGGGGTCCGGATGGTGGAGGTGGAGACGGCGGATGAACTGGCCGCAGCCGCCGGCTCGCAGACCGCCATGATGCTGTTTCTGAACCTGGCTGACGAGAAGGGCAACATCCAAGCGGCCGAGTTCGCCGGGTGGGGAAAGAAACTCGGGGTCCCCACCTTCATCGATTGCGCGGCCGACGTCCCACCCGTCGAGAACCTCACCAAATTCATCCGGATGGGATTCGACCTGGTCACCTTCTCCGGGGGCAAGGCCATGCGCGGTCCTCAGAGCAGCGGGCTGCTGCTGGGACGCAAGGACCTGATCGCAGCCGCCAGGCTCAACGGTTTGCCGCACGCCAACACCATCGGCCGGGGCATGAAGGTCAACAAGGAAGAGATGCTGGCCATGATGGTGGCGGTGGAGACCTACCTCGAGCTCGATCACGAAAAAGACTGGAAAGAGTGGGAGCGTCAGGTCGAAACCATCGCCAAGCGAGTCGAGAAGATACCGGGAGTCGAGGCCGAAAGGTTCGTCCCTGCCATCGCCAACCGGTCGCCTCAACTGCACATCGGATGGGACCGGTCCCGGGTCCGGATCCACCGGGATCAGGTCATCGAGCAGCTCCGCGACGGCGAGCCCGCCATCGAAGCTCGTCCCTGGGAGAAGAAGGAACTGGAAGTCATGGTGTGGACCCTGCAGCCGCGAGAGGCCAAGATCGTGGGCCGGCGAATCGCGGAGATCCTGAAAGCAGCGGTCTGAGAGGGGCCGGTTCGAGAACGAAGGTCCCGCCGCGGCTGACCTTCGACCTTCCAGAATTCCAAGCGGCGATCGATCGATAGTCGACCCAAGTGACCCGGGATGGCTACGACTTCTCGGCGCGGCGGGTCCCGAACAGGGCGTCGCGCACTCCTTCCATCAGCCCTTCGAGCTTTGCCAGCCCCCGTTCCACCACCGCCATTCGGCTGTCGAGAGCATCCAGCCGTCCTTCCAACTTTTTCCCGAGGGCACCGAGCCTGTCTTCCGTCTTCGATTCCACGGCATCCACTCGCCGCTCCAACGAATCGATGCGCGCACCCAGACGCTTTTCGAAGCCGCGAAGGCCGCTCACAATGAAGCTGGCCAAAGCCACACCGACCCCCAGCAGTGCCACACCGACCCCCAAAATGCCGATCAATTCGCTACTCATCACATCGACTCGCAATTCCTAAAACGCTTCTCTTGAGAAAAACGCGAAAGAAGCCGACGGAACCGTGAGTTTCCGAAAAGCGAGGGCTGGAACCCGACCGTAACGAGCCCGATGGATCAGATCTCCGTCAGACGCTGGTCCGAGTCGCCGAAGCGCTCCAGGTGGACGTCGAACTTGTCGAGCAACGACAGGTACAGGCTGCACATCTTCCGGTTGGGCCGCTCCCGGTAGTCCAGGATCCGTCCCCCCTGAATCCGGCCGCCCCCGCCGCCCAGGAGCACCACCGGCAACTTCGTGGCGTCGTGCCGGCCCGTGAGCATGCTCGAGCAGTACATGAGCACCGAGTTGTCCAGCGCCGTCCGTTCTCCCTCCCGGATCTGGTCCAGCCTCCGGGCGATGTAGCCGTACTGCTCCAGAAAAAACTGATTCACGCGGAGCCATTTCTCGTTGTCGCGGTGCGACAGCTCGTGGTGGCCCACGTCGACACCAAGGTGGCGAAACAAGAGGTAGCTGTGGTCGTTGTTGAGCTTGAGGGTGCAGACCCGGGTGGCGTCGGTCTGGAATCCCAGCACCACGATGTCGCACATGAGCCGCATGTGCTCCTGCAGGTCCTGTGGGATGCCGTCCGGCGGGCGCGGGACGTTGGGTTTGTCCAGGGTCGGCCGCCAGCCTTGCAACTCGCCATTCTGGCCGGACCGCTCGATGCGCTGCTCCACCTCCCGAACCGAGTTGAGATACTCGTCCAGTTTGTGCTGGTCCCGCGAGCTGATGGACCGCCGGAAGGAGTGGGCCTCTTCCAGCACGGCATCCAGCACGCTCCGGTCGCCGCGCTCGGCTTCGTCCTTGAACAATCGATCGAAGGCCAGGGCCGGATAGAGTTCCAGGGGCGTGGGCGCCGTGGGCGAGCTCCACGAGATGTGGGAGCTGTAGAGCATGGAGTAGTTCTTGTGGATCCCCGGATTGGACCGCTCGCAACCCAGGACCAGACTCGGCACCTTGGTCGACCGTCCATAGCGCTGAGCGATGACCTGATCCACGCTGGTCCCGGATCGGATTCCCCCTCCCGACTCCAGAGGCGCACCCGACAACAGGTTGCCGGTCTGGGAACTGTGGATGTTCCCCTTGAGGGCCTCTTCGTTGTAGAGGCCCCGGACGAAGGTCAGCTTCTCGCGAAAATCGTTCAGCGGCTCCAGCACCCGGCCCAGCCGCATCTGCGATCCTTCACCCTCGGCCCACCATTCCTTGGTGTGAAAGCCATTGCCCGAGAACAGAACTGCGAAACGCAACGGCGCCTGGCTTCCGCCGTTGACGGCCGCTCTGGTTGCGGCGCCCCAGACGGGAAGCGACTCCATCCAGGGCAAGGCCATGGTGACGCCGACGCCACGCAAGAATGTCCGACGAGAATGCTGCTTAATCTTCATGACACGCCTCACTGGTCCAGTTCCGAGGGTCTTGCCCGCGATTCTAGCATAGGAACCCGCGGAAAAATGCCGTCACGGAATTCGACTGGCGTTGACCCTTCATCCAATCCCTTCAGCCCCTCCCGTTCCCCTCTTCCCGCTGCCGCCGACTGCGCCAGTTGCAGCTCCCGGCCCCGGATCTCCCGGAACTGCCGGCTCCGGACGATCATGTCGACGGCGATCGAGAAGCGGTACCCGTTTTCCGCCAACCGGTCCTGCATCTGGTTCAGGAGCGGCTGGTCCGAGAGTTGGACCTCGCGCCCAATGGCGTAGCCCAGGAGCTTGCGGTAGAACTGGCGGAAGATGGCGTCCCGCCGCTTCTTGACCAGGTAGTCCCTGAGCCCGGTCAAGCCGTCGATTTCCGTGCCGTCCGGAAGCGTGGTCCGGGTATCGATGACGCGCCCGCCGAGATCGTGCTGGCGGCGGCGCCCGATGGCGTCATATCCCTCCAGGGCGAATCCGAAGGGATCGATCTTCAGGTGGCAGCCGGAACACTGGGGGTCGCTGGTGTGCCGCGCCACGAGCTGCCGCACCGTCAGACCGTCGGTGGCGATCTCATCCGGCGGCAACTGGGGCACCTCCTTGGGCGGACGGGGCAGCTTCTCGCCCAGCAGGACTTCGCTGACCCAGTTGCCCCGCAGAATCGGACTGGTGCGCGAGGCGCCCGACTGCCGGGCCAGGGTGGTGGCGAAACCCAGGATCCCGCCGCGGCCCAGCGAGCGGACGCCGTCCACCCGCCGCCAGCCGTCCCCCTCGACTCCCTCGACTCCCTCGACTCCGTAGAAGCGGGCCAGCCGCTGGTTCAAAAAGGTGTGATCCGAATCCAGCAGACTCAGCAGCGAGGCGTCGCGTCGAAACAGATCGGTGAAGAACCGGATCGACTCCTCGTACATGTCCGACCTCAGATCGGCGAACTCGGGAAAGTGCTTCTCGCTCTTCTCGTCCAGGGTGTCGAAGTCGTGAATATGCAGCCACTGGCAGGCGAACTCGGTGGCCAGGCGCCGCACTCGAGGGTCTTTGAGCAGGCGCCGGGCCTGTTGGGAAAGGATCTCGGGGTCCCGCAGGCGCCCGGCGGCAGCCAGGGAGAGGAGTTCCTGATCCGGAAGAGACGACCAGAGGAAATAGCTCAACCGGTTTGCCAACTCCCAATCGGAGACCGGACCGGCCGGACCGGCGGGCGCCTCTTCCAGCCGATACAGGAAAGGCGCCGAGACCAGCATGCGGGCCAGTGTCAGCCGAAACGCCTCCTCGTGGTCCATCTCTTCGTCGCGAAGCCGGCGATAGAGTCCACGCAGCCGGTCTTGCTCCCCGTCGCTCAGGGGACGCCGATAGACCCGGGCGGCAAATTCGACCAGGGCGTCGAGCTGGATCGGCTCATTCCGGAGCCGACGCTTGCGGAAGGCAGCGGCATCCCCGTCGTAGCGACGGCGTAGCGGAAGTACGGCCTCGTGCTGAGACCGATCATCCAGGCCGTTCCCCTGAAACGCCTCCATCAGCAGGTCCAGGGCCAGGACCCGCTGAAACGCGCTGTGGCTCACGTAGTGAAGCTGGTCCCAGAGCCGGTCGAGCCGGGCTCCCTCCTCGGGCTCGAGCATCAGGCGGGCCAGATGGTCATCCTCCCGATAGAAGAGGTTGATGGTGAGAACCTCGTCCACGGGCACGATCTGGTTGTAGCAGAGGGCGGCCGGGAAGAGTTTCCGGTGCTCGTCGAACGCCGCCTCCATTCTGGCCCTCATGGGAGTCTCGGGAGCGATGAGGATGGGCCGCAGGAAGGAGACGACCCGGTTCTCCGAGAAGACCTGCGTGACCCGGGAGAAGTTCACCATGACCTTGCTGGGAAGGAGGCCGGGCTGGGCGGTAACGGCGCCGGGCTTCAGGTCGACCTGGACGCTCCCCTCCCTGCCGGTCTGCGTTTCCAACACGGCAGTGGTGGTGAAGTCGTAGCCGGCAAAGAGACGGCCCGGAAGACGGATCCGGATCACCGATGGCGCCTGGACACAGAGCGAGTCGGTGTCGATGGCCCGGCCGTCCGGATGCCGGCCGAACAGTTCCGGGTCCAGCCCCCATTCGGACGCGGTGCCCGCGGCCTCCCCGTCCAACGATCGGGCCAGTCTGCGCACGTCTCGCAGGAGAATGTCGGGACGCCCGTGCGCCACCAGGCGCGGTTGTTGCCAGACCACGAAATCGCCGCCGTTTCCGTCACCGGCATCCCCCACCACCAGCGAAAAGACGACATCCTTCGGCTCGTAACCCTCCACGAATTCCGGAACCGAGATACAGACTGTCTTCTCCGTGACCAGGGGATTCACCGGCTCCATCCACCGGGACGGCCCACCTTTCCGCCCGATGAGGCCCACGGGTCCGAACGTCCAGAGTCCTTTTTGCCAAGCTCTGATCCGGCTGGCCAGGGAAGCCGCAGCTTCCGGCCCGGCACTTTGCCATTCGGCCCGGAGATCGTTCAGCAACAGAGTGGTCTCAGGGGTGGACAGATGGGCCCAAAGGGTGTCCAGGTACTTGGCGCTCAAACCCTGTTCCCGGGCGACCGTCCGGATGTCCTTACGGCCACTTCGGAGAGCGTCCCGTTCCGACAGAGTGGCGGACAGGTACTTCTCCAGCGGCAACAGTCCGGCCAACCCGATTCGGGTGTCGCCGTGAACGGCGAGGTTGCCTACAGCCGAACCGACCCCAAAGTCCGCCGTCTCCACGTACCGTCCGTAAAGACCGCGAATCCGGGCCAGGACCTCGTCCGTCCAGTCGCGCCGTGTGGACTTGGCCGAGAACCGGAACCCGTCCGGCAGCAGCACCACGTGGCCGGCGATCTCCTTGCCGGCGTCCAGGTACTTGCTCAGCAGCGCCGGCGACATGACCAGGGCGTTCCCGGTGTTGGTGAACCCTTCGCCGGCCGCACTGTCGGTGGGGAACTGCCGGGCCGGGTCCAGAGCGATGCCCGTCAGATCGCGGATGGTATAGGTGTACTCAGCGTTGTTGAGCCGCCTCAGGACGACGGGACCGGGATCGCCGGCATTGGCCAATGACTCGGCCTGGAGGTAGCGATCCACCCAGTCCCTGAGCTGCCGCCGCTGTCCGGGCGCCGGCTGCTGGGCGAAACCGGGCGGCATCTCGCCGTTGTCCAGCATCTCGATGACCTTGAGCCACGACTTGGACCCGCGCCTCACCTCGGACAGCGTTGCGAATTGCTCCAGATCCAACTCGCCCACCTGTTTCTCGGTGGAGTGGCACTCCAGGCAGAACTGCCGGGTCAGTGGCCGGATCCGGTTCCGGTATTCGTCCGCCAGCTCCCGGAACACATCCCCGCCGGTCTCGGCGGCGAGGGGCGCCGCCAAGGAACTCCAGAGGATCAGCAGAGAAACCCACGCGAAGCGTCGAAAGACCGGCATAACTCTCTCACCTTCCCGGAACCCGAGGGTTCCCGGCGTAACGTTCGGACGCCCGGCTGGGGATGCGTCCCGGCACCAGCGCGTCCGGCAGGGCCCGGGCCCGTAGCCATCGGACTATGGTTGAAAAGTTTACTGCAATGACGGCCGATTGTAACCCACCCTTCGAGGTCGCTTCGGGGTGTCAAGTTCCGCATACCGCCAGGACCAAAGATGCGCCGGTCCAACTCCTGCAGGATACAATGGCGTCGCAACGATCAGGACCGAGCCGGACGAAAGGGAGCCGTGCCCACGACAACGATCGAACAGGTTCGGACCGGCGGCAGCCGCACCGCCGAACTCGCGGCGGTGAGCCGCGCCCGGCATCTTCTCCGGCACCGGAAACCCCACATTTTCGAAGACCCCTTCGCCATCCATCTGCTGGGAGATCGGTGGCGGAGGATCATCTCGTCGCGTTGGCTCGACTCGTTGCTCTCGAAGATCGTCATGAAGAAACTCATGCCCATCAGCATCCAGCAACTGACCCGCGCCCGGTTCGCCGAAGACGCTCTCGAAGCAGCGGCCCGCAACGGCGTAACTCAGTATGTGATCCTGGGCTCCGGCTTCGATTCCTTCGCGTTCCGGCGTCCGGACCTGGACCTGACCGTATTCGAAGTCGACCAAGCGGCGATGATCCGCCTGAAGAGAGAACGCCTCGCCGCCGCGAACCTGAAACTTCCCGCTCGATTGAACCTCGTCCCCTTCGACTTCGAGAGCGGCGATCTTCGAAAAGTGCTCACTGCGGCCGGGTTCGTTCCCGGCTCACGATCGTTCTTCAACTGGATGGGAGTCACCTACTATCTCACCCGGGCCTCCATCCTCGACAATCTGGCTCGTTTGGCGGAGATCGCAAATCCGGGGTCGGAACTCGTCTTCGACTACCTGATCGCGGCCGAGTGCGTGCCGCCGGAAGATCGTGATCTCTTCGCCCGGCTGATGGCGTTCGTGGAGAAACGGGGCGAGCCCATGATTTCGCGCTTCGACCCGGCCCGCGTGGGCGCCGTGCTGAATCTTGGCGATGTCTGGGAAATCGTCCGGAACGACTCACCGGCCGATCACCATCGCAGCTATGTGGCAGGACGAAGCGACCTGCCTCCTCTGGCCCCCATCACCTGGTGCCTCCACCTGCGGAGGGGAGGCGCCGGTCAGTAGCCGCCGCCAGAGCGGGCGGACTTTCTCATCGGCCGGCTACCTCAAATGGGCGACCTCGATTCCGCCCCAATGTTTCTTCAGGTACTCTGCGACCAGCCGGCGGTGGCACTGGTGGGGTTGATCCTCGCTGCACAGGAGGCAACCGTCGCTCAGAACCTGCTTCGGCGTCGTCACTTCGATTCGCCGATGGCGCATCAGTTTGATGAAACGCCGTTCGAATGTTTCCCAGCCAATTGCCTTCTTTCGATATGCGCCCAACAGCTCCCTCGTAGGAGCCAAGCTGGGCAGATGAACGTAGTCCATCCCGCAAATTTCACCGAGGAAGTAGGCAAGGTCGTCTTTCTTGGCGAAGCCGATGGTGGACAGCTTCATTGCATCAATTCCACGGAAGCGGCGGCCAGACTCTTGTCCCTGTAGGCAATGCGCTTCGCTTGGCGTTTCACGGCCTCGGCGATCATCAGATCCGTAGGAGGTTGCGTCTGCCGAATCAGTGGGCCCTCGGAAGGCAATACGAGATCGATCAAACGACTCATCGCTTGGTCATGTGACTCCAGCCTGCCGTCGGCGTGAATATGCGCAACCTCGACGCCGCGTTTGTCGAGTGCGCAGGCGACGAGGAGCGTCCGGTGGCAGTCGAGAGGCTCCTTCTCCGCGCACATGAGTGCAATGCGGTGCCTGGCGGCTCCGTCAACGACGCGTGCAAGTCCGTGTTGGAAGGTCTCCGTTGCGGCGACCCGATCGAAAACGATACGCCCCTCATCGTCGTAACAGTCGAAGTTGCCGGACCGGCCACCCAACTCTCGTCCCAAATACACGTATGCGATACCGCCTGCCTTGAGGGCGGCGGCGAACGATTCTCGATTGAACTGGGGATTGAACCGGCTGTATGGCGCCGAGCGGACGTCAGCCAGGGCATCTACTCGATGTTCTCGAAGGAGTTCGACGAAAGCCTCCAGAGTGTGATTGGAATGGCCGACGGTGAAGACCTTGGATTGGATCTTCTGCATGGGGCTTGGCGTCAAACAGCCTTGATGACGGCTGCGATCAACTTGTAGCACGATCCCCGGAATGGCTCTTCAAGGCTGATCGTGAGATAGCACTCGCCGAGTTGATAGGTGCCGTCCAACTTCGCCAAGTACATTCTTTCGTATGTCGGATCGGTGACCCAGAGCCCGTAGGTCGAACCAGCGAAACGGAATCGACCCTGCACCCGCCGCTTGTTGTTCCCGAATGCCTCGCCGGGCCAACACACGACAAGTTCCAATCGATCGACCCGAATCAGTCGCAATGAATCGGAGACTGAGTCGATTGCCGCGATCGGGATCGTGTCGTTCCGGCCTTTGTAGGTGCTGAATCCGTCGATCCAGAGGGGAGCGCCGGCAGATCGAAGGACGACAGCCGGCCCGCTTTTTCCCAATAGCACACGGGATCGAGCAGCCAGTTCTCGGTCTGGTGGTCCCGTGGCCGAGGTTCCAACAACGGGATATCGATGATGTCCAGAACCTGCGGGTCGCTGCCGTCCTCGTACTGCCGCTCGTATGCGGACACCCCCTGAGTCTCGCGATCGCTCACGAGTCGAACCCAGTCGCCGGCTCCGCGACCCTCGATCCACTCCCGGCCGGCTACGCACCGCTCCACCAGCTTCCGAGAATTCGCCAGGCAGACGACGCGCTTCACAGGCATAGTGG
Source organism: Acidobacteriota bacterium (assembly GCA_965217775.1). Taxonomy (GTDB): domain Bacteria; phylum Acidobacteriota; class UBA6911; order RPQK01; family JAJDTT01; genus JAJDTT01. Next base: position 3,088,824 of record CBDCJH010000002.1, read on the forward strand.
ACCCCGTCTCGCCGCCTATTGGGCTGCCCAAATCACGAGCCGCAGCTCGCTGTCGTCGATCAGCCCGTACTCCGGGAGGCGACCGGAGAGTCTCTCACATTTTTGCATGATGATCGGCACTCCGTCGCCCCGCCGGTCCATTAGATTCACACGGCCAAGGCCGGTCGGAGCCGGACAGCGCGCCAGTAGAGACACGATCAACTGGTTTCGGCTGGCTTGGCGCAAGTGCAGGCTGTCGATAGTGAGGGTGTTTACCAGGGCGCCGGGGACATAGAGTTCAAGGCGATCCCCGAACAGGTGCAATCGCACGCGCGCCCCCGCCACCGAGTAGTCCCGGTGCGCCACCGCGTTCACCAACGCCTCGAACACCGCTCGTTCACTGAACTGCGGATGATCGGTGCGCGCGGTCGCCTTCGTCGCACGCACCAGCATGTTACGGCGGACGAAATGCAGCGCCTCGGCGACCTGTTCGTCAAGCGGCCCGCCGCGATCTCGGGCATCGGTCTGGTAATCAATGTCGGTGCGCTCTCCCGCGTAGCTGACCGCTTGCACGTACGCGTGAGGCAGCCACCGTTGCGGCTCGCGCGTGCACAGCAGGACGCCGGCGAGCGTGATTCGAGCCACCCCATCATCATCGTCGACCACCAGACGAAGCTTTCGCGCCGCCGCCTCCGAGACGCCCTCCCGGCTGGGTTCTTCCCGCAGGAATCGGCGCGTCAGCGCATAGTCCAGATCGCCCGTCGTAGTGCCCGGCACGATGGATTCGTCGAATCGGATCATACGACTCTGGCTGCGCTCCTGAAAAAGGCGGGCCAGAACGTCCGGGGCCATTTCATGTTTGGAGCTGCCGATCCGGCGGAAATATCCGCCCGGGCTCTTGTGTACGAACAGGCTGCGGGCAATATCCAGGCGAACGACTGGAACCAACTGTCCATCCGAGCCCGGCAATTCCAACTTGTGGATGTCGGCATCGAGCGCCGGCTTTACGGAGTCATTGCAGATTTCTCGCGCCCAGCCTTCGACGGTATCCAGAGCCTGGAGCGGAATACCAAGAATTTCCCGGGACTTGTCGTCTACCCCCAGGATCACGGTGCCGCCTCTGGCGTTCGCAAGAGCTGCCAACTCGTCCGCCATGTCGTTCCGCTTCGGGTCCGACACGCGGCGCCCTGCCAGCACGATCCGCTTGAGCTCCAGGGTCGAGTCCTCGCCAAGCTGTATCCGCCGAGCGAGTTCGGCGTTGGTCATTTCATCCTTTAATCTACCAACTACGGGTGGCTGGCGAGCCCGTGGACATCAGAATCGCCACAGCGTCCAATGTCTTCTTTCGTATTGCCAAGGCGATCAAATCTTCTTCGCCATCCACCTCACTTCTCCGATCACGACGGAACCTCGAGACGGCTCCGGCTCACACCCGGGATGATCGCTCTTCAGCATCCAGTTTCCCGTCTCGTCTTTCTCCGCTCTCCGGATGACGATGCCGTCTTCGGTGCGAATCACGAAGATCCGGCCCGGCTGCAATTGTTTTCGTTTGTGGTCCACCAGGACGACGCAACCCCCCGGCAGGGTGGGTTCCATCGACTCGCCCGCCGCCGTTGGCAGCCTCCGGACCCCGACGGCCGGATTGTCGAGGACTTCCGGCTTGCCCGGCGAGACACCGGGCACTTCTGAGGCCTGGCCGCTCGCATCGGGAACCTCCGTTTACGGCCTCGGCTCCGAATGCGGTCCGATCTGGCGGCGTAGCGCCTCGATCTCCGCTTGCGAAGAGGCCAACTGGGCTTTCAATTCCAGCAACCCGGCATGGAGCTGGTCCACCCACTGCGGGTTCTCGGTTGACGACTCCGGGGTCCCGCTCACCGCCTGGATCGTCTCGTCGTGATGCCCTCTCGGCGGCCCCACGTAGAATTCGAGTTCCAGCGCCCTGCAGATTTCGGCCAGACGTTCGCTTCCGGGCTCTCGGCCCCTGAGAACGGATCGGATCGCGTTTTGGGGGAGCCCCGCGTCCACTGCTGCCCGGTAGGCATTGGTCCCACGGCGTTCCAATTCCCGGCGAATGACGGCTACGATCTCCGATATCTGCATTCCGTGATGATACTGAGAGACGTTTTCGCTATCAACAGTAAATAAATGTTCCATTTTTTCTATTGATGGAAAATTCCCAACACAACTCACTGGAACGAGCCGGCGGTTAGGGTTCGAATGGATTCCCTTGGGAACGTTGGCCAGGATGGGGTCGCCAGCACTTTCCGTTCCCGGTTCGAGTCGCTTCAACTATCGTGCACCTGCCGGAGACGACCGTGGTCATCCCGTCTTCGGTGTTTCACCGGTTCCCGATATTGATTAGTGTAGAACTCTTCTGTATCCATCTACCTGGGAGCGGACGATGGGCCTCAACATCAAGAACGAACAGACCTGCCGACTCGCCCGCGAGCTCGCCCGGTTGACCGGCGAGACCATGACCGGTGCGATTACCGTCGCCCTACGCGAACGACTGGAGCGCGAGAAACGCGATCGCAGCGTCGAAGCTCGTGTCCAAGAGTTGCGCGCGATCGCAGAACGCAGTGCCGAGTTGATGGGTCCGGGTCCCTCAGCGGTGGAGATCGGCGACCTGCTCTACGACGAGCAAGGATTGCCCAATTGATCGTCGACAGCTCGGCAGTGGTCGCAATTCTGAACCGGGAGTCGGATGCCGAATACTACGAGATGGCGATCGCCTCGGCTCCGAAGTGCCGCTCCCGCGGTGACGATTGCCGGGACGGGTAGTCAGTCCGCAGAGTCCTCCGCCAAGGTCTGCTCCACGGCTCGACGAAGTCGCACCGCCTCCAGATCGGGATCGATCTCCACGTCGGACCAGCTCAAGAACCGGCCCGCTGGAACATCCCTTAGTAGTCGGACGCCATGGGCGAGTCCGATGGGAAGCCCGTTCGACGCCACGCTATCGGCAGCGGTCATGAGCTTTCCCCACACGGTGTACCCGCCCTCGCCGTCCAGGACCTCGCCACGCCGCAGATCCCGCTTGGCCACCGCCACCACGTCTCCCGCGAAACGGATCGGGTAGCCGGTCGGCTCGCCGCGCAACCCAGCGGACAGTATCGATATGCCCAGCTCAAGGCCGATCAGGTGAAAGGGCTTGTAGTGGGCGGCATAGGCGCCCGCCTGGTTGGGGTTCAGACCATATTGGCGAAAGCAGGCGGCGGTATATTCGTTGGGTGCCTCGACCACGACGTAGACTCCCCAGCGCAGGTCCCGTTCCACCTGGCTGCCGTCCCCGTGCAATGACGAGACCACCTCCACCTGACCGTGGTGGTGCAGTTGGCCGCCGGCTTCCCGGGGACAGAGCACCTGGGCCAACTCTTCCACTCCACAGGGAGGAAAGGTCAAGCCGCCGGGAGCCGGGGTCAGACCCGTGGCATTGGCCACCGCCGCCATCTCGATGGCCGACTTGGTCCCGTCCAGGAAGGAATTGAACATCCGGGGATTCATCCGGGCGGCCCGAGCCGCCGCGGCGGTGATGCCGTAGTGGTCCCAGACCGTATCCGGAGTCGACTCGTGGTAGGCGGGCAGATATCGGGTCCCCTTTCCGGCGGCTGCCACACGGAAACCGCAGGCTCGCGCCCAGTCCACCATTTCGCAGATCAGAGCCGGCTGGTCGCCGTAGGCCATGGAATAGACCACTCCCGCGGCAGCCGCTTCCCGGGCCAGCACCAGGCCGGCCAGCACGTCGGCCTCGACGTTGACCATCACCACGTGCTTCCCCGCCCGAATGGCGCTTCGGGCGTGGGCGAGTCCGGCCAGCGGTTGTCCGGTGGCTTCCACCACCACATCGACGTCAGGGGCGGCGACCAGCTCCAGACCGTTGCGGACGATGCGGGTGCGGGCGACCCGATCCCGATCCCAGCCCACGGCCAGACAGGTCTGCCGCGCCCGGTCCGGATCCAGATCCGCAATGACCGGAACCACCAGCCCCCGGGTCGACGGCACTTGAGACAGGAACATGGATCCGAATTTGCCGGCGCCGATGAGGCCCACTCGGACCGGTCCCTCATTTTCGAGCCGCCGTTGGAGCAGTCGGTGCAGGTTCATGGTCGCTGCCGTGCCGCCCGGAATCAATCCGGTCTACAAATGGGTTATGGGGATCCGGATCCCGTGTGAAAGCTGCGGTCGCCGCCGTAGGAGACCCCCTCGTCGTTGGCCACCACCAAGCGATAGTGGTAACCGGTTGAGGGTTTCAGGCCCCGGAACTCGTGAAAAACCGTGCGAGGGCTGATCTGCTGCCCAGCGTACTGCTCGGGCGTCTTGGAACCGTACCCCGGGTTGTTCCCATATTCGAAGTGAAAACGGGAACGGAGCCCCATGGCGTTGAGGCGGCCCTGGACCTTGGCCTCGCGGACGCCCACTCGCAGGGCCTTCCCGGTTCGGGCACGGGGCTTGCGGCCGTCGGGAACGGTGAAAGTCCGGTCCTCCCCGTAGACGGTTCCTTCCGCAGTGGAGGCCACCAGCCGGTAGTGAACCGTCGCGCCCGGCGTCAGGCCGTCCAGATCGGTGTTCACGTAATAGAGGTCGTCATCCGGGAGCATCCGGGCGCCGCTGCCGAAGACCTCGATCTCTCCCAGTCCCCAGTGCTCCGCCCGGTAGCCGGAGAGCAGGCGGAACTTGAGGTAACGGGCCTGGGCCGCGAGGCCGGTCTCCAGAGCGAAGGCGAAGTTGGGTCCCTGTTCCCCTTTTTTCGGCAGGGTCAGGGCCGCCAACATTTCATACTGACGGTCGTCCGCCGACGCCAGGACCTCCACCTGCTTCCCGGGCCATTCGGGGTTCTGATGGACCTGGATGGTCTTCACCGTGACCTCGCGGTCCAGTGCGAAGACGAACTCCTGAGGCCGGTCCGGCCGGCTCCCGCTGCGCCAGGTGCGGCCCGGTCCGTGGCGCCATCCATCGTTGAGCTGGGCCGGAGCCTCGACCGCGCCTTCCGGCCACCGGATCAACCGGCCGCCGTTGGGCGGATAGACCAGGGAATGATTCCGGTAGACGAGCCGAAAGTCGTCGAAGTCCAGCGATCCCGTGGGCGGATTGTCGATGTCCACGGTGGCCGCCAGGTGAAAGAAGTCGCAGTTGACGTGGGCCTGGGCCTGATCGATGGACCAGTAGGCGTAGCGGGCGGCGCTCTCTCCCTGGAGCGTGGGATTGTTCCCCCCATAGGTCCATTGCGAGGAATCGTTCAGCAAGCGGTAGTCGACGAGGTTCCAACGGCCGTCCAGCAATTGATCGGTGAGGGTATGCCCGGTGTAGGCCCAATTGGCGCGCCGCCATCCCGGCTGGTGCCCGAGCTCGATGTTGCTCTGGCTCTGCGTCCACCACAGGACTTCGGAGCCGTTGGGCTGCCAGTCGTTGCCCCGGGCCCAGAGGCTCACGCGAGCCCCCCGGAGATCCGGATCGCCCCCGCCCAGCCAGGCGCGGTCCGTGTCCTCTCCTGAACCCAAGGATCCGGTCCAGAGGTACTTGGTCAGATGGAGCGTGCCGATCCCGTCGTCGTGGTTGCGATCGTGCCCGCTCGGCTCCGAGAACCGGACGAAGCCGCCCTCGGCGCCGCCCGTGTCGAAGCTCTCGCTCTCCAGCCAACTCGCCCATCCGCCGAGACCCTGGTCCCAGGTCTCGTGATAGACGGCGCCGAGACGCGGGGGCAAGGGCGTATCCTCGGTTCGCGACCCGTACTCGGTCGAAAGGCCGTATTCGAAGTAGGTGGTGGTGTAACGGCCATGGGGATGAACGCTGCCGTTGACCGTCATCGCCGTCGTGCCCAGGGCGCTTGCGGACCCCGTGGTCACGTCGGGAAGTGGAGTCGGGGTCTCTCCCGAACCTCCGTACTCCGGGGAACAAGCCCCGATCCCCAGGAATACCAACAAGAGCTTGGGAAAAAACTTCCTCCACGGGATCGGGCCGGCGAAGTCGCGCGAGAAATTAGACATCGAGTTGTTCTGGCTCATGTGCCTCCTCTTCTGTCTTCTCTATTTCCTCTTTCCTCTTTCCTCACTTCTCCGCCGGCTCCGGACATCACGGCAGCTTGATGGCCCGGATCCGGTTATTGTAGTGATCGCTCACCAGCAGGCATCCCTCCAGGAGCGCCAAACCGGTAGGATGGTTGAGACGGCAGCGTGTGGCAAGCCCTCCATCTCCCGATTCCCCGCCTTCACCGGTTCCGGCCAGCACTTGCACGCCCCGCTCCCGAGTCGCCACCAGCACCCGGTGGTTGCCCGTGTCCGAAATGTAGAGATTGCCGTCCCGGTCCACGGCCACTCCGCGTGGAGAGTCGAGGGGCGCCTGATCCGCCCGGGCGCCGTCGCCCGCCCGGCCACGGCGTCCCGTCCCCGCCACGGTCCGCATCCGCCCGTTGACGTCGACGCAACGGACGGCGTGGTTTCCGGTGTCGGCAAAAAAGAGGTTTCCCTCGCTGTCCACGGCCAGAGCCGACGGTCCCGAAATCGAGGCTTCATGGGCCCGCCCGCCGTCCCCGCCGAATCCAGGCCTCCCGGTGCCGGCCACGGTGGTGATGACCCCGGTGGCGGGGTCGACCCGGCGAATTCGCCCCACCGAGTCTCCCAGGTAGACGTCGCCCCGGGACGAGGCGGCCACCGAGAGCGGGGCCGTCACCGCGGCGGAGACGGAGGGTCCTCCATCTCCGGAGTCGTAGCTCATGCCGGTCCCCACATGGGTTGCAATCGAGCCCGAAGGATCGACCCTCCGGATCCGGTTGTAGCGGGTGTCGGCGATGTAGATCTCTCCGTCCGGCCCCTGCGCCACGTCGTGAGGGTTGCCCAGATAGGCCTCGACGGCCGCTCCGCCGTCCCCGCCGTAGAAGCGGACGCCATTCCCGGCGACGGTCCGGATCTGCCAGGTCTCCAGGTCCACGGCCCGGATCCGCTGTCCCCAGAGGTCGGCGAAATAGAGGTTGCCGTCGGATCCCGCCGCGATGCCGTTGGGACCGGTGATGAAGGCGTTCGTCGCCAGACCGCCGTCTCTCACCGACACCCCCCCCAACACCGTGGAGACGATGCCGGTCCGTCCGTCCACCTTTCTGAGGCGCCCGCTGCAATCGCTCCAGAACATGGTGCCGTCCGGGTCGGCCCAGAGACCGCACTCGCAGGAATTGATCTGGCTCCTGGGACCGATGTCGCCATCCTCGCCGAACCCGGGAATCCCGGTGCCCACGACCGTCCGGACGATGCCCGTGGCCGCGTCCTCGCACCGCACCCGGAACCCGTACTTCTCGGCCACGTACAGATTGTCCCGGGCGTCGATGAAGATGGCGTCGGGCATGATGATGCAGGCGTCGGCGGCCGGGCCTCCGTCACCGATGGAGGATCGGAGGGAGCCGCAGTCCACGCCCACGGGATAGGGATTGCCCAGGACCGTGGTCAGAATGCCCCGCCGGTCGACCTTGCGGATCCGGTCGTTGCTGTTGTCGCAGATGTAGAGGTTGTCGCGGGAATCGACCGCCAGATGCTCGCAGTGATAGAGCGCGGCCTCCAGCGCCGGGATCCCGTCTCCGTTGTAGCCCCCCACGCCGATCCCGGCGTAGCGGCGGATGATGCCCTGAGTGTCCACCTTCCGGACCGTGGACGAAGGTTCGTCGGCGATGTACAGATTGCCCTTCGAGTCCTTGGCCACGCCGGAGGAGATGTCCAACTGCGCCTCCGTCGCCGGGCCTCCATCCCCTTCCCGGCCCCGAACGCCACACCCCGCCACGGTGGTGATGACGCCGGTGGCGGCATCGATGCGCCGGATCCGGTGGTTGCCCAGATCGCTCAGGTAGAGATTTCCGTCCCGGTCTCTCCAGAAATCATGGGGGGAGTCGAAGCGGGCGTCCCTGGCGGGTCCTCCGTCCCCGGCAAACCCCTGGACTCCGTCACCGGCGAAGGTGTGCAGAATGCCCTCGCGGTCGATCCTCCAGATGCGCTGGCCGTGGTAATCCACGACCAGGAGATCCCCTCGCGGGTCGCGCACGACTCCCATGGGCCAACCCGCGTCGGTGGTGGCGGCCTCGGTTCCGGACCGCCAGCCCACTCCGGCGATGGTGGCCACGTGACCGCGGGGAAGATTTTGAAGAAACGCCCTCAATGACATGCGTCCGCCTAATTCTATGCTTCGTTACAGGGCCGGGGAAGGCGAGGAGATGAGGAAAGAGAAAAGAGGGAAGCGATCCGGTTGAGTGCCGCGGGTGCGTTCGGGGTAAGCTGTCACGGACCGGACCCGTTGCGGAGTTGGATGGCACGATCCTCGTGGTGGCGAGCTTTCTCGGCGTCGCCACGGGCTTGGTAGACCGCCTTCATTAGGAGGTGGTGATTGGGATTTCTGTCGTCGAGTTCCAGGGTCCGCAGACCCAGCTCTTCGGCCTCCTCCAGGCGCTGCTGGTAAATGCGGCAAAAGGCCAGAAAGAAGAGGCCGGCCGCGAAATCGGCGTCGATCCGGATCATCTTCCGGGAGAACTCCTCGGCTCCGGCGACGTTTCCCCGCTGGAGCTCCAGCTCGGCCAGGCTGGCCAGAATCAGAAGCCGGCCGGGACAGAGCTCGAGTCCGCGATTCAGATGTTGGCGGGCCAGTCCGAACTTCTTTCCCTGCTTCTCCATCAGGCCCAGCAAGAGATACCCCTGGCAATCTCCGCCCACTTTCTCCAGGTATCTCAGGAGATGGGTTCGGGCCTCCGTCCAGTCTCCTTGTCCGTAGGCCAGCGTTCCCCGGCCGAGACCGGTCAGGGCCGTTCCGGGCGTGAGCTCCTCCGCTCTCCCGTAGGCCTTGAGGGCATCCTCTTTCCGGCCCAGCTCCAGAAAGACGTCTCCCAGATCCGCGAAGACGTCGGAAGAGGCCTTGGGAGAATTGGCCATGAGGCTCAGCGATCTGAGACGTCCCTGCAGATGACCGATCCGCCGATGGTGTTCCAGAACCTTCTTCCCCTCCCGTTCCTTCCCTGGCGAATCAGGGCCGAGCCCAGGCTGAAGAGAGCCCCCTGATGGTCCGGCTGACGCGCCAGCACTTGCCGGAATCGCTCTGCGGCGCGGTCCGCGTGTCCTGCCTTGAGATCCAGGCGTCCGAGATGAAAATGAGCGTTCGGATCGCCGGGTTGCAGGGAGAGAGTCCTTTCCAGGTGGTCGCGGGCCTCGGCGTCCTGACCCAGATGGATGTACGCAATGCCGAATCCCAACTCCAACTCCCACCCGTGGACTCCCAGTTCCCTGGCCCTTCGAAAACTGTCGAGAGCCTTGGAGTAGTTCCGCAGGATGGTGTGGCAGACCCCCGCCTGGTAGTGGGCTTGAGGATTGGGATTGGGGCCCCGGAGCGATGCCTCCAGATCGGCCAGAGCCCCCACGTAGTCTTCGCTGACGGCGATCTTCCGGAGAGCCCGTTCCAACAGCGGATCGGGAGGAGTCGTTATTCCCTGGAGGGAAAAAAGCACCCCCCAGGCGGCCGGGAGGATCAGATTCACGCTACTCCTGCTCCTTGACCCGAAGCATGCGGTCCACGCCGGAGGGGGGCGGCACCGCCTGCCTCCTTCCGCAGGGCCAGAGGATTTCGATCGATTCGATCCCGGTGACGGCCCCCAGACCGAAGTGGATCCGCAGATCGCTCTGGCTCAGGTAGCTGCTCCCGGCCCGGACCTCCTGGCTGAACAGGCGGCCTCCAGCCTTGAGACGCACCTTGGCGCCCACGCCGTCCCGATTGCAGTGAGTCCCCTCGAGCCGCAGCTGCAGCCAGTGGCGACTCCCTGCCGTCCGATTTTCCAAAAGGTCCGCCTTCTGGTTGTTGTTGGTCACCAGCAGGTCCGGACGGCCGTCGTTGTTGTAGTCGGCCACGGCCGTACCCCGGGACACGTTCCTGCGGGAGAAATAGGGCCCCGCCCGGGACGAGACGGCTTCGAACCGGCCCGCACCCCGATTTCGAAAGAGCTGGTTGGGCTGGGCATACTCCAGGCTGGGATTGATGGAGTTGATGTTGTCGAACACGTGCCCGTTGGCCACGAAGAGGTCGAGCAGCCCGTCGTTGTCGGCATCCAGGAAGTTGGCGCCGAACCCCAACGGCAGGAAGCTGTCCTGGGAGAGCCCGGCCTGGAGCGTGTGGTCCGTGAGGATCCCCTGGCCGTTGTTCCAGTACAGGTCGTTGGTCTGGAGCGAGAAGTTGGTCACGAAGATGCTGTAGAGTCCGTTCCCGGCCAGATCCGCCGCGTCCACGCCCATGCCCGACTGCGCCATCCCCATCCCGTTGAAGGCGCCTCCGGAGAGCAACGAGACGTCCTCGAAGACTCCGCGGCCGCCGTTCCGGAAGACGTAGTTGGCCGTCGTGTCGTTGGCCACGTAGAGGTCCAGGTCTCCGTCCCCCTCCAGATCCAGCCAGAGCACCCCGAGACTCTTGGAGTACTGCGCCTCCTCGGTCACACCGGCCTTTTCGTTCGCTCTCTCGAAGGTTCCGTCACCCCGGTTGCGGTAGAGCGTATTGGGCACTCCGTCGTAGCTGTGGGGGAAGCAGTAGATGAGAAGCTCCCCCGAATAACAGCGGCGGTGCGTCGCGAAGGTGAACTTCAAGTAGTTGCCGACGTAAAGGTCCAGCCATCCGTCCGCGTCGTAGTCGCCGAAGGCGGCGCTGGTGCTCCAGAGGGGATCGGCCACGCCGGCGGCAGCCGAGACATCCGTGAAGGTGCCGTCGCCGTTGTTGCGATAGAGGACGTTGGGGCCCAGGTTGGTGACGTAGAGGTCGACGTCGCCGTCGTTGTCATAATCGGCGAAGACACAGCCCATGCCGTAGGAGGGGTCGCCGACCCCGGCCTGGTCCGTCACGTCGCTGAAGCTGCCGTCACCGTTGTTGCGAAAGAGCCGATTCTTTCCCGGAGGCGCCGCTGAGGACGAGGGAGTGGGACCGCTGTTGACCAGATAGACGTCCATCCAGCCGTCCCGGTCGTAATCCAGGAAGCCTCCGCCGGAACCCATGGTCTCGACCAGGTATTTTTCAGAAGAAGCGCCGCTGGCGTGGATGAAGGAGAGGCCCGCCTCACGGCTCACGTCCCGAAAAGAGGGTGCGGAATTCGACGTGCCGGCGGCGTGCATGACCGACGGGTGCGCCAAGGCGAGAACCAAAAAAAAGAGACTCAACCGGGGCTGAAGGGGACCCTCGATCGTACTCGGGAACACCGGCCGGTGCCCGGCACGGTTGAGGGATGGATGGAACAAACCGGATCTCTCAATCGCCCCGGATCTCGAAGTTGGCGCGCTTGGAGGCCTCCTGGCCGCTGATCCGGTCCCGGAGCTCGAGTCTGACCTGGTACCGTCCCGGGTCCACCCCCTTCAGGGGAACGGTATGCATCAAGACCACGCGGTCCTCCATCTGCAGCAGTCTGGGTTCCTCCGTCCGGAGACGTTCGCGGCCCCGCAAGATCACGAACTTGGCGTCCAGTGCCGGTTGGCGCGTCGCCTGATCCAGAGCCACTTCATAGGCTTCCGTATAGAGGCTGAGAAAGGCCCCGGGAGAGAACTCCTGGGTGACGTTGGGATAGACCTTGATCCCGCTGGGCGTCATGAACGGGTCGGAGAGCGTCTGCTCCGGAGAGGAGGACGCGAATCCGTCGGCTACCACCAAGGTGCTGGTGGTGAGGGTTCCCACCTCGTTCTTGGACAACTGGACCGACGCCACCTCGGTGGCGATCCGCTTGCTCGATTCTTCCTGGAGAATGACGGTCAGCTTGTAGCGGCCGGGCCTGAGGGGTAGCTGCTTCTGGTAGAGAAAGTTGGTGCCTGCCTTCATACCAGACGATTTGGAGGTGTCGGCGGCGATCAGATCCTCGAACTCGTACACCACCTTGCCGGTGAGGTTCTGGGCCTTGCCATAGAGCTGGATGGTTGCCCGGTTCACATTCCGAAGCTTGGCATCGTAGGTCAGCTCGTGGGCCGGCACCCGGATGGTGAGGGGGACCAGAAAGGCGTCCGCACCCACCCGATAGTTCCCGAGGGCCATTTCCAGGGACATGGGGTTGTAAAGGAGGCGCGTTTCCACGTCGCCCCGGAGATGCTCGAACTCCACCTTGGGCGGTTTGTTGAGAAGGAAGTAGTTGCGCACCCTGTCGAACGGCTGTGCTCCCCGCATGAAGGACCCGTCGTTGAGTCCGACGTTGCGCATGGCCAGATCCGCCAGCATGGTTCCTGCCCGGTTGGCCTCCCCGAACATCTCGTTGACGGTCGGGCTGGAGCCTACTTGCCAAAGGGCGTCCTTCTCGGAAGGCCTCAGCGCGATCTTGTACTCACCCGTCTTGCTGGCGTCGACGAACTCGATCTCGATTCCGCTGCCCACGCCCGGGATGTAGTTGTAGAACCAGCGCTCGAAGGCATAGGTATTGGTCCAGCCGCCCCCTTCTTCCAGAACCCTCCGCTGGTAGAGCCCGCCATGGTGACTCTCTTTCTGACTGGGGGGACCGTAGGTGATGTAAATGCGCCCCCGATCCGTATACCAGCCCTCGACGCCCGAGTAGAAGTGGTCGTTGGCGTAGGCGATCCGGCGGTAGTGCTCCTCCTTGAATTCGTTGAGGCCGGTTCGCGGGTCCGGGTCCCGGCGGCGCCAGAACTGCTCGATGAAGGCGTCCCGTTCGGCGTCGGCGCTCAGGTTGTTGAAAACCTTTCGCTCTTCGTCCGTGATGATGTAGACTACGTCCTCCGTCAGCCACTTTTTGAAATAGTCCTGCTGTTCCTCCACCCGCTGCCGCTGGTCGCGCTTCTCGGCCTCCTTTTCCCGTTTCCGTTCCTCCTTGGTCTTCTTGTCCTTGGATCCCAATACGGGAACGGGAGAAATCGCCACCAACAGGAAGGCGACACACAGAGTCTTGAGTAGTGAAAAAAGGAATCGCATAGTCCCCTGTCCGGTTACTGGAATAAGCGAAATTATAACACAGCGAACCCCCGGGATTGCGAATGCCGGGCTGTCGAGGAGCCGGATCCACCTGTCCCCGCGCCACCTCACTCCTCACTCCTCGTTTCTCACTTCTCCTCCCGGCTGTTACAATCGGCCTCCCGCTTGTTCTTGGACCGTTTCAAGACATCCGAAGGAGTGGATCCGGTTATGGCTGGTCGGGCGCAGGGACGGTTGCACCACGCTCTTGACCCGACGGGCGGATCTTGGGGGCTCGCCGTCGGGTTGCTGTGCCTGTGGCTCCCGGTTCAAGCCGCCGGCGCCGGAATCCGCGACATTACCTGGACACCAGGAAAACCGCTGCCCTGGCCCACCAAGGGACAGGCCCAGGCCGTGCTGGGCGACCAGATCGTGGCGGCGGGAGCCCCGGGATATCCAGGATGGAACCCCAGAGAGAACACTCGGGAACGCGGCAGGCACAACAGCGTCTGGCTCTTCGACACCCGTTCCAACCGGTACCGGATTCTGCCTGCTGCCCCTGTGGGTCTGAGCTGGCCTCAAGGCGTGTCGGTGGGCGACGATTTCTACCTGCTGACGGGAACCGTCCGCTGGCCCCAGGACCGGCTGGACATCACGACCAATCGCGTGTTTCGGCTTTCCCGCAGGGCGGGAGAATGGCGGTGGCGGGAGATGCCGTCGTTGATCATCGGACGCTTCCTGGCGGCCGCAGTCTCCTCGGGAACATCCATCGTCGTCCTGGGAGGCCAAGCCTCCTACGGAGCATCCCCTTTCACCGGAGACCACCCCGGCGTCTACATCAACGCGGTGGAGATCTTCGATACGACCGATCCCTTCCGCGGGTGGAGGGAGCTTCCTCCCATTCCCGGCTATGGCCGCGAGTCCATGGCCGCCGTCTCCATCGGCGAGAAGGTGTACGTATTCGGAGGCTTCTACGTCAACTATGCCGAAGCAGGCGACGATTACCACCCGCATCGCCGGCATGGGGGCGACGCGTACGTGCTGAACCTCCGCTCCTTGCGCTGGCGGAGGCTTCCCGACCTGCCCTTTCCTGCCGGCGGCTGGGAAGCGGCCGTGCACCGGGACCGCTACGTCATCATCGCCGGGGGGATGAGAGACTACCCCGTGGACCATCCCTACGCGTACGCCGATCAGATCCCCGGCCGGCCCGCTCCCAACTTCGAGGTGCTGGTGTTCGACGCCGAAGAGGAGGCCTACCGGATCTTGCCCACGAAGATTCCTCCCTACCGGCCCCCTCCCGAGATGAGGCACAAGGCCCTGGACGTCGACTGGATCGATTTCTCCCGGGGTGTCTACCGGCTGGCCGCCGAGTTGAGCCTGGTGCGGGGCAAGCTTTATCTGGCCGGAGGAGAGGTCATCAGTCCGGCCAACGTTACCGACGAGGTCCTGGTGGGGACCATCATCGAGGATTGAGCGCCATGGCCCACCCCGAACGGCTGCCGGGAGCCGACCATAAACGCCGAACGGTCCTGACCCTGACTCTGCTGTTGCCGGCACTCTGCCTGGCCTGCGGTGAAGGCGTCGATGAGGTGCCGGAGATCCTCGACATCACCTGGGAAATGGGCCCCTCCATGCCCTGGCCCACGAAGGGACAGGCGCAAGCGACCATCGGCGATCTGATCCTGGCGGCCGGCGCGCCCGGCTTTCCGGGCTGGGAGCCGTCGAGCCAGCGCTCCACGGGCAAGGGATGGCAGATCCGGGACCGGGGAAGGCACGTCTCGGGTTGGATCCTGGACACCCGGACCCAGGAGTACGGTTTGTTGCCCGAGTTGCCGGTGGGCATCAAGTGGCCTCAGGGCGCCACGGTGGGGGAGGACTTCTACGTCTTTACCGGTTGGGTGATCTGGCCCGAGGAGCAGAACGACAACACCAGTAATCGAATGTTCCGTCTTTCCGGAGCCGGGGACCGGAAGCAGTGGGAGGAACTTCCGTCCCTCCGAGTCGGCCGTTTTCTGCCCGGCGCCGCCGTCAGCGGCACCACCATCGTGGTGGTCGGTGGACAGGCGACCTTCGGCGCCCAACCCTTCATGGGCGATCATCCCGGAGCCTACGTCAACTCGGTGGAAGCCTTCGATACGGCCGATCCCGGCGCCGGATGGCGGGATCTGCCGCCACTCCCGGGCATGGGCCGCGAGTCAGCCGCCACGACCGCCGTCGGTGACGACATCTACGTCTTCGGCGGGGACTACGTCAACTACGCCGAATCCACGAACGGCCGGTTCGAGGGTCACCTGCGCCATTGCGCGGACGGCTACGTCCTCAACCTCAAGACCCTGCGCTGGCGGAGACTCCCCGACCTTCCCTTTCCGGTTCACGGGATGGAAGCCGTCGCCTACCGGGACCGGTTCATCATCATGGCCGGCGGCATCAAGGACTATCCGGTGGACCATCCGTACCGCTACAAGGACCGGATCCCCGAGGTGCGCTCCCCCAACTTCGACGTCCTGGTGTTCGACACGGTGGAGAAAACCTACCGGACCCTTCCCTCCAAAATCCTTCCCTTTCCGGTCCACCCCGAGCGGGAGCAACAGATCCGGGAAGCCACCGGCATCGACCTCTCGAACGGGGTCTACCGGCTGGCGGCGGAACTGAGCCTGGTCGGAAAGAAGCTGTACCTTTGCGGCGGGGAGGTCATCAGCCCCCACAACGTCACCGAAGAGGTGGTGGTCGGAACCATCGTCGAGTGAGGAGCCTCCCATCGCAAAGCGATGGCATGGAGAGGCGACTTTCTTGTCGCCGATTGAGAGCGGCGGCTTTCTTGCCGCCCACTGGGCGACTGGAGTCACGGTAGGAACGGCAGTTTCCTGCCGCCCCCCGCACAGATCCGGACGTGCCCGTTAAGGCATCCGGCTCCTACCTTGGGTGTGGACGGCCAGCGGAACCGCTGCCCCGGCCACGGGTGACGGATCTTCACGGATGGCCAGAGCAATTCCGTCATCCGTCGCAACCGTCCCCAGCTGAAGCGGTCGCGTTGGGACCGGCGGCGCAAGGCTCGCAGCCACCGCCGTTGCAGCAGATAGCAGAAACCTCGCAGCCAGCGCGTACTCCCCGGAACCGCAATATAGTTCAGCCAGCCGTTCAGGACCCGGCTCAACCATTTCCCGACCTCCCAGTGATCCGCGTGCCGTTGTCTCCACAGCCTCTCCCCCACCCGTTGCAGGGTCCGGTTCATCCGTTTCGCGCTTGGCTTCCGCCCCAGCCGGAAGCGTCCCTTCCGGGTCTTCGCACAGTAGTGCGTGAACCCCAGAAAGTCGAACGTCTCCGGTTTCCGCTCCCCGCGTCGTCGCCGATCCGCTGCCGCAAATCGTCCGAACTCCACCAGTCGCGTCTTTTCCGGGTGCAGTTCCAGCCCGAACTCGGCGCACCGTTCCCCCAGGTCTCGGAGAAACCGTTTCGCGTCCGCCCGTCTCTGGAATCCGGCCACGAAGTCGTCCGCATATCGCACCAGGATCGCTTCGCCTTTCGGGACTCGTGGGCGCCACGTCCGATGGAACCATTGGTCCAGCACGTAGTGCAGGTACACGTTGGCCATGACCGGCGAGACGTTGGCGCCCTGAGGCGTCCCTCTCCCCGTGTCCGACCAGGTCCCTTCTTCCATCACGCCGGCGTTCAGCCACTTGCGCAGCAGCCGCAGCACCCGCCGGTCTCCGATCCGCCGTTCCACGAACTGCATCAGGCAGTCCCGGTCGATCGCATCAAAGAACGTCCGAATGTCCGCGTCCACGATCCAATTGACTTTCCGCCGTTCGATCCCGTAGGCCAGTGCATCCAGCGCGTCATGCGCCTTCCGTCCGGGCCGGAACCCGTAGCTGAGCCCGAGAAACTCCGCCTCGTAAATCGGCGTTAGGAGCTCGTCCACGACTGCCTTCTGGAGGATCTTGTCCTCCAGCGCGGCCACGCCGAGCGGTCGTGTCCTTCCATCCGGCTTGGGGATGTTCACCCGCCGGACGGGAGGCGCTCGGTACGCGCCCCGGTGCACGCGGCGATGCAGGTCCAGCAGTCGCTCTTCCAGCTTCGCCCCGTACTCCTCCCACCGTACCCCGTCGATTCCCGGGGCAGCATCCTTCCTCAGTCCGAGGTAGGCGCGGCGCAGGGCCTCCACAGTGATATGGTGCAGCAGCGCGGTCAGTCGCTCCTTGGGGTTTCTCGCGATCGCTCGCCGTATCCGGTCCACCGCTTGGGACACGCTCCCCCGACTCTGCGTCCGGCGCGTGCTTTGGCTCACCGAATTCCCCTTGGTTCCATCCCTTCGCTCCACCGGCTCCGCCGAGGGTCGCCCCTCTTTGTTCGCCCGCTTCATCGCTACTATGGATGAATCCGATTGCTTCGTTCCGTCCATCATGAGTTTCGGGTTACTCCTTTCTCATGCGACCCCGGGGCGACCCCCCGGGGTGAAATGAAGCCCTCCCAGGTCCCGGAACAAGATTTGCGTACGTGCCTGGGTTCTTTGACACCGCGGAGCCCGGCCGGCCCTCACCTGGGCGGTCCAGCCGGTGTTGCCTTCGACCGCGACTACAGCCTCGGCACTTCCGATCATGGAGCTTTCGATGCTCAATAGCCTGCCCATACGCACCGCTACCGACGCTTCGCCGACACCCTCACGGGTGCCCACGCACGGCTCGCGGAGAAACGTGGATGGTTAGTCCTTCGTTTCGGCGGACTTCCACCGCCTATCTTGTGCCAGTTAGCCTGGCGCACAATCGCCCCTCCTGTGGGCGACAGGGATGTCGCCCCTCCTCAAAGCAGCGCTCGGGCGCTTCGGGGCGGAATTACCCGAAATCCATAGATCGTGGCCTGCTTCAGATGCAGACGAATGCTGAAGGCCCCCTGGGCCACCACCGGCGCCAGATTCTCCCGCCCCTCCCAGACCACTTCCTGTTGATGCCCGTTGCCGGTCAAGGGCCGGCAGTTCTCGCGTGAGTAACCCGGGATGATCCTGCCCTGGGCATCCATGAGCTCGGCCCGGATCTCGCCGCCCTCGGCTTCCGCGTTCAGCAGCAGTCCCGGCTCCCGGTCCTTGGCCAGGAGGAGCCGGGTGGTCAACGTCCCCTCGGTCCCTGCCCTCCAGCCGGCGAACCCTCCCTGCTGGTACAGCGCCAGACCCACCCCTCTCGTCCCCTCCCAGTCGTGCAGGGAGTGGTCGCTGCCCGCATAGAAGACGGCCATCCGGCCGTCGACCACGGCCTCCGCGGGGATCGGCCGAACCGAGCCGGCATCCCATGCTCCCGCGCTGGTGTCTGCAAAATAACCGTCGCGGAATCGCGTCCAATCGATTCCGTCCCGGCTCAGGCCCAACTGTCCCCGGAAGATCTCGTTCTCCGAGTCGTAGCCCTCCCCGTACATGACGTAGACGTCCCGGGCCCGGCTGTATTTGAAGATGCCGGGACCATAGATCTGCCATGCCGGAGGATCCCGTTCGTCGAGCGTGTGAACCGTGACCGGCGCCGACCAGTGAAACGCGTCCGGGCTCGTGGCACGTCCGATGGACCGTTTGCCCCGGACGTGGGTTCGAAAGTAACCGGCGTAGAGGCCGATCCGGTCGTCCCAGAAGAAGAGGTTGTGGGTGTCGAAGCCCCCCAGACGGTTGACGTACGGGGTGAATTCCCAACGGATTCCGTCGGCGGAGTAACCGATTCCCACGCCCCGGCCCCGGAAGTCCCAGCGATTGAGCATCATCTTGTAGCGCCGGCCGGGGTCCGCTTCCGCATAGTCCTTCACCACCCAGTAGACGGGCGTTCCCCGCGGGCGCTCGTTGGGGTCCAGGAACAGGATGTTGTTGTCCTTGGAACCCTGGAAGTCCACCAGTCCCAACTCCGGTTTCTCCCACCGGATGCCGTCGGAGGACTGGGCATAGAGGCAATGGCTGCGGTTGACCCCCTCCTCGGTCCGGCCCAGGATCTGGTACCACATCCGGTAGAGCCCCTCCTCCTCGTCGTGCAGGATGGCCACGTAGTTGAGGATCCCCTGACGCTCCCAGGGACGGTCGATGACCAGAAGGGGGTTGGCAGGGTGTTTTTCAAGCCGCGCCTGCACCAGCTCCAAGCCCTCCCGGCTCCGGACCAGCCGGTCGTCATGCAGCAACAGCACCTGCTGGCGGTTCAGCACCAGTGGCTCCGTTGCGGACGGAGGATCGGCAATGGGCCCGCAACCGGAGCCGGCTCCCATCAGAAGTACGCCGCAGATCAAGGCGGCGGGACCGGCAGGTCCAAGCTGGAGTGGTTTTCTGGTCATGCGTTTCTCCCGGGTGGCGTCACCGAAAATCGCGAACTATGATGAGGCTCATGGTGCCACAGCACGAGACCGGCCAGAAGGGATTGACCAAGGAAGAGATTCGCGAAGGCCTGATCCGGATCGGATTGGGGCCGGGGAACGTGGTATTGGTCCATTCGGCCATGCGGACCTTCGGTCATATTCAGGGTGGGGCCGAAACCGTGGTGGAAGCCTTCCTGGAGATCCTGGGACCGTCGGGAACTCTGGTGGCGCCCAACTTCACTTTTGTTCACGAAGCCGAGGAGGATCCCCTCATCGATCCGGAAAACGACCCTTCAGAGATGGGAATCATCAGCGAAACGGTGCGGCGGCACGCCCGGGCGATCCGCAGCACGGGGTTTCGTCACTCCTTCTCGGCCATCGGTCCCAGGGCCGAGGTCATCACCCAGGTGGACCCCGCCCTCTCCGTCTTCGATCTGCGCTCCTCCTTCGGCGTCATGCTGGCGCTGGACGCCCAGATCGTGCTGGCGGGAATGACCTACCACGCGTCCACCAGCCACCACTTCGCCGAATGGTTCTGCGACGTGCCCTACCGCCGCACCATACCGCTGAACGTCCGGGTCCGCCGCCCCGACGGCGCCATCGTCCGCCAGTCCATGCTCGACTACCAGCCGAAGCCGGGCGAAGCCGGCGCCTATTACGATCGCCACACCGACTTCAACCGCCTCGGCCGCATGCTCGAAGAGCAGGGGTCGGTGGGGATCACGGCCATCGGAAACGCCGTGGTCCGGCGTTTTGCCATGCGGGACCTCATCGACCTGGCCCGAGTGGAGGCGGCCGCCGACTACAACATCTTCAGGGTGGCCGATGAGACCGCCCAGGACGATTTCGCGCCCCTGGACTTCGGCCGGACCGTTCTCAGCCCGCCCTTGCCCGACGGCGCCGGCCGCATGAACCAGTACCAGTGGTGCGTGGTGGACGAAGCCGCGCTCCAGGCGACCCTGAAGTAGTTCTCAGAACTCGTCCAGACCCAGGATCCGGAAGCTGTTATCCGCCGTCTCGTAGAGTCCCAGGCTGGGCGATTTTCCCATCTCCCCCAGCAAACCCGGATTGGCCAGCAGCACCTGCCTTCCCCCGGCCTCCAGAACCTCCTGGCGGCAAGTGTGGTCATGCCCGAAAAAGACGGCGTCGTACTGCCCCGTCAATGCCAAACCCCGGGCCAGGGTGGGATAATGCTGCAACGCGATCTTCCGGCCGTCGATCTCGATCTCGCCCAGTTCGGCGCCGTGGTGGTGCAGATGGGGGAACTCGGTGGTCCGGGTGACCATCAAGAAAGGATCCCCGTCCACGTTCCCGAGCACCAAGTGGATCTGGCCCTGAAACGCCGCCGCCAACCGCCGCAGGGTCAGAGGCGCGCAGACGTCCCCGCAGTGCAGCAGCATGCGGACCCCGAGCCCGTTCAGGTAGCGGCAGGCTCGATCCAGGTTGGGCCAGTTGTCGTGAGTGTCGGAAATGACGGCGACCTTCATTGCGTTCCAGCGTAAGAATGGCCGCTCCCAGTGTCAATCGCCGGAAAGCTCCCCCACTGGCCGTAACCCAGCGCAATCCTGCCCAAAAAAAGAGGGATTCGGGGGAGCAGGCTTTCCAGACGCCGGATCCGGAGCACTGATGAAGAGGGGGACTGAAAGTCCCTCCTCCCAGGGTGCCCCGACGCGCCGTGGAAACCGGACCGCACGCATTCCTGATTCCCTTTGGTTCTTGACAGGAACACCTGATGGGTCCATATCTGAGAGCATGCAAATCGAATCCGACAACGGTCCGTAAGGACCACTGCCATGGAGAGTTCAATGGCCCAAGCCAACCGTCGTTCGTTCCTCAAGTCGGCCGCACTTTCGAGCGCGGTACTGGCGGTCCCCGCATTCCGAAAGGATTCCCAGAGTCCCAACGAGAAGTTTCGCGTCGCCTGCATGGGTGTCCGCGGCAGGGGAAAAGGCCTGCTCTACGGATTCGCCGAGCTGAAGGATGTGGAGGTGACCCACGTTTGCGACGTGGACACCCGGGTCTTCGAGGAACGACTCAAGAAGACCGAGGATCTGCAGGGAAAACGCCCCAAGGCCGAGACCGACTTCCGGCGCCTTCTGGACGACCCGTCCATCGACGCCATCGTGATGGGGACTCCCACCCATTGGCACGCCATCCCTACCATCCTGGCCTGCCAGGCCGGAAAGCACGTCTACGTGGAAAAGCCCGCCTCCCACAACATGAAGGAGGGCCGGGCCATGGTGGAGGCGGCCCGAAAATACGACCGGATCGTGCAGGTGGGCATCCAGTCCCGCAACGGCCGTTTCTTCCAACAGGCCATCGACTACATCCGTTCCGGCGTCCTGGGAAAGGTCCGCTTCGCCAAGGGTTGGGAGAGCGCCCACAACCGGAACCTGGGGTTCCCCGCCGACACCGCCACTCCGTCCGGCGTCGACTACGACATGTGGCTGGGACCGGCTCCCAAACGCCCCTTCAATCCACTCCGCTTCCATAGCAACTGGCGTTGGTTCTTCGATTACGGTTGCGGGGACCTGGGCAACGACGGGGTCCATCGCCTCGACTACGCCCGTCGCGGGTTGGAGGCGGGTCTCGATGCCCAAGGGGAGACCCTTCCCGAGTGGCCCTCGGCGGTGAGCGCCAGCGGCGGCAAGCTGGTTCTGGATGACTGCCAGGAATGGCCCGACACCCAACTGGTCATGTATGACTACCCCAACTGCATCCTCATGTACGAGATGCGCCTCTGGTCCCGGCCTCCCCTGGAGGGCCTGGTGGAAGGCGCCGTCATCTACGGGGAAAACGGCTATGTGATCATCGGCAACCGCAGTTGGCGAGCCTACGGCCCCAAGGCGGAATTGCTTCACGAAGCCAAGGGCTCGATGAAAGAAGACGACGTCCGGCACAAGCGCGATTTCCTGAAGTGCATCCGAGACGGCGGCAGACCCGCCTGCGACATCGAAATCGGCCATGTCGCCTCCGGAATCGTCCATCTGGGCAACATCGCCTGGCGCACGAACAACAAGCTCAAGTTCGATGCGGCCACCGAGACTTTCACCAACGACGAGGAGGCCAACCGGTTGCTGGGCCGGACCTATCGAGAGCCCTGGACGCTCCCGAAGGTCTGAGTCCGAGAGACCCGGACGGCACATGGCGAAGCCGAGGCGTGGCTCCTCACCACGGGACGGCATCCACCCACCGTTTGATCCCTGGACGTCAGGGGCGGGGCGCGGTGTACTCACCCATTCAATCCGAAAAAGCGAAACACGAGGTTGACCATGGCGGACAGCAAACCGAACCGAAACATCATGAGCGTCAGTTGGGGCGACCATCTGGAAGCCTGGGACGGGGATGACGCGATGGATCAGCCGGACAAGATTCTTCGCTGCGCCGAGCGCTGGCAGTCAGAGTTCGGCGCCGGCGCCATCTACTGGCGGGAGATGCGGAGCTGGAGCAAGTTCCGGATCGGCTTCACTCCCCCCGGCGCCCCGCCCCGCAAGGTCTTCGACGACTACGAGAGGAAGGGCTACGACGAGCATGAGTTGATCACCACCCAGGTCAAGGAGATGGGCTACAAGGTCTACATGTACGCCACCATGTTCGACGAAGGGTTCCCTCTGAGCGAAGGCTGGCAGGGAGGCATCTACGGCTGGCAGAGTCAGTTCACCATGGCCAACCCGGAGTACCTGGCCCGGGACAAGGAGGGCCGGCCCCATTACGGCATCATGGAGTACTCCTACCCGGACGTGCGCCGCTACACCATCCGGAGAATCCTGTCGGCCCTGGGAGACTATGACTTCGACGGAGTGTTCGTCTGCACCCGCTCCCAGTCCAAGCCGGCCGTCTACGGCGACCAGTTCGGATTCAACGCGCCCGTAGTCGAGGAATACGAACGGCGCTACGGCGTGGACATGATGCGGCGCAATTTCGAACTGGAGCCTTGGCGGCGGCTGCGGGGGGAGGGCGTGACCCAGTTCCTGAGAGAGTTGCGGTCGGCCCTCAACGCCCGGGGAATGAAGTTGGGCATCGGAGTCCCCACCGGGAATTACATCGGTCCTCCCTTGGGCAACCTCTACCTGGACTGGAGGACCTGGGTCGAGGAGAAGCTCCTGGACGATCTGGTCATCAACCAGGTGGCGGTGCGCTGCCCCTCTTTCTGGCACCTCATGTGGCCCAAGAATCCGGGTTACGGATACTTGGTCAATGACGAGGACCACTACGGAATCAAGGGGGGAGACGACTACGGCGAGAAGCGCTTCTGGTCCATCCCTCTGGTCAAGGGTTCGCCTGCTTACGAAGGGGCAATGAAGCGCCTGTACGGAGCCATCCGGGACGACTACAGCCCCCACTGCGCCCGGCACGGATGCCGGCTTCACGTGGCCCGCATGTGGTCAGTGCACGACCCGGAGGAAGAGGCCCGGCTTCTCGACACCGAGGGCGTGTCCGGCCTGGCGATCGGCTCGTTCGGAGCCGTCGTGGACCGGCGGGCCGGCGGCGTCCGCCCCGACGTGGCCAATCCGGCCTGAGTCCGGTTCGGATCTTTGACGTGTCAGTTTGGAAAGGGATCCTGCTAAGTTGACCATGGCGGACAGCACCACGAACCGGAACATCATGAGCGTCAGTTGGGGCGACCATCTGGAAGCCTGGGACGGGGACGACGCCCTGGATCGGCCGAACAGGATTCTGCGCTGTGCCGAGCGCTGGCGGCGTGAGTTCGGCGCCGGCGCCATCTATTGGCGGGAGATGAGGAGTTGGAGCAAATTCCGAATCTGCTTCAGCGCCCCGGGCGCTCCGCCGCGAAGGCTCTTCGACGACTACGAGAGGAAAGGCTACGACGAGCACGAGCTGATCACCACCCAGCTCAAGGAGATGGGCTACAAGGTCTACATGTACACCACCATGTTCGATGAAGGACTCCCGTTGAGCGAAAGCTGGCAGGGAGGCGTCTACGGCTGGCAGAGCCAGTTCACCATGGCCAACCCCGAGTACCTGGCCCGGGACCGGGAGGGCCGGCCCCACTACGGCGTCATGGAGTACGCCTACCCGGACGTGCGCCGCTACACCATCCGCCGAATCCTGTCGGTGCTGGGGAACTACGACTTCGACGGGGTCTTCGTCTGCACCCGCTCCCAGTCCAAGCCGGCCGTCCACGGCGACCAGTTCGGATTCAACGCGCCCGTAGTCGAGGAGTACGAGAGGCGCTACGGCGTCGATATTATGCGGCGCAATTTCGAGCTGGAGCCCTGGCGGCGCCTGCGGGGAGAAGGAGTAACCCAGTTCCTGAGGGAACTGCGGTCGGCGCTCAATGCCCGGGGAATGCAGCTGGGGATCGGAGTTCCCACGGGAAACTACATCGGTCCCCCACTGGGCAACCTCTACCTGGACTGGAGGACCTGGGTCCAAGAGAAGCTGCTGGACGACCTGGTCATCGACCAGGTGGCGGTGCGCTGCCCCTCTTTCTGGCTCCTCCTGTGGCCCAAGCACCAGGGTTACGGATACCGGGTCAACGACGAGGACCATTACGGGATCAAGGGTGTCGACGACCACGGAATCCCGAGCTACTGGTCGATCCCACTGGTCAAGGGCTCGCCTGCGTACCAAGGGGCCATGGACCGCCTGTACAGTGCGATCCGCGACGACTACGGCCCCCATTGCGCGCGGCACGGTTGCCGGCTCCACGTGGCGCGCATGTGGTCGGCACACGACCCGGAGGAAAACGCCAGGCTTCTGGACACCGAGGGCGTGTCCGGTCTGGTGATTGGCTCTTTCGGAGCCGCGGTGGACCGGCGGGCCGGCGGGTCGCGTCCGGACGTGGCTATTCCGGCCTGAGATCAGCCTCCCCGGAAGAGTTCGGCCACCCCTCGGCGGAATAGGAGGAATCCATGTCGAACAGGGACACAGCGGTGAGAACGCCTGCATTCGGCCTGTCGATCGATTGGGCGGCGCTTCTTTTCGTCTTTCTGTTGGGGGCGAACGCGCTGGCGCATCCCACTACGGAGATGCTGAAGGCCCGCCTGGCCGTCCACACCTGGGCCAACGGCTTCCTGAACCGGGACCTGGAGACGATGGCTTCGATCCTGGACCCGGAGTTGACCACGGACGGAGGCGAGAACCGGGAGCAGTACCTGGAGAACCTGCACCGGGGCATGCACAAGATCACCCACGTCTGGCTCCGATTCGCCCACTTCCAAGAGGTGGGCGACACGATCCGGGTCCACCCGATCCTGGTCTACCGGTCCCATGGCGTCACCAAGCCGGCCCTGACCCTGACGCTACGCCGGAGGGACTCGGGCTGGAAGATCGTCCACATCGGCGGTGAACGCCGGCCGGACCTTCCGCCGGAACTCGCGGTGGACCACCCCGAGCAGCAACCCCGGCACCGGGTCCGGGTTCACTTGCGGGATCGGGACAGCGGGCAGGCCGTGGCGGCTCGAATCCGGGTCCTGGATCAAGCGGGGACCTACTGGCCGCCTCAGGGCCACCAGAGGCGAGTCCCCATCGGCTGGCGCGAGGACGTGGGGGGAGACGTGGTCGTGGTTGACGAAACCTACGCCTACGTCCACCCCGACTTCATCCTGCCCCTGGCTGCGGGAAGCTACGAGATGGAGATCCTCAAGGGAATCGAATACGAGCCCCGCAGCATCCGCTTCTCCGTCAAGAAGGGACAGGTCCCGGAACTGGAGGTCCAGTTGCGGCGCTGGTCCGACCTGCGGCAGGAGGGCTGGTACTCGGGCGACACCCACGTCCACTTCGTGAGCCCCCATGCGGCTCTGCTGGAGGCCAAGGCGGAGGATCTGAACGTCATCAACATCCTGGCCACCAAGTGGGACGAACTGATCACCAACGTGGAGCACTTCACCGGCGAACCGGACCGCGTCTCCGAACCGGAGACCGTCATCTACGTGAACGAGGAGAGCCGGCACGACTTCCTGGGGCACACCGTGCTGCTGAATCTAAAGAACCTGGTCTATCCCCTGACCTGGGGCGGACCCGATGAAGGGGTCCCAGGCGGCATCGACTACCCTCCCATGGCCCGGCAGGCGGACATGGCCCACGCCCAGGGCGGGTTCGTGAGCTGGGCCCACTTCCCCGGCGCCCGCGGCGAGCTGGCCATCGACGTGGCCTTGGGAAAGGTGGACTCCATCGACCTCATGACCTGGGGCGACCCTCTGGCTCCCCGCCGGAATCGTCCTGCGGCCGCCGAGATCTGGTACCGCTTCCTGAACTGCGGCTTCCGGCTGGCGGCGGCCGGCGGCACCGACAAGATGTCCAACATTCAGGTCGCCGGAATCCCCCGCGTCTACGTCCAGGTCCCCGGGCCTTTTTCCTATCCGGTCTGGCTGGACGGGATCCGCGCCGGACGGACCTTCGTGACCACGGGTCCCATGCTCCAGTTCACCGCCGGCGGCCGAGAGTTGGGCGAGACCGTTTCAGCCTCGGCCGACGAGGAGATCGAGGTAACCGCTTCCGTGCGATCCAGGATTCCGGTCGACCGCCTGGAAATCGTCCGGGGAGGCAAGGTCGTCGCCAAGGTGGAGAACCCGTCCGGGGATCGGGACCTGGCGCTGAAAGACCGGATCCGGGTGAAGGACAGCTCCTGGGTTGCGGCCCGGGCCTACGGACCCGAACTGGTCTACCAGGGAGGGATCCCCCTGGTGGCCCACACCAGCCCCGTCTATCTTCAGGTGGGCGACCGGCAGCCGAGATCGCCCGAAGACGCCGCCTTCTTCCTCACCTGGATCGAAGAGTCTCTGACCTGGTTGGAGAAGACGGCCAATATCCCCGATCCGGAACAGCGCCGCGAAATGCAGGACCTCTTCGAAGAGGCCAAGGCAATCTACGAGGAGATGCGAGACGGAAGTTGAACGGACGGTACCGGAGCGGCGGTTTCCAGCCGCCGAACCGGAGCGGCGGTTTCCAGCCGCCGAACTCCTGAGTAACGGTGGGCTACAAAGGAATGGGCGACCGGAAGTCGTCCCTTCAGACCACCCCCACATGTTTCCAAGGAGGAGTGATCCAGCGTGTCGGGTTGTCTTGAAGACAAGGTGATTCTCATCACCGGCGCCGGCTCCGGCATCGGCCGCGCCACCGCTCTGGCCTGCGCCCGGGAAGGCGCCCGGGTCGTGGTCTCGGACCTGAATCCGGAATGGAGCGCCGAGACCACGGAGCGAATCCTGGCGGCCGGTGGTTCAGCCAATTCCCTGCCCGCCGACGTGTCGGATGTGGCTCAGGTCGAAGCCCTGATCCGGGACACCGTGAAGCTGCATGGCCGTTTGGACTGCGCCCACAACAACGCCGGCATCGAGGGAGAGACGACCCCCTTTCACAACTACTCGGAGGAGATGTTTGATCGAGTGACGGCCATCAACCTGACGGGGGTCTGGTACTGCATGAAGTTCGAGATCAAGCAGATGCTGCGCCAGGAGGGCGGGGTCATCGTCAACACCTCCTCCGGATCCGGACTCTCGGGCACTGGCAACGGGGTCAGCGCCTACAACGCCAGCAAGCATGGTGTCATGGGCCTGACCCGAGCGGCCGCCATGGAATACGCCCGGGAGGGGATTCGTGTGAACGCCGTTTGTCCCGGCGCTATCGACACTCCCATGGCCGACCGGCTGCTGGGGCGGGACCCGGTGAAGATGGCCGCCACCGCAACCCGCACCCCTTCACAGCGTTGGGGAACGGCGGAAGAGGTGGCTGAGGTCGTGGTCTGGATGTGCTCCGATGCCGCCTCGTACCTCACCGGCCAGCCCGTATCCGTCGACGGCGGCTCCCAGGCCGGAAGATAAAATGGCTCGACTGAAACGGCGGTAAACCTCGTCCAAGACCCCTTCGAAGCAGGTTCCGTCGCGCGGCACCTCAGGCATGAGGGCCACGCTCCCGGATAATTCTCAAAGCCAGCTCGGGATCGATCTGGACGATCATCTCGGGCTCGGTCCGGACTCCCGCGGGCAGATCGAAACCCCCGACGGCACTACGCGCGTGCCAACCTGAAAGAGATTGATCCCTGCCATCTTCTGCAAACTGAGACAGCGGTCCACCGAAGACATCATGAAAGACCTTGGAGTATCCGTTGACGACCAGGTGCGAGAGGGTCAGGACCCCACCGCCGGCCGAGTTGACCATGCCGAAACCTTTGACGCAGTACCAGACATCGTTCAGCGTTCCCAGAGGATGGAGTCCCCAGTGCAGAACGCGGATGTGCTGGATGCCCGCCTCGCGACCCGCTACGGTCCCCTTCTCGACCTCGGCATCCTCGTCGGTGACCGCTCCCATGCCGGCGGTGGTGCCGGAAAGAAATACCAGGCCCGAGGGGGTAAGGGTGGCCTGGGCAAGATTCTCCGCACCTGGAGGCGGAAGTGCATCTTCCTTCTGCCCCAGATCGATTCCCAGCCGGCTGATCCTGTCGTAGACATCGAAATTTCTCTTCCAACTCGAGTTCAGTTCTACCATCGGTTTCCTCCGTAAATGATTCTTGAAATGGATAACGAGATAGCGCTGGATCTAATGCCCGATCTAAGCCCCGGCTGCCTGGTCCCAGACCCGGAGGAAGTTCTCCCCCAGGATCTTTCGGATGTCCCCATCGCTGTATCCCCGTTTCACCAGACCCTTGGTCAGGTTCGGCCACTTGGATCGGTCTTCCAGGTCCTCGACGGGCTCGTTGTCGGAGGAGACCGCCACCTGGTCGATTCCGGCCACCTTGACGGCATGGTCGATGTGGTCCAGGAAAGCATCGATGGGAGGCAGATCGATTTTCTCGACGTAGGAATGCGAATCCAGCGTATTCCTCATGGCGGCGGCAATCTCCCAGGGATCCGAGTGCTGCTGCGCGAGGCGAAGATCCCGGTCCGTGTAGTCGGGAAGGAACCGGGTTTTCATCATGTCGTTCAGGGCTTTGGTATCCAGGTAGGAGGGAACGGTGAAGATTCCCACCACGCCCCCGTTCTCGGCCAGGGCCCGCAGCATCTCGTCCGTCAGGTTGCGTTGCACCATGCACAGGGCCCGGCAACCGGAATGGGTGGCGATGATGGGTTTGGAACTGGTTTGGATCGTGTCCCAAAACGCCTGGTCCGAGGCATGGGAGATGTCCACCAGCATCCCGATCTGGTTGCACTCCCGAACCACCTCCCGGCCGAAGTCGCTCAACCCGGACTTCGGGTTCAGCTCCCCACTGGAATCGACCCAGTCGAAAGCAGCAATATGGGTCAACGCAAAGACCCGGATCCCCATGCGGTGATACATCCTCAGGACGGCCAGATCGTTGGCGATCCAGCCCGCGTTGAGCATGGGGATCACCGCAATCTTCCCCGCTCGGACGATTCGCTTCAGGTCGGAGGACCGTAGTGCCAGCTCCACGGCATCCGGGTGCTGCCGCACGCTTCGCTCCAGTATCTCGTCGACGCGCTGCAGGACCCGCTTGACCACGTCCGGGCCGTCAAACAGGTTGTCGCAAATGTTCTTGCCCACTTCGGGAGGATCGATGATTCCTTCCCGGGCATCGCTCCGGAAGATTTCTTCGACACCGATTCCGTGGACGATGGCGTCGACCTGGCCCTTTTGGAAGTCTTCCAGGTAAAGCGTGCCGTAGGTGTCGATGACGATGGCATCCCGGTGCAACTGGGCCGGGTCTACGGCTCCGGCAAATCCAGCTGAACGTTCTCCCCGGGTGGATCTGCCCGCCACACCCAAGGCGACGGCCGAAAGAGACTGCTTGAGAAAGCCACGTCGCTCCATAGAACCGTCATTCCTCATAGCAGCTTCGGATCCGGGTTTCTCTGAGATTCGCATCAAGCTGCCCTCCCAACTACTTGCTCTTTCCTTCTTGTAGCGTGTCGCGTTTCAAAGGAAGCTCTGCCACTCGTTTAAAATCGCTCCAGTGGGATTCCCTCCGGCTGTGCAGCGATTTGAACAGGATCCTCCCCTTGAGATAGAGCCGGAAGTAACTGGGGAACCAGATCCCGTCTTCGCCTTCCTTGCGATCCATCATCCCGTCAATCCGGGAGATGGAACCGAGTATTCCCCACCAGATCCGGGTCGGCCTTATGAGCTCGAACTCGACCCGGACGATCTCGTACGACTCCCGATCCAGCCAGATCCGGCCTCGGGAGTTGTTCAGGGCACGGTCGATTCTGCGCCTGACGGGGAGCTTTCCGCTTTTGGGCTCGAAGCTCAGCCGGTAGACCTGGCGTCCGTGGAGCTCCCCGGTCCCTTCCACCCGAAAGCGATACCGGCCCACCAACTCCCGGTTGAATCTGACTTCGTTGTCGTTCGACTTGCGGGCATCCCTGTCCCTCTCAAGGCGACGCCGAAACTTCGCCTCCTTCCGGCGTTCGGCCTCCTGCTCCTTCTTGCTCAGGGGCTCTCCGTCCTTCTCCAGCAACCTCTCATAGCGCACGTTGCCGATGGGTACGACCTGGTAGAGGCGCTTTTCGACCTGGGTCGGTTGAGCCTGCTTGTTCAGCTTCTCCGAGATCCGGAGGTGTCGGAAGGAATAGGCTTGCTCCGCTCGCTGCTTATTGTTGGCCAGGCCTCGTTCCAGGGCCCGGGAGAGGATCTCTTTCTCGGAGGGCTCCGGGGCGGGATTCTGCCCCCACATCAGGTCGGGGGTTCCGGCCCAGGCCAGCAGAACGATCACTGCGCGAATAAAAAGCCTCACGCTCGACTCCACTCGTTTCCGGCCAGGAGCAGGGCTCCTTCCACAACCACGGTCTCTCCCAGTTTGGCCGATACCACCTGATAGCACCCGACGAGGGGTGGAAAAACGTACCTCTCGATCTCTGTCCGAATCGGGGCGAAGAACAATTCCTCGCCACTCCGGCTCACACCGCCTCCGATCACGATCAACTCCGGTGACAGCAGGGTCAAGACCTGGGCGATGGCCCATCCGAGCGCCTGGGTGGCCTGGCGGAACGCGGCCCAGGCCACAGCGTCTCCGGATCGGGCCGCCTCGGCAACCAATTCCGCCGTCAGACCCGCCGGGTTCCCCTGGCATGACGCCAGGAGCCGGCGGCCGTTCCGGTCCGAATCGGCCCTCTTGCCACCCAGACTCCTGCGGGCGAAATCGGCAATGGACCATCCGCTGGCCAGGCTCTCCACCGTCCGGTCCGGATCCACCGCGTCCAGTCCCGGGCGCAGATGTCCGATCTCGGAGACTGACGGGCGGCCCTGTCCTTGAAGCCGCCCGTTCACGACATGACCGCCGCCCACGCCCGTTCCCACCGTCACGTAGAAGACGGAGTCCTTCCCTCGACCCGCCCCGATACGGCTTTCAGCCAGCGCAGCCAAGTCGCAATCGTTTCCCAGAACGGCCGGCAGACCCGGATTTCGGCGAAACCAGTCGACCATAGGGAAGTTCTCCCAGCCGATGACATGATGGCTCTTGCGCACCCGGCCCTTCGCCCCGTCCACCGGACCGCCGAAGCCCACGCCGATTCCCCGGATGGAGTGGACTGTCTTCAGGTTGGAGGTCTCCTCCCGAATCTGCTCCAGGATGCCGGCGGCACCGGCCACGGGATCGACGTCCCGGCGCGCCAGGCAGACCAGGGGAGTTCCGTCTCCGGCACCGACTCCCAACTGGAGTTTCGTCCCGCCGATTTCGATGCCCAGAAACATGAGTTCACCAACTCTCAGAATGACCCTGCAACCCGCCTGGATTCGGAAGCCGTCTTGTCTCGGAACCGCTTCCGTCGAATGATTCCGGAATTAGGAGGGAAACCTCGGAGGCTGGGCCGTTAACGTTCCGCGTAAGGCTTCAACTCCACGCGGGGTTGAACGGTGCGGTTGAAGGGAAACGGCGGCCAGTAACCCTCCATCAGGCAGGAGACGGCCTCGACCACGCCGCGGTGGACATCGGCCAAGGACTCCAGGGACACGGCCGCGTGGTGGGGCGTGACGATGGCGTTGTCCAGGCTCCTCAGGGGGCTGTCGGGCGCCAGCGGCTCCTGCTCCGTCACGTCCAGAGCGGCGCCCCCGATCCGCCGAGCCTTCAGGGCTGCGATGAGAGCCTCCTCGTCCACCACGGCCCCGCGGCTGGTGTTGACCAGAAAAGCGGTGGGCTTCATCAGGCCGATTTCGTGAGCTCCGATGAGATGCCGGGTGCTGGCATTCAGAAACGTATGGATGGAAACGAAGTCCGACTCCTTCATGACCCGCTCCAGCGAGGTCAACTCCACATCCAGTTCCGAAGCGATACGCGGATCCACAAAGGGGTCGGTGGCAATGGTCCGCATTCCGAATCCCCGGAGCCGGGGGACCATGCGGCGGCCGATGTTTCCGAATCCGACCAACCCCAGGGTGAGACGATCGAGCCGGCGCAGCGGCGGGTCCAATGGCGGATCGGACCAACCGCCCGACCTGACATAACGGTCAGAGCTCACCACACGCCGGGCGGCGGCCAGGACCAGGGCCGCTGCGTGGTCCGCTACCTCGTTGACAGAATAGTCCGCCACGTTGAAGACCACGATCCCATGGTCGGTGGCAGCCTCGACGTCGATGTTGTCCACGCCGATCCCGTAGCGTCCCAGGGCCCAGCAATCGTCCAGGTTTTCGATCACCCTCCGATTGAGGGGACTGGCCAACCCCTCGCTCAAAATGATCCGGGCACCGGCGCAGGTTCGGATGATCTCCTCCTCGGTCCGAGCCCTCTTCAGAACCAGCTCGCCTCCCAGAGCCTCGATCGCCTTCCGCTCGGCGGCGTAGTTGTCACTCTTTTCCGCGAGATAGCAGTCCACGTTCACGACTCGATCCGGTTTGCGCGGCGATTCACTGGCCATGTCGATCTCTCCTTGAGGGGTCATGCAGCCTGGGTCGTCAGCCGTCGAATTCGGCCGGACGCCTGTGAGCCCAGGGCCGGGCCTGCTCGAAAGCCGCCGAAGCGGCCAGCACCGTCTCTTCGTCTCCCCAACGGCCCACGATCTGCAGCCCGATGGGCATCCCGTCGCCGGAGAAGCCACACGGGACACTGGCGGCCGGATTCTCCGACAAGTTGAACGGGAAGGTAAAGGGGAAGAAGCGCCAAGACGGATTGGAGAGCCGGCGGCCCGCCACCACCTCCGGTGGCCGGCCGATGGGAAACGCCGGCACCGAGGTCACGGGGGTGAGAAGGAGATCGTATCGGCCGAACAGGCGCGCCGTCTCGGCCCGATAGAATCCGATTCTGTTGAGCGCCCGGTAACAGTCCGCCGCGGACAGGCCGCGGCCGTGCTCCAGCGTGGCCCTGAAATAGTCGGTGAGTTGTTCCCGGGACCCGGGATCGTCCAGCAACTGACCGAGGCAGGCGTAGCCCTTGGCCGAGAAGTAGTCGAAGAAGAACTGGAACATCTCATCGTTGGGTTCGGGGCCGAAGGCGACCTCCTCCACTCGGGAGCCCAACTCCTCGAAGACCCGGGCCGCTTCCGAAACCCGCTCCGTCACCTGGGGATCCACGGCGGCTCCCCCCAGATCCAGATTGAGCGCGACCCTCAGGCCGCCGACTCCCCGGCCCAGCGCCGCCTCGAAGTCGGGAGGCTCCTCTTGGATGGTTCCGTACTCGGCGTCCGGAGCGGGCCCGGCCAATGCAGCCGCCAGGATGGCGGCGTCCCGCACCGTCCGGGTCATGGGACCGACCGACGAGTTGTTGATGGGGTTCCAGGAGCTCATGTCCGCGTGGCGGCGCGGGATGCGGCCCTGGGTGGCCTTGAGCCCGAAGATCCCGTTCAGAGCGCAGGGGATGCGGACGCTCCCGCCCCCGTCGCTGCCCTGGGCCACGGCGGCAAGCCCGGCGGCCACCGCCGCGCCCGCGCCCCCGCTGGAGCCGCCGGACGTCCTTTCGGTGTTCCAGGGATTGCGGCAGGGACCATAGACCAGATTCTCGGTGGTCCCCGAGAAGCCGAACTCGGGGGTATTGGTCTTTCCGATGATGATCCCGCCGGCGTTCTTTACCCGCTCCACGCAGAGGGCGTCACTGGCGGCGATTTCTTCCGCCGGGACCGAGCCGTGGGTGAAACGGACGCCCTTGACGCCTTCCAGATCCTTGATGGGCACGGGAATACCGTGCAGCGGTCCCAGAGGGTCCCCTGCCAGGACGGCCGCCTCCGCCTGCCGCGCCTGCTCCAGAGCCAGATCGTCGGTCACGGTGATGAAGGCGCCCAGCCTGGAGTTGTAACGCTCGATCCGTTCCAGCGTGGCCTCCACCAACTCCACCGGCGACAGTTCCTTGGCCGCGATGAGTTCCCGGAGCCGATAGAGGGGCAGATACGCCAGTTCGTGGTCCAAAGCCATGGTGCTATGTCTCCGTTCGCATTCCCGATCCCGCCGCTCCAGTAGACCCCGCCGGCTTCAGCCCGGCAACGGTCATTATCCCATGGCCGCGCCGCCGTCCACGCAGATGGTCTGTCCCGTGATGTTGCGGGCGTCGTCCGAGGCCAGAAAGGCCGCCAACTGGCCGATGTCCTCCGGAGTCTGCTCCCGCTGCATGGGAATGTTGTCCTTGACATATTTTTCGAACATCGGGCGAGGCTCCAGTCCGGCGTAGTCGGAATGCGCGGCGATCATGGGAGCCAACCGGTGCCAGAAGGGGGACCAGATCATCCCCGGGCAGATCGCGTTCACGGTGACATTGTAGGGGGCCAGGTCCTTGGCCGTGACCCGGGTCAGACTCAGCACGGCGTTCTTGGCAGCCGTGTAGTCAGGAAGGATCTGGGCATCCCGCCGGGCGGCAATGGAGGAGATGTTGATGATCTTGCCGTAACGCCGCTCCATCATGTGCGGCGCCACCGCCTTGGAGAGCAGGAAGGGACCCTTGACGTTGACCCGGTAGCAGTTGTCCCAGTCCTCTTCCTCCTGATTCGTGAAGGGCAAGCCGAGCCGGCGGCCGAAGAGCCCCGCATTGTTGACCAGGACGTCGATCTTGGAGAACGCCTTCAGGCCGGCTTCCACCAGATCGAGACAATCCTGAGCGACGGTGACGTCCGCCCGGACCGTCAGGGATCCCCGCCCCTCATCCCGCACCTGGGAGGCACAGCGTTCCGCCGCCTCCAGGTCGATGTCCGACACCACCACGTCCGCCCCTTCCCGAGCCAGAGCCAGACAGATGCCGGAGCCGATGCCACCCCCGCCGCCGGTCACCACGGCGACCCGATCCTGCAAGCGCATGATTGATCTCCTTACGGGTTCCAGTGAGTGAAAACGGCGGCAGAATACACTTGTGCCGAACTGAAAGACAATGAGTGCGGGTCCTCGGGGGCGGCGGGTCGAGCCGATTCGATCTGTTAAACTGGCCGCGCGCTTGAGCCGCGCCGCCATGTCATCGACGCTTTCGGATTTTCTCTCCCAGCTTCGTTTCCCCTACCTGTTTCTCCTCACCGCCGCCGTCTTCTTCCCGGACGTCCTGGTCCCCGATCTCGTTCCGTTTGCGGACGAGATCCTGCTGGGCTTGGGAACCCTCCTGCTGTCGAGGCTCAAGAGGAACAGAAGCGATGGGGCAGGTTAAGAGTATGTTGACCGAATCCTCAAGTCTCTACCGAATGGAGATGAGAGCATGAATTCCGAACTCATTCAATCCGATCCCGCGGTCATGATGGGGAAGCCTGTCGTCGCGGGAACCCGCATTACCGTTGAGTTGATTCTGGAAAAGCTCTCCGCAGGTGAGACTGTGGATGAAATTCTCGATGCCCATCCTCGTTTGACCAGGGAAGGCGTTCTGGCAGCCTTGAGTTTTGCAGCTCGCGCCCTGCGCGCCGATGTCCTTTATCCAACCGCATGAACAGGGTACATGAACCTTCTGGCGGATGAAGGCGTGGACAAGCCTATCGTTGACCGTTTGCGCCGGGATGGTCACACCGTACTGTACATTGCGGAGTTGGACCCATGGTCCGAAGAGGCCCAGCGCCAAGTAGGCAGGGCGCCTGGCCTGAGTTACGTTGGCGGCTACGGAGAGGATGGGAGGATTCTTTTTGATGATCGATGTCCGATTCTCGAGGAAGGGACTGTAGTTTATCGGAAGGACGGGAAGCCTTTTCCTTCGACGGCTTCGACCATCGAAATGCCACACCGTGTGAGTGCAATAGACCAGTTTGCCGCACCGGAAGACCTCAAAGACCTCAAAGTCAGGCACGACAGCAGACGGAGTAGTTGGGACATTTCATGAAGCACAAATCTGTAACGCTGACCGCACTCGTATTGTTTACGGCGTGGACAACTGCCTCAGGGCCGGCAAAGCAGGCAACCGGCGAAACGGCTTTGAATAAAAGGCTAGGAACTTGGACGTCCCAAATCGAATTCAAGCCGGCGGCATGGTCGCTCCAGGCCAGAGAATTGTCCGGAACCGTTCAAGCCGAGTGGATTCTGAGTGACCGGTACCAGCAGATTTCCCGAAACCCGTCTTCCTGGCTGGGTCACCAGCCAGAACACCGCTAACAGAAAGGGAATTCGGTGATCCGGTCCTCGGTCAATGGAGGGATCGAGGCAATGTGAGGGGTAACGGTGAGGGGATAGAGCGAATCTACCCCCTCACCGAGATTGGTATCCAGCTAATAGTAGAATTTCAGTCCAAACTGGAGGTCCCTGGCCTCCAGAGCCGAGCCGATCGCACCAAAGCTGCTGGACGCAAAGCTGTTCTGCGGGATCAGGAAATTGGTGTGGTTGGTGAGGTTGAAGGCCTCGAAGCGAAATTCGACCCGGGTGTTCTCGGACGTCCGGAACTGTCGGAGGATAGACAGATCCAGGTTGACGATACCCGGGCCCTCCAGGCTGCCCCTCCCGGCGTTGCCGTAGGATAAGGGAGGAGGCACCGAGTAAGCCGAGGTGTCAAACCACCTTTCAGGTCTTCTTGTTCCGGAGCCCAGGTTTGGATTCCCGCTTACCTGGGGCCGCTGGTTGCTGTTGCTGCCGACGTCGAGGCGATCCAGATCAAAGGGCGTGAACCAAAGTCCCTTCTGGAGCGTCAGCAACCCATACAAACTCCAGCCTCCCAGGATCTTTCCGGCAGCGGTATCCGACCCACGGGCCCAACCGGGACCGAAGGGAATATCGTATCCCATCATCAGGGCCAGTCGACCGGGGATGTTCGCCTCGCCCCGTCCTCGATTGTCCCTGAGGGTCCGGTTGCGGGAGACCGTCCTGGGGTCGAAGTTGCCCACGAAACGCCCCCCCATGGTGTCGAGACTCTTGGACCAGGTATAGGCCATCAGCGCGGTCAGGCCCTCCGGTCCCGGCCTTTTCTCGACCTTGACCTCCAGTCCGTTGTAGTTCTTGTCTCCGTTCCCTGCCAGGTAGTGATACCGCTGGATGGCCGGGTAGGGCCGGCGACTCTGGCGGTCTCCAGAGCCCGGCGCCGCGTCGTTCCACTCCATGATCTGCATCTCATGAACCGAGCGGGAACCCTGGTAACCGATTTCGAACAGAGTGTTCCCGCTGAGACGCCGCTGGACCGAAAGACCCCAGTTGATCACGTACCATTGGGGCATGGGGTCCTGGAATCCTCCGATGTTGGGCAAGCCTCCCCCGACCACTCGGTTGGCCTCGTTGAAGGGATCCGACAGGGGAAGGTTGGGCGCCGCCGGATCGGAGGTAAACTCGCGGGACCCGGCATTGGGCCGGGGAGTGCTCAAGAGCGCCCCGTAAATCAATCCTCCCGGCGCCTCGTTGCCGTAGATTCCAAAGCCACTCCGGATGACCGTGTTGTCGGTAGCCCGGTAGGACAACCCCAGACGTGGCTGAAAGCCCGCCTTGGAATGCCGATAGATGGCCTTGTTGGCCTCGAAGCGTCCGGTTTCCGGAAAAACAGGGTCGGCGATGGTCAGGGGTATGGCAAAGCAGTTGGGAAAAGGAGTGCTCAGGTTCTGATCCAGGCACTCGGGCTCGATGTTGGTCAGATAGCCTTTCTTGTCGTTGTAACCCGTGCGCAGCTCGTAGCGGAGGCCCAGATTGAGAGTGAACTTGGGACTGACTTTCCAGCTGTCCTGGAGGTAGAAGTGATGACCTGCCTCCCCGATGTCCAGAAAGCTCTCGGACCCCAACGCCGCCCTGGTCAGGTGACCCAGTTGAAAGTTGGCGAACCCGTTGCCCGTGTAGCGGTCGTTGCTGAAGCTGAAGTTGGTGCGGCGCTCGAAGCCAAAGATCAGGTACTGGTAGCGCATGTGGTAGCCGGCCTTGAAGTAGTGGGACCCCTTGGTCCAGCTGATGTTGTTCTTCACCTCCCAGTTGCCTTCCGGAACCGGGCCCTTGATCGAGTGGTCACCGACCAGAAGCATCCCAGTGACGCTGGCCCGCGGGATGCCGTCCTGGTCGATCCCCTTCTGGGGCCAGTTGGCAATGTCAAGGGTCTTTCCGTAGCCCTCGGGGCCGGCGATGTCGAAGCCGGGATTGTAGGGGCGGCGATAGAAGTGAAAGCCGAACTCGTTGACCACGTTGGCTCCGAAGTTCCGGGTGTTGGTCAGATTCTGTCCGAAGTTGGTGAGTGTATCGGTCTTGGTGAAGAAATCGATCGGGTTCACCCGCAGGTGAGGCGCGTCGTTGTAGAAGAAACGGCCCGCCCAGCGGCTGTTCTCTCCCGTCTTGAAGTCTATCCTGGCAATGAACTCGTTTGTGTCCCGGGCCGCGTTGGAGGCGCTGATATAGTTGAAGCCTCGTCCTGGAGGCGTGTTCGCCTCGGGGTAGAAGGTCACCAGCTCCTTATAGACGGAATCGAAGCGGTTCTGGGGAATCCTGTTGTTGGGGAAGGGCTCGCCGGTCATGGGATCGATGATCTCCGACGAGTACTGTCCGGCCTTCTCCTCGGTGGTGGGCACGTTTCCGGTCAGGGACCGAAATCGCCGGATCCGCTCTCCGCTGTAGGAAAAGAACCACCAGGCCTTGTCCTTGCCGTTCAGCAGGCGTGGAAGCACGATCGGTCCCCCGGCCACGGCGCCGAACTGGTTGCGTTTGAACTCGGGCCTGGGGCCGGGATCGAAGAAGTTGCGCGCATCCAGGTTGTCGTTACGGTGAAACCAGAACAGGGTCCCGTGCAGATCATTGGTCCCACTCTTGGTGATCAGGCTGAACTGGCCTCCCGGCTTGATCCCGTACTCTGCCCCGTAGAGACCGCTCTTGATCTCGAATTCCTGGACGGCGTCCGGGTTGATGCGAAACTCCAGACCGGCATTGGTCTCGCTCACCAGCGACCCGTCGATCATGGCGGTGTTGTCCGAGTTGCGCTGCCCCTTGACCACGAAGCTGACTCTGCCCCCCAGCCCGTTTCTCACGCCGGGTGCAACCCCGGGCGTGAGCGAGCCCAGGGTACCGAAGACATCCCGCTCGTTGAGGGGCATCTTGATGATCTTCTGGTTGTCGATGACCTGTGCCAGCTCGGGTGTCTCCGTCTTCAGGATGGGTGCGATGGCGGCGACCTCCACCGTTTCGGCCACCTCGCCCAAGCTCAGCGGGACGTCGATGCGGTAGGTCTGGCCCACGTCCAGCTTCAGTCCCGAGCGCACGTCGGTCTTGAAGCCCGGCATGGAGACTCTCAGCTCATACACGCCCGAGACCAGACCCCGCATGGCATAATCGCCGGTGTCGCTGGTCAGAGTCGTGACGACCTCGTTGGTGGCCAACCGAGTCAAGTAGACCTCGGCGCCTGGGATGACGGCTCCCGTGCTATCGGAAACGGTACCGACGACTGTCGCCTTGTCCCCTTGGCCGAGAAGAAGGCCAAAGCTGAGACCCGTGAACGCTAGGGCAATGAGTCTTTTCCTCATCATTGCCTCCTTTTGTAGTCTGAAGGTGGTGGGCTAACTTGTGGCAATCATATCATTTACCGAAAATGATGGCAAGCACGCGAGTCCCGAACTTTTCACATTTTTCCGGAGGTTCATTTCCGGAGGTTCAGCAGAACAGGGTAAGCAGATTCGTGCGAGGATCGCGACGAGGCGGTCCAATACCGGTGGCACGGTCGAACCAGAGCTGGTTGATCCCATCCGCAATCGCGTAG
The DNA here is from genome assembly GCA_965217775.1 of Acidobacteriota bacterium. Taxonomy (GTDB): domain Bacteria; phylum Acidobacteriota; class UBA6911; order RPQK01; family JAJDTT01; genus JAJDTT01. The sequence goes on from CBDCJH010000002.1 coordinate 3,128,926, forward strand.
AAACGGAACTCGGGTCAGAACTCGGATGGCTTCCAACCGATAGCCCTGCTTGATAGACCGGATCGTCTCTTCGACCCGCCATATGCTCTTTCGGGACCGGGTCACCTTTCGGTTCGTGAGCAGCATCAGCGGCTTCTGACCCATTCCATCCACCACCAGGGTCAGCGTCTGGTCCGAACCGGGAAAACGCACCTTCCGAGCCCCGAACTCCAGGTCGTAGACCGTCTCCCCGAACTCGTCTCTTTGATCACCACTTCCCGGTCCCGGCGCCGGCAGGCGTCGGCCCACTTCCGGACACTCTTGCGTTGGGCACTGGAGCTCGGATGCCGGTCTCCACGAGTCGCGCACGACGAACCGACGGCCTTGATGGAGCCCGAATCGGGAACTTCCTTGGGCAAGGTCCACTTGTGAGGCAACAGGATTGGCGCAGGCGGTTGGGGACGACCGGTCGAGCCGATTCGATCTGTTAAACTGGCCGCGCTTTCGAGCCGCGACAACATGCCATCGGCAATTTCGGATTTCCTCTCCCAGCTTCGCTTTCCCTACCTTTTCCTACTCACGGCCGGAGTCTTTTTTCTGGACCTCCTGGTTCCCGATCTCGTTCCTTTTGCCGACGAAATCCTGTTGGGGTTGGGAACCCTGCTGCTGTCGCGACTCAAGAGGAACAGAAGCGATGGGGCGGGTTAACCCGCATTTCTCACCAGGGGGCGCGATGATCGCGGTGGAATCGAGACAATGTTCCTTTCAAGAGACGCGGCCGCGCTGTCGACACGCGGACGGGGCATTTCAGATTCTTCAAGATTCTGAAGTTCGTGGGGCTTGAGACTCATCTCCGGGATTGGGAATCTCAGTGAGGTTGGACAGGCGAAAGATCATCCGAGTGCTGGCCGGGATCCTCTTTGCGCTGGCAACCATCAAGATTCACTACGAGGTCAAAGTCGAGATGGGGCGGGGTGGGTCCGGAGACACCGGCCGGCTCGAGAATGTCCAAGTCGGGAGCGAGTCATCCGATTTTTCCGCAACCGACCTCCAGGGACGACAGGTCACGCTCTCGGAATTCCGGGACCACAAGGTGGTCGTGGTCGATTTCTGGGCGACCTGGTGTGCGCCCTGCGTGATGGCGATGCCGAAGCTGCAAGAACTACACGACGAATTCAAGGGACGGGAGGTGGAAGTTCTGGCGGTGAACCTGGGCGAAGATCCCGACCTCGTGCGACGCTTTTTGGAACGGAAGAAATACACCTTTCGAGTGGTGGTGGACCGGAAACGGGTCATCGGCAACCGGTTCGGCGTCAGGGCAATCCCCGCATTGGTGGTGATCGATACGGATGGCCGAGTCGGGTGGATCCGGGTCGGTTACAACCCGGACAGGGCGGATGAGTTGCGGCAGGTGTTGGAGCGTCTGAATCAGGAGCGGCGCTCCGACGGGTCGGGTGCAACGTAAGAAATTTTAGATGAGCGTCATCCGGACCGAAAATCTGGGAAAGACCTACTCAGGAGGCACGGTCGCCCTGACCGGGCTCGATATCGAAGTGAACGCGGGCGAGGTGTTCGGCTTCCTCGGTCCCAATGGCGCCGGCAAGTCCACGACAATTCAGTTGCTCCTGGATTTCATCCGGCCCACCACGGGAAGGGCGTATCTGTTCGATCAACCGGTTGCCTGCACCGAGACCCGACGGCGACTCGGTTACCTGCCCGAGTCGGTGAATCTCCACCGCTACTACAGCGGCCGGCGCTTGCTTGAATTCTACGCGGCGCTGCTTGGGGTTGAACCCGCAGAACGTTCAAAGCGGGCCGTGGATCTGCTGGAACAAGTGGGCCTATCGGACGTCGCGGAACAAGAGATCTCCCGTTACTCCAAGGGCATGCTGCAGCGGCTGGGGCTGGCGCAAGCTCTGCTCAACAATCCCGAATTGTTGATACTGGACGAACCTACGTCCAATCTCGACCCGGTCGCGCGCCGGGATTTCCGCACTATCCTTCTGGAGTTCAAGGCGAGCGGAAAAACGGTCTTCATCTGTTCGCACATACTCTCCGAAGTCGAATCCCTGTGTGACCGAGTGGCCATTCTGCAAAAGGGACTACTCAGCCAAGTCGGCACACTGGAGGAGTTGTCCGCCGCAGAAGGTTCCCGGATCGTGGTCAGGGACCTGCCGGCGGGAGCCATCGGGGCACTGTCCGCGACCTCTGCGCGATTGACCCTCGAAGGGGGAAAGGCTGTCATCGAGTGTGGCGACGAGAGGGTACGCCGTGAGGTGGAGCAGTTGCTGCGAAACCGCGGGGTGGATATCGAGCGTGTCGAAACCGAAAGAGAATCTTTGGAGGAGATCTTTTTTGGCGCCATCGACGGAGAGGAGGCGTCATGAGAGTCATTTTCCTGATCGCGGCCGACAGTATTCGCGCTCTCCTGCATCAACGTCTGCTGGTGGCGCTCATGCTCTTGACGATGATCTTGACCATCCTGTTCTCGGTGTGGCTGACCGACGTGCAGGAAGAGATGCTCAAGAACGCCGAAGCCGTGGCTGAGATGAACGACAACGAATTGGATGACGCCGACTTGGAAAGTGTGCGTCAAGACATGGCCATGGCGGGCTCCATGGTCCTGGCGATTTTCTATTGGCTCGCAGGCTTGGCAGGCACAATCGTGGCGCTGTTCGTTTGCGCCAGTGCCGTCACGGGCGATATCCGTCGCGGCACGCTCTCCATTGTCCTGGCCAAACCGGTGTCTCGCGCGCAGTTTCTGCTCGGAAAATACTGCGGTGCGGTCGCCGTCGTGTTCGGGTACTCGGCATTGATCGGCGTCGCTCTCACGATCTTCACCTACGCAAATCAGTTCGACCTGAGTCCGGCAGCCCGGTACGCGCCTTGGCTCATATTCTGCCAAAGCATCATGGCAGGATCCGTGGTTCTCTTCCTGTCGCTGCTGATGCACCCGCTCATCGCCGCCATCCTGACCTTTTTCGCCAACGCCGGATTCTTCTCGTCCCCCAATCCCGTCTATTTCATTCTGCCGAGCTATGACCGGTTCAACGTCTTCAGCCTGATCGTCAAAGGAAATCTGATCCCTCTGGAAGACGTGCTCATGCTCACACTCTACGCTTTCGATGTCGCGGCGATCTTCCTGCTGTTGGCGCTGTGGCGGTTTCGTTTCAAGGAATTGCTATAAATCCGCACCTCCCAACAATTGAACAATCAACGGATCTTCCAGTCCCTTTCAGGACAAAGCTTGGCTGGCTGTTCAGGGCAACCTGTCTGCCGGACCCGTTGACCGTGGCGGTGTCACGCGGGACTGTCACCCCGATCAGCCGTCGGAGGTAGCGGTGGCCATGCATCGCTGAAACCACCATCCGATCCCGATTCGACGGTCGCCATTGACGGCCTGACGTTCAGCTATGGCGGCAACCGGGTGCTGCACGGGCTGTCGTTCAAGCTGGGAAAAGGCGAGGTGGTGGGACTGCTGGGACCCAACGGCGCCGGCAAGAGCACGACGATCAAGGTCCTGACCGGGATCCTGCCGCCCGACGGCGGGTCGGTTCGCGTCGCCGGCTATTCCATGCCCGGCGAGGCCGTGGAGGCCAAGAAGCGGATCGGGTACGTTCCGGAAGCCGCGGCACTCTTCGAAAGCCTGTCGGGTCAGGAATTCCTGGAGCTCATGGGCCGCTTGCAGGAGGTACCGGAAGAGGTGCTTCAGTCCCGAATCGCCCGATTCCTCGAGCAATTCGACTTGGCGGGAGTCCGTCTCCGGCGTTTGGACGGCTACTCCAAGGGCATGCGCCAGAAAGTGCTCCTGAGCGCCGCCCTCCTTCACAATCCCGAGGTGTTGATGCTGGACGAGCCCCTCTCCGGGCTGGACGTCAACGCCGGACTCATGGTTCGGGACCTGATCGCCGCCCTGGCCGCGGAGGGCAAGACCGTACTCTACAGCTCGCACGTGCTGGACGTGGTGGAGCGGGTGTGCGACCGCGCCCTGATCGTCCATGAAGGCCGCCTCATCGCGGATGGGTCGCTCGAATCGCTGAAGTCTTCCACCCAAAGGGCCCGTCTCGAAGATGTCTTTCGCCAACTGACTCATGCAGAAGGGACGGTGAGCGGCGTTTCAGAAATCATCGAGGTTCTCCGGTCATGAAGGCGCTCCTCATGAAGAAGCTTCGTTTGCTGGGCAAACGGCTGTTCCACGGCCCGGAGTTCGCCTCGCTGCTTCGACGATGCGGCATCGAGCCCCACCGATACTGGATCCTGGTCGATCTGTTCGAGACGCTTGGCAAGCGGCAGGAAGTGACTCGGATGGGTTCCGACGCCTACACCATGCGCAGCTTCACTATCTTCTGGGTCTTTCTTTCTGGCGTATTGGGCGTCGTGATGGGAGCTCTCGGCTCCACCGCCGGAGTCTACCTCCTGGTCTTTCTCGCGCTCACCGCTTTCCAACTCAGCATGCTGCTGATCCCCGAGATCGCCGAGGGACTCGTGAACCCGGTCGAGGGGCTGATTCTGGCTCATCAGCCGGTCAACGGCGCCACTTGGTTGGCCGCCAAGCTGACCCATCTCATCAGGATCGTCGTCTACGTGGTGGCAGGGGTCAACGGCCTGCCGGCGCTCGTTCCCTTCTCGGTCCCAGCGGAGAAGGTTTCCGGCCATTCGTTTACCCCATCATGCATCTTCTGACGGCTCTCGGGGTCGGGCTGGTGGTCGGGTTCCTCTGTTGCAGCCTCTTCGGATGGTTGGTTCGCTTCGTTCCCGTCCGGCGGCTCAAGGCGGCCGCGGCCATGGCCCAAGTCATCCCCATGCTCATTGCGCCGGGTATTCAGTTCTTGAGTGCGTCGGGTGCGTTGGTGAACGAGTTGCCGTGTTGGTTCATGTCCATCGAGCCGCCCGAAGCCTGGCTCGGAATCGGCGGCGCGGTTCCCGGGGGCTTCCCGGTTCTCCTGGCTGTGGTGGCCTTTGCTCTCACGACGGTCGCCGTCGTACCAGGTCTGCGGGCACTCTCCGTGGATCATCTGATCCGGGTATCGAGTCTGATGCATTCAGGTTCCAGGGTACGCAGGCGGGTACCGAAAGGATGGTCGATCGGGCCACGGATCGCCAGGTTCGCCGGCGGTCAGGCCGCCCGCGCCGGTTACGAGTATCTGCGCTCAATGGTTTTGAGAGACTGGCAGTTCCGGAAGAACATGGCCATAAATGCGCCGTATCTGTTCATCGGCCTCATCGTCCTGCTCGTTGCGGGCACTGAAACCACTCCATTTGCCACCGACTTCGCCTTCACTCACTTTCTGCCTCATCTGATCGGAACGACGATTTTCTTCACTTGCCTCTACCTGGGGTATGGCAACGACTACAAGGCGGTCTGGTCGTTTACTATCGTTCCGGACTCTTCCTTCCGGCCGTTCGTGAGGGGAATCCATGCCGGACTCTGTTTCCTGCTGGTGGCCGTTCCCAACTTCTTCTGCCTTCTCGTGCTGGCTTGGTCCTGGGGCGTCAGAGATGCGCTGTGGGTCATCGCTTTCAGCACCGCCGTCGCCTCCCTGTATTTGGCAGTCGGCCTCAGACTGATCGACGGGCTCCCCTTCGGAAAACAGACCCCGCCCGCTCGGCAGGTAATAACGTTAGCGATGACGATGATTTACCTCGTGGTCCTAAGTGTGGCCATCGGGATCCATTACCTCGTATTCCGTTCCGTGGTGGCGGTTGCCGCTGTGACGATCATCGTAAGTGTTGGGGCCTGCTTTCTGACGAGAGCGACGCTGGCCGATTTCGAGTCCCGTATTCGGCGCAGCCTGAATCCGGGTGCGGTACGACAGTTTCTTGCCTTCGTCGAACAGAAAACGGAGTAGATGGGAGCACACATGAGACACGCATCCGTAACGTTGACAGTATTCGTATTGTTAACAGCCCGTGGTAAAAGTCCTCACGGCATTCGACCGTCCCTGCATCCCGGCGGACTGCGTTGCGACTCGGTCACATACTCCCGGTATGCTTGTCTGTTATTTCTTGTCTGTCTTTCTTCTTGGGGGGGTACAGATTGTGGTGTCAGCAAAAAGGGAGCACCCTGTGGGAAATCTTTGATTTTCCACAGGGGGGTTCCGGGTGACGAGGGGGCCTCGGGGCTCTCGTTTCAGGGATTTCAAGTGGGTATGTGTCTCTTTGCATCCGGGGGGTCTCAGGGGGGGCCGGCCCCCCCTGCCCCCGTCAACGCCGCCAGTGGCGACAGCAGGCGCAGGGCCGTGACCCAGCCATCGTCCAGGCTTGGCTCGGTGGCGCCGGCATGATTTCTGGTGGGTTATTCCGATACGGGTTGGGATCTTTTGGGAGGATCCATCCGAGGCGCCTCTGGCCAGAGGCGCCTCGGCGGCGGTGGTCGGGCCGTTATGTATGCCGGCCGTCAAGGGCCGGGAGGGAGTGGGGCCGCCACCGTCTTTCCCAACGTCCTGAATGGATACGTGAGCGTCAAGGCTCGCACGACAAGCACAGGAGGAAGGAAAGATGACTCAGGATACCTCAAAGACGGTGGGTGTGGACATCTCGAAGGCGCATTTGGACGTGCACGAGTGGCCTTCGGGACGGTCGAAGCGGTTCCCCAACGACACGGCAGGGTTCCAGGCCCTGGCCCGCTGGATCGGACCGGAGGTCCGGTGCGTGGTGTATGAGTCCACGGGCCCCTGGCACCGGGCGATGGAGGAAGCTCTGGCCGCTCGGTTGCCGCTGGCTCGGGTCAACGCGATGCGGGCGCGGCGGTTCGCGCAGGCGCTGGGCCAGGAGGCCAAGACCGACGCGGTGGATGCCCGGATCCTGGCCCGGATGGGGGAGGCGCTCCCGTTGCGGCGTGTGGACGTGTCCTCGCCCACGCAGCGCCAGTTGGAGGAACTGATCTCGGCGCGGGACGGGCTGGTGAAGGATCGGACGGCGGCTCGCAACCGGAGCCACCACGCGCGCCACCCGATGGTGAAGCGGCATTTGCGACAGCGGCTGGCTCAGATTGAGCGCCAGATCCGGGCCCTGGACGGCGAGTTCCGCAAGTTGCTGAAAGCCGATCCGGCGCTGGCGCGCAAAGCCGAAGTGCTGACTTCGATTCCGGGAATGGGTCCGGTCACGGTCGCGGGCCTGCTCTCTCTGATGCCGGAACTGGGACAGATCGACTCCAAGGCGGTGGCCAGCTTGGCCGGTCTGGCGCCGGTGGCTCGGGAGTCGGGGACCTGGAAGGGACGTCGCTTCATCCGCGGGGGCCGGCATCGGGTGCGGCGGATGCTGTATATGGCCGCCCTCACCGCCATTCGACACAATCCGGACTACATCCAGAAGTATCGCCAGCTGCGTGAGCGGGGCAAGGCGCCGAAGGTGGCGCTCACGGCGATCATGCGCAAGATGGTGATTTTGGCCAACGTCCTGCTGAGCCAGGATCGGGTGTGGACACCGCGGCCAGTCAGGGCGGTCGGATGAGTCTAACCAGGGAGGAAACAATCCCTGGAAAATCGGAAGATTTGCAACATGGATACTCCCTCATCGCGCCTTGTCCGGCGGGCGCAGGAACGGTCTCGGTGCTCGCGGGACTTTCACCACGGACTGTTAACAGCGTACACGACTGCCGCGGTGCCGACGGCGGAGGCAGCCGGCGACAAGGCCCTGGACGAATGGATTGGAACTTGGACGTCCCAGGTCGTATTCAAACCGGCTGCATGGTCGCTGAAGCCCAGAAAAATATCAGGAACGTCGAAGGCCGAGTGGATTCTGCATAGCCGATACCAGCAGATCTCCAGCCGCGCCGGGGAGTATGAGACCCGCGAACTCCAGCGCTATGAACCGAAGAGCGGCAAGTATCACAAGTGGGTCTTTTCGTCTGACGGCTCGAACAGCTTCTGGATTGGCGCCTGGGACGCAGAGTCCTCCACCATGACCTGGGAGTACGTCGACTTCGGCGCCGGCCTCAGGGGCAAGATCGTGGATCGCTTTTTCAGCGACGGGAAATACGAATCGAAACTGCTTATGGAGGACAGCACGGGCAACGTGCTCCTGGATGTCCGGTCCATACAGACTCCCGTCCAGAAACCCGCCGGGTAGTCCCCGTTCCGCTTCCGCAGCGGCTGGCCGTCGCCGCTGTCAGGCCACCCGATACGGTTCCAGTACTTCCCAATTCGGCTCCATGCCCAGTCCCGGGGTCTGGGGAACGCTCACGCAACCGTCGGCGTCCAGGGTCAGAGATTCCTTGAAGATCCGGCCGTGCAACGGGTTCACAGTCTCCCGGTAGAACTCCAGAATCAGGCCGTTGGGAATAGCGGCCACCAGATGGATATGCACCTCCTGGGCGCCGTGGGGGGCGATGTGCAAGTCGTGCGCCGCGGCCAGGGAAGCCACGTTCATGAACTCGGTGATTCCGCCCAGGATCTGGGCGTCGGCGTTGAGAATGGACGCCGAACCGTGCTGGATCAGATCCCGGAAGCCGTAGCGCGTGTATTCGTTCTCGCCCGTGGCCACGGGGATGGAGCTGGACTGGGCGACCCGGGCGTGTCCCTCGTAGTCGTCCGGCGCCACCGGCTCTTCGAACCAGAAGACGTCGTAGGGTTCCATCTTCCTGGCGATCTCCACCGCCTGGTAGGCCACATAGGCGTTGTTGGCGTCGACCATCAGCTTGACGTCGGGACCGATCGCCTCGCGCACCACGCGAACCCGCTCCACGTCCTGGTTGATCTCCATTCCGCCGATCTTCATCTTCACCGCCCGGGCGCCCAACGCCAGGCTCTCCTCCATCTCCTGGGCCAGTTCCCGGAGGCCCTTCCCCTCCTCGTAGTAGCCGCCGGCGACATAGGTGGGGATTCGGTCCCGGAACCCTCCCAGAAGCTTGTGAACCGGCTTCCCGAGGGCCTTTCCCATCAGGTCCCAGAGGGCGATGTCCACGGCACTGATGACCCAGGTCGTCAGCCCCCGGCGGCCCACGACCTTGGGCAGCCACATGTTCTCCCAGATCCGACGGTAATTGAACGGATCCTCTCCGATCAGGGCTTCCTTGAAATGTTCCACCAGTGCGATGGTCATGGGAGCCGACAAGCCGGGGCCTCCCGCCCAGCCGACACCGGTGAGCCCTTCATCGGTGTGCACGCGGACCAGATTCAGCCGTACCGTGGCATAGGTGTATTTGCCGTTGCTGATGGGCCGGGGACGCGGCCAGGAATAGCACTGTACGGTCACATCGGTGATCTTCATTTACGATGCTCCTTGCCCCGGCACCATAGCAGTCCGCACCGGAAGTCGCCACGGGCCGCCGACAGAGCCGGGGACTGCGGGCCATCGCCGGCTCCAGAGCTTCCATCCTCCCGGCGTGGGTATCTTTTTTCCCTGTCGGTTTCTCCCGGGGGCGGTGGTAGGATGCGTCGTTCGCCCGTGGTACGATGATTTCCAATCGGCAAGGTAACGAAGATCTCAATATCGCACTGCCATCGAGATGACCGCCCATTCGAGTCGACCCACCCGACGGCGTTTTCAGCGGGAACTGGGAATGGCTCTGGCCGGCGGCGGTTGGATTCTTCCCCTGGCCTGCAGCGCACCGGAGAAGGAGTCCTCAACCGGTAGCGGCGGGAACGTCCCGCCGGCCTGCAACTTCCAGGTTTCCTTCATGACCTGGGACTTACCTCCCCCGGCCTACAGCGAGAAACACGACATTCCCTTCGGGAACATGGCCCGCATCCAGTTGGACGCCATGATCGACGTCATCGACGATTCCAGCGGTGGCAGCGAGCGTTTCATTCTGATCCAGCCCTGCCGGACCGAGCGTGTCTACAAGGAAGACCGTCTCTTCCAGATCCCCAGCGCCGAGTACCGCGTGATCTATTCCCTGGATCGGCGCCGGAGCGTCGGAAAGGGGATGACCTACCGGGGAGGAAGGTCGGTCGGAAGTTTGGTCAAAGACAAATTTCGGTCCCTCGTCATCGACGTGGTGACCTTTCCGAACACGCGAGTGCTCCGAACGCCCGCCGAGGTCAATGAGGCGACCGGGGCCAACCACCCCTTGGTGGGCCGCACCGAAATCAAGGACCCTCAGCGTCCGCTGAGGTACGTCATCGAATATCCCGTCAAGACCATGAACTTCATGCCCAAGGACAACTCCTACCAGATCGATACGGGACCGCTCCTGGTCCCCGATTTCGATTTGGAAAAGGAGTCGGCCATCGATCGACTGGAGATGGCTCATGTCGCGTTCAACCACAAAGCTCCGGACCTGGCCGAGTTCATCCTTCGGCAGCCCACGCCGGTCATGGACGAAACCGGCCGGGAGCTCTGCCGGGTTCTCCATTACTCCAAGGTCCGTGTCCACTCGGCCCGCAATACCCTGCTGGCCGGGACAGCCTAGTCGACTTCACTCGGGAGATTCGCATCATGTTGAGCAAAAGTCCTTTCCCTTCCTCCTCTCTTCCCCGCTTATGTTGCACTTTGCGCCGCCTGGGTATCGCAGCGGCGGTTCTGCTGGCGGGCGCCGTCCTGCTACCCGCCCAGACCGACACCGGCACCATCCGAGGCTACGTCTACGATGAGACCCGGGCCGTCCTCCCCGGCGTCAGCGTCACCGCGACCTACCAGGGCCGGGGCGTGGCCCGGGAAGCCCTCACTTCGGATCTCGGCGAATACGTCCTGAGCCGGGTCGATCCCGGCCTCTACACGCTCCGCTTCGAGCTGCCGGGGTTCGCTCCCTACGTGGTCCAGGATCTGCGGGTTCTGGTCGGAGAGACCCAGACCTTCTCTCCGGAGATCGTGGTGGCCGCCGAGGCCATCGTCATCACCGCGGAAGCGACCCGGACGGTGATCGCCCGCGACAAGACCCAGCAGTCCAACCACATCGATTCCACCAGCATCGAGGACCTTCCCATCAACCGCCGCGACTACCTGGATCTGGCGCTTCTGACTCCTGGAGTGGTGGACTCGAACTACGTGGCGGATGACCGCGACTTCCGCATCGCCCCGACTCCGGCGTCCGGACTCGGCATCGGCGGCGGCGGCGGGCGCGGCAACACCTTCACCATCGACGGCCTGAACAACAACTACGGCACCGGCGCCGTTCGGTCCTCCATCACCCAGGAGGCGGTGCAGGAGTTTCAGATCAACCGCAATTCGTTCTCCGCCGAACTGGGCGGCGCGCCCGGTGGCGCCATCAACATCGTCACCAAGGGGGGGACCAACGAATTTCGAGGGTCCATCTTCGGAGTGCTCCGCAACCGCCACTTCCAGTCCCGCAACTACTTCGATCCGTCCGAGTCGGCCTACACCCGGGCCCAGAGCGGGGGGTCCTTCGGCGGCCCCATCCTGCGCGACAGGACGTTTTTCTTCACGGCCTACGAACGCCTCGACCGTCACGAGTCGTCGTTCGTACCCCTGCTCCAGGACAGGTCGTTTCTCTATGAGCTGAAGCCCTCGCAGAAGGCCCTGGCCGATTTGCTCACCAGTCCCGCCGCTCCGCCCTTTCTGGTCCCGGCGGCAAAGCAACTCGTCCAAGCCTTGATTCCGGGAAACCATCCCCACGTGGTCCAACTGTTCGAGAGCAACAGCGGAGTCTTCCCCTTCTCGGAAGAACGGCAGCAATTCATCGCCCGCGTCGACCATGCGGTGGGGCCCGGACACAATCTCTTCTTCCGGGGAAACTGGACCGGACAGAACAGCCAGAACACCAACTTCGGTTCGCTGGTGGCCCGGAGCCGGGGACGCGACAACGACGTGAACGATTTCACCATCGGATTGGGCAACAACTGGGTGATCAGTCCGGAATGGATCAGCGAAACCTGGTTGGGCGTCGGGTACCACGACTTCGGCGTCTTCCCCACCGACCCGCACGGCCCCTCCATCGACATCAGCGGATACGGGAATTTCGGACGGGACTTCATCCTGCCGACCCGGAACGTCGAACGGATGGTCCAGGCACGGCAGAACTTCACCTACGTCTCCGGCGGCCATACGGTGAAGGTCGGTGCGGACGTCCATCCCTTCTACGACAGCGTCCGGTCCGAGACCTTCTTCAGCGGACGGTTCATCTTCGGCGAAGCGGTGCCCCTTTCGGTGCTGATCGACGGCGCGCTCGGGGCTCCCATTTCCCCGCTGATCAAGGGATTGCTGATTGGGGCCGGCAGGCCTCAGTTGGCGGAGGCCGTAGACGAACCCATCACCTCGCTCCAGGCCTATGCGCTGGGCCTCCCCATCGTCTACCAGCAGGGCTTCGGGAATCCCTACTGGCGCGGATGGGGGAACAACTACGGATTCTTTTTGGAGGATTCGTGGCGCGTCCACCCCAAATTCCTGCTGACTCTGGGGTTGCGCTACGAACTCTTTCGCAAGTCGGATTTCCCCCGGGACAACAACAACTTCGGACCGCGGATGGGATTTGCCTGGAGCCCTGACGCCAAGACTGTGGTGCGAGGCGGTTACGGGATCTTCCACGGCCGGATCGACGGTCAGATCACCTACATCCACGATCTGCTCTCGGACGAATCGCAGCAGATCTTTCAAGTCTTCGTCCCCCTGACCGGCATCCAGGGCTTCACCAGTGCGCTGACCGGACAGCCGCTCACCTCGGCGGAAATTTATCAGACGGCCTTGGCTCGGGGCATCCTGGGCAAGCGGCAGATCCAGGCGGAGGATCTGGCCATCCACGGGCTCACTCCCATGCGAGACCTCCCTTTGCGCGTCGCGTTCTCGGTGGCCGACGATTTGGTGAACCCCTACTCCCAGCAGGCAAGCCTCGAAATCCAGAGAGAGGCGAGGGGATTCTCCCTTTCGGCCGGCTACAACTTCAACCGCGGCGTTCACATCGTCCGGCCCCTGGACATCAACATCTACCGGGCCGGAACCAATGCCGAGGGAAGGCCCATCGTCGGTTTTCGCAGGCCGGAAATCCTGCAGGACAACGTCTACGGCAGCTGGTCCAATTCCTTTTATCACGCCCTGGTCCTGCAACTGGAGAAGCGCATTTCGAACGGCTTCGTGATCTCGGCCCATCACACCTGGAGCAAGGCGATGGACGAGATGACCGACTACAACTCCTCGTTTCAACCGCATCAGCAATGGGATGCCGGGGCGGAATTGGCCCTCTCCTCCTACCACCGGGGACACCGATTCGTCGTCCGCACCCTGGCGAAACTCCCCTGGAAAGCCGGCCGGGGAAAGGGATTCGGACACAACGTGTTCGGCGATCTGACCCTTTCCGGCATCCTCGCCGCGCGCTCGTTCGCCCCCTTCAACCTCAACGCTGGGCACGACAACGTGGGTGACCGTCACACCGACACCCACCGGCCTTTGGGCCTGGGACGCAACGTTGGGATCGGACCCAACTTTTTCAGCATCGACATGCGCGTGAAGCGCCGGATCTCCCTCATGGAGGACAAGAGCGTGGACATCGTCGTCGAGGCGTTCAACTTGCTCAACCGCACCAACTTCAAGCACGTCAACGGCGACGTGGGAACGCTTACGTTGGAAGAGCTTCCGTCCTCTTACAAGGGGCGCGTGGGCCCCGTAACGCAGCCGTTCTCGTACACCTCGGCATTCCCGCCGCGGCAAGTCCAGATCTCTCTACGTCTCAACTTCTGATTTGAGGAATCGCATCAATACTTAGGAAACCGACATGATGAATCGATCGACCCGCCGTCATTTTCAGGGACAGTTGGGAGCCGCCCTGGCCGGAGGCAGCTGGATTCTGCCCATAGCCTGCCAAGCGCCGGCCGAAGAGTCCGCATCGGGCTCCGACGAATCCGCCGCGAGGCCGGCTTGCGACTTCCAGGCCTCCTTCATGACCTGGGACTTCCCTAACCCCGGTTCCAACGAGAAGCACGACATTCCGCACGGAAACATGGCCCGCATCCAGGTGGACGCCATGATCGACGTGATCGACGACTCCAGCGGCGAAAGCGACCGGTTCGTCCTGATTCAACCCTGCCGGACCGAGCGGGTCTACAAGGAAGACCGGCTATTTCAGATCCCCAGCGGCGAATTTCGCGTGATCTATTCCCTGGAAGAGCATCGAAGCGTGGGCAAGGCGATGACCTACAAGGGCGGGGTCTCGAAGGGATCTGCGGTGAAGGACAACTTCCGTTCCCTGGTCATCGACGTGGTGACCTTCCCCAAGACCCAGGCCCTGGGAACTCCCGCCGAGGTCAATGAGGCGACAGCGGCCAACCACCCGCTGGTGGGCCGCACCAAGATCGAGGACCCCGAGCTTCCATTGCGTTACGTCATCGAATACCCCATCAAGACCATGAACTTCATGCCCAAGGACAATTCCTACCAGATCGACACGGGGCCGCTCCTGGTCCCTGACTTCGATTTGGAAGCGAACTCGGCCATCGATCGCCTGGAGATGGCCCATGTCGCTTTCAATCACAAGCATCCGAACCTGGCCGAGTTCATACTGAGAAAGCCCACGCCGGTGACGGATGACTCCGGCAAGGAACTTTGCCAGATCCTCCACTACTCCAAGGTCCGGGTCGATTCGGCCCGTAATACGCTGCTGGCGGGCATGGCATAAGATCTACAACTCCGTTGGGAATCTCGGATCAGGATTCAATACGAGGCCGCTCCCGCGCGATTCTTGCCTCGGTCAGTTCCTTTCGTCGCGCGGAAACCGTGCTCGTGCTAATCGCGAGTGCCGTCCTGCTGCGCGCCCAGACCGACACCGGAACCATCCGCGGCCACGTCTACGACCAGACCCGGGAGTCTGCGCGGTAGAAATGATCGTAGCGAGAAAGTGGGGAATCGAGGCCAGATTTTCTCGATTTGGAGGTGCATAGTTGTTCTATTCGCCGACAAATCGGGGAAATATGGACCGATTCTACCGCTTTCGCAGTAGATCAATTTCTGCCGCGCAGGCTCCTAGCAGCCCGTGGCAAAAGTCGTCACGGCATTCGACCGTCCCTGCATCCCGGCGGACTGCGTTGCTATCGGCTCACATACTCCCGGTATGCTCCCTCCGTTGCGCCTTGTCCGGCGGGCGCAGGAACGGTCTCGGTGCTCGCGAGACTTTCACCACGGGCTGCTAGGCCGTCCTCCCCGGGGTGACCGTCACCGCGCGTTCCTTCGCCCCTTTCAATCTCAATGCCGGCTACGACAACGTGGGCGACCGCCACACCAACACCCATCGTCCCTGGGGCGTGGGCCGAAACGTCGGCCTCGGACCCGACTACTTTACCGTGGACATGCGTGTGAAGCGCCGATTCTCCCTGGTTGAGGACAAGACCTTGGATGTCGTCGTAGAAGGCTTCAACCTGCTCAGCCGCACCAATTTGAGGAAGGTCAACGGCACCGTCGGCACGCTCACCCTGGAAGAATTCCCGTCCTCATACGAGGGACGCCGCGGACCGGTGACGAAACCGTTCTCAAATACCTCGAGATTCCTGGGGAGGCAGTTCCAGGTTTCTCTCCGCATCAATTTCTGATCGCGGGGCCACGATCAAGCCCCAAATACCTGCTTTTCGGCATCGCCCCGGCGACCCGACGTCCGGGCTCGAGTTTGGTGGGCGCAAACTGAAACTCGGCGTGGCGTCGATCGTCGACCGGCCCCCCGACCGGACCGAATCACGAACTTGCCTAGTACATGCGGACCAACTTGGTTATTGTATAGAGGTGACATCCAACCTGACCGTCGGTGACCGCGTCCGACATCCGACAAAAACTGAGTGGGGGATCGGTCAGGTCCTCTACACCGAGGGCTCCAAGGCGGGTGTGTTTTTCATTGAGACCGGCGCCAAGACCATGTCAATGAGCCATGTGTCCTTGACGATTCTGGATCCACCACCGAGCCACCCGTTGCTGGACGGCATTGATCCGAAAGCGGCAGCCGGGGTTGCGTATCAGAGTGTCAACAAATCCATCGATGGATTTGTTGACCGATACCCAGGTGGTTTCCACGATGACCGGTATCTGCATAAGGAACGCGACTACAAGGTCAAGGCCCACGAACTGGCCAAAACCATTTTGAACCGAGCTGAGTTGGACCGGCTTATGGAGACCCGGGCATTCGCAGACGTCTGCCGGTCCGCTTTGCAAGCGGTAAACAAGACGAACCTGATCTTCCCCAACGAGAAGAAGGCTCTGAGGGATGGTCTGAAACCGGCGAAACGCGAGGAAAAATTTGCGGTGGCGCTGCACGCACTGCTTCACGGGGAGAAAGCGTTTCGGTTGCGGTTCCAGCGCTTCGCATCCGTGCTCAAAGAAGTGGGGGCTGCGAAATGGACGGTCGCCACCTACTTTCCCTTCCTGCTGTACCCCGATCGGCACCAGTTCATCAAACCCAAGTATTCGCAGAATGCCGCCCGCAAATGCGCCTTCGACCTCAAGTACACGCCGAAGCTTACTTGGACTACTTACAGGCAGATGTTGCGGTTCTCCGACTATCTGAAGTCGGAGCTGGCAGTCCTTGAACCGCGGGACAATATCGACGTCCAGTCCTTCATGTGGGCGATCGCTCAAGGGTGAGCAACACAGACGGCACGCGACCGTCGCCTTGGGTTGCCATTGCTCTCTGCCGTTGTGGACCGACTGCGGGCTATCCGGATCGCCGTTTCCTGGCCGTAATCAAACTTCGGTGACACTTCATGGAGAGGCATTCGATATCCACGAAGCCGGCCGCTGCAAGTAGATCGCTCATCTCCGATACCGAATAGCATTTCCCCTCCGTCGAGTACATGAGCAGCACCGAGTACTCGGCGACCTCCAGCGGCCCCGTCTTGGAGGCGTTGATGTGGGAATCGTGAATCGCGATCGACCCGCCGGGCATGAGCGCTTGGAAGGAGCGGGTCAGGATCCGCTCGACATTGTCCTGGTTCCAGTCGTGAAGCACGTTCGAACACAAGTGAACGTCGTATCCGAAGGGAATCTCGTCGAACATGTCGCCCGCGACGATCCCGATTCGCTCCGGCAGGCCCATCGTCTCGATGAAACTTCCCGCCACGGCATCCGCCGGCGGTTTCTCCAGAATCGACGCCTCGAGATGAGGGTATACCCGGACCAGATGGCAGGCGTAGATGCCTGAGCCGCCGCCGATGTCCAGCAACCGGGTCCGGTCGCTGCAGTTCAAGCACTGGGCCAGGAGAGGTGCAAAGTAGGCTCCCCGGCTGTCCATAGCAGCGGTGAAGGAAGCGGCAAAGCTTTCATCTGCCATGGCAGACACCCATTCCTCCTGGCTGCTGTCGGCCCAGCTCGCCGGCTCGCCGGTGCGGAGCACGTTCAGCATCGTCCTGCAGACGGAGCGCGCCCCCAGCGAGGCGAAGTAAGGAAGGAGACTGTGCTGCGATCTCCGAGTCAGGAAGGTCCTGGAGAGCGGGGTCAATCCGTAACCTTCGTTCTGACGCTCGACCAAGCCCATAGCGGTGAAAAGGGTCATCATCACGTCCGCCGGGCGATCCTGGACTCCCAGCGTGGAACAGATTCCGCGTCGATCCATGGCCCGGTTCTCCAGCCGGGAGAACAGGTCCAGGTGAACCGCGGCGGCAAGCAGCAGGTCAGCGGAGTAGATGCTGTCCCGGGCGCGGAACAGGGATCCCGGATCCGGAAATCCAACGTCTCCGATCTCGGTCATGGGTTGAGTCCTTGGGCCCGGTAACCCAGCGATCGCCGTCTACCACACTTCTGCGAAGATCCGCATCCAGTTCCCACCCAGGATCTTCAACGTGTCCTCCTCCGAGTACCCCCGGTTCAACAGGGCCTCCGCCAGATTCGGAAACTCGTGCGGGCCCTCCAAACCCTTCGGCTGGAAGGAGAGCTCCTCGTAACGGAGGGACGTGTCGCTGAAGGTCGACGGGTATCGCGTTCCCTGCTGCGAGGAGATGTAACGCCAGAAGGAGAGCGGCTGATCCTGCGTATTGTCGGTTCCCACCGCCACGTGATCGATGCCGACTCGCTGCACCATGTCGTCGACGGCGTCGATGTAGTCCTCGAGAGTGGACTCGAATCGCTTCGGCAGAAAGTTGCAGAAGGGGGTCGTCCCCACGACCCCGCCCTTGGCCGCCAATCGCTTCAGCGCCTCGTCCTGCTTGTTCCTGGGATGGTCGTAAAAGGCCCGCGCGTTGGCGTGGCTGACAGTCACGGGCCGCTCGGACACCTCGATGGCCTCCAGCGTCGTCCGGTCCCCCACGTGGGAGAGGTCGATGAGGATCCCCAGGCGGTTCATCTCCCGAACCGCATCCACGCCGAAATTACTCAAGCCATCGTCGCGGCGCTCGAAGCACCCATTGCCCAGCAGATTCCGCTCGTGGTAGGTCAATTGTATGACCTTGACCCCCAACGCATGAAAGAGTCCCAGGCGATCCAGGTCGTTCTCGATGGGCGAGGCGTTCTGGAAGCTGAGGATGACGCCGGTTTGGCCGGTCCGCTTGGCTTGCCGGATATCCTCGGTGCTCTTGACCTGGACGATGTCGTCCCGCTGCCGAAAGCGGCGAAGCCAGCCGGCGACGTAGTCCATCGTCTCCTGAAAGCCCTCCCAGGTCGCCAGCGTGGCGCTGATGGCGGTGATGCGCCCCTTTTGCAGGTTCGCGTACACCGCCGGGCTGTCCCAATTGCTCACATTCAGACCGTCGATGACGATGGCGCCATCGTAGAGTGCTCTGGCTCGCTCACTCATATCATGCCCTCCCATGTCGATTTCTAAAGCGCGATCAGGGTGATCCGTTTCGAATCGACACCTATCCGAAGCGGCTGCCGATCCGAAAAAGATCCCCCAGGGGATTGTGCTTTTCCTCCAATGCATCGGCGATTACGGGCCCGATGGAGCCGCCGAACTTGAAGCCGTGACCGCTGCCGCAGCCGGCGATCAGGATATTCCGGGCGCCTGGAGCCCAGTCGATCACGAAATGGTCGTCCGGAGTGTTGGTGTACAGGCAGGAGCGCCCCCCCACCATCTCGGCGCCGTGCAAGCCGGGCATGCGCTCCCGGACGAAACGGGTGACCCGTTCGATGAAGCGTCCGGTGTTGGTGCGCTCCACCTCCGGATGGGTCTCGTCGTCCTTGAGGTCGTCGGCGACCTTGACATAGCCCTCCGCGAGCATTGGAAACCCATACCAGGCCTCTTGACCCGTGTTCACGGACCAGATGGGAAGCTTCTGCCGGCTGAAGAGCTCCCGGTCCCGGGGAATGAAAAAGACCATCTGGTTCCGGGTGAGATACAGGTGCTGGGCGAGTTCCGGCCAGAGCTGGACGATCCAGGCGCCGGCGGCCGCCACGACGCGGTCGAAGGTCAGCACCTCCGCCCCCGAGCGGACATGTACGGTGGCACCTGTCTCCTCGAGTTCGGCGACCGGGAACTCGGGCCTGATCTCGATGCCCCGGGCTTGGGCCAGACCAGCCAGATCGGCCACCGCCTGCCCACTACGCAGGTAACCGGTCCAGGGGTCGTAGCGAACGGTGTCGTCTTCGAGATAACGGAATTGGGGATATCGGGTGCGAGCTTCCCTTGCGGACAAATATTGGGAGCTGTCCGCGGTCAGATCCGGGCCCGACCAGGTCCGATAGTGGGACGTGTAGTGAGAAGACCCGCTGACGATCGACACCTGTCCGGTTCGGAAAAGGAATGACCCGCCGACCTGTTCCTGCCAGATCCTCCACTGGCGGTCAGCTCGCTCGACCAGCTCAACGTAGGTTTCGTGCTGATAGCCGATCCGGCGAATGACCTTGGAGACGTCGTTGGAACTGGCGCGGCTCCCGGGGATCCCCTCCCGCTCCAGAACGGTCACCCGGTGGCCCCGGTCGACCAACTCCAGCGCGGCGGCCAGACCGAATATGCCGGCGCCCACCACCCCCACGTTCATGCGCGCCATGATACTGGCGGCAATGACGAATTACGAATTGGGAATTTGGCGAATTGACCGCCGCCGGAAGTGTACCAGCCCGTGGCAAAAGTCGTCACGGCATTCGACCGTCCCTGCATCCCGGCGGACTGCGTTGCGACTCGGTCATATACTCCCGGTATGCTCCCTCCGAAGCGCCTTGTTCGGCGGGCGCAGGAACGGTCTCGGTGCTCGCGGGACTTTCGCCACGGACTGGTACGATAGGCATTTGGACCATTCGGGGAGGACCAAAATGATCTCATGTAATCCAAATCGTCGACCTGCGTCCCGGGCGCTCGTGGCACCCATTGTCATCCTGCTGCTGTGGGGTCCCGCCACGGCCCAGGAGAACGCGGTCATGGACATGGGATCGAAGCGTGAGCTGTTCGTCGACGGCTACCTGATCGAGACCCGGTCGGGGGTGCGCCTGCAACTTCACCATCCCATTCCCAAAGAGATCGTGATGCACCACGACAAGCTCTGGGAGGGCAACGGCTGCAACTACTACTCCATCTTTCGCGATGGAGACCTCTTCCGGATGTACTACGATGCCTGGGCCCACGAGCCATCGAGCATTCCAGTCCACGACGTCTTCATCGCCTACGCCGAGAGCAAGGACGGCAAGACCTGGACCAGGCCGGAGGTGGGACGGTTCGAGTTCAACGGTTCCAAGAAGAACAACATCGTCTGGGCCAGTCCCAAGCTGGACAACTGGGGGGCGTTCAAGGACACCAATCCCGACTGCGCCCCGGAGGCTCGGTACAAGGCCTTCTACAACGGCAACGGCGGCCTCATGGCGGCCCAGTCGGCGGACGGCATCCACTGGTCCCCGATCGGAGACGAGCCGGTTCTGACCGACGGCGCATTCGACAGCCACAACCTCGCCTTCTGGGACCACCGGGAGGGTCACTACCGGGCCTACTACCGGGATTTCAGAAACGGTCTCCGGGACATCAAGACCGCGACCTCCCGGGATTACATCCATTGGACGCCCGGGGAGTGGCTCGAGTACCCGGGAGCGCCGCCCGAGCAGCTCTACACCAACAACATCATTCCCTACTACCGGGCGCCCCACATCTACCTGGGTTTTCCGGCCCGCTATCTGGACCGCGGCTGGTCCGACGCCATGAGGGCGCTGCCGGAGCTGGAGGAACGCCTGGCCCGGTCCAATCTCAGCAGCTACACCTTGGCATCGGGCAGAAAGAAGACCTCGCAGCGGTACGGCACCGCTCTGACCGACGGGCTCCTCATGAGCAGCCGTGACGGCCAAGTGTTCCATCGCTGGGGGGAAGCCTTCATCCGGCCGGGCCTGCGTTACACCGACAATTGGGTCTACGGCGACAACTATCAGAACTGGGGACTGATCGAGACCAAGTCGGATCTGCCGGGCGCCCCGGATGAAATCTCCATCTATGCCACCGAGCACTATTGGAGAGGCGCCTATACGAATCTGCGCCGGTTGATTCTGCGAGTGGACGGCTTCGTCTCCGTCCAGGCTCCCGCCAAGGGAGGCGAGTTCACCACCCGGCCCCTCAGTTTCAGCGGGAATCGGCTGGAGATGAATTTCTCCACTTCCGTGGCCGGGAGCGTGCGGGTGGAGATCCAGGATGCCGGCGGGAGGCCCCTTCCCGGCTACACCTTGGACGACTGTCCCGAGATTTTCGGGGATCACCTGGAACGGGTGGTCCACTGGAAGAATGGCCCTGACGTCGGCCCGCTCTCCGGCAAGCCGATTCGGCTCCGGTTCGTCATGAAGGACGCCGACCTCTACTCGATCCGCTTCCGCGACTGAAGGTCACGCTGAGTCGACCGTAGAAGCCTCCGACTCTTCTCTCTTTCCTAATTTCCTCTTTCCTCTCTCCTTGCCGGAACCCGGCTCCTGGTGTACAACCGGAGCCGGATTGGAGATTGGATCATGCGCAACTCGACACTGATTTTATTGATTTTGCCCGGAATCCTGGCGTGTCTGGTGGGAACCGGCTGGGCTTCGGGCCACATCAGTTGGAAGGCCTCGGGCAAGGGAGGCGCCGTGGCCGCCGGTCACCCCGACGCGGTCGCGGCCGGCATCCGGATGCTGGAGGCGGGTGGGAACGCCGCCGATGCGGCTGCCGCTACCCTGCTGACGCTCTCGGTGACCGACTACGGAATGTTCGCTATCGGCGGCGAAATCCCTTTCCTGATCTACGACGCCAAGAAGGAGGAGGTGAAGGTCCTCTCCGGATTGGGGCGCGCCCCGCTGGACCAAGCGGCCATCGACTGGTACTACACCAACACCATCCCGGCCCAGGGCAGCATGAAGGCCGCGCCGACGCCGGGCGCAGTGCACCTCTGCATCACCGCCCTGGAGCTCTATGGCACCAAGTCCTTCGAGGAAGCGTCGGCACCGGTGCTGGAGGTCCTGGACGCCGGATCGGAGGAGTGGCATCCCAAGTTGGCCGCCACCTTCCGGAAACTGGTGGATGCGGAGCGGAAGGCTTCGGGGAGCCGCGAGGAGAAACTGACGGCGGCCCGGGACCGCTTCTACAAGGGAGACGTGGCCGACGAACTCGAGGCGTGGTACATCGCCACCGGCTCTTTCCTCCGCAAGAAGGATCTGGCCGCCCATGTGACCCGCGTCGAAGATCCCGTCTCGGTAGACTATCGGGGCTACACCGTCTACAAGTGTCCGCCCTGGACTCAAGGACCGGTCCTGTGCCAGACCCTGAGGTTGCTTGAGGGATTCGATCTGAAGCAGATGGGGCATCTCTCGTCCGGCTACATCCACACCCTCACCGAGGCGCTGAAGCTGGCCTTCGCCGACCGGGACGAATATTACGGAGATCCCCTCTTCGCCCGGGTCCCCATGAAGGCCCTCCTGTCTCGAGAGTATGCGCGGGTCCGCCGGTCACTGATCGATCCGAGTCGAGCGTCCCTGGAGCGCCGGCCGGGAGATCCGCACCACATGAAGCCTCTCAGGGGAATGATGCGGGCCGGCAACAATCCGAACCGGATCCCCATCAGCGACACCACCACCTGCGTGGTGGCGGACAAGTGGGGCAACGTGGTGGCCGCCACGCCCAGTTGCAACCTGTCGGGCAACCTTCCGGGACCTTCAGGCGTCACCACGGGGAACCGTCTCCGGAGCCTGAACACCACCCGGGGCCATCCCAATCGTATCCAGCCGGGAAAGCGGCCCCGGATCACTCTGACGCCGACCCTGGTCACCCGGAACGGCAAGCCGGTCATCGCCATCAGCGTGGCAGGAGGCGACCTGCAGGATCAGACCACGTTGAACGTGCTTCTGAACCACGTCGAATTCGGCATGCTTCCGGAAAAGGCGGTGACGGCGTCCCGTTTCAACACGGATCACCACCAGAATTCCTTCGACCCGAATCCGAACCGGGACGAGGCTTTCGTCAAGGCGGGAAGCCTACGGGTTCACAGTGGCGTCACCCAAGAAGTCCAAGAGGAATTGAAGAGGCAGGGCCACCGGTTGACCACCACCGACGGCTTCATCGCCCGGCCGGTGATGCTCTACATCGATCAGGAGAAGGGAGTCATCCACGCCGCTGGAGACCCGGCGGCAGCCCGGCACGCCGCCGCCATCGACTGAGGAACTCCGCGGGCCGCCCGCCTCTCAGCGATCCCAGGGGAAGCTGAACGTTGGTTGGTTCACATAGCGCTTCATTCGAATCGAGAGGCGCGAGCCGGCGCCGGCGCCCAAGCGGACGGTGAACTTCGAGTCTCCCACCTCGATCCGTTTGCCACCGACCGTGACCGCCACCGCATCGTGCTCCGCATACGCACCGGTCTGAACCACGAGCTCGCGGCTCTCCACCGGGTTGGTGTTGACCAGGAGGAAAGTGACGCCGTCGGGGCGGATCTGTTCTACCAGCGCACCCACCCCCCGGGGCAGCCCCGGCCGCCTCTCCTCGGCATCGAAATAGCGCAGCTGCGCGTGGACCACGTTGCCGCCGCTGCCCGGGTCGTTGGCCCCGAGCATGAGGTTGTGGAGGCTGCTGATCGAGGTGACCACCGGCATGTGGGGTGCCTGTCGAGTGTCCGCCGTCCGGGAGTCCTCCCGCACCTTCCGAACCTGCCTTCGGATCATGTCCAGATCTTGTGCCATCGCCTCCATTGGAAAGTGCGGGTCTTCACCCTGCAGGTAGCGGACCCAGGGCTCTTCCGCGACCCGGGGCAGGTCGGCTTCCTCCAGGGTCCAGGAGTAGATGTCGGTCAGTTCCGGAAGGGACCAGAAATTGACGTTCCCACCGCGGCGCGCGCTGTTGTCGATGTAAGCGTACCAACCGTCGTCGCCGTATTTGTGCGGAACCATGAGGCGGCCGTCGATGACCTTCTGCGCCGCATACATGTTGTCGATCTGCGTTCGCAGCGTGTCCGCGTACTTGCGGTCGCCGGTGAGGAGGAACGCGATCCCAAAACCGACCCGGGCACCCCGCATCACGTAGTTGTTGCCCGGATTGTCCGAACCGTCAGCGGACTTGGGACGGAAGTTCCATCCGTAGACTCCGCGCCACCATTTCCCGTCCCATTCGCCTCCGATGGACCCGTCCAGGCCGATGTTGCTGGGAAGGTTGCCTCCGTTTCGGGCAGCCCGTTCGACCCAGGCATCGACGTACTCCAGAATCCAGTCCCGGTACTTCTTCTCCCCGGTCAACATGTACGCGGTCATGGCCAGATTCGTCGCCAGCAGGTTCTGCGGGTGGTCGCCGCTCAGGTTGACCGTATAGCCCAGGCGGGTCCAGCGCTCGGTTCGCGGGGGTTGCCCCGGCCGGGGGTCGTGACGGGGACGCGGGTTCCCGCCCCAGTCATACTCCGTCGCGGGCGTCAGCAACGGTCCCCGGCTCCCGTTGAACAGGCTCCGAATGATCTTTTGCTCCGGGTCGTAGTTGGGTGCACCGGGATCCTCGTTCATATAGAACCCGGCAAAGCGCCGGGCCCGGATCAGGTATTGAGGGTCCTGCGGGCGGGCGAGACCGTACCAATACCAGGGAGCCATCCCCTCGCCCGTGTGTTCCCAGTCGAGTTGCGGGCAGAACTCCCGGTAGAGCATGCCGTCCTTGGCCGCCGCCACCAGGGGTTCCCGGGCTTCGGTGTACTGGTCCAGATGTCCTTCCCAGATCTTCTTGTACAACGCCAGGATCTCGGGCGGCCCCCCCAGCATGTAGAGGATAGGCAGGTCGCGATAGGTCTCCGTGACGTCGTCGGCGCCGTCCATGGCGCCCCAGTTCGGGGTGATCCGCATCCAGCCGCGGTCGTCAACGTACTTCTCGGCCGCCACCAATGCCGCCTCGGAGTTGGAATCGATCAGGGTCCACTGGGCCATGGCCCAGGCGGGCGGTGGCATGGGCGTGGAGATGTCGATTGAGGGTCGCGCCAGGGTCAACGACCCGGTCACGAGCCCCAGAACGATGCAGATTTCAGCGGAGCAGCTTTTTGTCCGGCGTGACGAAAATGCGACCATATGTTTCCTCCGCGTGTCATGATAGCCCCTTAACCTCAAAATTCTTCTACAAATGGACGAAAATATTGGTAGGGGCGCCCCTTGTGGGCGCCCTCTTCGGTCCAAAACGGAGCAAAACATGCGAATTGAGGAGACAGGAATGAAGATTGCCATGCGGAGACTGATGGTTGCGGCTGTCCTGGTGCACCTGACACTGGCACAGAGTTGGATCCTGGGGGGAAAAGAAGATGAGGATGGGCCTCTCCCGATCGGATCCCGGCTGGAACTTTTCGTGGACGACTATCTCATCGAGTCCATGGACGGAGTCCGGCTCCAGCTTCACACGCCTCAGCCGGCGGGCACGGTCCTGGAATACGACAAACCCTGGGAAGGGACGACGAGCGCCTACCATACGGTCTTCAAGGACGGCGACCTCTACAAGATGTACTACCGGGGCAGCAGCCATGCCGGATACACCGTGCCCTCGCTGATGAAACCGGGCGAGAAGGTCATCCCTCAGCACGAACAGGTGGCCTGTTACGCCGAGAGCCGCGACGGAATCCACTGGACCCGTCCCTCCCTGGGGCTGATCGAGTTCGAAGGGTCCAAGGACAACAACATCATCTGGAGCGGCAACCGTGCCGGCGCCCATAACTTCGCGCCCTTCAAGGACGGGAATCCCGATGCTCCCGCTTCACAGCGATACAAGGCCGTGGGCTCGAGCAATCTCAACGGAAAACCGGTCCTGCTGGGATTCGTTTCTCCCGACGGCATCCACTGGACCCAGATCCAAAAGGAGCCCATCATCACCGACGGCGCCTTCGATTCACTGAACGTGGCCTTCTGGGATTCGGTGCGGCAGCGGTACTCGGCCATCTACCGAATCGGTCAGGACGGCGTCCGGACCATCAAGTTTTCTCATTCCGAGAACTTCGTCGACTGGCCCCCGGGCCGGTATGCCGACTATGGCGACACTCCCCGGGAACAGCTCTACACCAACGCCACCCGGCCCTACTTCCGGGCGCCTCAAATCTACCTGGCCTTTCCCAAACGTTACGTTCAGTGGAGGACCTATCACGAGGACGCTCCCGGCTCGGGCGTCTCGGAGGGAGTCTTCATGACCAGCCGGGACGGCGTGCACTGGGACCGGCGCTTCATGGAGGCCTTCGTGCGGCCGGGGCGAAACCCCAGGAGTTGGGTGCACCGCACCACCATGATCGCGGCGGGAGTGCTTCCCACGGCCGACGATGAGATATCGATCTACGTGTCCCGCCACTACACTTCTCCCAGTGCCCACTTGGAGCGGATGGTCCTCCGTACCGACGGCTTCGCGTCGGCTCAGGCCGGCTACGGGGGCGGTGAGCTGCTGACCAAGCCACTGCAGTTCCAGGGAAACAATCTGGTCCTCAACTTTGCCACCTCGGCCGCCGGAAGCATCCACGTGGAGATTCAGGATACCGAAGGCAATCCGCTCCCGGGCTTTGCCTTGGAGGAATCCCCGTTGATCTGGGGCGATGAGATCGAGCACACCGTCCGCTGGGAGCGGTCTCATTCCAAGGCCACCACTGACGAGCCCCTGCGGCGGATCGGCGACAAACCGGTGCGGCTGCGCTTCGTGATGAAGGACGCCGATCTTTTCTCGCTGAGGTTCCGGTAAACCGAAGAGTCCGGTCGACTCGAAGGGGAAAGTTAGTGACCGGGACGCACTGCAAGACTGCGTTCGTCGGAAGTTCCTTTTCAGGCGTTTTGTTGGCAGCCATCCTGGCGGCATCCGGCGGCGCCTGCTCGAGTTCGGATCGAAGTGAGATGTCAGAGTCCGATTCTACGGCAGAGGAAACCAGCCTCTCGCCGAAACGAAGCGACCCGGCCAGCATTCCTGCGGACGGCGGCAACGGCTCGAAACCGATCCGGATCGCCGCCATCGTGACCACCTTCTTCCCCAACAGCCATGCGGGGGTCATCGTCGACAAATTCCTGCGCGGGTTTCCCACCGACGAGGGCCTGATTCCACCCCGGTCCGTGATCGCCTCATTGTACATCGACCAGATTCACGAGCGGGATGTGGGCCGCCAGCTCGCCCGCGAGTTCGACATCCCGCTGTACGAGAGCATCCGGGCGGCGCTGACGCTGGGCGGGAACAAGTTGGCGGTGGATGCCGTGCTGCTGATCGGGGAGCACGGGGACTACCCGCGGTCGGAGTTGGGGCAGGAGATGTTGCCGCGCCGCTATTTCTTCGAACAGATTGCCGGTGTCATCGGCGAGGCGCGACGGCCCATCCCGGTTTACAACGACAAGCACTTCTCCTATCGCTGGGAAGATGCGGCCTGGATGTACGAGACCGCCAGGACGAAGACCATCCCGCTCTGGGCCGGTTCGGCTCTCCCTGTCGTCTGGCGCAGTCCCAACTGGGAACATCTCCTGGATCAGCCCGTGGACCGGGCGCTCGTCATCGGTTTCCACATGGTGGAGCGGTACGGCTTTCACGCCCTGGAGGTCCTGCAGTCCAACGTCGAACGGCGGCGAGGCGGCGAAACCGGAGTTCGCTCCGTGCAATGCCTGTCGGGAGACGAAGTGTGGCGGGCCGGCGAAGAGGGCCGATGGTCAATCCCGCTGGCCAATGCAGCATTGAGCCGGATCGAGGATGGACCCGGCGAGCTGGACCGGAAACAGGTCCACGAGCCCCATGTCTTCCTGGTGGAATACGTCGACGGTCTGGAAGCCGCGGTCCTGATGTTGGGAGACGGTTACGTCCGTAAGTTCGCCTACGCTCAGCAACGCGGAGCGTCCACCGATGCCCTCGAATACCACATCGCCGGCGGCCCAGCCCGAGCGGCGTTCGGTTACCTCGGCCTCAACATCGAGGACTTCTTCGTCTCGGCCTTGGCCCCAAATCCCGTCGAACGAACCCTTCTGACCACCGGCATCCTCGAGGCGGCCATGATCTCTCGAAGCCGGGGCGGGAAGAGGGTGCAAACCCCCCACTTGTCGTCGATCCGGTACCGGCCGGGAAAAGGAGCGAGGAGGCCGTCGGGTACGCGGCCGAAGGGAGCGAGCGTCGGCGACTGGATCGTCCACGAGCCCGGCGCCACGCCCGGAGCCCGACCGATTCCCATCACGCGCGACGGCACCGTCAGACGACCCCGACCTTCGAATTGACGGAGAGGGGGACTCTTAGTCCCCCTCTTCATCGCCGCTCCGGAATCGGGGGTTACAAACCCCCGCCCCCACGCGAAGGGCATGTTAAACGGAACTTCACTTCCGAAATCCGTCTAATCGTTTGTATGTCAGGAAGATAGACGAAATCAACCTGCCCAATTACTGGCAACAAATCGGGTCGGATTGACGTCGAGCAGCTCGAAAACCTTCGCCTGCAGCGGCGTCGGCTTGGCGAACATCGGAAACGGATGCTCCGGAGCGTCCGGCAGGGTCACCTGGTTCAGGGTGAGCGTGCCGAGATCCGCCAGCAGCGTCCGGAGGCTATGCACGGGGAGCCCCTCAGCCGTTTGCTTGCGCGCGGCCTTAGCTTTCGTGCGCGCGGACACCTTTGCCTTTTCCACCGGTGAGGTCCGCAACGCTCGCGCCCCGGGACGATCCTCCTCCTCGAACAGCAGCGGCGCCAGACGCCGCCTCAGGTGCCATTGCAGGTAGTACGCCAGCAGGCACAGAAAGACGTGCCCGCGCACATGGTCCTCGCTGTAGACGAAGACCGGGCGCAGGGCCAGCTGCGCCGTCTTGAGCGAGCGAAACGCCCATTCGACCTGGGAGAGGCTTTTGTACGCCTCCACCGCCTCCGCAGCCCCGATGTCGGAGGCCTCCAAGCTGGTGCGAATGATGTAGATGCCGTCCAGTTGCGCTTCCGCGTCGATCTTCTCCTGCCGCCTCGACCAGCGGATGTCCTCGTCGGTGACTTCAATCAGGAAGTGTTTGTCCACCTTCTTGCGGCTGACGTCCCGGCCCACCCGGCGGTTGATGGCCTCCTGGCCGCGTAGCCGAGCGTGGGGGGAGCGCACGGCGCTGGCGATGGTCTCCAGGATCTTCTCGGTCGCGCACAGCAGGTCCTCGCGCTTGCGGGCCCGCTCCTGCCGCAAGCGGGGATTGAGGCAGACCAGCAGCCGTTCGCCGGGAAAATCCGGGCTCAGAATCTCCGCGACCCCGTCCGGAACCAACTCGCCCGGCTGCAACGGCGCCGGTTCCTCGCCCTTCCCGCCCGATTTTGGGGGCCGCATCAGCTTGCGGATGGCGCCCGTTCTCAAGGCCGAGATCCAGGCCAGACCGGCCGGTGAAAGGTCCTCGCGCAGCCGCGCCGTGGTGAGCATGCCGCGGTCCCCGACCAAGGCGATGGATTCGATGCCGAAGCGCCCCTGGATCTTCTTGACCTGCGCCGCCACCGTGCTCGGATCCCCGGTGTTGCCCGGGAACACCTCCACGGACAGCGGGCAACCGTCCCCGGCGCAGAGCAGGCCGAAGACGATCTGCTTCTTACCTTTCTTGCCGTCGCGGTTGTGGCCGAATGCGGCCAGGGAACAGCAGCGCCCCTCGAGATAGCTGGAGGAGACGTCATAAAGCAAAAGTGTCCGGCCCTCCAGGTGGCGCCGCGCCAAGCTCTTCTCGATCCAGACTTGGCGGCTCAGCAACCAGTCGAGCATCTGAAGCATCTCGTTGCCGCGGACCGGACCGAGGCCGAGGACGGGGCCGAGGCTGCTGGTGGCGGTCTCCGGAGACAGGCCCCGGGCGGTGGCGAGCTTGGAGGCGGGTTGGAGCACCCGGGCGACGAGGGCGGCGAGGGCAAGGTCGCGGTTGCGGCTGCGTTTGCGGTGCAGGAGGCGTTCGAGACCGAGTTGGCGGCCAAGACCGAGGAGGGCGGCGACATGACCATGGGGAAGGGCGCGGCGGATGGCGAGGTCATCGTCGAGGGGGCGATAGACTTGGCCCCCCTTGAGCAGGGCGCGGATGCCGTCGACGATCTCCGGGGGGAGCTTGGAGAGGTTGGCGAGGGTGGTGCGGCGGATGCGCTTGCCCTCGCGTTTGGCGTGGCGGAAGAGGATGGCGGGTGGGCTGTTGCGGTTGGGGATGACATCGACGTGGTAGGACATGGTGGAGAGGCCTCTTACATGGAAACAATATCAATCACTTATACTCCTATTATACAAGGAAAGACTGACATAATATTCGAGTCCGTACATGGAAACAAATATCCAGTTGTAGGCTCGGGCTAAGGAACCGTAAACTGTGCTATTTCAATGATTTACTATGGCTTGAGGGGCAGTGAAGTTCCGGTTAAACGGCAGCCGGACGGAATTGCGGCGGCCGGCGCACGTGGATAGCCTGCTCGAAAGCGTACGCCAGTCGGATGAGATTTCCTTCGCGCTAGGCACGCTCGAAGAAGGAGACCCCCACCGGAAGACTGTGGACGAAGCCCGCCGGCAAGATGATGCCCGAGACATACACTGTCCCCTTCTTGGTTCCTTCTGGGGACCCTCCCTGACATTCCGGCGGGCAAAGAGGGGCTGCCATCCGGCGGCCTCATTTTGTTGAGTCTGCTTCAGTTGGCGAACGGAGAAATCGGCTGAAGCCCCTTCTTACCATCGTTGTCACGTTTCTGCTCCTGGCAGTCTCCTCATCCTGCCAAACTGAGGTCGATCGCTACGAAATCCAAAAGGACCCTATCGGGCAACCCATCTTCCTGGTCGACACACGGACCGGCGACACCTGGGCTTACGTTGACGTTCTGCTGATAAGCGAAACCCTTATCGACCGTGACGAGGGCATCGAATCCATGCTCCGCCGGGAGGCGCAGCAACTCCCCGTTCGCGCAACCCGCCCAACCCATCTGCTGCACCGTGCGTGTTTCAATCGAACCGGGAAACGACAAGGCAAGCCGCCGTGGGGTGGATTCGTCAAGCAGCACCTTCATTGGCTTAACTCACCAGTATCATCGTTGCACGTTCGAGCAGTTCGACGGCCTGCTTCCTCGATACCGTGGGGTAGTCATCCAGGAACTCGTCGAGTCGGTCGCTCGCTTCGAGATGCTCCATCAGTATCCGCACCGGAACCCTCGTACCCGAGAACACGGGAGTCCCGCCCAGGATGTCCGGGTTCCTGTCGATGAGCTTGTCGGTCATGGTTGTCTCCGCCCGTGCATGTCGGTGTCTTGAGTCAGCGATTTTACCCTACCCTTTCGCGCACTGGATCGTCACCGCAGCCGGACGAAATCGGGGGGGCCGGCGCACGCGGGTGGCCTGCTCGAAGGCGTACGCCAGCCGGATGAGCTTCCCTTCGCTCCAGGCACGCCCGAAGAAGGAGATTCCCACCGGAAGGCCGTGGACGAATCCCGCTGGAACGGTGACGATGGGGTAACCCGCCACCGCTGCGCCGCCGGAACTGCCGCCACCGTAACTGTCGCCGTTCACGAGATCCGTGACCCAGGCGGGACCGCCGGTGGGCGCCAGCAGAGCGTCCAACCGGTGCTCGTCCATCACCCGGTCGATTCCCTCTGTTCGGCTCAAGCGATGGTTCAGGGCCAGGGCATCCCGGTATCTCTTCTCGATCAACGGACCCTTCGCCTGGGCCTGAATGAAGCGCTCCTGGCCGAAGTAGAGCATCTCTCGATCCGCATTCTCTTCGTTGAATCGGATGAGATCTTTCAGCGACTTGACCCGTGGCAACCCGCCCAGCCGGGACAGATATGCGTTCAGCCCGGCCTTGAACTCGTAGAGCATGACCTCCAGTTCCGACTCACTCCACTCCCCCCAGGTGGGAACGTCCACGGGATCGACGACCACCGCTCCCAGGCTCCGCATGGCCCCGACCGCCTCTTCGACGATGCCGTCCGCGGCCGGATGAAAGCCCAGAAGCCGGCGGACCAGTCCGATTCGGGCTCCGCGGAGCCCGGACCGGTCCAGAAACCGGCTGTAGTCGGTGTGCGACCGCCCCTGGCTCGCCGCCGTGCGGGAATCGTCGGGATCGACCCCGGTCAGAGCTCCCAGGACGGCCACGGCGTCCGCCACCGTCCGGGCCATGGGTCCTGCCGTATCCTGACTGTGGGAAATGGGAATGATCCCGGTCCGGCTGACCAGTCCCACGGTCGGCTTGATGCCCACGATCCCGTTGGCCGTCGAAGGACAGACAATGGAGCCGTCGGTCTCGGTTCCGATGGCGGCGGAACATAGATTGGCCGAGGCGGCCACCCCTGATCCGGAGCTGGACCCGCAGGGATTGCGATCCAGGGCGTAGGGATTCCGAGTGAGGCCGCCGCGGCCACTCCAGCCGCTGGTGGAGCGGGTTGAACGGAAGTTGGCCCACTCGCTGAGGTTGGTCTTCCCCAGCAGGACCGCCCCCGCTTCCCGCAGCTTTCGCGCCACGAAGGAGTCCCGTTCCGGAATCGAACCCTCAAGCGCCAACGAACCGGCAGTGGTCGTCATCCGGTCGGCCGTATCGATGTTGTCCTTGAGCAGTATGGGGATGCCGTGCAGCGGTCCTCGCGCACCGGATTCCCGCCGCTCCCGATCCAGGGAATCGGCGCTGGAGAGAGCTTCGGGATTGACCTCGAGGATGGCACGGAGCGCCGGACCCTGGCGATCGATCTCGTCGATGCGCCTCAGATATTTCTCGGCAATGGAGCGAGCCGTCTCCTGACCCGACTCCATCCTTCGCTGAAGCTCCAGGATGGAGATCTCGTCCAGCTCGAAGGGAAAGACGGCCGGCGGCGCCGCCTCGGTTCCGGGGGAATCCTCCGTCCCGCAGCCGGCGGATACCGTGGCGGCGGCTGTCCCCAGTGCCCCCGCGCCGATGAACTCCCGGCGACTCAGGTTCGATGAAGCGTCTGGGTCGGAGCCGCAGGACATCGGTTTCCTCCCGAATTTAGTTCTAGCCGAGGTGCAACACCTTCACTTCGCCGGGCGGCACTTGGACCTTGAAACGTCCGTCCTGCACCGGCACGGTGTGTTCAGCGATCAGATCGTGGGCCCCCGAGAAGTTCCATTTGGGTGACAGGCCAATTTCGGCGACGCGGGGCTCCAAATTGAAGAGGAACATCAGCATGCCTTCCTCTCTGGCCTGGGCCAGTTGCACGATGATCCGGTCCCCCTCCGTACTGACAGGGGAATCGACGCCCAGGGACCGTACCAGCGGAACCAGCACCTCGTCCCGAACGGGACTCTCGAGTCCTTCCCAGAGCGACAGGGTGATCCAGGTGAAGCGCCGGCCGGATGTCTGCATCCCGACCACCTCTTCTCCATACCAAGCCACCGGGCGGGCCTGACCCGACAGTTGCAGTCCGATGAAGTTGCACTCCCGGCCGATGGGGAACTCGCCCCTCTCCAGCCGCAAGCGATTGGTCTCGTTGCGGATCTCCTTGGCCGTGATCCGGCTGTGATCCAGGGTCTTGACCCCCAGCAGCTCGGACAATCCCTCGGGCGGATCGAAACTGAAGCGGCCGTTTTCGGCGTTGGTTCCGAACGGTCCGTCGGCCACCAGGCGGGGACCCTCTGCTGCCGTGACGGTGCGCCTGATCTTCTCCACCAGGTCTTCATCGAGGACGGCCGTCCGGGGGAGGTAGACCAGCTTGTAGCCG
The DNA here is from genome assembly GCA_965217775.1 of Acidobacteriota bacterium. Taxonomy (GTDB): domain Bacteria; phylum Acidobacteriota; class UBA6911; order RPQK01; family JAJDTT01; genus JAJDTT01. The sequence goes on from CBDCJH010000002.1 coordinate 3,162,716, forward strand.
TCCCAATCCATGCGGGGACTGACCACGTCCACCGGTATGTTGTGCTCCCACAGTGTTCGGTAGGTGCCCCTGAGGCTCTCCCGATATTCGGTTCCGGCCTTGCCCAACCGGTGCAGCAGGTCGCTCTTCTCGTGGTAGACGATGGCCATCTCGGCTCTGGGCACCCGGAGCGGAAGGTGGGGCCGCACCCGTTCCATCTGCCGGATCGTCTTTTCCGCGGCGGCCAGCCGCGGCAACCGGATTCCGCCCAGAGAGACCAGGTTCAGACCCGGCGCCTCGAAGCTCATGTACTCGGGCCGGTACTGCCAGAACAGGGCGCCGGAGCCTCCCCGCGCCAGCGCCAGCCACATGTTGGCGCTGATCTCCTCGGGGGTCGTCTGCCGTTTGTGGTGCATGCCGCCCGGGTTCATCCCGGCGTAGATCTCCTCGTACCACCAGCGGCCGCCCGTTCCGACACTGCGCGACCAGTCGGTGGCGAAGCAGGTCTCGGCGAAGCGGTAGGGATCGTCACCGCTGAGAAAGTCGTTGCTGCGGGAGGAGAACCCCCAGGAATCGAACTCCCGGGCGCTCAGTTCGTCCCAGATTCGAGGGAAATGCGCCCCGTGACCGCGAACCTCGTGACGTTCGTCCAGGCTCCGGACCACCTCCACCTGCCACCGGACCTGGTCCCGGAGGTCCTCGTTCTGGAACTCCTGCCAAAGCATCATCTCCACGATGGCCGAATCGGACCGGGCCGGCTCCACGTCGGCCCAATCCCGATAGCGGCGGTGCAGTTTCCGGTTCAGTTGATCCAGGCTGAAACGCCGCTTCAGCCAATCGCGGTAGGCAGCGATGGAGTGCTCGCAATAACAGCCCTTGGGAAATCCGTAGTGGGCGGCCGCCGTCGCCACGCCGTCCCAGACGCTCCACATGATCAGGTTTGGCGCGTCCTTGTAGCGGTCCACCACCGCTCTCAGAATGGCGCCCCCGTACTCCCTCCACTTCGGGTGGTTGTAGCAGTGCCACTGCCGGCCCTGGGGAGCGGCGTTGCCGGACCGGGGAACCGCGACCTGTCCTTCGCTCGAAACCACACGCATATCGGGATGACGGCGCCTCATCCACTCGGGCGCGGCGCCATGGGTGGCCAGCGTCATGTCGAACCAGACCAGGAGGTCGTGCTTGTGGGCCAGCTCGAAGAGCCGGTCGAAGTCGTCCAGCTCGTATTTTCCGGGCTGAGGCTCCATCCAGTTCCAGTAGGAGAAGGTCCGAACGATGCGCATGCCGGCTCGCCGGATGTCCGCGAAGTCCTGGTCCCAGAATTCTTGTGGAGGCATGGGAGCCCGGTAGTACTCGGTTCCGAGCAGGAATTCCTTGGACAAACCCGGGCGCTGTTCCCGAGCCGCCGGAACGGAAACGACGGGCCAGGTCCCAGCGGTCATGGCAGTACTTGAGAGGGCAAGAAACTTTCTGCGATTCATGGGATAAGCTCCCTCAACGGCCGGCGGTCCGGCGGATTCATGGGAGGAACCAGTCTGCGATCCTACCCGGCTCGGCTGTCCTCGACGAGATTATTGTCCATTCTGCCTCCTGCCGTGCGCAAACCTGTCGGCTGAAGATGAAAGAGGGCGCCCACACACAAGGGTCGTCCCTACTTTTCTCACCAGCGCCCCACCGGCCGCGGGTCGACGAAATCCTGAGAGAAACAGGCGTGGTCCGGAAGCGGGGGTTTTCCTACCCCCGCAACGAGGAAAAGGAAGACGGGGGGACAGGAAAGTCCCCTCCTACTTGTTCTTCGGCAGGAACCAACTGTAAAGGGCCGGCAACAGCAGCAGCGTCAGGATCGTCGAGCTGACCAGCCCGCCGATCACCACAGTGGCCAGCGGGCGCTGAACTTCGGCGCCGATCGAAGTTGCCACGGCCATCGGCAGGAACCCCACACTGGCCACCAACGAAGTCATCAGGACCGGGCGCAGCCGCGTCACGGCACCCTCAACGACCGCCTCGCGAATCGCGCGGCCCCGCTCCAGAAGGGAGTTGGTTGTCGAGACCATCACCAGTCCGTCCAGCACCGCCACGCCGAACACCGCGATGAAACCGATCGAGGCCGAGACATTCAGGTTCATTCCGCGCAGCCACAGCGCGGCGATTCCACCGACCGTGGCGAACGGAACGATGAGCAGCACCAGCAACGATTGCTTGGCTGACCGGAACGTGGCGTACAACAGCATGAAGATCACCAGCAGGACCGCCGGCAGGACCAACATCAGCCGCTGCATGGCCCGTTGTTGGTTCTCGAACTGGCCGCCCCAGGTAATGTAGTAGCCCGTCGGCACCTCAACGGCCGCTTGAATGCGGCGTTGCGCTTCGGCGACGAAACTGCCCATGTCGCGCCCGCGGACATTGCACTGCACCACGATACGGCGCTGGCTGTCTTCGCGATGGACGACCTCCGGACCGCTGGCGCGGCGAATCTCTGCCACACGGCCCAACGGAACCTGCTCGCCCGCCGGCGCAGCCAGCAGAATGCTGCCGAGGGCGTCGCGATCCTTCCGGTAAGACTCGGGCAATCGAACGGCGATCTGAAATCGGCGGCGGCCGTCGATGACTTCCGTCACCGCCTTGCCCCCCACCGCGGCCTGCACCACGTCACGCACATCGGAAACATTGAGGCCGTAACGTGCCAGTTCGTCCCGGTCCACCACAACCTGCCACTCTGCCGCGCCGGAAAAGACCTGCTTCTGGGCGTCGGCGGCGCCGCGCACCTGCCCGAGCACGCCCAGCACTTCGTTGGCCGTATGGTCGAGCATTTTCTCGTCGGGGCCGAAGATCTTGACCGCGACGTCAGCCTCCACGCCGGAAATGGTCTCGCCCAGGCGCATCGCCATCGGTTGAGTAAAGTTGTAGACGACCCCGGGAATCTTCGACAGTTCCGCCGCCATGGCTTCCGTCAGTCCATCCTTGGTGTCGGCCGTGGTCCACTGCTCACGCGGCTTCAGGTTCACGAACACGTCGCTCTCGTAGACCCCCATCGCCTCCGTGGCGAGGTCGGGCCGGCCCAAGGTACTGACGACGCCGGTCACCTCGGGGAACTCCAGCAACGTCCTTTCGACTTCGAGCCCGATGTCCACCGACTCGGACACCGAGATGCTGGGAAGCCGAAGTGCCTGAACCAGCATGGACCCCTCGTCGAGGCGCGGCATGAATTCGGTGCCGATGTAGCGTAGGGAGCCCAGGGGGACGGCGACGAGCGCCAAGCCCATGGTGAGCACAAGCACCCGGTGATCGAGCGCGTAGTTCACGACTCGCCCGTAGACCTTCCGTGCGCGGTCCATAATGGGCTCTCCGGATTTCTTCGTGCTGCGTCCCAACAACAGCCGGGACGCGGCCGGCACCATTGCCAGGGTCAGCACCAGCGAGCCCAGCAGTGCCGCGCAGACGGTCACGGCCATGGGACGATACATGCGGCCTTCGAGCCCCTGCAGACTCAAGATCGGGACGTAAACCGCGATGATGATGGCGACGCCTGTCAGGATCGGCCGGGACACCTGGTGCGCCGCCGAGCGCACCAGGCCCAGGCTCTCGTCCCGGGTCAGCGGCACATCGTGGTTTGGACGCGCACGCAGACGTCGCACATGGTTCTCGATCATGATCACCGCACCGTCGACGATCATGCCGAAGTCGATCGCTCCCAGGCTCATCAGATTGGCGGTGATGCCGAACCACCACATTCCCAGAAACGCGAAGAGCATGGACAGCGGAATCACGGCAGCGACGATCAGAGCCGCGCGAAAGTTGCCGAGAAACAAGAACAGAATCGCCACCACCAGCGCTCCGCCCAGGAGAAGATTGTCGCGCACCGTACGGATGGTCCCGTCGATCACCACCGACTGGTCGTAGAAGGGAACGATCTTCACGCCCTCGGGAAGCGAACGGCGAATCCCTTCGAGGGCCTTCTTGACGCGCTCGATGACCGTCTTGCTGTTCTGGCCTCTGAGCATGATCACCATACCGGAGACGGTCTCGCCCTTGCCGTCGCGCGTGACTGCCCCTTGCCGCGGCATTCGCCCAACCTTGACTTCGGCGACGTCACGCAGGTAGACCGCGGTTCCCTCGTGAGCCCTCAGGACGATCGTCTCCAAGTCCCGCTCGCTCCCGACCCGGCCCAGACCGCGGACGGTGTACTGCTCGGAGGCGTGCTCCACGAACCCGCCGCCGAAATTGTCGTTGTTGTCCCGAACCCGCTCGAACACGTCACGGAGCGTCAGCCCGCGAGCGCGCAGCCGGTAAGGATCCACCTCGATCTCGTACTGCCGCGTGTACCCGCCCCAGGTGTTGATGTCGGCGACGCCCGGCACGGCCCGCAGTTGGTATTTGATCTCCCAGTCGTGGAGCGTCTTCAGCTCCATCGCGCCATAGCCTTCCCCTTCGAGCGTATACCGGTACACCTCGCCGAAGGCCGTCGCCACGGGCCCCAACGCCGGCTCGAGGCCGGCCGGAATCCGGCCGCGCGCTTCGTTCAGCCGTTCATTGACGAGCTGCCGTGCGAAATAGTTGTCTACGCTGTCAGCAAAAACAATGGTCACCAGGGAAAGGCCCAATTTGGAAATCGAGCGGACTTCCTCGGTGTCGGGAAGGCCCATCATGGCCGATTCGATGGGGAAGGTCACCAGTTGCTCGACCTCCACCGGCGCCATGCCCGGCGCTTCGGTGATGACCGTGACCTGGTTGTTGGTCAGGTCGGGAAAAGCGTCGATGGGAATCTGGTAGAAAGCGTTGAGGCCGGCCGCGAGAAGCACCGCCAGGCCGAACAGGACGACCCAAGGGTGATCGAGGGTATAGTCGATGATGCGCTTGACCATGTTTCTGGTGGCGACGGGTCCCGCGACCCAACCGGAGCGGTTGCTACTCTTCGACCATTCGGGCCTTGAGCAATTCGGACTTGAGGCGGAAGGCGCCATTGACCACCACCATTTCGCCCGCCCGCAACCCGCTCACGATTTCGACAACGGAATCGGAGTGTCGGCCGACCTGGACCCGGCGTACTCGAAAGGAAGTCTCTCCCTCCGGCACGAACAGAACCTCTTCCCCATCCACGTTCTGCAGCGCAGCGAGTGGTGCGACGACGGCTTCCCTGCCGCCGCCGGCGCCAATGGTGAGCGTCGCGAACATCTCTCTCTTGAGACGCCGTCCGGGGTTGCTCAACTCGCAGCGCACCTCAACGGTTCGCGTCTCCGGATCGAGTGCGTCGCCGATGTAGGTGATGCGGGCCGGAAACGTCCTGCCAGGGTAAGCCCGCACCGACACTTTCACCGCCTGTCCGTTCCGCAGCGACGAGAGGTGCTGCTCGGGGACCTGGGCAATCACCCATAGCCTCCTCAAATCGCTGATGACGTAGAGCGAATCCGACGCCGCGACCACGGCGCCCGGACTGACCATGCGCTCGATAATGGTGCCCGGCACCGGCGAGCGCACCTCGATCAAGTGCTCCTCTTCATGCGCGCGATGATGCTCACCGGCCGCGCTCGGCAGCCGCTCCGGGGAAAGGCCCAAGTAGCGCAAGTGTATCTCGGTACGCTTCACTCCGGCCCTGGCGATTTCGAGAAACATCTCGGCGCTGCGCAACTTGGTTTCGGCCTCCTGCACCTGCTGCAGCGAGCCCGCTTTCAACTCGTGAAGCCGGGATGCCCGCTTGTAAGTTTCCTGGGCGAACTGCAGTTCCGTCTGCCTTCGTTTCAACTCGGCCCGGGCCTGCCAGTACGAGGCTTCAGCGTCATGGACCTCGTGGCTGTGGAGTCGCGCGAGCACTTGTCCCTTTTCGACGTCGGTGCCGACCGACTCGCAACACTCGACGACCACGCCTTCGGCAAAGGAGCCCACGCGCGCGGTGTCGTCCTCGTTGACCGTGATTCGTCCCGAGACCTGCAGTTCTCTTTCGAGTTTTCCGGTTTCCACGTCAGCGAGCGTGATGTCGGCGATTCGAATCGCCTCCTCGTCGAGACGGATCAAGCCCGGGTCGGGCGCGGCCTCAGTCTCGATCGCCTCCGCTTCGGCTGCCGGCTCCGTTTCGGCTTCCGGTGCCGAGCATCCGGCCCATGTCATCACCAGAATCGCGGTCACCGCCGCCAGGGGTATTCGCCCGATTTCAAGTTCCAACGTTCTCATCGTCAACAGCTTCACTCGGCTGTCGTGCCATAATGCGCGGCCGCCGTTTGGGTCGCGCCGGTGGACAGAAACAGATTCGGCGTGCCCGAGGCGGTCTCCAGATCCACCCAGCTCAATTGGTAGTCGAACACCAACCGCGAGTGGAACAAGACGAGTTCGTTCTGGGCGCGCTGGGCGTCGAGCACGTCGAGCATTTCGACCCCGGCTTCCTGATACGCGGCAAGCGCGATCCGAGAGGTCTCCCGCGCCCGATCAAGGACTCCGGTCTCCATCGAGCGCAACATTTCCGAGCGCCGCCGCACCGTCTCAACCGCTGCGGCCACGTCGGCAGAAATGCGCGCTTCCGCTGCCCGCAAGGCCGCTTCCCTGCGGCGAACCTCGGCCAAGGCCTCCCCGATCCGGCCCGCGTTGTCGTCGCGAACCGGCAACGGAATCGAAATCCCGCCGACGAGCGTGTGGAACGCGTTGTTCCGCTTGTAACCAAGATAGGGTCTCACGTCGGGGCGCGCCAGCGACCGCTGCAGTTCCACGGCCGCGCGGGCGCGCTCCACCTGGGCTTGGCCGAGCAGGATCTCCACGCGATTGGCCAACGCCTTCCCCACGGTCTGTCGAGTGGCCCCGGCGTCTTCCCAGCCGACGTCGACTGGCCGTGCGTCCGGCTTCCGAAGCTCGAAGCTGGTGCTCAACTCCGGGATCCCCATCGCCTTCAGCAAGGCGATCTTGGCGCGGCTGACCTCCAATTCGGCGCCGGAGAGGGCCAGTGCGGCCCGTCCGACTTCGACTCGAACCTTGATCAGGTCCACTTCAGCCATCGCACCCAGCCGCACGCGCGCCTCGTGGTAGTTCTCGAGGCGTTCCAGGGTCTCGCGGCTGCGCTCCAGCATCTCGACATCGCTTTCGGTTGCCAGGGCTTCCCAATAGGCCTTCTTGACGCTCTGGCGAATCCTCCAGGCGGCCAGTTGGCGTTGGTGCTCCGCGATGCGCTCATCAGCCTCGGCAAGCTCGACGCGCCGGGTCCGCTTGCCCGCGGTCTCGACCGGCACGCTCACCCACGCAAACAGGTCAAGGTCGCGGGAGGCCGAAAAGCCCGGGTTCCCGTAGAACCGCCAGTTCTCGGTTTGTAAAGAGAACACCGGGTTTGGCGACAACCCGGCTTGCTGCGTTGAACCGGCACGCGCATCCATCGCCGCCCGGGCGGCGTCCAAGTCGGCGTGGCTCGAGAGTGCGATCTCGATGGCCCGGTCGACTTCGAGAGTTCCGGGGAGCGGTTGAGCCCGCAGTTCCAGCGCCAGACCTGCCAAGACGAGGAGTGTCCCGGCTACAAGTATTTTCACGTTCATCGCCGTCTCCGTGCTGTTGATTGATGTCGCCCTTACGGGCTGCCACGTCCCAGCGGCTATAGCGTCCAGCCCTTGCGGTATTCCTTGTGGACGAGCTGCTGGGCGGCCGCCGAGTTGGTGATGCTAAGGGAACTCGCGTCCCACTCGATGGCTTCGCCGCTCCGGTAGGCCACGACCCCCAGCAGGACGGCCTCGGTGAGGGCCCCCGAATAATCGAAATTGCAGTTGGCGGTCCCGCCCGATTTGATGGCCTGGATCCATTCCTGGTGATGTCCGGGCGACCGGGGAATGAAGGGATCCGGACGTTTGAACCCGGCAAACTTTTCCACCGGCAGCAGCATGTGCTCCGAGTAGTTGGAGAGGATCATGCCTTCGGAGCCGACGAAGAGCTGACCGCGGTCCGGGTCCAGGGGCTGGCCCTCGGCGTCCTTGAACCCGGACAGAAGGTCCGGCCTCTTTCCGCCGTCGTACCACTTCAAGGTCACCGGCGGCAGGGAGCCCCGGGCCGGATACTCGTAGGTCACGATCAGGCCGGAGGTCGCGCTCTCCAGGAGCGGAGAGGGGCCGGCCGCCGACACTCGAGCCGGATGCTTGAGATCCAGCGCCCAATGGGGGAGGTCCATCCAGTGGCAGGCGAAGTCGCCCAGGGCACCGGTGCCGTAGTCCCAGAACCAGCGCCAGTTGAAGGGGTGAACCGCGATCACCGAACCGTCCTCCTGGACGCTCTCGCAATAGGGACGGGCTGCCGCGGGACCCAGCCAGAGATCCCAGTCGACGTGGCCGGGGCGCGGTTTTCCGGTGATCATCCGGCGGCCCGAGTAGTCGACGTTGACCCAGACGTGCACTTCCCGAATTTCACCGATGGCGCCGCTCCGGACCAGCTCGACCACCAGGCGATAGTTCTCCTCGGCGTGGACCTGCGTCCCCATCTGCGTGACCAGGCCATTTTCGGCCGCCAGTTCGGCCAGTCTTCGCGCCTCGTAGATAGTGTGGGTGAGTGGCTTCTCGCAGTAGACGTGTTTCTTCATCTGCAGGGCCATCGACGCCGCCGGTGCATGGGTATGGTCGGGCGTGCTGACGAGGACGGCGTCGATCTTCTCGGCCTCCTTCTCCAACATGACCCGGTAGTCCCGGTACCGGCGGGCGTTGGGATAGGTCTCGCCCGCGGCATCGAGAAATTCCTCGTCGATGTCCACAAGGGCCACGATGTTCTCGCTGGCGACACCCTTCAGATTCGCTGCTGCCCGATTGTGAACACCGATCGAAGCGATGTTGAGACGGTCCACCGCCGATCCGGACTGGGCTCGAGAAATCAGGGAATGCGAAGATCCCAGCGCCACCGCCGTAGCGGCCGACCTTCCCAGAAATTGTCGACGATCGAGTTTCTTCACCACAACAATCCTCCTCTCCGCTGGCGCAGCCGGCCTCATCCCGCGAACGGCGGGCGCCGGCTCAGGTTTCGGTCTGTTGGAACCCTTCCTCCACACCTCGCCGACTCAGGTCCCGAATCTCCTCGGCGCTCAAAGCTCTCTTGACCACCAGCACATCGTCCACCCAGCCCGTGAGTTGGTGACGATTCGAGCCCTCGCTGCGCCATCCGTGGCCGACGAAAGTTCCGTCGCGGTCTGCTCCCAGATGCAGGTTGTCCGACAGATGGACGCCGGCCAGCGGCAGACCATCCGGAGGACCGAAGATCTCAAAGACCGTGTCGTTCCGGCCGAGGCGAGCAGCTCCGGATAGGACTTGGCCCGATCCCGCCATCCGGCCATCCAGGTAGAGACGGACCCGGCCCCGATCGTAGGTGGCCGCCAAGTGATGATACATCCCTGCAGCCAACGAAACGGCTTGGGAGGAGATCTCCTGCCCGTTGACGATCAGGCGCAGAAACCCGGTTCCGGGACTGAAGTCGAAGATCAGCTCACCCAGTGAAGCGGAGCCGCTGCCCCGATGGGTGCTGAACAGACGCATGCGGTCTCGGCTTTGCGTCTTGACCCGGGCCGCCAGGGTGAATTGGTGACCGAGATGTGCGGTGCCCGGCACCTCCAGCCGGTTCGCACCCGTTCCCGGCTCGGAAAACAGCAGCGTCGAGGATCCTCCCGCGCCCGCATCGGGATCCTGGACGGTGGAGAGGTCGCCATGCCGACGCCCCGGTTGGATCCCGTCCGCCGTCGCTTCGTCGTCGAATCCGTCTCCGTGGAATGACTCGAACGTATAGAAGACCTCCAGCGGCGCAGGCGGGTCGGCGACCTGAACCGAATCGCCGGCCCGGAAAGAGAAGAGGGAGGCGCGCGTCAAAAGAAAACGTAGCCGCCGGGGTTCGGAGGAATCGGGCAGTTCGTCCCGCGCCTTCCACCTGATGGCGAAGTCCACGCTGTCTTCCGTCATGGGCCGGCACTCTTCCTTTGCGTAGCCGGTCAGGACCCGGCCCTCCCCGTCCAGCACCTCCACCCGGATTTCTCCTCCACCAGCATTTGCGTTGAGCCGTAGCTCACCCTCCAGGCCGAACAGGAGGCGGGTGGTGACCGCCCCGCCGCCTGACCCGGCGTCCAGGGAAACGAAGCCGTCCCTGCGCAAGGTGGCCAAGCCGATGGCGCCCTCCCCTCGCTGCAACCCGTGGGTAGAATCGAAGGCCCCATAGTAGACCCGCAACGTCTCGCCGGGCATTTGCGGATGGTTGAAGGTCTGGACTTGGCCGCTGTCCCACGCGCCTGGAGGGCCGGTAGGCAGAATCGGGGTTCTTTCTCCCTCCTGGCGGTCCCACGTGACCCCGTCCCGGCTGCTCACCAGCTCACAGAAGATGGGACCGTCGTTCTTCCCGTCCACGATCCTAAAGATCCAGAGGAATCCCAGATACAGACTTTGATAGGGAAAGGCCGCGAGGCCGTAGAAGTCGGTGTGCTGCCCGCTCCGGGTCACCCAGCGATCATCGACCTCGTCCGGGACCAGGATCAACTCCGCCGGGGGCCAGTGCTGGAAACGGGTCGTGGTGCTGACCGCCACCGAACGGCGCCGGTATCCCCGCACCGGAGCGTAGAGCTTTGTATAACCCACATAGGCCCGGCGGTTGGGATCCCAGAGAAAGTGCCCCACGTCGCCGGGATCGGGCAGGACCGGATTCCTGGGAGTCTCGGTCCAATGGACCCCGTCCGGAGAGGTGGCCCCCCAGTAGCCTCGGACGGCGCGCCCGGGAACGTCGGCGCGGAAGTCGAAATTGACCATCTTGTACCGTCGATCGGCGTCCGCTTCCCAGGGGGTATGGATGATCTGGGGCATGTGGTCCAACCGGGTCCGGCGAAAGAAGAGGTTGTTGGCCCGCGAGCCCTGGTGCTCGACCAGGTCCAGGCGCGGCCGGATCCAGCGGAACCCATCCCGGCTGGTGGCGTAGAAGTTGTGGCAATCCCCGTCCCAGATGTCATACCAGATGCGGTAGCCGTGACCGTCCTCTCCCGGCAGTACGGTGCCGTAGGGGGTGGTGCGCCGCTCGCCCCAGGATCCCGTCATGCCCAGCACGGGATTGTCCGGGTGTTTTTCGAGGGGATGCCAGGTTCGGACGACGCCCCGCTTCTCCTCAATCAGGTAGTCATCCACCAGGAGTTGCCAGGGTCCGGTCAAGTCGCCCAGAAACGAATCCTGAGCCGGAAGCGGCAGGGAAATCGCAACCAGGGAAATTAGAAGAGCAACCGGAATCAGTCCATGAGCCCGAAAGCTGGACGTGCGCCGTGCGTTTTCTGTGGCAGACGGCTCCGTATCGGGTTCTATCCCGCCGTTACAGGTGGTGATCAGAAGCCTCCCGCCGGCTCCCCTTCCCTCATTTGCCGGGCCTGATGAAGAAGACGTGCTCGTTGGTGTCCTTTCCCTTGTAATTGATGCTATAGAGGACCATCAGTTCGTCGGGCGCACCATCTTCGTCGGTTTGGATCAGACAGTTTGCGCTGTATCCGTCCCCCCGCCCGGTGTTGCTGCTGACGAGGATGGCGCTGCCCCAGTTCTCGCCGTCGGAGGACTGGTACAGAACGAAGCGGTTCGCGCCCTCGCCATAGCTTCCGGACCGCCCATGGAGGTAGTACCGGCCCCCGACGTAGCCCAGTTCCGGGTCCCGAACCTTCTGGTCGACCCGGGCCTTCCTCTGCCGGGTCCAGGTGCGGCCCCGGTCCTTGCTGATGCAATAGTAGAAGTGGTGCTCGTCGTCCGAGTTGTAGGCCCCGGCCAGCAGCCCGCCGTCCTCCATCAAGGTCACCGCCCCGTACCAGACGTCGTCCTGCAGCGGCAGTGTGCTCCGCTTCTGCCAGGACCGCCCATCGTCGGTGCTGACGTACAGCACATGGGGGCCTCGGCCATCGGAGTCGGAGATGACGTAGTTGGTGCCGCCGTCGACTGCCGTGCCGACGGGGTAGCCGATGTGGACTCCGTCGACGGACTCGTAGTGGGTCCAGGTGGCGCCCTGGTCGAAACTCCTCAGGAAACCGCTCATGGTCCGGGTGCCGCCCAAGATGAAATGGGTGACGAAGACGACTACGGTTCCCTTGGAAGTCACCAAACCCGCTTCGATCCAGGCCGGCCGCTTGGCGTCTCTCGAGTAGGCCTCGAAGGAATAGGGGAACCGGTTGTACATGTCCCAGGTCCTGCCGCCGTCGCGGCTCTCGGCATGCTCGCTCCAGCCATCCAGGTTGTGGTCGCTGGTGTTGGTGTTGAAGGCCACGATGCGGCCGTCGGGATACTGCATGCAGACCGGTCCACCGTGGGAATTCCGGCCCGGAAAGTCGCGCTCCAGATAGGACACGATCGTCCCGAAAACATCGTCCCCCAGCTTCGTCGACGGATCGTAGTCATAGACGACGGCTCCGTCGATGGATTCGTAGTCCTGGGCGAAGGCGGCGCCCATGGCCAACCCGAAGACCCAGACGGCCAACATCGATCTCCTCAGTTTCATGGATCGCTCCCTTGATCTCTTTCCCATCGGCATCGGACATCCGGACCAGTGCCCATGGTGATAAGAAGCCTCCCGCCGGCTGTTCTTCCCTTATTTGTCGGGCCTGATGAAGAAGACGTACTCGTTGGTGTCGACTCCCTTGTATTGGATGCTGAAAAGGACCATCAGCTCGTCGGGCTTCCCATCGTCGTCGGTGTGAATCAGACAGTTGGCGCTGTATCCGTCCCCCCGGCCGGTTTGTTTGCTGACGACGATGGCGCTACCCCAGTTCTCCCCGTCGGAGGACTCGTAGAGGACGAATCGATCCGAGCCCTCACCGTAGCTTCCGGACCGCCCATGGAGATAGTACCTGCCTCCGATTTGGCCCAGCTCAGGGTCCCGAACCTTCTGGTCGACCCTTGACTTCCTCTGCTCGGTCCAGGTCCGTCCCTGGTCCTTGCTGATGCAGTAGTAGAAGTTGTACTCGTCTTTCGAGTGGTAGGCCCCGGCCAGCAATCCGCCGTCCGCCATCAAGGTAATGGCCCCGTACCAGACATCGTCCTGCAGCGGCAGAGTGCTCCGCTTCTGCCAGGATCGCCCGTCGTCGGTGCTGACGTACAGAACATGCGGACCGCCGCCATCGGAGTCGTAGATGACGTAGTTGGTGTCGCCGTCGACCGCCGTACCGACGGGGTAGCCGACATGGATCCCGTCGACGGACTCGTATGCGGTCCAACTCGCGCCCTGGTCGTAACTCCTGATGAAACCGCTCATGGTCCGGCTTCCGCCCAAGATGAAATGGGTCACGAAGACGACCACGGTTCCCTTGGAAGTCACCAAACCCGCTTCGATCCAGGCCGGCCGCTTGGGGTCTCTCACGTAGGCCTCGAACGAGTAGGGGAACCGGTTGTACATGTCCCAGGTCTTGCCGCCGTCGCGGCTCTCGCCATGCTCGCTCCAGCCGTCCAGGTTATGATCGCTGGTGTTCGTGTTGAAGGCCACGATGCGGCCGTCGGGATACTGCATGCAGACCGGTCCGCCGTGAGAATTCCTGCCGGGAAAGTCGCGCTCCAGGTTGGAGATGACGGTCCCGAACACATCTTCCCCCAATTTCGTTGACGGATCGTAGTCGTAGATGACAGCCCCGTCGATGGACTCGTAGTCCTGGGCGAAGGCAGCGCCCGCCGCCAACCCGAAAACGCAAACCGCCAACAAGAGTTTCTTCACGTTCATCTATCGCTCCTTCTGTTTCTGTCCCATTGGAACCGGATATCCAGACGTGATTCGGAGATTAACACCCCCATGGCAGAATTTCGAATTGGACCCTGAATCTCACATCGTTAGTCAGCGAAGCGTGCCGGTCCTGTGAGCACGAGATCGGTCCGGTGCAAGAGGCGGCGAACTTGCAGCCGCCGAGTTCCCTTCGTCCAATAAACCCAGTCTCTCGAACCCATCCCAAGGTGTCACGCCCGATTCCTTGTTCCTCGTTTCTGTTCAACCGCAACATGACATCTTTCCCGCAATTGACGCGACAGGCTGCCGCGCCGCGGCTGTCGCAAGCCCCGAATCCATTGGAAAAGTGCAGTTTGGAATGAGCATTGCATGTAGCCAATGGCCTTCCGCCAACTACGGCGGATCTTTCGTTCGAGCGGGTCGGTTCGAATTGGACGCGTGCTAAACTGGAAAGAAAATATGGCGACAACCCCTGAGACTTCCACCAAGACCGAATCGGCCGGAACACTGTTCCAAGCTCTGCGGAACGCGGGCGTCGAGCCTGACTTGGCCTACCGAGCCGACGACGAGGTGCGAAATCGTGCCGGCCAGAACGTGATCTCCGTCATCGGCGCAAAGATGGACGCCAAGACCAAGGAACTTGGCACCCGAATGGATGCTCAGGCGAAGGAACTTGGCACCCGAATGGATGCTCAGGCCACGGCCCTGGAGACCAGGATCGACCAACAGGGCGCGGAACTCCATGCGAAGATCGACACCAGGACGGAGGAGCTTGCCACCCGAATGGATGCTCAGGCCACGGCCCTGGAGACCAGGATCGACAAACAGGGGATGGAACTCAATGCGGACATCAAGGAGCTTGGCGCCGGAATGGATGCTCAGACGGCAGCAATAGGGGCCAGGATTGACGCTCAAGCTGTCCAAATCGCGTCGAACGGGGCCCGAATCGACGATCTCCGTGTATTGATGTTGCGGGTGATCTGGCCTCTGATCATACTCTTGGCCGTTCCAATATTTGGTGAACTCTACAGAACGCTCTCGGCACGGTAGGAGCGGCGACTTTCTTGTCGCCGAACTCCAGAGCAACATCGTCGCGGCGAGCCCACGGGTGCACGTCGGGATGAACGCGTTGAAATGGGGGACTAACAGTCCACCCTCCTATGCCCGCAACCTTTACCCCGCGACCCGCCGAAAGACCCTCAAAAAATTCCCGCCCATTATCTTCCGAATCGCAGCGTCCCCGTACCCGAGTTCCAGCAGCCCCTCGACAAACCGTGGAGTCTCGCCAACATCCCCGAAACCAGCGGGACGGAACCCCGTCTGATCCAAAAAGTCGGTTCCAAACCCGACGTGATCGGGCCCCACCAGGCGAACCATGTGATCGACATGCCGGAGCATCATCTCCAAACTGGGCCGCTCCCGCGTTGGCCCCAGCGGAAAGGGACTCGGACAAATGATCCCCCCGGTTTCGGCCACAGCCCGGATCTGCTCATCGGTCAGATACCTCACCGTGTCCCGGAGCGACCGGGCGTTTCCATGGGAGGCAATCACAGGCGCAGTCGAGACCTCCAGCGTGTCCCAGAAGCTCTCCGCGACCATGTGGGTGACGTCCACCAACATTCCCAGCCGGTTCATCTCACGGACGACCCGCCTGCCGTCCGCACTCAGTCCTCCCCGGGCGTCGATCACGGGATCGTAGACCCGCATGGTCGAATCCTCCCAGACCTGCGTCGCCACGCCCATCGCGTTCCGACCCTCATGGACGAGGCCGACATGCCGTAGACCGGCCTCGTAAAGCGCCCGGAGCCGTCCCAGATCTCCCCGGAGCGCATCTCCTCCCTCGAGTCCCAACACGAAGGCGGTCTTCGACTCTGCCGCCGCCCCCTCGATGTCCCCGGCGGTCCGGGCCAGCACTACGTGTTCCCCCGCTTCTCCCTCCAACTCCCGGTGGACGTAATCCAGCATCTTCATGACGTCCCGAAAGGGCTGCCGGCTGCCATGGGGCCCGCCGACCCGGACGTCGGGCATCCAGCAGGCCGTCAACTGGGCAGACACGCCGCCCGCGCGCATCAGCGGCACGTCGGTGAGCCCTCCCAGAGACTCATGCAACCGACGGCCCGAATCGGCGGCCATGTCCAGGAAATGGCCGTGGGCGTCGATGATGATCGAGTCTTGCAGGATCGTTTCCGCGGACAGAGTGGGTGTCATGCGGGCAAGGATACCAACCCCGGTTTATTGTCGGCGAGATCAAGTTTGGTAGCCGAAGAATCTACTTGAAGCTGAAGGAGTAGAGTCTTGGATACCCCTCGGACCCCACGAGATGAAAGCGCACCTGAAACGCCTCGTCGAGATCGGAAAGACCCCGGCCTCCCGCCCAGCTGATCCGGTGAGACACGGCATCGCCCCGAAACGGGACGCTGTCGGACCGGTGGAAGCCGGGTAGCGGCCTGCCACTCTCGGGATCCAGCAATTCGGCCAGAAGATAGCCCCCTTCGCCACAATCCGCATTGACGTAGAGCTGGGACGCACCACCCGGCTCCACCGGTATGGTGGTCAACGCCGCACGCTTCCCCGGTTCCACCAGCTCGAGGCGGGTGTAACCGTCGAGCCTCAGAACCGCGACTCCACCCGAGCGCCTTTCCCCGGCCGTTCCCTCGCCGCAGATCGCTCCGTAGTAGACCTTGATCTCCCGGTCGTCCACCAGCGGCAGAGAGGGAGCGATATGGTCGCAGTCCCAATCCTCGACCGCACCCGAAGGCACCACCTTCCGTCCCGGGTCGACGAAAACGAAGTTCTCTCCGTCCCGGCTGAACGCCAGTTCCAGGTCCAGCTCCCGGCCGTTGCGCTGGTACTGGTAGAGGGAGAGGTAGTAGTCGCCATCCTTCCAGACCACCCAATCGTGAATCTGCTCCACCTTGCCCCCCCTCACCACTGGAATCGCCCGGGCGAAGGGATCGAGCATGGGGTTGTCGGGATGGGCGGTCCAGTGGTAGGCGTCCGGGCTGTAGGCGTAGCCGCCGCCTCGGCGAGCCAGGTTCAGAGACGAGAATCCGTATGCCTTGTAGCGTTTGCCGGGGTCTTTCTCCTCCGGATCGTAGAGGACCGACTGGGGCATGAGGGAGAAGGGGCGCCCCCCCGGAAAAAACATGATGGCCGGTTCGGGAATCCAGTCGATCCCGTCCCGCGAGGTCGACAGTGTTCCGGCGTTGGTCTCCTGCCACGGATTGTAGCGGCCGACCCGCGCCGCCTGGGCCCGGCTGCCGTGGGTCGGGAACTTGAGGAGCTTGTAGCGGCGGTTGGGATTCCGAGCGTTTGCGTCCTTGAGCACCATGGGGACATAGGGGGTGTTCCGGAGCAGTTCCTTTTTCCGGAAGCGGTATCCGTCCGTGCTCTCGGCATATCCCACGCCATACCACTCCCACCAGGGAAGGCTGCGATCCCGCCGCATGGTCGAATACCACATGCGATAGACGTTTTCTTCTTTCAATACTCGCAGGAAGTTCCCGGCTCCGTGGACATCCGGATCGCCCTCCTTGCCGGCCTGGATGACAGGATTCCCGGCGTGTTTCCGAGCCGGATTCAAGCGCAGGCGGAGATTCTCCAACGCCTGCACCTCCGCCAGGTCCAGGAAGAGAACCTTCTTCCCGGGAGACGCCTCCAGCGAGGGGACGGGAACGGAACGAAGGACCTGTTGATCTCCATGGGTCACCAGAATCTTGATTCCCGGCTCCCCCTCGCCCATCTCCGTCTCCACCGCGAGACGTTCGATGGAGAGATGGTTGTCTTCCATGCGGGGCGAGTTCCGGACCAGCTTGGCGGTATTGTGGACGGGACCCCAACCCTGGCCCAGCCACCGGGTGCGAAAGACATGTTGGCGGGCGCTGTCCACGAAAAACAACCAGGCGACGCCATACCGGTCCAGGGCGAATTGGGGCGAGTGAAAAGTGTGCCAGGCAAAGCGTGGCCGGGACCGGGTCAGGGGCACGGCCCGCGGCGGCGCCTCTTCGGGAAGAACGGTCATCAGGTGGGAATAGGTATCCTCGTATACGGCCAGTGTCCGTCCTTGCGTCCGGGTCAGGATCGGTTGGAAGGCGCGGCTCTGCAGGCGCACGACTCTCGCCGCTTTGGGGTCGTCCAATCGGTCCAGCCGCCCGGAGGCGTAGTACGACTCCTCGTAGATGTCGTGCCAACCCAGGTGGAAACGCTCCTGCTCATCCAGGAAGAGGCTGGCCGGAAAAAGGCCGTCGCCACGGACGATGCGCCAAGATGACAAACCGCCGTCATGGACACGGCCCAGATGGATCGACACCTGGTGATCCGATATCGACTCGGTCCAGGTGAACCAGACGCTTCCGTCCGCTGCCGTCGCAATGTCACCGATCCTCGAGTACTCGTCGGCCAGGACCAGCGCTCCGGGAGATTTGGTCTGGGGGTTTTGCCAGAGCAGATCGGTGCCGCCGGCGCCGGGAAAATCCACGATTGCATATCCGCTGAGTCCGGTCACGGTGCTCCAGACCAGATGGATGCGATCCTGGTGATCCAGACTGATTCCGGCACTGATGAGGAAACCGCGCTCTTCCAACGGCGGTTCCAGAGCATACGCCGGTCCGAAGTCGCGCAATGATTCAGGCGACGAGCCCTGGGACATTCGCAGAGAGAATCCGCCGCGGGTTCCGGAACCATTCCGTGGCGACAAGAGAAGGTAGTTGCCCTGGCGATCCCGCACGATCCACTTCCGGACCGATCCCTCCAACTCCTGGCGCAGCAGAGCGCGGGGAAGAGCGTTGGCATCGGCACTCAACATGGCCCCGATCCCGAGGAAAACGCCGATCCACAAAAGGCTCTCCGTCACCGTCCGCTGCATCCACATGGCAAATCTCTCCTGGTTGGCGGGTTCTATTATTCCCCAGAACCGCCACCGATGGGTAAGGACACTCTCCCGAGTTTCTCTTCCCTGGGACGACAGTGCATGAACGGGCCTCCGCAGCAGATCGCTCCGACGTCCTCGAGACCGTAGTGATATTTTGGCTCCCGCAGTGGCCGGGACCGGATCTCCGATGCAGCCTGAGGCGTCCCGATCCTGAACCGTAGGAGGAACGCGATCGATGCCCAGACCAAACATCCTGGACCGACTCAACGACGGCCAGACACTGCTGCTGGACGGCGGCACCGGCTCCGAGCTGCAAAGACGCGGCGTCGATGTCCTTCTGGGAGCGACGGACGGCCTGAAGGCTTGGTCGGCGACCGCGAACATCGAATTCGCCGACGTCGTGCAACAGGTTCATCAGGACTATCTGCGGGTCGGGGCCGACATCATCACCAGCAACAACTTCTGGACGGGGCCCACCCGGCTGGAGCGCTGCGGGTTGGGCGGGGAGTGGAGACGTTACGCGCGGGCGGCCGCCGAGAATGCGCTGAAGGCCCGCGACAAGCTCAACCCCGCAGCTTATGTGGCCGGCGGAATCGCGGCGCCCACCTTACAGGGACCGCCGGAATCGAGCCCGGTGTCCGACACCCGGCAGATGGGGCGGGAGGCCTGCTTCCGGGAGTGGGCGGAACACGCCAGGCTCCTGGTCGAGATGGGAGTGGACTTGATCCAGGCCGAATACGTGGGCTTCATCGAGGACTGCCTGACCGCTGTCGACGCCTGTTCCGACGCCGGCGCAACGGTGTTTCTGGGCATTCGGCATCTCCGGGCGGACGGCACCATGCAATACGGCGAGCGGCTGGAAGACTTGGCCGAGGCTCTGGAGGGACGCCCCGTGGGGGCGGTCCTGCTGATGTGCAGCAACCCGGAGGCAATCTCCGTCGGATTGCCCCGGCTCCGGGGGGCTTTCTCCGGTCCGGTCGGGGCTTATCCCAACCTGGGGTACAACCCAACCGGGCCCTTGGTCAACCGCCCCATGCTGAGCAACCAGAAGGTCAGTACGGGTCCCGACATTCTGCAGAACGCCGAATACTATCCCTCACGGATGGCCGAGTTCGCACTGAACTGGAAGCGGATGGGAGCCCGGATTATCGGCGGTTGCTGCGCCTCGGGGCCCGAGCACATCGGCGCCATGCGGCCGGTGGTCAAGGGGCATGGCGGAGCTTGATCGCCAGAGCCTCAGTCTTCGGTATCGGATAAGTCGAAGCGCTGCACCACCCGGCCCAATTCGGCCAAGGGGATCAAGCGCTCCAGATCGAACTCAGGAAAGCAAGCATGAGAAGGGGACAGTCACCTTCTCCCCGCGGGCACCGAGCGCGCGCGGGCACCGAGCGCGCGGGCACCGAGCGCGGATACTCTCTCGGAAAATGCTCCCCCGACAGCGTCCCGCCGACGGTCGTTGTGGTAGCTTAAGCTTACTCTTGAAGCTCCTGAAACTTCACGCGAATCGCTACCGCAGCCTTCTTGATCAGACTATCGAGCTGAACGATTTCAATCTGTTCATCGGCTCTAATGCAGCGGGCAAGAGCACCATTCTCGACGCGCTCCGTTTCTTGAGTGAAGCCGTGCAGGCGCGCGATTTTCGAGAACCGGTATTCACACGGGGCGGCTTTATCCACTTGGCATGGAAGGGAGCGGGGGCGCAGCAGCAGATTGAACTGAACGTCCACCTCGAAGACGACGACAGGAGGTTCGAATGGGAACTCTATCTCGTCCGGCGCAGATTCGGGTTTTACACCGAAGAGTATGTCAACGAGTTGCATCATGACCGTCCGCCAGAGCGTCTGCTGGAGGCCAAGATTGGTAGCGGCTGGTGGTGGTCTGGAGAACAAGGCAAAGTCGCGTTGAAACAGGGACCGACATCATGCGCTCTGACCGCAGCGGCAGCCGATGCATCCTTTCGGGCTCGAGACGTGGCCGAGTTCATCAGCCGTTGGGGTTTCTTCGATCCCCATCCGTTTTTGCTCCGTCGCGATTGGACAGGACTGGATTCAGGAAGGTTCGACCACTATGGCCGCAATCTGGGCGGGACGCTGCATGCGCTCAACGCCGATTCTCCAGAGACATTCGACCGCGTCGTGGAAACGACACGGTCGATTCTCGGACTTCCCGTGACCATAGAGCCGCGAGAATCCGAAGATCGCTTCTATTTTATCCAGAAGGAGCCGGGGCTTGAGTGGCCGGTGCACCAGATGGGAGCATCCAGCGGAACGTTGCGCTTGTTGGCACTGATGACGGCGCTGCACTCGGAGTCCGAAACAAATCTGATCGGAATCGAGAAGGCTGAGAACTACATCCATCCGACAGCGCTGTCTGCGTTCCTGGATCACCTTCAGAGTGAGGGTCACCGCGTCCAGTTCCTAGTGACGACCCACTCTCCGCTGCTACTCGACTTTCTGAACAAACCGGAAGCGGTTCGCGTCGTCCGGCGCGATTCCCAAAGGGGCACAACGGTCTTGAGTCAGGAGAATCCGGAACGCGTGCGCAGGGCATTGAACGAGTCCGGATTCGGTCTCGGAGAGTTCTACGAAACGAAGGGATTCGGCAGCGACTAGTGAGAAGGGCGTGAGAAGGGGACAGTCACCTTTTCCGTGTCATTCAGAGCGGGTAGGGCGGGCACTGTCAAGCCGGAGGACTCTCGACCTCAAGCGTCCATTTGCAGTATCGTGCCCAATTCGGGAAATGATACCGCACGCAGGCTGGCGAGGCTCGGCTTCCTCGCCGATAGGACGGTGAGAGCTCTGGAAAACCTGAAGATCACTGATTTGATCGGCCGCGCGCCGTGGCGTGAAGCCGTCACCTACAGGAACACGTGGCCCCACGAGTACGTCCTCAGCCGCAAGGACGGTCAGCGTGAGTTGATCGAGTTGGTCGGTGCCCGCTTCCGCGCCGACGAAGGCGTTGCCGGCACCTTCTTCGGGAGGCCCAACACCTACCTGTTCATCGGCGACTACAAGTACTGGCTCATGACTCACTGGGACGCAGTCGACCTCGACGACGGGCAAAACTACGTGCTGAACCGGGCGCCCCTGTATCGCGACCGGCGCGACTTCGTGATTCAGCCGGGCGATACAGGCAAGCGCGACGATTACCCCTCCAAACCCGCTCGGTCAAGTCGACGCGCGGATTGACGCTGAAGGATGCAGACAAGGCCCGGGGGGGCACCGGCGAGCGGCCCAGCGACGCGCCAGTCGCCCACGGGGAGCCGTCAGGGCCGTGTAGCACCCGGTCGTATGTCCACTGCCGGTACGCGACGCCTCACTCCAGCACCTTGAACACCCCGTCTTGGGCATCCGCGTAGTACTCGATGTTCACCGTCGTCCAGAGCTCGTCCGGCAGGTTCATCAGCTCGCGGCGGGATCCCACCGACATCAGCAGGACAGCCGCTGCTTGTCCACGGCCAAGGCGGTGGGGCAGGCCGCCGATGCGGGCGGACCGCGAGGCACCAGGAGGGAATGCGGTCTGGTGGTCGACCCCTTTCCTTGACGCTGTGAAGGACGCGCTGGTGCGCGGCGGCCACATCGAGCTCTGGGGCTTCGGCACCTTCACAGGAAATGAACGACGCGGGAGAAGGGGACAGTCACCATCTCTGCGTCGGCGTGGGACCAACAGCTTTCCGGCCGCCGGTTCTGCGTCGGTGATGAAGACGGGGACAAGATTGTCCCCGCTCCCAGGGCGCCCGGAATATCGGAGGCTGCCGCGCTTCAGAGCCGACGCCTCAATCTCCGGAATCGGATGGCTCTAAGCGCTGCACGACCCGGACCGGTTCGGCCAAGGGGATCAAGCGCTCCAGATCGAACTCAGGAAGGAGCCCCAGGCAGAACAGTTCTGGAGCCTCACTGTAAAGGACCGGTTTGGCCAGCAGGTGGCCCAGGCTCCTCATGCCCTTCTCGACCCTGACCTCCGAAAAGGCCGTGGGTTCGAGTGCTGCGCTCAGCAGGGCCACGACTTGACTCCGGAATCCCTGGGCTTCGACCCGGACCTCCGTCGCGGCGTGATGGTCCTTAAGCCATTTGGCCAGGGCCAATAGATGCGACGCCCGGATCCCCAGCGACCGATCGCCAATCGTGGCCAGGAGCTGGGCGTAGCGGTGGGAGTCCGACTCATTCCTCCTCCGGGGCTGTGCTTCCCCGGTCAGGATCAGGTCCACCACCAGCACCTGTTCTCCGCGGTTGATCCGGTCCGAGGCTCGTTGGCCCGCATTCGCCTTGCCCTCGTCCAGCAGCAGGATCGAGGCTGGAGCGCCTTCCCCAGTGGCGATTCCCTTCCCCCAGAGGGCGGATGCAACGAGTCCGTCGCTGAAGTGAATTCGATAGGAATACGTTTCCACTCCCCGGTTCTTGGTGTTGTGGAGCGCCCACCCATGCTTGACGTCCACCGGCTGGAAACGGACCAGCGATCGAAGTCTGGCCCTGCGGTCCTCGAGGTCTTCGACCGCCCGGCCTTCTTCCGGGTCCGCTTCTCGCAGGTTCCTGTCGGCCAGATGGCGCGCCACGCCCAGGATGGTGAGGTTGTCCTCCGGGAGACCGACCACCAGATCCTCATAGCTCTGAATCTCCCGATCGACGGGATCTTCCCGGTCCCAGGGCCCGAGGCCGAAATGCCGGGACAGATGCCGGTAGGCCTGAAGCCGGTTGTCCAGTTGATAGTTGTGGGTCGAGGGATCGGTGTTTTCGTGCCAGTCCAGATGGCCGGCCTTTCCGAATAGGTCGAAGAAGGGCTGGACGTCGTCGTAAATATACGGCTTGACCAATGGCGCCCGGAAGCAGCATTGGTCCTCGGCGTTGTAGATCAGCAGAGTCGGCTTGGGCGCCCGCATGGCGGTCAACGTCGAGTAGTCCTGACCCCGGAGCAGGTCGGTGGCGTTCTGTTCGATGTCCCCCGTGTCCTGTGGCCGTTCGATTCTCGAGATCAGGGCCGAGTAGCCGGCCACCGGCACGGCCACGGCCACCCGCTCGTCCAGGGAGGAGAGGATGATGGTCTGCCAGCCGCCGCCCGAGAGTCCGGTGACGGCCAGCCTTTGTGGGTCGACCCGGGGATGCTGTTCCAGGTAGTCGAGTCCTTTCCGCATGGCCAGGTAGAAGAGGCCGATGGCGTTGGCTCCCACCAGGTCGAGATGGGCACCGAACCAATGCGAATTCTCGGGATGGGACAGCTCGCCGCAGGCCAGCCATTCCAGATTCAACGCCACGACGCCCCGGCGAGCCAGGGAGATGCACCGCTTCTGCTTGTATTCGACGGACTTGCCGGGGCCTCGGACGTGTCCGTTCACGTTGAGGACCGCCGGCAGGGAACTCCGGTCACCTGTCGGTTCGTAGAGGAGCGCCGGGATCTGGAGGCCGGGCAAGACCTGCAAGAGGAGCTTTCGGAGGCGGTATCCGCGGTGTCCTTGCGGCGGACCGACCTCGAGGAAACGAAGCGGAGCCTCCACCCATTCCTGGGGCCAGCCGCGGTAGACGACGTCCCGGAGCAGCTTTTTGCGGATGGCGTTCGTTTGGGCTGTCCATTCTTCCGCACGGTTGGGGAGTGGAGGCAGTTTTGGGGATCGCGCCAGGAGGTATTCTCCGAGCAGGTGGTGAAGCAACCCGGGTTCCAGGGTTTCTTGTTCCAGAAGGGGTGTGAGTTGGCGGGTGGTGCTCTGGCCGTGGAGGGTGAGCATGCAGGGTAGGAGCAAGCAGATTCTCAGGAGGGAGTTGTTGAATTGCGGCATCTATTTGGTGGGGTGAATACGAGTCGCCCGTTACGGCCTTGCTTGGTTGTTACTCTGGAGTTCGGCGGCTAGGAAACCGCCGCTCCTGTTCGGCGATTGGAAATCGTCGCTCCATGGCGACTAGTTTGGGCTCGGTGCCGAGGTGCCGGATCCACTCGGCCACCAGTTCGGCTCCGCGCTCGTCGATCCGATTGGTGCTGGTCGGGGGCATCTGGTTCAGGCCTCGTACGATCAGCCGCCGGTAGAGAAGGGACCGCTGAGGATCGCCCGGGACCACCATCCGGGCGCCGTCTACTCCCATGTTGTCGTGAATCGGCGCCTCGCCAATCAGGCGGACCTTGTCCGGTTCCGCTGTGTAGGTCAGGTTGATCCGGGAGTTTCCTCCGCCGCTCGGAGCGTGGCACATGGCGCAGTTCACTTGCAGGTAGGCCCGGGTCCGAGCCTCCACGTCAGCATCCGTGCCGAAAGGATCCGGGAGGGCCGGGTACTCCGCGGGAGTCTTCTCGATCGATTCTTTGAAGATTCCGATGTGATCCAGCGTTCTCAACTGATTGTCGGTGGTCTCGCCGTAGTCTTGACCGCGGTTCATTTGCCGGGTGTTCAGACCGAGCGCGAATCCGGCCGCGCGGGAATGGCAGTACATGCATTCCTCGCGGCTGGGATAGCGCCAGACTTGGTCCCGCTGCCCGCCGGGCGCGCTCCGGTCCCGGATCTGATAGGTTTGGTCGCGGCCTTCCCCTGCGACCAACTCCGCATCGGTCTGCTCTTCGTTCCAGGCGTAGGTGTATCCGACCCACCGGTCGTCCTGCTTCACCAGCAGCCGGGTTTCGATGAATTGGCGCGTCTCCGGGCTGCCTTCCTCGGTCTCCAGGGTGAACGACTTCACCATCACCGCGCCGTCGTCGAACACCCAGGTGCCTTCCTCGTTGAACTTGATCTGCGTCTCGCCCGGCAAGGCGAGGAACCGCTCCTTGCCGGCGCCGTCGGACCAGAAGGGGACGTTCACCGAATACGGGATGAGGCCGGGAGCCGGACGATGATCCTTCACCGATGCGAACAGTCCGGTTTCACTCAGCTTCTGCGGAAAAGGCGGCCTCTTTTCCAGCACTGGCCGGTGGTCCAGTTCGAAGATCTCTCCGCTGTCGTAGTCCAGCGCATAGAAAGCTCCGTCGCGCCCCTGGCCGAAACTGACGATATTGACGGACGAGTCGGCGAGTTCCTGGTGCCAGACCACCTTCTTCTGATCGTGGTCGTATCGCAATCCCCAGATTTTTCCGTACGAGTAGTCCCCGTAGAGGTAGGCGCCTTTCAGCTCGGGGAACTTGTCTCCCTGGTAGACGTAGCCGCCGGTGATGGACCGGCATTCCCGGTGGTGATGCTCCATGACGGGCGGGACGATGGGTGTGGGACCCGGCTTCGTGTTGGGATGAAAGGGGTGTGAGCCCTCCTTCACGGGCCAGCCGTGATTGCTGCCCCGGCTGACCAGCTCGATGAGCTCCCAGAGATCCTGCCCCACGTCTCCGACCCAGGGCTGTCCGGTGACCGGATCGAAGCTGAAGCGCCATGGATTGCGAAAACCGTAGGCCCAGATCTCCTCCCGGGCCCCGGGCACGCCGACGAAGGGATTGTCCTGGGGAATGGAATAGGCCCGGCCAGGGTCCGGCCGCTCCAGGTCGAGCCTCATCATGACCGCCAGCAGGTCGTCCACGTCCTGACCGGTGTGCTCCCGATCGGAGCTTCCGGTGCCGTCTCCGGTGGCAACGTAGAGGTACCCGTCCGGACCGATGATGGCTTCGCCGCCGTTGTGTCCACCGGACGGCCACTCGATGATGACCTTCTCCGATTCGGGACGCAGCCGCGGCGGATCGCTTCCCGGTTCCAACTCGAACCTGGAGACCCGGCTGAGTTGCGTGACCGGGTTGCCCTCTTCATCCTTCTTCCCTTCCAGCTTGGGGTCGGTCGGGCTGAAGACGAACACCTGGCCGTTCTCGCGGTAACGCGGATGGAAGGAAAAGGCTGAAACCCGGCGGTTCCAATCCAGGAAGAGGTCTTTCCCGGCATCGGGATCGTTCCCGTGGAAGCTGTAGATCGGGCCCCGATACTCGGCGACCAATAGCCGCTCCGAGTTCGGGTCCTGAGCGATGAAGGTCGGATTCTCGAAGGTGTGCTGCGGGAATACGCGCCGGAGCTGATACGGCGGCGGGGGCTCCGGTGATCCCACCACGCGCGAGGTGTTCCAGAGAGCCCGCTCCGTCAACCCGTAGGGCGCGTCTCCCTCTCCGGACGAGGCCGATCCGCAGGCCGACAGGAACAATCCGGCAACCAGAGCCAACGCACCCGTGCGATCGGGATTTCGAGTGATCAATTGCTTAACCCATATGGAATTCTTGTTTCCATTTCTCTTCATTCCCCGGCTCAGGCCAGGAGCGGTTTCAGCACCTTGCCGTGAACGTCCGTCAGCCGGTGGTCCCGGCCCTGGAACTTGTACGTCAGACGCAGGTGGTCGATTCCCAGGAGATGCAGGATGGTGGCGTTCAGGTCGTGGACCTCTACCGGATCCTTGACGATATTGTAGCTGAAATCGTCCGTTTCGCCGTAGCTCAGACCACCGGAGGCCCCGCCTCCGGCCAGCCACATGGTGAAGCAGCGCGGATGATGGTCCCGCCCGTAGTTCTCCTTGGTCAAATCTCCCTGGCAGTAGATGGTCCGTCCGAATTCGCCGCCCCAGACGATGAGGGTGTCGTCCAACATCCCTCGTTGCTCCAGATCCAGAATCAGGGCCGCCGTGGCCCGGTCGGTGCTCTTGCACTGGCCCCTCAGGTCCCGCGGCAGGTCCCGGTGCTGATCCCAGCCCCGGTGGAACAACTGAACGAAGCGCACCCCTCGCTCCACCAGCCGCCGGGCCATCAGGCAATGGGACGCGTAGGTGCCCCGTTCGCGGGCTTCGTCTCCGTAGAGCCGAAAGATATGCTCCGGTTCATCGGACAGGTCCGTCAGCTCGGGAACCGAGGTCTGCATCCGGAACGCCAGTTCGTACTGGGCGATTCGGGTGGCGATCTCAGGGTCTCCGAACTCGGCCTGCTTCAACTCGTTCAACCGGGCGACGTCGTCCAGAATGTGCCGTCGGGTGACGCTCTCCATCCCCGGCGGATTGGAGAGGTACAGGACCGGATCGCCGACGCCGCGGAACCTCACCCCCTGGTGCCGCGTGGGCAGGAAGCCACTGCCCCACAAGCGCTTGTACAGCGGCTGCGACCCCTTCTTGGAGTTGGAGGTCATGACCACGAAGGTGGGCAGATCCCGGTTCGCGCTTCCCAACCCGTAGGAGAGCCACGCCCCCAGACTCGGGCGGCCCGACCGCTCGAAGCCGGTCTGCATCAGCGTTATGGCGGGGTCGTGGTTGATGGCATCGGTGTGCATCGACTTGATCAGGCAGAGCCGATCGACCACGCCGGCCGTGTGCGGAAGCAACTCGCTGACCCAGGCGCCGCACTCCCCATGCCGTTGGAATTCGAAGATGGACGGCACCACCGGGAAACGATCCTGGCCCGAGGTCATGGTGGTCAGGCGCTGACCCTTCCGCACCGAGTCGGGGAAATCGACGTCGAACATTTCCCGCAGGCCCGGCTTGTAGTCGAAGAGGTCCATCTGAGCCGGTCCGCCGGCCTGGCACAGATAGATCACCCGCTTGGCGCTGGGCTCGAAGTGGGGCAGACTTGCCGCACCGGCCGCTGCTCCGGGAGTTCGCAACGGGGCGGCCAGAAGGTCATCCGCCAGCAGCGAGCTCAACGCCGCCGCGCCGATTCCCATCCCCGACCGGCCAAAGAAGTGCCGGCGGGTCAAGAGCTGTCGGGCGTTGTCGATTGGATGCGTGGGAGAAGCCATCGTTTTTCTCATTCCCGGTGAATGGTTTCGTCCAGGTTCAGGAGGCCGTTCGCGAGGGCCGTGTGGGCGGCCAGTTCGACGGTGTCCATCCCAGGATCCAAAGGGGACTGACCGACCTGGGCCAGTTTGCGGGCAGCCTCGGGGTCGTTCTCGTAGGTCGACCGATGACGCTGCAGACCGCGCGTCAGCACCTCGATTTCCGCCGGCTGGGGCTGCCGCGACGTGACCAGGCGGAAACCGAAATCGACCCGCTCCCGATCGTTCGAACCTCCCTCCCGGATCAGGCGCTGGGCGAGAGCACGCGCCGCCTCGACGTAGGTCACGTCGTTCATGAGCGTCAACGCCTGGAGGGGCGTGTTGGTCCGCTCGCGCCGGGCCGTACAGACCTCGCGGCTCGGAGCATCGAACACCTCCATGCCGGGAGGATGGATGGTGCGCCGCCAGAAAGAATAGAGGCTGCGACGGTAGAGATGGTCGCCGGTCCCCTGCTCGTAGCCTTTCTTGTAGGCGCCGGTCGCTCCGCCGGCGATCTCGTCCCAGATGCCCGCCGGCTGATACGGCTTGACCGATGGTCCCCCAACCGACTCGACCAGCAGCCCGCCCACCGCCAGGGCCTGATCCCGAATCATCTCGGCAGGCAGGCGCAACCGGGGACCCCGCGCCAGCAGACGGTTGTCCGGATCTTTCTGAAGCAGCGCGGGCGTGAGCCTCGACGACTCCAGGTAGGTTGCGCTGGTCACGATCATCCTCTGGAAAGACTTGACGTCCCACTTCAGCCGCACCAGTTCGCTGGCCAGCCAGTCCAGCAGGAGTGGGTGCGTCGGGGGCTCCCCCTGCGCCCCGAAATCCTCGGGCGTCGGCACCAGTCCCAAGCCGAAGTGCAACTGCCACAATCGGTTCACCGCCACACGGGCGGTGAGTGGATGGGACGGGTGCACCAGCCACCGTGCCAGGAGCAGACGATTGGCCGGGACGCCGGGGGGCAGCGGTGGCAGCACCCTGGGGACGCCCGGAGTCACCTTGGCGCCAGGCTGATCGTATTGTCCGCGTCCCAGAACGAACGTCTCTCGAGCCTGGTCATCCCGCATGATCATGGTTGCGGGGACCTGTTCCCAGAGGCGTTGATGCTGCGCCTCAAGCGCGGCGTACGCGGGTGAACTCCGCTCCAGAATCTGAAGTTCGCGATGGATCCGATCCAATCGGAGTTGAACGGCCCGCGGCGGAACCTTGATGGTGGGCGCGGCGCTTCGCCGATAGGTACCCGGCTCGGAGACGGCGTTGAAGAAGGCGAAGAGACGGTAGAACTCGGTCTGGGAGATGGGGTCGTACTTATGGTCGTGACAACGCGCGCAGCCGACCGTGAGTCCCATCCAGGCGGTCGAAACGGTGTTGACGCGATCGACGGCGTACTCGACCCGGAACTCGTCGGCGATGGATCCGCCTTCGCCGTGACGCGGTTGTTGCGAAGGAAGCCGGTGGCCAATTTCTGGTCCGGACTCGCCTCAGGGAGCAAATCTCCGGCCAACTGCTGGACCGTGAACTGGTCGAAAGACAGATTCTGGTTCAGCGCGTCGACGACCCATTCGCGCCACCTCCACATGGTTCGAGGCTCGTCGTCCTGATAGCCGTCGCTGTCGGCGTACCGCGCCAGATCGAGCCAGATCGCCGCCATGCGCTCCCCATACCGGGGCGAAGCCAAGAGCCGGTCGACGGCCATCTCGTAGGCCGCGGGAGACGAGTCTGCGAGAAAGGCGTCCAATTCGTCCAAGGTCGGCGGAAGCCCGGTCAGGTCGAACGTCACCCGGCGCAGGATCCGGCTCTTTTCCGCGGCCGGCGCAGGATCCAGTCCTGCGGCCTCCAGGCGGTTGAGGACAAAGTAATCCAGATCCTGCCTGGTCCAGGAGGTGTCCTTGACCTGAGGCAGTTCCGGCCGCCGTAGCGAAGTGAACGCCCAATGCTGCTGCCAGACGGCTCCCTGTGCGATCCAGCGGCGGATCAAATC
Organism: Acidobacteriota bacterium; assembly: GCA_965217775.1. Taxonomy (GTDB): domain Bacteria; phylum Acidobacteriota; class UBA6911; order RPQK01; family JAJDTT01; genus JAJDTT01. The sequence continues at coordinate 3,192,863 of CBDCJH010000002.1, forward strand.
GATCTGGTCGTCGCTCAGCGTCTTTTGCGAGTACGCGGGAGGCATCCGATGGTTCGCGTCTTCGTGGGTGATGCGCCGAAAGATCAGGCTGTTGTCCGGATCTCCGGGAACGACGGGCGCTCCGGAGGTCCGCGCCTGGAAGACATTGTCCCGCAGATCGAGCCTCAGTCCGGCCATGCGGACCTGGGGATCGGGACCGTGGCACTGAAAGCAGGCGTCGGACAGTAGGGGACGAATCTGCCGCTGAAAGTCGACTTGGGAATGCTCAGAGTGGGCGTTTCCGACCAGCGGCGGCAGGAGGAGGGACAGCAGGACAAGCCGGAGGACCGGCCGCCGTGCCGAATCTCGAATCCGAGCCCGGAGCGGGCAAATACTCCACGTGCGTTTTCTCATTCGGTTAATGGAGTTTATTCTAGCAGCCTGCGCCAAAAACTCTCGATGACGTCCGCGATGCCGGCAATGGCCGGTCCAGGGGGCCGAACCGAACGGCGCCGGATCGGAAAGGAGTTGCGATGAAGCGATCGATACTGGTTCCCGTTGTCCTGTTCCTGTTGGGTCCCGCTCTCGTAGCGTTCGCGCAGGAGGCCATCCAATTTCATCCCATCGACGGGGCTTCGATCTACGATCATGATCCTTCCACGCGGCTCGGGGACGACATCTTCGGCAACATCATCGCCGACCTGGAGAACGACGCTCCGGGGCGATGCTCGCACGGAGGGCCGGTCTGCCTGGAATACGCGAACGGTCACATCGCGGCCTTCTACGCCAACACCAGCGACCACAACTCCGACGGGTGGAGCGATTACGCCCTCAGCAAGGACGGCGGCAGGACCTGGGAAAGATACAACAAGTTCGAGTACTCCTACGCGGCCTACCAGAGAGATCCGAAGCGGCCGGTGATCGTCGAAGAAGGGCTGACGACCCGCAACGGAATCGTCGTCCTGCTTCTCACCCATGTCGACAACGGCAGGAGCCGGAGCGGATTCATGAGAAGCCGTGACCATGGCGCCTCCTGGATCGACTACGAACCCCTCGACGGAGACTTCGTCGGGTATCCCTGTGCGGTGGGGGTGACGGGGGACACCAACTTCGTCCTCTACGACATCAGCAAGGGCCCCCACGTCCTGTACGTCAGCACCGACGACGGACAGAGCTGGCGCCGGAGAAGCACCCTGCCCCTGGACGACGACAAATGGTACGGCGCCATGTGCATCATGGAGGACGGCCGGCTGTTGGCCGGCGCCTATACCGAGAAGGACGAGCACCATCTCTACTACTGCATCAGCCGGGACCAGGGGAGGACCTGGACCGAGCAACGGCGCGCCTATCTGGACAAGAAAGTTCGCGATCCCGAACTGGCCTATCTGGCCGGCAAATACTATCTGCACGGAAGGTCGGGCCAATACGGCGAAGGGAAAGACCGTTTCGTCCTCTACCAGTCCGACGACGGCATCAATTGGGGGAGCGGGATCATCGTCAGCGGCGATCGGAGACACGCCGACGGATACAGTCACAACTGCGTCATCAACAAGTATGACGACGATGTCCCCAACCAACTGATGGTCCAATTCAGCATCGTCTACGACGGCCTCGACACCAACACCCACGTGTTCTTCATCAGGCCGGATTCCGAATAGTAGCAGCCCGTGGCAAAAGTCATCACGGCATTCGACCGTCCCTGCATCCCGGCGGACGGCGTTGCGATTCGGGCACATACTCCCGGTATGCACCCGAATCGCGCCTTGTCCGGCGGGCGCAGGAACGGTCTCGGTGCTCGCGGGACTTTCACCACGGACTGGTAGAGGTGCGGGGGTTTGCAACCTCCGATTCGGGGGACAGGGATCTCCCCCTTCCTATGGGTGACAAGAATGTCCCCCTCCTGGCTCAAGCCGCCCGGAACCGAAACGCGTAAAGCCGCGCGCGCCGCTGCAGCCAAAAGCTGAGCCGAACCGGTCTCCCCGCCAGATCGGACAGCCGGGCTCCCGACTTCCACCGAACCGTCCCCCGCAGGAAATCCCCAATCAGGGGCTCGCACTCCTCCTGGCCAAGACCCGGGACCGGAGCGCCGTCCACCCCCATGACCCCAACCTGAATCCGGCCGCCGGCTCCGCAATCGGCGTTCAGAGTCAGCCGTCGCCCCGAAAAGATCAGCGGCTTTGTGAGCAGGTGCCCCTGGGTCGACTCCGCGGCCTGAGCGACGAGCCGGTGACGCAGGTACCTGACCCGGCCGACGCCTCCCATGCCCGGCGCCCGCTTGACCTGTTCGTGACCGACGTCGAAACCGCCGTAGTACATCCAGATCTCGTCCCCCCGGGGAATCATTCCCACGCCCATGTAGACCATGCGGCTGTCGAAGTCCCCTTCCCTTCCGGGACTCAGAAACGGATTGCGGTCGGGCCTCCGCCAACCCACGCTGTCGCGGCTGGTGGCGATCTGAATCTCCAGGTTGTCCGTGTCGTGGTAGTAGGCCGCCGGAAACAGCAGGGAGACCCCGTCGGCGAACGGGTAGGGCTGGGCAGCCGAATTGTAGAGGTCCATTCCCGGCGGATCCTCCCGGTCGGGCGCCAGGACCCGCTGCGGGCGGGGGAAGTCGCCGAAGGTCGCGCTCTCGGTCCGGCCGATGCAACGGATGGCTCCGCCCTTGAAGCGAGGGTACTGGTTGTCCCGGACGAAGCAGACGTATTTTCTCAGTCGGGAGTCGTAGTAGCAGACGTTGCAGGTATCGGTGTACCAGTCCATCAGAGGACCGGAACCCTTGGTCCAACGGATCCCGTCGGGCGACGACGCACCTTCGATGGTGGGCCCCAGCCATTCCCGAGTCCACCCCCGATCCCGAAGCGTCATCCGGTACCCGTAACCACGCTTCTTGTCCCGTTCACCGAAGACACACTTGTACCGCTGACCCGGCTCCGCGGAAGGATCGAGAAACACCCCGCCCTCATGCTGGACGGTGAGGACGATATTGTTCTTCCGGCTGCCTTGAAACGGGGTCACCCCACAGGGCGGCTTGTCCCAATGAACGCCATCCTCCGACTCCGCGTAGCAGAGCCGGCTGACCTCGGCCGGATCGCCGAGCGCCCGGCCCGAGTACCACATTCGCACCCGTCCACCCTCATCTCCCACCGTGACCCAGGCCCACACCCCGTCCTGATCCGTGGGTATGTCAGGCGAAATCACCCGGACGTGATCGGCCCGGACGGGGGTCACCCGGAGCCGGACGCCCTCTTTCCGCTCCACGAAGTGATCGTCCAGGAGCAACTGGGCCCGGTCGCCAACATCCAGCACCGTTTCTGAATGAGCGGTTCGAGCAACCAGCGCTCCCGCAAATCCGGTACCCAGAAACACGCGCCGATTCACCTGCAATGCCATGTCACCTCGCCGTCTCTTCCCCACTCTTTCCTCTTTTCTATTTTCTCTTACCTCTCTTCTCCCTCTTCCCTCACCAGTTGGTGATGGAGCCGTCAGGACGCCGATTCAGGGGAGCGCCCTCCATCGGCTCCGTGACTTCGGCCACCAGCTTCAGAGGTTTCGTATCGACCTCCACACCCAGGCCCGGCCGGTCGGTGGGCCAGAGTTTTCCCTCCCGAAAGTCGTAGCTGACCGGCAGGTGCTCCAAGTCCTTTTTCCGGCCGCCCAACATCTCCATCAGCACGGGTCCCGGAAAGGCGTTGCAGGCTTGGACCAGGGCGGCGGTGGCAATGGGCCCGGTGAAATGGGGAACCAGCCCGACGTAGTGGGTCTCGCACAAGGCTGCGATCTTCATGAACTCGGTGATGCCGCCGGCGTTGGGCAGGGAGATCCTCGAATAGTCGATCAACCGTTCCTCGATCAACTCGTTGATGTCCCAGCGGTCGCCGAATTGCTCGCCGACGGCGATGGACACCTTCACCTGAGGGCGCAACTGCCGGTAGACACCCGGGTTCTCGCTGCGGATCAGGTCTTCGACGAAGTAGGGTTCCAGGTCCTCGATGAGGCTGGAGAGCCGGATGGCATCGGGCATGTCCAGACGCGTGTGGTAATCGATGGCCCAATCGCCGCTGGGTCCCACGCCTTTGCGCACCTCGACACAGAGCTTGTACGTGTCGCGAACGGATTGGCGCGGGTTGAACTGGTCGCCCGAACCCCGGGTGCTGGTTCGGTAGGCCCGGAAGCCGGCGTCCATGCAGGCGCGCGCCGCGTCGCGCGTGTTCTTGTAGCCGGGAAAACCCGTCGAGTAGCACTCGATGTGGTTCCGTACGGGACCTCCGAGCAAGTGGTAGACCGGGACCCCGAGAGCTTTGCCCCGGATGTCCCAGAGCGCCAGATCCAGGGCACCCAGAGCATGGATCTTTTCCCGCCCGGGCGGATAGAAGTGACCTCGGTACATGAGCTGCCACAAGTGCTCGATGCGGGCCGGGTTCTCTCCGATGAGCAGGCCGGCGCACTGGCGGATGGTGTCCGCCGATCCCCCTTCGCCCACCCCCACGATGCCCTGGTCAGTTTCGACAAGCGAGACGTGGGAACTCTGATTGAACATGACCCGGGAGGGAGCCTCATAGAAGCGAATCCGGGTGATCCGCATGGATGAGAGAGCCTGATGTGCTTCCCCACGAGCGTTTTGAGCCATGGCGGCGGCCAACCCGGCGGTTCCGGCCACCGAGCCGACGAATCGTCTCCGGTTCATGGATTCCTACCTTGCGTTGTTGTGCCGTGTGATAATCGAGTCTCCAGGAAAGCCCCCTTCTACGCAAGCCGGAGACCGGACTTCTCAGTCCGGAGGATCGCTTCCGACACCCGGCGGCGCCATTTACACCGGGGCCAAAATTCACCAGCGAGTATCATGGAGGGCGGATTGGCAATCATGAATTTCATCCGAAGAGTTCTGGCGCCGGCTTCGGTCCTCTGCCTGGCGGCCGGCGTCCTCCTCGAGGCCCAAATCGACACCGGGACCATTCTGGGCCGCGTTCTGCTGGAGGACGGATCGCCTGCGGTGAAGGCCCAGGTCAGTCTGAGACACCAGGACACGAATCAACTTGTCGATCATCTCACCAGCCCAGCGGGCTATTTCCGGCGCGACGGTCTCCGGGTGGGGAAATATCAGTTGACCGTGACGCTGCCGGGATTCCGGACCGAAGTTCTCCGAGATCTGGATCTGCTGGTGGGACAGTCCCTCCGGGCGGATTTCCAACTCCGGCGGGGGACGGCCGCCGGCGCCTCGGTCAAACAGGCAGGACCGGCTCTGCTGGGAGCCGGAAGGACGGATCTGGGACAGGTCATCGACCAGGAGAAACTCGACTCTTTGCCCGTCAACGCCCGGGACATCGGAAAGCTGGCCGGCTTGGCGGCCGGGGCTACTCCTTCGGCCTCGAACCGGGGCAGCGTCAAGGTCATGGGGATGAGGTTCAAGGACAATCTCACATATATCGACGGCACCCTCTTCACCCACGGAGACGGGGAGACCTCCTTCAGGGCGAGTACCGACGCCTTGAAGGAGTTCGACGTGAAGACCGGCCTCTATTCGGCCGAGTACGGCGTGCGTCCCGGCGGCCAGATCACCGCCGTGACCAAGAGCGGCAGCAACCAGTTTCACGGAAACCTGTACTGGTTTCACCGGAACGACAATCTGGATGCCCGCAACTTCTTCGAACAGGGAAAGGCCGAATTCAAGCGCAACCAGTTGGGCGCGACCCTGGGGGGACCCATCCTGATCCCGGGCCTGTTCGATGGGACGGACCAAGCCTGGTTCTTCCTTTCCTACCAGTTCCGGTCGATTCGGGAGACCCGGCCCTTGACCGGAGTCGTTCCCACCGATGCCGAAAAACGAGGCGAGTTTTCATCGCCCATCCTGGACCCGGCGACCGGACAGTTGTTCCCGGACGGCCGGTTGCCCGAGCAACGCCTGGATCCCGTAGCCAGGCAACTCCTCCACTACTGGCCGTCTCCGAATACGCCCGGCCCCCTGAACTTCACCAGTCCCGACTCAAAGGCGAATCTGGACAATCCCCAGCTCATCTCGCGCGTGGACCTTGCGACCTCGCCCGGCAACCGATGGGCCGGCCGCTTCATCTGGGATTCGAGTCCCCAGGTGTCCACACACACGTTCAGCGTCTTCTCCGCAGTGCAGCCCCTGCGGACCTACGGACAATCCATCTCCAACATCAGGACGTTGGGAAACGGCCTGATCAACGCGGCGAGTATCCACTGGTTTTTCCGCCCCTATATCGCCGGTCCTTCCCGCGCCAAGCCCCAGGTCCCTTTGAGTCTCGGCATTCCGCAACTGCTGACGAGTGAAGCCGACCGGAGCGGCGTTCCCACGGTCGTCATCCAGGGCTACACGGGAATCGGCGACTCGGGCGCCGTGGGACACGCCAATCTGGGAAATTGGCAGGTCAAGGACGACGTCTCCTGGTCCCGCGGCGACCACACGTTGAGGGCAGGAGTCGAATTCCGGCAGCACTACAACTTCTACGTGATGGAGCGCCGATCCCGATTCGAGTTTTTCAGCCGGTATACGGGAAATGCCTTCGCCGACTTTCTTCTGGGACATCCGGTGCGCACCGAGTTGGGCAGTGAGGACTTCCGGGGAAACTTCCACCAGAACAGCTTCTATTTCTACTTCAAGGACGTCTGGAGAGTCCGGCCCAGGTTGACCCTCACGCTGGGACTACGATACGAGCTTCGGCTCCCGTGGCGAGACAAGCGGGGCTTCATGGCCAACTTCGACGTGGCCGAGGGACGTCTGATTCCTCCGCTCTCGATCGCCGACCCGCCGCCGCCCGAAACCGGCCGTTTCGAACCCGGCTTCCCCCTGGTCGAGTGGAACCGGGCTGCCGCCATCCTGCCCCGGTTGGGAATTTCGTTTCGACTCGGAAACGCTACCGTGCTGAGGAGCGGATACGGGATCTATTCCAACGAGCCCGATCTGAACATGGTTCAGGAAATGGCCAAGAATCCACGTCCGGGGGCCCGGCGCCTGGTGTTCCTCGCGCCCCTGGATCAGGCCACCTTGAGGTTGTCCGATCCGTTTCCGGAAAGCCTGGCGGATTCGGCGGCTCCCAACCACTCGGGGATGCAGACGCCGCTTCCGCTTGCAACCACGCATTCGTGGGGGCTCACGCTTCAGCACCGGGTATCCCCGGGCGTCCTGCTGCAGGTAGGGTACCTGGGGTCTCGTTCCATCAACCGTCTGGAGACGATCTCTCTGAACGATGCGGTCCCCGGTCCGGGGGACCGGAGCCGGCGCCGCCCTTACTCCGAACTGCAAACCGTCGAGATGCCCTTCGCCGGTGCCGATGCCTGGTTCCACGGCATGCAGTTGCAGGTGGAGAAGAGGCCGGACCGCTACGGTCTCTCGGCCCTGTTGGTTTTCGACTGGTCCCGGCAGATCGACAACGGGGGCGGATACCAGGGCCCGCCCTCGAGACGCCGATTCCGGTCCCGCAACATGCCGCCGGCCGTCAACCGGGCCCTTTCGGAATCCCATGTGCCCAGAAGAATGATGGTGACCGCCGGTTACGATCTGCCCTTCGGCGCCGGACGCGCCTTTTTTTCCAGAGGGCCGTCCGCGAAGATTCTCGGCGGCTGGTCGATCCGGGCCATCGCCAGCTTCCAGGACGGCGGTTGGTTTACGGTCTACCTGCCCGGCGACCCACTGGACACCGGCTCCTACCACTCGCAATGGCCGGACCGGATTCGGAATCCCAATCTCAGTGACTCGGAGCGAAGTCCTTCCCGGTGGTTCGACACCGGGGCGTTCATGCGTCCGGGGGAGTTCCGTTACGGTAATGCGGGACGGAGTTCGGTCGAGGGACCGGGCGTCATCAATCTGGACCTCTCACTCCGGCGCACATTTCATCTCCAGGACAACCAGCGGCTGGAGCTGCGCCTGGAGGCCTTCAACGCCACCAACCATCCCAATTTCCTGCTGACGGGCAGGTCCAGAACCGGCGAGTTCGGGACCTCGGAGTTCGGAGCTCTGGGGAGAGCCCAACCGGCTCGGCAGCTGCAGCTGGCGCTAAAGTTCTATTTTTGAGTTCAGAAAAAAGAGAAATCCGGGGCGGGTGAGGATTCCGAATGTAACGTGGTCGGGTGCGCTGGAATTCGAGTGATTTGTCCGGGGATTCCGGAGAGATGGTAAAGGTGGCTGAAAACGCCCGGAATCGGACGAGGCACGACTGCCACCAACTCGGCTTGGCCCCCTTGTCACAGGCTCAGCCAAGTTGCTCGTCGCGCGCTATGAAGAGGCGAGAGGGAGAGGAGCGGCTGGAAACCGCTCCTCTCCGCGTGATTTAGCCCTTGAGCCTGTTGACAATTCTCACCACGAGAACGGTGGCGGCGCCGGCATACAGCGCTACGACAATCTGTCCGAGAATGGCGTTCAGATGTGAGCCAATCCCAGCGATAACGTCCAACCCGCCCAACGCGCCCGAGCTCACGGCAGCACCAGAGGCGATGACAACGGCTAGCTCGGCAGTCGCATCTTCAGCATCGACCTCGGTTATGGCGTAGACGATACCCAGGACGACCAGGGCCAAGGCGAGTATGCCTCCCGTTTCCGGTTTGGCCACACCCTCGATGATTGCCACCAAGACGGTCAACGCAACGATAATTCTACCCATGGATGTTCCTCCCCCCAAAAGAAAGTTGTAGTGACACGCTACATCGGCTTCGTTTTCGCTGTGGATAAGGAAGACAATGGCGCAAGGTTGCGAGGTTTATACCACGGCGGAAATGTAAAGAACAGCACCGATGCAAAAAAATTTGCATAAAGAAACTATTTCACGAAAGCGGCCGCTACTGTGCCCAAGAGTGTGCGGATTTCCAGCCTGAATCGCTGTTCGTCCGGGTTCCAGCAAGAGCTTCGAATGAGCAGAGCGTCCTCACGGCCCTTGCCGCTCTCGCACATCGTTTCCGACGCCGACGGCGGCACCGATGTCAATGTGGGTCAGTCCGTCTCTTACCCGAGCTGGGAAATGTCGCGGACGGCGCCCTGGGCGGCGCTGGTGGTCAGGGCGGCATAGGCGGCCAGGGCCTGGGATATGGGACGATGGCGGTCGCGGGGACGGTAAGCCTCCCGACCCCGGGCTTCCATCTGGCGGCGCCGGCGCGCCAACTCCCCTTCCGAGACGGCCAATTCCAGCGTGCGGTTGGGAATGTCGATCCGGATGAGGTCTCCCTCTTCGACCAGGGCGATAGCTCCACCCTCGGCCGCCTCGGGGGAGACGTGCCCGATGGACAATCCGCTGGTCCCGCCGCTGAAGCGTCCATCCGTCAGCAACGCGCACTTGGCGCCCAATTGCCGGGCCTTGATGTAGGAGGTCGGATAGAGCATCTCCTGCATTCCCGGACCGCCCTTGGGCCCTTCGTACCGGATCACGACCACGTCGCCGGCCTGGACCCCTCCGCCCAGGATCCCGTCGCAGGCTTCCTCCTGCGACTCGAAGACCCGGGCCGGTCCTTGGAAGATCCAGATCGACTCGTCCACTCCGGCCGTCTTCACGATGCACCCGTCTTCGGCCAGATTGCCGTACAGGACCGCCAGCCCTCCGTCCTGGGTATAGGCGTGCTCGGCCGACCGGATACAGCCTTCCCTCGAGTCGAGGTCGGACACTTGATAGTAGTTCTCCTGAGAAAATGCCTCCCGGGTGCGAACCCCTCCGGGAGCCGCCAGCGCCCGGCGGCGGGCGAAATCAGATAGCGACCCGTTGCCGTCGCGCAGGTCATTCTTGCGAATCATGTCTCCCATGCCGTCCCCGGAGACGGTTCCCACCCCGGAGTGGATCTTGCCGGCGCGCTGGAGCTCTCCCAGGATGGCGGGGATCCCGCCGGCCCGGGCCACGTCCTCCAGGTGAAATTTTCCCGTGGCCGGCGCCACCTTGCAGATGCAGGGCACCTGCCGCGACAGGCGGTCGATGTCGGCCATGGTGAAATCCACGCCCGCCTCCCGCGCCATGGCCAGGATGTGCAGCACCGTGTTGGTGGAACCACCCATGGCGATGTCCAGACTCATGGCGTTCTCGAAGGCTTCGAAGGTGGCGATGCTCCGGGGCAACACCGACTCGTCCCCCTCCAGGTAATAGGCGCGGGCCATCCGGACGATGCGCTTGGCGGCCCGCTCGAAGAGCTGCCAGCGCAGTGCGTGGGTCGCGAGGATGGTCCCGTTGCCCGGCAGGGCCAATCCGATCGCTTCGTTGAGACAGTTCATGCTGTTGGCCGTGAACATGCCCGAGCAGGACCCGCAGGTGGGACAGGCCTCCTCCTCCATCTTCAGGACCTGGGCGTCGCTGATCCGGCTGTCCCCGGCCGCCACCATGGAATCCACCAGATCCAGCTTGGCCGGCCCGGAAGCCAGCAGGGCCCGGCCGGCCTCCATGGGGCCTCCCGAGACGAAAATCGTGGGCAGGTTCAGCCGCAGGGCGCCCAGGAGCATCCCCGGAGTGATCTTGTCGCAGTTGGAAATGCAGACCAGGGCGTCCGCCTTGTGGCCATTCACCATGTACTCCACGCTGTCGGCGATCAACTCGCGGCTGGGGAGGGAATAGAGCATCCCGTCATGTCCCATGGCGATGCCGTCGTCCAGGGCGATGGTGTTGAACTCCACTCCGTAGCCGCCGTTGGCGTCAATGACCTGTTTCACCCTCTGGCCGATGGGATGCAGGTGAACGTGGCCGGGAACGAACTGGGCGAACGAGTTGGCGATGGCGATGATGGGTTTCCGGAAGTCCTCCGTCTTCATGCCGGTGGCCCTCCAGAGAGCCCGGGCCCCGGCCATGCGCCTCCCCTGGGTGGTGATACTGCTACGGAATCCCCTCTGCTGCATGACGCCCTCCTCCGACTACGATACTGACGGAACAAGACAGGCTGCAAGACGATAGGCGAGGAGCGACGACTTTATTGTCGACCTGGAGCGGGGACTTTTAGTCCCCGATTGGGGGGGCAGGGGGTGAACTGGAATGAATACAGGCGAGCGTCGCGCATGACGAAGCGGAGGCGGACCGGTTGGCCCGCCAGCGAGCTCACGTCCGACCGGCCTCTCCAACTGGCGGCGACCCTCAGGTAGTTGCCATTGATCTCGTCGGCATCGGCCGCCTTGAATCCCGCCAACGGCCGGCCCGACTCGTCCTGGATCTCCACCTGTACGATGCCGCCGGCGCTGGTGTCCGTATTCAGTTGGAGCTTATTCCCATCGAAGACCAACGGCTTCGTGGTCAATTCTCCTCCCGTATAGGCGGCTTCGGCCACGATGAAGCCGTCGGTCCGGGTGACGGCCACGCCCCGCACCGGCTGCCCCGTCCGGGTCGGATCGTTGTGAACCTTCCGCCAACCGTCGAAGAAGACCTCCAGGCGCGGATCCGACGCCGAGGGGAGCGGGCGCTTGACGAAGAGCATTCCGGCCCAGAAACTCCCCTCCGGACCCAGCCGAATGAAGGGGGTCCGCCCTGGGGACCGGCTCCAGTGGATACCGTCACGGCTGGTGGCCAACTGGATGTCGGCCCGGCCCGGGAACTGGCTCAGAGATCCGTCCTTCTTGACCCGGGCTTCCCAGTGACTGTAGATGGAGACGAAGGCGATGTAGACCCGGCTCGTGTACTGGATCACGGGCAGGCTGTAGAAGTCCACGCGGTTGGGCGCGATGGAATTGGCCTCGTCCACATCGTCGGGAGCCAGGACGATCTCCTCGGGGCTCCATTGGATGAAATCGTCCGACACCGACCGCCCCATGCGGAGAAGCCGGGCCCGCCAGTTCATTTTTCGCTTGCCGTAGACCCGGTGGTAGTAGGCCACCTGCCGCGGATCGTCGAAGGTCTTGACCCGGCTGTAGGCGACGTACTTGCCGATGCGACCGTCCCAGAAAGGCTCGAAGCCCCCATCCCCCGAGGTCCCCAGCTTGCCCGTGATCCGTTTCCAGTGAATGCCGTCGTCGGAGACAAAACCGTACTTCCCCTTTCCATCGGGAAGCGGTTCCATTGCATTGTCGGGATCGGTCTCCCGGGGCGGCGTGAGTTTGTAGCTGGCCTTGAGCCGATCCCCGGGACCGGAGGCGTTGGGGTCCACGAACACGGTGTTGACGCCGACGGAGGCCACGGCATAGGGGAAATCGTCGTTGGGGAAAAGGATGTTGTTGTCGCGGGAGCCTTCCCACTCCACCAGATCCAGAGACGGGTTCCTCCAGTTGACGCCGTCGTCCGACTCCGCGTAGCGCAGGAGATTGCAGTGGAGTTTCTGGTTCCAATAGTCGCATTCGACGCCCGGTGCGCCGTAATAGAGACGGTATATGGATCCGTCGCGAACCACGAACCCCGGCGCCGGAAGTGACACCTTCTTACCGGTGGCGATCGCCTCGCCCGTCCGCATGATGACGTTGCGCATGGAGGCGACGAGATATCCGTCTCGCCCATCTTCGGTCCAGGGTCCGACAAAAAGTTGTTTCTCGCTGCCGACTTCGACCGGCTCGTTCGAGGCCGACGCGGCGAGGGTGTGCAGCAGCACAAACGCCACGCCCGTTAGACCGCAGGCCGCATGACGAAATTTCATCCTGGATGAATTCCTTCCGCGCTTCGAATTACCTGAAGCGAATCGAATAGAGATCAGCATCGTTCATCTCGAATACCAGGCGGACCTTCTTGCCGGCCCAGGCGCCCAGGTCGCCGTTTCCGTTCCAACGGACCACCCGCTCGATCTTGTCACCGTAGATTTCGGGGCATTCCTTCAGGCTCAGGCCCTGAACGGGTCGACCCAACTCATCCTGCAGACCGACCTTCACGTAGCCGACCGCCGACGTCGAGTAGTTGAGGACCAGCTCCTTGCCGTCGAAAGTGAGAGGATGAGTCAGGAGGCTGCCGCCCCCGAAGTCGGCGTGGACCGACGCGAAGCCGTCCGCTCTCAGGGTGTGGCGGCGGAGCCGGCAAGTGGGCAACTCATAGTGTTCCCCCAGATAGAGGGACACCTCTGCAGGGCCGGTCTGAAGAATTCCCCAGGCCGTCATGTTGTTTCGATGGCCCCAGTTGCCCTGGTCCAGGCCAGCCCGGACGAACCCCTCCCGAAACGTACGCTGGAAACGAACCCCGTCACGGCTGCTGATGAGGACCGCATCCGAGACCCCGCCGAAGAGGGCGATTCGGTACCACTCCTCCAGCGGCTGACCCGCCGCCTGGGCCCGCTTCCGGTTCCGTTCGAGCCTTTCCTCGTTTCCAGGCTCGTTCAGTTTCTCCCAATAGTTCTGAAACAACGCCTCATCCGTTTCCCGGACGATTCGGGTCGGCACGAAGCGCTTGGGAAAACCCAGGTAGATGTGTGGCGCCCGGGGATAAGGGGTGATGGCGTTGGTGTAGAAATGCTCCAGGGGCGCGTCCTCATAGTCCAGGTACCTGCCCTCGGTCCAGTTGAGGAAATCGCTGGAGGTCGCCGTCTTGATGGCCCGCACACCCGAATACCTCCACGCGTCTCCAACGGGACGGATGAAATCCCGGTAGAAGGCCACATACTTTTTTCGCCCCGGATCCCAGAACGCCAGGTTCTGCGAGTCGAAGGCGCCGTCACTGATGACCGGCTCCTCCCGGATCCGGCTCCAGTTCAAACCGTCGCCGGAGACGAAGGCCAGCAGTGGCCCCCCGCCCAGCGCCTTGTAGCGCTGTTCGGCCGGAACCTCGGGGTTGGAGTCCTTGAAGGGAGCGAAGTTGTGCGATCCCTTGCCCGTCCAGATGATGTTGTTGTCCGTGGAGCCGTTGTGGGAGTGCAGGCCGAGAGAGGGGCGTGTCCAGTGGATGCCGTCGCGGCTCTCAGCGTAGCAATAAACCTGTTTGGCGTCTTCGGCCGTCCCCACTCCCCGGTAGTACATGCGGAACCGGTCGCCGTCCCGGAACACGGTCACGTAGGCCGAATACTCCCCTTCCCAGGGCTGGTCGAATTCGATGGCCACCTCGGCCGGGCGCGGCCGGTGCAGGGCCAGGCGAAGATTGTCCATACGCGCAATCAGCCAGTCGTCGACGAAGAGCTCCAGACGCGACCCGACGTTCCGAATGGCGTCGTGAGACCCGGCAGACAAGGAAGGCGAGAGCGGCCCCGCCAGCCAGATCGTCCCAAGTGTCCACAAAATCAACTTTCTCACGATCCCTCCTATTTGGTTCGCGCCGATTAAATCATCCGAGGGGCCAAAATAACACGCGGGCGCCGATTCCCCCGGCTCCGGCGCCGGTGGTATAAACGGGACGAAATCATTAAGGAGAAGCAAGCCCATGGATGCCCTCGACTATTTGCATGACCTGGTTCCCATGAACACCACCAGCAGCCGTTCCAACCTGCCGGCGGCCGACTACGTGGAAAAGGCACTAAAGCGCCTGGATTTCGCAACCGAGCGGATCGAATACGACGATGCCAACGGGGTCCGCAAAGCCAGCATCGTGGGCAAGCGGGGAGAAGGCCAGGGCGGCATGGCCTACTTCGGGCACACCGACACGGTTCCCGCCGACACCTGGTTCACCGACGAGCACGGACCCTTCGAGCCGACCGTCAAGGGGGACCGGCTCTATGGGCGCGGCTCCTGCGACATGAAGGGGTCCATCTCCTGCATGCTCGCGGCCGCGGGCCGGCTCTCGGGCGCCCGCTTGCGTGAGCCGCTCTACATCACCCTGACATCCGACGAGGAGATCGGCTACGGCGGGGCGGCCGCCGTGGCCAGCGAGTCCCGATTCTTCCGCGAAATGGTCACCGGGGGGACCCGTGGCGTCATCGGCGAGCCGACCATGCTGGAAGTGGTCTATGCCCACAAGGGCACCTACGGGTTCATCGCCACCTCCCATGGAAAGGCGGCCCACTCCAGCAGCCGCGAGGGGCTCAACGCCAACCTGGCCATGATTCCCTTCCTCTCCGAGATGAAGCGCATCCACGACGAGACGGAGGTGGATCCCGAGTGGCAGAACCACGAGTTCGACCCGCCGGGGATCAGCTGGAATATCGGAATCAACGACCACACCCGGGTGGTGAACATGAAGGCGGCCCAGAGCATCTGCACCGTCTATTTCCGTCCCATGGCCGGCATGGACGCCGACGGCCTGATGCAGCGGGCTCACGACAAAGCCCTGGAGTGCGGGATCGAGTTCAACCCGCTCTGGACGGGCAAACCGATCTACATGGATCCCGGCTCGGACTACGTTCGGGAGGCGCTGGAGTTGGCTGGACGGCGGCACTCCCGGACCGTTGCCTTCGGCACCGACGGCGCCATGCTGACGGAGCTGGAGCGATTGGTGGTGATGGGCCCGGGGGACATCGCCCAGGCTCATACCCACGACGAGTGGATCCTGTTGGACCAGATCGAAAAGGGGACCCGGCTCTTCACACAGATGATCCGCCAATGGTGCAGTGTCCCCGATTGAGACGAACACTACCTGGAGAACCTTTCATGACGAGCACTAAGACTGAACTTCTGACGCGGGACCGAGCCCATCTGATCCATCCCCTGCACGACCGCAACCTCCAGGAGCAGGGGCATGTCTGGATCAAGGGGGATGGGGCGGTTCTCACCGACGCCGACGGCCGGGAATACATCGACGGCCTGGCCGGGTTGTGGAACGTGGTCGCGGGTCACGGGCGGAGGGAATTGGCTCATGCCGCCTCGGGACAGATGGAGCAACTGGGTTACTGCTCAGGCTACGCCGGCAGCTCCAACCCGCCGGCCATCCGGCTGGCCCAGCGGATCTCGGATCTCACCTACCCGAGCATTTCCCGATTCTTCTTCACCTCCGGCGGCGGCGAGTCCACCGAGAGCTGCGTCAAGACGGCCCGTTACTACTGGAAGCTCCTGGGATATCCGCACAAGACCAAGGTGATCTCCCGGCAGTGGGGGTACCACGGGGTCACGCTGGCCGCCATGAGCGCCACCGGGATCACCGCCTATTGGCCCATGTTCGAGCCCCGCGTGCCCGGCTTCCTCCATATCCCGTCCCCCTATCCCTACCGCTATGAGGCCCCGTCCGGCGCCGACCCCGCCGTGGCCGCGGCCGATGAGCTGGAGCAGGCCATCCTCCGGGAGGGTCCGGACACGGTGGCCATGTTCCTGGCCGAACCGGTCCAGGGCGCCGGCGGCGTCATCGTGCCGCCCGACGGCTATTTTCAGCGCATCCGGGAAATCTGCGACCAGTACGAAGTGCTTCTGGTCTCCGACGAGGTGATCACCGGCTTCGGGCGGACCGGGCGCATGTTCGGCCTGGAGCACTGGGGCATCGAGCCGGACATGATCCAGTTCGCCAAGGCCGTGACCTCCGGTTACTTTCCTCTGGGAGGGATCGGCGTCAACGAGCGTATCGCCCAGGTCATGGACGAGGGCAAGGCGACCTGGATGCACGCCTACACCTACAGCGCCCATCCCGTCGGCTGCGCCGTCGCTCTGGCCAACCTGGACATCATCGAGGGAGAGGACTTCCCGTCCCAGGCCGCCGAGAAGGGGCGCTACCTGCTGGACGGACTCCAGTCGGCTCTGGGAGACCATCCCCACGTAGGAGAGGTCCGCGGGCTGGGTCTCATGATCGGAATCGAACTGGTCCAGGACAAGGAAACCAAAGCCGAGTTCCCCGCCGCCGAGAAGGTTGGGATAAGGATTCACCAGGCGGCCCAGGAGCGGGGGCTCTTCAGCCGCCTGAGGCAGGACGTCTTCTGCCTGGCGCCGCCCGTCATCATCAGCCGGTCTCAGATCGATCGTGTGGTCGAGATCATGACCGAGTCCGTGGGCGAGGTCCTGGGTTAGCCGACCTCCGACCTCATCTCCAGGAGGAAACCATGAGAAGTGTCCTCGTGTGCCTTTTGCTGCTCTTTCCCCTGACCTGCCGGGCCGAGAACCGCCTCTTTGTGCTTCAGGGGGAAGAAGCCATCCTGGAGGTCGAAATCGACGACGAAGGAAACGCCCAGCGGGTCCGGACATATCGGGACCGTGACCTGCCCGGCGCCTTCCCGGCGCAGTCGCTGGAAATGCGGGACGGAAACATCCTGGTCACTTACGACGGCCAAAAGCGGCAGACGGCTCGGCTTCTGTATCGCCGTTCACACAGTCTGACGAAATACGACGGCGGGCCGGGACAGGCCACCGATCCCGAGGGCCGGCGGCTGGAGAAGGCCGATACGGAGCAGAACTTCCGCCGCGGAAGTCGACTGTACGCCGAGACCGGCGGCAGTCATTACAGGGACCGTCAGCTTCTCGCCCAGGTGCAAGGGGTTGCCGGGAACCGCTACCGAGACGTCTTCGTCCTGGACGCCGCCGCTTTCGGAGTGGCTGCGGACCGGATCGACCTGCTCTCCGGGGTCGACGCGGGCACCCTCGAGGCAACGGAAGCGCTGGCCCTGCCGGGCAGCCGTTTGACGGCAGCCACCGTGAGCCCGTGGGGAGAGGTCTTCGTCTCCGACGACTCCCAACCCACGATTCATCGGCTTCAACTCGAGGACGGCACTCTGGTTGCCAATGGGACATTGACCCACCCCGGCCTCCGGGTTCCCCGCGGACTGGAGTTCACCCGGGACGGGGAGCTGCTGGTGGCCAACGCGGGACCCGGACCCGACGGGGTGCTCCGCTTCGAATTCGTGATGGTCGACTTCGACTGGAGGGCAAAGCCCAAGGGGGGAATCGACCTGGACGGGAAGGGCGCGTCCGATCTGGTTTTGGCCCGGACCGTGGGCTACGTCCTCTCGGAGAAGCAGACTCCCCTGATCAAGTTGAGCCCGGAGCGGGCGGGAGGCCACTTCGGGATCTCCCAGGTGGGCTTCGTGCTTCCAGCCAAGAACTCGGAAGCCGCCATCATCGCCCTGGTCCAGTACGAGCCCGGCGGCTACACGCCGGTGCACTACCATCCCGACATGGAGCAGGCGGAGATCGTGGTCTCGGGCAGAGCCCTCTGGGAGGTGGGCGAGTTCGAGCGGGAGGTCGGCCCCGGAGACGTGATCTTCTGTCCCCGCTACGCCAAGCACGGCTACAAGGTCCTGGGAGACGAACCCTTCAAGTTCTTCCAGTTGGAGTGGCGGAACCTGGGCAACCGGTACCAGCCCGCGGACAAGACCATTCAGAATCGGTGACGGTCGCCGGAATCGTCCGTACCCGGTCAGTTCTCGAACAGTTGGAGTGGAAGCGAGGTCAGCATCTCGCAACCGGTGGCGGTGACCCGCACCGAGGCACTGGCCCCGCAGCCGAACTCGCCGGGAATGAGGACGCCGGCCACCAGGTGGAAGGTCATGTTCTCCTGGAGGCGCCGCTTTTCCCCTTGGCGAATGCTGATGATCTGGCCCTCACCCCAGTCGGGGGGATAGTTGATGCCGATGGAATAGCCCAGCCGGCTCACGTGCCACTTGCCGAACCCCGCCTTGGCGATGACGTCTCGTCCGATCTGGTCCACCTCTTCGGAGACGGCTCCCGGCCGAATGGCGTCGATCACTTCCCGGATGGCCTGGTTCTGGGCATCCGAGAGCCGGCGCAACCTGGGATTCACCCGGCCCACGGTGGCGACCCGAAAAATCGCACCGCAGTAGCGACGCTTGGAGGCCGCGATTTCGAAACAGCAATGGTCGTCCTCCTCCAGCCGGCGGCCCCGCCAAGTGGCGTGGCAGGCGCCGGAACGGGGTCCCGAGACGATGAAGTTGGGCAGACCGGTGTACTCGGCGCCGGCTTCGCACCATTCCTTGTAGACCGCCGCCGCGATCCGGTCCTCGGTCGTGCCCGGCTGGGTGGCCCGGATCCCCGCCAGACAGGCCCGGTCGGCAATGGCCACGGCCTGACGGATCACCTCCACTTCCTCGGCGGACTTGATCATCCGCGCCTCCTCGATGACGCTGGAGCAGTCGGCCAGCGTGGCATGAGGCAACGCACCGGCAAGGGCCTGATGCTCGTTGACCGTCAGGAACCAGCTTTCCGATTCGATTCCAAGTCGCTTCCGGGCCAGACCCAGACGGGAAAGGGTGCGGATGGTGACCTCCACCGGCACCTCGTCGTCTTCCACCGGCGCCACCTCGGTCAACCAGGAGAATTCGGGGACGTTCGTCCCCACCTCCAACCGCCGGCCCACCAGGACCGGCGACTCTCCCGGGACCAGGATCAGGCAGTGGTAGCCATAGTAGCCGGGGGTCTCGTAGCCGGTGAGGTAGGTGATGTTCTCCGGGCCTCGGACCAATAAGGCATCGACGCCCGCCTTGCGGATGCCGTCCATCACCAGCCGGTAGCGGCGCAAGTATTCGTCCTGGCTGAAACTCAACCCGGGATGGAGGTTCATCCTGGGATTCGGATCTCGTCCGGGTGTCATCTTCTCTTCTCGGTTCACCGTTGCGTCCCGCTACGTCGCGTGCCGGCGACTCTCAACACGGGCCTTTGAATAGCCTCACATTCCCCATACGGTCACCGTGGCCCCACCCGCCGTTTCGTCGCGGCGATAGATCTTGTCTTCCCATGACCTCCCCTCGGAGCGGTCGAAGATCACGAGGTGTCCCTCCGATGCGGCGCAGCGTTCCATGTAGGCGCGCGTTTGCGCCAAGCCTTCGCGAAGCGTTGCATCGAGGCCCCGATGCAGCACTTTGCATTCGACGACCACCTTCTGCATCTGCCGGTCCGTTCCGGATTGCGCCTCGCTGGCGCGCCCTGCAACTGGTGACAGGATCAACAGATCCGTCCGCCTCCGGCCCAGGCCGTACTCGCGCTCGATCCGCCCGCCGCTGTTGACGATGCGCTGCAGGAACGCTTGCAACAAAAGTTGTGGGCCAGCCTCCTTGTACTGGAAGCGCTCCACCCAGTGCTCCGAGTGCTCCCGGAAGAACTCCTGGAACGCGGCCATCAGCTTGACGGACCGCAACGCCCCGTTCTCATCGACGTACCACGCCGGATCGTGATGGATCGACATCTCCTGAGTGGTATAGGTGAGACCGCGCGGGATCACTTCGCGGTAGATGGGATTGGCGATGGCCACGGGGCCGGTTCGCGTCACCAGGCCCAGGTCGCGCACATACGCCAGATCGTCGGCTGGGATCGGGTCAACCGCGCCGGACCCCTTCAGCAGCGGCTCGACGACCCGGCGCACCCGCTCCTCCTGCAGCTTGTCGGTGAGCTGGTCCAGATGGGTCTCGCGACGCAGGATCAATTGCTCGCGCGCGTCCTGGATGGCGTCGCCGGTGATCTCCCGGCTACGGTCCCGGCCTTCCTTGTTGTCGAAACAGGTTTCGTAGGCCAGGGCGTTCACCAGCCAGGGCTGGCCCTGCGTCAACCTCCAGATCTCGTCCCGCCCCTCGTCCGTGAACACTTGGTCCGTCTCCCCGGTATGTTGTGCCAACAGGGACTCGACCTCGCGTGGCAAGAAATCTCCGAGCCGCAGGGATTCGGCCCGAATGTTGAATGCGCTGCCACCGGCGACGATGGCGTTTTCGGCCCTGGACCGAATTCGGTAGTCGCGCACGTCGCGAACGCCGCACAGAATCACGCTCTGGGGAAACCGCCGGGGGCGGTCCGGATAACCGGCCCGGAGCTGACGCAATACCGACAGCAGCGTGTCGCCCATCAGCGCATCGATCTCGTCGATCATGAGCACGAGCGGCTTGGCGTCGGCTTCGCTCCATCGGGCCAGCGTCTCCCCCAGCGCGTCGTTGGGGCCCGCTGTTGCTAGAATCCCCGGCCAAACTTCAGCCACGAACAGGTCGTCCAGCGCGTGGCGCGCCGCCCGCGCCAGGGCGCTGAGGATCGCTCGCACACCCTCACGGACATTTTCCCGGGCCGCCGGGCCGCCGGGCCGCCTTCGACGTTGACGTACACGCACCGGAACTCGCCGCCGAGGTTCAACTCGTCCCTCAGCGCCAGCAGTGCCGAAGTCTTGCCCGTCTGACGCGGCGCGCGCAGGACGAAGTATTTGGGGCTTATATACCTAAGTGCCATTGGCATACAGTTCTGGCACCACGCTTTCCCCAACGAGATACGTTCCGGTACCCAGGGCAAGAACCCCAGCCCTGAGAATGTTCAGGGCGGCATTGTGGTCCCTGTCCATTCTAAGTCCGCAGGCCCTGCACCGGAAGGTTTCGCTCCGCCCTGGATCGTGGCGGGCGCCGCACCGGTGGCAGTCCTGCGATGTAAATGCGGGATTCACGTCTACGAACTTCCGACCGGCCCATTCTGCCTTGTACTGGATTTGATTCCGCAGAAGCCCCCAGGATTGCGTCAGTATTTCTCGATTCAGCCCCTTCTTCTTCGAGCCCTTCGTTACCATCCCTTGGATGTTCAGCTTCTCCACAGCGATCAGACCGTGCTCACGAATGATGCTGCTGGAGAGACGATGGCAGGCATTACGGTTTCGGACCGATTCCCGGTGACGGAGCCGAGATAGCTGTACGATCCGCTTCCGTCTGGTCTTGGAAATCTTCTTGCACCTGGAGACCTTTCTCTGCTGCTTTCGGATCCCCGCCCAGTCCCGTCTATTCCGTTCGATCCTCTCACCCGTGGACAGCACCGCTCGCTGGCGGACTCCCAGGTCGATCCCCACCGAAGACTCGCATTTCGGCAGCGGCAGCTTCTCCACCTCGTACGTCAGGTCCACGGACACCCGGTTCGGCTTGCGGACGATCCGCAACGCCTTCAACGGGCATCCGTTCGGCAACGGCCGGGACGGAAAGATCCGGATCGTCGGAAAGCCCTTGGGCCGGATGGCG
The DNA here is from genome assembly GCA_965217775.1 of Acidobacteriota bacterium. Lineage (GTDB taxonomy): Bacteria > Acidobacteriota > UBA6911 > RPQK01 > JAJDTT01 > JAJDTT01. Next base: position 3,214,493 of record CBDCJH010000002.1, read on the forward strand.
TAGCCCCGAGCCCGCTTCTTCACCAGGGTCGCCTTGGGGTCGACGACGTCCATGGTCTCCATCCTCGCCAGGGGCCGGAACCGAGGATACCCCGGCTTCTCCCCCGCCTTGCATCGACGGAAGAACGCCTGGAAGGCCCGATCCAATCGAACCAGCATCCCACGCTCCGCCTTGACCGCCACTGACCCGAGCCCCTCCGGATCTTCCTTCCTCATGGAGGTCAACCCCTTCATCTGATCGTACAGGGTCACACCGCGCTGCTCGGACTCCCATGCCATCCTCCGTTCCTCCAGTGCCGCGTTGTACAGCCGATTCAGGATGGACCTCACCCAGTCCAACCGCCGGATTCCACCCTTGGACAGCTTGGCTCTGCACTGGATAGTTGCGTGGCCTTTCATGGTAGGACTTGTAAACCATCAGCCTGAATTCTCGGCACTTAGGCATATAATCCCCAAGTATTTCCACTGCCGGATGAGCATCAGGAAATCGTCGACGTCGAGCCGCTCCAGGGGCGGGATACTGTAGTGCATTTCCGGGTTCACCGGGCCGGCGGTGTTGAAGAAACGCATAGTTTGAGTATCGCACGTTGTCTCGGGTCACGCAGTGCACCGAGAGGAGGGGCGTCCTCGGAACAAGACGCGGCATCGCCTCAAGACGCTGTAGACAGCAGGGTCGGAAGAACTGAGACGTGAACCGGTACGAGCAGTTCAGCCCGACGGGAGTGCGTACCCCAGGGCATGGGCGGCTCGCCGAAAGGCGGTTTCGGATCTTGCGGGAACGACGAGCCCGCGCGGACCGGCGCGCACGCAGTACCTGGCCGCCCGCCGGTCGGCGGCAATCCGTTCGGCGATCTCCTTGTCCGCGCACTCGATCATCAGGGCCGGGCCCTTCCGCTTCAGGGCGCGCCCGCCGAGCTCGACGCTTCGGATGAAGCCTTCGACCTTCTGCGGCAGCGGCTGATCGTCACGCGCGTCAAGAAATTCCCTCAACTGCGCCACGTCCTGACCGCTCTCGACGGCCGTGAGAGCGCGCGTGAGATCCAGTCGCCAGACCCCGTCGGACTCGACCCGGGCATAGGTCTCCAGCACCACGAGTTCCTCGGGCGGCAGCGGTGCCGCCGATTCGACCCGCAGGTCGGTATACAGAGTCAGAGCGGTTCGAATCGGCGGACTGCCCGGCTCGTATTCGTCCGTCTGGCCGACACAATAGGCGCCCAAGGGATTGAGCCGGAAATACTCCAGACCGTCGTAACGGCTCAGGAATTCCAGATCGTCCGCACCCCACATGTGCCGGAAGTCCCGCCGTGCCCCGTGCGGGTCGGTGAACGCGACGTCCACCAAACCCAGGGTGGCCACGTACTCGAGCAACAAGCACAGGACATAGCGTCCCTGGAGCAGACTCCACTCGTGATTGCCGGCAAAGCCGAAGCTGCCGTGCCGCATCTCAACGAGGTAGAGGCGCCACGGATCCCGCGTGACACTGACGTCCAGTTCCGCCGCCTCCATGAAGCGGAAGAATTCGTCCACCTGCACCCACCCCCCCACGGGACACTCGGCGAGCGCCTCGTCGATCATGGGCCGGCGATTCCGCACGGCCGTCATCGTCCGTTTGCCCCGCCCCCGGTGCTGGCCCTTGATGTCCTCCATGCGGCTGAACTCATCCAACAACGTGCTCTTCAGCCACCACTGCCAGATCCGCCGCAGCGTCTCAGCGGGCGGGGTCGTGAAGGCCGCGCGCCCGGCCTTGGTCAACACCAGCTTGGAGCCGCGCCGTTGGACCAGCTTGCCGGCCTGCACCAGCCAGGGCCAAGCGAATGCCCGGATGGAGCCGATCGTCTGTTCCCAGCGCTTCCTCTTCTCGTTCGGGTCGAAGAAATCGCCGCCGTGCAGCACCTCCGCGATGCGGCGCACGGAAACCGCCGACGCGCGCCGGGTCTTCACGCTGACGGAGATCTTGCCTTGATCGACCAGACGCAGCACTGCGAACAGGTCGTAAGCCGCAGGCTGCTCCATGTCGCGCCGAGTCAGGCGTACTCTGTCGAATTGCGGTTTCTGACCCTTGGGAACGAAGGCGATCCGGCGCCGATCGACGAATTCCGGAACTTCATCCACGGCAGAGACGGTCGGTTCCTCCGGCTCGGGCACGAACTCCAGGAGCTGATTTTCGAGGTCTCTGGGGATGGTCGTCGGTGCAAAATACCGGTAGCCGTCCGCAGGGTAGAGAAACAGGTGCAACAGGGTAGGCTCAATGGTATCGCCTTTGTCGATGCGCTTCGGCAACACTCCGTACTTGGCGCGAAACCGTTTGGCCTCGAATCGGCCCTCCAGGCCATAGAGCGCTTCCTTCACCGCCAACTGCTGAGTCTTGTCAAGCCGCTCCCACAGTTCTCGCAACGGCCTGCCAGTCAGACGGAGCGAGATGGCCTCCACCATGTCCGCCTTCAGTCTCGGCCGCGGCTTGGGGATGGACAGCAGATTCATCATCGGTTTGAGGGTCGGAACCGACAGGGCCGACAGGGCCTTCTTCAGGGTGGCGGACGGTAGTTTGATTCTCATTGCTCAGGGTCTCCGAGATCGATGGCTCCCCGGCCTCAGGACGCATCGCGTTCAACCGCGAGAACTTCAACGCAAGGACAAAGCGTACCCCAAGGCGCGGGCCACTCGCCGAAACGCCGCTTCGGATCCTGCATGAACGACGAGGTGGCGGAGGCCGGCGCGCAGGCAGAGCTTGGCCGCCCGCCGGTCGGCAACGATCCGGTCGGCGACTTTCCGGTCCCGGCATTCAATCAACCAGGCCCTGCCCTTGGGCGTCAGAGCGCTCGCACCGCGCTCGACGCTGCGGAGGAATCCTTCGACCCTTTCCGGCAACGGCTGATCGTCGCGCACGGCGAGAAATCGCCTCAGTCTCGCCACGTCCTGACCGCTCTCGGCGGCCGTAAGTGCGCGTAAGAGATCCAGGCGCCAGACACCGTCGGACTCAGCCTGGGCATAGGCCTCCAGCATCAGACGTTCTTGAGGCGTCAGCGGCGCCGCCGAATGAACGCGAAGATCGGTCTGGAGAGTCAGGGCGGTGCGAATCGTAGGCGTGGTCGGCTCGTAGGCCTTGGTCTGGCCGAGGCAGTAGGCGCCGAGCGGATTGAGTCGAACATACTCCAGGCCGTCGTAGCGGCTCAAGAAATCAAGCTCATCGGCGCCCCACAGGTGCGTGTAGTCCAACCGCGCGCCCCGCGGGTCGGTGAAAGCGACGTCCACCATCCCCAGCGTGGCCGCGTACTCGAACAACAGACACCGGGCATAGCGACCCTCGACGAAGTTCCAGAGCAGACCTGCGGCATGGCCGAGGCTCCCGTACTCCGGGTCGACGAGGTAGAGACTCCGAGGATCCCGGGTGACGCCGAAACCAAGACCCGTCGCGTGCATGAAGCGAAAGAGACCGTCCACCTGGACCCAGCCGCCCACGGGGCATTTCGCGAGCGCCTCGGCGATCACGGGTCGGCGCTTTCGCGGCGACGTCATCAGCCGCCTGCCCCGTCCTCGAAACTGGCCCTTGATGCCGTCCACGCGGCTGAACTCGTCCAACAAGGTGCTCTTCAACCATCGCTCCCAGAGGCGTCGCAACGTCTTTTCGGGCGGAGCTGCGAATGTCGCGCGTCCGGCCTTGGTCAAAGTCAGCTTGGAGCCCCGCAATTCGGCGAGTTGGGCGGCTTGCACCATCCAGGGCCAAGCGAATGCCCGGACGGGGCCGATCATCTGACCCTGTCGTTTCTTCGCGGTCGGGTCGAAGAAGTCGCCGCCGTGCAGCACCTCCGCGATGCGTCGGACGGAAACCGCCGTAGGCCTCCGCGTTTTCACGCTGACGGCGATCTTGCCCCCGTCGATCAGATGCAGCACGGCGAACAGGTCGGGCACCGCAACCGGCTCCATGCGGCGTCGGATCACGGGCACCCGATCGAACTCCGGTTTCTCGGAACCGTGGGTGCGGCGACGCCGATCTAGGAAGTCCGGAACCTCATCCAGAGAATCGATGGCCGGTTCCGGCGGCCGGGGGACGAACTTCACCAGTTGGGGCTTGAGTTCCTTGGGGATGACGATCGGAAGATCCCGGTAACTGAACGGCGGATAGAGAAAAAAATGCAGCAGCGAAAATTCGCGGTCATAGTACTGATTGATGCCCTCCGGCAGCGCACCGTATACAGCGTAAAAATGTTGGAGATGGAATCGATGCTCCGGGCTGTAGAGCGTTTCCGACACCGCGAGCTGCTGGGTTTCATCCAGATACCGCCATATCGTTCGTAACACATCTTCAGTCAGTCGGAGTCGGACGGCCGCTATGATGGCCGGCTTTCGGGTCGGCCGCGGCTCGGGGATGGACAGCACCTCCATCATCGGCTGGAGGTTCGCGATCGTCATGTTGCCCAGAGCCTTTTCCAGGGTGGCCGGCCTCGGGTCGACACTCATGGGTCAGGGTCTCCGCATTCGATGGTTTCCATAGGTCGGCCCACAGTGGGCTCGGAACGCAGACTCACGGAAATCCCTCAAATGATAGACGACGATACCTGGAATCCAAGGGGCGCTAAATCGATGGCGCCTCCGGATCACCCGGGACGGACGGAACACCCCTTCAGGATGAAGAGTCGTCCGGTCCGGACATGTCGGATCGTGGCTGGATCGAGCATCGGAAGCGAATCCAACCCGCCACGTGCTGCGCCGGCCGAACTGAGCGGCCGGGAGAGATTCATCCTGGCGCTCTGCAGATCCCAAACCTTCCCTACGCCTTAACCCCAGCGCTACCTTGATACATAATTATGGTGATATTAAGATGTCGCTATAATGATGGTTCGTACTCAGATTTCCCTCAGCGCGGAAGTTCACTCCCGAGTTCGTGCACGGGCAGCCGACCTTGGCATTTCACTCGCTGAATACATGCGCCGGCTGGTGAACCAGGACTTGTCCCAGCCCTCCAGGAACACCGATCATTCTCTGGTATTCGATCTCGGCTCTTCCGAGGGGACGGATATCGCATCCGAAAAGTCCCGCATGATTGCGGAAGCGATCGGCGCCCGCAAGCGCCGAGGGTCCGACTCGTCATGAGTTTCTTCGTGGACACCTCGGCCTGGTATGCCGCCGCCGATCGGAGCGACCGATACAATGGCCGTGCGAAGCGACTGCTGTCGACGGATGAATCGCTCGTCACGAGTGACCACGTGCTGGCCGAAACTTGGCGACTTATCCACCACTACATCTCCGCTGATGCAGCGGAAACCTTCTGGGGGGCTCTGCGTGGTGGCGTCTCAACTGTTGAACAGACCACCAATGCTGATCTCGAAGCCGCATGGGCGATCGGAGAACGCTTCCCGGATCAGGACTTCTCTCTCGTCGATCGCACTTCCTTCGCGCTCATGGAGCGACTCGGCATCTCGCGTGTGATCACCTTCGATAGCGATTTCGCAATCTATCGTTACGGGCGTGGCCGCAGGTTCGCGTTTGAAGTGCTCAGATAGACAGGAGCTTCGGTGACTCCGGGCACAGGTCGAATTCCCCCAAAGGATGAACTCCCGTTCCCGGCGTCAGACCCGTGATGCCCCGGTTCGTCCGGGATTCGCGCGCGATAGTCCCGGCCAAGACCCAACCCGGCATAGCCGGGACCAAAAATTCTTCGCCGGAGTGGCCGCTGTCAGCTACCAACTCTTCATCTGACCGGGTTTTGCTCCAATTTGCACCGAAGAGGGCGCCCACAAGGTGTTTGGTATCAAGACATCCTTTACAAGTTGTATCAGGACATCCTTTACAGCTGGTCCATGGCCGTTGTGTCAATGACCATCGAAAATTGCACACTTCGGGCCATCGAGAACTGCATACATCGCAGGAGCCCCGCCTTCTCGGTCCGGAGTCCTCTGGGCGAACCGCTCGCGCGGTCGTCGGATGGATCGTCCTGGAGCGTTCCGCGGGGCGGCGTCGCCGGTCGCTGTGGCCGCAGGACAAGTCTCGGTCCAGAAGGGCCGCCACCACCCCCCAGGATCTGGTCCCAGGGCGCAAGACCCGGGTTCCAGGTCAGCTCCGTCGAGGTCGGCTCGTCACGCCGGTTCCCCCGTTGGACCAACCGAACCGCGCCGCTCGGGCGGACCGGTAGGTTGAAGGGATCGCGTTTGGGTGGACGGTTGGGTCATCTGGTTCAAGTGGGTCTCGGTGGTCATTCCGCTTCGGTCAGGGGGAGGCAGGGCGGCTGCCGGTTGCAGCCAAGGGCGGGATCACGTCCATGCAAAACAGAGCCGGCGGGGGTCTGCAACAGCGAGCCTGGGGCGCCGGGTGCACCCGGCGCCCCAGGCTCGCTCCGAATCGCACCGACGGCCGGCGTGACGGTTCCGGACGCTGGGGACAGGCCGGAATCCCGGCCCTGTCAATCGGCCGCAAAAATGGCATCCATCGCGGGAGACCCCGTAGCCGGCCGGGGTCCCGTCATGCCCCCCTCCTTCCCGCTCCCGCAGCCCTGGGCGGACCGTGTCCATGGCCATTGAGAAGGGACGGCCTTCAGGACACGGTTGCTCCGACGGCGAGAGCTTCACCCCATCTTCGGAGGGCGCCCGGATGGCGCCCCCTTGGAGAGCTCGGCGGCACGGCGCCGCCGGTCGCTGTGGCCGCAGGGCCGAACCCGGTTCACCAGCACCGCCATCACCTGCTCTCCCAGGATCTGGCCCCAGGGCTCAAGAGCCGGGTTCCAGGTCAACTCCGTCGAGGTCGGCTCGTCACGCCGGTTCCCCCGTTGGACCAACCGAACCGCGCCGCTCGGGCGGACCCTAAGGGTGCCGATCTCCTCCCCCTCCAGGGGTGCCGGACGGATCCGGGTCTTGGACGTTGGCCCCGCGGAGGGCTCGAGACGTTGGGCCCACCCCGGGCGGACCCCGCAAGACGAGGTTCTCCCTTCGCTCCACGAAGCCCAGCTCGTCGAGCGAGTCGATCGGCTCCCGCTGAATCGATCGCTGGAGGCTGAAGTCGAAGTCCGGGGACGGCGTTTCGCGTCCACCCTCCTCGGCCGCTTCGTCGCCGGTGACGGGAACGCCCTCGGCTCCGGCAGTGAAACGAACCTGAGTCCGGCCAAGATGCCCCAGCAGTTCGCCATTCCCGCTCCCGTTCGAACCGGCCCCCCGGCCGCTCCGCCACGCCGAGCTCTCCAGGGCGATCCATCCGACCGCCGCCCGAGCGGTCGGCGCACAGGAATCCGGAGCCGAAAGGAGGGAGGCATGAAGGGACCAGATCCGGCCGCTGGAGACCCCGTGGCGGTCGCGGCCGCGACCGCCACGGGGTCTCCAGCGATGTGTGCAATGTTCAGTGGCCATTGACATTCAGGTCCCCCATCACCTCCATGAGCACCGACGGCTGGCCCCACGGCAACCGGAAATCCGCTGCGGCCACACCGGGCGGGTGACCCCCAGGCGGCTTGATCCAGTGACCGACCGGCCGGCGGCGGACTCCCCACGGCCATGCGATCGCGGCCTGGCGCCTCCCCCGTCCCCGATCGTCTCGCACCAGCCCCCTCTCGTCGCTCCCCAACCGGGCGTCTCCTGCGGGTCCTCCAGACGCTCCGCAGCCCCATCCCGGCCCCTCGGCGAATCTCTCGAACCCCTCCTTGTGGCTCCCCCCCCGAACGGCCTCGCCAGGAACCGGAAGGGGACCGTTCTCGACGGCCACTTCGGTGCCCTCCTCCCGCGCCGCCCACACCCTTCAGTCCTGCCCCACCCGCCAGACCAGAGCTCGCGTCTGCCGGGTCTGCAAGTGGACTTCACGGATGTACAGGTGCCGGTAGCGGACCAGCAGCTTGTCTTCCAACTCTTCCACGCCCACCCACTCCTCCGCCAAGGACTCACACACAAAGTAACGGTCCCCGCCCGCGCTCAAACACCCCCGGCGATTGAGCCGTTTCACCTGCAGCCCCCGGGGATACTCCCAGGGAGCCGGGTCCCGATCGTAGCCACGCGTACTGCGACGGTAGTGTTGGGCCGGGACCTCCATCCGCAGCGACTCATGGGGTCGAACCTGATTGTATTCCTGGCGAAAGTCCTGCAGAAATCGCTCCCACTCCTGCCACCGTTGCGGTCGCCCCCGGTGCGCCACCGAGTCGCTCAAAGTGCGATGAAATCGTTCCACCTTCCCCTGCGTCTGCGGGTGCCGGACTCGCCCGTAGATCAGGTCGATCCCTTGCTTGATCAATTCCACGCTCAATCGCGTCAGCCCCCATCCATTGCTGGTACTCCACCAAGGGGCCCCATGGTCCATCAGCATGGCCTCCGGCACTCCGTAGCCCTCAAAGGTCCTTCGTAGACAGGTTTGCACCGGATCCATTTGCGTGGTCGGCAAACCATACAACCCCACCGAATACCGCGAGCAGTCGTCCAGGATCGAGAGCGGATGACACGGCCCTTCGGGGCCCTGAAACGGCCCCTTGAAGTCCATTTGCCACAACTCGTTGGGCTGGGATCGTTCGAATCGTTGCGGTGCCGGCCGTTGCGCCTGGTATTCCCCCAACTCGCCCTGCCGCCGCAGAATCCGATTCACCGTCGGGACACTCAAGGACACGCCTTCGCGCTCCAGCAGCACCTGCAGCTTCTTGCCTCCCCACCCGTATTGCCGCCGCAGTTCCACCACCCGAGCTTCCACCGCCGCCGCCGTTCTCGCCGGACTGTGCCGGGGCCGCCGGGAGCGCTCCTCCAGTCCGGTCACGCTGTGGGCTTCCCGATACCTCTTCAGCCACTTGTAACCTGTCGGCCGACTGATCTGAAACTCCCGACACAGGGCGCTCATGTTGGCCCCAGGCTGCACGGCCCGAAGTACGAAACGGATCTTCTGATCCATCACATTCGTCACTTTCCAGGGCATCTTCACCTCCTACCCAAAGAAGGCTACTTCTCACCCTGATGTGTAAAGGATGTCCTGATACAAACTGTAAACGATGTCCTGATACCGTACACCTTGTGGTCGCCCTCGACCGGGTTGGCAACCGAGGTTCGGACAAAAGAGGGCACCCACAAGGTCGCGGTAGGGACGCCGGTTGCCCAGCGCCCCCCGCGCAGATCCGTGCGTGCCCGCTAAGGCACACGGCTCCTACCTCAGGTAATGACGGCAGGTCGCGACGCCCGCCGTATCCGACCCCCGCCTGTGTCACGGCAGCCCGGCTCTGAGTCCGGTCCGTACTTTGGTGAGCCGAATTCCCCTTGGTTCCACCCCTTCGCTCCACCGACTCCGCAGAGAGTTTCCCCTCCTTGTTCGCCCGCTTCATCACTACTATGGATGAATCCGATTGCTTCCTCTCTCCCCTCATGGGTTACGGCTTTCTCCTTTCCCACAAGGCCCCGGATTTCGCCGGGGGAGAGCAAGCCCTCCCAGGTCCCGACACAAGACGTACGTGCGTGCTTGGGTTCCTCGACACCGCGGTGCCCGACTGTCCCTCACCTTCCCGGTCCAGCCGGTGTTGCCTTCGACCGCACCCACGGCCTCGGCACTTCCGGTCACGTAGGTTTCGATGCTCCATAGCCCCGCCCACACGCGCCGCTGCCGACGCTTCGCCGATACCCTCACGAGTGCCGACGCACGGCTTGCGGAGAAACGTGGATGGTTAGTCCTTCGTTTCAGCGGACTTTCACCACTTGTCTTGTGCCAGTTAGCCTGGCGCTCGGGTGCCCCTACGTCGCGATCCTCGTTCAAACCTGCTTTCCCTGTTCTCCCGGACCCCCAGAAAAATGGGGAAGGTCCTGCCCTCCCGACTCTTGACAACATTGGGGCGAATTCCTAAGATTCAAGCACATTTGGTGCGGGAATAACTCAGTGGTAGAGTGCAACCTTGCCAAGGTTGAAGTCGCGGGTTCGAATCCCGTTTCCCGCTCCATTTACCCCCAAGAAACGGAACCCATCTTCCAGACCCAACATGAGGTCTGGAGAGGTTCGCGTTCCCGCGCATTATCCGTACCCGTCTCGTTTGGAATCTCCTCTCGGTCAAGGCGGCTCGGGGTGACTGCTGGCACCCTCCGTAACCTACCATCCTAGCGGTCCGGTCCGAGCCGACATCAGTGAGCCGGTTTAGTCAGGGAATTCACATTCGATTGTAGCCGCCGGTCATCAACGAATCCGCAGGGAGGAGGACTATGAGGAATCTCTTTCGAAGCGACGGGAGTATCTTCAGAAAATGGACAGCGACTGGACTCATTCCCTCGCTCCTGCTGGCGTGTCTTCCGGGCTGCGCCATGCGGGACCTTACCGATTGGTCCAGAGTGCAATCCGCTGCATCCGGAATTGAGACCGAGGTACACCTGCACGAGAATGACATTCTCCTGAGCCACACGGCCAAGGGAACCCTCGAGTCAGCAACGTCTGAATCCGTGACGCTGGAGTTCAAGGACCGGCAAGCGGAAACCTTTCAAAAGAAATATGTGCACAAGGTACGAACTTGGCGTCATCCGGACAAACGATGGACAGCATGGATCGCTCTCGGCGTTTCTGCCCTACTCGTGGCACAGCTGGGAAACTTGGACGGCCCCGAATCGAATCGCATCTATATTCAGCTGTTCACGACACTTCCGATCGCAGCCGGATTCTTTTATGGGTCGAGGATGGGAACGATTTTCGATGTTCCCCCAGCGGAAAGAGATTCCTCTGGAGGGTCGGAGGCGCCGACAGCCGAGGCGATGACCAACAAGAATTCAAGATAGCTCCGAAACGTTGAGTCGGGAGCAATCCGGCTGAACGCGTGACAGCACATCGGAGCGCGTTTTTGGTAAACTCTCCCCGTCCCGAACCCTCTCGAAATACTGTTAACCTCAATCATATCAGTGGATTGAGTGGATTCTGGATTTCTGGTGATGACTGGAAATCTCCCGAAACACACCGATTCAGGTCTGAAGAACCGCTTCGCGCCGTTGTTCACGGTCGGATGCCTCGTCTTCCTCCTCATGAGTCAGTGGGCCCAGGGACAGGCGGAGAGCGCCACGCTGCTGGGCACTGTCCAACTGGAAGACGGCGCCCCCGCCGGGAACGTGGAGATCACGATTCGGCGCCCGGACATCAATGAGACCTACTCCCTCTTGACCGGCTCCGGCGGCAACTACCGCCGGGACAGCCTGGCCGCCGGCGCCTACGAGATCCAGGTGGCGGCTCGCGGCCACGCCGGTCTGCTTCGGGTCGGAGTCCAACTCCTGGTGGGCCAGGTCCTCCGCGAGGACTTTGTCCTGATTCCGGGCGACGAGAACGAAGTTCGGGTTCAGGAGAGCGGGTGGGTCCCCAGCGGCTCGGACCGGGACGACCGGGGCCTGGTCATCGACCGGGAGAAACTGGAAACGCTACCGGTGGCCTCCCGCGACATCGGCCAATTGGTGGACATGGCTCCGGGCGCCTCCCGCACCAGCAGCGGGCGGCGCCGGGGCGTGAAGGTCATGGGCATGAGACGGAGGGACAACCTGCTCTATATCGACGGGACCCTCTTTACCCATGGCGACGGCGGAACCACCTTCCAGGCCAGTACCGACGCGCTCCAGGAGTTCGACATCAAGAGCGGACTCTACTCGGCCGAGTACGGGATTCGTCCCGGGGCGCAGATCGTGGCGGTGACCAAGAGCGGAACCAACGCCTATCACGGCAGCCTCTACTGGTTTCACCGAAACGACAATCTGGACGCCCGGAACTTCTTCGAGCAGGAGAAGAAGGAGTTCAAGCGGAATCAGATGGGCGCCACCCTGGGCGGCCCCATCCTCCTTCCGGGGTTGTTCAAGGGCACGGATCGAGCCTGGTTCTTCCTCTCCCACCAATACCGGTCCATACGGGAGACCAAGCCGCTCACGGGCGTGGTCCCGACGCGAGACGAGAAGAAGGGACTCTTTTCGTCTCCGATTCCGGACCCCTCCACGGGTGCTCCTTTCCCCAACAACCGCATTCCCGAAAACCGGTTCGACCCGGTGGCGCTGAAGCTGCTTCCCATTTGGCCGGATCCCAACACCGTGGGCCCCCTGAACTTCACCAGCCCCGACTCGGTTTCTCCCACCGACAACCCCCAGATCATCGCCCGCGTGGACCTGAAGACCTCCGACGTCAGCCGTTGGAGCGGCCGTTTCGTCTGGGACTCGCGGCCCATCACTTCGGCCCGGGCCGTCAGCATCTTTTCGTCCACCAGCCCCCTGGCCACCTATGGACAGTCCATCTCCTACAGCCGGAACCTGGGCTCCCGGGACATCAACGTGGCCAGCATTCACTTGTTCCGGCGGCCTTACGAGTCGGTTCCCTCCAACCCTCTGCCCAACCTCGCGGGCAGGCTGGGCATCGACGAACTGCTCCTGGCCGAGGTGGACCGTCACGGGGTCCCCAGGACCCGAATCACTGGGTTTACCGGCATCGGCGACCAGACTCTGGCCGGCAGGGCGGCGCTGGGAAACTGGCAGGTGAAGGACGATCTGGTCCTTCCCCGGGGCAACCACACCCTGAAGCTGGGTCTGGAATACCGACAGCACTTCAACCAGTATGGCCAGCACCGCCGATCCGAATTCGACTTCTACAATCGGTACACGGGGAACGGCTGGGGGGACTTTCTCCTGGGACATCTGGCCCAGAGCCAATTGGGAGGCGAGATCAATAGGGGCCGTTTCCACCAGAACAGCATCTACGCCTACCTTTCCGACGAGTGGCGGGTGACTCCGGGGCTGGATCTGAACCTGGGTCTCCGGTACGAGCTCCGGTTGCCCTGGGTGGACCTGCGGGGCTTCATGGCCAACTTCGATCCGGCCACCGGCCGCCTTCATCCGGAATTGCTGGACCTGGATCTGGCGCCCGGTGAGACGGGACGATTCAGGCCCCACATGCCCCTCATCCAGTGGAACCGCTTGGGTGGAATCCAGCCCCGACTGGGGCTGGCGCTACGGTTGGGCGAGCGCACGGTGCTGCACACCGGAGCTGGCCTGTATTCCAACGAACCGGACGTGGGCATGGTTTCCCGGCTGGGAAGAAACCCGCGGCCCGGGGCCGAGCGGCTGATCTTCGAATCCGATCTGGAAACACCTCTCCTGTCGCTGTCCGACCCCTTTCCCGAGACCGGCAGGGCTGCGGCCGTGCCGGATCACTATGGCGTCGAGACTCCCCTGCCCCTGGCCACGACCCAGTCGTGGGGTCTGAGCCTGCAGCACCGGCTCTTCAGAGAACTCATGATCAATGCGGGATATCACGGATCCCACACCATCCACCGCCTGGAGACGGTCTCCTTGAACGACGCGGCTCCGGGCACCGGCGACCGGCAGCAGCGCCGGCCCTTCAGCGATCTGCAGAACGTCCAGATACCTCAGGCCGACGGCGGGGCCTGGTATCACGGCCTGCAACTGCAGGTGGAAAAAGCTCCCGGAGCGCACGGCCTATCCTTGCTGGCCTCATTCAGCTGGTCGCGGCTGATCGAGATCGGAGCCAGCGACGTCGGATCACACCACCCCACTTTCTTTCGCTCCCGAAACATGGACTTGGAAGCCACCCGGGGACTGGCCGACTTTCACGTGCCGCGCAGACTCCTCATGAGCGTGGGCTACGATCTTCCCTTCGGGTCGGATGGAACGCTCTCCCGGCCGGAGTGGATCTCCAATCTGGTCCGCAACTGGTCGCTACGGGTGATCTCCAGCGCTCAGGACGGCCCCTGGATCACCATCAATCTTCCTGGAGATCCGTTGGACGTGGGTTCGGTGGCCTCCCAGTGGCCCGACCGCATCCGCGACGCCAACCTGCCCGAGAGCCGACGCGTGCCGACCCGTTGGTTCGACACCGAGGCCTTCCGCCTGCCCCGGGCCTTCCACTATGGAGACGCAGGGAAGTCCACGGTGGAAGGCCCGGGCCTCGTCAATCTGGACGTCTCTCTGAGGCGGAGCTTCCGGTTGGAGGAGGAACGCCGCATCGAGCTACGACTCGAAGTCTTCAATGCCGCCAACCGCGCCAATTTCGCCGTCGGCCGGAGTGACCCGGCCATCGAGTTCGGCACCACGGGCTTCGGAAGCATCGGCCGTGCGCTTCCTGGCCGTCAGATCCAACTGGGATTCAAGGCCTATTTCTGATCGCTGGAAGCAATCGCCGATCGTTATTGGCAATTACTGGTGGAAGTCTTTTTTCTCAAAACCGTTACGAGGGCATCAGCTGAATTGGTGCAGGAGAGCCCGACCCACGAAAATTGACGCGAAACGAGCGTTTTTCCTCGACCGGGGTGAGAGGCAATTGAGTCTTTCCCCCGCCACGGGCAGAATGGAGTTCCATTGATTGATCTGGACCTGTTCGTCATCGGCACCGGACCCGCAGGTCAGAGGGCCGCCATCCAGGCGGCCAAGCTGGGCAAGAGAGTCGGGATCTGCGATCGGCGCGACGTGGTGGGCGGCGTCTGCGTGAACACCGGAACCATCCCCTCCAAGACCTTCCGCGAGGCCCTCCTCTATCTGACAGGTTACCGGCAGCGGCCCATTTACGGAGAATCGTATACGCTCAAGGAAAACTTGGAGATGCAGGATCTCCTCTTCCGTTGCCAGCACGTCATCCAACAGCAGATTCACGTGATTCGGCAACAGATGCGCCGTAACGGGGTGACGATTCTTTCGGGCACGGCGTCATTCAGGAACCCGCATGAAGTGGAAGTCCGCGGGCACCGGGGGGTGACGCGGGTCCGTTCGAAATATTTTGTCATCGCCACCGGCAGCGAGCCGGCCGCTCCCGACGGCGTGGCGGTGGACGGAGCCACGGTGATCACGGCCGACGAGATCCTGAGCCTGGACTCCCTGCCCCGATCGATGACGGTCGTGGGAGCAGGTGTGATCGGTCTGGAGTACGCCTCCATGTTCGGTGCGCTCGACACCGAGGTGACCATCATCGACAAAAGACCGCGGCCTCTCGAGTTCGTCGACTCGGAAATCATCGACTCCCTGCTGTATCAGATGCGGAACAAGAACTGCGTCTTCCGGCTGGGAGAGGAGGTGGAATCGATCCACCTGAGGAACGGCGGCGCCGAGGCCTGGCTCAAGTCCGGGAAACGGGTCCGGTCCGAGGTCCTGTTCTATTCCATCGGCCGGGTCGGCGCCACGGCATCCCTGAAACTGGAGGCCGCCGGCCTGGAGAGCGACCACCGGGGACGCATCCCGGTCGGTGTCACCTTCCAGACCCAACAGCGTCACATCTACGCCGTGGGTGACGTCATCGGATTTCCGGCCCTCGCCTCCACCTCCATGGAACAGGGACGAATGGCGGCCTGCCATGCGTTCGACGTGCCCTGCGAATCGATCCCGGAACTCTTTCCTTACGGCATCTATTCCATTCCCGAGATGTCCATGGTCGGAAACACCGAGCAGGAGCTGACCCGGAACAAGGTTCCCTACGAAGTGGGCACCGCCCGTTACCGGGAGATCGCGCGAGGCGTCATCCTGGGAGACGATTCGGGTCTGCTCAAGATCCTCTTCCACCGGGACACGCGAAAAATCCTGGGGGTCCACATCATCGGAACCGGCGCCGCGGAACTGATCCACATCGGCCAGGCCGTGTTCGCCCTGAACGGGACCATCGACTACTTCGTCGATACGGTGTTCAACTATCCGACTTTTGCCGAGTGCTACAAAGTGGCGGGACTGGACGGCTTCAACAAGGTCGGCCCTCCGAAGACGTCGCAGTTTGGCTAGGAGCCTGCGCCGCAGAAATTGATCTACTGCGAAAGCGGTAGAATCGGTCCAGATTTCCCCGATTTCTCGGCGAATAGAACAACTATGCACCTCCAAATCGAGAAAATCTGGCCTCGATTCCCCACTTTCTCGCTACGATCATTTCTACAGCGCAGACTCCTAGTAACCGTGACTCGTCTTCTCCTGCTCCCGGTCCCCTTGCTTTTACTCGCCGCCGCCTGGTCCTGCGGAGAACTGCATCTGCAGGGACGCACCGACGAGGAACTGGTCGAGCTGCTCTCCGATGAGCAGTGGCGGACCCGGGAGGAAGCCCGGCAAGAGTTGGTCGCCCGGGGACCGGACCGGGTCGTCCGACTACTACTGGAGGAATGGGAGCGTACGGGGGATCCCCGGGTTCGGGACCGGATCGCCTTCATCCTGCATCCCTGGGGCGTCTTCGCCATCGGAGACCGGTCGGTCCCGGTGCTGACGGAACTCGTCGTCTTCAACCGCCACTTGAGAGAGGCGCTCCCGGAGATCCGGTCCGCACCGGAGTCGGCCCTTCAGGAGATCTCCGAGGGAATCGTCCGCCGCTTCGGAACCCTGATGGAGGCCTTGAGAATGGAGATCGACGCGGAGCTGGTCCGATATCGGGACAATCTCGTCTCTTCGGTCATTCACCTCCGACTGCTCCTGAAACGGGGAGACCGGGCACGGACCATCGGCGCCGTCGCCGAGATGAGCCGGAAGATCGCCCAACGCATCGAGGCCCACGGCGATCTGGACCAGGA
The DNA here is from genome assembly GCA_965217775.1 of Acidobacteriota bacterium. Taxonomy (GTDB): domain Bacteria; phylum Acidobacteriota; class UBA6911; order RPQK01; family JAJDTT01; genus JAJDTT01. The sequence goes on from CBDCJH010000002.1 coordinate 3,230,921, forward strand.
CGGCCTGCCCACGTCCTGGGAGCTGGAGCACGATCTGGACCCGCTCCTGGACGATTCGCAAGTCGACCCCGACGGCGACGGCCGGTCGAACCTGGAGGAGTACCGGCAGAATCGGGATCCTGGGGTTTCGGATTAGTGGGAACTGAGGCAAAGTGCGCCGCTGTCAACGCTTCGATACCAAATCCGTTTTACCGGTACACCTTGTCGCGGCCACCGACTCTCACCACCAGGACCCGCAAAACATCGTCCTGAATGTCGCAGATCACGCGGCAGTCCCCTACCCGATAACGCCACAGCTCACCCAGTGGGCCGGTCAGTGCCTTTCCCAGGTTCCGTGGGTCCTCCAGTCCCGCAACCCGCTCGTTCATGTAATCGACAATGCGTCGAGCCATCTGCTTATCGAGCTTGCGAAGCTGGGTCCGGGCGGACGCGGTGTACTCAATCGTCCAAATTAAGAGCATTCATCACATCGGAGGAAGAGTACACCTTCTCTTTGCCTTGGCGAAGGCGCTCCAGTACGTCCGCGGCAAGGTAGTAGTCCTCCATATCCTCAAGGCCACGCTCGATCATCTCACGCAGGTAGAAAGCCTTGGTGCGCCCGGTCTGCGAGGCGAGAAAAGCAAGCCGTTGCTCGGTTTCAGGCGCCAGCCGAATCGAAGTTGCCATGTCGCCGGTCCTCCAGAAGCTTCTGCATACAAGTATTCATCGTATCACATCATCGCGGGCGGCGCGCCCGGCGGCGGCGAGCGCCTTCGGTTGCCGCTGCTGCCGGGAGGAGACCCCTCGATCCCCGTTGTCTGAAAAAGGACGAACATCTTGCGGGTCTGCACGGCGCAGTCTCCATTCTCCTGGAACACGAACCGAACCTCTCTCTCACCCGGACGAACCGACCTATATGCCCTCAACGTGGCCTTCCAATTGCGCTTCTCGTACTCGTACTGGGCCTGACCCGTCTCGCTGTAGTGGCGTTCTTCATCGGTCCCGATGGGATCTGCCCTAGAGCGTAGAAAAAGGGTTCCTAGCACCGGGACAACCCAGTTCTCGGTGGTCTGCTCGTCGTAGGGACGCCCGGTGACGACGGCGACCGGTCGTTCCTCCTTGAGAAACGTCAGAGAGGACTGCCCGTTCTCCGACCGCAGTTGAAGGTCGTAATTCCCTTTTTCGAGAACTGTCCCTTTCGCTGTGTAGAGAACTCCGGGGAGGTGAAGCTGGGTGACGTAGAAAACCGCCTCCTGTCCGGGTAGGGTCGAGGTGAACAAGGACGCCAATAGGAGCAGTACCGGAATACTTGCCTGCATCGCGATGGCGCCGTTTCTCTCCTTCGTCACGTCGGACCTTCGCCGTCAGGCCCGGGTGAAGCGCTCGGACAGGTCGTTGTATCCGCCCACGTCCGTCAGCCGCAGGACCTTCACGCGACAGTTCGTTGTCGGGTAACACGCCAGAATCACATGGTCTTAATCGACCTTACATCGAACTGATGCAGAGATTTCGTCGGCCACTATCCCAATATGTCCAATATCCCAGATTATTCATGGGACATGTTGATAGGTGCTTCCAACCCGGCGTTTTCGTGCGGTCGGAGCCCGGTTTCTCCTGAACCTCTGTCGATTCGACTGAATCGGCTCAAAAACAGGACGATTGAACCAGTCATAAACCGTTTTCCGGCTAGGGGGACCGTCATCCGCCGACAGGTTGACTTTCCGGTGAGAAATTCCCACCGTTTCGGTCCCTTCCACGGGCCCGATTCCTCCTCCGTCCGCTATCCCGGCGCCCAGGACACCCGCGCCAGTCTCTTCCACAACCGCTTCCAGTCCGTCGCCCCTTGACTGATGACGAAAACCAATCGCCTCCCCTGGCGTAGCGCCCGACTCGCCACTCGCAACACCCGCTCGCGAAAACGACGCAGACTCCAGCCCCGACGCGTCGCCTGCTCCATCAGCACCCGACCCAGGTGCAGGATCTCGTACCCCAGCAGATTCAGCAGGAACAAGACTTCGTTATGGGGGCGAACCCCGGCCTCGGTCCTCGCTTCCGGCTTGGCTCCCGGCTTCAGTGGTTTGCCCCGATAGTGCGTCTTGGGCCGGCTCGCGGAGGACAAGGCCGGATCGAGCACGTCCATCAACTCCCCCATGTGCCCTTCCGCCTTCCCCCGCTTTCGATACTGAGCCAGCAACTCCCGAGCCTCGTATCGTTTCCGACTCAGGCTCGTCAGCAACCAGAAATGATCCGGATACAACTCCCCCGGTCGCTCCCGCACCACCAGCACCACCCGGCGCGCCCGATCCCACGTCCCCGCCTGATAGGTCAGCTCATGGAACCAGAGCCTCGGTGGTGCTTTTGGGGATCGCCCCGCCGGCTGGGTCAAGTAGGGCTTCGCCATCCGGTTCAGGACCTCATTCTTGCGGATTCGAGCGATATAGGGCACGCTTCTCGACTCCAGCCCCTTCAGCAGCCCCGGCTCCGGGAACCCCGCATCCATCCGCACGATCATCGAGCCGCACAGACGCCCCCGACAGCGGTCCACCACCCGCAGCGTCAACTTCAGCGCCTTTTTCCCCAGGTAGCTGGCTCCCGGAAAAATCTCCCCGTCGATCAGGTCCCCCGTCTCGGCACAACTCGCCACCAACCCGTGGTACATCCGCTGGCGATAGTATCCGTTCCATTCGCTTCCCGGGGGATGCCCATGGACCTCCACCGGGAGACCGTCCACGTCCAGGACCATCGTCTTTTTCCGTCTCTTCTTCCGTGGGGTCTTTTTCCCCCGTTTTCGCCGCCGGCCTGCGATCATCTCGATCCGACGGCACGCCAGCTCCGTCACCGCCTGGTGCAGGACCGGAAGGTTCTCCTCCCGGCTGAGCGTGTCCAACAGTCGGGACAAGGTCGGCTGTGAGGCCAGCCCATGACCCTCCTCCAAGGCCGCCGTGCCCCGACGGGCCCGGCTCGCCACCCGCAAGCTCGGATCCTGACGCAGGCGGTCGGCGTCGGACTGGTCGCGCCAGCCCTGCCCCAACAGCAGGAGTCGAGTCCGCAGCAGATCCGACAGCGGATAGCGGATCGAACTCGGGTGTCGCGGATCGTGCAACCGCTCGGTCAACCAGTCGATGAGGCCGCTACGATCCATCATCTCCCGTTGCACCAGGGCGCCCGTGTCCGCACTCAGCAACTCGGGGCGGGTCTCGAGGCGGAGGGATCGGTTGAATGAGGGCCGGATCTGCGGTATCGTCTCAGGCATGGCGTGCTCCGTTTATTGTGGTTGTTTCTTAACACCATAATCATACCACAAATGACGGGCATGCCACCTCTTTTTACCGCCCTTGGAGGGGACGAAAACCGTGGAAATACTTGGGTTTCGGACCCACTTGAATCCTGGGGTTAAACCGACGTTGAAAACAAATATAGCGTTTCACCCAGGTTGGCTCCCAGCCGTTTTCTTCGGGTATCCGGTAACCCTCTGATTCGACTCGACCTGACGGGCACGCTTGCTCATTTTATGTTTGCGTGATGAATAATCTGGGATATGGCATTACCTAGATAGTTTCCATCGTGGAATGACCTCTGTGGAACTGCGCCTCAGTGTCAGAACACTAATCTTGGAGCCTGTACGCTATAACTGCTTTCCAGTGTGTCACCCAAATGAACTATAATAATAGTTCGTAATTGCAACTAGCTGAAGACGGTGATCGGAACCCGCGAACGGAAGAATCCTTGTCCTATTTCCTGAACCGGACTCGTGGATGTCTTTTGGTTAAAATGCACGAGAAATGTTACGATCTGAGAATCAAGAAATTCACTGCATAGGATTACCTTATTACTGGAGGAACTCACATGGATGACACTAGTATCAAAATCAGATTAAAGATCGGAGAGGTCGAGATCGAGTATGAGGGGAATAAAACCTATTTGGAACAAGAATTAGTTCAATTAATGGAGAAGGTCGCTAGTTGTTCCAATAAGTTAGTTAATGGAATTCTTGCTGATCAGCCAAAATTTGCCACGAAAGGCGACGATACACCGTCGGGGAAACCTGTCGTCCAAATGACGGTTGATACAATAGCAGCGCGTCTGGACGCAAAAACGGCCGCTGACGTGACAATGGCGGCCATCGCGTATTTAGCCCTTGTTGAGGGGAGAGCACAATTTTCGCGATCAGAACTGCTCAGCTGCATGAAGACGGCTAAGAATTATTACAAGTTATCCATGTCCAAAAACCTTTCTGGCACTATTTCACGCCTTCTAAAAGCTAAGCGTATAAATGAAATTACCAATGGGAGCTATGCACTGCCCGCCGCAGAAAAGAAGGTTCTGGAGAAAAAGCTTGCTAACAATATCTGATTTGAAGACATGGATTCATCGTGATTTTTCGCGATTAGACAAACTACTCCTTATTCTTGCATCCATGGATCGTCCGTGCCAAGTAAGAGAGTTAAAACGTCGTGCCCAGGAGGCTGGATTCTCAATTCCGAGTAAATGGAACCTGTCCTCCTCTTTAGGCCGGAGCGGAGGATTGGCCATCAGAACCACGTCGGGATGGGAGTTAACAACTTCCGGTGCCGAGCATCTGAGACAGCTTAGCATAACCAAGTTGAGGCCATCGATAATGCAGGTCGCTCATGATCTTCGGGCAGGACTTTCGACGATAAAGGACGATAATACATATTCCTTTGTAGAAGAGGCGATCAAATGCTACGAGGCTGAACTATATCGGTCGGCAATCGTCATGTCATGGATCGGCGCCGTTTCCGTGCTATACAGCTATATTCATGCAAATTACCTAAAGGAGTTTAACCAAACAGCCAGGCAGTTTAATGCTCGGTGGAAACATGCACAATCGAAGGATGATCTTAGTAGGATGAGAGAGTCAGAATTCCTCGACCGTATTGCCAGTATTTCCGTCATTGGCAAGGATGTGAAGCGAGAGCTACAGAATTGTCTAGCTCGCCGTAACAGTTGCGGTCATCCCAACTCGTTACAGATCGGTGCCAACACTGTCGCGCACCATGTCGAGGTCCTACTTCTAAATGTGTTTAATCGGTTCCAATAGTACAATTCTTTTGTCCGAGCCACGTTGTTTACCATTCTCGGCCCGACCCAGCACTTACAATAGGAACTGCTAGAACAGTCGCTTGCTGCCTCCTTTGTTTAGAAAAAGGACGAACATCTTGCGGGTCTGCACGGCGCAGTCTCCATTCTCCTGGAACACGAACCGAACCTCTCTCTCACCCGGACGAACCGACCTATATGCCCTCAACGTGGCCTTCCAATTGCGCTTCTCGTACTCGTACTGGGCCTGACCCGTCTCGCTGTAGTGGCGTTCTTCATCGGTCCCGATGGGATCTGCCCTAGAGCGTAGAAAAAGGGTTCCTAGCACCGGGACAACCCAGTTCTCGGTGGTCTGCTCGTCGCAGGGACGCCCGGCGACGACGGCAACCGGTCGTTCCTCCTTGAGAAACGCCAGCGAGGACTGCCCGTTCTCCAACCGCAGTTGCAGGTCGTAATTCCCTTTTTCGAGCACTGCCCCTTTCGCAGTGTAGAGTTTTCTGGGGAGGTGAAGCCGGGTGACGTAGGAGGCCGCCTCTTGGCCGGGTAGGATCGAGGTGAGCAGGGACGCCAACAGAAGCAGTACCGGAATCCTTGCCCGCATCACGAGGGTGCTGTTTCTTCCCTTCGGCACGTCGACCTTTCGCCGTCAGGCCCGGGTGAGGCGCTCGGACAGGTCGTTGTATCCGCCCACGTCCGTCAGCCGCATGTCCCGGCCCTGGGTGAGATAGGTCAGCTTCGTATGGTCGAGTCCCAGCAACGACAGCATGGTGGCGTGCAGATCGTGCACGTGGACCCGGTCCTCGATGGCCCGGCAGCCAAGTTCGTCGGTGGCTCCGATGACCTTTCCGCCCCGGATGCCGCCTCCCGCCATCCAACAACTGAAGCCGTGGGGATTGTGGTCCCGGCCGCCGTCGCCCTGGACCACCGCAGTCCGCCCGAACTCTCCGATCCAGACGACAAGGGTGCTCTCCAGCAACCCCCGCAGCTTGAGGTCCGTCAAGAGTCCCGCGATCGGCTTGTCGATGGCGCCGGCGTTGTCGACGTGGTTCCGGTCGCACTGGGCGTGCCCGTCCCAGTTCCCCTTGTAGAGCTGGACGAATCGAACGCCGCGTTCCACCATGCGCCTCGCCAGTAGACAGACCCGGCCGAACTTGGCGGTCCGTTCCTCGTCCAGGCCGTACATTCTCCGGATCGATCCGGGCTCACCGGCCAGGTCGGTCAATTCCGGCGCCGCCGCCTGCATGCGGAAGGCCAGTTCGTAGTTTGCGATGCGGGCAGCCAGACGGCTGTCGTCCCGCCGCGTTTCGAAATGCCGGCGGTTCCACGACTCGAGCTGTTCCAACATTCGGGATTGGGCTCCATGACTGATGGCCGGGGGCGGATCGAGATTCTCGAACGCGGTCCCCTGGTGGCGGGCTCGGGTGGCCTGGTACACGGCGGGCAGGAACCCCGAGCCGTGCAGGGACTCGTCGCTTGCGGTCACGTTCCCCTCGGACATGGCGATGAAGCCGGGGAAATTCTCACTCTCGCTTCCCAGTCCGTAGACCACCCAGGATCCGAGTGTCGGATGACCCAGGCGCACCGAACCGCTGAAGAGCAGATTGATGGCGGGCCCGTGAATGAGGGAATCGTGATAGCAGGAGCGGATGACCGCCAGGTCATCGGCGCATCCGCCCAGGTTCTGGAAAAGATCCGAGATCTCGATGCCCGACTGCCCGTATCTCGTGAACTTTCGGGGAGAGGCCATCAACTTCGCTTCATGGGCCTTGACGAACTGTAGACTCAAGTCCTCGGGCCGGAAGCTGGGCGGCAGGAGCTGCCCGTCGAGGCGGGCCAGTGCCGGCTTGGGATCGAACGTGTCGATATGGGAGGGGCCTCCCTTCATAAACATGAAGATGACGTTTCTGGCCTTGCCCGGGAAGTGGGGTGTTCCGGGTGCGAGCGGGTTGGGGATGCTTGTCCCCTTCCGGGCAGCAGCAAATGCGGCTTCCTCCTCGTGGAGGCACCCCAGGGCCACGGCTCCAAAGCCAAAACCGGATCGGGCCAGGAATTCCCGCCGGGAATAGACCTGTTCGTTCAAGTTACAGGATTGGAAATCCATCATGAACCATGACCCTTTCCACGACGCCTCTCCGAAGAAACTTTAATAAAATAAGGATACGTCATTATTACATTGATATATTGTTATGAGTGCATCTTCATAATAAGTATATCAATATGTGGCGTCCTGCTAGTCAATATATACGAACTCGTTCAAATTGAATATGGTCAGACACAGTTGCGTCAATGCCGCGGCCCGGGCCCGGCCGATCGACGAGAGCCGGGCCGGAATCTCCGTTTCCTCCGTTGCCGCGGCCCCCTCCCGGGACAGAGAATCCAGCAGGCCCAGGGCTTCACGCTTTTCCTCCGGCGAGGGGGGACGGCTCAATGTGATCCGCCAAGCGTTCTCCACCCAGGCGGACGGATCGTCTCCGTGGCCGGTCACCAGACGGTCGGCCAGTTTTCGGGCCTGCTGCAGGCCGACCCTGTGGTTGAGAAACCAGAGGGCCTGGGGCGCCACCGTGGTCACTTGGCGGCGGGGACAGCTCAGGGAGGAGTCGGGCCGGTCGAAGGTGCGGAACATGGGAAAGGTGAAGCTTCTCCGGGACAGGATGTAGATCCCCCGGCGCGTGTGCTCGGCCGGATCGGCCGAAACCGGCCAGAGGAAAGGGGCCGGCAACACGTCCAGCTCCTCGTCGGTCAAGGGGGGCACCGCGGGGCGCCCGCCCATTTTCAGGTTCAGCGTTCCCGCCACCGAGTGCAGGGTGTCCCACATGACCTCCGCCTCCAGGCGGCGCCGGTTCATGCGCCAGAGATTGCGGTTGTCCGGGTCGAGTTCGCTGTTTCGCGGGTTGGAATAGCGGCTGGCCATCCGGTAGGTGCTGGAGGACATGATCAACCGGTGCATCGACTTGATGTCCCAGCCCCGAGCCACGAACTCGAGGGCCAGCCAATCGAGTAGTTCCGGATGAGTGGGAGGCTCTCCCTGGGCGCCGTAGTCGTTGGAGGTGCGGACGATTCCCTGCCCGAAGTGCCATTGCCAGAGCCGGTTGACCATCACTCGTGCCGTGAGGGGATGATCGGGACGGCTCAGCCAGAGGGCCAGTTGCCTGCGCGTCCGCGGAATCGGGCTCTCGGAGGATGCCGGCTCCCAACTGTCCCATTCCCCAAGGTAGTCGAATACGGCGGGGACTCCGGGAGTCACCCGCTCCAGTCGGCGGCCCAGCTCCCCTCGGTCCAAGACGTGGACTTCGGGGATCAACTCGACCTCCCGGTGACCGAGTACGGAAGCCTTGGGCACGTCGTAGAGACCGTCGAATTTCACCAGGTGCGAAGCGTCCGCTTCGGGCAGGAGCACGACCAGCTTTCCCATTTCCTCCAGGAGCCGCTTCTTCTCCTCCTTCTCTTCGGGAGTCATCCGATCTTCCCAATCCTTGTTCAGGGCTCTCAGCGCCTCGATCAAGGGTGCGGCGAGCTCCGCCTGCTGAGGAGTCTTCTTCTCGTCCGGAAGCTCATGGGCCGACACCACTTCGGGTGGGAACTCGGATTTGACGGCCGCAATCATCCGCTTCTTGGTGCCGTCCAAGTACAGCTTGTAGGCCCTTCTGGCTTCGTCCACGGCGATCATCCGGGAATAAGTCTCATTCCGGTGGAACCTGGACATCCGGGTCACGACCGGGACCTCCATGGCATCGCTGGCGGCAAAGACCGCCTGCAGGCGGAAGTAGTCCCGCTGCGAGACGGGATCGAACTTGTGGTCGTGGCAGCGGGCGCAGGCCAAGGTCAGCCCCATGAAGACGGCGCCCGTGGTGTCGACCCAGTCGGTCATCCTCTCGTAGGCCAGCTTGGGTGCGTCGAGCAGGGATTCGACGATCTCAGGGCCGAAGGTGTAGAGGCCGGTGCCGATCCGGGCCTCCAAGTGCTCCAGCTTCTCCGGGGAGATGCCGTAGTAGTTGTCGTGGAGTTCCAGATCGTCGGGCCAGAGCTCGTCCCCGGCGATCTGCTCTTGCAGGAACCGGTCGTAGGGCTTGTTCTCGTTCAGGGACTTGATGACGTAGTCGCGATAACGCCAGGAGTTGGGGAAATACTCGTCGGTCTCGTAGCCGCCGCTGTCAGCGTAGCGCACCAGGTCCAGCCAGTGTCTGGCCCAGCGCTCTCCGTAACGGGGCGAGGCCAGCAGGTCGCGGATGAGTTTGTCGTAGACGTTGGGGGAGGCGTCCTGCAGAAAGCGGTCCACTTGCCCGGGAGTGGGCGGCAGACCGGTCAGGTCGAAAGCGGCTCTGCGGATCAGGGTCCGCTTGTCCGCCTCCGGAGCCGGTTCCAACCCCTGACTTTCCAATTCAGCCAGGATGAAGGCGTCGATAGGATTTCTCACCCGACCCTGGTTGCTGACCGTGGGGACGGGGGTTCGCCGGGGTCTTCGGAGCGACCACCAAGCCGGTTCGGCAGAACCGCCAGCGGCGGCCGTCGAGTCCCAGGGAGCGCCTCCGTCGATCCAGTCTCGCAAGGCGTCCAGGTCCTGGGAGGGAAGCGGCGGTTTCCCCGGGGGCATTTTCAGTTCCCCCCCATGAGAGGCCGCCAGGAAGAGGAGGCTCTCTTCCGCCTTACCGGGGACCAGAGCGGGACCCTTACCGCCGCCCTCCAGCATCGTCTCTCGATGCCGCAGGTCCAAGCCGGACATCCGCTGCTCCCCGTGGCAGGAAACACAGTTGCGCTGCAGGATTCTCTTGGCCGTTTCCTGGAGTTCAGAGGCCGACTGCGCCAAGGCCGCGGACAATGCCAGGAATAGAATGGGTATCGATGCCAATGGTCTGGTCAACACTGCCGAACGCGTAATTGTATCCCGATCCAAAGAATAAATCGGGTTGCCTGCATTTGAATCCGGTGTTGCCGAAAAGGGGGCCAAGTACATTACGGGAACGACCTAAGAGGGCATTGTAGCGGCAGGGTTGATCATGTCGAGGTCACCCGTCCCTCAACTGGACCCAGACGATTCCGCCGATGTGCTCAAAGGGCCGGTCATGGTCTCGCATCAACTGAGAATTGGCGCTGGAATCCAGAAGAACTCTCATTCCCAAACCGATCCGTCGATTTTCTCAAACTCCTCAAGTGCGGAATCCACCTCATCCGCCTCGGCCCGAGTCCAAGTCCCGATGAGATGATCCAGTGAAGACCCCACCGTGTCAGCATCTCCCGGACCTTCCCTTAGCAGTCCGTGGTGAAAGTCCCGCGAGCACCGAGACCGTTCCTGCGCCCGCCGGACAAGGCGCGATTCGGGTGCATACCGGGAGTATGTGCCCGAATCGCAACGCCGTCCGCCGGGATGCAGGGACGGTCGAATGCCGTGATGACTTTTGCCACGGGCTGTTAGACCGGCACCCTTCCTGAGCAGCTTCAGTACAGTCTGATTCAGAGACTTCCCCTCTCGAATTGCGAGTCTTTGGATCCTTTCCGCCAAGTCGTCCCCGAAACCTCGAACCGTGAGCTGCTCCATACCCCATGACCTCCTATGACTCACTTTCTGAGTCCGTATGACTCATCTTACGGTCCATCGTCTACCGGTGGAAGGGAGAGGCGACTGCTTACCGTAGGTGACTCCGGTTTCACGGCATCGGACAGCCGGTAATGGCCCGGAGAATTCGAGCGAAGGTCAGGTGCCGCCGGTACCGCCTCTCCGCGATTCGTTGAGGACATCCAGGTGCGGCTGCCAATCCGGTTCCACCTTGGGCCCTTCCAATGCGTCGCACTCACGGAAGAAACGTTGCAGGTCCGCTGCCGACTCGAAGGGGACGGAACGCGGTTTGTCCGCGAGCCGCTGGCGCGCGGCGGCTATCAGCCAAGCACTCAACGACATGCCCTCGATTCGCGCCTCCTGGACGAAACGGTCGCGGTCTTCATCGGGGATCAGGAGCTGAACTCTGGCCATGGCACCAACCTGTAGCAGAATGTGTATGAAATATACACCTCCTGTTCCCGGGCGAAGAGTGTCCGGCCAAGCTGCAATCGGTGACTGGTTTTGCCCGGAATGAGCGGCAACCCTCCCTCCGAAAGCCAAAACGGCAAGCCCGCATTTCAAGCCAGGAGCTACGAATCTCCCAGTGCTATCCCCCATACCGATCGGATGTCCCGGAGTCGGTTTTGATCCGTAGTCCGGGGTTCGTCAGAACAATTCGCTGAGCGCCTCTTCGGGGCAGATCGCCGGGATCGGCGAGCGCCGGAAGGCCTTCATGTTCCTCGTCACAATGTACCGGGCCCCGCAGGCATCCGCGGCGGCGACCTGCATGGCGTCCTCGAAATCGGTCATTGGAAGTGCGGCTGCGTAACGAATCGCTTCAGTGCCAGTTTCTGCGACCTCCACGAAGCGGGTCATTTCCAGGATGAAATCGCGCGCCGTACTCTCCCCGCGTGTGGGAGCCACCATGTAGAAGAAGTTCGACACCGAATGCCATGCGATAAACGCTTTCCGGTAGCCATGCTCGAGCCGGTCGAGAATCTCCGAGGCCAAGTCCGAGTGGGGACGCTTGTCGAGCGCGACGTCGATGAGGACATCGGTACCAAGAAGCATCAGAGATACTTTCTGGCCAGCTTGTCATAGCGCAGGTCGTCATGGTGTGCCGCCCGAAGCCGACCCCGCCACCGCGAGGAGAAGGAGGGTGTGTCCTCTCCTGCCATATCTCGGAGCGATTGTTCGATGAGCGACGACAGCGACACCCGGCGAGACCGCGCATAAAGCTTGGCCCTGGGGATCAACTCGGCATCCACCGTGATCGTCAGCTTCTTCTTCATCTCTGATCATCGTCCTCCCCGAAAATGAAGATACGTATAGTATCCACCAGTATACGTATTAGCCTCTTGTGTTCAAATTCTGACGAATCAGCGTCTTGCCCACTCGCCCCGAAGTTTGACGTACACGGAGCTGGGGGTTGACCAGCTACTCCATATAACGAAAATTACAGAAGAAGGACGATCCAATGCTTTCATTCAAGGTAACCACCGTCGGCACCTCGTCCGGCATCATTCTGACCAAGGCGGCAATGGCAAGGCTCAGAGTGAAGAAGGGCGACACTCTCTATCTCACTGAAGCCCCGGACGGGGCTTGGCGAATAACACCTTACAACCCCGAATTCGCCCGCCAGATGAAAATGGCCGATGAGATCATGCATGACGATCGTGAGGTTTTGAGGGCTCTGGCAAAGTGAGCATCCAGAAAACTACGGGGCGCGACAAGTGGCGCTCGAATGCCCCGAGTGTCGGCCTTGGGATCCATGACCGGCAACTCACAGAGCACCGCGGGGCGGACGCATCTGTGATTGAGGAGTAATCGAATCGGCGCTGTCCCGCTCGAAACTTCTCGAGCAAGGACGCATCCCCGGCGGAGCCCAACCTGTTACACCCTACGTTTTGGAAATGCCGGGGACCATGGTTTTGCTGTTCGGCGACTCATTTCCGATGAGTGGTTCCCGGCAATGCATCGTGCCTGTTTCGCGTTGGATCCACTGATCCGGCCCACTTCGGGAGGAGCCTGAGCCTGCCAGGACGAGTGACCTATGCGTGTCCATCCGTGGTGTCCATACTCAGTTGATGACAATGTCAGATTATTTAGTGGTATACTCTGACATCATGAGTGACGGGCCACACAGAAGCCGTGGCATGCGTCCGGCATGGAAGAGCTTCTTGGATTCGTTGGGTCCAAAATCTTTCGTGGTGAAATGGGCTATGGGGGTGCAATGGCATGCTACTAACAGATTTGATTCCTGCTGATATCGGCGCACGTCTTCGGCTGGCTCGGGAGGTCGCTGGAATCACCCAAGCCAATGCGGCGATGAAGATTGCTGTCGCACGTACAACGTTGATCGCGATAGAAAAGGGCCAGCGACGCATTCGCACGGAAGAATTACAGAAATTAGCAATATTGTACGACACTTCTGTAAACGCGCTCCTGCGGCGCGAAGCCGTACACATCGATCTCGTTCCCCGTTTTAGAAAACACATTGGAACCGGCAATGAGGCATTGAACGCTGCAGCTCAATTGCTGGAAAACCTGGTAAAAGCTGAAGTCGAACTTGAGAACATTCTAGGAATCAAGCGCACTCGCAACTACCCGCCTGAGCGGCCTCTGCTGCGAGGCAATGTTCGTGCGCAAGCCGAGAATGATGCAATTGAACTCCGGCATTGGTTGGGGTTGGGACTGGCTCCGGTTCGTGAACCGGTAACGCTGCTAGAGTTGGAGCTTGGAGTCCGAGTCTACATTCGGCCGCTGAAAGGTATGGTGTCCGGGTTGTTCGCGTATGACGAGGACGTAGGAGCATGCATGCTCTTGAACGCCAACCACCCGCGTGAACGTCGAAATCAAAGCTGTGTACATGAACTGGGACATCTCGTATCCACCCGTCGGACACCCGAAGTGCTGCGTACTGATAGATCGGGGACCTCACGTGCGGAACGTTATGCGGATGAGTTCGGTCGGGCCTTTATAACGCCCGCGCGGGCCGTGATGCGAAAATTCCAAGAAATCACGGCAGGATCATCGAAACTTACCCGTCGACACGTGATCGTGCTGGCTCATGCGTTCGTAGTGTCGCGTGAAGCCATAGTACGGCGTCTTGAAGAACTTGGACTCACCAAGCAAGGTACGTGGGATTGGTTTCAGGCAAACGGAGGGATTTCGAATGATCAGGCACGGCGGGTTCTGGGCGACCTGATCACTGCTGACACTCACGAGCTCGAAAAGCGCCGACCAACGGCACTGAGGTTGATTCTGTTGGCCGAAGAAGCATGGAGGCAAGCACTGCTTAGCGAAGGACAGCTCTCTAGTCTTCTTCATCTTGATCGTGTCTCACTACGTAAAATCCTGGACGACGCAGAGACCGAAGGGATCGAGATGAATGCAGGGGCTCAGCTGCGTTACTGATCCCTCCGGTCTCTTGGTCGCCGACACAAGCGTCATCATCAATCTGAACGCATCGCAGTGTGCTAAAGACATACTCGACGCCTTGCCAAACCAAGTTTTTGTCGTTGAAGAAGTCTCGCAGGAGCTTGAGCGTGGACGGCAATTTGGGTGGACCCACGCAGACGCCCTATTGGCTCTCATCAAATCCCAGCGTATTGCAATCGTACGGTTAGGCGAGATAGGGCAGCATTATTTCGAGAGGCTCGTAGCTGGCGCTGCTTCTCAGACACTAGATGACGGCGAGGCCGCGACAATCGCGTACGCGCTTGAGACCGGCGCCACGCCCCTCATTGACGAACGAAAAGCCCACAGGATCTGTGCGGAACGTTTTCCGGCGATGGCGGTTGGATGCACCGGCGATCTTCTCGCCCACGACAAAGTCCAGCAAGTCCTTGGTCGTGAGATCCTCGCCGAAGCCGTCTACAACGCTCTTCAAGGTGGTCGCATGCGAGTCATGGCAGATTTTCTCGCTTGGACGGTAGAATTGATTGGTCCTGATCGGGCGGCAAATTGCCCGTCCCTCCCAAGATCAGTCCGTAGCCAGTTCTCATCCGGAAAGCTGTAAGTTATTGGGAAATATTGTTCGGCACCGGCCCAATACCCAGACGCGCCCTGGCGAAGCGAGTGCGACTGAAGTTTCTCCCCAAACGGCGCCGGCAAGCGGAAGGTCGTATGCGCTGAACCCCCTTCAAGACTTCCACCAATATTTGGTTTAGACTACGCGCCAATGTGCGGTATTGTCGGGTACCTGAACCGTAGCGGCTCCGGCGCCGGCGCCCCCATCGGGTCGATCCTCCTGGGGATGCTCAAGAGCCTGGACTGCCGGGGACCCGACTCGGCCGGCGTCGCCATCTTCGGCCCGACCCGGACGCCGAACCTCAAGCTGCGGATCAAGTTGAACGGCGCGAGCGACCTCCGCGACTCGGCCGACCGGGTGCGCACCATCATCTCTCGCCGGCTTCCCGTCCTGGACGCGGCCGTCGTCCACGAATACCTGCAACTGCTCGTGGGACCGGTGGAAGACGCCGAGTCCGTTCTGCCCCGGCTGGAGCGGGACCTGGAGGATTACGAGTTGGTCAGCGGCGGCCGTCAGTTGGAGATCGTCAAGCAGGTCGGGTCGCCCACCCATCTGGACACCGGCTACGGGGTCTCCGGACTGACCGGGACCCACGGCATCGGGCACACCCGCCTTTCCACCGAGAGCCGCGTCGACCTGAGCCACTCCCAGCCCTTCGGAGTCCACGGCGTCGCCGACCTGGCCACGGTCCACAACGGACACATCACCAACTACCACAAGCTGCGGGGCCGCTATGAACAGATGGGCGTCCGCTTCTTCACCGAGAACGACTCGGAAGTCATTGGCGTCTATCTCGCCCACCAGATGTCCCTGGGCCGGACTTTCCGGGAGGCGCTGGAGTCCTCCCTGGACGACTTCGACGGCTCCTTCTCCTATCTGGCCGCCTCCGGCACCGAGTTGGCCTACGCCAAGGACCGGTTCGGATTCAAGCCCCTGCTGGTGGCCGAGTCGGAGGACTGGGTTGCCATCGCCACCGAAGAGATCGCCCTCCGGTCCACTCTGACCGGGGATTTCGACGCCCTGGAGCCAGGAGTGAACCAGGTCCGGATCTGGTCCCTGCCCCAGCCGGTCGCGGAGACGGCGTGATGGGAGCCGACGTGAGGGCCGGTGACCGGAGTTCCCGGGAGATCAACCAACAGATCAAGGATCTGATCCGATCGGGGGAGACCCGAATCCGGGTCCGCCAGACTCAGGCCCAGCACAACCTGGCCGTGGGGATTCTCTCTCCCGTCTCCATCTCCTTCGAAGGCAGCGTGGGCTACTATTGCGGCGGCCTCATGGACGGGCCCGACCTGCAGATCCTGGGCAGCGCGGGATGGGGCCTGGGGGAATCCATGGCCGCGGGCACCATCCAGGTGCTCGGAAACGCCGGCAACGGGTGCGCCGCCACCATCCGCGGCGGCACCGTCGTGGTCCGCGGCAGCACGGCGGCCCGGGCGGGCATCAGCATGAAGGGGGGGCTCCTCATCATCGGCGGCAACTGCGGCTACATGACCGGATTCATGAGTCAGAAGGGGACGGTTATCGTCTGCGGAAACGCGGGCCCCGGCCTGGGCGACTCCATGTACGAGGGCCGGCTCTTCATCGGGGGCGAGATCCAGGAACTGGGCAACGACGCCGTGGTCGAAGAACCGGACCAGGAGGAATGGGACTTCCTGACCCGGAATCTGGCGCCCCGGGGCTTCCCGGTTCCCGCCTCCTTCAAGAAGGTCGTTTCCGGGCGGCGCCTCTGGAACTTCAACCGCAAGGAGCGGGATCTCTGGAAGGAGGTCTTGTGACGGAACCGAGAACGACCCGGCAGAGCGGAATCTACAGCCCCGACGTGATCGAGGACATCCAGACCAAGGCGGAGCTGGGACGCTACCGGATACGCGGTTTCGGAACCTTGCGGACCCGTCCCATGCCCACCCTGGACGACCTGGTGTTCATCCCCTGCACCCTGACCCGGATCCCGCTGGAGGGATACCGGGAGAGGTGCAGCACCCGCACCGTGCTGGGGACGCGCCACGCCCGCAAGCCCATCGTCCTGGACACCCCGGTCATGGTGACGGGGATGAGCTACGGCGCCCTCTCCTACAACGCCAAGGTGGCCCTGGCCCAGGGAGCGTCCCGGGTCGGCTCCTCCACCACCACCGGAGACGGGGGCATGCTTCCGGCCGAACGGGAGCACTCCAAGATCCTGATCTACGAGGTCCTCCCCAGCCGTTACGGCATCGACGTCCATCACATGAAGATGGCCGACGGCATCGAGCTGACCATCGGCCAGGGTGCCAAGCCGGGCACCGGCGGAATGCTGCTGGGCTCCAAGGTTTCCAGCGAGATCGCCGGCATGCGGGACCTTCCCGACGGAGTCGATCAGCGGAGCCCCTGCCGGCACCCCGACTTCCTGGGTCCCGACGACATGATCATCAAGATCGAGGAACTGCGGGAGGCCACCGACTGGCAAGTGCCCATCTTCGTCAAGATGGGGGCCACGCGGGTCTACGACGACGTCAAGCTGGCGGCCAAGGCGGGGGCCGACGTGGTGGTGGTCGACGGCATGGAGGGAGGGACCGGCGCCTCACCCGACATGCTCATGGACCACACCGGCATCCCCACGCTGGCGGCGGTCTGCGAGGCCCGCGCCGCCCTGGAGGACCTGGGCCTCTTCGGGGAGGTGCAGTTGATCATGGCGGGAGGCATCCGCAGCGGCACCGACGTGGCCAAGGCCCTGGCCCTGGGCGCCGACGCCATCTACATGGGGACGGCCTTCCTGATCGCCCTCAACTGCAACAAGCCCATCTACGTGGAGGACTACCACGAGCTGGGGACCGAGCCCTACTCCTGCCACCACTGCCACACCGGGCTCTGTCCCGTGGGGATCACCACCCAGGATCCGGAGCTCGTCGCCCGTTTGCCCATCGACGAAGCGGCCGACCGGGTGGCCAACTTCTTCCAGGCCATGAACTCGGAGATCCAGATGCTGGCCCGGGCCTGCGGCAAGTCCGACATCCACGATCTGGACCCGGAGGACCTCCGGGCGCTGACCCTGGAGTCCTCCATGATCGCCGGAGTGCCTCTGGTGGGAACCCGCCGGGTCTTCGGAGGCGGAGCCGGTTGGAAGGAATCCCATTGAGCGGCCACTCCCGCATACGATTCGGCCACACCGTCCCGGAGCCACACCACCATTTCTCTGCCGGGAGTCTTCCGTGTCCTTTCTGATGACCTGTCCCAACTGCGGACCCCGTTCCGCCTACGAGTTCCACTGCGCCGGCGAGTACCAGAAGCGACCCGCGCAAGGGGCGCCGGAGCGGGATTGGGCCCGCTACCGCTATTTCCGGAAGAACCATCCCGGGGAGCAACTGGAGTGGTGGCTCCACTCCACGGGCTGCCGCTGCTGGTTCCTGGCCCGGCGCGTCGTCGCCACCAACCAAGTGATCTCCAGTTTCTGGCCCCACGAGCTGGGCGAGTCCGGGACCGGACCCGGCGGAGGTGGACAGGCGTCATGAAGCGACTGGGTCCGAAACCGGGAGAGATCCTGGACCGCAGCCGGACGCTCTCCTTCCGCTTCGACGGCAAGACCTGCGAAGCTCATCCGGGGGACACGGTGGCCTCCGGCCTGCTGGCATCGGGGGTGAGGATCTTTTCCCGCAGCTTCAAGTACCATCGGCCCCGCGGACTGCTCTGCGTCTCGGGCAACTGTCCCAACTGCCTCATGAACGTCAACGGGACGCCCAACGTGCGCACCTGCATGCAACCCGTCCAGGACGGGGACGAGGTCAAGTCCCAGCACTGCTGGCCGTCGCCGCGCTGGGACCTGCTCTCCCTGATCGAGCGGCTGGATGCCCTGATGCCGGTGGGCTTCTACTACAAGACCCTGATCCGGCCCCGGCTCATGTGGCGGCTGGCGGAACCCATCATCCGGCGCCTCGCCGGGCTGGGCAGCCTCAAGCACTCGACGGGCAAGCCGCCTCATTACGAGCACCAGCACCTCCATACCGAAGTCGCCGTCGTGGGAGCAGGAGCCACCGGAATGGCGGCCGCCCTGGCCGCCGCCGAAGCCGGCGCCCAGGTGGTCCTGGTGGAGAGCGAATCCGACCTGGGTGGCCGACTCAGGTCCCAATCCGGTCCGGTCCTCGATCCGGACACCGGCGCCTCAATTGCCGGTTTCGAGTTGGCCCTTAGCTGGAGCCGGAAGGTCCTGGACCATCCCGGAATCCAGGTTCTGACCGGGTCGCTGGCCTTCGGCGCCTACGAGGGCCGGCTCCTGAGCATCGCCCGGGGGAACCGGCTCATCCATCTCCGGTACGACCAACTGATAGCGGCGACGGGCAATCATGAATATCCCCTGGTGTTCGCTGGAAACGACCTGCCGGGCGTGATGCTCGGTTCCGGGGTGCGGAAGCTCTTGAACCTGTACCGGATTCGGCCCGGGACACGGGCCGCCGTAGTGGTCTCGGACGACGAAGGTCTGGAGTTGGCGCTGGAGCTCCACGACTCGGGCGTCGAGCTCTCGGTGGTGGCGGACCGGCGCTCCGACCCGCCCGGGAGCCGCGCCGCCCGCCGCCTGGATGATCTGGGCGTGGCCCATCTCCGCTCGTCGTACCCCGTCGCTGCCCAGGGAAGCCGGAGAGTCGAGACGTTGAGAGTGGGCTCCGGCCCGGCTGACGGGGCTTCGAACCGGCAGCGGCTGTCCACCTACATCTGCGACCTGGTGTGCCTCTGCTCCCCCTGGTCGCCGGCCATCGAGCTCCCAAGGCAGGAAGGGGGCAAGGCCCGCTTCGACACCGTCATCAACCAGCACGTCTGCGAGTCCCTTCCGGAGCACGTCCAGGCGGCGGGCCACCTGGAGGGCGTCCAGGATCTGGCCTCCCGTCTCCGCCAGGGACGGACCGCCGGGCTGAGGGCCGCTGCGGCCGTCCGTCCGCTGGAAGGGGAGGCGGCCCGGCGACTGGATCAGCTCGACCGGATGGACCGGCAACGGCGGGAGGAGGCTCGGTCCGGGAAGGCCCGGGAGGAGATCCCATTCCTCCGCCAGAGCCCGGGAGGCGAAAAGGCCTTCGTCTGCCTCTGCGAGGACGTGACGGACAAGGACGTGGCCAACGCGGTCCAAGAAGGGTTCCGCGAGATGGAGCTCCTCAAGCGCTACACCACCGCCACCATGGGCCCTTGTCAGGGCAAGATGTGCCAGATGCTGTTGGCCGGCGCCTGTGCCCGGGAGACCGGCCGCACGCTGCACGAGACCGGCCGAACCACGTCCCGGCCACCGGTGGCTCCCGTTTCCCTCGGGGTCCTGGCGGGTCCCCACCACCACCCGGTCAAGTTGACGCCGCTTCACGAGCGGCACCAGGCCGCCGGCGCCAAACAGATGGCCATGGGGGAGTGGATGCGTCCCTTCAGCTACGGGAAACCGGAGGAGGAATGGAGGGCGGTCCGGGAGCGGGTGGGAGTCATCGACGTGAGCACCCTGGGGAAACTGGAGGTCCAGGGCCGCGACGCCGGCAAGCTGTTGGACCTGGTCTACACCCACCACTTCTCCAACCTGAAGCCGGGTCGAATCCGCTACGGCGTCCTCTGCGGTGAGGACGGCATCATCCTGGACGACGGCACCGTCAGCCGCTTGGCCGAGGACCACTTCTACATCACCACCACCACCGGCAACATCTCCTTCGTGGAGCAGTGGCTGGACTGGTGGGCCGTGGTGTCCCGTTTCTGCGCCCACGTCACCGAAATCACCGCAAACTTCGCGGCCGTGAACCTGGCCGGCCCCAAGGCCCGGCAAGTCCTTTCACGGCTGACCGACCTGGATCTCTCCAACGAGTCGTTCCGCTACATGCGCTGCCGCACGGCGACGGTGGCCGGGGTTCCCGCGCGGCTGCTCCGGATCGGGTTCGTGGGGGAGACGGGCTGGGAGATTCACGTCCCCGCCTCCTGCGGCGTCTACCTGTGGGACACGCTGCTGGAAGCGGGAGCCGATCAAGGGATCGCTC
Source organism: Acidobacteriota bacterium (assembly GCA_965217775.1). GTDB lineage: Bacteria > Acidobacteriota > UBA6911 > RPQK01 > JAJDTT01 > JAJDTT01. The sequence goes on from CBDCJH010000002.1 coordinate 3,251,496, forward strand.
CCTTCGGCGTCGAGGCTCAGCGGATCCTGCGGCTGGAGAAGAAGCATTTCATCGTGGGGCAGGATACGGACGCCCTGAGCAATCCCATCGAGTCGAGCATGGGCTGGGTGTTGAAAATGGAGAAGCCGGACTTCATCGGCCGGCAGGCGCTCCAGAAGGCCCGGGAGGAGGGCGCTCACAACCGGCTGGTCGGTTTCGTGACTTCCCGGCGGGTTCAGGAGGGGACCGCCGTGGTCCGGGACCAGCAGCCGGTGGGGCGCGTCACCAGCGCCCGCTGGATCCCTCATCAGAACCGCTGCATCGGACTGGCGTGGGTCCCGGAAGAAGATTCCGCCGACGGCTCGCCGATCCGGATCAGTCACGAGGGGTCGTTGCTTCCGGGACGGGTGCACGCCGCGCCGTTCTACGATCCGAAAGGCTCGCGGTTGAGAGGTTGACCATGCCGGACGTTTGGACTCCGCTCCGCCGATCCCCCTTGCATGCCCGGCTCCAGGCGGCCGGAGCCGTTTTCGAAACCGAGTCGGGTTGGCCCCTGGCCCGGAATTTCGGGGACCCGGAAGCGGAGTTTCAGGCCGGCAGCACGGGTGTCGCCCTCTCGGACCTGAGCTGGAGCGGGAAGTGGCAGGCCAAGGGCCGGCATCTGGACCAGGATCTCGGACCCAGCGTTTCCGGGGAAGTCCCGGCGCCCGGCCGCGTGGCCGGCACCCGAACCGGTTGCCTCTGCCGGCTCACCCCAGGCGAGGCTCTGTTCCTCTTCCAACCCACGGCGCCGGAACACCTCTCGGAATCTCAGGACGGCGACGGGTGCCTTCACTTGCTGGATCGAACCGACGGACTCGCCCTGATGGTGCTGTGGGGGCCCGAATCCCGGCGGGTTCTGGCCAAGCTCACCACCCTCGACCTGAGAGAGGCGTCCCGTCCCCACGGGACCTGCGCCGCGGCGCCCATGGCGGGTGTCCGGGTTCTGCTGGTCCGTTGGGACCGGGGCCGAGTTCCCGCCTACCAGATCGTGGTGGGCGCCGAGTACGGCGCCTATCTGTGGGACATGCTCCTGGACGCGGGGCGGGAGTACGGCCTCCGGCTCTGCGGTCTGGACGCCTGGGAACGATTGGAGGAATAGCGAGTGTCACGACTGTTTCGTTTCGATCCCATGTGGGAGAGCCACCCCCTGCGGGACCGCTACGACGTGGTGGTGATCGGCGCCGGCGTCCACGGACTGGCCACCGCCTACTACCTGGCCCGCCGGGGGATCACCGATGTCGCCATCCTGGAGAAGGGCTACCTGGGATCGGGAAACAGCGGGCGCAACACGGCCATCCTCAGGGCCAACTACCGGACCCCGGAAGCCATTCCCTTCTACGCCGAGAGCCTGGCCCTCTACGAGGAACTCTCCGACGACCTGGACTACAACCTGCTGTTCTCCCAGCAGGGCCACCTGACCCTGGCCCACACGGAAGCCGCCATAAACGGCCTCTGGGTGCGGGCCGAGGCCAACCGCATCATGGGGGTCAAGAGCCGAATCATCGGTCCGGATGAGATCCGGCGCATGGTCCCGGCCCTTGACACCTCTACCGCCCCCCGGTATCCGATCATGGCTGCCCTCTACCACGCTCCGGGCGGGATCATCCGCCACGACGCCGTCGTCTGGGGGTACGCCCACCAGGCCAGCCAACTGGGCGTCGAGGTCCATCCCCATACCGAGGTCCTGGACCTGGGCCTCCAGGAAGGTAGCATCGCCACCGTCCACACCAACCGGGGAACGATCAAAACCGGCGCCGTGGTCAACGCCACCTCCGGCTGGTGCTCCCTGATCGCGGCCATGGCCGGCGTGGAACTTCCCGTGGTCAGCCATCCGCTTCAGGCCTGTGTGACCGAACCCATGGAACCCATCCTGGACAAGGTCATCGTTTCGGCCAACCTCCATGTCTACGTGAACCAGACCCCCCGGGGAGAGTTCGTGATCGGGGCCGAGATCGACCCTTATCCCTCCTATCACCTGGGTTCCACCCTGCCGACGCTCAAGTCGATGGCGTTCCACACCCTTGAATTGTTTCCGGACCTGCACCAGGTCAAGGTCCTGCGCCAATGGGGCGGGATCTGCGACATGACGCCCGACTACAGTCCCATCATCGACGAACATCCGGAAGTCGGGGGGTTCTACATGGACGTGGGATGGGGAACGTACGGGTTCAAGGCCGGTCCGGCGGGCGGCAAATGCCTGGCGGAGCTGATCGCCACGGGAAGGACGCCCGATCTGATCCAGCCCTTCCGCCTGAGCCGGTTCCACGAGAATAGGCTGGTGGGAGAGAAGGCCTCGGCCGCCGTCTCACACTAGTTGTCGCCGTCGGCACAGCTCGACCGGCAGTGCTGGAGGGCTTGAAACCGGAGCCCCAGCGCGCGTACTCTCCGCACTACGCTGGGGGCTTCGACGAACTCGCAGAGACCCGGACACCCCGGCACGATTGAGGTCCGAAACACAACTGAATTCAGGGGAGAAGTCATGAGCGGACTGGACGAGACTCGAAGACTGGTGGACGAGGGCGAACTCGAATTCTTTCTCTGTTCCTTCGTGGAGATGGGGGGCATGCCCAAGGCCAAGCTGGTCCCGGCCAAGTGCATCGAAGACATGGCCGTCGGCAGCGCCGGATTCGCCGGGTTCGCGGCCGGCAACATGGGCCAGGGTCCGCACGACACCGACATGATCGCCATCCCCGACTTCTCCAGCGTGACCCGGATTCCCTGGCGCCCCAACCTGGCCTGGGTCGCTTCCAACATCGAAGTGGACGAGAAACCGTGGCCCTACTGTCCCAGAACCATCCTGCAGGACAACCTGGAGCGGGCGCGCCAAAAGGGATACGTCCTCAAGATGGGAGTCGAGCCCGAGTTCATGCTGCTCCGGAGGGGTGAGGATGGCGGCTACGCCCCCTTCGATCCCCTGGACCGCTTGGACAAGCCCTGTTACGACCTGACGGCGCTCAACCGGAGCCTGGACCTGATGACGACCCTGGTCCGGTACCTGGACCAGTTGGGCTGGGGCCCCTACGCCAACGACCACGAGGACGCCAACTGCCAGTTCGAAATCAACTGGACCTACTCCACGGCCCTCCGCACCGCCGACCGCCATACCTTCTATCGCTGGATGGTCAAGGCTCTGGCCGAGGAACGGGGGTTGACGGCCACCTTCATGCCCAAGCCCTTCTCCCATCTGACCGGCAACGGCGCCCATTTTCACATCAGCCTGTGGGATGCCGAGACCGACGAGAACCTGTTTCTGGACGAATCCGACGAGAACGGGCTCTCCCAGCTCGCCTACCACTTCATCGGGGGAATCAAGAAGCACGCCCGGGCCATGACGGCGGTGACCGCCCCCACGGTCAACTCCTACAAGCGGCTGATCCGGGGCGCTCCGCGCTCGGGAGCGACCTGGGCTCCCGTGTTCGTCACCTACGGGGCCAGCAACCGGACGCAGATGATCCGGATCCCGGGTCCGGGACGAATCGAAAACCGGACCGTGGACGGTGCCGTGAACCCCTACCTGGCCGCGTCCGCCACGCTGGCCGCCGGCCTGGACGGGATCGAGAACCAGCTACCGGCCGGCACCCGAAACGATCGCAACCTGTATGAGGTCCCCCGGGAACAGTTGAGGGCCGAAGGGATCGACCTGTTGCCCGAAAACCTGTCGGATGCCATCGACGCCCTGGAACAGGATCCGGTGGTCCTTGGGGCCCTGGGGTCTCCCTACGGCGAATACTACGTCCAGATGAAGCGGGAGGAGTGGAAGGCCTACCACGACTCGGTCTCGCAGTGGGAGGTCGACCGATACCTGGGGCAGTTCTGAACCTCGTCTCCCGCTCAGGGCCTTCGAAATCTCAATTCAGGATTAACTTGGCGGCGCCCGGCCGTCTACGGAACCAGAAATTCTCATGCAGGGTCTGACGCTGTCGCTGTTGGCCTGCCTGTGCGTCTCGGTCAACTACATCACCGGGAAGTTCGGCGTCACCGGCTTCGGTCCGGACAGCTTCAGCCTGGTCTGGATCACGGCGGCCACCGTCTACACGCTGGCGGCCGTCCTGGCGACGGGGCGCGCCAGCCAGTTGCGGCTCCCTCGAGCGGTCCGGGGGCGGATTCTGGCCATGGGCATTCTCACCGGGCTGCAGATGCTCCTGTTCTGGTGGAGCCTGGACCTGCTCGACGCCCCGTTCGCAGCGTTCCTCGGGCGCTTCGAACCGGCCCTGACCATCCTGCTGGCCGGCCTCCTGTTGGGCGAGCGGCTCCGGTTCCGCGAGGGACTGGCCATAGGCGTCATGATCGTGGGCGGGTGTTTCAGCACTGCCGGCGTTTGGCAGGAGGTGGGATTGGGCGTCCTGCTGGTGATGCTGGCCTGTTTGACCATGTCATTGCAGTTCGTCCTGGGCAAGAACCTGGCGGGAACGGTCCATCCCGGCATCATGGTCTTCTACCGTGCGGCCTGCGCGTCGGCGATGATGTTCCTGTGGGTCGCGGGACCGGGAGAAGCCCGCTTCGACGTCGCTCCCTTCTACTGGGTGATGACCCTGGCCGGGGCGTTTCTGGGTCCCTTCGTCGGATACACGCTGCTGTTTCACTCCTACCGCTTCTGGGACCTGACCCGCACGTCCATGGCCATGACCCTTCAGCCCCTCTTCGTACTCCCCCTGGGGCTGATTTTTCTTCCGGAGCAGGGACTGTCCCCGCAGCAACTGCTGGGAGGGCTCCTGATTCTGGCCGGGGCGCTCTGGCTGATCGCGATTCACCGGGGCCACAGGAGTCCGGCCGCCGAGTCCCGGTGACGGTCCCGGAAGATTGACTCTCTCAGGTCCTTTGGATAGTTTCGACTCAACTGGAAAACTGGAAAGGAGCCATGTCATGACCTCAAACAGTGCGGCGTTCCCGACGATTCGAGCCTACGGAATTGCCCTTTTTCTCTGCTTGCTCGCAGGGCCTCAGCTGCAGGCCGCTCCGCCCGGAGACAGTGCCGGCCTCACCCATATCGGTAGTAACAAGCAGTTGTTCATCGACGACTACATCATCCACCGGATGGACCACGTCAAGCGGGTCCTGAACCCGGCGGTCAAGGCGCCCAACAATCCCATCATCGAAGCCGACCGGCCCTGGGAGAGCAACTACCTGCGGTGCAACCAGGTGGTCTACGACCCCAAGGACGGGCTGTTCAAGATGTGGTACACCTCCTACCGGGAATTCCGGGGCACCAAGGACGCGGGAGACGGCTACCGGACCGAATGGAGCCGGGACGGAGACGGCTACGCGAGGGAAAGAGTTCCGGACCCCTACCACTATTTCAACGATCCCAACGGCTCCCACCAGGCCTTTTGCTTCGCCACCTCCAAGGACGGATTCAACTGGGAGAAACCCAACCTGGGCCAGGTGGAGTTCCAGGGCTCCCGGGACAACAACATCCTGCCTCCGGGAACCCGCTTTCCCAACATGCTGGATCCCAACGAGAAAGACCCCTCCCGCCGCTACAAGTCCGCGGCCGACGACTACAAGTACCACGGTTACCATTTCGGACGGATCAACCTCTACCACTCACCCGACGGGATCGAGTGGACCACGGCGCCCGAGAACCGGGAGATGGACATCTCCGACAAGCAGGGCCGCTGGGGACCCAACAGCTTCATGGGCTGGGATCCCATCAAGGGGGTCTACGTGACCCACATCGAGAGCTGTCTGCACCGGCGCTGCCCCCTGGGAAAACGGATCACGGGACGGTCCGAGAGCCCGGACTTCATCCGCTGGTCGGAGGTGGAGACCATCATGATCCCCGATGACCGGGATGCGCCGGACGTCGAGTTCTACGCCTTCCCGGCCTTTACCTATGAGGGCGTCTACATCGGCGTCCCCTGGATCTTCCAGACCACCGAGGGGCTTCACTATCCCCAACTGGCGTTCAGCCGCGACGGCATCACCTACGAGCGCCCCTTCCGAGAAGCCTTCGTCAAGCTCGGCGACACGGGCGATTTCGACGAGACCACCCTCTACCTGAGAAACCCGTTTTTCCAGAATGGGCGGATCTGGTTCTACTATTCGGGTGGCAACTGGAGAGGTCCCGAGCCGCTGTACGAACGGGGCGACACGCAACTTTTCGCCATCGGTCTGGCCACCCTTCCCGAGGACGGCTTCGTCTCCCTGATCGCCGGCAAGCTCGATCCCGGCAAGGTGTTGACGCGGGTCATCACCTTTACCGGGAACAGCCTCTACGTGAGCATGCAGGCCGCCAAGCATACCTGGGGATCGGGGCCGGCCCAGGTCAAGGTGGAGATCCTGAACTCGGCTCACACTCCCGTCTCGGGATTCACACTCCAGGATGCCGACAACCTGGATTCCACGGGTAAGCACCTGGTGACCTGGGGCGGCAATAGCGACGTGGGACACTTGGCAGGGAAACCGGTGCAGCTTCGATTCACCGTGCGCAACGCCAAGCTCAACGCCTTCCAGTTCCTGGAGAAGTGATGCGGGTGAAGAGCACGACTCTCCGAACGCCCACGTTGTTGGCTGCAGCCGTGTTTCTGCTGGTGGCGGCATCGGGACAGGCCCAGCAGAGCGAGGCCCCGAAGGGACCGGCCGCGGTCATTGACGCCTCCAAATACGAGTCTCTCCAAGAGGCTTTGGACGCGGTCCCCGAGGCCGGCGGGCTCGTTCAACTGCCGCCAGGAGACTTCCCATTGGAGCAGCCGTTGACCCTGGCCCGGGAGAATACCCGGGTCGTGGGTTCGGGCGCCGCGACTCACCTGATCAACAAGAACACCCAGGGCAAGCCCGCCTTCATCGTCCGCAATCCGAAGCGGGATCTGGAACCCAAGGCGCGACTCTGGAGAGTGCAATTGGCCGACTTCCGTATCAGCGGCAACCCCGAAAGCGGCGACGGCCTGCAGGTGGAGGGGGCCAACGAGATCTACATCGACGGGCTCTCCATCGACCGCAACGGCGGCCACGGCATGAACCTCATCGACTGTTACGAGGATCCCCGGATCGTCAACTCCATCGTCACCTACAACGGCAAGGCGGGGATGAACGTGCTGGGAGCCCACGACATGCTGGTGAACGCCAACCAGTTCGAGGAGAACCAGGACGGCCTGCGCTACATCAACGGCTTCAACCTCTGCATGACCGGGAACGTCCTGGACGATCACCTGGGCGACGGCGTCGTCATCGAACGGACCTACGGGTCGGTGGTCTCGGGCAACATGATCGAGGAGTGCCGGGGCACGGCCATCATTCTGGACCGGGACTGCTACGGCATCACCTTGAGCTCCAACGTGATCGCCCACAACCAGAAGGGGGGCATCGACCTGCGGGACGCGTGGGGCTGCGCCGTCTCGGCCAACACCTTCACCCTGATTCCGAAACAGGCCGTGCGGGTGGGTCCCAATGCCGGCCGGATCGCCATCACCGGCAACGCCTTCTCCAACAGCTACCTGGGCGGGAAGACCAAGTACCACGAGCGGCTGGACGGCGAGTGGCCCAACGTCACTCTGGGAAGCGGGATCCTGCTGGAAGGAACGTCGGACATCGCCATCACCGGCAATTCCTTCACCGGCCTCCAGGAAAACGCGGTCCGGACCCTGGGTGAATGCCAGCGAATCACCGTCACCGGCAACGTGGCCACCGACCTGGGACGTTCCGGATCTCAGAAGGTCCGGGCCTTCGACCTGCAGAACGTGCGTGGACTCGTCCGTGGCAACAACGCCGTCGACGACTGAGCCCGGACACCGGTCCTGGCATGATGACGTTGGGCACTATTTCCGTAGGGGCGGCCCTTGTGGCCGCCTTCCCCGACCGGTCGCAGGGTGCGGGAAGGGTCAAACGACGTGACGGCTGCGGACACGTTTCCGTAGGGGCGGCCCTTGTGGCCGCCCTCCCCGACCGGTCGCCAGGGTGCAGGAACGATCGAATGCCGTGACGGCTCGGGTCACGGGCCGACAATTACAACAAGACACCCGGAGGAAAACAGTATGGGTGGATTCCAATACCAGGAGATTTTCGAGCACGCCGGTCAGAACGTGGAATACCGGAAGCTCGGCGACCAGGTCTCCACGGTGGAGTTCGAGGGCCGCCAAATGCTCAAGGTCGGACCCGAGGCGCTGCCGCTCCTGGCCCAATCCGCCATCGACGACGTCTCCCACCTGCTGCGGACGAGCCACCTGGAGCAGCTCGCTCGCATCCTGGAGGACCCCGAGGCCTCCGAGAACGACCGGTTCGTGGCGCTGGAGCTGCTGAAGAACGCCAACATCGCGGCGGGGCGCGTCCTGCCCGGCTGCCAGGACACGGGAACCGCCATCGTCATCGGCCACAAGGGCCAGAACGTCTGGACCGATGGGGACGACGGCGAGGCCCTGTCTCTGGGCATCTACAGCGCCTACCAGGAGGGGAACCTGCGCTACTCCCAGTTGGCTCCGCTGAGCATGTACAAGGAGAAGAACACCCGGACCAACCTCCCGGCCCAGATCGAGCTCTACGCCGAACCGGGAGACGAATACCACCTCCTCTTCATCGCCAAGGGCGGAGGCTCGGCCAACAAGATGTTCCTCTACCAGCAGACCAAGGCCCTGCTGAATCCCGATTCCCTCATGCGCTTCGTGGAAGAGAAGCTCCATTCCCTGGGGACGGCCGCCTGCCCTCCCTATCACCTGGCCCTGGTGATCGGAGGCATGTCGGCCGAGTTCACCATGAAGACCCTGAAGCTGGCCAGCGCGCACTACCTGGACGATCTGCCCACTAAAGGCAACGAGTTGGGCCGGGCTTTCCGGGACCGGGAACTGGAGCATCAGATCTTCGACTTGTCCACGCGAATCGGCATCGGCGCCCAGTTCGGCGGCAAGTACTTCGCCCACGACGTCCGGGTCATTCGGCTGCCCCGCCACGGCGCCTCCTGCCCGGTGGGCCTGGGAGTCTCTTGCTCGGCGGACCGCCAGGCGCTGGGCAAGATCACCCGCGACGGGATCTTCCTGGAGCAGTTGGAGACCAATCCGGCCCGCTTCCTGCCCGAAGTGACCGAAGACGACCTGGACGACGACGTGGCGCAGATCGATCTGAACCGGCCTATGCCTGTAATCCTCGACGACCTGCGGCAATACCCGGTGGCCTCGCGCCTCTCGCTGACCGGACCCGTGATCGTGGCCCGGGACATCGCCCACGCCCGGTTGAAGAAGGATCTGGACAACGGCCGGGCGCTGCCGCAGTACTTCAAGGACCACGTGGTCTACTACGCCGGTCCGGCCAAGACGCCCCAGGGGTACGCCTCAGGCTCCTTCGGCCCCACCACCGCCGGCCGCATGGATCCTTACGTGGACCTCTTCCAGAGCCAGGGCGCCAGCATGGTCATGCTGGCCAAGGGCAACCGTTCCCGTCAGGTGAGCCAGGCCTGCGCCCGTCACGGAGGCTTCTATCTGGGCTCCATCGGGGGCCCCGCCGCGGTCCTGGCCGAGCACAGCATCAAGAAGGTGGAGGTGGTGGATTACGAGGATCTGGGGATGGAGGCCATCTGGAAGATCCAGGTGGAAGACTTCCCCGCCTTCGTCATCATCAACCACGAGGGCCGAGACTTCTACACCGAACTCCCCGGCGGCAAGAGCGGCGGGTTGATCTCGTTGAAGTCGTGACGGCCAGGAGCGGCGACTTCCAGTCGCCGCTCGGGAGGGTTAGGGGGGACGGCAGTCCCCCCTCGTGTTCTTCCCCTCCTGTTCTTCCGCTTCCAGTTTCAAGTGCTCCTCCGCCGATTCCTTCTTGCAGCCACCAGATCTCCCATCGTCCTCGTACCCGTCATCCTGGCATCGTCGTCACCGGCCTGTGCGCGTACCTGGCACGCGCCGCGAACAGTTTCCGGCGACAAACGTCGATGTTAAGCTGAGAGGTATGCCTGCATTATCCGGCCCGCAGCGAGGGTTCCCATGATGACCTCGAGAAAGGTCGTCAATTCACCCGTGAAGAAGCCGAACTACTCGAGGAGAAACTGAAAAACAACCCCCATGATGTTTCTTCCCGGACGCAGCTTCTCGGATATTACATGCAGCTTCCGCCTGTGAACGATCCATCGGATTTAGAGGCAAAACGCAAACACATACTATGGCTTGTACAAAACTCGCCGGAAGCCGAAGTCTTGGGAGCTCTCGAGGTAACGACTATCGGAATCTTCGACCCGATAGGCTATTCCAAGGTCAAGAAAGCTTGGAGGACTCAACTCGAAAGGAACCCCAAGAACGTGACGATATTGGGGAACGCGGCAAAGATGTTGGGGAACCCCGCAAATGTTATGGCGTTGAACGAACGTGAATCCGCGATCAAATTGCTCCAGCGGGCCCAATCGCTTGATCCGTCCAATGCGAAGTGGGCAACGGAGCTTGGGCACCAGTATGCAATGGAAGCACTATGGAATGCATTGGAAACACCATGGGGATCGCCTGAGGCCGTCAAGGTGGCCAACGACAGGGCGTTGACGCAGTTCGAAAACGCGTACGCACTTGAGGATGAACACGGAAAAGACGCTCTACTGCCGGATCTTGCAAAAGCCGCATTCGGAGCGGGCCAACTGGTCAAGGCTCGAAAGTATGCGGAGAACACGTTGCAAGTTTCGAAATCCGATTGGGACTACGGTCACCGTATCCACCACGGCAACCTCGTTCTTGGTCGAATCGCTTTACGAGAGGACAATATCGACGAAGCCAAAACTCGTCTGATTGCGGCCGGCAACACGCCAGGATCACCACAACTCGATTCCTCCGGTCCGAATATGACGTTCGCCAAAGAGCTCCTCGAGAGGGGCGAGCGTGACATCGTACTGGAGTATTTCCGACTTTGTTCGAAGTTCTGGGCATCGGAAGATGCGCAAGACCAATTCGATAAATGGGCTGTTCTGGTCAATGGAGGCAGGGTCCCGGATTTTGGCGCAAATCTCCACTACTGAGTGTTCCACGGCACCGACTCTTTCGGCTGGACAGGGCCAAAGAATCCGGTCACGGTGTGTGCATCGTCGACGGATACCCCTCTTGCCCGGAAGACAACTGCAAAATGGGCCGAAGAGACAATGCGGAAGCAATGTCCGACAGGGTCCTGAGAGTCAGGTTTCTACCGCCGCCGAGCACCTGGGAGACGAATCCCGGGCTCTTTCCCAGACGCCTGGCCAACTCTGCCCGCGTCACTCCGGCGTCGTCGAGCGCTTGCGTCAGCGTCTCGGTAACCTGAAGGATCAATTCTTCCTGACGTACGAGTCGAACAAATTCCTTGTCAGGCCGAATCGAAATGTCACTTGTAGCCATTGATCCCTCCGATTTTTGCGGAACGTCATCCAACCAACGTCGCTGGAATTACCCTCGCAACCCAATATTTATATATATGTAAACTCCAGTCAAGTGACCTGACTCCTGGTGAAGTCGATGGAGAAACAGGGCTATTCTGCAAGCGGCGGCTTTCCAGCCCCCGAACATCCGGAGTGGGTTGGGCCAACAACGAATGGGCGACTGGAAAGTCGCTCCCAGCCCAGACTTTCCCACGATCTCCCCGGCTGCTAGAATCCCTCCCCGGCGGGGCGGTTGTTCCGCGACCCGCCTAATCCGGCAGGGACGAGCGGTTCGTCCCCTCGAGTTCTAACGAAAGTGACTTCCTGATGGGCAAAGTCGATCTTAACTTCAAGCCTGCGGTTCCCGTGTTTGACGCCAACGCGGAGCTGGGGCGCCGGCACGACCGGCGCAATCTCATGGACACTCCGGAGCAGCTCTTCGAGGAGATGACCCGCGCCGGCGTGGACCGGGCGCTGGTCTGGCATCCCAACGGCGCCGCCTACGATTCCATGGAGGGGAATCTGATCCTCCAGGAGTTGATCCACGGGGACTCGAGACTGGTTCCCCAGTTCTTCTGCAATCCTTCTTTTGACGACTTCGACGTCTTCACCCGAAGCGTGAAGGACGCGGCCGTCCGGTCCATCCGCATGGTCCCCCAATACCAGCACTACCCCTTCCGGGAGTGGATCGTGGGACCCTGGCTCGATTGGATGGAGCGGGAAGGATTGGCGCTCTGGCTGCCCGCGACCTACACGGTCTTCGGCGACACGACCGAGCTCGACGCCGCGGACGTGTACGACACCGTCCGGGAGCATCCACATCTCAACGTGGTCCTGAGCGAGATCCACTACTCCAACATCTCCTGGGCCGTTCCTCTGCTCAAGAGCCTCCCCAACGTCCACGTGGAGACCTCCAAGCTCACCATCGCAGATCCCATCAACCGCTTCCTGGAGTTCATGGACGACTCGCGCATCCTCTTCGGCTCCCGCTACCCCAACTCCGCCATGGGCGTCCACATCTATGCCCTGCATCACATGGGGCTGCCCGAGTCCACTGTTCGCGCCATCTGCGCCGGCAATCTGGAACGTCTCCTGGGAATGGGATAGAGGTCGAAGAAATGCAAGACTTTCCCGTCGTCGATTTTCACGCACACCTGGGAAACTGGGGCCGCTTCGGCATGCTGGACACGCCCGAGCTCTTCTTGAGCTGCATGGACAACGCCGGCATCGACGTGGCCTGCCTCAACTGCATCTTCCATGGAGATTCGGACCGGGGCAACGACCGGGTGGCGGAATATGTCCGCAAATGGCCCAAGCGCTTCGTGGGCGCCGCCTTCATCAGCGCCAACTACCCCGACGAAATGGTTCCCGAGCTGGAGCGCTGCTTCGGGAGCCTGGGGATGAAATTCATCAAGATCTATCCCCACTACGTCCGCGTCGCCCATGACGATCCCCTCTACTTTCCCATCTACGAGTTCGCCAACGAGCGGGGCCTGGCGGTCATGTCCCACGCCAAGCACTACTTCGACCCGGCTTCGGTTTCCGTCTACAAACGTTACGAGGGCCTGGTGAAGCGATTCCCCCGAATCAACTGGGTGATGGCCCACGCCGGCGGCGGCACGAGTGCCGAGGCCGCGCGCACAGTGCGGGACTTTCCCACCATTTACGTGGAGACCTGCAGCTCCGGACTGCGCTACGGCGGCATCGAATACGCCGTCAAGAACGGGAGGGCCGACCGGGTCCTCTTCGGCACCGACATGCCGCTGTTGGATGCCTCTCAGCAACTGGCCAAGGTGATCGTCTGCCGGATCACCGACGAAGAGAAGAAGATGGTCCTGGGCGGCAACGCCATCCGGCTTCTGAACCTGAAGCTCTGAGCTTCATCGATCCTCCGCCAGTACCTGTCTTACTCGGCACAATCGAAAGTGGATTCCCGATGGGCAAAGTCGACTTCAACTTCAAACCTGCGGTTCCCGTGTTCGATGCCAACGTGGAGTTGGGGCGCCGGCACGACCAGCGCAACCTCAAGGACACTCCGGATCAGCTCTTCGAGGAGATGGCCCGCACCGGCGTGGACCGGGCGCTGGTCTGGCATCCGAACGGCGCCACCTACGATTCCATGGAGGGTAATCTGATCCTTCAGGAGTTGATCCACGGCGACTCGAGACTGGTTCCCCAGTTCTTCTGCAATCCGTCCTTCGACGAATTCGACGTCTTCACCCAAAGCGTCAAGGACGCGGCCGTCCGGTCCATCCGCATGGTCCCGCAGTATCAGCATTACCCCTTCCGGGAGTGGGTGGTGGGCCCCTGGCTCAATTGGATGGAGCGGGAAGGACTGGCGCTCTGGCTGCCGACAACCTACACGGTCTTCGGCAACACGACGGAGCTCGACGCTTCAGACGTGTACGACACTCTTCGGGAGCATCCCCATCTCAACATGGTCCTGAGCGAGATCGACTACCGCAACGTCTCCTGGGCGGTTCCTCTGCTCAAAAGCCTCCCGAATCTCCACATGGAGATCTCCAGACTCACCATCGCCGATCCCATCAACCGCTTCCTGGAGTTCATGGGCGACTCGCGCATCCTCTTCGGCTCCCGCTACCCCAAGTCGGCAATGGCCATCCACCTCTATGCGCTGCATCACATGGGGCTGCCCGAGTCCACCGTCCGGGCCATCTGCTCCGGCAATCTGGAACGTCTCCTGGGAATGGGATAGAGATCGAAAAAATGCAGGATGTCCCCGTCGTCGATTTTCACGCACACCTGGGAAACTGGGGCCGCTTCGGAATGCTGGACACACCCGAACTCTTCTTGAGTTGCATGGACAACGCCGGCATCGACGTCGCCTGCCTCAACTGCATCTTCCACGGAGATTCGGACCGAGGCAACGACCGGGTGGCCGAATACGTCCGCAAGTGGCCCAAACGCTTTGTGGGCGCCGCCTTCGTCAGCGCCAACTACCCGGAAGAGATGGTTCCCGAACTGGAACGCTGCTTCGGGACCCTGGGGATGAAGTTCATCAAGATCTATCCCCACTACGTCGGCGTCGCTCATGACGACCCCCTCTACTTTCCCATCTACGAGTTCGCCAACGAGCGGGGCTTGGCGATCATGTCCCACGCCACGCACAACTTCGACCCGCCTTCGGTTTCCGTCTACAAGCGGTACGAGGGACTGGTGAAGCGTTTCCCCAAGATCAACTGGGTGATGGCCCACGCCGGAGGCGGGAAGAGCGGAGAAATCATGCGCGCCGTGAGGGACTTCCCCACCATCTACGTGGAGACCTGCGGCTCCCGCCTGCGCAACGGTAGTGTCGAATACGCCGTCAAGCACGGACGGGCCGATCGGGTCCTCTTCGGCACCGACATGCCCCTGTTTGACGCCTCTCAGCAACTGGCCAAGGTGATGGTCTGCCAGATCGCCGACGATGAGAAGAAGCTGGTCCTGGGCGGCAACGCCATCCGGCTGCTGAATTTGAAGCTGTGACATCCGCCGGACCGAGATTTTGGCCACCACGTCCGTGATCCTGGCACGGGAAAACTCAACAATGTGTTCCAAGAGTGCCCACCCATCCAAACAGTCGCGTGAACTGGAACTCGCTGGCATCGAAGCCGCTCTGATCAGAGCAGGAGAACGAGCCCGGCGCAGGCGTGCACGTGTAGAAGCAGCGCGCCGCGTCGCCGAGTCCGATGAGAGCGGAACCAAACCGAAGCAGACGGCGGACGAAACGTAGAACTCTGCCTTGAATCGAATCGGGTACGGCGAAAAACCGGTTCGGCAGTGGAGACTGCGGATGCGGGAAAACCCAGACCCTTGATCCCAGTCGGGCGAGGCCGAAGTCAGTCCGCTATGCCCCGTCCTCTCCCGTATGGATCTGCTGCATGAGTCCGTCGATCTCCTTCGGAGGCGCGGGAGTCAGGTGGGAGACCACGATGATGGTCAGGAAAGCCACCGGAGCCCCGATCAATGCGGACGAAGTGGCCGGAATCCACGAAGCCAACGCCGTGTCGCCCCAGAACAGGGCGCCGATGGAGATCAGCCCCCCCACCAGCATGCCGGCGATGCCCCCCTCGCGGGTGGTGCGGCTCCACCAGATGCCCAGGACGAATACGGGAAAGATGGTGCAGCCGGCGATGGCGAAGGCCATGGCCACGATCTGTCCGATGAGGGCGGGCGGTTCCAGGGCCACCACCATGATGGCGAAACCCAGGACCACGGCGCCCAGGCGCGCCACGACGACGCGCTCCTTGTTGGAGGCGGTGGGCTTGAAAAGTCCGAAATAGAGGTCGTGCGCAAAGGCCGCCGAAGCGGCCATCAACAGTCCCGCCACTGTGCTGAAGGCGGCGGACACGGCTCCCGCGGCCAGGAGGCCGGTGAACCATTCGGGAAGTCCCGCGTTCTCGGCGGCGTTGATGATGATCACATCGGCCACTTCCCTGCCCCCGTCCGGATTGAGGATCCTGCCGAAGGCGGAGAACGCGGGCGAACTCCAATAGAGGATGCCGATGAAGAAGAGTCCCCAGACCACCGACTTGCGGGCGTCGCGGGCGTTGGGGACCAGGTAGAAGCGCTGGATGACGTGGGGCAACCCCGCCGTTCCGACCATGAGCGTGAAACAAAGGGCGATCCACTGATAGATCCCTTCATCCCCCCAGGGAAGAACGAACTGCGGCTGGGTCTCCTGGAGCTGGGCCACGGCCTCCCCGTATCCCAACTGGGGAACCACGTAGAAGAACCCCAGCTTCTTGGCGATGAAGAAGAGCGGCAGCAGGAATGCCGTGATGAGGACGATGTACTGCACCTGCTGGTTGCGGACCACGCCCATCATTCCCGAGAGCAGCACGTAGGAGACGACCACGATGGTCCCGGTGATGATGGACAGCTTGTAGTCCATGCCGAAGATCCACTTGAACATCTCACCGATGCCCTTGTACTGGCCCACGGCATAGACGAAGGAGATGACCAGCGTAATGATGGCGGCCAGGAAACGGGCCGTCTTGGAGTAGTACCGGTCGCCGATGAAGTCGGGGGCGGTGAACTTGCCGTAGTTGCGGATCTGGGCCGCCATCAGGACCAGCAGCAGGACGTACCCGCCGGTCCAGCCCAGAACGTAGGCCAATCCGAAATATCCCTGCAGGTAGAGGAGCCCCGCCATCCCCAGAAAGCTGGCGGCGCTCATCCAGTTGCTGGCGATGGCCATCCCCGAGGAGACGGGGCCGATCCTGCGGCCGGCCACCCAGTACTCCTCCAGGTTGCGGACCCGCGTCACGATCCCCACCACCACGAACAGGAGCAGAGTCCCCGCCAGGATCAGGGCGGGTCCGGTTCTCACCCCGATTTCTTCCACTCTATTCCTGCCCCCCGCGGGCGTCCTTGCCGGAATCGACCAGCCGATCGAAGAGCCGGTTGAACCAGATGCAAAGGAGCAGGAAGCCAATGATGGAAAACTGGCCGGTGAACCAGTAGTGGAAGGGGAAACCCAGGAACCGGGCGTCGGTGAGGAAGCTGGACCCCATGGGATCCCGCTGGACCAGAAACAGGAGGATCTGGAATCCGAAGACCATCACTGCCCAGAGGCCGACGATCAGAAAGATGATCCGGCGCACTGCCTTGAAATAGCGGCCGCTGGGACGGACAAGGTTGACTTCCGACATGGGCGTTTCCCTAAGGGCGCCGCACTATACAGGATGGTCACCCGACGGTCAACGAACCGGGAAGTCCGGAAACCCTGGCTCTCTCTTTCTTCTTTTTCCCTTTTCTCTTTCCTCCTTTCCGGTGGTAAATTGATTCGCCGGATGTTGCTTACCTTTGTCCCAGGCATTTCGAAACTGGAAGCCCCATTCTAGCATGCGCTTCCCATGGAGTGATCTGGCAGACGTCTTCGGCGCGGGGGAACTCCGCCAGAACATCCTGGCGCTCCTTCGCTACATTGTCTTTCTCGGCGTCGTCATCCTTCTGTACGCTGTCCTCTTCCAAGTGATCATGGTTCACGTGGAAGGCCAATCCCATTCCTGGATCACGGCCGTCTACTGGGTGTTGATCACCATGAGCACTCTCGGTTTCGGCGACGTGGTCTTTGCCTCGGATGTGGGACGGCTCTTCAGCGTCTTCGTGCTGATCTCGGGGGTGGTGCTGATGTTGGTGGTGTTGCCCTTCACCTTCATCCGTTTCTTCTACGCACCCTGGCTGGAGGCCCAAGTCCGGCTCCGGGCTCCCCGGCGGGTCCCGCTGAACGTCCGGGATCACGTCATCATCTGCCGCCACGATGAGATTGCGGCCGGGATCAGCGAACAGCTTCGGCTCCGAGGGATTCCATGCTACATCATCGAGCCGGATCCCGAAAAAGCCGCCCGGCTCCTGCACGAAGGGGCTTCCGTCGTCACTGGTGATCTGGACAGCAAGGCGACCTACGCCGGGTTGCAGGCGCAACAGGCTCGCCTGCTCCTCGCCAACTGTGAGGACACGACGAACACCAACATCACCTTGACCGTCCGCGAAATGTGTAGCGACCTGCCCATTGTCGGCATCGTCGAGCACCCCGACTCCACCGACATCCTGGAACTGAGCGGATGCAATCACGTCCTGCCGTTGAAAGTGCGTCTGGGCGAGGCTCTGGCCAACCGGGTCAGCGCCGGTCTTGGGGAGTTGGACGTCATCGGAAGTTTTGCAGGCCTGCAGATCGCCGAGTTCTCAGCCCGGGATACTCCACTGGCCGGATTCGAGACGCGCGAGACCCAGCTTCGAGAACGGACCGGGCTGAACATCGTCGGCGTCTGGGATCACGGCCACCTGATTCCCGCTTTCCCGCAGACTCCCATCACCCACAACAGCATCGTGGTGGTCGTGGGCTCGCCGGGACAGTTGTCCACACTCGCCCGAATGCTGCCGGGTCACCAGCCCCATTCCGGTGCGCCTGGTCTCATCATCGGAACTGGAACCGTGGGCGCCGCCGCCACCCGCATCCTCAAGCGAAAAGGCCTTCGCGTTCATGCCCTGGATCGGGACCCCCATGCCGCGGAACAGGTGCGAGGCATTGCCGATGATGTCTTTATCGGGGACGCCAACGACCGCGAAGTCCTGGAGCGCGCCGGACTGGACGAGATCTCCTCCGTGCTTCTGAGCACCGCCGACGACGCCATGAACGTCTACTTGGCCGTGTACTTGCGACGGCTCAAACCGGAGCTCCGCATCGTGAGCCGGATCACCCATGACCGGAACCTGGAAGCCATCCATCGCGCCGGGGCCGACTTCGTGCTGAGCTACTCCTCGCTGGGAATGGAAGCCGTGGTGTCGCTCATCGAAGGGCATGAACTCGTGATGCTGGGAGAAGGGGTCGATCTGTTCTCGGTGCCGTTGCCGCCGTCCCTGGAGAACAAACTTCTGTCCGAGAGCCGAATCGGATCTCTCACCGGCCTGAGCGTGGTTGCGATACAGCAGAACGGCGAAACCGTGACCAAGTTGCGGTCCGAGATGAAGCTCCAGCCTGGAGCGCAACTGGTCATGCTCGGCGATGCCGAGCAGCGAACCCTGTTCAGTAAGGCCTTCGGCGGCCAGTACTCCAGTAGTCCCTGGTGAACACCTTCACTGAGCCGTAGCCGGCGATGCTCCGGTCAGCCACGCCTGAAAATTTCATTGCAACTCTGTTGGGACGACTCAGCAGTCCGTGGTGAAAGTCCCGCGAGCACCGAGACCGTTCCTGCGCCCGCCGGACAAGGCGCAACGGAGGGAGCATACCGGGAGTATGTGACCGAGTCGCAACGCACAGCACCGGCAGGACGCAGGGACGGTCGAATGCCGTGACGACTTTTGCCACTGGCTGTCAGGTGATCGCCCTTCCTTGGCTTCCGCCCGAGGGCAGCGCTGGACGCAGGCACATATCCTTTTCTTCCGCAGGACCCGCCAGTCTACGGCGTACTGTTCTCGGAAACGGCTACATCTACTGAGTCCGCCTGAATCCTTGTTGATAACTTATTTTCACGAGTGAACGTGGCACGAGTTGCTCCAGGCAATTCAGCACGTTGGTCATCAATGGTCGAAGTATCCCGTAAGTGTTTCTGGGCGCGACCAAAACAATGACAGCCAAAGGTAATGCACTCAGGTTCTGCTGATATTCCAGATTCTGATCGGCGGTCAGAAATACGTCGAAACTACCGGCAGCAGCACGCAGGAGCGTCCCGTTATCCAAGCCGGACCAACCGCATTCAGTCACTGTTGAGACTGTGTACCCCGAAAGCTCGTTCCTCAATCTCCGTGGCAACGACTCATCAAGCAGGATGCGCATTCGCGTTGAGCGCCGCTCGTGCTATTTCCAGTGCGGCGATCGCTCGGGCGCGATCAACTGCAGGAAAATCCAGCAGGAATCGGTCGAGCGTCTCACCAGTTTC
Source organism: Acidobacteriota bacterium (assembly GCA_965217775.1). Classification (GTDB taxonomy): domain Bacteria; phylum Acidobacteriota; class UBA6911; order RPQK01; family JAJDTT01; genus JAJDTT01. The sequence continues at coordinate 3,271,191 of CBDCJH010000002.1, forward strand.
CAAGTAGTCAAAGAGGTTTTTCACAGGAACACGAGTCCCCGCGAACACCGGCACACCACCCTGAATCTCAGGATCCGTGTGGACAGCTTGCTCTCCCATCGTTTTCTCCTTTGGCATGTCACCCGTTCACACCAAGCGGATGTCCGGCGTCGGAAGCCGGACTATTGTCGCACAATCTCCTCTGATTCCGCTGTCACTGGGTAAGGAGCCAACCACGAACTCACGTCCATGTGGTCACCGGTCCGAGACCGACGATTGCTGCGCAAGTCTGATGGTGGCAACTCCAACTCCTGCAAGAGTTGAAGAACCAGCGTAAGTCCCTGACTCATTGAACGCCGTCCACAGGCAGCCGGGTCCAGGCCATGACGGTCATAGGCAGGACGATGGGGGCTTTCGTCGCGACCACGTCTGCCCGCAGCCGTTCCGGGATTGTCGGCACGTCCGCCTCTTCGGCGGTGGCGATTCCGAAATGCTCCAAGAGGGGAAGCACACTCTGCACGCTGTCGGCAACGTATTGGTATCCTGGCCATCCCGGCCACCCGCCCGCCAGCGCCGTGTATTCCAGGTGAGGTTCCGGCAGACCGGCATCGATATAGGTGCGGTACAGGCGGTAAGCCAGATCGGCATGGGCGCCCGACTGGTTGAAGACCCCAACCGTCCAATCCACCAGCTTGTCCGCCAAAGGGGTGTCCAGAACATGGGGCAGGCGATTGGGGTTGAAGCTGATCTCGTGGAACGCCACGATGCCTCCCGGGCGGACTCGCGTGGCGAGATTCTTGAGGGATTCGGTTGGATCGGGCAGATACATGAGCACGAACCGGCCGATCAAGGCGTCGAAGTCGTTCCCCAGATCCAGGGTCCGCGCGTCCCCGGCCACGAACTCGACGTTGTTATTACCGGCTTGCGCGACTCGAGCCCGAGCCGTCTCCAGGATCTCCGCGTTGACGTCGACGCCCACGACCCGGCCCTCCGGACCCACCAGTTCGGCCGCGGCCATGGACACGTCTCCCGCGCCACTGCCGATATCCAGGACTCTCATCCCGTTAATCAGGCCCGCCTCCGTGAGCATGCGCCGGGTCATGCCCGAATAGAGTTTCGATTGACGGATCAAGCGGTCCGTCTCGGCCTGGGTGCGGCCCATGGTGTAGGCGGCGTCTTCTTTTCGGTTGCTCATATCGCTCCCAGTGGGTGGTGTGGATCTCGTTGGTAAAGGTGACGCGGTAACGAGCGTTTCAGGCGGCTGTCCATGCTGCCGCAAGGAGATAACGGCGGGTCCACCTAGATCAGCTCGGGGAGAGGTTCTCCCGTGAGGTCGTCGAGGGCGTTGGCGATCTTGAGAGGGCGTCCGACGGGCGTCATGTATTCCTTGTGCCAGTCGATCCCCAGGGCCTTGTAGACGGTGGCGAAGATGTCGCCGATGCTGACCTCGCGGTCCACGATGAACGCCCCGCGGTCGTCGCTCCGGCCCACGACCGTGCCGGTCTGCAGGCCACCGCCACCCAGGGCGATGGACCAGCACTGAGGCCAATGGTCCCGGCCCAAGCCGGGATTGAGGTGGGGAGTCCGCCCGAACTCTCCCATCACCAGCACCACGGTCGAATCGTAGAGGCCGCGCTCGCTCAGGTCGTCGATGAGAGCGGAAAGGGATCGGTCCAACGGCGGCGTCAGGCGGTCCCGGTGCCCCTCGTCGTTCTTGCTGTGGGTATCCCAGGAATTGCCATGGAAACCGGCTGCGGTGACGAACCGGCTGCCCGACTCCACCAGACGCCGGGCCAGCAGCATGCTCTGGCCCACCGAATCGCGGCCATAGGCTTCCCGCGTCTTTTCCGACTCCTTGGAGAGGTCGAAGGCATCACGCACCTGAGGCGCCAGGATCATCTGCCACGCCTTGTCCATGAAGGCGTCCATGCTGGCGTGCTTCAGACTCTCCACCCGCTTCCGGTAGATCCGGTCCACCGAGTCCAGGAACAGGCGGCGGTTCTCCAACACGGTCGGACTCAGCGACTTGGGCAGGGTCAGGTTCGGAACCTGGAAATCCTCTTTCGCCGGGTCCGGGATGGTCATGGGCATGTAATCCGGGCCCAGGAACGCGGAACGGAAGAAATCCTGGTACTGGCGGTTGCGCTCCCAGCGCGGGACGATGACGTAGGGAGGCAGTCCATTGGACGGTCCCATCTCCTTGGCCACGATGGACCCCAGGCTGGGAAACTCCATGGCCGGATTGTGGCGGTGGCCGGTGATGGAGTAGTGGACCGCCTGGGGATGGTCGTTGCCGAAAGACTTGATGGAACGGACCAGCGCCAGCTTGTCCATCCTCTGGGCCAGCCGGGGCAGCAGCTCCGAGATTTGGATGCCGTCGACGTTGGTGGCAATGGGGCGGAAGGAACTGTTGGTCTTGGGGTCCCAGGTGTCGATCTGGCTGGGACCTCCCTCCAGCCACACCAGAATGCAGGCCTTGGCCTTCGCTTCCGGCAGATCCGCGCCGGCTGTTTTGAGAGCCGCCTCGAGCCGCAGGAACTGGGTCAGATGGGCGCCCAGAAACCCCAGCGAGCCGACCCGGATGAAGTCACGCCGGGTCCAGTAACCGCGGGGTCTTCTGAGGCATCCAACCTGTTTCAACATGGAAGTACCTTTGCCGCCACTTTACACCTTACCTCCCGATTCTCGCAATTCTCAGTGGTTCTCCGCGAACTCCCGCGAGCTGAGGACGGCCCATTGCAGGTCGCGAAGAGCCTGCCCCCGGTCGGGGGTCCGGGCGATCAGGGCGGACAGCTCTTCCGATTCGGACCGCGTCGGAAACCTGCTGAAGGCGGCCAGGTAAAGATCCTCGACGATCTCGGCATCGGGGGCGCCCCGGCGGAAATGGTCGTACACGCGCGATCCCTCGGCCCAGAGCTTGTCATTGTAGGTCGATCCCACCAGGATGTGCAGCGCCTGGCTCAGCATCGGGTCCGTGTCCCGCTCGGGGACCGAGAAGCGGGTGGGCCGTCCGAAAATATCCAGAAAGGAGGAGGCGTAAACGTCCGGCTCCTTCAGGTGGACCGCACGAGTACCCCTGGGCGCCGCTCCATCTTCGACGCCGGCGAAGGCGGGGACGGGAAAGTGCTCCGGAACCCCCGTCACGTCGCAAATGGCGTCCAGCAGGAGTTCCGCGTCCAGGGGACGGGAGGGGGCGTAAGCGTAGGTGGGCTGGTCGGCCGGTTGCATTCCCCGGTTGGAGCTGGAGAGCTGATAGGTCCGGGAACCCGCGATCAACCGGAACAATTGTTTCAGATCGTAGTCGTTTTCTTCGAAGTACTCGGCCAATTGCCTCAGCAGCTTCGGATGGGTCGGCGGATTGTTGCTGCGGAAGTCGTCCACCGGCTCCACCAGGCCGCGGCCGAAGAAGTAGCTCCACATCCGGTTGACGGCGGCCTCGGCAAAGTAGGGGTGGGAGGTCATCCAGCGGGCCAATTCACCGCGGGGATAGTTGGTCGGAGAGTGCTCCACCCGGGTCCCATCCAGCAGCACGGGATCGATCAATTTGCCCGTGCGCGGGTTGCGCACCCGCTTGTCGGTGGGGCTGGGAACGTCCGGGGCCACTTCCTTCCCGTCGGGATGATCGAAAATCACCGACTCCGGATTCCCGCCCAGCTTGAACATGGAGCCGAAGAATGCCGTCATCCCCCAGAACTGATCCTGGGTCCAACGCTCGTAGGGGTGGTCATGGCACTGAGCGCAGTCCAGCCGGCGCCCCAGGAACACCCGCAACTGCTCGCCCATCATGTTCTCCGGGGGCGGCACCACCAGGTAGGGCAGATAGTGGCGGGAAGGAGCACTGTACCCCTGGGACGAGACGCGCTCCCGGGCCACTTCGTCATAGGGCCGGTTGCGCTCGACGGCGTCCCGGATCCACTCCCAGTACGCCTGACTCCACTTGGCATTGATGCCCAGGGCGAAGACCGATACTCGGAACAGGTCGGCGAAACGGAAGGTCCAGTAGTCCACGTACTCGGGAGAGGCCAACAGAGCCTCCACCACTTTCTCCCGCTTGAGGGGGTCCGGGTCGGCCAGGAATTCGCGGACCCGGGCGACGGGAGGCATCCGGCCGGTCAGGTCGAGGCAGACCCGGCGCAGGAACTCCGAGTCGTTGGACGGCTCCGAGGGAACGATGTTGAACCGGCGGAGCTTGGCGAAGATCCGCTCATCGATGAAGTTGTTGGGGCGGAGTTCCGGATAGTCCGCCACCCGGTCGGCCACCACGCCGATGGTCCCCAGGACCTCCTGGCCCGCTCCGCGCACCAGAACCGCCGTCTCGCCGCCGGTGCGAGCCGTCACCAGGCCGCGGGGAGAGATCTCGGCCACGGAACCGTGATTCACGTCGAATCGGACCCGGCGCGTGTAGTCCTCCACGTTTCCGTCCGACAGGTGGGCGCTCACCACCAGTTGCTGCCGCTCTCCCTGCCGCAGAATCGCCTCCCGGGGATAGACCTCCATCTTGACCACTTTCACCCGCTCGGAGTCTTTCTCACCGTAGGGGGAACCCTGCCGGACCCAGTCCAGAAGGAGAGCGAATTCCTTGGACTCCTCGTCGATTCGCGGCCCGCCGACATGGGGGACCTGCATGGCGGGCTTCTGCAGCAGAAGGCTCTTTTCGGGCCGGTCCAGATCGACCCGGGGGATTCTCGGCTCTCCCGGCTCGTCAGTCAGGACCTGATACATCCCTCCTTGGACGATCCACTCATAGTCCTGCCGGGGATGGGATCCGTTCATCGACAGCTTGAAGCCCCCCCGGCCCTTCAGCCCGGAATGACATTCGGTCTGGTTGCAACCCCGCCGGGTCAGGATGGGGAGCACGTCGCGTGAGAAGTGGAACGGCCTCGTCGAGTCCGAGTCCTCCACCCGGAGCCGGGCCTTGGCTTCAAGCGTCCCGACGACGGCGGTGACTCCGGTCTCACCGTCGGCGACGGCGACCATCCGCCCCCCCTCCCGCTGCCGCGCCACCTTGGGGTCCGAGAGCGAATACGAAGCCTGAGCCGTCAGGTCCTTCCGGCTGCCGTCGGCCAGCGTTCCCATCAGGACGTACTGCTGAGAGGCGTTCCGGCCTCGCAGGGTCCGCTCTTCGGGATACAGTTGCACACCGACGATCGAGGCATCGAACGAAGCCTCGGCCGCCGGCGATCCGGCCGCCGCGAAAACCGCTCGCGCCGTACTCGGTCCACCCGCCATGGACAGACCGGCCGCCGCCAGGAACGCGAGCCACCGCAGGCCGCGCCGGCGGGCCCAATTACCCAACCCCGGGGATGAACTCATTCCCTCACTCCTCCCGGTGCGCCTCTCGGGTGGGGAGCACCATGACGAACAGGTCCTTGACCGGCGTGACGGGGCCCAGCAGACCCTCCACCACTGGCCGGGCCGCGACCCGGACGGTGACCGGACGGGCAGTCGCCGGCGCGTCCGGTGAGACAACCAGCAACAGAGTTGCCTTCTGGTTTCTGGCTATGTACCGATCTTCGCGGCCCCGGTTGATGGGCGGCGGCTGGACCGGTTCGGACTTGGTGGCCGTCATCGCCTCGACTCCGGGGGGAACCCCCTCCATGGTCAGCATGATGGCCCCCTCGAAACCCTCCTCTTGATCCGTGATCACACTTACCGTGCCGGCCCTTCCCGCTTCCAGGTTCAAGACCTCGTCCTCGATGTGGATCTTCCCCATGTGGGGCACCTGGGGACGGACCAGGACCCGGTAGTTCATTCGCTCATCTCCCAAGGTGGCCGTGATGTCCCGGATCTCCAGAGTGAAATCACCGGCCCTGGGAAAGGCATGGGTGGTCTTGGGGTAGATCTGTTTCTGGATCTCGGTGTTGGAGTTGAGGAAGGAATGGACGTTGGTCACCACCTCCACGCCGTCGGCGTCGACGAGCTTCAGATAGGGATTGAAAAGGGGCACCGTCTTGTCCGGGGTCTCCACTTCGAGCGCGATGCGGTCTCCGATCGCCGCGGAAAACCGGACTCGATGAAACTCGCCGGGACGCTGAAGCACGCCGGTCAGAAGCGTGGGCAAGGTGATTTCGGGCGGCTCCGATCCGGCCAAGTCCTGGCCGCTGAGGCAGATCTCGGGGATTGGAGCGAAGGGGTCCGGCTGCGGTTGCGAGGCGGATTCCGCTTTCCCGGCGCTCGATACCGGCTCCGGCCGGGGCGCCAGCGACGGCACGGCGCGCGTCCAGAGGGCCTTCATCCGGTCCTGCGCCAAGGTCCGAGTCCAACTGCGCTCCTCCCAATCCGCCGGGTGCGGTTCGCTGGGTTTCGCGGAGTCGGCCGACGCCTCTCGAGGCGGCTCCGGGACGACCCGCAGAAGATACGCGTGGTCGGGGCTGGCCGTGCCCCTGAAACTGCTCACCCGGACGAAATAGGTTCCCGGTTTTTCGAATTGGTGGCTCAAAGCCGGCTCCGTGCTCGACCCGGGGTAGGAGACATCCTCATCGTGAAAGGCCAGGCGCCGGGTGCCTTCCGGGTCGAACCATCCACCCGACCTCTCGAAGAGGGTGATGGCCGGGTCCAGGGCCGGACTGGAATGGACCTGGAACCGCAGTTTGGTTCCGGCAGGCGCCTTGAACGAATAGTCGTCCACTTCGCCCAAGCGGGTGAAACGGCCGTGGACCACGAGGGGATACGGGTTCAAGGCTTCGGCTTCGTCCGGGAGCTCATGGGCGCCTTCCGTTTCCCACTGAGCCGGCTCCCGGTGCACCCAGAAGGGGAGCGCGTTGGACAGACCGCCCGGAGTCACAAAGCGCAGTCTGCGTTCTCCGGGCTTCTCATCGGAATCGACTCGGACCCGGAGTGTCAACCGGGACGGCTGGGATTCGGGCGGCGACTCCGCGTCCGTTGTTTCCCCACCCTCGGTCTCACGGCCCACGATTTCGGCGGTCAGACCTGAAGAGTCGAACCAGACCGCTCGAGCCGAAGCCAGATGCTTGCCCCGAACCGTGACCCGGACCTGAGCACCCGGTCGGCCTCCCAGAGGGAACACGGACGCCAGGGTCGGCTCCGGGAGAGGTCCGGCAGCGGCGGGAACGCTCGACAGAACGGCGAGGACTGCCATCAAAACGGAAGAGTGGATCGCCGGGACGAGCGGCCGTGCCGCAATGCCCAAACCTGTTCTGCTGAGTTTCACCGTGATCCGACCCCGCCGATGTGCCCTGTTCCGGCTCGATTTTAGTGATTCCGCCGGACGTGAGTCAATTTGACACCGAAGAGGACGGTTGAAACATCCGATCCGCTCGTTCGTTCCATATGGATGTGTGGAGCGAGGAGAAACCACAAGGCGAACGTCGGGAAACGGCGTCGAGGCCTCATGGGGGGCCGGCGCGTAACCCAAGGAAGGAGCGAGTCACGTCATGAGCATGAAACAACCGAAATTCTGGATCGTCGGGTTGCTGGGAGTCACCCTTTTGGGAGGCACCCTCGCCGCTCTCCACAGTCAACAGGCCGGGCGCGGGCGCAGGGCATTCGGAGGGGGCGGTCTTCCTCCCGACCGGGCGCTGAAGCGGCTCGGGTTGACCGAGGAGCAGAAGTCCGAGGCCAAGAAGCTGCGCGAGAGCCACCAGGCCACGATGTCTTCTCTCCGCAAGAAGGGAGCCGGCATCCGAACCCAACTGCGGGAGAAACTGGGGACGGAGGAGTCTTCCGCCGCCCAGGTCGGCGAACTCGTCAAAGAGGGCCACGACTTGAGGCAGCAGATTCGGAAGGCACGGCAATCCTTGCGGAAATCTTTCTCTGATCTACTGACGGCGGAACAGCGGGAGAAGATTCAACGAGGACGCGAGCGCAGGGCTCGCCGGGGGCCCGCCCTCCCTCCCGACCGGGCGCTGAAGCGGCTCGGATTGACCGAGGAGCAGAGGGCCGAGGTCAAGAAGCTGCGCGAGAGCCACAGGACCACGATGGGCTCCCTCCGAGAAAAGGGTGCCGGCATCCGAACCCAATTGCAGGAGCAACTGGGGACGGAGGAGTCTTCCGCCGCCCAGGTCGGTGAACTCGTCATCGAGGGGCGGGACGTCAGGCAGCAGATCCGGAAGGCTCAGCAATCCGTGCGGGAGTCTTTTGCCGCAGTGCTGACCGAGGAACAACGCGAAAAATTTGAAAAGTTTCGGGATCGGAGAGGACGATGGGGCGGCGCCCGCCGAGGCCGCTCCCGCGGCAGACTCTGATTCGAAGCGCGGTGGCCGCCGATCGACCAGTCGGTCGGCGGCCACCGGCTACCGTTCGCCGAGCCTGCCCACGACCCCATTCCTTCGAAAAACTCTTTTCCGGACCGACAAGACAGTTCCCACACCGGTCGCCGCCCATGGATTCGGCACCCAGGCTACGGCCCTAGCCCGCATTTCTCACCAGGTCGCTACGCGTATGATGAAAAATAATCTGTTTTTGAGCATTTACGCGGAATTTGCCAAGATTTCTCCGGGACAGACTGCGCTGGGCGCGCGCTCGCTGGTCTTTTCGCCCTCAGCGCGCACATGCTCCCTCAAACGTAGTCACCACTATGCTCTCGGTCGCGAGCACGCGCTGAGGGCGAAAATCCTGCGCGATCGTCACGCCCCCTGATGAGAAATGCGGGCTAGTTATTGTATTTAATGAGGTAAAATACAATACTTCATATCGTTAATGTCTTCTCTTGAATAGGAACGACCGATCATGCGGCGCGGCAAAATCGGCAGCTACAGAGTGACGAAGATCGGTGGTGAAATCATTCGTGCCTTCGTGCCGGCGCCGTTGCCACCGAAACCCGCTCTGGTCCTGGATGGCTCACTGCAGCAAGCACTTGAAGCAACCGCCGTCGCTTTGGGACGCCTCGACAGTATCGCAACACTCCTCCCGGACAAGGCGCTCTTTCGGTACGCCTATGTGCGAAAGGAAGCGGTGCTCTCCTCCCAAATCGAAGGCACGCAGTCGTCCCTGTCGGATCTTTTTCTCTTCGAGCTGGCTGTAGCGCCCGGGGCTCCGCTTGACGATGTGCGCCAAGTGTCCAACTACGTGGCTGCTCTCGAGCACGGTCTGCGGCGCCTGCGAGAGGGTTTCCCGCTGTCGAACCGCTTGATCCGGGAGATTCACGGCGTATTGTTGTCCCGCGGACGCGGCAGCACCAAGACGCCGGGAGAATTCCGCCGCTCACAGAACTGGATCGGTGGAACCCGTCCCGGCAATGCCGCGTTCGTGCCGCCTCCGCATACCGAGGTGCCGGACTGCATGACGACACTGGAGCGTTTCCTTCACACCGAACACGACGGTATCGCGGTCCTGGTGCGGGCCGCCCTCGCCCACTTGCAATTCGAGACCATTCACCCCTTTCTCGACGGCAACGGACGCGTCGGACGGTTGCTCATCACTTTGCTGCTTTACCACGGCGGCGTCCTACACGAGCCGCTCCTCTACCTGAGCCTGTACTTCAAACAACACAGGAACACGTACTACGACCTGCTGACCAGCGTCCGCCAGACGGGAGACTGGGAGGCATGGCTCGCCTTTTTCCTCGAAGGAGTGAAGCTGACGGCCGAGGCCGCCGTCTCGACCGCCCAGCGCCTGTCCCGGGTGTTCCAGAGCGACCGAAGCCTTATCGAAGCGGCCGCAGGCCGGAGGACGGGGTCAGCGCTTCGCGTCCACGATGCTCTCAAGTCCAAGCCCATTATTTCGCTGCCCGCGGCGGCCCGACAGGCCAAACTGTCTTTTCACGCGACGGACTCGGCGATGGATCTACTGGTCTCACAAGGTATCGCAAGAGAGATCACCGGAAAGCGCCGGGGCCGGCTGTATGCCTACGACCGGTATCTTGCCATCCTCGGAGAAGGAGCCGGGAATCCGTGACGCCATTAAAATTCGTGGAGGCTCTGCGGGAACAGCGTCTTGGAAATACGTTCAACCCGTATTCGGAACGGTGCGTCCGGTACGACCGGAATGATGCACCGCAACTTCGCTCCCGGACGTTGCGATCCATACTTGAGACGGCAGCGGAACGGGAAGTCGAGTGCCTGTGGATCGGGCGAGATCCCGGCCATCGGGGCGGGCGGAGGACGGGACTCGCCTTTACGGACGACGTCCACCTTCACGAACACGCTGAACGCTGGGGGCTCTCGATAACGCGGCCCACAGGAGGCCCGAAAATCTCCGAACAGACCGCCACCGTCATCTGGAAGGCTCTCTCGCGAATCGAGTCACCGGTTTTCTTGTGGAATGTCTTCCCCTTGCACCCGCACAAACCGGGAAACCCCTTCAGCAACCGGCCCCACAACGCTCGCGAGCGCAGAATCGGCGAGGAGTTTCTTGCCGAACTCATCCTGCTCCTGCAACCGCGCCGGCTGGTTGCCATCGGCAACGACGCGGCGAAATCGACGTGCCGTCTGGCCGAACGACAGGAAGTCATACAAGTCCGGCATCCCAGCCACGGAGGGCGGGCGGAGTTCTTGGCACAGATCGACGGGTTGCATCGTCAATTGCATTGGTGACGTACTCCAAAAAAGAACTTCGTCTGTCGACTTCGCGAGGATGAGAATCATTTCGCATCTTGTGAATCGCAGAGATCGTAAATCTGTGAGGCCAGCATGAAAAAAATAACCGTGTCCGTGGATGAAAAGACCTGCCGGCTCTCACGCATCAAAGCGGCAGAGGCGGGAACCTCGGTGACGGCACTGCTGCGCGACCACTTGTTCGAACTGGTACAAGGACGCATCGCCCAGACTAGATTCAACGGCTTGCGTCGGCTGCAGGACGAGACATTGGAGGCGATCCGTACTCGCCGCGCAGGCTTGAACTCCCGAGATAACCTTCTCCGGGGTGCCCTTCACGACCGCGATACGCTTCCTTGACACGAACGTCATGGCTAATGACGAATGGTGCCGCGGAATTTCCAATGGTCAGGAGCGGCAATTTTTCGGTCGCTGAACTCTCAGCGGGGAATGGGGGACAGGAATATCCCCCCTCCCAGCGTTCTAATGGAACTGCAATGAGAAGAGGTCGCCGTCGCGGATCTCGATCTTCATTCGAACCGTCTGGGCAGCCAGGGCGGACAGGTCGGAACCGCCCTTCCACTTGACGGTCCGCTGCAGCTCGTCGCCGAAGATCAACTTGCAATCGTCCAGGCCGTAGCCGTCCAGGGGATCTCCCCGCTGGTCCTGGATCTCGACCCGGAGGCTGCCCGCGGCCGACGTGGAGTAGTTCAACGTGAGCCGGGAGCCTGAGAACCGGAACGGCCGGGTCCGGACGGTGCCGCCCTGGAAGTTGCCCTGCAGCGAGACGAATCCGTCTTCCCGCAGCACACCCCGCCGGATTTTGACCGACTGGGTCCCGTAGTTCTCCACGTAGTAGAGGGACATCTCGCCATCGCCCGTGGGAACCAGGGTCGGTCCCACCTCGATGGCTCTGCCGTGCCAGTTCCGAATGTCTCGCCCCGGACGGATGAAAGCCTCACGAAAACGCGTGAACCGGATGCCGTCCCGGCTGAACATGAAGACGATGTCCGAGAGTCCGGCGCAACCGTAGATCCAGGTGATGCCCGGCACCTCCATGCTGGAGCAATCGGGCTCGTTTCCTCTGGGATCCATGTAGACGTGGGGCCAAGCCGGGTCGAAGACCCGCTCCGGCAGGAACCGCTTGGGAAACATGACCATCAGGTCGGGCCTTCGATAGTAGGGAACGGCGGCGTTCTTGTAGAGATGTTCGTCGGGAGTGCTCCGGTACTGAAGGTACTCGGGTTCGGACCAGTTCAGGAAGTCCTTGGAGGTGAAGCGCCGGATGTCCCGTATCCTGGGCACCGTGAACTCGGTCCCCGAGGGCAACTGGGCTGTGACATGGTAGAGTTCCTTGCGGACGGTCTTGGAACCATAAGGGACGCTTCCCCGGCGGTACCAACCGCGGGCATAGATGGCATAGTGCCCGCGTCCCGGGTCCCAGAGCCCGATGTTGTGCGAATCCAGCGCCCCGTCTTCCCACGGCGGCTGCAGCAGCTTCCGCTCCCGGATCAGGCGCCATCGAAGCCCGTCGGGAGAGACCAGGCCGTAAATGACGGGCCGGTCGTGGCCGGCCCCCGGCTCCTTTCCGGTGCAGATGGACTTGTAGCGCTCGTCCGGCGGAGTCTCCGGGTTGGGGTCCTTGAAGATGGCGAGAGTGGAGCAGATGCCCCCCGGAATCGGCCAGACCAGGTTGTTCTGCTTGGAGCCCTTGAACTCGATGAGGTTCAGTTCCGGCTTCACCCAATGGATGCCGTCGACGCTCTCGGCGTAGGCCCAGAGGTGGGGCCGCGAGGGCCCGCCCCCCCGGTACCACATCCGGTAGCGGGAGCCATCCTTCATGACGCTGGGGTCGTAAAGATAGAGTCCCTCCCAGGGGCGATCCAGTTGGATGGCCACCTCCGCGGCGCGGGGCCGGTGCAGTTGCCGGTAAACGCCGTCCAGCGAATCCACCAGCCAGTCGTCCACGAATAGCTGGAGGTCGGTGCCCACGTCACGCACTTCGCGATGGCCGGCACCATGCACGGAAGCGGCCAATAACAGAGTAAAAATCGCTCGGAGGATGACCTGCATGACCATTATTCTCCATACTATCGCCGACTGCGTCCAGAGAGCGGCCGGCGGGGAGCTCCCGGGCCCAACACGAGAGTTGGACGAAGGAATGAAGAGAGCAATGAATCACATGATCACGAGACTTGTAGTCATTCTGATCCTGGCGGGTTTCCCCCTGCTGGCGGAGGTGGAGATCGCCGTCGACACGACCCTGCCGCCCCCCGGATGGGCCCTGATGCAACGGGAGCTGCTGCGCACCCAGGCGGCAGCTTGCAGGAAGTTCTACGAGAAGTACTTCGATGACCGGGGATACCTGATCTGTACCGAGCGATGGGGGGCTCTGGACGGTCCCGACGACGCCATCGAGAACCTCCGGGACTGGCCCATCCTTCATTCTCTGGGGGCCTCCGACGACGTCCTGCACATGTACAAGAAGGCCTGGGAGGGACACCTGCGGCAATACACCCTGGCCAAAACCACCGACGTGGAGTTCGCCCGCGACGGCATGTACTTCAAGGAGTTCCACACCAAGATGGACTGGATCCACATCGGAGAGGGGCTGGTGGTTCTGGAACAGCAGGCGCTCTCCGACCCGGAAGACGTCCTCTTCCAGCGGCGCATGCGCCGCTTCGCCGGTTTCTATATGGACGAGGACCCTGGCGCGCGCAACTACGACCCCGAACACAAGATCATTCGAAGTCTCTTCAACGGGAGCCGGGGTCCGCTGCTGCGGGACGCGAGGCCTGAGGACTGGGCCGGAGACCCCATCGAGATCGAGAACCGCTTCCAGCCTCTCCACAGCGAAAAGAACTACCAGCTCATGCTGGAGCATTTCGAAGACTACACCGACATCGTCGGCGACCACCCTTTGAACCTGTTGTCCACCAGCCTGGCCACCCAAGCCTACATGCTGAGCCACGAGGAGAAATACAAGAAGTGGGTGCTGGAGTACGTGGACGCCTGGATGGAGAGGATGGAGGCCAACGGGGGGATCATTCCCTCCAAGGTGGGATTGGACGGCAAGATCGGTGGCAAGAACGGCAAGTGGTACGACGGAGCCTATGGATGGGGGTTCACGGTCCGGGTGCCCGACACCACCACCTACGTCAACCGCAACCAGCACGAGTATGGTCTCGTGGGTTTGACCAACGCGTTTCTGCTGACCGGCGACCGCAAGTACTTGGACGCCTGGCGGCGACAAATGGATGTAGTCAACGCCAACTCCAAGATGGTGGACGGCCAGACGGTCTATCCTCAGATGTACGGCGATCAGGGCTGGTACGCCTACCGGCCTCAAAAATACTCCGAGGGCGCTTTGGACTTGTTCTTCTTCCTGATGGAGGAGAAGGAGCGAGCCCTTCTACCGCGGCGCGGCTGGCTGGATTTCCTGGAGGGGAACGATCCGGGCTATCCCGAACGGGCCATGCAGGACGACTTCCTCACCATCCGGGACAAGATCGAGGCCATGGGCCGGGACGAAACCACTCCCGATACCCGACTGGCCGACGATCCCATGAGGTTCAGTCCGGCCCGGGTCGGCTCCCTGGTCCATCTGATGCTTGGGGCCCTGAATCACCTGGCGCACGAAACCCGTTTCCGGCTCAGCCTGGTGAAGGACGCCCAGGACTACATCAATCGCGGCATGGAACACCGGAAACGGATCGGTCACCTGGGGAGCCTGCTTCACGCCCGTCTGCGTTATTTCGATCCGGACCGGAAAAGGCCAGGCATTCCCCAGGACGTGGCGGCCCTGGTGACGGAAATGACCCCGGACAAGACCACCGTCACCTTGGTCAACGTCAATCAGCTCGAGCCGAGAACCGTCATCGTCCAGGGAGGCTCCTACGGAGAGCATCAGTGCCTTTCCGTGACGGTGAAGGGAGAAGAGATCCCCGTCGACGGTCCGTTCTTTCGAGTTCGGCTGGGACCGGGCGCGGGGACGACGTTGGCCATCGCCATGAAGCGATTCGCGAATCAACCGACGCTGATGCTGCCTTGGCGCCGGTGAATCGGGATCCGGAACCGCCTGGGAGATTTCGGTTTTCGTCACCCGGCTCGGCGTGCGGCGGTTCGGCTGTGGACCGTCCGCTTCCGCTCCGCCAGCCTTCCGGCCCAGAGGACGGCCTGGATCAGGCTCTGGGGATTGGCCCGTCCGGTCCACGCAATGTCGAAGGCGGTCCCGTGCGCCACCGAGGTGCGCACCAGGGGAAGGCCGAGGGTCATGTGGATGCCCCGGTCGAAGGAGATCATCTTGAAGGGAACGTGGCCCTGATCGTGATACATGGTCACGATGGCCTGGTAGCGCGAACGGACCGCGGGCACGAAGAGGGTGTCGGCCGGCAAGGGCCCTTCCACGTCCATTCCCTCCCGGCGGGCCGCCTTCACCGCGGGACGAATCACCCGCTCCTCCTCGCCGGAACCGAAGAGCCCGCCCTCCCCCGCGTGGGGATTGAGTCCTGAAACCGCCAGCCGCGGCGCCGCGCCGCGCAGATTCACCACCGCATCCCGAGTCAGCCGAATGGCCTCCAGCACCCGGTCCGTGGTGAGTTCCCTGGCGACCCGTTCGACGCCGACGTGGCCCGTGACCATGCTGACCCGCAGCTCGTCGGAAGCCAGCATCATGTAGACCGCCGGGGAACCGGTGGCAGCGGCCAGGTAATCGGTATGCCCCGAAAAGGGGATTCCGCCGGCTTGCAGGGCCTGCTTGTTGATGGGACCCGTGGCCAGGGCCGCGAATTCACCGCTCAGGGTCCTGGTGGCGGCCGCTTCCAGAAAACGAAAGGCGGCGCGGCCGCAAGTCGCCTGGACCCGGCCGGGGCGAATTCGATAGGCCTCCAACCCGCCCAGATCGACCACGGCGGGAGGGGATTCGGCAAGATCCGAGTGTCCCTGGACCCCGGTCACGACCCGATCCGGCCGGGGAAGCCGGCAGGCGCGGGCGACGCGGTCCAGCACCTCCGCGCTCCCGAACACGACCGGGACGCAACGCTCCTGCACCTGGAAGTCGGCCAGCAGTCGCAGGCAGATCTCAGGTCCGATCCCGGCCGGATCTCCCATAGTGACGGCCACGCGGGGCCGCCGCTTGGAAGCTGTCAAGTCCCTGCTCACGCCGTTCGCTCCCTCCCGCACCCATGTCGTTGACGCTCAACGGTTTCGGACCCTTGGAGGTCAATCCGGGTGGAACCGCAATCAGAGGATGATAGCAGAACGCCGGGGGTCAATGGTTCGGTGCCGGCGTGGGGCGGCCGGCTGCTGCGCGGCCTCCGCCAAGCCCCAGAACCTCGTCTACGCTCCGGCCCCAGAGGGCCTCGATCTCGGGATTGAGATCGTACATCCACTTCACCAATTCTTCAGTGGAGGCGCGCCGTCCGGACCGGGCGCGCCGGGAGCCCTGCAGATGCGGGGACAAGGCCTGGGCCAGATCGGCGCTGAAGTAGACGGCGCCCCGATGAGAGAGATGATGTCCGTCCACGAACAGGCCGGGATCGCTGTAGTCGCGCCTGGCGCGGAGGATATCCACCTTCTCCCGGGCCGCCAATGCCTCCAGCCGGGCTTGGTTCCGGGACATGACCGGATCGTGGACCCCGCGGAAGGTGTCGTGGACCGGCATGATGAGAAGCAGCGGCGTGATCCCCTGGTTGCGGCACGCCTCGAACAACCCCACCAGGTTCTCCTCGTCCAGAAGAGTCTCCTCGTCGAAGCGGGCGCGTTTGGTGAACTCCCCCGTCATGTGTCCGCCGTAGGGTTGCGGACCCCAGCCGCAGGCGGTCTTGAAGCCGGAGCGCCGCTCCAGATCTTTGAAGTGAACCGGAGTGGCTCTGGGGTCCCCCGCATTCCGGTAGCAGTCGTTCAGGAACCAGCAGCCCAGATCGGGAAGCAGCTCCTGCTCGATCAGGTCTTGCCGGTAGCGAAACAGGCCGAGCCGGTAGGAGAGGAAGCGGGTGACGAAACCCTCGACGGCATCGCCGTCCGAGGCCGGCGCGTGTTCCAGCCGATAGGCCAGAGACTCCCGGTAACGGTCGATCAGCTTCCAGAGCTTGCGCTTCTCGAGCGGCCAGTCGGGACTCACCCCGAAAACCAGGAAGTCGGGACGGACCTCAATGTCCAGGAGATGGGGAAGAAACGCCTCCCGGGCGAATCGGGCCACTTGGGAGCCGGTGCCGAAGTTGAACAGTGTCTGGTGGGGGACTTCCAGCGTGCGCGCCACCACTTCGGGGACGATTCCGTTCTTGGTGCGCGAGTCACCGGTGAAGATGACCTTGGGAGGGTTGGGATATGCGCGGAGCAGCGCGTTCCGGCGGGTCACCCGGGGGTCGTGGTAGGGCAGGAGCTCCAGGTCGAACTGGGGAAGGACCAGCAGCCTACGATTCATCTCCAACAGAATGAAGTCGGCCGCGATCAGGGCCAGCACCAGACCCAGAAGGATCTTGAGGAGGCGCTTGGCAAGGCCGGGCAGCTCCCGGTTCCGGCCTCTGACTGCGGTCACCAACGAATCTTCAACCATACCGTTCCTTCGCCCGAATCGGATTATATCCCGCCGCTCAAGCCTTTCCCTCGGGAGCCGGAGGTCAGAACTGGAAATAGATGAAGCTCGCCTGACCCCCGGCAAACAGATAGAGCACCAGCAGACCTCCCAACATGATCCAGCTCCAGCTCAAGGATCGCGACGCCGCCAGCCGGCGGGACAGGCGGCCCATTCGATAGCTGAGGAGGTGGATCAGGGCAAACGCCGCGATCAGGAAGAGGGGCAAGGGGTGGCTGTCGATCAGCGCCGAGAGCCCGGCGGTGTTGTAATCCCAAAAGAGCATCTTCTTCACGTAGAAGGCCAGCTTGCCCAGGTCGGAGAGGGTGAAGATCAGCCAGCCGATGCAGGTGAGGTAAAAAGTCCCCAGGATCTTCAGGGGATCCCAGATCCGGGACCCGGATGCCGGCCGCCGCCAGATCAGGACCTTGTGGAGAATAAGGAGAATCCCCTGATACAGGCCCCAGAGGACGAAGTGCCACGCAGCGCCGTGCCAGAGCCCGCCCAGGAGCATGGTCACCATCAGGTTCACCAGTTGGCGCCGCCGGCCCTTCCGGTTTCCGCCCAGGGGAATGTAGAGGTAGTCCCGGAGCCAACTGGAGAGGCTAATGTGCCACCGTTTCCAGAACTCGGTGATGTTGCGGGAAAAATAGGGGAAGTTGAAGTTGTCCGGGAAACGGAAGCCCATGACCCGGGCCGAGCCGATGGCGATGTCGGTGTATCCCGAGAAGTCGCAGTAGATCTGGATGGCGAAGGCGGTGATGCCCAGGAACACCGCCAGCGAATCCTGGGTCAGATCCCCGTGGAAGACCGTCTCCACGAATCCCGACAGGTTGTCCGCGACACAGACCTTCTTGATGAGCCCGTAGAGGATCAGCGTCGATCCGAACCGGATCTGGTCCCAGTTGACCATGGGCATCCGGGCGAGCTGCGGCAGAAAATGGCGTGCCCGGACAATGGGACCCGCCACCAACTGGGGAAAGAAGGAGACGTAGAGGGCGAACGATCCTATGGAGCTCACCGGCTTCAACTTGCCGAAGTAGATGTCGAGCGTGTAACTCATGCTCTGGAAGGTGTAGAAGGAGATGCCGATGGGCAGGAAGATCTCCCACCCCGAGAGCCGTCCGCCGAAGCCCAGGCTACCGAACAGCGCTTCCAGGCTGGCGAGGGCGAAGTTGGTGTATTTGAAGTAGGCCAGGACCCCCAGGTTGCCGGCGATGCTGCAGGCCAGGTAAATGCGGCGCGCCCGCAGGCTCTTCGAATTGCCGATGGCACGCCCCAAGTAGAAATCCAGGGCGCTGGAATACAGAAGCAGAAGGACGAACCAGGTGGACGACACCCAGTAGAAGTAGTAGCTGGCCAGAAGCAGGAACGCGTGCTGGAATCGGCGCCTGCGGACCGAGTCGGTGACCAGGAGGACCAGCAGGAAAAAGAGGATGTAATGGAAGCTGTTGAAGAGCATCTCAGCCGGCGGCGGGAATCACGGAATGCCAGGCCATGCTTCCATGGGGTCGGTGGACCGGACCACATGCATTCCGGCGTCGGCGAACCGGCGGAAGGCGGCGGTGGCGTCCTCCGTGTAGTCGACGACGCCGGGGACCACCACCGGCGAGGTGCAATCCTCCAGCAGGTAGACCCTGCCGGCGAAATCCTCCGGACCCGCCGAGCACTCTTCCAGGAGATGATCCACGGTCCAGGCCACGCAATGGCTCTTGGCCTGTCCCGCCACGACCACTACGTCGCAGGTCATGAGCGACTCCAACCAGGTCCGGTTCTTCTCGCCGATGGGAGCGCCGTCGGCCCCCTCCATCACCTCCGGCCCCAGAACCGAGTAGTGCTCCGTCAAGGGCGAGTCTCCCTTGACCTGGAAATCGGGCTGGCTCTGGCGGCAGACGCTGTGAAAGAAGACGGCCTCCTCCAGGGAGGACACCAGGGCATGACCGATCCCGCCCAGCATGCCGTGGTAGGGCCAGACGGTGAGCTGGTATTGTCCTTCCTCCCGAAGCCGGCTCACATAGTGGAGCAGATGAGCCTGACCGGCCTCCGGATCCATGCCGATCTGGGAGCAGGCGACCGGATTGATTCGCCAGAGTCCCCCGCGCACGTCCTCGGGTGAGACGACGGTGTACGGATCGGGGTGCTCTCCGGCCTCGTCGATCAGAAACAGGGGATGAAAGATCTGCACCGGACGGTGCGTGTCCAGGGTCGGACAGATCCGGGTGACGACACCCAGATTTCGATAGAGAAACCGGCACAGCCGCTGGTTGTCCTCCACCGCCGCCCGTCCGGACGCTCCCGCCACGAAGAGCTCGAATCCGGGTATGCAGAAGGTGTTCTGCACGTCCACCGCCACCAGACAGACCCGAATCCGGTCCTGGGCGGCAGGCGTGACGCTGTAGCGGACTCGCCACTCCTTGGCTTCCCGGGCTCTCTCCTGATAGGAAACGCGCCAGACCTGATCGACCCGGTCAGGGTCGAAGTGGCGAGGAACCGGAAGTTGGGGCCAGTGCATTCGAGCGGATTCAGCGGTTGTAACCGGTCTCCTCGTACCACTCGGCGTTGATCTCGAGGTAGTGTTCCCACTCCTCGGGAACTTCGTCGTCCGGAAAGATGGCCTCAACGGGGCACTCGGGAACACAGGCACCGCAATCGATGCACTCCTCCGGGTCGATGTAGAGCATGCTGGCGTCGACGAATTCGGTCTCATCGGCGCGGGGATGGATGCAATCGACCGGACAGGAATCCACGCAGGCCGTGTCCTTGGTTCCGATACAGGGCTCAGCGATGACGAAGGTCATGATCTCCTCCCTCGTAGAACCTATCCAATTTAACGGAAAAAGAATCCAGGTCAAGCGGAACGGCGGCTTTCCAGCCGCCGATTTGGTGGAGGTAGGGGGAGTCCCCCTGCTACGTCCCCTCCAGATTTTCCCCCGGGCGAATGCGGTGTCGAGTCACGTCACAGACTGTTAGAATACCGCTCAGTGAACCGCACGGAACGCCTTCTGGACTTGATCGCGTACCTCCTCAACTCCAGCGACCCGGTCTCCTGGAGAGAGATCAAGAACCACTTCCCGGAAGACTATTCCCGAGGCGTCGAGGAGTCGAATCAGCGAAAATTCGAGCGCGACAAGGCCGAGCTCATCACCTTGGGGATTCCCATCGACTATAAGAGCGGGGCCGAGGTGTCCAAAGAGGGCTACGTCATCCGGGAGGACAAGCTCTTCCTTCGCGAAATCGAGTTCGATCCCACCGAGTCCTCCTTGCTGATGCTTTCGGCGGATGCCGTCCGGGACAATTCAAACTTTCCCTACCAGGCGCAGCTGAAATCGGCTCTCTACAAGATCATCAGCGTCAGTCAGGTGACCCCTCCGCCTCCCGAATTGAAGATCTCCTTTCCCAACGGGGGAAAAACCGGCAAATGGCCGAACCTGGTGCATCAGATCCGGGAAGCCTTGGAGCGGAAGAAGAGTGTCGAGATCGAGTACTACGCCTTCTCCACGCGCGAGACGACCCGGCGCAAGGTCGATCCTTACGGCCTGATCTTGAGGAGGGGCCACTGGACGCTCGTGGGTTGGGATCACCTGCGGCAGGGGCTTCGATGCTTCGTCCTCGCCCGCATGAGCGAGGTCACCGTCAACCGGAGGCGCCCCGGGAGTCCCGACTACACGATTCCCAGTGGATTCACCTTGAAGCCGTACCAGAACCAACAACCCTGGGAACTGGCCATCCACGAGCCGGTTCGGGTTTCGGTGGAGATTTCCGAACACCGGTTGCCCGAACTGCTCCCCCAGTTGAACCGCGCCGTTCCCAGGGGTGAGAACCGCTTCGACCTCGAGGTGACCAATCGGTCCGGTTTCGTCTCCTGGGTTCTGGAACTGAAGACCGATGCCCGGGTTCTGGCTCCGCTGGAGATTCGAAACGAGATTCAGCGGACTCTCCGGAATCTGTTATGAACGTCGCAGATCGAATCAACCGCATACTCCTGATCATGAGCTACGTCTCCCAGAACCAGGGGATCTGGTTGGACGATCTGGCCAAAAAGGTGGAGATGCGACCCCAGGAGCTGTTGAAGGAGCTGGAATTCATGCTCCTCATCGGCAAGCCTCCGTTTCGGCCCGACGACTATGTGGACATCTACGTGGAGGACCGGCGAGTCTTCATCGAGTTCGACCAGATGTTGAACCGTCCCCTGCGCTTCACCCGGCCCGAAGCGGTGGCGTTGCTGGTCTCCCTCCAGTTGCTGGACCCGGAAGTGGATCCCGAAGCCGTCAGGTCCCTGAAGAGCAAGATCCGTCAGGCCATCGCCCGCTCGGAGGACTCCCGTTCCCGGATCGAGAATCGTGTCGTCGTGGACCGGCCGTCCCGGCCCGTCTCGGAACACTTTGCGCTCTTGCGCCAAGCCGTTGAGGATCACCTCAAGGTGCGGATCGACTACTACTCGTTGACCCGAAACGAGACCTTGAGCCGCAACGTTCGCCCCTACTACCTGATGAAACGTCTGGGCTACTGGTATATGGAGGGTTACTGCGAACTCCGGCGTGACGTTCGGACCTTCAAGTTCGATCGGGTCCTGGCGGTGGACCTGTTGAAGGACTCATTCTCTCTCCCCGAGGGTGTGGACGTGCGCCAAGACAGAAACAACTTCCTGCGGTTTCCAGGCGATCGCGAGATCCGGGTCTATTTCGACGCGGACGTGGCTCCCTGGATCAAGGAGCAATGGGGGGATTCGGTGGAACCAGTAAAGGACGGGGGGGTGGTCCTGACCCTGGAGAGTGAGACGCTGGAATTCCCTTCCCGCCTGGTTCTGCAATTTGCCCGTCATGCCCGCCCTTTGAGCCCTCCCGAGTTGATCGAGAAGGTCCGGAGCGATGCCAGGAAGGTATTGGCCCTGTACGATTCGCCGGTTTCGGCTTCATGAGTGCCGCTGCCTGTCGCCGGTGCCGGATCACCAGGCCGCAACTTCCACCAGGGAGCGCGATGATCGCGCCGGATTTTCGCTTCCAGCAGGTGTCCGGCACAGTCGGCTCCCCGGAGACTTCGATAGAATATCGGTAGTGGACCGATGATCATCATGCACCCGGCGACCCAGCGAGAAATTCGGGGCAGAAGGCAACCCAAACAAGGATGGAGAATGTCGTCATGAAGAAAACAGCGCGAAGGGGTGTCGTGCCCGTCTGGATGGTTTTTCTGGCTCTGTCCTGCGGACCGGCGCCCGACGAGGACGCCTCGACCGGGTCTGAAGCGGGAGCGGAGGCCGATGCCGGCTTGGCTGCGGCCGCGATCCTCCATCCCACCGAAGGAAACGACACCGAGGGAATCGTCGCCTTCGCGGAGATGGGCGGTGGAATTCACGTCATGGCTCACGTGACCGGGCTGGAGCCGGGCCGATACGGCCTTCACGTGCACGAGATGGGAGACTGCAGTTCGGGGGATGGGACGAGCGCGGGCGCAATCTTCGACCCCGAAGGATCCGGTTCGGGGACTCCCGCCGGTCAATTGGGCGAGATCGAAGCCGACGAGAGCGGCATGGCCCACTTCATGACCGACCTGCACCAGATCGCCTTGTCGGAGGGTCCTCGATCCGTGGTCGGCCGCTCGGTGGTCATCATGACGGCCGGAGGAGAGACCTTCGCGTCCCTGGCCTGTGGAGTCATCGAACCGCAGGCGGCAGGCGCCATGCGCGAGGGTTCGGGATTCTGATCCCGGATCGCCCCGAAAATCGGGCCGGATCTGGAGAATCTGCCCGGTTCGATAACCGCCCGAAACCTCCGTCTCAGGCTGTCAGTCCGAAACTTTGAGTTCCGCCGTCAACCTCCTGTTGCCCCAGTCCGCCCGGAGTACCGCTCCTCCGGTGTCATGGCCGTACCTGCTGCGGAGGAGGTAGATGGTGAACGTCTCCACGTTCGCGTCGACGACTTCCGTCTTGAGGGGAACCACCGCCTCGTCGCCATTAAAGAGCAACTCCCATTCGTCAGCGCTCACGCACTTGGCCTGCAGCTTGTAGTCGCCCGCAGGAATCGAGACCTCGCCGGACACGAGATTTGCTTCGGTCTTGATGGTCGTCGGTGCGTTCATGCCCATGCGCCAGATCATGCCCGCTTTGGCCTTACCCAGCATGTCGCGGCCCCGGAGCGAGGGTCGCCCATACTCGATGGAGACCTTCTTTCCTTTCAAGGTCAACTCGGCGGACCCGCGGAGATCCTGCTGGGCCTCCAACGAGAACTGAGTCAACAGAACTGCTGCAATGACGAGAGCTTTCTTCATGAATCTTCTCCTCGATCGATTCTTTGATGGAACTTGTGAACTCGACCCAACCGTCGGCGAACGCGGCAGGGCACGACACGCGCAGAATCACACACCATTTTTCGGTTGGCGTCAATTCGAGCCGACGGCACCGTCGATCTGACCAGTACCGCCGTTGACCGGCGAAAACCCAACGGCATATGCTTGACCAAGGTTGACCAACTACGAGGTCGGACATGGCTGAAACGGTCTACAATCTTTACGAAGCCAAATCGTCTCTCTCTCGCCTCGTCGACCGGGCCGCGGGAGGAGAGGAAATCATAATTGCCAAGTCTGGAAAACCCTTGGCGCGCCTGGGGCCCCTCCGACAAAGAGTCGCTCAGCGGAAGCCCGGGGGATGGGAAGGCCGTGTCTACATCTCGGAAGACTTTGACGAGCCTTTGCCGCCGGAGATCCTATCGGCTTTCGAAGGACAGGGATGAAATTGCTGCTGCTGGATACGCATGTGTTCCTGTGGTGGCGAAGCCAGCCCTCCAAGATTTCCCCAGAGGTGACCAAGGCGATTGCGACTGCGGAGGTCGTCTTCGTCAGCGCAGCCTCGGCCTGGGAAGCTTCGACAAAAGCTGCTCTGGGGAAGCTGAGGCTCCCTGAGAGTTTCGAATCGGGAGTAGCCAAGAGCGGCTTTCAACAGTTGCCGATCGGCTTTGGCCACGCCGGCCCGGTTTCAGACCTGCCCCCTCACCACCAGGATCCCTTCGATCGCATGCTGATTGCCCAGGCTCAGTCGGAGGGCCTGACCCTGGTCAGCCACGATCGACGCCTGGCACCCTACGACGTGCCCATCCTCTGGGTTTGATCCGTGGTCCTGGAACGGCTCTCCGTGGACGCCCGAACCGGACGAATCCAGAGCATGTTTCTCAGGAAGCGGAAGAAATAGACTGTCCCCTTTATTGGCCGTTGCGCGCGTTCAATCTCGGAGGGGACGTGTACACTGTGCGCGGCCGGACGAATCAGGGCCAGCTTGATGGAACGGGAACACGAGTCGTTCGAGGTCGTTGCCGCTGATGCCGCTGGATGCGCCGTCTGGGACTGTTCGGCATGAGTCGCCCTTCCCTCTACCTGAGATATCTGAGCGGCGTTCTCGCTTGGGTCAGCCTCATCGCCTGTGGCTCTGACCCTGCAGATCGTCCGAACGTGGTCCTGGTCATCACGGACGACCAGGGATATGGAGATCTGGGCTTTCACGGCAACCCGGTTCTCAAGACGCCCAACCTCGATCAGTTGGCCGGCGAATCGGTGCGACTTACGGACTACCACGTTGCCCCCACCTGTTCGCCGACCCGCAGCGCTCTCCAGACCGGGCGTTGGACCAACCGGACCGGTGTCTGGCACACCATCATGGGCCGCTCGCTCTTGCGTGAGGATGAAGTGACGCTGGGCCAGGTCTTCCGGGATGCCGGCTATGCCACGGGCATGTTCGGCAAGTGGCATCTGGGTGACAACTATCCTTTTCGGCCCGAAGATCGCGGCTACACCGAGGTCATGCGTCATGCTGCGGGAGGCATCGGCCAGACACCCGACTACTGGGACAACGCCTACTTCGATGGCAGCTACTTCCACAACTCCAGACCGGAACCGGTAGAGGGGTTCTGCACAGACGTCTGGTTCGAGTACGCCCGGCGATTTATCGCTGCTCAGAAAAAGGCGGGCAAGCCCTTCTTTGCCTACATTTCGACCAATGCCCCCCACGGCCCCATGCACTCACCCGAATCCTTCAGTGCCCCCTATGGGCATCTGGACACGAAGCTGGCCAACTTCTTCGGCATGATTGCCAACATCGACGACAACGTGGGGCGGCTCCGATCCTTTTTGGATCAGGAAGGGCTGGCGCGGAACACGATCTTCATCTTTACCACCGACAACGGCTCGTCGGCCGGAGACCTGGTGTTCAACGCAGGCATGCGGGGCAGGAAGGGGAGCGAATACGATGGGGGCCATCGGGTGCCGTTCTTCATCCACTGGCCGGAAGGTGGCCTCATCGGCGGAAGGGACGTCGACCCCATCACAGCTCACGTCGACGTGCTGCCGACTCTGGCTGACCTATGTGGGATCCGGGCGCCGAAGGGCGTGACGTTGGATGGGCGGAGCGTCCGTCCGCTGTTGTTCGATGAGGTGGCCCCGGAGCATGGCCGTTGGCCCGACCGGATCCTGGTCACGGACTCGCAGCGGGTCAAGGATCCCATCAAGTGGCGCAAGAGTTCGGTCATGACGAGCCGTTGGCGGCTGGTGAATGGCGAAGAGCTCTATGACATCAAAGCCGACCCTGGCCAACAGCAGGACGTCGCGCCGTCGCATCCGCAGGTGGTGAAACGCCTGAGGGACTTCTACGATTCCTGGTGGGCCGAGTTGGAGCCCACCTTTGACCAGGACGCCCGGATCTACCTGGGACATGAAGCGGACAATCCGACGACTCTGACCAGTCACGACTGGATCACCACGGGTTATCCCCCCTGGAACCAATCCCAAATCCGCGATGCCCTGACCGGTGCCGGCCGCACCGGCCACTGGAACGTCCACGTGGCCCACGAGGGGGACTATGAGTTCCGCCTGCGCCGCTGGCCGGCAGAAGCGGACACGCCGATCACGGCCGGTCTCGACCCCGGCGCACCGGTCCCGGGTGAGCCGGCCTTCCGGACCACGCCCGGGAAGGCTCTGGCCATCGTGCAGGCCAAGTTGGAGATTGCTGGCCAGGAAGTGGAGAAATCCGTTGCCCCCGGTGCCAAGGAGGCCGTCTTCAACCTGAAACTGAGCCCCGGCCCCGCTACAGTGACGGCCCGCTTCATCACCGGGGACGGCCAAGCCTACGGGGCATACTACGTGTCGGTGAAGAGGCGGTGAAGCCGGTCCGGTCAAATGCCAAGACGGCGTTGGCCGCGGGCTGTCATCCGGCTTTCCCGATGAATTGGACCGGGCGGGAGACTCTCAGTCGAGATCACAACGTCCAACCGGGACGGAATTCCCGCCTCAGCAGCGCAGTGGCCTCGGGAGAGTTGGTGACCCGCAGGTTATCGGCGTCCCAGTCGAGCTTGGCTCCGGAGCGGTGGGCAACGGCACCCAGGTTGACCGCCTCCGAGAGGGGGCCGGAATAGCCGAAGTGGCTGCTCGTTGGGCTCCCCGTCTTGCAGGCGGCGATCCACTCGGCGCGATGGCCCACCTCAGCCGTTCGCCGCCATTCCTCGTGATGTTTGTAGGCGGCCATCCACTCGGCACGACGGCCGATTTCCGCACCGATGGACGGGGGGATGCTCGGCTTGGGCGGCTTGAAGTTGGCGAACTTTTCCGCAGGCCAGAGCATCCGCTGCGGGTAATTCACCAGCAGCATTCCCTCGGTGCCCACAAAGACCCCCCAGGCCCAGTCTGGGAAGTCATTTTCGGCAACGACCGGTGGCGGTTGACCGCCTCGCGTCCAGGTCAGGGTGACCGGCGGCATCTGTCCGCGGGCCGGAAACCGGTAGCGGACATGGATCCGCTCGGGAGCCATCTCGGGATGCGGCGGCGGTCCCTCGGCCTCCACTGAGATCGGATAGCGGAGATTCAGAGCCCAGAAGGCCAGGTTGAAGTAGTGGGTGGCGGTGTTGCCGAGACCACCGATGCCGAAATCCCACCAGCTCTGCCAGTTGCCGCCGCAGCCGCGGGAATAGGTGGGATGATAGGGGCGGTAAGGCGCCGTCCCCAGGAAGAGATCCCAGTGAAGCCCTTTGGGGACGGGTGGTGTCTCCGTCGGGCGGTTCCTCGGGCTGCGTCCCCCGCGGACCCAGATATGGCATTCCTCCACCGCGCCGATGGCTCCGCCGCGGACCAGTTCGACGATGCGGCGGAAGTTGTCCGAGGCGTGGATCTGGGATCCCAACTGCGTCGCTACCTTCTTCTCAGCGGCGACCTTGGCCAGCATGCGAGCTTCGAAGACCGAGATGGCTCCCGGCTTTTCGCAGTAGACGTGCTTTCCGCGCTGCATCGCCGCAAGACTGGCCGGAGCGTGGGTGTGATCGGGAGTGGTCACTACCACCGCGTCGATCTCAGGAGAAGGGGACCGCGACATTCTACGATTTCCGGGAAGACGAGCATCAGATGGGGCTCCTGTTCCAAGCGTTCGTCAAGACCTTCTACGCCCGGGAAACGGGCTACAAGGTCAGCGCACCGAAGATCGACTGGTTCGGGGCAGAGAATAGCGAGGCGGATCTCCGTCACCTGCCAGGCATGCAGACGGACATCGCATTACGGTCGTGCGAACGCACAATCATCCTCGGCACCAAGTTCTACAAGAACCCTCTGAACACGCGTTTCGGTGGACAGCGCGTGCACTCGGGCAATCTCTATCAGATCTTCGCCTACGTGATGAATTGGGCGGCGGAAGCGAGTGCAGGAGATCCCCAGCCAGAGGGATGGCTGCTTTACGCGGCGGTCGACCGTAGATTCGACTATCGGTTCGAGTTGATGGGGCGGTCGATTCGGGTGTGCTCAATCGACCTCGCGCAGGATTGGAGGGCGATCGAAAGTGACCTGAAGGAGTTGTTGGTCTTCCGGACCCACCCTGCGCCGGGGCAGATGGTAGGCCGCGTGTCCGACCCCCCGGCGCTTGCACGACGTTCATCCCGATGGTGCACGATTCATTCAAGTGACACCAGCACCACACCGCTTCCGACTTCCGGCAGTTGATCTCACCAGTTCCGCTGTTGACGGACAAATTCCCGACAGCGCACACTTGACCAAAGTTCACCAACTAGGAGGTTGGACATGGTGGTAGCGGTCTATAACCTTTACGAAGCCGAATCGTCTCTCTCCCGTCTCGTCGATCGGGCGGCTCGAGGAGAGGTGATTATCATTGCCAAGGCCGGGAAACCCCTGGCGCGGCTGGCTCCCCTCCGGCAAAGGGTGCTCAAGCGAAAGCCTGGGGGATGGGAAGGCCGGGTTTACATCGCGGATGACTTTGACGAGCCTCTGCCGCCGGAGACCCTCTCGAACTTCAAAGGACGGGGTTGACCATGCTGTTTCCGGATACCCATGTCTTCCTGTGGTGGCGAAGTGAGCCCTCGAAGATATCCCCAGAGTTGACTAAGGCCGTCGCGACTACGCAGATCGACTTTGCCAGCGCAGCCTCGGCCTGGAACGGCTGAATCGGAGCAGCCCCATTTGGGGACATTCCGACAGGTTGATCCCAACCACCTCACGATAGATCCGGATCGCCACCACCGCCCCGGACACGAAGCCGTCAATCCTACTTCGGGAGCCTATCTCGGTTGGACTACTGGGCAGCGCCGCCTGCACTTCCTGAAAGAGCGGCCGGGCCCCGGCCGGATCGACCCAGCCTGAAAGATTGACGGTTCAGCCGAACGTACTCTTCCTGGTCTTCCCTGACGTGGATGAACTGATCCCCGGGAACGTTGTGAAAATGCTGGGTTCGCCCACTGGGCCAGTCGATTTGCATCCTCTCGACCCCTTTAGCCCGTCCCAACCCGATGTGCTGGCGCAGGGGATTGGCGCCGAAGCTTCCTCCGCTGTTCACCCAACGGTAACGGGTCCGCCTCTCCATGCCTTCTCGAAGCTCGAGCCGGAGACGGGCTCCCACCGCCGAGCGGTTAGATTCGACCCCCTCAAGCTGGATGCTGATCCAGTGATTCCCGAAACCGGGGTTCTCAAACAGCGCGTTGTGGAAGCGGTCCCCGGCGAGGAAGCCTCCCATCTGCTGGAAGATGTCCTGGTCTCCGTCGTTGTCCAGGTCTGCGAATGCGATCGCGTGTCCCTTCTGCAGGTGTCCGAATCCTCCCGCGTAGGTCACGTTTTCGAAGCGGTTCCCGCCGCGATTCCAGTACATGACGTTGGGCATGAGGCCTTCCAGGCCCGGATAACCGGTGCCGAGGTAGAAATCCAAATAGCCGTCGTTGTCCAGATCCCCAAAGTTGGCTCCCATGGGAAGGTTCACCCGTTTCAGTCCCATGGGGCCGGCCACGTCCACGAACCCTCCACTGCCATCCCCACGGTAGAGAGACGGAAGGTCGGCAGGCTGGGGCAACCCCAGGTGGCTGGCAGCAACGTACCAGACATCGGGAGGGCCGGAGCCGAGGGGCATCTGGTAGCTCTGGACCATGAGATCCAAATTCCCGTCATTGTCAATATCCCAGAACCAAGTCGGAAAGCTGCTCTTCGGCCCCTGCACTCCCGATTGCACCGCAACATCGGTGAAGGTCCCGTCCTGATTGTTGCGGTAGAGCCGGTTCGGTCCCTGGAAGTTGGAAACGTACAGATCCGGAAAACGGTCGCCATTGTAGTCTCCCCAGACCACCCCTTTGGACCAGAGGAGATTCTCGACTCCCGCCTCTTGGGCCAAGTCGATGAAGGTGCCGTTACCCTGATTGCGAAAGAGCTGCGAAGGACAGCGTTGACTCGCGGAGCTTTCGTTTCCGACGTAGAGATCCAGATCGCCGTCGTTGTCGTAGTCGGCCCAAGAGGCGGTCTGAGTCGGGTAGTGCACTTGGCCCAGTCCCGATTCGAACGTCACATCGGTGAACGTCATGTCGCCGTTGTTGCGCAGGAGAGAGTTGGGCTGGCGGCCGTACACGTCGAGCCAGGCTCCTCTGAGAACCAGTACATCCACGTCTCCGTCATTGTCGTAGTCGGCCTGAACCAGGTTGAGACCGCCATACAGGCCTTGAAGACCGGCCTCCTCCGTCAGCTCAGTGAAGGTGCCGTCACCGTTGTTTCTAAAAAGATGGAGGCTGCCCCGAACCTCGTAGGAAGAGGTCAGGATGTCCAGGAAACCATCGCCGTCGAAATCATCCACGACGGCGCCGCCGGCCAGATCGAACGAGTCCAGGTTCAGCCGGGGAGCCACATTCCGGAAGCGCGGAAAGGGCACCCTGGAGCTGAACACTTCCGGTGGTAGCAGCAGCTCTTCGGCGACCTCATGGGGATATTCTCCCAAGGTCATATAGGCGATGTTCAGGAGCCACTTGGAGGCGAGGTGAATCGGAGACGCGGCGTGGGTTCCTCGAACGATGCTTGCGAAGTAGCGGATGGCCTGGCGCGATCCTTCCTGGTGCCGGTGCAAGGCGTGTCTGGTGAAGGGCAGGATGCAGGCATCTCCGGTGTGCCGAGCGATGCAGTTCTGATTCTCACCCCGGCGGAGATGAGACACGCCCAGATCGAAGGCGATCGTGGCCAGATAGGTGAGCCGGAGTGTCTGCGGAAGTTCGCGAGCCAGCTGGTAAGCCTGGGAGAAGAGCTTGATGGCCCGATCCGTGTTTCCCAGCAGCAACTCATCCTGGGCCAGAGCGACCCTGGAGAGGATGCGCTGTTCAGCCGTTGGGCCGGGGGCTTCCGACTCGACTCTGCGCCGGGCGCCTTCGAGATCCTGGACCCAGGGGTAGCCGGGCGGAGTCCTCTCCGCCACCCGGCGCAAGAGGTCCACCAGCCGCGAGTGGCCCGATTCTCCTTCAGTGCTTCGAAGGGAAAGGCTTCCCTGAGCCAGCGTCAACAGCATGGCAATGGGGATCAGTACCAACAGTGGCTGTCCGTCTCTCATGCGCTGGCTGTCAGAGGGTCGTCCCGGCCCCTACGGAGGGGACCGGCTATGAGGAAACCAGCTCGGCCACGCCGATTCCGGAGTAGTGGTTCCCATCGTAGAACATATAGGTCCGATCCTGATGGTGCAGTACGAAGGGATAGCACGTCATCTGGCTGTCCCAGCCTGCCGCGCTTACGTCCAGGACCGGCTCGGGAGTCCATTTCCAGCGGATGCCGTCGGCGCTTTCAGCATAGTGGATTCGATAGACCTCGACATCGTCCCGGGCGACGCTCAACCACATCCGGTAGCCGTCTTTCACTTCCTCTACGTAGGGCTTCGAGCAGGTGGAGAAGGCGGATCCGATCTTCACCGGGATGCTGATCAAGGAACCGGCTGGGTGAGGACGAAAGGTATGTCCTCCGTCGGTCGACGTGGCCAATCCCAGCGACATCTGACTTTCCCCCTGGGGCCATCGGCTGCCCGCCGTGTACCACATCCAGTACTCGTGCCCTCGCTCCAACACAGCGCAGGAGCCTGAACCGTGCTCATCGTAGGAATAGGGCCTACCCAGGGGGATCAACGGCTTTCCCGTCCGCTTCCAGGTGAGACCACCGTCGTCGCTCTCCGCCAGCGAGGTGTACCAGACCTTCTGCCGCCGGGCCGCGTCGGCATAGGCCCCACCCCAGGTCGCATAGTACATGTGCCAGTGCCGTTCGGTGACCGGAACCACCCAGGGATAGCTGACCCAGTGGGAATCGATGGATCCCGGCTCCCCCAATTCCATGACGGGGCGATCCAAGGTCTTCCTCCAGGTCAGGGGATCGGAGACATCCGCCTCGGCAAAGCCGATCCGGCGCAGAGACGGGTATTCGATGCTCATGTAGTACATCCGCAGTTTGTCTCCCGCCCGCACGATGTTGGGAGCCGAGGGATAACGATCCCAGGCCTTCCCTTCGATGCGGGGAAAGATGACCTTCAACTTCCTCCACTGTTGCGAAAACTGGCTAGACCGGGATCTCCTTCCCATGATTGGCGTCGGACTGGCAGCTGCACCCAGGGCAGCCACACCGCCCAGTCTATTGAAGAAACGACGGCGATTCATAAGCGGTCCCTCCCCTCTGCAAGGCTCTTCCAAATGTAAAACAGCACCGTTGCGGCCATCCGGACTAAAGCTGCCGGCGTTCGTCCTCCTATTGGAATCCGAAGGCAAAGAGATCGGCGTCCTTCACCACGAATCTGAGCCGGATCGGCCTTCCTGCCAAGCTTCCAACCTCCGTCTGTCCCCAGGAGACGATCCGCTCCAGGGAGTCACCGAAGATTTCCGGGCAATCCGCCAGCGCGAACCCGGGGATCGGCTCTGCCCCCTCATCCTGGATCTCGACGCGGATGCTCCCCGCAGCCGAGGTTGCGAAGTTCATCCTCAGACGGTTTCCGTCGAACGTGAACGGCCGAGTCACGAATTCACCCCCCGAGAGGGGGGCATGGATGGAGACGAATCCGTCGATTCGGAGCGTGGCCCGACGCATACGGACACTCTTGCCGGTCCAGTAGTCCTCCAAGATGTAGAACGAGAGTTCCTGAGGAGTTCCCGCCACTGCAGAGTCGGTCGCAACGATGCCCCACCCCTGGGTGGAATCGGCATAGGCCCAGCGGCTGAAATCCTCCCGCTGCGGACCCGGCCGGACGAAGGCTTCCCCCCAGACCTTGAACCGTCGAGCGTCGCGGCTGGTCATGAAGCCGGTGTCCGTCTGTGCCTTCCCGTACCGGTCCCTCACCTGGGACAGACGTTGGTTCAGCGCAGTCATGCTTTCGCCGCGCTCGATGTAGCGCATGGGAAAGCCCAGGAGGATGTGGGGTGCACGGTAATAGGGAAGGATCTGATTCGTGTACAGCTCAGTGTAGCGCTCGGGGTCGTATTCAAGAAAGGGAAACTCCTGCCAGTGGACGAAATCCGTCGAGGTCGCAGTCAGGATGTCGCGGCCCTGGGGGTAGTTCTGGAAATCACGGTAGTAGGCCCGGTATTCGGATCTTTTCGGATCCCAGAAGGCCAGGTTCTGGGAGTCGAAATAGCCCTTCCTGATGATGGGCTGCTCCTGTAACAATTTCCAATGGATGCCGTCGGAGGAAACGAAGGCAAAGAGCCCGCCCTCACGCCTAATGCCCCCTACGGCCTTGTAGCGCTCCGTCTCAGGGCACTGTGGATTGGCGTCCTTGAAGGGTGTGAAGTTGTGGGAGCCGACACCGTCCCAGACGATGTTGTTCCGTTTGGAGCCTTTGAAAGCCACCAAGTCCAGTTGGGGCTTCCTCCACTCGATCCCATCCCGGCTCTCCGCGTAACAGACCACCATCCTGTGGGGCTGCTCCAGCTTGTCCCCGACGATGTCGAACTGCCAGCCGCGATAGTACATGCGATAGAGTTCCCCATCCTGGAACACGGTGAAGACGCCGCAGGCGCTCCCCTCCCAGGGAGCGTCCAAGACGAGTACCACTTCCCTTTCCACAGGACGGTGCAGGAGCCGCTGCATCCCGGTGTCCAACTTCGGAACCAGATAGTCGTCGACCATCAACTCCCAGCGGGAGCCGATGTGTACGGCCTCTGCATGCAGGGGAGCGAAACCGAGTCCCACTACGGCGCCGAGGGATGCCAGGAGCCGAACCACTCCTGCAATCGACGTTGGCCTCGGGCGATGGTTGCTCATTCCGTCTCCTCTCTGTCGGCCTTGACCAGGGTCAGGAATGCCGCGACTTGGAGGGCCGCGAAGCGATTTCCGGCAAGGTTCCAGTGCGGGTCGTACCGATGATAAAGGATTGAGGTCCGCCCTTCTTCTCGGGAGCGGGCGGTCAGGTCGAGACAGCCGATTCCCTCGGACCGGGCTTGTTCCGCCAGCATCCGGTAGCCTTCCTCCTCGTTCCTCAGATAACCGGCGGACTCCGGAAAAAGTCTCTCGTATTCCGCCTTGTAGGTGGACTCCTTGGTGGGAAAGAGGAAAAGGCCCAATCGAACTCCGCTTTCCCTACAGATCTCGATGATCCGCCTCAGGCTTTCCCTGACCTGGGCTTGGGCCTGCGAATTGGAAAGGTAGTCACGGGACGCGCCCCGGTAGCGGTAGAGGGTCAGGCCGTTGGCGGCCCGCGCCTGGTCGGCGCGGAGGCGAAGGTTGTACTGATCCGACAGTGTCTCCATTCCGAACAGGTCCGCCAACCGGCGGAAGCCCCAATAGGTCAGTGTCTGCCTATAGGCGGGGTAGCTGGAGTACCGGTTCCATCCTGCCGCTTCGAAATAGCGGGCTCCGGTTCCGGGCTGGCCGGGCACCAGAGGCGAGCGGATGCGCAGATCGTTGGGGAAGACGCCCAGGGCGCAGACCCGTGGCCGGTACCGCGCCACGAACTCCTGGAATAGAACCTGATAGCGCTGGAAATCGTAGCTCCCCACACCCAGATTGATCACCGGCTCGCCCAACTCGGATTCCAGAACTCCCACCAGACTCTCCTCCCTGGAGACCCAGGCTCCCCAGACGAAGGAATCCCCCACGAAGAAGACCCGGGAGGTCTCGTAGCTGCGGCTTCGGTTTCGGAAGCCGATCTCGTCCGTCGAGTAGCTGGCGGATACCCCCTCTCGAGGCCAGTCGAGGACGAAGTCCCGGAGGTTGGGCCGCGGCCGGTAGAAGAGAAGATCGTCGGGTCGATAGAATCGATGGAACAGCCGGTGGCCTGCTTGCCACTCCCCGGGCACGAGGATTCCCGACCAGCAGAGGCTGGCCTCAACCAGTCCAAACAAAGCCAGAACCGCGGCTGCGCTGGTTCTCCGCAGGCTGCGTCTCACGGCCAACCCTTCATGGCCCGAGAAAGAAGCCACCCAGGATCCACCAGAGCTGCATGTAGTGCGCGGGTGAACCGTGTCCGTAGAGTTTGCCGCCCGCCAGGTGCTGATCTCCAAAGACCTTGGGATCCTGCCTGCGGTTTGCGGGGATATCCTCACAGCCGTAGCAGGCTCCATCCGGCCGGCGCATCCGGTCCATCCAGCCACTCAGGTACCGGTAGTGCTCGCCTCCCGTGTAGACTTGTCTGCCGGCCGCCAAGTCGAAGAGGCGCATCAGGATGGCCATGGCGCCGTTGCCGCGGACATTGACATGGTCATCGGTGCTCTTGATGTGTCGCATCGCCAGCCGATTGTGCGGATAGCGCCATCCCGGCTCCGCCAGCACGGCGTCGATCCCGGGACGGATCACCCCATCCAGATGCCGCGTCCCGGTCGCGGCCAGAAGCAGCATCGTCCGATACAGGGTGAAGAAGGGGAAATCCTTGGGCGCGGTTTCGACGAAGGTCTCCAGCACCCACTCCAGCAGCGGTTCCTTCTTCTCCGCATATTGGGGCAGCTCATGCTCCCAGGCCAGGATGGCAAGCAGGGCGGCTTCGGGTGTCAGGTGCACTAGTTTTTCGCGCTGCCGGTAGAATTCGGTCCGCGAAAAAATGGCCCGCATTCCCTTCTTGCCGGCCTTCAGGTAGCGCTCCTCCCCGGTGATCCTGTGGTGGAGCCCCAGACAATAGAGAACCAGGACAGTGTAACGGTCGTTGACCTGTCGGTTCTGCTCCTTCCAGTTGAAGGACATGGCCCGAAAGATGGGATAGGCGCACCACCAGTCCAGTGACCACATGTCTTCGACCCGGGCCTCCAACAGTTGGTCGAACATGTCGGAGGCCGTTTCCACGTATCGGGGTTCATCCAGCATCTTCCCCGCCAACGAAAGGGTGGCAGCCATGCTGGCTTGATATCCGGAGGTCTCGGCGAAGAGAGCCTCGGGCGGATGATACCGACCCCCTTGGATTCGGGAGACCACGAACTCGCACACCTTGTGTGCGTCCGCTTTTCGGTTTGGATCGATTCTCTTGTCCATCCAGGAGCTTCCCAGTGCGCCGGGACCGTTCCCCGCCGCCAGTGCCAGAACCAGGCAGCAGGCCAGTCCGCGCGTCATCGGCCGTTCCCCGCGGGCGTTTGTTGAGTCATCGCTTTCGGTCCACGCAGATTCCACACTTCAAGTCTCCTCCAGTTCGGCCACTCCGATGCCGGCGTAGTTGTTCCCGTCGTAGAACATCAGAGTTCTTTCACCATGGTGCCAAATGCAGGGGTAGCAGGTCATGGCGTCATCCCAACCTGAGACGGAGACGTCCAGTACCGGGTCGGGCAACCACTTGAAGTAGATCCCGTCGGGACTCTCGGCATAGTGGATCCTGTACCCCCGCTTGTCCCTGGCGCAGCTGTACCACATGCGATAAAGGCCGTCCCGGTGCTCCACGAACGGCTTGGAACTGGTCGAGTAGACCGAGCCGATCACCGGTGGGACGTTCACCAGGGCGCCCGCGGGATGGGGCTCGAAATTGTGTCCACCGTCGCGCGAGATGGCCAGGGCGACTGAGATCCGGGACCAGTCGGGACGGGGATGGGAGACGGCCGTGTAGTACATCCAATACTCGTCTCCCACCTTCAGAACGGCGCAGGAACCGCTGCCATGCTCGTCGCAGGCCCCGGGTCGGGCCAACTGGATCAAAAGCCGGTTGCTTCGTTTCCAGCTGCGCCCCCCGTCGTCACTCTCGGCCATGGTCGTGGTATAGCGCTTCTGGTTGGGGTCGCCGGGAAGGAACTGGCCATCCCAGGCGGCGTAGTACATGTGCCAGTGGGTCTCGGTGATGGGAACCACCCAAGGGTAGCTGACCCAATGGGAATCGATGGACCCCGCAGGGCCCAGGTCCAAGAGGGGCTGATCGGAGACCTTGCGCCAGCTGAGCGGGTCTGACCGCGAGGCTTCGGCCAGTCCGATGCGGCGGAACTTCCTCTTGTCGTCGAAGTATTGCTCGCCGTGATAGAACATCAGGAGCCGGTCTCCAGCCACCACCAGGTTGGGCGAGGAGGGTCTCTGGTCCCAGACTTGCTCCTTCACGATCGGAAAGATCACCTGTAGTCGCTTCCAGCTTTGGTTCTCCATCTTTCGGCTGCTTGCCTCGGGGGACCCGGGACCGGGCCCGGCTTGACCCGGCGGATTCGCCACACCCGCCAGCGACAGGCCGGCGGCGGCCAAGCCTCCCTGACGGAGGAAGTGTCTTCGCTTCGTGCTTGCTCTCATAACCTTGCTTCTCGACGGGACTTCATTCATGGGATAAACCCCCCCAGAATCCACCAGAGCTGGATGTAGTGCGGCGGCGAGCCCAATCCGTAGCGCCTCGCACTGGCGATGTGCCGGCAGCCATAGACTCCACCGTCGGGCCGCCGCATCTCGTCCAGCCAGTTGCTGGAATAGCGATAGAGGGGGGTGCCGGTGTAGACGGTCTTGCCGGCCACCAGATCGAACAGTCGCATGGTGGCCGCCAAGGCTCCCGTGGCCCTGACGTCGACATGATCCTCGGTGGCCCGGTTGTGGCGGAAATCCCGCGAATCGTGTTCGAACCGCCAGGACGGATTCGCCAGGAGGGCGTCGATGGCGGGGCGGATGGCCGTCTCCAGATGCTCGCTGCCGGTGAGGGCCACCAACAGCATGGTTCGGATGAGGGTGAAAAAGGGAAAATCCCGGGGGGCCTTCTCCGGAAAGGTCTCCCACACCCAACGGACGAGCGGTTCCTTACGGCCTGCGAACTCGGGCATCGATTCTTCCCAGACAGCCGCGGCCAGAGCCGCCGACTCCGGAGTCAGATGGTGCATCGTCTCCTTGTCCCGGTCATAGTTCCAAGTGGCGAACATCTTGCGGAGAGTTTCCCGGGACGCCTCCACCACCCGCGGGTCGCCGCTGATCTGGTGATAGATGCCCATCGAGTAGGTCACCAGGCCATTGGTGTAATGGGGGGCTGGCCGTGCGTTCTGCTCCTTCCAGTCCAGGGGTACGCCACGATAGACGGGAAAGGCGCACCAGCGCCCCACCGACCAGAGGACGCCGTCCACACGCTCGGTGAGCAACTGCTGGAACATGCTGCCGGCGACCTCGACATACCTGGGCTTCTCCAGCAGCTTTCCGGCCATCGCCAGCGTGGCCGCCAGCTCGGCCCGATAGGCCGCGGACTCCGCCCACAGAGCCTCCGGAGGATGGTAGCGTCCGTCCCGGGTGTGCTTGACGACGAAGTCGCAGATTCTGACGGCGGCCTCTCTGCGGCTCTCGTCCACCCGCTTCAGTTTCCAGGAGGGTTCCGCACTCAGCAAGCCGATCCAGCATCCGAATCCGGCCAGGAGGCTGGGAAGGAATGCCCGTCCGGAGAGCGGGAGGCTTGCCGGGAAGCGCCCGGCGCCGAACCTCAACCACAATGACATGACTGGTCCTCTTCTCGTCATGGTCGCGACGTTTCGGTGACGACTTGCCAGGGCTTCGGCCTCGACTTCTCAAGCAGGAAGCCGTTGACCACCTGGAAGCCGGATGGCTGTGCCGTCAGTCCTTTCGGGTCAGCACACCGATCTTCTCCACCTGCTCACCTTCCACCAGACGGTATCGATAACCGCTTTCCAGGCTGGACAACTCCTGCACCATTCCCGAGGGCCACCGGAT
This sequence comes from Acidobacteriota bacterium, assembly GCA_965217775.1. Lineage (GTDB taxonomy): Bacteria > Acidobacteriota > UBA6911 > RPQK01 > JAJDTT01 > JAJDTT01. The sequence goes on from CBDCJH010000002.1 coordinate 3,309,564, forward strand.
CTTGCCTCCGGAGAGGAGCTTCGATTCCCCCAGACCCACGAAGAGCCGGGGGTCTCGGGCGGACAGATAGCTCCCGGATGGGTCTACGAAAGCCGAATGGACCTTCCCCTCCCGGCGCCAGTCCAACCGCGCCCCGATGGCGGACCGGTTGGAGCGGGAGCCCACCAGCTCGAGGAGGATCCGATGGCCCTGGGGGGTCTCATTGAGCAGAATCTGAGGCCGGCCGCCCGAGTTGCTGACCACCAGGTCCAGGTCTCCATCGTTGTCCAGATCTCCCAACGCGGTCCCTCGGCTGACGAAATCACCTCCCCGATTGATCCGGCTCGGCTCCGAAATCTCAAGAAAGCGCCCCTCCCGGTTCTCGTAGAGGAGATTGGGCTGGCGATAGCTCACCGCGTCGCTGAAGGAGTCGAGGTTGTCCAGGATGTGTCCGTTGGCCACGAAAAGATCCAGATCCCCGTCGGCGTCCCAGTCGAGGAAGCAGGTCCCAAACCCCACATAGGGAAGCGAGCTCTCTCCCAGTCCGACCTCGTAGGTGACGTCCCGGAACGTCAGCCCCGACTCCCGCCGGTAAAGGGTATTCGTCTCGCTCTCGAAGTTGGTGACGAAGATCTCGGGGGACCCATCCCCGTCGGTGTCGCCCAGAGCGACGCCCATCCCCGCCTGGGGCGCCCCGTTCTGGTCGAGGGCGGTTCCCGAGACCAGAGAGAGGTCTTCGAAGGTCCCCTCCCCCCGATTTCGCAGGAGGAAGTTCATCTCCGTGTCATTGGCGATGTAGACGTCCAGAAAGCCGTCATCGTCCAGGTCCCATAAGCCAATGCCCAAACCTCTGCCCGGGATGGAGCCGACACCCGATCGATGGCTGATGTCCGAGAACGTGCCATCGCCGTTGTTGCGGTAGAGGACATCTCGAGCGCCGGGAAACAGACTGGGGTGACAATAGCCGCGCCTTCCCTCGTCCCCGCAGAGGCGGGCATCCGTCAGCCGGTACTCCAGGTAGTTGACGACGTACAGGTCCAGGGAGCCGTCATTGTCGAAATCGAAGAAAGCCGCACTCGACCCCCAGCGGTCGTCCCCGACTCCGGCCCGGTCCGTCACATCGGCGAAAGTCCCGTCCCCGTTGTTGCGATAGAGGATGTTTGGCCCGAACTGGGTCAGGTAGAGATCCACCCAACCGTCGTTGTCATAGTCCCCACTGGCAACCCCCATGCCGTAGCCTGAACCGCTGGCACCGGCGGCTTCCGTCACGTCACGGAAGGTCCCATCTCCGCGATTCTGATGGAGGCGGCCTTCACCCCGACTGCTCGCGGCCCCGTCGAGAGGGGCGCCGCCCACCAAGTAGAGATCGAGGTGTCCATCCCGGTTGAAGTCGAGAAGAGCCACCCCGGAGCCCATGGTCTCCACCAGATACTTGGAGTCGGTGCCACGGCGGTCGTGCTTGGAGTCGACGCCCTTCTCTTCCCAAACGTCCCGGAAGCGGACCCCGGACCTGTCGCCGGCGGTGGCGAGGGAAAGCAACAGACCCAGCCCGGGCAGAGTGAGAACCGGCTTCATCGACTGCTCCGGTAGACCTGGTTGGGGTGGGACTGGGCGCGACTCTCCGCCCGGAGACGGTTGATCCGTTGGACCTGTTCCAGGTGCGACCGGGACTTCTGCCGCCGTCCCTGCCGTTGATGATGCAGGGCCAACTGGTAGTGGGACGGAACGTGCTCCGGGTCCGCTTTCAGGGCCCGTTGCCACAGTGCCGCCGCAGCCGTTGAGTCGCCGGAGCGGGCTCGGGTTCGGCCCAGCCAGTACAGACCTTCCGCATCCTCCGGCCGCATTTCCACCGCCTTTGCCAGGGACAGCTCCGCCTCGTCGATCCGTCCCGACTGGAACTGGATCCGACCCAGGGCCAGCAGGCCCGGGACGTGCCCGTTCTCCGCGGCCACCGCCGCGGCCAGCAGATCGGCCGCTTCCTGGTACCGTCCCAGGGTCTCGGCACGCAGGCCCAGGTAGTAGTAGGCGTCGGCCCGCTCCGGGTTGAGTTCCCGGGCCTGCTCCAGATAGCCGGCCGCCTCGTGCCTCCGGTCCAGCTCGAAGAGAACGCGGCCGATCTGGATGAGGCCTTCGTAGGCCGGCCGCATCGCAACCCCCTTCCGGAAGTGCTCCGCAGCCGTCTCGAAGTCGCTCAGCTCCTGGTGAATCAGGCCGAGCCGATAGGAGAGGTCCGGATTGGACCCGGTCTGCGTGCTCTGGGATTCGAGCCGGGCGGCGGCCCGGGCGAGCCGTTCTCGGGCTCCGGGCAGATCCCCTTGAGCCTTCAGGGCCCGGCCGGCGAGGTAGAGTGCTTCCGGCTGGCCGGGTTGAACTCCCAGCACCTGTTCCGCCTGCGCCAGCGCCAGGTGTGGCTGGCCCAGGTCCAGATGGTAGCGTCCCAGAGTGAGCCGAGCCCTCTGTTGCAACCGGTGGTCGCGGAATGGCTTCGCCAAAAGCTGCTCCAGCCGGGGCAGCTTCTGGCCCGGCTGGGCCTCCAGCCGGGTATCGGCGTAGAGCAGCAGGAGGAGGGGGCTGCCGAGGCCCCGATCCAGAGCCTGCTCCAGGCTTGCCGCCGCCTCGGCGGCTCTCCCCTGACGGGACAGCAGGCGAGCCAGGGCCACATAAGGAGGGGGGAAGTCGGGAACATCGGCCAGCAAGCGCCGGTAGGTCTGGGCGGCCGCTTGGGAATCCCCCAGCCGCTCGTCCACGAGCGCCTTCATATAGCGAAGCCGGGGGGAATCGGCGTGGTGGACCAGAGCCTCCGCCAGCGCCTCCTTGGCCTCCTGGTGAAGCGAGCGCTGGATCAGTGCCCTCGCCAGATTCATCTGATGAAGCTCGTTATGGGGATTCTCCCCGACTGCACGTCGGAGGTCGTCCAGCAGGGTCTGCGACCCCAGTAGAGAGAGACTGAGCAGCGCGGCGGCCGTTGCGGCGAAACCGGGCAACCGAATCCGTCCCATGCAGAAGATTCCCTCCGGTTCAGGAGCTCTCAATTCGGCAACCACTCCTCGAAAAAGCGCTGCCAATTAGCGTGCATCACGTTGGCGATGTCCTCGGTTTTCCAATTGCGCCTTTCCAGAGTCTCGGCGACCTTCGGGTAATCGGCTACGGTGTCGATCCCGCCGGGCGCCCCGGCCAGACCTCCCTGCCCGTCCGTGTCGCCGCCGATGGCGGCGTGGAGGGTGCTGCCGGCCAGTTCGCAGATGTGCTCGATGTGATCCGCGACATCGTCCAGCGTCACCTCCTCCCTGGCGAAGGGGCGAACGCGGCCCGCTCCGGTGGCGGCCCAATTCAGCCTTCGGGTGCGGTGGAGCATCCAGGTGTCCAGCGAGACCCCGATCACTCCTCCCCGCTCGATGACCGCTCGAAGCTGCCGGTCCGAGAACTGACGTTCCCCCGGGACCAGTGCGCGGCAATTCTGGTGGCTGGCCAGGACCGGACCCTGGAACAGTTCCAGCGACTGCCAGAATCCCTCGTCGGAGATGTGGGTCAGATCCAGGACCATGCCGGTCCGCTCCATTTCCGCCAGCAACGGCCTCGCCGGTGGAAACAGCCCTCCGGGACAACCCGTCCCGTGCGCGTAGGTGCTGGGTCCGTAGTGGGTCAGGCTCACGACTCGGAGTCCCCAGTCCCACCACTGGGACAACTGCCCGGGCCAGAGAATGGGATCGGCCCCCTCCATCCCCAGAACCACACCCACGGCTCGTCCGGCGGTTTCGGCCGCACCTGCCCATTCCTCCATGTGGCAGTTGAATTGGGAACGGGTCTGGAGAATTCGGATTTCTCCGCGGGCCGCCAGGACCTGGTAGAAGGCCAACTGACCTCGGGCGGCGGCATGGGCCAAGTCTCCACTACGGTAGCCCCAGAGGGGACTGTTCTCTCTTTCGATCCGGCCGACCACCTTGACCAGCGCGCCCGCAATCCCACCCCGTCGCATCTCGGGCAGGGTGGCCAGGACCATGTTGTCCGAGTCCGCTTCGGCTTGGCGCACTGACTCGACGGACAAGGTCAGATCCCGGTTCATGTCCAGGGCACTGTAAGCCATCGGATAGTCGCCATCGAAGATGAGCATCCCCATCAGCCTCCCGTCCCTGAGATTCTGGCCCTACTCAGGGCCGACCTCCTTCGGTCATCGATCGACTGGCCCGGGTCTGGAACCACACCGTAGACGTACTGCTCCGTCGCCACGGTTGCCCGGATGGGCACACTGCCTGACTTTTCCTGGCCTTCACCATTCGCACCACTTTCGTGTCGTGCACCTTACCGGCAAATGTCTGTTGACACGAACACACAGCATTATCTATTATGCAGAATTAGTTTCGCAAGACGAGTTCGTCACTGCCAACCAGAGGATCGCCAGCCGGAAGAGTTTCTTCATGGATGATACCAGCGTCCCGCCAGCGCTTCGCCGTGAATCTCTGAGCACCCAGGTCGCCCGCCACATCCGAAATGCCATTCTCACGGGTGATTATCAACTCGGTCAGAGGCTCCGGGAACTGGAACTGGCCGAGCGCTTCGGCGTCAGCAACAGTGTCGTTCGGGAAGCCCTGGGCCTGCTGCAGGGTCAAGGTCTGATCGTCAATAACCCCTACCGGGGGCGTTCCGTCTTCGACCTGACGCCGGAGCAGGCCAAGGAACTTTTCTTCATGAGAGCCTCCCTCGAGTCTTTGGCGTGCGTTCTGGCTATCAATCGGCTCAACGAGGATAGTCGCAAAGACATTGCCGCTGCTGCCAAAAGCATGAAGACCGCACCAGCGAAGGACTTTCCGGAACGGGTGGCGGCAGAGAACCGCTTTCACCGTCTGATCTGGGCGTCCACCGGGAACGAGTGGCTTCAGCGCACCCTGGAGCAGCTCATCATTCCCCTGTTGTGCATCGGAACGGCTCGCCTTTCGAACCCAAATCTCGATATCGGGGAGATCCTCGAGATGTCTCAAGGCTGGGAGGACAACGACGAGCTACAGGGGCACCAGCCATTGGCAGAGGCCTACCTGAAGGGAGACTCGGCGGAAGCTCGAGAGAAGATGATTGTGCACCTCCTGTGGCGGGAGGAGCACATTGACCTGCGCAAGCAGGCTTTTGGATGTTGAGGAATTGGAGCACCCCAGGTTCTTTCGAGCCTCCGGTCCAACGGAGGGTTCGTCACCAAGGAGGTTAGGTACAAAATGAAGCGTAGCTTTGGTTTCCTTCATGTCGCAGTCGCTGCGGCAGTCGTGTTTACTCTGGTTCAGACCGCCAGCGGCCAGCGCACGACCGGCCAGATCGTGGGCACGGTCTACGACACCACCGGCGCCGTCGTGCCAGGTGTCGATGTCACCGGTCTGAATGTGAACACTGGGAGGCAGTACTCCGCCGTCAGCGGGGATGCTGGAAACTACCTGCTGGATCCACTCCCGGTCGGTCGCTACACGGTGACTGCCGAGCTGGGCGGGTTCAAGAAGGCCGAGGTGACCAACATTACCCTGCTGGTCGACCAGAGTGCCCGCATCGATTTCCATCTGGAGACGGGCGAGATCGCCGAACAGGTCACCGTCGAGGCGAGTTCCGCCTTGTTGGACACCACGACCTCCGACGTGGGACGAGTGGTGGAGAACAAGACCATCGTCGAGCTGCCCATGAATCGGCGGGAGTTCATGCAGCTGGCCTACTTGGAGCCGGGTGTGGTGCCGGCGCCACCCGGGAACTTCAATGAGAGGATACAGGGGGAGTTCACCGCTGTCTCGGGTATGGGACAGCGGCTCGAGTACCAGACCGTGAGCCTGAACGGAGTCAACAACTCAGGGACGCATCTCCAGTGGCTGGCCGCGCGTCCGTCCGTGGATGCCATCCAGGAGTTCAAGATCCAGAACTCGAACTACTCGGCCGAGGTGGCCTCCAAGGGCTCCCTGGTCATCAATCTGGTCATCAAGTCGGGAACCAACTCCTTTCACGGCAGTCTGTTCGAGTTCCTCCGCAACGACGCCTTCGACGCCCGCAACTTCTTCGACATCACCGGGGACACTCCACCCTACAAGCAGAACCAGTTCGGAGGAACCTTCGGTGGACCCATCGTCCCGGACAAGACCTTCTTCTTTGGTGCCTACGAGGGACGCCGGATCACAATCGGCCGTACCCGGGTGCACTTCGTTCCCAACGACGAGCAGCGGCAGGGCATCTTCGATCCGGACCGGTTCGGCATCATTTACGATCCCCTGACATTCGACGCCGGCACCAGGACTCGCCAGCCCTTCCCGGACAACCGGATTCCCCAGAACCGCATTCACCCCACCTCCGCCAAGATCATGGATTACATCTTCCCGCCCAACAACCCGGCGGACCCGAAGCGCAATCTCGTCACCAATCCCGTCGAGCGGAACGATATGGATCAGATCAATACCCGCTTCGACCATCACTTCGGGAACAGCGACAGCCTCTTCTTCAGCTGGAACTGGAGCGACCGCTTCCGGCCCGTACCTACAGGGATCGGCGAAGTCGGGGGGCAGAAGTTCACTCAGACCTCCCAGCACTACACCCTGTCCCATACTCACATCATCTCGCCCGTGACTCTGAATGAATTTCGCTTCGGGGTCATGCGCTTCCTCCACCGCGAGGAGGGCAACAGCGTGGGAACCCTCTTCGAATCCGACCTCTTTGGGATCCCCGAGACGGAGACCCGGTCCGACCGATCGGCGTTTCCGGGTGTGAGCGTCTCCGGCTACGGGGTCTCGGCGGTGACCGAGAACCGGCACGTCCGAAACTGGGAGACCGATTTCCAGCTTTATGACGCCATGACCTTCCGGCAAGGGGACCATAGTTTCCGGCTGGGAGTCGACTTCCAGCGCCTGTTCGACTACGTCCTCTTCTGCCGCTGCACTGGGACATACAGCTTCAACGGTCGCTACGTCGCCGCTTCCGAAGGAGCCGCGTTCGGCGATGCCTGGTCCCAGTTCCTCCTGGGCTATCCCAACCTGATTCGAAGAGACTCGGTCTTCAACACGGGCTACGCCTACGGGAACCAGTTGGGGTTATTCATCCAGGACGACTGGCGGGTGACTCCCAAGCTGACTTTGAATCTGGGATTGCGCTACGACACCTATCTGGATCTGCAGGAAAAGGGGGACGAAGTCTCCACCTTCGATCCCGCCAGTGGAGAGGTCGTTTTTGCCGAGAATTCGCCGCTGCTCTTCCGCAACCCGGCCACCGGCGAGGAACGGCCCTTCGAGCCCAAGTTTCCCTTCCGCCGAATCTCCAACCGGAGACTCTACGAGGAGGACTTCGTCAATTTTGCCCCCCGGATGGGCTTCGCCTATCAGCTCACCGGCAGGACGGTGATGAAGGGAGCCTATGGAATCTTCAACACGCTGAAAAACATGCGCCAGTTCATCCAGGCGCACCTTACGGCGCCCTACTGGTTCCGCTTTCAGCAGATCCTGGACCCACTGGTCGTGACCCACAGTTGGGCTGACGGGTTTACAGGGGCTCCGATCAGCAGCAGCACCACGCTCTGGAAGGCGGCCCCCCTGACAGGGCTCACCCAGCCCTACAATCAGCAGTGGAACTTCGGGTTCCAGCACACCATCAGCGATGACATCCTGTTGGATCTGGCCTACGTGGGTAACGCCGGCCGGGAGCTGGATCAGAGGACCGTGGAGAACGTGCCACCGCCGGGACCGGGTTCGATCCAGGCCAGAAGACCTGCTCCCCTGGTAGGGGCGGTCAACGCTTGGCTGGGCGGCGCCTTCTCCGACTACCATTCCTTCCAAACCAAGCTGACCAAGCGCTTCACCGATTCCGCTTCCTGGAACCTCTCCTACACCTGGAGCAAAGCCATCGATACCAACTCGACCGATGTCGTCTACGGCGGTGACTCTTCGGGAACCGACAATCCCTTCGATCCCTGGGGCTCACAGAAGGGACTGGCAGGCCATGACATCCCCCACCGGCTCGTGGTCAACTGGATCTGGCAGCTCCCGAGTCCCGAGCACGGGACGCTACGCCACGTCTTCGGTAACTGGGAGACGACCGGCATCTGGAGCGTACAGAGCGGTTATCCCTTCACACCCTCGACATCCAGACGTACCAACAACGGGACTGGCGGCCGACCCGACCGGACCTGTGACGGCGAGCTTTCCAACCCCAGTATCGACCGCTGGTTCGACACCAGCTGCTTCGTGACGCCGGAGATCTACACCTACGGCAATTCGGGCAGGACCATTCTCCGGGGAGACGGGTGGTGGAACTTCGACCTGGGTCTCTTCCGCAACATTCCGCTGCAGGCCCTGGGGGATGGGGGAGCCTTCCAGGTCCGCTTGGAGGCGTTCAACCTCTTCAACCATCCCAACTTCGGTCTGCCCGTGCGCAACGTCCGCTCCGGCGCCCGCGGCACGGTGAGCAGCGCCAGCGAAGCCAGGCAGCTCCAGTTCGGCTTCCGGTTGGTCTTTTGAGGCAAGCTTGAGCGAAGCGATGCCAATAAGGCAGCCAGGGAATGATTCCTGGCTGCCTCCATCTTTTCGATCCCAGATAAGCACGGTTACACTGTCATCCAAGGTAATGGTTATCCCCTTGACCAGGGCGCTGTTGGCCACCACTTCTCTGGCGCTGGCCATCACCACTCTGCCGGCCCAGGACACGAGTCAGGATCTCCGGCGGGAGGAGCAGCTTGACTACTTCGAAAGATGGCTGAAAGAGGATGCGGTCTACATCATCATGCCGGAGGAGCGTACGGTCTTCGATTCCCTCACCACCGACGAAGAGAAGGAGCGTTTCGTCGAGCAGTTCTGGCGCCGCCGGGACACCAACCCCTCTACCGGCTTGAACGAGTTCAAAGAAGAGCACTACCGCAGAATCGCTTACGCCAATGAGGAGTTCCACTGGGGCAAACCCGGCTGGCAGACGGATCGAGGTCGAGTCTACATCATGTTCGGGGAGCCCGACCGGCGGGAGCGATTCGAGGCAGGAAGCACCTATCGGCGGACCGCCTTGGAGGGGGGAGGCCACACCGTCACCTATCCCTATGAAGTCTGGTTCTACCGCCATCTCCCGGGAGTCGGCGCCGGGGTGGTGGTCGAGTTCGTGGACAGCGGTCTCACCGGCGAGTTCGCCCTGGCCATGCGTCCCGAAGAGAAGGACGCCCTTTTCTTCACCGGCCAGGGCAGGACCCTGCTGGAAGAGGCTGGCTTGGAGACCCGGGCTGGCCGGCTGCGTGCCAGGGACGTCATGAGACCGGTGGGGCTCGACGGCGATTCCGTACATCTGAAGAATCCCTTCGATCTGGTCCGGCAATATTTTCAGCTGACCCACCGTCGCTACCAGATCAAGAATCCCGAGCTGGAGGAGCTGGTCCGGCTGAAGGTCGCGTACGAAACCCTGCCTTTCAGCCATGGTGTCCACGTCAGTTGGATCTCGGAGGACCTTCACCTCGCTTCGGTGACCCTCTCCATCCCCAACCGGGAACTGGACTTCCAGCCCTTCGGCCAAGATCTGGTCCGGGCCCGCCTTGCTCTCTACGGTCAGGTCGACGACCTAACGGGACTCACGGTCTTCTCCTTCGAAGACGAGATCACGACCGACATCAGTCGCCAGCGGGCCGCGCGAGAACTGGACCGGCACTCGGTCTACCAGAAAAAGATCCCCCTCAAGTCGGGTCGCTACAAGCTGACCCTGGTGCTGAAGGACACAACCAGTGAGCGCGTCGGCGTGGCCAGCCGCGGACTGGTGGCAGCGGCGAAGAAGGACAAGCTGGGTGCCAGCAGTTTGATTCTGTGTGAGCATCTGCGGTTCACGGGCGAACAGGGCGATCTGACCCAGCCCTTTGTCTACTTTGGAGGGGTCAAGCTCTATCCCAGTACGAACAATGTCTTTCGAGCGGTGGACGCCCTGAACGCCTACCTGGAAATCTATAATCCGGCACTCGACCAGAGCACCGGAAAGCCCAATGTGACTCTGGAGTATGCCGTCGTCGAGGACGGTGCCCCGGCTTCGCAGTTCATCGACATCACGGGCCGGGCGGGCGCCGTCTACGGCAATCGGATCGTGATCCTGCACCAAGTGCCCCTCGACACCCTGGGTGCGGGCAGATACGCGATGCAGATACGTTACACCGATCGGATCAGCGGTCAGATGCTGTCTCGCAGTGCACGGTTTCAGCTCCGGGACAAGGCCCTTTGAACGAAGTTGCAAAAGGAAGCGCGATGACGGAGGGATGGGGCCGCTGTCACCACCTGTTCATTCTCACACTTCTGTTCTGCCAAGCTGGCGCAAAGGATCTCCGGGAGCCTCTTGTCATCGGCTCCCGGCTGGAGCTGTTCGTGGACGACTACCTCATCGAGTCCACCCACGGAGTCGACCTTCGGCTGCATAGTCCGCGGCTTGCCGAGAAGGCCATCTCGTTCGACCGGCCCTGGGAGGGGGTGACCAGCGGCGTGGTCACGGTCTTCAAGGATGGCGACCTCTATCGGATGTACTACCGGGGGGACAGTAGCGAGCCCGATCACTATGTGGTCCCGTCTCTTCTGCGGAAGGGGGAACAGGTGATTCCGGCCCACGATGAGGTGACCTGCTACGCCGAGAGCAGGGACGGAATCACCTGGACCAAACCGAATCTGGGGTTTTTCGAGTTCCAGGGCTCCAAGCAGAACAACATCGTCTGGACGGAACATTCTCACGCCTTTGCCCCCTTCAAGGACGCGAACCCGGCAGCACCATCATCCCAGCGCTACAAGGCCTTCGGAATCGAGCGCCGGGACGGCAAGAGCACCCTGGCCGGGTTCGTCTCCTCCGACGGTATTCACTGGAGCAAGATCCGCGAAGAGCCTCTCCTCACCGACGGGGCCTTCGACAGTCTCAACTTGGCGTTCTGGGATCCGGTGAGGGAACACTACGTGGCCATCTACCGCGACTTCTGGTACGGAGTCCGGACCATCAAACACGCTACCTCCAACGATTTCATCCACTGGACTCGCGGCGAGTGGGCCAGCTTCGGCGACAGGCCGCCCGAGCACCTCTACACCAACGCGGCCCAGCCCTATTTTCGGGCGCCCCACATCTATCTTTCCTTCCCCATGCGCTTTCATCCCTGGCGAACCTTTCATGCCGACGCTCCCACGCCAGGCCTGTCCGACGGCGTCTTCATGACCAGTCGAGACGGCGTCCATTGGGATCGGCGTTTTTTGGAGGCCTTTATCCGTCCCGGCCGGGATCAGAGGAACTGGATCCAACGGACCAATGTGACGGCTCCCAGCGTGGTGCCCACCGGGCCGGACGAGATCTCCCTCTACGCCCATCGCAACTACACCTCACCCAGCCACTACTACCAGCGCCTAGTCCTGCGTACCGATGGGTTCGTTTCTGCTCACGCCGACTACAACGAGGGAGACATAGTTACCAAACCTCTGGTGTTCGAAGGCGAGAACCTGGTCCTCAACTACGCCACTTCGGCCCTGGGAAGCATCCGGATCGAGATCCAGGACCAGGCAGGCCATCCCCTGCCCGGCTTTTCGCTGCAGGAATCACCCGTCATCTTCGGCGACCAGATCGAGCGGGAAGTCGACTGGAAGCGTCCTGCCAGCCGGACCGATCGAGGACCTTTGAGCCGGCTCGCCGGCCGCCCGGTTCGCCTGCGTTTCGTCATGAAGGACGCCGACCTTTATTCGTTGCAGTTCCGTTAGTCGGCCGGTATGGCGACGAGCCAAAGGGCAAGCGCGAACCGGAGGAAGACACCATGACATTGACCACGGCTCAACTGAAACAGTACGAGCAGGAGGGCTTCGCCGTCGGCGGGTGCATACTGTGTGTGAATGAGCTGACCCGACTCCGTGCGGAGATCGACAGTCTGATCGAGACTCTTTCTCCGAGGGAGACATCCCGAGAACATGCCCTCGGTTCACTATGGCCGGCCCTACTTCCTGGATTTGCTTCTGGACCAGCGGCTGTTGGACGTGGCGGAGAAGATCCTGGGGCCCGACATTACGCACTTTACCTCGGGGATGTCGTCACCCGTGGAGCCCGGACCCGAAGCGGTGACGGACATCGAGGTCTTCATCGACCATCACCTCATGGATCGTCTGGTTGGAGTGTCGCTGCGTGGCTACACTTTCTGCTGCGCGACATCGAACTGCACGCTCTGCAATTCGTGAAGGGCTGAGGAGAACCCGCACCATGCACCTGAGAACCAGTGCCATTTTCGCCGCTCTGGCGACGATCATCGCCGAGGGGGTCGCTCCTGCGGCCGATCCCGTCGACATCGGAACACGGCGAGAGCTGTTTGTGGATCATTTCCTGATCGACAAGGTCGCCGGCGCCCGTCTTCAACTCCACCATCCCCGCCGGGAAGGTCCAGCCGTGCATTTCGTGGACAAACCCTGGGAGGGCCACCTCAGCGGCTACGTGACCGTGCTCAAGGACGGTCCCCTGTACCGAATGTACTATCGGGGCCGTTCCGAATTGGGACGAGGGGACCGAAACGTCGTCGAGGTGACCTGTGTGGCTGAGTCGGAGGACGGCATTCGCTGGACGAAGCCGGCGCTGGGCTTTTATGAAATCCATGGGACCAGGGAAAACAACGTGGTACTGGCGGGCAAGCCTCCCTACTCGCACAACTTCTCTCCCTGGATCGACACGCGGCCCGGGGTGCCCGCCAAGGAACGGTACAAGTCCCTTTCCGGCCTGTATCCGGAGGGGTTGGCCCTCTTCGTCTCGGCCGACGGCCTGCGCTGGACGCTGGATAAGGAGCCAGCCGTCACCTACCCGGGCAAGGCCTTCGACAGCCAGGCGTGTGCCTTCTGGTCAGACAATGAGGGGCAGTACGTCTGTTATTTCCGGACCTTCAAGAACGGGATGCGCTGGATCTCTCGGACCACCAGCCGGGACTGCCGGAGTTGGACGACACCAGTCGAGATGCACTATGGAGACACCCCACCCGAGCAGTTCTACACCAATATGACCCAGCCCTATTACCGCGCCCCGCACATCTACATCGCTCTGGCACAGCGCTTTTTCCCCCGCCGCTCGGCGCTGCCGGAAGCGGAGTCCGCTCGCTTGGTGTCCGACGCGGCACTGAGGGGCTTCAGCAGCGACGTGGCCCTCATGAGCACCCGGGGGGGCAGGGTCTATCATCGAACTTTTCTCGAATCCTTCATCCGACCCGGACGCACCGCCCGTGACTGGGCAAGCCGCAACAACACCGCCGCCTGGGGCATCGTTCCGGCCGCAGCCGATCCCCGAACTCTCTACATTTACCGCCAAGCGGACGTGGCTCAGCCCACGAACCACGCGATTCGGTACTCGCTTCGAGTGGATGGCTTTGCCTCGGTGTGGGCTCCTTTTGCGGGCGGCGAGCTGATCACAAAACCGCTCATCTTTCGGGGAAGCCGACTGGAGATCAATTTCGATACGTCCGCAGCGGGCTCCATCCGTGTCGAGCTCCAGGATCCATCAGGCCGCCCACTGCCCGGGTTTGTACTCGAAGACTGCGAAGAGATACTCGGAAATGAGATCAGCAGAGTCGTCCGCTGGCGCAACCGAGAGGACCTCGGCGCCTTGGCCGGCAAGCCGATCCGCCTCCGATTCGTCATGAAGGACGCCGACCTCTACTCTCTCCGATTCCAGTAGGACTTGGCACGCACTTATCATCGGAGGGTGCGCAACGGCGTTCGAGGGACCGAAGAATCTGGACAGGATTAAGAGCAACGATACCGGGTTCGCCGTGGCCAAGATGGCGGAAATGACTCGTCTTGAGAGTATGCTTGGTGCTTGACCCTGGTCCTTGCCTTCCCGTGACCCCCGGCGCAGAGCCCGACGGCGTGCGTCAAGGTGCCGTCTGGAATTCAGCCACCACTCCGGTGATCGACTTGACACGATCGCCGAGGATCTGCGAGTTCTTGCGCGTGCACGCCAGGCACCTGATCCTCCTTGCCACCATGACCGCCGCGTCGGTCCCTGCCTGTACGGTGGAAACCGATTCCCGGCGGAACCGCCCCAACATCGTCCTGATCATGGCGGACGATCTGGGCTACGAGGCCCTGGGCGCCTACGGAGGCAGCTCGTACTCGACACCTATGCTGGACCGATTGGCCCGCCAGGGGATTCGCTTTGACCACGCCTACTCACAGCCGCTTTGCACCAACACCCGGGTACAGCTGATGACAGGCCGCTACCAGCACCGCTACTGGCAGGCCTTCGGCATCCTGCCGAACCGGGAGCGAACCATTGGCCATCTGATGCAGGCGGCGGGCTACCGGACGCTGATTGCCGGGAAATGGCAGTTGCACAGCTATGACCCAGTGGACTATCCCGGCGCGGAGGAGAGACGGGGAACGGGAATGCGGGGGGCCGAATCGGGATTCGACGAGTATCTACTCTGGCACGCCTGGCATGCCGAGGACAAAGGATCACGGTATGCGGATCCCACCTTCGACCTCAACGGGGAGCTGATCAAGGAGAAAATGGGAGTTTACGGATCCGACATCTTCGTGGACTACATCAACGATTTCGTAGAACGAAACCGCGGCGTTCCGTTCTTTGTCTACTACCCGATGGTGCTTACACACGACCCCTTCGTACCCACTCCGGACAGTCCCCGATGGCACGATGAATCCCGGCGTCACCTGCAGGATCCGGCCTATTTCGCCGACATGGTCGCCTACATGGACAAGCTGGTTGGAAAGATTGTGGCCATCCTCGACCGGCTGGATCTGCGCCAAAAGACTCTCGTCTTGTTCTACGCCGACAACGGCACCCACAGGTCGATTTCATCGCGGCTCGGCAGCCGGATGATCCAGGGTGGAAAGGGAAAGACGACCGATGCCGGTACCCGAGTGCCGATGATCATCAGCTGGCCCGGAACCGTGCCGGCCGGCGTGGTGTCAGAGGATCTCATCGACTCGGTCGATATCTACCCGACGCTCGCAGAGCTGGCGGGCACCCGGCTCCCAGACCAACCCCTGATCGACGGCATCAGTTTTGCGGATCGGCTATTGGGCCGGGACGGCGATCCCCGCAACTGGATCTTCGTAAACTTCGAGCCGAGACCGGGATGGGACAAGGACAAGTACTCGGAACTCACCTTCGTCCGCGACCATAAATACAAGCTGTACGATAACGGAGAGCTCTATGACGTCGAATCCGATGTGCTCGAAGCCAACCCCATTCAGGCGTCCGTGCGCACCAAGATGCAACGGCGGATCACCGAGAAGTTTCAGAGCGTCATGGAGAGACTCCAGGGCCGCAAGGAATGACCGGCGGGCGCCGACCCGACTGCGCCTGCGGCCTCCCTCCATCGCCCGCCGTCGATTCGTAGCCAATCCGGGTGCCATTTTCGGGAGGTGAAACTGGCGCGAACCCTCATTAGCGACGCTCCATCCGCACCTCATGCAGGAGCCTCCGCTGCTACTGCACGGTCGCGGCATGAGAGGGGTCATCGGCAAGATTCACCAGTTTCTGAGGATCCTCCCGATGATCGTAGAGTTCCCGGCCCCTCATGCCTTCCTCCCAGTCGCTGAAACGGCAGGGCGCGATCTTCATCTTCACGACCGACAACGGCTCGTCGGCCGGAGACCTCGTGTTCAACGCAGGCATGCGGGGCAGGAAGGGGAGCGAATACGATGGGGGCCATCGGGTGCCGTTCTTCATCCACTGGCCGGAAGGTGGCCTCATCGGCGGAAGGGACGTCGACCCCATCACAGCTCACGTCGACGTGCTGCCGACTCTGGCTGACCTATGTGGGATCCGGGCGCCGAAGGGCGTGAAGCTGGATGGGCGGAGCGTCCGCCCCCTGTTGTTCGGTGAGGCGGCCCCGGAGGATGGCAGTTGGCCCGACCGGATCCTGGTCACGGACTCGCAGCGGGTCAAGGATCCACTCAAGTGGCGCAAGAGTTCGGTCATGACGAGCCGCTGGCGGCTGGTCAATGGAGAAGAGCTCTACGACATCAAGTCCGACCCTGGCCAACGGCAGGACGTCGCCCCGTCGCATCCGCAGGTGGTGGCACGCCTGAGGGACTTCTACGAATCCTGGTGGGCCGAGTTGGAGCCGACCTTTCGGCAGGACGCCCGGATCTATCTGGGACACGAAGCGGACAATCCGACGACTCTGACCAGTCACGACTGGATCGCCACGGACTATACCCCCTGGAACCATTCCCACATCCGCGATGCCCTGACCGGTGCCGGCCACATCGGTCACTGGAACGTCCACGTGGCCCAAAAGGGCGACTATGAGTTCCGCCTGCGTCGCTGGCCGGCAGCAGCGGACACGCCGATCACGACCGGCCTCGACCCCGGCGAACCGGTCCCGGGCGAGCCGGCCTTCCGGACCACGCCGGGGAAGGCTCTGGCGATCGTGAAGGCTACCTTGGAGATCGCTGACCGGGAAGTGGAGAAACCCGTCGCCCCCGGTGCCAACGACGTCGTCTTCAACCTGAATCTGAGCCCCGGCCCCGCCACGCTGACGGCCCGCTTGATCGCCAGGGAAGGCCAAGCCTACGGGGCATACTATGTGTCGGTGAAGAGACGGTGAAGCCGGTCCCACCCCGACGCGCGCAGTGAGAAGCTCAGTGGAGAACGTCATCGGCACCCGCAACGGATGCCGGGTTCGTGCCAGCCTTCCTATCAACAGTCCGCGGCAAAAGTACCGCGTCGCACCGCCCCCGGGGCTACGCTCGACGACAAGGCGCGACGAGGAAGCAGACTCGACCGGATGTGCCCGGGGAGCAACGCATTCCGCCGGAATGCAGACCCGGTCGAATGCCGTGACGACGTTGGCCCCGGGCTGTCATCCCGCTTACCCGACGAGTTGGAGCGGACGGCAGACTTTCAGTCGAGATCACAACGTCCAACCGGGACGATATTCCCGCCTGAGCAGCGCGTTGGCCGCCGGAGAGTCGGTGACCTGCAAATTGGCGGCGTCCCAGTCGAGTTTGGCGCCGGTGCGGTAGGCGAGGCTACCCAGCATGACCGCCTCCGAGATGGGGCCGGAAGCGCCGAAGTTGCAGCTCGTCGCGCTCCCGGTCTTACAGGCGGCAATCCACTCGGCGCGATGGCCGACTTCAGCCGTACGACGCCAGTCCGGGTGAGCCTTGTAGGCGGCCACCCATGGAGCGCGAAGACCGATTTCCGCACCGATCGACGGCGGGAGGTTCGGCTCGGGCGGCTTGAAGTCCGCGAACTTTTCGGCGGGCCAGAGCATCCGCTGCCCGTAGCTTGCCAGCAGCATTCCCTCGGTGCCCACGAAGACGCCCCAGGGCCAGTCGGGAAACTCGTTCTCCGCAAAAACTGCCGGTGGTTGAGTTCCATGTGTCCAGGTCAGCGTGACCGGCGGCATCTCTCCGCGGGCCGGGAAACGGTAGCGGACGTGAAGCTGGCCGGGTGTCGTCTCGGGGTGAGGTGGCTGCCCCTCGGCCTCCACTGAGACCGGATAGCGAAGATTCAGAGCCCGGAAGGCCAACGTCAGGTAGTGGCAGCCCATGTTGCCGAGATTTCCGGAGCCGAAATCCCACCACCGATGCCAGTTGCCGCCGCAACCGCGGGAATAGGTGGGATGATAGGGGCGGTAAGGCGCCGGCCCCAGGAAAAGATCCCAGTGAAGCCCTTTGGGGATGGGCGGCGTCTCCGTCGGGCGGTCACTTGGGCCGCGTCCCGAGCGGAGCCAGATATGGCATTCCTCCACCTCGCCGATGGCTCCGGTACGGATCAGTTCGACGACGCGGCGGTGGTTGTCCGAGGCGTGCATCTGGGTTCCCAATTGTGTCGCCACCTGCTGCTCGGCAGCCACCTTGGCCATCATGCGGGCCTCGAAGACCGAATTGGCTCCCGGCTTCTCGCAGTAAACGTGCTTGCCGAGCCGCATCGCCGCGACACTCGCCGGAGCGTGGTTGTGGTTTGGAGTACTCACCACCACGGCGTCGATCTGGCGGCCGAATTCGTCGAGCATCCTCCGGTAATCGTTGAATTTCTTTGCTCCTCCATAGCGGGCGAAGGCGTGGCTCGGAGGATTCCGGCGTCCTGGAGTCAATTCGGCCGCCGCCCGTTCGTCCACGTCGCAGAGAGCCACGATGTTCTCCCCGGTCATTTCCGGCTGCGAGGACGGCTTGACTCTCATGCCCGACTGGAATTCCACGTTTTCCCCCGCGATGTGGGCGAGGTTCCATCCCCCCATTCCGCCGGCGCCGACAACGGCGACATCAAGCTTCTCATTGGCCGGGTAGCCCCAAACCGAACCGCTGTTCCGGAGAATCACCAACCCCGCCGCTGCACGGCCCGCAGTGCTGAGAAAATGTCGGCGCTTCCACTGGTTCGTCATTGTTACTTCTCCATCATTATCTGGCCATTCCGTGAGAATTGACTCGGATTAACAGTCCGTGGTGACAGTTCCGCGAGCACCGAGACCGTTCCTGCGCCCGCCGGACAAGGCGCAACGGAGGGAGCATATCGGGCGTATTTGACCGAATCGCAACGCAGTCCGCGCACGATGCAGGGACGGTCGAATGCCGCGACGACTTTTGCCACGGGCTGTTAAGGGTGAGTATTGGAAATCCGTCATAGAGGTGGCATGGATTTTGGACAACTCAGCAATATTGCTCCAACGCCCGAACCTGGGTCAATCGCGGAAGCAAAAGACTGTCCCCTTTTCGGGTGAGCTCACTCAGGTAAACACCTCTCGAAAAAGCGCTGCCAGTTGGCGTACATCACGTTGGCGATGTCCTCGGGTTTCCAGTTGCGCCTTACCAGAGTCTCGGCGATCTTCGGGTAATCGGCTACGGTGTCGATCCCGCCGGGCGCCCCGGCCAGACCTCCCTGCCCGTCAGTGTCGCCGCCGATAGCGGCGTGGAGGGTGCTGCCGGCCAATTCGCAGATGTGCTCGATGTGATCGGCGGCGTCCTCCAGCGTCACCTCCTCCCTTGCGAAGGGGCGAGCGCGGCCCATTCCGGGTGTGGCCCAATCCAGCCTCTGGGTGCGGTGGAGCATCCAGGTGTCCAGCGAGACCCCGATCACTCCTCCCCGCTCGATGACCGCTCGTAGCTGCCGGTCCGAAAACTGCCGTTCCCCCGGGACCAGAGCGCGGCAATTCTGGTGGCTGGCCAGGACCGGCCCCTGGAACAGTTCCAGGGACTGCCAGAATCCCTCGTCGGAGATGTGGGTCAGGTCCAGGATCATTCCGGTCCGCTCCATTTCCGCCAGCAACGGCCGCGCCGGTGGAAACAACCCTCCGGGACAGCCCGTCCCGTGCGCGTAACTGCTGGGGCCGTAGTGGGTCAGGCTCACGACTCGGAGTCCCCAGTCCCACCACAGGGACAACTGCTCGGGCCAGAGAATGGGATCGGCCCCCTCCATCCCCAGGACCACGCCCACGGCTCGTCCGGCCGTTTCGGCCGCATCTGTCCATTCCTCCATGTGGCGGCTGAATTCGGACCGGGTCTCGAGAATCCGGATTTCTCCACGGGCCGCCAGGACCTGATAGAAGGCGAGGTGACCGCGGGCGGCGGCATGGGCCAAGTCCCCACTACGGTAGCCCCGGAGGGGACTGCCTTCTCTTTCGATCCGAGCTACCACCTTGACCAGCGCGCCCGCAATCCCACCCCGTCTCATCTCGGGCAGGGTGGCCAGGACCAGATTGCCCGAGTCCGGGTCGGCCCGGCGCACCGCCTCGACGGGCAGGGTCAGATCCCGGTTCAACTCCAGGGCACTGTAAGCCATCGGGTAGTCGCCATCGAAAATGAGCATCCCCTTCAGCCTCCCTTCCCTGGGATCCTGGCTATCCTCAGGGCCGTCGTCTGTCCGGCATCGATCGACTGGTCCTTGTCCAAAACCACTCCGTAGACCTTCCGTGCCGTCGCCGCCGAGGAGATCCCTTCCCCGAAAACCTCACGGACGCCTTCTCGGGAAAGATCACCAGGAACGCTCCCATGGCTGCGTCGAGGACCGCCCGGAAGAAACACGGAAGAAACAGACTGTCCCCTTTTCGGTCTCTCTCCAGGTTCGGCGATGATCTCTTGACTTTCAAGCAAACCACGCAGAACCGATGTCGGTTCAAGGTTCCAGAAACCACAGATCTTTGGGGACGAACGCCGATGATGCTCCGGACGATTGTCCCTCTGCCGGCGCTCCTCGCCGTTATGCCTGCTGTCCCTGGGCAGGCAAGCCGATCCGTCTCCGGTTCGTCATGAAGGACGCCGACCTCTACCCTCTCCGGTTGCGGTAGGACCTGGCATCCACTTCCCATCCGAGGGAGCGCAACGGCACCCGGGAGACGGGAGCATCCGGACAAAGTCGAGAGAAACGACACCGGGCACGCAATGACCAAGATGGCGGAAATGACTCGTCTCCTGACCCCGTTCGCTGTTTGACTTGACAGGATCGTCGAGGATCTGCCAGTTCTCCTGCGTGCCTACCCGGCTCCTGACCCTCCTCGTCATCATGACCGCCGCGTCGGTCGTTGCCTGCACGGTGGAGACCGGCTCCCGGCGGGACCGCCCCAACATCGTCCTGATCCTGG
Source organism: Acidobacteriota bacterium (assembly GCA_965217775.1). Classification (GTDB taxonomy): domain Bacteria; phylum Acidobacteriota; class UBA6911; order RPQK01; family JAJDTT01; genus JAJDTT01. The sequence goes on from CBDCJH010000002.1 coordinate 3,330,046, forward strand.
CGGACGATCTGGGCTACGAAACCCTGGGCGCCTACGGAGGGCGCTCCTACTCGACGCCGATGCTGGACCGCCTGGCCCGTCAGGGGATTCGTTTCGACCACGCCTATTCCCAGCCGCTCTGCACGAACACCCGCGTGCAGTTGATGACGGGCCGCTACCAGCACCGCTACTGGCAGGGCTTCGGAATCCTGCCGAAAGGGGAGAGGACCTTCAGCCATCTCATGCAGGAGGCGGGCTACCGGACGCTGATCTCCGGGAAATGGCAGCTGCACAGCTATGATCCCGCGGACTATCCCGGTGCGGCGGAGAGACGGGGAACGGGTATGCGGGGCGCCGAGTCGGGATTTGACGAGTATCTGCTCTGGCACGCCTGGCATACCGAGGACAAGGGATCACGGTATGCGGATCCCACCTATGACCTCAATGGAAAGCTGGTTCGGGCGCAGACGGGGGCTTACGGGCCGGATCTCTTCGTGGACTACATCAACGATTTCGCAGAGCGGAACCGCGACCTTCCGTTCTTTGTCTACTACCCCATGGCGCTCCCGCACGGCCCCTTCGTACCCACTCCGGACAGCCCCCAATGGCAGCAGGAATCCCGGCGCCACGAATCGGACCCGGCCTACTTTGCCGACATGGTCGCCTACATGGACAAGCTGGTCGGAAGGATCGTGGCCCACCTGGACCGGCTGGGTCTGCGCCGACAGACTCTGGTCCTGTTCTATGCCGACAACGGCACCCACAGGATGATTTCTTCGCAGCTTGGAAACCGGACGATCCAGGGCGGAAAGGGAAAGACGACCGATGCCGGAACTCGAGTGCCGATGATCGCCAGTTGGCCCGGCACGGTTCCGGCCGGCGTGGTCTCACAGGATCTCATCGACTCGGTCGATATCTACCCGACGCTGGCGGAGCTGGCGGGCATCCGGCTCCCAGGCCAGTCCCTGGTCGACGGCGTCAGTTTTGCGGATCGGCTATGGGGACGGGACGGGGATCGCCGCGACTGGATCTTCATGCACTTCGAACCGAGGCCGGGATGGGACAAGGACAAGTACGCGCAACTCACGTTCGTCCGCGATCGGAAATACAAGCTGTACGGCAACGGAGAGCTCTACGACATCGAATCCGACGGCCTGGAAGCCAGCCCCATCCAGGTGTCCCAACGCACCGAGGAGCAACGGCGGATCTCCGAGAGGTTTCGGACCATCCTGGAAAGGCTTGAGGGCCGGAAGAAATGACCGCGGGACGCCGATCTGGCTGCGCCTGCGGCCTCGATCCATCGGCATTACCCAGCTTCTCCAATACTATCAGTCCGTGGTGAAAGTCCCGCGAGCACCGAGACCGTTCCTGCGCCCGCCGGACAAGGCGCGATTCGGGTGCATACCGGGAGTATGTGCCCGAATCGCAACGCAGTCCGCCGGGATGCAGGGACGGTCGAATGCCGTGGCGACTTTTGCCACGGGCTGCTATGGGCCTCTCCGCCACCCCGGCGGCCCAGGCTGGCCCTCGCGGGTTCCCGGTTGACGCGTGCCACGCCACCGGCGGGGCTTCCCGTGTTGCTACCCTCTCCCTCTTGTCCACATGCCACCGCCACTACCCCGGCGGAACCGGCCGGTGCTTACGTCGCTCGCTTCCCGGCCGCTGCCAGCCTTCGTGCGTATCTCAGGCGGGTCGGCTTCCGCATTGCCCGTTTCGAGGCCTGCGCAGCGTTCGCTCAAGCTACGGCCTGCGGACTCGCTGAGTCGCCCGAGGCGACCCTTTGGCATCGGAGTGCTTCAGTCCAATTCGTTACCTCCTTGAACCGCTCCGACTGCTACCGGCTGGAGCGACAGTTGCCGGGCGAGTTTCGCACCCGCTAGGAGAAAGCGCCTTTCCATGGCGTACTGAGAAATGCGGGCCAGGGCCGCTGCCCGTCTTCGCCACCCAGGCTTGACTCCCCGCAGGGTTCCGATGAAGACTTGTCTTCAAACGCGAGCGGTCCTCTTAACCCGGTCCCTGGCTGGCGCGGCGCTGCAGATAAGGCTCGATGAAGCGGCTCTTGTCATTTTCTGCGATTGCATTCCACATCTTGGCCGCCTCTTGTCCGTCCGTGAGGATGGCAAGGGCGGCAACTCCGTTCGCCACCGATCTGTTTGTCGGCGGGCAGGGCGGCTACCACGCTTATCGAATCCCGGCGATGATCGTCTCGCCGCAGGGCTCGCTGATCGTCTTCTGCGAGGCTCGCAAGTCGAGCCTGTCGGACCACGGGGATATCGACCTGCTCCTGCGGCGTAGCGAAGACGGCGGCAGGACTTGGCTGGCGCCGCGGCTGGTGATCGAGGAAGGCGGAGACGCCCCGATCAAGTACGGCAATCCCACGGCAGTCGTCGATCGGGAAACGGGCTCCATCTGGTTGGCAGTCAATCGCGATTACCTCGACCCACGTGGCCGGCGTCAGGGAGGAAGACCCCTTCTCCTTCGCAGCGACGACGACGGAAACAGTTGGTTGAACCCGATAGACATATACGGCGCAGACGAAAAAACCGGTTGGAAGCATTACGCATTCGGCCCCGGCATCCGCATTCAACTGCAGCACGGCCGGCACCAAGGCCGGCTCATCCTGCCGGCCAACTATCGAGAGTCATTCGACAAACGGCAACCAAGTCGGTCCCACGTCATCTTCAGCGACGATCACGGCAGATCATTGAATGCCGTTGCGGCATTGGGAGAAAGACCGGACAGGTACTGAAGAAAGGAGACGCCCATGTTCAGACACCTGCAACGAGTGTTGGCGGCGGCGGCCGTGGTGCTGCCTGCGCTAGCCTCGACGCCTCTGGACCGTCCGCCCCGGCAGGATGAGCAGACGTTCCTGCTGCTGCATCTGGACGAGCCGGACGAAGGAATAGCGGTCGCCGACAAGGTGCTGGTGGATCCCGTCTACGTGCGGATGGAGGCCCGGCACCAGCAGGGACGTTTCGGTGGAGCTCTGAAGTTCGTAGGTCGGCCAGGTCTCCGCCAGTGTCTGTTGGTTTCTCTGCCCCAGCCGCAATATCTGACCCGTCACACCCGCAAGCGTCCACCCATCCGCTTCGCGGATGTCGAAGTGCCGGTGGTCCTCATGGACAACCAGAGGGGCTACACCATCGAGTTCTGGATGCTTCCCCAGGCCCGGCAGGCGCAGGTCATGCTGGCGGGGGTCAACTCGGCGACCTGGGTCCCCACATCCTCCTGGAAGGTGGAAATCACCGGGCAAGGGCGGTTGCGTTTCGCCAGCGGAGCCGGCCTCCACCGTTTTTACATGGAGAGCGAGAAGCCAGTCGCCATCGGCCGCTGGACCCACGTGGCCGTGGTCTGCGACAGGGGCAACGTGGGCATTTATCTCAACGGCCGCCGGTCCGGTCCGTTTCGGCGGATGGAACTGGCAGAGCGCCAGGGGGTGGGCGAGCCCGGAAGCGACGGCTCCATCCTGTGTGTCGGCGGTCCCGGGCCGGACGCCCAAACCGGCTTCTTCGACGGCCTGATCGATGAGGTCCGCCTTTCCACGGCGCCGCGCCGTTTCGAGCCCGATCCCGCCATCCTGATCGGCAACGGCAAGGAGCTGTTCCTGGATGATTTTCTGCTGGCTCGAATGGAGGGGATCGAACGGGTCGTGAACCAACCTGAGCGCTACCCGGGCAACCCGCTGCTGACGGCCAAGGGCGACTGGGAAGCCGGCTCCATGCAACAGTTCGGAACCCTCTATGATCCCCGGCTGCAATTGTTCCGAACCTGGTACCGGGCCAACAACAGCGAGGACAACCAGATGAGCATGTGCTACGCCGTGAGCCGCGACGGCCTTCGGTGGGAGCAGCCGGTGCTGGGTCTGGCGGAATATCGAGGCTCGACGCGGAACAACATCGTCACGCCGAAGCGGTCCTTCTTCGTGTTCCTGGACCCTCTGGCCCGGCCAGGCGAGGGGAACATCTGCGCCAGCGCGAAGATGCTTTACGGGTCCGACCGGGGGACCTTCAAGCAGATCCTCCTGCGCTCCCCCGACGGACTCCACTGGCCCTGGGGGCCGGTGCGGAACATGAGCGGCTACCAGGGTTGGCCCTACAGCCGCATCCGCCGCCAGGAAGCCGTCATGGCCACCGACCGGCCGCTCATGCAGAATCCAGTCTACTTCGCCCGCCTCGACAAGATGACGGTGATCGCCAACGAGGGCGAGGGGTTGAAGGACCGGGTCTATGCCCGCATCGGGTGGGACCTGACCCACTGGCAGGACCCGGTCTTGACGGACCTGAAGCGGAGCGAAAAAAACAATCTGGGCTGGTACGGCATCCGGACCAAGGACGAGTCCAGCGTCCTGGTGGGATTCACCGACGCCTACCACAATGAGCAGAATCCGGATCCCCGCTGGAGGAGCCTGGGGCCCGAGGCCTACCAGGACAAGCCCAGCGCCTGGCTCGACATTCAGCTCATCAGTTCGCGCGACGGCTACCGTTGGCAGCACGTGGCGGACCAGGATGTGTTCCTGCCGGTGGGTCCGGAGGGCGCCTGGGACGAGGGGATGGTGCTGTACGCACAGGCCGTCGAGCCTCCGGGATCGGACCGGATCTACCTCTACTACCAGGGCTCGCCCGTCCGCCACGACATGACCGATGCCGGATGGCTCCAGTGGCACGCCCGTTCCCAACGACCCTCAAACAACATGGGCGTCGCGTTTCTGAGGAAGGAGGGCTACGTCAGCCTGGAGGTGAAGCCGGATGCGGCCGAAGGCGTGGTCGAAACCCGGCCGCTCCGATACCGGGGACGGCACCTCTTCGTCAATGCCGACGCCTCGAAGGGCGCGGTCCAGGTGGAACTCTGCGACGAGACGGGGAATCCCCTGTCCGGGTTCGGACGGAAGCGGGCCCTGCCGTTGACGACGGACGTGACGAACCATCTCATTCGCTGGGGCCAAGAGAGCGACGTCTCGCGGTTTGCGGGCCAGGCTGTGGTCCTTCGTTTCCACCTGACACCGGGCGCAAAATTGTACGCGTATCGCTTTGGTGGGCCCGACCCCCACCTGGATCTCGAGCGCCGGGAGCCGTAGCATGTTCAGGGTCCCTGGTAACCGCACCAGTGGACGGCTGTATTCCGCGGCTCTACGCCGGGCACGAACGTTTCCTCTTCTCCTGCTCTCGGCTTTCCTGGCCGGATTCTCCTCCGGATGCACCCGGCAGCTCGAGCGGCCGAACATCGTTTTGATCCTGGCCGATGACCTGGGCTGGAACCAGTTGGGCTGCTACGGAAGCAGTTTCTACGAGACTCCCAACCTCGACGGCATGGCTCGAGAGGGGATGCGTCTCACCGACGCCTACGCGGCCAGCCCCGTCTGCTCCCCGACTCGAGCCAGCATCATGACGGGCAAGTACCCGGCGCGACTCCACGTCACCAAGTTCATCTCGCCGCAGGACTACGTCCCCAACCCGAACGCCAAGCTGTTGGATCCCGACTGGACACCCTATCTGCGCTTGGAGGAGGAGACGATCGCCGAAGCCTTGAAGAAGCTGGGGTACGTGACGGCCGGCTTCGGAAAATGGCACCTCAGCCGCGTCAAGACGCCTCCCGAGAGCCTGCCCTTCAATCCGGACAAGCAAGGTTTCGACCAGCACTTCGTAACCTACAAGCCGGTCCCATCCATGGCCAGGAAGTGGCAGACGCCGGAGGACGATGCCCACAACGTGGGAATCATCACCGAGAAGTCCCTGGAGTTCATGGAGAAGAACCGTGAGAGGCCCTTCTTCCTCTTCGTTTCGCACAACAGCATTCACACCCCCCTGGTGGAGAAGAAGGCTCTGATCTCCAAGTACCGGAGGAAGCCGGACGTCGACTCTCCCACCAACCACCCGGTTATCGGAGCCATGATCGAGACCCTGGATCGCAGTGTCGGCCGGCTGCTGGCCAAAATCGACGAGATGAAGCTGACCGAGAGGACCCTCGTGCTTTTCTATTCCGACAACGGAGGATTGGATTGGACCGCGACCGAGGGGCAGATCGCCGCCAACGATCCGTTGCGGGCCGGAAAGGCCGACCTCTACGAAGGGGGAATCCGGGTGCCCTTGATCGTCCGCTGGCCGGGCCGAATCCCCCCCGGCCGCGTCTCCGGGGAACCTGTCAACAGCGTGGATCTCTTTCCCACGCTGCTGGAGGCAGCCGGAGGCACCGAGACGGGCAAGGACACCGACGGCGTGAGCCTGCTGCCGCTTCTCACGGGGCCCGTGGTCCCCGGCCGGGACGCGCTCTTCTGGCACTACCCCCACTACCACAAGTTCGGAGCCTTCCCTTCGAGCGCCATCCGGAAGGGTGAGTACAAACTGATCGAGTGGCACGAGGCCGGGATCTACGGATCGGACAATCGGTACGAACTCTACGACTTGGTGGACGATCTGGGGGAGTCTCGAAATCTGGCCTCCGTCCTGCCGGAGAAGACCCGGGAACTGGCAGCCGACCTGGAGAACTGGCGGCGCTCGGTGGGAGCCCAGATGCCGAAGCGCAACCCCGACTATCGGCCGGAAGGCCAGCCGCGGGCGCGTGACCGGGAGTAGATCGATGCCGGGAACCGGAAGAGACTCGGGGCGGCTCCGATTTCAGCCATGGGCGGGACCGCGAGGAAAGGTGGCTATCCATCTCGCCCTGGTTCTCGGCGTGGCCTTTTCCGCCGGCTGGCCGGACATCGTGGTGGCCAACTATGGCGAGGAGAGCGGGCATCGCCAAGGTTATCGCCTGCACCGGGAGTCGTATGTCTACTGGGGGGCTCCCGACGGGTACTCAGCCGAGCGGCGCACGTCCATCCCCACCTTGAGCGCCATCAGCTGTGCCGTCGGGGACTTCGACGGCGACGGATGGGCAGATCTCGCGTTTGCCAACAACAACCTCGAGCACCAGAGCCTGAGTCTCCATTGGGGCTCGAGCGCGGGATTCGACGGCGCCAGGCAGCTGGATCTGGAGGCGGGCAACCCGCGGCTGGTCCGAGCCGCCGATCTCGATCTCGACGGGACAGACGAACTGGTCGTGTTCTCGGGGAAGACGAGATCGGCCTTCTTCGATGCCGATCGAACCGAGAGATCCAACCTGGATTCGGGATCCGCGGGCCTTCTGCTCTTCCAAATCTCTGAAAGGCCCAGCTTGGGCCGGCCCCGGCGCCTGCCCGCCGAGGAGGTCCGGGAGGTGATCGCCCGGGACCTCAACGGAGACGGTCACGTCGACCTGACTCTGGCCGGCCAAGTCGCCGATCAAGGGTCGGAAGTCACGGGTTCGGCACTCTACTGGGGATCGGGCGCCGGATTCGATCCCGGGCGGCGGACCGTTCTGCCGACTCTTTCCCCGGGATCGGTGGCGTCTGCGGATCTCAACCGGGACGGCCATATCGACCTGGTCTTCGCCAACGCGGAAACCTCCAAGACCCACGACCCTCCCTCCCACATCTACTGGGGGTCGGAGAAGGGCTTCCACCCGGCCCGGCGCTCCCACCTGCAGGGGTTCGGAGCCGTCGGCGTGACGGCCGCGGACCTGAACCGGGACGGCCATCCCGAGATCGTGCTCATGAACCGGCTCAGCGGCAGGAAAGCGGGCGAAATTCCTTCGCTCATCTTCTGGGGGAACTCGGCCCATCACTACTCGGAGGCGAAAGCGGTAGAATCGGTCCATATTTCCCCGATTTGTCGGCGAATAGAACAACTATGCACCTCCAAATCGAGAAAATCTGGCCTCGATTCCCCACTTTCTCGCTACGATCATTTCTACCGCGCAGACTCCTGGTTTCCAGCAACTACAAGGCGGAGCAGACCCGGAGCCTTCCCGTCTTCATCTATTGGGGCAGCGCCGGGGCCGGCTACGAAAACCGCCGCAGGACCGAACTTCCGGCGGAATCATCCTGCGGCATCCAGTTGCTGGACCTGAATCAGGACCGGTACCCGGAGATCGTCGTCAAAAACCACATCAAGGATGGCGACCACAACTTCGGCGCCTACCTCTACTGGGGAGGCGAGGAGGGCTATTCCGTACAGCGCCGGACCCACCTTCCAACGGCGGGAACGCATTTCGCTCATGGGATCGCTCCCGGCAACATCTATGACCGGGGTCCTGAGTACGACTATCTGTCGCCGGTGCTCCCGATCCCGGACAAACGGTGCTTCCTGGTTCCTGAATGGAGGGGTGAGACACCCCACAACACCTCGATCCGCATGCAGCTTCGCTTCGGATCTGACCAGTCACCATTGACTGGCGCCGCCTGGAGGGAGACCGGCCGCGGGGAGTGCCACTCCCTGAATGAGGATTCCGCGGCCCTGCAATACCGTGCCGTCCTGGTATCGCCGGATGGGGGCAACAGTCCCGTCCTGGAGGAAGTCATCCTGCGTTTCGTGGACTCATGTCCCTGACAATCCCGGGCTCACAGCCACGTTCAGGAGCGATCCCAAGGCCAGCCGGTACTGGGATGGCCGCCAAGTGTCGCTGGGCAGGATGACGAGGGGCTCCTTGCCTTGTCGCGCTGTTGCTTCCGCCGTCATATAGTATTGGCCAGGAACCTGCAGATGTTTTCTTCCTTCCTCCTTCGAACCTTCCGGATCGCAGCCGGTTTCCCGCTGCTGGCGTCGTGTCATCCCACGCCTGAACCAGCGGATGCGTCGGAATCCTTGGCGATCGGCACGAGACTGGAACTGCTCCTGGACGACTATCTGATCGAGTCCCGCAGGAACCTGGAATTCGATGTCCATCAGCCTCGGCCTGCAGAGAAAGTGATGACCTTCGAAGCTCTCTGGGAGGGCCCCTTCTGCGATTACTTCACCGTCTTCGAGGACAAGGGTGTCTTCCGAATGTACTACGCGACTCACCCACAAGCAGGCTTCGCCTCGGACACGGATCAGTTCACCTGCTATGCGGAGAGCACGGACGGAATCCACTGGACGAAACCATGGCTCGGAATCGTCCAGTTCCAGGGATCCGGGAACAACAACATCATCAATCGAGGCTGGACCGCTCACAATTTCAGCCCCTTCATCGACACCAAACCGGGGACGCCTGCCGACCAACGATACAAAGCGGTCGGAGGTCATGCCCGGATCGGCGGGCTGAAGGTCTTCGCCTCGCGCGATGGCCTTCACTGGCGCCTTTTGGCCGAAGAGGCCCGGATCACCAAGGGCAGCTATCCGGAACCCGTGGGTTTCGATTCGCAGAACATCGCCTTCTGGGATCCGCGCCGAGAATCCTACTTCGCCTATTTCCGAGTCAAACACAACGGCAAGCGGGCCATCGGCATCAGCTCCTCGAAAGACTTTCTCCACTGGTCGGATCCCGAACTGGTACGGGTGGAAGCTCCTTCTCAGGAACACATCTATACGAATGCGACGCTCCCCTATTTCCGAGCGCCTCACCTCTACCTGGCCTTTCCCATGCGTTATGCTCCCGGCCACCCCTCTTCGATCCCAGACACCAAGAGCGCCTGCGACGCTGTCTTGATGTCCAGCCGGGACGGCAGAAACTTCAAGCAGCATTCCAGCGAGCCTTTTCTCTGGCCCGGTCCCGAGAAGGAGAACTGGACCAAGCACAGCAACATGCCGGCCTGGGGGTTGCTGGCCACATCGGAAACCGAGTTGTCGGTGTACTACACCCAGCATTTCTATCTCCCCACCGCCCACTTGAGGCGAGGAACAATGGGTATCGACCGCTTCGTCTCCCTGCACGCTCCCCTCTCAGGAGGGGAGTGGACCAGCAAACCGCTGCAATTCTCCGGCGATGACCTGGTCCTGAATTACCGGACGAGCGCCGTCGGCAGCATCCGCGTGTCGATCCTGGACCGCGACGGGCAACCGCTGGACGGCTTCCAACTGGAGCAGTGCCCCGAGATTTACGGCGACGAGATCGCGCGCACTGTATCCTGGGAAGACGGCGGGGCGAAGCTGGCGAAACTGAAGGGTCAAATCGTCCGTCTGCGTTTCGTGATGGAGGATGCGGATCTCTTCTCGATCCAGTTCCGGGAGGCTCAGGCGGCCGGCAGCTGACGAGGTCGAACGGGATAGTCGATTCTCGGCCCAGGAGCCTGCGCGGCAGAAATTGATCTACTGCGAAAGCGGTAGAATCGGTCCATATTCCCCCGATTTCTCGGCGAATAGAACAACTATGCACCTCCAAATCGAGAAAATCTGGCCTCGATTCCCCACTTTCTCGCTACGATCATTTCTACCGCGCAGACTCCCCGGTCCCTTCAACCTGGAGGACGGACGATGAGAATGAGACTTTCGGCTCTCACGGCGGCCTTCCTGGCGCTCCCTCTGGGTGCGGCGCCCCCTGCAGAGCAGGCCGAATCCGGGAAGCCTATCGACATCGGCTCCCGACTGGAACTTTTCGTCGATCACCACCTGATCGATCGGCTGGACGGAGCGCGCCTGATGATGGGACACCCCCGGCCGGCGGGAACAGTCCTGAAGGCGGATCGGCCGTGGGAGGGTCCCCACAACTGGGGTTTCCAGGTGATCCACGACGGCGGCGTCTATCGCATGTTCTACCGGGGATGGTCCGAAGACGGATCCGTCGTCCTCTGCTACGCCGAGAGCCGCGACGGTGTCCGCTGGGAGAAACCCAGTCTGGGGCTGCTGGAGGTGAATGGCACCCGGGAGAACAACGCGGTGGCCGTGGTCGACGAGACCGGTCGCCGCCCGGTCCACTACCTTTTCCCTTTCATCGACGCCCGTCCCGGCGTGCCGGCCGCCGAGCGTGTGAAGGGAATCCGCGCCATCCTCCAGTCCAAGGAACCATTCCTCATGCACGTCTACCTGTACGGTTCCAAAGACTGGTTCCAGTGGCGGCGGCTACGCGAGGAACCCATCATCGCAACCGGAATCCGCAACGCCTTCGATGCCTCCAACTACGTCTTCTGGTCGCAGACGGAGGGACTCTACGTCTGCTATTTCCGCTACATGGTAAAGCGCCCAAACAGCTCTTCTCCGTCAGGACTCCGATCCATTCAGCGTGCCACCTCCCGGGATCTGATTCACTGGTCCGAGCCGAAGGGGATGACCTACAGCGATACCGGGACCGTCGTACCCTCCGACCACTTGTACACCAACAACACGGAGCCCTATTTTCGAGCCCCCCATCTCTACGTGGCTCTGGCTGCCCGTTTCATGAAGGGCCGACGCGTCGTCACCGACGCCCAACTGGACCGGATGCGAGTGGCTTCACAAGGAGGCCACGCCTACTACGAGGACTGCTCCGACGGGGTGCTTCTGACGACCCGGCCCGGGACCACCCGGATCGACCGGACCTTCCTGGAGGCCCTGGTGCGGCCGGGGCGGGGACCGGAGAACTGGGTCTCCCGGACCAACTATCCCCTGAGGGGAGTGGTGCAGACCGGACCCGCGGAGATGTCGTTCTTCGTGAGCCGGCACTACGCCCAACCTTCCTGGCACATCGAGCGCATGACCCTGCGCCTGGATGGATTCAGCTCCGTTCGGGCTCCCTACCAGGGAGGCGAGATGCTCACCAGACCCCTGATCTTCTCGGGAAACCGGCTGGTGATCAACTACGCCACCAGCGCGGCCGGAAGTCTTCGAGTGGAGGTCCAGGACATGGGAGGCCAGCCTTTCCCCGGATTCTCTCTCTCCGATTGCCGGGAGATCATCGGGGACGAGATCGAACGTCTGGTCACGTGGGAAGGTCGCCAGGATCTGAGTCGTCTCTCAGGGAAGCCGGTTCGGCTGCGCTTCGTCATGAAGGATGCGGATCTCTACTCCATGAGATTCCGATAGAAGCAGAATCCACGGAACCTCCGGGAGGTGCGTCCTGCCGGGATCGGGCGCGCCGCTGCTTCCGGCTCAGTACGCTTCCGTAACCCCGAACAAAGGCGGGTTGCTCATCCACTTGCCCTGGGTGAAATCCGGGAAGTCCACCGGTGCGCTCGAGCGCCGGATCGATTGTTCGGAGAGGGGTGAGATCGCCATCCAGGCCGCCATGTCGTAGACGTCGATGGGAGGGTCGATCTTCCGCTTGATGCACTCCTTGAAGGCCCGGAGTTCCAGAAAGTCGGTTCCGCCATGTCCTTTGCGGATTCCCTCGGCCAAGTATCTCTTCCACAGCGGATGCTCGAACCGTTCCTGAAATCGATCGAAGGACTGCCACCGGTGCCGTGGCTCCATGCCGTCCAGGTAGATCATGGACTTGTCCTTCGAACGGCTGTCCGCATCCTGCATCCAGATGCCTTTCGTACCCTGGACCACGTACAGGAAGGAGTTGGGTCGGGGCAGGCGGGTGTCGAACTTGATGACCACCGTTTCCTCATTCGAACACTTGATGGTCGTGGTGACGAGATCACCCTGCTTCCAGGCGATGTTTCGACGCGGGTGACCGGCCGGAAGATTCTCCTCGGACCATTTGCCCAAGCCTCGTGACTTGGTGGCCATCGAGGTCAGGTATTCGAAACGGTTCCCTCGTTGAATGTTCAGGCAGTGGGCTACGGGACCGATGCTGTGGGTCGGATAGAGCTCTCCGTTGCGGTACTGGTTGTGCATGGAGCGGTAGTCCCCTTCCCCCTTGGGAGTGGGACCCGTGCCCTTTCCCAGGACCAGGCGTTCGCGCAGATCATGGGCATAACCGCACTGGCAGTGGATCAGTTCCCCGAATACGCTCTCGCGGACCATTCTGAGGATCGCCATGTTGTATCGGGCATAGCAGTTATTCTCCAGGAGCATGCAGGGAACCCGGGTTTCCTCGTAGGTCTCCACCAGTTCCCAGCACTCTTCGATGGAGTTGGCCGGGCCGACTTCGACTCCCGCATAGATTCCGGCCTTCATGGAATCGACGGCCATGGGGATGTGCAGCTCCCAGGGAGTGGCGATGACGACACCGTCGAGGTCATCGCGTTGCAGCAATTCGAGGTAGGAGCGCTCATCCTTGCCGTACCCCTCGGGACGTGAGCGGCCCGACTCCTCGACCGCGTCCTGAGCTCGACGCAGGTTGTCGGGGGCGATGTCGCAAACCGCTGGTATGCTCACGTCGGAAAACCCCAGACACAACCTCAGGAGCTTCGATCCCCGGCCTCCTATGCCAATCAAGCCGAGGCTGACCTTCTGGTCATCGGCGCCCTTCAGGATGGCGGGCGTCAGACCGAGTCCAAGGCCGGCAGCGGACACCTGCTTGAGGAAACCTCGGCGGTCGGATTGCGAAACGCTCATGTTCTGTCGGTTCATCCTGTTCCTCCTGGCCCGACCGAGCCGTCTTCCCGGCGGCAGGTTCGGTAGTCTGTGGCGAAAGTCGTCACGCCATTCCACTGGGTCTGCATTCCGGCAGACCGGGTTGCTTCTCGATCACATAGGGTCGAATAGGTTCCCTCGTCGCGCCTTGTCCGGCGGACGCAGCCCCCGTCTCGGCGCTACGCAGGATTTCTACCACGGGAGGGAGAAATAGACTGTCCCCTTTTCGCCCTTTCCCCTTTTCGCCCTTTTCGGTCGTCCCGTGCCAAGGCGGCTCAACGCGCCTGAACTGTTTCATTGACCGGACGTTGTCGACATACTACTCGTCAAGGACCGATGTCGCGTCATCGTATCTTCCAACAGCTCATCATCCTCGGCTGTAGTCTTCTTGCGGCCTTCAGCCCAGGCTGCTCCCTGCAGCGCAAGCCCAACATCGTCTTCATCCTCGCCGACGACCTGGGCTACCGCGAGCTGGGCTGCTTCGGCCAGGAGCTGATCCGCACCCCCAACCTGGACCGCCTGGCCCGGCAGGGGATGCGGCTGACGCAGCACTACTCGGGCAGCCCGGTCTGTGCTCCCTCCCGTTGCGTCCTGATGACCGGGAAGCACCCGGGCCATGCCTACATCCGCAGCAACAAGGCCACGCCACCCGAGGGTCAGGAGCCCATCCCCTCCGCGGAAATCACCCTGGCGGAATTGCTGCGGACACAGGGGTACGTCACCGGGGCCTTCGGCAAGTGGGGACTGGGTGGACCCGGATCCAGCGGAGAGCCGCTGCGGCAGGGAATGGACCGATTCTTCGGATACAATTGCCAGAGCCACGCCCACAGCTACTATCCCTCGTACCTTTGGAGCGACCATCAACGCATCCCGCTGCGGAACGATCCACCGGTTCCCGGGCACGCCGGCCTCGCCCCGGGAGACGATCCTTTCGATCCACGCAGCTACGATCGCTTCAAGGGGCCGGGCTATGCTCCCGATCGGATCAACGGCCAGGCGTTGGAGTTCATCCGGGCCAACCGGAACCGGCCGTTCTTCCTCGACTACCCGACCATCATTCCGCACCTGGCGCTTCACGTACCCGACGAGGAGCTCGAGCCCTATCTCGACCTGGGGTGGGAGGACCCACCCTTCACGCGGTCCGAGGGCCGTGGCTACACGCCGCATTTCACGCCGCGAGCCGCCTACGCGGCCATGATTACGCGGATGGATCGCTTTGTGGGCAGGGTCTTGAGGCTGCTGGACGAGCTCGGCCTGGCGGAAGACACCATCGTCGTGTTCAGCTCCGACAACGGGACCACGCACCTGGATCAGGAAGTGGACCACGAGTTCTTCAAGAGTGTGGGCGAGCTGAGGGGATTGAAGGGCTCGCTGTACGAGGGAGGGATCCGGGTGCCGGCGTTGGTCCGCTGGCCGGGCCGCGTGGAGTCGGGCTCCGAGAGCGGCCGGATCAGCGGCTTCGAGGACTGGATGCCCACCCTTCTGGAACTGGTCGGCGCCCCCCAGGCCAAGCCGAAGAAGATCGATGGAATCAGCCTGGCACCCACACTGCTCGGGCAAAGACAGGATCCGCGACCATTCCTGTACCGTGAGTTCCCCAGCTACGGAGGGCAGCAGGCGGTGCGCGTAGGAGACTGGAAGGCCGTCCGGCAGAACATGAACGATGGAAATCTCGAGGTCGAGTTGTACCATCTCGCTCAGGACATCGGTGAGCGGAACAACATCGCCGACCGGTATCCGGAGGTGGTGTCGGAGTTCACCGCACTGATGGAGAGAGAGCACACGCCATCCAGGTTGTTCCCACTGAAACCGCTGGACTCGCCACATAGAAACTCGGAGGCAGCGAAAGGAGTCCACCTTCGATGAGCCTCCTGCGAATTCTGATCCCTCGTCTGGTGCTTCTCTTCCTTCTGACGGACCCTGGCGCAGCCGCGGCCCGGCCCAACGTCGTCTTCATCCTGACCGACAACCACGGCGCCTGGACCCTCGGCTGCTACGGCAACCAGGACATCCGGACTCCGAATATCGATCGGTTGGCTTCCGAGGGAATGCGCTTCACCCGGGCAATGAGCAGCAATCCCGTCTGCTCCCCGACCCGCGCCACCTTCCTCACCGGCCTGATCCCGTCGCAGCACGGACTCCATTCCTTCCTCGACAACAAGTACATGGTCGGCCCCGAGGCCTACTACACCCTGAAGGAGTTCGAGACGCTGCCCCGGATCCTGAACTCGGAAGGGTACGTCTGCGGTCTCAGTGGCAAGTGGCACCTGGGGGCCAACATGACGCCGCAGGACGGGTTCTCCTACTGGATCACGATGGCGCGGGGAAGTACGAGAAGCTTCTACGAAGACCTCATCATCCAGGACGGCAAGGTCAGGAAGACCCCCAAGTACATGACCGATCTCTGGACAGAGCATGCGATCCGCTTCATCGAGCAGAACCAGGGTGGTGAGAAGCCGTTCTTCCTCTACCTAGCCTACAACGGACCCTACGGCCTCGGGCCGCTGCTGCTGGAGCCGGCTCGCAATCGACACGCGGCGTATTACGCGGACAAGTATCTGCCGTCCTTTCCCAGAGACGCGGTTCACCCCTGGCAGTACAACAACAAGGCCTACCACAACAACATCGTGAGCATCCGGCGGGTCGCCGCCGAGGTGAGCGCCGTCGATGACGGCGTGGGCGAGATCATGGCAGCTCTGAAGCAGCTGGGGCTGGAGGAGAACACGATCGTGATCTTTGCCGGCGACCAGGGCTGGATGGGCGGTCAAAACGGATTCTGGGGAATGGGGGATCACACCCGCCCCATCGCGGCGCATGATCTGATGATGCAGATCCCCCTGATCTTCCGCCATCCACGAGGAATCAAGCCGGGGAAGACCGACATCATGGTCAGCAACTACGACTTCCTTCCCAGTCTTCTGGAGTATCTGGGCCTGAAGCATCGGATTCCCCGGAAGCCGAAGCTCCCGGGACGCAGCTTCGCCGCCGCCCTGCGAGGCCGGAAGATCGATTGGGAGACGCGGATGTTCTACGAGATGGAGGGCTGCCGCTCGGTGCGCACCGAGGACTGGAAGTACGTGGCGCGCCGGCAGCCGGACGGGCCGGCCGAGCTCTACGACATGGTCAACGATCCGCAGGAGAGGTTCAATCTCTACGGCCAGCCGCAGCACGCGAGCATTCAGCAGGAGATGGCCGAGGAGCTCCGCCGCTTCTTCGAGGAATACGCCGACCCTCAATACGACATCTGGAAGGGAGGCCGTTCCAAGGCGCGAAGGCTCCTGGCCCCGGTCGGCCACCCGGACTACCGTCCGCTCCGGAAACAATAGAGGGGAAGAGAGGTGATCCCGATGAGAGGTCGTCCACGGGGGACCCGTTCCACGGTGCCGGGGATCTTCCTGCTGCGGATGATGCTCCGCACGATTGTTCCTTTGCTGGCGCTCCTCGCCGTTATGCCTGCTGTTGCGCAAGAGAACGCGCGGCCGAACTTCCTGGTCGTGCTGGCGGACGATCTGGGCTATGGCGACCTGGCTGGTTACGGTCATCCCAGAATCAAGACACCGAACCTGGATCAGTTGGCGCGCGAAGGACTGCGGTTAACGAGCTGTTACGCGGCGGCGCCGAATTGCTCCCCGGCGCGGACTGGCTTCATGACGGGGCGGACACCCTATCGGGCCGGCGTGCACAACTGGATTCCCATGTTCTCGCCGGTGCACCTCCGGAGGGAAGAGATCACGGTCGCGACGCTGCTGCGGGACGCTGGATACGACACGTGTCACGTCGGCAAATGGCATCTCAACGGTGACTTCAATCTGCCGACTCAGCCGCAACCCCGGGACCATGGCTTCAACTACTGGTTTTCCACGCAGAACAATGCCCTGCCGAACCACCGCAATCCCGACAACTTCGTCCGCAACGGCAGACCGGCTGGCCAACTCAGGGGCTATGCCGCCCCACTGGTGACCGACGAGGCCATTCACTGGCTGAAGCACGTCCGGGACAAGACGAAGCCGTTCTTCATCTACGTCTGCTACCACGAGCCACACGAGCCGATCGCGAGCGACGAGCGTTTCACCGATCTCTATGCTTCCGACGACCCCAGTTATCGAGCTCATCACGGCAACATCACGCAACTCGACGATTCCTTTGGAAGGCTGGCCCAGACCATCGACGAGCTTGGTTTGCGCGACAACACCTTCGTCTTCTTCACCAGCGACAACGGGCCGGCGATCACGGGAATTCACCCGCATGGATCGGCGGGCCCCTTGCGCGACAAGAAGGGATATCTCTACGAGGGCGGCATCCGCGTCCCGGGCATCATCCGGTGGCCGGGGCAGGTAGAGGCGGGATCCGAGTCGGACGTTGCCGTCAGCGGCGTCGATCTACTGCCGACGCTCTGCGATCTCGCCGGCGTGGCCGTTCCCGGCAACCGTGCCTTCGACGGCATCAGCATTCGACCTCTGCTGGCGGGAGAATCGCTGGAGCGGACGACACCACTCTATTGGCACTTCCTGCGCGCCCGCGGAAAGCCCAAAGTCGCCATGCGCTCAGGGGACTGGAAGATCCTCGCGCATCTGGACCAGCCCGACCTGCGGGTCACTGCCGACATCGTGCCCGATGAGATGCGGATGCTGAAGACTGCGAGCCTGGCGCGGTTCGAACTGTACAATCTTCGCGACGACCTTGGTGAAACCAGGGACTTGGCGGAACGAGAGCCGCAGCAGCTTGCCAGACTTGCTGATCAGTTGCGGTCGATGTATGCGGAGGTCCAGGCGGAGAGCCCGGTGTGGCCCGCCTGGAAGTGGCCCCGATACGAGGCGCAACGGATCGAGTGGCCACCGTACCGCAATCGGCCCAAGCCCGGGAACAAGTGAGGCCTTCCGGTCGCCACCTGGTTCCACATAGTGGTCTCGGGTTCGGATCCGTACCAAACTTGCGCATCGAGAGCTCGACCGGACTACCACTCCAGGCGGGTGTCGTCAGGACCGAGCTCCCCGGGGCCCCGAATTTCTCGACCTTCCCGTTCGGTGAGTTTGTCCCCCAGCTCGTCCCGGACCTGGGCCGCGAATCGCTCCAGCCGCTCCACCACCTCGGGATGCTGAGAAGCGAGATCGGAGGTCTCTCTCAGGTCCTGCTTCAGGTCGAAGAGCTCCAGTCCGGTCGCGGCCTGATCGTAGGGGACCGGGTGGCCGCCGGTCCCTCCGGCTCGACCCGACAGGGTTCGGTATTCGTGGGGAAAGTGAAGCTTCCAGCGGCGGTCCCGCACGGCCTGCAATTGACCGTTCCGATAATAGGAATAGAAGACCTCGTGAGGCGAGCGAGCCCCAGGTTCCGCGAACATCAGGGATCGGATGTCCCTGCCATCGATCTTGTGTCCGGGCAGCACCGCACCGATCAGAGCGGCGACCGTGGGAAAGACATCGATCGTCGCGGCCAGTTCGTTGCACTCCGCACCCGCCGGGATCCGTCCCGGCCAGCGCATCAGGGTGGGGACCCGGATTCCCCCTTCGAACGACGTGCCCTTGCCCTCCCGCAGGGGAGCCGCGGACCCGGCGTGATCCCCGTAGCTGAGCCAGGGCCCGTTGTCGGAAGTGAAGATCATCAGAGTGTGCCGGTCCAGATCGGTGCGTTTCAGGGCATCGAGAATCTGTCCCACGGACCAGTCGATCTCCATTACGACGTCGCCAAACAGACCTCGCTCGCTACGTCCCTTGAACTTGTCGGATACGTAGAGTGGGACATGGACCATGCTGTGAGGCAGGTACAGCAGGAAGGGCCGATCCCGGTTCCGCTCGATGAAATCCAGGGCACGCTCGGTGTACTGGGTCGTGAGCAGTCTCTGGTCTTCCCCCGTGACCTTGGGATTGACGACCTGGTTGCCCTCGATCAGGGGCAGATCGGGAAACCGATCCCCGGAGGTGGGGTGTTCGGGCCACATGTCATTGGAATAGGGGAGGCCGTAATACTCGTCGAAGCCATTCTGCAGCGGCAGGAACTTGGGATGGTGGCCCAGGTGCCATTTCCCGAAGCACGCCGTGGCATAACCCTGGCTTCGACACAGTTCACCGAGGGTAACTTCCTGCTCGTGGATGCCGATGTCGGCGCTGGGCCCCAGAGCACCCGACAAGCCAAGTCGGCGATGATAGCAGCCGGTCATCAAGGCCGCCCGGGATGCCGTGCACACCGCAGACGAAACCTGGAAGTCCGTGAATCGGATGCCCTCCGCCGCCATGCGGTCCAGATTGGGTGTCGGGTAACCCTGGGCGCCGAAGGGGCCGATGTCGGCGTAGCCCATGTCGTCGATGAATACCAGAACGATGTTGGGCGGGCGGGCTTCCAAAGTGTCGGGTGGGCGGGTTTGCGAACACCCGGAGAATAAGAGAACAGCTACCATCAACAAACCCCAAAGCACACTGGAATGAGATCTCAACGCGATTCCTCCTTTGCCCTTCAAGGCGAGCATAATCCGTCCCAAGAGATTGAAGCACGGAGACCCGGCACTGCCCCCCCTGCCCGGAAGAAACAGACCGTCCCCTTTTCGGTCGGAAAAACAGACTGTCCCCTTTTCGGTCCTTTCGAGTCCAGACATCGGATTGAAGGGTTTTTAGCGGCGACCCCGGGCCGCCGTGAGAGCCGAAATTCAAAAGAAAGCATACTTTGGTCTAAAGTCCAGGGCGACGACTGATACCATTCGAGCAGTTGTGAACTTTCTCCTTCCAACTACCGTTGCCTGTTTACTGGTCACCGGCATGGGTCTTGCCCTGCTGGGCAGCGTGAAACTGGCGCTCGCGCAGAAGCTCCGGATCGACGAGGCCCAGGTCGGCGGGTTGGTGTCGCTTTTCGGGTTCACCATGATTCCGGTGATCCTCACAACCGGCTTTCTGACCGATCTGATGGGGCGGCAGGTGATCCTGATCGGCGGGACCATCCTGATGGCTCTCGGCCTGCTGGTGCTGGCAGCCTCGCGCCGCTACGCCACAGCCCTGGTTTCGGTGCTCCTGCTCAGTGCCGCCTGGGCGGCGCAGATCAACGTGATCAATGTGCTGGTGCCTCACGTGCTGCAGCCTCCCGCCTTTCTCTCCGGGGATATTCCGGCGATCTCGTTTGCCACGAACCTGGGGAACGTGTTCTTCGGCCTGGGTGCATTCCTGACTCCGCTGACGGTTTCCTGGGCGTCTAGCCGCCTCGGACTCGCTTCGGGCCTGCGGCTGCTGGCCGGACTGCTGGTCCTCCAGGCGGTGATGGCAGGGTTGTCCGAGTTTCCCGCGGCGATGTCGGCGGGAGAGGGAGGCAGCGTCATGAGCTCGGAGACCTGGTCGCTGCTGGGCGATCCGATCATGTGGCTCTGCGCCATGGCGTTGTTCTTTCATGGTCCGCTGGAGGCGGCGATGGGTGCCTGGACCACCACCTTCCTGGGCAACAGAGGGGTTCCCGAGGCCAGGGCGGCGACCCTGCTGTCGGCCTTCTGGCTGGCCTTCATGGCGTCGCGCCTGTTCACCGCATTCGTGCTGGGTCCGTCTACCGCGCGAGTCGTCTCCGGACTGGGACTGGAAACCCGGAGCGAAGCGGTGCTGATCCTGGTCCTGGCATTGGGCTGTGTGGGGGTCACCTCGGGCGTGGTCTGGTGTCGGACCCAGCGGACGGCGATCGCTCTCGTCATCGCGGCGGGCCTGGTCTTCGGTCCGATCTTTCCCTCGATCATGGCGATTCTGCTAGGTCATTTCCCGGGGCCGGTGCAGGGACGCGCGGTCGGATTGTTGTTCGCCATCGGCGGCCTGGGCTGGACCTTTATTCCCATGTCGATCGGTACCTATGCACAGCGGACGAACGTGCAGAGGGGTTTCCTGATCGCGGTCGGGTCGGCGGTCGCCCTGTTCCTGGTGGCTGGGCTCCTGACCCTGACGGCCACCACGGGCTGAGTACGAAGCTCGATCCCGCCCGATCTGATCCCAGCTTTACCTATGAAGGATCGCAAGCGATTGACGGGCGTCCGTTACGGTGCGAAGCTGCGGAATAGGCGAGGGCTCTCGGATGCCTACCCTCCGAGGCGGAGAGGATTGTGCGGTTGTCCGACTCCATCCAGCACGCACGGATTCAATAACGGTCCGACTCTCTTGCCGGAACCTACGGACCGGATCACTTCGGGGTGAAGTGGAGAATTCCACTATGAGACCCACAACCCATTTTTTCTGGACCGCCGCGGTGCTTCTAGCCTCTCTTTCGGCGTCGAGCGCCCAACCCTTGATCGACCATGTCGATGTCTTCGCCTCCGGGAGCGAGGGCTATCACACCTTCCGGATTCCAGCGATCGTGCGAGCGCCGGACGGTTCGCTACTGGCCTTCGCGGAGGGTCGCAAGGAGAATCGCCGCGACCCCGGAGGAGGCGACATCGATCTGGTCTACAAGCGAAGCAAGGATCGCGGCGCCAGTTGGTCCCCGCTAAAGATCGTGGACGACCCCGGCGTGGGGTGGAGCGCTTCCAACCCGACCCCCGTCATCGAGCGGAACAGCAGCCGTATTCTGATTGTCTACAACCGTTGGGAGCCGGGCTTCGGAACCGCCCTTTCCCGGCCCGGGACCGACAACAACCAGGCGTGGTTCCGGTACAGCGACGACCACGGCGGCAACTGGTCGGAACCTCGGGAGATCACCCGGGAGGCGAGGGATCATGAGGACTGGGGAGCCATGTTCCTGGGTCCCGGAGGGGCGATCCAGACGCGCAGCGGTCGGCTGCTGGTTCCCGCCGCGGCCAAGATCGGAACGGCCTTCTCGATCCTGGTGTCCGCCGACCAGGAACCTCGGACCGCCACCTACATGCGCGCCTACGTCCTGTTCAGCGACGACCGGGGCGAAACCTGGAGCCGAGGAGAATTGGTCGACGCTCTCACGGACGAGAATCAATTGGTCGAACTGGCCGACGGGACCATCTTGATGGACGCCCGGCAGAGCCGCGGCGGCCGGCGCTGGGTTGCGATCAGCGGCGACGGAGGAAGCACCTGGTCCCGGCCGCGACCTGGACAAGAAGTCACCAGGGTCGCCACGGCCATCGAACGCTACAGCCTGCACTCCGCGGGCGCCGGACGGAATCGAATCCTGTGGACGGGCCCCAAGGGACCCGGCCGCCTCAACCTCGTTCTACGGGTCAGCGACGATGAAGGGCAGACCTTCGGCCGGGAGAAACTCCTCTACGGAGGATTCTCAGCCTACTCCGACCTGGAGATGTTGGATGACGGGTCGGTCGGGGTATTGTGGGAGAGAGGGCTCAGTGCGAGCTACCAATTCATCACCTTCACCCGATTCCGCCTGGAAGCCCTGGAGTGAGGACGGACCTCACGGGGCCACATGACTCTCCCCCTCCGTGAGGACGCCGCCCCGGCGGCGCGGGCCGTAAAAACCGCTGCCCCGAGTTGGCATGCCATGAAGCCGATGGATCTGAAAGGCTCTATGGAACTGGCCGGCCGAAACTTGGTGGCGAACCTCTGTCCTACGCGCAACTACCTCCCCTATTGGGCGATCGAAATCGACTCCGGTTATGGAGCCTGGGCGCGCTTCACCTGGCCCCAGCACAACGTCGGCCGATGGTGGGATGCGATGCTGCGGCTGGAGGCCGCGACCGGATTCCGGATTCCGCCCGATCGGGAAGCCGCCATGTTGGGCAATCTGCACTCCTTTTTCGACAACCCCGATCACTTCTGCCTCGCTCCTCGCCATTTCGAGGGGCCCGGACTGGAGCTCCACTCCCTGAGAGAGGGTCTGCAGGCCCTGGTCGCGCTGGCGCGCCACCGGAACAGCCGTTGGGCGGAGCGGAAGGGCCGGCTGATGATCGAATCCCTCCTGCGGGTATCCGACGGGAAGGGAGGTTGGAAGCTCCAGGAGATCGACTCTGCCCGGCATTTCGACAAAGGGTATTACCAGAAGGTCAAGCCGGTGAGCAGTAGCACGGACGGACGGTTGATCGAGGCCCTGGTCTGGTTCTATCAGTCCACGCACGATCCCCTGGCGCTGGCTGCGGCCCGGCGCTTTGCCAAGTACCACCTTCCGCACACGACCCATCCTGACGGCCGCCTGAACCTCGCTTCGGGATCGAATCACACCCATTCGTATTTCGGGACGCTCCGGGGTTTGCTTCTCTACGGCGAACTCACGGATCAGCACGGGTACGTCGATGCGGTAGAGTCGACATATCGGAGGACGGTTCGCACGATGGTCAAGAGATCGGGATTCATCTCCCACGACCTGGGAATGGACAACCGGGGAGAGACGGCTTCCCCTGGCGACGCCGCTCAACTGGCTCTGTGGCTGGCAACCCGGCACGGCTTCACGGAGTACCTCGACGATGTGGAGCGGATCGTCCGAGCACGGATCCTCCCTTCACAGGTCACAGAGACGCCGCCACTCCATCCCTCATCGGACGGGGACGGGGACGGGGACGGCGACGAATACCGGAATCTCCGGGCCCGTGTCCTGGGAGCCTACGGGGGCATGCACCTGGAACCCCATTCCGGCACCAAACCCACCACCGATGTCACGGCAGCCTGCCTCCACACTCTTGCGGACATCTATCACCACGTCCTCTTGAGGGGCGATTCCGGACTGAAGATCCTGCTGCACCTGGACTACGAAGATTCGAGAGCCCGAATCCGATCCCGGAGAGGAGAGAGAACGGGCCGCCTGACGGTGCTGCCCCGAATCCGGGAGAATGTCCTGATCCGTATCCCTCGATGGACGCCCCTGAGTTCGGTCCGTCTCAGGGTACGCGGCGCTCCGCTCGACCCGAAAATCTATGGAGACTTCGTCCTCATCGCCGGGAATCTCATGCCGGCGGAAATCACCCTCGAATACGGCCTGCCCGTGACCCGGGAGGTCGAACGGACGACCGGTGTGGATTACCATTTGATGTGGCGGGGCGACGAAGTCATCGGGATCACGCCCAACAACCGCTTCTATCCCTTCTACCCGGACTATCCTGGTGAGACGGAAACAGAATGAATCGATCCGCGGTGCCCTAAGCCGACGGGGCTCACCCGCGGCTCCGTCTGGAACCGGAAAGACCCCGCTCCGCTTGCTGAGCGAAGCTGGCCGTCCGGTTTCCATGAGGCGACCTGGATCCAACCTGCCTGGAAAGGAGGAGTAGCCGTGCGACTCTGGACCTGTTTCGTTATTGCCCTGATGGGAGTGAGTCATCCGGCCGTCGCGGCGGTCTCGCTGGAGCGAGCGCCGCAGCGCGACGAGGAAACCTTGCTGTACCTACCTTTGGACGAGCCGGACGAAGCGATCCTCATCGGCGACCGGCTCGCCATCGATCCCGTGTACCTGAGGATGGAGGCCAAGTACAAACGGGGCCGTTTCGGCGGGGCTCTGAAGTTCACGGGCCGGCCGGGGCTGCGCCAGTGCATGCTGGTATCGCTGCCCCAACGGTTCCACAGTGAGCGCCACGGCAGCCGTAAGCCCACGGTCATCGCCCGGATGGGCGACCGGGCTCAGGTGGTGGTCGACGTGCCCGAAGTGCTCACGGACATGGAACGAAGTTTCACCATCGAGTTTTGGGTGTTCCCGCAAGTGCTTCAGAATCAGACCATCGTTTCAGGGGTGAACACCGCCACCTGGGTTCCGGAGGCCTCCTGGCAGGTGGACCTGGCCGCCGACGGGAGGCTGCGCTATGCCTGCGGCTCGGGACTGCATCGCTTCGAGATGTTCAGCGACCGCCCGGTCCACATCGGCCAGTGGACGCACGTCGCGGTGGTCTGCGACACGGGCGTCTTCAGGATCTATCTCAACGGAAGCCCGGAGAGTGGCATGCAACGGATGAAGACGGCCAGAACCCAGGGCGTCACGCAACCGGGCAGTGACGGGACGATCCTCTGCGTGGGCGGACCGGGTCCCGATGCCCTGGCCGGTTTCTTCGACGGTCTGGTCGACGAGCTGCGTTTCTCCACGGTTCCCCGGTCCTTCGATCCGGATCCGGCCGTTCTGATCCGAAACCGAAAGGAACTCTTCCTGGACGACGATCTGATCGCGGGCATGAGGGGCGTCCGTCGAGTCGTCAACCAGCCGGAACGATACGAGGGCAATCCGCTGCTGGAGCCGAGAGGGGAATGGGAGGGGCGTTCCCTTCAGGAGCTGGGGCTCATCTACGACCATCGGCTGGGGCTGTTTCGCACCTGGTATCGCGCCATGGACAGCGCGGATACCGAGGCCAGCATGTGCTATGCCTTCAGCCGCGACGGCCTGCACTGGGAACAGCCGGAACTGGGTCTGGAAGAATATGGCGGCTCCACCCGTAACAACATCGTGGCTCGGAAGCGGTTTTTCTTCGTGTTCCTCGACCCGCTGGCCCGTCCTGGCGAGGGCAGAATCTGCGCCACGCACAAATTGAAATACGGGGGGAACCGAGGTCCCTTCAAACAGATACTGATGCGCTCCCCCGACGGTTTGCAGTGGCCCAGTGACGAGGTGACCAACATGAGCGGCTACTACAGTTGGGGCGCCAGGCGCTACCGCCGGATGGAAACGATCATGGGGGTGGACAGACCGATTCCCTACGCTCCCGTCTATTTCGGCAAGATCGACAAGTTGACCATCATTGAAAAGGAGGGGGAGGGGCTGAAGTCCCTGCAGTTCGCGCGCATCGGCTGGGATCTGACCCATTGGCAGAACCCGTATCTGACCGACTTGGCGCAGACCGAAAAGAACAATCGAGGCTGGTACGGGATCAAGACCCGCGATGAGGAGAGCGTCCTGGTGGGAATTGCCGACGCCTACCATGCCGAGGACTTGGGCCCCGAGGGCAGGAAACGCTGGCGAACCATGGGACCCGACTGCTACAAGCGGGAGGAGAGCCGATGGGTGGATTTTCAACTGATCAGCTCGCGTGACGGCTACCACTGGCGGCACGTTGCCGATCAGGCCACCTTTATGCCGGTGGGAACCGAGGGAACCTGGGACGAAGGGTCGCTCTACTACGCGCAGGTGGTGGAACCGCCCGGCTCCGACAAGCTCTACATCTATTACGAGGGCTACAAGGTCCGCCACGACTTCTCCGATCAGGGTGGCCAGGAATGGTTCGCGGAGCACAGGCATCCCGTCTGCAATCTCGGCGTCGCCTTCCTGCGCAAAGACGGCTACGTCAGTCTGGAAGCCGACGGTTCCGGAACCGTGGGGATCGTCGAAACCAAGCCGATCCGATTTTCCGGCCGGCACCTGTTCGTGAACGCGGATGCCTCGGGAGGCGCAATCCAGGTGGAGCTGTGTAATGCGGCGGGCGAGCCCCTGCGCGGCTTCAGCCGCGAAGAGGTCACGCCGCTGACCACGGACGATCTGCGGCATCGGGTCGAATGGGGCGCAACCGCGGACCTGTCGGGCCTGGCCGGCAAGGCGGTGGTGTTGAGGTTCCACCTGGAGGGGAATGCCCGCCTCTACTCCTATCGTTTCGGAGATCCCGACCCCCATTCTCGCGGGTCCGACTGAGAGGGGGGAGGGGCCTGAGTCGCGCCAGACGGGAGGCCAGGAGGCGGGCCACCGCCCACAATGGGGGATCGGCGCTACTCCTCCAGGAATCGGAAGGCGAAAAGACGGGAGTTCTTCAGGTAGAACTTGAGCTTGATGACTTGACCCTCCAATCCGCTCAGTTCGCTACGGCCGTTCCAAGCGGCGATCCCGGTTCGCGTCAGGGGATCCGAGTCCTGAAACGTGTGTCCCCGGACCCGGAAGTAATCTCCAGCCAGGATCTCCACCCGGACCTCCCCGGAGCCGGTCTTCGGCCCCTTCGCCAGGTTGACCTCGAGACGCTTGCCGGAGAAGGAAAAGGCCCGCGTGATCACCTGCGCGTAGCCCTCGGCGCCATCCGTCCGGGCGGCGTCTTCGATCGAGCCCAACGCCTTGGCGTTGAAGCCGGCTCCCGCTTCGGTCGCTCCCGGCTCCAGGGAGACGAAACCGTCCATCGGAATCGTGGCCACTCCCATGGCGCCCATGGGTCCGGGGCCGCCGACCTCGCGAAAGAGACGATCCCGGAAGTTGGTGCCGTGGTAGAAGATGAAGAAACGATCCCCATGGAGAATGGGTTGCTGGGCGTAGATGGTCACGGAATCCCAGGCCGGCTCCTCTCCCAGCCGAATGAAGGGCTCCCGGTAGCGCCTGTCCCAGTGAATCCCGTCACGGCTGAAGACGAACTGGGGCCATATGTAGAGCGGGTCCTCGGGAGTCCTCCGGCCGGGACGATAGTTCCAGAGCATCCCCAGGTAGAGGCCTTCATGGGTGGTGGCCCACATGCTGTAGAAATGCAGCCCTGCCGGGTCCCGGTCGTCGGGGACGATAATGGTCTGGGGATCGGACCAGTGAATCAGGTCCCGGCTTTCGGCTCTCCCGATCAGCCGCATCCGCAGCCCGCAGCGCTTATGCTGGCAGTTCTCCATGTGCATGGCATAGACCTGACGGATCGGATCCCAACCGACGGTGGCCGTCGGTCCCCACAGATAGCTCTGGTACCCTCTCCGCCTGGCCCAGGGTTCGCCTTCGGGATTAACCTTGGCAGGTCCCGAGGGACGAATTACGGGGTTGCCCGGGTGGGGCACCCAGTTGAAGGCGTCGGCCGAGTAGTAGAGGTTCCAAACCCGGGTCCTCTTGACCTCCAACTGTCCGGGGACGGTCCCTTCGGCTGCCACCTGGGCCAGCGCCTTGTAGCGGCGTGAGGGGTCCTGCTCGCGGGGATCGACGAAGATGCCGCCTTTGATGGAAGGCCAGTTCGCGGGCGCCAGGATGTTGTTGTCCCGGGAACCCCGGAACTCCACGAAACCCAGCGAGGGCTTTTCCCACCGGTAACCGTCCCGGGATTCGGCGTACAGGAATTTCCGGTCCTTGCCGTTGGGTTTTCCATCTTCGTCGGCGTACAGGACACTCGAGGTGTACCACATGCGAAACCGTTGGCGGGCGTCATCGTAGAAAACGGTCCCGTAGTGCAGAGACTGCCCCTCCCAGGGACGGTCCTGGCGGATGACCGGGTTTCCTTCATGCTTCCGGGCGGTATGGAATACGCGACGGGCGCCCACCAGAGCCTCGACCAGGTATTCGTCCAGAAACATCTGCTTCTGGGAACCGATGTGGATGAGCCCGGGAGGACCGGCCTGCACCGCACCGCCCAGCCAGACGTAGAGCGCCAATAAGAATCGACCCTGCATTGTTGGCTCCTTTCGAGTCTGGTTGCAGTGTCCGGATGCGGACTTCAGGAGGTTGGTGTTCCCACCCGTAATGGTAGGATAGCAGGAACCAGAGCCTCTGACACCCGGGATGAAGGACCCTCTACTGCCGCTCTCGCCTTGACGCCGAACGCGTCAGGACTGGGGTATGGACAGCCCCGGCAAGACGGACGAGCCCATCGTCATAGCCGATAACCGGACCATTGACCCGGCTTACGTCCGTATGGAGGCCAAGTACAAGCAGGGGAGATTCGGCGGAGCGCTGAAACACGTTGTTCGTCCGGGTAGGAGAGGAGGCATTATGAAGCCCGCAAGTGTGGTTCTGATCGCGGTTCTGGTCGTCCTTCCTGCGCCGGCGTGGGGCGAG
Source organism: Acidobacteriota bacterium (assembly GCA_965217775.1). GTDB lineage: Bacteria > Acidobacteriota > UBA6911 > RPQK01 > JAJDTT01 > JAJDTT01. Next base: position 3,358,788 of record CBDCJH010000002.1, read on the forward strand.
GGCGGCGATATGAGGATCGAAGACCTGCTCGAGAAACATCTGGGCTTTCTCACCGATGGCAAGGCCCCGTCGTCCGTCAACAATCGGCTGTTGTTGGGAACCTGTTCCTTCCGGGTGTTGATCGGCCGAAGTGCAAGCCTCTCGGGACCGGTCAACTTCCTCTCCCAAGGGAACAAGGTCAGACTGCTGGTCCGATTCAATGATTCCGGCTACCGCGGCGAGAACATCATCCATGACGGCAAGAGTGTCCGTGTCGACCAGATCAGTCCCGGTGCCCGATCCCAGCTCGGCGATTTCTTCTATCGCTTCGAGGAGGTGGTCCGGGAAGGACTGGTTGGAGGGGTGCTCTCCACCGCTTGGCCTCTACTCGACCTCAAGCGGCGCCAGGCGAAGCTGGAGTACGAAGGACTCAAGAAGATCGAGGGCCAGGAGCTGCATGGGGTAACGTACCACGCGAAACGGCCGGGGGAGGCTCGGGTCCATCTCTATTTCGACCCCGAGTCGTACGGTCACATGTTGACGATCTACCGGGTGATGGTGTCGCGGTCCGGGAGCGTGGCCATCCGCACCACGCGAGACCGGTTCACTTTGGAGGAGCGGTTCGGGGACTTCCGCGCTCTGGATGGGTGGGCTCTGCCCAGCCAATGGAGCCTGAAGCTCACCCTTCAAACCGATCGCGGCAACTCGGTTTCGGAGTGGAGCATGGCGATTGACAATGCCTCCCACAACCAACAGATGAACCCCCAGTATTTCAAGCTGAAATGAGGGATGCCGGCCGGCCGGGAGGTTCGAGCCGCCGGCCGCAGCGGGACCTGACGGCCCTCGACAGCCGAAGGTATCCCGTCCTGAAATCCGGTCTACGGCCGGGATGCAGCAAGACAGAAAGGGGTGGCGCCGAACCAGGTCGTTCAGCGCCACCCCTTTCTAATCGTCTCCCTCTGTTGAGGCCAGGAGATCTAGAAATCGATTCGCAAGGCGAACTGGATCTGACGGGCCATCCCTGCGGTCGTGACGACGCCGAAGCTTCCGGACGAAACGTTGCCACGGGGCGGGCCGAAATTCACGTTGTTGAAGACGTTGAAGAATTCCGTGCGAAACTCGACGAAGCGCGTTTCTCCCAAGGCGAAGCGCTTCATCAATCCGATGTCGAAATTGATGATGCCGTCGGTGCGAATGGGAAACGCGACCGAGTTGCCATAGGTGGTCGGGTTGACGGAGAAGCACCTGGTGTCAAAGAACTTGGTGACCGATCGGTTACCTTCGGATATGTTCCCGTCACAGGTGCGATCCGGAAGTACGACTCGACGCCTTCCGATGTTCAGGACATCGCTCCCCGCATCGATTTCCATCTGCGGCTGCCCGCTCTGGAGGGTCACCAGAGTGGTCAGCTCCCAGCCATAGAGGAGCTGCCGCCCCAGTCCCTGAAGACCTCGTCCAAAAGGCAACTCATAGATTCCCGTCGTATAGAAGGCGCTGGCGGCATGCCAGGGAGCTATGGTCCGAGACGCCGAGCGATCGTATTCGTTCTGGGCCGTGCGCTGGTGATTGGTCAGCAGATTCTTCGACCAGGTATAACCGGCTACCAGACTCAGGCCGTCGCTGAAGCGCCTTTCGAAGCGGGTCTGAAACGAGTTGTAGGAGGTGTTCATGTCGGAAATGATGTAGCGGTTGGGGCGAATCGGAGGATAGGGCCGGCGGTCGAGCTGGGCGCCCGTCGCCGTCAGCGTAGCGCCGTCGTTGGGAAGCTGAAACCGCACCCCCTCCGGCAGCGCCACGTTGAAGTTGCGGGCTCCGAACTGATGGCTCCCCTTGTTCCCCACGTAGGCCACCTCCACGCGTGTCTCCGGCATCAGTTCGTGTTGGAGCGAAAGACTCCAATTCTGCACGTCGCCGGGTGTCCAGTGGGGATCCGCCATATAGTTCGACGGCCACTCCGAAAGTGACGAACCGGCGACGATGGATGGGGCGACCCCGTACATGACGGTCGGCACCTGGCCCCGCGGATTTCTTCCGTCCGACGCCCCGGTCAACTGGGGAAGATTCCCGGCGCTCCGGAAGTAAACGAAGGTGGAATCGTCGAACGATCTGCCGTAACCGACTCTCAGCGCCGTGCGATTCCCTCCGAAGGGTCTCCAGGCGATCCCGATTCGGGGAGCGAAGTCCCGATAGTCCGGCTCGGTCACCCGCCGGGTATCGAGCAGGACGGCCGGAATAGGCGAACGATTGGGGCCCTCCAGCGGTCCGCCCAGGATCGGCTGGACGGGGGCGTCCTTGAGGAGGCGGGCCACCGGATTGTAGCGGTCGGAGCCCAGTTCGAAGAAGGCCAGACCTCGTCCGTCGGACATGAGGACAGGCAGGCTGATTTCGTGCCGGATCCCCAGCGTCAAGGTCAGATTGGGGGTCACCCTCCAACTGTCCCCAAGGAACCAGTTGTAGAAGCTCTTGGTCGGATAATTGTTGATGAAGTCATGCTGCAACGTGTAGCTGACGGAGGAGGGGTATCCCAGCAGAAAATCGGCGATGACCTGCCCCTGGGAGCCGCCGATCTGGGCGGTGGCGTAGCCGTCGAAGCCCATGCCGCCGCCCCCGGTGCGCGCTCCTCCCGCGATGAGCTTGTAGCGTTGGGTGGAGATGCCGAACTTGATGATGTGGTCGCCCGTGTTCCAACTGATCACTTCCTTAGCTCCACCGTCGGTGCCGAAATCGTATTCATTGTCCATGCTCCGAATATCGGGATAGGGCCGAATCCGTGTCCTGGGAACTCCCCACCCCGCCTCCGGGACGGTATCTGCGTGGTCGAACCCGAAGACCTCGGCCCAATTCTGGTGCAGCTCATCGGGAGGGGAGTTCTTGGAGTGCTTGCGGCCCAGGTAGAGGCTCAATTCATTGTTGACGTTCGGTCCGAAGTTCTTGATGTAGCCGGCGGCGACCTGAAAGCCCCGCTGCCGATCCTGGATGAAGGTCACGTTCGGCGTGTAGTGGAAACCCGTCGTCTTGGGAGATCTCTGCCAGGTCCAGCGGCCCCAGAGCTGGTCTCCCCCCTCGAAGTTCTGGTCGATCCGGATGTTCCACTTGTCCACATCCGTGTTGTCGACGGCGTTCCAGAAATAATTGGGGTTGGAGCCGGGGGGTTGGTTGGGAGGCGGAGGCAGGAAGGTTCCGTCCTGAACGATGGCCCGCGCCACCGGATTCATCCGGTCCGACGGGACCCGGTTGCCGGGAAACGGCATCCGTTGGCCGTCGACCACGTTCATCGGATCGTAGATGATCCGACCGGGCCAGTGGCCATCGAGACCGAAGACTCCGTTACGTTCGTTTTCCGTTGGTGAGATCTGCGAGCGCACGAAATTGCTGCGCTGTCTCAGCCCCTCGTAGGAGAAGAAGAAGAAGGTGCTGTCCTTGAAGATGGGTCCGCCCAACGTCGCCCCAAACTGGTGCCGCTTGTAGGGGACCGTACCGGTCCCCACCCGGTTGGCCATGAAGTTGTTGGCGTCCAAGGCGTCGTTTCGCGCATAGTCCCAAATGGAACCGTGAAACTCGTTGGTTCCCGACTTCGAGACCATGGTGATCACGGCGCCCGAGACTCGTCCGTATTCGGCCGAGTAGTTGTTCGTGACCACCTTGAATTCCTGGATGGCGTCCGGCGAGGGCCGTGTGGTCGGCATGTTCTGATACAGATCCTGGTTCGGGGTCCCGTCCAGCAGCAGTAGATTCTGGCTGTACTGCTGACCATTGAACCCGGGCAGCCGGGGCTGCGCCGCCGGTATGTCCCTCAGCGGCGCCACCACCGCTCCCGTCATGTAACGCGCCAACTGAAAGATATCCCGTTCATTCAAGGGGAGATCCTTGATCTGGCGTTCGGTCGTGACCGCGCCCAGATCGGCCGTCTCCGTCTCCACCACCGGTGATCCTCCTATGACGGTGATCGTCTCGGCGATTTCGCCGACGGTCATGGAGAAGTCAAGGCGCGCCCGCTGCCGAACTTCGAGCCGCACTCCTTCTCTCACCTGCGTCTTGAATGCCGGGAGTGAAACGCGAACGGTGTAGATGCCCGGAGGCAGGTTCTCGACGACGTAGTCCCCACGCTCGTTTGTGATCCCACCTCGGGTCACGTTCGTGGCGACGTTGGTGATGTCGACGCTCACACCCGGAAGCGCCCCTTCGCTGATGTCGCTGACCGTCCCCACCAGGGCAGCGTCTTCGCCTTGAGCCATTCCCGGAATACTCAAGAGCAGAACGGCCAGCCCAAACACACTCAAACGGATAGCGGTTGTAGTCCTCATGTCACCTCCATCGGCGAGAACCGTTGCGTTATGCCAGGCCAGGATCAGGTTCGGCTCGCGCGCCGGAAGAAGCGCTCAGTGGATAGCCAGTGGGAACTCACCCGACAGGGCGGGCGATGTCCTGGACATCCGGAGCAGGTACGATGTGCCGGCGGTGGAGCCTTCCTGGGCTACCAGCATGACGAATAACCCAACGGACGGTCTAAATAGCAAAGTTGTATGATCTGGAGCTAGCTTGGCACTTAAGGCAAGATCATCCAGCCTCATTGCGTTCACAGGCAGCAATTCCAGTGCCAGGGCGCATCGCACCTCTCTAATAACTGCTTTAAATTGAATACGTTAGCCCATTAACTGCCCATCAAGCCAATTGGCTGACGCTCTCGGACCGGGAGCGGATTCAAAAAATTGGACAATTCCCGGCGACATGGTTCAAGAATGTGGATCGCAAGGGTGGCAAAGGGCCCGTATGGCGATGGAATTGGACAGATGTTACCATCGGAGAATCGAGTTGGGACAGGCCGGAAAGGCAGGTCCATTCCATGTTATCCACAGTGACCGCGGAGAAGCTTTCATGAAGACGCTTTTCGCGGTTATTCTGTTTCTGACCCACCTCCCATCTCTTCCCGGTCTTCCCCAGAACCAGAAGCCTCCGGAGGAAGAGATCGATTACTACAAGAAATGGCTGCAGGAAGACGTCCGCTACATCATTGTCGATGAAGAACGGGCTGTCTTCGAGAAACTCAACACGGACGACGAGCGAGACGCCTTCATAGAACAGTTCTGGCGCCGGCGAGATACCGACCCGGCGACGGCCATCAATGAGTTCCAGGAGGAACATTATCGTAGGATCGCCTACGCCAACGACCGATTCCGGTCCGGCGTCGAGGGCTGGGCCACCGACCGCGGCCGGATCTACATCACTTTCGGTCCTCCCGACAATATCGACGACCATCCCGGCGGATACTACGCCCGCCGGCCGGAAGAGGGGGGCGGCATGACCAGCACCTATGCGTTTCAGCGCTGGTTCTACCGGTTCATCCCTGGAATAGGACCCGGTGTCGAGATCGAGTTCGTCGACCCCACCAATACGGGGGAATACCGGATCGCGCTGCGGCCGACCGAGAAGGATGCCCTCTTTGTGGCCGGGGGAGGAATGACGGACGGGGAATTCCGCGGTGAGGTGGATCGGGCCGGGCGCGTGCGCTCCGCCCTCTTGATGAGGAACCTGGGTCTGGAGGGCGATCCCTACTACATGACGGGGGCTCAGCCGCTGCAGCGCGTGCGCAACTATTTCTACGCCAAGCGCCCTCCCAAGCTCCAGTTTGGAGAACTGCAGAATCTGGTGGACACCCAGCTCTACTACGATTCCATACCGGTTCAGATCGGAGTCAATCAATTCCGGGTGGGACCGGACCAGGTGCTGGCTCCCGTCACCCTCAGGATTGGACGGGAGCAGCTGACCTATGGGGAAACGGAAGGGGGCCGGCGGGCCGTCCTGAACATCTATGGCAGGGTGACCGACCTGGGAAATCGGATCGCGTACGAGTTCGAGGATACCGTTCTGGCGGATCAGCCCGCCGACCTGCAGCCGGAGGAAATCGGGGGCGTGGCCACCTACCAGAGGAGCATTCCCCTGCGATCCGGCCGATACAAACTGACTCTGATCCTGAAGGACGGGAACAGTGGGAAGGTCTCGGTCACCGCGACTCCGATCCGCGTCGTCCCCTTCGAGTCCAAGACCCTGACGACGAGCAGCATCATCCTTGCCGACAAGGTCCTGTCTTCGGAACCCGGAACCCTTCTGAGCGAGCCCTTCGTGGTCCCCGGCGGTTTCAAGATCTTCCCCAACGTGACTCAGGAGTTCACGAACCGGGACCGCTGTTTCTTCTATGTGGAGGCCTATGAGGTGGCCATCGATCAGTCGACGCTTCAACCCCTGCTGGGAGCCGAGATCTATCTGGTCCACGATGGCCGTATCGTGCAGCAGGAACAGCCCAAGGCCGTGACCCTGGGCGATCGGGTCGCCCTTTTCCACGACGTGGATCTGAGCCGGCTCCTTTCAGGAAAGCATCGCATCGAGTTGCACGTGGACGACCGCATCAGCGGTCAGCGAGTCATCCGCCGCGCAGAGATCACGATTCTGGACGACTCCCGCGGTTCCTGACCGGATCGAGACGGGCGAGCAGGCGCTGAAGACGAAAATCCCCCGCGATCATCACGCCGCCCGGGTCAGGATTATTTCTGGGCGGTGACCGGGTTTCCCGGTACGAACTGGAAAGCGAACAGCTTCGCGTTCTTGAAGTGGAATCGGAGCTTGACCGGCTTTCCGGCAAGTCCCGCCACGTCGGAACTTCCCCTCCAGGTGACCAGCCGTCCCATGCCGGTCTCACTGAGAGGATCACAGTCGTCGAAACCGTAACCGGAAATCGGTTTGTAGTCGGTTCCCAGAATCTCGACCCGGACCTCTGCGGGATGAGCTCCCCAACGCTGGAAGGCCGCCCGCAGATTGAGCCGCAGCTCGCTGCCGGAAAAGGTGAAGGTCCGGGTAACGGCCTTGCTGAAGGCCAGTTTTGAACCGTCCAGAGAAACGAAGCCATCCAAGGGCAGAATCGCCAATCCGATGGCTCCGTAGGCCCGCTCTTCCCCCAGCATCTCCAGTTGTTCCGGGGACCTCCAGTTCACCCCGCCGTAGTAGAAGAAGATCTTCTCCCCTTGGATGGCCGGTCTGAGGCCGTAGATCGCCACCGAGTCGAAGGCGTCCCCCGCTCCGGCCGGTATGAACGGACTGCGGTAGCGGCGGTCATAGTGGATGCCATCCCGGCTGAAGACGAATTGGGGCAGGATCGTGGTGTTCGTGGTCCTGAAGTTCCAGAGCATTCCGATGGTGAATCCTTCGTAGGCAGTGGCGTGAAGCGAGTAGAACTCGGTGTCGGGATAATCATGGCCGTCGGGAAGGATGACCGGGACGGCTTCGCTCCAACGGATCATGTCGGGGCTCTCCGCTCGCCCGATGAAACGTTTGCCCAGGGGGCATCTCTGATGACCGCAGATCTCCATGTGGGCGACGTAGACTTGGTGCACGGGATCCCAACCCATCACCGATGTCGGTCCCCAGCGGCCCTTGCGCTCTCCCCAGTCGATGACCGGATTGCCGGGATGGGCCGACCAGTTGAAGGCGTCTCCGGAATGGTAGAGATGGAACTGCATCCCGGTCCTTCCCGTCTCGTTGGAAAGCTTTCCCCCCACGGTCTGCACCATGGCTTTGTAGCGTTTCGACGGATCCGGCTCCCGGGCATCGAAGACGATGCCACCCTTGAATCCGAGCCAGTTGTCCTCACCGACGATGTTGTTGTCCCGGGAGCCGGCGAACTCCACCAGCCCCAGTGAAGGTTTATCCCAACGGTAGCCGTCGGAGGAAGTGGCGTAGCAGATTCGACGGCCCGCGCTTTCGGGTTCTCCTCCGGCAACGGGAGTCCAATTGCTGGTCGAGTACCACATCCGGAATTTCCGTTGATCCGGGTCATAGAAAACCGTTCCGTAGTGGATGTAGTTGCCTTCCCAGGGGCGGTCCCGAGGGATGACGGGATTGTCGACCGCCTTGCGGGGATGATTCAGGACCAGCGCCGTGTCCTCCAGGGACTCCAGCAGAAACTCGTCCAGGAAAAGTTGTTTGCTGCTCCCAATGGGGATGATGCTGCCGTTGCGAGGGGCAGCGGCCGTCTGGATCTGCATCAGCACCAGACTCGATACCAGCAACGTCAGGACTCTTACCATCCGCATCTCAAACCTCCTTTGTGGCCCCGATCAAGACTCGGGCCGGGCAAACCGAATCGAGAAGAGGTCCGCATCCTTCATCACGATACGGAGCCGAACGACCCGGCCTTCCAGGCGGCTCAAGTCGGAGCCCTCCGCCCAGCGTACGACCTGCTCGATCTTGTCTCCGATGATCTCGGGACAATCGGCCAGCCGGAACCCCGGGATCGGTTCGCCTTCCGCGTCCTGGATTTCCACGCGGAGGCTGCCGGCCGCCGAGGTCGAGAAGTTCAGGACGAGTTTCGTCCCCTGGAATTTCAAGGGACGGGTCACCATCTCGCCGCCATCGTAATTCGCGTGCAGGGAGGCAAAGCCGTCGCTGCGCAGAATGTAGCGCCTCACGTGACCCGAAGGCAGCTCGTAGTGACGCGTCACGTAGAAGGACACCTCATCCCCGGCGGTGGGGACGATCCCGATTCCGGGAAAGTTGGTCCGAGTGCCCCAGTTCTCGAGTCCGGGACCCGGCCGCAGAAAGGCCTCGGGGAAGGTCCGCTCATAACTGTCCCCTCCGCGGCTGGTCAGGAGGATGGCGTCCGAGCAGTTCTTCCAGGTCCACCAGGGCATCCCATCCGGCTGGAGGGACCGGCCCTCCTCTTCGCTCAAGGCCTGCTGGCCGGGCAGGAAGCGTGCGGCCAGACCGATGTAGAGATGGGGCGCTCGAAAGTAGGGTTGGGTCGCGCTGGTATAGAGCTGTTCGTTCACGGTGGGAGGGTACTGGCTGAATTTCATCGTCTGCCAGTCACTCCAGTGGACCAGATCCTGAGAGACGGCCCGCTGGATGGTCCGGATCACCCCGGTTCTCTTCCAGGTCCGGCCGCCGTCCGCAGAGTAGCGGAAAGCGTCGTCGCCGGCCCGGTCCCCGCCGAGAATGGAGAACTCCCCCTTTCTGGTGAGCAAGGATCGGAACGAGGCGGGATCGTCACCCAAACGCCTGATTTTCAATCCCAGTTCGACGTTGGAACGGCCGAACGCCACATAACAATTTTCCGTTTCACTCCAGAAAAGACTCGCGCCTTCGATGGAAGGCCGGTCGTGGAGCTTCCTCCAATGGATGCCGTCAGCCGAGACCAGGATCCGGGAGCCAGTCTCGGGTGTCGATCTCGGCGGGGCCTTCACCGCCTTGAAGCGCTCTGAGGGAGGCACCCCGGGACGGGTATCCAGGAAGGGAGTGAATCCGCTGGAATCGAACAGAACGTTGTTGTTCCGCGTTCCCCTGATCTCCACCAGACCGAGGTTCGGCTTGGACCACTGGATCCCGTCGGAACTCGACGCGTAGCAGGTGGACTCGGTCAGTGCCTCCGTCTGGGGGTTCCAGACCATGCCCCGGTAGTACATGTGGTAGCTCTCCCCGTCCTTCACGACGTTGGGAAAGGCGGAGCCCAGACCTTCCCAGGGCCGGTCGAATTGGATGGCCACCTCCGCCGGCCGGGGATGATGCAACTGGAGACGGACCCCCTCCATCCGCTGGATCAGGTAATGGTCCACGAACAGCTCCAGTCGAGATCCGATGTCTGGAATCGGCTCGCTTCCTGCCGCGGCGAAACCATTCCCCAAAAGGAGAGCTACACCCGTGGCCAATGCCAGCACTCGTCCAGGCCTCCAGTTGAAGCACCGTTTCGCGGGTGGATTCTTGCTCATTTCGACCTCCTTGCAGTCCCTGACAAAAGCCTGATATCACGCCTTCAGGCTCGATTCGCAAGTTGACGTTCATCTCGCGTCATGCCGGATTGGGGGCGCGCCTACCAGCGGATCGGGCCAAAGAGCCTCCTGAGGCTTAGAACGGGCTCACGGGGAGAACGCCGAACATCGGACGAAATTGCTCTCGATCGTGTTTCCATCCTGGACCAGTGGTGGCAGGTAAAAAAAGCGATCGGGTTCCGCTGCGTCAAACCGGATATGGTTTCATTGTCAACGGCTCTCCCCTTAATTCTCACAACAACCGATGCAGAGGCATTCAGTACGGTTGGTCCCTACCCCGGGCGATCGGGCCACCAAACGAGAGGAGTCTCTATGAATCGATCCCTGATTGTGACCTCTCTGTTGTCCGCCAGTCAATCATGGGCGGTCTCGGGCCGGGGAGGGAACGAGCATTATTTGTCGGGCCATCTGCTACGACGATCGGCTCCAGGAGTTTCGATTGTGATGCTGCACCGCCGCCCCAAACGACGACACCGGCAGGGAGCCGGATGAAGTCTCGGTTCAGCCTTCGTACGAGGGCCGTCCCGCGTCCCGATGCCAGGTTCTCACCAAGTGCCGTTTGTTGAGCGCGTCGGGAGGATCCCGAAACGCACTGCGGTAGTGCGCGATGTCGTTATTGTTGACGTACTGCTGCTGTCCCCGTTCGATAGGCAGCTCGAACCAGAACTCCGGGTCTGCCGCCAGTTGTTGAAACGCTCCCAGCGCCGCGCCCAGCGTGTCGTCCATTTCCCGCTCCGCGACCTCGTATCCCTTGCGGACCAGGCTGGGATTGGCCCGTGCGGTCAGGCACCCATCCTCCCAGCGGAACATGGGAGCGACGGCGACCTTGGGAGCGACGGCGGCGTGCTCGGCCTGCCGGTCCCAGAGCATGGGACGGTAGAGCCGTGAGAGGAGGCGCGGCCGCGTTTCCAGCAGTTGATCGTGAACGGCTGCCAGGCTGCAAAACCGGCTGACGCCACCCTCCAGGGCCGGATGGATGCACAGCAGGCCGACATACGTTGGCGGAGCAATGCCGAAAGCGTTGTCGGTGTGAAAGACCAGCTCGACCCGGGTATAGGATGCACGCACGCCGTACCCGTACTCCAGGCCCTTGTCGGTGACATCGTAGAGCATGGTCCCGTCCCATTTCTGGGCGACGTTGCGGCCGATGAGAGTTCCCAGACTCCAGGACACGGAGAGGGCCGTCTCGTGATCGATGTCATCCAGGGGAAATCGGTCCAGCACCACGACGCCGATGCCGTCCTCCAGTGCACGCTTGACCTTCGCCATCAGGCGCCGCAACCGCGGAATGTCGAAGTGGTCTGCGTGCCTCAACAGGACCGGCAGGGGCGTCATTCGAATCTGTTCGCACATGGCCGCCAGTTCGTTGCGCTCTCTTGCGTCGAACTCGAAGACGCAGCCTGCCGGGTCGATCTGGTGCGACCGCCAGCTCCGGACCCGCGCACCGAGCGGACTCGCCGGAGCTGCGGTGGGTTCCCCACCCACCGGAATGCATCCTGGTACGGCCATGTCATTCCCCATAGGTCCTCACTCACTGCCGCAGCCGACCGGCGCCGTCATATCCAGGGTAGGTGTCAACGGTCGGAATGTGAACTCCGGACGGTTTCGCGAGAACCTGGCAAGACGGAAGAAGGCGGTTACCATAAGTCAAGGAGAAGGAGGTCCAAATGAGAATCATCGCTATCGTATCCCTGGCCCTGGCCGTCCTGGCTCCTCTTCCCGGCCAGAACCGAACGGAGGTGGAGAGGCCCGGGAGAGTCAAGATATTGGAGTCCCCTTCCGGGGTCCGTTTCGCTCTGCTGGGGGAGGCGGGTGAGCGGCCGGCTCCGACAGTTCTTGTCTTCGGAGGGGGGATGCGTGCGGGCCTGGAGGGCAGGTCCGGCACCCTATGTTGGATCCTGGCTCGGCACGGCTTCCTTTCGGTCGCGCTGGACAGTCCCAGCCACGGAGATGATCAGAGGTCCGGCGAGCCGTTCGGCCTCGCAGGGTGGCGGGACCGTCTGGAGAAGGGCGAGGACTTCCTCGCTGACTTCCTGAAAAGAACCTCCTCCGTGCTGAATTACCTGATCCGGCAGCGAGTCACGGATCCGGAGTGGATCGTCGCTTACGGCTCGTCCCGGGGCGGTTTCCTGGCCCTGCATTTCGCCGCGGTCGAGCCTCGAATCGGCTCCGCGGTCGCGTTCGCTCCTGTCACGGATCTGCTGGCCTTGCAGGAATTCCAGGGAATAAGAGACAAAGCTGCGGCCCGTTCTTTGGACGTCATGGAGCTGGCGCCGAAGCTGGCCGGGCGTCGCCTCTTCATCCAGATGGGACACAACGACGAGCGGGTGGGCGGCCGCCACGCCATCGACTTCGCTCTGAGGGTCATGGAGCTGTCGCCCTTCCACATGAAGCCCTTGCGGGGCATCTGGTCAGGGGACGTGTTGAAGCTGGTGATCACCCCGTCGGAAAGTCAAAACGGCCACACGACCTACGACAGAGCCCACCACGATGCCGCGGAATGGATCCTTCGAGGAACCGGAGAGGGAGGGAGCTGAGCCACGTCACCGGAGGGACCAGGAGCCCGGGGGAAACAACCCGGAGAATCAGACTGTCCCTATCTCTGAGAAGGGGACAGTCACTGATGGCAACTGTACTCCGGGCGTTTCGGCAGGACTTGGCTCGCATGTATCATCGAGGCGTACCCAGGAGACCCTGGTGGGACACCTGCACGGACCTGAAAGAGGAGGAGTCGTGCGAATCAGAGTGATCAATCCCTTCGGCGGAACCGAGTTCAGGGGACGGGAGAACCTGGAGCGCATCAGGCGAAGCGGCACCGAGTTCGACATGGTCAACATCGCCGACGCCTATCCGCTGAAGAACAACCAGTTCCTGTACTTCCGGCACAAGTGCACCGATGCGACGCTGGAACAGGTGACACAGGCCGAGAAGGACGGATGCGACGCCGCCTTCATTTCCTGCAACCTGGACATTGGACTCTACGAAGCCCGTTCTCTGGTGGACATCCCGGTTACGGCCACGCTGGAGTCGGCGGCACTGATAGCGTACGCCATGTGTGAACGTTTCTCCCTGATCTCCGTGGACGACCAGAATGGACGCATCCAACGCATGATCCTGAGGCAGTACGGCCTGGACGGCAAAGTGGCGTCACACCGATCCATCGGCATCGATGCCAATGACCTCTACCCGGAGAAGACGCCGGAAGACGAGGTCTACCGGCGCGCAGTCGAGGTGTCCCGGCAGTGTGTCCGGGAGGACGGTGCTGAAATGCTGATCTCGGGATGCACCCTCATGGGTTCCGTTCTCACCCACCGCGGCGCCCAGGCCATCGACGAAATCGGCGCCCCGGTGATCGACGGCATGGTCACCGGCTTCAAGATGGCGGAAATGATGTACGACATCTGCCGTCTGACGGGCCTGCCTCCCGTGAGCCGAACGGGCTTCTTCCAGTTCCCTCCCGCCGACGACGTGAAACGGCTGAGGGACTTCTACGGGCGGAGATGAAGATCAGGTCATACCTGGGGGCTTGAGGGAGATCGTGCCGGTAACCGAGACCTGGCTGTCGCGGCGGCGCCAAGGCAAAAATCCCGGTCGACCTCCGCGTCCTTCGCGGAAGCATTGCCGGCCGATTGCCCCGCGTTGGGGAGGATTACCACCTATGAGCCGACCTGGACTACGGACCGTGCCATGGCTGATTCTTTCGATCGCCTTGGGGGGACTCTCTTCCGCCTGCACCCGAATCCCTGAGGGGCCGAACATCGTCCTGATCCTGGCCGACGATCTGGCCTGGAACCAGTTGGGTTGCTACGGAAGCAGCTTCTACGAGACTCCTCATCTCGACGCTCTGGCCCGCCAGGGGATGCGTTTCACCGACGCCTACGCCGCCAGTCCGATCTGTTCCCCGACCCGTGCCAGCATCATGACGGGAACGTACCCGGCACGACTCCGCGTCACCCAGTTCATCTCTCCTGGAGACTACGCCGGGGATGCCATCAGGCTGCTGGAGCCGGACTGTACCCGCCGGCTACCCCTGGAGGAGGAGACGATCGCCGAGGCCCTGAAGGATATGGGCTACGTCACGGCTGCATTCGGCAAGTGGCACCTCAGCCAAGCCAAGACCCCTCCCGGGAGCCTGCCCTTCAATCCGGACAAGCAGGGTTTCGACCAGCACTTCGTGACCTACAAGCCGGTCCCCCGCATGGCCAGGGAGTGGCAGACGCCGGAGAACGATGCCCACAACGTCCGCATCATCACCGAGAAATCCCTGGAGTTCATGGAGAAGAACCGGGAAAGGCCCTTCTTCCTCTTCGTTTCTCACAACAGCGTTCACACCCCCCTGGTGGAGAAGGAGGCGCTGATCTCCAAGTACCGGGCCAAGCCGGACGTCGACGCCCCCACCAACCACCCGGTCATCGGAGCCATGATCGAGACCCTGGACCTCAGCGTCGGCCGACTGCTGGCCAAGCTGGACGAGCTGGGCATGTCGGAGAGGACCCTGGTGCTCTTCTTCTCCGACAATGGAGGCTTGGAATGGAGCGGAGATGACGGACCGGTCCCGGCCAATCATCCGCTTCGCGCCGGCAAGGGGGACCTCTACGAAGGAGGGATCCGAGTACCCTTGATCGCCCGCTGGCCGAACGTGATCGCCTCCGGCAGCATAGTTGAGGAGCTAGTCAGCAGCATCGATCTCTTCCCTACCCTGGTGCAAGTCGCGGGAGGAGTCGAGAAGCGGGGCGAAATCGACGGCGTGAGCCTGCTGCCGCTCCTGCGAGGGGCCGCCACACTGGACCGCGACGCCCTCTTCTGGCACTACCCCCACTACCACGGCTCCGGCGCCCTGCCCTCGAGCGCCGTTCGCAAAGGGCGTTACAAGCTGCTGGAGTGGCACGAAGAAAGGATCTACGGGCTGGAGAATCGGTACGAGCTCTACGACCTGACGCGCGACCTGGGAGAATCCAACGATTTGGCATCCAGCAGGCCCGAAAAGACCCGCGAGCTGGCCACGGATCTGGAGAACTGGAGAACTTCGGTGGGAGCCCAGATGCCGCAGCGTAATCCGGCTTACCGGTCCGCCGGAGGTCCCGGCGCGCCTCGAAAGGATTGATACCGTTCGACGGAGCAGACGGGACCGGGTTGGCGGAATGCGCCGGAACTCAGCCCGTTCGGCTCGACCGACTCGCTATGGCGTCGTCGCCTAAGGCGCCCCGCCGTCCAACTCGCGAACGTAGATGTTACGAAACCAGAGCCGGTTGCCATGGTTCTGCAGCTCGATCTGGCCCCCAGGATAGATCCGTTGGGACCGGTCCCAAATATTTTCCATCACCACCTGGTCGGTCACCAACTTGCCGTTGAGCTTCACCGTGACCCGCTCGCCGACCATCTTGATGTAGAAGGTATTCCACTGACCCACAGGCAGGTCCGCCTTCACCAGGGGAAAACGGGGATGGACCTTGTTGTTCCACAGGGCCCCCGAGCCCTTGTCGTTACCGTGCCTGCGATACTTCTCGGACTCCGTGTCCCAGATCTGAACCTGGGGGCTGCCGCGCAGATAGATGCCGCTGTCTCCGTCTTCCAGGATCTTCCAGTCGACATACAGTTCGAAATCACCGTAGTCCCTGGCGGTGCACAGGCTGTCGCCCTTGCCGTCGAACTCCAGAACACCGTCGACCACTCTCCAGTGGGCCCGCATGCGCTCGTCGGCCTTCTTCTGAGCCTCCGCCAGTTCCGCCGGCGACATCGCGGCACGCTTGATCGGGTGTTCCACCAACCCCTTCCAACCAGCCAGGGTCTTGCCGTCGAAGAGTGCGGTAAAGCCTTCGGGTGGCTGCGGACCGGGTGCTGCCGAAAGCGGAGCCAGCATCGTGACCAGGCAGGCGACGAATCCGGGGATCCAGGTGTTGCGGCGGTGGTCTCGCATCGGTTTCAACTCCTGCAGGATGGGTGCCACACGAAGCGACACAATTGTCTGGTGGCCGAAGTATAGCACCCGTCCCCCCGGCGATCATGCTCCGGGAGCCTCACTGGAGCCGGCAAATCGCGGTGGAGGGATTGGAACGATCCGGCCTGTAGATCGTGAAAAATGGACTGTCCCCTTTTTACATCTATTCCAGCCCGAACAGTCGTGCTGCATTCCCGCCGAAGAAGAGTGACCTGTCTTCCCCGGACATGAACTCGGCGTGCAGCCGAACATAGTCCATTGCCTGCCGGTAGGTAACACTGCGTTCGGCCGCCGGCATGTCCGAACCCCAGATCAGCTTTTCCGGTCCCAGCTCGTCGTACAACCGTTTGAGGATGTCTTGCGCCCACGAAAATGGATACTCGGTGTCCGGCGCCATCAGATGCAGCATGACTTCCAGGCTCAGGTTCGGGTTCTTGAGGCAGGTCAGGACTTCAACCGGGATTTCGAATCGCTCTTCGGGGGGACGCATGACGATGGTCTCGATGCCGTGGGTGTAGACGCAGGGAATATCCGGGTGCGACTTGGCCCAGCGGTCCAGACGGACGACCTGCTCCAGGTAGCTGCCGAGCCGATCCCGGTGACTCGTGTAGAGGTACCAGAACACCGGAATCTCCAGCCGGCGGACCGTTTCCCACAGGGGTTCGAACTTGGCGTCGTCCAGGTGATCGACCCAGCCGGTGAAGGCCAACGATTCAACCGAAAAATAGAGTCCCCTCAACCCCAGGGTTTCGACGGCGTACTCCAATCGGGACCATTGGAGTTCCTGATCCGCCTCCCACTCCCGGATCTGAGCCAGCGGAAGGAACCGTCCCGGATACCGGCTCATGCAGTCGCTCAGGATCTCGTTGAGGCTGCCGTAGATATGGTCGTGTTGCAGGACCGCCATATCCACACCCAGATAGTCCATGTAGGCGATCATGAGTTCGGGAGGAGCCGCCATGTCCTGAAACCAACAGGGATACCACTGCAGATAGTAGTCTTCGCCATCCACGGTGCATTCCAACTGGCCATGCCCCGCAACGCGGAAATTGACGTCCGGCATATCCGCTATGCCATCGCCGGCCGGCATCAGCAGTGAGATATCGGCAGGCAAACCGTCGCGGCGCCGGCGCCAGCCTTGGGAGTGGAACTGCACGTGATGCTGGATGATTTGCAACTGGGTCTCCGCCGCCTGATCGCCCGAGTCGGTGCCCAAGCGCGGAAACACATGAGCATGGGCATCGATAATCATCTGATGGAGATTATAAAGAGTGGTTGACACGCTCTACAGTTCTGGTGACACGCTCGGCCTATCGGCCCACGTTCCGCCACCGGCGGCAGAAACCCCAGCCGCCAAGATGTTGATCGCAGCGTTATGGTCCCTGTCCATCCGGAGTCCGCAGGTGCGGCACCTGTAGGTCTCACTGCGTCCCGGATCGTGACGACTGCCGCACCTGTGACAGTCCTGCGACGTGTATTTCGGGTCCACTTCTACGAACTCCCGACCGGCCCACTCTGCCTTGTACTGGAGTTGATTGCGTAGAAGTCCCCAGGATTGGGTGAGGATCTCCCGATTCAGGCCCTTCTTGTGCAGGCCCTTGGTGGACATCCCCGTGATGTTCAGCTTCTCGACGGCGATGAGTCCGTGAGAACGCACGATCCGAGTCGTGGCCCGGTGGCACGTATTCCGGTTCCTGACCTTCTCGCGGTAGCGTAGCCGTGCCAATTGCCGGACCCGCTTCTTGCGGCGGTTCGATCCCCGCTTGCAACGGGCAACTCTTCTCTGCTGACGCTTGATCTCCGCCCAATTGCGGCGGTGGCGTTCGATCCGTTCTCCGGTGGACAAGACGGCCCGTTTACGGACTCCAAGGTCGATCCCCACCGCAGCGTCACAACGGGGGAAATCCGAGATGTTCCGATCTTTCGCCGCAGTGAACTCAGTGCTGTTCTCCGGACTTCTTGCGATTCCGGGAATGGCGTCCGAGAGGGTGAACCTGATCTCCATCGTCACCGACGACCAGGCTCAATGGGCGGTCGGAGCCTACGGCAACCGGGACATTCTCACCCCGAACATGGATCGGTTGGCGGAGGAGGGGGCCCTCTTCCACAACGCCTTCGTGGCCACTCCGGTGTGCTCTCCCGGCCGGGCGTCGTTTCTGACCGGGCTCTACCCCACCCAGGTGGGGATCTCCGATTGGATAGCGCCGGTGGGTTCCGACGTGGGAGTGGGGATCGCCTCGAAGTGGACCACTTGGCCCGAGACATTGCAGGCCAACGGCTACGAGACGGCTCTGGTGGGGAAATGGCATCTCGGCCTCGAACCCCAATTTCACCCGACGCGGCACGGCTTCGATACTTTCTACGGTTTTCGAGCCGGAGCGGCGCGGCCTCAGAATCCGGAGCTGGAGGTCGAGGGCAAGACCCAGGAGGTGGAGGGATACATTGCCGACCTCCTGGTCGATCGCGCGATCCGTTTCCTGGAAGACAACCGGAGTCGACCCTTCGCCCTGCTCCTCCATTTCCGGGCTCCCCACCGCCCCTATCTTCCGGTTCCTGAGGAGGACTGGACTCCCTTCCGACTGATGGATCCCGAAGTGCCGGATGTGCCCGGCCTGTCCGCCGGCCACATCAAGCAGCTGACCCGGGAATACTACGCCAGTGTCCACTCCGTGGACCGGAATCTGGGGCGTCTGATGTGGAAAATGCGGCAGTTGGGCCTGGACTCGAACACCATCGTCCTGTTCACCAGTGACCACGGTTACATGATTGGGCATCATGGGCTTCACTCCAAAGGAAACGCATATTGGGTCGCCGCCGGCGTTCGGAATACCGGCAGGACCTACGGCTGGTATCCCATGATCCCCAACATGTACGAGGAATCCATCCGGGTCCCGCTGCTGATTCGGTGGCCGGGTCGGATCCGGCCCGGGACGAGGATCGATGAACCTGTCTCCAACGTCGACATCTTCCCCACCCTCCTTAAGCTGCTGGGAATACCCGCCCCGTCTCGAGTCAAACTGGAGGGACGGGATTTCTCGCCTCTGCTGCGGGGCGAGAAGATCCCGTGGCGAGAGGAGATCTTCGGTCAGTACGACGTGCACAACAACGGACTGGCGTTCATGCGGATGATCCGGACCGATCGTTGGAAGCTGGTCCGGTACCATCTGAGCAACTACCTCGACCGTCTCTACGATCTGAAGCAGGACCCTGGAGAGATGAGGAACCTGTACCGGGATCCCGGGCACCAGGAGGTTCGCCAGGATCTGACCAGACGGCTGGAGTCCTGGCAGCGTTCCATCGACGATCCGGTCCTGCGTTGGGAGAAAGCCATGGGGCGCTGATCCGTCCGGGCCGGGCACTTCCCCGCCCCCGCGGCGCGGAGGAGGACGCGGGGAAGTCGAAGTGGAATCGCTGCTGGAGGGGACCCGTGTGGAGCCGGGACCGATCCGTCCCCTCCGGCCGGTCGGGTACTACCACCGTGAGCCGGAAGTGGGGGCTCCGGAACGGGAGTCGCGGCACGTGCTGCCGGCGCAGGAACACGGACGGTGGTCCTATCCTTCGGTTTTTGTCATGGCAGACCGCGTGTTCATCGCCCACACCTACAGCATTTACGAAGACCACCCCACCAAGGCCCGACTCGTGCTTTCCAGCCGCCGGGAAGACGGGTTCAACCAGAAGCTCAAGGTCTTTCCCCTGACTTGGTTCTACGGGGAAAAGGAGCCGGCCGACAACCCCTTCCTGCCGCGAGTCCGGAGGCCGGCGCGTCCCTGAGGCGAAGCAATGGAAAACTGAACTTGGAGACGGGCGCCGGGGGATCGGTCCAAGTGGAAATTCAGGACGAGAAAGGCGTTCCCATCCCCGGTTTCACGGCGGCGGAAGCGGACGAGATCAACGGCAACCACGTGCGGATCATAGCCTCCTGGCAGGGCTCCCGGGACCTGCGCTCCCTGGAGGGCCGGACCGTCCGGTTGCGTTTCGTGATGCGGGACGCGAACCTCTACTCATTCCAGTCCGTCGCCCGGAAAGAGCCCTGAACCCAGGGCCCCGCGGCCGCCCCGGCTCAGGGGCGGTAGTCGACCCAGACCGGCGACCCCCAGGCCATCTCTCCGTCTTCCTGGATCACGCGAAGATAGTAGTAGCTCTCCCCCGGCTCGGAGGCTCCGTCCGCGTACTGGAATTCGACTTCCCTCTTGTCCGGCGCCGCAGAGTAGACGATCCGGTTGTCCTTGATGACGTCCACGCGGCGGATGGGCTTTGTGCCCAGCAGATTGGCCTGGATTCGGATCGGCGTCGCGCTCTTGAATGCCTCCCCCATCAGGTGCTCTCCGTCCGATCCGAGGAATCGGACATCCAGGATGATGTTGTCGGTGGCGGCGTAGGCCCGCCGGGCTCGGATAGCCTCCAGGAGCCCCTCCGGCGTCAGCTCCTCGGCCAGGAGGCAGGCGTAGCTGATGTGGGTGGAGAGGTGATCCGAGGAGGCGATGAAGCCCAGCTTGTAGCCCTTCTCCAGCGCGCTCCAGGCCGTGCCCAGCCGCCGAAAGGGTCGATTGTCCTGCTCCAGAGTGGAACTGGGCTGAACCGTCATGGGCTGGGGGGCACCCGGATACTCGTAGGTCTCCCGCATTCCCTGGAAGATCTCCAGCAGGTGCTCGACCTTGGGATCGTTGTCGCGCCAGTCGGTACCGGACCCGGTCGCCATGGTGTGGGGGATGGAGGTCCCGTTCTTCCGGCGGAGGTGCCAAAAGAGCCGCTCAGCCCCCTCCAGCCCCAGGTGCTCGGCGGTCTCGATGGGGAGGATCGAGGTTCCGCGGCGAATGAAGAAGACGTTGCGGTGGCCGTTGGGGAATTCGAGGCTCCGCTCGTAACCGTAGAAAGCGGCGAAGTTCTCCAGTTGGAAGAGGTCGGCGACCTTCTGGTTCCGCCACCAGTTGTAAGGTTCAACGATCTCGTGGTTGTGGTCCGTGACCCCCAGGAAGTCCATCCCCGCCGCATCCCGGGCGTATCGATAGGCGTCGACGAGGGAGCCGTCCCCCCCGCCGTCCAGGGAGATGTCCGTATGGCGGTGCAGGTCTCCCCTGTAGATGGCGTAGGTCCGCCCTCGGGAATGGATGCGGTAGGACCGGATTCGCTCCAGATCCCCGGGCTCGTCCGGATGGGCCGGTTCGAAGGGTTCGACCGCTGGAAGCTGGAGGGGAGACAACTCGATCGGGGCGGATTCTCCCTGGCCCAACACCCCCACCATGACCTGACCATGGTTTGCCAGATAAGACTTGGTGGTCCGATTGTCGGTGGGCCATGCGGCCCAGACGCGCCCGTCGGGGTCCAGGGCGGACACCGGCATCATGTCGTTCCGGCCAGCGCTTTTGAAGAGTGTGGCAGGACGAGTCCACCGGGACCCGTCGTATCGCAGGCAGGCGATCACCCAGGCGGCGAAGTAGCGCCCCCGGCCCTCGGCCTGGCGCATCGTCAGGCGCCGGACCAGCAGCCAGGGATGACCCGACGCATCCAACTGGAGATGGGGCATCTCCCATTTCCCCTCCCCCAGGTGAACGGCGGGATCCTGAAGGGTGGTCATCCACTTGCCGTCGGCCAGACACGCGATCCGCAGCGTCCGGGTCTCATAGAGCTCCGTTCCCTTGGACTGGCCGCTTTGATCGACGAGCCGCCCCGTATCCTTGCCCCACTGAGGACCCGACTCGTGCCAGGCGATCCAGACCCGCCCCCGGCCGTCCATGGCCACCGTGGCGCCGGCCTCGAAGCGAGGCGTTGCGGCCACCCTCCG
This sequence comes from Acidobacteriota bacterium, assembly GCA_965217775.1. Taxonomy (GTDB): domain Bacteria; phylum Acidobacteriota; class UBA6911; order RPQK01; family JAJDTT01; genus JAJDTT01. The sequence goes on from CBDCJH010000002.1 coordinate 3,380,302, forward strand.
GACTTCCTGCCACCGGCCCGACCGCCGCAGCCTGAGATAGACGTCGTAGTTGCCGGAAGCGTAGCCATCCCAGGCCACGGCCAAATCACCACCGGGACCCGCGGCCACCGAAGGCCACCAGTTGTTTCCCCCAGCGGCCGGACCCTCACTGATGCGGACCTCCCGGCCCCAGCGTCGGCCGTCGAAGTCCTGGGCCACGATCTGGGTCACGCCGTCAATGGTCCTCTGCCAGACCAGCCAGAGCCTGCCCTCCGAATCCGTGACGGCGCGGTGGTAAACGTCGGGACTCGGATGATCGGTGAGCCGCTGGCGGGCCGACCATCGCCGCCCATCGAAATTCTTCGCGTACAGGTCCCAATTCCCCTCCACCTGTACGGACCAGACGACCCAAACCCGGCCTCTCGAATCTTCGGCCAGCGCCGTTCGGAAGGCGTCAACGCCGGCATCCAAGAGATGGACCGGGCCCCAGCCCGACTCGCCCCGGGACCGGGCCAGCACCAGGTCCGCCTCCCCCTCGACGTATTCCTGCCACGCGGCCCAGAGCGTGCCTGATCGGGTCGCCGTCAATGACGGGTAGTCCTGGATGTCGAAGCGCTCTGAGGCCAGAGGGGACGAAGGCGGGACCGCTTCCACCAGGACGGCTCCCTCCAAAAACGTCTCGGATTGAAATAGCCGGATGCCCCCCGGCCGAAAACTGAACGCTCCCTTCTCCGTCTCGATCCGGATGGGCGGGTCTCCCGGATTCTGCAGGACGTTGACGATGACGCTGGGATGGCGCAGCGTGCTTTCGCCTCTTCGCATCCAGCTCATGCGGGTGGCCGCCACCCAGCCCAGCTTCCCCTTGATCTGATCGTTGGGGAGTTGCGGATCGGCGTCGACCGAGTGGATGCTGTCGAGGAAGCTGTGGCGGTAGATGTTGGCCCGGAACTCGTCCGATTTCAGCTCGAGCTTCTGTCCCGGGACCGGGACCAGCCTGCCGCTCCAGATTCCGGGTTCTTCGTCGAGGAGCCCCAGCCGGACCCGGAAGGAGGATTCGGGGAGCAGAACCTCAGTCGACTGGGGCGGCGGAGTGCCGGCGGGCCGGCATTGGGACAACCCGATGGCCAATACCAGCACTCCGAGGCCCGATAACGAGAACGACACGCGTCCGACTGCCATGCAGGATCCTCCGAAAAAGGTGGTGATCTGGCCAGTCTCAACAATAACAGCCGAGTGGGACTGTCCAGTGGATCGGAGATCGAGCGGATGTTCGGCAGGCTTTCTTGTGCCGGCACCCGGTACGCCGGAATCAATGAAACCGGAATGCGTACAGATGAGCGTCGCGGAGGCGCACTCGCAAACGAACCGGACGGACGGCCCAAGGGGACAGGTCGGCCTGGGGGTCCCAGCGGACGTCCCCTCCGGTTCGATCCCCGACGATTCTGGGACAGTCGTTCATGCCCGCGCCTGGTAGCGGGGCTCGGGTTTCGTCCTGGAGCTCGACCCGCAGGCCGCCACCGCCACTCGTGCGGTAGTTCAACTCCAACCGGCTGCCCGTGAAGACGATGGGCCGGGTCGTGAACTCACCCCATCCTTCATAGGGGCCTTCCACCGAAACGAAGCCGTCGCTCCGCAGCGAGCACCGCCGGAGCCGGCATTCCGGCGAGCGGTACAGCTCCGTGTAGTACATGGAGATCTCGTTCCGCCCGGTGGGCACGACCCCCTGCCCCATGATGGGATTCCGGTCCACCCAATTGCGTTCGTCGAGACCGGGGCTCAGGAAAGACTTCCGGAGCGGCCGCCGCCAATGCACTCCGTCCCGGCTGGTGGCCAATTGAACGTCGGAGAGTCCGGTCTGATAAGGCAGGCTCTTGTCGTCCCTGACGTAGAACACCATGGGGAACATGAGAAAACTGCGGGCCGCCCGGAAATAATTGACGGCGGCGTTGGTGTAGTGATGGAGGTTGGCGGGATCCTTCAGGTCCCGGGCCAACACCAACTCCGGCTCTGACCAGTGGAGGAAATCCCGGGACTCGCAGCGCCGAATCGCCCGGCGGCCACCTTTGAAACGGGACTTGTCCACTTCGGGCCGGTTGTGGACATAGCGCCGTCCTGCGGGATCCCACATTACGGGACCTCCAGTCGAGGTGTCGACGCCGCGCATATGGATCACGTAGCGCCCGTGCTCATCGTCCCACAACAGGGTGTTGTGGCTGTCGAAGGGTCCCGAGGTGACCAGGGGAGTCTCCCGCACCGGCTTCCAGCGGATACCGTCCGAAGAGACATAACCGGGAAGCCCGCCGGAAGAGGCGATCATCTTGTAGCGTTCGGGACTTCCCGGCGGCTCGTTGGGGTCCAGGATCTGGCTGGCGTTGTGCAGCTCGGCGCCGCCCAGGATGTTGTTGTCTTGGGAACCTTGGAACGAGTGGATGCCCAGGTCCGGCTTGGTCCAGCGGATGCCGTCGCCGCTTTCCGCATAACAGGTTCGGCGCCCTGCCCGATAACACATCTGATAGCGGCCGTCGGAGTGGACGACCGAGCTGTAGTGGATGCCTTCCTCTTCCCAGGGCCGGTCGCTCTCCAGCGCCACTTCCCGGGGAATAGGACGATGCAGCGTGAGCCGGGTATTCCATGACCGGTCGAACCAGTAGTCGTCCAGAAACAGCTGCCGCCTCGATCCGACGTCGATGGGTCCGGCCCGGCCGGGTACGGCGCTCCGGCCCGGCAAGAAAGCTCCGGCTCCCAGCGTCAGGCCGCCGACGCCCGTAGACTTCAGCCAACTGCGGCGGGTCCTTCGACGTTGGCTCATGAATGCCAGATCTTTCTTCCCCCCGGAGTAATCCCCACGGGCGGACGATTCTTCTCGGGCCGGCTGCCGCTGGGAACGCACCCGCAATTCTTTCCTTGGGCCGGTGGGTGTCCTCGGTGGACGCCAGTGTATATGCCCCCGACTTGACACATCCAGCCAGGCTTCGCCGACCTGCACGCGTATGAGGAACAATTGCGGATTGGGATCGAGAACGAACCGGGGAAGAAATAGACTGTCCCCTATTAAGTAGAGAGTGACAGTAGGGAGGCCCGGCAACCGCCCTGGCCGATCGGCACGGTCGAAAGAGAGGAGAACCCCATGAATCATGCGAGGCTCGTGACCATCATCTGCAGTGTGGGTTGGCTGCTCCCGACTTCCTGTGGGAGCGCGACCGATCCGCCTTCCAGGGGGCCCAACGTCGTTGTCATCTTCGCCGACGATCTGGGCTACGGTGACATCGGCAGTTTCAACCCCGACTGCCCGTTCCGCACACCCAACCTGGACCGGATGGCTAGCCAGGGAGCCCAGCTGACCAACTTCTACGTCCCCCTGCCCTACTGCGCGCCTTCACGCGGGACCCTGCTGACGGGCCGCTACCCGTTTCGCCACGGCGTCGTCTTCAACCCCGCGCCCGATGACGGGCGCTCGGGCTTCGGCCTGCCGTCGTCGGAGGTCACCCTGGCGGAGGTCTTGAAGACCGCCGGCTACGCCACGGCGGCCTATGGCAAGTGGCATCTGGGCCACGAAGAGCCGTGGCTCCCCCGCACTCAGGGCTTCGACGAGTATTTCGGCATTCTCTATTCCAACGACATGTTTCCGGTACAACTGGTTCGAAACGAGGAGGTGGTGGAATACCCCGTGGTGCAGGCCACCCTCACCCGTCGCTACACCGATCTGGCGCTTCGCTTTATCGAGAACCACCAGGACCGTCCCTTCTTCCTATATCTGGCCCATGCCATGCCCCACAAGCCTCTGGCGGCGTCCGATGACTTCTACACGCCCGAGAGCAGGGAGGATCTCTACGCCGATGTGATCGCCGAGCTGGACCACTCGGTGGGCCGGATCCTCCAGAGATTGGACGATCTGGATCTGTCAGAAGACACCCTGGTGATCTTCACCTCGGACAACGGCCCCTGGTACGGCGGGTCCACCGGTGGCTTGCGGGGGATGAAGGGAAAGACCTGGGAAGGGGGGTTGCGGGTGCCCCTGATCGCTCGCCTTCCCGGTGTCATTCCCCCCGGAGTCGTCAACCCCGAGCCTGCTGGGACCATCGACATACTCCCGACGGTTTGCGGGTTGACCGGAATTCCCCTGCCGGACGACCGCGTCCTGGACGGCAAGGACATCCTGCCCCAGCTTCGGGACGGGAAGGCCCCGAGCCCCCACGAGGGCATCTATGGAATGAAGGGGGCGGCTCTGTCCACGATTCGCTCGGGCCCGTGGAAGCTCCATGTTCGAAGCCCGGGTCCCCGGCGATACGCCGATTCGGCGGCGGAGGAGCTGGGGCAGTGGGTCGACCGCCGGGGTCCGGACGGAGTCACGATCCTGGCTCCCTATGAGCAGCCCAAGCCCGACCAATACCCCGGCTTGACCGGCGGCGACGGACCCGGCGACGGGATGCTCTTCAACCTCGAGACCGATCCCGGCGAGCAGCATGACGTGTCCGCTCAGCATCCCCAGGTGGTCCAGGATCTGATGACCCGGTTCGAAGCGATGGCGGCCCAGGTCCCAGGGTTTCAGGGACCACCGCCCCACTACTACCTGTTTGGATCGCCTGCCGAAGGGGAACCGAGACCCTTGATGCGGCTCATTGGCGGCGAACTGCGATATGACAGGATCCCCAGGTCGCAGCAGCATCTGTTGGCCACGCAACCAGAATGATGCGCCGTTCTCGGTTGCCGGCGCCACCACTCGGCCCGGTCGTGGATCCCACCCGGCGGGGTTTTTCTTGATCGGAATATCGTCGAAGGATTGGCGGTGACCTTCACGCGTAGCGGTAGAAGGAGACGGTAGAAACAGACTGTCCCCTTTTCATCCCCTTTTCATTTTCCCACTTCAGGCATTTCCCCATTTCTTGTCGAAATCTCCCGGGCACAGGCTGTGCGATAATCACGCCCGTCGTTGAGAAATGTGGGTCAGTTTCGAAGTCTTGCAAAAACCGGCAAAGAAATTCAATCGCAAGCCAAGAGAGACGACTTCTCAGGTCCCGAGCACGAAAGTCACCTCACACGAACGTGGTGAAGGGCAACACCATAATGGACAGAATGCACGCCAGGATTGACTACTTTCGGATTGAGGGGTTCCGCTCACTGGCCAAGGTGGAGATCAAGGATTTTCCGCAGGTGGCCGTCATGATCGGCGCCAACGGATCCGGAAAATCCAACGTCATCCGTTTCTTCGAGATGTTGAGCTGGATGCTCCGGTCCTCCAGGTTGGCTGACTTCGTCCAGATGCAGGGAGGAGCGGACGACCAGCTCTTCGGAGGGCGGCGGCGCACGCGGCATATGGAGGCCGAAATTCATCTTGCCACCGAATCGGGGCGCAATGACTATCGCTTTGTGCTGGCGCACGCTCACCCGGACCGGCTCATGTTTCTCGACGAAGCATACCGATACAGTAGCGCCGAATTGGAATCACGCGCGGATTGGCAACGGTTGGGTAGCGGCCACACCGAGGCGAAGATCGTAGCCACGGCTCAAGGGCGGTTCCCGAGAGATCGGAAAACCGCGTCGGTGGTGGTCAACCTGTTGCGCAATTGCTCTACCTATCAGTTCCATGACACCTCCGACGACTCCCGCTTCAAACAGTCGTGGGACGCGACCGACGATAGCTTTCTACGTGGACATGGGGGCAATTTGGCCGCGGTTCTCCACCGGTTGGAAACGGAAGACGTTGGGAGGTTTCTACTCATTTGTCGGCATATCGGCCGCGTGCTGCCGGGTTTCGACCGCTTCGTTCTGGAAAAGCAGTACCAAAAGGTCTCACTTCGATGGAAAGCCAGGAATTCTGAACAGACGTACGGCGCCCATCTCACCTCCGATGGTTCGTTACGGTTCTTTGCGTTGGCCACCTTGCTCAATCTTCCGCCGGAAATGCTTCCCGACGTGATTCTACTCGACGAACCCGAGCTTGGGCTGCATCCGACGGCTATCGAACTGGTGGCTGAAATGGTGAAGGTCGTGAGCCGCCGCCAGCAGGTGATAATTGCAACACAGTCCCCTTTGCTCGTCGACGCGTTTGGTCTGGATCGCGTGATCGTTGTTGAATCGCAAGAAGGCGCGACTGTGCTTCGAGGACTCGACCCCGCCCAGTATGCATCATGGCTCGATCAGGACTACTCGCCCGGAAGATTGTGGACGAAAAACCTGCTCGGAGGATGTCCGTGAGCCGCCTCGGAATTGTGGTCGAAGGACCGACAGAGGTGGAGTTCGTCAAACGTGTTTTGGCGAGATGTCTCTTCCGCCAAACTATCGCCGCAGTTCCAGTTTCAATGGATGGTGACGTCAAGATAAGACGTTTGGCCCGTGAAATGGCGAACCTGTTCTGGAACTTTGACTATGTTTCTTCGTTTGTGGATTTTTACGGCTTCCGGGATAAGGAATCGATGTCCGTCGATGAGTTGGAGGGGGCGGTCGGTGAAGCCGTCAAAGAGCAGATTGGCAGATCCTTCGACGAGTCTAAAATCTTCGTTTACGTGCAGCGCCATGAGTTCGAAGGAATCTTGTTCTCGGATGTCGATGGGTTTAGAGGAGTGGGGCTGGACATTAATCAAATCCACATCAGGCAGCTCCGGCATATCCGTGAACAGTTCCCTACGCCCGAAGACATCAACGACGAGAACCACACGGCGCCGAGCAAGAGACTGGGCGCGTTACTTCCGAATTTCAGAAAACGCCTGCACGGCCCCTTGGTTGCAGAGACCATCGGGCTTCCGAAGATCAGCGCGGAATGTCCCCGTTTCGCAGGTTGGCTCCGTCGTCTTGAGCGGTTGCCGCAGACCCAACGACGTTGAGGACGGTTCAGGAGGTGATCACCCGAAGAGAAGGGGACAGTCACCAGTTTGTGGTCACCAGTTTGTGTCTCGTGCGTCTCGTGTCTCGAACCGGAGGTAGAGAACCGAATGTCGAGATGTAATCCATTCTTGCTGTTGCTCCTGGCCGCATCCCTGGCCGCCGGCTGCGGGGCCCCGGATGCCCAACTGGTCTCGGTCCGGAAGATCTGGGACCGGGCTCCCCATAGCGCCTTCACCGACCTGGTCCGCTTCCAGGACCGCTGGTTCTGCACTTTTCGGGAAGGAGAAAGTCACGTTTCCTCCGACGGAACCATCCGGATCATCACCTCGGCGGACGGGGAAACGTGGTCCTCCATTGCCCACTTTCCTCGAGAACCGGGACAGGATCTGAGGGACCCCAAGCTGGAAGTGACCCCGGACGGGCGTCTCATGGCGCTGGCCCTGGACCGGCGGGATCTGGCCGAGGACCACCTGGAGTTTTACTCGCTGGTCTGGTTTTCCCGGGACGGGACGGAATGGAGCACCCCTCAGCGGGTGGCCGACCCCGACTTTCTGCTCTGGCGGGTCACTTGGCATCAAGGGACGGCCTACGGCGGAGCATATGCCGACCACCGGGCCGCCGGCCACCGCCCCAACCAGAACGAGTTCGTCCGGCTTTACAAGAGCGAAGATGGCTTGCAGTTCGAGACTCTGGTGCCCGTCCTTTTCAATCGCGGGTCTCCCAACGAAACCGCCATCGTGTTCCGGGCCGATGGAACCGCTGTCTGCCTTTTGCGGCGCGACGGGGAGGACAACACCGCCCAGATCGGAACCTCGCAGCCGTCGTACACACAATGGAATTGGAAGGATCTGAACGTGGTCATCGGCGGACCCGACCTCCTGGTCCTTCCGGATGGCCGCCTGGTGGCGTCGGGCCGCCAGCACCGTTCCGACGGCGAGCGCCGGACCCTCCTCTGGTGGATAGACCCGGAGGCAGCGACGGCAACCAAGATTCTGGAGTTGCCGTCAGGGGGAGACACCAGCTACGCCGGAATGGTCCTGTACGAGGGGCTACTCTGGATCAGCTACTACTCAACCCACGAAGAGAAGACCAGCATCTACCTGGCCAAGGTGGCCCTGCCCGGCGTTTGAGTTCTTTCTCCCACCCTACCGGAACTGAAACGAATAGAGATCCGCGTCCTTCATGAGGAAACGCAGCCGCACTGGCTGTCCGGCGATCCGGCTGAGGTCGCTGCCCCCCTTCCAGGTGACGACTCGCTCGATCTGGTCTCCGATGATCCGGACGGCGTCGTCCGCCGAGAAACCGGCGATGGGATTTCCGGCGGAGTCCCGAATCTCGACCCGGAGGCTTCCGGCCGCCGAGGTGGCGTAGTTGATCACCAGCTCGCTGCCGCTGAATCGGAGGATCCTGGTGACCAACTCGCCTCCTTCGTAGGGAGCGCGGACCGACGAGAAGCCATCCGTACGCAACACCATCCGCTCCAGGCGAGCGGTCTTCTGAGCGTAGTCCCGCTGGACGTAGAAGGACATCTCCGCCGGGCCGGTGGGGACCACTCCCAGCGCCGGGTAATTGGTGCGCGAGGTCCAGTTGGTGAGGCCGATGCCGGGCCGGATGAGGCTCTCCCGGAAGGTGAAATCATAGATGGTGGTGCCGGCGCGGCTGGTCAGGAGGACGCCGTCCGCGATGTCCCGGACCCTCCAGTCAGGATCGCGCGGAAAGCCGGGATCCGTTCCCAGTTCCGCCGTCTGGGCCTCGTTCAGGACCCGGCGGCCGGCTTGAAAACGGCCCGGCAGGGCCACGTAGATGTGGGGCGCCCGAAAGTAAGGGTGGGTCTGGTTGGTGTAGAGGTGCTGGGACGGGATTGTGGCGCCCGTATCGCTGTAGGTCATGAGGACGGGATCGGTCCAGTTGAGGAAGTCCTGGGAAGTGGAACGCGCCACGGCCCGCCGCCCCCCGACTGCGTGCCGGCAGTAGAGGACGTAGCGTCCCTCCGCTTCCGACCAGAACATCACGTTCTGGGAGTCGAAGTGGTTCCTTATTTTCCTGGGGACGATCGCTTTGTCGCGAACCAGCTTCCAACGAATGCCGTCGGCGGAGACGTAGCCGAGCAGTCCTCCCTTGGCTTCCATGTTGGCCTTGTAACGCTCGGCGGCCGGCACGCCTGGGCGGCCGTCGATGAAGGGGCAGAATTGGCGACCCGAGTCCAGGATCACGTTGTTCTCACGGCTCCCCTGAATCTCGATCAGACCCAGCGAAGGACGAGTCCAACGAATCCCGTCCCGGCTCTCCGCATAACAGGTATAGGACTGACGCCCCAGCCCGCAGCGGTAATACATGCGGTAGGTTTCGTCGTCCTTGAGGATCGTGGTGTAGAAGGAGTTCCAGTCCTCCCAGGGCTTCTCGTAGGAGATGGCGACGCCTCCGGGCCGGGGAACGTGCAGTTTCAGGCGGGTCCCCCGGAGCTGTCCGATCAAGTGGTAGTCGACGAAGAGCTCCCGCCGGGAGCCGATGTCCAACGACGCGTCGAAATCGGATTTCCCCCAACCGGTTCCCGCCACAGGAGACGACAACAGGACCGCCGTTCCCAGAACCAACACTCTCCATCTCATGATCGAACCTCCATTTCCGCGTCCGTTGCAGCTTTTCCGCCCTGCCCCCCATCACCTCGGGCCGGCTGAATACCAGAGAGTACAGGTCCCCGTCCGGAATCACCAAACTCGGTTGCTGCCGCCGGGAAACGGCTTGTGCTAATCTCCGTGAAACCGAGTCCCATGATGCATTCGCTTCGGAAAAGGAAACTGAAATGAGAACTCTCTGGCTCCTGCTGGCGAGCTTGGCGGCGGTCACTTCGACCGTGGCGGGTGCTTCGACCCCGCCGGCGCCGACCCACGCCGACGTGGCGTACGGACCGCACGCGCGCAACCGGCTGGATTTCTGGAAAGCGGAGGGCCAGGGTCCCCGCCCCCTCCTGGTCTTCATTCACGGCGGAGGTTGGACCGCCGGTGACAAGACCCGGCACATAGCGGATTTCTGGACGTACCTCGAGCGGGGCATCTCCTACGCCGCCGTCAACTACCGCCTGACCCCCGGGTCCCCCCTTCCGGCTCCGGTTCACGATGCGGCCCGGGCTATCCAGTTTCTGCGCTGGAAGGCCTCGGAGTGGAACATCGACAAGCATCGCATCGCTTTGACCGGAAGCAGCGCGGGAGCCTGCACCTCCATGTGGATCCTGCTGCACGACGATCTGGCGGACCTCCAGGCCGCCGACCCCGTACTCCGCGAGTCGACCCGGGTGACGGCGGCGGCAGTTCACGGCGGACAGACGTCCATCGACCCCAAGGTGATCGAGCCCTGGTTGGGACCGAACGTCCTGAAGCATCGGATGATCAACATGGCGGTGGGCGAGACGACCATCGAAGCCGCTCTGGCGAACTACGAGAAACACCGTCCGCTGTACGTCGAGTTCTCGCCCTACAATCACCTGACCGCCGACGATCCTCCGCTGCTGATGACGTATGGAAACAACATGACGCTCCCCTCAGAGGACGCCGGACACGGGATCCACCACCCCGTGTACGGGATCAAGGTGAAGGAGAAGTCGCGCCGCCTGGGGCACGAGTGCCACTTGCTGATCGAAGGCGTATCGAAGTCGGCGCAGTACGCCAGTGAGATGGAGTTCTTGATGGCGAAGCTGCTGGGCAGATAAACGGCGGCTTCCGCGTTCGATTCAATATCGATGCGACACGACCATGACGAACGCAGACGGTAACGGATTTTCCTTGTCGCGGTTGATCGGCTCCCGAAAGCCCGGCCTCACCCTGGAGCAGCCGTTCTACAACTCACCGCGGATCTTCGAACTGGACATGGAGAGGATCCACTTGCGCCACTGGCAGATCGTGGGCCACGTGAGCCGTCTGCCTCGCGCGGGGGACTATTTCCTCTACTCTCTGGGCGGCGAGTCGGTGGTGATCGTCCGGGACCGGGACGGTGAAATCCACGCCCTGCTCAACGTGTGCCGGCATCGCGGATCCAGGATCTGCCTGGAGGAGAAGGGTTCGGTCAAGAGATTCGTCTGTCCCTATCACTCCTGGACCTACGGATTGGACGGAGCCTTGATCTCTGCCCGGCACATGCCCGATGGCTTCGATCGGGCGGAATATCCCCTGCATCGGTGCCAGGTTCGGGTAGTGGAGGGGCTGATCTTCATCTGCCTGGCGGAGAGTCCTCCACCCTTCGATTCCCTGGAACGAGACATCTCGACCCTCTTTGCCCCGCACGGCTGGCCGGCGGCCAGGACCTGTGCCCGGATCAGGCACGTCATCCGCGCCAACTGGAAGCTGGTGGCCGAGAATTTCTTCGAATGCTACCACTGCATCCACACCCATCCCGAGTTGACCACCGTCATGGGCTACGTCCGCGCCGGCGAGTCGAAGCGCTTCGGCCGAGAGCTGGACCGCTACACCTCCCGGTGGAAGAGGGAGATCTGCCGCACGGGTCATGATCCGGAGCCGTTCCAGCGTCCGGCCGGGATCCAGCAGCATGGGGGCCGCAGGCCCATCCGTCCGGGGTATCTGACCCAGAGCCGGACCGGCAGGCCGCTCGCGCCCCTCATGGGAGACTACGACGCCTATGACGGGGGCGTGTCCTCCATCATGTTCTTTCCCATCCACTGGCTGGTCGCCGGCAACGACTACGGAATGGCCACCCGGTTCACGCCGCTCTCCCCTCAGGAAACCGAAGTCGAGCTCACCTGGCTCGTGCACCCGGACGCGGTCGAGGGCGTCGACTACGATCCCGACAAGGTGACCTGGCTGTGGCTCAAGACGCTGGAAGAGGACCGGGAGATCTGTGAGAACAACCAGGCCGGCGTCAACAGCCGTTACTACCGTCCGGGTCCCTACAGTACTGCCGAGGAGACCGTGGACCGTTTCTGCCAGTGGTACCTGGAAGAGCTGGGCATGAATTCCCAGGAGTGAGGAACGAGGAATGAGAGCAGGCCCGTCCCGGGACAGGCGCTCATCGGAACCTCATTCTCCAGCGAAGTCCGACTCCATCAGCCGCAGCCGCACGCCGGCGATGATCTCCCTCTTGCCGCCGGCGCGAACCCCCGCATAGTGGGTGGTCAGCCAGATCTCGCCGGGCCGGCGTTCGAACAGATAGGGGTAGGAGAGCCAGCCACCGGGCTGCCGGGCCACGACCTGGGGACGAGTCCAGGTCTTTCCGTCGTCTTCCGAGAAGGCGATGGACAGCTCTTCCCGCTGCCAACTTCCGGGAATGCGGGAATAGGGGAGTCCTCTGCGCGCCCCGGGCCGGCGGTCCCACTCCTGGAGCGTCGTCCCCTCCGGATGGAGACGGTTCCAGGCCAGGACGAGACGGCCGCTGGAGAGGCGGATCAGGTGCCCCGGAGCGCTGCTGGCGTCGATGCCGCTGGGCCGGATCACCCGCCAGGAACGGCCCTCGTCGTTGGAGAACGCCTCCCAGAAGCGGTCCCAGTTGGTGCGGATCAGGGTCCAGAGGCGGCCGTCCCGAAGTTCGACCAGGGTCGGCTCGATGGCGCCGTCGTGGTGCCCGTGCCCGCCTAGGTCGATGAGGTTGCTCTGGTCCCAGGTGAGGCCCGCGTCATCAGAGTAAAAGGTCACGAAGGCGTGGCGTGCGGGTCCGCTCAGGAGTCTCATCACCGGCACCACCACCCGGCCGGAGCGGGTCTCCATGATGTCCACCAGGGCGCCGCACCAGTCCCGGGAGAGGAGTTGGGCATCGACCCAGGTCTCCCCCTGGTCCAGGCTGCGCGCCGACCAGACCTCGTTGAAGATGCCGGGGTCCGGTTCGTTGGTCTGATTGTTCCAGCCCCATTTCCGCTTCTTGGTGTCCATGAACACCAGCACCAGGACACCCCCACGGGTCTTTTCCAGGACTCTCCATTCCCGGTGCATGGCGGGATCCCGTTCCTGGAACACGGGACCCTTGCTGCTCCAGGTGCGTCCGTCGTCCCGGGAGAAGTGGGCTTCGTTGCCTTCGACCGTCAGGAGACGGCCGTCGTCCAGCAACACGAAGGGCCCGTCGCGGTCCGTGACCAGTTGTTGGGACTTGGGGTGGGTCCACTCGGCCCGCGTCGCCGCTGGCGCGGATCCTCCAATGAGGCCCGCCGTCCAAGAGCTCAGCCAGGCCAGGATGGCGAGTCCCATCGACACGGTGGTCATCTTCCGAACTCGATTATGCTCCGACCTCAAGGAAAGTTGGCTGGGGGACAGGGATTCGAACCCCGATAACGTGGTCCAGAGCCACGCGTGTTGCCGTTACACCATCCCCCAACCGGAGGGCCGAACGGGGCGCATTATAGCAAAACGGCCCAGACCTGCAGGACCGGCGGCGGCATCTGCGAGAAACGTGGATCTGGAATCAGTCCACCAGTTGCAGCCGTGCGGAGGCCTGCTCCAAAAGAGTCAAGGCAGCCTGGTAGTCGGTCCCCGGATCCCGGGACCGGAGCATCTGCTCGGCCTTCTTCTTGTCCACCCGGGCCTGCGAGCCATCGATCATCTCGGGCGACTCCACCTCCTCGGCCAGGACAATCACCCGGTCGGGAAGGACTTCGGCGAAACCGGAGCTGCAGAAAAGTTGGACGCGGTCCTCACCCTCGGGGTAGGAGATGATGCCCGTCTTCAACTCGGAAAGGAGCGGCGCGTGGCCGGGCAGGATGCCCAGATAACCTTCCGCGCCGGGGATGGTCACCTCCTGCACCTCGCCACTGAAGACGAGCCGGTCCGGGGCGACGATCTCCAATTGAATGGCCTCGGGTAGCGCCACGATCAGGCGACCTCCTGCTCCAGCATCTTGGCCTTCTCCAAGACCTCGTCGATGCCGCCCACCATGTAGAAAGCCTGTTCCGGCAGATGATCGTACTTGCCCTCGCAGATCTCCCGAAACCCGGAGATGGCATCCTCGACGCTGACGTAGACGCCGGGAATTCCGGTGAACTGCTCGGCCACGTAGAAGGGCTGGGAGAGGAACCTCTGGACCTTCCGGGCCCGGGTCACCGTGAGCTTGTCCTCCTCCGAGAGCTCGTCGATCCCGAGGATGGCGATGATGTCCTGGAGGTCCTTGTAGCGCTGGAGGATTCCCTGCACGGTCCGGGCCACGGTGTAGTGCTCTTCGCCGATGATCCTGGGATCCAGGATGCGGCTGGTGGAAGCCAACGGATCCACGGCCGGGTAGAGTCCCTGCTCGAAAATGGCGCGGTCCAGGTTGGTGGTGGCGTCCAGGTGGGCGAAGGCCGTGGCCGGCGCCGGGTCCGTGTAGTCGTCCGCCGGCACGTAGATGGCCTGGATCGACGTGATGGACCCTTTCTTGGTGCTGGTGATCCGCTCCTGGAGCTCCCCCATCTCGGTGGCCAGGTTGGGCTGATACCCCACCGCCGAGGGCATCCGTCCCAACAGGGCCGACACCTCGGAACCCGCCTGAGTGAAGCGAAAGATGTTGTCGATGAACAGGAGCACGTCCTGTCCTTCCTCGTCCCGGAAGTACTCGGCCACCGTCAGGCCGGTCAGGCCGACCCGCAACCGGGCTCCCGGAGGCTCCGTCATCTGACCGTAGATCAGGGCCGCCTTGTCGATGACTCCCGATTCCTTCATCTCCAGCCAGAGGTCGTTCCCCTCCCGGGTCCGCTCTCCCACTCCGGCGAAGACCGAGAACCCGCCGTGGTGAGTGGCGATCCGGTTGATCAACTCCATGATGATGACGGTCTTGCCCACCCCGGCGCCGCCGAAGAGGCCGATCTTGCCGCCCTTCGAGTACGGCTCGATGAGGTCGATCACCTTGATGCCGGTCTCGAACATCTCGGTCTCGGTGCTCTGGGACTCGAGGCTGGGAGCGGGACGATGAATGGGAAATCGCACCTTGGCCCCCACTTCGCCCATCTCGTCGACCGGCTCGCCCAGAACGCCAAGCACCCGGCCCAGCGTCTCCCGGCCCACGGGCACCGTGATGGGCTGACCCTGGTCCACGGCCTTCATTCCCCGCACCATACCGTCGGTCGGCTGCATGGAGATGCACTTGACGACACCCTCGCCCAAATGCTGCGCCACTTCGGCGGTCAGGTCGATCTCGACGTCGCTGTCGAAGCCCTCCGAGGTGACGTGGATGGCGTTGTAGATGTGGGGGACGTGACCCGAATCGAACTCGATGTCCAGAACCGGACCGATGACCTGCAGGACTTTCCCGACGTTCTCGGACATGACTGATCTATTCCTTTCCCGGACTCACCCTTCCAGGGCGTCCGCTCCGCTGACGATCTCGATGATCTCCGTGGTGATGGAGGCTTGCCGGATGCGGTTCATGGTCAGGGTCAACTTGTCGATCATCTCCTTGGCGTTCCTGGTGGCGGCGTCCATGGCCGTCATCCGGGCTCCGTGCTCGGCCGCCTCCGACTCCAGCATGGCCCGGAAGATCTGAGTCTCCACGTGCCGCGGCAACAGAAAGTCCAGCATCTCCCGGGGCGGCTGCTCATAGATGTAGTCGACGCCCAATTCCGTTTCCGCTTCCGGCTGGAACTCAAGGCGCCGGATGGGCAGCAGAGGCTCCAGGATCACATTCT
This sequence comes from Acidobacteriota bacterium, assembly GCA_965217775.1. Classification (GTDB taxonomy): domain Bacteria; phylum Acidobacteriota; class UBA6911; order RPQK01; family JAJDTT01; genus JAJDTT01. The sequence goes on from CBDCJH010000002.1 coordinate 3,395,693, forward strand.
GCCGCACCACGGACTTGAACTCGTTGTACACCAGGTAGACGGCGTCCAGCTCGCTGGAAGAGAAATAGTCGATGATCCCCTTGCCGATCTCCCGGGCGTAACGGTGATCCACCCGGGTCATGATGTTCAAGAACTCGTGGCGCACCGGCCAGGGGCGGGTCTTGAACCATTCCACACCCCGCCGTCCCACCAGCGTCAGGCTCAACGTGCGGTTGGCCGCCTCGTTCTCGATGAAGTTCATGGCCGACCGGATGATGTTGGAGTTGAAGGATCCACAGAGCCCACGGTCCCCGGTGATGACCACCAACATCACCCGTTCCCCCTCCCTCTGGGCCAGAAGCGGGTGCTGAGAGGGATCGATCCGCCGGGCCATGGAGTTGAGCACGGACAGCATCCGGTTGGCGTAGGGTCTGGCCGCCACGATCCGGTCCTGGGCCCGCTTCAGCTTGGAGGCGGCCACCAGCTTCATGGCCCTGGTGATCTGTTGGATGTTCTTGACCGAACGAACTCGCCGCCGGAAGTGAATCAGGTTGCCGGGCATATTGTTTCAGGCGTCCACCCGAGGCGTTGGACTCGGGGCCGGATCCGATCCGGAAGTCAGGCCGCTCTCTCGGCCAGAAAACGCTCCTTGAACTCGGAAATGGCTGCGTTCATCTTCTGGGTCAACTCGTCGTCCAGGGACCCCTTCTCCAGGAGTTCCTGAAAGACGCTGGCCTTGTTCGTATCCATGAAGCGGTAAAGACCGGCTTCGAAGTCGCCGAGATCCGTCACTTCTAAATCGTCCAAGTGCCCTTGGGTGCCCGCAAATATGATCAGGATCTGCTTCTCCACCGCCACCGGAGCGTACTGGGGCTGCTTCAGGAGCTCGGTCAGGCGCACGCCCCGGGCGAGCTGTCGCTGTGAAGTCGGGTCCAAATCCGATCCGAACTGGGCAAACGCCGCCAGTTCCCGATACTGGGCCAGGTCCAGACGAAGGGTTCCGGCGATCTGCTTCATGGCCTTCATCTGCGCCGCCCCCCCCACGCGGCTCACCGAGACCCCGACGCTGATGGCGGGACGGATGCCGGAATAGAACAGGTCCGTCTCCAGGTAGATTTGGCCATCCGTGATGGAGATGACGTTGGTGGGGATGTAGGCGGAAATGTCTCCCGCCTGGGTCTCGATAACGGGCAACGCCGTCAGGCTGCCGCCCCCCATTTGGTCGCTCAGCTTGGCGGCACGCTCCAACAGGCGGCTATGCAGGTAGAAGACGTCTCCGGGGAACGCTTCGCGTCCCGGCGGCCGCCTCATGAGCAGCGAGATCTCCCGGTACGACGCCGCGTGCTTGGACAGATCGTCGTAGACGATGAGCGCATGGTGGCCGCGATCCCGGAAGTACTCGCCGATGGCGCAACCGGAGTAGGGCGACAGGTACTGCATGGTCGCCGGATCCGACGAGGAGGCCGAAAGCACCACGCAACGGTCCATGACCCCTGCGTCCTCCAGTGTCTTGACCACTTGGGCCACGGTGGAACGCTTCTGGCCGATGGCCACGTAGATGGAGATGACCCCCGAGTCCCGCTGGTTGATGATGGCGTCGATGGCGACGGCGGTCTTGCCCGTCTGACGGTCGCCGATGATCAGCTCGCGCTGCCCTCGCCCGATGGGGATCATGGAGTCGATGGCCTTCAGCCCGGTCTGCAGCGGCTCGGCCACCGGTTGGCGGTCCACCACGCCGGGCGCCAGCCGCTCGACGGGCATGTTGGTGTCGGTGGCGATGGGTCCCTTGCCGTCCTCCGGCCGGCCCAGGGCATCCACCACCCGCCCCAACATGGCTTCGCCGGCGGGAACCTGCATGATGCGGCGGGTCCGCTTCACCAGGTCGCCCTCCGAGACCTGATGGAACTCGCCGAAGAGCACGGTGCCCACGTTGTCCTCCTCCAGATTGAAGGCCAGACCGTAAACGTCGTTGGGGAATTCCACCAATTCCAGGGCCATCACCTTGTCCAGCCCGTAGACCCGCGCGATCCCGTCCCCTGCCGAGATGACGGTTCCGACTTCGCTGACCACCAGTCCCGTACGGTAGTCCTGAATCTGATTCCTGATGATCTGACTGATCTCGTCCGCCTTGATCGCCATTTGTCTCGTCCTCTTGACTTGCAGCTCTGTCGAACCCGGATCCGGGAACGGCAGTCCGTTGCCGCGGCGGTATTCTAATCTCGGCTGATCCGCCGCCTGACCTCTTCCAACTGCGTCCGGATGGAGCCATCGTAGATGACCGATCCTACCTTGATCTTGAGCCCGCCGATGAGGGACTCATCCTGCTCATAGGCGAGGCGAACCCGGGCCCGTGAAATCTCCGAAAGAACTTCTTCGAGGCGATTCCGAACCTCGGCGTCCAGTCCCCTCGCCGAGGTCACAACGCCCCGGACGACACCGGCTCGCTGGTCCATGGCCTCCGTGAAGGCTTCGGCGTATTCGTCGTATTCCCCGATTCGACCGTTCTCCAGCAGCACCAGGATGAAGTTGACCGTGATCTCGGCCAGGGAGAGCCGGCCCCCCAACTCTTCCACGATCCGGCGCTTGGGAGCGAAGGGTATGGCCGGGCTCAGCAGCGTCTCCACCAACTCGGGGGACGCCTGCAGGGCGGTCCCGAACGAGTTCAGATCTTGCTGGACCCGCGTCTCCCGACCCTGTTGCACGGCTACCTGGGACAGGGCCCGAGCGTATCTGCGTGCCCGCGACGAAGCCATTGACGGTTCCTTCCAACCCTCTCAGTTTCGGCTGTGGAGGTGCTCGACGGCCCGGCCTACGACCCGGGCGTCCTCTTCAGCCGTCAGCTCCCGACTCAACTTCTGCCGGGCCAGCCCCACGGCCAGATCGGCGGCATGGGACCGGAGCTCGATCCGGGCCACGCGTGTCAGCAACTGGATCTCCGTTTCCGCTCTCCGGGTCAGGCGGTCCACGTCCCGTTGGGACCGTTCCAGCACTCGCAGGCGCTCCGCCTCGGCTTCCTCGGCCGTGGTCTTCCTCATGCCCGCCAGCTCCTCGTCCAGCCCCTGCATCTGCCCCTGGACGACCGACAGCCTTGCTTCCGCCTCCTGCAAGGCCCGTCCCGCCGAGCTGATGTCTTCCTGTATTCCACGCTTGCGGTCGGCCAGAAACTGCCGCAGGGGAAGACGGAGAAAGTAGGCGATGATGCCCACCAGGACCGCCAGATTGAACCACCGGCCGGCGGTCTCCACCCATCCCCAGCCACTGCCCGAGGCGGCGACCAGGATCGGCGCCACCAGCAGCAACGCCAACCAGAGTCCCCCGTAGCTCCGCCGCGAACCTGTGCCTTGAGTTCCCATGGAGGCTTCCGCCTGATCGTTCACCTTCGTGCGGTCTTCATCGGCCCGTAGCGGCTGATGCCTGAGGCGTTCAGACGACGGCTGGGAGAAGCCAACCGTTTCGTCGTGCCTGTTCGCCGGACCCGGGATGGACGCCGGGTTGCTGTTCACCCTCCGGAATAATCGGGATAAAATGACCGGGGAGGATCGGTCCCCTTCACGCCCGGTCCAGAATCCTGTCGGCCAGGATTCGCGCTGTGTCCTCGGCTTCGCGAGTCAGTTGCCGCTTGGCCGAGATCAGATCCGCTTCGATCTCACTCCTCGCATTGGCCAGCAGGACCTCGGCCTGCCGGCGCGCTTGCGCGACTCGGTTGTTTCCCTCTTTCAGCGCCTCGGTTCGAACCGATTCCGCCAGCTTGTAACCTGCCTGCCTCTCCTCCGCCAGCCTCTGCTGGTACTGTTCGTAGAGAGTCTGATGTTGATCCAGAATCTCCTGGACTCGACCGCTCACCTGGGTGGTCCGCGCCCCCCGTTCGGCCAGGACTTGGAAAAGGGGACGAAAGAGAACCCGGTTGAGAATGAAGAGAGTGGTCAAAAACACGGCCGCCGCAACCGGCAGCGTCCAATCTGGTGTCAGCAAGGTTCTCCCACTCCCGTCTCTAGACGGGGCATCTTCTAACATGATCCTCCGACGCAGGTCAAGAAATCGGGGGCGTCAGAGGAGTTCGTCGCCAATGTCACCATCGCCCCATACGCTTTACGAAATGGCTGGTGCCGAGGACTACGGTCATGGCCTGAATGACGGAAATGCTAATCATGGATCCATGGGGAAAGTTCCAATCCCCCAACAACTTCCATCGTCTTGAGCATCATTGCGCGGATGTCGCGGCTTGTTTTGAAGCACTGGTTCGCGATCCCGTAATGCACTCTCGGTTCAAGCAGGCATCAGGTGTCGACGAGTTCTCGGTCACGACGGCAGCCCGTTTGGCCGTGCTGGTATTCCTGCACGATTTCGGCAAGTTGAACACTGGTTTTCAGTTCCAGGTATACGACCGTAGAGAGTTTCCCGGCGCGCCGCGGAAGTCCGGTCATATCGGCGAGGCCTTGCTGGCACCGAACGAGATCCTTGAGAGGCTTGGTCTTTTCGAGATCTTCGATTCCTGGGGAAACGCCGTGGATCCATTGCTTTGCGCGGCACTTTCTCACCACGGGCGTCCCGCGCGCAGACCGACGCGTACCGGGACTGGTCCCCCGGAGATCTGGAAGCCTTTTTCCGGCTACGACCCAAGATCCGCCGCCACTCGGTTGCGTGAGCGGAGCCGCGCTTGGTTCCCACATGCGTTCCGGAATGGTCCCGAGTTACCCGATACCCCCGCGTTGGCGCATCTGTTTGCCGGGGTCGTCACCCTCGCGGATCAGATCGGATCGAACGAAGAATTTTTCAGATTTGTGCCCCATTCCGATCGACACTATATCGACCGGGCCCGCGATATCGCGGCCAGAGCGGTCGAAGAATTGGGTTTCCACCGAGCCGACCGGCCCCAGAATGCTCCGCCCACCGACATTCGAATACTCTTCGAATACGAAGAACCGCGCCCGTCGCAGAGCGCCGTGACCGATGCGCCGCTCGATACTCCGCTCCTGATCCTGGAGAGTGAAACCGGATCCGGGAAGACTGAGGCCGCGATCCTTCGTTTCGCCGCCCTCTGGCGCCGGGGACTCGTGGACGGGCTGTACTTTGCCGTGCCGACCCGCGCGGCAGCGAAACAACTGCACATTCGGATCTCCCGGGGTCTTGCGCGGCTCTTCACGGAAAACCGACAGGTGGAGACGGTCCTCGCGGTCCCAGGCTATCTCGTCGTCGGAACTGCCGAGGGGCGCCGGGTCGGCAGGTTCGACGTGTTCTGGGAGGATAAACCTGACGAGGCGGCGCGCCTGGCGCGCTGGTCCGCGGAGAGCGCTCGAAAATTTCTGAGCGCCACCGCGGCGGTCGGGACGGTCGATCAAGCGCTGCTTGGAGGGCTGAAGGTGAAGTGGGCTCATTTCCGTGCGGCTTCCCTGGCACGCAGCCTTCTCGTTGTGGACGAGGTGCATGCCAGCGACGCGTATATGACGGAAATTCTGCGCACCTTGCTCCAAGGACATCTGGATCTCGGCGGACACGCGCTCCTGATGTCGGCCACTCTCGGCGCCGTAGCTCGGACGAAGCTTGCAACAAGGGGACGAACCTGTCTTCCACCTCCCGCCGATGCGCAAGCTGTTCCGTATCCGGTGCTCACGCTCGCCGATGAAAGCGGTTCGCTCGAGACGCGACAGATCATTGGAGGCCAGTCGACTAGACGCGTGTCGATGAACCTGGAGCCGATCCTGGAGGATCCGACCGATATCGCAGTCCGCGCCATTGAGGCGGCTCGGCACGGGGCCAAGGTTCTCGTGGTTCGCAACACGGTCACCAGCGCTCAGGATGTTTTCCGGGCGCTCCTGGATCAGGGTGTTGGAGAAATCGCGTTGAGTGTAGCGGGAAATCCTGCTCTGCATCACAGTCGTTTCGCGGCTGAGGACCGAGCGTTGCTCGACGACGCCGTCGAGCGCGTTCTGGGAAAGAATCGCATCTCCAGGGGCGCGGTGGTCATCGGCACCCAGACCCTTGAACAGTCTCTCGACATTGACGCCGACCTCCTCATCTCGGACATTTGTCCGGTCGATGTCCTTCTCCAGCGGATCGGACGCCTGCATCGGCACCAGAGGGCCGATCGGCCACAAGACTTCAGGAAACCCATTTGCGTGGTGGTCACGCCGGAGGCGGGACTGGAGAGTGGGCTGGACGGAAGGCTCCTCCGCCATGGGCTGGGCGTCTCGGAACAGGGCGGCGTCTACCGCAACCTGCTCGTGCTTGAGGCAACGCGACGACTCATCTCCGAACACTCGATTTGGGCCATCCCTGGCATGAACAGGATGTTGGTGGAGGGTGCGACCCATCCCGAACTGTTGCGCGAATTGGCGGAAACTCTCGGCGGCGATTGGCTGTCTCACGAGCAGAAGGCTTTCGGTCTAATCGCGGCGGAGGCAGGGGTTGGCCGGAACCATTCGTTCACCCGCAAGGAAAGGTTCAACGAGCGATTTTTGTTTTCCGATATAGACGAAAATGTACGGACTCGACTGGGCGACGACGGTCCGCGCATCGTGCTCGAGGGTCCCGTGACAGGTCCGTTCGGTAAACTCGTCCGGACCTTCGCTTTACCGGCGCACCTGTTCCGAGGATCCTTGCCGAATAAGGAGGAGATCGAAGCCGCCCGGGCCGTGCCGGGAAAGGACGAACTACTTCTGCTGGTCGGCGAACATCGGTTCGTATACGACCGGACCGGGATTCGAAGGAGGAGTTGACCGAACTTGCCACACAAAGAACTAGGGGCCGAACGTTACCGTTCCCCCTCCCCAGCGGGATGGGGACTACGAAACAATATCCCATGCATAACCTCCTCTTTGACCCACTGATCCGAGTTCGCTTGACGGACGGCACAATCGAAGCGATGTCGTTACCCGACGTGTATGCAGCCTTGTCGGAAGACCGAGTCGCGGCCTTTCCTGCACTGCGGCCTCATCAACGCCACGCTTGGCATGCCTTCCTGGCCCAACTCGGTGTGATTGCGTTGCACGGAGCAGGCGAAGACACGCCGCCTCATACGGCGGCGGACTGGCGTGTGCTTTTTTGGGACCTGACGCCGGAGTTCGGCAATGAGGAACCCTGGCGGCTGATCGTCAATGACCCGGCTCGACCCGCCTTCATGCAGTCCCCCTCACCCGGGGGGTTCGACGACTATCGACGTCGCATAGTGACGCCCGACGACCTCGATATTCTGGTCACGGCGAAGAATCATGACGTTAAACAGACAATCGCCACTGGGGCATCGATCGACGACTGGATCTTCGCGTTGATCGATCTCCAGACCATGGCCGGCTTTCAGGGTGCCGGAAACTATGGCATCGCCCGTATGAACGGTGGGTTTTCTGCGCGACCTTGCCTGGGCCTCGCCCCGGCTGACGGGGGTCCGGGTGCGCATTTCCTCCACGATTTGACCCGGATGCTCGCCGGTCGAGAAGCGTTGCTCCGAGACTACTCCGATTATTTCGATCCGGAGTTCGGGCTGCGGTTGATTTGGCTGGAGCCATGGGACGGCACCAGTTCCCTGGACTTGCGCAACCTGGACCCGTACTTCATTGAAATCTGCCGCCGGCTGCGGCTTCGACTGAACGGAAGTGAGGTGGTTGCCTGGATGGCGACGTCCAAGGTGAATCGCATCGCAGCCAAACAAGCACACGGTAGTCTTGGCGATTTCTGGACTCCGGTGGAAAGGAAAAACGGCAAGGCCCTATCTCTCTCGCAGGTTGGCTTTCGCTACGACCGACTTGCCAAGCTGCTTTTCGATGATGCTACGTTCAAACCTCCTCCGGCGATGGAGGTCTCCTCATCCCGGCCAGGACGGTGGCGGGTGATCGCGCGCGGTGTCGCCGGCGGGCAAGGCAAGACGGACGGGTACCACGAGCGCAACGACATCGCCTTCGACCCGACGACCGTGGGGGCCATGTTCAATCGTCGGCGACGAGACGTCCTGGCGCAGATTGCAGAGGCGCAGGTCGAAGAAATTCGGGAAGTGGAAAAGGCACTACGGTTCAGTGTCGCCGTGGCCGCCAGCGGTGGCAAGAACACCAGTGAACTCACCAAGACGGACAGAGCGCACGCCAATCCCTTCGCACGCCGCTTGGACGGCGCAGCGGACGCACAGTTCTTCTCCGCCCTCGAAAGCCGGTTCCACGCCGCAGACAGCAAGGCGGCCCGTGCCAGCCGCGTGGGGTTCGCGCGCCGTATGATCGCCGAAGCAAGGAAACTCCTGGACGAGGCGATCGAAACCGTTCCCTGTCCGGCGATCCGGCGCCATCGGGCACGAGCGCGGGGGATCAATGCGTTTTGGGGACGGCTCCGCCGACCGCAGAGCGTGTTCAGCGATCAACCCGAAATCTTCAACTCGAAGGAATCGAACGATGCCGCCTGATGAAATGTTTCCGGCCACGGACAAAACGAGCGATACACCAGATCTCAGGCGCGTCATTCCCATGATCGCGGTCGAGATCGCTCGACTCGGGCCGGGACCGGCCGCAGCTCTACGTCGAGGTCCTCTCTCTGGCCCCGGAGCGGCCGCATTCTGGAAACTGACGGCGAGATACGTTCCCAGCGAGGCGGCGAAGAACGAATACGGATGGGCTGCGCTCATCCAGGCGATTACGATCTTGACACCGAAGGGGCGAGATCCAAACAAGAAATCGGCGCACGATCCCCGGGTGCCCTTGGGTAGAGCGCTGTACAAGTCAGTGTTCTCCGAGTTGCGCCTGGCCCGACTGCTCGGGGCGACCACGGAGCTGCGCCGACTGCTTGCGGTACGCGCCTGCCGACGCATGGCGGCCGCTGGACAGAACCGCTTTGATCTCGTGACTCTGGCCTTTTTCATCCTGTTCGGCGATGACCAGACAGACCGTAGAATCGCCCGTCACTACTACCGCACCGAAGCCACCGCCGGGCGCGAATCTCAAAAGGAGGAGGGCTCCACCGATGCCTGACGTTCGCTTTCTCCAAATTCACAGTCTGCATGGCTATTCGGCTGTGCTGCTGAACCGCGACGACTCCGGTCTCGCAAAACGCATTACCTACGGCGGCACCATCCGCACCCGTGTGTCGTCGCAGTGCCTCAAGCGTCACTGGCGAACGGCCGATAGCGTCCACGCCCTGCAACGAATTGAGGGCGCCATCGCTGCAGTCCGTTCCCGGGAAACCGTCACCCGCCGAGTGATCGGGCCACTTGAGAATGCCGGTCACGATCCCGAATTGGTCACGGCGATAGAAACCGCATTTCAGACCGCCGTTTACGGCGACAAGGGTGACAAGAGATCGAAGCGGCAACCTCTTCTGCTCGGTGAACCGGAAATCGCCTATCTTGCCGATGAAGCTCGCAAGATCGCGGACTCTCACATGCGAGATCCAAAAGCGGCTGGGGCCGCAGCAAAGGAGTGGGCCAAGAAGTCAAAGGCGAACATGAAAACTCTGCGCGATAATTGCTCGCTACCGGGCGGCATCATCGCCGCCTTGTTCGGCCGGATGGTGACGTCGGATGTCGAGGCCAATATCGATGCGGCGATCCATGTCGCTCACGCCTTCACCGTTCACGCGGAAGAGAGTGAGAGCGACTACTTCACCGTGGTCGACGATCTGCATCGCATCGAAGATGACGCCGGAGCCGACCACATTGGCGAGACTGAACTGACCTCCGGTCTCTTTTACGGTTACGTCGTCGTCGACCGAGGAATGCTGCTCGAAAATCTCGGGGGCGACCTCGAAATGGCGGAAGAGGTCGTGGAACGGCTGATCCATTTGATCGCCACCGTCACGCCGGGAGCGAAGCTGGGAGCCACTGCCCCTTACGGGTATGCGTGTTGGATGATGGTCGAGACCGGCGACCGGCAGCCGCGCAGCTTGGCCGAGGCGTTTCGGCAACGCTGCCGGCCTGACATCAGCGAGGCCCAAAAAAAGGTGAGCCAACATCTGGAAAAGCTCGACGCAGCGTATGAAACCGGTGAATCGCGGCGGCTGATGAGCCTCGACACGGAGGCATTCATGCCCGGGGCAGAACGGCTCCCATTGGCGAAGCTTGCCAAATGGACTGGAACCGCAACGCGAGAGGGTGTCGCGTAATGCGGTGGATGCATCTGCGGTTTCGTGCGCCGCTCGCGGCCTTCGGCGGTGAGGCGATCGACGCCCGCGGCGTGACTCGGAACTTTCCGGCTCAATCCATGCTGACCGGCCTGCTGGCCAACGCCCTCGGCTGGACGCGATCAATGCGCGGGGAGCATCAATCGCTGCAGGACCGCATCGTGTTCGCTACGTTGTGGGAGCGAGACCTCGGACTGAGCCGGATGACGGACTATCAGACGGCACAGCTCGGCAAGAAGGATCGAGCCTGGACCACCCGCGGCATGCCGCTTGGGAGAGCCGGCGGACCTGCGACTTATGCCGGGTCGCACCAGCGATGGCGCGATTACCACACTGACCTGCGTTTGGCCGTAGTGCTGCGGCTTGAGCCCGCCGACGCATCGCCCACCCTGGAGGATCTGGCGAAGGCGCTCGACCGACCCTCACGGCCGTTGTTCATCGGGCGCAAGTCTTGCTTGCCGTCCGCGCCGATCTTCACCGGTTGGGTGACACAAGCGGTTGATGCCCGGGCCGCCCTGCGGGCGGTCGCCCCGAAGGGAGATTCTGGTCTGCTCGCGTTCTGGCCCGAATCCGAGGGCACCCGCGGCGCTCACCGGACGATGAGTGTTACCGACGAGCGAAACTGGGCGAGCGGACTCCATGGCGGCGGGCGTCGTTTGTGCGAGGGCCGGCTCACCCCGGCGAGAAACGAGAAATGACGACTCATCTGATTTACGCGTTCCTCAGTATGCGAGCATTCAACCGGTGGGCCGGCAACCGCGGGCTCATGCGCCACGGCTCATTCGACGAGGGCTATGCCCTTCACGTCCTTCTGTCCGCCATGTTCGGGAAGGCCGTCGTACAGCCGTTTCGACTATTTGCGTCTCCGCGGCGAATTGGTGCCGCGCTCTACGCCTATTCCGATGTGGACGCGGACGAGTTACGCAAGACGGCGGAAGCTGTGGCACCTCCGGACTGCCTTGCTGTGATCGATTGGCGGCAGATTCGATCGAAGCCTATGCCGTCCCCCTTTGAGACCTGTCGGCAGCTCGGTTTCGATGTCCGGGTGCGGCCTGTGCGTCGGCTACGGCACGATCTCATGGATCCGCAGTCCAACCGGCTGATCTCGAAGGGCTCGGAGGTGGATGCGTTCAAGCTGCAAGCAATGCGACGGTTCCCGAACGGATGGGCTGATCCTCATAAGGCGGCTTCGAAGAACGGAATCAGGCGCGAGTCGGTCTACTCCGGCTGGCTCAGCGAACGGTTCGGCGATGCGGTCGCCATCGAGCACTGCAAGTTGGTGGCGTTCAAGCGAAGTCGTGTGGTTCGCGGCAAGGGCCGTGGTCCGGAGGGGCCGGATGCGACCCTGCACGGAACACTTGCCGTTTCAAAACCAACGGATTTCAGCCGGATCTTGCGGAAAGGTGTCGGACGTCACCGCGCCTACGGATACGGCATGTTGCTTCTGCGGCCACCAAAGACAGAAGGGCACACCCAGTGATGCTGAAAGGACGTCTCGGCCTTGAAACTGCCCGGATCCCGCATGCGGATAGAGCTGGGCTGCTCTGGCTCTCCCGTGGCGCGCTGACCGCGCGAGACGGGACCCTGTCCTTTGAACGCGGCCGACAGGTTACAGAAAACAACCCTTTGGAACCGGGGCATTACGCCATTCCGTTTCAGGCCGTCTCGATGATACTCCTCGGCCCGGGATCCACGGTCAGTCATGATGCGCTGCGTCTATTGGCCCGTCACGGCACTGCCCTCGCGGCCGTCGGAGTGGATGGTGTCCGATGCTATACGGCTCCTCCATTGATGGCCGACCGGTCGGAACTCGCGCGACGACAGGTGCGCGCCTGGGCCGACTTGGATACTCGGCTCCAAATCGCCCGTCGGATGTACGCCTGGCGCCTGGGTGAGGTCCTACCTCGCCGCGACATCGCGGCGCTACGCGGCATGGAGGGGGCCAGGATGAAGCGAACATATAGGCTGATGGCGTCGAAATATGGTATCGAGTGGCGGGGACGGCGCTACGATCGGAAGCGTCCAATGGAGAACGACTCACCGAACCAAGCGCTGAATCATGCGTCGAGCGCGGTGCAAGCCGCTGCCGCCATTGCCGTTGCCGCAACTGCGACGATTCCGCAATTGGGCTTCATCCATGAACACCCGGGAGAGTCTTTCGTTCTGGACATCTCCGACCTCTACCGCGACGTTGTAACCGTTCCCTGTGCCTTCCGCGCAGCCAAGAGGGTCACGGAACGACCAGCAGAGAATATTGAGCGGGTCACTCGACGTCTCACAGGGCAAGCGCTGGCCCGTGAAGGAATCATTCCCGCGATGATCAACCGGATCAAGGCCCTATTTACGAAACAGCCGAAAGGGAGGTGAAGGCACGATGCCGATGGCGATGGTCGTCACCCGAAACGTCGAGGCTCGCTATCGCGGTTTCCTCGCCTCCACCATGCTGGAAATTGCCCCAGGCATGTACGTGGCTCCGAACCTGACCGCCAGCGTGCGAACACGTGTATGGACCGTATTGTCGAAGTGGTGGGCGGCGCTCGGCTCGGGGTCGATCGTCATGGTGTGGCGGGACAGTAAAGCTACCGGTAATCTCCGCATCGAGACCCTTGGCGAACCCCCGAAAGAGATAGTGGACGCCGACGGAATCCTTCTCGTAAGACGCGGATGACTGCGGCTCCGTTCGATCGACGTTCTTTGAAAATTTAAAAATACAAGGGGTTCCCCCGTACACGCGGGGATAGACCTTTGATGGTGACTTCTCATGACCGCCATCACCGGGTTCCCCCGTACACGCGGGGATAGACCGGTGTCGGCATTCGAGGTGCTGGCGGGGCAATCGGGTTCCCCCGTACACGCGGGGATAGACCATAGGAGTTTGTCGGCGGTATCGACCCTCACCCGGGTTCCCCCGTACACGCGGGGATAGACCCCGGGGTGGAGGGATGCTTGAGTATTCCAGACGGGTTCCCCCGTACACGCGGGGATAGACCGTTGTCGGGCCGCGGGGCCAACAAGGGATATCGGGTTCCCCCGTACACGCGGGGATAGACCGCATCAAAGAGCGAGACTGAAATCGTCCACAGTGGTTCCCCCGTACACGCGGGGATAGACCTCCTCACGGCGTGAGAATTCGATGGTGTTCCCCGGTTCCCCCGTACACGCGGGGATAGACCCGCCTGGGGCAGAGGCTGACGCCTGGGGCATGGGGTTCCCCCGTACACGCGGGGATAGACCCTGGCTCGGCAACGCCTATCGGTGCTATCGCCGGGTTCCCCCGTACACGCGGGGATAGACCCTCAGGCAACCTTGGACCTTCCCACGCCTCAGCGGTTCCCCCGTACACGCGGGGATAGACCCTGGCAAATCAAATGCTTCAACAAGCGTATCAAGGTTCCCCCGTACACGCGGGGATAGACCCTCAGGCAACCTTGGACCTTCCCACGCCTCAGCGGTTCCCCCGTACACGCGGGGATAGACCCTGGCAAATCAAATGCTTCAACAAGCGTATCAAGGTTCCCCCGTACACGCGGGGATAGACCCGGCACAGCCGGAGGAAGAGCCGGGTTCCGAGGGGTTCCCCCGTACACGCGGGGATAGACCGAAGTACGATTGCCCATTTGTGAGGCCGTCCACGGTTCCCCCGTACACGCGGGGATAGACCGAGGCAGACCCCGAACCGATCCGAACCGCTCCCGGTTCCCCCGTACACGCGGGGATAGACCCTCCTTGAGAGCGTCCCTGACCCGCTGCTCCTGGGTTCCCCCGTACACGCGGGGATAGACCGTATCCGTGAGACATGAGGGTTTCCTCCTTGAGGGTTCCCCCGTACACGCGGGGATAGACCCGGAACCGGGCCCGTCACGGTTGACCAAGAAGGGGTTCCCCCGTACACGCGGGGATAGACCCTGGCCAAAGAGATGCTGGAGGTCCTCCGCACGGGTTCCCCCGTACACGCGGGGATAGACCTTTGGAGGGGCCCGAAGAAAGTGGCGGAGAATCGGTTCCCCCGTACACGCGGGGATAGACCCATGATGTGGCTCCGGCCGGGCACGTCGAAAATGGTTCCCCCGTACACGCGGGGATAGACCCGAGTGCGGCCGCGTCGTCGAAGGCGAGGTATCGGTTCCCCCGTACACGCGGGGATAGACCCTGATTGCTCCATCCCGATTCGGAATTGATACGGGTTCCCCCGTACACGCGGGGATAGACCCTGGAGACGGGTGAGGACGGAGCGTGCGTGTGGGGTTCCCCCGTACACGCGGGGATAGACCTCGACCGGGCCAGATCCGGCACTCCCAGACCTTGGTTCCCCCGTACACGCGGGGATAGACCTGTTCATTATGCGACCTTGCCCATGACCCGGTGGGTTCCCCCGTACACGCGGGGATAGACCCACCTGCAGGAAAGCATCAGGTATTACACGGACGGTTCCCCCGTACACGCGGGGATAGACCCAGCTTCGGCCAAGACCTCAGCGACGACATTAAGGTTCCCCCGTACACGCGGGGATAGACCCTCGATATTTCGAGCCTCCGCATACCTTCGGGCGGTTCCCCCGTACACGCGGGGATAGACCCTGCAAAGTCGGGCGGAATAAGTACACGAGCTAGGTTCCCCCGTACACGCGGGGATAGACCCTTCATGCCGATCCGGATCGAGTCTCTGTCCGAGGTTCCCCCGTACACGCGGGGATAGACCGACGCACGTATCGATCACGCCGCCGCTAAGCTGGGTTCCCCCGTACACGCGGGGATAGACCTCAGGCAATAGACAATCGCAACGATCAGTCCCGGGTTCCCCCGTACACGCGGGGATAGACCCTGGCTCAAGCTGATTTGGACTCCCGTCGGAAGGGTTCCCCCGTACACGCGGGGATAGACCATAGGAGTTTGTCGGCGGATCTACCCTCACCCGGGTTCCCCCGTACACGCGGGGATAGACCCCAGGGCGGTCATAACGAGGGCGAGTGCATCGTGGTTCCCCCGTACACGCGGGGATAGACCCCAGGGCGGTCATAACGAGGGCGAGTGCATCGTGGTTCCCCCGTACACGCGGGGATAGACCCATGCCGGCCGGCGCGAACCCGGCGCTCGGGCGGGTTCCCCCGTACACGCGGGGATAGACCATGGGCGCGTGCCCTCGGGGCGAACACGCAGGTCGTCCGTCTGACTCAGCGCACAGCCTCGAAGCAGCGCAAGAAACACCGGGATCTGGATCTCGACGACTACCGAACGCGCTTGCCGGACACCCTGCGCTCTCCAGACCTCGTCATCGATGACACGGGGCACTGGAATCGTCCAGGGATCACTCTGGATTTCGTGACCTATGGCTCACAAGGGAGGATCTGGAATTCGGTCATCGCGGAGGACGACAAGGGCCATGCGCGCCTGGCGTCATTTTAATAGACGGGCCATGAAGACATCGATCGCACCCTCAATCGCGGCAAAGTGTTGCTCGATCTCAGGAAATGAATTCGAGAGGGAGGTGCCGGGATTTCGCCGTTAGGCATCCGCTCCCGGCGGGCGCCCGAGCCCAGTATAGCAGCGGCGACCACCTCGATAGATCAGGGACTCCGGAGGCGGGTCGTACTATCCACGGACCGCTGTTCCCCTGGACTCCCTTTCGCCGTCATTTCACTGTGTAGGCGTGGAAAAGATCCGAGATCAGAGACAAACGGAGGAGAGATGAGCGGGGATTCTTGGATATCTGCCGATCGTCCCGGCCAGCGATCGGACGCAAGATAGCACGAGTCCACGAGGAGGGTCAATTTTTCTAGCGGAACCGCGGAACCGGTTCCCCCTATACTCCCATTCGCCCTCCGTTCACTGTGGCAGGCATGACGCCGAAGAAGGGTTCCCCCGTACACACGGGGATATGGTGGTCATGGATGTCTACGAGGAGATTGTCCGGAGGGTTCCCCCGTACACACGGGGATATGTTGAGGCTCGGATCGATTCCCATTCCGCACAGAAGGGTTCCCCCGTACACACGGGGATATGCCTGCCCAATCTTGCTGGCATCAAAGCGTTGGCGGCCAACAACTACCGTCATGTGGCACGTCAGGAGTCCCAGATTGAATCCACACAATTGCAGTAGCCGCTTGCGCAGCTTGGGACGGCCCCGGGCGTAGACCTCGATCAACCCTCCCGCCATGAACTGATGCGCGTACGAGTCGTTCCGCCGGTTCAAACCGCTCATTCTGTAACGAGGTCCTCAGGATCGTTTCTTTTCCATAGCCTTGGTACGGTTTCAAGTTATCGGGGACGCTCGCGAATTTTCGCCACAGGCTGATAGCCTGAATCGCTCGCCGCGTCGGTGAGCCTATGATGAAAAAATCATATCGCCGGACCTTTGTGGTCGTACTATCGAAGTCTCCCGGACACAGGCGGCGCTGGGCACAGCCGGCCGCATCAGGAGGATCCGTGCTTCCCGTGAGCGCGTGGTTCGCCCTGATTGCGGTTTTGCTTTTGTCCATGCCGGCGCTTGCCCAGAACCGGGCGACGACCGCCGAGATCACCGGCCGGGTCGAAGACGCCACCGGCGGCGTGTTGCCCGGCGGCACGGTGACCGTCGTCAACCTCGACAACGGCCTGACCCGCTCCGCCGTGTCCGACGGTACGGGCGCCTACAGTGTCATGCTGCTGCCCCCCGGCCGGTATGACGTCCGCGCCGAGCTGCCAGGCTTCAGCGCCGGAAAGCTCGACAAGGTGACCATGACCGTCGGCGCCAGCCGGACCATCAACTTCGCCCTCCAGCCCGAGGGCGTGGCGGAGGAGGTCACGGTGACCGCGCAGACCTCGGCCGTCGAAACCACCACCGATACGTCCGACGTCACGCTCGACCGCCAGGCCATCTCGAACCTGCCGATCAACGGGCGGCGGTTCCACGATTTCGTCTCCTTGACGCCGACCGCGCAGGTCGAGCCTCAGCGCGGACAGATTTCCCTGGCCGGACAGCGCGGCATCAACGGCAACATCAGCATTGACGGCGTCGACTACAACCAACCGTTTTTCGGCGGCATCCGCGGGGGCGAGCGTTCGCAGTTCACGTTCACGATTCCCCAAGAGGCGATCCGGGAGTTCCGGGTCGTCAAGGCGGGCTACTCGCCCGAGTTCGGCCGGTCGACCGGTGGGATCGTCAACGCCATCACCGAGTCGGGAACCAACGCCACCCACGGGTCGGCGTTCTACCTCCTGCGGCCCGAGCAGTTCGCGGCGCGCAACGCGTTCGGCCAGGAGGCGGCGCCGACGCAACACCAGTTCGGCGGGTCCCTGGGCGGCCCGCTTGTCCGAGACCGGGTGTTCTACTTCGCCGCCTATGAGCAACAGGAGTTCAAGGCGCCGCGCGAGGTGCGCTTCGCGCGGCTCGACGGCTTCACTCCGACGCCGGGCAGCCGGGAAGGCTACGACCACTATCGGGGCCTCGAGACCCCGTTCGAGGTGACCAACGACGCCAGAGCATGGCTGGGGCGCGTCGACGTCAACCTGCCGCGGGGGAACCGCTTGAACGTCCGTTACAACGGCAGCGCCAACCGGGCCCTCAACTCCGACGGCGTCGGGGGCGTCATCACTCCGACCACCTCTCGCTCCCTCGAAACGAACGGCACGGAGGAGGACTCGACGCAGACGGCAGTCGGCCAGTTCATGAGCGCTCCGTCATCCAACCTCCTGTTCGAGCTGCGCGGGCAATATTCGCGGGAGGATCGGCCGCGTTCGGCTAATGCTCTCAAGCCGCTCGTCGATCTGTCGCTCGGAGAATTCGGGACCCGCAGCTTCCGTCCGACGACACAATTCGACTGGCGGGCGCAGGCAGGCGGCAACCTGACCTGGCTCGCCGGGGCGCACGGCGTGAAGGCGGGCTTCGACTACAACCACGTCTTCATCGACCAGACGTTCGGCTTCTTCCAGAACGGCGGCTATCTCGTCTTCGGATCCGATGTCGAGACGACGCTGGACATCATCGGCGGCGGCGGCGCCATTCCGAACCGGTTCGACTCGCGGTCGCTGACTTACCTTCAGCAGATCGGCAATCTGAAGACGTCGTTCGCGACCGACGAGATCGGACTGTTCGTGCAGGACGAGTGGCGCGCGGCGCCGACCCTGACGGTCAACTACGGCCTGCGCTGGGACGGGCAGTTCAATCCGGCCCCGGACGCCGACAACGACATGCTGCTCGGTCAACTGCGCGGCGTCACCTTCCCCATCGGCCGCACGGTCGACCCGACGAAAATTCCGAGCAGCAGTCTGCAGTTCGGTCCGCGGGCCGGCTTCGCGTGGGATCCGACCGGCGGCGCGAAGACGGTGGTGAGGGGGTTCGCCGGCATCTACTACGCGCGGACCCCGCTTCTGCTCCTGGCCGGTCCGATGAACAACTTCCGCGTGCCGCCCGGTGACGTGACGGTGGCCCTGCCGTTCCGCGTCCCGCCGGAGAATCCGAACGACACCCTGTACGAGCAGATGAAGCTGATCGGGATCGATCTCAACGAGCGCACGCTCGACAGGCTGCCGACGCTCACGCCGGACCAGATGACGGCCATCGCGACCGCGCTCGGAATCGACAACAACCCGTTCGCCGGCGCCCGCGTCACCATGATTCAGGAGGACTTCAGGAACCCGATGGCCAGACAGGTTGGGGCCGGCGTGCAGCACGAGATCAGCCCCGGCTGGTCGCTGGGCGCCGACGTGCTCGTCGTCGACACCATCCGCCTGGAACGCAACCGCGACCTCAACGTACCGCTACCGACCGTGCGGCGCGACGATCCCGCGCAACGGCCGTTCTTCGGCCTGCGGAGCGGGACGGCGCGACCGGTTCCGGGACTCGACAGTGTGACGGTCCGCGAGTCGACCGCGTCGGCGCTCTACCGTGCGCTGACGGTCCGCTCGGAGATCCGCCGCCCCTGGGGACAGTTCAACGCCTACTACGTGCTGTCGAAGAACGAGTCCAACGACGACAACGAACGGTGGGCGGGGGGAGTGTCTTACGAGAACGGGTACGACCTGGCCTCAGAATACGGTCCGAGCACGCTCGATCGCCGGCACCAGTTCCACGTGACCGGCGTGGTCATGCTGCCCGGCGCCGTCGACTTCTCGACCGGGATGTACATCCTCTCGGGCGCACCGTTCGACGCGCGCATGGGCACGGATTCGAACCAGGATCGGGGCGGCGCCGACCGTCCCCTCAGCGCACCCGGCGTGCCGTTCACCCGAAACGCGTTCCGCGACGAACCGATTGCCGACATCAACCTTCGGGTGCAAAAGCGATTCTCGCTCGGCGGGACCCGGCAGGCACTCGTATCGCTGGAGTTCTTCAACCTCTTCAACCGCGACAACGTCACGCTCAACCAGGGTTTCTCCACCGTTGCCAACTACTGCGCCAGTTCGCGCGACTTGGCCTGTGGCCTGGGCGGACGGCCGTCGAACCTCAACTTCGCCCAGACCCGCGGCGGAGACGGCGAGTATCTGACAGGGAACATCCCGGGACCGCCCTTACAGATGCAGATCGGCTTCCGGCTGCTGTTTTGATGAGAGAAGCCCGGACTTGGTCTCGGTGGCGCGACTACGGAACGAGGAGACTCGAAAGGTGCGATTCGGATCGTGCAAGCGGAATCCGAGGGAGCACGACGACGATTCTCTGGCGTCGTTTCGCCGACATGTGAAGCGCTTCCTCCGGACGGACGAAGGAAGGCGATTCTCGGACTGGGACCAGGAGTGGGCGCTCTACAGTCCCCGCTTCCCGCCCAATCAGCGGGACCGCCTGGAGACCGACGGATGGATCTGCCGCGACTTGTTGGACTTTCGGAATCGGTTGGGCAGGAGGGACGCCGGAGCGACCGGGGTGCTCGGCGTTTCGGAAAAGGTCGCCGGGAGAGACTGATGGACGCGACCAGCAACGACGGGAGGCTCACGGTCGTCAACGGGAACTGGGGCCGGGCGAGTCTGGCTTCGATACTGGCCGTCCTCGAATCGGCATACCGGATGCTGACGTCGGCCTTCGGCGTCAGACCGAACGCGCCAGCGCCAAGTACGTCGGGCTAATTTCTTGCGCTCGACACCGGCCAAACGGCGGACCGACACACCGGTCTCCTGGTCTCGGCAACAGTCCTCTTCGGCGACCCACGAGGTTGGCTCCCGAGCCGAAAAGCCGGGAGCTTGCCCCAATGATGCTCGACGCGAGAGCGTTTCTCGTATTGAATCCCATGATGTGACTTCACTCGCGTTCAATGCAGGATAGCGCCGTACGGAAGTCCCGAGGACGTGCAAAACGCCAAGCTTCCTGACGATCTGAGACTGATCACGCTGAAGTATGGCGGTGATTGCCGGGCCTGCGGGACGGAACTGCCGCCCGGCGGTCGGGCGCACTGGTCGCCTTCGTCAAGCGCGGTCTGGTGCCATCGATGCTTTCTGGAATGGAACGGGTCAACGGAGCCTGACACCGCAAAGAACACTTCCCAGGAGCAATGGGCACGGCTCTGCAGGTATCTGAGCAAGTGCGTTCTTGCCGAGGCGGCCAATACGCTGGCGCGTTTTCGGGATCGGAGCAGAAACTGGTTTCCGCACGACGGTCGATCGGAGCTTCTGGTCACCGGCCTGCGAGACTCGATACCCGTTCCCGTAGCGCTGCGCAGGCATCTCGACCAAAGAAACGATTTCTCGTACATCTACGGATGGCCGACGCTGGTCGCGAAGAATCAGAGGAACCATCCGATGATCGCTCCCCTGTTCGTGGTGCCTGTCCGTCCCGAACGGCGCCACGGCGTGTGGGTCGTCGATGCCAAGTCTGAACCCGAGTTGAATCTTTCGATCGTGGCCGGGGACCTGTTCGATCTGGCCATGAAGGATGAGATCGACGCCGTTGTGGACGACGAATTGCCGTTCGGCGACGCATCGGCTCTTGCGCGCGTGGCGCGGGAGATCGCCGGCGTTCTCAACCTCAGGATCGTCTCCGGTCTCGAGCCGGAAGCGCTGAGACCGTGCCACGGCGCCCTGGGCTTGCACAACGCCGCGGTCTGGATCCTGGCCGACGAGGGCCGTTATGCGCACCGATCCCTTCTGAACGAACTCGAGAAGCTGGCTTTTCGACGCGATTGGACGAAGACGGCGGCGGCATGCCTTGTCCCCGCACGATCGAGCATCGGGAAACCCGCACGCCAGCCGCCGAAGAAGGACACGGCCGCTCCGCTTCCCTGCAACGGCTCACAGGAACTCACCCTCGAACGTCTCCGGCGAGAACCGTTGACCGTCGTGACCGGTCCTCCAGGAACGGGCAAGACCCAACTGGTCGTGAACGCAGTCGCAAACGCCTGGCTCGACAAAGAGACGGTGCTCGTGGCGTCGACGAACAACGGCGCGGTTGACGTGGCTGTCGATCGGGCCGGAAAGATCGGTGAGGGAATGCTGCTTCGGACGGGGAATCGCCGTCACGTGGAGAAGCTGATGGATCAGATTCCGGCGTTGCTGGGCTCCGTCGGCGAGGCGCCAGGCGATCCCTGGGAAGACTTCGAAAGCGAGGCGCGGGCTCGCGCGGAACTCGCGCGGACGGCCGGTCGCCGAACGCGCCTGCTAGCGGATCTGACCGAAGTGGCTGACCTGAACCGGAAGCTCACCGCGATTGTGGAACGTCTGGAGGAACTCGCCCGCGAGATCTGGCGGAATCGGGTGCGCGTACCCAACTTGGCTCTCGCTTCCAGAATCGTCCGTCGTTGGAGCCGCCGCAGACCGTCCTTCAGCCGGTGGCTGCTTCTGCTCAAGTTGACGGGATGCGGAAAGTCAAGCCCACGTTCCGAGCTTCTCACTCGCTGGACAGAAATCGATCGCCAGCGGACCCGACTGACGACCCTGCTGTCGAATCTGGAGACCCGGATCGGAGATCCCGACACCAGCCTGCCCCGCGCCGACAAGGACTGGGCCGACGCCAGCATGGCGGCAGCGAAAACCGTGATCCGCACCGGCGTCGTCAACGGAAAGCCAGCCCTCAACGCGTTGAACCGCGTCCCGCCGGCAGGGCCGAAAATCATGGGAGCGATCCGTGACAGCCTGACACATGCGCGCGGCTGGGCCTGTACGGCACTTTCGATGAAAAGGAATTTCCGTCTCGAAGGCGGGCTCTTCGACCTCGTGATCATCGACGAGGCGAGCCAGTGCAGCCTCGCCACGGCATTACCGCTCGCCTATCGCGCGAAACGCCTCGCCGTGATCGGGGACCCGAACCAACTGAATCCGATCGTCACGCTCTCTGATGGCTGGCTGCGACGGATCGCCGAGAGTGAAGACTTCGAAGACGGCGACCTCTTGCGCCGTGGCATTCAGCATAAGGAAGGCTCAGCCTACCGCGCCTTCGAGCATGCCGGCCGACGGGCCTCCCAACAACCGATCGTGCTGGACGAGCACTACCGCAGCCACCCCATGATCGCCAGATGGTTCAATAACGAGTTCTACCACGGAGAACTCACCGTCCTGACCGACGTCGCCAAGATGCCGCACAATGAACGAAGCATCGGATGGGTCGACGTCTTGGGCAAAGCCCGCAGGGGCCGGGCTGGGAGCTGGACGAACGTCGCGGAAGCCGAGTACACCGTTCGTCAATTGGCGAATCTGGTAAGCAACGCCGATGGTAGCGCCGGCGTCGTGACGCCGTTCGCGGCACAGGCACAGTTGATCCGTCGCTTGGCGCGCCAACGCCTTGGCGAGGAGCGTCTGGCAGACGCCGATTTCGTGTGCGGAACGGCGCATCGGTTCCAGGGTGGCGAAAAAGACACGATCGTCTTCTCGGCCGTGCTGACGCCCGGTATCTCGACGCGTACCGCGGCCTGGGTGGAACGGGAACGGAATTTGATCAACGTGGCAGTCAGCCGCGCCTGCAGGTCGCTGCTGGTCCTGGGCCACCCGGAAATCGCCACCGCGGGGAGTCGCACGCTGGCCTCGTTGCGTGAATATATTTGCAAGTCTATGACCCATGACGACGTTCCGAGTCTTGAAGCGGGTAAGTTCCGGACCGACAGCCGGGCCGAGGCGCGATTGCTCGACGCAATGCGCAGTGCCGGATTCCAGCCCTGCGCCAAACAGTTCATCCAGGGGTATGAACTCGACTTCGCGCTGTTCGAGCGGGGATTGTGGCTGAACGTCGAGGTCGACGGTGACCATCACATCGACGACCGAGGCAAACGCCGACGTCAGGACATCGTCCGCGACCGAGTGCTGGTCGGGATCGGTTGGGACGTCTTGCGAATTCCGGCGTGGCGCTGCGCCTGGGACATCGACTGGGCGATTCGCAAAATTCGGAAGCAGGTTGAAACCATGCGACAGTGAAGATCTCAAGGAACTACGGGACTGAGCATATGGATTGCCTGGTCCAAGAGGCACAAGGCGCGATGAGGAAAAGAAAACCCCAGTTGAGTCAGGAGCGGACCCGTTGACTGCGGGGGCCTTCTACTTGGGGACACTCAAGGGGGTGGACAAGGGCAATTTGCCGTTGCTCGCCCATCACGATCCGAGTTGGGCCGGAATAACTGCGCAACGCAGTCCGCAACCTCTTTGAAACTGCGTCCTTGACACCAACTTAATCACCGCCAAACCAGCGGGAACTGACGACCTTCTGCTCGGTGTAGAAGTTCACTCCGTCCCGGCCATGGGCATGCAGGTCACCGAAAAAGGAACCTCTCCACCCGGAAAAGGAGAAAAAGGCCAGGGGCACCGGAACTCCCACGTTGATTCCCACCATCCCGACCTGAACCCGGTTCTGGTACTCCCGGGCCGCCCACCCGCTCTCGGTGAAAATCGCGGTGCCGTTGCCGAACCGGTTGGCGTTGACCACCTCGATCGCCTCATCCAGGTCCTCTGCCTGGATGACGCAGAGAACGGGTCCGAAGATCTCGTCCTGGTAGATCTGCATCTTCGGTGAGACCCTCTCGAAGATACTGGGGCCCAGAAAAAATCCCGACAGACCCTCGACTCCGCTGTGGCAGCGGCCGTCCAGAGCGAGTTGGGCCCCTTCATCCAGTCCGGTCTCAATGTATTCCAGCACCCGGTCCCGGTGAGGTCCGGAGATCAACGGTCCCAGTTGACTGCCACCGTCGGCGGCGGCCCCCAGCCGCATCGACTCCGCACGGGCCTTGACCTTCTCCAACAGAGGTTCGTGAACCTCGCCCACGGTCACCACCGCGCTGATGGCCATGCACCGTTCCCCGGCAGACCCGAAGGCGGAACCGATGATGGCGTCGGCCGTCTTGTCCAGGTTGCAGTCGGGCATGGCCACCAGGTGGTTCTTGGCGCCGGCCAATGCCTGAACCCGCTTTCCGGCCATGCTGGCCGCCTCATAGACATAGCGGGCCACGGGAGCCGAGCCGACGAAGGAAACGGCCCGGACGTCCGTGTTCTCCACCAACGCCTCCACCGCTTCCCGGTCCCCCTGGACGACGTTGAAGACACCGGGAGGCAATCCGGCCTCCGCGAACAACTCCGCGAGGCGCAGGGCGGCGCCCGGCACCTTCTCGGACGGCTTCAGAACGAAAGTGTTGCCGCAGGCGATGGCGACGGGATAGAGCCACATGGGCACCATGGCGGGAAAGTTGAAGGGGGTGATCCCGGCACACACGCCCAGCGGCTGCCGGAAACTGGCGCAATCCAGACCCCTGGAGACGTTCTCCACCGTCGAGCCCTGGATCAGGGTGGACATGCCGCAGGCGAACTCCACCACCTCGATGCCTCGCCGAACCGACCCTCGCGCTTCCTCCGGGATCTTGCCGTTCTCCCGGGAGATCCAATCGGCCACCTCCTCCAGATGTTCTTCCAGGAGCTGCTTGTAACGGAACAGGGTCCGGCAGCGCTCCACCACCGGCGTGTCGCGCCAGCCGGGGAAGGCTGCGGCGGACGAAGCGATCACCTCGTCGACTTCCGCCCTGGTCGCGAAGGGGACATGGGCCAGAAGTTCTCCGGATCCCGGGTTTCGCAACTCTCCGCACCGAGAGGAGTTCAAGGGGGCCCGAACCCCGTTCACGAACGAATCGACTCGAGGAACACTGTGCTGCATCTTTCCCACCTGTATCAGTGGACGCCTGGAGACGGTCCGATTGAAACTTGAAAACGGGTCCCGGATCTCCGAGAATGAATCCCACTCATGGGCACCGTCAGAGAAATTTCGGAAGAGATGGAGATCTTCTCCAAATACTTGAAAGAACGGGGCCTACGCATGACCCACCAACGCCGGAAGGTGGTGCAGAGCTTCCTCCAGACCAGCGGCCACGTGAGCATAGATGAGCTACATCAACTGGTCAAGCAGAGTGACCGGCGGATCGGGGCGGCGACGGTCTTTCGCACGCTCAAGGCTTTGACCGCCTGTGGCTTGGCCCGGGAGGTGGATCTGCACGACGGGCGGACCCGCTTCGAGCCGCAGTACAAGCGGCCCCATCACCACCACATGGTGTGCGTCGAATGCCACAGCACCATCGAGTTCCTGAGTCCCGAACTGGAGCAGGTCCAGTCCCGCATCGTGTCCAACTATGGCTTCAATCCGGTCCAACAACAGTTGCAGATCTACGGAGTCTGTGAAGAGTGCCAGAACCGGATCGAGACCCACCCGGAACCGGTGAGTTCCGATCGGGTCTTTGCCCGGGATGCCTTGAAGATCGCCATAGCGACGGAAAAACGGGGTGTCAACTTCTACGGCACCGCCTCTGAATTGGTGACCCATGCCTTGACCAAATCCACCTTTCTCAGAATGCTGGAGGACGAGGAAGGCCATCTGAAGCAGCTTCAGGCGCAATGGGATCGTCTGGTTGCCGAGGATGAGGGGGTGCTGAACGCGCCGGTCTTCCTGGATTTCGACTTCGACTCCCTGAAACAGATCTTCCCCGGCAGGGACCAGATCAAGGCCCGACTCAAGGAAAATCTGACTGCAGCCGAGGCCTTGAAGATCGCCATGAAGATGGAGAAGGACGCGTACGACTTCTTCCACGACTATGCCGAAAAGTTCGGGGACACCCAGGGCAAGGAGATTTTTCTGAAGTTCGCCGACGAAGAGTGGGAGCACTTCACCGAGATCCGCAGGGAATACGAAGCCCTGACCTGACGACCCCTGGCAGAAGCCGTCACGGCATTCGACGATCAATCTTAGACGGAGGCTAGTCGATGCGATGCCGACTGGAGGGCGGGGTCCTGGAATTGGTCCAGGGGGACATCACCCTCCAGCAGGTGGACGCCATCGTCAACGCCGCCAACCGGCGGCTGGCGGGTGGAGGAGGGGTGGACGGCGCCATTCACCGGCGCGGCGGGTCTGCCATCATGGAGGAGACCCGGCGCCGGTATCCCGAGGGCTGCCCCACCGGTCAAGCGGTCATCACTGCGGCCGGAGAACTTCCGAGCCGTTTCGTCATACATGCGGTGGGACCGGTCTGGAGAGGCGGGAACAACGGCGAGCCCGCTCTGCTGGCCTCCGCCTACCGCCACTGCCTGGCGCTGGCGGTGGCCAACGATTGCCGGAGCATCGGCTTCCCTTCCCTTTCCACGGGTGCCTACCGTTACCCGGTGTCCAGGGCCGCCCGGACCGCCCTCTCCGCCGTCATTGAGTTTTTGGAGGAACGCGAGGCCCCGGAACTGGTCCGCTTCGTCCTCTTCGATGAGGCCACTTATCGAGCATACGCCGGCACCCTGGGCGAGAAGACTGGCGTCAGCGGATCTGGAAGGAGTAGAGGTCCGCGTTCTTCAGGATGAAACGGAGCCGCACCGGCTGGTCGAGCTCCTTCAGGCTGCGCCCGCTCTTCCACTGGACCTTCTGGCCCACTCCGTTCCCTTCGATGGGCCGGCACGCCTCCCGCTCAAAGCCCGCGATCGGCTTGCCGAACTGAGTGAGGGCTTCCACCCGGAGGGATCCCCTCGCGGCATCGGCGTTCACGAAGAGTTCACTCCCCTGGAAGCGGAGGGGCCAGGTGGTGAGGAGCCCTTCCTCCCGGCCGGCGCGGACCGAGACGAAACCGTCCGGCCGCAGCCGGGCCAGACCCAGGGCGTCCCCTTCCAGCGTGCGGCCCTTGTATTCGGTGCCGACCAGCTCGTTGAGGGTCCGATGGGGGACGCTGGAGCCCCGGTAGTAGATCCGGATCTCGTCGTCGCTCAAGACGGCGCATTCGGGATAGACCCGCTTGTCGTCCCAGGTCCCGGGGGTCCCCTTCAGGAAGATGTGCCGGTCGCCGACCCGGGTCCACTTCTTTCCGTCCCGGCTGAAGGCGAGCTGGGCGTCCAGCGTGAAATTGAAACCGTCCAGGAATTCGGGGTCGCCCGTGTATTCGTGATAGACGATCAACATGCCCACGTACCCGCTCTCATAGGGAAAGACGGGCATGTAGTAGAACTCGGTGCCGGCGCCGTCCCGCTTGTCAGGCACAACGACCTCTCTGAGGTCCGTCCAAAGGGTGAAATTGAAACTCTCCGCCAGACCGATTAGCCGTGTGGGGTAGGCTTCCGGAGTCCGGATCTTGGACCAACGCAGGACGTGACCGCCGTTGGGACGGTGATAGTAGACGTAGCGCTCGCGGCGCTGGTCCCAGAAGGGGGTCGAAAGCCCGTCGCCGGCGGGCACGATCACCGGATACGGGTGCGACTCCCAGTGAAGCCCGTCGGAAGACCAGCCCACACCGATGCCGTAGGTGTCGTATTTCATGAAGGCCATCTTGTACGGGCGCTCCGGGTCGTGATCGTCATAGAAGACCCTGATCTCGGTGATGTCCTCCGGTATGACGAGCAGGTTGTTCTTGCGGCTTCCCTGGAATTCCCGGAACCCGAGGTCGGGACGCCGGAATCGGATCCCGTCCCCCGAAGTTGCGAAGCAGAGATAGTTGGTGGACTCGGGGCGCACGTTGTACCAGAGCTTGTAAAGACGTTCTTTCGGGTCGTAGATCACGTTGGAATAGAGGATCCGGTTGCCCTCCCATGGCCTTTCCGCCTTGAAGATGGGATTTTCCGGCGCCTTGCGGGCGACGTGGACCCAACGGGCCACGTTCTCGATCCGGTCGATGAGCCAGTCGTCCAGGAAGAGCTGGCGCTCGGGACCCAGCTCCCGGACCGGAGCCTGCCGCTTGATATGGTCGAAACCCTGCGCCAGGACCGTCGTGCCCAGCGTTAGACTCAGTACGCCGAGAACGATCGGCCGCCTCCGGTTTCCGGCCCGCGTCATCATGTTGGTTCCTCCTGATGTTTCATCCCATCCCGTCGTGGTGCGATCGCCGAAGTATAGCAGCCCGTTGTGGGGATTCTGTGCCGGCGGAGGCGGCTTCCGCCACCGGCGGCCAAGGCTGCTAAGCTAAGGTGATGCATACGGAACAGCCTTCCATGGCTGGCCCGGGAGATTCGAACGGAGGCGCAAACGGCAAGACCGGAGCCGAAGGGGTGCATTGGGACTTGGACGCCCTCTATCCCGATCCGGACTCCCTGGAACGGGATCTGGAACGGACTCAGGACCGGGCCGGCGGTTTCGAGGAACGTTACCGGGGTCGCGTGAGCCGTCTCGATGGCCGTGAGTTGGCTCAGGCCGTCCGCGAGTTCGAAGCTCTGCAGATCGGCCTGGGACGGGCCGCCTCCTATGCCTACCTGCACTGGTGCACCGATACCCAGGATCCTCCCCGCGGCGCCCTCCTGCAGAAGACTCGAGAGGCCTCTACGCAACTGGTTCGAAAAATCCTTTTCTTCGAACTGGAGTGGCTGCAGTTGGACGAGTCGCGAGCGGCCGAGTTACTTTCCACCCCGGAGCTACAGCCCTTCCGACACTACCTGGAGGTGGAGCGGCGCCGGGCGCCCCACGTCCTGAGCGAGTCGGAAGAGAAGATCCTGGCCGAAAAACGGGTCACGGGACGGGCCGCTTGGAACCGCCTGTTCGACCAGATGCACGGTGCTGCCCGCTATGCCTACCGGGACGGAAATCTGACCCGGGAGGAATTGCTTTCCCGCCTGTATCACTCGGACCGGGAGGTGAGACGGGAATCGGCGCTGGCCTTCAGCCGGGGTCTGGAGGAGCGGGTCAGCGAGATGGCCTTCATCTCCAACACCATGCTGGCCGACAAGGCATGCGACGACCGGCTCAGGAAGTATCCCCACTGGTTGGCCAGCCGGAATCTGGACAACGAGATCGGCGACGAAGCCGTGCAGGTCCTGGTGCAGGCGGTGACCGGACGCTACGACCTGGTGGCCCGCCACTACCGGCTCAAGCAGCGCCTGCTGAAACTGGACGTCTCTTGGGACTATGACCGCTACGCTCCCGTCGGCATGGCCCCCGCTCGATATTCCTGGGCCACCGCCCGGCGAACCGTGCTGGAGGCGTACGGGGCCTTCCACCCCACCATGGAATCCATCGCCACCCGTTTCTTCGACGGCCGCTGGATCGACGCTCCCACCAGTCCGGGAAAATCGGGGGGCGCCTTCAGTCACCAGACCGTCCCCCCGGCGCATCCCTACATCATGATGAACTACACGGGGAACATTCGGGACGTTCAGACCCTGGCCCACGAATTGGGCCATGGCGTCCACCAGTACCTCTCCCGAACCCAGGGCTACCTCCAGTCCCGGCCTCCCTTGACCACTTCCGAGACCGCCTCCGTCTTCGGGGAGATGCTGGTCTTCGACCACCTGCTCCGGAACCAGCCGGAGCCCGGGGTCCGGCTGTCCATCCTGGTGGGCAACATCGATGACACCATGGCCACCGTCTTCCGGCAGATCGCCCTGCACTGCTTCGAGGAGCGGACGCACAACGCGCGGCGAAGCGAAGGTGAGCTTTCGGTCGAACGCTTCAACGAGCTTTGGATGGAAACTCAAGAGGAGATGTTCCAGGGAAGCGTTCGCCTGGGAGATCACTACGGCACCTGGTGGAGCTACATTCCCCACTTCATCCACACCCCCGGCTACGTCTATGCGTACGCCTTCGGCAAGCTGCTGGTCCTGGCCCTCTATGGCCGTTACAAGCAGAATGCGGACGGATTCGCCGAGGAGTATCTGAGTCTGCTGGAGGCCGGAGGCTCGGACTGGCCACATGTCCAGTTCCAACGCATGGGCGTGGACCTGGCCGACCCCAATTTCTGGAGCACGGGACTCTCCATGACCGAGGACATGATCCGGCAGGCGGAAGAACTGAGTGAGACCACCTGAAATGTCCGCCACCCTCTACCAGCCCGTGGCAAAAGTCGTCACGGCATTCGACCGTCCCTGCATCCCGGCGGACTGCGTTGCTATCGGCTCACATACTCCCGGTATGCACCCGAATCGCGCCTTGTCCGGCGGGCGCAGGAACGGTCTCGGTGCTCGCGCGACTTTCACCACGGACTGCTACCGCCGGCGCAAAGGATTGCCGTTCCTCCCAGGCATCGGTCTCATAGTCATGCTGGCACTCTGTCTCACGGGGCTTCGGGCCGGCGACTGGCCCCAGTTTCTGGGACCGACGCGGGACGGTGTCTACGCGGGGGAGGACCTGGCCCGCCAGTGGCCCCCGTCGGGACCTCGCGTGCTCTGGAAACGGGACGTCGGGCAAGGGTTCGCCAACCCCATCGTGGCGGGGGACACCCTGATCCTCTTTCACCGGGTGGACGACCGGGACGTGGTGGACGCCCTGGCAGCGGACGACGGCCGGGAGCTGTGGACCTTCTCCTATCCGACCGACTACCGGGATGACTTCGGGTTCGACGAGGGACCCCGGGCCAGTCCGGCGGCGGCCGGGGACCGGGTCTATACCTTCGGCGCCCAGGGAATCCTCCAATGCCTGGGCCTGGGCTCGGGCACCCGGATCTGGCAGGTGGACACCCGGTCCCAATTCCGACCGCGCAAGGGCTTCTTCGGCGCGGCCTGCTCCCCGCTGGTCCGGGACGGCGCCGTCTACGTCCATGTCGGCGCCAAAGGTGCAGGGGTCGTGGCCTTCGACGCCGACACGGGACGCACCCTCTGGAAGGCCACCGACGACGAGGCGGGCTACTCTTCGCCCGTGCACGCGTCCATCGGCGGAGTGCCCCGGATCATCTCCTTCACCCGGAGCGGCGTCGTCTCCATCGATCCGGCCACGGGACGAGTGGGCTTCCGAGTGCGCTGGCGGTCGCGAAGCCGGGCTTCGGTCAATGCGGCCACGCCCCTCATCGTCGGGGATCAGATCTTCGTGTCGGCCAGCTACAGCACCGGCGCCCTGCTGCTGGATGCCGCCGGAGAGTCGCCCGAGAAGATCTGGACCTCGAACGACGCTCTCAGCAACCACTACGCCACCAGCGTCTACCGGGACGGGTATCTCTACGGCTTTCACGGCCGTCAGGAATACGGTCCCAGCCTGCGTTGCGTCGAGTGGCGGACGGGACGGGTCGAGTGGAATCAGGACGGGCTGCGCGCCGGAACCGTCACTCTGGCGGGAGACCGGCTCCTGATCCTGAACGAGCGGGGAGAGTTGATTCTGGCCGCGGCCGATCCCGAGGGGTTTCAGGTGATCTCGCGCGCCCAGGTTCTGGAGGGCACGGTGCGTGCCTATCCGGCCCTGGCCCGGGGCCGCCTCTATGCCCGGACCGAGACGGCGCTGGTCTGCATCGACTTGCGAAAATGAAACGAAACACCGTCGGCTGCTGGAATGCCGTCGGCGGAAAGAGTAGCCTGACGACAGCCCCTTTCGATTCAAACGGAGGATAAAACCATGGTGAAGCCGATCGAGCGAAGAAGTTTTCTGAAGAGTTCCGCCGGTGTGGTGGCTACGGCCGCCGTGACCAGCGGTTCCGCCGCGAGTCTCCTGTCCCGGGCCGATGCCAACGACACCATCCGGGCGGGGGTGGTCGGACTCCGAGGCCGGGGAAAGTCTCACCTCAGGGGTTTCACCGGACTGCCCAAAGTGGAAGTCGTGGCGTTGTGCGACGTGGACGAGAGCATCATGGCCCAGCGCGCCTCCGACCTGGAGAAGCTGACGGGGCGGAAGGCCCGCACCTACACCGACATGCGCCGGTTGCTGGAGGCCAAGGACATCGACGTGGTGGGATTCGCCACGCCCAACCACTGGCACGCCCTGGGCGGAATCTGGGCCTGCCAGGCGGGCAAGGACGCGTACGTGGAGAAGCCCTGCTCCCACAACATCTTCGAAGGCCGGAAGCTGGTGGAAGCCGCCCGCCGCTACGGCCGCATCGTCCAGCACGGGACCCAGTCCCGTTCCAGCGTCGGCGTTCGCGACGGAATCCAGAAGCTCCGGGAAGGGGTGATCGGAGACGTCTACATGGCCAAGGGACTCTGCTACAAGTGGAGAAACACCATCGGCCACACCCCGGAAGAGCCGGTCCCCAACGGTGTCCACTACGATCTGTGGTTGGGACCCGCGCGCCAGCGCCCGTACAGCCGCAACCGGTTCCACTACAACTGGCACTGGCACTGGGATTACGGCAACGGGGACATCGGGAACCAGGGCGTGCACGAGATGGACATGGCCCGTTGGGGGCTGGGAGTGGGATTGCCCACCAGGGTCCAATCCTCCGGCGGCCACTACCTGTTCGACGACGACCAGGAGACCCCCAACTGCCAGTTGGCCACCTTCGAATACCCGGACCAGAAGAAACAACTGGTCTTCGAGGTGCGCCACTGGATCACCAACCATGAAGCCGGCCTCGGCCAGGGGGAGTCCAATGAGGTGGGCGTCCTCTTTTTCGGCTCCGACGGCTACATGGTCATGCAGGGCGGTAAAGGTTACCGGACCTACCTGGGACGGAAGCGGGAGCCGGGACCGGCCCGCATGGAAACGGGCAACAATTTCGCCAACTTCATCCAGGCCGTCCGTTCTCGCCGGCGCGAGGACCTGAACGCAGAGATCGAAGAGGGTCACCTCTCTTCGGCGCTCTGTCACCTGGCGAACATGGCCTATCGCACCGGCCGGACGCTGGACTTCGATCCCGCGACCGAGACTGTCCAAGGCGACGGCGAGGCCAGCGCGCTGTTGACCCGCGACTACCGGGCTCCCTTCGTAGTCCCCGAAGTGGTCTGAGTCCGCCAGACGGTGAGAGCCTCTGCCGGAGCCCACGCCGGCGGACGCAGAATCCGGCTGCACAAGTAGGCCGCCAGGAGGCAACTGCCTGCCGACACCGGTCCGTACAGGAGCCAGTGCACCTGAGTGTGGTTCTGCACGTAGTAGGACAGAGGCAGAACCAGGACCAAGGTCGCTGCCAGCCAGCCTCGAAAGTGCCCCCGCTGGGTCAGTAGCCCCAGCAGGAACAGAGCCGTCACCGGGGCACCCACGTAGCCGGTGACCTGATGCACGGCCTTGACGATGCCTTCGATGTTGGAAAACAGCAGTGCCGTCAGCGTGGCGGCGGCACCCAGCCCCACCGTGATTCCCCGCGCCATCATGAGAGACTGCCGATCCGTGAGCCGGAACGGGGCCAGGGGTTTCACCAGGTCCACGACGATCATGGTGCTTATGGAGTGGATGCCCGAATCCAGCGTGGACATGGACGCCGCGAAGACGCCGGCGATCAGGAGTCCTGTGGCGCCCACCGGTAGGGCGTGGACGATATAGAAGGGCAGGATCCGGTCCCCCGCCACTCCTTCGGCAAGACGTTCCGGAAAACTCTGGAAATAGGCGTATAGTCCGAGCCCGATGAAGAAGAGGAGGCCGACCACCACAAGCTGCATGAAAACGTCCAGGAACACGGCCTTGGTCATCTGCCGAACGTTTCTCACCGCCAGCAGGCGCTGAACGGTGACCTGCGAGGTCCCATACTGGCCGAAAGCGACCACGAAATTACAGATGGCGACCGTGATCAAGTTGGCCTGATCCAACCGGAACCCGAACTCGAGGCGGGGAAGCTTGTCGGCCGCGAGCGCTGTCTCCAGGATCTGTTCCACGCCGCCGGGAAGGCTCGAACTCAGAGAGACCACCACGAGCAGGGCGCCCGAACTCAGGACCAGGAACTGGATCACGTCGGTCCAGATGACTGCGGCCAATCCTCCCAGGGCCGTGTAGAGGGTGGCCACCGCGCCCATGACCAGGATGCACCCGACCAGGTCCATACCGGTGACGGTCGAGAGCGCCAGCGCGGGCGCATAGAGCGCCAGTCCCATCCAGCCCTGGATCTGAAGGATCGCGAACACCGAGGTGGCATAGCGGGCGGGCGGGCCGAAGCGCCGGTTGACGTACTCGTAGATCGAGGTGACGTCGAGCCGCCGGTAGATGGGGAAAAAGAGGAGGATGACCAGAGGGGCCGTCATCAGGAGGATGACCGGACCCAGCACAAAGGAGGCGTTTTCCTCGTAGGCCAACGCCGGAGCCCCCAGGTAGGAGAGGGCGCTCAGCAGGCTGGCGGACAGGCTCAGCGAGACTGCCAGCCAGGGCATGCGGCCGCCGGCCAGAAAGTAGGAGCGGGTGTCCTTCTGCCGTCCCGCAAGGACCACTGCCAGGAGGGTGACCAGCAGCAGGTAGGCCACCAGGACCGAAGTGTTGACGGCGCCGAAGGAAGGCTGTTCCACGCTGATCCGGGACACTCCTTCCTTTGGGGTCCCCGTCCACGCACTGCTATACTGATTTGGCCTTAGAGACCCGTCTTCGAGTCCGCCGGACTCGGTTGTGGGCGGTTAGCTCAGCTGGGAGAGCGCCTCCCTTACAAGGAGGAGGTCGGCAGTTCGAACCTGCCACCGCCCACCAGATCCCGCCTCGCTCACGATTCTTCAGTCTTCCGGTTCAACTCTCTCGATCGGGCCGTCGCCGCTGCTACTGCGCTCATGAGCGCGGCGCGCAGGCCCCGATCTTCCAGCTCCCTCAATGCTGCCGCGGTGGTGCCGCCGGGCGTCGTCACCCGATCCCGCAGCACCGCCGGATGGTCGCCGCTTTCCTGCACCTGCCTGGCCGCCCCCAGCACGGTCTGAGCGGCCAGCTTCATGGCCACGTCCCGGGGCAGCCCCATATGGACCCCGCCGTCGCAGAGGGCCTCGATGACGGTGTAGACGTAAGCCGGACCGCTGCCGCTGAGCCCGGTGACGGCGTCCAGGAGCTTCTCCTCCACCCGGACCACTTCTCCCACCGCCCCGAAGAGGGACTCGGCCACCTGGTAGTGCTCTTCGCTTGCCGGATCGCAGCCCGCCAGAGCGCTGGCCGCGGCATCCACGGTGGCCGCGATGTTGGGCATGACGCGGACCACCGGGTTGTTCTTTCCCAGAAGGTCCCGAATGCGGGTGCTCTCGACCCCGGCCAGGATGGAGATGACGAGTTGACTGGGGCGCACGGAATCGCGAATGTCAGCGGCCACTTTGGGAAGGATCTGAGGCTTGACCGCGAGGATGATGACATCGGCTGCGGCGACGTGGGGAACCGGATCGACGTCGACATTCACGCCATGGCGGGACCGGAGTGTTTCCAGCAGGCCGGGCAGGATGTCGATCACAGTGACCCTTCTGGCCGGGGCCAGTCCGGACTGGATGATCCCCCGGAGCAGGGCCGATCCCATGTTTCCCCCACCGATCAGGAGAACGTTTTTTTCATTCATGAGACTCCCTGAACTAACAGTCGGACAAAGTTTAGCAGTCCATGGAAAACGCCGCCGCCGAGTTCGACCGAACGATCGTCAGCAAGCATCCTCATCTTCCTCCCAAAGCTCAGGTAAGACCGGATCGGGACCGTCCGGGACGAGGGAGCATGCAGACGTGGGAAAGTTCGTCTTCGGAGGATATCATGGGCGTCTCATGGCGTATTCGGATCCTTGGAAGCGGTGCATCACGGCGGCATAGTAGACTGGGGCGAACAGGCGCGGAACGAGATATGGAGAATCGATACGAACGCTGGTCCGAGATCTCTCTGAGCGGAGAATTCTTCCCCCGTGAAGACGCGTTGGAGGTGCTGACCGATCCCACCGTCGACATCCTCCGCCTGGTGGCGGCCGCCGGCGACGTGCGGATGGCCCGCTTTGGGCGCAAGGTCAAGGTCCACCAGATCAACAACATCAAGAACGGGCTCTGTCCCGAGGACTGCGGTTACTGCGCCCAGTCCAAGATCGCCCAGGCCCCGCTGCGCAAGTACGCCATGAAGGACGAGGAGGCCATCGTCCAGGAGGCCCGGGAGGCCAAGGAACAGGGGGTCTACCGCTACTGCATGGTGGCCAGCGGGCGCGGTCCCACGCCCCACGAAGCGGCCAAGCTGGCCCGGATCATCCGCCGCATCGACCAGGAGGTAGGGATCCGGACCTGCCTTTCGGCGGGCCTGGTGGACTTGGAGAAGGCGAGCCTGTTCAAACGGGCCGGCCTGGACCGGCTCAATCACAATCTGAACACCAGCCGCCGCCACACCGGCAGGATCGTGGGCACCCACACCTACCAGGACCGGATCGACACCCTGGAAGCGGCCACTCAGGCGGGACTGGAAAGCTGCAGCGGCATGATCACCGGAATGGGCGAGACGGACGAGGACATTCTGGACGTGGCCTACGAGCTCCGTTCGCTGGACGTCCCCTCCATCCCGGTCAACTTCCTCATCCCCATCGAGGGGAACCCCGTGTTCGACTTCGATCAGCTCTCGCCACGCCGCTGCCTCCGGATCCTCTGCGCCTTCCGATTCGTCAACCCCCGGGCGGAGATTCGGGTCGCCGCCGGGCGGGAAGGCCACCTCCGCCAACTGCAGGTCCTTTCCCTCTATCCTGCGAACTCCCTCTTTGTGGACGGTTACCTGGCTACTCGAGGGGACCCCAAGCAGCCCGTGTACCGCATGATCCGGGACGCCGGTTTCGAAATCGAAGGGGAAACGCTCCCGGGCACGCCCCGGACCTCGGCTCAGAATTACGCCATCGACGACAATCCCAGCATCCTGAATCCCAAGACGGCGCGGGTGTAGGGGCAGGATGAGGAGGGAGGAACCAGAGATGAGTTCCCGATCCGGCCCGCCGCCACTCCAACGGGGCATCATCTCCGTCATCCAGACTCCCTTCGATTCCCAGGGCGCCGTGGACCAGTCCTCGCTGGACAACCTGGTGGAGGACGCCATCGCAGGGGGCGTGAACGGCTTCATGGTTCCGGCGGTGGCCAGCGAGGTCGCCTGCCTCACCTCTGATGAGCGCTCCGGCATCGTCCGCCGTGTCACCGAGATCGTGGCCGGGCGTGTCCCCATCATCGTGGGAGCCTCCGAAACCCGGCCTCGCGTCTGTATCGAGCAGGCCCATCTGGCCCGGGAGGTCGGGGCCGCCGCTTACATGGTGGCGGTGCCCACCGAGCTGTATCAAGAACCGGAAAAGGTGGAACCGTTCTTTCGGGAGGTGGTCGAGGGCGCGGGGGACTTTCCCCTGATGCTGCAGGATCTGGACTTCACCGGCGCGGGTCTGGAACCTGGAATGATCCGCCGGCTCACCCAGGTGCTTCCCAGCCTGTCTTCGCTCAAGATCGAGTCGAACCCGGCCGGTCCCAAGTACACGGACATCCGGGAAATCTGCGGGAGCGAGATGTTCCTGGCCGGAGGATGGGCCATCGCCCAGATGATCGAGGCGCTGGATCGCGGAGTGGACGCCATGATTCCCGAATGTTCCATGGTTCGGGTCTGGTCAGCCGTCGACCGCTGTTATCGCAATGGACGACGGCAGGAAGCGATCCGAATCTTCAATCGTGTCCAGCCCGTCGTGGGTTTTACCCACCAGGACCTGTTGGTGGCCATCGCTTTCGGAAAACGGCTGCTGGTGCGAAAAGGCATCTTCGCCACCGACCGCATGCGGCTCGGAGATTTCCGGTGGGATCGGTACAACGGCCGTGTCGCCGACGAGCTCATCGACGACTACTTGGAACTGGAGGCATCCGTCTCCTCTGCCTGAGCCCCAGGAATGGAGAGTCTCATGAATGGAACCGGAACGGCTCGTGGTCTGGACCGATGGGTCCCAGTTCCGCTTGGCCTGCTTTTGGTCTTTGCCGGGCTCAGTGCCGGCCCTGTAGAGGCCTCCACCCCCGCCCCGGCAGGCGCCCCGAGCTGCGCCATCGTTCTGGGATCCCAGGCGCCGGAATTGGAGCGCTACGCCGCCCGCGAACTGCGCCGCTACCTGAGCGACCTGTACGGCATCCAGGCGGTCCCTCTCACTACCATTTCCCCTGAGGCGGACGTCAACCTGATCCTGGGCAGCCCGGGGACGAACCGGTCCGTCTCCCTGCTGATGGGCGAGCAGGGATGGCCCCAGGTCAGCGATCAGGGATTCGTCTTGAAGACCGTCTCCTGGAACGGCAAGCCGGCGGTGGTCGTGGGGGGAGGCAGCCCGGCGGCCACGCTCTGGGCCGTTTACGACTTGCTGGAGAACCTGGGCGTGCGGTTCCTCCTGGAAAAGGACGTGCTTCCCGCGAGTCCGGCCCAGTTCCCCCCCCGGGGCCTGGACCAGGTCCGGGAGCCACGCTTTCGTTTCCGCTCCTACCGGGCCATCAACAACTTGGCGACGTCGCTCATCTTCTACGGAATGGACGACTACCGGCACCTCATCGATCAGTTGGCCAAGTTGAAGTTCAACGTCCTGTACTGTCAGATCTATCCCCACCAGCCCTTCGTCCATTTTCAATTTCGGGATCAGCCCAAGACGACCGGCGTGTTCCACTACGGATGGAAGGTGCCGATTCATGGCGAGACCATCGGGCGCGAGCTCTTCGGGGGGCGCAACGAGCTGGTGAACCCCGACATGGTCGGGGCCGAGACCTACGAGGAACGGGTTCGCGCCGCCCAGAAGCTCCTGCACGACCTGTTGGCCTACGCCAAGAGCCGGGGGATGAAGACCGGCATCAACTTCCGGATCAACCAGTTCACCAACGAGTTCAACTGGCGGCTCCCCGAATGGTCCGACCGGGAGTACGTCCCACGGGATTTGATGAAGGGCACGCACAACGGCCGGCTGGGCATCTCCGAGTACGGCGTCGACCCCACGGCCTTCCCCTACATGACGCCGGACAACCCGGTGGTCACCGGTCTGAACAAGGCCATCATCCGGGCTCACATCAACACCTATCCGGAGGCGGACTTCTACGGCCTGACCCAGCCCGAGAATCCGGGAGGCGGCGAGTATTACAAGGCCATGTGGAAGCGGCTGGACCGCAAATACAAGCTGGAGCCCCGATTCAGTCTGGAACGGATGGAGGAGTCGGCCCGAACCCATACCCTGCCCGTGGGCGTCCGCAGCCCAGGCCGGCCCCTGTATGAACTCAAGGGGGCCATCGCCAACGCCGACACTCTGGACAAGCTTCTCAACGAGGAGCGGATCCTGGAAGGGACTGCCAATCCGGACGCCACCGTCGTGGTCGCCACCTTCAGCGACGAGTTCTACCCGGTCATGCTCAAGATCTTCCCGGAACGTTCGCTGCTTCTGGTCCGGATGGACTACCTGACCTCGCTGGCGGCCCGCCGCACGGAGATGCTGTCCTTTGCCGGCGAGCATCCGGGACAGGTGGCCACTCTGGCGACTCTGGCGGACGACAACGTCGGCATCCTGCCCCAGCTCCCCACGCAGCCGCTCCACCGCATTATGCAGGCCATGGAACGGTACGGCGTTCACGGCTTCTTCGGCCGGCAGTTCCTGGTGACCAAGCTGGAAGCGGGAACGGCTTATCTGGCCCAGGCCTCCTGGTCCTCCGAGGTGACTCCCGAATCGGTCTATCGGGACCAGGTGGAACAGGTCTGCGGTGCGGATGCCGTCCCCGAGATGATGGAGTTCTACCGGACCCTGGAAAGGGCCACGGCCCGGGGGGACGAGATCGCCATGGGGTTCCTCTTTCCGGTCACCCGGATGATGCGCAAGCATTGGCACAGCCTGCAGGGTCCGGTCCCGGAATGGAACGAACTGAAGGCCTTCTACGTGGAGGCCGTCCCCCTGCTGGAGTCCGCTCTGGAGAAGACGCGGCCCGAGGGACGGAGCTATCTGGAGCAGCTCCTGGGGCAGGTCCGTTTCGGCGTCGACTACATCGAAGCCGTGCAGACGGTTCGCCGGGCCCGGGTCGAATACGACCTCTCCCAGCAGGCCTTCGTCGAGAAAGACGCCCGCAGCTTCGAGAAGCGGATCCGGGGAGCCCACGGGAGATTGGAGAGGGCGGTGGAGCTCCTCGGTTCGGGGATCCGGTCCTGGGCCGGCGCCGTCCGCGATCCTTCCGATCTGGGGGCCCTGGGCGTCCTCAACTACTTCTGCCGCGACTACCTCAAGGGGGTCGCCCTGGACGTCTACCTGGAAGCGGAAAACTGGAGAATGAAATTCTAACGGGATAGGGAATCGATGAAATCGAGAATCTTTTCGGCCGACGAGTTGAGGGATCTGGCCCGGCGCATCTTCGCCGCCGCCGGCTCCAGTGAGCGGGAGGCGCTCAAAATTGCCACCCGCCTGGTGAAAAGCAACCTGGTGGGACACGACTCCCACGGGGTCATCCGAATCCCGCGCTACTGGGAGTGGATCAAGAAGGGCCTGGTCCTGCCCAACCGGAAAGTGACGTTCGTGTTGGACCGGGGTCCGATCGTGGTGCTCGACGGGAACAGCGGCTTCGGACAGTCGACCGGAGAGCAGACCATGGAGATCGCCATCGACCGGGCCCGGCGCCACGGTTGCAGCCTGGTGGGACTCCGAAACACGGGACACCTGGGGCGGATCGGCGATTGGCCCGAGATGGCGACTGCCGCCGGGATGCTCAGCCTGCACTTCGTGAACACCAGCGGAATGGGTAATCTGGTGGCGCCCTACGGCGGCAAGGACCGGCGCCTCTCCGCCAATCCCATCGCCTTCGGCGTTCCTCAGCGAGCGGGCCCTCCCCTGATCATGGACATGTCCGCCTGCATGATCGCCGAAGGGAAGGTCCGGGTGGCTCTCCACAAGGGCGTGCGAGTCCCCGACGGGTGCCTCATCGACTCGGAGGGCCGTCCCACCAACGATCCCGAACTCTTCTACCGGCATCCTCCCGGTTCCATACTCCCCATTGCGGGACACAAGGGCTACATCCTGAGCTTCATGATCGAAATCCTGGCGGGAGCCCTCACCGGCGGATCGTGCACCAATCCCGCCTACGCCCACCAACTGGCCAACGGCATGTTCATCATCGTCATCGACCGGAGCTGGTTCGCGGACCGTGACGAGTTCTTCGACGAGGTCGACCGGTACGTCCGGTACGTGAAGAGTTCCCGCACCATCGATCCCGACGGTGAGATCCTCGTCCCCGGCGAGTTGGAGGTGCGCACGTCGGAGCGGCGGACGCGGGAGGGAGTTCCGCTGGCCGGGACCACCATCGGGCAGATCCTTCAAGTCTGCGAAGAGCTGAATATCGACTCGGGTTGGGAAACCGGCTGACCGGACCGGTTCCTTCCCGTCCTCTCCGATAGATTCGCCATGGGCCTGATGGATTGGATCAAGGCAGCCGACTATGACGCGGCCCTGCCCACCATCTCGAAGCTGCCCCGCGCTCTGGCCTACGACTTGGCCGATCTCCGGGGAAAATTGCTGACCTACTCGCGCCGGGACTCCTTTGCCTGGGCCTCGCGCAACGTCGAGTCGGTGTTTCCCCACCTCGATGCGGGTGAGCGCCGGCGGATCGTCAGCGGCCACTACCAGGTCGAATCCCGCGACGCGATGGAGGCGTTCTGGTACTCCAAGCCGCTGAGCCATCTCCAATCCTTCGTCCGTTG
Organism: Acidobacteriota bacterium; assembly: GCA_965217775.1. Classification (GTDB taxonomy): domain Bacteria; phylum Acidobacteriota; class UBA6911; order RPQK01; family JAJDTT01; genus JAJDTT01. Next base: position 3,437,333 of record CBDCJH010000002.1, read on the forward strand.
CAGCGGGCTGGACACCCTCCGGGAAGCCGCATCCTCCGGGGACGGTGTTCTCCTTTTTTCCAGCCACATGGGGAGTACCGGCCTCTTCCTCGTCTTCGCCGGCAAGAGCGGAGTCCCCATGAACATCGTCGCGCGGTCCATCGAGCCCGAAGACAATCCCCTGCACCCCGCGGTGCTCCGCTACAGCAGGAAGCGGGTCCGTTGGATCGAAACGGCCATCGGGCATCCCCTTCTCGTAACCGGACGCGGGAACTACTCCCGGCTGGTGGAGAAACTTCGAGCCGGCGGGGTCGTCATGATGCTGATCGATGTCCTACCCACCCTGGCCAACCCGAAATACACGACGAAAGTCACCTTCTTCGGCCGGCGGGCCTGGTTCCCCAACGGCATCGCCAGCCTCTTCTTCACCACCGGATCCCGCCTTTTTCACTGGAGGATCCACAGAAACCAGGAGACGGGATACCAGGAGATCGAGATCTCCGAAGTGACCGACACTTTTCGCCCGGCCGCCGACCGGGCGCAATTCATGCAAAAGCTGGTGGGACTGCTGGAACAGGACATTCGCCGATATCCCGATCACTGGCTGAGCTGGGACTCGCTGGGTCACTACTACCGGAAACCGTAACGATAGGAGTCCAATGCGCCGTCCCCGATTCCAATTCGGGTGTCCCCTTCGACCCGTCTACCGCGCTTGCCGGAACGAATCGATCGACCGATCCGTATACCCTGAGAGACCGGTTCATTGGCAAATAGCGGCACCATGACCCGATGGATGGCCTTGGACGTGGGGTCCAAGCGATGCGGGGTTGCCGTGACCGACCCTCTGAAGCTGACGTCGCGTCCCTTGCTCACCTTTGAACGAGAAAGCTTGGAGAGGGATGTCGAAATGCTCACCGGGCTCATGCGCAAATACCAGGTGGAGAGGCTGATCGTGGGGCAGCCCCGGCACCTGAGCGGCCGGCCCAGCCCCATCGAACAAGCCGCCATCCCCCTGGTGGCCCGTTTGCGCAGGCAGGGGACGGTTCCGGTCGAGTGGATGGACGAACGCCTCTCGACCAAGGAGGCGGAATCGATCATGCGGGAACTGCGGATCCCGCCCCACCGGCGGCGACAGAAGAAGGACGAGTTCTCGGCGGCAGTGATTCTGAAATGGTATCTGGAGGAGAGGGCGTCTCCCGGATTCCCCGGGTGATTCGCGGACTGACGATCGCGATCCTGATTCTGGCCGGGACCGTTCTGGCCGCGGTCAACTGGTGGGAGTCTCGCGTCAGCGAACCTTATCTGGGACGTTCGACGGAAAACCGGCTTCTGACGGTCCCCTTCGGATCTTCGGTGAGAAGCATCGGCCAACTGCTCCAGGGCTCGGACATCATTCGTTCCGACCTCATTTTTGCAGCCTATGTCCGAATGAGCGGTCCCGACCCGCTCCAGGCGGGGGAATACCTTTTCGAGAATCCCATCAGCCTGACCCAAGTGGTGCGGATGCTGAGGGAGGGACGGGTTCACCATTATCGCATCACGATCCCCGAAGGATTGACCATGGACGAGATCATCGACCGTTTCGTCCGGGAGGGATTGGGACAACGGCCCGAGTTGGAGCCTCTCATCGGGCGGACCGACCTTCTGGGCGGCCTGGATCCCGAGGCCACGGACCTGGAGGGATACCTCTTCCCCGACACCTATCACTTCACGCGTGCGCACCAGGAACCGGCGCTGGTCTCGGCGCTGGTGACCCGCTTCATGGAGGTCTGGACCCCCCTGCGACAGAAGCGCGCCGATGAACTGGGCCTCACCATTCGGGAAGTGATCACTCTGGCCTCCCTCATCGAGAAGGAGACGGCGCTCCCTGCCGAGCGGCCCCTGGTGTCCGCCGTGTTTCACAACCGGCTCCGGCGGAACCTCAAGCTGGATTGCGACCCCACCGTCATTTACGCCATCCGCAAAACCGGCGAATACGACGGAGTGCTTCACCAGAGCGATCTGGCCCTGGACTCTCCGTACAACACCTATCTCTACCCGGGCCTCCCTCCCGGCCCCATCGCCAACCCCGGGACCGCTTCCATCGATGCGGCACTGAATCCGGCGCCGGTCAGGCACCTCTACTTCGTCTCCAAGAACGACGGCAGCCACGTCTTCTCCACCAGCTACCGGGAACACCGGCGGGCCGTGCGCCGGTACCAGCGCTGACTCGCAACTCGGAAGCGGCGAATCCCCGCCTCCAATTGGTTCAGCAGTCCGCCCCGGGCTGATAGACTGTCAACCAGGGAACAGCCGGTATGGGACACAAGCTGGTCTGGACGTCATTGACCCTCCTGGCTCTGGCCGCGACGCAGGTCGACGCGCAGAAGAGATTCGAACCTCCGATGCGCCTGGGCGTCCCGTTTCCGGCGGCGTGGAAGGCCATGCTGGAAGTCCTGCAAAGCCAGAAATGGAACCTGGTCAAGAAGGACAGGGGAAGGGGCGAGATCCTGACCGGCTACCGGGATTACATGTCGGGCCCCTTGACGGCCGGACATCTCGACAAGATCGGAGTCCGTCCCCGGCTGCCCGACGGGGAGTGGGTTCGGGTCCGCTATCGTTACGATCTGTCGGTCAGTCTGATCCGGGAGCGTCAGACCACGGTCACCGTCGACAGCGACATCCAGGCACTCAAACGCGATTTTCTGGGCCGTGAGGAGTGGGTGGAAATCGATTCCACCGGCCGGGTGGAGAAGCAGTTGCTGACTGCTTTCGGACAAGCCCTGTACGGCGCCGACTTCTCCCTGGACAAGCGTCGCAAGGGTATTCTGGGGCTGCCTCCAATCGGGGAAGGGCCCACCCCCGCGAAGCCACCCGGAAATTGAGAGGACAAAGACGGGAGGCGCCGGGGTGATCTTGAGGACGCCCGGCGCGACCGGGACCAGGGCATCGGCGAGCAGAACTGCCGATCGCGATGCCGAGCCGGTCGAACGGTTCGAAAACCTCTTCCAAGACTGCTGAATTCCAATGGATCATCCCGTCCTTCGAATCGTGGACTTTCCCCTCTGGGTTGCCCTCTGGGTTTTTCTCGTCTCTTTTCTGGTATTCCTGCTGGTGGTCCGGGCTCGAATGCGAGCCCGGAAGTTCAGCCTCAAGGATTACTTCAGGGAGGAGTTCGATCGATACTACCGGGAGAAACTCGAGAAGACCTCCAGCAAGACGCGCCAAAAAGAATCCTGGACCGCCACCCGGAGCGAGTACCGCATCGTCTTCCAGGTCATGCTGCTTTCCATTCTGTTGGCGGTCGGCTCCTTCGTGGGCGTGAGTTTCGTGCCCATCCCCTATCTCAGGAATTGGACGGGGGTCGAGTCGATCGAGACCGAGCCCCTGAGACTGGTCTCCCTCTCCTACGATCGATTCTATACGGGATTCTCCCTCAAGGGGGAGATCTGGAATCAGGGGCAGATTCCTCTGCAGGGACTCTCGGCGCGCGTCAGGATCTGGGGACGGGATGACGTGCTGCTGCAAGAAATCCTGGCCAAGGTCAAGCCGGACGTGCTGGACCCCGAGTCTTCGGGCGCCTTCGGTTTGAAGTACTCGGAGAAGTCCCCTTCCCTGCTCTACGGCTACGAAGTGGCCTTCATCGATTCCGACGGGGTCGAGACGCCGTACATCCGGGGATTCGATGCCCCCTGAGCCAGCCGGAACCGATCGAGAGTGGGCCCTGACCACCTTGATCCCCTACCTGAGGCAGTACCGCGCCCGCATCGCTATCGGTGTGGCGATGGTCCTCATGACCAACGTGGCGGTGGTCATCACGCCCCAGATCCTCGGATCGGCCGTCGACGATCTCTCCGGCGGAGCCGACGCCGGTCTCCTTCTCCGCTACGCCGGACTGCTGCTGGCTCTGAGCTGCGCCGAGGGCCTTTTTCGATACCTGATGCGGTGGATCCTCATCGGCGTCTCGCGCCGGATCGAATTCGACCTGCGCAACGACCTCTTCCGGCACCTGCAGCGGCTCACGCCCTCCTTCTACCAGCGGCATTCCACGGGAGACGTGATGGCCCGGTCCACCAACGACCTGAGCGCCGTTCGAATGGTGCTGGGACCGGGCATCATGTACTCGGTCAACACCCTGTTCATGGTCATCCTTACCGTCACCATACTGATTCGGACCGATGCCGGCTTGGCTCTTCTCACCTTGGCGCCCCTCCTGCTCGTCTCCTGGTGCGTCAAGTTCTTCGGCAGGAAGATCCACCAGAGATTCGAGAAGATCCAGGAACAGTTCTCGATGCTCACGACCCTGGTTCAAGAGAACGTCTCGGGGATTCGAGTCGTCAAGGCCTACAATCAGGAATCCGCCTTCGTGGGCCGGTTTCGGGACGCCAACCGGGAATACATGAAGCGGAGCATGGCCCTGGTCAGAGTCTGGGGGGTCTTCTATCCGCTGTTGGCCTTTCTCCTGGGCCTGTCGGCCGTCTTTCTCCTCTGGTACGGCGGACGACAGGTCATGGACGGGGCTCTGTCACTCGGCGACCTGGTCTCGTTCATCTTCTACCTGGCCCGGCTGACCTGGCCCACCATCGCCCTGGGATGGGTCATCAACACCTTCGAGCGGGGGTCCGCTTCGATGGGCAGGATCAACCGGATTCTGACGACTCAGCCGGACGTGACGGATGCGGGAACCCTTCCGGTCGAGGCCATCGAGGGTCGGGTGGAGGTCAATAGTCTCACCTTTTCCTACGACGGAATGCCGGTCTTGAAGGAGCTGGAATTCGAACTGCCCCCCGGAAACACCCTCGCCATCGTGGGCAGCACCGGCAGCGGGAAATCCACCTTGGTGCATCTTCTCTGCCGCCTCTATCCGGTGCCTCGGGGCCGGATTCTCATCGATGGGACGGACGTCAACGACATTCCGCTGACCACTCTGCGACGGAGCATCGGCTGCGTTCCCCAGGACACGTTCCTCTTTTCCGAATCGATCCGGAACAACCTGACCTTCGGAGTCCCGGACGCCTCCGGCCAATCCATCCGGGAGGCTGCGCACACCAGCAACATCCTGAGAGAGATCCAAGGCTTCCCCGACCAGATGTCCACCTTCGTCGGTGAGAGAGGGCTGACGCTGTCAGGTGGTCAGAAACAACGGATGACCATTGCCAGAGCGCTCCTGACGGACCCCAAAATCCTGATCCTGGACGACTCGCTGTCCAGTGTGGACACCTACACGGAGGAGGAGATCCTGAAACGGCTCGCTCCCGTCATCGCCAGCAGGACCACCATCCTCATCTCCCATCGCATTTCGACGGTCAAGGGGGCAGACCAGATCCTGGTGATGGATCGAGGCCGAATCGTTCAGCGAGGCCGCCACCGCGAGTTGCTCCCGGCCGCCGGTCCCTACGCCGAAATGCACCGGAAGCAGTTGCTGGAACAGGAGTTGGGAATCGCATGATCGAGTACGACCAGGAAGAGATCCTGGGTCGAGTCTACGACGGGCGATTGGCCCGGAGGATGCTGGGATATCTCTCCCCCTACCGCGGGGTCGTGGCCGCATCGGTCACTCTGCTTCTCCTGGTGTCGGCCCTGCAACTGGCGGGTCCGCTCCTGACCCAGATCGCCATCGACCAGCACATCAGCAGCGGCGACCGGACCGGTCTCACGCTTCTGGCACTGCTCTACCTCGGGCTCCTGATGCTGCAATTCGGGTGCTCGTTCGCACAGACCTGGCTGATGAACTGGACCGGACAGCGGGTCATGAACGATCTGAGGGTCCAGATCTTCAGTCACGTCCAGACCCTGCACGTCGGCTACTTCGACAGGAATCCCGTGGGCCGGCTGATCACCCGCATGACCAACGACGTGGACGTCCTCAACGAGCTCTTCACGGCCGGCGTCGTGAGCATCTTCGGGGACATCTTCCTGTTGGGCGGCATCGTGACGATCATGCTCTGGAGGGATTGGCAACTGGCCCTGGTCAGCTTCTCGGTCCTGCCCCTCATTTTCGTGGCCACCATGATCTTCAAGCTCAAGGTTCGCGGCTCATATCGATGGGTCCGGGCCTGTGTGGTCAAGATCAACGCCTTCCTTCAGGAGAACATCACCGGCATGCCGGTGGTCCAGATCTTCGTCCAGGAGGACCGCAAGTTCGACCAGTTCCGGGAACGGAACCGGGAACACCTGCAGGCCAATATTCAATCCATCTTCTACTACGCGGTCTTCTATCCCGTGATCAATCTGGTGGGAGCTCTGGCCATCGCCCTGATTCTCTGGTACGGAGGGGGACGCGTGCTGGACGGCGTCCTGACCCTGGGCACACTGGTGGCCTTCCTTCAGTATTCGGAACGCTTCTTCAAGCCCATCAGCGACCTGAGCGAAAAATTCAACATCCTTCAGAGCGCCATGGCCAGTTCGGAGCGGATCTTCATGCTCCTGGATACCCGTGCCGAGGTTCGGCCTCCGTCGGAACCCACACCGTTGCCGCCGGGCGGCGGCGCCATCGAGTTTCGCAACGTATCGTTCGCCTACAAGGAGGACACGCCGGTCCTGCGGAAACTGAGTTTGCGGATCGCCCCCGGCGAACGCGTGGCTATCGTGGGGCCCACTGGTTCAGGCAAGACCACCTTGATCAACCTGATCTGCAGGTTCTACGACATCCGGGACGGAGGCATTCTCATCGATGGGATCCCCATCGCCAACCTGGACCCGGGAGAACTGAGGCGAACGATGGCGGTGGTGCTCCAGGACGTCTTTCTCTTCAGCGGCACCATCGAAGAGAACGTCCGGCTGTGGAGGGCTCCCATCAATCGGCCGCAAGTGACGGAGGCGGTACGCCACGTCAACGCCCTGGATTTCATCCGGGAAAAGCCCAAGGGACTCGACTCGCCGGTGACGGAAAGGGGCACGTCGTTGTCCGTGGGACAGAGACAGTTGCTGGCCTTCGCCCGGGCCCTGGCTCACGACCCCAGAATCCTGATCCTGGACGAGGCCACCTCGTCGGTCGACACCGAGACCGAGATTCTCATCCAGGACGCCCTGGGCACGCTCATGGAGGGGAGAACCTCCATCGTCATCGCCCACCGCCTTTCCACCATCCGGAACTGTGACCGTATCGTCGTTCTCCGCCAGGGAAGAATCGAGGAAGAAGGCACCCATCAGGAACTGCTCAGGCTGCGGGGCCTCTACTACAAGCTCTACCAATTGCAGTACGCGGGAGAGGAAATAGGAGTGAGGAAATAGAAAAGAGTGGGAGGCTGAGGTGTCGAGCGACTCCTGTAGTCGTTCGATCTCACCCGATGGTCGTTTCCGGGTATGGAACGGAATCAAGAGAAACCAGCGGGACCACGGATGAGGACATTGCCTATGAGCATCCGCCTAACGCGAAACCGGCTCTTCTCTCTTTCCTCTTTCCTCAACTCGCGCCGCGGCCCCAGACGACGGCCGGAATGGTCTTGAGCAGAATCCAGAGATCGAGCTTCAAGGACCACTGGTCGATGTACTGGAGATCCAGCTTCATCCATTTCTGGAAGTCCAGCTCGTTGCGGCCGGAGATCTGCCAGAGACAGGTGATGCCCGGCTTGACGCTCAGTCGCCGCCGCTGGCTCCGGGAATAGTGCCGGACCTCCTCGGGTAGAGGCGCCCGGGGGCCGACCAGGCTCATCTCGCCTCTCAGCACGTTTGCCAACTGCGGCAGCTCGTCGATGCTGTACCTGCGCAGAATGCGTCCCAGGGGCGTCACCCGGGGATCGTTGCGCATCTTGAACACCGGGCCGTCCATCTCGTTGAGATGCCGGATTGCCCGGAGCTGGTCCTCGGCCCCTTCGACCATGGTGCGAAACTTGACCAGCCGGAACTCCCGCCCGTAGAGCCCACGCCGAACCTGACGATAGAAGACCGATCCGCGTGAGGTGAACTTGATCAGAGCCATGATCAGGAGCAGGAAGGGGGCCGCCAGCGCCAGCAGAGCCGACGCCAGGACACAATCCATGATCCGCTTGACCACCAGTGCGATGCTCTGGTCCGGAGCTGTGGAAAACGTGATGAGCGGAAGCTCCTCCAGGAAATCGAGCGATAGCCTGGAGGTGGATGTAGGGAAGAAGTCGGCGGCGATCCGGGTCCGGATTCCGAGTTCCTCACACAGTCTCAGCACCTTCTGAAACTGGCGGTTGTCCTCCGGCTGGGCGCCCACGAATATGATCTCGTCCACGACCAGCCGGTCCGTGAGCAGGCCGGGAAGATCCTTGAGCGATCCCACAATCCGTATCCCGGGGTCCTCGCTCCAGGTTTCTCCAGGCGCCAGATGTCCGACGACGTGGTAGCCCCACTTTCGGTATCGGCCCAGCAACTGGCTGACATTCTTGGCCCGGGAGTCGATTCCGGCGATCAGGATCCTGACCTGATTGTGCTCGTTGACGTTCCGCGTCCTCAGGATCCAATTCAGGACCATACGGTTCAGGCCCAGGAAGAGACCGGATAGTCCTATGAATACGAAAAACACGGGCCGGCTCACATCCAGGTTGAAGACAAAGATGATGAAACCTACGGTGAGACCGGAGGCGCAGACGAAGCGGCCGATGCGGAAAAGGTGCTGGGAGGCGGAGACCTGGTAGAAGTGGGAGTATTGTTGGGTGATCCGGAGGGTGGGAATCCAAATCGGCAACACGGCCAGCAGATAGAGCAGATACCGGGAATAGGGCAGCAAAACCGGATGGAATGCGGGCGCGATCGAGGCCGGCACCCATTCCAGCAGCAGGGATCGGGAGAAATAGGCCAGGGTCAAGGCCAGGAAGGCGACGGCGATGTCCGCCGCCTGGAGGAGGTTGCCGTAGACTTGAGACTGGCGATCGAACATCTCGGTGTCGTCCCCGAAGCGGCCCGCCGGACTTGGCCGGGAGCCGGGGGGCGTTCAATTCAGCAATCGGTCAGGTCCCCGATCCGGGGGGGCCGGGACATGAGGAAACCCTCCGCCAAGGAGCATCCTACTAGACTCCCCAGGTGCGTGTGGAAACTCCGGATCCGTTCCAGGAACCGGGGATCGCTGAGATAGGTGGCAGGCTCGCTCGAGTCCGAGCGATACAACTGGGACGCATAGGCCTCCAAAGCGCGCCCCTTCTGCTCGTAGTGGTCCGAAATGTCCACTCCGACGTGGGGTAAGACCGGCTGATCGAAATGGGTCCAATAGGCGATCCGCCGCGGACGGAAACGCTGTTGAGACGTATCGATGGCCGCCAGGCCGGCATGGTGAACCGCTTCCTCCACTAGAATGGTTGCCTTGCCGTGGTCCGGATGGCCCCATCCGGAGTGAGTCAGGACCAGCTTGGGCCGGTACTGCCGGATCACCCGGATCAATTCCAAACGGCTCTCTTCATCGAGACTCAGGTTCCCGTCCCTCAACCCCAGGTTCAGCCGGAAGTCCAGACCCAGGAGAGCAGCCGCGCGACGGGCTTCGCGGGCCCGGGTCTCGATCGTACCGCGGGTTCCCAACTCGCCCCGTGTCAGGTCCACGGCGCCGGTGCGGCGGCCCAGGGACTTCAGGCGAAGCAGCGTCCCGCCGCAACCCAGCTCGACGTCGTCGGGATGCGCCCCCACGGCGAGAACGTCGACTTGTTCACACATGGATCACCTGGTGACCCATACAGAAGGGGTCGATGGTTTCCAACAGTCCATCGATGAACCCGGGTCCCTCTTCCATCAGGAACTGGTTGAAGTTGACGACCCGTTCCTGCAGCTTCTCCTCGGGATGAAGACGGGTATGAAGATAGTCCAGATGACGGCCGGCGACGCGGTCGCGGTTTCGATAGTTTTCCAGAAATCGGTTCTCCACCCGGTCCATCTGATAAAAGACTCGCTTCCAAGCCCTGGGAACCATCCTGTCGAGACTCGGATCGACGCGGACAATGTCCCCCTGGAGCCGGGTCAGGCTCTCCCGGACCACCTCCGAGATCCGGTCGAACTCGTCCAGAACGTGCTTTGAAGCTCCCGTCCTGGCGACACGTTGGGTGATTCGGGAGGCGCCCAGGGTGAGCAGCTCGAGCAGATCCAGCGAGTGCCTTTTCAGCAGCCGCTGGGACTTCCGGTCCACTACCGTAACCCCGACCCTGGGGAACACGCAGCACTGAATCTTCCAGTAGGGGCTGATGGCGCCGATCTGGCTGAAGTAGGCGACCTCCGCCGGCCCTCCCACGTAAGCTACGGTAGGGAAAAGATGGTCCTGAATGATGGGCCGCAACAAAACGTTGGGACCGAACTCACCGGCTCCGGTTCGTATCCGTTCCAGCAGCTCTTCCGGCCGCAGCCGGAGAGAGCGGCTTCCGCGGCTCCAATAGGCTCCGGATCGGTACTCCAACTTGTAACGCCGTCTCTCCTCGAGCCAGAAGAGGAGTGACTCGGAGCTGTCCACGGGCACCTGTACCCGGTGCCCATCCGCCTCCAGCTTCCGTCCGCGGTTCTGCAGGGAGCGAATCAGGCGTTTTCGCTCCAGGACCGCCGTCTCGAAGACCGGTCTCAATGCGCCCTTGTATCCGGGTTGGAGCGCGTCGAAGAGAATGAGCCCCTGGTTTCGAAAGAGCCGGGCGAGCCAACGGGCCTGGGCATCGGTAAAAGGGGTGCCGGGCTCGAAGGCCGATTCGAGGGTTCGAAGGATCGCTTCCTGAAACTCGGAAGTGGGCGCGCCGTCCTGGAGCCTCTTCAGGGGATCACCCACCGATTCCAACGAAACCGTGCCCACCATGGTTGCCGAAGGGGGGGAGGGACCGGAATAGCCCAGACGAAGCAGCGATCCCTGCGGATCGAAGAAGGTGGTGGAGCGGGACTCCAGAAAATCGGAGTCATCGGAAGGAAGCCAGAAGACGGGAACCGCCGGGCACCCTTGCGCCTCCAGGGTCCGGGCCAGGCTCACGGCGGTCAGCGCCTTGTAGACGGAGAGGGCCGGTCCGCCGAAGAGGCCCAACTGTTGGCCCGTGACCACGGCCACGGTCCCCGAATCCCGCAGCTTCTCGATATTCTCGCCGGTGGAGGGCCCCGAGCCCACCCGGGCATTGAAATCGCGGAGCATCCGGACGAGAGTCCCGCGGGGCAACCGGGAGTCCCGTCCCCGCGCGGCCTCGGCTCTTTGGCCCAGGGCCTCCGGGCTGGTGTGCGCCGGTCCGGCCGGGTAGAGCGGTGCGACCTGGTCGAAATCGTACAGATACTGGAGAAAAAGTCGACTCTGCCCCGGCAACCGGCGGCGGTCGAGACGTTCGACTCTCATGCGGCCGCCAGTTTAACCGAAAGTCCCCCGCGGCACCGGGACCGATGCCGCGAGGGACTTCCATCTGGGACCGCCGAGGCCAGCGTCCGCCGGACTCCACGCCTCAAGAAGACGGGCGGCAGCCGCCCCCCCTCCAAGAGACGCCCGGGGCGTTGCGGCCCAGTCTGCTACGGGCGCTTCGCCTTTTCCTTGGAAGGGGAGGAAGGGGCCTTGACCCTGATCCGGTCCCTGAGCCTCAGAAAGGTCTTCTCTCCGATGCCCCGGACGTTCATCAGATCTTCAATCCGCTTGAAGGCTCCGTTTTTCTCCCGGAACGCCACGATGCGTCTGGCGATTGCCGGTCCGACGCCGGGGAGGGTGTCCAACTCTTCCACGGTCGCCTGATTCAGGTCCAGCGTGTCCGCAGCCGTGACCTCCGGAGACCAGAGCCAAGGCATGGCCATCATCAAGGTCGAGAACAACAAAATCTTTCGCATGTACACCTCCTTTGGTTTGGGTTTTCTATCTGAGCCTAACGCTCCGGATGGAAAAAACGCGAAGCGGAGCGGCAGCTCACCCGCCAACTGGTGCTTGGACGCCGTTGCAGAGGTAGTCGAAAATTTCGTAGTTCCGGGCTCCGTCGGCCGCCCGGGCCTCGTACTCGTCGCTCAAAGGCTCGGAGAGCAGCATGGGGACCATCTCTTCATGGCGTCCGCCGTGGGACCTCAGAGGTTCGTTCAGGACGCTGAGATCATGGTCGGCAGGGGTCCTCCCGATGACGGCGCCGGCGTCCGCCATCACCACCAGATCGCCGATGCGGTCGGCCGGCAGGTCCAGCTCTCTCGACGCCGCAGTGCGATCGTAGACTTCGTCGATGCCGGGCAGCCGGCGGATCCAACCGGCCACGGCAGTGGTCTCCAGGGGTTCGGTCACGTGCACCATGACCGCCGAACCCAGAGAGCCGTGGTGAACGACGTAGGGGTCCGTGATGGGACAGACCACTCGGCTCCCCTCTCCGAAACGATCTCTCAACAGTGATTCGAGATAGACGACGTTGGGGCTCCCGTCGGGCCGGGTCTTGGCATTCATTCCATGGTCAGCGGTCACTCCAACCCGGGCGCCGGTCACCAGCAGCGCGCCGATCTCCCGGTCCAGCGCCTGATGGAAATCCAGTGACCGGGAAGACTCGGGAGGGTACTTGTGCTGCATGTAGTCAGTCAGGGAGAGGAAGAGAAAATCGGCCAGATCCCTCCGGATGAGTCGGGCCCCGGCCGCCAGCACGAAGAGGCTGGCGTCGGCGCTGTAGATCTCCGGCTGCGGCCTGCCCACCAGGTCCTCCAGGTTCGCGATGCCGTGGGTCTCGACGGAGGCGGCGGCGGCCCGCTCGGAAGAAAAGGCGATTCCGTCAAGCCCCTTCGTGAGCAGGTCCCGGAGTTTCTCCTTGGCCGTCACCATAGCCACCATTCTGCCGGCACGGGACGCCGCCGCCAGAATGGTTTCGCACCGGAGGTAGCGGGACGAGTTCATCATCAGTTGCCGGCCGGTCCGGGGATCGAGAAAGAAGTTGCCGCTGATACCGGTCACGGACGGGGGGACCCCGGAGACGATGGCCGCATTGTTCACGTTGGTGAAGGAGGGGAGGGCGCCCCGGACCACGGACTCGAATCCACCTGCGGCCAGACCCTCCAGGTGAGGCATGCGGCCCCGACGCCTGGAGACCTCCAGGTACTCGGGGCCGCATCCATCGATGCAGACCACCGCCAGCGGCTTGGCCGGAGGCCGGTATTCCCGCCCGTTGACCCGGAAAGGCGTGGTGCTGATCCGCATCGAGCGTCCCTCAGGAAGGCGGACTGGAGAAATACCAGCGTAGAATCCCGGGCCCCCAAAAGGCCGACGCAGCCGCAGCGACACCCAGAAAGGTGCCGAATGGCAACGGATAGGTCCTTCCCTTGGAGCGGGCCCGCATATAGATGGCGCCGGCGACGGCCCCCGCCACCGAACCCAGGAAGACGCTCAGCCAGGCACACTTCCAGCCCAGGAAGGCGCCCAGCATGGCGGTCATCTTGACGTCGCCGAATCCCATCCCGTCGACACCCGAATAACGCCGGTAGAGGGCGGCGATCAGCCACAGGAAGCCGCCTCCCAGCCCGGCTCCCAGGAGAGAAAATCCCAGGTGGTCCCAGGCCGGGAGCGACGCCGGCCCCGTCTCCCAATGGAAGAAATCAGGATCCTGAAGAGGAGACAGGAGGACGCCGGCCGCCAAGCCACCGAGCGTCAGGACGTCAGGCAGAATTCGATGGTAAAGGTCGATGACCGAGAGGGTCAGGATCAACGCCAGGAACAGGCAGGTGACCACAAAGGTGGAGGACCAACCGAACCGCATCCAGGCGGCGACGAAAAGAGCTGCGGTCGCGGCCTCCACCAACGGGTACTGGAGAGAGATGCGCTGATGGCAGGCGCGGCAGCGACCCTTGAGGAGCAAGAAGCTCAAGACCGGAATGTTGTCCCCGGCCGATATCGGTTGCGAGCAATTGGGGCAGCGGGAACGGGGCCGAATGACCGACTCCCGGCGCGGGAGACGGTGAATGCAGACATTGAGAAAACTGCCGATCACCAATCCGGCCAGGGCCGGCACGACTGCGGTCCAATCCATCTCCCGCAATTATACGCGCGGCTCGGAAGGATCCGGGTTTCCCAGGACCGACGGGAGATGGCGCGGTTGGAACAGCGGACTAATCACGGCGGGCCAGTACGATGTCGTTGTTGTCGACGATGGTGTACATGGCCTTCTCCAGGTCGGTCACGGCCTGCTGATAGTCCACCCGCGCCCGCAGCTCCTGCACCTGCGCCTGGCTCAGGTCCCTCTGATACCGGAGCACTTCGAAGTTGGTGGACAGGCCGGCCTGGAAACGCTTGTTCTCGCCCTCCAACTGCGCCTCCGAGAGCTGGCGCGCAACCCCGGCCGCTTCCAGGCGCTTCCTCTGGGTGGCGATGCTCTCGTAGGCATTGCGCACTTCCACGATGACCATCTGCTGCTGGTTCTTCAGTTGGCTGGCCAGCCGGCGATCCCGGATCAAGATTCTCGCTCGCTCCGCGTCGTTGGCCCGGTTCTTCAGGGGAATCTCCACGCTGACGCCCAGAGTGTAGTTGATGTAGTCGAATCCGAAGACCTGACCCCACGAATTGCCGAAACTGCCGGAGAAAGGATTCGACGGCTGGGACACGTTCTCCAATCGCGTGTCGGGAACGCCGTCTCCATCGCTATCCACGAATTCGCTCCCGAAGATCTCCCCGGCACGTCCCGTGTTGGTCAGGCTCGCCACCAGGTCCACGCTGGGTCTTCCTTCCCGCTGGTAGTATTCCCGGTCCACCTCGACCTGTTCCCGGAGCAGCCGGTTCTGTTCCAATTCGGGGCGCCGCTCCATGGCCCTGGCAATAGCCTCGTCCAGGGTGATGGCCAGATCCCGGACCCGGGGAAGCTGGGTCGGGATCAGGGTCAGATTCCAGATGGCCGCCGTCGGATCCGGCGCCAGGTACCGCTTGAGTCCGTTCTGGGAGGTGATGATCTGAACCTCCGACTGGATCATCTCCTGCTCGCGCGTGGCCACCTCGGCCCGGGAGGCAGTGATCTCGATGGGCGCCATGACGCCGATCCGGACCCGTTTCTGGTTGTTCTCGTGCTGGATGATGGCCAGCTCCATGGACTTGCGAATGGCCTCGTAGCTCTCGATGGCGAACACCAGCTCCCAGTACTGGTTCTGCACCTGCTGGACGATCTCCGACACCTTCTGTTGAAACTGGCTGTCGTTGATCTCGGTCTCCAGGTTGTAGAGCTTGAGCTGACGTCTGGTCTGAGTCTGTCGAAATCCCCTCATCAGCGGCTGGCGCAGGGACACGGCGAAGTTGGATCCGAAAGAGGGGTTCATGAAGGAGAATGCGCTGTTGGTGCTGAAGCGGTTGTTGTTGAAGTTCAAGGTGACGCTGCTTCCGTTGGGCAGATTCTGCACCAGCGACGTGTCGAAGTAGATCCGATCCGTGGTGTTCACCGGAATTCCCCGGCCCGCGTCCAAAATGGACCGAGCCGGATTCTCGGTGGCCGCCCAGCCGACCTCGAACCGGAGCCTGGGATCGTAGAAGCCCCTGGTTCCGAAGATCCACTGGCGGTTCAGATCCTCGTTGTAGTCCTCGATGGCGATCTCCAGGTTGTTGATCAGCGCCAGCCGAATGGCGTCCTTGACGCTCAACTCCCGGACCGGCCTCTCACGGCGCATCCGATCCGCCCATGACTCGGGCCGGTCGATCTTCGGCATCTTGGGAGCGGTCTGATCAGGGGTCGATTTTTCCTGGGGAACAGCCCGCAAGAAGGGCACCGTAATAACGAAAAAGATCGGAAGAATAATTCCCTTGACGCTCTTCATGGCATCTCCTGGAAAGGCTCTAAACTAGACGGACCGTGGCAAAGTCCCCCGCACAATCAGCACGGACTGTACCACGCACGAGGGCTCATCCCTATGGTGTACGAACGACACGGGAAGATTGTTTCAACAACCTGGGGTAAGGGCTCGAAGCGCCGGCCACCGGGGGAGGACCGTCCCAGGAGCCGGCGCTGAAGGTGGTCGCGCGGCATTTAACCGGCGCTACGCAGGACCTGCCGGATACGCCGGAATGCGTGCCGTCAATTCTCGGACTCAGGATCGGACTCGGACTCGCTCGGGCGCTTCCTCTTCAGAGAGGGCCGCTTCAACGTCGGACGATCGCCCTTCAAGGTGGGCTCTTCCCGATCGTCCCGGTCGTTGGTCCGACGCTTCAACGTGGGTCGGGAAGCGCCGCTCTTGGTTCCGCCCTGCCCAGGACGGATCTCCGCACGATCCATCTGAATCAAGCGCGCCTTCACCCGGTCGAACTCGGACGTGCTGACCACGTACTCGTCCTTGGGGGGCAGATAGGAGATCTCCTCGTTCACCTTGGTGATCCGGTTCTCGAAGGAGGGGTGAGTCCGGAAGAAGCTGGCGAACTTGCCGGGACGGCTCTTGTTCTTGGCCTGCATCTTCTCGAAAAAGGAGATGAATCCCTGGGGATCGTATCCCGTGTTCCAGAGATACTGGGTGCCCAGCTGATCGGCTTCGGCCTCCGATTTTCGGGTAATGCCCAGAACCGCCAGGTTCATCCCCAGCCCCAGCCCCTGATAGAGCGCATACTGAGTCCAGCCCCCGGTGAGGATCAGGGCCGGCAGGGCCGCAAACTGCATGAGGTTGCCCTTGGTCATCCTCTCGGTGGCATGCCGAGCCGTCACGTGGGCGATCTCGTGGGCCATGACTCCGGCCAGCTCGGCCTCGTCCTCCGCCTCCAGGATCAGCCCCTTGTTCACGAAGAAGTAACCGCCGGGAAGGGCGAAGGCGTTTACCTCCTCGGAATCGAGCACGCGGATCACGAAGGGAACTTTCGCGTCCGAGTTCTTCACGATAAGTTGGCCCAGCCCGTCGACGTACTCGTTCACGACGGGATCTTCCACCAACCGGGCGGTCTGCTCGATCTGCTGGGCGTACTGGGCGCCAATTTGGATCTCCTTCTCCAGCGATATGAAGTTGGGGAAGATCAGGGCCACCTTCCCGTTGATATCCCGGTTGCCGATATTATCCACATCCTCGTGTTTACGTCCGGAACGCGTCGGCACGTTCAGCAGAAGCACCAGGACGATCGTCAAGAAACTCATTGGGATTCTGGTTCTTTTGGTCATGTTAGCGCCCTCATGAGAGTTAGGTACTGACATTCAGTATATCCATAGCCAGGCAGATCTGCCAAGAACGCGCCGGAACCGTCACAACCTTTCCATGTGCGCCGCATCTCTGCTAACTTCCTTCACCATATTCCGATGCTTCCACCAGCTTCCGGGTTCAATACCTCAGGGCCGCCCGTCTTCCTCGGCGGAGAGATCCGCTCCTGGGCCAAGATACTGACCGCGTCCCAGATGGGGACCGTGGATCGACTCACCACCCGGGACTGCGGCCTCCCCAGCCTGCTGTTGATGGAAAATGCGGGGCTGAACCTGTACCAGGTTCTGAAATCCCACTTCGGCGAACGGCTTGCCAACCGCTCCACCGTGATTCTCTGCGGCAAGGGGAACAACGGCGGAGACGGTCTGGTCCTGGCGCGCCAATTGGCCCGCCGCGAATCTCCTTCTACGGTGATCCTGCTCTGCCGCCCCGGGCAGATGCGGGGAGACGCCGCCGTCCAGCTGAAAGCCTACCGGAAATCCGGTGGAGAGGTGGTGTCCGTGACCTCACGGGAGGAGTGGGCGGAACTTGCGCCCATCCTCGGCAACTGCACGATCCTGGTGGACGCCCTCCTGGGAACCGGGCTCGGCCGTCCCGTAACCGGACTGCTGGCGCAAGTGGTTCGGGACGTCAACGGCAGCGGCGCCTTCGTGCTGGCCGTGGACATCCCCACGGGGACGCCCTCCGACGGCATCCGGTCCATCGGACCATCGGTCCGGGCTCACGCCACCGTCACCTTCACGGCCCCCAAGATCGCCCACATTCTTCACCGGGAGCCGGAGGCGTTCGGGCAGATCTACGTCACTCCTATCGGGACCCCGCCCCAGGTGCTGGATACACCGGACCACTTCCTGAACCTGATGATGCCGGACCGGATTCGGGCGGTCCTGCCGGCCCGGAAGACCTTCTCTCACAAGGGCACATTCGGGCATGTGGCGGTCATTGCGGGAAGCCGGGGCAAGACCGGGGCCGGCGCCTTGGCCTCCCGGGCCGCGTTGAGATCCGGGTCCGGCCTGGTGACGGGTCTGGCCCCCGACGCCGTCCAACCCCTGATGGCCTCCTTCCTGCCTGAGATCATGACCGAAGGGGTCCCGTCCACGCCCGCTGGAACCTTGGCCACGTCCGGAATCGATCGCATTCTGGAACTATTGGAGGGCAAGGACGCCGCCGGCCTGGGACCGGGCCTGACCACGGAGCAGGAAACCGTCGACGTGGTCCGCCGGCTGACCCGCGAGGCCGAGGTTCCCCTGGTCCTGGATGCCGACGCCTTGAACGCCTATGCCGGCCAAGCCCGCGAGTTGGTCAACCTGAAGGGTCAACCCCTGGTCGTCACTCCCCACCCGGGTGAGTTTGCCCGCCTGACAGACCATTCCATTCCGCAAATTACCGAGAACGGGATCTCCATCGCCCGCGAATTCGCCCGGGACCGGATCCTCTGGCTCGTGCTCAAGGGGTTCCGGACCCTGGTGGCGTCGCCCGACGGCCAAGTCTTTGCCTGTCCGCTGGGAAACCCTGGAATGGCGACCGCAGGAAGCGGCGACGTCCTCACCGGCGTGATCACCTCTTTCCTGGGCCAGTACCGGGCTCAGGCCCGCGTCTCTCCGTCGCAGACCACCGACGCCGTCGTCTCCGCCGTCTACCTCCATTCCCTGGCCGGCGACCTGGCGGCCCAACGGCGGGGGATGGAGTCGCTGGCGGCCGGCGACATCATCGATCATCTGGGACCGGCCTTCCTCCATCTGCGCGGCCATGGAGGGCGGCGCAACGGCCCGGTGGGAAATGCGGGATAGCCAGGTCCTTCGCTCCGGCAGCGAAGAGGAGACACGGCGCATCGGCCTCAGTTTGGGTGAGACGCTGCACGCTCCGCGGGTGGTCCTCCTCTCGGGAGAGCTGGGCGCCGGCAAGACGGTGTTCACCCAGGCCTTGGCAGCCGGTTTGGAGGTCGAAGATCTCTCCCTGGTCCGAAGCCCCTCCTTCACCCTGATCAACGAGTACCCGTCGGCTCGCGGTCGCATCTACCACGTCGACCTGTACCGCCTGGAGGGAGCGGACGACTTCCATTCCATCGGTCTCGAAGAAATCCTGGAGCAGGAAGCCGTCGTCATCATCGAATGGGGCGAAAAGCTCGACTTGCCCGTGGACGACCCCCTCCGTATCCGCATCCTGGTGGACCCGGCGAGCGACGACCGCCTGCTGGAAATCGACTTCGGAGAGGAAAGAGAAGAGCGATTGATGGATCGGTAGTCATCGAACCTGGGGGAGAGTGAGAATCGGCAAAGAGGACCGGAGGCGGGTTCGCAGTTTTCTGAACCGCGGCGTTTGGTGGGAGTGTGAAACCAACACAGGAAACGAGGGAGACCATCGCTGCCGACGACGCTGTTCCGCTGACTCGTTTGTCAGAGTTTTCCGCAATCCTGCCACCATCTCAATTCTCGGGGTCGACCGCCAGAAACCGATCCGGCCGATCACGGCCCCCCGCATGGGGAAACGCATTCGGCTATCAGCTCCTGGAAGTCACCTTGACCTGCCTGCTCATCGGCTTCCTGGCCTCGCTGGCCTGGCCGGCCTATCAGCAGGTGCGGGATCATTGGAGACTGTCGCAGGGGTCTCATCTCTTTCTCTCCCTCCTGGAGCAGGGGCGTGCCGCGGCCATCGGGCGGAATCTGACGGTACAGATCCGAGTCTCAGACGAGGGGGGACGAGCCACGATCGCACCGGTAGGGGAAGAGACCGGACATTGGCTGACCCTCCCCAGGGGAGTTCTGGTCGTCCGGAAACCAAACCGCGAAATATCCTTCTATTCCCGAGGGACCGCCGCTCCGGGCGGGACGTTTGTCCTGGGCAACTCTGCCGGCGAGATCCGCATCGTGATCTCGCCGGCCGGGAGGATTCGATGGCAGAGAGGATAGCCGGGGACAGCGCCCAGGAGGGGTTCGCCCTGCTGGAGCACCTGATGGCCACAACGATTTTGACCGTCGCCGTCCTTTCCCTGATCCAGACCTTGGCTCTGAACCTGGGCAACTACGCCGTCATGGAAAAACGGCGCCAGGAAGTTCTTCAACGGTGGAACCGGAGCGAAGAGGCCCGCTCCCGGGAGCCGGAAGGGGAGAGGATCATCCTGGTGCCGGACGGACCCTCGTTGTGGCGCCTGAACGTCTCCGGCGCCGAGGACGAGAACGCCTCGAGCTGGGAGGTGCTCCGATCACTACCCTGAAAGGAGGCGTCCGAATGAGCCCGATTGATTCGCTGGCGGGACCCCGCGGGGTCGAGACGAAAGAGGGGGAATGGGGATTCAGCCTGATCGAGATGCTTCTGGCCACCGCCGCCTCTGCGCTCCTTTTCTCTCTGTTTCTGGGAGTGTTCGACCAGGCTCAGACCACCGTCACCAATCTCACACGTTTGATGGAGCGGGACCGGAACCTGATCCTGGCCCCGGTCCTGCTGGGTGGGTGGATCCTGGGAGCGGGCAACCGGGAGTGGGACCGGGCCGGGGACGGAATCCTGATCCAGTCCGGAATCCTCCGGATCGAGTCCGACCTGGACGGGAAAGACGGGTTTCCCGACGGGCGAGTGGACGGCAATTTCGAGAGCCTGTCGCTCCGCTGCCGGACGGACCATTTGCAGCTCAAAAGCGGAGGGGGGAGCTTTCAAGCCGTCCTGAAACACATCCGGCAGTGGGAAATTCTGATGGAAGGACGGTTGCTGACCCTTCGCCTCACCGGCGCCGTCAGCCCAAACCTGATGCATTGGAAAGGGGACGGAGAGACCGTTGAAACGATCCGATACACGCTTCGGAACTACCGGCCCAACCTCTTCCCTCCCCGGGATTGATGAACTCCGGAAAGCGGAATCGGAGGCAGGACTTGCCCTGCTGGCCGCCCTGCTCACGACGGCTCTGGTCGCGACCCTGGTCTGGGCCCTGAGTGTGCAGAACCTGATCCAGTGGAGGATGCTCCAAGGGGTCGAGGCGCGACTCTACAGCCTGGTCCTGGCCCAGAACGGAATCGAATTCGCGCGCGGTCTTCTTCCTCTGGTCGATGTCGACGAACTCCTTGCCGGTCCCGACGGTTCCTTCTCCGGAACCGATCTTCCCGAATGGAGAAATCCTCTCCCCTTTTCGGAGGCTCGCCGTATGGACCCGGAAAGTTGGACACCCGACCGCGACGACGGACTTCCGGCTCGTGACCGGGACCAACTGCTGCCAAACGGTTACTCGGACCCCGGAGGGGGCCATTTCTACTTGAGGTTTTCCAACAACCCCGAGGAGCCGGCCCACCAGGACCGGGACGGAGTGGTCCTGGTCCGGAGCATGGGGGTCGCTCCTCTCAAACTGCAGAACCCATTCCTGGCTTCGACCCGCAACAGCGTGACTCTGATCGAATCCCGCCTTCTGCAGGAGACTGCATTTCGACTCCGGAGCGCGCTCACCCTGGCGGGAGACGACGGAGACTTCCATTGGGCGGGAAGCCAATTTCTCCTGGACGGCGGACACCGGGAGCCGGCCGTTCGGCTCCTTTCCCTGGGAGGCGATGGACTCGGCACCGAGTTTCTGCGGAACCTCAGTCCGGCCCAAGCCGGCCGGATCCGGGGTGCCGGACCGGAACCTTCTCTCCGGGACTCGACAGACGCATACCGTGAGGACCCTCGTCATCGTTCCCTTTTCCAAGCTGTCTTCTGGAGACATTTCCAGGATCACCTGCCAGCCCTTTCGGCGGACACCGGAATAGTCCATCTACCGGAGGGAGGAACCCTGTCGGGAGCGGTGTCGGGCGTCGTCATCGCCCGAGGGAACCTGATCCTGCAGGGAGACGTCCGGTTCCGGGGGATCCTGCTTCATCTGGGTGGGGGAGGCGTCATTCTGAAAGACCGTGCCCAGATCGTAGGGGGACTCTGGCTTTCCAACCTGAGTGTGGACGGAGAAACGATCCGCGGCGGCTCCTTGAGCCTTCATTTATCGGACATGGCCAGCGTCCGATACGACGCGGATGCCATCCGGTTGGGACTGCGCAGCTTTCCGCCGACTCAACTGGGCTGGCGGCTCCTCTTTCCGGAGATGAAACTGTGACGGACCGTCTTTACCGGCAACTGCCCGAACTCGGTTTTCGGCCCAGGTGAAGACACGCGATTCCGGCCGAGAGGTTTCGGTGGTGGATCTCCTGGAACCCCGCCCTCTCCAGCAACCGGTCCAGATCCTCGGGCGCGAGGAACTGTCGCACCGACCGGGAGAGATAATCGTAGGCTTGACCGTGCCCCGAGATCCAACCGCCCAGTCGAGGCAGCATCCGCACGAAATAGAACAGGTACAGCGACCTGAACAGCGGCAAAGTGGGGAGCGTAAACTCCAGGATAGCCAATACGCCCCGGGGCCGGAGGACCCGATGCATTTCGGCCAGACCCCGGCGATAGCTCTCCAGATTCCTCAATCCGAAGGCGATGCTGACGGCGTCGAAGGACCGGTCCGGAAAGGGGAGTCTCAGCGCGTCCCCTTCGGTGAATGCAATGCGGCGGCCGCTGGCGGAACGGGACGCTTTCTGCTTGCCCAAAACCAGCATGGGATGAGAGAAGTCACACGCCACCACCGAACCCACGCCGGAGAGCTCCAGGGCCAGGTCCCCGGTTCCCGTGCACAGGTCCAATATCCGGGGACCCGAAGGCAGCCGGCCTTCCAGCTCGCGCCTCGTCACCCGCCTCCAACGCCGGTCCACGGACAGGGAGAGGAGACGGTTCGCCCGGTCGTATCGGGGGGCAATCCGGCCGAACATCCGGCGGATCCGCCCCGATTCCTTGTCCTCCATCTGTATCCCTGGAACCCCCGACGGCAATCCCCGGCGACCGCTATTTCACTTGCTTCACTTGGTCCCAGGCCCGCGCCAGGTCCTGGTCTGGAATGTCGTCCCGGATCCGGGTGATCCCGATCGCCGCCAGCAACACCACGACCGTGCGTTGATTCCGGCGTTTCTTGTCCCGCTTCATGGCCTCCACGACGCGGCTCGTGGGCACCGTATCGATCGTTGGCAGAGGCCCGATCTCCCGGATCGACTGCACTGCCCGGTCCCGTGACGCCCGGGACAGGCCGGTGCGCCAATGCGAGAGATGGGCGGCAGCCATCATTCCGTAGGCCACCGCTTCCCCGTGGGTCACCCCCCGGAATCGGACGGCAGATTCCAGTCCGTGACCGAAGGTGTGTCCCAGGTTCAATATTCGCCGCAGATCGGATTCGCGTTCGTCCTGAGCGGTGACCTCAGCCTTGATCCGGCAGCAACGCCGGATCAACTGCTGCATCACCGGGGCCTTCCGGGCTTGAATCTCTTCCAGCGACGCGTTCAGCCAATCGAAGAATTCGGCGTCCCGGATGAGGCCGTACTTGAACACTTCATAGAGTCCGGACTGATACTCCCGTTGAGGCAAGGAGAGGAGGGTTTCCGGATCGATGCAGACCAGGCTCGGCTGCCAGAAGGAACCGACCATGTTCTTGGACAGACCGTGATTGACTCCGGTCTTGCCTCCGACTGAACTGTCTACCTGAGCCACCACCGTCGTCGGGATCTGGATATGCGGAATTCCCCGCATGAAGGTGGCGGCGGCAAATCCCGCGATGTCCCCGGTCACGCCGCCGCCCAGGGCCAACAAGGCCGACGAGCGATCCGCGCCCCCGCTCACGAGCTGTCCGTAGATCTGTTCGACGGTTCGAAGCGTCTTGTGGGATTCTCCGTCCGGTATCAGAATCTCCGACACCCGGAACCCGGAGTCCGCGAGACCCTGCATCAGCCTCTCGCCGTAGAGTTCGTGGACCGTGGGATTGGAGACCAGGAAAAGCCTCCGGGTCGTCTTGCGGGCGCTCAGCAGCCTGGGGACCTCGGCCAGGAGACCGGGACCGATCAGGATGTCATAGCTGCGGCCGGGAAGGCTGACCTGAACCGTGTTCACCGGATTCCATTCCTGGTATACGCCGCTTTGGAAAATCGAGCGGGCGTCAAATCGGCTGGTGAGATCTTGGAAAATTGGTCGCGATCTAACTCAGCACGCCTTCCAGAGGACTGCTGGCCGTGGCGTAGAGCTTGCGGGGAATCCGCCCCGCTTTGTAGGCCAGACGACCCGACTCCACGGCCAGCTTCATGCTCCTGGCCATGGACACCGGATCCTTGGCGCCGGCAATGCCGGTGTTCATGAGGACTCCGTCGATCCCCAGCTCCATGGCCAGAGTGGCGTCGGAAGCGGTCCCGACGCCGGCATCGACGATGACCGGAACCGAGGCGAACTCCAGGATGATGCGGATATTGTTGGGGTTCTGGATGCCGAGGCCCGAACCGATGGGGGCTCCCAGCGGCATCACGGCGGCGGCTCCCGCATCCTCCAGCCGCTTGCAGACGATGGGGTCGTCGTTGGTGTAGGGGAGCACCACGAATCCTTCCTTGACCAGCACGTGCGTGGCTTCCAGCAAGGCTTCGTTGTCGGGGAAAAGCGTGCGCTCGTCTCCGATCACCTCCAGCTTGACCAGATTCGACAGGCCCGCCTCCCGGCCCAACCGGGCGTATCGGATTGCTTCGGCCGCCGTGTAGCAGCCGGCCGTGTTGGGCAACAGCCGGTAGCGGTTGGGGTCGATGTAGTCCAGGAGGGATTCCCGGCTTCGGTCGGATATATTGACGCGCCGCACGGCCACCGTCACCAACTCGGCTCCACTGGCCTCCAGCGCCTGCTCCATCTGGCCGAAGGTCGCGTATTTTCCCGTTCCCACCAGCAAACGGGAGCGATACTCACGTCCGGCTATGGTCAACGTGTCTTCCACGGCCCCTCCTCCCACGAAATGGACGATTTCGATCCGATCGCCGCTTTGAATCTCGTGCCCGGCCCACCGGGTCCGGCGGACGATCTGCTCGTTGATTTCGACCGCGACCCGACCCCCGTCCAGCTCCAGGTCCTGAACCAGATCATGCACGCTTCGGCCCCCGTCCAGCTGGTGCCGGCGGCCATTCAGAACGACGTGGATCTTACTCATTTGCCCGTCGATTTCGCTCCCAGTCTACTACGACGCCGCGCCCATCTGCCAGCCGGACGGAGCCACCGGCGGCAGGAGATCGGCAACTGCGGGAACCACCGTTCGGCTTCGATGCAACCGCTATCGGTGCCGCTCATTTGCCAGTCGATGTCCACAGCGGATCTTGCCGACTGCCGTTAACTTCGAAGGTAGTCTGTACGACTTGTCTGATTGTTGAAGACCTCTTCTCGTTTGAAGAGTTCGTATCAGTCCGTGGTGAAAGTCGCGCGAGCACCGAGACCGTTCCTGCGCCCGCCGGACAAGGCGCGATGAGGGAGCATACCGGGAGTATGTGACCGAGTCGCAACGCAGTCCGCCGGGATGCAGGGACGGTCGAATGCCGTGACGACTTTTGCCACGGGCTGGTATGCTTCGGGGAGGAAAATCCGGGCGGATATGATCTCCGCCATGGGGATTACAACTCGAAAATCCTCATACGCCAATCCGGATGACCCTTCAAGGGATTTCCAGATCACAGGAGCATACGTGGTGGTGATTTCCAACTCCTGCTTGTCTTTATCGCGAAAGCCGCCAGCCATTGGTACGAGTTCGATGTCACCCTCACCCTGGCTTCCGATTCCGCTCTTGACAGTCCGTGGTGAAAGTCCCGCGAGCACCGAGACCGTTCCTGCGCCCGCCGGACAAGGCGCGATTCGGGTGCATACCGGGAGTATGTGCCCGAATCGCAACGCCGTCCGCCGGGATGCAGGGACGGTCGAATGCCGTGATGACTTTTGCCACGGGCTGTTGAGGGCAAAGCCAATGTAGACCTTCCTGCTATTCAGGGCGATCTCAACCAGCTTCTGATCCTCGATAGATTCCGCGACCAGTAGCTCGATGAGGTCTCCATCTCTTTCCGCTGCACGTCGAGCCGCCTTTTCTTCGTTGTAGAAACGGTTGCCGGCAAACGGTAGCGCGATTCCTAAAAAGGCACTCAGAAAAATGGCCGTAGAAGAGTAAGGGATTGAATCGTACGACTTCCACGCCAAGTCTATCCAGGGCAGAAAGTAGTTCAGAGGAAGAACGACCAAGTGTGCAATAGCCGCCAGGATGCCGCCGGAAACCGTGGCCCGGAAGAAGACATGGTAACCGGAATCACGCAGAGCGTCGTAACGTGTGAAGTGGAGATGGGTCAGAAACCAGTATCCACCAAGAGTCGAGATGAGAAACAGGCCAAGACCCAAGGGAAACAGTTGGGGATTATATACGTAAGTGCCGAGAATTCAGGCTGATGGGTTACAATTCCGACCATGAAAGGCCACGCAACTATCCAGTGCAGAGCCAAGCTGTCCAAGGGTGGAATCCGGCGGTTGGACGGGGTGAGGTCCATCCTGAATCGGCTGTACAACGCTGCGCTGGAGGAACGCAGGACGGCCTGGGAATCCGAGCAACGCGGCGTGACCCTGTACGATCAGATGAAGGGGTTGACCTCCCGGAGGAAGGACGATCCGGAGGGGCTCGGGTCGGTGGCGGTCAAGGCGGAGCGTGGGATGTTGATGCGGTTGGACCGGGCCTTCAAGGCGTTCTTCCGTCGCTGCAAGGTGGGGGAGAAGCCGGGGTATCCTCGATTCCGGCCCATTGCGAGGATGGAGACCATCGACGTCGTCGACCCCAAAGCGACCCTGGTGAAGAAGCGCGCTCGGGGCTACGCCATCCGGCCCAAGGGCTTCCCGACGATCCGGATCTTTCCGTCCCGGCCGTTGCCGGACGGATGCCCGTTGAAAGCGTTGCGGATTGTCCGCAAGCCGAACCGGGTGTATGTGGACCTGACCTACGAGGTGGAGAAGCCGCCGCTACCGAAATGCGAGTCTTCGGTAGGGATCGACCTGGGCGTCCGCAAGCGAGCGGTGCTGTCCACGGGTGAGAGGATCGAACGGAATAGACGGGACTGGGCGGGGATCCGAAAGCAGCAGAGAAAGGTCTCCAGGTGCAAGAAGATTTCCAAGACCAGACGGAAGCGGATCGTACAGCTATCTCGGCTCCGTCACCGGGAATCGGTCCGAAACCGTAATGCCTGCCATCGTCTCTCCAGCAGGATCATTCGTGAGCATGGTCTGATCGCTGTGGAGAAGCTGAACATCCAAGGGATGGTAACGAAGGGCTCGAAGAAGAAGGGGCTGAATCGAGAAATAATGACGCAATCCTGGGGGCTTCTGCGGAATCAACTCCAGTACAAGGCAGAATGGGCCGGTCGGGAGTTCGTAGAAGTGAATCCCGCATATACATCGCAGGACTGCCACCGGTGCGGCGCCCGCCACGATCCAGGGCGGAGCGAAACCTTCCGGTGCAGGGCCTGCGGACTTGGAATGGACAGGGACCACAATGCCGCCCTGAACATTCTCAGGGCTGGGGTTCTTGCCCTGGGCACCGGAACGTATCTCGTTGGGGAAAGCGTGGTGCCAGAACTGTATGCCAAGGGCACTTAGGTATATAAGCCCCAAACAGTTCCTGACGGGTGAACCCGCCGATCCTTACGGACGTTTTTTCGGAGGTCGGCCAGACGATTTTATTCCAAAGTCGAGTTTCGCCATCTGTTCGATGACTGCGCGCGCCCTTTTACTGCGGAGCAACTCATCTGCCTTGACGTACAGCCGGCCTTTTGGCGTCACGTACACGGGGGGACGCTCCCGCTCAGTTGACGGACGTTTTTTCGGCGACACATTCTTCATGGTGTCTCCTTTACTTGTAACGCGTGGAACTCAGCATACACGACTATGTCGCTTCCGCATTTGGGGCGGACCATGCGCATCCGAGAGAAAAACGGGCAACAGAGGGAGGGCTCCGACATCACCAGGCGTCGAAGAGAGTGCATCCCCGGACCCGGTACGATACGGGATCTTGGCCCCGAACCGTCACCGTAACAGATAGGCCATGGCCAAGCCGACCTGGGCCATCACGGTCAGGAGATACATCTGCCGCCAACTGGGATGGTTCTCCCAGTCCATTGTCCCTTCCCGCTCCCGAGAGGACCGGACGAGCAGGAGGATGATGCGGCCGCCCCAACCGGCGAGAAACAGCCCCAGGCCGACCAGCAGCGACGGTTGTCCGGACAGGAGGCCGAAGACTGCGCCGGGGACGATGGCCAGAAAGGGCAGGACGAAGAAAGGCGCAATGATCCGGATCGACCGGTGCACGCCATAGATGACGGGAAGCGTCCGGCAGCCGCCCCGGCGGTCCCCCTCCACGTCGGAGAAGTCCTTGGTGGTGACGGCCCCCAGGAAATAGACTCCCAGGATCGCACCGAGAACCCAGGGCTCCGGCTGCAGCACATGTTTCACGGTGGACCAACCGGCCACCGGGAGCAGCGTTCCCCGGACCACGGCGATGGTGAGATTGGCCCAGATGCCGCGGGACTTGGTCCGAATCGGAGGCACCGAGTAAAGAAAGGTTCCCAGGGTGCCTCCCAGAACGACGAGAAAGCACTGAAAATTGATCCAGACGGCCAGCAGCAGGGCGATGACCAGGAAGGCCAGACTGAGGCACCAGGCTTCCGGCTTGGAGATGCGGCCCGACGGCAGCAGGCGGCGAGGCTTGTTGATCCGGTCGATCTCCAGGTCGAAGATCTGGTTGAGTCCGTTGGAAAAGGCGTTCAGCGCGGCCGCCAGAACGGCTCCGGCCAAGATCCGCAGAAAGATTCCCTCGCTCCCCGGACTCCAGTCGGAAACCCCTTTCGGATCTGCAGAGAGTCCCATGAGGGCGCCGCAGACCATTCCCAGCGCCGGCACCAGCAGGGTGAAGGGACGAATGAACCGGAAGTAACGGACGATAGGTTCAGGCATGACGCGGCGGGTGCTCTACTTCGAAGCCCGGATGGCACGGGCAACCGGCAGCGATTCCGTGCCGTCGTGAGTCCATCCGCGCCGATCCATTTCTCAAGGAGTC
This sequence comes from Acidobacteriota bacterium, assembly GCA_965217775.1. Classification (GTDB taxonomy): domain Bacteria; phylum Acidobacteriota; class UBA6911; order RPQK01; family JAJDTT01; genus JAJDTT01. The sequence goes on from CBDCJH010000002.1 coordinate 3,466,203, forward strand.
GCCGGGGAACACAAAACGATCCAGATTCCGCCGCTGGCGCAGGCTCCCGCCAACGTATTGTACAAGTTGAGCACCTGGTGCCGGCCCGGGGCGTCCCGCCCGGCGCCGGCCAGCCAGGACTCGACTCCATTCCCCGCAATGGCTCCGGCCGCCAACGCCGGCAGTGCCGACGCGGGGATCCAGCTCCACAGGACCGGAACCGACGAGACCGCCAGGGCCGCAACCGATCCGGCCAGCGTGCCCGCAAGTGAAACGGCGCCGGGAGTCCCCACCGGAACCGGATTGAAGGAGCGGAGATCCCTGGGAGCCTTTCCCAACCACTGCCCGATCTCGGTGGCGACCGTGTCCAGGGTGGCGGCGGCCAGGGCGCCGGTGTAGGCCACCCGCGCCACCGTGCTGTCGGTCCAGAAAAACAGCAGCGCCAGGATGCCCGCGACCAGTCCCTTGGACAGAACATTGGCCACGCCTCTCCGTCCGAGATTCTCTTCCGCGACTCCCAGAGCCTCCTTCCGTCCCTTCCCCAACCAGGTGCTGAACCCGCCCAGGAAGAAAAAGAGGCAGAGGACGGCATAGCCCGCGGGTCCCGCCGACAGATAGACGCCGATCCCCAGGACCAGGCCGGCGGCGGCGCCGCGCCAGGAGATCCAACCCACCATCACGCTGAGGCCGGCCAGGAGGAAGTTGATTCCAACCGCGTGGGACCAGGGCCCGGCCAGCTCGGGAATCAGATCGGGCGCGCCCATTAGCAGCGGGAAGATCCCGGCGCCGACCACCACGATGACCAGATTGTCGTCCACCAGGTTCGGCAGCGACTCGGCCAAGGCGCAGACCAGAGCACCCAAAAGACAGCAGGCTGCCAGCTTGAGATTGGAACTTCCGTCCGATTCCGGCAGGTTCCAGACCAGGAGTGCCCAGGACCCCACGGCCGCCGCCAGGAAGAAGCCGATGGAGCCGCCCAGGCTCTTCTCACGATTGTAGGGGAGTGGGACCCAGGGCCACCGCCGTCCCGCCAAGTTGGAAACCGAGTCTCCCACCGCCAGTACGGCCCAGACCGCCGCCGCGACGTGAAGGCGCTCGCGAAACAGGAGCAGCAGCAGCATGATTCCGAAGGCGTAGTAGAGCTTGCCGGGGGAGAATCCCGCTTCCCGTTCCGAATCCCGCGTCGTCACCCGGATCCAACGAGGGGAGATGAACGCAGCGTAGAAAAACGAAAAGAGACTCAGGAGAAGGATCAGCCCGTAGTCCACGTAGGGAAGGAGAAAGGCGAAGGACAGGGGCAGCACATGTTCCAGTTGCCTCAGGTCCTCACTTCTTTCCCTCATGACCCCAGCCACCGGTTCGTGCGGCTCAGGCCCTCCTCCAGGGAGCGGGCCGAGTAGCCCAGATGGGTGCGGGCCTTGCCCGAGGAGAACCGCCAGTTCCGGAGAAAGAACTCGGCGGTCGAGGGGACCAGCAACGGCGACGTCCCCCGCAGTCGCGCGCTCCAATCCTCCAAGCGGGCACCGGCGCGAAACAGCCGATCCGGGAGACCCAGGGGAACGATCGGTACGTCTGCGACCCTCCGGAAGGTCGCATATAGATCCCGGAGCGTCCGGTTTTCGCCTCCCAGGACGAAGTCCTCTCCGGGGTCGGCACCCAGACATCGAACCAGGCCCTCGGCGACGTCGTCCACGTAGACGAAGTTCCAGCAGGGGGCCCCGCGACCGGGCAGTGCCGCCACGCGCAGTTTCTTCCACCGCCGAAGGAGACGCACCAGCAGGTTTCCTTCCGTCATCGGCCCGGGGCCGTACACGACGGTGGGAAAGACCGTGTTCATGGGAAGCCGTTCCTTCCACCGGCTGGCCAGTCGAAAAGCCTCGTATTTGCTCTGGTCGTACCCGTGGAAGAATCGGGTCCTGTCCGGTATCCGTTCCTCGGTATGGGGCCCGTCGCCGCTGGGGCCGAAAATGGTGAACGAGGAGACATGGACCATCCTGGCAACCCGGTGGCGCCGAGCCAGCTCCAGGACGTTTCTCAACCCGTCCACGTTGACCCGAAGGAAGGGGCCGGGCCGGGACTGGACCAGGGCGGCCAGATGGAATACGGCCTCAGCGTCCCGGAAGCTGGGTTCCAAGGTCCGGATGCGGGTCACGTCCTGGCCCCGGGAGCGCGAAGCGACGGTGACATCGTGCCCTCGCTCCCGGAGCCGGCGCACCAGGACACTCCCCAGGAAGCCTGTCCCGCCCGTGACCAGGCATCTCATGGCGATTCGAATGACCAGGCCCGGCCGTCCAGGGGCTCAGGATCTTCGACCTGAAACAACCGGTACAGCGTCGGCGCCACGTCCATGATGTGCGGATTCTCCGTAACGATAGTGCGATTTGAGACCGCGAAACCCGCGGTGTCCGAAAAATCGGAAGCACAGTGGTCGCCGCTCCATTTCCTGAGGTTGGCGACGAGGACGTGTTCCGGCACCGCACCCAGGGCCGTCTGCCACGAAGTCCGGTAACCGGAGCGGAAGCTGAGCTGGATGTCTCCGGCATGCTCGATTTCTTCACCCGAGTAGATCTCGTCCCTGAAATAAGCGTTCTGCAGCACCGGTTCTCCGGTTTCAGGGTCCCGATACTCGAGAATATCCCGAGAGATTTCCCGTACCAGATCCATATAATCGCGGCCGGGTTCGACGATTCCCTGACCCTCCCGCCCCTTCAGGTTCACGTAGATATGGCCGAGACCCAGGGCATATGCTTGGGTCCGGTTCCAGTCCACGTTGGGGAAGAAGCTCCCGCCGCGATAGACCTGCTCCATCCGCTTGAGATCAGTGTCGGCCCGCACGCCTTTGAGAACCAGGAAACCATTCTCCAGGAGCCAGGTGTTGGTATTGAATTCCTTGCGCCAGGAGTGAAACCCATGATCGGAAACGACCAGCAGCAGATCCTGGGGATCCAGGTGCTTCAAGACTCGGGAGAGGATGGAGTCCATTTTCCGGTAGACATTCAACAGGGATCTGCCGTAGCCCTGAGCGGCCTCCGGGTCGTAACGGGGATGATGGGGGTCGATGAAGCGGTAGAACATGTGGGCGGCGCTGTCGGTGGCCGTGAAGACGGCCGTGAACAGGGACGCCTTACCGCGTTCCAGCTCGTGCATCAGGAGCCGCTCCAAATGGTTCATGTTGCGGAAGAGGTCCTCCAGAAAGACCTGCTCGTTGATCTGCTCCTCGTTGAGGCCCCAGGTTTCATGGATCCAACCCAGGGTCTTGAACGGGGCGAGCCGGGCAACCAGGTCTTCCGAGTAATCGGCCGGACTCGATAGCGGCAGGATCGGACCGGCCGGATCGAGGCCGATGGGCATCAGGTAGAGCCTCACTTCGGGAAACGTCTCCAGCACGTAGAAGCGGCTGATTCCGCGGATCTTGACCAGGGGCCCCGCGGAGAAGACGAAGCGGAACCAGTCGCTCCACTGTCCCTCGTCGATCTCCTCTTCCTGATCCTGGAGCCTGAGCGTCACGGTAGTCGACTGGGGGTCCAACTCCACGGACAGCGGGATCGTCAGCCGAACCAGTTCTTCCTCTCTGGGGTCGCCGGGTCCGTCGATCTGCGCTTGAAAACGGCCGTCTTCCCCTTCCAGGCGGATCACCCGGCCGCCGAACTCCGTATCCTGCAGATCCCAGCGGCTGACGTCCGTGGAAAAATAGAAGTAGGTGCCCCAGGTTCCCCGAACGTCGGGCACACCCAGCCCCGAAAGTGTGGTCCCGTGAACCAGAGGACGCGCCGGGAACTCCAGGGGAAGCCGGAGATTGGCGGTGACGATGCCGGCCCGGTCCAGTTGCTCCCAGAAGGGGACGCCCTTGCGGTTGTTGGTCAATCGGGGCCCGCGGATGGGGATGGTCTTGAACAGGAAACGAGGTTTTTCCACCTTCACCAGTCCGATGTCGGGCATGTAGGTGGCGGGGTCACGCCGGAGGAAGTCGAAGATTCCGTGCCGTCCCGGATTGAGTCCGGTGGCGAAGCTGGCCCAGGCCACGGGGGATTCCGGGGGGTTGGTGGTGCCCAGGGTCGATCGGGTCCCCTGTTCTCCGAGGCGGCGGATGGTGGGAAGCTCTTCGATCCATCGATCCACCAGATCGGGGTCCACGCCGTCGAAGCCCAAGACCACGACCTTGAAGCCGGGACGCCTGGGGGCGGGCGCACAAAAGGAGCCCAGCAGGACGATCAGAGTGAGTACCAGCCGAGGTAAGATCACTCCCGATTCTCCAGACTGCCGTGGATGACCCCCAAGTCTCGTTTCAGATCGTCGAGGTCGTATTGGGCCGATACCTTCCTGGCACGGGCATACTCGATCATTTCCCACAACGAGACTCCGGCATCCCGAGCAGCTCGTGCCAGCGTGACCCTCCCCTCACCGTACTGACGGACGTAGTGCTCCAGCTTCCAGTGCCGGATGCCTCTCGACAGCAGCCGGCGCACTGTCGTCGAGCGATCAGACTGTTCGACGTCTTCGATGATTTCCAGTTCGCGGACCAACTCCGAGGGAAGTCGGGCACCCACCATGTATTCCTTTCTCATCTCGTCGCCTCCCGGTGGCGTCGCGCAAGCACCAGCAACTCCGCTACAACGGCTGGGGAAAGCCAAATAATCTGGCTGAGATCCCGCAGCATGGACTCCAATTCATCCAGATCGACCAGGTTTTGCAAGTACGCTTCCAACAAAACGGCGGCCGTGCCCAAGTGTTCCACCCCGGCAGTCGCTGCGACGCCGCGAGCCGCCTTGTCGTCCACGATCAGTCGTACGCACCGGACACTCGCCAGAGCGATGGACTCAGCCTCGCCCGAGTCCAGCCGAGATCGTTCCGTAAGGCGTTGCATCAGGTCACGCTCTTGACCCGTCAACTGAACCACCTGCAAAAAACCGTTTTCCAAGGCGGCCTCAAGCTGTTCCACACCCGACGCACGAATCGCTATGCCCGCATCGACTGTTTCCTCCTTCACGACAGGCCCGATCAGCACCTTAACGTAGAGGCGGTTCAGAAGCCTCAATTGCCGCAGTTTGGCGAAAGCAATCAACGGAGACGCATCCGCGATGATTGACCGGTCCCCCTCAGTCACCATTCGATCACCTCTACGTTAACAAAATATTCTATTGTTATCAGTATGATCTCGAACACTGGAGGCATCACCCAAACGGGAGCCGGGACGCGATTTTCCGCTGCTCTTCAAGAGGAAAATGAGGAACTCGCCATGGCCCCGATATCGGGTCCGTTCGTTGACACCATTCGGGCCCTTCACTAAGATTCATTCTCCGCAAACGGGGGAGCCAAGTGTGGAGCAGATCGTCTTTTACGTTTTTGCAGCCGTAGCCGTCGGCTCCGCTCTCCTGGTGGTTCTCCAGCAGCGCGCCGTGTACAGCGCATTCTCCCTGATCGTCTGCTTCGGTGCATTGGCCGTCCTCTACTTTCAGTTGGGAGCCGCCCTCGTCGCCGCTCTGCAGGTCATCGTCTACGCCGGCGCCATCATGGTCCTGTTCCTGTTCGTGATCATGCTTCTGGACCCGAAGTCGGAGAGGTTCGGTCCCGACCGGTTCAAGAAGACGGCCTTGGCCGCGTTGCCCGCGGCCGCCTTTCTGGCGTTTGTTCTGCTTCGCGTCTTCCCGGCGTGGACTCCCCGCGGATCAGGCGACCCGCTCGGATCAGGCGATGGTCCGAAGAGGATCGCCCAGATTCTCTTCCAGGACTATCTGCTGCCCTTCGAGGTCACGTCCATCCTGATTCTGGTGGCCATTCTGGGCGCCGTCGTCCTGGTCAAGCATCGCCCCGAATGATGGGTATGGTCCCTGCCACTCACTACCTGGCGCTGGGCGCGGTTCTCTTCGTCATCGGCGTCGCCGGCTTCATCGTCAGACGCAACGTCATCACCATGTTCATGTCGGTGGAACTGATGCTCAACGCCGTCAACCTCACGTTTCTGGCCTACGCGCGGACCTGGAGCCAAGTGGACGCCCACATCTTCGTCTTCTTCGTCATGACCGTGGCCGCGGCGGAGGCGGCGGTGGGTCTGGCGCTGATCCTGGGTCTCGACCGGCACTCCCAGACCCTGGACATCGACTCCGTCAACAGGCTTCAGGGCTGACCATGATCGAGTATTTCTGGCTGGCCCTGGTCCCACCCCTCGCCGGATTCCTGTTCAACGGCCTGGTGGGGAAGCGGCTGCCGGCTCGCATCGTCTCCGGCCTCGGCTGCGCGGCCACTGGTGCCAGCTTCCTGTTTCTGCTGTCCGTCTTCGCCGAGTTCATCCGGCTGCCGGCACAGGAGCAGCAGATCGTCCACCGTCTCTTCACCTGGATTCAGGCGGGGACCTTCACCGCCGAGTGCAGCTTCCTGCTGGACCCCCTCTCCATGATCATGCTCCTGGTCATCACGGGAGTCGGATTCCTGATTCACGTCTACTCCACGGCCTACATGAAGGGCGAGGCGGGTCTCTACCGCTATTTCTCCTATCTCAACCTCTTCGTGTTCATGATGTCCCTGCTGGTGATGGCGGGGAACTACCTGTTGCTGTTCGTGGGCTGGGAGGGGGTGGGCCTCTGCTCCTATCTCCTGATCGGCTACTACATTGAACGGAAGAGCGCCGGCGATGCGGCCAAGAAGGCCTTCGTGGTGAATCGGGTGGGGGACGCCTGTTTTCTCCTGGGCGTCTTTCTCATCTTCAAGACCTTCGGGACCCTGGAGTTCGGACCCCTCTTCGAAACCGTGAGCCGGACCCATCCCCAACCCGAGAGCGGCTTCACCGTTCTGGCGGCAATCACTCTGCTCCTGTTTCTGGGGGCGACGGGCAAGAGCGCCCAGATCCCGCTTCAGGTCTGGCTGCCGGACGCCATGGAGGGACCCACTCCGGTGAGCGCCCTGATCCACGCCGCCACCATGGTGACCGCCGGCGTCTACCTGGTGGTGCGTTCGGCTGCGCTCTACAGCCGGGCGCCCGACGTACTTCTGCTGGTGGCCGTCGTCGGAGTCTTGACGGCGCTCCTGGCGGCCCTGACGGCGCTGGTCCAGCGGGACATCAAGAAGGTCCTGGCCTACTCCACCATCAGCCAACTGGGCTACATGTTCATGGCGCTGGGCGTGGGCGCCTTCAGCACCGGGATCTTTCATCTGTTCACCCACGCCTTCTTCAAGGCCCTGCTCTTCCTGGGGGCGGGCAGCGTCCTGCTCCGGCTTCATCACGAGTTGGACCTGTTCCGCATGGGAGGGCTGAAGAACTCCCTGAGGGTGACTTGTTGGACCATGTGGGTGGGGACCGCGGCCCTGGCCGGAATTTTTCCCCTGTCCGGGTTCTTCTCCAAAGACGAGATTCTGTGGAGAGCGCTCGACAGTCCCTTGGGGCATCCGGTCTTCTGGGTAGCGGGCCTGGTGGTGGCCGGGCTCACCGCCTTCTACATGTGCCGGCTCATGTTCCTGGCCTTCTACGGTTCGCCCTCCCACGGCCACGGTGAATCCGGCGCGGAAGCGGGAACCTCCGTCACTGCGCCCCTGGCCATCCTGGCCGGAGCGGCGGCGGTCGCCGGAGTCGCCGGTCTGCCGGCCTACCTGAACCTGGGCGATCACTGGTTGGACCACTTTCTGGCGCCTGTGTTCCGGTTCTCCTACGACCACGGCGTCTCGGCGGGCCACGGGGCCTCCCACAGCCTGGAGATGCTGGCGGGTGGCGCGGCCCTGGCCGTCAGTCTGTTGGGCGCCGCCTTGGCCTACCGTCTCTACGCGGGAGACCGGTCTCTCCCCCGGCGGCTGGCGGACCGGTTGCCGGGACTCCACGGCACGCTCCTGCAGCAGTTCCGGATCGATCAGGCCTATTCCCTGTTCGTGGTCGGCGGCCTCAAGGCACTGTCCAGGCGGGTGTTGTGGAGAGTCGTCGACGTGGGCGTCGTGGACGGGGCGGTCAACGGCACCGCCTCCCTGTTCCGGCGATGGAGCGGCGTGGCGAGCCGGATGCAGAGTGGGAACACCCGCACCTACGCGGCCTGGATCGTGACCGGAGCCGCACTCGTCTTCCTCTATCTCTATAGCGTGATCGGCTGATGCCCTTAGCTGCGTATCCTCTGAGTCTGTTGCTGCTGATTCCCGCGATCGGAGCGGCCGTGGTCTGCCTGCTCCCGTCCGGACGGGAACGACTCCTGAAATGGGCCGCGCTGATCGCATCCCTGGCGACGTTTCTCTGGTCGGCCGTTCTCTTCAGCGATTTCGACGACCAGACCGGATCCTTCCAGATGGTGGAGCAGGCCGACTGGTTCCATGCTGCCGGTTTTCGAGTCCAGTACCACCTGGGTCTGGACGGGATCAGCCTGCTCCTGGTGCTCCTGACCACGGTCCTGATCCCCTTGGCGCTGTTGTCGAGCTGGAATCTCAAGGACAAGCTCAAGCTCTACCTGGCCTCCATCCTGCTGCTGGAGGTGGGGATCCTGGGCGTCTTCCTGGCTCTGGACCTGATCCTCTTCTACGTCTTCTGGGAGGTCTCCCTGATTCCCATGTACTTCCTGATCGGAATCTGGGGGTCGAGCCGGCGGATCTACGCCGCGGTGAAGTTCTTCATCTACACCATGGGCGGTTCGCTGCTGATGTTGGCGGGGATCGTAATTCTCTATTTCCTGCTGGGAACCGGCAACTTCGATCTGGTGGAAATGATCGGGATCCTGAAAGGGGGCGAGGCGGTTCTTTCCCCGGGAGTCGAGTACCTTCTCTTTGGTCTGTTCTTCGTGGCGTTCGCCGTCAAGGTGCCCGTCTTTCCCCTGCACACCTGGCTGCCGGACGCCCACACCGAAGCTCCCACGGCGGCTTCCGTGATCCTGGCCGGAGTCCTGCTCAAGATGGGAGCCTACGGGCTCCTCCGCTTCTGCCTGCCCCTCTTCCCTTGGGCGTCGGCACAGTTGGCGCCGGCGATCTGCATCCTGGCGCTGATCGGAATCATCTACGGCGCCCTGGTGGCCATGGTGCAGCCCGACCTGAAGCGGCTCGTGGCCTACTCTTCCGTCAGCCATCTGGGCTTCGTAGTGCTGGGAATTTTCTCTTTCAGCTTTCAGTCCATGGAGGGTGCGGCCTACCAGATGCTCAATCATGGAGTCTCCACCGGAGCCCTTTTTCTGCTGGTAGGCATCCTTTACGATCGCCGCCACACCCGCCGGATCGACGAGTTCGGAGGGCTGGCTCATTCCATGCCGCGCTACTCGGCCTGCTTCTTCATCGTCCTGCTGGGAAGCATCGGGCTGCCCGGCCTCGGCGGGTTCGTAGGCGAGTTTCTCATTCTCCAGGGGACCTTTCTCACCAGTGTCCCGTCCGCCGCCGTCGCGGTCTGCGGAGTGGTCCTTTCGGCGGCCTACATGCTCTGGATGTACCAGCGGGTCTTCCTGGGACGGGTTGAGAAGGAAGCGAACCGCCGGCTCCCGGACCTGAGCTTCCGCGAGGGGGCGATGCTGATTCCGGCTATCGCGCTTTCGCTCTGGATGGGGATCGGCTCCGGCACCTTTCTGAGAACCATGGACGGCAGCATTCAACTGCTGGTGGACCGGCTGGACCAGGTACAGCACGCACAGGTAGTCCGAAGCGATGTCCCTTAACACCTCCGCCCTGCTCCCGGAGATCCTTCTGGCCGTGGCCGGCATTCTGCTCATGTTGGCTATCCCCGTCCTTCCGTCTCGCCACCAGGTTCGACTGGGATACGCCGCCTCGTCGATCCTGGCGGTAGCGCTGGGGGTCGTCCTGCTCCAGTGGGGCAACCATGGTCCCGCCTTCTTCGGCATGGTGTCCATGGACCCGTTGGGAGGGGCCGCCAGGATCCTGTTTCTGGTCTCCAGCGCAACGGTCGCCCTGATTTCGGTCTCCTACCTGAAGCGGGAGCAGTTGCGGCACGGCGAATACTTTCCCCTCCTGCTGATGGCGACGGTGGGGATGTCGCTCATGGCCGTGAGCGCCAACCTCATCATGACCTTCCTGGGACTGGAGATCCTGTCCATCTCCGGCTACGTCCTGGCCGGTTATCGCCGGGGCGACCCCAGGTCGAACGAGTCGGCGCTCAAGTACTTCCTACTGGGGGCGTTCTCCACGGCGTTCATGCTCTACGGGATCGCCCTCCTTTACGGCGCGACGGGGTCCACGCAATATTCCAGGATCGCCGAGTCGGCGACTCAGGGACAGGCGGACCAGGCTACTTTCCTCGTGGGGCTCGGACTGCTTCTGGTGGGATTCGGCTTCAAGGCGGCCCTGGCGCCTTTGCACGTCTGGACTCCGGACGTCTATCAAGGGGCCCCCGTGCCCATCACCGCCCACTTGGCGGTGGGCTCCAAAGCGGCGGTCCTGATCACGCTGTTGCGCCTGCTGCACCAGGTCTTCCCGGAGAGTGCGGACCAATGGCAGACTCTCCTCTGGATCGCCAGCGCCGCGACCATGATCATCGGCAACCTGGCGGCCCTGACCCAGACCGACGTCAAACGGCTCCTGGCCTATTCCTCCATCGCCCACGCCGGCTACATCCTGCTCGGTGTCATCGCCAACAGTCCTCGAGGCGCCCAGGGGGTGCTCTTCTATCTGGCAGCCTACTCTCTTATGACGCTGGGAGCGTTCGCCGTGGTGCAGGTCTTCTCCCGCCGGGACGAGCAGTTCACCTCGCTCGAGGACTACCGGGGGATCGGCTACCGCCATCCGCTCCTGAGCGTCTCCCTGACCATCTTTCTCCTCTCCCTGATCGGCATCCCGCTGACGGCGGGATTCTATGGAAAGCTCTTCCTCTTCTCGGCCGCCGTCGAGGCGGACATGGTCGCCCTGGTGATTCTGGCGGTGCTGGCCTCGGCCGTGGGCCTTTACTACTACCTGCAGCTCATCGTCCTGATGTTCATGAAGGAGGCATCCTCGCCGCCCGAGCCCGTTCCGATACCCTTGGCGGCACGGATCGTGATACTACTAATGGCCGCCGGCACCCTCTACCTGGGAGTTTATCCGGCGCAGGTTCTCTCGATTGCCGGGGAGGCGGCAGGGTTGTGAAGCAGGCCAAGGCCAAGCTGGAAGCAGAGGTCCGGAAGCTGGAGCGGGAGTTGCGGGAGGAACTGCCGGCGGCGCTCAAGAAAGCGTTGCAGATGGGCGATCTCCGGGAGAACGCCGAGTACCAGACCGCCAAGGAGCGGCAATCCTACGTTCAAGCTCAACTGTCCCATCTGCAACACAGACTGGCCAAACTCTCCCTCATCAATTTAAGCAAGATCCCCACAGACCGCATCTCATACGGCTCCACCGTGGTCCTGTTCGACCTGGACACCAAAGTCGAGGTGACCTACCGACTGGTCACCAGCGAGGAGTCGGACGTCAAGGCCGGCAAGATCTCCACCACCTCTCCCATCGGGCGTAGCCTGATGAATCGTGAAGAGGGGGACGAGGTTCAGATCCGGACCCCCGGCGGGACCAAGAACTACGAGATCATGGAACTGACCACCATCCACGACAGGTAGTTCCGAGAAAGCGGCATGCGCAGTGATTGCGCCGTACCCGCTGGCCCGGTCTTTCAGGTCATCATGACCCGTTCGTGGATCGCGGTCATTGCAGCCTGGGCCGCCAGGGCAGCCCCTTCTTGCCAACCGGGCAAGGCGCTCAATTGGTCGCCGGCGAAATAGATCCTCCCATCGGGCTCTCGTAGTTGCTCCGGCGGCTCGTAGCTCTCCGGCCAGCCCCCCCGCTGGAACCGGACCTTGGGCCAGGCGCGGCTCACGCCGGATTCCAGCTCTGTGGCATAGCCAGGGTGGATGAGCTCGCCCTCGGCGATGGCGGCCTGCAAGCGATCGGACGGCGCCATGTCCGAGTACCGCAGCCCGGGATCGGGATCCCAGATATAGGCCCCGACGATGATCCCCTTTTCACGATGATAGCCGTAGGCCGGATACCAGATCTGCGTAATGTCCTGGCCGGTCCACGAGATGCCGCCATAGATGGCGTGGTCTTCCTCCCAGAAACGGCGCTGAGCCTGGAATCCGATTTTGACCGCCTTGGAGAACTCGATCGACTCGATCGCCGTTTGCGTCTCAGGCGAGAAGTCGTTGCGGATATCCCTCAGGACCGGAGCCGGTATGGTGCAGATTGCGAAATCCGCCTCCAGTACTCTTCTTCTGCCGCGTCGACGCCGGTAGACGATACGAACGCCGTCAGACGTTTTCCGAATCGACGTGACGATGCACCGATATGCGATGAGAGGCTCCACCCGCTCCTCGAAGGCGGCCACAATGGCGTCCATCCCGCCGACAGGCTGCAACAAGGTAGGGTTCTGATCGAGGAACTGGCTGAAATGGAGCTTGTACTGCCAGAAGTCCGACCTGAGCAGTTGACTCAGATCGAGGGGGTCGTTCACCTCCCCCGGCGCCAGACCGGCATGGACGTGCGGCCCCAGATGGCCGCCGCGGCTCGAGCCCACGTAGAGATCATCCGGGTCCAAGTCGCCAAAGCTCCGGAGCAGGTCAAGGATCAGTTCCTTGTCCTCTCCTTTCAGCTCACTGTCCAGGGCGTTGCGGTTCACCGCCTTGGCCAGGAGTTCGGCAATATACCCGCGAGTATCCGTCATCACCTGCCGGGCAACGACCGGCCCATCGAAACGATCCTGGTTGTGGAAGAAAGCCGCCCGGTTGTCGTTCGTGAAGACCTCGAGGTCGACTCCGAATTCCCGGCAATACCCGAGAATGGTGGTGTGGTGGTAGGGGAGGCGGGCCGGACCGAGGTTCACGTAGAGATGGTCTTCGGCGTCGAAGTCCACCCATTGCCGGCTGTCCTCCTCTCGGATCACGTCCCCGCTCCGAGCCGTGAGGTTGCGCCCGCCGGCGCGGCCGGTGGCCTCCAGGACCGTGCAGTCGTAACCCGCCTTCGACAATTCGTAGGCGGCGACAAGACCGGAGACGCCGGCCCCCAGGATGACGACTCTCGTCCCATATCCCGACGCCGGCCTCAACTGGAACTGCGTTGTCTGAGCCGTAACGGGACTCGCCATGCCCAGCGCGTTCATGCTCCGATACATGGCGGCAACCCCGGAAACGGCGCCGATGGATTGCAGGAATTTGCGTTTGGTCATTTTGGCTTGCACGGTTTCACCTCCGTCGAGTCTCTGAAAAACGAGGGCGCACCCACCACATTCCGGGCCGGGGGAGAAGGATGATAAGAGAACGTGTCAATACCTGAATTTTATCGATTTCGCCTTACATTCGGCGCCCCGCAGAGAGATTTGGACCAATCCGGCGGCGGGGTCGGGTTCGTGACTTATCCTTTTGGAATCAGGGAGCTATCTTCTCTCCATGGCTGAAGCTTCAGCCTGGACCTCGCCGTAGACCTCCGCAAGAGCCTTGTTCTCGACCAGGATGCGGGTGCGGAGCGCCAGTAGGTTCAGCGCGGATGCGATCACTGCGAGTGTCCATGCGCCGAACATCAGCGGCACCACGGCGATCTCGCCGCAAACGATCAGGTAGTTCGGGTGGTCGACGTAGCGGTACGGCCCGCTCCGAATGCGTCTGGCGCCGGGCAGGACCATGATGCGAGTCGTCCATCGCGAACCCAGGGTCACGACCACCCACACACGCCCACATTCCAGCATGACGAAGACGGCCAGCAGCGGGATCGACACGGGCGTCTGCGGATCGATCGTGCCAAGCAGTGCCAGCAGCCAGCCGGCGTGCACCGCGACAAGCACCGGATAGTGCCGCCGGCCGAACTCGATCGCCCCCCTGGCCGCCAGCGCCCGATGGTTGCGCCGTGCGATGACCAGTTCCACGAGACGCTGAAGAACCAGAAAGCCGACGATCAGGTACAGCGGGCTCATGGGAAACAAGATAGGCATCACTTCGACTCGAGCAACAGGAACCCAGCCGAAAATCCCGGGCCCAGGCTGGTCAGCAAGTGGCGTTTCGCCGTGTGGTCCCTGAGGATGCGGTCGAGTACGAACAGCACGGTCGCGGCCGACATGTTGCCGTAGTCACGCAAGACCGCCCGCGACTCTTCGAGATCCCCGGCCGGGAGACCGAATACCTCTTCGAGGGCGTCCAGCACCTTGGCGCCGCCGGGGTGGCAGACGAAGCTGTCGATATCGCGAACGCCCAGGCTCTGGGAGGAAAGAAATTCCTCGGTTGCGCTCCGCATGTGCGAGCGCACGAGGTCGGGAATGCTGCGCGAGAACACGACCCCGAACCCGTCATCGGCCACGTCCCAGCCCATGACGTCGAGCGAATCGGGCCACGTGTACTCGCCCCACGAAGAGATCGCCGGTCCCGGCCCGTCATCCGTCAGCAATACCGCCGCGGCACCGTCACGGAACAGCGCCGTGGCGACCAGGTTCCGCACGGATCGATCACGGCCACGGAAAGTGAGCGTGCAGAGTTCTACGACCAGGAACAGAACCCGGCTGCCGCGAGAAGCACGCGCGCATGCGGCGGCGCGAGCCAGTCCCAGCACGCCTCCCGCGCATCCCAGACCGAAGATGGGCAGTCTTTGCACGTCGCGGCGAAACGGCAGCTCGGTCATGAGCCTGGCGTCCAGACTGGGCGTAGCGATGCCGGTCGTCGACACGGTGACGATCAGGTCGATATCGCCCGGGTCGGTGTTGCCGGCGGCCAGGCATTCGACGGCCGCGTCTTTCAGCAGGGCCACCGCATTTTCAAGGTAGAGACGGTTCTTCTCCTCGAAGCCATGCCCGGCCTCTCCGTACCAGCTTCTGGGCATGCAGCAATATCCTTCTCCGATCGCTGCGTTCTCGTAAACGCCGAGCAGGCGATCCAGACCCGCAACATCGTCGGCAAAGAAGCGGGCACCGAAATCCCTGACCTCGTCCTGGGTGATTCGGTAGGGCGGAACCGCCGTAGCGATAGATCTGATTCGCGGACCCGATTCTGCCGTCACCGGAATTCCTCCTCTAGTCCATTTCTCGTCGGGAAATCCACAAGTTATTGAGAAATAAGGAATAAGAAGGTGTTTAAAAGTCCCGATTCTGGCCCAGTCATAGGTTAGGCTATTGGCGACAGATTAAAGACAACAAACGACTTGCACAAGACCGAGGGTTTGTCCTTGCGTCACAACCGAGAAAACCAACTTCCACTCACCAGCGCCTGTCCCGATCACCAATTCGCCCGGAGCAGATAGCTGTTTGCCAGGTCCAGGAGGACACCCTATCGATCTCGGATCCGTTCTGCCACGATCTATGTGACAGCATCAGCTCCGACCACGGGGCGCGGGATCTCTCGGCAGAGCAGGTGCTGCGCTCGGCCGTTCTCGAGAACTGGCATCAGCTACCCTACACTCCGTTGGCGTCCCACTTGAGCGACTCCCAGAGTTTTCGTCGGTTCGCCCATTTGTCCTTGCGCTGGCCCCCTAATGCCTCCTGCCTGCCGGAGAACGTCTGCCGCTCCCAAGCCACCCCCCTGGCTGCAGATCCACGTGCTCCTGCTCCGCTGGGCCGCCCGCCAAAGTTTGGAACGGGGGCGCAAGCGTCGAACCGATGGCATCGCCGTGGAAAGCCCTATCCGATTTCCGCTGGATTCCCAGTTGCAGTCCGACGCGATACGAGTCCTCATCCGGAGGAGTCTCCGGCTTGATGTTGGACCGCGAGATCGTGCAGCGGAACCCGGCCGATGCCTCTCAAGAGCAGCCCCCGCTGAGAGCGCCAGTTTGACGTTTACGGTCGCTGGACCCGACACGCCAGCTTCGATGGTCGCTTTGCCTGCCACGCCAATCTGCAGTGGACCAAGGAGCAGAGCATCCAAGATGTCTCCTCCGCCGAGAAAAACGGGCTGATGGTTCACGAGATGGTGCGCTGCAGTTGAGTCTATCGGCAACTGCGACGCTTCCGGGCCGGTATCGAAGGCTCCATCATGATGCTGAAGCGAGTCTTCGGCGTCGGACGCTACACCTGGAAGAGCTGGCCTCACTTTCAGCAGTATGCGTAGCTCACGGTCACGAGCTTCAACTTGCTGGTTCTCGCCCGCTTGGCGCTGGGAGCGCGGCTTTGAATCCATTCCAAACGAGGACGGTCAGGGACCCGTATCTTACAGAATCAGCATCGGCTCCCAAAGGAGTTGATACTCCGGCTACCGGCCCCGGTCGGCCTTTTATTCTCGCACCTTCTACACCTTCCCTCACTCTATCCAACGCCAAGAACCCGACTCTCCGGGTGAGAACCAATTACAAATCATAGGAACGGGGGCCGCTACGGAAATCCCGGAGGGGGACTTCCAGGATACAGAGTAGCGGCGCCACGATGGAGTCTGGGAGGTGGCAGGTTTACCAGACAGACTCAGTGGAACGGCTGGCAATGTAGAGAGCTTCTTTGGTCAGGATATCCGTGACCCCGCCTCCCCAGTACGAGGGCTGCGTGTGCATCTTAGCGATACGGCATCGCCCCCACGGCGTTTCCCACCATTGGAAGTCCCATGTGCGGCTCCCTTTGTCTGCGCGATAGCTTTGCATCGTGCCATCCGGGGCTGCGCCTTTCTCACGAAGAAACTTTTGTACTCGATCGTAACAGCGTCCTCCGCCCATTTTGGAGGGGGGAGCTATGATTAATGCCGGGCGGCAGATTTCAATTGCTCGCCAGCAGTGTGTTTCCAAGTCCCAGAACTTGGTTCGTCGGACCGCTTCCGAGCGAGCGTGCTCCGTCGTAAGGTTAATCAAGCCCCAACAGGCAAAACGATCCTTTGAGCGGACACCCGGCAGGGAGACTTCGCTTAATCTGGCCCGCATGCCCTGCCACATTCCTCTCTTTTTCCGTTCGGAAAGAGGGTAATGGTGCTCGACATAGGATGGGAACTCTGCAAAGTGTCTTGATGTTTTCCCAAGCCCTGGTGTCCAGTCGCAATGCTCTTCGGAGGGATCACCCTCCTCGCCTCCAGGACCGGGCAGTATCATCAGCCCCCACGCCGGAACAGCATAGGCGCAGTGAGGAAAAGACAGCTCTTCTTTGAGCCTTCTGTGGAGTCGGCTCTGGTCTCCATCTGACAACGAGGAGACGTGTTCACGAGTCTTGTCAAGGCGCTTACCAGGGTGCAGGTCAAAACATTCACTAGGGAGCAGGCTGTTCACTGTGCGTGCCTTTTTGATTCCCAGGGTTGATCCACTTGACCTCCACCCGCAAGAATCAAGCTGCGGCGCAGTGACCGGAACGGCAGAGCCATCCACATTCTCCCGAGAATTCAGCAACGTGGTAGCGTTGTCCGAGGGTAGACGATCCAGCCAATACGCACCCGCGTGATCGTAAAAGATCTGGTTCACTCCCGCCACAAACACTTCGGACTCGACTTCCGCCAGCCCAAGACACTTCAACTGCCAGTCATTCCCGGATTTGACAGTTCCCTTCCCCACAAGAAAGTGAAGATCTCCAACAATGTCCGCATCCTCCAGGAGATGCCAATTCGAAGCATCCAGAGGCTCTCCAAGCAGCTTGCACAGATTGAGGAAGGACCTCATCCGCATTGAGCGGGGATTCCTGCTGCGTTGAGAGCGAAAGAAACCCTTGGCGATTTCTCTCTCATCCTCGGTGAACTGAGTCTTCACCGGATTCCGAGATACGGGTTTCACATTCTGAGCACCGTAAGCCAATTCTCTCATCTTCGACAGTCCCAGCATCTGTTCTCTCCTTACTGTTTAGGAGACTATTATCCTGGCTACCACCTGGACAATAGCGAGGATACCGGCAACGGCGCCCACGATGCACCCACCGAGAAGCCAAAGATGATTTCGCTAACAGTATAGGGACCCACGCCAATCAGCCATTGGGTCCAGGCTGTTAGCGGAATTCAAACATGCTCCACCCCCTCCTGAGCGTCTCCCTGACCATCTTTCTCAAGGTTCGGGGGACGGGCAGTATGTCGCTCAAAGTCGTTCGATTCTTAGATTCTTGAATCGATCGAAATCCCGATCCTCGGTGATCAGCCGAGAGATGCCCCCCTCGCGGCAAAGAGCTACGATCTGAGCATCGAATACAAGATTGCCAATCGCGTTTGACTCACGAAGCCCCTCCGAGAGGAGAACGGGATACGCGGAACCGCGGCAAAGCACGACTAAGCTCGGTGAGGCTAGCACCCTTGCCAAGGCTTCACATGCATCTTCGGCCGCGTAGGGAGGTTCGAATACTCTGGGGTGAGTGATGATACGGACAAATTCCCCGATACCGAAAACGGGGGTTCCCAGCGGGCAGGAGCCTCACCGAGGGCAACGGCGCGAGCGTGTGCAATGCGGTGTTAGGCCAGCCGTCGCGGTGCGCGTGGACGAGAACGTTGGTATCGATCACGATCAACTCGGTCCATCCATCCGCTTGTAGAGGGAGACCCGATCATCCAAATCTATTCCCGGCACGGGCCGTCCTCCCTTGGTCAACAGGCGGGCACGGAAGGTGCGATCCGGAAGACGTGCGGGTTGGAGGCAATTGCGTAGTGCGCACTCAATCAGGTGGGTGAGCGTTACACCCTCTCTGGCGGCTCGTTGTTTTGCCGTGCGTATCAGCCGACCATCGAAGTTGATTGTCATCTTCTTCATACAGATATCTTAATCATTGGCATCAGGTTGCCGTCAATGATGGACTCGCTCCGCCGTGATGATCCGATAGGGGGAGGTGGTTTCACCGCATCCGTAGCTCCGCCGCCCTGCGGGACGGCGCACGAAGTCCGTCATTTTCAATGACCATTGACAGTTGACGATGCCTGCATCCTACCCCGGCGGCGGGCTCCAAATCGTCGCTCCGATGTAGCGCTCGCGGCCGAGGCCTCGTCGGTGAAGTAGTAGACCGCGACCACCTTTCCGTCCGGTCTCTGGACGGCCCGGACGTAGCCGATGTCGCGGCTGGCACCGTCGTCTCGGAGCGTGATGTGGTCGCCCCAAGTCCGGCCGCCGTCGCTGGTGAGCACCGCGCGAATGCTGTAGGGCTCGGCCCGGTAGCCGTAGAGCAGGCAGATACGTCCGTCCCGCAACTGGATCATGGCTGGCGGGTTTCCGATACCCGCGTCGGGAACTGCGTCATTGAGGTATTCCCACGACAAGCCGTTGTCGGTGGACAAGTACGTGGCGATCCACCGTCGAGGCCCTTCGTGATCGCGGACCGTCACCAGGATGTCCGTGTCGCTGAGCCGCAGGGACGCGGGCATGATGGAAAAACCCTCCCCCTGTTCGGGGGCGATCCAGGAAAGGAACATCCAGGTCTTTCCGCCGTCGGTTGTGCGGACGCAGAGGGGGCGGCCCTCCAGTCCGTTCGGCTTTGCCGCCGTGATGAACAGGGTGCACGTTTCTTGGCCGTCGACGATGTAGTCGGTCCGCGGGGCGATTCCGGGAGTATCGAAGTTGGGCAGCCGGAAGGGGCCGTCCCAGGAACGCCCCCGGTCATTGGAGTAGAACACCCGGCCGATTCCGGCGTGAATGCTGTTGGTGCGGACCGTCAACGCGAAGTCGGGATGGGTGAAGTCGATGCCGCCCTCGCTCTCCCGCAAGGGAGGGATGGTCACGCCCGGCCGCGTGACTCCGTGCAGATACCCCCCCTCGGTGAGCAGGTACCCGTTGGCTCCCGGATCCTCCAGCGACCAGGTCTCACCGCCGTCCAGGCTCCTGGCCAGCATGGGAATCTCGGGTTTTTCGCGGTCGATGTGGTGGCTCAGACCCTGATCCTTGTAGTAGCCCATGCCGAATCCGACGAGAATCTCCTCACCCCAACTCCAGATCCCGTGGTTGGCCGGCCACCCGCCGAACATCCCCTTCTCGAAATAGACCTTGACGTGGCGAGGCTCGTCCGCCGGATCCGCACCCTCACTGCTCGATCCCGAGTCGTCGGGGACTGTGCAGGCAACGGCCCCGATCGCCAGGACGCCTGCTGCGGCAAAGTTTCTCCAAGTCATGGGATCCTCCATCTCTGCTTCACAATTCGCCCGAAGGCTATACCGGAATACCCGCCGCCGAACATACGGATCGCGGTCCATGTTGACAAGGCGCGGCGGATTCCTGTGTTTGGGGCTGGCCTTAGAACATCCGGGATCAGAGCAGAGAAAAGGCCCTGATCAACGCTCCATACCCAAGCCCTGCAATCTGCTACATTCAACGGACCCGACATGAACCACAGCGAGATCACCAGCTTCATCTGGGGTGTGGCGGACCTGATCCGTGACACCTTCAAGCGCGGAAAGTACCAGGACGTGATCCTCCCGCTCACCGTGCTCCGCCGACTCGATTGCGTGCTGGCCCCTAAGAAAGCAAAGGTACTGGAGGTCCAGGCCAGGTACGCGGGCAGGATCGAAAACCCCGACGGGCTGCTTCAGGGCGCTTCCGGATTCGCCTTCTACAACACCTCCCGCTACGACTTCCCGAAGCTGCTCGCCGATGCGCCGCACATCGCTCAGAACCTGCGCAACTACATCGCCGGGTTCAGCCCCAACATGCGCGAGGTGCTGGAGAAGTTCGACTTCGACAACACCATCTCCAAGCTCGACGAGGGGGGCCTCCTCTTCCTGGTCATGCAGCGCTTCGGCAACCCCAAGAAGGTGAATCTCCACCCGGACGCCATCGACAACTTCACCATGGGCACGATCTTCGAGGAGCTCATCCGGAAGTTCAACGAGGCGCTGAACGAGAACCCCGGCGAGCACTTCACCCCCCGCGACGTGGTCCATCTCATGGTGGACCTGATGCTGGCCGGTGACGGGGAAGAACTGCGCAGGAAGGGCGTTGCGCGGAGCGTCTACGACCCTTGCTGCGG
This sequence comes from Acidobacteriota bacterium, assembly GCA_965217775.1. Taxonomy (GTDB): domain Bacteria; phylum Acidobacteriota; class UBA6911; order RPQK01; family JAJDTT01; genus JAJDTT01. The sequence goes on from CBDCJH010000002.1 coordinate 3,486,907, forward strand.
CTCCGGCGGCATGCTCACCATCGCCAAGGAACACACGGTCCTCGGCGAGCTACGAGAGGGCAAGCGCCTGGGCGACCCCGTGAACCCGGACGCTGACATCCACCTTTTCGGCCAGGAGGTGAACCCGGAGACCTTCGCCATCTGCAAATCGGACCTCTTCATGAAGTCGAAAGACGGCCGCGACGCGAAGAGGGTCCTGTTCGGGAGCACGCTCTCGAACGACCGGCACTCCGGAACCGGCTTCGACTACATGATCGCCAATCCGCCCTACGGCAAGGACTGGAAGCGCGACCGGGACGCGGTTCGGACCGAGCACGACCGGGGCGCCGCCGGCCGTTTCGCACCGGGCCTGCCCCGGATCAGCGACGGCCAGCTCCTGTTCCTGCTGCACATGCTCGCGCACACGAAGGAGCCGGACCAGGGCGGATCGAGGGTGGCCATCATCATGAACGGCTCACCCCTCTTCACCGGCGATGCCGGCAGCGGCGAGAGCGAGATCCGGCGCTGGATCCTCGAAAACGACCTGCTCGAGGCGCTCATCGCACTGCCCGAGCAACTCTTCTACAACACCGGGATCGCCACCTACGTCTGGGTGCTGACGAACCGGAAGCGGCCCGAGCGGCGCGGCAAGGTCCAGCTCATCAACGCCACGTCGTTCTGGGTCCTGCTGCGAAAGAGCCTGGGCGCCAAGCGCCGCGAGGTCCCGTTCGACCGCAAGGAGGACATCCTGCGGCTACGGGAGGACTTCGAGGACGGTGCGACCCGCAAGGTGGACGATAACGGCGAGGAACGGGAGGTGGTCGTCAGCCGCATCTACCCCACCACCCACTTCGGCTTCCGCAAGATCACGGTCGAACGGCCGCTCCGGCTCGATTTCCAAGCCAGCCCCGAGCGGATCGCACGCCTCGACAACCAGCGCGCCTTCATCAACCTGGCCCGATCGCGCAAGCGGGGTGCGGCCAAGGCCAAGGACGAGGCGGCGGGCCGAGAGAAGCAAGCCGCGATCCGCGCCATCCTCCGTCGTCTGCCCGGCCGGCTCTTTCTGGATCGGGCAGTCTTCGAATCCGAACTCTCCCGTGCAACGCAAACTGCCGGGCTGAAACTCACCGCGCCTATCAAGAAAGCCGTGCTCTCCGCCGTGTCCGAGCGAAACGCCGAAGCCGAGGTCTGCCGGGACCGGAAGGGCCGTCCTGAGCCCGATCCAAAGCTCCGCGACACCGAGAACGTACCCCTCCTGGAGGATGTCGAGTCCTTCTTCGAGCGCGAGGTGAGGCCCCACGTTCCCGACGCCTGGATCGATTCGAAGCGCCGGGACCCCCAGGACGGAAAGGTCGGGCTCGTGGGCTACGAGATCAACTTCAATCGCTACTTCTACGAATACCGGCCACCCCGTCCCTTGGAGGAGATCGAGGCCGACATCTGGCGGGTGGAGAAGGAGATCGCGGCGATGCTGCAAGAGATGCGCGTTTGACGCCGGCCTATCTGCGGCGGCTGCGGGTCAGGCAGACCGAGCGGAGACTGTCGCCGCTCCCCGTCAGTCTCCTTCATGCACTTCATGGCACTTGACACGCACTCGGCGCCACAAGTCTACCGTGTCTACCTTCTTGACACATACTTGGTGTGGCACTAACATCACGGTCCATGGGAGACTCGCGGCGAGTCCAAGTGACGCTCGATGCGAGAGCGTACGCGGCGGTGTCGCGGATTGCACGACGCGAAGGGATGAAGTTGGCCGCAGTCGTGCGGGAGGCCGTCGAGCAGTACTGCGTTCTGCCGGAGGCGCGGCAACGCCGATTGGAGGCCATCGACAGGCTGTACGCGACGGGTGCGGTCCCAGCACCGGAATCGCTGCCGGAGTGGGAGCGCCAGTACAGCCGGCGGAAGGTCGGCCTGGCTACCGGTTGTCTCCACACCACCGAAGGTTCGGGGAGTCACGAGGACAGTTGACGAGCGTGCGTGACTCGCTGTTTGTGGACGCCAACGTGTTCATGTACCTCGCGGGCAGTGACGCCCCGTACCGGGAGGCCTGCCGACGGGCTCTGCTGGCCGCGGCTGACAAGGGGGCCAAGCTGATTACCAGCACGGAAGTCCTGCAGGAGATCCTCCACTACCATGCCGCCCGACGGCGGCCCGATGACGCCCGAACCGTGTACCAGGCGGTGACAGACATCTGCGACGAGATCCTGCCGGTGACGGAACACCAAACGGCCCGCGCGCTCGAACTGCTGGTGCGGCATCCCGGGTTGCCGGCGCGAGACGCCCTGCACGTCGCGACGATGGAGGCCCGCGGCGTGGAGCGGTTGCTGTCGGCAGACCGGCACTTCGATCAGATCGACACCGTCACGCGTGTCGACCCGCTCGCCCCCTCTTGATCCTCCGTCTGCCCTGGACGACGAACAGGCGGAGAATGAGACCGTGGTCATACTGCAGGACACGACGGCGAGTTGATCTCCAGGCGCGAGCGCCTCGGGCACGCGAGATTCGAGCCAAGCGATTAGAGTCAGCCTGAACCTGCAGATCTTCGACCGCCACGGATCTCCCGCTTGGGTCGCGCCGGTGCAGGGTGCGTTGCCACCAGACCTGTTCTTGGACTACATTATGGTCATCGACAGGAGGTAGACCATGTTCCTGTCAGACCGGATCAAGCCGATCAGTTACCTGAAGGCCCACGCATCCGAGGTGATCCGCACGCTCAAGGACCGGCAGGGCCCTCTGATCGTCACCCAGAACGGCGAAGCCAAGGCGGTCGTGCAAGACATCGACAGCTACGAGCGGATGCAGGAGAGCATCGCCCTGCTCAAGATGCTTGCGCTTGGCAACCGTCAGATTGAAGCGGGTCAGGTGCAGTCGGCCGCGCGGGTCATGGCGCGGATTCGGGAACGGCAACAGGCCGATTGATGCCGTTCGTGGTGCAGTTGACCGATGACGCCGCAGACGACTTGGAAGAGATAGTCGACTACTTCTCCCGTCAGGATGCGCCGAGGAGAGTGGAACCTGTTCTCGAACGCATCGAGCAGGCCTTCCGAACGCTGTCCGCGTTCCCCGAACATGGCAGCTACCCGAGGGAGTTGTCGAACCTCGGAGTTCGGGAGTACCGCCAACTGCTCTTCAAGCCATACCGGATGATCTACCGGGTGATTGACGACACCGTTTACGTGCTGGTCAACGCAGACGGGCGACGTGACATGCGGGGGTTGCTGGAACGGCGCCTGCTGGACGCTTAGCCCGAATTTCTCACCAAGTCGCTGAGTATATGAAGAAAACCCTCTTTTATTCATATACCTGCAGTTATTTCGTGACAGCATCCCAGGCACAGACTGCGCTGGGTACTCCCTCGATAGTTTTTCCGCCGTTTGCTGGCGCCTCGCTGAAGGGGATGGCGGGGTGACGGCTTCGACGGCCTGATCGAAGCAAGAACAAAATGTCGGCATTTGTATTTATGTGCCGACATTCTTTACTATGCGTCCATGGCTGAACTCACTGCGGCCGCGCTCGAAGCAGCCGGCATTGGAGCGTTTTTCCGGCCGCGAGATATTGAGACGCTCGGTGTCCCGTACCGTCGCCTCCGCGGACTCGTTGCGGCCGGCGCCGTGGAGAACCTCGGCGGCGGCCTTTATCGGCTGGCCGAGATTGAGCCGACCGAGCTGGAAACGGTCGCCATGGTGGCCGCTGCCGTCCCGCACGCCATCGTCTGCCTGATGACCGCGCTCCGCGTTTACGAAATCGGAACCGAATCCCCTCACGAAGTCTGGATCGCCATTAACCGCAAGGCGCGCCGCCCTGCCCGAGTGCCGGCGCAGATTCGCGTCGTCTGGTTCTCGAAGGCGATGCTCACCTACGGAGTTGTGCGCCGCCCGATGCTCGGCGTGCCGGTTGCCATCACATCGCCGGCCCGGACGGTCGTCGACTGCTTTCGGTACCGCAACAAACTCGGCCTCGACACCGCGCTGGAGGCGCTCCGGGACGTGCTGCGCCAACGGCTCGCCACCGTGGATGAGATCATGCGCGCAGCCAGCGTCTGCCGGGCGCGCACGGTCCTGCAGCCCTACATGGAAGCAGTTCTGTCGTGACGAGACGCCATCTCAAGAACGTCGCGGCGTCCGTCCGCGACCGGCTGCTCGCTCGCAGTCGCGAGACCGGTGAGGAGGCCGAGGCTAACATCCTGGAGAAGGAAATTGTGGCCCTGTTTTCCGAGATAACCGGCCAACGACTGATAATGTCGTCAAATATTAATGGTTGCCAACATTTTGACCTAGACGGCTCACACAGGTTATGTTCATGGCATGCATGAAGCGAAAGGCAACCAACTGCACACATCTGCCGGCATTTCAGTACGATATTCCGCGACAGGCAACTCTAGCCTGCAGCGGCTCGGCTCCAAAACATTCTTCCGTTCGCGCGACGCGGCCGCTCTGGGCGTCCACTCACGTGCGCTACGGCGCCTGGTGGATGACGGTTCGATCGAGCGAGTGGCGCGCGGGCTCTACCGCCTCGCCCACGTGGAACCGACAGAGCACTACACTCGAGCCGCCGTCTGCGCCCGGGTCCCAAGCGCCGTTGTCTGCCTGCTGACGGCCCTGAGCGTCTACGAGATCGGCACGCAGCTCCCACACGAGGTCTGGATCGCCATTCCGCACAAGGCCCGCACGCCCCGCCTGCCCGGGCTGCCGGTCCGGGTGGTGCGATTCTCCGGGGTCAGGCTGCGCTACGGCGTCGTGAACACGACCTTCGAGGGGGTCCCCGTTCGTATCACGAGCCCGGCCCGCACCGTGGTGGACTGCTTCCGCTTCCGGCGGCTGGTCGGCAAGGACGTCGCGATCGAGGCGCTACGCGACGCCCTGCGCGACCGCAAGGCGAGCGTCGACCAGATCTGGCGGGCCGCCGAGGTGTGCCGCGCAAAGTCGCTCGTCGGGCCGGCACTCGATGTGCTGACAGCATGACTCCTCGAAAGGCGATCCGGGACATACCCGCATCCATCCGGCAGCGCTTGCTGAACCTCGCCCGCCGGCAAGTGACCGATTTCGAGCGCGTGCTCCAACGCTACGCGGTCGAGCGTTTCCTCTACCGCCTCTCCGCCTCGGACGAGGTGGACCGCTTCACGCTGAAGGGAGCCGCGCTTCTCCGCGTGTGGACCGGACAGGAACTGCGCCCCACGCGGGATATCGACTTCCTGGCCCGCGGCGCCCGAGATGAAGCCGCCATTCGCACCGCCCTGCGGGCCGTCTGCCGCATTTCCTGTCGAGAGGACGGCGTCGTCTTCGACCCGGCCACGATCTCAATCACGAGCATCCGCATCGATCAGCCGGACGGCGGCTGCCGGGCGCGGATCCGGGGCAGCCTTGGGCGGATCCGGCTCGCGGTCCCGGTCGACATCGGCTTCGGCGATGTCGTCACCCTGGGCCGCAGGGAGGAGAACTACCCCACACTGCTCGACCTGCCCGCTCCCCGACTCTGGACATACCCGCGCGAGACGCTGGTCGCCGAGAAGTTCCACGCGATGGCCAGTCTGGGTGACAGGAACTCGCGCGTGAAGGACCTCTGGGACATCGCCTGCCTCGCGCGCCGCTTCAGGTTCGACGGCGACATTCTGCGCACCGCCATCGCGGAGACGTTCCGCCACCGCGGGACGCCGTTCACGGGCGGACGGCCGACGGCGCTGCTGGCCGGCTACTACAGCGACCACGAGGCCCCCGGGCGCGGGCAACGCTGGCGCGAGATGCGACGGCAGATCGGGACCGACATCGATGGGCCGGATCGCCTCGTGGACGTCGGCGAGGAGCTGCGCCGTTTCCTGGGACCGCTCTGCGACAGCCTGATCGCGGAGAGCCCGTTCACCCAGGCCTGGCCCGCTGGTGGACCGTGGCGGCCGGGGATTCGGGCACGGACGGGAGGCGGGGGCGGTGACTGAGGCGACCGACCGCGTGACCGAAGGAAATGATCGGATCGACGAACTTCAACGACGGCCCTTTCCTTCCTACTCGAAGTACAGGGACTCCGGCGTCGAGTGGCTAGGCGAGATTCCGGCACATTGGAACCCAAAGCCATTTAAGGCGTCTCTGGTTCGCAATGACAGCGGTGTTTGGGGTGAGGACTTCGATGACGACGGAACCATCGTCTTGCGGTCTACCGACCAAACCAAGCGGGGCAGGTGGAGGATTACAGAACCAGCTCGAAGGCGACTCAGCGCTCGCGAAGCGACCTACGCCAAGCTTTTGTGGGGAGATCTGCTCGTCACGAAGTCGAGTGGAAGCGTACACCATATCGGGAAGACATCCGTTGTCGATGAGGCAATTGCAGCCCTGAACTGCTGCTACTCCAACTTCATGCAGCGCCTGAGGGTTTCGACCGAACACGTTCCCCGGTTCTTCTGGTATTTCATGAACTGTCCACCTGCGCGCGAGCAGCTTATTTTCCTCTCATCGACCACAACCGGGCTCGGGAATCTGAACGGCTCTATTATCGGAGCCATTCGCATACCGATGGCACCGGCAGAAGAGCAGCGCCTAATTGCCGAATTCCTCGACCGCGAGACGGCGAAGATTGATGCGCTGGTGGCGGGGAAGGAGCGGCTGATCGAGTTGCTTCAGGAGAAACGCATCGCCCTCATCACGGTTGCCGTCACCCGGGGTCTCGATCCGAACATCCCCATGAAGGACTCCGGCGTCGAGTGGCTGGGCGCGATCCCGACACACTGGAAGCTTGAGCCGCTCAAACGCCTTCTAAGCCGAAGTGACTATGGAATATCGGAGAGCTTGAAAGTAGGAGGTGATATCCGAGTTCTAACTATGGCGCACATTCAAGATGGCGAGGTTGTATTGCCCCGTGATGGCAGCATCAATGAAATCGACCGGTCAATGATGCTTGAGTCCGGCGACCTTCTGTTCAACAGAACCAACAGCCGTGAACTCGTAGGTAAGGTCGGTATATTTCGTGGCGACCACGATGATTGCGTGACCTTTGCATCGTACCTTGTAAGGTTAACCCCGCGTCAGCACGTCGAACCCGAATGGCTTAACTACCTGCTCAACTCCACTGGCGTTCTTGGAATGGCGCGAAGCACGGCATTACTTAGTGTTAACCAAGCCAATCTCAATCCAACCAAGCACCAGCAATTCATCATGCCTGTGCCCGCACCTTCTGAACAGCGGACCATCGCAGGTTTCCTACGCGCTGAGACCGCGAAGATCGATTCCCACATCGTCAAGATCCGGCAGGCAATTAACTACCTCCACGAATTTCGCACCGCTCTTATCTCCGCGGCGGTCACCGGCAAGATCGACGTCCGGGAGGGAGCGCGATGAGCCCGGAAATTTCTGAGCGAGCTTTCGAAGAGGCTATCGAGTGCGCGCTGCTCCGGCACGGGCCAGACGCGTGCCCCGGCGATAGGACGACGGTGCGGGAATCGCCGCCGAGATACGGCGCCGAGCCGTTGCCGGGCGGCTACCACAGACGGCGTGCAGAGGACTACGACCGCGGGCTCTGCCTAATTCGGGCCGACGTTCTCGACTTCCTCCTGGCCACGCAGCCGAAAGAGTGGGCGAAGCTAAAGCAGCACCACGGCGCTGACGTGAAGCCGCGTTTCCTCAGCCGACTCTCCCGCGAGATCGCCCGTCGGGGAGCGCTCGACGTGCTGCGCAACGGCGTTAAGGACTCGGGCTGCAAGTTCCGGCTCGCTTACTTCCGGCCAGCAAGCGGTCTCAACGAGGAATTGCAGCGCCTGCACGGCGCCAACCTCTTCGCGGTCGTCCGCCAGCTCCGCTTCAGCGCGAAGAACCAACAGAGCGTCGATCTCGCGCTCTTCCTCAACGGCATTCCCATCTTCACGGCCGAGCTCAAGAACCCGCTCAACGGGCAGGACGTGGAGGACGCCATTCGCCAGTACAAGCACGACCGGGATCCGCGCGAGCCCCTCTTCGCGTACGGACGCTGCCTCGCCCACTTCGCCGTGGACCCGGAACAGGTGTTCGTGACCACGCAACTCATGGGGCCCAAGACCCGGTTCCTGCCCTTCAACCAGGGGCGTTTCGGCGGCGCGGGAAACCCGCCGGTCCCGCCCACCCGTTCCGGCTTCCCCACCGCCTACCTGTGGGAGCGGATCTGGGCCCGCGACAGCGTCCTCGATCTCGTCCGCCAGTTCATCCACGAAGTCGAAGTGGAGGACGATCGCGGGCGCAGAACGGGAAAGCGTTTCCTGATCTTCCCGCGCTACCAGCAACTCGACTGCGTCCGCCGTCTCGTGCGCCACGCGCGGAACCACGGCGCCGGCGAACGCTACCTGATCCAGCATTCGGCCGGCAGCGGTAAGAGCTTCACCATCGCCTGGCTCGCCCATCGGCTCTCGGTGCTGCATGACCACGAGGACCGGCGCGTCTTCGACTCGGTGGTGGTGGTGACCGACCGGCGCGTGCTCGACCGCCAGCTCCAGCGGACCATCCGGCAGTTCGAGCAGACCCTGGGCGTGGTGGAGAACATCGATCAGACCTCCCGACAGCTCCGCCAGGCGCTGGAGGCGGGCCGGACCATCATCGTCACCACCTTGCAGAAGTTTCCGGTCATCGCCGAGGAGATCGGGCAGCTTCCCGGCAAGCGGTTCGCCGTGATCGTGGACGAGGCGCACTCGTCGCAGTCGGGAGAGAGCTCCAGGAGCCTCAAGGCGGTCCTCGCCGCGGGAAGCCTGGAGGAGGCCGAGCACACGGAAGCAGGCGCCGAAACCCCCGAAGAGGAACTCGAAGAGCGCGTCCTGGAAGAGATCCGCCTCCGCGGGCGGCTGCCGAACCTCTCGACGTTCGCCTTCACGGCGACTCCGAAGCCCAAGACCCTCGAGCTTTTCGGCCGGAAGCAGCCGGACGGGAAGTTCACACCCTTCCACCTCTACAGCATGCGCCAGGCGATCGAGGAGGGATTCATTCTCGACGTGCTCCGGAACTACACCACCTACAAGGCCTACTGGCGCCTGCTGAAGAAGATCGAGGACGACCCGCGGTTCGACAAGCGGAAGGCGGAACACCTCCTCAAGACCTTCGTCGAACTGCACCCCCACGCTATCCGCGAGAAGATCGCCATCTGCGTGGAGCATTTCGCCGCTCAGGCCGCGGGCGAGATCGGCGGGCGGGCCAAGGCCATGATCGTGACCCGCTCGCGTCTGCACACGGTGCGCACCAGGCTTGCCCTGGATCGCTACCTGCAGGAAAAGGGCCACCCGTGGAAGGCGCTCGTCGCGTTCTCGGGAACGGTGAAGGACCGCGGGAAGTCCTACACGGAGTCCGGCATGAACTCGGCCGGACAGGAGCGGGTGATCGGCGAGCGGCAGACGGCCGCCGAGTTCGAGAAGCCCGAGTACCGCTTCCTGGTGGTCGCCAACAAGTTCCAGACCGGCTTCGATCAGCCGCTGCTCCACACCATGTACGTGGACAAGAAACTGGGCGGCGTGAACGCGGTCCAGACGCTGTCCCGCCTGAACCGCACGCACGCCGGCAAGCGGGGAACGATGGTGCTCGACTTCGCCAACGAAGCCGAGGAGATCAAGAAGGCCTTCGAGCCTTACTACGAGACCACCCTCCTCTCGGAGGGGACCGATCCCAACCTCCTCTACGAGGTTCAGGGCAGGCTGCTCGACTTCGGCGTGTTCGGCGAGGACGACGTCGAGAACTTCGCGCGAGCGTTTTTCGATCCGAAGGCGGGCCAGGACAAACTCTACGCGGCGCTGGAACCGGCGCGGCAACGCTTCACCGAGCTTGCGCCGGACGAGGGACGCGAATTCCGCAGCCAGCTCACCGACTACGCGCGCCTCTACGCTTTCCTCTCCCAGGTGCTTACGTTCGCCGACACCGACCTGGAGAAACTCTACGTCTTCGCCCGGCATCTCCGCCGCCTGCTGTCGATGGGCCGGGAGGCGCTGCCCCTCGAGATCCGGGAGAGCATCGACATGGAGTCCTTCCGCATCCAACGGACGAGCCGCGGCCGGATCGCCCTCGAACGGCAGGTGCGGCCGCTGGATCCCGTAGGCAGCAAGACTCGCCGCGGTCCCGGCGGTGACGAGTTGGAGGCCCTCTCGCGAATCATCGAGGCCTTGAACGATCGCTTCGGCTTGAACCTGGGCGACGAGCACCGGATCACGCTGGAACAGATCCGATCCGCCCTCGACCGGGACGCGGGCCTCGACGCCAGCGCCCGGGTGAACACCCGCGAGAACGTGCGGCTGACCTTCGATCCCAAAGTCGAGGACAAGATCCAGGAAATCGTCGACACCAACTTCGATCTCTACAGGCGGATCACCGACGACCCCGACTTCGGCCAGGCGCTCAAGAACTTCCTCTTCGACGACTACATCACGCGGCACCAGCGAGCGGAGGAACTGCTCAAACACCAGGAGTCGAAGACGCTGGAGTTCAAGTCGAGCCTGCGCTGGAACCTGAAGGAGGATCGCAAGGACGTCAAGCAGGTCACCCATGCGGCGCTCAAGACCGTCGCCGCCTTCCTCAACACCGAGGGCGGCGACCTCCTGATCGGCGTGGACGACGACCGCAAGGTGCTGGGCATCGCCCACGACCGTCTGGAGACCGACGACAAGTTCATGCTGCACCTGGCCCAGGTGGTGCGAAACGGCCTCGGCGACCGGGCCGGCACCTGCATCGATCCCAAGACCCAGATCGTGGAGGGGAAGACCGTCTGCCTCGTGAGCTGCCAGCGAAGTCCCGAGCCGGTCTACCTGCGGTGGAAGGGACTGGAAAAGGCAAAGGAGGGCGATCTCTACGTCCGGAGCGGCCCCGGCACGGTTCGACTCGGCAAGAAGGATGCCGAGAAGTACGTGGCCACCCGGTTCGCCTCGAATTGAGACCCGCCCGACTGACCTTGCCCCTTGGGCCGCATTTCCCACTGGGGGGCGCGATCCCCGGACTCCTGTCGGCCAGGGCGAGCCGACCCTCCCGACCCAGGCAACCGCCGGCCCCAGAACGTATCCTCGGGCAGGCAACGACATTGCCGGACCGGACGCGCCGGAATGGCCCGGGCACGGCCAGAAGGAGTGGATGCAAACTCGATGACCGCCACCACCCAGGACGGGCCTGCCAGAGCAAAGGACAGTTGTGGAACGCCTGTCGGAATGCTGTTGACAGGGTGTGGGCCGCCTGTTGGAAAGCTGTGAATCAGGGTTCCGTCAACTCAATCGTTTCCGAATTCCAGGCCGACTCGACCGTCCCGCCACTAACAGGGCAAGTCGTGTAGAATGCAACGGTGCCCCGTCGAAAGAAACCCGCCGCTCGAAGAAAACCCTCCTCCCGCAAGAAGCCGTCTCCTCGCCGCCGCCGATTTCTGGTCTGGGTGACGTGCGCCGTTCTGATCATCGCAGCGGCCGTGACCGGATCCCTCACCGGCCTGGTCCTCACCTGGGGAATCGAACTGGCTCAAGTCGGTGAGCTGCAGCAGACCCGGCCGGATGTCATCTCCGAGGTCTATTCGGCGGACGGGCGGGTTCTGGGCATTTTCGGGGTGGAGAAGAGGCAGATCGTCACCTACGACAAGATTCCGGACACGGTGAAGAACACGATCCTGGCGGCCGAAGACTCGGACTTCTTCCGGCACGCCGGCATCGACTTCCGCCGCCTCATCTACACCATCTTCCGGAACATCGTCTACGGAGAACGAAAAGGCGCCTCCACCATCACCATGCAGTTGAGCAAACTGCTGCTGACCAGTCCCGAGGTGACGATCAAGCGCAAGATTCAGGACATGATCTTCGCCATCCAGATCGAGCGCACCCTGTCCAAGGAGCAGATCCTCACCCGCTACGTCAACCAGATGTACATGGGGCACGGGAGATACGGACTGGCGGCCGCTTCCGAGTTCTACTTCCAGAAAAACATGAACGAACTGGAGTGGCACGAGGCGGCCCTGCTGGCAGGCCTGATTCGGACGCCCGCCAGGTATTCTCCCCTGAATCACCCGGACTTGGCCGTGAAGCGAAGAAACTGGGTTCTGGAACGAACTTACGATGAGGGCTTCATCGACGCGGAGAGGCTGCGAACCAATCTGCAGGAGCCACTGGGTCTGAAGACCTGGGACCGGCAACAGACGCCGGCCCCCTACTTCGTGGAGTGGGTTCGCCAATATCTGGAGAAACGGTTCCCCGGCGGGGAGATTCACACGAGAGGTCTGAAGATTTACACGACTCTGGACTACGAACTTCAGACGGCGGCCGAAAGGGCGCTTCGTGACGGATTGAAGGCGTTCGACAAGAAGCGGCGGAGATGGCGCGGCGCCAAAGATAACATCCTCGAGGCCGGGAAAGAGCTGGAGGGGTACTGGCGTTCCGATTGGGACACCATTTTTTCCCCCGGTCAGATGGTCCACGGCCTCGTTCTGCAATCGGACGAGCGTACGGCAGAGGTGAAGGTCGGCAGCTACCGGGCCACGGTCCGGCCCAACCACGTGGACTGGACCGGAAAGAAGCGATTGGACCAGGTCCTCAAGGCGGGTGACGTCTGCGCCTTTACCCTGGAGAGCATCAACCGTGAGGAACGGACCGTCGAAGTGAAGCTGGACCGGGTTCCCGAAGTTCAGGGGTCGCTGATGGCCATCGAGAGCGGGACCGGCGCCATTCGAGCCATGGTGGGGGGGTTCGACTTTCGATACAGCAAGTTCAATCGAGCCACCCAGGCTCTGAGACAACCCGGTTCCGTGTTCAAGCCCTTCACCTACGTGGCCGCGGTGGAAAGCGGCTATGCGCCCGAGGACACGGTTCTGGACAGCCCGGTGGAGTTTCGGGACGGTCTGGGCCGCCCTTACCGTCCGGTGAACGCGGACGGAAAATACAAGGGGCTCATCCCCATCCGTCAGGCCTTGGCGCAGTCCCGAAACGTCCCCACGCTGCGTCTGGCCAACGCGATGGGGGTCGAGAGAGTCGTCGAAGTGGCGCACCGGTTCGGAATCCAACGGGACATCCCACTCTATCTGCCCACCGCTCTGGGAGCGGGCGAGGTCACCCTGGAGGAGATCACGTCCGCGTTCACCGCCTTCCCCAACGGCGGGGTCCGGGTCCATCCCCATTTCATCGACCGGGTGGAAGACGCGAACGGTGTTCTTCTGGAGCGCCATGAGGCCGGCGTGGACGAGGTCGTCACCCGGGAGACCGCCGAGGCGATGCTGGACCTGTTGAGAAACGTGGTCCTGAGAGGAACCGCCCGCAAGGCCCGGAGTCTGCCGATTCCGGTCGCCGGGAAGACGGGCACCACCAACGACTGTACCGATAGCTGGTTCGTGGGATTCAGCAAGCTGCTGACGGCCGGCGTCTGGGTGGGGCACGACACCAAGATTTCGATGGGTGAAAGGGTCTATGGCAGCACCCTGGCCCTTCCCATCTGGATCGATTTCATGAAGGAGACCGTGGGCAAGACTCCGCCGGGAAACTTCGGGACGGAACTTTACGCCGCCCGTCGAGCCGCTCCAGCTCCTGCACCGGTGGCAGAGGCGGACCCCGATGAGGGAGAGGCCGAACAGCAGGAGAAACCCGCCGTGAAACCGAAACCGCTACCGAACATCATGGTGGAGGACATCCCCGCACCTTCTTTCTGACGGGCGCCGGAGAGGCTCCCCGTGACCTTCGACGGCCTTCGAACCTCATGCGTCCGCTCCGGAAACCGACACTGAAGATTCGGATTCAGGGCGCCGAATCGTAACGGCTTCCGAAAAAGCCAAGCCAATTCGGAAGACACTCCGAAATAGTTCGACTGCGCAGGCCACTCCACGGAGGTCATTCCCCCAGGTGGAACTCCGGCATATTTTCAGTTGTTTCGATTCAGGACGAAGTCGGGCACCTGGAGGAGGGCGTCCCGGTAGATGGAATCGGGAAAGACCGCAAGTGCATCCCTGGCCTGTTTGGCGTAGGCTTGGGCTCGCAGCTTCAGTTCATCCAAAGCTCCGTACTTCCAGACCAGGCCCAGAATCTCCTGCTTGTTGGCATCGCTGAAATCGTGCCGGAGAATCACCTGCCGGAGAAAATCCCTTTCCGCCGGGCGGGCCCGGCGCAGCATGAAGATGATGGGGAGCGTCATCTTCCCCTCTTCCAGGTCCTTGAGGACCGGCTTGCCCATGTCCTTCTGGGCGGAGGTGTAGTCGAGCTGGTCGTCCACCAGTTGGAAGGCCATCCCCAGGGACCGGCCGTAGAGGGCGAGACCCTCCTCCCGAGCCCGATCCATATTGCCGAGAATCGCTCCCAGACGGCCGCAACCGGAGAAGAGGTAAGCCGTCTTGTAGAGACTGATCTCCAACTGCTGTTGCTCGGTGACGTCCATGCGCCCCTCCTGCTCCAGTTGCAGGAGCTCCCCCTCCACCATTTTGCGGGTGATGTCGATGAGGATGTCCAAGATCCTCATCGACCGCTCCTTCATGGCGATCTGGAAGGAGGTCATGTAGAGCCAGTCGCCCATGAGGACCGTGATCTGATTGCCCCACTTGGCGTTGACCGAGGGCCGTCCACGGCGGACATCGCTGTTGTCGATGATGTCGTCGTGGACCAGAGTGGCCACGTGGATCAACTCCACCACCACGCTCAGCCGCAACGCCGCTTCGGCAGGCCCCCCACTGAGCTTGGAAGCCAGCAGCAGGACCGCCGGCCGAAGCCGTTTGCCACCGCTCGTGTGCAGATACCGATTGATGTCGTTGACCAGCGGAATCGCGCTCTGGATCTCCGAATCGAGGCGGGTCTCCACCTCGGCCAGATCCGATTTCACCAGCAGGAAAATGTCTTTCAGAGTGAGGCGGCGGCTAATCTGCACGTCCATACCTGGGTCTACGGTCCCGGGATTGCAGGGCCATCGGGAAAGCCCCCTTCTCCGACGATCTTCACGCCCGTCCGACGGACTGAGGCCGTTTCTCCGGTTGTGCTCGCCGCGTCTCCCCGCAAATAAGCGTGAAAACTATATCAACGTCAATTTGAGACTGCCAATCCGCCCGGACCCCGAAGGGAACCGACGCCGAACAATCTCTCGAAGTTCGATCTGGTGCGCTCACCCACCTGTTCCAGGGTCAGGGCCCGGATTCTCCCCAGTTCCCGCGCGATTTCCACCACCCGGGCAGGCTCGTTGGTCTTGCCCCTGAAGGGGACCGGGGCCAGGTAAGGGGAGTCGGTTTCGATCAGAATCCGGTCCACCGGCAAACGGCTCGCCACCGCTCGGAGCGAATTCGACTTGCGAAAGGTGAGAATGCCCCCCAGGCCGATGAAGAACCCCCGATCGAGACAGCGCCGGGCAGTCGGCTCATCGGAGGTAAAGCAATGGACCACACCGTTGAGTCCCTCCCCACTTGGGTACTTCTCCTCCAGAATCGAGCAGATCTCATCCTCGGCCTTCCTGGAGTGGATCACGATCGGTTTACCGGCAGCCTGAGCCAGCTCGATCTGTGCCAGGAACGCCTCCCTCTGAGCATCGGCATCGGAGTTCAGGTAGTGGTAGTCGAGACCGATCTCGCCCAAGGCCAGAGCCTTGGGATGGCGCAACAGATCGGCCAGCTCGGAGGCGATGCCGTCCGCAAAGAAACGCGCGTCGTGGGGATGGACGCCGAAGGCCGCCCAGAGGAAATCGTAGCGGTCCAACAGTTTCAGCGTGGTCTCGACGGAATCACGATTCTCTTCCAGGCAACAGATGGTCAGAATCGACTCCACTCCCGCCTGGTGCGCCCGGGACAGAACTCCTTCCAGGTCGGATTGCAGGGCAGGAGCATCGAGATGGGCGTGGGAGTCAATGAACACTGGACGATCTCCAGCCGGCGCTCAGGTCAGAACCGACCCCAGGCGGACCTCTTCGGTGAAGGTGGCCAGGACCGGTTTTCCTCCGTCCGAAGCCGCTACGATCATCCCGTTGGATTCCACACCCATGAGCTTGGCTGGTTTGAGATTGGTCACGATGACGACCAGACGGCCCGGCAGAGACTCGGGCGAATACTGCTCGGCGATTCCCGCCACCACCTGGCGGACCTCCGACCCCAGGTCCACCTTGAGCTTGAGCAGGCGGGTCGACTTGGGGATGGACTCGGCGCTCACGATCCGGGCCACCTGCATCCTGACCTTGGCGAACTCCTTGATGTCGATGCGGGCATCTTGCCGGCCACC
This sequence comes from Acidobacteriota bacterium, assembly GCA_965217775.1. Classification (GTDB taxonomy): domain Bacteria; phylum Acidobacteriota; class UBA6911; order RPQK01; family JAJDTT01; genus JAJDTT01. Next base: position 3,503,009 of record CBDCJH010000002.1, read on the forward strand.
GGTCTCGGCGGCCGCAGTCCTCTTCGATTTGGCTCCCCTGGCTGCGGCAGCGGCGCTGGGAGCGCGTCGATTCTTCACTTTCACTCGAAACTCCTTCTTGTCCAGACGCGGGTAGATGTGACTCAACTTTCCGATGGTGGAACCGCTCTCCAGACCGGCCCACTCCAGAGCGGAAATCCGATGATCCTCCAGGGGCCGGCGAATTCCGAGCTGGTTCATTATGGAGGCCGCCCCCTCAGGGACGATGGGCCCCAGCATCACCGCGATCAGCCGCAACGCCTCGGCGGCGTGGTACAGGACACTCCCCAACTGCGCCCGGCGGCTCGGGACCTTGGCCAGAATCCAGGGCTCGTTGACCACCAGGTACTTGTTCACCCGGCTGATCAGCCCCCAGACCGCCTCCATGGCCTTGTTGATCTGGAGATTTCCGAACCGTTCCCGGTAGAGTCGCGCGGTTTCGCCGCAGAAATCCCGAAGTTCCCGGCCCCGCTCGTCCGCCGATCCTCCATCCGGAATGACGCCGCCGAAATAGCTTCGGATCATCTTCAGCGTGCGTTGGACCAAATTTCCCAGATCGTTGGCCAGGTCGCTGTTGACCCGCGTCCGCAGCCCGTCGAAGGAGAAGTTTCCGTCGGAGCCCAACGGAATCTCCCGGAGCAGGAAGTAACGGAAGTAGTCGGTCCGGACCACGTTCGAGAGCTCGGCGGCGGTGATGAAATTACCCTTGGACTTGGACATCTTCTCCCCTTCGATGGTCCACCATCCGTGGCTCAGAACCCGCTTGGGAGGAGCCAGCCCGGCCGCCATCAGAAACGCCGGCCAGTAAACGGCGTGAAAACGGAGGATGTCCTTGCCGATGAGATGCACGTCTACGGGCCACCACTTCTCGAACCTCTCCTCGTCGGTTCCATAGCCCATTCCGGAGATGTATCCGGTGAGGGCGTCGAACCAGACGTAGAAGATGTGCCTCTCGTCGTCCGGAACGGGGATGCCCCAGCGAAATGAGGTGCGGCTGATGCTGAGGTCCTGAAGACCGCCCTCGACGAAGCGGACCACCTCGTTCATTCGGGAGCGAGGGACCACGAAGTCCGGGTTCTCCCGGTAGAACCTGAGCAATTTCTCCTGGAACGCCGACAGCTCGAAGAAGTAGCTGTCCTCGGTCATGAACTCGGTAGGCCGCCCACAGTCGGGACAATTCCGGCCTTCCGCCACATAGGCCTCGCAACCCACGCAGTAGTTGCCCTGATACTGACCGAGATAGACGCTTCCGCTCTTCTTGACCGCCCGGAAGAGCTTGGCGACGGCGCGATAGTGACGCTCCTGGGTGGTACGGATGAACTCGTTGAAGCTCAAACCGAGCCGCTCCCAGGTGTTTCGAAACTTGCCGGCATAGGTGTCCACCAGCTCCTGGGGCTCGATGCCCTGTTGCCGGGCCGACCGCTCGATCTTGAGACCGTGCTCGTCGGTGCCGGTCAGGAAGGAGACGTCGTCGCCGCACATTCTCCGGTAGCGGACGATGGCGTCGGCGATAACGGTGGTGTAGGTATGCCCGACGTGGGGCACGTCGTTGACATAGTAGAGAGGAGTCGTGAGGTAGAAGGTCTTGGCCATGGCCCCCTATTCCGTCTCGGTCGCCTCGCGGATCGCCATCTGTCTCAGATTCTTCAACGGAATACGGGTCCTTGCGGCGATCCTTTTCAGGTCTTCGTACTCGGGCCATACGGTGACCGGCTCTCCCCGAAAGCGTCCCACCTTGACTCGAACCGTTCCGTGCCCGGTCTCCACCTCCCGGAACTCGCGCTCCAGGACCCAGCGCCGCCACGGCTTCCAACGAACCCCCAGGGTTGTCGTCTCGCGGAAGAGGAGGCCCATCATACGGTCACGATCCGGTGGGCGGCAGAGCAACGAAAGATGGTGTCCGGGCCTTCCTTTCTTCATATGCTGGGGTACGCAACGGACGTCCAGAGCTCCTTCGCCCAGAGCCGTCTCCATGACGTAGCCGATGGCTTCGGGATCCAGGTCGTCGATGTCGGCCTCCAGGACCAGGACCTCTTCGTCACGCACTCCTTCGGCGGTCGCCGGGGAGGGTTTTTCCTCGCCGGCTTCACTGCCGAGCACCAGTCTCAACATGTTGGGGATTCCGGGCAACTCCCGGTCTCCGGCACCGAAGCCCCATCGATCCAGAGTCCAGGCCGGCGTCGCGGCGCCGGGCGCGGTCAACGTCGTCACGATGGCCGCCCCGGTGGGCGTGGTCATCTCCGCCTGCACCTCCCCCATGACCACGGGATAGCCGCGGACCAAGTGAGCGGTCGCGGGCGCGGGGACGGGCCAGGTGCCGTGGGAGAAGGTCACGGTGCCGCCGCCCAGGTTCAGGGGACTGGAGAAAAAACGGCGGGCGCCGAAGTAGTGGAATCCGATGCAGGCCCCAACGATATCCACGATGGCATCCACCGCGCCCACCTCATGAAAGTGGACATGCTCCACCGATTCTCCGTGGACGGCCGCCTCGGCCCTGGCCAGCCGCCGAAACACCGACAGCGCCATCTCCTTGACCGGATCCTCCAGACCACTCTTTTCGATCAGCCCGTAGATCTGCCCGGGCGGGCGTCCATGGGAGTGCCGCCCATTCTCGATCTCGACCCGGAAGTCGGTCCCCGAGAGTCCGTTCCGGTCGATCTTGCGGGCGGTGAGGCGATACGGCTCCAGCGGCAATGAAGCGAGCCGACGCCGAAGATGATCCAAGGGGAGCCCCAGATCCAGCAACCCCCCCAGGATCATGTCTCCGCTCACGCCGTTGAAGGCGTCGAAGTAGAGAATGCGATCCCGGCCGCCGTCCGTTCCCATCCCGCACACAATAGCACGGCCGGAGAGGAAGACAGGAAAGGAGGAAAGAGGAAAGAGAGAAGAGGGAATGTTCGGATAGCGGAGATTTGGAGGAAAAACGATTCAGCCGTGGCCACGTCGACCCATCGAACATGAACCGCGGTCCCTCCCCTGACTTCGCTGGAACCTGACGGGTGGTCGAGTCCCTGAGACCACGTTGCCGCCTCTGACTTCCCACTACTTTTTTCTCTTTTCTCTTTCCTCTTTCCTCGCCCGGACCCCTCTCCGGCGTCTGATATCATTGGCCCATGTTGCTGCGCCGGGCCCGCCAGAGCGAGGCGTTGTTCCGGGAATTCGTGCGCGAACGATTTTCCCTGGAGCTGGGGTCCGCCGCCGCCAAATCGCCGCCGAGGATCGAGTTCGGGGACCTGGCCTTCGCCTTTCCCTTCGAGTTGGCCCGAAGCCTGCGGCGAGCTCCCCGTGACATCGCCCTGGAGATCGCCGGCAACTTCCGGATGCCCCCCTGGATGGAAAGGGTCGAGGCGGCCGGTGGCTACGTCAACGTCTTTTTGAAGCGGGATCGATTCCTGGCCGATCTCCAAGGCTCACTTTCCGAACCGCCGGAACCGGCACGCGGACCGAAGATCATCGTCGAGCACACCAATATCAATCCCAACAAGGCGGCTCACATCGGGCATCTCCGGAACGCGGTCCTGGGCGACACCTTCGGCCGCCTGTTGCGATCCCGGGGCCATTCGGTGGAGATTCAGAACTACATCGACGACACCGGCGTTCAAGTCGCCGACGTCGTGGTTGGATTCCAGCAGTTGCGGAATTTGAGCTTGGAGCAGGTCCAGGCGATTCCCGAACCCTTCGATTACTACTGCTGGGACCTGTACGCCCGAGTCTGCGACTGGTATGGACAGGAGGACTCGCGCCTCGAACATCGCCGCCGCACCCTTCGAGAGATCGAGGAGGGAGAGGGCGTGACCGGCCGGATGGCCGAGCACATTTCCCTCCGAATCGTGAACGCCCACCTGCGAACCATGTGGCGCATCGGCGTCCGTTACGACGTCCTTCCCCGCGAAAGCCAGATTCTGAGGGAGAAATTCTGGGACGAGGCCTTCGACCGGCTCAAGCAGCGCAAGGCCATCACCCACGTTGCGGACGGACCCAATCGAGGTTGCTGGGTGATGCGGCTTCCAGGCGAGAACGGTCAGCCTGCGGAGGAGAAGATCATCGTCCGCAGCGACGGGACCGTCACCTACGTGGGTAAGGACATCGCCTATCAGCTCTGGAAATTCGGCTTGCTGGAGAAGAGCTTTCGCTACCGGGTCGTGCGCCGTTACCCGGACCGGGGCCAGGTCTGGATGACCAGTTCCGGCGGAGCCTCCGACGTCGAGAAGGACTTCGGAGGCGGCCAGAGTGTCTACAACGTCATCGACGTTCGCCAATCCTACCTGCAGCGGGTGGTGGTCCACGGCCTTCGCAGCCTGGGCCACGAAGTCCCCGCCGACCATTCCACCCACTTTTCCTACGAGATGGTGGCTCTCTCCCTCAAGTGCAGCCGTGAACTGGGGATCGAGCTCTCGGAGGCGGATCGGGCCAGGCCCTACGTAGAGGTCTCCGGACGCAAGGGACTGGGGGTCAAGGCCGACGACCTGGTGGACAAGCTCATCGAGAAGTCACTCCTGGAAGTGGCCGGCCGCCAGCCGGACCTGACCCACGAGGCGCGTTTGCGGATCGCCACCCAGATCGCTGTTGGAGCCCTACGGTATTTCCTCCTCAAATATGCCCGCAACTCGGTCATCGCCTTCGACTTCCGGGAGGCCCTGAGCTTCGAGGGAGAGACCGGCCCCTATCTGCAATATTCGGTGGTGCGCGCCAACAACATCTTCCGCAAGCTGCGGTCCCAGGGGGGCGGCACGGTGGATCGGGGGCAGGAGGATCTGCCGAAGTACCTGCGGGAGCATCCGGAGCGGTTCGCCGATCTGCTTCAGGACGATCAGATCTGGAAGTTGTTGCTTCAGGCCGGAAGGTCCGAAGGCGCCATCGAACAGTCGCTCAAGACCCTGGAAATGTCCTATCTGGCCAAGCACGCCTTCTCGCTGGCCCAGATCTTCAACATCTTCTACCATAGCCATCACATCCTTTCGCAGAAGGACTCGCGGAAGCAGACCTGTTATCTGGCGGTGGCGGATACGGCGCGCCGGGCCATGACGCGGTCTCTCGCACTCCTGGGTATCGAAGTTCCGGAAAGAATGTAGGCATGTCCTGCGTTTTCCAGATTCCGTTCCTGCTGCTGCTGGCATCGCTTGCTGCCGGGTCAGCCTCCGAGACTCTACCGCCGCTGGAGCAGGTCTTAACCCTGTACGAGATGCGCCTCTATCGGGGGAAGAACGACTACAAGTCTCACATGAACCTTTTTCGGAAGGCCCTGGAGCGGAACTCCAAGCTTCTGGCAGCCTCCGGGAAGGAATCGGAACTCAGGTCCGTCCTGAGGGTGCTGGCGGACATGAGAGCCCTCTCCGAACATGCTCTTCTGGAAACCCCCACCCGTGAGAAGGACGGCCGCTCCAGGGAAGCGAAACGCCTGGAAATACGGGCGAGGCGCATCGTGGAGGCGATGGAGGACCTCAAGCTCGCCCTGCCCTTTGAATATCGAGACGATTTCGACGACTGTATCCGATCTCTGGAAAAGCTGCGCAAGCACCTCCTGGATCAACTCTTTGGCCGGTTGACCCCGGCGGACACCCGGTCTGCGCCCGGAATCGCTCACGGCCTGCTGCCTTTTACGCCGGCATTCCCGGCGGTCTCCTTTTCCCAGTCGGCAGACGGTTTCACCGACGAGGAATACACCAAGATCCAAAGGGCGCAGAAACTGGACAGGCGAACCCGTGTTTTCCTGAAGATTGCGGAAGATCGCCTGGAGGCGCTGGAAGAGCGCTGGACCCGACTGACGGGGAAAGAGCCTCCGGTGACCGGGAAAAAGCGGAAGAAAAAAAAGAACAAGAAGAAGAAAGGCCGGAACGGGGAGGACGAGGGTCCACTGACGTTCCATGCCCACTGGGAATTGCTCCATGCCTACGAGCGAGCCATCGACGGCGTCATGATCAACATCGACGAGAAGGCAAACCAACGGCGGCTCTCGGAAGAGGAGATCCTGAAGGTCCTGAAGAGGTTCTGCGAGAACGTCCTCAAGTTCGAGCCGCGCCTGGAGACCATGGAGAAGCTGGCGGTCCAGTTGGATGACGATGACTATTGGCTGACCCTGGAGGAGGCCAAGAAGACCACCGAGATCGCCCGCAAAGGATGCCGCCTGGGCCTGGGCGGAGACCTGGAATAGCGGCGGGCGCCCAGCGCGCCCCGCGGAACCCGGTTTCGGTCCATTCCGGGCGAAGTTCAATTCCGGCGTCACAGCTCCGAGTTCGGATGCGGCCGCTCGATCGCCCGCTTCAACCACGTGATCCCTGCCAGGCCGGCGGCCCCGCAGCCCGCGATACGGTTCAGGTCCGACTCCACGACACCTCCCAGGGCGAATACCGGAATTTCCACGGAGAGGGCGATGCGCTCCAGGGCCGGGAAACCCAGCGCCGGTGCACGCGACTCTTTGGAGAGCGGATCCAGAACGGGGCTCACCAGTACGTAGTCGGCTCCCTCCGCGGCCGCCCGCAGCACGTCATCACCGCTGTGAGTCGACTTGCCCAGGAGAAACGACGCGTTTCCATACCGATCCCGGAGTCGGATGGCGTGGGACAGCGCCTGCTTCGAAGTCAGGTGGCTTCCGTCGGCCCCTTCCTGAAGGGCCAGCTCCACATGGGTGTTGACCAGAAACACTTTTCCGCTTCGGCCCGCCAACTCGACACCGTGCCTTACCCAGGTGCGGCTCTCCGCCGGCGAGAGGTCCTTTTCCCGAAACTGAAGGATGTGCGCTGGACTCCTGAAGATCCGGTCCAGATACTCCTCCGGCGCCAAACCGGGAAACGCGACGCGATCTGAGATGCCGTAGAGATAGGGTGGCCTATGTCTTCGGAAAATATCGCTGATAATGGACAACTTCCCACGTCCCCAAAATCAGGTTGGCCAGCCCCAGACCGGAAACCGCGCCACGAACGAAGTTGTTGAGCATGATCAGCCGGAGCCAGGGGTAGATTTCCAGCAGCGAATTCTGGCTCCACTGATCCCACCAGGGAAACAGGAGTAGAAAGATCCCGACCTCAAAGCAGTAGAGCACGTAGAGACCAAACAGGACCTTCTGAATCATGAACCGCCGTTTGACACCGACTGCGGAATGCCCCCGAGAAATGTCGACAGTCCGTGGCCTAGGAGTCTGCGCCGTAGGAATGATCGAAGCGAGAAAGTGGGGAATCGAGGCCAGATTTTCTCGATTTGGAGGTGCATAGTCGTTCTATTCGCCGAGAAATCGAGGAAATATGGACCGATTCACCGCTTTCGCAGTAGATCAATTTCTGCGGCGCAGGCTCCTGGGTCTCCTTCAGCAACGAACCCGGCGACGCGCTCCCGGGACCGGATGCGATGGACGGTCCTGCCAGGCGTCATTTGCCGAGGAGCAACGGCGTCCACGGGAATTTCGCGCCGGGGGGAGGCCGAGACGAGTCCCGCCACGGGCGGTCAGCGTTTTTCCCGGATCCTGGCCTTCTTCCCCTTGCGCTGGCGCAGATAGTAGAGCTTGGCTCGCCGGACTCGTCCTCTGCGCAAGACCTGCACGCTCTCGATCAACGGGGAGTGAAAGGGAAAAATGCGCTCCACGCCGTAGCCGAACGAGATCCTGCGAACCGTGAAGGTGGAACCCAGGCCCCGCCTGCGAATGGCGATGACGACTCCCTCGAAGGGCTGCACGCGAATCTTGTTGCCTTCCCTGATTTTGAAGTTGACCCGCACCGTATCTCCGGGTCCGAAATCCGGGATCCCATCCCTCAACTGCGGCTGTTCGACCAGTTGTATCGGATTCATGACTCCACCCTTATCCTTTCGGCCTGCCGGAACGCGATCCGGACGCGAGCAAATCGGGCCTGCGATCCCGAGTACGTCTCAGAGCCTGTTCCTCCCGCCAGGAACGTATCTCTGCATGGTTCCCCGACAGCAGGACCTCGGGGACGGGCCGATCCCGGTAGGTGGCCGGCCGGGTGTACTGAGGATAGTCCAACAACCCGGTGGCAAACGATTCCTGCTCCAATGAAGCCGGCTTGCCCACCACGCCCGGGACCAGTCGCACGATAGCGTCCACCATCAGCAGGGCCGGCAGTTCGCCTCCCGTGACCACGAAGTCCCCCATCGAGATCTCTTCGTCCACCAGATCATCCAACGCTCGCTGATCCACTCCCTCGTAACGCCCACAAATGAACGTCAGATGGGATTTCCGGGACAACTCCACCGCCTTCTCCTGCGTGAACCGGCTTCCTTGCGGACTCGGATACACGACCCAAGGCTTCCGCTGACCCTGGCGGCACCGTTCCACCGCGCGGAACAGGGGTTCGGGTTTGAACACCATCCCCTCCCCCCCTCCGTAGGGCCGATCGTCCACCGTCCGGCGCCTGTCCGTCGTAAATTCCCTGAGGTCGACCAACTCCAGGCGAAACAACCCCTTTCGGATCGCCTGGTGCAGGATACCGTAATCGAAAAATCCCTGACACATCCCAGGGAAAATGGTGATGACGTCTACCTGCATTTCAGAAGGAACTCCTGCAAACCGGCCGGGTGGTCCGCAGTCCATTGCGCTACGAGTTGCTAACTCGAAGGAGCCAATCCCGGGGGAAGATCCACCTGGATGACCCCCCGGTCCAGATCCACATCCCGAACGAATGCCCGCGCCATGGGGATCATCAGTTCCCGACCGTTCCCGTCCCGGACCACCAGATTCACGCCTTCGGCTCCAGTACGAAACAATTCGAGGACCACCCCCAGCTTGCGCCCCTTCTGCTCGACTCTCAAACCCAGGAGATCAGACTCGTAGAACGCGCCTTCCGGGAGCGGCATGCGCTCCTCCAAGGGGATCCGGACCTCTCCGCCAATCAACTCCCGGACCTGTTCGGGTCGTTCCCGGCCCCGAAATTTGAGCAGCACGCGACCCTTGTGAAAACGAGCAGACTCGATGACCTCCCGGTACTGCACGTCGGGAAGGGCCACCCGGACACTGGCCGTGGAGGAGAATCGCTCCGGGAAGTCCGTCAGAATCTCCGCGGAAACCTCACCACGTATTCCCCTCGCCTTGAGGATGAGGGCTATGGCGATGAATTGACTCAATTACTCAAGAATTTCCAGGACGAACCTCTTGCGCAGCTTCATCCCTGCCGCGCCCAACAACGTCCGAATGGCCCGGGCGGTTCGTCCCTGCCTGCCGATGACCTTGCCGAGATCATGCTGCGCGACCCTCAGTTCAAGCACGGTGGTCTGTTCCCCCACCACCTCGTTCACTCGAACTTCTTCCGGATCGTCGACCAGCGTCTTCGCGATCATCTCGACAAGCTCTCTCATAGTTGCCTCCTGGCAGCGGGACCGGGAGCCCGTGGCTGGATGCCGCTACGGCATGCGCACGAAGCTGCCCGTGACCTTCACCCGGCTCATGGCTGCTCTTGCTGCCGCACCCTGCTGATCAGGCTGTCGACCCTACCCGAAGGCTGAGCACCCAGTTGCACCCAGTGGTCGATCCGCTCCAGATTCAGTTTGAGGCGAACCGGTTTGAGAGCCGGATTGTAATACCCCAGGATTTCAATAAAGCGCCCATCCCTGGGACTGGTGCGCTCGGCCACCACAACCCGATAATGGGGATCCTTCTTGGCACCGTGTCGACTTAAACGTATTCTCAACAATGGAATACCTCCAACAAAACCTGCATTTTATCAAAAAGAGACATTAGAAGGGGAAGTTGGTGCGACCCCGCGACCGGCCCGAAAAGCCCCGCTTCATCCGCTTCATCATGGTTCGAGTCTGCAGATACTGTTTGAGGAGGCGGTTGACGTCGGACACCGTCCGCCCGCTGCCGCGGGCGATCCGGCGGCGGCGGGAACCCTTGATGATCCTGGGGTTTGCCCGCTCCAGGGGAGTCATGGAGTTGATGATGGCCTCCATGGTGTCCAGTTGCTTTTCTTCGACCTGGACCTGTCCCATCCCCTTGAACAGACCTCCCTGCGGGAGCATGCCCAGAATCTGTTCCAGTGGTCCGAGCTTGCGGAGCTGACGCAGTTGGGACCTGAAGTCGTCCAGGGTGAACTCATCCCTTTGGATCTTCTCCAGAATCTTCCGGCTGTCTTGCGGCGTCACCGCCGCCTGAGCCTTCTCGATGAGGCGGAGGACATCCCCCTGGCCCAGGATCCGGCCGGCCATCCGCTCCGGATGAAAGGTTTCGAAGGCGCCGTAGTCCTCACCGGTACCGATGAATTTGATGGGTTGACCCGTGACGGTGCGGATCGAGAGGGCTGCTCCGCCGCGGGCGTCCCCATCCATCTTGGTGAGGACCACACCGGAAAGCTCGAGCCGGTCTCCAAAGCTCTTGGCCGACCGGACGGCATCCTGACCGGTCATGGCATCGGCGACCAGAAGAATTTCGTGCGCTCCCACGCCGCCCACGATCTCCTGCAACTCGGTCATGAGCTCGTCATCCACGTGGAGACGGCCTGCGGTGTCGATGAGCAAGGGGTCGTACCCCATGTTTCGGGCCCGTTTTTTGGCCATTTGCGCTCGCCGAACCGGGTCTCGGGTCGGGGGGTCCTCCACCTCTATCCCGATGGCCGAGCCCACTACCGAGAGTTGATGGATGGCCGCCGGCCGGCGGACATCCGTCGACACCATCAGGGGCCGTCGGTCCTTGGCCTTGAGCCATCGCGCCAGTTTACCCGTCGTCGTGGTCTTGCCGCTCCCTTGCAGACCGGCCAGAACGATAACGGTCGGCCTTCGAGTTCCCTTGGCCAACCCGGCCGCCTCCGATCCAAGGAGACGAGTAAGCTCCTCGTTGACGATCTTCACGACCTGTTGGCCCGGCGTCAGGCTGCGCATCACTTCCTGCCCCAGGGCCTTTTCCCTGATGCCGGAGATGAACGACTTGACCACGCCGAAATGGACGTCGGCCTCCAGCAAGGCGATGCGAATCTGGCGCAGAGAGGCATTCAGGTGCGCCTTGGAGACGCGCCCCTCCCCTTTGAGGTCCCTCAGAATCTTCTGGAGCCGGGAGGACAAATTTTCGAACATGTCGTCAGCCTCGAACGGTCGGCGTCATTCTATCGTGCCTGTCAAACCGAGGCTGCATCCGGTGGCCGAATGCCGGCGCGCCTGGCGTCCGGACTTGCTAGTCTGGTGGACGAAATTGGAGTCGCCGGGCATGAGAGACTTTCTGGTCGGAACCGCCGGACACATCGATCACGGCAAGACCACCCTCCTGAAAGCCTTGACGGGTATCGACGCCGACCGCCTGGAGGAAGAAAAGCGCCGCGGGATCACCATCGACATCGGCTTCGCCCACCTGTCCCTGGGTTCCTGCCGCATTGGGTTCGTCGACGTGCCGGGTCACGAAAAGCTGGTCAAGAACATGCTAGCCGGGATCGGCGGCATCGATCTGGCTCTGCTCATCGTCGCCGCCGACGAATCGATCATGCCGCAGACGCTGGAGCACTTTCAGATCTGCCGGCTCCTGGACATTCCTGGAGGAATCGTCGCCCTCACCAAGTGCGATTCGGTGGAACCGGAACTTCTGTACCTGGTGCGGGAAGAGATTCGAGCGATGACCCGGGGCAGCTTCCTCGAGAACGGTCCCGTCATCGCCGTGGACAGCATCACGGGGAGCGGATTGGATTCGCTCAAGAGGATGTTGATCGAGCAGGCCGCCAAATCGGATCGAAACCGTGGTTCCCGGCAGGAAAGAGTGTTCCGGTTGCCGGTGGACCGGGTCTTCACCAAGCGAGGATTCGGGACGGTGGTGACCGGCACCCTGACCTCGGGAATCATCCGGAAGGAAGACGCCGTTGCCGTCTATCCGTCCGGAAAGAGGGGCAGGATCCGGCGCATCGAGATCTTCAACCGGGAGGCCCCCGAGGTCGTGGCAGGACAGCGGACCGCGTTGAACCTCATGGGCCTGGGCAAGGACGACCTGAAACGGGGGATGGTCCTTTCCCGACCCGGAGGTCTTCGGCCGACTCGTTCTCTGGACGCCTCGATCAAGGTGCTGACGGGCGCTCCGCGACCGCTGAAACGAAGAACTCCAGTCCGCTTCCACCATGGAAGTGGACAGTGGCAGGGCCAGGTGTATCCGCTGGAAGGGAAAGCGGTGGCGCCCGGGCAGCGTGCGATGGTTCAGATACGGCTGGAGCAACCCGCGATGTGCTGGATTGGAGACCGATTCATTTTCAGGATGGACTCTCCGCCCGTCACCGCCGGAGGCGGAGTGGTGTTGGACGACATCCCGCCCAGACACCGGGCCCGGAATCTCCGCGGGGAGCTGCTGGCGTTGAAGGCGCTCCATTCGGGACTGGAAGCCGGCAGCCGCGACCCGGACCAGACCCGGCTCGAATTCCTGGTTCGATCCAAAGGGGAACGTGGGATTGACATCGACGAGTTGGCCGCCCGGACCGGCTCGCCGGGGAGGCGATTGCTGGGGCACCTGCAGCGCCTGCCGGAAATCGAGCTGGTGCCCCAGGAACCGTCTCTGGCAGTGACGCGGGCAGCCCTGCGAAATCTGGAAGAATCGATGCTCTCATACCTGGACGAGTTCCACTCCCGAAACCCGCTGGCCGCGGGCGTCTCCAGGGAGGAGCTTCGGAACCGTTTCCTGAAGTCCTCCAGTATCGACTACTTCCAGTACCTGCTGCGGCGACTGGAGTGCCGGGACCTGATCCGCATCGCCCGCTCCATCGTCATGCGGCGAGGTTGGGAGCCCCGTCTGAACCCGGCTCAGGAGGCAGTGGGACAGTCGATCCTGGGTGTTTTCGGGAGAAGCTTTCCCCGGCCTCCGACCCTGACGGAGCTGAAGCGCCGGCTGCACCACCCGCCGTCCCGGACCGAAGAGGTCTACTTTTTCCTGATCCAACAAGGCGATCTGGTCCGGATCGGCGGGGAATTTGTCTTGGTCCCATCTCAAGTCGCCCGTCTCAGGAACGAATTCAAGAGCAAGTTCTCTCCCGGACAGTCGTTTTCGGTCCCCGAGTTCAAGGACTCCCTCGGGATCAGCCGAAAGTACGCCATCCCGTTCCTCGAGTATCTGGATCGAGAGGGGGTCACCCGGCGCCAGGGCGACGGAAGAGTCGTGCTTTGAGCTTCCGCGCAACCAGCGCTGACGCCGGTCCGAAGAAATCCTTCCTGACCCGAATCTGAGGCTCATTTCCCAGCGAGCCTCAAAACTTCATAAACTGACCCGGGGTCAGGTCATCACCCCGCCGTTGGTCGGGGTCCACGATTCCTCCACCATCCAACAAGGCGATCCGGTCCGGGTCGGCGGGGATTTCGTCTTGACCCCAGTTCGGCGTAGCCGGAACTAAAACCTCTTCGCCGGAGCGGCGGGTTTCCAACCGCCGACTCTTGGTCTGGCGCCGTCGTGCTCCGCTTTGGACCGAAGAGGGCACCCACAAGGGGAGCCCCTACGGATTAGTCTTCGTCAATTTTCACGAGAATTCGACGACTCCCTCGGGATCAGCCGCAAGTACGCCATCCCGTTTCTCGAGTATCCGGATCGAGAGGGAATCACGCGGCGCCAGGGAGACGGGCGAGTGGTATTTTGAGACTCGGCGCGGCTGTTTTCCCGGGGACGATTTCGGGTCGGAGCGGATCCGATCTTCCCGGGATGAAGACCTGTCAACCAACAGGGAGAATCCCATGAGAAAGAAGACGAAACGAATCACCTTGATCAGCGCGGTCGTGTCATTCAGCGTGGCGGGCGGGACCTCGATTCTCGCTCAGTCCACCTACGTCGTCACGATCCAGAACCTGACTCGGAGTCAGATCATCACTCCTCCGGTCGTCGCAATGCACAACGCATCCACTTCTCTTTTTTCGATCGGAGAAGAGTCCGGCCCCGAATTGGCTGCTCTGGCAGAGGACGGCAACCCGGTGCCGCTGCTGGAGGCGCTGATGACCATGCCGGGAGTCTACGATTCCGCCATAGGATACGGGGTCATCCCTCCTTCCCAGTCCACAACGGCCACGGTGACGAGCGGATACGGCTACAGGTTTCTCTCGATCGTCGGCAAACTGGCGACGACCAACGATTCTTTCTTTGCCGTCAGCGGAGTCCAGATTCCGTCGCCCCCCAACCTGTTTTTCTCCCCGCCCCGATCCAAGACCGTAGATGCTCCCGCCTACGATGCGGGAAGTGAGGCCAATTCCGAATTGTGCGAGTTCATACCGGGTCCACCCTGCGCGAGCCACTTCGTCCACGACCCGGCCGAAGCCGAGGGCTTCATCTACGTCAGCAACGGAATTCAGGGGATCGGCGACATCAATGCCGCCGAGTCCGACTGGCGCAACCCCGTCGCCCGAGTGACGATCACCCGCGTCGATTGAACCTCGACCCTCCCCGGGATAGCCTGGACCCCGAAACGGGGGCAGCGAGTCTCCCTTCTCACCGGAGGATAGGACATGAGGACGAAAAGGTCGGTCGCAGTGGCGTTCGCGCTGGGACTCTCGCTGGCGGAAGTTTGGTCCGCCGAACAGAACGAACCCGAAAAGCCGGTCAATATCGGTTCCCGCCTGGAACTGTTCGTCGACGACTTCCTCATCGAATCCATGGACGGGCTGGAACTTCGACTCCACCGCCCGCGTTCCGCCGGCAAGATCGTGGTTTTCGACCGGCCGTGGGAAGGCACCACCAGCCTCTACCACACCGTCTTCAAGGACGGAGACGGCTATCGCCTCTACTACCGGGGGAGCAGCCACCAGGACTATGTCGACAAGTCGCAATTGGGTCCCGAAGAGGTGATCGTCCCCGTCCACGAATCGGTCACCTGCCTGCTGGAGAGCCGGGACGGGATCGAGTGGACTCGGCCCTCTCTGGGCCTGGTCGAGTTCCAGGGATCCACCGACAACAACATCGTCTGGAAGGGAACGGCCTCCTGCTGTTTCGCTCCTTTCAAAGACTCCAATCCGGATGCTCCCGCCGAGGAACGGTACAAGGCGTTGGGCAACGCGGGACCGGGATGGCCCAATCACGTCCTGAAGGCGTTCGTCTCTAACGACGGCAAGCGCTGGCGCCTGGCCAGCGACGAGGCGGCCATCAGCGACGGAAAGTTCGACTCCCTGAACGTTCCGTTCTGGGATCCGGTCCGAAGCCAATATGCGGCCGTCTACCGCGATGGCGACGGGGTGCGCAGCGTCAAGTACGCGACCTCCAAGGATTTTCGAAACTGGACGCCCGGAACCTGGGCCGACTACGGCGGCAGTCCCCGCGAGCATCTCTACACCAACGGCACCCATCCCTATTTCCGGGCGCCCCACATCCTGATCGCGCTCCCCAAGAGGTTCGTCCCCTGGAGGACCTACCATGCCACCATCTCCATCGCGGGTGTCTCGGAGGCGGTCTTCATGAGCAGCAGGGACGGCGTCCACTGGGACCGGCGTTTCATGGAGGCCTTCATTCGTCCGGGCCGGGACCCTCGGAACTGGGTTCACCGGTCCAACATGCCCTCCGCCGGCGTGGTCCCTACCTCGGACGACGAAATGTCCCTCTACGTGGCGCGCCACTACACCTTTCCCAGCGCTCACCTGGAGCGGATGGTGCTGAGGACCGACGGCTTCGCCTCCATCCACGCGGACCATAGGGGAGGACAATGGGTCAGTCGTCCTCTGGTTTTCGAGGGTGGCAATCTGGTTCTGAACTTTGCCACCTCCGCAGCCGGGAGCATCCGCCTGGAGATACAGGACACGGAGGGCCGTCCTCTTCCCGGATTCGCCCTGGAGGAATCCCCCCTGATCTGGGGAGATGAGATCGAGCACACGGTGAGGTGGGAACGGAGTCACGTCCAGGCGGTCTCGGACAAACCCCTGAGCAGGATTACCGGAAAGCCGGTTCGACTGAGGTTGGTCATGAAGGACGCGGACCTCTACTCTCTCAGATTCAGGTAGCTGGAATTCAGGTGAGTGCAAGGAATGCGGATATCCGCGGGAGCTACGGCTGGTTGCTGGCGGGGATTCTGGCGATAGGCTGCTCTGGCGCCTCCGCCAACCCACCACAGATCGTCCGGCCGGAGGAACCCGCAAACGGCGCCGCGGCCGGTGGCCCGAAATCGGCTGCGGACGAGTTGCGCCGATCCACGCACACGGTCCTGGCCAGGGTCAGCGCTCTTCGCAACCTTCCTGCCACAAGCTCCGTCGAGACCGGGCTCCGAAGCCGCGAGGAGATCCGCCGCTACATCCTCGCCCGCATGGCTGAAGAGTATCCGGCCGAGGAACTCGAGCTCGACCGGCGCCTGCTGGTGAAGCTGGGCCTGATTCCGGACTCTCTGGACTATCGCGGGACCCTGGTCCAACTGCTGACCGAACAGGTGGCCGGATACTACGACCCCAAGACCGGGACCCTGTATGTCGCCGACTGGGTGCCGATCCAGGAACAGCTCCCGGTGATGGCTCATGAACTGGCCCATGCGCTTCAAGACCAGCACTTCGATCTCGACCGGCTGTTGGAGGGCGTGAAAGGAAACGAAGACGCCACCCAGGCCCACGTCGCAGTGGTAGAGGGGGAGGGGCTGGGACTGATGCTGGACTACGTTCTGAAACCCCTGGGGCAGAGCTTTCTGGACATTCCGGACATCGTCCGGATGCAGAAGGACCAGATGGAGGACGCACGACAGACTTACGACGTCTTCCGGAAGGTTCCCGCCTTCTTCCAGGAAGCGTTGCTCTTTCCCTACGTCCAGGGAGCACGATTCCTTCAACACCACGTTCGAAGGCACGGATGGCCGGGTGTGGACCGCATCTATGCCGATCTGCCCCGATCCACGGAACAGATTCTCCACCCGGAGAAGTACGAGTCTCCGAGGGATGATCCGACCCACGTGGACCCCCCGCCACTTCCGCCCGGTTTCGGGGGGCGCTGGGAGCGAATCTACCGGAACGTCCTGGGTGAATTCATGCTCCGGCTGGTCCTGGACGAGTTCCTGGAAGAGTATCCGGCCCGGGACGCCGCCAGCGGCTGGGACGGCGACTCGGTCCAGCTCTACCAGGGCGCCGATGGGGAGTTGGCACTCTGGATCCGTTCCGTCTGGGACACCGAACAGGACGCCGTCGAGTTCTTCGACGCCTACCGGAACCTCATCCGCCTCAAATACAGTCAGGCCAAGCCCTTGGAAACTCCCGGCGAGCCGCCGGAGCGCCGGCTCTGGAAGACGGAGACCGACACCTTGTTCCTGGAGCGGGACGGCCGCCGGGTCGACCTGCTGGAAGCGACCTTCCAAGGCCAGGGAAGCCGGCCCTGAGGGGACGATTTGACAGCTTGGAAGCGTGGGGATTAAGATCCCGATATCAAGTCTTGATTTTGAATATCTGAGAGGTCACTGGCTATGGGTGGTTTGGGTGTTTCGGAACTGGTCATCATTCTCATTATCGTGGTCGTGATTTTCGGCGCCAGCCGCCTTCCTCAACTGGGGAAAGGACTGGGTCAGGGAATTCGGAACTTCAAGGATTCCATTAGGGCCTCGCAGGAAAAAGAGCTCGAGAAGTAAGCGGATCAGTTCCGGCTCCGGGTCATGGGCCCGGCCCCGTCCGTGTCCCCGCGTCGACTTCGAGTGCCTCTCTTCCGGAAAATCTAACCGGTTTCAGCGACGACCCAGTCCAGGTAGGCCTTGCTTCCCTTCCGCACCGGCCACGAAAGGATCTCCGGAACGTCGTAGGGGTGGATTTCCGAGATCCGATCCATTAGTTCCTGCAGCCGGCTGTCCTGAGTCTTGATCACCAGCAGGAACTCCGCATCCTCCTCGATCCGATCCTCCCACTTGTAAACCGAGGTCACGTTTTCGATAATGTTCACGCAGGCGGCGAGACGATCCTGAACCAGCCTCCGGGCCAGTTTTCGGGCGGCGTCGGCGCTGTCGATGGTACACAAGACAATTCGAACCGGTGTCATAGGCTCCTCCTCTATGGCTATCAGTCGCAAAGCACGGCGGGAAATCTTCTGGATCCTGCTCCTGGCTGCCTACTTTTCCCTCACCTACATGCTGATCTTCGCCGAAGGGGGCTACCTGGAGTTCCGCAAGACTCGGGACGAGTTGCAGCAGCTCCTGATGGAGAACCAGGACCTGCGCCAACAGCAGCAGATCTACCGGGAAAAGATCCGGAAGCTGCGCGTCGACCCCAGCGAGGTCGAACGCATCGCCCGGGATCGTCACGGCTATGCCAAGCCGGGCGACATCATCGTCAACCTGCCCGGCCGGACCGATTCGCCTCCAGACCGCGATCCAGGAAGTCGATGAATTGCTCCGGGTTCCGGGTCAACCCCGGAAACGTGGCCACCACCTCGTCTCCCGGCGACAGCACCACGTAGAAGGGGAGCGCGATGGTCCCGAAGCGCTCCTGCTCGAGACGCATGTTCTCGGCATGCTCCGGTCCCGTGCCGTCGGTGTAGAGACGGATCAGAAGGTACTGGCGAAACCGCTCCTGAACCTTGGGCAGGGTAAAGACGTTCGCCTCCATCCAGCGGCAATTGGTGCAAGTGTAGCCGGTGAAGTCGATGAAAACCGGCTTGCCCGACTCCCGGGCGCCGGCCAGACCGGCCTCGTAATCGTCGATCCACTCCAGTTCTTCCTCGGCACCGCCGGCAGTGGTGCCCACGATGGACGCCGGATTCCCGTAGTCACGGGGAGGCAGGAACGCGTCCAATTCCCCCAGCGGGAACCCCACGAGGCCCCGAATCAGATGAATCGATATGGCGGCGAAGAAGATCGCGAAGAAGGCCCGCGGCACTCCGATTGAGTCGGACGCCTGCTCGTGCGGAAAGCGAAACCAGCCCAGGAGGTAAAAGAGGATCATCACGGAGATAGCCAGCCAGATGGCGATCAGGCCCGGCCGGGTCAGAAGCTCCCATTGGTAGACCAGATCCACGTTGCTGAAGAACTTGAAGGCGAAAGCGACCTCCAGGAATCCCATCGTGATCTTGACCGAGTTCAGCCAGTTTCCGCTCCGGGGAAGCGATTTGAGCCAGGAGGGGAACAACGCCAACAGGAAGAAAGGCGAGGAGAAGACCACCGCAAACGAAGTCACTCCCACCAGGGACCAGAGCCAGTCCCCCTGGATGGCGGCGACCATCAGCGTCCCCACGAAGGGGACGGTGCAGGTGAAGGACACCAGCGAAAACGTCAGCGCCATGAGCAGGATCCCGGTGATCCCCCCCGTAGTCGACGCCTTCCGGTCCAACGCCGTGGTCCAATTGGCGGGGAGGCGAATCTCCAGCACTTCGAACAGGCTCAGGGCAAAAGCAATGAAGATTGCGGCGATCAGGAGATTGACGCCCGGGTTTGCCGCCAGGCGGTTGATTCCGCCCGAGCCGAAGAGGAAGGTGAGGCCGAATCCCAGGAGCGTAAAGGTCAGAATGATCCCCAGGGAATAGAGGGAGGCGTCCCGGAGCGCCTGACCACGCGTCACCGCCTGACGTTTGGTGAAGTAGGAGACGGTGATGGGGATCATGGGGAAAACGCAAGGCGTGAGTAGCGCCAGCGCTCCCATGCCCATGGCAAAGACGATGTAGCCCAGGGTCTCCACCGGAATTCCGTCCGAGCCCCCGGCAGGAGCCGCGGCACTCGAGGCGGAATCAGGGGGCTCTTCCTGGACAACGGCCGCCGCCGTCTCCGATGCCGCTTCTGCGTCGGCGGGAGCGCCTGCAGCCGGCGACCGACCCTCCCCGACTTGCACGGAGGCTTCCAACACCTGGTTTCGGGGAGGTAGGCAGAGAGTATCGCTGCACACCATGAAGCGAACCTTGACACCGAGCGTCTCGTCGCCCGGCTCGGTGGAGGAACGCACTCGGACCGGAACGGAAAAATCCACCTGGCCCTCGAAATACTCGGTATCGATTCCGAAGCTCGGATCGTAGGCGACGATGGGCGTCGGTTGGGTGACGGGACCAGCGGCCTCGAAGGCCGACTCCTTCAGCACGGTCACCGTGGTCTTGACGGGCGGAGGGGGCTGATTGAGGGAGTAGAGGTGCCAACCCGGCACCAGTTCGGCACGCAGCGTCGCTTCGAAGACACTCCCGGCGGGAACCTCGCCCGAATCCACGAGCAACTCGAACCGGATCTTGTCCTGAGCCGGTAACGGAATAATCAGGAGCAACCAGACACTGCCGGCTCCACACGCTTTCACGATCTGTCGAATTGCATTTCTCACGCTGACTCCTGCCGGTGGACAACCCGGCCGCCCACCACGGTTAGAACCGGCATCCCGTGCAGCTCCCATCCCCGGAACGGACAGTTGCGTCCCTTGGACCTGAAGTGCGACGGATCCACCACCTGCCGGCGGTCCGGATCGATGACCGTAACGTCGGCATCCGCGCCTTCCGCCAAGGTGCCCTTCCCCAGCTTGAGAATCCGGCTGGGATTCAGGCTGAAGAGCTCCACCAGCCTGGAGACCGGGATGATTCTGGAACGGACCAGATGCTGCCAGCAGACTGGGATCGCCGTCTCCATGCCGACCACGCCACTGGCCGCTTCCTCGAACGGCTCCTCCTTGTCCAGCCGGGTGTGGGGCGCATGATCCGTGGCCAGACAGTCGATGGTCCCGTCCATCAGACCCTCCAACATGGCGTCGATATCGGGTTCTTCCCGCAGTGGAGGCATCATCTTGAAGTCGGTGTCGAAGTTCCGGATGTCTTCGTCGGTCAGGGTGAAGTGATGAGGCAACACTTCACAGGTGACTCGGATTCCCTGCGATTTGGCGACTCGCACCTGGTCCAGCGACTCCCGCGTGGAGATGTGGAGAATATGGACTCTTGCGCCTGTGATCCGGCTCAGGATGATGTCCCGGACCACATGAAGCTCCTCGGCGGCACGGCTCATCCCCCGCAGCCCCAGACGGGTCGACGCCTTCCCTTCGTTCATGCATCCGCCGGCGGCCAGGAAGAGGTCCTCGCAGTGGTCCATCACCAGGATGTCGAAGATCCTGGCGTATTCCATCGCCCGCCGCATGACCTGACTGTTCTGCACCGGACGGCCGTCGTCGGTGACGGCGACGATCCCCGCCGCCTGCATCTCTCCGATTTCCGCCAGTTGCTCGCCCCGGGAGCCCACGGTGATGGCGCCCGTGGGAAAGACGTTCACCAACCCCGCATCGGCGGCCCGTTCCAGGATGAACCGGGTGATGGCGGCGTTGTCGTTGACCGGGGTCGTATTGGGCATGCAGACGATGCTGGTAAAGCCTCCGGCCGCCGCTGCCCGAGAGCCCGTGAGGATGGTCTCCTTGTCCTCCCGGCCCGGCTCTCGAAGATGCACGTGCATGTCGACGAAACCCGGCGTGACCACACAGCCCGCGACATCGATGACCTCGCGGCTCTTGCGGGCGGACAGCTTCCCCACAGCAACCACTTTCCCGTCTTCGAGGAGGACGTCCGCCCGCCCGTCCAGATCCTGGGACGGGTCCACGACCCGGCCTCCGCGCAGCAACAGACTCACGGTTCCTCCTCGCCGGCGCCCAACAGGAGATAGAGGACCGCCATTCTCACCGCCAGGCCGTTGGTCACCTGATTCAGTATGACCGAATGGTCGCCGTCGGCGACGTCCGGATCGATCTCGACGCCACGATTGATGGGTCCCGGATGCATGATGATGGCATCGTTACGGGCGGACCGCATCCTCTCCCGGCTCAGCCCGAAGAGGCGAAAATACTCCCGGACCGAGGGGAAGAAGACTTCGTGCTGCCGCTCCCTCTGGGCCCGGAGCATCATTACCACGTCCGCGTCCGCCAGAGCCTCCTCCAGATGGAACGTCACCGTGGCCCCCAACTGCCCGAACTCCAGTGGTATCAGCGTCGGGGGACCGCAGATCCAGACCCGGGCGCCCAGCTTGTTCAGGAGAAAGGTGTTGGAACGGGCGACCCGGCTATGGGAGATGTCCCCGACGATGGCGACCTTCAAGTCCCGGATGGAACCCTTACGCTCCAGGATGGTGTAGGCGTCCAGCAGCGCCTGGGTCGGATGCTCGTGCATACCGTCCCCGGCATTGACGATGGAGCACTCGCGGCAGGCTTCGGCCAGAAGCCAGGGCGCCCCGGCCGCCTGATGCCGCAGGACGATGATCTCGGGACTCATGGACTCCAGGTTGCGGGCCGTGTCGACGAGGGTCTCCCCCTTTCCCACGCTGCTCGTCGAAACGCTGAAATTAAGGATGTCGGCGCTCAGGCGCTTGGCGGCGATCTCGAAGGAAGAACGGGTGCGGGTGGACGCCTCGTAGAAGAGGTTGATGACCGACCGGCCTCGGAGAGTGGGCACCTTCTTGACCGGGCGGGTCGCGATTTCCCTGAAGCTCCGTGCCGTGTTCAGAATCAGCTCGATGTCGGCGACCGGCATCCCTTCGATGCCCAGAAGATGCCTGCTGCTGAGCGGCATGGTCTAAGAACCCTTCCGGGTGAGAAACACCCCTTCGTCCTCATCCACAGGGGCGATGTGCACGTCGACCGTCTGGTCTTCCCGGGTATCGACCCGGCGACCCACGTAGTCGGCCTGAATGGGAAGCTCGCGGTGCCCCCGGTCGACGAGCACGATCAGCTCGACCCGCTTGGGCCGCCCGTAGTCCAGGAGACTCTCCAGGGCCGCACGCACGGTCCGGCCGGTGTAGAGCACGTCGTCCACCAGCAGCAGGGTCCGGCCGGTGACGGGAAAATCCAACTGGGACGCTCCGACGACAGGCTGCGGCCCGACCAGGGACAAATCGTCCCGATAGAAGTTGATGTCCAGGATCCCGAGCGGCAGGCTGTGCCCCGTCAGATCTTCGATATTCTGCTTCAGACGCCGTGCCAGGGGAACCCCCCGGCGGCGGATCCCCACCAGAGCCGCCTCCCGGAGATTCGGATGGGACTCGACCAGGTCCTTGGAGATCGCCAGGAGCGTGCGCTCCATCTCCCGACTCGTCATCAACAGTTGCAACGGACTCCTCCGCTTCGGGGATGCCGGTCGTTCTCAAAACCGCCTCGCCACGGCGTCGCAACGATGCACCCCGCGATGACTCCGAGCACACAACGACTCCGGCAACATGTGCCACGGGCAGACTGCGATTTGGAGATTAGCATAGCCGGAGCCCGGCGAGAATCAGTTGTGGCGAATTCGAAAAAGAAGGGCAGCGGCTGGGTCGAGTCCCTCCCGGTGAGCCCCCATTTCCCCGCTCCTCTCACTCTTGCTCTTCCCTGTGCTATCGTGAAGGGGTGATTCACGTGGTCCAGGCGCCGGTCGTCGGGAGCACCGGCTATCCCGGTTTCAACCACCTCTTGGCGCTTCGTTCCCCTGAGATCGCCTGCAGCTCGAAGCCCGGTCAGTTCGTCATGGCCGGTCTCATGGACTGCCCTTCCGACCCCCTTCTCAAGCGCGCCCTGGCCGTCTACTCGATCCCGCGCCCGGCCGGCGACGGCAGCATCCTCACGCTGTTGATCAAAATCGTGGGCCCGGGGACCCGCCTGCTTGCGGCACTCCGGGAAGGCGAGCGGGTCAGCCTGATCGGCCCGCTGGGAAACGGTTTCGACACCTCCCGGGCCAAGGGACGGGTCAGCGTTCTGGTAGCGGGGGGAGTGGGCATCGCCTCCGTCTTCCTGTTGGCCAAGGAACTCAGCGAGGCCGGGGAGGAGGTCCATCTGTTGTACGGCGCCCGCCGGGCCCGGGACCTGGTGGGACTCGAGGACTTTCAGGACCTGGGAATCCGGGTCCAGGTCGCTACGGAAGACGGCAGCCGGGGTTTCCGGGGACTGGTCACCCAGATTCTGGAACCTTACTTCCGCCGCTATCCGGCGCAGAGACTGGCCCTCTACACCTGCGGACCCAATCCCATGATGCAGGCCGTCTCCAGGCTGGCTTCCGTTCACGGAGCCGGTTGCCAAGTCTCGGTGGAGACTCCCATGGCCTGTGGCTTCGGCGTCTGCCTGGGGTGCAGTGTGAGGACCGTCCGATCCTATCGCCTGGCCTGCACCCATGGCCCCGTGTTTGACGCCCGAGAGGTGGTCTGGGACACGGCAACGGAAGGTGAAGGGGTCCATGCCTGATCCGGTCAGCCTTGCAGTGGAGATCTCCGGTATCCGTTTCAAGAACCCGGTGCTGACGGCGTCCGGCACCTTTGGCTACGGGTTGGAGTTCACCCGCTTCTTCGACATCTCCCGGCTGGGCGGCTTCTGCACCAAGGGACTCTCCCTCCTGCCCCGTCCGGGCAATCCTCCCGGCCGCATCTTCGAGACGCCGTCGGGGATGCTCAACGCCATCGGACTGGAGAACGTGGGCGTGGAAGCATTCATCCGCGACAAGCTTCCGCGACTGGAACCCTACGAGACCCACGTCATCGCCAACATCTTCGGCAAGAGCATCGGCGAGTTCATAGCCATCACCGACCGGCTCAATCCCTGCCCCAAGGTGAGCGCTCTGGAGTTGAACATCTCCTGTCCCAACATCACCGAGGGAGGAATCGAGTTCGGACACGATCCGGACCTGACCTTCCAGGTGGTGGAGGCCGTGACCCGGGTCTCGGCCAAACCGGTCTGGGTGAAGCTCTCGCCCAATGTCACCGACATCCGCATCTTCGCCCGAGCCTGCCAGGAGGCGGGAGCCGATGCCATCAGCCTGGTCAACACCTTCGTGGGTATGAGCGTGGATGTTCACCGGCGCCGGCCCATGATCTCCAATGTGACCGCCGGCCTTTCCGGGCCGGCCATCCGGCCCCTGGCGGTCCGGCTGGTCCATCAGGTCGCCGCCAGCGTCGAGATTCCCGTCATCGGCATCGGAGGCATCGCCACCACCCGGGACGCGTTGGAGTTTCTCATTGCCGGCGCCCGGGCGGTCCAACTCGGGACCGCCAACTTCTCCGATCCGTTGGCCTCGTTGAAGGTGGTCCAGGGTCTGGAAGAATATTGCCGGATTCACGGAATTCGGGACGCCAACCGGATCTCGGGTTCGTTGCGAACCCGGGAGACGTCGGTCCCTTCCGGTGCGGCCGGCGGAGGCGGGTAAGACATGCGAATCGCATTGCACAGCCTCGGGCACGGGTTGAAGGCGATCCTGATCGCATTCCACCTCCTCCCAGCGGCCCCGGCGGCTCTTGCGCAGTTGTCGCCGACCGACACGACCGAATCGGCGACGGCCTCAGCCTGCCACGCCTTCGTCGACTTCGAAAACATCTGGACCGTGGAGTTGATCCGATCCCGAGACGACAAGATCACTCCCATCCTGAACATCGTCACTTTCACCAAGGGGGAGTGGGACCTGAGACCCGATCAGATCCACATCTTCAACCGCAAGGGTAAGGAGGCCCGGATCAAGCGCTTCGCCCTGGATACGGGTGTTCCCGGAGACGCCTACAAGAGCAACTACCTGAAGGTTCTGGGAAACAGCTTCGTCGGAATCGACCTGGAAGGCAAGCTCAAGGACTTCCCTTCCTCCCCCCGTGTCACCATCGACCTGGCGCACCATCGCTTCGAGCTCCAGCCTCTGGACTGCGAAGCCTTCGACAACCTGGCCCACCGGATCAACAAGATCAATTTCAACAGCCCCGACATCCGGGAAGATTTCGATCTGATCAAGATTCCCCACCTGGGGCGGAGGCTGCCCCGGCCCAAGCCTCACGAGTGGTGAACGCCGGGTTTCCGTCTGTCGCTCCTCGTTCCTTGGAACGGAGGAAGGTGGAACGAAAAGGAAAGAGAAAGGCGGTAAGAACCAAGGACCAGGATCAAAGCTCCCACCGTTGCCATGGCCGGGGAATCGGCCTCACCATCGTAGCGCGCTTGGATCATGCCAGCAGTTCGGCCATAAGATCGGCAAAAAAACAGGGAGCCGTTTCCGGCTCCCTGGGGTCATAAGGCCCGGCAGCAATGCCGCCGGGGGGACGTAATGTTTTCAACGTACGCGTAAGCTTGCCACCGAGTCAACTACGAGGTAACGGGCACGTACGTGGGAGGGGGGACAGTCTTGTCCCCCTCTTCATCGCCGACCCGGAACCGGCTACAGCAGAGTCTGTGCTCCCAAATTCCCCTTTTCCTGCCAGGATTGTGCCGGCCTGCGGCCGGTGGGGGAGCTTCCCTCTGTTCTCTTTCGCCGCTCTTCACCTCTTTCCGATCCGGTCCAGCACCGCGCTCGGTGGCGTCCAGCCGTAACTGCGGGTCACGCCGGGCCGGTAGGCGATGGTCAGGATGAAGATCCGGAGGTTCCGCGCCTTCGAGGGCGGAACGTTGACCTGGACCTGGGTGAAACCGTTTCCGAACCAGCTCCGGTAGCCGTCGTCCGGACTCTCGGCAAGGGCGTGTCCGTTCAGACGGACGTCCGCCAGTTGAGGCCTGCGATACGGGATCCGAAAGCGAAAACCGATGCCATGGCGGATCCGGGAAGGTCCGGCCACGTCGGCCTGGTTCCTTCTGTCCAGGGCAACCAGGACTTCCGGGCCCGCCCGGACGAAGATTTCAACGGCATCGGCATCGATTCCCGATTGGTTCCGGAGGTTCGAGAGGAAGGCCTCCGGATCCGAATCCAACATCCGGGACGCCTCTTTGTCCACCGCCACCAGATAACTGTCGCGGCCCTCGGTCTGGGGATAGAGGATGCCCTGCAGGAATCGCTCCTGCTTCTCCCAGAGTTCGACGCGGCTCCTGCGGCGCTCGGCGGCGGTCCGGCCCCAAGCCGTGACGTAGTGCCCGGTGAACGACTTGACCCGGTTTACGGGATAGCCCGAGACGGGGTGGCCCTGCCAGGATCCGTTTCCGATCCGCAGCAGCCCCTTCAGCCGGGCGACGCCGGCTTCCTCCCAACCCACTTCCAGGACGGTCTGAAGGGTATGGTAGCGCGCGTATCCATATTGGGCCGTGTAGAAGCGGGTCCGGCCCCGCCACAAGCGGCCGGACAACGGATCCAGGGCGGGAGCCCAGAACCCCCGCTGGGCATCGGCCTCGGCCCGGTCCGATCCGTACCCTGCTTCGACACCCGCCTGGATCATGGCATCGGTGATCCGGGGATCCCAAGGACGCAGCAGGAAGTTGGAATAGGCGGATCCGGTGGACTCGAACATGGTCTGCCCACGATAGGACCGCCGGTCCCCAAGCTTGTCCAATGGATACTCCTGAAGGCCGGTGCCATGCACATCGGCATGGACCTCCGGACGGTAACGGTCCATCACGGAAAAGACCGCCCGGATCTCCGGAACCTTCTCCAGTTGCTTGAAGGAGAGGTTCTCCAGATCCCAATTGCGGTCACCCCCTCCATAGGGATTCATGCCCTGGGACGTGCCGAAGCGATCACTCACGAAGAAGGCGTAGGGATTCACGATGGGCATCAGAAGGAGCACCTGCTCGCGGCGGGTTTCTGCGGCCTCTTCGCTATCGCCGAGGAGCCATTCGGCCAGATGCAGAATGGTAGTGGTGCCGGAACGTTCGGGTCCCCCGTGGAGTGCAGTGACGAGGCACACCTGTTTGTCTTCGTCGGGTACGGACGAATCGGTGATCTTGAGAACAAAGATGGGCATCTTCTCCACCGACTCGCCCACTCGCTCGACCTGGAGGATCCCGGGGCGACGCTCGGACCAGTATTCCACCGTCGCCTCGTACTCCTGGAGCGTGATGCGATGCATCTTCTGTTTCCAGGGCTGGGGCAGTCCGGCCAGCACCTGACCCAGATTCGTTTCCGTGTTCTGACTCGCCGGCAGCCCGCCGGAGACATGGGGTAGTGCTACCACCAGGAATAAACAGATCTTCTTCATCCCAATCCACCTCCTGACACGGGACCGGACTGGCCGCGCGTCCTCGCTTCCGAATAAACTTGCGCTAATGCAACATTTGACGAAAATGAAACCCTTTTCCAAGCTTCTGATATCGATCTGGATACCCTGTATGTGCTCCTCCATCCCAACCGCGGCCTCCCAAACCTTGCGCGTTCTCCCCGAAAGGATCAACCGGGTGGAGACCAGGAAGCTGGTTCGCCACTATCTGCTGGACCAGGCCGAGAAGGCCTTCCTGCGCCGTGAAGCGGCGTTCGAGGAACTCAAGACGCCCGAGCGGATGCGGGAGCATCAGCGCCGCATGCGGGAATTCCTGCGGGCCCAGCTCGGGGACTTTCCCGAAAGGACGCCGCTGGAGGCTCGTGTCGTGGGCCGCCACCAACGCGACGGCTACAGCGTCGAACGAGTCCTGTATCAGAGCCGTCCCGGGCATTATGTCACGGCGCTTCTCTACCTCCCGGAGGGTCCGCCCCCCTATCCCGGGGTCCTGATCGCCTGTGGGCACGCGCCCAGCGCCAAGTCTTCGGAAATGTACCAGCGAGCCGGTGTCCTTCTGGCCAAAGGGGGCATGGCGGCGTTGTGCTACGACCCCATCGGCCAGGGGGAACGCCACCAGCTTCTCGATCCCGGCGGCCAGCCCCGTTTCGAGAACGGAATCGAGCACATGTTGGTGGCGGTGAGCTCCATTCCTCTGGGACTCAGCGCCGCCACCTACCGGATCTGGGACGGGATCAGGAGTATCGACTACCTGACCAGCCGGGAGGAGATCGATCCGGATCGGATCGGACTCACGGGCAACTCGGGAGGCGGATTGGTGACCACTCTTCTCATGGCGCTGGACGAGCGCGTCGCCTGCGCCGCGCCCTCCTGCTACATCACCCACGTGAAGGAGATGCTGCACACGCAGGGACCGGGAGACTCGGAGCAGCAGGTCTACGGCGAAATCGCCCGGGGTCTTGGGCATGCCGACTACCTCATGATCCGGGCTCCGAAACCGACTCTCATCTGCGCCGCCACCCGCGACGACATGTTCGACATCTCCGGATCGTGGCGGTCCCTGCGGGAGGCCAAGCGTTTCTACGGACGCCTGGGTCATCCGGAACGGGTGGATCTGGTGGAAGCGGACGTGGTCCACGGTTTTTTCCGTCCCCTGCGGGAGGGAATGGCGCGCTGGATGCGGCGCTGGCTGCTGGGAGTCGACGACGCGCTCCGGGAGGACGATTCCCCTCTGCTGAGTGAGGAAGAAGGGTCGATGCAGGAGTTCATCACGGCCCAGGGGCCGGACTACAGCGAGTTCCGCCCGGTTCGGCTTCCGGTGGTCCGCTGCAGCCCGGATGGCCAAGTGCAACTCATTCCCGGCGCCCGTTCCGTCTTCCAACTCAATCGGGAGCGGGAGCAGGAACTCGCCGTTCTGAGGCGTGCCTACTGGCAGCGGACTCCCGGAGACGAAGCGCTGGCTGAGGTCCGGCGCCTGGCGGGAATCCGGCGTCTGGACGAACTGCCCCCATTGACGGCGGAAGCTGCGGGAACCCTGCGCCGGCCCGGGTACACGATTCACAAGCTGGTCCTGCACCCGGAGCCGGGCATCCGGCTCCCCGCCCTGCGCTTCGTTCCCGACTCCGGCGGCCGTGACCTGGTCCTGTACCTTCACGGCCAGGGCAAGGAGGCCGATGCCGGGCCGGACGGTCCCATCGAGAAGCAGGTGCGGGAAGGACGTGAGGTGATGGCCGTCGATCTGCGAGGCGTGGGAGAAACCGAACCGGAAAAGGGAAAGTGGGGCTACGGTCCCCTGTTCGGTGCGGACTGGGAAGAATTCTACATGGCCTACATGCTGGGCCGATCGTACCTGGGGATGCGGGCCGAGGAGATTCTGGCCATCGCCCGCCATCTGGCCGCCGTCCCGGGGTCCGATGCCGCCCGCAGGGTTCACCTGGTGGGCATCGGCGAGGCCGGCCCCCCTGCCCTCCACGCCGCGGCCCTGGAGCCGGCGCTGTTCGCCTCACTGGAGTTGCGCCGGTCGCTGGTCTCCTGGTCCAACTTGATTCAGACCGAGGTGCCCGTCAACCAGTTGGTGAACACAGTCCACGGAGCCCTGCGGAAATACGATCTGCCCGATCTTCTGAAGACCCTCTCCGGGATGAAGGTCACGGTCGTCGAACCAACCGGCGGCACCGGGAAAACCCTGCCCTGACCCGGTCTGCGGCTTATCCGCTCTTCGCCTTGCGGGTGAAATATTCGGCGTTGGCGGGAAATAAACTCAGACGCTGCATCAGATCGTTTCGTACGCCCTGAAAAGCGTCCAGATGCTGCGGAGCCACCGGTTTCTCGGGTGGAAACTTCAGTTTGGCGGGGTTCATATAACGTCCGCTCCGATCCTGGATCCGATAGTCCAGGTGCGGTCCCGTGGAAAGGCCGGTGGATCCGACTCTACCGACGACGTCCCCCTGCTCAACGCGCTGGCCCCGGCGAACCTGGATCCGGGACACCTTCAGGAGGCCTGCGCAAAAGTCGTTAGCGAGCAGGTTGGCCGGGCGGGTTGCGAGTGGATTGCGGCGGTGCTGGAGCGGATCGGGGAGTCAGGTTGTGCGTTGTGAGGAAGAGCCTGGAGCCCGAGGGAGGGATGGGGCCCGTCCCGTCAGGGATTTCGGTCGGTGACAGCCCCGAGCGACGCGAGCGGGCGCGAATCGGGGGTTCAGGACGCTGCGGAATCAGTTCGGCGTGGGCGTCAGGATCGTATCGAGGGCCGCTTGCGGTCGGGCGGCAAAGTACCGGTTCGCCTCGGGCATGAACTGGAAGGAACTGCGACGCACGATGGAGATGGCGGCGTTGGTGAGGGAGGCGAGATTGCGTGGGAGGTGGCGGGTCCTCGCCCGGCAGCGATCTTCGTCGTAGGTGAAGTCGCGCACGTAGTGGAGCCGGTTCTCGATCTCCCAGTGCTGGCGAGTGAGGGCGAGCAGTTGCTGGGGTTCGGCCTCCTGGCGGCTCAATGAGGTGAGACACCAGGCGGTTTCCGTGCTGCTGGTGCCGCGGCTCAAGACATGACGTTCCCGCTCCACGCGCAACGCCTGCCGGCGTCCATAGAGAGCGACATAGCCGTCCCACTCCGGACCGCTGACGTCCACCACCGCGCACCGGCGTTGCTCGATGCGGCCATGCGCCTTCTGCCATTGTTCCTGCCAAGTGCGCGCCGTGCTCCAGTCGATGGCCTGCAGGTCCTCCAGGAGGGTTTCCTGGTTGCTCTTGACTGCGGTCACCAGATAGGCGCGCCCGGCAACGGTCGATCAGGCACCGTGCGGTCTCCTGCTGCACGTGCATGGCGTCGAGCGTCACGGTCCGGTTGCGGAGGTCGAGGATCTCGGCCAGTTCCCGCACGGCCGTGATGCGCGTTGGTGGTATCGCCGACCTGAACCTGTCCCAGCACCAGACCGCTGCCGTGCTCCACCGCAGCCACCAGCATTCGGCGCTGGCCGTCGGGGAGCGCCTTGGACGCGCCGCGGACGTCTTTGCCGTCCATCGCCACGGGGGTTCCTTCGCCCAAGTGTTGCGCGGTCCAATCGTGCAGGACGCGGTCCAACGTCTCGGGCGGCAACGACGTCAAGATGTAGCGGAACGTCGAGATCGCCGGCGCAGTATAGCGCTTCCGGCTCGGGCTCCAGAAAGCCCCCACCGCGCGCAACTGGTCCTGGTCCAGCAGGGCCGCAAACTCGCCTATGGCGGTGACCCCGCGATAGCCGGCCAACCGTGCCGCGATCGCAATCGCCAGATAGCAGGACAACGGATAGCGTTGCCCGCGAGCCTTGCAGAAGTCCGGAATCTCGCCGAGAAACTCCGCCAGAGAGCGCAACGCCGGCGCCGCCATCGGCTCGCGTTTCTCCCCCAGCTGCCACGCCGCCGGCTCCTCCTCGCCGCGGAGCACATCGCGGGCATCCGCCCGCAACGGATACACATACACCTGTTTGGGTTTGCCGTTCCTCCGCCAGCGGGCCCGACCGCCCGGCTCCCGCGAATACCCCTGGGTCAACCCCAGCCGCTGCCAGTTCGCCGCCCGATAGCAGGTGCCCGCAAACCGCGACGGGTCGACGAAGGTCTCCGCCAGCAACACCGGATACCCGTGAATCGCCTCCATGTCCCCCGCCAGTCGCCGCAGACTCAAACCCAGAACCCGAGACGCCAGATTCGGGACCCGCCCCGCCTCCAGCACCACGAATCGCGCATTGTTCGCGAGCAGATGCAGCCGCCGGAATTGTTGCTCCGCAGACCACCCGATCCACTGGTCCCGGACTCCCACCTTGAACGCGCCGGCATGCCAGCCCAGCAGCGCCAGCCACTGGTCCCCGAGCACCGCCACATGGCGGAGCAACTTCCCGAACAGCCCGCGGAAGGGAAGATAATGGTGCTCCGCCACCAGCGCGTCCCACCGCCGACGCTCCTCGACTCGGAGAACCGGTCGCACCGTCACCTCCCCCAGCGCAATCCCACCGCCAGATCTTTCTCCAGAATTCATGCCTCCCTGCATGCCACAACGACTTTTGTTTGGCCAGCCCGAATCCCTCCGTTGCTCCCATTTTCTTTCTCACGACTTTTGCCTAGTCCTGCGTCCACCTGTAAGCTTCTTCCAGGTTTTGAGGGTAGTGTCCTAATTTGAATCCCAGGGGAGGGGTCATTCCTCGGTCAAGCCCTCAATGAATTTGCTGACCTCGGATTCACTCATTCCGGCCTGCTTCAAAATGATCCGCGAGAAGCAGACTAAGAGGCAACGTTGCTTTACTCCGGAGTGGGGCACATGCTGACCGGAGTTGGCAACGGGACATTCCACGACCCTTGGTGGGCTTCTGCTGATTATACTTCGCCGTATTCATGGTCCACGTCGGATGTCTCATCGTGGACCGAACGTCCGCCATGGCCAGGGTCCCCGGAGTCAGGGACAAAATAATTCCGGACAGCCAGGATCCCCAGAGATCATTGGGGGATGGAAGTCCCTCCGAAGGGGCGGTCCGTGTGCGGAGGTCGCCGTTCGACTTCAGTTTCAAGGAGAAGGGAGCCGTCCTAATTCCCAGCACACTTCCCACCGAACACTATAATCGGACCGGCACTGCGTCCTACCTGTGGTACTTGAAAGCCGCCGGGCGGTAGGAAGAAAAAGGGGTCGCCGAAGCGACCCCTCAGATACTAGACTCCAACTCGGTCGGCCGGAGCTACCCGTACAGGCAGCCCCAGTATTCCGCGAAACATCTCGCGATCATGTCATCGTAGACGTAGCGGCACTGGGATTCTTCATTGCGGCTCATGCCCCAGTACCACCAATCGGCGTAGTTCGTGCACATGGCGAGAGCTTGCTCGCAGAGACCGGCGTAAGCGTTGCCGGCAAGGAGGAGAACCACTACGAAAAGGACTGTCGTGGCGATCTTCTTGTTCATTATTCGTACCTTTCTGGAATTTCTGGAATTGACATTGGTCTTGCGCGTTTCATCGCGTCCATCAGAGACACGATGGTTTTGCTGGCGATTTCCGGTGCCTCACGCATCCGCCTCATGGCTTCCGCAAAGTCAGGTTTGGCAGCAAACGCTTGCTCCTCCGTGATCCCATCCTCCGTGAGCCTCTGATTCAGAAAGTCCTCTCCCCGGACCTTGATCGTTCCGCTGATGTTCATTTTCTTGGCAACATCGTAGGGAAGTTGCCCGTCAACGTTCCGCATCCAGGGGTCGGCTCCGCCGTCCAGAAGCGTCTGGATCAGCGCATAGGTCTCCTCGGTGGGCCGCGTTACCGCTACGTGAAACTGCCGGTAAAGAGGCGTGTGCCCAAACTCACCATGAACGTTAGGATCTGCTCCGGCGTCCAGCAGAGACCGTACCTGCTCGGCCGTGTAGGCGTAGAACATGGGAGTCTCGTTGCAGTTCTCCAAGTGGGAGGCGTCCGGGTCAGGAATTCCATCTTCCGCCGCGTGAGTCAGCAACTCGATGCAGGCTTTTACGTTGGACGGCAGTTCCGTCCGCTTCATGAGTCCTGCTGTCTCTGGAGGGCAGCCCACGCAATCAGAGTCCCGCCGGGTACGCCGGAACGATGTGGAGTGCGGTGGGGTCGGCAAAGGAGCTTGAGACACTTCATGCTCCGTGTGTGGAGTTGGTTCGGGTTTGCGACTCGGTCGAAACCACAGACCCACAAGCAAGATTAGGACCAATCCCCCAGCCCAAAGATGCCATTGAGCAAATTTCATTCCTGTTCCTTCCGTTAGTCGTGAGTAAGAGGCGTCACGATCGGTCGGGCTCGGCGTGTCCTACCAGTTTCCTGGTCGATTCGCGTCAAGCCCTAGGTAAGATCAGGAGGAGGACTGTCCTTGGGTGCAGACGAGGTCGACTGGCAGGGTGTGGGGAATCTGATGCCCAGCCAACCATGCAACTTCTTTAGCACACACTTCACCGACTGTCAAGGAGAATCGGGGGCGATCTCACTCTGTTCAATTGTGGAGTGCTCTCCACGACGTGAGGAGAGGGGAGACAGGGTCTTCGTTGTCCTTGGCCCAAGCGGACGGGGGATCAGGGGTGGCGGGCCATGGACATGGAGGTCAGTCCGGCCAGAAGGGACCGGTTTGAGGCCCCAATGGGGCCGAAACGACCGAGACCAAACCTGAGGATTCCCGGATCGAGGGCCGGTTCGTGGAGTTGGGACAGGAGACGGCGCCGACGGCTGGGTCAGCCCGGCTCGGTGAGAGCGCGGATCGCTTGGTTCCGGTCCATGGCGAAGTGCTGAACGGCGGCTTGGACCTGGGTGAAGCCCCGATGGAAAATGATCGCCAGCCCCGTCTGGTTGACGATCGCGTTGTTGGACGGTCCGTTGTTCGGAGCGGACTAGGAAGAATTCTACATGGCCTAAATGCTGTGCCGATCGTACCTGGGGATGCGGGCCGAGGGGATTCTGTCCATCGCCCGCCATCTGGCCTCCGCCCCGGGGTCCGATGCCGCAGGGAAGGTTCACTTGGTAGGCATAGGCGAGGCCGGACCCGCCGCCCTCCATGCCGCGGCCGTGGAACCGGCGCTGTTCGCTTCACTGGAGCTGCGCCGGTCGCTGGTCTCCCGGTCCAACTTGATTCAGACCGAGGTGCCCGTCAACCAGTTGGTCAACACGGTCCACGCTTCGTTGCAGAAATACGATCTGCCCGATCTTCTGAAGAGCCTCTCCGGAATGAAGGTCACGGTCGTCGAACCGACCGGCAGCGCTGGCGAGCCCATACCGTAACCCGCTTTTCCACCGGGGGCTCGGCCTACCCCGCATTTCTCACCAGGTCGCTACGCGTATGATGAAAAATAATCTGTTTTTGAGCATTTACGCGGAATTTTCCAAGGTTTCTCCGGGACCGACTGCGCGATCGTCACGCCCCCTGATGTAGAGTCGAGGAGAGGCGCGACGGCGGTAGGTCGGAGGGAGTCGCTGTTGCCGGCGGCTTTCGCCATCATGCCGGTGCCTCAATCTCCACCGTGGCCACGTTTCCTCTCCCCGCTCTCCGAACCCGCCGTGCGCTTTCCCCGCAGCGGGCTCTCCAGTGGGACCATGCCGCTCGCACACGGGTCGATTCGTCAGCGGCGGGAATGGCGCAACGGCTTCCGCCGCCCGCAGTCCCCCGCTCCCGCGCGGTCCCACGGTCGTTCCCCTTCGCTTTCGCATGCGGTGGTTCCAGCGCTTCCGAACTCAAACCGGGGTTCCAGGCCAGGCCACTCCCGGAGTCCTTCGCACTTTCCCTCACCCGTCCTCACCTGAGGCCCCTTCCCTCCACCGGCGTTAGCCGGATTCTCCGGTACTACGGCCCTCTCCGCCACCCCGACGGCCCAGGCCGGTCCTCGCGGATTCCCGGTTGACGCGTGCCACGTCACCGGCGGGGCTTCCCGTGTTGCCACTCTCTCCCTCCTATCCGCATGCCATCGCCAATACCCCGGCGGAACCGGACGGTGCTCGCGTCGCTCGCTTCCCGTCCGCTGGCAGCCTTCCCCGTATTCTCGGCGGGTCGGCTTCCGCATTACCCGTTTCGAGGCCTGCGCAGCGTTTTATGCGCTGTTCCACGTTATGCGCTGTTGCCACCGTATCCCCTTACGCTATCAGAGCCGCACCGCGATTCAACAGCGCATAACGGGCGATCCTCGGCGATCATGGCGGGATCTTTTTGCCTTCAGGAAGGAGATCCTGTCATGTTTGAATACGAACAAATCTTCAAGCGAACCGACGCGGTTCAGCGACACCTTGCCGCTCCGCTGCTACGTTCCCGCCTCGCCTACCTCGGCCACCGAGCCGAGCAGGGTGCGAAGCCATCCACGCTCCGAGGCATCGCCGCCTTCCAAGTCCAAGCCATCCATTATTTGGAACTGGCCGAGGAAGGCCAGATCACGCCGTCGGAGATTGCAACCGCCGCCGAGCGGTGGGTCACCCAGCATCCCGCCCGCCGGGGCGGCAATGCCAGCAATGCCCGCCGCGACTTCGTCTCGCGGGTCACCGGCTGGCTGAGCTTCGCGGGCCGCATGCAGGTTCCGTCGGTCGCGCCCCCTCCGCACTGCCCCGAACTCGTGCAATTCGAGGATTACATGCGGTGGGAACGGGGCTGGTCCGAGGTCACGATCCGCTACCGTCTCGGACGGGCGGAGGACTTGCTGCGCCGGTGTTGCCGGGCCCACCGGACACTGGCCGATCTCTCACTCACCACCATCGACCGCGCACTCGGCGCCCGCAACTCCAAGGACGGGCGTCCTCGTGCTCGCGCCACGATCCGCAACCACGCGGACGCTCTGCGCGCATTCCTGCGCTTCGCCGCAGTCCGCGGCTGGTGCCCGCCGGGGTTGGCCGCGGCGATCACGGCTCCCCGTGTCTACAAAGCTGTCACGCTGCCGGCAGGACCCTCCCCAGAAGACCTGCGGCGCCTGCTCGCGACCACCACGGGCGACCGGCCAGCGGATGTACGCGACCGGGCGCTCCTGCTGACGCTCTCCGTTTACGGACTGCGCGCGGGCGAGGCGCAGGCGCTGCGGCTGGATGACATCAACTGGGAAGCAGAGACGCTCCGGGTGCGCCGTCCCAAGACGGGGCGCACCACCTGGTTCCCGCTGTCCCGCCGCGTCGGAGAGGCCTTGGCGCGCTATCTCCGCGAGGCTCGCCCGCGCACCGACACCCGGCAGGTCTTCCTCACGCTCAAGGTCCCGGTCCGACCGCTCGGCGCCTCCACGATCAGCAGCGTCGTCCGCAGCCGCATGCGCCGCTGCGGCATCGAATGCGAGCGTCGCGGAGCCCACGCCTTGCGGCATGCCTTTGCGAGAGCGCTTGCTGGACGAGGGCTTCTCCATGACAGAAATCGGGGACTGCCTCGGGCACCGCAGTCCGGACGCGACCGCGGTGTACGCAAAAGTCGACCTTGCCGGCCTGCGCCAAGTGGTGGCCGACTTCGACCTGGAGGGACTGGCATGATACTACGCGAGGCGATCGACCAATACATCGTCTGGCAGCGGGCGCGGGGAGCGAGCTTCGAATCCTCAGCCTACGCGTTGCGCCGCTTCCGCCGTAGCGTCGGCAGCGCCATCGGCTCCGACGAGGTCCGCGCCGACCAGGCTCGCGCCTTCCTGGACGAGGGCGCGACCTCCGCCAGCAACCGGGCGTTTCTGCACTCCGCACTGAGGGGCTTTTACCGCTACGCCATCGCGCGCGGTCTCGCGACCCACTCGCCCTTGCCGCCGCAGCCTCCGCAGGCCTCCCCGCGCTCGACGCCCTACATTTATTCGCACGATGAGCTGCGCCGCCTGCTGGATGCGACGAAGAGCTACCGGAAACGGGTCAACCAGCTGGAGCCGTACACCTTCCGCGCGCTGCTGCTGTTGTTGTACGGAGCCGGCTTGCGCCGTGGCGAGGCGCTCCGCCTCACGCTGGCCGATGTCGACCTGCGCACCGCGCTGCTCACCGTTCGCCAGACGAAGTTCGACAAGACTCGCTACGTGCCCCTTGCCCCGCAACTCGCACGAGCGATGCAGCGATACGCCGCCCAACGAAAGGCGGCGGGCGCTCCGCAAGCAGGCGAGGCGCCGTTCTTCGCCAACCGCGACGGCACGCCGCTGGCGGCCCGAACCGTCAGCAACGCCTTCGCTCGACTGCGGCAGGCGGCCGGCGTGGTCCGCGGGAACGCAGCGCGCTATCAACCGCGCCTGCACGATCTGCGCCACTCGTTCGCCGTGCACCGACTGACCGCTTGGCACCGCCAGGGAAAGGATGCGCAACGCCTGCTGCCGCCGCTGTCCACCTACTTGGGCCACTCCAGCGTCGCCGCCACCCAAGTCTACCTCGACCTGACTCCCGAACTGCTGCGGGCGGCCGCGTCGCGGTTCCAGCGCTACGCGGCCAGCGGGAATGGAGGCCGCCATGACTGACACACACGCTCTCGGCCCCTGGCTACGACGCTTTCTCGGGGAGTATCTCGTCAGCGAGCGCAACCTGGCTCGCAATACGCAGCTCAGCTACCGTGACACTTTGTTCCTGCTGCTTCGCTTCGCCGCCGCCCAGGCGCGCACCCCGGTGGACCGGCTGACTGTCCGCGACCTGGGTGCCGAGCGCGCGTGCGCGTTCTTGGCGCACCTTGAGCAGGAGCGCGGCTGTTCCCCGCGCACCCGCAACCAGCGGCTCGCCGCCATCCGCTGCTTCGCCCGCTATGTCGCCGGCCGCTGTCCCGAACACGTCGCCTGGTGTAACCAAGTCCGCGCCATTCCGCTCAAGAAGGCCGTGCCTCCGCCGGTCGGCTACCTGGAAAAGCACGAGATCGACGCCTTACTCGATGCCCCGGACACTTCCACGCCCCAGGGCCGGCGCGAGCGCGCCCTGCTCTTGTTTCTCTACCACACCGGAGCTCGAGCATCCGAGGCGGCGCAACTGACCGTCAGGAGCCTGCAACTGGCCGGCAACGGCCCGGGCCACTCGCTCGTCACCTTGCAGGGCAAGGGCGGCAAGACCCGCCTGTGTCCGCTGCTGCCCGCCTCGGCGCGAGCACTCGCGCCGCTGGTCCAAGGGCGCGCAGCCGGGGAGGCGGTCTTCCTCAGTCGGCTGCGGCGACCGATCACCCGCTCCGGCATCCGCCAACTGGTCATCCGTTGTGCGGCGAAAGCCGCCCAGCAGTCACCGTCGCTGGTCGCCAAGAAGGTCGGACCGCACCTGCTGCGCCATACGGCGGCAACACACATGCTGCGCTCGGGAGTGGATCTCAACACCATCCGAGCTTGGCTAGGCCACGCCCGGATCGACACTACGACTGTCTACGCTGAAATCGATCTTCAGAGGAAGGCGAAAGCGATCATGCTCTTCGACTCGGACGAACCAGCGCCGGACCCGTCGTATCGCGATGACGAAGGTCTGATGGCCTTCCTGCAATCGTTGTGATCGCCAACCGTTATGCGCTGTTGAATCGCGGCCCCACCCTGATAGCGCAACGGGATACGGCGGCAACAGCGCATAACGTGGAACAGCGCATAAAACGCTTTATGTGCTACAGCGCATAAAGCGTTCACAAGTTACGGCCTGCGGATTCGCTGAGTCGCCTAACGCGACCCTTTGGCATCGGAGTGCTTCAGTCCAATTCGTTACCTCCTTGAACCGCTCCGACTGCTACCGGCTGGAGCGACAGTTGCCGGGCGGGCTTCGCACCCGCTAGGAGAAAGCGCCTTTCCACGGCGCACGAGAAATGCGGGCTACAAGAACAAAAACTTTTACTACGGGCAGAGGGTTGAAGTCTTCCAGCCTTGTTCGAGCTGAGGACTAACCGCTCCTGGCCTTGCGGGTGAAGTATTCGGCGTTGGCGGGAAATGAGCTCAGACGCTGTATCAGATCGTTTCGCACGCCCCGAAAAGCATCCAGATGCTGCGGAGCCACCGGTTTCTCGGGTGGAAACCGGAGCTTGGCGGGGTTCCGATACCGGCCGCTACGATCCTGGATCCGATAGTCCAGATGGGGCCCCGTGGAGAGGCCGGTGGATCCGACTCTCCCGATGACCTGCCCCTGATCCACGCGCTGGCCACGGCGCACCTGGATTCGGGACAGATGCGCATAGCTGGTGGAATATTGTCCGTGGCGGATCCTCACCATCTTTCCATATCCCCCGTTGCGGCCGGCGAATGAGACGGTCCCGGAAGCAACCGAGAGCACCTCGGTGCCGGTGGGAGCGCCGTAATCGACTCCCAGGTGCGGGCGCCGCCGCTTCAAAACGGGATGGTATCGAGAGTAGGAGAAGCCTGAAGTGATGCGCGGATCGAACTTGAAGGGCACCCGGAGGAAGGCCTTCCGCAGGGAGTTCCCCCCCTCGTCGAAATAATCCTCCTTCCCCGTCTTGGGATCCGCAAACAGGAATCCGAAGAAACTCCTGTCCATCCGGTCGAAGCGGACGGCCAACACATCGCCGTACTTGACGAACCGGCCGGCCCGGTACTTCTTCTCCACCAGCAAGGTGATGGCGTCCTGGGGCTGCAGCTGAGTGAAATCGAGGTCCCAGCCAAGAATATCCAGGACCTTGATCACGAGGGCGTACTGCTCACCCTGGGAGACGAGGGCGTGGGACAGGTTGGTCCGGATCTCCCCGAAGACCCGTTCTTCCTCGAGTTGGAAGTCGTATTTGTGACGAGTCGCCACGTAACGGTCGCGCACCTGGCGGACGACCAGGTACTCCTCTTCGTCGATGTCGTAGCGGACGCTCCGAAACGATCCGTCGAGTTCCTGCTCCAGCACCAGGCGGTTCCCCGGCCGCACCCGGTCCAGGTTGTATACGGGACGGGTATCCTCCACCAGGCGGTGGATCTCCGAACCGGACACCTCGAACTCCCGCAGGACGGTCGCCAAGGTGGCGCCGTGAGGGATGCCTGTCCTGCGAACCGTCACCCGGTCGGATTCAGGAAGCTGAGGGACAGCCGCCTTCGGAGCCGTCGCCGAGGATGCCGGGTCGTCCTTCAGGTCGAATTGGGGCCACAGAGTCAGAACCGCCAAGATCGCCAGAATCGAGAAACCGGCCAAAAGGCCAAGACCGAACCTGCTCTTTATCGGACCCACAGGACTATCCCCTTCATTGCAAGACCCGAACTCTATCAGATGTTTCCTTTATCCGTCCAAACCGCGCAGACTGGACTCTACGACCTCGGGCACCAACCCCGTGATATCTCCTCCCAAGGCGTAGACCTCCTTGATCAGGCTGGAACTCAGGTATGAGTACTCGGACGAAGGCAGCATGAATATGGTTTCGATGGACGACTCCATCCTCCGGTTCATCAGGGCCATCTGAAATTCATATTCGTAATCGGTGACGGCCCGGATGCCGCGAACGATGACCCGGGCACCCTTCTCGACCGCATAATTCACCAACAGGCTGTCGAAGGAATCGACCTTGACATTTTCCCACGAACCGGTGACTTTCCGCAGCATCCCGAGTCGTTCCTCGGCGCTGAAAAGGGGTTTCTTCTCCAGGTTTTGCAGAACCGCCACGATCACCGTGTCGAAGACGGAACGGCTCCTGCGGATGATGTCGAGATGACCGTTGGTCACGGGATCGAAGGACCCCGGATAGATGGCAATTACCGGCTCCGCCATGAGATCCGCATCATGTTACGCAGGCGATCCTCGAATGACAACCGCGCGGCAACGGCCACCGAGTGTCTCGAATCAAGGAGAAGGAGTCGGCGAGCGTTGCCCGAAGGGATCCGTGCACCGCCGACTCTTGCCGGCGGAACACGATTTGACAGCGGCGAGATCGAGTCCCTAAAATAGCGCGCCTGTTCCGCTGCAGGACTCTCCCACCCCCTGAATGGCCTGCAGCGTTTTGCTGATTTCCGTTTCTGCGAAGCGGGTGCATACCGCATGCTGGAACGGGTTTGGCAAAAAAAGTACACCGCTCTTCGCTCCATTGTTCGAAGCTTCCTGTTCGATGACGCCCGCGTGGAGGACATACTCCAGGACGCTCTTTCCCAGGTGCTCGCCTCGGGACGGAGCTTTCCTGACGAGTTGGAAACCTACCGCTACCTGCGCCGGTCCGTCTTCAACGCCAGCATCGACCACTACCGCGCCTCCCGGCGCCGCATCTACCTGCCTCTTCCGGAGGAACCAAGAGACGCCACGCTCCCCAACCAAACGGGCCCTTCCGACCCTCTCACTCTTTTGCTGCATCAAGAGAGGCAGAGTCAAAAACGTGCCATCCTACGGGAGATCACGGTGGCCATGTCCGACCTTCCGGGCGTGCAGCAGGAGGCGATCTGGATGATCATGGGACCGCGGGACATGAAGCTGAAGGATCTCTGCCGGATCAAGGGGATCCCCTACAGCACCCTGCGCAGCCGTATGTTGGCCGGCGTCGAACGATTGCGCCGCCGG
Organism: Acidobacteriota bacterium; assembly: GCA_965217775.1. Taxonomy (GTDB): domain Bacteria; phylum Acidobacteriota; class UBA6911; order RPQK01; family JAJDTT01; genus JAJDTT01. Next base: position 3,545,059 of record CBDCJH010000002.1, read on the forward strand.
CTCAAGATCAGGCGCCTCTATCACGAGTACGTGAACCTGGGTCGAAGGACGAGGTGACAACTTCAGGGGCGATTCCCGTTTCATCCGGCGGTCCGCTGTCCGGTTCCCCCGGCTCTCCCGGCACCGAGTAGAAGAGAAGCTTGTTGTCGCCGACCCGCACCGTACGGGTCCAGGTGACCTGGGAGGACGTTTCCGGACGCGGAGTCTTCTTGAACACCTCCAGGACGATGGTGCTCTCCGGGCGCATCCAGGGCATGGCCGAGAGCCGCTCCAGAAGCTTGGCGTGGCGTTTGAACTTGTAGGGCGGGTCCAGAAAGATGAAGTCGACGGTGGGAGGCCGGAGATTCCTCAGGAGGGTAAAGGAATCCTTCTGGTGAATCTCGAATCCCTCCTCCACGCGGCAACGGGCCAGATTCTTCCGGACCAGCTTGGTGGATTCTCGATTCCGGTCATTGAAGATGACGTACCGGGCACCCCGGCTGATGGCCTCGATTCCCACGGCTCCCGACCCCGTGAACAGGTCGAGCCAGACGGAACCCGGGACTCGATCCCGAACGACATTGAAGAGGGTCTCCCGGGCCCGGTCCGTGGTGGGCCGGATTTCGGCCCGAAAACTGGCCAGCTTCTTCCCACGGAATCTCCCTGCGATGATCCTCATGTCCGTAGCAGTCCGTGGCAAAAGTCCCGCGAGCACCGAAACCGGGGCTGCGCCCGCCGGACAAGGCGCAACGGAGGGAGCATACCGGGAGTATGTGACCGAGTCGCAACGCAGTCCGCGCACGATGCAGACCCGGTCGAATGCCGTGACTACTCTTGCCACGGGCGGCCAAGCCGGAATCAACCCACGTCGAAGAGACCGAATCGACTCCGCCACTGGTCCGCCAACTCGGCCAGTCGGTCCTTACCCTCTCCCTTCGGTTCCCGAGTCAAAAAGGTCAAATGATCCAGAGCCTCCCGGGCCGCCAACTCCAGCAGGCGGCGGTCCCGGACGATGTTGCCGAACTGGAACTGGGGAACCCCCGACTGCCGGGTCCCCACGAACTCCCCCGGGCCCCGAATCTCCAGGTCCTCCTCGGCGATGCGGAAGCCGTCGGAAGTCCGGCACATGATATCCAAGCGGCGGAAGGCATTCTCGGATCGAGCGCCGCCGGTCATGAGGACACAGGTCCCCTGGTGGCTTCCCCGCCCGATTCGGCCCCGCAACTGGTGGAGCTGGGAGAGGCCGAACCGGTCGGCATGCTCCACCACCATAACGGTCGCGTTGGAAACATCCAGACCCACCTCCACGACCGTCGTCGCGACCAGAATCCGTATCGTTCCATCCCGCAGGGCCTCCATCTGCGCAGCTTTCTCCTCACTCTTGAGACGTCCGTGGATCAGACCTACTTCATAGCCCGGGAACACTTCCCGAAGCTGTCCGGTCATCTCCTCGGCGGCGCGCAGCTCCAGCTTGTCCGATTCCTCGATCAACGGATACACCACGTACGCTTGCCGGCCCTGGGCCAGTTCCCGCTTCAGGAGATCGTAGACCCGGTTGCGGTCCCGTTCCGAATAGAGGACCGTCTCGACCGGCTGGCGGCCCGGAGGAAGCTCGTCCAGCACCGAAAGGTCCAGATCGCCGTAGACCGTCAAGGCCAGGCTCCTGGGAATTGGCGTGGCCGTCATGATCAACACGTCGGGCTGATCCCCCTTCCCCATGAGCCGGGACCTTTGCAGAACTCCGAAACGGTGTTGCTCGTCGATCACCGCCAGACCCAGATCCTGAAACCGGACCGGGGCCTCGATCAGGGCGTGCGTCCCGATGACCAGTTGGACGCCACCCGACCGGATCTGCTCCAGGATCTCCCGGCGCCGCTTGCCCCGGACCCGGCCCGTGAGCAGCGCCAACCCGTAGTCGGTGCTCCGCAAGTATTGCGAAAGAGTTCGGAAGTGCTGCTCGGCCAGGATCTCCGTCGGCGCCATGAGAGCGGCCTGGAATCCGTTTTCCAGCACCACCACCATGGCCTGGAGGGCAACGATGGTCTTGCCCGATCCCACGTCGCCATGGAGCAGCCGCCTCATGACGTTGTTGCTGCGCAGATCGCCGACGATCTCGCCGACCACTCTCTTCTGGGCGGAGGTGGGATGGAAGGGAAGGATCCCCTTCACCACCTCGCGAATCCGGTTGTTGATCTCGATCCGCCGGGTCTTGGGCAGGGACTCCCGGTCACGGCGCACCACCTGGAGACCCAGGTGAAACAGAAAAAACTCCTCGAAGACGAGTCTGCGCTGAGCCGGTGTCGCGCTCGACTCCAGTTCTTCCAGGAAAGCCTCTCGCTCCCGATCCTCCGGCAGGGAGGGGAAATGGAGTTCCCGCCACGCCCGGCGGCGGTCCGGGAGGCCGTGCTTCTTGAGCAATCGGTCCGGAATCGGGTCCTGCATGTCGGGCTGCAATTGGGACAGGGCGCGATAGACGATGGTGCGCAGAGACCGGGTGGTCAGTTTTCCCACCCGCCGGTAGATGGGTACGATCCGTCCGGAATGGATCGCCGGTTCCGACGACGAGTCCATAAGCTCCCATTCCGGGTTCAGCAGCACCGGGCGGAGAGTGTAATCGTCGCGGCGAACACGACCGTAGAGAATCAGCCGCTGACCGTTGCGGAGGACCCGCTGGAGGTAGGGCTGATTGAAGAACTTGACGTTCAGGGCTCCCGAACGGTCCTCGACGACCAGCTCGAAGATCCGGACCTTCTTCATCGGGGTGGAGTAGTTCCCGCAGACGGCGATCTCACCCTCCACCAGGGCGTCTTCTCCGACCCGAAGCTGGTCCATGGGGCGGAAGCTGGACCGGTCCTCATAGCGAAACGGCTTGTAGTTGAGAAGATCCTCCACGATGCCGATCTTGGCTTTCTGCAGCATGGCGGACCGGGCCGGTCCCACGCCCTTCAGGTACTGAACCGGCACATTCAACTGCAGCGGCATCCGGTCAATCTACCACTCCGGTACAGCAGGGGACGCCTTGGCGAGTGACGCGACACGCTGTCCGTGGTGAAAGTCCCGCGAGCACCGAGACCGTTCCTGCGCCCGCCGGACAAGGCGCGATTCGGGAGCATACCGGGAGTATGTGAGCGAATCGCAACACAGTCCGCGCACGATGCAGGGACGGGTCGAATACCGTGACGACTTTCACCACGGGCTGTTAACATAAAAGGTGTGAAGCGGATCCTCGCTGCAGTGCTCTTCCTGCCTCTCTTGGCTTGCGGCAAGAGCCTTGAGAAGCAGATCGTGGACGGCTTGAGCAATCTGGATCAGGTTCGGTTCGGCAAGGGGCAGGTCCAGGTCGAGAAGGTGCGACGGACCGGGAACCACGCCGTCGCCGAGGTGACCCTCAAGACCGCCGTCAAGCTCATTCGAATAGACCGGGCATGGGTCATCGAAGAGATACGGCTGGGCGACCGGCGATGGGAAAAAGTGGAGACCATTCTGGCGGCGCTGGACGAGGAACGGTCGCTACGGACGCGATCCGACCTGAAGCTGATCGACTCTGCCATCGGCCGTTACCTCCGGGAGCGCGGGGAACTGCCTCCGGCCGAGAGCTTCGGTGAGCTGATGGACCACTTGGCCCCGGAGTACATGCAGCCCACCACCGAGCTGGATGGATGGTTCAACCCTTATGTTTTTCGGACCCTTTCGTCCCAGGACTACGATCTCCGGTCGGCCGGGCCCGACGGGGTCGCCCGAACCTCGGATGACGTGACGTTGGAGCGACCCTGATGCGAAGAGACACCAGTCTTCTGCTCGTGACTCTGGGCCTCTGCCTGGTTCTGCTGGTGGGGTACTCCCTCTACCGCTCCCTGCCCAACCGGCTGCCCTGGATCCAGAGCTATGAACAGGCCCTGAAGGAAGCTCAGCTCGGAGACAAGCTCATCCTGGCGTACCTCTATACGGATTGGTGCGGCTACTGCAAGAAGATGGAGGCCGAGACCTTTACCGACAAGACCGTGATCGATGAGATGTCCGACAGTTACGTCTGGCTCAAGCTCAACGCCGAGACGGACGAGGAGGGCCGCCGGCTCCAGGAGAGGTTCAACATCACCGGCTATCCGGGTCTGCTCCTCCTGAACGGAGAGGGGCAGGAGATGGAACGGATCTCGGGTTTCGTCCCTGCGGGAGCCTTTCGGGAGCGGGTCGCGGCGGCGGCGGGCGGCCCGGGTTCCTTCGTCAGCCTCCTCCGCACGGCAGGCCGGGAACCCGAATCCGTCGATGTCCAATATCGCCTGGCCGAGAAATACGTTGAGCGCGGGGAATTTTCCGCGGCCATCGAACGCCTGCGCCGAGTCATCGAACTGGATCCTGGCAACAGCTCGGGGAAGGCCGACCTGAGTTACTACTATCTGGCTCTGAGCCTGGCCTCCCAGGGGAACGAGGAGATGGCGCTGCTGGAACTCGATTCCCTGGATTCCAGCTTCCCCCGGAGCGACTACATCGCCGACGGCGCCTTCCTGAGGGGCCAGATCTATTACCACACCGGAAACCGGGACCAAGCCGAAGAGGTCCTCGCGGCTTACGTGCAGGACTTTCCGGAGCACGCCCACGTTCCCAAGGCCCGAGACATACTGGCGGAGAGAGAAGAAGCGGAGTAGGAAACCAACCGGCGGCGGGTCCCCGATCGATGGGAGCGAGACGATCTCCCGCTACAGCAGGTGGCCCAGCTTTTCCTTCTTGGTCTTGAGGTACTCCTGCGACACCGGGGAGGGTTCCACGACCAGAGGAACTCGTTCCACCACCTGCAGCCCCTCGGCCTCCATGCCGCGTATCTTGTTGGGGTTGTTGGACATGAGCCGAATCCGGGAGATCCCCAACCTGAGCAGCGCCAACGCGCAGAAACGGTAGGAGCGCAGGTCCGCCTCGAAACCCAGCCGGGCGTTGGCCTCGACCGTGTCGACTCCCTGATCCTGGAGCTGATACGCGTGAATCTTGTTCATCAGACCGATTCCCCGGCCTTCCTGAAGCTGATAGATGAGGACGCCGCTACCGGCCTCGGCAATTTTCCGAAGGGACCGTTCCAACTGTTCGCCGCAATCGCAACGGAGTGAGTGGAAGATGTCGCCGGTCATGCACTGGGAGTGGATCCGCACCAGGGGAGGCCTCCGGTCACTCAGAGGCCGGCGGACCAGCGCTACCAACTGCTCGTCGTCCTCTTCGCTCTCGAACCCGTAGATCCGGAACGGTCCGAAACGCGTGGGCAACGCCGCATTGGGCACCGTGTCGAGACTCGCCAGGACCTCTCTCATGGGCGCTGTATAGTATCACTCTCGAGGGTGAGCGAGTGAACTCGCCGGCGTGGACCAGCGCTTCATTCCCTCGACCGGGATGTCGAAAACATCCAGGGCCCGCCCCAGACTGTGGTCCACCAGATCCTGAAGACTGTCGGGATGATGGTAAAAGGAGGGGATGGGCGGGGCGACGATCGCTCCCAACTCCGCGACTTCCACCAGCCGCCGGAGATGGCCCAGGTGAAGAGGAGATTCGCGCACCAGCAGCACCAGCGGCCTTCTCTCCTTCAGGGTGACGTCGGCCGCGCGGGTCAAGAGGTCCTTGGTAATGGAATTGGCCAGGCAGGAAACCGTATGGATCGAGCAGGGAGCCACGATCATGCCCCGGGTCTTGAAGGACCCGCTGGAAATCGCCGCCGCCATGTCTCCCGGTTCATGGACGACGTCGGCCAGATTCCGCACCTGGTCCAGGTCGTAGCCGGTTTCCAGCTCGACGGTCCTGGGCACGGTCCGCGTGTAGACCAGATGAGTCTCCACCCCGGAGACGCCGCGCAGGAGTTGCAGCAGCCGGATCCCGTAGATGGGCGCCGAAGCGCCGGACAACCCCACCACCAGGGGACGGGAACTCATGCATCCGCCTTTTCGGTTTGGGGGGTCATGGGAAGGCGTTCAACGCCGGCTCCCCGCCATGGTAACTGCAACAGCTCTGCTCACGCCCCCGATTCCGGGAGGTATTCGAGCCCTTGGGGAGCCCGCCACTCGTCGACCATGGAGGCTTGGTGGACGCACGACACGGTGCAGTAGGGAGCGCAACTCTTTTCGGTCCGGTGCTCTCGCCGGATATCCGCCAGAGTGTATTCCGCCAGCGGAATCCCCGGGTACCCGCGCTGCTGGGAACAGTAGTGCACGAGTCCGTCTTCGCAGACGTACAGATACCGGGACCCGGCCCGGCAGCGCCAGTTGTTGGCCCGGCCGGCGGCCAGATTCTCCTGGAAGACCCGGTTGAGCCGCGAGTATCCCCGCTTTGCCATGCTCTTGACCTGATGGAAGATGCGCACCTCATCCGGGCTGAGGGGCTTGAGCCCGCCGTGTCCGTCATGGATGACGCCGACGGTGCAAGTGAACCCCAGCTCCACGGCTCGCCGTGCGATGATCAGGGCATCCTCGGGACGATTCACCCCGGAACCCAGGACCGTATTGATGTTGACCTGAAACTCGGCCAGTTCCGACAGGTACAGGAGTTTCTTGTCCAGCACCTTCAGACTCTTCATGGAGTTCCCGTCGGGCTTCACGTTGTCGATGCTGATCTGCAGATGCTCCAACCCGGAGCGATTCAGGGACCGGATTCTCTTGCGCGCCAGAAGGTAGCCGTTGGTGATGAGACCGGCGATCATGTTGCGGTCCCGGATCCGGGTGATGACGGACTCCAACTCCCGATGCATCAAAGGCTCTCCGCCGCTGATGGTGACGATTGAAGTCCCCAGCCGGGCCAGGTGATCGATTCGTTCCTGCATCACGCCGGTGGGGATGGGAGGTGAGAAGTCGTCGTACTCGTTGCAGTACGAACAGGAGAGATTGCAGCGCCGCATGGGAATGATATGGGCCAGAATCGGGTGACGCTGGGAGAGCAGGGCTCGACTCACCATTTTCAACTCACGCACACGGATCCTGCAAGCTTGGAGTCTGCGCATGGGCCTCTGGCGAGCACGGCCGGAACGGATGCGGATCATAGCAGTCTGGTCAGGGGCCGTCAACGGCCGGGCGTTCCGCGTCCGTCATCCTTCTGAGCTTGTCCGATCACCGTCATGGCCGAGGCGATCATGCCGGCCATGTCGGACAGGTTGGAGGGAATGATCAGGGAATTGTTGGTCCGGGCCAGATTGCCGAACTCCTTGATGTACTGCTCAGCGACTCGCAGGTTGACGGCGTCCTGACCGCCTTTCTCATTGATGGCGGAAGCGATTTCCCGGATCCCCTTGGCCGTGGCCTCGGCCACCTTCTCGATCTCCGCCGCGCGTCCCACGGCTTCGTTGATCCGGCGCTGTTTCTCCCCCTCCGAGCGCTTGATCAACTCCTGCTTGTCCCCTTCGGCGACGTTGATCTTCGCCTGCTTCTCACCTTGCGACTGCGCCACCACGGCCCGCTTCTCCCGCTCGGCCCGCATCTGCTTCTCCATGGCGTCCTTGATGCTCTGCGGAGGGATGATGTTCTTGACCTCGTAGCGGGTCACCTTCACGCCCCAGGGATCGGAGGCTTTGTCGACCGCATCGACGATCGCCGAGTTGATGGTCTCCCGTTCCTCGAAGGTACGATCCAGCTCCAGCCGGCCAATGACGCTTCTCATGGTCGTTTGGGCCAACTGCGTGGACGCGAACTGGTAGTTGTTGATCCCGTAGGAGGCTTTCCCGGCGTCGATCACCTGCAAATAGAGAATCCCGTCCACTTCCACCGAGATGTTGTCTTGCGTGATGCAGGTCTGAGGCGGGACGTCCACCGCCTGCTCCTTGAGCGTATGCCGGTATGCGACCTTGTCCACGAACGGCGTCAGGACATGGAACCCGGCCACCAACGTCGCCCGGTACTTGCCCAGACGCTCCACGATGAAAGCGGATCTCTGGGGAACGATTCGGATGGTCTTGAAGAACGCGATCACCGCCAACAAGATCAGGCCGATCAGAACAACGGTGCTGAAGTCCATGGTCACCTCCCGGCAAACTCGATGTCTTAACTGCCCGTGGCAAAAGTCGCCACGGCATTCGACCGTCCCTGCATCCCGGCGGACTGCGTTGCGATTCGGGCACATACTCCCGGTATGCACCCGAATCGCGCCTTGTCCGGCGGGCGCAGGAACGGTCTCGGTGCTCGCGGGACTTTCACCACGGACTGTTAAGAATCAAATCCTCTTTACGATTAACGTCAGATTCTTCTTGTTCACGATTTCGACCGCCGCACCTTGGGGAATCCTCTCCCCGGCCTCGGCTTGCCAGGTGGTGCCCCGGTAATCGACGCGGCCGGCCCGGTCGGACCCGATCTCACGGGTCACCAGCGCCCGTCTGCCCACGAACTCATCGGACTCACCGCCGCCCACCGTCGGCTGACGGCGGTCGATCCTCCCCTTGATCCTGCTCCGGAAGACCAGCAGCAGTACGACGGACAAGACGACGAACACCCCCAACTGCAGATTCAGGGAGATCTCCACCGTCATGCAGAGGAGGGCCACCAACCAGGCGCCCAGAGCGAAGAAGATGAGGACCACTCCGGGACTGGCGAACTCCAGGAGCAGCAGGACGACCCCCAATCCGAACCAGAGGAGTTGGGGTCTGAGCCATTCCTGAAGAGAATCCATCTATCCGCCTCCGCTCCGTCCCCGTTCAACTCTACTAGCCTATGGCATAAGGCATCATCGCATCCACCCGCCAGGTAAGCGTCTCACTTCTCTTCCCTCTTCTCTCTTTCCTCTCCGGCTGTATCATGTGGACGCCCAGACGGAACTGCGGGGGAGCAAGTTCCGCAACGCGAGGACCCATGGTCACATCTCGCCGGACGGACCAGAAGGATCTTCAAATGACCGGTTCAAACCCCGACCCGGCCGCCGCCGAGCCTTCCGAATCGAGCGGACTTCGCCTGGGTCTGGTCCAGAACCGCTGTACTCCCGATCCGGAGGAGAACCTGGAACGGGCGCTGGACGGGGTGCGGGAAGCGGCCGCCGGAGGAGCCCAGGTCGTCTGCCTGCAGGAACTCTTCCAGTTCCCCTATTTCTGCCAGCGGGAGGACCCGGAGTTCTTCGACTGGGCGGAGCCGATCCCGGGACCGACTTCGCAACGATTGTCGGGTCTGGCTCGGGAACATGGCATCGTGCTCATCGCTCCGCTCTTCGAGCGGCGCGCTCCCGGCGTCTACCACAACACGGCTGTGATCCTGGACGGCGAGGGCCGATCCTCGGGGCTGTATCGCAAGATGCACATCCCTGACGACCCCTGCTACTACGAGAAGTTCTATTTCACCCCGGGGGACCTGGGTTTCCCGGTTCACTCCACGCGGCACGGTTCCATCGGCGTGCTCATCTGCTGGGATCAGTGGTTTCCCGAAGCCGCGCGGGCCGCGGCGTTGGGCAGCGCTCAGATCCTCCTCTACCCCAGCGCCATCGGTTGGTTCCGGGACGACTCTCCCCAAGACCGGCGCGAGCAGCAGGACGCCTGGGAGACCGTCCAACGCTCACACGCCATCGCCAACGGGGTCTTCGTAGCGGCGGTCAACCGGGTGGGCGAAGAGGGCGCCATTCGATTCTGGGGCCGTTCCTTCGTCTGCGACCCCTGGGGACGGGTCCTGGCCCGGGCAGCGGACGACAGCGATCAGGTCCTGGTGGTGGAATGCCGGTTGCCGGAGGTGGAGGCCACCCGCAGAATCTGGCCGTTTCTCAGAGATCGCCGGATCGAGAGTTATGACGGGCTCCGGTTGCGGTGGGGTTCCAAACCGGACTCGCCGGACCTCTGAGATGGGGTCCGGGACCGGCGCTCCGACTCCCCGGCGACTCGGATTCTTCATGCCTCCCGAGTGGCATCCCCACGAATCCACCTGGCTGGCCTGGCCCAAGAACCGGGAGACCTGGCCCGGACGCGTGGAGCGGATCCAGTCGCTCTTCCTGGAGCTGATTCGGCTGCTGGCATCCGGCGAGAGAATCGACCTGCTGGTGGACCACGGGGAACAGGAGGAGGAGGTCCGCAGCCGACTGGACGCGGCCACCCGCCGCCGGGTCCGATTCCACCGGATCGCCACCGGCGACGCCTGGATCCGGGACTATGGTCCCAACTTCGTGATTCGGGACGGCGGAGAACAGGCCACTGCCTTCAACCACTGGCGCTTCAACGCTTGGGGAGGCCGTTATCCGGAACTGGCCGTCGACGGCGACGTCCCGAACCGCATGGCCCCGTTCCTCGACATGCCCCGTTTACGAACCGGACTGGTGCTGGAGGGCGGCGCCGTCGACGTGGACGGGCAAGGCGGGGTCCTGGCCTCAGAATCCTGTCTTCTGAATCCCAATCGCAACCCGGGACGGAGCCGGAAAGAGGTGGAAGACTGTCTCCGGAACCAACTGGGCGCGTGGCGGACGATCTGGCTGGGAGACGGTCTGCCGGGTGACGACACGGACGGGCATGTGGACAATCTGGCGCGGTTCACCAGTCCGGACACCATCGTCTGTGCGGTGGAAAAGGACTTTCGTCAGCCGCATCACCGGAAACTGAAGGACAACCGGCGGCGCCTGACCCTGGCCCGGAGACCGGACGGCCGCCCCTACCGGATCGTGCCCCTGCCGCTACCCGCCCCCTTGGAAACCGGGCTCGGCGGCTTACCAGCTTCCTACCTGAACTTCTACATCGCCAACCGGTGGGTTCTCGTCCCCGCGTTCGGATGTCCCCAGGATGAAACAGCCCGGATGACGTTGCAGAATTTGTTCCCACGACGCCGGGCCATCAGCCTGAATTGCCGGGACCTGATCCGGGGACTGGGAGGCATCCATTGCATCACGCTGCAGCAGCCGCAGGTCGTCAGGTGTTGACGAAACGTCCACCAGAAACGGTGGGCACATTTCTGCTGGACCATCGCGGCGGCCCGAAAACCGTGTTTTGGCCGAAGAAGACCTGCGGCAGAGCGTGGCGTCATCGTCTCCTTTGAGTCGATTCGACGTTGGCGCCGCAGGTTTGGCCCCGAATATTCTCGATCTCCAGGACGAACGCAGGGACAAGCGGGCGGCATCTTGCTGGTCGACGAACTGGTCATTACAATCCGGGACCGACGGCATTATTTGCAGCGTGCCGACAACCCCCGTGCCTTGAGGAGGGATCAAGCCTTGCGACAATCTATCTGGCTCCTGCTGGTCTTGTTATCCGGATTCTTTGCCGGCTCAAATGACAGCGGCCTTGCCGGCGAAAACCGCAGGTGGCAGCAGCAACAGGTCGAGGGGAATCCTCATGTTGTAAGGGCGGGGGAAGCAGTAGGCGTGAGGGTCGTGCCTGGGATGTGGCGACCGCATTATCCCTTCGAGCAGATCGTCTGGATCAGTCCTCCCTGGCCCAGTGCCGATTACATCTGGTTGGATTTCCCGGAGGCCATCTTCTCCGATCAGGGGCTCCTCTATCTGAGTCATGTCAATCCAAACTATCCCCCGCTGTTTCCCGATCTACCCAGGATCCCATGGCGGGAGATCCCGAATGGTGTGGCCTTCGAACGACAATTGCCGAATGGAGTCCGTTTCGGAGGAAGAGTTGTCAAAACGGACAACACGACCGTCGGACTGGGACTCCACATTGAAAACGGCAGTCCCCATCCTCTGACCAATATCCGACTGCAAACCTGCGCCTATTTGCGGGCCATCCGCGAGTTCGCCGATTTCACCAATGACAATAAATTCGTTCATCTACCGGGCCGTGGCTGGCAATCTCTTCGGAAGTCGATCGAAACCAGGGCTTCGGAGGGGAGATATTCCCTTGGATTTCGGGGTCTCGGCCTGCCTGGAGCTGACCTGCCGGTCATCGCTGCGCTCTCCAGCCGCGGTCAACGTTTCGTGACCATGACCTGGTTCAAAGACACGTTGTCCCTGATTGGGAATTCCAAGCACCCTTGCTTTCACGCGGATCCCGGTTTTCCGGACCTCGCACCCGGATCTTCCGCTTCCATCGAGGGTACGATCTTTTTCTTCGAAGGTGCTCTCGACCAGCTCGAAGCACGGATGAAGGCAAGTCGATCGCCTTAGATCCTTAAGCTCAAAGTCTTCGGCAAATGGACGAAGAAATTCAGGCGTGTGTTTCGCCAAGTGACGGAAGAACAACGGATTCCCGCAGGTGCAGGACCTTCAAGGGCGCATCGGGTTCGTCGTTGGTGGTCCATTCGACGCGGGCCACGAGCCCCAACTTGTCGCGACTGATGCCCCCGCTGTGAAGCACCCTGTCATGAAACTCCCAGAACACTCCTTGGCGGGCCAAGTACTCTGAGAACGCCGCAGCCGCAAAGGCATTTCGATGCCACGGAATCGGGAAGTGTTTGAAGACGAGGCGTACTCTGCCTGGCCACTTCTCGACGACACCCTGCAGAATGGGCGCCGCTTGCGAACAAAAACGGCACTCGAAATCAGATTTCCCCAGGATGAAACAGCCCGCAAGACCTTGCAGAAATTTTCTACGACTCCGGGCCGTCAGCCTGAATTGCCGCGACCTGATCCGGGAGCTGGGAGGCATCCACTGCGTCACGCTGCTGCTGCCGCAGGTCAGCAGGCGTTGACGAAACGTCCACGAAACGGTGGGCACGTTTCTGCGGGACCATCGCGCCGGCGGCGGGAAATGCGGGCCTACGGGTTCGCGTCCGTCCACGGATTTACCGTGATGACTCCGGTGTTGCGAAAATCCCGCTGGTTCCGTGTGACGATGGAAAGATCGTGGCGGATCGCCGTTCCCACCAGCATGGCATCGGGAAGATGACCATCGAGCGGCTCGCCCCGTCGCCGATTGAATTCCATAGTCTGAGCACAGGCCCGGGCATCGGCGGCCGTCCAATCGAACACCCGATCCTGGAAAAGGCTGTCCAGAACGCCTTCAAACCGCCGGACAAGATCCTCCCGGCGCCCGCCTGGATCGATCCGGCCGATTCCATTGAGAATCTCCCAGACGGTGATGGACGCAAGGCCTATCCCCTGACCGGCGATCCTGTTGAGGAACCTTCCGACGCGCGGCTCCGGGTGCGGCCGCATCATTTCCGACACGACATTGGTGTCGAGAATCCAGACAATCGGTGCTTTCACGCTTCTTCCTCGTCGGCGAACACGAACGGCCGGTATCCATAGCGGGCGGACGGCGGCAAATCAATTCCGTGCTCCGGCCCGAAAAACCGCTTGAACACCTCGGACGGCTTGGTGCGCCGTTCGGACCTCTCCCGTTTTTCACGGATGAGCCGGCGGACGAACTCTTCCATGGAGACGCCGGTATCCCGCGCTTCTCGTTTGAGCCAGGATTTGTCCCCGGGATCGATACCACGGACGGTGATAACGGAACTCATCGCGGTGTTCCCTCCTGATTGCGTTCTTGATTCCCTGAGCCAGACCATATGCTAGCACAAATTGCTGTCAGTACTGCTACAAGTCTGGCCCCTGTTCGTACAAACGGAGAGACGGAGACAACTGTGAAGAAAATGGGCTACTCGCCGCGGATCTTGCGGATCTCCCGCTCCATCTGGCGATTCAGGCGGGCTTTGTCCCGGGAAAGCTGCTGGTTCAGTTCCTGGACCTTGTCAACGGCGCCCGTCTGGGCGGCTGCGACGATCTGGGACTGCTTGTGGATCTCGACCTCGGCGATGCGAGCCTGGTATTTGGTTCGGACCTGGGCGATGGCTTCCCTCTGCCCATCGTTCAGGCTCACGACCGTGTACTCCTCCTGAGACTCCAACTTCTCGAGAGCCAGTTCCCAAGCAGACTTCAACTCGCCCGGCATCGGCGGATCCTTTCCAACTGTACGCTACGGTTCGTCGTAGATGGTATCGGCGAAGGTGTGTCCCGACGGAATCATGGGCAGGACGTGCTCGGTATAGGGAATCACGACGTCCAGGACGTAGGCGGTCTTGCTGGCCAGCATCTCGTCCAGGGCATCGGACACCTCGTGCCGCCGGGTGATGCGGCGGGCCGGGATTCCGAACCCCTCGGCCAGAGAGACGAAGTCGGGATAGATGTTCTCCGGATTCCTGGGATCGCCGATGAAGGTGTGGGCCCGATTGCCGGAGTAGAAGCGATCCTCCCACTGGACCACCATGCCCAGGTGCTGATTGTTCAGGATCAAGGCCTTGACCGGGATTTCCTCGGCATAGGCGGTCGCCAGCTCCTGGATATTCATGACGAAGCTGCCGTCTCCGTCTACGTCGATGACCTGCCAGTCGGGACGCCCCAGCTTCGCACCCAGGGCCGCCGGATAGCCGAATCCCATGGCCCCCAGACCCGCCGAAGTCAGGAGCGTGCGAGGATAGATGAACTTGAAATACTGTGCCGCCCACATCTGGTGCTGCCCCACCCCGGTGGTCAGAATGGCCTTTCCGCGAGTCTTCCGGGAAAGCAGGTCCAAGACGTGCTGGGGCATGATCCGATCCCCGTCCTGACGGTAGCGGAAGGGCTTGGAACGCTTCACCTCCATCAAGTTCCAAAGCCAACCGGAGTAGTCCGACTTGTCCAGGTCCATCTGGTTGAGACGCCGCAAGAGGTCGTGAACGTCCCCGGTCACCGGAATCTGGGCCGGCTTGATCTTGTTGATCTCGGAGGAATCGATGTCCACGTGGACGATGGTGCCGTGCTTGGCGAATTCCTCGGCTTTTCCGGTGACGCGGTCATCGAAGCGAACGCCGAAGGCCAGAAGCAGATCGGCATTGTTGACCGCGTAGTTGGCGTAGAAGGCGCCATGCATGCCCAGCATGTCGAAGCAGAGAGGATGGCCGGCCGGGAAACTGCCCAGACCCAGGACCGTCATGACCGTGGGAATCCCCGTCTTCTCGACGAAGCGCCGCAGTTCCTCGGAGGCGTTGGAGCAGATGATCCCGTTGCCGGCGTAGATGATGGGCCGCTTGGACCGGCGGATGGCCCGCGCGATCTGACCCAATTCCCGGTCCCTGGCCTTGATCTGCGGACGATAGCTTCGAAGGTCCACACGAGACGGCCACTTGGGCTTGGCACTGGACTGTTGGACGTCCTTGGGAATGTCGATCAGAACCGGACCGGGCCGTCCGCTGGAGGCCACGTAGAAGGCCTCCTTGACGACGTGGGGCAGGTCAGAGACTTTCTGGACCAGGTAGTTGTGCTTGGTGATGGGACGGGTGATGCCGACGATGTCCGTCTCCTGAAAGGCGTCCTTACCGATCATGGTCTGCGGCACCTGTCCGGTGACGGCCACGATGGGGACCGAGTCCATCTTGGCGTCGGCGATTCCCGTCACCAGATTGGTGGCTCCGGGACCGGAGGTCGCCAGCGCCACACCCACCTTTCCCGTGGCCTTGGCGTACCCTTCCGCCATGAAGATGCCGCCCTGCTCATGCCGGGGAAGGATGACCCGGATCTTGTCCTGGACTCCGAGACGGGTCAGAGCCTGGTGAATCTCCATGGAAGCTCCGCCCGGATATCCGAAGATCACCTCGACGTTCTCCCGCACCAGAGCTTCGGCCAGGATGTCGGAGCCCTGGAGCTGTTGAACTCGGGAGGGGGCGCTAGGGGAGACACTTGAGGAAGCCATGACCATGTAACCTGTCAGTTGTTCGGATTTCGGAAAATCCCATCGTCACCAGACGAAACTCGGATTCTATCGCCAATTTCGACGGTGGCGCAACTTGGCGGGCGCCTCCGGGCAGCTTGCGAAGCTTCGGAACCGGGTGATAAAACTGGCCTTCGACATGCGTCTCAAGGACAAGGTCGCCATCATCACGGGAGCCGCAGCCGGGATCGGAGAGGCCTCTTCCCGCCTCTTTGCCGCCGAGGGAGCTACGGTCGTGGGGCTGGACCGCGACTCGGCGGGACTGGACCGGGTGTTGGGCGAGATTCGGGATCAGGGGTTCGCCTGTCACGGCCTGTGCGTCGACGTGACCTCCTCATCCGATTGCCGGGAAGCCGTGGAGTGGACGGCTCGGGAATTGGGGCGGATCGACATCCTGTTCAACAACGCGGGCGTCGTGCACCAGGGGACGCTGCTGGAGGCTTCGGAGAAGGACTGGGACCAGGCCCTGGACATCAACGTCAAGAGCATGTTCCGGACCTGCCGCCATGCGCTCCCCGTGATGCTGCGCCAAGGTTCGGGGAACATTATCAACACCGCCTCCGTCGCCGGCTTCTCCGGAGTCGTGAAACGGGGCGTCTATTCAGTCTCCAAAGCGGCGGTGGTGGGGTTGACCAAGAGTCTGGCCATCGATTACATCGGCAACGGGATTCGCGCCAACTGCATCTGTCCGGCGACGGTGGACACTCCTTCCCTCCAGTCCCGGATCAACACGGCGGCGGACCCCGAACAGGCCAGGCGGGATTTCATCGCCCGGCAGCCCATGGGCCGCCTCTGTCAGGCGGAAGAGATCGCCGCGCTGGCCCTCTACCTGGCCTCCGACGATTCGGTCTTCATGACCGGCCAGGCGGTGGTCATTGACGGAGCCATGACCCTCTAGCCCGAATTTCTCATCAGGCCGCTGAGCTGACAATGAAAAACATCTTGTTTTCAGTCAACTACGCGGTTTTTATCAATGTTTCTCCCGTACAGGCTGCGCTGGGCGCGCGCTCGCTGGTCTTTTCGCGATCATCGCGCCCCCTGATGAGAAATGCGGGCTAGGGCAACAGACAAGGAGAGTTCGGTATGGGCAAAAAAGTTCTGCTGGCTGCAATCTTGGCCGCGATCCTGGCGGGGATCATCCTCTGGTCGCCGCTGTCGGATCCGGCTCCCGTCGGCATCGAGCACCGGGAAGCGTGGACCACCTCGCGGGTCCACGGCACTCCGGATCCGCCCGATCCCTACACCACGGAGGTCGTGTTCCCGGAGATCCGCTTCGAACAACCTTTGGAGGTGACGACGGTTCCCGGCACCAACCTCATCGCCGTGGCCGAGCGTTACGGCAAGATCTACGTCTTCGAGAATCGTCCCGGAGTCACCGAGAAGCATCTGCTCATGGACGCCGGGAAACCCATCTACGGGCTGGAGTTCCATCCCGACTTCCAGGAGAACCGGTATTTCTTCGTGAGCCAGGTGGACCATCCCGTCAAGGAACTGCCGGAGGGCAGTCAACTCTCCCGTTACCAGGCGAGCCCGGGGCCACCCCTCACCGCCGATCGGGACTCGGAAACGGTCTTCCTCATTTGGCCTTCGGGCGGCCACAACGGAGGCTGCATCCGGTTCGGTCCGGACGGGTACCTCTACCTGGGCACGGGCGATGCGAGCGGTATCGCCGACAGCCTGGTGACCGGCCAGAACCCCGATGACTTCATGGGGTCGATTCTCCGGATCGACGTGGATCGTCCCGACGCCGGAAAAAACTATGGCATCCCGCCCGACAATCCCTATGTGGGGAGAGACGGATTTCGGCCGGAAGTGTGGGCCTATGGACTCCGCCAGCCCTGGAAGTTCAGCTTCGATCCGGCCCGCCGTCTCTGGGTCGGCGAGATCGGCCAGGACCTCTGGGAGATGATCCACATCATCGAGGAGGGAGGCAATTACGGCTGGAGCGTCATGGAGGCGACCCACCCCTTCCGGCCCGAACGCCCCCTGGGTCCCACGCCCATCCTGCCTCCCTTGGTGGAGCATTCCCACACCGATTTCCGATCCATCACCGGTGGCTACGTCTACCAGGGAACCCGCATCGATGCGCTGGCCGAATCTTATATCTACGGGGATCACGATACCGGGAAGATCTGGTCCTTGGACTACGAAGGCGCCCGCGTCGAGAATCACCGCCAGTTGGCCGACACGCTGCTCCGAATCGTCGCCATCGGTCAGGACCAGCAGAACGAACTCCTCTTTTTGGACTTCGTCGGCGGCCAGCTCCATCGTCTGGTGCCGCGGCCCGAGTCCCCCCGGCAAGTGGCCGAATTCCCCCGGCGGCTGAGCGAGACCGGCCTGTTCACCTCCACGGAGGAGATGACGCCGGCTCCGGGTCTGATCCCCTATTCGGTGAACGCAGCGCTCTGGTCGGACCATGCGGCCAAGGAGCGCTACATCGCGCTCCCTGCCCTGTCGCAGGTCGAGTACGACACGGTGATCTACCCTCAGCCTGCGCCGGGAGTCCCGCCAGGCTGGAAGTTCCCCGACGGGACCGTCCTGGTCAAGACCTTCTCCCTGGAAATGGAGAGGGGCAACCCCGAAAGCCTCAGGCGATTGGAGACGCGGCTCCTGCACCACGAGCGGATTCCCGGAACCGACGAAGTGGGAGCGCAGGTCTGGAAGGGCTACGTCTATGTCTGGAACGAGGAGCAGACCGAAGCCCATCTGTTGGAAAGCGAGGGCCTGGACCGGCCGTTCACCATTCGGGAGGCGGACGGCGGGACCAGCGAGCAGACGTGGCGGTTCCCCAGCCGCGCCGAGTGCACCCTCTGCCACACCACGGCCGCCAAGTACGTCCTGGGCATCAACACCCTGCAGATGAACAAGGACCACGACTACGGGGGAGTGGTGGCCAACCAGCTTCGGACCTTGGACCATCTGGGCGTCTTCACCAAGCCTCTGCCAGCTCCGCCGGAAGAGTTGGGACGGCTTGTCGATTACCGGAGTTCCGATCTGGAGACCGAACGGCGGGCGCGTGCCTACCTTCACGCCAACTGCTCCCACTGTCACGTGAAGTGGGGAGGCGGCAACGCCGACTTTCAGTTGATCGGATCCATGCCGCTGGAACAGACCGGCATCGTGGACACCGTGGCTGCCCATGGCGGCTTCGAACTGGACCAGCCCCGGCTGGTGGCCCCGGGACACCCGGAACGTTCCATCATCCCCCATCGCATGGCACTGCTGGGCCTGGGCCGCATGCCCCACATCGCCTCCAACGTGGTGGATGAAGAGGGAGTCCGGCTGGTCCGGGAATGGATTCGGAGCCTGCCGGTCCAACAGAGCCGGAACCGGTCCAAGGACGGGAACGGGCCAGGTTAGCCCGCGTTTCTCAGGTACGAGAGCAGTTCCAGCATCAGTCCGTTGACGGCCCGATAGTTGCCGGCCGGCGCCTCCAGGAGTTCGCTTTCCGACTGCACGTATCTGGACGGGGTCAGTTCCGCCCGGCAGTTCACGACCAGCTTTTCAGCCGCCTCTGGAGTCGTTTCGAGGTGGAACTGCGTGCCGATGGCCGCCCGGCCGAGCTGAAACGCTTGATTCTCACAGCCGTCGCTTCGCGCCAGATGGACCGCTCCGGGAGGCAGATCGAAGGTCTCGCCGTGCCAGTGAAACGCCTGGATGGTCTCGGGAAACCGGAAGCAGTCCACGCCTCCGCCGATCCCGCGCAGGGGAAACCAGCCGATCTCCTTCAGCTCGTTGGGGTAGACCCGGGCGCCCAGGGCGCTGGCGATGAGCTGTGCGCCGAGGCAGATCCCCAAGACCGGCTTGCCCGCCTCTAGGGCTCGGCGGATGAACCGCTTCTCCGCAACCAGCCAGGGAAGCTCCTCCTCGTCGTTGACGCTCATGGGCCCGCCCATGGCGATGAGGAAATCGACGTCGTTCAACTGCGGCAGTTCCGCCGATTCGAAGAATCTCGTACAGGTCACCTCGTACCCGGTGGCGACCAACCAGGGCCGAATGCAACCGAGACCCTCGAAGGGAACATGCTGGAAATAGTGAGCGCGCATGGGATCGGCGATTCAGTTTGTATCCGCAACGGCGAGAGAAGGCAAGTTGAGGGTCACGGCACACCGAATCGGGGCCAAGCGGACGCCTACCAACCTCCGTCTCTTTGCACCACACCCCGAAGGATGCCGACACCTCCAGCTACACGCCAGAAACACGGAAGGTCTAGTCTACTTCTTATCCTTATCCCGCCGCTCTTGTGAGCATAACGAACCTATTGCTCGCATAGGCCTTCGATTCTTCCATCGCAGACTCCATGTATTTCGGCCTCGCCACCATCGTCTGCCAGGGATTCAGATCCATCGCCGCACAGTTACCACCGTTGCCGAAAACCGTCCCGCGGAGACTAACCCAACACCATAGGCAACGACTATAGAAAGAAACTCGCCATGCCTAGACGTGTTCCGAGATCAACTCGTGCAAGAATTGGGTCAGCGGATCAAACGCCTTGGAACTGAAGTCCCACACTCCCTGCTGTGCCCCCTCGCCAACTCTCGCCACTGGATCTCGCGTCGCCGCGAGGTACGCGTGTACGAAGCTCTTGTCCTCATTCTTTGACGACAGAATTCCATTACCGCTCAAACATGTAAGATACGCATTTACACACGTAGCTGTAGCATCACCATTTACCGATCGCCGAATAAGCGTCTCCAGCGCACCCGAACTCGACCCGTCAGGCATAATATAAATGCCAATTGCTGGCTCACCACCCGAATACTTCCCGTGACCCCCCGGTGGCCTGAGTCCAGCAGCCTTTACGTCATTTGCTACGCTTTGAAACGCACTCCGTGGGTCGTCATCTGCATCTCTGACAATACCAATCCCCTTCACCATCCCCCTTTTCTTACACAGAACGCTTATTGCCATGAGACGCCGCCGGAATACCCGCCTGCCTCCAGCAGGAATAATTTGAATTTCCCGCCTAATCCTTGTGTCCCCAACTCGAGTGTCAATCAATTTGCACAATACACGCTCCTCATCCACGCCTTCTACAAGGAGCAGCAATCTACCTTTAATTTTTAAACTTTCTTCTGAGCCTCCGGTGCGCATTGCCATCCCTTATCGAACCTCCAGATTAAGCTCCTTTGCGCCGACAAGAGAATCTCCAGTATAAGTTAGCACATCAATGGTTTGGCTCGATTCCCCCAAAAAGAGGTTATGTATCGAGATATCATCCGGCCGATCAGCGTATGAGTCAACTGCTGCATGGATAAACTCACGACTATGCGTAGTCGCAAAGAACTGAATGTTCCAACGGCCAGCCCACTCGCGAATACATTTCCATACCTTTCTGAATAGGGAATAGTGAACCCCGTTTTCGATTTCATCGAAAAACACTAGTCCATGTCGAGCCGTAAAGAAGTTAAGGTATAGGGAAAAGAACTTCACAGCTCCTCCCCCAAGAGCTCGCAAGGGGAGCGGACGACCTTCATTTCTCGAGACCGCTATGTAGGGTTTTCCAGAATCACTAGTGAGAATTTCGACTCGCGGATAACCGTTGAACATAAATTGCATAGCTGACTCTAAATCCGATTTCCCACGGGACCGGACAAGCCTAGAGTACCGTCGCAATACTTCCTGTGACGTATCAATTTCTTGCACGGTACTCACAAATATCGCTGCTGGCTGCCCTGCACCAACTACGGCCCGACAAGCAACAAGACCTTCTGGCGTACGCTGTAACAGTTCTGGTCCCTTAATGGGCTTGTTATTGACCTTAGTGATTAGCCTGCCAACGATTGGTGCTGCGTCTTTGGACTTCAACTGACTGTCTCTGGTCTCGCTCACAGCCTGCATTACTCGCTCAAAATAGGTTATTAAACGGAGGTGTCGTGCGCCCTCACGCCCCGAAAGCCGAATCTCATCGTCTGACAACTCGGCAATTGGATTGACGACACTTTCCCGTGACCTTAAGACATTCGCATCCCAGAATAAGGTTCCGTTGTACTTACCGGAGAAAAGCCACAATGATTCGAGCAATGCGGTTTTGCCAATACCATTCGTACCAGTAATCAGGTTGATCCGATTCAGAGTTGGCAAAGAGAGTCCACTAATACCGCGATAGCGATCCACGCCAAAAGTCTTTAGATGTGCCACACCGTCTCCTTCGGTTCGTTGTATTGCGATGACATCCTATTTGTGTCGTTGGCCACGGCACGACCAGTTAAAATTACTCCCGACGGCAACTGCGGGGATCAACCCGAGATTTTACCACGAAAGGAAGTTGTTGAGTTCAGGGATTTGACCAAAAAAACCTCATCTGGTTGAAGCAATACTGACACACCCTACATGGTTGGCGCATGTTATTGGAGTTCTGATCGGTCGCCAGACAGTGAGAGTTGGTCGTCGAAATAGGTGTCTTCAGAACAGTTCCGATATTCTTTCGGCGCGCGATTCTCGACGCGGGCATCACCGTGGATAGTCGCGACTTCTTGAGCGTGCCGCTTGGGTCGAATAAACATTGACTCTCCACCGCGAAAACGAGTCAGTGACCGGAAGACCTCTCTCTCGCCTCCGGTAGCCGACGCGTTAGCTCCTCGGAGTACCCCTGCAATTCGAGATGCAAAGCCGAGGCGACGGTGCTTTGTGTTACGCGAGCGGATGCAGATTGCTCGGTGGGTCATGTTGTGGAACCGGGTTTCCCGAGAAACGGGTTCCATTAGTCTTGATCATCGACTCCGGTGACACGTTTGGGCCTTTCGTGCTGGCCCAGCAGTTCTCTTCCCCACAAATGCGATACCTGTCGCGGCACTTACGGCAATATGTAGATATGGGAGATGCCGCGTCCCGGTCGAGAACAGTTGCCGCACTGGGAGCCGGAAGATCCACAGTGTTTCCCGATCTCGTCTTTTCCTGCGGGTTGGGCGCACGAGAATATCCCATCTCCGGCCACTGGACGGCCTGCGGTTTCGACCAACTACCCAGGAAGGCACCGACGTAGCCACGGCGGACGACCAGCGCCAGCGCCAACCAAAGTCCCGCCAGGACGATGACCAGCACGCTGATCCAGTTGACCGGAAAGTGCAGGAAAGAGGTGAGAACCAATAGCAGCCCCCCGGCCAGGCCGCGCGACCATCGGTCCACGAAGAGGTCGATGAACACCTTGGCCCGCTTTCTTACCTCCAAGGGAACCGGCAGGAAGAGCAGTTCCCTGCCCGTCTTGTCGACGGAGGGACGGAGGCTGCCGTCGATGCCCCTCAGGAGGACGGCACCCCAGAGCGTGGGCACTGCCAGCATGCCCAACGAAGTGAGCAACAGTCCCAACGGGAGCAACAGAATGGCCCCGGACACGCCCCAGAACCGGATCAGCCGATAGGTCAGAAATGTCTGCAGAAGCAGAGACACCATGCTGAGGCGCCCATAGAATTTTCCCAGGAACACCGCCAGCGACTGCTGATCCGGATAGGCCTCGACCGCGACCGTCTTGAACTGAAAGTCCACCAGGGTGGCCACCAACATGGTGAGGGAGAGGAGGCCCCCGATGCCGGCGAGATAGCGGTGGTCCCGGAGCATCGAGCGCACTTCCCGCAGAGAGCTCCGCACCGGTTCCTGGAGCGGGGCCGCCGTTGCGGCAGTCGAGCCGGCCGTTCGATCGAGGCCTCCGGCCCGGTTCAGGAGCACCGTCGACAGGGCCAGGAAGCCGGCGCAGAACAGCAGGAGGTCCCGGGTCGAGACCTCCATGACCCCGACCAGAAAGCTGGCCGTCTCGCCTCCGATGATGGCTCCCAGGATGCCGCCGAGATTCACCACTCCAAAGATCCGCCTGGCTTGGGTCGAGTCCAGGACCGAATTGGCGAAGAGCCAGAACTGCGACGTGGTCAGGATTCCGTAGATGCCGACCCAGACGTAAAAGGCGTAGTAGATCCACCAGAGCTCCAACGCCAGCAGCCAACGCAAGAGCAGCAGACAGCCGATCAGAACGGCGCTGGTCCCCTTGATCAGACGGCTCAAGTCCAGAATCCGGGCCAGTCTTCCGTACAGGAGGGTGACGGGTAGAGCCACCAGAGCGATCAGGACGAAGACCACGGGAAGGTTGGCAGGACCGGGTCCGGCCAGAAACAGGCTGTCCCTCGCCGGTTTCAGGAAGAAATAGGTCAAGAGAATGAGGCCGTAGCCGGAGAAGAGAATCGCGGCGAGTCCGACCTCCTCCTTTCGTACGCCAAAGAGGAAATCGACCAGCCGTGTCATGGTAGAAAGACCCGCCCGCCTTCCGGATCGGGTTAGCGGGCTGCGGTTTCCTCGGCCGCGACCCCCGAGACCGGCCAACCCTCTCGAATCAGGGCCCGGAGCGCCTTCTCGTAGGCTTCCACCGTGAAGTCCACGTCCTCCTCGCTGTGTGCTCCGGTCAGCCGCCAGCTCATCCCTCCCTGGATGTCTACACCTTCATTCAGGAGAGCCTTCCGAAGAACGCCGCCGCGCGTGGGATCGTTGGCCGCCTTGAGACGGGCGTCGGGAACGGTGCAACCGTTCGCTTCATCCCACTCCCCCTCGACGCCCAGAGCGACGAACAGGCCTGACGAGAGGCCGTAGGCGAGTCCCGGGATTCCCCTGCGGGCCAGAACGCCATTGAGACCCGATTTGAGCCTTTCGGTCATCGCCTCCACTCGTTTGTTGACCGGCTCCCGATCCAGGATCTCCAGACACGTGGCCCCGGCCACCGCCGACAGAGGATTGGCGTTGAAGGTGCCGGGATGGGCGACCCGGCGCCGGGCGTCCCATTCGGGGTCGCCCCGGTGCTGGATCATGTCCAGGATTTCCGCCTTGCCCACGACGGCGGCGCCGGGAAGGCCGCCGGCCAGGATCTTCGCGTGAGTGCTCAAATCGGGAGTGATCCCGTAGCGTTCCTGGACTCCCCCCAGGGAGGCCCGAAACCCGGTGATCACTTCGTCGAAGATCAGCAGCACCCCTGCTCTCCGGGTGACCTCCCTCAACTGCCGAAGGAATCCCGGCGTGATCGGGAGAAGACCTCCCAAGGCCCCCGTGGGTTCCAGGATCACGGCGGCGATGTCCCGGTCTCGGGCCAGCGCCCGCTCGACCTCGCCGATCTCGGGAGCGACCTGAACCACGGTTCCAGCGATCCCCCGAGGGACGCCGGCTGCCTCCCCCTCCGGACTCAGGACGACGTAGTCGCTCCAGCCGTGGAAATGGTGGTGAAACTTGAGGATCTTGTCCCGTCCCGTATAGGCCCGGACCAGGCGGAAGGCCATCAGGTCCGCCTCGGTCCCCGAGGAGTGGAAACGGACCTTCTCGGAACATGGCACCAGCTTGTTCACGATCTCGGCCCAGCGAATCTCGAGTTCGGTGGCCCCGCCCAGATGAGTGCCCCGCCCCATCTGCTCGCTGACCGCCTCCACGATGGCGGGGTGAGAGTGTCCCAGCAGGATCGCCCCATGCCCCACGACGTAGTCGATGTACCGGTTCCCGTCCACGTCCCACTTGTAGGCCCCCTCGGAACGGGTCATGTAGAGGGGAAAGGGAGTGATCCAACGCGAGTCATGCGTGGCTCCGTCGGGAAAGGCGCGGCGTCCTCCGCCGGACAGGCTGAGAGACCCGGGATGGTCGTCATAGTATCGCTGGTCCACGGAATTCATAAACGTGCTCCTGGTTCTACTGATGCAACTCGTCGGTTCCAGTCTACTGACAGGCCGCGGCAAAAGTCACCACCGGCGGCGGACTGTCTCTCCGGTCCGGAGTAAGATCCACGCCGGTTACGAAATTCCTTCCAGACCCTGCTTGAAATCCTCCATCAGATCTCCGGCGTCCTCGATGCCCACCGAAACCCGTACCAGCGAGTCGGAGATTCCCATCCGAATCCGCTCCTTCGCCGGCACGCCGGCATGGGAGGTGGTCGCCGGACGGGTGATCAGGGTCTCCACGCCTCCCAGGCTGGGAGCCGATCTGGGAATTCGAAGACGACTCAGCAACGTTTCGGCCGCCTCGACCCCTCCCTGCACCTCGAAGCTCAGCATTCCGCCGAAGCCGGAGAAGAGCTTCCGGGCCCGGCCGTGTTGAGGATGGGTCTCCAGACCGGGGTAGTTGACTTCGTCGACGGCCGCGTGCGCTGCCAGGAAACGGGCCAACGCCCAGGCGTTTTCGTTCTGTCGGCGCACCCGCAGGACCAGGGTCTTGATCCCCCGATGCAGCAGGAAGCAGGCATGAGGGTCCAGGACCCCGCCCAGATGATTCAACCTGTGGGTCACCCGGCGCACCAACTCTCGAGGCCCGATGACGGCGCCCGCCGCCAGGTCCGAATGACCGTTGAGGTACTTGGTGCCGCTGTGGACGACGAGGTCGAAGCCCGAGTCCAGGGGCCGATAGTTGACGGGCGTGGCGAAAGTACTGTCGATGATGGAGACCAGACCGTGCTTCCGGGCGAATCGAACGATCTGCTCCAGATCCGGGACCTGCATCAGGGGATTGGTGATGGTTTCCACATAGATGGTGCGGGTGGACGGTTTCAGGAGCGCGGACCAGGTCTCGGGACGGTTGCCGTCCATGAGGTCGTGAGCGATCCCGAATTCCGCCAAATCACGAGTGACGAAGGTGTGAGTCCCGCCGTAGAGCCCCTCCAGTGCCAGCAGATGGTCTCCGTGAGAGAGCAACGCCAACAGCGTGGTGGTGATGGCGGCCATGCCGCTGGCGGCGACGACCGCCGCCTCGCCGGCTTCCAGGGAAGCCAGCTTGGCATGGAGGGATTGGTGATTGGGGGTGTTGTTGAGGCGGACGTAGCGAACCGCGTCGTAGCTCTTCTCGCCCGCGGTCTCGAAGGTGGCCGACTGGAAGATGGGAATGGCTACCGCTCCCTCGATTCGAGGTTCGGGCTCGCCGGCGTGGACGGCGCGCGTGGCCAACCGGCGGGTCAGCTCTGAAAGGTCACTCGGATCCGACATTCGACCTCCTGGATGGTTTTCGTTTCTGACCGGAGGCGGGTTCCGGCGGCCTCGATCTTGACAGCCCGTGGCAAAAGTCGTCACGGCATTCGACCGTCCCTGCATCCCGGCGGACTGCGTTGCGACTCGGTCACATACACCCGGTATGCTCCCTCATCGCGCCTTGTCCGGCGGGCGCAGGAACGGTCTCGGTGCTCGCGCGACTTTCACCACGGACTGTTGAAGCCGCCCGCACCCGTGGATACTCTAACAGCCCAAGTCAAAAGTCATCACGGTAGTCGACCGGCCACCAATCCGGGCGGAACGCAAGGGAGGGCGGCCACACAAGGACCGCCCCTACGACCCCAGGAGTCCAGGATACCCATGAAATTGAATCGACGAGAAATGATCCGAACCGCTGCCACCGTGACCTCCATCACGGCCCTCTCCACCGGCGGCCGCGCCCGGGCCGGCGCCGTCCGGGAAACTTCAGTCGTCAGCCTCCGTCCCCATCTCTATCACGGGTGGCCCACCGTGGCGTGGCGCTCCAGCGGCGAGCTGCTCCTGGTCTGCTCCGGAGGGCGGGAAGCCCACGTCTGCCCCTTCGGTTGGGTGGAGCTGATGCGCTCCCACGACCAGGGCGGGACCTGGACTTGGCCCCGGGTCCTGACGGACGGCCCCCTCGACGACCGGGACGCCGGCGTTCTGGAGACTCGCAAGGGAAGCCTGCTGGTCACCACTTTCACCTCGGTAGCTTACGAGGGCCCGTTGTCCAAGGCTCCGGCCGAGAGCCGGGGTAGCGGCGGGGCTTGGCCGGAAGAGAAGATGGCCCGCTGGCAAGCCGCCCACGCCCGGATCCCGGTCCACCGGCGGGAGGCCCTGTTGGGCGGGTGGATGCTCCGGTCCACCGACGGCGGCGACACCTGGTCGGCCCCCTACCGGGTCCCCGTCAACAGCCCCCACGGTCCCGTTCAGCTCTCCGACGGACGATTGCTCTACCCGGGAAAGCAGTTCGGGCACGGCGAGGGCCGGATCGGCGCCTGCGAATCCGCCGATGACGGCAAGAGTTGGCGCTGGGCCGGGGGGATTCCCACCCGTCCGGGAGACAGCCGGCACGACTATCACGAGCTGCACGGCATCGAAGCCGCCGACGGCACCCTCATCATCCAGATCCGGAACCACAACGACGCGAACGACCGGGAGACCCTGCAATCGGAATCGGGCGACGGCGGCCGGACCTGGTCGGTGCCCCACCCCATCGGCGTCTGGGGCCTGCCCTCGCACCTGCTCCGGCTCCGGGACGACCGGCTGGTCATGACCTACGGGTACCGGCGCCGGCCCTACGGCAACCAAGCCCGGGTGAGCACCGACAACGGCCGTTCCTGGTCCGAGCCCGTCACGCTCTCGGCGGACGGTCACTCGGGTGACCTGGGCTACCCCTCGACGGTCGAACTGAACGACGGGTCTCTGCTGAGCATCTGGTACGAGAAGCTGGCGAGTTCGCCCCGGGCGGTGCTGCGCCAGGCCCGCTGGTTGCTATAGCGCAACTCTCCCCCGTTGCCGCCGGTGCTGCCAGTAGCTGACGAGCGTCCCGGCGGAGAGGTCCACGGTCAGGGCGACCGGCGCCACCCACATGAAGCTGACCGGGTCCTCCCCGGTGACCGGATCCATGCCGAAGACGGGTCCCGAGAAGGCGGTCAACCCGGCGGCCAGAATGCCCAGAACCGTCCCCACCCAGACCCCCAGCGGCTGGGCGAAGGGAATGAAGAAGGCATAGACGAAGAGCCCGAAGATGGGCGCCACCAGGAGAGACGACGTCTTGTTGCTGATCGCCCAGATGTTTCCGGGCACCTGCTCCAGGAAGGAGCTGCCCACCACGATGACGCCCCCGATGACGAAGGCCAGGACCTTGGCGATGCGGGTTCGCACCCGTTCGCTCTCGGGGAGCCTGCCGAAGCGCGCCAGGAAGTCCCTGCTGACGACCGCCGTGATGGAATTGACTCCGGAATCGATGCTGGACATGGCCGCGGCGAACATGGCGGAGACCACCAGTCCGGAAACGCCCGGCGGCAGCAGGTAGGCGATGTAGTAGGGGAAGACGTCGTCCCCGTTCCGGGTGAGCTCGATCCCTGCCGGCAGATTCCCGGGAAACTCCTGGAAGAATCCCAATAGGGCGAACCCCACCATCCAGAGAGATACGATGATGACGACGTTCACGATCTGGTGGGTCAGGTAGGCCCGGCGGGCCGCACGGGCGTCCCGGGTCGCCATGAAGCGCTGGACCATGGTCTGGTCGCCTCCGGCGGTGCAGACGGTGAGGACGAAGACGTAGAAAATGGATCCGAGGATGCTGATCCGGACTCCGGGATCGAAGCTGAAAAGGGGTTGAACGTCCCAGTGCGGCTGCCAGCCGGTGGGAACCCAACTCAAGCCCCCCAACTTCCAGGTCACCAAACCGATGGCCAGGCAGGCGCCGCCCAACATGAGAAGCGTTTGGACGGTGTCGGTGATCACCACCGCGCGAAGACCTCCCAGAGAGGTGTAAAGAACCGCCACCAGCCCGGTCAGGAGGGTGACCAGCGGGATCCACGACTCGTCCACTCCCATCATGACGGTCATGGCCTTGGCCGACAGGTAGATCAGGAGCGACATCCAGATCAGGCGGACCAGGAGGAACAGCACCGATCCCAACAGCCGGACACCCAGACCCAGCCGCTCTTCCAGGAGCTCGTAGGCGCTGGTCACCCGGCTCCTCATGTAGACGGGAATGATGGCGTAGGCCACGATCAGGAAGGCGAAGGGATAGGCCAGGAAGTTGAGCAGTCCCCCCGGCCCTTTGGAGATGGCTTCCCCGGGGACGGCCAGATAGGAGATCGTGCTCAGCAGCGTGGCGAACATGGAGAACCCGATGAGAATCGGATTCATCCGGCCGCTGCCGGTAAAGTACTCCCGGGTCGTCTTCTGCCGGCGGCCGTAATAGTAGCCCAGGGCGACGGTTCCCAGGGCGTAGAGGATGATGATGGCCCAGTCGATGATCGTCAGTCCGCCCGGCAAGGCCTCCTCCTATCCCGCCGGACCTCGCGAGGAGCCTCCCGCGGCGCTGGAATCTAGCGGTCGGAGAGCTTGCTTTCGATCAGGCTGACGACCGTGGGATCGTCGGGGCGCGTCCTGGGCTGGAATCGGGCCACGACGTTTCCGGACCGGTCCAGCACGAACTTCTCGAAGTTCCAGCTGATCTCGCCGGGCCCCTTGGGCGCGGCCGAGACGGACTTGAGGTACTTGTAGAGATCGGCCGCGCCGTCGCCGTTGACCTCGATCTTGGAGAACATGTCGAACTCGACTCCGTAGTTGGCGCTGCAGAACTTGCGGATCTCTTGGGCGCTGCCGGGTTCCTGGCCGTTGAACTGGTTGCAGGGGAAACCCAGGATCGCCAAGCCCTGTCCGGAGTACTTCTCGTGCAGGTCCTGAAGCTGCTCGTATTGCGGCGTCAGTCCGCACTTGCTGGCCACGTTCACGATCATCACGACCTTGCCCTGGTACGAGCTCAGATCCACGTCCTTGCCGTCCAGGGATTTCAGGGTGAAGTCGAGAGCGGGCGTGGCCTTTTCGCCCCCCTCGAGGCTGACGGTTCCCGCCACCAGGAGTACCAGAACGAGACAGACAGCGGATGGAAACAGATCAGAGAGACTGGACATGAGAGATCCTCCTCACAGCAACCCGGCGTCCACCGGAAATCTACACTTGGACCTCAGTTTAAGCTGATCAGGGGTGATAAATCCATACCAATTTTCGAGGGCAGGGACGCCGTCCGTATTCACGCAGACGCCTCAACCGGTGGTTCGATCATGCTGGTGTCTATAGAGGCGCGGGCCACGTCGAGATCGTACATCCGCTGCAGGTTCAGCCAGAATTCGGGGGTCATCCCCAAAGCCCGACCGATCCGTAGCGCCGTGTCCGCTGTAATGGACCTGCGGCAGTGGACAATGTCGTTAATGCGTATCGAGGGTATGCGCATCGCCTTCGCCAGACGGTATTGGCTGATACCGAGCTCTTCCAAAATCTCCGCCAGATGTTCTCCCGGATGGACGGGTGCGGCTGCGGTGGTCATCTGTTTTCTCCCTAACGATAGTCGACGAATTCGCTGCAACCATCCTCTGCAATCTCATATGCGCTTGACGCTGAATGTCAGGTGGCCAGACCGGATCTGCTGCCGTTGAACAATCGCCCGGCGTCGCCGCTTGAATCGACTCACCGCTCACTCATAATGACGACCCGGGCAAATTCCGTCACAATCGTAGACAGTGGCCTGCTCCGGTCGACATGGATGCCGCCATCGCAGCGATCGCACGGCGGGACGCCGTACGAATCCTGCCTGACGGCTTGGTGGCTGCGAACCAGCTCGGCCTTACCACCGTAGTTCCCGCCAAGGTCTGGTTCGTGACAGACGGTGCATCGCGAACCATCAAGATCGACGGCCGAACCGTGCGGTTTCGGCACGCGAGCCCGAGTGTCATGCGGTGGGCAGGAAAATCTTCGGCTCCGGTGGCTCAGGCGCTCCGGTGGCTGGGTCCTGACGCTGCCGCAGACGCTCGAGTCGTTTCAATATTGAGACCATGTCTTCCCGACGACGTGAAGCGCAACTTGTGCCGAAACATCCGAGATTTGCCCGGCTGGGCGTTGCCACTTGTGCGTAACATCACGAGTGCCCAGGACGTTGCCCTATGAACGGACTGAGTTCCGGGTTTCAGAGAACGTTGGATCATATCCGATCCATCGCTGATTCCGAAGCCCACAAGGGTCGCCTCTTCGAACGTCTGATGAAGACGTATTTTACCCAGGATCCCCACTACAAGGGTCGGTTCTCCCAGGTCTGGCTTTGGGTACGAGGTCAACGGCCGGACGCCGGTCGAGTGGTTCATCGACCGCTACGCAGATCAAGCGGGACAGAAGAAGCGGCCTCATCAACGATCCCAACGGTTGATTTGAGGATCCACGGGATTTGATCTCCGCAATCCGGCGGATCGTCCAAGTCAGCGTGGAGACGGTTCGCATTGTGGCAGACTTGCCGGAGCCAATGTCCACGGAGCCGGATGTACAATGAAAACTGACTGGAGGACAAGGGCATGACAAATACCGAGTTGTTGGCCCGCATTACTGCGCGCCCGGATGTCTTCGGCGGCAAACCCATCGTTCGCGACATGAGAGTCTCGGTGGAACTCGTTCTGAGCCTGTTGACACAGGGCGTCACGCCAGAGGCCATTTTGGAGGACTACCCTGGACTCGAGCCAGAAGACATTCGTGCGTGTACTGCATACGCCCACGCGGTGATATCCAAGGATTCGCTGTCCGCCGTATCCATCAGGCAGACGTGAGGTTCCTTGTTGATCGTTGTGCCGGGCGCCGTCTGGCGGAATGGCTGCGCGGCCAAGGCCACGATGTTTTCGAGTCCCGTGAACTCAGCACCGATCCGGGTGATCGGGCTCTACTCGAACGTGCCGCCGCCGAACGCAGAATCCTGGTGACAATCGATACCGACTTCGGCGAACTCGTTTATGTGCATGCGGTACCGCACGCGGGACTGGTCCGACTCCCGGATGTGCCGGCGGAGCGACGCATCGCCTTGATGGCCGAGGTGCTTGAACGGCATCGGCGGGCACTGGAAATCCAGGCGGTTGTCACGATACGTGGTGATCGGATTCGGGTCTCACAGCCGCCAGCATCATAGAAACATTGGAGCTTACAGGTTTAGTTGCCAAATACAGGGAACTCCTAGCCCCATTGGGTTCGGTGAGCCTCTCCGTGATTCGGACCTTCATGCGCCTCTTGGCCCGAAAGAAGCATCCGAAGGGACATGAGCCCTGCCCTTGCAGGAGCGGAAAAAGATTACGCGACTGCCATCGGTCCTTCCTGATGGACTTGAGATAGACGATTGATCCACAACACGCGAAGTGGGATAGCCAACGACTGCAGTACTGCCGACGAGGGGACGCGGCTTGATCGATGTGATTACTCCAAAGGTTTTCTGCTCTTCCTGTGGGGATCCCAGCAACTTCGACTCGATGAGGGTCCTGCAAAGTGACTCTGCATTGCAGCAGAGTCACTACGATGAGAAATACCCCTATTCGGAGACCGCCTATGAAAAAAACGCCGGATTATCAGGGTATCGCCAAGGTGTTCCGGAGCGGTCGGAGTCAGGCCGTCCGGTTACCGGCTGCCTGTCGACTCGATGTCTCCGAGGTCGAGGTGGTCAAGGAGGGGGATCGACTCACACTGCGTCCCCGAGGCAAGAATTGGAGCGCCTGTTTCGAATCGGACTCGCGGGGGTCGTTGCCAACACGCCGCGAGCCTCCACTCGATGCTCGGGATGAACTGTGCTGATGTAAATGTTGGATCCTCCTGTTTTCAATGACTTCAGGTGTCTCCGCTTCATTTCTTGTGAAGTCCCAAGCCGCTAAGACACTGATCACACTGAGCACCATCCCCTGTTTTCCCTCCGGCAACCCGGCTATCCTTGCGCCATGGGCAAACCACTGATCGTCGACCTGCATCTGGACTTGGCCTGGGACGCGCTCTACTGGAATCGGGACCTGACTCTGACGGCTGAACAGGTCCGGGAGCAGGAACGGCGGGAACCTCCCCAAGTCGCTCCCGGTCACACTTGCGGGACCTGCACCACCACCTTTCCCGAACTCCGCCAGGGTGGCGTCGGCGTCATCCTCAGCACCATCATGTCCCGGGTCCAGATTCGATCGGGGCGCATGAAGGACGGCCTGCGGACCCAGGAACAGTGCATCGGCATGGGACGGGGACACTTGGCCTACTACCAGGCCATGGCCCGCCGGGGCCAGCTCAAGCCGGTCCACCGCTGGGCCGACCTGGAAGAGGCCATTGAGGCGTGGAAGGATCCGAAGCCGGACACGCCCCTCTACCACGTCCTTTCCATGGAGAGCGCGGACCCCATCGCCGACCCCGACGACGTGGAGTTTTGGTGGGATGCCGGACTGCGCGTGGTGGGTCCCGCCCACTTCGGCGACAACACCTATATCCACGGCACCGGCACCGAGGGGGGACTCAAGGCTCCCGCCCCGGCGCTCTACCGGGCCCTGCGTGAGGCCGGGATCATCCTGGACATCACCCACATGGCCGACCAGGCCGTCTGGGAGTCCCTGGAGATCTGGGACGGTCCCATCTGTGCCACCCATTGCTCCGCCCGGGCCCTGATCAAGGGCCAGCGTCATCTCACCGACGACATGATCCGCGAGGTGATCCGGCGGGGTGGAGTCATCGGCATGGTCTTCTGCCAGAGCTTCATCGACCCGGCCATCGAATGGGGAAGCCGGCCGGCCATCAACGGCTGCGGGGGCAAGTACGGCATGGACGGATTCATCCCCATCATCGAGCATATCGGCGATCTGGCCGGAGGCTCGCTGGAGAACGTCGCCGTCGGGACCGACATGGACGGCGGATTCGGAGCCGAGATGACGCCCAAGGACGTGGACACCATGGCGGACGTCGCCAATTTCGCCAACGTCCTGTCCGATGCCGGCTATCGTGCGGAAGACGTCGACGGGATTCTCAGCGGCAACGCCCTGAGGCTCTTCCATCGGGTCTGGAGTTCCTGAACCGGGTTCAACAGCCCGTGGCAAAAGTCGTCACGGCATTCGACCGTCCCTGCATCCCGGCGGGCGCAGGAACGGTCTCGGTGCTCGCGCGACTTTCACCACGGACTGTCAATATTCGATCTTCACCCAGTCGAACATGATCAGACCCTTGGGCAGGCGGTCCTGATCCACGGGGTAGTCGACCCCCGCCCGGGGGGTGTGAAGGTCCGTCACGGTTTCCTCGAGCGGCACGATCTCCAGCGGGAACAGGACGAAGATGAGGTCGATGTTGACGTCCTCCAACACCTTCCCGATTTCGTCGCAGCCGTAGAGCCCGGTCCGGTCGTGACGCGAACCCAGGCAGGTCCACTGGCCGGGATCCGGCGCCAAGGTCACGGTCTGCTCGCTCCATTCCCGGGTGACCCGGAAGGGCTGTCCGGTCAGGACCATGTTGGCCGTGGTCTTGTCGGTCTCGGATTGGGCCAGCAGCAGAAGCTCGGCTCCCCGGGCCTGCAACTCTCCCCGCAGGCGGACCGTCATCCGGGCGTTGGTGAGACGGGTGGAGTAGCCCCGATCCACGAACGAGTTGTTGGTGTAGGGCAGGCGTGTGGCCGCCGTCGGATGCTGGTACCACCTCCCGTCAGTGTACAACCACATCACCAGGTGGAGATATCCCGCCCCGGGCGGGGCGTGGTTGGAATCCAGAAACCAGGGTCCGTGACAATAGGCCACGCCGTCCCAGACCGGCAGCGCGTAGTGCCGGTCGGCGTACCAGCCGCCATTTCCGTGGTCGAAGTCTTCCAGGTAGACGCGGGGGTCTGCAACCTGTCCCGGGCCGCAGCCCGTCAGGACCACCACACATCCAGTCAGCAAGAGTTCTCTCATTCTCATTGGAAATTCCCCCAGGGAGGGCGACTCCTGGTCGCTCCTCCCGCGGTTGCCACGCCGGAGTGCGGAGGGGGACTACCGTCCCCCCTACGATCCCAACAGGGCGACAAGAAAGTCGCCCCTCCTATTCACCGGCGGCGGTAGGGATACAGATCGAGGATCCGCTCCTCCCCGGGCCTCCGGGGTGGGCGAATCAATCGCTCTTCCTCCAAGGGAAAATGGGCCATCCAGATGTCTCCCATCCTCTCTTTCAGAGTGAATACGAGTTTGTCCCGGGCGACGTTGGTCCTCAGTGAGCTGGGCGAGACACCTGCCAGTGACAGGCGGGTCTCGCGAAAATGCCAGACCAATCTGGGATCTCCCACCGGCCGTCTGTCTTTCGGGTCCAGCTCTTGCACCCAGATACCGCGGGCTCCCCCTCGGTTGGAGACGAAGTACAGGAGTTTTCCGTTCGGGGACCAGCCGGTCATCCCGTCCCGGTCCTGTCCGTCCGTGACGGCCACCCACCGCTCGGGGGCGATGCCCGAGCTTTCATGGAACTCTTCCTGGCGGAAGGGAGCCACATAGATTCTGGCCTGAAGTGGATCCTCGACCACGGTAAACGCGACCCATCGGTCAGCAGGGTCGAGCTTGGCCTGAACCACGCTGTGTTGGGGATGCTCCAACAGCTTGAGCCGCCTCCCACTGGTCACGTCCAGCAGATCGACCCGGAACCTTTTCCCCCCCCGAATCCGGTCCAACACCAGGATTTCGTCTCCCTGAGAGGACCAGTCCAGAGGCAGGCCACAGTCCTGACAGACGGAGGTCCTGAGGGTCTGTCTGCGGGCCTCCACTCGGTAGATGCCCCGTTCCTCCGAATCGGATTCCCCGGAACTATAGGCGACCTGGATTCCATCGGTCCGGATCCGGGGACGGCGTTCTTCTCCAGGACTCTCGGTGAGGTTGGTCTTCGTGCCCGACTCCAGTTCCATGAGCCAGATGTCCCGATTCCCGGAACGGGTGGACTCGAAGGCCATCAGACTTCCGTCCGCGGACAGGGAGGGATGGGAATCCTCTCCCGCATGTTGCGTGAGCCGCTGCAGGCGCGCCCCCTCCGGCACGCGTCCGCGATCGGCGTCGATGGCCAGACTCCAGAGATCCAGGTTCTCGATCTGTGAGGAAAAGGCGATCCGGCCCGGCAGAACCGCGTAAGGCTCCAGCTCGGGGCCGACGCCGGACGTGATCTGCCGGGGCTCGCCCTCGAGAGACATCGTCCGGGGAGAAATGGCCACGCGCCACAAGTTGACGCTGTCCCCCCGGCGGGCGGAGAAGACGATGAAGTTGTCGATGGGCACCCAGACCCCGGGGATCACCAAGCCGGATATTCCAGCCTGTGGCAACCTGGCCGCCAGACCCAACCTCCGGATATCACCGTCTTCCAGCCGAAGAATCCACCAGTCAAAGTCTTTGTCGCGGGTGGAGGATTCCCAGCCCAGGAATACGATGTGATCCCCCCGGGGAGACCAGATGGGATGACTCGCAATCGCGAAACTCTCCGCCAGTTGAGTCCGGGCCCGGCTTGAACTCCAGCCGATGGTAAAGAGGGAACCTCGCCTGAAGCCGCCGCCGACACGTCCCGTCCAGTAGGCGATGCGGTCGCCCTGGGGGGAGACCCGGGGGCGGCGCCCGCGCTCGACGATGAACCGGGCGCCAGCCTCGTCCGCCAGGGTCGTGGTCCAGTAGAGACCTCCTCCGCGCCGCTCCGATCGAAACACCATTCTCGTTCCGTCGGGATGAAAGGAAGGCTGGTGGTCGTCGGCCGGGTCCCGAGTCCGCCGAAAGCCGCCCCCGCCCAGTTGTTGAACCCAGATGTCCAGGTTTCCCTCGCCGCTCCGGTCCGACGCATATCCCAGCAACCGTCCCCGGCGGGATATGGCCGGATCGACCGTAAGTCCCGAAACCGACGTCACCCGGGTCAGCACGGGTGGCCGCATCAGCCTGGCAGGATCCCCGGCGGTTCCCCACCACAACCCTCCGAACAGAACCGCTGCCAGAGCCAAGCCGGCGACGGCGAGCTGCCAGAGGTTCAACGACGAAATCCGGCGTCTCCACCGCCGTGGGCTCTGCAACTCCTGGAGCACATCTTCGAGCGCAAGACGCAGGTCCCGCATGTGTTGGAAACGCCGCTCAGGATCCTTCCGCAGGCAGCGGGCCACGACCCACTCCAATTGTTGGGGGACGCCACGCAACCGCCTTCCCAGGGGTTTGGGCTCCTTCTCCAGAATCCCCGCCAGCACCCTCGCCTGAGTCTTTCCCGGAAAGGCCTTGCGGCCGGCAATCATCTCGTAGAGCAGCGAACCGAAGGAAAAAATGTCCGTTCGCGGATCCAGGGGTATCCCTTCCACCTGTTCGGGACTCATGTAGGGAGCCGTACCCAGGATCCGCCCTTCTTTGGTCTTCTCGTCAATCAAGGTGGGAGAATGAGTCAGATCCAGAGACTCGGAACTTTCGTCGATGGCCTTGGCCAGGCCGAAGTCCAGAACCTTGACCCTGTCGTCGGGCGTAATCATCACGTTGGCCGGCTTCAGGTCCCGGTGGATGACTCCTTTTTCGTGGGCGGCCTCCAACCCTCGAGCAATCTCCACCGCGTAACGCACGGCTTTCTTCGAGGGCAGAGAACCTTTTTCCAGGAGCTGCGCCAGTGTCTTTCCTTCCACCAGCTCCAGAATGAAGAACTTCTGGTCGTTCGCCTCCTCGAACCCGTAGATGGCCGCGATGTTGGAGTGGTTGAGAGAAGCCAGGACCCGAGCCTCCCGCTGAAAACGGGAGAGGCGTTCGGAGTCCTCGGCGTAGCCCGGGGGGAGGATCTTGATGGCGACCTGGCGGTTCAAGCGCGTATCCCGGGCGCGGTAGACCTCGCCCATCCCCCCGGCTCCGAGGGGGCCGATGATCTCGTAGCTGCCGAGCAGATCGTCAGGCATTTCCGGCGTCCAGTTTCTCCACCACCAGAACCGTGAGATCGTCGTCGGCCGAGGCCTGACCCATGAAGCTCGGGACGGCCGCCAGGATGGCCTCCTGGACCGCGGCCCCTCCGGAAGCCGCCGATTCCCGGACGACGTCCATCAAATGCGCTTCTCCGAACATTTCCCCGTTCGGATCCATGGCCTCGGTCACCCCATCTGAATATACGACGAGAATGTCGCCGACGTTCAGTCGGAAGGGAACGGAGTCGTAGGTGACGTCTTCGAAGGCGCCCAGAATCATGCCGCATGGGGAAAGCTCCTCGATCCCGCCGGTCGCCACCCGATAGACGAACGCGGGGTTGTGGCCGGCGCTCACGTACTTCCCCTCACCCGAGGGTTTGACCCGGAAGAGAAAGAGGGTGACGAAACGGTTGCTCGGAGTCTTCTGGAAGAGGTGGTTGTTGGCTCCGGTGACGGCCTCCCCCAAGGATAAACTGGAGCCGAATCCAACCTCCAGGACCCCCTGGAGAAAGGAGCTCAGCAACGCGGCGGGGACGCCCTTTCCCGACACGTCCGCCAGAACGCCCGTCAGGTCCTCGCTGTCCGGATCGAGAAAGTCGTAGTAGTCGCCCCCCACGTAACGAGTGGGCGTGCTGGAGGCATGAACGCTGAAGGACCCGGAATCGGGAAGGGTCTGGGGAAGAAGAGCGCGTTGCGTCGCCTGGGCCAAGGCCAGTTCCTGTTGGACCCGCTTCCGCTCCTCCAGGCTCCGGATCAATTCCAGCTTCTCGAAAACGTTGGAGGCCTCCAGGGCCAGCCGGGTCAGGATCTTCTGATCCAGGCCGCTGAGCATGTGCATGGCCTTCCGGCTGTCCAGGTAGAGGATGCCCCGAACCGCCGGCCGGTCGCCGTCGTCGGAGATCCACTTCAGGGGCATGCAGGCCACCGCTCGAAGCCGCATGTTGACGATGCTCTCCTGGGCGGCGAACTCCTGGTCGATGCCCTCGGTCATCAAGAGCGATTCCCCTTGTCTGCCCACCTGCTCGACCACGGTACGGCTGGTGCTGAACTCGCTCTCCGAGAGGTGCTCGCCCCGGTGGTCCATCCCCACCACGTAGTCGAACTTCCGTCCCGAGAAGGTCAGCAGAAATCCCCGCTCCGCTCCACTCACCCGCAACGCCGACTCCAGCAGTTGACCCAACATCCGGTCTGCCGAAAAGGTCTGGCCCCATTGATATTGGAAATCCAGGATGTGGGAGATCTTCTCCAACTCCGAAGCAGCCGACGCGACGGGGGGAAGCACCGCCGAAAGCTGCAGGACGGACTTCTCCAAGTTCAGAGTCCTTTTCCCGTCCGTCTCCACCGAGCCCAGATAACTGAACTCGCTGGGACCGGGTCCCATTCGGATCTTGTCTCCGGCCTCCAGGACCCGTTCCTGGACACGTTTCCCATTGACGAAGGTCCCGTGGGTGCTGTTCAGATCAATGACGGTGTAGCCCCGTTCCTGCCGCACCAACCGGGCATGCCGCCGCGAGACGTAGGGATCGGTCAGGACGATATCCGAATCGGACCTGCGCCCGACGAACAGTTCCTGCTTCCGCAGCGCCATCCGGCGAGGTTGCCCGCCCTGACGCCACTCCACGTAATGAGTGCCCATTCCCTCCCTCACGACGGCTCGTGGCAACAGATCTCCCGGAATCCGTCCGACGCCGCACCTCGCCGGACCGGGTTGCTCATCGATAACATACGCACCCGTAGGCTCGACGTTTCGTTCGGTCCGCCGGGCACCACCCCGGCCTCAATGCTCCACTGGCCTTGCACCGGGGTCACCCGAAGCAGAACCGCACTCGCATTATAGACGCGCCTCGATCCCAAAAGCGTATGCCTGGACGGCGAACCCCCGGAATCCCTCGGAAGAGGCGATTTGGAGTTGACTTTTGGAGGTTTTTGCTGGATATGAGTGGGAGTGCGCAGGGCGTCTGCACCCAGGGTCCCTGACAGTGTAGAATGGCCTCTCCGGATCGAACCACGCGGATTTCAGGTAGTCGAACGGGATGACTTTACCCCACAGACGAGAGGAGAAGACAACACTGTGAAGGCACTAGGTTACGCATGCCCCGAAACGCTGGAGGAGGCGGTAGCGCTGATGGCCGAATACGACGGCCGCGCCCGTCCTCTGGCCGGGGGAACCGACATCATCGTCCAAGTGAGGGAGGGCCATCGCGACCTGGACCTGATGTTGGACGTCAAGCGGATTCCCCAGCTCCGGCAACTGACTCACGATGCGGCGGAAGGACTGGTCCTGGGGGCCGCGGTCCCCTGCTGTGAATTCTACGAAGACAGCGAGATCGCGTCCCTTTACCCCGGCCTTGTGGACGCCGCCGAGCTGGTGGGAGGGACCGCCATCCAGAACCGCGCTTCTTTCGGCGGCAACCTCTGCAACTCCTCGCCGGCAGCGGACACCATTCCCACCCTGATCGCCCACGAAGCCGTCTGCGTGATCGCCGGTCCGGGCGGCCGGCGCGAAGTGCCGGTGGAGAGTTTCTGCACCGGCCCCGGACGCAACGTCCTGGGACGGGGAGAGTTGCTGGTCTCCTTGCGGATCCCGACCCCTGGTCCGAACGCGGGGGCGCACTATCTTCGCTTCATCCCGCGAAACGAGATGGACATCGCCGTCGTCGGTGCGGGATCGGCAGTGGTGCTGAACGACGCCGGCGACAGCTTCGTCTCCGGGCGCGTCGGATTGGGCGCGGTGGCGCCCACCCCGCTGTTGGTGGAGGAAGCCGGCGAGGTGTTGTCGGGGAGTCCGGTCTCGGACGCCGTCATCGACCAGGCGGCCGCGGCGGCCAGCAGGGCGGCGCGCCCCATCAGCGACATGCGGGGAACCATCGAGCAGCGGAAACACCTGTCCGGCGTCCTGACCCGCAGGACACTCGTGAAGGCCGTCGCCCGAGCCAGAGGGGAGTCGAATTCATGAGCGTTACAGCCGCCGACCAGAAGCTACACATCCGGACCCGGATCAACAACGAAGCCGCCGAGTTCCTGTGCGAGCCGCGCCACAGCCTGTTGGAGGTGCTGCGCGACATTCTCCAGCTCACCGGCAGCAAGGAAGGGTGCAACAACGGCAACTGCGGCGCCTGCTGCGTCATCCTGGACGGACGCCTCGTCAACTCCTGCGTGGTGATGGCGGGCGAGATTCAGGGCGCCGAGATCACCACCATCGAGGGACTGGCGTCGGAATCCGGCGAACTGCACCCCTTGCAGCAGAAGTTCCTGGAACACGCCGCACTTCAGTGCGGCATCTGCACCCCCGGGTTCATCGTCGCCGCCAAGGCCCTTCTGGACCGGAATCCCGATCCTTCCGAACACGACGTTCGCCTGTGGCTGGCGGGAAACCTATGCCGCTGCACAGGTTACGACAAGATCATTCGAGCCGTATTGGACACTGCCGCGCAGACCAACGGCAACGGCTAACCGAGGGGGAGTCAAGACTGATGGCTACAGCAACCAAAACCGCACCGGAAACCCAGTCCGAATACAAGGTCATCGGCACCCGTCCCATCCGCCACGACGGAGTGGACAAGGTCACCGGAAGGGCCCAATACGGCGCCGACGTGTACCTGACGGGCATGTTGCACGGCAACGTTCTGCGCAGCCCCCACGCCCACGCCAGGATCGTATCCATCGATGCCGGCAGGGCGCTGGCCCTACCCGGCGTGAAGGCGGTGGTCACGGGTAAGGACCTGCCCGATCCGGGAGACAAGATCGCCAACCTGGGGGAGGCGTCGTCGCCCCTGCGGCATCTTTCCCTCAACGTGCTGGCCCGGGACAAGGTCCTGTACCAGGGACACGCCGTCGCCGCAGTGGCGGCCACCGACCCGCATCTGGCCGAGGAAGCGGCGGGCCTGATCGAAGTGGAGTACGAGGTCCTTCCGCCGGTGATGGACGTCATGGAGGCCATGAAGGACGGGGCGCCGCTCCTGGACGAGAGTCTCCGCACCAAGGCCTTCGGAGCCGTCGGCGACAAGCCGACCAACGTCGCCGATCACATCCACTTCAAGTTGGGTGACGTGGAGAAGGGGTTTGCCGAAGCCGATGTGGTGGTGGAGAGGGAATTCACCACCCAGACCGTGCACCAGGGTTACATCGAGCCCCACAACTGTACGGCCTTCTGGAATTCCGACGGCCAGCTCACCATCTGGCTCAGCACCCAGGGCTCCTTCACCAGCCGGGCCCAGACCTCCGAGATCCTGGGGGTTCCCATCTCCCAGGTCAAGGTGGTGCCCACCGAGATCGGCGGAGGCTTCGGCGGTAAGATCGCCACCTACCTGGAGCCGGCGGCGGCTCTTCTGTCCAAAGCCACCGGGCGGCCGGTGAAGATGCTCATGACGCGGGAGGAGGTGCTGCAGGCCACCGGTCCGACGCCGGCTTCGTTCATGCGCGTCAAGATGGGCGCCAAGAAGGATGGAACGCTCACCGCCGGGAGTTTCTGGGCCGCGTTCGACGCCGGCGGTTTTCCGGGATCGCCCATCGGCGCCGCCTGCATGTGCGTGTTCGCTCCCTACAACCTTCCCAACGGCGTCATCGACGGCTTCGACGTGCTGGTCAACAAGCCCAAGTCGTCCGCCTACCGGGCTCCCGGAGCGACCCATGCCGAGTTCGCCTCCGAGACGGTGGTGGACGAGATCTGTGAGCAGTTGGGCATGGACCCCATAGAATTCCGCCTCAAGAACGCCTCTCGCGAGGGAGACCGGCGAGTCGACGGGCCCGTCTGGCCCCGGATCGGATGCGTGGAAACGGCCGAAGCCGCCCGTGAACATCCGCACTACGCGGCGCCGCTGGAGGGACCCAACCGGGGTCGCGGCGTGGCCAGCGGATTCTGGTTCAACGTGGGACTCAAATCCAGCGTTCACGCCAGTGTGAACCCGGACGGAAGGGTGAGCCTGGTGGAGGGCTCCACCGACATCGGAGGCACCCGAACCTCCGTGGCCATGCAGATGGCCGAGGTCCTGGGCATTCCGGCCGAGAGCGTCCGGCCCATCGTCGCGGACACGGACGCCGTCGGTTATACCGACGTGACCGGAGGCAGCCGAGTCACCTTCTCCACCGGCTATGCCGCGTACGAGGCAGCCCGGGACATCCAGAGTCAGATGGTCGAGCGCGCGGCCGTCCTCTGGGAGATCTCGGAGGATCAGGTCGAGGCTCGCGACGGGGACTACGTGGCCACCGACGGATCGGGCAGGAGCATTTCCTTCGCCGATCTGGCCGCCAAGATGGACGAGACCGGCGGACCCATCGTGGGCCGGGCAACGGTCGATCCCAAGGGTGTCGGCGGTGCGTTCTGTACCCAGATTGCCGACGTGGAAGTAGACCCGGACACGGGAAAGGTCGAAATCCTCCGCTTCACAGTCGTCCAGGACGCAGGCCGGGCCATCCACCCCTCCTATGTGGAGGGTCAGATGCAAGGCGGAGCCGTCCAGGGCATCGGCTGGGCTCTGAACGAGGAGTACGTCTACAACGACAAGGGTCAGCTCCTGAACGGCAGCTTTCTGGACTACCGGATGCCGACGAGCCTGGACCTCCCCATGATCGACACCAAGATCGTGGAGGTGCCGAATCCGGGACATCCCTTCGGTGTGCGGGGAGTCGGAGAGGTCCCCATCGTGCCCCCGCCGGCCGCCATCGCCAACGCCGTCTATCAGGCGACGGGGTTGAGGCTCAGGGACCTGCCCATGAGCCCGCCCAGGGTATTGAAGGCGCTCCTGGAGAAGAACGGAAACGGGTCGGGTTGAACCGCCACCCGGCTCCGAGCCGAGGTTCGCACAAGAACTCCATGCCCACAGCCTGGATTCCCCCGCCGATGCAAGAGCTC
The DNA here is from genome assembly GCA_965217775.1 of Acidobacteriota bacterium. Classification (GTDB taxonomy): domain Bacteria; phylum Acidobacteriota; class UBA6911; order RPQK01; family JAJDTT01; genus JAJDTT01. The sequence continues at coordinate 3,588,801 of CBDCJH010000002.1, forward strand.
ACGAATGGTCGGGAGCAGGTCGAGGTTCGTGGACGGACCGTTCGAGAACTCATCGATCAGTTGGATCAAGAGTACCCTGGAATCGGGGACCGTCTCCGCGAGGGCAATCGACTGCGAAGCGGCGTTGCGGTTTCGGTCGACGGTGTGATTTCGCCCGAAGGGCTGCGGGCCCGCCTGCGGACCGGCAGCGAAGTCCATTTTCTGCCGGCCATCGCCGGAGGAAGCCGGAGGCGGAAGTAGCGCCATGGGAATGAGGGTTCTGAGCCGCGTGATGCTCATCCTCTTTTCCGCCGCCACGATCCTTCAGTACAACGATCCAGACCTCCATATCTGGATGCCCGTCTACGGCTTGGCGGCTCTCTGGTCCTGGATGTCCTGGACCGGGAGGAGACTGCCCGAGCCCTGGGTGGAGTTCTTTGCATTGGCGTGCCTGCTGACGGTGGTCTATTTGGGAACGACGCTCCCGGAGGGGACATTGAACTATCGTCATGAGGAACTCAGTGAGTCGGGTGGCCTCCTGGTCACCGCCGTCTGGTCCCTGGTGCTCGCCCGGCGCCAGCGCATGGCGAGAAAACAAGCGGCGGCCTCGTGAGGTTGGCAACATGAATCTTCCCGAAGCGGCGGTGGTCATCTATGGGGCCCTGGTGTCCCTGGGAGGGCTGATGGGTTATCTCAAGGCCCGCAGCATTCCTTCCCTGGTGCTGGGCCTTCTCTTTGGAGTGGCTCTCATTCTCTCGGCACTGTTCGCCGGCGCCGAAGGCGGGCTCCCGGCAGACCTGCCGCTGTGGCTGGTTCTGGGACTGACGGTATTGTCCCTCTATCGCCTCAATCTGACTCGACGCTTCATGCCGGCCGGACTTCTGGTCCTCCTCGGCGCCATCGTGGCCGTCATCCTGTTGACAGCCAGGTAACGCCCTGAGCACCCGGAACGTGTAACCATGATGAAATCCCTGCCCCTGATCCTCCTGCTGGCCCTCGGACCCGCTCCTTCCCAGATCGAGACCCGGGTCTTGACCTCCATCCAGGACCTGATTCGCCAAGGAACCGGCATCAGCTTCTCCGAGCTTCAGAACGACCCCCAATTCAGCAAAGAGGAGAAGGAGTTCATTGGCAAGCTCTTCGAGACCCTGTTCCGCATCCCCGCCTTCGTCCAGAGCGAGCTGAAACGGACGGGCGAGCCCCCAACGCGGGCGCAGATCGGAGAACGGTTCGGCGTCGGCGTTCAATCCATCGAGCTGTTGCTGACCGTCATGGAAATCGATGGCCGTGTCCCCCGAATGTTCGACCGGGACCAGACCGGGGAGATCACCAGGGTCCACCGTCAGGGCCTGGCGGCGTTCCTTCAGCGTCACGGCAGCCCGGTCCGCGTCACCGGCTGGGAGGGAAGACCCGCACCCGACTTCGATCTGCTGACCCTGGAGGGAGAGAGGCTGTCCAGCGCAAGCTTGAGAGGATCCAACGTCCTTCTCTATTTCTGGTTCACCGGCTGCCCGCCTTGTTCCCGCATCTCTCCCATCCTGGAAACCCTCCACCAGCGGTACGGAAACGATCGACTCCGGGTGGTGGGCCTGAACGCCGACCGGATCCTGGAGTTGACGGTGAACGACCGGGAACGGATCGAATACCTGAAAAAGCACGGGGTCTCCTTCCCCAACCTCCATCTGACCGAGGAGTCGCACAAGGCCTTCGGGAATATCAACGTCTTCCCCACACTCTTTCTGTTGGACTCCTCCGGGACGGTGTTTCGGCGCCTGATCAACTACCAGAGTCAGGAGACCATGGACCAGGTGGTCTCCGAACTGGTGCGACCCTGATGCCGGCCGGCAAACGCCGCCGGAGGCCGGCCCCGGCGACCCCGGCCGCGGCAAGCTTGGAATGAAGCTCTTTCGGGAAATCGGTCTCGCTTCCGCCATGCTCCTGGTGGTGGGGAACATCGTCGGGACCGGAATCTTCACCACCTCCGGACTCATCGCCCAGGAGATCGGGAATTCTCCGTGGCTCGTCGGAATCTGGCTGGCCGGCGGCCTGCTGTCCCTTACCGGAGCCCTCTGCTACGCCCAGTTGGGGGCCCGCACTCCCAGGGCCGGCGGGGAGTTCGCATTTCTCTACCCGGTCTACGGTCCCCTGGTCGCATTCCTCTCCGGTTGGGCTTCCCTGATCATCGGATTCTCGGGGCCCGTGGCCGCGGCATCGCTGGGACTCGCCATCTATCTGGAACCCTACCTGCCCCTCGCATCCGGCCCTCTGGGGAACCAGACCGTGGCGACCCTGGTTCTCCTGGCAGTCACCACTCTGCTCTCCCTGGGGCTCAAATTCGGAACCCGTCTCCATTCCACGGTGACCCTCCTGAATCTGGGACTGCTTGCTGCATTCACCTGTCTGGTGCTGGTCAACACGCGGAAGGCCGGGGTCCTTCACGAGTTGAATCCGGCCGGCGCCTGGGACCTGGAGACGCTGGTCCCCGTGGCCTCGGCTCTGCTCCTGGTCATGTTCTCCTACAGCGGTTGGAACGCTGCGGCCTACATCGCCGAGGAGATTCGGGATCCGGCCCGCAACCTCCCCAGGTCCCTGTTGCTGGGGACGGCACTGGTCACCATTCTCTACGTCGGAATCAACCTGGCCTACCTGACGGCTCTTCCCCTGGCCCAGTTGCAGGGGGAGGTGGCCGTCGCCCAGTTGGCCGCTTCGGCCGTGTTGCCCTCCGGTGAATGGATCGTGACTTTACTGATTCTGGTCTCGATCCTGAGTTCCGTCACCGCCATGTCCATCGCCGGTCCCCGAATCTATTTCGCCATGTCCCGGCAACGGCTCTTTCCTTCCTGGTTGGGTGAAGTGCACCTGAAAAAGAAAATCCCCCTGAAGGCCATCTGGTTCCAGAGCGGCATCGCCCTGGCCCTGGTCTGGATGGGGACCTTGAGGCAGATCCTGCTCTTTTCGGGATTCGTGGTCATCCTCTTTTCGGCAGTGACGGTCTCGGCGCTGCTGCGAACGCCTCTCGACCCCGACTCCAGCCGCGGGGCCTGGATCTTGCAGCGGATTCTGCCCTGGATCTTCGTCTTGACGAGTCTTGCCATCCTGGCGAGCGTCGCGTTCTCCCATCCCGGAGAATCGCTGGCCGGCGTGGCCACGGTCTGTGCCGGGCTGCCCGTCTACTACTACTATTACCGGAGGCGTCTGGGATCGGCGCCGTAACGGACTGTTATTCCCGGATCTTCCCGGTCATGGGGACAAAGCGCACGGCGAGCACGTTCTGGCGCCGGATCCTGCCCTCTTCCTTGGTCAACAGCAGCAGCTTCTGGACCCGTCCCGGATCACCCACGGGAATGACGAGGCGGCCTCCTTCGGCCAGTTGTTCCTGAAGGGGCTCGGGAACCCGGCCGGCCGCGGCAGTCACCAGGATGAGGTCGAAGGGAGCCGCTTCGGGCCATCCCTGGTAACCGTCCCCCGCCCGGGCGAAAACGTTCCCGTAGCCGAGACGCTTCAGCAATGCCGCCGACCGGCGGGCCAGCTCGGGGACGATCTCTATGGTGTAGACCCGATCGACCAGCTCCGCCAGGACCGCCGCCTGGTAGCCGGACCCGGTTCCGATTTCCAGGGCCCGGGCACCCTCTCTCGGATCCGCCAACTGGGTCATCAGAGCAACGATGTAGGGCTGGGAAATGGTCTGTCCCAGGCCGATGGGCAGCGGGTGGTCCTCGTACGCGAGATGCTTCACGGTCTGGGGAACGAACTCGTGCCTGGGAACCTTGCCCATGGCCTCCAGGACCCGACTGTCCCAGATGTCTCGAGAACGGAGCTGGGTCGCCACCATCTCCCGGCGCAGCCGGGGGTAGTCGGCGGCCGCGGAGGCGGAATCCCCGGAGTCCTGGGAACCGCAGGAAGCGGCCAGCGGGAACAGAAGGACAATCAACACCAGCGGGATCCCCCCGGTCCGAGACCGGAAACCGAAGATGACCCGATCACCCCTGCCGCGCGATCCAAGCATGAGTTTCTCCCATGAATTCGCCGGGCCGCCGCCCAGTGCGGAAGCTCCTATTTTCTCTTTCCTCTCAAAAGGAGTACTTGAGTGCGACTTCGATCTCCCGGGAGCGGTGAGCTCCGAAGATCTTTCCGAAGAGCGAGGTCCCGACCACGGCGTTGGGCCGGAGGAAGTTCACCTGGTTGAAGGCGTTGAAGAGTTCCACGCGAAGCTCCACCAGATCTCCGTTGATCAGCCGGGTCTGCTTGATCAGGCTGATATCCCACGCGTGATAACCCGGTCGCCTCAGGATGTTTCGGCCGGAATTGCCGAAGGAAAAGGGAGCCGGTTCGGCAAAGTCTTCCACCTGGAACCACATGTCCACCGAGGATTCGAACCGGTCGCTCGGCGTCATGGCAATCCGGTCCGCCCGGTCTCCTCCAAGTCCATCGTTGTTCCCGTCCCCCGGGCCGTAAACGCTGAAGGGTGTCCCGTCCTGGATGCGGGTGATGCCCGATAGCCGCCAACCGTCCACCAGTTGCAGCAACGGGTTTCGTCCCTCCGCACCCAGTGTCCGCTCCCTTCCCGGTGGCAGGTCGATGATGTAGTTCAAGGAGAACTGCCGAATGGGGACCCCTCGGGCGGAAGCTCGTTCGGCCTTCAGATTCCGAGGGTTCGACGGTTCCCACCGATAGCGATCGTCCAGCGAACGGTGCAACGTAAAGGCGGAACGGAGGGACATGCCGTCGCTCAGACGCCGCTCCGCCGACAGATTCATCCGGTGGCTGTTCCCGGCGGAACCACCGGTCAAGATCCGAAACCGGCCGAATGCCGGATTCGGTCGCCGAGACTGGATCGGACCCGGCGCCGGCAGGGGGACGTTTCCCGGGAGGACCCGGCTCCACCCGGTTCTCTTGTTTCCATAGTAGGAGGCCCGCAGATGCCACACCTCCTGGAAGTCGTTCTCGAGAGTCAACGCCCAGGTCTGCACGTAAGGCGTCCTCAGTCCGGTCTCGATCCCGCGGACCACCAGTTCGGGAGGCGCCACGTTCTCGAAGGGGTTCGCCAGATCCAGATCGGGACTGTCCACTGGGGATTGGGCGCTCTCCGTGTAGTAGAAAGGAAAGTTCTTCCCCAGATAGCGGCTGAAAGAACTGCTCCCCACCACCGAATAGTAGAGGGAATACGAAGCCCGCAATACCAATCGGTTGGTCCTGAAGGGTTTGTAGGACAACCCGATCCGGGGAGCCCAGTCGTTGCGATCGGGGAACACCAAGCCGCCCCGCCCCGCCCTCTCCAGACCGAGAGCCCGGGCTTCGAAGCTGTCGGCCACGACGATCCGACCTGTGGTCGGGGGCTCGAAAAGGAGCGGAAAGAAACCGGAAATGGTGTCGCTGGTGGACCGGTAGGGAGACGCGTAATGGTAGGCAACCCCTCCTGTCAGCGCCAGAATCGGACTCAACCGCCAGCGGTCCCGGATATAGGCCTGCCACTGGTTGCGGCGCAAGTCGGTCCGGTCCGATCCGACCGTCCGGGAGGCCACACTGGGTAAACCCAGAACGAAATCCGCAAACCCGTCACCGGTGTAGAACCCGCTGAATTCGAATTCGCCGCGGCCACGGCCTTCGATGTGCGTGTCGTTGACCTGGCGTTTGGTCAGGCTCGTTCCCATGGTCAGGGTGTGATCCCCGAGCGCCGTAGTGGTGGAGAACGAAGCGGAGTACCGGTTGCTGAGCCATTTGTAGGGAGACGACGTATCCCCGAAGGATGCGTAACCCGTGACCTCGAAGTCCGGGTATCCTTCGGTCAGGGCATCGGGAGCGGCCAGTCCCAAAATCCCCACCGAATCCACCAGACCCACCTGGCCGGAGTTGGGAGACACGCTCAGGCTCAGGTAGCGGTTGTAGCCGATGGAGCCTTCGGTGACCCAGCGGGTTCCCAAGGTCCGGTTGTGGGAGAGGCTCACGGATTGGCTCCGGAGCGTGCGATTCCAGCCGAAGGAGGGGAGCGGATGAACCGTCTTCCCGTCACCGTCGGTCAGCGCGTACTGGAGGTAGCTCCTGGCATCGTCGTCGCCGGTATAGTCGAAACGAAAGAGGTAGGTATCCCGGTTGGTCACCCGGGGCTGGTTGTTGACGAAGTTCCGGTCGGGGTCCGGGCTGTTGGGATCGGGAATGACCGGGAACAGGTTCTTGGCGACCGGATGCAAACGACTCTGAGGAATCTGGTTTCCTGGAAATGGCTCTCCCGTCACCGGATCGACGATGGGAGCCTCGAGGCTGCTGAAATCGCCCAGCTTCATCTCCGGTGCCGGCACATGTGAGAGCAGGGTCGAACCCTTGATGATGCGCAGGCTCCGGAGACTACCGAACAGGTTGATCTTTTCTCCGACCCGAACCCCCAGGCTGGCCCCGAACTCGTTCCTCTTGTACTCCGGGAGCGGCTGCCCTCCGGGGTCGAAGAAATTTCGGGCGTCGAGGTTGTCGTTCCGGTGAAACCAGTACACCGAGCCGTTCAGTCTCCCGGACTGTTTGGCGGGAAACGGATTGACCATCTCCGCCAGCGAGGGTCTCGAGGTCGAGACGGCCGTTTGGCGGGCCAGTCGGATCTGGTAGTCGCGGATCTGATCCAGGGGGCTCTTCCCGGAACCGGCGCCACTCCCCTGGGAAGCTGCTTCGCCCGGCTTGGGCTTGGCCCGGGCCGTACCCTGATCCCAGATGCCGAATACGAGCCCAAAGACGAGCACCGAGTTCAAGACTCGAGATCCACCGGTGCCCATCCAGGCTCCATGATGCGGGTTCTGCTTGCGGAACGAAGGACTTGCAGAGCGATCGGATGGGATCACAACACGAGCGCCCCTTCCACCAACATGTCGGAAACCGGAAAATTGACGCGCAACCGTCGGTACACCGACGGGATGTTGACCTCGAAGTTGACTTCCTTCTGGTCCGGCGAAACCACCGCAACACCGTCGATCCGGCGGGGAAAGACGAACTTGGCCCCCACTGCCTCCTCTCTGGGGGGAAAGTAGGCGGCCAGTTCGATTCGCGGAAAGCCCTCGGTGGCCAGATACGCCCGGTCTCTCATGGTCTCCAGCGTTTGGGAATCGAAGAAGCGCTTCACGCTGAGCTCCATGTTGGGGTTGTTGGACCGGAAGCTGATGGTGACCACGATCCAACGGCTCACGTCCATATTCAGACCGGGGGCGATGCCGGCATCGAGACGGCGCTTCTCTGCCTGCGTCATCTCGTCATAGCCGTTCTGGAGTTGCTGAACACGGGCATAGGCCCGGCGGATGGGCGGGGCCGAAAGCAGCCGGACGAAGAAGGTATTGAAGATTTCCTTCTCCCCATGAATCCCGCTGCCCACACCCCCGACGACTCGGGTATAGGTCTGTTTCCGGGCCCAGGGAGACCGGTTCAGGATCCGGGTGGCTTCGGCCAGAGTCCAACTGGAATAATCCCTGCTCAGGATCTGCGTGGCGTCCGGGACGGCGGCGCCGGCCGACAGACAGAGCAGCAAGATCAGACCCGTTCGCAGCAGCAATGGAACTCCTCTAAAGATCCCGGTCAATCCCCTCAGTCAGGAACTCGCACTCCGCCGGGCCGCGCCTGTCACACTCGGCGACGGCTTGGAATCAGCTTAACATACGGGTCTGCCCGCTCCCGAAAGACGGGCGGAATGAGGACTGAAATACGGTCTGACGACGGTGCCCGTCAGGTGCCGGACGGGCCGATGGTTTCGGGCTTGTAGCCTCCCCGCGAGCGGAAATAGGCGATCAGGATCAGATAGCAGGCCAGCATGACGAGGGGGAGCACCGCGATCCGGGCCAGCGTCCCCTGTTTGGAGACCACCACTACGTCGCCGACCCGTTCCCGGCTCTCCTGGTCGAGACTTCCCAGGGCGGACTGATCCAAGGAGTTGTACCGCCCCAGAAGTCCCAGTTTCTCGGTCATGACCTGGGCGTGCAGGGCCTGGTCCTCCTGCTTCATCATGCGATCGAACGCCTGGTCCTGAAAGGTGCCGATCAGGGGTCCGCCCAGAACCCCCACCGCCAGCATCCCGACCCCCGCGATGGCGTTCAGGGTCAAGGCCCCGCCGCGGGGAAAGGACTCGCTCACGACTCCCAGAGTCGCCGGCCAGAAGAAGGTCTTGCCCACGCCGTAGAGAGTGGCGGCCAGGAAGACCACGGAGGCGGCCTGGCCGGCGGCGGACAGCCAGAAGAGGCCGGCCGCGGCGATGAGGGCCGATACGGCCAGCAGGCCCAAGGGGGAGATGCGGTGGGTGATGGGACCCGCGAAGAAGCGAAGGATGAACATGATGAGGGAGGTGTAGATCAGAACCAGGGCGCCGGCGTTGGGACTGGCCAGCACGTAGCTCATGAGGTCGGCGATCCAACTGTCGGTCCCCAGCTCGGTGGTCGCCAGGGGCATCATGATCAGCAGCAGGAAGACGAACATGGGCCGTCCCAGCGAGCGGACGAAGTACAGGAACGCGGCCGTCGGCGCCACGACCAGCCCCACCTTCAGCCAGGGCTCGAGCGCGCTCTGGTGGACCAGCAGGATCTGATCCAGTCCCTGCACCAGCAGATAGCAGACGATCAGGCAGCTCGCCGCACCGAATTCCCGGAGCATGTCCAGGTACGGCACTCCGGCGGCCACCCGCTCCTGGACGGGAAACTTCCGGCCCAGCAGCAGGAACCCGTAGAGGACGGTGGGAATCACCACCAGCCCCACCTTCCACTGCCAGAGATTGCCGGGAAGTCCTCCCAGGGTGTCCCCCGTTCCCAGGGTCATGGCCAGGAGCCCGCCCAGGACCAGGCCTCCGGGCCAGCCGGCGTGGAGCACGCTCAGGTAGTGAGTCTTCTGCTTGTCGTAGATGGTGGCCACCACCGGATTGATCACCGCTTCGACGATCCCGTTGGAGAGGGCGAACAGGAAGGTGCCCAGGTAGAGAGTCGAGAAGTCTTCGGCGAAGATGGTGATCACGGCCGACGCCAGGTGACCCGCGAAAGCGAGCACCATGGAGAATCCGTAACCGATCCGGTCCACCACCAGACTGAAGAGAATGATGGAGATGGCGAAAGGGTAGAGCCCGGCTCCCACCAGGTACCCGATCTGCTCTCCGCTGAGATTGAACTGGGCCCGCCAGTCATCCAGGATCATGGCCCGCACCACGAATCCGAACGCGGTGGCCACCAGCGCAAAGAAACACCCCAGAAACAGCCTTCGCCCGCCGATTCCATTCGACATGAGTTCACCTTTCCTCTGAACCGGATCAATGCATGGCAGCCCGGAAGGGACCGCTCCGACGTCTCCGAAAGTTTGAGCCCGCCGCCGCCAAGTGTCAATCGCCGCCCCCCTCTCTCCTCTTTCCTCTTTTCACTTTCCTTTCCGCCTTGGTACGATCTGGTCCCGGCCTGGATGCCGGGCGACCAGACCACGCGAGATGGAGACCACCTGCGTCATTCTCTGCGGCGGACACGGTAGGCGCATGGGCTCCTCCCGGCACCACAAGGTCTGTTTTCCCATCGCCGGCGTTCCTGCCATCGTTCGCATCATCGACACCCTCAAGGCCGCCGGTCTGAAGCATTTTCTGCTGGTTGTGGGCCAACAGGCCGTCGACGTCATGGAGACGGTGACCCGGGTCCACCCCGATGTCTCCTTCGCCTACCAACCCGAAGCCCTGGGGACGGGGCATGCGGCCGGGTGCGCCGCCCGGGTCCTTCGCGACCGGCGTGCCGGCGGCGACATCCTGATCACCATGGGAGACAAGGTCATTCAGACGCAAGTGGTGAGAGACCTGATGGAACGCCACCGGGCGGAGGCCGCCGACCTGACGCTTGCGGCTCTTGCCAAGGAGCCGGACAGCACCGCCGGCCGGATCCTGCTGGACTCGGAGTCACGGCCTCTCGCCGTGGTCGAGCTGGCCGATATTCGCCGCTCATTGGAGACCGGAGTCCCCATCACGGTCGCGGGACAGGAGATTTCCGGCGCCGAAGCCGAGGCCGGGAGCCGAATGCTCAACACCTCCCTCTACCTCTTCAGAGCCGAAACCCTGCACGCCTCCCTGTCGGGCCTCGCGGCCGACAACGCCCAACAGGAACTCTATCTGACGGACACGGTCGAGCAGGTTTCGGGAACCGGGGGCACGACCTCGGTCCTGGAGGTGGCCGACCCGCAGGACCTCATGGGCTTCAACACCCCGGAGGAGCTGCTCCGGATCGAGGAGTCCTTGGGTCGGCGCAGGATCATCGGCGGAGGTCCGGCGGAGCCTCTCCCCCGGATCGACCCGGGCCGTCTGAAACCGGCCGGCGAATGGCTCGAGATCCTGGACCGGAAACCCCCGTCCCTGCGGCGTTCCCTCGCCCGGGTCTACGGCTTGGACGGAGTCCTGCCGGAGCCGCGCATTCGCGCCTGCCGGCGCCTGCTGGAACGGTTCGTCGACAGCCATGGCGCCTCTCGTCCCGTGGTCCTGGCCCGAGCCCCGGGCCGCCTCAACCTCATGGGACGGCACGTGGACCACCGGGGCGGCTACGTGAATACCATGGCCATCAACCGGGAAATCCTGTTGGCGGCCTCTCCCCGGGACGACGACAGCGTCAGCCTTCGGCACCTCTCTTCGGACGAATTTCCCGAAAGGACCTTTCGCATCCGCGATCTGCTGCCGGACACCGACTGGCTCGCCTGGATGGACTTCATCAGTTCCTATACCGTCAACCAGTTTCTCAGCGTCTCGCGGGGTGACTGGAGCAACTACGCCCGGGCCGCCGTGCTGAGACTCCAGCACGCCTACCCGCACCGCAGGTTGCGGGGGATGGACTGCGTGGTCTGGGGGGACATCCCGCTGGGGGCCGGCCTCTCCAGCAGTTCGGCTCTGGTGGTGGCCATGGCGGAGGCGTCGGTGGCCCTCAACCAGTTGGCTCTGAGCACGCGGCAATTCGTGGATCTGTGCGGCGAGGGGGAATGGTTCGTCGGGTCCCGGGGCGGCATCGCCGACCAGGCCGCCATCCGGGGCGGGGAGAGGGACAAGGTCAGCAAGATCGGGTTCTTTCCGTTCCGGATCGAAGAGACCATCGCCCTGCCCCGGGAGCTGTCGGTCATCATCGCCAACAGCCAGGCCGCCGTATCCAAGAGCCATGAGGCCAGGCACACCTTCAATCACCGGGTGGCCTGCTACGACCTGGCCGAGATGCTGCTGCGCAGGAATGCGTCCTTCCTGGCGTCCATGAAACACCTCAGGGATCTGGACCCCAGGAAGCTGGGTCTGTCCAGGTCCGAGATCTACCGCCTGCTGAAGCAACTGCCCCGGGAAACCGACCGGCAGAGCCTTCTGAAGCAGTTGCCCGACCAGACCGATCGAGTCCGGGAGATCTTCTCGACCCACGACGACTTGGGGAAATATCCCCTGCGAGGCGTCGCCCTCTTCGGCATCACCGAGTGCCGGCGGAGCGATCGCTTCTCTCGTCTCCTGAAGGACCGCGAGTTTTCCCAGATCGGAGAAATGATGCGGGTCAGCCACGACGGCGACCGCATCGTCCGGCATCACCGGGGCCGATCCCGGCCTTACGCTGCGGCATGTGACGATCGGAAATTGGACCGCCTGATCCGGGAATCCTTCTCCCTGGACTCCGCCAGGAAGGAGCACGCCAGCCTCTGGATGCAGCCGGGGAGCTACTCCTGCTCCACTCCGAAGATCGATCGGATCGTGGATCTGGCCAGCGCCCAACCCGGGGTCGTGGGGGCTCAACTGTCCGGCGCGGGTCTGGGGGGCTGCGCCATGATACTGGTCCGAACCGAGGCCGTGGAGCGGACTCTGGACCATCTGACCCGCACCTTTTATGAGGCCCAGGGCCTGGAGGTCGAGGCCTACGTCTGCCGGCCGGTGGCGGGAAGCGGTCTCATCGACTGCCGTTGACCCGCGGGAGGAAAGACGAGAAGAGATGGAATCCACACGGTATGAAGGTCGAGACTATCGGACCGGCAGACCCGTCTCCGTCGGCGTGAAGGGTGAGACCATCACCGATGTGCGGCCGGAGAACCGCGCCGAGCCTGGTCTCTGGACCGCTCCGGCCCTGTTGGACATCCAGCTCAACGGCTTCGGCGGCTACGGATTCAACGAAGCGGAGACCTCGCCGGAATCGGTGGCGCAGGTGGTCCGGAGTCAGTGGCGGGCCGGAATCGGCGCCTTCCTCCCTACCGTGACCACCCACTCCCAGGAACGGATGCTTCATTCCGTGAGAGCCGTCACCGAGGCTTGCCGCGATCCCCGGATCCGCCGCTCGATCCTGGGAATCCACTTGGAGGGTCCCCACATCTCACCCCTGGACGGTCCCCGGGGAGCCCACCCGCTGGAACATGTCCGGCTTCCCGCGTGGGACGAATTTCTCCGTATGCAGGAAGCTGCCGACGGGCGAATCCTCCTGGTGACGCTGGCGTCGGAGCTGGACGGGGCCATCCCCTTCATCGAGCGCCTGGTGGACGCAGGCGTGGTGGCCGCCATCGGTCACACCAACGCCTCGGCACACGATCTGGACGCCGCCATCGAGGCCGGCGCCCGGCTCTCGACCCACCTGGGAAACGGCGCCCACTCGTTGCTTCCCCGGCATCCCAACTACATCTGGGAGCAACTGTCCAGAGACCAACTCGACTGCAGCGTCATCGCCGACGGTCACCACCTCCCCGCTTCCGTTCTCAAATGCATTCTGCGCTGCAAGGGAGTGAAGCGCACCATCCTCATCAGCGACGCCATCACCCCGGCCGGACTGCCTCCCGGCACCTATCCGGCGGCGGGGGGAGAGGTGGAGGTGAACCCCCACGGCCGAATCTCCCTGGCCGGAACGCCGTACCTGGCCGGCGCCGGAGCCCATCTGGGCCAGGGCGTCTCCAACCTGGTCCGAATGGGAGTGGCATCGCGCCGGGACGCCCTCCGGATGGCCAGTCTCCATCCCGCCCGGCTCCTCGGTCGAGACGACCGGATGGGAGCCTTGGAAGCGGGAAAGCTGGCCAACCTGATTCAGTTCTCGTGGACGGAAGAGGGGATCCGCGTCCATCGAACCATGGTCGGCGGTCAGGTGGTCTACGACGACGGCGTCGACTGATTCCCGGCGACGATCTCCAGCAGCTCCTCGCCGTAGCGGCCGATCTTCGCCGGCCCCAGTCCCTTGATACTCTCCAGCTCGGACAGCCGGTGGGGACGGACAGCGGCCAGAAGCTTCAAGGTAGCGTCGTGAAGTACCGTGTAGGGCGGAATCCGAGCCTCGCGGGCCCGAGTCGTCCTCCACGATCTCAGTTTCTCGAACAAGGCTTCATCGTAAGTCAGGTCCGCCGTTTCGGATCGACCCGTCCTGGTCTTGGCCGGAGACCGTTTTCGGGGCGGCGTCGGCCAGGAGAGCTCCACCAGCTCCTCCCGAAGCATGACTCGGCGGCCCCGGGGCGTGATGGAGACCACCGGGTACTCTCCGGAAGACACGCGGACGCACCCGTCCCGGATCAACTCCTCCAGGATGCCCCGCAGATAGGTCTGCCCGTGAGCCTTGAGCAGTCCGTAGGTCGAGAGCCGGTCCAGACCGCGGTCCACAATCTCCTGCGCCTTCGATCCCATCAGCACCTGGAGCACCTTGACCAGTCCGAACCTGCCTTGCATCCGGGCCACGCAGCTCAGGGCCTTCTGCAGCACGACCCACTCTTCCTCCGTCGGTTCCCGGGTCTCTCCCGCGGAGAAGCGGCGGCACCGGTCGCAGTTGGCGCACTGGGAGGCCGCCTCCCGGTCCCCGAAGTAGCCCAGGATGTAGCCGTGCCGGCAGCGGGTCGAATTGACGTAGCCAAGGATGTCTCTCAACTTTCTCCCGTCGCGGCGGCGCTTCTCCACCAGATAGGAAGCCTCCCGTCCCAGGTGGACGCTGTCCCCGCCCTCCAACAGAGAGATGGCGATCTGTCCTCCGGGCGCCGGCTCCTGCCGAATCAGTTCGCTCCGCTCCAGCAGGGAGAACAGGGTCCGAATCGACAAATCGCTGGCTTCAGAAGAGATTTCCCGGGTCCATGCCGACAACGACTGGATGCGCGGCTCCTCCCGGGAACAGGATCGCCGCAAGACGTTCCAGGTCCGCTCCAGCAGAAAGGGCTCCGGATTGGCGGCATCCAGAAAGAACTCCTGGGTCCGCACGTCGGCGTAGTTGTAGAGAAGCTCGCAGAGCGCCGGCGACCCGTCCCGGCCGGCACGGCCGATCTCCTGGTAGTAGGCCTCGACGCTGCCCGGGAGGTCCCAATGCACCACGAAGCGAAGATCGGTTCGGTCCACGCCCATGCCGAAGGCGTTGGTGGCCACCACGACCGGAACCTCCTTCCCCATGAACCGATCCTGGACGGCCTGGCGCTCCCGGTCCGGCAGACCCGCGTGGTAGAGGCTCGCCTTCCTCCCGGCGTCCTGCAACAGGGAATGGACTCGCTCGGTCTGCTTCCGGGTGGCGCAATAGACGATTCCCGACTCCCATTCGTCCAGGATCTCGATCACCCGGTCCAATTTGGCCTGGTGGTTCGCCGTCCGGGAGACCACGAGCCGGAGGTTGGGCCGTTCCAGACCGTAGACCAGAACCCGGGGCTCGGGTCGGCCCTCCTGGCCCAGACCCAGTTGTTGCAGAATGTCCTCGCGAACGTGGGGAGTGGCCGTCGCGGTCAAGGCCATCACCCTGGCCTCGGGAAACTGGGTCAGGACCGGCCCCAGACGCAGGTACTCGGGACGGAAGTCGTGCCCCCAGTGACTGATGCAGTGGGCCTCGTCCACGGCGACCAGGGAAACCGTGCGACTTTGCAAAGCCTCCATGAAACGGCGACTTCGGAAGCGCTCCGGCGCCACGTAGAACAACTTGTAAGATCCCCGCTCCAACTCCCGGATGCGATGGTCCATTTCCCGCCAGGTCAGTGAGGAGTTGATGAAGGTGGCCGGCAGCCCCCGGGCCACGAGTCCATCCACCTGATCCTTCATGAGGGCGATCAAGGGGGAGACCACCACCGTGACCCCCTCCAGCAGCAGCGCGGTCAACTGGTAACAAAGGGATTTCCCCTTGCCCGTCGGCATGATCACGATGGAATCGTCGCCGTTCAGGGTATGAAGAATGGTCTCTTCCTGTCCCCGGAAAAACGAGGGGAAGCCGAAATGCTGCTTCAGCGCCGCCAGCAGGTCGGGCGGGGATCCGGATGAGTTGGCCTCCATGGAACACAAAACGGCACTACCCTCCAATGGAGAGGATCGATCTGGTAAGGCCTAATAAACTGACTGCCGCCTTTCTCGATCTCGACAGTCCGTACCTCGCCGGCCCATTCGTAAATATCCTGAAAAAGATGGTGGTGAATCGCCTTGAGATGATCAAGGTCGAAATCCCCCGTGGGAACCGCTTCCAGAAGGCGTTGCGCTACAAACTGGCGCTCCGCTGCCTCCAGTGTCGGAAGATCCCTGATATTCAGGTTGTTTCGAAGAACCGTGAAATCAGGAGGATAGCAATAGTCCGGGTCGCTCATTCGACCGCGGCAAGACCCTTGCGGTTCTTGAGTCGCCGTGCAATGTAGATGCGGCGATCTTCGGGCCTCCATTCTTCCTGTTCGAACATTTCGAACATCGCGACCTCATCGGACCGGAGAGGATTCGCCTCCATCGCCTGCAGATGCAGAGCCTCGGCCAGACGTTCGCGAACGGAGGCGGCCACGAGCCGACCAAGCTTTCTTTTCTTCTGGATCACACGGTCAAACTATCAAAATTTCGCACCCGGATCAGAAGATCGTGACGAGCGGGAGCAAAGTCCTTTCGACCCACGGAAACCAAGCGCGCCAGAACCGTTCGGATGTGTACGCCCGGGTTCAACCTGCCAAGAAAGGTTTCAGATACCGGGCGCTCCGGGCCACCGCCTCCTCCACCGGCATGACACCGGCGAAGGCTTGGTGGACGGTCACGTAGCCTCCATACCCGATGGCGTCGAGGCCGCGGAAGACCTCCTCGAAATCGACGCCTCCTTCTTCCCACAGACCGATGTGGTCCACCGCGACGCCGCCGCGGCCCCAAGTTTCGACCACAGTCACCCCGGAGGGAGTCAGGAGGTGGTTCTGGACGTACACGTTCATGATCCAGGGCTCGAGTCGGCGGATGGTCTCGGCTCCGTAGTCCTCCCCGGCGATGAACCAGTTGGCCGGCTCGTAGATGATGCCGAAATTGGAACGGTCGACCCGCTTGAGGACATCCAATGCCCCTTGGACCGTCTCGAACAAACTGGCGCAATGGGCCTGGTGAGCGAGCCGGATTCGCCGCTCCCGGGCCTCGTCCGAGGCGCGGGCGGCCCATTCGATGTCTTCTTCCTTCTTCATGCAGATCCGGATCAGATCGGAACCCAGGACCTCGGTCAGGTCCAGGTAGGGCGTGATGTTGCGGAGTCCCTCGGGCCCCTGCTCGTCGTTACGAGGAACGGCGAAATCGCCGGTGACCATGGAGACGGTCAGACCCGCCTGAGCGATGGAGCGAGCCGCTTCCTGAACTCTTTCCTGCGGCGAGTGGGTGCCGACCTGAGAGGCTCTCATGCAGACAGCCTCGTAGCCGTGCTCCTGAGCCAAGCCGACGATCTGGTCCAGAGTCAGGTCCGCCCTTTCCTTGGAGCTGAAGGATTCGGCCACTCGCGCCGACAAAGAAAGCTTCATGGTGTCCTCGTTGGTCGATTCCGGCGGGGGCGGTCCCTCAGCCGTGGGACGGCAACCGCCCAGGAGACTCAGGGCGCCCAGTCCCAGAATGCCCTCCAGCAGTTGTCGTCGAGTTGGCGCCACCACTTGGTTCCACCCGTCTTCCGGTTCTCTCATCGGCTGAGGCTGACCTCGACTCTCCGCTCGGACCCGTGCGTCCTGTCTCCAGCGAGATGCTCGGCGATCTGGACGGCGTTGAGGGCCGCCCCCTTGCGGATCTGATCGCCACAGACGAACAGGTCCAGGCCATGGACGCCGTTCTTCCCGGAGCGGCTGATGTCGGAGCGAATCCGGCCCACGAAGACATCGTCCCGGCCCGACGCGCCCAGCGGGGTGGGAAAGCGGTTGCCGGTCCGGTCGTCCTGGACCGAGACTCCGGGAGCGTTCGCCAGCAGACTCCTGGCCTGCTCGGCATCGAGGGCCTCCTCCAACTCCAGGTTGATGCTCTCGGCATGAGCGCGCATGACGGGAACCCGCACGCAGGTGGCGGTGATGGCCACCGAGGAATCGCCCCAGATCTTGTGGGATTCCCGAACCATCTTCATCTCTTCCGTGTTGTACCCGTCGGGTCCGATTCCCGAGTCGTGGCTGAAGAGATTGAAGGCGTACTGCTGGCGAAAGATCTCGCAAGTGGGAGCCCGGCCGTCCAGCACCTCCCGGGTCTGCCGCTCAAGTTCGGCCATGGCCGCGGCCCCGGCGCCGCTGGCGGCCTGGTAGGTGCTCACCACGATGCGCCGGACCCGGACGGCGCGGTGAATGGGCGTCACCGGGACGATCATGATGATGGTCGAGCAGTTGGGGTTGGCGATGATCCCGCCGTTGCCCAACTCCAGGCCCTCCAGGGCTTCCGGATTGACCTCCGGAACCACCAGTGGAATTCCCGGGGACAGGCGAAAAGCAGAGCTGTTGTCGACGACGGTGGCGCCGGCCTCGGCGGCCAGAGGAGCGAACTTCCGGCTGATGGACGCGCCGGCGCTGAACAGGGCCAGTTCCAGGTCCCGGAAGCTATCCTCCGTCAGTTCCTCGACGCTGTGGGGCTTTCCCTGGAATTCTATGGTCTTGCCGGCGCTGCGGCGGCTGGCGAGAAGCTTGAGACGGCCCACGGGAAAACGCCGTTCGGCCAGCAGGCGCACGAACTCCTGCCCCACGGCCCCGGTCGCACCCACGATGGCTACGCTCAAATTGCCCGACACGACACACCTCCGTCTTGAACCCCCACCCGGGCAACCGTCGTCGCGGCCTCCAGCCGGCGCGACGGCAACTTCCTGCCACGGAAGGGTAAACAACTCGTGACGACGTTGGCCACGGGCTGTCAACGTGGAGAAAGAGTATACCAGGATGCCCCCTGCTGAAATTCAGGGCGGCGGGGTGGAGAGAGGCTGCTGCTCAGTTCAGCAGCGTCGCCTTCTTGATGTAGTCCAGATTGGGGAAATCCCGCTTCAGATAGCCGTTGCCTTCGGCGCGAATCCGCCCTTGACTCGGTCCCCTGCCCGAGGGAGCCCCCTCGCCGTACCCCTTGTAGACGGAGTCCACCACCTCCATCCCTTCGATGACTCGGCCGAAGGGGGAGAAGCCGTAGCTGTCCAGGCTCCCGTTGTCCTTGTAGTTGATGAAGAACTGCACCGAACGGGAATGGGGCATGTTGGTCTTGGCGAAGGAAACGTAGCCCCGCTGGTTCGACTTCACCACCGGGTCGTCCTGGATGTTGGCGGCGCTCCACTTCTGCCCGATCATGGGGTCGCCATGCATTCCGAACTGGGCCATGAACCCTTCGATCACCCGAAAGAAGGCGATGTTCCGGAAGTAGCCGATTTTCACCAGGTTGTAGAAACGGTCCGCGCCTCGAGGCGACCATTTCCGGGTCACCTCGACCACGAAGCTCCCCTTGGTGGTCTCGAACTTGGCCTTGAAGGTGGCGGGTGCCTTCCCGCTGGCCAGGGAGGGATTCCGTAGAGCGGGATTGGGCCCCTTCATGGGCCGTGGCGGTTTGTCCATCTTGACGGGCTCCGGTTTGGGTTTATCGGGTTCCTTGGCAGGCTCCGGCGGGGTTGCATCCGCGGCGTCGCCGGCCGCTTCCTCGGCGCTTATCTTGTCGCCCGCATCGGCCACGGCCGCGGCCTCGTCGGCCGCAGGCGGCTCCGAGGAATCGGCTTCGTCGGAGACAGGCGCACTACAGGAGAGCGAAAGCAACAACAAGAAAAACGCACAAAACTCCCATCGCCTTGCATGCATGTTTCTCTATCTCCTTCATGTTTTCCGTTTCCGGTCCTCTCTCCAGAGCGCCGATTATTGCCCGGCAGGGGGTTCAGTTCAAGAGACACGGGTTCGAAGCCACACTCGAATTCGTAGTGCCCAATTCCCAATCCGCGTTTCTTGACACTTTTCTCAGACGTCCATAGTTTGATGCAGGGAGGTAGACAAATGCAGCAGAGGGGCTTTCGAGGGTCGGATAGAGAGGTTGGGGGATCGTCGGCCGGGGCCGGAACCGGCTCACGGTTCGTTGCGGGTGCCCTGTCGGCGTGGGTTGCTTTTGCGGGCACGGCAGTGGCGGGCTCTGCGGGCCTCCTCCACATCGGCGGAGACAAGCAGCTTTTCATCGACGACTACGTCATCGAGAGTCTCAGCCACGCCAAGCAGATCCTCAACCCGGCCG
Organism: Acidobacteriota bacterium; assembly: GCA_965217775.1. Taxonomy (GTDB): domain Bacteria; phylum Acidobacteriota; class UBA6911; order RPQK01; family JAJDTT01; genus JAJDTT01. The sequence continues at coordinate 3,608,131 of CBDCJH010000002.1, forward strand.
TCAAGCATCCGGCGAACCCCCTCTTGAAACAGGACCGTCCCTGGGAGGGTCATTACGTTGGGCTCCAAAAGTTGATCTATGACCCGGACCGGGGAATCTACCGGATCTGGTACCGGACCACGGGGGCATTCGAATCCCAGAAGGGGGGCCCCGATCGGCTCCGGCCTTACCGCTGGGACTGGAGTCTGGAAGACGGGCAGGCCGTCCGCAGCAAAGCGGAGGAGGTTTACGGTTACAAGCAATACGCCGACGGAAAGGATTGGCTTCTTTGTTACGCCACGTCTAGCGACGGCATCCATTGGGAGAAGCCCAATCTGGGCCAGGTGGAGTTCGAGGGCTCCCGCGACAACAACATCCTACCGCCCGGGACCCTGGTTCCCCTGTTTCGGGACGAGCACGAAACCGATCCCGCCAAGCGCTACAAGTCCATGAGGTCCGAGGGCACGACTCCCACCGTCTGGAAGCCGGGAATGAAGCCTGGGATGCGGCAAAGCCTCTACTACTCGCCCGACGGCTTCGAGTGGACGCCCTACGACAAAAATCCGGTGATCGACACCGCCCCCAAGATCGGCCGCTGGGGACCCACCTCACACATGGGCTGGGACCCCATCCGGCAGGTCTACGCCGTGTTCATGGAGCAGTGCCTGCACCGGGGCTGCCCCCGGGGGCAGCGGATCATCGGCCGGGCCGAGAGTCCCGACATGACCCGATGGACCCCGGATCAGAACGTCCTGATCCAGGACGAGTTGGATTATCCGGACACGGAGTTCTACTCCATGCCGGTCATGGCCTACGAGGGAATCTACATCGGGTTGCCCTGGATCTTCCGCACCACCAATACGCTGCATTACCCCCAACTGGCCTTCAGCCGGGACGGGATCCGCTTCGAGCGGCGGTACCGCCAACCCTTCCTGCAGGTGGGCAGCAAAGGGGATTTCGACGAGAGCACCATCTACGTGCACCAGCCCATGGTCCGTGACGGGGAGATCCGGATCTACTACTACGGCGGCAACTGGAGGGGGTCCGAGGCACTCCACGAACAGGGAGGCCGGGCCATGTTCGCCGTGGCTCTGGCGACGGTTCGCGAGGACGGGTTCGTCTCGGTGGACGCCGGCAAGATCCACCCCGGAGTCCTCACGACCCGCTTCCTCAGCTTCGAGGGCCGCCGTCTGATGGTAAATCTGGAGGCCGCCAAGCACAACCACGGCTCGGGACGGCCCGAGGTCCGGGTCGAGATCATCGGAAACGACCACCATCCGATCCCGGGCTATAAGCTGGACGAGTCCGATCCGGCCCGGGTGACCGGGAAGCACGTGATGAGCTGGCGGGGACAGACGGAACTGGGCGCCCTGGCCGGAACACCGGTGCAGCTGCGCTTCGTAATTCGAAACGCCAAGCTCTTCTCGTTCCAGTTCCGACCCTGACCCAGCGGCTCGCCGCCGGGAAATTCCAAGCACCAAATCACAACAGAAAGGGACAGTCTCGATTCCCGTCTCGTTGTGAGAATCCCGCCCGGAAGCAGAGCAGTGAATCCTTGGCAAATGGATGGAAGTCCGGAGGACTTTCCACACATTAACAGGACAATTCAGGCTATAGGGTGGTTCCCGTGATCTGGGTCGTCCGGTGCCACGGTGGCAGAATCGACGGGCGGAGATCAGGCGAGTCTAGGAGACGAAGGCGTGCGAGCGCTGCTCCCGCAGGGAAAACAGCACTCCGCCCAGTTGGGGGATGGGGCGTCGGCGACGCCGATATCGACCTTGCTTTCGATACGTCTCCAGCAGTTGCGCCACCTTCTCTGCCGGACCGACGGCCAACCCGTCCGTCAGAAATCGCAAACGCCGGCGAAAGGCTCCGGCACGGGTAAATCCACGTTGCTGCTCCTGATGGAGGATCCACCGGGGGATCGCGGCCTGGTTCTCCCGGGTGGGGACGGCTCCTCGATAGTACAAGCGAGCCCGGTAACTGCTGTACACGTCGGTTCCGGGATCCGAGGGGAACAGTTCCTCCAGTGGAATCAGATCTTGATCCTCGCCGGTGAGTCTCCAGCGGGCCGAGCCCCACTGCCATTGCTCGGGCCTTTTGACCAGTCCGGCCCGGACGGCGTTGAGTTCCACGTAGAGGATGGCGTCCTGGACGGCTTCGCTTCCCAAGAGTTCCGGGTTCTTGAAACGATCACCCCAAAGATGGCCTCGCCGTTTGAAATTGCGGTTGAACCACCGGGCATAGAACCCGTCCACGTTCGCCATCAGTTTCGACACGTCAAAGAGACGCTGGTTGAAAGCCTCCCACTGGGCGACGGTCCAATCGGCGGTTTTCTTCTCTGCCTGTTGTCCATAAAGCTTGTGGGCGCTGTCCATCAACTCGTCGCGGGACAGGGGGCGGGGTTTCTCAAAATGGATGACGAAGTGGAAGTGATTGCCCATGATCTGGAAAGCGGCCAAACGACACCGGTAGACATTGACGTAGAACGACATCATGTCCAGGAGTTTGCGACCGGCTTGGTGGTTTTTAAAGGGGAACCAATCGGAATTGCCGGCGACTCGATTGGTGAGGTGATAGAAGGCGGCTTCTGAACTCTTGTGTCGTGCGGCTCGGGCCATGGCCACAATCCTCGGTTCGGTTAGGACTCGGACTCGCGGCGTAGTCGTTTCGCAAACCTTTATGACACCAACGATTCAGAACTGAGAAAGGCGAAGGAAACTCAAGAAACCCGGCAAACCTCATCTTTCCGGATGCAACCGAGGAAACTTGACCAGGTGACCACCTCAGTCGTTTTGGCAGCCCAAGGAGCCGGTACTTTTGTGGTCTATTCCATGCTTCCGGTCCCCCTGCCTCCGGTCCCCAAAAATAGACTGTCCCCTTTTTCTCTTTTTCTCACTTGAACCGGAAGGAATAGAGATCGGCGTCCTGGAGGACGATGCGCAGGCGGACCGTCTTTCCGGCGACTCTCCGGAGGGGTTTCGCACGAACCTTGCCTCCATGAATCCACCCGGCCTTCCCTTCCAGCTCGTCCCCCCAGATGGGGACCGATTCGGTCAGTGAGAGTCCGGGCGCCGGGTTGCCGTTGACGTCCTGGATCTCCACCTGGATGGAGCCGGCCGCGGAAGTGGAGTAGTTCAGGATCAGGTTCTCTCCGCTGAACCGGAACGGTTTCGTGATCAACTCGCCTCCCGGATAGCCGGCGCTGGCGGAGGCGAAGCCATCGGTCCTGACCACGACGCGCTGCAGGTGCGCCGTCGGATAAGTGTAGTGCTGCACCGTGTAGAGGGAGAGCTCCCCCGGCGCCGTGGGGACGATGCCCCGGGCCACTATGCCGTTCCGGTGGATCCAGTTGCGCCGGTCCCGTCCGGGACGGATGAAGGCTTCCATGAAGCGGTGCCAATGGACCCCGTCCCGGCTGCTCATGAAGACGGCATCGGAGATTCCGGCCCTTTCGGAGGCAATGGCGGGATCCAGATGCCGGGGAATCCTCCAGTTGACGAAGCGCTTGGGAAAGGAAAGGTAGATATGGGGAGCGCGAAAATAGGGAACGGTGGCATTGGTGTAGAGCTGCTCCGTGGGAGCGTCACCGTAGTCCACCCACCGGCCCTCGGACCATTCGACGAAGTCCTTGGAGGTGGCGTACTTGAGGGTCCGGACCCCGTGGACGAAATCTCGGTAGAGCGCCACGTAGATCCCCCGCTCTCCGTCCCAGAAGGCCACGTTGTGGGAGTCGAAGGCGCCGTCGGTGATGACCGGAACCTCACGCATCCAGCTCCAGCGGATGCCGTCGGGAGAGGACAAGGCCACCAGACCCCGATGGTTCCCGGGCTTGGCGAAGGCCACCGCCTTGTAGCGGGCCTCGGCCGGCGCCGACGGATTGTCGTCCCGGAAGGGATTCAGCTTGGCGGCACCCCGGATCTCCAGAATATTGTTGTCCCGGGTGCCGTTGAACTCCACCTGCCCCAATGAGGGACGGGTCCAGTGGATGCCGTCGCGGCTCTCGGCGTAGCAGGAGACCTTTTCGTGGGCGGCGACCCAAGTCTCCCCCGGTTCCAGCTCCTCCCGGTGGATATAGTCCACCGCGGCGCTGCCCCGGTAGTACATCCGGAAGACCTCCCCGTCCTTGAAGACCGCCACGTGAAAGGGAATGTTCCCTTCCCAAGGCTGGTCGAAGACGAAGACCTTCTCGGCTCGCCGGGGCTGCTGGACCTCCAGTTCCACCCCATTCATGGACTCGATGAGGGCATCGTCGACGAAAAGCTCCAGACGGGTCCCCAGGTTGGGAGCCGGGTTGGAATCGGCGGCCTTTTTTCCGTGACTCGACGCCTCGACGCCGGGCACGCCCACCAGAACCAGCACTACAAACATCCGCAAAATCGATTTCATAGATCGCTCCTTACCCGTACACTACATGCCGAGCCGCCGGCTCGCCGGATCGATGATCCAGAGCCAATCGTCCGCGAGGAACTCCAGCCTCTGGGCCATCAGGGCGATGCGCCCCATCACCGTGTAGCCGAAGCCGGCCCCGAAGGTGATCATGAGGAACCAGATTCCCAGGCGCGAGACGCCTCCCACGACCCCCTTGTGCTCGATGGAAAAGAAAAAATAGACCAGACAGGACAAGACTCCGACCACGATGGTCAGATTCTGGAGGGAGGCCGAAAAGTCGAATCCCTGAGTCCCCACCACGACGAGGGGAAGAATCGTGCTCTGGACCTGCCGGATGAAGTCGCCCTGGAGATAGCCCAGGAGCCGGATCCCGGCGGTGGCTCCGATGAAGAAGGCCAGGGCCCAGCGGGAGATCCAGCCCCCGACCGGAGAGAGTCTCATCAACATCAGGACGCTCAGGAGCAGTGGGACCAGGTAGATGAGTTCCTGTTCCTGCGACTCCGGGAGGCCCGGGAGCACCGAACCCCGGACCAGATCGGGAGCCAGCTTGCTGAACAGGTTCTGAACGATTCCGGTCCAGAATCCGACGACCATCCAATAAGCCGCCGAGACCCCGACAAAGATGGCCTCCGCCAACTTGTAAAGGGGATTGTCGCCATAGAGAAAGGAGAGGATGAAGAGCGTGAAGAGGGCGGCCAACCAGTTCCCCACGGTTCGGGACCAGCTCACCCGAACCCCCTCTTCACCCTGCCGCTTGGGATCCACACCGGCGGTCCGGCTCCAGGATTCCTGACCCGGTTCCTGGACTTCCACCGGCTGGTCCTGAACGTAGACCAGTCCCATGCCTCCCGTCGCCAGCCTCACCAGCAGGTAGATCCCGGCCACCACCATCAATGCCGTCCAAACCCACCCGGAGCGGCTCATGACGCCACCCCCTTTCGCCGCTCCCAGAAGTAGATGACGTTGCCCAGAACGATGAGCAGGATCACCAGCATGTGGGCCAGGAGCTGTGGGCCCATTCGCCGCAGTCCCTCCTGCGCCGTGTCATTTTCCGCCAGGCCGGGATAGAGGTCGATGACCGCCTGCTCGTATTCGGCCGCCGCCTTGATGGCCGCCAGCAGGCCGGTCAGTTGTCCCGGAATGTAGGGATACAGCGACGGGGCCGTGACTCCCGTGGTGCCCCCGACGATCTCCAGGTCGTAGGGGGTCGCGGCATAGAGCACCCACTCCTTGGTGCCCGGATAGCCCGCGCTCACGTTGACGATGAGGTCCATCTGGCGGATGTTCTTCAGGTTTCGGGTGAGTGGCAGCTCATCCAGGCTGGTCCCGTCCACGTCGTTGGCGAAGAGCTTCTTCAGGTCCCCCACCACCACCTTGATGACCCCCTCGCTGCCGGGGCGGAACCCCAGGTTCACGTAGTCGCTCCCGTACTCGTAGTCGGGAAACTCCCGCTTCAGGAGGTCGATGCTCTCCTGGATCAACGGCCCTCCGGTGGCCCAGAGCGTCAGGAAGTAGAGCTTGTGCTTCTTGTAGGCGCAGTGGCGGACGAAGGCGGCGGCCATGGGACTCAGCTCGCCCCGGCTGGCGGGGTCGAAGTCCCAGGCCATCAAGACTTCCGATCCCTGGGGGAGCTCCTCGATGGCCGAGCGGACGTTCAGGACCATGGGCGATGGACTCTCGGGAAACCGGATCCCGAACAGTAGCGGAATCAGGATGGAAATCAGCATCAGGAGAAAGATCCAGCGCCGGTCCAGATTGCGAAAGAATTCGGCGACCTTCATGGGCTATTCCTCCGTTCCCAGGTAGGATCGATCGACGCCCAGGAGAATCTTCAGGGAGAGTGAGACCACCCCCAGGCCGATGCCGATGGTGATGGCCCGGTTCCCCGCCAGATTGAAGACGTTCATGATGGTCTCGGTGAGGTTGTCGAAGTGGAGCGCCTCCGGCAGCCACCCCGTCAGGGCCGTGCCGGCATAGGTCCGCCCCACCAGGACGATGAAGGCGGTCGAGAGCAGAATGAGGGCCTCGGCGTTCTTGGCCCGGAAGGCGCGAAACGCGGCGGAGGCGATGAAGCAGGCCAACAGGGCGAACATGGTGGCCCCCAGGGGATAGAAGGCATACTGGTAGACGAACCAGAAAAAGCTTCCCTCCTGAACGTAGTCCCCCGACCAGGCGAACTGGGAAAACTGGGGGCTGGGGTGGGCGCCCAGCTTGGCCATCCCGACGACCAGCGTCAGAAAGAAGGCGATGACGGTGACGGCCGCGTAGCCCCAGCCGGCCCTCCGGTACGAGATCTTCTGCAGGTTGAGCTTCACCAGGTTGGCGCCTCCCAGAATGAAGGCGATGGCGGCCAGGATGTCGAACCAGATCATGGCCTCTTCGCCCCAGGACTGGGTATAGGGAACGAAGTGGGCGCCGATGAGGACGAATCCCGTAACCGCGGCAATGAGCAGGGGAAGAGTTCTCTTCATAGTGTGCTTTCCTTACCAGCCCTGGCTTCCCAGGACGTGATCGGTCAGATATGCCAGCATCTGGTTCAGCACCGCAGCATCGGTCAAGACCGCGGCAGTGGACAACAGGCATCCGACGACCACCAGCGTTCCTCCCAGGACCTTTCCCACGTCCTGGCCCTTGAGGCTGCCCAGTTGGTGGCTCTCCCCGGAGAGGTAGGCCGAGGCGGCGAACAGCTCCTCACCGATGAGCGTGTAGTCGCACGCCGCCACGAAGAAGGGGAGCTGCGAGGGCATGGCGGTTCCGGCCACCTGGATGGCGCCGACGGCGTTGCCGGTCTCGGCCAGAATCAGCGACTCGGCGAAGAAGGCGCCCATGTAGAAGCAGGCGGCCGGCCGTTCCCGGAGCATCTTACCGGTGACGCCGGCCACGTACCCGAACTGCTCGTCGGTCAGGTAGTAGACCGCGTCCTCGTTGAAGGCATCGGGACGGCCTGCCCCCAGATAGGCCGCCTCCACAGTTTCCCGGCAGGCCGTCATGACCAGGGAACGGGAAGTGGGAACGTCCAGCCGGGCGTCGAATTCGGCTGTCAATCCGGCCACGTGCGACAGGACCGTGACGCCGGCGAGGGTCTGCATGTCGTTGATGTCCAGGATTCCGGGGACGAAGAGACAGGGACGCCCCATCTCGGTGGCCCGCCCCACGGCTTCGTCCACCGCTTCCAGTCCCGCGATCCGGCGGACCTTGAGTTCGCGTCCGCTCCGGGCCAGTTGGATGAAGTAGACGACGCTTCCCCCCACGATCAGCAGGATCACGCCGAACCAGAGTTGGGAGAAGTCGAAATACTGCATGACCGGCGTCACCGGCCCCCTCGTGGCGGCGGCGGGTGACCGTGCACCGTCCGGTCCAATGGCCACGACCTGGTAGAGGTAACTGGCTCCCGGCGTGCACCGGTCGTCCTTGAAGGACCGGGTCTGGTACGTCTCTTCTCCGATTTTGGTGAAGCTCTCCCCGGCCGCTTCCCGCCTCAGGATCTCGTAGGCGACGACCAACCGTTCCGCGGGTTGGGGCTGATCGTCGGGGGAGAGTTCCCACTCGACCTGCACCGCCTCCCCGGCGTCATTGGGAAAGTCGACGGCCCGCACTTCACCGGGCGGCCGGGGGGATTGCGCCAGGACCGGAGAGGCCCCTCCCGAGAGGACGAGACCGCCGGCCAGCACCGAAAAGAAAATCGATTTGTCCATCTTGTTCACGCCTCGATCAGTTCCACGTTGGCCCGCGGCACCACCAGCCGCCGGCCCGACTCCGAGCGGACCTCCAGCACCCGTGCCCGGGACCCGGAGCCCAGAACCTGGGGTTCGGCCGGAAGCCCGGAGACCACGCCGATCAATCCGAAATGCGGGTCCCGGATCACCCGCACCGGCGTTCCCAACTCCAGCCTGCCGACAGGACGCGCCTCGTCCACTTCCACTGCCTCTCCGGGAGCCGACGGAATCACGATTTCCGGCCGCAGGACCCCGGCGCGAATCTGAGTCGCCCCGTTGACTGACGCTGGGTCCCCTTCCCGGGAGGCCAGCAACTGGAAGGTCTTGCGGGCCATGGCGATTCGGCCGAACCCTTCGGTGATGATCAGGGTCGTCGCCACCGGTTCCGATCCGGTGATGGCGACCCCCAGGTCGTAACCCAGGATCTCCCTTAGATCCGCATCGTCCATGCCTCCCGAGACCAGGGCCGAGATGCCGATCCGAAAGGCCTTGCGGACGGCTCCTCCCGTCATCCGGCTGCCGCCGACCACGACGGCTCCCTTCATCCCCTCTTCCAGCCGCTCGGCCGTCAACTCTTCCTTCTCGTCCCGGCAGGCCATTCGGACGGGCCCGAAGGCCTCGCCGCCGATTCCAAAGATCCCCTGGATGAAGGTGGCGTCCGCCTCCAGCACGACCCCTTCTCCCGGGATCTCCTCGACCACCTGGCCGGCCAGATAGGCCAGGACCCGGACCGGGATCGGTTCTCCGCGAAGGATGACCTGCCCCGTGACTTGGGAAATGGACTCGATGGTCCCCGCAACCCTGGCCCTGCACTCCGACTTGAACAACCCGAAAATGCCCTTGGTCCGAGCCAGGGCCTCGCCGGCTTCCACCCGCATGCCGGGCTCCTTGAGCATGCATTCGGGGACGTCCGCGGGGGGCAGCGACAGGAGGTTGGCCACGTTGACCGGCGTGATGCTTCCCGGCATGAAGGTCTGGGCGACCACCTCCCGGGAGTCCACCTGCTGTCCCGCCCGAACCAGAACATCTCCCTTGATGGGCAGGATCCGCCGGCAGCGATGTCGGGTTCGAGGACTGACCTTCAGACCTGGGGTGTATGCGTGGGCCATCCTCCGTTGACCTCGTCAATCCCGTTCCGGAACCGCGGGCACCAGTTCCAAATCCCGGACCCATTGAGTCATGGCCTTCCGGCAAGCCTCACGACCGGAGGGCAACGTCAGCGGACGTCCCCTCGCGTCCAGCAGGACTCCCACCGTCCCGCCCCTGAGCTCACCCTCCAGGGGCCGGCCGGGACCCGCCCCCGCATCCACTTTCCGTGCCGGCTCCACCACAATTCGCGCACTGGCTCCCAGGCCCAGCGGCAGCCGCTTGACCTCGCCGAAGGAGAGGGCGCCCTCGTTCTCCAGGCCGTCGCCGGAGATGGAATAGCGGAAGGCCGGGCTGCCCCAGGCGCCGGTTCCCCTGGGAGCCACGCAGGTTCCCAGGGAGATGAGGCAATCCCTCTGGAACACCTGGAGCGCGGCCTCCGGGTGGACCTGGGCCAGAACCCCCAGGTGCGGCATCATGAAGATGCTGTCCTTGGCCAGCCAGGTGATCCCCTCGGGCTGAAAGGCGTCCACCAGGAGCGCCGCCGTCTGCTGCATCAAGGGGGCATGGGAAAGGACTCCTCCCGATCCCACCAGCAGATCCAGCTTCATGTTGTCCACCAGGGTCTGTCCGCTGGCCTCCTGCCTGAAGGTGTCTCCCACGGTCCTCTGCTGCTGCACGCCCTTGAGCGTGGTGGCGAACTGCTTGTGCTGGTCATAGGCCAGGCGCAGGGCCTCGCGCGCCACGGCCTGCTCGAAGCACAGGGATTCCCGGGTCTGGGGAATCGTGGTGGGGCGGATCATCTTGTTCTTGACGTGGTTCCGCAGCTCCCCCTCCTCCATCTCCAAGTGGACCCAACGGAGGATGGAGGGCAGCGTCGCTTCGGCACAGACGTTGGAGATGGAGTAGCTCATTCCCAGGTTGGCGCTCACGGTGCGGTTGAAGGTGCCGTCGAAGACGCTGAAGACGTCGGTCGTGGCCCCGCCGATGTCCACGCCGACCACGTTGATCCGCTGCTGTTCGGCGATCCTCTGCAGGATGTTCCCCACCGCCCCCGGGGTGGGCATGATGGGGGCGTCGGTCCACTGGATCAGCCGTTCGTAGCCGGGGGCATGCGCCATGACGTGTTCCAGAAACAGGTCATGGATCTTGTCCCGGGCCGGACCCAGATTCTCCCGCTCCAGGACCGGACGCAGGTTGGGAACGACGGAGAGCTGGACCGACTCGTCGAAGGTCTGCTCCACCAGCGGCGCCGCGTCCCGGTTCCCCGCGAAGATCACCGGCATCCGGTACTCGGCTCCGAAGCGGGGCTGGGGACGGGCCGGCGCGATGAGCTCGGCCATCTGCACGACGTGGCGGGTGGTCCCGCCGTCGGTCCCTCCCGAGATCAGCACCATGTCGGGCCGCAGCTCCCGGATCCGGTGGATCTGCTGGTGGGGGAGGCGGCGGTCATTGGAGGCAAGAACGTCCATGACGATGGCGCCGGCGCCCAGGGCCGCCCGCTTGGCGCTGGCGGCCGTCATCTCCCGCACCACGCCGGCCACCATCATCTGGAGGCCACCGCCGGCACTGGAAGTGGAGATGTAAAGATCGCACCCTTCACCATCGGCAGCGGGCCGGAGAATCCGGCCGGCATCGTCGATGAGGCGGCGGCCAGCCATTTCGGCCACCTCCGAGACGGCGTTCACGACGCCCAGGGTCACGTCGGCCGCCGGTTCCTCAACCGTCGTGGGAGCCTCGCCCCGGTGGGTCTGCCGGTATTCTCCACCGACCTTTTGGATGAGGATGGCCTTGGTGGTGGTGCTCCCGCAGTCGGTGGCCAGGATCACGTTGATGGATTCGGGATCGATCTGCTTCATTTGCCGGCCGAATCGAGTTCTTCGATCCGGCGACAAAGATAGTCCACCGAGCCCCGATGCTCAAGAAAGGCGGCCAAGTGCCGGTGTCCGTGGGACTGGGTGAGTCCCGAGAGCATGGGCGACAGGAAATGCAGCAGCTGGGAACCCAGGAAGTTGAGGGGGCGGGACATTTCAAGAAACATGAGAGCCGACGTGGCCAGCCGGCGCCGCACCAGTTCCCGGCAGATCCGATCGGCCACCTGGCGCTGCTCGTCCGAGGGTTGGAACTCGGACGGAGTGTCTACGGCAAAGGCGTGCCGCCAACCCTTCATCGATTTTCCGTCGTCCTTTGTTGCCAATCTCAGGTCCCCGGGACAGTGTGGGGAATTATAGCCCGAATTTCTTGGAACTTGGGAATCGCGCCCATGCTTTACACCCGGAGAGCGGCTGCTACAATACACGGGCTGAACAGAGCGTGAGGACTCCGGGAGCAGGCTCCCGCACTCGCAGGGAGAGAACGAAATGAAACTAGCCACGTGCAGCCGGGGGGAACGCTCCTTCGTCGCCGTAGCCACGGACGATGGACGGGTGGTGGACCTGGTTGCCGCCGACGCCGAGCTGGCCCGGAAGGAGGAGAGCCCTCCCCACGCGTTCTTTCAGGACATGATCGAATTTCTGGAGCACGGGAACCAATCCCGGGAGGCTGCCGAACGGGCCGCCCGGGCAGCCCTGGAGACATCTGGGTCCCAGGCGGACGGAGCCGCCGTGCACCGACTTTCCGACGTGCGCCTGCGGGCTCCGGTGGCGGTGCCCCGGAAGCTCTTCTGCCTTGCCGGCAACTTCCAGGACCACATCGAGGAAGGCGGACATAAGATGGACTCCCAGGACAAGGAGACCCCCCGCTTCTTCATGAAGCCCGCCAGCACCTGCGTGATCGGTCCTGGGGACGGCATTCGGATTCCACCCGTGGCCCGGGCCATTGACTGGGAGGGAGAGCTGGCGGTGGTCCTGGGCCGGCGGGGCAAAAAAATCTCCCGGGACCAGGCGCTCGACTACGTGGCCGGATATACCATCATGAATGACGTGTCGGAGCGGAAGCTCAAGATCTGGCCCCGGAGCGAGGACCGCCCCCAGGACGAGTGGTTCGATTGGCTCAACGGGAAGTGGCTGGATTCCGCCGCGCCCATGGGACCCTGGATCGTCACCACCGACGAGATCCGGGACCCCCAGGACCTGCAGATCAGCACCTACGTCAACGGAGACCGAAAGCAGCACAACAGCACCAGCCAGATGCTGATTTCAGTGGCCGAACTCATCGAGTACATCTCGGCCATCGTCATGCTGGAGCCGGGAGACGTGATCAGCACCGGCACCGTCTCCGGCGTCGGAAACGTCACCGGGGAGTACCTCAAACCGGGAGACCGGGTGGAGGTGAATATCTCGAAAATCGGCGTTCTGGGAAACCCGGTCGTCGCAAGTTCCAGCTAGGAGCCTGCGGCGCAGACTCCTAGCCGTCCGCGGGCGCACCGTTTTTCAATCCTGATTCGCATTCGAGGGTGAGGTAATTATGGCTCGATATATCGAAATCACTCTCAAGAAACGCAAGATCAGTTGCGTCGCCCGTCTCCTGGACGAGAAGGCGCCCCGGACCTGCGAGGCGGTCTGGAACGCCCTGCCCCAAGAGGGAGAGGTGTACCACGCCAAGTACGCCAGCAACGAGATCTACATCCTGGTCCCCGCCTTCGCTCCCGAGGAGCCGGGCCCCGAGAACTGTTCGATGGTTCCGGCGGCCGGAGACGTCATGTATTTCACGCTGGACTCCGGCCTCCAACTGCCGGTCCGGTCCGAATCGGGGGCTCCGGTCATCGATCTGGCCGTATTCTACGACCGGGACAATCTGCTCCTCTCCCCCAAAATGGGGCCGACGCCCGGCAACGTCTTCGCCACCATCATCAAGAACCGGGACGCCATACGCGACGGGGGCAACAGCGTCTGGCGCGAAGGGGCGGTGGGAGAGACTCTGGCCTACAGCCGGCTGGAGGGCGAGGCATTGCGCGCCTGGGGCATCGAGCCGTAGGTTCGATCTCGGAATGCCGTCTGCCCGGTCGTGCAGGGTCAGATGTGGATTCCGGGCCAGGCCTCACGAATCCGCTGCTCCAGGATCGACTTTGACACCGGTTTCTCCAGCCGCAGCCGAGCGGTCGCATTCTTACCCAGAGCGTCGCGGGGGGCCAAGCCCACGATTTCCGAGGAGGAGACCCTGGTGCCCAACTCATGGGCGTGGCGGTCCACAGTCTCGAAGAGCCGGACCAGGGAAGTCCTGCGAAAGTCGGTGAGATTGGTGCTGACCTGCCCCTGATTCCGGCTGGCGATCCACAACCCCAGCGCCTTGACGCCGGGCAGGCCACCGTCCCGTTCCCGGATCCGGGCGGCCACTTTCCGTGCCACGGTCAGATCGGGATCTTCGAGAACCATGTTGTAGGCGATCAGATAGTCCCGCGCTCCGACGCAACTGACTCCGACCGTCGGATGGGGGCGAGGGGGTCCGAAGTCGGGTGCCCAGGCGGGGTTTCGCGCCATCCGCCGTCGCAGCGACACCAGACCTCCCCGCCGGAGGTACGCCAGGGATCTTCGCTCGGGACGGGTCGCCGCCCGCTCGTAGAGATAGACCGGGAGTTGGATCTCTTCCGCCAGAGCCTTTCCCAGCCGGCGAGCGCTCCGGATGCAGTCGGACATGGTGACGCCGCGGATCGGCACGAACGGAATGACGTCCACGGCGCCGATCCGGGGATGGACGCCTCGATGCCGGGAGAGGTCCAGGAGGTCGACGGCCCGGCGGCACAGCGCTGCCGCGGCCTGCTCAAGGCCCGGAAGAGAGCCCGCCAAGGTGAAGACGGTCCGGTGGTGGTCGACGTCGGCGTCCCAATGGAGCACAGCGGCGGCGGGCGTCTCGGCCGCCGCCCGGGCCAGTTCGCGGAGAACGGCCGGGTCGCGGCCTTCGCTGACGTTGATCACGCACTCGGCAAGCGAGGATATCGCCGTCCGCTTGTTCTCCCCACCTCTCCCCACACTCACCCCCGAATCTCCCTTGCGTTGCCCCCCATGACACAGTCGTTCCTCTGCGACCATCGCGCCCAAGACTCGTCTTGCTCCACACTATTGGATATACTCGCCATTCTTGAATCTTCGAACGAATGCTTGGGAGACCAATTCCAACCAGAAACATGCGTCAGGCGTCCCGGGATAATTTCCACCAAACAGTCAAAGATTCGGAAGAAAAGTCATGGCGTCCATTACGGGGTCGTCTGGAAATAGCTACGTTCGAACCGGGCGGTGTCTGCCCCCCCGATATCAGAAATCTGAATCGTTTCCCCTATAGCAAGACCACCTGCATATTGCACGCGCCGTTATCGAGATCCTGCATAGGATTCGCAGCTGTATCACCGAACAGCTCGGACACGCATTCTGACACCGGCCGGGAGACTCCTCCGTGCCAATATCTCGCACTTGCGCCACGTATGATCACCGCTCGCGACGGCACTGATCTTCTACGGCGTCATGGTACACTAGAAGTTAGATTACTCCACATTAACCAAACAATACCTCCTACGCTTCGGACCTACCTATCATCGGCCCCAGCAAGCGTGGTCGGCATCTAGATTTATTGAATGTCTTAGACTTCATGCTCAGGTGTACGTGTAACATTGTCAACCTCCGGAACATGTCTCGCCAAAAAGAACCTGATCGAGAGCAGACTCATTGGACACATATATGAACTTACCAACACAACCCTCCGTGCCAAGTGGCCTTCCTGCCTATTTGGTTGGACAAGCCGGATTTGATCACCTTTGCACCCTCCTCGGCATTGAAACCACAGCCCGCAAACAAAGTGTCGTTGGCAGCGAGGCCGTTAGACGTGCTCTGAAACAACTCGGCCCTGCGCCACGAGGCCTTCGCAGGGCCGGTCGCCTGAAGTGGAGCTTGGTAACCTTCTATAGCTCGCCACGACATCGGCTTAGGAACTGGCAAATTCACGTAGATGCTGACCTCGATTCATCCAAGTTAATACCATCCCTTGAAGCAAACATTATAAGCAAATTCGACAACGATCTGTATACCGCCGCGATCGATGATGCCGCATTAGTCGACTGCCATAACTTCTTTGACGCTGAGGAGGAATTGGAGCCATGGAAACAACCCGCCGTCGGTGCCCTGCCGATAATACATAGAGAAATCCTCAACTGGCAGAAGCTCGAACTCAAACGGCGTGATATCGTGGCGTTAGCCGCCTTCGCCGTCGCGACGATTCTGGAGGACTCACGTTTACTCTTCTGGGCCGCTGAAACAGTTGACGACCTCGCTACAGAATTCTCGTTCATGGGCGACTCTTTCACCTCCAGAGTCGACGATGTAGAGTCTGATCAAATCTCCAACGTTCCAGCCAGGAAGCAAAATGTCGTACAAACGTT
This sequence comes from Acidobacteriota bacterium, assembly GCA_965217775.1. Classification (GTDB taxonomy): domain Bacteria; phylum Acidobacteriota; class UBA6911; order RPQK01; family JAJDTT01; genus JAJDTT01. Next base: position 3,623,611 of record CBDCJH010000002.1, read on the forward strand.
TCGCAATGCATGCAAGGACTTGGCTGAAATCGCATTGAAACTCCGCTGTGACCCACCGGACTTCCAGTTATTCCAAGATCTGTCACGTCGCTACGACGCTGTCCGGGACTTAAGAGAACGCGCCATCAGCGAATTGGTAGCAAACCAGGTAACGAATTTTCTGACTGCAATCGAAGAAACCATCCTCTCGCAAGCCACAGACGCCTCATGGCTGGGGGGAGAAGTAGAGAAGATTCTCGCGTCATGGGCTGGAGAGTATCCCACCAACAATACCGATCTTGAAACCCTGAAAACCGATGTCGAGAGGGTTAAGCACGACTTGCCAGTCGCCATAAATGCGTGGCATTCGGCGGTCAAGACTACACAGACGATGTTGCGAGATTTGCGTGAGGTCGAAGTGGAAGGAGGTCTCGCCGGTCAGCTTAGTGCAAACAGGCGTGCCGAAGAACTCTATACGGCCATCGCAGCCGCAAAACGCGGCGAGATCGATGCGATTCATCATGCGCTCCAATTAGCGTCGCCTAGTGGCCAAGGCTGCACAATCGCATCTGCCGCTCAGTCAGAGGAGGAACCTCTTAGTAACCAGAATGCAGAATTGACGGATAACGACAACGGCATCGAAACAACCCAGGAGCACCAAGCGCCCTTCCAGCATCAACCTGAACCACCTCCGGCCAAACCAGACATTGTCGGAGGCGGCGATGTTCATCCCACTATCGTCCAAGAAACAACCGCGACAGACGCCACCGAATCCCCCACCGCGACCGATCAAGCCACCACTCGCAATATCTCGGACGAATCCACCCTCCCACAATCTGAGACTGGAGACCAACTTGACTCACCTATCAGCGCGCTCGCTGAACCTGCTTGGCAAGCCATTGGACATCACCTTCCAGGTATCGCCTACCACATCGTACGCCTGACACCGTTTGAACAGCGAAACCCGACGTTTCCTCCCGCGGATCTCGTCGCAGCGGCCGCTGTGGCTAATTCCGTAAATGTACCAAATGATAAAGTCGTAGAGACGCTTACCGAGTACTTGACAGGGATTCATCCTAACGACTTGAAACGGGATAATGAAGACGTCCGCGATGCTTTACACTTGTTACTTTTGTCAGCAACATTGCGTCCCGCTCTCTTCGCTCCATCAGCTGGCGGACTGTCGCAGTTGCGGCATTTAGAACTATCTTCTGCTTTTTCCTCAGTGTACGAACTTGCCGAAGTCGTCGCCAATCACGCAGAGTCATTGCAGGCCATAAGCCTTGACGTTGCCCGAGTTCGAGGCGCCCTTAGTAAGACTGCGTGGCAATACCAAGTTGAACAGCACATGGAAGCTGTTCAACAGTGGCTTCGAAATGCCGGCTCTCAGCGCATCCTCCATGGTCCTACACAACGTGTGTGGAAACACTGGCAACGTAAAGATGGCATATTGGGAGAACTCGTCGATCTTCTCTTGAACATCGACCAAACAAATCAAGATAGAGTCCGGGAGATCCAAGCGAAACTTGAAGACCGACAGGCATACGTTACTCTTGTCAATTACACAGACCGGATTCAACTAGGACGAAAGACGGGCAAAAACATCGAAGGCCGTGCGTTGACCCAGCTTCGCAAGCACACAGTTCCGATACTAGAGTTCTTGCGGAATTGGCATCGCCTCCTCGCAGCTAAACCAGATCCTACAAATTACATCGACCGCACAATCGTCTCCCTTCGGCACGCTTTGCATATACACGGTCCGGCCGCTATCTTGACACTCAACAATTTCGAGCTCCAACAGCCAATACTGCCAGTTGCCGCTGCCATTAAATGGGCTCGCATTTCCATTGAAGATTTAGTGGCCTTATTCGACAGCACGGATGCCGTCGATGTCACCGAGCGACAACCGCAACTCGTCAACGTCGATCACGATCTCGTGTTCGCCGTTGACGTGGATATAGATCGTGACTATCACTTCGCGGATGGCCAAGACCCTAAACTATGTCTCAGCTACCTTGCCCAAACAGCCTTGCGTCCCCCGACATTACCAGAAGCGTTTCACGCACGTTCCGGGAGAGGTGATTTAATTGGTGCTAGGCTAGCGTGTGATCGTATGGACGCAGTCGCCGACTCAGAAGCTGACCGTTGTCGCATTGATCTCGATAACATTATCCAACAAAAGCGTCGCGAATTACGCGCGCTCCGGATGAAGTTAACCGGCGACATTGAACAGAGCTATTGTCTAGGACAACTCACGCCGGACCAACGCGATGATCTAGCCGCGCGGTGTGTCGCGACCCACGTGGCTACTACACACGCAGACACCGTAACGATCGCAATCAAAGAACTGAGAGCAATTGATGGGTGCCTCCGCGAGTATCGCGATAAGAGCACTGCAACGTTGATCAATAGCATTCGTGAATTGAAAGGCAAGGCGACGCCCGAGGAAATGTCACTCATTAAGGAGGCCCAAGACACGAATGATCTCGTAACAGTGCGAGAGTACGCGGAACGTCTTAAAAATGGAAATCCAATTATAGCCACCGGCTCATCCGAACCGGACAGTTTTGCTGATTTTCTCGACGCCCTGCCCGAGATCAATAATGTACTTGAAGCATCGAATCGCCCGACACACGGTTCGATTATTGCGGCGGTTAAACGGCGAGAAAGCGTCGCTAGCATTAATTTTGCGTCCATGACCGAACATGAAGCCACGCAGGCGAGCCATCTCCTAGAGGCGTGGTATCAGATTGCTAGATATCACGAACTGGACAATCGCCTACTCCGCGATCTTTTCTCCCTACTCGGTTTTGACGTAAAGACAGTCGAGACCGCTGGCGACCGGATAGCAGTAGTCCAAACTGAACCGTTGCAAGACCGAACGCTGTGTCCGATACACATGTTCGGCTCCGCTGCTAACGGTCAGTACAGGGTCCTACTAAACTGGCGCACACCGGCCCGTGATTCGCTCGTCCAGGCAATCGGCGGACTACGCGGCCAACTTATGGTCCTCCATTTCGGTCCCCTTGGCGATGATAGAGAGTTCCTTCGCAATTGGTCCTTACAAAACCAACGTCTTTTCCTAGCGATTGACGAAGCTCTGGTACTCTTTCTTGCCGCAAGACCCAACGGTCGTTTAAAAGCCCTATATGATTCCACACTTCCATACACGGCCGCAGATCCGTTTGTCACGACTTCAAGCCTAGTACCTCCCGAAATGTTTTATGGTCGCACCTACGAACGGGAGGAAGTGATGAACCAATATGGCGGCTGTTTCGTCTACGGCGGTCGCCAACTTGGGAAGACGGCGCTTCTCCGTTCCGCAGAAACAGTCTTTCACCACCCAAAGACTAGGCACATCGCTAAATGGATCGATCTCAAAGTTCGTGAAATTGGTTATGCCCGTCAGACTGAAGACATTTGGAGCGTTCTTTGGAAAGAGCTAACCGAGGTCGGTATCATTCCTGAAATGGGCTCTCAGCCTAAAGGTACACGCAGCCTCGTTTCGACTCTCACGCGCGCCATAAAAGAGTGGCTCAAGGACAACAAAGACAGTCGGATCCTATTGCTACTGGACGAAGCGGATGCTTTTCTCGAGGCAGACGCCCACACAGATTTCCTTGAGTCTACACGACTCAAGGGATTGATGGATGAAACCGAACGTAGGTTTAAGGTAGTATTTTCTGGTTTACACAATGTATTGCGGACCACAGAACGAGCCAACCACCCGCTCGCTCACTTCGGTGATCCCATCTGCATCGGCCCACTTCTCCACAACGGCGAGTGGCAAAGCGCGAGGTCCTTAGCAAGGGAACCGCTTGCTGCAATCGGTTTTGGATTCGAACATGACAACGTTGTTACGCGTGTACTTGCAAGAACCAACTACTATCCATCGCTTATACAACTATACGGTGCTGAGTTGGTCCGGTACTTACGTGACTCAACTAGAGTACCTCCCTATCAGGTACGAGCCGACGATGTTAATGCCGTTTTCATGAGGGATGGTCTTCGCAACTATATTCGAGCCCGTTTTCTTCTCACGCTGCAGCTTGATCCACGCTATGAGGTCATCGCCTATTCAATGGCTCTAGACTTGCAGGAGCACGCGGAGAACTTGGCAAACGGGTTGTCTTCTGAACACATCGCAGAACAAGCACGATCATGGTGGCCGGATGGCTTCGATATCCCCGACATTGAGTTTGATACGCTACTACATGAGATGGCCGGTCTAGGGGTCTTGCGACGCACGATAACAGAGTCCCATGAAGGACAACGTTACACGTTTCGCAACCCCAACGTTTTATTGTTGCTAGGCACAGCCAGTGATATCGAAAAAGCGCTGTATAAGCCACGAGAATTACCAAAGATATTTGAGGCATCATCGTTTCACGCTAGGTATGTTGGCGACGATGATTCACCAAAGCGAGGTCCGCTTACCTACGATCAGGAGGCACGACTTCGAAATCACAGAGGCGTCGCGATACTTACGGGCACTCAAGCAGCAAATATTAGACAGGTTAGCAAGTTTCTCTCGGGTCGATTAGGGTCGAGTAATTTCAGGGAACTTGAGCCATGCTATGACACAAATAGATTGGAACGCCAGCTCACAAGTTTACGACCTGATCGACGACAGGGCCTCCATGTCTACATGGTGCCCTTCGAAACTCCGTGGAGTGCGCTATGGCTTGACAGAGCTGCCAAAACTCTTAGGAGAGTCCAGCGACGCAATCTAATTCGAGTCGTGTTCATTGCTGAACCACAGACTCTATGGAGTGTGTTGGCCGACATCGACGAAAACGCGATTCTTGCGTATCTTAAGTCGGACACTAGGTATCTTAAGTCGGACGCTCGACAAACTCGCAAACGGATTGATTGGATAGGTCTTGGACCTTGGGATTTCAGCTTCCTGCGCCGATGGTGTGATGACCACGATCTTCAGGTCGATCAGGAGGTTATCGATAAGTTGATGGAAATGTCGGGAGGATGGCCGAAGATCTTGGAGCAATACGACCGATCTCCTCATAAGCATTCACGAAATAGGTTGGCGGCATTGGATCAATTCATTATCCGCCACCGTTCCGATCTGTTGCGGCATCTGGGAATCGATACGCCTCTAGTTCAATTCGAGCTTGAAACATTGTTTTCGTACGAGGCATTCACGCCCGATCAGGTGATCCAGCTTGTAAAAATGCAACGAGAGTCACGGGAAGAATCTCTTAGCAGCGTTTCGTTGCGGCGACGTTTGATCTGGGCACAACATCTCGGCATTCTGCAGAACCCGACTGGAACCTGGCAGGTCAATCCTCTAGTTCAGAAAATGCTAAAGAAAGAGTCTTAACTAAAATGAGGCTATGGGATTTGCCTGGGGCCGTACGGTTTGTTGATGCGATACAGCAGTCATTACGTGCTGGTGTGAATGTGGTTGCTCGGTTTCCCAGGACGGTTCCATCAGGATTCCGGGACACAGTTTCATTGGGTCTAACTCAGTTACTTGCTGTCGGAAGTATCGAGTGCGGACCCTCGCCGTTCGAACAGCTCTGTGGGAAGTTTTCTCCCGGTAGATTTTTTCAAGAGGACGACCTGCAGGAGCTGTGCGAGGATGATGGCTTTCAGGGACGTCTTATTTGGCTGGAGCGCCTCGACGAACGAACGTGGCCCAACTGGCGGACCTTCTTGACACGATATGCACAAGCAAGTCGGAACGTTTCTGCTTTTGGACGAACGTTATTTATGGCGACGCTTGACGGGGCACCGCCTGGGGATCCACTGGACGCTGACGTCACAATCGTGACGCATGATTGGTCTAATGTCATAGACGAAATTGACCTTCTGTTTCTGGCCAATGATCGGTTGTTGCCGACGAAGTCCGATCCGGTTCAACGGCTACTACTCTCTACTACCGTGGCGAGGGTGGCGTCTTGGGACTTCGAGACGGCGGGACAGATGCTCGACGGCGGGACAGAAATTATTCTCGATCCCTTGGAGATGTTGAGGTCAATTGCAATTTGCAAGGGCTGGACAACTGCCACACCAGTTGCTTGGGAATTGGGAACTGCTTCGGGTAGTGGGGTTGTCCACCCAGCCCTTGCTGCTCTCGAAAACCCAGCAAGGGAGATCCGCCGACGGCTGTGGAGCGCTCAGGCGTCCGTACTGTTTCCACTCATCGAGTCTCGACGGGACGAGATCGTACGGCGGAATCTGTATGTAATTCGACGATACCTGCACAACTGCGGTGACGATGCGACAGATCCTCGGGACATGGAGATCGGTGACCTGTATTCCATGTTTCGGCGCGCAAATGGAAGCTGGCGACTCCGAAAAAGCGTCAAGAGTCTCCGCAATGCCCGTAATGCACTTGCCCACCTAGATCCGTTACCGGCACAACAAGCCCTTGAACTGGCGCGAGTCAATCGTGGCTATAATTCTAGAATGGGCAGGACCCATTTTACGATAAACTAGTTATCAGCATGATTCCATGCTCGGCCAGGGGCGAGCCTTTACGCGAAATCGCGACAGTTTCAAGGCCGAGAGGATTAGGATTGGACTAATGAGAACAGCCCGCTGACTCAGTTGCGCCTACTGTTTCGCTCGATCCCCTCTTCTTGCTTTACTCGTTTCGTTCTCATTCCCGAGTTCTCTCCCTGCAGGATCACCCGGGCTACCGTAAGGATCAGGATTCGACCGGCTTTGCCGTCCCGCTTGAGGACCTTTGAGGTCTCGTGGGAGGTGGCGCCCGTGGTGAGGATGTCGTCTACCAGGACCAGATCCTCTCCCGAGATTCGGCGTGCCTGCCGGAGCCGGAAGGCGTTGCGGACGTTCCTCCTTCGAGCCTTCAGGTCGAGTCCGAACTGGGGCAGAGTCGGACGCGACCTGCAAAGGCCCGGGAACACCGGAAGGTTCAGTCTTCGGCCCAGGGTTCGAGTCAGGAGGAGCGTCTGGTCGAATCCCCGTTTCCTCCGGCGCCGCGGATGGGAAGGGACCGGGACCAGCCAGGAAGGTGAAAAGGGATCGGGCCGCGCCCGGTAGGCTTCCTCCAGCAGGGACGCCAGAGGATGCGCCAGGCGGCGGTGGCCGGAGAATTTGAAGCGATGGATCAACAGTCTCAGGGTTCCGGCGTACGGTCCCCAGGCCCGAGTCGAGTGATGGAAGGGTCGTGTCCCCCGGCAGGACGCGCAGGGCTCCGGAGCCCCTGGATCTTTCTCCCGATCCGGAACCGGCAAATCACCGGCCGGCGCAGGCCCGCCACAAATCGGGCAGAGAGGATCCTGGAACCTGGGCAGTTGCAGGAAGCATTCGGAACAAAGGGGACTGGCATCCGGATTGGCGACCCAGCGGCCGCACAGGACGCAGCTTTGGGGAAAAAAGAGGACTTGGAGCCCCTGGAAAAGGCGCTTCCACAGAGTGATCCCCGGAACGGAAGACACACTGAACGAAACGTCCGATCCGGAAAACCTGCGAAGAGAATCCAAGTCCCCGAGGGAAGTGTCAGGAAAGTCGGCCCGACTCTTTCATCTCCTGACAGTGGACGCAGAGAAGTGCCCAGGGCACAGCCTCCAGCCTCCGGCGCCGCACGGTTTCGCCACAGTGGGTGCACTCACCATAAGAGCCGTCCTGGATTCGTTCCAGGGCCTCCTCAACCAGGATGATCAATTGCCGTTCCAGGTTGCTGAGGCTGAACATGAACTCTTTGGTGTAGGACTTGGAGGCCCGATCCGCCATGTCCATGGCTTCGCCCTCGCCGTCTATCTCCCGGCCATAACTCTCGGCCTTGTGGACGACGTCGATGAGTGCGGTTTTCTTTTGCAGGAGCTGCTTCTTGAAGTAGTCCAGGTCTCTGGATCTCATGCCAAACCTCCACTACTTTGTGTAACTCAATATACGACAGGCTCCCGAAAAGGTTCAGGTTCCGTGGTGAAGGTTGCAATCGGGAGCTGTGGGCCCCCGAAATTCGAGGATCAGGCCTGCGGAGTGAGCACCAGCAGCCGGCCGTCGCTCCACAGTTTCTCCAATTGGTAGAAGGCTCGTGCACGCAGCGAGAAGATGTGGACCACGAAATCCAGATAGTCGAGTAGAATCCACTCGCCGCCTTCGTATCCCTCGACATGCGTGGGCCGGACCTTCTCCTGGTTCCTCAGGCGATGCCGGATCTCGTCGCAGATCGCCTGATTCTGTCGCTGGTTGTTCCCCTGGCAGATCACGAAGAAGTCGGTGAAGGACGAGATCTCGGAGATGTCCACGACCTGGACATCCTCTCCCCTCTTTTCTTGAATAGACTCACAAACCAGGGTCAGCAATTCTCTTGTTGTCTTCATAGAGGTGGTACTTCCGAATGTACTGCAAAACCGTGGGAGAAACCTGCCCGGAAAGGGGACGGCCCCTTCCGGTGAGGCTCTCCCGGACTCGGCTCGAGCTGATGTCGGGCGCTCCGATGTCCACCAGGATGGAGCGTCCCGAACGGATCTCCGGACTGGAGGAACTCCCTGCTCTGATCTGCTCCAGCCGTATTTCCGGAAAGAGGGCGGCATCGACTCGTGCTCCCGCCCGCTGCACGAAGACACAGCAATTGTCCCGCAGGAGGACCGAATGGTCCTTCCAGATGTGGATGTCCCGCAACGAGTCGCTTCCACCGATGAAGCAGAAACGGTGGCTGGGGTAGCTCTCGCGCAAGAGTGCCATGGTCTGGACGGTGTAACTGGGTCCGCGGCGCCTGAGCTCGAAGTCGGAAGCGTACAGGCGGGACTCTTCCAGGGTCTCCAGAACGACCATGGCAAGGCGATGATGCTGCGCAGCCACCCCGTTCCTCGGCTTGTGGGGAGGCAGCCGGGACACCATCAGGAGGACCCGGTCCAGCGCCAGCAGGCGCCGAACCTGGTCGGCAATATAGGTATGCCCCCGGTGGACAGGGTCGAAGGTGCCCCCGTAGATACCGACCCTCAACCCTTGGCGACTCCCAACTGCTCGGTCAACGACCGCTTCAATTCCTGGATTCCATCACCCCGGACCGACGAGATGCGGCCAAAGGGAACACCTTCCCGGGAACAGTACTCCTGGAGTCTCCTCACCTTTGCCAGGTTTGCGGCATCCATTTTCGAAGCCGCCACCATTTGAGGCTTGGCCGGCAGGGCGGCCCCATAGAGCGCCAATTCCTTCTGAACCGTCCGCACCGCAATGACGGGGTCCTCCGGACCGAAGTCCGTGACGTCCACCAGATGAAGCAGGACACGGCATCGTTCGATGTGCCTGAGAAACTGGCCGCCCAGACCGTGACCCTCGTGGGCGCCCTTGATCAGGCCCGGGATGTCGGCGACGACGCAGGTCCGAAAACCTTCCAGCGAAACCGTTCCCAGATTGGGCGTCAGGGTGGTGAAAGGGTAGTCGGCGATCTTGGGGCGAGCCGAGGAGATCACCGAGATCAGAGTCGATTTCCCGGCGTTGGGGAGCCCGACCAGACCGACGTCGGCCAGCACCTTGAGCTCCAGGACAAGGTGCTTTTCCTCTCCCGCCCCGCCGGCTTCCCACCTTCTGGGAGCTTGATTGGTGGAAGTGGCGAAGGCCGCATTGCCGCGCCCGCCCCGGCCGCCCTTGGCTACCAGACGATTGAGGCCCGGTTGGTCCAGATCGAACAAGAGCTCGCGCGTGCTCTTGAGATAGATCTGAGTGCCGACCGGGAGATCGATGAACAGGTCCTTGCCCTTCTTCCCGTGGCGCTGGGAGCCGGAACCGTGAGAGCCGCTGCCGGCTTTGAACTCCCGCTTGTAGCGGAACGGCAGCAGGGTGTTCAGGTGGTTGGTGCTGCGGAAGTAGACGTTTCCCCCATCGCCGCCGTCGCCGCCGCTGGGTCCTCCGCGGGGAACGAACTTCTCCCGGCGAAACGCCAGGCAACCGTTCCCCCCGTCGCCGGCTTTGACGAAAACTCTGGTGTGGTCCAGAAACATGCACGCAAAGTGGAGATCCAGGGTCCGATCTCCGGAATTCTGCGGGCTAGCTGATAATGTGAACGTAACGCCCCAGCCGTCCCCGGCGCTGGAACCGGACTTTACCTGCAGTGCGGGCGAAAAGGGTGTCGTCGCGGCCCCGGCCCACATTGGTGCCGGGCTTGATGGGAGTCCCCCGTTGGCGGACCAGAATCGACCCGGCCGTGACCAACTGGCCGTCGAACCGCTTGACGCCGAGACGCTTGGAATGGCTGTCCCGGCCATTTCGAGAACTGCCCAAACCCTTCTTGTGTGCCATGGCGTCTACTCCCGGACCGGACTCTCGTCTCCAATTCGAATGGGCCCGATCTCCACTTCGGTGAAGCGCTGGCGATGACCTTGCTTGCGCCGATACATCTTGCGGCGCTTGAACTTGAAGACCGTGACCTTCCGATCCTTACCCTGCTCGACGATGGTGCCGGTGACGCGGACGTCACTCAGCAACGGCGTGCCGACCTCGGTGGAATCCGGATGGCCGACCAACAACACGTCCTCCAGGCTGACCGCATCGCCTACTTCTCCCGCGATGCGCTCCAGCCGGACCCGGTCCCCTTCGGCGACCCGATACTGTTTCCCGCCGCTACGAATGATTGCGTACAAACCGATTCTCCCGGATCGACGTATTCAGAGGCTGCTTAGTATATTTGCGAACCCCGATCCTGTCAAAAATCCACCCCCCGCAAGGTGCCCCGCCGGAATCGGTCAGGTACCGGCTGTTCACTATCGTCTCCCGGGGATCACATCCTCCAGAAGGGACGCGTGAAGAGCACCAGGAGCGTGTAGAACTCGAGGCGGCCTGCCAGCATGCAGATGCTCAGGACCCATTTTGCCGCCGCCGGAAGTCCCCCGTAGTTTTCGGCGGGGCCGACCTGTCCCAATCCGGGGCCGATGTTGAACATGCAGGCCGCCACCGCGGAAATGGTGGTGAGCACGTCCATCCCCAGAGCGGCAAGACATAAGCAGGCCACGAAGTTGACCAGGAACGCCAGATAGACCAGGTTGAGCAGACTCCGGATCGTCTTCTCCGGGATCGCCCGCCCGCCGAAGCGAACGGCAAAGACGCCGTGAGGCTCCACCAACTGGTGGAACTCGCGGCCGACGACCCGGAACAGGACGCCGATGCGCGCCACCTTCATGCCTCCCGCCGTCGAGCCGGTGCACCCGCCCACAAACATGAGCACCAACAGCAGGAGCTGAGCAAAGGAACTCCATCCCTGAAAGTCGGCAGAGGAGAACCCGGTGGTCGTCATAATGGAGACGACCTGGAAAGACGCCAACCTCAGGGACTCCCCGAGAGAGTACTCCGAAGCCTGTACCAAGGTCGCCGACATGGCCGCCGTCATGACCCCGATGACGATCAGATAGAGGCGCAGTTCCACGTCGCCCCAGAAGGAGGAGACCCTGCGTTCCACCAACAGGCGGTAGTGCCGGGTGAAATTGATGCCGGCCAGAACCATGAAGAGCACGATGACGATTTCCAAGGCGGGATTTTCGAAGGCTTCGATGCTTCCGTTGCGCGTCGAGAAACCGCCCGTGGCCAGGGTGGAAAAGGCGTGGCAGAGGGCGTCGAATTTCCCCATACCCGCCAACCTCAGGGCCGCGTAGCTGGCCAGCGTGAACGCGATGTAGATCTTCCACAAAGCCAGGGCAGTCTCCGCGATGCGGGGCCTGAGCCGTTCGGAACGGGCTCCCGAGAACTCGGCCCGGTAGAGCTCCCGGCCACCGGCTCCGATCAGCGGAAGAATGGCGATCCCCAGCAGGATGATGCCCATCCCGCCCAGCCAGTGGGTCAACGAGCGCCAAAGCAGCAGGCTGGCCGGAAGGGCCTCCACGTCCGCCAGAACCGTGGCCCCCGTGGTGGAGAAACCGGAGACCGACTCGAAGACCGAATCGGTGAAACTTGGAAAATGGGGAGAAAAATAGAAGGGGAGAGCCCCCAGAAGTGCAGCGATCAGCCAGGTGGCCACAACCAGGAGCAAGCCTTCGCGGCGGCTCAGGGCCCTGAAGTGGAGCCGAAACACCAGGATCAGCAGCACTCCGGCGATTACGCCCACCGCCAGCGAGGCGGTCAACGGGGTCAGGCCCTCGTCGCCATTGGCCAGCGCGAAGCAGACGCAACCCAAAAGGCCCACGGAAAGGCCCAGCGCAAAGAATCCCAGGAGATGCAGGAGGTTGGACCAGCGAATCAACGTCCGCCTTTCCGTCGTTCCTTCAGGAAGGCAGACTCCAGGTAGGGCACCAGGCTCTCCAGACAGAAGAAGACCACCCGGTCACCAGTCTGAATGATGGCGTCTCCTCGCGGCACCAGGACTTCTCCGGAGGGCCGGCTAATGGCGCCCACCACGGTCCCGGCGGGCATGTGGATCTCGCGCAGGCTTCTTCCCACATATTTGGAGCCTGGAGTCGCCAGCAGCTCGATGGCTTCCGCTTCCTCCTCCCGAAACGTGGTGACCGACAGAACGTGACCCTGGCGGACGAACTGGAGGATCCGATCAACGGCGGCGACCCGGGTGCTGAAACTGGAGTTGATGCCCAGGAGTTGGGCCATGGGGAGAAAGTCGAGGCGATTGACCAGAGCCACCGCCTTCCGGGCCCCCAACCGTTTGGAAAGAAGGGAGGCGATGATGTTGACTTCGGATTCAGGCGTGACGGCGAGGTAAGCATCGACCCCCTCGACGGCGTTTTCCATCAGAACCCTCTCGTCTGCCCCATCCCCGTGAACCACCACCGTGCTTTCGACCCGTGTGGAGATCTTTCGGCATCGTTCCAAATCCTTCTCGAAGAGCTTGACCTGGACCCCCTGCCGCTCGAGCCGGAGGGCCGCTTCGACCCCCAGTTGTCTGCCGCCCACGATGAAGACCCGCTCCACCTTCTTTGGAAGCGGGACTCCCATGAACCGGAAGACCGACTCCGTCTCCGGGGCAGGCGCCACGATGTAGACGTGGTCTCCAGCCTGAAGTCTGTCGCCGCCCCTCGGAATGAAGGTCTGCCGCCCGCGGAAGATGATCGCCATCAGAGAGTTCTTGGGCGGAGTACTCCGGTCCAGTTCGGCCATGCTCTTCCCCACCACCCAACTGTCCGGCTCGAGGTTCATCCCGAAGAGCCGCACCCGGCCTTCGGCGAACTCCAACACGTCGGAGATCCCCGGCAGTCCGATCACGCGAAGAATGCGCTCCGCCGTCTCCTGGTCGGGGTTGATGACCAGATCCACCTTCAATTGAGAGCCGTCGAAGAATTCCCTCCAGCGATCGGCCTCGGGGGTGCGGAGGCGGACCACCTTGATCTTGACGTTGGAGTGCCGTTGAGCGATCAGGCACCCGAGAATGTTGGCTTCGTCGCTGCTGGTGACCGCGATCAACATTTCGGCTTCCCGAATGCCGGCCTGCTCCAGAGTACGGATGCTGCTGGCGTTGCCGTGGACGATCTTGGCGTCCAGACTCTCTTCCAGCAGCTCACAGCGTTCCCGGCGCTTCTCGACGATGACGACGTCGTTCCTCTCCTGGGCGAGACGGCGGGACACCATGGCGCCGACCGCACCGCCACCAAGCACGACGATTTTCATTTGGTTCGGGATACCTACGGATTGGATCTGAGGAGTTCGACGGAGGATCGAGGACGGCCCAGCCAGCGGAACGACGAGATCAATTGCCGAAAAGTAGGAAGTGCCTTGGAAATCGATGCCTCGTCCCGGGCCGAGAGGACGAAAATGACGAAATAGTCCGTGACCTCGGTAAAGGCGACGACTTCCTGCTTGCCGCCCGGACAGTCACACGTTTTGGCCACGACCCTGGGCCGGCTGCGGGTCTCCGGATTCAACTCCAGGTTCAAGTGCAGGTCACTGATCTCCAATTTCGGACAGAGCACTTCCTGTCCAGCCAGCTCGGACTGCAGGAACTTCTCCAGGTCCTCGTCCTGACTCCTGGGGAAGAATCTGGAGAAGGCGACGACGTCGGCCTCTCTCCACTGCGTCCCTTCGGGGTGCATGACGAAATTGGCGACCTGAATCGCCGACCCGACGTCGATGGTCCAGCCCGCGGGTTCGGTCACCAGAAAGGAATATTCCAGGCCCCTGATGCGCAGCGTCCTTCCCCCTTCCAGTGACGGTATGGAAACGAGGAGACACGCGATTGAGATACAGATCTTCAGCAGTCGGCTCGAGAGAGAAGTGTTGGCCGGAACCGTCAGGGCCCGGCAAACGGGCTGCGGATTGAGAGGGCCGAAAAACCGATTCATTCCGGCGCAAGTCTAGCAGGAACGGGAGGAGGGAGGCGCGTTGAGTTTCGCCTTGCCGTTGGCTATCCTATAGCCTCGTTCCGGAAGGAGACACGGAGCGCACTACCGGGCGGCGGATTCCCCAGGCTCGACCGTCTCGTGAGCGTCTCTTCAGAGAAATACCGGCACCTGCCAAAAGGTAATCAGCATGCCCGATGAGAGCCTATCCATTACCGATAACCGGACCGGTAAACAGTACGATCTGGCTGTCTCGGACGGTACCATTCGCGCCATAGAGCTTCGCCAGATCAAGACATCGGAAGACGACTTCGGTCTCATGGCCTACGATCCTTCGTTCCTCAACACGGCCTCCTGCCGGAGCACGATCACCTATATCGACGGAGACAAGGGCATCCTGCGCTATCGAGGCTACCCCATAGAACAGCTGGTGGGCGAGTACAGCCACCTTGAGGTCGCATACCTGCTCCTGTACGGCGAGCTTCCGGACAAGGCCGAGTTCCATCAATGGAACGGTGACATTCGGAAGCATGCCGAGTTGCCGACGGCCGTCCTGCGACTGGTTCGAAGCTTTCCCCCCGGGGGCTTTCCCATGGCCATGCTGGCGACGGGGGTGGCCGCCCTCTCCAACTTCTATCCCGACGCCCGTACCGTTCTGGACCCGGAGCTGCGTCTCCTCCAGATCCATCGGCTCCTGGCCAAGGTCCCGGCCCTGTCGGCCCAGCTCTTCCGCTGCCTCCAGGGCTTGCCCCTTACCCAGGACGCGGGCGGACTCTCCTACGCCGGAAGCTTCCTGCAGATGGCGTTCGACCGGGCGCCGGAACCCGTGTTCGAGAAGGCGATGGAGGCCCTGTTCATCCTTCATGCCGACCACGAACAGAACTGCAGCACCAGCGCCATGAGAGGCGTCGGCAGTTCCCAGTGCGACCCGTACCTGACGACGGCCGCCTCCATCGGCGCCCTGTCCGGGCCCCTGCATGGAGGAGCGAACGAGGCGGTCATCCGCATGCTGGAGTCGATCGGATCCAAGGACCGGGTACCCGGGCACGTGCAGCGGGTCAAGGGAGGCGAACTCCGCCTCATGGGATTCGGGCACCGCATCTACAAGAACTACGATCCCAGGGCCAAGATCATCAAACAACTGGCCCACGAGGTTTTCGAAGTGACCGGTTCCGATCCCCTGCTGGACGTGGCGCTTGAGTTGGAGAGGATCGCCCTGCAGGACGACTACTTCATCTCGCGAAAGCTCTATCCCAACGTCGACTTCTATTCCGGCCTGATCTACCGGGCTCTCGGCTTCCCTTCTTCCATGTCCACCGTCCTCTTCGCTCTGGCCAGAACGGCTGGCTGGCTGGTTCAGTGGGAGGAACTGGCGCGGGACCGGGAACAGAAGATCGCCCGGCCACGGCAGATCTACGAGGGATATCCGGTGAGAGACGTACCGGTTCGGAGGTCCTCGCCAATCCCGTCTTCTTGACTCCAGCCAGTTGCGGTATAATCGTGCGATGCCGATTTATGAATACCGCTGTCTGGATTGCGACACTCATTTCGAGCAGATCGTCCTGGGCGCCCAGAGCGATGCCGAGTGTCCCAGTTGCAGCGGAGACCGCTTCGAGCAGCTTTTCTCCTCATTCGCCGTCGGCGGCGGGTCCATGGAATCCGGCTTCAAGGAAACCGGTCCCTGCGGCTGTGGAGCGCCCCAACGAGGAATGTGCGGGCAACTCGCCAACTAGCTGATCGTCCGGACGACGCTGAACTATGCAACAAACAACCACGGAGACCTATAAAGACCGGCTGGAGTCGATCAGCAGGTCCCTGCGGCCGCATCCCGATCAGCATCTGGAATTCCTCGGCAAGAAGGACATCATCGAGCGGATCCTCTATCTGCGGGAACTCAAGAACGTCCTGATCCTGGGCCACAACTACATGGAGCCGCTGGTCTTCCATCTGTCCGGCGAAGGCGAGAGAGGCGATTCGTTGGCGCTGAGCCGCTACGCCGCCAAGTCGGACAAACCCGTCATCCTCTTCGACGGCGTCCTCTTCATGGCGGAAACGGCCAAGATCCTGAATCCGGAAAAGAAGGTGCTGATCGCGGACCTGAATGCGGGCTGCAGTTTGGCAGACCCCTTCTCGGCCGAGGACGTGAGGTTCTATCGAAAGCGTTATCCCAACGCTCCGGTGGTCACCTACATCAACAGCTACGCCGAGATCAAAGCCGAATCCGACTACTGCTGCACCTCCGCGAACGGGCTCAAGGTCATCGAGCATGCGGCCCGGGAATTCGGTGCGGACCATGTGGTCTTCCTCCCCGATTCCCTGATGGGGGAGAACCTGCAACAGGAACTGGTCCGGAGGGGATCCGATCTGGATCTGATCTACCCGGGCAAGTATGACCGCAACTTCGGTCGCTGCGAGGTCCACGAGAAGTTCACCGCCAGCCACATCCGGGACATCCGGAAGCAATACGACATTCCCCGGGGAGGGAACGACGCCGCGGTCCTGGTGCACTGGGAGTGCCTGCCCGAGGTCCTGGAAGAGGCCGACTTCTACGGCAGCACCTCCCAGATGGCCGGTTACGTGAAGAATCACGCCGAGCTGCGCCGCGTCTACATGGCCACCGAGTGTGAAATGTCGGCGAATCTGGCCACCGAATTCCCGCAGGTGGAGTTCGTCAGAACCTGCAGCATTTTCTGCCGCCACATGCGTAGAATCAGTCTCGAGAAGATCCTTCACAGCCTGGAGCATGAGGTCTACGAAGTGGAGGTGCCGGAGCCGATCCGCCGGGCCTCCCTGGGAGCCATCCAACGGATGCTGAGCATCGGCTGATTCGGGATCTGGGCCGGAATCGGTCGGAACGCGACTGGGCTGCTGCAGAGAATAGACCATGAAGCTGGACGGGCTGGACACACCTTCGGTCCTGGTCGACGTGGATATCATGACCGCGAACCTGGACCGATTGGCCGGTTACTGCCGGGAACACCGCCTCAATTTGAGGCCCCACGTCAAGACCCACAAGATTCCTGAATTGGCGCAACTCCAGGTCAGGAAAGGCGCCGTGGGCGTTACCGTTGCCAAGCTGGGTGAGGCCGAGGTCATGGTGGACGGCGGAGTCGAGGACGTCCTGCTGGCATATCCGGTGTACGGAGAGATCAAGTGGAAGCGTTTGGCCGCCCTGGCCCGCCGCGCCCGGATCTCGGTGGCGTTGGATTCGCTGGAGGTGGCCCAGGGCATCTCCAGGCATGCGCGCGAGGCCGGGGTCAGGATTCCCATTCTGGTGGAGTTCGATACCGGGATGCGGCGTTGCGGTTTGACCATCGGCCCGGAGGCCATCCAGGTGCTGGAGCGGATCGCCGAACTTCCGGCACTGGATTACGAGGGGCTGCTGATCTACCCCGGTCATTTCCTCGTGGACCCGGAACGGCGCAATCAGCTTCTGACGCTGGAGAACCGGCAATTGTCGACTTTGCTGAGTCTGCTGGACGACGCCGGGATCCCCTACCCGGTCATCAGCGCCAGCTCGACCCCGACGGCCTACATGTCGCACCAGTTCGACAACATCAACGAGGTTCGTCCGGGCACCTACATCTTCAATGACCGGAATACCATCGGTTGCCAGGCCGCCGATCTGGCGGACTGCGCCGTCTCCGTCCTGTCCACCGTCGTGAGCACCAGCGTTCCCGGCAAGGCCGCCATCGACGGGGGCAGCAAGACCTTCTCCAGCGACAAGTTCCTCTCCGGAGACGGCGTGGGATTCGGTCACGTGATGGGAGACCCGGGCGCCGTGGTGGAATACCTTTCCGAGGAGCACGGGCACCTGGTGCTGGCCAAGGCTTCCAGAAAATACCGCGTCGGGGACCGGGTTCGCGTCATCCCCAATCACGTCTGTGCCTGCGTCAACATGCACGACCGCATCTACGGGGTCCGGGACGACGAGGTGGTGACCGAATGGCGCGTGAGTGCCCGGGGCGCCGTGCAGTGAACTGAACCGGACCGGGACGTCGCCCTCAGCCGTGGCGGTGCCCGATCCAACCCTGAGGAGATTCAAGCAAAGTGGCGTCGGCCGGAGAACTTCTGTACCTGTCGCGAGCGGACATCGAGCGGCTCGATCTGTCCATGGCGCGCATCATCGAGGTGATGGAGGAAACCCTGATCCAGAAGGGATCGGGGAACGTGGAGATGCCGCCGAAGCCGGGAATCCACACTCGGCCCGACGCCTTCATCCACGCCATGCCGGCGTACGTCCGGCCCACGGGCGCCGCCGGAATGAAGTGGGTCGGAGGCTATCCCGGAAACTCGGCCCGGGGTCTGCCCTACATCACGGGTCTCGTGATCCTTAACGACCCCGCATCCGGAGTCCCCCTGGCGGTGATGGACGCCACCTGGATCACGGCGGTCAGGACCGGCGCGGCCACCGGTGTGGCGGCACGCCATCTGGCCCGCCGCGACGCTCTCACGGCCGCCATCCTGGGGTGCGGCGTCCAGGGCCGATCCAACCTGGAGGCGCTGACGGTGGTCCTGCGCGACCTCCGGGACATCCGTGTCTACGACACTCGCCTGGAAGCGGCGCACAGCTTCGCCCGGGAGTGCGTGGAACGTCACGGTCTCTCGTGCACGGTCTGCGCCTCCCCCCGGCAGGCCGTCCAGGCCGCCGACGTGGTGGTCACCGCAGGCCCCATGCCGCGTCCACCTGCGCCCGTGATCGAACCCGACTGGCTCGCGGACGGGGTCTTCGTCTGCGTCCTCGATTTCGACTGCTATGTGACGCCCGCGGCCTTTCACGCCGCCGATCTGCTGGTCACGGACGACGTGGCGCAACTCGACTACTATCGCGGGGTGGGATATTTCGAAGGCCTCCCCGACCGGCTTTCCGACCTGGGAGACGTGGTTCGGGGACGGGGAGGACGCCGGAAGAAGGAGCAACGGATTATTTCCGTCAACCTGGGACTGGGCGCGGAAGACGTCGCGGCCGCCCAACTGATTTACACGAGTGCACTGAACCAGGGGTTGGGAACCTCCCTTCCCCTCTGATCCGCTGAGATAAGAAAGGAGCGTTGCAATGGTTTTGACTGCATCGACCATGTTGGGTCTCGGCATCGAGGCCCCGGATTTCCAGTTGCCGGACGTGACCACGGGTGAAACCGTCTCGCTGGACAGCTTCTCGGGGAACAAGGCCCTGTTGGTCATGTTCATCTGCAAACACTGTCCCTACGTGGTCCATGTCCAGGAGGAGCTGGCCCGGCTGGGGAACGAGTACCAGGCCCGGGACGTGGGCGTGGTGGCCATCGGCGCCAACGACGTGGACGCCTACCCGGGAGACGCCCCCGGCGAGCTGAAGAGCATGGCTCAGGAGCATGGGTTCCAGTTCCCCTATTGCTTCGATGAGACCCAGGAGATCGCCCAGGCCTATACGGCGGCCTGCACGCCGGACTTCTTCCTCTTCGACCAGGACCGGCGCCTGGCCTATCGGGGTCAGTTGGACGACAGCCGGCCGGGAACCGGCACGCCGGTGACCGGCGAAGACCTGAGAGGGGCCCTCGACACGGTTCTGGCCGGGGACACCCCCGATCCGGAACAGCGGCCCAGCCTGGGTTGCAACATCAAATGGAAGCCGGGCAACGAACCGGCCTATTTCTGAGGCTGATCCGAACCTGATTCGGGTGCCGGCGGTCGACCGGCCGGTCGATCCGGTCCACTTTCGCCGACGCGCTTCAGGCCCTCTTGAGCGTACCGGTTGCCGGGATTCAGACCCACGGCGCGGCCGTAGTGGGCCCGGGCTCCGGCCCGGTCCCCCTCCAACTCTGACAAGTATCCCAGGGCAGCCCAATTGTAGTCGTCTTCCGGGTCGAGGGACACCGCGGCCCGGAACGACTCACCCGCCTCCCCGACTTGGCCTTCCCGGAGCAGAGCGACTCCGAGGTTGTAGTGCGGCCGCGACTTTCCGGGACTCTTGGCCACCGTGTCGCGCCAGAGTAAAAGGTCGTCGTTCCAGATCCGGTTGCGCGCCAGCGTCGGCGGAATCGTAAGTGCCGCCAGGATCCCGATGCCCACCCATTGGGCCCGGTTCGGCCAACGGCTTTCCGGCCGGCGGTGAAGCAAGAGCCAGGCTGGCATCAGGGAGAAACCGGCCACTGGCAAGTAGAGCCGCGTCTCACTGAAGGGATCCAGGTTGGGCAGGACCCAGGTCGGCAGGCTGAAGGCCAGGACCCAGAGCAGACCGACCCCCAGTGGGGTACGGAGCCGGCGCGAGCCCAGCAGCCCCATCACCGCGGTGAGGATTGCAGCTGCCGAGATGACCGTCAAAAGCAGCTGCGGCTCCGGGACCTGATGGTCCAGGTTCAGGTTGGCCGGCCATAGAAAGAGTCCCAGACCCTTCCAGAACATCACCGGTTGCAGCAGCCAGTAGCCGGCCGGGTCGGGATGGTTCCATGCCATTCCCGCCGGCGAGTACTTGACCAGCGACCAAGCAAGGGCCAACCCGTTGGCCAAGGTCAAACCGGCCCACCATCTCCATCGATCCCGATTCAAAACCCAGAGAAATGGGAGCAGCATGGCAGCTTCGGCACGGCTCCAGAGGGCCAGTTGGAAGCAGAGGACGGCGGCCCAGGGGCGGCGCGTGGCCAGCAGGAGAGCCCCCAGACCGAAGCCGCTCATGAGCAGAACCGAGCGGGCCCAGACGTAGTTCACGGCCTGCGTCTGCAGCGGATGAAGACCGAACAGCAGCGACGTGGCCAGGGCCAAGCCCGGCTGTCGGAACCGCTCCAGGATCAGAAGGAAGAGGAGCAACACGACCGCCAGATGGAGCAGGACGCTCGCCAGGTGAAAAGCCCAGGGCTGAGCACCCGCGATCAGGTAGTTCAGATGGAAGGTCCAGAGTGTCAAGGGCCGGCCGCCGTACTGTTCCAGGAAAGTCCCGTAGTCGAAGCGCTCGGTCACCAGGGGGCTTTCCAGGATCAGCGCGTAGTCGTCGAAGTGGAAGGCCGCCGGAAAGGAGTTGAGATAGACGGCACCGGTGACCAGCACGAGTGCCACCGCCGCAAGTCTCGTACCGCCTTGAGAATCCACGAGCCCCATATTATGGTCCGGCACCGCCTTTACCCCACCCGGCGGGTGGCCTTTTTGGGCGGGAGGGAAAACTTTCTTGTCGCCTGCTGGAGGGGCGACTTTCTTGTCGCCCACTGGGACAGGCGGCATTCTTGCCGCCTGCTCTTCTGTGTTGCTGCGTAATTCGGCGGCCGGAAAGTGTACAGTGGGGACTCCGTCCCCCCTGCCCCCCCCTGATCGGGGACAGGAATGTCCCCGCTCCCAGGGCGACAAGAAGTCACGGTAGGAACGGCAGTTTCCTGCCGCCCCCCGCACAGATCCGGACGTGCCCGTTAAGGCATCCGGCTCCTACCTTGGGTGTGGACGGCCAGCGGAACCGCTGCCCCGGCCACGGGTGACGGATCTTCACGGATGGCCAGAGCAATTCCGTCATCCGTCGCAACCGTCCCCAACTGAAGCGGTCGCGTTGGGACCGGCGGCGCAAGGCTCGCAGCCACCGCCGTTGCAGCAGATAGCAGAAACCTCGCAGCCAGCGCGTACTCCCCGGAACCGCAAAATAGTTCAGCCAGCCGTTCAGGACCCGGCTCAACCATTTCCCGACCTCCCAGTGATCCGCGTGCCGTTGTCTCCACAGCCTCTCCCCCACCCGTCGCAGGGTCCGGTTCATCCGTTTCGCGCTTGGCTTCCGCCCCAGCCGGAAGCGTCCCTTCCGGGTCTTCGCACAGTAGTGCGTGAACCCCAGAAAGTCGAACGTCTCCGGTTTCCGCTCCCCGCGTCGTCGCCGATCCGCTGCCGCAAATCGTCCGAACTCCACCAGTCGCGTCTTTTCCGGGTGCAGTTCCAGCCCGAACTCGGCGCACCGTTCCCCCAGGTCTCGGAGAAACCGTTTCGCGTCCGCCCGTCTCTGGAATCCGGCCACGAAGTCGTCCGCATATCGCACCAGGATCGCTTCGCCTTTTGGGACTCGTGGGCGCCACGTCCGATGGAACCACTGGTCCAGCACGTAGTGCAGGTACACGTTAGCCATGACCGGGGAGACGATGGCGCCCTGAGGCGTCCCTTTCCCCGTGTCCGACCAGGTCCCATCTTCCATCACCCCGGCGTTCAGCCACTTGCGCAGCAGCCGCAGCACCCGCCGGTCTCCGATCCGCCGTTCCACGAACCGCAGCAGCCGGTCCCGGTCGATGGCATCGAAAAACGTCCGAATGTCCGCGTCCACGATCCAGTTGACTTTCCGCCGTTCGATCCCGTAGGCCAGTGCATCCAGCGCGTCATGCGCCTTCCGTCCGGGCCGGAACCCGTAGCTGAGCCCGAGAAACTCCGCCTCGTAAATCGGCGTCAGGAGCTCGTCCACGACTGCCTTCTGGAGGATCTTGTCCTCCAGCGCGGCCACGCCGAGCGGTCGTGTCCTTCCATCCGGCTTTTAGCCTGGCGCACAGTCGCCGCTCCACACCGCGAGTTTGACACGTATTGGGGGCTTCGCTATCGTGAGTCCTCCCCGGCGACCGGCCATCCTGGGCTACGTTCATCCCAGATTGAACCGACGGGTCCGGGAGAACTCGCGGACGCTGGCGCTCCAGTCCGCTGGAACCGAGTCAGGAGAATCCAAATGACAGACGGAAAGACCAAGACCCTGCTCGTCATCACGGCCCACCCGGCCGACGCCTTCGATCTGGCCGGAGGCACCATCGCCCTGCACCGGCAACGCGGAGACCAGGTGCACGTGGCTTCCGTGACCCACGGAGCCCGCTCCCACGCCCCCAGCATCTACGACGACAAACAGGAGGCTCTGGACGAGGCGGCAGAGGCCCGGCTGCTCCAGGAGATCATCCAGGAGAAGAAGCAGGAGTTCGAAGCCGCCGCCCGGGCGGTCGACGCCACCGCGACCCACTTCCTGGGAGAAGACGACGAGCCCTTCGTGGCCACTCGCAGCACCATCCTGCGCTTGGCGGAGCTCTACCGGACGGTCCGGCCCGACATCCTGATCACCCATCACCGCACCGAGCAGAACCATCACGACCACCCGGCCGTGGGAGACGCCTCTGTCCGGGCCATTGTCACCGCCGCGCGGTGGTTGGAGGGTTCGCGGCTGGAGCCTTACGACGTGCCGACCGTCTACTACTACGGCACCCAGGACCGGCGCGACGTGCGGATCAACCGCGGCACGGTCGGCGTGGCGGCGACCCACATCATGGATATCGAGAGCGTGGTCGACCAGAAGCGGGAGGCGCTCAAGGCCTTCGCTACCCAGAAGTACCAGGGTAAGGGTTACTCGACACCTGAGTACCTGAACCGCCGCTTGGAGAGCGTCGAGGGCCACTACGGCCTCTTCAGCGGGTGCCGCTACGCCGAAGAGTTCATCGCCCGCGGGCCCCACGTGACGCGGCTGCTACCCTCGGTCCGCTGACTCGAACGGGGAGATTACCAGTAGTCAGGGGGCTGCTACGTGGAATACTTGTGGAATTGGTCAGTCCAGTCACCGCGCTCAAGTTACAATGCAGAACCTTCAAGAGTTTCAGCGACCATACAGCGTGGAGATGACTTCGCTCATGGCAGCCAGACTTGCTAACAGGCCGTGGAATCAGGCCGCTTCGCTCTCTTTGCGCAGTCGTGCTTGTGCCAAGTCGTAGGCCGCTTGTAGGCGCATCCAGAAATCGGCATTCGACCAACCCATCGCTTCGAGCTTCAAGGCCATCTCAGGTGAAATCCCCGCCTTTCCGTTCAGCACGCGGGAAAGAGTGACCCGGGCCACGCCCAGCTTCTCTGCTGCCTCCGTGATACTAAGTCCCGCTGCTGTACAATCTTGTATGAGACCACGTCCGGGATGGGGTGGGTTCTTCATCGGCATTCCACCAGTCCTCCTAATGGTAGTCGATCAGGTCCACGTCAAAGACATCGCCTGCCTCAAAGCGGAATATGATCCGCATGTTGGCAGAAACCCGAACACTCCAGAAGCCCTGCAGATTCCCCTTGAGCGGGTGCAGCCGGTAGCCTGGAGTGTTCAGGTCCTTCGTACCGACGGCCACATCAAGGCGGGAGAGGATCTCCTCGATCCGTCCGACTTGATCGGGCCGTAGCTTGCTTTTGTCGCCCCGCTCAAATAGCCGCTTCAAGCCTCGGTGCCGCAACGTCCTGAGCACTTGCGAATTGTATCGTTATACGACTCAGCGTGATACCCCTTTCGGGTTTGGCCGCACCGCTCATTGCAGCCAACATCACCCCACCGAGCACATCCATCACGACTATACGGCCGTGGGAGACGCCTCTGTGCGAGCCGTAGTCACCGCGGCGGCGCGTCGGCTGGAATGTTCGCGTCGAGAGCCTTACGACGTGCCGACAGTCTACTACTACGGCACCCAGGACCGGCGCGACGTGCGGATCAACCGAGGCACTGTGGGCGTCGTGGCCACGCACATCGTGAACATCGAGAGCGTGGTGGACCAGAAGCGGGAGGCGCTCAAGACCTTCGCCACACAGAAGTACCAGGGCAAGGGCTACTCTAGACCCGAGTATCTTAAGGGGATTATATACAAAAGTCCCGACACTCAAGCATTAACGACGGTTCCTGGGCTTTTTGATCCACCGGGGTTTGACGGGACGGAGGACTGCCCGCGCCAGCTTGGCCATTCGATCTAATGAGGCCTCTCCCGGCACCTTCAAATTGATCTCCTCCTCCTTCTCCGCCTTCGTCGGCTGGTAAGAAGAATGGACCAGTTCTACGGTTCTGGATTTCGGATTCTTGCGAACTGTGGATTTCCTATTGCTCATTTTCCAGCCCTATTGCCCAGCGGGGAAGGTCTTCGATCGGATGCATTTGCTCAGGTCGCTTCCTGAGCTTGAAGGTAACGGATCGTCCTTCCGCCATCCTCACAAGACGCCCGGCTTGTTGCTCTGAGACCTCGCCCTTGGTCCAGACGTTGAACCGGATTTCACTCGGCCTGATGCCAAGACCGAGAAGGTAGTCATTTCGTCTATCGAGACGAATGTGATGGCACTGGAAGCCGCCACCTCAGTCCGGTTCAACTGACCAAATCCTGGTACCGGAGCCGCTGCCCAATGGCCCGATCAGCGACCAGAGACATCGGAGCCAGCGTTCCCAGTTCCCGCATATTGTGGCGTCCTGCGAACTCGCCGACGTAGCGGTGAAGATGACGCTCGGACAGCCGGTGGAAGGTGCCCATATACGCCCGCTTCAACATCGACCAGAAGGACTCAACACCGTTGGTGTGAACCGAACCCCGAACGTATTCCAACTGGGAATGACGGACGGACTCATGATTGTCCAGCGATGCATAGGAGGAGGAATCGTCCGTGTAGACCGCCGCGTCCGGGTCGATCCGATCCTGGACGAATCCCTGGAGTGTCTCCTGGGTCGTGTCCTCGACGACCTGAGCAGACACGCGGTTGGTCTTCCGGTCTTTCACGCCCACGACAGCGGTTTTCCCAACCGGGCCGCGCCCCTTCAACTGAGACCGCTTCTGCTTCGGCAGGTTCTTCCGCTTGCCACCAAACCAAGTCTCATCCACCTCGACCGGACCCCAGAATCTCTGCTCCGGGTCCAAGTTCCAGGCCTGGCGAATCCGGTGTGCCAGGTGCCAGGCTGACTTCTGCGTGATGCCCAGCTCGCGGTGGAGCTTCATGCTGGAAACACTCTTCAGATTCGTGGCGAACAGGTAGAAGGCGTAGAGCCAGTTCTGATAGCCGATCTTGCTTGACTGCATGAAGGTCCCGGTCTTGATGCTGAAATGCTTTCCGCATTCCTTCTCACGGCAACGAAACGGCATCGTCTTATGCTTGCATCCAATCTGGACATTGGTGACCCCGCAGTAGGGACAGCAGACCTCTTCCGGCCAACGTCGCTTGATGAACCATGCTTCAGCAGTCTTGTCATCCGGGAACCGTTGGAAGAATTGACGGGTCGAAAGACCCTCTCTGTAGTGTTTTCCGGGTGCCTTGTAAACCATTGAATTATCCTCAGTTACAAGACAATTATACAAGACAGTCCCGATACTTGTCAACCCCTTTTTGGGACTTTTGTATATAATCCCCTTTTTCTTCACCAAAACCTCATTTAACTTCGGATTTGTCCTGGATCGTCTAAATTCGCTCGCTACCGGGCCGACTTCCGTGGTCCGACGACACGGCTGAGAGCGTCACCATGCGTCCCGTCACTCTTGAAGCGTTATCGAGAGCTTGGAAATCCTCCAACTGGTGCTGTCCTCAATCCTGCTCGCTGCAAATTCAAACGAGTATTCGTTGCCCGACGAAATTACGGTAAACGACGTGTTGATGTTAAGAGCTACGCCGCTACACCTGACGGAACCACGACCGAGATACAGACAGCCGTTCCCCGCGTTACCGACGTCACCAACGGTAAACCGGGCAAATCTAACGCCCGCTTCGGGAGTTCCTTTAGGAAACTCCAGCGTGCATTCGCTTCCGGTCTGAATCGTGTTTCCGGCAGCACATACCTTGCTCGCATCCTCATCGTCATCATCAGGGGGAATATCCACCAATCGCCAACTGGAACTCCCGCTCGTTCCGTCGTTGCAACTGAAAGTTACCCTGCCCGAAGTCGTTGTTGCGAACGTCAATCGGAACGTACAGCGATCGCCGTCGTCGTAGTTCAGCGTGACCGTTCCGGTATTCGAACCCGTGTTCCGGTAGGTATAGCTTCCAACGTATTCGTCCGATCCCTCGGTTTCCTTGAAACGGCCGGGACTGATGAAGTCGATGAAATAGTTTGGCCGTTCCGTCAGCACACGCTTGCCAACGGCGACTTCGTTGAACGCATCTTGATCGGCTGGAGCGAGCGACGGTGGCGGCGGCTCGGTGACGGTTACTGTCGCCGAGTCCGAAGCCGTCTGTCCGTCGGCGCTGCGGACCGTGATTCGATAGGTCGTCGTTCTGGTCGGGGAGACCCGACGCGATCCCGAGGTCGGAACCGTGCCGATCCCCGGTGTGATGGATGCGCTGGTTGCGTTCGTGGACGACCACCTCAGGGTCGCACTCTGGCCCCGTTCGATGGACGTGGGCGATGCCGACAGCCTCACCGTCGGGCGCGGCGGCTCGGTGACGGTTACTGTCGCCGAGTCCGAAGCCGTCTGTCCGTCGGCACTCCGGACCGTGATGCGGTAGGTCGTCGTTCTGGTCGGGGAGACCCGACGCGACCCCGATGTCGGAACCGTGCCGATTCCAGGAGTGATGGATGCTCTGGTTGCGTTCGTGGACGACCACCTCAGGGTCGCGCTCTGGCCCCGTTCGATGGACGTGGGCGATGCCGACAGCCTCACCGTCGGGCGCACCTGCGGAGCTTCGGGGCGGGTCCCGCCCTTCACCGGCACCACCGGGAGAGTCGTGAAGATACCGTTGGCGAAATCCATCTCCAAGGCTATCCCGGCGAACCTTCTCCCATCAGGCGCCAGGCACCTCACGGATCCCACGAAATCCGATGTCCCTGTGCCGACGAAGATCTCATTGATGAACTGGGCGGTTTGCCCGCTAGCCTCCAACTGGATATCCACCTGTTCCAGCACGGAGCCCCCCCGCATCAAGTAACAGGACACCGTCATCTCTCGCGCTTCCAGGTTGCGGAGCGCCACGCCGGTATTGATGCCTCCCGCTAGGCGGCGAGCCGGGAAGAGGGCGTCAGCGACGGGTTCGCTGGCTCCGACTCCCGCCACTCCCGCACCTGGGAGAGAAAAGCGAAGGACTCCGCCGATAGGCCCATCCGATATCACCCGCACCGATCCCACGACGGTATCTCCCCGACCGTGCGTCGAAATCGTCAGCTCTCCTAGCGGCGGCAGCGCCGCACGCACGCGAAGACCTCCGTCCCCACGCACCTCCAGGCTGTTTCTGATTTCCACCACCGAATCCGCGGCGATCCCATTGCCATCCTGATCAAAAAAGTAGAGGGTGGGACGGACCCGCATGGTCGACACGTTCAACAACACGACATCGGAGGTGATGGAAGAACCATTGGCGAAATGGGCAAACTCCAGGGTGGTCTCCCGGTTTCCGGCTCCCGACGGGGCCACAGGCACCACCGGCAGGGTTGTGAAGATGCCGTTGTTGGGATCAATCTCCAAGGCTATCCCGACGACCCTTCCCCCATCGGGCGCAGTGCACCTCACTGATCCCACGAAATTGGACGTATTCGTGCCGGGGAAGATCTCATTGATGTACTGCGCGGTCTGCCCGTCCGCCGCCAACTGGATATCTGCTTCATCCAGCACGGAGCCCCCCCGCATCAAGTAACAGGACACCGTCATCTCTTCCGTTTCCATGTTGCGGAGCGCCACGGCAGTGTTGATGCCTCTCGCTTGGCGGCGAGCCGGGAAGAGGGCGTCATTGACGGGTTCGCTGGCCCCGACTCCGGCTACTCCTACTCCAAAATATTGTAGGTCAAAGCGCAGCACTCCGCCGATGGGTCCATCTGACACCACTCTCACGGACCCCGTCACCAACTCACCTCGTCCGTGGGTCGAGATCGTGAGTTCTCCTAGCGGCGCAATCTCCGTTCGTACCTTCAGAGCTCCATCCTCAAGCACCTCCAGATCTGCCGTGATCTCCACCACCGATTCGGCGTCAATTCGATCGCCCTCCTGATCATAAAAGTAGAGGATTGGACCGATCGGCTTGGTCGCAACGTTCAACAACACCACATCGGAGGTGACGGAAGAACCATTGGCGAAATGGGCAAACTCCAGAGCAAACTCCTCGTCGATGAACTGCCGGATTTTGGGATAGAAAAACGAGAATCGAGTGTAAACTGAGTAATCGGGCTGAGTCGGGCAGACATTATCCCCACCACTTCCGCCGCTCAGTGCCCCTACGATGGTTCCAGGACCGCTGAAGATGGCGGACCCGGAAGAGCCCCCCTCCGTGAAGCCTCGTCCCAATGGATAGGAGACGTTGAGGTAGGAATCGTCGGAAACTCCAATCCCAGGGTCGGGAATGGTCTCACCAAAGGAAATCCGCTTGAACTTTCCCCATATACTTCCAGGATGATGAATCCCGGTGACCTGCGCGCCGACCGGTTGTGGGTCCGCGTCCCAGCCTTGGAACATCACACCGTCGGGGAGACTACCTTCGAGTCGCAGCAGTGTCATATCGCCACCCGGCTCCCCGGGGGACTCGCTGTCGGGGTACCCTGTGGTCGCGAGCAGACGCGCCCCCTCGGTACGCGGCACGCTCCCTAAGTCCGGCGGTTCTCCGTTACAGGTTCGCGTCTGGTACAACCAAGCCGCCGTCACGCTACGGGCTTCCTCCTCGGTTTGTACGCAGTGGGCAGCGGTGAGAAAGTAGGGCGTGAAGTCCTGCCGGCTGTTGCTCAGCACCGTTCCCGAGCAGGCTTCACTGGTGCCTTCGCTCGTCTCAATGAATATCCTCGCGACTCCAGTTGCGGAACTCGACCATTCTGAGTGGCAGGTCACATCCAGATGACAGTCCGCGGCGTCCGTCTCTACTGTCGCCGTGATCGTACCCTCGGCGACGACGCCCGTATCAAAGACTAATATCGAGACGAAGTAGGTTCCGGCTCGAAGCGGCGGCTCGGAGCGCCGGGTGATACCGATCCATTCGTCGCCCGTGGGTTTTTGGGATCCGTGGTCAAAGAAAGGTCTCCCATCCTGAACGTTGTCCTCGCCATGGCGGACAAGCAGAGCCACATCGGCATCGGATTCCAGCGTGAAGGTTACAAGCGTGGCGGCCTCGGGAACCTCCAGCCGGAACGATTTATCCCCGACGAATAGTGTCGGGGAATCAACCGGACCCAGACGGAAGTCTGCAGGCGCTCCGGGCGTGAGCAGTCCGCCGCTTATCTGCTCCGGATCCTCTTCGTCGGTTTCCACTTCCGCCGTGAGTGTGCCCTCGGCGACGACGCCGGTGTCATAGACTAGTATCGAGACGAAGTAAGTTCCGGCTAGAAGCGGCGGGTCGGATTCGGGGGTAATGACGATATCCTCATTACCCGTGTCTCCCCGCGAAGCGTAATCATAGACAACCCTCCCATCCCGCACGCCGTTGTCCTCACCATAGCGGGCATACAAATCCACGTCGACATCGGGATCGGCGGATTTCAGCGTGAAGGTTACTTGGGAGGCGTCCTCGGGCACCTCCAGCCGGAACGAGTTATCCCCGTAGAATAGTGTCGGGGAGTCAACCGGACCCATACGGAATTTGACGGCCTGCCCGGGTGTGAGTGTTCTGCCGCTGTCCGGCTCCGGATCTTCTTCGTCGAGTTCCACTTCCGCCGTGAGCGTGCAGTTAACGACGACGCCCGTATCAATAACAACTACCGATACGAAGTAGGTTCCGACTCGAAGCGGCGGGTCGGATTGCCCGGTAACGACAATCTCCTCGGTTCCCACAACAACCTTGTCAATGCCGTAGTCAAAGATTGGCCTCCCATCCTCAAGATCGTTGTCCTCGCCATAGCGGACAAGCAGAGCCACATCGGCATCGGATTCCAGCGTGAACGTGACACGGGAGGCGTCCTCAGGAACCTCCAACCGGAACGAGTTATCCCCGTTGAATAGTGTCGGGGAGTCAACCGGATCTATTCGGAATTCGACGGGCTGCCCGGGCGTGAGTCTCCTCGCCGCTTTCGGACGCGGCGATTGCAGGGAGGTGGACCGTTTGACCGACTGTATCGACTTGTCCAGCCACGACGGCTTCGACCGTGTTCCCACCGCAACCTCGATCGGGCCGGCGAGCAACAGCTTTTCCAATTCCCGTCTGTCGGGGCTTTCCGACGCGGTCTCCATGTCGGCTCCGAAAGCATCGTCCCAGATATGGCTGATCGCAACGATTTGAAACGGCACGGCTTCTGTTGCAGCCTCCTCATGGGGCAGATACTCGATCGTCAGGCTGTCGCCGAAGACGATGCCGCTCCAGAAGTCTCCGTCCCCGTACAGACCCGAGCCGCGGTAGGGCCCCACGATCTGCCCGCTCGCCGAGTGGAGCCACAGACTACCTGCCCCGATGGCGAAGTCTTGAAAGTGAATGCGCATGGCGCGGGCACTGGGAGAGGTCACCTTCAAGCGCCAGACGCGTCCGGCCGCGGTCGAGTGCCACGCTTCCCTGGCGGTTGTCATGACGGTTTCCCCGGAGAGGCTCAACGTGACCACCCCTGGTGGCAACTGACGGTGAACGCCGATGACGGGAGGCCGGCCCGGTTGCGGCTGCACACGCTGCAAATCGTCGGGCCCCAGTGGCGGTAAAACGGCCGTCGCAGGGGATGGAAGACTCAGTTGAAGGCTGGGCGGTCTGACCGCTGCTGCCTTCGGCCGCTGTTGTTTTTCCAGAACCAGCGGCCCGATCCGTTGGCCCCATCCTGACTGCGTCAGCAGTGCGAGTGTAAGGACCAAGAAAATTCCGCGGCGCCATGACACCGGGGAAACCGTGGAACTCACGCAGGTTCCGGATTCGTCAAACTTGCCATTTAACATGGTTCTGCTTTCTCCCTACGGATCTGCGCCGTGGAGGATTTGTGAAACGACTCGGGCGGTTGACCTTGGCTTCGATGAACCGTGCCGTAGAAGACTCATCGTTCGCCATGTCACAAGAGGGCCCGCAGTTCGAAAAGATCGATTGAAAAACCGGTTCCAATCGTCGATGACATTGTCGAAAGGCCCCCAGTGGTCCGGTAAGCGGCCATGTCCGGTAGCCAACGGATCGTCCACTCGGCGGGCGGATCACAAACACCAACTATCAGCACTGGTTTCAGGAGCCGAAGCGGCCCAGTCGGTGTCGGTGGCCGTTGCCTGAGTCGACCACTTGCGTTTATCCATGAACTACTGATCCTCGCGAGCCACTCGACGGCGTAGCCGTGAAGGCGTCATTCCTCGGTCTTAACTATCTATGACGTATGAGAAACGAGAACCGGACGGTCTCGCCGCGAAAAATGTGAATTATTCGCCCCTGGAAACCTTCGAAAACACCTCGGCGAATGCGCGTGCGTTTGCCGGCCGCGCCGAACGGGGGGCCGTCACGATCGAAGCTGCGAACCCGATCACGGCCGCTCCGGTGTCCTACCTTGCACCGGGCCCGGCGACGCTACCGAGCCGCCGGTGCCGGATCCGGTCCTCCACCTCGTCGATGTCGGGGGCAGCGAACGGATGCCGGCCGGACACCATCCCGTACAGGACGACGCACAGGGACCAGACGTCGTCGGCTTCATTTTGCGACTGTCATTGTGTTGGAGCAGTTGTTTACGGTATTGGATTCACCGGGCACCGGGTCGACGCACGCCCCGTAGGTGTACCTCCCCGGACTCGACGGAAGCGTCGTTCTGATCCACTCGAAGCTGGTTTCCGAGTCGTCAAGAATTCCCAGGGAGTCCGTACCGATTTCCGTATCAAATGCTGAGATCGTCGCGTCTGTCGAGCGATAGTACCGTAGCAACGAGGACGACGAGTTGCCGGCGCCCTGGCTGCAGACCGTCGCACTCAGGTCAAAAGAATTCCCGGCGACCGGACTCGTGTCGCTGACCGTCGGCGATTCCACCACCAAGTCAGGTTAACCGAAAACACTGAGGGTGCACGACAAAAAAGTGACGACCGGATCAAGCTGCGGCTTTGGAATTGGCTCGCCATTCCCAGAAGTCCTCAAAACGCCCACTGAGCCGAACGCACCGAAGGGCCATGATCGAATTAGCTCCCCGCACACTCCAATGCATCCCGGAACGTTTGAGTCGTGCCCCGATGGCGTTTTTGCATCCGGCTTCCACCACGCCGGTTGAGGTACAGAGTCCCTGGGCCTCGAACTGGGCGTAACGCATGCGATGTCGATGCTCTTGGAAATAAGTGCAGGCCGCTTTTCCCTCCTCGTGATGAGAGGCCTCGGCGGCGAGGACCGACAGGAGGGTCTCGATCCGACCGGAATCGAGTTCCGCGCAACGTTTTTGCGCCCACTCCTGCCCGGACTGGCGGTCGGTATACAGACTCTTCGAGAGCGCATGGAGTCGCTCTTTGGCGTGGAAACGATCGACTATCTGCACCGCCTCCGGGAAGAGCTCGCCGGAGAGATTCCAGATCCACCTCGCTCCGTCTCCCAGGACGACTTGCCGTGGCGCTTGCCCAAAACGGCGTCGTTGGCTTTCGCGCTCGACTCGTTGGGCGAACTCCGAAAGCTGGGGGTCCGTATCCAGGGTGGCGGCGCTCTCGATCGCTGCGGTGTAAGTGACCGAGTGCGGGTCGCGCTGGGGCCGACCCTGGGCGTCCCGTCGCTCGGCGCTCCAAACCGTACAGAGCTTGGCTTCCCGGGTTCGGGCCGACCCATCAGGCTGTTTGCCCGCCCGCCCCTGTACCTCGGTCGATCGCATCGGCACCCCGGTGCCGTCCAGGCCCAGATAGAGCGTCGAGGGCAAAGGGAGCCCCGAGTCGGGCTCCCGGGTCTGGCGTTCATAGCCCGCGACTTGCTCTCCCAGAGCCTGGGCCGACCGCTGCACCTGTTTGGTCCCCACGTCCACTCCGGCCAACTCCTCCAACAACTGACTGCTTTCCTGAAAGCTGACCATGGAGGCAACTGCCCCCACCATCCGCATCAGGGCGGGAGACAAAGAACTCCCCTCCAGTCCCAGCGCTCGATCTCGGGGACAGAAGCCATGGCCGCAATCCCCGCAGTGATAGTAGGCGCGCGCCAATCGCATCGGTCCCAGCACGGTGACGAACTGTTTGGTCCGCCGACCCGCGTAGCGCGCGCTCCCTCCACAGGAGCAGTTGGCGTCGGAATGATCCTGGTTCAGATGCGTTTCCACCGTCCGGGCCGCCAGCTCGAGGACTTGACGCCGGAGGGCTGTCTCCAGCGCTTCAAAGTCCAGGGCGGCGGCGGCCGCGGGTCCCATCAGGGTCCGGACTTCTCGCTGGATTTCTTGGGCCAGCGTTTTTTGGAGCCCTTTTTTTGGCCCGTCCGGGCCGGAGAGGGGTCCAGTTTAGCCTGACAAATCTGCTCGCTGACCTCCACCAACTCCTTCACCAAGCTCCGCAATCGGCGATACTCGTCGATCTGCTCTCGAGTCCGTTGGACGGCTGGCCCCGGGGGAATGATCTTGGTCACGGTCTTGCCCGCCACGCGACGGGTCAAGGAGAAACTGGGCCCGTGGCCCCGGTCGCCGGGCTGGGCGCAGTGACAGTTCGGCTTGCCGCAACGGCGGTAGCGGGCCACCAGGGACCCGGGCCGGAGATCGCCGAGTTCGAGCAAGGCCTGCAACAACTGCTGGCGTCGTCGTTGGAGTTGGCGCTGAGGGGAAAGATCTGGGGACATGGGCACGCTCCTCTCTGACAGTCATAGTAACTGTCAGAGAGTCTAAGCCCAATCTCCGACGTTCTCTGGCCTTCACTACCAGCATCACTTTCGTGTCGTGCACCTAACGACCGACTGACACTATGCTGGAGCAGTTGTTTGCGGTATCGGATTCACCGGGCACCGGGTCGACACACGCCCCGTAGTGGTACGTCCCCGGACTCGACGGCGTCGTCACTCTGATCCACTCGAAACTCGTTTCCGAGGCGTCGAGAATTCCCACGGAGTCCGTACCGACTGCCGTATCCTCCGCTGAGATCGTCAGGTCTGTCGAGCGATAGTACCGTAGCGTCGTAGAGGACGACCTGCCGGTACCCTGGTTGCGGACCGTCGCACTCAGGAAAAAAGGAGAAGCCTGGACGGCCGGAGGGCGCCAGGAGCCCTCAAAAGGATCCACCACCAAGTCAGGTGCGCCAACTGTGACTTCCACCGCACTGGAGCAGTTGTTTGCGGTGTCGGATTCATCGGTCACCGTGTCGACACACGCCCCATAGTAGTATGTCCCCACAGTCGACGGGGCCGTCAATCGGATCGACTCGTTGCTGGTTCCCGAGGCGGCAAGAATTTCCACGAAGTCCGTACCGACTTCCGTATCATACGCTGAGATCGTCGCGTCCAACGAGCGATAGTACCGTAGCGTCGTAATGGACGCCGAGCTGCCGGTACCCTGGTTGCGGACCGTCGCACTCAGGTCAAAAGAATTCCCGACGACCGGACTGCTGTCGCTGACCCTAGGCGATTCCACCACCAGGTCAGGTAGACCGTGAACTGTGACTATCACCGCGCCGGAGCAATTGTTTCCGGTCTCGGACTCATCGGGAACCGTGTCGACACACGCCCCGTAGTAGTACCTCCCCGGACTCGAGGGGGCCGTCAATCGGATCGACTCGTTGCTGGTTTCCGAGGCGTCTAGAATTCCCACAAAGTCCGTACCGACTTCCGTATCGAACGCTGAGATCGTCGCGTCTGTCGAGCGATAGTACCGTAGCACCGAGGACGGCGAGCTGGCGGTGCCCTGGTTGCGGACCGTCGCTCTCAGGTCAAGAGAATTCCCGACGACCGGATTGTTGTCGCTGACATTCAGCGATGACACCACTAGGTCAGGTGCACCGCGAACTGTGACTTCCACCGCGCTGGAGCAGTTGTTTCCGGTATCGGATTCATCGGACACCGTGTCGACGCACGCCCCGTAGTAGTATGTCCCCGGACTCGAGGGGGCCGTCAATCGGATCGACTCGTTGCTGGTTTCCGAGGCGTCTAGAAATCCCACGAGGTCCGTACCGACTGCCGTATCCCCCGCTGAGATCGTCGCGTCTGTCGAGCGATAGTACCGTAGCGTCGTAAAGGACGACGACCTGCCGGTGCCCCGGTTGCGGACCGTCGCACTCAGGCGAAAAGAATCCCCGGCCGCCGGACTGCTGTCGCTGACCGTCGGCGATTCCACCAGCAGGTCAGGTCCAGGAGCAGCGCCAACTGTGACTTCCACCGCACTGGAGCAGTTGTTTGCGGTGTCGGACTCATCGGACACCATGTCGACACACGCCCCGTAGTAGTATGTCCCCGCACTCGACGGGGCCGTCAATCGGATCGACTCGTTGCTGGTTCCCGAGGCGGCAAGAAATCCCACGGAGTCCGTACCGACTTCCGTATCGATCGCTGAGATCGTCGCGTTTGTCGAGCGATAGTACCGTAGCGTCGTAGAGGACGACCTGCCGGCGCCCTGGTTGCGGACCGTCGCACTCAACGTGAAGGATTGCCCGGCGGTCGGACTGCTGTCGCTGACCGTCGGCGATTCCACCACCAGGTCAGGTGCGCTAACTGTGACTTCCACCGCGCTGGAGCAGTTGTTTGCGGTGTCGGACTCATCGGACACCGTGTCGACACACGCCCCGTAGTAGTATGTCCCCGCACTCGACGGGGCCGTCAATCGGATCGACTCGTTGCTGGTTCCCGAGGCGGCAAGAATTCCCACGGAGTCCGTACCGACTTCCGTATCAATCGCTGAGATCGTCGCGTCTGTCGAGCGATAGTACCGTAGCGTCGTAAAGGACGACGACCTGCCGGTGCCCTGGTTGCGGACCGTCGCACTCAGGTCAAAAGAATTCCCGGCGGTCGGACTACTGTCGCTGACCGTCGGCGATTCCACCACCAGATCAGGTGCAGGAGCAGCGCCAACTATGACTTCCACCGCGCTGGAGCAGTTGTTTGCGGTATCGGATTCATCGGATACCGTGTCGACACACGCCCCGTAGTAGTATGTCCCCGCACTCGACGGGGCCGTCAATCGGATCGACTCGTCGCTGGTTCCCGAGGCGGCAAGAATTCCCACGAAGTCCCTCGTTCCGACTTCCGTATCGCTGGTCCCGATCGTCGCGTCGGCAGAGCGGTAGTAGTGCAGAAATACCGATGAGGTCGCGTCGCCGGCGCCCTGGTTGCGGACCGTCGCACTCAACCTGAACGATTGCCCGGCCGCCGGACTACTGTTGCTGACCGTCGGCGATTCCACCACCAGGTCAGGTGCAGGAGCAGCGCCAACCGTGACTGCCACCGCGCTGGAGCAGTTGTTTGCAGTGTCGGACTCATTGGGCACCGTGTCGACGCACGCCCCGTAGTAGTACCTCCCCGGATTCGACGGCGCCGTCAATCGGATCGACTCCTCGCTGGTTTCCGAGGCGTCAAGATACCCCACGTAGTCCCTCGTTCCGACTTCCGTATCGCTGGTCCCGATCGTCACGTCGGCAGAGCGGTAGTAGTGCAGATATGTCGATGAGGTCGCGTCGCCGGCGCCCTGGTTGCGGACCGTCGCACTCAACGTGAACGTTTGCCCGGCCGCCGGACTCCTCTCGCTGACCGTCGGCGATTCCACCACCAGGTCAGGTGCAGGAGCAGCGCCAACCGTGACTGCCACCGCGCTGGAGCAGTTGTTTGCGGTGTCGGACTCATCGGGCACCGTGTCGACGCACGCCCCGTAGTAGTACCTCCCCGGATTCGACGGCGCCGTCAATCGGATCGACTCCTCGCTGGTTTCCGAGGCGTCAAGATACCCCACGTAGTCCCTCGATCCGACTTCCGTATCGCTGGTCCCGATCGTCACGTCGGCAGAGCGGTAGTAGTGCAGATATGTCGATGAGGTCGCGTCGCCGGCGCCCTGGTTGCGGACCGTCGCACTCAACGTGAACGTTTGCCCGGCCGCCGGACTCCTCTCGCTGACCGTCGGCGATTCCACCACCAGGTCAGGTGCAGGAGCAGCGCCAACCGTGACTGCCACCGCGCTGGAGCAGTTGTTTGCGGTGTCGGACTCATCGGGCACCGTGTCGACGCACGCCCCGTAGTAGTACCTCCCCGGATTCGACGGCGCCGTCAATCGGATCGACTCCTCGCTGGTTTCCGAGGCGTCAAGATACCCCACGTAGTCCCTCGATCCGACTTCCGTATCGCTGGTCCCGATCGTCACGTCGGCAGAGCGGTAGTAGTGCAGATATGCCGATGAGGTCGCGTCGCCGGCGCCCTGGTTGCGGACCGTCGCACTCAACGTGAACGTTTGCCCGGCCGCCGGACTACTCTCGCTGACCGTCGGCGATTCCACCACCAGGTCAGGTGCAGGAGCAGCGCCAACCGTGACTGCCACCGCGCTGGAGCAGTTGTTTGCAGTGTCGGACTCATTGGGCACCGTGTCGACGCACGCCCCGTAGTAGTACCTCCCCGGATTCGACGGCGCCGTCAATCGGATCGACTCCTCGCTGGTTTCCGAGGCGTCAAGATACCCCACGTAGTCCCTCGATCCGACTTCCGTATCGCTGGTCCCGATCGTCACGTCGGCAGAGCGGTAGTAGTGCAGATATGTCGATGAGGTCGCGTCGCCGGCGCCCTGGTTGCGGACCGTCGCACTCAACGTGAACGTTTGCCCGGCCGCCGGACTCCTCTCGCTGACCGTCGGCGATTCCACCACCAGGTCAGGTGCAGGAGCAGCGCCAACCGTGACTTCCACCGCGCTGGAGCAGTTGTTTGCGGTGTCGGACTCATCGGGCACCGTGTCGACGCACGCCCCGTAGTAGTACCTCCCCGGATTCGACGGCGCCGTCAATCGGATCGACTCCTCGCTGGTTTCCGAGGCGTCAAGATACCCCACGTAGTCCCTCGATCCGACTTCCGTATCGCTGGTCCCGATCGTCACGTCGGCAGAGCGGTAGTAGTGCAGATATGTCGATGAGGTCGCGTCGCCGGCGCCCTGGTTGCGGACCGTCGCACTCAACGTGAACGTTTGCCCGGCCGCCGGACTCCTCTCGCTGACCGTCGGCGATTCCACCACCAGGTCAGGTGCAGGAGCAGCGCCAACCGTGACTTCCACCGCGCTGGAGCAGTTGTTTGCGGTGTCGGACTCATCGGGCACCGTGTCGACGCACGCCCCGTAGTAGTACCTCCCCGGATTCGACGGCGCCGTCAATCGGATCGACTCCTCGCTGGTTTCCGAGGCGTCAAGATACCCCACGTAGTCCCTCGATCCGACTTCCGTATCGCTGGTCCCGATCGTCACGTCGGCAGAGCGGTAGTAGTGCAGATATGTCGACGAGGTCGCGTCGCCGGCGCCCTGGTTGCGGACCGTCGCACTCAACCTGAACGATTGTCCGGCCGCCGGACTGCTCTCGCTGACCGTCGGCGATTCCACCACCAGGTCAGGTGCAGGAGCAGCGCCAACCGTGACTTCCACCGCGCTGGAGCAGTTGTTTCCGGTCTCGGACTCATCGGGCACCGTGTCGACGCACGCCCCGTAGTAGTATCTCCCCGGACTCGACGGGGCCGTCAGTCTGATCGACTCGTCGCTGGTTTCGGAGGCGCGAAGAAACCCCACGGAGTCCGTACCGACTTCCGTATCACCGGCTGAGATCGTCGTGTCAGTCGAGCGGTAGTAGCGCAAGGTTGTGGCGACGGACTCGATTGGTCCGCGATTACGGACAGTGGCCATGAGGGTGAAGGTTGCCCCACTCTCCACGCTGGCGTCGCTTACCGCAGCAGACTCGACAACCAAGTCCAAGTCGGGCTTGATTTCGTCATCATCGATTACCGGCACCACCGGGAGAGTCGTGAAGATACCGTTGTTGAAATCCAGTTCCAAGGCTATCCCGGCGAACCTTCCCTCATCAGACGCGATGCACCTTACTGAGCCCACGAAATTCACCGCATTCGCGTGGTCGAAGATCTCATCGATAAAATGGGCGGTTTGCCCGTTGGCCGCCAACTGGATATCTGCTTCATCCAGCACGGAGCCCCCCCGCATCAAGTAACAGGACACCGCCATCTCTTCCGCTTCCATGTTGCGGAGAGCCACGCCAGTGTTGATTCCTCTCACTTGGCGGCGAGCCGGGAAGAGGGCGTCATTGACGGGTTCACTGGCCCCGACTCCGGCCACTGCTACATCTGGTATGTCAAAGCGCAGCACTCCGCCGATGGGCCCATCTGACACCACTCTCACGGACCCCGTCACCAACTCACCTCGTCCGTGGGTCGAGATCGTGAACTCTGCCAGCGGCGGCAACTGCGTCCGGACCGTCAACGCTCCATCCTCTGCGATCCGCAGATCTCTCGTGATTTCCACCACCGATTCGGGGTCAATCTGATCGCCCTCCCGATCATAAAAGTAGAGGGCGGGACGGGTCCGATGGGGAGCTACATTCACCAACACCACATCGGAGGTAGTGGAAGAGCTATTAGCGAAATGGGCAAACTCCAGGGTAGTCTCCCTGTTTCCGCCTCCCTTCTGGTCCACGGGTACCACCGGCAGCGTCGTGAAGATTCCGTTATTGGAATCCAACTCCAAGGCTATCCCGGTAAAACGTCTCTCATCAGGCGCGATGCACCTCACCGAGCCCACGAAATCCGACGTATTCGTGCCGGGGAAGATCTCATTGATGAACCGCGCGGCCTGCCCGTCCGCTGCCAACTGGATATCTGCGTCTTCCAGCACGGAGCCCCCCCGCATCAAGTAACAGGACACCGTCATCTCTTCCGTTTCCATGTTGCGGAGCGCCACGCCAGTGTTGATGCCTCTCGTTTGGCGGCGAGCCGGGAAGAGGGCGTCATTGACGGGTTCGCTGGCCCCGACTCCGGCCACTCCTAAATCTCGTATGTCAAAGCGCAGCACTCCGCCGATGGGTCCATCTGACACCACTCTCACGGACCCCGTCACCAACTCACCTCGTCCGTGGGTCGAGATCGTGAGTTCTCCTAGCGGCGCAATCTCCGTTCGTACCTTCAGAGCTCCATCCTCAAGCACCTCCAGATCTGCCGTGATCTCCACCACCGATTCGGCGTCAATCCGATCGCCCTCCTGATCATAAAAGTAGAGGATGGGACCGATCGGCTTGGTCGCAACGTTCAACAACACCACATCGGAGGTGATGGAAGAACTATTGGCGAAATGGGCAAACTCCAGAGCGAACTCCTCGTCGATGAACTGCCGGATCTGAGGATAGAAAACCGAAAAGTGTGTTGCGCCACTAAAAAAAGGGCCGGACGAGCAGTCGTACACCTTTTTTTGGGGTGCGAAGCTCTGCACTCCCACTACAGTTTCAGGTTTGCTGAAGAGGGCCGATCCGGAAGAGCCCTCCTCTACTACGCCTTGCGTGTAGCGGACGATGGCGTAGACATCGTCAGAAGTTTCAAAACGTGGGTCGGAAATGATCTGACCGAAGGAAATCCGCTTGAATTGGCCCCAGTCATCGCTCCCAGGATGGTGAATGCCCGTGACCTGCCTGCCGACAGGCTGAGGGTCCGCGTCCCAGCCTTGGAACATCACACCGTCCGACAGATCGCCTTCGAGCCGCAGCAGCGTCATATCGCCGTTGGGTTGTCCGATTTCCGAGTGCCCTGTGGTCGCGAGCAGACGCGCCCCCTCGGTACGCGGCACGCTCCGTAAGTCCGGCGGTTCTCCGTTACAGGTTCGTGTCTGGTAGAACCAGACCGCTATCACACTACGCGCTTCCTCCTCGGTTTGAACGCAGTGGGCGGCGGTGAGAAAGTAGGGTGTGAAGTCCTGCCGGCTGTTGTTAAGCACCGTGCCCGAACAGACTGCACTGCCGCCCTCGCTCGTCTCAAAGAATATCCTCGCGACTCCAGTTGCGGAACTCGACCATTCCGAGTGGCAGGTCACATCCAGGTGACAGTCCGCGGCGTCCGTCTCCACTGTCGCCGTGATCGTGCCCTCGGCGACGACGCCTGTATCAAGGAGAACTACCGTGACAAAGTAGGTTCCGGCTCGAAGCGGCGGGTCGGAGCGCCGTGTGATACCGATCCGCTCCTTGCTCGCGTAGTCAGAGGCGAGCCTCCCGTCCTGCACATTGTTGTCCTCGCCATAACGGACAGCCAGAGCCACATCGACATCGGGATCGGCGGACTCCAGCGTGAAGGTGACTCGGGAGGCGTCCTCGGGCACCTCCAGCCGGAACGAGTGGCCCCTGTTGAATAGTGTCGGGGAATCAACCGGACCCAGACGGAAGTCGGCAGGCCGCCCGGGGGTGAGCGGTCCGCCGCCGATGGGCCCCGGATCCTCTCCGTCGCGTTCCACTTCCGCTGTGAGCGTGCCCTCGGCGACGACGCCCGTATCCCAGAAAACTAGCGAGACAAAGTAGGTTCCGGCTCGAAGCGGCGGGTCGGATTCGGGGGTAATGACGATCTCCTCATTACCCGTGCCTCCCCGCGAACCGTAGTCATAGACAAACCTCCCGTCCTGCAACTCGTTGTCCTCACCAAAGCGAGCATACAAACCCACGTCGACATCGGCATCGGCGGATTCCAGCGTGAGGGTGACTCGGGAGGCGTCCTCGGGCACTTCCAGCCGGTACGAATAACGCCCGTTGAATAGTATCGAGGTGTCAACCGGACCCAAACGGAAGTCGGCAGGTTGTCCGGGAGTGAGCGGTCCGCCGCTGATCGGCTCCGGATCCTCTCCGTCGCGTTCCACTTCCGCCGTGAGCGTGCATTCGGCGACGACGCCGGTATCATAGAGACTTACCGAGACAAAGTAGGTTCCGGCTCGAAGTGGCGGATCCGATTCGGGGGTAATGACGATCTCCTCATTGCCCGTGAGTCCCTCTGAGACGTAGTCAGTAACAGGCCTCCCGTTCTGCACGTCGTTGTCCTCTCCATAGCGGACATACAAATCCACGTCGACATCAGGATCGGCGGATTCCAGTGTGAAGGTCACTCGGGAGGCGTTGCCGGGAACCTCCAGCCGGAATGAGTCATCCCCGGTGAATAGTGTCGAGTTGTCAACCGGACCCCTACGGAACTCGACCGGCCGCCCGGGTGTGAGCCTTCTTGCGGCTTTCGGGCGCGGCGTTTGCAGGGAGGTGAACCGCTTGACGGACTGCATTGCCTTTGCCAGCCGCCACGGCTTCGACTGTGTTCCCACCGCAACCTCGATCGGGCCGGCGAGCAACCGCTTTTCCGATTCCCGTCTGTCGGGGCTTTCCGACGCGGTCTCCATGTCGGCTCCGAAAGCATCGTCCCAGATATGGCTGATCGCAACGATTTGAAACGGCACGGCGTCTGTTGCGGCCTCCTCATGGGGCAGATACTCGATCGTCAGGCTGTCGCCGAAGACGATGCCGCTCCAGAAGTCTCCGTCCCCGTACAGACCCGAGCCGCTGTAGGGCCCCACGATCTGCCCGCTCGCCGAGTGGAGCCACAGACTACCCGCCCCGATGGCGAAGTCTTGAAAGTGAATGCGCATGGCGCGAGCACTGGGAGAGGTCACCCTCAGGCGCCAAAGGCGGCCGGAAGCGGTCGATTGCCACGCTCCCGTGGCGGTTGTCATGACAGTTTCACCGGAGAAGTTCAGAGTGACCACCTCCGGTGGCAACCGACGGTGAACGCCGATGACGGGAGGCCGGCCCTGTTGCGGCTGCACACGCTGCAAATCGTCGGGCCCCAGTGGCGGT
The DNA here is from genome assembly GCA_965217775.1 of Acidobacteriota bacterium. Taxonomy (GTDB): domain Bacteria; phylum Acidobacteriota; class UBA6911; order RPQK01; family JAJDTT01; genus JAJDTT01. Next base: position 3,667,079 of record CBDCJH010000002.1, read on the forward strand.
AAGACGGCCGTCGCAGGCGATAGAATACTCAGTTGAAGACTAGGCGGTCTGACCGCTGCCGCCTTCGACCGCTGTTGTTTTTCCAGAACCAGCGACCCGATCCGTTGGCCCCATCCCGACTGCGTCAGCAGAGCAAACGTCAGGACCAATAAAATTCCCAGGCGGCATAACACAGGGAAAACCATGAAACTCAACCGAGTTGTGAATTCGTCAAGCTTTCCACTTAGCATGGTTTTTCTTTCTCGCTAGGAACCTGCGCCGTGGATGATTTGTGAAACGACTCGGGCGGTTGACCTTGGCTTCGATGAACCGTGCGGTAGAAAACGTTGCGTTCACCAAGTCGGAAGAGCGCCCGCGGCTCCACAAGATCGAGGGGAAAACCGGTTCTGATCGTTGATGGCACGGTCGAAAGGCTCCCCTGAGGTCCGATGGGCGGCCATTTTTAGGAGCCAAAGGACCGTCCACTCAGCGAGCGGCCGTAGGTGAGGGCCCGGCCGGGAGGTTCGGCCTTGAACATCCCGGAAACCGTGAGGCCTTGTCGGGAAGATGCCGCCGCATCTACCGTTCCAAAACCGATCACTAATCACCTATTGCCAACACTGGCTTCACGAGCCGAACCGGCCCCCTCGGTTGTCGTTGCCCGAGTAGACCGCTATCGCTTTTCCATGAACTACTGATCCGAACGAGCCACACGACGGCGTCGTCGTGAAGGCGTGCCTGTCTTGGCACCTGTAACTCCTAATGACGCCTGGGAAACGAGAACCGGACAGTCTCGCTACGAAAAATGTGGACTATTCGTCCCTGGGAACCTTCGAAAGGGCCTCGTCGAATGCGCGCGCGTTTGCCGGCCGCTCCGACCGGGGGGCCGATAAGATCGATGCCGCGAACTCGATCACGGCCGCTCCGGCCTTCGACGCTGCGGTTGGCCCGGCGGCGCCAACAAGACGCCGGCGCCGGATCCGGTCCACCATCTCGTCGATGTCGGGGGCGGCGAACGGATGCCGGCCGGACACCATCTCGTACAGAACGACGCACAGAGACCAGACGTCGTCGGCTTCATCGGCCAAGCGGCCGGAGAGCACTTCCGGCGACATGTAGCGCAAGGTGCCCCCTGCGGTCACGGCATCGTCCGTCTCACGGGTCAGGCCGAAATCCAGCAGTTTGGGCGACCCGTTCGACGTGAAGCCGATATTGCTGGGCTTGATGTCTCCATGCAGGAGTCCCTTGTCGTGCAGCGTCGCCAGCGCGTCGGCCAGCCGGGCGATGGCGGAAACGGCCTCCAACGGAGGGATCGGACCGTCACGCAATCGATCCTCGAGCGTGCCGCCGGGAAGGAACTCGACGATGAGGAACGGACGGCCGCGCCAGAACTCGATACCGTAGATCTGAGCGGCTGCCGGATGCGTCACCGTCGCCATGGTCCGCCCTTCCGGCCTCAGCCTCATCAGGTGGTGGGCCGACCCCCTCCCCAGGGTCTTGATCGCGACGTCTCGGGCCAGTTGCAGGTCACGCGCCAGATAGACCGCTCCCATGCCCCCGACACCCAGGCGCCGCGTCAGTCGAAACTTGCCCGCCAGGAGCTTCGGGACCTCCGTCTCTTGGTAAGCGACTCCGCATTCGCACTCGGGCGGAGCACCGGCCACCACGACGCATCGGCAGACGGGACACTCCCGCGCCGGCGGCGGCTCCGATGGTCGGGCGTCCGGCGCCTGCAGCAGACGTAGGCGCGCGACCGCCAACCCGGCGGCGGCCCCGAGCGCCTCGAGAAACGGAAGATCGACGGTGCGCACGATCCGATCGTCGAAACGGCGTCCCACCACGAGCACGCCGAAGACCTCCGTTCCCGGACCGGGTAGCGGCAGGATCAAGTCGGCGGAAGTCTCGACGACCCACGCCGCATCGGCAGGCGGCAACAGCGGGAAGACCGCTGTCTTGTCCTCCGGATTGACCCGCAATGGACCGCCGGCCGTCTCCAGCAGGTGGACGATGGCAGAGACGCGCGGCAGGGGAGCGATCCGGGCGTCCGGCGCGCGGAAATCTTGTGCTTCCGTTGGGGAATCGGTCGCAATCAGCAGGGCAGCCGGCGACCCGCAACCGCGCTTGGCCGTTCGGGTCACCGCCCGGCTGACCTTGGTCATCCGCCCGGCCTGAGCCAACGCGACCCCCGCGGCGGCCAGTGCCCGCCTCTGGTCCTTGGTCTCGGGGAAGATCCAGGCGTCCAGGCGAATCAGGATCCGGTCGCGGCCGATGGTCACCAGCAACATGATCCCGGTTGCCGCGAACAGCAACTGCGCCAGCGGATCCGTAGTGACCGCTCCGACCGTGCGCTCGGGATGACCCGCCACCATCCAGCCCAGGGCCACCGCGGGAACGGCGGCCGCAGCTCCCAACAGGCCCCGGCGCATCAGCACCCGCCTGTAGCACGCCCGGACCACCTCTCGCGGGTGGGGCACGCGCACCGCGAGTACGGAATACCAGAGCAGAATCATTCCGGGGAATCGCATCAGAACGACCACCAGAAGGAGGGGTGACCATCGAAAGTTGGACACCCACATCCCTGGCGAGAACACCTCGGCGACACTGACCGTGACCCAAGCTACTACGTAAATGAGGAACCCGCTGCTGAACACGACGACGCGTCTCACCTCGTCGGCTGGCGCAGTGTGCGCACGTAACGCAATGACCGCGGCCGCCGCCAGCGCCAACAGAGCAGTGATGGCGAAGGATCCATCGATGGCCAGAGAAACGGGCGCCTTCGCGTAACCGGCTCGCGCGAACTCCAGCGTCGCCACGTACGTTACCCAGAGGGTTGTGCCGACTGCCACGCTGACTGGAACCATGTGGCGCGCGAGATCATCGAGCCGGGTTCGCCGATGGATCCGCGGACACTCTCGGGCGAACGCCCAGAGAAACGCAGGGGCGAAGTGGAACGCGGGCACGTAAAAATAAACGAAACTCCTCGTTAGCGGAGGTAATTCCCGGAGAAACGCGTCGACCATATGCGGTGGCGGGAGTTCTCCGAGAAACGCCGGCAGCATGTGAAACGGCCCCAGCGTGGCCCTGACCAGGAAAAAGCCTCCGAGCAGCCAAGTTCGCGGTTCCCGAACGCCGCCGAACAGCAGTAGGAACGCACTCACGCCATGCCCGAGGAACAGCATCACCATGTAAACGGCCACCTCGCCATGCTGGCGGTGGTAGTCGGTCCATTCCCACGGGAGCAGCATCAGCGCGACCGCCACCTCGACCGTGGCGATGACCATCAGCGCACGAAATACACGGCCCATGAACGCCCCGGTGCCCGGAACGGGGCCGGTCGCCGGCAGGGTTGCCGGTGTTTGTCCAGCATGGCGTCGGCTTCTGAAGACACGGGCGATGACGCGCAGGTTCTCAAGCTTCTCGCGGTCGGCAGGCACGGCGAGTTCCGCACATCGGTCCCATTGGACATCGTGGTCCAGCGTGAGCGCGTCCGCCACATCGGCTATGAGATCGTTACGATCTTTGTCGCTCATTACTCGTCCGGGTTCGCGTCATTGTGCTGTTCGACATCGGCGCTGGCGCAAGATCCGCTGCAATCGGACTCGCCCGGCGTTGACAGCTTGTCTTGTTCAACCTCTTATGACGTCTGACTGGCAAATTTCGGACGGGTGCAGCTCGATTGGCAAGATTTTGGGGATCTCGGTGTGCGGACCGCCAGCACCGGACGGGCACCGGCCTTCCTGTGGCTATCTGTTGAGCCTGAACGTCGAGAACGATGTCGGAGTGGAAGCTCCCCGCAGTATCGTGGACGAGGAAGTCGCTATCATGGTCCCAGGACTTTCCCCATTTTTCTGGGAGTTCGGGAGAACAGGAGAAGCAGGGTTGAGCGAGGATCGCGACGTAGGGGCACCCCTTGTGGGTGCCCGCGGTCGCCCCTTACCGCTCGGCCCGGGGAGGGCGACCACACACACAAGGGTCGCCTCTACGATAATTTCTTGGATCGAAGACGCCACCCACATGGGGCGCCCCGGCGAACAATTCGTGGTCCGACGAGGGCTCCCCTACGAACAATTCTTCGCCCATTTGCACAACATTATTGGGCGTCAGTCTTTCGGCATGACCGTGCTCAGCCGAATCACGGCCCGCTTCAGGGCCTTGCGCGCCGCGTCCGCGCTAGGCAGGCGTTCGATGGCCGCGAGTTGCTGGTAGTTGTATCCGAGTTCCGCGCGTCCGACGATCAGCCGTCGATCACGGTCGTTCAGACCCTTGAGTCCATCCCGGTAGCGTTTCCACATCTCTTTGTTCAGCAACTGTTGATGCTGTGGAGACGCATCCTCAAAGGGACGAAGGGGTTCCTGCGGCGGCGTGAAACGGCCGGCGTCCAGACGTCGAGTGGCGCGTCGCAACTCGTCCTGGACGCGGTTCTCCACGGCGCGCCGCAGATAGCCCCGCAAGGCGGTCATGTGCTTCGACTCGAACCAGTTGAGCCGCGCGAAGGTGTGATGCAGGACGTCTTGCGCCAGGTCGCTCGTGGTGATCCCGTTGCGGGCCCACTGCGGCAGCCGGCCCCGCGCGCGTCTCCGCACCCAGGGCGCATACCGTCTGAACAGCGCCTCTATCGCTGATGCTCTCCCCCGTCTCACCCGTTCCAGAAGACGTTGCTCGGAACCGCCGCTTTGCGAATCGCTTTCGCTCGACCGCTTCGACGGTGGGGACATTTGGTCCGTTATCCTAATCCGGCATAGCCGGAACCAAAAATTCTTCGCCGGAGCGGCGCCTTGCCGGCTGCCGACTCTTCGTCTGGGCCAGTCTTGCCCCGCTTTGGAACGAAGAGGGCGCCCACAAGGGGCGCCCCGACGGAAAATTCTTTTTTCATTTGCACAAGACTCTGGGAGTAAGAAAGTAACCGGTGCGGATCGTTCCGGAACGCCCCGCCGCCAGAATCTGTCCTCGCCACAATCACTCGATTTCTCCGGACAGGCACGCCGCTGCGCGGCCGGCGCCTCGTCCTCAGATGTCCAAACCTGCTGGCTTCGACAGATCCGAGTCCGGTATTCATGGCAGGCGGGTCGAGCCCATGAGGAAGCGGTCGCACTCCCGGGCGGCTTCCCGGCCTTCGCGGATGGCCCAGACCACCAGGCTCTGCCCCCGCCGGACGTCGCCGGCGGCGAAGAAGCCCGGCACGCTGGTGACGTAGTCGCCGAAGTCCGCCTTGATATTGGAACGGGGGTCCCGTTCCAGCCCCAGTTGATCGGGGAGCCGGTCCTCGGGGCCCAGGAACCCCATGGCCAGCAGGAGCAGTTGGGCCGGCCACACCCGCTCCGTTCCCGGGATCCGTTCGAACGACGGGCTCCCTCCGTTCCGCGACCACCGGATCCCCACGGTGTGGACCTGCTGCAGACGGCCCGAGGTGTCGCCCTCCATCCTGACGGTCATGATGGCGAAACGGCGGGGGTCCGCTCCGAAGCGGGCGGCGGCCTCCTCCTGTCCGTACTCCATGCGGTAGATCCGGGGCCACTGGGGCCAGGGGTTGTCCGGGGCCCGACTGTCAGGCGGCCGGGGAAGGATCTCGAACTGGACCAGGCTGCGGCAGCCGTGGCGAAGGGCAGTCCCGACACAATCGGTTCCCGTGTCTCCGCCTCCGATGACGATGACGTCCTTGTCCCGGGCCGAAATGTATCGTCCGTCCTCGAGATTGCTGTCCAGCAGGCTCTTGGTGTTGGCGTGCAGATAGTCCATGGCGAAGTGGACGCCGTCCAGGTGCCGCCCCTCCACCGGCAGGTCTCTGGGCTTGGTGGCGCCGCAACAGAGGACGGCCGCGTCGTAATCGTCTCTCAGCCGGGAGGCGGAGTAGTTTCCGCCCACGTCCATCCCGGTGAGAAAACGGACCCCCTCCGCCGCCAGGAGCTCGACCCGGCGCCACACCACCTCCTTGTCCAGCTTCATGGCCGGGATGCCGTAGGTCAGGAGCCCTCCGATTCGATCCGCCCGCTCCAGGACGGTGACCTCGTGCCCAGCCTGGTTCAACTGGTCCGCACAGGCCAGGCCCGCCGGTCCCGACCCCACGACGGCGACCTTCTTCCCGGTGCGGCGGGAAGGTGGCCGGGGAACGATCCAACCCTCCTCGAATCCCCGGTCGACGATCGAGCACTCGATGCTCTTGATGGTGACCGGCGGCTCGATGATGCCCAGGACGCAGGAGCCCTCGCACGGCGCGGGACAGACCCGTCCCGTGAACTCGGGGAAGTTGTTGGTTTTGTGGAGACGTTCCAGGGCCTCTCGCCAGAGTCCCCGGTAGACCAGATCGTTCCACTCCGGGATCAGGTTGTGGATGGGGCAGCCGGTGGCCATCCCGGCCATCACCTCACCCGTGTGGCAGAAGGGGACGCCGCAGTCCATGCAGCGGGCTCCCTGGCGCTGCAGCGAGGAATCGGGGAGATGTTGGTGGAACTCGCCCCAGGTTCCGATCCGCTCGCCGGGAGTCAGGACCGGAAGCGACTCCCGCTCGTATTCCATGAAGCCGGTGGGCTTACCCATCTGGCGCTCTATTCATACTCTCCGGCAGACGTCTCTGATCTGTCTTATCTGCCGTCGGCTCGGGCCTTGTCCCGGGCGTTGACCTGGAACGCTGCCATGACGACGTCCGAATCGGAGAGGCCCCGGCCCTTCATCCGATCCCGGGTCTCCACCACCCGGCGGTAATCGGCCGGGTAGATCTTGACGAACTTGCCGGCCATGCCCTTCCCCGAAGAGAGCAGCCGCCACCCGATCTCACTTCCGGTCAGCTCCACGTGCCGGCGCACCATGCGGGCCAGGAGTTCCCGATCCTCGGCGTCGTCCAGCGACAGCAACTCCACCATCTCGTGATTGCAGAGCGTCGAGAATTCACCCGATTCGTCCAGCACGTAGGCGATGCCTCCGGACATTCCCGCTGCGAAGTTCCGGCCGGTGGGACCCAGGACGACCACGCAACCGCCGGTCATGTACTCGCAGCCGTGGTCGCCGATCCCCTCGACGACGGCCCGGACCCCGCTGTTGCGGACACAGAAACGCTCTCCGGCCATTCCTCGAATATAGGCTTCGCCCGCAGTGGCTCCATAGAAGGCCACGTTGCCGACGATGACGTTCTCCTGCGCCATAAAGACCGATTCCCGGGGAGGACGGACGATGATCTTGCCGCCTGAGAGACCCTTTCCAATGTAATCGTTGGCGTCTCCCTCCAGGCTCAAAGTCATGCCCCGCGGAATGAAGGCTCCGAAGCTCTGGCCGGCGGAGCCTCGAAAACGAAGCTGGATCGTGTCCTCCGGGAGTCCCTTCCTCCCGTACCGCCTCGTGACCTCCGACCCCACCATCGTGCCCACGGTCCGGTTCACGTTCCCGATGGGAAGACTCTCGGAGACGGGCTCCCCCCGTTCCAGCGCCGGCCGGCACAGTTCCAGCAGCCGGGTTCGATCCAGGGCCGCGTCCAGCTTGTGATCCTGAGGGATCTGGCAGAAACGTCCCACGGTGGAAGGCACCTCCGGCCGGTACAGGATCCGGGAGAAGTCCAGGCCCTGGGTCTTCCAGTGGTCGACCGCCTCCCGGACACCCAACTTGTCGCTCCGGCCGATCATCTCGTCGATACTGCGAAACCCGAGACTCGCCATGAGCTCCCGGGCCTCCTGGGCGACGAAACGCATGAAGTTCACCACGTGGGCCGGATCTCCGGTGAATTTCTTCCGGAGCTCGGGATCCTGCGTGGCCACCCCCACCGGGCAGGTGTTCAGGTGACAGACCCGCATCATGACACAACCCAGAACCACCAGCGGCGCCGTGGCGAAGCCGAATTCCTCGCCGCCCAGCAAAGCGGCCACCACCACGTCCCGTCCGGTCTTGAGCTGGCCGTCCACCTCCACCACGATCCGGCTGCGCAGGTCGTTGAGCAACAACACCTGGTGGGTCTCGGCCAGTCCCAACTCCCAGGGGACCCCGGCGTGCTTGATGCTGGTGAGCGGCGAGGCTCCGGTCCCCCCGTCGTGGCCGCTGATGAGGACCACGTCCGCCCTGCCCTTGGAAACGCCGGCGGCGATGGTGCCGACTCCCACTTCGGCCACCAGCTTCACGCTGATCCGGGCCTCGTGGTTGGCGTTCTTCAAGTCGTGAATCAGCGCCGCCAGGTCTTCGATGGAGTAGATGTCGTGGTGTGGAGGCGGCGAGATCAGGCCCACGCCCGGCGTGGAATAACGAACCTTGGCGATCCAGGGATAGACCTTGTGCCCCGGAAGCTGTCCTCCCTCCCCCGGCTTGGCGCCCTGGGCCATCTTGATCTGGAGTTCCTTGGCGTTGACCAGGTATTCACTGGTCACGCCGAAGCGGCCCGAGGCCACCTGCTTGATGGCGCTGTTGCGGGAATCGCCGTTCGGATCGAGGACGTAGCGCTTGGGATCCTCGCCCCCCTCGCCGGTGTTGCTCTTCCCGCCGATCCGGTTCATGGCCACGGCCAGCGACTCGTGGGCCTCCAGGCTGATGGAGCCGTAGGACATGGCGCCGGTCTTGAACCGCTTCATGATCGCCTCGACCGGTTCGACCTCCTGGATCGGAATCGGCTCATCGGAGTGCTTCAGACGGAACAGCCCCCTCAAGGTGCACAGTCTTCGGGTCTGGTCGTTGATGCGGCGGCTGTAATCCCGGTAAGCATCTTCATCGTCGTTACGGCAAGCGTATTGAAGCCGGTGGACGGTCTGGGGATTGAAGAGATGGTGCTCGCCGTTCCGGCGCCACTGATACTGGCCGCCCGACTCCAGCGGTCCGTCACTCTGCTCTTCCCCGGTCCAGGCCCGCTCGTGGAGCTGTCGGACTTCCGTCTCCAGGACCTCCATCCCGACCCCGCCCACCCGGGACGGGGTCCCGGTGAAGTAACGGTCGACGACACTGGAGTCCAGGCCGACCGCCTCGAAAATCTGGGCGCCCCGGTAACTCTGGACCGTGGAGATGCCCATCTTGGACATGACCTTGACCACGCCCTTGTTGACCGCCTTGACGTAATTCTTCCGGCACTTCTCATACGACTGGTCCGGTACGATCCCATCCCGAATCATTCCCCGGATGGTCTCCAGGGCCAGATAGGGATGCACGGCGCCGGCGCCGTAGCCGATGAGCAGGGAGAAGTGGTGAACCTCCCGCGGTTCCCCGCTCTCCACCACCAGGGAGGCCCGCGTTCTCAGCCCTTCCCGGATCAGGTGGTGGTGAACGCCCGAGACCGCCAGCAGCGCCGGAATCGGAGCTTCCGCGCGGCCCGCGTCCCTGTCTGAAAGAACCACGACGTCGCTTCCTGACGAAACCGCCGCCACGGCAGCATGGCAGAGACGGTCCATGGCCTGTTCCAGATCCTCTTCCTCGACCTTGAGAATGGCGGGCAGGACGGTGGTTCGGAACCCGCCGGGACCGCTGCCGTCGAGCCGGCGCAACTTCTCCATCCGGACGCCGTCGAGGATGGGTGAGGAGAGCCTGATCTGCCGGGCCGATTGGGGTCCGGGGTCCAGCAGGTTCCCTTCCGACCCCAGGTGGGTGTCCAGAGACATGATCAAGGCCTCCCGGATGGCGTCCACGGGAGGATTGGTCACCTGGGCGAAGAGCTGCTTGAAATAGTTGTATACAAGCTGGGGCCGGTCCGACAGCGGAGCCAGCGGCGTGTCGGTTCCCATGGAGCCCACGGCCTCGTGTCCATCCGAGGCCATGGGAGCGATGAGCAGCCGCAAGTCCTCGTTGGTGTATCCGAAGAGGTGCTGTTGCCGCCGGAGCTGATCCCGGCCCAGGGCCGGGGGGCGCCGTGCCGCAGGACAGAGATCCAGAGGCACCAGGTGTTCCCGGAGCCATTTTCGGTAGGGCCTGGCCACTGAGACATTCCGCTTGAGTTCACCGTCCGAGATGATTCGGCCCTGAACCGCGTCCACCAGAAACATGCGGCCGGGCTGAAGGCGTCCCTTGCGGAGAACCTTCCGGGGCGGGACGTCCAGCACTCCCACCTCGGAGGCCAGGATCACCTGCCCGTCCGTGGTCACCGAGTAGCGGGAGGGGCGCAGCCCGTTCCGGTCCAGCACGGCGCCGGCGCGCAGGCCGTCGGTGAAAGCGATGGAGGCGGGTCCGTCCCAGGGTTCCATCAGGCAGGAGTGGTATTCGTAGAAGGCCCTCTTCACGGGGTTCATTTCCGGGTCCCCGCTCCAAGGCTCCGGAATCATCATCATCATGGAATGGGGCAGGCTCCGCCCGGTCATGTAGAGCATCTCGAGGGCGTTGTCGAACATGGCCGAGTCGCTGCCGTCGGGGTCGATGACCGGCAGGACCTTGTCCAGATCGGGGCCCAGGAGATCCGACTCGAACAGGGCCTCGCGAGCCCGCATCCAATTGCAGTTTCCCTGCAGCGTGTTGATCTCCCCGTTGTGGCAAAGGTAACGGTACGGATGCGCCCGGCTCCAGTTGGGAAAGGTGTTGGTGCTGAAGCGGGAATGGACCATGGCCAGTCCGGTCTCCAGGGAAGGCTCCACCAGGTCCGGGTAGAAGCTGGTCATCTGGTCGGCCCGGAGCATGCCCTTGTAGACCACCGTCCGGGAGGAGAGGCTGGCCACGTAGAACATCTCCTTCCGGCGGATGTCCGAGGCTCGAACCCGGTTCTCGATGCGCCGGCGAATGACGTAGAGCTTTCTTTCCAGATCCGATCCCGGATCCGTCCCCCGAGCGCCGATGAAGACCTGGCGAATCACCGGCTGGCAGGCCTTCGCCGTCGGTCCCAGCAAGGCGTTGTCGACCGGAACGGTCCGCCAGCCCAGAATCTCCTGGCCTTCCTCCCGGACCACCTCGTCCAGGAGCCTCTCGCACTCCCGGCGAGCCTCGGCCGGATCGGGGAGGAAGATCATGCCGACCCCGTATCCGCCCTGGGCGGGCAGCCGAAATCCAGCATCGGCACTGACGCCCTCGAAGAAACGGTGGGGTGTCTGGAGCAGGATTCCGGCTCCGTCTCCCGTGTTCTCCTCGCAGCCGCAGGCTCCCCGGTGGTTCAGGTTGAGGAGCATCTGAATGCCCATCTCCACGAACTCGTGGGAGACGCGCCCCTTCATGTCCACCACGAACCCGATCCCGCAGGCATCGTGCTCGAATCGCGGATCGTAGAGCCCCTGTTGCTGCGTTCGTCCCCGGCGATTCACGATGCCCTCCCCGGCTGGACACCGGCGCCGCCGGTCCGGGCGTTGCCGCCCCGACCCAACGCGGGCAGGTTGTTGCCGCCGGTCAGCTTCGGGGAGCGGACCTTGCCATTCTGGTTCCCCGAATTTTTCAACAGGTCCATGAACCGGTGGGCCGCCAGGCTCAGCCGCGCGTGGCGCCGAATGATGACTCCCAGGGGCCGGACCATGCCCGGCTCGGCCAGAGGCACCGCCGCGAGGGCCCCGGACCGGACTTCCCGCATCAGGGTGGGCTGGGGCAGGAGGGCCACGCCGGCCCCGACCTCCACGGCCTCCTTGATGTTTTCAATGTTGTCGAACTCCAGGACGACATTCACGCTGACGCCCTGCTCCCGCAGGAAACGGTCGACCTCGCGCCGGATCACCAGGCCTTTCTCGAAGCCGATGTAACTTTCCTTGGCGAGGTCCTTGGCGTGAACGATGGAGCGGTTGGCCAAACCGTGTCCGGGAGGACAGACCAGCACCATGGGTTCGTCTCTCCAGGGACGAGTCGTGAGCTCCCGCGTGTTCCTGGGAAACGAAACCAGCCCCAGATCCGCCGTCCCCTCCACAACCCTCCGATAAACTCGATCCGGGTGCAGATAGTCGATGCGAACCTCCGCGTTCCGGTAGCTCCGGCGGATCCTGTCCACGTACTGGCTCATGTCCCTGAGCCCGACGGAGTAGATGGCTGCCACCTGAACCGTGACCTCCATCCGCTCCCCCTCCTGGCGAATGGAAGCCTCGAGCTCCGTGTACTCGTTCAGCATCTTCTTGCATCCCCGGTAGTAGATCTTCCCCAGCTCCGTGGTCTGAAGAGGCCGGGTCGAACGGTCGATCAGGCTGAGGCCCAGTTTCCTCTCCAGTTGCAACATGGCCTGGCTGGCGGCGGACTGGGAAAGTCCATTGAGGCGGGCAGCCTGAGAGAAGCTGCGAAGGCGCACGACGTCACAAAACATCTTCAGGGACTCTATTCGCATCGCGGAAGTATACACTTTTCTAATACGGCGGCAACATAGTATAAGATTAAATAATATTGATCCGGACTCCCCCCTGTTTTTCGGAGAGGTGGAGGGAAATGATTTTCCGGGAGCCGCCCGGTTTACCGGGATGCCTCTCGCGCGTATCATCTTGCCGGTTGAGACAGAGACCGGCTACGGTGGGTCACTGAGCCACGGCGGCCAGGACCGACGAGCCCCCAGGCCCGGGGCGATTTCTCGCCGCCGGCTGTTGAGAGGAGATCCGATAGTGAATCAATTTCACGGCGTTTATCCAGCGCTGGTCACTCCCGTGGACGACCGCGGCAACATCCGGACGGGAGCCCTCAGAGACCTGATGGAGTGGCACCTGGAGGTGGGGGTCGACGGGTTCTACATCGCCGGCGGCACCGGGGAAGGCCTGTTGTTGACCCAGGATCAACGCCGGGCGCTCACCGAAGCGACCGTCCGAGCGGCTGACGGAAGGGTTCCCATCATCGTCCACGTGGGACACGTCTCCACCCGGGCGGCCGTCGACCTGGCCCGTCACGCCGCTTCGGAGGGCGCCGACGCCGTCAGCGCCATCCCGCCCATCTATTACGGTACGGACCCGGCATCCATCGTGGGGCACTACACGGCCATCGCCTCGGCCACACCGTTGCCCCTCATCGTCTACCACATTCCCGCGGCCACCCACTCCCGGATGACCGTGGGCCTGATGACCGAACTGCTCCGGTTGCCGACCGTCAAGGGGATCAAGTTCAGCGACTACAACCACTTCCTGATGCGGCAGATCGGCCTGCTGGGATCGGACCTGTTGGTCTATTCGGGAAATGACGAAGTCTTCCTGTCCGGCCTGGTCATGGGGGCCAAAGGAGGCATCGGTCTGACTTACAACTTCATGCCCCAGCTCTTCGTCGGAATCTACCAGGCCTTCCACGCCGGCGACCTGGCGCGGGCCCGGGAACTGCAATGGAAAGCCTGCGCCATGATCGACGTCCTGCTGGGAATCAGCGGGTCCCCACTTTCCGCGGCCAAGGTTCTGCTGCGGCACCTGGGATTCGAGGTGGGAGAAGTTCGGCGGCCGATTCGCCCGTTGACCCGTCAGGATACGGAACTGGTGGTGGGCCGGATGTCTGAACTGGGGCTGGACCGGCGGAGCTGACGGCCGGCGGCGGCTTCCGCGAAGTTCGACTGCATTGCGCCCCGGGTCAAGGCTCCTGCTGGAGCCGTTCTTCGATCTGGCTCACGCGGATCACGCCGTGCTCGGCGTCGTAGGGGAGTCCGCGGGTGGCGGCCACCCGGTCGATGAAGCTCAGGCCCAACGGACCCGCATAGATCTCGGGAGTGCTGAAAGCCGGGTCCTCCAGGGCTTCCGCCATGGAGATGAAGGAATATCCCCGTTCCTGGAGCATCCGGATCGTGTCCTCCAGGAAACTGGCGGTGGCGATGGCGCAATGGAGCCAGAGAATGTGGGGGATGTTCCGGCCGAACACCGCCTGGGACTGGGCCTCGCCGTAGTCGACCGCCTCGCCCACATGCGCCAGGTAGATGGCCTTGAGCCTTTCCCGGACGGGGTCGTCGTTCTCGACGTCGAGAAAGATCCGGTTGAACCGGCGGTCTCCGGTCTTGATGGTGACCCGGGCAATCTCGTAACTGGCCCGGTAGAGCGCCTTGGCCACCCGCTTCTTCTTCTTTTCGTTATCCCCTTGGTGGAGGTAGGGGAACCGCAGATAGCGGAATTTGAATCCTCTCCGGGATCTGGCCAGCAGCTTCAGATACTTCTGGCCGTCGCTCACGTGCTCCAGAAACTCCCTGGCCTTCAACTGGTGAAGATCGACGTGGGCGAAGGTGTGGTTGCCCACGATGTGCCCCGCGTCCGCCCAGTCCTCCAGCACGACGAAGGTGGCCAAGTCTTCCTGAATGCGCTCCTCCACCACGAAACCGGCCGCAGGAATGTCCTGCCGCTTCAGAGTGCGCAGGATCATGTTGCTGATTTCCCGGGGCCGCCAGTAGCCCACGGGTCCCAAGACCGGGAGATCGTCGAAGGTCAGAGCGATTTTTCGGTCCGGCTCGGCAAGTCCGGGAACCGGTAGAAGAAAGATAAGAAGGAGCGGCAAGCCGATTCGCCGGCCGAGTTGCCTCATTTTCCTTTTCCTCCAATCCGGAGGTCAGGAAGTCAGAAGAAGAACCTTGCCTGTGGTCTTCCGTCCCTCCAGCGCCCGATGCGCCGCCTCGGCCTCCGCCAGCGGGTAGGTCGAACCGATGCGCACCTTCAGATCTCCTTCAGAGTACCACTGGAACAGGTCATCGGCGCGACCCATCAGCTCTTCCCGGGTGAGGGCGTAGTGATTCAGGCTGGGACGCGTCAGGAAGAGGGACCCCTTCTGGTTCAGGATCTGGGGATCGAAGGAGTCCACAGGCCCACTGGACTGGCCGAAGAGGACCAGGTAGCCCCTGGGCCGCAGGCAGTTCAGGCTCCTTTCGAAGGTCGTCTTGGCCACCGAGTCGTAGACCACGTTCACTCCGGCCCCGCCGGTCAGGCGGTCCACCTCGACCTGGAAATCCTGCTCCGTATAGAGGATGGCATGGTCGGCGCCCGCCTGGCGGGCCAGTTCCGCTTTGGCCTCGGTCGAGACCGTCCCGATGACGGAGGCCCCCAGGCGTTTGGCGATCTGCACCAGTAGAAGACCGACTCCGCCGGCCGCCGCATGGACCAGAGCCGTGTCGCCCTCGCCCAAGGGGTAGGACCCGTGGGCCAGGTAGTGGGCCGTGAGACCCTGCACCATGAGGGTGGCCGCGGCCGAAGTGTCCATTTCGTCGGGGAGGACGATCAGTTTCGACGCGTCCACCGCCGCTCGTTGAGCGTAGGAGCCCAGGGTCATGGCGTAGGAGACCCGATCGCCGGCGCGAATCCCTTCCACCTGAGCACCCACTTCAAGAACGATTCCGGCGCCTTCCACCCCCGGAGTGAAGGGCACGGGAACCGGATAGTAACCGTACCGATGGTAGGTATCGATGTAGTTGACCCCGGCGACTTCGATCTCCACCAGGGCCTGGGCCGGACCGATCGCCGGCTCCGGCGTCTCCTCGTACCGGAGGACTTCGGGACCCCCGTTTTCGTTCACACGGATAGCTTTCATAGGCTGATTCCCAGTCAACGGCCCGGATTCCCATGCTCCACCGAGGTCCCCCTCCGGGCGATCCGGGCTTTAGTGTAAGCGGGAGTATAGCTTCCGGAGAGAAGTGAGGGAAGACGTGGAGTGAGTAACTCGGGGCAGGCCACGGGGAAAACCGAGGGGGTTGAACCAACCCCGTTTTCCCAAAAACTCCCTCTCCCCTCTTTCCTCTTTCCTCATTCCTCTTTTCTCTTCTTGGTGTTATGATGCCGAAAAATAAGGTTCGTCAAGTGACTGAAATGAAGGGGATAAAGATGCCAAGAGTGGCCCTGTTCGTTTTGTTGGTCATGTTTCTGACATTTCCGGCCCTGGGCCAGGATCGCGTCGAAATGACGTCTCCGGTCATCAGGACGACGGTCGAAGACATCATCCTCTCCGTCGACCTCACCGATTTCTCGGCCGGGAACTCCTACCGGCTCGGATTCGGCACCGCGAAAGGCCAGATCAAGGCCCGTTTGCAATTGGTCAAGGGCACGGAAGACGTGCCCTTCCCGAAGATGGATTTCGTCCAGGGACACACCAGCACTTGGTGGCAGGTGCCGCAGATCTCCGCCCGCGGCTGGAGCCTGGAGGGAGCCAACCTGCCCAAGGCAGGCGAACGGCTCACCTTCAGGGTGTTGATCTCCCGCGCCGACGCCAAGGAAATCACCAAGATCTACCTTCTCATCTCACGCAGCTACGGTCCCGATCTCTGGTACCTGGAAGACGGTGTGGAGATGGATCAATCCATGTGGTGAGCCGTTTCCATCCCCGATCGGCCGCCCGACCCTGTTTCTCTTGAGTTCCTGAACTTCCTTCGATGCGGACCCTTCTCGACCTGATCCCCCATCTGCAGGGGCAGGCCGGTGAAGCGGTTCGTTTCGACGACGGCCTGCGCACCCGCATCCTCTCCTACCCCGAATTGTGGCGCAATATCGCCTCCTTCGCCTGTCATCTCAGGGAAAGGGGCATCCGGAAGGGAGACCGGCTCCTGCTCTGGGGAGAGAATGGACCGGAGTGGGTCATCGTCTTCTGGAGTTGCGTATCCCAGGGAGTGCAGGTCGTCCCTGTGGACTCCAATTCCAGCCCGGAGCTGGTGGATCGGATCCAGGACAAGGTCCAGGCGCGCCTGCTGGTGCACGGCCGGGAGGTCAACCCGGAGACCAGCGTGGAACGCCTGTCGTACCGGGACTTGGCCGCGTTCAAGCCCCGGAGCGAGACGCTCCCTCAGGTCCGGCTGGAGCCGGACGACCCGGTGGAGATCGTCTTCACCTCCGGCACCACGGGGTCGCCCAAAGGAGTCATCCACCGCCACCGGAACATCTGCGCCAACCTGACGCCCTTCGCCCGTGAGATCGCCCGCTACCGGAAATATGCCCGACCGTTCCAACCCGTCCGGTTCCTGAATCTGTTGCCCCTGAGCCACATGTTCGGTCAGTCGGCCGGACTCTTCATTCCCGTCATCCTGGGGGGCGGCGTGGTGTTCATGTCCGAACTCCACCCGGCCGCGATCCTGGACTGCATCCGCCGACACCGGGTCTCGGTCCTGGTTTCGGTGCCCCGGGTTCTGACCAGTCTGGAGCGGCGGGTCCGCAAGGAGGTCCGGATTCCCGCGGGGCGGGTGACGAGACGAGGGCTGCCGGGGGTGGCCGCCCGCTGGTGGAAGTACCGGCAGGTGCACCGGACGTTGGGCTGGAAGTTCTGGGCCATCGTGGTAGGCGGCGCCCGGCTGGAGTTGCGGCAGGAAGAGTGGTGGTCCGAACTTGGGTTCGCGCTGCTTCAGGGGTACGGTCTCACCGAGAGCAGTCCCGTGGTAGCCGTGAACCACCCCTTTCGACCTCGGCGGGGTGCCTTGGGACGGCCCCTCGCCGGACAGGAGGTCCGGCTGGCTCCGGACGGCGAGATCCTGGTTCGGGGGGAGAGTGTCGCCACCGAGTACCTGACCTCCAGGAGCGAGACCCGGAAGATCCTGGACCAGGGCTGGTTCCGGACCGGCGACGTGGGCGAGCTGGACGAGACGGGCGTGCTCTACTACAAGGGCCGCAAGAAGGACCTGATCGTGACGGCCGACGGCCTCAACGTGCACCCCCAGGACGTGGAATCGATCCTGAACCGGCTTCCGGGCGTTCGGGACAGCGTTGTGGTGCCCGCCCCCAGCCCGGTGGGCGACGTGGTCCACGCGGCCCTGATCCCGGCGGACGGGAAGGCGGACCTGGCCGAGACGATCCGTCTCGCCAACCGGCGCCTGGAAGCCCACCAGCGAATCCGGGGCTGGTCCGTCTGGCCGGAGGAGGACTTCCCGAGAACCCCGTCGACCTGGAAGGTCCGGCGCCATCAGGTGGCCCACCATGTCGCCGAGGGGCAGGCGACGCCTCTCCGGGAGACCGTCTCCCCGGCCCGAGCCATCCTGGCCCAGCTCACGGGCCGCGACCCACGGCAGATCCGCGGGAACCAGCGCCTGGACGAGGACCTGGGACTGTCCTCCCTGGACCGGGTCGACCTCCTCTCCCGGCTGGAGGACCGCCGGGAACTGGAGCTCGACGAAGAGGGAATGGCCGGCATCTGCACGGTCCAGGAACTGGAGGCGGCCCTGACCGGTTCGGCGGTGGCCGGCCAGAGTGCCGCGGAAATAGGAGACGAACGGAGCCCCAGCGCTTCCCCGCTCCCGGACCGAGTCGAGACTCCCCTGCCCTACTGGACCCGCCGGGCGCCCGTCCGCTGGGCGCGAACCGGCCTGCGGGAAGGCTTCATGATTCCGCTCCTTCGTAACCGGCTTCCTCTGACGGTGGCTGGCACCGATCTGTTGAAGCGGCTCCGTCCACCGGTGATCTTCGCCGCGAACCACGTCAGCCATCTGGACACGCCGGTGATTCTGGCGGCGCTGCCTCCGTCCTGGCGTCGGCGGCTGGTCCCGGCCATGGCCCAGGAGTGGTTCCTGCCCCACTTTCGCCCCGGCGGGTTCTCGTGGAGGGAGAGACTCTCCGCCAGCCTCCAGTACGTCCTGGCGTGCGGCTGCTTCAACGCCTACCCTCTCCCCCAGAGGATGGGGGGGATCCGGCGTAGCCTCCGCTATACGGGCGAGCTCCTGGACCATGGGTTCTGCCCCCTGCTCTTTCCCGAGGGACGGCGGTCTCCCGACGGCGCTCTCGGGAGCTTCCAGGCCGGAATCGGCCTCATGGGCGTGCGGCTGGAGGTCCCGGTGGTTCCCGTCTACGTGGAGGGACTGTTCCAGGTGTTCCCGGCCGGCAGCCGATGGCCCAAGAGGGGTCCGGTCGCGGTGACCTTCGGCGAGCCGGTACGGTTGGACCAGGGACAAGGATACGCCGAGGGGGCTGAAGCGGTGCGGCGGGCCGTCCAGAAGCTGATTCCTAAGGAAACAAGTGACGTCCATGTTTGAACTGGCGCCCCGGGACCGGCGACTTTCTTGTCGCCGACCGGGAGCGGCGGCTTTCTTGCCGCCGACCAGGGGGGGCAGGGGGGACGGAGTCCCCACTCTACACTTCTCCTCCCTCTACACTTCCCGGCCACCAAATCGCATAGCAACACTGAAGAGCAGGCGGCAAGAAAACCGCCTGTCCCAGTGGGCGACAAGAAAGTCGCCCCTCCTAGCAGGCGACAAAAATGTCGCCCCACCAAGGCCCCTCCCAGGGCCCTGACCCATGTCCCACAAGTAGAGGATAACGACATGCCAAGAGTCCAAGAGTGCACGCAGCGAGAGCTTCCCGAGGTCATCGGTCTGGTGGACGACGCCATGCGCCAGGGCATGGACCAGACCATGCTCACCGACTACCCCCTGGTCTACCAGGAGAGCAACCATCCCAACATCCGTGTCATCAAGGTGGCCGGCCGGGTGGTGAGCGTGGTTCCCTTCCTGCTCCGCACCGTCGACGTGGAAGACGTCTCCTTCACCATCGGCATAATCTCGCCGACGGCGACGGCTCCGGAGCACCGCCACCGGGGATACGGACTCGCCTGCCTCAGGAGCTGCCTGCGGAGCATGGAGGCGATGGGATGCGACCTGTCGGTGCTCTGGACCCAGATCGCCACCTTTCCCTTCTACCAGCACGGAGCCTTCGAACCGGTCCGATACCAGGAATGGATCTACAACTGCACCCGCGAGGACGGCCGCCGTTTCGGGAACCATGGAGAGCGGATCGTGCGCTACGACCCGGCGGCCGGAACTCACCTGGACCGGATCCGGTCCATGCACGAGAAGGAAGGCTACGGCGTGCGGCGGTCCCGCTCCGAGTGGGAGGCACTCCTCCAGCTTCCCCTGATGCACACCCTGTTGGCCGAAGCGGACGGTTTCGCCACCGGCTACCTGATCGTCTCCGACGCCGGCAACAAACCGGGCCTCATCGAAGCGGGCGGCAGCGTGGAGGCCGTCGAGACCCTGTATTCGCACGCCCTTCGCAACTTGCCGGAGGGCGGCCAGATCCAATCCTACGACCCCCTCACCGGCTCGACGGCGGGGCGCCTGCTGGAGCAGAAGCTTCCCGGACGGCGGCAACTGACCACCAAGTCCATGATGATCCGCATCAACTGCCCCGCGGCATTCCTGCGCAAGATCCGCCCCTGGCTGGAGCGTCAGACGGGATCCGGCGGGGAAGAGTTCTCGATCGGGGTCACCGACGCCGCCGAGCAGATCAGCTTCCGCTCCACCAAGGAAGGTCTGATCCTAGGGCAGGAGCCGCTGGAGCGGCACTACGAGCTGTCGAGACGGGAGCTGACGTCGCTGGTCTTCGGTCCGCATCCGGTTCGTGGCGAAGAGGCCACCGGGATCGAAACGCCGCCGTTCCCCTTCTACTTCCCGCTGTGGCAACTGGACCAGAGCTGACAAGCTCGCGTCGCTGTCCGGGTCGCCAAAATCGTCGATCCCGGGGAAAACATCCAAAGGATTCAAGGAGCAATGGTCCGGGCCACCCGGATGCCGATGCCGAAGGTCCCGCCGGTCGTGTACCCGAGGCGGTACGCGGAGCGCAGGGACCCGGGGTCGCTGACCAGGGAGCCGCCGCGCATGACGCGCAGGGAACAGTCCCCACGCTCCCACGCCGTTCCGTCCGCCGGCGCTTCCCGGTAACTCTCGTTCCAACAGTCCAGTGTCCACTCCCACACGTTCCCGTGCACGTCATGCAGGCCCCATCCGTTCGGTGCGAAGGATCCCACCGGCGCCGTCCGCCGATCGTCCCATCGGCTGCCGCAGCCCCGGCAGTTCGCGCGGTTGCGGCCGATCCCGTTCCCCCAACTGTACGCCGTCGCCGTCCCCGCCCGCGCCGCATACTCCCACTCCACCTCGCTCGGCAGCCGGTACCGCCGTCCCGTCTCAGCCGACAGCCACTTCGTATACGCCACCGCGTCCGCCCAAGACACGTTGATCACCGGACGCCGCCCCCGGCCCCAGCCTTCGTCCTCCGCGCGCGCCCGGCCGGTCGCTTCCGTGAACCGGTCGTATTCCTCGAACGTCACCTCGTATCCGGACAGCTCGAACGCCTCCACCCTCACCTCATGCACCGGATGCTCCCAGTCGACGCAGTCTTTATCCGAGACGCAGCCCATCCGGAAACTACCCCCGGGAATCTCCACCATCTCCGGCTCGTACGGCAGCCGTTCCGGCGCCCGAGGTTGGACGCGCTGTCTCCCCCCGGCATCCGCCCCGGGGCAGGTCAACAGGAGAATAACGACGACACTGAAGATCAGTCCGGGCATTTGGGATCGCTCCACGTCAAGACCCGTGCCGGCAAGGTTTGGGCGCCACTCATCTTACCGTTCCGGCCGAAGGATTTGGTGCTCCAGGTTGGCCGCGGCCAGGGCAGTGCCCCGGTGCCTTGTGTAGGTTGCCTCGATCAGCCGCTCCGGAACATCCAGAACTGACGTCGGGATCCGGTCCCCCAGCAGGAACTTCGGCCGCCGCAGGAAGCGCTCGACAGTCGGAATCAAGCAGGCGAGGAAACAATCGTGTGACTCCAAAGCGAGGCCGATTTCGCGCGAGCGGTCGGCGCTACGCATACGTCCCCCGCCGGGATTCCTCACTCAGTATCTGCCGATCAGCCTCAAGAAAAAACCAGGGGCGCTGCCCCTGGACCCCCTTAAGAGGTAAAGATCTAAAGATTTAAGGGGTAACGGTCCGGGCCACGCGGAACCCGATGAGGTGGAGCCGGAACGTGGTGGTGTCCCTGTAGCGGTTCGCGGAGCGCAGGTTCCTGGGTTCGCCGTACCAAGACCCGCCGCGCAAGACGCGCTGGGAACAGTCCCCGCTCTCCCACGCCGAGCCGTTTGTCGGCGCTCCTTGGTAACTCTCGTTCCAACAGTCCTGCACCCATTCCCGCACGTTCCCATGCATGTCGTGCAGGCCCCAGCCGTTGGGACCGAACGATCCCACCGGCGCCGTCTGTGCGTTGTCCCATCGACTGCCGCAACCATCGCAGTTAGCCCGGTTGCGGCCGATCTCATTTCCCCAACTGTACGCCGTCACCGATCCCGCCCGCGCCGCATACTCCCACTCCGCCTCGCTCGGCAACCGGTACCGCTCCCCCGTCTGACCCGACAACCACCTCACATACGCCACCGCGTCCTCCCACGAAACCATGATCACCGGACGACGCCCACGGCCCCAGCCTGCGTCGTCCGCCGGCTCCCGGCCCGTCGCCGCCGTGAATCGATCGTACTCCTCGAACGTCACCTCGTATTTGGACAGCTCGAACCTTCCGACCCGAACCGTATGCACCGGGTGCTCGGTCTGAAAGCAGTCCTGACCCGAGACGCAACCCATCCGGAAGCTCCCCCCAGGGATCACTGCCATCTCCGGACGAATCGGGTCCACCTTGCTACGATCGTAGGGGTTGCTGCGGTCATAAGTGACTGAACTCTCGTTTCCTCCTCCCGGATTGATGGTCCAAGTCCCGTCCTTTTTGCCCTCCACATACGACCCTTGTTCCACGATCTGGCCGTCATTGTTGCGCTTTACCCAACGGCCGTGTTTCTTGCCTTCGACGTAGATCCCCTTCCAGTCCCCCTCGGACCAGACACCGTGCTTTTGGGCCGCCACGTACGACCCTTCCGACACCTTCCCCTCTGCTGTCCGCTGAGTGGACTGGCCCTGTTTCTTCCCTTCCACAAAGGAGACTTCCCACGTGTCTCCGCCCACGTTCCGGCCTGCCACTTGGCCATGCATCTTGCCGTCCACGTACGGCCTTTTCTCTATGGACCCGTCTGTCCACCGGGCTGTCCACAAACCTTGCATTTTGCCTTCCACATAGGGTCCTTCCATCTGGTTCCCGGACAAGTTGCCGTCGTCATCTGCCCACTGGATGACCCACTTTCCCTGCCGTTTCCCCTGCTCATACGGCCCTTCATAGACATGTCCATTCCAAGACCGGATCCTCCACCTGCCGTGGCGCTTACCGGACTCGAGTCGGCCAGATGATTCCGTGGTCTTCTTGCCCCCGTCGCTGACCCATTTCAGGGTGCCCGTGCCTTGCGCCAGACTCTCGGCACACTCGGCTGTCCAGGTCACCGTCTGGTCCGGCACAGGATCATCAACCCAGACGTGGCAGCCCGGCTGGTTGGCCAGTTCCTTCCAGCATTCGGAACCCTTCGGCTTGCCTTGGCACGTCTGGGTGGCGTTGAAGGTTTGCGCTTCGGCGGCGTTGAGCAACTCCAGGGCTTCGATGTACTGTTTCCCGTCGCGTCCGACAATTTCCAAATAGCGTGTCACCATCCGGACCGCCCGGGCGGGACGGCCGGTCTGCTGCGCCGTTTGGGCGCTTCGAAAATAGAATTCTTCCGGAAGCTTCAGCCCCTTTTCCGCTTCCAGCAAACTCATCTTGTCGAGCGCCGTTTGCGCCGCAGTGAAGTCCTGCCGCTCGATCGCTTGCCGAGCGGCCAGCAGGTAGCGATCCGCTTGGATCTCGGGCGGAAGCTGGGCGGCCGCCGGGGTCATCCCCAAAAAGACGATTACGACAACGTTCCGGAGAACTCTCGACATGGCCTCTCTCCTGCTTGTTCCGTTCGCGGCGGTGAGCTTGGGATATCGCCGACTTAGATGCTCGAATTCTGCACGTTCAACCCGCTTCCCGGCGAGAGCTGCGGCAAACGGCGGTTCGGATTCCGCCAGTCCTCACTAACGTTTCAACCCTTTATGGTAGGGTTTGGCCAAGTCAGTGGTCGTCACGATTCCTCGATCCGGAATCCCAGGATCCGACGGCTTCGGGTACCATGGACCGTTGCGCCTGACGCTGGAAGAAAGCTGCCCGACACCCGAACTCGCAGACAGGCTCGTAGAGTGTCAATGAATGCCGTCAGATGGATCGAACAAGATACACAGAATCAACTCTAACACAAGAGAGTGGTATTAGTGTGAAAATAAGAGTATATAAGGTGTAAAATACGTGAAGCAATCAACTATTGCCATTGGCCGCAGAGCGCGGCGCATCCGGGTCCTGCGTCGAACCGACGCCTGGGGACGCTGAACCGCGCCTCGCTCCGGGGTGCGACGAGATTGGAAAATTGAAGAGTCCCGAAGAACTGAGACGAGAGAACGAGGTGCTGCGGAACCGCATCTCCAAGCTGAGTGAGGCCAGTCTGCGCATCAGCGCGAGCCTCGAGGTCAGCACCGTCCTGCGTGAGGTGGTGGAACGCGCCCGCGCGCTGACCGGCGCTCGCTACGGCGGGATTGCGACCATGGACGACTCCGGGCAGTGCGAGGAATTCGTCACCTCCGGCTTCACCCGCGCCGAGCACCGGCAGATGACAGCCTGGCCGGACGCCTCACGGCTCTTCAAACACTTTCGAGACCTTCCGGGAGTGCTGAGAACCCGGGAGCTGCACAGCTACGTCCGGTCGCACGGTTTCTCCGCGGACCTGGTGCCGTCGAAGTCCTTCCAGGGGACGCCGATGCATCATCGAGGCTCGCATGTGGGCAACTTCTTTGTCTGCGGGAAGGAAGACGGGCCGGAGTTCACAAGCGAGGACGAAGAGGTCCTGTTGATATTCGCTGCGCAGGCAGCGACGGCGATCGCCAATGCCCGAACGCATCGGGACGAACAGCGGGCTCGGGCCGACCTGGAGGTCCTGATCGACACCTCGCCGGTGGGCGTGGTGGTCATGGAGGCCAGAACCGTCAAGCCGATATCGTTCAATCGGGAGGCGATGCGGATCGTGGAAGGTCTGCGCACACCGGGTCAATCTCCGGAGCAGTTGCTGGAGGTCGTGACCTGCCGGTTCGGCGACGGGCGGGAGTTCTCCGCGAGAGATTTCGCGTTGGGAAAAGAGCTGCGCAACGCGACTCAGGTACGCGCCGGGGAGATCGTCCTCCGGGTCCCCGACGGCCGGAGTGTCACGACGCTGTTCAACGCCTCGCCGGTCCGTTCCGAGGACGGCACGGTCGAGTCCGTGATCGTCACCCTTCAGGACTTGGCTCCTCTGAAGGAGCTGGAGCAGTTGCGGGCCGAGTTCCTGGGTATGGTGAGCCACGAACTACGGGTTCCGCTGACCTCCATCAAGGGCTCGGCCGCCACCGCGCTGCGGGCGTCGCCGACGCCGGACCCGGCCGTAGTGCAGCAGTTCCTCCGCATCATCGATGACCAGGCCGATCACATGCACAGCCTGATCGACGATCTGCTGGATGCGGGTCGCATCGAGGCGGGCACGCTGGCGGTCGGCCCCGAGCCGACGGAGGTGGCCCGCTTGGTGGAACAGGCCAGGAACATGTTCCTGAGTGGAGAAGGCCGGCACACCGTCCGGATCGACCTGCCGCCGGATCTGCCCCGTGTGATGGCCGACCGCGGCCGCATCGTCCAGGTGTTGACCAACCTCCTGTCCAACGCGGCCCGGCACTCGCCCGAGTCATCCCCCATCCGGGTTGCCGCGGAGCGGGAGGGCGTTCACGTGGCGATCTCGGTCTCCGACAAAGGCCAAGGGGTGCCGCTGGATCAGTTGCCGCACCTGTTCCGGAAGTACTCGCGTAGCGGCGGCGATCGCGGGATCAGGGGGACCGGTCTGGGTCTGGCCATCTGCAAGGGTCTGGTGGAGGCCCACGGGGGGCGCATCCGCGCCGAGAGTGGCGGGGCGGGCCTGGGCACGCGGTTCACCTTCACGATTCCGGTGGCGGAGGACGCCGCGCCCGGCCTCGCCCGGAGCTCTTCGCGCCCGCCTCGGGAAGAGGGGGAGCGAACCCGCATCCTGGTGGTGGACGACGACCCGCAGACACTCCGCTACGTTCGCGACGCGCTCGAGGCGGCCGGCTATTCCCCTCTCGTGACGGGCGACCCAGGGAAGGTGTCCCGCCTCATCAAGGAGAAACAACCCCGGCTGGCTCTGTTGGACCTGATCTTGCCCGGGACCGATGGAATCGAGTTGATGGAGCGCCTCCCCGAGCTGGCCGATCTGCCCGTCATCTTCATCTCCGGATACGGCCGGGACGAGACGATCGCCCGGGCCCTGGAGGTCGGGGCGGCCGATTACATCGTCAAACCCTTCTCGCCGACGGAATTGGTCGCGAGAGTCCAAGCGGCCCTGCGCCGGCGCGACGAGCTGCCCGAACCCTTCCGCTCGGGGGACCTGTCCATCCACTACGAGGACCGCCAGGTGGCCGTCGCCGGCCGTCCGGTCCGGTTGACGGCCACCGAATACGAGTTGCTGCGAGTGCTCTCGGTCAACGCGGGACGGATCGTGAAGTACGATTCCCTGCTCCGCCAAGTATGGCGCCGAGGGGATTCCG
The DNA here is from genome assembly GCA_965217775.1 of Acidobacteriota bacterium. Classification (GTDB taxonomy): domain Bacteria; phylum Acidobacteriota; class UBA6911; order RPQK01; family JAJDTT01; genus JAJDTT01. Next base: position 3,693,102 of record CBDCJH010000002.1, read on the forward strand.
GCGACCATCGGCGGGTGCGCGCCTTCGTGAAGATGCTCCGCCGCAAGCTGGGCGATAATGCGGCCAGCCCGACCTATATCTTTACCGAGCGCCAAGTCGGCTACCGGATGGCTCGCCCCAGCGACCTTTGAGGGAGGGCCCCGACATTCCTGGTCAGGCTGCGGAAGATAAGGCGAAACAGTGAAGAGGCGCTTTCACCAGCTCGATATTGGAATCCCGTAATCTCGTCCACCCGGCACCTCCGGCCGTCACCTCCGCTTCACCTGACGGGCAATCTCGGGCAGGCTGGCCAGCACCACGGCGCCGACCATTTCCAGGTTGGGTCCGGAGAGCTTGTCGAGCGTGTCCGACGGCTTGTGCCAATGGGCGTAGTTGAGGTCGATGAGGTCCACGGCAGGGATCCCGGCGCGGAGGAAGGGGAGGTGATCGTCGTCGATGGGGGAAGTGCGTCCCGAGGGCCGGAAGATTCGTTGGTGCCCCAGCCGCGAGCCCTGTTCCCAGATGATCTTGGTCAACCAAGGAGTGGAGTTCGGTTCCCGGAAGATCCGCAGGTCCTTTCCGCCCACCAGGTCCAACAGGATCATGGCGCCGACGTTGCGCAGGTTCCCCCGGTCCCCCTCCCGCTTCACGAACTCCCGGCTGCCGTACAGGCTGTCGGCGGAGGTCCAGGTTCCCAGCGCCTCCTCTCCGTCGAAGAAGACGAACCAGAAGGTGAGATCGGTGGGGTTGTCCTGGAACAGCACGCGGGCCAACTCCAGGAGCAGGCCGGTACTGGACGCGCCGTCGTTGGCCCCCACGAACTCGAAGGTGTCGAAGAACTTGCTGTCGTAGTGGCTGGCCAGGATCAGAACCTTCTCATCGCGGCCGGGAAGAATGCCCCGGATGTTGGTCATAGGCAGGCGCCCCCGGGGCGTGACCGGACGAAAGGTGTGGGTGTCCACCTGGAGGCCCAGGGCTTCCAGTTGCCCGGCGATGTACTCGCCCACCTTCCGCTGGGCCTCGGTTCCGGGCGGATGGGGACCGTGGCGCACCATCTCCCGGGTGTGGCGGAGGACCTGAAGGCCGTCGACGCCGGCTCCCTGGCCGCAGCAGACGGCCAGCGCCAGCAGAGTGAGGAGGCGGATGAAGAGTCCCTTGGACATGTTGTCGGGAGATCCGGTGCGAACACTCGGAGCGAGCGCCCGGCTGGTGCGATGGAGGACCGGCCGGGACACCGCGCCAGCCGAACTCCGTGGCGACTTTCGCCACGGGCTGCTATCCTACATTGCTCAATTTCGTACTATACCCCAGAAAGGAGCCGTTCATGAAGGTCTACGACAGCAGGGCAATCCGCAACGTCGGCCTGATCGGTCATGGGGATTCCGGCAAGACCACTCTGGCCAGCGCCATGCTCTACTTGGCCGGGGCGGTGAACCGCCTGGGTCGAGTGGACGACGGGAACACGGTCACCGACTACGACGACGACGAGATTTCCCGGCAGATCACCATCAACACGGCCGTCGCCCACTGCGAGTGGGGATCCAGCAAGATCAACCTCATCGACACGCCGGGCTATCCGGCTTTCATCCTGGACGCCAAGTCCTCCCTGATGGGGGCCGACTCGGCCCTGCTGGTCGTCGATTCCACGGCCGGAGTGGAGGTGCAGTCGGAGAAGGCGTGGGAGTTCGCCGAAGAGCATCGGCTGGCCCGCGCCGTGGTCTTCAACAAGCTGGACCGGGACCGGGCCGGCTTCGAGAGAAGCCTGGAGTCGGTTCACAAGTCCTTCGGGCGGACGGTGGTGCCGGTGCAGATTCCCATGGGCGAGGAGGCGTCCTTCCGGGGGATCATCGACTTGATCGGCGAGAAGGCCTACGTCTGCGAAACGGACGGGAGCGGGAATTTCCAGGAAACGGCCATTCCGGACGAGCTTCAGGAGGAAGCCGAGCAGCGCCGTGAAGAGCTGATCGAGATGGTGGCCGAGAGCGACGACGATCTGATGGAGAAGTACTTCGAGGAGGGCACGCTGACCCAGAGCGAGCTGGTGCAGGGGCTGCGCAGCTTCTTCGTGGACCGGTCCATCGTCCCCGCCTTCTGCGTGTCGGCCGGAAAGAACATGGGAGTGAAGCAGCTCATGGACGCCATGGTGGAGCTCTTCCCCAATCCCTTGGAGAGGACTCCCGTCCCGGGCCTGACGACGGGATCGGAGGAGGAGGAGGAGGTCGAGCTTTCCATCTCACCGGACGGCCCCGTCACGGCCTACGTCTTCAAGACTCTGGCCGATCCCTTTGCCGGGCGCATCAACCTGGTGAAGGCGATCACCGGAACCGTCAAATCGGACTCGAACCTGCGCAACCGGACCGCCGAATCCAACGAACGCCTGGGCGCGGTCCACATCCCCCAGGGAAAGAGCTACGAGCCCGTGCCGGAACTCCGGCCCGGAGACCTGGGCGCGGTGATGAAGCTGAAGAATACCGCCACCGGCGACACCCTTTCGGAACCCTCGGCCCGCAGCATCGTCCGCAAGGTGGAGTTTCCCGAGGCCGCGATCAGCTTCGCCGTGGAGCCGAAGTCTCGGGGCGACGAAGACAAGATCGGCAACGCCATCGCCCGGGTGATCGAGGAGGACCCCTCCATCTCGTTCCGCCGCGAAGCCCAGACCAAGGAGTTTCTGCTCTCCGGCACCGGTCAGCTTCACGTGGAGGTGACGGTGGCCAAGCTGGAGCGCAAGTACGGCGTCCACGTCATTCTGAAGCCGCCCAAGGTGCCCTATCGGGAGACCATCACCGGAAACGCCGACGTCCACGGGCGGCACAAGAAACAGACCGGCGGACACGGGCAGTTCGGAGACTGCAAGATCCGGATTGAAGGGCTTCCCCGAGGCTCCGGTTTCGAGTTCGAGAACAAGATCTTCGGCGGGTCCATCCCCAGGAATTTCATCCCGGCCGTGGAAAAGGGGATCGTGGAGTCGGCGGAGAGGGGGTTCGTGGCCGGGTATCCGGTGGTGGACTTCAAGGTCACCCTCTATGACGGCAGCTACCATGAAGTGGACTCCTCCGAGATGGCCTTCAAGATCGCCGGGTCGCTGGCCTTCCGCAAGGCCATGGAACGGGCACGGCCGGTGCTGTTGGAGCCCATCATGAAGGTGGAGGTCTACGTGCCGGAGGAGAACTCGGGCGACATCATGGGCGACCTGAACTCCCGGCGCGGACGGATCCAGGGCATGGACATCAAGACCGGCATGCAGGTGGTCCACGCCGAAGTCCCGCTGGCCGAGATGCTCAACTACGCGCCGACACTGACCTCGGTGACGGGAGGACGGGGCAGCTTCCACATGGAAAAGTCCCACTACGACATCGTTCCGCCGCACTTCGCCGAAAAGGTGATCGAGGAGGCCAAACGGGACAAGAAGTAGTAGGAGCGGCGGCTTTCTTGCCGCCGAATGGGAGCGGCGGCTTTCTTGCCGCCGCACTCCGAATGCAACATAGAGGCACGGAGGAAAATAAGGATGGGCGACAAGAAAATCGCCCCTCCCAGTCTCTCTCGTAAATTCGCCGGGACGCCGGCCGGTTCGCAAGCTCTTCAAACACCATGTTTCCCAAGCTGTTGGAAATCGGCCCCCTGACCCTTCACACCTACGGGGCTCTGCTGGCGACCGCCTGCCTGTCGGCCATCTTTCTCTTCGCCCGGCTGGGGGAACGCGACGGCATACCCCGGCAGCGGAGCTGGGACCTGGGATTCATCATCATCCTCTCGGCCATCGTCGGCGCCAAGCTGCTGATGATCCTCACCAACTGGGAGACCTATCTGGCGCAGGATCCCTCAAGGTTGTTCACCCTGGGGTTCTGGCAGGCCGGCGGCGTCTACTACGGGGGCTTGCTCGGGGCCATGGCCGGCAGCTATCTCTACGTCCGGCGGCAGCCGTTCATGGACTTCCGGACGGTGGCGGACGCCGCGGGACCGGCCATCGCCCTGGGACAGACCATCGGGCGTCTGGGCTGTTTCGCCGCCGGGTGCGACTACGGGCAACCCTGCTCCCTCCCCTGGGCCGTCACCTTCACCAGCGAGTACGCCCATCGCGTGGTGGGCGTCCCCATCAACGTGGCGCTGCACCCGACCCAGATCTACGAGTCGCTGGCGACGTTCATCCTGTTCCTCTTCCTGTTCTGGCTGCACGGGGCGCGGCGCTTCAAGGGACAGGTCTTCGCCGCCTACCTCCTCTGCTACTCGATCCTGCGCTTCGGCATCGAGTTCTTCCGGGGCGACGCCGACCGGGGCTTCGTGTTCGGAGGAGCCCTCTCCACTTCCCAGTTCATCAGCCTGCTGCTCGTTCCCTGCGGCCTGCTGCTCTACCGCTACATGAGAAGAAACCCGGTTCCTTCACGCCGTGGTTGAAACAGACGAGACTCGAACCGAGACCATCCGCCTCAGGGTGAGCTCCAGCGACGCGGGCCGGCGCCTGGACGCCTACCTGAGCCGCCGCCTCTCCCAGTTCAGCCGCAGCCGTATCCGGCGCTGGGTAGACGGCAACCGGGTCCTGGTGCTCGGCCAGGGCCGCAAGCCCAGCTACCGGCTGCGTCCGGGAGACGAGATCCGGGTGGACCCGCCCCCGCCGGAGCCCTCGCACCTGACGCCGGAACCGATTCCCCTGACCGTGCTCCACGAGGACTCGTGCCTGCTGGTGGTGGACAAGCCGGCGGGACAGGTGGTGCATCCGGGAGCCGGCAACCGGAGCGGGACTCTGGCCAACGCCCTCGCCTACCATCTGGAGGAGCTGAGCCGGCAGGAGACGGTCAGGCCGGGAATCGTGCACCGGCTGGACAAAGGGACCTCGGGACTCCTGGTGGTGGCCAAGACGGAGCAGGTACACGATCATCTCTCCGGTCAGTTCGCCCGACGGGAGGTGAAGAAGCGTTACCTGGCCCTGGTGCACGGCTCGGTGGCGAAGGACCGGGGTGAGATCGACGTGTCCCTGGGGCGCCATCCCCGGTCCCGAACCCGGATCTCGACCCGGACCCGCAAGCCGCGCCCCGCCCTGACCCGCTACCGGGTGCTCTCGCGGCATCCGGGCTTCACCTGCCTGTCGGTCGCGCCCCACACCGGACGGACGCACCAGATCCGGGTCCACCTGACTCATCTGGGGCACCCGGTGGTGGGAGACGGCACCTATGGAGGCCGGCGGCTCCGCCGGTTGCCCGATTCGATCCGCGCCTCGGCAATGGTCCGGATGGGACGCCACTTCCTCCACGCGGCCTCCCTGGCCTTCCTCCACCCCGGCACCGGACGGCGGGTGCGCTTCGAGAGTCCCTTGCCCCCGGAACTTGAAGGGGTTCTGGGGATTTTGGAATAATGAACTCGCTCATGTGCCCAGGCAAGCTGCTCACCCGGATTTTACTCGCCCTGGCCCTGGTCCCGGGCCTCTTGGCCCAGTCGAGCGCCGAGGCCGGAGACGATCCGCTGGAACCGTTCCGGGTGGAGGTGGAGGCGGTGAACGTCCTGGTGGCGGTCCACCACAAGAAGACGGGCCGGTTCGTCACGAACCTCTCGCCGCAGCACTTCATCATCAAGGAGGACGGCCGCCGCCAGCAGATCACCAACTTCGCCGCCCAGACGAACCTGCCGCTGACGATCGCCATCTGCGTGGACGCCAGCGCCAGCGTCCGGCTCAAGCTGGGCTTCGAGAAGGAGGTGGCCACCGACTTCCTCTTCGACGTGATGCGGCCCACCGACAAGGCGCTGCTGTTGGAATTCGACACCGGGGTGACGCTGCTGCACGACTTCACCTCCAACCCCAACGCGCTGCTGGCCGAGATCGACAACCTCAGGGCGGGCGGAGGCACCTCCCTTTACGACGCCATCTACCTGATCTCGGAGCAGAAGATGCTTCAGGAGTACGGCCGCAAGACGATCCTGGTCCTCTCGGACGGGTCGGACCTGACCAGCGTCCGCACCTTCGACGAGACGCTCCGGATGGCCTATATGGCCGAAGCCACCATCTACGCCATCAGCACCACCCGGTTCGGGGCGGGTGAGGACGCCAGGGGCGACAAGGCGCTGGAAAAACTGACCGGGAACACCGGTGGCACCGTCTTCTTCCCACATTCCAGCAACAACCTGGCGGAGGCCTTCAAGACCATCGACCAGGAACTGCGGAGCCAGTACAACCTGACCTACGTCCCCACCAACAAGAAGAAGGACGGCACCCTCCGGAAGATCGAGGTGGAGGTGAAGGCGGACGACGTCCGGATTCGCCACCGGCGAGGTTACTACGCTCCGTTCGACCCCATGGACAAGTGGAAGCAGCGGGCTCTGGAGTTGGAGCGGCGGCGGTTCCAGGAGGAGCGGGAGAAGGCGAAGGATACGGGGAAGGAGTAGCCCGAGTTAGAAGCTCAACTGCGAGACTCGCTCGCGGTGCCTCTCGTTCCAGAATTCGGCCAGGCTCCGATAGTAACGGGCCTCTTCCATTCGGCCTCGTTTCTCGCACCCCCCTGCCAGGATTTCCGCTTTTCGAACGATCTCCGCGGCCGTCCAGGCCTCCTGCTGCAGGCTGACGATCCCGCTTTCGACGGTCTTCACCATGGCTCGAATTCGGAAACGGTCCAGTCCCCAGGTGCTCCTCGAGAGTTGGTCGGCATGGCCGCCGGTCTTGACCAGCAGAGGCCGGTCCACGAAGCAGATGGGGTGGCGGGCGAACATGCGGAGCCAGAGTTCGTAGTCCTCGCAAACGGGGAACGTCTCGTCGAATACTCCGCATCGATCAAGTAGCTGTCGCGAGATAAGGATGGAACTGGGGCTGATGACACAGCGGGGGAGAGAGTAGCGGTAGACCCAGCCGCCGTACTTGCGATGGATCTTCTTGGGGTTCACCCGGCGGCCGCGACGGATCCAGATCTCGTCGGAGTGGACGGCGAGGTAGCCTGAATGGAACTTCAGCGCCGCAAGCTGAGTCTCCAGCTTCTTGGGAAGCCACGTGTCATCACTGTCGAGGAACGAGATCCAAGGAAATTTCGCCTGCTGAATCCCCAGATTGCGGGCGGCGCTGACGCCCCGGTGTTCGGTTCGCAGGTACCGGATTCGCGGATCACCGGATTCTGACCAGTCCCAGTACGTGCCGTCGCTGGAACCGTCGTCGACGATGAGGAGTTCCCAGTCGCGAAAAGTCTGCGACCGGACTGATTCCACAGCTCCGGCCAGGGTTTTCCGGCGATTGTGGGTGGGAATGATGACGCTGACACCTATTATCGGCACGGATCCCTTTCAGAATTACATGCTCCGCCCCGGCCCGAACTTGATTTTCCCTTACCGGTGGCGTTTACTGGCACCGTGGCTCACTTGAGCAATCGCCCGCAAAGATTCGGTGAAGTGGAGGTCTGGAGTCAACGGCTCGGCGAAGTCGGTCCAGGACCTCTCTTACTTGGAAACCCTCGCTAGCCACAACGGATCAACCCCTGATCTATAACTCGGTTGCTCAGCAATCGGTTTGTTCTCTTTCGAAAAGTCGTCTGGCCGGAGTCTCGGGAAATCCTCTGTGCCAGTGCAGATCGAAGGAGTGCCTCAGTGTCTTCACGCTACCGAATTCTTCGCCCTTTGGAACCCGGGCCGGACCTGCGCGTCTACTTGGCCGTTGACGAATGGGATGCCGCCCGAAACAAAGTTCTGAGTCTACTGCCGGGAAAGATCACTTCCCGGACAAGCCTTCTGGAGGTGGAGCGCTTGTTCGAGATGCGTACGGCGCTCGATCATTCATGGCTCCATCCGGTCCAGGACGTCGCCTTTCGAGGTAAACGTCCCGGCTTCATCTGCGATTACCTGACCCGGAAACTCATCGACGCAAAGGGAGGGCGACTGACGCCTTCCCGAGCGATGAAGTGTTCCGTGCAACTCGCAGATCTGCTTTCTTACCTTCACTACAGAGGATTCCTCTGCGGATACCTGAAGCCTTCTCATCTTTTCGTGGGGAACTGCGGGGATCTGCTTCTCAATCTTCCGGCTCCCAAGCAGGGCCCGTCCGGAAAGTCTCTCCCGGCCCATGTTATTCGGTATGCCTCACCAGAGTGGATCAGACATGGAACCCCATCGAAGCAAAGCGACCTCTACTCGCTCGGAATGGTCCTCTATCGGCTGTTTACGGGCCACGATCCCTATCGGGAGAAGAACCCCGAAGTCCTTCTGCTGAAACAGGCCCTGACTACCCCGGCCCGGCCCCGGAAATTGAATCCCGACATTCCAGCCAACGTGGAGCAACTGATTCTGGATCTCATTCAGAAGGATCCGGAAGCTCGACCCTCTTCGGCCAGCTACGTGAGCACCGCTCTACAGGCCGTCATCCGCTTGGCCGCTCCTCCATCCCCACGATTCCGCTGCTCGTTGATCGGCAGGTCGGACGAGTCCACCAGGCTCCGCCAAATCTTGGATCTCCATATCCAGGATCCCAAGCCTCGATTCGTCTCCCTCGCCGGCTCCAGCGGAATCGGCAAAACGGCGGTCACGGGACGGGTCGAATTGGCGGCGCGGCTCCGCAGAACCACGACGTTCTCAGCGAGCCATCACCCCGGTGACGGGATCCTGGAAGCGTTCCAGGCGGAATCCGAACTCGGCCAGCGCTGGAGGGTCACCGACACTTGGCAGGCGGCGAAGAGTTCCGCACAGCTCATCGAAACCTTGCTCTCGTTTCTGAGGAACGTGTCCTCACTCTCTCCGGTCGTCTTCTGCATCAACGACCTGCAATGGATGGATGAGAGTTCGCTGGAACTATACAGACGCGCGTTTGGAGACGATCCCATACCGGTTCTCTTCGTTGGCAACTACCGGACCGATGAACTTCCGGAATATTGGAACACGTTGAAATCGGAGCTGGAACGGAATGGACACTTGGAGGAAGTCCGGTTGTCACCCCTGGATCCCATCGAGTCGGAGCAACTCGTCGAAACCTTGCTTGGAGGTCCGGATCCGACCGTCACCTCTACGATACTGCCGCAAAGCACCGGCAATCCTTTTTATGTTCATGAATCTCTCCGCTATCTGCACGAAACGGGACAATTGAACTTTCGTTCCGGGCAGTGGAAGTATTCACCGACCCGAACCAGGGATTCTTTCCTGCCCGCGGCGGCATCCGGAACAATTGCCGGCCGTTTGGATCGGCTCACACCGGACCAACGGGAAGTCCTCGATCATCTGGCCCTGATACGAAAACCAATATCGGCCACCAGACTTGCCGGCATTCTTCAGACCTCGGGCGATTCTCTCTCGGAAGAGATCTACGCCCTGGATCGCCTCAACCTGGTCGGTGTATCGGGAAGCCTCCATGCTCCCGTCCTCACGGTGGCTCACGACTGGATCGCTCGGACCATTGTCCAACGAATCGGCGAATCCTCGACCAGATATCAGCAGATTCACGGACGTATCGGCAGTGTCCTGGAGAACCGGATCCTGAAGTCGGATGACGCGCTCCTGCTGAAGGAGTTGCTGCGCCACTACCTGGCCGCACACGAAATCGGCAAGGTGAGGCAGTACATCTGGGAAACCCTGCACCGATTGCGCGAACGACGAGCGTACAGGGACGCTTCCAACCTGCTTCGTCGCGCGTTGCGTTTGGGCGCGCTGCCTATCGACACCCGGGACCTCATCCGGAAATCGGCCGAGATCATGTATCTGGGCGGCAGTCTGCGCGAGTGTCACGAATTCTGTCTGAACCAACTCGATTCGGGGCCGTCTCAAGCAGATCATCGAGCGTGCCTGCTTTCCATGGCGGCCCAGATCCACATCCACTTGGGGAGAATGGGACAAGGCATCGATACGCTGCAGGAAGCCCTCTCCGTCCTGGACCAGGCATCCACCCAATTCTCGCAAGGAGAGCTCCAAGGAGAGTGGCTCTACGCCATGAGCCGGACGGGGAAGCACTTGGAGGTTGGCCCGGTGGCCGCTCAAATGCTGATTCAGTGCGAGAAGGACGCGGCCCTGGCTGAAAAGCATCACCTTGCCTTCGCCTCCTTCGCGCATGCCAACGGAGATCCGGATCAAGCCACCCATTGGCAACTGGCCGCCGTACGATCAGCGATCAAACGATGTCGATCCATCAGTCTGGGCAATCGAATCACAAACCTTTCCGTCCTGTATTCGGAGCTCGGGAAATTCAAATCAGCCAGAAACACGGCTCGATACAGCCTGTCTCTGGCCAGGGAATATGGCAATCCCGAATTGGCGATTCTGGCGCAGAAAGCGCTGGCGATCCACAGCCGAAAGCTGGGTCATCACAGACATGCGGTGCCACGACTGAGGGAATTGATCTCCAAGAACCGAGACCTGAATCAGAATCGGCATACTGAAATCGAACTCCATATCGAACTGACGAAAAACCTGAACTATCTGCTGGAACTGGAGACCGCGGTCAGTGTCGGCGCCGCGGCGTTGGAAGCGTGTGCCGACCTCCCCGTGTTCTCGTCCTTTGTCGATGCCACGTTGGCGGCGAGTTGGACCTGGGTCATGTTGGGTCTCCCGGACCGGGCCTTGGAGACGCTCGCCCCTCTCGAAGTGCGGAAACTCGGTCGGGAGAAGGGACGCTTTCTTCTTCTCAGGACCAGGATTCACCAGGATCTGGCCGAGTATGAGCAGGCGTACGAAACCGCTATCGAAGCCAAGGAGACCCTCGTGCCGTACCTGCCGTACTACCGAGCGAGAGGACTCCTGAGTCTTGCGGAAACTCTCTTGGCGCTGGGCCGATCTTCCGGTGCCGAAAGCTGCATTCGAAAGGCAACCGGCCTTTCGATGGAGCATTCCTACCTGCCCTTGCTCGCAACGGCACACCTCCTGAGGGCGAGACATCTGCTGAAGGAAGACTCGCCCGACCGCGCCCGCGTCCTCTCGCTTCGGGCACTACAACTGGTCACGCACATGGATCGGCCCGGACTCGAAGCCGAGTTGTATCGGGTGCGGGCCAGGGCCGAGGTCGCGAGCGGCGAACGCGGGAACGGGGTCCGAAGCTACTCACGAGCCCTGCAGATCTTGAAGGAAAGAGCAGTCCATCTCTCCGCCGACTTCCGAAGTTCGTTCTCCGAACGCTTCATCTCACCCATCGCGGCCGAACGCGACCAGGTGTTCCGCCGGATTTCCAGGCATCCCGCGCCCAGGTATCTGGGACATCTGCACGAACTGGTTTCGTCCCTGGGGGAACACGGCGGACTCGCCGAGATCGCCGAGGCGGCCCTGGACTGTCTCGCCGCGGGGGTTCCGGATTTGGGCGCGAACCTGTTTGGCCGGGAGCATCCTTCCCAGCGATTCCATCGCCTCGCTCACTGCGGAAAATGCGTCAGGAGTGGACGACAGACCCTCCCTCAAGGGAACGACGGTCGAGTGTTCGAGGGGTCGCTGGAGCAGGTTCACGGGAAGGACGGATCTCTGGCGATGCGGTTCTACGCAGGCGGAGAACTGCTGGCTCTTCTCTATCTGGAACCACCCCTTCAGGGAATGTCCGAAGAGGACATGGACTTTCTGGCCTGCGCCGTCAAACTCCTGGAATGGCAGTTGCCGATCCGGACCGAACCCGCTGCGGAACGGCTCGAAACCGCCTCAGCCCTCATCCTGAAAGATGCCAGGACAATCATCGGAGAGCACCCGTCCATGAAGATGTTGTTCGGCCACATCAAACGGGCCGCGCGCTCGGACGCGACCGTCTTGATCTACGGAGAAAGCGGAACCGGCAAGGAACTCGTTGCCCAGGCTCTCCACGACTACAGCCACCGCTCGCGCGGCCCCATGACTCCGGTCAACTGCGGCGCGCTCCCCAAGGAACTCATCGAAAGCGAACTCTTCGGGCACCGTCAGGGGAGTTTCACGGGAGCCGTGCGGGACCAACCTGGACTCTTCGAAGCCGCGTCCGGCGGAACGTTGTTCCTGGACGAAATCGGGGCCCTGTCCCTGGGTCTCCAGGTTCGCATGCTGCGGGCGCTTCAGGAGCGGAAGGTGCGGCGCGTGGGCGAAACCCGGGAGCGCGCCGTGGATGTGAGGATCGTGGCGGCCACCAATCAGCCCCTGGAGGATCTGATCGCAAAAGGCTTGTTTCGGGAAGACCTCTATCACCGGCTGAACGTCTACTACTTGGAGATTCCTCCACTCCGGGAGCGGTCGACGGACATCCCGCACCTGGCCCAGTTCTTTCTGGATTCCTTCAACCGGCGCTGGGGAACCAATAAGACCCTGTCCGGAAGGGCCCGGCTCCACTTGAGCCGATATGACTATCCGGGAAACGTCAGGGAGCTGGAGAACATCCTGGAGAGTAGCTATCACCTTTGCGACGAGACCATTGACCTGCCCGAGGTGTCATCACGGCTCACACGCCCGAAGAAGAAGTCGTCCCGAGCCGAGATGCTCGCCGAACTCGTGGAGCGGATGGTGGACGGCCAGGCCGACTTCTGGGATGACGTCCGCGACGTCTACCTCCGCCGCGACCTCACCCGGGACGACCTTCGCCGGATCGTTTCCCTCGGCCTGGAGGCATGCGGAGGGAGCTATCAGCGCCTGGTCCACTACTTTGGATTGCCCAAGGAGGATTACAAGAAGTTTCTCTCCTTTCTGTCCAACCACGGCTGCAAAGTCGACTTCCGGCCCTTTCGGGCGCGGAGGCCGAGACCTCCTGGGCGGTGAAGCAGGGGATGATGTGAAACGGCATGGCGAAGGCTTCTTCCTATTATCGGAGCCTTTACTCCGATATTTCCGGCCGGGACGATTGACAAGGAAATCCGATATCGGATTTCCGATTAATTATCATTGATGGAGGCGGCATGCTTGTGGAAATCTATAGAGATCGACGTGAAAGAAAAATCAGGCGAGCGCGTGAGGATGCTCTGAGACAAGTGTTCCAAGACATCTCTCGCGCGGAAATTTCTCTTCCCGAAGAACTTCGTGAGAAATATCAGAAATTTCTGAGTCCCATTCGTAAAGGGACTACTCCTAACCGGTGACTTTCTGGTAAGGATGCCGAGACCGCGCGGCTGGCGACCCGGAGTTGAGCCCGATCTTCAGCAAAACGCCAATACAGGGTCGAATTCTGCGCCCGTGCATAGAGAAAGTAACTGTCCCCTTTTCCCGCTTCGTCCGCGAGGTGTCTTCCCGGCTCACACGCCGGAAGGCGAAGTCCTCCCGAGCCGAGATGCTCGCCGATCTCGTGGAGCGGATGGTGGACGGCCACGCCGACTTCTGGGATGACGTCCGGGACGTCTACCTGCGCCGCGACCTCACCCGGGACGACCTCCGCCGGATCGTCTCCCTTGGCCTGGAGGCATGCGGAGGGAGCTATCAGCGCCTGGCCCACTACTTCGGATTGCCCAAGGAGGACTACAAGAAGTTTCTCTCCTTTCTGTCCAACCACGGCTGCAAGGTCGACTTCCGGCCCTTTCGGGCGCGGAGGCCGAGACCTCCTGGGCGGTGACGGAGGGACCAGTGTGGACCGTCGCCGAGAGACTCCGGCAATGGCAATTCGGATTCACCTCAAAGTGTAAAATTATGGAATGGTGGATCAAACTTAGCGAAATCGTAAGAAATTTTGGAATCATCGTGGGTTCCGCGCTTGCATTGTTGATCGCGTGGCAGCGTGCACGTGCTGCGACCCGACAAGCCAGCGCGGCAAACGACAGCCACTTTCAGGACGTTTTCGCGTCGACCGTCGCAAACTTGGGTAGCCGCTCCCTTTCTGTTCGGACCGGTGGAGTCGTCGCTCTAACGGAACTTGCCAACAGTGAGCCAAAATATCGCGACCGGGTGCGAGGAATATTGACAGGATTCGTCAGAACGGGAGGCCGGGACGACTTGAACGATGAGTTGCCGCCTGACCTGCAGGATGCGCTCTACTATTTGCGTATCCCAAGCGTAGGAAGATGATGAAATATGGCCATTAGACACCAAAATCCTCACCGGCATGAACGGCTCAATCTACAAGGATCAAAGCTTCAATATGCTGATATTCGTGAAATGAATTACCCGTCCGTCATCTTTCGCCGCGTTGACTTCAGACACGCGATTCTGACCGACACCAATTTTGCCGGCGCAGATTTTCGTGACGCTGATTTGTCGGATGCGGAAACGACCGGCACCAACTTCTCCGGAGCGGACTTGCGCGGCGCGGTGATCACGTTGGATCAGTTGGCCCGGGCCGTCATTTCGCCCGAGACGAAGTTACCTGAAGGAATCACGCACGCGAAGGTTGCCTCGCGTGCCACGAAAACGAAGATGATGCTCGCCCGTTCCGGCGGATGAGGCTTTTGACGGATTGACCTAACAGACCCAAGATGCCGGTGTAGAAAAAGCCGGAGGAACCAAGCGGAGCCTCGGCCATCCGACCCACCGAGTATTGAATTCTAAACCCAGCCAATTAGCCGAAGACATGAATCCCGACGGAGATCAGCACGCCGTTCGTGCTGTATCGATAGTCGAGCCGCACCAACTCGTCGGCGACCACCCAGTCGGTGAGTGAACGGAAGTAGCGGACTCGAAAGTCCAGCGGCCACTTGAGCCGCAGCGTGGTTCCCGCGCCGATCGACCACGGCCATCTTCCCAGCCGCTCGCGGTCTTCCCCGGCCACTCCGGTCTCGGGATTCGTTGCTCCGCTCGCGAACTCGGTCCAGGTACGACGGACTCCGCCCAGGACGTAGACCTCGGCGAGGCCGCCGGCGACTCTCCGTCCCAAGATGATGTTGCCGCCCGCGCCCGCCAAGTCGCTGTAGTCCCACCGGCCGGGCCAGACGTCGTGCACGTTCCCGCTCCGGGTCGGAGAGATGGTGCCCTCCAGCTTGCGCCGGCTGGAGACGATCCCCTCGACCTCACCCCCAACCAGCCAGTTCCCGGGCAGGCCGAGGCGCAATCCGGCCGCCACGCTGCCGGCCAACGCGAGGCCCGTTGAGGAGGACGTGCTGGAACTGGACCCGTCCCCGATGGTCACTTTCTTGGTGTGTTCCACCGTAATCGAGCCCGTCTCGGCACCTACGCGCAGGTAGAAGGGGGACTGAGCGCGGGCGTCGTCGACGCCGGTGCACAGGCCGGCCAACGCGACCAAGCCGATCAATAGCCCTGGTCCAAGCTTGTGAAATTTCAAGACCTTCGACTCCCTTCCGGAGAACTATGACGATCGAAGAAACGGAGCCTGCCCGTATGTGGCGATCAGCCTATGGTTCGTTGAAGCCGGGGTCAACTTCCAGGGACCCGACTTTCATTCGATTTCGGGACGGGACAATCAGGCGGCGACTTTCTTGTCGCCGGATGGGAGCGGCGGTTTTCTTGCCGCCGACCAGGGGGGGGTCAGGGGGGACGGTAGTCCCCCCTCTACACTTTCCGGCCACTACCCTCTCCGGTCACCGAATCGCGTAGCAACACAGAAGAATGGGGGACTAAAAGTCTCCCCTCCCAGTGGGCGACAAGAAAGTCGCGCCTCCAGTTTCTCCTGCGTGGTGTCACTCGGTGAATTTCTGCACGGCCTTCGGGGCGAACGCGGCGACCAGGAAGTACAGGACCAGCTCGGTCTTGTCGCCGCCCGACCCCCAGCCGAACACCTCGACGCACGCGAGCACCGCCGCCACAATCAACGCCAAAATGGACATCAGACGCATTGCGGACGGATTGCCGTCGCTATCGGTCATGAACTTGCTCGAGTTACTCATTTCGTCCTCCAAATCCAACGAAAAAGGATGTTTCCATTGAATCGCACACGGCTCTTTTTTCCGCGGCATTCCGCCGCAGGGTCACACTACCCCGGGAGCCCCGCGATCCTGGTGGCGATCTTCAGGCTGATGGAGAACGCCTTGAAGATGCCGTTCACAAGTCCCGCCAGCTCCTTGCGTTCCCGAACCTCCTGCGCCGCGGCGTCGACGCCGGCGCGGAGGTCGTCCAGATCGTCTGCGGTGAACAGCCGGTCCCAGGTGAGCACGGCTCCGATGGTCAACGCGAACAGCTTCACGTTGATGTCCCCTTTCTGCTCCAGGAGATCCGAGTACTCGCCCGCGTCGAGTTCGGTGTCGTAGACGAGCCGGTCATCGATGACCTCCCGCTCTTGCAGCAGGACCCGCTTGACTTCGCCGCTATCAGCCGACCCGGCTTCCCCGGCACTGCTAATCGCTTCCCGGACCCTCTCGATGGCGGCCAGCGCAGCGCTCTCCAACTCCGCCGTCTTGGCGTCGTCTCCCTGGTTCCGCAGGCCCGCGACCTCTCCAAAGAGAGAACGGGTGTCCTTGGCGATTCCCATCAGGTTGCCCATGTTCAAATTCAAAGCCATTCCCTACTCCTCGGTCGGAACCAGTTCGATCGCCCGGTCCAACACGTCCAGAAATTCCCGGAAGCCCTTCACGGCTTCCTCCAGGCGGTCCCGCTCTTTCTCGACGGCTGCCTCTGCCTGCTCCTGCTCGACCGCAGGCGACCTGCGGAAACGCCGGGCCTCGGCCACGGCCAGGGCCACGCGAGAGAGGTCGATTTCGCCGACCCGCTTGGACAGCGACGTGTCGGACAGGTACCGGGTCAGTTCCACCTGTCCGATCCGCAGCCGGCTGACCAGCGAGATCAGCCGGTCGAGCTCCGCCCGGCGTTGACCGCCGATCTCCCGGAGCCGAGTCAACTGGGCCTTGGAGACCTCATCGGCCGCCAGGTCGATCTCGGCGAGCCGCATCAGGACCGCCGTCCGGAACGGCTCCTTCGTCCACGACGTCCGCAGCCGCAGGGCGAGCTCGGCATGACGGAACTCCCGGCGCTTCAGCCGCGCCTGAGCCAGTTCCGATTCGACGGCGCCGAAATAGAACTCCATGGCTTCCTGCCACGCCTGTTTGTCGTGCCGCAGTTTCTTTTCGATCCGGTCCAGCGCGCCGGTGATCTTCTCGGACAACTGAACGATTCCGGCGGGGGCGTCCTTGGCGGGAGCCGTGGCGGGGGAAAGGGAAAGGAGGGAAAGGGCAAAGAGAATCCGGGCGCGGGTCATTGTGGAGTCCCCCCGTCCTGCCGGTTCAGGAGGCCGTCCAGGCCGGCGCTGGTCTCGGTGATCCGATCGGAGCTGGGACCGATGTCGGTCATGATGTATTCGTGAATCAGAGCCTGGCTCCGGTACAGCAGGTCCAGAAGGCTGCCGAGGATGTCCATCTGCTCTTCGTGTTTGGGCCGCAGTTTCCGCAACGGGCCGGGGCGGCGCGCTTCCTGAGCCTGAATCTGCGCGATCCTCACGGCGACGGCGGCGGAAGCCTCCAGCGGATCGGGGTCATTGTTGGCCTTGACCGTCTCCACGGTGCGCTTCAAAACCCGGGCTTCTCTCCGTAACTCCATGGCCGAGTCGAATAACTCATCGGCATGGAATTGGTAGTCGGAGACGTTCTGGTGCGCCGCCAGCAGCCCCTCGAGCTGGATGGCGGAGGCGTTCTTGAGGTAAGTGGGTTTGGCGCAGGCGGACAGCGGAAGAATCAGCACTGCGGCGATGAGCGAGCGGCGGATTTCGTGCGTGGCAAGGCAAACGTGTTGCATGGGTTCTCCCTTCCCGGACTATGGGGTGACGGAATTGGCCGGATGGTGAGCGGCCGCGATCAGGGATGGCAATGCGCCCCGGTCCGAATTGAGTTCAGACCGGTAAGTGGAAGGCAGCGAAGCAGGAGCGCATGACCATTGCCGAAGACGGTAGCACGAACGAGGGGGGATTGCCATTTGTCGTGCGCACGGCGTCCGGCCCGGCGGGCACTTGGATGGCACCGCCGCGCATCACGCCTTGGAACTCGTTCCAGATCAGATCCGCGCCATCCTCGACACGCCGCGCAGGTCTACAAGCATCGGTCTTCTGCGCCCGAAATCGACCAAGACGGAACACACTAATCCGCTTAACGCCGACCGGTCATCTACCCGCCTGAGAAGAATCCGGACGAATGCTCCATTCGTCGTTCCAGGGACTGATAGCGGGAACTCAAGCGGCAAACGGAACCGGATACGTTGGGTTTTTCCTGAGGTGGAACTCCTGTGTCGTTGTGGAATGAATGGTCGGTCTGTGTGAAACGCGACTCAAATGGACTCTTCGTCTGGCGCAGGACGAGTTGGTTTAGATTTAGTCATGGATCCTCTGTATGACGGAATCGACCTGACGGTCTTGCAATGGGGATCCCATATAAAACTCTCAATAACAGTCCCGTAGATTATAGACTCATAGAGTGAATTTAACGTGAAATAACGAGCCAATAAAGTGATCTTTTTGTGATTTTATTCACGAGTATGCTATCCTTGGCGCCAACTCGGCTTGAATCCGGATTCTCCATCGAGCCGACGCACGACGGCGCCAAACTGAATTTTGCTCCGGGGCCAGCGAGGGAGGACAGTTGAAGAGTCCCGATGAACTGCGGCGAGAGAACCAGGTGCTCCGGGATCGCATCTCCAAGCTGAGCGCGGCCACCCTGCTCATCAGCGCGAGCCTCGACGTCAGCACCGTCCTGCGCGAGGTCGTAGAGAGCGCCCGCGCGTTGACCGGTGCTCGTTACGGCGGGATTACGACCATCGGCGACTCAGGCCAGGTCCAGGACTTCGTTTCTTCCGGCATCACTCCGGGCGAACACCGGCGGATGACGGACTGGCCTGACGGCCCGCGGCTCTTCGAACACTTCCGGGACCTGCCTGGAGCACTGAGACTGCGAGACTTGCCCGGCTATGTCCGGTCTCTTGGCTATTCCCCGGAGCTGTTGCCGGCAAAGACCTTCCAGGTCACGCCGATGCGGCACGGGGGCGTCCATGTCGGCACCTTGTTTGTCGCCAAGAAGGAAGGCGGACGAGAATTCACGAGCGAGGACGAAGAGGTTCTGTTGATGTTCGCGGCGCAGGCAACGACGGCAATCGCCAATGCTCGTGCGCACCGGGACGAGCAACGGGCCCGGGCCGACCTGGAGGCCCTGGTCGACACTTCGCCGGTGGGGGTCGTGGTCCTCGATGCCAGGACCGGCAAGCCGGTGTCGTTCAATCGGGAGGCGACGCGGATTGTCGAATCCCTGCAGACGCCGGGCCGTTCCCCGGAGCAGTTGCTGGAGATCATGACGTTCCGGCGCGGCGACGGGCGGGAGATCTCCCTCACGGAGTTCCCCATGGCTCAAGCGATGCGCAACGCCGAGACCGTGCGTGCCGAGGAGATCGTTCTCCAGGTCCCCGACGGCCGAAGCGTCACCACACTGGTCAACGCCACGCCGATCCGGACCGAGGACGGCACAGTCGAGTCCATGGTCGTCACGCTGCAGGACCTTGCACCCCTCGAGGAACTGGAGCGTTTACGGGCCGAGTTCCTGGGCATGGTGAGCCACGAACTGCGGGCTCCCCTGACCTCCATCAAAGGCTCGGCGGCTACGGTGCTTGGGGCCTCTCCGGCCCCGGACCCGGCTGAAATGCTCCAGTTCTTCCGCATCATCGACGATCAGGCCGATCACATGCGCGGCCTGATCAGCGACCTGTTGGACGCCGGGCGCATCGAGACGGGCACGCTGTCGGTCGCCCCCGAGCCCGCCAAGGTGGCCGGCCTGGTGGACCAGGCCAGAAACACGTTCCTGAGTGGAGGCGGCAGGCATACCGTCCACATCGACCTGCCCTCGGAATTGCCTCGGGTGATGGCCGACCGGCGGCGCATCGTCCAGGTTTTGAACAACCTCTTGTCCAACGCGTCCCGCTACTCGCCCGAGTCGTCCCCCATCCGGATCGCTGCGGTCCAGAACGGCGTTTACGTGGCGATTTCGGTATCGGACGAAGGCCGGGGGGTGCCTCCGGAACTGCTGCCGCACCTGTTCCGGAAGCACGCCCGTGTGGGCGGCCGGGATCGCGGGCTTGGCGGGTCCGGCCTGGGGCTTGCCATCTGCAAGGGTCTGGTGGAGGCCCACGGGGGGCGCATCCGGGCCGAAAGTGGCGGACCGGGTCTGGGCTCGAGGTTCACCATCACGATTCCGGTGGCCGAAGAGGACGGGGCCGTCACCTCAGCCAGCTTCTCACGGAGCACTTCCCACCCGCCTCGAGAAGTGCGGGAGCGAACCCGCATCCTGGTGGTGGACGACGACCCGCAGACGCTCCGCTACGTTCGGGACGCGCTGGCGGCGGCCGGCTACTCCCCGATCGTGACAGGCGACCCTCAGGAGGTGCCCCACCTGATCACGACGAAGCAGCCGCGGCTGGTGCTTCTGGACCTGATGTTGCCCGGGACCGATGGGATCGAGATGATGGAGCACGTCGCCGAGATGGCCGATCTCCCGGTCATCTTCATCTCCGGCTACGGAAGGGACGAGACGATCGCCCGGGCTCTGGGAATCGGCGCCGCCGACTACATCGTCAAGCCCTTCTCGCCGACGGAGCTGTTGGCGAGAGTCCAAGCGGCCCTGCGACGCCGCGATGAGCCGCCCGAACCCTTCCGGTTGGGGGATCTGGCCATCCAATACGCGGAACGCCGCGTGACCCTGGCCGGCCGTCCCGTGCAATTGACGGCTACCGAATACGAGCTGCTCCGAGTGCTCTCGGTCAACGCGGGAAGGGTAGTGACGTACGATTCCCTGCTGCGCCAAGTCTGGGGCCGGCAGGGGTCCGGCGACTTTCGTCCGGTGCGCGCCTTCGTGAAGAAGCTCCGTCGCAAGCTGGGCGACAACGCGACCGATCCAACCTATATCTTTACCGAGCGCCAAGTCGGTTACCGAATGGCCAATCCAGGCGACTCTTGAGGCCCCGCCTTTCCGGGTCGAAAGAGACCGGCGTGCGAGCCCGCGAACGGTATTGGATGCTGAAAGAGTCCTGCCGGCCCCCGATCAAGACCGTACGCCGATAGGCAAAAGCTCCACGCCTTCCCCCTCCTCGGGTTTCTTGATGCGAAACCGCACCGAGGTCACCTCCGATCCATGGGGCCCGAATCGGTTCTTGAAGCCTTCCCGCTGGCCGACCATGAAGATGGAGCCGTCCTCCAGCACGCAGGCGCTGGGGTAGTAGGACTTGGGATCACACTTGAAGCCGCGCCCCGGCGCCGGTTTCACCCAGGTCTTCCCATTGTCGCGGCTGTAGATCACCTCACCGTTGTTCGGCACCTTGGGATCGTCGCCGCTGAGTCTGTGGCGGCCCCCAAAGACGACGGCGGTGACTCCGTCGGGCGTCGCCACCACGTCCCCCCGCCGGTACAGTTTGGGGCCGAGAAGCTCGCTTCCAAAGTTGGGATCTTCGATGACCGGGTCGGTCAGGAGCAGACGCGGCGGGGACCAGGTCCTTCCGTCGTCGTAGGACTGATACCAGGCCGACGTCGGCCGGCAGGGAAAACCGAGGCTGCCGTCCGGCAAGTAGGCAACTGTGCCTTCGTCCATATCGTAGTCATTGCTTCCGATCACCGACACGGTCGACCAGGTGCCGCCCTTGTTCTCGGAGCGCATCAGGAGCATGAGCCAACGGGGGTGTTCGCTGGGCCAGCCCTTTCCCCCGGGAATGGGTGCGGCGGAGGCGAAGAGTTGCAGCGAGCCGTCCCTGCCCTCGAACATGCTGTAGGGAGCATCCATGTCGGCGAGCCCGACGAAGCGTGTCACCTCCTTCCAGGTGTGGCCACTGTCGTCGCTTCGAAAGATCAGGGTCTTCGATTGCCGGTTGACCGCAATTCGGGCGTACTCGAGGGCATTCATGGGCATCTGGTTGAAGTAGCCCCAATGGGGTTTCAGCCGGGCTCCCGCAATCATCGTCCCGTCACTCAGTTGCACCACGTCACCGACGTAGTAGGCGCCGGGCACCACCGGAAACGAGCGGGGCCGGCTCCAGGTCTTCCCCTGGTCCCGGCTGCGGATCCACATCATCCTTCCGCCCTCGGGCGCATCCCAATCCCCGAGCCATTTTCGATCCGGCCGTAACAAGCGCTGCCGGGCCTCCGGAGGCATGTCCCAGGGGGTGGGCCAGGAAGCGTGCCAATAGCCGGCCGAGAAGGTCACGAAAAGATCGCCATTCTGCAGCCGGCACACCGTCGGCCACCCGCAATAACCGCCGAACCCGCGGAAGGGCTCCGGCGGGTTGACGTCGGGAGAAACGATGATCTTTCGGTACTTCTCGAAATCCACCCGGGGCTCGTCGCCCGTAATCAAGGCCATGACAGGTGGAATAGAAGCCGCGGCGGACTTCTTCTTGCCTGCTCCGGCGAGACCGGTGGTTGCCAATGCGGCTGCTGAAGTGGACAGAACATCCCGGCGGGTCAATTGGACGGCCATTTCTTCGCCTCCTCGCTGTGTCGAACGGAAACAATAAGGGCTTATATACTTGACTAGCCAAGACGTCACACAAGTGTTCGACAATTCTCACCATGAAAGCTCGCGCCACTATCCAGTGCAGAGCCAAGCTGTCCAAGGGCGGAATCCGGCGGTTGGACTGGGTGAGGTCCATCCTGAATCGGCTGTACAACGCTGCACTGGAGGAACGCAGGACGGCCTGGGAGTCCGAGCAGCGCGGCGTGACCCTGTACGATCAGATGAAGGGGTTGACCTCCCAGAGGAAGGACGATCCGGAGGGGCTCGGGTCCGTGGCGGTCAAGGCGGAGCGTGGGATGTTGATACGGTTGGACCGGGCCTTCAAGGCGTTCTTCCGTCGCTGCAAGGCGGGGGAGAAGCCGGGGTATCCTCGGTTCCGGGCCATTGCCAGGATGGAGACCATCGACGTCGTCGACCCGAAGGCGACCCTGGTGAAGAAGCGGGCTCGAGGCTACGCCATCCGGCCCAAGGGCTTCCCGACGATCCGGATCTTTCCGTCCCGGCCGTTGCCGCACGGATGTCCGTTGAAGGTGTTGCGGATCGTCCGCAAGCCGAACCGGGTGTATGTGGACCTGACCTACGAGGTGGAGAAGCAGCCGCTACCGAAGTGCGGGTCTTCGGTGGGGATCGACCTGGGAGTCCGCAAACGGGCGGTGCTGTCCACGGGTGAGAGGATCGAACGGAATCGACGGGACTGGGGAGAGATCCGAAAGCAGCAGCGAAAGGTGTCCCGGTGCCAGCGCGGGTCGAACCGGCGCCGGAAGCGGGTTCGACGGTTGGCGGCGATTCGGTTCCGGGAGGGAGTCCGAAGCCGGAACGCGTGTCACCGGGCCACGACCCGGATCGTCCGTGAGCACGGACGGATCGCCGTCGAGAAACTGAACATCCAGGGGATGACCACGAAGGGCCGGAACAAGAAGGGTCTGAATCGGGAGATCCTCACCCAATCCTGGGGACTTCTCCGCAACCAGCTCCAGCACAAGGCAGAGTGGGCCGGTCGGGAGTTCGTGGAAGTCAACGCGGCATACACGTCGCAGGACTGCCACCGGTGTGGCGCCAGGAACCAACCTGGGAGAAGCGAGACGTATCGCTGCGCTTCCTGCGGACTCAAAATGGATCGCGACCACAACGCCGCGATCAACATTCTCAGGGCTGGGGTTTCCGCCCTGGGCGCCGGAACGTGGGGCAGTGGCCCGAGCGTGGCGCCGGAACTGTGTACTGGAAGGCCCGGTGGCTAGCCAAGTATATAAGCCCCAAACAATACGACCGAGCCCGACAAGGTCTCCGGTCCAAGACTTGTCTTTTATCGCATATCAGGATCCCCGCCTCTATCGGAGCGGTACAGCCAAGGCCTGATGACGGAAACGGAGGTGAGGGTCGGAGCCCGGAAATCACCGATGCACCGGGAAGTCAATGTGGATTCGGAGGCGACTCTGGACCGGATTTATCGGGTGGTCTCGGGAGCTTCGTAGATCACGACTGCCATACTTTTCATGCCGGCATCGACACCTGCACCTAGCAGCCCGTGGCAAAAGTCGCCACGGCATCCGACCGTCCCTGCATCCCGGCGGACTGCGTTGCGATTCGATCACATACTCCCGGTATGCTCCCGAATCGCGCCTTGTCCGGCGGGCGCAGGAACGGTCTCGGTGCTCGCGGGACTTTCACCACGGACTGCTAGTCCGGCGCCAATTGCCATTGCAATCCCAGCAAATACCAGCGTGTAAAACACCACACCGGCCCCAGTCAGGTCGCCAGTTCCATTGCCGGCAAAATCGACCAAAGAAACCCCGGCGCCAACTCCAGCACCGACTGCCGCTCCCATTGCAGCTCCGTTAGCCAGACCATCCTTCGGCTGAACTGAGACTGTCCGGATGGCCTCTTTGGGGATGACCACTCGAACGGAACGCGTTTCGATATCGACACCTGAGGCGGACAGACCTTCAAAATTTCCTTCGAGTGGATCCCCATTCTTCAATTCCAACGTGATGCGCGCTCCCAAGTCCAGATTTGCGACCTTCTCCCAACGTCCCGGAATCACCCCTGCCCGCACCGGCTGCAAGATCAGTCCCGCCAGGATCAATGAGACGCAGTGCATCCGGCACGACCGCATCCACTTTCCGTTCATCATGGCATCACCTCCTCGGAGTTCCTCCGCGACCCACGACCCGTCGGTGACGTTCACGGTTACCAACGAATCCTGGATCGTTTGTCCTCCTCAGGTTTCGAGCAACCGCGAAGAGAGACAGTGACTCGGTATCAGGAAATGTGATTTTTTTGCCGGAATGGGCTCAGCGAAGCCGGAATTGGTTGGGTTGTACAGAACGCAGGGTTGCTTGGAAAGGAAGGTCAACCCATCCGTGAGTTGTTGAAGTGAACCGATTTCGGCCGATCAGAACAGGGGAGAGCGGCGGACCGAGGATAGACCATCCAGGTCAGTGAACGGAGACCCGACCAAACCAATTGTTCAGGTGCTCGGCAAAGAAGTCTCCCACCGGCTGCGGGCCGGCGCAATCCGCGCAGAAAAAAGGGTGGCGTGGGAGCGGGGGCTTTCCAGCCGCCGGTTGCGGGTCGGCGATGAAGAGGGGGACAAAATGTCCCCCCTCCCAGGTCGCCCCTATTTGTCGACCCACTGGCCTTTCCCCTCCACAAAGTGCGCTTCCGCAACCACGCGCCCGTCTCTGCGGGCGACCCACTTCCCGTGCTGTTTCCCCTCCAGATACGAGCCTTGATTGACGATCCCGTTCGCGTCGCGAATGACCCACTTTCCGTGCCGCTGTCCCTTCACATACCGGCCTTCGCCGACGGTCCCGTTCGCCCAGCGCTCGACCCAGCGCCCGTGCCGCTGCCCCCCCGAAAACGTGCCTTCCGAGACGCCCCCGTCCGCCCATTGCATGACCCAGCGCCCGTGCCGTTTCCCGGCGCGGAGGCGCCCCGTAGTTTCGATGGTTTCCTGGTCGCCGTCCCAGGCCCATTTCAGAGTTCCGGTCCCCTGAGCCATGCCCTCGGCACACTCTGCCGTCCAACTCACAGTCGCGTCCGGCCTGAGGTTCGAAGTCCGGACCTGGCATCCCGGTGGGTTGGACAACTCCCGCCAGCAGGCCGCGCCCTTCGGCCGGCCCGTGCACGTGGGTTCGCCGCGGAATAAGGCCACCGACCCCGCACGGGACTTCCGATCGGTATCCTTCTCGGCCTGGGAAACGCTCAACAGGACCAAGACAAGAACACTCGGAATCCCTGAGGGCATGGGAGTTATCTCCCGTGGGTCATTTTTGCAATCGAAGGTTGGTCAAGGGGATGGGTGGCATCGCTTCAGGCCAGGGGCGAGATCAACAGATTCCCGAAGCGGTCCACCTCCAGCTGAAAGCCCGGCTGGACCAGGGTCGTGGAATCGATCTCTTCCACGATGGCGGGACCCTCGATCCGGTGGCCCGCCTTCAGTTGGGTCCGATCGTAGATGGCCGTCGGCACGAAATCTCCCTGGGATCCGAAGTACACCGGTCGCTGGTCCACGGCGGACGCTTGGGAACCGTTCGCTGACGAGATCTCCCGGAACCGCGGCTTCTGGATGGCCCCCAGCGCGGTCAGCCGGAAATTCACCAACTCGATGGGTTGGTCCGGGTAACCGTGACCATAGGCTCGATCGTGCTCGACGTGGAACCGCTCCACCACGTCCTCCAGTTCCGCCGAGGTCACTTCTCCTCCCGGGCATTCGATGGGAAGCTCGTAGGACTGTCCCGCGTAACGCATCTCGATCTGACGCTGAAAGCTGATGTCCTTCTCCGCCAACCTCTCGCGCTTCAGACCTGCCCGGCCCTGATCCTCCATGGCGGCGAAGATGCGGTTGATCTCGTCGAAGTCCGTTCGGTCCTTCGGCATGATCCGGGTTTGGGAAAACTCGTGTTTGAGATCGGTGACCAGCAAGCCCAGCGCGGAGGCCGTCCCGGGACTCGGGGGCACGATGAGCAGCGGGATCTGCATCTCGGCGCAGAGGCGATTGGCGTGCAGCGGTCCGGCTCCGCCGAAGGCCACCATCACCAGGTCCCGGGGGTCGTAGCCGCGCCGAACGGTGGTGATCCGCAGGGCGTTGGTCATCTCGGCGTTGGCGATCTCCACGATCCCGTTGGCGCATTCCACCACCTCCATTGAGAGGCGCTGCGCGCACCGGCTGCGGATCCCTTCCCGGGCGTCGTCCAGGTCGAGACCCATCTCCCCGCCCAGAAAGAACTCGGGATTGAGCCGGCCCAGAACCAGATTGGCGTCGGTGATGGTGGGATCCGTCCCGCCGTATCCATAGCAGATGGGCCCGGGATCGGCTCCCGCGCTCTGGGGCCCCACTCTCAGAATTCCTCCCGTGTCCACCCAGGCGACGCTTCCTCCTCCCGCGCCGATCTCCACCAGGTCGATGACCGGGGTCCGGATCGGGTATCCGCTGCCCCGGGACTGGCCGACTCCGGGCAAGGCCTGGGCGCCGACCTCGTACTCCTTGGTCACCTTGGGGCGCCCGTCCAGGATCAGACCCACCTTGGCCGTGGTGCCCCCCATGTCGAAGGAGATGACATCCTTGTGACCCAGGGCGCCGGCGATGAAGTTGGAGACGATCACGCCGGCGGCCGGTCCCGACTCCACCATGTATGCCGGCTTCTCGGCCCCGGTTTCGAAGGTCAGCACTCCGCCGCTGGACTGCATGACCAGAAGCTCGCCCGACACCCCCTGTCCCCTCAACCGCCTCTCGATCCCCCGCAGATAGCGGGTGATCACCGGCCGGACGCAGGCGTTGATGACGGTGGTGCTGGCGCGGAAGTATTCCCGGAATTCCGGGCAGACGACGGAAGAGAGAGAGATGATCAGATTCGGATTCCGTTCCCGAAGGATTTCGCCGACCCGCAACTCGTGTGCCGGATTCAGATAGGAGTGCAGGAGGCAGACGGCCACCGAAACCACGCCTTCCCGTTCCAGCTTGGCGGCGACCTCGCGCACCCGCTCCTCGTCCAGGGCCAGCAGCACGTTCCCCTCGGCATCCAATCGTTCGGGGACCTCGAAGCAGAGGTCGCGTGGAACCAGAGGCCGGGGCTTCTCGAAATGGATGTCGTAGAGGGAAGGCCGGACCTGCCGTGCGATCTCCAGCATGTCGCGGAAGCCTCCGGTGGTGATGAAGGCGCAGCGGGGCGTCTTCCCTTCGATCAGGGCGTTGGTGGCCACCGTCGTGCCATGCACCAGGTAGGAAATTTGCTCAGGTTCCAATCCGTCCGCCAGGATCCGGTCCACCGCGTTCACGAAACCGACCGCGGGATCGCTGGGAGTCGAGGGGACCTTGGCGGTCTGAGATTCGCCGGTCTCCTCCGAGATCAGGACCGCGTCGGTGAAGGTGCCTCCCACGTCGACGCCCACTCGAAATTGGGCTTTCATTCTTGGCTTCCTCTTGCCTTCAGCTTTTCGCGCAGTCTTGCCGTCTCGCCCAGGTCGACCGTCCAGTTTTCCGTGTCTACGGACACCCCGTAGGCGTCACGGGCGCGGGCTGGAGAAATCTTTTCCTCCCGCACGTCGCGCAGCACGAGCTCCGGGTCCCGTTCCCAGGGGGGCCCGTATCCGCCGCCGCCGCAGGTCTCGATCCGGATGCGCTCACCCAGTCCCACCTCATCCGTTCCCTTGGAGGGCAGCTTTCGCGGGCTCCCGTCCAAAAACGACAGGTAACGCGCCGGCTTGCCCTCCCCGCCCTGAAACAGGCCCCAGGGAGGGAACTTGGCCCGGTCCGCCAGGGTCGTGAACACCGGTTCGTGTTCAGGAAAGACGTATTCCCGGCAGAGCCCGAGCCCACCCCGGTAGCGACCGGGCCCCTCCGAGTCCGGGATCAGGCTGTAACGGGTGATTCGGACCGGATAATTGAGCTCCGTCTCTTCGATGGGCGCGTTCTGGGTGTTTTGGATGTGCGTCTGGACGGCGTCTGGTCCGTCGGAATTGAACCGGCCTCCGTAGCCGCCGGCCAGAGTTTCCAGATAGGTGTAGTAGTCGCCGGTTCGGGGATCCTCCCCGCCGAAGCCCACGTGGCAGATCATTCCCTTGGTTCCGGCGGGCACCCGGTCCGGAACCGCTTGGGACAGGGCTTTGAAGAGAACTTCACACAGGCGCATGGAGACCTCCCAGCCGCCCACGATGGCGCCCGGGTGGCGGGCGTTGAGGACCGACCCCTTCGGAGCGATCACCTCGATCGGCTGGTAGAACCCCTCGTTGACCGGGATGTCCGGATCCACCAGGCACTTCAGAACATAGACGCAGGCGGTGAAGGTCTGGGTGAGGTTGCTGTTCATGGGGGCCGACCGCTGCTGGTCCGTCCCCCTGAAGTCGAATCTGATTTTTCGGCCCTCCAAAGTGACCTTGGCCTTCAGGTGCACGGGACGGTCCGTGATGCCGTCGTCATCGAGCCAGCCCTCCGCTTCGTAGGTCCCCTGAGGCAGTTTCTCCAGTTCCCCTTCGATTCGCCGCGCCGTGTACTCCAGCAGCCGGTCGACGTAGAAGTCGAGGGTCTCTTTTCCGTATCGATCCAGAAGCGCCGTCAGCCGCCGCATTCCCATGTTGTTGGCCGCGATCTGGGCCCGGAGGTCGCCGCCCACTTCCCGGTCGGCCCGCACGTTGGCCAAGATCATCTTCCAGAGGCCCGGATGGATCTCTCCGCGAGAGACCAGCTTCACCACGGGGAGAATGATGCCCTCCTGGTAGATCTCCCGAAACGCTCCAATGCTGGCGGGAGCCCCGCCCCCCACGTCCACGTGGTGACAGCAGTTGCTCACGTAGCCCACCACCTTCCCCCGATAGAAAAAAGGAGCGATGAGAAAAATGTCGTTCAGGTGGCTACCCTGCCGGTGGGGGTCGTTGACCACCAGCATGTCCCCCGGCTCCAGATTCTCGCTGCCGTATTCCTGAACCGAGCGCGGGATCAGACGGCCGATGGTGACCAGATGCGCCGGCTGGCAGAAGGCCTGCGCCACCATCCTGCCCTGCGCATCCACGAAGGCGCAGGAATAGTCGAGCCGAGTCTTGACGTTGGTGGAGAAGGCGGTTCGTTGAATGGAGACCGACATTTCCTCGGTCACCTCCACCAGCGCGTTTCGAATCACTTCGAAGAGAATCGGATCGACCTTGCGGTTTCCGGGTGCTACGGGTTCCATGGATTGACCTTGTTCTCAGGATGTGGAAGTGGACTCACCCGTCGCCGATCGATCTGCTGGGGCGGAAAAACCGCGCCCCGGCCGCAGGGGTCCGGCCCGGCGTTTCTGCGGCTGAAACACCCGTCGCGTTGAAGCTCATTCTGGGCCCTTGGCGGGGATGACCGGAAGCAAAATATGGGACGGATAGCCTTCGTCGTGATAGACCGTCTGGGTGGCCACCACGATTTCCGGATCGATTCCGAGGGCGCCGCCGTTGTTCAGATTGCGGTCGAAACGGGGGAAGTTGCTGCTGGAGACTTCGATCCGAATGCTGTGGCCCGGCAGGAAGGCGTGGCCCGTCACCCCCATCTTGACGTTGAATTCGTAGACCGTGCCCGGTGTCATCAGGACCGGCGTTTCGAATGATTCCCGGAAGCGAGCCCGCAGGATTCCCTCGCACAGGTTGACGGACCGTCCATCGGGAAAGACGTCCAGCAACCGGACGGTCCAGTCGGTGTCCAACGCGGAGCTGCTGGCGTAGACCTTCGCGTTCACCGGTCCCGTGACTTCCAGCTCTTGCTCCATCTCACGGCTGGTATAGACCAACACGTCGTCTCTCCGCTCGATGGGACGGTGATCGGCGGGAGGATGAGACCCGTCCCGGATCCCGGTCACGAGAGGGACCGGGTCTTCGGGATCGTAGACGTAGGAATCTGCGGGCTGGTCCCCTTCCGGTTTCTCGACGCTGAGAGATCCGTCTCCGAAGAGCGTGTTGGCACGGCCTTCGCTGTGGAGATAGTAGGGCGTCCACCGGGTCTCGGGCAGCGGCCACTTCTCCGCCTCCTTCCACTGGTTCCTTCCCATGACGAAGAGCTTCAGCGGCGGCTCCTCCTCGATGCCGTTCTTGATCCCCTTCAGCCAGCGGTCCATCCACCCCAGCCAGAGTTCGTAGAGGTCGACGACCGAGTCCTCGCCGAAGTCGATGATGCCGTACTTCTGCTGGGGCCGGTCGGTATGGACCCAGGGCCCCATGACGACCTTTTGAAGACGCTTCGCCCGTTCGGTTCCTTCGGTCTGAATGCCGTCGTAGTTGGCGAAGAGGGACACGCCATGGATGTCCCACCAGCCGGCGATTTGCAGAATGGGCAGGTCCATCTTCCCGAACTTGCCGTAGTTGCCGATCTTCTTCCAGTAGTCGTCCCAACTCGAATGGCGCACCCAGTCCCGGTAGAAGTCGATGGGCCGGCCGGTGGCCTCTTCGTCCGCGGTCAGGATCGGCAGGTGCCGGAAGAGCTTGTCCCAATCGTAGTGGCTGGTCGGCTGCCGGGTGACGGAACTGTTGGCCATGGCCCAGGGGAGGTTGATATGCAGTTGAAAGGCACCCCCCGTGTAGTTCATCCCGTAGAGGTAGTAGTCGGCCGGCGCCATCTGGGGGACGATGGTCTTGAGGTAGGGGGATCCGGTGGGGGCCGCCATCCATTGGACCAGGCCCATGTAGGACATCCCGTTCATTCCCACGTTACCGTCGGACCAGGGCTGCGTGCCGCACCAGTCGAGAGTGTCCCTTCCGTCGTCGATCTCCGGGTACCAGGCGTACCATTTACCGTCGGAGTCGTTCCTCCCGCGGCAGTCCTGAATGACGTAGACGTAACCCCGCCGGGCGAAGTACATGGCCCTTTCCACGTACCAATTGCCGCCGTTGCCGTAGGGGGTCCGCTCCAGGATGACGGGCCACTTGCCCTCCTGGTCGGGCAGGTAGACGTCGGCGGACAACTCGACGCCGTCCCGCATGGGGACCCGGACGTCGATTCGTATCGCCACTTCGTGGTCGGGCTGGGAGAGGCGGTCCTTCCAACCATGGTGCTCGGCGGGAAGTGCTGAAGTCCACGCAAGTGCGAGAAGTCCGGAGACGAAAAGGAACCTTGTCATAGAATGTCTCGACCCGTTACGGAAAACCGGCTGGTAGCTCCATCGCTCTTCCCCTAAGAAATGGTCGTCAGGACCAGACGAAATGTAGGCCAGAGACTAACGCCTGCGGTGTGTTCGGTCAATGAGGGTAAGGAGCGGCGGCGGCGCGGCTTTCCAGTCGCCGAAACTCCCACCGCCGGATGGGCGGATGGAAGAGTGGGCGACTGGAAAGTCGCCCCTCCCGCGGGGTCAGTCTGTTGCCGAACCGGTCAGGAAGCTCAACAGGTGGGACATATCCGTCACGCTGATCTCCTGTTCCAGGCCTTCTGGCATGCCGGACACGCTGGAGACGAACATGGCGCGGATGTTCTCCCGGGGAATTGCGGTTTCCGAGCCGTCTTCCCTGCGGAGCGTCACCGATACGGGAGTCTGCGAAGCGATGACCCCTTCCTGTAGAACTCCGTTGTTCAACTCCACCACGTACAGTTGATAGTTGTCCGCGATCGCCCGGCTCGGCAGCATGATGTCGGCCAGCAGCTCCTGCCGCGACCGGTGCCGCACCGCCCCCAGATCGGGACCGAAGCCGGCGTCCGTGCCCTCGATCTCGTGACATTTTTCGCAGTTCTTCTCGAACACCGCGGCGCCCTGAACCGGATCCCCCGCGACACCCAAAGCAGCCCGGTACCGCTCCAGGGCGGCGAGCCGGCGGTTGTCCAGCTTGCGCATCAGGTCATGCACCCGAGCCCGGATCGACGCGTCCGCGTGCATTACCAGGCGCGACTTGTGCCTCTGGCTGATGGTCCAGAAGGGCACGTCTTCATTCTCGATCGCCGTCATCAGGAGCTCTACGGTCTCCGGCTTGGAAAGCAGCGTCGCGGCGGCTCCCAGGCGCACGCCGGTCGTCATTTCCCGCCATTGGGAAATCAGCAGTGTCCCTACCTCGTCGCTTTCCGTCTGCGCCATTGCCCGGACCGCGGCGACCTGGACTTCCTCCGGTTCCTGGGGATCGAGCAGTCCGGCCAACAGGTCGAACCTGGATTCTCCATCCAGGAGCGCCAGGAGACGCACCGAATCGGCCCTCAGTGCCGGGGCCAGCGCGCGGTCCTCGATCCTGGCCAGGACGCGATCCGGAAGGGACTTCGCCACCTGGTCCAGCGGCTTCGGCGCCAGATCCAACAGCCGTAGCGCCGCGCTGCGCAGCAGCGGTGAGGACGCCTCGGCCAACGCCAGCAGACGGCGGATCTCAAGGCCTCGAGTCCGGTCGTCTCCCGAGCCCTGCCGAATCCCCTGGGCCAGCCCCTCCAGGCCGGCCGCGCGCCACCAGTCGGAATCCGGCTTGCCCTGCCTGGCGACCCGTTCGAAGAGCCGCCGGACCGCCGAGGGATCGCCGGCCGCGCCGACGAGCGCACCGATCTGGCGAAAGAACTCGACCCTCTGTTTCGATGCCGATTCGGAGAACTCGGACACGGCCAGATCGAGCAGCTCGAGCGGGCGGGGTGCGGATGCGCTCAGCGCCGCGAGCTGCACCCAGGGGTCCTCCATGTCCCGCAACAACAACTGGCGGCGAGCCCGGCGCGCTGCCGGGGAATCCAGCCAACCCAGCGTGCAGAGCAACTGGAAGCGCACCGCCGGTTGGGCGTCCTCCGTCATCGCCAGCAAGTCCTCCGCCAGACCGGGTTCCGGGTCCAATCTCGCCTCCGCCAGACGGATCCCGTTTTCCCGGATCCCGGGTTCCTGGTCCTTGAGAGCTTGCCGGATGTCGGAAGGCGCCAGACCGCCCAGACCATCGAGGGTCCACAGAGCATGCAGCCGGGTGTCGGGACTGGGACTCGAACCCAACATCTCTTTCAGCCGATCGGCAATGCCTCGACTCTGGCGGTCCACCAGCATTCGTTGCGCATGAGTTCTCCACCAGGCGTTGGGATGGTTCAGGGACTCCACCAGCACCACGTCCGATGCCGGGCTCATCGCCAGGCTCGGATCCCAGGGAACGGGATTCTGCGACTCCGGAGTGATCCGGTAGATCCGGCCGTGCCGGCCGCCCTCGTAGAGAGCCTCCGGTCCCCGGCCCGGATCGTGAAACTCGTCCGACATCCATTCCGGATGCTCGATGATTCGACGGTAGTAGTCCACGACGTAAAGCGCTCCGTCCGGTCCCACGTAGACGAAGACGGGCCGGAACCAATGATCCGTGGAGGCCAGAAACTCCGTCTCCTCCTGGACCCGGCTGGCTTGCAGGGTGACCCCGCCCTCCTTGAGGAGGTCGCAGTGAACCAGGTTGTGGGCCGGGTCGGCCACGAAGGAGGCCTGTTCGTACGGGGAGGGAAAGAGGCCGCCGGAATAGACGGCGATTCCGCAGGCCGAAGTGAAGTTTCCGATATCGGTCAGGATGCGATGTTTCGGGTTCAGCGTGACCGGATAGACGCGAGGCGGATGATCGGAGACGTCTTTGGAGGTGGAGGCGGCGCTCAGCGCAGGGTTCCGGATCAGATAGGGAGCTGCCACGACCTGTTGGCGGATGTGCCGGACGCTGTTCAGAGTCAACAGGCGTCCCCAGCGATCGAAACTCAAGCCGAAACCACTGCTTCCGGAAACAGTCTCCAGTTCGTGCGTGTCGGGCCGAAAACGGAGATTGCCGATTCGATTCTCCAGTCGAACGCCCTCTACCCGGCCGGCGAACCGGATCTTGGATCCCTCGTCGCCGAACTTTTCCTGGAAGATGACGGTCTTGATGGGGGGCTCGTGAGCCAGGTAGATCCAGTTGTCCAGCCCGTAGCGCGGGTTGCTGACCGTGTGCTGGGGGTTGCTCAGGGCGAAACCGGTCAGAACGGCGGACTTGATGTCGGCCCGGTTGTCGCCGTCGGTGTCCTCCAGATACCAGACGTCCGGGGCGTCGGTCACCAGCACCCCGTTTTTCCAACGCAGGACTCCCGTCGGCAGCACCAGCCCGTCGGCGAAGACGGTGCTGCGGTCCGGCAGTCCGTCGCCGTCGGTATCCTCCAGCAACTTCACGCGGCCGTTCCGTCCCGTATCCAGCGGGTAGCCGATCATTTCGACCACGTAGATGCGGCCTTGCTCGTCGATCTCCATGGCGACCGGATCTTGAATCAGGGGTTCCGCGGCGAAGACCTCGATTCGAAAGCCCTCTTCCAGGACGAACGTCTCAAGCGCTTCTTGGGGGCCGAAAGGGGGTCCCGGCCGGGTGCATGCGGAGAGCAGCAGGGTCGTTCCCAGAAGGGCATAGAGTGCGCGCGGCCATGTCGGCGGAGCCGGTTTCGATACCGGTTGAATGAGCATGGACGGCACTCTTTCCCGAACTCGCAAAAGCTGATCGCCGACGCTACGAAGAGTCATTGTGCACGGGGAATCACGGACTGAACGAGCCCGCCGCCTGAAGTTTCTTCCGCATCTTGCCGAGCATGTCGTCGACCATGGCGTCGATGTCGTATTCGGGGTTCCATCCCCATTCCCGCCGGGCGGCGCTGTCGTCGAGCGAGCGGGGCCAGGAGTCGGCGATCGCCTGGCGGAGCGGGTCGATCTCGTAGTCCATCTCGAATTCGGGGATTCTCTTCCGAATGGCGCCGGCCAGTTCCGCGGGGGTGAAGCTCATGGCGGCGACGTTGAAGTCGGCATGGTGCCTGAGCCGGGCGAAATCGGCCTCCGCCAAGTCGATGATGGCCTTGACGGCATCCGGCATGTACATCATGGGGAGTCGGGTATCCGGCTTTAGGAAACAGGCGTACCGCTTCTCTCGAATGGCCCCGAAGAAGATCAGGACGGCGTAGTCCGTGGTGCCCGCGGTCGGTTCCTGATCCATGCAACTGACGATTCCAGGCAGCCGCAGCCCCCGAACGTCCAGGCCCACCTTCGTCGAGTAGTAGTTCCCCAGCAGCTCGCCGAACACCTTGGCGATTCCATAGAGGGTGTTCGGTTTTTGGATGGTGTCGTTGGGGGTGGGGTCGCGGGGCGTCTCCGGACCGAACGCCGCGATGGAACTGGGGGCGATGACCTTCTCCACTTGGCAGGAGTGGGCGGCCTCCAGGACGTTGTAGAGGCCGTTGATGTTGACCTCGTGCCCGCGCTGCCGCTCCTGCTCCGCCAGTGCGGAGAGGATGGTGCTCAGGTGATGGATGGTGCCGATCTCGTATTTCCGGATCGTGTCTACGATCTGCCCGTAGTCGGTCACGTCGACCACTGTGGAGGGGCCGCCGCTGATCGTGGAATCGGACAGGGGCGTCTTGTGGCCGGCCGCCACGACCGTCTCGCTCCCGTAACGCTTTCTCAACGCGGGGACCAGATCCTGGCCGATCTGACCGGCCGCGCCTGTGACCAGTATTCGCTTCATAGGCTCATCCCACAAGTGTCAGCAAATAGCATGTGGGACCTCACCTAATATTCATAGGTGGTGAGTCCTGTTCCGTTTGCATCCGTTTGATCATCCAGAAGCGCATTCAGCCGCCCGCTCGAAGCTGACAAGCCGCCGGATCAGCGCATTGTATTTTGAATGAGCCCCGTCAGGGTCGGAATCGGCAAGCCGCAGATACAGTTTGATTTCCGGTGAACGGATGACCTGTCTGGGAACCGGAAGCCCAATTTGGCGCAATCGGGGTGCGCCTATCGAGACCAACAGAGCAGGCACCGTCGTCGCTCCGCGCTGGAGGTCCTCGATTCCCTCGCGGACGATCTCGACTCCTGGCAGTCTGTCCATGTCCACGACCTGAGTCTATCACCCGCCGGCAGGCTCGAATCGACTCGTCGAGTCCGTTTTCTTACCGTTCCGCGGCCGCCGCACAGATCCGGCGCGCCGCTCCGGTCACCTCCTCATCGGTCCCGCCGAACAACAGCCGGATGTGATCCTCGGAACCGAAAAGGTCGCCCGGTTCCGCCAGGACGCCCCAGTCGAAGAGGAGCTTTCGCGCGAACTCCGCTCCCGTCAGTCCCAGTCCGCTGGTGTTGACGAAGAGGAAGGGCGCGCCTCTGGGAACGACGTAGGAGAGGCCGGAAGCCGGCTCGAGTCCGGCCAGCATCAGATCACGGCTCCGCTGGTATCGGACGGAAATCTCATCGATCCACTCCTGCGGGCCCTCGATGGCGGCTTGGCCTGCCCGTTGGGCGACGTGCCCGCACTTGAGGACGCCCCATTCCAGGATCTTCCGCATGTACCGGACCAGGCGCGGGGCCGCGGCGATGAATCCGAGTCTCCAGGGCTGCAGGGCGAAGGTCTTGGTGAAGCTGCAGATGGTGACGATACGGTCCCTGTTGTCCGCGGCCGAGGCGAAGCGGACGTGCCGGGCGTCGTCGTAGAGCATGTTGTCGTAACACTCGTCCGATACGACGTAGAGATCATGCCGGGCCGCCACTTCCACGATCGCCCTCAGGTCCTCTTCGCTGGCCACGAACCCCGTCGGGTTGGCCGGCGAGCTCACGACGATCGCCTTGGTCCGGGGTGTGATCACGGCCTCCAGCGCTTCCGGAGTCCACTGCCAGTCGTCCTCCTCCCGGGTTCTGGCGTAAACGGGCACCGCTCCCGCCAGCTCGATCAGTCCGAAGAAGAAAAAACTGGGACTGAAGATGACCGCCTCGTCCCCGGGATCCAGCAGGGTGGTGAAGACGACGTCCAGCGCGTGCATCGCGCCCGCCGTCACCAGGATCTCCGTTTCCGGATCGAAGGAGATTCCGTCCTGGTCTTCCAATCGTCCGGCAATCGCCCGGCGAAGTCCGGGGAATCCGCTGGACGGCGGCTGCTGGTTGCTTTGAGCCGCCCGCGTGGCCGCGTCGACGACATGCTCCGGTGGAGGCCAGAACGGAGCTCCCTTGAGAATGATGACGTCCTTGCCGTCCGCGATGAGCGCCCCGGCGATATCGGCCGCTTCGCTGGAGGGCACCCGTGGCAGTCTCGCCCGCCGGGCGACGTCCAAGGTCTTTCGCGCCGGTGCCGATTCTCCCATCCCTGCCTCAGTTCAGTTTTCTCGGCACCGTGACCGACCAACTCTTCTGGAAATGCCGCGCGCCATTGACGGTCACCTCCACTCCCACCACATGGTGAAACGCCGCTTCGTCGCTGGAGGTGACCTCGTTCGCCTTGACGACGACTTCAGAATCCGGACGCTTGACCACGTACGTGGAAGTCGCCGCCAGAACGGCAGCGGCGGGATTCTCTTCGGAAACGGTGAATCTGGAGCGGGTCACCATGCGCTCCGATCCCTCTCCCCGAACGCCCTTGGTCTCGCGGCCGAGTCGCAGGGTCACCGCTTTCCCCACGAGATCGTGAGCAATCGAATACTCCAAGGGCGTTTTCAAGAGCTTGGGGTCGGCCGTGGGTAGTTCCACCAGGTCCGGTTTCGGGAGTTTGGGACTCTGCTCCGGAATCACCGGCAGCAGGATATGCGACGGGTGACGGCGGCTGCGGTGCAACGTGCTCACCGCCGGCTCCGGCGTCGGCCAGGCGTTCTGAATGTCGGCGCCTGCGATGGCCACGCGAATCCTGTGCCCGGCAGCGAACACGTACGACATTTCCTTCACGTCCACGGCCAACTCGTAGACCTCGCCGGGGACCATCGCCTCCGGCTCAAAATGCGAGTTCCGGTGAGTTCCGCTGAGACCGCCGTAGCGCACGAGTTTGGAGGTGCCGTCCGGCGCCACGTCGATGAGCTTGACTCGAAAGTAGGCCACTTCGGCCGTCGAGGAGACATGCAGCAGGGCCCGAGGGGCGCCCGACACCTCCACGTCCTTTTCCAGCGGAGAAGTGGTGTAGGTCAGGGAGTAAGCCTCGTCCGGGCGCTGGTCCACGGGCATGGCCCAGGGCAGAATTCCTCCTCCCCAATGGATGCCCGAGGTGATGCCGACGGTGGGCTTGTAGTCGAAACTGTCCGCGGCCGCCTCGAATCCGGTGGACGGCTCCCGGCTCAGCTTGCCGCCGCCGTGGAAGTGGAACCCGGTGGGCAGGGCCCGGGCGATGGGCCATTCGGCTTCGGAGCGCCAAGAGCCCGCCTCTTCCAGCGGCATCCGGGATGAGGGCGGCGTGTATTCCCGCACGAAAACGGTGACCGGCGGTTCCTCCAGCACCCCGTTCTCCATTCCCTTGAGCCAGTAGTCGAACCACTTCAGGTAGATGGGGCGGGTGTCGATGCGGGGCCCGGGGACGGCGTGTTTCTCTTCGCCGTACCAGTGTCCCCAGGGACCGACCAGCGCCTTCTTGAAGGGAACTTCCAACCGATCGAAGGCGCGCAGCAACGCGGTGGCATAGACGTCCGACCAGCCCGCTACCACGAAGACCGGACACTTGACCCGGCTGTAGTCCGCGGACAGGGAGCGGTCCTGCCAGTAGGGCCCCTCCGTCGGGTGAGAGATGTAGCCGATCCCCCAGGGCCGATTGTTTTCCAGCCGGGTCCGCCAGATCTCACTCCATTTCGCGCCCGCGATCTCCGGGTCGGGAGGGGCGAAATTGAAAGCGGTCATATGAGGAGAATAGCTGTCGAACATGTAGGGGCGAAGCACGCCCCCGGGATAGGTCCATTCGGTGTAGACGCTGTCGTTGGCCGAGCGCACGATGATGGTCTTGAGGTGGGGAGGATTCTGGACCGCAACCTGCCACTGGACCACGCCGCTGTAGGATTTCCCCAGCATTCCGACGTTGCCGTTGCACCAGGGCTGGGCGGCGATCCACTCCACCATTTCGTAAGCGTCTCGCCGCTCGTCGGCGGCGTAGATGTCCCGGCTCCACCCGCCGGAGTTCCCGGTGCCGCGCACGTCGAACTGCACCACCACGTAGCCCCGCTCCGCCAAGTAGGGAACGGCGGGTGGATACTCGTCCCGGTAGTCCGGCAGGGGAGCTTTGACCCGCCGGTAGGGGTTGTATTCCATGATGGCGGGGAATCTTCCCTCCGCGTCAGGCCGCGTGATTCTCAGGGCCAACTCCACGCCGTCCCGCATGGAGACGTACCGGTTGATCACCTTGACCTTGCCCTCGTAAACGGGCGGGGAGAGTTTTGCCTTGGATTGACCGAAGATCCCGGTAGAAAATCCAATCATCATGAGAACAAAATAAAGCATAGCCGTCTATCGAATGAATCTTGTCTTCAGCCGTGGCTCCAGTCGTACCGCCGGCGGTTCTTCCACTGGCCTTCAGTATAGTCGGGCACCTCCTGCGTGGCCCCGTTCTCACGGACGGATTTCGCCGAGAGCGGGATGAGGGAACTCCAGGTGACGGCGTCATAGACATCGATTCCCGGGGCCTTGTCTTCCATCAGGCACTTGTAGAAATGTTCGATGACGAAATAGTCGCCTCCGCCATGCCCGGTCCGCAATGCCGCCTTACCGTGCCGGGTCCAGAAGGGGTGATCGTAACGCTCGTAGTAGTTCGAAACGGGCTCCCAATCCTTCGACCTTCCATCCACGAACATCCCCGCTTCGTCGTCGTACGAGGCCTTGGTGCCCTGAAGCGTATAGAAATCCATGTGGTGCGGACGCGGGGAACAGATGTCGAAGCGGAGGAAGATCACGGCTCCGCTCTCGGTCCGAATCAGGCTCACGGTGTTGTCCCCGTTCCAGGTCGCCGTGGCCCCTGGGGTGTCGCGACCGAACCGCTCGATGGCGTACTCCCGAAAGCTGTGGGCCGGAGTCATCATGCTCACGCATTGCCGGAGCTGGTCGCCCCGGGGGATTCCGAACCACATGGAGGTGGGGCCGAGGGCATGGGTCGGATAGGTGTTTGCGATCAGGTCCGTCCGGCTGTTGAGCGATCCGCGCCAGTTCAGCGAGCCGTCTCCATTGAACTGCAGGTTTCGAGCTTCGTGGATATAGCCGCACTCGGCGAAGGTGAGCGTTCCGAAGACCCCCTGCTCCACCGCGTTCAGGATCATCATGTTGCTGCGGATGAAACACAGGTTCTCTGCCATGAAGTACTTGGCGTCGGTTTCCTGGGCCGCCCGCACCAAGTCCCAACCTTCCTGGATGGTGTTGCAGGCCGGCACCTCGCTGAAGACGTGCTTGTGCGCCCGCAAGCTGTCGATCGCCATGGGGCCGTGCCACCAGGTGGGCGTGGTAATGAAGACGACGTCGACGTCGTCGCGCTTCAGCAGGCGCTTGTAGTCGCGGGGGCCCCCGGTGTAGGTGTCCGGCTTGTACCCGAGCTTCTCCTGCACCATCTTCGCTCCCCGCTGAGCCGCCTCTTCACGGAAGTCGCACAGCGCCGGGACGTCGACGTTGAACCGGTCGAGCGACGCCTTGAGAAAGAGCCTGCCCCGGTTTCCAACGCCGATGATGGCGATCTTGAATTTCTTCGATCCGTGCTTGCTGGCAGGCGCTGGCGGCTCTGCCGCGAGCGCGACCGGAGCCAGGGACGACGCCAATGCGGTGCCGCTCCCCGTTTGCACGAATTCCCGGCGGTTCAATTTCTTCATCGTGGATGACCTTCTATCTGTTGGGGTGAAGATTCCCGTAGGAGGGGGGACCGTCTTGTCCCCCACAATCCCAATAGGAGAGGGGACATTCCTGTCCCCTGCAAGCCTTGGAATCGGGCCGCGCCTTGCTCCGGTCTGGACCGAAGAGGGCACCCACAAGGGGCGCCCCTACGTCGTCCATTTGCACAGGATTTTGCAAATAAGGAACTAATCCTCACAGGCAACGATCGCTTTCGTCTAATTCAACTGCCTGGGAACCGTGATCGACCAGCTCTTGTTGAAATGGCGGGCTCCGTTGACGGTGACCTCCACTTCCGCCACATAGCGGAACGAGGTCTCGTTACTTGTGGTCAGCTCATTGGCTGTCACTTGAATCGTCGATTCCGGACGATCCACCGTGTAGGCCGCCTTGGCCTTGACCGTGGCCCGGGCCGGATTCTCCGACGAAACCGTGAACCGGGAATCCAAGAGCAGACTGCCTCTCGCCACGTGGATCCGGAGCGTGGTGGTGTTGTTCACAAGATCGCGGGTAATCGAGTACTCCTTGGGCTGAGACAGGTCGTCGGGGTCGGCATTGGGAAGACGCTTCAGTCCGGGCTCGGGCAGCTTCGGGTTCTGAGCGGGCACCACCGGAAGCACGAGATGGGACGGACGCTCGCGGTTTCGGTGCAGCGTGATCTCCGCCGGCTTGGGCGTGGGCCAGGCGTTCGGCATGTCGGCACTGGCGACGGCGACCCGGACCCGGTGCCCTTTCGCGAACACGTAGGACATGGCCTTCAGATCGAACTTCAATTCGTGGACATCACCCGGTTGCAGCGGTTCCGGACTGGAGTGGGAGTTCCGATGGGTGGCGTTCAGTCCCCCGTAGCGGACCAGCTTGGCCGTTTCGTCCGGGGCGACGTCGATCAGCTTGACCCGGAAATAGGCCACGTCCGCAGTGGATGACAGGTGGAGCGCCGCGGTGGGATTGCCGGTGACCTCCAAGTCTTCTTCCAACGGCTCGGTCGTGTAGACGAGGGAGTGCGCCTGGTCCAGGCGCTGATCCACCGGCATTCCCCAGGGATTGATGCTCCCCCCGGCATGGATGCCCGAGGTGATGCCGACGGCCGGGTCGTATTCATAGCTGTCGGATCCGGACTCCGGCCCTGCCGGCTGTTCCCCGCTGAGCCGGCCACCCTCGTGAAAGTACATCGGCGTGTATTTTGTTCTCGGAACCGGCCAATCCATTTCGGACTGCCAGAAGCCCGGCTCTTCCAGAACCATCCGCGCCGAAGGCTTCTTGTACTGCCGCTTGAAGAGGGTCACCGGGGGTTCGTCCATCACCCCGTTGTCGATCCCCTTGAGCCAGTAGTCGAACCACTTCCGATACTCCAGGTGCCCGTCGATCCGGGGTCCGGGAACGGTGTTGTGAACCTCCGGCCACCAGTGTCCCCAGGGACCGACGAGAGCCCGCTTGGGAACTTTCAACTTGGAGAACGCTCGGAGCAGGGCGGTCGAGTACCAGTCGGCCCAGCCTCCGATCACGTACACGGCGCACTGGACTCGATCATAGTCGGGCGCCAGGGATTGGCCGCGCCAGTAGGGACCGTCCACCATGTGTTTGATGAAACCATAGCCCCAGGGCCGGTTGTTTTGGAGATGCTCCTCCCAGATCTCGCTCCACTTCTCCCCGACCAGCTCCGGGTCGGGGGGAGCGAAATTCATGGCGGTCATCTGGGGCGCGTACCGCCACATGACGAACGGGCGAAGCACTCCGCCCGGGTAGATGAACTCGGTGTAGTTGTCGTCGTTTCCGGAGCGGACGATGATGGCCTTCAGGTGCGGAGGCGCCTGCTTGGCCACGTGCCACTGCACCACGCCTCCGTAGGAAATGCCCATCATCCCGACCTTCTCGTTGCACCAGGGTTGGGCCGCGATCCACTCCACCATCTCGTAGCCGTCCTTTTGCTCGGCCGGGTTGTAAAAGTCCCGGGTGAAACCGCCGGAGTTGCCGGTTCCCCGGGTGTCGTACTGAACGATGGCGTAACCCTGGCCCGCCAGGTAGAGCATGGGCTGGAAAGGCCACGGTTCTTCGTCGAAGTCGGGGGGGCCCTTCTTCAGAAAACGGTAGGGGTAGTAGATCATGACGGCCGGAAACCGGCCTTCGACATCAGGACGAATGATGCGGGTCGCCAGCTCCACGCCGTCCCGCATGGCGACGCGGTCGTAGGTCACCTTGAGCTTGTCGCCGTATGGGGTTCCGGCCATGGGGTCGCCGGGCGGTTCGGCGGCAAGACTCACGGAAACGAGGGTAGCGAAGAGCAGGAGAAAGAACATCTCGGCACGCCTCCGTAAACGGGTGGCTTGAAGGGTCTCGACCAGAGGGAAAAAGATTTCGCGAGTCTATGCCCTGCCCCGACGCCGGTCAACCCGCCGAGTTGCCTCACAATCAATCGTCCTGAAACGGATTCGTCGCCTCGAAATAGAAACCTTCCCGAAATGCGGGTTAAGCGAGAACCTCCCGGATGACCCGCCCGTGAACGTCGGTCAGGCGGCGGTCGATGCCGTTGTGCCGGAAGGTCAATTTCTCGTGATCGATGCCGAGCCGTTCCAAAACCGTGGCATGCAGGTCATAGCAGTAGACGGGATTTTCCGCGGCTCTGTAGGACCATTCATCGCTGGCTCCGTAGGTCACGCCGCCCTTCACACCGCCGCCTGCGAGCCAACTGGTGAAGGTGAACGGGTTATGGTCCCGCCCTCTGCTCCCCTGGCTGCAGGGCATACGGCCGAACTCGGTCGTCCAATAGACGATGGTGTCCTCCAGCAGACCGCGTGACTTGAGGTCTTTGATCAGCGCAGCCGCCGGCCGGTCCATTTCCGCGGCCATGTCTCCATGATCCTTTTCGATATTTTCGTGACTGTCCCAGTTCCTTCTCGGGAAGCCGTTGTCGGCCCCGCTCCAAACCTGAACAAAACGGACGCCTTTTTCGAGAAGCCGGCGCGCGACCAGGCAGCGGGTCCCGAAATCCCGGGTGGCCGGCTCATCCACTCCGTACAGTTTCCGAGTGTTTGCGGACTCTCCCGAGATGTCCATGACTTCGGGGGCGCTGAGCTGGAGCTTGGCGGCCATCTCGTAAGAACGGATGCGCGCTTCGAGCCGCGAGTCGGCGCCCCGTACCTCCTGGTGAGCGCGATTCAGTTTCCGTAGCACCCTGAGGGTGTCAGCCTCGCCCGAAGCGGTGATGTATCGCGCGGATTCCGGCGGGAAGAGGTCGTGGATGGGATTGGGGCGTCCCACGCGAATCATGGTCCCCTGATGCGACGCGGGCAGGAAACCGGCCGCCCAGTTGCCCGGACCGTTGGGTGGGAAACCGCGCACGTCCGGGAGCACGACCAAGGTCGGCAGATTGTCGTTCATGCTGCCCAGCCCGTAGGACAGCCAGGCCCCCATGCTGGGGAATCCCGGAAGCACGAAACCGGTGTTCTGCATGAACGTCGCGGGGCCATGCACGTTCGATGTGGAAATCATCGAATGGAAGAAGGCAATTTCATCGACGCAAGTCGCCAGTCGGGGCACCTGGCTGCTGACCCATTTGCCGCTCACCTCTGATCTGTCGGATCAGCAGACTCTCTTCGGGACTTCCCGGCACCACGACGGGGCCGCTCCTGCCCCCATCCTGCAGATCCTGGTAGCTGGCCAGCGACAGGTTGGCCTGTCCCCCTTCGGCTGCGTGGCAGGTTTGACAGCGTTGCTCCAAGATGGGCCGCACCTGCCTGTGAAAGCTGACCGGCGACTGCGCGGGTGCCATCTCGACGGCGAGAATCCAGATTCCAGCCAGTGACAACCAATGATGCAGTGTGCCCCGACCGTTCATCTCTTAATCCCCGGATCAATCAAGGATTGTTTCCTGATTATGCTCTATAAGACCTTGGTCAATAAAGACGCCCGTCAGGGGCAGCGGTTTCCAACCGCCGCACTCCCAATGGGGAAGGGGAATGGGGGACAGGGATGTCCCCCCTCCTATTCGCGTTGCGACGGGAAGCCTGCTAGCATTCC
Organism: Acidobacteriota bacterium; assembly: GCA_965217775.1. Taxonomy (GTDB): domain Bacteria; phylum Acidobacteriota; class UBA6911; order RPQK01; family JAJDTT01; genus JAJDTT01. The sequence goes on from CBDCJH010000002.1 coordinate 3,737,788, forward strand.
TGCAAACGACGAACCCGCCTTTCTCGCCGGGTCGCTGATTGCATGGTGACAAGATTCTTTTCTTCGACCCCTTACCGGTGTTTTTTCGCGGCTGGGCTCCTCCCGCAAACCTGCTTGTTTCTGCTGCTATCCACAGGCTGCGGCACGGGGCCGCGGACCACACTCTCCGTCGAAGTGAGTCCGGATCGCTGGCGGGTAGACGACGAAGGTCAACTGCTTTTTCGCATCCGGGTCGAAGCGGGAGAGCTGTCGTCCGGCTCCCGTATCAGCCTGGCCCTGCCGGGGAGTTGGACCTGGCACACGATTCGCCCCACCCGAAGAGAGGACGGCAAGCTCGGGCCGACCCTGCGTGTTCCAACCCAGGATTTGTTGGAATACTTCACTCTGCTTCCGCCTGAGAGAGCGGACCGGTGGCGACTGGAAATACTTGAGGAGCACCACGACGGGACCTATCACCGGTTCGACCGCCGGCTGGTGCTCACCTGCGTGTCGGACGAAGTGCCGGCCGGCCAGGAGATCGCCCTCCGGTACGGTGCCGACGCCCGGCCGATTCGGACCTCGCGTTTGGCCGAGACCGTCCGGATCCCGGCCCAATTCGACCTCGGCGACGGCCAATGGCGCGACGTCGAGAATCCCCCTCAGTTGACGTCGGTCGCCGACTCCTTCCACACCATCCTGGTCACCGCGGACTCCGTCGCTACCATGGGGCAACCGGTGGAAGTCCATGTCACGGCCCGGGACCGGCTGGGCAATTCGGCCGAGTTGCCGAGTGGCCTTGAACTCCGTTCGTCCGACGGCGGGGTCGAGACCGTCGGCCTCACCGTAGCGGGCGCCGTCCGGACGGGCACGGTTCGCTTCGCGACCCCGGGATTCCAGACCCTGGAGGTGGGAAACGACAGCGTCGGGTTCCATCGGTCCAACCCGATTCGGGTGACCGAAGAAGAACCACGCCTCAAGCTCTACTGGGGCGACCTGCATTCCCACTCCACCATGAGCAAGGATGCCTTGGGAGTCGATCCCTTCACCTTCGCCCGGGATCACGCCAACCTCGACTTCTTCGCCTCCTCGGAGCACTCCACGGGGGATCGGCGGGACGAGGGAATCACCGACTCGGAATGGCAGGCGATCCAGTCGAGCGTCAAGTCCTTCCACGATCCGGGGCGTTTCGTGACGCTGCTGGGTTACGAGTGTTCCCTTCCCGCTCCCTTCGGTCATCACAACGTCTATTTCGCGGATGACTCGGCACCCCTATATCGCAAGCTGGAGGTGAAGACCCTGGAGGAGCTGTGGCGCCGCCTCTCCTCGCACCGGGCGTTTACGGTTCCGCACCATACGGGCGTCCACTGGGCAGCCGCCGTTTGGGACAAGAAACACCCTCTGCGACCGCTTTTCGAGGTCTTCTCCGTTCACGGACAGAGCGAACTCTACGACCCGGACAATCCACTGAGCTACGATCAATTGATCGGCATGGCGCCGTACGGGACCTACCCCATCGGAAGCGAGCTGGTTCCCGAGGAGCATCGGGGCATGGTCCCCATTTCCAACAGCGCCAAAGGCCCCCACTATGCCCGGGATGCCTGGGCGGCCGGTCTTGAGCTGGGGACGATCGCGGCCTCCGACGACCACACCGCCCGGCCGGGACTGCCCTACTGGGGACTCGCGGCCGTCTGGGCGGAACGGCTGGACCGCGAATCCATCTTCCAGGCGCTCTCGAACCGGCAGACCTACGCCACGACCGGACAGCGGATCTACCTGGATTTTCGAGTCAATGGAGGGATGCCCGGGACCAGGGTCAACGCCGGCGGGCCTCCCCGGATTGAACTCGAGGTCCAGGGGACGGACGCCATCGCATGGGTCGAGCTGGTCGCCTTCGGCCGCGGGCAACGAGGCTATTCCGTCGTGAAGCGATGGACTCCGGGCGGCCCCTACCTGCAGGAATCCTTCACCGACACGGGATACTCGGACCGGTCGTTCTACTACGTCCGCCTACGCCAGCGCGGCTTGGTCGAACACCGGGCCGTGATGGCCTGGTCCAGTCCCATCTGGATCGAGAGCGGTCCCTGACCCGGAGCAGGAAATCGAATTGGCAGATCGATTCGATCCCATACTCTTCGAGGTGATCCGCAACGCACTGGTCGAGGCGACGGAGGAGATGTCGGTCTCGCTGCAGCGCACCTCCTACTCCACCAACATCAAGACGCGCCTGGACTACTCGTGCGCCTACGTGGACGCCCAGGGAAGGATGGTGGCGCAGGCGTTCTGCCAACCCGCCCATCTGGTGACCATCGGGCGGCTGGTCCCCCGGGCGGTCGCCGAGCACGGGGCGGAGAATCTGGAGCCGGGCGACGTCCTTCTGGTCAACGATCCCCACCGGCAAGCCAGCCACCTCAACGACGTCTTCCTCATCTCTCCCTTCTTCTACCGGGAGGAACTGGCCGGCTACGTCTGCAACACCTGCCATCACGTGGACGTGGGCGGAGGCGCCCCGGCCAGCATCGGCGCCTTCCGCGAGATCTACCAGGAGGGCTTCATTCTGCCGGTGGTGAAGCTGGTCTCCCGCGGGGAGATCGACAGCGAGGTCTTGAAGCTGTTCCTGGCCAACGTGCGGGCGAAAAAAGAAGTGGCCGGTGATCTCCGGGCCCAGATCGCCGCCAACAACATGGGCATGCGCCGACTGTCGACCCTCTTCGATCGCTACGGACGCGAAACCCTGAACTTCTACATCGACAAATTGCTGGAGTACACGGAGGAACGCGCCCGGTCCGAACTGGAGAAACTGCCCCGCGGGACTTTCGAAGCGGAGGGCTGGCTGGACGACGACGGGATCAGCGACCGCCCGGTGCATCTGAAGGCCAGAGTGACGCTGGACGGCCGCAGCGCCCGGTTCGACTTCACCGGATCGGATCGGCAGCGGGCGGCGCCCATGAACAGCAACCTGACGCAGACCTACACGGCCTGCGTCTATGTTCTGAAATGCCTGCTGGACCCGGACATCCCGGTCAACGAGGGCTTGTACCAATTGATCGAGGTGATTGCTCCGAAGGGCTCGGCCGTGAACGCCCGCCGGCCGGGCGCCATCGTCGGAGGCTGGGAAGTCTCGGTGCGGCTCTGCGAGGTGTTGTTCAAGGCTCTGGCTCCGGCTCTGCCCGACTCGGTTCCCGCCGGAACCAAGGGCATGATCTGCCAGGTCGGATTCGGGGGGAGAGATCCTGGCACCGGGGAGTACTATTCCTATTACGAGACTGCGGGTGGAGGCTACGGGGGCAGGAGCCGGACCGATGGGCCCGACGCGGTTCAGACCCACTTCCAGAACACGCAGAACGCGCCCATCGAGGAGATCGAGAGCAACTATCCGGTGCGGATCACGCGCTACGGCTTGATCCCCGATTCGGAGGGTCCCGGCCGGTTCCGGGGCGGACTGGGCCTCTGCCGGGAGTACGTTTTCGTGGGTCACGAGCCCTCCTACACCGTCCTTGCGGACCGGGTCCGATTTCCGGCGTGGGGGCTCTTCGGAGGCCGTTCCGGGAAAACGGCTCGCTACGTTTTGATCAGCGAAAACGGCGAAACGGACCTCCCGTCCAAGGCGACGGTGCAGCTCGAGGCGGGACAATCGGTTCGACTGGAGTCCTGCGGCGGCGGGGGATACGGATCTCCCTATGAACGGGACCCCGAACAGGTCCTGGCGGACGTGAGGCAGGAAAAGATCAGTCCCTTACGTGCGAGGGACGAGTACGGCGTCGTTATCGCGGGTAATGCAATCGATGGGGTGGAGACCGAACGTCTACGGACCCGGATGAAGGAACGGGCGTAATGGGTCGGCAAGGCGTTTCGTCCCGAGAGGAGACCTGAACATGAAAGAGTCGGCAATGGTGATCTCGATGATTGCGTTCTGTTTCGTCGGTTCGGTAATTCCGCAGGGGGCCGAAACCAGAAAAACCTGGGACGTGTCCGTGTTGAAAAACGTCATGATTCCCATGCGGGACGGGGTCAAGCTGGCCACGGACATCTACCTTCCCTCCGAGAACGGGCAGCCCTCCGATCGGAAGTTCCCGGTGGTCATGCAGCGGACCCCCTACGACAAAGAGGGCAAGTTCTTCAAGGAGGCCTCCGAGTTCTTTGTCAAGAACGGCTACGTCGCTGTGATCCAGGACTGCCGCGGCCGATTCCAGTCCGAGGGGGTGTTCTTTCCCTTCATCGACGACCCCGAGGACGGCTACGACACGGTGGAGTGGATGGCGAAGCACCCGTCCAGCAACGGGAAGGTCGGCACCTATGGAGTCTCGTACATGGCCTGGGTCCAGTTCCACCTGGCCGCTCTGAACCCACCCAGCCTGGTGACCATGATCCCCATGGAAGGCCCCATCAACGCCTATCACTACAGCATGCGCTCGGGCGGCGCCCTGCACCTGGGGCTTCTGCAGTGGATCGTCGCGGTGGCCGCCAGCAGCCAGGAAGCGAAGGACAAACCCTTCATCGCCGAACCCATCATGACCATGAGGACCGGGCAGAACTTCCTGGATTGGGCCTCCCGCATCCCCTGGCGGCGCGGCCAAACCCCCCTCGGCCTGACTCCGCAGTACGAGGACGCGGCTTTCAAGCTCTATTTCGACAACAACGAATACACCGAATTCTGGCGCCAGCCCGGCCTGGGAATGGATGAGTACTTCGAGGACTACCCCAAGATGCCCATCCTGTGGGTGGTCGGCTGGTACGACTGGTACCCCCGAACCATCAGCGACGGCTACCAGAAGATGGTCAAGCTGGGACGCGAGAACCAGTACCTGCTGATCGGGCCCTGGACGCACAACAACTTCGACCCCTCCCAGGGAGACCTCAATTTCGGCAACCAGGGGGACGGGATCGACACCTACGACAAGTTCCGCCAGTTGGAGCTGAAGTGGTTCGACCGCTGGATGAAGGACGACGAGAGTGTCGATCTGGGGGAGCCGATCAAACTGTTCGTCATGGGCGGCGGGGACGGACGGAAGGCTCCGGACGGCCGCTTGAATCACGGCGGCGAATGGCACTACACGGATCGCTGGCCCCCGGAGGGGGTCCGGTCCACCAAGTTCTTTCTGCACCCGGACGGCAGCCTGTCAGACGAGAAGCCGGCCGCGTCCGGCTCATCCACCACCTACACCTACGATCCGAACGATACGGTATCGAGCAACGGCCGGTGCATCATCTCCTACGGTCCGGCTCTCAAGCTGGGCTTTCGGGGCATGGGACCCCGCGACCAGATCGAACTGGAGAGCCTGCCCGGACACGGCATACCGGGCTTGCCCATCTCCTCGCGCCCGGACGTTCTCGTTTACCAGACCGACCCCTTGACCGAGGACGTGCGGATCTCGGGCAACGTGAAGGCAGTTCTCTGGGTCTCTTCGGATGCTCCCGACACCGACTTCTACGTCAAGTTGGTCGACCTGTACCCGGCCAGTGCCGACTACCCGGCCGGCTACGGCGTGCCCGTCTCGGAGGGAATCCTGCGGGCGCGATACCGGGAGAGTTTCGAGAAACCGGTCCTGATGGAGGAGGGGAAGAAATACCGGCTCGAGTTTCCGCTGCAACCGGCGGCCAACGTCTTCAAGGCGAACCACCGGATTCAGATCCAGATCGCCAGCAGCAACTTCCCCAATTTCGACATCAATCGGAATACGGGGGATCCGCACGACCGGGGGTGGCGCATCGCCAACAATACGGTCTTCCACCAGTCGGAGAACGCGTCCTTCATCGAACTGCCGCTCTACCCGGTGAAGTGAGGAGGGGCGATATCCTTATCGCCCATGGAGGGGCGATTTCCAGTCGCCCATGGAGGGGCGATATCCTTATCGCCCATGGAGGGGCGATTTCCAGTCGCCCCGTGGAGGGACGATATCCTTATCGCCCATGGAGGGGCGATTTCCAGTCGCCCCGTGGAGGGACGACTTCCCATCGCCCATTCTCGACTGTAGAGCGAGGACTACCGTCCCCCCTCCCCCCCCTTTCGGCGGCAAGGATGCCGCCGCTCCTCCATCAATCTTCATCCAGAATCAGTCTTCGGCGGTCTTTCTCACTGACCCCGGTGCGGACCTTGCGCGCAATCACCCAGAAGAACAGGCCCAGCAGCAGCCCCCCGATGAAGAGGGTCCACTCCAGAGGAAAACCGTCGGAACGCGTATAAGGCTCATACACCGTGATGGCGAGAAAGAACAGCGAGCCGACAATTCCCAGGCCTGCGGTGTAGACGCCACCGGGCACGCGGAAGGGACGCCGCCTTCCGGGCCGCTTCACCCGTAGGATCAGGACCCCCAGACAGACGAAAAAGAAAACGGTGGCCAGACACATGACTGCCATGCCGACAATGGGACCCAGACCTCCACGGCCCAGGAAACTGCCCAACGCGCCGATCAAGCCGACCAGGAGGACCGCGCGGCCGGGAGATCCGAACACGGGATGGACCGCGGCGAAGCCGGCCGGGATCATGCGGGCCCGGCCCAACGCGAAGACCAACCTCGAAGCCGCAATAAAGATGGGATTGAGCGTCGTGATGAGACCCAGCAACCCCGTGAACACGATGATTCTTCCAAACAGCGGCGAATCGAATCTGGACTCATACGTGGCGGCCGTGGTCAGACCCTCCAATCGGACGGCCTCCTGCCACGGCGTGGCCATGGACACGGAGAGAATCAGCAGACAGTAGAAAGCCCCACCCGCGGCGATGGAGGCGACCATCATCAGGGCGGCCCTCCTCATGGGGGTTCCCGGCGACTTCTCCTCCATGACCTGGGGGATCGTGTCGAAACCCGCCATGAAGAACGGAGCCGTCATCAGCGCCGCCAGGATTCCGGGCCAGACCGATCCCATCCGGTCACGCTGGAAGAACGGTTCCAGGTTTCCCGTCTCTCCGAAGGCGATCCCGGCAATGATGAAAACGGCACAGGACACGATGAAGACGGCCGTGAGCACTTCCTGGAACCGGGCAGCCAGCTTCATCCCGCGATAGATCAGGGCCGTCATCAGGACCATTCCACCCAGCGCGATCAACAGGCTCCCTAAACGCACCGGATGTCCGCCCACCGAGTACAGTTCCGGTCCCGAAATGCCCGGGAAGAGGGCGTCCGCGATCAATGCCAGCGAGATCGCTTCCCAACTGGTCACGGCGATGTACTCGAAGGCCAGCAGCCAACCGCACAGGAAGGAGAGGCGGAGCCCGTAGACTTCATAGGTATACGCGACCTCCCCGCCGGCGACAGGGAACATCCCCGCCATCTCCGCGTAGCAGAGCGCGATCACGAGCATGACCACCCCGCCCGCCGCGAAACCGGCGATGGCCCCCAGGGGCCCGGAGGTGGAGAGCCAGACGCCGGGATAGACGAGCCACCCGACCCCGACCACCGTGCCGTAGGCCAGCATGAAGAACTGGCGGGCGCTGACCGCTTTCCTCAACTGCGGGCGTGGAATCGGATTCGTCATATCCCCTATCTAAATAGCGAGTGGAGGGTCTTCAGGACTTCTTCGACCAGCACATCTCCCCCTTCGGGCCCGACCAGGAACTGGTCGGCGCTGTATCCGCCACCGGCCACCGCCTCCGTCGTCGGAAGGTAACCCGCCAACTGACTGGCCAACTGAACCGTGAAGGTCAACACGGCCGGGCTTCGCGCCTGAATGCGGATGGAATACTCCAGGTAGAGCTCAAAAGGGACGCTCACCAGCGCAACATCGCCCACGCGAATCACGTGGACGCGAAACTTCCCGCCGCCGTCGATGGGATAGGGCGGTTTCCGCGACGGGTCGGCTCTCGGCAGGTCGAGATACAGGATCCTGTGCGTCAGTTGCAGCTTCCTCTTGATTCCGAACTTGGAGTACGGCAGGACGGCGTCCAAAGCGTCGGCGATGCGGAGGGCGATCTCCTGGCGGCTGGAAATGCCCTTACGCTCCAGCATGATCTGCTCGGCGCGTTTGCGAAACATCAGGTGCGGAGAAATGTCGCCTGAAGCGGCGCATTGAGGAAAGATGAACCAGTCGGCTTGATGCCGGTTTCGAACTTCCTGCCGGACCTCGTGCCAGAAGTCGGCGGAGACCTCCGAGATACCTTCGGTTTCCTGCGAGGGCGCGGCCAAATTGATCACGACGCCGGTGAGCTCCTCCTGGTTATTCCAGAAGAAGAGCATCGGCACCCCGGGATCCTCGAACCCTTCGATCCCCATGAAGTCTTCCCTGCTGGTGTCCCCGTACATCACCGACTCGCCGCTGCGATAGACGGCGCGGCGGTTGTGTCCGACCACGGCTTGTCCCAGTCCCCAGCTCATGCCGGCCGGCTTGCGGCTCTGCCATGCTTTCACCAGACCCTCGGACAGCCGGTTCACCAGCCACCGGCCGTACCCGGTTGAGCTCATGGCCACCGGCGGCGGTTCGTCGCCCCACCAGATGCTGAAGGTGCCGTCGACCTGACCCGGGGCGGTATGGGTGTGCGTGGCGTGAAGAAACACCTTCTCAGGGTCGAGATCCTTCACCTCTTGGGAGACCGAACGCCGCAGACCCTTTTCGGTGACCTGCCGGATGTAGCCGAGATCGCACGAGATCATGACGGCCTGTTCCAGCGAACGGCCGTCCTGCTTCGTTTCGAGAGCCAGAACCGTCGCCGTTAGCGGATCTCGGGCCCGGCCAGCGATACGCGGACGTTTCTGACCCACGAGCGCCACTTCCCGGGGCGGCGTGATGACCACCTCGGCCCAGCCCACGTAGAGCGTCCCCTCGGAAGCAAGGGCCGGCACCGAAACCGCGGACAGAGTTATCGCAACAATGAGATGAAATGATACGGACGCTGGGAATGGCTTCATTATTATTCTCCGCTGGATAATCATAAGATACACAGTGAATTGACGACCTTCGAGAGTCTCATGGAAGACAAGTGGAAGAAATCAAGGGAGTTCCTGGTTCGGGCCGAAGGATCCCTCGCCGGCGGCGTCAGTAGTCCTTTCCGGCGCAAGTCTCCGGTGCCCCTGTTCTTTCGGGATGGCTCGGGTTGCCGGCTGGAAGACGTGGACGGAAACCGCTACATCGACTACGGCCTGGGCTGGGGCCCTCTGATTCTGGGCCATCGCCACCCTGCCCTCTTGGAGACGCTTCGGTTCCAAGTGGAGCGTCCCTTTCACTACGGTGCCCAGCATGAGCTCGAGTCCCGTCTTTCCGAGCGAGTCCAACGGCTCGTCCCGTGCGCCGAACGGGTGGCCTTCACTTCCAGCGGAAGCGAAGCCGTGCAACTGGCCCTACGCCTGTCCCGAGCCTTCACCGGGCGCAAGCTCGTGGTCAAGTTCGAAGGCCACTACCACGGCTGGATGGACTCGATCCTGGCCAGCTACCACCCCCCGCTGGAAGAACTCGGGACTATCGAGCAACCTCGGACCGCGCCCGGCACGCGAGGACAACTGCTGACGGCGCTGGATGATCTGCTGGTCTGTAGCTGGAACCGAACGGACCTGGTGAGGGACCTCTTTCGGCAGTATGGCGACCGGATCGCCGCCGTCATCATGGAACCGGTCCTCTGCAACAGCGGCTGTCTGCTGCCTCGGGAGGACTACCTGCGCAGCGTTCAAGAGCTCTGCGCCCGGCACGGCGCCCTCTTCATCTTCGACGAGGTCATCACGGGCTTCAGGATCGCCCTGGGCGGCGCCCAGGAGCTTTACGGAATCACGCCCGATCTGTGTACCCTCGGGAAAGCCATCGGGGGCGGCCTGCCCTTCAGCGCGGTGGCCGGCCGCCGGGAAATCATGGAGCAACTGATGGACGGCGTCGCCTTCGGCGGGACCTACAACGGCAACCCCCTGTCCGTCGCGGCCGCCGACTCCACCCTGGCTGAACTCGAAAAAGACGGCGGCGCGGCACTGGCTCATGCCCGGGCCAGGGGAGAGAGGCTGATGGCGGGCTTGCGGGCACTGGCCGCGAGCCGGCCGTTTCCGGTGAAGATCACCGGGCTGGGGGCGGCGTTCAGCGTCCACTTCACGAACAAAGACGACCTGGTCGACTATCGGGATACGCTGGGGGACGACACGGACCGTCTGAGTCGGTTCGTCATGGAAGCTCTGAAGGAGGGCATCTATCTCCTGCCCGACGGAAGATGGTACGTCTCGGCCGTCCACGGCGAAGAGGAAATAGCCGAGACGCTGGAAAAGATGGCACTCGTATTCCAACGCCTATGCTGAATCCCGCAGCACCGTGGAGGCTCTCGGCACTGACCCTGAGGGCTGTTTTTTCGTTCTCGATTCTGCTGGCGTACGGGGCAGAAATTCGGGCGGCCGGCCAGGAATCCGTCTGCCAAGGGGAATATGAGGAAGCCCTGTCCCTGATTCTCCAGGCCCGGACGGTCGAGGCCAGAGACAAGCTCCGGAAGTGCCTTTCCGGGGACCGGGCCGACGCCGACCTGCATTATCAGCTCGCCCGCACCCACATCATCGACTTCAACCAGTCGCGCAATGCCGGCGAGGGTCGCCAGTCTCTGGGGAACGCCGTTCGTGAGCTGGACCGGGCGCTCGCCATCGAGCCTGAACATCTCAACGCCCTTCGGCTGAAGTACCCGATCCACCGGGGAAAGGGCAGCATCCACTACGATCCCGGCGGCGCCTACGAGCTGGCCCGGAAGGTCATGGATCTTCAGCCCTCGTCCCACCCGTTTCTGCTGAACGTCGCCGAGTGGATGGGACTGAGCGGGGTCCGCTTCTACGTCGAGAGCGAAGACCGGGTTCCGCATGATTCCATGATCGGACTCGATCGGGCCGCCTCCCTCCTGAAGCAAATGCTCGGAGAAACGGTGCCATTCACGCCGGACGAGGAGTCGGCGCTCATACTGCTGGGCAAGGTCCAGGCAAAGAGCGGCCGGCACGCGGAGGCCATCGAGACCTATCAGTCCGCGCTGTTGCGGCGCCTGTCGCCCGCTCAGCGGATCGAAGCCTTCCGCGGAGCCGGAACCAGCCATTTTCACCTGGGCAACTATCCCGCGGCCGGCAAGTCCTTTCTCAATGCTCTGCAGATTCGAGTCGATCCGTTCAGTCAGTGGCTGTTCAAACTGGTCCTGGACCGGTTGGGAAGACTGCCTGTCGATTTTCCGCCCGAGCTGCTCTTTCCACTTCGCCGGGAGCCGACCCATCCGGCGAACCCACCCCTCCTGGAATTCACCGACGTGGCCGCCGAACTGGGTGTCAACCGGCGGGACGGTCACGGCACGTGCGCCTGGGGAGACTACGACGGAGACGGGGACCTGGACCTGCTCCTGGGCGGGAGGGACACCTTCATCGCGCTCTACCGCAATGACGGGCGTCGGTTCGTGGAGGTCACGGATCGGGCGGGGCTGGCGAAGGTTCCATCGGGCTACAGTCTCAACTTCGTCGACTACGACGACGACGGAGCGATCGACATCTACTTGTCCCTCAACGGCTGGAGCGGCCCCATGGCCAACCGGCTTTTCCGCAACCGGGGAGACGGAACCTTCGAAGACGTCTCGCAACGGGCCGGCGTGGCGGATCGGGGCTCCGGGTTCGTGTCCCTGTGGGGAGATCTCGACAACGACGGAGACCTGGACCTGGTGGTGGGCAACGGGGTTCTGAGGGACGGGTCGACGACTCGGATCTACCGAAACAACGGCGACGGGACGTTTTCCAACGTGACTCGACAAGCCGGCTTGGCGGAGCCTCCCGAATTCGGGACCATCGGAATCGCGCTGGGCGACTACGATCGGGACGGAGACCTCGATCTGTTCATCAACGGCTGGGCTCCCGCTCCCAACCGCCTTTATCGCAACAACGGCAATCTCAGCTTCACCGAGGTGGCCCGGCAAGCGGGGGTCGTTCAGCCCGCCCACGCCGGATACGTCTGTTTCTTCTTCGACTACGACAACGATGCCTACCCCGACATCCTGGCCACCAGTCTGGGGACCTGGCCGGCGGTGCTGGCCGGTCTGCAGCGGTCATATTCCATCCCCAACCTGGAGGCGGTCGATCCCAACGCCCCCCGCCTCTTTCGAAACAACCGGGACGGGACCTTCACCGATGCGACCTGGGAGGCCCGGCTCCACTATCCGGTGGGCAGCATGGGCGCCGGCGTGGCCGACGTGGACAACGACGGTTACATCGACATCTTTTTCGGGACGGGAGACCCGCAGCTTTCCCGCCTGGAGCCCAACCGTTTCTTCCGCAACAACGGTGACGGGACTTTCTCCGACCTGACCATGACCTCGGGGCTGGGGCACATCGGAAAAGGTCACGGCGTGACCTTCATCGACTACGACGAGGACGGCGACCTCGACATCTACGCCCAGATCGGGGCGGCCGATCCCGGGGACATGTGGGAGAACGCCTTCTACAAGAACCAGAAGGGGAACCGGAACCACTGGCTTCAGGTTGATCTCGTCGGAACCCGAAGCAACCGCTACGGCGTGGGAGCGACGCTGGTGGCCCGTGCCGGCGGCTTGATCGTGCACCGCGAAGTGAAGGGCAGCGAGGGATTCGGATCCACCAACCCCTATCGGGTGAGCTTCGGGTTGGGTCGCAGGACTCGGGTCAACACTCTCGACGTCATCTGGCCGAGTGGGCAGAAACAGACCCTCCAAGACCTGCCGGCCGACAGGCAGATCGTGGTGAAGGAAGGCGAATAGAGCCGCTGTGAGAGGGGAGTGCCAATCCCCCGCTCCCCGGATTCGGGGATTGAAAACCCCCGCCCCCATAGATCGAGATTGGAGCGGCGGTTGGTGTAGAATTGTCGGCAGGTCCCTCTCTTGAAAAGAAACAGAACCAGCGTCGTCTTCCTGTCCATCGCCGGACTGGCATTGGTGACCCAGACTCGTTCGGAGGTCGGCCCTTCGGACTTGGAGTCGCGGGCTACCGAACTGATCGCGGCCGAATGCCTCGGATGTCACAACCCGGAACTGGCGACTTCCGGTCTGAACCTGACGCGGCGCGAGAGCGCTCTTCGCGGCGGAGACCACGGGCCGGTTCTGGTTCCGAGTCACCCTGAGGCCAGCCTCCTGTGGTCCAAGGTGTCCTCCGGCGAGATGCCTCCGGGGAGTCCGCTGTCCGCACCCGATCGTGAAGTCTTTCGAGATTGGATTGCGGCGGGCGCGCCATGGGACCATCCGATCGGGTCCAAATCGCCGGCGAAACGGAGCGACTCCAACTGGTGGTCCTTCCAGCCCTTGCAAGAGTCACAGCCACCATCGGCCGAGACGGCTCCCGAGCACTGGCAGACCTCGCCCATCGACCGTTTCGTTCACGCCCGGATGGAGGAAGCGGGTCTGGAACCCAATCCGCCGGCCGACCCCCGGACCCTCATTCGCCGCGCCAGCTACGATCTCATCGGCCTGCCGCCCGACTTCGAGGAGGTCTCGGCCTTCCTGGACGACCCCTCGCCTGCAGCTTACGAGAAGCTGATCGACCGGCTGCTCGCTTCTCCCCGCTACGGGGAGCGCTGGGGACGCCATTGGCTCGACGTGGTGCGATTCGCCGAGAGTGAGGGGTTCGAACGGGACACGCTCCGGGAAAACGCCTGGCCCTATCGCGACTACGTCATCGAGAGCTTCAACCGGGACAGATCCTACCTGGATTTCGCGCGGGAACAGATCGCCGGCGACGTGTTGGCGCCAGTTACCCGCGACGGCCTTGTCGCCACCGGTTTTCTGGTGTCCGGACCATCCGACACCGTCGGATTCATGTCGAGCGTGCCCGTGCAGCGTGAGATGGTTCGCCAAGACCAGATGGAGGAGATGATCGGGACGGTTTCGCAAACTTTCCTGGGCCTGACCGTCAACTGCGCTCGCTGCCACGACCACAAGTACGATCCCATCCCGCAGCGCGAGTACTACCGGATGAAGGCCGCCTTCGACGGTGTCTGGCAAGGCGACCGGGACCTGCTGACGCTCGACGAACAGCGCGCGCGCCGGCAACGGGTTCAACCGCTCGAGGGGCGTATTGCCGAGCTCGAGGACCGTTTGGCTGCCTTCGAGGTTCCCGCCCGCCGGCGGTTGTTGTCACAGAAGGCTGGTCCTAAAACGAGCGCCGTCGCGCCCTCTCCCTTCGGCCAGTGGACGTTCGATCTCGACAGCCGGGACTCGGCCGGGTCTCTTCACACCGAGATGTCGGAAAAAGTGGTCCTGGCTGAGGGGCGCCTGCGGGCGGCCGCTGGCACCAAGCTTACGGAGTCGGTCGCCAGGACGGTCCCGCTTGCACGGGAATTGCGTGAGAAAACGCTGGAGGCATGGATCCGGGTGAATCGCCTGCCGGAAAAGCAGGTCGGCGTCTTCAGGATCCACAATACGAAAGCGTTTCTGGGCGCCGTCCTGGACGGCATCATGTTCTCCGGCGGCGACGCCAAGGAGTGGCGGAATATCAGCTCGAGCTCATTCCGCACCGCCGAAGGGAACGGGACGCCGGAAGCGGCTGAGGAAAACCGGCTCGTCCATATCGCCATCTGCTACGCCGCCGACCACAGCATTCGCCTCTACCGCGACGGGAAACCGTACGGAAAAGCTTACACCCCCGATCTGAGGATCGAGGAGGGTCGGTTGCAGACGTACTTGGCCGGGGAAGGCAAAGTAGCGTTCAACGTCTCCGAGGATCTTGAACTCGAAGAGGCGCGGCTCTACGACATGGCCTTGACCGGAGAACAGGTCGAGGCCTCCTACCTCACCGGGGTTCTCAATGTCCGGCGGGAAGAATTGGACGAAGTCATGACTCCCGCCGAAAGGTCGAGCGCGCTCGAACTGCGCGCCGAGCTGGGACGATTGCGGGACCGGCGGGAGGTGATTCCGGACCCGCAGAAGATCTATGCTGCCGCCGTCAGACAGCCCGGGGCCACCTACCTGCTGGAACGCGGCGACCCGAACGCGAAGCAGGAGAAGGTTTCCGCCGGCGGCTTGTCCTGCGTCCCGACCCTGTCGCCGGAGTTCGGACTGGAGGTGGACGCTCCCGAAGCGAAACGCCGGATGCGGCTGGCCGAGTGGATGGCGAATCCCCGAAATCCCATCTTTGCCAGAACCATGGTGAACCGTGTCTGGCACTACCTTTTCGGAAGGGGCCTGGTCGAGAATCCCAACGATCTCGGTTTCAATGGCGGTCCACCGACGCACCCGGAGCTGCTCGACTGGCTGGCCGGCGAGTTCGTCCGGGGCGGTTGGAGTGTCAAGAAACTGCACAAGCGGATCATGATGTCGCAAACCTACCGGCAATCCTCCGACTGGAGGAAGACGGCCGCCGCCAACGATGCCGGCAATCGGCTTCTCTGGCGTTACTCTCCGAGGCGCCTCGAAGGGGAGGCCATTCGCGACGCGATGCTGCTGGTCAGCGGACAGATCAATTGGGAAATGGGGGGCGCCAGCTTCCGTCCTTTCCAGGAAGAAGAGAAGTTCAACGCCTTCGAGATGTATACGCCGGTCGACTCCGATGAGCCCGCGCACAACCGGCGCACCGTGTATCGCATGAACGTCGCCTCGGCTGCGAGTCCGTTGCTCGATTCGTTCGATTGCCCCAATCCCAATGTCAAGACTCCCAAGCGAGTGGTCACGACGACTGCACTGCAGGCACTGAGCCTCATGAACAATGCTTTCGTCCTGCGGCAGGCCCGGGCGTTCGCCGACCGGATCGAGCGGGAAGTCGAATCAGACCGGGAGCGCCACGTCCGGCGTGCTTTCGAAATCGCGCTCGGACGGACGCCGGGGCGTGAGGAGATGGCGTGGAGTGAAGATCTGGTCGGTGAACACGGCCTGTCGAGCCTCTGCTGGGGTCTCTTCAACACCAGCGAGTTTCTCTACCTGAATTGACGGAGTGCCCTATGCTCATCCCATCAGCGGTCCAACGCCGATTTTCCCCGCTCTCCCGCCGCCGGTTGCTCTTCGATGCCGGAGCGGGATTCGGCTGGGTTGCCCTCTCTTGGTTGACCCAACGGGAAGCGTTGGCTGGGGCGGCTGTGCGGGGGGCCGACCCAACTTCCAGAACGGGTCAGGTGCCGCACTTCGCGCCCAGAGCCAAGCGAGTGATCCAGATATTCGCGGTCGGCGGCATGAGCCACGTCGACACCCTGGATTACAAACCGGAACTCTCCAGGCGAAACGGCACGCCGTTCAATATGACGACCTTTTTTGGCCAGGCGGGCCACCTCTACGGGAGTCCGTTCGAGTTCCGCCGGAACCGTGAGAGTGGACTGTGGGTGAGCAACCTGCTGCCGCATTTGCGCGGTTGTGCCGACAAACTCGCGCTGATTCAGTCGATGGTCTCCAACAGCGCCAACCACATGCCCGCCGTGGCTCAGATGAACACCGGATTCGCGCTGAGCGGCTTCCCCAGCATGGGTGCCTGGATCAGCTACGGGCTGGGCACCGAGAGCGAGGACCTGCCGGCGTTCGTCGTCCTGCCCGACCCCGCCGACCACCCTTGGGGAAGCGGCCTGCAATGGGGTGCTTCATTCCTGCCCGCTTCTCATCAGGGGACGCCGTTTCGGACGTCCGGCGACGCCTTGGCTGACCTGACCACGCCCGAGTCCGTCCGTCCCGCACAGCGGAGTGCGAGCCTGGAGTGGCTGGCGCGAATGAACCGGATCTACCAGCGGGAACATCCGGGCGACAGTTCGTTGCAGGCGCGCATCAGCTCCTATGAGCTGGCGGCGCGGATGCAGTTGAGCGTCCCCGAGATTGCCGATATCGAGCGCGAAAGCGAGAGTACTCGCCGCCTCTACGGCCTCGAGTCAAAAGAAACCGAAGCGCTCGGCCGCCGCTGTCTGCTGGCGCGCCGCTTGCTGGAGCGAGGAGTCCGATTCGTTCAGGTGTATCACGGCGGCACCAAGAAGACTTGGGACGCCCACTCCAGACTGGAGAAACACCACACCAAGATGGCGCTGGAATACGATCGTCCGGTGGCCGGCCTGCTCCAGGACCTGGATTCGCGCGGCATGCTGGAGGATACCCTGGTATTGGGGGTGACCGAGTTCGGCCGGACGCCCGTCGCCCAGGGAGGCAGCCTGGGACGCGACCATCACCCCGAATGCTTCACCTGCTGGCTGGCCGGGGCCGGTCTCAAGCGGGGTTTCATCTACGGAGCCTCAGACGAACTGGGCTACAAGCCGGCGGAGAACCCGGTCACGATCTACGACTACCACGCCACGGTCCTCCACCTGCTGGGGATCGACCACAAACGCCTTACCTATTACCACAACGGCATCGAACGCCGCCTGACCGACGTCCACGGGCGAGCCGTCACCGAATTGTTGGCGTAGTGGGGAGCGGCGATTTCCAGTCGCCGAATTCCGGAGTTACAAAGAAGCTTTGTGCGCGCTTTTATGCGGAGCGGCTGGGTCGCCCGAGTCTACGGCCCGGACGGTACTTTCGGCTGCTGCTGGTAGGGTACTTCGAGGGGCTGAACTCGGAGCGGGCCATCGCCTGTCGGGTGTCGGATTCGGCGAGCGTGCGAGCCTTTCTGGAATACGACCCGGAGGAGGCGCCGCCGAGTCATTCGACCTTGTCGCGGACGCGACGGCGGATCGACGTGGAGACGCACGGAGAGGTGTTCACCTGGGTGCTGAAGCAGTCGGCGGAAGCGGGACTGGTGAAGGGGAAGACGATCGGGATCGATGCGGCGATGCGGAGCATCGTGCGCCGGGACACGGGCAAAGACTATGAGACGTTCGTGAGGGGATTGGCGGAGGCGTCGGGGGTGAAGACGCCGACTCGGGAGGAACTGATTCGGAGCTATCCGTCGGAAACGGATCGGGGCCGGCGGAATTGGAAGGGGAACAACAAAAAGTACCAAGCGCCAGCGTTCGAAAAGAACATAAACCCGAGAAATCCGGATCTTGCCACGGACTGCTAAGCTAACACCTTGCTTGGGGGTCGATTCCCGACTTCGGGAGGCACGGCGCTGACAGGCCCAATGAGTATCTACCAGATCCCGGGAGCGCTCATCCTGGGGTATGCAGGCCTCTGCCGGCATCCAGGGTCGGCAATCGGGCGATCGCCGGGCCGCTTTTCCGCGCCGCAAGCCGCAATTCGTAGAGCTTCTGAAGGTTGAGCCAGAACTCCCCCGAGGTGCCGAAGAAGCGCCCCAGACGCAATGCCGTATCGCCGGTGATCGAGCGTCGGCCGTTGAGTATCTCGGT
This sequence comes from Acidobacteriota bacterium, assembly GCA_965217775.1. Classification (GTDB taxonomy): domain Bacteria; phylum Acidobacteriota; class UBA6911; order RPQK01; family JAJDTT01; genus JAJDTT01. The sequence goes on from CBDCJH010000002.1 coordinate 3,755,896, forward strand.
AATGCGGTTAACCGGCACCTCGATGCGTCGCGCAAGCTCCGTAGCGCTCATGCCGAGCGCATCGAGATCCTCGCGCAACGTCTCGCCCGGATGGATGGGGTCGCGCATGACTTGCCTCCTCAAATTAATGGTAGTCCACGATTTCCACTTCGGTCGGGCCCGGACTTCCGTCCGGCCACTTGAAGCAGATCCGCCATTGGTCGTTGATGCGGATGCTCCACTGCCCCTTGCGCCGGCCCTTGAGTGCCTCCAGACGGTTGCCGGGCCTCGCCAGATCGCCCAGGCTCATGGCCGCGTCAAGCTGGTCGAGCTTGCGCGAGGCGGTCCGGGCGAATCCGGAAAATGACGCGATCCGGCGACCCTCGTATACGCTTCGGTTTTCCTGTCCGAGAAACCGACGATCACAACGCATTCCGTTCCCGGAGCAACCGCATCAGCTCCACACTTGCGAAAACATCCGCATTACGTCAAGCATAACGCATTTTGCTTCGCTGCCCGGTTTCACGTCGTGGAGAGGGCGAGTCTGGCCGTGAGCGGGACGGCGGTCGGCACTCTGGAGGGGGCTGCCATCGCCCTTTCTTTTCACCCGACCGGAGGAGCATGGCACGATGCAGGCGGCACTCGCACCGCGCGGCGACGCGCGCACCTTTCTCACCCATTTCGTCGGCAGCGGCCTGGACGACGACCGCTACGTCATTACCAAGTGCGGAGTTTTACAGTCACACCCGACGCAGGGCCGGGACTCCAACCAGCGCCAGACGGTCTCGCTCCACCTGCTGGGGATCGACCACAAACGCCTCACCTACTACCACAACGGCATCGAACGCCGCCTGACCGACATCCACGGGCGCGCCGTCACCGAATTGCTGGCGTAGTAGAGGCGACCCTTGTGGTCGCCCTTTTCCTGCCGGCAACCATTTTCAGGAGATTGCGACGAAAGAGGGCACCCAAACACACAAGGGGTGCCCCTACGGGTTCGATTCGATGCCCGAGATGGTGTGCTCCACGGGCGTCAAGCAGTTGACGTTCAGGGAGTTGATCCGTGGCCATCACGTGGGTGTCCAACTTGCAACAATCCGCGCAGAAAGTCTCTGAGCGGAGCGATGGACTGATCGTGGTCAGCGAACCTCAGATGGCCGACATACTCATCCCGGGTCTGTCGAATCATCTCAGGGAGAATTGGATCTCCTCCCGGGAAACCACCTATTTTGACGCAAAGGACGTAGTAGCAGAGAGCCCGAGCAGTACGGCCATTCCCGTTGACGAAGGGATGTATGTGGTTCAACTTCCACAGGCATACGGCCGACAGGGAGACTGGGTCAGCGGAAGACCACACGCCGTTGACTCCTCTGACGAATTCACCCATGAGACGAGGAACATGAACCGACGGGGGAGGAGTGTGAGGTCCCACACGTACTTCAGATGCGCGGTATGTACCGGCTGGATGGTCAAGACAAGCGATGGCGTGGAAATTCAGGGCTTTGACGATCGTCTCGGTGAGCTTCTCGTCGAGGTCCCGGCCGAGCATACGCTCAGCTGAAAGAGTGGCACGGATTATCGAGGTGAGAAAGTCGTATTGCCGGTTGAGATTGTCACGGGCGAGATTCTTGTATACGTCGTGGTTTTCGCCGCCACACAGATCTCATAGGATCATCCACGGATTATCCCATGTCTCTCAGATGCTGCTCGATCTCCTCCCGAGTGAAGTGCATCTCCTTTGGCTGGTTGCCGTAGACAAAGGAAACCCGTTGTTGAAAGCGTTCTTCCGGAGTTCTTGGCCTTCGGGCCGCTTCCTCTAGTTGACGGGTGAACTCCGGGTCAGTCTCTCTCAGTTCTGCGAGCAACGCTCTCTCCATGGCTGAACCTCCGCGGTTGCTTTGATCAAACTGTTGCGAAATTGTCAAGCGCGTGCGCACAAGAGTAGACGTAATACGATGACCTGGATTCGGGTTGGTCCGTACCCGCCCGTTCCCTTTATCAGTTTGCCTTGTACCAGCCCGTGGCAAAAGTCGTCACGGCATTCGACCGTCCCTGCATCCCGGCGGACTGCGTTGCTATCGGCTCACATACTCCCGGTATGCTCCCTCATCGCGCCTTGTCCGGCGGGCGCAGGAACGGTCTCGGTGCTCGCGCGACTTTCACCACGGACTGGTACGACCGGCACAAACCTTCTGTGCGCTTACGATTCAGCGACCCACTGAGGAATTCGGGCTAAAAGTCGTAACGCAGTCCGAACTGGACCTGACGGGCATCGCCGGCGTTGCGGATGCGTCCGAACGACGCCGAGCCGAAGCTGGTGTTGGGATTCCCGAAATTCACGTGGTTGAAGGCGTTGAAGAGCTCGACGCGGAACTGCACCCGCTGTTCTTCGGCCACGTAGAAATCCTTGTGCAGTGAAATGTCCCAAAGCTGCAGTCCGGGCCCCACGATCGTCCCCGTTCCGGCATTCCCGTAAGTGTACGGGGCGGTCCGTGCGAAGAACCGGTCGCCGGTATTGAAGAACTGATTGATCATCTGGTCCCGGGACGAGTGACCGAGGTCGTTGGGATTGCGCAGCAGGTTGGGACGGCTGCCCCCTGCGTTGGAGACATTGAAGATATCCCTCGGCGTCAGGAACGCTCCGGATTGGAAGGTGCCGATCCCTCCCAGTTTCCAGCCGCCGAAAATCAAGTCCGCCGTCCGGCCGATGTCGCCGCCCAGCGGTTTCCCCCGCCCGAAGGGCAACTGGTAGACCCAGCTGAGGGAAGCGAGGTGGCGAGTGTCGTATCTGGTGGGGCCAGTGTCCGCCTTCCAGTTCCGGTTCCAGTCGCGAATCGGCTGGCCTTCCCAGAGCTGGGGTCCGGCGATGGAGGTGCCCAGGACCTTGCCCCAACTGTAGGCGCCCAGCAGCATGAGTCCATCCGGTCCCATCTCTTTGCGCAGCTTGACCTGAAGCGCATTGTAGTTGCTGGTACCCCAGTTGACCGGCCCGCTGATGCCGGAAAGATCGCAGATGTCGGCGTTGCGGCAGAGAGCCCGGCGTTGCGCCGTGGGTTCCGGTCCCGGATAGGGATTGTTGAGCCCGAAATTGAACACGTTCTTGCGGCCCGCGTTCCCGACGTAGGCGACTTCGACGCCCATGGTGGGAAGCAGCTCCCGGTCGAGGCTGAGCGAGTACTGCTGCAGGTAGGGGGTCCGGTTGTCGCGGATCAGCCCCCGGCCTCCCGTGGCGGGCACGACGGTCGTCCCGAAGGGACTGCCGAAACTGATGGCGGGAACGTCCCGGTCGCTGGCGATGCTGGTCGGCGGCACCCAGGGCCGGCCCAGCCCCATGGTGATGGGGATGTCCAGGACCTGCCAACTGTAGAAGACGCCGTATCCACCCCGGAGCACTGTCTTGTTGTCGCCGAACAGGCGCCAGGCAAGACCGACCCGCGGGCCCCAATCGTTCATTTCAGACCCGCCGACTTTCTGCAGGCTGCGGTCGTAGTCGAAGGCGTCATTGGTGACGGCATTGCTGGGCGTGCCCGGCAGGGTCGGAATCGACTCCGCGAACACCCATTGGCCGGATGCGATGTCGATGCCGGTGATCCGGTTCTCGGCGTCATAGGGGCGCTGCCAGATCTCGTATCTCATCCCCAGATTCAAGGTGAGGTCCGGATGAACGTGCCAGTCATCCTGGAGGAAGAACATCCACCAGGTCTGCTTGGTGTTGAGCTGTAGCAGAGCGCCGTTTATGCCGGAACTGGTGACCGCCCCCAGCAAGTAGTCGGCCCAAGCGTTGAACTGATCTCCGGGGGCTCCGACACTGGCGACGCTGAACCGGGGCGAGAAACTGATGACGCCTCGGCTGTTGGCCTCGAACGCCATGTCCATGGCGTTGCGAATGACTTCGATCCCGACCTTCCAGGAATGGTTTCCCTGAACCTTGTTCAAGGTGTTGGAGTACACGTAGTTGTTGTAGGGATTGTCCAACGGCGCGAAGGTGTCGTCGGCAATGGTTCTCCAGCCGCTGATGTTGATGGTCGGAATTCCCGCCTGTTGCCGTTCGGGGGCCACTCCCGTGATGCCCGCCCCCGCGAAGAATTCGGGTCCGGTGACGGCGCCCCGGCTGCCGCCCTGCACGTAGAGGTCCGGCAGCGTGGTCTCGTTGTCCCGAATCTGGTGGTACTGGCTGAAACCGAAGTTGAAGGAGTTGATGGTGGTGGGGCTGAACGTGTGCGTCCACCCCAACTTGTGATTTTCGCCGTTCAGGTCCTGATTCTGCCGAAAACCGACGAGGGGTGTCGTGCTGCCCCGCGGCTGGGGCTCCAGGAACTTGCGGTCCTGGTAGGTGAAGCGGAAGGTGATGGCGTCACTGTCGGAGAAGTCGCGATCGTAACGAATGGAGTACTGGTCCTTGTCTCGAATCCGATCCGGACTGGCGACGAAGTTCCCCGTGAATCCCGCCTGGGTCGGATCGGGGAAGAACTGGTTGATGAATTTTGCCTGCTGTGTGATCCGGTCGGTGGGAATGATGTTGTTGGGGAACGGTTGCCGCATGCCGGTCGCGGGATCCAGGGTGGCCGGGTCGTAGATGCAACCCTTGTTGTTGCTGTGGTCCATGCAGTTGGCGCCCGGAGCCAGCAGGCTCGAGAAGTCGCCGTTCCTTATTTCCGGCGTGGGCACGCTGATGGGAACGGTCAAACCTCGAGCCGCCCGCTGGCCTTCGTAGTTGAAAAAGAAGAAATCGTTCTCGGAGCCCGGAATATGGCCGCCGAACGAACCTCCGAACTGACTCCGGCGGAACTCGGGAATCCTCCTGGCGAAGAAGTTCCTCGCCTCGTGGTTGTCGTTGCGGTGAAACATGTAGATGGCGCCGTGGTAGTCGAGCGATCCGCGCTTGGTGACGATGTTGATCTGGGCTCCACCGCTGCGGCCGAATTCGGAGTCATAGACGTTGGTCTGGATCTTGAACTCCTGAATCAGGTCGATGCTGGGGGAGAAGTTCATGCGGGCGGCGCCGCTCTCCTGATTCATGACCCCGTCGACCATGGTGTTGTTGGCGTGGTCCGACATCCCGTTGGCCGAGATGCTTCCTCCGCTGTATTCCATGTATCCGACGGTGGTCCTCTGGACGCCCGGCGTCAGTTCCGCCAACTGCAGGAACTGGCGCCCGTTCAGAGGCAACTCCAGCACCTTCTCCCGCTCGATGACTTCGCCGACCGTCGCCTGGTCGGTGGCGATGATGGGCGTGACCCCTTGGACGGTCACCTCATCCGCGACCTCGCCGACCTCCAGTTCAACGTCGATCCGCGCTCTCTGGTCCACCTGGAGGATGATTCCCTGAACGGTCTTGGGCTTGAATCCGGGCAACATGGCCCGAACCGAATACTCGCCGGGATCGAGATTCACGATCCGGTAGTTGCCATCCTCGCCGGTGACCATGACCCGGGCCACGCCGGTCCCGACGGCGGTGACCTCCACTTCGGCGCCCGGCATGACTGCTCCGGTCTGGTCGCTGACGGTGCCGAGGATGACACCCTTGCTGACCTGGGCCAGCGACACGGTGTTCAGCGCGAGCCCGAAGGCGAACGCTACTGCCAACACCCAAAGTGATCTGATGGTTGGAAACTTACTCATGAGGCTTCTCCGGCGGCGGGGTTTTACGCCCCTTTTCTTAGATTACGTCCGACGCACGATACGTGTAGGACTGGTTGGCAGTGTTATAAGCAATGCAAGTTCCAGCGTCAAGAAAGCCTTCGGTCAACTCCGGCAATTCACTGACATGTATAGAGTTAGGACCTCACTTCAGATTGCGGCGGCGGGGTGTAGGCGAGGTTCTGTCCAAAAAGATGGATTCGGCCGCAGGGTGATTCCAGGTTTTTGGACTGAATAGGCCGGCAAACGGTCGCGGACCCACCCACGGCGAGGCGCCTGATGGTGACGGCCGTTCACTCCGCCTCGCGAGTGACGGTCAGGAATCGATTTACGGGGAGGTCTTCCAGGACCTGCTCTTTTCCGTCCGGCCACCGAACCAGCAGGTGGTCGAGACGTTGCGCCGTTCCCAAGCCGAAGTGCAGGCGCAGGTCGTTTTGCGAGAGGTAGCTCCCGCCGCTCCGAACTTCTCTCGTGAGCTTGCGCCCCGGGGTGGCCGCCGTAACCCGAGCGCCGATGGCCGGTACGTTGAGGCTCTTCCCCACGAGCTTCACCGTCAGCCAGTGTCCTCTTCGAGGCGTGTCGTTCCGGAGAATGGTCGGGGAATCGTCCACGTTGTTGACCACCACGTCGACGTCGCCGTCGTTGTCCAGATCGCCGAACGCGGCCCCGCGGCTGGATTTGGCCAACGCCATGCCACGACCCGTGGAATCCGGTTCCAGAAACCTTCCCGACCCCGTGTTGAGGAACAACTGGTTGCGCTGCGCGTAGCGCTCGTCCCATTCGCGTTCTTCCACCTGGGGGTAAGTGTGCCCGTTGGCGACGAAGAGGTCCTGGTCGCCATCGGAGTCGACGTCGAAGAACTGCGTGCCCCAGGCCACGAAGGGGAAACTCGGCCGCCCCAAGCCGATCTGTGGGCTCACGTCGGAAAAGAGGTTCCCTGCCGTGCTCTTGTAAACGGCGTTGTATTCGCGTGAAAAGTTGGTCACGACGATGTCCGGCTTCCCGTCCGCATCGACGTCGCCGATGTCCACTCCCATGCAGGCCTGAGTCTGGCCGTCCCACCCCACGGCGACGCCGCTCAGCAACCCGGCCTCTTCAAATCCGCCACGGCCGTCGTTCCGGTAGAGGTAGTTTGGAGTCCTGTCGTTGGCGACGAAGAGGTCGAGATCGGCGTCGTTGTCGATATCGGTCCAGATGACGCCCAGACCATAGTACATCGCCGCGTCGGCGACGCCGGCGGCTTGGGAAACGTCCGTAAAGGTGCCGTCGCCGTTGTTCCGGTAGAGAAAATCGGGCGCTCCTTCGAGTCCCCGGGGCCCGCAACCCACCCGCAGCCCGTAGTAGTTGCACACCCGGTCCTTCCGGTTGGGATCGGTATGTTCGACGGCGACGTAGTTGGCCACGAAGAGATCGAGATCCCCGTCGCCGTCGTAGTCGGCGAAGGCCGTCCCGGTGCTGAACAGGGGACACGAAACTCCGGCTCGTTCCGCGACCTCGGTGAAGGTGCCGTCCCCGTTATTGCGATAGAGCAGGTTGGGTCCCAGATTGGTGACGTAGAGGTCGAGGTTCCCGTCGCCGTCGTAGTCCCCCACGCAGGCTCCCATGCTCCACCCTCGGAAGCCGACTCCCGCCGACTCGGTGGCGTCGGTGAACGAACCGTCGCCGTTGTTGCGATAGAGCCGGTTGCCGAGCGTCGCGGACGGAACGGCGGCCGGACCGGTCAGCAGGTAGATGTCGAGCCAACCGTCACGGTCGTAGTCCAGGAGAGCGACCCCGCTCCCGATCTGCTCGCGGATGTTGGTTTTCCCGGGAGAACCGGAGCCATGCTTCCAGCGGATGCCGGTGGCGGCGGTCGCGTCGGTCAGACGAATCTCCGGCTCGGGTCCGAGTCCGATCAGGAGGAAAAAAACTCCGAGGAATCCCATCACCGCACCTTAGCTATCGGCTGTTTCGATTAGTTTCGTCTATTCCGAATCCCGAAACCATTCGGATCTCCGACGGCACTCTTCCCTTTTCAAGCGGCTTCCTTCACAATTTAGAAAACTATAGCTAATTTCAGCAAACCAACGACCCGAATGATTCACAACAAAAATATAAATAAATGTGAATATATCAATATATCCGTGTCGAATCAGGATATTGCAGAACTCATCTCATGCCGGAGGGAAATCGTATGGACTCCAAGTTGCCGACACTCAATCGCAGGGACTGTCTGAAGACGCTGTCTCTGGCGGCGTTCGCCGGAACCGCGGCCGGTGCCCTCTCAAGTTGCCGGCGGGATGGACTCGGGGTCCCCGAGTGGGTCACCTATCCGGAGGCAGAATGGGTGAAGATCGATCCGGCCGACGCAGGTCTGGATGCGGGACGAATGGATCGCATCTTCGCCGCCGCCGATATTCACCCGGGAGGCTTCGGCGGCACGGCTCCCGGCGATGACGAGTGGGGCGCCGTCCTGACCCGCGGAGGCTACCTGGTCTACTCTTTCGGGGATCCCACCTACAAGACGCAGTCGGCTTCGTTGGGGAAATGTCTCGTCCGCGCCATACTGGGGTTGGCGGTGGATGACGGCCTGGTCGACCCGGACGAACCCATCTGGAAGACCTGGACCGGGCGGGATGAGCTGTCGCATCCCCACAAGTACCTGGATCAAGGGCATCACAAAACCCTCACCTGGCGGAAACTGGTCAACCACCGGGGAGGATTCATCCTGGAGAGCGGGTACCACTGGCGGAACAAGCCTGGAGAGCGGGATCCGGAGGTCGCGGCGCATTGGATCCACGGCAACATTCCGGACTGGGCGAAATGGACGGGCGACCCGATCCATGACAACTATTCCCATACGGAACCGGGCACCGTCACTCGATACAGCAGCGGAGGCTACGTGAGGCTGGGCCAGGCGTTGACCGCCCTCTGGGACCGGGACCTCAAGGAAGTCATCGACGAGCGGTTGTTCAGCCGCATGGGGATCCCCCCCGACCGATGGGAATGGAAGCCCGGCAAGGTGCTGCAGGACACGAAGGGCTTCTATCCCGCCATTCCCCACTATGGCGAGTACGTCGATCCGCCTTACGAGATCAACGGGAACGTGGTTCGGGGCGGTCCCGGCTGGTTCCTGATCAGTTCGGAAGATCTGGCCCGCTTCGGCCTGTTGATCGCGACTCGGGGGATCTGGCGCGGCGAACGGCTCATCAGTCCCGAGTGGCTCCGGGGTCATGCCGGATTGGACATCCACGTGACGGGCGGCGATCCCGACACTTATGTCTCCCTGGGCAAGACGAACACGAAGAACTTCCCCTTCGGCAGGGAGGTCGGCGCCCGGGGGTATTTCTCCTTTCCCAAGGATCTCGTCACGGGCCCGGTCTCGCCGCCTCAGGCACCGTCCTATAGTGCATACTGAAATAAATAAGATAACTATTGATATAAAATAAATTATACTGAAATAATCTATTTTATAAATGTTATCGATGCCCGTTCGTTAGATAAAATTCATTGATGGAGAAAATGCAGATGGAATCAGGCAACAATACTTGCATATCAGCCCGTGGCAAAAGTCGTCACGGCATTCGACCGTCCCTGCATCCCGGCGGACTGCGTTGCGACTCGGTCACATACTCCCGGTATGCTCCCTCATCGCGCCTTGTCCGGCGGGCGCAGGAACGGTCTCGGTGCTCGCGGGACTTTCACCACGGACTGATATGCTGGACCCTCACGAAACGCAAGGAGTGCGCCCGGCCCCTATTTATTGCACTAATTCTGCTTTTCCTGTCCCCCTCAATCGTTCATTCAAAAGGAAAGATGTCTGAACCAAAATATAAAAACAATCTTAAAGTGGAATTCGTACGGGTTCCCATGCGGGACGGCGTCGAGCTGGCGGCCAAGATCGTGCGGCCCGACGCCGAAGGCCGGTTTCCCGGAGTCATGATGTACTACCCGTATCGTTTTCTGAACGACTCGGAGGACCTGGGCTTCCCCTGGCCCGTCGGGCCCACCCCCTACCTGGCGGCGAGGGGCTATGCGGTCGTGCAGTACGAAGTCCGCGGGACCGGAAATTCGGGGGGCTGGACGAAAGACATCTACTCCGCCGACGAGAGGCGGGACGGCTACGAGATGGTGGAGTGGATCGCCGACCAACCCTGGTGCAACGGCAACGTGGGCATGATGGGGATCTCCTATGGAGGCGTGGTGCAGTGGCACGTCGCGGTGCAGGCGCCTCCCAGCCTGAAGGCCATCATCGTCCGCTCCGCCAACGACGACGTCTACACCGAGTGGACCTACCCCGGCGGCGTCCTGCGGCCGTACATGTTCGACACCTTCTCTCCCCTGATGACGGCCTCCAACCTGCTGCCGCCCAATCCGGACATCACCGGCCCCAAGTGGAGCGAAATCTGGCAAGAGCGACTGCAGAAGAGCGAGCCCTGGGGCATCGGATACATTTCCAACCAGCAGCACGGTCCCTACTGGCAGGACCGTTCGTTGTCGAAGGATTTCAACCGGGTCAAATGCGCCGTCTACGTCATCGGGGGCTGGTCCGACTGCTACCCCACTGCGCTGCTGAGAGCCTACTCGAACTTGAAGGTTCCCAAACGGGCGCTGATCGGTCCCTGGGGCCACTGGTGGCCGGAAGTGGAACGGGCGGTCCCGGGACCCAGGATCCAGGGCGGTATCGAGTACGTGAAGTGGTTCGACTACTGGCTCAAGGGGATCGACAACGGCGTCATGGACGAACCGCCGGTGACCATCTTCGTCAAGAAGTACAAGAAACCGTCGGCTCGGATGTATGTGGAGGAACCCGGGGAGTGGCGGTCGGAGCGGGAGTGGCCCATCGCCCGCACCCGGCCGACGCCGCTCTACTTCCACTCCGGCGGCCGGCTGAGCCGCGAGGAAGACGCTGCCGAAGGGCGCGACGAGTACGAATACAACCCGATCGCGGGCCTCACATCGGGGATGCACTGGGGCGGCGGTGTTCTCCCCTGGGGAATGCCCATCGATCAGCGGCTGGACGAAGCCTTCTCCGTGACCTATACGACGCCCCCGCTGGAAGCGGAACTGGAAGTGACGGGGACCCCCACCGCGGTGCTGAACATCTCCTCGAGCGCCAAGGTCGCCTACTTTCGAGTGAAGCTCATCGACGTGGCCCCCGACGGGACGTCGAAGCTGGTCCGTTACGGGGGACTCAATGCGACTCACCGCAACTCCCACTTCGAACCCGAACCCCTGGTGCCGGAACGGACCCACGAAATCAAGGTCGAGTTGAAGACCATTTCCTACGTCTACGCTCCGGGACACCGGATCCGGGTGGCCGTCACCAGCGCCGACATCCAGAACGCGTGGCCGACGGCCCAGAGCGCCACCAACACCATCCACCGAGGAGGGAGTTTTCCGTCCCGGATCATCCTCCCAGTCGTTCCGTCGCAGAGCCCGAGCCTCCCGCCGCCGGATTTGAAGATCCTGCCCCCTGCCGATCCCGACATCCTCGCCAAGCCCACGGAATACTCCATCACCCACGACCTGGTGAACGAGACCGCAACGGTCCGGTTGTCCGTGGACGATCGGGAGTACGGCCGGCTCATCGAGTCCAGTTTCACGGTGTCGTCGAAAGAGCCCGCCAACGCCGTGCTCAAGGCCCGCGCCATCAGGTCGATGAACCGCCCCGGCATGGAGGTTCGGGTGGAGGCGAACGAGGTCACCACGAGCGACCCGGAGGCCTTTCACCATGTGGGCCAGGTCGAGGTCCGGGTCAACGGCAAGCGTCACACCAACAAGAGCTGGTCCGTGACCGTGCCCAGGAAACTGAACTGAGCCCAAGTCTCCATCGACTGTCGGGCTCCGGCCATTTCGGGAGCGCCAGTGTCGAAACTTCATTCGTCCAGCGGAGGAATCCCTGATGCGGAGCAGAATATTCGGTGCCTTGCCCCTTGTCCTCTCTGCCAACCTGGTTGGTCTGACGGTGCACTCGTCCCCTCAAAGTGAGAGCTCCCGGACGGCGCTTATGGGATACGCCGACCCTTTGAGCGTCCAGCCAGGCCAGTCGGTTCGTTTCATGGTCAGCTGCGACTTTGCGGAATATCGAGCCGACATCGTTCGACTCATCCACGGTGACATCAATCCAAAGGGGCCCGGATTCAAGGAGGAGTTCATTCACACTCGGGTCAGTGGAGAATACCCGGGGCGACGTCAGGATCTCCGCGCCGGATCGCACGTCACCGTCCCCGACAGCCTTGCTCTTCGCCTGAGTGGAAGCCTGACGCTTCAGGCGTGGATCGCCGCGAGCACACCCCAAAAAGGCGTTCAGGGCATTGTCACCAAATGGTCTCCGGCGGACCGTGCCGGCTATGGATTGTTTCTGGACGAGGACGGCAGCCTCGCTCTCTGGCTCTACGACGGCCGAGGCCGCCTCGTCAAGGTCAGAACGGGGCGGCCTCTTCGGGCCTCGATTCCGGCCAGTTCATATCGTCGCGGAGACAAGTCCAGTGGAATCCGGATGCACCAGATGGTCAATCAGACCGACTGGTATTTCGTAGCCGCCACTTTCGACTCGGAAACCGGCAAAGTCGTCCTCTACCAGGATCCGGTCACCTCGTGGCCGTTGGAGGACACCCGCAGCCGGACCGAAGAGGAGACTTCGGCCCGCTCCGTGCGCAGCAGCCGAGCCGACCTCCTGCTGGCAGGCTACCGAACGGAAGACTCGGTCGAAGGCGTGTTCAACGGCAAGCTGGAGAGCCCAAAAATCTTTGACCGCGCCCTGAGCCGCCCTGAGATCGAAGCCCTCAAGGAGGGTCAGGAAATAGCAGAACCGGTGGCCGCCTGGGACTTCTCGGTCGGAATCTCCACCCGTGATGTAAGAGATACCTCCTCCAACCAACTGCACGGCAAGACAGTGCAGATGCCGACTCGCGCCGTGACCGGCCACAACTGGACCGGGGCGGAAACGAACTTCAGACTGGCCCCTCGACAATATGGCGCCATTTATTTTCACGACGACGATCTGGACGACGCCGGGTGGGAGGTTGATTTCGAGTTCAGGATACCGGCCAATCTAAGAAGCGGTGTCTACGCCGCCCGGTTGCGGTCCGGTACTGCGGAAGACTACATCCCCTTTTTTGTCCGGCCCGCACCAGGATCTTCGACCGCACCCATCGCCCTTTTGATGCCCACCTTCAGCTACCTGGCCTACGGCGCTTCCGGACCCCCTGTCCTGAGTCTCTACAGCTTCCACTCTGACGGAAGCGGCGTCTGCCATGTCTCTTCACGACGTCCGATTCTGAACCTGCGCCCCAAGGTCGTGGAGAACTGGCAGGGAATCGATCTGGTGCATATGTTCAACGCCGATCTCCACCTGGTGGACTGGCTGGAGGCCAAGGGCTTCCGATATGACGTCATCACCGATGGGAACCTCCATGCCGAGGGGGAAGAACTGCTGGCCCCGTACAACGTCGTCATCACCGGCTCCCACCCGGAATACTGGTCCGAGCAGATGCTGGATGGACTGCAGGACTATCTGTCCCGGGGCGGCCGGCTGATGTATCTGGGCGGCAACGGCTTCTACTGGGTGACTTCGGTCGACCCCGTCGGAGGGCACACGCTCGAGGTCCGGCGCAAGGACGGGACCCAGATGTGGGAAGCCGCGCCGGGTGAGTACTACCACAGCACCACCGGGGAACTCGGAGGTCTCTGGCGTTTTCGGGGCCGGCCTCCCCAGAAGCTGGCAGGGGTCGGATTCACTTCCGTTTCCGCACTTCGGCCGGAGCCGGGAAGACCGTTTCGGCGACAGCCCGGCAGTTTCGACCCACGTGCTGCCTTCATCTTCGAGGGTATTGGACCCGACGAGGTGATCGGAGACTTCCCTTCACTCCTTGTTTATGGGGATTACGGGGCTGGCGGATTCGAGATTGACCGCCTGGACTATCGGCTCGGCACCCCTCCTCACGCACTCCTGCTGGCTACCGCCTCAGGCTACTCCGATGTCTATCAGCACGTCGTGGAGGAAGTCATGCAGGCGGACTCGATGCAATCCGGGTCCGTCAACCCGTGGGTCCGATCGGATATGGTGTACTTCGAGCATCCCAACGGGGGAGCTGTCTTCTCGGTCGGTTCAATTGCCTGGGATGCCAGCCTGTCCTACAACCGGTATGACAACAACGTCTCGCGCATCACGGAGAATGTCCTGAAAAAATTCGCTTCGGACGGATGGTCTCCTGAAGACAACTCGAATTGATCTTCCAACCCCCTTACCAGCCCGTGGCAAAAGTCATCACGGCATTCGACCGTCCCTGCATCCCGGCGGACGGCGTTGCGATTCGGGCACATACTCCCGGGTATGCACCCGAATCGCGCCTTGTCCGGCGGGCGCAGGAACGGTCTCGGTGCTCGCGCGACTTTCACCACGGACTGCTAACGGGCACGACTAGTTCCCGAGCGCATTCTCACTCCGTCGAGACTTCAAGGCTTCGAGCATCTCAAGTAACTTGCCCACGACCTTGCGCTCGGCTTGGACTTCCAGATAGCTGTGCTCGCCCCGCCAAGTCTCGAAACCGCCCAGCGGATGGTGTCTGGGCGGGGGAAGATAGCTTCTTCCGCCCGCCAGGGAAATCGTGAACGTCGACCCGAAAGGGCTCTTCTGCTTCAACTCCAGACCGGTCTCCGCGAAGACTTCATTGGGGATCGCGAGGATTGCCAGATCACCCATTCGGACGACCTGCAACGGCCGCATGAGCGTCTCGGGATATTGGCTCAGCAGGGTCGTTTCCAACGCGAAGTACTGCTTCAGCGCCTGGTTCCTGTTGCCGGGTGAGATCTTGATCGGATACTCGGTCTGGTCCACGATTTGCTGGGCTCGCTCGACTTCGTCCGGACTGGGAAGGCGGACCCCCAGCTCCAACTCGGCGTTGATCACGTCCAGCGATACCCAGTCCTGGTACTCAAGGGTCTGGTGAACTCGAAAGACCTCGGCGGCCACGACTGCGGCGATCCGATCCACCCAATGATACCGGTCCGCCTTGGGCAGGGTCCGCCGGAGGTTTCTCCAGCCGACATCTCCGCTCGTACCGTTGGAGAGTATTCCCACGAACGGCGGATCCTGACGCCGGACCTCCAGCAGGCGCTCCATGTGATCGGCGAAGGCTCCGAAGTAGTCGGAAGAAACGTGGCCCGCCGGCACTCCCACGTAGTGCAGCGAATAGTTGGCGAGGAGAGCGATCGGTCGACCTTCCAGCGACTCGACCGCAACAAATGAAACGTCCGGGTCGACCGGACCGGCCGGTTCCAACAGGTCGGGACTGCCTGCCGGTGGGTGCATCACGACCTGATCGAATCCCCCCAGGGGATTGTGCACAACGGTTCCGGGCTTCATCTTCCATCTGCGATTGAAGACGAACTCGGGAACCTGGCCCACACCCCAGGCGATCCGGGCCGGCACCAGATGGTTGATGGCAAGCTGAACCCCGTCCGCGATCTTCAACTTGAGCAGCCGCAGGTAGTCCTCATCCGGCTCCATCTGGTTGGCCTTGACCAGCGCCGGAGCCGAATGGGTGTGGGTCGCCGACATCAGCATGTGTTCGACGGGGATGCCGGTTCGCTGATGGGTCAGTTGCTTGATCTCCCACCAGAGCTGCTGGGAAACAATCGTGTTGTCGACGACGACGATCGCCAGTCGCGTCTCGCCGTCGTCCAGGACGAGGCAACGAGCCTTCAACTCATCGTGAATGTGTTCCGCTCGCCGGTCATGGAGCGCACCGGCCAGGGAAATTCCCAGCCACGGCGTGATATTGCCGGTGGCGGCCCCAGCCTTGAACTGTCTGGCCCCCTGCGCGGCAAGGAGTTGGTCTGACTGAATCCAGCAGGTGACTGCCAGAGCCACGCCCGACAGGTAGAGAAATCGCCACAACGTTCCGCGACGCCCGTTTGCCGATGACTTCCCTGCTCCCGCAGCATTCATAATCCGTCTCCCAACCCGACAAATGATCCGCTGAACACAGGGCGGCGGAGCCTAGGACTGCCCTTTCCCCACATCTCGTGCCGGGCGCATCAGCCTGGGTCTGATTTCATTCATCCGTCTTCTCGTAGAGCGAAGCCCAGACACATGCCGTAGAGCGTGACGTAGCCTTGCCACATCAGTTGATGCCCGGGTGGGGGGTCGTGTTTACGAGCCAGATATCCCCCCAGGCGGGCCAGCACGAGCACGGCCGCCCCCAAGTCTTTCGGCGCTGGGAATCCTCGCGACGCGGCAAACGCCCCCAGGACCCGGATTTCCAGATCGGAAAACAGCAACTGCGCCGGCAGGTCCGGGTCCTCTCGCCCCAGCAGTGTCATCAGCATGATCCGCCAAGCGATGACGGCGTGCATGGCGATGGCCCGTTTCAGACGTTCGGCGGATTGGTGCTGGAGCTGTTGCACCCGGCATCCGGTCTTGAGCACCCGGAAATAATCCTCCACCCGCCAACGCAGGGCGTACCATCTCAGCAGTTGCTGCGCCGTCTCGACATCGGTCACGGGCAAAGTGGTGAGCAGGAACCATTCCAGGCGCTTCCCGTTCGCCGGCGGCGCGACCTCCCGCGCGTGAACCACCGACAGTCTCAGCGACGGGATGCCGCTCGGGTTCCCGCGCGGCGCCGGAATCGTCAGGGTCTCGTAGCGCAGTTCCATACGAGCCACCCGCGCCGGCCGCGCCGGGCGGGCCGCCTGCTTGCTGGCCTTGATCCGCGCACTCTGACGCTTCACCTCCAGCAGCATCTGGGCCCGCACCGGCGCCGATCGCAGACGCCCGAACAGCTTCCGCTTCTGCTCCTGGTCCGGATCCGCGCCTTTCCCGGCCGTCTTCGCCCGGGTCTTCCGCTTCAGCACCCGATCCTGCTTCGCACGCACCACCAACTCCACCTCCGGAGTCGCTCGTTGCTCGGCGAACAGGGCGAAAAAATCCGCCGCCCGGTCCACCACGCTGACCACCCGCACTCCGTCCAGTGACCGCGACACCTCGGCGCAGTCCCGAAGTCCCTCGATCCAGCGATACGTCTTCTTCTTTTTCTGCGTGGCCGCCGGTCCCGGCTTCGGCGCGTCCATCTTTGCCCGCAACACCCCCAGCGGCAGCCCCGTCTCACTCACCACCAGCGTCGCGTGCAGATGCAGTCCCCGCGCCGTCGCTCCCGTCTGGTTGCGCCCGATCACCCCCAGTCCCTCACACTGGCCGTGCCGCGTGAAGTTCAGATCGCTTCCGTCCTGGATGCACAGCACCGTCCGCTGCCCCTGCATCCGCTGTCGCGTCCGCTCCCGGTGCGGGGCCAGGATGTTCTCGACCGTCACCGCCGAGGCTTCCGGCTGGTCAATCAGCCGGTAGTATCCCTTGACCGCCGCCGGATCGCCCCGCGCCACTCCCGTGAACGCCCGCCCCGGCTCCTGCGCCTGACGCTCCGCACTCTCCACCAATCGCCGACTCAAGCGCCGGTCTCCCAGCGGCGCCCCGCCCAACTCCTGCTGAGCCCAGCCCTCTCCCTCCAGTCCCTCGCCCTCCGACATCGGTTCCACTCCCCGCCTCGGCGCCGGTCCCACCCCCAACCGCCGCCGCCAATCCCGGCACAACTCATACCCATAGATCGCCTTGCTCGTCTCCGCCGCCCGGTGCGCCCGATCTTGCCGGCCTCGACCTTGCGTCTTCCCCAGAACCCTCCAGTTCGAGGCGCGCAAACTGGCCCCATCGTGGCGGTCCGTCTCCACGAAGGTCTCCACCAGCCAGGGCCGGTAGCCGTAGCGCGCTTGGAACTCCGGACCCAGCCGCCGCAACGCCTCCCCCAGCACCCGGGAGGCCAGATTACGACATCTCACCGACGGACGGATCAGAAACCGGCTCAACCCCACCACCCGGTGCAGGTGCGCCCGGCGTTGTTCCTCATCCCAACCGATCCAGCGGTCCCGGTCCCGCAACCGCAACGCCGCCGCCCCGAAGCCCAAGCCCCCCAGCCAACCGTGGGCCGAGCCCACCAGATAGCGTAACTGAGCACCCACCAACGGCCCCGCGCCCCGCGGATGCTCTCGCGCCATCAACTCGTTCCAGAGCGCTCGCAGCGGACTCGTCTCCACCAGAATCAATTCCAGCTCCCGCACGCCGTCCACCGTCGCGGGCACTCCCACCGCCTCCGGCACCGCTCGGCCCAGTCCTCGGGGCCCGCAATGTTTCACCCGCCGTCGCGGCGTCGGCAGACGAATCCGTCCGCGCGCCTCCAACTCCCGTAGCGCCTTCAGGCAGCCGCTGCGTTGCGCCCGCCCTCGGGCATCGTGAAATCCAAACTCCGAGCAGACCCGGTCTGCCAGCGCCGTCCGGTGGGCGAACTTCTCCCGCCTCATCACGGCGTGTAAACGATCCAACTCTCGGCTCAAAGTGCGCTTGATCTGGTTCTGAACTACCATGTCGTGGAGACTACGACAGGCAATCTTGTTTGTCCAGCATTACTTGTGGGTATAGGGCAGGCCTAGGAGCCTGCGCCGTAGAAATGATCGTAGCGAGAAAGTGGGGAATCGAGGCCAGATTTTCTCGATTTGGAGGTGCATAGTCGTTCTATTCGCCGAGAAATCGAGGAAATCTGGACCGATTCTACCGCTTTCGCAGTAGATTGATTTCTGCGGCGCAGGCTCCTAGGACCAACAGTGTCGCGACCTCTATGGTTGCGGTTCCTTCACCTGCCCTACGAGTTGGTGAATCTTGCGTACCACGATCTCTTCGATCTCAGGGGCAAAGGGCCCGGGCAGCCCGACCAGCAACATCGATCGTTCCGGCTCGTATCCACCTTCCTGCAACACCCGCCGCGAGGGAATATAGGTCGTAATGTCATTCGAGTAGCCGACGATCCACACGTCTCGATCGCGGGCGGCCAGTTCCTTTCTCAACCGCACCGCGTAGTCGGCGACCACTTCACCGCCCAGGGCGATCAGGGTGAGAGAAGGCCCCAGTCGAATCGCTTGGAGCGGCAACCGGTGGTGGCTCACGAGCTTGCCGTCCCGCTCCAAACGAGACAGCGAGTACTCGGCATGCCGGCGGACGTAGTCTTTTTCCGCAGAAAGTCTCTTCTGAAGGAACTCACGCGTCGGAGGTGGACCGAACGGAACCGGGACGATGGCCAGCGCGCTGTCCAGGTTTCCGCCAACCGGCCGGCCGCCGTCCGACATCGCCTCTGAAACCGCGGCCGCCAGCGCTCCTCCATGCCGGCGAGCCAAATCGAGGCTGCCTCGTTCACCGGGTTGGGCATCTCCTCCACAACCCTGCATGAACAGGGCCACCGCCCCCGAATGAGCCGCTTCCAGATCACTTTGCGCAAAGCCCGGATAGTCGCCACTGATTTGGTGAAAATCGCCTCGAAGGGTGGTGGGATGGCAGGCGTAGCTGAAGAGAATCGCTTTGACGCCCCCATTCTCGCGGGAGACTCGAAGCAGGGGGACTCCGTGGTCCACCAGGCCCTCAGGATTGGGGGCCAGCTTGACGCCCTCGGGTGTGGGCAAGCGGCGATTCATCGCGAAATTCGCCTCACCCCGGTGAAAGGAGAAGCGGGCCGGCGCCAGGTCCGCCAGGGCCTCACTCACCGCCCGCACCATTCGTTCCTGCACCAGCCGGGTGTAACGACGCAATCCGGCAAGCTGATCCTGGTCGAGAACGTACATCATCTCCAGCGGACGCCGAACATGCTCGACCAGAGGTCCCGTATGGGTGTGAGAGGCGTTGAACAACAACTGCCGGCGCTGGAGTGCGTGCCGCCTTTCGATTCGCGCGGCCACGGGTTCGATCATCTCCCCCTCGAACCCGGCCAGGTCGGAGGTCACGATCACGACCCGGTTCCCCGCCGGATCCTCTATCGCCAGAGCCCGGACATGGATCTCATGTGCGATGCCCTCAGAGAAACGGACTCCCACGTATCCCCACATGCAGACCGGCTCTTGCGGCGTAATCGAGACTCTGGCGACTCCTGCCTTCCAATCCGCCGCCCGGAGCGCCGACGGGGCGTTCAGCGCACTCAGAGCGAAGCACAGAACCACAAAGACCGTCCTGGTCATGAGCCTCACATTCCTCCAACCTTCCTTCGGGATGCCTCTCGACTCCGGAACGTCTGCTCCCACCGGTCAACGGCGTCAACAGAACGCGGCGAGGCGCATTTTCCCTCCCGGTTCGCGGGATTCGATCTCGTTGACCGAAGAGGAGACAATCGCTATTCTGACCGCGATTCAACCATCTTATGTCAACCCTGGCACTCATCACCATTCTGCTTCTGTCCCATGGACTTGTATGTGCCCAGGACGTGCGGGACGAAGAAGTCGACGACTACTTCAATAAATGGCTCCGCGAAGACACCGTGTACATCATTTCTCCCGAGGAAAGATCCGTCTTCGAAAAGCTCTCGAGCCCGGAAGAGAAGGAACGCTTTATCGAACAATTCTGGTTTCGTCGTGATCCCGATCCTGGAAACGCGTTTAACGAGTTCAAGGAGGAACACTACCGGCGCATCGCCTATGCGAATGAACATTACAAGGCGGGAAAGGCTGGCTGGACCACGGACCGCGGCCGCATCTATATCATTCACGGACCTCCCGCCAACATCATGATGCGGCCCATGGGCGGTCTACATAAGCGAACCTTGCAGGAAGGCGGTGGCGCCACGACGACTTTTCCTCACGAAGTCTGGAGTTACCGCTATATCGAGGGTATTGGAAACGACGTCGAGTTCGAGTTCGTGGACTCGAATCTGAGCGGCAACTACCGTTTGGCGCTCACGCCGGACGAGAAGGATGCCCTGTTGCATACCGGCTTGGGTGCAACTCTCGAAGAGAGCCTGGGGATGAAGACCCGGGCGGACCGGATCCGGGAGCAGACCATGCTGCGGCCGTTGGAGGACCGGACTCTTGGTGCCCAAAAAAGCCCCATAGAACGCCTGCAAAATTACTTCCAGGCTTTCAGGAATCCTGAAATCACCTATCACGACCTGCAGAATATCGTCGAAACCCGAGTCACCTACGAGGAACTCCCGCTGGGCACTCGAGCCGACTATTTTTGGGTCGCTGGAGAGAGGTTCATGGCAACGGTGACGCTCCAGTTGGCCAACCGGGAGCTGACCTACAAGCAAGACGGCGCCAGGAACGGGGCGCGCGTTGACGTGTATGGGGCGGTCCAGGACCTTTCCGGAAAGACGGCCTACGAGTTCGAGCAGACTCTTTTTGTCAACACCCCCTCGGAAATCGCAATGGAGAAGGGACATACGCTCTACCAGCATGCCATCCCTCTGGAGCCGGGACGGTACAAACTGGATTGGGTGGTTCGCGACCTTCATTCCGGAAAACTGGGCACCTCCGCACACGCTCTAGTCCTGCCGAGGCGTGGAAAGGACGAGTTTTTCACCAGCTCTCTCATCCTGGCAGACCGCATCCGCGGCGGCTCAGGTGATCCCCTCGAGCCCTTCAACACGCTTTCGGGCCTGAAGGTTTATCCCAACGTCGAAAAGAACACCTTCGCCCTCGGCGAAAAAATCGGCTTCTATTTCGAGATCTACAACGCTGCCCTGGACTCGGCTTCAGGCAATCCGGCTCTGCAGGCCGTCCTGCGCATCCGGGGTCGCGAGGATCAGGTCGTGGAAGAACGGCGGCTGGAGGGGTGGGCTCTGAACTACGCCAACGAGCGCGCCTATGGCTCGACCATCCTGCGCCTCGATTCCATGGCGCCCGGCCCCTACCTGGCCGAGGTTTCGGTTCAAGATTCGATTTCCGGACAGAACAAGACACTCAGCTCCCGCTTCCGACTGGTTTCGTCGAAAGCCGACGGCGAATGATGGTCGAGGAGTGGCCATCACTTCCACCGGGAGCGCGCTCACTCCGCCCCATAGAAACGGCCTCCACCCACCAGAATACGCCGGTAGGGAAACGCTGCCCCTCCTTATCAGTCCGTGGTGAAAGTCCCGCGAGCACCGAGACCGTTCCTGCGCCCGCCGGACAAGGCGCGATTCGGGTGCATACCGGGAGTATGTGCCCGAATCGCAACGCCGTCCGCCGGGATGCAGGGACGGTCGAATGCCGTGATGACTTTTGCCACGGGCTGTTATGGGTCGTGTTTACGATGTTCAGTCTGAGCTCGCTTCTCTGGGCTCAGACGGTGGATCTTGAAAGGGTGCAAGCTCTCATCAGTTCCGGAGACTTGGCGCAGGCGCGGCGCCTTCTCACCAACGCCGTCGACGCAGATCCGCGATCGACGCAACTATGGGCCATGCTCGGGAGTGTGTGTGCAAGGCTCGAAGATTGGTCCGCCGCCCGGGACGCGTACGATCAGGCTCTGCTTCAGACACCGGACGACCCCAAGCTTCTGGCCGGACTGGGTTTTGTTCTGGCTCGTCAGGGGCAGTTCAAGAGCGCGACAACTGCGCTCCAAAAAAGTTTGAACCTTGACCCGGAGAACGCGTCGATTGGTTTCCTCCTGGGGCGGGTGCAGTTCGAGGCCCAGCAATTCGCAGCAGCCGTGTCCAACTTCGAGCAGGCGATAATCAAGGAGCCGAAGAACGAAACATTCTATCTTGACTACGCTCAGATTCTGGCGCAGGGACAGGCCTACACCGGGGCTGAGAAGATCCTCAAATACGGTCTTCAACAACTGCCCCAATCGGCCGCAATCCGCTTCGAGCTCGGGGTCTGCTACCAGAAACAGTTGAAGAGCCAGAGAGCACAGCAGGAGTTTCGGCGCGTGATCGAGTTGGACCCGGCCTTTCCTCGAATCCACGCCGCCCTGGCCAGTTCGCTGCTGGAAAATGGGCAATTGGAGGAGGCGGAGCCCGTACTGAAGACCGCACTGAAGATCAACGGCAGCGACTTCGACGCACGCTATCTCTACGCGGTCCTGCTCACCCGGCTGGGACGCAAGTTGGAAGCCGTGGCCCAATTCAGAAGATGTCTCGAGTTGAGAGCCGACGACGCGCGAGTCCACTACCAGTTGGGGAAGACGTTATCTGAATCCGAAGAGATTGAGGCTGCGGAATCCGAGTTGAACACCGCAGTCCGGCTCTACCCGGAGTTCAAGGAAGCCTACCTGGAGTTGGGCCGCCTCTATTCCAAGCTGGGCCTCACCGAGAAGGCGCGGCAGGCTCTTGGCCGGTTTGAAGAAATCCGTCAGAAACAGGAGCGAGAGGACAAGGAACAACCCAGCAGAGTCCTGATCATCGAGGACTGAACACAAGTTGGAATTGGAATGCTGGTCCACGCTTGACAGGGCGTTATCCGTTCCATTCGCCCGCAATTCCTCGCCCCGTTTGACTTTTTTCTCCGGTCGGACTTAGGCTCGACTGCGACTTGTTCCTCCAATGCGGAATCCTTGGGCCTGTACCCGACGAACACCGTGTTCGCCAACCAGAGGGTGGGAAAATGACTTCTGCACGTAGCATCATTGCGATTTTGATCGGACTGTTTCTAATTCCGGCTGCGGCCCTGGCCCAGGAGGCTCAGGGCGTCATTGTCGGGATTGTGCAGGACAAGACGGGAGCCGTCGTACCTGGTGTCGAGGTGATGGTTACGGACGTCGGTCAGGCGCGGTCGCGGGTAGCGATCACGGGGGATGCCGGCAACTACCGGGTCAGCAATCTCGACCCCGGGGAATACGAAATCAGAGCCTCACTGGTCGGTTTCGAAACCACGATCCTGACCGGAATCGTACTGCAGGTGGGTCAGATCGCACGGATTCCGATCACACTGTCGGTGGGAGAGGTCACCCAGGAACTGACGGTTGAAAGCGTGGCTCCCATCATCCAGACCGACCATGCAACGGTGGGCGAAGTCATCGACACGACCAAGGTGAGGGAACTGCCCCTGAACGGCCGGGACTTTTACCAGTTGGCGACGCTGACGCCTGGCGTCGTGGCGAATACTCAAGACCAGGTGGGCGTCTTCGCCCACACCGGGACCAGTATCTCGGCCAATGGTATCGGCCCGCAGTCGACCAATGTCATGGTCGATGGAATTCAAAACGTCGAGTTCGGCGCCGGCCGGCTGGCCTTCACCCCCAGCATCGACCTGATTCAGGAATTCCAGATCGTCACCAACGTTTACGACGCCGAGTTCGGCGGAACCCCGGCTGCCCAGATCAACATGGCGACCAAGCGCGGATCTCTCGACTATCACGGCTCCATTTTCTATTTTCGCCGCAGTGACGCCCTCGATGCGCGCAACTTTTTTGAAACCGGAGCCCTCCCTCCCTTCGAGCGTGAACAGTTCGGAGGCTCCTTCGGCGGGCATGTTCCCGGATCGGAAAAGGACTTCTTCTTTTTCGTGTACGAGGGGCAACGGCAAGCCCGTGGTCTGACACTACGGGCCAGCGTGCCCCCGGTTGCGCTTCGGAACGGGGATTTCCGGGAGTTCGGGACGACCATTTACGATCCCATGACCACGGACCCGGACACCGGCGAGCGGCAGCCCTTCCCCAACAACGTCATCCCAGCGAACAGAATCACTCCCCAGGCCGCCTATATCTCCTCGCTGTGGCCGGAGCCGACCCTCCCCGGAACCGTGGCCAACTTCGTCGCCAACCCGGACCGGCTTCGCAACTTCGATCAATGGAGCATACGCTACGATCGCGACCTGACCGATGCGGACAGCATCATGTTTCGTTTTACCCGGAACAAGAATTCCTATCTGGAGCCTCAGCCGAGGGGCTTCACGCTGCCGGTCAATGGATTCCGTCAGAACCAGACTTTCGTCGGGCCGAACTGGAAAGGAGGCTGGACCCGCACCATCAGCCCGACCACGCTGAACAGCCTCAACATCGGTTACAGCAAGTTCGATCAGTGCCGCGACTCGGAGGCCACGGATCCTGAACTTTTCGGGTGTGGCGGGCCTCACGGTCCACTCACCGGACCGGAGTTTTTCGAAAATTCCGGAATCCAAGGTGTCTCGCCCGAAGCGCAACGCGCCGATATCCCCAGGATCCGGGTCAGCGGCTGGAATGACATCGCGACTTCGACCTTTGCGCCCGTCGCCTCCAAAGAGCCTCACTACCAGATCAACAACGTGTTCAGTAAGGTTGAGGGGAATCATTCCTGGAAGGCGGGAGTCGACGTCCTCGACAGCTTTTTTGAACTGAAATTCGAGGCCCGCACGCGCGGCCGGATCGATTTCGCGTCCCGGTTCACGACCGCCTCCGTGGGCTCCCCGGGAAACGAGTTCCATTCATTCGCGGACTTTCTGCTGGGACAGGTCAATTTCAGCAACTTGTTCGGAAACCCCTTGTTCCAGGAGATCGAACTGACCTGGTGGAGCTTTTTCATTCAAGACGACTGGAGCGTCCATCCCGATGTGACGCTCAATCTCGGGCTGCGATATGAGATCTTTCAGCGCCCCGTGGAGAGGGGTAATCGTGTGGTGGCCTTCGACCTCGCGACCGAACAGTTCGTCTTCCCGGGTTCGGTGCCCAACCTGCCGGGCACCCCTCCCAATTCCGTGACCGCCGACAGCCTGGGTTATTCCCGCACCCTGCAGCATGACACGGACCTGAATGATTACGGCCCCCGGTTGGGTTTCGCCTGGAGAATCGGTGGAGACAACAGCACCGTGTTGCGGGGTGGCTTCGGTGTCTTCTACACCTGGTTCGTGGAAGACATGCAGGTGGGTCAGGGTTTCGGCCCACCCTTCGTGCCTCAGGCCAGCAACCGTAGCGATCCGGATCGCCCGGCCGCGACTTTCGAATCGCCGTTTGCCGGCAGCGCGGCTGCCACGGTGAGACCCTCAGGAGTCGCGGTTAAAGACAACAACACCGGATATCTCTACCAGTACTCGCTGGGCCTGGATCGGGCCCTGACCCCCACGCTGGGTTTCGAGATCGGTCTGGTCGGGAATGCCGCACGCAAGATGCTTCGCAGTCACAATTACAATCAGGCGATCCCGGGGGCCGCACCCATTTCCGAACGGGTCCCCTATCCGCAGTATGGAGGCCTCACTGCCCGGCAAAGCTGGGCCAACGGCAGTTACAGTGCGCTCCAGATGAAGCTTCGCAAGGATTTTTCGGGTGGTCTGATGGGGCTGGTTTCCTATACCTGGGGAAGGGCGATCGGCCACGTGGTTCCAGGGGCGGCCTTCCGTCAACAGCCCAACCGTAATCACAACAATTGGAAAGCGGACTACGGACCGACGCAGTGGGATATCCCTCAGATCCTTTCCCTGTCCTGGGTCTGGGATCTCCCCGTCGGCCGCGGCAAACCGGTGGGGAAGGATCTGACGGGGGTCGCCAATGCCATCTTCGGTGGGTGGAAATTCGGCGGCATCGCCAATTTCCAGGCTGGAAACAAGTTTACGGTCAGCGATATTTTCAACAACTCGAACGCCGGAGGCAGCCGGCCCGACATGATCAGCAATCCGAACGGTGTCTCCCATGGCTCCAACGCCTCCGCGATCGCCCAGTTTTTCAAAACCTCCGCTTTCGTCCGGGCGCCGAGATATACCTTCGGCAATACCGGGGTCGGGGTGGTTTCGGGTCCCGGACTGGGGATTTGGGATCTGTCCCTGTACAAGGACGTCTATGTGGCCGAGGGGATGCGAACTCAATTCCGGGTGGAGTTTTTCAACGCCTTCAACAAAGCCAATTTCTTCAACCCGAACGGTGCGTTCGGCAGCAGCAGCTTCGGCGTGATCAGCCGGACCCGAGATGCCCGTCAGATTCAGTGGGGGCTCCGTTTCGACTTCTAGGTGTTTCTAACCGGGGGGGCGCAAGGAGGGGCGATTTCCAGTCGCCCATTCCTCCGCTCTCCCGCCCGCTCATTCCGCCATACTCTCCTGCCCCTCGGGAGTTCGGCGGCAAGAAAGCCGCCGTTCCCTGCTCGACGACTAAAAGTCGCGGCTTCCAACGCCGGTTGTCGCTCCCAAGTGGGTCAGATACTCGAGCAGGTCGGTCATCTGCCGGACGCTGATGTCTTCCTGGACTCCCTCCGGCATGGCGGACACTCCCAGAGACCGGAGGCTGGCGATCTGGCTCCGGGAGATCGTGTCCTCCTCCCCCTCGCTTCGCCTCAGGGTGACCGTCGCCGGCCCTTGGCTGGCCATCACTCCGGTCAGCGCGCGTCCGTCGTTGGTCTCGACCAGATACTCCTCATAACCGGGGACGATGTTGGAGTTGGGGTCGAGGATATTTTCCAGGAATTCGTACTTGGTCCGGCCTGAAAGGCTGAGCAGGTCCGGTCCGACTTCCGAGCCGGTTTCCCCGACCTTGTGACACTGACTGCAATGGTCGTTGAAAACGTCGCGGCCGGCAGCGATGTCCCCGGTGGTGCGGGCGGCGGCGCCATACTGGTCCATCAACGCACTCAGGTCGGGAGGAGAACTCCGCAGGAGAGTCCTGGCGCGCTCCAGGGTCTCGCCCTCCGAGATCCGAAAAAGGCGGCTCCGCCTGGCGCCTCGGATGGTCCAGGGCTGGACGGTCCCCGCCTCGACGGCGTCCAGGAGGTTGGGCACTCGCACCGGTTCTCTGAGCATCCCGTCCACTGCCGCGTTCTGGAGCGTGGCCGTGAAGGATCGCCAGCTATCGAGTAGAACTTCGGTTGACCTGGGATGGGGCAGGACGATCAGCGCGCGCGTCGCCGCCATCTGGATCTCTTCCGCCTGGCGAGGTTGCAGCAACTCTGCCAGTAGCGAGTAGTCCGCTCGCACCGGGTCCAGGGCCGCCAATCGGATGGCATGGACCCGGGATTCCAAGCCGGCTCCCTCAGCGGCGGCCAGCGCGGCAGCCTGCCGCATCAAAGACCGAAATTGGAGTGTGTCCGACAGACGGACTCCTTCCACCACCTCAAGAGACGCCGTGCCCAACCGATTCGGTTTGGACAGAAACTCCAACAGGATTCGCTGTGCTCGGGTGGGAAGGTTGACCTCCGACTCGGTCCCCCGTTTCAATCCTTCCGCCAGCCCCCCCAGGCTCGGGGCGGGCCACCACACGTCCGCATCCCCCGCGGCCTTGCGCACGGCCGCCAGAAACGCCGTCAGTTCCCGGGGCTTCTGGCGGGCTCCGATCATCCCAGTCAGCCGGCGCAGGAATAGCTGCCGGCCCTCCGTCCCTTGGGACGCGAAGTCCCGGTTCCCGATCACGGCGCGAAACCACCGGGCCGTGTGCTCCCCGGCGGCGCTGAGCACCGCGACCTGAAACCATGGGTCCTCCATCTGGTCATGGGCGACCTTGAGCAGGGGTTTGAAGGAGTCCCTGGCCGGAAGTTCCCCCAGCGTGCACGCCAACTGGAACCGGACCCGCTCATCCGGGTCCCCGGTCATCTCCATCATCCGGTCCACGATACGGCGGTCCGACAGATAGGATTCCCCCATCCGGATCGCCTGCTCGCGAACCTCCGGGCTATCGTCTCTCAAACCGTCCAGAACCAGGTCGGCGTCCAGGGCGTCCAGCCCTTCCAGCGTCCAGAGGGCATGCATTCGGCCGCGGGCCGAGGCACGGCTGCGGGCGAGCTCCTTCAGATGGGGAACCGCCGACGGATCCTGGCGCTCGACCAGGAGTCGCTGGGCCGTGAGCCGCCACCACCGGTTGGGATGGGAGAGCCGGACGATGAGTTCCGCGGCGCCGGCCTGGTCGAGTCGAGGTGGCTCCGCCGGCTCGTTCTCGCCGTAGACGATCCGGTAGATCCGCCCGCGATCCTGACCCGCGTAAAACAGTTCGTGGTCGTCGACAAAGTCTTCACGAATCCATTCGGGGTGCTCGACGATCTTTCGGTAGAAGTCGACCACGTACAGGGCCCCGTCGGGACCCGTTGTGGTGAAGACGGGCATGAACCAACTGTCCCGGGAAGCCAGGAACTCGGACTCCTTGAAGGCGGCGGCGCCGGTATAGGTCGCCCCGCGCGCCGACACGATATCGCCGTGCACCAGATTGTGGGCCGGCTCCGCGATGAAATGGGCTCCGTCGTAAGGCTGGGGAAACCGGCCGCCCGTATAGACGCTCTGTCCGCAAGCGGATGTGAAGTGGCCGAGCTCCTTCAACAGGCGAGTCTGGCGAATGTTCTGCAGGTGCGGATCGTCGGTGATGGGATAGACCGGCGCCGGTTGTCCGTGGTCGGAAACCGTCTGCATGGGGTTGTCGACCTGGAGCTGGGGATTGCGGTCCAGGTAACGAGTCTCGATCACCGAGTGTCTCAGGTGATTGTTGTTCCAGGAGGGGAACCGGTGGCCTCTGGCATTGAAGGTGTGCCCGAACTCGGAGTTGCCGCTGACCGGCTCGATCTGCAGCTTGTCCGGCTTGAACCGAATATCCGAACGCCGCTCGAAGACGTCGACGGGTGCGATCTCGGGATGATCGGGGAAATGGATCGGCTGGCCCTGATCGCTGAACTGCTTGAAGCGGCGGCCGACCCCGAATCTCGGGTAGGCGGCGTAGATCCAGTTGTCCATTTCATAGAGGGGCGTATTGATGCGGAGCTGGGGATTGACCTGCGCGAAACCGGTCAGGATCACCTTGCGCTGGTCGGCCCGGCCGTCGTCATCGGTGTCGGCGAAATAGAGGATGTCGGGGGCGCAGGCGACCAGGATTCCTCCCTTCCAGGGCAACACGCCATGGGCCATGTGGAGACCGTCGACGAACACGCTGCTGTGCTCGAACCGGCCGTCGCCGTCCCGGTCCTCGAGCAGCTTGATCCTGGAGAGGGGTTGGTCGGAGATGGGATAGTCCCTCATCTCGACGACGAACAGGCGGCCGCGTTCATCGAACGCCATGGAGATGGGATCCACGACCTGGGGTTCGGCAGCCGCCAGCTCGATCCGGAATCCCGGGGCCAGTTGAAAGGTCTGGAGAGCCGCCTCCGGAGGGTAGGGAGGTTCCGCGTCGGAGCAGCCGCCGGTGAGAACTGCGGCCAGGACCGCGGCGAACCGGACGCCCTGTCTCAACCTCGTCCCCGCCTGATTCGTTCTCAACCCGAATTGTCCTGGATTCGAAATCGGACGCTCATATCTTTGGTCTGACCCGAGATCAGGTCCTGAACGGAGATCTCGGCGCGGTAGTCCCCGGCGCCGTCGATATAGAGATGGGTCGAGGCCGAGGCCCGTTCCCCCAGGTAGGTCAGGCCGACGTGGTC
Source organism: Acidobacteriota bacterium (assembly GCA_965217775.1). Lineage (GTDB taxonomy): Bacteria > Acidobacteriota > UBA6911 > RPQK01 > JAJDTT01 > JAJDTT01. The sequence goes on from CBDCJH010000002.1 coordinate 3,785,568, forward strand.
CAGACGGATCTCCTGGATTACCCGCCCCTCCCGGTCCAGAACGCGCAGCGGAATCTTCAGGTCCGCCTCGCCGGTGGCGGCGTCCACGGAGAAGTTGTAGATCTCGAAATAGAGTCCGACCCGTTCCCCGGCCGGAAACGTATTTTTCTGGAGGTTGGGATAGACCTTCAGTCCGGACAGCGTGGCGAAGGGCTCCAGTGGATTGGCCTCCTTCTGGACTCGAATCCGATCCGCCAGGATCAGCGAACTGGTGAAGAGTTCCTTCCCCGGCTTGGGCGGCACCACGATGGAATGGACCGAGGTGCCGATCTTCCCGGAGTGAACGTCGCGGACCACCCAGTCCAGCTTGTAGCGGCCCGACTTCAGGGGAATCGTGTGTTGGTAGAGAGACTTCCCCTGTTCCACGAACGGGCGGTAGCCAGTGTCCTCCACGTAGACCTGGTCTTCGAACTCGTAGACGATCTTCCCCAGGAGGTCATGAACGGCGCCGTAGATCTCGACGCGGGCCTTGCGGATTTCGTTCTCCGGCTGATAGGTCAAGAGTCGGTTCCAGATCTGAAGCGTGGCCGGCACCATGAATTGCTCCGCATTGACCCAGACGATGGCCGCGCGGGTGTCGACGGGCAACTCCTCGTAGTGGATGCGCGTCCCGACGACTTTCTGCAGGTCCTTGTACTTGATGTTGGGAGGAGTGAGCGCCTGGAAGTAGTCCTCGATGCGCTGGAGGTTGCTCTTGTTGATGCCGAGACCGGTGTGATCCAGAGGCCTCAGAATGCCCTGCTGCCGGATGCGATCGAGTCGCGTCCTCGATCCGAAGAACTCCTCCATGGTCAGCCCGTAGCCGGTATGCAGCAGGGCGTCCTTTTCGTCCGGGGTGAGAGCCAGGCGGTAGTTGCCGTTCATGCCGGAGTCCACGAACTCGAACAGGATGTCGTTTCCCAGGCCTTCGATGTAGCGATAGGACCAGACCTCGTATGGGAAAGTGACGGTGGACCCGCCCCCTTCCGCAAGCGTGCGGTTGTAAAGTCCGCCCATGGGATGCATTTCGATGTGGGCCGGCGCACCGAAAACGATATAGATCCGTCCCCGATCCGTGAGCCAGCCGTCACGCCCCGCCTTGAAGCGCTCATTGGCGTACGCGATGCGGCGGTAGTGCTCCTCCTTGAATTCGTTGATCGAGGTCTTGGGATCGGGGTCCCGCCGCAGCCAGAACTGCTCGATGAAACGCTCTTTTTCCTCCGGTGCGGAGAGCTCCTGGAAGACACTGGTTTCTTCCGGATTGACGATGTAGCGAACATCCTCGTCCAGCCACTTCCTGAAGTACTGCTCGGACTCCTCGTCTCTGACGGATTGGCCGAGTGAGACGGAAGCAATGAGGAAAAGGAGACAAAGTGCCGGAATTGCCGGACCCATGGGTTGTCGAAGAGTATAACGAATGCTCATCTCCGGCGGAAGCAAGCCGGCGCCGTCCCAGGAGGGGGGACATGTTGTCCCCCATTCTCCCCGGCGTCGGGGGTTGCCCCCAATTTGACAACTTGGCACGCCCTTCATATGCTGACCCGCAAATTTTCACTCAGCTTCCAGTCCAGTCAATCAGCAAGAAAGGGAGGTCACTCATGAGGAGTTCGCCGTGGACTCTGCTGTTTGCAGTGGGACTCTTCTGCTTTGGTTTTGCGGCCGCCGGGCCGGCAGGCGAGGAGAAAACCATGGATGTCGTCGTCATGAAGGATGTCATGGTCCCGATGCGGGATGGAGTCGAGCTGGCGACGGACCTGTATCTGCCGGCGAAAGACGGCCGCCCGCTGGAAGGAAAGTATCCGGTGGTCCTGCAGCGGACGCCTTACGACAAGGAGAACCAGTTCTACAAGGACCCGGCCAGCTTCTTTGCCAGCCACGGCTACCTGTCGGTGATTCAGGACTGCCGGGGGCGGTTCCGATCGGGAGGCGAGTTCTTTCCCATGCGGGACGAGGCGGAGGACGGCTACGACACGGTGGAATGGCTGGCCCGGCATCCCTCCAGCAGCGGAAAGGTCGGGACCTACGGGGTCTCCTACATGGGTTGGGTGCAAATCCAGATGGCGACGCTGAACCCTCCCAGCCTGGCCACCATGATCCCCCACACCGGACCGAACAACGCGTACTACTACAGCATGCACGTCGGCGGCACCCGCACTCTGGGCCTGCTGAGGTGGCACCTGCACATGGCCACCACCAGTTGGGAGGCTCAGGAGAACCCTTCCATCGTTGAAGCCATCAAGCCGATGCTGACCTCCAAGGGGTTTCTGCAGTGGGCGTCGCGGATTCCGTGGCGGCGCGGGCAGACGCCGCTGAGCGTGGCTCCCAGGTACGAGGACGCCGCCTTCCAGTTCTACTTCGACAACAACGACTACACGGAGTTCTGGCAGCGGCCCGGCCTGGCCATGGACGAATACTTCGACAACTATCCGGACATTCCCATCATGTGGGTCACCGGATGGTACGAGGTCTACGCCCGCTCCATCGTGGACGGCTACCGGGAGATGCTCAAGCGAGGCCGCCGCGACCAGTATCTTGTGGCCGGCCCCTGGACCCACGCCAACTGGGATCCCTACAACGGGGACGCCAACTACGGCGCCAAGGCGGGGCTCATGCCACCCAACGATCTCGAATTCCTCGACTACGAACTGCAGTGGTTCGATCGCTGGCTCAAGGGGGACGAGAGCGCCGAGCTGGGCCATCCGGTGAAGGTGTTCGTGATGGGCGGCGGTGACGGTGGGCGCGGTGAAAAAGACCGGATGAACCATGGAGGCGCCTGGCATACCGGCGAGCAATGGCCCGCCGTAGACACCTCCGCCAGGAAATACTATTTCCACGGGGACGGCACGCTGTCCGCAACGAAACCCGGCGGCGGGGCCGATTCCACCACCTACACCTACGATCCTCGGAACACGGTCCACAGCGACGGCCGCTGCGAGATCGCCTACGGACCGGCGTCCGAGCTCGGGTTCCGGGGAATGGGACCCTACAACCAGATCCAGATGGAGACCCTCCCGGGCCACGGGATTCCCGGACTCCCCACCGCCTCCCGCCCCGACGTCCTGGTCTTCCAGACGCCTCCCCTGTCCCGGGATACGACCGTGGCGGGCAACCTTCGAGCTGTGCTCTACGTGTCGTCCGATGCCCCCGACACCGACTTCTTCGTCAAGCTGATCGACGTCTATCCGGCCAGTGAGGACTACCCTGCGGGCTACGCCTTCCCCGTCACCGACGGCATCATCCGGGCCCGGTACCGGAACAGCTTCAAGACGCCGGAGTTGATGGAGCCGGCCAAAGTGTACGAGATCCGCCTGCCGGTCCAGCCGGCGGCCAACCTGTTCAAGGCGGGCCATCGCATCCGGGTGGACATCTCCAGCAGCAGCTTTCCCAACTTCGACATCAACCGGAACACGGGCGACCCGCTGAGCCGGCAGTGGCGCATCGCCAACAACACGATCCATCACGGGGGCAAACATGCTTCCTTCATCGAGTTGGCGATCCAGGAGGGGAGTCCATGATCCGATTGACTCGCCACTGGACCCGAGGACTTCTCGTCATGTGCCTGCAATCCACACTCATCTCGCCGTCTTTGGCCGAGAGACCAGCCTGGAAGGACATCCTGTCTCCGCCGGAACACAGCCCTGCCACGTTGATCGACGTCCGGGTGCCCATGCGGGACGGGGTTTCGTTGTCGGCGGACGTCTATCTCCCCGGGAAGGAAGGCCGGTGGCCGGTCATCCTGGAGCGGACACCGTACGGCAACAGCTCCGACTGGTACATCAACCGGGCCCTGTATTTCGCCCGGCGCGGTTACGTGTACGTGCTCCAGGACTGCCGCGGCCGTTTCGATTCGGATGGAGAGTGGTCCGGGTGGATCGTGGAAATCGAAGACGGGCGGGACACGCTGGACTGGTGCGGAACCCAGTCCTGGTCCAACGGCAACGTGGGCATGATGGGGATGTCCCACATGGGACTGACCCAGTGGAAGGCAGCCCAGACCGGTTCACCCTACCTGAAGGCCATCGCCCCCCAGATGGGCCCGGCCGACGAATACCTGTACGGGATGAACTACACCGGCGGAGCCTTCCTGCTGCAGATCGGCATCCCCTGGTCCATCGGCGTCCGCGGGCGGACTCAACAGACGCGGCAACCGTATGACTGGGACAAGCTGTTTCGGCACCTCCCCATTCTGACGGCCGACGTGGAGGCCACGGGAAAACCGATCGGGTTCTACCGCGACTGGATCCAGCACCCCAGCTACGACGATTTCTGGAAGAAGGCCAGCAACTACGGGCACTTCCGCAAGATGGACGTCCCCATCCTGCAGGTGAGCGGCTGGCTCGACCTGCACGCCAAGTCGCTGTTCGCCAACTACGAGGCCATTCAGCGAGAGGGCACAGAGCGCGCCAAGCGCCTGCAGAAAGTGGTGGTCGGCCCCTGGGTCCACACCGACCGGCCCAAGCAGGGCTACGGGGTGTTGGATTTCGGAGTCGACTCCATCATCGACCTCTATGCGCTCTACCTGCGCTGGATGGACCGGTGGCTGAAGGGGATCGAGAACGGGGTCGAGAACGAGCCCCCTCTGAAACTGTTCATGATGGGGAAGAACCGGTGGAGAACCGCCGACAAATGGCCACTCCCCGAGACCCAATGGACTCCCTTCTACTTGCGCAGCGGCGGGCGGGCCAATTCTCTCTTCGGCGACGGCACCCTCGCTACGGGAATGCCCGGCGGCGGCGAGCCGGCCGACCGCTACACCTACAACCCGGAAGACCCCGTCCCGACCCTGGGGATGGATCCCAACGGCGAGGTGGCGCCCCTGGACCACCGGCCCGTGGAGTACCGGGACGACGTCCTGGTCTACAGCACCGAAGCCCTCGAGGAAGAGCTGGAGGTGACGGGCCCGATCCAGGCCACCATCTACGCCAGCAGCTCCGCTCCGGACACGGACTGGACCGTCAAGCTGCTGGACGTCTACCCGGACGGCAAGGCGGTCAACCTCTGGGACGGTATCCTCCGAGCCCGTTACCGGGATCCCGCGGCAATCCGGGCCGGAGTCCCCTCACCCGGCCAGTTCGAAAACCCTGAGTTACTGGAGCCTGGGAAGATCTACAGCTTCTTCATCGAGGTGGGCGTCGTCAGCAACGTCTTTCTCAAGGGTCACAAGATCCGCGTCGAAGTCTCCAGCAGCAACTTCCCGCGTTTCGACCGCAACCTGAACAACGGAGGAAAGCTCGGCGTCGACACCGAGATCGTCCTAGCCAATCAGACCATCTACCACGACGCCGACCACCCGTCCCACATCCTCCTGCCGGTCATTCCGTAGGGGCACCCCTTGTGGGTGCCCTCTTTCGTTCTGCCATCAGTCGCCGACACGGGGGAGGGCGACCACAAGGGTCGCCCCTACGATTCGTCCCTCCAATACCGGTATATTCTGATCATGTTGATACCTACGATCATCCTCCTCGTAGCATCCCTCACCCCCGCCCTTGCGGACACCCCCAACATCCTGTGGATCAGCTCCGAAGACAACGGGCCCCACCTCGGCGTCTACGGCGACTCCTACGCCGACACTCCGAACCTGGACGCATTGGGCGCCCGCGGCATGATCTACCGCAACGCGTGGTCCACGGCCCCCGTCTGCGCGCCGGCTCGCACCACCATCATCAGCGGCATGTACCCGCCGTCCACGGGTTCGCAGCACATGCGCTCGTCGACCCGGCTCCCCCGGTTGATGAAGATGTTCCCCCAGTACCTGCGCGAGACCGGCTACTACGTCACCAACAACTCCAAGGAGGACTACAACCTCATCAAACCCGGCAAGGTCTGGGACGAATCCAGCCCGCAGGCGCACTGGCGCAAGCGCGCGCCCGGCCAGCCCTTCTTCTCGGTCTTCAATCTCACAGTCACCCACGAGTCCCAGATCCGGAAGCGCCCGCATGCAGCCGTCCACGACCCCGCTACGGTGCGGGTGCCCGCCTACCACCCCGACACCCCGGAGACCCGGCAGGACTGGGCCCAATACCACGACAAGATGACGGAGATGGACGGTCTGGCCGGCAAGGTGCTGGCCCAGTTGAAAGCAGACGGCCTGGAAGAGGACACCATCGTCTTCTACTGGGCGGACCACGGGGCCGGCATGCCCCGCAGCAAGCGCTGGACCTACAACTCCGGCCTGCACGTGCCGTTGATCCTCTACATCCCGGAGAAGTTCCGGCACCTGCGCCCGGCCGAGTACGCCGCGGGCGGTGAGAGCGACCGTCTCGTCGGTTTCGTCGACTTCGCGGCGACGGTTCTCAGCCTCGCCGGCATCCAACCTCCGGGCCATTTCCAAGGCCATGCCTTCGCGGGCAAATACGAAGCTCCTCCGCAGCCGTACCTTTACGGCTTTCGCGGACGGATGGACGAGCGCTACGACATGGTCCGCAGCGTCCGCGACCAGCGCTACATCTACATCCGCAACTTCATGCCGCACCGGATCTACGGCCAGTTCGTCGAGTACATGTTCCGGACGCCGACGACCGCCGTGTGGCACAAGATGTACACCGAGGGAAAGCTGAGCCCTCCTCGCACCCACTTCTGGGAGACCAAACCGGCCGAGGAACTCTACGACTTGGCCGAGGACCCCGATGAGACGAGAAATCTCGCCGACAGCCCCGAGCATACGGCGGTCCTGGAGTGTCTGCGGGCCGCCCGCCGGGAGTGGTCGCTGTCGATCCGCGATCTCGGATTCCTGCCGGAAAGCGCCATCCACTCACGATCCGGCCATGATGCGCCCCATTCCATGGGAGCCGACCCGGCGAGGTACCCCCTGGAGCGCATCATGCGAATGTCGGAATTGGCGTCCTCCATGCAGGAAGGCGTGGAGCCGGAACTTCGCGCCGGGTTCGCAGATCCCGACAGCGCCGTGCGTTACTGGGCGGCCCTGGGCGCCTTGATGAGAGGGGAGGCGGGTGTCGGGGCACTGGCCGCGCCGCTACGGGAGGCGCTCTCGGATGACGATCCGGCGGTCCGAGTTGCCGCCGGCGAAGCGCTCGGGCGGTATGGCAACGATCCGGACACCGAACGTGCCCTGGCCGTGCTGGTGGAACTGGCCGATGCGGAAAAGCACGGTCTCCACGTCGCCATGATGGCGCTCAATGCTCTCGACTACCTGGAGGCCCGCGCCGAGCCGGCGCTCAACCGGATCCTCGCCCTGCCCCAAGAGCTGCCGGGAATGGACCGCCGGTTCCGCATTTACCTCCCGAACCTCATCGCCAAGATCCGCGCGGACTTCGAGTGAACGGAATCAGCGGTCCGACCGGCCTATTTCGATCTGTCCACCCTTGAGTTCTTCCGTCGTTCAAGATTATGCCAAGTCCAAAAGCGGAATGTTCATGGCGCGGGCGACATCTGTCATTCGGCGATCGTAGCTTGCAAGTGTGACTGATTGTCCTTGCTTGCGAAGGTAGTCGCAGGAAGCAAGATGAAGGGTATCGAGGGTGCGTAAGAATACAGACACGGGAAAGGCATCCAGAGCCCGTGCCAGTACCGGTGGAGTAAGCTCCAGCAACGCGACTTGTCCGATGAGTCGAAGGGCCGTCTCACCGTGGGATTCGGCGAGTCTGCGCGCGTGTAGCTGGGTCCAAATCTCGTACTCCATCAAACGACTGGACACCAGCGTCTCGCTCCAAAGCGAGGCGGGTGGGCAACGATCTTCCGCCAGTAGCTGGGCAAGAGCGACGGAGGTATCGAGGTAGATCACCGTTCGCTCCGGTGTTCTTCCAATTCGGCGAGAATATCCCGGAGCGGCGCCACCGGTTGAGGTGTCGGCGGCTCACCGTCGGATGGTAGGACCGGCGGCGTCAACCAGCCCTTACGTACCGCCTCTGCGAGCAGCGCATCGGCTAGAATCGGACTCCTCGTCGGTTTCCGCGGACCGATTTCGGCTACGACTCGGTCGCGGTCTGTCACCAGAACGGTTTCCCCTGATGCGGCGATCCTTATGTACTCGCTTAAACGGCTGTTGAGCACCTTTATTCCTACTGATCTCATACGGATTAAAGTAGCAACTCGTAGCTACCAGTTCAAACTGCGCCAAAGCGACCAATGCGGTTATGGGCCCAAGGTTCCGCATCTACTTGCCGAACCTCATCGCCAAGATCCGGTCGGATTTCGAGTAAGCGGCCCGGCAGCCCGGCGGGAGACGGGAATCAGGCGGAACTCTTTTCTCGTTGCCAGAGCCTGTAAAGACCCAGAGTCATCAACGGGACGATGTAGACGAACAGGAATCCCCAACTCACCGCTCCGTAGCCCTTGGCGACCAAGTGGACCAACCCGAATGTCGACAGCGCCAGTCCCAGCAAGAGAAGAGCCAGGGCCACCAGGGGCCTGACCCGTCGAGGAAGGTCTCTCCCCCGAGCCTGTAGAGCCGACTGCAAGCGTTCGTTGACGGAATGGATCATTCCCGTCCCGGTCTCGACCAGAGTTCCCAGCAGGACCACCTGAAAGACGATGAGGAGCAGGGGCAACTGGGCTTCGCGCAAGATGTAGACCGCCGGGATCTCCTGGGAAAGCACCTCCGGATAGTGGCCGACGATGGCGAGGTAGAAGAGCAAGCCGGGGAAAATTCCGATCACGCCGCCGAGGAGACCTGCTCCGACGGCCTGCCGCCGGCTCTTGATGTGATGCGTGGCGAATAGAACCGCAGGAATCGCTCCGAGGTTGTAGAAACCGTACTTGAACGCCCCCAGGACCCAGAGGGAGGAATCGATCCCGGTGGAGAGGCTGTCTCGAATCTCGGCACCGAACCGGAGGAAGCACAGAACGAAGAAGACCAGATAGACCCCGTAGAGGAGCAGCGACCAGCCGGAGAGAAACTTCTCGATCAGGCCCGTTCCCTTGAAGGTGAGAAATCCGATGGAAGCCAGCATGATGGCGACCCCGAGCAGGTAGGGCAGGCCGAAGTTGTCGCGCAGCAGGACCCCAGCGGTGGAGCCGATCACCGCCAAGACGATCAGCAGCAGGATCAGATAGAGAACTTCGAAGCTGACCCAGAATCGGCCCAACAGGTGGAGGAAGAAGGTTCGATAGTCATGCGCCCGGTAGATCCTCGCGAATTCGAAGGAGACGGCAAGGACCACCGACCACATCACGGTACTGATGAAAAGCATTCCCAACAGACCGCCGACGGGTCCGTAGTTGAGGAAGTACTCCACCATTTCCCGTCCCGTACCGTATCCCCCGGCGATGATCACCGACTGGAAGACGATTCCGGGGAGCACGTAGGCCTTGAATACGGACGTGAGTCGATTGCGTTGCATGACGGTCATGAGATCCTGGCCGGACAACTCCCGGACAACATTGCCAAAGGCCGGATGTTATACAGTAAGTATTGTTATATCAATAACTTAAATATAATCCAGGGAACGGCCTAACGGGCGCAGAGTGTACCAGAACGAACCTGCCAATTCACAGCATGGGCGCCCGCCACCGGTAGGAGCGACCCTTGTGGTCGCCCTCCCCCGTGCCGGCGACTGATGGCAGAACGAAAGAGGGCACCCACAAGGGGAGCCCCTACGAGGGTTCGTTTCGACGAGGGCGGCGGCAATGGCGGAACCGGATGCGCTTCCCTCCTCAATTCAGAATTCGTTGTTTCGTATGCAGGGAATCGCCCCGACGGCAGCGGCAAGGATGCGAAGCGAGCGGCCGAGGTCGACCCAGGTAAGCTAGAGTACTTTTCCGGACCGAATGATGAACGGGCAGAGAAACCAGCAGGAGATGGGCGTCTCCCTCAGCAAACTTGGCGTCCCCGCCGGCGAGATCCGGCGCGTGGAAACGATTTCCGTCCGGCCCGGCCGTCGTCTCTACAGAATTCGCACCCACAAGGGCTCGTATGTTCTCAAATCGTTCCCGGTCGGAAACTCGGGAAACGAAATCAAGGGTTACAGTCTCCTCCGGCAACTCGGTGTACCCACCCTTGACGTCATCGCGATGACGGAGACCGATCTCCTCCTGGAAGATCTCACCTGCAGCGAAACGTGGCGCCTGGCCACCGAGCCGGACGCCGGGGACCGGCACGTGGGTCGAGCGGTCGCCCGCTGGTATTGGCACTTCCATGAGAAAGGCTCGGCTCTGGCGGCATCCGGCTCGGGGCTGCCGCCGTTCCTCAAACGGGAAGAGGATCTGCTCGATCGCGCCGGCATCGAATCGGCGGGCCGCGACCTGGGCCTTTCCCGGCTGGATTCGTGGCGTCTGGCCGCCGATCACATCGACCTTCTGAAACGCAGCCTGTCCGATTTCGGCACGACCCTGAACTACAACGACTTCCACTGGACGAACCTGGCCCTGAGCCGGAAGTCCGGACCTGGAATGGAGGCCATCGTGTTCGACTACGACCTGCTCGGAATCGGCACCCGTTACAGCGACGGCCGCAATGCGGTGGGCTCGTTATCGGGGGAGGCAATCGCGGGGTTTCAGGAGGTCTACGGAAGCGTCGATCCCGGCGAGAAGACGCTCGACCGGCCCCTGGCCACCCTGTATGCGCTCGTGTCGGCGGCAAGGATGGCGACGTTCCCAAAGTGGGCTGAAGCAAGCCGGCAGACCGTCTTGAACGGCACCTTCAAGACGAATCTGCTCCAGGCAGTCGACTTGGCGAGTGCCAGGAGGAAAAGGGCCGCGACGATTCCTACGGCCAATCAAGCAACCATAAAACCAACCAGGTCACAATCATTCCCGAAATGAATCCGACGACTACCTGCTTGGTCTTGCTCCAATCGCGTATAGCCATATCGTCAGGACCATCCTTTCCCCGAGTTGCCCGCGCATTCGACGGCGGCCGTCAACACGCGGGGGGCGCCGTTCCGTTTTTCATCATGACCATCCCTGGACGCTCGTGGGCGCGCCCGGTCTCCCCGTAGGGATTCCGGCTCCGCCACGCTTCGAGTCGCATTCGATCGTCGTGAAACAGCGCGAAGTCGTCCACGTAGCGCAGGAAACCCTTCGCCCGCAGCACTTCCTTGCAGAAGTGATCCAGGCCGTTCAGATACAGAGTTGGAGAAAAACTGGCTGGTCAGGTTGCCGATGGGCAGGCCCCGCCGCCGTTCGAACGGGGTGAAGAGATGGTCGCCGGGATAGTAGAGGTTCACCGGTTCCTGCCGGTTGGACGCGTCGACGATGCGGTCTGCCAACGCCAGCGTGGGCCGGCAGGCGATTCGCCGACGCAGGTCGGACTTGAGGATCGCATGGTCGATGGCCGGGAAGTAGCGATAAACGTCGCAACGCAGCACCCAACGGTACCGGTCGCGGAACCGCTCGTAGCGCGCGACGGCCCGGTGGGTCCCCTTGCCCCGCCGGTTGGCGTAGCTGTCGTGGATGAAGCCGCGCTCGAAGATCGGTTCCACCACCCGGCAGAAGGCGTGGTGGACGACCCGGTCGCGGAAGGGCGCCGCCGAGACCATGCGGCGTTTGGGGTCCCGGATCTCGATCACGGTGTAGCGGCCGGGCCGGGAGCGGCCGCTTCCCAGTTCCCGCTCCAGGCACAGAACCTCAGGCTCCGGATTGGCCAGGAAAGAGGCGACGCCCGGCTTGGTCCGTTTGCCTCTCGCCGCCTTCCGGGCCGCCTCCAGCAGGGCGGGAAACGAGGCGATCCGGTCGAAGAGATCACGCGCTTTCGCGGGCATGATGCGCCTTGCGCCAGCCGCCGACCAGACGGCCGGTCTCGTCCAGTTGTCGCGCCGCGTGCTCATAGCGGCGAGGATCCAGGTACCGGAGCTCGCGCGCCAGACGGCACAGAAACCGGAGTTTTTCCAGACCCAGGTTGGCCCGGGCCAGCGCCGGGCCGCGGTTTCGGGTGTAGGTCGCCTCGATCAGCCGCTCCAGAACGTCCAGCGCCGAGGTCTGGATCCGGTCCCCGAGCAGAAACTTCTGGCGACGCGGGAAGCGTTCCACCGTCGGGATCAACCAGGCGAGGAAACGATAGTGCGACTCCAGCGCCGGGCCGGTTTCACGCGAGCGATCGCCGCTACGGCCCCGTCGCCGCCGGGATTCCTTGTTCAAAATTTGTCGATCAGCCTCAAGAAAAAACCAGGGGCGCTGCCCCTGGACCCCGTTAAGAGGTAAAGATTTAAAGATTCAAGGGGTAATAGTCCGGGCGACCCGGAACCCGCTGTAGCGGACCCGGCCCGAGGCGGTGAACCTGCCACGGCTCGCGGAGCGCAGGTCCCTGGGGTTGTCGCTCCAGGAGCCGCCGCGCAAGACGCGCCGGGAACAGTCCCCACTCTGCCATGCCGAGCCGTCCGCCGGAGCCCCCCGATAACTCTCGTTCCAGCAATCCTGCACCCACTCCCACACGTTCCCATGCATGTCGTAAAGTCCAAACCCGTTCGCTTGGTACCTCCCAACCATTGCCGTCTGGTTACCTACTCCATCCGAACAGCTCTGGTTCCGCCAACTCCAATCCGTGCTCGTGTCGGCATGGTTCCCATATTGGCAAAGTTGCGATTCGTCGTTCCCAAAATGGTACGCCGTCACCGATCCCGCCCGCGCCGCGTATTCCCACTCCGCCTCGCTCGGCAACCGGTACCGCTCCCCCGTCTGACCCGACAACCACCTCACATACGCCACCGCGTCCTCCCACGATACGTTCATCACCGGACGACACCCACGGCCCCAGCCTTCGTCGTCCGCCAGCTTCCGGTCCGTCGCCGCCGTGAACCGATCGTACTGCTCGAACGTCACCTCGTATTTGGACAGCTCGAACCTTCCGACCCGAACCGTATGCACCGGGTGCTCGTCGTCATCGCAGTTCTGACCCGAGACGCACCCCATCCGGAAGCTCCCCCCGGGGATCTCCACCATCTCCGGTTCGAACGGGAGCCTCTCCCGGGCCTGGGGTTGGACTCGCTGCCTGCCCGCAGCGTCCGCTCCCGGCGCCACTGCGGCCGACCCCGCGCCGGTCACGGCCGGCTCCCGCAGCCCGCGCCTCGATTTCACCCGTAGCGCCAGCGCCTCCCGATAGTGCTTGCCTCCCCTCCCGGCCTTCGTCACGTACTGCGTCGCGGCATCGATGGCCGCCTGGTACGACCCGGCGCCCAGTGCCGATTGCGCATACAGGAACGGAAATTCCTCCGGCAAATCGAGACCGTGCTCCTTTCGCAGAGCCAAGATCCGGTCCATCGCCCGGAGAGCGCCCTGATGGTCCTCTTCGCCGACCAGCATCTCCACTTCCAGCAGATACTCGTCCAGCATCATCTCCGGGGGAAGTTGGCCGGAAGCGGAAGGGCCCGGACCCCCGGATGGAGGCGCCGGCTCCCGGGCGGCCCCGGCGGTCTCGGATGGGGCTCCCGGGTTTCGCGAGGGGGCCGCCTTGTCCGGCTGACCGAAGGTGAAGTCAGTCGACCAACGCTCGAACGAGGACCGGTCCGTGTGAAACACGGCCAAGTACAAGACCCCCTGCAGCGTCTCCCTCGGATACATTCCGGAGGGCGCCGACAGGGTCTTGGTGTGGCCACCCCAAAACACGAGGTCCGAGTACGGCCCCCCCGCCACGCCTCCGCCCGGTCCCTCCCCGGTCCAGTTCGTGCAGGGCGGATGCTCCGATTCGATCTCGAAGTCCGCCCGCAGGTACGACAGCGCCTTCCCGGTCCCGTTGTGGGCAGAATAGTCCAACTGCCAGACATGCAGCGGCTGGCCGTCGTTGCCTTTTATAGCTTCGTATTCGGCTTCCGTGTGGTTCTCCTCCCGGACTCGGCACACGGCCGCGTTGTAGGTGATGATCCGCGCCGTCCCCCGAAGCTGGACGCCGTCCTTTTCATAGAGGATTTCCGCTCGAGCCAAGGGACCCGCGAAGGCCCACGACGCCATCAGGAGCCCCGTGGACAAGAGGACACGTTCTCTCTTCCGGGCTGTTCCTTTCGTTCCGTTGCTGCAAATTCCTGTAGCCATGGGGCTCTCTCCATTGGGTCGTTGGTGCGGGCCAAGTGCGGTTGCCGCCGATCATAGCGGAACCCCGCTGCGGGAGGAACCCGTCCGGCGCCCTCCGAATCCACGGCCGGATCTCCCGCCGAAACCGAACGTTTACGGTACGATGACCGTCAATAGAAGGTCACCCGCACGAGTTCGACCGCAGGAGAGACCGCCATGCCCGGAACGATCCTAAATCTCGTCGTTTACGTCGGGTTCGGCGCCACAGCGGCGTTGGCCCAGCTTCCACCCGAGGTGATGGTGGACCGCCATTTGTTGCACGCGGAACGGTTGATGGCTCAAGGCGACCCGGTGCGAGCCCTCGAAGCGATGCAGAAGGCCCTTGATCTGAAGATGGATCGCGATCTCGAGTTGCCGGAGGATTTCGACTTCAAGTATGCGGAGGTGGCCTTCTCGGCCGGGTCGCTGCAGGCCGCCATGGACTCGGTGAACCGGTATTTGAGGATGGCCGCGAGGGATGACGCGTTCTACCGGGAGGCACTGGTGTTGTCGCTCGATATCGAGGCCAGTCTGCCGGCACAGAACTCGTGCCCGGACCGGCCCAAGGGCGCCGAGTGCTGGAAGGAGTTGGCCAAACAGCCGGGATGCTTCGTGTGGATTTCCGACCTGCAGCCGGACGAGACCGTCACCTGGTCGTCCATTTGTGCCGGGACCACGGTCCAGGGGACGGGGACCATCAAACGGGTCTGGAACGACGGCAAATCAACGGTTGAAGGGACCGGACGCCTCCAACACGGCAAGCGGCAGGGCGAATGGTTGGTGCGGGACGCGAATGGGGACGTCTCGGAAGGACCCTACGTCGCCGGCCTGAGACACGGCCTCTGGGTCGAGCGCAAGGCCGACGGCGCCGTCTGGAAAGGCTCCTATGTGGCCGGCGTGAGGCAAGGGCGATGGGTCGTCCGCGACGCCTATCGCAGCGTCTGGGAAGGACCCTACGTGGACGGCATGAGGAACGGCGACTGGATCGTCCGCCATGCCGACGGCGGAGTCTGGGAAGGACCCTACTTCGACGACAAGATGCACGGCGATTGGGTCTGGCGCCTTGCGGACGGCGGTGTCTGGAAGGGGCAATATATGTACGGCGAGATGGACGGTGACTGGCTCATTCGAAACAAGGACGGAAGCACAAGCAACGTCTATTACCGGAACGGTGTGGCGTACTACGAATAGGTTGGCCCGGAGTTCAGACGCGGTCTGGAGAAATTCAGTGTAGCCGTGCGCCGGCCGCGAGTGATCGAAAACAGATAGGAGAGGGGGTTTTCAACCCCCAGTTCGGGGGGGGATGCAGGGGGGCTGAAAGTTCCCCCTCCCAATAGTACGTGTCGCGGGGAAGAGGACGGGCAGTCATCTTGTCGAGAACACCTGAGCCAACTGAACTTGATGTCCTGTCTCTCCCCTGACTTCGCCGGACTGCGGCCGGGTGGGGAACTTCCGAGTTCTCGATCCAGGCGCAGAAGCTGGGGCTCGCGGTTGGCCAGGAACGGCGCGAGTCCAGGTAACGTAGCTCGCGGGCCGGACGGCCGTAAGAGGTAAGGATTTAAAGATTCAAGGCGAAATGGTCCGGGCGACGCGGAAGCCGTAGCTGACGTTCCGGTTCGCGGAGGAACTCCCGCTGCGGTTCGCGGAGCGCAGGGCCACCGGGTAGCTGTACCAGGAGCCGCCGCGCCCAAGTCGGCGGGCACAATCTCCTCTCTCCCACGCTGCGCCGTCCATCGGCGCACGGCGGTAACTCTGATTCCAGCAGTCCTGTACCCACTCCCATACGTTTCCGTACATGTCGTACACGCCCCACCCGTTGGAACTGAATGATCCCACCGGTGCAGACTGCCGGTCGTCCCACTGACTGCCACAGCGGTCGCAGTTCGCACGATTGCCGCCAATCATGTTCCCCCAACCGTACGCCCTTTCCGTCCCCGCTCGGGCCGCATATTCCCACTCCGCTTCACTCGGCAGCCGGTAGCTTTCCCCCGTCTCGGTCGAAAGCCACCTGGCATACGCCACCGCGTCTTCCCACGAAACGTTGATCACCGGTCGCCCACCCCGGCCCCAGCCATTGTCTTTCGTCGGCGGCCGACCCGTCGCGTTCGTGAATCGATCGTACTCCTCAAATGTCACTTCGTATTTCGAAAGGCCGAACGAATTTACCCTTCCCCAGTGCACTGGCTTCTCGTTGCCCCTGCTCCGTGAGGCGTCGATGAGCAGCAGCAAGCAGCTCTTGGCAGGGCCGAGACCATGGCCAAAGACGTTCGAGCCCCAATCGGTGGCAGAGGTGGCCAGGGTGACACCTGTCAACGTTTCCGATATGTACGTCATTGGGAGCCTCCTCGTTTCACTCGTCCCGACTGAAGTCGAAGACCACAAGGCTGCGGATCATTCGCAGCATGGGGCTTTCTCCTGCGTTGGGTTCGCACGGGCGAGGTTCGAGTACTGCCGATCATAGCGGAACCCCGCGCCTGCAGGAACCCCACCCGGGCCGCTCTGAACTGGCCGGCAATGCACCTGCGGAAGGTGAACGATATCGCTACGATGACCGTCACTACAACTTCGTCCGCGCGAGTTCGCTTCCGGGAGGAAACCCCTGCCGAGAAAGATTCCCTGTGCCGTCGTTTCCGCCCTGTTCGGCGTCAGCATGGCGGTTGCCCAACTGCCTCCCCACGTGATGTTGGACCGTCATCTGTTGCACGCGGAACGGCTGATGGCCCGAGGAGACCCGGTACGGGAACTCGAAGAGATGCGGAAGGCCCTCGATCTGAAGATGGATCACGATCTCGAGTTGCCGGAGGACTTCGACTCCAAGTATGCGGAGGTGGCCTTCTCGGCAGGCTCGTTGCGGGTCGCCATGGACTCCGTGAACCGGTTCTTGGAGACGGCCGTTTGTGCCGGGAGCATGGCCCAGGGGACGGGGACGATCAAACGGGTCTGGAATTACGGCAAATCAACCCCGGAGAAATTCAGAATTCAGTGTTTCCGCGCGCCGGATCGGGCGAGCCGTGAGATCCGGGGGGAAGAAGGGGTGGTCTCGTAGCGGCGGGATTCCAGCCGCTGAACTCCCCACACATCGGTGGCGAAGGGCAGATTGAAAGAACGGAAGAATGGGGGACTGAAAGTCTCCCCTCCCAGTGCGACCCTCCAAGTCGCCGCTACCAAAAAGGCGAAAGAGGGCGCCGGAGCGGCAGGACGGGCAGGGTCGTGAAGATCCGGTTGTCGGCGTCCATCTCCAGGGCCACTCCGGTGAACTTTTCGTCCCCCGGAGTGGTGCAGCGCACCGTCCCCGTGAAGTCGGTGGTGTCGGTTCGGGTAAACCACTGATCGATGAACCCGGCCGTCTGCCCGTTTCCTGGCAGCGGGATCTCCATTTCTTCCAGCACCGTTCCGTCCCGCATCAATTGACAGTCCACCTGGATCGGGTCCAAGGCCGGGTTGTGGATGGCCGCTCCCGTGTTGATCCCGCCCGCCCTCCGGCGGACGGGAAAGATCGCGTCCCGGACCGACTCTGCGGCGCCGACGCCGGCCACGCCGACCGAGGAAACGTCGAAGCGCAGAACACCGCCGATGAAGCCGTCGGCGACGACTCTCACCGATCCGGTCACCAGCTCCCCGCGGCCGTGGGTCGAGAGCGCCACCTCTCCCAAGCCCTGAACGCTTGCCCGCATGATCAGACCGCCGTCCTGCCGCACTTGGAGATTCTCTCCCAGATCCACCACCGATTCGGGATCGATGAGATTTCCCTGCTGGTCGTAGAAATGGATCACGGGACGGACCGGAGAATAGCTCGTGTTGACCAACACCAGGTCGGAGGTGATGGAAGACCCATTGGCGAAATGAGGGAAATACAGAAATACGGAGTCTCGTGGGCGACCCCTGGGAACGTTCACCACCGGCAAAGTGGTGAAGATCCTGTTGCCGGCATCCATCTCGAACGCCACCCCCGTGAAGTTTCCCCGGCAGCGCAGCGACCCCGTGAAATCGGTCGTGTCGGTCTCGGTGAACCACTCATCGATGAACCGTGCTTCCTGCCCATTGGCATTGAATTGCAGTCGCACCTGTTCATACACGCTGCCCTGTTGCATCAATTGGCATGTGACATCGATCGAACCGTCGCCCAGATAGCGGATCGCAGCCCCGGTGTTGATGGCTCCCTCCTGTCGTCGCACCGGGAAGATGGCGTCGCGGAGGGGTCGGCTGGACCCGACGCCCGCCACCCCGATCCCCGGGGCGTCGAAACGCAGGACTCCGCCGATGGGGCCGTCGGCCACGACCCGCGCAGATCCGGTCACCAGTTCCCCGCGGCCGTGGGTCGAAATCGTGACTTCTCCCAACGGCTCCACGTCGGTCCGGATCGTCAGAGCCCCGTCACCTCGAACCTCCAGGTTCCCGCCAGCGTCCACCACCGACTCGGCAGCGATGGGATCCCCCTCCTGGTCGAAAAAGTGGAAGGAGGGACGGATCGGCTCGGTTCCGACGTTCACGATCACCAACTCGGAAGTGATGGACGACCCGTTGGCGAAATGGGCGAAGTCCAGGGCAAGCGGTTCCCATAGCGTCAGCGGCATGGGGGATCGGACGAGCGTGTAACCGTAATGGGGCAAGGGTCTTGTCGGAAGCCGCTGGATGTCCGCGGTCACGGCCGCGGCGGCATCGCGAGCCCGCGACACCGAACGGGCCGGGCTTTCCGTTGCCCCCCTGGGAATGATAAGCCGCCGTGAACCCCCTTCGATGATGACACCGCTGGTCAAGAGGATGGAAAGTTCGATATCGAATGGGGCTCCAGTCGGCGCTCGGGCCTGGAACCGGCCCGGCTCCACCCATTCCAGGAGAACGGGAACGGGCAAGGGGTCGACGGGATTCCCGTCCAGGGAGATCCATTCCAAGGAAACCAGGCCGGAGAACAACCCGTCCGGCAAGCTCTTCAATTGGTTCCCGTACAGCCGGAGCGCTTTCAGTACCGAAAGACCGGAGAATATCCCGTCCGGAAAGCTCTCCCGGCTCAAGTTGTTGGCATTCAGATTGAGCTCCCGCAGCGAGGAAAGGCCGGCAAAGAGGCCCGGTGGCAGACTGCTCATTTGGTTTCCACCCAGGTACAACCCCTTCAGAGAGGAAAGTTCCGAGAAGAGTCCCTCCTGCAGAGCGGTGAGTTGGTTCTTGTCCAGCCGGAGCAGCTCCAATGCGGACAGACCCGAGAAGATTCCCGACGGCAAACTGCTCAACTGATTCGTGTCCAGATAGAGCCCCTGAAGTGCGGGGAGATCGGCGAACGCCCGGTCCGGCAGGTTCGTCAGTTCATTGTATTCCAGGAAGAGTTGCTGCAAGGAGGTCAGCCCGGAGAAGATCCCTTCCGGCAGGCTGGTGAGTCGGTTTTGCGCCACCGAGACTCCTTGCAGGGAGGTGAGTCCGGAAAAGGTGCCGGCCGGCAAGGCACTCAGATTGTTCCAGGCCAGATGAATTGCTTCCAGGGACGACAACCCGGTGAAGATCCCCTCCGGCAGATCGATTATGGAATTGCGATACAGGAGGAGTACCCGGAGTGAAGACAGTTCGGAGAAGGCGCCCTCCGGCAGGGTCGTCAGGCGGTTGTATTGCAGCAGGATCTGCTGCAGTGCCGGAAGCCCGGAAAAGATCCCTTCCGGCAGGCTGGTCAGATTATTCCGGGCCAAGTCGATCTCTCGCAGCGACGTCAGTCCCGAGAAATCGCCCGCCTTCAATTCCGAGATGATGTCCGGACGGGTTTCCCGCTCATTGACCGGTACCGACAAGATGTCTTGCGGTCCTCGCAGATTCAGGATCTCTTCGATCCCGGCCAGATGCGCTGCGGTCACGTCGGCGCAATCGCTCACCTCGGGTACCAGGGTCACGATCTCGTCGCGCACCCGGGGCGTCCGGTCGCAGACCGGAGTCACACCGTTCGCTTGAGCAACCGCTTGCATCGGCAGGGCCGCCAGCAGGAACAGGGCCCACGCTGCCGGCGGGAGATTGGATTCGGATCTCCTCTGGGGACGATGCGGATCTGTCGAGGGGTGCGTTGTCATTTGGTGTCTGTCCTCCGGCACGAAGCTCCAGCGTTCGGTCAACTTCCAGGTTCCGGTAGCGCTGGCAAGTCACCTGCGGACCGGAACCATCGGCAGCGTCGTCAAGATCCGGTTTCGAACGTCCATCTCCAGCGCCACTCCGGTGAAGGTTTCGTCGTCCGGTGCCGTACAACGCACCGACCCCACGAAGTCGGACTTCTTCGGCCCGTCGAACAACTCGTCAACGAAGAGTGCCGCCTGACCGTTCGTCATCAAGGGGATGAATTTCTCTTCCAGGACCATGCCGCCTTGCAGCAGCCGGCACGTCACCTCCGACGCGGTCGCTCCCCGGTTGCGGATGGCAACCCCCGTCCGGATGCCCCCCAAGCGGTTCCGGGCCGGAAAGAGGGCGTCCTGAACCGGTTGACTGGCTCCCACTCCGGCAACACCGATCTCGGGGATGTCGAACCGCAGGAATCCACCCACCGGACCGTCAGCCACGACTTCCACCGATCCGTTCACCAGGTCTCCCCGCCCGTGGGTCGAAATGGTGAGTTCTCCCAGGGGAGCCACGGCCGTCCGCACGGTCAGGGCCCCGTCGGCTCGGACCTGAAACCGGTCCCCAAGGTCCACCACCGATGCCGGGGCTATGGGTTTGCCCCCATAGTCATGGAAATAGACGGCGGGGCGGATCGGCCGTGCGGCCACGTTCACGAACGCCAGTTCGGAGGAGAAGGAGGAACCGTTGGCGAAGTGGGCGAAATAGAGGTGCGTGTAGTCTTGATTCCGCTTCTGCGGAACGGAAACCACGGGCAAAGTCGTGAATATGGCCCGTTCGAAATCCATCTCCAGGGCGACTCCGGCGAAAGACGCCTCGACGGGCGCGCCGCAGCGTACGGATCCCACAAAGTTCAAGGTGTCGGTCCCGGGGAACAGCTCGTTGATGAACAGAGCCGCCTGTCCGTTCGCCTCCAACGGGATTTCCGCCTCTTCCAGCACGTCGGCCTCTTGCATCAATTGACACGTTACCGTGATGGGGTCCTCTCCCAGGTTGCGGATCGCCGCACCGGTGTTGATGCCTCCCTCGTTGCGGCGCACCGGGAAGACGGCGTCCCGTAGGGGTCGGCTGGACCCGACGCCCGCCACGCCGATCCCGGGGGCATTGAAGCGCAGGACTCCGCCGATGGGGCCGTCGGCTGCGACCCGCGCCGATCCTCTGACCAGTTCCCCGCGGCCGTGAGTCGAAATCGTCAGCTCTCCCAGCGGCTCCACCGCCGTCCGGACGCTCAGAACCCCGTCTCCTTGGACCTCCATATCTCCCGTGACGTCCACCACCAATTCGGCATCGATGAGATCGCCCGCCTTGTCGTAGAACTGGACGGAGGGGCGAATCGGCTGGGTTCCGACGTTCACGATCACCAAGTCGGACATGATGGAGGATCCGTTGGCGAAGTGAGCGAAGTCCAGGGATTGCGACTCCCACACCGCCAGCGGCAGGGGAGAACGAATGAGGACGTAGCCGTAGTGGGGTCCGGGGCGTCTGGGGAGACCCGCAATCTCGACGGTGACGGCAGCAGCGATATCGGGACTCCGGGAGACCGAAAAGACGGGGCTTTCCGTGTGGCCCTTGGGAATCGTTATGCGGGGTGAATCCCCTTCGATCGCGGAACCCGCGGACAGTTCGAGAGCCAGCTCGATCTCGTAGGGGGCGCCGGTCGGGGCCCGGGCCCGGAATCGGCCCGGTTCCACCCATTCCAGGGAAACGGGAACCAGCAAGGGGTCGCCGGGATTGGCGGCCAGGTTCAACCAATTCAGGGAGGTCAGGCCCGAGAGGATCCCGTCCGGCAGTCGCCGGAGTTGATTCTGATGCAACCGGAGTTCGTAAAGGGAGGACAGGCCGGAGAAAACCCTCGCCGGCAAGTGGCTCAGACGATTCCCCGCCAGGTAGAGACGGATCATCGAGGAGGATCCGGAGAAGATCCCTTCCGGCAGGGTGGCCAGTCGATTCCATTCGATCCGGAGCCATTCCAGCGAGGTGAGACCCGCGAAGAGGCCTTCCGGCAGGCGGCTGAGTTCGTTGCCGTCGAGCCAGAGCCAGCGGAGCGAGGAGAGCCCTGCGAAAACCCCCGGCGGCAGGCGGCTCAGCCGGTTGCGGTCCAGACTGAGCACCACCAGGGCGGGGAGCCCGGTGAAGGTCCCCTCCGGAAGTGTGTTCATCCGATTGTCATTCAGATAAAGAACCTGGAGCGACGAGAGGCCGGAGAAAATCCCCTCCGGCAGGGTGGTCAGCTTGTTGTCCCGTAGGCTGAGACTCGAGAGAGACGAGAGACCGGAGAAGATGCCCTCCGGAAGGCTGCTCGTTTGATTGCTGACGATCGAAAGAGACAGTAGCGCCGCGAGCCCGGAGAATATTCCCTTCGGAAGGGTGGACAATTCATTCCGGCCGATGATGATCGATCTCAGCGAAGTCAGGCCGGAAAAATCCCCTTCCTTCAACTCCTTGATAGGATCCGGGTAGCCAACGAAAAAGCCGTTGAAGGGACCGTAAAGACTGAGGGAACCTTGAAACGCAGCCAGATGCTCCTCAGTCACATCGGCGCAATCGCTTACCCCTGGAATCCTTCTCACAATTTCGTCTCGGACTTCCGGAGTCCGGTCGCAAACCGGAGTCACCCCGGGCATCTGGGCCATGGCCGGCACCGGGGCGGCCAATAGCAGGAACATGCCCAGGGTCGCGGCCGAAAAGAGAGACTGGGATCCCATGCGGGAAAGATGAGGAGTCCGTGGGGGGTGGGTCAACATGTGATTTCGGTCCTCCGAGGGGGGGCGGCCCTGCTCAGAGAGGCGGGAGGATCCTCCGAGCAGCATTTCAGCACGTTCGCGTTACTCAATAGGATGCGGGAATTGTCGATCATTTTGAACCGTACGGATTTCTCACGGGTTCTGAACCACCGTCGCCGTGGTGTTCCCGCACGTCTCGTGTTTCGGGCATTGTCCTGCAGTTGCACCGCGATGCTCACAAAAGGGAATGTGAGTTTTCCGTCCGAAATGGCTCACCGAATCTCAAATTCATAGAAGCGCTCCCACCGGTTGGCGTCCGGCGAAGTCCCGGAAGGAAAAGGAGGGGAGCGGCGGTTTCCAACCGCCGAACTCCCAAAGGGGCATGGGGGCAGGAGAGCATGGGGGAATGAGCGTAGGGGGGAACGGAAGAAGGGGGGACTACAAGTCCCCCCTCCGGCGCCTGGAAATCGGGGATCGATTCTGTAAGACTGAGTTTTTTCTCAAGACTGTACGCTACCAATGAGCGCCACGGAGCCAACCCGGGACCTATCCAACCGGGAGTTCTGCCAGGTTCCCCATAACTCTGGAGTCCGCATCCCTTGGGCCATCATTCCCCTGCCACCCGGGATGGCCTGGTTGATTCGATCGGGAGTGTCACGTCATGCCGAATAAGAGCTTTATCCGTTCTTGTCTTCCTGGCTTCGGGCGCTCTCTGCGTCAACCGGGAACCGCGGCCGCGCTGCTGCTGGCCGGCACCGTGCTGCTCCCCGCCCAGACCGACACCGGCACCATCCGCGGCTACGTCTACGATGAGACCCGGGCCGTCCTCCCCGGCGTCACCGTCACGGCCACCTACCAGGGCCGGGGCGTGATCCGGGACACCCTCACTTCAGATGTCGGCGAGTATGTTCTGAGCCGAGTCGATCCCGGCCTCTACACGCTCCGCTTCGAACTGCCCGGGTTCGCTCCCTTCGTAGTCCAGGATCTGGAGGTACTCGTAGGAGAGACCCAGACCTTCTCTCCGGAGATCGTGGTGGCCGCCGAGGAGATCGTCATCACGGCGGAGGCAAGGCGGATCGCCGTCGCCCGCGACAAGACCCAGCAGTCCAACCATATCGACTCGGCCAGCATCGAGGACCTCCCCATCAACCGCCGCGACTACCTGGACCTGGCCCTTCTCACGCCTGGAGTCGTGGACTCGAACTACGTGGCCGACGATCGTGACTTCCGCATCGCCCCGACACCCGCGTCCGGACTCGGCATCGGAGGGGGGGCCGGACGCGGCAACACCTTCACCATCGACGGACTGAACAACAACTACTCCACCGGCAGCGTTCGTTCCTCCATCAGCCAGGACGCGGTGCAGGAGTTTCAGGTCAACCGCAATTCATTCTCCGCGGAATTGGGCGGAGCGCCCGGCGGAGCCATCAACATCGTCACCAAGGGGGGCACCAACGATTTCCGGGGATCCGTCTTCGGAGTGCTCCGCAACCGCCGATTCCAGGCCCGCAACCACTTCGATCCGGCCGAGTCAGCCTACACCCGGGCTCAGAGCGGGGGGGCCTTCGGCGGTCCCATCCTGCGGGGAACGACGTTTTTCTACACCGCCTACGAACGCCTCGACCGCCACGAGTCGTCGTTCGTTCCGTTGCTCCGTGACAAGTCGTTTCTGTACGAACTGACGCCCTCGCAACAGGCTCTGGCCGACGGGATCGCCAGCGACTCGGCTCCACCCGCATTTGCGCCGCTGGCTCCGTTGGTCGGGTACCTTGCGGAGGCCCTGGTTCCGGGAAACTATCCCCACGTGGTTCGTCTGTTCGAAAGCAACAGCGGGGTGTTTCCGTTCTCGGAGGAACGGCAGCAGTTCATAACCCGAGTCGACCACGCCATAGGGTCGGCGCACAAACTCTTCTTGCGGGGCAATTGGACGGGACTGAACAGCCAGAATACCAGCTTCGGTTCGTTGATCGCCCGCGACCGGGGCCGGAACAACGACCTGAACGATTTCTCGCTCGCAGTCGGCAACGCCTCGGTGATCAGCCCGGAGTGGATCAGCGAAACCTGGCTGGGGATCGGATACCACGACTTCGGCGTCTATCCCACCGACCCGCATGGACCCTCCATCGACATCAACGGATTCGGCTATTTCGGACGGGACCTCATCCTGCCGACCCGGAACGTGGAACGGACGGGGCAGGCGCGGCAGAACTTCACGTACGTCTCCGGCCGGCATTCGGTCAAATTCGGCGCCGATTACAATCCACTGTACGACCGGGCGCGGTCCGAAACCTTCTTCAGCGGGAAGTTCGTCTTTGGAGAGGCCATCCCGCTTTCGGTTCTGATCGACCAAGGGGCCGGGTACACCGTCGCCCCATTGCTCAAGGATCTGTTCAATTCGGTCGGGCGGCCCCAAATGGCTGCGGCGGTCGATGCTCCCATCTCCTCACTGCAGGCCTATGCGCTCGGCCTGCCCCTGGTCTACCAGCAGGGTTTCGGCGATCCTTTCTATAGCGGTTGGGCCCACACCTACGGCTTCTTCGTCGAGGACTCGTGGCGGGTCCATCAGAACTTCCTGCTGACCCTGGGGCTGCGCTACGAGCTCTTCCGCAAGGCGGATTTCCCCCGGGACAACAACAACTTCGGTCCCCGAATGGGATTTGCCTGGAGTCCCGATGCCAAGACCGTGATCCGAGGCGGCTACGGGATCTTCCACGCCCGGATCGACGGCCACGTCACCTTCATCAACGACCTGCTGGGAGAAAACGTCCACCAGATCATTCAGGTCTTCATCCCTCTGAACGGCATCCCGGGAGTCAACAGCGCACTGACCGGAGAGCCCCTCAACTCGGCGGAAATCTACCATACGCTCTTGAACCGCGGCGTTCTGGGCCAGCGGCAGATCATGGCCGAGGACCTGGCCCTCCATGGATTCGTTCCGACTCCCGGACTGCCCTTTCACGTCCGGTTCCAGATCGCCGACGACATGGTGAATCCCTACTCCCAACAGGCGAGCCTCGAGATCCAGAGAGAGGCGGGAGGATTCGCCCTGTCGGCCGGATACAACTTCAACCGGGGCGTCCACATCGTCCGTCCGCTTGACGTCAACCCCTACCAAGCCGGAACCAATGCCCTGGGACGCCCCATCATCGGTTTTCACAATCCAATCATCTTGCAGGACAACATCTACGGCAGTTGGTCCAATTCCTTCTACCACGCCCTGATCCTGCAACTGGAGAAACGCTTCTCGGAGGGTTTCCTGATCTCGGCGCATCACACCTGGAGCAAGGCGATGGACGAGATCACCGATTACAACACCTCGTTCCAGCCGCATTTGCAATGGGACGCCGCGTCGGAATTGGCCTTGTCCTCCTACCATCGCGGGCACCGGTTCGTCGTCCGCTCCATGGCCCAGCTTCCCTGGAAGGCCGGCCGGGGAAAGGGCTTCGTCGACAACCTGCTCGGGGATCTCACGATCTCCGGGATTGTCACGGCGCGCTCGTTCGCCCCGTTCAATCTCAATACGGGCTATGACAACGTCGGGGACCGCCACAACGACACCCACCGGCCCTGGGGCGTGGGCCGCAACGTGGGCATCGGACCCAACTTCTTCAGCGCCGACCTGCGCCTGAAGCGCCGGATCTCCGTCTTGGAGGACCTGAGCGTGGATGTCGTGGTCGAAGGATTCAACCTGCTCAACCGCACCAATTTCAAGCACGTCAACGGCACCGTCGGCCCGCTCACGCTGGAGCAGCTTCCGTCCTCGTACAAAGGGCGGCGGGGGCCGGTGACGGAGCCGTTCTCCTACACGTCGGCGTTCGCGCCGAGGCAGTTCCAGTTCTCTCTCCGCGTCAATTTCTAGGGGGACAGGGGCGGTGGCTTTCTCGCCGCCGAACTCCCAATGGGGGAATAGGCAATGCCCAATATGGCGAGGACAGGCGGACGCTTCCCGCTGCTTGCGATCCTCCTCGCTTGGCTCCCTCTGCACTCACTGGGGAACACGGGCGACTCCATGAAGGAGCCCGAAGTATTGAGCGTATTCCCCCTGGGAGGACAGCAGGGGACGACCCTGGAAGTGCAGATGCGGGGCAAGAACCTGGGGGGAACCTATGCCGTCTGGCTTGACGGCGGGGACTTCAAGGCTCGCGTCGACCGGATCGAGGAGACCGACCTGAGGGAATACGACCTGGTCACGAAAGCATGGAAGAACCAACCCGGGTATCGGGTGTCGATGCAGTTGGAAATCGACGGGAGCGTCGAAGCCGGGACCTATGCGATCCGGGCGGTCTCTCCGCAAGGGGTTTCGAACGCGTTGCCGTTTCGAGTCACTTCCCATCCCGTCCTGACCGAAACCGGAGACCCGCATCAGACCCCGGGGGCGGCGCAGGAGTTGCGGTTCCCGGTCGTGGTCAACGGGAAGATCAGCCGGGGGGGTGAGCTGGACTTTTACGGATTCGATGCCGGCGAGGGCCAGGAGCTGACCTTCGAGGTGGTCTCCCATTTGGGGATCGAACCGACACTGACGCTGTACGAACCGACCGGGAGCTGGTTTGATCCGAATCGCGTCCGGGAGTTGGCGTTCCACCTGGGACGCCTGGGCACACCCGCCACCCTCCACACGTTCGACCGCATGCCCAATTACGAGAAGCCGCGCCTGACCTACCGGTTCAGCCGAAAGGGACACTACCTGATCCAGGTGGGAGCCCATTTGAGTAAGGGCGGTCCCGACTGTCCCTATCAGTTCCGAATCTCCCTGGCCGATCCGAGGGTGACCCGGCCCCTGGAGAGCGGATCGGTGCAGGGATTACCGTCCAGTTGGGCAGAATTTTCCCGAGAACTCGAACCGGATCGCCTGGAGCGGCTCTGGTCCAGAACTGTCCGGGAGACGGCGGATCCTTCCACTCCCGCCGCTGGGCTCCCTCGTCTCGTGGAAGCGGAACCCAACCCGTCGGCCGGCCAGGCCCAGGAGGTCGCCGTGCCGTCGATCATCGAGGGATCGATCGACCGTCCCGGCGACGTCGACAACTACCGTTTCAAGGTCCGGGACGGAACGAAGTTGGCGTTCGAGATCGAGACACCGGACGTGACGCCTCCCTTCTTCAATCCACGTCTCACGGTCCTGGATGCGGAGGGCAACGAGTCCTTCAACAACATCTTCCGCAGGCTGGGGCGGCAGTTTCAGTTCTACAGCAAGACGGTGGAGGCCAAAACGCTCCACACCTTCGAGTCGGGAGGAGAATTCACGCTGCAGGTTCGCGACATCACTTCCCGCCAGGGTGACCCCAGCTTCGTCTACCGGCTGCTGATCCGTCCGCAGATTCCCCATATGGGCGACATCGAGTTGAAGGACGACCGGGTCAACCTGAGGGCGGGAACGGCCGGAAAACTAACGGTCATCACCGACCAGGAGGAAGGTTTCGGCGGGGAGATCGTTCTGAGCATAAAGAATCTTCCTACCGGTGTGGAGGCCCTGCCCGGCACGGAACTGGAGCCCGAAAAGGGAATCAATCCGGACGAGGGTCCCAAGGAACGGTTCGTGCCCAAGAGCCAAAAGGCCACGGTGCTGCTGGTGGCCCGCGAAGACGCTCCGGCCACGCCCATGCCCCAGATGATTCGGATCATGGCGCGCCCCGTTGTTGGTGGATCGCTGGGCCCGTCGCAGTTGGTCCGGGAGGTGCCCGTGATGGTGGTGAAGCGCCAGGAACAGGTGTTGGCCGGAACGAGGGAGGAAGAAACCCCGTGAGGGAACGTTCCCTGCCGAATCTGATCCTCGCCGCCTGGATCCTCGTCTCTACGGCCCAGGCCGCCCCGCCGCCGGGAAAGCCGGCAGTGAGCCTCGAGTCTCCCCTTTCGATACGGCTGGTGCCCCAGGACGTGAGGCTCTGGGGCTCGCAGGCGGCCCAGCGTTTCCTGGTCCTGGGGAAATTCGCCGACGGTCTGGAACGGGACCTGACCTCACGGGGCCGTTTTTCCGTTTCCGATCCGGAAGTGGCGAGCGTGGAGGCAACCGGACGGGTATCGGCCCTCGCCGACGGGCAGACCCGATTATGGGTGGAAGCGGCCGGCCGCACGGTGCACGCCACCATTCGCGTGGAGGGCTCGGGAGAAACCCGGCCCTTCAGCTTCGACCGGGTGATCGGCGGAATCCTGACCCAGAAGGGGTGCAACGACAGCGGCTGTCACGGCAGCGTGAAGGGGAGGGGAGGATTGAAACTCTCCCTGAACGGGCTCTATCCCGAACAGGACTACCAGTGGATCGTGGGCGGCGGCGTCTATCAGGTCCTGAGCCCCGAGTCAGGTGGGCCCAGGGTGCCGCGCGTCAATTTGCAGGATCCGGAAAAGAGCCTCTTGTTGCTAAAGCCCACCTTCAGTGTCCCCCACGGAGGCGGAGAGCGTTTCGCGGAGGATTCCCTGCACTACCGGAGGATTCTGAACTGGGTTCGGAAAGGGGCGCCCTACGGGGAGGAAGGCGCCGCCGAGAGCATCAGGATCGAGCGACTGGAAGTCTATCCCCAGTGGGTGGTTCTGGATCTGCAGGGAACCCAACAACTGCTGGTGACGGCGCACCTCTCGAACGGCCGCCGGGAAGATCTCAGCGGCGAGGTGCTCTACGTCTCGAATGATCCGGGCGTGGTGAGCGTGAGCCCGGAAGGCCTGGTCAAAGCCGGGAAGAGGGGGGAGACGGCGGTGATGATTCGGGCTGCGGGGCACGAGGTCAGCGCCGGTTTCGGCGTGATCGCCGAGCCCTTCGCGGACTACCCGGAGGTGCCGCGCCGGAACTTCATCGACGGTTACGTGTTCGCCAAACTGCGCCAGCTCAACATCCTGCCCTCGGAACTTTCCAGCGCTGAGGAGTTCCTGCGGCGGGTGTGCCTGGATCTGACCGGCACCTTGCCGCCGCCGGGCCGGGTGCGGGAATTCCTGGCCGACCCCGATCCGGACAAACGGGACAAGCTGATCGAGATTCTGCTGGATTCTCCCGAGTACATCGACTATTGGACCTTTCGTTTCGCCGAGCTCTTTCGGGTCAGCTACGAGAACGGGGGAGACGCCGGCATCTATCCCCTGCTCTATTGGCGATGGATCCGGGAGGCCATCGCGCAGGACAAACCCTACGACCAGGTGGCGCGCGAGCGGCTGGCCGCGCAGGGATACGACGGCCCCACGCGGCACTACTTCAACGGTTCGGACCTGCGGCGCCCGACGGACGTGATGGCCGAGCAGGTCCGGGTCTTCTTCGGCCGGCGCCTGGACTGCGCCCAGTGTCACGACCATCCCTACGAGTCCTGGAGCCAGAATCAGTTCTGGGGGATGACCGCTTTCTTCGGCCGGGTCACGCAGTTGGGACAACTGAGTCACACTCCGCCTGGCGTGGTCATCGACGATCCCGCCGGGCACGGACTCTACGGCCAGGGAGAGAAGGTGATCCACCCGCGCACCAAGGAGGAGGTCCCCCCGCGATACCTGGACGGCACCCTCTTGGCGGAAGACGAACTGAGCGACCCGCGGACTCCGCTGGCATCCTGGATGACCTCTCATCCTCACTTTGCCGAAGCCGCCGTGAACCGGATCTGGGGGAATTTCTTCGGCCGGGGGATCGTCGATCCGGTGGACGACTTCCGCTCCAGCCGCCAGCCGACCCATCCCCGGCTGCTGAAGGCCCTGGCCCGTGACTTCGTGGAACACGGCCACGACCTGAAACATCTGATCCGATTGATCGTCCGGTCCCGGACCTACCAGCTTTCCGGCACCCCCAACCAGACCAACCGGGACGACCGGATCAATTATTCCCGAGCCTGGTCCCGGCCGCTGGACGCGGAAGTGCTCCTGGACGCCATCTCTCAGGTGGCCGGCGTCCCCGAGGAGTTCAAGAACGGGACCGGAATGCCCATGCCTCCCGGGACGCGCGCCCTGAACCTGGACCGGCCGCATATGTTTCCCTCCCGGTTCCTGGACATGTACGGACGAACCGACCGTCAGAAGGTGCCGGAGCGAAGAGTCGAGGCGAACGTGGAACAGGGCCTGCATCTGCTGGCGGGTCCGACTTACACCAGCAAGCTTTCCAAGCAGGGGGGACGGATCGACCGGTTTCTTGAGAGTGGCGCTTCGGACCGGGAGGTCATCGAGGAACTCTCCCTGGCGGGGCGTTCCCGGTTCCCTACTCCCCGGGAGCAGGCCGCTCTGGAGAGGATGATCGCGACCAGGATCGAGGGGGGATCTTCCCGCCGGCAGGCGCTGGAGGCTCTGCTCTGGGGGCTCGTCGCTTCCCGGGAATTTGCCTACAACCACTGATTTCCATAGGATCGAGAAACAACGAGATTCCAAGGAAGACGTCGATGAAGTCCCCTGGCTGTTCGCATTGCGCGGGGCCCGGCCGCCGCGATTTTCTCCGGGTGGGCTCCCTGAGCCTGCTGGGAGTCAGCTTGAGTCAATACCTCGAGCTCCGGAGCGTGATGGCCGCGGTGAACAAGGATCGTCCCGCCCGCCAAGCCAAAGCCCAGGCCTGCATCCTGCTCATGTTGGAGGGGGGTCCGGGCCAGATGGACACCTGGGACCCCAAGCCCAACAGCAACTTCAAGCCGATCTCGACCAACGTTGCCGGGATCCGGATCTCCGAGCTCTTCCCCAAGGTGGCCCGCCACATGGAGAAGTTGTCCATCATCCGGTCCATGCAGACGGAAGAGGTCGATCATCCCCAGGGCACGCACTACGTGTTGACGGGTCACCGGCCCAACGCCGCCATGCAATTTCCCAGCCTCGGCTCCATCATCGCCAAGGAGATGGGACCTCGGAGATCGCTGCCCCCCTATGTGATCGCCCCCGATATCACGACCGAGCAACATCGGAACTATTACCGGTCCGCGTTCCTGGGTCCCCGATACGACCCGCTGCGGCTGGGCGACCCCAACCAGCCGGACTTTCGGGTCGCGGATCTGAACCTGCCAAAATCGATCTCGGTGGAACGGATCGAGGAGCGGCGTTCCTTTCTGAAGGTCTGGGACGCGCTCTACCGGCAGAAGGAGGAGATCGCCGAATACGGCAACCTGGATTCCTTCACCGACCAGGCACTGCAGATGATCCTGTCGCCGGACGTGAGGAACGCCTTCGACATCTCTCAGGAGCCGGACAAGCTGAGAGACAGGTACGGCCGGCACCCCTTCGGCCAGAGCGTCCTGCTGGCCCGGCGGCTGGTGGAGTCGGGAACCCGGTTCGTGACCGCCGCGGGCTACAAGGCCAGTTGGGACACTCACAGCAACAACGACAAGAGCCTGCGCGACAAGCTGGCCCCGCCGCTGGATCAGGCCCTTTCGACGCTGTTGTGGGATCTGGACCAGCGGGGAATGCTGGAATCGACCATCGTCATCGCCATGGGGGAGTTCGGCCGCACTCCCCACATCAACCCGGTTCTCGGGCGCGACCATTGGCCCCATTGCTGGTCGCTGATCCTGGGAGGAGGCGGCATCCAGGGCGGGCAGATCATCGGCGCCAGCGACGACCGGGGCGCCCACGTGGCCGAGCGGATGGTGACCATGGGGGACGTGTTCGCCACCCTCTACAAGGCGTTTGGAATCGACTGGACCAAGACCTACATGCATCCCATCGGCCGGCCCGTCAAGATCGCCAATTCCATCGGCGACAAGCAGGGGGTTCCGATTTCGGGACTGGTCTGACCCAAATTTCTCCCCTGCAGGTTACTATCCATCCAGGAAAGAAGTCCGATGCAATACCGTCAGCTTGGAAACAGCGGCCTCAGAATCTCGATCATCGGCCTGGGCACCAACGTATTCGGTCAGCACGAGACCTTCACCCACTACTGCGACGAAAGAGAGACGGCCGCCATCATCCACCGGGCGGCCGACCTGGGCGTCAACCACATCGACACCGCCGACATGTATTCCCGCGGCGTTGCCGAGACCTACATCGGCAAGGCCGTCACCGGACGGCGCGACCGCTTCGTCATTGCCAGCAAGGTGGGCCTGCCGGTGGGGGACGGCCCCAACGATGCCGGGCTCTCTCGCGGCCACATCATGAGCAGCATCGAAGGCACGCTCCGCCGGCTGGATACGGACTACGTCGACCTCTACTACGCGCACCGTCCGGACCCGGAAACGCCGATCGAGGAGACGCTCCGCGCCTTCGACGACCTGGTCCGCCAGGGGAAGGTGCGCTATGTCGGGTGCTCGAACTACGCGGGCTGGGAAATCGCCACGGCGTGTGCCGTCTCCGAGCGGCGCGGCTACGCGCCGTTCCTGGTCAGCCAGTCCCCCTACAACCTCTTCGAACGGTCGCTGGAAGCGGAGGTACTCCCCTCCTGCCGGCACCACGGGCTGAGCATCGCCGCATACTCCCCCCTGGCCCAGGGCGTTCTGACGGGCAAGTATCGCCGGGGTGCGCCGATCCCGCGCGGCACCCGGGCCTGGAAGAATCCGAGTCCCGTCCTTGCCCGATACATGACCGGCGAGCGTCTGGAGACGGTCGAACGGCTCGATGCCTGGACCCGGGATCACGGGCGCCGAATGAGCGAACTGGCGATCGCCTGGCTGCTGGACAAGCCCGACGTCTGTACGGTCCTGGTCGCGGTCACCAGTAACGAACAACTGGAAGCCAACGTGAAGGCGACCGACTGGACCCTCTCGCCGGAACAGGTGCAGGAAGTGGAAGCCATCGCGGCAGGGAGCGGCGATTTCTAAGCGCCGAAAGGAGGGGCGGTTTCCAGCCGCCCTCTTGGGATCAGTGTTGAAATGGGGGACAAGACTGTCCCCACTCCCACGGCTACCGATCCAGACGGAGCAACCACTTGGCCGCGTTGCGAATGAGCCGCTGCATCATCGGATGACCCAGCGCTTCGGGCGTGTGTCCCGGGGCGAGATAGCAGAAACGGCCCTTCCCCAGCTCGCGCCACCAGCCTGCCGGGGCAGCCAGGTTGTCGCGGGCAATGGACCGCAGCAGGAGATGTTCGCGGTCGAGATGGTATTTTACCGTATGCTGCTCGTCGAAGATCTCAAAATCCTCCACGCCTGAGGTCACGGGGTGGTCCCTGTCTTCGACTCGAACGGTGAAGACATAGGGCTCGGGATGGCCTCCGTAGTCTCCTCCGAAGAGTTTGTAGTAGAGGCCGTCCGGCGGGTACAGGCCTTGGGAGTTGTGCAGAGCGAGGAAACCGCCGCCGCCGTTGACAAAATCCCAGATGGCCTGCTGCTGGGCATCCGTCATCCATTTGACGTGCGGTTGGTCGTATCCGCCGGGCCAGTTCATGCCATCGCGCAGGATGATGAGCAGATCGTGCTTGGCCAGCGATTCCGCCTTCAGGGCCTCGACGTTCTCGATAAAGGTCACCGGGATGTTTTCCCGAACCAGGGCCTTGATCAGATGATCCCGAATGTAGACCGGACTGTGATATCGGTCGCCGATCAGAGCCAGGGCGCGGGGCCGCTCAGCCGTCTGGTAGACCTCGAACGCTTTCTGCGCCGGAAGTGCCAGGGTCAGGGCGAACAGAGTCAGTAACAATATTGTCTTCATAAGCTCTCCTCCATGCACCAGGTTCCATCTATCCCGGCGCCGTGGGCCAGTGTAGCCGAGGATTCGACGAAAAGGACGGCGCCACCTGAAACACGAGATGCACCGGCCCGTCTCACCTCCGGAATGCGAAGCTGAAGAGGGAGGCGTCCCGGATCCGGAAGCGCAGGACGACCGGTTGCCCTGCCCAGCGGGACAGATCCGGACTCCCGGGAAAGGACAGCTCCTGGCGCAGCGAATCGCCGGTGAAGCGGGAGGAGGGCCGCAATTCCTCGATGGGCTTGCCGGCCACGTCCAGGATCTCTACCGTGATCCAGCCCTGGGGCCCGGTCTGGGCGTTGAGCACCAGGCGGGCACCGGAAAAGGTGATGGGCACCGTGGTGAGAACCCCTTCCCGGGCGCCCGCATCCACCGACACGAACCGGTCCAGAGGCCAGATCGCCAGGCCGATGGAGGCCGTGATCCGGCCCCGGCCGGTGGGCCGGCCGTCCTCGAAGGCGGCCCGATAGAGGGCCGGGGTGCCGTGGGTGTAGTTGGCGCCGTCGTAGTAGACGCGGACCTCGTCGCCCACCCGCAGGGCCCGGTTGCCGGTGGCCTGGTAGCAGCAGTCCCATTCCCCCATGTCACCCATGGGAATGACCGGCGTGCGAAAGGGCCTCTCCCAGTGGAAGAGGTCGCGGGAGACGGCCAGTTGGACCTCCTGGGGTCCCTCGTGGTTGCCCCAGCGCGCGTTGTTGTTGATGGTGAAGATCCAGGGGAACCCGATGGTGCAGCTCTCGGCCGTGTAGACGCCGATGCCGTAGTACTCCGTTCGCATGAGCCGCGGGTCGTCGGGCCGGTCCAGGACGGACCGGACGTGCTCGAGCCGGGCCAGGGATCCGGCGTCGTCCCGGGCGTCGGTGGTCCAGGTGAGGACCGGCTCCGTCCAGTCGACGAAGTCGCGGCTGGTGATGGTGTAGAAGAGGCGCCGCTTGTGACCCAGCCAGTAGGTGCGGGACCGGTTTCCCACCTTGGGGAACATGACGAAGAGGCCCCGGCGCTCATCCCGGAATCCGGTGGTGGCGTCGGCGAGATCGGGCCAGACCGAACCCTGGCTGTAGGGACGCCAGTGGAGTCCGTCCGGGGAGACGTAGGTCTTCCCGTTGGAGCCCATCAGCTTGTAGCGGCGGTTGGGATCGGGGTCCCGGGAATCCTTGACCACGTTGCCCAGGGTGGTTCCGGTGAGAACGGCGTTGTGGGGCTGGCCGTTGTTGGAGGGCAATGTTCCCACCAGAGGCTTCTCCCATCGGACCCCGTCCCGGCTGGTGGCATAGCAGATGAAGTAGCGGGAGTCGAAGTAGTCCCGGGAGTCTCCCGCGTCTCCCAGGTACCACATCTTGAAGATCCCCTCTTCCTGGTCGTAGATGACGGTTCCGTGCATCTCCAGGCGCCATCCCTCCCAGGGCCGGTCGGCTTGAATGAGGGGGTTCTCGGGGTGGGGACGGCCCGAATGCTGGGTGAAAAAGACCCGGTCCGCATTGTGGACCAGGATCCGGTCCACGAAGAGCTGCGCGCGGTCGCCGACGTCGAAGGGGGATTCGGCGGCCAGCCCGGTAGCAATCAAGAGGAGGAGGACAACAACCAGACCGGAGAACCGTCGGCGACCGAGACCAATCATCGCCACCTCCATCGGATGGGTGCTCAGGACGTCAGGCGGTAACTGCCGGCTCGTCCGCTCGGATGTGCTCCCAGTTGAACTCGGTCTCGCTCATGGGGGAGTCGGGGAAGGGCTGCCAGACCTGTGCCCGCTCCTTCTTGCCCAGGGCCCGGGCCATCTCCGCCATGTGGCTGCCGATGCATCCGCAGCATCCACCGATGAAGCTGACTCCCAGGTCGCGGGCCTTGGGGGCGAACTCTCCCATCTGATAGCGGGTCAGCAAAGTCTTCTCGAGCCGGTCGGGAAAGGCCGGATTGGCGGTGAACCAGGGGATCTGGTCGGTGCAGGCGAAGGCCACGGGCTGCGCCGCCAGGTAGACGTCGGTGGCCTCCCGCATCTCGTCGATGATGGGATAGGTTCGCTTGGGGTCGCGCATGCAGTTGGTCCCCACGATGTCCGCCCCCTCAGCCGTGAGGATGCGGGCGCACTCGGAGGGGGAGTAGCCGTCCACCGTCTTCTCGCCGCCCCGGAAGGAGACGGTGATCATGGCCGGAACCGTGCTGTGCTGCTTGATGGTCTCCAGACAGAGCCGGGCCTCTCCCAGATACCAGAAGGTCTCTCCGATGATGAAGTCGACTCCCTCCTGGGCCTCGATCTGCTCCTGGAACATGGCCGCCACCAGGTCCCTGGAACTGGGGCTGTCCGCCTCCCATTTCCAGGTCGCGCAGAGGTCCCCCGCCACCAGGGCCTCGTCTCCCGCCACCTCCCGGCAGATCTGGGCGGCCTTCCGGTTGATCTCGATGGTCTGGTGGTCCCGGCCCACCGTGGCCAGCTTCTCGCGGCTCCCGTAGAAGGCCATGACCTGCAGCACCTCGGCGCCGGCGTTGAGAAACTCGACGTGGAGCTGCCGGATGGCATCAGGGTGATCCAGGACGAAGTGGGGCGTGAATGCGCCCGCCGTTCCGTATCCCCGGCGTTCCAGTTCGACGATGTAGCCGCCGTCACAGAGGACGGGTCCCGAGGCCAGCCTTTCCAGGATGTTTCGATTCATGACAAGACTCCCTTTCTGTTTCCGTTTCCAATGCGGGCGGGCGCTCGAAAGATTTCTACAAAAAGCGAATACGCGACTGAGGAAAACACTTGCTCCATAATACACTCAAGGAACCGGTGAGATACTCGGGCAAGCCCCTGATAGAGGTCTCGACTGAGATGAATGGCACAAGACTGTCGAGGCGGGACGTGCTGAGTCGGATGGGCGCCGTCGCGGGCCTGGCTTGGAGTTGGAATCCCGAGCGCCTCGCGGTGGCGGGAAATCCCGCCGGGTCCTTCCTTCTCTCCCGCCAGGGATGCGGCCGGGCCACGGGGTACTCCGAATCCAACAAGATCGTCACTTGGCGCCGCCGGACCCACATCGCCTGGTTGGATTCACCCCCGGAGGGTTTCCGGGTCCGGGTTCGAAGCTACGATCGAGGCACCGGGAAGTGGTCTCCCACCGTCACCGCCGGTCACGCCCATGACAATCACGGAGGGCCCGCGCTCACCGTCGACAGCGAAGGCCATCTCCACATCGTCTACTATCCCCACCACCACGCCATGTGCTACCGCCGGTCGCGCCGGCCCGGGGACTCCTCCGAGTGGGAGGAGGAGGTCCGATTCGGCGAGCGCCTGACCTATCCGACGCTGGTCTGCGGGCCCGACGACACGTTGTTCCTCAGCGCCCGGCGCAGCTACCCGGATCGTCCCTGGGAGGTGGAGCTGTGGGAGCGGGCGCCACGCCGGCAGTGGCGGCGGCGCCGCGCCCTCCTGAAGTCACGCCACCCCGGCTACTCCCATTTTCAGGAGTCTCTCGCCTGGGGGCCCGATCACCGGACGCTCCATCTCTTCTGCCGGTTTCACGAACGGTCCGACAGCCAGGCATACGGCCGCCTGCAGACGGTCGCCTACCTCGTGAGTCCCGACGCGGGCCGGACCTGGACCCGCAGTGACGGAACTCAGGTCTCCCTCCCGGCGACGCCCGACTCCGCCGAGGTCCTGGCCCGGGGGGGAGTGGACCAGAGCAGACTTCTCCGGGCAGGAGCCCTGTCCGTGGATGCCGGCGGCCGGCCTCACGCCGTCTACAGTGATGAAGAGGGAGGCCGCTCCCGGCTGATCCTGGCGCGCCCCAACGGCGACGGAAGCTGGGACCGAACGGATCTGAGCCGGTTCCTGCCCGTGCAGTGGAAGGGTCGGCTCCTGCTGGCGCCGGCCGGCGTCACCTTTACCTCAAGCGGCGAGATGGTCATCGCGGCACAGATCGAGCCACCCGTGGACGGCGCCTCCACTTGGGGCGGTCCCGGCAACGAAGTCGTGGCCTTCCGGTCTCCGGACAGCGGACGGAGTTTCACCGTTTCCCTGGTCAGCCGGCCGGATGGGAACCGGGCGCACTGGCTGCCCAACATCGAGCGAGCCACCGGCCACAATCGGGTTCCGGGGAAGCCGGGCGTTCTCTACACCGGAGGGGGTCCGGGCAAGACGAACAAGGACCTGCTGTCCAATCAGGTCCTCTTCTCCCAGGGGTGACGCCTCATGCTCGTCATCGACTGCCACGCCCACATCTACTCGCCGGACGAAGGGCGCTACCCACCCGTGGCTCAGCCCCTACGGGTTCCGGGAGGCGGCGGGTCCATCCAGGATCTGCGGGCAATGATGAACGCCAACGGCGTCGCGGCGGTCCGGGCCGTCCAGACCGTCTCCTTCTACGGATACGACAACCGCTATCTGGCCGACGTCTGCAGCGCGAATCCCGGGTGGGTCAGCGGAATGTGCACGTTGGATCCCGACGATCCCCGAAGTCCCATGATGCTCTGGGACCTGGTGCAGAAACATGGGATCAAGACGCTGCGGAGCATTCCCGCGGAATCCCGGACCCGGTTCGATCATCCTGCGGTTCGCCGGCTCTGGCAGACCGCCCACGAGTTGGGGATCACCGTCGACATCTTCCTCATGCAGATGGAATGGGTGGAGGGGGCCGAGAGGCTGCTTCGGGAGTTTTCCCACCTCACCGTGGCCTTCTGCCACTGTCTGGACCTGAAGCCGGGCGAAGAGTACCGGGAGAAGCTGAAGGCGGTCCTGCGGCTGGCCCGGTTTCCCAATCTGATCGCCAAGGTGGACTTCATCAGTACCGGGACCGAAAAGGGTTTCCCGGGAGACGATCTCCACGAGGCGGCTCTCAGGATCATCGACGCCTATGGGGCCGATCGCTGCGTCTGGGGAAGCAACTACCCGAACCGGCTCTGGACGCCCAAGATGAGCTACGCGGAGCATCTCCGGATTTTTCGAGAGGTCCTGCCGCTGAAGGAAGAGGATCGCCGGCAGATCCTGGGGGAAACGGCGCGCCGGCTCTGGTTTCCGGAGCTGTAGCGGGCGGTCGGCCCGGGTCCGGGTATTCGTTCCTTTACCTCGAATTCTTGTGCAAATCGAAGAAGAATATCGGTAGGGGCGCCCCTTGTGGGCGCCCTCTTCGGTCCAGAGCGGAGCAAGACAGGGTCAGACGAAGAGGCGGCGGCAAGAAAGCCGCCGCTCCTGCTACGCGACGACCTGCAGACCGTATTCCGCTGCCGAGTGCTGGAGCCATAGGCCAAGATAGTCGGCGAAGCTGCGTCGAACGATCACGTCGAATGACTGGGCGTCGGAGGGGTCTCCCCTGGGAATCAACAGGACTCCGGCCTTGCCCAGATTGGTCTGGGCACATTGGCCTGGAGAGAAGCTCCTGGGATGCAGGTCCAGAGTGCAGCCCTTGGCCAGGAGTTCCCGCCTCCGGGCTCCCGCGACGTTCACCAGGGTGTAGCCACCCGTGGTGTCGACGGCGGAGGCGTGGCGCTCTCCCAAAGCCTCCCACAGGGCGGCCACGGCACGAGTCTGGGCACCGGGCGGGAGAATGAGCAGCCACTCGTCGGGGCCCATCCAGCAGACGGTGACGTCCCCGCCTTCGGCGATGGTGTTGGGATCGACCGGGAGGCCCACGCCCAGAACTCCCTTTACCGCGGCCAAAAACGTGGTGTCGTCCGCATCGCCGCGCAGATTTACGTAGCCCAGGAAGGGCCGTTCAGTGAGTCTGACGCCGGGACTGCCGGTGTCCCCCACGGCTGTGCTCGACAGGACTCCGACCATCGGGGACTCTTGCCTGAGGTCAGACATTCTGCCTCTCTCCCTCCGGGTCGTAGAAAACCGGATCGGCGATCCTGGCGGCGATGGTCCGGCCGTCGAAGTTCCGGACGTGGACGGTCTCGCCCATGCGCCCGTGTCCCCCCTTGACCAGTCCCAGAGCGATGGAGCGCTCCAGGGCGGCGCTGTAGTAGGACGACGTCACGTGGCCCAGCATGGGCAGGGGCAGGGGCGCCGCAGGATCGTCCACGATCTGTCCTCCCTCGGGCAGGACGTCCTTCGGGTCTTCGGTCAGTAGCCCGACGAACTGTTTGCGGTCTTTCCGGACCAGGTAGGAGCGGAAGAGGGACCGCTTCCCCAGGAAGTCCTTGTTCTTGCCCAGCATCCGTTCCATGCCCAGATCGACGGGCGTCACCGAGCCGTCCGTATCCTGACCCGCGATGATGTAACCCTTCTCGGCCCGGAGGACGTGCATCGCCTCGGTGCCGAAGGGAGTGATTCCGTACTCCTCTCCCGCGTCCATGACCGCTTCCCAGACGTGGCGGCCGAGATTGGCGTTGACGTTGACCTCGTAGGTCAGCTCCCCGGTGAAGCTGATGCGGAAGATCCGTGCCGGCACGCCGGCGACCGTGCCTCCCCGGACGGCCATGAAGGGGAAGGATTCCCGGCTGAGGTCCACGTCGGAACAGAGCTCCCGGATGATGCGGCGGCTGTCGGGTCCGCAGACGGAAACCGTCGCCCAGTGGTCGGTCACCGACGTCATGTAGACCCTCAACTCGGGCCATTCGGTCTGGAGCCAGAGCTCCAGCCAGGACATGACGTGGGCGGCGCCGCCCGTGGTGGTGTGCATCAGGTAGTGGTTTTCGCCGAGACGGGCGGTCACCCCGTCGTCCAGGAGCATGCCGTTTTCATCCAGCATGAGACCGTAGCGGCAGCGGCCCACGGGGACCTTCAGGAAGGGGTTGGTGTAGACCCGGTTCAGAAAGACGTTGGCATCGGGTCCCTGGATGTCGATCTTCCCCAGTGTCGAGGCGTCCAGGACTCCGGCGCTGCGGCGCACCGCCAGACACTCCCGGTCGACCGCCTCGTGCAGCGACTCGCCCGGCTTGGGGAAGTACCAGGGCCGCTTCCATTGGCCCACGGTCTCGAAGAGAGCCCCGTGGCCGACGTGCCACTCGTGGATGGCCGTCTTGCGAACGGGGTCGAACAGGTCCCGTTGCTCCCCTCCCGAGAGGGCCGCGAAGGTGACGGGAGTGTACATGGGCCGAAAGGTGGTGGTGCCGATGGAGCCGGGGTCGGTGCCGTGATGGCCGGCCAGAATGGCGATGCCGTTGACGTTCCCCAGCCTGCCCTGGTCGGGACCCATGCCCAGGTTGGTGTACCGCTTGACGTACTCGATGGAATCGTAACCTTCCCGTGCAGCGGTCAGGATGTCCGCGGAGGAGACGTCCATCAGGGGGTCCACGAACTGCTTGGGGGCCCGCGGAACTGGTTTCACGGCCGGGACGATCCAGAGCGGCCGGATCGGGTCTCCCTCCTTGGCCTCCACCCGTGGGATCGGCCGCGAGACCACGCCGCCGCCGTGGCCTGCGGCGTGAGCCGCTTCGGCACCTGCCCGGAATCCCTCGGTGACGCAGGCTCCCAGCTCGAAACTCCCCCGGCAGGCACCCGCCGGCCGCTCCGCCTGGACCGGGGGGCCCGGAACGAAGCAGGCCGTCCGGGCATCGTAGACCGGTCGGGCGCCGGACTGGGCGTGGAGCTGGACATTGGGGTTCCACCCGCCGGAGACGGCCAACAGGTCGCATTCCAGGCGACGGCCCCGCCCCGAAACGGACCCGCCGTCTTCGCTCAGGGCCATGACCCGGACCCCCCGAATCCTCTTCGTCCCCCGGACGTCGACGACGGCGTGCCCATGGATGACCTCAAGGCCCCGTTCCCGTGCCGCGGAGCTGCGCCGGCCGGCCGACCGTGCATCCACGACGGCTTCCACCGTCGCTCCGGCATCCAGCAGGTCGAAAGCCGTCCGGTAGGCGCTGTCGTTGTTGGTGAAGACCACGGCCCGGGATCCGGGAAGGACCCCGTACCGGTGGATGTATTCCGAGACCCCGGAGGCCAGCATGACGCCCGGCCGGTCGTTGTTGCAGAAGACCAGGGGGCGCTCGATGGCGCCGGTGGCCAGCACCACCTGCCTGGCGCGGATCCGCCAGAGCCGCTGACGCGGCCCGCAGTCCTGACCCGGAGAAAGGTGGTCCGTCCGGCGCTCCAGGGCCAGCAGGAAGTTGTGCTCGTAGTAGCCCGCCGCGGTGGTCCGGATCAGCACCTGGACCTCCGGCAGGGAAGCCAACTCCTCGACTCGAAGTCCGGCCCACTGCCAGGCGGGAGCTTGTTCGATCCGGTCGCCGCTCCCGAGGAGCGTACCTCCCGGCTCCGTTCGTTCGTCCATGAGGATCACGCGGGCTCCGGTGCGTCCCGCTTCCAGGGCGGCGGCCAACCCGGCGGGGCCGGCTCCCACCACCAGCACGTCGCAGTGGGCGTTCATGTGGTCGTAGTCGTCGGGATCGGCGTCCGCGGGGACCACGCCGAATCCGGCGGCCTTGCGGATCTGATGCTCGTACTGCCGCCAGGAACCCGCCGGCCACATGAAGGTCTTGTAGTAGAAGCCGGGCGGCATAAAGCGGGCGAACCAACCGTGGACGGCCCGCAGGTCGAACTCGACGCTGGGAAAGACG
Source organism: Acidobacteriota bacterium (assembly GCA_965217775.1). GTDB lineage: Bacteria > Acidobacteriota > UBA6911 > RPQK01 > JAJDTT01 > JAJDTT01. The sequence continues at coordinate 3,828,353 of CBDCJH010000002.1, forward strand.
TTGACGCTCCGGGCCGTCAGACCGTCGTAGAGCTCAACCTGGGTGGCCACCATGTTGGGCAGGGAGCGGGCGCCCTCTCCCACTTGGACCAGCGCGTTGGACTCCTCCACGCCTGCAGCGACGATGCCCCGCGGACGGTGATACTTCAGGCTCCGCGCCACCAGGTGGACGCCGTTGGCCAACAGTCCGGAGGCCAGCGTGTCTCCCCGGAACGCGGGGTAATCGCGGCCGTTGAAGGTGAACGTCAGCGGTTGGTTCCGGTCGATCCGGCCAGCGGCGGCGAGACGATGGGACCGGGTCATCCCACTGCTTCCGGAGGCGGATCGCCTGATTTGTACACCGACTTGATCCGGTTGGTCACGGTGTCCCGCTGGACGTTGAAGTAACGCCGGCAGCCCGAGGCGTGGCACCACTGCTCCAGATGATCCCCCCGGGTGTTCCTCCGGTAGAACAGATAGTCGGCCCACTCTTCGTCGGTGAGCTCTTCCGGCTTCAAGGGCCGGACGATGTGGGCTTCGCCGGAGTAGGCGAACTCCGACTCGTCGCGGGGACCGCACCAGGGGCACTCGATCAGGAGCATGAGGTTCGTCCTCCGGCCTTCAGTGGGCCACTCCCGCGGCGCCGTGCTCATCGATCAGGTGCCCCGTGGTGAACCGCTCCAGCGAGAACGGCTCGTTGAGGCGATGGGGGCGGTTCTGCGCGATGGTGTAGGCGAAGACCCAACCCGAGCCCGGCGTCGACTTGTAACCCCCCGTCCCCCAACCGCAGTTGAAGTAAAGCCCCTTCACTGGCGTGAGGCCGATGATGGGGCAGGCGTCCGGACAGGTGTCGACCGTGCCGGCCCACTGTCTCAGCATGCGAACCCGGCTGAATCTGGGAAACATCTCGATAATGGCGGCGATGGCGTGCTCCAGGGTGTTGGGACTGCCGCGCTGGCCATAGCCGTTGTAGGAGTCGACACCGGCGCCGCAGAGCAGCTCTCCCCGGTCGGTCTGGCTGATATAGGCGTGCACGGCGTTGGACATGATCACCACGTCCAGAATCGGCTTGAGGGGTTGGGAGACCCAGGCCTGCAGGGGACGGCTCTCCAAGGGCAGCCGCATCCCGGCCATGGAGGCCAGGACTCCCGAGTTCCCCGCCGTGACGCAGCCCACCTTGCCGGCCTTGATGAAACCTCTGGAGGTCTCCACTCCGGTGACGGCCCCATTTTCCCGGCGGAACCCAGTCACTTCGCAGTTCTGGATGACGTCCACCCCCACCGAATCGGCCGCCCGGGCCAGACCCCAGGCCAGGGCATCGTGCCGGGCCGTCCCTCCCCGGCGTTGCAGGGAGGCGCCCAGGATGGGATAGCGGGCCCGGGGAGAGACGTCGATGGCCGGGACCATCTCCTTGATCTGCTCCGGGGTGAGGAACTCGCTGTCGATGCCGTTGAGGAGGTTGGCATTGATCCGGCGCTGAATGTCGCGGAGATCCTGCAGGGTGTGTCCCAGGCTCAGCAGCCCCCGCTGACTGAACATGAGATTGAAATTGATCTCCTGGGTCAGGCCTTCCCAGAGCTTCAGGGAGAACTCGTAGATGTGGGCGGCCTCGTCCCAGAGGTAGTTGGACCGGACGATCTCGGTGTTGCGCCCGGTGTTGCCGCCTCCGACGTAGCCCTTCTCCAGCACGGCGACGCTGCCGACCCGATGCTCCTTGACCAGGTAGTAGGCGGTGGCGAGGCCGTGGCCGCCGCCCCCCACGATGACCACGTCGTACTCGGGCTTCGGGTCCGGACTCCGCCAGGCGCGCTGCCAGTTCTCGTGATAGCTGAGGGCGTTCCGGGCCAGACTGAGGAAGGAATACTTCTGCATGGAGAAGCGCAGATTATAGCCAAAGGCCGTGGGCCGGGCTATGGATCATAGGCAGGACTTTCCCATTTTTCTTGGGGTTTCCGGAGAACCGGGGTAGGGGCACTCTTTCGTTCCCGCATCAATTGACGGCCCGGGGAGGGCGACCACAAGGTGTACGGTATCAGGACATCGTTTACAGTTTGTATCAGGACATCCTTTACACATCAGGGTGAGAAGTAGCCTTCTTTGGGTAGGAGGTGAAGATGCCCTGGAAAGTGACGAATGTGATGGATCAGAAGATCCGTTTCGTACTTCGGGCCGTGCAGCCTGGGGCCAACATGAGCGCCCTGTGTCGGGAGTTTCAGATCAGTCGGCCGACAGGTTACAAGTGGCTGAAGAGGTATCGGGAAGCCCACAGCGTGACCGGACTGGAGGAGCGCTCCCGGCGGCCCCGGCACAGTCCGGCGAGAACGGCGGCGGCGGTGGAAGCCCGGGTGGTGGAACTGCGGCGGCAATACGGGTGGGGAGGCAAGAAGCTGCAGGTGCTGCTGGAGCGCGAAGGCGTGTCCTTGAGTGTCCCGACGGTGAATCGGATTCTACGGCGGCAGGGCGAGTTGGGGGAATACCAGGCGCAACGGCCGGCACCGCAACGGTTCGAACGATCCCAGCCCAACGAGTTGTGGCAAATGGACTTCAAGGGACCGTTTCAGGGCCCCGAAGGGCCGTGTCATCCGCTCTCGATCCTGGACGACTGCTCGCGGTATTCGGTGGGGTTGTATGGTTTGCCGACCACGCAAATGGATCCGGTGCAAACCTGTCTACGAAGAACCTTTGAGGGCTACGGAGTGCCGGAGGCCATGCTGATGGACCATGGGGCCCCTTGGTGGAGTACCAGCAATGGATGGGGGCTGACGCGATTGAGCGTGGAATTGATCAAGCAAGGGATCGACCTGATCTACGGGCGAGTCCGGCACCCGCAGACGCAGGGGAAGGTGGAACGATTTCATCGCACTTTGAGCGACTCGGTGGCGCACCGGGGGCGACCGCAACGGTGGATGGAGTGGGAGCGATTTCTGCAGGACTTTCGCCAGGAATACAATCAGGTTCGACCCCATGAGTCGCTGCGGATGGAGGTCCCGGCCCAACACTACCGTCGCAGTACGCGTGGCTACGATCGGGACCCGGCTCCCTGGGAGTATCCCCGGGGGCTGCAGGTGAAACGGCTCAATCGCCGGGGGTGTTTGAGCGCGGGCGGGGACCGTTACTTTGTGTGTGAGTCCTTGGCGGAGGAGTGGGTGGGCGTGGAAGAGTTGGAAGACAAGCTGCTGGTCCGCTACCGGCACATGTACATCCGTGAAGTCCACTTGCAGACCCGGCAGACGCGAGCTCTGGTCTGGCGGGTGGGGCAGGACTGAAGGGTGTGGGCGGCGCGGGAGGAGGGCACCGAAGTGGCCGTCGAGAACGGTCCCCTTCCGGTTCCTGGCGAGGCCGTTCGGGGGGGGAGCCACAAGGAGGGGTTCGAGAGATTCGCCGAGGGGCCGGGATGGGGCTGCGGAGCGTCTGGAGGACCCGCAGGAGACGCCCGGTTGGGGAGCGACGAGAGGGGGCTGGTGCGAGACGATCGGGGACGGGGGAGGCGCCAGGCCGCGATCGCATGGCCGTGGGGAGTCCGCCGCCGGCCGGTCGGTCACTGGATCAAGCCGCCTGGGGGTCACCCGCCCGGTGTGGCCGCAGCGGATTTCCGGTTGCCGTGGGGCCAGCCGTCGGTGCTCATGGAGGTGATGGGGGACCTGAATGTCAATGGCCACTGAACATTGCACACATCGCTGGAGACCCCGTGGCGGTCGCGGCCGCGACCGCCACGGGGTCTCCAGCGGCCGGATCTGGTCCCTTCATGCCTCCCTCCTTTCGGCTCCGGATTCCTGTGCGCCGACCGCTCGGGCGGCGGTCGGATGGATCGCCCTGGAGAGCTCGGCGTGGCGGAGCGGCCGGGGGGCCGGTTCGAACGGGAGCGGGAATGGCGAACTGCTGGGGCATCTTGGCCGGACTCAGGTTCGTTTCACTGCCGGAGTCGAGGGCGTTCCCGTCACCGGCGACGAAGCGGCCGAGGAGGGTGGACGCGAAACGCCGTCCCCGGACTTCGACTTCAGCCTCCAGCGATCGATTCAGCGGGAGCCGATCGACTCGCTCGACGAGCTGGGCTTCGTGGAGCGAAGGGAGAACCTCGTCTTGCGGGGTCCGCCCGGGGTGGGCCCAACGTCTCGAGCCCTCCGCGGGGCCAACGTCCAAGACCCGGATCCGTCCGGCACCCCTGGAGGGGGAGGAGATCGGCACCCTTAGGGTCCGCCCGAGCGGCGCGGTTCGGTTGGTCCAACGGGGGAACCGGCGTGACGAGCCGACCTCGACGGAGTTGACCTGGAACCCGGCTCTTGAGCCCTGGGGCCAGATCCTGGGAGAGCAGGTGATGGCGGTGCTGGTGAACCGGGTTCGGCCCTGCGGCCACAGCGACCGGCGGCGCCGTGCCGCCGAGCTCTCCAAGGGGGCGCCATCCGGGCGCCCTCCGAAGATGGGGTGAAGCTCTCGCCGTCGGAGCAACCGTGTCCTGAAGGCCGTCCCTTCTCAATGGCCATGGACACGGTCCGCCCAGGGCTGCGGGAGCGGGAAGGAGGGGGGCATGACGGGACCCCGGCCGGCTGCGGGGTCTCCCGCGATGGATGCCATTTTCGCGGCCGATTGACAGGGCCGGGATTCCGGCCTGTCCCCAGCGTCCGGAACCGTCACGCCGGCCGTCGGTGCGATTCGGAGCGAGCCTGGGGCGCCGGGTGCACCCGGCGCCCCAGGCTCGCTGTTGCAGACCCCCGCCGGCTCTGTTTTGCATGGACGTGATCCCGCCCTTGGCTGCAACCGGCAGCCGCCCTGCCTCCCCCTGACCGAAGCGGAATGACCACCGAGACCCACTTGAACCAGATGACCCAACCGTCCACCCAAACGCGATCCCTTCAACCTACCGGTCCGCCCGAGCGGCGCGGTTCGGTTGGTCCAACGGGGGAACCGGCGTGACGAGCCGACCTCGACGGAGCTGACCTGGAACCCGGGTCTTGCGCCCTGGGACCAGATCCTGGGGGGTGGTGGCGGCCCTTCTGGACCGAGACTTGTCCTGCGGCCACAGCGACCGGCGACGCCGCCCCGCGGAACGCTCCAGGACGATCCATCCGACGACCGCGCGAGCGGTTCGCCCAGAGGACTCCGGACCGAGAAGGCGGGGCTCCTGCGATGTATGCAGTTCTCGATGGCCCGAAGTGTGCAATTTTCGATGGTCATTGACACAACGGCCATGGACCAGCTGTAAAGGATGTCCTGATACAACTTGTAAAGGATGTCTTGATACCAAACACACAAGGGTCGCCCCTACTCGTGCTTTCAACCACTTGCCGATTGTCCCGTCCCGGAGAGGGTGTCCAGCCGTGTCAGCAGGGTTTGGGCCCGGGCGCGCTTGTCCGGATTGTGATCCCGGGCGACGATGCGCTGCAGGGTGGAGCGGGCCAGCTCGTCCCCCTTTTCGGCCATCTCCATGGCCAGCACGTCGCGCCGTTCGAAATAGCTGGGGTCGTAGTCCACGATCCGGGGATTCCAATCCTGCCAATAGTACTGAAATTCGCCGGAAGTCCAATCGGCATAGATCTCTTCCCAGCTCAACCCGTCGACACCCATATGCGGCGTCAGGCTGTCCCGGGTGATGGGATCGCTCCGCTTCTGGTAGCGGCCGTCAATGGACAGACGCATGCGTTCTCCCCGGTTCGGGACCCCCCGGTGCGCCGCCAGGCTATGGAAGAAAAGCACGTCACCTTGTTGGAAACTGTTGCCCACCCAGCAATCTCCCAGGTCGTCGATGATCTCGAAACCGCCGGCGCCCAGGGCCGGCTTGATTTCGTAGACCCCGCCCAGGTGCGAGCCGGAGGCAATCTGCAGCCCGCCCATCTCTTCCGGCAGGTCCGACAGCGGGACCCAGGCGGTGTAGGTGTCTTCGGTTCCCTGGATCGGGATGAAGTCCTGGTGCGCCTTGGTCGTGTACGCGTTGCGCTGCGGGAACATGAAGCGGCCGATGATGCGCGGATGGTGAATGACCGGCTCTCCGAACATCTGTTCCAGCAACCCCAAGATGCGGGGGTGGTGCGGCAGTGCGTGGAAGTCCTGGAGCCGGTAGAACTGCTCGTAGACCTCCATGTATTTCGGCTCCGGCTCGACGCAGAACCCGGTCAGGTCGGCGACACCTTCCTCTATGGGCGATTGGGTGCTGACCCAGCCGTTGGCGGCCGCGATTTCCAGAAACTGTATGCGCAGGGATTCCAGCGGCTCCGCCGGCAGTAGACCACGCACGAACAGATAGCCGTCTCTTTTCATGCGACGGGCCAGTTCGGGGCCGTCGCCGATCACACCGGAAGAGTCGATAAAGGATTTCATGACAGGTTGCTCCGAACTGAGGTTTCAGCTTCCTGATTGGTGCATGTTAGAATTCGACGCCACACTTGAGAATACCCTACCCCGAATTTCTCATTAAAGACACATTTGGACGGTGTTTTGCGCAACTGTACCACCCTCGAAACGCCGCGAAACACTGGTTGGAAACGGAGGCCTGAAATGAATTCGCCCGTGCGACAATTCCCATGTCTGCTCCTCCTTCTCTCGGCCTGCTCGTCTCCTGACTCCGATCCAGCCGGTCCATCGCAACCCGTTCACGAGATCATCGACGAGAGCAAAATGCCCGTCCCGATGCGGGACGGCGTCAACCTGGCCGCCCACGTCTATCGTCCCGATGCGCCCGGCAAGTTTCCGACTCTCATGTTGTTGAGATATTTCCGGTCGGGTTTCCAAAACGAACACGCCGAGTACTTCGCCAAGAGAGGCTACGCCGTCGCCCTGGTGGATTCCCGGGGGCGCTACGACTCCGGCGGGAAATGGGTTCCCTACGTGAACGAGCCCCGCGACGGCTATGACGCCCAGCAGTGGCTGGGTCAACAGCCCTGGTCCAATGGAGAAATCGGCACCATGGGGATCTCCTACAACGGCTTCACCCAGGTGATGCCGGCCCCCTTGGCCAGCCCCTACCTGAAGTGCCTGGTGCCGCGTGAGAACCAACAGACCAACTTCGGTCACCTCTTCAACGACGGCGTCATGCAGTTGAACGTGGTTTTCGAGTTCGGACTCTTCACCAAGCAGGGCTCGCAGACCCAGAAGATCCTGCCTTCGGAAGATCCCCACTATCGCCGGCTGCCCCTCTTGGCGGCCGTAGACGAGTTCCCGCAGGTCGAGCACGTGAAGGACTGGTTCGTCCACGCCAAGTACGACGAATATTGGCAGTCCTACGGGATCAAGGAGAAGTACGGGCAGATCCAGGTCCCGGCCTACTTCATGACCGGCTGGTACGACAATCTCGTCCACGAGGGCTGGAGGAACTTCAAGGGCTTCACCGAAGAGGGTGCAACCGAAGCGGCCCGCAAAGGCACGAAGATCCTGGTGGGTCCCTGGGAACACGGGGGGACCAACTCCTATCCCGAGCTGCTGGACGTCGAATTGAGATGGTACGACTACTGGCTCAAGGGGATCCGGAACGGGATCGACACCGAGCCCCCGATCAAGATCTTCGTCATGGGACCCGACGTCTGGCGCTTCGAGAACGAGTGGCCCCTGGCCCGGACCCAGTTCACCAAGTACTACATTCGCAGCTCGGGCAAGGCCAACGGAGACCAGGGGGACGGAACTCTGATGTCTTCACCGGCCCAGGACGAGCCCCCGGACCGCTACGCCTACGATCCGGAAGACCCGGTGCCGACTCTGGGAGGACAGATCTCGACTCACAAGGAGATTCGCGGGCGGAAAGACCGAAGCTCGGTTCAGAGCCGGAAGGATATCCTGGTCTACACTTCGGAACCGCTGGGGCAGGACATGGAAGTCACCGGCCCCGTCGACTTCAAGCTCTACGCCGCCTCCAGCGCCGTGGACACCGACTGGACGGGGACGCTGAGCGACCTGCATCCGGACGGCCAGGCGATTCACGTCTGCGAGGGGATCCGGGGAGCGCGCTTCCGGGATTCCCTGGAAACTCCGATGCTGATCGAACCGGGGAAGGTCTACGAGTACAACATCAGCTTGTGGGAGACCAGCTACGTCTTCAAGGCGGGACATCGGATCCGACTGGAAATCTCCAGCAGCAACTTTCCCCGGTTTGCCCGAAATCAGAACATCGGCGAGCCGCTGGGGACGAGCGACAAGATTGTCGTAGCCAAACAGACCGTCTACCACAACGCCCGGCACCCCTCCCATCTGGTGCTCCCTGTGATTCCACCTGGGAGCGGGAATTGACCATCGAGACAGGCGCATGAACCACCCTCACGACGCAGGATCCGGCGAAGAGCTAGCCCCTTTCCACGAGGTCCGTATCGGCCGTGGCGATCCGGATGGGATCCGACGCTCCTTTGAAGAGAACGGCTACCTCTTCTTCAAGGGCGCCCTGAATCCGGAGACCGTGCTCAGAGCGAGATCAGATATTGCCGGCGTCCTGCAGCAGCAGGGCTACATGCAGAAGGGTTCGGCCGAACCGCGGGCGACGCTTGGCGCCAGCGCCGTCGAAGTCGACTTCGGGCCCCTCTACCGGCTGGCATCTCCCTGGGAGCTGATGGCTTCACCGGAACTCCAGGAGGCCGTCGACATCTCATTTGGAGAGAAGGTGCGGGTCGGGAGATCTATTGGATTCCGTTACTCCATGCCCACCGATGCTCCCTATCTCACACCCCCTCATCAGGACCACTTCTACATCCGGGAGACCGATGAGTTCCGCATGATCTGGGTTCCCCTCATGGATATGGAGATCGCCAACGGAGGACTGGCCATCGCGGCCGGCTCCCACAAGCACGGCCTCCAGGAGCATGTCGAATTCGACGGAGTCTACTCCTATTTCTTCAAGGGACGGACGCAAAAGGGAGTGCGCCCCGAAGACATCCACGGCGCCTGGACTTCCTCGCGGTTCGAATTGGGCGATCTCCTCATGTTCCACTGCTGTGCCGTCCATCGCTCGCTTCCCAACGTCAGCGGTCTCATCAGGCTCTCGCTCAACACCATCACCTACCCGGCGCGTAGGCCCACGATGTGGCAGGCCGAGCGGACCGGACCGGAACTGGAAGTTTTTCGGGAACAGGTGAAGCGGATCTGCGACGCCCAGGGCATCGTCGGCGACCGGTTCGAAGAGATCCAGCTCATGGCCTTCAAGCAGGGGGAGGATCCGAGTCCGGAGTTGGTCGCAAAGTTGGCCGCGCAGTTGGAGCGGCGGTCTCCAACCGCCGAATAGGAGCGGCGACTTTCTTGTCGCCGAGCCAGGAGAGTCAGGGGGACTAACAATCCCCCCGCCTACAATTCCACCCGGCAGACGATGCCCACGTCGTCGCAGTACCACAGGACGCCGTCCCGAATGCTCATCCCATGAGGTATCGGGTCGTCGTCCGCGAGCTGGATCCTCTCCACGATCTCGCCGGTGTCGGGATCGTGCTTGAAGAAGGCGTACTGGTTCGTGTCCGCGCACCACAGATAATTCTCTGCCCAGCCGATCCCATGCGGACGGTTGCCGGAGGTGGGGAAACGTTGCTCGACGATCCAGCTCTCGGGGTCGATGCGGTAGATCATTCGTGACGGCGGGACTGCCACCCAGAGCTTGCCGTCCTGCCACTCGAGACCGTGAGCACCGGTTCCGTCACGGGGACTGGCATCGTAATCGCTGGCCGCGGGCTGTCCGCTCGGCGAAGGCTCCGGGGGAGGCAGGAGCGGACTCATTCGTTGGGGAGCATCCGAAGGCATCTTGTAGATCACACCCGCCCCCGGCGTGAAAAACTTCGCCATCGTCCTGCCGTTGGACGCGTCGGCCCGGATGATCTCCCGGCTGTAGGTCGACGCTATCCAGATCGCCTCCCCGTCGAAAGTGATCCCGCTGGGGCCAACGGACTCGGTCTCGAAGCCGCGCAGGACCCTTCCGTCCTCGTAGCGGACGAGGAAGACGCGACCGTCATCCCCGTCGATGATCCAGAGGCCTTCCTGGGTGGCCTGAAGACCGTTGGGATGGGGACCTGGGGTCTTGAAGACCGTCTCCACCCGGCCGGCGTCGCGCACCGGGACCTTGCCCATCACCGGGGTGGCGGCCATCAATGCGAGGAACTGTCTGCGTACCATCATGCTTCCTACCTCTATCCGGGAGTTTCCAATCTGAGATCCCATCCGTCCAGAATCCACAGGCGTGAAGCGACCGGGAGGAGACTGGGCTTTCCGTTATTGAACCATTCCTCCACCTCGGACCGGTGCCCGATGCGAGTTGCCCGCCGCCACCGGCCCACACCGCCCGTCCTGCCCAGGCCGTCCCAGAAGAAGAAGCGTTCGACTCCGGACTGATACAGGCGATAAGCCAGGTCGTAGTACTCACGCGAAGTCAGATCCCGCGGCATCAGGTTGAGCGCCAGGGTGCAATCGGTACCCTTGACCAACGAAACGAAGTGCTCGACGTCCTTCGGATCATCCCAGGCGGGCACGAAGCTGTTCAGCCGGACCGAGGAGGAATAGGGGATCAGCGTGTCCACCAGACCCTCCCGGACCCAGGTCTTCAGGTCCATGCCGTGAAGGATGTTCTCACCCGGCCGGCACACGACTGCGGTCACGGCCAACCGGCTACGCCCCTGCTCACGCTCCACTTCGTCCAGCACGGCCCGCAACTCCCGCATGAACCGGGTCAGAAAGGTGGACCGGTATTGAAGCCACCGTTCATCCAGAGAATCCAACTCCCGGGGATCCTCCCCGTACTTGGCCTGGAAACCCTCCACGATGGGAGCCTCGTAGGCCAACAACGGCGGCCGGCGATTGTAGAGGAGGGCCACGCCGTCGATGGCGTAGTTGGACGCCATCTCACGGAACAGGGACAGGACGTACTTGCGAGTTTCGGGAAAGGCGTAGGAGATCCGGGGCAGCGGATTGCCTTCGCGATCGACGCACACCAGTTCCGGATGCTGCTCGAAGAAGCTGCCTTTGGTTTCGGAATAATGAGGAGCCGGGAAGTGAAAACCTCCCACCCGGTAGGCGGCATGGAGCTCGATCCCATGCTGATGCGCGAATTCCACCGCCACCTCCAAGGGTTCGACCCCGGTCTTTTGGTAGGCCCGCCACGTCTTGGACTCGACCCCGTCGTAGGCGCGGCCGTAAAAGGGGTTGTCCGGATCATCTCCGTGGTCACGAGTCTCCGTCGGACGCCTGCCGATACTGGAGGAATAGAAGACCCGGTCCCCCATGCCGGTTTCCCAGTAGAGCCGGGCCACATCCCCATGGCGGAGCGGGTCCAGAAGGGAGAGGAGAGTCTCCTTGGCGCCGGATTCGTTGGAGATCCCGGGATCGATGTGGACGAACAGCCGCTTGTGTTCCGGGTTGCGGCGGTCCGCCTCGAACTCCCCAACCTGCTCTTCCGACAGCGGCACCAGCTTGACGAACGCCACCCACGCTTCGCGAATCCGGGGAAAAGTGATCTGGCGGAAATGAAGGGCCTGTCCCGTCAGGTCGGCCGTCTTCCAATAGACCTCGTACAGCCGGTTTTCCTGGTGATCCTTGCCTCCCTCGCGTCCCTCCAATGTCGCAAAAGAAGCGTCTCGAGAGAGTCTGACGTCGACCGCTTTGGTCCCTTCGAAGGGTTTCTGATAGATGCCGATGTAGATTCGATGCCAGCCGGTGCGGTTCAGGGAATAGGTGATCTCCGGAGCTCGACTGTCGTGCATGGCCAGCAGCAGAGTGCCGGAGAAGGTCCGGCTGGGATCGGGCGTCTGCCGAAACGCGTCGTGAATTGACTGAATGTCAATGGCTTGAGCATCCCGTTCGGCGGTGTAGTCGACAAGGCGCCAGGCACCATGTTTCCACTCCCGGGAAAGGGAGGACTGGGGCTCCGACCGGTCCAGGTCGCTCAGATAGATGGCTTCCGAAGATTCGGTTTCCAATTGTTCAGAAGCCGGCGTGGACGCGGGACCGTCGTTTCCGGTCTCCGAACAGGACGCGACCAGAATAAGCGTCACGATCGGCAGGAATCTGTTCCGTAGTAGCATGGTTGAAGCTCCGCGGGATGACGCCGTACGGCAGTCAATTCCACCCAGCATTCCAGAGCGAATTTGGGCGGATGTGAATCTCCCGGCCCCCTGAAGGCCAGCGAGCATCTGACGAGCATCCTAACAGGGGACCGCCCTGCGCGGGAACCTTCGGAGTTCTTCCACTTTTCCGCAAGTCGAATATTGGATAATGATCCAGTTCCGAGCAACGGAATGAAGACAATGCCTAAACGACGGGATTTCATCAAAGGAGCGGCCGGCTTGGCGGCGGGTCTTCTCACCGGCGCCTGTCACACCGAAACGTCCGAAAGGCGGAACCGCCAACCTGGGAGCGACGGGTCCGAAGGCGGCAACCCGGCGCGAAAGGAAAGGGCCATGATCGTCGACTCACACGCCTACGTGTTTCCACCCGGGGACGAGCCTGCGGGCCACGCCAGCCCCGAAGAGCATCTCGCCTGGATCCAGGCGGCCCACGCGGGACATCATCAGCCGGCCTGGAGAGTTCGGGACCGGGCCCCGGCCTCGTCCAAGCCTCTGGCGCCGGGGGGATTCAGGAACCTGTCCGAATTGCCCGACGTGAACTTTCGGGTGGATCGCGAGCGGGGCCGGGTCGTCTGGACCGTCGACGGAGAGGACTACACCAAGCAATTTTACCCGCCCAACCTGAGAAACCTGGAGTTCACTCCCCACAGCCTCGTCGCCGAGATGGACTACGCCGGCGTGGACGTGACGCTCCTGCACACCGACCCCATGTTGATCCGGGAAAGCCGCTACCTGGCGGAGAGCGTGCGCCTGTATCCGGATCGCCTGCGCTCCATGGCTCCCGTGGATGAGTGGCGGATTCCGTCGGAAACCGATGCCGTCATCCGGGAACTGGACACGGCCATCAACGAGCTCGGCCTTCACGCCATCAAGTTCATTCCGCCACTCGGTTACCTGAGCAGTAATGAGCCCTGGGACGATGGTCCGTTCCGTCCTTTCTGGGAGGCGGCCACCTCCTGGAAAGTTCCGGTCTTCTTCACCCTGGGCACGGGACCCGGTGCGGTGACCGTCGAGGACCAGCGCCGTGGATACCTCAACGAATTGGGGATCCTGATGCGCTGGATGGAACGCTATCCGGATACGTTGTGCAGTCTCACCCACGGGTTTCCGTGGCGCGTGTTCCTGGACGGGGACCGGATCACTCTGCCGCAGAACATCTGGCAACCTTTCCGGAACCCGAAATGCAATCTGGAGGTGAGTTTTCCGGTGCGGCTCGGCGACCTCTTCGACTATCCCTACCGGGAAGTGTGGTCCACGCTGGAGGCGATGGTGGAAAACGTGGGTCCCGGCCAGTTGCTGTGGGGTACCGACATGCCCTTCCAGAACCGCTTCTGCACCTACCGGCAGTCCCGGGACTGGGTCGAGAAATACTCCCGTTTCCTGGGTCCTGGAGATCTCTCCAGGATCATGGGCGGGACGGCGGCCCGCATCCTCGGGTTGTGAGGCAAATGCATTCGATGCGAAGGCGGAACAAAAGAATTCTCTACGTTGTATTCGTTTCGTTTGTGGCGGCCCTGGGCGGTTTCCTGTTTGGCTATGACTTGGTGATGATCTCGGGGGCGGTCATATTCCTTAAAGAAGAATATGGCCTCAGCGCTGCGGGATTGGGGTTTACCACGGCCAGCGCGGTCATCGGTTGTATTGTCGGACCGATAGCGGGAAGCCGCCTGTGTGACCTGCTGGGCCGCAAGCGGACACTGATCACCGCGAATATCCTGTTCGGGATCAGCGCCATCGGCACAGCGGTGCCTGAAACCATCGATCAATTCAATTTTTTTCGCGTCATCGGCGGAATCGGGTGTGGTCTTGCCAGCGTAGCCTCCCCCATGTACCTGGCTGAGATTGCTCCCGCGCGCCTCCGGGGCCGACTGGTGATGATCTACCAACTGGCCATTGTCGTCGGGGCCTTTTCCGCCACTCTGGTGGCCTATTACCTGGCTTTTTTCGAGGCTTGGCGCTGGATGTTCGCTTCCGAGCTGGTTCCCATCCTGGCCTTTGGAGTCCTGTTGACCCTGATACCGCGGTCACCGAGGTGGCTGGCCCAGCAAAACCGCTACCAGGAAGCTCGAAGAGTCCTGGCTCGAATCAACGGGCGGGAAAAAACGGAGGGACTGCTCCAGGAGATTCAGGAATCGCTGGCCGAGGAGACCGGCACCCTTTCCGAATTGCTGAAGCCCGGAATCCGAACCGCCTTTGCCGTAGCCGTGCTGCTGGCCGTTTTCAGTCAATGGACCGGTTGGAGTCTCGTCGCTTCCTACCTGCCTATCCTGCTTCAGAAAGCCGGATTCGAAGAAGCCAGCGACGCCATCTTCCAATATGCGATGGTGAACGGAATCAATATTGGGCTGACCCTCGTCTCCATGGCGCTCGTGGACCGAGTCGGCCGCCGGCCTATCTGGTTGGTGACGTCGTTGGGGATGATTTTCGGGGTCACGCTGCTCGGCGCGGTCTTTCACTTCAACCTCACCGGGTTTGTCGTGGTTGGGGCGGTGTTGATGTGCGCCTGGCCTCACGTAATTGGTCTCGGCCCGTTGCCCTGGGTCATGATGTCGGAGGTCATGCCCACGCGAGTGCGTGCTCGGGCAGTCAGCATCGCGACCATGTGCCTATGGATCGCCAACTATTCCGGTGTTCACGCCTTTCCGGTTCTCCTTGAGTTGTCGGAGGAGCGCTTCGGATCTCCAGCACCAGTTTTCTGGATCTTCACGTTGACTTGTGCCTTGGCTTTTGTCTTCGGCTGGAAATTCGTGCCCGAGACCAAGGGCAAGAGCCTGGAGAAAATCGCCCGGGACTGGCGGCATACCGGGCATCGTTGACAGCCTGTGGTAAAGGTCGTCACGGCATTCGACTGTCCCTGCATCCGGCGGGCTGTAGTGGGTAGCCGGATTTGTGACGGAGAGAGGTGCTATGAAGAGCGTGGCCGAGCGGATCATGGAGTACGCCGAGGCCTCGCCCGAGGCCTCGCCGATCTGCCCGAGCGCTCTGCTTCATCTCGGCAAGCGCGGGGCGGTAAATCAGGCTCTGTCGCGCTTGCCTCGCTCCGGGCGACTCTTGCGGATCTGCCAAGGCGTCTACATGCGCCCGATCGAGACCCGGTTCGGGCGCTGTGCACCGAGCGTCGACAAGTCGCTCCAGTCGCTTTCGGAACTCTGGGGCGAGACCATCGTTCCGAACGGAGGCGGCGCGGCCAACTGGCTTGGCCTGACGACCCAGAATCCGGTCCGCTCGGTCTATCTCACTTCCGGCCGCAGTCGGCGATTGCTCTTCGGCAAGCACCCCGTGGAGCTACGGCATGCGCCGCCCTGGCAGCTGGCGGCCCCACGTCGGATGGCGGGAGTAGTCATCCGCGCCTTGGCATGGCTTGGCCCCCATGAGGTCGAAGATGGCCTCGACGTTGTCCTGCCCAGCCTCACTCAGGAAGATCTCGACGAGCTTGCAGCCGCGCGAGCCGTCATGCCCCGGTGGATGGCGGAGCCGCTGAGCAAACGTCTCGCGCATGGGTGAGACACAGTTTCAGCATCTCTCGGTCGAAGAGCGCCGCCTCGCCCTGCGCAAGGCCCAGGCCGAAAGCCCGCACCCGGCGTTCCTGCTCGAGAAGGACATCTGGGTTGTTGCCACCCTGAACGTCCTGTTCGAAGCTCCGTTCGGACGGCATCTGGTGTTCAACAGTCCGTGGTGAAAGTCGCGCGAGCACCGAGACCGGTCCTGCGCCCGCCGGACAAGGCACGATTCGGGAGCATACCGGGAGTATGTGAGCGAATCGCAACGCTGTCCGCCGGGATGCAGGGACGGTCGAATGCCGTGACGACTTTTGCCACGGGCTGTCAAGGACGGCACATCGCTGACCAAGGTGTGGGGGGCGATTCGGCGGTTCTCCGAAGACATCGACATCACGTACGACATCCGCAGTTTCGCCCCGGATCTGGTCGCCGGCGTCGGCGACGAGGCGCTGCCGCCGACGCGCAGTCAGGAGAGGCGCTGGACCCGGGCGATCCGTCCCCGTCTCGCCGAATGGGTCCGTGAACGGGCGGGACCGCTGGTCGAGGAAGAACTCGCCCGCGCCGGGTTCGCGGCGCGGATACGGGCGGAGGCCGAGCGGCTCTACATTCGGTACAAGCCGCTGTTCGAGGTACGCGGCATCGTGCGGCCGGAGGTGCAAGTGGAAAGGAGAAGGAGGCTGGGAGGACAGGCCCATCTGACCCTACTCAGGGATCGAAATACCGAGTGAGGCTGCCAGATCAACCAACTGGCACCATAGCGTATCCGGGATCGGAATTCCCTCCCGCAGCCGGAGGACCCTGGCCTGGAGTTCGGGATCGCCGGGGATCAGAACTTCCTCGAAACCTGCGGCCGGAGGGACAGCTTTGATCCGTTTACGGAGCCGGTCGGCCCTATTCCCATAATCGGAAAACGGCTGAAACAGGTCGGCTTTGACGACCATCATGGCCGCGCCGGAATGACTGAAATAGAGACCCCCACGATTGGCCTGGGCAAATTGGGCCGATCCAGTGAAGATTCGGCCCAGCCATTCGGCCGCCACCGCCAACGCGTACCCCTTGTGCTCCCCAAAGGGCAATTGCCCCCCTCCTTCCAAGAGGTCATCCACATTGTTGGTGGGATTCCCCTCTTTATCGACGATCCAACCGTCGGGGACTTCTTGCCTGGTCCGCTGGGCGTTGACGATTTTGACTCCTGACGAGGCAGCAGTGGCGAAATCGAACAGCATTCGGGGCTCCCTCCCGGCGGGGAGACCCATGGCCAAAGGGTTGGTTCCCAGTACGGCCTCGCGACCTCCATGAGGCACCACTCTTGGCCTTTTTTCGCCGAATCCACCCCCCCAAACCATCGCAATCATTCCTTCAGCGGCAGCCGCCTCCGCGTACTCCCCCACGCGACCGATATGGTGGCTTTCCACTAAACCGACCACAGACACGTCGTGCTTTGCCGCCTTGGCAATGGCTTTCTCGATGGCGAATTTCGCCACCACCTGTCCAAAGGTCCAATTGCCCCTGACCAAGGCACTGGTGCTCGTTTCCCTCACGATCTCAGGCCGGGCTGCCGGAACCAACTCTCCCGCTTGTATGGCAGCGACGTAACCCGGCAGTTGCCAGACCCCATGCGTGTCGACGCCGCTCAGGTTGGCTGAAACCAGATGTTTCGCCACTACGGCGGCGTTGGCCTCACCGGCTTTGACCGTCACCAGCATGTCTTTCACCAGTTGCTTCAGTTCGTCAGCGCTCTTTCTCATTCTTTTGCGTCTCCACGATTATCAACAGTACAATTCCGGGCAGGATCCGGCCAGCCTGAAAGCAAGTCGGAACGTGAGCAGAAAACCATTGCCGCACCAGTAGAACCCCCTGGATTCAGGCAGGGCAAGCCGGCCTCCGGACTTCGCCTCCCATCAGGGATTGAGGCTTCGGGGCACGCTGATATTTGAGGAGAAGGACGGCCATGTTGTTGCAGGATAAAGTCGCTCTGATCACCGGTGCAGCCTCGGGAATCGGACGGGCAACTGCCCAATTGTTCTCGAGCCGGGGCGCCAAAGTGGTCGTTGCCGATATCGATGGCGCCGGAGCCGCAGAGACGGTCCGGAACATCAGGAGAGGTTCCGGCGAGGCCTTCTTTATCCAGGCAGACGTGGGAAGGATGGACTCGGTGGAGGCGATGGTCGGGTCAGCTCTGGACCGGTATGGCCGCCTGGACGTCGTACACAGCAACGCCGCGGCCTATGTGCTGGGGACGGCTTCAGAGACGAGTGAGGCGGATTGGGACCGCACCCTCGATGTCTGTTTGAAAGCCACCTGGATGATTGCCCGCTGTGCCCTGCCCCCCATGGTGGCTCAGGGTGGCGGCACTTTCATTATTACGGGATCGGTTCATTCCATCCGAGGCTACTCCCTCCATGCAGCCTATCAAGCCTCCAAGGGGGGCCTACTGGCTCTCACCCGGTCCTTGGCCGCAGACTATGCGCCCTCAGTTCGGGTGAATGCGATTCTGCCGGGCGCGGTGGAGACCGGATTGTGGAAAGGTCTCTCCCAGGCCGATCGTTTGAAGATCAAGCAAATGTGTCCCCTGCGCCGGAATGGTCATCCGGAGGATATTGCTCAAGCCGCTTTGTTTCTGGCATCCGACATGTCAGCGTACATGACGGGCGCCTACTTGGTGGTGGACGGCGGTTTGAGTTCCATTATCGAGATGCCGGAGTGGCTGTGGTCAAGACTCAAATCCCGATGAGGACTCAGGTAAAGCCCGAAGAGCAGCAGCAACCAGCAACACCAGCGATCGGGAGATTTTGGCGGTATCGGTTCAAGCGCAGGGGCCAAGGCGATGGGTAAGCTTCAGGGAAAAGTTGCTTTAGTCACCGGAGGAGGCACCGGGATAGGAAAGGCAACCTCTCTCCTGTTTGCCCGGGAGGGAGCAGACGTCGCCGTGAACTTCTCCCGTTCCAGATCCGATGCTGAGGAAACGGTGTCTGAAATACGGCAACTCGGCTCGCAGGCAATCGCTGTCTGTGCAGATATCTCAAACGACGACGCCGTAAGATTGATGGTCGGGAAAGTCGTGAAGACGCTGGGGAGGCTGGATATTCTCGTCAACAACGCGGCGACTACAAAGTTCGTCCTCCCAAAAGATCTCGAAGGAATGACCGAAGAGCTCTGGGACAAGATCCTCGAGGTGAACGTCAAGGGCACTTTTTTTTGTTCACGAGCAGCGATCGCTGCCATGAGAATTCATGACGGCGGGCACATAGTCAATGTGTCCTCCGATTCGGCCTTCACCGGAAGAGGAAGTTCCATTGCCTATACTGCTTCCAAAGCGGCAATTATCAATATGACTCTGGCATTGGCTATCAGCCAGGCTCCGGCGATTCGCGTTAACGCCGTGGCGCCCGGAGTCGTGGAAACTCGCTGGATCGATAAGATAAAGCCACTTGCAGACGAGGCTCGGAGGAAAAATCCTCTGCAACGGCTAGCCTACCCAAACGACATCGCCGAAGCCATTTTGAGTCTCGTGGTTAGCGATTTCATCACGGGCCACACGCTGGTAGTAAACGGCGGAGCCACGCTCGTGTAGCCACGGCTGGAGTGCGGTAAGGAGTTTTCCCAATTATGAAATCGAAGGCGGCAATACTCTTTGAAGTGGGCCAACGGCTCGATATTCGAGAAGTTGACGTGGAAAAACCTCGGGCCGGTGAAGTTCTGGTGCGAATGGCGGTCGGCGGCATATGTCACAGTGATCTTCATGTGATGACGGGACACTTGAACGCCCCGACACCGTCGATCCTGGGTCATGAGGGCGCTGGGACTGTGGTCGAAGTCGGCTCGGGGGTGACCTCCGTCCGACCTGGCGACAACGTCATACCCCTTTGGCGGCTCAGTTGCGGCGAATGCGAATATTGTACTTCGGCGCGACCGGCACTCTGCGCCGTGGGACTGAAGATCCGGTCTACGGGACGGCTCTTGGACGGTAGCAGCCGCTTCTCCCTCAACGGGTCCGAGATCAAGCACTTTCTGGGAGTCTCGACTTTCTCCGAATACACCGTGATTCTGGAAAAAGCGCTGGTGAAGGTTCCAGAAGACATCCCTCTCCAGCAGGCAGCCTTACTGGGCTGTGCCGTGATTACCGGAATCGGAGCGGTGATGAATGCCGCCCGAGTGAAGCCGGGCAGTCAGGTCGCGGTTTTTGGCAGTGGAGGAGTCGGCTTGAACGTGATCCAGGGAGCCGCTTTGGCGGGCGCCGAAAAGATCATCGCGGTCGACCTTTTGGACAACAAGCTCGAAATGGCGCGACAATTTGGAGCCACGCACACGGTCAATGCGTCAGCGTGCGATCCGGTCGAACAGGTCCGGTCGTTGACCGAACAGAAAGGAGTGGACTATGCCTTCGAGGTTATCGGGCTTCCCAAGACAGTGCGACAAGCCTTTGACAGCTTGGCCAAGCGCGGTGAGACCATTGTCCTCGGAGTCACCCCTCTGGAAACCGAAGTCTCGATACCGATCATGCCCCTCATCTTTGAGGAGAAAGTTGTCAAGGGATCGGTCTATGGCTCGAGCCGGCCTCGAATCGACATCCCCAAGTTGATGAATCTCTACCGGGCCGGGAAACTCAAACTCGACGAATTGGTGACCCGCACCTACTCTTTCGATCAGATCAACGAGGCTTACGCCGCACTCGAGCGGGGCGAAGTGGCTCGAACCGTGGTTCTGATGTGAGCTGGACTGGCGACTGTAATCCGTTGAGGGGTGGAAACAGAGGGAGACGACATGGCTGAACTCGATCGACGGGACTTTGTCAAACTGGGTGCGGCCACGGCCGCCGGCGCCGGCGCACTGGTGAGCTGTTCAAGGGGAGAGAAGGAAAGTGCGCCGCCAACAGCTTCCACCTATGAGGCCGACGTGCCGGACACGCTGGATTTGGCAGAGCGGGCCCGGCTCTCGGTCAACTCTTTGACCGGAGCAGTCGACCTCCAGCAGAACTGCGAAACCTTCCAGTGCCTGCACTTTGACACCAACCCACCTTATTTCACTCACAACACCGGAGGTCCGTGTCTGCCCAAGGCGATTCATGTCTTGCCGCTGATGCGCAAGATGAGCGGCAGCAAGCTCCACGCCGATTATGACGGCAGGATGGTCGATGCTTTGCTTACGGATATCGACGAGAACGGTCTCTGGTGGCTCCGTTATGCCGGAAAGCCCTCTCGGGAGGGTTTTCCCAATTACGGAGAAGATGTTTACTGGCCCTTCCCCCATGCTCGGCTCATGGTCGCTTTGATGGCCTGGCACGAGTTCGACAAAGACCCGAAGTGGCTCAAGATCGGGAGGCATCTGGCCGGGGGGCTGCAGAAGGTGGCGCAGCAGAACGACCAACGTGCCTGGTTTACCAACAATAAGCCGACCTTCCTGGCCCGCGCGGCCATGGCGGAGGAATACGAAGATCTGGTTGCCATGGGTGAAGGGAAAAAGCCGACCGGGAAAGGCGGCTCCGGTCCGACGGTCGAGGAGCCGGACAAAATCAATTTTCAGGTCATCGGCAATCCCTTGCGCGCGCTATCCCTATGGGCTGGTGTCAGCGGAGACGAGGAGGCGCTCGAACTGGCCCGGAAAACAGCGCGCTTTATGCTCAAACCCACCATGTGGGGATCTTCCGACGGACCGACCATGATTGCGGGGCCGGAGCACGCTCATTGGGAAGGTCACTTCCACACTCGGACCACCGGTGTGATGGGAATGGTGGACTACGCCATCATTGCCAACGATTACGTGGCCAAGCAATTCGTGCGCCATTTCTATGAATACACCCGGAATGCCGGAATCGGCCGCATTGGGTTTTTCCCCGCGGTTCTAGGTCCCCTGGAGAAGATCCAACAGAACAACCGGCGGGCCTACGGGGGATCCGCTCAAGTGTGTGAGACCTGCTCGATCGGAGACATGGTCTATATCGCCTGCCGGCTGAGCCAAGCCGGGATCGGTGATTACTGGGACGATGTCGACCAATACGTGCGAAATCACCTGGTCGAGAGTCAGTTGTTGCGTCGCGACCTGATCGAAGAAATCATTGAGACCGCCAGCGAGCACACCCTCAACCCTGAGATCGAGTCCGGCGAGCGAGTCATCGAAAGAGGACTGGGCGGTTTTGCTTCCGTCTCCGACCCGACCATGCTGCATGCCTGGTGGACGATGTGCTGCAATGCCAACGCCCCTGTGGGGCTTTACGAAGCCTGGAATTCGATCGTCCAATACAGTCAAGGTCTGGCCCAGGTGAATTTGCTCTTGAACCGGGCTTCGGCCTGGGTCGATATCGATAGTCACCTGCCCTACGAGGGCAAGGTGGGATTCAAAATCAAGACGGCAAAAAAGCTGAGTGTGCGCATTCCCACTTGGGCTGACAAGAGGGCGGTACAGTGCCAGGTCAATCAGAAAAGCATCTTGCCGGCATGGTCGGGCAATTATGTTTTGGTTGATCGATTGCAGCCTGGTGATGAAGTGACCCTGACTTTTCCCATGGTGGAGACCACGGAATATCACACCGCGCCCACCTATGAGATTCAATACACCTGCCATTTCAAAGGGAATACCTTGGTTGACATTTCGCCGCGGCCGGACAAATTCGCCTGGAAACTGATGGCCTCGGACGATGGCGCCAAGATTCCTGTCAGGAGAGGGTATCCGCTCTATTTGAGGGAGTTCTATAAGGGTGCCCAAGCCCCGATGAAGAAGATTTCCCGCTATGTCCATCCGGTTTAGGCGTGCGGACAAGAGTTTCGTCCTTGCCGGCTGCCGGCGCTGCCGAAGGATTGGGCTGGTGTGGCAACCAGGTTCCTGTATTCTCAGATGACATGGATTTTCATTTCTGGGGGATTTGGCGATGACAGATGCAGCAGCCCCGTTCCGATTCGGGAACGCAGCCTACGGCTTCCGGGAGTACGGCTTTCCGGAATTTTTCGAGGCTTGTAGCAGGATCGGCACGCCGGCGGTCGAGATTGACGCTGGATGGTTCGATGAAGGCGAAGCCAAGAACCGGGTTTCGTTGGACGCCACCGCCCGGGAACTCGACCAGGTGAAGGAATTGGCGACGGCGGCCGGCGTGAAAGTGACCGCGCTGGGAGGTGGCGCCGTGGTCGGCCTCGCAGGTGACGTCGCCGAGGATCGCTCCGCCGAGATCATGAAGGCGGTCGACATTGCAGAGGTCCTGGGCGCGCAAGTGATTCGGGTATTCACTGAACACGATTTCACCCACTCCAAACACTACGTCCTGACACCTGACCGGGTGACCGACGCGCTTTACGAGACGCTGGCCATTGCCTTCAACAAATTGGGCGATTACTTGAAGGGCAAAGGAATTCGTGTGGGAATCGAAAACCATGGCGGCACCTCGGCCACCGGCGCCGGCCTCAAAAAACTCTTGGACCTGGTGCCTCACCAAGAAATAGGAGTGACCTACGACCCCGCCAACTACGCTTTTGGGGGAGAAGATCCTTTCCAGGCGTTGTTGGCGGTGCAGGATCGAGTCGTCTATACGCACTGGAAAGACGTCGCCCAAGCGCCTGACAAACCCAGGGGCGTTGAATACCGAGCCTTCGGAGAGGGTGAGATCGACTGGTTTCCCATTATCAGCACGCTCTTGGACTCCTTTGACGGAATCTGGGCCATTGAGTACGAGCGCAAGGAGGCCAGTACGCTGGAAAATCTTGCCGAAGGCACACGAAGATCGAAGCAGAATCTTGCAACGATCATCGAGCAGGTGAGGAACGCTTCATGATTCGGGTCCGAAACTTCACTCACGTTGCCATCAGCGTCCCCAACGTCGAGGAGACCGTCGAATTCTACGAAAAAATTGTCGGGCTCGAGACGAGCGGCCGCGACGACGGCGCCGCCTTCTTGCGCTGTAACCGCAACCACCACTGCCTGGCTATTTATCCTGGCGATCGGGCTCTGCATCACCTCGGATTGGAAGTTTCCGGTGAGCCGGCTCTGGAGCAAGCCGAGCAAGAGCTGGCGGCACGAGGTTTCCGCCCCGAGCCCCGAGACTACTGCGAACCAGGTCACGGATCCGGCCTTTGTTATCGCGATCCCGACGGAAACAGGGTGGAGCTCTACGCAGGAATGCAAACCCTGGATCAACCGTTGGAACCGCGTGAAGTCCGACCGGTTGGTTTCGGCCACATCACGCTCATGACCGCCGACCTTCCGCGTTGCGCCGCGTTTTATACGGATGTTCTCGGATTTCGGATTTCGGACACCGTGGACGACTCAGCCATCTGGATGCGGTGCAACCAGCAGCACCACGGTGTCGCCATCCTCCAAACCGGCCAGGCCAAGGTGAACCACTATGCCTATGACCTGGCCGACTGGAGCGAACTGAAAAAGATCTGTGATCATCTTTGGAAGAATGACGTTCCCATCATCTATGGCCCCGGTCGTCACGGTCCCGGGCACAACATCTTCATTTACATCCCTGACCCTGCCGGAAATGTGATCGAACTGACCTTGGAGGTGGACCAGATCTGGGACGAAGAAACCTACCGGCCCCTGAATTGGACCAACGAACCCAAAACCGTCGATGTCTGGAGAGCACTCCCACAGCCTCCCTACATGCTGGAAGGGGAAGGCCGTGATTTTACGGATTGGTCGACCGGCTCCCCTCTGATCGGACGAGGCTGGAGCATTCCCCAAGTGGACGGCCACGAGCTGCTCGATCCAACCGCCACCGTGACTCCTCCTAGGTCGGAAACGCCCGAGCTGAAAATCGAGATCCCTGCCTTTACGCTCAAGTTCGATAATCCTCTCGACCACGTGAAGGCCATGTTTGTGAGCGATCGGCGCTATCCCACGGGCGAAGGTCTTTCCGTTTCCGTAGACCTCTGCGTTGAGGTGAATGGGACCGAAGGCAACCCCTTCGGCGCGGATCCGGATAATCCCAAGTTGGCAAACGGGGCCATCGCGTTGATTGACAACACCACCGGGGTGGTTTTGAACTTGGGGGTGTCAAATCGACGTATCCTGGCGTTACGCGAACACTTCCAGGTGAAATCACCCACGGGCAAAGATTCGACTCTGCCCATGATCGATCCGCTCCTGACGGACATCACGATTGAGCCCGGTTCGTGGCATCGTTACGAAATTCGTTATCAGCCGGGAGAGGACGGCTGGTTGGAAGCTGCTCCCGACCACGCTCAATGGCTGGTGGACGGCCGGGTCGTTCGCGAAGTCGATTGGGTTGCCACCATCGACGAGCCCTCGGCTCCCATCGTTCTACCCGCCCGGTTCCGGGTCCTCATGGCCATTTTCACCCTGCTGGACGATCTTCCCGACGGGAGGGGAGGCGTTGTGCCGGGACTCGATTCCCAATACCGGCACTCACTCTTTGGACAAGGTGTCACGGCTCGTTGGCGCAATTTGAAGGTCCTGGCCTCCAGTCAAGCCGAGCACATCAAGACGTGAGCAGCAAGCGCAAGATCGACAACCGAAAAGCAAGTCCCATCGAGGAATTCCGACGTCCAGCCGGCCAGTTCTTGACACCTCCCTGATCGTCTTGTGATGAAGACTACGCTTCGAATCGGCGTGACGTTTCTCCTTGGACTTGTGGCCGACAACACCTTCCTCCCAGCCCAGGCTCCGATCAAGTTCGTCGATCGAAGCCGGGAGTCCGGGCTGAATCGTCCGATTGTCTATGGAGGCGTGGAGTCGCAACGCTACATCCTGGAAACGACCGGGACGGGAGTCGCCGCTTTCGATTATGACCGGGACGGACGGATTGACATCTTTCTGGTCAACGGCTCCAGATTGGACGGCGCCTCCGGCGATCCTCCCTCCAATGTGCTGTATCGAAATCTCGGAAATGGTCGTTTTTCAGACGTGACGGCGCCTTCCGGCCTCAAGCGCTCGGGCTGGGGACAGGCGGTCTGCGTCGGAGATATCGACAACGATGGATGGACTGATCTTGGCGTGACCTACTACGGGGAGATCGTGCTCTACCGGAATCGAGGAAACGGAAGCTTTGAAGACATCTCGCAGAGCTCGCGGATCGGCGGCCAGCGGCGTTGGAACGCCGGTTGCACCTTCCTGGATTACGATCGCGACGCCGACCTGGACCTGTTTGTAGCCAACTATGTGGACTACGCCGAGGCCACCCGGCATGAGCCCGGTTCCGGCGCCAACTGCAGGTGGCGGGGCATCGCGGTCATGTGCGGTCCGCTCGGGCTCAAGCAATCGGCCAATATCATGTTTCGCAATAACGGAGACGGCACTTTCAGCGACGTCTCCCCGGCCAGCGGCATCACCGCTGCCGAAGGGTTTTATTGTCTCATGCCGATCACGCTCGATTTCGACGAGGACGGCTGGACGGACATTTATGTCGCCTGCGATACCACCCCCAACATCCTTTACCGGAATAACCAGGATGGTACGTTTGCGGATGTGGGCATGATCTCGGGAGTGGCCCTCAGCGACAACGGAAGAGAGCAAGCCGGCATGGGAGTCGCAGCTGCGGATTACGATTTGGACGGACACCTCGATCTGCTGGTGACAAATTTCTCCGACGACACCTCGACCCTCTACCACAACGACGGAAACTCCACTTTCACCGACACGACTTATCTGGCCAAGCTGGGGAAGGACACCCAATACTTGAGTTGGGGAACGGGTCTGGTCGATTTTGACAACGACGGCTGGAAGGATGTGTTTATCGCCAGCGGGCACGTTTATCCCGAAGTCGACCGTCACCCCTCCGAAATTACCTACCGGCAGCAGCGATTGGTCTACCGAAATCAAGGTGACGGCAGCTTTAGAAACGCCTCCAGCCAAGCCGGAGACGCAATTGCCGCCAAAGCGGCCGGGCGAGGCGTCGCATTCGAGGATCTGGATGGTGACGGGGATTTGGATATCGTCGCAGTCAACCTGAACGACACCCCTTCTTTGCTGATCAACGAAAGCACTTCAGAGAACGGTTGGCTGATCCTGGAACTGGAAGGTGAAAGCAGCAACCGCAGTGCCATTGGCGCGCGGATTCAAGTGGCCGCCGGAGGACGAATCCAAACCGACGAGGTGCGGAGCGCCTCCAGTTACTACTCAAGTAACGGACTGCGTGTCCATTTCGGCCTCGGCAAGGAGAGTCGGGCCGAGTGGATAGAGATCCAGTGGCCCAGCGGCAGCCGGCAAAGGTTTGAAGAGGTCCCGGCACGCCGAGTCATTTCCGTCCGCGAGGGAACCGGTATCCGATGAACGATCTACAGTGAAGCGCCTCAAGAAAACGCGATAGCGACAGATTTGGCAGCTAGCAGTCCGTGGTGAAAGTCCCGCGAGCACCGAGACCGTTCCTGCGCCCGCCGGACAAGGCGCGATTCGGGAGCATACCGGGAGTATGTGACCGAGTCGCAACGCAGTCCGCCGGGATGCAGGGACGGTCGAATGCCGTGACGACTTTTGCCACGGACTGCTATGGCTTCCACGGTACTCCGGAGCCTTCTTGGAGGGTGACGAGCCGGTCAGCTTCCACCCCTTCCCAGATCTCGCTGCTGCCGCTGGGCCAGTGGACGATGACTGCCTTGACCTCCTGGTCCCGGCCCAAGCCAAAGTGCACCCGATGGTCGTTGGCGTTCAAATAGCTGCCGTCGGTATGCGCGCGACGCCATAACGTTCTCTTACCCTGGCGCTGCACTCCCACCCGGGCTCCTGCCCCGTAGCGGTTGCTTTGCACCCCCTCCAGTTGAACCTGCAGCCAGTGATGCCGCGACCCGATCTGATTCAACAGCAACCGCACCGGTCCGTTGTTGTTGCTGATCAGAATGTCCACGTCACCGTCGTTGTCAATGTCGCCAAAGGCGGCTCCCCGGCTCACTTCCGACAGTTGCAGGGCCGCTCCCGCCTCGGCAGTCGTTTCTCGATAGTTCCCTTCCCCGTCGTTATGGAACAGTTGGTTGATTTGATCGTAGGCATAATCGGCCGGTTCGGCCAGCCGCGTCATTCGCACCGCACCATTGGCCATGAACAAATCCAACTGGCCGTCATTGTCGTAGTCGAACCACTGGGTGCCGAAACCGGTGTAATTATGAACCCGGGTCAATCCAAAACGACTGGTCTGGTCAGAAAAACCGCCGGCGCCATCGTTCAGATAGAGGGTGTGGGTCTCTTCCGTCAGATGAGTCATGAAGAGGTCTTCGCTGCCGTCGTTGTTGAAATCGGCGGCCGTGACCCCCATGCTGGCCTCGGCATTGCCATCGACGTTGAACGCTGTCCCTGAGAACAACCCCGCCTCTTCAAAGCTTCCGTTTCCCCGGTTGAGCCAGAGTCGATTGGGAGTCTTGTCATTGGCAACGTAGATATCCGTCCACCCGTCAACATTGAAATCCGCACAAACGACGCCCAATCCATTACCAAACGCAGCCGCCAGCCCCGCCTGCTCTGTCACGTCGACGAATCGGCGCCCACCCTCGTTGCGAAAGAACCGGTCGGGCAATGGGGAATAAACAGTGGGAAAACAGTAATCCCTGGCGCCGGCGGTCCTGCAAACCTGGTTCCCCGTTACGGTGAAGCCAACGTAGTTGGTCAGGAACAAATCAAGGTCGCCGTCGCGATCGTAGTCCAGAAAGGCAGCGCTGGTGGTCCAGCGGGAATCCTCGGCTCCCATTCCCTCCATCGGGGTGAAGGTCGCGTCTCCGTTGTTGCGATACAAAAGATTGGGGCCGTAGTTGGTCAGGTAAAGGTCAAGATCTCCATCGTTGTCGTAGTCCCCAACCGCAGCCCCCATCCCGTAGCTGACCGAGTCGACTCCAGTCTCGGTGGTCACCTCGCGAAAACTCAGACTTCCGCCAGGGATCAGTTCGTTTCGATAGAACCGGTGTCCCGGCCTCCACCCAGGGTCTGGAACAAACTGAGACTGGGAGGGACTCTTGCCCGGTTCCAGCATCGTGCCTTGTACCAGATAGACATCCAGGTCGCCGTCGCCATCGTAGTCCAACAGGGCGGCTCCTGCGCCCACGATTTCAGGCAGGTAAAACTTGCCGCCGGCCCCGTTGAAGTGTTTGAAATCCAGCCCCACCTGGGAAGCCACTTCCGAGAAAAGCGGAGTTGGTATCGACGGGTCTTGCGCCCCAAGAGACGGCCAAGCAGAGGCTCCCCAAAGCAGGGTGACCAGCAGCCGGCCAGCGGGCCGTGAGCAAGCGCCCCGGGCCGGAAAGCCCGCCATCTCTCTCATGGCCGTTTGCCTGCTTGCTGCAACTGCTGCAGGAACCTCTCCAGGTCAACTGCCAATTCACCCTTCCCCACCGAAAGCGCCTTTTCTCGGGCCTGGGTGGCAGATTCAACGGCTTTATCCAGGTCACCCAGGCGAGCATAGCTGTGGGCCAACAGGTACAGGTACACGGGAGTTCTCTCATCCTCTACGCTTAGAGTCTTCAGGAAATGGGGGACGGCTTCCGCATCCTTCCCCTGTTTCTGAAGCAGGAGACCCAACTGAAAATGGGCTGTCCGGTAATCAGGCTGGTTCTCGATCGCCTGCCGAAAATGGTGCTTGGCACCCTTTAGACGCTCTTGCTGGGCCAAAACCACCCCCAGAAGGTAGTGGGACTCGGCGTAAAAAGGATCGATTTCCAAGGCCTCTCGAAAGGCTTCCGCAGCTTCCCGGTTTCTACCCTGAAGTCGGCGGAGTAATCCCAGGTTGTGGCGAATTTCGTGAATATTCGGATCAAGCTTGAGAGCCAATTGACAGTGGTGCTCGGCTTGGTCCAACCGTTTCAAAAGCAGCTGGGCCAGGCACAGATTGGCGTGAGCCCGCGCGTACTTCGGATCTTCCTTCAGAGCCCGTTGATATTCAACGATGGCCAGTTCGACCCGACCCTCCTCTTGAAGCCGAAGACCCTCCTTGAAGTAATATTCTGCGTAGGATCGCAGGGCTGCCACCGTCTTGAGCAGAGGATCATCCAACTGCGGACTTCTCCCCCGATTTTGTTGAAAGCGCCGTATGTTTTCTTGATATTTATCCAGCATTCCCAGTTGTCGACAGGCTGTTGCCAAAGCGTAATAGGCCGCCGCGAAACCCGGGGACAATTTCAAGGCTCTGCGGTAGCTTTGAATTGCGGCTTGCCATTGACCCCTGGAGGACTGAATCCGACCCATTCCGTAGTGCGCTTGCGAACAGTCGGGATGTTGCTTTAGCACTTGCTCGTAGATTGTTTTTGCTTCCTCCTGATTGTGGGTCGCAAGAAGAAGTTCGGCCAATCGGACACGGGCGGGAAGATAGTCCGGGTCAACCGTGGTCGCCTTGCGCAATATGCTGATAGCCTCCCTGGTCTTCCCCTCGGCTCCGCGCACGACGCCCAGGTAGTATGGCCAACGAAAAGTTCCTGATTGCAGCAAGTCGCTTCTTTGATAAAAAACTGCTGCCAGCTCGAATTGGTCGAAGGCATGGAAGGTCATTGCCAAGCGACCGTTGGCTTCCACATCGTTTGGAAATTCCAACACCTTGGCATAGGCTTGCTGCAATTTGGGCTCGAGAATCTCCAATTGCCGGGGCAGGAGTTGAGGAATGGGTGGAAGATCCTGGGCCCAAAGGTCTGAGGAAACCAGGAGAAATAACACGACCGGTGCGGCCCAACGGCCCATTGTCCGAATTGTATTCCGCGTTGAACACTCGGTCAAGCCAGGCCAGGAACAGGCCCAGGATGGTGTGGCCCCGGAGCAACTGGAATAGGATAGGCGGGATTCTCTAGTTGATCTTTCCACCCTCTTCGCACGTCTGTTAGCATTGGAGGATGGTGTTGCCTGCCGGGCCACGCTGGTCACATCTAGCACGAAGTACTGTCCTTTTTATTTTCTTCTGCTTCGGATGGTCACAATCGTCAGGGCAGAAAACCGTTTCGGAACTCCTTCTAGCAGGCCGTTTGCCGGAGGCCCGTAAAATACTTGTGGAGCGGGCTCAAAAGGATCCGGACAACGAAGATTTACAGGCAGTTCTTGGGCAAATCGCCTTCCGTTTGAAAGAGTACGGGGAGGCTGCGGAACGCTTCCAAGAAAGTACCTCAAAGCTCTCCACGAACCCGATTCTACTTCTCAACTATACCGAGTCGCTACTGCAGACCAAGGCCAATCAGGCTGCCCTTGAAGCAGTGGAACGATTGCCCGAAGACCACTTCATGGCGCAGTTCGAGGCGGGTTTGATTCTGGCTCGCTTCGGCGAATTCCCGGCTGCTGAAAGACATTTCCGGCTGGCCCGGGCCGGGCATCCGGACCCGCTGTCAGTGGCCTACAACTTGGCCTTGGCGCAATACCGTCTAAGGAAGTTCGAAGAGTGCGCGGCGACGCTCGAGGAATTGCGCCGCGGCTGGACCATTTCCAATATTTCAGGTCCTCCGGATCATTCCTTGGCTCAGAAACAGGAACGAATGCTCGATTTATTGTTGCTGGCGAAAAAGGAGGCGCCAGTCGACATGCTGCGGCAGGCGATCGACCGCGATCCTGGAGATGAAATCAATTACCTGGCCGCTGCCGAGCGCCTGGTCGAGGAAAACCAGCTACTGCAGGCAGTTGGATTGGTGGAGCGGGGTCTGGAACAACTCCCGCATGCTTACAGTTTGGGTTTCAAACATGCTCATTTGCGATATCTCCTGGCTCAATACGGGAGGGCCGAATCCGAGTACCGAAAGGCTGCCAAGCTACGGCCGGACCTGGACATGCCGCGAGTGGGTTTGGCTCTGGTGCTGATGGCAACCCGGCAGCTTGACGAGGCTTCCACTGTCTTGCAGGAGGTGCTGCAACGAACCCCTCTCAGTTTTTATGGACATTATCTTCTGGGAGAGCTGGCTATCTTGGGCGGTGCTGCGCCCGGAAGTCAGGTTGAGTCGAAAGCCGTGGAGCACCTGAAACGGGCCACTGCGTTACAACCGGATTTCTTTTTTTGGGAAGGATCATCTCCCGTGGCCCTTGCACACACCAGCCTGGGTAAGCTGTATTTGAAAAGAAGCGACCCCGCCTCGGCCGTTCGAGAGTTGGAAAAAGCGGTTCAACTGGACCCGGAAGCGACTCCGGCCTTCTATCAGCTCTCGATCGCTTATCGAAAGTTGGGTAATAAGGAAAAAGAACGCCAGACATTGGCCCAGGTCCGTCGTCTCAATCAACAAAGGCGCCAACTAGGCGCCAGGGAATTGTCGAATCGCGCGCTTCAGAAAACCCGCCTGGGAACTGGTAGTCCCCCCTAAAACAATGTCTGGACCAAGTGCTGACCGCGCTGATCAAATCACTATCCACTCGCTACTAACCACTATCTGACTACTCACGCCCTCGTTTATGCGCTTGTCACCCGGGTACCCTTACGGTTGTTTCTCAAAGAAGTGCAAGCTGAAGGATCATCCATTTATGTCGTGATACATGCGTGGGGCCATGGTCCCATCGTCAGCGCCGCGAACTGTCCTTTTGCTGGAACTGCTTCAAAAGACGTTTAGCTACAGTCGAATAGATAGCGATGTTGTGATCCCGCATCCGCGGAGCCTCAAAACCGCCGGCCGTCTCCATTGGCGTTCTCAGGTCCCGATGTACCGGCATATGACAGTCGATACAGTTGCCTTCGATGGTATCCCCCAAGGTTGCTACCATCCCACAGACCTGGGGCTGGTGGCAGGTCATGCAACGTCGAGAAAACAGTTGCCGGTTCCCCCGCTCCAGGTGGTGCGGATCATGGCAACTCATACAGGTCATTGATCCACTCTCCTGAAAACATCGGGAGCGGCGAAGACGATCGGGTTGATTGGTGGTGTGCACGCCTCCGCTGTTCCTGGCCCGAAGGCTCTCCACGGCAATGAACGCTTCAGGTCCCTGGCCGGGTCTGAAGGAAAAGGGACCGTTGCGTGGGACCAGGTGACCCGAGTGACACTGGGCGCAGAGTGTCATCCGGAGTTGCCGGTCGAGTTTTCCGGGATGGACGATATCGGCAGTTGCGCCGGAGTCGGATCTTTCCAACCGGTTTTTCGAATGAAGACCTCCCGGACCATGACAGCTCTCGCAGGTGACTCCCAGCAAGTAATGGTCCTGGCGATAGACATTGCTCAGATAGGGCCGCATAGGGTCTTCTTCGCTGACGACCTCAAAGAAGGTGGCATGGCATTCGAGGCAACGCGGATTAACCGGGCGATCGAAATACGCCTGACCATCCGGATAGCCGGGGCTGTTGATCCAACGCTTCGCCTGAGTGAAATAGGAAACCGGCAACTGGAAGAGTTCGCTGCCTCGCCAGTAGAGATAAGTCTGGCCCATTTTCCCCGATCCGACGACGATGTCCATGCGCTCGGTCCGCGGGACAATTCGACCTTTTTCCCGGGACCAGGCGGTTTGAAAGAAGCCGTCTTCCAATGCGCGCATCTCGAACCAGAGATCGGGATTGCGGGTGCGAAGCAAATTTTGATCGGACGCAAAACTGCCGCGTATGGAGTTCGCTTGAGGAAGCTGGGAGGTGAGGTAGTGGGAGGTTTGGCGAAAGCTTTCAAAGACGGCTTGATGACATTTCCCACAGGTCGAGGCGCCGACATAAGAAGAGCGATTGTTGCCCGAAGGCGCCGGCACGGAAGAGGCTGGTTGTTCCGGCGGGAGCAGCGGTGGGCCGGCAACCGGTTGAACCAAGAGGAGCGGAACCAGAATCCGGATCAAAGAGCCGGTATGGGGACAACCCACCTTATCCCCCAACTCTCCAAAAATGGGAATGATGACTTGGTTCCCAACAGAACTGGTTGGGAGTCACCAAAGTACGCCTGTCGGACGATCCGGTCGTGGACCGCTACAAAAGCCCAAGTCGGGTCTGGGACGATCAATTCGAGAGGGACTTGCTCAGTCCCGCCACCTCGTTTTAACAGGCGGCGAGACTGAGCAGGTGGTTGATTGTCAGAAATAGAACTGCAGTCCCAACTGAGTTTGGCGTCCAAATTGAGCGCTTGTGATGCGATTGGTCGTGCAGGGAGCAGCGGCCGGACAGATGCTTGTACTCGGATCGTTGAAGTTGGCGCGGTTCAGGAAATTGAAGAAATCGGCCGTAAAACGAAGCCGCTTACCCTCCATGATAACGAAGTCCTTCATCAGGGAGAAATCAACGGTCTGCGATCCAGGACCTTCCACGATTC
The DNA here is from genome assembly GCA_965217775.1 of Acidobacteriota bacterium. GTDB lineage: Bacteria > Acidobacteriota > UBA6911 > RPQK01 > JAJDTT01 > JAJDTT01. The sequence continues at coordinate 3,861,937 of CBDCJH010000002.1, forward strand.
CGACACCGGCATTGCCAAAGACGAAGGGCCCGGGATGAACGAATGCATTGATGTCCCACCAGGCTTCGATCGTCTGCGGACCCTTGCCGTTACGGACCCGGGTGGCGCGTGAATTTCCCCCGAATGAACCCGTCAAGTTGGGCGATGCGTAGAAGTTCAGAGGAACTCCCGATTGGCCAATAAAGGCGAATGAGGTGTTCCAACCCCCTAGTATTTTAGCTATGGGTCCATCAGCGAGAAACGTACGATTTACTCCGAAGGGCAACTCGTAAGTACCCGCCACCACGAAACGCAGCCGTCTCGAGAGCCAAGCCGGCCCCCTGGCGGCAGCTCGGTCGTAGACGTTGTGTCGCCCTTCACGATTGCCCAGGTGTTTTGACCAGGTGAAGTTGGTGAGAAATGCCAAGCCGCCTCCGAACCTCTTTTGCGCCTTGAGCACCATGGCATGATAAGTCATGGTCTTGTCGGGTACCGAGATCTGGTTTACAGCGCTGTATTGCGGATAGGGGCGGTCGGCCTGGGTGGCATTCGGCCCCATCAATTGAGGCCGAAGCTGGTTCAAATTGTAGCTCCACTCACCCAGGTGCCTGGTCAGGTTGCCGATGTAGCCGGCTTCGAGCACGATGTCGTTGATTTCGTGCTGGAGGGTGAAACTCATAGAGATGCTGTAGGGGTTCTGACGCAACTCGGGACAGCACAGGTATTCGGCGCCCAGAATGGCCGGCTGCCCAATCTCAACCGCTCCGAATCCGGGTTGCAGCTCGAACACCGGTATCGCTCCCACACCGGCCGAAAGACCGCTGATCGCCGGAGTGACTCCAAAGTCGGGGCTTCCCAAGTCCTTGCTGACTGTCACATCGCCGCGGCCCGTCCGGGGAGTTTGCCAGGGGTTCATGCCGATCATGGGCTGCATGTAGTAAATGCCGGCCCCGGCCCGCACCACTGTCTTGCCGCCCCCGGGATTCCAGGCGACTCCCAGGCGCGGGGCAACGTTGGTTTTTTGCGTCTCATAGTACTTGTCGGGGTAAAAGAAGGCGCCCGGGCAGTTACAAACGGGGTTGATCGCATTGAGGTCGAAAGAGCTTATGAGGTTATTTCGCTCCCTTAACGGCGTGTCGAAGTCATAGCGCAGCCCCAGGTTCACGATCACGTTGGGACTGACCCGCCAGTCGTCCTGCACGAACATCCCCCAGTACCAAGTGCTGAAATTTCGTTGGGCAACATTGGAAATGCTGGCGGCGTCCACCCAATCCAGCAGCAGAGAGGCTACTGAATCCCCGCTGGCGGCGTCAAAAGGATGGGCGGCTGTGGCGTTGGCAGAGAAATTATATCGTCCGGAGGAATTGCTGGCTTGGAAATACGCGTGACCGGAACGTCTCGTCTCGATGCCGACCTTGAATGAATGGGCGCCCTTCAGCCAGGTAGCGGTCTCGCCAAAGTGCAGCCCGCGTCGTGGATTGATCGCAGCGCCACCGCCCCAGCCGGCGCCGGGTCCGTTGTAGCCGGGTATGCCGATAAAGGGAAAGTGGTTGTTGCCGCCGTAGGTCGTCGTGGCCGGGACTTCAGGAGGAACCGTGATTCCTACCTCTTGCGGGAAACCCAGACCCTGGGAAAGAGGCCTTGCCCATTGCGACAACTCGTTGTAGGACTGGCGAAAGTCAGAGATCACCGAGGGACTGAAGGTATGCGTCCAACCGGCCGCCTGGTTGAGCTGGTCGAACCTCATAACCCAGTCATCCGGGTCGGCCGGATTCCGTTCGGCGCGCTTGGCAATGGCGTCGTCGGGAAGCCGGCTCGTGTCGAAGCCGGAGGGTGGAGTCCAGGGTCCAATCGATTCACTGACGGATGGATCGGAAATAAAGCGAGCAAAGATCTTGTCGTTGTCATCGACTTGCCAGTCGACACGGGCGGTCCATCCCCACAAGGCCAAGGGGTTGGCTGTCAGCCCCACGTAGTTGTTGCTTCCGGAAGGGTCATCAGGGGCCCGGTTCCCTAACGGAAGATAGGACAGAATCGCCTGTGCCTGGCGGCTGATGCGGTCGGCCGGGATGATGTTGTTCGGAAAAGGAGTTCGGCTGATCGTTCCGTCCGGATTTTCAACCGTGGTGAGCGGATCATAAATGGTTCGCAAACTCCCGTCAGAGTTGAACTTGCCCGAAAAATCCCCCCGCCTCTGGGCCTCCGTGGGGAAGGTGTGAAACCTGGAGCCGGTTGGAGTAAAGGAGCGCTTTCCCGAACCACTGACCATGAAGTGGAGTTTGTCTTTGACGATCGGTCCGTCCACTTCGAACCCGTAAAGATGTTCCCGGAAAGGGTCCCGTCTGGCAGCGAAGAAATTGCGAGCGTCCAACGCTTTCTGACGGTGAAACTCCCACACGGAACCGTGGAAACTGTTGGTTCCCGACTTGGTGGACATGATCACCAGGCCGCCACCCCCTCCGTTGTACTCGGCCTTGAAGCTGTTTTGCACGATCCGCATTTCCTTGACAGTGGCTGTTCTGGGACTGGTGTCCGGGTTGCTGTCGTAGGCGCGGCCGCTCATGCCGTAGGCTCCGTCGACATAGATTTCCCCAGCTTGGTAGGGAGCTCCGTTCATGCTGTAATAAGTCGACTGGCCGGGTATCAGATTCCAGGTTCCGCGATAGGAAACAGCCGCTGCATACTTGATCATGTCGAGAGGCCGTTTTAATACTTGGGGCAGATCCTCGATCATTTTCTCTTCGAAAAAAGTGCTGACCTTTGCCGATTCCCTCTCCAGGGTCACGCCCAGCGCCTCCACCGTGACCTGGTCGGAGATTTCACCAATTTCCAGGGCGATGTCCACGGTGGTGATCTTCATCGTTTCCAACGTCGCTTCCACGACCGTGGTTTTGAAGCCGTCCAACTGGGCACTAATTCGATAGGCCCCCGGATTCAGCTCGAAGACGCGGTATAGCCCCGTGTCGGTCGTGATGGACGTCTTGTTAACGCCGGACTCGGCGCTGGTGACGGTGACGGTGACGCCGGGCAGAACTGCGCCCGTGGCGTCCGTGACCGTCCCTGAGACTTCGGCGAAACGCTGTGCCCAGGCAACCGAAGAAAGCAGCGAGAAAGAGAGTAGAAAAACAACAACCGTTTTAGACTTCATGGCCCTCACTTCTGTTAATAAAAATCGATCGAAGGATTAAGGTAGGAGCAGAAAACCCGGCTCAACCAACCGGGGAGAGAATAAATTTCTTCGGCCGTCAAAGACCTCATCCAACCCTCTCAAAAACAAAAAGCGGAACCGAGGTGTTCTCGTCCGCTACGGGTGCTCGGAATTCGGCCTTCACCGCGGGCCATGACGCAACTCAGTTGGTATCGGCTGGGCAAAGTCAGTCGCCAGGATTCCGAGTCCTGCGGACGATCCATCGGTCCAAAGCACGCACGTAGCACTGGGATGCAGGGGCGTTCAAAGCTTGTCTAGCAAGAGCGGGAGAGGAAGTCAACCCCCCCCGAAATAAAACAAAAATTCCGATTGCATCTTCCCGGGTCAGGAAACTTGCCGGGGGCGGGCGAGTCGGAGGGGTGTCATTTAGGGGGACAACTCCAGTCTTTGGTTCAATTAACGGACTCTTTCGAGAGGCGCAAGAACCGTCAACGTGGTTCCTTGACCGACTACTCAACGGTTGAGACTCCTTGGTTCTTCCGATAGCCAAACCTTATACTGGGTCAATGAGGCGAGTTCCATTCTCGCTATTTGTGGGCGCGCCCGGTTGGTTGATTCTGCTCTCTCTCGCCCTGGCCCAGCCGGTCTGGAAACAGCGTGCACTTGAACTGCTTGAACGGGGTCGGGTGCAGGAAGCGCGCACGCTGCTGCTGGAAAGGTTGGGGCGGGAGGCCGAGGACGAAGAGGCCCAGGCTCTGCTGGGACAAATCGCCTTCAACCTGAAAGCTTACCGGGAAGCAATTCTACGCTTTTCCAAAGCTCCCTCGGTGCTGCAGGCAAACCCTTTGTGGCTGGTCAACTATGCCGAGGCGTTGCTCGAAACCAGACAGGTCGGGGCAGCCAAACGTGTCCTGGAAAGCGTAGCGGAGGACCACGCTATTGCCCAGTTCGAGACGGGTCTCCTGCTGGCGCGTTTCGGTGAGTATGCCGCGGGCGAACGCCACTTGGAGCTTGCCCAAGTGGGCTATCCCGACAAATCCGCGGCGGCCTATAACTTGGCGTTTGTACAATATCTTCTGGGTAAACACACTGACTGTGCCAATACCCTGGAGAACGTTCCGCAACGATACAAGACCGGTGATGATTTCAACCTGCTGGCACTAGCCTATTTGGAGCTCGAAGAATTCCAGAAAGCTTGGCGGATCTTGCAGCAGGCAACTCGAGACTATCCAGGCGACGAACGCAATTACGTGGCGATCGCCCGGCTGGCGACAGAGGCGGCCATGTCACCGTCGGTGGCCCTGGATTTCCTGGATCGGGGGTTGGCTCATCTGCCGGATTCCCACGTCTTGCACATCCAACGTGGCTACTTGAAGCTTTCCCAGGGTCGCTACCGCGAAGCGGCATCCGACTACGAAAAGGCAATTCAGCTACAGCCGAATTCGGAGCTGGCCAGACTGGGACTGGCGTTCGTGTTGGTGGAATCTCAGCAACATGATGAGGCAACAGTTCTTCTTGAGCAGACACTACGGGAAGACCCGACAAATTTCTATGCCCACTACCTGCTGGGAGACATCGCGATGACTCAAGGGTCTCGTCCGGGTACACCGGCAGAAGCAAGAAGTCTAAAACATTTACAGCAAGCGACGGCCTTGAGGCCCGACTTCGTTCTTGCCCGCATCAGCCTGGGAAAACTCTATTTGAAACGAAACGACCTGGACTCAGCCATCCGGGAGCTGGAGACATCGATCCGGCTCGATCCCCAGGCAACTACGGCCTATTATCAATTGTCGATCGCCTATCGAAAAGCCGGGGAAAAGGAAAAAGCTCTCGAGGCTCTCCAACAGGTACGACGCCTCAATCGGGAGGAACGCAAGCTGGGAACCGACCGATTCCTTTATCGCAAGCTCAAGAGAGGGGCGACCCAACTCTACACACCCCGTTAGGTGAAAAGATGAAGCTGAGGTATTCTCGCGTGGTTTTGACGGTGCTGGTGCTGAGTGTGTTCTCCAACCTTTTGATAGCACAGGCGGCAGCACGGGAACACCAACAAACACCTCAGCAGCCAGCTCAAGACGAGCAAGAACCCGTGGCGCCTGTCCGTGTCGTCGGAGAGGCCGGAGAGAAAGCAGAGTTCGATGCTTGGCAAGAGATGGAACGATCCGGGAGCCTTTCGGAAAAGGCCGAATTGGCCACGAGGTTTCTGGAGAGCTTTCCGAACAGTGGGCTGACGGCCTTTGCCCATCACGTCTTGGCGGACGCCGCTTATCAGGTGAATGATGTCGGCAACTTTATCCTGCACGCCGAAAAAGCCTTGCTTGAGTTGCCCGAAATACCTCAGTTGCTGGCCCCACTAGCTTACCTCTATTCCGAAAGACGCCAAGCGGCCAAGGCGAGCGAGTACGCCGATCGAGCCCTGCTGTTGTTGGAGAAACTGGAAAAACCCGGCAAAATGACATCCTCCGAATGGGTCAAGCAAAGGCAGGGATTGCAGGCCGACTCCCACTTTGCTTTGGGTCGCGCCCACTTGGAGCTTTGGCAGCAATCGGTCGGTTCACCCCAGGAACTTCGACAGGCGGTAGAGCACTTCAGCAAGACACTGGAATTGGATCCTGAGCATGCTTATGCTGCCTTTCGACTGGGCTTTGCCCAGGGAAACTCTCGCAATCCGAAGGCTGCGGTGGCTGCCTATGCCCGAGCCTCCATTCTGGATTCTCCGGCTTCCGAGCGCTCCAAAACTTATTTGGAGCGAATACATTCGATCATGCAAAAGGCCCGCGGTTACGAATGGGCCGAGAAGAGCATTGAGGAAATCCTCGAAGAGGAACGAGGACGCCTGGCGGCGGAACAGGCTGAAAAGGAGCAGGAACTGGCTCGTCTGGCGGAAGAGATCGACAATTTGGTACAGGAAGGCGTAGATTTACGTCCGGACCATTAACCAATAGGAGATTCCAACAATGAACGTCAAGGTGGGTAGCTGCCCGGATTCCTGGGGCGTGTGGTTTGGGGAAGATCCAAGACAAATCCCCTGGCGGAGGTTTCTCGACGAGGTGGCGGAGGCCGGCTATGAGTGGATCGAACTGGGCCCGTACGGTTATTTTCCGCAAGATCTCAAGGTCTTGCGCCGGCAATTGAGCCGACGTAATTTGAAGGTCTCGGGCACTTTTCTGATGGCTCATCTGGAAGACCCGGAAGCATGGCCGGGGTTGGAGTCACAGCTCTTGGGAGTAGGAGAGTTGCTGGCGGGACTGGGAGCGCAATTTCTGGTCTTGATCGATGACCTGCACACCGATTGGTTTACCGGCAAACGAATCAAGCCCGAACGATTGGATGAGGATGCGTGGAAGCGCCTGATCGACGCCACCCACAGGGCGGCCATCATCGTGCGGGAAAAATTCGATCTGCAGTTGGTTTATCATTCCAGCCCCGATTCCCACGTTGCCTTTGAAGATCAGATTGAGAAGTTACTGGAAGATACTGACCCCGAGGTGGTCTCCCTGGGTCAGGATATTGGTCATTTAGCCTACCGCGGGGTGGATCCGGTCGCCTTCGTGCGCCGGCATCACGAGAGGATTCCTTACCTTCATCTCAAGAGTGTGGACCCGAAACTTCGCCAGCAAGTGGTGGCTGAGGAAATAGCGTTTATTCATGCTGTCGCCATGGGCATGTTCTGTGAACTCTCAAAGGGATTGGTGGATTACATTGCCTTTCGAGATTTGTTGCAGGAAATCGACTATGACGGATGGGCAATTGTTGAACAAGACATGTATCCTGTGGCGTTCGACAAACCATTGCCAATCGCCAAACGAAACCGGGAATACTTGAGATCGATAGGAATCGGATAGTGGTTGAATAAATTTTGACCATCCCAACGCTTGTTTCGAAACGGTTAAGCGGTAAATCAAGCGTTAGTTGTCAATCGGCGCAACAGCTTTCAAGCAATCCAAGAAAGGGGTGTTGATGGAGAACGCCAACAGGTTCAGGGCCAAGCTGGAGAGTGGGCAGATCCCGCTTGGCTGCGGAGTGACCTTTTCGGATCCCACCGTGACCGAGTTGATCTCTCATACACTCGATTTTGCCTTCATCGACATGGAGCACAATGCCCATTCCCTGGAAACGGTTCAGGGTCACATCATGGCGACAAAGGGTAGCGACGCCGCGGCGTTGGTGCGTGTTGCATGGAATGACGCCGTCTTGATCAAGCCGGTGTTGGACATTGGGGCAGACGGAATTGTGGTCCCGCTCGTCCGCTCGGTCCAAGACGTTGAGCTTGCCGTCTCGGCATGCTTGTATCCTCCGGAGGGAGAGCGGGGATTCGGTCCGCGGCGTCCGATTCGATACGGTCGCATCGGGGACGCAGAGTACTGCCGGCGAGCCAACCGGGAAATCGTTTGTATAGTGCAAATCGAGCACATAGACGCTGTCAACGTCATCGACGAAATGGTTCGCGTGCCGGGACTCACAGCGATCATGATAGGTGTCAACGATTTGGCCGGGTCAATGGGACATATGGGAAATCCTCAACACGCGGAGGTGCAGACCGCCGTTGAAACCGTCGTGACCACGGCACATCAAGCCGGCGTCTTTCCCGGTATCGGTCTGGCCGATGATCCTGAAGCGCTTATGGAGTGGACGGAAAAGGGAATCCAATGGGTGCTCATGGGCGTGGATTGGGCGCATTTGGCGCGTGCGATCGACACCTCGGCCGCCCGCCTGAGAGGGCATGCCAGTCAAAGGTAACGGTATAGAGCCAAGAGGGCTTTTCCTGGGGCCTTGGCAGCCTATGAGCTAACAGCCCGTGGCAAAAGTCGCCACGGCATCCGACCGTCCCTGCATCCCGGCGGACTGCGTTGCGATTCGATCACATACTCCCGGTATGCTCCCGAATCGCGCCTTGTCCGGCGGGCGCAGGAACGGTCTCGGTGCTCGCGGGACTTTCACCACGGACTGCTAAGCTAATTTCCAAGCCTCTCCAAGAGGAGGCGGGCCTGCACGTGGTCCGGATTCAGCTTGAGCAACTGCTGGAGAAATTGTCTTGCCAATGCACCCTCGTTCTTCAACGAGTGCACCATCGCCAAGGTCAGGAGAGTTTCTTCGGCTTGAGGGTTCAGGGATAATGCCTGGTGCAGCGACTCGATGGATCTCTCCAGATGACCGGCTTGAGCCAGGACACGACCGAGATTCAGGAAGGTTGCCTCTGCGGCAACACCCTTTTCGACTGCCTCCTCGAGCACTTCAATAGCGCGCTCGAAAGCGCCCTGCCGCGCCGCGACGATTGAAACCGCGTTGTAGGCGGTTTCGTTGTCTGGCTCCAACTTCAGTAACCGCTCGAAGGCTTCTTCGGCCTGGGACAACCGGTTCTGAAGGGCGTAAAGATTTCCAAGGTCCAGGTATGCCGGAGCGAATCTCGGAGAAACAGCCAAGGTGCGGTTGATCGCTGCAAAGGCTTTATCCCACTCCTGGTCGCGCAAGTACATTTGGGCCAGGTGATAGTGGGAAAAGACCGCAATCGGAAACAACTCGGTTGCTCTTTCGAAGTACCCGATCGCCTCTTGTTTTTTTCCGGCGCCGGCCGCCAGGACGCCCAGCCCGTGAAGTGCCGGAACATAATCCGGAAATCGCTCCAGCACTTGGGAGAAGTAGATTCTGCCGCGTTCATGGTCTCCCCGGTTGGCGTAGATCAAAGCCAGATTGCTCAAAGGCAGCAACTGATCCGGCCGCCCTTCCAGCGAGCGCTCATAAGCTGCCACCGCCTGATCGATTTTCCCCGAAACTTCATAACCTTTTCCCAGTAGGGCGAAGGCCTCGATCAGGTAGCGACCGTCGGCCCGCTCGAGGTACTGCTCCAACAACCGCATTCCTGTTTCCAACTGTCTGGGGCGTTCGGTCAGTTCGGCTGGAGTCGCATCCAAAAATGCCGCTCCCATAAAAAAAAGATTCTCGGCCTCGGACAGTGACGAGGTTGAAGGTTCCAGTTCGTAGAGGGTGTTCCGGCCCAGATCAGCGGGCACTTCGGCTCTGGAGTGGATACCGATTCTATGGTTGGTAAAAACGATGTGACGGGTACGTTGATTTCCTCGCCGCAGCTCCTCGAACGAAATATCGGGGCTATCACCGGTCGGGTCTCCGGATGGCATGTGGCAAGGGGCACAGTTCCCCTCGATTTCGACAGGTTTGTGGGTGCTGTCGAGCTCACTCGAGACATGGCAGGAAAGACAGCGGGCGCGGTAGAAATCGGCGCTCTCTTCAGGAGAGACCTTCCGGTGGGGATCATGGCAGGTGGAACAAGTCATGGCGCCGCCGCTGGCTTGAAAGCATTTCGATTCTTCCATCAGATCGCCATGCTGCTTCACCATGTCGAATTGTTTGCTCTTGTCGTCCACACCGCGAAGCTTGAAGCGGACTGCGTAATCCGAGAAAGTTTCGCCCGGCCGGTAGGAGAAAGTTTCCCGACCCGGCACGATGACTCTGGTTGCCACGCTGTAGACGTTGGTCTCCAGGTGGCATTGGTAACAGAGATCTCTCTGAGCCTCCTTCGAATCGAGCCCGGGGTGGTAAATCGCCTTCTTGACCTTTTCCGCCGGAGCTCCCTCCGAGATCAAGCGGACGTGTTCGCTGCCCGGTCCGTGACAACGCTCACAACCGATGCCGGTCGGAAGGGGGTTGGGAAAATAGACCTCGTCCTCGGACCTTTGCGGGATGAGCCGAGGGTAGGAAGTGTGACAAAAAAAACACCCCTGGGGTATGGGGCGGGTGAAGTCGAGATGATCTGCGACGTCGTAACCGGGAGACATGCCCCAGCGTTGTTCCTGGGTGTACCAGGTGACGGGCAACTTGGTAATCACGCCATTGGGATGATGATGAAAATAGGAGCGGGCATGATCGCCTGAACCCAGGATGTAGGTGATCTCCTCCTCATGAGTGTGAATAGGCTCGCCCTTTTTGTTCTTGAGGCTGCGGCGCTGAAAAAAGCGCCCGTCGCGCTCGAGCATGGTGTAATAAAAGCCCGACTTTTCATGGAAAAAACTGTTGTTTTTTTCATAGTCCTCAATCGTGTTCGCAGGTATGGGGCGAGAGAACGAGCGTGCCATTGCAACACGTTGGTAGGAGTCGGTGATTTCCCTGTGACAGCTAGCGCACGTATTTTGTCCGACATGGCCTTCGGCCTGACGAGGCTCGGCTGTGGAGAGAGGCGTGGTCTGGCCGGTCGAACCCTGTGGAAAGAGCGCCAGAAGCACGGCTGGAAATACCAGGATGGCGCACCCGGCGACGCCGGTTCCGATCAGGATTCTGCTAAACACCTGTTGTCATTGAATCTTGAATCGGTCGCGGGTTCCGGCCGATTCTCTGGAAATGCCGTCACGTACGGTCACTCGTAGCGAATAGTCGCCAAGCGGGAGGCCGTCCAAGTCAAGATATTGAACGAAAACCGCTCGCTCCGGTGAGAAATAGGCAAGATTCTGGCTGGCAGTGTCGGCGACGTTCTTGACAATCTTCCCGTTCCTGGTGATTTCGTAGACAATCTCAGGGTCCGGTCTGGCCAGGGCCTGATCTACCTGTAGGTTGTACACCTGAAGATAAACCGGCAGCGAAACGGTGGAGGCAAACGTACGATTGACATTGGGGATCACTTTCAGGTCACCGAGCACGAACATCTGGATCGAATCCGGCACCGCACCAAGCTTCTGAATCGACTCGGCCAGAATCAGAGAGGCGGCAAGTTGTTTTTCGTCATACTTGGGAGCCGGCAAGCGAATCTCGGTTGAACCCATCCTTTCACCGTGCAAATCTTCAAGGATCAGAGTCAGCTTGTAGAGACCGGCCGGGACTGCTATCTGATTCTGATAAACGGACCGTTCCGTCAAGCTCTTTTCGAATTCTTCGGCTTCGTAATCAATTGCCAGTTCCTGCTCGAACTCGGTCAGCATTCGGCCGCTCACACTCATCACGCGTCCATAGATTCTAAGGCGGCCCTGCTGGATGCCGGATTGCTCTTGAAAGGTCAGGTCCTGATTGCGCACCTCGACGGTAATGGCAATCAACACCCTGGCATCGTCCAGTTTGATCGCGTTGGTGGTGATGTCGAACGGCAGACTGTGAAAAAAGACTCTGCTGTCGACCAGCTTTTGGAGGTCTTTGTAGCGAATCTCGGGAGCCCGCTGAACATCGAAGTAGCGCGCCAGGCGAGCGAAGGGACGATCTTTTGCGCGCATGCCCATGATCCCCTGAATAAAGGGGTTATGGGCACTGGACGGAGTGAAATAAGGGCGTTGGGACTTATCCATCATCCCCAGTTGTTCTGCCATGGTCAACCCGCCTTCGCTGTGGAGGAGCGCATCTTTCTCCTCCAAACCAAGCGCTAGACGGTATTCACCGGTACCTGACTGATCGACAAATTCCAACTCGATATCGGACCCGATTCCTGGGATGTGGCGATAAATCCAGCGCTCGAAGGGATAAGTTGTAGTCGTTCCTCCGCCCTCGTAGATAAGCCTTTCATAGCGGCCGCCCGATGGACGCATTTCGCGGTCGTCAGGCGGACCCCAGAGGATGTAGGTCCTGCCACGATCCGTTCTCCACCCTGCCTTGGCGCTGAAGAAATGGTCATTGGCGTAGGCAATACGCCGGTAATGTTCTTCCTTGAATTCATTGACCGCGGTGCGGAGATCCGAATCGCGCCGTCGCCAGAACTGTTCGATGAAGCGTTCCCGCTCGTCATCGTTGGTGAGTCGCAGGAAAACGTCTTCTTCCTCCTCGGTGATGATGTAGACGACGTCCTGTTCGAGCCACTTTCTAAAGTAATCCTGCGCCTCTTCCTGCACCAGGGCTCGATCGATTCCCTTGGGAGGAGGAGTGGGTTGTTGAGACCAGCCGGTCTCCACCAGTGCAACAAGTGCTATTAAGGCAAGGCTTCGGCCCCCCATGTACCGTTTCACCTTCCGGCCACCTCACTTCGAGCTTCGAGTTTCGAAAACTTGTTTTCAAAAACGATAGGATGCCAGTCGAACGTCTGTCAAGCGGTCTGAACGTAGGGGCGCCTCTACGGCGAAGAAATTTGGGTTCCGGCTACGCCGGGTCCGGGAATTGGACTTGGTGCGCGCCTCATCTTGAGCTCTTTTTGGGCAAACAGGTATCATCAGGACCATGCTGCCGCTTTGGACCTTGAGTTTGGCTTTCATTGCGGTCGCAACTCCGGAATTGCCTCCACCGCCCCAGTTGGCCGAACGGTTGCTGGCCGCTTTCGAGCCCCGCGATCGCCAACGGCTGCTTGAAACCTACAGAGAAGCTCTGGCAAATCCGACGGATGGCGAACTCAATGGCCGGCTGGCAATGCTTCTGCACGGTTTTGGACAATATGAACTCGCATCCACATTTTACCGGCGCGTTGGGTCCATCGAGCCGTCCAATTTTCGCTGGCCATATTATCTAGGGGTGGCGATGACCGCGATCGGCCGAGAGGCGGAAGCGATCCCTGCTCTTCGGAGGGCCGTCGCATTGGACCCGGACTATCTTCCAGTTCAGCTAAGACTTGCCAAACTGCATCGGACGGTGGGCGACTGGGATGAGAGCAGAAAGATTTATCGGAAGGTGGTTCGGCAGCGTCCCGATTGTGCCCGTGCCCATTACGGACTGGGCCGGGTTCAGTTTGCTCGAGGCGAGACTCAGGCGGCCTTGAAGAGTTATCAGACCGCTTCCCGGTTGGCGCCCGATTTTGGGGCCGCCCATTATGGGCTCGGCACTGTGTACCGCAGCCTGGGAGAAAAAGAGAAGGCTCGCCGGCATCTACTCCTTTTTGAACGGACTCATGGGAATCCGCCTCCCTTGGCGGACCCTCTGTTGGATTCGCTCCGCCAGCTTCAATCAAAGGCGGAATACCATTACTTGCGAGGGCTGGGATTTCAACGTAGAGGGCAAATTTCTGAAGCGCTTGGCGAATTTGAGCGGGCCTTGAAAGAAGACCCCCGGCATGCGGGGGCACACGCCAACCTGTTCTTCAGCTTTCTCACCCTGGGAGACTTCGTCAAAGCAGAAGAACATTATCAAGCGGCGCACAGACTCGATCCCCGGCTTCACGAAATCCACCACAATCTGGGTATTCTCCGAACGCTTCAGAAGCGTGATCGGGAAGCTGAAGAAGCTTTCCGGCAAGCTCTGGAACTCAATCCTTTTCGGGCCGAGTCACATTTCCTTTTGGGTACCATTCTGGCAAATGGCGGTCAGGTGAGAGAGGCGGAAAAACGCTTCCGCCTGGCGATCGAGAACCGGTCGCAATTCATGGATGCCCATTTTCAGTTGGGTCTCCTGCTTCAGAAACAGGGGAGGGATGCGGAAGCCGTCCCCCATTTCCTGAAGACTCTAACCGTAGAGAATGAGAGCACTCCCGTGTACCTGTACCTGTTGGCCCACAGCTATGCTCGCCTGGGTGACCTGGAGAAAGCCGTTGAATCCGCCACCCAGGCCCGAGACAAGGCGCTTTCGGTGGGGAAGGGTGAATTGGCAGTTGACCTGGAGAGGTTCCTGCAGCAGTTGCACCAAGCAGGCAAACGGCCATGAGAGAGATGGCGGGCTTTCCGGCCCGGGGCGCTTGCCCACGGCCCGCTGGCCGACTGCTGGTCACCCTGCTTTGGGGAGCCTCTGCCTGGCCGTCTCTTGGGGCTCAAGACCCGTCCACACCAACTCCCCTGTTCTCGGAAGTGGCCTCCCGGGTGGGGCTGGATTTCAAACATTTCAACGGAGCCGGCGGAAATTTTTACATCCCTGAAATCGTGGGCTCAGGAGCCGCCCTGTTGGACTACGACGGCGACGGCGACCTGGATGTCTATCTGGTACAAGGCACGATGCTGGAACCGGGCAAGAGTCCCTCCCAGTCCTGGTTTGCTCCAGACCCTGGGTGGAGGCCGGGGCACCGGTTGTATCGAAACGAGCTGATCCCCGGGGGAAGTCTCAAGTTTCGGGAGGTCACCGCGGAAGCTGGGGTCGACTCGGTCAGCTACGGGATGGGGGTGGCGGTAGGAGATTACGACAATGATGGAGATCTTGACCTTTACCTGACCAACTACGGCCCCAATCTGTTGTATCGCAACAACGGGGACGCGACCTTCACCCCAATGCAGGGAATGGGAGCCGAGGATTCCCGCTGGACCACCAGTGCTGCCTTTCTGGATTATGACCGCGATGGTGACCTCGACTTGTTCGTGACGAATTACGGAAATTTCACTGTCAAAGGAAACAACCCCTGCCACAATAAGATGGGTCTCCGGGATTATTGCGGTCCCAGTGGCTATCGACCCATCCCGGATCGTCTCTTCCGGAACGAGAGGGGCCGGCAATTTGTCGACGTGACAGAGGATGCCGGACTGGGGGCCGCCTTTGGAACCGGGTTGGGAGTCATTTGTGCCGATTTCAACGGTGACGAGTGGACGGATATCTACGTAGCCAATGACAGAACTCCCAATCAGCTCTGGCTCAACCGGGGAAACGGAAGCTTTGAAGAGGCGGGGTTGTTCTCAGGGACAGCGTTCAACGTCGATGGCAATGCCGAAGCCAGCATGGGGGTCACGGCCGCCGATTTCAACAACGACGGCAGCGAAGACCTCTTCATGACTCATCTGACGGAAGAGACCCACACCCTCTACCTGAACGATGGCGCCGGCGGTTTTTCTGACCAGACCAGTCGTTTTGGATTGACCCGGGTTGATAACTACACCGGTTTCGGCACCCAGTGGTTCGACTACGACAATGACGGCCAGTTGGATTTGTTCATGGCCAATGGTGCGGTGCGAATGACGCGGCTGGCCGAACCGGCCGATTATGCTTACGATCAAATCAACCAACTGTTCCACAACGACGGGGAAGGGAACTATCGAGAAACGACTGCCGAGGCGGGAGCGGCCCTGCAACTGTCGGAAGTGAGCCGGGGAGCCGCCTTTGGCGACATTGACAACGACGGTGACGTGGACATTCTGGTCAGCAACAACAACGGACCGGTGCGGTTGCTGTTGAATCAGATCGGGTCGCGACACCACTGGCTGCAGGTTCAACTGGAGGGGGTGCAAAGCAATCGCTACGGGGTAGGAGCCCGGGTGGGAGTGCAGCGCCAGGGTAAGAGAACGTTATGGCGTCGCGCGCATACCGACGGCAGCTATTTGAACGCCAACGACCATCGGGTGCACTTTGGCTTGGGCCGGGACCAGGAGGTCAAGGCAGTCATCGTCCACTGGCCCAGCGGCAGCAGCGAGAGCTGGGAAGGGGTGGAAGCTGACCGGCTCGTCACCCTCCAAGAAGGCTCCGGAATACCGTGGAAGCCGTAGCGGACCAGGATTCCCGAAAAGCGACGTTGGAACCCCCAGTCAGCTTTCAAAAAATCTGGAAATAGGGAGGAACTATTGGTGACGATAGGAGTTCTCGTGCAGAGATCCAAAAAAACCATTGACGCTCGAAGGAGGTTCTCATGGCAGCCAGTCTCGACAACCGAATTGCTTTGGTAACGGGCGGAGCCTCGGGGATTGGCCGAGCCACCTGTCTACTGCTTGCTCGGGAAGGCGCCAAAGTGGTTGTGGCGGATGTACAGGAGGATAAAGCGAGCGAAACCGTCCAGTTGGTCAAAGCTGCCGGTGGGGAGGCGATGTCCGTTGCCTGTGATGTGACGAAAGCCGGTGAAGTCGAGGGGTTGGTCCAAGCATGCGTGAGCCGGCATGGCCGGCTGGATTGCGGTATTAACGTCGCCGGCATTTTGGGAGAAATGGGCAAGATCCACGAGTGTACCGAGGACAACTACGATCGTGTGATGGCAACCAACACCAAGGGCATATGGCTGTGCATGAAATATGAAATTATCCAGATGCTTGCGCAGGGGTCGGGAGTGATCGTGAACATCGCCTCTGTCGCTGGTGAGGCGGGAACCCCCGACTTGGCGGTTTATGGAGCGTCCAAGGTGGCTGTCACTATGCTGACACGGGCGGCAGCGGTCGACCTGGTCGCCAGGAATATTCGTGTGAACGCCATTAATCCCGGCTTCGTCCAGACTGCAATGGTCGACCAGCAGGAAGCGGACTATCCCGAAAAGGTCAAGGAATATCAAGAAGGTCTTAGAATCGGTCGCATGGGACGTCCCGAGGAAATCGCCGAGGCGGTCGTGTGGTTGTGTTCGGACAAAGCCTCTTTCGTCGCCGGCCAAACGATGAACGTCGACGGAGCGGCTCTGGCCTAACAGCCCGTGGCAAAAGTCGTCACGGCATTCGACCTCCAAATCGAGAAAATCTGGCCTCGATTCCCCACTTTCTCGCTACGATCACTCCTACGGCGCAGACTCCTAGCTTCAGCAGTTTCCCGCGCAGGGTCCAACTCTGCGCCCGTGCCAGCTCCGTCCCCGCCAGCGGCTTGCCTCGAGCCGACGCCAGACGCCGGATCTCTCCCGTCGGGTCGTCCCGGTCACATAGCAGGGCCAGGAGGCGGCCCCGATCCTTGAATGAGACCCTTGCGGACCGTACTCTGCTGGCAATGACCGTCCTGCATTTGCTGCCTGAGACCGTCCTGAAGTTGGTTCTTCCGGTCAGGAAAGTAATCCGATGCCTGACGCCGGCAACGGGGTTCGACACCAAGAACAGAATGCCGGTGCGGTTCGCGATAGCCGTCGTCTCCCTGAGTCTGGCGATACCGGCCGCGGCTCAGGAGTCCTCCGAGACGGTGCCGGACCGATTCGTGACGCTGTGCTCAAGCTGCCACGGTGAAAAGGCCCAGGGCACCGAACGGGGTCCTTCGTTGGTCCACAGCCGGAAGCTGCGAAGCCTTTCCGAGAACGAAATCCGCTCAGTGATCCGCAACGGCACCCAGGGAGGGATGCCGCCGTTCGCGATGGAGGACTCGGCGCTGTTGACCTTGGCGGCTTGGGTCCACTCGCTGAACGCCTCGGCCTACGATATCCAGCCGCCCGGGGATGTCCTCGCCGGCGAGCGCTTCTTCTTCGCAGAGGGCAAGTGCGGGACGTGCCACATGATCGCGGGCCGCGGGGGTACGAATGGTCCCGATCTGTCGGATATCGGACGTCAACTCACGGCACTCCAACTGGACCAGTCTCTGGACGATCCCCTCGCCCGCGCCGCCGTCCGCTCTTCCGCTTCTTGTCCCGGCTGGGCCTTCTGTCCCGAGAACCCGTGGGAAGTCGCCACCGTCCAACAGCGCGATGGACCGGTGCTGCGCGGGTTCATTCGCAGCCGCGGAATGCACGACCTGCAGGTTCAGACTCTCGACGGTGGTTTACACCTGCTGCTCGACACCGAATACACCGGCATCTCCGTCGAAGCAGAACCCCTGATGCCGGCCCTCGAGGCTTCGGCCCGGGAGCGCCGCGATCTGGTGGCCTACCTGAGCCGCCGCTCCGGTACTTCGGTCGGTCCCCTGGCCGGTGAACCGGTGCCGGTGTCGAAGGAGGAGATGCGGCGAATCCTCTCTCCCGAACCTGGGGAGTGGCCCACCTACAACGGAAACCTGAACGGGAACCGTCACAGCCCTCTCGATCAGATCCATACCGGCAACGCCGGAAAGCTGCAGCTTCGATGGTCCCATTCCCTTCCGTACTCGCCTCTCGAAACCACGCCGCTGGTCAGCGACGGGATCATGTTCGTGACCGGGCCCAACCGCGTCTGCGCGATGGATGCGCGCACGGGACGGCGGATCTGGTGCTACATCCGTCCGCGCAGCTTGGCGGGCACCATTTCCGGCGACGCCGCAATCGGAGCGAACCGGGGGGTCGCGATCCTGGGTGACCGGGTCTTCTTCACCACCGACAACTCCCACCTCATCTGTCTGAACCGATTCACAGGGGGATTGATGTGGGACGTCGCCATGCCGGAGCCGGACCTCCCGGGGCCCTACGGATCGACCAGCGCGCCCTTGGTCGTCAACGACCTGGTCATCGCGGGGGTCGGCGGCGGCGATGAGGGAATTCGAGGGTTTCTGGACGCCTACAAGGCGGCGACCGGAGAACGCGCCTGGCGCTTCTGGACCGTCCCGGCGCGGGGCGAGCCGGGCTCGGAGACCTGGGTCGGAGACGCCATCGAGCTCAGCGGCGGGGCCACTTGGCTGACGGGCTCCTACGACGTGGAATCCGGGTGGCTCTACTGGACCACCGGAAACCCTTGGCCCGACACGGACCCGACCGACCGAATCGGTGCCAACCTCTACACCAACTCCGTCGTGGCGCTGGACGTGAAGACCGGCAAGCTGCAGTGGTATTTCCAGTTCACTCCGGCCGACGTTCACGACTGGGACGCCACCGAGCCGGTCCTCCTGGTGGACACGGAGTTTCAGGGACGGGACCGGAAGCTCCTGCTGCAAGCGAATCGCAACGGTTTTTTCTATGTACTCGACCGCACCAACGGCAAGTTTCTGCTGGGGGAACCCTTCGTCAAGAAGCTGACTTGGGCCAGCGGCATCGACGACAACGGTGCGCCGCAACTACTCCCCGGCAATGAGCCGACGCTGGGCGGAACGAAGTCGTGTCCCGCCGTGCGGGGAGCGACGAACTGGTACTCGACGGCCTTTCACCCGGCGACCCGGTTGCTGTACGTGATGGCCGTGGAGGACTGCACCATCTACCAGAAGGCCCGGCTCGGGGGATTCCTGCCGTACCGGAATCCGGAGGACCCGCCCCAGAAGTTTCTGAGGGCGTTGGAAGTCGACACGGGGAAGATCGCCTGGGAGATCCAGCAAGTCGGCACTCCCGAGTCGAACTACTCCGGCGTCCTGTCCACCAACGGAGGATTGGTGTTCTACGGCGAGACGGGAGGAGGATTCGCGGCCGTCGACGCCAGGAACGGCGAGACGCTGTGGCACTTCGAGGCAAATGAGATCTGGAAGGGATCGCCCATGACCTACAAGGTCAAGGGCAAGCAGTACGTCGCGATCGCTTCGGGGGGCAACATCCTCTCGTTCGCGCTGTCCGATTAGCCTGAACCAGCCGCGGGGAGCGATGCGAAGGTCAGCCCGCATTTCCCACCGGGGGGCACACTCCGGGCATCTGTTCAGGAAATCCGAATCGGCGTGGAGGACTGACGAAGAGGTCCATCCGGGTGAAGATGATGAATCGACTCTTTTGCGCCTTTCTGCTGCTGATTGGCTTGGTAGCAGTCCGTGGTGAAAGTCCCGCGAGCACCGAGACCGTTCCTGCGCCCGCCGGACAAGGCGCGATTCGGGTGCATACCGGGAGTATGTGCCCGAATCGCAACGCAGTCCGCCGGGATGCAGGGACGGTCGAATGCCGTGGCGACTTTTGCCACGGGCTGGTAGGGTCCATGACAGCCGAGACATCCCGGCAGCCAGGACGCGAGATCGTCGCACCCGCGGGGGATCGGCCCGCACGAGTATTGGGACAAGCTCGAACGGAGGCGGAATATGAAGCGTTCGTGGCTCTCAAATCGGCGCTCGGACCGCTGGGAAAGGCCGAATCGGCGCAAGATTTCCTGGAAAGGTTCCCTCTGAGCGGGCTCTCGCCGCTTGCCCACCAAGCGGACAGGGCATCCGGCAGTTACGCGCGCGGCGGCCCTGGACGGATTTACGTCGTCGCTGGCCCGTCAGCATCTCGAAAAGATCTACAGGCACCTCCACCCTCCCCTACCGGATGAGGACCAGGAGCGATATGAGCTGCGGATCTCGCACGGCTTGAACGGACTCGTCGCTCAAGAGAGGGAATACTACCGATTACGGCAAGGACTTCCCCGAACGGCCAGGAGCGGCGGCTCGGAGAAGTGACTTCCGGGCGCCCAATCCTCCACTTTCCAGTCAAGCCGTGACGCCGGAAACGGCCTTGTTCAAGGCAGGCATCAGTTCCTTGGCGAACAGTTCCAGGTTGCGAATCCAACTCGCCTTGTCGTCCCAGTCGAAGCCCATCAGGACGAGGGTGCCGAAGGGACCACTCTCTTCCATCAGCTCCAACAGCCGCCGGAGCACCTCGTCGACGTCGCCGGCGATGATCTGCTCCTGGAGCCATAAATCCATGTTGCAGTCGGCGTCCGGCATGTCGAGGTCGCGTTTCAGGATCCCCCGGTGCCCCAATGAATTGTCCAACAGGGAGGCGATGTACTCGTAGTTCCCGCCCACCGAGTTGTTGCGCGCCAGCTTTACGGCCTCCTCGGTGGTGTCGGCGAGGAAAATGGCGCGACAGACTTTCCAGGTCCCGGGATCGGCTTCGCGCCCCGCTTCGGCGGCGGCCCGGGCGTAGGTCGCCCAATTGTCCGCCAGGACGTTCCCGGTGGCCAGAGCTGCCGAGAAGGGAGCGTACCCGCGCTGGCCAGCCAGGGTGAGGGTGCCCGAGTTGCGGCTGATGCCCGGCATGGCGATGGGCGGATGCGGCTGCTGGAGCGGCTTGAATATGAATCCGATCCCCGTCGCCTCATCGACGTTCTCTTCGAGCGAGAACTGCCAGAATTTGCCTTCGTGGTGGTAGGGCGGGTCCGACGCCCACAGTTTCAGGATGGCGTCCAACGACTCCAGTGTCATAGCCCCGCCATCCTTTGGATGCTGGCCGTAGAGCTCCATGTCGGTGCTGACGCTGTTGGGCCCGAAGCAGAGGTTGAGCCGTCCCTTCGAGAGGTGATCCAGAAACGCGAGCCGCGTGGCTACGTAGGCCGGATGATGCAGATTGAGGCACACGGGCGCGGCTCCCAGACGAATGCGTTCGGTCACTCCGAGCACGCGGCCGATGAACACCTCGGGGACCACGATCGGCTCGAACCTCATGGTGTGGTGCTCGCCGATCCAGAATTCGTCGAAACCGAGTTCCTCCGCCCGGATGACCAGTTCGACATCCTCGTCGAAGCACTGAGCCAGCGGCTTGCTCGATGGGTGGTAGGGCATGATGAAAATGCCGGTTTTGATGGGTCGTGCGCCAGCGTTGGTGTCACCTGTCATGCGCCGTGTTCTCCTCTCGTCGACGGGGCCTTTGGGGAATGGTTCCGTGCCAGAAGAATGTTGCGATCGGATTATGGAGTCAACCTCAGAAGAGGAATAAGGAGTGAGAGAAGAGAAGGTGACAGGCACGCTCCCATGGTGATTGGCTCCCGCTCGACGAAACTGAACCAGGAGTGAAAGTAAGGATATAGAACCTGGGCGAGGCGGCGGCACGAATCCCTCGTCGGGTGGTTCGCACTTCCCCACTTCACCGGTAGCGGGAGCCGGTCGAGCTCGACCCCCGGTTTCTCCCCTGAATCCGCCGGGTCGCCCCCCGTTGGGGAAGCTTCCGAGTCGTCCAGGCCGGACCTGTGTCGGCAGCCTGCTTGACGTGTGTTTGCGGCCCGTTTGCTCTGGGGGAACGTTCCGCCGGCCCGTTGGTCTGGAACTCGGAAATCTGTTTTGTAATATTGGATTTTACGGAGATGCGTACGACGGAACCCGCCACGAACTTACCCGATGGGGAGCTCCGCGGGGTTCTCCATTTCTCCAAGTTCCATGTTCATCCGGCCCGATTTGTCCTGCTGGCCGAAATAGCCTAGCAGCCCGTGGCAAAAGTCATCACGGCATTCGACCGTCCCTGCATCCCGGCGGACGGCGTTGCGATTCGGGCACATACTCCCGGTATGCACCCGAATCGCGCCTTGTCCGGCGGGCGCAGGAACGGTCTCGGTGCTCGCGGGACTTTCACCACGGACTGCTAGTCGATTTCATGCGGGAGATTTCCATCATGTCGATCAGAAGCCTGATCCCTTCTTCCTCTCATCCTCGCTTATGGCGCTCTCTGCGCCGACTGGGGATCGCGGCGGCGATTCTGTTGGCCGGCACGGTCCTGCTTTCCGCCCAGACCGACACCGGCACCATTCGCGGCTACGTCTACGATGAGACCCGGGCCGTTCTCCCCGGCGTCACCGTTACCGCCACTTACCAAGGCCGCGGCGTGACCCGGGAGACCCTCACCTCGGAGATCGGCGAATACGTCCTGAGCCGGGTCGATCCCGGCCTCTACACGCTCCGCTTCGAGTTGCCCGGGTTCGCTCCCTACGTGGCCAAGGACCTGGAGGTGCTGGTGGGACAGACCCAGTCCTTTTCCCCCGAGATACCGGTGGCCGCCGAGGCCGTTGAAATCACGGCGGAAGCGACGCGGGTCAGCATCGCCCACGACAAGACCCAGCAGTCCAACCATATCGACTCTGCCAGCATCGAGGATCTGCCCGTCAACCGCCGCGACTACCTGGACTTGGCGCTGCTGACTCCCGGCGTCGTCGACTCGAACTATGTGGCGGATGACCGCGACTACCGCATCGCCCCGACCCCCGCGTCCGGACTCGGTATCGGCGGCGGCGGCGGGCGCGGCAACACCTTCACCATCGATGGATTGGACAACAACTACGCCACCGGAAGCGTCCGCTCCTCCATCAGTCAGGACGCGGTGCAGGAGTTTCAGATCAACCGCAATTCGTTTTCCGCGGAACTGGGCGGAGCGCCCGGGGGAGCCATCAACATCGTCACCAAGGGAGGGACCAACGAGTTTCGCGGGTCCATCTTCGGAGTGCTCCGCAACCGGCGCTTCCAGACCCGCAACCACTTCGATCCGGCCGACTCGGCGTATACAAGGAGCCAGAGTGGGGGGTCTTTTGGCGGCCCCATCCTGCGAGACAGGACATTCTTCTACACCGCCTACGAACGCCTCGACCGTCACGAATCCTCGTTCGTTCCGCTGCTCCGGGACAGATCGTTCCTGTACGAGCCGACGCCCTCGCAAAAGGCCTTGGCCGGGGCGCTCGGGGACGCGGTTCCGCCCCAGTTGGCCCCGCTGGTCCAACAACTTACGGCGGCCTTGATTCCGGGAAACTTCCCCCACGTCGTCCATCTGTTCGAGAGCAACAGCGGGGTGTTCCCGTTCTCGGAAGAGCGGCAGCAAGTCATAGGGCGCATCGACCATGCGGTGGGCTCCGGGCACAATCTCTTCTTTCGAGGAAACTGGACAGGACAGAACAGCCAGAACACCAGCTTCGGTTCGCTGGTGGCCCGCAGCCGGGGACGCAACAACAATGTGAACGATTTCGCCCTGGCGGTCGGAGACACCCTGGTCGTGGGTCCGGAATGGATCAGCGAGACCTGGTTGGGACTGTCGTACCACGACTTCGGGGTCTTCCCGACCGACCCCCACGGACCCTCCATCGACATCAACGGATTCGGCCATTTTGGACGAGACTTCATCCTGCCGACTCGAAGCCTCCAACGCAGGGGACAGGCCCGGCAGAATTTCACTTACGTCTCCGGGGGGCACACGTTGAAGTTCGGTGCGGACGTCAACCTGGGATACAGCAGAGTTCGGTCCGAGACCTTCTTCAGCGGGCGATTCATCTTCGGAGCGGCCGTCCCCCTTTCAGCTCTGATCGACGCCAGGGGCGGGCCCGGCGCATCCCAATTCGTCAAGCTGTTGCTGACGGGAGCGGGGGCTCCCCACCTGGCGGCGGCAGTGGACCACCCCATCTCCTCACTTCAGGCCTACGCGCTGGGCCTCCCCATCGTTTACCAACAGGGCTTCGGCGATCCTTTCTGGCGCGGAGGGGCGAGTACCTACGGGTTCTTCGTAGAAGACTCCTGGCGGATCCGCCCGAAATTCCTGCTGACTCTGGGACTGCGCCACGAGCTCTTCCGCAAGTCGAATTTTCCCAGAGACAACAACAACTTCGGGCCACGCATGGGATTCGCCTGGAGCCCCGATACCAAGACCGTGGTGCGGGGCGGCTACGGTATTTTCCATGCCCGGATCGACGGCCAGATCACGTACATTCGGGACCTGCTCTCAGACGAAGTCCAGCAGATCTTTCAGGTCTTCATCCCCTTGACCGGCATCCCGGGAATCAACAGCGCGCTGACCGGGCAGACGCTCACGTCGGCGGAGATCTACCAGTCGGTGTTGGCCCGGGGCATTCTGGGCAAACGGCAAATCAGGCCTGAGGACTTGGCCATCCACGGCCTGGTTCCGACTCCCGGACTGCCGTTGCGCGTCGCGTTCACCGTGGCCGACGATATGGTGAACCCCTACGCCCAACAGGCAAGCCTCGAGATCCAAAGAAACGTCGGCGGATTTGCCCTCTCGGCCGGGTACAACTTCAACCGCGGCGTCCATATCAGTCCGTGGTGAAAGTCTCGCGAGCACCGAGACCGTTCCTGCGCCCGCCGGACAAGGCGCGATGAGGGAGCATACCGGGAGTATGTGACCGAATCGCAACGCAGTCCGCCGGGATGCAGGGACGGTCGAATGCCGCGACGACTTTTGCCACGGGCTGATATCGTCCGCCCGCTCGACGTCAACATCTACCGCGCCGGAACCAACGCCCAAGGACGACCCATCGTCGGTTTTCACAGGCCGGAGATCCTGCAGGACAACGTCTATGGCAGTTGGTCCAATTCCTTCTATCACGCCCTGATTCTGCAATTGGAGAAGCGCTTTTCGGACGGCGTCGTGATCTCGGCACACCACACCTGGAGCAAGGCGATGGACGAGATCACCGACTACAACTCCTCGTTCCAACCTCACCTGCAGTGGGACGCCGCGGCCGAAACGGCCCTCTCGTCCTACCATCGCGGTCACCGCTTCGTCTTGCGCACCCTGGCGAAGCTGCCCTGGAAGGCCGGCCGGGGGAAAGGGCTCGGACACAACCTGTTGGGCGACCTCACCCTTTCCGGGATTGTCACGGCACGCTCGTTTGCCCCCTTCAACCTCAATGCCGGCTTCGACAACGTGGGCGACCGCCACACCGACACGCACCGTCCCTGGGGCCTGGGCCGCAACGTGGGCATCGGACCCAACCTCTTCAGCGTCGACCTGCGCCTGAAGCGCCGAATTTCGCTCGGAGAGGACAAGAGCCTGGACATCGTCGCCGAAGGGTTCAACATCCTCAACCGCACCAACTTCAAGCACGTCAACGGCACCGTCGGTACGCTCACCCTGGAGGAGCTCCCGTCCTCGTACACGGGACGCCGGGGGCCGGTGACGGAACCGTTCTCGTACACCTCGGCATTCGCACCGAGGCAGTTCCAGTTTTCTCTCCGTCTCAATTTCTGATGGGCCGAACGTAGCTTCCCCGGACGGCAAAGCGAAGGACCGAAGAAATCCGTGCTATTTGCTCCACTATGCGCCGGAGCCGACCCGCCGGCGGTCGGGAGCCGCGCCGGGATCAGACTCGCGTGGGCAGCGTCCGGTATTCGATGCTCAACTCCAGGCTGTGGAGGATCATCTCGATGCGGACCTGGGGGTTGCGCTTCTCGAGGGTGGCCTCCAACCGGTTGACTCCCTGCCGGATCCAGTCTCCGTGCGTGAGGTCGTAGGACATGATGTAGTTGCCCTGGTACTCGATGGGCCCCGGACCGACCCGGTTCATGGGGATCTCCAGGCCGGGGTTTTCAGGCAACGGACGCCCGTTCCAGTTCAGTTCCAGGTCATCTTCCCACGTCAATCCCACCACGGTCAGGCTCAGCTTGATCTCCTGGAGCATGCCTCTGCGGCGCGCCATGTCCAGGTCGTCCGCCACCAGGACTTCCACCGTCTTGGTCTTCCCTTCGGCCAGCGCCTCGGGCAGTTGATGCACGAAAGCCTGGAAGACGTCACTGCTGCGGGGGTACTTATTCAAGCAGTCGTAACAGCCGACCTCGGTATAGAGCTTGTCCTTGTGCTCCAGCGTCTTGGGATTCCCCAACTCCTGGAACACCACCTCGGCCTCCTTCAGATTGTGGCCGATATGGTGGTGGAAGTTGAACATGTAGATCCCGTCGACTCCCTGACGCCAGGCGTTGGCGGCTCCGGCCCGGAGTGTCGCCGCGGGTGGACGCCGGTGGTAGCCCGGCCCCACTTGTTCGGAAGTGCAGGCGTAGATCCGGCACGAGGTCCCTTTCGCCAGGGCGACGAACTCGTCGTAGGGCATGCTCGTGGCCGTATCCCAATGGACCCCGGGAGAGACGTAATCGACCAAGCCCTCCTGGATCCAGGTCTTCAACTCCAGTCCGATCTGATGGCACTTTTCCAGCGTCGCCGGGACCCGGATCCCGAATCCCAGGGGGCGGCCTCGATCGGTTCCGATGCGGCTGAACAAGGCCCTGGCTTCACGCAGATACCGGGTCAGGATCGGCCTCCCCTTCTCGATGTCGGGGAAATAGTGCCCGGGCTCGCGCAGGAAATCCCACTCGAAGCCGTCGGCATCATAGCGGGTGCACGCGTCCTCTACCAGTTGCAGACGGTGCGCCCGGACCTCAGGTATCGAGAAGTTGAGGCCGACGCATTTCTCGGCGTAGACGCTTTCGGGACTATGGACGCCCGAGCCACAGTTGTCTCCCAACTCGTATTCTCGATGGGCAACCCGAAAGTGGCTGGGCCATTGAAAACGGGGACCGTGCAGATCATTGAAGCGCATGCCGATCCAGTACTGCAGGCCGGCTTCGTGAGCCAGCTCCAGAGAGAGCTGCCAGGGATCGATGCCCTGGTCCAACAGTCCTCGGATACAGGTCTGCTGTTTCCACTCGCTGACGTGAAGGAACGTGTCCCGATCGATCCCCTCGGCCTCGGGGACCCGGGTGGGAAACAGGGGGACCGCGTCGCCGAAGCCGAACATGTGGCAGACGACGGCGCCGATCTGGGTCCCGACGAACCGGCCCACGGCTTCGTAGACGAAGTCCTCAGGCGTCCTGGGAGGAGCGGGGTAGAAGAGGAAGCTGCCGTCGTTGTTGTAGAACAGAGGCGGCAGCGAAAGGCGCTCCGTCTGGGCCTCAAGAGGCCGGGCCGACGCGACTCCGGCCCCCGCCAAGGTCAGCGCGCCCACGTTCCGCTGAAACTCCCTTCGGTTCAGCCTCTTCGCCATGATGATCCTCCCGCGAGCCCTGTCGATGCGGGTTTTGGAATTCGCTTCCCGTCAAGAGACCCTCAGGCCGGAATTCGCACGGCCCGGCGGCTGGCCGACGACTCCTTGGCCGCCTCGATGATCTCCAGCATGTGGACATTGTCTCGAATCGGCGAGGGGGCCGGGGCCCCGGTCCGCGAGGCCTCCAGGAAGTCCCGGAACAACTCTTCGGCCATGATGCCGCCGTAACCCGGAGTCTGCGGAATCTGGTAGGTCTTGCGGTGGCGGCGGCCGCTGACCCAATGCCGGGCCTCACTGTAGAGGGTGTAGGTTCCACCCGCCACGGCGGCATTCGTCGTCCCGTGCTCCACCGGCTCCACCAGCGGCAGGATGGAATAGCCTTCCGTTCCCCGCATGCCGATGTAGAAATCGTAGACGGCCCGGCTGCCCTTCAAGTGATATCCGGCCTGGAACGTCCCCAGCTTGCCGCTCTCGAAGCTGAGCAACAGCAATCCCGTGTCTTCGACGGCAATCTTCTCCGGATTCAGGTTCCCCACCAGGGCCATGACTTCCACCACCCGCTCCTGCATCAGGTACAACACCAGGTCCAGGCAATGGCACCCCAACCAGGACATGATTCCGCTGCCCGCGGTCTTGGGATCGAAGATGTAGGCGGAGGTGTCCCGGTATTCCACCAACCCGTTCAGGAGCTTGGCCTCGATGGTCATGATGCGGCCCAGCGCACCATCGTCCAGGGCCCGCTTAAAGTCCATGACCATGGGATTGTAGCGCCACTGCAGCATGGCGCCGGCCGTCACGCCCTTCTTCTCCGCCACTTCCGCAACCCGGCGGAGGTGGGAGGAGTGGGTCGTCGCCGGTTTGTCGTACAGGACCGGCAAGCCGGCGGAGACGACCTGCTCCAGAATGCCCGGCGCCTGGTCCGGACGGGCGCAGACCGTCACCGCGTCCAGGTCGTCTCTGGCCAGGAATTTGCCCAGGTCGGTGGATTTCGAGGCCACCTTGGACGACTCTGCGGCAAGTTTTTCGACGTCGGCCAGCTCGGTGGCGGCACAGACGTGGATCTTGCCCACCTCCGAAAGCTGGTCCAGGACACGCACGTGTCCCCCGGCATGACCGTGGCCGGAGATAGCTCCCACCACCATGGACCCTTCCCGGATTGGGCTCGACCCGAGGTTCGATGGGAGGACGCCGCCGCTCGATCCCAACGGCTCGCCACCCCCCAGAGCTTCCCGTCTCAAGTTGCCCATCGCCGCCACCGAAGGCAGCGCATAGCCGAGAAAGCTGCGTCTCTGCATTTCCGATTCCTCCATATTCCAGATTCGATCCAGAGCCGTTGCTGAAGACGGCTCCGAATTCCGCGGGCCGCCAACGGCACGGCGATTGTAGTGGCCATGCGCCCTGAGTTGCCACCCAAGTCGGTGAGCCCATTCCGGCAAAAAAATCACATCTATCGAGGTGGAGACCCCCTCTCGTGGGTACGGAGAGTGCGAAACACGAGGAGTGCAGGAGACTGTTGATCCGCCGGCCACGTTTTCTGCCGGTGCACAACGTTGAATCCCAGCGACTGAGCGATTTCGAGGAGGTGGCGCTATGGCAAGTCTCACACTTAAGAACAACAGATGGATCCGGAAAACCACGATCGTGGGACTGGCCCCCTTGACGCTGGTGCGAATCTTTATCGCCCTGATGTGTCTTCCCCAGACCTTGAAGGCCGGTTCGGAGATTCGCCGTGAGTTGGCCTGGGAGGACCTTCCCGCCGTTCTTCACGGAGAGAAGGTCACCGTCATGCTGTCGGAGGGGGGCGCCGTCCGTGGTGGCGTGGTCGTGGTTCAGGAAAACGCCGCCTACCTGCCCAAGGTCACCGTGGCCACCGACGGAAAACGTTACGCCGGTGGATTCGAGGCCTCGATCCCGAGAGAATCGGTCAAAGAATTTCAGGTGGAGAAGGTGCTGGAGGACGCAGCGATCGGGGGTGCGGTTGTGGGAGCCATTGCGGCCTTTGGGCTGACCGGCCTCACGCTCCTCGGTGCTCGTTGGGACCCACGTCTGGAGTGGACGGCCCTATTGGTTTCGCCTGTGGGAGGCGGTTTTCTTGGACACCAGTTTGGCAAACGCCTGGGTCGCGAGACCACTATCATCACGATCCGTTGACCGGCTGGCTCTTCGGAACCCGCTCCCGTATTGCAGGCGATTCGAGCCGTTCGCGGCTTTGTGCGCCGGCCGCCGCCACGATCTCCCGGCCGTAAGACCAACTTCACCCTGCCTTGGGGGTATTCAATTCCTGCGAATGCGAAACGCGTAGACACTGCCTCCACGCAGCCACAGGCGCAGTTTCACGATCCGTCCCCGCAATTGGCTCAGGTCCCGCCGATTCTTCCAGCGCACCGGCACTCGCAGGCCGTCGACCTGCCGCAGCACGAGGGCCTCTTCTCGGGAAAAGCCCGGGATCGGCTCATCGTCGGCATTCAGAACCTCGACTGTGAGTTCGCCGTTCGGGACCTCCAGGTTGACCACGACTTCCTCGCCCTCGACCCGAAACGGCCGGGTGGTGGCCCAGCCCAATCGATCGGATGCAGTCAACGAAACGAAACGATCCAGCGGGACCGTGGCCAAGCCGATGCCGGTGGGCGCTCCAGCGCTTCCCTGGCCGCTGTGAGAGATGGGACGCCCCACGTAGTAGATCCAGTGCTGGTCCTTCCAGGTGACGATGTTGGGAGCCGGCTGGATCCATTTGGCGTCGAAGCTTCCGGCGGGGCCGCGGCGCAGGAACGGCTGGTTCCGGTACACCCACTCCAGATTCCAGGGGCGATCCCCGCGAGTCATGGCCAGAAAGAAGTCCATCTCCTCGCTCTCCCCCGGCCGTTCCAGCGACCAGAGCAGCCCGAATTGGACACCCTCGTAGATCCATCCGTTCAAGCTGTAGATCTGGCGGGTCCACTCGTAATCCTTCCTGCCGCTCTCCCGCCCCAGACACCACTCGCGCACGGTCGTCCACTCTCCAAGGTGACTCCGGAGCTCCGTCCATGAGTTCACCATGTCCCGGGTTCCCCGAATCTCTCCGCTCCCTCCCCCCGTTCCATAGTCGGTACGGGTGTAGAGTCGGTAGACACCCGAATACGGATCCCAGAGCACTTGGTTGATGGTGTCCGCGGCCCGGCCGGTGATGGGCCGGCCCTGATCGTAATAGCTCCAGCGCAGGCCGTCGGGGGAATAAGCCAGGGCAGTGGTGGTGCCGTATCCCTTCCCGGCTCCGACGGCCGACTTGTACTTGTGGCGAGGGTCCTTCTCGTTGGGATCCACAAAGGGGCAGTAGGCCTGCGGCCGGCCGATCTGATAGATGTTGTTGGCCCGGCTGCCGTCGAATTCCACGAGCCCGAGCCGGGGCTTGACCCAGCGGACCCCGTCCCGGGATTCGGCATAGCAGTAGGTCGCCGCATCCGCGCCGGAGCCGGCGGCCCGGTACCAGATGCGGAACCGGCCGTCCTCCCGGAGCACGGAACCGACGATGGGCACCCCGAAGTCTTCCCACGGAGTGTCGTCGACGATGACGGGCCGGCCGCCATTCGCTTTGGTGGGCCGCCTGAGCCGGCGCGCCAATAGGTGCTTCCCGGCAATGACGTGGTCATCCACCAAAAGCTGCTTCCGCTCTCCGAATTGAAGAACGGGTCCGTCACCCGGCTCGCCGGCATGGGCCGAGGCGAAGAGCGTGATCACGAACAGCGCGAAGAGTGGCCGGCGACACCACGGGCAGAGCATCTCCCCTGCCGCTGGCCCCGCCAGCCGAGAGACGGCCTCCGATGTTCGGACCAGGAACGGAGGGACGGCCGCGGCGGCAGAGTTGGTGAGGCTCATTGCGGGAAGAGGCAAGGTTCGCAGATCCTCGACGAACTTGTCAGGCCCCTCAGGGATCCGGCGAGCGGATTCCGAACAGCACCTTGGTGCGCGCCTCCAAGCCTTGCGCCAGGGATTCGACCAATCTCAGACCATTCAGGGCTTCGGTCCGGCTGTAGTAGGTGAGAGCGTCTTGGGCCAGATCCCCTTCTCCGGCCTGCAACAGCGCCAGCGCGATTCCCTCCACCGTGGCCTGCTCGTCAATCAGGCGAGACTCGAAGGCGGTCAAGGCCTCCATGACCTCCGGCAGGAATTTCGCTTCGTGGGATTTGGCCAGATAGAACAGACGCTTGCAGGCGCGGAACGCGTACCGCGTCGATTCCACCCCCATGTCCTGGTCCCTGATGTGGCGGGAGTCCTCGCCTGCGGTGAGGTAGCGATGCTTCTTGAACTCGGGCGGCACATCTTGAACGCCGATGCGGTAGGGGACAAACGGCGCCGCTACCGGAGGGGCCGGAGCGACCCACAAGGTCCCCAACTCCCGATGGACGCCTTGGCGCAAGTGGGCCACCTGACCGTAACCGGCGGAATCCCTGGTGAGTTCCGGGGTCCGAACGACCTCGATCATGTCCTTCAGGCCGATCCGGCCTGCCCTGGCCCGCAGGCGGTCCTCGATCATCTGGACTGCCTCGGCCTTGTGGGCAGACCGTCCATACACCTTTCCCACATGAAAGGGCTCTCCCGATCCGGGGTCGTACCAGCCACGTTCCACGGCGAAGGAAATCAAGTTCCTGGATCCCATGAAATCCGGATGCTCCCGGTAATTGAGTGGAACCTCATGGATATAGCCGGGACGAGACACCCGAATGTCGTCCGGTCCCAATCGTTCGGCAACCCAGAGGCCCTGGCCGCCCGCGAAGTTGATCAGGACCCACCCCTCATCGGCGTCGGCGAAGAGATGGGAGTTGCCTCCGTAGGTGGAAAAACCGTACCGGTCAATCAGCTCGCCCACGATCTCCACGGCCGCGCGTGCGCTTCGGGCGCGTTCCATCACAATCCTGGACAGGTCGCTGTAGTTTGGCCCGCGCTGCGGATTGGGCGTCATCTCCCGCAGCTCGATCCGGGAGCCGGACGACACGTCGCGGGCCGCGACACCGTGTTCGTTCAATCCGCCATTCGTCAGGGGCGCCGGGAAACCCGCAAAGTAGGAATAGTTCATGGTCAGGTAGCGAAACGTGGTGGGCACCTGCGGAATCTCGATGAGTTCTCCGGGATAACGGGATTCCGGAGTCGCTCCCACCGTCAGGGTGGAACCGGCAGGATGCTGCCGGCGGGGCACGATCTCCAACCAATGGCTGGAAGGCTCATCGCCGTATCCGGCCAGAAACACACTGCCGTCCCGGGTCAGGTTCTTCCCCACGTAGATTGCATAGCTGGCCTCGGCGCCAGAGCCGGTGGCGAGGCTGATCATCAAGCTGGTCAGCACGGTACGTATTTTCATGGCGGTGTCCTCATTTTCTTGGCGGCCAGCTCAATCCTGACAGAAAGAGGGGAGAATGCGGGGGTTTGTAACCCTCGATTCCGGGTCGCCGATGAAGAGGGGGACAGGAATGTCCCCCCTCCTGGAGTGCCCCATGTTTCTCCCCGGACTCTGCCGGGGTGCCAGCCGGTGGGGAAACGTCTATCTGATACGAGCGTCGTCCAAGACTACACGTCCACCCGGACGTGCTTCATGGCCTCGTAGGCCGGAGACGGCTTGCCCTGTACGTGGAGGAAGGGGTATCGGTAGTCCTCCTCTCCCACCCAGCGGGACTCGCCGGTCATGAAAATCACGGTGTAGGCGCGCCGGGAGCGCGGGCTCCGGTTGGGCTCGCTCCGGTGATAGGTCAGGCAATGGTGGAACCCAACGCTTCCTTTGCTCAGCTCCACCGGAATCTCATCCCCCAGACGGCTCAGAGCCTCTTGGGTCAGCTTCCAGGTATTCCCGGGCACGTCCGTCCGCTCGTGATCGAGCAGGCCCAACTTGTGGCTTCCGGGGATCACGGTGAGGCAACCGTTCTCGCGGGTCGCATCCTCCAACGCGATCCAGGCCGTCAGCATCCGGTAGGGCTGGAAACTCCAACGCGCAGCTGATGGTGACTGTCACCTGCTTGCTTGCTGGTGGTTACCCGGTCGCCTTCTATCATGATCACCCGCTCCCTTCTTTTCATGCGTTCTGAAGCAACATCGCCAGCTCGGAGACGCTGATCGCCTCAACGCCTTCGGTGACCGGGAAGCGCTCGTCGCCGGAATGCGCGACGAACGCATGGGCCGGCCTCAGGTCCGCGCGGGCGTTGTGGAAGCCGCGGTCCAGTCTCGGGGCGCGGCCCCGCTTGATCTCTATCGCCCACAGTTCGCCGCTCGGCAACTGAAGCGCGAGATCGACCTCGGCGCCGGCGGAAGTGCGGTAAAAACTGGCCGTCGTCCGTTCCGGGGCGGCCGCGAGCAGATTCTCTATCACATATCCTTCCCAACTGGCGCCGGCCACAGGATGGCCGGCCAGCGCATTGAAATCGCCAATGCCGAGCAGAGCGTGCAGCAGGCCGCTGTCGCGTATGTAGATCTTCGGCGATTTCACAAGCCTTTTCCCGACATTGGCGCGCAAAGGAGCCAGGCGCCGCACCAGCAGCAAATCGGTCAAGAGTCCGATATAGCGATTCACGGTTTGCACGCTCACACCCAATGACGAAGCCAGCCGGGAGGCATTCAACAGGCCTCCCTGGCTGTGGGCCAGCATGATCCAAAGGCGTTCCAGCGTTTCCGCGGGGAGGCGGGGCCCGAACAAGGCGACGTCGCGCTCCAGGTAAGTCCGGATAAAGTCCTTGCGAAGAAGAAAGCTACGCCTTCCGTCAACGGCCAGAAAGCTGTCCGGGAAGCCGCCCCGCACCCAGAGCCGGGTGGGCGTGTCACTGCCGCCCGCCACCTCGAGGAGGTGGAACGGCTGCATGTCAATATAGGCGATCCGGCCGGCAAGGCTCTCGCTGGACTGGCGCAACAGATCCATCGACGCGGAGCCGAGGATCAGGAATCGTCCGGTCCGTTTTCCTCGCCGCCGGCCGCTGTCGATGACCCCTCGAAGATCCTGAAACAGTCCGGGAACTCTGTGGATTTCATCGAGAATCACGAGGCGGTTTTCGTAATGGCTCAGGAACAGCGCCGGGTCGCTCAGCTTTTGCCGATCGGTTCGGTCTTCGAGGTCGAGATATAAGGCTCCGCGCTCTTCGCCGATATCCAGCGCGAGCGTGGTCTTGCCAGCTTGGCGCGGGCCGATAATGGCCACCGCTGCCTGGTAACCAAGCGCCTCAAGAACGCGGGGCTTGATATGCCGCTCTATCATCCTTGTATATTATCCATATAATGGACAATTAACAAGGATAGGATCCACTCCGAGGAAAGAAGCCGTCTATGTATTCCACAGGAACGAGAATGCCTCCGCTCGTGGACGCGTGGGCGGGTCCGGCACGCGTTCCCGACTTACCCGTCCACCTGGACGTGCTTCATGGCCTCGTAGGCCGGAGATGGCTTCCCCTGAACGTGCAGGAAGGGATACCGGTAGTCCTCCTCCCCCACCCAGCGGGATTCGCCGGTCATGAAGATCACGGTGTAGGCGCGCCGGGAGCGCGGGCTCCGGTTGAGCTCGCTCCGGTGATAGGTCAGGCAATGGTGGAATCCCACGCTTCCTTTGCTCAGCTCCACCGGAATCTCATCCCCCAGACGGCTCAGAGCCTCTTCGGTCAGCTTCCAGGTATTCCCGGGCACGTCCGTCTGCTCGTGATCGAGCAGGCCCAACTTGTGGCTTCCGGGGATCACGGTGAGGCAACCGTTCTCGCGGGTCGCATCCTCCAACGCGATCCAGGCCGTCAGCATCCGGTAGGGCTGGAAACTCCAGTAGTACATGTCCTGGTGGGGCGGGACCACGCCCCCGTCCAGCGCCGGCTTGGCAAAGAGCCCGTCGGCGTAGATGTCCAGGTCGGGGCCGAGGATCCGCTCGACGACCGCTGCCAACTTGGGATGCGTGGCCACGGACCGAAAGGCGGACTCGCGGTGGAGCAGCCCGAAGGCGTTCCGGAGCGCGGAAGGATTGGTCGGCTCCCACTTGAGATCGCCCTCGGGGTAAGGAAGCTCCCTCCTTTCCAGGACATCCACCCGGGCCATGAGTTCGTCCATCTCCGCAGGAGTGAAGACGTTGTCCACAGTGACGTAACCGTTCTCGTCAAAGAAGCTCTTGAGGCTCATCGATTCTCCCTCTCCGGACCTTCCTGCCCAATGCAGCACAACAATATAGACGCAGCTCCCTTCCGGAGCAAAGCCGGGTGTGGTTCTGGCAAGACGGTCGGAGCCGCCGGAAACGGCGCCATTGTGGTCAGCTGGAACTCTTGCCGGCGGCTTTCAGTCCATACAAATTCAGGAGTTCGATGAAGTCCTGACTTTGACGAAATCCGTCGAAAACGCCGTCCGCCGCCAGCCGTTCCTGGTCCGCGAATCCAGCCGCCAGCGCCCTCCCCAGATACTTCAGGCACTGGGGCTGGTCCCCCATTTCGGCAAAGAGGCGGGCCAGATTGTAGTTCGTCTCCGAGTCCATTCCCATGGGGTCCGGATAGGTCACGCGGGAGACATTCGTTGTCTTGAAGATTTCCGGGTCCAGGAGCGCGGCTTGGAGGTAGGCTCGGCGTGACTCCTCGTACCGGCCCCGCATCATCTGGCCGTAACCCAGATTGACGTAGTAGGACGGCTTGGGATCGAGGGCGATGGCCTTTTCGAAATAGCCGGCCGCCTGCTTGTACTTTCGATTCGAAAGGGCGACGATTCCCAACGTGTTGTAACCCGAGGCGTATCCCGGCTGGAGCCGGATGGAGCGTTGCGCGGCCTTCCTTCCCTGCCAGTATCGCCCGGTCCGGCAATAAGCGATGGCCAACTTGTTGAAGATGGCTTCGTGATACGGATTCAGCGTCGTCGCTTCGACGTATTTCAGGACCGCCAGATGGTCCTTTCCCTCTTTCATCATCTCGTCGGCCTCCCCCATGAGGCGGTATGCCGCGATCACTTGCTCCTGTGGAACCGGCAACTTCTTGATGCGTGAAGTACCGCAACCGAGGAGCGACCCGGTCAAAACGATGATGGCTGCGTCCCGGAATCGTAGGGACATTGTTCAGTTGCGTCCGAAACTCCCCGGCGTCTCGGACCTGGGTTCGGAGCGCGAAACTCGGCGACGGGAACCGTATCCTTGTATGCTCCCGATTATATCGAGAAAGTTCGTTTTCGGGTGCCGGGCTCGAATCCTTGGCGCTTCATGAAAAGGGAGGTCGCAAGTATGACTCTTCACAGGATGTTGGTTGTTCTCATCGGAATCGGCCTGTCGCTGCAGCCAGGCGCCGGGGCCGGCAAGGAGACGGTCCTTTTCCCGTTCGACGACTACAGCGTTCCCTTCAGCAAGGGCTTGGTGCTCGAACTGATCCCGGGCCGGAAGGGCGCGGTCAACAAGGGCACCGGAGCCGATCCCCTGCACCCGAGCAAACCGGTCGTCCCTCCGGGCATGCCGGGAGACCCGGACCACCCGCGGGTCTACTACTACGGCACCGTCCTGAAAATCGATGGCGAGTACCGCATGTGGTACACCGGTTGGGACAAGGACAGGAAGAGGCAGGTCCTCTATGCCGTCTCCCGGGACGGGGTCCGCTGGGACAAGCCGGACCTGGGACTCGTCGAGTACAACGGGAACCGGCAGAACAACCTGGTGCTGTCCGACGGCAAGGGGCCCATGAAGGGAGCCTTCTGCCTGGTCCTCCACGAGCCGGACGATCCGGACCCCGGACGGCGCTTCAAGATGGTCCGGGAAGAGCATCCGCGAGCCATCATGGCAGCCTACAGTCCCGACGGGCTGCACTGGACCGACTCCTCCAACAACCCCATCATCAAGAGCAGCGGCCTGGAGACGGGCGGCCTGATTCGGTTCAACGGCTTCTACTATTTGAACGGTCAGGGGGGACCGATCCCCCACCCCGTCCCCAAGGCCCGGAACCGAATCATGGTCACTTTCGTCTCCCACGACTTCGACCATTGGAGCGATGCGGCCCATCTCAGCTTCCGGAGGGATCCCATCCCACCGCGTCCTCTCAACGATTTCGAGATCCATCGCGGCGAACAGGTCCACATGGGGGCCAGCCTCTGGAACCGGGGGAACGTGATCCTCGGCTTCTACGGCCAATACCACAACCAGACCAACGACCGACGCTATTCGACCTGCGACCTGGGCCTGGTGGTGAGCCACGACGCCATCCATTTCAAGGAGCCGATCCCCGACTTCAAGATCCTGCCCTCCTACGAGGAACCGGACGGGGCGGAACCGCGGCTGATCCAGGGGCAGGGGTTCGAGAACATCGGCGACCGGACCTTCTTCTGGTACAGCATCTGGGTCGCGTTCGACCCGGAGGGGCCCACCGGTGTCCGTCTGGCCACCTGGGGCCGGGACCGGCTGGGATATTTCGCTGCGGCGCCCCGGACGCAGGGCGCCCATTTCTTCTCTACGCCAATCGAATTGGATTCCCCGCAGACGGAGATCTACGTCAACGCTTCGGGGTTGTCCGAGACGAGCCAACTCCGGGTCGAGGTCCTGGACGGCCGGCTCCAGCCAATGCCCGGTTATTCGGGAGACGCTTCGATTCCGCTCCGGAAACCGGGACTGCGGCAACGGGTGGCCTGGAGCGGCAAGGACCAACTGGCAGGAGCGGACGGGCCAATCCGCGTGCGCGTGAACTGGGAAGGGATTTATCCGGAAGACGCTCGCCTTTACGCCGTCTATGTGGTGGAGAGCGATTAGCGGATTCTTATGGGTTCCAGGGAAATCCCTCCCGCACTACGAGATCTCTGCCCGACGGGTCCCGGGGCAAACTCATACAGCGATGACCTTTTGGCGGGGAGAATAGCAGTCCGTGGTGAAAGTCCCGCGAGCACCGAGACCGTTCCTGCGCCCGCCGGACAAGGCGCGATTCGGGTGCATACCGGGAGTATGTGCCCGAATCGCAACGCCGTCCGCCGGGATGCAGGGACGGTCGAATGCCGTGATGACTTTTGCCACGGGCTGATAGAGTCGAATCACTTTCGGTCGATCGCGCTTTTCAAAATGACACCGGACAGCATCCGGCATCGCGGCGTAAAGCTGCGGAAGCGTGCCTGCTTCTGTGAGAATCGAAACCCCCAATGCGCGCGCCGTGAATCCACTCTCTGGCGCCTCTTCGACGACGAATACAATTTCCTTCATGGCGAGTTCCCAACATTTCTCACTGCGACGCATGGTCAATTGCTCCACGCATCATCGCCCCAAACGAAGTCCTCTTCGGGAGCGGAAAACTCTCCCGGGGTGGTTGGAAGCCGACGATAACCGGCCCGGTGCCGCTCTTCCAATTCCGCATCGTCGTAGCGGTCCAACGCGGCTTGCAAGGCCTCCCGGGCAAACGCGGATCGTGTTGCACCGAGCTGCTGAACGCGTTTGTCAATCCGTCCCAAGAGTTCCGTGTCCATCGCAACTTTTATAGTCATCATAGATGTCATTTACCTGGTTCCTATAGTTATTGCGGACGTGGATGCTCTTTACGATACAACGGTCAAGCTGCGAGTTCGACGTCCAAATATTCTCCCCCGGTGGACTGCCAAGACTCGACTTACATGGTTGTTTCAGGCATTGTGGCCAGGGTTCATCGGCGTTTTCCTTTTGGCTCCCCGGGATGAAGCCCGGAAACGGAAGATGACGGGCAAACCATAGTGCTGAATAGAGTTAGAATCTGCCAGGAAGGACGCCCATGCCCGGAATGATCGTCGCTCCCCAGCCCGTGGCGGTGGAAGAGGGGGCCAAGGTGTTGATGTCGGGCGGCAACGCCGTAGACGCCGCCGTCACTTGCGCGCTGGTGCAGTCGGTCCTGAGTCCCCACATGTGCGGGGCCGGGGGTTACATCATCCTGACCCTCCACGTCGCCGGCGATTCGGAGGCCAAGGGACGGGTCCTGGACGCTCCCGCTGTGGCCGGTTCGAAAGTCTCTCCGGCCATGTGGGAAAAGGTGGTCCTGGGGCCCAACCCCGACGGCTGGGGCTTCTTCCTGAAGGACAAGGTCAACGACCTGGGCTACCAGTCCATCTGCGTCCCCGGAGCGGTCAAGGGATTCGCCGCCATGCTGGAGCGCTGGGGAACCCGTTCCTGGCGGACCGTCCTCGGGCCCGCAGCCCGAATCGCCCGGGAGGGGTTCTTGGTGGACAAGAATCTGGCGGACGGATGGAGGGCGAGGCCGGCCTATCCGGAAGCCTCCTGTCTGATGGACTACGTCCAGGGCAATGCCGAGGCCAGCCGGATCTATCTCAACGACCAGGGGCTCCCCCGCGAGGTCGGGGATCGGCTCACCAACCCCGACTACGCCGCGACTCTCGAGCATCTGGCCGAACACGGGCCCGAAGATTTCTATCGGGGGGAATTGGCGGAAACCATGGCCGCCGACCTCGCGGCCAACGGAAGCTTCGTCACCGCAGGAGACTTGGCGGGTTACCGGCTCCGGGACCCGGAACCGGTGGTGAGCAGCTATCGAGGATATCGCGTTGTCGGTTCCCAGCCGCCCCACGGGGGACCGACCCTGGCGGCCATCCTCAACATCCTGGAAGACTGGGATCTGGCCAGCTTGGGACACAACTCCCCGGCCTTTATCGAACGGGTCGCCATGGCCATGAAGGCCGCCTTCGCCGACCGGAGCCTGCAGCTGGCCGATCCGGATTTCGTGGACGTCCCCCTGGATTGGATGACCTCCAAGGAACGCGCTGCCCAGTGGCGCCGCACCATCGAGGAGGGCGGCGCAATCAATGTGGAACCCATGGCTCCCGAGCCTCCCGACACCACCCAGGTCAGCGTGGTGGACTCTGACGGAAACTGCGTCTCGCTGACCCACTCACTGGGAGTCTCGTCGGGAGTGATCACGCCGGGCCTGGGCTTCATGTACAACAACTCCATGATCAACTTTCACCCCCTGGCTGGCCATCCCAACTCCATCGCTCCAGGCAAGGGGCGCACCACGGGCATGACTCCGACCCTGGTCTACAAGGGAGATCGTCCGGTGGTGGTGATCGGCGCGCCGGGGGCGACTCGAATCATCACCTCCGTCCTCCAGGTCCTGGTCAACATCCTGGATTTCGGGATGAGCGCCAGCGACGCGGTGCTGGCTCCGCGTTTCGACTGCCAGGGAGACCTGATCCGTTGCCAGGCTCGTATCCCCGAATTCGTTTGCGCCCAGGTCCGCAAAGATCACCCCATCGAGCGGCTGCCCCTGAGTCACGGGGGGATGGGCCTGGTTCACGCCATTGTCATCGATCCCGAGACCGGACAACTCTCGGGAGGCGCCGACACCGGCAGCGGCGGGATGGCTCTGCTAACCTGAGGTCAGGAGGGATTGCTCCATGAGCCAGAACCTGATCGCCCTGCAGAACAAGTTTCTGGGTCACGGACAGACCGTCTACGACGAACTCTCGAAGCTCCACGAGCGGCAGGGCTACATCGGCGACCAGGACATCGACCGTCTGGCCCGTCAACACCACCTGCCTCCCCAGCAGATCCGGGCGACGGCCAAATTCTATGAGGAACTCTCCCACGACCGGCCGGCCGAACGGGTCATCAAGGTCTGCAACGGCGAGGCCTGCCGCGTTGCCGGGTTCGTTTCCTGCGAAGAACAGCTTCTGGAAGCTTGCGGACTCGAAGCTCCCGGGGGCGTCGGCACCAACGGGGTGCGGGTCGAGCACGTCACCTGTCTCGGCTATTGCGGACTGGGTCCCAACGTCATGGTCGACAACGACCCGGTCAGTCTCGCCGGCGAAGGCGCTCTCGAGTCGGTTCTGGAGTACGCGC
This sequence comes from Acidobacteriota bacterium, assembly GCA_965217775.1. GTDB lineage: Bacteria > Acidobacteriota > UBA6911 > RPQK01 > JAJDTT01 > JAJDTT01. The sequence continues at coordinate 3,902,621 of CBDCJH010000002.1, forward strand.
GGTCCGGCGCTTCCCATGGACTGAACGAACCCAACAACCCGACCCACATGCCGCAGGGAAGCGAACCCTGCATTCTGCTGAGGCGGTTCGACCGGGACGTAGTGCCTCTCGAAGGCGCCCGGGATGCCGGAGTCTACAGTTCTCTGGAGAAGGCTCTCGCGTCCATGAGTCCGCAGCAGGTGATCGACGAAATCAAGGCCAGCCGGCTTCGGGGACGGGGGGGAGCCGGTTTTCCCTCGGGCATCAAGCTGGAAACGGTTTCGCGCTCCGCTTCGGCCGACGGCCGCAAGTTCGTGGTGGTCAACTGCGACGAGGGGGACGCCGGATCCTACATCGACAAGGAACTGATGGAGCGAGACCCCCATACTCAATTGGAAGGAGCCCTGCTGGCCGCCTATTCCTGCGGCGCCCAGGAGGTGATCCTCTACATCCGGTTCGAGTACCCCCGCCTGCTTCGAGTGATGCGCCAGGCGATCGCCGAGGCCGAAGGAGCGGGCCTGGTGGGACCGAACATTTTGGGAAGCGATTTCTCCTGCCCGGTGCGGATCGTCATGGGTCAGGGGGCCTACATCTGCGGCGAGGAGACCTCGCTGCTCCGTTCCATCGAAGGGGTCCCGGCCATCGTCAGCTTCAAGCCGCCTTTCCCGGCCGAGAAAGGGCTCTACGGTTGCCCCACGGCGGTGAACAACGTCGAAACCCTGCACAACCTGCCCTGGATCATCGAACACGGCGGCGAAGCCTTTGCCGCCTACGGCCACGGAAACTCCCGGGGCACCAAGCTGGTCAGCCTCAACACCCGGGTCCGGCGGCCGGGGCTCTACGAGATCGAGTTGGGCGTCACCTTGCGGGATCTGATCTTCCACCGGGCCGGCGGGATGGCGCCCGGAGAGGTCTTCAAGGCGGTCCAGGTGGGAGGGCCCTTGGGAGGCATCCTGCCCGAGAGCAAGCTGGACACGCCCTTGGCCTTCGAGACCATGGCCGAAGCCGGCGGCATTCTGGGGCACGCCGGTGTGGTCGTCTATTCCCAACGGGACGATCTGGTGGAGATCGGACGGGCCCTGATGGCCTTCTGCGCCGTCGAAAGCTGCGGAAAGTGCTTCCCCTGCCGCATCGGCGCCGTACGGGGCACCGAGCTGTTCGACCAGTTCCTGGACCCGAACGGTATCGGCGTGACCGATGACAAGCTGCAGTTGCTCTCGGAACTGTGCGAGACCATGAAGTACGGCAGCCTCTGCGCGCTGGGCGGAATGATCCCCATTCCCATCGAGAACCTGATGGAATTCTTTCCCGAAGAGATCGACAGGTACCGGAGAGGCGCGTAGGCGTTATCCATTAAAACGTAGTAGACTGACGGGTACCGCATAGGAATTCACTTATGAGCCAACAGAATGGGCACGTATCCGCGACCATCGATGGACAATCCGTTTCCGTCCTTCGCGGAGCGACCATTCTGGAGGCCATGAAGCCCATTGGGCGCACCGTTCCCACGCTCTGCTACTCCGATCGAATGGAACCGTTCGGCGCCTGCCGGACCTGCCTGGTGGAGCAGGTGGGAGGCAAACCGGTCGCTTCGTGCCACACCCAGGTTCGGGAGGGCGGCGTCTACACCACCCGATCCCCCCTGCTGACCCGCCTGCGGCGCAACATCACCGAGTTGATCGTCTCGGACCATCCTCTGGAATGCCTGGACTGCACCGCCAACGGGCGCTGCGAGCTCCAGTCGCTGGCCCAGGACGTGGGTCTGCGCACTCCTCGCTACGACAGTCCGCGCATCCACACCCCGCCGATGGACAACACCCATCCCTTCATCAAGCTGGAGATGGACAAGTGCATCGGCTGCGCCCGGTGCGTGCGGGCGTGCGACGAGATCCAGGGTTCCTTCATCCTGGGAATGTCCGGGCGCGGCTATGACGTCCAGGTCATTGCGGGCAACGACACCGGGTTCGAGGAGGCGGACTGCGTCAGTTGCGGCCAGTGCGTTTACGAGTGCCCCGTCGCCGCCCTGGAGGAGACCCAGACCCGGGCTCATGGCCTGCCTGACGAGACCGTCACCACGACCTGCAGTTACTGCGGAGTCGGGTGCTCTCTGAACGTGAACATGAAGGACGGGGAGATCGTCAACATCGAGCCGAATCCTGAGGGGAGCGCCAATCTGGGGCACACCTGCGTCAAGGGGCGGTTCGCCCATCAGTTCGGCAAGAGCAAGGACCGGCTTCGAGTTCCGCTGATCAAGGACGGCGACGGCAATTTCCGCGAGGCCTCCTGGGACGAGGCCTTCGACCTGATTGCCCGCAAGCTGTTGGAAGTCCGGGAACGGTACGGCCCGGAAGGTTTCGCCTTGATCAGTTCGTCCCGCTGCACCAACGAAGAGAATTTCCTGACCCAGAAGTTCACCCGCACCATCATGCGGACCAACTCCGTGGACAATTGTTCGCGGGTCTGCCACTCCCCCTCGGCCTTCGCCCTGGGCGCGGCTTTGGGGACGGGAGCGGGGACCAACAGCTTCCAGGACGTGGAAAAGTCGAAGCTGCTCATGATCGTGGGCGCCAATCCCACCGAGGCTCACCCGGTCTTCGGCGCCCGCATGAAGCAGGCCGTCCTCAAGGGCTGCCAGCTCATCGTACTGGATCCCCGGAACACGGAACTGGCCCGGTGGGCGGACCTCCACCTGGCTCTGACACCGGGTTCAAACGTCGCCGTCATCAACGCCATGCAGCATGTTCTCCTCACGGAGAGGCTCATCGACCAGAACTTCATCGACCGGTACAGCGAAGGCTTCGAGGAACTCAAGGCCGAGTTGGCTTCCTGCACGCCCGAGTGGGCCGGTGAGATCAGCGGAGTGGAACCCGATCTGATCCGAAAGGCGGCCCGGATGTATGCGGCCAGCGGCGCCAGCCAGATCCTGTGGGGTCTGGGGGTGACCGAAGCCGGACACGGGTCCAATGCCGTCTTCGGCATGATCAACATGGCCGTCATGACCGGAAACATCGGCCGGCCGGGCACCGGAACCTGTCCCATCCGGGGACAGAACAACGTCCAGGGCGCGTCCGACATGGGCGCGCTGCCCAACGTCTTCAGCGACTACCGCCAGACCACGGATCCCCAGGCTCGGGCCGAGCACGAAGAGGTCTGGGGATGTCCGGTACCGGACAACACCGGACTGCGCATTCCCGACATGTTCGACGCGGCGCACGAGGGAACGCTCAAGGCCATGTACGTACTGGCCGAAGACATCGCCCAGTCGGACCCGGATACGGCCCATGTGGTGGGGGCTCTGGAAAAGCTGGATTTCCTGGTGGTCCAGGACATCTTCATGTGTGAGACGGCCAAGTACGCCGACGTCGTGCTGCCCGGATCCACCTTCCTGGAAAAGAACGGCACCTTCACCAACTCCGATCGCCGGGTCCAGCGCGTCCGAGAAGTGGCGGCGCCTCCAGGCGAACTCATGGCCGACGGAGACGTGGTCAACACGGTGGCCCGCCGCATGGGTTTCGACCTCGGTTTCGACGACGGTCCGGGGACCCCCATCGATCCCAGCCGGATCATGGACGAGATCGCGCGGCTCACTCCCAAGTGGGGCGGCGTCCGCTACGACCGGCTCGAGCAGGAGGGGTTTCTCCAGTGGCCCTGCTACGACGAGAACCACCCGGGCACTCCTATCGTCCACGAGGGGGGCGACTTCCTGCGCGGCAAGGCGCAGTTGACGGTCACGCCGTGGCAGGAACCGGGTGAGCTGCCCAGCGACGAGTTCCCCTTCTATCTGACCACCGGCCGGATGCTCTTCCACTACAACGTGGGGACTCAGACCCGCCGCACCGCCGTGAGCAAGCTGGACAAGGCCCGGGAAGAGAAGGTGCGGATCCATCCCCGAGACGCCCGCTCCCTGGGCATCCGGGAAGAAGAGTTGGTGGACGTCATCTCCCGCCGGGGACGGGTTCGGGTCAAGGCCGAGATCACCAAGGCCAGCAACGTGGGCACCGTCTTCATGACCTTCCACTATCCCGAGACCCGAACCAACATCCTGGTGGGAGACGCCAAGGACGAGTTCACCGGTTGTCCCGAATACAAGGTCAGCGCGGTTCGGCTGGAGAAGGTAGCCACCGGGATCGAAGAGAGCTTCGCCCTACCCGGCGTGACCATCGAAGGCGAGCCGGTGCCGGTGGACCACCGGGAACTGGCCCTGGCCAAGGCGTAGCCTCCGAACTTTCCATGTACAGGAGCGGCGGTTTCCCAGCCGCCGAACTCCTTTCTAAGCGTCGAAGATTGGGGGAATGGGGGACAAGAATGTCCCCTCTTACGTCTCTCTCGGAAAGAAGGGGACAGTCTGTTTTGCTGCCGTGCTGCCGTGCCGCGCGTGCTGCCGTGCCGCGCGCGTTCCGTTCCGGAAAGGGACAGTCTCGATTCCGGTCTGGAACGGTCCTACACATCGAGCGGGTCCGAAAGAAGGGGACAGTCTGTTTTGCCGGTTTTTCCGTGCCGCGCCGGGAAGCCGCGGAAAGGGACAGTCTCGATTCCGATCCGGATCCGCGGATCCGCGAGTGGGCCCGCGCGATTGCGGATGGGATCAAGCTGCTCTTGTATGGCCGGGCCGCCGGGATTGGACCGCCTCGTCGCGATCCTCGTTCAAACCTGCTTCCCCTGTTCTCCTGAACCGTCAGGAAAGTGGGGAAAGTCCAGAGTCTATTGGGCGGTTTCCGTGATCTGGGTCGTTCGGTGCCACGGTGGCAGAATCGACGGACGGGCGGAGATCAGGCGAGTCTACGTGACGAAGGCGTGCGAGCGCTGCTCCCGCAGGGAAAACAGCACTCCGCCCAGTTGGGGGATGGGGTGTCGGCGACGCCGATATCGACCTTGCTTTCGATACGTCTCCAGCAGCTGCGCCACCTTCTCTGCCGGACCGACGGCCAACCCGTCCGTCAGAAATCGCAAACGCCGGAGAAAGGCTCCGGCACGGGTAAATCCACGTCGCTGCTCCTGAAGGAGGATCCACCGGGGGATCGCAGCCTGGTTCTCCCGGGTGGGGACGGCTCCTCGATAGTACAAGCGAGCCCGGTAACTACTGTACACGTCCGCTCCGGGATCCGAGGGGAACAGTTCCTCCAGTGGAATCAGATCTTGATCCTCGCCAGTGAGTCTCCAGCGGGCCGAGCCCCACTGCCATTGCTCGGGCCTTTTGACCAGTCCGGCCCGGACGGCGTTGAGTTCCACGTAGAGGATGGCGTCCTGGACGGCTTCGCTTCCCAAGAGTTCCAGGTTCTTGAAACGATCACCCCAAAGATGGCCTCGCCGTTTGAAATTGCGGTTGAACCACCGGGCATAGAACCCGTCCACGTTCGCCATCAGTTTCGACACGTCAAAGAGACGCTGGTTGAAAGCCTCCCACTGGGCGACGGTCCAATCGGCGGTTTTCTTCTCTGCCTGTTGTCCATAAAGCTTGTGGGCGCTGTCCATCAACTCGTCGCGGGACAGGGGGCGGGGTTTCTCAAAATGGATGACGAAGTGGAAGTGATTGCCCATGATCTGGAAAGCGGCCAAACGACACCGGTAGACATTGACGTAGAACGACATCATGTCCAGGAGTTTGCGACCGGCTTCGTGGTTTTTAAAGGGGAACCAATCGGAATTGCCGGCGACTCGATTGGTGAGGTGATAGAAGGCGGCTTCTGAACTCTTGTGTCGTGCGGCTCGGGGCATGGCCACGATCCTCGGTTCGGTTAATCGGACTCGGACTCGCGGGGTAGTCGTTTCGCAAACCTTTATGACACCAACGATTCAGAACTGAGAAAGGCGAAGGAAACTCAAGAAAATCACCAAACCTCCCGTTTGCGGAAGCAACCGAGGAAACTTGACCAAGTCGCCACCTCAGTTGTCTTTGCAGGCCCGTGCCCCTCGGTAAAACAGACTGTCCCCTTCTAATAAAACAAATAAAACATGCCCGTCCCCGTCCCGGGCAAAACATGCCCGTCCCCGTCCCGGCAAAACAGACTGTCCCTTTCTTGCCTTCGGCGTGTCCCTTTCTTGCCTTCGGCGAAGGAGCCGACACCTTTGTGGTCTGCCCTGTGCCTCCCGTCCCAGCAAAACACAGCAAAACAGACTGTCCCCTTCTTGCCCCGGCATGCCCCGGCATGCCCCGGCAAAACAGACTGTCCCCTTCTTGCCGTCCCCTTCTTGCCCCCCCTTGCCCGTCTGCCCTGCCTCGCTTGCCCGTCTGCCCGACCATCCCGAGACCCGCACCAACATCCTGGTGGGAGACGCCAAGGATGAGTTCACCGGTTGTCCCGAATACAAGGTGAGTGCGGTTCGGCTGGAGAAGGTGGTCACCGGGATCGAAGAGAGCTTTGCCCTGCCCGGCGTGACCATCGAAGGTGAGCGGGTGCCGGTGGACCACCGGGAACTGGCCCTGGCTAAAGCCTGATCGCCGGATTCAATCTCAATCCCCGTTCCAGTTCGTGGAATCCAGCCCGAAGTGTTTCATCTGCCGGCGGATCCGGTCCCAGGTCTGGTCGTCCACCTCGATGCCTTCCGACTCGCGCTTCCGGGCACTCCGGAATTCCGGCTCGCCGGGAAGCAGGATCTCCCGGAAGCCGGGAGCCAGACGGCTGGTTCGGATGTGGGCGATCATGGCATCCAGTTCATCGTAGTAGGTTTCCAGTTCGGTGAAGTGCTCGATGTGGTAGACGGTCAGGAGTACTCCATTGCTGACGAACTTGGGGGCGCCGGCCGCGCAGCCCTCGCCGCCAACGGCTCCTCCCATGACCTCCACCATCATGGACAGTCCGTAGCCCTTGTGAGCTACCACCCCGCCCAGAGGGAGGAGCGCCCCGGGTGGATCGGATTTCACCTTCTGCGGGTCGGTGGTGGGCCTGCCCTGGAAGTCGACGGCCCAACCCTCGGGGATGGACTCACCGCGGTTGATGGCCACACGAACCTTCCCTTCGGCCACCACCGAAGTGGTCATGTCCAACAACAGCGGTTCGTGGCCGCGGCGGGGGGCGGCGAAGGCCAGGGGATTGGTGGACAGCCGGCCTATCCGGCCCCCGAAGGGGATCACCTGCGCGCCCAGATGTCCCGCGTTGGCGAAGAGCTGGGCCATGAATCCGGACCGGGCGGCCATCAGTGGATAAGCCCCCACCCGGCCGATATGGCTGGTGTTGCGCAGGGTCACGGTCGCCACACCGTGGACTCGCGCCTTCTCCATGGCCAGCCGGGTCGCGAAGGCGGCACCCACCTGCCCCAGGGCGCCTCCTCCGTCCACCACGGCCGAGCTGGGACGTTCCTGGACGATCCTGGGCCGGGCGCCGGGATTGAAGCGGCCGTCACGAATCCCTTGAGCGTACTCGTAGAACCGGATGGCTCCATGGGAATCGTGGCCGAAGAGGCTCGACTCCACCAGGTGGTCCACTACGACCTGGGCATCCTCCGGACGACAACCCGCGGCCTGGAAGAGCCGATAGCCGACTTCCCTCAGGGCTTGGGGGGAGAACCTGGGCAAGGGAGTACTCCTTTCCTGCGCCGTATCCGTCGTTCTCTAACCGGCCGCCGGCAGGGGCAAGCCGAGACGTTCCATGTCAGCGCCGATGAGGGACCAGGTCTTGGCGTCGATGTCGATTCCATTTATTTCCCTCTGTTGAGCCGATCGCAGCTCAGGCTCCCCTGGAAGCAGGATCCCGTGAAACCCCGGGGCGGGCGGGCTGGACCGGACGTACCGGATCAACGCCTCCACCTCCTGGTAGTAGTCCTCCAGGTCGATGAAGTGATCGATCCGATGGACCACCAGGAGCATGCCGTTGCTGACCATCTCCGATTCACCGACGCAACATCCCTGGCCGCTCAGGGTTCCCGCCAAGAGCTCCACCATGAGGCTCATCCCGTATCCCTTGTGGGACGCGATTCCGCCCAGGGGGAGGATCGCGCCTCTCGGTTCGGCCCTGAAACTGTCGGGATCGGTGGTGGGGCGTCCCTGGTGATCGATGAGCCATCCTTCCGGCACCCGTTTCCCGGCGTAGGAGGCGACCCGCACCTTGCCTTCGGCGGCCACTGACGTGGTCATGTCCAGAAAGATGGGCTCCGTGTCGCGCCGGGGGGCCGCGAAAGCCAGGGGATCGGTGGTGAGACGCGCGTCGATGCCACCGAAAGGCGCAATCTGGTTTCCGAAGCGGCCGCCGTTGACAAAAGCCTGGCCGATCATTCCGCCGCGGGCCACCATCAACGGGTAGGCCCCGACTCGGCCCACGTGGCTCGTGTTGCGCAGCGAAACCGCGGCCACTCCATGCTGGGAGGCCTTGTCCATGGCCAAACGGGTGGCGAAGGCGGCGCCAACCTGACCCAGCGCGCCGGCGGCGTCCACGACCGCACAGGAGGGATGGTCCCGGACCACTCTGGGCTGGGCCTTGGCCTGGAAACGCCCCTTCCGGATGGCGTCCATATACTCAGGGTAACGGATGACCCCGTGGGAATCGTGTCCGAAGAGATTCGACTCCACCAGATGATGGGTGACGACCCGGGCATCCGCCGCGTCGCATCCGGCGGCCTCGAAGAGCTGGTAGCCGATCCGGCGCAGGGTTTCGGCTTGGACGATGGGCATGGCGGCAATTTCTCCAGCGGCGGATTGTAAAGGATGGGGTCCCTACTGTCAGCCGCCGATCCGGCAAGAATCGGCGGGGGAGATTGCCAGACTCGGCTCTCCGTTGGCAAAATGGAGCCCGCCAACGTCTTTGAGACGTTCACGGGAAGGGTAGCGCAATGGACACCTCTTTCACCAACAGTCGAGAAAGCCTGGAGCGGGCGAACCGGGTCCCGGAAAGCCATTGGCACAGTCTGAACCGCGCCCAGCAGTTTCGTTCCATCGAGTTGGACGGTTTCGCCGTCGTTCCTGATCTCCTGAGCGAGGAACTGATGGAGGAGATCCGGGAGGAGACCTCCAGAGTCCCCACCACCGCGGTCGATTACAGCGAGCATCAGCGATACTTTTCCGATGTGCAGTGGACCGACTCACCCCACGCCACCTCGGTCATTGCTCTGCCGGCCACGGTGGAGTTCCTGGAAGAACTCCTGGGTGACAAGCTGATCTGCACCTCCTCCTCGTATGTCGAGTCCAGGCCGGGCCACCCGGGAATCTCCATTCACACCGATGCCCAGCCCTACGGGTCCAAGATATTCGGAATCGCGTCCAGCTCGCCCTGCCTGGTCCGAGTCCTCTACTACCTGGACGACCTGACTCCGGAGTGCTCCCCCTTCAAGGTCATTCCGCGCTCCCACCTGTCGCTGCACAGCGACGCCAACCCCTACAACAAATACCTTTCCCACGACGATGAGTTGATGGTGACCTGCCGCGCCGGCTCGGCGGTGATCATCAACCAGAAGGTGTTTCACGGCAACTTTCCCAACTACAGCGACCGGATCCGCCGCATGTTCGCCATCGCCTACCGGCCCGCCTGGGCGGGTCCCATAGACGAGGTTCCCGAGCGCGACCCGGAGCAGGTGGCCGGTCTACCTCCGGCCGTCCGTAAATACTTCAGGAGCCTGAATACACGGAGGATCGAGTTCGATTTTCCGAACCGCCCGGACAACCTGGCGAGGCATGCCGCGGGCATCTCGCCCGGCCGCTGGAGCTGATCCAGGTTATGAGGGGATGGGACGCCGCGATTCACCGCCTGGACCGAAGCGCACCTTGCCCCAGACAGGAACGATTCGGACCAGGAAGAATGAAGGGAGGAAGGGGAGAGAAATGGACACTTCTTTCACCAACAGTCGAGAAAGCCTGGAGCGGGCGAACCGCGTCCTGGAGGGCCATTGGACCAGTCTGACCCGGCCCCAGCAGTTTCGCTCCCTCGAGTTGGAGGGTTTCGTCGTCGTTCCTGATCTGCTGAGCGAGGAACTGGTGGAGGAGATCCGCGAGGAGACTTCCAGGCTCCCCACCACGGCGGTCGATTACAGCGAGCATCAGCGGTACTTGTCCGATGTGCAGTGGACCGACTCACCCCGATCCACCTCGGTCATTGCTCTGCCGGCCACGGTGGAGTTGCTGGAAGAGCTCTTGGGCGACGAGCTGATCTGCACCTCGTGCACGTACGCCGAATCCAGGCCGGGCCACCCGGGAATCTCCTTTCACACCGATGCCCAGCCCTACGGGAACAAGACCTCCGGAGTTCTGACCAGCTCGCCCTGTCTGGTCCGCGTCCTCTACTACCTGGACGACCTGACTCCGGAGTGCTCCCCCTTCAAGGTGATTCCACGCTCTCACCTGTCGCTGCACAGCGACGCCAACCCCTACAACCGCTACCTTTCCCACGACGATGAGTTGATGGTGACCTGCCGCGCCGGCTCGGCGGTGATCATCAACCAGAAGGTGTTTCACGGCAATTTCCCCAACTACAGCGACCGGATCCGCCGCATGCTGGCCATCGCCTACCGGCCCACTTGGGCGGGTCCCATAGACGACGTTCCGGAGCGCGACCCGGAGAAGGTGGCCGGTCTCCCTCCGGCCGTCCGAAAATATTTCAGAAGTCTCAACACGCGGAACATTAATTTCGATCTGCCGAACCGCCCGGACAACATGGCGAGGCATGCCGCGGGCATTTCGCCTGGGCGCTGGGGCTGATCCCGGGATATGGGAGGACGGGACGCCGCGATTCCTCGCCTGGATTCAGGCGGACCTGGCCCCAGACGGAGTAGACTCAGACCAGGAAGAACGAAGGGAGGATAGTTAGAGAAATGGATACTGCTTTCACCAACAGTCGAGAAAACCTGGAGCGGGCGAACCGGGTCCCGGAAAGCCATTGGCACGGTCTGACCCGCGCCCAGCAGTTTCGTTCCCTCGAGTTGGAGGGTTTCGTCGTCATTCCGGATCTGCTTAGCGAGGAACTGATGGAGGAGATCCGGGAGGAAACCTCCAGGGTTCCCACCACGGCAGTCGATTACAGCCCCCATCAGCGGGGCTGTCCCGATCTCCAGTGGACCGACTCGCCCCGAGCCACGTCGGTGATCGCCCTGCCGGCCACGGTGGAGTTCGTGGAAGAGCTCTTCGGAGACGAGTTGATCTGCACCTCCTGCCAATATGCCGAGTCCAGGCCGGGCCACCCGGGAATCGCCATTCACACCGATTCCCAGCCCTACGGTTCCAAGATCTTCGGAGTCCAGGCCAGTTCCCCCTGCCTGGTCCGCGTCCTCTACTACCTTGACGACCTGACCCCGGAATGCTCCCCCTTCAAGGTGATTCCGCGCTCCCACCTGTCGCTGCACCGCGACGCCAACCCCTACAACCGGTACCTTTCCCACCACGATGAGTTGATGGTGACCTGCCGGGCCGGCTCGGCGGCGATCATCAACCAGAAGGTGTTTCACGCCAACTACCCCAACTACAGCGACCGGACTCGCCGCATGCTGGCCATCGCCTACCGGCCCACCTGGGCCGGTCCCATAGACGATGTTCCGGAGCGCGATCCGGACAAGGTGGCCGGTCTCCCACCGGCCGTCCAGAAATATTTCAGGAGCCTCAACACGAGGAACATCGATTTCGATCTGCCGAACCGCCCCGACAACATGGCGAGGCATGCCACGGGCATCTCGCCCGGCCGCTGGAGTTGATTCGGGATACCCAGAGGACGGGCCGCTGGCCTTCGCCATCCGGAGGGGAGCGGACCTTTCTCCAAAAAAGGAGAAGGACTCAGACCATGAAGAACGAAGGGAAGATCGCCATCGTCACGGGGGCCGGATCGGGAATCGGCCGGCACACCACCTGGGCTCTGCTGCGTTCCGGATTCAGTGTCGCTCTGGCGGGAAGGCGCCTGGAAGCCCTGGAAGAGACGGCCCGCCTGGCGGGACCGGACGGCTCCCGAACCCTGGCGGTCTCGACCGACGTGAGCGACCCCGAAGCGGTCTCGAACCTCTACTCCCGAACCCGGGAAACCTTCGGCCGGCTCGATCTCCTCTTCAACAACGCCGGAATCTCGGCTCCCGCGGTTCTGCTGGAGGATCTGACCTACGAACAGTGGCAGTCGGTGGTCGGTGTCAACCTGACCGGCTCCTTCCTCTGCACCCGGGAAGCGTTCCGCATGATGAAGAGTCAGGACCCCATGGGGGGGCGAATCATCAACAACGGCTCGGTTTCGGCCCAGGTGCCCCGCGTCAATTCGGCACCTTATACTTCCACCAAGCACGCCATCACCGGCCTGACCCGATCCACCTCTCTGGACGGCCGCAAGTACAACATCGCCTGCGGCCAGATCGACATCGGAAACGCGCTGACCGAAATGACCCGGAGAATGCAGACGGGAGTCCCGCAGGCCAACGGAACCGTCATGGTCGAGCCCAACATGGACGTGGACGACATCGCCGACGCGGTCGTCTACATGGCCAGCCTGCCGCTGGACGCCAACGTTCAGTTCATGACCGTGATGGCGACCAAGATGCCCCTCGTCGGCCGCGGTTGACGAGCCGGCATACCCGGGCCGGCCATCGCTGTCAGATTGCGGCGTCGATCCCCCGGCGGGTTTCGGCGATCACCAGATCGACCACGGAGCGCAAGGCTTCCATCTTGGTGGCCCCGTCCAGACGGAAGAGGCGGTAGTGGTCGAGTTGCCGGTCGGCGCTGCTCCCTTGCCGGATGATGGAGGACACGCGCCCCAGCTCCTCCTGGCAGCCGAGTGCCCGGGCGTCGCCATCCAGTTCCTCCAGCAGCCCCAGGGCGTAGTCGTTGATGTCCGTGCGCCCGCCGCGGCGAGTGTCGCCGAGGAACGCGAAGGCTCCGTAGCGCTGCGCCAGCCAGCGATTCTCGGCGATGATCTCGGTGCGGGGCTCCGGGGGCAGGGCGCCGGCTCGATCCTGCCGCAGCAGCCATCGGATGAGGGATGCGTAGAGCGCCGCGATGCAGACCGCATCGTCGATGAGCGGGCAGACGTCGCAGATGCGCATCTCCACCGTGGGATGGAGGTCGGCGGGCCGAATGTCCCACCACAGCTCGTTGCCGCCCTCGATGAACTGCATGCGCTTGTAGTCCGCCACGAGCCGGTCGTATTCCTCCCGGGAATGCAGCGGGGCGGGGAGGCTGGTGCGCGGGAGCACTCCGAAAAGACTCAGCCGATACGACTTGAACCCGGTGAGGTGTCCCGCGTTGAACGGGGACGAGGTGGACAGGGCGTGGAGCAGAGGCAGGTACTGACGGAGGGCGGTCATGACGCGGATCCTTTCATCCGGGTCGCCAAAGCCGGCGTGGATGTGCATGCCGCCGATGAGCAGCCGCCGTACGGCCTCCTGGAACGTGACCACGAACCGCTCGTACCGTTTCTTGGGCGTGGGCATCTGCGCGGTCCACGACGCGAAGGGATGGGTGGACGCTGCCAGCACCGCCGCACCGTGCTGCGCCGCCGCCTCGGTCACCAGCCGCCGGGTCTCCACCAACGCCTCACGGACTTCGGCCACGGAAGCGCAGACCCGGGTGTTGGTCTCGATCTGGGAGCGGAGAAACTCGGTCACCACCTTGTGCGGTCCTCGATTCTGCTCGCAGGCGTCGTAGATGCCCGGGTCGGGATCGGAAACCATGTCGCGGGTCTCGGGGTCGACGAGGAAGAACTCCTCTTCGATGCCGAGTGTGATTTCGAGGTCCTTGCTCATGGCGTTCAATTCGGATCCATGCCGATCGACAGCGAGGGTGGGAACGTCGGGGTCGTCCAGTAGATTTCTATTGGATTCAGCATATGTCTCACCGTCCTGGAACTGGAGCCGTTCCGGCAAGACGAATTACCGGCACGTCACGATGAAGGCCAATCCGTCGATCCGGCGATTTCCAATCTGGAACGTCAATTGAGGTCAACGACCAACGGCATCTGCTCCGGTACGAAGAGAGAATGGTAACACAGCACGTCCCTGGCCGATCCTCGCTGGGAGCAGGGTTTCGCCGACGTTCAACGGCGATTCCGAGCGTCTGGCTCTGCGCTCTGCTCGCGGCCGTGCTGGCCCTCAGCGCGTGCGGCGGCCGCAAGAAAATCAAGCTCCCGCCGCCCGTCGAAGCCAAGAGGGGGTGGTCCGAGGTCGGCATCGCCAGTTGGTACGGGTATCCCTACCACGGGCGTAAGACCAGCAACGGTGAGACCTACGACATGAACAAGATGACGGCCGCCCATACGCGGCTGCCGTTCGGCACTTGGATCAACGTCGAGAATCTCCGGAACCGAAGGTCCACACAGGTCCGGATCAATGATCGGGGGCCGTTTACCGCCCGGTACATCATCGATCTTTCCCGGGCCGCCGCTTCGGAAATCCAGATGATCGGGGCCGGCACGGTCCGGGTTCGTCTCACGGTGATCAACGGTCCCAATACAAAACGCAGAAGCTCGAAGCGCAGTACGCGCTCCGTAACCTCGCGGCCGGCGTCTCCCAGAGGCGGGTACGAAATTCAGATCGGTGTCTTCAAGAGCCAGGCGAATGCCAAGACGCTGGCCTGGGCGGCCAACCAGAAAGGCCACAGTGCCGAGATCAAACCATTCCGGCGAGGCGGCCCGAGACTCTACCGCGTCGTGGTTGCGGGAGGAACCCGGGAGGCGGCGAACAAGCGCCTTCGGAAGCTCAAGAGCCAGGGTTTCAAGGGGTTCGTGAGACAACGTCGAGGCAATTAGGGACAGCGTGCCGCTTACCGCCCTATGGTGCCTCGGGCAAGGCGAAGGTCACGTAGGTGTCTCCGGACGGAGTGCCCATCTTGCCTCCACCGGCGGCGATGACGACGTACTGCCGGCCCCGGACCGAATACGTGGCGGGTGTGGCGTAGCCGCCCGAGGGCAGCCGGACCTCCCAGAGAATCTCTCCGGTATCGGTGTCGAACGCGCGGAAACGCTCGTCCATGGTCGCGCCGATGAAGAGCAAGCCGCCGGCGGTGACGACAGGCCCGCCGTAGTTCGTGGTTCCAGTGGGTGGAATTCCGCGCTCGGTCAGCTCATCCAGGCGCCCCAGCGGCACCTGCCAGACGAGGGTCCCTGCATTGAGATCGAGAGCCGTCAACTGGCCCCATGGGGGCTTGATGGCCGGGTACCCGTCCGGGTCCAGGAAGTGATTGTATCCCGTGAACGTGTAGGGGATCCGGCCTTCGGTGACGGCCCATGGCGGCACGTTGTCGGCGTCGGCGCCGGCGAGAAAATCGACCACCGCGTCCAACTCCAGGTCCGAGAGTCGCGGCATGGGCGCCATCCGGCCCACTCCCCGCCGGATCAGATCCCGGGTTTCCTTGCGAGGATAGACCTGCTCCAAGGGGAGCGGAGGGTTGTTGTGGCGCGGACTGCCTTGCCGCCGGTCCCCGTGGCAGCCGGCGCAGTGGACCTGATAGACCCGGGCTCCGGGTGACGGCTCCGGAAGTTGCCGATCCTTCGTGGAGACCATGGTCAGGATCCACGGCATCTCGGTGGAATTGACGTACAACCTGCCGTTGGAAGCGTCGAAGGCCGCGCCGCCCCATTCGGCGCCACCGTTGAATCCGGGAAAGACGAGCGTCCCCTGAGTGCTAGGCGGTTCATACATGTTGCCCCGGCGGACCTGGCGAAAGCGTTCGAGCACGGCGGCGCGGGCGCGTGGAGAGAGGTCCGTGACGTCCGCTTCGGTGAAGGACTGACGGGAGAAGGGGGGCGGTTTGAGGGGAAACGGCTGCGTGGGCCATGCTTGTTCCCCGGCCAGGTCCGAGGGGGGCGCCGGCCTCTCCTCCACCGGAAACAGCGGTTCACCCGTATCCCGGTCCAAGACGAAAACGTCTCCCCACTTCGTGATCTGGGCGACGGCATCGATCCTCCTGCCCTCCCGGTTCAGTGTGACCAGATTGGGGGGCGCGGGCAGGTCCCGGTCCCACAGATCGTGGTGCACGGCCTGGAAATGCCACCGGAGCTCTCCAGTGCCGGCGGCGAGGGCCAGGACGCAATCGCCGTAAAGGTTCTTTCCCTTCCGGTCCCCGCCCCAGAAGTCGAAGGACGGGGATCCGGTGGCGGCGAAGACCATTCCGCGTTTTTCATCCACCGTCATCCCGGCCCAGGCGTTGGCTCCGCCGGCGTAGGTCCAGGCATCCGCCGGCCAGGTCTCGTGTCCCTTCTCACCCGGCCGCGGAATGGTATGGAAGGTCCATCGGAGCTGTCCCGTCCGGACGTCGAAGGCTCGAATGTGTCCGGGCATGGCGGGTCCGGGCCCCTCTCCCACCCGGCTGCCCACGATCAGGAGGTCCTGGTACAGGGCGG
This sequence comes from Acidobacteriota bacterium, assembly GCA_965217775.1. Lineage (GTDB taxonomy): Bacteria > Acidobacteriota > UBA6911 > RPQK01 > JAJDTT01 > JAJDTT01. Next base: position 3,918,826 of record CBDCJH010000002.1, read on the forward strand.
GCGGGGTAGTCAACACGACCCAGGCCTCTTCAAGGTCTTCGGCTCCCAAGCCGGCCCTCAGGTCGATTCGGCCGTTGTCCCCGAAGGACCGTGCCGGGAGCCCGGTTGCGGCGTCCAACGCGAAGAGCAGATGCCCGGCGGGATAGAAGATCCTCTGCTCGGAGCCGCCTTCCCAGTAGACAAGGCCCCGATTCACGCTCGTCGAGTTGAGTCCGGCCTCTTCGGCCGGATCGTAGACCCAGATCTCCCGGCCTGTCGCCGCATCCAGACAGAAGGCCTTCAGCTTTGGCGAGGTGCCGAACAGACGGCCCCCGACGACGAGGGGATTGCACTGGATCTGGCTGGAATCGGTCTTGTCCCCGGTGCCGTAGGTCCAGGCGACCTGGAGCCGATGGACATTCTGCCGGTTGATCTGGTTCAAGAAGGAATAATGGGAGGCTGCGGCGTCCCCCAGGTAAACCGGCCAGTCCGACGGGTCCGCCTCACTCGACGGCCGGCAACCGGCCTGAGTCGTCAGACAGACGAAGACCAGGATCGGGAGAGCAAGGAGTATTCTCATTTCGAACCGAAGACGGGGACCGTGCCGCTCGCGTCCAGTCTACTACCAACTGCGGGGACGAATCTCTTTCCAGTGGTCCGGCGGCGCACGAGGGGGTAGACGTTTCCGCCGGGCTCAGCTACAGGGCCAGGATCACCAATAGCAGACCCTAATGAGAGAATTCCCGACTGATCTCATGAGGTTGCTTCATTTTGGGTGCCACGCTATCGCGACGGCTCTGCTACTGGTCCCGCTCCTGGGCTGCCCTCCGGCGGCTTCGTCTCCCGGCATGGAGCAACCCGCGGAGAAAGACACGGTTTCCGCCGGTGTCGAGATCGAAGAGCTGAGGCACAAAGCCCGGTGGCGCAAGCGGCGCCTCATCTTCAACAACGACGGAGACGATGCACTCTTCTTTCCGTCCGACCTTCCCGCCACGCCGAGGAACCTTCTGGAGCGACGGACCATCCCCGTCATCGGAACCCAGGTGGACACGATTTTCTATTGCACCACCCAGAGCATCGGTGCCTACACCCATCGCAGTGAGATCGCCGAACTCCTGGTGCGGGACCTGCCCAGAGAGGGATTTCGGAATCCGGTCGGGGAATTCGCCAAACAGGGTACGGACCCGTTGGAGATCGTAACGGAGCACTGTAGGAAAGAGGGGGTCGAGATCTTCGCCACCCTGCGCATGAACGATGTCCACGACAGTACCGACCGGTTTTCGGTCCTGGGTTCCAAGTTCAAGCGGAAAAACTCCCGTGCTCTTTTCGGGACCTCCCGAAAGCCGCCTCCCTACGGATACTGGTCGGGCGCCGATTTCAGTTGGAAGGTGATTCGGAACATGACTTTCCAGGTGTTGGAGGAGATGGCCTCCAACTACGACCTGGACGGCCTGGAACTCGACTTCTGGCGCCACCCTCCGTATTTCAAGACCTATGCCTGGGGAGAACCGGTCACTCGCGAAGAAACGGAATCCATCACCCGGCTGATGCGCCGGGTCCGCAGGATGGCCGATGCCCGGGGCCGGGAGCGGGGACGGCCACTGCTGATCGCGGTCCGGGTCATGGACTCGCCCGAGTTGAGTCAGGACATGGGGTTGGACCTGGTGACCTGGCTCCGGGAAGACCTGGTGGATCTGGTGATCGTCGGCGAGGTGGCGCTGGCGCCCTGGGAGGAGACCATCCGCCTGGCTCATCGTTACGGCGTGCCCGTCTATCCTTGCATCCGAAGGTCCATCATCGGGGAAGAACGGGGATCACTGGAGTCGTTCCGGGCTCAGGCCCTGACGGCCTGGAAGCAGGGGGCCGACGGGATCTATCTCTTCAATCTCTTTCCCGACGAGGACCATGACCGGAAGTATCGCGAGCTGGGAGACCCGAATGGCCTGGAGCGGCTGGACAAGCTCTACAGCCTGGACCCGGTGGGCCGGGAATCCTTCAAGCGGTACATCCACGACTTTGAGAAGTACAAGGCGCAAAAGCCGGTTTCTCCCCTCTCTCCGGTGGAGTTGGAACCGGACACGATCCATACCATCCCCATGTACCTGGCCGACCGGTCCCTGAGTCAAGCCATCGTCGGCAAGCGTCCCCTGGTGCGGGCGCGCCTGCAACTGGAAAACCTGGATCCGGAGGTGGCCGTCCGGTTTTCGGTCAACGGTCATCGGTTGGAAACCAGCGAGCGCGTCCAGGACGAACTCCGCTACTCGATCTCGCCTACGCAACTGCACACGGGATACAATCACTTCCGCATTTCCGTCCCGGCCGGCCCGGCGCCGCGCTTGAAGGACATCCTGGTAAACGTTCTCTACTGATCGGCCGGCGACTTGCCGTTTCGGTCGATAAGTTCAAATCCGGACCGAGAGGAGGTCGACATGGTTTCGATCGTTTCACTTTGGCTGCCGGTGTTGCTTTCAGCGGTGCTGGTCTTCATCGTCAGCTCCATCATTCACATGGTTCTCCGGTACCACAGAGCGGACGTGGGAGCAGTTCCCGACGAGGCCGAGGTGATGGACGCACTCCGGCCGTTCAAGATCCCGCCGGGCGACTACTGCATTCCGCACGCTGCGGACTCTAATGAAATGAACTCGCTGGAATTCGTCGAGAAGACCAAAAGGGGACCAGTTGCCCTCGTTACGGTGCTGGCCAACCGGCCCGTGACCATGGGCAAGAGTCTCGCCCTATGGTTCTGCTATTGCGTGCTCGTCGGTGTCTTCGCCGGCTATGCCGCCGGATTGACGCTCGGACCGGGCGCCGAATACATGGCCGTCTTCAAAATGGTCAGCGTGGTCGCATTCGCAGGTTACTCGCTGGCGATCCTGCAGAGCGCCATCTGGTGGCACCGAGGGTGGGGCTCCACGCTGCGCACCATGTTCGACGGTCTGATCTACTCCCTCCTGACGGCCGGAACCTTCGGCTGGCTCTGGCCCTGACCGGCGGCGGCAGAGGAGGCATTCGGGAATGCCCATCGACGACGGCCAAGAACGCCCCATGGAGAACAGCTACTGGATTCAGCCAAGCCGTTTTGCGGCGGGCGAGTACCCTGGTCATTGGGACCCGGTCTGGGCGTCCGAAAAAGTTCGCAAACTGCTGGACGCGGGAATCGACCACTTCATCGACCTGACGGAGCCGGGCGAGCTGGAGCCGTATTCTGGAATCGTCGCGAAGGAGGCCCGTCGACGCGGCTCGGAAATCGGGTGGGAGCGGCATCCCATCGTCGACCTGAGCATTCCGTCCTCCCCCGAGAAGATGGTCAAGATCCTCGATGCCATCGACGCCGCTCTCAGCGATGGCAAGACTCCTTACATCCACTGCTGGGGCGGTGTGGGAAGAACCGGCACCACCGTGGGCTGTTGGTTGGTCCGGCACGGGCACACCGGTGAAGAAGCCCTCCGCCGGATCGCCGAGTGGTGGAAGGGAATGGAAAAAATCTACTATCACCCCAGATCGCCGGAAACCCGGGAACAGAGAGAATACGTCCGGTCCTGGCCCGAACCGTCGGCTCGCTCCGTGACTGGCAACCTGGGGGAGGCCCAATAGTCGGCCCGGCCAGCATGCCACCGCGGCTCCGCGGCATTGTTGCGAAGTAGGCTCTAGAAAGACTGTAACTAATTGTCACTTCTTGCGTTACTATCATCATGGTCTGCCGGATCTCCCCATTTCATCCTGCCAATGTCCATTGACACTAGGACGCCGTGAATCACTTTGAACGAGCCGGGAACTTCAAGTCTGCGGCATGGCCCTTAGTCGATCCCTCGCCCTCGTCTCTCACCCGACGGTAGCTGGGCGCTCGGAGGTGATAACACGAGAACTAGAACGGTAGTGGGCCGGCCCTGGATCCTTGCCTACGTTGAGCCAGTCAGACACCTCGTCTTGTAGAGTCTAGGAATTGATATACGGCATCCCGAACATTGCCGTTCTGGTCGCCCTTCATGAGTTCCGCCGCCGCCGCAGATTCGCTGGGGTCGATTCCGGGATGAGCTAATACGCGACGAACCACAAAGGCTCGGAAGGCAGCATCAGAATCGTTGCGCAGAGCCCCCAGTCTTGCCAAGTCAGCAGCCGTATACGGGACTTTCGAATCAAGGAGTCTGTCGCAGCGGCGCACCTGGAACCGTTTTGCACAGATCATGTCGACAAGCTTCTTTCTTTGGTCAGGTGATTCAACGGCGTACGCAGTCAGACAGTCAACGGCGGCATCGGAGACATCGCTCCTTGTATCCGCGGATAGCTGCGCGAGTTGGTCAAGACCGAGTTTGTCGACTTCGCACAACGTGCGGAGAAGGGCTTCCCTCGGGCTATCGGGCACAAGCCCACCTTCGACCGGGTACGGGTCTTCGTGTTCAAGCCAGTGGTCCATCGCTCGCACGAGCAGAGGCACAAGCCACCCATCCGACGCCTTCGCGACGCCCTGGCACCATCGTGCCGCCGCCACGGCTGTTTTGGCACCCGAAACCAACAAACCGTTCTCCAAGACGCGGAGATAGGCGGGGACCAACTCCAATTCGTCTTTGAGTAGCAGGTCGAACAGATAGTGCAGGCCTTCAACCGGCTGCATTTCGAGCCTGCGCAAGATCAGGTCCCGACCTCCATGATCGGGTAGGGCCATTGCTAACGCGGCACCCCAATGCAGAGCGGCCCCCTTACCCGATATAAGGATCCGCTCGCACACGGGGGCACGTTGGAATTCGCCCAATCGAGCGTGCAACAGTAGTGTAGCGAGACGACTCACCCAGCCCGACGGATGATGGAGCAAGGTTTCGAGGAAGCCATCGTCGATGCGGAGGTCAGTGGCAAGTTTCCAATGGGTCTCGGGCGCATCCACGTCCGGAAATATATCGAGGACGGAAGAGGGATTACCTTCGGCTACCAGGACCTCAATGGCGTCAACCGCACGTTGCGCTTCTGCGGCCAGCCTTTCGGTCGGAAGACCGAACACCGACGCAGCGGCACGGAAGAGCGCGTGCACCTCCGACAGCTGCGCCCCACCGGACGGTAGGGCGTTGATGTCACTGAGTGGTGCGTCCAGCATGCCCGACATGCGGAGGAACGCCGAAAGGAACTTCAGGCCCGTTTCGGGCGGGTGCTCGGAGGGCTCTCTGAGGAATGCGGCCGATACGACATCGCTCATGACAGATGCGGTCCGTCGCGTATCCCTGGAAAGAGCCGCGAAGTCGATTGAAGTGAACAGGCGGTTCCATCGCGAATGATGGCGTAGTGCATCTTTGCGGCCCAGTTCGCAAAGTACAGCGTCGAAGCGCGAAACGAAGTCAAGAGTAAAGTTCCGCTTATCGCTTACTACGGCGATGAGTCGGTCTTGATAGTGGGCGCCCTTGCCCGTGAGCAGAAGTCTCAACGCACCGATCAGGAACTCCTCATAAACCCCTCGGTCGGGGAATCGTCCGAAGACGAAGTCCTCTAGGACAAAGAATTCGTCATCGCGACTACGCATCACGAAATGGTGGAACGCGTCCTCCAGTGCGCCTAGGTCTAGACTCCCCGGGAAGCCGTTGCAAAGTATCGCCCAACCTACGAGATGCGACCACTCAGCCGGAGCCGTCAGGAGCCGGGACGCCATCTCCTCAGCCTCGGGTAGACGGCTCAGATCGTTGCGCGTCAGGCAGAGTCCAACGCGGTACGTTTTCTGACGATCTGCCGATCGAACGAGAGCGAATAGGCGTTCGAGAAACAACCTGCGTTGCGTTGACGAGAGTGTGGTCTCGGGTCGCGCAAGGATTCGCAGGAGGCGGTTCAATATATCCAGGTTGGGCTCGACTGCCTCGAATTCAGCCATAAGCATCTCCGCCAAAGTCGTGGCCAATGGCGTCTGGGTGGCGAAGTCGAGGATTTCATCCGAACCGGGATTCGCGAGCTCGCGCCGTATCAGCCTACGTGCTTGGTCCGGGTCCATGGCGACAAGATGGCGTGCTGCCGCGAACTCCCCGCAGGTCTTGTGGACGAACGCGATCAGCTCTATGCCTGCATGGCGCAAGCGTTCGACTAGCCCAGCTGCTTCCCAGTATTTGATCGATTGCTGAACGTCGGAAAGGGCTTGTAGGTACGTTGTGCCCATTGCGGCTTGCAGTCTCTTGGCGCAGCGGTCCTCAACGTCATCCGAATCTAGAAGTGGTGAAGCAAAAACCTGCCAGCCGAGTTCGTTCAAGACGCTGTGGCGGATTGCTTTGATAGGACCTTCAGAGGTTTCCATTCTGGGGGAGGGCAGATCGTCGATCAGCGTGAAGATGCGGTCGTAGAGTTCCGACTTGCTCCGGCAGGGATGCTGCCACTTGAGGAACAGAGATGCTCCGAACGCCAACAACAGCGGCGTGCGTGCCAAGATCCGTGCTGAGTCGCCTTTTCTCAAATAGGTCCGTATGCGGTCCCGCAATTGATTCTCGCTAGCGCCATCGCTCCCAAGGGCAGCCCGGCAGAGAATCTCCAGGTGCTTTGGTACGTCCTCCGCGCCAAGAGGTGTGAGCTCGTAGTGGCGCCAATTGCGGAGTTCGCTCGTGCTGTAGCCGATCGGTCGCGTCGTGACGACTACCCGGTAGGATGGATGGGACTCGGCAATGTTTCGCAGCCCCGACGCGATGATTGACTGACGGTTGCCGCATTCGTCGAGCCCGTCGCAAAGAATGACCAGCTCCGAGAGCGACGCGGCGCGCAGTTGCTCCGGCGAGATTCCGCTGCCGTCGAGACCAAGTCCGAAGATGCCTTCCTCGACGGTACACCCATCCCGCTCCATTCGCCTCGCCAAGTCCCGCAAACGGACGCGAAGACTGACGAACGAATCCTTCGCAAACTCGCGCGCTAGGACTTCAAGCAACAGCGACTTTCCGCTGCCGGGCCCACCGATGACTACACAGAGCGTTCGGAATGTGCCTATCGTCCTTGCGTCGATCTCACCGTCGAGTTGCCGTTTCGACTCCTCGCCGATCGCGTGGTACGCCGCCAGTGCTTCCTCAACCGAGGATTTATTCTCGACATACCTGTCGCGGACAAGTGCCTTGAGAGGTAGCCATGCTTGGTCGGTTGGCAACAGGGTTGGCATCCCTAGAATCTCGAAGTACTCGGTTCGAGACAGTGTCCATTCGAGGGTCGAGGCGCCGATCACCGCAGGCGAGTCATTTGATGGTCTCGACAGGTCGATCTGGGATTTTCGCAAGACCGAGACGAGATTGACGAATATCCTGCGCCCCCTTGTAGTTATCCCGGACACAGCGTCCCGGTAGAGAGCGTTCCAAGCCGGCCTGACTTGATGGGCGTGAACACAGACATGCCCGAGTTCCGAACGTGCCGCCACGACCGCGGCATCGTCGTCGATCAGGGCAGGAACGGTCTTAATGCGAATGCGCGAGCAAACCTTGATGACATCGTATCCCTTCTCCACGAGGAAGTGTGCCAGCTTGGTCTGCTCCTCCGACGGGTGATCGCCGCGCTGATCGCCGAGCCGACGAAATGCGAGCGCGTAGTGTTTTCTAACCGGTAGGCTGGACTGCGGGCAAACGGCCAAGATGCCGTAGTCGCAGCACTCTGAGTCGATGCCCTCGCAGAGGGAGTCGAGTGCCAACCAGAATCGCTTGGACGCAGTGAGTCCCTTTTTCGCTTGTACTTCGATGGTGGCGCCGTCGGCAAGCGTCAACGAGATGTCATCGCCCGGACCGCCGGTCTCGAAGGACACAGCAGTGGGAGGTGAAGCCGTCCAACCATCAATCCAGGGGATGGCTGTTCCACGCAGCGCGTGTACGTAAACAATTGCGCCAAGCGCGGCTTGGAAGTCGAATCCGCCAGCTGCTGCGGCGCCGCCGGATGTGTTTAATACTTCGGTCATAGGTTGTGTAACCGGTTCAATCCTTGTCCATAAGTGAAAGAAATGCCTCGGCGACATTTCGGAGGGCCGCCCGCGCCGCGTGCCACAGGATCGGCGCTCGACGGCCTTCCTGAAAGGACTGATGGAATGGGAGCGACCCCATGAGGGAGCGTGGCACGGGCGTGCACATGCACCTCATTGTCTCATGTGGAATTGCCGATCAGCATCGACCTTCGCCCATCTGCTTTCACGATCACTCTCCGACGACCGGCTCGATGACGATTGCCTCGAATGCGCAGATCTTATTCGGTTCGGTCGGGAGCCACGGCACGTCAGGATGCTCGACCATGTGGGCGACAAGGGTCTAGGACTAAATGCGCCAGCGCCGCCTCGACGACCTCGCGCGGATGGTCCGTCTCCTCGGCCGCCCAGTCCCGGAAGCTCGTCCAGAACCCATCGGGCACGACCTCAATCTCGAGCTTCCGGAGTAGCCGGCGCAGTTGCTTGTCGAAGATCGGCTTCCCGTGGCCAACGGTGAACACCAGTGGGCTGCCGAGCCTGATCGTCCGCGCCTCCTCGAGGATCTCCAGCGCGCGGCCACCCAGCGGCACCCGGTGCTCCCGCCCCATCTTCATCCGAGTCGCGGGAACCGTCTACACCCCCTCCGCCCGATCAATCCCGTCCTACTCGGCCAACCGCACCACGCTCCACCTCGCCGCCGTCACTCGGATGCTTCATAGGCAGAGACCAGATAGTCGTCGTGGCGGCGGCCGACATCGCTACGCCTGGAGCGAAACCGTCCGGCTGCGGAGATTGCACGCTGCGCCCGAGTCGTGTGGGCCCCCTGCCCCTTCTGAGCCAGGACATTGTCCACGCCGTTGCGTGCCAACTCGGAAATCGACAGCCCGCGTTCCGCGGCAAGCGTTCGCAATCGGCGAAGCTGCCATTCCTGCAACTGAACTTGAATCCGAATCATAGCCGGCATGGTGGCATATCATCGCTTTATTGACACATGCGGTTACCGTTTTCCGCATCAGATTCGGAAATGGCGACTGCATCGAAATCGGCGTTGAAGTAGCCCCGGATGAAAACGTTTCGGCCTCTTGACAGTTGTACGGTCGAATTTACATCTTATACATATGAAACGTACGACTCTTGTGCTTGATGAGCAGATATTGGAAGAAACCCTACGGCACAGTGGCGAGCGCACCTACTCGAAAGCAGTGACACGAGCGATGGAGGAGTTCGTTCGAAGGGCGAAAGCAGGTCGTATCTTGCAACTGGCCGGTCTGGGGTTGTGGGAGGGGGACTTGGCGCAGATGCGCAATGATCAACGGCGCCGTCGCCAATCTGGGCCTGAGCATGGGACTGGCCGTGTACCTTGTTGACACCTCGGTCTGGATCGAAGTATTTGCGCGCCCGGCTCGAATTCACGTCGAATCGGCCGCCCATCTGGAGGAAATCGTCACCTGCCTCCCGATCATGCAAGAGGTTCTCCAAGGCTTGCGCGACGAGAGCGCATTCCGGATTGCACGAGACGCGATGCACGCATTGCCGATCGTCGAGGCACCGTTGGAGACGGCGGTGTTCGACGAAGCGGTCGACCTGTACCGCCTGGCGCGCCGGATTGGTATCACGGTGCGTTCAAGTGTCGACTGCCTGATCGCAATCTGCGCGATCAGGAACGACCTGACGCTGCTACACCACGACCGCGACTTCGACCGGATCGCACGAATCTCACCGTTGCGTTCACACCACCTGGGAAGACATTGAGAACGACGAGCCCCGGCACCCCAGACTCGCTGTTCACAACTCTCATCATGTCTCCGTCGTCGGGATACCACCAGGGAGAGTAGAAAATCTCCCGGAGTTGTGGACCTGTTTTTTGTACCCCAGGGTGGGTCATTCTTGGGTGATCACGCCGGGTCACTTTTCCACCGACGTTATCCATAGACCGAATGGCTCAGCCAGACTGAGCTCAAAGATGATCGAGAAAACCGGCCACCGTCTGGATTCTAATACCGAAGGTTTTTTCCGGCTGGTTCATGAATGCACCAAAGTCCTTCAAATCTCCGGTCAGCAGATGGGTGGCCCGGCATGCGACCGCCGCCTGAAAAATGGGCTGATCCTTCCTTGGTAGCCCAGGGGGAAATTCAAGTCCAACGGCATGAGGTGCAAGCCGGAGAACATCCGAGAACATACCCAGGTTCTCCACGAACTCCGGAAGTTTCCGTTTCAGATTTCGGCGCGCCTCTTCCACTGCATAAGCACTGGAGTAGATCTCCCAATGCCCCTGTCTGGAGAGCTCAATCACCAACGCGGCCTTACCCCGCGGATTGTGTGTCGCAGTAAACAAGACATTGGCGTCAAGAAACAGCCTCATTCCGATCCGCTGAACTTATCGAGGATGCGTGTTCGCTCCCGGTCTGACAGCACGTCTGCAGCGTTCCACTCGGCGATTTGTTCGTCGCTGTAGTATTGGATCTCAAGCACCACCCCGGGTTTGAGTACGATTTCATTGCCACGATCTTCCAGGATCAGGACATCCCCGTTCTTGATTCCAAAGCGCTTCCGCAACACGGCTGGCAGAGTGATCTGGCCACGACTGGACACGACTAACGTTTCCTGCATGTCAACCTTCCATTTCCGAACCTGCAGACATTAAGTTTACGTATATTCAGAATATCGGATATTCCGCAGAGGAACAATTGGAAGGCCCCGCCTCAATGGTTTCCCTCACGGAGCCGGTTCACGGTGTAGGCGGCCAGCTTCGTCACCAGCGATTCGCCGTCTTGGGAACGAATTCTCCGCCCCGGGCGCAGTTCGTACACACGATCCTTCAACAAGGGATCCGAAAGGCGGAGCGACACTCGGCGTGCATCTTCCGAGACGGACACCTTCTCGATCCGGACCGGCGTCACGTCCGTCTTGGGAGACCCGTATTCCCCGTGGTAGCGGTAGTAGTAGTGGATCAGGGAATAGTCGTCGGCGAGCGCCGCGGTGGCCGGATCCACGGGCTTGGTGAAGACGAGGTCGAACCCCGATTCGGTCGTCACGGTAGGAACGGCAGTTTCCTGCCGCCCCCCGCACAGATCCGGACGTGCCCGTTAAGGCATCCGGCTCCTACCTTGGGTGTGGACGGCCAGCGGAACCGCTGCCCCGGCCACGGGTGACGGATCTTCACGGATGGCCAGAGCAATTCCGTCATCCGTCGCAACCGTCCCCAGCTGAAGCGGTCGCGTTGGGACCGGCGGCGCAAGGCTCGCAGCCACCGCCGTTGCAGCAGATAGCAGAAACCTCGCAGCCAGCGCGTACTCCCCGGAACCGCAAAATAGTTCAGCCAGCCGTTCAGGACCCGGCTCAACCATTTCCCGACCTCCCAGTGATCCGCGTGCCGTTGTCTCCACAGCCTCTCCCCCAACCGTTGCAGGGTCCGGTTCATCCGTTTCGCGCTTGGCTTCCGCCCCAGCCGGAAGCGTCCCTTCCGGGTCTTCGCACAGTAGTGCGTGAACCCCAGAAAGTCGAACGTCTCCGGTTTCCGCTCCCCGCGTCGTCGCCGATCCGCTGCCGCAAATCGTCCGAACTCCACCAGTCGCGTCTTTTCCGGGTGCAGTTCCAGCCCGAACTCGGCGCACCGTTCCCCCAGGTCTCGGAGAAACCGTTTCGCGTCCGCCCGTCTCTGGAATCCGGCCACGAAGTCGTCCGCATATCGCACCAGGATCGCTTCGCCTTTCGGGACTCGTGGGCGCCACGTCCGATGGAACCATTGGTCCAGCACGTAGTGCAGGTACACGTTGGCCATGACCGGCGAGACGTTGGCGCCCTGAGGCGTCCCTCTCCCCGTGTCCGACCAGGTCCCTTCTTCCATCACGCCGGCGTTCAGCCACTTGCGCAGCAGCCGCAGCACCCGCCGGTCTCCGATCCGCCGTTCCACGAACTGCATCAGGCAGTCCCGGTCGATCGCATCAAAGAACGTCCGAATGTCCGCGTCCACGATCCAGTTGACTTTCCGCCGTTCGATCCCGTAGGCCAGTGCATCCAGCGCGTCATGCGCCTTCCGTCCGGGCCGGAACCCGTAGCTGAGCCCGAGAAACTCCGCCTCGTAAATCGGCGTCAGGAGCTCGTCCACGACTGCCTTCTGGAGGATCTTGTCCTCCAGCGCGGCCACGCCGAGCGGTCGTGTCCTTCCATCCGGCTTGGGGATGTTCACCCGCCGGACGGGAGGCGCTCGGTACGCGCCCCGGTGCACGCGGCGATGCAGGTCCAGCAGTCGCTCTTCCAGCTTCGCCCCGTACTCCTCCCACCGGACCCCGTCGATTCCCGGCGCAGCATCCTTCCTCAGTCCGAGGTAGGCGCGGCGCAGGGCCTCCACAGTGATATGGTGCAGCAGCGCGGTCAGTCGCTCCTTGGGGTTTCTCGCGATCGCTCGCCGTATCCGGTCCACCGCTTGGGACACGCTCCCCCGACTCTGCGTCCGGCGCGTGCTTTGGCTCACCGAATTCCCCTTGGTTCCATCCCTTCGCTCCACCGGCTCCGCCGAGGGTCGCCCCTCTTTGTTCGCCCGCTTCATCGCTACTATGGATGAATCCGATTGCTTCGTTCCGTCCATCATGAGTTTCGGGTTACTCCTTTCTCATGCGACCCCGGGGCGACCCCCCGGCGTGAAATGAAGCCCTCCCAGGTCCCGGAACAAGATTTGCGTACGTGCCTGGGTTCTTTGACACCGCGGAGCCCGGCCGTCCCTCACCTGGGCGGTCCAGCCGGTGTTGCCTTCGACCGCGACTACAGTCTCGGCACTTCCGATCATGGAGCTTTCGATGCTCAATAGCCTGCCCATACGCACCGCTACCGACGCTTCGCCGACACCCTCACGGGTGCCAACGCACGGCTCGCGGAGAAACGTGGATGGTTAGTCCTTCGTTTCGGCGGACTTCCACCGCCTATCTTGTGCCAGTTAGCCTGGCGCACAGCCGCATCTCCTGGATGTCCAGGGGTGTCTTTCCCGTCCAGGCCACCCGCTGCAATCCCTCTCCGATTCCCCAGATCCGTGAGGTCTGTGCCACATAGAGATCTCCATTCGGGGAGAAGGCCAGCCGAAGGTTTCCCTTGCGAAGCCCGCGCCCCTCGATGAATGGGAAGCAGGCTCCCTGATAGGTCCCCGCGACCTTTTCCAGGTAGACCCGGTGAATCCGGGGATAGGTCCAGTCGGCGATGAACATCTGGCCCGCGTACGGCCCGAACCCGCCTCCGGTGCGGTCCTCTCCCGACCAGGATCTCAAAGCGAGTGTCCCTGTCGATGGGAATCCGAACACGGTCCTTCTCTACGGTTCCCCGGCTCGCAGTCATCCGAACCGGACCTACGACGATCGCGTCGAACCGGAGCGGAACCTGGACCCGCTCGATCCGAAACTCCCACCGAAATCCGTCCGCTGCTGCCGTGGGACGGATTCGTTCGTAGACTTCCGATCCGCCCACCGAGTAATGGAATTCCGGGACATCGTCCCGCAGGCGGTAACCATGAAAGCGGGTCTCCGGAACGCGTTCGGAATCGGCCAACCGGAATGGGAAACGGGTCGACCGGAAAAATCGCCTCCCAGGGATCTTGGGGGTGAGTGTGTAACCGTCGGCTCCGGTCTTCCTGTGCATGGTGGCCTCAAGATCCAGAAACTCCCCCCGCCAGGCGTACAGGAGACGGTGCGTGCCGGCATCGAAGCAGTAGGAGAGACCGCCGGGAAGACCCACTGCGATCGCCGCCGGAGTCGCCTCCGGCATGATGGTCCGAACCACGACGCTCGCATCGGAGGGAACCGGGCGGGTTTCGGCCGTCCAGGGATCGGGCGGCGGATCCAGCCCGACGGGAAAAGGACCGGCCGCACCGACGCCGAGCGCCCCCCAGATCCTCTGAATGCTCTCTTCCCTCTCCTCCGGTGCGATGTCCGTGAAGTGCTCCGGCATCGAGGTGCCGGACAGGACCCGCGCAGGATTCAACATGAATCGCCGGTACCACGGATAGCGGAGGCGATGAGCGGCTTCGGCCAACTGGGGCGCCCGCTCCCCCTGGGCCCGGTAGTCCGCCCAGTCATGACAGCCGATGCAGCCCAGGCTCTTCCCTTCCGTGTCCCGCCCCAGCAGCGTCAGTCCTCGATTCGTATCTTGCTGGGACGTCACCGACTCCACGACAGGCGCCGAAAGATCGAGACCCGATGCCTTGGCGAATCCGTGGATCAGCGGTTCTACCTGGCTTCGAGAAAACCGGGGCATGCGCAGAGCCAGCCAACTCCTGAGCCGGACATTTTCCAGAAGCGCCTGTTCCAGGAATTCGAGCCGCAACCTCTCGCCGGCCGCAGTCAGGACCGGCGCCCCGTCCGCCTGCCCGCCGCCGAAGTGGTCCATGACGTGACAGGCCGTGCAGCGGAGCCGGCGGACCCGGCGGTAGAAGTCGTAGACGGGTGCGGGGCTGGTGTCGGGGAATCGTTGTTGAAGGCGGATGAAGTCTCGAATCGCCGCCCGCTGTTCTCCGTCCATTCGATACCGGGGAAGGGTGGGTCCAGGATTTTCCGCCAGACATCCCCCATCCAGAGAGAGGTCGGCTGCGGCGGGGGCCGGCGGATGGGAATCGGCGGCATGCTCGCGGTCCTCCAGCGCGTGACAGGAGAGACATCCCCGGGATCGGATCAACTCTTCTCCGCGGGCCGCATTGCCTCCCGTCACCGGCTTTCCTGGCGACTCCGGTCCGGAACTGGTCAGGTAGACGGCAATCTGTAGCGCCTCCGCGTCATCCAGGTGCAGCGAAGGCATACGGCTCCCAGGATGGTGGCGGGCGGGGTCCTCCAGGTAACGGGCCAAGCCGGCGACGGTCAGCTTCGACCCGACGCCGTCCAGGGAATAGCTTTCCGAGGTGTGGCATGCGGTGCAACCCAGAGAGGCGTAGAGGTCGCGGCCGCGGCCGGCGTCCACGGCCGGCCGGTCCGCTTCTCGAACCGGCGTATTCGGGGACACCCGCATATTGCAGATCCGCGACGAGCTCATCTCAATCGTCGCCGGACACCACACGCGGGTCGGGACGAGCGACGAAAGGCGTCTCGCTGCGGACCTCGATCTCGACCTGAAAGGCGAACGCCTCATCTCGACCGCGGTCGGCCTTCGCGGTGCGTTCGTTCACCAGGAACACGGAGACGGAGCGGGTTCCCGGCGCGATCCAACCGGCAAAGCTCGCCGTGTCGACCGGTCGTGCGACGGAATGGAGAGCCAGCCCACCGGAGTCGGGAACCGAGCGCGTGCTTGGATCATCCGTCGCCGGCAGGACCATACGGACGGTCTCCTCGCGGGGAGTCCGCTGCCACCAACTCCGCACGCCACCTGCTCGAGTCTTGGCCCCGGCGCCGTCCACTTGATCGCCGGCGCTTCCATGGCCGTTCTGCGTCCCCGCACCCTCCTGGACGAGGTGGTAGTCGCCCCAGCGGACGGTGACCTCCAAGGCTTCGACACTTTCGCTCACCAGAAAGCTCAGACCCATCGACGAGGGAAAGAAACCCTTTTTGGCGGGTCTACGGTCTTCGCTGGAATCGTCGCCGAGTCCCGCTTTCTCCTTGACCTCGGCCTCGAAGTCGTCGTCTGCATCCGCGTCGCCCCGCTGCTCGGCCGGCGCCCGGCGCGGGACCAGAAACCCCGTCAGGTACCAGTTGGACGGCCTCTCCCAGCCCCGCCCAGGGACCGACCAGATCGAGATCGAGCGCCTCCCGGAGCCCGGTGCGGACTTCAACGGGTCGGTTCAGCTTCGCCACGTCACCTCCGATCGATTACCGTTCACCGCAACAGCGCGCTGACGGCGCGCCACATCTTATCGAACGAGGGAGCACGCCGACGCGCCACCTCCAGGTCGAAACGGGCGGTCAATGCTGCTTGATCGGCCGTGGGACGATACGATCCACTCATCTTGCTGCGGAGCCACCCCTTGGCTCCCTGGATCGATTCGGGATCTTCAGGTACGTCCGTGTCGTTCGTAATACCACGTACTCCTCGCAGGGAATCAACCGCGGCGATGAACCAGGATTCGTACTCACGGTTCGCCAAAACGACTTCGATCGGAAGGTCGGAGCGCACCGCCCGGGCACGGTCGAGAATGGTCGTCCGCAGTTCAGCCGGGCAATCGCCATTTGCATCCAGCAGGACGAGGATACGGCCCTCAGCGCCAACACGGATCGCGGCCAATCTCACGTAGCGATCCAATTCACCCGCCTTGAGCATACGCCCCCGCGGCACACGGATCGGTTTCACGACATCCGGTGTCGAGAGCGGAGAGACCTCTTGGCCGATTCTTCGAATCAGCAAGGGTACCGCTTCCGCTTCGCCGTGCCCTTCGACGATGGCGACAACTCTCGCCATGGATCACGCCCCTTGGTGGAACAGTTTC
Organism: Acidobacteriota bacterium; assembly: GCA_965217775.1. GTDB lineage: Bacteria > Acidobacteriota > UBA6911 > RPQK01 > JAJDTT01 > JAJDTT01. The sequence goes on from CBDCJH010000002.1 coordinate 3,935,082, forward strand.
AACCGCTCGGGTGTAGCCTGCTCCGGGTCCGGCGCGAGTTGGTCCATGCGAAGCAGCTCGCCCGCCGTAAACAGTCCTTCGCGAAGGACAGTGCGGCCGGCATCGTCGAGCCGGGCAACTTTCGTTTCGCCATGTTCGGAGACCACGGCCAGAATGGATTCCGCTGGGATCGTCCCTCGATCAAGCAGGTCCGCGCTGTGGCTGGTGACGATCACCGGCACGCGCTCGCTCGCTTCGTGCAGTACGTCTGTCAGCACCCCCGCGGCGGCAGGATGAAGGGCCCCTTCCGGTTCTTCGATACCAACGAGCTTTGCATTTCCCGAATCCATGTCGACGCCTTGAAACAGGGCCACAAGCACACCCAGCGCCCGTAGCGTTCCATCGGATACGTTGTTGGCGAGGAAAGGCCAAGGGTGAGAATCGCCGCGGACACGCTGGAGAAACTCCAATGTCAGCTTGGGCCCGAGGGTCTTGGACTCGACACCCACGATTCCGGGCACAATCTTCGAGAGGTACTGGTTGACGCGCTTCGCGTTGGCAGGGGAACGCGACTTAATGGCATTGAGGACACTGGCGATGTTGCCCCCATCTCTATCCAGGAGATCGCCGGGATCGGGTGACTGGAGTTCACGGATCTGCTCCGGATTGAGGTTGTAGAATCCCATTCCTGCCAACGCGTCGTAAACGGGTCGGAACGGCAGGTATCCCGATGCCGGCCACAGGTAGAGCCGGTCGCGTGCGCCCGCCGGTGGCGGGTGCGAAATCGAACTGCGCTGGGAACGACCGCGTTCTATCCGGAAGAAGCCTGTCCGATCGGGGTCCTGGGATTCGACAACGCACTCCTCTCGACGGACGATGTAGCGTCCTTTTGGACCGGCGCCTACTTCGAACGCGTACCAGCCGGTCGCGTTGGGCAACTGGAGATCGAGACGGATGCCGAAGTGGTTGGGATGGCCGCGCGAGCGCCGTCGAACCTCATTGATCCCGCCACGCTCACGAAGGGCGCGGTCCAGCGAGAAATGCAAGGCCTGTGCGGTAAACCGTAGTGAGTCGAGGAAATTGCTCTTCCCGGCGCCGTTCGGGCCGACGAGGATCGTCAGTGGCGCCAGTTTGATATCGCAGGCGGCGATGCTCTTGTAATTTCGCAGGACGACCCGTGTGATCGTCCTGGGATCAGCGTCAATCTTCACAGACATTCCACCCCGAGAGTCAGCTTGCCAACCACGCCCCTTACTTGTAACACACGAGCCGGAAGCCCCGGTCAGCACAATGCCGAGCAAAGGCAAACACCGTGGACAATCCTACGTCGTCCGCGTTCGGCACCGCATAGAAAACGGAGAGGCCGACACAGAGCCCATCATTCCCGGGATGTTTCACAGGCAGAAACGAAAAAGTCGTCGTGGCGGCGGGCGACATCGCTTCGCCCGGAGTGGAATCGCCCGGCAGCGCTGATTGCACGCTGTGCGCTGCCCGTGTGCGCCCCCTGCTCCTTCCGAGTCAGGAATATGTCCACCCCGTCGCTCACCAACACCGAGATCGACAATCCCCGCTCCGCGGCAAGCAATCGCAATCGAAGGAGCTGCTGTTGCGTCAACTGCACCGGGGTTCGAGCCATAGCCGACATAATGGTACGTCACCGCCTGAATGACAACATTCCGGGTTTAAGGTGGCGGCGGTGGCGGCAAACGCCGTCCCGGCCTTCGCTTCGGACTCGCCGGCCAGCGCCTGTTCCCACTGGCGTTGGGCCGTCTTTCGATGCCGCGCCAGGGAGATGGCGAACGCCTCGATGGACGACAGCAGCCTCTGTTGCAGGCCGGTCACCAGCAGGCCGGCGGCCGCGCGGGCGCGCGCCTTGGCCCTCCGGAACCGTTTCTCCCGCAGGCCGCGGTAGCGGTCGAGAAGCCGTGAGAGGACGAGTTCCGCGGCATCCTCCGGCAGGCCGTCGATAAGCACACGGCGCACCTCGCGTTGGGGAAAGCCGCCCTGCACTTCGCGGATGTCCTCCTTGAGGCGCCGCACCATCACCGCTTCGAGGGCGGCCTTTCCCCGCACCGGCACGCCTCGGGTGAAGCGGTAGGGGTCGAGCAACTCCAGCAGCGTGGAGAAGCTGTTGGAGTGGCCGTTGTGGGGGGGTGGCGGAAAGGAACAGGCGATGCTCGAACCGGCCGCTGAGGTCGCGGATGGCGCGGGTGAACTTGGTCTCGATGCCGTAACGGCCGCCGCTCGACGGCGCCGCGTGGTGGGCTTCGTCCAGGATCAGCAGGCTGCCCGGCAACAGGTCGCCCAGCCACTCTCGCATGGGGTCCGCATACGCCGGGTCGATGAGCAGATTGTGCGAGACCAGAAACCGGCTGTGGGTGCGCCACGGGTTGACGCCGAACCCACGCTCCTGACGGACACGCGCCAGATAAGCCCGGTCCAGGATCACGAACAGGAGGCCGAAGCGCTCCTCCATTTCGGCCTTCCACTGCTCCAGGACTGACGCGGGCGCGGCGACGACCACCGTCCGGACTTTCTTGCGGAGCAGCAACTCGCGGGCGATGAGGCCGGCCTCGATGGTCTTGCCCAGGCCGGTGTCGTCCGCGATGAACAGGTTGACGCGCGGCAACCGGAGCGCCTTGCGCAGCGGCTCCATCTGGTAGGCATCGATCTTGATTCCGGCTCGGAAGGGCGATTGGAAGAGATTGGGATCGGTGGCGGTGACACAGTTCCAGCGCAGGGTGTGCAGGAAGGCGCTGAAGTGGCGCGGCGGGTCGAAGCCCTTGGCGCCGAGGTCGCTCCACGACTCCTGCTCCAGGATGCGACGGTCGATCTCGAAGTCCCAGTAGATGTCCAGGGTCTGTCCCTGGGCATCGTCGTCGGCGCAGGCTAAACGCACGCGAGGGAACATCGGCGAGCCGTCTGACTCCACCGATTCCACGAGCCACCGACGTGACCGCACTTCCACGAGCTCGCCCACCTTCGGCGGGCGTTCAGGCAGTATTGTGTGCGCGTGTTCCAAGTCGCCGTTTCCCCAGAGGGCCGAGTGTACACTGGCGCAAGTGGCAATTCATGCCTATGGACTATGCCTAGACTACCTAAAAAGTGAATCGAGTTGTGCTCGGAACGGGACGTTTCCACGGCCCGTCACTCGGGAGTGTGGGGGACTAAAAGTCCCCTCCTATGTTGCCTGAAATCGATATGTACTCTACTCCGGACCGCTCCGCCAGTTCTTCGTTGGTTCGGAAAAATGGGGAAATCCAGTCCTTGGTCCGCTTGACACGGAGTGACTCGAAAAATATCTGTTGAACATGAAACGAATGGATCTCCTTCTGAATGAGGAGCTACTCGAAGAGACGTTGCGCCTTAGTGGAGATCCCACCTATTCAAGAACGGTGACACGAGCGATGACCGAGTTCGTGAAACGGGCCAAGGCAGGGCGGATCCTGCACCTCGCCGGCTCGGGACTATGGGAAGGCGACCTGGACCGGATGCGGGGCAACTAGCGACGCAAGTCCCGTTAGTCACGCCTTACTCATTTCCCTCACGAAGCCGGTTCACGGTGTAGGCGGCCAGCTTCGTCACCAGCGGTTCGCCGTCTTGGGAACGAATTCTCTGCCCCGGGCGCAGTTCGTACACACGACCCTTCAACAAGGGATCCGAAAGGCGGAGCGACACTCGGCGTGCATCTTCCGAGACGGACACCTTCTCGATCCGGACCGGAGTGACGTCTGTCTTGGGCGACCCGTACTCCCCGTGGTAGCGGTAGTAGTAATGGAACAGGGAATAGTCATCGACGAGTGCCGCGGTGGCCGGATCCACCGGCTGGGTGAAGACGAGGTCGAACCCCGATTCGGTCAACCGCATCTCCTGGATATCCATGGGAGTCTCTCCCGTCCAGGCCACCCGCTGCAATCCCTCTCCGATTCCCCAGATCCGTGAGGTCTGCGCCACGTAGAGGTCTCCATTCGGGGAGAAGGCCAACCGGATGTTTCCCTTGCGAAGCCCGCGCCCCTCGATGAACGGGAAGCAGGCCCCCTGCCAGGTCCCCGCGACCTTTTCCAGGTAGACCCGGTGAATCCGGGGATAGGTCCAGTCGGCGATGAACATCTGGCCCGAGTAGGGGCCGAACCGGCCTCCGGTGCGGTCCTCCAGAGGCTGTCCCAGGGAACCGGCCATGTCGTTCTGAGGAAGCTGGATCGCCGGCATCGTGCGCCAACGCGCCAACGTCTTCACCTCGACATCCACGGGGTTGATGCCCTCGAAGTCCGGATGCCAATTCAGAGAGGAGGGGTGTCCATAGAACGATCCGGGCGTGACATGATGCAGAGGAGAGGTCCCGACCCAGCCCCCCTGGTTGTCGGTGGCGAACAGCGCCCCTTCCCGGTTGAACCCCAGGCCGTTGGGCTGCCGGAAGCCGGAGGCGACGGGCACGAAGTCGCCGGCAGGAGTGACCTTGATCACCCAGCCGCGATAGGACACGGGTGAATTGTGCCCGAACCGGCCCACCGTTCCGGGCTTGGGGTTTTCAGCGACCCGTCTCCGATTTGTCGCCGGTCCCCTGCCCGATGACCTGTGACGGCTCGAGCCCGAGGCCAATCCCAGACCCAGGTAGAAGTTCCCTTCCCCGTCCCGGACCAGACCATAGGCAAATTCGTGGTAGTTGCCCGACATTCCCCATTCGTCGCTGAGGGTCTGGTAGTGATCGGCCCGTCCATCTCCATCGGTGTCAACGATCCGCGTCAACTCGGACTGCTGCACCACGAAATATTCCCCCGGCTTCCCCGCAACGATTCCCAGCGGGATCTGGAGTCCGGCGGCGAACCGGCTCCAGAGGCCCGAGTCCTCATCCCGCCGGTAGAGGCCCCCGCGGCGAAAGCAGGCCACCAGCCGGCCGCGTGAATCGAAATCGATCCCGCCTACCTCGGGCGCCACGCCCCGGGGTGTCTCCACGGTCTCGATCCGGTAGCTCTCCCTGGGGACCTGCGCCAAGGCGGAGAATGGAACGAACCAAGCCGCCGCCAGCCCTAGCAAGACCAGAGCTCCGGTTTCTCTCATTCCCTTCCGCTCCCCACCAGGATCTCAAAGCGAGTGTCCCCGTCGATGGGAATCCGAACGCGGTCCTTCTCTACGGTTCCCCGGCTCGCGGTCATCCGAACCGGACCCACGACGATCGCGTCGAACCGGAGCGGAACCTGGACCCGCTCGATCCGAAACTCCCACCGAAATCCGTCCGCTGCTGCCGTGGGACGGATTCGTTCGTAGACCTCCGCTCCGCCCACCGAGTAATGGAATTCCGGGACATCGTCTCGCAGGCGGTAACCCCGAATGCGGCTCTCCGGAACGCGTTCGGAATCGGCCAACCGGAATGGGAAACGGGTCGACCGGAAAAATCGCCTCCCAGGGATCTTGGGGGTGAGTGTGTAACCGTCGGCTCCGGTCTTCCTGTGCATGGTGGCCTCAAGATCCAGAAACTCCCCCCGCCAGGCGTACAGGAGACGGTGCGTGCCGGCATCGAAGCAGTAGGAGAGACCGCCGGGAAGACCCACTGCGATCGCCGCCGGAGTCGCCTCCGGCATGATGGTCCGAACCACGACGCTTGCAGCGGAGGGAACCGGGCGGGTTTCGGCCGTCCAGGGATCGGGCGGCGGATCCAGCCCGACGGGAAAAGGGCCGGCCGCACCGACGCCGAGCGCCCCCCAGATCCTCTGAATGCTCTCTTCCCTCTCCTCTGGTGCGATGTCCGTGAAGTGCTCCGGCATCGAGGTCCCGGACAGGATCCGGGCAGGATTCAACATGAATCGCCGGTACCACGGATACCGGAGGCGATGAGCGGCGGCGGCCAACTGGGGCGCCCGCTCCCCCTGGGCCCGGTAGTCCGCCCAGTCATGACAGCCGGTACAGCCCAGGCTTTTTCCTTCCGTGTCCCGCCCCAACAGCGTCAGTCCGTGACTCGTATCTTGCTGGGACGTCACCGACTCCACGGCAGGAGCCGAAGGATCGAGACCCGAAGCCTGGGCGAACCCGTGGATCAGCGGTTCCACCTGGTTTCGAGGAAAACCGGGCATGCGCAGAGTGAGCCAACTCCTGAGCCGGACGTTCTCCAGAAGCGCCTGTTCCAGGAATTCGAGCCGCAGCTTCTCGCCGGCTGCAGTCAGGACCGGCGCTCCGGCCGCCTGCCCGCTGCCGAATTGGTCCATGACATGACAGGCCGTGCAACGGAGCCGGCGGACCCGGCGGTAGAAGTCATAGACGGGTGCGGGGCTGGTGTCGGGGAATCGTTGTTGAAGGCGGATGAAGTTTCGAATCGCCGCCCGCTGTTGTCCGTCCAAGCGATAACGGGGAAGGGTGGGTCCAGGATTTTCAGCCAGACATCCCCCATCCAGAGACAGGTCGGCTGCGGCGGGGGCCGGCGGATGGGAATCGGCGGCATGCTCGCGGTCCTCCAGCGCGTGACAGGAGAGACATCCCCGGGACCGGATCAGCTCCTCTCCGCGGGCCGCATTGCCTCCCGTCACCGGCTTTCCCGGCGACTCCGGCCCGGAACTGGTCAGGTAGGCGGCAATCTGCAGCGCCTCCGCGTCATCCAGGTGCAGCGAAGGCATACGGCTCCCAGGATGGTGGCGGGCGGGGTCCTCCAGGTAGCGGGCCAAACCGGCGACGGTCAGCTTCGACCCGACGCCATCCAAGGAATAACTTTCCGAGGTGTGGCATGCGGTGCAACCCAGAGAGGCGTAGAGGTCGCGGCCGCGGCCGGCGTCCACGTCCGGCCGGTCCGCTTCTCGAACCGGCAAGCCGGTGATCGCCCGCGAAGTGAGAAACGCCGTTACGTCCCTGGCCTCCTCCTCGTCCAGCAACGCCGGCATGGTCGCTTCAGGTCGGACCGCGGCCGGATCAAGCAGCCAGCGGTGAAGCCAAACCGGGTCCAGCCCGGCGGCGGCGGTCAAGTCGGGTCCGCGTCGGCGATCCAGGGATTCAGACCCACTAATGTGACAATTGACGCATCCCAGGTTCTCGACCAGGTCTCGGCCCCGTTCGACCCGGTCCTGGTCCGGACCGGGCGCGCTCCCCGGTTCATGGAACAGGACCCGGGAAGGGACCGGCTCCAGAGGAAAATGCTCCGATTCCCAGCGCAGCCGGAGCCGGGCCGGCCCCGGAAGACGCCGATATCTAAGCCGAATGCGATGTCGGCCGGCGCCCAGGACCACGGCTTCGTTGCCGACCCTCTTACCGCCGACCTCCAACCGGCCCCCGCCCTCGAATCGATAGCGGCCCGGCTCCAGAATCGAAAGGAAGCCCTCCCACTCGGCTTGGAAACCGGGGTCCAGGGAGGGGTGAAGGGACTCTCCTTCCTCCAGGTAGAAATTGGGAGTCGGAGTCACCAAGTGGACCCGATGCCGTCCGTCTTCGTAGCGGGCGGCCAACCCCGGCCGGAGTTCCCTCTTCCCGAGGTCCGGCGGTCCCGGGGACGAACCCGTCTCACTTCCCGGACGGCAGGCACCCATGACGGTCAAGACGAAAAGAATGAGAAGGCCGTCAAACCGGAATCGACTCGATTTCGGATTCACGGATGATCCGATCCCTCTCCTCCATCTCCGGATCGGTGCGAGCAGAACAGGTCCTGGAGATTCCGCAAGCTTCACTCCGAACTTCCGGTGCGTCTTACCAGCTCCTCCACCTTTTCCACGATGATCTCTTCCACCGGCGCCCGGAAGGGGCCTGATTGCCCGTAGCCGACCATGGCGCCTGCACCTTCGTAGCCGCCCTCCTTGAGCACCCTCAGGGAGGGAATGTAAGCGAAGACCTCGTTGGAATAGCCGGCGACCCAGACCGTGTCCCATCCGTGGGCCTCCCTGAGCCGCAGGGAGTAGTCGACGACCACCTCGCCCGCCAGGTGAATCAGGGTGAGGTCCTCCCCGAACTGCCAGACCTGAATCGGGTACGGATAGCTGTCCGGCAGCCTCCCCTCCCTCTCGATTCTCTCCAGCAGGAACCGGGCGTGACGCTGGCGGCTTCCCGTCTCCCGCCGGACCCGGGCTTCCAGCTCTAAGCGCGAAGGCGGCTTGCTGAAGGGGATCGCCACCCGCTCGAAGGCGGTGGTGAGAGGACCCCCGACCGGAGCCATCTCCCCGTCCAGCACCAGGTCCACGGCAAATGCCAGAATCCGGCCGTAGCTCCTGGCCAGATCCACCGATCTTCGGGGGAGGGGGTTGGCGTCGGCTCCGCAGCCGGTGACGAACAGGGCGGTGGTGCCCGGATGCTTTTCCTGCAGGGATTCCTGAGCAAATCCGGGCCAGTCTCCATTGATCTGGTAGCCGGACAGGACCGTGGCATGGCAGGCGTATCCGAAGACCACGGCCCGCAACTCGCCGTCGGCTCCGTGCACGGCCAGGACCGGGACGTCGTGGTCCACCGGACCGGGCAGATGCCGCTTCCCGGTCCGGACACGGCGGCGATTGACGGCAAACCCCGCCGACCCCTGTCCGAAAGTGAGCCGAGCCGGCGAGAGCTGCTCCACGGACTGGCCGATCACCTTCACGATCTCGTCCAGGACCCAACTGGTGTAACGGCGGACGACTCGAACGTGCTCCCGTTCCATGGGGTATGCCGGCCGAAGTACGTCCCCGGCGACGGGGCCGCTGTGAGTGTGGGAGAAGTTGAGGCCGACCCGGTCCCGGCTCAGCCCGAATTCCTGCCAGGCCCGGTCCGCGATCTGGTCCGAGAGGCGGCGGCTGAGTCCCAGCAGATCGATGGTCACCAGGACGGTCACCGCCCCGGTCTCGTCCTCCAGGGCCAGAGCCTTGGCGTGAATTTCCTGCAAGACCTCCCCCGAAGGCCGTTCCCGGGACCCATAGCCCGCCAGCCAAATGGGTTCTTTGGGCGTGATCGGCACACTGGCCACTCCCGCTTTCCACCCCGATTGCCCCTGACCGGCAGCGGTCTCAACAACCAACAGAAACAATACAATCGTCCAGGGCGAGACTCTTTTCATGACCTCCTCACTCCTGTTCTTCGGTCAGGATTTCGTCCGCGAACCGGCGGACTGCGTCCAGGGTCTCCCGGGTGCTCGGAGCGTCCACCGAGAGGACCAGGTAGTCGAGTCCCGCTTCCCGATAGCGGCGGACGTCGTCGCGGACTTGCGCGGCGGTGCCGGTCAGGTGGAGCCGTTCTCCGTTGCCGTCGTAACGGGCATCTCCCAGGACCAGCGTGTGTCTCAGAGTGACGCCCACGGTCCGCGGGTCCCGTCCCTCCGCGCGGCAGATTCGATCCAGATCCTGGCGGGCCGTCCCGACTTGGCGGGGAGAGAGCCGAATACCGTGCCAGGCGTCGCCCAGCCGGACGCTCCGGCGCAGGGCGAAGCGGGAATTCCCTCCCACCCAGATGGGAGGATGCGGCTGCTGCACCGGCCGCGGGAAGAAGACCATTCCCGAGGTGCGGAAGTGCTCTCCCCGGTACTCCGGGACCTCTTGGGCGCACGCGGCCTTGAAGATCTCGATGTGCTCGTCGGTAAGCGCGCCCCGCTTCCGGTAGGGCGCCCCCATGGAGGCGAATTCTTCCGGCATCCAACCGACGCCCACGCCGTAGATCACCCGCCCTCCGGAGAGGACGTCCAAGGTGGTGATCATCTTGGCGTTCAAGAGGGGATTCCGGAAAGGAAGGACCAGGACGCTGACGCCCAGGCGCAACCGGCGGGTGGACCCTCCCACGAAGCTGAGGGTGGCCAGGGACTCCAGGACATTCTGTGCCTCGGGACTGGCCTTGCCGGGACCGAACTGGCCCGGGTAGCGCCGCACCAGATCCGCGGGGAAGAGAGTCCGGTCGCTGACCCAGACCGAGTCGAATCCGGCGCCTTCGATGGCCTCGGTCATCCTCAGGACGTAATCGGCCTGAGCTCCGGCGGTGACTGCCGGTGTGACCGAAGTGGTCGCGGCGACTCCGAACTTCATGCCTTTCCTGCGCCCTCCGCCCGGGAATCTTATCACCCCGGTGAAGGAGCGGTGATAGACTTCGGTGAAGCCGCAACGAGCATTTCGCGGAGTACTTGAACATGTATTCTCGAATGACAGTCCTGCTGACCGTTTTGATCTTCGTCGCTTCCGGCTCTTCTATCCTCGGAAGCTCACACGCAGACGGTGTGGAGATCGGCAACCGGAAGCAGCTTTTCATCGACGACCACGTGGTGGAGTCCACCCAGGGCGTCACCCGACGGTTGAACCGGCTGGAACGTCATCCCGGCAATCCGGTTCTGGTGGGTGACCGTCCCTGGGAACGATGGATGATCTCACCCAATGGGAGGGCCGTTCTCTTCGATCGGGAGAACGGCGAATTCAAGATGTGGTACATGGCCTCCCACCCGGAAGAGGGGGCGCCGGGCGGGTTTCGGTACAAGGTGGGTTACGCCGTGTCCCAGGACGGTATCGAGTGGGAAAAACCGAATCTGGGACAGGTGGACTGGGAGGGTTCGCGCGACAACAATCTCATTCCCCGGGGCGTCAACTGGATGCGGCGGGCCAATGTCATCAAGGACCTCCGAGACCCGGACCCCCAGCGCCGGTTCAAGATGACCTACGTGGACGTGTTCGACGGAGGGGCGGCCATCACCAAGGGCTATTCTTCCGACGGTGTCCACTGGAGGCTCAACGGCGACGGGAAGCCCTGGTTCCGGCGGCCCCACAACGGCAACCTGTTGGGTTGGGATCCGCGCATCGAGCGCTACGTCTTCTACGTGCGGATGCGCGCCGCACAGAATACGGTGGGGCGGGCCGTCAGCCCGGACTTCGTCACCTGGTCGGAACCCGAGACGGTGATGGCTCCCGGACCGGCGGAACCCGACCTCCACTTCAAGGGACTGGCCGCGTTCCTTTACGAGGACCTCTACCTGGGCTGGCTCTGGGTCTTCGAAAGAGGGGCAAAGGAGTTCGTCGCGGCTGCGGCCGAGTTGGCCGTGAGCCGGGACGGGATCCACTGGAACCGGCCCTTTCCCGGGTCCTTCGTTCTGGAGCGTGGGGAGGATCCGGCCTGGGACAGCCGGCTCAGCATCCCGGTGGCTCCCGTGGTGCACGACCAGCGGATCTGGTGCTATTACTGGGGCGAGAACATGCCCTACACCGTGGACGCCATCCGGAAGGTGAAGGACGGCTGGGTCCAGGACGGGCAGCGGATACAGAGGGCCACCGGTCTGGCCACCTTGCGGTTGGACGGATTCGTGGCGCTCTCGGCGAAGGGAGAAGGATCGGTCACCACGAAGCTTCTCGAGACTCCCGGCGGCCGACTGACGGTCAATGCCCGGGTTGGGGGCGAACTTCGAGCGGAGGTCCTGGACGAGAACGGTCAGGCGATCCCCGGATACGAGGTTCAACAGTCCAGGCCGGTTCGGGGAGACTCATTGCATCACGTACTGACCTGGGGGAGCGGATCGGAACTGGTTCCTCGCCGGAAGGTGGGACTTCGGATTCGATTCCACTTGCGGGATACGGACCTGTACGCCATTCAGGTCAGAGCCGATTGACGATATCGACGGGCGTTCAAGAGAGTCCACCTAGAATTCAGAATCCTCCGAAATTCCCATGCTCTGGCTTCCCTTCGCTCTGCTCGCCCTCCTGACCCCTCCCCAGGAGAAAGAACCGCCCACCGAGGAAAAGCCGAAGGGTTCTCACGAGACCGTCGTCGTCACGGCCAGCCGGCAAGAGCAGCCTCTGCTCGAGAGCACGGCTCTGGTCACCGTCCTGTCGCGGGACGACCTCCGCCGGTCGCCGGCGCTGGTCCTGGACGATGCTCTGCGCCAGATCCCCGGGTTCAGCCTCTTTCGGCGCAGCAGCAGCATGATCTCCCATCCGACGACCCAGGGAGTCTCGTTGCGGGGCATCGGACCCTCCGGAACCAGCCGCACTCTGGTCCTGTTCGACGGCATTCCCTGGAACGATCCTTTCGGCGGCTGGGTCTACTGGAACCGGATCCCCCGCACCGCCCTGGAGAGCGTGGAGGTGGTTCGGGGCGCCACCAGTCCTCTGTACGGGAGTACCGCGTTGGGAGGGACCATTCAGCTTCGTACGGCCCGCGACCAGCGCCACCTGGACGTCCGGGGCGTGCTGGGGAGTCACAAGTACGCCGACCTGGATCTCGCCGCTTCCGATCAAGTGGGAGACTGGGGGTATCTGGCCTCAGCGCGGGTCCTTGATACCGACGGCTTCTTCATCGTCGACGAGGCGCTCCGGGGAGAGGTGGACACGCCGGCCAACAGCCGGTTCGAGACCTTCTTCGGCCGGGTCTCCTACAAGAGGTTCCACGTCGGCGTCAACACGTTTCGGGAACGGCGCAGCAACGGGACACAACTCCAGCAGAACGACTCCCGGATCGCTCTCCTGGAGACGGGGATTCAGGGCGATTCCTGGCAGGGCCGTTTCTACGTCCAGTCGGGCCTTTTCAAGAATACCTTCTCCCGGGTCCTGAGTGGCCGTTCCCGGGAATTCGTGACCGCCCGGCAGGAGTTCCCCACGCTGGGGACTGGAGGGTCACTGACCTGGAACCCGCGGGGACAACTGCTGCTTGGAACCGATTGGAGACGAGTCAGTTGGCAGGACCGGGTGCAGAATCTGGCCGGCCTCTTTGTCCAGCAGACCGTGCCCATCCATACCCGGCTGGACTTGCAGCTCGGCGCACGGACGGACTGGTGGCAGGGCCGCACCACCGAGACTTCCCTGAATCCTCGCTTGGGCATCCTGTTGCGGAGCGCCCAGTGGTTGACCCTGCGCAGTTCGGCGTACCGCGGATTCCGGGCTCCCACGCTGAATGAGCTCTATCGCCCCTTCCGGGTGGGCAACGTCATCACCGCCGAGAACCCGGATCTGGGCGAGGAGCACCTGTGGGGGGGAGAGCTGGGAGCCGACCTCCATCCGTCAGACTCCGTGCTGTTCCGGATCAACGGCTTCTGGAATTCGCTTCGGGATCCGGTGGGGAATGCCACCGTCTCCGTGGGCCCCCAGTTCATCCAGCGCCAGCGGCAGAATCTGGGGCAGGTTCGGGTCCGGGGCCTGGAGCTGGAGACGGGCCTGCAGGGAGACCTTCCCTGGAGCCTGCGGATGGGATACCTCTACTCGCAGACCGATGTTCGGGAGACGGGCTTGAGGCTGCCGCAGGTCCCCCGCCATCAGTTCACGGCGGAGATCCGTTACGACGGGCCGTTCACGGCGGCGTTACAGGGACGGTGGATCGGGGACCAGTTCGAGGACGATCGCAACACCATGGTCCTGGAGCGGTTCTTTCTACTGGGCGCCAGCGTCCGAAAACCGCTGGGCGAATCGCTGGAGATCTTTCTGTCTGTGGAGAATCTGCTGGACCAGGACTACGTGGTCCGGCTGACGCCGCTGCCCTCGCTGGGCATCCCCCGCCTCGTTTACGGCGGCGTCCAACTTCGGCTGAGGTAATGAGTCGCTTCTCGGGCCGGTCATAAGTATGGCAAGCGAACTCTGAGGAGGGGTCATGAGCAAGGAGACTTATTCCCCTTGGGATAGCGCTGAGCTTCTCGATAACAGCCCGTGGTGAAAGTCCCGCGAGCACCGAGACCGTTCCTGCGCCCGCCGGACAAGGCGCGATTCGGGTGCATACCGGGAGTATGTGCCCGAATCGCAACGCCGTCCGCCGGGATGCAGGGACGGTCGAATGCCGTGATGACTTTTGCCACGGGCTGTTAAAGCACTTGGCAATGTTGCTCGCGCCAACGGCATGACATTGATTGCTGCGAAGACCAAATTGGCTCGACAAAGCTTGTACAAAGCTCTGTCGGGTGAACGCGACCCCCGGATCGGAACTGTGATGAAGGTCCTTGGCGCACTTGGCGTGCAACTGTCCGTCACACCCAAACTGCGTCCTGGTACGGATGTGACGACGTAATTCCTTGATCTCGAACTATTGTGCATATTGACGAAGAATATTTGGTAGGGGCGCCCCTTGTGGGTCCAAAGCGGAGCAAGACGGCACCAGACGAAGAGGCGGCGGCGGCAAGGCCACCGCTACGGCGAAGAAATTTTGGTTCCGGCTATGCCGGGTTAGGGATGTGGCGGGTCGCCCGTTCCTGGGTGTTTCGTTGGGAGTTCGGCGACCGGAAAGCGTAAAGTGGGGACTCCGTCCCCCCTGCCCCCCTAATCGGCGGCAAGAAAGCCGCCGCTCCCGTTCGGCGACAAGAAAGTCGCCGCTCCAGGCGTCGCTCCTAGCCGTCCAGGTGGACGACGACCATCTTGGACTCGGTCATCTCTTCCACGGCGTAACGGGGGCCTTCCTTGCCCATGCCGCTGTCCTTGAGGCCTCCGTAGGGCATGAGGTCGGCCCTCCACTGGGTGCCCCAGTTGATGTGCAGGTTGCCGCTATCCACTTCCTGGGCGAATTTCAGGGCCCGGTCGATATCCTGAGTGAAGATGGCCGCCGAGAGGCCGTAGCGAGTGTCGTTGGCCATGGCGATGGCCTGGTCGATGTCGTCGAAGCGATTCACGGCCACGGCGGGACCGAAGAGCTCATCGCAACTGATCCGCATGGCCGGGTCCACGTCGGCCAGGATGGCCGGTTCCACCAGGGCCCCGTTGCGGGCTCCCCCGGTGAGCAGGCGGGCTCCGCCGTTCGCGGCTTCCTGAATCCAGTTGGACACGCGGATGGCGTCCGATTCCCGCACCAGCGGCCCCATGGTGGTCCCTTCCTGGAGCTGATCTCCGATGCGAATCCCCTCGACGCCGGTCTTGAGGCGGTCCAGGAAATCGTCGTAGATCCGGTCCGCGGCCAGCACCCGCTGCGCCGAGATGCAGACCTGTCCCGCGTTGGCGAATCCGGTGGCCACCGTGGCCGCGGCCACCTTGTCCAGATCGGCGTCGTCCATCACCAACAGCGGGGCGTTGGACCCCAGTTCCATGGTGACCTTTTTCATTCCGGCCACTCGGCAGATATGGTCCCCCACTTCGTAGCTGCCGGTGAAGCTGATCTTGCGGACTCGAGGATCGCCCGAGAGAAAGTCGCCCACCTCGCTGCCGGGACCGGTCAGGCAGGACAGGGCCTGGGGCGGGGTCCCCGCCTCCAGCAGAATCTCCACTAGCTTGAGCGCCGACAGGGGCGTGTCGGTGGCCGGTTTGACCACCACGGCGTTGCCGCCGGCCAGTGCGGGTCCGACCTTGTGGCAGACCAGGTGCAACGGAAAGTTGAAGGGAGTGATGGCCGCCACCACGCCGCACGGCACCCGCAGGGTGAACCCCAGCCGTCCGGCGCACCCCGGCGCCGCGTCCAGGGGGAGCACCTCGCCGGTGATCCTCTTGGCCTCTTCTCCCGAGAGCCGGATGATCTCGGCCGCCCGTACCGCTTCGATCCGGGCTTCCGCCAGGATCTTGCCCTCTTCGGAACTGATGGTCCGGGCCAGATCCTCGGAACGCTCCTCCATGAGGTCCGCCGCCTTGGTGAGGATTCGCGACCGGTCGTAAGCCGGCATCTTCCGCATCACGCGGGCCCCCTCGACGGCGCCGGCCAAGGCTGCGTCCACGTCGGCGGGCCCGGCCTTGGGTACGGTGTCCACCACCGAGTCGTCGTAAGGATTCCTGACTTCGATCAGTTGGGGCGTCTCGGTCCATTCACCTTGTACGAACATTCTCATGACTTTTTCTCCTTACCGGTCCGTTTCAAAATCTCGGCGCCAGAACACCCGGCCGGCGCCTGGCGAGACGTTCACCGTTGGCGGTCGCACTATCGAAAGCGGAGGGAGTAGAGATCCGCGTCCCGCATCACGATTCGCAGCCGAACCGGCTTGCCGGCGATCCGGTTCAAGGTATCCCGAATTGCCTTGGGGTGACCCCGGTCCCAACTGACCGTGTGCTCGACCTCGTCTCCAAAGATCAGGGGCGAGTCCTCCAGCGCGAACCCGGGAACCGGATGGCCATGGAGGTCCTGGACCTCGATCCGGATGCTCCCTGCGGCCGACGTGGAAAAGTTCAAGATCAGGTCGTTTCCCTCGAAGATGAAGGGCTTGGTCACCATCTCCCCACCCTTGTAGTCGGCCCGGAGAGAGGCGAACCCATCCATGCGCACCGTCATACGCTCCAGGTGGGCGCTGGGTGACGTGTAGTTTCGGGCCACGTAAAGGGAGATCTCGTCGTCGCCCGTGGGGACGACGCCGGAAGAGACCATGTTGGTCCGATGAACCCAGTTCTTGGGGTCCCGGCCCGGCCGAATGAAGGCCTGTCCGAACCGCCGGTTCCAGTGCATGCCGTCACGGCTGGTCATGAACACGCCGTCGGAGACCCCGGCCCCCGGCGCGTTGTCGTGGTACGTCCTCCAGGGAACGAAGCGCTTGGGAAAGGCCAGATAGATCTGGGGAGCCCGGAAGTAGGGCTGGGTGGCGTTGGTGTAGAAGTGCTCCCGCGGCGCCCCTCCGTAGTCGGCCCACTCCCCCTTGGTCCAGTGAATGAAATCCTCGGAAGTGGCGCATTTGACGGTGCGGACCCCGTCCCTGAAATCCCGGTAGATGGCCACGTAAAGCCCCCGAACCGGATCCCAGAAGGGAACGTTCAACGAATCGAAGGCCCCGTCGCTGATGACCGGATCTTCCTGGATCTTGGTCCAACGGATGCCGTCGGGCGAAGCCAGAGCCAGCAGCGGTCCGCCTGCCAGCGCCTTGTACTGCTGGGAAGGATCCGCTTCCGGGTTGCCGTCCTTGAAGGGAGCAAAGTTGTGCCCGCCCCTGCCGGACCAGACGATGTTGTTGTCCTTGGAGCTCTCGAACTCGATGAGACCCAGTGATGGACGGGTCCAGGTGATGCCGTCCTTGCTTTCGACGTAGCAGGAGACCTCCTCGTGCTCCGGGATCACCGTCTCGCCGGGAGCCACAAATTTGGGGAAGGTATAACCGGCGTGACTGCTGCCGCGATAGTACATGCGGTAGAGGTCCCCGTCCTTGAAGACGGTGTGGTAGAGCGACGTGGTCCCCTCCCAGGGTTTGTCGAACTTGAGCACGATCCCCGCCGGCCGGGGCTCCTGAAGCTGGAGCCGCACTCCCTTCATGGAATCGATGAGGTAATCGTCGACGAAGAGCTCCAAGCTGGAGCCGAGATCCAGAGGTTTCAGCTTCTGACCGTGGCTGGAGGCACGGGAGTCAACCGAAACCAGCGTGAGTAGGACCAGCAAGCCGATGGATGTTGGAAATCGCCCTTTCATCTACTCCTCCTGTACGTCGTTTTTGGGACGCCGACCCGAAGCATACGACCTAGACCATCGCGAGAAAAGGGAAACGAGGAAAGTGGCGTGAGAGAAGAGGGATCAGGGCGGCTCCGCCCGGGAGGGCTACCCGCCCGGACCGTCCGCGCTGAAGTAGGCTTCCAGGGAATTCAGCTGATCCGCCAGCTCCTCGATGTGATGTTGAAGCAGATTGCGAACCGACAACAGCCCTGTGACGCGATCCTCCGAGTTCACTACCGGCAGGTGCCGGATGTGGCGGGAGACCATGAGCTCCAAGGCCTCTCCCGCTTCCGCCTCCTCCCCAACCGTCTGGACGGCCGTCGTCATGACCTCACGGACGGTTGTGGCTTCGGGATCCAGCCGAGGAACGACGACTCTCAGCATGACGTCCCGTTCGGAGAAGATCCCGACCAGTTCGTCCCCCTCCAGGACGGCGGCGGCTCCGATTCTGGCATTCCGCATGGACATGGCGGCCGAGAGCACCGTCGAGTCGACTGCCACACTTGGCGGCGGCACTTGCGCTAACTTGATCACCTTCATTCCAACATCTCTCCAAACCTTAATAAATCAAGGCGGGAATGGATCGAGTATAACACAGCGTTTGCTGGAAGAGCCCCGGAATCGAGCGTCGAAGACAAGCCGGAAATGGTCGGACGGTTACATGACCACCGGCCCGGAGACATCCTCATCTTCTTCGATCTCCAGGACTTCCGCCGCCCGGATCCAGCGCTTGCGCCGCTGGAAATAGACTGCGGCCGCGATGATCCCCAGAGCCAGTCCGATGGCGTGGGTCCGATAACTGACCTGGGGTTGAACAGCAGAGGGCAGGAAGAGAATCAGAGCCACACCCAGGCTTCGCATGACCCGTTTCTTCAGGAGGATGCTCCGCTCCACCAGGATATAGACGGCCAACCAGAATCCGGCCATCACGTGGGTCATGCCCGAAGCTCCCACCAGGTGAACCTCGGGGGAATAGGTCAGAAGGGAGAGGTAGTTGGTGACGACGCTCAGAACGATGACGCCCAGGGGATAGACTCCGAAGCCGAAGTAGCCGTAGAGGAGGTAGCCGAAAAAGACCACGAAGGGAAGATTGGAGAACAGATGCATCCAGTTGGAATGAACGGCCAGAGCGGAGAACAGCCGCCAATATTCCTGCTGGTCCATGACCCTTTCGGGTACGGCCGCCAGGAGTCGGAAGAGCTCAGGAGAGTCCCTCCAAACCAGAACGGAGACGAACAAGATGACCATGGCGCAGGCGGCCGCGACGAGTCCGCTGTTCTCGGCCGCTTCCGCGAGAGGAGGGTCCGCTTGACCACGATCCGCGGCTGTGTCCAGTTGAATTCCGTTGTCATGCGCAAGATACCAGCGATTTTCCATCATAGGAGCGGGGACCCCCGGGTTCAACGAGAGGGAGGCGTGGAGTCCTCGGTTGGCACCGTTCCGGTACGTTTCCGGGGTCTGTGCCGTGCTAACATTGACGTAGTCGGCTTGGTCTTTGCGTCCGTGAGACGTCACCCATGAGTTGTTTGCGAAGTCCCGTCCCTTCCGACCTCAAGGTGTTGAGAAAGCTCTGGCCGCGGCTGTCCGATGTGGCGCTGGAGGCGCAGATCCGCGGCCCCCGGCTCCGAATCATCGAAGCCGGTGGGAAGCCGGTGGGTTTTCTCAAGTTCCACGTGATCTGGGAATCGCTCCCCTTCATCGAGCTCATCGTCATCCTGGAATCGGAGCGGGGTCTCGGCTACGGCACCTGCGCGGTGCGGGAGTGGGAGCGGCAGATGGCGGAACGCGGCTTCGACCTGGTGGTCATGTCCACCCAGGCCTCCGCCACGGCCCAGCACTTTTGGCGCAAGCTCGGCTACCGGGATTGCGGCGCGCTCACGATACGGGACCAGCCCGCCGAGATCTTCATGCAGCGCCGCTTGGCCGGGGATTCCTGACTGTCCTTGGCGACATTTGCAGGGGACTGATAAAGTTCGTTCGGAGATTTCAAGCACGCGCCCGTAGCTCAGCTGGACAGAGCAACGGACTTCTAATCCGTGGGTCGGGGGTTCGAATCCCTCCGGGCGCGCACTTCATCTGTCTTTCCTCTTGCCTCAAAAGCTCTCCCACCGGCCTGAGCCCGGCGAAATCCCGGAAGAAAAAGGAGGGGAACGGCGACTTCCAGTCGCCGAACAGGAGCGGCGGTTTCCAGCCGCCGAACAGGAGCGGCGGTTTCCAGCCGCCGAACAGGAGCGGCGGTTTCCAGCCGCCGAACTCCCAAGTGCCAACGGGGCAGGAATGCAGGAGGGAATGAGCTTGCGGGGGAGCGCGGGAATGGGCGACTGGAAATCGCCCCTCCTTTTCCTCAGAAGTTGTAGCCCATGGCGATGTTGAACTGGTCGAGACCGGTCTTGGCGCGGTTCAGGTTCCACTGATAGTCGGCTTTGAGGACGATATTGGAAATCGGCTTCAGCTCCAGGCCCAAGGTGTGGAACGACCGGTCCCGTGCAGGATTGCGAAGGTATCCGGCTGGCACCTGGGCCTGGGTGTCGAGAGTCTCGGCCCGGTAGTAGGGCATCAGCCTCACGTCTTCCCGGACCCGGGAAAGCAGGTTGTAACCGAATTGCAGATAACCTCCCTGTTGAGTCCCGCCCACCGAATTCTTCCCGGTGTATCCGAGGGCCTGGTTCAGCTCCGCCACGTCGTCCAGGGAAGCACGGGCATAGAGCCCTCTCAAGTCGAAGCCCTCCATCCGGATCTGGGCGTGGAGCTCCCCGATCCGGGTCCCCACGTCCAATTCCTGTCCGTCGAACGTCAGCCCCTGACCCGAGCCCCCGTTGTAGATGGAGCCCCCGAAGAAGACTCCCGGAGTGGGATTCAGATCGACCCGCGCCACGACGGCCAGGTGGGAGGCCTTCGCCTTGTACCCCTTTTGCCGGCCGCCCCGCAGGCCGTTGGAGCTGAACTTCGAACCCAGCAGGCCATTCACCACGTAGACGCGGTAGTCGACCATCCCCGCGGATCCCACGAATCCGAATCCGTTCTCCCGCCAGGTGCTGGGCAGGATCCGGCGTTCGGTCTCCGGCCGATTGGCACCGATGAAGACCGTGGGTTCATGAAGCTCATTGACCAGACCCATGGGCACCAGGAGCAATCCCCCGCGAAGGGTCAAGTGGTCGTTCACCAGGCAGTCCAGATAGGCGAACTCGACGGAGGTGGAGCCGCCGAGACTGGTGGATCCATGCTCGATCTCGATCTCAGAGTTGAAGACGAAGCGGTCGTTGAATCGATAGCCGGCGTAGAGGATGGCCCGCAGAAAATCGAGTTGAGAGGTCATTGAGATGGGGTCTCCGGACTCGTCACGCCCACTGAAGTTGTTGTAGAGCATCTCGCCATAGCCTGCGATGGAAACACCCTGACGCTTCCTGTAAATGCTGGCCGCCGCCGGGCCGAGTCCTTTGCTTCGCGCCTGTTCGTCGGTGACTTCGATGTCCGGTTCGCCGCTCCGCAGCCGTTCCACTTCGATGGCGAGAATGTCGACCTGACGGCGGACTTCCGCCAGCTCCTCGTCCCGAGATGCCTGTTTCTCAGATTTCGGGACCGCCTCCGGCTGTGGAGTCCTCTCCTTCTCGAGCTTTTCCAACCTCCGCTTCAACTCTTCGATCTGGGCTTTCAGATCTTGCTTGTCGGTGCCCATTACCGGCGGCAAGAGGGCGGACAGCAACAGGCCGGCCATGAAATACTTCCACCATCGTTTGTACGTTCTTGATCTTGCCTTCCGCTGCATGCGAATCTCCCTGTGTTCCGTAGGCGGAGCTCAATCCCGTTCAGCTGTCACTGTTGATGGAGGATAGCTATAGTGAGGATCGGTCTTTACTCGAAGGCCGAAATACCGGATAGGGGTACACCGATGCCACCGGTGTACCCCGCCCCCTCAGTTCATTCCCCCGGATTTTTCAACATTGAATGCCTCATGGCCGCGTGCCGCGAGCATCTTATTGAAAATGGATTTCAACATCAACCTATGTCGTCATTTTTTCTTGGAAAGGTCGAACCATGAACAAGCTGCTTGTGATCGCACTGCTGTTGAACGCCGCCGGGGAACTCGAGGCTGGGGAGAAGGTCAAGACCTCTCCCTTCACGGAACCCCAGAAACGCTCCAAGCGGATCCGCGTCAACAACGGGGCTTGGAATCCCATCGTCGACGTCACCGACGTGTTCCCGGGAAACCGGGCCTTGGATCGCCAGGGTGTCTTCAAGCTTTTCGATGCCGCCATCGGAGTCAAGCTTCGTCTCGAGCAGGCGGAGAGATCCGCGCCTCTGCTGGAGGCGACGGCGGAGTGGGAGCAGGGGAAATTCATCGGCCCCCTGTTCATCTGGAGAGCCGACGGACTGCTCCACATGATCTATGAATGCTCCCGGGCCGAGTCCACGGCCTACGCCACCAGCACCGACGGCTATCACTGGACGCGCCCGGAACTGAGCCAGGTCGAATTCGACGGGTCGTCGGCCAACAACCTGCTGCAAAACGGCATCCGGGGCGCCACGGGCGTCTTCATCGACCCTCAGGCGCCCGCGGCGGAACGCTTCAAGGCCATGGGCGGCGACATGGCGTGGTACGACCCGGAGACCCTGCAGCCTCTGGAAGGCGAGGAGGCCATGCGCCGCTGGAACCGCCTGGTCTATGAGAAGGACACGTACACGGGGCCTCGAGCCGAGATCTGGGGACGCACTCTGGGCTGGATCTCGGCGGACGGCCGGGACTGGAAGCCGCTGGAGAAGGCCCTGGGCATGCGCCCCGTCAATGGCGGCATCTCCGCCCACTATGACGAGGCCAACGGCGAATACATCGCCTACCAGCAGATCATGGGCAACACTGCCGAGCTGATGCCGGGGATCGGCACCGCCCGGATCGAGGAGGAAACGCAGCGGCGCGTCATCGGGTTCTCACGGACCAAGGACTTCCGGACCTGGCCGGCCCCCAAGCTGATCCTGGCTCCCGACGCCCTGGACGACCTGGACATCTCCTTTTACGGAGCCAACTACTTTCCCTATCCGGGGCGTACCGATCTTCACGTCATGGTCATCCCCGTCTATCACCAGCGGAACGATCACGTGGACACCCAGATCGCCTTCAGCCGCGACGGACTCTTCTGGATCCGGCCCGAGCGCCGGCCCGTCCACACGGTGGGCCCCGCCGGCAGCGGGGACGATTGCCAGGTGCACACCTGGCGCAACGGCATGCTGGAGCTTCCCGACGGGCTCTGGGCCGTGCCCTACACGGGAATGTCCAGCCTCCACAACGTCTACGGACAGGACCATCTCTTTCCCCAGGGCCGGCCTATTCAGATCCGCTACATGTTGTGGAAACCGCACCGCTTCTGCGGGATCGAGGCGGAGAGCGAAGGCCGGTTCACGATTCCCACCATCTACCGGCACGGGGACGAACTGCGGCTGAACTACCGCTCCGCTCCCGGAGGCTGGATCAGCGTGGAGTTGATGACCAAGAGCCCCTCCATGAATCAGGCCGATCTGCCGCCCATCGAGGGATTCACCTTCGCCGACTGCGACCGGCTGACCGGCGACGAGTCCGATCGAATCGTGACCTGGAAGGGCAGGAGCGATCTCTCCGGAATCGGAGAGACGGCGGCGATTCGCATCAGGATGTTCCAGGCGAAGCTCTTCGCCTACAAGTTCTAATGCGATCCCGTTCGGCTGGACATGGGAAAAATACAGCGTCTATGATGCATAGGAAGTCGTTCCAACTTTTACGGAGTCAAAGATCATGAAAACCCTGCTCTCCCTGGTCCTGCTCTTTTCGGCCGCGGCTCCCCTTCACGCGGGCAATTGGCCCCAATTCCGGGGCCCCAGTTTCAACGGGTCGACCCCCGAAAAGGGTTTGCCGACCCAATGGTCGCCAACCGAGAACATCGCGTGGAGCGCGACCTTGCCCGGACCCAGTGCGGCCACGCCCGCCGTCTGGGAGGATCACGTCTTCGTCTCCAGCACCGACCCGGAATCCAACTCGCTGAAGGCACTCTGCTTTGACCGGATCAGTGGCAAGCTCCTCTGGCAGAGGGACGTCGCCACCGGGATCAACAGGGACAGCCGGAGCGACTTCGCCTCGCCCTCTCCCGCCACCGACGGCAAGCTGGTCGTCTTCTTCTATGGCAATGGGGAGATGGCGGCGTTCGACTTTTCGGGGCATCAGCTCTGGCGGCGCCAGATTCAGAAAGACTACGGCGAATTCGCCTTCTTCTGGACCTTCTCGTCCAGTCCGCTCCTCTTCGACGGCAAGCTCTACCTCCAGGTGTTGCAGCGGGACGTTCCCATCGAGGGACGCGGTCTGAAGGACCGCAAGAACCGGTCGTACATCCTGGCCATGAAGCCCGAAACCGGTGAGACCCTGTGGCGCAGCTTCCGCCCCAGCCAGGCGGTGGCCGAGTCTCGCGAGGCCTTCACCTCACCCGTCCCCTTTGTCCACAACGGGCGCCGCGAGTTGTTGGTGGTTGGCGGCGACGACCTGAGCGGCCATGACCTGGAGACCGGCAAGGAACTCTGGCGCTGGGGGACCTGGAATCCCACGCGCATCCGGCACTGGCGCCTGGTCCCCTCTCCCGTGGCCAACCAGGACGTGATCCTGGCCTGCGCTCCCAAGCGGGATCCCATCTACGCCATCAAGACGGGCGGAGTCGGAAAGCTGGACGACAGCGCCATCGCCTGGGTCAGCAAGGACGTCCGGCCGGTGACCTCCGACGTACCCACCCCCGCGTACTACGACGGAGATTTCTTTGTCCTGAGCGACGTTCGCAAGTCCCTTTCTCGAGTCGAGCCCAAGACGGGCAAGGTGAAATGGACGATACAGACGCCCGGCCGCAGCAAGTACGAAGCCTCGCCATTGGCCGGTGACGGCAAGATTTACCTGGTCAATTTCGACGGCGACGTCGTGGTGGTGGACGCGGCGGGTGGTGAGGTCCTCAACCAGATCGCCATGGGCGACGCCGAGGACGCCCCAGTCCGCTCGACCGTGGTGGCAGCCCAGGGTCACCTTTTCGTCCGGACCAACCGGACCCTGTTCTGCGTGGGCCAGAACTGACCCGGTAGCACGCTACGCCAGTTTGCCCCGGCCTACCAGGGGCCAGACCGTCTCCACGCGGCCGTCCCGGATCCCGTAAAGAACATCGTGTAGAAAGACCGTCGAGTCCGAGTATCCGGGAATGATCTCGATCTTGTCCCCAACTCGGGGCGATTCGCTGGGCTCGGCCAACCGGATGATTCCGTGCTCGGCCGACATCACGAACTCCTTGACCGCGATCTCCCCCAGGACTTCGGCGGGGGCGTCGTGCCGGTTCATGGTCTTGAATCCGGCGTCGCAGATGATGCGGGCGGGGTGGGGGCGGCTGGTCACGGTGGACAGGATCGTCAGTGCGAATTCGTGCTCCACGCCGAAGTGGCGCCGGTAGGCGATGTCGCAGTAGATGCCGCCTCCCGCCTCGATCTCCGTGATGCCGGGAACGAAAGCGCTGATCCGATAAGTCCCGGTGCCGCCGCAACTGATGATCTCGACCGGAATCCCAGCCTCGCGGATGGCCTGGGCGGTGTCCGTCAGCTTCCCCAGCGCCTCCTCGACCATCCGTTTCTTCTTTCCCAGGTCCGGTTCGAACAGTGCATGGGCCTCCCAGGTCTGCAACCCAGCGAAGCGGACGTGCCGCAACCGGGCGATCCGGCGGGCCAGGGACACGGTGGGTTCTCCCGGCAAGACTCCGGCGCGCTGCATCCCCACGTCCACCTCGATCAGGACCCGGGGACGGACGCCCTTGGCCCCGGCGGCGCGGTCGATGGCCTGGGCGTTTTCGAACTGGTCCACACAGACCATCACGTCGGCCTGGCGGCAGACGTTGACCAGACGATCGATCTTAGTCGCACCCACGATCTGGTTGGCCACCAGGATGTCGCGGATCCCGGCGGCGGCCATGACCTCGGCCTCCCCCAGCTTGGCGCAGGTGATTCCGTGGGCCCCCGCTTCGAGACACAGATTCGCCAGAGCCGGCGTCTTCATCGCCTTGGTGTGGGGGCGCCATCCCACCTTGGCATCGCGAATGATGGTGGTCGCCATGCGGTCGATGTTGCGCTGAAGGACGTCCAGATCCACCATCAGGGCGGGCGTGTCGAGCGCCTCTTTGGGTTGTCCCACCAAACTGCTCATTTATCTTTCCTCCTGCCGGAGTCCCGCCGGGCGATCCACGGCGGCCACGCCCATTTCATCGATCCCTCCCAGTTTACTACGGCGCCGTCTTTCGACCGTCAAATTACGCTGCAGGTCGCGCGGCGGCGGCGGAACTCGGGACCCGAATACCATTTTCGCCTGTCTTCCAACGGAAATCGCTCGTCGAGTTGAAGCCGAAAAATGGTTACTTACAGCGTTCGATCGCGCACCCCGCGCGCAGACCCATCGCGGTGACCACTCGTGGCAACCGGTTCCTGCGCACTATAGCCTCCGTGCGATTTGCACCAGGATTTTCAAGGTGACAGGCAGCGTTGAAGTGCGCCATGCGATTGCCGGGGAACTCCTTGCTAGTCAACTCGGCCACCGCCATTATCCGTATTCGGTTGGGTCCACCGTATTTAAGTCCGGTAGCGAATGCGGTGAGTCCGGTCGTCTTCGGTGCTAGCCTCCGACGTGCGACTCGTCCGGCAGCACCGTCCCGCCCCTGCGAGTGAGACCGAACCGGGAATCTACAGCTGTGGACTCAAAGGCCGAGTTTGCCGTCTTAGGCTGATCGACCACTGAGCACATCCTCGATCAACTGACTGATGGCGGATGAGTCGATGCCACCACGCCGATCATCCTGGGTGACGATCAACGTACCATTGGCACCGCCACCTTCTTCGTGCGGCAAGATGCAGTTGTCGCGGTACCACTGTTCCTTCTCTTGCCAGCGTCGCTTGTAGTAGTCGTCCCGCAGCATGCCCAGATGCTCCCAAATATATTTCTCGCCGGTGTCGTCGTCCTCGATTGTAAAATCAGGAAACTTGTCGTAGAGAACGTCGTCGATTTCCAGCTGCTGTTCATACTCGTAGTCGATGTTCCTAACATGCAACAAGTTCGCGATGATGACCTCAGATTTGGATCGGACGAGCTCGCCGCGGGTTGTGTTGTGTATGAGTTGCTCTTCCAAAAACCTCCCCCTGAATTCGATCGGATTTGGTGGGCGGAATAGGTTGGTCAATCGACATACAACGGCCGAGTAGCGATCGGAACTGAACCGGTGCAGATCGGTGGCTGAACCCTGAAGCAGTACGACAACCTTATCCTTCTGTCGCGTGAGCGCTGTGTAGAGCAATTCGCGAGTGACCATGAGCGGCGAACGGGGCAGGACCAGCAATACCTTGGCGAACTCGCTGCCTTGTGCCTTGTGGACGGTCAACGCGTAAGCCAGTTCAAGACCGGCTTCGCCCTCCTCCTTAAAGTCGCTATTGTAGAAGGTGAAGGACGTTCCACGCTGGGTGGAGAACTCGATCTCGAGGTTCTGGGGCCACCAGTTCCGGCTCCTCGTCCTCCGATGGCCGACGACGATCCCGATCTCACCGTTCGCCAGATAACCGCGCCCATCCGGCCTTGGATACATCCGCTGCTTGGGTACTGACCAGTTGCGATTGTTGATCACTTTGTCGCCATAAATGATCTGCTGGTCACCCTTGGGTTTCGGAATGTAACGCATTTTGCCCGGATTATGGGCAAGGTCGATTTGGCGACCCTTGTAGCGAGTGTGGATGAACCGGTTGAGCGTATCGACACCCCACGGCTTCTGGCGGACAGGGCTCAGAATCTGCCATGCTTCGGCCGCGATGCCAGCGCCTTCCCTGTCGCCGCGCTTGGGGTGGAACCAAATGGATCTGTTCCACTCGCTGCCGCCAAGTCTGATGCCGAGGGCCTGCCATTCCTCTATGTCCGGATCGAAATCCAGCGTCCGGCGCAAAACCTCGGGCAGCACCGTCTGCAGCTCGTCGGGCGTCTCCCACGAGACAAACTCGACGGTTCGGCTCGTACGCATGCCGGAAAGAATCTCAAAGACTTGGTCGTCGCCGGCGCTCGTCTCGCCGCGTCCGAACCATGAAGCGAGCAGAAGGTCGTCACCTTGGCCTGCTCCCGGACGGCGAGGAATCATCAGTTCGGCGAAACCGGAAGCGACGTGGGGTTGATCGATCGCGAAGTCTTCAGGTTTCAGATGGGCGACAATGTCCACGAATGGCCGTCCTGCGCCGATCGGCGGCAGCTGTCGGTAGTCGCCGACGAAGATCAACCGGACGACCCCGCTCAAGGATTCGATCAGAGCTGCCATCATCTCCTCGGTGAGCATCGAGCACTCATCGACGATCACCGTCTTGGCGACCCTCTCCCCGCGTGCACCGGTCAGGAGGTACCGTTGGGTCCGGCCATCATAGCGATCCGTCAAGATCAGGTGCTGCGCGACCGTATACGCGCGGCAGTTCTCGATACCGGCCTTCCGAGCCACGTCTTCCATCCGAACCCGAGCCTTGCCGGTCGGTGCAAGTAGAAGTACCCCACCTCTGTTGATCTCCGGTTGGGCGCATAGGATGGACAGCAAGGTGGTCTTGCCCGTTCCCGCCCGTCCGGCCAAGACACTAAAACGAGACGACGCAAGTTCCTCAATGGCTGCGGTTTTCTCCGTGCGCGCCTTCTCCTCTCGGTCCCGTTCTTCTGTTTCATCCGGCATTTCCTTAAGGAACGCATCGATTACCGCCCGCCAGTTCACGTCCATGCAGTGGCGCCTTGCGGCAACCCGTTTTTCGACGGTGGAGCGTATTAGGTCTCCAGCTTCGCCAAGACGGACAAGCTGATATGCCAGTTGGTTATTGGCCATCTTGACGATGCGAATCTCGCCCTGGAATACCTCATCTTCGGCGACACCAAGCAGGTCGGTCGTGATCTGGGCCGTCTGCTCCTCCCCATCTTCCTCCCCTCGACGCAGGGCGCGAACGATGTCATCTCGGGAGCGAAGCGTGTCACCGTTTCGCGCAGCAGCTTCAAGGCTGCGAATGGTCAGGGCGCGAAGCCGTCGGACATCGACAGCCGTCTTGACGAGCGACGGCTCCGGGATGGGGAATTCTTTCCGGAGCTTCGCGTTCGGAAACATGCCGCGATCGACAACTCCGATCGAGACGGGCCGATCGGATAGGCGTGTAGCCTCGTACACGAGGTATGGGTTCTTCGTGATCTCAGCGTCCGAAGGGTCAATTCCGTGATCTCTACGCTCGACTGGTGAGACCAACAGATCGGCCTGGTCCTGCGTTATATCCATGCGACTGAGCAGCGCGAGAAAAGCCCGACGACCATTGTCCATTCGCTGCCAGGCCTTGGCTATCGAGTCGTCGATGTGTCGAGCCAGCTCGGGCGGCAGAAATTCATCAGGATTGTCGAGGGTCCTGAACCAAGCTGGCCAAGGGTCCGTTTCGTCGCCGATCCTATCGAGAAGTGACTGAGCGATGAAGTTGCCCATCCTGACACTCATCGCGGAGAGCACCACACCGAGTCCCGGAAACGGACCGCGTTTAATCCAAAGGCGACTCAACTCCCTGTCTATCCATCTTTCGAAGCGATCAGGCACGTACCCGAACAACTCGGAGCAGCGATGCAGCGCACTACGCATCGCCATCAGGGAACTTATCGCGGCGTCGTTTCCGACGTGCTCGGTGACGTAAGAGAACTCGACAAACCGATCTTGTGGCGCAAACGCTACAGCGTTCGCAGGATCGAAGGCGCGACCGTCATCACTTTTTGCCAGCGCCTCATGGTACGGAAGCAGGAAACCATCCTCGAATTCCGGCCGGATCGAGTGGACGACCATGCGCTCCCACAGAAGGCTCCGAAGCTTCTCGCCCGGCGACCGGTTGTACCGGTACTCCGTAAGGTCGCCAATCTTCTTCACGCGCCCGACGCCGATGAGCACCCGCCGGCCCGTATCATCGACGAGTGGAACTTGCTTTGCGTAGAAAAATACAAGGGACTTTTCGGGTCGAACATGATTCCAGAAGCAGTCGAGCAAGGCGCGGTGGTTGCGATGATCCTGCAGAAAATTCGACTTGAAGGGTAACCGCGGCTCCAGCTCTGCGTTCACTTCGTCCAACGGGAACTTGTCCATGAGGCCAGCAACGCTGTTTTTCGGATCTCCGAAAACTTCGTTTCGCATCATCCACCGAAACGGGATTGCTGCCGCTCCATACGGCGGATGACGCAATGGAGTCGGGCGAAAATGGCCGTGTGTCTGAGGACTGGTCTTGACGTAGGGATGCTGTTTCCGGTGGACGAAGTCGAAGTCAGCCATGAAGCTGGCCCGCTCGTTGACGCACGGCGGCAGCGGAATGTCCCGAGCTATCAGGTCTTCGAATGACCGGCCCTTTACGGTTTCCTCGACGCGGTCGTCCTTGGAATCCGAGATGTTCTTCAACTTGAGACACGCTGTGTTGAACTTCGGTTCCTTGCATACGGAGCCGTTCCAGCCGTTGTCGTGCCACGGGACCCGGATGGACACATGGTGTAACGGATATGAAAAATTAATCATGTTCAAGTTGTCTGACTCCGAATTGTTACTGAAGGCATTGCGGCCGACTACTCAAGGCCAGCGTCATGGCATAAACGAGTGACGGGGCGTATTCGCCGGCGTCCGCCCAAGCCGCTCATCTATCGCATCGCATCCTCCGGCGAGATGCACGACGGATGTCTGGTCACTCAGCATCGGCTACACCTTGTATACCAATTGTCGCTCCGCCCGGAGGGACTATGGCGCCAACACCTCGATCAGCTCCGCGATCACCTGGAATTGCTCTTCTTCCGCACCGGTAAGGACGATCGGGTCGAAGTCCGGATTCACGGGCTGGAGGATGATCGTCTCGTGGCGCCAGGAGTCATGGGACGCCACCTTCTCGCTACGGTACCGCTTCACGGTGTAGCGCTGTCCCGTCTCGGGGTCGGTGGCGTCGCGGAGTTGGACGAGGACGGTCTTCCCCTGCCGGCTGCCCTCCACCGGGGCGCGAAAGAGACAGTACGAACCATCCGGGATGGCCGGCTCCATGGACCTGCCGATGACCTGCGCGGCGAACATGCCGGGGCGCAATCGGCGGCCCGAGTCGACGGCCACCCAATCGAATGAGTCGTCCTCGACGTGCTGTGAATCGCCGAAGGCGCCCGCCGCAGCCTTGAGTGGAAAGAGCGGCACACAGTTGACATATCGATCTTCCGGGAGACCCTCCATAATCCTCAGATGCGGTGGAAGGGGTCGTCCGGACTCCCGGCCTTCGCCCTCGCCCGAGCCGGTCCGTAGCCGACGATAGGCTTCGGAAGCCATCCAGGCACTAACGATTCGCTGGAAGGACACGTCGTTCATGTACCGAATGAAGATCTCCTCATTCTGATCCATCCGTTCGACGAACAGCCCCTCGATCTGGTTCTTGAACACCATCTCGAACTTGTCGACCGAATTCACCGAGGCAGCGTGGCGCAGGCTGTCGTCCGTCAGAGCCGCCTCGACGATCTGGTCGAAGAAGAGCTGATCGGCCTGGTTGAAATCGGTTCCAAAGCGCTCGTTGATGACGTCGATGAGTTGGGAGAGGGGTACTTCATCCTCCCTCGCCAAACCGGATCCCACCTCCGTCGGGCCGTCCAAGGACCGCGCCTTGCCTTCCTGAAGCGAGATCGAGCCCTCGCTGATCTTCTGCAGCCGATAGTACTCGAGCCGCACCTCGTCATCGAACTGGTAGGCCGGCCCGCTCCGGCGACGCGGCAGCTTCGCCGCCAGATGGCGCAGGAAGACGTACAGACGCTCGAGATCCGAGTCCTGGTAGGGGATCACTTGGCTCAGGAACCCGTAGAGGTTGCGGAACGCCCGGACCTTGCCGCGCCAGAGTTCCGCCTCGTCCTCCTGGTCTCTCTGCAGCACCGTGAAGCGGGACACGGCCGGATCGAGCGCCGCATTCATGATTCGGTGGTCCCGAACGCTCTGGCGCTGCCTGGGCTTGAAGTACACCGAGCAGAATCCCTCCACCTCTTCATCGAGGTAGATTCCGGAGGCGTCCAGGTCTCCCTTGACCAGATACATCCGGGCGGGGTCCACCTCGTCGCCCATTTCCGCACCCTCGTAGTACGTCTTGAAGGCCTCGTGTATTTCGTCACGGTCGTTGACGAAATCGAGGACGAAGGTGTCCTCCTTCAGGGGGTGGGTGCGGTTCAGGCGCGAGAGTGTCTGGACGGCCCGGATCCCGGCAAGCCGTTTGTCCACGTACATGGTGTGCAACAGCGGCTGATCGAAGCCGGTCTGGTACTTTTCGGCTACCAGGAGAACTTGGTATTCCTGCGTACCGAACTTCTCGGGCAGCTCCGTCTGGCGAATCCCGAGGTTCATCTTCACCTCGGTGTATTCGACACCCGAAAGCTTGTCGTCCTGAACTGCGCCGGAGAACGCGACCAGCGTCTTGATCGAGTATCCCTTCTCCTTGATGTAGCGATCGAAGCTCTGCTTGTAACGCACCGCCTCGAGCCGCGACCCGGTGACGACCATCGCCTTGGCGCGGCCCCCGATCTTGTGCCGGGTCACGGCCTGGAAGTGTTCGACCATGACCTCGGTCTTCTGTGCGATGTTGTGCGGGTGCAGACGCATGAAGCGGGCCAGCGCACGAGCCGCCCGCTTGCGCTCGACGTTGGGATCGTCCTCACAGGCCTTGAGGAGTTGATAATAGGTGACGTAGGTCGTGTAGTGCTTCAGCACATCGAGGATGAACCCCTCCTCGATGGCTTGACGCATGGTGTAGCGGTGCATCGGCTCGCCGTTGCGGCCGAAGACCGCGAGGGTCTTGTGCTTGGGCGTCGCCGTGAAGGCGAAGAAACTCAAGTTCGCCTGCCGGCCGCGCTTCGCCATGCTGCGAAACAGTTTTTCCAGATCTTCGCGCCCTTCCTCCTTGGCGCGCACGCGAGCTTCCTCCCGAAGGCGTTCGCCCCCAAGGACTTCCTTGAGGTCCGTCGCTGTCTCTCCCCCCTGGGAGCTGTGGGCCTCGTCCACGATGACGGCACAGCGTCGTGTCGGAAGGACGCCGGTTCCCTGCTCGCCCCGCTCCTCGGCCATCTTCAAGAGTTGCCGTGACACGAACGGGAACTTCTGCAGGGTGGTGATGATGATCGGCACGGCCGTCTCCAAGGCATTGGCGAGCTGCTTGGAGCTCTTCTCTATCTTCTGCAACACCCCGAACTTGTGTTCGAATTGGTAGATGGTGTCTTGGAGCTGCTGGTCGAGCACGACGCGGTCGGTCACGACGATCACGCTGTCGAAGATCCGCTCATTCGCGTCGTCGTGCAGCGAGGCCAGCCGGTGGGCAAGCCAGCCGATGCTGTTGCTCTTGCCGCTGCCCGCCGAGTGCTCGATCAAGTAGTTCTGTCCGACGCCGTCTGCCCGGGCCCCTTCCACCAGCGTGCGCACGGCGTCGAGTTGGTGGAAGCGCGGAAAGATCATCGTCTCGACCTTGACCTTGCGGCCACGATCATCGCGCTTCTCATTGATCTGAAGGTGGATGAAGCGCGCGAGCAGGTCGAGTAGGCTGTGGCGTTCGAGCACCTCCTCCCAGAGATAGGCTGTGCGGTAGCCGCGGCAAGCGGGATCGACCGGGTTGCCCGCCGCGCCGTCGCAGCCTTGGTCGAAGGGCAGGAAGTGGGTCGCGTTGCCGCCGAGTCGGGTGGTCATGCGCACGCACTCCGTGTCGACGGCGAAGTGAACGAGGGTCCGCCGCTTGAACTCGAAGATCGGATCCCGGGGGTCGCGGTCGCGCCGGTACTGGCGCATGGCGTCTTCCACCGTCTGTCCGGTCAGTGGATTCTTGAGCTCCACGGTAGCGACGGGGATGCCGTTCAGGCTCAGCGTGACGTCGAGTGATTTTTCCGATCGGGTTGAGTAGTGGAGCTGGCGCGTGACACCAAGCCGGTTGGCGGCGTAACAAGCCTCAAGCTGGGGATTCAGCCCATGGGCCGCCTTGAAGAAAGCCACGCGCAACGTGCGCCCGTAGCACTTGAAGCCGTGACGTAGCGTCGCGAGCGATCCATTCGCATCCATCCACTTGCACAGGTCGCCGAGCACTTGCACGGCGGTCCGGTCGCCAAGGAGCGCCTCGAGCCTTGACCATTCCTTGGGCTGGGTCTCCTGGATGAAGGCCAGGACGATCTCCGGAAAGATCGCGCGCTCGCGGTCGAAACCCTCCGACAGGACGGGCTTGTAGCCGTGATTGAGCAGGTGTGTCTCGATGACGGCCTCGAAGGCGGCTTCGGTGTGACTCTTGTGGCTCATGCCGAGAGTTCCTCGAGTCGTTCATCAAGCCACCAGACGGCAACCTGACAATACGGGTTGAGCGCACCCGTCCCGGCGACGATTCGATCTCGCTCTCTCTTGAAGCGCGAGCGAGGAACCCGGCCTCGGAGTCGTGCTCTCTCAAGGCGCCACCACTTGAGGATGGCATCGAGCAATCGTTTCCGGTTGTTCTTCAAGAACGGGAGATTGAGGTTCAAAACCTGGTCGATCTGTGAATCAAACACCTGCTCGCCGGAGCGGATGCGGCCGTCCGCCTCATAGCGAACTCGCGTGTCGATGTGATGGTCTGGATCCGCCGGGTTCCACAGAAGATCCTGGTCACCCTTGCGCGTGTCGCAGTGCTGGAGGTGCGGCGGATGTCCTTTCCCGCCGCAGCACGCGCCGAGGAGGTTCCGGTACGCAAGCTGTTCGCCGGCGTAATGGCGCTGACAATGCCAATGCTCGATCTTCATGGCCGTGCGATCATCGCCTATC
This sequence comes from Acidobacteriota bacterium, assembly GCA_965217775.1. Lineage (GTDB taxonomy): Bacteria > Acidobacteriota > UBA6911 > RPQK01 > JAJDTT01 > JAJDTT01. The sequence continues at coordinate 3,969,083 of CBDCJH010000002.1, forward strand.
CGGCCCATGCAGTAGCAACAGATCTCGCGTTGCTCGGTTACGAGCGCATGGCGGAGGACATCCTTGTCAGCGTAGTTGTCGTAGTCGCAGTACGGCGTCTTGCGATGCACCGTCAGGCTCCGCGGCTCGGAGCCTTTGACGATTGTCCTCAATCCTTGCCCTCCACGAAGTCAAGCAAGGTCCGCAGGTACGTCACCTCAGGGTCACTCTCCCCGAGGTGATCGACGAGCTTTTCCAGCAGATCACGGCTGCAATCGAACTGCCGAGCACTGATGGCCTGCGAAATGTCCTTAATCAGGTGCTGTACTTCCTTCGCGCGCGGGTCCGCGTCCATAATCTCCTCCAACACCCGGCTCGAATCGACGCCGAAGGAGTGCGGTGGCGGGTAGACTTGGCCAGGCGAGATGATCTGGATCCGCTCGTGCGGCACTTCCCCGATGACCTGGGGCGAGTGGGTCGTCGCGATGAACTGGCAACGAGGAAAAGCGGCCGTCAGATTGTGGACGATCTGCCTCTGCCACTTGGGATGTAGATGCAGGTCAATCTCATCGATTAAGACCGTTGCCCTGCCTTCTGCGAGTGGATCAGTGAGGTGGGGATTCGCTTGCGAAAGTCTTCGCGCAAGGTCAAGGGCGATAGACAAGATGCCACGTTCCCCATCTGACAATTGTCGTACATCAAGCGTGTCCCCAGCCTTTGTCACGAACAGCGCTGGGTTGGGCCCCTCACCTGTGCGAAGATTGCTGCATTCGGGGAGGAATCGAGCAGCCGCGGTTTCCAACGCCGCAATATGCCCCTCCGAAGCATCGTTTTCCGATGAGAGCGCCACTTGAGCCCGCATCCAGTCGACGAACTGATCAATCTTCCATGAACGCGCAACAAGGGCGTCCGCGTAAGCTGCGGCCCGTCCTCCAGCAGCCCTTCCCTTGGAACGCCCGACAGCCAAGACTGATCGGTTCGTCGAATAGAAGACCGAAAGCGCAGGTACTGAGAGCGCTTCTGCTGCCCGGCGAAGCTCTACCTTCGAGGGTATGTACAAGTCTGAGTCAGTTAGGCCCTGCGAGCGTTCCAACTCGCGGAGAAGATTGCGAGCTCGAGCTCGCAGCCGTTCCGTTTCGAGAATTTCTCTGCGAAGTCGTTCAAGATTCTCCAGAGGCTCCGCCGCAATCTTCTGTCTCCACACGAGCCGGGTGAAGCGAAACTCTTGCTCGCCGACACCGAAGTGCATCGTAGAATCCAAGAAGGGAAAGCCAACTCGGATGTCACCAATTTCGAACGACATTGCCTTTGCACGAGACGGGGTAATCGCGGGCAACACCCGTGACAGACAAACTCGCAGAGCGTCGAGCACGCTCGTCTTGCCGACGCCGTTCACCCCGACGATTAGATTCACGCCCGGCCGAAACCGAAACTCTGCCGTCTTGATCGCGCGCATGTGAGCAAGCATGAGGCGGGTAACGATCATTCGGCCGTCTCCACATCGATCTGGCCAGCAATGGCCGAAGCAATAAGCGCACCGCGACGTTCCTTGAGAAGCTTGACAGTGCATTCGGTCTCGGAGGAAACGGCGTCAATCTTACGAATACCCTTCTGTACCGCACCCACGATAGCCAATTGCTCCGCTTGAGGAGGTCGAAGTAAAGGCATTTCCATCAAATTGGTCACAGATATGGAGGCCAGATTCGTTGATTGCTTGGACCGACTCTCGAAATAAGCCTTCGCGTGATCACTAGTTATCCATTGAGCGAGCCAATCTGAAGAGATATCTCTCGCGCGAACAGCGAACACATGGTTCTGATGCAAGCAAGGATCGATCTCTCCGGTCCAGATAGCGCCGCGCCCCAACTTGTCGGCATCACCTCCTTCATTCATCAAGACATCGCCGGCACGTAGCAAGTATGAGCCTGCTTCCTGTTCCGGAATTGCAACGGCCTTCAAATCCGAAAGGTCCAAGAAGCCATCTTGGACGTTTGCCACTCGCAGATAGGGGTACTTCATCACTGTTCGCGACCGGTACTTTTTCCCAAGGGCAAGACCTGTTTGCACTGTGCCTACGAACTTGAGACGAGTCACCTCCCAATGCGAAGGAATTTCTCCCAGCCACGGGATGCCGGAGTGACGGCGAGAGACGTTCAGATCGATGCTTCGGGTGACAGTCCGGCTGACCAGCGACCGGCGCTTCTCGGCAAGTAGCCCGATCACTCGCTCCTTCTCCCCGATCAACGCATCGATCCACGATGTCTCACGGTCCAGGTAGTCGGCAATAGCACGTTGTTGCGTCAGGGGGGGGACACGTACGGAGTAATCCCGTATGTAAGCCTCGGGGACCCGCTGTTGGCCCGCTGTCCCGGTCATGCGTGCTTCACCACGGAGTCGGAAACGTGGATCAACGGTCACGTAGTATAGAAATCTACCGTCAAGCTCGGTGCTCGGCCTAAGAACGTGTAACTCTGTTGTTCCAAAACCAACTCCGTTCTTCGTACCGACTATCAATGCACCCTTACCGTTCTCGAAACACGGAGTAATCTTCGCGACCACGACATCGCCGTCAAAGAACTGCGAGTATCCGGACTTGACATCTTCGAGACGGATAGTCGTTGCCAAGTCAAGCTGTCCCTGTTCGCCGATGGCTTCCATCGGGAGAAATGAGATCTCGGAGCGGCTGCTCAGCGAGGCGCCTTTATATTGTCTCCTCAAGGTTAGGAAGCGAAGTCGCTTTCTGGGCCACTCTCCAGTGCAGGCGGTCACCCCATCACCTCCCGAAGCAGCCGCAGGATTCTCTCCTCCGCCTGCTTCAGATCCGCGTCGATCTCCTCCAGCGGACGAGGCGGTGTGTACTTGTAGAAGTGCCGATTGAAGTTGATCTCGTAGCCGACCTTGTCCTTGCGGCGGTCCATCCAGGCGTCGGGCACGTGTGGCCTCACCTCACACTCGAAGTACGCTTCGATGTCCTCCTTGAGCGGCACGTTCTCGAAGTCGCGCAGGGCAGCGTCGGGCTCGTAGCCCTTGTGCCGGCCACCCTTCGCCACAGGCTCCGCCACGGGATCCTTCTGCGTGAAGACATCGCGGAACAGCTTCTGCTCGGGCTTCTTCCACTTCGACTCCTGCTCGCGCAGCAGGTCCTGGATTCGCTCCCAGAGCACGTTCCAGTCGCGTCGTAGCCCGCGCCCGATCGCCTTGTCGATGTCTTGGACATCGTCGAGCAGGTGAGGGCACGCGTCCAGGAATCGCGCCTTGTCCTCGATGGTCATCTGGTAGCGCAGGCGTAGCGGGCGCTCGACGGTAACGCGGGTGTAGCCGAAATCGGCGTTGTCGAAGATCTTCGAGTGGTTTCCGTCCTCGAAGCGGCCGTAGAGCTTGACGATCTGGGCGATCTGCCGCGCGGTGAGATGGCGGCGTTTGTCGCCGAGGCTGCGCCTGCTCTCCTTGCTTCCCCCGGGCGTCCATACATCGCGCGCGTCGAGGAGTTGGATCTTGCCCTTCCGCCGCTTCTCTTTGCGGTTGGTGACGATCCAGACGTAGGTGCCGATGCCGGTGTTGTAGAACATCTGCCCGGGCAGGGCGATGATCGCCTCGAGCCAATCGTTTTCGATGATCCACTGGCGGATCTTGCTCTCGCCGGACCCCGCGCGCCCGGTGAAGAGCGGGGAACCGGACAACACGATGGCCAGACGCGACCCATACTTGTGCTCGATCGGACGGACGGGCTCAAACTTGGCGATCATGTGCTGCAAAAACAGCAGCGAGCCGTCGTTCACTCGAGGTAGTCCCGCACCAAAACGGCCCATGAATCCGCGCCTTTGGTGCTCCTCCCGAATCTCGTTCTTCTGCTTCTTCCAGTCCACGCCGAAGGGGGGATTGGTGATGAAGTAGTCGAAGGTCTTGCCCTCGAACCGATCCTCGGTGAAGCTGTCGCCGAAGCGGATGTTACCGCTGCCGCCGTTGTGGTCCACCTGTTTCATCAACATGTCCGACGCCGCGGTGGCGAAGGCGCGCTTGTTGTAGTCCTGCCCGAAGACGAATAGGCGTGCGGCGGCGTGGTGCTGGCGCAGGTAGTTCTGGGCCTCGGCCAGCATTCCACCAGTGCCGCAGGCGGGGTCCAGGAGCGTGCGCACGGCACCGGGTGTCGCGAGCAGCTTGTCGTCCTCGATGAAGAGGATGCTCACCATGAGCCGGATCACCTCCCGCGGGGTGAAGTGGTCCCCTGCGGTCTCGTTGGCCAGCTCGTTGAAGCGCCGAATGATGTTCTCGAAGATCAGTCCCATCTGCTCGTTCGGGACTTGCTTCGGGTGTAGGTCCATGTCGGAGAACCTCGATACAACGAGATAGAGGATGTTTGCTTCGTGCATTTTCTCGATCTCGGGTTCGAACTCGAAGTACTCGAAGATTCGGCGCACGTTGGCCGAAAAGCCCCGGATATAGCTGCCCAGATGCCGGTCGATGTGGTATGGGTCACCCCTCAGCTTCTGGAAGTCGAGGTCGGAGTGATTGTGGAAGGACTGAGCGGCCGCAACGTTCAGCCGCGCGTCCAAGGCCTGACCGACAAGCCTTTGTCCCCACCTCCTTTGTTCTGCCAGCACCTTGGACTTCGTCCGCGCAAGCACGCAGTCGAAGCGCCGCAATACGGTCATGGGCAACATGACACGCTCGTACTGCGGCGGACGGTAGGGCCCGCGCAGCAGGTCCGCGATACTCCAGATCAGGTTCGCGAAGTAGTTGTGATCAGGCATTGGTCCGCTCATTTCACATCATCACCGCCTGCTCTTCTCGCGCGACGGTCCGCCGTTCAGAATTGTACCGCGAATAGAAACCCGGGAACTCCCGCGCATGCGCATCGGCCTCGCGGTCCACGAACCGGACCTCCTCACCGTTCGACATGAAAACGAAAGGAACAAAGAGGACGCCACATATTTACATCAGCATGCCTCCAGGACCTGCCGCGGGCTTCGCTCCGGGGACGCGAAGGGATCGACCACCCGTAGGCCGTCGAGCAAGTTGCCCGTCCTGCAAGTGCTCCGTCAGGAGAACAGCGCATTCGGCCGCCTGCGCGGTGGCGACGATGAGCGCGTCCCACCAGGAGAGGCGAAAGCGTTCCTCGAGGATCTACACTCGCCGGAGGATGGCAGGATCGATCTGGACGGGTTCCCAGACTGAGAGGGCTTCGACGATCTGGCGGGCCTCCGCAGGATCGAAGTTGAGGCGCCGGGTCAGAGGCATCGTGCCGGTAGACGAAGACGTTGGTGTCAACGAAGTCCGGGCCGGTCATACAACTCCTCGCGCGTCGGCTTGCGGCCCTCGGGCCATTCGATCTTGCCCGGTTTCATCACTAAGTAGCGTTTCATCGCCATCTGGCAGTCGTCTTCCCGGCACCGCATCCGCTCCAACAAGTCGGCGATCCATCGGGAGATGCTACGGGCGTCTTCGGCCGCTTTGACCCGCAGCCACCGGACCAAGTCCTCCGGCAGAATGATCGTCACGTTCTTCATGGCAAGAAGTCCGAAACGAAAGGCACAAGAATAACGCTCCGGCACGCCCGCCGCCCAGAGAAGAACATGCGTGTCGAGAAGGAAACTCGCCCAGGGCGCTCGAAAGGTGCCTCGATCTCGGCTGATCCCATGCGGTCAAACTCCTCCGGCAGCGAGATTTCGTGGGCCAGGAATCCGAGTCGGCCCGCCTCGGCGGGTTCCGGAACGTCCACCGCGATGACTTTGACCATCGGTTTTCCCGCATGCGCAATGATGAACGGCTCGCCATTGGCGGTGACCCGGACAAGGCGCGAGAGATGCGTCTTGGCTTCGTGCATGTTGACGGTGCGCAGGGCAACACCCCTTCCCTTGTCGAACTTGGTCCAAATAATTTAGTTCGAGTGTGACGGCTCTGCGAGTCCAGCGATTCCGTTTCGGAAGGCGAGTGCGAGCAAGCAAACCGGGACTGTCCCCATCTTTCGCCGTTTACGGTCGAAGCCCTCTACCGAGACGACGTGAAGCTATGATTCAGCAGGTGCGCCTCGATGACTGTCTCGAAGGCGGCTTCGCCAGTCCTCTTCATGATGTTCATTCAAATCTCGAACGAGGCAGGCCAGACTGGCGGATTATCGACATCAACGTGCCGACACGCACCTCTAAATGATCGGGCTCCGGGACTGTGACCGTACCGTCGGCGCCGGTCTCTTGCATTGCCACGTGGCTGCCACGCCTTCTAACCTTCACGAAACCAAATGACTCGAGGATCCGGCAGACTTCCCGGCCCGAAAGAACGCGGAGCCTACCCAACGGCGACCTCGACGCGGGTTACGTAGACTTCCCCACGCAGGCGCTTGGCGATTTCCCCGGCAGAGGCGGTCTCGAAAAACAGAGTCAGCGCTTCGGCGAGGTTGTCGCGTGCTTCGGACACGGTGTCGCCTTGGCTGACGACATCCACTTCCGGGCACAGGGCAACGTATCCATCTCCTTCGCGTTCGATGATCGCAGTCAACTGCCTGTTCATGGTGTGTCTCCAATTCTGCACGTAACCTAACTGACGTCCGGCTCGCGGAACTAGACTATCATCAGCATCAAATTCGAGGGCCATTAACAAGCAATTCGCGCGGCAGGCGCCACGGGAGGCATATGGGGAGTCCGTCATCGAGGAGAAACGGTGCCCGCCGCCGGGCGCCGTGGCCCGAATGGACAGTCTCCGGGCCGGGAAGTAGAATTCCGGCCATGTCACGCCTGACTTCCATCGTTGCGATTTTTCTGGCCCTTGGGACCATGCTCCCGGGCCAATCCGAAACCCGGCGCTACCTCTATATGAGCACGCCGGACGGAGCTCAGGTGGAGGGCCGATCGGGAACCGGAATCCTCATCTTCGATATCGACGACGGCCACAAGTTCGTCCGGAGGATCCACATCCCCATTTTCCAGGAAGGACTTCGAGGCTTCACGGGGAGCCTGATCAACCACGCCGTCTACTACTCCACGACCAACCACCGCCTGGGCGCCTTCGACCTGGAGGCGGAGAAGATCCTGTGGGAGAACACCTTCGCGCCGGGATGCTGCGATCGCTCCTCCATCACCATGGACGGCAAGAAAATCTACGCGCCCACCGGATTCTGGTACACGGACGACGACGCCGGCTTCGTCGTGGTCAATGCCCAGAACGGAGAATTCATCAAGCGGATCGCCGTGGGCCCCAACGCCCACAACAGCATCGTGAGCCTGGACGGGCGGCATGTCTTCCTGGGAACCCGGACCATGCTGACCATGTTCGACACCCGGGACGACAGCATCGTCCGCCAGATCCCCGACGTGGGCGAATACATGATTTTTCCGTACACCGTCACGCGCGACCACAGCCTGGCCTTCGTCTGCCTGGGGAAACACGTGGGGTTCGACGTGGTCGATCTGAAACAGGGCAAACTCCTGCACCGGGTCTTCGCCGGCGCGGAGAAAATTCGTCATCGGACCCACGGCGCCGGCCTGACGCCCGACCACAAGGAACTGTGGATCAGCGACCAGGCGGGCCGAAAGCTCTTCTACTTCGACGCCACCCGGATGCCGCCCCGGGAGATGGGCCACGTGAATCTTTCCATCGGAGGCCATGGCTGGGTCACCTTCAGCCTGGACGGCAAGTACGTCTACTCCCACGCGCCCGACATCTTCGACGCCAGGACCAAGAAGCGTGTCGGCATCTTCCGCGATGAAGAGGGCCGCCCCTTCGCCAGCTCCAAGTTCATCGAGGTGCATTTCCGGGACGGCAAGGTCGTCACCATGGGGAACGAGTTCGGACTCGGCCGTCATTGATCCGCATTGCTCACCGGAGGTCCATCATGAAACGACGCTTCCGTGCCCCATTGCTCACCCGCCGCGGCATGGTGAATTCCACTCTCCTGGGCCTGGCCGGTATCGGCGCGGCGAAGGCATCGCCGTTGGGGCCGCCGGCCCCGGTATCAGCCGGCGCCGAGGGTACGGACCACCTCGTCAACATGGACCAGGTCGAGCGTTTCGTCGCCGTCGACAACAAGTGTGCGTGGCCCAACCTGACCCTGATGCCCGACGATTCCATCGTCGCCACCATCTTCGGGAGTCCCTGCCACGGCTTCTGCGACGGAGCCGCCGAGTGCTGGAGAAGCGAGGACGGCGGCCGCATGTGGAACTTCGTGAGCATTCCGGCCCCGAACGAACCGGGGACCAACCGGAAGGACCTGGCGGCCGGCCTCACGCCGAAGGGCTCCTTCGTCGTCCTCTGCAGCGGCTCCAAGGTGGCTCCTCCCGATCCGGTCACCCGCATGAGACCCATACTGCAATCGGTGGTCTGCCGTTCCACCGACGGCCTCAAGACCTGGACCTGCCGGAGCAGCCTGGAACTGCCCCCCGGCGCGGACCACGTCATCCCCTTCGGCGACATCGCTGCCCTGCCCGGGGGACGGCTCGCCGTGACCGGCTACACCGGCGACCACATCACCAAGAACACGGCCTGGGTCTTCTTCAGCGATGACGATGGACGCACCTGGGGCAACCCCCGCCCCCTGGGGGTGGACGACTTCAACGAGTCGACTCTGCTCGTCACCGGAGGGAACCGGCTCCTGGCCGCCACCCGGACCCACCGGAACAGTCATACCCACATCTCGGTCTCGGAAGACGCCGGACAGACCTGGAGGCATCTGGGACCCGCATCCCTTCCGGGACAGATGCCGGCCAACCTCATCCGGCTGCAGGACGGGGGGATCCTCCTCACCTATGGGTCCCGGCTGCGGGGAATGTTGGGTGTCTTCGCGCGCATCAGCCGCGACGAGGGCCTGACCTGGGGCGCGCCGAGGGTGCTCTTCAACACCACGGCGCGCCGGGCGAACACGCGGCCCGGCGGCACCGACGGCGGCTACCCCTCCAGCGTGCAGTTGAAAGACGGCACCATCGTCACCGCCTACTATTGCCAGCGGATCCCCATGCACCAGCGCTACCACATGGGCGTGGTCCGGTGGCGGGTCTCGTGAGCGTGCGTTGAAGAAGTCGGGGTCGGTGCCGGCTTATGCCGATGCTGACCGTGCAGACGGTTCGCCGAATCGGTGGAGGGCCATCTTCTCCTGGGTCATTCGGACCGCATAGGCTTCCGCCGTAGCGTTGAGCTTGGCCATGGCCGAGGCAGGCAGGGTCAACTCGGTCCCCTTGAGATTCTCTTCGACGTGCTCCGGTTTCTCCGCGCCGGAGAGGACGCTGGCGACCTCGGAATGGGCGGCGACCCAGCCGACGCAGACCTGAGGCCGGGTTACGCCCAGCTCCCCGGCTACCTCGTCCAGGACTGTCACCACGTCCATGAGAGCGGACCCTTCAGGAACCTCTCTTCCCGGCACCAGGCTGCCCCCTCCCAAGGGACTGAAGGCCATGAGTCCCAGGTTTCCCCGCCGAATCAGTGGGAACAGCCCATCGACCATGAGGCTTCTGCGATCCCCCGCCACGACGGTGAAGTAGTCCTGCAACCCCACCATAGGCGATCTGCCGGATTGATTCCCCACTTCCATCAGTTCCTCGACCTGCCTCGGCAGATGGTTGGAGACCCCCCAGTACCGGATCTTTCCCGACTCGACCAGGGCGGTCATGGCCGCTGCGATCTCCTCCATGTGAGCCCGCGTCGGAGCCTCCCGGTCCGGCTCCTCTTCATGAAAGGAGGGAGTCTTCTTGTCGGGACCGTGAAGGAAATAGAGGTCGATGTAGTCCGTTCCCAGGCGCTTGAGACTGGCCTCCACCCTGGTTCTGAGGATCGGCTCGGTGAAGGCGATCTTCTCTCCCTCGACCCGGGGATAGGCCTTGGTGGAGATGACGACCTCGTGCCGGCGGCCCGCAATCCCGTGGCCCAGAGCGATCTCCGACTGGCCCGACCCATAGGCCTCGGCCGTGTCGAAGAAGTTGATCCCCACGTCGATGCAGTGGCGCAAAAGATCGTGTGCCTCTTTGCTGTCCCCCTCGCGGGACAGATGGGTCCGGAAGGCGGTCCCCTGACACAGCCGGGAGACCCACAGATCGGTGTGGCCGAATCTCACCAAGTGGGAAGGGTGCTCGGTTGTCTCGCCCGGCGGCGGCGTGGTGCAGCCGGCTTTGGAAAGGCCCAGGACTGCCGATCCTGCGGCGGCCCCGAGAGTCGTGAGGAAGTGTCTTCGATCCGTGTCAGCGACCATTGCCAGCTCCGTGGAAAAACCGCGGCAGCGGCCGCCGCGGACGCTCAAGCGATGATGTCGTGGACCACCTTGCCATGCACGTCGGTCAGGCGGAAGTCCCGGCCCGAATACCGGTAGGTGAGCCGCTCATGGTCGATCCCCATGAGGTGGAGGATGGTGGCATGGAGGTCGTGGACGTGTACCCGGTTCTCCACCGCCGTGAGGCCGAACTGGTCGGTGGCGCCGTAGCTGAAGCCTCCCTTGACGCCGCCGCCGGCCATCCAGACGGTGAAACCATAGTGGTCGTGGTCCCGGCCCTTCTGGCCCTCCGAGGTTGGCGCCCGGCCGAACTCGCCGCCCCAGATCACCAGGGTCTCGTCCAGCATGCCCCGCTGCTTCAAGTCCTTGATCAGGGCCGCGATTCCCCGGTCGCAGGCATCGGCCAGCTTCTTGTGGCCGCCGACGATATCACTATGGCCCGTGTCCCAGGCGATGTCGTAGTGATCGATGGAGTGGGACACCTGAACCATCCGTACTCCGCGCTCCACCAAGCGCCGGGCCAGCAGGCACCCCTTGGCGTACTCGCTGTCGCCGTAGAGTTCCCGCGTGGCCTTGCTCTCCTGCGAGAGGTCGAAGGCTTCGGGCGCCGCGAATTGCATGCGGAAGGCCATCTCCATGGCCTGAATGCTGCTTTCCAGGTGATGATCCTGTTGCTGCCGCTCCAGGTCGAGGCGGTTGAGGCGGGTCAGGAGATCGACCTGCCGCCGCTGTTCGGTCCGGGGCAGCCAGTTGTTCTTGAGATCGCTCAAGATGCGGTCCGGCTTCATCTCGTGCAGGTTCACGTAGGTTCCGGCGTAGGCTCCGGGGAGGAAGGAGTTCCCCCAGTTCGCCAGCTTGCCGCGCGGCTGGCCCCGAGGGCTCATGGCCACGAATCCCGGTAGATCCTGGTTGTCGGAACCCAGTCCGTAGACCAGCCAGGAACCCATGCTGGGCCGGCTCGGCTGCAGGTGCCCCAGGTTCATCATCAGGATGGCCCCGGCGTGCTCCGGGATGTCCGTGTGCATGGAATGGACGAAGCTGATGTCGTCGACGCACTCACCCACATGGGGAAAGATGTCGCTGACCCATTTGCCGCACTCGCCGTACTGCTTGAATCCGAAAGGCGAGGGGAAGAGCCCGTTCTTGGTATTGCGAAGGGACTTCCGGTCGACGATGGCGGGGCGCTGACCCTGGTATTTCCCGATCTCGGGCTTGTAGTCGAAGGTGTCGACCTGGGACGGTCCGCCGGGCATGAAGAGCTGGATCACATGCTTGGCCCGGGGAGCGAAGTGGGGCGCCTTGGGGGCCAGAGGGGAACCCGTTGCCGAATCGGGTGCCGCCGAGACCCGGGTCCCCAGCCCGCGTTCGCCGGCCAGGACACCGGCGAGTCCCAGGACGCCGAATCCCGCGCCCAGCCGGTGCAGCATGTCGCGTCGATCGAACGGCGGTGGTTGCGGCGGATGGAACATGGTTCGAAACTCCTGAATGCTTGGCGCCTATTGTTGCACGATCCTGACCTCGCTGGAAGAGAACGGACAGTTTACCGCACGTACATGAATTCGTTGGAGCTCATGAGCACCTGGCCGTACCGCTCCCAGGGGGTCAGCTCCATACCGGACGGTGACTCGGCCCGCAAGAACCGGAGGGCCAAGCCGGTTTCCTCGTCGCTCGGGGACCGGCCGAACAGGAGACGGTAGGCGCGCCCGATTCTCTCCGAGTCATCGGCGAAGTCGTTTTCGAGCCTCTTGGAGAGCGCCTTGGCCCGATCCACCATGAAGGGGCTGTTCATCAGAAAGAGAAACTGTTGGGGAACGATGCTGGTGCCCCGCTCGGGGACGGTGGCCCGCATGATGGGAAAATCGAACAGCCGCAGGAACTGGTCGGAGCCGGACTGGTCGCCATTGCGGCTGACCTTGGCGTAGAGCGTACGCCGCCGGCTGCCGGTGATGTCGTCCACCGGCGGCCCTCCCATCTCCAGATCCAATTCCCGAGTCACGGCCAGCAAGGAGTCCCGCCAAGACTCCACGTCCATTCTCCGGGGGTTCATGCGCCAGAGCAGCTCGTTGTCGCTGTCGAGGGCAAAGGCCCGAACATCGAACCGGCTGCTCATCTGATAGGTGGCCGAGGTCATGATCAGACGGTGCAGCGACTTGAGCGACCAACCCGACTCCATGAAGCTGGCAGCCAGCCAGTTCAGCATCTGCTCATGGGTCGGTGCCCGACCCAGCGTTCCGAAGTTGCCGGGCGACCGGACCAGCGCCTTGCCGAAATGATGCATCCATACCCGGTTGACCATGACCCGCGCCGTCAGGGGATTGGCCGAGCTGGCTACGGCCTCGGCCAACTCGATGCGCCCGCTCCCCTGGGTGAACCGGGGCGTATCCACACGGGAAAGGACCCTCAGGAATCGCCGCGGCGCCATATCTCCCGGTGTTCGCAGGTTTCCGCGAGTGGCCACAGGCATGTCCTGGTTCCCGGTCTCCGCCAGAACATGGGCAAAATCGTATTTGGGAGGCGTGCCTTCCTTGAGTTTTTCGACCTCCGCCTTCCACTGCTTGACCAGTTTCTCCTCTTCGGCCGACAGCTCCCGCTTCTCCTCCCGGGCCCGAGCCCGGAGGTCCGCCCCTCTCCGCTGGGCCGCCTTGATCTTCTCCTGGTAGTCGTCATAGGCCTCGACCACGCCCTCCGGAACCAGGGGCAGCTCACCGCTCATGGTGTTGTCGAAGATCCCGGCCAGGGAGTAGTAATCCTGCTGGGGGATGGGATCGAACTTGTGGTCATGACAACGGGCGCAGGAAACCGTGACGGCCATGAAGCCGCGAGTCAGAGTGTCGATCCGGTCGTCCAAGGTCTCGCCCCTGGCCTGGGCCACACTGTCGGGATCGCCGCCATCGGACGAATAATAGGGTCCCAGGGCGAAGAATCCGGTGGCCACGGCGTCTCCGATGCCACCCACCAGATCACCGCTGATCTGGAGCTTGATGAAGCGGTCGTAGGGCAGGTCGTCGTTGAAGGCGGAAACGACCCAATCCCGGTAGCGCCAAGCTTGGGTCAATTCCTGGTTCCGCCGATCCAGAAACCCGCCGAACCCGTCACTGTACCGGGCCACGTCCAGCCAATGACGAGCCCAACGTTCCCCGTAGCGGACGGAGCCGAGTAGTTCAGTGGTCTTCTGCTCGACGGCTCCTTGCGGATCCCGCCGGGCCGCTTCCACGAATTCGGCCACCGCGTCGGGAGTCGGCGGCAGCCCGGTCAGATCCAGATGCATCCTCCGGACCAGGGTCGCCGGATCCGCCCCCGGAGCCGGCTCCAACCCGGCCGACTCCAGTTTCGCCAGGACGAACAAGTCGATGGGATTCCGAACCCAGGACTCATCCGATACCTTCGGAGGCACCGGCTTTCGGACCGGTTCCCAAGCCCAGTGATCGGCGCGAATCTTCGCCCAATCCGGTTCTCCTTCGGGAGCCGGCCGAGAGACGGCCTGCTGCTTCTCGGGCCACGGCGCCCCCAGCCGGATCCATTCCACCAAGTCGGCGACTTCCCGCTCCTTGAGCTTGCCCCCAGGCGGCATCTGAATCGGGTCCCCCCGCACCGCCCGGATCAGCAGACTCTCGTCGGGCCGGTGGGGCACGATGGCGGGTCCCCGATTGCCACCCTGCAACAACCCCGCCCGCTGATCGAGCCTCAGATTTCCTTGGGGGGTTTCGATGGCCGCTCCATGGCAGGCGAAGCAGTGTTTCGCCAGCAGGGGTCGCACCCGGCGCTCGAAGAACTCAAGATGAGACGCTTCATCCGTCTGGGCCGCCAAGAGGACCTCCCCCCCGAACCAGCAGGTGCCCAGGACGGAGCAAGCCGACAGGAACCGCCGAATCCAGGAATGCCTCTGCCCCAGCAAGGTCATGCCTCCATTCGTTGTCTTCTACCTGGCTTCGCTAGAATTCGTAGCGCAAGCCGAACTGCATCACCCGCGGCGGAATCATCACCTGAGAGTAGTTGCCGAAGCTCCCGGGAAAAACGAAGGAGAGCGTTTCCCATACGTCGGGGTTGAACCGAACGCTGTTGGTCAGATTGAAGACCTCGGCCCGGAACTGAATGCTGTGACTCTCGAATGGCAACGGAAAGCGCTTTCCGAGGGCCATGTCGATGGAGAAGATCCCATCGCCGCGCAGGTTGTTGCGCTGCCCGACTTCGCCGGGCAGGACCTGCCTGAAAGAAGCAAGGGCCGCTGCCGGATCGCTGAATACATTCGGTCCGCTGCCCCCTCCGATCAGCCTCGCGTTCTTCGTGTTCGTCTGCTCCGGAACGGCGCCGACCGGTTCGGCGAAGTGTTGGTAGCAGTAGCACGTGGGCCAAGCCAGACCGTTCAGCACGCTGAGGGGCAGGCCCGACGTCACGCGCATCAGGCCGCTGACCTGCCAGCCGCCGAGCAGAGCCTCGCCCGCGGTCCCCAGGTTGGGCAGGACAGCCTTCCCTCGGCCGACGGGCAACTCGGCCACCCAGTTGGCGTTCCATTGGTGGCGCATATCGAAATCGGAAACGGATCGCTGCGCCTCCCGGTCCCAGGAGTTGATCACGCTGAACGCGGACCAGTAGGTGTCTCCCGGAATCTGGCCGAACCTTTCACCGACGCCGCGGCGCGCGCTGACGGAGACCAGGTCCGTGGATTTGGACAAGGTATAGTTCAAGTGGAACTGGAACCCCTTGGAGAAGGCTTTGCGCAACGACACCTGCATCGAATGATAGGTCGAGGTTCCGAAAGACCGGAGTGCATCGAAGGCCCAGAACTGGGGATTCATGAATGCACCCGGCCCCAGATCGCTACAGAACGGGGCGCAGGCATAGTCGATATAGTAGATCGACGTGCCGGTATCGGGACTGCCGGACCGGATGACGTCGTAGACGCGCTGAGTCGCGGTTGCGTCCGGAGTCGCGGCTCCGGAATAGACGTTTTCCCAGAACGCGATGGGCTGCACGGACCCGGTCGGCGTCCCGCGCCGTACCATGAGTTCGAGGTCATGGAGCGCGTCCAGAAGATATCCGCCGGACACCGGATCCTTGAAGTTGGCGTACTGGGCTGAGGCGGTGTCGTTGACGAGCAGCCTGCGACCCAGTCGGCCAACATAGCCGACCTCGAGCAGAAATCCTCCGTCAAACTCGCGGGCCAGGGAAAAGGTGGGATTGATGCTGTACGGCGGCACCACGCTGGAATCGACACCCTGGCTCCATCCCAGTCCCATGGGGTTCGGGGTGCCAGGTCCGCCTGGCGGAGGAGGCAGGATCCCCGCCGCTGGGAGATTCGAAAGTCCGGCGAAGCGAGGCGACGCCGCCACAGTGGAGATCTGGTTGGTCACCTTGCTGGTGAGGCCGAACGCATTCCGGTCGAGCATCTGCATCATGCCCATCCCGAAGCTGCTGTAGAAGATACCCGCCCCGGCCCGGATCGACGTCCTCCCCAGGCCGCCGAACAGCTTGCCCAAGAAACCATCCCCGAAATCCGGCGAGTAGGCCACGGCAAGCCGAGGCGAGAAATTCTTGTAGTGGGTGGCCCACAGCGGACCGCCTTGCGGGTCGTCCACTCCCACGAAGCCGATCGGCCCGGCATCGCGCGTGGGCCGGCCGTTCGCCGCCAGGTCCAGACGGTGGGCGATGTACTGGTCGAGACCCGGCGTGATGCTGACCTGCAGTCCATTCACTTCCCTGACCGGCGGCATGATCGACCAGCGCAGGCCGGCCGTGACCGTCAGGCCCGGCTGGACGCGCCAAGTGTCCTGGAGGTAGAGCTCGAATTGTTCCGCCCCGAAAGTTCGGCTGACAGGATCTCCCAGCGACAAAGGATTGCCGGCCAGGTCGTAATTGTAATTCGCATCGAAGAAGTTGAGGACCCCGAGGGCAGTCGCCATCGTCTCCCGGTAAACTCCCGGGTTGGCCGGCGCCACGGCGAGTGGCCCGTCGAATACCGTGGGGGCGTCGAACAATGCCCACGCGGCCTGCTTCGCAAAATGAAAGCTGTTGCCGTAGCTCAAACGTTGGTTCCGTGTTGAGAAGAATGCTCCGCCGAACTGCAGGGTGTGCGATCCACTTATAACGGAGAAGTCTCCCGCCACAGTCTGCGTCGGCAAATAGGTGTCCCTGGGCGTCGTCGAACCCTCCATATCGTCGATGATGCTATCTCCGAGACTTGCCCTGGATTCCGTCTGAACGCCCGAAATGATCAACTTCTGGCCAGTGAATCCATAGCGGAACGTGCCCAGGACGTTGGTCCCGAAGGTGCCGTCGTATCCGAGCGCCAACCCACGGCTGGTGTCCGCGGTCTCCCGGTTCGGGGCCTGGCCGGGAAACTGGGGCACGCTCGAGATGCTGTCGTTCTGGTAGTTGGTGCGCAGGAACATGCGGTGCCCACCGTTCTGATCCAAGTTCCAATCCAGCTTCGAGATGAACGTGTTCCAGACCAGGGGAGTCGAGGCCGCGAACCGGAATCCAGCCGTGTTCAGACCGTCTCCGACGGTGGAGTCGTTGGGTTCCGGAAAGGAGCTGAAGTACTGGAGGGTGGCAGCATTGGGACCGGTCCCCAGTGGATCGATCCGGCTACTGATGAATTCCGGGCTGAGCGTCTGTATTTCGCCGCTGGCACCCCTGTAGCGGACGAATCCATCGCGCATCGAAGCCGTCGGAACTCGGCGCACCGCGCTGCCCTCGCTGGCGTCCCGGCGGCCTTCGTAGTTGACGAAATAGAAGACACGATCCTTCTTGAAGGGACCGCCGACCGAGGCTCCGAAGACATTGCGGATGAGCTTCGGACGATCCACACCGGCCCTGTTGTTGAAGAAATCATTCGCCGCCGTGACCGTGTTCCGGTGGTATTCGTAGAGCGATCCATGGATGTCGTTGGACCCGCTCTTCGTCACCAGCGACACCTGCGCGCCCGACGAACGGCCCTGGTCGGCATTGGCCGTGGTCGTCACCACCCGGAATTCCTGGATCGAATCCAGCGTGTTGCGAAGGACGCTGGTAAATGGCAGGCGTCCGTTCTGGTCGTTCACGTCAACCCCGTCCAGCGTCACGTTCGACTGGTCACTCTGGGCTCCGTTGACGGTCCCGTTCCGGATGTCTCCCGACAATTGGGCGTCCAACGGGTCCGCAGTCAGGAACGTGACCCCCGCCTGCAGCGAGAGCAGGCCGGCCGGGTTTCGCGCATTCAACGGCAACTGGCCGATCGGCTTGGTTCCGAACGCGTTTCCGACCGATGCATCGGTAGTGTTCAGCTGTCTGGCCGCGGCGGACACCGTGACGGACTCCGTGAGCGCCTCGACGTCGAATTTCACGGGAAGGTCGATCTTGGTGTTGACGAGCAAAGTAATGCCCTCAATGGTCACCAATTCGAAGCCCGGCTGAGCGGCCGCCAGCGTGTAGGAGCCGGGTGGGAGCTGGGGAAAGACGTACAGTCCCTCATCGTTGGAGAGTACGGTTCGCTGGAGGCCGTTGGCCTCGTTCAGGATGGTAATCTCGACGCCGGGAAGCACGCCGCCGGTCTCGTCGGTTACGACCCCACTCAAACTGCTGGATTGAGCGTAGGAATATGGAGCGGCTATGAGGATCGCCACCAGGAAGGCTGGCAACAGAGAGTAGAAGGGTGATGGTTTCATCATGTGAATCCTCCTCGTCAAGCCCGACGCCAGGACACTCCCGGCATTGGGCTCGCTTTGACAGCCAGAGCGATGGGGGATCGGATAAAAAGATTCGAAAGAGAAAACATTTCTAGAGAACTAAGGATACGCTCCTGCGCTTGAGCACATCGGATTCCAGCTTCGCGCTGATGCCGAAAATGGCAGTCCCAGGTTGGAACTGGGAGTGGCGCAGCTTCCGATTCTTTCCCTGCCGCGAGGGCCCGCCCCCGGCTGAGTGAAGGATTCTCCACCCTTGCTGACCTGTCGGCGCCTCCCCTGTTTCCAATCGTGAACGTCGCAGCATGAAGTGTGACCTTATTTACACAAAGCATACCAGACCATGACCGATGATTCACATTGGGACGAACCTGGAGTCGCGGGTCGGTGCGACGGCGGTGAGAACTCATTCCGAATCTGAGGCTGGCAATATGGGACGCACTGTAAGATGATGAATTTCGCCCTCCATCGTGCCTCACGCGACTCCAAATGAGCGGAAGACCGATGTCCTTGAAACCCATGAGACCCCATCTCGGACTACTCCTCCTGGTTCTGGTGGGCGCCGGCCTCCGCGCCGCACCCGAGACCATCGACGTGGGTTCCCGGAAACAACTGTTCGTAGATGGCCGCTTCATCGATTCGAACTACAGAGTCCAGATCACCATGATACCGCCCTGGCAGGACCGGCGCACCCTGCTGGAGCCGGACCGGGACTGGGAGGGTCCCGGACAGGGCGGCTCCATCGGCCCCTATTCCAGCGTGCTCAAGGACAACGGGAAGATCCGCATCTGGTATGACCAGCGCCAATACGGCGATGACCCCTTCCCGGAGGTGCTGAGAGTCTGCTACGCCGAGTCCGACGACGGATTGGTGTTCGTCAAGCCTCGTCTGGGAATTCATGAGGCCGGCGGGTCCCGCCAGAACAACGTGGTGCTCCCCGGGAAGATTGGAGGCTCGTCCGTCTGGATCGATCCCCACGCTCCGCCCGAGCACCGCTACAAGACCCAGGCCAAGGTCTATCCGTCCGCCGAGCTTCACCTGCACACGTCGCCGGACGGCATTCGTTGGAAGCTCTTCTCCAAGCTGGATCCGGGTCCCGGCGGCTGGGACACCCAGAGCATCATCTTCTGGGATCCGCCTTCGTCGCGTTATCTCCTGTTCACCCGATACTGGACCCGATTCGACGACCGGAACCGGAACTTCCGCTCGGTCCGCCGCCTGGAGTCCCGCGATCTCGTCCACTGGACGAATCAGAGCGTCGTGGTGGGACCCGACTCCACGGACCGGGCGACCCATGTCACGCCCACCGGCCAGCCGCCGGTGGACTATTACGGCGCCGACGTCTTCCGGTACGAAGAGGCGGATCAAGTCTATATTCTCTTGGCCCAAGCCTTCTGGCATTGGAAGCCGAGACCCCTCATATCCGGATTGGGGCCCAGCGCCATGGACGTGCGGCTGTTGGTGAGCCGGGACGGGAAACAATTCCGGCGGGTCGGAGAAAGAAAGCCCTTCCTTCGGATGGGCCCGCCCGGAAGCTTCGACTCGGCCCGGGTCTGGGCCCTGCCCCACCCCGTCCGCATGGGCGACGAACTCTGGATCTACTACAACGGGTCCAACCGGGACCATGATCGGCAGTTGGATTCAGAGTCTTCCAGGCACCGGACGGGCATCAGCCGGGCCGTCATGAGGCTGGACGGCTTCGTATCCGTGGACGCCCCATACGGCGGCGGCCGCTTCACCACTCCGCCGATCCGTTTCAGCGGGTCACGACTGGAATTGAACCTGGACACGGGAGGCGGAGGCCGGGCGCTGGTGGAGATCCTGGACAAATCGGGGCGAACCGTACCCGGTTTCTCGCGCGAGAAGGCACTGCCGCTGAACGGGAACTCGGTCCGGTTGCCGGTGCGCTGGAGGGAGGACCCAGACTTGGAGAAGCTGGCGGGCCAGCCGGTCCGCCTCCGGTTTCATCTTCAGGACTGCAAGCTCTACGCCTTTCAGTTCAAGGAGAGCGAGAGCGGAAGACCCCGGGCCATCCGCTGAGATCGATTCGGCGGCGGCGGGTTCCCGGGGCGACCCGCTATCGTACGCCGCAAACTGTGGATATGATCCGGGGAAAACGCTCTTTTTGATCGGGACCTCAACTGGCAGGAGCAATTGGAGTTCAATTCCGGCAACGCCCCAGCTTCACAGTGGACGTGGCCGGGCGGCCTTTGGAGTAGCGATCGGGCACACCATCTCGAGTGAACTAAAACGTCACGACGCTTCGCGGAGACTTCTCCGGCGGCATTACCTCCGCCGTGGTGACGCTGCCGGTCGCATTGGCCTTCGGCGTGGCGTCGGGCCTGGGGGCGGCCGCCGGCTTGTACGGCGCTATTGCCGTCGGCTTTTTCGCGGCTCTGTTCGGCGGTACGCGAGCCCAACTGTCCGCCCCCACGGCTCCGACGACCGTTGCCATGGCGGTCATCCTCACCAGCCACTCCTCCAATCTCGCGGAAGCCTTCACCGTGGTGGTGCTGGCCGGCCTGCTGCAAGTGCTCATGGGCATATCCGGGATCGGCCGCTTCGTGGCGTACACGCCTTACGTGGTTGTCTCCGGATTCATGTCCGGCATCGGCATCATCATGATCGTGATTCAGATCTTGCCGTTTTCTCGGCGCGCCCGCGGCGCCGGGCGGACCGCTGGGGACGATTCACGCGTTGCCCGAGGCGGTGGCCAATATCAATGGCAGCGCGTTTGCCCTCGCCGCCTTGACTCTGGTGGTTGTGTCGGTCTGGCCCCGCCGCCTGGCGATACTGCTGCCCGCTCCCCTTCTGGCCCTGATTACCGGCACCCTGGTGGGCCTGCTGTGGCTCGGCGGCGCCCCCGTCGTCGGACCCGTGCCTGGAGGTTTGCCGGAACCGCATTTGATGTTCCCCTCCGCCGGCTTTATTGCGGGTGCCCTCCAACCGGCGATCATTCTTGCCCTGCTCGGCTCCGTGAACAGCCTTCTCACTTCCCTGGTCGCCGATTCCCTCACTGGCGGACACCACAATCCCAACCGGGAACTGGTGGGTCAGGGAATCGGCAACATGGTCGCGGGATTCATGGGAGGCCTGCCTGGAGCCGGGGCCACCATGGGAACCGCCATCAACATACGGGCCGGCGCCCTGACCCGGGCATCGGGAGCCTTTTCCGCGGTGGTCCTGCTGGTGTTTCTATTGGGTCTTGGCCATTACGTCGAGCCGATTCCCCGCGCCGTTCTCGCCGGCCTCCTGATCAAGGTCGGCTGGGACATCGTCGACTGGAATCTTCTCGCCCGGATTCACCGCATCCGGCACGAACACATGGCGGTCATGCTGCTCACGCTGAGCCTGACGGTGTTCGTCGACCTCGTGACCGGCATCGCCATCGGGCTGATCGCCGCGGGAATGACTCACGCTCGGCAGTTGGAACGCCTGGAGATGGACAGCGTGGTATCGGTGCCGCTGCTGGACCAGACCTTCTTTGCCCTTCCCAAGGGACCGTCCGGATCGGACCCCTATCTGGCGCGAGTCGGCCTGTTGGCGCTCAAGGGCAGCTTTACCGTCGCCTCCTCCAACCGATTGGCCCGCGCGATCAGCGCCGACATCAAGGATCATGATGTCGTCATTTTCGACTTCTCTCAGGCCACGTATTTCGACGACAGCGCGGCCATGGTGATCAAGAAGTTGATGGACATCGCTCGGGAAGAGCAGACTGGGCTTATCGTGATGGGCCTCTCCGGCTCGGTAGCGAAAACCCTTCAGGCGCTCGCCGTCTTGCGGGAGGTGCCGGAGAAGCAGGTCTTTTCGACGCTGGACGAGGCGCGGCAGGCGGCGAAAGACCTCCTCGGCGGTTGACGACAACGAGCTCGCCGTGGACAGCCGGAGCGGCTAGAGAGGCCAATCCCGGAGGAGCCGCTCGGTTTCCTCCGAGTGCGTCGTTTCGTCGCGCACCATGTCTTCGAGTTGGACCACCAACCCCTTGTCACCCAACTCTTCCGCCTGTTGGGCCCGCTCCGTATAGTCCCGCGTCGCCTTCTGCTCGGCTGCCAGGACCTGTTCGACCATCTCCTTGTTCGTGGCAGCCGCCGGAACCGGCCGGGGCACCATGGTCGGCTCGCCGCCCAGGGCCACGATCTTGTTCGCCAAATACTGGGCATGCAACTGCTCGTCGGTCACTTCACCGAGAAAGAACTGAGACAACTGAGGCCTGTAGGGACCCGTCGTCTTGGCGGCGTAGATCAGATATTGGATGATCGCACCCAGTTCTCCAGCCAGGTCTTCATTCAAATTCTCGATCATCTCCTGCTTGGTCATGTTCCGCTCCCTTTCTGCCTCGTTGACTGGTCGTCGCTCTATTCATGATACATCCGTGGTCGCCGACCTTGAGGTGGCGGTGCCTTTCTTCCTTCCATGGCACACCGCGGCTACGTTTACGTTCTCAATAACCACGCGGCGGGTAGACCTGTGGGAACGCGTGTGGACACCTTCGCGGAACACCCGCTGATGAAGCCGACCCTCAAACGTGCCTGAAGTTATCTCGGCGGCAATGCAACACTCGCACGCTAGGGGCCGGTGACACCTCGTGCCTGGTCGCGCAGCTTCCTCAGCCGGTGCCATTCCGCTTCGGTCTCTTTGGCCAGACGGTGTTCCCCCATTGCAGCATAGGTTCGCAGTAAAAGGTAAAGACCTTCAATCGAATAACGATCCAACTTCACGGCGCGCTCCAGCAACTCTCTGGCTTGTCGGTAGAGCCGTCGATCCAGTTGGAGACGACCCAACGAAACATGCGCGGTAACCGAATTGGGCGCCACTTCCAACGCACGCCGCAGGGAAGCAGAGGCCTTCTCACCTTCTCCCTGCCGTGCCCATGAATCCCCCAATTTCACGAGAACGTCCGGATCGCGCGGATTCAGCTTCGTTGCTTGCTGGTACGTTTCAAGGGCCGCCTGAAATTTCCCCAGACCTTCGTACAACTCCCCCATGGCCGCCAACAACAGGATCTTGGAGGGAAGATCCTGGGTCAGCGAAAGACCCTGCTTCATAAAGGCCTCTGCATCCGGATTGGACCCGGTGATAAACGCGGCCACGCTGGAAAGCAGCAGAACGTATGAATCAGTGGGAAAACGGCTTCGAGCATCGGCCAGAACTTCCTGAGCCCGCCGATCTTCCTTTCCCTTGAGCAGGGCCAAGCCAAGGTCATAGTACGTCTGGACATCAACACCACGTTTGAGCGCCTCTTCCAGATGCCGGATAGCGGTTGGATACTGTTCCAGTTGCACCAGCGCACCTCCGACCAGACGCAGTTCGTCGGCGGTCAGCGTCTGTTCGCCGGTTCCTTCATAGAGTCCAACCACGCGTGCATAGGCCCCCATTCGGAAGCAAGCGAGGGCTAGATTGAACCTCGTCTCCTTTGATGCAGGGTCCAACTCCAGTGACTGCGAAAATGCTCTCGCCGCCGGTGCGAACTCCCCTTGCTGCACGTAAACCATTCCCAACAGGAAATGGACCTCGGGATCGTTGCCGCGCAGTCTCGCGAGAGTCTCCAACTGCTGCGCGGCTTGCTGCCACTGTCCACCTGCAATATTCGTCTGAGCCTTCCGATAGATCTCGTCTGCGTCCCGGTTCTGTCCTTGAGAAACCTGAGAAAGGGCAAATGCCAATACTGCAGAGATCAAGATGTGAAGCTTAGTCCGCATTTCTCACCATGGGGCGTCCAGCGCAGTCTGTCCCCTGGAGGCTGCCACGAAATAATTGGAAATGCCTGAAGAAAAGGTGTTTGTCTTGGGGCACATAGCGACTTTTTTTGGAAACTCGGGTTAGCACTCTTCCTGTATTTCCAGGATTCGATTCACTGGAACCTTCGTAAGCTTCTGCTCCTTCCCGTTGGGCCAACGGATCAGGATCTGATCAATAACGCTGTGCGACCCCAGGCCGAAGTGTAAACGCAGGTCATTCTGAGACTGATAGCTGCCGCCACTCTGGACCTCTCGGATCTGACTGAGTTGCCCGGTTCGAACCGAAACACGGGCTCCAATCGCACTGCGGTTCGAACAGGTGCCCTTCAGCTTGAGCAGCAGCCAGTTGCCCTTGGAACTACTGTCATTCAACAGCAGTGATGGAGCTTCATCCAGATTCGAAATCAACAGATCCATGTGACCGTCGTTGTTGAAGTCTCCCACGGCGAGGCCTCGACTGTTCCTGACCTCGCCCAGCCCTGAACCTGCCTTCTCCGTCGCATCCTCAAAACGGCCGTTTCCAAGATTGCGAAAGAGTTGATTCGCCTGGCGAAACGAGGTCCCAAGCTGATGGACATCAACCTCCGGATAGACATGTCCGTTGGCGAGAACCAGATCTTTCCAACCGTCCAAGTCAAGGTCGACGAAAGACACGCCCCATCCAAGCTTCTGCCACGTCGCCCGCCCGAGACCCACGTTGTAGGTTCCGTCGCTGAAGAAACCGCCGCCGCCGTTTTTATAAAGCGTGTTCGTGTCATCGGAAAAATTCGTCACGATGACGTCCAAGTCATGGTCGTTGTCATAATCGGCGAAATCCACTCCCATACCCGCCTGCTCCCTGCCGCTGTCATTGACAGCCAAACCGACAAGCAGGCCCACCTCGATGAAGGATCCGTCTCCCTGGTTCTGGAAAAGGAAGTTGGGCATTGAATCGTTGGCCACGTAGATATCCGGATCCCCGTCCCCGTCGTAGTCACCCCACACCACGCCCAGGCCATATGACGCCCGGGACTCTCCCACATGGGCCTCCATGGTCCCGTCCAGGAACCGCGCATCCCCGAGATTTTCGAAGAAACGATCTCCTTGTGCCGTCAGTCCGCGTGGACCGCACTGGACCTTGATTCCCCGATAACGGCAGAGAGGGCCATCCCTGGGAGGATTATTGACATCGAAATAGAGATAATTCGCAACGTACAGATCGACGTCACCGTCTCGGTCATAGTCAGCGAAGGCGGCGGCAGAACTCCACGACGGATCGTCGGCTCCCGACTCTCGACTGAAGTCTCGAAAGGTCCCATCTCCGTTGTTCAGAAACAGGACATTGGGCCCATAATTGGAGACATAGAGATCGTCCCAACCGTCATTATTCACGTCTGCCACACTGACTCCCATCCCCCACCGGTGGTCTCCTACGCCAGCACGCCGGGTCACATCCGTGAAGGTTCCGTCTCTGTTGTTCCGGAAAAGATGGTTTACCGCTCCATTGTCCCCTTTTCGCTCGGCCTCCAGTGTGGAGCCGTTGACCAGATAGACATCCACCCAACCGTCGTGGTCGTAGTCGATCAGGCCGATCCCTCCGCTCATTGACTCGAGGATGTATTCCTTGGACCTGAGTCCGCTGGTGAGAGTGAAGATGAGGCCCGTGTCTTTAGTGACATTCCTGAACCTGGGAAATGCCGGCACCGACCCGATAGTCGAAAGAGAAAACATCAGCACCGTGGCGGCAGCGCAGGCGCGCGGAGTCCGCGCCGATTTCTCACGCTGACAGGGGACCAAACAAAACACGACTTGCACTCCCTCTTATGTCCTGTTGACGCAAGGATTCCCATTGTAATCCAACAGGTGGCCCGGACCCCGATCCGGGCCCCGATCCTTGCTTATTTTGGTCTATCGGCACCCTCCTCTGGACTGGAACAGCCGCAGGTCGTGATGGCAAGATTAGAGAAGGCGCCCTTGATTTGACGGAATCCAGGCCCGCGACGCCGGGTGGGAAAACGCCATGGATGGTACGATCTCCATCACACAAGACCAATGCCGACGGGAGGCCAAGATATGACTAGGAGAGAAATTCTTCTGACTCTGAGCCTGGGAGCCGGAGTCCGCACGGTGAAAGCCGCAGGTTTGCGGCGGTCGTCCGCTCCTTCCTTGACTCCGACTGGACGGGGTGCACCGAGCGCCAGGCTGAGAAAGGTCAAGGATCTGGTCATCTACAGAGACGACCGGAAATATTGCGGACCGGGTCCGGGTGTCGCCGTACTCGGCGATGGACGAGTCATGATCGCGTTCCGCCGCGTGAACCGCCTGCCAAGCGGTCTAGCGGCCCACCAGGATCCCAGAACGGAAGTCTGCACCATTGTGTCCGCCGACGGCGTGAACTGGAACAACGCGCCGCGACGAGCTTACGGCGGCGACTACCAGACAGTGGCGATGACCAGGACCAGCAAGGGCACGCTCCTCATGGCTCATCACGCCATCACCCTGGTGCCGGAGCGAACCTTTGAGGAGGCGCGGACCCGCCTGCGAGGTCAGGAAGGATTCCGAAAGGGATTGCCGCCAGGTCTCTTCCGAACCCAGGGATGGCCCATGATTGAAGCGGGTGCAAACGTTTTCCGGTCCACCGACGACGGACAATCCTGGGATGGTCCCCACTACGTGAGGATTCCCGAATATCCTCCCGTGCTAGGGGGTACCGGGAGTTCCCTCAACACCCGGAATCCTGTGGTTGAGTTGAGTGACGGTACGCTCGTTTTCGCCGTTTACAACGTAGAGACGGCGACCAGTGCGTTGCTCGTGGAATCGACGGACGAAGGTCTCAACTGGCGTCGCAGAGGGATGATTGCTCGAGGGCGGCCGGACGGGCTGGGCTACAACGAGACCATGATCCACGAGTGCCCTTCCGGCGACCTCGTGGCCTTTATGAGGGGCCAGCGCCGAGGTTCTCCGATGGAAGAGCAAACGCTCTACACCGCCAGATCCGGAGATGAGGGTAGAACCTGGTCGACTCCCCGCCGCCCGAAGGGCTTCTTGGGCCACCCCTTCGGTACGGCTCGAATGCCCAGCGGAAACGTCCTTCTGGTCTACGGGTACCGCTTGCAGCCCTTCGGGATTCGAGCCCGCCTTCTCGACCCGGAGTGCACCGACATCATGGGCCGGAAAGAGTTCGTACTACGAGACGACGGAGGCGGCACGGACCTCGGCTATCCCCTCGCGGCGACCCTGCCGAACGGCCAGGCCATCGTGGTGTACTACATGAACGATCTGGGGGATCGGCCGGAACCGCCGTACGGTGCGGGGGGGACAGGGACCCGCTACGTCGCCGCCACCATCGTGGAAGAGCGCGTCTGAAACTGGCAGAGGAATTGCGTCGGAGTCACGGCGCGATCAGCCGCCCGACGCCAGCGGTCAGGTTTCCAGCGACCAGCGAATCGAACCCATGTGATAGCGGTGGTGTCCCGGCATCCGGTCCGCATGGTAGACCGTGACCAGGGTTCCATCGGGTAGCTGAGCCGTAGCGGGATAGGAGCCGTCGGTGCTTTCCTGTAGATGGGTGACGATGCGCGGCGCGCTCCAGGACTTCCCTTCGTCTTTGCTCCAGCGAATCGCCGGGCATCCGGGCCCGTGATTCAAGGGACTGAAGCCGTACTGGTCGTACCATGCCTCCTCTTCGTAAGGAGTCCTCGGGGGCAGATCGGCCTCCGTCAAGGTGGAACCTCTGCGGATCCGCCGGCGGAACAGGGTTCCGCGCACGAATCCCGGCAGGTCGTTGGGGTGACCAAAATGAACCCGCTCCCGCACTCCGAACGTCAACAGCACCCGTCCGTCGGCGAGCTCCAATAGATGTCCGGGCCGGTGATCCGGCCCCCCGAGTGTGAGCGGCCCCGCCTCGGTCCACTGGCGGCCCTCGTCTTCCGAAACAAACAGAGCCACGTGACTCCACTTGTCCACGGCGGCCAGCCAGCGGCCGCTACGCAGCCGCACGGCCACCGTGGAGCCGAACCACCGGGCCCGAATTCCCGGCTCACCGATCAGCACGGCCTCGTCCCAAGTGTGCCCGTCGTCATTGCTGAACAACATGTAGGAAGCCGCATCCGCTCCCTCGCTCGGCGGGACGCCCGTGGCCCGCGCCCCCAGATTTTTCTTGTAGTTCCGGCTCCACCTCAGTTCCCAGGCCGGCGCCGCCAACGTCTTGCCGGGACCCCGGATGATGTTTCCATAAGGGATGAGATGGGTGACTCCAGGTGGCTGTGGCACCGAACCCGTCCACTCCCAGGTCCGCCCCCCGTCCCGAGACCGGCAGATCCGGACCGGCTCTCCCCGATCCCGGTAGCGATCCTCCCGGTATCGTTCGGTTTCCGCCAGCACGACCAGAGATCCATCGTGGGCCATGCCCACCGAATTCCTCAGATGGGAGAATCCCGGTTCGTGACGAGCCGCCACGCCTCTTAGCTTCCAGAACCTGCCTCGATCCTCACTCGCCCAGATCTCGATGTCCCCCTTGGGGCCGCCGTGCGTAGGCCTGTTGTAAATTGCGGCCAGGAGAGTCCCGTCTTTCAGACTGGTGAGACTGGCGTAGGCACAGACGTTGTCGATCGCCAGGTAATGCTCCAGGACTTTGGGATGCGGCTCCCGATACCAGCGGGTTGTCTGGGCGCGAACCGCTCCGGCTCCCAAGCCCGCAATGGCGGCTGATCCAAGGCTCTTGGCGGAAGCTTCAATGAGGGTACGCCTGGTGATTTTCTTCATCTTCCTGACTCCGATCTCGTCTTCAGCTCGCTTATCCCGGACGGCATGGCCTACGATTTTCGGGAAGGCAGCGACCAACGGATCGCCCCCATGTGGAAGCGGTGGTGTCCCGGCATCCGGTCGGCATGGTAAACCGTGACCAGGGTCCCATCGGGGTGCTGAGCGGTGGCCGGATAGGAGCCGTCGGTGCTTTCTTCCAGATGCGCGACGATGCGCGGCGCGCTCCAGGAGTCACCCTCGTCTTCGCTCCAGCGAATCGCCGGGCAGCCCGGGCCGTGAGCCATCCCCCGACCCCATCCGTAGTGGGCATACCACGGTTCGTCCTCGTACGCGGACCTGGGCGGTAGATCCTCCGGGGTCAAGCCGGAACCGGCCCGGACTCGCCTTCGAAACAGGGTTCCACGCACAAACCCGGGCAGATCGTTGGGGTGGCCGAAATGCTCCCTCTCGCGGACTCCAAACGTCAACAAAACCCGCCCGTCGGCCAGTTCGAGCAGATGTCCCGGCCTGTGGCGCAATCCCCCCGCCGTCAACGGTCCCGCCTCCGTCCATTGGCGGCCTTCGTCCTCGGAGACGAACAGGGCCACGTGACTCCACTTGTCCACGGCGGCCAGCCAGCGGCCACTCCGCAGCCTCACGGCTACCGTGGACCCGAACCAACCGGCTTTCGGCCCCGGTTCCCCGATAAGGACTGCATCATCCCAGGTCCGGCCGTCGTCATGGCTGAACAGCATGTAGGAAACGGCCTCGGCTCCTTCGCCGGTGGGGACACTTGGGGCCCGGTCGCCGAGCCTTTGCTTGAACTTTTTCCTCCACCTCAGGTCCCACGCCGGTGCCGCCAGCGTCGTGCCCGGACCCCGGATGATGTTTCCGTAGGGAATCAGATGTTTCGCGTCGGCAGGAGCCGTGACCGTACTCGACCGCTGCCAAGTCCATCCGCCGTCCGCAGATCGGCACACCAGTGTCGGGGCGCCACGCTCTCGAAACCGATCCTCACGCCATTTTTCGGTCTGAGCCAGCACCAGCAAGGATCCATCGTGCGCAGTGCCGATGGAATTCCGAATGTGCGAGAACCCGGGTTCATGCTGGGCGGCGACCCCTCTGAACTTCCAGAATCTGCCTCCGTCTTCACTCGCCCAGCATGCGATGTCCCCTCTGGGGCCGCCGTGGGTGGGCTGACTGAAGATCCCCGCCATAAGGGTCCCGTCCTCCAACGTCGCCACGCTGGCGTAGGCGCAGACGTTATCGATGGCCAAGTAGCGACCCTCGACTTCCGGGTGCGGTTCCCGATACCAGGCAACGGTCTGAGCACGAGCCGTCCCGGCGGCGCCCATTCCCGCCACGGCAGCGACTCCGAGGTGCTTGACCGCAGTTTCGATTGCTGCGCGTCTTGTGAATCTTTTCAGCGTCATTGGTTTCAGCTCCTCTCGATGCCGGGCTTGAAACGGCCGAACTCGCGAGTGACAGAGGAAGCTGCCTCGCGGACCCAGGTCGCAGCAATATACTTTTGGTGACCGCCGTCCTCCTGACTGTTGAAATAGTAGGTCACCATCGCGGTGCCGTCTTTCAGGAGCGCCGCAGCAGGATAGCCCAGGTCTCTACCTCCACCGTCCTCACGCAGAATCAGCTCCTCGGCCGCACCTATCTGTTCACATTCGGCGTCGACGAGCCGGGCTCGAATTCCGTAGGGCGGTCTTCTGTACCCGTACGCAATCAAGACCCGACCGCTAGGCATCCGGAGCACGGTACAGGGATACCCCCATAGATCCTCTCGTTTGGGTTCGGACCAGGTTCGGCCGGAATCGGTCGAAAACGCCGTATAGGTGTGCCCCGCCTTCGGACTGGACCGCATGAAGGCCACGAGTTTTCCGGAGGCACATTCGTAGACCACCGTCTCGTTAAAACCTGTCCGCCCCTGGGGTCGAGCGATCACACCGCGGCGGGACCAACGAATACCCGCGTAGGTATCCCCGGACGCGAAAGGATTGTGAGGAGACTCCATCAGGAATACGGTCTCCGGGCGATCGATGGTGTAGACCGGCAACATCAGACTCTCATCTCTCATGACCAGCGCCGGTCCCCGAAG
This sequence comes from Acidobacteriota bacterium, assembly GCA_965217775.1. Lineage (GTDB taxonomy): Bacteria > Acidobacteriota > UBA6911 > RPQK01 > JAJDTT01 > JAJDTT01. Next base: position 3,999,479 of record CBDCJH010000002.1, read on the forward strand.
GTGTACCCGGGACTGTTCTCCGGGGAACAGGGACCGGACTCCCTCCACCGGCGAGACCCAATAAGGAGGGCTCCAGGTCTCGCCCCAGTCTGTCGAGCGGCGAACGTAGATACCGCCGGCGAGCGCGTGGAGATCGTATTCCTTCAGATAATAGAGCCCGATGTGTTGGTCGCCATGGCGCTGCTTGAGTTGTGTGTATTTCCTCTCCGGAATTACGGTGCAGGGATGGGTCATGAAGAGCAAGGTGTTGTCCGGCAACCAGGTGAGATTGGGGTTGGTGGTCACGCCAACCTCGAAGACCCGGGGTTCCGGGTCCCAGGTGGCGCCACCGTCTTCAGAGGAAATCAGGCACTGTTCCACTTCCGGATGCACGTGTCCCCGGCCTACGGATCTCCGGAAAGCCAGCAGCACCTTGCCGTCCCGGAGCACTAGGGGAGAAGGGCCGGGCCCGCAATAATAGGCAGGGTTCCGGTAGATGTCGGCGTCCCGGATCTTGGTGAGTGTTCCTGGCGTGGACGGCCCCGGAACGACCTTGGACCTGTCCGTGGCAGGAGATCGGCGGGTCTCTTCCACGCCATCCGACTGAGACCCGCAGGCTCCCGTGATGCCGCCGATGGCGCCGGCCATCCCGGCGACCTTGAGAAAATCTCTTCGTTTGGTCTCCATTGCCTCCTCGAAACCGGATCGGATTCTCCAGGGTCTCCCAGCGCCTGTCCTGCCGCCGGATGAGGGCCTGTCAAGTACCTCCAGCGACGGTTTTTCCCCGGATCGCCAACTCGTCCATGGCCAGCCGGCCCTCGACCTCTGCGGAGAATCCCAGGAAAGAAAACCCGTACATATTGCAACGTCCCAGCACTTCATCCAGGCTGCCCGGGCGCGCCCGGTCGCGGGCCCAGCTTCGATGCCAGAGCCGTTCGTCGTTTTTCAATGTGATCGTCTGCTTGTCTCCCCAGTCACCTTCCTGGACATTGAAAGGGTGAGCCGTGTAGTGCCATCGAGTTCCTACGGGACTGTTCACGACCCAGAAATACACCTTTGCCCCTTTCAGACTTAACCCATCCCCTCTCAAGTAGACCGAGAGTTCCCCGCCGCGCAGGTCGACGACAAAGCGGCGGCGGGACGCGGACGAAGTCCGAGCCAATCGGGAGGGATTCGGACCAGACCAGATGAAGGGCAGTATCGAGTCCGGCTCTTCCGGCGTATCGACCCGCCAACGGCTGTCGTCTCCCCAGACGAAGCCCGAATCTCCGACCCCACCCGTACGCTCCCAGGAAACCGGGTAGTAGTAGCTTGGGTATCTGCTGCCCGCGATCCCCCCGTGGTAGTCGTATATTCGCCAGCCCTCGGCTCCATCGTCAAAGCTGTCGACCATGAGGAGAGTTGGATCTGTCCGACAGGCGAACGAGAGGAGGCACACAAACAGGAGCGCCCATCCAACACCCACTTCAGGTCTTCCGGCTGGAGTCATGCTGATCGGACCACTGCGTTACAGCTTCCTGACCCTTGCCTTGCGCCCGAGAATCCGTTTGCACGGCGATCCATAGTATTCCTCTCGTTCATCGTAGACGACAAAAAGCTCGCCGGGCCGTATCTCCCGCACGGTCGTATAGGCACCGGTGACACCCGAGGAGACTCGGGTGACGTGTCCCCAGGTCTCACCCTGATCCAGGCTGAAGGCCAGAAAATTCCCGTCGTCCTTTACGGCGGGTTTGTGCCCGAAGCTGACGGCGAGAACGCCGTCGGTCATTTCGATCAGACTCGGAGCGACTCCAACTAGCTCCAGCTCCCTGGGTTCGCTCCAGGTTTGGCCATCGTCATCGGAAACCGCCTGGTACAAGGGATTGTTTCGTCCCGTGCGCATCAGGCAGATCAACCTTCCGGGATGGCGGCCTCCAGTCAGGCGAATCATGCAAGGCTCAGCAAACCCCTCTTGGCCAACATTCCCCACTGCGATGTTGGACAGATAGGTCCATTTCCGTCCCTGGTCTTCCGAACGCACCAGGAAGGACCTGAACTTCTTCATGTCCGGCGCCTGACCGCCGGAGAATTCGGAAGCGACGGTGTCGGCTTCGAAGGAACCATACATGGTCGCCAGGAGGGCTCCGTCTGGAAGCTCAATCACCGAGCGGAAGAAGATCACTCCTACGATGACCGAGTTGTGATCCCCGATCTGGGTCGGTTTCGCCCCCGGGACATGCAGATAGGTCTCTTCGGGCCCCGCGACGGTCTTCCAGTCATCCCGGGAGCGCCACATTCGGCCCGCGAACCAGCCCCCTCTCGGCTTCCCTTCGATCCCATATTTTCCTTCAGTGAACAGAGGTTCGGGCTCCTTGTCATAGATCAGTATGGTTCCGTTTCGCAACTCGATCATCGAACCTTGCGACGCCGGTCCCACACAGCCCGAACAGTACAGATGGTCGCACACCTCCGCCAGCTTGGGTGCGGCAGCGGGCGTGACCCGGATCCCTTTTTCGGGAGCCCAGATCTGCCAGGTTTCACCATCGTCAGTGGACCGGACGGTCAGGGGAACCCCTGGTCCCGAGATCGGCCGGTTCCAGGCGGGGCGAATGCGCGCCCCGGTGGGGAAACGGCAGACGTACCCATTCACGACGAGCGTCCCCTGCCGGGAACGAAACATGAATGGGAAATTGCCTCCGGGGACGACCGTCGATTCCGCCTCCAGCAAAACTTCCAGCCGCACATCCTGGGCGTATAGAGGTCCTACCCGCGCCGTCCAAACCATCAGACAGAGCCAAATCAGACTCTGAATCACCACACTCCGACCCATGTGTTTCGACATTCCTGTCCGGCTCCTTTACAGAACGATAGGCCTCGCGCACGAGCGCACGTTCGCCTCACTCCAAGATCGAGTCCCGCCGGACCCCGGTATTCCTGTGTTGCGGCCGACGGCAGTCTTCCCCGTGGTCTACCAGAGCAGCTTCAAACCGAATTGGAGTTCCCGGGGATTCGTGGACGTGCTGATGCTCCGTCCAAACCGGTTTGCGTCCGGATCATTGCGAGGACCTGAGAAATTCGGATGGTTCGCCGCATTGAACGACTCAAAACGAAATTCAAGAGTCATGGACTCCGTCACTGCAATTCGCTTTGAAAGCCCAAGATCCCAAAGGTGGAGGCTGTTGCCCCGCAGGAAATTCTGACCGGCGTTACCGAACCGAGGCGGTTGCCGGGGATGGGCGGGATTTCGCGGCCAATCGTATGCAGTGATGTCGAAGGCGGGTCTATCGACGCCGTTCCCTCCCATGTTCGGATCCCGGAGCCGATCGGGGTAGCAACGATTGAAAAATGAGGAATTGCAGTTGGCCCCGTTGATCCATCCGGCGGTCAGGGGAAAACCGCTTCGGTAGGTGAATATGTTGCTCAGACGCCACCCCCCGAACAACATTCCCGCAAGACCCTTCCAATTTCTGCCGAACGGCAATTCGTAGATGGAATAGAAGGTGAGCCGGTGCTTGACATCGTCAGGTGAGTGGTTGACTTCTCCCTTGAGATCTCCGGGATTCTGGATCAGCCCGATGTGACTGGAGATGGTGCGGGACCCACGGCTTGCCAGGGATTTTCCCCAGGTGTACGCCGCCTTGAAGGACAGACCCTTGCTGAACCTCTGTTCGGCCGAAAGAATCATGGAATTGTAATTGGCGTTTCCACCGGCCGCGAAGCCGAACAGGCGGTTCCATTTCGGAAAAGGCACACGAGTGGCCAGAGAACCGGGGCCCGCCGGTGCGTAATTGATGTCGAACGAATTCTCGAGGTGAGTCGATTTCGATCCCAGGTATTGAGCCTGGAGAACCAGATCCGAGCTCAACTCCCGGCTGATGCTCAGGCTCCACTGCTGTGTATAGCCGTTGAGAAAATGGTCCTGCAAGGGAGTGCCGGGAAACCCGAACGTCGATCGTCGCAGGAAATCGGTCGCCGCCCCCGACAGGTCGCTGGGCCCCCCGTAGCTCAGAGTCGGCACGTTGACCTCGGACCGGAACGTTCCCCACGTGGTAGAAGGTGGAGCCGAGGTGACGTTGTTCATCAGATTGATGATTTCCGTGAGGTTGTAGAACCACCCGTAGCCTCCGCGAATCACAGTCGAAGTATTGGCGAACGGTCGGAACGCAAATCCGATTCGGGGAGCGAAGTTGTTCTTGTCCGGGAACATGGCCGTCTCCCGGTCCAGGAAACCCCAGGGCAGATCGGGCCGTTGGTTGGTGTAGAACGGCTCGGCGGTCGTGTTCTGGTCGGGATAGCGGAGACCTCCCAGCTCGGCGTCGAACTTCGGGGTGAATCCCGACGCTTCCCGCGGAAAGCTCTCAAACTCGTAGCGGAGACCGAGGCTGACAGTGAGCCTCGGGGATACCCGCCAGTCATCCGCCAAGTAGACGGAAAAGCCCGTTTGAGTGTAGAAGGCCTGCGGATTCGGCGTTATCGGCAGGATCATGGTCGCGGGAATTCCGAGCAGGAAATCCGCGAAACCGTCCCCAGTGAACTGGCCGCTGAAGGTGTAGGTTCCGTTGGTATGGGTGCCCCGGAAAGCATAGGCATCGTGAACCCGCTTGAAGGCGCCTCCGGTCTTGATGATGTGGTTTCCATGTACGTAGGTGATCGCTTCGCTGAAATGAAAATCCGTGACCCTCGTCACTCGAGGATTGGCGGGCCTCAAGCGGTCTACGGACGTTCGGCTGAACGAGATGCTCGGGAATCGATCACCGGGAGGCTCCGCAGGAAAGGGCAGGCCCAGGGTATTTCCGATCCCGATGCCCTCATTCTGAGACATGGCATCATTCTCGGTCCGGTTGAGGCCAAAGCGGATTTCATTGATGAAGTTCGTGCTGAAGTTACTCGTCAGGCCCACCACCGTGTTGTGAAATAGCTGGGGGAAATTGATGCCGCCGACCTTGGGATTGGTTCCAGGTGTGAAGCGCCGGATGTCCTGCAGAGCGAATCGTCCCGTCAGGTCATGATTCTCCGACAGTTCATGGTCCACCCTGAACAGAAGGTTGTCGTGGTCAAAGGTTCGTGTGGGGCTCCGTTGGAAATTGTCAGTCCCCGGCGCGTTCGGCGCCGGATAGAACTCCATAATTCTCGTGGAGATCGGATCGATGCGATTCTGCGGTATCACGCCGGACGGAAAAGGTTCTCCGGTCATCGGATCAAGGATCGTCTTGCCGAAGGCCGAAAGATTTCCAGCTTTCTGCTCTGCCGTGGGAACGGTCTCTCGTCCCGTCAGTCCTCGGCGCTCTCGGAATCCCTCGTAGGTGACAAAAAAGAAGGTTCGGTCCTTGATGATGGGGCCGCCCAGAGAACCCCCGAACTGGTTGAATACCAGCTGAGATTTGGACCTGGCAAAGAAGTTGACGGCGTCCAGGTTGTCGTTCCGGTGGAATTCGTAGAGGCTGCCGTGGAAGTCGTTGGTTCCGGACTTGGTCACGACATTGACGATGGCGCCGCCGCCGCCGCCGAACTCGGCGGAATATTGGCCCACCTGCATGCGGAACTCTTGAATCGCGTCTACCGGGGGCGCCACGTTATAGGTCCTCCACATCTGATCCATGTTCTGGACGCCATCCAGATAGTAGGCGTTGTTCGCCTTGGCCTGCCCGGCAACTGAAGGGTTCAGCGGCTTTGCGGTGATGCCCCTATTCTGGGAAGAGCTCCCTTGGCCTCTCGTGGTTCCCCCCGTGAGAGTGGTCAACTCCATGAAGTTTCTTCCATTCAAGGGGAGGTCCAGGATGGCTCGCTCCGTGACCACGGACCCGATGGCTGCCTTCTCCGTCTCAACCACCGGCGCCCTGCCCGTTACACTGACCACCTCCGTGATATCCCCGAGCTGCAAGGTGATATCGATTCGGGCCTCCTGCGCCACCTGCAGCGTTATCCCGGTCAGGACCGCCCTCTTGAACCCACTCAACTCGGCAGCAACCTCGTAGCTGCCGGGCAGAAGGTTGGTCACCACGTACATGCCGGCGTCACCGCTGATCGCGGTACGTGAAGTCCCCCGCTCCTCACTCGTGACCGTAATGTCGACTCCGGGGACGTACGCTCCTCCGGGGTCCCGGACGGCGCCCACGATGCCGGCTGTCGCTACCGCTTGGGCTCGCCCCGCCTGGATCGACAAGAAAAAGAACAGGGCCGACAATAGGACGAAGCGAAAATTAGGACGATTATTCATTGTGCTCCTCCCGCGGGAGACGCTCCATTTAGGTGAGGCAGCGCCGCAGATTTGCTGGAGGGCAGTTTCCCGCCGTCGCCCGAGTGAAGCGGCTCCGAACTTCAGTTATGAAGGTTGGTCTTTGAAGGTGAGTGTAACTCTGGAAGAAGTCGGAGTCAAACCTACAAGTTCAGGAGGGTGCACGACACGAAAGTGATGCTGGTCGTGAAGGCCAGAGAACGTCGGAGATTGGGCTTAGACTCTCTGACAGTTACTATAACTGTCAGAGAGGGGCGTGCCCATGTCCCCAGATCTTTCCCCTCAGCGCCAACTCCAACGACGACGCCAGCAGTTGTTGCAGGCCTTGCTCGAACTCGGCGATCTCCGGCCCGGGTCCCTGGTGGCCCGTTACCGCCGTTGCGGCAAGTCCAACTGTCACTGCGCCCAGCCCGGCGACCGGGGCCACGGGCCCAGTTTCTCCTTGACCCGTCGCGTGGCGGGCAAGACCGTGACCAAGATCATTCCCCCGGGGCCAGCCGTCCAACGGACTCGAGAGCAGATCGACGAATATCGCCGATTGCGGAGCTTGGTGAAGGAGTTGGTGGAGGTCAGCGAGCAGATTTGTCAGGCTAAGCTGGACGCCTCTCCGGCCCGGAAGGGCCAAAAAAAGGGCTCCAAAAAACGCTGGCCCAAGAAATCCAGCGAGAAGTCCGGACCCTGATGGGACCCGCGGCCGCCGCCGCCCTGGACTTTGAAGCGCTGGAGACAGCCCTCCGGCGTCAAGTCCTCGAGCTGGCGGCCCGGACGGTGGAAACGCATCTGAACCAGGATCATTCCGACGCCACTCCCCGCCACAACTGCTCCTGTGGAGGGAGCGCGCGCTACGCGGGTCGGGGGACCAAAGAGTTCGTCACCGTGCTGGGACCGATGCGATTGGCGCGCGCCTACTATCACTGTGGGGATTGCGGCCATGGCTTCTGTCCCCGAGATCGAGCGCTGGGACTGGAGGGGAGTTCCTTGTCTCCCGCCCTGATGCGGATGGTGGGGGCGGTCGCCTCCATGGTCAGCTTTCAGGAAAGCAGTCAGTTGTTGGAGGAGTTGGCCGGAGTGGACGTGGGGACCAAACAGGTGCAGCGGTCGGCCCAGGCTCTGGGAGAGCAAGTCGCGGGCTATGAACGCCAGACCCGGGAGCCCGACTCGGGGCTCCCTTTGCCCTCGACGCTCTATCTGGGCCTGGACGGCACCGGGGTGCCGATGCGATCGACCGAGGTGCAGGGGCGGGCGGGCAAACAGCCTGATGGGTCGGCCCGAACCCGGGAAGCCAAGCTCTGTACGGTCTGGAGCGCCGAGCGACGGGACGCCCAGGGTCGGCCCCAGCGCGACCCGCACTCGGTCACCTACACCGCGGCCATCGAGAGCGCCGCCACCCTGGATACGGACCCCCAGCTTTCGGAGTTCGCGAGAGCGAGTCGAGCGCGAAAGCCAACGACGCCGTTTTGGGCAAGCGCCACGGCAAGTCGTCCTGGGAGACGGAGCGAGGTGGATCTGGAATCTCTCCGGCGAGCTCTTCCCGGAGGCGGTGCAGATTGTCGATCGTTTTCACGCCAAAGAGCGACTCCATGCGCTCTCGAAGAGTCTGTATACCGACCGCCAGTCCGGGCAGGAGTGGGCGCAAAAACGTTGCACGGAACTCGATTCCGGTCGGATCGAGAACCTCCTGTCGGTCCTCGCCACCGAGGCCTCTCATCACGAGGAGGGAAAAGCGGCCTGCACTTATTTCCAAGAGCATCGACATCGCATGCGTTACGCCCAGTTCGAGGCCCAGGGACTCTGTACCTCAACCGGGGTGGTGGAAGCCGGATGCAAAAACGCCATCGGGGCACGACTCAAACGTTCCGGGATGCATTGGAGTGTGCGGGGAGCTAATTCGATCATGGCTCTTCGGTGCGTTCGGCTCAGTGGGCGTTTTGAGGACTTCTGGGAATGGCGAGCCAATTCCAAAGCCGCAGCTTGATCCGGTCGTCACTTTTTTGTCGTGCACCCAGTTCAGGAGTTCCCAATCCTATGGAGGGGATCGGGGAAGCAGTTTGGATCGAGGATCAGTTGGAGGGGGGCCGATTCCGTTGGAGCGACGCGCGATTCCGGTTTTGCTCTCACACCTTCGGACCTCCATTCGGGCCTCCATTCGGGCGCCCGCGAGGCTCCGGCGTGCGACGAATCGATGAAGTTTCTGGTCAGGCCGGGTGGGTTTCTATTTGCCGTAGGTGACCCACGCCGGCGAACCCCACGCCATCTCTCCGTCCTTCTGCATCACCCGCAGATAGTAGTAACTTTCCCCCGGCAGCGGGTCCGTCTCGGCGAACTCGAAGGCAGTTTCGGGCTGACGGGGGGAGATGGTGTAGATGATCTCGTTGTTTCTGATGAGATCGACGCGCTCGATCCGATCGGTTCCGACGATCCGGGCCTTGATCCTTATGGGGACCTCACTGGCGAACTGCTCACCCATCAAGTGCTCTCCATCCGAGCCCAAGTAGCGAACGTCGACGATGATATTGTCCGTAGCGGCATAGGCGCGCCGGGCCCTGATGGCTTCAAGAAGACCGTCCAGGGACAGCTTTTCGGCAATCAGGCAAGCGTAGCTCATGTGAGTCGAGTGGTGATCCGAGGAGGCGACAAAACCCAGCCGCAATCCTTTGGCGAGCGCGTTCCAGGCCGAACCGAAGCGTCGGGGAGGGCTGTCGTCCTGGGCCAGGGTCGGACTCGGATCCAGCGTCTTCGGACTGGGGGCCCCAGGGTACTCGTAGGTGTCCCTCATCCCCTGAAAGATCTCCACCAGGTGCTCCACCTCCGGGTCGCTGTCCCGCCAGTCGGTTCCACTCCCCGTTGCCGTGGTGTGGGGAATGGAGATTCCGTCGTTTCGCTTCAAATACCAGAAGAGTCTTTCGGAGCCTTCCCAGCCTTCCCCCTCTCCCCAGGCCAGGATGGGAAGGATCCGGGCGCCTCGCCGGGTGAAGAAGATATTTCGGTGCCCGTTGGGATACTGGAGCGACCGCTCGTAGGCGTAGAAGGCGACGAAGTTCTGAAGTTGGAAGCCATCGGCGACCTTCTGGCTGAGCCACCAACTGTAGGGCTCCTCCACGTCATCGTTGTGATCCGTGATTCCCAGAAAATCCAACCGGGCCGCGTCAAGCGCATAGCGGTAGGCGTCCAGGAGGGACCCGTCCCTTCCTCCGTCCATGGAGAGATCCGTGTGCCGGTGCATATCGCCCCGGTAGATGGAATAGGTCTTCCCCCGCAGCCGGATCCGGTAGGATCGAATCCGTTTCACCTCCTGGTCCTCATCGGGATGGATACGGTCAAACGGCGGGGACGGTTCCGGGTGATAGGCCACCAAGTCCGGCTCCGAGGTTGCAGGCGGCCTGTCCGGCAGACCCACCAGGATCTGTCCGTGCTGCTGCAGGTAGAACTTGGTGCTGCGGTTGTCGGTGGGCCACACCGCCCAGAGGCGGCCCTCGGAGTCCAGCGTCGAGGACGGCCTCATGTTCTTGCGCCCACTGCTGTGAGGCAAATCCATCAATTCGCCCCATCGGGAGCCGTCGTAACGGGTACAGGAGATCTCCCAGCGCGGCCAGTAGATGGAGCCTGGCGAATCCGGCCGCCGGCTGCTCATGTGACGCAGGAACAGCCAGGGACTTCCATCCGAATCGATGGCCAGATGGGGCAGGTACCAATTCCCGCTCAGAACATCCGAGAGCCGCCCCGACGGGGTCAGCACCTTGTCTCCTTCCAGGCAGACCACCCGGATCGACCTGCCCTGTTGCAACCCCACACCCTGACGTTCCGCCAGCCTGCCCGTGTCCTTTCCCCACTCCGGGTCCGACTCCTCCCAGGCCAACCACACTCGATTTCTCTCGTCGACAGCCACGGCGGAATAAGCCTCAAAGCGCTCGGTGTCCGCCACCGCCTGGACTTTCCCCCAGGCGCCGTTTCTGAACTGCCGCAAGTAGACGTCGTAGCTGCCCGAGGCGTAGCCGTCCCAGGCGACGGCGATCGACCCGTCCGATCCGGCTGCCACGGTGGGGAGCCAGTTGTTCCCCGAGGCCGATGTCCCCTGGCTCACCGGGGTCTCCTCCGACCACTGTCGGCCGTCAAAGCTCTTGGCAAAGATCTGGCTGTATTCGCCCACCGTCTTCTGCCAGAAAACCCACAGGTGGCCACGGGAGTCGGAAACGGCCCGATGGTGCAGGTCGGGAGCAGGATCGTCGGTCAGCCTTTCGACCGAAGACCAGTCCGCCTCGTCCAGGAAACGCCCGTACAGGTCCCAGTTGCCTTCAATCTGCATGGACCAGATCACCCAGACGCGCCCGTTGACGTCCTCTCCAACAGCGGTCCGGAAGACGTCGGCCCCACGGGTGAGGACGAAGACGGGCCCCCAGGCGTCCCCCATTTTCCTGCGGGCGCAGACCGCGTCGGCCTCGTCCCGGTACTCCTGCCAGGCGACCCAGAGATTCCCCGAAGCCGACGACAGAATGGAGGGGAAGTCCTGCTGAGCCGTCCGCTCCGCGGCAATTCTCGCGGCAGGGGGCACCCGCTCCAGACGAACCGCTCCGTCCAGGAACAGCCTCGGCTCAAGGGGCTGGAGCCGATCGGGATGAAAGCTGAAGTCTCCTTGCTCGGTCCGCACCCTGACGGGAGCCTGTCCGGGGTTGTGCCAGACGTGCAGCAGGAGGGTTGGAGACTGCAGCCGGAACTCCTTGCTGTAGCGCATCCAGACCTGGCGGGTGCTGCAGACCCAGCTCAGGGCGTTGCGAACGAAGTCGTTGGGGAACTTCGGGTCCTGGGAAAGCCCGTAATTGTGGGCCCGAAAGCGGTCGGCCTCGACCTGGAACCTCTGTCCTTCGAAAGGCAGAAGATACCCATCCCAGGACTGCTGAACGGTGTCCTTCAAGCCAAAGGTCAGCCGGAAGGAGCTGGACGGAAAGGAAAGGTCACTGGCGGACACCGCCTCGACCCCTTGCTCTGCTCGCGGTGGGAAACTGCGGCAGGCCCCGGTCCAGAACACCGCCGCCAACAGAAGGGATAAAGGGAACCGTTTCACCCCGCCTTCCCCCATGGACTACCTCCTTGCCGATACGGCCGTATGCCGATGGGGTGGAGTGGTACCAGTCCGTGGTGAAAGTCCCGCGAGCACCGAGACCGGTCCTGCGCCCGCCGGACAAGGCGCAACGGAGGGAGCATACCGGGAGTATGTGAGCCGATAGCAACGCAGTCCGCGCACGATGCAGGGACGGTCGAATGCCGTGACGACTTTTGCCACGGGCTGGTACACTCCAGGTTCATACGGTCGCGTTCCTCATGTTTTGTAAGTCGTTGATATAACGTCACTTGAATCACAGAACGCGGACCTGTTCAAGTTTTCTTGGAGAGAAATGCGGTTCAGCGCAGTCGAAACCATGTTCCCCGTCGTTGTTCAGGCGGGTCTTCTACTGATGGCCTCGGGTCCCCTTTGGGCCCAGGATGATTCTTCCTTTGCTCTCCATACCTTCAATCACGATGATCGGAGGATTCGCTACCTGGACCAGGGCACAGGCAGGGTGTTGTTTCTCGTCCATGGCATGGCCGCCGATCACCGGGACTGGAAGTTCCAGATTCCGGTTCTGACGAGAAAGTACCGGGTGGTGGCCCTAGGAGCCTGCGCCGCAGAAATCAATCTACTGCGAAAGCGGGGAATCGGTCCATATTTCCCCGATTTCTCGGCGAATAGAACGACTATGCACCTCCAAATCGTGAAAATCTGGCCTCGATTCCCCACTTTCTCGCTACGATCATTTCTACGGCGCAGACTCCTAGATCTTGCCTTCTTCGGCGAGAGCGATCCTGGACCGCTACCCCACACGACCCGCAATCACGCCCGGGATTGCCTGGCGCTGCTGGATCATCTGGCCATTGAGAAGGCGGTCCTGATGGGACACAGTCTGGGGTCTTGGATCATCCGGGAAATGTACGGGATGCGCCCCCGGTTGGCGGAAGCACTGGTGGATGTGGACGGCGGCGGTCTGGCCGACCCCGCCATGGAGCTTCTGGGTCTCGAAAAGGGAATCTACGGCCCCGGGTCGCCCCCTTATCCCAGTGCCTTCAACCTGAAGCGGTTAAGACTTCACAAAGAGCGCGTCGCGCTCCTGAGAGAGCAGTTCGGAGGGCGAAACCCAAGGGCCCAAAGAGACCGTTCTCCTGCGGGCAAGTGGTGCCGGGTCCCGGTCTTGGTCGTCCTCTGCTCTTACGGAGCCTTCTCGCAGGATGACGTCCCGGAGGGATGGGTGGAAACGAACCTCCCGTCCACCGACGCCAGTCTGGTGGTGATCCGCGAATCGGGGCACTGGGTGACGCTGGAACGGCCCCAAGAGCTCAACCGAATCCTGCTGGGGTTCTTGAGCCGGCTACCCTGAGGAACCATTGGACGGGCATCAACCAGCCCGCGTTTCCCAGGAGCCCGCGCCGCAGGTGCCGATGCCCTGGGTGGTGTATCTTTGATTCCCCGCAGAAGCGGATCGACGGTCGCGTTGTAGGCTGCGGCTCGTTCGAATCGATGCTGCTCGATGTGACAAGTATTTCAGGCGGGAGCAAGAGCCCTCGTCATCCCGTGCTGGAAAGGGTTTGACATGAGTGACAAACCAGGATCGGTTCCCATGGTCGTCGATCTCGACGGGCGGACGGCGGTGGTCACCGGCGGCGGCACCGGCATCGGGCGCGCCGTGTCCATCGGGCTCGCCCGCTGCGGTGCATCGGTGGTGGTCAATTACAGCCGGAGCCTCCAGGAGGCGAACGAGACCGTCGAGGAGATCCGGCGGGCGGGAGGCCGGGCGATCGCCGTGCGGGCGGACGTGACCGATGAGCAGCAGGTGGCGGACCTCATAGCGGCCGCCGTGAAGAGATTCGGCGGCCTGGACATCCTGGTGGCCAACGCCGGAGCTCCCGGTCACGGACGTCCGACCAGCGAACTGACCGAGCAGCAGTGGGAGCATGATCTGGCCACCAACTGCCGGAGCGCTTTCTTCTGCGTCAAGCACGCCATGGCTCAGCTGCCCGACGGGCGGGGACGCATCATCCTCACCGGTTCCATGAGCGCCCGCACCGGCGCCACGCCGGGCGCCCTGACCTACGTCGCCTCCAAGGCCGCCCTCGAAGGCATGACCCGCAACTGGGCCCAGGAATTCGGACCTCGCGGGATTACCGTCAACACCATCGCACCCGGCATCGTCCGGACCCGCCTTCAGGCCCGGGCCTCCGCGGAACGCTACCAGTACCTGATCGGGCGAATTCCGCTGGGGCGCGACGGACAACCCGAGGATTGCGTCGGCGCTTTTCTGTTGCTGGCCGGGGACGACGGAGCCTTCATCACGGGCCAGGTCATCGAGGTGGGCGGCGGAATGCTGGCTTCGTGAACCGGCCGTCTCTCGCCCATTCACGACCATTCACAATAATGAGTAAGGGAATAAGGGATGCGCATCGCGCTGGTGGTCGAACCCATGTCGCGGCAGAACCTGAGGCTGGCGGCCCAGATCGGTGTCACCGACATCGTGGGAAGGTACCCGGGTCCGGGACTGGACTCTCTACAGGCTCTCAAGACCAGGGTGGAAGACGCCCGGCTGCGGCTTTCGGTCATGGAGGGCTATCTACCGCTGCCTTCGATCATTCGCCAAGACGCCCACAGCCACGAGTCGGTTGAGGAAGTCATCCGGGTCATACGAAACATGGGCCGTCTGGGAATCCCGGTGCTCTGCTACAACTTCATGTGGGCCGGAGACCTGACCCGCACCAGTTGGGACGAACCGGACCGGGGCGGATCCCGGGTGAACGCCTTCGACGACGGCAAGTTCGACCACACTCCCGACCCCGCCTCCGGGTGTGTCCCTGCCTCCGTTCTCTGGGAGCGGCTGGGGCAATTCCTGGAACGAATCGTCCCCGCAGCCGAGGCATCGGGCGTCACGCTGGCCATGCATCCGGACGATCCACCCTTGGGAGAGATGCGCGGCGTGGCCCACATCATGAGCCGGCCCCGCGATTTCCAACGGCTGGTGAGTCTGGTCCCCAGCCCGGTGAACGGCATCTGTTTCTGTGTCGGATGTTTCACCGAAATGGGCGTGGACGTGCCCGCGACGATCCGCCGTCTGGGCCGGCACATCAAGTATGTCCACTACCGCAACGTCGCCGGATGCGTCCCCGCCTTTCGGGAAACCTGGCTCGACTGCGGGCACACGAACATGGTGGAGGCCATGCGGGCGCTCCGGGAGATCGGATTCGACGGTCCCATGCGCCCGGACCACGTGCCCAAGTTGGAAGGAGAGTCCGGTTCGGCCACCGGCTACACACTGTTGGGCCGGCTCTATGCCGTCGGCTACATGAAGGGTGTGCTCCAGGCCATCGATACCTCCTGACCCGGATCGAGCCAGCCAGCGAGGGTCCCATGACCCCGCGGCTGCGGCATTCTTCGCCGCGAGCCGGAAGGGCCTCACCTCTGGGAGCGGATCAGCAGATAGAGAAACATGGGGCCGCCCAGTAGAGCTGTCAGAACCCCCACCGGCAGTTCCACCCCTCCAATGAGCCTGGACCGGACCACGCAGTCACAGACGAGCAGAAACCCGCCGCCCACCAGGAACGAAGCCGCCATCACGAGTCGCTGATCGGTTCCCACCAGGCGGCGCACCATGTGCGGCACGATCAGACCCACGAAACCGATGGGCCCTACCGCCGAAACGACGCCGGCGACGGCCAGGGAGCCGAACACGAAGACCAGGATCCGGACCCGCCGGACCGACACGCCTCGTCCCGCCGCGTAGTCATCTCCCAGAGCCAAGGGGTTGAGCTGGTGCGACAGCCAGACGATCACCGCCACGCCCGGCAGCACGAACGGGAGAATGCTCCAGAGGTCGCCCCAAACGTAAAGGGAGTTCAAACTTCCCATGAGCCAGTGGTCCAGCACATGCAGGTCATAGGGATTGGCGGCCTGATGTCGCATCAACAGGATGAGAGCGCCGCAGATCAGGTTCACCGTGACCCCGGCCAGCAACAGGGTCGCCATGCTGAGGCGTCCGGCCAGTCTCGCGATGCCGTAGATCAGTACGATGTCCAGGACCGCCGCCAGGTAGGCGGCCACCTGAATCGGAGAAAAGGGTCCCCAGGTGAGCCCCGAACCGAATCCGATGATGGCGCAGAAGGCGCCGACGGCCGCCGCCGTGGAGACCCCCAGAGTCGACGGCGCCACCAGGGGATTGCGCAGGATCGCCTGCAGCGCCGCGCCGATGACTGCCAGTCCGGCGCCGGCTACGACACCCATCAAGGAACGGAGAATCCGATTGGCGACGATGCTGCGCAGGACCTGATTCTGATCCCTTTCGGGCAGTTCCTCCGGCAAAGGGGCCGCGAAGCCGTGCCGGGAGATCAATTGCAGCCCCGACAGTGCGTCGACCCCTTCGGCTCCGAAGAACGGGGAGATCGCCAGAGCCGTGACCAGAAAGAGGGAGCACATGCCCAGGGTTCCCAGCACATGGACGCTTCGATCGGTGGAGTCGTCCTTGATCATCTCGGGGATACCCCGGGGTCTTGAAACCGGGAACCGGGCAGGACCACCGGAAGTCCGCTCCTGGCATCGCGGGTGACTTCAACGTCGCTGCCGTAGGATTCCGCCACCAGGGCCTGGGTCAACACCTGTTCGGGCCTGCCTTGGGCCCGGATCCTTCGGTCCGAGAGCAGGTAGATGACGTCGGCGAAACGGGAGGCCAGATTCAGGTCGTGGGTGATGCAGAGAATGCCCCTGCCGGCTTGGGCCAGCCGCTTGAGGCGCTGTGAAAACGTCGCCAGATGGTGGACGTCCAGCCCCTTCCCCGGCTCGTCCAGCAGCAAGAGCGAGCTTTGCTGGGCCAGGATCCCGGCCAGGAGAACCGCTTGCTGCTCGCCGCCGCTGAGCGATTCGAACACCCGATTCCTCAGGCGCGCCACTCCCATTCGTTCCAGCGCCTGGCCCACGATCTTCCGGTCCTGCTCACCGGGCAGGGTCCACCATCGCTGGTGGGGAAAGCGGCCCAGAAGGACCACCTCCTGCACGGTGTACCCCTCAGGCGGCAGGACCTCCTGAGGCAGATAGGCGACGGTCCGGGCCCGGCCCAGGGGGGAGAGGTCAGCCAAGTCTCGCGGGCGTTTTCCGGACCCCGACTGGAGTTGGACGATCCCCTGTGCCGGCCGCAACAGACCGGCCAGGATCTTCATCAGAGTGCTCTTTCCGGCGCCGTTGGGACCGATGAGCATGGTGAGCGCTCCCGGCTCGACCGACAGTTGCACGTCCTCCAGCAATGATTCCTGCCCGGCGTAGCGGAAGGTCACATCCTGCGCGGTCAGGGAGAATGGAGCGTCCAACGGTTCTCCAGGCCCTCTTCTCTCATTTCCCACGTTGGACAAATCCCAAATCCCAAATCACAGATCGCGAACTGAAGCGCGGAGAGCCCCCAAGAGGGCACCCACAAGGGGTCGCCCTACGTTCCTTCATGGATGGCCTGGGCGATCAGACGGGCGGCCTGGGGAAGGCGCGGACCGGAACGCATGAGGAAACTTCCGTTCAAGACCCGGATCCGGCCGTCGCGGACCGCCGGCAATGTGGGGTGCATCCGCCATTCCGCCAGGAACCCATTTTTCACGTTCTCCGGAAGCTGGTCCCGGGAATCCAGCACCAGGATGACCTGAGGCCGGCGCACCAGAACCGTCTCCAGGCTCACCATGGGCCACGGCTTTTCCACGTCGGCCGTGATGGAGCGTGCGCCTGCCCACTCGACCAATTCGGTCAGGAAGGAGCCCTTCCCCGCAGAGAACACCTGGTGGCTCTTGCTGCCCATCACCAGCAGGACGTCGAGTCGAGGCCGACCGGCATAGTGTTGCCGAATCTCCTCCAACTCTCGCCGCAGGCGCGCGGCCACGGGCTCCCCGGCCCCGGAATTTCCAAGAGCATCAGCCAACCGGACAGGGACTTGGAGCACGTCCCGGACCGAGGTCGATTCCAGGGCCAGAAACCGGATTCGCTTTCGGCGCGCGATGCGCTCCAGCTTGAACCCCTTTCCCAGCGCCACGATCAGGTCCGGCCGGAGGGCCAGGATCTTCTCCACGTTCGGTTCGACAGCGGTCCCGACCACGGGCAATCGGGCGGCCTCGGCCGGATGATCGCAGTAGGGCGACACCCCCACGATCCTGTCCTGCAAACCCATGGAGAAGAGAAATTCCACGATGCTGGGGCCGTAGGCGATGACTCGCCGGACCTCAGACTCCGGTTCCGAAGCGGGTGAAGGTCCGCCCGGACGATCGGTTCGATCCGGCTCGCATCCCGCCAGCAGGAGCGCCGGCAAGAGAATCCGTACGCCTCGCCGGAGTCGATTTGCCAGCACGTCGAATGTCCACCCGGGCCCGGCCCCAATCGGGACCGCCGCCGCGGTCTCCACTTAGAGGATCGGCAAACGAATACCGACCCTGGCGTTGAACCTCGGAGAAGGATAGAAGGCCCGTTCCACCGGAAAGCCGCCCAGAACGCCGTACTCCGAATACTCCTGGTTCATGATGTTGTTGAAATCCGCAAACAGAGTAAAGCGGTCCCAACGGTAGCTGATTCTCGAATTGAGCAGGAAGTATCCGTCGTGCTTCCCGAAGCGGTTGCTCCAGTCGCTGTGAAAATATCTTGAGCCCACATAAGTTCCGTTGATGCTGGCGGTCAACCTGGGCGTGATCTGGACGAAGAGCTCGGCCGCCAGCTTGTGCGCCGCCACGCCGGGGACCTGACGGCCCGCATACTGGCCGTCCCGGACTCTCGTCTGCACGACGCTGTAGTTGCCTCTCAGCGTGGCGAGGCCGCGGCTGATGCCGGACGAGAACTCCATTCCCCGTCTTCGAGTCCGGCCCTCGAAGTTCTCGTTGGCGCCGAATCCGAACGCTCCGCCGGCGGGATTGTAGAAGATCTCCCGGTCGGCATCGATCTGGAAGAAGTTCAACTCCCCGAAGAAACTGCCGCCGAAATAGTGCCGCAAGCCTGTCTCCAGCCCGTTGGACGTCTGGGGAGTGATGGCGCTGTCGATGGTGTTGGTGAAGAAGTTGAACATCTCGTTCAGGACCGGGTAACGGAAGCTTCCGGAATAGCCGGCGTAGACGTACGTATCGGGATTGAACCCGTAGTTGATTCCCGTCGTGAAGACGTTCTGATCGTAACTGGCCTGGTCAGGCATGCTGGGCGCGAACCGAAAGTCGGCCCGATCGTAGCGATAGCCGGCGGACAGCGCGAGGCTCTCCAGCGGATAGAATTCGTCATGGACGTAGAACCCCTGATTCACTTTTTGGAGCAGAAACGAGTTGGTGGACTCGAAGCCTCCGAAAGCGGACGTGTTCGCGATGTCCTCGGCCGCCTTGATCCAGTCGAATCCCATGCTCAGGTTGTTGGCGAGGCTGCCGATGCGCTCCCGTATCACCACTCGGGGGGACAGAGCCAGCGTGTCGGTCTGGGTCATCCCCTCGAAGGTCCCGCCGGAGAAGCGGCTGAAGAAAGAGGAATCTCGTCTTCGGGCGGAGAAATCCAAGGTCAGGGAACTCTGGCTCAGGAAGTTGAGCGTTGGCTGAATCAGAACGTAGGTGTCGCCGGTGTCGGCGAAGTCGTCCGGATTCAAGGTGTCTGTGCGCGCCGCTCCCGCTTGGAGTTGGCTCTCCCTGAACGCTCCGGGCAATCCAACGTCGTCGGTGTGGTAACCGCCGCTCACATCCAACCTTCCGAGGTCGCCCAACTTGAAGCCCAAGCTGCCACCCAGGTCTCCACCCTGAATGTCGCTGTTGTCCCGATAGCCTTCGGACTGAAAATAGCTTCCTGAAGCGCCGTACGAAACGTCACCGCGAGAACCGCCGACCTGGCCGCTGGGACGTAGACTTCCGTAACTGCCGCCGGACATCTCGAGCTCGAGGCGGGTCGGGCCCTCTTCCCGGGTGATGATGTTGATCACTCCGGCGCCGGCGTTGTCCCCGTAGAGAACGCTTCCCCGCCCCCCGCGCGTGACCTCGATCCGCTTGACCCGGTCCAATGGGATCTGGAGCCAGTCGACCGCGGTGGAAGCCGGCAGATTCACTTTGCGCCCATCCACAAGGACCAGAGTATTGCTTCCGGCCGTTTCGCCGAAGCCCCGAAGATCGACCGAGTAGTGGCGGTGGTTTCCCGTGATGTCGGTGACCTGGACGTTGACCAGGGTCCGGAGCAAGCCGGGAATATCGACGGCCGTGGAGGCGGCAATGTCCTCCTCGCTGATGACGGTCACGTTTGCGGGAACCCGGACCGACTTCTCCTGGTAGCGGCTCGCCGTCACCGTGACCTGTTCGGTCGTGGGCAGGCGAAGGGGCGTCACCTTTTCTTCCGCGGGCAGGATAACCGTCAGGAAACCGACCAGACCGAGCGTGCAGAACGACCTGGACAGCAGGTCCGGAGCGGGCAATCGGCAATCGTTACGCATCGGGTTTTCCTACAGATCAGAAACCCTTCCCCGGTCTATCCCCTCTCCTCTTTCCCTATTTTTCCCAGCGTCTCCACCCGGTCCCGCGGTGCCCAAAATCGAACAGTCCCGGATGCAGGATTTCCGCCAGTATCTCGGCCGATTCCACGACGCGGGGTCCGGGCCGATTGAAGTACTGGTTCCCGTCCGTCACGAACACGCGCCCGTTCCGGACTGCGGACAGTTGCGGCCATCCCGGATGGGTCACCAGCGGCGGCATCTCGCCACAGGTGCGTTCGATATCGAAGCCACACGGCAATATGGCGATGACGTCAGGATCGGCAGCCGCAAGCTTCTCGAACTCGAAATAACCGGAGTGTTTCCCCGACTCACCGAAAAGGTTCGCACCGCCGGCGCAGGAGACCAGCTCCGGCATCCAGTTGGCGGCGCTCATGAGAGGGTCGATCCACTCGATACACGCAATGGACGGACGGGTCCGCGCCGACTCCGCCCGTGCACGAATCCCTTGGAGCCGATCCGTGAGACGAGTCACGAGATCGTCACCGCGTCCCGGGTCCCCAAGGGCTGACGCCACCTTTCGGATGTCCTCCCAAACGTCGCTCAAGGACATGGGTTCCAAGGAGACGATCGCGGGCTGCGATGTGACGAGCTCGCAAACCGCCTTTTCCACGTCCTTCAGACTCACGGCGCAGACTTCGCACTGGGTCTGCGTGATGACGACGGTCGGCGCCAGACGATTCAGGAGGTCGGGATCGACACGGTATACGGACAGCCCTTCGGAGACGATGGTTCGGACCTGGTCGTCGATAGCCCGACTGACGGCATCCACTTCGACCTTGGAACTCGAGCAGGTCGGAAGCCGAGAGACGGAGGCAGGAAAGTCGCACTCGTGGGATCGGCCTACGAGCTCGTCCTCGAAGCCGAGCCCACATACGATCTCCGTCGCACTGGCAATAAGTGAGACGATCCGATGTGACATTACGCTTCGTCAAACGCCATGGGAGGCGAACGAGTATGCCCGGGCCGGCACCGGCTGTTTCAAGGCCACACGACTGAACAGCAGGGGGAGGAAAACCGCCATGCTGATCAACGTGTTCCGAAAATAGGGGATCCCTCGTACGTAGCAGTCGGTGAGGCCGGCGAGCGTCTGCGGATAGAGTGTTCTTCCACTGAATGCCCAGAGACCGAAATTGGTCACCAGGTAGAACCCTACCGACGAGATCAGTCCTGCGGCCGCCACCCGGGCCCATGAATGCTGACCCCTCAGAGCCAAGCCCGTTGTGGCCACCAGCGCGACCGACAGATAGACCACCGGTTGAAACGAGTAGAACGCCCAATCGAACCGCCCGGTCAGCGCCCAGATGCCCAGGTCGCCGATCAGGTAAGTCGCAAGGGGGATCGCATAGACCATGATCCGCCGACCGTAGAAAGCCCCGCCGAAGATGCAGACCGGCAGAATCGGAGAGAAATTCCACGGGTAGGCGGTATTTTCGGGATCGATCGAGATTCCGAAATGAGAGAGTGCGTAGGGCGCCAGCCGAGCGGCGAGGCCCAATGCAAGGAGCACCAGAATCAGAGAGAACCGAGGTTTCATCCATCTCCTCCTTTCACTCTTGGGGACGGTGTCGTCCAGCGTCGGCGCGGCGAGCTGGAACCAGGTCGCAGAACGCGAAGCCGTCACGCTCGACGACTCCTCCCGGAGACACGCAAACGGACCGGCGGAAGATCGGTCCATTGAAAACGAAAGTATGAAACTCGCCATTCTCGCCGCACGGGTCGACGCCGGGCGGCAGATCGGCCAGGAAAGCCTCATTGAATCGGAGGCCGGCGAAAGCCGCACCCAGGACCGCCAGGTTCACGCAGACGATCACGGCCTCGAATCCATTCCTGATGAACTGGCGTGCGAGCTTGCCGGTGTCCTGCTTCCAGAGCGGGAAGACGCACTCGAGATTCCAAGCCGCCAGTTGATCTTCTCGGTAGGTTCTCAGGTCATCGAGAAAGATGTCGCCGAAGGCCACGCGCCGGATGCCGGAAGCCTGCAAGCGGGCGAACGCATGCCCCATCTCGCGCTCATAGACGGCGTTGGTGCAGACTCGAGGAACCGCGACTTCCGTCATGGGAATCCCGATGGCACGGGACTGGTCCCTGAGCAGCGTGCGGCGAACGCCGTGCATGCTGACGCGGTCGAAATCGGCGTTGACCGTGGTCAAAAAGGACCTTACGAAGTACGTGTTCGCGCGGTGGATCTCCCACAAGGCAAGCGAGCTGTCCTTTCCCCCACTGAAGCACATGGCGATGGCCTCGCCGTTCGTGTTCAGATTCGGATTAACTGCCGCACCCGCCGCTGATTTTGGTTCAACTCCGCTCATGGTCCCTCGACCACGACCCGAAGGTTCGACGAGGAAGAAAGGCAGGCCCGAGCGCCCCTGTTCCCTCCCTCGAAGGTCCAGGTCAATGGAAATGACGCCGGCAGGTCTTCGGACTCACGGGCAATCGGCTGTGGCCGATCCTACTGGCCGTCGCTTCCCAACTCCTCGGAGCCAGTGCTATGACGGCGGTCGTTCCCGTTTACCGCTGCGGGGCAGTCCCGGACTTTCACCGGGTTCCCTCTTGCCGCTCCGGCTGGCCGGAGCACCAACGCGAAGTCAACGTAACCGAAGCAGCAGGCCGGGTCAAGCCCGCAGGGGCCGTTGACCACGGTTCCAACCGCAACCGGATGGGCTTCTGCCCCCGATGGCGGCGGCTGGGATAGAATCCGCATCGTGCTCGGCTTGCGAGTCCTCTGGTCGACCTATCTGCTGATCGGCGTTCCGTTCGCCGTTGCCTGGGACCTGCAAGCCGGTGTTTCCGATCCTGAGAAAGAATCCCCAGTTTCAAAGTCCGCTTCCCCGGAGGAGACGCGGGCCGGACGCTGGAAACAGAAGCGAATCGACAAGCGATCCCGCGTCACTCCGCCTCGTGCCGGCGGATTCGAGAAGGCTCTTCTCTGGGTTGAAAAGAGGGGATTGGGAGTGTCGCGCAACACCGGTTCCGCTGGAGTCCGTCCAGTCGTGGGAGTGCTGGGCCCGCGGTCCGGCGTCGCCCTGGGCGCCCGCTACTGGCGGCCGGACTTGGGACGCAGCCGGCTCGACGTGGCCCTGACGGGGGGCTATTCCATCCGCGGATACCAACTTTATGACCTGCAGTTCGGCCGGATCCAGGACTTCGGTTCCGGGTTCGAACCCGACCCGGAAGACCACGGGATCCGGCAACGAGCCGAGCCGGGCAACTCGACGGAACGGCTCAGCGTCTTCGGCCGGGTCCGCTACCGCAACTTTCCCAGGCAGAACTATTTCGGACCGGGCACGGACTCGAGGGAGGGAGACCGCAGCGATTATCGCCTGGAGGAGGTCTTCTACGGGAAAGCAGTCCGTTACCGGGCCAGCACATGGCTGCGGGGAGAGTGGGAGGTGGGGCTGCTTCAAGTGAACACCGGTCCCGGAACCGATCCCGGCGCGGTTCCCATCGGAAGCGTCTTCGACGACGTCACCACCCCCGGCCTCACCCACCAACCCGGATTCTTCCGGACGAGAGCCGCTGTCACCGTGGACTTTCGGGACCAGCCGGAAAACAACCATTCGGGCGGCGTGGTGGACCTTTCCTGGTCCCGCCATACCCAAGTGGGCGGGACCGACTACCATTTCTCCGGCTTCGCGGTGCAGGCGCGTCAATATCTGCCGTTGGGCTCCCGCCAGCGGGTTCTGGCCCTGCGTTTCCTGACCTCGACGACCCATCCCGAGAGCGGAAGCCGGGTGCCGTTTTACTTTCAGCCCACGCTGGGGAGCCCCCATATTCTGAGGGCCTTCAAGGATCAGCGGTTCCGGGACCGAAATCTGATCTACCTCTCGGCCGAGTATCGTTGGGAGGCGGCGCCGGCGCTGGAGCTGGCCCTCTTCTACGACACCGGAAAGGTGTTTCGGAACCGGTCCGACTTCAACTTGATGGGACTCCGGAAGAACTTGGGATTCGGGATCCGATTCAAGAGCCGGGACCGTGTTCTCTTCCGGGTGGATTTGGCGAGAGGCCGGGAAGATACGCGGATCTGCGTCACGGTCGGCCCGGCGTTCTAGGGGGAAGATTTGGAGTTGATGCACCCTCGGATCACGTCTCTGGTCCTGCTGCTGGGCTGCTTGACGGCTGTTACCCCCTCCATCCACGCGCAGAAGTTTCTGCCCGATGATCCCCTCCGGGTCGATGCCGACGATCTTCCCATTCCCAGGCCCGAGTCCCGCTCCCTCAGCCAGATCATGGACCTGCTGGAGAATTCGTTCTCCAACCGTGCCGCCCAGGGAGAGGGCATCCTCCCGGCCCAGAACGTGAACACGCTGGGCGAGGTCCCCGATTCCAGTTGGTTTCAGAATCGGCTGGGCAGACGGTCCATGAGTCCGGCCGAGTTGGCACGAGGTCCCAACCGGCAAGCACCTGACGTCTCCCGGCCCTGGCAGGTCGTTTCCGGGAAATCGGAGGGAATCACTCCCGGATTCACCATCCGCGACAGCAGGGGAGAAGTCTATTTCCTCAAGTTCGACCCGCGAGATCATCCTCAACTGGCCACCTCCGCGGAAGCCATCAGCACTCGATTCTTCCACGCCTTCGGTTATCACGTCCCCGAAAACCACCTGGTCCGGATCTCACCCGGCAACTTGCTGGCGGACTCCGATTCGGTGCTGCGCGAGGGACGGGGAAAGAAGCGGGTCATGGTGCAGGCGGACGTGGAACGGATTCTCCGGCTGGTTCCCAGACTGCCGGACGGAAAAATCCAGGTGCTGGCCAGCCGGCTTCTGCCGGGACGTCCCCTGGGGCCGTTCGAGTACTTCGGAACCCGGAGCGACGACGCCAACGACGTCTTCCGGCACGAGAACCGGAGAGAGCTGCGAGGCCTCCGGATCTTCGCCGCCTGGTTGAACCACGACGATTCCCGAAGCATCAACACGCTGGACATGTATCTCCCCCGGGGCGAACAGGGGTACGTGAAACACCACCTGCTGGATTTCGGCTCCTGCCTGGGAAGCGGAAGCGTCGAGATGCAGAGTCTCCGGGGCGGCAACGAGTACCTGCTGGAGCGGACTCCCATTCTCAAGGCAGCCGTGACTCTGGGCATCTGGGACCGTCCCTGGAGACGTGTGCACTACCCCGAGCACCCCGGCGTCGGGCGTTTTGAAGCAGACTACTTCCAGCCTCAGGATTGGAAACCCGAGTACCCCAACCCGGCCTTCGAACGCATGCTCCCGGAAGACGCCTTCTGGGCGGTCCGCATCCTGATGCGGCTGAACGAGGAATCGATTCGGGCGGTGGTGCGGACGGGGCAACTGGTCGACGCCGAGTCGGAGGAGTATCTGGTCCGGACGCTCCTGGAGCGGAGCCGGAAGATCGTTCGCCACTATCTGGCGGGAATCAATCCCCTGGACGGATTTCGGGTCCGGGATCGAAATGGTTCCGTGGCCCTGGAGTTTTCGGATCTGTCCCTGCAGGAAGCCCCGAAGCGGAACCGGAACTATCGATACCAATGGTTCAGCTTCGACAACGGAAGCCAACAAAGTGAATCCCTGGGTCCTGCAGCGTCTTCGGCCAGCCTCTCCATCCCCCTTCCCCGGGCCAGACCGCAATTCTTGAAGGTGCGCATCCGACCCGTCGAAATCCAGGATGCCGGCGGTTCTCACCCGGTGTGCGTCTACCTACGGACTCAGCCCGAAATGGCGGTCGCGGGGATTGATCGCGGGAAGGGCGCCGAACCGTAGACTGGCTCTCGAACCCAAAGTCCCAAGTCCGCGGGCGGGACGACGGCACCCGTGGCAGAAGTCGCCGGAGGTGCCTATACTGATTCCATGAACCGCCGTGAACTGTTGTCGCTGATGGGCGCCGGCTTCGGCACGGTGGGATTGTCCGGGTCCCTGGGCGCGGCCTCCCGAGGCGGCTCCACGTCAGCGGGAGTCCCGCATTTCCCCGCCCGTGCCAAACACGTGATCTTCCTCTTCCTCAACGGCGGCCTCTCCCAGGTGGACAGCTTCGACCCCAAACCGGAGCTGGACCGGCACCACGGGAAACCCATGCCTGGCCCCAAGATCCGGACCGACAGCGCCACCGGAAACCTGATGAAGTCCCCGTTCCGATTCCGGCCACGGGGTGAGAGTGGAATCCTGGTGTCCGAGATCTTCCCCCGGATCGGAGGTCTCATCGACGACTTCTGCGTGATCCGGTCCATGTACTCGGACAACGGCAATCACGTCCCTTCCCTCTACCTCATGAACTGCGGTCACCAACTGGCCGGCCACCCCTCCATGGGCTCGTGGATCACCTACGGACTGGGCTCGGAGAATGAGAATCTACCCGCTTTCGTGGTCCTTTGTCCCGGGTATCCGGTGGGCGGTTCCCAGCTCTGGTCCTCGGCTTTCCTGCCCAACTCGTACCAGGGGACCTACATCCCCAATAACGAGACCGACCCGGAGAAACTGGTCCGCAACGTCCGCAACTCCTCTTTCAGCCCGCACCAACAGCGGCGCCAGCTGGAACTCCTGGACCGGCTCAATCGGCGCTACCTGGACCGGGTTGGGCATCAGCCGCAGCTGGAATCGGGAATCCAGGCCATGGAAGTGGCCTTCCGGATGCAGATGGAGGCGCCGTTGGCACTGGACGTCACTCGGGAGAGGGGCTCGACTCGCTCCAGGTATGGCGACACCGACTTCGCCCGCGGTTGCCTGATGGCGCTCCGCCTCGTCGAACACGGCGTGCGCATGGTCCAGGTCTTCTACGGCAAGTCCCAACCCTGGGACAGCCATGACGACATCCTGGACCATCGGATCCTGGCGGCGGACGCGGACCGGGCCATCGCCGCCTTGATTCAGGACCTGAAGCTGCGGGGCCTGTTCGAAGAAACCCTTCTCATCGTGGGGAGCGAGTTCGGCCGAACCCCTATGATTCAGAACAGCGGACTAGTGAAGTACGGGTATGGCCGGGACCATAACGTCCACGGCTACACCACGCTCCTGACCGGGGCCGGCGTCCGGGGAGGCATGACGTACGGCGCCACCGACGATTTCGGCTTCAAGGCGGTGGAGAATCGCGTCCACCCCCACGACCTGCACGCCACCGTCCTGCACCTGCTGGGACTGGATCACACGAAGCTCACCTATCGCTACGGAGGACGGGACTTCCGCCTGACCGACGTGGGAGGCCGGGTGATCGGGGAAATTCTGAGCTGACCCGATCTACTGAAGGAACTGTTTGCGGGGGGGCGCCATTCCGGCGTCCCCGGTCACCGATCATTGACCGGTGACGCGGGGACAAAACGGATCGCGCCCCGAAATCGAAAAACTACCAGCGGCCTCGCCCGCGGCTCCCGTAACCGCCACCGCCGCCGCCGCCGCCGCCATATCCGCCGCCGCCGGACCGTCTCTCACGAGGACGCGCCTCGTTCACCGTCAAGGTCCTGCCGCCCAACTGACTGCCGTTCAAGGCACTGATGGCCTTTGTGGCGTCCGCGTCGTCCATTTCGACGAACCCGAACCCACGAGACTGGCCGGTCATTCTGTCGGTGATCACTCGGGCCGATTGCACGGGACCGAATTCGGAGAATACCTCCTCCAACTGATCATCGTTGACTGCGTAGGGCAGTCCCCCTACATAAATGTTCTTCCTCATTTTCTCCTCCTAATTGCAAGAAATGGAGCCATCCACCCTGAGACGCCAACTGCAAAAGGAGCAGAGCCGGGCCCGATTCTGTGTGGTTCCACGATCCGATCGGTGATTCCTAGGGAGTCTTTCGCAGGGATGACACTAACTCGGGCTCTCAGCACCTGTTTGCGACGTTACCTTTGGAGCCCTCTATTGAACAAGACGGCGGCAGTATAGTCCTTCTTTCCTTTCATGTCAAAAACCCAACGCCGCCCTCACCAGAGTCCCCAAACACGATTTCTCTCTCCTCTTCCTGGAAACAGAGGAAATGGGAACGAGAAAAGCTCCCCCACCGGCCCGGTCCTCGTCTCCTTGTCTTCGGGACGGCGGGAACCGAGAATGGGGAGGCCATTCCACGCATAACTCGGCGATGTCGTTCGGCGGCCGGGAAGAATTCCCGGGTCACGGGAGGAGGACGGAGGAAACTGGAAATGAGGCTCCTTTCACTCCTGTTCACACTCGCCGCCGTTCCCACCGGTTCGATCGGTTTCTCCAAGGCCAATCCGATCCGGATCATGAATCCGAAGGAACTCGACCAACGGACACGGGCTCGGTCCGCGGGCCATCCTGAGCCGGGACCAGGGGCGAAACTGGGACTTCCGCCACGACCGGATGGTGATCAGCGACAAGAACCATGGAGCCAGCGGAGGCGGGTTTGGCAACACGGTTCAGCTTTCGGACGGCACTTTGGTCTCCGTCTACAGCTATCGTGGCCGGGACGGAAGGACATACGTCGAATCGGTCCGCTGGCGGCTCCCGGAAAGCAAATCGAATCCAGGACCCGGCCAGTGAACGAAGTCCTCGGTCTCGTCCGATCGAGAGCGTCCACCGGACGCCGATTCCAAGGAGTCACGACCAGATGAAGGGATCTCTGCTGACACAACTGGTGGGGAGCTACAGCAAGCCCAGTTGGCTCATTCGTCACCACAGGGTCACGACCCCTTACGGCGACGACACGTTCTGGAGGCCGGAACCGGAAGTGCTCCAAGACGCGCAGGACGACGCGACCCGGCTCGCCATCGCCGATCAGGAGCGAGCGGGACTGGACGTGATCACGGACGGTGAGGAGAGGCGGCATCGTTTCGATTCCTATTTCCTCCGTTTCCACGGTCTCGATACGACTCGGCTGGGCCAGTGGTCGATGGCGGACCGGGACCTGAGCTTCATCCGACTCGATCCAGCCCTGAAAGGGCGTCTGGGCCAAGCCTTCGCGCCCCGGGTCGTGGACAAGGTGGGCTGGCCGGGGCCGACCGCCCTGGAAGATCTGCGTTTTCTGAAACGCCACACCTCACGTCCCGTGAAGATGACCGTCATCGGACCCCTGACGGCCGCCGCCCGCCTGGTCAACGAGTACTACCCCGATGAGAAGGCACTGGGAATGGACCTCGCTTCCGTCATCAACCGGGAACTGCGTGTCCTGGACGAGGAGGGCGCCGACGTCATCCAGTTGGATGAACCCGATTTCCATTTCCGGGCCGACCAGGCCTGCCGCTGGGGGACCCGCGCTCTGGACGTCGCCCTGGAGGGAATCCGTTGCACCACCGCGGTCCACATCTGCTATGGCTACGCACTGATCGGGAAGAAGCAGGTCAACCCCCGTTACGCGCAGGCGCTGGACTCGATTGCGGCTTCCCGCGCTCAACAGATCAGCCTGGAGTATGAACAGCCCGGGCATGGCCCCGACGTCTTGCATCACTGCGGAGACAAGGAGGTCATCCTGGGATTGCTCAATCTGGGTTCGCGGGAAGTGGAAACACCGGAACACATCGCGCGGCGCCTCCGGGATGCGCTGGAAGTCGTCCCGGCGGAACGGCTGCGGGCAGCGCCGGACTGCGGAATGTGGTTCCTGCCGCGAGACGTGGCCTACGCCAAGCTGCAAGCGCTCGTGGACGGGGTCGCCATGGTGCGCGCGTCCCTGCCCTGACCCAAACCGGACAGGAGTCGTCATGGAGCGTGTGGCGTTCACTCTGCAGATCAAGGAAGGAAGCGAGGAATAATGCGACCGGAGACATCTTGCCGTCTGGCCCGGGCGCGGTCACGGACGCGTGGGCTAACCGTCGCCGGGACCATGCCGGTGAGCGGCTCCACCTGGTCCTTCGTCGGCGCCACCCTGCCTGAGGCGGTTCGGATTTACGGTGCGTTGGGGATCGGGGCCGTGGATCTGATCGCCGTGCCGGGAAATCCCGATTCGCCCCAACTGGCGAGCGAGCAAATCCTCCGCCAGCCCCGAGAACTGGCGCAACAGATCCTGGACTTGGGCATACCAGTCTCCAACCTCAACTACAACTTCGCCGCCAATTTCCACGAACGGGCCATCAACCACAAAGACGCGCACGTCCGGAGAAGAAATCGGGAAGACTACGGGTCCGTGATCGAGTTCTGCCGAGCCTGCCGGATTCCCTCCGTTACGGTGCTTCCGGGAATCGTGCAGGAAGGATGGACTCGGGAAAAGGCCCTGGCCGTCGCGGCGGACGAATTGAACCACCTGTC
This sequence comes from Acidobacteriota bacterium, assembly GCA_965217775.1. Taxonomy (GTDB): domain Bacteria; phylum Acidobacteriota; class UBA6911; order RPQK01; family JAJDTT01; genus JAJDTT01. Next base: position 4,029,350 of record CBDCJH010000002.1, read on the forward strand.
CACCAGGTCCCGGAAAGCAGGTATCACCACCACTTTCGAAGCCCATGTCGGGTCGATTCTGGAGTCACCCCTGGACACTCTGTCCTTCATGCAAGCCAATTCCGAATTGAACCTGACCCTCGACTACGGCCACTTCATCTGTCTGGGCTACGCTCAGGAGCAGGTGGACCCCCTCGTCCCGTACACGGCCCACGTCCATCTCAGGCAGGCGGCCACGAAGAAACTGCAGGCTCGATGGGATGAGGGGACGTTGGACTTCACCGGAATCGTCGGCAGGCTCGCCTCGGCGAACTACACCGGATTCCTGTCGCTCGAGTACGAGCACATGGAGGGATGGATGGACCTGGACCAGGCAGATGTCTTCACCGAAACCGTGAAGATGCGGAATCTATTGCGGTCCCTCGCCTGACTCCCGGTGGACGACGCGCGTTCGAGGCCTGTCCCGCTAAACCAGAAGCTCCTTGAGGATCTCACCGTGCACGTCGGTGAGACTCATGTCCCGCCCGCCGAACCGGAAGGTCAGCTTGTCGTGGTCCAGTCCGAGCTGATGGAGAATCGTGGCGTGGACGGAGTGGATCGAGGTCGGCTTTTCGACGACTGAGTTTCCAAATTCGTCCGTCGTCCCGTAGGTGAAGCCTGGTTTGAAGCCCCCTCCGGCCAGGAAGATGGAGTAACCGTTCACATGATGGTCGCGGCCCACACCCTCCTTGAGCTTGGGAGTATGCGGGGTCCGGCCCATCTCGCCGCCCCAGAGCACGATCGTGGAATCGAGCAGCCCACGCTGCTTCAAGTCCTGGATCAGCGCTCCGACGCCCTGATCGGTGATCATGGAGTTTTCTTCGTGGTACTTCTTCAGATTGCTGTGCTGGTCCCAGGGAGAGTTGTTGGCATGGGTCAGGGGACAGGCGACCTCCACGAAGCGCACGCCCCTCTCCACCAGACGCCGGGCACGGAGACACTGCAGACCGTAGAACTTCTTGTATTCGTTTGAGCTGTCGAGCCCATACATCTTCTGGGTGGCCTCGGCCTCGCCGCTCACGTCGGCCAGTTCGGGCATCGCCGTCTGTAGATGGAACGCCGTCTCATAGTTCTTGATGACCGCCTCGATGGCGTTGTCCCCGGTCGTGGCGGCGAACCTCATGCTCTGCTCCCGGAGCAGGTCGAGTTTGCGCCGCTGCACCGCCGGATGATCCGCCGGCATGATGTTTTCCATCACAGGATTTCGAGCTCGCAGCACGTTGGGCGCATGCGATGCGGGCAGGAAGGAATTGCTGAAATTCTCCCAACCGCCGTTGGGAACCCTCAATCCGTTGTCCAGCAGGACATAGTTCGGCAGGTTGTCCCGCTCACTGCCGAGGCCGTAGGAGACCCACGACCCGAAGCTGGGTGACCGGCCCGTAAGGCGCCCGGTGTGCATCAGCAGGTTCTGCTGGCCGTGCAGCGGAACCTGACCCACCATGGAGCGGACCAGGCAGATGTCGTCCACCACCTTGGTGATGTGGGGAAACAGTTCGCTGACCCAGATTCCGCTCTTGCCGCGCCGCTTGAACTCCCAGGGGGTACCCAACCAGACTCGGTCGGCCGTCGATTGCGACTTTTCCGAAACCGCCGATTTCCCGATCGCTTCTCCCTCGTGTTTCTTCAACCTGGGCTTGTAGTCGAACAGGTCGACATGGCTCGGCCCCCCGTCCATGAAGCAGAAGATGACGTTCTTCGCTTTTGCGGGGAAATGGGTCTTGCCGTCGACCAACGAGGCTCCCAAGCCGTACTCTTCGGCCAGCAGCGCCGACAGGGCCAGGGCCCCGAAACCGGTGGAAGTCTTGCGCAACAATTCACGGCGGCTGATGGGTGGGTATTCGATCAGTCCCTTAGCGTACATAGATGAACTCCGTAGTATTGAAGAGGGCGTGGGCCGTGTCCTTCCATACCGCCACTGACTGCAGGAGGTCCTCCGAGGACCGGCTGCCATCCGAGCGGCTCTGATGAAAAGAGTTGAAATCATGAACCGCCTGGGTCCACCGGGTCAGTTCGGCCGACTCCGGCTCCCGCCCCAGGGCATACCGGAACATGACGGTCAGCCGCTGCTCGGGCGAATCGTGCGATTTGGAGATCAACCGGCGGGCCCAAAATTCGGCCTGCCCCGCAACGAAGGGATCGTTGAGCATGGTCAGGGCCTGATTGGGCACATTGGTGACGTCACGCCGGCCGGTGGGCATCTTCGGAATGGGCTTGTTGAACGTCTCCAGGAACTTGTACGGTTCCATGATCGTGTTTCGGAGGTAGATGGAACGCCGTCCGGCCCCGTCCAAGGGCCCCGAGAAATAGGTCTGATCCGCCTTGACCACCTTGCTCTTGGGCCGGTAGGGATCCACGAAACCGCCCAGGAGCTGAGGATCGAGACGTCCGGAGACGGCGAGCATGGCGTCCCGGATGGACTCGGCGTCCAAGCGGTGGAGCGGATAATGGTGCAGCATCCGATTGGAGGGGTCCACCTCATGGGCCCGGCCGCGGGCCTGATTCGATTGCTGAAACGTCTCCGTCATCACCAGCATCCTGACCAGCTTCTTCACCGACCAGCCCTCTTGGACGAAGCGGCCGGCGAGATAGTCCAGCAGTTCGGGGTGAGAGGGCCGGTCGCCGAGATGACCGAAGTCATCGGGGGTTCGGACAATTCCGGATCCGAAAACCCAGTGCCAGACCCGATTCACGAAGACGCGGGCCGTGAGGGGGTTCTCGGAACTGGCGATCAATCGGGCCAGGTCCAGGCGCCCGCTACCCTTGGGGTCTGAGCCGTTGGACGGGCCCGACAGCACCCGGATATGTCCGCGCGGCACCCGCTCACCATAATCCGTGTACACGCCACGGACGTTGAGGCGGTAGTCGCGGCCCGGATCCAGGTCGGCCATGCTCAGGACCGTCACCGGGTCGACCAGCTTCTCCTCGGCCTCGCGGTAGGAGGCGACCAACTCCCAGATCTCTTTTCGAGCAAGCATGTTACCGGGCAGCAGATGGTTCGGCACCAGTCCAGCTTCCAGCATCCAGTTGATCAAGAGGACGTCCTCTTCGTCCGCGCGACCCTCGGCCCAGTCTTCCACCGACGCCGCAATCCACTCTCCGTAGCGGGCGGAGAGCTGTGGAAGATCGACCGGAGCATCAGCAGCGAACAAAGAAGTGAACCGGCCCAGCTCGTCGGCGGGCGATTCCTTCTTGTCGTGCAGGAATACGCGGGTCACACCGAACCAACTCCGGGCATCCCGGGCCTCGGCCGCCGAGACGTCGGGACCGAGTCCCACTCTCGGGGGAAAGTTGGGGTTCGAGGCCTTGGTCGCCAACTCGATGTAGATTCGAGTCTCCTCGGATTCGTCGGGACTCGGCGAACGATTGGTTCTGGCGTCTGCCGTATTCGAATGGCGGATCCAGTGGGGACGGTGGTCCTTCAGATAAGTCTGCCGCTCCGTCCGGAACGAATTGTCCACGATCAGCCGTTGAGCGCTGTAGTCGCCGCCGATCACCTCCATGCTGAGGTAGGACCGGCCGGAATGATTCAGAAACGGGGTCCGGACCGCCCCGTTGAGCCGGGGCGAGAGCGCGTGTGTGAACAGTCCGGCGGGCAGGAGCATTTCCACCGCCCCGGAACCCTCGAGCGCCACCGTGAAATCGCCGTTTTCGACCCAACCGTGGCGCACTCCGACCCCATCCACCGACCATCCCTCGGGAAGGTCTCTGCGGCCGAAGTCGGCGGCGAGGGAAAAGTCCCTGGCGTTGTTCTCAATTCGTTCCCGGCGAGCCTGCGAATATTCCCCGGCGAGCTTCCGCCAGGCCATTTCCAGTTGCTCACCCTCGATCAGGGATTCCTGTATTTCCAACCAGGGAAAGAGGGGGCTGGACATGGTGTCCCGTGCAGCCGATTCGGCCGCTTCCTCCTCGTCCTCTTTCGTGGTCTGTCCCTCGAAGGGCCTGGGACTGATCGCCTCCTCCCAGACGGCGAGACGAGCCCGGTCCAGATCCTGCGCCGCCTCTGCCGCATCCATCCGGCCTTCGACGACGGCTTGCGCCGCCATCAGGTACCGGGGGATCTGCCGCGCTTCCTCCAACCACCAGTCCGCCAGCGGCTTGCGGAGTGTCGTCTTCAAAGCCGCCAGCTCTTCCAGAACCTTCCGGTTGCGTTCCGGGAGGTCCAGCGTATGGGTCACCCAGCGTGAGCTCATGAACACGCCGCCCAGAGCGTAGTAGTCCTGCTGGGCGATGGCGTCATATTTGTGATTGTGGCAGCGGGCGCAGGCGACCGTGGTCGCCTGGAACGCCTTGGAGAAGGTGTCGACCTTGTTGTCGAGCATCTCCTGGTGGATGCCGTTGAACATCAGGCTGTCCCCGTGACGGTTCTCACCCATCTGGAACCAGGTGGGGCCGATCATCGACTCGTTGATCTGCCTGGCGGCGTCGATTCGCGGTTGTGACAGGAGATCACCGGCAATGTGCTCGTGTACAAGCTGGTCGAAGGGGATGTCCGCGTTGAAGGCGCGGATCAGATAGTTCCGATACAGCCACGAACCCTTGATCTGGGCATCCGTTTCATAGCCATAGGTATCACTGTAACGGACCACGTCCATCCAGTGCCGCGCCCACTCCTCTCCAAAATGGGACGAGTCCAACAGGCGGTCCACCCCCTGAGCATAAGCGGCTTCAGGGTCGGGATTCCGGAGGAAGGCTGCAACTTCCTCGGGCTTCGGGGGAAGTCCGGTCAGCAGGTAGCTCACCCGCCTCAACAGGGTGCGCCGATCGGCGCGCGGCGCCGGCGTCAAGCCATTCGCCTCCAGCTTGGCCAGGAGAAAGCGATCGACGGGTTGATTCGACCACTCCTCCCGTTGGACTTCCGGTACCGCCGGTTTCGAGACCGGCCGCAGCGACCACCAGCGGCTGCGGTCCTGATAGACCTGCTCCCAATCGGAATGAGCCTCGTCCACCGCGGCAGCTTCCGGCCCGGTGGCGTCTTTCGGAGCGGCCGCCCCGAGGCGCACCCATCTTTCGAAGACGTCGATCAGCTCAGCGGACAGTTGTTCGCCGCCCAGGGGCATGGGCAATCCGGGTCCCTGGTGACGGAGGGCTCGAATCAGAAGGCTCGCGTCGGGATCACCCGGGATGATGGCCGGCCCCGACTTGCCGCCCTTCTCCCAGCCGTCCGGAGAGTCGAGCCGCAATTCTCCCTGCGCAAGATCGGCGCTGTGGCAGACGAAACAGTTCTCGGCCAAAGCCGGACGGATGTTCCGCTCGAAGAATTCCCGGGCTTCGGGAGAGATATCGACCTTCCCTGCTCCTGCAGCCTGAACCAGGCCGAAGCTGCAGAAGAGAATTCCTGCAAGGATCGACAGCAGCAACCCATTGCCGGAACTGGGACCCGAACTCGACATCCGTGAACGACTGGTCTGCACGAAGGTCGGATTAGGCCATTTGTCGGAGAGACGCCGAAGAATTACCCGAGCACGGTACACGGTATTTTGACACCTGGACACCCGACCATTTGGTTTGAACGTATGGGCCGTAGATTACGACATCCATTCCACCACTGTCAATCGCCGGAGTTGGTCGCAGACCGGCTCGCGCGTCAGCCTTTGCTCCACGCTTCGGACCAACCTATCATGCCTTGGCCCGCCGGCTGACTCCGGAGTCGATGACATGTTGGACAACCGGTCGAACCCGCGCCGCGCCCTGGTCACCGGGGGCGCCAGCGGCTTCGGGCACGCGACTGCCGCGGCCCTGCTGGACCGCGCCCACCGGGTGGCCAGCTATCTATGGTCCGTACCGGTTCAGCGCATTCGGGACGGTCAGGTAACAATGGATGGTTGGCAAGGAATTCCTGAGGTGTCGAGAGGTCGGGCGGGTGGCCTCGGATGCCAGTGGCGGTAACATTGGAACCGCTGTTGCAGCGCGAAGCGGATGTCGTCCACCAACGCCCTAGCCCGCATTTCTCACCAGGTCGCTACGCGTATGATGAAAAATAATCTGTTTTTGAGCATTTACGCAGAATTTTCCAAGGTTTCTCCGGGACAGCCTGCGCTGGGGGCGCGCGCTCTCTGGTGAGAAATGCAGGCTAGAGTAGAAGTGCAGTGACGACTCTTGTGAAGGGCCGGCCGTTCAACTCGCACCATTGCCGGCAAACTTGGCGAGCAATGGGATGGATTCGACCCCCATCTCGAAATAGTGGGGATCTTTCTCTATTCCGATCGACTCGTATCCCAACGCCTCGGCTGCCGCCAGCGTAGATCCTGCACCCGCAAAGGGATCGACGACCACACCTTCCCCCAAAGGAAGAACGCCCCTCACAAGCTGCCGCAAGAACTGTTGCGGCTTCAGGCTGGGGTGCGGAGCCAGTGCCCTTTCATTTTTTCTGGTCGGCGAGGATCTAATGACATCGCCAAACGGTTTCGCGTCCGAGGGCCGCCGGAAGCCCCCCGTTTTCCACTTCCGAAGATTGTCCTGTATCCTCCCTTCGACTGGTTTGCGGAACAGAATCCACGGTTCCCACATCGATCTAGGCATGACGCTGACGTCCTTGAACTCCTGGTGGGCTGCTTTTGGCCGATCCCCTCCCCGCATGGTCATCACCAGCCGGATAATTTCACCCCGTCGTTCCAACCCGGCATCGGACAGCGCATTGGAGACGATGAATGAGAGCAGCGGATTGGACGCAACGATCACATTCGCCCCAGGTACCAACTTGGGGGCCAGGAGGCGCGCCCAGACAAAGAAAAACGTGCGAATCTGCTCTCGCTGTGAATCGGTCAGCGTAGTGAAGAGAGGCAGCGGCGATCTTTTGTGTCCATCGAAGGAAGGAGGAATTCGCCAGACTCCTCCCTTGCCCCGTCTCAGTTTCCGTTGCTCCTTCGGAGAGTATTCCTGCAGACCGTAGGGCGGGTCCGTAACTACGGCGTGGATGGTCGCATCGGTCCGGCGATCCAGCCAATCAAAACAGTCGCCATGGACCAGTGTCGCCATCCCATATCGAAATGGCTCATTCCAAAGTTCTGTACTGTTCAGGCGACGCAGCCAACTGCCAACGTAACCTTTGCGAAGCCGGTAGAAACCCCGTTTCTCCCTACAGAACAGATCTGGTGTATTCAGTCTCAACAGTCCGTGGTGAAAGTCCCGCGAGCACCGAGACCGTTCCTGCGCCCGCCGGACAAGGCGCGATTCGGGTGCATACCGGGAGTATGTGCCCGAATCGCAACGCCGTCCGCCGGGATGCAGGGACGGTCGAATGCCGTGATGACTTTTGCCACGGGCTGTCAAGTAAGATCGCACCGAGGATTCAGGCGTTGAGCCCATGACTCGAGTCACTCTTTGCTCGATCTGCTGCACTGACAGGGCCTCGGATGTCAGATTCAGAATCTGGAGGATGGCGTCACGGACCCGCCCGGGAGCAGGTCTGGCCTTCTTGCTGCTGATACCGATGAAACATCCGATAAGTCGTCCAGACGTCATTTGTCAAGGACATGTGGGGTTCAGTACATTTGAGACGGTCAGGTAGCGGACGGAAATCGGGCAAGAATGGGGCGAGGCATCCGAAGACTGACGGAACGAGCCAAAGACGTCCTGAACTCGACTGCTCGCTCCGCAAGGTCATCGGGTAATGGATAACATGTCGGACAACCGGTCCAACCCACGCCGCGTCCTGGTCACCGGGGGCGCCAGCGGCTTCGGACTCGCTATTGCCCGGGCACTGCTGAACCGCGGCCACCGGGTGTGCATCGGTGACATCGACTCCCAAGAACTGAAGCGTGCTGGCCAGGCCTTGGACCATCCCCATCTGCTCCCGATCCTGCTCGATGTCACATCCAGGCAGTCTGCGAGAGACGCGGTGGAGGCCTGCCGGACACGCTTCGGTGGTCTGGATACGCTCATCAATTCGGCAGGCGTCATCCACATGACCGCTCTGGAGGAGATCACCGAGGAAGAGTGGGATCACGTCATCGACGTGGACCTGAAAGGCACGTTTCTGTGCAGCCAGGCAGCCGCGCCCCTGTTGCGCCGGAGCGGACGGGGCCGTATCGTCAACATCGGTTCGGATGCCGCCAGAATCGGTTGTCCGCAGATCGTGCCCTACTGTGCGGCGAAATTCGGCGTCGTGGGATTGACCAAATCCCTGGCGGCCGAGCTTGCCGCCGATGGCGTGACCGTCAACTGTGTGAGCCCGGTCGGGGTCTCCACCACCGGGATGGGGCAATTCGTACTTCAACGGAAGATTGAACTCAGCGGACAGGCGCCGCAAGACATCCTGGCCGCGACGGCGGCGGAGATCCCACTGCAGCGCAACCCGACCACGGCGGACATCGTTCATGCGATCCTGTTCTTTCTGGCCGAGGAGTCGGCCTTTCTGACCGGAGTCGTCCTGGACGTGGACGGCGGAATGCTGAGCATTCTCCCGGTGCGGGGGACCTGAACGGGATCCGGTCCGGCATTGATTCGTCGCAACGAAGACTGAAGTCCGAGAAACGAGGAGGGAAACAACATGAGCGACCTGCATCTGACGGCGGGGGTTGCGCGCATCGACATCACGCCACCCGTGGGCTTCCGGATGGAAGGAGCCATGCGCCGGGTGGATCCGTCCGTGGGAGTCGAGTCTCCGCTTCTGGCCACGGCGTTGGTCCTGGCGGACGAGCGAACCAAGATCGTCCTCCTCGATTGCGACTTGGTCGGTTTCGATATGCCGTTGGCGGCGGAGATCCGCAAGGCCATTGCCGACCGCGTCGGGATCTCTCCCGGTTGCGTGGCGGTGGGCTGCACCCACACCCACAACGGCCCCTGTACCGCACGCGGCATCCTGGGTGGCGTGCATCACGTCGCCGGCGACCCGGCCGAAATTCAGGCACTCGACGCCTACATCGAGGATCTGGTGAACCGCCTCGCCGGATTGGCGGTGCTTGCGGACGGCGACCGCAGGCCCGCGCGCGCGGCGGCTGGAAGCGGGCACGCCCCGGTGGCGGTGAACCGGGAGGAACGGGCGCCCGAGGACGGCCTCGTCGTGGTCGGGCGGAATCCCGACGGGACCACCGACCACAGTGTCGACGTTCTGCGGGTGGACGATCTCGACGGAAACCCCATCGCCGTGGTGGCCAGCTATGCGGCCCATCCGGTGGTCATGGGCTACGAGACGTACCTCCTGAGCCAGGACTTTCCCGGCGTCGTCCGTCGAATCGTGGAACAGGCGACCGGAGCCACCTGCCTCTACCTGACCGGGGCCGCCGGTAACCAGGCTTGCTATTCATTTCTGCAGAGTGATTGGGGTGAGAAGGAACGCACCGGCGGCATCGTCGGCGCCGCCGCGCTGCAAGCGTTCTACGGCATCGAGACGCGACCCCACGAGGAAATCCGGGAACGCGGTCTCTCACTCTCCCGGATCGCCCTCTACCACAAGGAATTCAAGGACGGCCCCACCCACAAGGTCCTGAGCGTGGCCAGCCGCCAGGTTTCCCTGCCCTTGCAGCCGCTGCCCTCCCTGGATCAAGCGGAGGCCCAGTACGCCGAAGCCGCCGCCTATGTGAGGAAGCTGGTGGAAAAAGGCGCCGATTCGACCGAGGTCTGTCCCGCCCAGTTGGTGGAGGTCTGGGCCAAAGGCGTCCTGGACAAGGTCAGGGCCGGCGTTCGGGAAGACTCGCTGAGGTTCGACATCGTGGCCTTCCGGCTGGATGATTTCGTGCTGGTGGCGCAGCCGGGAGAGCCCTTCGTGGAGATCGGGTTGGGGGTCAAGAAACGATCCAAGGCCAATCACACCATGTTCGGAGGGTACTGCAACGGGGTTCTGGCCTACCTGCCCACGGCCGAGACGGTGGCTCAGGGAGGCATGTCGGTGGAGGCGGCCGTCCGGACCTACGACATCCCGGCGCCTCCCGTGGCCGAAACGGTGGATCTCCTCGTCGAAGAGTATGGGGAACTCCTGAATGAGGTCGGCCTCTGATCTGAAACCCGAGGATGGCTTGGTCTCCAGGCTCGGATATCCCGCTTCTCGATCCGTTCGAGGCAGAGCAAATCGTTGGTGCCCTCCGCTCGCCGGCCTCTGGCCGATTCTGGCCGTCTTCATCGCCGCCAGCCCCATTTTCTCCCAGCCCCGGCTCGACCTCCGGATTCTGGAGAAGTTCCAACAAGGCCGCTTTCAGGAGGCCTCCGTGCTGGCCCGCCGGGCCGTCGAGCGGGACGGCTCGAATGCCGTCTACCAGGAACTCTACGGCATGGTGCTGGCCGCCCTGGAAAAGAACGAGGAGGCGGAGAAACATCTTCGCAGGGCGGTCGAGCTGCGGCCCCGGCAGGCCGAGTTTCACTACAATCTGGCCCAATTCCTGCTCGGCCGTCAGGAGGCGTCGGGACTGCATCCCTTCGACCCCAGAGCCAGGCGGCTCATGGAGGACGCGATCAGCGCGTTGAAGCAGGTGCTGGAGCTGAGTCCCGGCAACGTCGAAGCGAGGATGTCCCTGGCGCGCAGCTACAACAACCTGAATTTCAGCGAGATGGCGCTCAAGGAGTATTCCACCGTGGCCGCCGGGGAACCGAACCGGCCCTGGCTCAACTTTCAGATGGGCATGCTCCATTCCAACCTGTCCAGCCCGGTGAAAGCGGTGGCCGCTTTCAGGAGAGAGATTGGCCTCTATCCCGACCACGCCAGAGCTCGGCTGGAACTCGCCGAGATCCTGCTGCAACAGGGGAAGGCGGAAGCGGCGAAGCGCCATCTGTTGCGGGCGGAACCCGGGCTCGAACCTTCTCTGAAACACCGCGTCTATTTCCTTCTGGCCAAGGCTCACAGGAACCTCGGTCATGCCGAGGATGCGTTGACGGCCGTTCGCAGAAGCCTCGACCTGTGTCCGACGTTCATCGCACCCAACTATCTTCTGGCCCAGCTCTACCGGGAGACGGGGCAGCTCGATCTGGCGCGGCGGACCTTGGAGCGGGTGGAACGGCTGAGATCGGAGGCTTCGTCATCGGCCGACCCCTTCGCCTTCCGGGAAGGCCACTGTCCGGGGCGGCCCCAATGAGAGATCGCCGCAGGTCCAGTCGGCTCGGTCCGGCCACCGCGGCACTGTCCGGAGTTCGATACCGAATATGCTGAGCCTGTGGCTGGTCCTCTCCCTATCCACGATCCGGTTCACCGACGTGGCCGAGACGGCGGGACTGGAGTTCCGCCACTTCAGCGGAAACCCGGAGAAGAAATACCTGCTGGAAGTCGACGGGGGCGGGATCACCTGGATCGACTACGACCGGGACGGTTGGCCCGATCTCTACCTGGTCAACGGCGGACGCTGGGAGGAATTGCTGGCAGGCAAGCGAACCGTCTCCAATGCGCTCTTCCGCAACAACGGCGACGGCACCTTTTCCGACGTCACGGCTCGCGCCCGGGTCGGGGGCAATCACTGGGGAATGGGCGCGGCCGTCGCCGACTATGACAACGACGGGTGGCCCGACCTTTACGTCTGCAACTACGGCCCCAATGCGCTCTTCCGCAACAACGGCGACGGGACCTTCACCGACGTGGCCTCGGAATCGGGCACGGGCGATCCCCGTTGGGGCTCCAGTGCCGCCTTCGCCGACTACGACCGGGACGGCTGGCTGGACCTGTACCTCACGAATTACGTCAAGTTCGACCATCGCCGGCCCCCGGCACCCACCTGCGGATACCGCGGCATCCAGGTGGCCTGCGGGCCCCAGGGACTGACTCCGGACGGCGATGTCCTCTACCGCAACAACGGCGACGGCACCTTCACCGACGTGACCTCAGGCGCGGGGGTGGCGGTCCGGTCCGCTTTCGGACTGGGCGTGCTCTGGTTCGACTCGGACAACGACGGTGATCCGGACCTCTACGTGGCCAACGACTCCATGGGAAACTTCCTCTTCCTGAACCATGGAGACGGGACCTTCCAGGAGGTCGGACTTCTTTCCTCCGTCGCCTATGACGAGGACGGCAAGGAGCAGGCCGGAATGGGGGTCGCCGCCGGCGACTACGATCGGGACGGCCACTTCGACCTCTACGTGACCAACTTCTCCGACGACTACAACACCCTCTACCGCAACCTGGGAAACGGGTTTTTTCGCGATGTCACCTACGCCGCGGACCTGGGCACGGCCACCTGGCCGTTCCTGGCCTGGGGAACCGGTTTTGCGGACCTCGACAACGACGGGTGGGAAGACCTGTTCGTCTCCAACGGCCACATCTATCCCCAAGTCGATGACTACGAAATCGGGTCGACCTACCTGGAGCGCAACCAGTTCTTCCTGAATCTCGGAAACGGGAAGTTCCAGGAGATCAAGGACGCCTTCAACGGAGGAGGAGAACGACCCCGTTCCAGCCGGGGCTCGGCCTTCGCCGACTACGACAATGACGGGGACCTGGACATCGGGATCAACAACCTGGACGGGGCCCCGTCACTGCTGCGGAACGAGGGGCCTCAGAGCGCCCGGCACTGGCTGATTCTGGCCTTGGAAGGCGTGCGCTCGAACCGGAGCGCCATCGGGACCCGCGTGACCATAGAAACCGAGACCGGGAGACAGATGCGGGAGGTGTCCGGCGGCTCCGGCTACCAGGCCGGCAACGACCTGCGGGTCCATTTCGGGCTGGCCTCCTCCGGCCGGGTCCGGCTGCTGATGGTCCGGTGGCCCAGCGGAGAGGTCCAGCAGTTTCAGGACGTCGGCTCTGACCGGCACTATCGCCTCCGGGAAGGGGGCGAGCTCCAGCCGTTCATGGCCGGCCGGCGCGATTGACGGCTTGCGCCGGAATCCGTCGGAGTGTCTTCGTTGCCCCCTCGGGGATTCAACATCTATCCCAGGATGTCTTCCGTATCCGCCGTGATGACTTGATACGCGTCCGGCCGGCGATCCCGAAACATGAAGTAGCGGTTGCGGACCTCGTTCACCCGGTCCAACCCGATATCCCCGGAGACGACCGTCTCCCCGGACGCCGGGGCCTCGGCCACGATCCCGCCTTCAGGATCCACGATGATGCTCTTCCCGCCCAGAGTGAAGGTGTCTCCATCCGGAAGATGCAATTCCCCGACCGCATTGCAGGCGGCTACATAGGCGCCGTTTTCGAAGGCCCGGGTGATGATCATGTGTTCCCAGATCCCGCCCTCGGTGGTGGACGCCCCGAAGGGCGCCAGGATCAGTTCCGCTCCGTTCAGGGCCAGGCAGCGGGCGGGTTCGGGCAGCAGAGTGTCGTAGCAGAGCATGGTGCCGACCCGCCACTCGCCGACCGGCGCCACGGGAAACTTGGATCCGCCCCGGTAGAAGAGTTTTTCCAGGCCTCTCCGGGCCGGGACGTGGACCTTCCGGTACTTGCTGACGATCTCGCCCTTCGGATTCACCATCATGGAGGTGTTGTAGAAGAGGCCGGGAGCCTGGCGCTCATAGATGGTGGACGCGATGTGGACACCATGCTGTAACGCCTTTTCCCGCACCGCCGCGGTGGCCTCCCCGTCCTCGCTGTCGGCTAGCTCGTAGTAGCTGTAGTCCACCGACAAGGGGAAATACCCGGTGCTCCAGAATTCGGGAAGGACCAGAAGTTCGGCCCCCTCGCCCGCCGCTTCGTCAATGAAGCGGGACGCTCTGGCAATGTTCTTGTCGAGTCCGCCGATGGCGCTCTCCATCTGAATCAGCGCTAGTTTCATGGTTCATTCCTCCCATCCGGACCGCCGGCCAGCCACTCCAGATTGAAACGGGCGAAGCTGATCCGCTCGTAGGGACTGCCGGCGCCATTCTCGTACAGCAGGCCGACCGTGCCGTCTTCCAGCACCGTGAGGCAAGAATAGGCCGACGGGCCCGGGTGAACGACTTTGGAGTGGGGCCAGGTCTTCCCCGAGTCGAGACTCAGCCGAACCGTCATGTTGACCCGCTCCTTTCGGTGGGCCGGGTTCGAGAACAGAAGCCGATCCTTGACCTGGCCGGCCGCCCCGGCGCCGTGTCGGATCAAACCAGCCTGACACCGGGGTTCGATCAGCGCGGTGTCGTGTCTCAGCTCCGACCAGGTCTCCCCTCCGTCGCCGGACGTGGCGACGGCCCGGCATTCCCTTCCATGGTAGCTCCGCATGTTGAGCATCAGGTCCCCGCTCGCCAACTCGACGACCTGGCATTCATTGGTGGCGGGTCCTGCGCCCGACCCCATTGTCCAGCTCTTGCCCCGGTCGTCGCTATAGGCAACCGACGAGAAATCTCCCTGGTGGTCGGATCCGTCCATGCGACGAGAATAGCAGGGCAGGATGAGGCGACCGCTTTTCGTCCGGATCCCCCGGCCCGGAGCGGCCATGACGGCCAGCCAGCCCTCGCGGGTGAGCTGGCGAGTGATGTCCGCGGGTCCGGACCAGGTTTGTCCATCGTCTTCGCTGACGATGGCGTGCAACGTGATGATCCGGCCGGTTCGGTCCGGTTTGACCCCCGCGGGAAGGATCTCGTTCGCCCGCTCCAGAGACTCGGAATCGGGCCAGACATGATCGTAGATCACCCAGACGTTTCCCGTCTGGCCATCCACCAGCATACAGGGGTCGCAGGCTGCCCGGCGCCCGGGGAAGTCCGCGACGACGGTCATTTCCGACCAGGTTTCACCCTGGTCCAAGCTGCGTTTCAGGACCAGATCGATGTTGTTGGGGGCATCTCCAGGTTCCTCCACCCGAGCATCGCAGAGGGCCAGCAGCGTCCCCTTCACCGTCGTCACCAGGGCTGGAATTCGGTATTCCCGAATCCCGTTTGCGCCGGCGACGAAGATGTCCATTCGCCGGAAAAAGGGACGTGTCCGCAGGGGCGGCGACGGTCTGCAGAAAGACATCCCTCCTGTCGCCAGGAGGGACGACTTGAGAAAATCCCGGCGTTTCCATGTGTTACTCATGCTGAAAGCTCCCATCGCTTGTAGTCAGGGTTCGTCCGCAGCCGTTTCCTCGCGGGTCCCGATCCGATTGGCCGGCAAGTCAAAGAGTCGGCGGCTGGAAGCCGCCGCTCCCGCCTCCTCGATGGTCAGGATCCTGTTGGCGGGCAGCGCCCGCAGCACCTGCGTCCGGCCGCTCGGCCAGTCGACCCGGAGGCGATCCAGCGCGGAGGACCTACCCAACCCAAGATGCACCCGAGGATCCTGGCTCGACAGATAGCTGGCCGCCCGCTGGACCTGGGTCACGACGACCCGATCGCCGAGGTGGGCGGTGAGGCGACTCCCGATGCCGTCCCGGTTGCTTTTGGTGCCGACCAGCTTCAGTAGCAGCCAATTGCTTCGATTGCCGCCGTCGTTCCGGAGCAGCTGCACACCTCCGGCGTTGTTGGTCACCAGCGCGTCGACGTCGCCGTCGTTGTCGATGTCGGCAAAGGCCGCGCCCCGCCCCACGTCCCGGACCGAAAAGCAGTCCCCCGCCTCCCGCGACCGTTCCCGGAACTTCCCTTCCCGATTGTCATAGAGGAGCTTCTCCTGGTGAAAGCTGGTGTCGTCCCGGTACTCGGCGATACGGGGGATCACGTGCCCGTTCACGGCCATCACGTCCAGGTCGGTGTCGTTGTCATAGTCGAAGAAGCGAACGCCGAACCCCACCTTCAGGAAACTGTTCTTGCGGATGCCGGTGTGGCGCGTGACTTCGGCGAACGAACCGTCCCCCGCGTTGCGGAAGAGCGCATTTCCCTCGGAGGTGAAGTTGGTGACGATCAGGTCCAACCGTCCGTCCCCGTCGTAGTCGCCGAAGTCCACTCCCATTCCGGCGCGGGCATGACCGTCCTCATTGTAGGCGACTCCGGCCAGGAAACCGACCTCCTGGAAGGTTCCGTCCCCCTGGTTGTGAAAGAGGAAATCGGCCACGGTGTCGTTGGCAACGAACAGGTCCATCCAGCCGTCCCCATCATAGTCGGCGAAGGCCACTCCCAGAGACTTGCCGCGTACGCTTGCGATACCGCTGTCCCCGCTCACATCGGAGAAGGTCCCGTCGCCGTTGTTGCGGTAGAGGACATTGGGATCACCCTGGAAGGCGCTGGGATGGCAATAGGACCGAAAGCCCCCACCCGAGCAAGGAGGATTCACTGCGGTGTCGAACAGGACGTAGTTGCAGACGAAGAGATCGAGGAGGCCATCCCGGTCAAAATCGAAAAATCCGGCGCTGGTGGCCCAGTGCCCCGGGTTCCGGACTCCTGCCGAATCGGTCCCGTCGATGAAGGTTCCGTCCCCGTTGTTGACCAGCAGGACGCTTCTCCCGTATCCGGTGACGTACAGGTCCGGGTCGCCGTCGTTGTCGTAGTCTCCCGCCGCCGCCCCCATGCCGAAGAGTCCCCGGAGATCGATCCCGGACTGGGCCGTGACCTCGGTGAACGTCCCGCCGCCGTCGTTCCGATACAACTGGCTGTTGGGGTCGGTGGCCGGTTTCGGCTCCGGCAGACTCGATCCGTTGACCAGGAAGATGTCCTGGTCGCCGTCCCGGTCATAGTCGAGGAAGGCGGCTCCCGGTCCCGCGATCTCGGGAAAATAGAATTCACCGGCGGCCCCGTTGAAGTGCCGGAAACGAATGCCGGCCTCGGCCGTGATATCCGTGAATTGGACCGGAGCCGCCGGCAGCCACGTCCAAAGTGCCAGGGGCGGCAGGGCCATCCGAGTCCAAAGCCGGATCGCCCTACCTCGATCCAAAGACGGAGAAGTCGTCGCCGACCCCTGCATAGATGTGGAATCTTTCCTTCCGCGAACGCTCCTGTTGCAACTCCAGCCGCTTGAATTCCCGGAGCAGCCGTTGGGCCTCCGTCCTGCGGCCCAGCTTGGCGTTGACCTGCGCCGCCTTGTAGTGTGCGGAAATGTGATCTTCTTGCAAAGCCAGCACCCGATTCAGGAGAGTCAGGCTACCCGGGTAGTCGCCCTCCTGGAAGCGGATGAGGGCCTGGTAGTAGAGGGTCTCCACCCGGTCCGGCTCCCGCCGGCGAACCTGCTCGAAGTAGGGTTCGGCCTCCGCCTCGAGTCCCTGCTTGTAGAGACTGACGCCGAGGTGATGTGCCGCGTCGGTGGAATCCGGGTCCAATCCAAGCACTCTGCGAAGCTCGGCCGCGGCTTCGTCGAAGCGCCCTTGCATTCCATAGGCGAGTGCCAGGTGAAGGTACCCCTGGGGATCCCGGGGACGGTACCGAATGGATTCCCGGAACGAGTTGATGGCCTGGTTGACCTTGCGCGCCAGACCGTAGCCGATCCCCATGGAACTGACGACTTCGGGATCTCGTCCCCCACGCTCCGCCGCTTCCCTGAGAACCGTGACGGCGTCGGCATAGCGGCCGCTGTCCAACAGCATCAGCCCCAGGGCATGGAGTCCTTCCCCGTCGTGCGCGACGAGCCGGCGCAGCCGACGGGTCGTTACCGCAGCCTCCGGCTCCCTACCCAACTTGAACTGCGTCTTGGCCAGATGAAGGAGCAGTTCCGGGTCGTCAGGCGCCTGACGCAGGGCTCGGACGGTGGTCTCCCGGGCGGCTTCAATGTCACCCGCATCAGAGAGCACATTGGCCACTCCCTTTAACGAAGGGAGATGGGCCGGATTCCAATGGAGCACCCGCTCGAAGTGGCGCCGGGCCTCCTGGAGACGACCGGTCTTGGCGTAGAGGCGCGCCAAGTTGCTTCGAGCATCGATGAAATCATCGCGGAGGCTCACGGCCCGCTCGAAGTATTCGATGGACCGGTCCGGCCGGCCTCGCAGGTCGGCGACGATCCCGGCCACGTTCAATGCCTGCGGTATGTCGGGGAAGTCGGCGAGTAGCGCCCGGATCTTCTCGTCGGCTCCGGCATAGTCCCCCGACTCCAGCAAGGCGATGGCACTCCGATAGAGCGCCTGCGCCTGATCCCGATCCTGTCCCGGGAGGATGGACCCGGCGCCGAGCACGAGAAAGAGAAGCGCTACCAACGCGGAGGCATTTCCACACCTGCCCGTAACGCCGGCAGGGGAGTCATCCGTCTGGGGCTCGGGATTCGGAATCGGCCTGAAGCCTGAGTTTCGGAAACAGACGGCGGGGGAAGGAATAAAGTCTTTCAAAAGGCTCTATCCCTTTTCACAGGCGGTCTTGTCGATCCGGATCTAATCGGATACGCGGGTGAGGGGACCGAGGCCCCTCACCCGCACCATTCAGAATGAAAATCTCAGTCCAAACTGGAAGATCCGTCCGGGCAGGGCGCTCGAAACCACGCCGAAACTGGCTCGCTCCAGTCGACTTCCCGGTTTGCCGAAGTTCACGTTGTTGAAGAAATTGAAGGAGTCGAACCGAAGCTGGAACTTGGCCTGCTCGTTGAATTGAGGAACGTAGAAGTTCTTGGCCACGGAGAAATCGAAGTTGATGTAGCCGTCGGTATCCAGAAAATGGACGCCGCTGTTGCCGAAGGTGCCCAGCGCCGGCATCTGGAAACACTTGGTGCCGAACCATTGGTTGATGGCCCGCCCCCCGTTTCCGTCACAGGTGCGATCGGGCCGCTTGTTGGTGGCGATCTGCTCGGTGTTGGAAGGATCGAACGAGGTCGTGGGATGGAAGCCGAAACCGCTCTGCAGGCTGCCGATCCCCGAGAGCTGCCAGCCCCCGAACAGGTTCCGGGTGAAGGTGCTCATACCCTGCATCCTGGGCGTCTCGTAGATGAAACTCGTGACGAATCGTTGGCGCACGTCGAAGGTGCTGCGGCCCTTGTCCGGCTTGCCCGGCACATAGGCCCGGGACCCCTTGTTGTCGAAGGAATCCCAGTCCAGCGACTTGGAGTAGGTATAGGCTGCAGTGAAGCTCAAGCCGCCGCTCAACCGCTTGCGCAGGCTCGTCTCCAACCCGTGATAGTAGGCTTGGCCTTCGCCCTGGTCGGTCAGAATCCAGGCGTAGTTCTTGAAGGGCCGCTTGGTGATCCGGCACGCGCTCCCGCATTCCGGCTGCTGCGGATTGCGAAGGACGTTGATGTTGCGGCGCTTCGACATGTGAATGCCGTGGGAGCCGACGTAGGCGATCTCGGTGAACAGGTCGGAGCCCCAGGTCTTCTGCATGCTCAGCGTCCAGACCTGCTGGTAGGGATCCCGCCGCTGGGTCTCACTGTTCATGATGAAGAAGACGTTGGGACCCATGATGGAGGTGGGCTCGACGGCCGGGGGATCCGGGAGTTGCCCCGTGGTGCTCAGGGTGGGCGCCAGGAGGTCACTGATGTAATTCTGCCCGACCCCGACACTGGGTCCGATGGAGTCCCAGCCTCGATCGTTGCCCGGCACGTCATCGTAGAAGACGCCGAAGCTGCTGCGGATGGCGAGATCGTCGCGCCCGCCCGGC
The DNA here is from genome assembly GCA_965217775.1 of Acidobacteriota bacterium. Taxonomy (GTDB): domain Bacteria; phylum Acidobacteriota; class UBA6911; order RPQK01; family JAJDTT01; genus JAJDTT01. The sequence goes on from CBDCJH010000002.1 coordinate 4,048,604, forward strand.
GTCCAGGCAAAACCGATCCGCGGCGCGAAGTCATTGCCGTCGATGTCCACCAGTCTCGGCTTGTCCGGCGTGGCCTGGATCGTGCTTCCGTCACCCTCTTGAATGAAAAGCATGATGAGGTGGTCCTCGTCGGTTTCCCAGGGGTAGACCTGATACCTCATGCCCAGGGACAGAGTGAAGTTCTGAGCCAGCTTGATGTCATCCTGAATGAATCCGTTGTACCAGATGGCATGCTTCTTGACCGGGCTCTGGTAATTGACCCCGTCGATGCTGCTGGGATGCCCCAACAGAAAGTCGGCGAAATTGTGCCCGCTGAAATTGTTGTTGAAGGTGAACCTCCCGGCGTGGCCGCTCACGATGGCCAGATCCTGGCGCTTTCTCCGCACCTCGGCGCCCAGCATGACCTGATGTTTGCCTTCGATCCAGTTCACGTTGACCAGGTAGTGCTGATCCTTCTGAACCGGTTCTTCGCAGTTGTTGCTCCAGGTTCCGAAGCCACCCACTCCGCCGATGCCCAGGGACAGGACGCGGTTGCACACGGGAACCGTGTTGATGTTCTTGACGCCGAAGACCTGACCCCAATCGGTCTCCGTGTCCTGGGACCGGCCGGCGGCGGAGAAATCCACCCGGTTGAGGCCTCCCTTGAGGTTGAGGGTCAGTGCGGGACCGAAGACGTGAACCCAATCGATCACCATGTTGTCCGCGTGCAACGGGCGCGTCGAGTCCTCCCGAATGATTCGGTCCTCCAGCCGGTCCGACCGGCTGTAGGAATAGCGGCCGAAGAACTTGTCGTTTTCGGAGGCCGCGTAGTCGAAGCGCACCAGCACCTTGTTTTCGTCCACGACAGTCAGCGTGGGGCCGATGTAGTTCAACGCTGCACCGGGATGGGTGGGACCCGGAATGAATCCCCTTTCCATCCAGGTCTGAGCGAAACCGTCGATTCGAGAACTCGGGACCTGGTTGTTGTTGAAGGGGTTTCCGGTCATGGGGTCGACCAGTTGGGTGTCGGGGAGGAGGTCGGAGAAGTCTCCGTTCAGCCATCCGGCATGGGGAACGCTCCCTCTCCCGGTTCCGGACTCCCGGCCGCGGATCCCCTCGTAGCTTCCGTACCAGAACAACTTGTCGGAGAGAATCGGGCCACCCACCTCGAAACCGTACTGGTTGCGAAGGGTTTCCGGGCTGCCGACGTCGAAGAAATTGCGGGCGTTGGTGTTGTCGTTCTGGTGCGCTTCCCAGAGCGTGCCGTGAATTTCGTTGGTGCCCGATTTGGTCACCACGTTGATGACGGCGGCGTTGTCGTAGTTACCGGCAAAATAGCCCTTCTGGACCTTGAACTCCCGCAACGTCTCCACCGCCGGGACCGTGGCCACCAGTCCGATGTAGAACTCCTTGCTGGGAATTCCGTCGAAGAGGACGTTGGTCGACACGTGCCTCTGACCCGAGATGGCCACCTGCAGGTTGCTCCGGTTGGCGTAGGACGAACCGAACTCGCCGGTGGGGAGCTCGGGCGTCACTCCGGCCGTAATGCTGGCCAGGGTCATGAAGTTCTTCTCACCCGAGGGGAGCTCGAGAATCTCGGTCTCTCCGACCACTTCACCCAGTGAGGGCTCCTCCGACTCGACGACGTTGCGGGACGCCTGCACCGTCACCTGCTCTGCGATGGCGCCCACGTCGAGGGCCACATCCCGTCTCACGACGCTGTCCACCCGGACCTCGATCCCACTGATCACAGTGGTCTTGAAACCGGGCAGGGCGGCCGTGAGATCGTAGATGCCGGGGGGAAGGTTGGGGATGCGATAGAGTCCCTGATCATTGACCACCGCCACCGAATCCACGCCCGTGGCCGTATTCGTGGCCGTGACCTCCGCTCCGGGAAGCACCGCGCCGGAAGTGTCGGCCACGTTGCCGGTGATGGTGCCCGAAATCTGCTGTCCCAGGACACCGGCGGAGGCCATCAGCACCAGAGCTGCCGCCAGAACGAGTTGCGAGGTTTTCCTTGTCATAGATCCGTGTCTCCACAAAGACGAGTCATATTGGGGACGCATGGAGGGCGTTTCCTCAAGAAGTTCAGGCAGCCAGAGAAAACTGAGAGTCAGAGAAAACTGGCAACCTGAAAAAAAAGTTGAAGGCATTTTGGGTGCGCTCAGGAACCATTGTCAAGACAACGGGACATTTTCGTTCAGTACCGCTGCCGGTACGCTATGTCCATGCTGCCGGACAGGTCCGTGAATCCATACTCATGGAGTTATTCGGTGACCGATGGACAACTCTCGAAAGAAGCCACAGAATCCAGAAATCCCAGGGGGCGAGTCCATCCAAGATGTTGAAACTCTTCGTCTACGGCACCCTCAAGCGAGGCTATGGGAACCACAATCGCTTCTGCCGGGGAGCGTTGGACATCCAGGACGCACAAGTTCGCGGCCGCCTTTACGACGGACCTGGCTTCCCGGTTCTCGAGGTGCCCGGCGAGGACGTCCTGGCCTGCGGAACCACGGATCCCCTCGCCGACGTGGATACGCAGGATCGCCTTTCCGGCCGGGTCGGAAAGTACCCTCGACCGGTTCCGGAAGGCACCAGAACGGGGGGCTGGGGGGCCGTGTACGGGGAACTCCTCACCTTCGACGACCCGGAATCCCGGTTGCCGGCCATCGACCGGCTGGAGGGCTTCCGTCCGGATGGTCCCAGCCTCTACCGGCGGGTCCTGGTGCCGGCGACGGTGGGTGGTGTGCACGAGCCCGCCTGGCTCTACACCCTCGAAGCCCCACACATCAAACACCGCCGGATCGTATCCGGGTGCTGGCCCCAGCACCCGGATGGGTCGGAAGCGGTGCGCTGACCTCTTATTTCACCCAGAACCGATACAGCGGCTTCACGTCTTCCGGCAGGGACTCGTAGACGCTCTTTCGCACCGGCGGCAGCTCGTAGTTCTTACCGCCCGTCTCCACCACCATGGCGGTGTGCTCGGGAGTGCCGATCAGGGTGGGATTCAGGTTCAGCCACCACGGGGCGTAGCGAATCAGGATGGCGACCCTGGGCTCCCGGCTCCGATTGGGTGCGACCGCGTGCCAGAGCCGGCTGTCGCTCACGAACACGCTCCCGGCGGGGCCGCAGACGTTCATCTCCGTCGGGTAGGAGTCGTCTTCAGGGACCGAGTTTCCGCCGCCGGCCGGGTTGCTGGAGGTTCTGTGACTTCCGGGCACCACCAGCGTGCCTCCCGTCTCGGCGCTGAAGGGAGACAACATCCAGATGGTCGAGATGTGCATCATGACGTCGGGGTAGGGTGCGCGGACGTGGGAGGCGTTGGTTCGATTGTAGGGCCAGTCCGCGTGCAGATAGCCGCGCCCGTTTCCCGGATTGTTGATCACGCAGTCGGTGCAGGAGATCCGGACCCACGGGCCGAAGAAGGCTTCGGCCAGATCCAGGATCCGCCGGTCGGCCAGGTAGGGCGCGAAGGCCTGGGTCTCGTTGATCACCTGGCGGAGATTGGCGACCCCCATGACTCCGACCCGGTGACCCCGGGCCCGGGTCGCCGCCAGCTCGGCTTCGGCTTCCTGGTGCCGCCGGGCCTGGGCCTCCAAGACGCTCTTCCGGACCTCGTCGACCTGCTCACTGGGGATGATTCCTTCGATGACACAGAACCCGTCCACCTGCAACCGGCGGATCCTCTCCTTCGTCGTCATTCGAACCTCCGTGGCCGACCGGCCGAGGCTTCCTTGCAGTCCGTGGTGAAAGTCCCGCGAGCACCGAGACCGTTCCTGCGCCCGCCGGACAAGGCGCTTCGGAGGGAGCATACCGGGAGTATGTGACCGAGTCGCAACGCAGTCCGCCGGGATGCAGGGACGGTCGAATGCCGTGACGACTTTTGCCACGGGCTGCTTGGCCTGCCAAACGATGAGTCAGGAATCGGCGGGAACGATTCTGAACCTGACCCTCTCTCCGACGTCTCGCCGCTGGATCTTGTCCTCGACTCTGAGGACAAGGCTGTAATCCCCGGCATCCATGCCGTCCAACTTGAACACCAACGCTGCCGCCACCCGGTCGCTGAAGCGGGAGAAGAGATGGGTGGCGGGACCGTCGATGAGTTCCTCTCCTCCGGAATTCACGATGGACGCCGAAATGTCCAGGTCGACCAGGTCGCGACTCTGGTCGACGTCGAAGCTGTAGACCTCGAAGTAGACTCCGAGCCGGTCGCCGGGACTGAACCGCCGCGCCTGGACCGGATACACCTTCCAACCCAACGCCGTTACGAAGGGGCTGGGCAGGGTTTCGCCTTCAGCTTTGACGATCGTGTCCGAGAGCACCAGGGACGAAAGGGCGAGCCCGTCGGGAACCGTTACCGGCAGTTGCAGCCGCTGCTGCAGGTGTCCGATCTTCTGGCTCCCCAAGTCCTTGGCGATCAGATCGAGTTTGTAGATGCCGGGCGGCAGGGGGAGGATCTTCTGGAAGGATTTCTGTCCCTTCGGCTCCGTGGCGGCGCCCCGCCGGTCGTCGTAGATCGTCTCCTCGAACTCACTGACGATCCGTCCTCCCATGCTCTTCACCGAGCCGTACAGATTCACGGTTGCCCGAGGCACGGCTCCGGCCGAGGGAGTCTCATAAGTCAGTTCCGTGAGCGGCAGAAATACGGTGATGGGAACCAGGAATGATTTTCCCGTAAGCCTGGTGTAGGAGTTGACGGCGTTGAACGGCAGTTCGTCGTAAGTGATGTTGGTCGCGACCGCGGCCTTGAGATCCTTGAACTGGATCCGAGGCGCCTGTTGCAGGCGGAAGTACCGATCCAGTCGGAGGAACGGATTCTGCGAATGCTTGTGAACCGCATCGAACTCGCCGCCGACCGAGCGCATCGGGTCCATGGCTCGGATCCGGCCGGCCCGGGTGTCGAGACCCATCCGTTCAAACAGGGTGAGGCCCGCCCCGTCCATGTAGAGGAGAGCGTCCTTCTCCTCCGGCCTCAGGGCCATCCGGTACTCCCCGGTCATGGTCTTGTCGACGAACTCGATTTCGATTCCGCTCCCGATGTGCTCCACATGGCCGTAGTACCACTTTTCCATGGGATAGACGGCAGTGGTCCCCCCTCCCTCCTCGAGATCCCGGTAATAGGTCTGGCCGGCGCCGTAGCGATCCACCGACGTGGCAGGCCCCAGGGCGATGTAGATCCGTCCCCGGTCCGACTTCCATCCCGGGATGCCGCCGCTGTGAAACCGCTCGTTGGAGTAGGCGATGCGGCGGTAGTGCTCGATCTTGAACTCGTTGAATGCACTGGCGGGATCGGGGTCGCGGCGGCGCCAGAACTGCTCGATGAAGCTCTCTTTCTCTTCGGTGCCGGTCAACTTGGAAAATACGGCCTTCTCTTCCGGCGAGATGATGTAGACCACGTCCTGATTCAGCCACTTGGCGAAGGGATCCACCTTTTCCTCAGCCTGAGGGTCCTGAGCGGCGGAGGGTAGAGCAGAAAACACCGTACCGAAAAAGACCAGACAGAGGGGGAGCAGGCGGATCCGGCGAACCCGAGAATGACGAGTGCACCGCAGTGGGGACCAACTCATTCGACCTTGGCCTCCTGCTGCAGTTGATAGAGCGATTTCCACATGCCGTCGTAGGAGGGAATCAGAGGCGGCGGCCCCCCGAAACGGGCGAATCGGGACGGCCTGCCGCGCAGCATCTGACCGGTCATGCCGAACGACGTCATCTCTCCGAAGTAGATCGGGTAGCAGTCGGCAGCCTGATATCCATAGATCAGGGTGCGGCGCGGGTGCTCGGACCGGTTGGGAAGCGACGCGTGGGGCGTGATGCAGTGCAGGAGGATGGCGCTTCCGGAAGGGCCGGCCAAGGACACCGGCTGACCGAAGCGGCCGTTGCTGAGATCCTCCGTGACCATGCCCGCGAACTGGCCGTCGGCCCCCGTGTGGTCGAAGAAGTGGGTGTGGTGCCGCGGCAGGACCTGCAGGCAGCCGTTCTCTTCGGTGGCATCGTCCACGTAGATCAACACCGCCACCTGGTCGTCGTTGGTGGAGGGGAAGTAGGCCATGTCCTGGTGCCACTTGACGACCGACCCCACCCGGGCCGGTTTCATGTTGATCTTGCTGTATTGCGCCGCGAAGTTGGGGCCGATCAAAGGTTCCAGGCAATCCAGCAGGCGCGCGTCGGACCCGAGGCGGCGAAAGGTCTGGTGCCGGTCGAAGGGTTCATAGATCCGCCGCGGCACCGGACGGCCCTCCTGCAGCTCCGGCTCCAGTTCCAGGACGTCGCTCCAGTCGCCACTCGCCAGCGCCGTCTCCGAGACCTCCCGGATGGCTCGATCGACTTCCGCCATCTCTTCCGCGCTGAAAAACTCCGGCAGGAGCAGATAGCCCTCTCGCCGATAACTGTCCACCTGGTCGTCCGAGAGACGCGTGATCGTCATGATTCAACCTCCCTGTCCGGAAGAGCGCATTCTGGGAGCCACGCACCGGCATTGTGGTGGATCTTATTGCCTTCTATTATCGTGGCCTCCGGTCATCGCCCGCAAGAGGAGGTCCCGCATGATTTCCCGGCGCCGGTTTCTTCAGCTGGCTGCCCAGGGGACGGTCAGTGGCTCCGCGATCCACGCTACCGTCTCGGCCCTCACCGCAGAATCGGCCGTGGAGCACCTGCTCTGCATGTCGCCCCGGCAATTGGCCAAACTGGAGGAAGGCCGCAACCAGGGATTGTTGGAGCTCGCCCCCGTCAGTCTCCCACCCGATCCGGACGCTCTCAACAACCACTTCGGATGGCCGGTCGCCGCCCGGACAGGCGACACGCTCATCGTGGTGCACCGCCGAATTCCGGGGCATTGGAAGGGACTCGAGCGCACCGACGACCGGCACAGCTACACCATGGTGGTGCGATCGACGGACGGCGGGAAGTCCTGGACCGAACCCTTCGACCTGCGCCAGGTGATGAGAAGAGAGGATCGCTACCGGGGCGGTCACATCCCGCTGGCCCACCGCTACAAATTCGCCCGCGACCAGGATCCGACTCTCGGCTACAAGATCCACCTGAACGCCATCGGGACGGCGTGCGACGGCGGAGTCGTCCTGGTGAGCGACCACGGGGTCTTCCGCAGCGACGACCGCGGCAGGACCTGGGCCCATTTCTCCCGGGCCATGAGGGAGGACACCACGCCGGGTCCGGTGCTCTACATCGGTCCGCGCCTTTTTGAGCACCCGGCCTACGGCCTCGTGGTGGCGGGACACTCCAACCTGGTGACCGATCAGTACCAGGAGGGCTTGCATCCGCCGGACACGACGGGCGGAAGTGTCCGCATCGCCGACAAGATCCACTTCCGCTACTCACGAGACGGAGGGCGGACCTGGGCCGAGGAGGAACAGTCCCTTCCTTCCTTCGTCCGTCCGGCCGAGCCGGTCGCCCTGCTGGACGGGAACCGGCTGGCCATCGTGTCCCGAAGCTACGACCCTGCTGCCTACGATAAGCGGACGGACACTTCCGTCTACGCGCAACTCTGGTCGGAACGGGGATGGCTTCCCCTGCAGTCAAGGCATTCCAACATCCGCGTCTCCGGCAGGCGTGGACGCCAGGACACGGTGGACATCGACTTCAATCCGGTCACCGCACGGATCGAGGCAGTGGTGCCGGCGCGAGCGGGCAGCGGACCGGGACGTCCCGATGCGGGGAAGATGTCGTTGAACCTTTGGAGCATCGATCCGCGGGACCTCTTCTCGGGCAGCTCACGCTGGCGCTTCGAATGTTCTCTCTTCTCACGCCGGGAGCCGACGGGCAGGATCGACGGCCTCCACCCCGGGGCCGCCGTCATCGATTCCGAGCGCGGCGTCCAACACGTCTTCGTCTACATGGGTTATCCGGCCGGACCGGCCGGTGTCTTCCGGCTGACGCGCACGCTGGAAACCGGCGCCTTGAAGGCTTTCCTGGGCTGACGGGCAGTTATTTGCGGCGAACGGCTCCCCGGGCTGGAGCGGGAATCACTTTTTTCTGGGCTTCGACGGTCGCATCTCGACGCGGCTGACCAGGCACCGCGGATGTTGGGTCAGAATGCTGACGACCACCTGCGCCACGTCCTCCGGAGCCATCTTCCAGGCGTCTCCGCTCCCGCCCTGCGACGATCGCGACTTGGTGTTGACGCTGCCCGGCATGATGTAGGCGACCCGGATGTCGTCGTGCCGGACTTCCTCCATCAGGGCTTCGCTCAGTCCGGTCAAGCCGAACTTGGAGGCGTTGTAGGCCGAGCCTCCGGCGAAGGCGTTCTTGCCGGCGAGGCTGCTGATGTTGATGATGAATCCGCCCCCGGTCTTCTTCATCTCCGGGACCGCGAAGTGACAGCCGTAGAAAACGCCGTCCAGATTGGTGGCGATGGTGGTCCGCCACTCCTCCACCGACATCTCCTCCACGCTCTTGAAGGCGCGCAGGGCGGCCGCATTGTTGATCAGAATGTCGATCCGCCCGAGCCGGGCGATACAGGAACGGATGAGCGCCCGGACCTGCTCCGGGTCCCTGACGTCGCAGGTTTGACCCACCACCGCCCCCGCGCCGCTGCCGCGGAGGGAATCGACCGCCGCTTCGATGTCTCCTCCGTTCCGGGCGCAGATCATCACCCCCGCACCCGCGCGAACCAGTGCCCGGGCCACGGCGAACCCGATCCCTCGCGAACCGCCCGTGACCACAGCCCGTTTGCCTGAAAGTGTCATAACCCGCATTCCTCACCGGGAGGCCCGACGACCGCGAAGCCCTTCTTCCTTCGACGCGATCCCGGCACCGATGGCTCTTGGTTGTCCTTGCCGTTATTTCTACGACCCAGACCTCTGGTTCGGCCCGGCCACAGAGCAGGCTAATGCAACCATCAGTGCAGAGTCGAGATGCTTGATCTTGGCGCCCTTGAGGCTTCCGACGAACCGAGTCAATTGCGACTTCCTCAAACTGACAAGCTCGTCGCAGTGCACGCTGCTGTCGTGTCGAAGTCCCTCATTCGATCCGATATCGACCTGCGTTGCGAGCCCGTGGCGGGCTGAGTACACCGGCGCGCAGATGACCGTGGAAAAACGGGAATCGATCAACTCCTGCCGACTGACTACGACGAACACACGAAACCGCTTCGGGTCGCGAGCAGGAGGCTTGGCAACCCGATAGAGCTCACCGCGTCTCACATTTCCACCTGGTAACCCAAGACGTCGACCGCTTCCTCGTTCAGTTCATCAGCGTGCGCGTTGATGATGTTGAGGTCACGCTTGTCGTTCGCCTCGCGAGAACTCGCAGCTGATTCACCGGCTACTCTGATACGCGCGCGGCCTCCCGGGTGTGCGGCACGCTCCGTATTGCGCCACATGAATCCGATGTCCAGAGCAATCCCAAGTTTTTGCGCTGCAGTCACGATTGCCAGACCAGCTCCATTGGCAGGCTGGCCCTGTACCGAAACATCTATCTCGGACAGGTAACGGTAACCTTCTTCTTGCTTCCTCCCTTGAACCATGTTGGCAGGACATAGCCGGTTGAGCTCATCGAAATTCCTGGCGCGCTCCTTGGCCAACTTGACGACCATTCGATCTCGCAAATGATTCCACTTTGGCCGTGCGACGACGATCCCGCCGATCATCGCGTCCAGAACTTTCGTATGCGTCAAGTCAGGAAGCCGTTGCGGATCAATCCGCCTTTCAGAATCCATCCGGGTGCCTTCTTTCGAGGCGCCGATGCCAGCCTGTTGATCCAGGGCGTCCAGAGCACGATTGATGACTGCATCGGGATTGACGTCCAGGAATGGCCGAGCATGACTTTTCAGTCGCTCGAGAGTCGCCTCGTCCACGGCTATATCGACCATATCTTCCTCCCAAATTTAAAACGTTGTAAATTTATATGATTAATTTGCTCCCGCATGCAAGACGCTACCCATAAAGAGACAGCATTGCGCGCTCGAGGGTCTTTCCATTGCCTGGCTTCGCCGGGCCATGGCTGCGACAACGCCCTGGGGCCACTTTACCGGGGTCCGCCCGGTCTGCAACCGACTGGCGCGGGGGTGGTCCAAAAAACGCAGATTCGTATACGCTTCACCTGCCACGAACGTCAGGCCCGCGGCCGTGGTTGTGTGGAAAACATATGAGTCGGCGGCTGGTAACCGCCGCTCCCACCCCGCCCTCCGCGGACCATCGGCGAGGACAGCCATCATGGATCGGCGACACTTCCTGACCACCTCCAGCAGCTTGACTGCGATTTCGGCACTCGCGGCTTGCGGCCCTCCCGGGGCTTCACCCACCGGCGCCAAGGCGATCCGGAAGCCTCTGAAGATGCACGTCGGGACCCAACGCCCCAGCACCACTCCCGAGATGCTCCAGTTCTTCAAACGCCATGGTGTCGATCACTGCTGCGGCTGGCCTCCGGTCAAGGAGGGGGAGCCCCGGCGAGACTGGGAGTTGGACGAGATCGCCCAACAGAAGGAACTCTGCGCCCGGCACGGTCTCAGCATGGACATGATCGGGGTCCCTTTCATGACGCCCCTTCACATCGACCGGAACCCGCGGGCCGGCATACTCCTCGGCGAGAATCCGGACCGCGACCGGGAGATCGAGTACGTCCGGAATCTCATCGTCGCCTGCGCCCGGGCCGAAGTGCCCTGCTTCAAGTACAACCTGCGCATTCTGGGGACCATGCGCACCGGACGCACCCACGGAGGGCGGGGCGGGTCCTCGTACAGCACCTGGAAGCTGAGCGATGCCCGGCAGGAGCCGCCCTTGACCCGGGCGGGACCGGTGCCCGCCGAGGTCTTCTGGGAGCGGATCGACTACTTCCTGGAGCGGGTGATCCCGGTGTGCAACGAATACCGGGTCCGTGCCGCCTGCCATCCCCACGACCCGGGGGTCCCGCCCGAGGGTTTTCAGGGAGTCGACCGGGTGTTGGGAACCCCCGAAGGATTGAAGAAGTTCGTCTCGCTGCACGAGAGTCCCTTCCACGGCCTGAATCTCTGCCTGGGGACCACCGCGGAGATGCTCCACGATCCAAACCGGGAGATCCATGACATCGTCCGCTATTTCGGAGAACGCGGGAAGATCTTCAACATCCACTTCCGAAACATCCGCGGTGGACGGGACGACTTCATGGAGGTGTGGCCGGACGAAGGGGACATGAACATGGTGGAGTTGGCCCTGACGCTGGCCCGGGTGGACTATCCCTACATGGTGATGCCCGACCACATGCCACTCCACCCGGACGATCCCGGCGCCAAGCAGGGGTTCGCCTTCGGATACGGCTATATCAAGGCCATTCTGCAGGCGATCGAGCTCCTCGCCTGAGGGGATCGGAGGCGACGGAGTCCGGCGGCAAGAAAGCCGCCGCTCCCAGCGGCTAGGAAGGCGTGGCTCCCAGCGGCCGGTCGGAGGAGAACCGGCGCAAGACGTTGTCGGTGATGCGCGACACCGGGTTGTCGTAACCGTTGTAGGAAAGGCTGCCGCACCAAGCGATCGATCCCACCGAGAAGACGGCTCCACTCCGTGGCCCTTCGAAGTAGACCATGTCCGATCGGATCAGCGGGCTCTTGTCGCCGAACAGAGGACCGCTCAGATCGTGGAGATCTTCCAGCACACACTGGTAACCGGCGGAGTGGCCGAAAGAGGTCGCCAGCACCAGGGCGTGGGCCGGACTGCCCAGGGCCGGATCGAAACGATCGAGCTCAAAGCCGGCGGCGCCGTATCGGAAAGCCAGTGACTCGAAGTCGCCGATCAGTTCGTCCGCGCCGATCCCCTCGAAGATGAAGGCGGCCCTGGGGTCGAAGCTGGCGGGCCGGCGGCGATAGGGACGGCCCGATCCCGTCCCCTGGGACGCCATTCCGACGCCGACCAGCTTCTGCGGCGCCCGGTTCCGGAAGCGCCAGAGGCCGCCGAGCTCACCCGTCGTGCTGTGGTAGTACTGCCCCGGTTCGGCCTCACAGCTTCTGGTGCCGGCCCAGCGTCTCACCTCGATGACGTGCGGCCGCTCCGGATCGACGGTGGTCACCCAGTAGAAGCCGTTGCCCCCCAGGTACATGAAACGTCCCCCCCGGGCCTGGTACGCCTGCAGAGCATCGCTCATCCGCCGGGTCCAGTATTCGGGATGGGTGCCGCTGACGATGACCCTGTAGGAGGAGAGCAGTTCGACTCCTTCGTGATGAAGGTCCTCGTCGGTGATCACGTCGTAGCGGTACGACTTGGCCTCCAGCCAGTCCACCAGGTGGAGGTCGGCGCTGAACTGATGGGGCGAACCCGCACCCAGGGAGAGCGGAGGCAGACGGTGCCAGGGCCTCATGTTGACGATGGGCCTGAGGCGGGAGGAGTAATGGGCGCTGCTCCCGTCGGTATGCAGATCGTAAAGGCTGTGGAGCCGTTCATTGACGATGAACTGGTCCGCGGGCCGTGAAGAGCCGGGCTTCAAGCCCTTGACCTCCATCCGGACCGGGTTGTTGAACTTCTGGTTGGCGTAGGCGAGATAGCTGAAGGTGGGCGCCAGGAAGGCGATGTCGGCAGTCGTGGTGCCTTTCCGGGGCCGGACGAAGAAGGGGATATGGTCCTCGGCGTCCGAGGCGGTCAACCAGGCGGCATAGACACCGCTGGGGAGGTCGCTCGGTACCGCAAAATCGAAGTCGACGTCCCACGCGGCATCCTCCAGGTCGTCGTCATGGAAGTGGATTGCACCATATTCTCCGGGAGCCGCCTTGAAATCGACCTCGTTGCCGGTCCAGTCGTGTCCGGTCACGGCTCTTGCCGGCAGGTTCACGGTATGGCCGTGCAGGCCGTGCGGCCCCGTGTCCGTGACCTCTCGTCCGGAAGAACCGAGGGAGAAATCCCATGCCGCCAGCAAGGACTCACCGGCGTCCCCAGGCGCACCGCCCCCCTTGAGGCTCTCGATTTCTCCGGGCTCCAGGGCCCGTCCGTAGAGGCGGGGACCGTCGATCTTGCCGTTGAAATGCCCCGCCACCTGAGCCCGTGATCCGTCCGGCCGCTTCCAGCAGGCTCCCATGAGGAGGGGGATGGGATGGGCAACGATGCCGCCCCCTGCGGCGGCGCCGGCCACCACCGCTCCCGACCGGTCTCTCGGCCATCGGGTGAGGGGTTCCTGCCAGAGCCGCACGGTGCCTTGGGCGGCGTCCCACGTGGCCGCCACGAAGTACCATTGCGACGGCGTCAGCGCCGTTTCCGTCCGGAACTTCTCCACCCGGCCGTCGCCATCGCCGATCCACAGACTCAGACCCCGATCCCCGTCGAGGAACAGGCCGTATCCTGCCTGCTCAGATTCGGACCACTGGGTCACGATCCCCTGCCCTGCTTTGTCGGGTGTCGTGGGACGGATCCAGGCCTGAACCGTGAACCCGCCCGTAAAGTCGAGGGCCGACGGATCGGGGACGACGAGATACGAGCCGCGATGGAGCTCCTGGACCCGGCCCGGGTACTCCCCGTTCGCGGGAGCCGCCACCGGCTCCGATTTGACGCCCGGCCCCTTGGGGTTGTCGTCGCCGTGAATCAGACGCACGATCCGGGTCTGGTAGGAGGACAGCTCGCAGCTGACCATAAACCGAATCGTCTGGCCCTGCTGGACGCTGAGCCGGTCGCCGTAGCCGACAATCTTCATTCGGACCTCTCCGCTCTCACGTTGACATCCCCCGGCGCCGGGCGTCTAATGTGGATCAGTTTCGTAAAGGGGGTCGTGAATAACCACGACTCGTCCGGCCCCAATTTCATTTGGTTCAGGAAGGTTAGCACAATGGCAGAAGCGAAAGGCAAGCTGAAACGGGATCGTTTCTACACCGAAGACGACGCCGACCTCGGGCTGATCAAGGATCGCCGGATCGCCGTCCTGGGGTACGGCAGCCAGGGGCACGCCCAGGCCCAGAACATGAGGGACCAGGGTCTCAATGTGATCGTCGGCAACATCGAAGACAGTTTCGCGGAACAGGCGCGGGGCGACGGGTTCGAGGTCGTTCCCATCACCGAAGCCGTCCAGCGCGGCCGGGTGATCCTGATGCTGATTCCCGACGAGGTCCAGCCCGCCGTCTACCGGTCCGATATCGGACCGCACCTGACCCCGGATCACACGCTGGTGTTTGCCAGCGGGTACGCCGTGCATTTCGGCCTCATCACACCGCCCGACTTCCTGGACGTCATTTTGTCCGTTCCCACCTGCGTGGGCGCCATCGTCCGCGAACGCTACGCCCGGGGGCAGGGGGTCTTCGGTCACTTCGGCGTCCACCAGGATGTGACCGGCCAAGCCCACGATCTGGCCCTGGCCGTCTCCATGGGGATCGGCATCCTGCGCTTCGGCGTCACCGAAACCACGTTCGGCGACGAGGTCGCGGTCAATCTGTTCGCCGAGACCGCGGGCCTGAGCGGTATGATCAAGTATCTCTTGACCGCCTTCGAAGTGCTGGTGGAAGCGGGCTTTTCGGCCGAAAAGGCCTACGGCGAGACCTTCTACGAAATTCAGTTCCTCACCGAGTCCATATGCCGAATGCCCTTCGGCCAGGCGGTCGCCTTCGGATCGCCCACCGCCACCTATCTGGCCCTGACCAAGACCGGCGACGTGGTCACCGAAGACGTCCGGGAGCGCATGCACCAGATGCTGGCCCGGATCAAGGCCGGCGAGCTGGTCCGCGACTGGAACCTGGAGCAGTTGGCCGGATGCCCGGTCCTGAACCAGTGCCGGAGGGAAATTCTGGAACACCCCATCAGCGAGGTGGAGAAGCTCTTTCTGGAACGGAAGCTGGCTTCAGGAGGCATCTAGACCGAACATCCAGCCTGTTTGATCATTTTCCAGCTCAAAGTCGTTGGGAAGACTGGACCACAATTCGCGGCGTTGAACTCTTGTGGTGAGTCCTCACTTTTTGTCCAGAAGTATCCGAGGACCCCTTCGTCCAATCACCACGGAAGTCCCAATGACTAACGACATTATCAAACCAAGCCTCGACGAACTGGTCGGCACGTCGAAGAGACGTCATTCCTTTGATCGGCGGCGTTTGCGGCGAATCCGGTAACCAGCCGTGCAGCCAGGCTACACAGGCTGTAGGAGGAATTGAGGCTTGAGGTACAAGCCATCCCGTGCCGTGGCGCTCCTTCGAACCGGCGTTGCCGATCCTGACGCCCGGTTCCGCGCTGGTCAGGAACGGGCCATCCGGCATGTCGTAGACTCCCGATGGACCTTCACGGTTGGCGCCTGGGAGCTTCGCCGACGCGGATGCGCCGCGGTTTGGCCCTTGGCGCTTGCCGATGCTGGAGGTAGGCAATGAATAACTGCGATATGGATCTCTCCTTGAACACCAAGGCGATCCTGCTATTGACGGCGCCCCTGATCGCCGGCGGAAAGAGGCGGGAAACAAGACCTCTCACTGCCGGCGAGTACAACAAGCTTGCCGGTCGTTTACATGCTCTTCGAGTCCAACCGGCCGATCTGCTCCATGGCACTGTGGACTCTCTGCTTGAGGAATGTCGCGCCGTGGCGGACAGGGCTCGGCTCACGGCGTTGCTGGGCAGGGGATTCGCGCTGACCCAAGCCGCTGGTTGCGGAAGGGATTATTGAGAAGCAAACCCGACCCGTGAGATACGTTCGTTCGACGGATCGCCTGTTTCAGGATAAACGCTCCGCCGAAACCGGCGTCGACATCAATCCAATGGCAGCCGGGAAGTGACCAGCAAAACCTGCGAACACGACCGACGGTCTACCGGGCCACTGCTTCCTGACCCACCTGGAGGATCTGGCGACCATCTTCCCAAATCAGGTGGTTCCCGAAATCCCCGAGTCCCCGTCCTTTTCACTCATGACGCGACCAGCCCCGTTCCTACACCAGGTGTTGGATCGACTTGGAGTTCGGCGATAGCTTTAGCCGGTCGCTTCGCCGACCCAGAACCCGTACCTGGGCCTGGAATCAGGGCACGCCTTCCCAGACCTCGGCCAAATGGCCACTCCACCCCAGGATGAACATGGCGGAGATCAGGATCACGACGGCGATGCCCATGACTTCGAGCGGTTTCCTGCCGCTCCCGGCCCATTCGCCGCTGAGCGCGCCCCAGAGATTGGCGCTCAGGATTCCCATCGAGGAGAGCATGGGGAAGCCGATCACCTCACCCAGGTTGCCGATCTTCCAGGTGCCGACCCCGTAAAGCAGCAGCCCCATGGGGCCCAGCAGTCCCATGCCCAGGCCGATGACGTAGTCCCGGGAGGGTGGCAGGAACAGCCCCCAGGTCTTTTTCCTGGTGATGACGTAGGCGCAGTAGGCCGCATTGACCAGGGAGCCGGCCGTCATCCCGATGGCCCAGATCACGTTCAGGGCCAGAAAGGGCAGGGTGCCGCGCTGCTCGGCCAGTTCGGCCAGGGGAGCCCCGTAGGCGAAACTCAGATTGATCATGGGATTGAGGAGGCCCGAGAGAACGGCCGCGATCACGCCGTACTTGACGTGAATGTCGAGCCGCCACTGCTTGACCTCGCCGCCCGCCGAGCCGGCCTCCGCCGGGGCCGTGTGTTTGTCCTTGAGGTGCCCGGCCCAGGAACAGAACACGACTCCCACCACCGCCAGCAGGACGCCGCCCATGATGATCCGTCCCTGCATGGTGAAGACATCGTCGGGGTGGAGCAGCACCAGGGGAGACAGGGACCCGACCGCCGCCCCCAACCCGGTGGCGATGGCGTAACTCAGGCCCATGCCCGCCATCTTCAAGGCGAGTCCGAAGAAGACTGCCCCGAATCCGAAACCAAAACCGAAGATGAAGACCCGGAAGATATCGAGGCCGGACGCTTCCGCCAGCACGCCCATGAAGTCGTTGACCGTGAAAAAACTCAGGATCCAGGGCATGAAGCAGAAGGAGATGACCGAATACACCATCCAGAGGTGCTCCCACCTCCAGACCCGGATCCACTTCAGGGCCAGCCCGAGCCCGCCGTCAATGAAGGCGCCCAGGGAGATCAGGGCAATGCCGATAACGATATGGGCGGAGTCTCCAAACATTTCGAACACCTACTTTCGGGCTCGCCCGGGAGGGGAGGGCATGGGATCGGTAACGTCGCCGCGCGGTGCAGGCGATCTCGTTGATCAGGAGTCTACATGGGGGAACGAGGAAAGAAAAAAAAGAAAAGAGGAAGGAGAGAAGGGCATCGGGGCGAAGGCCGGCACGTCCCCGTAGGGACACTCCTCGTGGGTGCCCTCGTTCATTCACCGCGCATCTCCATTCGATTCCTGGTTCTCCGGCATAGATGCACTTTTACTATCAATAGCGAATAACGGCTTACAATTTTCTATTGATAGTAAAAGCGGTTCAAGACAAGGAGAACAACCGAGTCGCAGTCGGCGCAGGACCTCGGCGCTTGCTCGATGATGTGTTGGGAGGTCGGGGGGTCGAAGCGTGCCACTGCAACTTCCTCGGCTTGGGGGTTTCCGATCTGCAATACTGGGGAAACCGACAACCGGCCCGTCGCACTGGAGGACGAGGATTGCGGTCCAGCCAACAATTTACACGGCGCGAATTGCTCAGACGCGGTGTCATGACCGCGGGAACGGCGGCGGCGGCGCCCTTCGTGGACAGTTGCGGGCCGGGGGGCGCGCCGGACGGCGACCCGGACCGGCTCACCCTCCGAACCTGGAGTCCGGACACCCGTGACGCGGCACTGGCCTCGGAGAGATGGTGGCATGGCGCCTTCATGGCCGCCCATCCTCAGTTGCGGGTGGAGCAGCTGACGGTCCCCTACGACGAGGACACGGTCAAGCTCAAGGCCGCGCACCGCGCCGGGACCAGCGTCCCGGACATCCTCTGGACCTACAATCAGAACCTCTACGCCTACGGTCTCGAAGGGCTGGTCCGTCCGATCAACGACCTCATGTCCCGGATCGGCCTGGACCGCTATCCACAGCAGGTTCTGGACGGGATCCGGGTGGACGGGACCTACTATTCCGTTCCCTTCGTCGGCTTCCCCTTTTTCATCTACTGCCGGAAGGACCTCTACGCCGCCAAGGGACTGCGTCTCCCCGAGACGCATGAGGAACTGCTGGAGAACGTGGCTGCCCTCCACGATCCGCCCGACCGCTACGGCTACCTGCTGACGAACCAGTACATCGCCGACACCTTCAACCTCAAGACGGCCATGTGGACCCACGGAGCCTATTTCTTCGACGCCGGGGACAACCTGGCGTTGGACCGGCCCCAGACACTCCAAGCCTGGGCCTTCTACAAGGAGCTGGGGAAATACTCCCCACCCGGTTCGATGGCCCAGGGCGACCTGGAGAGCCGGGAGCTGATGCTGGACGGCCGGGTCGCCCACATGTTCACCACCACCAGCTTCGCCGCCGACTTCGGCCCCGAGGACATGAACCGTCAGGGGGCGTTCGCGTACCCCATCCAGCCCGGGGCCAAGGGAGCGTCCCTGGACTTCAATGCTCTCTCCCTGCCGGCCCGGTCGAAACAACCCGAACTGGCCAAGGACATGATCGGATTCCTCCTGGAGCCGGAGAACTTCCAGGAATTTCTGACCCGGACCGTGGTGGGATGGGTTCCCATGCTGGAGGACGCCTGGACCGGCCGGTATCTGAATCATCCCCGGATCGCGGCGGTGAGGGAGTACCTGGAAGTGGGCCGAGTCTCGCAGAAGACCGGGATCGTCTCCACCGGGTATTTCGGTCCTTCCCGGCACTCCGGAGTCCTGATCGCCACCGACATCGAAAAACAGATCGGAGACCGCCTGGTGGTCTTCGACCAGAGTACCGAGGAGGTCCTGGAATGGGCCGACTCGGTGCTGCGGAAAGCACTTGCCCAGGAGTCTGCGCCGTAGGAATGATCGTAGCGAGAAAGTGGGGAATCGAGGCCAGATTTTCTCGATTTGGAGGTGCATAGTCGTTCTATTCGCCGAGAAATCGAGGAAATATGGACCGATTCACCGCTTTCGCAGTAGATCAATTTCTGCGGCGCAGGCTCCTAGAGTTTCGGATCCTGGATGCGCGCCGCAGACTTGAAGCACAGCGTCTACGTGCAGGTCGCCGGGGTGGTCCTGACGGCTCCCGCCATTCTGCTGCTGTCGCTGGTGGTCGTGCTCCCGTTCATCACCGCGGCTTGGTGGAGCCTCTCACCCGAACCGGGTTCGGATCCGACCCTGGCCGGCTATCGCTGGCTCCTGGACCCCGCGTTCTTCGACGCCTTCAAGCACAGCCTGTACATCGGCGTGTTCTCGGTTCTCCTGGAGCTCCTGATCGCCATTCCGGCAGCGATCCTGCTCAACCAGGCCATCCCGGCGCGCGGCTTCTGCCGGGCGGCCCTGATGCTGCCCTGGGCCGTTCCCACGATTGCCGTCGCCGCCGCGTTCCTTTGGCTGGCCAACACCAACTACGGGCTGTTCAACCAGTTGGGACTCGCGCTCGGGCTGCTGGACGCCCCCATCGCGTTTCTGGGATCTCCGGCGCTGGCGCTGCCCAGCGTGATCGTGGCGCACGCCTGGAAAGGCCTGCCGCTCGTCTTCGTCATCATTCTGTCCGCTCTCCAATCGCTCCCTCCCGAACTGATGGAAGCGGCCCGGGTGGACGGCGCCGGCCGGATGGCTCAGTTCACCCATGTGATTCTGCCTCATCTCAAGCCCTCCATCGCCTTGGCGGCGGTGCTCTCGGGGATTTACAACTTCTCCCTCTTCGACATCACCTTCCTGTTGACCAGGGGCGGACCGGCGGGCGAGACCACGACCCTTCCCCTGCTGCTCTACACCCAGGAGTTCAAGGCTCTGGACACGGGGCGGGCGGCGGTGGTGGGAGTCTCGATCTTCGCCGCAGGACTGATGGCGCTGGCGGCACTGAGTTGGAGCTCGTTCAGCAGGGAGACCAGGGGAACCTGATGGGCGCCGATACCCGAGGAGTGCTCGACTCAGGCCCCGGACGGACGATCCCTACCGCCTCAGCCAACCGGCGGCGGCGCTCCCGCATGCTGGCGTTTCTGGCGCTGGTCATGACTCTGGCGATCCTCTTCCCGTTCCTCTGGATCGTGCTCTCCTCCTTCCGGGACCCCCAGAACTTCCTGACCTTGGATCTGCGAGATGCCCTGCCGCGAAGCCTGGACCTCTCCAGTTACCGTCTGGCCCTGGGCCGCACCGATCTCTTCCATTGGGTGGCGAACAGCCTGCTGGTGGCGGCTTCGACGACGGTTCTGTCGCTGCTGGTCTCGGCGCCGGCGGCCTTCGCCCTGAGCCGCCTCGAGTTTCGAGGCAAGGCGGCCGTGCAGTGGTTCAGCATGATCAGCTATGCCGTGCCCTCCATCATCATCGTGGTCCCCCTGTTCCTGATCCTGGTGAAGCTGGGCCTGAACAACTCCTATGCCGGCCTGATCCTGGTCCACGCCACCTTCACCATCCCCTTCTCAACCTGGGTCCTGCGCGACTTCTACCGGTCGATTCCGCCCGACCTGGAGGAGGCGGGCTACGTGGACGGAGCCAATCTGCTCCAGGTGCTCCGGTACATCGTCCTCCCCTTGTCGATCCCGGGCCTGCTGGCTGCGGGCGCCTACGCCTTCATCCTGTCCTGGAACGACTTCCTGTTCGCCCTTGTGATCATGGACGAAGCGGCCGCGTATACTGCCCCGGTGGGCGTGCACGCCTATTTCACCGGGCGGTTCCTGGGGGAATCGACCTGGGCCCAGTTGATGGCCGCATCCTCCATCGTCAGTCTTCCCAGTGTCCTCCTCTTCGGGTTCTTTCAGCGTTATCTGGTGTCCGGATTCCTCAGGTCGGGAGTGAAGGGATGACGGAGGAGTCGACCGTTGGCTGAAGTCGGTCTGAAGGGGGTCACCAAGACCTACTCGGGAGACGTCCTCGCGGTGTCGGACCTGACCCTGCGGGTGGAGCACGGCCAGTTCGCGGTCCTCCTGGGGCCTTCCGGATGCGGCAAGTCCACGACGCTACGCTTGATCGCCGGGCTGGAGGAACCGGACCAGGGCGAGATTCTCATCGGCGGCGAGGTCGTCAATCACCTCCCTCCCCAGAAACGGGACCTGGCCATGGTGTTCCAGTCCTACGCCCTCTATCCCCACATGAACGTCGCTCGGAACATGGGATTCGGCTTGAAGATGCGCAGGGTGCCCGCGTCCGAAAGCCGGGACCGGGTCCGGGCCGCCGCCCGGCTCCTGGGCCTGGAAGAGCTGTTGGAACGCTATCCGAGCCAGCTTTCCGGGGGACAGAAGCAACGGGTGGCGCTGGGCCGCGCCATCGTGCGCAAACCGGCGGTGTTCCTGCTGGACGAACCGCTCTCCAATCTGGATGCCCAGCTTCGGACCGAGACCCGCATCGAGTTGCTGAAGCTGCAACGGGACTTGCACGGCACCTTCATCCTCGTGACCCACGACCAGGTGGAGGCGATGATGCTGGCGGACGTCATCGCCGTGATGAAGGACGGGACGCTGCAGCAGACGGGGACGCCGGAGGAGATCTACGCCGAACCGGCCAACCTGTTCGTGGCCGGTTTCGTCGGGTCCCCGCCCATGAACCTCGTTCCCGGGGAACTGGTGCGGGAAGACGGCGCCTGCTTCTTCCGAGGGGAGTTCTCCCTGCGCCTGTCCCGTCTGAATCGGGACCACCGCGTCCCCGAGCCGAACTCACCCATGGTCCTGGGCTTCCGTCCCGAGGCGGCGGGTGTCTCCTCCAGCGGCGACATTCGTTTGCGGGTCGAGCTGGTGGAGAACCGCGGAAGCCAGAAATTCCTCTACGGCTCCGCCGATGGTGGACAAAGGCTGAGTGTCGCCGCGGAGCCCAATTCTCCGGTCCGTTCCGGCGAGACCATTTCCATCACGATCGCTCCGGAAAGCCTCCTCTTCTTCGATGCCGCGACCGGAACACGGATCGGCCCGGAAACGGTCTGAAGCGAGCGGCACCTCATCGCCGGGGATACGGCCCCACTCCTCAAAGCCCTGGTTCGAGGTCAGCATTGTCGGTCGGTGGCGGCGGGTTGGAGGGTAGACTGACGCGGCTCTCAACTGCCCCCTTGTGGAGCCGGGATTTGGTTTGAAGAGGAGGAGACAACCATGAAGGAATACAAATACCAGGGTGAGCCGTTCCAGCTCGATGATTCGAAGGGTTGCTACGTGGAAGTCACCTGCAAGTACCTGACAGGGTACTTGGGGGTGAATCTCGGAGCCCGAGCGACCGACCAGAATCCGTATGTCTGGGACACGGACAAGAGGCCCGAATTCTATGTGACGCCCAAGGGATTGAAGTACGGTATTAGCAGCGGTGCTGCATTTGAAGAGAACCTTGATGCCCTCTGTAATCGGTTGTTGCAGGAGTTCCAACTTGAAGAGGCCGCCAAGGCGTTTGACCGCAAGAAATACTGCGCCGAACTTCACGACCGCGTAAAGAATCTGCCGGGAAGAGAGGGGGCAAAGCTCTATAGAGTCCAATAACAGCCCGTGGCAAAAGTCGTCACGGCATTCGACCGTCCCTGCATCCCGGCGGACTGCGTTGCTATCGGCTCACATACTCCCGTTATGCTCCCTCATCGCGCCTTGTCCGGCGGGCGCAGGAACGGTCTCGGTGCTCGCGCGACCTTCACCACGGACTGATAAAGCGCATTTATCGTACCCTGCCCCCCTGGAGGGGTCTGGCTTGGATTTTGAGAGCGGGGTCCGCCCCTGCCCCCGTGAGCGCCGCGAGCGGCGCCGACGGACTCGGGAGCATGAAAGGGAAGAGAAGGAGCGAACATGGAATATACGGCTATTGTGAAGCATCGGGGCGAGTGGTGGATCGGCTGGATTGAGGAAGTGCCCGGCGTGAATTGCCAGGAACGCACGCATGAGGAGTTGATTAATAGCCTCGCCGAAACGCTCTCCGGAGCACTTGAACTCAACCGGCAGGATGCCCTGTCCGCTGCGGGAGACGATTACCTTGAGGAGAAGGTCGTTGTTGGATGAAGCGGATTGACCTATTGAGACACCTTCGAAAGCAGGGCTGCGAACTTGTGCGTGAAGGAGGAAGACACTCTTGGTGGCGAAATGATCGCGGTGACCGGCGTTCTGCAATTCCGCGCCACCAGGAAATCGACGACATCCTGGCTCGAAAAATCTGCCGGGATCCCGGAGTCGATCAGGTCCGATAGAGAAATGTAAGAGGGGACACCTTCTCTACCTCGCGCCCGGGTTCAGCACATCCCCGAGCCGAACTCACCCACCGATTCGGATCGAAGAGGGTGCCCACAAGGGGCGCCCCTACGGAAAATTCTTCGTCCATTTGCACAAGATTTTGGGAGTAACACGGACCAAGGAGAAGGGGACAGTTACCTTCTGGCGCCGTGTCCTACTTGCCCCAGGCGTAGCGGATGCGCACGTAGTAGTACGCGCCGTTGAAACCCCAAGGTGTGTACTCGCTGTACTTCTCCCCGACCGACATCGCTCGCGCACTCTCGTCGGGATAGGTGTTGAGCAGGTTCTGGGCGCCGACCGCCAGCGTCACGCCCTCGGAGAGGTCGATGCTGCCCTCCACGTCGACGATCGGGCGCCCGTCGAAGAAGCCCTGCTCGATACCGGCGGACGGGATGAACGCCTGCCGGAACCCGCTGTCCCAGTCGTACCAGCCGCCATAGTAGCTCACCCGCCCGAGCAGCCGGGCACGCCCGAGGAGCTGGTTGATGCCGGCGCTCCAGCGCACCCGCGGCAGCGCGTAGGCGTACTCGGCCAGCCGCCGGTCGCTGAGCAGCCCCTTCTCGTTGTCGGTCACCTCGGTGTCGGTGTAGTTGAAGACGGCGCTGAACACCGTGTTGCCGCGCAGCGCAATTGGCGTGTAGGTCGAGACCACGTCGATCCCCTTCGACCGCGTCGAGAACGCGTTGGTGAAGAAGCGGAAATTCTTCAGGTCGCGGGCGCTCTCGATGTCTTGCGCCAGCAGGTTCTCGATCTCGGCGTCCTGCAGGCTGAAGTTGCTCGTGATGCCGATCCGGTCGGCGACGTTGACGAGGAAGTAGTCGGCGCTGAAGTTGAACGGCCCGGTGTCGAAGACGACGCCGGTGGTGTAGTTGACGGAGCGTTCAGGCTCCAGCGGCACGCCGCCGCGCAACGCCGCCACCGGCGAGATCGACGGGATGACGCCGTTGTTGACCAGGTCGCCGATGGCCGGGTCAAATTGGGTCGAGATGTTGAAGCCGTTCTGCTGGCCGGGTGTGGGCGCGCGGAACCCGCTGCTGACGCTGGCGCGCACGAAGGCGAAGCGGGCGGAGACCTTGCCGTTCGTGGTGGTGCCGAAGTCCTCGAAGTGCTCGACCCGCACCGCACCGCCCAGGGTCCATTCGCCGTCCACGTCGTTCATTTCGACATCGCCGTACGCCGCGACGTTGTCCCGGTTCCAGGTGCCGGCGGCGAGCGGACCGTAGCCGAAAAAGCCGTTGGAGCCGGCCGAGAATCCCTGTCCCCGGCCGTAGGGGCCGACCGTCCACGACGCCGGCTCGCCCTCGGTGGTCTGGTACTGCTCGTCGCGCCACTCCGCGCCGGCCGCGACGTTGACCCTGTCCGTCGCGGCGTAGGAGACATCGAAGTTCACCCCGAGCTCCCGCTGCCGGTTGCTGCCGAGATCGAAGGCGGTCGGAGTCTCGTAGCCGAGCGAGGCGTTGACGGTGTTGCGGATGAAGAGGTCGGTCTCGTGGGCGCCGACCGAGACACTCGCATCCCAGATGACGCCGGCGCCGGTGAAGCCGCGGATGCCGCCCACTATCGACATGTCCTGCGCCTCGCCGCCGAAGTTGGGCGTGAAGCCGCCGGGGAACCGCTCGTAGAGCGTGAAGCAGTTCGGATTTGCTGCGACCGCCGCGAGCGCATCGCCGTCGGGGACGTTCCCGGCTATCGGCACCGTCGGGCAGTCGCCGGCGCCGGGCATCCCGGTCTCGGCCCACAGCCGGTCGCCCACGAGCAGCGTGCTGCCGCCGTCCGGGCTGAAGACCCCGCCCCGCGTATTCGGGTTGCGGAAGAAGAAGCCGCCGGTCACCCGCTTGCTCGCATAGTTGGTGTGGCCGTACAACTGCAGGCCGGTGGAGAACGTGTAACCGAAGTTCCCGAACAGCTTCAGATCGTCGTCGACCTCCGGTGAACCCCAGATCTGCGGCGTATCCGATGCGACATGCGTGTTCCCCGCGGCGAGAAGCGCGGTGGCGTCGCTACGGGGGGCGCTCCGGTTCGTCGGATTCGAGCTGCCGTATTCCAGGCTGAGGTTGGCGAAGCCGGTGGCGCCCAGCGGCAGGCCGACATTGCCGGCGACGTTGAAGGCCTCGCCGTCCCCTTCCTGAAAGGTGCCGGTGTCGAATTCGAGACTACCGCCGGAGGTGGCATCCTTAAGTTGGAAATTCATGACGCCGGCGATGGCGTCCGAGCCGTACTGCGCCGCCGCGCCGTCGCGCAAGACTTCGACTTGGCGCAGCGCGATGGCCGGGATGGCGGAGATGTCCGGGCCCTGCGAGCCGTAGGCCACGCCGTTGCCGCCGTGCCAGTCGATGATCGACGAGCGGTGGCGTCGCTTGCCGTTCACCAGGACCAGCGTGTGGTCCGGCGCCAGGTTGCGAAGCATCGCCGGCCGGACCACCGTCGACGCATCGCTGATCGGCTGCGTGTTGACGTTGAACGAGGGGATGACCGTGCGCAGTTGTTCCTGCAGATTGACGGCGCCCTGGTTGGTGAGGTCGGACGTCGAGAGCACGTCGACCGGCACCGGCGACTCCGCAACGGTCCGCGGCCGGGCACGGGAGCCGACGACGACGGTCTCCTCAGTAAGCCCGTCGAGCAGCACCTTGAGCTCGTCAGGGGACAGCCCCATCGCCTGGATTTCGGCCACCGAAATGCCGAGCGCGTGGCTGAGCGCTTCGTACTGTTCCGCCGTCAGGTCTTCCTGTGCGAACGCCGGAGCCGGCAAACCGGCGACGAGTGCAATGAGCAGACTCGATAAGAACACGATGAACATTGATCGATGCGTCACTTCCGGTTTCCTCCTTCGGCTTCGGCCGGAGGGCATCGCCTCCTGCCCGCTTGTGGTCTGGTTTGGGTAGACGTGAGAAAGTGGGACGAACAGAGTTGGAATTGAAAAGGACCCAAGATTATGAACCCAGATTATTCATGGGACATGTTGATACGGGCTTCCAACCCGGCGTTTTCGTGCGGTCGCAGCCCGGTTTCTCTTGAAGCTCTGTCGATTCGACTGAATCGGCTCGAAAACAGGACGATTGAACCAGTCATAAACCGTTTACCGGCCAGGGGGGGCGTCACCCGCCGACAGGTTGACTTTCCGGTGAGAAATTCCCACCGTTTCGGTCCCTTCCACGGGCCCGATGCCTCCTCCGTCCACTATCCCGGCGCCCAGGACACCCGCGCCAGTCTCTTCCACAACCGCTTCCAGTCCGTCGCCCCTTGACTGATGACGAAAATCAATGCCACTCTTCCTTTTAGAAGACTTCCCTCAAAACACCGTATGCACTTTCTGAATCGAGTATAGCAAGGATCCAGTGAAATTAGCATTAAAATAAGGGTCGATATGGTGATTATTTGGTGAAATCTCAACTCCTACACTGACCGTCGACTCTCTTCCCATGTGGCTGGCGCGAGATGGGAAGACATTTCTCGGCCAGGATGCAAGAGGACCTCGCGTCGGGGCACGGCGCAGTTCGCGACACTCCGACGCCGTTGGGAATTCGTTATTCATTCACCGGCGACGGAGAGCCTGCCAAGCTGTCCATCGTCTTGGGCGGGCAGTGCGAGAGCGAACAGAGGGAGTAGCGTCCCCCGTCGCAGCCTCCGGCTATGAGTGTAGCCAACCGTCCTGTGGTCTATCCTCGTGACTATGGAGATCCGTCCCGCAGCACTAGCCGATCTCGAAACCGTCGTTGAATTCAACGCGCGTCTGGCGCAGGAATCGGAAGGAGTGCATTTGGACAAGGACCGACTGAGAGCGGGGGTCGCTGCGCTGTTGCGTGACCAGACACTGGGCCTTTACTTCATAGCGGAGTCAGAGTCCGGCCCGGCCGGGCAGTTGGCGCTGACCTACGAATGGAGCGACTGGAGGAACAGCATGTTCTGGTGGCTTCAAAGTGTCTACGTGCGCCCGGAATTCCGACGCGAAGGGGTTCTACGCGCTCTTTACGGCCACGTTCTGGAGCTGGCGAAGGACCGCGGCGTGTGCGGGATCCGCCTGTATGTCGAGAAGGAAAACCGTACTGCTCAAGAGGCGTACCGACGGCTGGGAATGGCCCGGGCAGTGTTTCACATGTACGAAGTTGATTTCGTGATCGTCCGAGAGCCCTAAGTTGTGACTCGGTGGACGGAGTGAGGTAGGCGGACGCTGCAAGAGCGCCTCCCACAGTTTCATCGCGGCATTTCCATGCGGGCTTTCCGGCAGCAAGGAACGACGGTAGCAACGTTCAAGGGCGGGAGAAGGGGACAGTTACCTTCTCTACGAGTTTGTGGGGACTCAACCCCGGAAGCGGACCCGGAGCCGGCGCCCGAGCGGGTACAATTTCAACAGCGGATGAGATTCCAAGCGATCCTCAAACGCAGATGTCCACGATGTTTGCGTGGGCAGGTTTTCGCCTCGGCATTTCGTATGAGGCGGAACTGCGGTGTCTGTGACCTGAGATTCGAACGTCAGGAACCAGGGTACTTTGTGGGTGCCCTGTACTTCGCCTACGGGTTGGCGGTGCTGTTGGGCGCTCCTCCTGCTGCCTATCTCTGGTGGCAGGGATTTTCGATGGGAGTTAACGCGCTTGTGATCACGGGAGAACTGATCATTTTATCTCCCTGGATCTTTCAGTACTCTCGAATCCTGTTCCTGCACTTGGACCAGCTATTCGATCCCACGTAACCCGGGTGCGCTATTCAAGCCTCCCGAAGAAGGGGACAGTTGCCTTCTCTCGAGCGAACTAGGAGCCGGACAGAGACTGCAAGGGTCGTGCTCAGCGGTTCTGAAGGAAAGGATTGACGATCGTGAGATTTCCGATGCGACGCCCGGCTCGAAGGTCTTCTTTCACCAGGATGTCGCATCGGGCCTCGAGGGCCGAGGCAACAATCAGCGAGTCGTAGAAACTGAAACCGTGCACTCGGGCGAGATCGACGGCTGCGGAATGAGTATTGACCGCGATGGGGCGAATGGGGCCGAGCGCTGTTTGCAGGCCGGCAACCGCTTCGGCGATCAGACTCCAATCAAGGCCGAACTTGTGGTGGAGAACAGAGGTGGACTCGTTCAGGACTTGTACGCTGACGGTGCCGC
Organism: Acidobacteriota bacterium; assembly: GCA_965217775.1. Taxonomy (GTDB): domain Bacteria; phylum Acidobacteriota; class UBA6911; order RPQK01; family JAJDTT01; genus JAJDTT01. The sequence continues at coordinate 4,076,786 of CBDCJH010000002.1, forward strand.
CAGCCAAGATGAGCTGGCGCGCGACCTCACTCTTGGGGCCCGTTCCTTGAGCATAGATCAGTATGTTCGTGTCGAGAAACGTAGTGGGAGAAGGGGACAGTGACCTTTTCTTGTTCTCGCCGTTTTGAAAGATCGGCTCGCGGGAACGGACCATCTTCGTGTGTGACCGCTCAGCGCCCCGGCGGGAAACCGGGCGGCAGCCACACCGGCAGTTCGGAGATCGAGTCCCGCGCCGTCTGTGACGTCGGTACGCCCCACGCCTCGAAGAAAGGACCCAGGTTGCGGACCACATGCCGCGAGAAGTGCACCAGCCACTGGTCGCGCTTCTCGTCGTCACTCTTCGGACGCTCATCCTCCGGCAGCGCGAGGTACGTGGCAAACACTTCCCGGTAGGCGTCCCACCCGAACGCCTCCTGCATCTGTGTATACATGATCAGGGCCAGGAACGGCTCACGCTTCCACAGCTCGAAGTCCGGATCATCGAAGTCGTAGAGCGCCATCAACTCGGCCCGGGAGCGGTGGGAGCCGCGCCAGCGCTCGGTCGGCGGGATCCCGCACAGGAACTCGTAGACATAGAGCGTGAACAGGTTGACGGTCACCTCGACCGTGCCGTCGAAGGTCCAGTCACCGTTCTGGTGGTTGTGGCCCACCTCGTGGAAGAAGCCCCAGTTGCCCTCCGAGCGCAGGTGCTCCGCACTTACCAGGTTGGCCTGCTGGTCCAAGTGGGCCATCAGGGGATATCCGGCGTGCATGTAGCCATGCGAGATCTGCCGGTCGACGACGAATCGCTCCGGACTCGAGCGGGCAGGCGAGGGCCAGGCAGCCAACTCCGCGCTCAGGTCGAGCACGCGGTCCCAGGTCTCCGCCATGGTGGCTGGGTCGTCGAGTCCGCGCACCTCGCGCGCGTCCGTCGTGACGATCATGTTCCGCCCGGCAATCTCGGCCCACGGTCCGGGTGCATGGCGGATTTCGTCGCACCATGCGGCTAGATCCGTCTCTCCCAAGACGAAGCGAGGCGCCGCCACGGCACCTTCGATCTCGACGGTGATGCTCCCGAGGTCGGCGTCGTCCGGAACCTCGACGTAGATCAGGCCGCCGAAAGCATTGGCGACCGGAGTCGTGACCGCAGAGACGGGGAAGCGGCGGCTGATCTCGGGCATGCGCATCCACTCGGGCCGACCCCAGATACGGTCGCTGTGGGCACCCACGCGGACGTGGAAGCCTCCGGCCGCGGCGGCCGCGGCCGGCACCGTCACCGTGACCAGCTCGCCCGGCGCGGCGTAGAGGCCGGTGGAGTGCCAGCGAGGCACGGTGGTGTCGATGATGAGGCTGCGTATGAGGCGCGGAGCGGCAGCCGGAACGGAGCCGGGAAAGTCCGCGGCCGCGGGATGCGCGCGCACCGACTCGGGCGGAGTGCGGAGGTGTTCGGTCGTGAAGAGCCCGGCAGCCAAGCGGGCGCGCACGTCCGCCTTGCCCATTGGCAACTCAGCCGAGGGCCAGCGGTCTCGTGAGCTCTCGGACAGTGCGGAAAGGCGCGGCGCGAGCAGCGTGTCGTCCGAAGGCACGCAGCCGGTTCGAGCGATGTGAAATATGCTGTCGAAGGCTTGGTCGATCTCCGGTTGGGTCAGCGTGCGCGTGCCGGCCGCGTGGGCCTCGATCGCATCGAGCGCCACGCCCGCATGGGTCAGCTCATGGGGCGGTCCATCGACGGCGTAGCCCTCCGGCGACGTGCGGGCGAGGTAGTCGTAGGGGGACCATTGAATGCCGGCGGGCGCGAGCAGCCGGTTGCCGGAGTAGTCGCTGGCGAGATCCAGGTCGGGGTGCAGATAGGCCCAGCCCCAAGCGGTGGAGGCCGTGACTAGTCCCCCTCCGCCTCGCACGAACGCCGACAGCGCTTCGATCTCCGGCACGCTCTGATTCCACATTTTGAGGGCCACGACATCGACCGACGCCAGCGACTCGCGAGTCAGCGCGATTTCGACAGCATTTTGGCCAGCCTCCGTCAGCCAGATCTGAACATCGCGCGTGCCGGCCGCGCTGACGACGCCGACGCGGGGATCGGCCAGCGCGTCCTCCCCGGCAGCCCACTGCAGCACGTTCGTCATCAGCCGTCCGGTATCCGCCGTCTCGAGCGTGGCGCTTGCGAAGTAGCCATCGTGCCCCAGAGCGACGACGCGGCCGGCATCCCGACGGCCGGCGGCGACGACGGGAGCTGTGAACGCGCCCCTGGCACCGACGATCACCGGAAAGGCCTCGGGTCCATAGACGCACAAGGAAGCGGGAGCGCCCGGAGCGACGATCTCGGCCACGCCGTCGAGCAGAACGTCGAGGTCGCTTGTGACCGTTACAGCGGGCACCGCCGAGAGCGAACTCGTTCCCTTCCCGAAGCGCAGGCCGAGCGGGGCGAACGACGAGTCGCCGGCTGCGGACCGCAAATACAACAGACCCCGAAAGTCGCTGAGGAACCCGGTATCAATCCTTCCACCGAACCATTCCGGGATGGTTAGAGCCTGTTGGTGGAAGTCCCCTCGGGATACGACCCCCCCGTCCAGAGGGTCTCTCCCCTCTTCGTCTCGGAGGCGAAGCTGAATTTCAGGAGACGAGTTCGGTTTGAAGATCGCCAGTCCGGTGCCGATGGTGCTCGATTCCTCGACGAACAGCGCGAAGTGATCGCTCAACTCGACCGGTTTGACGCCGACCTCGACCCCCGTTTCCGAGTTCCTGTAGGTCAACAACCCCCGTACCGAATCCGCGTTGCTCCGGACTGCGATCCAACCGCGCCGGATCTCCGCCGTCCCGGCACTGCTCAGGACCCGGCTGCCCAAAGCGGGAAGCTCGAAGCTGGGGCCGGAGTCGAAGAACTTCGCGACGGGCTGCCCTTGCGAGTCGTAGACCTGGACCACGACCGGCGCACTCCGGACCGGATCGAGGTTGCCGAGCACGAGTTGCACGGACCACCCTTGTCCCTCCACGTAGTCGGGGAAGTAGAGCGCCGGGGAGGAACGGGGAGAGCGTCGCCCGCCTTCGTCCGGGACCGGCACCACCGGGACCGCGGAGAGCGACCCTTTCTGCTTTCCGAAGCGCAGCCCGAGCGGGGCGAACGGCGCGCCGTCCGCGCCCCGCAGGAACAGCAGGCCGCGAAAGTTCACGAGGACACTCTGGTCGATCCCCTGGAACCACTCCGGGAGAGTGAGCGCCTGTTGCCGGAACCCCCCCCGGGTGAGGACCTCCCCGACGGGGTCGTCACCCGCTTCGTCGCGGATTCGGAACTGGATCTCAGAGTCACCCTCCGGCTTGAACAGGGCCAGTCCGGTCCCGATCTCGCTCGACTCCTCGACGAACAGGGCGAAGCGCTCTCCCAGCCCGACGGGTTCGACCCCGACCTCGACCCCGGTCTCGGCGTTTTGATAGGTCAACAAACCCCGGACCGAGGCCGCTTCGCTCCGGACCGCGATCCAACCCCGCCGAATCGCTCCCGCCCCGGCGCTTCTCAAGGCTTGGCTGCCCAAAGCGGGAAGCTCGAAGCTGGCGCCGGAGTCGAAGAACGCCGGGACCCGCTCGCCCTGCTGGTCGTAGACTTCGACGACGACCGGCGCGCTCCGGTTCCGGTCGAGGTTGCCGAACACCAGCTGCACGGACCAGCCGGACCCTTGCACATAGTCGGGGAAGTAGAGCGTGGACTCGGAGGACACCTCCGCCCCGGCGTTTCCCCCACTGGCGAGACACAGACCAAAAACCAGCAGCGCAACTGCGACTGGACCCGTTGTCCGCTTGTCACGTGCCGCGCCCGTGGCACCGGCGCGTCCGTCTTGTCTCCGTCCCGGACGCAGGTTGGCGCCGCCGAGCGCGAGGCAAGTCGCCGCGTCGCCAAGCGTCCCGGAGCAGCCCTTGGACCGGAGACGTGGGAGACGATCATGCAGCATGGTTGACGGCCTCCGTATCGGTCGGTGAAGAACCTCGGGATGAATTCCACCGTCAATCTTACATAACTAACGTGAAAACTAAGTGAATATATGAATGTATATGGTGAAATTATGGTGATAATTTCTTCGATCGATTATTTTTCTTGGCGGGTGACCCCAAAACGGATCACGATCCGGGGTCCGACGAAGATGTGAGAGGGAGGAGCACCGAAGCCCCGGTTCGATGGAATCAAGTGCCAGGGCGGCGCAGCTTCAGGCTGAGTGCGGACGGAACAAGGCCGGGGGCCACCGGTTCGGAGGTTCTTTCGTCAGATCTGTGTCACCGAACGAGCCAGGCGATGAGCCGCCCAGTTTTGGCGGTCGTATTGCTCCCGGCTCTGATCCGGTTCACAACTGAGCGAGGGGAGAACAGGACAGTCACCTTCTCTGCGCGTTTCCAGAACGTGAGCGGTCCCCAGTTCGAGCCCCCAAAAAACGAGGTTCTGGCGTGGCATCCCGGCTCCGTGATGCCGCGCAAGGCCTACCAGCCCGTGGCAAAAGTCATCACGGCATTCGACCGTCCCTGCATCCCGGCGGACGGCGTTGCGATTCGGGCACATACTCCCGGTATGCACCCGAATCGCGCCTTGTCCGGCGGGCGCAGGAACGGTCTCGGTGCTCGCGGGACTTTCACCACGGACTGCTACGCCATAGTGCGCCGCGGCAAGCACGCGTTCGAGGCGATCGTCGATCTCACCGCGGACCAGGTTGCATCCTGGTCACCGCTGACGGACGTCCAGCCGAACTGGACTGAAAAGGATTTCAAAGCTGTAGTCGACAAAGTGCTGGAACACCCGGACTTCATCTCCGGGCTCGCGGCTCGCGGAATCACCGACCCTACGTTCCTCGACTGCAGCACGGGACCGCCGGGCTACTTCGGAACGGAGGAAGAGCGCGGTCGGCGCATTGGCAACGTCCGGTGCTCCGAGCCCCGCGGAGTCCGAAACACTTGGACGCGGCAGGTCGAGGGCCTGTCTGCGGTGGTCGATCTCGACTCGGAGGAGGTGCTGCGGGTCGTGGACGACGGTCCCGTCCCGATCACCAGCACCGACGGCGACTTCGACCGCACGACGCTCAAACGCCCCCGCGAGGTTCCGGGCCCGCTCGACACGCGTCAGCCGCTCGGTCCCGGATTCGAACTCGACGGGTACCGGGTACGTTGGCAGAACTGGCGATTCCACCTGCGGCCCGACCAACGCGTCGGTGCGGTCCTCTCACTGGTGAGCTACCAGGAAAAACCCGGGGGACCAGCCCGATCAGTGTTGTACCAAGGGCATTTGTCAGAAATATTCGTTCCTTATATGGACCCCTCGTTCGGATGGTACCGACGTAACTTCCTCGACGCCGGCGAATTCATGGCCAGCGGGTTGGCGAAGGCTCTACTTCGCGGCCGTGACTGTCCCGACTACGCCGCGGATCTCGACACCGTGATCAGCAACGAGAAGGGCCGCCCGCGAACAGTGCCGGACACGATTTGTGTTTTCGAGAGGGAAACGGGTGATCCTGCTTGGCGCCATTGGTCTTCCGAGCTGCCGGACAGTCGGCGGAGCCGCGACCTCGTCGTGCGCGTTGGCGCCGTAGTCGGCAACTACGATTATCTGCTCGACTGGATCTTCCGCCAGGACGGTGCGATCGAGGTGCGCGTGGGTGCCACCGGTATCCTGGAAGTAAAGGCAACCGAGGCGGAGAACGCATCGCAGGCAGAACCGGGCGCCGATGCCTATGGCCGATTCGTGGATCGCAATATAGTGACGGTGAATCACGACCACTACTTCAGCTACCGCCTCGACCTGGACGTCGACGGAACCAATAACCGCTTCGTCACCGACCGCCTGGTCACGCGGCGGCTGCCCGAAGGGCACCCCCGCCGCAGCCTGTGGGTCCGGTAGGAGCAGGTCCCGGCCAGCGAGCACGACGCGCGCCTCGACATCGACTTTGAACGTCCGGCTCTGTGGCGTGTTCTCAGCAACGACCGGCGAAACTCCTCCGGCTATCCAACGAGCTTCCAGGTGTTTCCCGGCAGGAACGCCAACGCGCTACTGTCGGAAGACGACTACCCGCGTCGGCGCGCCGGCTTCATCGATCACCACCTCTGGGTAACGCCGCAGCGGGACGGGGAACGTCATGCCGCCGGCGATCACCCGACCTTGAGCGAGCCCGGCCAAGGGCTGCCCGCGTGGACGGCAGCCGACCGGCCGATCCGTGACACGGACATTGTCGTCTGGCACACCATCGGCATGCATCATCTACCGCGCTCCGAGGACTGGCCGGTTATGCCGACGATGTGGTACGGCTTCGAGCTTCGGCCCTTCGACTTCTTTGACCGCAACCCTGCGCTCGACCTCCCCTGAGCGCTGAAGTGCCGGCCATTCCCCGCTCGTCCGCAAGCTCCGACGATACCGGCTCCGATGCGCGGCAGAAGGGGACGGCAGAAGGGGACGGGGACGGCAGAAGGGGACGGGGACGGCAGAAGGGGACAGTTACGTTCTCTACTCTGGCCCGACTCTCTGAGGGGACGGGGACGGCAGAAGGGGACAGTTACGTTCTCTACTCTGGCCCGACTCTCTGAGAAGGGCAATGGATCGAAATCAAGACCCGGGGAGGAGCCGTTTTGTGGGCGGACGCCGTCGAGGTGGTCCACCGCGTCGCGGAGACTGTCCTAGGAGTCTGCGCGGTAGAAATGATCGTAGCGAGAAAGTGGGGAATCGAGGCCAGATTTTCTCGATTTGGAGGTGCATGGTTGTTCTATTCGCCGAGAAATCGGGGAAATCCGGACCGATTCTACCGCTTTCGCAGTAGATCAATTTCTGCGGCGCAGGCTCCTCGTCCGCGACACCCCGACGCCGTTGGGAATTCGTTATTCATTCACTGGCGACGGAGAGCCTGCCAAGCTGTCCATCGTCTTGGGCGGGCAGTGCGAGAGCAAACAGAGGGAGTAGCGTCCCCAGTCGCAGCCTACGGCTATGAGTGTAGCCAACCGTCCTGTGGTCTATCCTCGTGACTATGGAGATCCGTCCCGCAGCACTAGCCGATCTCGAAACCGTCGTTGAATTCAACGCGCGTCTGGCGCAGGAATCGGAAGGAGTGCATTTGGACAAGGACCGACTGAGAGCGGGGGTCGCTGCGCTGTTGCGTGAGCAGACACTGGGCCTTTACTTCATAGCGGAGTCAGAGTCCGGCCCGGCCGGGCAGTTGGCGCTGACCTACGAATGGAGCGACTGGAGGAACGGCATGTTCTGGTGGCTTCAAAGTGTCTACGTGCGCCCGGAATTCCGACGCGAAGGGGTTCTACGCGCTCTTTACGGCCACATTCTGGAGCTGGCGAAGGACCGCGGCGTGTGCGGGATCCGCCTGTATGTCGAGAAGGAAAACCGCACTGCTCAAGAGGCGTACCGACGGCTGGGAATGGCCCGGGCAGTGTTTCACATGTACGAAGTTGATTTCGTGATCGTCCGAGAGCACTAAGTTGTGACTCGATGGACGGAGTGAGGTAGGCGGACGCTGCAAGGGCGCCGCCCACAGTTTCATCGCGGCATTTCCATGCGGGCTTTCCGGCAGCAACGGACGACGGTAGCAACGTTCAAGGCCGGGCTGGGATCCGTTCTTCACGCTGCCGATCCATAACTATTGATTATATCTCGGGCTCCATCCCGGAGTTCATCTACTCATCTTCGTCTGAAGCGTCGCTATCGGCAATGGTCGCTGCCGTCCGCTCCGTCGGCAACTTTACATTCTGTGCTCTCATAAATGTCCGCTCACCATCAATTAGGGTCTCCAGCCGATCTCGGATTAGACCCACTCGGTCGCCGTTTCGTAACAAATGGACTGCTTCCGCTGGGAAGCCATGTCTGGGTAGTAGCTCCATCAGAACGTCGTCACTCAAGCCAGCCAGGGCGCCGAACGCTTGACCAACGTGGCCACTGTCGAGGAACATGCGATTCGCGGGGCTACTAAAAAGTTCCCCGATTATCCGCGAGCTGGAAAACACATATCCCACAGCCTTAGTTCCTAAGGTAGAAAGCAGCTGACCCGGATCGAGGTTGCCCTCACCACTAAGCGCACGAGGCTGAAGCGACGCAAGGTAGAGCAAAAAGGCACGTACGCGGGCGCTTCGACCATCGAAGCGATCGGGAAACGGCCGAGCCGGTGCGTCGAAGTCTACAACTCTGAACCCAGTCCCCTTGCCCCTGGCAAGGTTTCGGATCTCGCTCAACGCTTGAGTAGCTTGCGCAGTGTTGACTCCTCCAAACCAGCCGGTGAATGACGTCACCCAGAACCAGCGGTTCAGCAACTTGACCACTTCGGCGGACGGCGTTGGGCACCACCGGAAAAACTCACCGAGCAGCACAAGCTGGAGCCCATAGGGCAGCAATCGATCGGATGTAACGCCTAGGTCCTTGAGAAAGATCAGCGCACCTCTGATTCCTTTCGCCGCGATGTCGAAGGCTTCTGGAAGCTTCGTCCGGACCTCCGGCTTGACCATGAGGTCTGCCCAGTCTTTCGCGTAGATATCTCGGTCGAGGGCTGCAAGCACCGACCTGAGAAGGAGGACACGATCGAGATTTCCAAACCCCTTTCTGTCGAGCTCTTCCTTGAACTCGTCCAGCTTCTCGGCAAGATGGAACTCCCCTTCTCGGTAGGTCAGCGCGGAGACCATCTCGTCGGCCGTCATCTTGCGCCCCTTGCGGTTGAGTCGGGCGAAGACTGTGACGGCACTGTCGAGGTCCGCCTCGCGGATATGAATAAGTGGGAGTTGATAGTCTCGAAACGCGTTCGCGAGGCGATCTGCCTCGTTGAGCCAGCGTAGTATCCGTATGTTGGAAACTCCCGATTCGATGATGCGGCGGCACGCGGCAAAGAATCCGACGGTGTTGAGCAGGCTCCCCATCGGGAAATGCTGTGGCTCGACCCCACCCGTGGGTGCTCGGAGGAACTCCTGGTTTTCGAGGTCGCAGTACACGCGCCAGTCAACTTGATCCACGATCGATTCCGCCTTTTCAGGTAACCGCAGCGTGCCTACGAGGGTCGACACGCGCTGCTGACCGTCGAGCAGGTAGCCAACGAGCCCATCCGGGCGAGGACTGATGTCGATCGGCCCGACGCGCTGGTTGGTCTCGATAGTTTCCTCTGTGTCCCAGACGAGGATAGAGCCGATCGGAAAACCGCGCAAAACGCTGTCGAGCAACGCGTGCAGGTCTGGTTGCTTCCACACGAAAGCACGTTGGAACCTCGGCACGCGGATTTTTCCAGCCGCTATGCGTTCCACGAGTTTGCCCAGAAAAACAACTTCTGGGACAACCTCGGTGCGAGCCTGCCTACCGTTGGACATGAGGCTAGACTTCCTTCCGAATCAGGGAGATGCCACGCTCAAGGTCACCTTGTCCGCGGCTAAGAAGTTCAATCTTGGCCTGCACGTTGCAGAGATTCCAGCACTTGTACACATTCCGTCCAAACCCACGAGAGAGGAGCGTTTGGACGGCCGAGCACAGTCCCTGAAACAGTGTCTTCTCAATCGCAGAGGGCGTTTCGGGCAAGCCATGCTTCATGTCGAAGAAGTTCTTCTGATCGTCGTTGAGACTGTCCCATGCTTCAACCAACCGGCCATGGTCTGCGCCTGCGTTCTCCCGCTCACTGAGGAGGATTCGCGGGAGGTAGTTCTCGGCCTCCCGTTTGGCCAGAACCCAGCAGGACAGACCTAGCTTCCCGCATACATGACGCAACCTTCGAGCTGTTGCGCTGCTCGTAGCGGCGGGATCCTTCCTGCCGCTATCGATGATGGCCACCAACCGTGGGCGAAACGGGATCCCCTGCACCCGACGTTTGATCTCCTCCAGCATTTGTCCCTGGCCGCCCAAGCTGTCAATTCGGATAGGATCTCCATTCTGATTCCACAGGCGAAAAAGGACTTTGTCGAGCTCCTTCACGACGCGCTTCACGAACGCACCATCACTGATCCGATTCTCGACCAGAATCACGAACGGTTCCTCGGCAAGGCGGGTAGCGTTCTCTGGCTCAAGTTCATCCCCAGCAGCTGGATCTGCCGTTACGCGTACGCGTCTCCCGTGCGGGGCCAAGGTCCAGGCACTACGCCGGATCGATGCGACGAGTAATTGGCGCACCCAATCGCCTTGGGTTCCACGGTCACCAATCCACGTCGTGGCCTGGAAGGCATTGGGATCCAACTGACACGTTGTGTCCCACACGTGCCAGCCATCTTCGATCTTGTACAGAATACGATCCAACCAACTGTGGGCATCCGGATCATTCGCTGCGCTGAAGTCGATCTCGATGCGCATCGAGTTTATCCCGCTGGCCGAGCGGCGCGCCGAATGGCCAGGATCTCCTCATAGTCCTCGATGAAGACGCCATCCGGCCAGCTGTCCAATTCACCACTCTCGCTCATTCTGATTTTCCGCAGAATTGATCCACGCCCTGGCTCCGTGCGAACCCAGTAAACAATGATATTTTCGGCCGGCAGTCGCCCCTCCGCAATCCAGCGTCTCGCGCGGAGTAGGAACATCTCCGAGTGAGTCTCGACGACCAGAGGCCGGGCGGGTCCTGCGAGGTTATCGAGCAAAAGCTCCGCGATATCCGCGTGGGCTGCTGGATGGAGCTCAGCCTCCGGATGCTCGATGATGTCGACACCCGGCCCTGCCTTGCGGGCCGTCAGTGCCGTCACCACGACCGGCAGAACATGCGAGAGCCCCTGGCCCGATTGCACGAGTCGCACGTTGGCGTCGCGGGCCGGCGCTCCAACCACTAGTTCAGAGTAGATGCCCTGCGCCACAACATCGATACTCACCCCGAAGGTCCTGCGATACCATTCCCGAACGGATTTTCTCAGCTCATCGTCCGCCGCCAGCGCCAGGGGCGTATCCTGCCCGTTCGGCCCAAGAACCCTAGGCGAGTGTTCTACCCTGGTGAACGGCGACGCGAGAAGGCTACGTGGGCACTGCAAATAGCGAACGCCGCGGGCCCAAGCTCTGAGGGCATCGACTTGCGCACCGGCCCAGTTCGCAAGATTGCCCGGATGGCCGGGGATCAGCCCTCGCCAACCGATCTGCCGCGGGGCCTGCTCCGCTCCCGAGACACAAACTTGGTAGGGGGATCGTTCGTCGAACCCTTGCCGTTGCACCACGATCTCATCGCCGCCTCTCCTGAGGCTCCAGTGCGAAATCTGGCGCTCGGATGGCCGGGCCGGCGCTACCACATTCCGAACGGTGGCCGAGAGCGATAACTCGCTGCTCCCGTCCGCTAGGCCGGCGGACAATCTCAGCCGACCATGCACGGTGCGCCCGGTCACTAAGTCCTCGAACGTCTCCCCGTGGCGGATTCCACCAGACTCCAGCGGAAGCGGCTCCAAGGTGTCCTCCCCTAAAGGGGCCAAGCCGCCCGCTAACAACTGAATCGCCTGAGCCAGAGCCGTTTTACCCGAATTATTGGATCCCACCAGGATGGTCAGAGGAGCGAGTTCCACCTTGGCCAACTCAGCGTAGCCCTTATAACGTTCGACACTGAACTCTCGGAGTTCCATTGCCGAATTACCATAGCAACTCGTGGCAGAAGGGGCCAACTGTAAGGTGTCGGCTGTCGCCGCGTTTGTCACGCAGGGTTTGCAGCTGTACCTCATCGCTCTGGGGCCAATGGGAGCTCCACGACCTATAGGAGGGGCTCACCGCATACGTGAAAGCCGCCCGGACCGATCAAGACTCCAAAGCCACGCGACTGTTCCAGGCCGCCTCGAACAGCCGGCACCAGCGCGTCACCCGCAACATCGTCGATCGAATCTCGGTCTGAGGGTGTGGTTTGGACCCCAAGGGGGAGGGGGGAAGATTTCCCGATGGGGAACGTGGAGGATTCCAACACTCCGTATCAGGAACGGGGGCAGCGGCTGTACCAGGTCCTGTTCGGTCCTGGATGGAAACGGGTTCTCCGCAGCACGGCCTGCTTCAACGTGTGCCTCTTTCGCACCCGCAGCGCCCAGGATCTGGTGGCCATGGTCAGTGGTACGTGAAGATCCTGTTGCACCTGGCCCCCATGCTCATTATCTGCAGCGGAAATGGGCTGGGTCGGTCCCCCTGGGCAGTGATCCAACGCTACTTCAGGATGGAAATTGTGCGTGAGCGGAGAGTGGATACGGGGGCCCGGGGCTCACGCCAAGTCAAGGAAGGCCGCCTGCAGCGAGCGAGCCCCGCTGGCCGGGACCCGGGTGTGGGGGTGCCTTCCCTTAGTCCTCAGCAGGCCTTCCTGTGGAAGAACGAGGCGCAACGGTCGCTGCTTCGTGAGATCTGAACTCAAAGCCCGTGGCTCCGCCTCTCTGAGGGGGAGTGACCCGCCCCGGCCATCCGGGCACGGGATCCTCAAAGAGGCAGTGTTTCAGCCGTCCAGGATGTCTTTCAACATCTTGCCGGCTGGTGATTTGTCCGCCGGCATTATGAACTCCGGAGGAGTAAACAGGGGGTTGCCCGGTGACCAGAGTTCCAGGCTTTCGGCATGCGCCTCATAGTATGCCGGATCGGTCGCCACCCGGACGGGTTTGTCCATGCCCGGTTTGAGCACACTGTATTCGCGCTTCCCCAGCCGTTGAACCTCGAAGCCGGGCGGCATGAGATCGGGCGATCTGATCACCCGGTCGAGGTCTTCCATGGTCACCGGTGACGGCGCTTGTTTTGGCACCGTGAGGTCGCTTTCCGTCACCGCGTCGATATCGAATCCCCGGCTCTCGGCTGTCTCCGCCTGGTGCTTGATGGCGTCCACGACATTAGCGCGGGACCGAGCATTCCGGTTTTCTCCGGACAACACGGTTCGCGAAATCATCTGCGGCAATCGCGCCAGAATCGGCTGCAAGCGGCCGACCACTGACTCGAACAGGCCGATCCGGCTCCTGAGTGCCCGGTAAACGTCAGTTTCGACCGTGCCCTCGTAGTGCAGATTGACAATCCGGATGATCTTGTGCCGTTGGCCCAGGCGATCGATGCGGCCAATGCGCTGTTCCACCCGCATGGGATTCCACGGCATGTCGTAGTTGATAAGGGTGCCGCAGAACTGGAAGTTCAAGCCTTCGGCGGCGGCGTCCGTACACAACAGGATGTCGGCCTCACCGGCGCGGAACCGCCGCTTGGCTTCGTCGCGGTCGATCCCGCGCCAGCTACCGTCGGCGGTGGGGATTTCCCCTCCCCGTCCCGAAAAGCACATCAACCTCAAATCGGCGTTCTTCAGAAGTTCTTCACGCAGGAAATCCATGGTGTCAGTGTATTGGGTGAAGACCATTGTCTGGCGGTATCCGTCTTGGCGCAGCTCATGAAGGATGTCTTTCAGGCTATGGAGCTTGCTATCCGGCGGCAGTCCGCCGATGCGTCCAAGGAGTTGCTGAATGTCGGCCTCCTCCTCGGCGGCGAGAGCTTGGCGCGTCAGCTCTTCGACCTCATCGGCATCCGGGACGTCATCCAGGCCTTCATCCTCCGTTGCGTCTTCATCCAGACCCATCAATTGCACCTGCTCGGCGGCGGCAATGGCGTCGAGATGGTTCTGAAGCGTCTTGTGCAGGGCGTTGAAACTGCTGGCGAGCCGGCGGCGGTAGATGGTCATGACGAACCCCACCGCGGAGCGCTTTTTGGCGCTGGCCTGATTGTAGGTGCTGGCAATGTAGTCCTCGACGCCGTCATAGAGTGCCCGCTCCTCCGACGTCATCTCCAGGAAGCGATCCTCGACCTTCCGCTCGGCGATCGGTGTGGTCAACAGGCCGGCCTTGAAATACCGCCGCAGCAGGTCGCGAGTGTGCCGTGAAAGCAGTTTGCCAAGCGCAGTGTTTGCCCGCACGATCTTGACTGCCGCCTGCCGTTCCTTCGTTTCCAACTGACGGCGTGGAATGCTGGCGTCGTCACGCAACGCGCGGAGCACCTTGTTGACCTTCAGACGTGACAGGGCGACGAGGTCTTGCGCTTTCTCTGTCGTGGTTTCGCCAAAGAAACGTTCGATCGACTGAAACAGCCGCGCCATGCGCTCCAACGCATCCGAGGCCGGGTTCACTCGCTCAATGTCGTCGAAAAATCCGAGGAACGCCTCGGCGGTCCACTCCGGCGGCAGGCCCAGCAGGTGCACCAGATCCCAGACTTCGATGGGATGAACCTGCATCGGCGTCGCTGTCAGCAATACCAAGCCTTGCGTGCGGTCCTTCAGTCCCTGCATCAGCCGGAGCAGCGCGTTTGGCCCGCCCTGCTGCGGGCTTCCCGCGGCTCGGCGGCGAGCATGGTGGGCTTCGTCGAGCACCACCAGATCCCAAGGCTCGGTTTCCTCCAGAAGCGCCGCCGCGCGGTCGCGCCGGCGCACCAGGTGACTTGACGCAATCACCACCGGTTGGCGATGCCAAGCGTGCCGGTCGACATTGCACTCGTTCTTCCCACGGTACGCCGGGGAGGGATACCAAGTCAGTTTGCGGCCATCGTAGATGGGCCAATTGAGATTGAATTTTTCGCGGAGTTCAACTTGCCATTGTTTGAGGATGGCCTTGGGTGCCAGGATCAGGATCCGCTTGGCGCGCCCGGCAAGCCACGCTTGGCGCAGCAGCATGCCGGCCTGGATGGTCTTTCCGAGGCCGACCTCGTCGGCAATCAGCAAACGAGGCGGCCAATCACGGTAGAGGCGTTCAAACGCTCTCACCTGGTGCGGCCAGGGGATGATCGTCGAGGTGGCTTCGCCGACGCGCGCCCCTCCCTGCGGCAGTGAAGGCGCCCGCTGGATGAAAGACCAGACGCGGCTTCTCAGATCGCCGCCGGGCGATTCCATCGGTTTTGTAGGCGGCTTCGCCTCGGGCTCCGGATTCTCCGGAGAAGGCTTGGCGGACTTTGGTTCGGGCTTCTTGAGGCGGGCGGGTAGATCACTCGCCGGCATGAACCGCATCAGGTCCTGGCGCACGGCATCGGGCACGTCGAGCACGATCACACGGTGCGCTTTGTTGGCCCAGATCTGTGCGAAGTTGGCCTCCTCATCGGCGACCCTCCGGGGTTCCGACCCCCAGCTCGTGTAGACGTTGATGCTCTCCCAGTTGTCCCGCCAGCCGGCCGCCGTCTCATTCAGGCTGCCGTTCCAGGCGATCTTGTCGCTGACCCGATCCTCAATGATGCCGGCCTTCTCATGAAAGATGCCGTCGGCCGGGATCGGCTTCCGGTTCGGATCGCAAGGGACGGCCACCTTCACGTCCAAATAGCCTCGTGCGACCATCCAGGCCAGCAGTTCCAACGCATCCGATGATGCCGGATCCGGCGGGGCCAGGGGGAGGCTCGTCAAACGCCGTTCGACCAGGTCGCGAAGCTGCTCGCCTTTTTCGATCGCCTCGATCTCGGGCGGCTGCAGGGTGCATCCCGCCACGAGCCGCATGCGGCCGTCGTTTCGGACCAGCCCCTCGATTCCGCGCGCGGCCAAGGCCAGGGCTTGGGCATTGAAGTATCCGGTCAGCCGATCGTAGCGCTCAGCATCCTCCAGCGCAGGGATGTAGAACAGCTTGACGAGGTTTCCGTCATCAAGCGTATATTTGAGCTGCCACGTGCGATCGGCGAGCATGATCAGAGATCATCAATCTTGCCACAGCTTCAGTTGCTGGGGCTCGTCGATCTCGTCGCTATAGGCGAGACGGGAGAGGTTGTAGAGCGCCTCGAAGTCGCTCCCTGAGGCCGCCACGTCGCCTTCGAGCTCGATGCCGCTGAAGGCCTTGGACACCGGTAGGACCTCGAGCACCGCTTCAAGCGCTGCGAAGAAGCTCGGCTCCTGGTCCACTCGTGCGTTGGCGAGCAATTCCTGGGCGGCCGACAGGGTGCGCACCCGGGCCATGTGAGCGGCATGGTGGATGGCGTCGATCATGCCTCGGGAGCCATCCACCGGGCCCAGTGTCCCCTTGGCGGCCCGGCGGGCACTATCCCAGAGGAGGATATAGGCGCCCTTTTTCCCAGCGAGCCGGCCAACGATGTCACTATCGAGATCGATCCCGACAGCACGGGACAGCCTCAATGCCTCGTCGTAGGAGAACATCGGCGCCTTGAAGGCGTCCCACGCCAGGACGAGGAACGCCGTGGCCGGGTCGAGATCGGCGTTGGCCTCGAGATGTGTCAATTGCTCCAGACGCCACCGCTTGACCTCGCGTCGCGCCGCGCCGAGCGCGTCCTCCGGTGTCGCGGCGTAAGGATCCCATTCCTCTTCAAACAGAATCTGCTGGCGCCGGCGCCGCCGCTCCTCCGGAGCCTCGCGTGGGGTGCCGCGCTTCAAAGGCCAGTGGCGTGAGAATTCCTCCAGCGCAGGGCCGAAGGAGGCGAGATAGAGATCGACTCCGGCAATGCCCGCCTCCTGGAATTCCTCGACTCGCTTTCGCACGGCCCGAGCGACGCGGGGCTCCACATCCTCCCAATACAGATTCTGTTCGGCCTTCGAATCCTCGTCCCGTGGTCGGCACACCAGAAAGATCGTGCTTTTGGCGGCAGCCTTGTTCTTGATGTGGAGACTGCCTACGGCCTCGGTATTGATGGGCCATGACGCTGTGATGATGAAGCCCGCCTCCATCAGCCCCTTCGTGAGAGCGTCCCAGGCGCCGGTGGCCTTGTGAGTGAACATCAAGGTCATGACGCCCTCAGGCTTCAGGACCCGGCGGCACTCGGCAAAGATGGACGCCATCCGTTCCTGGTAGTCTCGCCCTGCGAGCGCCCTGGCGCCCTTCTGGCCCTGGAACCTGGTCGGATTGGCGACAGCTTCGTTGTCCTTGTCGGTCAGGTGTCGGCGGAACAACTCGGGGAAGACATGACCGGCGGTGCGCTTGAGCCAGACATAGAAGAAGTCCGACAGCTCGGCATACATGACGTTGTCGTAATAGGGCGGGTCCATGACCACTGCATCGACGCTGCCCTCGGCGATGTGGTCCAGGCTGTCGCCCGGCTTGCAGGTGATAGTGAGGGGTGGCGGAGTGTATTCCACTGCGTCGGCATCGTCGAACAGGCCGCCACTGGCGCCTTTCCCTTCCGGGCGAACCAGCCCGACGAGTTCCTTGATGCATTTGGCGGTCTGGTTGATAGCCCAGTCATAGCCGAGGCCGACAATGAGAGGGGCCATTTCGGCATAGGACCATCTGAAAGAGAAGTCATGGCGCTGAAAAGTATGCGCCATGCGTAGCTTTCCCGTTTCCCACGTACAGCTTCGCGAATTCCAGTCCACCAATCGGTCTATGCTAAGCGCCAAGTACCCATATCCTGCTTGCCGAACCTCGTTTAACTTTCCTTCCGCCCGGTCCGCGTCGAGCATTTCGCGAAAGACCTCGACGCTCGTACCGTGGCAAAGAAGCTGGCGCGGCGAGAACAGATCCCGCCACAATGGCATGCCATATTGAATGGGACGATCATCGTTGCTGACCTCTGGAAATTTCTCGCTTGGAACGAAATCGAATGCCTCCCATTCGGGAAGTTTCCTGGCAAGTCTTGCCTGAATTTCAGCACCGTTGTCGTCCTCGGGCCGCGGCGCCCGGTAGCCTCGAACCCATTTGTCCTTTCCGCGCTTTCCCGACTTGAGGATCTTTATGACGCGTTGCTTGTAAACGACCGCGAAGAGCTGGTCGCCCATTTGACCCGCCTGAGCTTGGCGCTTGATTTCGTCGCCGTCGACCACCCGCCCGCAATCAGGATAGGGACAGGTGCCGGCCCCTCGCGCTACAGTCCCGGAGGACTGCTCCTTCGCAGTCCGGACGATCTCGAACGAGCAGATTCGACCATCGGAACCCGGCCCGGATCCAAGTTCAGGCCTCAACCGAACGCCAGTTCCATCGGGTGTCAGCCGCCAGTTGGGCGATAACGGCACAAGGCCGTCGCAATAGGGACAGGTGATCGTGTGTGCCCAGAGATAAGTCAGGTCGACGCGGTCTGGCAGGTCCCTCTGGGGAAAGTACGCGCCGAGGCGAGCTTCAATACGCCGGCGCCACTCGGCAGCCAACTTATCGAATCGGCCTCTGACATCGTGGGAGTAAGCCGACGGCCACTCGACTGTGGCCTTCATGATCAAGGCAGCTACAGGATTCAGGTCGTTTGCAAGTGGCGCAATACCCATGCGTATCGTTTCGAATGGAATGCTTCCGCCACCTGCGGTCGGATCAAGGACGGTAAGATCTTTTATTGAATCGTCGAGCGTGGATCTCAGCCACGCTCTGTCAGTTTGCTCCAACAGGTACCCGAAGGCGCGGCCGTAGCCGTAAGGATTATTCACCCGGATTCCGGTCCTTCGCGCTCGGTCAATTACGTTTCGAGCCGCCACCGGATCGCCATGAATTCCGAGCACATGCAGGAACTTCTCCCGGTCGGCATCCGCGGGCAGAAGAGAGGCGAGAACAGCCGCCCGCGAGGCCACCAACGGCCGGCGCGCCCACCAGACGTGGAGGCGGTTCGGCGCGGGGAACGGCGTCATAGGAGTCCGTTCTCGTACGCTTTCTACTCCAAGAGCCGCGATCGGCATCCAGCGTTCGATCAAGCGGGTATCAGGCATCGGTTCAGTTCCATGCTGGATCGTGTTCCAGGTCGAGTCGGTCGATGGTCCTGAAATTCTCGATTCCCACGTAATCCAGCTTCACGACCGGCCCCTTTCTGTCCGCGGCTCGGTCAGAAGAAACCGCAGCGCCGCAAGCACTCGGCGCGGGTGCTTGCGATGCATCGCCATGCCAAGCCAATAAGCGGCTTCCTCGTGCCCCATGGCCTCGACCCCCTCGGCCACCGCCCTCATGTTGGCACGGCTTCGCATCGGGGCCAGCACACGGAACAGCAGGCCCAATGTCAACGCCAAATCTTCCGTGAGAGCATAGCCACGCTTTCTGGTGTCCGCGTTCCGTGAGGGCTTGATGCCGGATTGCGAAAGCCGCTTCAACACTCGGTGCTCGACCAGTTCGAGGTTCCGACCCCGAAGCCCGGCGACGCGCAAAGGCGACGTCACCTGCGGTGTGGCGGTGGCGGGCATCTGCCAGATTTCATACTCGGTGCCGACCGGCCCGTGGCGGCGTGCCCGCAACTCGTACCGGGGCGCGGATTCCGGCGTCTCGATCTGGGCGATTCTCTCCAGGCGCGCCACCTTAAGCCTTGGCCTCCGCCTTGGCCGACACATAGGCGGCACCACTCGCGAACCGCGCCAGGCGCTCGGAGAGTTTCTCCCCCGCTTCCCCTTGCATGGAAAGCCCGTTGGCAAAGGTCAACTGGAACCCCGTCTCGATACTCTTGGAACTTGCGTCCCGAAGCTGAGCTTGCAAAAACTCCCTCACCGGCTGAGCGTCCGGGACCGGGCCTCGGAACTCCAGCTCGAAGGATCCACCCTCGCGGGTTTCATAACCGCCCATGATCGTGACGATCTTGTCCGCCCCGGATACGGCGCCCACGGCGCCGAAGAGCCGGAAGGCGTCGCCTGCCTCGAACATGCGGATGGTCAAGACTTCGATGCTCTCCACCTTCTTCGCCCGTGCCTGCTCCCACAACCGGATCAGGGCCTCCTTGAGAATGCCTTCCGCGATAAAAGACTGAGTCGCTGCTCCGGGCGGATCGCTTCCACCCTGCTCTGAGACGGAGCCTATACCTCCCCCCCCCACATACGTCCCGGCTGATCCTCCCGGTTTCGTCCCCCCCGGTTCATCGGCCTTCTTCCTTGGCCAGATGCCGGCATTCTTCGCATAGGCCATGGTGAAGATCACGGATTGCTCATCGATCATGATGCCGGCCGCCGGATCGCCCGGTCCGAACAGCAACTCTCCGCGCCGATAGACGTATTCGCTCTGCTCGACGCCGCGCCGCACGCCACGAATGAAGACGTTGTCGCCAATCAGGATCGGGAGCGCGGGATCGAGCCTGAACTCGTCCCGCAACGCCAGCGTGGTGATCTGACCCTTTTTGAGCGGTGTCCGGTCGCGCACATAAGCGGGGGAGTCCGGCTCGTCCTCGGACAGGCGCAGCTTGTTGAGATCGCGTAATGCCCGCACGATCTGCTGCTGGCCCGCTCCCGGCTGATCGGAGGTGGAATGGATGTCGATCGCCGTGTGGGCCAGATCGACCCTACTCGCGCCGACCCGGTTGCGGGATGGATAGAACACGTGCCGGTAACACTGTTGAATGGCGATCGCGAGTTCCTGCTCGGATCGGGCTTCCAGCTCGCGCACCTTGGCCTGCTGGTGCTCCGCCAGATCGATGAGGCGTTCCGGCTTTTTCAGTTCCCGCAGCGCCAGACGATGATAGGTCTTGCGGCGCATCTCCGCCTTGCGGGCTCCGTCCGCGACCACGAACACCACATGGTTCCGAAGCCTCCTCAAGGCCGAACCTTCCGAGCCTTTCCGAGTGTAGATCCGCTCGATCAAATCGGGCACGTTCTCAACCGAGCTGCCGATGGTCAAGCCGTCATAGGACAGAACGATGAGCTTCGGCCGGCCGTCGCCGACCTCGTCGGGAACATCGAACGGCCCTCCCGGAAAGGACACCGTCTCGAACCTCTCCCCCCCGAATATCTGGCGGATGCGGTCGTTGAGCTCGGCGCGGGCTTCCCCGGCATCCACATGGCGCTCCTCGCGACGGATGATCTGGCGCAGATTGGCCTCGGCCAGAAAGCGCATCGGCGCGCCGGGGCGGTCGTCAAGGTAGGCGGAATCGGTGATGAACTTCTCGCGCGCCCCCTCGATAAAGCTGATGTCCGTCTTGGGACTCAGGATCGAATAGCGCAGCTGCTCCGGAGAAATCCCCTTGAGCGGATCGTTGAAGGCCAGCGTGTGCATGAAGATGGTGCGGGCGACATAGACTGCATACGGCGGCAGGCCACCGTGATTAAGGGCGTCGATCTCCTGCGCCAGCGCCTTCTTCCCGGCCAAACCGGCAGCAACGTCGTTGGTGATGGCCGGCAGGTAGGCGGACTGCCCGAGGCGTGTCACGATCTCCTGGCGGACGGGTTCGTAGCCGGGATCGATATGGTGAAGATGAATCGCCGTCGCGTCCGCGGGCTGCTCCTCCCAAAGATGCGAGATGGTCCGCGCCAACAACCGCAGCATGCCGCGAACTCGCTGAAAATTGCCCAGTGTCGCCGTCTTTCCGGTCAGGGTCTCCAGCACTTCCGGATGCAGCGGGTAACTCGAGCGGAAGGTCTCCACCGTCTCCGCGCGGCCGGCCTCCTCCGACAAGGACTCCTTGTTGGCTCTCCACCGCGCCCGGTAGGCCTCCGTAACAGCGGGAATCTTGGTCTCGTCGATGAATTCGAACAGACGGCGGCGGAGCACCTGAACCGTCTCGTCCTCCTCTGTGGGGTTCAAAAGCGTCGCCTTGCGAGCCGAGACGCTTTCCGCTTCGGCCATGTGATCGGCGATGAACTGAGTTTCTTCATTGTAGGCGTCGGTGGCTCGGCCGTCCTTGCCGATCGCCAGGGTGTAGACGAGGGCGGCGTTGGGCGCGCTCTCGACAGCCTTGAACAATGAGGTCAGAAACGCCGTCAACTGATCGCGAGCATCCTCAAGGTTGCGCACCTTGCGCAGGTAAACCGAAAGTTCGTCGAGCAGAATCAGGGTCGGCTCGTCGCCGAACAACTCGCGCAGGGTCTCGGCACCCGGTGCGATGCAACTTTCGTCGCTCCTGCGAACCCGCTCGTAGCCCGCTCGCCCGGCAAGCGCATGGGCAAGCTCGCCCCAGGGAGTATAGGCGAGAAGACCTCCTTCCATCCTCCGGCCATTGGCCGGATCAGCGTTCTCACCATCGAATGCCGCAACGCGGACATGGCTTCGAGGCAAAAGGGCCGGATCGACAAACTCCGCAATGTTCGAGACGCTCTGCATTCCGTGTGCGGCATGGCACAAGGCGATCAGCCCGTGGGTCTTGCCGCCGCCGTAAGAGGTGTCGAGCCGGATAATCGACGCGATCTCCCCCCCCGCACCGGTCAGCCGCCGACACACATTGGCGAGCAGGTTCTTGAGGCCCCTGGTGGGATAGGTGTTGGCGAAGAAACGGACCGGGTCACGATATTCGGCATTTCCCGAGCCGGTCTTGATGATGACTTGGGCTAGATCCGCCGCGAAATCGGATTCAGTAATCGCTCCCTTGAGAACGTCCGCTCGCGGCCGGCAGATCTCGAATAGGGTCGGGATGGTCATGGTTCTCACTCTACCTGACTTTCTGAAATTCTGGCTCCGCGACGATTGGTTCCAGCCAATCCCGCCCGGCGTGCCGCAGGGGCAACGCCTGGGGGCCTATAGCTTACTCATGGTCTAAGGAAGATCATCGATCCTGGGGCCTCTGACGGCCGCGAATTTACCATGGTCCCACGATAATTCTGCTTGACGGCGCTCAGGCGACATTTTGGTGGTTGGTGGCCTCAGCCGCGATCCAGGCCAGCCTCCGTGGGCAGTCCTTCCTGCGGCGATTTCTACCATTAGATTAATTAAATTTTCTCCCTCGGACCTGCCGAGTTCTCGTTCTTCTTCGGGAACCCGGCGAATCGAAAGACGGCTCCTCCTCCCCATTCAGCCACGCTTTCATTCCCAAGAAGACTCTCGGCAGTGTCGTGCCATGGTTTGCGAATTCCGAACTCAACGCTTCCCCAAACGTGGGGAACTCACTGCGGATCAGACGATCATGTATCTCCTCCCCGAATTTGTCCGCCAAGTATTTCAGAATGAAACTGTCGCCAAAGTAAACGTCCCCGCATGTAATCTCAGGATGATTGCCGGTGAGTGACTCGCAACAGCCGATTTTTGATCCGGCATTTCTGCGTACTTCTTCCAATAGTTTTTCGAGCCCCTGCATCCGGTTGGACTCAGTCGTGTTGAACAACCCCTCGTATTCTGCCAAGCCCTCCGCGATCCATGGCGCTGGCGCTTTATAGAAATAGCCCCAAATGCTCAGTTCGGCCGCATGAGTGATTTCGTGGACCAAGTTCTTGGCATGATAATCGATGGGCGGAAGCTGGAGCCGACCCCAGGCCGGCCGTGTCTGCCACTCAGGATGGGACGGTGCAAGATATGGAATCCATGCGAAATAGCTTCCATCGTCTTCTTGGGAGCAGCACTTGAATGATGTCAGGCTCGTCTTGGCATCGTCGTTTGGATCGGGGACGAGGACGATGAAAAGGTGGAGGGGTGCGGTGAGATACCCTCTACCCTCTTCGTACCGTACCGCAGTGAATTCCGATACGGAATATTTGTCTTGCATGACTTGGAGTCCATGGTCAATCCAATCCGCAACGAATGGGACATCCTGTTCAAACTCTGTCGTGTAGCAAATCGAGTATCGTTCGTAATCCGATCTCAACCAATCGACATGATCGTAGGAAGATTTGTTGTAAGTGAGATTATCGCATCCGGCATCGACCCGACTGACGACCACGGCTGAGAGAATGGGAAAGACGCATAATACTAACGACCATCGAATTCTAACCGGGAGAAGGGGACAGTTACCTTCTCTACTCTGACCGGTCAGAACGTGCCGCTCAAGGACGTCCATTACCTGGCTGGACACGCCCACCCCGCACCACCCAGAGATCTACGATCGGCGAGCCTGGGACCTCTCACGGGCTCGTTTTTCAGGATCTCGGGGAATTTTCGCCACAAGCGGTTCAACGTTAACATGCTGTCAGAGTTCTCCTTCGGCCGTCCCTTCTCCGCAGGTTCAAGGAGTTCTGGCGCACGAAGCTGTCCCAAGACTCGTAGCATCGAATCGAAGCCTTCTTCAGATGCGGCGCACCGGGAGTACGCTTCAGCTTTCCGGTCAATAGGAACATGCTCTCGTTGATCCTCCTCGTAATCGGGTAGGGTTCGCGGTTGGGAATAAACTTTGGGTCAAGAAACCCCTTCTCGATATTTCTGGGAGTATGTTTGTTGTTGGCTTTCCAGAACTCTCTCTCCCTTGGCCCAATCGGGATGATCTCACCTTGTTCGAATGCCTTTGACCACCGGCGGAATTCCTCTTTCAACTTCTCAAACAAATCCTTCGATACGATGAACACATCCAAATCGGAACATGTGACCGAAAATTTTTTGCCTAGCTTCTTCGGAGCTAGCGACGCTCCAACACGACCGCTGCCCACAATGCCAATTTCCTTTGCATGCACATCCAGAAAGAAACTCAGCCAAGAGCGGATGGACTCGTAGATCGCCGGACACTCTCGGAATGCGTAAGGGATACCCTCCGACAGCCAGAGGCGAACGAGCGCTATCCGTGCCGGCTCTCCACCTCGCTCTGCAGCATCCAATACAAAACATGGGTTCGGGTATGGACCAGTGAGATTTCTCAGTGGGTCCGGAATGCTAAATGGTTCCATCTTCGATTGTTCTCCCCGGCATCTTTCAACGACATCAAATGGTCAGCACGACGTTGAATCTTCCGCTTGTGCTCAAGGCTCAAGGTTTGTGGTTCAGGGTACTTGAGTCGAGCAACAAGCATTGCCGATTTGAGTTCGCTTGCCGAACTCGGGTCGATGTGACCTCGAAGACAAGCCTGCCTGAAGCTGTTCATCTGCCAGCCATAGTATGCGACCCAGAGATAAAGAGCAGGCAGCCGGATGCGGCCAATGTGGCGCGTCACGCGAACAGCGAGAATCATTTCGCTCAGCTTGCGCCGACAGGTTATCTCGTAGCGCCCCGTCACGGTGCGCACGAGCTGCATCGCAATTGTTGATCCTCCTTGCCGTTGGCCGCAGAAGATCGTCTTCCATACGGCTCTACACATTGCTATGGGATCCACGCCTGGATGGTGATGGAACCGACGATCTTCCCCGGCGACTAAAAACTGACACATCTGATGAGTGGGCTTCGGAGCGTCAGCGGAATCCATCTCTGCGACGATTTGGTCCACCTTGTTTTGGAGCTTTCCCCATTCCCCCTGTGCGATCCTCTGCCAGAATCTAGGCAGCGCGACAAGGATCACTCCGACCAAAACAACTCCCACTGGAAACGCTACAGTCAGGACGCTGATGTGCTCGACACCCATGCTTCAACCTGCTCTGTCCATTCTCCCAGGTCTGCCATGGTCTCCGTTCACATCTCGGGCGGGGCGGGCGAACTCGAACCACAGCTTACGCCAAATCCGTCGCCGACGATGTATTGGTCTCGGCCTCGGGCTCCTGTTATGGTTCGGCGTGCCGGCCAACTGGCCCTGGAAACAGGCCACAAAGGGCGGCTCCCTGGGAGAAATCCATGCCCGCCGACCCTACGAGCTTTAAAGATCTAGCTCATCGTGTGAACTACGCGCACAAAAACACCCAACGCCAATACGACAAGTATCCCCCGAACGACGACATGGTGCCTATCGCCGCCGCCATCAATGCCTGGACGCTTGTCTGCGGCTGCTATATGGGCATCGAGCAGACGATGAAGCTCCTGATTCGGATGCGCGGCGGAGTCTCGGAGAACAAACTCAGGGGAACCCACGACCTAGCGTGCCTCTATTCGCTCCTCGACGCTTCGGAGCGGGCCGTAGTCACTAGCTACTACCGTGTCTACCGCAGCCTTCACAACTTCGACACCGGCAGTATTGCCCTGGACACCGCTGACGAGTTCATCCGGCACATAGGCGATGGCTACACAAAGTGGCGCTACATCTTGGTCGAAAATCCCGAGCCGCCCAAGACACACTTGGGATTGATGCTCGAAACCTGGCGGGCATTGGCCCATCTCGCTGTACACCGCGTATGGGGTCGCGCATTTCACACTCTGGCAGACTACCTGGAAAGCTACATCATGCAGTCCCTCTGCCATGCCGCAGAAAACGATACCGACTGGCAGAAGGCAGCCTTGGACGAGAACAGTGGAGTCGGGTTCCGCGAATTGCGTGATTGGTTTCACCACCAGAGAAGACCCCTGGTGGCGGGCATCGAACTCTTAAACCGTTATGCTCAGGGGACTGGAAGCTCCGTACGAGCCTCACCGCTGGCACGCCGCGTCCTACTCCGTGCAGCAGACAAGGCGGTGCGCGGCCCCTATCCAAACTACAGGCGGGACGACATCACAATGTTCCATCGCCGAATCCGAGGCAGTGGATTAGCCTGGAACGCCGACAAAGAAGTATTCGAGTAGTTAATGTGGACCTTGATCAGATCTTCCATAGAATCCAGCCCCTTAAGCGACCATACAGGACAACCGGGAGAAGGGGACAGTTACCTCCTCTACTCTGCAGATTTTGTAGTCGACGACGCACGGTGCGAGTATGGACGCCGGTTGAGCCGTCTCCTGTAATCGTAAAAAATGGGCCATGCTGACCGATTTCCTCATCCGGCCTGAGATGGTCGGCGACCGGGAGGGCATCGCAGGACTTCTGCTCGCGGCTTTCCCCACTTCTTCCGAAGCCCGCCTCGTTCAGCAACTCCGCGAGGACGGCGATGTCGTGTTCTCGCTGGTCGCCGTGGAGGCTTCGGATGTCATCGGCCATGCTCTTTTCTCAAGACTGCGCGCTCCGGACGCGGCGCTCTCCCTGGCGCCGGTCGCAGTGGCGGCAAGCCGCCGTCGTCGGGGGATTGCCGCTGCAATGATCGAGGCTGGACTTGAACGGGCAAGGGCGGAGTGCTGGGCGGCAGTCGTCGTACTCGGGGATCCGGCCTATTACCGGCGCTTCGGTTTTAGCCAGGAGACTGTGCGGGGCATGTCATGCCGATATGCCGGGCCGGCTCTGATGGGCCTCGCCCTCTCCGGCGCCGGCCTGCAAGGACCGCGGATCGAACATGCGTCCGCCTTCTCATCGACCCGGGATTCGAACTCAGACACTCCCCTCGGGTGAGAATGCTGACCGCGTCCCGCAACCAAGGGATCCCGGTGGATCGTGCCCATCCGCCCCGGAGGGGGAATGTCCTCGTCAAGTTGACCCCAGGTTTGTCAACTCCGCCGGTCAATTTCAAACGTTACTGAAGTGCGGACCGAGTTGGCGATGAAACACTCTTTGTGGGCAAGTTCGTGGATCTTCTCCAACCCTTCGGGAGATGGTGGCAGGGACCCAAAGGAGACCTTGGGATGGAGAACCACACGAGTCACGGCCAACTTCCCATCCCCGTTCTTCTCCAGGAACCCTACCGCTGCATCCCGGTAGTGATCCACGACCAGCCGCTTACGAGCAGCGATGGCGAGAAAAGTGAGCATATGACAGCTCGCGAGTGCCGCAACATATGCCTTTTCGGGATCGACCAGGTTCGGATTCCCCAGGTACTCGGGTGCTGAGGACGCACTGACTCGAACCCCACCCTCAAACTTCCAAGTGTGATCGCGGGAGTAGGACCGATACTTGAATTCGGCAGAGCCCCTTTCCCATTCCACTGTCGCGTGATGCTCCGACATGTCTCGATTCCTCTGATCTCTGGTGAAATTTCTCTTTCCCTCCTCCAGGGCCGATTTCGGCTCGGAGCCCGAAAAGGCGACCTTGTCAAACGCGATGACAAGGACGAGGCCAGGGGCCGGCAGCGTACCCCGCGCCCCAGAGGGATCGACTCATGCAACGCGGCCGCAAGCTACGGGCACCGTAGTCCATCAATAGCACCAACCGGATGCCATCTCGACCCCGCCGGACCCCATCGAAAAAACTCCAACTGCATGGTCCGGAGGGGACGCCTCCGAGCATCCGATCTCGCTCACCGAATAGGTTGCGTCTTGGTCTTCAAACCAGAAGATCCGATGCGCACAAACGCCGGTGCCTTCGATGTCTGACCGCCCGGAAAGGAGTTCCAGGTCCGGGGGCTCATTGATCGGGCGAGGCGTATTCCAGGAGCGAAAGCGGAAAGAGCCGTCAGCTCTTCGATCGACGACACTTCTGAATTCGGTTGTCCGGCAAACAAACCTGACACCTGGGAATCTACCGGTTGCGGCGTCAGGCAGGTTAACCGAATAAATCTCCAATCGTTCCGCATCACCGTCCCTTCGAACGCCGGCCCACAGAAGACCGTTGCCGTAACCGATTCCACCGCTATTGCAGATAACGTCCGTGGGGTCGGTATCCAGCACTCGGCTTCGCAAGACCTCTGGGAAGACGGCGTCCACCTTGCTGTACAAGGTCGCTGCATCTGCGATGTCAATCCTGACCCCGCCGTCGTTAACTCGCAGAGGATAGCGGGAAAGAAGCGTCAAGTATGTAGGATCCTCAGCCGCCAAGGCTAACCGTAACTCATGGTGAAAAGTGAGAATCGTCTCTTCTTCGGAAGCCCCGGTGGCCGTGAGGCACTGGCTGAGCAGTTGTTCCTGAGCGGAGGCGGCCACAGTACCGGGACCAATGCAGACGAGCAAAATGGCAATCAATGCGTGCTTTGGAAAGTGGCCCATTCGCGTGCTCCACTCAGCTTGCAGGGTGAACCTCCAGGCCGAAGATCTCGCCATCGACCCCGCTGTGAATCGGTCCCCGGCGGCGCACCGGCCTCACCGTCCTCGAGACGCTGGATTTCGTAGCCCATGTTGAACCCTTGAAGCACCGCGCACCCTCACTTTGTCCGGTCGTTACGCAAACCGGAGAAGGGGACAGTACCCTTCTCTTTCAGTGATGATCCTATCCAAATTCGGCCACCGGAGATTCGATCTCCAATTTCACCAGCGAATTTGGAGCCGGACAGGGACAGCAAAGGTAGTGTTCAGCCGTTCTGAAGGAAAGGATTGACGATCGTAAGATTCCCGATACGACGCCCTGCCTGAAGGTCTTCCGTCAACAGGATATCGCATCCGGCTTCGAGGGCCGAGGCAACAATCAGCGAGTCGTAGAAGCTGAAACGGTGCACTCGAGCGAGGTCGACGGCTGCGGAATGGATTTCGACGCCGATGGGCCGAACGGGGCCGAGCGCCGTTTGCAAATCGGCAACCGCCTCGGCGATCACACCCCAATCAAGCCCGAACTTGCGGTGGAGAACAGACGTGAATTCGTTCAGGACTTGTACACTGATCGTGCCGCCAGCCAGGATGAGCTGACGGGCGATCTCACTCTTGGGACCCGTTCCTTGGGCATAGATCAGTATGTTCGTGTCGAGAAACGCGGTCACCTGGCGTTGGCTTCATTTCGATCAAAGGTATAGCCATCGGGCAGGGTCCAAGCGCGCTCTTTCATCCGCTCGACCGCCCTCGCTCGGCGCTCATCCCGCGCGAGGGCAATCCGCGTGGGCGCCGCGGACACCACTTCCAACTCGTCTCCGGGTTTCAGGCCAAGGTCCTCAACTAATGCCTTGGGCAACCGTACAGCGAGACTATTGCCCCATTTGGAGACACGCATGATCTACCCTATGATATCCTTAAACTCCCGGATATCATAAGCGTTGCCAATTGTAGTGTCAAATCTGAGGAGTCTTGCCTCCGAGTCCTCAGCGTCGTCTCGGACTCGCTGAAGTCGGGCGTTTTGACGCCGAGTGGACTCAGGCTCTCAGACGAAAACTCTTTCAACAGAAAAGGTCTCGACCTTCCCTCTCCTCGGCCCGTTCCCGCCGGCGCGACGCTGCCAGCGCGGAGAAGGGGCCAGTCACCTTACTCTCGTTTGTGGGGAATCAACCCCGGGAGCGGACCCGGAGCCGGCGCTCGAGCGGATACAATTTCAACAGCGGATGAGATTCAAAGCGATTTCGTAGATCTCCTTGACCTATCAGCCCGTGGCAAAAGTCGTCACGGCATTCGACCGTCCGTGCATCCCGGCGGACGGCGTTGCGATTCGCTCACATACTCCCGGTATGCTCCCGAATCGCGCCTTGTCCGGCGGGCGCAGGACCGGTCTCGGTGCTCGCGCGACTTTCACCACGGACTGCTATGCAGCGCGAAGCCTCCCGAAGACCAGGAGACCACCAACAACCCAGGGGCGACGCTTACAGGTCGCTTGGCCGGGCCATGTGGTAGCCGACCTGGCGGACGTTGAAGATGTAGGCAGGCTTGGCCGCATCGTCGCCCAGCTTGCGGCGGAGGTTCTTCACGACAGAGCGAATCGGCCGGGGATCTCCGGAGTCCCGCCGTCCCCACACCTGGCGAAACAAGGAAGCGTACGTTATGACGTGTCCCGAGTTGACCGAGAGCAATCGGAGCAACTCGTATTCGGTGGCCGTCAGCGTCAACTGGCGATCGGCCACGGTCACCCGACGGTCCTCGTAGTCGATGACCATGTCCCCCAGCCGGAACGGTTCCGGCGACTCGTGGTTCCGGCGCAAGGCCGCCCGTACTCTCGCCACCAGTTCCGTCTGGGAGAAGGGCTTGACGATGTAATCGGCGGCCCCATTGTCGAGGGCACGGGCGATGGTCTCGTCCCTTCCATAGGCTGAGATGAAGATGACCGGGCGATCGGCCATCTCAGGGACGGACTCCATCAGCTCGATTCCATCGGTTCCGGGCAGCATCAAGTCCAGCAGGACCAACTGGGGCTTCTTCGTCCTGACCAAGTGGGCCACCTCCCGAGGGTCACCCGTCACGAGCGAGGAATAGCCGGCCGCCGCCAGCGTGTCCCGAACATACCGGAGCGTCTGCGGATCATCGTCCACCACCAGGATGGCCGCTTGCTCCCGCCCTTCACGAGACGGGCGCGAAGCTCCCCGCCCGAAGCCGGCCGCGTCGCGGGCCGCAGGCTCTTCAGCCACCGGAATCGTGAAGGTGAACCGCGCACCCAGGCCCTCGCCGGCACTCTCGGCCTGGATACGCCCCCCGTGGGCCTCCACCAGACCCTTGCAGATGGCCAGACCCAGGCCGGACCCCCGGATCCCGCCATCCCCCAGACGCACGTGCTTCCGGAACAGATGCGGCAACAGGTCCGGAGGCACCCCCCGGCCTTCGTCCGAGACCGCGATCGCCACATAAATACCATCGAGCGCCGCGCCGACCCGAATGGGGGAGGACTCGGGCGAGTACCGGGCGGCGTTGGACAACAGGTTGTTCAAGACCTGGACGATGCGCTGCCGGTCAGCCATCACCCGGGGCAGGTCCAGCGGCAGATCGAAGTGGACGGTGTGCCGGCCACCGCCACTAAGGAAGGTGTTCCTGGCCTGATCCACCAGCCTGGCCACCTCCGAGGGCTCGGGGATAACCGACAACGTGCCCGTCTCGATATGCCCCGCATCCAATAGATCGCTGATCAGCCCCAGCATGTGATCGGCCTGTTCGTCGATGATGCGGACGAACTGGTGCGTCTCGGCCGGGGACGAAGTGGCGCTCAATACGGCAGCGGCGGAGCCCTTGATCGAAGTTAGCGGGGCCCGCAATTCGTGGCTCACCAAGCCCAGGAACTCGGCCCGCAACCGCTCCGTCTCCTTCACCATCTCCATATCCTGCAGGGTGACCACCAGGGACTCGACCGTGCCGTCCTCGGTACGGATCGGCGTAGCGTTGATCAGCGTCGTGACGCTCCGGCCGTCGGGAACCTGCAAGACGATCTCTTCGGCGCGCACCGGCGCGGCATCGGCCAGCGCCTGCGTCAGGGGGAACTCTTCGAAGGTCATCTCCCGGCCATCGGCGCGCCGGCACGTGATCACCTCCAACAGTTGTGCTGGGGCGCGGTCCGGGATGCTCAGGCGCCCGCCAATCCGTTTTGCCTCTTGATTGAGCAACACCATATTGCCGGTCCTGGCGTCGAAGACCGCGACCCCCACCGGCGAGGTGTCGACCAGGGCCACCAGACCGGCCCGGGCCCGCTGCTCGTCACGGTAGATACGGGCGTTGGCGATGGCCACGGCCGCCTGGGACGCGAACAGCACGAGAATCTCTTCGTCCTCGCTCGTGAACTCCCGGCCGCCTTCCCTTCCGCCGAGGAAGAAGTTTCCGACATGGACGCCCTGATGATGCATCGGCGTGCCCTGGCAGGTCGTCGCCCACCAAAACAAGTCCGTGGAAAAGCCGAGCGAACGGATATGGCTGGAAAAGTCTCGCAGCCTAAACGCTCCCGGAAGGTTCCGAAAATGCTTGAAGAGGCGCGGTCCGTCGGGCCAAGCCACCAACTGCCGATGTTCTTCCGGAGCTAAGCCGGAAGAGACGAAGTCCTCGACCTCCCCCGAGTCGTCGACGGTCGTGATCATGCCGAAGTCGGCTCCCGTCAGCGCCCGGGCGCCTTCCACGATCTCGCGCAGCACGGTGTCGACGTCGAGGCTTTCGCTGATGCGCAGGCTGGCTGCGGTGAGCCTGGAGATGCGGTCCCGTAGTATTTCGATCTCTCGTCTCAGTTCGTCGGGATTTTTCAATGGCCCAACCTCGCCGAATCCTGTAGCGAGGCCCGATTCATTGGCGCCAAGAACCGGCTCAAACGGGGAGCCGGGTTCAAGATGCGCCACGCCTCGCAGACGCCCATCATAAATTATGCTGCCACAAAATCAGCATAACCTCACCTACTTATCACGCTATCCGCCACCTGCCTCACTCTTTAATCACTCGCGGCGTCTATGTTTTCAGGCAGCTTGCGACCTTCCGGAGCGCGTCAGCGTAACGAATGGCCAGTGACCGGCGAAGATCAGGCCATGGATTCTGTCAGGATTTCAGACGGAGGCCTCCGAGACGACGAGTCCTCGTCGAGTTGACGCCGCGCCTGTCAACTCCCCCAGTCGATCTCGAACGTTTCTGAAGTGCGGACGGAGTTGGCGACAAAACACTCCTTGTGCGCAAGTTCGTGGATCTTCTCCAAGCCTTCGGGAGATGGCGGTGTGGAACCAAAGGAAACCTTGGGATGGAGAACCGCACGGGTCACGGCCAGCTTCCCATCCGCATTCTTCTTGAGAAATCCTACGGCTGCATCCCGGTAGTGATCCACGACCAGCCGCTTTCAAGCAGCGATGGCGAGAAACGTGAGCATATGACAGCTCGCGAGTGCCGCAACCTATCAGCCCGTGGCAAAAGTCGTCACGGCATTCGACCGTCCCTGCATCCCGGCGGACTGCGTTGCGACTCGGTCACATGCTCCGACATGTCTCGAATCCTCTGATCTGTGGTGTAACCAGGTTACTCCTCCTCCCGAGCCATTATGGCTCGGAGCCCGACAAGGAAACCTCTTCAACCGCGATGACAGATGCAAGGCCAGGGATCCATACACTACTCGCCGCCCGGCTTGCAGCCCTCGGCCATCCGGCGCATCATGATCGCCATGAGACAGATTTCCCTTTCCCGCATTCAATCCTCTGCGATTCAGCCTCAGAAAGTCGAACCCGCGAATCGGAGCAGGCTCCGCGGGATACTGATGCTCACTACACTTCTTTTGCCTCTCGCCTGCGCGACCGGCCCCGATGAGGAACAGGAAGAGTGGCGGCGGATCACCGATATCTCCAGAAATCCGGAACAGCTCCGCGAGTACCTGAAACCGATACCGGCGCTGGATCCGGCCGAATCCCTGCAGGCCATCGAGGCCGCCGAGGGCTTCCGGGTGGAGCTGGCGGCCCACGAGCCTGAGGTGGTGGAACCGTTGTCCGCCACCTTCGACGAGAACGGGCGCATGTACGTGGCCGAGTTCTACGGCTACCCGCGCCAGCCGCGGCCCGGCGAGGCCGGCACGGGCCGGATTCGGATGTTGGAGGACCGGGACGAAGACGGCTACTACGAAACGGCCCAAGTCTTCGCCGACAAGCTGGTCTGGCCCACCGGCGTGGCGGTCTGGAAAGGGGGGCTCTTCGTCTCGGCGCCGCCGGACCTCCTCTACTTCAAGGACACGGACGGCGACGGCCGCGCCGACGTCCGGAAGCAGATCTACACCGGGTTCGGCGTCACCAACGAGCAGCAGATGCTCAACAACATCATGTGGGGCGTGGACCACAAGATCTACGCCTCCACCGGCGGCAACGGGGGCTACATTCGTCCCGGAGGCCAGCCCGAGGCCGAGCCCGTCTCCGTCTACAACCGGGACTTCCGCTTCAGTCCGGTGAGCTTGGAGATGGAGCTCACCAACCAGACCTTTCAGTTCGGATACAGCTTCGACGAGTGGTTCAACCGCTACGTCTGCCGGGCGGGATCCTTCGGGCGGCACGTGGTCATGCCGCACGGATACCTGGAGCGGAACCCCTACCTCTTCTTCGACCTGCACGGGTACCTGACCATGGGTTCCATGGAGGTCAACCCGCTGACCCAGGGACGGCTCGCCATCTACCGGAGCAGCCCCATCGAACGCTGGCGCAAGATTCGCGAGGCCCGGCGGATCTTCGCGGGAAGAATCGCCCGGCTCGAAGAGGGCGGCCGGGAGAACTACCAGGAGTTTGCCGCCGCTTGGGCGGGAGTGAAGGTCTACACCGGACACGCGTATCCGGAGGAGTACCGGGGCAATATCTTCACCGGAGCCGCCACCGCCAATCTGTTCCACCGGCGCGTCCTGGAACCCGACGGCGTCACCTTCAAGGCGGTCCGCCGCGAACCCGAAGGCAAGGAATTCCTGCGTTCCAGCCACAACTGGTTCCGCCCCATCAACTCGGTCAACGCACCCGACGGGACTCTCTACGTGCTGGACATGTGCCGGGAACTCGTGGAACACGGCCACGTCCCGGAACGGGTTCTCGCACATCTGGATTTCTCGCGAGGCTCGGAACATGGGCGGATCTACCGGGTGGCGCCCCTCGATTTCAAGACGCCTCCGGCACCGCGGCTGGGCGAGGCCAACATCCAGGAACTGGTGGGGCACCTGGAGCATCCCGGCGGCTGGTGGCGGGAGACGGCGCACCGGCTCATCTTCGAGCGTCAGGACAAAGCCGCGGCGCCGCTGCTGCGGCGCCTGCTGAAGGAGAGCGAGCGCCCCCTGGCCCGGATGCACGCCCTCTGGTCGCTGCACGGGTTGGGCGCTCTGAGAGACCAGGACGTGGTCCGGGCGTTGTCCGATTCCTCCCCCGGGGTCCGGGAGCACGCGGTGCCGCACGCAGAGCAGCGGATGAAGCGCTCCGGACGGCTCTTCCGGAAGATCCTGGAGCTGGCCGGGGACGAGAATCCGCGCGTGCGGCTGCGAGTCGCCCTGGCTCTGGGCGAGGTCGGAGACCGGCGGGTTCTTCCGGCTCTGGTGAAGCTTGCCCGAAGCGACGGTGGAGACCGCTGGATCCGAAACTCGGTCCTGAGCTCCAGCACCCGCCTGGCCGACCGCCTCTTCACGAAGCTGGCGGCATTGGAAGAGTTTCAGCAGGAGCCGCTGGCGGGGCAGTGGCTGCCCCCGCTGGCCCGCGTCGTCGGGGGCCGGAGCAACACCTCGGAACTCCGTCGCCTGACCCGCGCCGCGGCCACCCATGAGGCGCTGGCCTCACAGCCGGATCTGCAACTGGCCATCGTGACCAGCCTGGCCGAGGGACTGGCCATCGAAGGCCGGACTTTCACCCGCCTCAACAACCTCCATCCGGCAGCCACCCGCATGATCCGCACCCATTTCGAGGCCGCCCTCACGGCGGCTGCCGACACTGAACTCCCGGAGAAAAAACGCCTGGCGGCGATTCGACTGATCCGGCACGCCACTCTGGAAGAGGTCCGGGAGGCCCTGACGAATCTGATCGATCCTCAGCAGCCCCAGGCGGTGCAGCTCGCCGCCATCGCGGCTCTGGCCGGCTACGAGGAACCGGAGATCGCCCCGCTGCTGCTGGAGTCGTGGGGTACCCAGACGCCCAACGTGCGAGGCGGTGTCCTGTCGGGAGTGCTGTCCCGGGCGGAATGGACCCGCGCCCTGCTGGACGCCATCGAGTCCGAGACGGTTCCGGTCCACCAGATCGACGCCAAACGCCGCGAGCTCCTGATGAACCACGACGACCAGGGGATCCGCGACCGGTCTCTGAAACTCTTCGAGGCCTCCACGCCCGGGGACCGGCTGGAGGTCCTGGCCAACTACCAGGCCGCGTTGACGCTGCCGGGGGACCGGGAACTCGGCGAAAAGGTCTACCGCCGCGAATGCATCAAGTGCCATCGGTTGGGCAGCACCCGGCATCTGGTCGGTCCCAATCTTATCGTGGCCGGCTACCAGGACCGGGATACGCTCCTGACCAGTATCCTGGATCCGAACCGGGTCGTGGAGCCCCAGTTCACCCAGTACGTGGTGACCGATCGGAAGGGCCGTCTCTACACCGGCCTCATGGCTCAGGAGACGGCGGCCAGCATCACGCTGGTGGAGAGCGAGGAGTTGCAGAACACGCTGCTGAGGAAGGACATCCAGGAGATTCGAGCCACCGTGCAGTCCCTGATGCCGGAGGGACTGGAAGAGACCATCTCGGAACAGGAGATGGCGGACGTGATGACCTTCATCCTGGACTACCAGTACGATATCGGCGCAGAGGGTGGAGGATACGGTCCCGGGGAGGAGGTCTACGGAGTGCCCTTGGAAACCCGCCGTTTCACCGCGGGGCCGTGACATTAAGACGAGCGCTGGGAGCGGCGGTTTTCAACCCCCGATTGGGAGCGGCGGTTTCCAACCGCCGATTCTTAGGTTCATGGGGGACAAGAATGTCCCCCCTCCCAGGGGATCCTGAACAAATTTCGCGCTACAAATTTACGGAGAGCGAGATGCGATTTCCTAAGAGGCCGACCGCCGGTCGCTGACGATTTATGAAGACGATCACCACCCTCCGGATCCTGCTGCCGTTTCTCGTCACCTTGGAATTCGCTCAAGGCACCGAGTACAAGATCGTGCATGAGGGCTTCGAGAGCTTTTCCACGGGCAGCTTCGAGCACGCGGGACAGGACATCTACGTCTCCCGCAAGGGCCGCCTCCAATTGATTCGCCGTTGGGACCTGAACAACGACGGCTACTACGACCTCCCCTTCGCCAGCACCCACAACGTCATGGTGGGCAGCGTCGACGCGCTGGGCTACCTGCAGACGAACCGCGGTTACCGGTCGGTCCTGTCGCCCCTGCACCGGTCCCTGGCCCTGTACGACCTGTGGCTGCAGGAGGAGAAGAGCCGTTCCAGCACCCTCCGGCTTCCGGCGGACCGCCCCAGCGCCGTCCTGTTCAGCGACGTGGACCAGGACGGCTACCCCGACATCGTCTTCGCTTCCTCGGGGCTGGGGGACACCCCCTTCTCCGACAGCCTCATCTACTGGGGGTCTGAATTCGGCTACCGGAGCGAGTCCCGCACGGCACTTCCCACGGCGGGCGCCCGGGACGTGACCATGGGAGACCTGAACCAGGACGGCCGGCAGGACGTGGTCTTCGCCAACCGGACAGGCCCGGGCCGGGCGAATCCGGGGTCCTACATCTACTGGGGGTCCAACGATTTCTATGGGGAACGTCATCGTAGCGCCGTGCCCACCGGGGGCGCCGTCGGCTGCCGGATCGCCGATCTGGACGCAGACGGCCACCCTGACCTGGTCTTCGCCACCGCCGGCGAAGAGGGAGGACTCGAGATCTACTGGGGACGCGAGAAGGGGCCCGATCCGGAGTCGCCGGCCCGGTTTCAGATCCCCGGTCTGGTATCGCTGGAGACCGCCCGGACCGGGAATCGGACCACGGTGCTGGCAGCGCTGTCGCAGAAGAAGCTGCAACTCTTCGAGTTCCAGTCCCGCCGGCCGGTCCTGCGGAAGACCGTGAACCGGGGCGGAGCGAGGGTCCGTCTGGCGGACCTGGACGGGGACGGCAGGCTGGAGGTCATCCTGGCCGGCGGGAACGCCTCGGCCGTCATCTGGGGCAAGGATGGCTCGGAAACCTCCGTACCGACACTCAACGCCAGGGACGTGGCCGTCTCCGACCTCAACCAGGACGGCTTTCCCGAACTCATCTTCGCCAACTACTCGGAGGGCACCTACGGCAACCTGGACGTCTCGTCCTATGTCTATTGGGGAAGCGTTCACGGGTACGGCGACGCGCGCCGGACCGATCTGCAGACCTTCGGCGCCGCGGCCGTGGCCGTGGGCGACCTGAACGGCGACAACCGGCAGGACCTGCTCTTCGGAAACACCGGGAGCGGGATCTCCGGAGGCAAGGACGAGTTCGTCTACGTCTACTGGGGACGGCCTCACCGCGGCTATTCTCCCGCCTTCGTCTCCCGCTACCCCTGCGTCATGGCCATGGGTGTCGCCATGGTCGATCTGGATGACGACGACCATGCGGAGTTGCTGGTGGCCAACTCGGGACGTCACTACTCGGGCCTGCCCGGTGCCAGCTACCTCTACTGGGGGACTCCCGGCGGACCCGCGGTGGAGAAACGCAGCGAATTCGACCTCAACGAGAACGGTTCCTGGGAGATCGCCGACCTGAATCGGGACGGTTACCTGGACATCGTCGGATTCGATTTCGACACCCTTTTCCTCGCCTGGGGAGGGCCCCGGAAATTCTCGGATCCCGACCGCCAAATCCGGATTCCCGGCGTGGCCCATCTGGGCCAGAACTGCCGGCTGCTGGATATCGACCGGGACGGCTGGCTGGACATTCTGGCCGCCGACATCGGAAGTTCCTACAGCAAGATTCTGCTGGGCGGACCCGAAGGCTATTCGTCCGAACGCGTCCAACTGTTGAAGGAGCCGGGGATCGGCAACGTGGAGGTGGCGGACCTGGACGCCGACGGCTGGCTGGACCTGGTCCTGCTGCGACCGTATTCCAGGGACAACGGGGTGGACCGGGCCGACTCCTGGATCAAGATCTACCATGGGAACGACCGCGGGCTGGAGGCCGAACCCAGGTTCGAGTTTCCCACCGTGGGGGCCATCGACGTGGTGGCGGCGGACTTGAACGGGGACGACCGCCTCGATCTGGCGGTCTCCCAATACGAGTCCCGCAGCCACCGGAAGCTTCCGGTCCTGCTGTTCTGGAACGACGAGCAAGAGGGATACTCGGCGCGGCGCCGCACCGACCTGCCGGGCGAGTCCCCTTCGGCTCTGATGGCGGCGGACATGGACTACGACGGGCACACCGATCTGCTGGTGGTGAACCACAAGCTCTCGGTCGGCGAAGACAACCACAGCGTCGAGAGCTATCTCTACTGGGGCGCTCAGGACGGATTCTCGGTCGCGAATCGGAGCTACTTGCCGGCACCGGGACCGCATTTTCTACAGAACGTGGACGTGGGCAACCTGGCGACCCGGAAACCCGAGGCGTCCTTCACCTCGCCGGCGCTCGATCTTTCCTCCTGGCCGAAAGAGGTCGAGCTGACTTCGCAGGGAGAGACCCCCCGAGGATCCCGGATCCGCCTTCTGGCCCGTTTTGCACCCGACCGCGGCGCCCTTGAGAACGCCGCTTGGAAAGCAGTCCCGGAATCGGGCCGGCTCTCGCGGGGGGACGGTGACTCCTGGCTCCAGTACCGGGCCACGCTGATCGCCGGCATGGGGTACGCCTCCCCCTATCTGACCCGGGTGACGATTCGGGCCGACTAGCGACTCCAGGAGAGGCAGATATGTCCGACAGTTGGCTGCCAGTCTACGTCGAGCGGGGTCCCAGAAGCCGGGAACTGTTCGAGCAGGCGAAGCGTAATACCGCCGGTGGCGTCGGTCACGACCTGCGATTTTCGTTTCCCTTCCCCCGCTATATCGATCACGCCGTGGGGTCCCGAATGTGGGACGCCGATGGAAACGCGTACATCGACTACGGCATGGGAAACGCGGCCTGTCTGCTGGGCCACTCCCCTCCCGAAGTGCTGGACGCCGTCCGGGAAGTGATCGGCAACGGACTCCACTTCGGAATGGACCATCCGGTCCAGGTCGAGTGGGCGGGTCTGATCCAGCAGTTGATTCCCTCAGCCGAGCGGGTCCGTTTCGTCAACTCCGGGACGGAAGGTTCGATGCTGGCGTTGCGAGTCGCCCGGGCCTTTACCCGGCGCACCAAGGTGCTCCGCTTCGAGGGACATTTCAGCGGCTGGCACGACTACGTGGGCAAGGGCGCCATGCCTCCGTTCGACAAATCCATCTCAGCCGGCATCCCACCCGCCACCCTGGACACCATCGTGGTGATTCCGGCCGACCTTGACCTGGTCGAGGAGACCTTCCGCGGCGATCCCGACATTGCCGCCGTGATGCTGGAACCGTCCGGCGCGTCGTGGGGCCGGGTCCCTCTGAGTCCCGATTTCAACCGCGAGCTGCGCCGCCTGACCGCGGATCATGGGGTGCTGTTGATCTACGACGAAGTCATCACCGGCTTTCGGTACAGTCCGGGCGGCTACCAGGAACTCGTGGGAATCACACCCGACATGAGCGTTCTGGGAAAGATCATGGCCGGTGGACTCCCCGGCGGAGCCCTCGTGGGCCGCGCCGACATCATGAGCCTGTTCGATTTCACGGGAGATCCCCGGCACGATCGGCACGAGAGGATCCAGCATCTGGGCACCTTCAACGCCAACCCCCTTTCGGCGGCAGCCGGGATCGCCACCCTGAAACAGGTCGCGACCGGCCGGCCCCAGGCCCGGGCCGACCGCATGGCCGCACTGCTTCGCGAAGGCATGGAGGAGATTCTGGAAAGGGAGCGGGTGGCCGGTTACGCCTACGGAGACTCTTCCGGCTTCCATGTCTACCTGGAAGCTCACCCCGGTTCCAGCGCCACGGATCGCGCTGCAGTTCGAACCACCGACGCCACCCGCCTGAAGGGGATACCCGGAAGGGTCATCACCGCCTTCCAAAAAAACTTTCAAATCAGAGGTGTCGAGGTGCTCTCCTTCATGGCAGGCGTGACCTCCGCCGCCCATTCGAAGGAAGACATCGGGGAGACCCTCAACGTCTTTCAGGACACCATCCGGACGCTGCTCCGCGACCAGATCATCGCCCAACTGGCCTGACAAGAAGTTGCCATTGGAGCGCGACGTGGAGCGGCGACTTGGAGCGGCGGTATCCTTGCCGCCGATTGGGGGGTCAAGGGGGGCGACAGCCCCCCTCCGCGCTTCCTTCACGCGATCCATGTTTCCGCACGAATAAAGGAACCATCGTCAGCTTCAAATATGCTGGGAAGAAGGAGGCAAAAAATGACCCACCCTAGCAAGCACCAGAGGCCGGACCCTCGAGATTCGGTGTTTCCCGCTATAGCCGGCCAGCGACGAATGAAACCGGGCTCAGCCGCCCTGTTCCTGGCGGCCATCCTGACCGGACCGGTCTCCGCCCAACGCATCCTCCCCCTTCCGGGAGACAACCTGCTGTCGGGCAAGGAGGCAACTTTCTCCGTTCCACCGAACTGCAGCCACTGCGGCACCGCCGACAAATCCGACCTGACCGACGGAAAACTCTGGCAATCGCACAGCGGGACGAACTTCTGGGACCACGAGGGATCCGTCGGATGGGACCTCGGCTCCCTACCCGGAGTGATGATCGAGTTCGACCTGGGAACGGTTCAACCGATCGAAACCCTGGGACTCCACACCGCGTCGGGAAACCCGGACGTCAAAATCCCAACCGCCCTACTGGCCTACGTGTCGGACGACGGCGAGACCTGGCGCTACGTCACCGACCTGATCAACGAAATCGTCCCTGAAGGAGCTTCCGTTCGCCGCCGTTTCGTGTCGGGAGACTACTGGACCGGAGGCCTGCGAGTCGGCGGACGATATCTGGCCTTCTACGCCGTCAATGGCGGCGGCCGCACCTTCATCGACGAGATCGAAGCCCTCCGGGGCAGCCGAGACCCCGCGGAAGCGATCTTCGACTCCGCCGTCATCGCCAAGGACCAGCTCGAAGCCGACGCCCTGAGCCGGGCCAGTGGTGCAACATCCCAGGCGGGTTCATTCCGTCACATGAGCACCTGGATCCGGAAGAGCTACTCCGACGCGATTCTGCAGACGAAGCCGGCTCAAGAGCGAAGAATGGACAACCTGGAACGGTACGTGGCCATCGACAACAAGGGCAACTGGCCCAACCTGACGCTCATGCCGGACGGTTCCATCGTGGCGACGGTCTTCGGCGAACCCGCCCACGGCTTGTGGGAAGGCAGCACCGAGTGCTGGATCAGCCGGGACGGCGGCAAGACCTGGTCCTTTTTGAGCGTGGCGGCGCCCCACGCACCCGGGACCAACCACATGATCTACGGAGCCGGCCTGACTCACGGCGGCGCCCTGGTCGTCCTGGCCGGCGGCTGGGGCAACGTCCCGTCCCGAGGGGGCGAACCGCCCGTTCCCAACAAGAAGAGATTCCTTCTGACGCCCAGAATCTGCCGTTCCGAGGACGGCGGCAGGACCTGGACCCGCACGGAGATGAAGGTGCCGGCTCAAACGGAGGACCCGATTCCCTACGGCGATATCGTCATGCTTCCGCGCGGGCGACTCGCCATCGCGTTTTATTCCCACGGTCCCGGCGATCTCGCCAGGAATACGGCCTGGATCTTCTTCAGCGACGATGACGGACGGACCTGGGGCAACCCTCGCCTGATCGCCGCGGACAGCTACAACGAAACGGCACTGTTGCCTCTGGACGGAGCGAAGATGCTCGCCGCCAGCCGCACCATCCGATGGGGCGGGATGAAGGATGAGCATCTGGAGCTGTTCGCCTCCGGCGACGGCGGGCAGACCTGGAAGGGACGCGGACCCGTTTCCTTGCCGAAGGAGATTCCGGCGGACCTGTTGAGACTGCGGGACGGCTCGATCCTTCTCTCCTACGGCTCGCGCCTTCGGGGCGCCCTCGGGGTCCATGCGCGCATCAGCCGGGACGGCGGACTCACCTGGGACGCTCCCCGGATCCTCTTCAAGACAGCCGCTCACGTCTCCAGCAGCGGAGCCGGCGGAGTCGACGGCGGGTACCCGTCAAGCATCCAACTGGAAGACGGCTCCATCCTCACCGCCTACTACTGTTCCCGCCTCCCCTGGCACCAGCGGTATCACATGGGCGTGGTCTTCTGGCAGGACTG
Organism: Acidobacteriota bacterium; assembly: GCA_965217775.1. Classification (GTDB taxonomy): domain Bacteria; phylum Acidobacteriota; class UBA6911; order RPQK01; family JAJDTT01; genus JAJDTT01. The sequence goes on from CBDCJH010000002.1 coordinate 4,119,372, forward strand.
AAGGTCTACTGCCCGAAGGGTGGCACCTGGGCAGGTACGGAAAATACGGTCCCCTGACCCACGGTTTCGACGAGTTTCTGGGATTCCGGGACGGCATGATCGACGATTATTTCGACACCGCCCTGGAGCACAACGGCCTTCCGGTGCGGATCAGCAACTACATCACCGACGCCTTGACCGACGCCGCCCTCCGTTTCGTCGAGTCCAACCGGAGCCGTCCCTTCTTCCTCTTCCTGTCCTACAACGCTCCCCACATTCCCAACCAGGTCCCCCTGAAGTACGAGCAGGAATACACCGAGAAGGGCCTGTCTCCGCACCTGGCCAAGGTTTACGGCATGATCACCTGCCTGGACGATGGGATCGGCCGTGTCCTGGAGGCCCTGGAAAAGCTGGGCCTGGAGGAAAACACGATCGTCGTGTTCCTGTCGGACAACGGCCCCCAGATGGAGAGCAGCCGCCAGATGCAGCAATTCCGGTCCCGGGAGTGGCACCAGATGGACGCCATGTGGAAGGGGGCCGGCCGCTACAACGCGAACCTGCGGGGAGAAAAGGCCACCGTCTATGAGGGAGGGATCCGTTCGCCGTTTTTCGCACGCTGGGTGGGCCAGCTCCCGGCGGGGAAGACTCTGGAGGTGGCGGCGTCCCATATCGACCTGCTTCCGACCCTTCTGGATCTCTGTGAAGTTCCGCTCCCGGAAGGGCCGGCATTGGACGGCCGGAGCCTGGCTCCGTTTCTTAACAGCCCGTGGCAAAAGTCATCACGGCATTCGACCGTCCCTGCATCCCGGCGGACGGCGTTGCTATCGGCTCACATACTCCCGGTATGCACCCGAATCGCGCCTTGTCCGGCGGGCGCAGGAACGGTCTCGGTGCTCGCGGGACTTTCACCACGGACTGTTAAGGCAGGACGCGGGGATCCGCCGGACCGGACCCTGTTCTTCTGGAGTGACGCACCGAAGACGGGGGTCGGCCCTCGTCTGGGCCTCAACCGCCGGAACTACGCGGTCCGAAGGGGGCCCTGGAAGCTGGTCGGCGGCCAGGAGTTGTTCGACCTGAGCCGCGATCCCTACGAGCAGAAGAATCTGGCGGAGCGCCAGCCCGGGAGGGTGAAAGAGCTTCAGGAAGCCTTCGACCGATGGTCGCAGGAGGTGGTCCCGAAGGAGGACCTGGTGCGGCTTCCCATCCCCGTCAGCGGCGAGGACACCCCGTCGATCATGTCGAATATGTTCCGGGGAGGGACCGTGATCGACATCGCCTGGGCCCGCCTGCACGGACAGGGCCTCCAATACGGATACGACAAGCTGATCCGGGACAAGATCACGGGCTGGGAGGACCCGAACGATTTCATCCGCTGGCACCTCGACGTCGGGCGTGCCGGGAGATACGAGGTGATCCTCCAATACGGCTGCGGGGTGGCCGACGCGGGCTCCCGGATCCGGATCGCCTCGGGAGATGCGCGTGTCGAGTTCGCGGTCGAGCCCACGTCGGCCGTGGACGTTTGGCGAACTCAGGGCGTCGGATTCCTGGACCTCAAGCGGGGACTCTCGACGATGGAGATCCGGGTCCTTTCCAAGCCCGGGAAACGCGTGATGGACCTTCACGAGGTCCGGTTGAGGCGGGTCGGAGATATCTAGCCAACACCTCGTAAGAAAAAGGAGGAGCGATTTCCAATCGCCCATTTCTCCATGCACTACCGGAGTTCGGCGGTTGGAAACCGCCGCTCCCATCTCACCAGTAGGCGATGGCCTCGGCCACTTCGCCCAGTCTCTTCCCGTCCCAGTCCACGTCGGCCAGGATCGGCAGGGAATGGGTCGAAAACTCCCGGGGAAAGCGGACCCGGACCACGACCTCCTTCGTCTCTCCCCCACCCAGGACCAGTTCCTTCTCCACAGGATCGATGGAAACGCCTTCCAGTGAGCGGAACCGCACCCGGCAGGTTTTTTCATCCTCTGCGTGGTTCTTGACGTAGAGTCGAAAGTCCACGGCGTCGCCGGGGCGGATCCGGACCTTGTAGGGTCGGAACTCGATCCAGTGAGGGTCCATGGCCATGTCGGGATGGGGGGCTTGGACCACGCCGGTGAAGAGTGACTGCCAGCGGTCCATCCACTGGGTCCAGCGATCGATCCGGGTTTGTTCGAACTCCACTCCGCCGCCGTGTCCTGTCAGTATCACGTCCGGACGCCGCTCCGCGATCTTGCGCGGTATGGACCCATAGGCAGAAAGGGGGGTTCGATTCTTGGGAATGAAGGAATGGATGTAGTCCCGCTCTTCCCGGAAGCTGAGTCCCGAGATCGCGTCTCCGATGGCCAGGAAGCGGCGCCCGTCGACCTGGAACGTGATGTGGTGGTCGTACCAGGTCTGTCCCGGGAACTGCTCGATCCGGAAGTCGATCCCCCGCCAGTGGAAGCTTTCCCCACGGGCTACGACCCGGTCGACCCGCATCCCGTCCGGCACCATGCAGGGCATGTCGTAGCGCTCCGGGTGTTCGAGCAGCTCCTGCAGTTCCGGCGCGGCGGCCACCTTGGTGCCGTAGCGCGCTCGGAGCATGGGGTATCCGGCCAAGTGATCGTCGTGGAAGTGGGTCGGCAGGAAGTATTCCACCGTCTCGACTCCCAGCTCGCTGCGCAACCGCGGGGTCAGGTGGTCGATGTAGCGGTGCGGGTTGGCCGTGATGGGTGCCCCCGAGACGTAGCCGCAGTCGATGAGAACCGCGTGGCCGGCGTCGTCCTTGACCACGTAGGAGTTGGCCATGGAGTTGACCTCGTAGACGTGGGGTGACAGGCGGCGGAACTCCACCTGGAACGGAGTGTAGGGCTGGTCTAAGAACATCCCGTGGAGCTGGGCGAGCCGTTCGCTCAGTTCGTCGATGCGGGCTTCCTCCCGGGTGAAGGGCGCCCCATGCCCCGGCAGCATGAGATCCCACTCCAATTCGGCGGCGTGGGCCAGGCTTTCGAGCTGGTTGACGTGCCCCTGGAAGTCCATGTAGCTCCATTGCAGCCAGTGGTAGTCGCCGAGGCGGCCCGGCGCCGCCATCAGGTCGCCGCAGGCCAGGACGCGCCGGCCGTCGATCTCGAAAAGGTACCCGGTGGCACCGAAGGTGTGGCCCGGCAGCGGCACCACCTCGAAGTGGATCCCCTGCCATTCGATGGTTTCGTAGTCTCGGGCGATCCTGGCTCCGCGCACGTCTTGCAAGGGGCCGTATCCCGGATAGTAGGCGGTGTAGTTGTCGTAGACGTAATACGCCGCCCGCTGCAGGTCCGCCTCCTGCAAGAAGTGCCGTTCGGCGGCGGGGATGTAGACCTCGGCGCCCTGCGCCTGCCAGTGGGCGGCCCCGGAACACTGGTCGCGGTGAAAATGGGTGAGCAGGATCCGGTCGACCGGTCCCACGGCCTGGGACCGCAGGTCGGTCCCGCAATCGATCAACAGAGTCCTGCCGCCCGCCCGGACGCCGTAGACGCTGCAGGTGTCCTCCACCTGGAACAGGTTTTCACTGAGATGATTCACGTCGACCTCCCAGGAGGGGGGACTTGTAGTCCCCCATAGGCGCGGGGACATCCCTGTCCCCTCAAGAATCGGCGGCTGGAAACCGCCGCTCCAATTCGGCGGCTGGAAACCGCCGCTCCGATTCGGCGGCTGGAAACCGCCGCTCCGATTCGGCGGTTGGAAACCGCCGCTCCAGGGCGGCGGTCAGCTCCGACCCATAGGCGAAGATCGCCGGCGTTCCGCCGGTGTGCATCAGCAGGAACGAGCGCCCCGGACCGCTGCTCCGGGCCCGGTGGATCAGGCCCGCCATGGTCTTGCCGGTGTAGACCGGATCCAGGATCAGGCCCTCCAGGCTGCCGGCCATCCGGAGGGCTTCCAGCGTGGGCGGGTTCAACCGCCCGTACCCCGGCGCCAGGAAATCGTCGATCACGCGGATGTCCTTGTCGGTCACCGGGTTTGCCGTTTCCAACAGCTCGGCGATCTCCCGGCAGCGGGCCCGGATCCGCTCCTTCTGCGGTCCGGCGTTCCGGCGCACGCAGACGCCGGTCACCCGCACGCGCGAGCCCAGCGCCCGCAGTCCGACCAGCAATCCGCCGTGGGTGTGGCCGCTCCCGGAGGGGACCACCACCTCGTCGATTGAGAGTTGCCGGGATACGGCCTGCTCCAACAACTCCTGGGCCGCCACCACGTATCCCAGGGCGCCCAGCGGCGGGTGTCCCGGGCCGAGGGGGATGATGTAGGGACGTCTTCCCTGCCCTTTCAGCTCCTCGGCGATCTCCGACACCCGGCGGTCCGCCCCCTCCTCGTCTTCGCCCTCGGGATAGGAATAGAGAGTCGCCCCCAGAATCCGATCCAGCAGCACGTTCCCCGAGTTTCGATAGAGGGGGTCGTCCCTGGGGACTCGCTCTTCCAACTGAATATGACAGTCCATGCCCGACTTGCGGGCGGCCGCGGCGGCGAGACGGACGAAGTTGGATTGGACGGCGCCCGTGATCAGAATCGTGTCGGCGTCCTGGAGCCGGGCCTCGCCCAGGTAGAACTCCAGTTGGCGAACCTTGTTGCCGCCGAACGCCAGATCGGTGCAGTCGTCCCGCTTGACGTAGACTCCCGCCCCGCCCAACGCCTCGCCCAGGTTCGGCATCGCCTCCAAGGGGGTGGGCAGGCGGCAGAGCCTCAGCCGCGGAAACTCGCCCAAGGTTCCCAGCCCCGATTTTGCCGCCATATGGAACTCCCTGAAATCAGAAACGGAAAGAGGACAAGTACGCCGGAGAACTCGGCTCCCGGTCAGAGTTGCTCTTCAAACCACTTGGCCATCCAGTTGAAGTATTTCACCCGGAAGACGTGGCCGTCGTCGGGACGATGGACCTGAAACAGATGGGACCGGCCTGCTTCCCGGTAGACGGGCGAAACCAGATCCAATAGCTGATCCACGCCGGACGCGGCCATGTCGGGGTCCCGCAGTGGCGCCAGAATCATCAACGGCCGGGGCGCGATGCAGTCCGCCACGATCTCGGGATGGTCGAAGTGACGGAGGAGTCCCGGGATGTAATGGCAGGAACTGTGCCGTTCCGGCTGCCCCTCGTGAATGTCGCGCGCCAGACTGCCCAGTCCCCCGCAGAGAATGGCCGCGGTCGCAATCGACGGGTCGCAGGCCATGGCCCACCAGGAAGCGTACGACCCCAGTGAGAATCCGGTGAGACCGACCCGGGCGGGGTCCACCTGCTCCTGGGCTCCCAGGACCCGGGCCGCCCGCAAGGCTTCCTCGGCCAGGATCCCCATCTGGGGACGCCCGTAGGGGGCCAGGAGCTTGGCTTCGGTCTCCCAATCCTCCAGCGCTCGGCGCCGGGACAGAGTCCCCTTCAAGGTGATGGAGAGGGTCGCAAAACCCCGTCTCGACAGCTCCCGGGCCCATCCCCGAAGCGGTCCCGTGTCCGGATGTTCCCGATGAAACCGCTCCTCGGTCAATCGTCCGGCGTCGCCGCTGGTCCCCGGCATGCAGACGACTCCCGCCAGCGATCCGGCGCCGGCCCCGGCGGGAATGAGGAGGATTCCCGGAACCGTTTCCCCCAGGGAATTGACGAAACTCAGGGGCGTCCTCAGGAGTCCGTCTTCAGTCCGCATGGTCTCACCCATCGAGAACGGGATTTCCTTCGGGGGGATGGCATCCATCCCCATCAGTTCGATCACCTTGGAACGGACGGCCTCACCTCGGATGGGGTGTGGGAATGCGGGCCGGACGTCGGCGGGGACGACCGCCGAATCGGGCTCGTTTTTGGCAGGCGGACCGGTATTCACGAGGCCGAAAATGAAGGAGCCCGCCAGCAACGTGAGGGCGGTCCCCAGGCGGATGCGGGACGAACCGGGCAGTTTGAGTCGAATGGCCATGAGAAAACCCCGCCGGGATCGAGTTTGGTCCGTTGATGCGAACCGGGCAAGTCTAGCTTCTCCCCGGCGGGCGAACAACTTGCCGGTAGGGGATTCTTAGTCCCGACTGCCCCACCGTCAACAACTACCGAAAGTTAACGTTCTTAGTCATTTTCCGGGTTCTTCGCCGAATCGGTAAAGTGGGTGTCATTGACCATCCCTCACCGTGGAGGCGATCTGGGAGGCCCACTTGGAGGCGGACCAATTCCTTACGGACGCTGGCGTAGATATCCGACAAGTCGAGGGAGATCGGGCGTACTACCGTCTGAGCGCCGATGAGATCGTCCTGCCGAAGTGGGAGCAGTTTTCCTCGGCTAACCATTACTACCAGACGGCGCTTCACAAGATGGGACACGCCACGGAACACCCCGAGCGCATGAACCGCGAGTCGTTGATCGAGGGGCTCAAGGCGGGTTTTGGTTCCGAGGCCTATGCCCGCGAGGAGTTGCGGGCAGAAATCAGCGCCATGATGACGGGCGAGACATCAGGATCGGTCACGGCCCCAGCCGGGTCAACTATGCCGAGAGTTGGATCGAGGTCTTGGAAAAGGATACCCCGGAAATCCGCCGGGCGGCGGCCGATCAGCAGAAGATCTCCGACTGCGTTCTAGTTCGGAACCGGCAGCGGGCGGGACGGAGAGAGCAACAAGCCGCCAAGAGCGCTCCCTCTCGGACCCCACCGAATGCAGCCACCCTGCTACCGCGAGCCCGACCGAAGAAATCCTGGCAGGTCCATGGAGCGGATTTCTCGAGGGTCCGTCTCCCGCATTGCGGTATCCCTAAAGCCAACCCTTCTTTCTCCATTTGAGCAACGTGTCTCGATCAACCCCCACCTTCCTTGCCACAGCGGCCCAACTCATGCCTTTGTCTCGGAGGGACACCACCAAAGCCTTCCTCTCGAGAGTGAACTTGGTCTTCCCGCGGCCGGGTTCCACCGGCGGCGATGCCAACTCCTCCAGAGTCAACTTCCGTCCAGATCGAATCCACCTTTGAAGGTGTGTGTTACACATCCCATGAGAGTCGTGATCCCGATCGCAACCGACGACGTCGCAGGTCCGATTGAGCATCGGATCCGCAAAGTGGAAATACCCTTTGGCCTTCCATGACCTCACCGTAGGCCAGCTCACGCCCAGATGTTTAGCGATCTGCTTCATGCTTAGACCGCGAGCATTGAGGGACTCCACGAGAACCTTTGTTTCCGGGTGCAGTCTCCCACGATTCGGCTTGAATGCCGCCAACTCCTCCAGAGTCATCGTCCATCCTGAACGGCGGAGCTTCGAGTAGTGGGAGATGCACAGACCCTTATATACCGCCTCCGATTCACATCCACGGACAGCGCACTTGCACACTACTCCCCCCTTACACATCCGTCTGGAGGGTCGAAGTCGTTCGATCAGCGAGAAGAAAAGGATATGAGGCGGGAGGAGGCTGGCCAAATGGCCGCCTCCTCCCATCAGGCAAAGAGGGTGGTCCGCGTTCACTCCCCTGAGGCAATCACCGCACAGGAACTACCGGGAGGGTGGTGAAGATCCGGTTGTTGAAATCCATCTCCAGGGCAACACCGGTGAACATGGACCCCGCCGGCGCGGTGCAGTGGACCGAGCCTTCGAAGTCGTCCGTATCGGCGTCCATGAAGATCTCGTTGATGAACATGGAACTCTGGCCGTTGCCGGCCAAGTCGATCGTCTCCTCGCCCATCCTCATCCTTTGGCCGTCTGCCATCAACCTGCATGTCACCGTCGTGGCTTCCGAATCGAGGTTGCGGATGGCGACGCCGGTGTTGATTCCGCCGGCCATGCGGCGGGCCGGGAAGATGGCCGCGTTGACGGCCTCGCTGGCCCCGACTCCGGCGACACCGATGTTCGGGCTGTCGAAGCGGAGGACTCCGCCGATGGGTCCGTCGGAGACGACTCTCACCGAGCCGCGCATGCCGTCGCCCATGCCACTGGTCGAGATCGTCATCTCGCCCATGGGCGGAATCTCGTCCATGACCATCAGAGCGCCGTCTTCGTCGACCTCGACACCGTCCATCATCGCGTCTACGACCATATCGGCGTCGATCATGTTGCCGTCTCGATCGTAGAAGTAGATGACAGGATCCACGGCCGTGTTGGCTACGTTCACGAACACCAAGTCGGACGTGATCGGCACACCGCCGAATTCACCGTTGGCGAAGTGTGCAAAGTTCAGCATCGACATTCCGTCGTCGGACACGACCGCATCGTAGGGCACCACCGGGAGGGTAGTGAAGATCTGGCCGCCAAAGAGATCCATCTCCACGGCCACGCCGGTGAACATCCCACCTTCGGGAGCCATGCAGCGCACAGACCCAACGAAGGCGGTCGTATTCGAACCCGGAAACATCTGGTCAATGAACTCGGAACTGTGGCCGTTTCCGGCCAGGTCGACCATCTTCGCATCCATCATCCTGCCGTCCTTCATCAGGTGACAGGTCACGATCATAGGCTCGGCACTGAGGTTGCGGACCGCCGCACCGGTGTTGATTCCGCCCTCTATCCGACGTGCGGGGAAGATGGCGTCGTTGACGGGCTTGCTGGCTCCCACGCCGGCAACGCCTATGGCTGGGATGTCGAAACGCAGCACACCGCCTATGCGGCCGCTGGCGAACACCCTCACCGACCCGACCACGAGCGAGCCTTCGCCGTTGGTCGAAATCGTGATTTCGCCTCGGCCCCGGATCCCCATGGGAACGGTCAGGGCGCCGTCGTCCGCGACCTCAAGATCTCCCATCAGATCCACCACCGAATCGGCGGGAATCATCTCGCCCATCTGGTTGTAGAAGTAGATGGCCGGGGTCACCGTGGAAGTCTCCACGTTCACCAACACGATGTCGGAGGTGATGGTCACCCCAGTCGATTGGCCGTTGGCAAAGTGGGCGAAGTCGATGCCCTCCATGGGCGTTGCCTCAACCGAGGCGGAGGCGCCAGTACCGATGGCGTTCACCGCTCTCACCTCGATTTCATGGCCGATCCCGTTGGTCAGGCCCGTCATGGTGTAGCTGGTGGCACTCGCGCCGCCGGCCACGGCCATCCAGTTGCTCCACTGTCCACCGTTCATCCGGTAGCGCACCTGGTAGCCGGTAACCGCGGAGCCGCCGGTGTCGGCCGGCATGCCCCACATCACCGTGATGGTCTCGCTTTCGACCCTCGCCGTCAGGCCCGTGGGCGCGGTGGGCGCCCGGCCCGGCGTCGCGCTGTCTTCCGCAGCCGCACCTTCGCCGATGCTGTTCACCGCCCGCACCTGGAATCCATATTCCGTGCCGTTGGTGAGGCCGGTGACCGTGCGGCTCCTGGCGTTTCCGGCACCGCTGACGGTCGCCCAATCGCTGTAGGTCTCGCCAGACGCAGCGTAGCGGTACTCGTAACGGATGATCTGTGAGCCGCCGTCAGCTGGAGCACCCCAGGTCAGTGTGACCTGCTCGTCACCGGCGTCTGCCTCCAGATTCGAAGGCGCACCCGGCGCGGAATCCGCCAACGTGGCGCTGGCCGTGGCACCCTGGCCACCACCGACGCTGTTCACCGCCCTCACCTCGAAGGTGTAGGACGCTCCGCTTTCCAGGCCAGTTACCGTGTAGCTGGTGGCACTGGCCCCGCCGGGAACGTTCGCCCACTCAGTGAAACTGCTGCCACTCTGCTGATAGCGGTGTTGATAACGGACGATCGCCAAACCACCGTCACTCGCCGGTGCGGTCCAACTCAACCTGACCTGCTGGTCTCCGCCGGTCGCCCTCAGGTTTCTGGGTGCACCCGGAGCACCCTCCACCGGGATGGTCACAACCACGTCCGCGACCCCGATACCCTGGTAGTCGCCGCCACTCACCGAATGCGTCAGCGTGACCGACTGCATCTCTTCGCCGCCAGCGTCTTCGTCCACCATCACCGTCACTGTCTGGTCGGCATTCCAGTTACTCGTCGTGAAGATCACCGGCGAACCGGTCACCGTCACGTCGTTCCTCGGGCTGTCCACCGTCACCGACACAGTATCCGTCGGCTGTGTGTTCAGCCGGACCCGATAGGTCCCGCTCACACCGGCCGCGATCGTCAGCGAGGTCGGACTCACCGTTACGCCTTTATTGTCATTCTCATTAATTGTCACCCTTACGGATGAAATCGCCGGCCGAGGATCGCCGTCGTCGTCTTTTTCGTATTCGTCCGCTCCACTCACTTTGTGCGTCAACGTTACCGGCACGTCTTGCGCGGCGTCTTCGTCCTCGGCCACACTGACCGTCACCGTCTGCGCACGGTTCCAATTGCCGATTGAGAAACTCACACTGCGCCCGCTCACTCTCACGTCATCGGAGGCGCCGGAAATAGCCACTGAGACTGGTGCCGTCGGTGCCTTGGTCAATACCATGGTGTAGGAATCGCTTCCGCCTTCGGTGATCGTGAGCGACGTCGGGTTCACGGCCACGTCAGGCGTGTCGCTGTCCATGACTTCCACCGCGACATTTTCCGAGACGTTGTAATCCGAGTCTGAGCTTGTTGCGGCGTTTTCCAGAGTCGCTGAAGGGGCCGTTGCGTCGGCCGCTACGTGAACCGTCACAGGTCGTTCCCTGAACCAGTTGTCCGGCGTGAACGTCAGCGGCGTCGGGGTCGCGCTGACATCTGTGCCCCCTCCGGTTATGTTCACTGTAACGTCCATCGTCGGCTGGGTTTTCAGCACCACTCTATACGTCTGGCTCGAACCCTCAGGGATTTCCAGGCTCATCGGTGTCACGGACAAACCCGCCGTGTCGTTGTCCACGACTCTCACATCGACATTCTTCGCTGTCACCGTGGGCGGAGTGCTCGTGGAATCGTAGCCGCCACCCCTAACGGCGTGTGTCAGCGTCACGGTCCCGTGCGCACCGTTGGCATCTTCGTCTGCACGCACGGTCACCGATTGAGCAATGTTCCAGTTGCGTTGGGTGAAGGTCAGCCTGGTCGGAGCGACCGTCAGGGACTCCATCTTCGCCGTTTCAAGCCCAAGCCCACCCAACGTTACCGTCACGGGTCCCGTGGGCTGGGAATTCAGCCTGATGGTGTAGGTACTCGCCGTCGATCCCTCGTCGACCGTCAGTGCCGTTGGCGTGATTATGACGCCCTTCTGGTCATCCTCAGTGATCCTCACCGTCACCTTGCCCATCTGGTCGCCGGTCAAGCCGCTATAGCCACCGCCACTTGCGGCGTGGGTCAGCGTTATGTCGGCATCTTGTTCCGCGTCGGCATCTTGGAGAGCCTTCACCTCCACCGTTTGCTCAGTGTCCCAGGTGCTGGTAGTGAATATCAGGCGCGAGGGAGTCAACGTCACGTCACCGGAATCGGCGCGCACCATGACCGTCACGGTCCCAGTGGGTTGCGATCGCAGTTTGACGGTGTATTCGCCGGTCTCACCCTCCATCATCGTTAGAGAATCGGTTGATGCGGTCACACCGATCATTTCGTTCTCCGTGACCGTGACCCGGACGCTATCCACCCCTCGGAGGCCGTCGTAGTCCCCGCCGCGAACCGTGTGCCTGAGCGTCACGGCATTCTCCGGTTCTCCGTCGGGGTCTTCCGCGGCGCTGACCACCACTTCCTTTGCCTCGAACCAGTCTGTAGTCGTGAACGTCCGCTGTGACGGATTCACGGTCACATCACCCGAAGCCCCAGTTACCGTCACGGTCACATTGTCGGTCGGCTGGGTTTTCAATCTAATAGTGTAGGTTGCGCTTCCGCCCTCGGCGACCTCGAGTGACGTCTGGTCCAACTCGACGCCCCGCGTATCGTTTTCGCTAACCGTCACCCGCAATGTCCCGCCGGCTACCGTCACATCGCCGATCGTGTGCGCCACCGTTGCGGTATCCGTCACGCCATCTTCGTCTTCAGCCGCGGTAACCGTCACCGGCTGCGCCGTGTTCCAGTTGCCAGGGTTCTCTGCGTCGACCGGCGCCGTGAAGGTCAGGGTGGCTTGATTGCCATCCGTATCCGCGTTGGTGTCCACCGTGACATCCACATCCGAGGAGGCCAGACTTACCGTCACATCCGCCGACGGCCTAGAAGCCACCCTCACCGTGTAGGTGCGGCTCGTACCTTCGTTGACGGTCAGTGAACTCGTACTTAGTCTGATTCCCGATGTCGCCTCCCGGACGGTCACGGCGACGGTGTCATTATCAATAGTCGCGCCATCGTAAGACTCGTCCTTGCCGCTCGCATCGGTGATCGCATGCACCAAATCTACCGATCCCGTGGCACTCGAGGTCACTCGAACCGTGACTGGCTTCGGTCGATTCCAGTCGCCCCTCGAAAACCTCACCGACGAGGTCGCACTCACACCTTCATTTTCATTATTCGGATCTTCCGTTACCGAAATGGTCACATTGCCCGTCGGCTGAGTATCGAGCACTATCGTGTAAGTCGCGTTCACGCCCTGGGCAATAGTCAGTGAATCGGTACTCACGGACACGCCCCGCGTGTCGTTGTCATCGACCGTCACCAACACCATGCTGTTTTCCCGGTCAGCTTCGGAGCCTGCAGGCACGCCGGTGTAGTCCCCACCTCGCACCGTGTGGGTGAGGGTCGCGGTATCGTCTTCCGCATCGAAATCCTCTCCCGCAAACACCGTCACCGTCTGCGCCATGGCGTAGTTATCCGCGGTGAAGAACAACCGGGACGGACTTACCGTGATTTCGCCCGAGGCGCCCGCAATGTCCACGGTCACCGTTGCAGTCGGTTCAGTGTTCAGCACGACCGTGTATTCACCAGTTTGAGTAGCTTCTAGGAAGAAAACCGTATTCGTACTCAACGTGACCAGTTTCGTATCGTTGTCGTCGACCATCACGGTCACCGTCGCGTTTCTCAACGCCACCTCGTCTTCGTCGTCCCCGATCATTGCCGTGTGGGTGAGCGTGACTGTCTCATCCACAGCGTTAGCGTCGTCTCCCGCGGTCACCTCGAAGGTCTGCGCCGTATCGTAGGTGCCCGGCATAAAGGTCAGCGACGTTGGGTTCACCGTCAGGTCGGCCGTTGTGCCGCCCACCGTAATCACGACATCTTCCGATGGCGCGGCATCCAGTTTGACAGTGTACTCAGCGGTATCTTCTTCCACGACGGTTAGTGATCGCGGGTCCATCGTCACGGCCAGGCTGTCTTGTGCGAACGCCAGTTGGGGCGTCGCGAGCAGCATGACGGCCAGGAAAGGGAAAAAACCCCTTCCGATGTGGACAAAGCAAGTGTTTCTTAGGCCGTCACAGATCGATGCGGACCTACTGCGTTTCGGCATGGGGATTCCCTCCAAATACGATCTAGCGCTGTCGGGCTCTTCTCACAAGTGTTTTTTTCTCACTGGTGCTATTCCTGATTCGTACGGAATCAGGAGGCACCCAAAGCGTCGACGAATGATACCATATCAATACTGACACCAATCTAACTGATGTTCCGTGCGCAAAAATGTGGCACCGAAGAGGTTCTTTGGCCATACCAAGAGGAGGTATCATCCGTTGCCTCAAAGAAGGACCTCCCCGAAGAAAGTCCCGAGGTCGCTGCCCTCATCGTAGATCTTGACCGGGGTCGATGCCGATCCGGGAGTTCGTCCTTTAGATGCTCGATCCGCTGATGCAACTTGGCCGGAGTCAGTCGCTCGCACTGAGCCTGAAGCTCTCGCTTGTGCGCCTCACGACTAAACCGTCCACGAAAACGGGACACCTTCATTCTCATGCGTTTCTGACCGGAGTCGGGACAGGGCCTCCCTCGTCACCGAATCTGGCGGGATTTCGGCACTATTCCTTCGACGGCGGTGAGAGGCAATTGAGTCTTTCCCCCGCCGCGGGCAGAATGGAGCCCTATTGATCGATCTGGACTTGTTCGTCATCGGCACCGGACCCGCAGGTCAAAGAGCCGCCGTCCAGGCGGCCAAGCTGGGAAGGAGAGTCGGGATCTGCGACCGGCGCGAGGTGGTGGGCGGGGTCTGCATGAACACGGGAACCATCCCCTCCAAGACCTGCCGCGAGGCCCTCCTCTATCTGACGGGTTACCGGCAGCGGGCCATTTACGGAGAATCGTATACGCTCAAGGAAGACTTGGAGATGCAGGATCTCCATGGGCCAACAAGATTTACGAGTCTTTTACGATCAGGGTTTCCCTATGCCCGACCCAGTGTCCATCGTCGTGCCGACGTTTCGGGAGGCCGCGAATATCCCGTCCCTGCTTCGCCGCGTAGAGGCCACGTTGTCCGAATGGCCCACCGAGTGGGAATTAATCCTGGTGGACGACGACTCGAACGACGGCAGCGAGACTGTCGTGGCGGAGTGGGGGTGCCGACTCCCCATTCGCATGGAGATCCGACGCGACGCGCCCAGAGACCTGTCCCGCTCGGTACTCCTTGGCATGCGGCTCGCTCGCTTCGACCGGCTGGTGGTGATGGACGCCGACCTGTCGCACCCGCCGGAGCAGATCCCCGACTTGCTTGCCGCCCTTGAACCCGACTGCGACATCGTCGTCGGCAGCCGATACGTGTCTGATGCACGGGTGGATCCTGCCTGGGGCTGGTCCCGGGCGTTCCTGTCACGGGTCGGGACACTGATGGCGCGTCCGCTGGTAAATTGTCGCGACCCCCTGTCGGGGTTCTTCGCGATTGATCGCCGGACCCTTCCCGATCTGGATGAGTTCCATCCTCTTGGCTATAAGATTGCTCTTGAACTGATGGCACGCGGGCAGCTTCGAGTCCGGGAAGTCCCGATCCGGTTCGAAACTCGCAGCCGGGGCCAGAGCAAGTTGAACTGGCGAACACACGTCCACTTTCTGCGCCATCTTTGCCGACTGTACGCCCCCCGCCTCGGGGAAACGGTGCGGAAGACACGCTTGGACGAAAAGCCTGGCGATGCACCGTGACCGCTACGGTGACGATTTTCGGTCGCCACCGAATGGCCGGGCCGGGCCATCGAGGGCAAGAGCAACATGACCGAGAAGAAGCAACTGGCACCCCGCGCCTCCAGCATCCGATTTGTCGGGTCGATGAGCAGTCATGCCCTGCTACTGGGCCTCCTGGTCATCGTCAGCTATCTGCCGGTGCTTGAAGCCGGATTCGTCTGGGACGACGTGATCTTCGTCGACGAACCCGTGGTTCACAACTGGTCCGGGCTGTGGAATATCTGGTTCTCCCCGGCAGACATAAAGAAAGAAGGTCACTATTGGCCCATCGTCTATGCGAGTTTCTGGCTGGAGCACAAGCTTTGGGGGTTGGACCCGCTGGGCTATCACGTCGTCAACCTGCTGTTGCATCTCGTAAACGTCCTGCTGATCTGGCGCCTCCTTGAGCGTCTGGCCGTGCCCGGCTCCTGGATCATCGCGGCCGTCTTTGCCGTCCACCCTCTGCATGTCGAGTCGGTCGCCTGGGTCATCGAGCGCAAGGACCTGCTTTCGGCGTGGTTCTACCTGACCGCCGTTTTCACCTGGATCCGGTTCGTGGAGGCACCGAAGCCGGCCCGTTACCTGCTGGCGCTCGTTCTGTTCTCGACCGGCCTGTTATCCAAGTCCATCGTGGTGACGCTACCGGTGGCGCTCTTGATCTGGCACTGGTGGCAAACAGGCCGTGTGACACGGACCGAATTGATCCGGCTGGCGCCATTCTTCGCGGTGGCACTGGTCATTACGGCCCTTGATCTGTCGTTCTACACCTCGCGGGAGCCACTGGCGCTCGGCTATTCCTTCGTCGAGCGTATCCTGATTGCGACCCGCGCGCTGTGGTTCTACGTGGGCAAGCTGCTGTGGCCGACGGGTCTTGCCATTATTTATCCGCTTTGGGAAATTCGCCCGGCGGACCCGGTTTCCTGGATCTGGGTCTTGGCTGCGGTTGCCCTGGCGGCGCTGCTCTGGTTCGGCCGGGAGCGGTTGGGACGGGGACCTCTGGCAGGAGCTCTATTCTTTGCCGTGACGCTGTCACCGGTACTCGGTTTCGTCGACTATGGATACATGCAGTTCTCTCTGGTCGCGGACCGGTTCCAGTATCTGGCGGGTCTCGGCGTGCTGGCGGTGCTCCTCGGCGCGGCGACGCATGGCGTCAGCCTGCTTCCGGCCGCGATGAGAACCTGGGCCGGGGGCATGCTCGTCTCCATACTGGCGCTACTGGGCACACTCACGTGGCACCAAGCGGGCTTATATCGGGACCCGATCACCTTTTTCAGCCACATCGTCGCGCACAATCCCGAGGCGCGGGACGCCCACCTCAACCTGATGGGGCCCCTTTCGGATGCTGGTCGCCACGAGGAGGCGCTGGCCGCGGGCCGCATCGGCGTGGCGCAGCGACCCGACAATGCGGCTATTCATTCCAATCTTGGCCGGGTTCTCATCCGACTGGATCGCCTCGATGAGGCTGAAGCGGCGCTGGACACGGCCCTGGGGCTCGACCCCCGGCATCTAAACGCGAACCAGAACCTCGGGGAAATCTTGCGGAAACAAGGCCGGTACACCGAGGCGATCGAGACCTACCGCAGGGTGCTCGAAATCGATGACAGCCTCGTGCAGGGATACGGCGGACTCGGCATTGCGCTGTTCCATACGAGACGCTACCAGGACGCGATTGCGCCACTGGAGAAAGCGCTTGAATTGGAGCCTGACGCCCCGTTCGCGGGTGAGCTCTCACTGTACGCGGGGCGCGCGGAGCGCGAAGTGGACCGGCTCGACTCTGCAAGTGCGCATTTCCGGCGCGCCGCGGCATTGACGCCGGATCCTGTGGATGCCCTGGTGGAATTGTCCAACGTGATGTTCTTGCGGGACCGCGACGACGAAGCCGAGGAGTATCTGCGCCGCGCTCGTGAGCTGCGTCCCAGCGACCCCACGATGCTCTTAAGCGTGGGCGAGGCGCTCAGGAAGGCGGAGCGGCATGAGGAGGCGATCGTCTTTTACCGTGAATCGCTGCGAATCGACCCGCACTTCGTCGGTTCCCGGGTTGGCCTGGGCGCGGCGTTTTTCAAGCTCAAACGCTACGAAGAAGCCTTCGATTCTCTGACACGGGCGACCATGGCGGAAACGGACCCGGAAACGGCGGCGACGGCGCACTATCTGGCGGGCCGGACTCTGCTGGAACTGGATCGGCCGGCGGAAGCGGCGGTGCATTTCGAGAGCGCGCTGGAACGCGATCCGAAACACACGAAAGCACTGGACCATCTGGCCCATTTGAGGTTCGGACAGAAGAAGTACGAGGATGCGCTCGACCTGTATCGAACCCACGCGACTCTGAAACCCGACAGCGTCACCGTCCATGCCAACATCGGCGTGACGCTGTACTTCCTAGGACGTCATGCCGAAGCGCTGGAAAGCATGGAACGCGTGCTCCGGCTTGACCCGGACCACCAAATGGCCCGGAAAATGGTCGCTCAACTCCGCAAAGTCAACCAATAACCCGTCCGGTTGATCGTTCCCGCGGGATTCCTACTGCGGTCAGGCGACTCCATGGCGATTCATCCGACCGCTGACCGAGCGGTCAGCACACGGCAGTCCGAAGCCGGACACCTTCATCCTCAGGCAGAATCCGCCGGTGCTGACAAGCGGTCGGCAAAGCCGATTCACAATGTCTCTGAGTCAGGCAACAAAGGGGGAACAAGGGAAAAGAGAAGAGATTGCCGGCATTCAGGAGCCGATTCGGCTGCCTGTTTGTTGCCTGTGCAGGACGCCAAACATAGGGAGTCAACCACTTTACCGATTCGGCGAAGAACCCGGTAGATGACTGAAAAAGTTAATGTTTAGTAGTTCTTGACTAAAGGGCAGACGGGATTGGAAATCGCCGCTCCACATGCGCGAGATGATGCCGGCCGTGCCAGGCGTAGGCCCCGACGGTGACCGCCAGTCTGGAGGCGCCCGACTCAGGGTGCACGAACTCCCGCTGGAGTTGCTCCCAGCTCAGGCTGCGCAACAGATCCACCCAACGGCAGTGGAGGGCCGCCAGGAGATCGAGCGAAGAAGCGACCGGTTCCCGACTGTCCGGCAGCTCGGCCCAACTCTTCTCGTCGTAGGCCTTGATCACGGGCCGGTCTTCCGTCAGCGCCAACTTGAATCGAACGTAGCTGTTCATGTGACTGTCGGCCAGGTGGTGGACCACTTGCCGGACGGTCCAGCCACCCGGACGGTACGGGGTGTCCAGTTGGCCGTCGGTCAACGGAGAGACCGCCCGCCGGAGGTCGGCCGGCAACGCCGCAATATCGTCGATCCAGGCGGTGACCCGATCACGGGTCACCTCTCCCTCGAGTGAGAATTTTCCAATTGGATATCGAAGATCAGTTGTCGGTGGATTCATATTCGATCACCTGTTTGGCTAGTCTCGGCAGCCGCGCCACTGGTGGTCTCGTCCCCTTCGCCAGTGTAGAATGCGGTCGTGTGCCCGGCCCGCGAACGCGCGGCGGCGGGATCGGTTCCGAACGCGACGGCCGCTTGTTCCCACCCCTCGCTGCTGCCGCTGATGAACGCCCGCCCGTCCGGCGAAACCGCGAATGCGGCCGGGTCGGGCATCGGCGCGGCCGGTTGCGCAAGATGGATCGCGAGTCCCAGCAGACCCAATTCCCAGCCGACGCCGAGCGCACCCGGCCCGTACTCATCCCAGTGTTCCGAAACCTGCTGGGTGTGCGTCAGGGTCAGCCGGGCGCCGCCGGCGCCATCGCCCGAGCAGTGGACCTCCAACCAACTGACTTCCCCGCCGAACTCCCATGTGACCGCAAAATGGGACAGAGGCTCGCACGCCGTGACCACGCCGCCCGCATTGCCTTCCAACTGATAGCGGCCCCCAAGTTCGAGCTCGCCGCTGACCGTCAGAAACCAGCGCGGAATCCGCTCGCCGTTGGTCACGGCGTCCCACACGTCCTCGACCGACGTCGCGTAGCTGCGAGAAAGCGTGACCGCTCGCGCGGGACGCCCATCCCGCTCCATCGACCATACGGAACGCTCTGCGGCGCCAAGGTTGCCTTCGACATCGAAGTCCATGGTTTCTCTATATATATAATGTATCCGGTCCGCCGTTGGACCCCGGGAGCGCCGGATTCCTCGTCCTACGACGACCTCTTCGCGTCCCCGCAGGCTTTCTCAAAAACCGGATTCGCGTTGTACTCGTCAGACTTGCCCGGTGGGATACTCAGGGATTCCCAGGAATCCCCGCGGAAGCACTTGCCCAGATAGACGATTTGTCCGACGTGATAGGACGCGTGGGCCAGAGAGAGCAGCAGGGCCTCATCGACGCCCATGGACACGCCCCGGATGATCACGGAACGATCCAGATCGTCATCGGTAAGCTCTAGAAGCGAGCCAAAAAGCACCTGCCAACCTCGGTCCCATTTCTCCTCGATCTCGGCGCGTGACGGCGTCCGCGGTTCGAATTCCGAGTCCCGATTCCGCCACGGCTTCTCGCCGTCTGTCGTCAGGAAGTCCGTGAACCTGGATTCCAGATTGCCGGCGATGTGCCAGACGATCATGGCGATTGAGTTGGCCCCCGCCGAATCCGCCACCAGCTCCCCGGCGCTCAACTGGCGGAAAGTCCCCTCGCCGAGAGCCTTGTAGCGCTGGTACTCGGCTTCAATCAGTGACAGCAGTCCTCGACTCATCGCACCCCCCCAAAGTTCCCGAAAGGACGCCGTCTAGGATACACTGTGGCCGGCGGGCGAGCCCCCGAGCAGCTTCCTTCACGAAACTTGCAACCCGAAGCGGGTTTGTGCATCCTTAGAAACCATACGGCGTGACAATTTGAACCGACAGGTTCTGTTAACGGGAAATATCGGAACCGAGGTAAAGGCAGGGCACGCCGCCGGGTACGAAATCCCATCTTGGAGATCAACGATTCATCCCCAAAAGAGCGGAAAAGCTGCCCTCAATCACGCCTGCGGCGAGTCCCCCGGGGCTGCCAGGGCTTGCCGGATCGTCTTCGCCATCCTCCAGGCCGTGACGCGGGAGATTCCCAATCCCTCATGCAACGTCAACATGGAAGTTCTCAGGGGCATATCGGAGGAAAGCAGGTGAATCGCCAATACCCAGGTCCTCAGCTTGGTCTTGTTCTGTCCCAGGAGGGTCCCCTTGCGGACACTGAAGTACCCTTTGCAGTCCTTGCACCGATAACGCATGGCCACCTGGCGCGGGTCCCGGGTCCGGTGGCGGTACCAGCGGTCGGAGCCGCAAGCCGGACACCAAAGTTGGCCCTGCCAGCGGATGGCGGCCAGCCATTGCTCGGCGGCTTCCTCGTCGGGGAAAGTCTGGAATAATTCAGGCAAAGTCATGAGTGAACCTGCGGCGGGGCCGTCACATACGGCCCCTTCAGGGGTGCCACAGGGAAACCCGAGGGAGCTTGCGCGTCGTCACTGTCGGGTAACGAAGAGCTCGGGATAGGACTCCACACCGGGCTTCTCCAGACCGTGGGGGTAGAAAGGATGGTTGAAAACCTGCCCCTGGGTTCTGGATATCGTCGCAGCATTTTGAAAAAAGAAGGGGGAGACCTGATTGCAGGTCTCCCCTTCCGTTTCTACCCGGTCCGTCGATCTCCCTTGGTTGAAGAGAGTGACGTTCCTTGGATTGGCTGGACCAACCTAATTAGTACCGAAGTCAGCCGCCGGAGCTGGAGGAGACTTCAGGGACCAAGAGGCCGCGAAAGTCGAAGTCGGGGTGATGAACTTCAACACGGCTTGGCCCGTGGTGATGAATGTACGCTCGGAGTCTGCCTGCTCCACGACCAACGTGCCGGCCTTGTAGGTCCGCTCGTTCTTTGTGGGAACACCATCCGCCTCCTCAATCCCTGTAAGGGTCGTGCCGTCGCCGTCGCCGTAGTTCATCTTACACGTCAGTGCGGAACGCACGAATTTGATCAAGCCCGGAGTGGCATTCATCATCGGATCAAGCATGGCATCCAGACCAGCGAAGGTCTTTGCACCCATAGCCGCCGAGGGGACGAGTTCCGTCAGAGAGGCGACAGTCCAGGCCCCGGCCATCATGGTTCCGGTGCACTTGGCAAGATTGGCATCGGTCATGACACTAATGCCATTGACGATGATACTGACGCCCGCCGGAGCGTCGGCAGAATCCGTGCCACCAAATACGGGAGAGTCCTCGGCAGCAGGATCTGGCAAGGCATCCCCCATATTGTCATGCAGGGTCACCTTGTACCCCGTCATGGCGGGGATCAACTTGTAATCGCCACCCTTAGTCTGTCTCGGGTCGCCAAAGTCATCCGCTGCGGACAGCAACACCGCAACCTGGGTGGTCTGCGTGCCCCCACCATAAAGAGCCGGCAATACCAAGGCTCCGTGGGGAATTTGGGCGTCGTCGGTTGCATTGTCATTATCTGTATCGCCTAAATTGCCTGCACCGGCGATCGCTCTGTTGGTCGAGTCGTCGGGTTCCGACTCAATACGTGATGGCACGGCAAAGGATTCACGTGCATCTTCAATCACAATGTCCAGCCCCTGACCACCCGCGTCCTTTTCTGCCAAACGACCGGTGCCGGGGACCTCTATTGGAGTAACTGTGGTCCCTGTTGCCAGCGGATCACCAGGCGGATAGAAGTTCATGTTCACAGGCGTATCCGCGTTGAAGTCTATACCGTTCAGAGTCTGATAGTCGGTTCCTATCATCGCCATGTTGTTCACGTCAGTAACGGCCGGCCGGACCACCGGAGTTCCCCCCCAGGATGCGGTCTGATCGGATCCGCCGGCGGCGGTTCCAACCAACGCTTCCGTGAAATTCCCGGTCAGGTGGTTGAAGGCGATCGGTTCGGCATTGCCCACGGCCAAAGCACCGACGTTCTTCGACGTCACATCGGCTTCATTAATGGTAGTGGTGGGATCGTCCTTTCGACAGTCCCAAGCTTTATCGGTCGGGTGGCGGGAGAGCCCGACATTGCTAGTATTGGTCGCGGGGGATGCGCCGCGAGTTGCGTCAGTCGTGATCGCTCCGCAGTTGTCGATGTTGTCGACAGCGTGCATGTCCGCAGCCAGAAAGGCGGGAAAGAGGATGTTCGCGAGCATGCTACCACTGTTGCCTTCATCGACGTCTTCGGTGTCCCCATCATCGACCGTGCTTGCTCCGACCGCGGTTAGAACAATCAAAAAACGACCGGAGTTGACCCCGGCGTGAAACTTGCCGTCCTCATCCTTCATGCTCATTGCGGGGAGTTCACTGAGGATACTGCTCACGTTCGTTTCCGAGCCTGCAATGTCCTCACCATCGTCATCCTGCTCTGCCGTGCCCGGAATCAAATGGTCAAAGGGGTCGACCAACACGTTTCCACCTCCGGGTACGACTCTCAGGTACCAGAGAACCCTATGCATCTCGTCGTTGTAGTACTGAGTCAGCAACGTCACCGCGCTGCCATCGTTGGCGTTGGCAACGGAGATGAAGTTCTGGTGGTACATGTTGCTGTGAAAGATCAACTGCGATCCCTTGTCGGCGGCGAGACCCTCATCCACGACCGCGGTG
This sequence comes from Acidobacteriota bacterium, assembly GCA_965217775.1. Lineage (GTDB taxonomy): Bacteria > Acidobacteriota > UBA6911 > RPQK01 > JAJDTT01 > JAJDTT01. Next base: position 4,141,696 of record CBDCJH010000002.1, read on the forward strand.
GCCGCGAGGATCAGGACGACGCCCAGAACCAGAATTTTGAAAATCGATTTCATTTTGTAACTCCTTACTTGTTTGGTTGAAACAGAAAACACGTCAAATTCATCGTTCTCACGCCTGTCCCATAGGCTGTGCCCCTCCCCCTACTTCCGATAATTCCCGTTATCGGAAGCTCCAAGAAGGCACCGACGTCACGTAAGCCGGGCGCTTGTGACAGCGTTATTCGTCGTTACGTACTTCGAGAGGACTTGTTGGTCGGGGTTCAGTCATCACAGGGGTTGAGTGCCGACGGCGTTCATGCGGAACGGCGCATCCCGTCCCTTCATCGATGAGCTGAAATGACGACTCGTACTTAATTCGAGGATGGCAGATTGGATTGACGGCTGGCCATCCGGCTATTCGAGAGGACCATTATGAAACCGATGAGAACCCGTCGCGACGGTCGTCCCTGGGCCCGAAAGGGCAGCGTTTTGAAGGCTCTGCAGATCCAGAATCTCAAGGTGAACTTGCCAGCCATGGAGATCGCCAGCCGGCTGCTCGAACAACAGGAGCCCCCGGACCCCGCCCGGCGAATCGTGTCCAATCCAAGGGAATAAGCTCGACGTGTTCCGGAAGGGTTGGCGAAAAAGGGCGCAGTTACTCTGGACGGCGACCTTCGAGGATGCGGTCGCGACCTATGTCACTTTCGGCCGAAACAAGGCCGAGATTCCCGTATACCGGCACGACAGGTCCCGGCAGGTCCTGGTGCAGACGAGCCTGACTTATCCGAGCTGCTTCCAATTCATCCCGACGGCTTTGATGACCTCGCGGCTCACGCGGCGCCGGTTGAAATCCATCCTGAGAGAATATGGGGCCATCATCGAGCACCCGGGACCAAGCACGCGCAGGAAGAAGGCTGGACGCGAGGGCGTGAATTCGGAGAGACCGGAAGCGTAATCTCGTCGACGCCGCTTCCCCTGATGAAGAGTTGGAGAGATCCTCCACGACCCGCTCTCTATTCTCTTACGTCAAGGGAGGGCAAAGAACTTCTGGGGTTTCTACGAACGTGGATCTTCCGGGGAGATCATCGGGAACCTATTTTAATCGTGATCGAATCTCCTGGGAACGCCAAATCAAACGGCTCGCGGACCTGATCGCTGCGCCAGGATGCGATGCGGCCCCTGGAACCAACGGCGCTTGCATTCCGGATTTACTTTGCAGGTGTTCGTCACGTCCATTCCCAATAAAATCAATCGGTTACCTTCACGATCCTCTCCCGTACCGGATCCGCGCCACGGGTCCGCGGGATGCGAGTTGCCCCCGGACATACCGGCCCGGCATATGCGGAGAGGTCCAGCGTCCGGCCTGCTGGAGCTCCACCAGAGAGGCTCCCCGAAGGGCGAGGGACTGAGCCGACCCGACCCGGAGCGAATGCCCGGAGACTCGGACGCCGTCGATTCCGGCCTGCCTCGCCCGCTTCTGGATGACGCTCCGAATGCTCCGGGAGCTGAGGGCGCCTTCCTCCACGGTCCCCCCGACCCGAATCGGTCGAAACAAAGGCCCGGAATTGAAGGCGCCATCGGTCATCCAGGCACGGATCCGCCGCATGGTGAGCGCTCCCAGAAACAGGATCGCTCCCTCCCCCTCCTGGTCGGTCTTGGAATTGTGAATCGTGATCAAGCCGGCGCCTCCGTTGTCCTCCCGGATGTCGGCGCACTGAAGCGCGGCGACTTCCGAGACCCGAAGCATGGCGTCAGACATGATCGAGATCAGGGCAGCGTCGCGGAAAGCGGCAAGAGACCCCGGCTCGACGGCCGTAATGAGGGCGGCAATGATGTCGGCCATCTCCCAACTGATCCCTTCGACCTGACCCCGGCCCCTCTTGCGTCCCTCGCGCCGGAACCCGGCCAAGACCCGATCCGTGGCCGGCCCCACAGGTGAACGCGCACCCGTGGTCTTGGCCTGAAAGCGGACGGCGGCCACGACCATGCTGGCTGAGGAGGGGGAACGCCCCCGATGAAACAGAGACGCGAGGTAGCTGGCGAGCCGACCGTCCTCGAGGGTAGCATCGTGTTTGTCCAGATAGTCCTGCAAACGCTGAAGGGCGCCTTGATAGGCTCGGCGCGTGTTTTTCGACAGGGACGCGGCGGCGAGATCGGCGACTCTCCGGGGAGCGCCGGACAAGGATGAATCCGAAGCCGGGACGGCGACCGAATCTGTCCGGACATCGGAATGGCGGGCGGGCGGTGGGGCGTTGGCAGGTTGCGGGTTGGGCATAAAATCTCCGTTTCTCCCCCATCGGGGTACATCCGTTAAGCCCAGTTATCAGAATTAGTTTATCTAATTTATTGCCCGGCAGCGTGGGACCAAAAAACCATGCCTTCAGGGAGCAGAACGGACATCTGAAATCAGGTGGGTATCCTAAGAATAGGACAGTAATTTGTCTAATTGAAGCTGACAGGGAAATCCTACGTAAAATAGACTTATCTCCTCACGATCGCGATATTCGCCGCTGGCCGCCATCTGCCGCAGAGCGGCCGCCCATGGTGGAATTGCAAGCCACCTCAGCCAGAATCGATGGGCGTCCTTTATCTAGCCGCAGCCTTCGCAACGCTAATGATAAGAGGGTAGTATCTTTACACATACACTGTGATATCGGGGTGAGCACTTTAGCCATCGTGGTGATTTTCGGGTGAGTTTTTGCACCAATTGGCCATCCTTGCAGCGAATGGAGCTCGATCCGCCTCCAACCCGGCTCGTACCTTCGTGTCGACGGGCTGCGATGTTCAACCGGATCTCGCGCCCGGGTGCGACGAGACAGGGCATAACAGCCCGTGGCAAAAGTCATCACGGCATTCGACCGTCCCTGCATCCCGGCGGACGGCGTTGCGATTCGGGCACATACTCCCGGTATGCACCCGAATCGCGCCTTGTCCGGCGGGCGCAGGAACGGTCTCGGTGCTCGCGGGACTTTCACCACGGACTGATAAGCACGCCGGTTCGTTGACCGCCTGGGGCGTTGAACCTATTCTGCCACCGGGAGGAGATATGAAAAGAGTTCTTTTGGCATGCCTGCTGGGATCACTGCCGGTGCTGGGTGGGGGATCCTTCGTCGACATCGGATCCGACCGTCAGCTCTTTCTGGACCGGGATCTCATCGACGAGATGCGCGGGGCCGAATTCGAGTTGCATCGGCCGGTGCTGCGCGAAGAGGTCCTGCGTTACGACAAACCGTGGGAGGGGGACACTTCGTGGCACCCCATCGTGATCCGGGACGGGGAACGCTTCCGGATGTGGTACCGGGTCTCCCAAGGCAACCATGACGGCGTGGCTCAGACGGCCTACGCCGAGAGCAAGGACGGGATTCGTTGGGAGCGCCCCTCGCTGGGACTGGTGGAGTCGAAAGGGTCCACCGACAACAACCTGATCTGGCCCACGCCCGGCAACCAGGGGATCAACATGTGCGTCTTCAAGGACCCGAACCCCGGCGTGCCGGAGGGGGAACGGTACAAGGCGATCGTGCAGACCCGTGACCTCCACGGGCTGGTCTCTGCGGACGGACTGCATTGGAAACCGATCCAGCCCGATCCCCTGATCCAACGCCTCCAGGACCAGGTCAACGACGGTCCTCATGCCGCCTTCTGGGATCCCTGGCAGTCCCGGTACGTCATCTACAAGCGCGGCTGGTGGGGAGCCACCCCGGAAAAGCAACTCGATGCCTCGGGAACCAGCGGAGAGGCCAATCGGACCATTCGCCGTTTCACCTCCCGGGACTTCCGCACCTGGGACGGCCCCGAATGGGTGGAGATCCCCTTCGGGACCCAACCCCGGGAACAGTTCTACACCAGCGCCGCCATCCCCTATCCCTGGGCGCGGAACGTCTACCTCATGTTTCCCATGCGCTTCATCCTGGACCGGGAAGGCGAGGGCTGGCCCTTCCCCGGCATCTCGGACATCTGCCTGCTCAGCAGCCGCGACGGGCTGCGCTGGCGGCGGACCTTCCGGGAGGCCTGGATCCGTCCCGGACTCGACCGGAACAACTGGCACGAGCGCGCCATGTCCTTCGGCTCGGGCCTGGTCCGGACCGCTCCGGGAGAGCTGTCCATGTACATGACCCACAACTACCGGACCCCCGACGCACACATCCGGCGGGTGACGCTGCGGCAGGACGGGTTCATCTCGGTTCATGCCCCCGATCTGGGAGGCGAGTTCACGACCCGGCCGTTGAAATTCAAGGGGAGCCGCTTGCGGATCAACTACTCCACCTCGGTCACGGGATCGGTCCGGGTGGAGGTGCTCAACCATTTCTCCCGTCCCGTCCTCGGCTTCAACCTGAAGGACAGCAGCGAGATCTACGGGGACGAGCTGGACCGGGTCGTCCGCTGGGGGGAGAACGAAGACCTGAGTACACTGGAAGGCCAAGTGGTCCGCCTCCGCTTCGTCCTGCGCGACGCGAACCTCTATTCCTTCCAGTTTGGTGCGCCGTAGGGGTCTGGAGCGGCGGATTTCCGGTCGCCGATTCCATAGAAGAATTGGAGGACTGAAGTTTCCCCTCCCATATGGGGGACAAGACTGTCCCTTCCTACTGGTCCCTGGGTACATTCTACGGAACAAAATTCGAGGCAAGCCCATTCAAATCAATGATGTGAAGCGAAGAATCAAGTCAGACAGGCTGGAAGTTCAGTCTAAACGGAACTTCACTTCCGAAATCCGTCTAATCGTTTGTATGTCAGGAAGATAGACGAAATCAACCTGCCCAATTACTGGCAACAAATCGGGTCGGGTTGACGTCGAGCAGCTCGAAAACCTTCGCCTGCAGCGGCGTCGGCTTGGCGAACATCGGAAACGGATGCTCCGGAGCGTCCGGCAGGGTCACCTGGTTCAGGGTGAGCGTGCCGAGATCCGCCAGCAGCGTCCGGAGGCTATGCACGGGGAGCCCCTCAGCCGTTTGCTTGCGCGCGGCCTTAGCTTTCGTGCGCGCGGACACCTTTGCCTTTTCCACCGGTGAGGTCCGCAACGCTCGCGCCCCGGGACGATCCTCCTCCTCGAACAGCAGCGGCGCCAGACGCCGCCTCAGGTGCCATTGCAGGTAGTACGCCAGCAGGCACAGAAAGACGTGCCCGCGCACATGGTCCTCGCTGTAGACGAAGACCGGGCGCAGGGCCAGCTGCGCCGTCTTGAGCGAGCGAAACGCCCATTCGACCTGGGAGAGGCTTTTGTACGCCTCCACCGCCTCCGCAGCCCCGATGTCGGAGGCCTCCAAGCTGGTGCGAATGATGTAGATGCCGTCCAGTCGCGCTTCCGCGTCGATCTTCTCCTGCCGCCTCGACCAGCGGATGTCCTCGTCGGTGACTTCAATCAGGAAGTGTTTGTCCACCTTCTTGCGGCTGACGTCCCGGCCCACCCGGCGGTTGATGGCCTCCTGGCCGCGTAGCCGAGCGTGGGGGGAGCGCACGGCGCTGGCGATGGTCTCCAGGATCTTCTCGGTCGCGCACAGCAGATCCTCGCGCTTGCGGGCCCGCTCCTGCCGCAAGCGGGGATTGAGGCAGACCAGCAGCCGTTCGCCGGGAAAATCCGGGCTCAGAATCTCCGCGACCCCGTCCGGAACCAACTCGCCCGGCTGCAACGGCGCCGGTTCCTCGCCCTTCCCGCCCGATTTTGGGGGCCGCATCAGCTTGCGGATGGCGCCCGTTCTCAAGGCCGAGATCCAGGCCAGACCGGCCGGTGAAAGGTCCTCGCGCAGCCGCGCCGTGGTGAGCATGCCGCGGTCCCCGACCAAAGCGATGGATTCGATGCCGAAGCGCCCCTGGATCTTCTTGACCTGCGCCGCCACCGTGCTCGGATCCCCGGTGTTGCCCGGGAACACCTCCACGGACAGCGGGCAACCGTCCCCGGCGCAGAGCAGGCCGAAGACGATCTGCTTCTTACCTTTCTTGCCGTCTCGGTTGTGGCCGAATGCGGCCAGGGAACAGCAGCGCCCCTCGAGATAGCTGGAGGAGACGTCATAAAGCAAAAGTGTCCGGCCCTCCAGGTGGCGCCGCGCCAAGCTCTTCTCGATCCAGACTTGGCGGCTCAGCAACCAGTCGAGCATCTGAAGCATCTCGTTGCCGCGGACCGGACCGAGGCCGAGGACGGGGCCGAGGCTGCTGGTGGCGGTCTCCGGAGACAGGCCCCGGGCGGTGGCGAGCTTGGAGGCGGGTTGGAGCACCCGGGCGACGAGGGCGGCGAGGGCAAGGTCGCGGTTGCGGCTGCGTTTGCGGTGCAGGAGGCGTTCGAGACCGAGTTGGCGGCCAAGACCGAGGAGGGCGGCGACATGACCATGGGGAAGGGCGCGGCGGATGGCGAGGTCATCGTCGAGGGGGCGATAGACTTGGCCCCCCTTGAGCAGGGCGCGGATGCCGTCGACGATCTCCGGGGGGAGCTTGGAGAGGTTGGCGAGGGTGGTGCGGCGGATGCGCTTGCCCTCGCGTTTGGCGTGGCGGAAGAGGATGGCGGGTGGGCTGTTGCGGTTGGGGATGACATCGACGTGGTAGGACATGGTGGAGAGGCCTCTTACATGGAAACAATATCAATCACTGATACTCCTACCATATAAGGGAATACTGACATAATATGCGAGTCCGTACATGGAAACAAATATCCAGTTGGAGGCTCGGGCTAAGGAACCGTAAACCGCGCTATTTCAATGATTTACTATGGCTTGAGCGGCAGTGAAGTTCCGTCTAAAGGAGATCCTTGAACTGTTGCACCGTCAAGCCAGCATCTTGAACGACGCCACCCATCGTATAGGCATTAACCGGATTGTGGCGAGGAATTGTGAGTAGCCGCCTTCCGTCGCTCATGACCACGTGCTTACCTTGATTCACGATCTGGAAACCAGCTTTCTCAAGCGCACGAACCGCCCGAAGGTGATTAATTCCTGGGATCTTCGGCACGCTAGACGGCGACCTCAACCTCTCGGGTTTGTTGTCCCTCAGAGATTTTCTTTACCGCCGTCAGGTACTCCTGAATCGCAGACCTAATATTTTCGAGGGCTTCCGCTTCTGTCTTACCCTGTGACCAGCACCCGGGAAGTCCAGGACACGAAATGCTATAGCCTTCTTCCGATCGCATAAGAACTACTCGGTATTTCATGTTCTATCCATTCTGCACTGAAGACCTTTGATCATACAGCCGACTTCTGCCTGGACTTTCTCTGTTTTTCTGGAGGTTCAATCTCCGTTTCCGGGCGGTTGGGGAGTGCGCCCCCTTCTACGTCCCCGATTCCGGCCCCACCGGAGCCCAGCGGAAGCACCCGTACTGCGACTCGTAAAGATTGTAGTCTCCGGTACTTCGAGCGATCTCCCACATGCCCGCGGCCATCTCCCGGCACAGCGGCCCGCGGCTCCCGGCCAGGTTGTGCAGCTCGTGTGGGTCCCGCTCCAAGTCGTAGATCTCGTCTTCATCGAAGGCGTTGAAGACGTACTTGTGCCGCCCACGCCAGAGGACCCTCTGAGTGTAGGCCATCCGCTGTCCCTGCATCTCGGCGTAGGCTTGTGAATCCCAGCCGGAGCCGTCTCCCCCCAACAGCGGACGCAGCGAACGGCCGTGGCAGGAAAAGCCCTCTCCCAGCATCAGCTCCATCAGGGTCGGAGCCACGTCCAGCAGGCTGACGATCCCGGGGGCCTCCTGCCCCGGTCTCACCCCCGGACCCTTCAGGATCAAAGGCACACGATACGCTTCCTCGAAGGCGGGGACCCCCTTGAGCATCAGGCGGTGGGCGCCCATGTAGTCGCCATGGTCCGACAGGAACAGGACCAACGTATTCTCCGACTGCTCCGTCTCCTCCAAGACCCTCAGAACCCTCCCGACCTGGTCGTCGATGAGGGAGCAGAAGGCGTAGTAGCAGGCGGTGGCCTCGGCGAAGTCGGACCATCGCATCTGGTCCCAGACGCTCTGCATCCGCCGGTAGATGGCGGGACGATGGGCCAGATCGTCGTGGAAACTGGAGGGAGGAGTCAGGGCACGGGCGTCGTAGAGACGCCGGTACTCCCTCGGTACGACGTAGGGGTCATGGGGCCCGACCGTGCTCAGGAAGAGGCACCAGGGCTGCTCCTGCCGGGCCGACCCGGTCAGAAAGTCGATCCCGCGAGAGAAGACGTAGTGCTCGCCGGTGCCTTCCACGGGCTCGTCCACGACGCCGTGCAACAGCAGGTCCTTATAGCCGCGGTGGCGAACCATGCCCCTCCGCTCCCAACGGCGGTCCTCTTCGGGGAGTCCCAGGCGCCGACGGCGCTCCAGGTAGCCGGCGTTGGGAACCCTCCGGCAACCCACCTCGGCCGCCTCGAAACTCTCCATCAGCTCGTAGGTATCGAACCCGAACCGCTCCAGCCGGTTCGAGCGCTCGATGTGCCATTTCCCGAAGTAGCCGGTGCGATACCCGGCCTCCCGGAGCCGCCGGCTCCAGAAGGGTAGTCCCGGCTTCAGGTCGGCGCGATAGGGTTCCACCGTATGGGTGCAGTCGACCATCCCGTGGCTGTGGGGCAGGAGACCTGTCATCAGGCTGGCGCGGCTGGGCGAGCAGATGGGGTTGGTAGAGTAGCAGCGCAGGAAACGCGTTCCCCCGGCGGCCAGCTCGTCCAGGTTGGGGGTCCGGCAGGGAGAGGAGGGAGCTACAGTGTCGGCACGCTGCTGATCGGTCATCAGCACCAGCAGATTGGGTCGGGGCAAGCGTCCTCCCATCGGGCAAGCTACCTGGAGCTTATATATCTGACTTGACGTCAGCACACCGTTCCGGCGCCACGTTCGGCCCGCTGGCCCACGTTTCGGCACCCAGGGCAAGAACCCCCGCCCTGAGAATGTTCAGGGCTGCATTGTGGTCCCTGTCCATTCTGAGATCACAGGCTGAGCAGCGATACGTTTCGCTCCTTCCCGGTCGATTCCGGGCGCCACAACGGTGACAGTCCTGCGACGTGTATTTCGGGTTGACTTCCACGAACTCCCGACCGGCCCATTCTGCCTTGTACTGGAGTTGATTCCGCAGCAGCCCCCATTGCTGTGAGAGCATTTCTCGATTCAGGCCCTTCCGCTTCAGGCCCTTCGTCGACATCCCCTTGATGTCCAACTTCTCCACCGCAATCAGTCCGTTCTTGCGGATGATCTCAGTGGTCTGCCGGTGACAGGCGTTCCGGTTGCGGACACCCTCTTAGATATTTAAGCCCCTACCACACTATTATTGGGCTGTCCCTGTGTTCCAGCCCTCGACCCAGTCTACCAAGCCTCGACCTTCGGCTTGGCATTCGGTAGAAAAGTCCTGTCCGAGCGTCCCCTTTTAGGATCGTGGATTCCTTTCGCTTTCGTGAGGAGGCAGATTGTCAAGAGACCACAAACAGGCCGCCATCCTCTTGCTGGTCCTGCTGGCTGGCATTGCTCTGGGCGCAACCCTGCAGAAATCAGGCTTTCTGAAGCTTCCGGGCCGGCAGACGCCAGCCCAAATTGGTTTCGAAGCCACCACGGGCATCTCGGTGCAGACCGCCGTTCCGCAGGTGGTGGAGGAGGCCACCCTCTTTGCCTTCGACAACGTCTCGATTCCTTTTCACCGAAACCTGTACCTCTCCATGCATTCCGGCCGGAAGCATCCCCGGAACCCCGTCATCAGCCGGGAGGAGGGCCGGCCGGATGAAGCCCGGGCTCAATATCTGGGAACCGTGCTGCGTCACGAAGGCAGATTCAGAATGTGGTACGTGGCTGCCGACAGGGAGAGCTTCCGTGCCTTCAGCACGCAGGGTGTCATGACCGGCTGGAGGGTGGCGTATGCGGAGAGCGAGGATGGCGTCCATTGGAGAAAACCCAACTTGGGCCTGGTCGAATACGCCGGAAATCGCGACAACAACCTGGTTCTGGTGGACCCGCCCGAGTTGAGCGTGATCGCGGGGCTGACCATCCTTTACGAACCGGAGGACCCGAATCCCTCCCGGCGATTCAAGATGATGGCCGCCGCCCCTGCCGAGAGGACGAAGACCACGGCGGTTCCGCTCTACAGCGGCGACGGCCTGCGCTGGCGGCCGGCCCGGGAGACGAAGCTGATCCGGAAACGCGAGGGGAAGTGGCTCGCCTGGAGGGTGCCGGAGGAAAATCTCGCGATTCCCGAGTTCCTGGAACACGCCGGGCTCTACAAATGGGATGGGATGTACTACGTCGCCGGGCAGCAGATCAGTCCCTGGGTATGGCTGTGGGACGGTCAACCCTCCGGTCGAGTGATGTCCATCTTCCGGTCATCGGATTTCGTCGAATGGTCGGATACGAAGTCCCTGTCGTTCGTACGCTACGGCTACCGCTCGATGCCGACCAATGCGGGGGAAGAGTCTCACGAGCCCGCCAGCGTCTGGAATCGCGGCAATGTGCTGCTGGGGACCTACGGACAGTTTCACGGTGTTCCCGGGTCGCCGGCCCATCCCATGGACCTGGGTCTGCTCATCAGCAACGACGGCATCCATTTCCGGGAGCCGGTTCCCGATTTCGTATTCCTGCCCCGAGGAGAGCCTCGGAGTTGGGAAGGTGGAGGACTGCTCCAAGGGCAGGGGTTCGAGAATGTGGGAGACGAGACCTACATCTGGTATGGCGGTTGGGACAACGACGTCACCCGACCCGATACCTACGGGGAGATCGGATTGGCGCGCTGGCGCAGAGATGGCTTCGGCTCCTTGTCAGTCAAGAATCCGGAGCGTCCGGCGGCGATCGTCACCTGTCCCATCCAGGCCCGGGGAGCGGTCACGATTCAACTCAACGCGGAGGGACTCTCGGACCGGGCCTGGTTGCGGGTCGAACTTCTGGATCGGGCAGAGCGGCCGCTTTCGGGATACTCCGGCGGTGACTCTGCGACCGTCTACAAATCGGGTTTGAGGGAGCCGGTCTCCTGGAAGGGCAAGAAGCGGGTCCCGGGACTTTCGAGTGGGTTCAAGATCCGGGTCAACTTCGAAGGGGAGAGACAGGACATCAGGCTCTACGCCCTCTACGTCGGCGGGTGAAAGGATCAGACGCCGAAATCCCGATCAGGCGTCGGCGCAGGGGCGATTGGAAATCGCCCCTCCCCCCAGATCCCGAAGGATGGCGTGGGCCGCATTGTGACCGGGCGCTCCCGAGACCTCGCCGCCCGGGTGGGTGCCGGCGCCGCAGAGCCACAGGTCCGGGATGGGAGTCTTGTACTCGGCCCAGCCGCTGAGCGGCCGGCGGGAGAAGACCTGACTCGGTGTCATGTCCAGGTGGTGGATGTTGCCGTCGGTCAGGTAGACGCGGCGCTCCAGGTCGGGCGGCGTCAGGAGCATCCAATCCGCGATGGCCTCCCGAAAGTTGGGAGCGTATGCCGCAACCGCGTCGATCAGAGCTTCTCCCGCCTGTTCCCGGCGCTCGTCCCAGTTGCCTCGGGCGAGGCGGACCGGCGCGTACTCGGCGAAGATGGACAGGACGTGCTTGCCCGGCGGGCAGATGCTGCGATCGTAGATCGAGGGGATCTGGATGGACATGACGGGCTGCCTCGAGGGGCGGCCCCGCCGGGCGTCCCGCCACGCCCGACGCACGTGGTCGATGGAGGGGCAGATCCAGACGCGGGTCGTGATGCGCGGATCGTAGTCCCTCCCCAGATAGGAGGAGAAGTCGGGCAACTCGTTCATGGCGGCGTGGAACTTGAAATATCCGATCTCGGTCCGGCGGCCACGGACCCGCCGGCGGAAACCGGCAGGGAGGTGTTGGGGTTCGACCAGTCTCAGGAAGGTGCGCTTGGGATCGGCGTTGGAGACGACCAGACGGCTGCGGATCGTCTCTCCGCTGGTCAATTCGACGCCTTGCGCCCGGCCGTCCTCCACCAGGACGCGGCGGACCTCGCACCCGGTTCGTATGGTCCCGCCCTGGCTCTTCAGATAACCGGCCATGGCCCGCGTGACGGAGCCCATCCCCCCTTTGACGATGCCCACGATCCGCCGTTCGGGCTCCACGTCGCCGGGCAGGAAGGCCACGGGCAGGGCGCTGCCGACGGAGCGGGGGTCACCGTGGTCGCCGGAATTGATCACCGCGGCCCGGACATGCTCCGACTCGAAGAACTCCTCGACCAGGTCGGCGTGGCTGATGGTCAGGACCTTCTTGTAGATCTCCTCGTTGCCCGTCTCCCGCGCCCGCCGCGCCAGATCGCGGTGGGTCGGAGGTGGCGTGAGCACATAGGGGTGCACGATGGCATCGAACCGTTCCCAGAACCGGTTCCAGCGCCGGTAGCTCTCCGCGTCCCGCCGGGAGAAAGCACCGATGGCCTCCGCGTTGCGCTCCGGGTCCTGGTGCAGCACCAGATATCGGCCGTCGAGGTAGGGACGAAACGCGAAGGGTTCGAGTTGAAAGACCTCGAAACCGTATCGATGCAGCTCCAGGTCTTCCGCAATCCTGGGGTGCAGGGCGTAGAGCATGAAGGAACAACTGGAGAAGTGGAAACCGGGGAAGAGTTCTTCGGTGACACAGGCCCCGCCGACCAGCGATCGCCGCTCCAGGACCTGAACCTCCAGCCCGGCCCGCGCCAGATAACCGCCCGCGACCAGCCCATTGTGCCCCGCCCCTACGATGAGGACGTCGACTTCCTGCGCTTTTCCGTCGACCGCTTTCATCTTCGTTCCTTCGTCCCGGGCTCTTTCTCCCTGAGGGTAGCCAGTTGCGCTTCTGTCGTCGCTCCAGGCCGAGTCAAGGTCGAGGCCCGGGGACCGCATTCTGAAGCCGTTTGACCGCAGACTCAATTCCTGTGAGGATGCGGGTTCGTGTCTTCCAGCCGAGTGTCCGGTACAGCCTGCATACTTCTCGTCGTTCTTCTCCGGATCCTGCCGGCCGAATTTGCGTTCGGCGCCGAACTCCGGGTGCTGCCGGCATCGGAGAGATCGGACAAGGAGGTCCGGATGTTGCAGGATCACCTCCGACCGCTCGTCCATGCCGCGCTGGATCGGCGATTGGAAGCGTATAAAGAGCTGAAGAGTGCGGAGCAGATCCATGCCTACCAGCAACGCCTGCGGGCAGAGTTTATCCGGAGCCTGGGCGGCTTCCCGGACCGTACCCCCCTCCGCCCTCGAATCGTGGGCCGGCTGGAAGGGGACAGGTTCCGAGTCGAAAAGCTGATCTACGAGAGCCGGCCCGGTTTCCACGTGACGGCGGCCCTCTACCTGCCGGAGGCCGAACCACCCTATCCCGGCGTCCTGCTCCCCTGCGGTCACAGCGAAAACGGGAAAGCGGCCGAACTCTATCAACGGGCGGCCATCCTGATGGCCCGGAACGGTCTGGCGGTGCTCTGCTACGATCCCATCGGCCAGGGGGAGCGCAAGCAGATTCTGCAGGACAGCGCGGACCGGTCAGCGACGGTGAAGGGCCGATTCCGCCCCACCGGTGAGCACAATCTGGCCGGCGTCGCCCCCATTCTGCTGGGGCAGAACCTGGCAACCTACCGCATCTGGGATGGCATCCGCAGCATCGACTACCTCGCCGGCCGCGACGACATCGACGAGTCGCGCATCGGCTGCACCGGGAACTCGGGCGGCGGCCTCATGACCGCCTACCTGATGGCGCTCGACGAGAGAATCGTGGCTGCGGCATCGAGTTGCTTCATCACCACCACTCGCCGCAAGAACGACGACCCCGGACCGGGCGATGCGGAGCAGAACATCTTCGCTCAGACCGCATACGGCATGGACCATCCAGACTACATTCTGATGCGAGCTCCGAAGCCAAGTTTGATTCTGGCCGCCACACGAGACTTCGTGCCCATCGCCGGCGCCTGGGAGACGTTCCGGCAGGCCAAGCGGCTCTACACCCGGTTGGGCGTCCCGGAGCGAGTCGACCTGGTGGAAGCGGACGAGGAACACGGATTCTCCCTGCATCTGCGCACCGGCGCCTGCCGCTGGATGCGGCGGTGGCTGCTGAACCGGATCGACGAGGTGATCGAATCCGACTTCGGCGTCTTCTCCGACCGGCAGCTTCAATGCACGCCCCGAGGACAGGTCCTGTTGCTGGAGGGGGCGAGATCGGTCTTCCAGCTCTACCGAGCCGAGGAGGCGAGGCTCCGGCGGCATCGAGAGCGGTCCGGGCGGCGGATGACCGGCGAGGAGCGAAGAGCCAAGGTGAGGGAAATGGCGGGCATCCGTCCTGTCTCGGAGATCCCGCCACCGGAGGCCCAAGCGTCGGGTACGGTCCAGCGCACCGGTTACCGCATCGAGAAGCTGATCCTGAAATCCGCCGATGGGTTCCCGTTGCCGGCGTTGCGGTTCGTTCCCGAGAACTCCGGCGGCGAACGGACGCTGTACCTGAACGGGCGGGGCAAGCAGTTCGACGCCGGTCCCGGAGGACCCATCGAGTCGCTGGTGCGCAACGGGCATCAGGTGCTGGCCGTAGATCTGACTGGCTTGGGAGAGACCGAGTCCACGGCGTGGCGGTACGACCCCAAATACATCGGAAGCAACTCGGCCGAGTATTTCATCTCCTACATGCTGGGGCGTTCGCTGGTCGGCATGAGGGCCGAAGACGTGCTTGTCTGCGCGCGTTATCTGAACGCCCGAAGCGAGGAGGCGAATGGAGTGAACCTGGTCGCCGCGGGCAGGGCGGGCATCCCTGCACTTCACGCGGCGGCCGTCGAGCCGCGGCTGTTTCGCCAGGTCACGGTTCGGGACTCCATCGACAGTTGGCGGCGTGTCGTCGAAACCGACTTGACCGTCGACCAGCTCGAAAACACGGTGCACGGGGCGCTCCGCCGGTACGATTTGGAAGACCTGGCACGGCTGGCCGGGAGGGACCGGGTCGTCTTCGAGAGGATCCGGACCGCGTCCGGCGCCTTGATCGAACCCGATTGACATGGAAGAAAAGAAGCTCGCCCCTCCTTCGGGTTGGGCGACGGAAACGTGAGGACATGACATGCGGGTCATTCTGATTGGCTGCGAGTACGCGGGCACCACCACGCTGGCCGACGGAATCCAGCGCTGGAGCCATGAGGTCATGGGCGAGGGACACGGCCTGGCGGCCTTCCATGACCACTGGAAGATCCCGCACGTCAGCGGGCATCCCGGGCTCGACGACGAGAACCTGTTCACTTCGGATGAGCAGGAGCAGTTCCTGGCCCTGACCCCCAAGACCATGGAGATGGTCCAGCGCTACAGCATCACCTATCACCTCACCCCCGGCGCCCTGCGCAACCCGGATTACGTTTCGGTCGGCCTCCACATCGAAAACGCCATCTACGGGGCGCTGTACTTCGGCTACTACACCGGAGAGCAAGCCTGGATGCGCCGGGCCATTCTGGACCACTTCGAAGAGAGCATCCTGGAATTCGCGCCCGAGATGCCGCTGGTGCTGGTCAAGGCGTCACCGGAGGCCATCGCCAAGCGGATGAAGGAGAACCCTCACCCCAACGGCGTCCTGAAGGAACCCGATATCGAACGGGTGCTGGAAGAGTTCGAGACCGAGTTCGAGCGGTCGTCCATGCGCAACAAGTTCAGCATCGACACGACTCGGAGGACTCCCGAGGAAACGCTGGCCGGGTTCCTGGAAGAGTTCGAACCCCACCTGAACGAAACCGACAAGCTCCGCATCCTGATCCACCGGGCCCGCCAGCGGGGCGAGTGGATCTGAACACTTGCCGGGAGAAGAGACCACCATGACGGACACCATCAGGGTCGGCATCATCGGAGCCGGCAAGATCGCCCAGAACCGGCACATCCCGCTGCTGCAACAGGTTCCCGGGGTCGAGATCACTCATGCCTGGTCCCGCCGCGAGGAAACGGCTCAAACGGCGGCCCAGAGTTTCAATATTCCCAACCTGGTCGACCGGTGGGAGCGGATCATCGAGAACCGCGACATCGACGCCGTGGTGATCGCCACGCCGCCCAATCTCCACCTGCCGGCCACCGTGGCCGCCCTGGATGCCGGCAAGCACGTCCTCTGCCAGGCGCGGATGGCGCGCAACCTGAACCAGGCTCTGCAGATGCTGGAAGCCTCCCGGAAGACCGATTTGGTCACCTCCCTTTATGCGGCCGGTTTCGGCCTCAAGGGGGACCGGGTGATGCGGCGGCTGATCGGGCAGGGCTACGTGGGAGACATCCTGGAAGTGCGGGTCACGTCGCTGCTTCAGGCGGTTCCCGAGGCCGGCGCCTGGCTGGTGGACCCGGAGGTGGTGGGCGTCAACACCATGATGCTGGGGATTCTGGCCGAGGTCGTCTACCGTTGGATCGATCCGCCCATTTCCCTGATCGCCACCACCGGCGAAGACCGGTTGGCCGTGCCCCAGTCCCTGTCCATCGGGGCCGAATTGCAGGGCGGAGCCACCGCCAGCTTCCACCTTTCGTTCCGGGTTCCCCGGGGCCCGGGTAGCTCGGTGGAGATCTACGGGACCCACGGGGTGCTGGACTACAAGCTGCTGGTGGAAAAACCGGGAGGCCTGGTGGAAGACGAGGAGCTGTTCGGCATGACCCGCGGGGACGCACGCGTGCATCCCATCGAGATGCCGCCGGAGGAACAGCGGGACCGGACCATGGATTCCGAGTTCATCGAGGCCATCCGGCACGGCACGCCCGTGGCTCCGGATTTCGCCGAGGGCGTCCGCTACATGGAGTTCTGCGAGGCGGTGGCTCAGTCGATCTACGAAGGCAGGAGGATTCCCATGCCGCCCGAGCCGAAGATGGACTCCTGGGGCCGCCCGCTGTAGGTCGTTCACAACTTATCCACAGTTTTCCCAGAATTTTTCCACACCTTGGACCAAGCCAGCTTCGGCACCCTCAACTCCCTGGTCCTGGTGGCCTACCTGATCGGCGTCACCGTGCTGGCGCTGTCACTGGCGGGACGCCAGCGGAACACCGAGTCCTATTTTCTGGCCGGACGGAGCATGCCCTGGCTGGCCGTTGCGTTGAGCACCGTCGCCAGCATGCTGAGCGGTCTCACCTATCTGGGCGCTCCGGCGGCGGCCTACAAGGACAACGCCTCCCTCATGCTGGCGGGACCGGCGGCACTGCTGGCCACGCCGCTGATCATCGCTCTCTACTTCCCCATCTACCGGAGGCTCAAGGTCACGACCGTCTACGAGTACGTCAGCGCCCGCTTCGGGAACCGGGCGCGGTACGCCGCCTCGGCCCTGGCCGTGCTCCAGATCCAGGGCTGGATGGGAATCGCCCTCTACGCGCCGGCCCTGGCTCTTTCCACCGTCTCCGGGATCGATCTGACCCGCGCCATACTGCTCATGGGCCTGGTGGCCACCGCGTACACCTGCACGGGAGGACTCGCGGCCGTGATCTGGACCGACGTGATCCAGTTCCTGATCCTGACGGCGGGCGCGGTGCTGGTCGCCTTCTCCCTGGTCGAGAGGCTCCCGGGAGGCCTGGATCAATTTTTCGAGATCGTGACCGCCGCGGACAAGCTGGGCCTGGCCGACACCCGCTTCGATTTCGCCGAGGCCACCGGGCTGGCGGTGGTCCTCTGTTTCTTCATCACGGGGTTCGGATACGGAAACAACCAAGTGGTCATGCAGCGCCTGTTCGCGGCCCGCAGCCGCCGCGAAATGGCCCGGGCGCTGATGCTGGATCGAGTGCTGGAGATCCTCGTAGCCGCACTCCTCTACCTGATCGGTCTTGGGATATTCGCCTACTTCCAGGTATTTCCCGAGAGTCTGGCCCCGGGGATCGCCGGTGACCGGATCCTGCCCTACTACATCGTCCACGCCCTGCCGGCCGGAGTCTCGGGCCTGCTCATCGCCGCCGTCTTCGCCGCGGCCATGTCCACGGTGGATTCGGGAATTCATTCCTCAGCCACCATGATCCAGGTCGACTTCGTGACACCGCTCCGGAAACGGCCTCTGACCCAGCGCCAGAGTCTGACGCTGGCCCGGGCCATGACGGCGGGTCTGGGTCTGCTGGCGACCGCCGCCGCCCTGCTGGTTTCGGAGGGAGCGGGGATTCTGGAAACCATGAGCAAGGTGGGCAGCCTCACGGCCGCCCCCGTCACGGCCCTCTTCCTGCTGGGAGTCCTGACCCGGAGAGGACATTTCCTGGCTTGGCTGGCCGCCACCCTGGGGATCTCTCTACCGCTCAGCATCTACCTGCAGAACTTCGTCGAGATGCACTGGATCTTCTACGCGCCCATTGCCCTGGTGAGCTGCCTGTCCGGGTCTTGGATCTTCAGCCTGCTGCTGAGATCAGGGTCGAGCCACGATCGCGACGTTACGGGATTGACCATCTGGGAACGGCGAGACTGACCTCTGCCTACCGATCGGTTTCGGCCCAACACCGGCAAGACGACGGCATCAATGGTGGCGGATTGCAAACCTACACCGTAGGGGCTCCCCTTGTGGGGGCCCTCTTCGTTCCGAACACTCGGCAGCACGCACGAAGAGGGCGACCACAAGGGTCGCCCCTACGAAAGGGACGGGGGAAAGTCCAGAATTAAACAGCATGACGACATGCTGTTATGATGGCACCATGGTTCGAACTCAGATTCAATTTGAAGAGAGACAATACCAGCAGATCCGGACTCTGGCTCATCGAAAGAGGATTTCCATTTCCGAAGCGGTTCGCCGCCTCGTCCGCCAGAGTCTCCGGGAAGGTTTAAAGCAAAAACAGACCGGCGTGGAGGCCCTGTTGAGCATTGCCGGCATTGCGGCCAGTGGCGTGAACGATCTGGGCCGTCGTCACGACGACTACCTGGCGGAAACTTACGACAAATGACGTCGATCTTCGTCGACACCTCGGCCCTCTTGCCCCTCCTGGATCGAGACGATCAAGACCATGGTTACCTTGTGGATGCCGTGGGCACTCTCAGCAGCTCTCAGACGGCCTTGATCACCTCTTCCTACGTGTTGGTTGAAGCGGGGTCCCTCGTCCGTTCCCGATTGGGGATATCCGCCTTTCGGCGGTTGGGCGAGATCATGGAACGTGATGTGGAAATCGTCTGGGTCGATGAGGAGTTGCATCGTCGAGCCTGGAAAAAAGCCAGTGCTGGAGGCAAGAGAGCACCCGGTCTTGTCGACTGGGTCAGTTTTCTTCTGATGGCCGAGTTGGACATAACGACTGCCCTCGCCCGGGATCACCACTTCGTCCAACAGGGTTTCAGAATTCTGCCGAATCCATGAGGACCACTCACGAACCGTAGCAGCCCCGTGTACGGTCAACCTGAATCAAACGCAGGGCGGGAAAAATAGACTGTCCGCTTGTAGTCCCCGGGTTTCTGCCCTTGTAATTCCCGCGACTTCCATCACCCCGCACTGAATATCGGGGACCGTAGGGGCACCCCTTGTGGGTGCCCTCTTCGTTCCAAACGCTCGGCAGCACGCAGGAAGAGGGCGACCACATACAAGGGTCGCCCCTACGAAACAGACGGGGGAAAATCCTGGGTTCAGGGTGAGTTAACAGCCCGTGGCAAAAGTCGTCACGGCATTCGACCGTCCCTGCATCCCGGCGGACTGCGTTGCGACTCGGTCACATACTCCCGGTATGCTCCCTCATCGCGCCTTGTCCGGCGGGCGCAGGAACGGTCTCGGTGCTCGCGCGACTTTCACCACGGGCTGTTAACGCTGCGCATTTTCCTCTGCCCTTCAACGCCCGTTTCGGAAGCCGAAGGAGAAGAGCTTGGCCTGCTTCAGATGGAAGCGCAGCTTAACCGGTTTTCCGACCAGGCGGCTCACGCCGCCCTTGCCCTTCCAGGTTACGGCGGCGCGAACCGAGTCGCCCTGGAAGGCATCGCAGTCTTCCCTGGCGTAGCCTGGTATCGGCCGTCCCGTCTCGGGATCCAGGATTTCGGCGGCGACTTCGCCCTGGGGACCGGCCGTATTGGCATTGATCTCCAACCGGTCTCCATCGAAGACCAGCGGCTTGGTGGTCATCGAGCCGTCGCCTGCGGTCAGCGAAACGAAACCGTCCAGCCGCAGCGTGGCCAGCGACACCGAGCTCTCCTGATTCTGGCCCCGCCGAACGGCCCAGTGTCCCCGCTCGAACCCCACGTAGTAGATCCGGATCTCGCCCAGCTCCTCCCGCACCACCGGCTGCTGCGCCACGAAGATCATGCCGCCGTCGTAGCTCCCCTCGGGACCGTTGGGGATGAAGGTGCGCCGATCCCCCACCCGCTGCCAGTTCCTGCCGTCGCGGCTGAAGGCCAACTGGATGTCGATTCGATCCATCCAGGGATTTCGGGCGTTGCCCCGCACCGGAGGCATCTCGGGCTCCATTCCGGGACAGACGTGATAGGGGGTGAGGAAGCCGACGTAGACACCTTCGTACTGGAGGATCTCGAAGGTGTAGAAACCGGCGGTGCAGGGGCCGTCCTCGGCGTCGGGCGGGACCAGGATGTACTTCCGGTTCACCTCCACCGGATCCCGCATGTCCTTGGGAGCGTCCCAGCGGATGAAGTCGGGACTGGTGGCGATTCCGGGAGTCCTGACGTTCCCTTTCCGGTTCTTGAAGTGAAATCTCGGATCGTCGGCGAAGAGGGGCGGCTTGAGCCGGATGTGGGCCACGTAGCTCTCCCGTTTCCCGTCCCAGAACACCGCCTGGTGGGTGTCGTTGTTCAGATAGACCGGATTCACTTCGGGGTACGGGTAGTCCTTCCAGCGGATGCCGTCGGCCGAGTACGCGGCCCAGACGCCGCTTTTGGGCCGGCGCCGGTTGTAGAGCATCTTGTAGCGCTTTTCCGGGTCGGCTTCGTGGAGATCCTTGAAGACTCCCGGAGCACCCAGCCGATGGGCGTCGCCGAACACGAAGTTGTGGGAGCGGGCCGCCTCCCTCCGGCAGTAGTCCGACTTGTATTCGAACTGTCCCACCGCCGGCTTCTCCCAACTGAGGCCGTCTTCGGAGACGTAATAGCCGAGCAGGCTGGTGGACCAGTCGTAGTTGACCGCCTGGTTCCACATCTTGAAGCGGCGGTCCTCCTTGTCGTAGACGAGGTTGGGAGAGTTGGCGAAGTGCATGTCCGCCTCCCAACACTGGTCCATCTCGATCACCGGATTCCCGGCGTACTTGAGAGGCTGGTTCAAGAGCTTGAAGACGGTGCCGTCCAGCGACTCGATGACATAGTCGTCGATGAAGAGCTGCTTGTCGGTGCCGATCTCCAGCACCGCGGCGGGAACCGGCGGCGTCAACGACAGCACCAGGAGCAGAACCAGACGGACGGGGCCTGCGGCGGGAACGGTTTTGTCCGGATGACGGGACTTCTTCCTGTGATTCATGTTGCCTCCGATTGCTGCTCGGGCGTGACGAGGGGAACTCAGAGTTGGTACAAGAATAGCTCAATATGGTTCCAGTCCTCGGTGGACGACTCCTCGAAGCGGAGAATTACGGATGAAAGCAGGACTGATCGCCGCGTGTTTCGTCTTCGTGACCCTCGCCGTGGTAGCCGGGCCCTCGCCCAGGGTGCAGCCCGAATCCGTGGCCATCGGCTCCCGCCTGGAGCTGTTCGTGGACGGCCACCTGATCGAGTCGTTGAAGGGAGCGCGGCTGGAGCTTCATCCACCCCGGCCCGCGGAGCGGGTGCTCTTTTTCGACCGGGATTGGGAAGGGGGAAACAGCGGCTACGTCACCGTATTCCGGGACGGCGGCCGATACCGCATGTACTACCGGGGCGCCAGCTCGAAGGGATACGCCGTCCCCTCCCTGTCGAGGCCGGGAGAAACGCCCGTGCCGGAGCACCCCCAGGTGGCCTGCTACGCCGAGAGTCCTGACGGGATCGCCTGGAGCAGGCCTTCGCTCGGCCTCTTCGAGTTCAACGGCTCAACCGACAACAACATCGTCTGGACCGGCTCCGGCGGGCACAACTTCTCCCCCTTCAAGGACACGAATCCCGACGCCCCTCCCGAGCAGCGCTACAAGGCCGTGGGGAGCGGCCGCATCGACGGAAAACCGGCGCTGCTGGGATACGTCTCTCCGGACGGCATCCGCTGGAAGAGACTGCGGCAGGAGCCGCTTCTCACCGACGGAAAATTCGACTCCCTGAACGTGGCCTTCTGGGACTCGGTGCGGAATCGGTACGCCGCCTTCTACCGCGACTTCCGACACGGCGTACGCACCATCAAACATGCCACCTCGCCGAACTTCCTGGATTGGACTCCCGGGCAATGGGGCGACTTCGGGGATACCCCTCCGGAGCACCTCTACACCAACGGGACGGTGGCCTACTTTCGCGCCCCGCACCTCTTCCTGGCCCTGCCCCGGCGCTTTCTGCCCTGGCGGAAGCTCTACCCGGACGCCCCGGTGCCGGGCGCGTCCGACGGGGTCTTCATGAGCAGCCGCGACGGGGTCCACTGGGACCGGCGCTTCCTGGAGTCGTTCATCCGGCCCGGTCGCGACCCCCGCAACTGGCCTCAGCGGACCAACACTCCGGCGCGGGGCATTGTCCCAACCGCCGAGGATGAGATCTCCCTCTACGTCGAACGTCACCGGTCGTCACCGACCAACCATCTGCAGCGGCTGGTGTTGCGCACCGACGGGTTCGTCTCGGTCCACGCCGGCTACTCCGGCGGGGAGATGATCACCAGGCCGTTCGTCTTTCAGGACGCCAACCTGGTGCTCAACTTCTCCACCTCGGCCGCCGGCAGCATCCGGATTGAGATTCAGGATGCGCACGGCCGCCCCTGTCCGGGGTTTGCCTTGGAGGAGTCGCCTCTGATCTGGGGCGATGAGATCGAGCACGTGGTCCGGTGGGAACGAACTCATCCCAAGGCGACCTCGGAAAAGCCTCTGGCCCATCTCGCCGGGAAGCCGCTGCGGCTGCGCCTGGTGCTGAAGGACGCGGATCTCTACTCCCTGAGATTCCGGTAGCGGGCCGAGCAACGGTGCTCCGGTTCCCGGCCCGACTGAATGGTTCACGTCAATGGACATCAACTTCATACCCCATCCGTTTCAGGGTACGCCCTACGGCGAAGCGCTCGACCTGGCGATCGTTTTCGCCATCGCCTGCTGGCTCTTGTCGGTCATCACCCGTGAATACTCCTGGGTGGACCGCATCTGGTCCATCTGTCCCGCCATCTATTGCCTGATCGTGGCCGCCGACTCGGATTTCAGTTCGACGCGGCTCAACGTCATGTCGCTCCTGGTGGTTGCGTGGGGGGTTCGATTGACCTTCAATTTCGCGCGCAGAGGCGGTTACCGGGCCGGCGGTGAAGACTACCGCTGGAAAGTCGTGCAGGAAAGACTGGGCCCGGTCAAGTTTCAATTCCTCAATATCACCTTCGTCGCACCCGGACAGATGTTCGTGATCTGGTTATTTACATCTCCTGTGCACCAGGCATGGTCGGGACGCAATCAAACATTAAATCATGTTGATATTATTGCAATTATTCTATTTATGATCTTTTTGGTGATAGAAACGATAAATGACGAACGGATGTGGGCGTTTCAGCAAGACAAGAAGCGTAAGTTCAAGGCCGGCGAGCCCGTAACGCAGACTTTTATCACGAGCGGGTTCTTCAAATACTGTCGCCATCCCAGTTATATATGTGAAATGGCCATGTGGACCGTATTTTATCTGTTCGGGATCGCGGCGACGAATCAATGGATCCATTGGTCCGGACTTGGATTTATTTTTCTTATGTTTATAATTGCCGGATCGACAAGATTGGGCGAATCCATATCTGTAGATCGATACCCTTCTTATCGAGATTATCAAGCCTCGACACCTCGATATATTCCTTTTACTCGCATAGGTTGCATTAAATCCGCTGGCAAGTCGCCGGTTTGATCTTTTATTTATACATGTATAAATAAAGGGGGTTTCTTTCTCTCAGGATCCTCCTGACCTGAGCGATGAGGTTAACGGGGGGGTTCGAATCTCGCTCGGAAAGCTGTCGTTGCGGGGAAATAGGGGATTCGACCATTGACTTCGACCGACACCAACCGACAAAGAGAACCCTTGAGGGCAACTCTCCAGAAACAGCTCCATCGGCCGACGTCGTTACGGAGCCAGGACTCGAATTCGAAATTTGCTTCGCAGGTCTTCTACGAAAACTTTCAACGACCGCTCCATTCTTCCGGCCCGGTACAGATCCATCTTCTCTGCAAGCTCGGCCGCGAACTCAATCCCACCGAGCGTTTGAGGATGACCTCCCCTCTGAATCGCCGTCCGAAGAACCGTCTTATAGTAGTTCCTCTCGCATTTTTCGGAACCGAGATCAGGTTGACCCCCAACGACGTCGTAGAAAGAATTCACATCTGCCATATACCAGCGCTCGATATGAGGGTCAGGACAGGCTGCAACCAGCAGATGAAGATAATCTTGTCCCACTGCATCTTCGATACTGGATCTGGTTTGTGCAAAGCTATTGCAGTTGGAGTCGATAGCGACAATGATCATATCCAAAGTGGCATTGAGGCCGAGATGTTGCCGATACTGCAGATAGAATCCAAGTTCACTGATGACTCGTGGGTGACCGCCGTGCGCCGTTCTTACTTGGCAACGGACGTCCGCGCCTTCTTCCATGGCAATGCGCTTCACCAATGGCACAAGCAATTTCTCGTGTGCTGCGTCTTCCATGAAAAGCTCGACGGCCAGAGCCTCACTCATTGATCCATCCACGCAAGACCATAAATTCGAAGATGCCATCTTCCGTTTTACTCGTGAGCTTGCTCATGATGTCGAGCTTATCGAACAGCTCGACCGGGGGATCGAAGCGGTGGATTTGAGTTTCCCGACCAACACGGCGCACGTTGTACAAAGCGACATCGCCGTGTGACCGTCCCCGCGTTTCTTTGAGCACCGCATCGCAAAAGAGCGGCGAGTGGGTCGTGACTACGACTTGGCGTTCTTGCTCCAGAGCCATCGCGGTCAGCATTTTGGCAATCAGTTCTATCCGTCTCGGATGCACACCATTCTCGGGCTCCTCGAAGGCGAGAAGTGAGCCACTCCACGGATTCGCTGAGATGGCACAGAGCGCCAGCACTCGGAGTGTCCCCTCGGAAACGACGCGGGAAGAGTAATTGGTGCCGTTCTGCCGAACGTTGATGTCAAGAATGCCTCGACGCTTGTCCAGATCGATGTCAAATGCCTCGACGCTTGGAATTATTGATTGTACAGTTCGGACGACCGACTCAAAGTTCTTTCTGTGCTCCGCCTTGAGTCTGTACAGGAAGGCTGAGATGTGCTCCCCGAACACGCCTATATCAAACACATCCAGTGGTGGCGTAGTATGCCGCATGGCTAGCCGCGGGTCCAAGTAGTAGGTTCTCCAATTCAAGAGCTCTGCCCGAACCCGCTCGATGTACTTGTGTGCCGGACTTCCCAAACGTGGGTCGGAGAGGACGGAATAATTCTGATTGAGGTCCTCGAAACGAGGTCTCCCGCCACCACTCTGGCGCCGGATCTTCAAACGCCCATGCTCCGGCTCCACTTCAATTGCCGGCACTCCTTTCTCATCCCCGGTCGTTGAAAGAGCCGAAAGATACTCACCACAGTTGGTCAGCGCCCCCGACTTGGAGGCGATTTCCACTTCGATTTGATAACGGTAACGATTCTTTCTGGTTTTTTCCCCCTCAGGGATTGCCAAATCCGCAGAAATCGAAAACTTGGCAGTAGATCTCGAAAGTAATTCTGGGATTCCACCGACAGGCAGAGCAAATGCTTCTATCGGGTATCCTCTAATCATTTGTCCACCGAGGGCATCCATCAGGGTGCGCTCCGTTCCAATCCTCGAAAGGGCCTGAATCGCGTCGAGGAGGTTGCTCTTTCCAGCAGCATTGGGTCCGAAAAGAATTGTCAAACGGGGAAATTCCATTGATATGTTGGAGAGTGATTTGAAGCTACGAACAGTCAGGTTCTGAATCATCGTCTCCGTCTCCTAAGGGCAATCATGAATTCCCATGTTGTAACCGCTGGTTTTTTCCGAACAAACTTGAGTTCGATCGAGATTGGCGGTTCGCCCGATAAATTGTCAGTTTCCTCAGTCAGCCGATGGACACCAGGGCTGGACGCGCTCGGCAATCAGGCTCCCAGACTCGATCTCCTCCCGCCGCAGCTCCCAGGTCTTCTGCAGATTCAGCCAGACCTGTGGAGTCGTCCCAAAGTAGCGCGCGAGACGCAATGCCGTGTCGGCGGTCACCCCTCGCTGTCCATTCAGGATCGCCGTGATTCGATTCACCGGCACGTCCAACGTCTCAGAGACCAAATTGGCTAACATGCCGAGCGCATCCAATTCTTCCCGCAAGATCTCTCCCGGCTGAACCGCCGCATCCCATTCTTGGCGCTCATCGTCTGCACTTTCTCAATGATCGTCCACGATCACGACTTCGCAGGGGTCCATATTCCCCCCAACGGAAACCGATTCGCCACTGCGCATTGATCCGGCTGGCGTACTGGCCCCGTTACAGCCCATAAGAGAAAGGATACATGTAGAGTTGATATGCTCGGAAGACCAGCCGCCAGCGCGGATACCGTTTCCCAAGAATCATCGACCTTGGAAATCGAGGGATGAGTGATCTTCCGGAGTCTCCTTGCCATTTGCGAGCGGCCGCTCGGTTCCACTTCGTGTTCCCATTGGACTACGATTCACCATGGAATGACCGATTCCGGCCGCATCGTTCGAATCTCTTGCCTGACGGCCCTGCTGCTGGTCTGTCCGGGAACCCCGGTTTGGAGCGCGGAGCCACCCGTTCTCCTGCACGCGTCGCCTCCCAGCAAGGCGGTCGTGACTCTCCCCGGGCAGGGGCTCTGCATCCTCTACATGGTCTCCGGCCAACACTGTGCTTCGATCCGGTCCGGTGACGGGGGTGCGACCTGGAGCAAACCCCGGGTCGAGTTCGAGTTCAGGAAATCCGCCGGGGTTCCCGTAGTGCTTGTGGACCGGCAGGGAGAGCTTCATGCCTTCCTCCTGGTGCGGCGGGGCAGCGACCGGACGCCGACCGTAGACTACTTCTATGACATCTGGCACGCCGCGACCCGCGACGGCCGGACGCGATGGTCCCAACCCCAACGGATCTTCGAAGGCTACGTGGGGGCTTTGAACGGAGTCGTGCAGCTCGAGAGCGGGCGGATCATGCTGCCTCATCAGTTCTGGGTCCCGGGACTCCGGTCTGAGCCGCCGACGGGATCCCACGTGGTCACCACCAGCTACTCCGACGACAGCGGCAGGACTTGGCGGCTCTCGCCTGCCCGCCTCACTGCTCCCTGCCGCAGCGACTACATCGGCAGCAATTACGGGGCGACCGAGCCGGTCGCGACCCAGCTTCGGAACGGCCGCGTCTGGATGCTGATCCGGACCCAGACCGGATTCCTCTACGAATCGTTCTCCCCGGACGGAGTCGAATGGTCCGAGGCCAGGCCCACCCGCTTTCGCTCCTCCAACTCTCCGGCCAATCTGCTGCGCCTGCCTGACGGACGCCTGCTGGTGTTCTGGAACAACTGCGAGAATCCGTCCCGCGTGGACGGGGAGCCCGTTTACACCACCCGCGACGCGCTGCACGTGGCCATCTCGGCCGACGAAGGCCGCAACTGGACGGGGTTCCGGGAGGCCTTCCGGGACCCCAACCGCAACCAGACCCCTCCCCGGCGCGGCGACCGCGGCACCGCCTATCCCTTTTCCACGGCGACCCGGGACGGCCAGGTCATTCTGGCCACGGGACAGGGACAGGGCCGGATCGCCCTGGTGCGCATCGACCCGGAATGGATCGGGGCCGCCTCCCGCGAGGACGACTTCTCCTCGGGGTTGGAGGGTTGGAGCGTCTTCAAACCGTTCGGCCCCGCCGAATACTACTGGCGCGACCGCATCCAGGGGCCGCGGCTCGTGGACCACCCCACGCTGGAGGGCGCCAAGGCGCTTCAGGTGCGGCGGCCCGACGACCGGAGCGGCGACGAGGCCGTCTGGAATTTCCCGGCCGGAAGGCGAGGACAGGTCTCTCTCCGAATCCTGCTGCCGGAAGGCTCCGAGCGTGGAGTCATCGCCCTGGCGGATCGCTTCATCCAGCCGACTGATCCGGCGGCCGCCGGGTTGGAGGTCTTCCGGCTAAGTCTGGCCGCCGACGGACGGATTGAGGATGGTCCGGTCCTGGCCAAGGGTCGCTGGCATACCCTCCGCCTCTCCTGGGACCTGGACCGCAACCGCTGTTCGGTCGCGGTCGACGGAAAGCCGGCACTGGCGCTTCCCATGCTGAATTACGATAGCGACGACCTGAGCTACTTGAGGCTACGCTCCAACGCGACGTCGCCGGACCCGTCTGGAATGCTCATCGAGAGTATCGCAACGATGAGGGACAAATGAAGCTGACTTTTTCAGTGAGGATGATTTCGTTGCTCGGTTTGGCGCTGGGCGCCGCTTGCCAATCGGGAGCGCCCACCGGGGACCGATCCGATGGCGTTACCGTGCTGGTGGGGAGCCGGCCAATGGTGAAGGAAGCCTCGCTCTTCCCTTTCGACAACCATTCGATTCCCTTCACCCGGAACATCGGGTTGAAACTGCACCCGCCGCGCAAGTATCCCGGCAATCCGGTCCTGCCCAGGGGGCCGGCGGGGGCGCCCGATGAGTTCGGGGTCCAGTTCTACGGCTCCGTGGTCCGACACGAGGGAAAGTTCAAGCTCTGGTACGTGGCCATCGGCCGAGACCCCTTCACGGTGGTGGAGAAGGACCTGATGTGGACCCCCCGGGTGGACATCGTCCCGTTGAAATGGCGCCCCGCCTATGCCGAGAGCGCCGACGGCATCCATTGGACGCGGCCCGCCCTGAGTCTGGCGGAGTACGACGGCAGCCGGGACAACAATCTGGTGCTGATGGAGCCGGCGCCGCTGGGAGCCATCAACCTGAAGGTGATCCACGACCCGGAAGATCCGGACCCCTCCCGGCAGTTCAAGATGTCCATCCACACCTGGTGGCACGAGGACGGGAAGAAGGGGTTGGGGACTCTGGCGCCTGCGGTGAGCGGCGACGGCCTGCGCTGGCGGCTGGCCATTCCCGGGATTCCGCATAACGGCCTCCTGCCCAAGGCGAGCACGGTCATCCCAACGGACCACTTCGAATCCGCCGGGGGTCTCTACAAGTGGGGCGGTCTGTACCACGCCTCGGGCCAGGGAGCCCGGCCGGTCTACGCGGTCGACTCCTGGGGCCGATCCGTCGGCACCTACCGCTCCCCCGACTTCGTCCACTGGGACCACACCGGGACTCTCTCTTTCTCCCGGGAGGGGCAACACAAGAAGGTCCCCAGCGGGTCGGGAGAAGAGTCTCACGAAGGAATCAGCGTCTGGAACCGGGACAACGTTTTGCTGGGACTCTACGGAATCTGGCACGGGTCGCCCCACTGGCGGGGGCGGACGGTGGACCTGGGTTTGGTCGTCAGCAACGACGGCATCCATTTCCGGGAGCCCCTCACCGACTTCGTCTTCATCCGCCGGGGAGAGGACCACGAATGGGACCAAGGTGGCCTGATCCAGGGTCAGGGCTTCGAGAACGTGGGGGACGAGACCTACATCTGGTACGGAACCTGGGACCCGGGGTCGCTGGAGCCCCGGGGCGGCGTGGGTCTGGCCACGCTGGAACGGGACCGGTTGGGCTCCTTTTCGGTCCGCGACGACTCGATTCCTGCAGCCTTCATGACGGCAGCCATTCAAGCCCGTGGAGAAGCAAAGTTGTGGGTCAACGCCGAGGGAGTCTCCGAAGACGCCACGCTTCGGCTGGAGCTCTATGACGCGTTGGAGCGGCCGCTGGCCGGCTATTCGGGCGACGAGGCCGCCGTGCTGAACGAATCGGGTCTACGGGTCCCGGTATTCTGGCCGGGATCGAACGGGACCCCGCGAGTGGAGAAACCTTTCAAGATCAAGGTGAACTTCGAAGGAGCGGAGGCGGCAGGCATCCGCGTCTACGCCCTCTACGTCGGGACCTGACGCGCGGCGGGTGGGGATGGATTCAGGCTGGGGCGGACAGGACTTCTCCAGGCCGTATTTCCTCCACGACACGGTTCCCACCGGGGGATTCCGCACATTGTCGTTCACGCCGACGAAACGTCCTCCCGGCCGTAGCGCGTCGTGGCAGACCTGGCAGAATCGGCGGAGTTGCTCCAGAGTGCTGGCGTAGTTCAGGAGGTACATGGCGACGGCAGGTCTTGCCACCTGCCTGGAGGCGAGGGACGGCTAGTCCGGAACCACCATGTGATAGAGGAGCGGCTGCACGTCTTCCGGAAGGCGCCGGTAGACCGATTCCGGCAGGGGTTGGACTTTGGGATCGGTATGGTCGCCTCCCCCTTGATCTTCGATGATCTGTTTGCGGTCGCGGCTGCCGGGACGCAACGGGCCCAGATTGACCCACCAGGGAGCGTAGCGTACGAGGACGCCGACCCGCTCCTCGTCGGTCACGTTGGGCGCGATGCTGTGCCAGGTCCGGGCATCGAAGACGGCCACGTCGCCGGGGTCTCCCTCGATCTGGGTCTCCCCCTCGAACACCGAGTTCGGATCCAGGTCGGTCCCTTTCCTGGGAGCCCGGTTTCGCAGGTGGCTGCCCGGTATCACCATGGTGCCACCATTGGCCGGAGTGAACCTCGACAGCATCCACATGGTCACCAGATTCAACACCACGTCGGGATAGGGGGCCCGGACGCAGGAGAGCTGGTCCTGGTTGTAGGGCCAGTCCGCGTGGACGGTTCCCCGCTGGAGTCCGGGGCCGTTGATGGTCCCGGTGAGCATGGAGATGCGGGCGTTGTGACCGAAGAGCTTGCCCACGATCGCCATGATCCGAGGATGGTTCAGGTAGGGGGCGATGGCCTGGTTCAAACGCAGGAAACCGGTGACGTATCCCTGGGGCAGCGGCAGGCTGGTGTGCTTGCGAACCGTATCGGCAACGCTTCGCCGCACCGCGCCCACCAAGTCGGCCGGGATGACCGATCTCAAAATCACATAACCGTCGCGGCGGAGCACCGCCATTGGATCTTCATGCATGGCTGAACCTCTTCCAGAAGTCTCACACGTCCGGCCGGTGTTCTCAAGGGGACGGGAATGCGCCGTCCGCGACCTGCGTGCCTGTTCCCGGTCGCCCGATTTCCGGTCCCCACATATGACAAGGAGGACCCGACACTGTAGAGTTTTCTCAGTTCACGAGGTTGCATTGTCTGCCCCGCCATACCTGACGTAACCATGGGAGAAACCAGGATGTCCATCCGCAACGCCATCCGCCGCCTCCAGTCGTTGACCCTGCTCCTTTCCGCCTTCGCGACGGGGGTACAGGCCAACACCGTCGACGTGGGGTCGCAGAAGCAGCTCTTCTTCGACGACCATGTGATCGAATCCATGCAGGGCGTCTACCGAATCATGAACCAGCCCCTCAAATACGCGGGAAATCCGGTGATCCGGATGGACCGGTGCTGGGAGGCGGACATGCACTTCGGGAACTCTCCCAACCTGGCCTACGATCCGGATCGAGGCGTCTACCAGATGTGGCACCAGGTGGTGAACTACAACTGGTCGGAGAACTTGGTCGGCTACTACGAATCCCGTGACGGGCTCCACTGGGACAAGCCCCTGGTGGGGCAGTTCGACTACCACTCCCCCTGGTGCCCGGGAGAACCCTCCCGGAACCACAATTTCGTCTTCGGGAAGGGCGTGGGCGCCCGCGCGCCGGGTGTCGCCCGCGACCCGCACGAGTCCGATCCCCGCAAGCGCTACAAGATGCTCTACCGCCACAACAGCAAGGACCCGAAGGTGAACGGAGTCTGGGCGGCCCATTCGCCCGACGGCATCCGGTGGTTACTCTATGACGGGATCAATCCGGTCTTCCTGAACAACGACACGCATCAGGCCTTCTTCTGGGACCCTCGGCGCGAACTCTACGTGGCGCATATCCGTCTCTGGCCCCCCATCTTCAAGGACCACCCGCTGTTTCAGGGGACCCGGCGGGAAGGCCGGGTGAGAACCGTGGGGATCGCGACCAGTCCCGATTTTCTGAACTGGGACGCCCCCACGGAGATGAAGGCTCCGGTCGAGGTGAACCGGAAGTACATCCTGGTCCCGCCGGACGAGAAGGACGCCCCCTGCACCGGCGGCTTCTATACCTTCGAGACCCTCCTCTACGAAGGGATCTACATCGGGTTCCTGACCCCCTACCACATCTGTCCGGGGATGGAGCCCATGACGCCTCCCAGCCGGGATCTGGCGCGAAACCCCTGGTTGGACCGAATCGACATCCAGTTGGCCTTCAGCCGCGACGGTACGAACTGGCAACGGGTGGGGCAGCGGAGGCCCTTCATTCCCAACGGCCCGGAAGGCAGCTACGACTCGGGGATGATCTTCGTGGCCCAGCCGCCTCTGGTCCGGGAGGACCGGGGCGAGATCTGGCTCTACTACACCGGGTTCAAAAAGGGGCACTGGGGCGTGAACCGGGGCGAGAACCAGGAGAGTTCCCAGAATCTGGCCGTCCTGCGCCTGGACGGCTTCGTCTCGCTGGCGGCGGGGCGGGGCAGCTTCACCACCAAGCCCCTGAGATTCTCGGGGAACCGGCTGAAACTGAACGGCTCGACCGCGGGAGACGAGGGGAGCATCCAGGTGGAAATCCTGGATCCTGAGACCGGCGAACCCTTGCCCGGTTACTCGCGGAAGGATTGCCAAGCCTTCCGGGGAGACTCGATCGCACACACGATGAGTTGGGGGAACCAAGCCGGCTTGACGTCCCTGGCCGGACGCACGGTCCAGCTCAGATTCCACATGCAGCGCAGCAAGGTCTTCTCTTTTCAGTTCTCTTCGGAATGAGAAACGGCGGGTGCCCCGCCATGATTTATCCGCGGACTGCTATATTGTCCCCATAGAGATGCTCACCCTTCGAACCTCGCTGGCTGCCGGCTGGATCTTGTTGACTTCTGCCTCGACGCTCGCCGTGGGCCCGCTACAGAGCGACAAAGAGCGCCGCGAGAAGATGCTCCAAGAGGAGCAGCAAGACTACTACCGGAAATGGCTCAAGGAAGACGTGGTCTACATCATCACCCGGGAGGAACGGGAGATCTTCGAGAGTCTGACTGCCGACGAAGAACGGGACGCCTTCATCGAACAGTTCTGGAGGCGGAGGGACCCGGATCCCAAGACCACTTACAACGAGTTCAAGGAAGAACACTACCGCCGCATCGCCTACACCAATGAACGCTACGCTTCCGGCGTGGAGGGCTGGTACACGGACCGGGGCCGCATCTACATCACCTACGGCCCTCCCAACACCATCGACGACCACATGGGGGGCATGTATCGCCGCCGGCCCGAAGAGGGTGGGGGTTGGACCAGCACCTATGCCTTCCAGCGCTGGTTCTACAACTACATTCCGGGCGTGGGATCGGGGATCGAGATCGAGTTCGTGGACGCCAGCAAGACGGGGGAATACAAGCTGGCTCTGAGGCCCTCCGAGAAGGACGCCCTCTGGGTGAGCGGAGGCGGGCCGACCCGTTGGGAACAGATGGGCCTGGCGACCCGCGACGGAAGCATGGTTTCCGACCTGGCCATGCGGCGCCTGGGTCTGGAAACCGAGCCCATGTACATGAGGGGAGCCAAGCCTTTCGACCGTCTGCGGCAATATTTCGACCTTCGCCGGCCTCCCGAGTTCAAGTTCGAAAAGCTGGCGACCGAAGTGGAGACCCGGATTCTGTACAATCCGATCCCCCTGAAGGTGGCGTCCGCCGTCTACCGGGTGGGGCAGAACGCCTTCCTGATTCCGCTGACGGTCCGGATCCCGGCGACCGAGCTGTCGTACGCGAAGTTCGGAGAATCGAACCAACGGGCCACGGTCGAGATCTACGGCAAGGTCGAGGACCTGTCCGGGAAGGTCGTCTACGAGTTCGAGGACACGCTGGCGGGAGACAAGGGAGTCGACGAGATTCTGAGTACGGCGACCCATTTCCTATACCAGAAACAGATTCCACTCCGGCCGGGACGCTTCAAGTTCAGTCTGGTGGCCAAGGACACGCGCAGCCAGCGTGTGTCCCAGGCAGCGACTTCCATTCACGTCAGCGAGTCGAAGGCCGGGAACCTGGCGACCAGCAGCCTCATCCTGGCGGACGGGTTCGCCTCCTCCGCACGCGAGGAGACACTCTCCGACCCCTTCAACACGCCCAGCGGCCTGAAGGTCTTTCCCAACATCACCCGCGAGTTCCGAACCGGATCGAAGTTGCACGTCTACACCGAGATCTACGAACTCCAGGTGGACCAGGCCGCGCTGGCGCCGCTGGTCCGGGCCAAGCTCCGGCTCTTCCACGGCCGGGACGAGATCCTGGTGCAGGAGCCCAGGATGATCCAACTGGACGATCGGGTCGTGCTGATTCAGGAGGTGGAGCTCAAGGATCTGCGTCCCGGCTCCTACCGGATCATGCTGCAGGTGCAGGACCAGGTCTCGGGCCAGTCGCTGGTGGAGCCGGCGAGCTTCGAGATCCGGCCGAGTTGATCCGGGAGCGGCGGCTTTCTTGCCGCCGACCAGGGGGGCAGGGGGGACGGAGTCCCCACTCTACACTCTCCGGCCGCCGGACTCCGAGACCAACACAGAAGAATGGGGGATGGGGAATGGGGGACAAGACTGTCCCCCTCCATGTCCTCCCTCCCAGGTCAATTCGCCTTCAGCCGGTTGAAGGCCTCCATCGCCCGCGCCGCCTTCTCCATCTCATCCCGCTCCTGATAGATCTGCGCCAGGAGGTAGTGCGGCTCGGCCAGGTCCGGGGCCAGCTCCACGCACTTCAAGGCTGAAGAGACGGCTTTCTCCAGCCGTCCCAGCTCCCGGTAGGTCTTGGCCAGGAGCAGGTGCAGGTGGCTGGGAGGAAGAGCGGTCAGCGTGACGTAGAGCCGGCGGCTCTTGGCCACCGCCACCGCCCGCCGGTCGCGGCTGTAGAAACCCGTTTCGGCGATTTTCAGGTGTTCCAACGCTTCCTCGGCCTGTCCCTGTTTCAGCAGCATTTCCGCCAACTCAAGCCTGGCCACGACGTTCTTGGGATAGAGTTCGATCTCGGTACGGAGCTCTTGAATCGTCTCCGTGGGGGCTCCGTTGTTTCGATGGACCCGGGCCATGTGGTAGTGCAGGGCGGGAAAACTGTAGTCGCTTTCGGCGATGGAATTGAACTCTTCCAGGGCTTGTCCGAGACGGTTGAGCTCGTGATAGGTCCGGCCCAGATAGAAGCGGGTCATCAGGTTCGTCCCATCCATCTCGACGGCCCGCTTCAACAGGGGCAGGGCTTCTTCCTGCCCCTGTTGCTGGAGCAGGATCACGGCCAGGTCGAAGTGGTGACCCGGCTGGTCCGGCCCCAGCTCGACGGACCGTCTCAGGCTCGCTTCGGCCTCCGGCAACTGTCTCAACTGGGCGAAGATCAGCCCCTGGAGATGATGGCCGGCGGCGTTGTCGGGGTCGTCCGCCAGGAGTTCGTGGGTGATGGCCAGAGCTTCTGGGTAGTTCCGCTGCTGAAAGGCTCGGACCGCTTCGTCGTAGCTCTGGCCCCAGAGCGTCAGGAAGCCGAGGCCCCAGACGAGTGTCGCAAGCATCCGTTTCGAGTTCTTGTGAAGCTGCCGTGCGGGACGCCTGGGATCTGAAGCTGGCACCAGCCGAATGGTACAATCCACGCAAACCCCCAACAAGGCCGGCCCGGAGAGGCCGAACAGCCGGGAACCGCTGGGAGCCTGCGCGGCAGAAATTGATCTACTGCGAAAGCGGTAGAATCGGTCCATATTTCCCCGATTTCTCGGCGAATAGAACGACTATGCACCTCAAAATCGAGAAAATCTGGCCTCGATTCCCCGCTTTCTCGCTACGATCATTCCTGCCGCGCAGACTCCTCGTGGGAAAGAAGACGATTCCTCCCGTCAGAATCCGGCTCGCCGCCTTCCTCTGGCTCGCCTGCTGCCTCTGGCCGTCCGCCTGGGCCCAGGATCTCCCCTCCTTCAGGACGGCGACGGAACTGGTTCTGGTGGACTTGGTGGCGACCGACCGGGACGGCAATTTCGTCTGGGATCTGCGTCCCGAAGAGCTGGAAGTGCTGGAAGACGGCAAGCGCCAGACGGTGACGTTCTTCAACCTGCAGAACCGAGGGGCTCCAGTTCCGGCGAGAGCACCGGAGACACGTGGGTTCCCGGCGCCGAGCGTCAGCAGTGTGCCAGTTCAGAGGATCGAAGAAGGATACTACGTCTTCCTGATGGACCTGCACAGCATGCCCTTCGATGCACTGGGCCGCAGCAAGGAGGCCGTTCGCGGCTTCGTCGAGTCACGCCTGGGTCCAAACGACCAGGTGATGCTGGCCACCATTCGCCATCGGCTTCGGATCAATCAGCCCTTTACCCAGGACGTCGAAAAGTTCAGCCACGCGCTGGCCCGGGTGCCCTTCGAACCTCGATTGGAGGGCAATCTCAGTCGTTTCATGGAGAAGTTGGATGACATCTTCGCCGATATGGGTGCCCTCGGTGTGGCCAACGATCCTAGCCTGACTCAGGGAAACCCGGAAGAACTGGCCCCACAGATCGAAGGAGCGATCCAGATCGCCGCGGGAGAATCGCGGCAGTTCCTCTCCCAGATGGAAATCCAGGTGGCGTTCAGTTGCGCCGCCATCGGGGCCCTGGCCCGCCATCTGCGTTCCCTCCCGGGACGCAAACACCTGATGCTGATCTCGGCCGGATACCCGCTGAACGCCCGGACCGTCATGAAGAACATCATCCGGGAGCGTGCCGCAGCATTTGCCCCGAACCAGTACCCACAGGTCCACATGCTCGTGAACAGCAGCATGGCGGGTGCGGGCCGGAGGACCAGCTTCGAGTCCCGGCTGCGGTCCGTCATCGACCAGGCGAATCGATCGCAGGTCTCGGTCTACAGCATCGATCCCCGGGGACTGATGCCTCCGGCCATTTCCTATGCCGGGACCAGACAATCGGGTAGCCATTTGTACGCATCCCACTCGAATCAGGACATCACGGCTCCTCAGGATTTTCTCACCACCCTGTCCGCGGGCACCGGTGGACTCTCCTTTCTGAATGACAACGACATGATCCGAGGCATCGGGAAGGCCTTCGACGACGGGCGCAGCTACTATCTGCTCGGCTACACGCCCCGCACGAAGCGGAAGCCGGGCAAGTTCCACGAGATCCGGGTCAAGCTGGCGCGCAAGGGCGTCAAGCTCCGTTATCGCAGAGGCTACGTCGACACGGACCCGGAGCAGACGGCGCATGCGGATCTGGCCAACGCCTTCAAGTTTCCCGAACTGTTCCGGGACTTTCCCTTCCGAGTCCAGGTCTCCAACCAGACGGGCAAGTTGAAGGTCCGCACCTTGATTCCGACGCGTTCTTTCGCTTTTTCGCGCAACGGCGGGAAAAACCGCTGCGTCATGGAGATGTTCGGTGCGCTGGTCGACGACTCGGGTAAATTGGTGGGTGAAGACTTTCTCTTTTTCAAGCGTCTGGATCTGGACCTGGACCGCGAGGGTCTGAATCTGTTTCAGCGCTACCGGAACTTCAGCTCCAGCTCCGAAAAGGACGCCCCCCCCGGAAAGTACGATCTGGTCGTGGTCCTCCGCCAGAGTCTCTCCGGAAGAATGGCGACCTCCACCAGCAGCGTCGTCGTCCACTGACCGGGGCCGTAGGGGTAAGAGGGACGAGAACAGACCCGTCTTCGTGTAAACGTCTCTGATCCCGGATTCTTTCGTCAGATTCGGCATCATCTCAATTATTGCAATTGACTTATCGCCGAATTGGGCCTAAATTCGAACCCAACTAAAAACTAGCTGCATCCCCAGGCAGTCTACAATTCACGGAGGTCGCAGATGCACCAAGCACCTCGCCTGCATCCCGCCATCCTGTTGCTATCTTTGGCACTCGTCTTTTGCCTCTCCCTGCCCAACGCGTACGGTCAGTTGACCACCTATGGACAGATCGTAGGGCGCGTCATCGACCAGACGGGAGCCGTGGTCCCAGGTGTCGAGATCAACGTCACCAACACCGAAACCAACGTCCCCCGATCCACGGTCAGCAACGACACGGGGAACTACCTGGTGGACAAGCTCATCGCCGGCGTCTACGAGGCCAGGGCGGAGCTGCCCGGGTTCAAGACCCACGTGGCCGAGGTCCGCTTGAACACCGGTCAGGTGGCGCGCCTGGACTTTCTGCTGAGTCCCGGCGAGATTTCCGAGCAGGTGACCGTCATGGGCCAGACCACGGCGCTGGACACGGACACGGCGGACATCAGCACCACGCTGGACGAGACCCAGATCACCGAGTTGCCCATCAACGATCGGAACCTGATCCTGCTGGCGGAGCTCTCCACCGGTTCGGTCAGCGTTCGCTATTCGACCGACCCCCGCTTCGTTCGGGACTCGGGCGGTCTTCCCGCAGTCAACGGCCTGCGGCCGGACTCCAGCCAGATCATGCTGGATGGAGCCGGCGCCCAGAGACTCTATGATCAGCGGGCCACGGTGAATCCGACGCCGGAGACGGTCAAGCAGTTCAAGGTCATCAGCAACACCTTCTCGGCCGAATACGGCCGCGTCGGGGGCGCCGTGGTGAGCATGACCAGCCACAGCGGCAGCAACGAGTTTCATGGCTTTGCCTGGGAGTATCTGCGCAACGAAAAATTCGACGCCAACGGCTTTTTCGCCAATCGGACCGGACTGGGCAAGCTCCCGGTAAGCCGCCATACTTTCGGCGGCGCCGTGGGCGGGCCCATCATCAAGGACAAGACCTTCTTCTACGCCAGCTACGAGCGCTTCATGGACGAATCGAACCTGACCGGGTTCATGGACGTTCCGCCGGCCTCCGAGCTGGCGGGGAATTTCGGGCAGGGCGACGGGAAGCAAGGCCTGATTCCCATCTACGACCCCTTCAACGTCGTCGACGGCCAGCGGGTCGCATTTCCCAACAACGTCATTCCCTCCAGCCGAATCCACCCCGTTTCCCTGGCGGTCCGGGACAAGGTGCCCTGGCCGGCTCCCAACCAGACGACCTATCCCAACTACGCCTATCCCCACGTAATCGACCAGGTGAAGAACAAGATCTCGATTCGAGGGGATCACCACTTCGGCGATGATTCCACGCTGTTCGGGCGCTGGACTTGGCAGAACGACCCGCAGATCTCCCACGGCTCGGCTTCGGCCGGATCCTTCGGCTTCTTCGTGGGGCGCGGCAGACTGGGTGTTCCCGGGATGAGGAGCAACGTCTACGAGGTGTTCACGGAACTGGAGACCGGTTGGCAGACCAGCGGCGGCTGGGTCAAGCCGGTCGGGACCAACCTGGTGAACGAGATCAACTTCACCGGTTGGAAGTCGGACTTCGGCAACAACAGCGCAGACACCGTGGACTGGTTTCAGGAGTTCGGCTACGACCTGGCGGGGCAGGACGGCATCTTCGCCATCGGCAACAACGGCCAACGCGGTCCCGCCGACCTGCCTTCCATCGGCGTCAGCGGCTACTCCAACATCCAGGGTCAGGGTGAGTTCGACCAGGGCGACTGGGGGTTCAGCATCAAGGAGACGGCCTCCTGGCGCAAGGGCGACCACTACCTGAAATTCGGGATCGAGACGGTTCGGAACATGAACGTCCGCCTGGGTTGGGTAAGACCCGCGGCTCGAGTCAGCTTCAACGGCTACCAGACGGGGCAGATCACCTATGGACCGGACGGAAGCATCAGCGGCTCCACCTTCGGTCAGCCCTACGCCGATTTTCTGCTCGGCACCGTGTCCAGTGCTCAGTCCAGGAACACGGGAGGAGCCGGATACGGCCTCGGAAACTGGGGCGGCTATAATCAGTCGGCATACAGTTGGTTCATCAACGACGATTGGAAGGTCATGCCCGATCTCAGCCTGAACCTGGGGTTGCGGCACGAGATCCCGCTTCCGGAGCACTGGCTGGAGAACAAGGGAAACTGCTTCATCGACCTCACCGGAGGGCGGGACAACCCCATCCACATGGTGCCCAAGGGTTTCCCCTATGATTCTCCCCTGGTGACGAACGGCCAGCGAGACGCCCTGGTGGTCCCGGTGGTGGAACTGGACAGCCATCGCTGCCGGCCGGTTCCCTGGCAGGGCTTCGCCCCCAGAGTGGGAATCGCCTGGCGGATGTTCGGCACCAACCGGACGGTTCTCCGCGCCGGCGGCGGCATGTCTTTCGATCAGGAATACGGTGGCTGGAAGGTGGGCGTCGGCTGGGTCGGCCCCTATGTGGGCACGGTCCGCGGCATCCAGGATCGGGGACAGGCTCCCCAGTACATGCATGGGAGCTTCCTGAACCTGCCCTCCACGGCGTCGGCCAGGGTGCACAGCGACGGCTCCTACTCGTATGACGGCAGCGGCTCCCAGACCGGCCAGGTCTACAGCTACAACCTGTCGATCCAGCACGAGCTGTTCGATGACACCAAGGTGGAGATCGCCTACGTGGGCAATCAGGGCCGGCACATGAGAAATCATCGGGCCTGGAACGTGTCCCAGATCGCCGGGCAGCCGATCATCTTGAACACCGGAGAAACGATCCGGGCCGAGGGAAACCGGGATCAGAGGCGTCCCTATCCGCTGATCGCCACCACCCTGCAGATCCGCTTCGACGGGTCGCAGCACTACAACTCACTGCAGGCCAAGATCGAGCGGATGCCGAAGGACGGGCTTGGCATTTCGGCCGGGTGGACCTACGGCCGGGTCTTCGCCACCAACTACGCCGGAACCTATATCGCGGTGGTGCCCAACGAGTTCGACCGCACGGGACTCAACACCCGGACCAAGTGGGACCGGCTCCACAGCTACTACACGGCCCTCACTTGGAGACTGCCCATTTTGGGGAACGCCACCGGCCTCACCAAGACGTTGCTGGCAGGTTGGGAGGCCACCTCCGTCATTACCGCGGCCACCGGGTCGCCGTTCGGCGTCCGCGTGGGAAGAGACGTGAACGACATCGGTTCCCGGCGCCTGCTGATGCCCGATCGGCTGGGAACCGGTCAGCTCCCCGAGAGTCAGAGAACGGTGGACCGGTATTACGACGTCGGTGCCTTCGCCATACCGGCCGTGGGACGATTCGGCAACTCCCACATGTGGCCGCTGGAAGGAGATGGGATCAGTGTCTTCGACATCGGCCTCCACAAGGCGTTCGCCCTGGGAGAGGACAAGGAGTTGGATTTCCGCGTGGAAATGTTCAACGCCTTCAATCATCCCATCTTCGATACGCCCGGGGGCAAGGGTGGACAGGACGCCATCGAGGGCGGCGGGGCTGGACGGGTTTCTTCCGCCTCTCAACCACGCCGGCTCCAGTTCGCGTTCCGCTTTTCGTTCTGACGGAGAGAGGAGGGGCGATTTCCAATCGCCCACTCTCCTGTGTTGGAAGTGTAAGGGGGGACTCCGTCCCCCCAAGACCCCCCTGTGGGCGGCAAGGATGCCGCCGCTCCTGTCCTTTTTCTCGCGGGAATTCGCTACTCTCCGGGGCTCGATAGAGACTTCATCCTCTCTTCGTGCTCTCGCGCCTGCTTCATCTTGCCCAGCCTGACGTAGACGGCGTGCAGCAGCCGATGGTGCTCCGAGAGGGCCATCGAACCCTCCTTGTCGGTGGGTAGGCGAGCCAGACGCCGCTCCAGGTCCAAGGCTTTCACGGCCCAGGTTTCCGCCTCACGGAACTGCTGACGGTGGAGACTGGAGACGGCCATCAGAAAAGGCCCGATCGGCGCCAGCGGGTTGATCTGCATGATCTTGCGAGCCCGGTTCCTAGCCTCCCGGATCTGGCCTTCTTCCAGCTCCAAATCGGCTAGATCGGCAAGGAGGCCGACGCCGCCGGCGCATCGACGGACCGCTTTCCGTAATTCGGAGAGTGCCTCCCCCTTCCTTCCGTCCGCCTTGAGACTTCTCCCCAGAAAATTGAGCAGCCGGCAGTCGTTGGGATGGGATCGAGCGTATTCGCTCAGCCGTCCGGCCGCTTCGGAATATGAGCCACGGAGCCAGGCCAGCCCGCCCCGATACAGGTTCACTTCGGGGTGGCCGACTTGCAGCGTTTCGGCTTTCTCGATCGCCTCCCGGCCCAGGTCGGGGCGGCCCAACTCCAGGTAGACGCCCGCCAACTCCAGATGCACGGAGGCGGATGCCTGCGCCGAAGAGGCCAAGTTCTGCAGGGTTCGCAACTGCTTCTTCAGATGTTCCCGCTTCCGGTGGAATCGAAGCACGCCCCGGCCCTCGTCGCGCCGGCCCTGCCGGAGCAGAGCCCGCCCCAGATGGAACAGGGCCGGATCGAATTCGGGATCCGCGTCCAACACCGCCAGAAATGTCTCTCCGGCTTCCGGATAGCGGCCCTCCTCCAGATCCATTCTCCCCTGGTAATAAAGCGCGGTGGCGTCCCGGGGCCGGTCTCTGAGGACCTGTTGGAATTCCTTTCGAGCCTCTTCGTGGCGACCTTGGTGAAAACGGACGATACCGACCCGCGATCGGATCCTCCAAGTGTCCTCGAAGCCGGCCTCTCGGGCTCGATCGAGACTCTCCAAGGCCTCCGTGTAGCGCCCCAGGACCGTCTCGCAGACTCCTTTCGGGTAGTGGAGCCGGGGATCGGCTCCCCCGCTCCTCAGCAGGACCCCAATATCCTCCAGCGCGCCGAGGTAGTTGTCGTCGCGCATCTTGGCCAAAACGCTTTCAAACGAGACTGGTGCGCCCGAGGAGGTCAGAGTCTGGAAGAGAAGCAGCAGCGTCGAGACGGTCTTCACGGTTCCTGAACAAAAAGAGTCTGGTTCAAAGATTGGGGCGGGGTTACTCCCTGCTTTTTGCCGCATGGCCAGGAGATCCGTATCGAGCCGATCTTGGTTCTATGCCCCAGACCGAAATGAAGGCGCGGGTCGTTT
The DNA here is from genome assembly GCA_965217775.1 of Acidobacteriota bacterium. Taxonomy (GTDB): domain Bacteria; phylum Acidobacteriota; class UBA6911; order RPQK01; family JAJDTT01; genus JAJDTT01. Next base: position 4,184,384 of record CBDCJH010000002.1, read on the forward strand.
TGGCTCAGATAGCTGCTGGCCGACCGAAGCTCTCGAGTCAGTTTCAGGTTGCCGGCTTCAAGAGTCACCCGGGCCCCCACGGCGTCCCGGTTGCAGTGGCTCCCGCGCAGCCGGAAGCGGACCCAGTTGCCGCTTTCCCGGGTCCGGTTCTCCAGCAGGTCCGCCTTGCCTCCACAGTTGGTCACCAGCAGGTCCAGCTTTCCGTCGTTGTTGAAATCCCCCACGGCCGAGCCCCGGGAGACGTTCCGCACCGAAAAATAGCCTCCGGGACCGCCGGCCTCGGTGAACCGTCCCTTCCCGTCGTTCAGGAACAACTGGTTCGGCTGGCGATACCGGCTGCCCGCATTGGCGCGGGCGGCCTCCTCCAGAACGTGCCCGTTGGCCACGAAGAGATCCAGGTCTCCGTCGTTGTCGGCATCGAAGAAGTTGGCGCCGAATCCCAGGGGAACGAAGCTGGGCCCCGAGAGCCCCGAGTCGATGATCCGATCGCTGAAGAATTCCCCGCCCTCGTTCCAATAGAGAGCGTTGTATTGGAGCGAGTAGTTGGTGACCAGGACATGGAAGCGCCCCCCACCGTCCAGATCGCCGGCGTCCACCCCCATGCCGGCCTGAGCCATGCCGGAGCCGCCCAGGGCGGTGCCCGATTCCAGGGAAACGTCCTGAAAGCTGCCGTCGCCCTGGTTCAAGAACATGTAGTTTCCTGTCGTGTCATTGGCGACATACAGGTCCTGATCACCATCCCGATCCAGATCCAGCCAGAGGACTCCAAGGCTCTTGCTGTAGCGAGCGTCCTCCCGCAAGCCGGCGCTCCGGGTGACGTCGATGAAGGTGCGTCCTCCCAGGTTCCGGTAGAGGACGTTGCCGACTCCGTCGAAGCCATGGGGATAGCAGTAGATGGGAATCTGCTGGAAGTAGCAGGGTTCATGGTCCTGAAAGGAGAACTCCACGTAGTTGGCCAGGTAGAGGTCCAACAGCCCGTCCCCGTCGTAGTCGGCGAAGGCGGCGCTGGTCCCCCATCGGGAATCGGCGACTCCCGATCGCCTGCTCACGTCCTGGAAGGTGCCGTTGCCCAGGTTTCGGTAGAGCACGTTGGGACCCACGTTGGTGAGGTAGATGTCCACGTTTCCGTCGTTGTCATAGTCGCCGAATGTGCACCCCATGCCGTACGACGGGTCCCCGACTCCCGCCTCCCCGGTGAGGTCGGAGAAGGTGCCGTCTTTCCGGTTTCGGTACAGCCGGTTCGGACCTCGGGAATTGACGAGATAGACGTCCATCCAGCCATCGTTGTCGTAGTCCAGAAAACCGCCGCCGGAACCCATGGTCTCGATCAGATACTTGGCCGCCGGGTCGGGTTCGGCGACCTGGTTGCGGTGGACGAATTCCAGCCCCGCCTCTCGGCTGACATCGGCGAAGCGGGGCGTGGTTTCGTCTTTCGCCGGGAGTTGGGCGTGGAGGACCAGAATGAGGACCGGCAATACTCCCTTCGCCGGGGGCAACGTTGCCTGGGTCCGAGACCGGATCATTCCGTCCAGAGCGCGTAGAGGGAGCCTTTTCGGAGGTGAATCCTCAGGACCACGGTCTGTCCGCTCAAGCGAGTCACGGAATCGGAGCCACTCCACCGGATCGGGAACCGGGTCCGGTCGCCGCTGAGCGAAAGGCTGTCACCGCCGGAGAACCCGGGGATCGGCCGCCCCCCGGCATCCAGGACCTCGACTCGAATCCGGCCCTCGGGAGCGTCCAGATTGACCCAGAGGCGATCGCCGCTCATCACCAGGGGACGGGTGGTCAGGGTCCCCTCGCGCCGGCCCGCGTCCAGAGAGACGAACCCGTCCCGGCGCAGCACCGCCACGTGAATGGCGGAATGGGCGTCGTCCACGTAGTCGGCACGCTCCTGCGGGTTCAGGGAATCGGGGCTGCGCGGGCTCCCGTCCAAGTACCGGTCATACGGGCAGACCCGCCACTTGAAGCCCGAGTAGTAGAACCAAAGTTCTTCTTCCTTCTCCACCGGCCGGTTGGTGGGCATCAGTTGCATCCGGTCGTAGTTGCCGGCCAATCCCTGGTCGAGGCGTGAGGGCCCGATGAAGGGTTCGCGGTTTCCCAGACGCTCCCAATGCTTCAGGTCCCGGGTCATGGCCAGTTGGATCAGGTGGAAGCCGTCGGTGTTCCGCCGCTCCGGCAAGCGGGCTCCGGTGGGGTAGAAGATCATGGGCAGTCCGATGTAGAGGCCCTCGTAAGGGAACACGCCGAGGTTGTAGGACTGGGCGTTCCAGGTGCCCCGGTTTCGGAACTCCACGTCAGGCGGAGTCCAGCCCATGGACGGATCCGGGTCCACGAAGAGAGGCCGGGCCAGACCCGGGTCGGCGATCCGCCTCCGGATCACCTCGAGAGCGTGCTCCTGGTCCCGGTCATCCGTGCTGAAGAAGAATCGGGGCTCCGACCATTGCACGAAGTCCTTGCTCACGGAGAGGTTGTAGGAACGGCCGTACTTGCCGCCGAACTTGAGCAGGCCCAGGAATTGCCGGCGCTCCCGATCGTAGGTGAGGGTGCCGGCATCGCCGGAAGGCAGCGTCGGGACATCGACGATCGTCCAGTGGACGGCGTCCGGACTGACCACCGGACGGCGTCCGCTGTGGCCCAGGAATCCCTTGTACCGCCGGGCCGGGTCCGGATCGTCCGGGTCGTGAACCACGTGCCAGAGCCGCATGCCCTCGGGGGCGGCGATAAGATTGTTGGCCCGGGATCCACGGTATTCCACCGCGCCCAGGTTGGGTTTTTCCCAGACCAGGCCGTCGCGGGACAGGGCCAGAGCCCAACGGAAATTTTCTTCTGCATACTGGAGCGGCCTGCCCTCGTAGACCAGCTTGTAACGCCCCTCCGGTTCGATCCACATGGGCGCCGAAACAGTGGCGATGGAGCGGCCGTCTGAGGGCTGGTCCGCCACTAGCACGGCCCCCTGCTTGGTGGGCCGTTGCATGACCCGGTCCAGATTCCGGATCTCGCCGACGATGTGGTCGTCCAGGAAGAGTTGCTTGCGGCCCGGCTCCAGGCGGACCGGGTCTTCCCGGCCTTCGGATCTTCCCTGCCCCGACAGCAGCAGGAACATCAGGGTCGCGAAAAGGCTCCAAAAGCGTGGGCTCACGGCAAATTCTCCGTTCGCTTCGAGAAAAACCGGCGGTCTTCGTTCTGCTTGGCGCTCATTCGGTCCAGAACGAATACAAAGAGGCATCCCGAAGATGGATCTTCAGCCTCACGGTCCGACCCGCCAAGCCGGACAGTCCGTCCCGCCCCTTCCATCCGGCTGGGACCCGGACCTGGTCTCCACCGGCCGCTGCGGAATCATCCAGCCCGAAGCCGGGAACGGCGCGGCCCGTTTCGTCCAGGACCTCCACCCGGGCTTCGCCCTCCGGCGCGCGGAGGTTCAGGAACAACCTGTCCCCTGTCATCTGCAGGGGTTTCGTCACCAGGAAACCCCCTTTTTCGTCCGCATCCAGGGAAATGAATCCGTCCCGGCGCAGGACCGAGACATAAACGGCGCTGAGGGTATCCTCGATCCAGTCCGCCCTCTCCTCCGCAGACAGGGTCGACGGATCCCGAGGCGCACCGTTCCGGTAACGGTCATGCTGGGGTACGCGGCGCTTCATGCCGGTGTAGTAGAACCAGAGTTCGTCTCCCCGGTCGACCGGCTGGTTGGTCACGTTGAGTTGCAAACGGTCGTAGTTTCCCACCAGTCCCTCCTGCAGGCGGGACGTAGTGATGAACGGCCGGCGGTTGCCCAGCCGCTTCCAGGTCTTGAGGTCGCGGGTCATCGCCAACTGCATCTCGTTGAACCCGTCGGTATTGGTCCGTTGGGGGAGCCGGATCCCGGTGGGATAGAAGAACATGAGCCAGCCCAAGTGCACGCCTTCGTAGGGAAACACGCCGATGTTGTAGCACTGGACGTTCCACGTCCCCCGGTTCCTGAATTCCCCGGGCGGTTGCTTCCAACCGGTAGCCGGATCGGGATCCACCATCAGTGGCTTGGCCAGCCCCGGATCGGCCAGCCGGCGGCGGATGACGTCCAGGGCCATCCTCTGGTCCTCGTCGTCGGTGCTGAAGAGGAACCTGGGCTCCGACCAGTTCACGAAATCCTTGCTGACGGAGAGATTGTAGGAGCGGCCGTACTTGCCGGTGAACTTGAGCAGCCCCAGGAATTGCCGGCTCGCCCGGTCGTAGGTGAGGGTGCCCGCATCTCCCGAAGGGAGCTTCTCCACCTCCAGCAACCGCCAGTGGATGCAGTCCGGGCTCACCACCGGACGGCGTCCGCTGGCTCCCAGAAACCCCTTGTAGCGCCGCTCAGGATCCGGATCGACCGGATCGTAGACCACCTGCCAGAGACGCTGCCTCTCGGGAGAGTCGATCAGATTGTTCTCCCTGTTGCCGTTGAACTCCAACGCCCCCAGGTTCGGTTTCTCCCAGTTGAGGCCGTCCCGGGAGAGGGCCAGCGCCCAGTAGGTCGGGCCCTTCCCTCCGTTTGGCCGGTGTCTTGCCTCGTAGACGAATTTGTAAATTCCCTCATCGGGGATCCACATGGGGGCGCTTACCGTCTGCACGAAGGTCCCGTCCGAGGGGATGTCGGCCTTGAGGACGACCCCCCGCTTGCGGGGCCGGTGAAAACTCCGGACCAGGTTCTCGGTCTTTTCGAGGACGTGGTCGTCCAGAAACAATTCCCTTTTGCCCGGCTCAAGAGGGATGGCGTCGGTGGCTCTCGCCTCCAGGACGGGGGGCAGCAGCAAGCACGCCATCAAGAGCGATAGATTGCGTGTGTAGGTCCGCCACTCATTTGTCACGCTTCCAACCCCCCATTCCGGAGCCGCCATCTCTGGTCTGATTCCGTTTGGCTCTCACTCCGCACTCTTGAAATTGTGGATTACATCCAATCATGACACCCTGTTTGGAAACATCCAACCAGGGGAACCCCAGATGAATCACTCGAAAGTCTTGGTCACGAGCGTCCTGGCGTTGCTTGCGATGCCCATCCTGCAACCGGGCCATTCACCAGTCCGGATCGGAAGTGAGCGCCAGCTCTTCGTGGATCGCCTGCTGATCGACCGCATGGACGGAGTCCGTTTGAAGATGCACTCTCCCGTTCGCCGGGAGGCCGCCCTGCGAATGGAGCATCCGTGGGAAGCAAAGGGTGTTTCCTACATGGTGACGTTCAAGGACGGAGACCGCTTTCGGGCCTGGTACCGCGCCGACGCCTCCACCCATCGGACCGCCTACGCCGAGAGCAGAGACGGCATCACCTGGGAGAAACCCATGATCGGCCCGATCCCGTTCGGAGACCAGAAGCAGACCAACCTGGTCTGGGAAGCCGAGAACAGAGCCGGCAACCTCTCGGTTCTCAAGGACCCGAATCCGGATGTTCCTACCGGGGAACGGTACAAGGGGATCGTTCGTGGCCGGGGCCAGATCACGGCGCTGGTCTCGGAGGATGGCATTCATTGGCGGCCGTTCCGGGAGAAGCCCCTGATCGACAGCCACCCGGTCGACTCCCACAACATCCTGATCTGGGATCCGCATCTGGAACGGTACGCCATCTACTTCCGGGGCATTCGAAAGGTCCCCGGCGTGGCGATCGACAACACCTCCTGGAAAACTCTGGGAGTCCGTTGGGTGCGGCGCTCGTTGTCCCGAGACTTTCGGAGCTGGTCGGAGCCGCGGCTCATCGAATCGGGAAGTGCGCCCGTAGAACAGTTCTACACCAATGACACCGTCGTTTACGAACGGGCTCCCACCTACTTTCTCATGTTCCCTTCCCGCTTCGTGGTGGAGCGGGTACCGGTTCCCGACTGGCCCGCCGGCTCCGGTGTCAACGACATCGTGCTGCTCTCCAGCCGGGACGGTCTCAACTGGGACCGGACCTTTCTGGAGGCCTTTCTGCGCCCGGGGCCCGATCCCAACACTTGGCACGAACGGGCGCTGTACATGGAACACGGAATCCTGCAGACGGGTCCCCGGGAGCTGTCCATGTACGCCATGCACAACTGGAGAACGGCCGACACTCACATCCGCCGTCTCAGCCTTCGAGTGGACGGGTTCGCTTCAGCTCATGGCGACTACACGGGCGGTGTCCTGATCACCCGCCCGCTGGTCTTCGAGGGGAGTGAACTGGAGATCAACTTTGCCACCTCCGCGGTGGGCAGCCTCCGTTTCGAAATTCGGGACGGAAGCAACAACCCGCTTCCGGGCTACGGAATGCAGGACTGCGACGAGATCTACGGGGACGAGATCGACCGGGTCGTGAAGTGGAAGGGCAGCACGGACGTCTCCTCGCTGACGGGAAAGCCGGTCCGCCTCCAGATCCAGTTGCGGGACGCCGACCTTTATTCTTTCCGCTTCCGGTAGGCGGGAATCGGACCCGGTCAGCGAGGCGCCTCCGCCCAGACGGCATCGGGGCTCGCGGCTTCCGGTTGATCGGGACCCAGATTGGCCGGGTCCACGGCAGCCACAACGAAGTTCTCAGGACGTACAGGAGATCCGGACAGGCGGCGAAGCAGGGCGAGCTGACCGGCATGGGTCATGGCGTCGGCGAACGGTCCCTGCAGGAGCCGTTCTTCGGTCGTGCCGTTCAGCTCGGTACCCGCCATGAGGTGCCGCGCCAGATCCTCCAACATCGAGTGGAAGCGCGTGACCTCCGCGTCAAGGTCCGGCATAGGCTCCGGCCAGTACCGGCCTCCCTCAAAGAACGTGCGCGCGTATCCGAGAACGCTCGTCATGTGCCGTACGAGTTCGGCCGGCGTTCGCACCTGATTGCCGACCTGGAACGTGCCAAAGGATTCGGGCGCATCCCTGAGCGCCTTCTGCGTCCGGTAGGCGAGCGCGGCGAGAAAATGCCGAAGCATCGCGCGTTTGTCACTCATTACGGTCGAGCTGTTCTTAGTCTGACGGCTCTGAAATGCGCAGTCGACCACTCACATCGCGCCTATTCTCGGAAGCCTTCATCGACTCGTTAGTTGATCTTCCAGGTTTTCCGAGATCCATTGATTCAGGCTCTGGTCATGCTCTTTAGCCTGAACGTAGACCCGGCGGTGGAGTTCAGGCGAAAGTCGTAGCGTAAGGCGGCCAGAGAACGGTTTTTCCGGATCTTCTCCGCATTCGGAGCAAAATTCCAAATAGTCATCGATAGATTCACGAAAAGCGCGCTCAAGATCGTTGACCGTATCGCCCTGGAATGTGATCACGTCGCGCGTGTCCAGCACTTCGCCGTGGAATGCATGGGCTTCTGCGTCGTACTCGGCGTGACCAACGTATCCCTTGTATTCCAGCATTATTCCTCCTCTGGCCCGAACCCGGCCGTTTTCAAGAATCTTTGAACGGACCTCAGCGCAGCTCTTCCAACTTCCTTTCGAGGATGCGGACGATGGAACACGGCGCGAACTCCATTCAGGTACACACGGATGCGGGATCCCCGCCCCTCCGAAACCCTCGCACCAAGCGCTAAAAATAGCTTCTCGATGCGCGACCAAGCCAAGCCGGCGCGCGTAGGTCGCTCGAATATCTCATTCAGAATTTTCCGATGTCGACCTGTGGAGGGCATAGTGTCACATTATGACACTATGCCCTCTGTTTGCAAGTGGTACTGTCGAGATGCCGACGAAATGCAGTCTTCTCTGGATCGAGAAGGCTCTCCCAACTGGCTCTAACAGCCCGTGGCAAAAGTCATCACGGCATTCGACCGTCCCTGCATCCCGGCGGACGGCGTTGCGATTCGGGCACATACTCCCGGTATGCACCCGAATCGCGCCTTGTCCGGCGGGCGCAGGAACGGTCTCGGTGCTCGCGGGACTTTCACCACGGACTGCTAAAGCTTGAGCTCGTCTTCTATCCTTACCTTTCGTCCCTCCTCCCGCCGCGAGATGTCGGCGCCGATCATGATGCGGCACACGGCCACCGTGTCCTTCATCAGCTCGACGGGACGTTTTCCCGTCCGGACCATGGACACGAAGTCGCCGAGCAGGCTCCGCATCATGAAGAAGGGGTCGTCGGCCGGCAGTACCGAGTGTCCCTGCGTTCCGTGAAGCGACATCTCCAACGTCTTGGCCATGGGATAGAGGACCTGCAACAGGGCGAGGCGCCGGTTCGAGTAGGTCACCTCCACCGACCAGTCCCCTCCCTGAACCTGATGCCGGTTTTCGGCGCCGTCCCGCCAAGGAACGGTCTTGAGAGGTCTCGGTTCTCCCAGAAAGGTGACGCTGACCGGTTCCCGGCCCCAGAGTTGAACCAGAGTCTCTCCCATGTGCCAGCCGTAACCGAACCAGTCCATGGCCGACAGGCCGCGGAAGAGGCGGGCCGTCCCGACCGGACTGGACTCCGACTTCAGTTCCCGGAGCGCCGGATTGTAGCGAAGGTTGGAGCAACTCATGAGAGGGTAGTCCTCTCCAGCCTCGCTCCACAGTTGTCGCATCGCATCCCAGCGGCTGACCAGGGGCCGGTCGAAGAAGATCGGGATCCCGCGTTCCAGGAAGGGCCGCGCCAGGGGTAGATGGACATCCCCCTCGTTCTCGGTAATCAGGACGCCGTCCACCCGGTCCAGAAGCTCCTCCGGCCGATCCGCCACGTGGGGAATCCGCCCGATCCAGGCGGCGTGTTCCGCCTTGCGGCGATCCTCAGCCCAGATCGACACCACCCGGGCTCCGGCAAGCCGCCGCTCTTCCGGCGGTTGGGCCTCCAGGTAGCGCACGATGTTGGGGTAGGCTTCTTTCAACCCCTGCCGAGCGTAGCCGTTGCAGAAGGCGGACAGGGAATAGGGATGGCCATGGGAGACTCCCAGGATGCCCAGACGCAATTCTGAATTCGCCGACATGCCGCCACCTGTTACTGGAATTGAAAGGCAAAGATCTTGGCTCGGCGCAAGTGGAAGCGAAGGCGCACCGGTTCTACGGCCAGATCCTTCAGGCTCGGCCCATTCCTCCAGGTGACCTCGTGCGCGACCGCGTTTCCCTGGAAGGCGTCGCAATCTTCCCGGCCGAACCCGGCCAACGGAACCCCGGTCGAGGCGTCCAGGACCTCGACCGCGACCCGTCCCTCGTCGCCCGTGGTGCGGGCGTTGATCTCCAGACGCTCACCCTCGAAAACCAGAGGCTTGGTGGTGAACTCCCCTTCTCCGGCCGTCAACGAGACGAATCCGTCCAGGCGCAACTTGGCCAGGCTGATGCTGCTCTCCTCGTTCTCACCCCGCGGCAGCGCCCAGTGACCCTTGCGGTAGCCGATGTAGTAGAGCCAGATCTCTCCCAGATCCTTCCGCACCACCGGCAACTGGGCCATGTAGACCATCCCGGCGTCGTAGGAGTCGGCGGGCCCGACCGGCAGGAAGGGACGGCCGTTTCCCAACCGATGCCACTGCCGGCCGTCCCGGCTGACGACCAACTGGATGTCCACCGTGTCCAGCCAAGGCGTCCGGGCCGTTCCCCGCATGGGCGGGATCCCCGGCTCCATCCCGCTGCAGATATGGTAGCGGGTCAGGAAGGCCACGTACTGATTCTCATAGGGAAGGCACTCCAGGGTGTAGAAGCCGCCGGTGCAGGGCGCATCCCTCTCGTCGGGCGGGATCAGGAGGTACGGGCGGTTGACTGCCACCGGGTCCTTCATCCCCTGGGGCGCGTCCCACTTCAGGAAATCGGCGCTGGTGGCGATTCCGGGAGCCCGCACCCGCCCTTCTCGCGTCTGGAATCGGGAATCGCTTTCGAAGAGGGGAGGCCAGAGTCGTATGTGGGCCACGTACCGGCTGCGGGCCTCGTCCCAGAACACCACCTGGTGAGTGTCGTTGTTCATATAGACGGGATTGACTTCGGGACTGGGATAGTTGGTCCACCGGATCCCGTCGGGCGAATAGGCGGCCCAGACGCCACCCTTGACGGTCTCGGCGTGAAATCCCGCTTGCCCCGGCTTGAGCGCGGGACGCCGGTAGAGCATCTTGTAGCGCTTCGCCGGGTCCTTTTCGTGGGGATCCTTGAAGACCCCCGGCGCCCGGACTCCGCCAGGCTTGCCGAAGACGAAGTTGTGCTCCCGGGAGGCTCGTCCGGCACAGAAGGGCGAACGGAAGTCGAATTGCCCCACGGACGGCGCCTCCCAGTCGATCCCGTTGGTGGAGGTGTAGTACCCGAGAAGGTTCTCCTTCCAGAGATAGTCCACCACCTGGTTCCACATCTTGTAGATCTTCTCTTCCCGGTCGTAGATCAGGTTGCTGTGTCCGAAGTCCATGTCGGCGCCCCAGCAACGGTCCATCTGCAGGACGGGGTTCCCAGCGTATTTCAGGGGTTGGTTGACCAGCGAATAGACGCCTCGGCGGGATTCCACGATCCGGTCATCCAGGAAGAGTTGCTTCTGCCGGCCGACAACAATCGGTTCCGCCCCAGCCTCCATGGAGACCGTGGCGCCGGACAGGAGGACAAAGGCAAGCAAACTGAAAGCAAGGTACCGAGGCCGGAATTCTGGACTGTGAAGCGGCACTGCGTACGATTTGGAAACGATCATGGTGATCCTCGTTAGGAAATTCGTCCGAGGCAACGACCCGGAACTGAGCGCATAGCGCCCCGATTTTCTCCCGGCCATCGCCCCTCCACGGTTACATGGCCGTGTATCCTCCATCGACGACCAAGTTGGCTCCGGTCACGTAGCTGGATGCATCCGAGGCCAGGAACAGGATGGCGGCGGCCACCTCCCGCGCCTCCGCCATCCGGTTGAGCATGGTGCGCGTGCTGTAGCGCCGGACGAACTCGGCAGTGGCCGGCAGGACCCGGATCCCGCCGGGGCTGACACAGTTGCAACGAACCTCGGCCGGTCCATAGTAGCTGGCCACGAACCGCGTGAAATTGATCATCCCCCCTTTGTGAAAGAAATAGTCGGGAACGAAGGGTTGGCGGTCCAGACCCTGGTACAGACTCCTGTCGGGCCCGACCTGACCTTGAATCGAGGCCACGTTGACGATGGAGCCGCCGCCGGATTCCGCCATGAGGTCGCCGAAGGTCCGCGTCACCAGAAAGAGGCCGGTGGCGTTGACCCGCATGCTCCGGGAAAAGAGAGCAGGATCATCGGTCCAATCCTTCATGCTGCGGCCGACCGCGGCATTGACCAGGACCTGAAGGGCGCCTTCCCTCTCCAGTATGGTGGCCCTGAGATCCCGGATCGACTGCTCGTCTCCCTGGTCCAACGGGACCGGAACCACCGGGAGACCCTGCCGCACCAGCTTTTCGGCCACGGTCCGCATCCGGTCCAGCCGGAGGTCGCCTCCGTAGACCGTCGCCCCGGCTTCGGCCAGGGCCTGGATGAATGCCGGAGCGTGCCGTCCCGCCCCCCCGGTGACCAGCGCCACCTTGCCCTTCAGGGAGAAGCTGTCGAGTATTCCCATACCTCAGCGGAAACGAAGGGCGAACAGATCCGCGTCCTGGAGCGCAAAGCGCAGCCGCACCGGACGACCCGCCAGGGAGGACACGTCGGGCCCTCCCTTCCACCGGACCTCCCGCTCCAGCTCGTCTCCGAAGATCACGGAACAGTCAGCGAGGCCGAATCCCTCCAGGGGAGTTCCCGCCGCATCCTGCAACTCCACCCGGATGCTTCCGGCCGCCGAAGTCGAGAAGTTGAGGGTGAGCCGGCCGCCCTTGAAGACGAGGGGACGGGTGACGATCTCGCCTCCCGCCATGGGGGCCGTCGCGGCCACGAAGCCGTCGATCCGGAGCGTATAGCGGCGGATGTTGGTGCTGTTCCCCCTCCAGTAGCCCTCGTTCACGTAGACGGAGAGTTCATTGGGAGCCCCCTCCAGATGGCTTCGGGTCTCCACGATGCCCCAGTTCTGATAGTTGTCCCCGTACACCCAGTTGCCCGTCGGCCTCAGCCCCGGACGGACGAAGGCCTCCTGCCAGCGGTGAAAGCTGATCCGGTCCCGGCCGGCCATGAAGATTCCCTCGGTCAACGCCGTGCCATACCGAACATGGACGCCGGCCCTCAGGCGCCGGTGCTCCTGCTCGGAAAGGGCCTTCATGGAGTCGGTCCATCCCCACTCGACGTAGCGCGTGGGAAAGCCCAGGAGAATGTGGGGGGCCCGATGGTAGGGCAGGATCTGATTGGTGTAGAGCTCCTCGTCAGGCGCACCTGGGTAGCTGAGCGTGACGGGATCGGTCCAGTTCAGAAAGTCCTGGGAAACTCCGGTCAGAATGTCGCGGATACCGCGCCTTCCGGCGGGGTCTTCGGAAAGCTTCCGGAAATACCGGTGATACTCGCGGTACTCGCGGCGCACAGGATCCCAGAAGGCCAGGTTCTGAGAGTCGAAGGCACCCTTGGTGATGACCGGCCGGTCGGCCATGAGATCCCAATGGATGCCGTCGGGAGACTTCCAGGCGTAGAGCCCCCTTTCCGAGCTTCCGCTTGACACAGCCTTGTACCGGGCGTCCGCGCCGGCCGCCGGGTTCGCGTCCTTGAAGGGCACGAAGTTGTGAATCGTGCCTCCCACCGGGAGCCGGTCCAGGATAATGTTGTTGTCGTTGGATCCTTCAAACTCCACCAGACCCAGATTGGGGCGGTACCAGCGAATCCCATCCAGGCTCTCGACGTAGCACACCACTTCCCGATGCGCCAATTTCAGGGTCTCGCCGGTGACGAATTGGGAGCCCCGGTAGTACATGCGATAGCGGCCGTCGTCCTGGAAGACGGTGAAGTAGCCGCACGCATTCCCCTCCCAGCTCCGATCGGTCACCAGGGCGACCTCCCGGGGAGCGGGCCGGCGTAGTTCGAGCCGGGCCTCACCGAGGGTCTCGTCGATCAGGGCGCCGTCCACGAAAAGCTCGAGGCGAGAACCGATCTCCAGTCCCGAATCCTGAGCCCATAGGGAACCGCCGCTCCAGAGCAGGAGGACGAACAAGATCACTCGTGGGGGCATGAGGACTCCCTTGTTTCCAATCATTCAGGTCAACGTCACCGGAAACGAAGGGCGAACAGATCTGCGTCCTTGAGCACGAAACGCAGGCGGATCGGACGACCCGCCAGGGCCGACACGTCAGGCCCTCCCTTCCACCGGACCTCCCGTTCCAGCTCGTCGCCGAAGATCACGGAGCAGTCGTCGAGGCCGAAACCGTCCAGCGGATTGCCCGCCGCATCCTGCACCTCCACCCGGATGCTCCCGGCGGCGGAAGTCGAGAAGTTGAGGGTGAGCCGGCCGCCCTCGAAGACGAGCGGCCGGGTCACGATCTCGCCTCCGGCCATGGGAGCCGTCACGGCTACGAAGCCGTCGACGCGGAGCGTATAACGGCGGAGTTTGGTGCCCTTCCCCCTCCAGTAACTCTCGTTGGCGTAAACGGAGAGTTCATTGGGGGCTCCCTCGATGTGGCTTCGGGTCTCCACGATGCCCCAGTTCTGAAAGTTGTCCGCGTAGACCCAGTTGTCCACCGGCCTCAGGCCCGGACGGATGTAGGCCTCCTGCCAGCGCCGAAAGCTGATCCGGTCCCGGCCGGCCATGAAGAGGCCCTCCGTCAAAGCTGTGCCGTAGCGAATATGGACTCCGGCTCTCAGACGCCGGTGCTCCAATTCGGGAAGGGCTCTCATGGAATCGGACCATCCCAGCTCGATGTAGCGGCTGGGAAAACCCAACAGGAGGTGCGGGGCCCGATAGTAGGGCAGGATCTGGTTGGTGTACAACTGCTCGTCGGGCGCGCCGGGGTAGCTGATCCAGACCGGCTCGGTCCAGTTCAGGAAGTCCTGGGAAGTGCCGGTCAGAACGTCACGGATACCGCGCTCGCCTTCGGGGGTCTGGGCAACTCTCCTGAAATCCCGGTGATACTCACGGTACTCGCGGCGCGCGGTATCCCAGAAGGCCAGGTTTTGGGAATCGAAAGCACCCTTGGTGATGACCGGCCGGTCGGCCATGAACTCCCAGTGGATGCCGTCGGGGGATTTCCAGGCGTAGAGCCCCCGTTCCGGACTGCCCCGTGACACGGCCTTGTAACGGGCGTCCGGAGCCGCCGCCGGGTTCGCGTCCTTGAAGGGAACGAAATTGTGAACCGTTCCGCCTACGGGCAGCCGGTCCAGAATGATGTTGTTGGCTTTGGACCCTTCGAACTCCACCAGGCCCAGGTTGGGGCGGTACCAATGGATCCCATCCAGGCTCTCGGCATAACAGATCACCTCCCGATGGGGGCGAGTCAGGGTTTTACCGGTGATGAAGTGGGAGCCCCGGTAATACATGCGATAGCGGCCGTCGTCCTGGAAAACGGTGAAGTGGCCGCACGCGTTCCCTTCCCAACTCCGATCGGTCTCCAGGACGACCTCCCTGGGAGTGGGCCGGCGAAGTTCGAGCCGGGCCTGTCCCCGGACCTCCTCGATCAGGGCGCCGTCCACAAAGAGTTCCAGGCGAGAACCGATCTCCAGTCCCGAATCCTGGGCTCGAACGTAAGCGTTGCTGCAGAACAGGAGAACGAACAAAGTCACTCGTATCCGCATGATGACTCCCTTGGTTCCGGTGGAGGGTCGGAGTTGTTGAGAGAAAGCTAACACACCAAGGTTTCAGCGAACAACGGAGAGGAGGAACGATTGGGGAGATCACACGGGAGTCTGTGGGTCCCTCGTGACTTTCCCCTCTATCATGAAGGGTCGGATGTTTATTCCTCTGCTTCCTATTCCTCGCCTATTGGTTGTCGCCGGAATGGCTGCCTTCGGATTGCTTGCGCTCGCGTTCGCTCAGGTCATGGAGGGTCGTCTGACGGTCCGAATCTCGGACCCCGGCGGAGGGGCGGTCGCGGCAAGTGTTCGGCTCGTCGGACGGAGCCCGGAATTCGTCGCTGCAGCGACGGCCGATGAAACGGGCCACGCGGTCATCAAGCGCTTGCCGCCGGGCCTGTATCAGTTGATCGTACGGCATGCCGGCTTCGAAGAATTCTCCATTCAAGTGGAGATCCGCTCCGCCGTCCCCCAGTCCGTGCAAGTCGTCCTGCAAGTCGGGACGCTCCATGAGGAAGTGACGGTCGAGAACTCGGCGCCTCTCCTCGACCCCTCGCAACCCTCGAACCCCATGCAGGTGGGCCGGCTGAAACTGAATCGCACACCGGGGACGACTTTGGGCCGGAGCACCATCGACGTCGTGACCACCCTGCCCGGCTGGCTGGTGGAGGCCAACGCCGTTCTTCACCCGCGCGGTTCGGAATATGACACCCAATACGTCATCGACGGAATGCCGCTCTATGACAACCGGTCCATTGCATTCGTTCCGGCCTTCGAAAATGACGAATTCGAGGCCGTTAACGTTCTCACGGCCGGGATCCCCGCCGAATACGGGCGTCGTTTGGGTGGAGTCATCGCGCTCGATACTCGCCGGGCCGAGGGGCGCGGACACCACACGGCTCTGGATCTGCAGGGAGGCGGGTACGGAACCTATATCGGTTCCATGTCTCACCAGTACGCGGCGGATCGCACCACCGTTTCGGCCGGTCTGCAAGTCGGCCGAACGGACCGTTACCTGGACCCGCCGTCCCTCGAGAACTTCACCAACAAAGCCAGTTCGGCCGGTTTCAATGCCCGTCTGGCACACGACATCTCCCCTCGCGACCAGTTGACGGTCTATCTCCGATACAACCGGTCCGGGTTTCTCGTGCCCAACGACCTGGAGCAACAGGCGGCGGGACAACGGCAGGATCGGCAAATGGGTGAACTCGCGGGACAGGTCCACTACCAGAAGACCATTTCCGGGCGATCCGTGGGCTCTGTCCGGGGAATGGTCCGCGAGCTTTCCGGCAGGCTCTGGAGCAACCCGCTGGCGACTCCGGTCCATGTCCAACAAGACCGCGGTTTCCGCGAAGCCGCGCTCGTCGGCGACCTCACCGTCGACCATGGCTGGTACACGGTGAAGTTCGGCGGCGATGTCCGGGTCAACGACATTCGTGAGATGTTTCAACTGGCCGACCCAGGGGAGCTGACCCGTCCCATCCTGAGCTTCCACGACCAGCGGCGCAGCACGGAGCTCGGGCTGTTCGTTCAGAATCAGGTCCGCCTCGGAAACTTCGTCACCAACCTCGGAGTCCGCCTCGACGGTTACAGACTGCTGGTGGTGGATACGGCCGTCAGCCCCAGGGCCGCGCTCAGCTACTACGTCCCCAAGGCCGAAATCCAGATGTTCGCCTCCTACGACCGCATCTTCCAACCGCCTCCCATGGAGAATCTGCTGCTGTCGAGCGGTGGGCCGGCGCTGGGAATCGACGCCGTCGAGGGGACCCTCGCGGTGCCCCCGAGCCGAGCCAACTTCTTCGAGATCGGTCTGCGCAAGACGTTCGGCGACGTTCTGCGCCTCGACCTGAAACACTTCTGGCGGACTTTCCGAAACTTCATCGACGACGACGTTTTTCTGAACACGGGCATTTCGTTCCCCATCAGCTTCGACACCGCCCGCATCGAAGGGACGGAAGTCCGGCTCGAACTGCCTCGCTGGAGACGGATCTCCTCGTTCGTCAGCTACTCCAACCTGCTGGGCCGCGCGACTTCGCCCGTGACGGGAGGATTGTTCATCGAGGGCGGAGAAGCGGAAGAGTTGCGAGACGTCGTCGAGCGGTTTCCCATCAGTCAGGATCAGCGCAACACGGCCGCCGCCCAGTTCTTCTTCGATCTCCATCGGCGGGTCTGGATCGGGTTCGGTGCGCGGTACGGAAGCGGGTTGCCGGTCGAGTTGGCCGACCATGATGATGACGAAGAGGTTGAGGCCGACGACAAGGAGACCGCCGGACCGGAATACGGAACCGATGAAGACAACCCCATCCCGCTGGAGATTCTGCAACGGGTGAATTTTCGACGCGCCCGAATCCGGCCCAATTTCAGCCTGGACTTCTCGGTCGGCGCCCGGCTCTGGGAGCAGGACTCGCAATCGGTCTCGGTGCAGTTCGACCTGCGCAACGCCACCGACCGGCTCAACGTAATCAATTTCAACGGGCTCTTCTCGGGCACCGCTCTGGCTCCCGGCCGGCAAGCCACCCTGCGACTGAAGATGCGATTCTGAATAGGGGCCGCCCTCGTGGGCACGCTCTTTTGCCTTTTTTTGTTCCTTACTCCCAAAATCTTGTGCAAATGGACAAAGAATTTTCCGTAGGGGCGCCCCTTGTGGGCGCCCTCTTCGGTCCAAAGCGGAGTAAGACGGGGCCAGACGAAGAGTCGGCGGCTGGAAAGCCTCCACTCCGGCGAAGAAATTTTGGTTCCGGCTATGCCAGGTTAGGAGCTCTCCCACCGGCCGCGAGCCCCCGTAATCCTGGTAGAAAAAGGGGGGGCGTGGGAGCGGAGGCCTACAACCCCCGATTCCGCGTCGGCCATGAAGAGGGGGACAGGAATGTCCCCTCCCAGGGCCTGATCACCCCCATCTATGCCCGGGTCGGCGCAAGCTGGTGGAGAGTCTCCGTAACGAGACCGTCGTCGACAACGCCGTGGGCTTGGAAATCTTCAGTATCCGGCCTCGCGGTCCGGCCCCGGCGATCCGCCGCGCACTGGTGAAAGAAGATCGCGAGTTCGCGGAGACGCGTTGGCCCGACGCCGTCTCCTCCCTGGGTTCCACGTCCTCGCGATTCGGTGTCCGCTATCGGACCCGTATCGTCGATTCGCGGGTTCGTTCCGGTCCCGGCCCCGCAGGCGTTCGTGCCGATCCGGCGAATCGGGGGTGAATCGGGATAGAATCCCGGCGAAAGGGGGCAACGTATGTTGAATTGGTGGCGTGGGCGCCTGCCGGCAAGTTCCAATCCCCGAGGATCGCGAGAACCGCTACGTCCACCTCGAACCGTCCGTTTCTTCCGAAAACCAGTGAGGATCAGGGGTTGGCTCCTTCCCGGGGCCTGTTTCTGGCTGATGGCCTGTGCGGACGGGTCCGAACGGCCGGACCCAAGCGGCGTGCCCACGTTGACGACGGGATTGGGCAGCGCCCTGGGCACCCGGGCGTTGACCGTCAACGGATCCATCCATCCTCACGGAGAACCCACCACCTACTACTTCGAATACGGTACGACAAAGGACTACGGGTTCAGGACTGCCGAACGGCCCCTTCCGCCCCGCCTGGCCGCCTATTACCACGAGAGCTGGGACGATGGGATGGGGGGATGGGACTCCTGGCTGAACCAGTCCCTCTTGACCTCCGGCGGGCTCTCGGGAGGATACGTGAGGCTGGCCGAGCCCAGCCGGAACGACCACAACCACGATGACGGAATCGGCACCCTGCACCTGACCAAGTACCTGTGGTGCGGCCGTTGCCTCGTCGCGGACCGGGATCCAGGTCCTTGTCTCGCCGCCGGGGACCCGGACCTGAGGGACGCCAAGGTCACGGTCTGGGTACGGGGAAACGACTGGAAACCCAACGGTTCGGAAGTACTCTGGTGGAGTCAGGCCTACGTCAACGTCCAGATGGTGGACGACCCCGGCTGGAGGGCGTCCAACTGGGCCTACACCGGGTTTCTGCTGACCGATTTCCTCATGGACGGCGAATGGCACAAGGTGGATTACAGACTCTGGAACGACACCTCGTACTGGAGCTTCGGGGGGAACAATCCCACCCGGCAAGGAGGAGTCGCCCGCCGCTATGACTACGGCTCCATCGACCGGGTCCAGGGTCATCTCAACGACGACTTCTTTCACCTGACGGCCTTCATCGACATCGAAAACCCGCCCAGCGGATCCATCGACTTCGACGAGTTCCAACTGGTCTACCGCAACGAGTCGCTGCTGTTCCCCGACAACGGAGGCCGTCTGGTGACTTGGCCTCAGGACTCGGCGGACGATCCGGCGACGCTGACCGACGGCTGGCGGCACGGGTCCGGCCGCATGTGGAAGAGCGCTCCCGATCCGGGAGCGCCCCAGGAGTTCGTCTACGCCTTCGAGCGGCCCGTGGCCATCGACGCGATCCAACTTCACCAGAACCCGGAATGGCCGGGCAAGGAGGTGGAAGTCCTGGTCTCGGAGGATGAAGAGACCTACACTTCGATCCTCAAGCGGACCCTGCCCCGGGAGGGAGATCCCAACGCCAACTTCGCCTTCACCTTGGACCGGGGCCTCGCGGCCCGGGCCGGCCGTCTGAAGGTCCGCCTCCTCTCGGGATACGACAGCCGTCACTGGGGGCTGGGCGAGATCGAGGTCTTCGGCGACGGCGCGGTCATGCGGACCGACGACGATCTGTACAACGTCAACCTGGACATCGAGCAGCTCACGCCGGGGACCACCTATCACTACCGGCTGGTGGCCACCAACGAAGCGGGCACGGCCTATGGCGACGACCAGACCTACACCTTGCCCGCGGACCATCGCCCCCTGGTGAAGACCGGGGCGGCAAGCCGCATCCATGCGGGATCCGCCAAGGTGGAAGGAAGGCTGAACCCCATGGGAGTGCGGACCCGGTTCCATTTCCAGTATGGGACCGATACCGGCTACGGGAGCGAGTCATCCGCCGGCTATGCCGGGTTGCAGGTGACGCCCCGGCTGGTCTTTTCCAACCTGACGGATCTGGCCCCCGGGACCACCTACCACTATCGCCTGGTGGGAGAAAACGAGCGGGGCGTCAGCTACGGGGAGGACGCCACCTTCACCACTGTGCCGGCCAGATGACGTGCCGTGAGAGTTGAGCGAGGAGGACCGCCATGAACGGATCCCACGATTCCACTCGGAGAGGTTTCCTGGGCCAAGTCGGGCTGGCGGCCACGCTGTCAGCCTGCTCACAGTCGAGCCCGGAAAACGAAGAAACAACCTCGAACCGGCCTCGAATCCGCATCGGAACCCGCGTCAACGCCAACTGGATGCAGAGCGAGGACGACGCCGACCTCCGGTTCCTGAAACAGATCGGCGTGGACCACGTGGACATCGTCCTGAGCATGGTCGAGGGCTACAGCGAGACCGGCAGCTTTACAAGAGATGCGTTCCGGAGTCTCAACGATCGGCTCCAACGGGTCGGCCTGCGCATCGAACGGGCCAACTCTCTGGGGCCCCATTATCTGGACGCTCACCTGGGGCGGGGGGCCGGCCAGCAACAGATCGACAACCTGAAGCGGATCGGAGAGATCCTGGCAGAGCACGAGATCCCGGTGTACGGCATCCAGGCCTGCCAGGCGGCCCTGCACTTGGAGTACTCGCGGACCGCCTGGACTCGTCCGCGCGGCCGGGGAGGCTACGAGTACTATTCCTTCGACCTGGAGAAATCCAAGGCGGCGCCCCCTCCCAAGTACCGCGTCAGCTCGCAACAACTCTGGGACGGCCTGTTGAACATCTATCGCCAGGTCATCCCGGTCGTCGACGGGAGCCGCACCCGGGTCGCCATGCACGGAAACGATCCCCCGCTATACGAATATCTGGGAAATCCGCAGATTCTGTGCCGGTACAAGGACTTCGACCGGCTCTTTTCAGAAGTCCCCAGTCCCAACAACGGGATCACCTTCTGCGTCGGCACCCGTTACGAATCCGGAGAGGACGTGTTCGAGGGCATCCGGCATTTCGGACGCCAGGGTAAGCTGTTTCACGTCCACTTCCGGAACGTTCGCGGGACCCTCCCGGCGAACGGGGGATATTCGGAGGTCGCCGTGGACGAGGGCGACCTGGAGATGGAGAAGGTCCTGCGCACCCTGGCGGAGGTGAATTACGACGGCGTCATCGACTACGACCACGCCATGGGAATCACCGGAGACAAGCCTCTGCCGAAGCAGTACATCGCCTTTGCCGTCGGCTACATGAGGGGCCTGCTCCACAGCATTCCGGGACAACGGCGGGTTCGCGACTGACCCGGAGGCGGTCCCATGATCCAAGGCGGCGGCTCCACCGCACTGCTGGTTCTTCTCTCGAGCGTCCCCACCCTGGCGGAACCGGGTCCAACCGCTTCTCCCCTCACCGTGGGCCGGCAGAGACAGCTCTTCCTCGACGACCGGGTGATCGAATCCACGAAGAATCTGACCCGTCGGCTGCATCAGCCACGGCGCCATCCCGCCAATCCCCTCCTGGAAGGAGCGCGTTCCTGGGAGAAGTGGCTGTTGGAGGTCAATGGGCGGGCGGTCCTTTACGATCCGGCTGCCCGCCGGTTCAGGATGTGGTACGGCGCCCACCTGGTGGACGAATCCGCTCCCACCGGCATCCGGTACAAGGTCTGCTATGCCTTCTCAGAGGACGGAATCCGCTGGCGCCGGCCCCGGCTGGGCCAAGTGGAGTGGGAAGGGTCCCGCGAGAACAACATCCTGCGGTGGGGTGAGAACTGGATGCGCCGGCCCAACGTGATCCTGGACCCGGGGGACCCCGATCCGGATCGGCGCTTCAAGATGACCTACGTCGACGTAATGGACGGCCGCACCGCCATCGCCAAGGGATACTCCGGCGACGGGATCGAGTGGCGGCTCAACGCCGACGGCAAACCCTGGTTCTACCGCTACCACAGCGCCAATCTGCTGGGTTGGGATCCGCGCATAGGGCACTATGTGCTCTATCCCCGCATGCCCGGCGCCCAGAATTCCATCGGCCGCTCCACCAGCCCGGACTTCACGGCCTGGTCCGAGCCCCGAACCGTGCTGGCTCCCGGTCCCGAGGAACCGAACCGTCATTTCAAGGGATTGGCGGCGTTCCTCTACGAAGGCCTCTACCTGGGTTGGCTCTGGGTCTTCGAGCGGGGAGAAACGGGCTGGGCGAGGGCGGACGCGGAGCTCGCCTACAGCCGGGACGGCATCCGCTGGAAGCGAATCTCGCCGGGAGCGTACTTTCTCCCCCGGGGGGAGCCTTCGTCCTGGGACAGCGAGATGGTCCTGCCGGTGGCACCGGTGATCCATGACGACAAGGTCTGGATCTACTACAGTGGTTGGAACCTTCCCTATTCCATGGATGCCATGCTTCGGGCCCAGGACGGGTGGATCGAGGGTGGACGGAGAATGCAGCGGGCCATTGGCTTGGCCACTCTCCGGCGGGACGGATTCGTCTCCCTGGAAGCCGCAGCCGGGGGCGGATCCCTGACGACACGGCCCCTTGCCGTCCCAGCGGGAACGCTTCGGGTCAACGCCCAGGTCGAGGGCCAGTTACGGGTCGAGGTCCTGGAAGCGGACGGACGGACGATTCCCGCTTTTTCGAGGGCGGACTGTAACCCCATTCAAGGCGACGGGACCGACCGGCTGGTCCGGTGGCAGGGAAAACCGAGTCTGGAGACGCTGAGGGGCCGGTCGGTGCGGCTCCGCTTCCACCTGGCGGAGGGCAGGCTCTACAGCTTCCGATTCGAGTAGCCGCCAAACGGGACCGCAATGGCCGGTTCCGGGAGCACGGCTTCGTAACGTCTCGGGACTGGAGCGCCACGGCGGCGGCCTTCGGCGCCGCGATCGGAGCCGTATGGTGTCACCCCGGCTGATCTTCAGGGCACACCGGAGCTTGGGCCGGTCCCTCACAGCCTTGCTGGTGGTTGCGGGGATCGTCCTGAAGCTCCTGGACCTGGCCTTCGTGGAACTGAACCGACGCTCGGTCATCTTGCCCCATTTCGACGTGACGCTGATTCCGTACCACGATCCCAGGGTCACCAGGCGCCACCACCTCCTGCTCGACTACGAGCGGGACCCCCGGATCATCTTCACCGGGGACTCCCGGACCAAGAACGGAGTGGTTCCACAGGTCATGGCCCGGATCCTGGGAGTGGATCCGGAATCCTTCTTCAACTTCGGAACCGGTTCCCAGGTCGTGCGCTTCGCCCGAGAGGCTTTCCTGCCCCACCTGCTGGAGATGGGGGTACGGCCCCGGCACCTGGCCTTCTGCGTGAGCCCCGACTGGCCGCTGGCCAAGGAGATCGGCGGGCGGCTGCTGGACAGATATCGGAAGTCTCTGGCCTACCGCATGTCCCATCCCGATCCTGACGAAAAGGATCGGTTGGAGCGGACACTGGACCATTTTCTGGCTTGCAACCTGGCGTTTTTCCGCTATCGATCCGACTTGGTGCACCGCGAGATCCTGCCCGACCTTCGTTGCTGGTTCCTGAACGACTGTCATCTTTCGGCGGCCCAGGCCACCCGGCCGCTACGGTTCAAGGAGGTGGAGTTTCGCGATGGCTACGTCACTCCCTACGGTTGGAATCCGCAGGCCTGGGAGGGCACGACCACCGGTCTGTACGGGGGACGGGTTCGTTTCGATTCCCGGACTCCGTTCGATGCGGACAACCTGACCCGCCTCATCGATGAGGTCCGAGCCGCCGGCATCAACCCGATTCTGCTGCTGCTGCCGGTCCATGCCTCGTTCCGGGAGGTGCACGGCGAGGCGATGAATCGGAACCTGTCCAGGCTGCGGGAGATCGCAAACCGGCTCGAGGTGGACCTTCTGGCGCCGGCGGGGGAATACTCCGACCCCGGTCTCTTCACCGACGGCCATCATCTCTCGTTGCGGGGAGCCGTCTATTTCAGCGCGGGGCTCGCCCCGGATCTGCGGCGCTACCTGGGGAACTCGAGTGGGACGCCTTCCCAGGCTCACCCGCAGGCGGATGCCGGGGAGCTCACCACCGACGAGTTGGTCGATTGGATCTTCCGCCGGGACCCGGTGATTCGGGACCATTGGCGGGAAAACCAGCCAGAGCGAGGCCCAGGACGCCTTTCGCATCCGTCCGGTGAGGAATCACGGACCGGGTGGAGCCTCAGGCCTCCTCCAGGATGGTGGCTGCCAGATAGACGTGCCTTCCCTCTTCCTGCTTCCGGTTGAAGTAGTAGGTCAGGAGGACCCGTCCGTCCGGCATCAGAGCGCCCTGGGGGTAACCCAGATCGCGCATGAAGCCATCGTCTCTCACCACCAGTTCCTCGGCCTCGTCGATCTGTTCGCACTCCGGGTCCAGCAGGCGCGCCCGGACCCCGAAGGGTTCCTGCCGGTAGCCGTAGGCGAGGAGGATCCGCCCACTGGGCATTGCCACGGCCCAATAGGGGTAACCCCACAGTCGATGGCGGGCCGGTGGACTCCAGGTCTTTCCGCCGTCTGTCGAGGTCGCCGTCACCAGGCGTCCAGCCGGGTTGACGGGGCCGCCCCAATTCTCCCGCTGGCGTTCGGTGGCGCCGGCGTGAATTCGGATGAAGGCCACCAGTTTGCCCGAGAGCGTCTCCTGGACGAAGGTTTCGTTGTAGGCGATGGCGCCGTCGACCAGGGCGCCGGACGGCAGCTCCAACGGATCCGAGGGTCCCGCGATTTCTCCCACGAACGACCAGCTCTTGCCCAGGTCCGGCGATTCCATCAAGGCCGAGCGCCAGGGATTGGGATAGGAGTACAGGGGAAGGACGAGCCGTCCGCTCCGGAGCTGGATGACGGGGCTCCGGAGGTTCGCGGGCGAAGGAGCCCCGGGCAACAGGGAGGGGACGCCGTCGATGGGAGAGACCCAGTAGCGCGGACTCCAGGTTCGGCCCCGATCCAGGGATCGCCTCACGCTGACGCCGGAGATCACGGCATAGGTTCCCAGTTTCTCGGCGCTGTAGGACAGGCGATAGCGTCCGGCGCCGCCCGGGACCCTTTCCTGGGGCAAGGCCCGAACCCGCTCATAGGCGGCCCTGGTGACGGGCTCCATGACCGAAGTGCAGTAGAGGACGGAGCCGTCCGCGAGCAGGGTCAGATTGACGTTGTGAACTCCGCCGTAGTCGACCGGGACCGGAGTTCCCCAGGTCTTTCCTCCATCACGGGAACTGACGACGAAGTTCTCCGTTTCGATGTGTGTGTGCTTGCGGGCGGCGGCGGGATGCCTCCGGAAGGCCAGCAGGATCTCACCGTCCGGGAAGATGACCGGAGAGGGTCCGGGACCATAGTAATAGTGCGGGTTTTTCCGAATGTCGAATTCCCGCACCTTCTTCAGTCGCCCGGGGCCGGCTGGCGCACTTCCCAGCGCCGTCACGGGAAGTGCGGAGGCGGGCGCCCAAGCGAGGACAGCGGCGCCGAGTCGCGACGCGTCTCTCAAGAAAGTTCGTCTGTCGGGCAGTGACGATCCAGACGCCGACTGGCGTGCCGATGTGCTCCCAAGGGTGGGACTGCCCGAAGACACGATCGATGGACCCGACCGGCCGGAGGCTTCAATCGATGGCGAAGCAGTAGTACAGCCCATCGCCTCCGGTACCCTGCAGGTTCTCCTGGCTGCAGCCCCGAGAGCCATGCGCCGAATTCCACGAGGTGGGATTCTTGCCCCCACCGGTGCGGTCGTGGTGCCCGACCTGGGCGCTGCCTTCCCCGTGACTCGTCCAGTTTCCGCAGGTGGTGTCGTCGCTGCCCGGAAGGGCCGTGCCATCCAATTGCGAACCGGTCAGGACATCGTGCCGGTTGGGACTGTCTCCCCGGCCGTTGACCATCCTTCCGTACTCGTTCAGCTGCGTCTCCTTGGTCAAGTTGTTCTTGTCCGAATGGAGATCGTCGACGTCGCTGGCGATCTGCACACCCTTGGCGTTGAACCAGGGTCCGCTGCCGATCCGGTCCCTGGCGTTGACGGACGGCTGCCCGCCCGAGGCGGTCGCGCTCAGATACGCACGCCAGGTGCGGCTGCCGGCCCCCACGGCTCGAGCCAGCATCTGGCAGCGGCCGTCGGCTCCGGCCAACCCTCCCAGATCGGCTCCGTTCCCGGGACCCGAACTGACGATGAAGAAGCTCATCTTGGGATCCGCATTCTGAGCCGACACCGGGAGCGCGGCGAGTGCACCCACCAAGACTGCGGCGAGGATAAGGGGGAGTGTCTTGTTCATCTCGATTCTCCTGCGATTTGAGACTTGGAAGCTTCGTGGAATGGTACCACTTTGCCCTTTCGAACGGAGCGACCGGGGGAACGCCGTGCGGAGCTTCAGGAGTTCCCCCAAGAAATTAGGTTAAATCTCCGCAAGTGGTTGAAAGCACGAGAGTCAGAAGATTCGACAAGTGGAATCGGTCGAATTGACCAAAAATGGGAGAAGCCCTCGTAGGGGCGACCCTTGTGGTGCCCTCCCCGGGCCGAGCAGTGGGGGGCGACAGCGGGCACCCACTACGTTGCGATCCTCGTTCAACCCAGCTTCCCCTGTTCTCCCGAACTCCCAGAAAAATGGGGAAGGCCCTGGCGGAGCTTCGGTTGAAGTGATCCGGGAAGAGAGGTTAGTCTCCGTCACACCGTTTCCGAAGCAGAGGAGGAAAGACGATGACGAATCAGCGAATGGATCTGGTCGCAGTTCTGGTATTGGCCCTTGGGTGGATGTTCGCGCCATTGCCCCGACATCTGGCGGCGCAGCAGGAGTCCGGACAGTACGAACACATCGACGGCGCCGTGATCTACGATCACGATCCGTCCACCAAACTGGGTGATGACGTCTTCGGCAACGTCATTGCGGATTTCGAGAACGATGTGCCCGGGCGTTGTTCCCACGGAGGGCCGGTCTGCCTGGAATACCCCAACGGCAACGTCGTCGCGTTCTATGCCAACACCAGCGACCACAACCTGGACGGTTGGAGCGAATATGCCGTCAGCGGGGACCGGGGCAAGACCTGGAACCGCTACAACCGGGTCCCCTACTCCTTCGACGCCTACATCAGAAATCAGAAATTCCCGGTCTGGGTCGAGGAGGGTCTGGTCACGGAACGGGGGACCATCGTCCTGTTCCTCACCCACTTTGAGATCGGGAGCGAGGCATCCCGGATCCGGCTGGGCACCATCCGGAGCTACGACAACGGCGGCACCTGGACCGATTACGAAACCCTGGATGGGAATTTCGTCGGTTATCCCTGCTCCACGGCCGTGTCGGGCGAAACCAACTACGTCATGGTCGACAGCAGTGCGGGTCCCCATGTCCTTTACGTCAGCACGGATGACGGACGGACCTTCAGCAAGAGAAGCACCATGTCGCTGGACGACGACAAATGGTACGGAACCATGACCATCATGGCGGACGGCCGACTGCTTGCCGGCGCCTATACCCATCACGACGAGGATCACTTCTACTACTGCATCAGCAAAGACCAGGGACGCAGTTGGGGACCTCAGCAGAAAGCCTTCGTGGACAAGATGATTCGCGACCCCGAGCTCGCCTATCTCGGCGGCAAGTACTACCTGCATGGAAGGTCGGGGCACAACGGAGAGGGGAGCCGCCGGTTCGTGCTCTACCAGTCGGACGACGGCGTCAACTGGGGGAACGGCATCATCGTCAGCGGAGATAAGGAACACCCCGACGGCTACAGCCAGAACTGCGTCATCAACACCTACGACGATTCGGTCGCGGACGAGCTGATGGTGGTCTACAGCATCGTCTACAAGGGCCGCGACACCAACGAATACGTGTTCTTCATCCGCCCGGACGGAAAATGAAGCCGGCGCGGGTCCCTTCCGGAGGAGATTCGCCGCGACCTCGCGCTTCCGGGTGCTCCGAGTTGGGAAGCGCCCCCTTTTGGAGGTTGTTGTTCGCCCTGAAACGGAAGTCATCGGAGAATAGTTTCTGAGGCTCACGAAATGGGTCCCCGCGGCAGCACTGTTCCTGACCTGTGTCGCTGGTCACGCGGGAGAGCTCACCCTTGACAGCCCGTGGCAAGAGTCGTCACGGCATTCGACAGTCCGTGTTCCCAGAACGTCTCCGGCCCCTACCAGCCCGTGGCAAAAGTCATCACGGCATTCGACCGTCCCTGCATCCCGGCGGACGGCGTTGCGATTCGGGCACATACTCCCGGTATGCACCCGAATCGCGCCTTGTCCGGCGGGCGCAGGAACGGTCTCGGTGCTCGCGGGACTTTCACCACGGACTGCTACCGGCACGGTAGCGGTGACTACTGGCAACGTCGAGAAACGCAGCCGGCCGGTCGAAATGGTGGTGGCGCCCGCGGGCACAGCGGACAACATCCTGATCATCACAGTCGACAACCTCGGCTATGGCGACCTGAGAAGCTACAACCCGGACTCCCCCATGATCACCCCCAGCCTCGACAGGCTGGCCTCCCAGGGTGTCCGGTTGACCGGTTTCTACACGGCTTCCCCCACCTGCACCGTTTCCCGCGCCTCGCTCCTGACCGGACGGGTCCCCCAGCGCCATGGCCTGACCGAGCAGTTGTCCGGCGTCGCCGGAAATTACGGCGTCGGATTGAGCCAGAACGAAATCATGCTCCCGCAACTCCTGAAGCGGGCGCCGGATCCCTACGCCACCGGTTGCTTCGGCAAGTGGAACATCGGCTTCGCCCCCGGCTCGCGGCCCACCGAACGCGGATTCGACGAATTCATCGGCCATGCCTCCGGGAACATCGATTACTACCGCCACAACTACCGCCAGATGCACGACCTCTACGAGGGCGCCCGCAAGCTCGACGGCAAGGGGCGCTACGCCACCGGCCTGTTCGGAGACGCGGCGATCGACTTCATGCGGAGGAAGTCCAAGGCCTCGCAGCCCTGGTTCTGCTACCTGGCGTTCAACGCGCCCCATTTCCCGGTGGCGGGAAACAAGCGTCCGGGACAGGCCAATACCTGGCAGGCGCCGGACTGGGCCTTCGAGGCTTGCGGATCGAGTCCTGACGATCCCGACCCGGCCACCCGGTATCGAGCCGTGGTGTTCGCCCTCGACCACGCCATCGGGCGCGTCCTGGAGGCGCTGGAGGAGACGGGAGCGGCGAATCGCACCTTCGTGTTCTTCATGTCGGACAACGGCGCCTTCCGGCTCGGGCGCCAGGGACTGGACGTGGGCGTCAACACGCCTCTGCGCCAGGGCGGCGTGACCTGCTGGGAAGGCGGCCTGCGGGTGGCGGCGATGGCTCGCTGGCCGGGCCGGATCGAGGCGGGCGCCGTCGTCTCGGAGCCGCTCTGGTCGCCCGACCTGCTGACGGCCTGCGCCAGGATCGCAGGTGCCGCTCTGCCGGGAGGGGTCCGATTGGACGGCAGGGACCCCCTTCCGGTCCTCACCGGGGGAGCAAGATCGCCGCACGAGTCATTCTATTTCGAGTACCGGAGCCACGCCGCCCTGCGCCAAGGGGATTGGAAGATCGTGCGCGAGCGGCCGGAACAGCCCTGGCAGTTGTTCGATCTGGCCGGAGACCTGCCCGAATCCAACGACCTGGCGGAGCGGTACCCCGGCCGAGTCGCCGAGCTCGAAGCCGAAATCCGGCGCTGGAATAATTCCTTCTGACCCCGGTTCAAGGGTCACCCGGGACCTCGTTCGGAAACCTCATGGACGAAGCGGGCGAACCCGGCGCTTCCGCTTGCGGGTTCCCGTCTGCGGCGGGATCGTCTGCTCGCCTTGTCCGGTCCCAGGAGCGGCCATACAATCAAAAGCAATGCATGAGGCCGCCCGCCGCCGGCATGCATTCGCTCCCACGGCCGGGATGCTGAAGGCATTTCAAGTCGGAGACCGGATCCTGTCCGAACGTCTTCCACACCATTGGAGGTACGAACCATGAGTCCCAGACGGAGCCGTCCCGCGTGGGTTGCGATCCTCTCGACCCTGGTCCTGGCCCCACTGCTGCCGGGTCAGGCCGGACCCGTTCCTCAGGAGCCGGTCGAGATCGGAACCACTCCCCAGTTCTTCATCGACGACTACATCGTCGACAATCGATGGGCCCTGAATTACCGGCGCGAGTCGCCCGAGATGGTCCTGCGGGTCTTCCACCCCATGCAGAAGTATCCGGAAAATCCCCTGATCGACATGGGCAAGGACGGTCCCAGTTGGCCCTCGGTCCTGCGAGATCCGGACACCGGCCGGTTCCGCCTCTGGTATCAGGCCAACCTCCTGGTCGACAACCCCAAGCCCGGCGCCGGCGGGGTCTACCGGGTGGGGATCGCGTACGGCGAATCGGACGACGGCATCCACTGGCGCCTGCCGAACCTGAGCCTACTGCACGGCCCCCATCCGGGGTCGGTGAAGAGGGACGTCTGGAAGGGAAGCAAGGAGAACAACTTCGTCTGGCGGGGCGTCTCCCGGCGCCGGGGCACCGGGGCCTACGTCCCGGACACCACCCAGATTCCGCCGGAGGCCCGCCGGGGTTACAAGTACGTCATGTTCAATCTGGATCTCGACGGGGGGCACCTGGTCGGCTCCCACGACGGCATCCACTGGGACCCCTCCAGCGACGTCCGGCTGTTCACCATGCACAGCGACTTCCCCAACTCCGTCATCTACGATCCCGACCGGAAGGAATTCGTCCTCTACTGCCGCGCCAAGCACATCTACCGCGCCGGACAGAAAGGGGGCGTTCTCAACACCGGAGCCTCTCGCCGCATCGCCCGCATGGCCAGCAAGGAACTCTGGACCGAGTGGAGGTCCGAGCCCCAGACCATCCTGATCCCCGACGAGCTGGACAATCGCGAAGGCTTCAACTTCTTCTACAACATGACCGCCTACCGTCACGCCGATATCTACTGGGCCTTTCTGGGTCCCTTCAAGTGGAACACCGAAATCCGCTCGGAGCTGGCCTTCAGCCGGGACAGCATCCACTTTCAGCGCCTGCCCAGCCGTCCCCAGGTCCTTCCGTTGGGAACGGAGGGGAGCTGGGACAGCGACATGATCTTCCCCGCCTACCAGTGGGTGGAGGTGGGCGAGGAATGGTGGATGTACTACTCCGGTTGGAACGGACCCCACGGCGTGCGGGAGAACTTGGAGAAGGGGATCTGGCGCACCGGCGGCATCGGCCTGGCCACCATTCGCAAGGAGGGCTTCATCTCCATGCGGGGACCGGAAAACGGCGGTGTCATCGCGACGCGGAAGATCCGTTGGCCCGGCGGCCGGCTCTTCATCAACGCCGACGCTCGAGGAGGCGAGCTGAGGGTCCGCGTGAGCGACTCCAGGCGCAAGCCGTACCCCGGTATGGATTACCGGGACTGTGCTCCCTTCAGCGGGGACGAAGTCTCCCACGAGGTGAGCTGGAAGCACCGTTCCATCGAGTCGCTCGCCAACCAGATCGTCCGGCTCGAGTTCCTCCTCACCAGGGCAGACCTCTACACTTTCCGGGCCGGCGGCGGGTCCACGGGGAAGAATCCCATCTCCAGCCAGGATTGAGGGGACAAGGCACCCTCTTAACGCTGTCCTGGGATCCCGAGTACGGGCGCCACGACGATCTCGCCATTGTGGACAACCCGCAAGGAAAACAAACTCTCCCAATTTTGACAACGACTAGCTTCTATGCTAGCAAGGTTGTAATCAATTAGCCTTTCGGAATGTTCTTCTGAGGCTTGTCGAATTGTTTTTCTCTCCTATTGTTCAGACGAGCGCGTCACCGCTCGGTCCGGTTCCGCTCCCGGAGGTGTCTATGAGCATCGATCGTTTCACGACTGCACGACCTGATTTCCGGCCCGGCGCTCTGGGAATTCTGGTTCCGATCCTGCTGGCGTTGGCTTTGGCGGCCCCGCCGGCCTACGGACAGAGCACCACATTCTCCCAATTGGGGGGGTCGGTGCGAGATCAGACCGGAAGCGTGATTCCGGGCGTCGAGATCACGGCGTCCATCACTGAGATCGGTCTGGAACGGACCACCATCACCAACGATCACGGCTACTACGTGATCGACAAGCTACCCGCCGACGTGTACGAGGTGAAGGCGTCTCTTCCGGGATTCAAGACCCAGTTGGCCCCCAACGTGGAGCTTCGCGGCGGACAAAAAGGCCGCGTGGACTTTCTCATGGAGCCGGGAGAGATCGTGGAGAGCATCACGGTCGTCGATGCCATCGCGACCATCGAGACCGAGACTCCGGACATGAGTTCCACGCTACGCCAGAGGGAGATGCTGGATCTTCCCTTCTCCGGCAACACGGGCCGCGACCTGATCCACTTGGCGGAGTTGGCCACGGGGGCGGTGACGGTGCGCTTCGCCCAGGATTCCCGCTTCGTCCGCGACGGTGGCGGACTCCCTGCCGTCAACGGCCTGCGACCGGACGCCAGCAGCGAGATTCAGTACGACGGGGCCCGAAATCAGACCCTCTACGACCAGAAGGCGGCCGTCAAACCGACGCCGGAAACGGTGAAGGAGTTCAAGGTCGTCACCAACACGGTTTCGGCCGAGTACGGCAAGGTGGGCGGCACCGTGGTGAGCATGGTCAGCAACAGCGGCACCAACGAGTTCCACGGCCACATCTGGGAGTACTTCCAGAACGAGGGCATGAACGCCAACGGCTTCTTCGCCAACCGTTCGGGGCTGGGCAAGCTGCCTTTCACCTCCCACAACACGGGAGCGGCGGTCGGGGGACCCATCATCAAGGACAAGACGTTCTTTTATTCCGCCTACGAATTGTTCTACAACGATTTCGCGGTTCCGGGAGAAATGGAGGTCCCCTCGCTGGCCGAGCGGCAGGGGGACTTCAGTCTGGGAGACGGCCCCTGGGGAATGCAGACCATCTACGACCCCTTCAACGTGGTGGACGGGCAACGGCAGCCCTTCCCGGGCAATCGGATTCCCCAGGACCGCATTCATCCCATCTCCAGACGGGTGATGGATCTGGTCCCCTTTCCCGAGCCCAACAGCTCGGAAATACCGAACTACAACTACCAGCACGCCACGAAGCGGAAGATCAACAAGTTCTCGACCCGCGTCGACCACAACTTCGAGAGCGATTCCAGCATCTTCGGCCGCTTCTCCTTTCAGACGGATCCCGCCGTATCCCACGGTGGAGCACAGAACTTCTATGGGGGCGGAAATTTCTCCAGCTATACCGGCCGGGGACGAGTGGGAGTCCCGGGAATGCTCAACGGCGTTTACGAGTCCAGTTCCACCAACGACAACGGGTGGCAGACCATGGGCGGCTGGGTGAAGCCCTTCGGCGCCCGAGTGGTCAACGAGCTGAGCGTCAGTGGCTGGTGGTTTCGAGGTCACCGCTTTACCGAGGACGAGACCAACTGGGTGCAGGAATTCGGTTATGACATCGCCGATCAGGTCAAGCTGGTCGCCGAGGACGGTGGAAGAGGTCCTGGTGGTCTGCCTGATATTCGGATTGAAGGTTACGGACGGATCAATGGTGAAACCGACGGGCGGCGCCAGGATCGGGGCCTCAACCTGAAGGACACCCTGGCTTGGCAGGAGGGAAACCACTATCTCAAGTTCGGATTCGAGCATATCCGCTACTACGACAACCAGTTGCGATGGGTCCCGTCCGGAAGCGCCAGTAACCGCTTCAACGGTTACATCACGGGTCAGATCCTCCAGGACGGGGCCGGCAACGTCACGGGTTCGACCCGCGGGCAGCCCTTCGCCGACTTCCTGCTGGGGGCCTCCTCCAGTGTCAGCGCCAACATCCTGGGAGGCGGAGGCTATGGAACCGGCAGCATCCGCGGCATCGACACCATGTCGTTCTATGCCTTCTTTCTCCAGGATGACTGGAAGGTCAGTCCCGACCTGACCGTCAACTTGGGGGTGCGCTGGGAAATTCCCCTTCCAGCCACCTGGTTCAGGGACAAGACCACCTGCTTTTTCGACCTCTCGGGAGGCCGGTACGGCGCCGTCCAGATGGTGCCGAAGGGATTTCCCGTCGATGCCGACATCGTCACCGGTGGCGACCGTTCCCTGCTGGTGATCCCCCACGTGGAGCGCGGCAGCAGAGCCTGCGTGGATCCCCACTACAAGGACTTCGCTCCCAGAATCGGCATCGCCTGGCGCATGTTCGGAACCAACCGGACGGTGCTGAGGTTGGGCGTCGGAACCTCCTTCGATCAGGTGATCGGCGCCTGGTACGGAGGCACGGGTTGGCTGGGGCATTACGCCGGCAGGGTCAGTGGCGTCCACCAGCGGGGCACCAACCCCGACCTTTTCCTGGGCACCTACAGGACGGTTCCCAGCGTAGCCGCATCCAAGATCCACCCACCCGGCTATCAGCATGACCCGTCCTCCTCCCAGACCGGCCAGATCTACAGCTACAATCTCTCGATCCAGCATGAGTTGATGCCGGGCACCAAGCTGGAGATCGCCTATGTGGGCAATCAGGGCCGGCACATGAGGTCCAGCCGAGGTTGGAACGTGGCCCAGCCCGAGGGGAAGGCGATGTTCCTGCAGACGGGCGAGCGCCTGGTGGCCACGGGCTCACGGCAGGAACGCCGGCCCTATCCCCAGTTGGACGGAAACCTGACCACGTTCTTTGACGGCAGCAGCAACTACAACTCCCTGCAGATGAAGGTGGAGCGGAACCTGCGGAACGGTCTTTCCTTTTCCACCGGGTGGACCTGGGGCGCCGCCTTCATCACCAACACCCATGGGGCCTACTTCTCCGGCGTCCAGAATGAGTTCGCCAGGCACGAGCTCAATGGCCGGCCGCGCTACAACCGGACCCACAGCCTCTACGCCACCCTGGTCTATGAGCTGCCCTTCTTCAGACAGGCCCAGGGTCTGACCAGAACTCTCCTGGGGGGTTGGGAGACCACGGGCATCGTCACTCTGGCCAGCGGCGCACCCTACGGCGTGCAGGTCAGCAGCGACCTGAACGATGTGGGGCGGCGCCGGTTGTTGCTTCCCAACCGGACCTGCAACGGGAACCTGAGTGAGAGTCAACGGACGGTGACCCGCTTCTACGACACCAGTTGCTTCCAGCCGGCGCCGCTCGGTGAATGGGGCAATTCAGCCATGTTCCCGCTGGTAGCGGACGACGTCCAGATGTTCGATATCGGTATCCACAAGAAGTTCGTGGTGGGAGAGGGGAAATCTTTCGACGTACGGGCCGAAATGTTCAACGCTTTCAACCACACGATCTTCGACACGCCGGGTGGAAAGGGTGGTCAGGACTCGGTGGACCGCTCCGGCATCGGTCGAGTCTCAGGGGCCACCTCGGCGCGGCAGATCCAGATCAGCCTGCGGTTCTCCTTCTAGCCCGACCGGGCCTCTGGCTGGTAATCCTCAAGGGGCCGCCATCCGGCGGCCCCTGTTTTTTTTGGCTCTAGGAGGCTGCGCGGTAGAATGTTCCGGTGAACTGGGCAGAGTTCCCTTTGTCGGCGCTGTTTGTCGCCTCGGCTTCCGCCTTGGCCTTCGGGGCCGACAGCGGCCGCCCTCCGTTCTTCGTCGACGTCAGCGAGAAGGCGCAACTGTCCTTCCTGCACGCGCCCAGGGCCGAGAGTGAGAGCTGGATGGCCAAGTTCATGGTCATCACCATGGGGTCCGGCGGGGGATTCTTCGACTACGACAACGACGGCCGTCTCGATGTCTATCTGGTCAACGGGGTCGAACCCAATCGGCTCTTCCGGAACCGGGCCGACGGCAGTTTTGCCGATGTCACCGGCGAAGCGGGGGTGGGCGATACCTCGTATGGGATGGGGTGTGCGTTTGCGGACTATGACAACGACGGCTTTCAGGACATCTATGTCAGCAATCTGGGTCCCAATGTCCTCTACCGCAACAACGGGGACGGCACTTTCAGCGACGTCAGCACCAGGGCCGGGGTGGGAGACCCGCTCTGGAGCACCAGCGTGGCCTTTGGCGACTACGACCGGGATGGGCACGTCGACCTCTATGTGTGCAACTATCTGAAGTTCTCCTTCGCCAGCCATCGCAACTGCTACTTCGGCGATATTCCCATCTACTGCTATCCCCACAGTTACGACGGCGTCCCCAACACGCTCTATCGCAATCGTGGTGACGGCACCTTCCGGGACGTCACGGCTCGAGCCGGCCTTCGGGAAGCCGCCGAGTTCAGCAAGGGGCTGGGCGTGATCTGGCTCGACTTCGACCGGGACGGCGACCTGGATCTGTTCGTGGCCAACGACACCACCGCCAATTACCTGTTCGAGAACCAGGGAGACGGCACCTTCGAGGACGTTTCTCTGGTCTCCGGGACCTCTCTCAGCGCCATGGGAGTTGCTCAGTCGGGAATGGGCGTGGACGCCGCCGATCTGGACGGCAAGGGGCGCTTTCACGTCATCGTGACCAACTATTCTCTCCAGAACAACGCCCTCTACTGGAACGAGGGCTTCGGACTCTTCAGCGATCGTATCGTCCGGACCCGCCTCGCCGGACCCAGCTTCGTCCCGCTGGGTTTCGGCGTCAACTTCTTGGATTACGACAACGACGGCTTTCCGGATCTGTTCGTGGCCAACGGGCACGTCCTGGAGCAGGCGGGGACCGTCAATGCCAGCACCGGCTACCGGCAGCCGAACCAACTGTTTCGCAATGCCGGCGAAGGTCTCTTCGAAGAGGTCTCGTCTCGGGCCGGCGATTATTTCAAGGTCGAGAACGTCTCTCGCGGATCGGCCGTCGGAGATTTCAACAACGACGGGAGGCTGGATCTGCTGGTCTCCAACAACGGGGGCAAGGCGGATCTCCTGGAGAACAGGACCGGGTCCGAAAACAACTGGATCAAACTCAAGCTGGAGGGAACGCACTGCAACCGAAACGCCATCGGGGCGAAGGTCTTCGTCGACGCGGGAGGGGTTCGACAGTTGCAGGAGGTCCGCGCGGGAAGCAGCTACCTGAGCCAGAGCGATCTCAGGATCCATTTCGGCCTGGGGAAGGCGACCCGGGTGGATTCGATTCGAGTCGACTGGCCCTGCGGCAAAAGGACCCGGATCCCCGCCCCGGGAATGCTGAACCGGATTCTGGAGATTCGGGAAGAATGATTCGCTGGTGGAATGCCGGCTGCTGCGTGCTGGTCTGCCTCACGACCGCTGCCCTGTGCCGGGACGCCGACTTTGAGCGGGCTTTGAGAATGATGGGGGAGTTGGACTATCCGGGAGCGCTGGCGGCGTTTCGTCAGTTGGCAGAGCGCCCCGATCCCGATCCCGCGATCTACTTTCAAATGGGGGCCTGTCAGACCGTCCTGGGGCAATACTCCGCGGCTTTGGAGAGCTTCCGGCAGGCCACGGAGGCTGGCTTGGCGGAGAGCTGGCAGATCTGGTCCGCCCGAGGCATCGCTCACTTCAACCTGGAACGATTCCCCGAATCCCGGCGAGCATTCGAGCGAGTCCTGGGTCAGGAACCGGACGAGTTCACTTCCTTGTTCTTCTTGGGCCGGTTGGATCTGGAGGGAGGCGAGTTGGACGCCGCGGAGGCCAGGTTCCGCCGCGTGATCCAGCTTGAATCCAGCTACGAGCCCGCATTCTACTATCTCGGACGCACCTTGATCCGCAACGGAAAGACCGCGGAGGGGAAACGGATTCTTCGATACCACCAGCGGCGGGAACACCTCCAAAACCGGCTCCGGACCCTCACCGATCTGGCCAGATCCGAGAATACGCCGGCAGAGATCTACGCTGAGATGGCCGGAGTCTATCTCGATCTGGGAAGTCGGCAGCAGGCCCGGAAGGCTCTACACAAAGCGGAGGAGATCGCTCCGGCTACCGAGTTGACCCGGCTGGTTCGCGGCCGGTTGAGCTACCTGGACGGTAACTTCGACCTGGCCGAAGAGCATCTGGCGGCTTACCTGAAGATCGAAAGCCGGAAGTGCGATGCGCACCACTTCCTGGGTCTGGCCCTGAAGGCTCAACGGAAATTTTCGGCCGCGGCGCGCGTCCTGCGCCGCGCCTCGGATCTCTGTCCTCCCGAAGTCTCCCTGCTGGCCTCCCTGGCCGAGGTGGAGATCCAGAACCGGAATCTGCTGGTGGCGGTGGCGCTGGCGGACAAGATCACCAAGCTGGACCCGGCCGCGGCGGAGGGTCCGTTCCTGAAGGCCGTTTCCTCCCTGTACCGTCATGATCTCCAGGGAGCGGAGAAGTGGGCGCTGCGCGCCCTCCACCTGGAGCAGGAGAATCCCGAGTATCACCGCCTTCTGGAAGCCATTTATCGCAACCAGGGCGACACCGAAAAAGCGGACCTCCATCGGAAACAGATGGAAATTCTGTTGTCCGACCGGAAATCATCGGAATGATCCGGCCGTCCGGGCGTCAC
This sequence comes from Acidobacteriota bacterium, assembly GCA_965217775.1. Classification (GTDB taxonomy): domain Bacteria; phylum Acidobacteriota; class UBA6911; order RPQK01; family JAJDTT01; genus JAJDTT01. Next base: position 4,222,091 of record CBDCJH010000002.1, read on the forward strand.
GCCTGAGTCCGGAAGACCCGCCGTGGAACCGCTTGCTCCCGCGCCGCATCGATGATCTCTGCTAGGAGTCTGCGCGGTAGAAATGATCGTAGCGAGAAAGTGGGGAATCGAGGCCAGATTTTCTCGATTTGGAGGTGCATAGTTGTTCTATTCGCCGAGAAATCGGGGAAATCTGGACCGATTCTACCGCTTTCGCAGTAGATCAATTTCTGCGGCGCAGGCTCCTAGCCCGTGCCCAGACCGTACAGGTTCAACAACTCGATGAATTCCTGACGGTCACGAAATCGGTCGAACGCCTGCTCTGCGGCCAGCCGCTCCTGGTCCAGGAACCCGACCGCCAACGCCTTCGCCAGATAATTCAAGCATTGCGCCAAGTTCTCCATCTCGGCAAAGAGGCGCGCCAAGTTGTAGTGCGTTTCCGGATCCAATCCCATTGGATCCGAATAGGTGACACGGGTTCCGCTTCTCTGGTCGAAGGCCTGAGGATCCAGGTCCATGGCTTTGCGGTAGGCTCGACGGGCCAGGTCGTAGTGACCCCACAACATCCGACCATATCAGTCCGTGGCGAAAGTCGCGCGAGCACCGAGACCGTTCCTGCGCCCGCCGGACAAGGCGCGATTCGGGTGCATACCGGGAGTATGTGCCCGAATCGCAACGCAGTCCGCCGGGATGCAGGGACGGTCGAATGCCGTGACGACTTTTGCCACGGGCTGATATCCCAGATTGACGTAGAAGAACGACTGGGGATCGATGGCAATCGCTTGTTCGAAGGAGCGAACCGCCTTCTCGTATTGTCGGTTCGACAGCAGGGCGATTCCCAGCGTGTTGTGGGCCGGAGCGTACCGCGGATCGAGTCTGATGGCGTGTTCCGCCGCCTTTCGTCCCTGCCAAAAGCGTCCGGTCCGACAATACGCGATCGCCAGTTTGTTGAAGATGGCCTCGTGATACGGATTCAAGTTCGTCGCCTCAAGATACTTGAGGATGGCGAGATGATCCTTTCCTTCCTCCAACATCCGGTCGGCCTCTCCCATAAGGCGGTAGGAGACGAGGACGCTCTCGCGAGGCACCGGGAGCTTCGTGATCCGGGAAGGACCGCAGCCGAGGAGGAACCCCGTGAGAAGAACGATCGCGGTTCTCGAGGCCGTCATGGGATCCACGGCTAGAAAGGCGGAGTTCATGAGAAGAGGCATACCCTCAATCAATGAATTGGAAGGCGTACAGGTTGCCGTCCCGGAGCTGGAACCGGAGCCGGAGAGCCCGATTCCTCAGACCCCCCAGGCCGGTGTTTCCGTTCCAGCTCACCCGGTGGCCCAGCGAGTCCCCGCTCACCGGGTCGCACGCCTCGCTGGTGAATCCCGACAGGGGACGGCCAGCGGTGTCCAGGATCTCGACTCGCAGATCACCCCCCACGTCGGCGTTCAGGATCAACCGGTTTCCGGACATCCTGAGGTTCCGGGTGGTCAGCCGGCCGGTATGCTCCCCGGCCTCGAAGGAGACGAAACCGTCGCGGCGAAGGGTCGCCAGACCGGTGGCCCTCTGTTTGCGCTCTCCTTGTTCCACCCATCCAGCCTGGACCTTCCGTAGATCCGACCCGTAGGGGAAGTTTTCTCCCCAGTAGTAGACCCGGATCCGGTCCTGATGGACCACCGGAGCCACGGGAATGCTCAAATGACTGTCCCAGGCGCCGGCCTCTCCGCGCCCCAGGATGAACTCTCCCGGGAAGATCCGTTGCCAGCGGACGCCGTCGCGGCTGTAGGCCAGTTCCGCATCGGCCCGGACCCAGCCCTCGTCGCCCCGCTCGAAGACCCAGAGCCATCCCAGGTACCGGCCTTCGTACAGGAATGCGGACAAGCCCTTGAAGTGCAGGTTGGACTCGTCCGGACCCGGCACCAGGACCGGCTCGGGATCGGACCAGGTGACGAAGTCGGGACTCGTCGATCGCCCCACCGAATTGGGCGACCCCGGCATCCGGACGTAGCAGACGAAGCTCTCGATCCGGGGGTCCCAGCCCAGCAGGTTGGCACTGTGCGCTCGCCGGAACCAGGGCTTGCCGTCGGCGTTGAGCTTCCAGTGGACGCCGTCGGCCGAGTGACCCTTGGTGATGGCGGACTTGCCGTCGAAGACGTCCACATAGGTCATCTTGAAGCGCCGACCGGGGTCCGGATCGCGCGGGTCCCGGATGACGTTGGCCCGGCGCATCCAGCGAGTGCCCCAGGGAATGATGTTGTTGCTGCGCGAGCCCTGCCATTCCACCAGACCCAACTCGGGCTTGGTCCAGTGGACCCCGTCCTTGGAGACGGCATACCCGACCTTGTACCGGATCCCGCGATGGGCCGCAGCGTCCACCAGGGACGACATGTACCAGATCTTGAATTCGCCGCTCTCCGGATCGAACAGAACCGGACGGCCATTGGGATAGGTCGTCCAGCGTTCCCAGGGAGTGTCTCCAACGATGACGGGGTTCGCCGGATGCCGTTGGAGTCGATGCAGTCTCCGCTTCAGATTCCGGGTGGAAGCGACGACGCCATCGTCCAGGAGCAACTGGCGGGCGGTGCCGATCTCCAGGATCGGCGCCGTCTGCTTCCGAGCCTCACAGGCCCCTGCCGCCAACAAGGCTCCCAGAACCGCAAGTCGCAGACTTCGAAGGCGCCACCGGACAATTATCTGATAGGCCATGGATCCACTGGGCTCGACGGACCGAATTCCTGATTGCGCTTCGGCCGATGTCGGGTTCCAGGCCGAATCACTGGAATCGAAATGAGTAGAGATCCGCATCCCGCAACACGAATCGGAGGCGAACCGGCTTCCCGGCGAGGGTGCTGAGATCGGTTCCCGACTTCCAACTGACTCGACGCTCCAGCTCGTCGCCGAAGATCTCGCTGGACTGATCGATCGCATATCCCGGCAGGACGGCGCCCGAGGCATCCTGAATCTCCACCCTTACCGAGCCCACGGCCGAGGTGGAGTAGTTGAGGTAGAGGGAGCTCCCGGCGAACGTCAGCGGCGGCGTCGCGAACTCACCGCCTCTGCCGGACGCGTGTACCGAGACGAAGCCGTCGGGCCGGATGGTGCAGCGCCGGAGCCGGCAGCTCTGCTGGTGGTAGTTTTCCGTGTAGTACATCGAAAGTTCGTCGGGAGCCGTCCGGAGGATGCCCTGTCCCATGATGGTGGCCCGATCCACCCAGTTTCCGGGATCGAGGCCGGGGCGGATGAAGGCCTCCAAAAAGATTCGATCCCAGCGGACGCCGTCACGGCTGGAGAGGAAGACGATGTCCGCAACGCCTTTGCTGTAGGTCCAATCGGGGTGGAAAGTGCGCCCGGGAACAAAGCGCATGGGAAACATCAGATAGACACCCTTGGCTCGACGATAGGGGACGGCTGCGTTGGTATACAGATGGTCGAGAGGCTCCGCGGGAAGGTCCACCAGCTTCAGCGGACTCCAGACCAGAAAATCGTCGGACGTCGCATAGCGGAACCGGCGCACGATCGCGTCCCGCTCATGCTTTTCCCGGTCGAACTCGACCTTCAGGTCCTTGTGCACGAAGCCCCGGCCGTAGAATCGATAGCGTAGGGTCCATGGATCCTGGAAGACGATATTGTGGGAGTCGAAGGGCCCTCCCGTGAGAATGGGCTCTTCTTGAACCAGGCGCCAGCGCAGTCCGTCGGCAGAGACCAGTCCCCATGCGCTCCTGCCCCGGGTGACCGCCTTGTAGCGCTGGTCGCCGGGCACGCCGGGGCGTTCGTCCTTGAAGACCGACATGTTGCCGCCAGGCCCGTCCCACACCAGATTGTTTTGCCTGGAACCCTGGAAGTCGATCAGTCCCAGGGCGGGGCGTTCCCACAGGACTCCGTCGCGGCTCTCTGCGTAGCCGGTATGGCCCCATCCCGGCTTCACCCCGACGCCGGATTGGGCCTGGTACCACATCCGGTAGCGGTCGCCGTCCTGCAGGACGCTCGACGCCCATGAGTTACCGCCCTCCCAGGGCCGGTCGAAGTCGAGCACCTCTTCTCGGAGCCGGGGTGGGTGGAGCTTCAACTCGAGCTGACTCATCTCCGAGATCAAGGTCTTGTCGATGAACAGTTGCCGTTCCGAGCCCACTGCGGTCTGGGCCCTGGACATCCCCGACAGCACCAGAGAGGCGATCGTGAGGGCGTATACGAAGCGATGACCGAGCCGGCGAGGGGAACTTGCGTTGCCGCGGCGACTCGAGGGTTCATGCGGCCGGTTCCGCCGCCTGTTCCCATGGCGAATGCTCATGTCCGGATTCCTCCAAGGTTTAGCGAACGGTCCGGCGCCGAGTTCAGCCGGAGACGATCTTGAAATCCGCCGGTTCGATCAACGACTGACCCGAGATCTCATCCACCACCCGAAGCACGATCCGGTAGGAGCCGGGAGGGAGTTCCTTGAGCTCCACGTCCTGAAGCAGCACGACGCGGTCCGCCAACTCGATCATCCTGGGCTCATCCGCCCGAATCCGCTCCTTGCCTCGGAAGAGGAGAAGCTGTGCCCGGACCAGGGGCGCCATGAGTGATTGATCGACCTTCAGTTCATAGATCTCGGTGTACAGATGCAGGGTGGCCCCGGCGCGGAACCGCCGGTTGATGTTGGGGTAGACCTTGAGGCCACTCGGTGTATTGAAGGGAGACGAGAGTGCGTCGTCTCGGCCGGAGGAGGCCAGACCATCGGCCAGGATGAGGCTGCTGGAGGCCAGATTCCCCATCTCCGGCTCGACCACGTGGATCGAGGTGGCCGCCTTCGAGACCCGCTCGCTCCGCTGGTCCTTGGCCACCAAGGTGAACTTGTAGCGGCCCGGCCGGATTGGGATTTGTTTCTGGTAGAGGAAATGGGTGTCCGTGGTGAGGATCTCCTCCACGCCCTTTTCTCCCGCCAGCACGTCCTCGAATTCGTACACCGCCTCTCCCACCAGATTCTCGACCCTTCCGTAGATCTCCACCATTGCCCGCTGGCCCGACTCGCCGAAATCCTCGTAGGAGAGTTCAGTGGCCGGGATCTGGACGGTCAGGGGCACCAGGAAGGCGTTTTGGCCGACCCGGTAGGCGGCGGAGGTCAGCTTCAGCGGCATGGGGTTGTAGTGAACCAGGGTCTCGACCTCGGTCTCCACCCTCTCGAACCTGAACTCGGGGGGCTTGCGAAGATCGAAGTATTGACGCACGCGGTCGAAGGGCTGAGCACCTCTCATGTAGAGCGGCTCGCCCTGTAATCCCAGATGGCGCATGGCGAGATCGGAGAGCATGGTCCCGCCCCGGGTGGCCAGACCCATCTGCTCCCAGTTGGTCGGCCCTCCGGTGCTGACCCAGAGGGCGTCCTTCTCCGAAGGTCTCAGAGCGAGCTTGTATTCTCCAGTCTTGCTGGCGTCAACGAATTCGATCTCGATCCCCGAGCCGATGCCCGGAATGTAGTTGTAGAACCAGCGCTGAAAGGCGTAGGTGCTGGTCCAGCCGCCACCCTCCTCGGGCCGGCGCCGGTACACGCCGCCATTGTGATCGTCGATGGTGTTGGGAGGACCGAAAGCGATGTAGATGCGCCCGCGGTCGGTATACCAGCCCTCGACACCGGAGGCGAAGCGCTCGTTCACGTAGGCGATCCGCCGGTAGTGTTCTTCCTTGAATTCGTTGTAGGCCGTCCTGGGATCCGGGTCGCGCCGGCGCCAGAACTGCTCGATGAAGGCATCGCGCTCGTCGTCCGTGGTGAGCTTCTCGAAGACCTCCCGTTCTTCACGGGCGATGATGTAGACGACGTCCTCGGCCAACCATTTCTTGTAGTAGTCCTGTTGTTCCTCGAGCCTCATCCGTCGCTGTCGGTCGTCATCGTCCTGTGAGGCGACCACCGAGCAGAAGAGGCTACCCAGCAGCAGGGACCGGATCAGCCCTGTGGACCACTGGATCAGGATGGGAAACACTACCGTCGAGTATAGCACAGGGGCTTTCGGGCGCGGCTGTTCCGCTCCCATCGCACTCGCTTACTCCGAAGGCAAGGGGACTCTTCGTCAGTGTACCTGGCGACCGACGAAGGGATTGACGATCTGGACGCCCGCCTGGAACCATGGTTCGAGCCTCCGGCGTCTCCTCCCTTGCGGAAGCAGGAGAATGCCGAATCCGACCTCACCAAGGACTATGGGATCGATCACGATGTCCCGTTCGTTTCGCTTGAGCCATTCGACGACACGAGCGTGGGGGCTTCTCTTTGTCGAATCAACCAGGGCATTGGCGTTGACGAGATACTTCACAGAGCGTCCGTCAATTCGGATTCGAAGGGAGTGAAGAACCCGTTCTCGGGGCAACTGAGCAACCAATCGACCAGACCCTCGTTCGGCGGTTTCGTCCGCCGAACGAACCGATAGTCACCTCGGTCGAGACGTTGGACGTCGAACTCCTGACCAGGCTCGATCTGGTCCTGTTTCCGGAACTCGGCCGGTAATACGAATTGCCCCTTGGAAGAAATAGTGGTCTTCATTGCAGCTCAGATATCAACTTACCCTGCAAGACGTCAAGCCCGGGAGTCCTGCGCTCCTTGATCAGGATCGGAACCACCCGGACCTAGGAGCCTGCGCCGCAGAAATTGATCTACTGCGAAAGCGGTAGAATCGGTCCATATTTCCTCGATTTCTCGGCGAATAGAACAACTATGCACCTCCAAATCGAGAAAATCTGGCCTCGATTCCCCACTTCCTCGCTACGATCGTTTCTACCGCGCAGACTCCTAGCCAACGGTTACTGGTGCCAGTACTGCAGTTCGACGATATTGCCCTCCGGATCGGTCATGTAGATCAGGGTGAGGCGGCCCTCCCCTGAGATGTCCAGGGTGGTGATGCTCCCCAGATCCTCGCCTCCCCATTCCTGGACCTGAAGGCGCTTCTCTTCCAGGTCGTCCACCTGGAACGCGATGTGGGCGAAGCCGGGCCGGTTGAGAGCGGGGACCGGCCGTCGGGCGTTCTCGTCGAATTGAAACACTTCGAGGGTGGGGCCGCCCTCAGCATATCCTGGCAGCTTCAGATGGACGCCCTCCATGTGGACTCCCTTCAGTCCCGTGAGGGCATCGATGTGGGCGCCCCTCCGGTCTCGTTCCGTTCCCACCGGACGGCAGTCGAAGACCTCCACGTAGAATTTTACTATCCCTCGCCAATCGTCGGCGACCAGGTTGGTGTGAGCGTACCGGATACCCCGGCGTCGTCTACCAGGCATGTTCTCGCATCTCCTCCGCACAGAATGAAATCAGACTCGACCTCCCACCCAAGCCAGGGTCTGGTTATTATCTCAGAGACCGTAACCAGCAGATCATCCCTCCAGGATAGACTCCAAGACGCTGTCAAACCGATGCGAATGCTACCGATACGATCGTCTTCCAGGCCGACGCCGGACGGGGGAACCGTCCCGTGAGACTCCATCTTGTCGATCACCTGATCCTGGTCGCCTACCTCATCGGCATGATGCTGCTGGGCTGGCGGCTGTCCAAGCGGCAGCATACCGACGAAGAGTATTTCCTGGGCGGGCGCCGAATGCCGTGGTTTGCCGTCGGGGTGAGCCTGATCGCCACTCTCCTCTCCAGCGTCGCCTATCTAGGGACCCCGGGGGTGGTCTGGCGCTTCGGCTTCGCCATCTTCCTGAACACGCTGGTGGGCATTGCCATCACCGTCGTGCTGATTCTGTTCGTCACCATCCCCTTCTTCGTCCGCTTCCGCTTCACCACCGCCTATGAGTACCTGGAACATCGGTTCAGCCTCTCGGTGAGACTTCTCGGAGCCACCATGTTCCTCCTCTTCATGACCATTTACATGGGCGTGATCGTGCTCCTCTCCGCCCGGGCGCTGGCCGTCGCCACCGAGCTGCCGCTGGTGCTCATAATCGTCAGCGTCGGGACCGTGGCCACCCTCTACACCATGATGGGCGGGATCCGGGCCGTGATCTGGACCGACGTGATCCAGGTGGCCCTGCTGGTGGGGGGCGGCCTGTTCGCCATTGGGTACGTGGCCGTATCCACGGGGTCGGGGCCACTGGACTGGATCCAAGCGGTGAACCTCCGGGACAACGAAAGCATGCCTCTGGCGTCATTGGACCCCACCATTCCGGCCACCGTAGTCACCCTTATCCTGGGAGGCTGCCTCTGGACTCTGATGGCTCACACCGCCAACCAGACCATCATGCAGCGCTACTTTTCGACGGTGGACATGAGGGCGGCCAAGCGAAGCTACGTCACCAGCGCCGCCGTCGACGTCCTGCTGCTGGTGCTGCTCACGGTCATCGGCGCCAGCCTGATCTACTACTTCACGCAGGGTGCCGGAACGCTCCCTCCGGACCTGGACCCGGCCAGCGGCAAGGACCGCGACGGCATCTTTCCCTACTTCGTCGCCACCCGCATTCCCGCCGGACTCGCAGGCGCCATCTTCGCCGCCCTTCTGGCCGCCTCCATGTCCACCATCGACTCGGGCGTCAACTCCTTCGCCACCGTGGCCACCGTCGACTTCGGCCGCCTGCGCCGGAGGCAGACGAAAAACCACGTGGCCCAGGCCCGTGTCATCACGCTGGTCGTAGGAATGGCCGTCACCCTGTTCGCCGTCTTCTTCGACCGGCTGACCGGCACCGCCGACATCCCTACGATCCTTCCCAAGACCTTCAATTCGCTGGCGGGCGGGATGGGAGGATTGTTCCTGGCCGGCATGCTGATCCCCCGGGCCGGCAGCCGGGCGGTCTGGCCGGCGGCCCTGGTGGGTGTCGTTTCGGCACTCGCCGTCGCCTACTCGGGAGAACTGCTTCGCTACCTTGGGCCTTCCGCCGTCGACATGCTGGGTGGTTGGCTGGGGACGGAGTTCGCTCAGCGGCTGGCCTCCCAGGGGATGGGCTTCACCTGGATCATCCCGTCCTCCACCGCGGCCAGCCTGGGGACGGCGTGGTTGCTGAGCTTCGTCTTTCCCAACCGGGACCCGGAGAGAGTCCGTGGACTCACCTGGTCCACGCGCCGGGAACCGTCCCCCTACACCGGCCAGGGCCGAGCCTGACGCGAATCTACGCCCTCAAGACGCCGGCCACCCGTTGCGCCACGATCTCCGCTTCACCCGGTTCCAGGGTGGCCGGGTTGAGGAGGATGCCGGACGGCGTCTCCGCCACGATGATGCTGGGGTCTCCTTCCCACAGTTCCGCCATCACTTGTCCCACGCTCTTGGCGACTCGTTGGGAGTCCCACTCGACGAGAGTGAAGGGCAGGCCGTCGGGATGCACGGCCAATCCCGTGGATGCGGGAGGGGAGTCTCCCTTTGACGCCCGGACACCCGGAACCTGGGAAAGAATTTCGATCATGGAATCGGTACGCCGCCGCCAGCGGTCGAACATCTTCCGCTCGAACTCGGGATTGGACCAGAGCTCCACGGCAGTCAGGAGGCCGGCGATTTCCTCCTTGCCCACCTTCATGGGACGGCCGACGCCGTGGTTGGGACTGCTGTTCACGGCGCAAGCTTCCACCAGATCCTTTCGCCCCAGGATCAGACCGGAGGATTGGGGTCCCCGCAGTCCCTTGCCACCGCTGAATATGGTGAGGTCGGCTCCCAGCTTCCAGTAGTGGCTCAGGATCGAAAAGGGAGGAAACTCGGAGGCGGCGTCCACGATCACTGGGACCCCGCGGGCATGCGCCAGCTCGATAACCTGATCGATGGGGAGATCGGTGGGGGGTGAATAGGCGGGAAAGTGGACGACCGCGGCCGTCTGAGGGGTGAAGGCCGCCTCCAGGTGCCAGGGATAGGTTCGATTGGCCAGACCGACGGGGACGATCCGGGATCCCGTCAGCCGGATCATGAGTTCGTAGAAGTTGATCTGCATCCGTTGGACGATGACCTCGTCCTTCATCCCGGCCGTGTCGGGCAACTGGTGGACCCGGGCGTTGCTCGATCCCGTCATGCACGCGGCTACCGAGACCGCGACTCCCGCGGCCGCTCCGTTGGTGATGTAACAGGCTTCGACTCCTGTCAGTTCGGCGATCCGGTTCCCTGCCTTTTCCAGGAGTTCCGGGATGCTGACGTGGGACCGGCCGGCCTCCTGCATCGCCACCGTCACCTCCGGGAGCATGATGGACCCGCCGATGGAGGTCCCGTTGGCGGCGGCGTTGATCCGCTTCTTCACGGCTAATTGTTCGTAGATGCTCATAGTTGGACTGCCTTTCTTGTTCGTCGGGTGAGTATAGGGTTCCGTGATTGTTTATTGGAGACATGCCGCCGCTCCACTCCCGTGTTAACATCGGCAAACCAAGATGAATCGTCGTTACTGGCTTCGCCTTGGAGCCGCCGCGGGCACCATGTTCGGACTCGACGCCCTCTTTACCGCCCGGCGCACCAGCGCCGCGGCCGTCGGTCCGAACGACAAGATCAAGGTCACCAAGATCGAGACCTTCGTGCTGACCAACACCTGGGTCTTCGTCAAGGTGTCCACCGACGCCGGAATCGTGGGCTGGGGCGAGATGCTCAAGGACGACGCCAAGGCCTGCGCCGCCGGGGCTATGGAGGTGGGCGACTATCTGGTGGGCCAGGATCCATGCCGGGTCGTGCATCATTGGCAGGCCATCCACCGCGGCGCCTTCTACCGCGGGGGTCCCATCAAGACGGCGATCCTGAGCGGGATCGATCAGGCGCTTTGGGACATCAAGGGAAAGGTCTACGGCGTCCCGGTGTACAAACTGCTGGGGGGACCCACTCGGGACCGCGTCCGCGTTTACGGCGAGGTCAGTGAGGAGACCGGCGTCAACGCTATCAAAGTCGGTCCCAACGCCATGGGACGCCAGGCGACCAAATACATCGAAGGTCAGAGATTCGTGGACGCCGTGGTGGAGAACTTCCGGGCGTTGCGCGAAAAGTACGGGGACGGCGTCGACATCGGTGTCGACTTCCACGGCGCCGTTCAGCCGCCGACGGCCATGCTCCTGGTCAAGGCGCTGGAACCCTACAATCCCTGGTTCTACGAGGAGGTCGTGCAAGCGCTCAACGTGGACGTGATGGCCGAGATCGCCGCCAAAACCCACATCCCGCTGGCGACGGGCGAGCGCGTCTTCACCAAGTGGGGATTCCGCGAGATCCTGGAAAAGCGCGCCGCCTACATCCTGCAGCCGGACGTCTGCTACGCGGGCGGCATCACCGAGCTCAGGCTCATCGCCGGAATGGCCGAGGCGTACTACTCTCCCCTGGCTCCCCACAATCCCAGCGGCCCCGTGTCGCTGGCCGCCAGCCTCCAGATTGCGGGTTGCATCCCCAACTTCATGATCCAGGAGCGCGGCGACATGGAGCACGACCTGCTGGCCAAACCGCTGGCGCCCGTCAAAAACGGGCATCGCCCGCTGCCGACGGATCCCGGTCTTGGCATCACCATCGACGAGGACAAGTTGATGGCGAGGGTCGGCGAACCCCGCGAGTCCCGGACGATTTACGATAAGGACGACGGATCGATCGTCGACTGGTAGTCGTCACCTCAGGAGTCGGAAGGGTTCGCGGCGTACCGGGAATCATCAAGACTGGAATCAAGACATGATCGACAGGACGTTATTGATCGCCGTTTCCTTCCTCTTTCTCTCCATGCCTGTCCAGGCCAAGGAGAAGCTCATGATCCTGAGCTGGGGCGACGTCATCTGGCAACACAAAGGGGAGGGGACGGCTCAGCTCGACACGCCGGAAAAGGTGGCCGAAGCGGCGCGGATCTGGAAGGAGCGGGGAGTGGACCGGGTCCTGTTCCGGGCCGATGACTTTCGGGTTCTCCTCTTTCACCGTATCCGGCCCGGCTACAACAACCTCTACATCCAGGAGTGGTTGAAGACGACCAAGCGGGCCTGGGAGCAGGGATTGCTGGAGGTCGCCGTCAAGGCGATCCACGAGCAGGGCATGAAGGTCGACATGTGGATCACGATTTTCGATGAGGGATGCCCGGAGCACGTTCTCTACAGCGATTCCGATTTTTTCTCCTGGCAATCGCATTTCACCCGGGAGAACCCGCACGTCCTCTCCGCCGACCGGTCTCTGACCGCCAATCAACGAAAATATCACTGGGGCGTGATGGAATATGCCTACCCCGAGGTGAGAGGCTACATGCTGAGCGTGATCCGCGCCTTCTCCGACCCTCTGGATTTCGATGGTGTCTTCCTCAGCGTGCGCTCCCATTCGCCGCCCGCCGAACACGCCGACCAGTTCGGGTTCAACGAGCCTGTCGTCAAGGAGTTTCAGCGCAGATACGGCAGGAACATTCTCCAGACCAGCTTCGATCTGGAGCAGTGGCGGGAACTCCGGGGCGAGTACCTGACCCAGTTTCTCGGCAAGGTGAAGGAGCATCTCCGGAAGAAGAGGCAGACCCTTTCCATCGGCGTGGCGCAGGGAGACTATATCGGTCCTCCTTTCGGCAACATGAAACTGCAATGGCGCCGGTGGATCTCCGAGGGCATCATCGACTCCCTGGTGGTGGGCCATATCACCAACGAGAGAGCCCGTTATCCCAACCGCACCCAGAGAGCCATGGGGTACATCCAGAATCAGGAAGAGGACATGGGCCTGCCGTCCATCGAAGACGCCGTGCGGTTGAGCTACGGTCCGCTCTGCCAGCGTTTCGGAGTCGGCCTCTACCTGGCTCCCGGAAGTTTCCGCATGAGCTTCCGCCATCCGGCCTACGGAAGAGGCTCGCAGACGCCCGAGGTCCGCAAGAGCTTGTTTGAGGCGTTCGAGAAGGAGCCCTCCGTGACGGGAATCGTCTACGGTTATGGGTCGGTCATGGAAGAACGTTAGCGGATGCCGCCCGTCGGGCGCGGCGCCGGGCGAGTCCGGTCACCGCATGTCGGCGACCCGGGCTTCGATCCGGAGAACGTCCATGGAGAACCGTCCCGTCACCTCTTCTCCTTCGGGAAATCCGATGAAGGAGAACCCGTAGCTCACACACTCCCGCAGCACCCGATCCAGGCTGGCCGGACCGGTCCAAGCCCAGGTGCGGGTCCATCGGGACTCGTCGTTCTCCAGGACGAAGGTGTGGCGCCTGCCCCAGGATCCCTGGGAAATAGGTATGGGATGGTCCGTGAAGTGCCAGCGATTGTTTCCGATGTGAGCCCAGAAGTAGCACTGGGCGCCCTTGAGGTCGAGTTCGTCTCCCCGCAGGTTCACGGAAATCCGCGCCCCGCGCAGATCCAGCTTGGGGCCGCCCACCCACCTGCGGTAGAAGATCAGGGCCAGAATGGAGTTGGGCTGCTCCGGAGTGTCGATTCTCCAGCGGGAGTCGTCGGTCCAGATGAATCCCGAACCGAAGGCGCCTCCCTTGGGTTCCCAACTCACCGGATGGAAGATGTCGGAACCGCTCTCGATGCCGCCGTCGTAGTCGTAGCTGTGCCAGCCCTCGCTCTTGCCCAGGCTGTCGAAACCGCTGTAGAGGATGAGTCTGGCTCCCGGCCGCCCTGAATCGGAAATTCTCCGCTCCACACGGGAGGGCGGCCGGCATCCTGCCGCCAGACAGAGCAACAGCACGCAAGTCACGCTTCGGAGTCCAGCCGGCGCTCGGATCATTTTCAAACCCTGCCTTCCTCGAAGGGCAGAACGGCCCATTTCTCTCCATGCCGCCGCAGCCAGGTGACCAGCTCTCCTTGCAACCGATCGGTCGCCCCCGCCAGAGCCGGGTCGCCGATCCGGTTGCGATGCTCGGTGGGGTCGGTTGCCAGATCCCACAGCTCGTTGGGACCGAATCCCTGGTTGCGCATCACGTATTTGTATCGAGGTTCCCGGACACAAAAGGTGTTTCCCAGGTAGGCATAGACCCGGTCCACCCAGCCGTCCGGCCTTCGTCCCTGCAGTAGCGGCCGGCAACTCCGGCCGCAGTAGTTGCCCTTCCCCGGCAGTTGAATGCCCAGCAGGTCGCAGAGGGTGGGCAGGACGTCGTAGAAGCTCACCAGTTCCCGGCGCACCGCGCCGGCCTCGATCCTTCCCGGCCAGCGCCACAGCGTGGGGACCTTCAGGACCTCCTCGTACATGACCGGAGGCCAGGCCGCCTCTCCCTTGCTCCAGAGGCCGTGGCGGCCGTGCAGGTAGCCGTTGTCGCCCACGAACAGCACCAGCGTGTTTTCGGCAAGGCCATTTTCATCCAGGTAGTCCAGCATCCAGCCGATCCGGTCGTCGAGGGCGGTGGTGGAGGCGGCGGCGCCCCGCATGTTGGTGACCGGATCATCCATCAATTCCGCCTCCCGCAGGGCGTCTCGCCGCCTGGGCTCGAAACCCACCGATTCGAAGTCCTCCTGGGCATACATGTCGTAGTACCGGCGGGGATGACCTGCGTACGGGGTGTGTGGATTGAAGTGCGACAGGGTGAGAAACCAGGGCTCCCGCCGGTCCCGCACCTGCTCCAGAAAACGGATCCCTTCCTGGTGGATGAGGTCGGCGATGTAGCCTTTTTCGGTCACCGGCTCCGTCCCCCGGAACATGTTGGGGTCCTGGTACAGGTTGGGGCGGTCCTGCGTATACCAGAACCCGTATCCATGCTGGGGGCGTCCATTGTCTCCCAGGTGCCACTTGCCGCTGTGGCCACACTCGTACCCCGAGTCCTTCAGGAGGTCGGAGATGAAGATCTCGTCTTGCCAGCTCCGGGGAAGCCGAGCCTGTCCCTGAGGCGGATTGGCGATGGGCCTCGGCGTGAGCCAGTCGTGGACCCCGGTCTGGGGTGGAATCCGCCCCGTCATCAGCGTGGCCCGGCTGGGAGAGCAGATGGGCGTACAGACGAAACCGTTCTCGAACCGGGTGCCGCCGGCCGCCAGACGATCGATCCGGGGAGTTCGGATCACCCGGTTGCCGTAACACCCGGTCATCCAGGCGGCCAGATCATCGGCGATGATGAGCAGGACGTTGGGACGCCGGTCCTGACCCGGGAGCAGAGCGGGCACCCCCAAGGCGGCACCGGTCAGGGCTGTGGCCGTCTTCAAGATCTCCCGGCGAGACCGGTTCCTGGCGGAGGAGGGGCCGTTTGGGCTGGATCGAGGCTCTGAACTCATGGGCAAGTTCCAGTCCGAACGGTACACTGGACGATGTCTCCCGCCAAGGGCCTCGAGGGAGTCTGGTACAAGTGAAGTCATGAGTCGGACGATCTTCAGCCTGGTTCCGTTGCTGCTCCTGTGTTTCCCGTCCGGTTACGGCAACCCTTCCCCTGCCGGAACCGTCATCGACGTGGGATCGAAGAAACAGCTCTTCATCGACGACCTGTTCGTCGCATCCCGGCACGGCGTCCGGCTGACCGTGAACCCGCCTCACAAGACCCGGGAGCGGAATCTCGTACCCGATCCCGATCGTCCGTGGGAGGCGGTCCGGGTAGCGTATCCCTGTACCGTCATGGAGGACCAGGGAAAATTTCGGATGTGGTATGACGCCATGTACGACCGTCAACCGGAGGATCGGCTCCCCTACCGAACGGTCTGCTACGCCGAATCGGACGACGGGATTCACTGGCGCAAACCCATCGTGGGCGCCTTTGAGTTTCGGGGATCCAGGAAGAACAACATCTCGATCCCGACGGCTCCGGGAAGCGTGTTCGTCGACCCCAACGCCCCGCCGGAGGAGCGTTACAAGTATTTCGGAAGAAACCGGGTGGCGATGCTGGAGGACCGGGTCGCCGGAGCCGGATCCTGGATCTACGCGTCCGCCGACGGACTCAGCTTCAAGCCACTGTACGGAAGGCCGGCCACGCGCCAGATCAGCGACACCCACGACGTGGCTTTCTGGGACCCGGTCATCGGCAAGTACGTCGCCTACACCAAGTACGTCGGCCACTTCGATTCCCGGGGCGTGCTGGTTCGGCCGGAGCTCCCCACCGGAGTCCGAAAGGGCCGGAAGATCTGGCGCATGACGACCGATCGCCTGGACCGGTGGCCTCCCGCCAGGATCGTCCTGGCCATGGACGCGGGGGACCGCCGGGACGCCGACTTCTACAATTCCGCCGCCATCCGCTACCCCTACGCCGATCGGGCCTATTTCGTCTTTCCCAGCGCCTACTACCATTTCGTGGGCGAGTCGGCGCGGCGCAACGACGGCCCTATGGACATTCAATTGGCGGTGAGCCGCGACGGTGTCCACTTTTCGCGCCCCTCCCGGAGTCCCTTGGTGCGAAGAGGACGGGACGGTTCCCATGACAGCGGTCACATGTACATGGGCCGGGGCCTGCTGCGTCGAGGCGACGAGTTGTGGATGTACTACGTGGGATTCGACTACACCCATGGCGACAGGGACACACTGGACCGGGGAGGCAACGGCGTGATCAGCCGGCTGGTCCTGAGGCTGGACGGCTTCGTGTCCGCCGACGCGGACTATCGCGGGGGAGAGATCGTCAGCCGGCCGATCCGGTTCCAGGGCAACCGCCTCGAGTTGAATATGGATGCGGGCGCCGGGGGATCGGCCAGGGTCGCACTGTTGGACCCGGAAGGGGAACCGATTCCCGGGTACACCCTGGAGGAGTCGCAGGTGCTGGGCGGGAATTCGGTCAGGCGTCTCGTGACCTGGCAGGAGGGATCGGATCTGTCGGCCCTCTCGGGACGGCCGGTGCGCCTCCACTGGAAGCTCCGGGACGTGAAGCTGTACGCCTTCCAATTCCAGAATTAGTTCCTTGTTCTCAAAATCTTGCGCAATCGGGCGAAGAATTTTTCGTAGGGGCGCCCCTTGTGGGCGCCCTCTTCGGTCCGGACCGGAGCCAGACGCAGCCAATTGTAGAGTTGGATCCGGAACCGGGCTGAGGCGAACCCTCGGCTCGATCCGGCTGGGTTTCGGGACCCTGTTGATGGTGACGTCGTTGCTGGCGGCTCAACGGCAGGCGCCGGTCGACATCATCGAGGGCCGGGTCCCCCCGCCGCCCTCGGTCGGGACGCGCCAGCTCGAGGTGGGAGTGGAGATGGCGGCGCCACTGAACGCCCCTTCCTTCTTCAAAGTCGGCGACGGCCGCTTGATGATGCTCTCGTCGGGTCGGGTGTGTTACTCCGAGGACAACGGGCTGACCTGGTCCGAACCGCAAGAGTCGTCCGCTCCCGTCGCCTTCGCCACCCGCCTCAGTTCGGGGCAACTCGCCGGACCCGGACCCGATGGCCTCTTCCATGTTTCCGGAGATGACGGACGGACCTGGGAAGCACGCGGCAAGATGCTGATCGGGGACCGTTTCGCACCGGCTCGAATCGGCGGAGGGGTGGCACGGCAAGCCTACGTCCCCGCCTTTCCCTACAGCCGCGGAGGCAGTGCGCTGTTGGTCCAGTTGCGTTCGGGACGAATCCTGATGCCGGCCCGGTTCATCAGCGGTTCCGGCTCCGGCGGTCACAGTCCGGGCTCCTGGGGCATCCTGGGCGGGGAGCTGGTGGCCATAGAGGGTCATTCCCATTCTCCGGAGCCGGATATCGGCTACGTGTTCTATTCCGATGACGAAGGCCGGACCTGGAAGCGCACCGGCGGCCTGATGGTCTGGCACGAGGAGGGATACGGCGGACTCTGGCCCGTGGATGAACCGACCATCGTCGAAGCGGCCAACGGCGACGTGGTGCTCTACTTTCGCACCAGCATCGGCCGAGTGTACACCTCGCGCAGCCGGCCGGCGGCCTACATCGACCGCCGCGGGCAGCGGGTGCAACGCCAAGCCGGAGATCTGTTCGACCCGCCCCAGCCTACGCCGCTGTCCGGTTCCTATTCCCCATGCACCATACAGCGCATCCCCAAGACAGGCGACCTGCTCATCGTCTGGAACCAGGTCTCCGGCGAGGAGATGCGGGCCGGCTATCGCCGCGGGCGGCTGTCGTCGGCCATCAGCAGGGACGATGGGAAGACGTGGAGGTACTTTCGCAACATCGACCAGGTCGTTCTCCCGCCGGCGGGGCGTGTGGCTCCGGACCCCGATCCCCGCATGGCGCGGGGTCTGGACTACGTGGGGGTCCTGCCCGATGACTTCGGCCATGTCGGCTATCCGACCCTCGGAATCGTCGACGATTCGGTCTTCGTCACCTGGTCCCGGTCGGTGGTGAACCCCCGGGAAGGGGATGTCACCGGCAGGCGGATGCGGGTGTTGCCCCTCTCCTGGTTCTACCAGGAAGAGCCGCCGCTGCCGCCGGGTCCGAAGCTGGTGCTGAAGGTTCCCGCCGGCGGCGCCGGCGGGGGTTGGAATAGGTTCGAGATCCCGTCCGAATATTACGAGGGCCGTTTCCATGTCCGGTCGGAGGATCTGGAGCCCTACCTCAAGAGCCCCGTCGGCCGGCTGGGCTACGGCATTCGTGCGCCGCTGCATCAGGTGATCACCTGTCTGGGGTGGGAGCCGGTCTATGACCGGAGCCGTCTCGAGGATGCCCACGATCCCCGGATGATCGTCTACTGCACCCATCCGCGCGCCGCCCATCCGGCTCTGCCTTCACCGGACCAGCCGGAATGACCGGCGATGTCCCGTGACGATTCGGCACGGGAGCGGCCCGGTCGAGATCAGGGAAGAAACTGGATGGAGTAGAGGTCGGCGTCTTTCAGGAGAAATCGAAGACGCACGGTTCTGCCGGACAGAGAGCCGAGATTGTTGGTCCGCTTCCAACTCACCGCCTGTTCCACCGAGTCGCCGAACAGCTCCCGGGAATCCCGTAGCGAGTAGCCCGGAATCGGGCGGCCCGTCTCGTCCTGGATCTCGACCCGGATGCTCCCCGCGGCCGAGGTCGAGTAGTTCAGGACCAGGCGGGAGCCGCTGAAGCGAATGAGCCGTGTGGTCATTTCGCCGCCGGCCAGAGGCGCCCGCACCGACACGAAGCCGTCCAGCCGGTAGGTGTACCGGCGCAGGCGGCTGGCCGGTCCCGAATAGTACGACTCGGTAACGTAGATGGAGAGTTCGTCCGGCTCGCCTGCCACGGACGATGGAAGCGAGAGAATTCCCCAGCCGATCATGTTGTTGCGCGTGACCCATCGCTCCGGCTGGAGCCCGGGACGGACGACCGCTTCTCCCCAGCGGTGGAAGTGAATGCCGTCCCGGCTGCTCATGAAGACCCCGTCCGAAACTCCTGAGAATTCTCTGTCCTGGTTTCTTTCGGGAACGAACCGTTTGGGGAAACCCAGGTAGATGTGTGGCGCCCGGGCATAAGGGCGAATCTGGTTCGTGTAGAGATGCTCCACCGGCGCTCCCGGATACTGCAGGAACACGGGCTCGGACCAGGTCAGGAAGTCACGGGAGTCGGCGGTCTTGACGTCGCAGACGCGCTGCCCCGTGGGATGGGTGCGCCCACTCCGAAGATAACAGACGTAACGTCCCCTCAGACTGTCCCAGAAAGCGAGATTCTGCGAGTCGAGGGACATTTCCCCCTTGGGAATCACGTGCTCCCGGGCGAGGAGTGTCCAGTGGATGCCGTCGGATGACTTCAGGGCATAAACGCCATCGTCTCCCCGGGCGATCGACTTGTATCGGGCGTCGGGAGAGGCGGCGAGATTGGTGTCCTTGAAAACTCCCAAAGGATTTCGCTGTTCCGAATCGGCCCAGGGATCGTCCATCCAGACGATGTTGTTCTCCCGGGAACCCTGGTACTCGAACTGCCCCAGGTTGGGCCTCGTCCAGGAAAGTCCATCCCGGCTCTCGGCGTAGCAGACCACCGGATGCCGGACACTCTGCCCCGATTGGTAGTGACGGCCCCCGTAGTACATGCGGTAGAGGTCCCCATCCCGGAACAGGGTGTGGTGAGCGGTGAGGTTGCCCTCCCAGGGGGCGTCGTGCACCAGGACCACCTCCCGGCGTTGGGGCTTGTGGAGCTGGAGTCGCGCATCGCCGGTCAGCGAATGGATCAGGAACCGGTCCACCAGAGGTTCCAGGCGGGAACCCAGGTCGATGGGCTCGGAGGGCGGCCCAGACGCCAACGCCACGGCGAAAACAGCCATGCAGATTCCGCCAGCAACCGACCGATGGCGGAATGAATTGAGGGGACCACCCCGGAATCGGACCATCTCGTTCCTAGCGGCACAGAATACGGGAAGGAAGGCGGCGTTGCATGTACAATTCCGAACCATGAAGGATCTCTCGACTCGATCGCTGCTCTGGGCATTTCTGGCGGTTGCCGTTGCGTCTTACACGACCGGCGCCCCGGCGCCCCAACCGGAAGGGAGCTCCCCGGAGGTTCTGGAGATTGGAAGCCGCGTGGAGCTCTTCGTGGACCGGCATCTCATCGACGTCATGGACGATGTCGAACTGGAGCTGGGGCAACCTCAGCCCCGGGAGAAGGTATTCCGGTTCGACCAGCCCTGGGAGGGCAACACGCCGGCTCATATCGCCATCTTCCGGGACGGCGACGTCTACCGCATGTACTACCGGGGCAGCGCGAACAACGACTACATCATCCGGGAGGAACTGCTTCCGGGAGAAAAGATCGTTCCCCAGCACCCGAAAGTGAGTTGCTACGCCGAGAGCCGGGACGGCATCCGCTGGACCCGCCCCAACCTGGGCCAAGTGGAGTTTCAGGGGTCCCGGGACAACAACATTCTGGACCTGGGGGGCGCCACCAAGTTCAATCCCTTTCGCGACGAGAATCCCGAAGCTCCCGATTCGGCCCGTTACAAGGGGGTCGCCTTCTACCGGACCGTCCCCGGCGCCCCGCCCCACTCAAAGCAGAGAGGCTTGGTCCCCCTCCAGTCCTCCGACGGCGTGCACTGGACCTGGATGGCGCCGGAGCCGGTCGTCACCGACGGGTATTTCGATTCCCACAACGTGGCCTTCTGGGACGGCGTCCGGGGCCATTACGTGGCGCTGTACCGGGACTTCGCCCACGGGGTGCGCACACTCAAATACGCCACCTCGAAGGACTTCGTCGAATGGACCCCGGGCCGGTGGGTCGACTACGGAGACGCGCCTCAGGAACATCTCTACACCAACGCGACGGTCCCCTATTTTCGCGCGCCCCACATCTACGTGGCCTTTCCCAAGCGGTTCGTGCCGTGGCGAGCCCCGCAGCATTACGACTACGCGAGCGCCACCGAGCGGCCGGGGCTCTCCGAGGGGGTCTTCATGAGCAGCCGCGACGGTCTGCACTGGCATCGATTCCTGGAGGCCTTCATCCGGCCCGGACGGAACCGGCGGAACTGGATCCACCGGACCAACTTCGTGGGCCGTGGAATCATCCGGAGCGCGGATGACGAGATCTCGTTGTACGTGACCCGGCACTACACCTATCCCAGTGTCCACCTCCGGAGAATGAGCCTGAGGCTCGACGGATTCGTCTCGGTCAGCGCCGGTCATCCCGGCGGCGAGTTCACGACCCGGCCCTTGGTCTTCGAAGGGAAGAACCTGGTGTTGAACTACGCCACGGCGGCGGCGGGAAGCATTCAGGTGGAGATCCAGGATGCGGCCGGGAAGCCGCTGGCCGGCTTTGCTCTCCAGGACTCGATCCCGATCTGGGGAGACGAGATCGAGGGTGTGGCCCGCTGGCGCCGGGCCGGCAACCGGGACCGGGATCAGCTCCGGCGCGTGGCCGGGATGCCCGTGCGCCTGAGGTTCGTCATGACCGACGCCGACCTCTTTTCGTTGCGATTCCGTTGAACCGGAATCTCGATCGAGATCACAACGTCCAACCGGACCGGAATTCCCGCCGTAGCAGCGCGTCAGCCTCCGGAGAGTTGGTGACCCGCAGGTTATCGGCGTCCCAGTCGAGTTTGGCACCGCTACGGTAGGCAACGGCACCCAGGTTGACCGCCTCCGAGAGGGGGCCGGAATAGCCGAAGTGGCTGCTCGTCGGGCTCCCTGTCTTGCAGGCGGCGATCCACTCGGAACGATGGCCGACTTCAGCCGTTCGACGCCATTCCGGGTGATGCTTGTAGGCGGCCATCCACTCGGCGCGACGGCCGATTTCCGCACCGATGGACGGGGGAATGCTCGGCTTGGGCGGCTCGAAGTTCGCGAATTTTTTTTCAGGCCAGAGCATCCGCTGGGGGTAGTTCACCCACAGCATTCCCTCGGTGCCCACGAAGACGCCCCAGGCCCAGTCGGGAAAGGCGTTCTCCGCAAAAACCGGCGGCGGTTGACTGCCCTGCGTCCAGGCCAGGGTGACCGGCGGCATCTCTCCGCGGGCCGGAAACCGGTAGCGGACATGGAGCCGCTCGGGAACCGTCTCCGAGTGCGGCGGCGGCCCCTCGGCCACCACCGAGATCGGATAGCGGAGATTCAGGGCCCAGAAGGGCAAGTTGAAGTAGTGGGTGGCGGCGTTGCCGAGACTGCCGGTGCCGAAATCCCACCAGCGCTGCCAGTTGCCGCCGCAACCGCGGGAATAGGTGGGATGGTAGGGGCGGTAAGGCGCCGACCCCAGAAAAAGATCCCAGTGAAGCCCTTCGGGGACGGGTGGCGTCGCCGTCGGGCGATCGATCGTGCTGCGTCCCGAGCGGACCCAGATATGGCATTCCTCCACCTCGCCGATGGCTCCGCCGCGGATCAGCTCGACGATGCGGCGAAAATTGTCCGAGGCGTGGATCTGGGTTCCCAATTGGGTCGCCACCTTCTGCTCAGCGGCGACCTTGGCCAGCATGCGGGCCTCGTAGACCGAGATGGCTCCCGGCTTCTCGCAGTAAACGTGCTTGCCGCGCCGCATCGCCGCAACACTGGCGGGAGCGTGGGTGTGGTCCGGAGTGGTCACCACCACGGCATCGATCTCGCGGTCCAACTCGTCGAGCATCTGCCGGTAATCGTGGAACTTCTTCGCTTGTTTATAGCGGGCCAAGGCGGCCCCCGGAGGATTCCGGCGCTTGGGAGCCGAAGCCGAAGCCGACCGCTCGTCAGTGTCGCAGAGAGCCACGATGTTCTCTCCGCTCATCTCCGGCTGTGAAGACGGCTTGATTCTCATGCCCGTCACGTATTCCACGTTCTCCCCGGCCATGTGGGCGAGGTTCCACGCCCCCATGCCGCCGACTCCGACCACGGCGATGTTGAGCTTTTCGTTGGCCGGGTAGCCCCAGACCGAACGGCTGTTGCGGAGAATCACCAACCCCGCCGCAGCCTGGCCCGCAGTGCTGAGAAATCGTCGGCGCTTCCACTGGTTCGTCATTGTTCTTTCTCCATCAGGATCCGGCCATTCCGTGAGAAATGACCTGGCCATCGGGTGAGTGTTGGAAATCCATTATGAAGGTAGCATGGAACTTGGACAACTCAGCAATATTGCTTCAACGCCCGGATCTGGGTCAATGGGCGTGCGGTTCTGGACTTTCCCCATTTGGGGGAACTCCTGACTTCCGGTTCCATAGGACTCTCCCGGCCGAGGCATACCGGGGGTCCGGAGGGCGCGTACTGCAAGATCGTAGCGGTTCCAGCCGGGATTGACGCGCGGCCCCGTTTGGCCATGCCAGGCTAGGCGTTATAAAATGTCTTTCTGATGGTGATGCGTCTGCTGGACCGGGCCAGAGGCGGCCGACTCAGGAAACGATGCCCTCCCCTGGAGCAGCGCGGATTCCGCTCTGGTCAGTGACTCCGGTAGGACCTCCGATGCTGCGTGGTTGATGGGAGAGAGGTTGGATTGGGCTGACGTGGAGGCCAACATGGGGACGACCCGCAAGACTATCACCGTTACGGAGCAACAAGACAAATGGATCAAGGCGCAGATCGATGGCGGTGATTTCACCACTGACAGCGAATATATCCGCGATTTGATCCGCCGCGACCAAGCCCGCCGGTCCGAGATGGATGCGATTCGGGGAGCGTTGATCAGGGGCGAAGAAAGCGGACAACCACAAGCATTCAACGGCGACCTGTTCAAAGAGCAAATGGCCGCCAAACATGCCCGGAAAGTTCGCTGAATATCGATTGGCGCCGGAAGCCAAGCGCGACCTTGAAGCCATCTGGCTCTATACGCTCGAAGAGTGGGGGCTGGAACAGGCTAATCGTTACACGGATGAATTGACGGACGTTTTTGCTCAGCTTGCCGTTAGGCCGCAACTAGGAACAGCTTGCGATCACATCCGCACAGGTTACAGCCGCAGCAGGGTAGGGCGACACGTGGTCTATTACCGCATGACCGAATACGGAATTGCCGTGATTCGCATATTGCATGATCGGATGCTACCAACGCGGCACTTGTAGGTGCCCAAGTTCCAGGTTTTTCTGCATGAAGCCGGTTGGGCGGACACAAGTGGATGCGTGAGGTGGCACAGGATGTGGCTTTCACGTGCGAGTCGCCATTCTGGTATTCCCTCGCTCACCGAGATCTTGAACGCTCAGACCAGTCCCTTGCCCGCGTGCTCGCGCCAGACTAAGCGTGATACAATAGTTTATGGATTGTGATACGAAAGGAAGAAGATGAAGAGCGTGCGATTAAGTGAACGGATGGAAGCCGAACTTGAAGAGGCGGCACGAATCAGCGGTGATTCAGCTTCCAGCATCATCCGCCGGGCTGTGCAGGAACGTTGCCGTATCATCCTGGGAGATCGACTCGATGCAAGGGTGATCGATGTCGCTGGAACTATTCAGAGCAATGGTGGACGCGCCCGGAGATCGGGCCGCTCGTTCGCCGAATCCCTGTTGCGGCGAAAAGGAAGGGGCTCTTGATTCTGGTCGATGCGGGCCCTCTGATTGCAATTATCGACCGCGGCGAACCTGATCACAGGATCTGCATGGAAGCTCTTTCCTCCCTGATTGGCCCGATGCTCACGACTTGGCCGGCCCTTACCGAGGCGATGTATCTGCTGGGCAGGGCCGGAGGCTGGCCGGCTCAAGAGGCATTGTGGAAGCTTCTCGATCGGGATGATCTTCAGTTGATCGATTTGGATGAGTCCTTGCTTCGCCGCACCCGAGCGTTGATGAAGAAATACCTGGACGTTCCCATGGATCTCGCGGATGCGACCCTGGTAGCCGCAGCTGAGAAGCTTAAGCTGAAACGAATTCTGACTCTGGATGGTGACTTTCGTATTTATCGTCTGCGGGGACATCGCTCCTTTGAGGTGATGCCGTAGCAGTCCGCGACGCCAGTCTGCCTACGAATCGCTTAGGCGGATGGGCACCCTTCCAGTGAGGTGACATCTTCAACTACGGGCGCCCGGCCGGCAGCACTCGACACTGAGATTTTCCTGGGGAACCGTATAATGAATCATGCTCCGCATTCTTTTCCTGCTGAGCATCCGATTCCTGGATGTCGCCCCTGAGGCCGGTCTCGATTTCCGGCACCACAGCGGGAGTCCCGAGAAGAAGTACATCCTGGAGACCATCGGCGGGGGGCTCGCCTGGATAGACTACGACCGGGACGGCTGGCCCGACCTCTATCTGGTGAACGGGGGCAAGTGGGACGAGCTGCTGGCCGGCACGAGGACCGTCTCCAACGCCCTCTACCGCAACAACGGCGACGGCACCTTCAGCGACGTCACCGCCGAATCCGGCCTCACCAGCCCCCACTGGGGCATGGGAGCCGCGGTGGGCGACGTCGACAACGACGGCTGGCCCGACCTCTACCTGTGCAACTTCGGTCCCAACAGCCTCTACCGCAACAACGGCGACGGCACTTTCAGTGACATTACCGCCGCCAGCGGGGTGGGGAACCCCCGGTGGAGCTCGTCGGCCGCCTTCAGCGACTACGACGGGGACGGCTGGATCGACCTCTACGTGGCCAACTACGTGGCTTTCGACCCCCATTCCCCGCGTCCCCCCGAGTGCGGCTACCGGGGAATCACGGTCCACTGCGGTCCCATGGAGATGGCGGCGGCCCCCGACACCCTCTATCGCAACCGCGGGGACGGAACCTTTGCCGAGGTGACTGGCGAGGCGGGGGTGGCGCCGCCGCCCGCCTATGGCCTCGGAGCCGTCTGGGGAGACTACGACAACGACGGGGACCCGGACCTCTACGTAGCCAATGACTCCATGGCCAACTTCCTGTTCCAGAACCGGGAGAGCGGGCGTTTTATCGAGGTGGCGGCGCTGGGAGGAGTCGCCTACAACCAGGACGGCCGGGAACAGGCGGGCATGGGCGTGACCTTCGGCGATTACGACCGGGACGGCTTTCTGGATCTGTACGTCACCAACTTCTCCGACGATTACCACACCCTCTACCGCAACCGGAGAGGAAGACTGTTTCGGGACGTCACCTACGCCGCGGAGGTGGCCTTCCCCAGTTGGCAGTTCCTGGGCTGGGGCGCCCACTTCGCCGATCTGGACAACGACGGCTGGCTGGATCTGTTCGTTTCCAACGGGCACATCTATCCGCAGGTGGACGGCTACGAAACGGGCACCCGTTTCGCCCAGCGCAAGCTCGTGTTTCAAAATCAGGGGAACGGCAAGTTCCGGGAGACGGCCGGGGAATGGGGCGAGGATCTGTCGCGGACCTGGTCCAGCCGGGGAGCGGCCTTCGCCGACTTCGACAATGACGGCGATCTGGACGTGGCCGTCAACAACCTGGACGCGCGCCCCTCGCTCTTTCGCAACGAGGGTGCCGCAAACGCCGGACACTGGCTGAATCTGGCTCTGGAGGGAGGATCCACCAACCGGAGCGCCATCGGCACCCGCGTCATCCTTCAGACCGGGTCCTGGAGCCAGTTGCAGGAGGTCCAGGGGGGATCCAGCTACCAGGCCACCAACGACTTCCGGCTTCATTTCGGCCTGGGAAAGTTGACGGAGGCAAAGCAGTTGATCGTCCGGTGGCGCAGCGGAGCGGTTCAGAATTTCGAGGGGGTCGCGGCCGATCTCCACTACCGTCTGAAGGAGGGCGGGAAGCTCGAACCGTTTCCCCTCAAGGGACGTGAAGTGCGCGGCAGGACGGACTCATCCCGAACTGACGGTGGCGCTACGGGACCCGGTCAATAAGACAGGCAATCGACCAAGCTCCGCCGTCCTATCCTTCGTCAGAGTCTCTTTCGTGCCACGAACCCTCCAATGAACCCGAATTTCGACTGGAACTCGCTTCGCGCAACAGAGTCTCACGTATACGCAGGGTGCGGCTCGGCGGTGGCAATCCGAACGACATGGACGCTATCGACACGTTCTACATCTGTTATTGCAGATCGGATCGCCTCGGCCCGGGTGGCCGCTTCGCGGTCAAAATCGAGGTATTGGATTCCACCGGTCCGGCCAACCGTCGCGTCGTCGCATCCCGCTTCGAACAACGCGTCGATGAACGCATCATTCTGCAGGTCGGGGCCATCGACAATCAGGGTGAAATGATGGATTGGCATCTATGGCTCCTCTCGCGTTCATAAATTCCATCAACACTCGCATCGCTGGAAGGGATGTCCGCGGTCCAGCCCGTTGCAACGCCGCCCTTACTGTGACAGATTGCCGGTAGAGGAGACCCCATGAACGGCGTCACCGCCCTCGTCTTCACCGCCGTCTTCCTGACAGAACCGCTGCAGGCGCAGGCGCCTCGATTCTCGGAGCACCTGATCCAGGACGGTTACACCTACACCTATGGAGTCGGAGCCGGCGACCTGGATGGCGACGGCGACGTGGACCTGACCAGCGCCGACGCCTTCGGGCACGATTCCCTCTACTGGTTCCAGAACGATGGGACCGGGAACTTCACGAGGCTTCTCATTCAAAAGGACGATCCCGAGCGGCTGGAACGCCACGCCCTGGGAGACGTGGACACCGACGGAGACCTGGACGTGGTCATCGTCAAGAACCTGTACGGCGACCTGCTCTGGTTCCGGAACAACGGGACGCCCCAGGACGGGAAGCTCTGGCAGAGGGTCGTCATCACCCAGGGCATGCCCTACGCCTATGACGTGGTGCTGGGCGATTTGGACGGCGACGGGGACCTGGATGCGGCCGCTTCCGGCTGGAAGGGTAGCCACTTCTACTGGTTCGAGAATACGGGATGGCCGGGGCGCGGAGGCTGGCCCAGGCACGGGATCGAGAGCAACATTCGCGGGCGGGACAACGGACCCTCCAGGACCCGAACCATGCGGACCGGCGACTTCGACCGGGATGGGGACCTGGATCTTCTGGGGACGGCTCCCGACGCCGACCTCATCATCTGGTATGAGAACCGGCGCTCCACGGAGACCGAGGCGTCCTGGCCGCGCTTGAGGACGGCGCCCGTGGTCTGGACCAGGCACGTCGTGGACGATCGCACCCGCTATCCCATCCACGGGCAGCCGGTGGACATGGACGGCGACGACGACCTGGACATCCTGATGGCCATGGGAATGCACGGGAAGCCGGGGGACCGGACCACGCATCAGATCGCGTGGTATGAGAACAACGGGACTCCGGCGGCAGGCGCCTGGCCCAAGCACCTGATCCGGGACGGCTTCCAGGACGCCTTCGAGGTGGTGGCCGGCGATCTGGACGGAGACGGGGACCTGGACGCGGCGGCCACTTCGTGGCGGTCCCCAGGGCGGGTGGCGTGGTTCCGGAATCACGGGCGGAGGGGTGAACCCTGGACCATGCATCTCCTGAAAGAGAACTGGCGGAGCGCCAATCAGATCCTGATCGCCGACCTGGACGGCAACGGCCGCCTCGATGTCGTGGCCTGCGCCGAGAAGGGCACCCAGGAACTGCGCTGGTGGCGAAACCAGGGTCCGCCGGGACGCCCTCAGGCAAGCGGGTCTCGATGAGGAGTCCTGTCCTTCCGGCCGGTCCCGCCCCACTACCGATCCTCTTCATCCTGACCACGCTGGGTCTCGTCTCCTCCCTGCCGGGACAACCGGCCAGATTTTCCGAGCACCTGATCCTCGACAATTACACCTACGCCTTCGGTGTCGCAGCGGCGGACCTGGATGGCGACGGCGACGTGGACCTGACCAGCTCCGACGCCTTCGGGCACGATTCCCTCTACTGGCTGGAGAACGACGGATCCGGAAGCTTTCGGCGGCACACCATCAGTCGAGACGACCCCGAACGCCTGGAGCGCCATGTGGTGGGCGACGTGGACGGCGATGGCCACCTCGACGTGGTGGCGGTCAAGAACCTCCATGGCAACCTGCTCTGGTTTCGCAACCGCGGGACCCCGGGGGACGGTCGACTGTGGCAACGCCTGGTCATCACCCGCGCCATGCCCTACGCCTACGACGTGGACCTCGCCGACCTGGACGGGGACGGAGATCCGGATGTGGCGGCGTCGGCCTGGAAGGGGAGCCACTTCTTCTGGTTCGAGAACCGGGGGTGGCCCGGAACCGGAGGCTGGCCGCGGCATTCCATCGAGGACGATCTGCGGGCACGGGACAACGGCCCCGCCCAGACCCTGACCCTTCGGGCCGCCGACTTCGACGGGGACGGGGACCAGGACCTGCTGGCCACCGTTCATGAGGCGGACCTGGTGGTCTGGTACGAGAATCAGGGGATTCCGGGCCGCGGGACGGTGACCTGGAAGCGTCACGCCGTGGACGCCGCGACGCCCTACCCGACCCACGGGCAGCCGGTCGACCTGGACGGCGACGGTGACCTGGACATTCTCATGGCCCTGGGGATGCACGCGGAGCCCGGGGACACCAGAACCCATCAGATCGCCTGGTATGAGAACACGGGGGCACCGGCGGCGGGCGTCTGGCCCAAGCACGTGCTGGCCCATGGTTTCCAGGACGCCTTCGAGGTGGTGGCCGGTGACCTGGACGGGGACGGAGACCCCGACGCCGCGGCCACGTCCTGGCGTTCCCCCGGCCGGGTCGCGTGGTTCGAAAACCCGGGTGTCCGAGGCCGGCTCTGGCGGACCCACGTCCTGAAGGAGGATTGGCCCAGCGCCAATCAGGTGCTGCTGGCCGACCTGAACGGCGACGGGCGGCTCGACATCGTGGCCTGCGCCGAGCGGGGGAGCCAGGAACTGCGCTGGTGGCGAAACGAGGGACCGGAGAATCCGGAATCGGAGGCGGCAGGCGGGGACCGGAAGAGAGAGGACCGGACCGGCGCACGGGACAGCATCCCCGAGCCGCCGGCTTCAGGGCCGTTCCGGGATCTGGACGACGCGATCCTGGGGGAAGCCGTCATCGTCGACGGCAAAGAGCTGTTCATCGACGATCACATCATCCAAGAGCTCAGGGGCGCCCGCAAAGTCCTGAAACGGGCCCTGAAACACCCGGACAATCCGCTGATGGTTCCCGACCGGCCCTGGGAGACCCAGAAGCTCAACCGCGGCGCGGTCCTCTACGACGAGGCGGAGGGGATCTTCAAGATGTGGTACCCCTACTTCGTCAAGGAGGAGAAGACGGCCGAGGGCTGGGAGATCGAAGGCCTTCTGGGCTACGCGACCTCCCGGGACGGGCTGGTCTGGGAAAAACCGATCATCAACACCCGTGACGGGAACAACCTCACCGACGCTCCCGTCCACGCCAATCCTCCGGCCGTCTTCAAGGACCCCGTCGATCCGGATCCCCAACGCCGCTACAAGATGATGTACGGCGACGTGGACCCCAAGGTCCCAACCGGCTGGGCCACCTTCGTCGCCTACTCGCCCGACGGCATCCGCTGGACGCCGGAGGCCCTGAACCCGGTCGTTCCCCACAGCGACACCATCTGCTCCGTCCATTGGGACCCGCGATCCGGCAACTACGTGAGCTACCTCCGCTTCGGGCCGCCCAACATCCGGCTCATCGCCAGGACCCAGAGCGAGGACTTCGTCCACTGGTCGCCGAAGCTCACCGTGATCCGCCGGACCAGGATGGACGAACCGTTCGCAACCCAGCACTACGGGATGAAGATCATGCCCTACGAAGGGGTCTACATCGGGTTGCTGGAAGCCTACCACGGCCAGACCAACGAACCGATCCCGGCGGACCAGCTCTGGATGGACAAGGCCGACACCCAGTTGACCTTCAGCCGCAATGGTCTCACCTGGACCCGGGTCGGCCCCCAGGGCGCCATCCCCCATGACCAGTTGGAACTGGGAGGGCGCGACTGGCGCAGTATCGCCCGGGAATCCACCGTCCTCCCCTACGGCGAGCATGAGGAGGACTGGGACTGGGGCAGCGTCTACGCGTTTCAACCTCCCCTCGTGGTCGGCGACCAGATCCGAATCTACTACCTGGGAAACACCACCCGCCACGGGGGAGTCCGTTACCACGGCGACACGGAGTCGAGCGGGGTCGGACTGGCCACGCTGCGGCTGGACGGCTTCGTCTCGGTCCAGGCCGCGAAGACCGGAACCCTCACCACCCGGTCCCTCGTCTTCCTCGGCGACGAGTTGGAGATCAACGCCGACGCCGAAGGCGGGACGATCCGGGTGGAAGTCCTGGGTCCCGGCGGAAAAGTCATCGAGGGATTCGGCCGGGAGGACTGCACGCCCCTCACCGGCGACAGCGTCCGGCACGTCCTGGAGTGGAACGGGAATCGGGACTGCCACCCGATTCAGGGCCGGCCCATCCGCCTGCGTTTCCACCTCGAGAGAGCGGAACTGTACTCGTTTACGCCTAAGACCCGGCAAATTCAGTACGTGCCGACACGCTGAACCGATCCGGCGCCACGGGTCCATTCCTCGTCGACGGTGAGACATGCGGGGGTAATCGGCCGTCTCCTTGTGATCGGTATCGGCTTGTGATACTTGAAATTGGAGGTCAGCACGCATCATGAATCTGGAAAAAGCGCTGCACCACTTGAAGTTGGACGGGTGGTGCGTACTGGAGGGGATCATTCCTCCATCCCAGGTCGGAGACATCCGCCGGGGCGTCCAATCGGCGGTCGAGTCCAGTGGGGGCAGGGCCAGGATCCAGGGGGTGGGCGCCCGGACGGGGCTGCTGGCCTTCGATCAGTCCTTCAGCCCTTATCTCGCAGACCGCCGAATGTTGGATATCGCCGAAGCTCTTCTGGGGAAGCCGGTGCGGATCTCCTTCACCACGGCCATCATCAACTATCCGGGGAACGAGCGGGGTCTCTGGCACGCCGACTGGCCCTTCAATCAGAACAGCGCCGGCCACATTCCCGCGCCCTACCCGGACATGGTCGCCCACCTGACCACCATCTGGATGCTGTCGTCCTTTTCGGCCGCGACGGGGGGCACTCTGGTCGTACCCGGGAGTCACCGGTCCTCCAACAACCCCACCGGTGACAACGGAGTCGATCCCTCGCGCACGTATCCCACCGAGATACACGCCGCCGGACGGGCCGGAAGCGTCCTCGTCTTCGACAGCCGGCTCTGGCACTCGACGGCCCCCAACCGGAGCGACCGTCCCCGGGTTGGAATGGCGGTCCGCTACGCCCCCTGGTGGCTCAACCTGGATATCCTGAGGCCCGGCTCGATCGAGCGCACGCAAATGGTGGACGAGACCGGGGGGCACGAAAACGAGCAGGTCCCGGTTCCAGCGCCGGTCTACGAGTCTCTGCCGGAGCAGGTCAAGCCGCTCTACTGGCACTGGGTGGCCGACTGAAGGATCGAAGCCGTTCGAGGGCCGGCCCGAGTTTCTCACCGTTATGCCGAACGTACGACGTCAAAGGTCTTGTCCTCGATCACTTATGCGTTTGAATTTGAAGTCTACCGGGAACGCCCCCGGTGAGGAATACGGGTCCGTCATATGATGGGTCGACACAACCTGCCGCTCTGGATCGTGCTGGCGACAACCGTTTCCCTGGGTCAAGTTCTGGGTCACGCCCAGGCTGAGGCCAGCACGGCGGCTGACTTCGCGAGCAGCGGCCTCCACTGGATCGACGGCGTCATCATCGCCGTCTACGCCCTGGGGATGATCTCTCTGGGCTGGTACTACCGAAGGCGCCAGAAGAGCCTGAACGAGTACTTCGTGGGCAACCGGACCATGAACCCGGGGCTCATCGGAATCTCCATGTTCGTGACCCTGTTCAGCACCATCTCCTTCCTGGCCACCCCCGGCGAAGTCTATGGAAAGGGGCCCTTCATCCTGACTTCGTCCCTCTCGATCCCCTTCTACTACCTCATCGTCGGCTATCTGATCGTCCCGGCCTACATGCGTTTTCGGCTGATCAGCGCCTATGAGTTGCTGGAGCAGAAGCGGGGCCTGAGTGTGCGCCTGCTGGGAGCCATCCTTTTCATCATGCTCCGGTTGACCTGGATGTCCCTGCTCATCCACCTGAGCGCGCAAGCCATGCTGCTGATGCTGGGTCTGGAGCAGGACCAGCTTCCCTATGTCGCGCTGGTGATCGGGGCCGTGGCCATCATCTATGCGTCCTTCGGCGGCCTGAGAGCCGTCGTCATCACCGATTTCGTGCAGTTCTGCCTCTTGTGCGGCGGGGCGCTTCTGGTCGTGATCACGGTGACGATTCGACTCGGTGGATTCGGTTGGTTTCCGACCGAGTGGAACTCCAGTTGGGACACTCAGCCCCTCTTCAGTCTGGATCCGAACGTCCGCCTCACGGTATTCGGATCCATTCTGGGAGGAACCCTCTGGTGGGTCTGCACCGCCGGGGGCGATCAGACGGCGGTGCAACGCTTCATGTCGGTTCGGAACGTGAGGGCGGCCAGGCGTTCCTTCCTCCTGAATTCGGCGGCCGGCATCCTGGTGAACCTGGTGCTGGCCCTCGTGGCCTTCTCCCTGCTGGGATACTTCGAGGCTCGTCCCGATCTCCTTCCCCCGGGCCTCGGGGCCGACCGCGTCTTCCCCCACTACATCGTTCACCACCTCCCCATCGGCATTTCGGGGTTGGTCGTCTCGGGCTTGTTCGCCGCGGCCATGTCGAGCGTCGACTCCGGTGTCAACTCCCTCACCGCGGTGGTCGTGACCGACTTCGTCGGGCGGTTCCGACGCCGTGCCGTGAGCGAAATCGGCCGAGTCCGCCTCTCGCAGGCACTGGCTCTCGCCATCGGACTGGTTGTGGTATTGGGCTCCTCTTTTCTGGTCGGGAACGTGCCGGGCAACTTCTTGGAAATAGCGCAACGAACCCTTCATCTGTACGTCGGCGCCATCTTTCTGCTCTTCTTCCTGTCGTTGTTCGTTCCCTTCTCCACCGCGCTGGGAGTCATTGCCGGGTCGCTGTCGGCCCTTTTGAGCGCCGCCTCGGTGGCCTACTGGGGGACGCTCAACCAAATGACCATTGACCTGGGTTGGATTCCGCTGTCGGAACGGACGGGAATCGTGGATTTCAGCTTCCAGTGGATCCTCCCGGTATCGCTTTCCGTGGGGTTGGCGGCCGGCTGCCTGGTCAGCTTGATGCACCGCCGCCTCACTTCCTTCGACCGAACGAATTAGGAGTCAAAGAGGGCACCCACACGGGGAAAGAAAGGGACAGTCTCGATTCCCGGAACGAACGAACGCGGAACACTCACACATGCACGAGACCGTGCGCCGCGTGGTCGACATCCGGTCGATTTCTAGGGAGCGGGCCGGTTACTTGCTGGTGGGGGCTGGCCAATCAACAATCTTCGCAAAAAGTCTATGAGAGGAGTGATGGACATATTGGCGTCAGCGAACTTCAAATGAGTGATGTATTCCCTTCGATTCCGGAGTATCAGCTCAGGGAGAATTGGGCCTCCTCTTGGCAACCCACCCAATTTGACGCAAAGAACGAAATAGCAAAGAGCCCGAGCAGTGCGACCATTTCCGTTGACGAAGGGGTGAATATGGTTCAACCTCCACAGGCAGTACGCCGCCAAGGAGACTGGGCTGGATGTGTCCCACGCCCGATTGATGACGAGGACGAAATCACGCATGAGACTAAGAACACGATCAGGTGTTGGAGCCTCGTAGTCTCCCACACTTACGTCGACTGATCGGTATTGTCCCGCCGGATCGTCAAGACATGCGATTGCGTGATAATTGAGGGCCTTGATGGTCGTCTCGGAGAGCTTATCGCCAACTCTGTCACCGACCGCAAGAGCGGCCTCAATGATTGAGACTAGGAAATGGTATTGGCCGTTCAGATTAGCGATGGAGAGATTTCGGTATGTCGGGTGGTGTTCACTACCGAGAATATCTCTCAGGATCATCGCTGTACTAGTCCATCTGTTTCAGTCGCTCTTCAATCTGTTCGCGAGTGAAATTCAACTCCTTCGGCTGGTTTCCGTACACAAAGGACACCCTCTGTTCGAACCGTTCTCGCCGAGTTCGTCGCCCTTGGGCCGCAGCCTTCAACTGCCGGGTGAACTCCGGGTCTTTTTCCTTCAGTTCTTCGAGCAAGGCGTTCTCCATGGTCCATCCTCCCTTGTATTTACCTGCGAACAGACTGTATCGCATTTTTCGCGCATGTGCGAAACACAGGAGCGGTGCACACTGACTTTGGATTCGTCCTAGTCCTTTGCTGAGCGCCGTCCGGTATTTGTGGGCCTTATATTGCTCGTCCCAGAAAAATAGACTGTCCCCTTCCAAATTCCGGACTCGGCAGAGATCGGTTCGGACTCGGCAGAGATCGGTTCGCACCTCTGATGACAACAACGATTCAGAACTGAGAAAGGCGAAGGAAACTCAAGCGGGGACAGGCGGGGATAGAAAGGGACAGTCTCGATTCCCCGTCCGGGGACGCGCACGATCCTCGTTCAAACCTGCTTCCCCTGTTCTCCTGAACCGTCAGGAAAGTGGGGAAAGTCCAGAGTCTATTGGGCGGTTTCCGTGATCTGGGTCGTCCGGTGCCACGGTGGCAGAATCGACGGGCGGAGATCAGGCGCGGAAAAACAGACTGTCCCCTTCTAAAAAGTCCGGGGGAAGTCCTGGTCGGCTTGATCCACCGCCGCCGATCCTTCGACCGACTCCTGTTTCCGCCTGTGCTAACCTCTGGGTTGTTCAAGCGCAGAAAGGGGAACGGTGGTTCGAAAAAGAGTCGTTCTGACGCTGTCGGGCGGGATGGACTCCACCACCCTCCTGTATCAGCTTCTCTCCCAGGGACACCACGTCCAGGCTCTGGGCATCGACTACGGACAACGTCACCTCAAGGAACTCGATGCCGCCGCCCGGATCTGCGCTCAGGCGGGTATCTCCTTCAAGAGCGCCGACCTTTCCGCGGTCGTGGGATTCCTGGCGGGAAGCGCCCTCACCAGCCCGGACGTCGAGATCCCATCGGGCGAATACGATCCGGAGAGCATGAAGGTCACCGTGGTCCCCAACCGCAACATGTTGATGCTGGCCGTGGCCCTGGCCTGGGCCATCTCTTCCGAATGCGACACGGTCGCCTACGCCGCCCATGCGGGCGACCATGAGGTCTATCCGGACTGCCGGCCCGCATTCGTCCAGGCTCTGGCCAAGGCTGCCGGCCTTTGCCACTACGAGCCCATCCAACTGCTGGCGCCGTTTCTGCACCTGACCAAGACCGACATCGTCCGATTGGGCAGCCGCCTGGGGGTACCCTACGATCTGACCTGGAGCTGCTACCGGGGAGAAGAGCTGCACTGCGGAAGCTGTGGGACCTGCAGCGAACGGGCCAACGCCTTCGCCCGGGCCGGAGTCCCGGACCCTACCGTCTACAGGAACCTGCCGGCCCCGTCTCCGATGGGCGTCCCGGGATCGGTCCAGGCCCGGTGAGCGGATCCGAACCGCAGGACGCAACGTTCAAGGGAGCTCGAACATGACCGCATTCGGCACGCACCGCCCCAACCGGCTGATCGACGAGACCAGTCCCTATCTGATCCAGCACGCCTACAACCCGGTGGACTGGAATTCCTGGAGTCCCGAAGCTCTGAACAAGGCGAAGGAACAGGACAAGCCGATTCTCCTGAGCATCGGATACTCCTCCTGTCACTGGTGCCATGTGATGGAGCACGAATCCTTCGAGAACGAGCGCATCGCCTCCCTGATGAACGAGGGATTCATCAACATCAAGGTCGACCGGGAAGAACGCCCCGACGTGGACTCCATCTACATGAGCTTCGTGCAGATGACCACCGGCAGCGGAGGTTGGCCGCTGACGGTCTTCCTGACGCCGGACCTGGTCCCCTTCTATGGGGGAACCTACTTCCCTCCGGAGGACCGCTATGGGCGTCCCGGCTTCGCCCGCATCCTCCAGGGCGTGAGGGACGCCTTCGTCGAGCGCCGCCAGGAGATCGAGTCCGGCCGGGACCGGACTTTGCAGAGACTCGAGGAGGCCTTTGCGTGGGGCCTGGCCCCCGGAGATCTGGACGAGAGGATCCTCGATCAGGCCCACGATCGCTGTTACCAGCAGTTCGACCATCGCCTCGGAGGCTTCGGGCAAGCCCCCAAGTTCCCCAGCTCCATGGTTCTTGCGTTCCTGGTGCGTTCTTGCAGGAGAAACGAACGGACTTCCGCCCGCCGGATGGTGGAGGTGTCGCTGGACGAAATGGCCCGGGGCGGGATCTACGACCAGTTGGGCGGCGGGTTCCACCGTTACTCCGTGGACGACCGCTGGCTGGTGCCCCACTTCGAGAAGATGCTCTACGACAACGCGCTCCTGGCTCGAGTCTACCTGGAGGCCTGGCAACTGACGGGCAACGGTTTCTACCGGCAGATCGTCCGCGAGACCCTGGGTTACGTTCAACGGGAGATGTGGGATCCGGAGGAGGGAGGCTTCTACTCGGCGGAGGACGCCGACAGCGAAGGCCACGAGGGCAAGTTCTACGTCTGGAGCCTCGAAGAGGTGGAATCCGCACTGGATTCGGAAACGGCGCGAATCTTCTGCGACTACTACGACGTCACCGCCCACGGCAACTTCGAGGGCTCCAACATCCTGCATCCCCGATTGGAACAGGAGCCCTACGCCAAGAGTCTGGGCATGACCCCGGAAGAGTTGGACCGGCTCCTGGCCGGGGCCAAACGCCGGCTGTTCGAAATCCGGAGGAAAAGGATCCGGCCGGGATTGGACGACAAGGTCCTGGCTTCCTGGAACGGCATGATGCTGACGGCTTTCGCCGAGGCCGCCTTCGCCTTGGACAGTTCGGAGTACCTGGAAACGAGCTTGAGAAACGGGGAGTTCCTCTATTCGGAGATGTGGATCGGCGGCCGCCTTCATCGGAACTGGACGGAGGGCCGAGCCCGCCTCAACGGCTATCTCGACGACTACGCCCAAGTGGCCGAGGGATGGCTGGCCCTCTACCAGGCCACCGGCGATCCGGTCTGGCTGGAACGGGCCGCCGAGGTCACGGAAGTCCAGTTGGAGCTCTTCTGGGACGAAGAGAAAGGGGACTTCCATTTCACGCCCACGGACCACGAACGCCTGGTGATTCGGCACAAGGAATTCATGGACAACGCCACGCCCAGCGGAAACGCCGTCTCCTGCCTGAACCTGCTTCGCCTCCACAAGCTGCTGGGACGATCCGACTATCTGGAGAAGGCCGAGAGCATGCTCCGGCGAGTCTCCCTGGCCCTGGAACGACATCCGCTGGCGTTCGGCTACTGGCTTCAGGCTCTGGACCACTTTCTGGGCCCCGTTCACGAAATCGCCGTGGTCGGGACCAAAACGCAGAGAGCTCCACTGATCCAGGTGGTGAGAGACCAATACCTTCCCAACAAGGTTCTGGCGGTTGCATCAGACGAGGATGACGGCCTCGGGGCCCGGATCCCGCTGTTGGCGGGAAAAACCTCGATCGACGGCGGGGCCGCCGCCTACGTCTGCCGGGACTACGTCTGCCAGCGGCCGGTTCGCACCGCGGAGGAACTGAGGCAGGCGATCGGGGCG
Organism: Acidobacteriota bacterium; assembly: GCA_965217775.1. GTDB lineage: Bacteria > Acidobacteriota > UBA6911 > RPQK01 > JAJDTT01 > JAJDTT01. The sequence continues at coordinate 4,260,482 of CBDCJH010000002.1, forward strand.
GCGGGCTGACTCCGTTCAGTCCCGCGAACTGGATTCTGTCCTCAGATGCCGCCAAGCCGAGTCCGAAGCTTCTGCAACGCCCTGGCGCGATGGGAGATCCGGCTCTTCTTCCCGATGGTGAGCTGGGCGAAGGTCTGGTTCAGGGGCGGATAGAAGAAGACGGGGTCGTAGCCGAAGCCGTTGGTGCCCCGGGCCTCGGGAACGATCCGTCCCCAGACTTCGCCCTGAACCTGGATTCGCTCCTCCGGCAGGGACAGGCACAACGCCGACACGAAGCGGGCCCGCGGACGAGAGTCGGGCCAGGCCGGATCGGCCTCCGCAATCAGCTTCAGCAGTTTCCGGATGCGCTCACCGTCGGTGGGGGCCAGACGGGCCGAATGGACTCCGGGACGTCCGTCCAGCACCTCCACGGCCAGCCCGGAATCCTCCGAAAGAGTGGGCACACCCGTCACCCGGGAATAGTAGCGCGACTTCAGCAGTGCATTGTCGCGGAAGGTCCGGCCGGTCTCCTCCGGCTCGGGGATGCGGGGATGGTCCGGAAGCAGATCCACCTGGACCGGGAGTCCTCGCAAGGCGTGGAGGACCTCGGCCACTTTTCCCTTATTTCGAGTTGCCAACAGGAATCGCAAAACGATCCGACGCAGGATCCGGTCGAAATAGCCGGGCGGCATCGACCGTGGTTTCTTCCAACACGGCCCGCTGCCTGGAGATCAACTGGCGGATTCCACCACGAGCCAGTTCCAGGAGTCGATCCAACTGGTCCCGTCCAAACGGGTCTCCCTCGGCAGTCCCCTGGATCTCGACGTACTCATCCTGGCCGGTCATGACGACGTTCATGTCCACTTCGGCGGCGAAATCTTCCCGGTAGTTCAGATCCAACACCGGTTCGTCTCCCACGATGCCCACGCTGACCGCGGCCACGGGAGACAGGAGGACCGGCTGTTTCAGAGTTCGCTCCACGCGCATTCGATCCAGAGCCAGAGCCAGGGCCAGGAAGGCCCCGGTGATGGAGGTGGTGCGGGTTCCACCGTCCGCTTGAAGAACGTCACAGTCCAACCAGATGGTCCGGTCCCTCAGGAGCTGCAGATCCACGATCGCGCGCATCGACCGGCCGATCAGGCGCTGAATCTCCTGGCTCCTCCCCGAGAGCTTCCCTTTGGAGACTTCGCGAATCATACGGGTGTGGGTGGACCGGGGAAGCATCCCGTACTCGGCGGTCACCCAACCCTGACCGGCTCCCCGCAAGAAACGGGGGACTTTCTTCTCGACGCTCGCCGTGCAGAGGACCCTAGTGTCTCCGCACTCCATCAGGACCGATCCTTCCGCGTGTTTCGTAAAGCCCGTGCTGACCTTCACAGGCCTCAACTCGTCAGGGAGCCGTCCGTCGTTTCTACGCTTCATCACTGTCGTTCGTCTCTCCGTTCGGAAGGAACAATATTAACAGCCCGTGGTGAAAGTCGTCACGGCATTCGACCGTCCCGGCGTCCTGCCGCTGCTGTGCGTTGCGACTCGGGCACATACTCCCGGTATGCTCCCTCCGTTGCGCCTTGTCCGGCGGGCGCAGGAACGGTCTCCGTGCTCGCGCGACTCTCACCACGGACTGTCACAGGAAGGGTTCCCCTATGGAAACGTGACCGGAAAGGGTGAGTTCCTGTTTGCCACCCACCAGGAACCGCACCTGATCGATCTCCTCCAGGTTCTCGACCAGCGACCGGGTGATGGAGTGGATGGCGCACAACTCCATTCGGATTCCCCCGGCCAGGCTTTCGGCCGTCTTCCGGCTGATGTCCACCACCGCCGTCTTGTCTTCCAGAACGAAGATCTGCCGTATCGTGGCGTCTTGCCGAAAGATCGCGGTGCCTTCTTCCTCGGGACCCTGGACCAGCTCGTCGACGATCTGCCGCGCGTTGAAGACCGGCTCACCCGTCTGCAATACCGTACGCTCTTCGGACACGAGAAATCCTTCGCCCGAAGCCGTGGCGCCCGGCGCGCAGAAAAAGACACGAACCTGCATTTCGCCCGAGGAACGTCCGGAGGGGGACGGAAGGCGATCCGGCTCCGAGACCCGGATGTCCTCCAGTCCGACTCGCCGCTGCCGCTGCAGCTCCGCCTCTGTGAGGTAGTAGCCGACTCCCAGAGCGATGACGATCAACAGAAACAGGGCGAGCGCGATCCGTAGCTCGTTCATTCCGGATCACCCCCGTCGGGAGGCCCTTCCAGGAAGGCGACGACCGCCGCCGCCAAGGCGGAAACCAGACGCTGGTTGAAGGTTTCCAAAGTCAGGTTCCACCGGTTTTCCGAGTTGGTCAGGTGCCCGAACTCAACCACGATTCCCGGCGCCGCCACTGACTGCAGGACCGTCAATGGGGCCTCGATGGACTGATTCTCAACCTCGTAGACCTGGTTCAGGCTTTCCTGAACCACCACGGCCAGCTCCCGGCTGCGCGCCTGGTATCGCTCCTGGCCCGATTCCCAGAGAACGAACTTCCCTTCCTCTTCGGGGTCCGGCTCGGGTTCGGGTTGGGTCACCACCACTTCGACGACCTCCTCCTCGCCCTCCTCAGTCTCCGGCTCCGGTTGCGGGAGGTCCGGAGTCTCTCCGTCCTGAAGAAACATCGACTCCCCGTCGAGCTCTTCCGGCTCCGGCGGAGGCATCACCGGGGACTTCCCATGAAAATAGACCACGCCCCCCCGCATCTCTTCATCCGGAGCCCGGCCCAAATGGAGGCTCAGGTAGGCCCGGGTTCGGTTGGAGTTACCCACGGCGCTGCGCTGGGCCGCGGCGAGATTCACGTCCCGATCCCGGGTCAGGACCATCTCCAGGCCGCGATTTCGAAACTCGTCGCGCAACTCCAAGGCAAACTGGAGGGCCAAGTCCTTCTCGACGAATCCCTGCTCCCCCAGATCCCCCTCCCAGATTCCTCCTGAATCGCTTCCGCCATGGCCCGGGTCGACGACGATCACCGGCCTCTCCCGCCGGCTCCGCGACGTGCTGAGCCGGGACCGCCGCGCCGGAGCCGGATCGGGAGTTCCGGCAGTCGCCGGGACCGCTCTCGAGGCCTTGGCCGGAGCCCGCCGGCTACGGCCGTGGATCTCCACGACCCTGGTCGAGGCGCCGGCGTCTCCGACCTCGCGGTACCGCTGATAGTCCTGCCCCTTGTGGATACGGAACGTTCCGAAGGGATCCCGGGAGTTGAACTTCAGCGCAGACACCAGGCGGGACGAAGGGGTTCCGCGCTTGGCCCCGGGACGAACCCGATAAGGACCGAACTCCACTTCAAGGAAGTCCCGGCGTTCGTGGACCCGGATCGGACCCGGCCGGCTGGCGGAGAACTCGATCCGGACTTGGTTGGAGTGATTCGTCACCTGCACCTTCACCTGGTTCAGATCCCGGGGTTCGAACCGATACCTGGCGGCGCCGGTTTTGGAGAAGCGTCCCGGAAGGACCGGAGCCAGCGCCCGAACCAGGAAATCCTCAGGGATGTACCAGTCGGAAGGGCCCTTCTTCCAGGCCGCGGAGGACATGAGAAGGTAGTCGACTCCCGCCCGAACCAGCGGTCTTCCATCCAGAAACAGGAGTTCTCCCCCGGGACCGGAGAGATTGAACCGGTCCTTCAACTCCCGGCCTTCGAGCCGGAGGTTGGAAATCATGTCCTTGAGACTGATGTAGGGCTTGCCGGACCGCTGGTCCATCGCCACCGCCGACCTTCGTCTCCCCAGGTCCAGCAGCAACTCTCCTTGATCCTGGGCCGGCAGTTCGGCGCTGAGCCAAACCAGGATCCAACCGGCGACCGCGATCGAACGGAACACGGGTTTGGAGCAGAGATACGGAAACCGCCTCTCAAACTCACCCCGAATTCCGGAAGCGCACAGCGGAGGCCACAGCATCAGTCGTTATTATAGTGGAAGGGGTACGGCGACTTTTCGGTTCAGCCGGCGGCGACACTCGTTTCCGCTGTCTCCAGCTCCGATTCGACGACCCGCCAGCGGGAGGCGTTTCGAAACAACGCCGTCGCCAGAGCCGTATGCAGGGCGTGTCCGGCCTTGTAGGCGCGAATATGCCCGATCACCGGGCTGCCGCAGAGGGAGACGTCGCCGATCAGATCCAGGACCTTGTGGCGAACGAACTCGTCGGGCGCCCGGAGTTCTCCGCTCATGACGCCGTCGTCACTCAACACCACTGCGTTCTCGAAGGAACCGCCCCGGATCAGGTTGTTTTCCAGAAGCTGGCGGACTTCCCGATAGAAACCGAAGGTCCGGGAAAAGGCGATTTCCCGTGCGTAGACTCCGGGCGTCACCTCCAGGTCCAGCCGCTGGCGGCCGATGACGGGATGGGTGAAATCGATCTCGTAGGTCACGCGAAAGACAGGTGAAGGCTCGATGGACACGAACTTCTCCCCGTCCGTCAGCCGGATCGGCTTCTCCACCCTGATGAAGGTCCGGGGAGCGTCCTGTTCCTCGATACCAACGCCCTGAATGCCCTCCACGAAGGGCCGGGAGGAACCGTCCAGGATGGGAACCTCCAGAGAATCGATGTCGATGTAGAGGTTGTCCAGACCCAGGCCGTAGACGGCCGACAGCAGATGCTCCACCGTCGAGAGCATCACCCCCCGTTTCATGAGGGTCGTGGCCAGGACTACACGGGAGACGTAACGGCGCGAGGCCTCGATCGCGAAACCCTGGAGGTCGACGCGGCGGAAGACGACGCCGGTCCCCGCGGGAGCGGGCTTCAACTCGACCGCCACCTGGTATCCGGTGTGGAGCCCGACTCCGTTGAGCTTGAACGGGCGGCGGATGGTCCTCTGCATCTGGCCTGGACTGTGTTGCAAGATGCAGGCCAAGAATGGGGAAAGCCTTTATTCTCAGTGGGTTTCGTAATTCGAACGTCCCTGCGGGGAGCGCAGAGTGTGACCTGGAGTCCACAAGGGTGTGGACCACAGGACACATATCAGCCCGTGGCAAAAGTCGTCGCGGCATTTCCGCCGGGATCAGTCGCTCCGGCGGCCCCTCCTTCTCTTCTCCCGCTCCTTGTCCGCTTCCCGTGACGCTTTGGCGTCCCGCTCCTCCTGCTTCTTCAACCGCTTGCGCATCTTCTCTTCCCACTTGGCCTTCTTCTTCTCGTCGATGGCCGGCTCCAGGAATTGGGTTTCGGGAATCTGCGAGTTGTAGGCCAGATCTTCGATGAAGAGCTGCTGGGAGATGTTTCCGTCCAGATAGATGTCCGTCCGCAGGGGTGTGTGGACTCCCTGGATGGTGTGCCAGTTGTAGAACTCCCACTCCATCTTGTGGCGCAACCCGGTGTCGTCCGTGTATTCGTTCTCCACCTTTTCGGGGAGGTGGCTGGTCAGGTTGAAGAAGACCACCACCGAGTTGTTGGAGGCGTCCAGAAACTCCACGGCCTCGAACTCTCCCTGGCCCGCGATGTCGTCGGGTCCGTAGTAGTAAAGGCTCATTCCGTCCTCGTCGAGGCGCTGCTTGATGAGGAAGTTGAGGTCCTTCCGAACCGCCTTCATCCACGAGTCCAATTCCTTGTCAGGGATCTCCTCGACTTCGAACTCGCCCTCCAGCGTCCAACCCTTGTTCAACTCCAGGTTGTGAACGGCGACGTGCTGCTCCTTCTCGTTCTTCCCCCGCTCGAAACGGGACTTGACGGGATCGTAGACGGTCCAGTCCCGAAAACGGGTGAATCCCTTCCTGCCCTTCCGGAAGAAGAAGAACCGGCCGGAGGAATGGGAGTTCCGGACCTTCAGGTAGGCATCGCCGCCCATGGCCGTCACCGCCGCGTCGATCACCTTCCTGGCCTTCTCCTCACCCGTATCCTTGGCCAGTGACGGAAAGACAAGAGTCGTTGCCAGAATCCCGGTCCCGACGATGAACCAACCGCGCCATCGACATGATCCCCGCAATCTCTCCACCATAATTGCTCCTCTAACAGCCAATGTAGCGAGCGTAGATGGCTCGGGCCTCCGTCTCGTCCTCAGTTCCCCGGATGATGGCCCTTCCGTCGCGGAACAGAGCCAGCTCGTAACCGTTGACCTCTACCTTCATCATATAGTCGTTCAAGCTCACCTTGCCACTGGGCCGGAGCCGCCGGGCCACTTGAGGCAAGTCCATCCGGGAGTCTTCGCCCGGCTGGACCTGGACCGCGTTCCGGCCGCAGAGTCGGACCGTATGCCGCCGCTCCATTCCTTCCAGAAAGCGCAGTTGGAGAACCCCGCAGCAGGGACAATCGGGATCGCGAGCGCCCTCCAGCGAGACCAGCTTCATACGGTTTTCCCAGACGTCCACCTTCAGCATGGTGGAGGCGGGTTCGGCGCCCACCAGAATCTTCAGAACCTGAGCCACCTGGTAGGAGGCCACGACATGGACCACCGGCGCCAGGATGCCGCTGGTGTCACAGGTCTCGGCGCTGCCGGGCGCCGGCGCCTGCGGAAAGAGGCACTGCAGGCAGGGAGTGACTTTGGGGCGGAACGCGAACGCGGTCCCGTAGCTGCCGACGCATGCACCATAGATCCAGGTCCGGCCGGTTCGGAGGGAGTAGTCGTTCAACAGGTAACGGGTTTCGAAGTTGTCGGTGCCGTCCAGGATGAGATCGCTCCCGCCACAGAGAGTCTCGACGTTGCGATGGGTCAGGTCCTCGACCACGCCGTCGACCCGGACCTGGGAGTTCATGGCGCCGAGAATCGACTCGGCCGCCACCGCCTTGGGCAGGGACGAGCGGGCATGGTCTTCCGTGAATAGGCACTGGCGCTGCAAATTGCTCTCTTCCACGAAATCGCGGTCGATCAGGCGCAAGGAGCCGATCCCGGCCCGGACCAACTGCTCCGCGGCCACGCTGCCCAGGGCCCCGCAGCCGACGATCACCACCCTTGACCTGCCCAGACGTTCCTGCCCTTCGGCGCCGATGGGAGGGAAAAGGATCTGACGCGAATAGCGCTGGTTCACGATTGGGTCCCGGAATCGCCGGATCAATGCTCCACGGGAATGTTTTTCAGCAGTCCGGCGTCGTGCATGGCATTCCACTCATCCAGAAAGGTCTGGTTCCAAGTCTCCGTCAGCGGATGTTTCATCATCTCCTGGAATATGGTCCAGAAGATGATGATGCCGTCGGCGCCGTCCCGGAGCGCCCGGTAGGCCGTGTCGACGGAGCGGACCAGGGCGGCGGTCACGAAGGGCCGGTGCTCCCATCCCCGGAACATGGCCACGCACTCCCGGACCAGTTGGGTGGGGTCGCCTCCCACTTCCTTGACCGGCTCGCAGAAGGGGAGGATGTGGGTGGCTCCGGCCTGCGCCACGGCCGCCGCCTGGGTCAGGGAGAAGACGGTGGTGCAGAAGGTCTCGACGCCCTGGCGCTTCAGCTCCCGGAAGGCGCCCAGGCCATGGACCGTGCAGGGGATCTTGAGGATGATCCGATCCGACAGACGGGTGAAGACCTCCCCCACCCGAAGCAGTTCTTCAGTGGAATGGCCGTCGATCTCTATCACTACCGGTTTGTCGGTGATGTCCAGGTAGCGCTGGGCGACGTCCAGGATCTGCCCATATTTCCGGACCATCTGGTTGAGGACCACCGTGTTGGTGACGATGCCCGCCGTTCCCAGGGGCAACCACTTTTCCAAGTCCGCCGGATCGCCGGCCAACCAGATGGCGGGGCCGGTTCCCGTGGATCTCGCTTCAGTACATGGTCCTCGAGTGTTGTTCTCTTGTGTCACGTCATGCTCCTGAGAAATTCAAAGTCTTAACAGTCCGTGGTGAAAGTCCCGCGAGCACCGAGACCGTTCCTGCGCCCGCCGGACAAGGCGCGATTCGGGTGCATACCGGGAGTATGTGAGCCGATAGCAACGCCGTCCGCCGGGATGCAGGGACGGTCGAATGCCGTGATGACTTTTGCCACGGGCTGTTAACTGCGGGCGGCCGTCTCACCCCGGAGGGCGCGATGGGGGGCGGCTTTCTAGTCATCCGTCGCTTCTGTACGCCATTTGTTTCTCCGGAGTCCGGCGGTTAGGAAACCGCCGCTCCCCAGGGGCCCCGGTACTCCTTGGTGAGGAGCCGGTTCGCCTCGGGGTGGTTGGTGATGGTCTCGGCCTCCGGATCGAACTCCAGCACCTTGCCCGTGCGGTAGGCGACCTCGCCCAGGTGGACCAGGGCGCAGGACCGGTGCAACTGAAGGGCCGGCGCCAACGGTTGGTTCCGGGTCCGGACGCAGTCCAGGAAGTTGGACAGGTGCGCGCCCTTTCCCCGGTCGCGGACGGCTTCCCCGACTCCCATGGAAGGGCCCTTCTCTTCCTTTCTTCCCAGATAGACCTGGAAGAAGCCCCGGCGGGAGAAGACCATGAATCCCTCGGTCCCGTAGAAGGCATTGCCGCTGTCGACGCCGTAACGCCCGTAGGGGGTCCAGGCCCGGTCCTCGTAGATGAGCACCTTTCCCTCGGCAAAGTGGTAGGCCACCATCATGTTGTCGGGAAACTCCCGTTCCACGCCATCCAGGTGAACCCGGCTCCCGTGCGCCGTGATCCGCACCGGATGGGTCTCGGGAGCGAGGCCGAAATGGGCCATGTCCAGGTCGTGAATGCCGTCTCCCCCGATGTCCCCGTTCCCGTAGTCGCGGTACCAGTTCCAGTTGCCGTGAAAGCGGTTGGGATTGAAGGGCCGCTTGGGAGCCGGACCCAGCCACATGTCGTAGTCGACTCCCGGCGGGACCGGAGCGTCCGGCACCGGCTTCCGGTGGTTGTGCCGCTGCAGGTTCCAGGCCTTGGACATTTTGACGTCGCCGATGACTCCCGCATCCAGGAGTTCCCGGGCCTTGGCCGTGACCCGGCTGGAGCGCATCTGGGTGCCATGCTGGACGATGCGACCGGTCTCCTCCACCGTATCCACCAGGACGCGTCCTTCCCGAAAGACGTGGGAACCTGGCTTCTCCAGGTAGACGTCCTTGCCGGCGCGAAGGGCCCGGACCGCCATGGGGACGTGCCAGTGATGCGGCGTGGCGATCACTACGGCGTCAATGGAGGAGTCGTCCAGGACGTGCCGGAAGTCCTTGACCATCTTGGGCCGCTGTCCGGTGGCGTCGTGAACCTTCTTGGACTCCCGCTCCAACATGCTCTGGTCCACGTCGCAAAGGGAGGCGCAGACGGCATCCGGAACCTCCACGAGACGGCTCACGTGGACGCGGCCCATGCCCCGAAGACCGATGACGGCCACCATGACCCGGTCGTTGGCCGAGACCCGGCGGGACCTTGCCGCCAGGGAGGAGACGGCGGCCGCCCCCGCTACTGACACGTTCATGAATTCCCGGCGGGTGACGTTCCTCATGCCTTCCCTTCTTTCCGGCTCGACCTGGCTCCGGCCTGGACTTTCCGGATCATGTCAGTGAGCCTCTGGTAGTTGATCCGCATGGCGTCGATCCGGGTGCCGCCCGGCGGAATGAAGTGGGTCGCCAGGGACAGGACCGCATCCGAGCGATGGTCCTGCATTCGGCGCAGAACCTCCGGGTAGTCCACGTCGCCGTCCCCCAAGGCCCGATACTCGAACTTCAGGTTCAGACCGTCCATGACGTGGAGGTCCTTCAAGTGCAGGCCGTGCAGGTAGGGGCGAATGTTGTTGAATCCGGCCGTGGCCACGTCCCATTCGCCCGAGTTGTAGTTGTCGGCGGGGCCCCACATGACCTTCAGCCGGGAGGAGCCCACGGCCTCCGCCATGCGGCGGAAGTTGCCGGTGGTGTTGGTGTAGTTCCAGGGCATCATGGAGAGCGCCACGTCCACGCCGTGCCTCTCGGCCGCTTCCGCCACCAGCGTGAAGGCGGCCACCAGCTTCTCCATGTCGACCTTGGCGATGTATCCGCCCCGGGTCAGCCAACGCATGGGCCAGGTCGGCTTGCCCGCCTTGTATTCTCCGGGCCAGGCAAAGGTGAAGGATCCCACGGCGCCGACGCCGATCCGGGAGGCGATCTCCATGCAGCGTTCCAGGTCCGCCAGGTCGGTCCGAAAGCCCTCGTGTTCGGTGAGCTTGTCCTTTTTCAGGTCGGTCAGGTGGATGTGCTTGAAGGAGGAGCCGGCGCTCAGCAGGAAGATCTCCAGGCCGTGCCGCTGCACCCTCTGCGCCATACGGTCCGCCTCGGCGTCGCTCAACCGGGCGATCTCGGCCTCTTCATGGAGCTTGTGGAACCAGACCGACTCGACTCCGATCTCCTTGGCCGTGGCCAGCGCCTGGTCGAAGGGAAGCTGGAGTTCCGGCAGGAACATCCCCAGCTTGAACCGGTACCGGTCCATTTCCGCCGGCGGACCCGGCGCCGGCCGGGCTTCCCCGGTGGACGAGGTCAACCCATAGGCCGCAACTCCGCCCAGAGCGCTGCCGGCGTTTCGAAAAAACTTCCTTCTCTTCATCCGATGCCTCCTCGCTTTCGGCGCCAAGCCCACTTCGGTGTCCGACACTTCACCGGAAACCTGCGAAACGAGTCGCCACGGACCTCCAATCTTCATTTCAGGAGATGTTCGCCGCCCGTCCGGGATTCCGGATCAGGATGGCGTCCAACGCATCCTGTCCGACCCTCTCCCGCTGCAGTCGCGGAAGAAAATCGCTCCAGAAGAAATCGTAACCCCTCCCGCCGTTGGCCCGCAGGTGGGTAAGACGGCAGGTATCGGTGGCCACCAGCAACTGGTCCTGGTACCCCAACCGGACCAGCGAGGCCAGACGGCGGGCCCGGATCTCATCGGTCGGGCAACCGGGCCACTCATCGACCCAGCCGATGAGATCGAACTCCACGTAGGCGCCCCGCTCCAGCATGGGCAGGTAGTACTCCAGGTCCTTTTTCTCAGCGTCGTGGTAGTGGGCGTCGCAGTGTCCGATGACCACCCTGGAGAGATCGGCTCCCGCAGCCTCCAACACGTTCAGTTGGGCGTGGCCGGCCCGGCCCAGGCAGGCATGGGTGGAGATGAGCGCGCCCGTCCGCTTCTGGGCCCTGGCGGCCGCCTGAAACACCCGGGTCTCGCCTTCCGTCAGGCGGTATCCGGCGAAATCAGGTTCAGGCCGGTTGTGGCTCCCGATCTCGCCGATGAAGCCGGCGGGGATACCCGCCCCGCCTTCCTCGATCTCCCGAACGAAGAAGTCCTCGATCTGATCGACACTGGCCGTGTGCAACCACCGGGGATAACTGTCTTCCTGGTAGAAGGCGATGCCCCGAACGATGTGTACGCCGGACCCTTCGCTGATCCGGCGCAAGGCCACGGCGTCTCCCTCCAGGTCCACCGGGGTCACCTCCAGAATGCCCTGGCCGCCGGCTGCCGTGAACGAACCCAGTTCGCGGACGATCAACTCCCAGTCCGTCATGGCGTTGTCGAGATTGCCGGAGTGGCGGGCGATATTGCAGTAGAGGTGCTCGTGGGCCAGGGTGGGTCCGATCTGATCTTCCTGGATTTCGCCGAGGACGGTGCGGATCATCGTTCACTCGAACTCAAATGGAGGCCGGCTGCGGTCAGATTCGCTCCAGATGGGGGTCGACCTCGATCACGGGCCTGGAGAGGATTCGGGAAAAGATCAGCGCCAGAACCAGCACCAGCGCGACTCCGAACACCGCAATATAGATGAACCAGCGGTTCAGGTTCCGGAAGGGCGAAAAAACCTCTTCGTAAGGCTCCTGTACCACCAGGATCCAGTCCAACTCCGGCATCCGATCCTTGAGGCGAAACTGCGGCAACCCCAGAAAGACGCGGCGCTCCTCCGCCGGCAATGCCAGGACCTCGGTCGCCTCGACGTAGCGCCGGCCTGAGTCGCCCAGGGAGACAGGCTCGTCGAATCGATAGCGAACCGTCCTCTCGGGCCCCAGAATTCCCGTGCCGTCCGAGGCGATGAGCACGGCTTCCGAAGTCGGCCCCAGCCGGGTCGAAGCCACCACGGCAGAGATCTCGTGTGCATCCGCGATCGCCTTGATCACTCCAATGACCTGGTTCGAGGCGGGATCTCGAATCGGATAGGCAATCTCCATGCCATAGACGTTGGCGCTCTCATCGAACTGGATGTCTCCGTAGAAGCTGTTGCCCTGACCCTCCTGATAAGCGTATTGCCACCACCGCTCGTCGGCCTGGAAGTAGTCGCTCGTCTTGTTGCTGGCCGCGACCAGACGCCCCATCGCATCCGTGACCAGGATCTCCCGGAAATCGGCGGTGATGTTGTTGAACTTGCGTACGAATCGGGACGCCTCGTTGTTCAGGATCCCGGACTGCAACCGGGAGTCTTCCGGGTCCTGGGTCAGCCAATCGTCTTCCCTCTCCTCCACTTGGCTGTCGAGCTCCGTCCCTTCCAGCCGGTTCCGGTTGGACTCGGACACGGCGTCCAGAATCTGGGACACCCGGGTCAGATTGCCCACTTCGTTGCTGATCCGTTCCACGTAGTTCAAGAGCTGGGTCTGAGCACTGTCGGCCGCTTCGCTGAAGTGGTTGGCCACCACGTCGGTGTAGGTCGTCCGGGCTCCATTGATAAGGACCACGTGCCCGATCACCAAGGGTGGAATCCCCAACAGCAGAAAGAGAATCAGAATTCTTGGCCGGATACGTATCTTGGGTTCGGTCTGCTCCGCCATGGGGCCCACCTCCGGTTTCTGTATGACGCGGCAGGACTTCCACCACGAACTGCTGAGACTCATTTTACTCCTCGGGGTGAACCGGATCAATGGAGGGAGGGTCCCCGGCAAGGCGATATTAGGCTGAATCGAGCGCCCGAAGACTGCCAGAGAATTTCTTGTTGAAAATGAATTTCAACATCGGTAGTATTCGTTCCGCAGTCCCAGGATTCGGCCAGAGTCCTGGAAAGAATGAAGGAGGCAGCCAAGAGAAATAGGTGAAGGGGCTTGACGCAAGAGCCGGGTCGCACGTGAGTTTCCGCTCCCCGACGACCCGGACTCCTGCTCGCCATACAGCCGCGAGAGAGACTCGGGCGACCGTTTGACCCTTTGATTCTACCATTACCGGTAGAGTCCGACGACGCCAGACGGCGCGCCCGATCTCCCTCCGGCTCTCCGTCGCCGGGAAGCCCCCCGGCGGCAAACCGAATAACGGCACCGTTATGAAGGAGAGCACCATGAGCAACACGGCTCGAATCGCGATCGGAATCATCTTGCTGATCCTGTCCGCTCCGGACCCACTCGCGGCCCCGGACGGCAAGGCTCCCGTGGAAGGAACGGTAATCGACTCGTCCGGCCGGGTCCTGGTGGGAGCCGACGTGTTTCTCCGGGATCTGGACTCCGGACTCGAGATTCACCAGGTCACGGACAATGAGGGCCGATTCCAGTTCCTGGCGGAGAGAGGGCGTTGCCAGGTCACCGCGGCCATGTCCGGCTTCGACAGCACGACTCGAGAGCTGAACCTGGAGGAGAGCGGACCGGCCGACCTGCGGCTCCAACTCTCCCCCGCCCCTCTGGACACCCAGGTCGTGGTCGTCTCCGGCTCCCGGGAACAGGAGCTGATCGAGAATTCGACGACCAAAGTGGACGTCATCCCCAAGAGGATGCTTCACGACTCGGGATACGAAACGGTGCGGGACGTCCTCGCGGAGGAACCCGGAATCGTCACCCGGAGCGGCGCCTCCGGCAACGTCTCCGAAACCCAGATCCAGGGAATCGACTCGCGCCAGAGCCTGATCCTGATCGACGGCCTTCCGGTGGTGGGCGCCAAGGGGATCAAACGGGGCATCCTCAATATGGACCGGCAGTCGATCGGCCGCCTGGAGCGGATCGAAATCGTCAAGGGCGCCTCCTCGGCCGTCTACGGCTCCGATGCCATCGGCGGCGTCATCAACATGATCACTCGCGAACCCCGGTATCCCCTGGAAGCCAGCGTCACCACCAGCGGAGGTTCCCTGAACCGTTTCGACATGCGCGCGGACGTGGGTTTCGTGAAGGACAAGTGGAGCGGTTTCTTCGAGGCCGAGCGCCACAAGCAAAATCCCTTCAACCTGATCCCCTCCCGGTTCGGCACCACCGGATCCGGATTTCATCGTTACGACTACCTGGGGAAGCTCGGCTACGAGTTCTCGGAACGCTTCAAGCTCAGGGCCACGGCTCACGCCTTCGTCAACCAGGACAAGGGAGCCTACTACAGCGAAGCGGGTCCCACCGACAGCATCACCGACGACACGGCCCAACACTACGCCCTTTCGGCGGACGTCGGCTTGACTCCCCTGACCCAGTGGAACCTCCGGGGCTTCTACGGAAAATACGACGAGAGCTCGGTTCTGGACGTCCTGCCCCAACCGGGCCCCATCAATTCGGTGGCCAATCTCAATCAGCGCCTCTACCGCTTGGACAGCTCCATCTCCCATGTCCTCGGGGCGCACCAGTTGCTGCAGGGTGGAGTGGAGTGGACCCAGGATGAGTACCGGGGATTCAACCGCGTCCTCGGGGACAATGACGGCCAAGGGATCGACATGGTCGATCTCTGGATCAATGATCGCATCTCGCTCCACGAACGGTTCATATTGACCCTCGGGAGCCGTTTCAATCGCCACAACCTGTACGGGAACCACTTCGTGCCGCGCGCCAGCGGCCTGTTCCGGCTCGCCGGGAACTTCCGGCTCCGAGGTACCGTGGGCCGTGGATTTCGGTCGCCCGATCTGGGACAGCTCTTCTTCCGGTTCCAGAACCCGACGCACCACTATCAGGTGATCGGAAACACCCACCTGCAACCGGAGCGGTCGACCAGCTACCAGGCCGGTTTCGACTATGGCGCGGACAGCTTTCGCTTTGCCGCCAACTTCTTCCGCAACGACATCCAGGAGTTGATCCAGGCGGAGTACATCGGATTTCCCACCAACCCGGGGGAAATGCAGGGCCTGCTTCGAACTTACGGCATCGCGACCGAGTTCAGCCCCGCCCTTTTTCGCGCCTTCTACCTCTATCGGAACGTGGACAACGTCTATACCTCCGGCGTCGAGAGCAAACTGGAGCTGAAGTTGACCCGCAACCTGTTGATCTCTGCCGGGTACACCTACCTGGACGCCCGCGACAAGGCGACCGACGCCTTTCTCAGCGGGCGGCACCGCCATCATGGGAACTTTCGCATCTTCTACAGCTCAAACCGATTCGGCGGATGGCGAACGAACCTGCGCGGCACCTACTTCAGCAAATGGCCGGTTTCGGGCAGGGGAGGATTGCTGATCGGCGACGCACACCAGATCTGGGACTGGTACGTGGCCAAACCCATCGCCCGGGGAGTGGAGATGTATTTCGTGGTGGACAACCTGCTCGACAGCAAGGATCCCGGCCTGGACGCCAACAGTCCTTCGTTCTTACGTGCGGATCCGGGACGACTGATCCGCGTCGGACTGCGCTGGAGCTTCAACCGTGAGTGACCGCTCTCCAAAAGAGTCCCCAACCCAGCAGCCGAAGGGCGAGATGAGACCAACGTCGCGCCACTCACGCCGGGGATTTCTTGCGGCCTGTCTGGCTGTCCCCTGCTACGCGGCCCAGTGGACGGGGTTTCGGGGGCAGGGGACCAGTCGGGCATCGGGAGCCGGCTACCCACTCGAATGGTCCCCCGAGAAGAACCTGGCGTGGGACGTGCAACTCCCCGGGTACGGCCAGTCCAGCCCGGTGGTCCATGGTTCGCAAGCGTTTCTGACGGCGTTGGAAGGCCCTTACAAGGAGACTCTTTCGGTCCTGTCGCTGAGTCTGGAGACGGGAGAACTCCTCTGGCGGAGGAACTTTTCTCCGACCCAGCGGGTCAAGGTCAGCAACATGGTCAGCAAGGCCGCCCCGACGCCCGCCGCGGACGCCGACTCCGTCTATACCTTCTTCGAGACGGGGGAATTCCTGGCGCTCAGTCACGCCGGCGAGCTTCGCTGGCAACGCAGCCTGGTCCAGGAGTACGGCGAGTTCCAGGGGCGTCACGGCATCGGGAGCTCGCTGCGGCTGACGCGGAAAGGCGTCCTGGTGCTGGCGGCTCACAGCGGCCCCAGCTTCCTGCTGTCGGCGGACCAGAAAACAGGGGAGAACCTCTGGAGAAGCGAGCGGCCCCACGGCATCGCCTGGAGCACGCCGGCCGTCTGCCGGCACCGGAACGAAGAGATCATTCTGGCCGGAGGCGGGGACCGGCTCGACGCCTTCCGCAGCCGGGACGGTAGCTTGCTCTGGAACCTGGACGGGTTGGAAGGGAACCGGGTTCCCTCACCGACCCCTTTCCCGGGCGGCGCCATCGTCGGCTCCAGCAAGAAGGGACACAACCTGTCCATTCGTTTCCCGGGCAGGGACGAGGACAGGCCTTCAATCATGTGGAGAGCCGCGAACGCGAGCACCTATTTCTGCTCGCCGCTGGTCTATCGGGACCAGGCCTACTTCGTCAACAAGGCCGGAGTCGCCTATTGCTTGAGCCTGACCAGCGGAGAAGAGCTCTGGACCCAGCGGCTCCAAGGCCAGAACTGGGTCTCCCCCATCGGCGCGGGAGACCAAATCTATTTCTTTTCCATGAAACGGGGAACCGACGTGCTGCGGGCCTCGAGCCGCTTCGAGAAGCTGGCCGAGAATCCTCCGCTGGCCGGCGGGCGCCTGTACGGCGTGGCTGCGGCCGATTCCGCTTTCCTGATCCGTTACGGAGAGAGGCTGATCAAGATCGTCCGATCGTAGCCCCAATACTAAGGAGAGACGACCATGTTGGATCAATGCCAAAAATATGAATTCCAGGTTCTTTCAAGGCGGGAAAATTTCGGAGTCGTGGCCCAATGCCCCAACGGCTGCATTCACGTCTGCGTGGGAAACACCGCCTTGAGACTCTCGACGGATCAGTACTGGAAGATGATGGAACTGCTGGCCGAATCGGCTCAGCAGATTGCCGGCCAGGACGCCGCCAAGCAGAACGAACAGCAACTAATCCAGTGAAAACGGAACTATCCAGCGACCAAGCGTAGACAGTCCGTCTCTTGCTTGGAGCAGGCCTGATGGAGCGGAGGCCGGCGCGGACGCCGTGTCCACCTGTTCCCACGAGCCAGGAGATCAGATATGAAGAATCGAAGCCTTATCGGATCCCTTTTGGGATTGGTCCTAATGACGGGATCTCTGCATGCCCATTTCATCTGGGCTGTGATGGAGAAAACGGAAAGCGGCAATCTACAAGCCCAATTCTACTTCAGCGAAACCGCGACCCCGGACTCTGCCGAGTTTCTGGATCGTTTGACCCGGTTGCAAGCGTGGCATCGCACCCCTGAAGGGGAATACGCGCCTCTCCAGCTCCGCAAGATCGAAAGCGATGACGGTGGCTTGCTCGCCGGCGCTCTGACTTCGGGCCGGGGCAACATCGAGGCGGAATGCCTCTACGGCACGTTCTCCCACGGCGGCCAGACCATGTTGCTCCACTACTACGCCAAGTCGCTCAATTCGGACGCAAGCGACGGCCTCAGGCGCTCCCGGAAGCTGGATCTGGACGTCTCGCCGCGGCTGGAGAACGGGGAACTGCAACTCAACGTCTTCTGGAAGGGCAAGCCCGCGGCGGACTCGCAAGTCATGGTGACGCCTCCGGACGGGAAACCGGTGGAGCTCACGACTGAAGCCGACGGGACGACCCGTCTCAAGTCACCGGTACCCGGCCGCTACGAGATCCGGGCCCGATGGATCGTGAAGGAAGCCGGCTGGTTCGAGGAGGAGAGGTACGCCGAAGCCAGGCACTATTCGGCGGTCACCTTCGATACGTCTTCGTCCGTTCCGGACGACTCTCAGGCAACTTCCGGCGCGGGAACGACCGGGAATCCCCGGCTCACCGACCTTCCCAAGGGAATCACGAGTTTCGGTGCGGCGGTGATCGGCGATTGGATGTACGTCTACGGCGGACACTTCGGCCGGGCTCACCACTACTCCAACACCAGTCAATCCGACCAGCTCAGCCGCCTGAATCTTAGAAAGCCCGGAGACTGGGAGATCGTTGCCCAGGGTCCACGGCTGCAGGGACTGGCCATGGTGGCCCATGGCGGCAAGCTGTACCGCGCCGGCGGATTCACGGCCCACAACGACGAGGGCGATGAGCATGACTTGCGCTCCATAGTCGAGTTCGTCCGCTTCGATCCGGAGACGGGAAAATGGGAGTCCCTGGCCGATCTGCCGGAGCCCCGCTCGTCCCATGACGCCGTGGTGATCCAGGACAAGCTTTACGTCGTGGGGGGCTGGCGGCTCGGCGGCGAAAAGCCCGTTTGGCACGAGACAGCCTGGATGGCGGATCTGTCGAAAGAAGAGATCGCATGGACTCAACTCCCCAGCCCACCCTTCCAGCGGCGTGCCCTCTCTCTGGGACACCTGGACGGCAAGCTCTTCGTCATCGGGGGAATGCAACCCAAGGGCGGCCCCACGACGCGAGTCGACGTCTTCGATCCGGCCAGCGGCAAGTGGTCGCAGGGGCCCAGCATGATCGACACCCGTGCCGACGCCGACCGGGGCAAGGGGATGGAGGGCTTCGGCGCCTCGGCCTATAACCTGGGAGGCCGACTCATCGTCAGCACCTACAACGGCAATGTCCAAGTCCTGGGGACCGGCGACGGCGAGTGGACGATCGCGGCCCGGCTCCAGGATGACCGGTTCTTCCATCGCATGCTGCCGTTCGAAAGCCGGCTATTGCTCGTCGGCGGCGCGAGTATGCGGAGTGGCAAACGCCTTCACTTCGAGACGGTCGAATTATCCAGCCTCAGATAACCCACTACCGTCGGGTGAGGAGTGCCTCTGCCGGGCGGGGTCCGGCGAAATCCGGGAAGAAACAGAGGCTGCTTGGGAGTGGCGGCTTCCAGTCGCCGATTCCAGGGGGCTTGGGGGACTACAAGTCCCCCCTCCCAGCAAGAACGACCGATCCCGTTTACGGGAAACGAAGAGAGTAGAGATCGGCGTCCCTCATGGAGATCTTGAGGCGAACGGTGCGGCCCGCGAGCCCCTCGACGCTGGAACCCGCCCTCCATGTCACTTCCCGTTCGATTTCGTCCCCGTAGATCTCCGGGCAATCTTCAAGGGTATAGCCTGGGACCGGCACGCCTGCCGCATCCTGAATCTCCACCCGGATGCTTCCGGCGGCGGAGGTCGAGTAGTTGAGGATCAGTCTCGACCCGGAGAACTGCAGGGGGCGGGTCCGGACCACGCCTCCCTCGTAGGGGGCGCGGAGGGAGACGAAGCCATCCTCGCGCAACACCGCCCGGCGAATCCGGACTTGGTCCGTCTTGGCCTGCTCGGCGTAGTACAGGGACATCTCGCCGGGAGCGGTGGGCACCAGAGCCGGCCCTGCCTGGATGGCCCGTTCGTGCCAGTTCAAAGGGTTCGATCCGGGACGGAGGAACGCCTCCATGAACCGCCGGTCGAAGTTCAGCCCGTCCCGGCTGAACATGAAGACCACGTCCGACTGACCGGGTAACGGCCAGTCGGCGTGAAATTTCCGGGTGGGGAGAAACCGTTTCGGGAACATGAGGATCAGGTCCGGACGCCGATAGTAGGGCAGGGCCGAATTCTTGTAGAGGTGCTCCAGGGGCGTCCCGCCGAGACCGATGTATTCGGGCTCGGACCAGTTCCGGAAGTCCTTGGAGGTGAAGCGGCGGATGTCCCGGATCCGGCTGACCTTCTCGACCACTCCCGAGGGCCGGCTCACCAGGACATGGTGGGGTCCCTTCCCAACCGTCTTTCCGTCCAGGGGCCTGCTTCCGCGACGGTACCAACCCCGGGCGTAGATGGCGTAGTGCGCCCGCACTGAATCCCACAGGATGATGTTGTGGGAGTCGAAGGCTCCGTCTCCCAGGGGCGGAACGACGATGGGTTCCGTCTGGACCATGCGCCAGCGCAGGCCGTCGGGGGAGACCAGACCGTACAGCAGGGCGATGTCCCGACCCGAAGGCAGGGTGGTTCCCTGGTTGGTGATGGCCTTGTAGCGCTCCCGGGGATCTGCTTCGGGGTTCTCGTCCTTGACCACGGAGACGGACCGGCCCTTGCCGCCAGGCACGGGCCACACCAGGTTGTTCTCCTTCGAACCTTCGTGCCGGATGAGGCCAAGTTTGGGCTTCACCCAATGGATCCCGTCCAGACTCTCGGCGTAGGCAGTGTAGATGGGTTTCTCCACGGCCCGGGCCCGATACCACATCCGGTACCGGTACCCGTCCTTGATGACCACCGGGTTGTAGATGGCGTGGTCCTCCCAGGGACGGTCCCGCCGCAGAACGATCTCCCGCGGTTCCGGACGGTGCAGGACGTGGCGGACGTTGTCCAGGCTTTCGATCAGCCACTCGTCCCAGAGCGGCTGGAGTTGGCTTCCCACCTCACGCACCTCGGAGGGAGCCGGAAAGCCCGTCGAAAACAGCCCGCAGAAGAGCAGACCGGCCGCCACCCAGCCTTTGCCCGGACGCGGGGTCATGTCCGGAAGTCCTCGGGTGAGAAGTAGACTCCGTAGAGATGGGACTTGGTTCGAGGATCGCCCCGGTTGCTGTAATCCACCATGAACACGCGTCCGTCCTCCAGCTCCACCCAGGAGGAGTAGCCGTTGTCGGGCCGGTGGGTGGCGGACGGTGTGTTGGCGTGGAGCTCCAGCATGTGGTCCAACTGGTACTGGTCGGGATACTCGCCGCTTTCGGCTCGCCACTCCCATTGGTGATGCGGCTCGGTCTCGTTGCTGACCTGGTAGGCGGCGCGGCTCCACCAGCTCCTGCCTTTGCCGCTCTCCGCCCGCCCGAACCAAGTCTCCAGCAGCGGAAAGTCGTTGTACAGAGCCCGGCTCATGACCACCTTGCCGTCGACCTGGACGGTGAACAGTCCCTTCCAGGCGTTGAGCCGGACGTTTCTCGGCTTCGTCATGTCCAGCTTGTGGATCAGGTCGATGCGCCCGCCGCTGGCCCGGTTCGGACCCAGGTCCCGTTTGGGTGCGTAGAGCCAGAGGCCGTTGCTGCAGACGTCCAATCGCCGTTCCAGACGGCCGATCTCCAGTGAGGCGATGGGCTGGTCGGGAGGACCCTCGACCCGAATCCCGGCCTCGAGGAAGAGGTCGCTACGGAAATTCTCGGGAGGAAGGAGAATGTATTGGGTGACGGCGCCGGGGACGTCCTCGATGCACAGCTCCCCCGATTCGAGCTTCACCCGGTCGTGGTAGTGAACCCCTCCCAGCTTGAAACCGGGGTTGCGCCGCAGGTCTCCGATCCAGGCGTGGGTGCCCCGGTTGCCCGACCGGTTCCGGTAGGTGACCAGGACCCGCCCATCGGGAAGTTCCTTGGCGTAGGGACGGTCTCCCGCGAAGGGCATGGGTTCGGGGCGGCTCCAGTTCCGGCCCCCGTCGTTGGAGAAGCAGAGGTAGGAGGGGTATCCGTGATGGTTGCTCTCCCTCAGCACGCAGGCGAGGGAGCCGTCCGAGAGGACCACGATGGCGGCTTCCGAATGATGGTGGACCGCGTCGGCCGCGACCATGCTCCGGTCCTTCCAGGTCATCCCGCCGTCGGTGGAGCGCATGACGAACACCCCGATCTTGCGCGTGGCCTTGAAGAAGATCTGGGAGGCCATCAGCAGGGTCCCGTCATTCAGCTCCACGATCCGGTCCGGCTCGAAGCCTGGGACGCCCGTCAGGCGGGGTACGCTCCAGCTCCGGCCCTCGTCCGAGCTGAACCAGCTCCAGATTCCGGGAGGCTGATCCTCGTGGATGTGGCTGAAGTCGTTCTGGTCGCAGATGACGACCAGCCGCCCGTCGCTGAGGCGGCTGATCCGGGGGGTCACCCAGCGTTCCTCCCCTTTTCGCGGGTCCGCCTCCGAGACCAGCCGCGGGTTTCCCCAGGTTTTCCCATTGTCATGGCTCTCCAGGGTCGTGAGCCGGGTCGTCTCCTGGGGCCAGTGGGCGTCGCAGTCGTTGTAGACCAGCATCAGCTTCCCGCCGGGAAAGCGGATCAGGTCGGGGTTCTTGGTGAAGCGCCCCTGGGGCCTCCAGACCAGGACCTGACGGTCGGCCACGGCGTCCAGGGACCGCATACGGCTGCGCCGGCCGGCGGATGCGGCGGACAACATGGTGCTGGGAAACCCTGGGGAAACGGAGGCGAAGGCACCGGCTCCCAGGGACCGGTTCAGAAAACGGCGTCGATTCATGAACATGCTTTTCATTTCGAACCTCCAACGGGGAATGAGGAATGGGGGACAAGACCGTCCCCCCTCCCAGGTCGTTGCTACTCGAACCAGAACGAATAGAGGTGCGCCTTACGCAATTGAAACTGGAGGCGGATACTCTTCCCCTTGAGCGGTTCCAGGCCCTTCATCTCACTCCAGACCATGACCTGGTCCGTGGAATCGCCGGTGAAGCTCCGGGACCGGTCGTAGTCCCATTCCGGCAGCCATTTGCCGTCCAGCTCACCGTCTCCGCGCCGCACGGCCACGCGGATGGAGCCTCCGGCGGAAGTCTTTCCGTTGATGTGCAAACGTCCGCCCGGGTGCTTGAGGGGCCGGGTCAGGAGAAATCCCTCCTCTGGCGCCTCGATGGAGACGAAGCCGTCCGTGCGCAGGGTGGCCAGGCAGATGTGCGAGTTGCCCGGCATGCGAACGTGGAGCTGCTCGCGCCCCACGTAATAGAAATCGATTCGGTCCTCCCGCTCGATCAGGCCCACCGGCGGAAAGACCATGCCCCAGTCGTAGGTGCCGGCGGGTCCCGTCTCCAGGAAGAGAGGCCGGGCCGGATGGCGCTCCCAGTGGATGCCGTCCCGGCTCCAGGCCAACTGGATGTCGATCTGCATGTGCTTCGCCGGCTTGGACTCCAGGTCGAACGGCTGCTTGTAATAGAAATTCTCCAGAAATCCCAGGTAGATCCCTTCGTAGCGGGCCACCGTCATTCCGTAGAACGAGAACGGGTCCAGTTCGTCGGGACGGAGGATCACGGTGGGTTGGGTCCAGTTGATGAGATCGGAGCTTTCCGAATAGGCGATGCGGCGGATCCGGCTGGCGTTGATGGGCGGCCTCCGGTAGAGCATGAAGACCTTCCGCTCCGGGTTGTAGAGAATCTGGTTCTCGCAGTCGCTCTGGCCCCGGAAGATGGGGTTCTCCTCCTGGTCCCGGAAGTGGAGGCCGTCTTGGCTCAGGGCGATCCGCACCTCCATGCCTCCGCCGGGCATCTGCAGCGTCGCGGGGTTCCGGCCCAGTTCCCCGCTGTGGTAGGCCAGCAGGTAGCGGCCTTTGTGGCGCCAGTGTTCGGGCAACTCGGTCACCGCTATTGAGGCGCTCCGTCCCGGCTTGGCGAAAAAGACGTTGGGGGCCGAGAGGCCCTCGATCTCATGGAGCTTCAGGTCGGGCGCCGTCCAGTTCAGACCGTCCCGCGACTCGAAGAAGAGCCCGAAGTGTTGGCCGGCGGTGCGATACATCCGATAGCCGTTGGCCCACATCCGGTAGAGTCCCCGCTCCCGGTCGTAGACGACGCTGGGGGTACTCACCACGTGGGTCTCCTCGTGGTCCGGAGAGGCGCCGCCGGTGATGAGGGGATTCTCCGGGTGTCGCCGGGGCCGATGGACCACCCTCCTGCAGCCGGCCAGGTCCTCCACCACGTAGTCGTCCATGAGCAACTGACGGCGGTTGCCGATCTCAAGAGGCGGAACCGGCAACACCACCCACGACCCCTCGATGGAGGTCCCCTTCACGTACTTGGAAGCGGACAGCTTGCCGCCGGTGACGATGTGTCCCGTCCCGTCGAAGCGGCCCGGCGGTTCCTTGATTCGCGTCTCGGCCTGACCCAGGGCCGATCCAACGCCGGCGCCGAGCCAGACCAGCGTCCCCAGCAGCAGGAGTGGATTTCGTCCAAGCGGGCGCATGATTCCCTCCTTACCGATCCGGATACTCCACGGTCAAGAAGATCTGGTGCACGATCACGGGACGCCTTTCCTCCGGTTCGTCTCTGTTTTTCGCACCCGAATCCCGCACCAGCCGGCCCTCGGCGAACTCGTCCACCAGGGTCCCCTCATTCCGTTTCCAACCCAGCCAGTCCTTCCTCCTGACGCCGGGTGGAGCCACGATTCCAGGGAACGGACCTCCCGCCGGCACGTCCGAAATGATGCCCAGCTCGTTGGCGCCGCTGCGCATGATCCCGGCGGGGACGTCCACGTGATACCAGGGCTCTTCCCGGGTCAGCGCGGGAAGCAGAGTGTGGTTCAACCTCACCCAGATTTGCGTGTCTTCCCGGCTCTCGGCGGTCCAGAGGCTGATGCGAAAGCGGGCGTTCTCATCGTCGGCGTCCGGGCCGATAAGAAGAGGCAGCTTGGTTTCCACCCGATCCAGGACCACGGGCAGCAGGGCCGACTCGGATCCCTGGATGATGGGCCCGCCGGTGTGGGCTGTGGAGTGGATGGCGTAGATCTTGTTCTTGCCCGCCAGGGTCTCCGACTCCCCCAATTCGCTGAGCGCCGAGATGAACTCCTCGCGGCTCAGCTCCTGGGTCGGCTCGTTGGCGTAATTGAAGAGGTAAATGCCGTCCGCGCCCTGCTGATGGTAATAGGCGGCGCTGGCGCGCATTCCCTCTCGGAACACGGGCCGTCCATAGAGCCCTTCCCAGGCCCCCGCCCGATAGGAGTTGCCGTTGAGGGTGGCGTAGACGGGAACACCGTGGGCCCGGCCCAGGCTCACGAACTGGTCCAGGCGCAGCCGGCTGGGGAGATGGCCCATGCCAACGAGAAGCACGTCCAACAGCCCCTCACGGACCCACCGCTCGACCTCCATGCCCAGCTCCAGCGACCGTTCCAAGGAGTCCACGACATGGACGGCCAGGGTGTAGGGACGTCCCCGCCGCTCCCCCACGGCATTCAGCCGCTGCCGCGCCTCGCGCATCATTTCGGTCAACAAGTGGGCGTGGCGCCTCTCCTGCCCCAGGGGGAAGCTGATGCCCATGCGGTTGAAGTCCAGCTCGTAGCCATCGAAATCATGGGCGGCGGCGGTCCGCTCAATGAAGTTTAGCCGGTGTTGCCGGACCTCCGGATGGACGAAGTTGAGCCCGGACCACAGCATGTGTTCGGTCAGTTCGGAGGCCAGGTGCCGGCTGCTTTCGGGGGCCAGCAGGAACTCCGGATGCTCGATCTTGAAGGGATCGTCCAGATCATGGAGGGAGACGGACCGCCAGGACGCGTGCAGATCGTTCATCCTCAGGGAGGCCCACACCTCCATTCCGCGGGCGTGGCAGGCTTCGATGACCAGGTCCCGCACCTCCTCGTAGGAACTGAAACAGGGCCAGAGCATCTCCGTCGAGATGTTGTAGGGAGGGTCCGCGCCGTTGCCGATGTGGAAGACGTAGGTGTCCACCTGGGTGCCGAAGGTCATGTTGGTGCGGACGTCGAGGAAGGACTGATGGTCGGTGATGTCGGCGATCAGCTTCATGTAGGGGATCTTCCGCCCCTGGTCAATGTAACCCCAGGTTTCCTGCGAGGCAGCGTCGTAGTAAAGGATTCGCCGCTTCCGGTCCTTGGGGAAAACGGGCTTCCGGATGCCGTCCTCGTCGCCTCCGCCCTCAGGGGCGCAGGCGGCGGCTAAAAACAGTGCACTCCACAAGAGCGGCAACCAGCGATGCAGTCTCATTTTTCCCTCCCAGTCCGTGCCGGCATTAAATCCGGAACCGAATGGAATATAGATCCGCGTCTTTCAGGGCGAAACGCAGCCGGACGGGTTTCCCCGACAGCGAACCCACATCGCTTCCAGCCCGCCAAGTGACAACCCGTTCGATTTCATCTCCGACGATCTCCACACAGTCGGCCAACCCAAAGCCTTCCGCGGGCCTTCCCTGAACGTCTTGAACCTCCACCCTCAGACTTCCTGCCGCCGAAGTGGCGTAGTTCAGGACCAGTTCCTTTCCCTGGAAGACAAGGGGCCGAGTGAGAAACTCTCCGCCGGAATAGGGACCGTTCACGGAAACGAACCCGTCAATGCGGAGAGCGCCCCTCCGCAGCCGGACCGACGGGTGCCGGTAGTGCTCGATGTAGTAGATGGAGATCTCCGCCGGTCCCGTGGGCACGACCCCGACTCCCTTGTACATGTTCCGGTCGGTCCAGTTGTCCGGGTCGGGGCCCGGCCGCAGGAACGCCTCCATGAATCGCCGGTCCCAGTGGATCCCGTCGCGGCTGGCCATGAACACGCTCTCGGAAATCCCGCTCGCGGTCCAGTCCTCACGGACCTTGCGCTTCGGGAAGAAGCGCTTGGGGAACATGAGATAGATATGGGGCGCCCGGTAGTAGAGGCTGCAGGCATTCATGTAGAGGTGCTCGACGGGCGAATCGCCCACCTCGATGAAATGTGGCTTGGACCAGGTTCTGAAGTCGGGCGAGACGCTGCGCCGGATGGAGCGGACCCCGGGCGGGTAGGTCTCAAAGACTCCGAACCGCGGGTCCATGCCCCGCATGTAGGCCACGTACTGCCCAAGATTCGGGTCCCACAGGGCCGTGTTGTGGGAGTCGAAATGGGGCCAGTGGTCGTCGCCGGGAGCGGTGAGGATGGGGTCCTTGTCCAACACCGTCCAGTGAAGTCCGTCCGGCGAGACCAGGCCGCGGAGCGTCCCGGGCGGGTCGAACCCGGACGAGAGGCCGATGGCCTTGTAGCGCTCCGACTCCGGCGCCGCCGGGTTGCCGTCCTTGAAGACACACACGTGCTTGGCCGTACTTCCGTGGATCACGATGTTGTTGTCTCGGGACGGCTCGAACCCGCGGATGCCCCGGGTTTCATGCATCCCCAAGACCGGCCTTTCCCAATGGATTCCGTCGCGGCTCTCGGCGTAACAGGTGCACGGTTCCGGCCGCCGATCGGCCCGGATTCCGTCCCATACGCCGCCTCCCCGGTACCAGAGCCGGTAGCGATCTACGTCCTTTATATAGGCCGGAGCGTAACTCAAGGGGCCCTCCCAGGGGCGGTCGAACTCGAGGACCACCTCCCGGGGCACGGGGCGGTGCAGCTTCAGCTCCACCCCCTTCATGGTCTCGATCAGCCAGTCGTCCACGAACAGCTCGAGCCTGGACCCGATCTCACGCACTTGCGGGGATAACCCACGGGCGCCGGACGCCGGCAGCCGTGCCGGTTGGATGAATGCCACCGAACCGAAACCGAGGGTGGACGCCCTCAAGAATTCTCTGCGGGACGTGGTCCGACGCCGTCGCCGGTCGAGTGCCTCTTGCATCCGTGGAACCATTGTCGACCCGGAAGAATTGGGCCGGGTTTGCCTACCCCGACTCGTTATCGTCGTAAGTATAGAAGGTGAAACGTCCGATCAGAACCAAGGATTTACGAAGACATCCGGAAATGGCGAAGAGTCGGCGCTTCAGGGGCGGGGTTGAAGAGGGAGACAAGGATGTCCCCCTCCCAGGGTCTGAAAAGGGGGACAAAATGCCCCCCTCCCATTCAGAACGAGAAGCGGAAGCCCAACTGGATCTGGCGCGCCGTCGCAGCACTGCTCACCCGCCCCGCGCTCGAGCGGTCTATTCTGCCTTCGGGTGCGTTGAAGATGGCGGTGTTCAATGCGTTGAAGAATTCCACACGGAAGTCCAGGGACTTCAGTTCCCCGAGGGCGAACCCCTTGTGCAGAGAGAAATCCACTATGGGCACACCATCGTAGCGCAGCGGCCAAGGCGACGCATTGCCCAGAGCCAGAGAGGCGGCCTGGTGGCAATATTGGGCCCCTCCGCACAGACTGCTGTGGTACTTGGGCAACACAAAGGCGCTGAGATCGAACCACCGTTCCACCGTCGCACCCCCACCCAGACTTCCGTCGCGAATCCGGTCCGGTCGCTGGCCGGAGCGCCGGCCCTGGTTCCACAGATCCCGGTTCACGCGGACTTCGAACAATGCACCCGTGGTCAGGGTGACGATTCCCGTGGCTTCCCAGCCACCCAGCAGCGTTTTCTTCAGTCCGTCCGCATTACGGAAGAACGGAAGCTCCCAGATCGTCGAGTTGTAGAAAGTGTGGGTCCGATCCCAGCGCATGGGCGACTTCAGGCGGTGGCGCTCGAATTCCAGGGAATTGCGCCCGTCGAGCCAGACCCCGTTGATGTTGAGGGCCATGCCCTTGCCCCAGGTGTAGCCCATCGACATGGCCAGCCCGTCCTGGAAGCGCCGTTCCAGCTTGGCCTGCAGGGAGTCGTAGTGCATGTTCCCATCAGGACGCATCAGGATGTTGGGTCTCAGTTGGGGGTAGGGCCGGCGAGCCCGCTGCCCACTCCAGGACCGGGGCGCCGTATCGCCGGGAATCCAAGCGCGCGGGCCGGCCGTGACCGTGGCGGAGCTGGCGTGCCTCGTGCCGCCGCCCACCAGCGTCTGCATATAGCCTTCCGGTTGGGCCACGTTGTGGGGAAGGGAATTTCGGATGTGCCGTGCCTGGTTGCCCACGTAGGCCACTTCCAGCTTGGTGCCCTGAAAGATCTCGTGCTGGAGCGACAGGTTGTAGGAGTAAACTTGTCCTTCTTCCCAATCCAACTCCGGCAGGTAGCAGGTCCGGTACTCACCCACCGCGGTCTGCGTCGGCAGATCCAGCCGCTTTCCGAGGAACAGGGTCGGTCTCTCCGTTCCCCTCGGCAGGATGCTGCTGATCGTGCCCGTGGCGGGAAGAAGCGTCCTGCCTCTGAGAACCCCGATCTCCTGGTCGTAGGTCAGGCCCGCTCCCAAGCGCAGGACCGTCCGGTTGGTTCCGAACATCCTCCACGCCAGTCCGAAGCGCGGCGCGAAGTAGCGCCACTTGGCCTTGAAGCAACCCCGTGTGTCCAGATTCCCGAAGGGCATGGCCAGACCGGTCGGGCCTTGGAAGCGCTCGATGTCGAAACCCTTCGGCATCATCCGCACCGGATCGATGCGGCCGTTGGCCTGCGAGTAGTCGAAAGCACAGTAGTAATAGTCGGTGGGATAGCCGCCGTCGGGCGTTCCTCCGTAGTAGGGCGGCCGCGGCTGCTCCCACCTCACGCCCAGGTTCAGGGTCAGGTCCGGCCCCAGCTTCCAGTCGTCGTTGACGAACCAGTTATAGTGGCTCATGTCGAAGTGGGTGTAATAGAAGGAGTTGCCCTGGTTGTTGCCGGTCACCGAGGAGGGCAGCCCCAGCGCGAAGTCGGCCCAGGGCTCTCCGAAGGTGGCGCCGGTCACGGCTCCGGCCTCGTTGCGTCTGATCTGGCCGGAGGCGTATCCGTCGAACCGGTCTCTGCCGCCGCTGTAGGCGATCACGCGGTTGCCCTCCACGTCCAGGTTGCGGCTGTGCTCGATGCCGAATTTCAGGTAGTGGTTCCCCTTGCGCCAGGAGGCGGAGTACTTCGCCGACCATCCCCAGTCCGTCCGAGGCGACACCGTCGTTCCCCGCCAGCCCGTGTAATTGGAGGGTTCGATCCGCGGCAATCCACCCGGTCCCCGGCTTCCATCCGGGTAGTAGGACACATGCAGGTGCCCGTCGTCGTAGCCCAGGTCCTCGGCCCAGTTCCGGTCCTCCAGCGGAACCGAGATCAGCCAGGAGAAACTCCAAATAGAGGCGCTGAGCTCCGTCACCAGGTTCGACCCGATGGGATTGACCCAGCTCATGGCCGTCTGCCAGCCATGGGACCGGTCCTGAAACTGCCGGCTGACCCCATGGAGCTCGGCTCCCGGGACGCCGAACCTTCCCGTGTGCACCGTCTCCGGAGAGTTCTGCCAACTGAAGCGGGCAAAGATCGTGTCGTCGGCGGCGAAGTGGTGATCGCCCCGGATGGAGTACTTGTTGACCCGGCTGTTGCGAGTGTTGGGATAGCTGTAGTTCTGATCGGTGGCGCCGGCCACGTTGGGCGTCGGCGGTGGAATCAATTCCATCGCCTTCAGGTAGACCGGACTCATCATGCTCTGGGGAATCCGGTTGTTGGGGAAAGGTTGCCGCTCTCCGCCCACCACGTCAAAGGGGTTGTAGAGCTGAGGAATCGTTCCGCTGGCTCCGGCGCCCGCGAAGTCTCCCCCGGTCATGGCCGCCGAAGGGACCGTCAGGAAGTCGACGCTCTCGAAGTCGTCGATGAACCGCTCGTAGTGGGCGTGAAAAAAGGTCCGGTCCTTGATGATGGGGCCGCCCATGGATCCGCCGAAGATCTGATAGTTCACCGGCAGCTTGCCGGACCCGGTCCGGTTGGTGAAGAAATTGGCCGCATCCAGGCGCTCATCCCGAAAGTAGTACCAGGTGTGCCCGTGGAACTCGTTGGTCCCGCTCTTGGAGAGCATGCTGATCACGGCTCCGCCGACGCGACCGTGCTCGGCCGAGTAGTTGTTGGTGATGATCTTGAACTCCTGCACCGTCTCCGGTGTGGGCTGGACCACGGGCCTCTGGGTGACATAGCCCTGGTTGTTGGCCCCGTCCAGTGTGATCTGGTTGGAGTGGGCGTAGAGGCCGTTGAAGGAGGGGTAACCGCCGCCGTAGGCGTACATTTGCTGAGCGTACCCGATCTCGGACCGCTCCTGGACGCCACCCGTGGTCAGATAGGCCAGCTTCACCAGGTCCCGTCCTCGAATCGGCAGGTCCAGGATTTTCCTCTCCTCGATCACCGCTCCCACCTCGGCCGTGTCCGTGTCAATGATCGTCGTCTGACCCGTGACCGTCACCTGCTCGGCGATCTCACCCGGCGTCAGAGTGAAGTCCACCCGGGCCACCTGGGTCACCTCCAGACGCACATCCAGGGAAATCTGCGTCTTGAAGCCCGGGAGCTCCGCCTTCAGGTCGTACCGGCCCGGAATGAGCTTGTCGATGAGGTAGTTTCCCCGATCGTCGGTCACCGCCAGACGCGGCACATTCGTGGCCATGGCCGTCGCCTCGACTTCGACTCCGGGCACCACGGCGCCGGTCTGGTCCGTGACCGTCCCCAGCAGCCGTGCATAGGTGGTGGCTTGTCCGTATACCTGTGCGGGCGCCAACGCGGCGGCCAGCGCCAGGAATGCCATCGCCGGACACCATTGCCTCTTCGATACCTGAGCCATCATTTTTCCTCCTCTTGGCGGACGCTACCTGTTTCGGGCTGGTGCGAGGTATCGAAGCCGTCTTGCAATGGGTTGGGGCGGATTCTCTACCCCGGATTTGCTGTTGATGGTAAAGGATGATTTATTCAATCGCAATAACCAATTGGAGCGATGCCAGTTCGGGACTCCGTAACCATTTGAAACAAAACAGCTAATCAAGACTCAGCCATAAATCGGATGACCCACATTCAACCTGAAAAATTGGCTGTCGAGGCGGGACAAAAACTGGATGACTCCGGCTGGGCGCTCACCTGATTGCGTTGACCCCGGTGGAACCGAGGGTTAGACTTGCGAATATAAATTCCACTGCGAGGGTAACAAGATGCCCACCTTTTCCACCACATTCTTTCTCCGCCTGGGAGCGATCGTGGCCTTGGCGGCGACCGGGATCCTGCTGCGGGATGCCCCGGACATGAACGCTTCCATGGGTGCGGGCTTCGACCCGGACGAGCGGTTCGTCCTGGAGTCCAATCTGCCCACCGGCCAGTTCTCCTTCGAGGTCCTGGAGCAGGGGAGCCGGGTTCACCTGCCCTCGCGCCTCTACTTCGCCCACGCCGACGGGCGCCCGGAAGTGCCTGTCGTGGGCCGGTTCCAGAACTTCCTGGTGACCGCCACCGGGCGTGAACTCAAGACTCTTCCCGTGGGCGAGTACGACGTGTATGTCACGCGGGGCACCGAATACACCCTGGACCATCAAAAGGTCTCGATCTCCGAGGGACAGAGAACCCACCAGAACTTCACGCTGTCCCGAGTCGTGGACACCTCGGGTTTCATCTCCTCGGACTTTCACATGCATCTGACCTTCGCCATGCGGGACGGAGCGATCGTGTCCGCGGCCGAGGGGCTGGATCTGCTGACCGCCACCGATCACAACGTTCTCAAGGACTACGCTCCTCATATTCGGGAGCTGAATCTGGAGCCGTTCTTGAGTTCGGTCGTGGGCGCCGAGATCGACACGGTCTTCGGCCACTTCAACAGCTTTCCCTTGTCGGTGAACATTTGGGCGGAGCGGACTTTCCGGCATGCCATCCGTACGCCGGGGGAGTTTCTACGTCTCGTGCTTACGGACCCGGGAGATGAAATCGTCCAGATCAACCATCCACGAGGGAATCCGCCCAAACCGAGGAGTCGATACTTCGACGCCCGGTTGAATCCCGAGACCTCAGAAATCGAGTACCCCTACTTCGAGTACGGGTTCGACCAGGTAGAGATCTTCAACGCCAAGACCGACAGGGACAGAGAGAAAAACCATTACGGCCGCACGCCCCTGGTGGATCAGAAGCTCAAGGACTGGTACAGCCTCATGAACCGGGGCATCTTCATGACGGGCGTCGCCAACACCGATGCCCACGGGTATCCTCGCGAGCTTCCCGGCTATCCTCGAAACTACGTCCTTTCGGAAACGGACAACCCCTGGGAGATCGACCCTGCGCGGGTGGTCGACGCTCTCAAGAGCAGGGCCTCCACGGCCTCCTTCGGGCCCGTGATCCGCTTTTCCGCCGGAGACGGCAGCCCCGTGGGTTCCCAGCTCGCCGCCAGGCAGGAAGGCACGACGCTCCACATTCAGGTTCAGGCGGTCCCCTGGGTCCCGGTGGAGCGGGTCGAGTTGATCGCCAACGGCAAGCTGATTCGAACCTTCCCGGTGGAGAACCGGTCGGAGGTCGTGCGCTTTGACCAGGACGTGACCGTCCGGCCCGAGAAGGACACCTGGTACGTGGTGCTGGCGACCTCGGATGGGAGGTGGGATGCCCCCTTTTCCCATTTCAGTTCCTTCTCCTTCACCAACCCCATCCTCCTGGACGTGGACGGCAACGGCTACTTCGATCCGCCCAATCCGGGAGATCCCGGCACCCCTCCAGAGCCGAAAAAGTAATCGAAGCGTCGGGCAAGAGTCTGCGGCGAGATGCCAGTGAAAGACCATATCAGCCCGAACAGGCTGAAGTTGCAGGCAATCTGGCGGAAAAGCGAAAGCAGATCCGGAAATTATTTCAGTCGGCTTGTGCCTCGGCGACCGCATGCCGTCTGGAACTTGGTGATTGGTGCTTTTTTGCCATTTTGTGCTTTCTGCTTGATGCTTTTCCTCGTCCTGACAGAGGCCTCCACCCGTCCTAACATCATGGTCATCCTGTCCGATGACTTGGGGTTCTCCGACCTAGGTTGCTACGGTGGAGAGATCGAGACACCGAACCTGGACGGGCTGGCCCGAGGCGGCCTCCGTTTTACACAGTTCTACAACACGGCAAGATGCTGGCCCACCCGGGCCTCCCTGCTCACCGGTTACTACGCCCAGCAGGTGGGACGAGACGAGCTGCCGGGTGTCCCCGGCGGAAGCAAAGGCAAGCGTCCGGCTTGGGCCCGCCTGCTCCCCGATACGCTCCGGCCCCTCGGTTACCGGTCCTACCACTCCGGCAAGTGGCACATCGACGGGATGCCCGTGGCCAGCGGATTCGATCGATCCTACTACCTGCGCGACCAGGGACGCTTCTTCAATCCGAGGGTCCACTGGGAAGACGATCGGAAGCTGCCCCCCATCGAGCCCGGCACCGGCTACTACGCCACCACCGCCATCGCCGATCACGCCATCAAGATCCTGCAGGAACATTCCAAAGCGGACCGGGCCAAGCCCTTCTTTTACTACCTGGCGTTTACCGCACCCCACTTCCCTCTCCACGCCCTGCCCGAGGACATCTCCCGCTACCGCGACCGGTATCGACGCGACTGGGATCAAATACGCCGGGATCGGTGGCGGCGGATCCGGGAGATGGGCATCGTCTTCGGTCGGCTCCCCGAACGGGAACCCGACGTGGGGCCGATCCGGGAATTCCCCGGAACCCTGGAGGCGCTGGGACCCGGCGAGGTGAACCGGCCGCTTGCCTGGAGCCAACTGACCGTCAGGCAGCGTGAGTTTCAGGCGGTGAAGATGGCCATCCACGCGGCCATGATCCACCGCATGGACCGGGAGATCGGCCGGGTGCTGGACCAGCTTCGCCGCATGGACGCCTTCGAGAACACCCTGATCCTCTTCCTCTCGGACAACGGCGCCAGTTGCGAGCTCATTGTCCGCAGCGGCGGCCACGACTCGGGGGCGGAACCCGGCTCGGCCGACACCTATCTGTGCCTGGGCCCGGGTTGGTCGACCGTCTCCAACACCCCCTTCCGCCGCCACAAGATGTGGGTCCATGAGGGTGGAATCGCCACGCCGATGATCGCGCACTGGCCCCGCGGCATCTCCTCCCGGAACGAGTTCCGACACAATGTCGGCCACGTGATCGACTTCGTTCCCACCGTCCTGGAGCTGGTCGGGCCGGCAGGCCAAAGGAGTTCGACAGGTAAGCCGGATCCCTCTCCTCCACTTCCGGGAAAGAGCCTGGTTCCGGTCTTTTCCCAGGATGGAACCGTCGCCCGAGATCACCTCTGGTGGTACCACGAGAAGAATCGGGCGGTGCGGGCCGACCGTTGGAAGCTGGTATCGGAAGGCCCGGAGGGTCCGTGGGAGCTCTACGACTTGGAGACCGACCGCACCGAAACCAGCGATCTGGCCTCAGAGCATCCCGGCAAGGTGCGCCAGATGGAGGAGTTGTGGACGAGACGGATGAAGGAGTTCCGCTCGCTGGCATTGAAAGACCACGCCGAGCGAGATAGGGGGAAAGAGGAGTGAGACTGAAACTCAGGAATCTCGCTGTCGTCAGCCTGTTGGGATTCAGCTTGACTTCGCTGGTGCCGGGGGAGGCCGGGAACCTGGG
Organism: Acidobacteriota bacterium; assembly: GCA_965217775.1. GTDB lineage: Bacteria > Acidobacteriota > UBA6911 > RPQK01 > JAJDTT01 > JAJDTT01. The sequence continues at coordinate 4,295,138 of CBDCJH010000002.1, forward strand.
AAGGCTCACCTATCACCCCTGGGTCCGGGGGCCCTCCAGGCAACCGGGGCAACACCTGATGGAAATTCCGTCGGCTCTGGTCACTGAAAACGGAGAGAAGGTGGAGTCCGCAGAGGATTGGTATGCGCGCAGGAGACCCGAGCTGGCCGAGCTCTGGACCCGGATTCTGGGCAAGCTGGGCCCAACGCCGGAAGATCGCCGTTGGTTCGGGGACATCACCGAAGTCAAAGTCCATAGCCGCCAGGAGCGTGAGGGCTATACGCGGATCCACCTGGGGCTCCCGATCGAGGTCGATTTTTTGCAGGACCACCTCTTGCTGCTGCCCAAGAACCAGGGAGCCGGACCGTTTCCGGCCGTCATCGCCTGGGCCGCCACCAGTTCCGATTACGATGCCCCGGAGCACTGGTGGGGCAGCTACCTGGCCCGGCGCGGCTTCGTGGTGCTGACCAGCCAATCCTTCATCAAGAAGTACCGGGGAGGAAAATCGTTTCTGACGGAGGTGCAGAAGAAACTCTATTCCCGTTTCGGACACTGGCTGCCCATGGGCAAGATGGTCCACGACGTCTCCCGGGAGGTGGAGTACCTGAATTCCCTGCCGGAGGTGGATGCGGACCGGATCGGATTCATGGGGTTTTCCCTGAGCGCCAAGGCGGCCATCTACGTTGCCGCCTTCGTCCCCGAGATCAAGGCGACGGTCTCTTTCGATCCGGGAGTCGCCCTCAACGGCAGGACCAACTGGTTCAAACCCTGGTACCTGGACTGGCTGAAACGGTTTCCCGGAATCCCCACCCAGGACTACCCGATTCACGACCTGCGAGGCACCGTCCTGAGTCTGCTGAACCCCGACGTGAGACGCCCCGGACTCGAGCGCAATCACCACGAGCTGATAGCGATGTGCGCGCCCCGGGCCTTCATGCTCATCGCCGCACGCATGGCCGACCTGCACAACGAGGGCTATTGCAACCGGGCGGCGGAAGTCTACGAAATGCTGGGAATACGGGAACGATTCGAATACGTGCCCACCCCGGACGGACACTCGGCGAACGGACCCCACATCGATCCGGCCTGGCAGAGGTTCTTGCGCAAGTGGCTGGTCGAAATGCCGCTTGACTTTGCCGGATACGAAAGATGAAATTCGGGGAAGATTACCCCAAACGTCCCCAGATTCGCGGGGGTCGGTTCCTCGCCGGAAGTTGTCCCCGCCGCGATGGAACATATTGATGGGACAATGGTACGCTAGGTACGTGGTTCGTCTTCCCGCAGCAGTCTTGATCCTCGGCGCCTGCAGTTCTCTCCAACTGGTCTGCGGAGCGGGGTCCGTGCGATTTCCCGCGGACCAGATTCAATTTTTCGAAAACCAGATCCGGCCGGTCCTCCGGAACAAGTGCGCCGGTTGCCACAACGAAAAGTTGCCCACCAGCGGGCTTTCGACAGACAGCCGGGAGGCGATCCTCAAAGGGGGCAATCGGGGCGAAGCCGTCGCCGCGGGTCTGCCCGAGGAGAGCCGGCTAATTCATGCCATCCGCCGCCAAGGCGAGTTGAAGATGCCGCCGGAGGAGCCGCTGGCCGACCAGGAGATCTCGGCGCTCGTCCGGTGGATCCGGATGGGACTCCCCTGGCCCGACCCGGCTCCGGACCGGGAGCAGGACGCGGGCGACCCTTCCCGGCACTGGGCCTTCCAGCCGATCCGGCGTCCCGCGGAGCCGGCGGTCTCCGATCCCTCCTGGGTGCGCAATCCCGTCGACAGTTTCATCCTCGCCCGTCTTGACCGGCAGGGCCTGAAGCCGTCGCCGGAAGCCGAGAAGACGACGTTGATCCGCCGGGCCTATCTGGACCTGATCGGACTGCTGCCCCAGCCCGGGGAGGTGGAGGCATTTCTGGAAGATACGCGCTCGGACGCCTACGAGCGCCTCATCGACGATCTTCTGGGTTCCCCCCACTACGGCGAGCGCTGGGGACGCCACTGGCTCGACCTGGCCCGCTACGCCGACTCCGACGGATACAACAACGACCTGCCCCGCAAGATCTGGAAATACCGGGACTGGGTGATCGAGGCCCTGAACCGGGATCTGCCCTACGACGAGTTCGTGATCGAGCAGATCTCCGGGGACCTGATCACCAACGCCACCCAGGACCAGATCGTGGCCAGCGGGTTTCACCGCAACACCCAGTTGAATCTGGAAGGGGGCATCGACTTCGAGCAGTACCGGGTCGAAGCCGTGGTCGACCGGGTGCACACCACCGGGGTCGTCTTCCTGGGTCTGACCCTGGGCTGCGCCCGCTGCCACGACCACAAGTACGACCCCGTGTCCCAGCGGGAGTTCTACCGGTTCTTCGCCTTTTTCAACAACATCGACGAACTGAGCGGTGACTTCAAGAACAAAGCCGGACGGACCCGCGCCTACGACCCGGTCCTGGAATTCGGCACGCCCGAACAATATGCGGGACGAGATGCCATTCGGGCCCAGCTCAAGGCGATGCGGGAGGAAAATGAGCGGTACGAGGAGCAATTGTTGGCCAAGCAGGAGGAGTGGGAGGCCTCTCTGAATGAAGAGGACCGGACCCAGCTGACTCCGGGCCAACAGGCGTCTCTGATGATTCCGTTCGCGGAGCGCCACCCGGAACAGCAGAAGTACATCCAGCGCGCCTATTTCAAACAGGATCCGGGCCACCAGGCACGGACGAAGGCCCTGGACGCCGTCGAAGAACTGAAGCCTGAGGTCCCCAGCACTTTGGTGATGCGGGAGTTGCCCGAACCCCGTCCGACCCATGTGCTGCTGGGGGGCGACTTCCTGCGGAAGGGTGTACAGGTCTGGCCCGGAACCCTTACCGTATTGCCGCCTCTACCCGACCGTGAAAAATACACTCGGCTGGACCTGGCCCGCTGGCTGGTGGACGAGAAGAATCCTCTCACCCCCCGCGTTACCGTAAACCGAATCTGGCAGCGTTACTTCGGCGCCGGGATCGTCGAAACCAGCAACGATTTCGGCAAACAGGGCTCCCCTCCCTCTCATGCCCGGCTCCTGGACTGGCTGGCCTCGGAGTTCAGGGCTCAGGACTGGAGCCTGAAGGCGATCCATCGCCTGATCACGACTTCGGCGACCTACCGTCAATCGTCCCGCAATCGGCCGGAAATCCGGCAAGCCGACCCCCGAAACCGTCTGTTGGCGCGGCAGAACCGCATGCGCGTCGAGTCGGAGGTGGTGCGCGATCTGGCGCTGTCGGCGAGCGGCTTGTTGGCGCCGAAGATCGGCGGACCCAGCGTTTACCCTTCGCAACCCCCTGGAGTCATCATCAAGGGCAGGCAGACCGACAAGGGCCATGAGCGCTGGCCCCTGAGTGAGGGGCGGGACCGTTACCGGCGAGGGATGTACACCTATTTCTGGCGACTCAGTCCCCACCCGGCCTTGGCGGTCTTCGACAGCCCCGACGCCTTGACCACGGTCAGCCGCCGCAACCGGTCGACCACGCCCTTGCAGGCCCTCACGCTTCTGAACGACGAAGGGTTCCACGAGTTCGCCCAGGGTCTGGCTCACCGGGTCGTGAGGGAACAGCCGGATGGAACGGACTCGGAACGGCTCGATTACCTCTTTCGACTCTGCCTGACCCGGCCGCCCCGGCCCCTGGAGAAGGAACGGCTGGAGAGCCTGTTGACCACACAACGCCAGGACTTCCGGACCGATCCGGCGGAGACGCAGGAGATTCTGAGCCTTCCGCTGCCGGCCGGGAGCGACGGCCAGGAGGAGGCCGCCTGGTACATGGTGGCCAGCGTACTGCTCAATCTGGACGAGTTCTTCACCCGGGAATGACGGTGAGGATCCCAGGAGGAACATGGAGATGGAAATGACGACACACGGGCTCCAGCTCCTGAATCAGACCAGGCGGCATTTCTTCAACCGCTGTTTCGTCGGTCTGGCCAACGTCGCCCTGGGCCAGTTGCTGACCGACGGCAAGATGTTCGCGGCCGGTGACGACCGGGCCAGGAACCCTCTCGCTCTCCGGGAACCCCACTACGAACCCAAGGTCAAGCGGGTCATCTACCTCTTCATGGCCGGAGGTCCCAGCCAGTTCGAGACCTGGCTCTACCGGCCGGAGTTGGCCCGGTTGCACGGCCAGCCCGCACCTGACTCGATCATGGAGGGGAAGCGCTTCGCGTTCATGGAGCGCTTCACCAAGGTCAAACCCAAGTTGCTCGGGCCGAAGCGGAAGTTCGCGCAGCACGGACAGTCGGGAACCTGGGTCTCGGAGGTGTTTCCCCACACCGCCACCGTGGTCGACGACCTCGCCCTGATCCACTCGGTGGTGACCGAGAACTTCAATCACGCCCCCGCCAAGCTCTTCTGCAACACCGGATCCACTCGCTTCGGACGTCCCAGCATGGGCTCCTGGGTCGGCTATGGCCTGGGGAGTGAATCCCAGGATCTTCCCGGCTTCGTGGTGCTGCGTTCGGGGCAGGAGGACCTGATGGGGGGCGCTTTCATGTGGAGCAGCGGTTTCCTGCCCAGCGCCTACCAAGGCGTCGAGTTCCTGAAATCGGCCGTTCCGATCCCGAATCTGTCCAGCCCCAAAGGCGTATCGATGACGCGTCAGGCGGCGAAGCTTGCCGCCATCCAGGATCTGAACCGGATTCATGAGCAGGATTACGGCGACCCGGAAATCGCGACTCGCATCGCTTCCTACGAGATGGCCTACCGTATGCAGACCAGCGGTCCCGAACTGATGGACCTGAGTGGCGAAAGCCAGACCACGCTGGATCTCTACGGCGTCACGCCGGGCGAGCCGTCCTACGGCACCAACTGCCTGCTGGCCCGGCGCATGATCGAGCGGGGCGTGCGGTTCGTTCAGGTGTACCACACCGGTTGGGACCATCACGGGAACTTGAACGAGAAGATCGACGAGGTGGCGCTGCAGACCGATCGTCCCACCGCCGCCCTCATCACCGATCTCAAGCAACGCGGCCTGTTGGAGGACACGCTGGTCATCTGGGGAGGCGAGTTCGGACGGACGCCCATGGCGGAGATCCGCGAGAGCGTCGGCCGGAACCACCACATCGAGAACTTTCCCATGTGGTTCGCCGGAGGCGGCATCAATCCCGGTCAGACCATCGGAGAGGTGGACGAGCTGGGCTTTTTCGTGACCAAGGACAAGGTGGAGGTCTACGACGTCCAGGCCACGATCCTCCACCTGCTGGGAATCGACCACACCAAGCTCACCTACCGCTACCAGGGCCGCGACTTTCGTCTCACCGACATCGGTGGTCACGTGATCGAGAAGCTTCTGGCTTGAGACAGGAAGCCGGAAGGACAGGCTCTCCCGCCAGGCTTGAATCCCGATCTGCCTTGAAGAAGACCCGGCTCCTTGTCCTGCTGAGCGGAGTGCTGGTCCTTGGCGCAGCCGGACCTGGGCCCGCCGTCGTCGAGGCGGGTGGGAACGCTGGGCCGCCGGGAGCGCAGTCCGGAGTGGTCGAGAGCCGGCTGAAGCAGGACTCCAGGCTCCGGAATCCCCTCAAGACCCAATTTCCCAGACAGAAGCTGGATGCGATGGCGAGCCGATTCGGCGGGCGGATCGGCTTCTACGCCAGGAACCTGGCCGACGGGGCCGAGTATTCCTGGAACGGCAACCAGCGGTTTCCTCCGGCCAGCGTGATCAAGCTGCCGGTCATGATCGAACTCTACCGGCAGGCGGCCGCCGGCTCTCTCGATCTGGATGCCAAGGAGCCTCTCCCCCAGGACGTCTCGACCCACGGCAGCGGTGTCCTCAAGCGCCGCGACGGGCCGATCGCCCTCACCTTGCGCGAATATTGCCGTCTGATGATGGTCCACAGCGACAACATGGCTACCGACCTGGTGATGCGGAAGGTCGGGCTGGACGCGGTCAACCGGTTCCTGGGGAATCTGGGACTGGAAAATACGCGGGCGTCCATGGACTTGGGCCGATGGCACTACCTGATCGTCGGCATGAGGGACGCTCCCATCTCTCGCGAGAACGATGCCCGGATCCTGGAACAGATGCGGGCCGGGCTATACGACGACGGGATGGGGTACTCCGACTCTCTGGTCAACAACGTCTGTGGGCCGCGCGACATCGGATCGCTATTGGCAAGTCTCTATCGCGGCGAATTGGCAAGCCGGCACGACACCGACGAGATGCTGGATCTGATGCGCACCTCCACCCACAAACGAACCATCGCCAAGTACGTCAAGGAAGGCATCCGGGTAGCCAACAAATATGGCGGAAGCCGGAGGATTGCAGCCGACGCGGGAATTGTCGAGTTGCCCAATGGGGCGGTAGCCATCGCCGCCTTCGCGCTGGCCAAGGATCCGAGCGATCGATCGGGCCGCGAGATTCTGGCCCGCATGTCGGGCCTCGCCGTCGCCACCTCGGATCCCAACGCCGTTAAACCAGTACCGCCTTCCAATCCCTAGGAGTCTGCGCGGTAGAAATGATCGTAGCGAGAAAGTGGGGAATCTGGACCGATTCTACCGCTTTCGCAGTAGATCAATTTCTGCGGCGCAGGCTCCTAGCAGCCCGTGGCAAAAGTCATCACGGCATTCGACCGTCCCTGCATCCCGGCGGACGGCGTTGCGATTCGGGCACATACTCCCGGTATGCACCCGAATCGCGCCTTGTCCGGCGGGCGCAGGAACGGTCTCGGTGCTCGCGGGACTTTCACCACGGACTGCTAGCGCTCAAGCCGATCATGACTGCGCCATGCGACCGGCATGGAAAGTCGAGACGGCTCTCGCGGCGGCCCTTCCGGCTCCTTGACTACGCTCTCTCGCTCCGACTCTAATGGCCTGTATGTCACGCCTTTTCATCATCATCTCCTCATTCCTATTCTTCCTGAGTCCGCTCTGGGCCCGCGTCGTCCGGGTGGAGGTCCAGGAGAGGGATCCGATCCTGGAGGGTGAGCCCTATCCCCTCGTGGGCCCCTACGAAAGGATCACGGGACGCGTGCACTTTGCTGTCGATCCCGAATTGGGACCCAACCGGATCATCACCGACATCCGGAAAGCGCCCCGCAACGATCGGGGTGAGGTGGAGTTCTCCTCCGATTTCGTGCTTATGAAGCCGGTCCGGGTGGAGCGGGGCAACGGCGCCCTGCTCTACGAGGTCTCCAACCGGGGTGGGAAAAACATGCTGGGCTTCTTCAGCCTGGCCCGGTTCCGCCGCGACCCCATGGCCCGCGAGGATTTCGGGGACGGATTCCTCATGCGCCGGGGATTCACGCTCCTGTGGCTGGGATGGCAGCTGGATCCGCCCCATCGAAAGGGGAATGTTCGTGTATACCCGGCCATCGCCCGGGATCCGGAAGGCCCCGTCACCGGCCTCGTGAGGTGTGACTTCGTGGTCAAGACCCAGGTCGAACATCGCCTGCTCTCGGACCGCAGGCACATTCCCTATCCCGTGTCCGATCCCAACGACCCCGAGAACTCCATGACGGTCCGGGATGCCGTCGAGGGCGAGCGCCGGATCATTCCCCGCGACCGCTGGCGATTCGCCCGAATGGAGGGGGGACGGCCGGTGCCCGATCCGACCCACGTGGTGCTGGAAGGCGGATTCGAGCCCCGCAGGATCTACGAAGTGGTCTACCGGGCCCAGGACCCTCCCCTGGTGGGACTGGGCCCAGCGGCGGTGCGGGACATGATCTCCCACCTCAAGTACGAGGGCGATCCGGTGCTGACCATTCCCCGGAGCGCCCTGAATCGGGCCCTCGGGTACGGCAGCTCCCAGAGCGGCCGGTTCCTGCGGACCTTCCTCTACCAGGGTTTCAATGAGGACGAGCAGAACCGGCGCGCCTTCGACGGGCTCATGCCACACGTGGCGGGTGCGGGACGGGGCAGCTTCAACCACCGCTTCGCCCAACCGTCCCGGGATGCCCAGCCCTTCTCCAACTTCTTCTATCCCACCGACATCTTCCCCTTCACCGGCACGGCCCAGACCGACCCGGTGACCGGGCAGACCGACGGGCTGCTCATCCACTTCTCCCGGCCTGAGCTGTGCCCCAAGATCTTCTACATCAATACCTCGTATGAGTACTGGGGCCGGGCCTCCTCCCTGATTCACACCACCCTGGACGGAACCCGGGATGTGGAGCTGATGGATCAGGTTCGCCACTACCTCTTTGCCGGAAGCCAGCATTCCCCCGGACGCTTCCCTCCCGATCGGACAACGGGAGAACAACTCAACAATCCGCTGGAGATTCGCTGGACGATGCGCGCCCTGCTCGTGGCCCTGGACCGATGGGTGACCGACGGCGCGACTCCGCCCCCGAGCCGCTACCCCCGCCTGGACCGCGACACGCTGGTCCCGTTTCCCGAGTTCGACTTTCCCCAGTTGCCGGGAGTCCGGGTGCCCACCCGAATCCACCGGGCGTACCGGGTGGATTACGGTCCCCGGTTTCGTTCGGAAGGTATCGTGAGCTTCCAGCCGCCTCGAGTCGGCGCCCCCTTTCCGATCCTGGTCCCCAAGGTCGACGCCGACGGTAACGAGCTGGCGGGGATTCGCCTGCCGGAGGTGGCGGTGCCCCTGGCCACCTACACGGGGTGGAACCTCTTCGGCCCCGGCAAGGGTCCGCCGACGGAAATATGCAGTTTCCGGGGCTCTTACATTCCCTTCGCACGGAGCAAGCAGGAGCGCCTCGAGGCGGGTGACCCGCGCCCGTCCGTCCGGGAGAGGTACGGGAGCCGGGATGAGTACCTGGGCCGGGTGAGTGCGGTCGCCCTCGAACTCATGGATGAAGGCTATCTGCTGTCCCAGGACGTTCCCCGGATCCTGGAGATAGCGGCTCAGCGCTGGGATTACCTGATGCGCTGAAGGAATCGTTCAGAGGAGATCGTTTCGACGAAGAAGCTACTGGCGGCAACCCTGCTCCTAGCCACGACCCTCCCGGCCAGCGGCCGGCCGGCTCCAACCACGACCGACCTTCCCGACTGGGTGAGCGCTCCCGTGGATCGGGACCGGCACACCACGTTGCTGGCCCGCTTCGACGCCCCGGACAGCATTCAACCCGACTACGAGCGCGACGGGACGGGAGCGGCCGGCCGCAACTACGATGCTTCGGTCTCCGGCCGATACGGCAGCGGGATCGAGATCGACGTCCCGGGAGCCCAGATCAACCTGCGGGCTCACGGAAACATGCGCCCGGACCGGGGCACCGTCCAGTTCTGGGTCCGCAGCAAACCGGGACGGAACATCTGGCGGGACGGGCGCAGGCACTGCTTCTTCTCGGCCGCCGCCGTGCGCCGCGACCTGGAACTGTGGAAGACGACAGACAACCATCTCCGGCTCTCCTGGGCCGGCCGTCACTGGAAAGGGGACGACGAGGTCGTGGCGACTCTCGACCTTCCGGTCTCCGAGTTGGAGGCCGAGGGCTGGCACCACCTGCTCTTTTCCTGGGATGACCGGCAGGGCCGGCTCTGGCTGGCCCTCGACGGGCGGCTCCGGAGCCTCTCGGTGGGCAAACCCCTGGAGGTGGACCGCTTCCACATTCTGTTTCTGGGAGCTTCCTACTATGGGGGAGTGGGCCGTGACGGCCTCGATCCCGAGGTCGTGCTGCAGACGGCGGGGGCGCGCTTCGACGAGCTGAAGATCAGCGACGTGACGGTCCGGGAGATGCTGGCGTTGCGGGGCCGGGAAACGCACCTGCCGGAGAAGACGGCGCTGCAGGTCCTGGACACCGTCTGCCGCCATCTGGATTTCATCAGCCGGCTCCAGGTCGACGGAGCCTGGAGCGCCATCCTCTACGCCTGGCCTCACCTGCTGCCGGGGGAGACCAGCTATCGCACCTACTTCCATCCCGGCCTGGACCGTTTCATGGAGCTGACCCACGGCAGGAACGGCACCCCGGGGGCGGGGCGCCTCTTCCTTTACGCCTATCAGGTGCTGGGGGACCAGCGCTACCTGGAGGTGGCGTGGAAGGCGGGGGAATGGCTGTTGTCGGCCCAGCAGCCGGAGGGCTACTGGGTCAACCACTATGACCGCCACACGGGGGGACGGCCCACACCCCGGCGAGAGGTCCTCACCTCCCACCGGCGGACCGTCCACCGGAACTACCCCACCTTTCAGGACGGACGCCAGAGTCAGGCCGCCCTCTTCATGGCCCGGCTCTACCTGGTGACGCTGGAGGAGCGGTGGTTGGAGGCCTTCCGGCGCTCGGCCGACTTCATCCTCAAAGCCCAGAACCCCAACGGCAGTTGGGGCTACACCTACAACCTGAAGGAAGGACGCAGCGAGAACCGGAACCAGGACCCCCACGGCGCCGAGTTCGACAACGGAAACCAGCGTACCCAACTCCGGGTGATGCAGTTGGCCCATCACCTGACCGGCTTGGAGAAATACCGGGATGCCATCGTTCGCAACGGCGAGTGGCATCTCGCGGCCCAGTTGGGTCCCCCGACCTACGGCTGGGCCCTGGCCTACGACGGGCGGAACCAGCCGGTCTGGTCCCGGATCTATCACCCTCCCGGACTGTCCCCCGGTTCCAGTGCGAGCGCCTGCGAAAACCTCTTTTTCCTGTATGACCTCACAGGAGATCGGAAGTATCTGGAACCGGTGTCCCGTTACCTGGAGTGGGAAAAGAGCGCCCTCATCCAGGTGACCCTGGGCGGCGAGAAAGTGGCCATGCGGAGCCAACTGGTGGACCACACCACGGGCCGCCCCATCGCCGTGGACCTGAAGAACTGGAAGACCTATTTCCTGGACACTCCCCAGGAGCGGGCGGCGTTCCTGAAGACCGGGTCGGCGTTGTGGGCCAACCCGGATCAGCTCCCGGAAGAGGATTTTCCCTGGGCTGCCTTCATGAAGAGGCCCGATGGGGCGCGGCTGGAACCGGAACTGCGAAAACGCCGAGAGGGATCGCGGCCCATGCCCCTGCGCATCACCCGCGTCCAACTGGCCGAGTCCATTTCCCGCTCTGCCGGTGAGGAGTTGGAGAAGATTCTGGCTCAGCAGAACGAAAGCGGAGTCTGGCCGGTTCTTAACATCAGACCGGGCGCCCAGGGCTCCTACAACATCGGGGCCTATTTCCCACTGGTCGAGTCCCGGGCCTACCGGTTGCTGTCGCTGCTGGAATGGTCGAAGATCCTGTCGGGACAGATCCAGCGCGAGATCTGGAGCTTTCCCAGCCTCATCGGGAAGCGGGAATACGACCTGCGCCGCCGGAACTGGATGGTGGACCGGTAAGAGAAAAGCTCCCCCACCGGCTGCGGGCCGGCGAAATCCAAATAGAAACACGGGTGGTCTGGGAGCAGGGGCTTTCCAGCCGCCGGATGCGGGTCGGTGTTGAAGAGGGGGACAAGCGAAGAGGGGGACAAGGATTTCCCCCCCTCCTACTTTCCTCATCCGGCCTGGATGGTCCGCTTCTCCGGGTCGAAGACCATGCGCTTCCCGCTCCAGTAGGAATCGGTCGCCATGATGCAGGCGATGGAGTGACCGTAGCCGGCCTCGACGGGAGCATACAGCCGTTTCGAATCTCGACTGCGGACGGCGTCCAGCCAGTTGGCCATGTGGTCGGTCTCTCCGGGATCCCCTTCGACCGGGACTTTGTCTGCCACTCTGCCGTCGGCCTTTACACCTTTGCCGGAGAAATACCAGTCGTTGTCACGATGGGAAATGGCCTCGCCCTTGAAACTTCCCAGGGTCCCGTGGACCCGGGTACCGCTGCCGTACCCGTTGATCCAGTTGGTGGAGTAGACCGCCAAGAACTTCCGGTCTCCCTTCCGGTACTCCAGGGTGATCTCCTGGGTGTCGGGATTCTCCCGGTAGTCCTTCCATTGGTAGATCCCACCATGAGCCACGACGCTCGAGGGATAGGTGACACCCGACAGCATGTGCGCCAAGTCGATGCCGTGGCTCATCCACTGGTCGATGATGCCGCTGGAGAAGTCCTTGAAAAGCCGGAAGCAGCGAAAGATCCGGGGGTCGAAGGGCCGGTGGGGTCGGCCCATGAGCCAGGTGTTCCAATCCAGATCGCTCTCCTTGGCCATCAGGATGTCCTTTTCCTTCCGGGCCCACCGATAAGGACTGTACTTGCTCCAATGGAAGTCGACCTTGACCACGTCGCCGATGAATCCTTCGGCGATCATGCGGCTGGCCTGACGATACTTGGGATTGGCCCGTCTCTGGGTCCCGATCTGGACGATGGTGTCGGATTTGCGCACCGCGTCCAGGGCCGCGTTGGCTTCCTCCAGCACGTTGGCCATGGGTTTCTCGCAGTAGGCGTCCTTCCCCGCGTCGGCGGCCAGCTTCAGAATCTGAGCGTGGGCGTGGTCGGGGGTGGCGATGATCAGAGCGTCCACGTCGGCATCGGCCAGGATCTCTTCGTGATGACGGTAGGCCTTGGGGGCATGACCCTGCTCGGCCTTTGCCAGCTCCACGGCATTTTCGCGGCGGTAGTTCCAGAGGTCGCAGACGGCGACGAGTCGAGCGTTGAACCGCCGGTTCATCTGAAAGAACCGCTTCAGTCTGCCGGTGCCGCGCCCTCCCGGCCCCACGATTCCCAGGTTGAGGCGATTGTTGACGTTGCGAGCGCTGACGATGCCGGGAAAGCTGGCCAGGGCCAGACCCGCTCCGGCTCCGGCCGAACGGGAAAGAAAGGAACGACGATGAATGGAAGCTTGACTCATGTGTGGTTTCTCCTCATTGGAAGGATCCGGTCAGCGCCCGGACCGGACGACGGACGTGACTGCCGAGACTTGAAAAGTATTGATACGGAAAATGCTACAGGAGGACTCCGGCTCGGGGCAAGAGCCACGGACTTTGGAGGGGGGGATAGGAGGGGAATAGGAGGGGGGACTGTTAGTCTCCCATTCCGGTTTTGCCGTGCGTTGCTCGGGAACGCGGCGGTTGGAAACCGCCGCTCTGGGCGGCTGGAAACCGCCCTTCCTGGCCGGCGGTTGGAAACCGCCGCTCCTGTTCGGCGGTTGAAAACCGCCGCTCCTGGCGGCGTGATTCGGTCCGAACTATAGTGGATCTATGTCATCCACCACTCCTCCTATACGATGTCCTGCCTGCTATTCTCCATTAACACTCATCCCCCGGATTTCCGCAGCCGGTCTGGTCCTGGCGGCGTGGCTGCTCCTGGGCGGACCTTACGCCGGAGCGACGATCAAACTCGAGGTCGGCAAGAGCAACGGGGCGCCGCCGTTTCCGCACACCAACGGGCGGCAGATCGCCAGGAACTCGGACGGCATCTGGTTCCTGGCCTACGACGCCGTGACCGAAGGACGGTCCACGATCTTCCTGGCCGCCTCCAGGGACGGGACTCCCGAGTTCGCCGGCGATTTCCATCCGGCCGTGGCCATTGCCGGCGGTTCGGACGAGGCGGTCCTGGCCGGAGCGGTCCGGGACGCCAGCGTGGCCAGCCTAGTCATCGACGAAGACGACGTCCTGCATCTGGTTTGGCAAAGCTCCGACCCCGAGGGCATCTGGTACAGCCGCTGCTCCGTCAAGGGGAAGGAACCGGCGGCCGCCTTTCGGAACGCGGTTCTGTGGACGGGAGCCGGCGGGGGCCAAGGCGCCGAGCGGATCGATGACGGTGTATCCCCACAACTCGGAGACGTGGTCATCGACGGGAAAGGGCAACTCCGGATCCTCTACAGCCAGACGGTGGAGGTACCTCCGGACCACGTCTTTCACCTCTTGGCCAAGGGACATCCCTATTCTCGGCGTCTCCGCCGGAAACCGGCGGGACAGATCTGGGCGGCCTCTCCCAAGTCGGGTGGTTGGACACGAAGGCCGCTGACTCTGCCCGGGGACTATGGCCCGCCGGTGGCGGACCTGGACCCCCAGGGAACCCTGCACCTGACCTCCGCCCGGGCCGGTTCCTGGTTCATCTTCTATCTGCAACTGCCCGAATTCGCGGGAGGCTTCGACCAGGGCCGGGACTTCACCGCCGTGGCTCCCCATGTTCCCTGGAGCGGGACCGGCTACGTGAGCCACAGCGTGGCCGGCTGGGGCCGGAAGGCGCTGGTGGTGTGGGAGAAGGTGGAGCACCAACTCCAATATGCCTACTACGACGGGCGGAGTTGGACGGTTCAGCCGCTGCATCACAGCCAGGAGGCCTTGCACCATCCGATCCTGGCCCGCGACGAGCACGGCGTGGCCTGGGTCTTCTGGACCAACACCACCCGAAGCCACAGCTTCTACTCCCGCTGGCTGGGTTCCCGGTTCTCCGCTCCCTACGAGTGCCGGATGGTGGGTGGGGACCCCGTCTCCCACGAGGAGGCCACCCGGGCGCCTTCTCTCAGCCACTTCCACACCGTCGAACGAAACTCGCGGGAGGGGTCCGGAACCCTGGGAATGGCGCTCTCCGTCCAGGCCCCCACGGGTAGCGTCTACTTCGACCCGCTGCTGGTGCCCGAACTGAACCCGGAGCCGGGGAGGAAGGTGCTGTTCCTGGACATGCTGGAGGTCAGCGCCCTTGACGGCCTGGACGAGTCCTTCCACTCGATGCAAAAACATCCGGCCAATCCGGTGCTCCGGCCGGGTCCGGACGGGAGCTGGGACGAAAAGCGGGCCATCGCATACGGGGAAGTCTTCCACGAGGAAGGCCGGTTCCGCATGTGGTACGCGGGGATCGACCGGCAGGCCAGCGGATACATGGTGGGCTACGCCGAGAGCGAGGATGGAATCGACTGGGTCAAGCCGGTTCTGAACCAGGTGGAGTACAAAGGCTCCACGGAGAACAACATCCTGGACCTCGCCTACAACCCGTACGGCTACTGGACCATGATGGTCAAGGACGAACGGGAACCGGACCCCGAAAAGCACTACAAGGTGCTGGTGAAGCATACCGGAGGAAACCGGCTCCACACCTCGCCCGACGGGCTTCGGTGGACCGAGGGGATCGTGGTCAACCCGGACCGGTTGCCTTCGGGAGAGCGGAATCCGGGCCGCTTCGGAGACCGGAGAGGCCTCTTCGATGACATTCTGGAGAAAGATCCCGAAAGGCGCTGGAAGGTCTTCGGCCGCACCTGCACCGGCCCCGGACAGTTGATCCCCCGGCGCACCCGGCGGACCTGCCGCTACTGGAGTCCCGACCTGATCAGGTGGACGCCCGACCCCCGCAATCCGGTCATGGTCCCGCGGGCCGGGACCGAGGTGGAGCAGCACGCCATGTCGGTCTGGATCGACGCCGGGATGTACCTGGGGATGTTCGACGTCTGGGACGAGATGCAGCTAAGTCCCCAACAACTGGTGGTGAGCCGGGACGGGCGGAACTTCGTCCACGTCTTCGATGGGTCCTATGCCATTGAGTTGGGTGAACCGGGGACCTGGGATGAAGGCTGGGTCTCGCCCATCAACGTTCCCATTGCGGTGGGGGACGAGCTCTGGAACTACTACTCCGGGGGGCCGGTGACCATCGGACCCTTCCACGACTGGAACACCCTGCCCATGTACACGGGCCTGGCTACGATCCGCCGGGACGGCTTCGTGGGCCTGGACGTCCGGAAAGGACGTTCGGCGGGTTGGTTCACCACCCTGCCCCTGAAGCCGGGAGCCGAGGTGCTGAGTCTGGAGGTGAACGCCGACGGGTTGGCGCGCGGCGCCGGACGCATTTCCGTGGATCTGATCCAGGGCGGCGAAGTTCTGGCCACGAGCAACGCCGTCACCGAGGATGGGGTGGCGACTTCAGTCCGGTGGCCGGTGGGCGGCAGCCGGCTGCGAATGCCTGAATCGGGGCAACTGCGGTTGCGATTCCGGCTGGAGGGGGAGGCCCACCTCTACAGCTTCACCTTTCGGTAGAGGGTCGACCCGACACTCCATGAACGAAAACGTGACTGTCCCCTTCTCGCGCTGTCCCCTTCTCAGGAACTTGATTTTCAAGACTCAGCCTGGGGCGACGATGCGCCGCGTGGCGGCAAGACAGTGCTGAAGCGAATTCTCAGGGAAAAGGCGACCGTCCCGCTCTTTTTCGCTCAAACTCTTCTCAGGTCTTTGCGGGACGTAGGCTACAACAGCACTACGCCGGCGCTATGCGAGCATGTCGATAACGCTATCCAATGGGGCGCAACCGAAATTCGCGTGTATTTTCACCAGAGGGGCAAGAGAGGCGCCTACCAGACCGAACATTCTCGTGCTCGATAATGGCAGCGGCATGGCTCCCGATATTCTCAGATATGAGATGTTTCAATTCTGTGCCGCTATACTGCAAGTGATTCAGATGCAAAGGAGGTCGATAGTGAAACCCATATCTTTGTTCCTCTCGGTCCTACTGGTTTCACATACCAGCTTGCAGGCCGGTCCCCTCTCGGCACAGAAAGCGGTTCACCTGGTTTCGATCGAGGAGTTGCGGGACCAAGTCGCGGCACAAACGGCCGAACGCGTCAGCAACATTCGCGAAGTCCAGACCCTGCTCCGTCACCAGGGGGTTCAAGATCGCTTGGGGCACCTTTTCGACCTGGAGAAAGTCGCGGTTGCAGTCCCCACGCTGGACAACGAGACGTTGGCCGAGCTGGCCCGGCAAAGCGGGCAGGTGAACGAACAGTTCAGAGCCGGCGGCATGGGAATGATCTTGGCGCTCGTGATAGCTGTTGTCGTTGTCATCATCCTTGCGATCATATTGGTGAATAAGGCAGAGGATGTGGCCGAAACTGTGCTCGGTTAACGCCTTTTCCCGCCATGGGCACGCTCTGTCGGCGTTAACAGCCCGTGGCAAAAGTCGCCACGGACTGTTAACCGCCTGAGCGGATCCGTGACCACAAGGACGCGGAACGAGTACGGCGAGAGAATCTTCGGCTGCTCGTCGCGCCGGATCTCCGCACGGACGCTCAGCGTCCCGCGAAGACGGAAAAGAGCGATCGATACTTGCGCCCGTAGCGAGGGAACGCGTCCAGCCGGACGATCAAGTATGGCCACCCTCCCTGCTTCTTGACTCCCGTCTCCCGCTGCGACTCTAATGGCGCGTATGGCACGCCTGTTGATCGTCCTCTCCGCATTCAACTTCTTCCTGACTCCGATATGGGCCCGCGTCGTCCGGGTGGAGATCCACGAACGGAATCCGATCCTGGAGGGTGAGCCCTATCCGCTGGTAGGCCCCTACGAACTGATCACGGGACGCGTGCACTTCGCCGTCGACCCCGATCTGGGACCCAACCGGATCATCACTGACATCCTGAAGGCGCCCCGAAACGATCAGGGCGAGGTGGAGTTCTCCTCAGATCTCGTGCTTTTGAAACCGGTGCAAGTGGAGCGAGGCAACGGCGCCATTTTCTACGAGGTCTCCAACCGGGGCGGAAAGGCCATGGTCGGTTTTTTCAACCTGGCCCGGTACACCCGGACTCCCAAGACCCGCGAGGATTTCGGAGACGGGTTCCTCATGCGCCAGGGATTCACGCTCATGTGGTTGGGCTGGCAACTGGATCCGCCCCACCGGCCAGGAAACATGCGTGTCTACCCGGCAGTCGCCCGGGATCCGGATCAGCCCATCACCGGCCTGGTCCGATGCGACTTCGTGGTCAAGACTCGCGCCGACCACCACATTCTCTCGGACCGCAACCACATTCCCTACCCCGTGTCCGATCCCGACGCCCCCGAGAACTCCATGACGGTCCGGGATGCCGTCGAGGGCGAGCGTCAGGCCGTTCCGCGGAACCGCTGGCGGTTCGCCCGAATGGAGGGGGGACGGGCGGTGCCCGACTCGACTCACGTGTTGCTGGAAGGAGGTTTCGAACCGGGCCGGATCTACGAAGTGGTCTACCGGGGCCAGGACCCTCCCCTGGTGGGACTGGGTCCGACGGCCGTGCGGGACATGATCTCCTACCTCAAGTACGAGGGCGATCGGGACCTGTCCATTCCCCCGAACGCCCTGAACCGCGCTCTGGGGTTCGGGAGCTCCCAGAGCGGACGTTTCCTGCGGACCTTCCTCTACCAGGGTTTCAATGAGGACGAGCAGAACCGGCGGGTCTTCGACGGGCTCATACCCCACGTGGCAGGTGCGGGACGGGGCAGCTTCAACCACCGTTTCGCCCAGCCGTCACGGGATGCCCAGCCCTTCTCCAACTTCTTCTATCCCACCGACATCTTCCCCTTCACCGATACGGCCCAGACCGACCCGGTGACAGGGGAGACCGACGGACTGCTCATTCACTTCGCCCGGCCGGAACTCTGCCCCAAGATCTTCTACACCAACTCCTCCTACGAGTACTGGGGCCGTGCCTCCTCCCTGATCCACACCACCGTAGACGGAACCCGCGATGTGGATTTCATGGATCAGGTTCGCCATTACCATTTTGCCGGCAGCCAGCATGGGGTGGGACCATTTCCTCCTTCGCGGACGCGGGGGCAGCAACTGAACAATCCTCTGGACTTCAGATGGACGATGCGCGCCCTGCTCCTGGCCCTGGATCGGTGGATTGACGACGGGACGACTCCGCCTCCCAGCCGCTACCCCCGCCTGGACCAAGCCACGCTGGTCCCGTTTCCCAAGTTCGACTTCCCCCGGTTGCCGGGGGTCCGGGTCCCCCCGCGAATCCACCGGGCGTACCGGGTCGATTACGGTCCCCGCTTTCGTTCGGAAGGCATCGTGAGCCACCAGCCGCCTCGTGTCGGCGCCCCCTTTCCGATCCTGGTCCCCAAGGTCGACGCCGACGGGAACGAGCTGGCGGGGATCCGGCTTCCGGAGGTCGCGGTGCCCCTGGCAACATACACGGGGTGGAACCTGTTCGGCCCCGGCCAGGGTCCGCCGACGGAAATTTGCAGCTTCCGCGGCTCCTACATTCCCTTCGCCCGGAGCAAGGAGGAGCGTCTCGAAGCGGGTGACCCCCGACCCTCCATCCGGGAGAGGTACGGGAGCCGGGATGAGTACCTAGGACGAGTCACCGAAACTGCCCTTGAACTCATGGATCAGGGATACCTGCTGTCGCAGGATGTTCCCCTGGTCGTCAAGGGAGCAGCCGTCCGGTGGGACTACCTGATGCGCTGAGGACTCGATGCGCCGAGACGCGCTCCGTGGACCGTGGCACCCGATTCACTTGCAGCAGCCGCCAGACGTGCGTCGAACACGACGAACGGAATATCGAGACCCAACTTTTCCTGAAGATGCAGAAAACTGCCGAGTTGGACGGCGTCGGCGGCCCGCAACGAATACGCGTTCAGGAGTAACGCCGCACGCCGAGTCACCGCGGGCACCAGTTCGACGACCAGGAACGAATCCATGTCTTTCGCCAGTGTCGCAAGGGCCACGTCCCGCTCCTCAACGGAGCAGTCTCCCGTCCGCGTCCGCCGCGCCAGCGCCGACGCCACTTCCACTTCGGACAACCGGCTGATCGCTGCCGATCCGGATGCCAGAAATCCTTCGACGACATTGCTCCCGGCCTCTCGCACGTACCGCTTGACCAAAGCACTGGAATCAAAGTACCGGATCAGAATCGATCCTCCCGATCCTCGCTGACAGCCTCAGAGAGGCGCCGGCCTCTTCCCACGATCGGCTTGGCGATCGGCGGAACCGGTTTCGCCTGGCCCGTCACCACGCCTTGCCTCCGCAAACGAGCCAGACGTGCGTCCACAGAGCGGCCGGCGAACTCGATCGGCATCACTTCCGCCACCGGCCGGCCCCGGTCGGTGATGGTCAAAATGCGCCCTTGGCGTACCCGCCGGAGATAAGTCCCCAACCGCGTCTTGAACTCCCGGGCCCCAACGACGAGTGGCTCACTCATGTAGTCATTGTGACTACAACTGCCAGGAAAAGCAAGAAGACTTCACCGCTCACGCCTGGGGCCGACTCCGCCTTTGCGCAACAACCTGTCGGTGCAGGAGCAGTGGCTTCTTGGCCGCTGAACTGGGAGTGGGGTTTGTCAACCTCCGATCTCCCGCTCCGGTTCTTCAATTTGGAACAGGTCCGAAGGATCTCTATGACTCATCTTCTGGCGGTGTGATTTGGTCCGAACTATAGTGGATCAATTGGGGGGGCCATCGGTTCCAATTGCCTGAGTCCGGGCTACTGAGCTTGCGATTCCGGTTGGAGGGGGAGGCCCACCCCTATCGTTTCTCCTTTTGTTAGGAGTCTGCGCCGTAGAAATGATCGTAGCGAGAAAGTGGGGAATCGAGGCCAGATTTTCTCGATTTTGAGGTGCATAGTTGTTCTATTCGCCGAGAAATCGGGGAAATCTGGACCGATTCTACCGCTTTCGCAGTAGATCAATTTCTGCGGCGCTGGCTCCTAGTCTGCTCCGGCCGTCTACGGAGGATTCCCAATGCGCCGACTCACCATTCTGTTCTTCCTGGCCGGCTCTTCTCTGATCCATGCCGGGACCCGGATCACCCTGGACGACCCCATGCCCCCTCCGGCGTGGGCTCTGGCGCAGCGTGCTCTCCTGGAGGCCAACGCCGAGGAGGCCCAGCGGCTCGCCCGCAGGTACATGGACGAACGAGGCTGGCTGGCCATCACGCCCAACTGGGGCGGGATGGACGGGGCCGACGACGTCATGGAGAGGTTCCGGCACTGGCCCCTGCTCTACATCCTGGGAGGATCCGAATCGGTCCTCGCCACCTACAAGAAGATCTGGGAGGGGCACCTGGAGCAGTACACCGAGGCCCGGGAGCCGCTGGTGGAGGTGGTCCGGGAAGGGATGTACTACCGGGAGTTCTGTCCTTCCTTCGACTGGGAGCATATCGGCGAAGGCATGGCGGGCTGGTACTGGTACGGGTTGGCGCGTCCCCGGGATCCCGGGTACCTGATCCGCGCCCGGCGGTTCAGCTCCTTCTACATGAACGAGGACCCGTCGGCTCCCAACTACGACCCGGAGCACAAGATCATCCGCAGCCTCTTCAGCGGTAGCCGGGGGCCCCTTCTGGGGGTTCCCACCGAGGCCCACTGGGCGGGGCCGCCCCGCCCCCGGCACGACCCCCGGCCGGGCCGGCCCAGGAGGACTCTCCGGTTCTCCCGCCAGGGCTACATGGTCGACCTGAGCGGCGACCATCCGTTGAACCTCATGGCCACCCACCTGGCCATGACGGCCTACATGCTCACCCACGAGGAGAAGTACCGGAGCTGGATCCTGGAGTACGTGGACGCCTGGAAGGAGCGGGCCCGGGAGAACGGCGGCAACATTCCCACCAATATCGGCCTGGACGGCAGCATCGGAGGCCAGTGGGACGGGAAGTGGTACGGGGGAGTCTACGGCTGGAACTTCCGTCCCCGTTACGACGAGTTCACGCCCGACCGTGAGGGAGAGCCCTACCCGGGGAGCAACATGTTCATCCGGGGATCGCGCATCGGTTTCGGCATCGCTCTGCTGTTGACGGGCAATCCCGAATACCCGGCCGTCCTTCGCCGCCAGATGGACAAACTGTACGCGGCCGGACGGGAAGAGAACGGACGGTTTCTGATTCCCCGCAAGCACGGCGACGACGGTTGGTACGGATATACCGAAAACGTCTATCTGGAAGAGCAGGTCGATCTCTATCTCTGGTCTCTCGACGGGCCGCCCGATCCTGTCCAACGGGGGCGGGTCTCGGCTCACCCCTGGATCCGCTACCTGGAGGGCCGCCACGACGGCTACCCTCTGGAGGCGCTGCAACAGGATTTCGCCGTCATCGGCCGGCAGATGAAGCGGTTGCGGGAGGATGGGGCGACTCGCGACACCCGGTCCTCCACCGGTTTTGCTCGAACCGTCGCCGTCACCTCGCTGCTCCATTTGATGCTGGGAGCCAACTACCCGGGCGGATCGGGGAACGCGCTCCATGCGCAGGTGCGGTATTTCGATCCGGATCTACGGCGGCCCGGCCTGCCGCCCGGCGTCGCGGCGCTGGTGGAGAAGCTCGAGCCCGGATCGGTCACTCTGACGTTGGTCAACGTCAGCCCTGTTCACGCACGGGACGTCGTGGTCCAGACCGGCGGCTACGCCGAGCACAGGTGCATATCGGTCACCCATGGAGACCGGGTGACGCCGGTGGACGAGTCCCATTTCCGGGTCCGGCTGGAGCCGGGGACTGGAGGGCGCCTGGTGTTGTCGCTGGACCGCTACTCGAACAGTCCCACTCTGGCATTTCCCTGGGATCGCTGATCGTTTCTGCGCGGGGAGCGACGCTCAGGCGGAAGTTACGGGCGATTCTATTTTCGTCGGTCCCGGTCG
Source organism: Acidobacteriota bacterium (assembly GCA_965217775.1). Classification (GTDB taxonomy): domain Bacteria; phylum Acidobacteriota; class UBA6911; order RPQK01; family JAJDTT01; genus JAJDTT01. Next base: position 4,317,214 of record CBDCJH010000002.1, read on the forward strand.
GGGGCAATCGGGCCGGAGCGGTGTCGGGCAACCCCCTCAGGGGCAAAGGTTTTCCTCTCCCATCAGCGACGCCAGCAACTCCATGGAGGAGACCGCCTGTCGATCCGTGAAGTGATCGATCTGGTGCCGGCAGGAGAAACCGGGCGCCACCACCGCGGTCCCGGCGGCGGCTTCCCGGAGAGCCGGAAAGAGGCGCAGCTCTCCCACCGCGCGGGAGACCTCGTAGTGCTTGCGCTCGTAACCGAACATTCCGGCCATGCCGCAGCAGCCGCTGTCCAGCGGAGTGACCTGCGCTCCCGGGATCCGGGACAGGAGTTCGACGGCCGGTCCCATTCCCACCAGGGCCTTCTGATGGCAGTGGCCGTGGAGCAGAATTTGTCGGGACTTCGGAAGTCCGTTTCCCAGCAGCCCGCCGACCTCCGCTTCCGGCAGAGCCTCCAGCGCCTTACCACACCACTCTTCGAAGGTTCGGGCCGCCCGGGCCACCGCTTGGGCCTGTTCCCGCATCGAGGCGGGCACCAGGTGCGGATGATCGTCGCGGACGGCCGAATAACAACTGGGCTCGCAGAAGACGATTGTGACCCCCCGCCGCACCAGGGGGATCAGGGTCCGGGTGCTGGATTCGGCCTGACGGACCGCCTGCCGCAGGAACCCCTTGGAGATGAGAGGCCGTCCGCAGCAGACCCGGGAGGGCACCACGACCCGGGCCCCCAGGCGCCGGGCCACCCGCACCGCGGCCACGGCATGCTGCGGCTCGAAGTAGTTGGTGAAGGTGTCGGCGAAGACGGCCACCTCTCCCTCGCCTCCGGCGGCGGCGCCTTCGCGGTGGCGGGCCCACCAGTCGAGAAAGGTCCGGCCGGCGAAGGCGGGAAGCCGGCGGCGGCGGTCCAGGCCCAAGAGCTTTTCGTTCAGCCAGCGGCTCAGTCTCCCGGCCGAGAGCCAGTTGGACACCGGCGCCAGACGGCTGCCCATGCGCGCCAGCAGATCCATGCGGGAGGCGACCCGAGCGCCGAGGGGAGCGCCGTGACGGGCATGGTAGTGGTGCAGGTACTCGCTCTTGAGCCGGGCCATGTCCACACCGGTGGGACACTCGGTCTTGCAGGCCTTGCACTCCAGGCAGAGATCCAGCACCGGATACAGGTCCTTGTCCGCCAGACCGTCGGGGCCGAGCTGACCCGAGATGGCCAGGCGCAAGGCGTTGGCCCGGCCGCGGGTGACGTCGGTCTCGTCCCGGGTGGCCCGGTAGGAGGGACACATGGTGGCGGTGAGGCTCTGGCGACAGGCGCCCACCCCACTGCACTGCTCGGCGGCCCGTGAAATCCCTCCGTAGTCGGAGAAATCGAAGACGGTCTCCACCTCGCGGGTCGTGTAGTCCGTGCCGAACTTGAGATTCTCGGTGATGGGCGGCGCGTCGACGATCTTGCCTGGATTGAAGACGCCGGCGGGGTCGAAGGCCGCCTTGAGCCGGCGGAAGGCCTGGTACAGGATCGGGCCGTACATCTTCTCCTGAAACGGGCTCCGGACCAGACCGTCCCCGTGCTCCGCCGAAAGGGCGCCGCCGTACTCCAGGACCAGGTCCGAGACCTCCCCGGCGATGCGGGCGAACTTCTCCACACCGTCCGCAGTCTTGAGATCCACTACGGGACGAACATGAAGTAGACCGACCGAGGCGTGGGCATAGAATCCTGCCCGGGTTTCGTGGCGCTCCAGCACTTCCATGAAGCGCCGGATGTACTCCTTGAGATGCTCCGGCGCCACCGCCGTGTCCTCCACGAAGGAGTGGGCCTTGGCGTCGCCCCGCTGGGACATGGACAAGCCGAGCCCGGCCTTGCGCAACCGCCAGATACGGGCCTGGGCCTCCGGCTTCAGGGCCCGGTGGAAGTGGCTGCCCATTTCCCGGTTCGCCAGATCCGCTTCCAGGCGGTCGACTCGCCCCGCGAGCTCCTGCAGCGTGTCTCCCGTGAGCTCCACCAGCAGGACGCCTCCGGGGTCTCCCACGATGAAGTCGCGCAACGGCTCATACTCGGTCTTGCCCTTGGTCGTATCCAGGATGAAGCGGTCCAGGAGCTCCACCGCCGACGGGCTATGCTCCAGAATCGGAGACACCGCGTCCAGGGCATCCAGGACCCCGTCGAACTGGACCGAGCAGAGCACCCTCCGCTTGGGGAGTGGGACCAGGCGGAGCTTGGCCGCCACGGCCAGGCCCAGAGTGCCTTCCGATCCCACCATGATCCGGGACAGGTTGAAGGTGTCGGCCGAGGGGACGAAGTCGTCCAGGTTGTAGCCGCCGACCCGGCGCAGGATCTTGGGGTACCTCCGGTCGATCTCCGCGGCATGGCGGCGCGCCAGGTAGCGCACCATCCGGTAGCAGTGACCCTCCAGGTCCCGGCTCCGGCAGCGGGCGTCCAGATCTTCCTTCGCCACGGGAGCGAAATGCACCAGGCTCCCGTCCGAAAGCACCACGTCCAGCTCCAGAACGTAGTCGATGGTCTTACCGTAGACCACGGAACGGGTCCCCGCCGAGTTGTTGGCCATGGCGCCGCCCACCGTGGCCCGGTTCGAGGTGGAGAGATCCAACGGCAGGACGAGGCCGTGGGGTTTGAGGGCGAGATTCAGCTCGTCCAGGACGATCCCCGGCTCCACCACCACGGTTCGGCCCTCCACGTCCAGGTCCAGGATCCGGTTCATGTACTTGGAGAAGTCCAGTTGGAGGCCGCTGCCGATGGCCTGGCCCGCCTGGGAGGTCCCACCGCCCCGGGCGGTGATGGGAACGCCGTAGCGGCGGCAGGTGCGGACGGTCCGGATCACGTCCTCCACGCACCGGGGGAGCACCACCCCCTGGGGCATGATCTGGTAGATGCTGGCGTCGGTGGAGTAGATGGCCCTGGAGATCCGGTCGAAGCGCACCTCCCCCTGGAGGGCGGAGCGGAGGGTCGATTCCAGGGTCTTGCTCAGGGATTCGGTCGCCATGCCTAACTGGCCGGGGTCAAGGAAGGACCGCCACGGCCTTGATCTCCACCAGGGCGTCGGACCCGCCCAGGGACTGGATGTTGATCAGGGTGTTGGCGGGATAGTCGGCGTTGGGATAGAGGTCGACGAAGAGCTCGGACCGCGCCTTCAGAAAGGGCCGCACCGATGCCACACCCACCAGATAAGTGGTGAATTCCACCACGTCCTGAAAAGAAGCGCCCGCGCTCTTCAGGACGAGGCCCAGATTGGCGAACACCTGCCGGGTCTGCGCCTCGGCGTCCCCTTTACCTATGATCTCCCCCTTGGAATTCTGGGCCACCTGGCCGGCGATGAACAGGAAATGACCTCCCCGGACCCGGATGGCCTCGGAGTACTGTCCCGTCGGCGCCGGTATTCCCTCCGGCTCGATGACGGTTCTGCGAGATGACTGCATTCAACCGGCCTCCTTGAAAACTGCGAACACTCCGATCAGAGGATCCCCAACGCCCACAGCAGATAGACCACGGCGAAGGAGACTCCTCCCCCCACTAGCGTGCCGCCGCCGTAGCCCCAGATGGCTTCTCTCACGGGCAGACCGCTCAGCGACGTGCAGACCCAGAAATAGCTGCTGTTGACGTACTTGATGATCACCGACCCGCAGGCCCCGGCCAGCATGGCCGCTTCGGGCGACAGGGAGAGGTCATCCAGCATGGGCGCCACCAGAGAGGCCGCCGTGATGACTCCCACGGTGGTGGACCCGGTGATCATGTTTCCCAGGATGCCGATGACGAAGGGCAGCAGGATCGCCGGCAGTCCCGACGCCGCGAAGGCCTCGGCCAGCACTCCCACCGCCGGCGTCGCCTTGAGAATGGCGCTCAGGGAACCGCCCAGACCGGTGACCACCAGGATCATGGCGGAGGCCCGGAGCCCGTCCTCGATCCAAACGGACCGGGCCGATTTCCGATCCTCGGGGCTCCGGATGTTCCACCAGGCCAGGACCAGTCCGATGGACAGGGCGATCACGGGCCATCCCAGATACTCCAGGATCCGGCGCGCCGGATGACCCTCCTCCAAGAGGAATCGGACCACGCTCTGGCTCGAAATCAACACGACCGGAACGGCGATGGGGGCGTAGGATCGCAAGGTTCCCGGACGGCCCGCGCCTTCCTCCTCCGAGACCGGATCTTCCGAGAACTCCTCGGAAGGAAGGGTCCGGAGGCGGGGCCCCACCAGGTACTGGCCCCACACCCACCCGGCCAGGGACCCGGCCAGGCAGGCAAGGCTGCCGTAGATGATGGTCCGGCCGATGTCGGCACCCACCAGGGCCGCGGCCGCCAACGGACCCGGCGTGGGAGGGACCACGGCATGGGTCAATTGGATCGCGGACACCAGGCCGATGGACATGACGCCCATGCCGACGCCCATGACCCGGGCCGCGGAGTGGACCAGAGGATTCAGGATGACGTAGGCCACGTCCGAGAAGATGGCCACCCCCAGGACGAAGCCGCTCAGGGTCAGAGCCAAGGGCATTCGGTGCGCCCCCGCCAGGTTCACCATGGACCGTGTGATGACCTGGATGGCCCCGGTGTGCTTGAGGAACTCGGCGATGATGGAGCCCAGAACGATGACCACGCCGATCTTCCCCAGGGTGTTGCCGAAGCCCTCCTGGAAGGCCTGGATGAAGACGGAGCGCCGGACTCCGGGCATCAGGCCCAGCAGGAGAAGCGGGACCATGAGGGCCAGAAAGACGTGCCACTTCCAGCGCGCCGCCAGGAACAGGAGCAGGACGACGACGCAGAAGAAACCGACCAGCGCCAGGACGGGATCGGAGATGGCCTGCCGGGAGGGGTCCATGGCTATGTCCGTTTAAGAGGAACGGGATAGAAACTGTAGGGCGGCGCCAACGCCTCCCCGACGATGGGGCACGCCGGCCAGCTCCAGACCCATCTCCACGCCGCAGAGGGTCCCCGCCAGCATCAACTCGTTGAAGTCACCCAGGTGTCCGATCCGAAAGACCCGCCCCCGCACCCTTCCCAGTCCCGTGCCCAGGGACATGTCGAAGCGCTCCAGGATCAGCTTTCGCAGCCGGTCCGCATCGTGACCGTCCGGAAGGCGTACCGCCGTCAAGGAATCCGAGTACTCCCGCGGGTCGAGAGCCTGCAGCTCCAGACCCCAGCCCCGGACTGCCCTCCGGGTGGCTTCGGCCAAGCGGGCATGGCGGGCGAAGACGTTCTCCAGCCCCTCCTCCAGCAGCATGTCCAGGGCCACGTCCAGTCCGTAGAGCAGATTGGAGGCAGGGGTGTAGGGGAAGAACCCCTTTGCGTTGGCTTCCACCACCGGCTTCCAGTCCCAGTAGGACCGGGGCAAGCGGGCCTCCTCGGTGGCGGCCAGTGCCTTTTCGCTCAGGGCGTTCAATCCCAGGCCCGGAGGCAGCATCAGCCCCTTCTGGGAGGCGGCGACGGTCACGTCCACGCCCCATTCGTCGTGGCGGTAGTCCAGGGACCCCAGCGAGGAGATGGTGTCCACCAGGAGCAGGGAGGGATGTCCCGCGCGGTCCATGGCTTGGCGAATCGCCGCCACGTCGCTGGTGACGCCGGTGGAGGTTTCATTGTGCACCACACCCACCGCCCGAATTCGGTGGGAGGCATCCCGGGACAACCTGGATTCGACCTCGGCCGGGTCGACTCCCCGGCGCCAGTCTCCCGGCACCAGCTCCACCTCCAGCCCCAGGCGCCGGGCTATCTGGGACCAGAGTAACGCGAAGTGTCCGGTCTCGAACATGAGGACCCGGTCCCCGGGGGAGAGCGTGTTCACCAGGGCCGCTTCCCAGGCGCCGGTCCCGGAGGAGGGATAGAGAAGGACCGGGCCCCGGGTCTTAAACACTTCCCGGAGACGGCGCAGGACCCGCAGCGTCAGTTGCGCCAGTTCCGGTCCCCGATGGTCCTCGGTGGCGCGCGACATGGCGCGCAGGACCCTTTCGGGAACGTTGGTGGGACCTGGGATCTGCAGGAAATGGCGACCGGACCGGCACCCCTCGGAGTCAGACATGGGGGCCACAGGATAGCAGCGCCGTCGCCGCGAATACAGGAAGGAGGGGCGATTTCCAGTCGCCCATTCCCTTCTCGGTCCGTTGGAACTTTGGAGTGTGGCGGTTGGAAGTCGGCGTTCCTACGGGGCGGCTGGAAACCGCCCTTCCTGTTCGGCGGTTGGAAACCGCCGCTCCTTGTTCGGCGGTTGGAAACCGGCGCTCGCTGTATAGTATTTGGGACATGGGCAATCGGCCCGTCTGTCCGGTCGAATGCGGGGACGATTATTTCCGCGAGTTGGGAATGCCATGAAGAAAACGATCCTTTTCCTCTCCTTCATCGGGAACTTCCTTCTCCTCTCCGGCCAGGAGATGGGCCAGAAGGAGTACGTTCGGGCCAACTACGGCAAGTTCGAGTACCAGGTTCCCATGCGGGACGGAGTCCGGCTCTTCACCGCCGTCTACGTGCCCAATGACCGCTCCCGGACCTACCCCATCCTGCTCTATCGCACGCCCTACAGTTCCCGGCCCTACGGCCCGGACCGCTACCGGTCCTCGCTGGGTCCCACCCCAAAATTCGCCCGGGACGGATATATCTTCGTCTACCAGGACGTGCGCGGCCGGTACATGTCCGAAGGGGAATTCGTCCAATTGACGCCTCATCTGACGGAGAAGAGCACCCCTCAAGACATCGACGAGAGCACCGACACCTACGACACCATCGAATGGCTGATCACCCACCTGACGGGACACAACGGACGGGTGGGCCAGTGGGGCATCTCCTACCCCGGGTTCTATACGGCGGCCGGCATGATCGACTCCCACCCGGCCCTGAAGGCGGCTTCGCCCCAGGCCCCCGTGGGCGATTTCTATTTCGACGACTTCCATCATCACGGCGCCTTCTTCCTGGCGCACGCCTTCACCTTCTTCGCGCGGCACGCCAAACCGAGGCCCGAGCCCACCACCGAGCCGTTGCTCCCCTTCAAATTCCCCACGCCGGACGGATACCAGTTCTTTCTGGACCTGGGTCCCCTTTCGAACCTCAACCGGGTTCACCTCAAGAGTGAGGTCCAATTCTGGAACCAGATGATGGAGCATCCCCGCTACGACTCCTTCTGGAGCAAGCGGGGGATCGTCCGGCACCTCAAGAACGTCCGCTGCGCGGTGATGACCGTGGGGGGTTGGTTCGACGCCGAGGATCTCTACGGTCCGCTCGAGATCTACCGTTCGGTGGAGCGGAACAACCCCGACATCTCCAACGTCCTGGTGATGGGCCCGTGGGCTCACGGCGACTGGGGTCGGCGATCGGGTTCGGGCCTGGGCAATGCCCGCTTCGGCTTCGACACCTCCGATTTCTATCGGGAGCGGATCATCCGTCCCTTCTTCCGCTACCACCTGAAGGGGGAGGGCAAGGCCGACCTTCCCGAGGCCTACGTCTTCGAAACCGGCGCCAACCGGTGGCGGACCTTCGATTCCTGGCCTCCCCCCTCGCTCAAGCCGTACCGCCTCTACCTCCGGGGCCAGGGGAAACTTTCTCCTCAGCCTCCCGAGACCGGTCAGGAGGGGTTCGACGAATTCGTGAGCGATCCGGTCAAGCCGGTCCCCTTCAGCCAGGACATCTCCCCCGGGATGACCCGGGAGTACATGACCGACGACCAGAGATTCGCGGCGCGGCGTCCCGACGTGCTGGCTTATCAGACCCCGGTCCTGGAACAGGACCTGACCTTGGCCGGACCGCTGGAGGCCGAGCTCTGGGTCTCCACCACGGCCGGGGATGCCGACTGGGTGGTGAAGCTCATCGACGTTCTCCCCGACTCGGCCCCGGACAACCGGCCCAACCCCCGGCGAGTTCGGATGGGGGGCTACCAGATGATGATCCGGAGTGAAGTGATCCGTGGGCGCTTCCGGAATTCCTACGAACAGCCGGAGCCATTCGAGCCGGGCCGGCCGACCCAGGTCCGGCTTCCCCTGCAGGACGTCTTCCACACTTTCAAGGCGGGACACCGGATCATGGTCCAGATTCAGAGCAGTTGGTTTCCACTGGTGGACCGGAACCCCCAGAAGTACGTCCCCAACATCTTCAAGGCGGGCGATGAGGATTTCATCCGGGCCACCCACCGGGTCTACCGCTCCCCTCGGCATCCCACCCAACTGAAGCTGGGCGTGATCGAGCCGGCGGACCGTGCCCCGGAGCATTGACTCCCTCCGGCAGGCGTGGCTAAACTGTTGAAAAGTAAATAATGTTTCGCTTGGACACTCCGCACCCGGTTCCCTTTTGCGACGGCCTGAGCCGGCGGGATTTTCTCCATGCCGGCGCGCTGTCCTGCCTGGGTCTGAGCCTCGCCGACCTCTGCAGGCTGGAGGCCCGGGGCGCCGTGGACAAGAGCCGCGACGTCAACTGCATCTTTCTCTTCCTGGTGGGCGGCCCGTCCCAGATGGACACCTGGGACATGAAGCCGGAGGCGCCGTCCGAGATCCGCGGGCCCTACCGGCCCATCCCCACCAACGTTCCCGGGATCCGGATCTCGGAAATCTTCCCCCGAATGGCCCGCCATGCGGACCGCTACGCCCTGGTGCGATCCTTCCATCACAGTGTCCCCGCCCATCCCCTGGCCCACTACCTGGTCCAGACCGGCCAGACCTTCTCTCCCGGGATCGTCTATCCCAATCTGGGCTGTGCCGCCGGTTTTCTGAAGGGCGCCGAGTCCGAGTTGCCCCCTCATCTGGTCCTTCCCATCCCGCTGACGTCCCGCAAGGGACAGTCCGCCGGTTTTCTGGGCAAGACCCATGATCCTTTCCTGATCCACTCCGACCCCTCGCGGGACGATTTCCGGATTCAGGACCTGGTTCCGCCGGAGTACGTCTCCGCCATCCGGGTGGAACGGGCCCGAGCCTTCCGGCACGTGGTCGACCGGGCATTCCGGACCTTCGAAGAGGGCAGCGCCGCGACCCGGCTTCTCGATTCCGCCTACCACCAGGCCTACAGCATCGTTTCCTCGGCCCAGGCCCGGGCTGCCTTCGACCTGAAGTCGGAGGAAGACCAGTTGCGCGACCGCTACGGGCGGAACCGGTTCGGCCAGAGCTGCCTGCTGGCGCGGCGGCTGGTGGAGGCGGGGGTCCGCTTCGTCACCATCAACATGTTCGACGATTTCGGGGGCGGCGTCTCCTGGGACGTTCACGGCTCGTCTCCCTTCAGTCCCATCACCGAGCTGGACAAGCTGGGACCCATGTTCGACAACGCCTACACCTCCCTGATCGAGGACCTCCACGACCGGGGCCTGCTGGAGCAGACCCTGGTGGTGGCCATGGGAGAATTCGGAAGGACTCCCAAGATCAACCCGGCCGGGGGGCGGGACCACTGGCCGTCGGTCTCGACCATCATCCTGGCGGGAGGGGGAATCCGGGGCGGACAGGTGGTCGGTTCTTCGGATCGAATCGCGGCCGAACCCCGCGATCGGCCCGTGGGACCCCAGGAGGTCCTGGCCACCATCTACAAGGCTCTGGGAATCGACCTGCATACCGATTTGCCCGGTCCCCAGAGCCGGCCCATTCCCATCGTGGACATCGGCGTGGAGCCGATTCACGAGCTCTTTGGCGGCTGATGATCTGGCTTTTCTGTTTCCTGGCGGGTGCGTTCCTCCAAGCCGAGCCCGAGCCGCTCAGGCTGCTTCCGGAGGAGATCGTCCTCTCGGGACCCAGAGCCACCCAACGGTTGCTGGTGGTGGAGTCAGCAACCGGAGAGGGATCGGTCCGGGACTGGACGGACGAAGCGCGTTTCGTGGTTGCGGACCCGGCGGTGGCTGCGATGCAGGGACCGGCCACGGTCACGTCCGTCTCGGACGGAAGCACCACCCTCCAGGCCCATCTGCCCGACGGACGAAAGGCGAGTGTCCGGATCCGGGTCCTGAAAACCGCAAAACCCTTCCTCTGGAGCTTTCGGAACCACGTGCTGCCGGCTCTCACCAAGGCCGGCTGCAATTCAGGTCCCTGCCACGGCGCAGCCTCGGGGCAGAACTTCCTGAAGCTGAGCCTGAGAGGCTACGCTCCCGAAGCCGATCATGCGGCGCTGACCCGGGAGGGAGCGGGACGGCGAGTCCTGACGCTGCAGCCGGCTCGAAGCCTCATGCTCCTGAAGCCCACCCTGGCGGTTCCCCACGGCGGAGGCCGGCGCCTGGCGGTGCCCTCCCGGAACTACCAGGTGCTGTCCGAGTGGATTGCCACGGGAGCCGCACCCCCGAGGCCGACGGACCGGCGTGTCGCAAGCCTCCGGATGCTCCCGCCGCGCCTCCGGCTCCAACCCGGGCAACGGCATGGGCTTCTGGTTCAGGCCGTCTTCGATGACGGGTCCCGGGAGGACGTGACCCACTGGGCCAAATACTCCTCCACCGACTCGGGCATCCTCAGCGTGGACGAGACGGGAGCGGCGGAGGCCCGGGGCCCGGGAGAAGCGTCGGTCTCCGTCTCGTGCCTGGATCAAGTGGCCTCCGCCCGGGTAGCGATTCCAGTGAAGGAAGGGCCCGACCCGGACGCCTACGCCCGGGCTCCCCGCCACAACCGGATCGACGATCTGGTCCTGGACAAGTTGCAAGACCTGGGACTGCCGCCCTACCGGCTCTCCAACGACCATCATTTCGTCCGCCGAGCCTATCTGGACGCCATCGGAGTCCTGCCCGGCATCGGGGAGGCGCAGCGGTTCGTTCGGGACACGAATCCGGACAAGCGGGCTCGGCTGGTGGATTCGCTGCTGGAGCGGCCCGAGTTCGTGGACTACTGGACCTACAAGTGGTGCGACCTGCTGCTGGTCTCCAGCAGCAAGCTGAAGTCCCCGGCCCACCGGATCTTCTACGACTGGATCCGCCGGAACGTGGCCGAGAACAAGCCCTGGGACCGCTTCGTCCGGGAGATCGTCACCGCCTCGGGGAGCAACTACGGCAACGGCGCCGCCAACTACTGGGTGATGCACGACGAGGCCACCAAGGCGACGGAAAACATCACCCACACCTTTCTGGGGATCTCCGTGGCCTGCGCCCGCTGCCACAATCACCCCCTGGACAAATGGACGCAGGAGGACTACTACGGGCTCTCCAGCTTCTTCTCCCGGGTGGGTCGCAAACCGGGAGACCGGGGAGACCTGGTCATCTTCGAGAGCCCGACCGGAGAGGTCCCCTTCCCGGGACGTCAGGGCGCGCTTCCTCCACGTCCGCTGGAGGGGGACCCTCTCGCCGAGAACGCCCCCGGCAGCCGGCGGGAACATTTCGCCGAGTGGTTGACCTCGCGGGAGAACCGCTACTTCCTGCGGGCTACGGTGAACCGGATCTGGCACCACTTCCTGGGCCGGGGGCTGGTGGAGCCGGTGGACGATCTCAGACAGACCAACCCCGCTTCCAACGAAGACCTGGTGGACGCCTTGATCCGGGACTTTACGGAGCACGGCTTCGACCTCCGTCATCTGATCCGGACCATCATGAACTCGGCGACCTACCAGGCCGGCGCCGGAGGCGGGAGTCCGCCGGAACTGGCGGAGAAGTACCACTCGCGTTTCCGCGTCCGGCGGCTACCCGCGGAAGTGATCCTGGACATGATCTGCCAGGTCACGGGCGTCCCGGAGCGCTTCCCCGGATTTGCCCCCGGAACCCGGGCCCTTCAGCTCCCGGACACCCGGGTCGCCTCCAACTTCCTCTCCACCTTCGGCCGGCCGCCACGGGAGATCAACGCCCATGCCGAGCGGGTCAAGGAGCCCACGGTGAACCAGGCCCTGCATCTGATTCATGGGGAAGGGCTTCACCGGAAGCTGCAATCGAAGACCGGCGTTCTGAACCGGTCCCTGGAGCAGAGACTCTCCCGGCAGGAGGTGATCCGAAACCTGTACTGGGCCGCCCTGAGCCGGCCTCCGACCGGGAATGAGATGAGGGAGTTGCTGGAAACCCTGGGTCCCGCCGCCTCCACATCCTCCGGAGACGAAACCTCGGACCTGGATCGGAGCGGGCTGGTGGACCTGGCCCTGGGAATCCTCACCAGCAAGGAATTTCTCTTCAACCACTGATGCGAACTCACGCCGGCTGCCTGACACTCAGTCTATTGCTCCAGGTTCCCGGGTTCCCGGCCGGGGAACACGCCGCCGGACTGGAATTCTCGCCCTCCCCCATCGTCTATCAGGTCAGCCCCCTGGGAGCCCAGGTCGGCACAACTACCTGGATAACCGTGGAGGGAATCAACCTGGAGGAATCGCCTCGCCTCATCTTCGGCCGGAAGGGGGTCGAGGCCACTGTCACGGGGATCGAACCGGCTCCCAATCGTCCCTATCGAACCCCCCGGCAACGGGTCCGGATTCGGCTGGACGTCGATTCCGGGGCGGAGATCGGAAGCCATGGATTCCGGATGAAGACCGTCTACGGCACCAGCAACTGGGTGCGCTTCGCTCTGGGAGCGCTGCCCCAGATCGAAGCCATGGAGCCTGCGGAGAAACACCCGGACGGCAGGGAGATCGCGCTTCCCGTCACCGTCGAGGGGCGGCTCGACCGGGGAACCCGGGGAGACGTTTTCCGCTTCCGGGCCGAGTCGGGACAGGAACTGGTTTTCCGGGTGGAAGCGTCCTCCCTGGGATCGCGGCTGGACTCGGTGCTGGAGCTCAGGGACGGCGAGGGCCGGGTTCTGGCCGGAAACGACAACTTCTTCCCCGGGAGCGTGGACTCGGTATTGGCCTACAGCTTTCCACGGGACGGCGAGTACCGGATTCGCATTTCCGACCGGGGGGGACGGGGCGGCCGCGCTTTCGCCTATCGTCTGACCCTGGGCGAGCTCCCCTTCCTGACGGGCGTCTTCCCCCTCGGGTTGCGCCGGGGGAGCCGGGAAGAGCTGGCCGTCACCGGCCACAACCTGGGAGACCGGAAAACGATCCGATGGGACGATCTCCCTCCGGACTCGGGGAAGGACACTCTCCAGGTCCGGCTCCGAACCCCTCTGGGGGCGAGCCTCAACACCCTGCCCGTGGCTCTGGGAGATACTCCGGAGGTGCTGGAGGAGGAACCCAACGACAGGGCGCCAACAGCGCAGTCCCTCCCGGTTCCGGTGACGGTGAACGGCCGCACCCGCGCTCGCGGCGACCAGGACTTGTTCTCTTTTTCGGCTCGCCGGGGCGAGGCCCTGGTCCTGGAGGTCCGGGCCCGCCGCCTCTGGTCTCCTCTGGACTCGGTTCTCCAGGTGCTGGACGAGGAGGAGCGGCCGGTTCCCGGGGCCGTCCTGGAAGTGTTGTCCGAGGACTTCCACGACGGCAGGTTGAACGCGAGCAATCTCTTGCTGAACCGCTTCGGATTGAAGGACGACACCCGCTACTACCCTCTGGATTACGTTCTCCTGGACCGGAGGGAGCTGATCCGGCTGGAACGCTCCATTCGGCGGGCGGACCATTTTTCGGTCGCCCAGGGCATCCTGGGAAAGCGTATCAGCTGGCTGGGGACGGATCCTCAGAACCACCCCGTCAACGGAAGCGTCCACAAGGTCCTGGTGCGAGACCCCGGCACTCCCGTGAACGAGGAACTCTATCCTGCCGTGACCCTTCCCTACCGGAACGACGACGGCGGACCTCTGAGGGGAAAAGACTCCTATCTCCTGTTCCGGGCTCCGAAAGACGGAACCTACTTGGCCCACTTGAGCGACCTGGGCGGTGCGGGAGATCCTCGGCATGCATACCGCCTCACCATCCGGCGGGCCAAACCCGACTTCCGGCTCTTTCTGGACGACGGATATCTGCTCTATATAGACGGGCGGGCCACCGGAGCTCGAAACCCCAACGTCCCCCGGGGAGGAAGCGTGCCACTGACCGTTGCGGCGGCCCGCATGGAGGGGTTCGAGGGTCCCGTTCGGGTCCGGGTGGTGGATCTGCCTCCGGGATTTCGCGCCACCGAGGGGCTGATCCGGCCTCGGGAGATGGTCACCACCCTGGTTCTCTCAGCCCAGGAAACCGCTCAGGAGCCGGACGAACCGGTACGACTCCGGGTGGTGGGAGAGGCGGTCATCGGCGGGCGGACCGTCAGCCGAGTCGCCGCCGACCCGGCGGAGCCCCTGAATCTGGTCTCCCTGGCGCCCAGCCCTCCGATCGTTCCCCGGATCGAGCCGCCCAACCCGGTCATCCGGCCCGGCGAGAACATCCGGTTGACCATTCACATTCAGCGGAATCACGGCTTCCGTCTGGACGTACCCTTCATCCTCCAGAACCGGCCGGCCGGAATCTGGGTCGAGGACAGCGGTTCCAGCGGAATCGTGATCTCGAAGGACGAGACGAGCCGGACGCTGTCGCTGAGAGCGGATCCCTGGGTCGAGCCCATGACCTTTCCGCTTCTGGCCGTGGGGCGGATCAAGAGCGAGGCGGTTCGCAGGCGAAGGAGTGGGGCCAAAGTGGAGTCGGCCGATTACACAACCCTGCCTCTACTGGTCAGGGTGGCGCCCCGGGCGGAGTGATGCGGTCCGGAAATCGCATTAACAGCCCGTGGCAAAAGTCATCGCGGCATTCGACCGGGTCTGCATCCCGGCAGACTGTTAAAAACCGATGGTCCGGTTTCCGGGCAGCAGAACCTGGCCGCCGATGAGCCGGTTGCCGCTCTTCTTGCTTTTCAGATAGAAGAAACCTTCCACGGTCTGGCCCGGACCCACGTTGGCCGCCTGGATCTCGTACCGGTTCAACAACTCCCGGAGTTCCTTCACCTTGCCTACGTGGATGATGCCCGGGCCGCCCCCGCCACCGATCGTGGTCCTCCTCTCCCCGTAAGGACGCCGGCGGGGACTGAAGACGGGTCCGCCGGCTGAGGTCCGCAGGTTGACACCCCGGCCGCCGCCACCACCCTGATAGTACTTGACCATCTTGGGAGTGAGCTCGGCGGCGCTGACGCGTTTGAGGGTCTTCCCCTTGGGATCGTGGACCGTCATCCGTTCAGGGTCCAACGAGAAACCGGCGGTGGAAGCGTTCCGGACCTGAACCCGCACCACGGCAAAACCCTCATGGAACACCTGGTAGGGGAAGTCGTCCGGAAGATCTCTCCGGACCATGGAGGCGGCCGAAACGAAGATCCCCTTCTCGATCTCCATCTCGTCCGCCTGGGCCGTCCCGGACAGAAGGAAAAGGGCGGCGGCAAAGATCGTGCTGACGGACAGTGTCTTTCTCATGGCATCTATTCCTCCACTGTCAATCGGGCGCAACGGATGTGGGTGATGCAGGCCTGGGTGCACCACCAACTGGCCAGGAGGTCTCCTCCCGGCAGACGAACCAGATTAGGCTTGCCGAAGGCAATGTTGTCGTGACTGGCCGGATACTCCGGCTTGCGGTCGACGCCCAGGAACTCCTGCCCCACGGCGTCCCAGACCATCACCTGGTGCTCCAGGTCCCAGGTCCGGCCCCCGTCCTCGCTCAGGGTCACCAGGACACCCGGCTTCATCCTCTCCCGAATCGAGTAGGCCGCTGCCAGGACACCCTCTCCCAGATCGGCGGCCCAACTGGTCTGGGCCGGAATCGTCGTGGACAGGGGGTTCTCCCAGCGGGTTCCCGTGGTGTCGGAGCTGACGAAATGGAGCGGATAGTTCTCCTGTCCGCCGATGCTCTGGGTCCATTGAAGGGCACAGATGCGGCCGTCCAACATCCGGCTGTAGCGGCTGTGAGAGTACATCCGGGACGGGTCGGAAGCACTGGGAAAATCGATCTGCTCACCCCAAGTCGACCCGCCGTCCCTCGAGAACAGGGCAGAGCCCTTGATGTGCAGGGGAGACGTGTCGTCCCACGATTTCCAGCGCTCCAACGCCAGGAACAGGGAACCGTCATGGAGTTCGATCACACTGGACGGAGCGTCCGCCACTCCCACGCCTCCCACTTCGATCACCTGGGGAGGAGACCAGGTCCGGCCCAGGTCCGTGGACCGAAACAGCACCAGCTCGAAGGGTTTCAGACCTCCGGTCTCGGGATTGAACCGGAACATCTGATCCTGCGTGGCTCGAAACCGGTGGGCCACCAGGAGCAGCGTCCCGTTCCGGAGGAGCGTCCCATGGGGGGCGCTGTAGGAATGGGGCGTGCTCTCCTGTTTCGGGTCCCAGAGATCCCCCTCCTCGACCCAGGTCTCGCCGCCGTCCCGGGAACGGAGCACGGCCAGCCTTCCGTCCAGGGAGTAGAACGCCTGGCCCAACCGGTAAAAACAGAGCAGTTCCCGTTCCGAGATGGGGACCACGTTGGGGAGATAGGCACAGACGGCTTGATGTCCGGGATGAGGATTACGGTAGAGAATGGATTCGGAAACGATTCTCAGCCGTCTCACCCCAACACTATGACCGAGAGGGAGTATTGGGGTCAACGATGGGCTGGGACTCCATCAACGAGGACTGCCGGCAACCCGATCGGAAGGCTTCCCCATGCAGGGGTGCAACTTCATATCCCCTCAATAAGATTCATATCCCCTCAATAAGAAAAGACCCGCGCGGGACTGAAACCAGAAGGTGAGTTGAGTAGAATGAACCCCGGTTGGCTCTTCCTCCGGCGCAGGGCGAGTCAGCTTAGAGCCTGCCGGGCGCCCAAGCGTCCGGCGGGCTCGCTTCCAAGCTCGCCCGACTCAAGGACCGTCACCAGGAACCGCCAGCCGGCCGTGGCCCCAGCCCCGGACCGCCGAGCATTGAGCCGGGGCCCATGAGACCGTTTCGATAGAGAGGATTGTAGGAGCGGTCGCCGAGATCCATCTCGAGTTGCAAGCGGATGTTGGGTCCGAACTGCAGGCGCCATCCCAGCAGATAGCTCTGGGCTCCGGTTCCGGAGCCCACCAGCGACATGTCGGCATAGGGAGCCATCAGCAACCGGCCGCCGAGCACCCGCATCCGGTAGTCCACTTCCGCAGTCAAGGGTGCATCCATGCCGGCGAAGCCGTTCCGATTCAAGCTCGCCGCCGACTGGGACCAGAAGCGGTTCGTTCCGGTGGGCGCCGTCCCCAAGGACGAGACCATCCGCACGGCGAGGCCCCGGCCCGCGACCCCTGGGTCGTACTCGATCATCCCGCCGACTCCCCACTCCCGGTAGCCGTCGTCCTGGTGCGCCATCAGCCGCCTCGCGCTCACGGAGACCGTCAGACCCCGATCCGGGTTGAGATAGCTCAGATTTGCTCCCACCTCCAGGCCCATCCCGGTCTCTGCCGCTCCAGCGTCACGCCGAATCCCGAAGTCCACCGCTCCCCCCACCAGGCCGCCCGCCCAGGCGTACCTGCAGTCACATGCCGCTTCCAGGAGGAGCCGCGTCCGGCTCGCATCCGCATCCGTGATCCGCGGACCGGCATTCGCATCCAGGTCCATCCCCACCCAGAACGTATCCGTCTTCAACGCCAGCTCGAGCCCGTTCTTGTCTTCCGGCTTCAGCAGCGACCCACGGGCCCCGACCGCCCCCATCGTCATCCCGATATCATGCCGGGCAGAGCCGGTTGCACCGGTCGCTCCCATCTCTCCGCGTCCGTATCCGAACAGGCCCCAGGTGAACAATCGTTCCTCCAGGTCCACCCGAAGATAGGGGTAGACACTGGTCAGAGATGCCGACAATTCCGAATCCAGAGACTGGAGCCGCTGGCCCCTGCCAGCGAAGGCGTCCCCATCCCCCTCACTGCGGGATACCGCCAAGCCGGCCAGGATACGTCCGCGTGTGTAATCGACGCCGGCCAGGCCGGTCAGCACTCCGCCGTCCAGAGACAGATCCGTGTTCCAGCCGGAAAACTGAGTCGTCACGCCGCGGCCCCAAGCCGTCCATCTCGCTCCCTGATCGTTTCCGGTCCGGTCCCCGTCCCCCGACGTCAGGTGGAACGAGCTGGTGGACAGTAGATTGCGCCCACCCAGGCGCCGAAACCCGAATTGGGTTCCTTCCAAGGTCCCCCCATAAAGACCGAGAGATTCACCGGCCCGGCCGGGCGAGCCCGGCGCTCCCAGTCCGCCACCGGCCATGAGCGGCTGGCTTCCGAAGAAGAGGTCCGAATCATGGCGGCGATTGCCCGCCTCATTCTCGACCGCCAACCTCAACTGCCGTCCCCCGACCGTCACCTGCGGTGGCCGGTACGGCGATCCGGTCAGTCGTTTGCTGACCGCTTCCACCACTTGAGTCGCGACCGTCCGCCCGAAGCGGGTGAGCCACGCCTTGAACACGATGCCTTCGTCGTCCTCGATCACTCCCGTCGCCGTACTCTGGCCCAAGGTCCCGTTCACGGCGCGGCCCAGCGTCACCGTGAAGGTCTCGTCCTCTTCCAGGAGCACGTCGTCCAGGAGAAGCACGCGAATAGACTCGGTTGTCCGCCCCGGAGGGAAGTTCACAATACCGCTGGCCCCCCGGTAGTCCTCGTTCGATCTCGCCGTCCCGTCGGAAGTCGTCCATTCCACCGTCACCAAATGATCGCTGGGTCCAGCCAGCGTTATCGGAAAGACGATCTCTCCCGCGATCTCCAGCGCCCGTGCACTTTCGATCCCGATGGCGGGCGGACGGTCGTTGTCGGTCACCACGACGACGGCTTTGCCGGGATCCTGGATGGAATAGTCATCACTCTCGACCAGAACCGCCTCCACCGTGCCGTCGGCTTCGTCCCGCTCATCGTCCACCGTCGCGATTCGCAGAACCGCCGCCGACTCTCCAGCACCGAAGCTCACCGTGTTGGGCGGCGTCTCCGCGAGGAACGACCCTGTTGCATTGACGCGCACCGTCACAATCAGCGCACTCCGGAGATTGCCCGACCGAGTCAGATCGAACTGCACGTCCTCCCCCTCGTCCACCGACCCGGAAGCCGCGGAAATGCTCACCAACGGCAGGTCGTTGTCCACGATGATGCCGGTCGCCTCGGACCTCTCCAAACTCCCGCCCCGCGGGTTGGACAGTTTCACCGTGAAGGTCTCGTCCGGTTCGACCGCGGTGTCGTCCAGCACCGGAACCTTCGCCTCCTGGCGAGTCTCTCCGGGAGCGAAAACCAACTCGCCCTTACCAGCCGTATAGTCCTCGCCCGCCTTCGCCGTTCCGTCGGACGTCGCCCACTCGACCCGGACCGTCCGGCTGCTGGGGCCGTCCATGGTCACGGCAAAGGCGATCTCTTCGTCGCCCTCCATGACTTCCGCGTCCTCGATGGACAACTCCGGGACGTCGTTTTCGATGATCGTCACCACCACGTTGGGTGCGGTCACATCTGTGTAGTCTCCGCCACTGACCGTGTGCGTCAGCGTCACGGGCGGGTCGTTCAACGCGTCCTCGTCCTCCGCCGCCATCACCGTCATTGGCTGCGACGTCGACCAGTTCGATGCCGTGAACGTCAACGATGCCGGCGATACCATCAGGTCTCCTGTGACCCCTCCCACCGTCACCGTCACAGGTCCGGTCGGCTCCGTGTCCAACACCACGGTGTAGGTCTCGCTACTTCCCTCGGTGACCGACAGTTCCGTTGGGGTCACCGTTACTCCGGGGATGTCGTTTTCGAGGATGGTTACCTCTACCTCGGCAGCGGTCACCCCGTCGTAGCCTCCGCCACTTGCCATGTGCGTCAGCGTCACCGGCGCGTCCACAATCGAATCTTCGTCCTCCGCCGCCGACACCGTCACCAGCTTCCGGGTGGACCAGTTCGACCTGGTGAAACTCAGCGTCTCCGGAGACACCGTCAGGTCTCCCGCCGCGCCTTCCACCGTCACCGTCACCGGCCCGGTCGGCTCCGCGTCCAGCACCACCGTGTAGGTCTCGCTACCTCCCTCGAGCACCTCCAGCGCCTCCGGCGCCACCGTCACCCCAACGAAATCGTTCTCGATGACGGTCACCTCCACGTCCGCTGCCGTCACTCCGTCGTAGCCCCCACCGCTCACCTCGTGGGTCAGTGTCACCGCAGCATCCACCACCGCATCGTCGTCTTCCGCCGCCGACACCGTCACCGTCTGCGCCCTCGACCAGTTCAACGTCGTGAACGTCAATTCCTCCGGCGCCACCGTCACGTCCTCCACCGCGCCGCCTACCGTCACCGTCACCGTCCCCTCCGGCTCCATGTCCAGCACTACCGAATAGGACTCGCTGCTTCCCTCGGTGACCTCCAGTTCCTCCGGAGTCACCGTCACCCCGGGGATGTCGTTTTCAAGGATGGTCACCTCGACGTCGGGCGCTGCCACCCCGCCGTAGCCTCCGCCGCTTACCGTGTGGGTCAAGGTCACCGGCGCATCCACTATCGAATCCTCGTCCTCCGCCGCCGACACCGTCACCGTCTGCGCCCTCGACCAGTTCAACGTCGTGAACGTCAATTCCTCCGGCGCCACCGTCACGTCTCCGGCCGCGCCTCCCACGGTCACCGTTACCGGACCGGTCGGCTCCGTGTCCAACACCACCGTGTAGATCTCGCTACTTCCCTCGCGCACCTCCAGCGCCTCCGGCGCCACCGTCACCCCAACGATGTCGTTCTCGATGATCGTCACCTCCACGTCCGCTGCCGTCACCCCGTCGTAGCCTCCGCCGCTTACCGTGTGGGTCAAGGTCACCGGCGCGTCCACTATCGAATCCTCGTCCTCCGCCGCCGACACCGTCACCGTCTGCGCCCTCGACCAGTTCAACGTCGTGAACGTCAATTCCTCCGGCGCCACCGTCACGTCCTCCACCGCGCCGCCTACCGTCACCGTCACCGTCCCCTCGGGCTCCAAGTCCAGAACTACCGTGTAGGACCCGCTGCTTCCCTCGGCGACCTCCAGTTCCTCCGGAGTCACCGTCACCCCGGGGATGTCGTTTTCAAGGATGGTCACCTCCACGTCGGACGCTGCCACCCCGTTGTAGCCTCCGCCGCTTACCGTGTGCGTCAAGGTCACCGGCGCGTCCACGATCGAATCCTCGTCCTCCGCCGCCGACACCGTCACCGTCTGTCTGGCCGACCAGTTCAAGGTCGTGAACGTCAATTCCTCCGGCGCCACTGTCAGGTCTCCCGCCGCGCCTTCCACCGTCACCGTCACCGGTCCGGTCGGCTCCGACTCCAGGACCACGGTGTAGGTCTCGCTGCCTCCCTCCAGGACCTCCAGCGCCACCGGAGTGATTCGCACCCCGCGATTGTCTTCTTCGATGGACACGTCGGCGGTGACTCGAGTCCCAGGATTCACACCTGAGGGCAACGTCCCAAAGCCCAGCGTGACCCTCTCGGTTCCCTCGGTCACGTCGTCGGCCACGGCCCGAAAGGTGAACGTCGCCACCGTCTGGCCCGCGTCGAACACGACGTTCTCCGGCACTCCCGAATAGTCATCATCGGTGGCGCCATCTTCGTTTTTCGCCGTCAGCGGGATCGTCAGAGCGCTGGCGGGTGACTGACGCAGGCGCACCGTTACCTCCACCGATTCCCCCTCCTGCACGCGGTAATCGCTGGCGCCGAACGTCACCGTCTGGCTTCTCGCGGGCGGGGGCGGAGGAGGGGGCGGGGGGGGAGCCGGTCTTCTCACCGTGCCGGTCGGCAGACTGGTGAGCCTCTCCGCCACGCCGTCGTCGTCGGCGAAGCTCACCCGTACCTTCAGTTGGTTGCCCGCGTCCGCGCTGACCAAGCGGTAGGTGGAACCGTTGGCCCCGGAGATGTCGGTCTCGTTGCCGTTGTCCACGCGGATCCACTGGTAGTGGAACTGGACGTTGGTCAGGCCGTCCAGATCCTGGATATCGGTCGTGTGCGCCGTGAGGGTCCGTCCCACCAAGGTCGTGCCCGTGATGGTGGGCCGGCCGGTCGCCGGACTGTTGTCTGGCGGCCGGTCGGTCTCGGTAATGGTCACCATCACCGTTCCGACCGTCCGACCCGAGTACTCGGATGCGCCGCTGACCGAATGCGACAACGTAGCGGAGTCCGGAGTCGAGTCGTCATCCTTCACCGCGGTCACACTCAGCGACTTTGGACTAGACCAGTCGGTGCGTGTGAAAGTGACACTTGGCGAGGTGAGGGTGACATTCCCCACGCCCGAAGAAATAATTGCGGACACCTCCACGTTGTCCGACGGCGGCGTGTTCAGAACCACGGTGTAGCTGCGGGTCTCACCTTCCGGGATCGCCAGCGCATTCGTCGACAGCGTCACGCCGGGCACATCGTTCTCGACGATGGTCACCGTCACATCCGGCACCGTCACGCTGCCGTAGCCGCCGTCGCTGAACTCGTGCTCAATCGCCACCCGTGGGTCCGTCGCCGCGTCGTCATCCTCCCTTGCACTCACCGTCACTGGCTTGGCGTTGGACCAGTTCGTCCGCGAAAACGTGAGCCGACGCGGGCTTATCGTCAGGTCCGGATTCACCGGATCGGTCGTCAGGTCGACCTTCACCGTCTTCCCCTCCGGTGGCTGAGTATGGAGAACGACGGTGTAGGTTTCGCTCCCTCCTTCCGGCACGCTCAAGCTCTGCTTGGACACCGTCGCGCCCCGCGTGTCGTTATCCACGACCGTGACCTTCACCGATCCTCCGCGGATTCCGCTGTAGCCCCCACCGCTTGCGCCATGACTGAGTTCCACTTCGAAATTCTCCGCGTCGTCATCGTGAGCTGCCATCACTTCCACGGTCTGCGGAGAAAACCAATTCTCTGTAGTAAAGGTCAGTTTGACCGGATCCGCCGTTACACCCTTACCTGAGGGAACCCTTACCGAAACCATCACCTCAGCCGTCGGTTTCGTGTCCAGCTTTACCGTGTAGGTGTTGCTTCCCTCTTCCGGCACGGTCAGCTGCGGGACCGACACTGTGATGCCCGGGTCGTCGTTATCCTCGACCGTCACCCTCACACTGGCCACAGAAACTGGGGAATATTCTCCGCCGGTCGCCTCGTGCGTCAGCGTCACCGTTCGATCCGGCAGGTCAATATCGTCGTTTTCCGCGCGCACTGTGAACGTCTTCGGCATGTGCCAGTTCTGCGGCGTGAACGTCAGGCTCGGCGGACTTACAGACACGTCCGCATTCGGTGGGACCGTGACCTCCACATCCACGTCCTCCGACGGCTTTGTGTCCAGAACCACCGTGTAGGTGTTGCTGCCCCCTTCCTGCACTGTCAGGGACCGGTCCGAAACGGTCACACCCGGATTGTCATCCTCTTCGATAGTCACCGTCAGCACCGCCGTGACGTTCGCGTACTCGGTGGAGTCGCTCGCCCGGTGCGTCACCATCACCGGCGGGTCCGCCGCCGCATCCTCGTCATGCTCGGCCTCCACTGTTACCGTCTTCCAACTGTTCCAGTTCTGGGGCGTGAACATCAGGCTCGACGGATCCACATCCACGTCACCGTCATCTTCATCTTCAATCGTTACCGTCACGTCCGCCACGGGCTCGGCATCCAACCTCACCCTGTAGGTTTTGCTGGCGCCTTCCCTGACTTTCAGTGAACTTCTCGACAGAGTGATGCCCGGGTCGTCGTTGTCCGTGATCGTCACCGACACGTTATCCACCGTTACGTCGCCATAATCACCGCCGTTGAAGTCGTGCGTGAGCGTAATCCCGGTATCGTCCACCGAATCCGCGTCGTTCACCGCACGCACCGTCACCGTCTTTTCCACGTTCCAGTTCGACTTCGTGAACGTGACCGGGTTCGGACTCACTCGCACGTCCGAGCCGGTTGGATCCACCGCCACCGTAACCCTCACCGTCGCCGTTGGCTGCGTATCGAGGATCAGGGTGTAGGTTTTGCTCCCTTCTTCTGGCACGGTCAAGCTCTGCTCGGACACCCTCGCGCCGGGAGTGTCGTTGTCCGTGACCGTGACCTCCAGATCCTCCCGCACACCGCTGTAACCCCCGCCGCTGCCTGTGTGGCGGAGGACCACTTTGTCGTCCGCCGCGTCGTCGTCCTGGCCTGCCGTCAACGTCACCGTCTGGGAATCGTCCCAGTCGTCCGGCGTGAAGGTCAGCGGGAACTCCTTGTCCACAGTGAGGTCCGTCCCCGATAACCCGGATACGGAGACCCGCACCGTCCCCGACGGCTGCGTGTTCAGCTTCAGCGTATAGCTGCGGCTGTTCCCTTCCGGCACCGTGAGGTGCTGGGGCGACACCTTGATGCCCGGGACATCATCGTCGGTGATTCCCACAGACACGCGGGCCACACCGTGGAGGCGGTCCGGACATTCGAAGTTCTCGTCCGACAGCTCGTGGGTGATTGTCACCGACTCATTCGCAGTATCGTCATCTTGGAGTGCGTATATCGTAACCCCTCGCCATCGCGTTGGCTCCGAATCTTCCTTCCCATCCTCCCGATCGAACTGCCAGCCGACGGATGGTACCCAACGAATACCTTTTTCCTCGAGGATGCCATCTGTATAGACCACCCCGTCGATGTGGATCCGTAACCACCATCCGTCGGCAACCGGTTGCTGACTGAGCCTTATTTCGTAGCGGAGGCTGTTTCCCTCCGTGAAATTCAACGTGGACGGCCTCACTTCCACTTTCCCTCCCCAGGTAAAGATCGGGGCGTGGTCCGTAGCGTGGACCTGTTGCATAGCGACGCCGGACAAGAGCGCCGACAGCACGATGGTGGAGGTGACGAGACGTGCGTATCCGTTTAAGCCAATGCGGCCCTTTGCATCTTCATTCATTGATTCCGTGTGGTGCCTCTCTCGCACGCTCGACGGGAGAATGCCCTGTCCATCCTCCCGTAGCGGAGACAACCGATGGCCAGTCCCATTGGTCACCGGTTGATTGTTCTCTCCTCCAGATTACTCCACTACTGCGACAATTCTTTCGTCGCGCCTGCGCCGTCATGCCGTTTGCAGCGGCACGATTCCAGGCTGTGGATCACGGGACAATTTATTAGGGAACGAACCGGAAGGCATACAGATGGGCGTCACGGATTCGAACCCGCAGTCGCACCGGCTTGCCCGCATGCCGAGAGAGATCTCTCCCCCCCTTCCACATGACAGCACCGTCGATTTTGTCTCCCACCAGGGGAGGACAGTCCTCCAGACTCAGGCCCTCCAAAGGATCTCCGTCCTGGTCCTGCAGCTCCACTCGGAGACTGCCTCCGCCGGACGTGCTGTAGTTGAGCTCCAGATGTCGTCCCCGGAACCGGATGGGCCGGGAGGTGAACTCGCCGAAGCCGGAATAGGGCCCCTGGACCGACACGAAACCATCGGTCCGGAGCGTGCACCTTCGAATCCGGGTTCTCTCCGAGCGGAGCAACTCCGAGTAGTACATGGAGATCTCACCGGGACCGGTGGGCACCACCCCATGCCCCATGATGGGATTGCGGTCCACCCAGTTGTCCGGGTCCAAGTCCGGAGAGAGGAACGGCTTCCGGAAGAGACGGTCCCAGCGGATCCCGTCCCGGCTGGAGGCGAACTGGACGTCGGAGAGTCCGTCATGGGGCGCATCGTCGTGATGCCTCCGGCCGGGATATAGAACCATGGGAAACATGAGGAAGGCCCGGGCCGCCCGAAAGTACTTGACGGCGGCGTTGGTGTAGAAGTGGAGGTCCTTCGGGTCCCGTTCGTCCGGCACGAGCACCAGTTCCGGTTCGGACCAGTGGAGAAAATCGATCGATTCGGTCTGCCGGATAGCCCGGCGCCCCCCCTTGAAGGACCCTTCCACCGACGGGTCCACACCCCTCAGATAGATGACGAAGCGCCTTCTCTCGTCGTCCCAGACCAGGATGTTGTGGCTGTCGAAGGGGCCCTTCTCCGGTGGAAGAAGCGGATTGGTCCGAACCGGCTGCCAACGGATTCCATCTGCCGAAATGAAACCCGAGATCCCGCCGACCCGGGAAATCATCTTGTAGCGGGACGAACTACCCGGCTGCTGGTTGGGATCCACGATGACACTGACGTTGGTGAAGTCCTTGGGGTCGCCGATGATGTTGTTCCGCGTGGAGCCCTTGCGGGAAAAGACGCCCAGGTTCCGGCGCTCCCAGGTGATGCCGTCCCGGCTTTCGGCGTAGCAGGTCCACACCGGGAACGGGGGCTCCTTCTCCGCGACCCGGTACCACATGCGGTAGAGGCCCCGGTCCCGGACCACGCTGCTGTAGTGCAGTTCCTTGCCCTCCCACGGTTCCACGCAGGTGAGGGAGACCTCCCGGGTTTGGGAACGATGCGGGGTCAGACGGATCTCCTCCCGGGATTCGAACCAGAATTCGTCCAGAAAGAGTTGGCGCTCGCTTCCCACGTCCAAGACCGGCTGGCCCGGAAGGGGATGAAAGGTGGCAGCGATCAGCAAGGCTAGCCAGATCGGCGCACCTGGATGTCTCATATATCTCTCTGTTTCGGAGTCAGTCCCCCGTCAGAACGCCTCCGGAGAAGAGCCTCCCGCGTCCGTCCAGACAGGGCTCGATCCCCATCAGTTGCAATGCGTGCCAGGAGGTGACTTGATTCGCCGTGAGGACCGGCTTCCCCAGAGCGGCCTCCATCTCATCCAGGTGCAGAGCCAGCTTCTGACCGGTGCAACCGACGAAGACGGCGTCCGACTCTCCGACGTTGGAGGTTTCGGCCAAGCTCCGGATGCGCTCGGGAGGGACGATGGAGTGGTCTTTCGGCAGGTTCAGAGCCAGGCTGTTCAACACCCGGACGCCATGGTCCTGGATGAACTGGATGAAACGCCCCTCCACGTCGGGCATGTAGGGGCTGGCCAGGGTGACGCTGGAGATTCCCAGGGACTTGAAGGCCCGGATCATGGCGGTGCTGGTGGTTGTGGCCGGCTTGCCGGTCATGCGGGTGATTCGATCCGAGATGTCCAGATCTCCTCCCACGCCCCGGACGAAGCTGATGGTCGTGCAGTAGTACGCGTAGCAATCGGGATCGTACTTGGAGAGCCTCCGCGCCGATTCCTCGATGTCGCCGTTTTCTGCCAGCTCGATTCCGGCGGGCACGTGGGCTTCCTTGTCCCGGATGGGGGTGGCGCTGGACATGAGGCGAACCCCCGGCGGCATGAACCGTCTGAACTCGTCCACCACCGCGTCAGCCTCCACGTCCACCCAGGCATCATCGGGGTACACAGCTCCCAGTAGCGGCCCATGGCCTCCGGCATCAGTCATGACTCAGCCTCCTCCTGATCTGTAGTGAATTTTAACAGCCGAGGGTGATAGCCACCATGAAATGTCAAGTTCAGATCAAGGCAAAATGAAGGATCAGGAAAGATTCCCGGACCATTCGCCAAAAACCATCGACACGAGCGCGGCCGCGCCCACCGTCACCAGCGTGGAGACCGGAATCACCCACATCCAGGCCAGTTCGGGTAGGCCGAACAGCCAATGGCCCTGAGCCCAGAGAAATCCCACCAGGATCCCGCAGAGCGCGCTTCCCATGGCCACCCTGGCGCTGCAGCGAATCCCCAGCATGGCGATGAGCATGAGTCCTCCCAGGCTTCCCACCAGAAAACTGGTGACCCGTCCCTGGATGTCGAACAGATTCCCCCTCTGTTCTTCCGGGATCTGATAGAGGAGAAGACAGATGGCGGTGGCCAGTCCGCCCACCGCGGCGGTGACGGCACGGGCCAGGAAGAGCTCTTGGCTCGGCGAGGGGACGGCACTCCTGAAACGGCGGTAGAAGTCGGTAACGACCACCGAGGAGATGGAGTTCATTCCCGAGTCCAGGCTGGACATGGCGGCCGAAAACAGCGCCGCCACCACCAGTCCCGCCAGTCCCCGGGGAAGGATGTGGCGAATGAAGTGGGGGAAGACCAGGTCGGGGTCGTCGGGGATGGCCGCCTGATAGTAGGAGTAGAGGGCGATGCCGCAGAGGGAGAGAGTCAACGTCAGAACGACACCGCTGACCAGATTGCACAGAAAGGCCCGGCGGGCGGCCCGAAGCGACTCGGTGGCCAGGAACCGCTGGACCGCCACCTGGTCCGAGCTGGCGGTGGCCAGCCACCAGAACAGGGTCCAGCAGCCCATGCCCACCAGGCTCAGGCGAACCGTGGGATCGAAGCTGAAGACGGGTTGCGACGGCGTGTCGGCCGCCATCATGTCGTTCCACCAGGTCGCCGGGCCGGTGCCCGAGTCGATGGCCACGTAGACGACGGTGAAGATGGCTCCGCCCAGCAGAATGAAGAACTGGACCACGTCGGTCCAGATGACCGCCCGCAGACCCCCCAGGACCGTATAGAAGACGCCGATGGCCACCAGCCCCAGGACCACGGTAGTGAAGGAGAGGCTGCAGATCTTGGACAGGGCCAGCGAGGCGGTGAACAGCACCATCCCCATCCAGGCGGTCCGGATCAACACAAAGAGGGACGCGCCGAAGAGACGGGTGGTCAGGTCGAACCTCCGCTCCAGGTACTCGTAGGCGGTGGTCATCCGGAGCCGCATGAGATAGGGGAGGATGAGGTAGCTGACCAGAAAGAAGACCAGGGGATAGGAGAGGAACTGGGCGTTGGCTCCGACGCCGTTCTTGATCATCTCGCCGGGCGTGGAGAGGTAGGTGACGGTGGACAGGACCGTGGCCACGATGCTGACGCCCACGGAAAACCAGGACAGGCTCCGTCCCGCCAGGAAGTAGTCTTCGGTGCTCTTCTGGCGCCGTCCGTAGTAGAACCCGACCCAGATCACCACCGCGAAGTAGGCGGCGATGGCGGCGTAATCGACGGCGTGCAGCCCCTGAAACCGGTCCAGAACGGGATTCATGTTGTGGAGGCGCCGTCAATCACGGAACGCTGGAGGCAGGCCTCTTCACGTCCGCAATACCGTTCCATCCAGAGTCCGAAATCCAAGCGTCTTTGCCACGGACGCTTGCTGTTTGTCGAGGGTGACGAAAGAGACTTGGCTGGGGTCGATGGCCACATACAAAGCCGTCGCGACGTGCCAGAGATCGGCGCCCTTCAAGTAGCCGGCGTTCAAGACGTTCGTGAATTCAGGCGTCAAGGGCCGGTCGGGCAACACCCAGTCGATGCGGGCGATGAAAGGCGCCGAAAAGTCGACCATCTCGCGCGAGAACACAGCTCGCAGCTCTGCCTCCAGCAGGTTGGAAGAATGGACGCGGCCAAATGCTCGCAGACGGTGGGCCAAGACCGCGCCATCCGGCTCGCCGAAGGCGATGGCAGCCACTGCGGAAGTGTCGATGTAAGCGACGTTCATTCGCCTCGTTCGGCCAGGAAGCGCTTGAGTGCGCCGGGTCGTCGTACGACCGGCGCGAGCGGTTGTTCCGGCGTCGTCGAGCGCACCAGGACACCCCGCCGTTCGAGGTCTTCAAGCCGTTCCTCAATGGTCGTGGGTTTGGGCGGGATCGGCCGAACCTCGGCCACGGGCTTCCCTCGGTAGGAGACCATGATCGTCTTCCCGGCGCGCACTTGGCGAATAATCTCGGAGAAGCGCGCCTTCGCTTCGTAGGTGGAATAGATTGTCGGCATGAGAACAGTATAACTCGTCAGACTAGTCTGGACAACTGAAGAAACGGTATGATGAAAAAAGCATGTGACTACGGGGGCGCCCGATCACGCTCGGCTCCCCCAATGAGCTCCTATTCTTGTAACGAACGTCGTTGGAAAGCCGTTATTCCTTCCAGACCCGCTCGAAGAGCCGGAAGACGTTGAGACCCATGATCTTCTGCACGTCTTCCTCGGAATAGGCCCGGCCCGCCAGGCCTGCCGTCAGGTTCGGCATCTCGTCGGCCCGGGTGATCCCGGCGGGAAGCGGGATGGGATAGGGAAGCGGAAAGACGGTGGAGCCTTTGAGCTTGCCGGCCATGAGCCAGTTGAACCACTCCTTGGTATGCAGCTCGGTGAAATCCAGGCCGATCCCCACCGAGTCGATGCCCACCAGATCGACCCAGTAGTCGACGACGTCCAGCACGTCCTCCAGAGTCGAATCGTAGCCGCGGGCCAGGAAGGTGGGGAAGCTGTTGGCGCCGACGATTCCTCCCTTGGCCACCAAGGCCTTCACCTCGTCGTCGGTCTTGTTCCGGGGATGATCGCACAGGCGCCTGGGATTGGTGTGGCTGAACCAGACCGGGTCCTCCGAGGTTTCGATGGCGTCCATGGTGGTCCGGTGACCGACGTGGGACAGATCGACGACCATGCCGAGGCGGTTCATCTCGGCCACCAGATCCACCCCGAACTGGCTCAGGCCCACGTCCTGGCGCTCGTAGCAGCCGGCCCCCACCAGGTTCAGGTCGTTGTAGGTGATCTGGATGGCCCGGACCCCGAGCCGGTGGAAGACTTCCACCAGGTCCAGGTCGTCCTCGATGGGGGAGGAGTTCTGGAAACCGAAGATGATCCCCACCCGTCCCTCCTCCTTGGCTTTCCGGATGTCTTCGAGACAGGTCACCTGCCGGATGTATCGGGAGTAGGTGTCGAAGTCCTTGTAGAAGCGGGCGATGTTGCGCAGGGTCCCCTGGGTCCCCTCCCAGACCGCCACGGTGGCGTTGATGGCGGTGAGGCCGCCCTCGTGGAGATGGCGATAGACCGCCTCCTCCCCCCAACGGCTGACGTTGAGGCCATCGATCACCATGGACCGCTCATGAAGCTGCTTCGCTTCGGATTCCGTTCCCATTTGCCTAACCTCCATCAGTGGTCCAGACCGCTACGATCCGGACTTCGTCCCCGTCTCCTCTGGACCGGACGGACACCCGGCCGGCCGAGTCCGGGCCGGCGGCCTCCCGCAGAACCATCAAGACACCGTCGGCGACCCCTTCCCACATGGCGTGGCCATCCGGCAGGTCTCCTTCCGGCGCCAGAGCCGAACCCCGGATCCCGATCTCGACGCGTTCCGCATCGAGCCGGCCCAGCGAGAAGTTCCCCCAGCCCCGCGGGCCCACCTGGACCAGATAGTCCTCCACGGCCTGGCGGGGAGAGCCCCCCTCGCTTTGGCGGTGCCGGCGGCAGAATTCCACGGCTCCGTCACGGCCCGCCTTGCGGAACGCCTCCCGAAACGCCGCGTCGCCGGTGGCCGCCTTCATCTCCCGCAAGATGTAGCGAAGGAAATGGCGCGGCAACAGGATCATCTCCTGCCCTCCCAGGACCAGGCGTCCCGAAGGCTCCAAACGGAGGCTGGAACGCAGGGATTCGAATCGGTTCGAGGTCTGCGGCATCGGGCAACTATCCCAGGTTACGGTGTCCCATTTGGGCCAAAATGCTAAGGCAGCCAGATCGGAGGAACAAGGCCGGTATGACGCTGAGGACGATTGTCATACTTTCGCTGCATGATTTCGGCGTGTGGAAACGTCAACAAACCGTCTTTCGGATCCGCGCCCTCAATGCCCCTCAGCCGTTCAACGGAAGATGACAAGAAAAAGCAGCATCCCGGACCACGGGAGAATCTCCTACCCCACGCGACATCGCGGGCGATTGTTGGCCCGGGCCACGATGGTCTTGGCGACGGTCGCGATCTTCGGCGTCTTTCATGACCTCCGTGTCCGTGCCCAGGAACCCGGGCTCAGACCCGAGAGCCCGGTTCCCCTGTCCTACTTCCGCGGCCGACCCCTGAGGATCGGCAACCAGATCCAACTGCTGGCGGACGACTACATCGTGGAGGATCGCTGGAAGCTCCAGCGGCGGGTGGGCCGGGTGAACAAGTTCATGAGAAACCCGGTCATCGTCCAGGACAAGCCCTGGGAGGACGCAGTCGGAGCCTATCCTTCCGTGCTCCATGACGAACGGTCGGGCAGGTACCGCATGTGGTACCAATGCTTCAACCTTTCGAACTACTTCTCGAAAGAGGGGCCCTCCTACTACGTTGGCTACGCGGAGAGCGAGGACGCCTTCAACTGGACGAAACCCCGCCTGCAAGGATTCCCCTTCGCCGGGCACGAACGGACCAACATCGTCTACACCGGCCGCGGCGGGACCCGGGCGGCCGGCATGCAGGTCTTCCTGAACCCGGACCAGTCCGACCCGGACCGTCGCTTCGTCATGGTCTACATCGGCTCCAGCGGCGTCGACCTGTCCTACTCGCCCGACGGCTTTCACTGGAGGGAGGCGCCGGAGCCCCTCTTCCGCTACCACAGCGACTTCCCCAACCATCTCCTCCGGGTCCCCGAGCGGGACCTCTGGTACCTCTACGTGCGGCCATCAGTCCGGACCAACGGGATGCTGCCCCTGCCCGAAGGAGTGAGACACACCGGCCGCCGGCTGGCCCTTTCCACCAGCCCGGACCTGAGAAGCTGGAGTCTCCCCAGGACGATCCTCTATCCGGACGAGAGGGACGAACCGGACTACGACAACCTCTACATCTTCCGCCGGCACGGCTTGTTCATCGCCTTCTATGCCGAGATGTTCCAAGAGGAGGCGATGAGCGAGACCGTGATGCACGTCGCCACCAGCCGGGACGGGATCCGTTGGGAACGAACCTGGAACCGGGAGCCGCTGGTGCCCCGGGGCGTCCCGGGGGCCTTCGACCACGGTCTGGTGGAGCCGGGCACCAGCCCGCCGCTGGAGGTGGGCCCCGATCTGCTCATCTATTACTACGCCTCCCCGGTGGGCCAGTACTACCTGAACCGGGAGACGGGCGTGGGCGTTTGCCGCCTCAGAAGGGACCGTTTCATCGGTCAGCAGGCAGGCGACGCCACCGGCTACCTGTTGACCCGCCAGTTCGTCCTGGAAGGAAGCCGCCTGGTCATCAACTGCGCCGCCCTGCATCCGGGAACCCGGCACCGGCGTCATCCCTACCAGGCGGAGAGTGACGGAATCCGGGTGGCCATCATCCAGGCCCCCGATTTCAAGACCCGGGAGACGCGCTGGGAGACGGCCATCCCCGGCTTCGGCCTGGAGGACTGCGACCGGATCTTCACCGACCACCTGAGCCACACCGTGACCTGGAACGGCGATCCGGATCTGAGCCGGCTCAAGGGGCAGCCTGTCTATCTCCGCTTTCAGCTCAAGAACGCCGACCTCTACTCCTTCCAGATCCGGCCATGAAACGTCCGTCCGGGGGAGGGGGCGGTGACGTGGCGCCGGTCCATCGGCATGCCCGCACCGTTTCTTGATTGCCGGGGTCATCTTGGATATAGTTCGCCGTCATCAATGCTCCTCAGTAGCTCAATTGGCAGAGCGTCCGGCTGTTAACCGGAGGGTTGTAGGTTCGAGTCCTACCTGAGGAGCCAAATTCCCCGGTAACTTCCACACAACAAACAAGTTCTTCCAGTTCCTAGAGATCATCGGCCTCCTGTTTTCTTACCGTAGGGCCATAGTCGCGGCGCGTACGGGACCGCGGTCAGTAGCGGACCGGTCAGAAGGGGACAGTCACGTTGTCGCGTAGCGCGCGTAGCACGTAGGGAGGATGAAATCTAAGTTAGTTAACTAAGTTTGATTATCGGACTATACTGAAAATCTCATGGCTCTAGTGAACGTCCACGAGGCCAAGCCCCAGCTCTCCCAGCTTCTCGAACGTGTGCGCTCAGGCGAGGAGATTGTGATTGCCAAGGCAGGGAAGCCATGCGCCCGCCTCGTGCCTTTGGACCCACCGCCACAGCGAGTACTCGGGCGCTATCGCGATCGAGACGGAGAAATACCGGATTCGGTCTTCGACCCGCTCGAAGAGGCGGACCTGGCAGCTTGGGAAGGTCTCGAATGAATCTGCTGCTGGACACATGCACTCTCCTCTGGGCATGGGGCCGGCCCGAGAAGCTCAGCCGTCGGCTCCGGGGACTACTGGGAGATCCTCAAAATCACGTGTGGGTCAGCGCTGCGAGTGCCTGGGAGCTGTCGACCAAACACCGAACTGGTAAATTTCCGGACGGTGGGCACATTCTCGTCGAGTGGGAGGAACGAATTGCGGAAGATGGTTTTCGACAGTTGACGGTCTCTTTCAATCACGCTCTGCGGGCGGGTTCCTTGCCTGGATCTCACCGGGACCCGTTCGACCGCATGATCGCCGCGCAGAGCCTGATCGAGACGCTTCCGGTTGCGACTCCTGACTCGGAGATCGGGGCGCTCGGTGCCGATACCATCTGGTGACTTCTGATGAAGAACCCCAGGAAAAATGTTCCCCGAATGATGGAGCACTTGTGGGTCAAACGGGAAAATCTATAGTCCGTCTATTAATTTTCCCGTTTGACAGCGTATGGGGAACCTACATCCTCTCGAGAATGGCCTCGCCGAAGCCGGAGCAGGAGAGCTTGGTCACGTCCTCCCGGCCCTCGCGGTGCATGAGCCGGGCCAGGTCGTAGGTGACGTGGCCGTCCAAGATGGCCCGTTCCATGCCGGCGGTGATCAGATCCGCGGCCTCGCTCCACTGCAGGTGGTTGAGCATCATCACCGCCGAGAGGATGAGGGAACCGGGATTGACCTTGTCCATCCCCGTGTACTTGGGCGCCGTGCCGTGGGTGGCCTCGAACAGGGCCAGGTCGTCGGACATGTTGGCGCCCGGTCCCAGGCCCAGGCCTCCCACCAGGGCGATGGCGGCGTCCGAGAGGTAGTCGCCGTTCAGGTTG
The DNA here is from genome assembly GCA_965217775.1 of Acidobacteriota bacterium. Taxonomy (GTDB): domain Bacteria; phylum Acidobacteriota; class UBA6911; order RPQK01; family JAJDTT01; genus JAJDTT01. The sequence continues at coordinate 4,351,472 of CBDCJH010000002.1, forward strand.
GGCAGGGCGAAGACGCTGTACTCGTCGGGCCGGGTCTGGATCTGCTGGAAGACGGAATCGGCGATCCGATCCTTGACCAGGAATTTCCCGTCCGGCATCTTGCCCCCCAACTCGTCCCAGAGCCGCTTCTCGGTGACGGTGTCGTCACCGAATTCCTCCGCGGCCAGCTCGTAGCCCCACTTGGCGAAGGAGCCCTCGGTGAACTTCATGATGTTGCCCTTGTGGACCAGGGTCACCGACGGCAGTTTCTGGTCCCGGGCCCAGTTCAGGGCCTTGCGGACGATGTTCCGGGTCCCGGTGGTGGAGATGGGCTTGATGCCGATGCCCGAGTCGGCCCGGATGCTGCGGCCGTCCTTTTCCCGGATCAGATCGATGATGGCCTGCGCCATCTCGCTACCCTGCTCGAAGTCGTAGCCGGCGTAGACGTCCTCGGTGTTCTCGCGAAAGATGACGAAGTTCACCTTGTCGGCGTACTTGTTGGGAGAGGGGACCCCTTGGAAATAGCGGACCGGCCGCACGCAGGCATAGAGTTCCAGATGTTGCCGGAAACGGACGTTGATGGAACGGAAGCGTTCGGTCACCCCGTCTTCTCGGCCGCATTTGTCGCAACTGCCGGCGTGGTATTGCTGGTGGGCGCAGTGGAGGCAGACGTGGGTCTCCTCCCCCACCGGGGTGGTGAAGGGGCCCTTGATGGCGACGCGAAGGTGCCGGATCGCCTCCACCGTCTCGTCGGGAAACTCGCTGCCGTAGTGGTGCAGTCCCTCCAGGCCGGCATAGAGGGGACACCAGGAGATGCTGCGGCTGCCGCCGTAGGCTCGCTGCACCGCCCCATCCACAACGTTGCGCATCACCGGGGTGATGTCCAGACCGATCCCGTCGCCCCGCAGGACGCCGATGATAGGGTTGTCGCCGACGACGAGGTGGCCGTCCCGATATTCGATCAGGTCCCCCGCCGGGATCTTCACTGCCTTGAACTGAGCCACGCGATTCCTCCTGAAGACTCCGCTGTCGAGTGTTTTTGCCCGTCGAGTAACTGTCGCGGGCGGGTTGCAAGGAACTTTATTTTACGCCGCAGACCCTCGCCTTGGCCACTTCTCCGGAAAGTTTTTCCGTAACAGTCCGTGGTGAAAGTCCCGCGAGCACCGAGACCGTTCCTGCGCCCGCCGGACAAGGCGCGATTCGGGTGCATACCGGGAGTATGTGCCCGAATCGCAACGCCGTCCGCCGGGATGCAGGGACGGTCGAATGCCGTGATGACTTTTGCCACGGGCTGGTAAAGGAGATGACACCGATTGGGGAAGATATCCGGTAACCCCGCATCCGGTTGCCAGCAACTCGGTCTTGTGTTTCCATTTCCCCATGAATCAGCAAAGAGTGGCATATGTGAACGGCCGGATCGTCCCCGAGAGCGAGGCTCGGATCTCCATCGTGGACCGCGGCTTCATCCTGGGAGACGCCGTCTTCGACACGACGCGGACGTTCGGACACAAGATCTTCCGTCTCGAAGAGCATTTGGACCGGCTCTTCGACTCCCTCCGCTACACCCGCATCGATCCGGGCATGAGCCGGGCCAAGCTGGCGGAGTTGACCCTGCAGGTGCTGGAGGCCAACCTGCCCCTGCTGGACCCGGAGGACGACTACTGGGTCACCCAGCGGGTCACCCGGGGCACTCCCAGCGGAGACGGGGGATACGATCCCACGGTGATCGTCGACTGCCAGCCTCTCCCCTTTCTGGAACGCTCCCGTTACTATCGCGACGGTCTGCCCGTCCGGACCCCCTCGGTGCGGCGGACCCCGCCCGAGTCCATGAGCCCCCGGGCCAAGACCCACAACTACCTGAACCTGGTGATGGGCGACCTGGAGGTGAAGGCGGCGGATCCCCAGGCCCTTTCCATCCTCCTGGACCTGGACGGCAACCTCTGCGAGGGGATGGGCAGCAACATCTTCCTCGTCCGGGACGGGGAGCTGGCCACGCCGCTGGACCGGTACGTCCTGGCCGGCATCAGCCGCAGTGTCACCTTCGAGCTGGCCGCAAGCCTGAACCTGCCGGTCCATCAGATGGACATCGATCTGTTCGATGCCTACGCGGCGGACGAGGTCTTCATCACCTCCACCAGCTGGTGCATCTGCCCGGTCTCGACCATCAACGGGTCTGTCGTGGGCGCGGGCCGGGTCCCGGGACCCGTGACGCAACGGCTGCAGGAAGCGTACAGCGAGCTCGTGGGCATCGACATCATCCGGCAGTACACCCGTTGTCTGTAGCCTGAATTTCTCAACCGGTCCAGGCCGGGCGCCGGTGATTCATATCGGCCATGAGAATTCTCTATCTTACGTCGCCGGGTGAAGATTACCTTCAGGATCAGATCCTGCTGGGACTGCGGGAGTCCCTGGGGGCGCAGGTTCTGGACTACCCCCGAAAAAGCGTCCTCTACCGGAACTGCCCCGTTCCTCGAAAGGAACTGTATGGCCGGGGGTTCACTGTCTGGAAACTGCTGGATGACATTGACGTGGATCGGGGGGACCTGAACCGCCGGATCGAAGACGGCGACTTCGAGACCCTGATCTTCGGCAACATCTGGCGCCAGCGCCGGGAGTTCCGGGAATTCCGTGCCAGAGGTTACCTGCGCCGCTGTTTCCGCCGGGTGGGATTCCTGGACGGCGAGGACCACAAACGGCCCTACCTCCCGGCCCTGTGTTACGGCCTCTACTTCAAGCGGGAATTGAGACTCATGCTTCCTGTTCCACGCTCCCGGAGGATCGGGTTCTCCATCCCAGGAGCCAAGATTCGGGCGCAGCCCCTGGAGAAGGACCAGCTCTTCGCCCGGCACGTCCAGTGCAAGGAAGCGTACAAGCTGGAGCAGATCCGCCGGCACTGTCGGAAGTCCTATCTGTTCGAGAAGGAGGAGGACTATTACCGGGACTTGGCCCGTTCCCAGTACGCGGTCACCATGAAGAAGATGGGGTGGGAGTGCCAGCGGCACTACGAGATCGCCGCCAATCATACGGTTCCCTGCTTCTACCGTCTGAGCCGCAAGCCGCGCCGGTGCGCGCCCCATGGTCTGGTTGACGGAGAGAACGTCCTGGCCTTCGATTCTGCCGATGAACTTCAGGAGAAGATCAACGAGGTCCGGCGAACCGGGCGGTATGCCGAATTGCGGGAGGGGGCCTTCCAATGGGCGGTTCGGAACAGTTGCCGCCGGGTGGCCGAGAGGTTATTGAACGCTCTTGAAGCGGTAGACTGAGTGGGAACGATGCGGGGTTTGGTAAAACGGCCGGGAATAGCGATTCTTCTACTTCTGGCCTCCACTTGGGTCCTCCCTCAGTCCAGCTTTGACCGGGATCTCCTGAGCATGGCCGGGAAAGGGCAGACGGCCATCGTCAAGGTGTTGGTCGGGGCGGGAGCCGATCTGAACGCGCGGGACGATCAGGGTCGGACACCCTTGATGCTTGCAGCGGCCAACGGGCACAGGGAGACGGTCCTGATGCTGATCGACGCCGGGGCGGAGGTGGGGGCGACCGACTCCAAGGGGAGAACGGCCAAAACTCTGGCTGAGGCCGCCGGTCATAAGGTGATCGCCGAGTTGCTGGGGGCCGGAGGTGGGGGCGACAACCCCTGGAACGAGGCCAAGGAGGAGAGTCTGGTCCGGGCCACCAGCCTCTTCGACCTGGCCGAAATTCAGCGGGAGCAGCGCAACTACGCTGAGGCCGAACCCCTTTACCAGAGGGCACTGGACATTTACGAACAAGTTCTGGGACCGGAGCATCCGGACGTGGCCGCCAGCCTCAACAACCTGGCACTGATCCACCGGGCTCAGGGAGACTATTCCAAGGCGGAAGACCTCTATACGCGGGCCCTGGACATCGTGGAAAAGGCGCTGGGGCCGGAGCATCCCGACGTGGCCACCAGCCTCAACAACCTGGCGTTCCTGCACCGGCACCAGCACCGGTACGCCCAAGCCGAAGCCCTCTACACACGGGCCATCGGGATCTACCGAAAAGCCCTGGGGGAGGAGAACCGGCAAGTCGCCGCGGGCCTGGAGAATCTGGCCGACCTGCACCGAATCCAGGGGAACGCGGACCAAGCCGAGCCCTTCTACCGGCAGGCCCTGGACATTTACGAACAAGTTCTGGGACCGGAACATCTCCAGACGGCCCCGAGCCTGTTCTCTCTGGCGGAGCTCCATCGAGTCCAGGGCAAGTACGGGCAGGCCGAGCCCCTTTACCGCAGGGCCATCGCCATCTACGAGAAGGTGCTGGGACCGGAGCATCCCGACGTGGCCAGAAGCCTGGGCGGCCTGGCCGAACTCTTTCGGGCGCAGGGGAAGTTCTCCGAAGCCGAACCTCTCTTCAAGCAGTCGCTGGAGATTTCCCGGAAGGCTCTGGCGCCGGGGCATCCGCAGGTGGCGTGGAGTCTCGGCAACCTGGGGTTCCTCTATCGGGACCAGCAAAGAGACGCCGAAGCCGAGCCGCTCCTGCGGGAGGCCCTGGACATCGGGAAGCAGAGCCTGGGCCCCGGACACGCCCTAGTGACGGCGATCGAGAAGGCCTATTCGCAGTTGCCGCAGCAGGGTCAGGGCGGCGCGACGCAGTAGGCGCTACCCCTCTTGAGAGCTATCCCACCAGGGAGGCGGCGACGGCGTTGGAGACGATTCCCAACTCCCGGTCGCTGTAGGGCTTGTTGCTGAACAGGGTCATGAAGAGGCCGGTCTCGGGGTCGGCCCAGACCGAGCAGCCCGTCACACCGTAGTGACCGAAGGCCCGCGGTGAGACCAGGCTCCCCATAAACTGGAAGTGCCCGTTGTCCCGCAGTTGCCAACCCAGGCCCGTGGCGTGGGCGATCCGGTGAGTCCGGCTCAAACCGGGGAGCCGCGGGATCTGGTTGCCGGTCATCATCCGGACCGTGGCCGGACTGAAGATGCGCACGCCCCGGTATTCTCCGCCGTTCAGGAGCATCTGGAGAAACCGGGCGTAGTCTTGCACGGTGGAGAAGAGTCCGCCCCAGGGGTTGGCCAGGCGGTGGAAGTAGTCGGTGTTCCAGTTGCTGACCGCCGTCGCCAGATCGGGGGGAAGGGCACAATCGGAGATCCGGCTCCGGTCCTGATCGGTCCGGCCCAGGAAGGAGTCGGGCATATCCAGGGGCCGGAAGAACTCCTTTTCCAGGAAATCCGGGGTGGGCATGCCGCCGGCGCGGGAGATCGCTTCGCTCAAGAGGAGGAAACCGGCGTTGCAGTATTTGACTCCGGTGCCCGGCGTGAAGTCGAACTTCCTCCGCTTGAACATCTCGCGGAGGAACCGGTCCAGGGGTTGACGGGTGGCCCGGAATTCCTGGTTGCGGGGGATGGAACCGAAACCGGAGGTGTGGGTCATGAGGTGGATGAGGCGAATTCCGTTCTGCTCTTCCGCCACTTCCGGAATGATCTCGTGAAGGGGTTGGTTCAGTTCCAGGAGCCCGCGTTCGATCAGCAGGCAGGCGGCGCTGGCGACGATGGGCTTGGTGCAGGAGGCGATGAGGAAGATGGTGTCGGCCGTCACGGGCAGTGCGGTGGCGGCACCCATGCGCCCGAAGACGCGGGGGGCGAGGGTGCGGTCGCCACGGCCGATCAGGATGGCGGCGCCGTATGCGGGCCGGGGGGACAGCATGCGTTGGACCAGGGCGTAGGCGCGGTCGAGACGGGTGGGGTCGAGGCCGAGGTCTTGGGGGTGGGCGTGGGGGTCCGGTTCGGAGGCGGCCTGGAGGGACGGCGGCGCGGCTGAGAGTAGGGCGCCGGCGCTCAGGTGGGTGAGAAAGAGGCGTCTGGTGGAGGTTGGTGGAGACATGGCAATTCTGAGAAAAGAGTAAAGAGAAAATAGGAAAGAGGGAAGAGGGGGTGTTTGGGGAATTGTCGATGGTCCGGGGTTTCTTGCTATTTTGAATCGTTTGAGGCGTTCCTATTGGAAGTCGCGGCTTTTGAGGCGGACCGGGGCGTTGTCCAGCTTGGGCCTCCAGATCTTGTCGACCACCAGGTGGGTGACTCTTTCCGCCACCTGGAGATTGCCGGTGACTCCCATGCAGGAGAGGGTCTTGGCCAGGACGGAATAGTGCTGGAAGGTCTGTTGCCAGATGACCAGGTTCACGAATCCCGTCTCGTCTTCCAGGGTCATGAAAGTGACGCCCCGTGCGGTCCCCGGCCGCTGGCGGCAAATGACCATGCCCGCATAGTGGACCCGGCGTCCATCCGGCATCCGGTTGAGTTGACGGGCGGTGGGCAGGCCCCAGGCGGCCAGCACGGGCCGCAGCGGTTTCAGGAGGTGGGCCTGGGAGCTGTGGCTGGTGACCCGATGGTCCCAGACGATGCTCTCCAGCCGGCTCAGAGGGGGGAAGGGGGGCGCCGGAGCACGGCTGTTCAACGGCAACCGGGGCGGCCTGCGGCCGGCGAGGCCCTGGATCTGCCAGAGGGCGCTCCGGCGGTCCAGGCCGAAGCACTCGAAGGCGCCGGCCTCGGCCAGGGTCTCCAGCTTGTCCTGGCGGAGCCCGCTCCTCCGGACGACGTCCGGGAGATCGCTGAACGGAGACTGCCGGGCGGCCGCGTCCAACTTGTTCCAGTCCCCTTCCCCCATCCCCTTGACGTAGCGCAGGCCCATGCGGACCGCGAATCTGGAGGGCCGATCGGGAACGGCCGGACTTGGGACCAGAGTGCAGTCCCAGCGGCTGTGGAGAATGCTGACGGGCCGGATCTCGATCCCATGGATCCGGGCGTCGTTGACGATGGTGGAGGGGGAGTAGAACCCCATGGGCTGGGCGTTCAGCAGGGCACAGGTGAACTCCGCCGGATGGTGGCACTTGAGATAGGCGGTGGCGTAGGCGATATGGGCAAAGCTGGCGGCATGGCTCTCGGGGAAGCCGTAGTCGCCGAATCCACGGATCTGCTGAAAGACGCGCTCGGCGAACTCCTCCCGGATCCCCTTCTTCACCATGCGGTCCACCAGCTTCCGGTGGTGCCGCTCGATCCGCCCCGAACGCCGCCAGGCCGCCATGTCCCGCCGCAACTGGTCGGCCTCGCCCGGCGTGTAGTCGGCGGCCACCATGGCCAGTTGCATCACCTGCTCCTGGAACAGGGGGATCCCCAGGGTCTTCTGCAGGACGGGAACGAGGGAGGGGTGGGGGTATTCGACCGCTTCCTCCCCTTTCCGCCGCCGCAGGTAGGGATGCACCATGCCTCCCGTGATCGGTCCGGGACGGACGATGCTGATCTCGATCACCAGGTCGTAGTAGTTGCGCGGCTTGAGGCGTCCCAACATGGCCATCTGGGCGCGGCTCTCGATCTGGAACACCCCCACCGTATCGGCGCGGCAGACCATGTCGAAGGTGGCCGCGTCCTCCTTGGGGAGGGTGGCCAGGGAGAGGTCCCGGCGCCGGTGCCGGCGCAGGAGATCGAAGCAGAGATGCAGATGGGTGAGGGCGCCCAGCCCCAGCAGGTCCACCTTGAACAGGCCCGCCTGCTCCACGTCCTCCTTGTCCCACTGGATGACGGTCCGGCCCTTCATGGTGGCGTTCTCGATGGGCACCAAGTCGTGGACGGGCCGGTGACCCAGCAGAAAGCCTCCGGGATGGATGGAGAGATGGCGGGGGAAATCCTGAATCTCCTGCACCAGGGTCACCAGATGGCCCAGGGCCGTGCTCCGGGAGTCGAGTCCGGCCTGCTCCACCAGTTCCTCGCTCCAGCGTTCGTGGGAGACCAGCTTGGCCAGGCGGTCCAGGCTGGTGGCTGAAATCCCCAGCACCTTCCCCACTTCCCGGATGGCGGATCGATAACGGTAACGGACCACGTTGGACACCATGGCGGCGCGGTCGCGCCCGTACTTCCGGTACACGTGCTGGATCACCTCTTCCCGGCGGTTGTGCTCGATGTCCAGATCGATGTCGGGGGGCTCGGCCCGCTCCCGGGACAGAAAACGCTCGAAGAGGAGGTCCACCTGGGTCGGGTCCACGCTGGTGATTCCCAAGGCGAAACAGACGGTGGAGTTGGCGGCCGATCCCCGGCCCTGGCAGAGGATGCCGTGGCGGCGGCAGTACTCGACGATCTCGTGCATGGTCAGGAAATAGCCCTCGTACTCCAGCTCCCGGATCAGATCCAGTTCCTTCTCCAACTGCGGGACCTGGCTCCGGAACTTCCCGCCCAGGCGGCGCTCGGCCCCTTCGAAGGTCCGCCGGTGCAGGTACCGGTTGGAGTCCATTCCTTCCGGCAGGCGTTCCAGCGGATAGCGGTAACGCAACTCCTGGAGCGAGAAGGAACAGCGGGCGGCCACCTGACGGGTCCGTTCGACCGATTCCGGATCATCGGCAAAGAGGCGAGCCAGATCGTCGGGACTCTTCAGGGCGTGCTGATCGTTGGGCCGGATGAGCCGGCCGGCCGCGGGCAGAGTCACTCCTTCCCGGATACAGGTCAGGACGTCCTGCAGGCGGCTCCGTTGAGGACAAGGGTAGAGGACCTCCACGGCGGCCACCGTGGGGAGCCTGAAGCGGTCTGCCAACTCCCGGAGACGGACCTCCCGCAGCACTTCCTCCGCCCGGCGGTGTCTGGGGATCAGGACGTAGAGGCGATCCTGAAAAGCGGCATGGATCCGTTTCAGGACAGGCTCGGCGTCCGTCTGGGAATCAGATCCGGGGTCCGGCGGCGGGATGCCCCAGAGGGCGATCAGGCCGGGACTTGAACGGCAGACCTCCCGCCAGCCCAGCCGGCACTCTCCCTTGGAGGAACGGAGGTGCCCGCCGGTCAGCAGGCGGCAGAGATTGCGGTAGCCCTCCTGGTTCCGGACCAGCAGCAGAAGCTCCGATCCGTCCCGGAGGTCGATCTGGGAGCCTACGATCAGGTGGATGCCCAAGCGGCGGGCGCGGACGTGGGCCCGGACGATTCCGTAGACTCCGTTGCGATCGGTGAGGGCCAGGGCGGGAATTCCCTTTTCATGGCAGGCCTCCACCAGTTCCTCGGGGTGGCTGGCCCCTTCCAGGAAGGAGTAGTTGCTCTTGCACCAGAGGGGGACGTAGGGATGGGGAGCGGCGGTTTTCAGCCGCCGGGCTCCGGAGTGACAACTTGGCGCCGAAGAACGGGCGATTGGGAAATCGCCCTTCCTGTGGGCGACTGGAAATCGCCCCTCCTGTGGGCGACTGGAAATCGCCCCTCCGGTCACTCGACTCGGCCCTGGGAGTACCAGCGCCGCCTCTTTTGGTCGTAATAGACCCAGAGGATCTCGCCCCGGCCGGTGGCGACGAACCGGTAGTCCCGCCGGACCTCCCGGCTCCACCATCCTCCGCTGATGAGATAGCCCAGCAGGCGTCCCAGTCCCGGGGACCGCTTCCACCGGCCCGCCGACTCCAAGGGAGACCGTTCCAGAGGCCGGGGACGGCCGTGGGCGCGGCGCACCAGGGGGCGCAGGGAGACCGAACGGGGGCTGGCCGCCGGGAGCTTCTCCAGGGGCCGCCACTCGGAACGGGCTTCCGGAAGATGCCCCGATTTGAGCCGGGCCGAGAGCACCGAATCGGGGCCGAATTCGGCTCGGATCCGGGCCAGAGCGCGCAGGGCCGCCTCCAGGTTCCGGCGCGGATTCCGTTGCAGGAGGCTCAGCACCTGGGGGGAGGCGGACACCCCCTCCACTTCCAGGGAAAGCTCCACCGGAGGAACCGGCAGGGAGAGGCTCTCCAGGCGCAATCGGACCAGATCCAACAGGACCGAAACCTTCAAGGTGGGCCGGGCCGGCTGGATCAGCTCGAGGCGGCGGTCTCCGTCCTCCAGCAGAAGCTGCAACCGGAGGGTGGCCACCTTCTGGCTTCTGTCCGCCGCCGCCATCAACAAGGGGTCCAGCAACTGCTTGATCCGGAAAAGGAGTCTTGCCGCGTTGGATTCGGGCTCCTCCAGTTCCGTCCGGACACGGAGAGGCTCGGGGATCATTCGGGGCTGGAGCGGCATCGAAAGCTCACCCGCCGCCAGACGGTACAGGGTCCAGGCCTGGCGTCCAAGATGCCGGTCGATGCCGCCCTGGGGAAGATCCAGGAAGTCTCCGACGGTGTGAATCCCCAGCTTCTCCAGCCGGTCGCGCAAGTTCGGGGCGATCCGCAGATGCTGCAGGCGCACCTTGCGGCTGCAGACCTCCTCCAGCTCGAAGGAAGGGAGCACCGTCACCCGGTTCTCCGCCTTGGCGATGGCATAGCTGCCGAAACGGCTGAAGCCGACCACGATGCTCGCCGGCAGCTCCAGCCGGGAGAAACCGGAGGCCATCTCCCGGGTCCAGTCCTCGAAAGAGCCGTAGAGCCGGTCGAGCCGGGTGGCGTCGACCCAGAAAACCCCGGGTTCGTCTTCAGAGGGCTCGACCCCGGGACTGAAATCGGCCAGCAGCTCGTGCACCTGCCGGACCGCGGCCCCGATCTCCTCCTCCGAAACCGTGCCCGCACACAGGTTCCGGTCCAGGGAGAGGCCGGAGGCATAGCGCATCCCCGGCCGAATGCCGGCCCCGGCAGCCGCGGAGTTGACCCCCAGGATGGGACTCTGAGGTTTCTCCTGCTCCACCACCGCCACCGGCCGCTGCCTCCACTCCGGATGCCTCCTCATCAGGAGCCGTAGCGGCAGCGCCCGGATGTTAATGCAGGCCGTCCGGTCCACGGCAGATCTCGGTGTGGCGCCAATCCGGTCCATGACGTCTGTCCTTCAAGATCTCGATCCGGTACTGGAAACGATCGACCTCCAGACGGCGGCAGGAGGTCTGCCCCCGCAGCGAGACCATCGATCCCAGCGACGGCGCCCTCCGGGCCTTGGAGGTCAGGCAGAGGAGGGCGGCATCGTGGGTCCGCGCCTGCTGGACCAGACGCGCCTGCAGCGGTACGGAAATGGTGGGATTGAAGTTCAGGTCCATCACGATCAGGCCGAAGGCTCCCGATCTCAGGAGGCGGTCCGCCGCGCGCCCCGCGGCCTGAGCGTCCGGGACGCGAATCACCACCAGGGCATCCAGGTCCACGCCGTTCTCGGCCGCATCCGGAGCGAAGAAGGTGTCCGTCCCGACCGCGATCCAGGCCGCCGGCTCCCCCTCCAGTTGTGCGTCCAGCACCAGCCGAAAGGCGGACGTCAGCAGCGCGGCTCCGGAAATCGAGGAGAGCTCGCAGAGGCGGCCGGCCAACTGCTCCCGGGACCAGAGCGGAGTTTTCGTTCGCGGCGTTGCCGCCGCCCAATCGAGGTGGGTCCTGAGACCCTGCAGATCGATGGCTTGCAAGGCTGACATGCTTCCTCCTTTAGTCCAGACTCCTTCTGACTTCGATGACCTTGCCCAGGATCGAGAACGGCTCTCCGTCCTCTCGAGGGACGATGGGCTCGAAGGCATCGTTTTCGGGATGCAGCTCGACCCGGCCCTGCTCTTCCCGGTAACGCTTGACGGTCGCCTCTTCCCCCACCAGGGCCACCACGATCTCCCCCGGCCTGGCGGCTGGCTGCCGGCGGACGATCACGGTGTCTCCCGGCAGGATGCCGGCCCGGAGCATGCTCTCCCCCTGAACGGTCAGGGCGAAGAGCTCCCGGTCGTCGAAGGGGCTCTTCTGCACCAGGAGATAGTCGCCCGGGTCCTGCAGGGCCGTGGTCAACTCTCCCGCCTGGACCCGGCCCAGCATGGGGATCAGCCGGGTGGAAAGAGACCGCCCCAACTCCGGCAGGCGGTGGGACCGGGCCTTGCCCGAGTCCTTGACCAGCTTCCCCTCGGCCACCAGCGCCTCCAGATGCTGGCGCGCCGACTGGACCGCCCGGAACCCGAAGGCCTGCTGCACCTCCCGGACGGTGGGCGGAGATCCGTTCAGGATCCTCTCCCGCACGAACTCGTAGACTTTTTTGCGCGTCTCCCCAGGTGGCGTATAGGCCATGTCTCCCTCCCTGGCCGTTGACGGCAGAGCGATCGGAAAACTCAGGAAAAGAAAGAATAACAGACATTTGTCTGTTATGTCAAGAATTTCTTGATCCGATCATCACTTTTTTGTCGTGCACCCTTGATTTCATCTCAGGGACTTGTCCAACTCATTGAAAACAGGAGCGGGAGCGGCAGCTTGGAGCGGCGTCTTTCCAGGCGCCGAATTCCAAAACACAGTACGCCAAAAAGGGCTCGGGAGACTGGAAAGTCCCCCTCCTGTTGGGAAAGTTCAGCCTTACCTTACCGATATAAGTAAGGAATTAATCTATATTGTAAGTCGATTTCAGGTATTGCCATGATCGAATCTTCCATTACCGGGAAGGGCCAGACGACACTCCCCAAGGCCGTGCGAGAGACGCTCGGTCTACGGGCCGGGGACCGGGTGCGCTACGTCATCTCCGGCGCCGAGGTGCGAATTCTGCCGGTGCGTCCCATCGGCCGGCTCTTCGGCGCGCTCAGGCATGACGGGCCCGCCATCAGAGTTGAGGAACTGGAGCAGGCCGTAGCCGGCAGGGCGGTTGAGGAGTGATCACGGTCGACACCCATGACCTCGTCCGTTATCTGGCATGCGACCAAGCCGAGCAGGCGGGCAGGGCGGGTTTTTCCGATGCCATCGGGGACGCGGCCGTTTCGGGCTCGGCGGCGGCTGCGCGGGAGCGGAAGGACGGAAGCCTCTTCCGCATCGATGCCCAGAGTCACATGGTCCCGCCACCCGTCCTCGAGTTCATGATGACCCGTGACACCGTCCCCCGGGCCTACGAGCAGGAGGGCGCCTACTACACCCTCACGGGGGAATGGCGCCGGCGCGTCCGGCCGCAACACCTGGACGTGGACGCCAAGATCGCCGACATGGACCGGGCCGGCATCCGGACCGCCGCCCTCAGCATCAACGACCCCGGACCCGAGTGCTTCGGCGCCGACGGCCCCAAGGTGGCCAAGCTGGCGCATGATTTCATTCGAGATGCCGCCGAGTCGTATCCGGGCCGTTTCTTCGGGTTGGCGACGCTGCCGCTCCATCAGATGGAGGAGGCGCTCAAGGAACTGGACCGCTGTGTCGACAAGCTCGGCTTTCGCGGCATCCTGCTCTACTCGAACCTGGCGGGCCGCTTCCCCGACGAAGACGAGTTCCGTCCTCTGTTCCAGCGCGCCGAGGAGATGGACGTCCCCATCCTGCTGCACCCGGCCTACCCCATGACCTACGATGCCGTGAAGGGGCGCTCCCTGGTGGGCGGCCTGGGGCTGATGTTCGACACCACCATCGCCCTGGCCCGGATCATCCTTTCCGGGATCCTGGACCGGCACCCCCGGCTCAAGCTGCTCTGCCCGCACGTGGGCGGAGCGCTCCCCTATCTGATCGGCCGCATGGACCATCAGACCCAGGTGCTCAAGCGGGGCGCAGAGAACATCAGCCGGCCGCCCAGCGAGTACCTGCGCCAGATCTATCTCGACACCGTCTCGCCCATCGCCCTGGCCATCCGGTACGGCTACGACTTCGCCGGTCCCGACCGGCTGCTCTATGCCAGCGACCACCCCTGGGTGGACCCCAACCTGATCGTGTCGAAAATCGACAGTCTCGACCTGCCGGCTGCGGATCGGAAGAAGATCTACACCGGCAACGCGAAGAAGCTCTTCCAGCTATGAGACCGGCGTCCGGCCGTCCCCAAGAGGCGTCTGCGGCAAGGACTCCTCCCGAGCCCTCTTCCTACCGATTCCGGCTCGCCATCTGCAGCGGGACGTTCCAGGGCTGGAGCTTCGCCGAGGCCTGCAAGGGAGCGGTCCGGACCGGCTACGAGGCGATCGAGATCGCACCCCACCTGCTCTCGGACGATCCCAACTCCCTCTCCGCCGGCCGGCGCAGGGAACTGCGGGACATCCGCGAGTCCGAGGGCCTCCTCTACGCCGGGATGCACAACCTGCTCAAGGCCCCCGGCTGGCTTCACCTGACGACGCCGGACCGGACCCGGCGAGAGAGAAGCTGGGACTACTTTCGGGGCCTGGTCGATTTGTGCGCCGACCTGGGCGACGGCGGTCTGATGATCCTGGGATCGGCCCGGCAGCGCAACGCGGTGAACGGAGCGACGCGCCGGGAGGCCAGGGGCCGCTTGGCCGAGGGTCTGGCCGCGGTGGCGCCCGATGCCGAGGCACGCGGGGTGCGGATCCTCCTGGAGCCCTTGGCGCCGCATCTTTGCGACGTGGTCAACAATCTGGAGGAGGCAGTCGCCATCGTCGAGCGGGTCGGCAGCCCGGTAGTGCAGTCCATGTTCGACACCCACAACGCCGTCGACGAGAAGCTGCCCCATGGTGAAGCGATCCGGAAACACTACCGCTACCTCAAGCACGTCCACGTCAACGAGCTGGACGGCCGCCACCCGGGCACCGGCGACTACGACTTCAGGCCGGTCCTACAGGCGTTGAAGGACCTGGCATATCCAGGCTGGGTGTCCCTTGAGGTATTCCACTTCGGTCACGGCCCCGCAAACATCGCTCGAGATTCGGCGAGGTTCATCCGGGACCTGGAGAAGAAGCTGGTCTAGCAGTTCGCGGCACAAGTCGTCATGTCATTCGACCAGCGTTGCATCTCAGCGGACTGCGTTGTTCCTCCGGCACGTGCAGCTAGAAGGAATCTCGCCAGAGAGTAGCCTCACAAATATGCACTTGATGTCATATGATGTGAGAGTCATAATTTAACCTGTGAACTGGGAGGTCCGATTCGGTCCGGTCTTCGACTCGGAATTCGATAGCCTGTCAACCACTGTGCAGGATGAGCTGCTTGCGTTAGCAACGCTCCTTGAGAGATTCGGTCCGGCTCTGGGTCGCCCCCGTGTGGATACCTTGAAAGGGTCACGCCACACGAACATGAAAGAACTGCGGTTTCAGGTCGACAACGGTGTGTGGCGGGTCGCTTTTGCCTTCGATCCTGAGCGGAAAGCCATCCTGCTTGTGGCTGGTGACAAATCCGGATCAAGCAAAAGGCGATTCTACAGACGGCTGATCAGGAAGGCGGATGAAAGGTTTGATGCGCATCTCGACAGATTGAATGACGAAAGGAGGGCAAGATGACGACTCTCACTGAGAGAATCAACAAACTCCCCGCGTCGCGTCGGAAAAGAGTGGAGGAGCGGGCGAAGGCGCTGATTGCCGAAGAGATGTGTCTCCGAGACCTGCGCAGGGCTCGGAGACAGACGCAGGTGCAGGTTGCAAAGGAACTCGGGATCAACCAGGAAAACGTGTCCCGTATCGAAAAACGTAGCGACCTGCTGATATCGACCCTCAGTGGCTACGTCCAAGCCATGGGCGGGAGATTGAGCTTGGTGGCGGAATTCCCCGATCGTCCACCCATCGCACTGACTGGTATTTCAGCTCTGGGTGATGAAACCCCGCCGACAAAGTCATAGTCCTGAAGATGTAGCATCGGTCACCGCCGACTATGATTTCAGGCCGGTCCTACAGGCGTTGAAGGACCTGGCATATCCAGGCTGGATATCGCTCGAGGTGTTCCACTTCGATCACGGCCCCGCAAACATCGCTCGAGATTCGGCGACGTTCATCAAGGACCTGGAAAAGGAGTTGGACTAGGAGTCTGCGCCGTAGGGTAGATCAATTTCTGCGGCGCAGGCTCCTAGCAGCCCGTGGCAAAAGTCGTCACGGCATTCGACCGTCCCTGCATCCCGGCGGACTGCGTTGCGACTCGGTCACATACTCCCGGTATGCTCCCTCATCGCGCCTTGTCCGGCGGGCGCAGGAACGGTCTCGGTGCTCGCGCGACTTTCACCACGGACTGCTAGGGTTCAGGACTGGACATGGTCCAGAGCTCCCCAAAGTCCTCCGTCAGAACCTGCTCCAGTTCCTGAGCGACCCGGACGGGGTCCCACTCCGTGGATTCCTTTTCCCACTCATGATGCTGTTGCCGGCCATCGGTAATCTCCGAGTGGGGCGAGGGCACCCAGAGTCTATCCTTGCGGATGAGCACGTTGGCCAAGATGATGAGCTTGCGCAAGACGGCCGCAAGGGCCAGCCTCGGCGGTTTACCCCGAGCGCGAAGAGCTCCGTACCTCCCAAGCATTTCGGGGTTGCGGCAAATCATGTAGAGAGACGACAGGTAAATGAGTCGGCGTACGCTCGCCCTTCCAGACCGGCGCCCCCGCCGAGAGCTAGATCGCTGCTTGCCGGGAGCCACCCCCGCCAGACTGGCTGCGGCCTTGGAATTCAGCGTGCCGAGTTCCGGCATCTCGGCGATCAGGCCCGCCGCGGTCGTGCTCGGGATGCTCGGGATGGACGTCAGAATTTCGACCCGCCGAGCCAGGGTCCCATCCCCTTCCACAATTCGTTGAATCCTTTTGTCGATGGCACCGAGATGCCGTTCGATCTGCTGCAGCAGTTCCTCGGTCTGGCGTTTGATCAGATCGTGGCGCAGGCTCCAATGGAGGACTCGGTTCCTTGCACGATCCTCGATGAGCGTATCCCGCCCCTCCTGCAGTTCTTTCAGGCTGCACAGCCTCGCCCAGTAGGCCCTCGCCATCTTGGCCAGTCCCCGCGCATCGACCGTGCCGGTCCTGGCCCACCAACCCAGCGTTTGCACGAATCTCCGCGACTTTGGCAGATGCAACCGCGTCAATGGCACTCTGCTGCTCTGCAATGCCTCTTCGAACTCGAGATGAAACGATTCGACGGGGACATAGGCCACGCAGGCGACCTTCCGGTCGATCTCTCCGATCAGCGCGCCGAACCCGGCCGCGTCGTTGGGAAAACGGTCCGACCTCCCCTCGGGCGCCCAATAGACGTCCAGGTGGTCTTTCGAGATGGACACGCCTACGGTATGAACTTTCAACTTTTCCCCTCTCCCGTGCGTTTCTTGCGAGCCGTGACGCTCATGTATTTCAAGACGTGGTAAAGGAAGGTGGCTGACCCGACTTTCAGACGGCCCCTTCCGGCCAAGGGAATCATGATTCCACTACCCCCAACCACCGGCATTCCATTTCATGCGACGGGGACGGAGCCTTTCTCCAAGTCCACATTCGTATTCTAACCCGTCGCAACAGTCATCACGACATTCGGCCGGGACGACGGAGGGAGACGCTGTTTACGAAACGTCCATCTGAAAGACTTCGGCCGCTACGAGGGATCGGCCAAACCGTAGCTCGTGCTGCGGCCCCTTCCCGGATTGCGGGCGAGGAGACCGCGCCGGACCAGGTCGGTCAGGAATTTCTGCGTCACGAGTTGGAACGGATTGCCTCTCGACCGTCACTTGACCTTTGGCTCCAACGCGTTCGCGAGCGCAAGGAAACGGCGGGCACTCGCGTTCGACCCTCCAGCATTTTGCGCGCCCGGGATGCGGACCGGACGTGACGGTCGTCGTCGATGCGTCCGTGTTGGTTGCGGCCCTGGTCGACTCGGGGCGCGAAGGGGTGTGGGCGGAATCGACGATGGCCGAGGGCTCGCTGGCCGGTCCGGAATTGGTCCTGGCGGAGGTGAGCAACATCTTGCGCCGGTTGGAACGGATCGGGGAAATCTCGAGGCTCGAGGCCAACAGCGCACACCGCGATCTGCTTCGGCTCGATCCGGACCTGTTCCCATTCGCGCCATTCGCCGACCGGGTGTGGGCTTTGCGGAGCAACTTGACCAGCTACGACGCGTGGTACGTGGCCTTGGCCGAAGCGTTGGAGTGTCCGCTGGTGACACTTGACCGGAGGCTCAACCGAGCCACCGGCCCTGTTTGCGAGATTCTCACCCCACCCGGTTAGTTTGGTTCGAAGAGTAAATTTCCTGACTCTTTGTGGAAAAGTCTGTGGGAAAAGTGTGAATGTCCACATTTTTGCCTCTGGAGATCCCGGTTGAGGGGCTATCTCCTGGACACCAACGTGGTTTCGGAGCTGACCAGAAACGCTCCGGCTCCTCCCGTCGTCACATTCTTGTCCGGACACCACGATCTGTGGCTCTCGACGATCGTGTTGCATGAGTTGGAATTCGGCTTGCGACTGCTGCCGCTGGGACAACGGCGCGCTCGCTTGCGTGCGGCGCTGTCGGATTTCATTACCCGATACGAGCAACGCGTCCTGCCCTTGGAGAGCACGGGCGCGGAGTGGGCTGCCCACTTTCGCGCGCAGGCGCATCGTGCCGGCCGCGTGTTGGACCTGGGAGAGGCACTGATTGCCGGAACCGCCAAGGCCCACGACTTGGCGCTCGCAACCGGGAACGTCTCCGACTTCGGGAGCTTGGACCTCGACCTGGTCAATCCCTGGGAGACGCCGTGACGGGGGTCAGCGGATCAGGCGCTCAGCCAACTCCAGCGCGTCCACCGGCCAGAAGCACTCCGGGCGAGGCCGGAAGACGTTGGCCCGGCCAGCCTCGGGACGGCAGTTGAGCACGCACTCGGCCCACTGGGACGGAACGGCGTCCCGGCCGTAGACGGCGCCCAGAAGCGCCCCGCAGATGGCCGCGTTGGTGTCGGTGTCACCGCCGCGCATGACCGTGTCCACCACCCCCTCTTTCAGATCCGGTGCATGGTTGAGTTGCCAGAGGGCGTTGCGGAAGGCCGTCAGGACCCAGCCCTGTTGATGGACGTAGTCGGCAGGCGGAGCCACGGCGGCGCCGTGGGCGGCGTCCAGCAGGGAGCGCTCCACCCCCATTTCTTCGGCCCAACCGGCGACGCGCTGATAGAGATCTCGAGGATTGCTCTCCACGCGGACGGCCTGGGCGATCGCCATGGCGAAGAGGGCGTTGGCCTGCCGGCAGACCGGGTGCGGATGAGTGAGCGCCGCGTCCCGGCGTGCCCACTCGGCCACCTGCGACCGCTCGCGGCGGGCTCCGAAGATGCCCAGCGGGCTGATCCTCATCAGGGCGCCGTTGGCTTGGCTGTCCGGATTGGGCCGGCTCCGCAGACCACGGTAGATCGTGCCGCCGCAATCGAAGGGAACCGATTCCAACCAGAAGACGTAGGCCTTGCGGGCTTCCTCGGGATCGTACCTTCCCTGCTCCGCCAGCGTTCGGGCCAGCGACAACGCCATCTCGGAATCGTCCGTGGGTTGCCCGGCGATGGTGTTCCAGGTTCCGCCGTCGGCCAGTTCCCGGACACCGGCGGGATACGCCAGTCGAATATCCTCGGGCCTCTGGAACTCCACCAGGCTGCCCAGCGCATCTCCGGCGAGTTGGCCCAGCAGGCACCCTTGGGCCCGGGCCAGGACGCCGGCATCTACGGATTCAGGCTTGATCCCGGTCATCGGTCCTGCTTTACACTCCTATCTCGTCCAGCATGCCGAGGGCCATGGAAGGCCGTTCGACACTCGCGAATGGCATCGCCACCAGACAGATGTCCAGGACGGGATTCCAATCAGGAGGGCAATTCCGGGTTCATGGCAAGTGTTTGGTCTACACCCGTCAACAAGCGTCTTTGGCCTGGGTCGTCAGTTGCTGACCAGTGATTTAGCGAAGTCTACCCTGCGAAGACCGAGTTGGGAGACACGCCCCCGAAAAAATACGGCCTAAAGATACTCCACATGCCCCATCATCTCGTCGGCTTCCAATACCTGATGGATCATCATCAAACCACGAATGATCTCGCCGATCGTATTCTCTTGACTCGCAAAAACGATCCCTGAATGCCTTGATCCAGCCGCCGCCAGACGTAGGAAATCATCATCCTGCGTGACGATGACCCGTCCTTCTTCTCCCGCCCGTTGCAACTGATCCGCGTCTGATGCTCCCAGTGTTCCCGCTTCTGGAACGGTCAAGACATCCACACCCCGTCGTCGAAGCCCTAACACCACCGCTTTGGAAACCTGCTCATCCATGAAGAACCGGATCCTCGCCATGCCGATCCTGCTCTCGAATCTTCCCAGGCAGCTTTGAAACGTTCTGGTGGCGTAGGGCTGCTATTAACTCTCTACTTTTTTCGATTGATCGGTCTATCTCGGCTCGATGGTCGAAATAGAAGGCTAATGCCGCATAAACATCTGCCAACGTCAGATCGTATTCGGTGGCGATTTCATCGGCACTCTTTCCCAAGTGCTCGTGCCAAATCGCAATGTTCGCGACTGTAATTCGGCGTCCGGAAATACGAGGTTTTCCACCTGATATGCCAAGCGTAATCTCAATATGTTGATTAACTGTGTCCGTTGCCATTTGGGAACATCCTTTTCCGTTTCATATAGGGACAACACCTAAAGTGCCGACCCTTCTGGCCACCGAACCTCCACAATGACCGCGGAGGCCGTGTGCCAACTCGGTGTCCCGATCAAGTCCAACTTGTTGTCAGGCTGCCAACTCTTCTTTGGAGGTAGGTTACACCATTTGGATTGAAATCCGCGTGATCCTAAAAAGCTCTCCCACCGGCCGGGAGCCAGCGCGACCCGGCTAGAAAAAGGGCGGTTTGGGAGCGGGGATTTTTAAGCCCCCGATTTCCGGACGTGCGGGGGACAAGAATGTCCCCGCTCCAAATCGCCCCTCCTGGCTGGTCAGCCAATATAGAGAAATTCGTTGGTGAGGAACAGGAGGTGACAGAAGCTTTCCAGAGCTTTCTTCTCCGCCACTGCCTCCTCGGCGTTGGCCTTGAGATAGAGATCCTTCTGGCGAGCCAGATGCGCTCCGGCGATCTGTGCTTCCTCGCGTGAGGGCCGGCGGGAGAGAGCCAGCAGGTAGGCGTTTTCGATCGCTTCTTCCGGATCGCCGTGGGACAGGCCGGCGACCCGCTGGGCGAAGGCCTGGGCGTTTTCGACGACGAAATCATCGTTCATCAGCGTGAGCGACTGGAGCGGCGAAACCGAGTTCAACCGCCGGCTGCAGTTGGTCTGCATGAGGGGAGCGTCGAAGGTCTCCAGGAAGCCCAACGGGAAGTAACGCCGCGCCAGCAGGTACACGCTGCGCCGCCAGATTCCCGTGGCCTGGGCGTCGGCCGGCTCGCCGGGGCTGTCGGTGTGCGGGTTCAGTGTCTTCAGGCCGTCGGCCATCAGCGGGCCCTCGATCGGGGGTCCCCCCATGGTCCAGTCCAGCTTGCCGCTGGTGGCGATGATGGAGTCGCGCAAGATTTCCGCTTCCAGCCGGCGCAGGTTCATGCGCCACAAGAGCCGGTTTCCCGGATCCATCCGGAGCGCGAGCGAACCGGCCGGAGGCCCTTGGGACGATTGGCGGTAAGCCGTCGAGGTCATGATCAGCTGGTGGAGCTTCTTGATGCTCCAGCCCCGTTGCACGAACTCCACCGCCAGCCAATCCAGCAGCTCGGGATGGGACGGAGGCTTGCCCTGCTTCCCGAAATTGTCCTGGGTCTCCACGATGCCTCGCCCGAAGTGATGCTGCCACACCTGGTTCACGAACACCCGGGCGGTGAGAGGATGGTCGGGCCGGGCCAGCCAGCGGGCAAAGGCCAGTCGTTGGCCGCTGGTCTCTCCCTTGGTCCCGGACGGCCGGACCGCATCGGTCTCTCCGGGTGCACTGACCACCTGCAGGAAACCCGGCCGGACCGGGGGACCCGGACGCTCCACCTCGCCGCGCTGCAGCAGTCGGATCTTGGGCGGTGCCGCGAGGTCCCACAGGGCCTGGACCTTGTCCCAGGAACGGCGATAGCCGTTCAGGATTCGGATCCTTTCGCTCAACTTCTTGTGCGTGGCGAGGTGCTCCTCGTTCAGGGCCTTGACCACTTCCTCCGGGGTGACGGTCAGTTGTTCCTCGAACTTGGAGGCCAGGAATTTCTGCACCTCGTTCCGGTCGCCTTCGGGCGTGGCCAGAGCCTCTTTCGTCTCCGGGCGGATATTCTCCGGCAGGTCCTTGAGCTTGGCGTCCAGCAGGCCGTCGCGATAGGGGCGGTAGACCGCCTCGAGCCGCTCCTTGAGCTTGGCCACCGGCTTGTCGATCTCCGCATTGTGGCGCTCGATCTCCTGCTGCTCCCGTTTGGAGACACTGGGCAGGTGATGGTTCTTGGGCTGCAACCAGCGCACCGGGTTGTAGCCGGAGGCGAAGACGGACAGCATGCGATAGTAGTCCCGCTGCGGGATGGGGTCGTACTTGTGGCTGTGGCAGCGGGCACAGCCCATGGTCAACCCCATCAGGCCGGTGGAGACCTTCTCCATCAGATGGAAGAGCACGTCGTACCGCTCTCCCACCAGATTCACCACGTCCTGGTCGGTGCGGTCGAAAACGGAGCGGAGATAGCCCGTGGCGACGAGCTTGTCCAGGATTTCCGGCGTGTACGTTTCGGCCGAGCGCCAGTCCACCAGTTCGTCACCGGCCAACTGTTCCACCAGGAAACGGTCGTAGGGCAGGTCCTGGTTGAAGGCCCGGATCACCCAGTCCCGGTAACGCCACATCCCGTCGATGACGATCACGTTTTCAACGGCGGAGTCGAACCCGGTGACGTCGCTGTAGCCGGCCGCATCCAGCCAATGGCGGCCCCACCGCTCACCGTAGTGCTTCGACTCGAGCAGCGTGTCGATGAGCCTCTCGTAGGCATCGGGTCTCTTGTCCTCCAAGTGGGCCCGGATGTCTTTCGGAGAAGGCGGAACTCCGATCAGGTCCAGCCAGGCGCGGCGCAGCAACGTGAGCTTGGAGGCATCGGGAGAGAAACCGAGTCCCTCGGATTCGAGCCGTTTCAACAGGAAGGCGTCGATCGGCGTGCGAACCCGCTTCCGATTCTTCACCTGCGGGACGGGTGCGGCCACGGGCTTCCGGAAGGACCAGAATTGGCGGTCCTCCTCGGTCACCGGCGGCGCTTCCGCCGGGTTGAAGCTGGTGCGCTCCAGGTGGGGCCGCAGGAGCCGGAAGTCCGAAGCGTCGATCCAGCGGGCCAGGGTCCGGATCTCGCCGTCGCTCAGCGGCTGCCCCATGCCCGGGGGCGGCATCTCACGAGAGGTCAACTTGCGGATCAGGATGCTCTTGATGGAACCGAGGTCGGAGATCACGGGACCGCCTTCGCTTCCCTTCAACACCGACTGCACCGTGCGCAGGTCGAGCCCGCCCATGGGCGTGTCCGTAGCGTGACAGGCGAAGCAGCGGTCCTCGAATATGGGAAGCGCCAACTCTTCGAACCGCGCGGTTTCCTCTTCCCGCTTGCCGGCGATGGTGGCTTCCTCATCCGAGGGGGCGCCCGCCTCGATCCAGCGCCGGACGGTGTCGATCTCCGAATCGGTCAGCTTCAGGTTGAACGCGGGCGGCGGCATCATTCGCCGGGAGACCTTCCGGTAGAGCAGGCTTGCTTCGGGCGCGTGCTTCGCCACCACCGGCCCCTCATGGCTGCCGCGCAGAATGGAGGTGGCCGTGCGCAGATCCAGCCCGACCATGGCGGTGCCGCCATGGCAACTGTAGCAATTGGTCTTGAAGATGGGCTCCACGTCCCGTTCGAAGCTGGGTTGTGCGAAGACGGCCGCCATCGACAGCGCGCCCCAAATCGAAAGCGGGACCAGCAGACGAGAAAGCCGCACGGTCAAGCCTCCCGCGGAGGATTCTTGAGGATGTCCGAGACGATACGCGCGCCGGTGATGCTGGCGTTGGTGGGGGTCTCTTCCCGGCCCTCGTGGCGGACAGTCAGCCGCTTGTGATCGATTCCGAGTTGGTTCAGCAGGGTGGCCTGCAGGTCGGCGACCCCGACGCGGTTCACCGTGGACCGGTAGCCAAACTCGTCGGTCGCTCCGTAGACCAGGCCCTTCTTGAAGCCGCCGCCGGACAGCCAGAGGCTGAACGCGTTCCGGTTGTGGTCCCGGCCGTCGGAGTTCTGGGTGGTGGGAAGACGTCCGAATTCGCCCGCCCAGAGCAGGATCGTGCTCTCCAGCAGGCCGCGGCTCTTCAGGTCCTTCAACAGCCCGGCTACGGGCTGGTCGGTCTTGGCGCAGATCGCGCTCAGTTTCTCCCTGAGCTTGGCGTGATTATCCCAGGGCTGTCCCGGTCCCGGATGGATCTGCACGAATCGGACGCCGGCCTCGATCAGGCGGCGCGCCATCAGGCAGCGCTGGCCGTAGCCGGCGGAGACGGGGTTGTCCATCCCATAGAGCTTCTTCGTCGCTTCCGATTCCTTGGAGACGTCCAGCACGTCCGTCGCGGCCAGTTGCATGCGCGCGGCCAGTTCGTAGTTCTGGATGCGGGCCTCCAATTCCGAGTCTCCAGGGTGGCGGCCCAGATGCAAGCGGTTCAGCTTGGCCAGAGTGTCCAGCTCCGCCCGCTGCGCGCCGGGCGGCGGCGGCACCCGGGGATGCAGGTGCCGGACCGGGGTCCCGCTGGAGCTGAACTCCACCCCCTGGTAGAGCGCCGACAGGAAGCCGCTGGTCCAGAGCTGCTTGCCCAGCGTCGAGTACCCCTCCGGATCGCGCAACACCACAAAGGAGGGGAGGTTCTGGTTCTCCGTTCCCAGTGCGTACGACACCCACGACCCCAGCACCGGCCGGCCCGCGAAGATGTGGCAGGTCAGCAGCATGTGCAGGCCTTCCGAGTGGTTGTTGTGCTCGGTGTGCATGGAGCGAATGAGGCAGATGTCGTCGACGACGGTCGCGATGTGAGGAATGGTCTCGCCCAGCTCCATGCCACTCTGGCCATGCCGGCTGAACTGGAACGGGCTGGCCAGCAGCACGTTGGCGTTGTTGGGCTGATGGATCTCGACCCCGTCCGGGTGCGGCTTGCCGGACCACTTCGTCAGCTCGGGCTTGGGATCGAACAGGTCCATCTGGCTGGGGCCGCCATTCTGGACGAACTGGATCACCGCTTTCGCCGGAGCCGGAAAGTGGCCGTCCCGCGGCTTCAGATCGTTGTAGGCAAGGCGGTCCTCTTCGGCTTTCAGCATGCTGCTGAGAGCCACGCCGCCCATGCCGAGAGCACTCATTTCCAGTAGTTTGCGGCGGGAGATGGTATGCGGAAGAACGTCCCAGATCATGGCTCGAAGTCCCTGAGTCCAGAGTTTTTATCTGCCCAAATGCTACGCCAAGGAGCGCCGACTTTCCAGCCGCCCAGGAGCGGCGGCTTTCTTGCCGCCGACTGGGACCGGCGACTTTCTTGTCGCCGGACTCCGGTGGAACAAAGGGGCGAGGAGGAAACGGGGCAACGCAAGAGCGGGCGACAAGGAAGTCGTCCCTCCTGTTCCCCCTGTGAATCCCAGGATTGGACCTCCCGTTCCATACAAACTAGTCTTATACCTCGTCAGCATCAGCTCAACTGGAGGAGCTTGTGAATAACGTCTGGCAAGTAAAGGATGCCATGGCGCGCTTCATCGAACTCTTGGAGACAACCCTCGCCGAAGGACCGCAAATCGTTACCAAGCGAGGGGTGGAGACGGCCGTGCTTGTCCCGATCGAGCAGTGGCGCCGACTGGAGAAACTGGCGAAGCCTGACCTCAAGGAACTTCTACTCGCTCCCGAGCCGCGCACTGAAGCACTTGCACCGCCACGTCGAAAACTCCGTCAACGGGCGGCTCCCCAACTCGATTAGATCAGTTGAGCGGCGGGTTGGAGCGGCGGTTTCCAACCGCCGGACTCCCAAGGGAACAACGGGGCGGGAGTGTACGGGTGAATGGAAGAGGGGGCGATTGGAAATCGCCCCTCCTGGTACACTACGGAGCAACCACCTGTCCGGGAGTTGAAGCGCCATGAAACACCGTCTGAAGTACTTTCTACCCTTGTCTTTAGTCTGGCTGGCTGCGTGCAACGTGGCGGTCACCGACGGCCCCTCCCAGTCCGATCCTCCGGAACGTGGGCCTCGCGTCCAGCCCGGCACCGGCATGGAGATCTATGCCCCGGAACAGCACGACCTGTACGACGGCCGCTTCATCATCTCGGGGGCCCGCATCTACCAGGTCGGCACCCTGAACGACGAGAGCCCTTGGGACCACATGGGCAATGACGGAACGAATCTGCGGCCGGTGGAGGGTACCGTCGATTTCGACGTCGACGAGATCAACAACACGGGGACCTTCCGCGCCGACCTCCAACTGCCCGAGGGCAACTACGTCATCGACCTCGATGAATTCAAGGAGTTCTCACCGTGTCAGGACGGCGGCATCGCCGCCTGGCTGTTCGAGCACGGCGATTCCGGCTGCGGCGATGCCAATTGGCCCAAGAGCATTCTCTACGTGGCGGGCTGGGGGATCGGCTCCGCCACCTTGAACGGGGAGCCGCTCTACCAGGACTACCAGATCCATTTCATGGTCACCCAGGGCATGCGCGACCGGAACCTGGTAGCCCGCTATCCCCTCGACGGGAAGAGTACAGAAGCCGGCGCCGTGAACCCGGCCCTTCAACAACTGGACTTCTACATCCGGAGCCCCGAGGCCAACGAGGCCAACCATCCCCAGCGGGAGGTTTTCGACCACTTCTTCGCCATGGAGGTCACCTGGAAATAGTCTCGCCAGCGGCTCCGCGAGCGGCCGCTGACGACTGATTCACCAGGAGACGGCAGCGATGAGATTCACATTACTCCTTCTCTTTTTCCTTCCTCCCGCGTTGGCCTCCGCGCAGACCACCGAACAAGTGGGCGCGATCCTCGAACTGCCGGTTCAATCTGCCGAAACAGTCGAGTTCCAGCTACGCCAGTACCTGATGGAACGCGTGCCTCCCCTGCCCACTCCTCGAAACGCCCGGGAATGGGAGACCGAAGCTCGGGAATTAAGGGAACGGGTACTGAAAGACGTGATCTTCCACGGTTGGCCTTCCAACTGGGTGGAAGCGGAACCCAAGTTCGAAGATCTGGGAATCATCCACTCCGGGAGGGGCTACCGGCTGCGCGGACTTCGCTACGAGATCATCCCCGGTTTCCAGACGACAGCCCTCCTCTATGAGCCGGAGAACCTGGCCGGGAAGGTCCCTGCCATCGTCAACGTGAACGGCCACACCCCCGTCGGTAACGCTACCGGCTACAAGCAGATACGCTGCATCAATTACGCACAGCGAGGCATGCTGGCCCTGAGTCTGGAATGGTTCAACTGCGGGGAACTGTACCTCCCCGGGAACGACCACTGGTTCGGCGGCCACATGAACTTGGCGGGTATGAGCGCCACCGGCCTTTTCTATCTGGCCATGCGTAAGGGCTTGGACTACCTGGAACGCCACCCTCATGCCGACCGGGACCGCCTGGGGGTCACGGGCTTGTCGGGGGGAGCCTGGCAGACCGGGGTCTTGAGCGGACTGGATGAACGGGTAACCGCCGCGGCCCCGGTTTCCGGGTATTTCGCCTTCCTCTCGGCGATCGAGCGGAACGCCGATGTGGGAGACATGGAGTACAACCCGCCCGATCTGGGCATCGATTACACCCATCTCACCGCCCTGCGGGCGCCGCGACCCACCCTGCTGATGTTCTCCGCCGAGGACAATTACTACGTGGGCCGGGCGGTCCTCACCAAGCCCTACCTTTACGACCAGATCATGCCCTTCTTCGCGTTGTTCGGGAAAGAGGAGGTCTTTGAATGGCACGAGAACACCGACCCGGGAACGCACAACTACGAGCTGGACAATCGGCAACAGTCCTATCGCTTTTTCAGCCGCCACTTCGGATTGCCCGTGCAGGCCGAGGAGATCCCGGTGGATGCAGAGGTCAAGACCGCCCAAGAGCTGCGGCTGGGAATCCCTGAGGACAATCTCACCATCCTGGCTCTAGCGCGAAAGCTGGCCGGAGAGATCGAACAAGAGTCTCCACCCGGCGAACCGGAGCGGAAACGAGCCTGGGTCGGACGCAAGAGGCAACGGCTCCAGGAACTGGTCCGTTATCACTCTCGGAGTGTCAAACACCCCTGGGGCGTGGCCAATACCAAGAAGAAGGGTCTCGAGAGTGTTTCCTATCGTCTGGAATTCGACAACGATCTCAGCGCCTCGGCAATCTGGCTGAAAGCCATCGCCAGCCCTTCGGATGCTCCCGCGACGATCGTTCTGCATGACCGGGGTTATGCGACGGCAGCTTCACAGGTCTTCGAGCTCTTGAATCAAGGGACTCAGGTCTTGGCGCTGGATCTGATCTTTACCGGCAATGCCGCCCCTGAAGGCCCGTTGCGGCCCGAGGGTTCACGGGCCAACGATCCTGCCCTGAATCAACTTCTGGAGGAGAGCAAGAACAAATCGATGGCCGCCTGGATGGTCAGCCGGCCCCCTTCGGCGCTGTACGGACAACTGCTGGCGCCTCTGGGAGAGCGCCCACTCGGAATCAGGGCCGCCCAACTGGTGGCCGCGGTTCGCTGGCTGGAAGAGACGACAGGCATCCGCCGCATCCGTCTGGAAACCAGCGGCATCCGCAGCCAAGTGGTGGCACTGGTCGCCTCGGCCCTGGAACCCGAGTTGTTCTCGCAGGTTCGGATTCGCCAGGGGATGAACAGCCTGAGTCATTTGTACGCCGTTCCCGTCACCTATCAGCAGGCTCCCGACCTCTTCTGCCGGGATCTCTTCAAGGAGTTCGACCTGGGTCAGATTGAGGTTCTGGCCCAGCCCACGGAGATTCGTCGAGAGTGAAATAGGAGCGGGGGTTGTTAACCCCCGCCTCTTGGGGGGACAAGACTGTCCCCCCCTAGTGAAAATTGCAGCGGAGATCAGTCGGTCCCTCTCGATTGTCACGGAGAATGCGAATGCGCCACCTGATCATTGGCCTGTTCCTCTTGGCGCCCGGCGGGATCTTGGCGGAGGACCGTCCCAACGTCATCCTGATCCTGACCGACGACCAGGGCTACGGCGACCTGGGCAGTCAGGGCAATCCCTTCATTCAAACGCCCCACCTCGACCGGCTCTACGCGGAGAGCGTTCGCCTCACGGATTTCCATGTCGATCCGGTCTGCACGCCGACCCGGGCGGCCTTGTTGACCGGGCGTTACTCCGTTCGCACCGGCGCCTGGCGGACGGGGGCCGGGCGGGCCTTCCTGCGGCGGGACGAGGTCACCCTTGCCGATGTCTTTCGAGCGGCAGGCTATCGCACCGGCATGTTCGGGAAATGGCACCTCGGCGACAATTTTCCCTACCGGCCACATGATCGTGGCTTCCAGGAGGCAGTGTGGCACCGCCACGGCGCGATCGGAATGTCGGGGGATGCCTGGGGGAACGACTACTCCGACGATATCTACCAGCGGAATGGGGAGCGCGAACAGTTCACCGGATACTGCACCGACATCTTCTTCGACGAAGCCTTCAAATTTATTGAGGTGAACCGGGACAGGCCCTTCTTCGTGTACCTGTCGACCAACGCACCGCACAATCCTTACATCGTGCCGGATCAGTATTCCGCGCCTTATCGGAGGATGGGACTGTCTGCCCCGCTGGCCAACTTCATGGGGATGGTCACCAACATCGACGAGAACGTGGGCCGGTTAGTGAGAAAACTGAAGGAGTGGGATCTGGAAGACAACACCATCCTGATCTTCATGACCGATAACGGCGCCCTCGGCGGCATCCGAATGGAAAAGGGAGACTCAGACGGTTTTCCGCTCAAGCCATGGAACCGCTTCGGGGCCAACATGCGCGGACGAAAGGGGTCGCCTTACGAAGGCGGCCACCGGGTCCCCTTTTTCATACGCTGGCCGCAGGGCGGGCTGGGCGGAGGTAAGGATGTCGCGGGGCTGACGTCTCACATCGACCTGATGCCGACGCTGATGGAGTTCTGCGGCGTGGAGACTCCCTCGCCGGTAGAAATCGACGGCATCAGCCTGGCGCCGCTTCTCCGCGGACAGGCCTCGGCCAGGGAACGGACGCTGTTCGTCGCGCACCTGGGCGGCAGCTACGCCAATCCAACTTTCGAATTGCTCCCCTACGACATCTCCGCCGTCTTGACGTCCCGCTGGCGCCTGGTCTTTGGCAAGGAGCTGTACGACATCACTCGCGACCCCATGCAGAGAAGGGATGTTGCCGATCAGCATCCGGAGGTTGTGAGGGTATTAAGGAAGAAACACGATCGCTGGTTTTCCGACGTCACCCGGCTGATTGCCGAACCCTGCCGGATCGTGCTGGGCGACCCGGCGGAAAACCCCGTCCACCTGAATCTGCAGGACTGGTACATGTCGAAAGGGAATGCTCCCTGGTATCAGAGGCCTTTCGGGCCGTATGCGCACGTAAGCAGCACACCAGCACCCTATGTGAACGGCAAATGGATGGTGGAGGTCGCACGATCCGGCCGCTTTGAGATCACGTTCCGGCAACTTCCGAAGGAAGCGGCCTTTGCGATTCAGGCCGTCGAGGCTCGGATCAAGGTCGGCCAGGTGGACAAGACCAGGGCGGTCCCCGATGGAGCCACGGCCGTGAAGTTTGCGGTGGAGCTCAGCGCCGGGCCGCAGTCCTTGCAGACGTGGTTCACCCAGGCCGGCGGCAAATCCCGCGGAGCCTTTTACGTCGAGGTCCGACGGGTGGATGAAGTGGGCTGACGTGGCTTTCGTCGTCAGAAATTAGAAATTGTTCCCTGAGAAGGGGACAGTCACGTTCTCGCCCCGTTCAGGACACCCCCGCGCCCAGCAGGAAATCGATCTCATCACTCAGCTTCCGGGTCAGGTCCACCTCTGAATCGAACCCCACATGGCGGTACTGAATCCGGCCCTCCCGGCCGATGAGTACGATCGTCGGTATCGCGGACACTCCGAAATCATCGTCGACCTTGCCATCTCTGGCGACCGGAAAATCGTATTCGTTCTTCTTCATGAACCTGCGGACCACGTCCTCATCCTCGTCCACGCTGACGGCGAGAAAAACGACTTCAGGCCGGTCCGACCACCGATCGACCGTCGCCTGGAACTGGGGCAGTTCCTCGACACACGGTCCGCACCACGTCGCCCAGAAATCGAGGACCACGACCTTTCCCTTGAGATCCGCCGATCTGACGCTTTCGCCTCCCAGAGTCTCCAGATTGAATTCCGGTGCCTCGCCCGAGGAAAGCCCGCGCGCCCGCAGTATTGCCTCGTCCAGACTGAGCGCGGTTGGAGCGCCAACAGCCACGCTCCCTTCGGTCTTGGCCTGAGTCACGTGGTCCAGGACATACTGGTTCAGACCGTCAATCGAACCGTGCACCTTTGCGAACAGGGATTCCAGGGGTTCCCGCGCAGGATCGTGCAGATAGTCAATCAGGGAACTCGCGTAGTGCTTCAGTGCCTCCTGGTGCTGCCCGGTGACTTCGTACGCGGCGGCAAGTTCAAGATGGATCAGGTCCCCCGCTCGATCCCACACGCCTACCACGGGCAGAAGCACGGCGATTGCCTCCTGGTGTCTCCGATTCTTGTTGAGCACCTTGCCCAACTCGTAGGAAACCCCGGTTCGCACTTGTCCCCCCACTTCTTCCAACAGCTCACGGCTCGGCTCACTGCTGGTGAATAGAACGGTCCCGTGGACACTGTCCGGGTTCGCAAAAACGAGGGCTCGTTCAAGGAACCGGATGGCACGCTCCGTCTGCCCCTCCTTCGCGTAGCGGACTGCGACTTGCGTATATGCCATCGGATTCGGATATCCCGATTCCAGGAGTTCCTGCACAAGTTCCTCTTCCTTCCGAACCTCTCCGGACTTCCAATAGAGATCGAACAACGCTTGGTAGGCATAATTCTTGAGCCTCTTGTCATCCGGGATTTCTTCTTTCTCCAGGCACTCCCGGGCGAGGGCTTCCGTCTTCTCCGGATCCGTTTCCACATAGTGTTTCAAGAGGTAATCGTAGACGTGCACAATATTGGGACCCGTGGGGTAATCTTCGATGAAGCGATTCCAGAGCCGGACCTTCTGGTCCTGGTCCTCCAGGGATTCCGCCATCTCGTACAGGGCAAGGCCCCCATTGCGGGGGTCGGATCTGAACCGCTCATAGATTTGCTGCAAGAGACTTGCGGCGTCGGTGTCCCGCTCAGCCTTCTCGTAGGCGCGCATGAGACCCCAATAACCGCGGGCGACGTCCGGCAACTCTGAGATCATCTTCCGATAGGCGGCAATTTCGTCCTCCCGCCGGCCCATGCGTCCGAAAGTTCGCGCCAGTCCCCGATGGCCCAGTTCACTCGTGGGCTCAAGGGCAAGGACCCTCTGGTAGTTGGTCAATGCCTCGTCGAAGGACCGGCGGTCTTCCAGCAACTCACCCAGACCCAGGTAGCCCCAGGGGGAGCCGGGATCCAACACGATCGCCTTCTCGTAATGGGCCTGCTTCGCGTCGCCCGCGGCGACTTCGCCGAGCAGGTAGTGGAAGACGACACTGTCCGGATTCTCCTGGACGCGCCATTCGTACTCTTGGCGCAGCAGTTCCTTGTCTTCCGTGAGGCGGATGATCTCGCGGTGCGCTTCGGTGAACTCCGGGTCGTGTTCGATTGCTTGCCTGCAAAGCTCCAAAATTCGATCGGCATCATCGCCCCGATCGAGAGACCTGGCCTCCCGATAGAGCCTGCGGGCCGTTTCCGGATCGGGAGCGGTAGGACCCGTGCAGGATGAGCCGATGACAAGAAGAGAGCAGCAGAGAATCTGGATCAGTCTCATGGCAGACCTCCGTAGGCAGCCTGTTGCGCCAGTCCGGGGCAGGTGGGAACTGGCAAATAAGACGAATATGTCCAAGATAGCACCATGGAAGTGGGGGCGTAACCGGCCGGAGGACTGGAATTTCCCCATTTAATGGGGAGTCAGAGAACGATCAGATCTTGGTTGGAACGGGAATCGGTTCCAGTGAGAGAACCCAGTGACAGGCACAAAGACAGGACAAGCGTCAGGAGCGGGGGTTGTTAACCCCCGATTCAGGGGGGTGTAGCGGGGACTGGAAATCCCCCCTCCTGTTCCGGCCCCTGGCCACCGAATAGAGAATTTAACTGTCCCCTATTTGTTCTGTTCCCCATTTCTTGACACTGGAACGCTTCGTGGCGAAGCTTCAACGCGCGGAGTAAAAAAGGTGACTGTCCTCTTCTCCTCCCTTGCCAATCACAGAATGGTGTTCAAGTCGTCAAGAAGTACAATCCGGTCATCCAGCTCCTGGACTTGTTCGGCAAGACGTTTGGCTCTTGAAATCAGATCTTGTGCTGCCTTCCTGTCTCCTTGCAGCGCCTTCGCGCGTGCGCTCGCCTTGTAGCCATAGCCGACAAAGTAGGGAGGCAGATCGTTGGTCTCACCGACCTCGACACATCGCTGGGCGAAATATTCCGCGCGCTCCGGGAGTCCCGCCACGGCGTAGACGCGAGCCAGTTGCCAGCTCCCAATTGAGATGTTCAACGGTGTGTGATCCTCAACCTGATTCCAAGGCCAGAAGGAAGCATGGGAGACGTGAATCATCTCTTCAGCTTCCTTGGCGGTGAGCTCCGGTTTACGCAGATACTCCCACGTCTGGTTGAAGCAGGAAGCGGCCAATCTGCGGTGAGTCAGATTGTCTGATTGATTGTTCATGTCGTCTCCAATGCATGGGTGCAAGAACGTGTCTGTCCCCCTTCTCCTGCAGTGAAGATCGTGAATCTGACGCCACGACATTTGCTGGGTGAAACAATCATGCATCGTTGGATCTTTCCCACGTTCATTATCTCGGTCCGGTCACGGCAGCCAGGGGTGGCAGGTCGCGCTTGAGAATAAGCCGGAATAAACCGGAATAAGCCGGAATAAGCCGGAATAAGCCAACCCACAGTTTTACAAGCGATTCCAGCGCGCTCCCCGACCATGGCCCGTAGGTGTGATCAAACCTCGAGCCTTTAGAGTGGCGAGGTCTTCACGCAGTCGCCGCTTGTTGATTTGCGGTCCCAACTCGGCGAGGATCTCGCGCAGTGCCATGGCGCGATCCGCCTGATCGATTAGCGCAAGGATCTCCCGTTGCCGCTCGGTCAAAAGGGTCACCTTGACACGATCCGTTTGCGAGAGGGAAGCGGACCGTCACGCACCCTCCAGCGTTCTCGATCTCGGGAAGTGGCAGACCGGCAGAGGTCGTCAGCTCCGCCATCTTGAGAGTCCCGCGTCCCCACTCCTCAATGATGCCTCACCGATAGAACGTACGGGCGATCAGTGGGTTCCACGGCAAGGATTCGTGCGGTGCGAACAGCTTTTCCGGGGTCAACCCGAAATGCAAGGTGCCGGACGACGTCACCTCCAGGCGGTCATCAAGGCCAAGGTGGTGTTCCCAACCCGACGATACGCTATGCCTCGGTAAACGTACGGCCTTGCAGACCCGCGGCTTACGCGCACCACGACCACCTCACGGTCCCCCGCTATGGGAACCCGCTCGATCTCTGGAAAGGACGGCGGATCGATCCTTTGGATCTCGCCGCTCACGCCCTCAATCGTCCGGTCGCTCACTTGCTGTCCAGCCATGTCTCCATTGGGTGTGACACCGAACAGCACATACCCACCGCGTTGGTTGAGCATGGCGCATACGGTTCGGGCTGCCTCACGGCGCTCTCCCGTCGTGCTCTTGAACTCCAGAGTCTGTGACTCGTGGGTGGAGACCAGCGCCGCAAGTCGCTCAGACGTCATCGGGCTTCCTCGACCACACGCATGGGATTATGGCGTATATCCACAAAATGGCTCTCATCTGCAACCATTCGTTCAGTGCGTCGAAGACCTTTTTGGAAGTGATCGAGTTCCTGCTCATTCCCTGATACGCACGTGAGTTTCATATACCCAAGTCTGCACCGACGATGTGTCAGCCGGGTAAATCCGTCTCGGGGCGCTCGAAGGCGCCAACTCCGAGCACAGGAAGCAGCGACAGCATTTCGGCCAGATAGCCGTCCATCACAGCTCGATCCGGGTCCGCCAACATGGGGCGTTGCGGATTTCTGAATCACCAATGGACGCGGATCGGTCATGTCCCCCGCCAAGGATGCGCGCCGGAAGATCCTCCGCCATCCGGTCAACCGCGACGATTCCTACCAGGAGCACTGCAGCACTCAAGAGATCCCGACTCGGCTTCCCACCCTATGACAAATTATTTTCCTTGCGTCGGCTCGCCAAACGCCGCAGAACCGGGTCCGTATATCGGTGCGCATGAAGCCAGTGATCAAGCTCGTCATGGGTCTTCCCCACGATCTCCGCGCTGACGCGATCCCGAATCTCCCGCATGGTCTTTACGCCATCGAATCCCCTCTTTTTCATTTTCTCAATCATCGCATATCTCCCTCGGCGTCCGGATCTCGACTCCTGCCACCGTGGCAACGGCGATATGCAGGCCGTCGGCCAACCCTCGTGAGCTGAGCGTAAGCAAAGCGAGAATTGCGGTCTAGCGATTCCAACGACGCTTGAGGTAGAGGGGCACAAGCGCCAACAACACGGCAACGCTCAGATGAATCCATGGTTCGATTTTCCTACTGTTGCCGCTATTCCTCACAATCAGCATGCGAACTTGACGTCTCGCTTGGACTAGCTCCAGGCCCAGGGTGCTCTTGATGGCATGAGCAATCGAAGAATGATCTTCAGGATCGAACTGTAGCTTGATGCGATAAGAACCATAGAGTCTTGTCTCATCGAGCACCGGCCGATCCAGCCTTGATGCGACCACGTGCGCAAGACTCTCGACGCTGGAGGCCTCGAGTTCTCCTCTGGACGCACGGGAGTAACTCCCCTGGACCGCCGGTAGAGGCTCGAGCTTCGTCTCAGGCGATTTCCGCAATACGTAAGCGTCCACCATCCGGTTTTCCCAGACCGCTTCGATTCCCAGGGCGGCCGAGACGGCCTGTTGCATCATGGGTGCCAAGAGATCCTGTCTGCCAGCCGTGTTGATCACGACATCGTACTTCTGTTTGGGCAACTCGGCCTCGATCAAGAATTGGCCTGGTCGAGCATTGAATGCGACTGGGAGAATATGTTCCGGAAGAAAGGAAATGATTTTGATCTCGCTGTGGCTGCGGCTCATTCCGCTACGATCACTCGTGGACGGGCGGATGAGTACTTGAAAAACCGGTTCCGGCCCGTCATCTCCCACCGCGAGGAGGGTGCCCGTGGACTTCTCCGGGACATCGGGCCGCCGCCCGGCCAAAAGATCGAGCAGAACCGTCTTGGTCACGTGATGGGGTTGTGTGACCGCTTGGATGACACCCTCCTTGTCGACCAGCACGGTGGCCGGAATGCCCATCACGGCATAGTCCCGGAATACGGATCGATCAAGATCGAGCCCAACCCAACCGGCGATGGGTTGAGAATCCAAGAAGGGTTCAATGATGCTCTCTTCCTCGTCCGATATGGAGAGGAACCGAACCGGCTGATCCGAGAATTCCTCCGCTAGTTCGTTGAAGTGGGGAATGGCTCCGATAACACGGCCCGCACCAAGTGGCCCAGAACTCCAGGACCAGCGCCTGACCCTTGAGGGCTTTCCAGCTCAAATCATTGTCGACCGGACCCTTCAGCATCGTATCGATGGCGAGTTCTGGAGCTCGGTCGCCGATCTTCGGTGGCGCACCGAGCACCAAGGCCGCAGTCATCATTATGTTGGCGAGCGTCCCGATCGAGATTCTTGGCATCGTACGGCCTCCGCTAGTTCGTCGAATTCCATAGTGTCAGGCAAAGCGAGAATGTGACTATCACCTTTTCCTGCTCCGTCCCCTTCTCCTGCCCTCTCGCCTGGCTTCAGTCGGCTTCGTTGCGGGGGGACAACACCAGTGCTTCGTAGGTCGTGGGTTCGGAAACTCGCTCCATGGTCACGCCGAAGTTCTCGCGCAAGTATTTGAGCGCCACCTCCCAGCCATCGGAGAAATCGACGGAAATGTCCACCCTGTGGTGGAAGGGATTGGCCGCCGCCGCACCCTCCCATTTCATTTCGACTTCGTCGAGAAGCTCGTTGTAGCCCTTCGCTAGATCGTTGAGTGCCGCATTTGTGAGCATGGTTCGTATCGCGTTAAAAAGCGGGAGCCCTGTGCCGTGAAGGTTTTTCCCATTGGTGCTAGATGATTCTTCCCGCGCAGCGCTGATCGGAAAATCGGTTCCGTCCTGGGTAAATATCCAGCGGGTCCTGGTTCCCTGCCGCTCCTTCAAATCGGTGACAAAACCGAAGCGCTGGCCAAGCCGCTTCACCCGCTTCAAGGGGTCCACAGTGATTCGGAGGGCAATTCGCGCCGAGTAGCGCCGTTTAGACAACACCGAATCTGAAGTCTCCACCGGCATGTCTCCGAGAGTCTGTGCGATCTCGATCAACGGCGTACGGTGAAATTCGTACCGCACGATCCCGCCGCTCGCATTCGACGACATACTTTGAACTCCCTTTGTCGGGTCATTCCAAGGGGGATGAACCACGATTTCCATCCCCTCCAGCGGCATGTAAAAGACACGGTTGTGCCAACGCCCAAATGGAGCCGACGCTCTGGCGAACGGGTCTGCTCTCAACACATCCTTGGGAGCCGGCTGGACGGCATCATCGGCCACCTCAAAGAACTCGTCAGCAAGCGGTACATTGTAGTTCCGATATCTCAATTCGTTGACTAGCTCCCATTCCTGCTGGCCCCCGTCCAAATAAACGCGGGAGTGGTTGGGCAATCGCGTCTGCGCGTCGACTTCGATTTCAAATCGGATGTCCGACGGTGTCTTCCTGCCCAACGAGGAGCTTCGCCAGATTGAAAAAAGAACTGTCTGTCTCCGTTCCTCCCGATCGATCTGATACGACAACCCCTCAAGTTGCTCGCGCCCGGGCAGGACCAGATTCTTGCTGACCTTATCCACGGACCAAGCGCCTGGCCAGGGGAGGTTCTTCCGGTACCAGGCACCCTCAATGTTCATGTACACGGACTTGTCATCGGACAGAACCACCTGCCGGGCGGGGCCGGTACCGACCTCGGCGCGGAAATAGTGAGGGGCCTGGAACCAGTGCTTCACCGGCACCCGCTCTCCCCTTTCCCCGCGGAACCAGCCCTCCGTGCGCACCGAAGAGAGTTTGCGCACTTCCTCGACCACCTGCGCCCACGCCAGCGTGGATGTTCCGCGCCAAAGTACGCCGAGAAACAGGCCGGCCAGTGCGATAGCAAGCGCCGACATCCAGGCCGGTCGCGGCAACGCCAGCCAAAATCCCGACTGTCGCGGCTGCTCATGCTCCGAGCGAATTGCCTTCAGGGTGCTGGCACGGGCCGCAGCCAGGAGTTGGGCGGGTGGCTCCGACGCGCTGATGTCGGCACTCAGTTCCAGGATCGTGCGTGCTGCCTCGACGTCGCCGGCCGTTTCGGGGTGAGCAGCCAGATAGTCATCGAATTCCCGCGCGACCGCATTCGGCAACTCGCCCCGCACGTAGTCGGTCAATCTTCTCTCAAAATCGATTCTGTCCATTGCTCTTGTCCTTTCAGCCCGTGCCCATCGAAGCCCGGATTTTCTTCAGTGCCTTGTACTCGCTGGACCTTGCCGAACCCGCGCTGCACCCCAGTTGCGCGGCAATTTCGGCGTAGGTCCATCCCTCAAAGTTGCGCAGAGCAAAGACGGTGCGCTGGCGCTCGGGCAAATCGGCTGCCAAGTCGCGTACCCGGTCCATGAGCAAGCGACGCTCTACGTCCATGTCGACGTTGGCTTCCACCGCGGAATGCTCTTCAATGCCAACCGTCACTCGTTGCCGGCGCCGTGCGTTGAAGGCGACGTTCGTCGCCACTCGACAGAGCCAAGCCTTGGGATAGGCGATCACCTCGCCGCGTGTGCAAGCGGCATGGAAGCGGAGAAAGGTCTCCTGGAAGATCTCCTGAGCCTGGTCGGCGTTAGGGACAATCTTGTAGGCGACCTTGAGGACTAGCCGTCCATAATCGTCTATGGCCTTGGCGCTGATGTCGGCCGATCTCTTTGCGAATACCTTCATTTCGTTTGGCCGCCGGGAGTACATCGAACCGGATCGTGCTCGCCAGCGTCTTCTCCCTATATGACCCGCGAACCGCAATTTTGTGAACCCACAAAATCCTTCTGGACCGCAAAGCATGGTTTGTCGGAGAGAGATGAACGTGACTGCCCCCTATTCCTGGGCGCGGATGGACCTACTTGGAGCACCCGGCGTGGAGGCGCGCGACAAGTAGTAGGGATTACAGACTGGGCACTGATAGGTTACACTTTACAAGTGATTGTCCGCTTCCGGCACAAGGGTCTCCAGCTTCTCTTCGAGAAAGGGGATCGACAGCGGGTGGCGCCAGCGTACGTTGCCAAGGTGGAGCGTATCTTGGCACGTCTGGACGAGGCGACGGCTCCCACCGGCATGGATCTGCCGGGATTCCGGCTGCATCCTCTGAAAGGCGATCTTGCCGGTTATTGGGCGGTTACCGTGTCCGGCAACTGGCGCATCGTCTTTCGCTTCGCGGGCACGGATGCCACTGACGTGGACTTGATCGATTACCACTGAAGGAGAACCATGACATGCCGATGAAAAAACCACCCCACCCCGGTTTTTCCGTCCGTCACGATTGCCTGGAACCTTTAGGACTGAGCGTGACGGAAGCTGCAAGGAAGCTCGGGGTCAGCCGCAAGCAGATGTCCGATGTGGTCAATGGCCATTCGGGGATCTCACCGGAGATGGCGATCCGCCTTGACAAAGCCTTCGGTGGAGGCGCGAACACGTGGTACCGATTGCAGGCGGCCTACGACTTGGCGCAGGCGATGAAGAAAGCCGATCAGATCAAAGTGGAGCGGCTGTCGACGGTCGCATAGCCCGCATTCCTCACCGGGGGACGCGATAATCGCACAGGATTTGTCCCCTCAGGAACGAATAGAGAAGGTAATTGTCCCCTTTTCCCGCGCACAAATAGTGGATCACGTTTGAAGAACAGGACGGATACATCGACCTCTTGAACTTGGAGAATTACCACTGATGGCGACCAATGGGATCAAAGTGAACATGACCCCTTCCCATCCGGGCGACTTCATCCGTACGGGCGTCATCGAGGAGTTGGGTCTGACCGTGATGAAGGTGGCCCAGATCCTGGGAGTTCGCCGGGCAACGCTTTCGGATCTGCTGAACGGCAAGGCTGCGCTGTCGCCGGAGATGGCCTTACGCATCGAAAAGGCTTTTGGCGTGAGCATGGATATGCTGCTGCGGATGCAGGCCTGGTACGACGCCTCGCAGATGCGGGCCCGTGCAAGTGAGATCACCGTCCAGCGATACGTGCCCGCCTGAACGACAACCATTTTCCGGCGCAAACGGTGATCCAGAAGGGGGACTGTCCCCTTCTTTTCCCTTTGACGCCTGGGCGGACACTACGACGCCTTCTATCCGCATCTACAAGGGACACGCACAGGAGGCTGAAGAGCATGATGCCGAACTCCACACCTCCGGCATCCTCAAAATCTACATTCAGGACTTCCTGAGGTAACTCATGACGTCACGGACGGAGGGAGCGGATTTGCAGGAGCGCATGGCCGCCCTGAACTGGATTGGCCAGCTCTTCTTTGGCAAGCTCTGGGACATCTACGCCAAGCATTTCATCGAGTACGGACCCTGAGGAGGAGTGGAATGAAAATCATTCTGGTTCCGCACACTCCATACAAGTATCGGGCTTCGGTTTGGGCAGCAGCGGTCGGAACCGACAGCCCTCCGCAGGGCCTCATCATCACCCTGCAGCCTGAAGGCAGGTCTATTGCCGTCTCAGACAGGTCCTGGCGAAAGCTATCGTACTCGGAGGCAAGTGGGCACAACGTCTTCGTGCAGGTTATCACCGTGCGGGATTTGGAGCCGGGAAGGAGATATGAGCTGACATCGCACGGAGGAAGCAGAGCCAGGATTTCCACTCTGCCTTCCTCACTGCCCGAGGAAGGAGGGAGGCCTTTCACAGTTCTTCTGGGATCCTGCTTTCACCAGGGAACCGACCAAGAGGGACAATACGGAAGGGCCGTCAAGTTGCTCCCAGAGGAACAGAAGCCGGACCTGAAGATTCTGTCTGGAGACCAGGTCTATCTCGATATCCCGATCTTTACAGTGAAAAGGGCGAAAGAGAAGCTTCTGGCAAAGGACTTCATGGAGAAGTATTTGAGAAGCTGGACGCAGAGGGGGAGTCTCGGCGAAGGCTTTCTGAGCGTCCTCGAAACCGGAGGCACCTTTTTTACTGCCGATGATCACGAATTCTGGAACAACTACCCAAACTGGACAACCCTCATCCCTCTCTCTTGGACCAAGTCAGGACGCAGAACGTGGCAGAGGGTGTCCAGGACCCTCTATGGGGACTTTCAGTCAGATGACCCGGCGCAGACAGGCCGATGCCGGCGCTTTGATGTTGGCGAGCTTTCGTTTTTTGTTGCGGACACACGTTATTTTCGGGAAGAAGGCAATCAGCGTTTCATGAAGGATTGTGACATGTATCAGCTTGGAGTCTGGGTGAGAGGGCTGGAGGGACCGGGTATTCTGGTCGTGGGTCAGCCCATCTTTGACGGGCCCTCAGGCTGGTTCAGCTCAAGGTTTGAAGACCGCTCTCTTGCGGACTACGAACAGTACAAGGAACTGGTGAAGATCCTCCATGAGAGTACCCACTCGATAGTTCTGCTGACTGGCGACGTGCACTATGGCCGGATGGTATCCGTCTCCCTTAACATCAGGCCGGAGCCGATCAAGATCATCGAAGTCATCTCCTCGCCTACGTCTCTGGTTAATCCCTTTGTCGGCGGAAGCGCAAAGGACCCGCCCGAAAAGTTCCCACCCGTAGCGATTCCAGGAATTGTTCCCTCGGCTCCCACAAATCACTACATGACAGCAGAGGATAATTTTGCCACCCTTCATTTCAACAAACGGGGAGGAAAGGTCCGGATGAGGATTCGGTACTGGTTTCCGAAGCAGGCGTCAGCGAGTGTTCTGGCAGGACACTGTCTACCACCCTTGGATCTCTGAGGAAGAACTATGATCTCATCACGACAGTCTGTTGCGGCCGAGCCAAATCCCGGTCTAAAGCCGGAGTCGCGGGAGCAGGCAGAATCGAATGCGGGATGGCTCGAACGTGTACTTGGAGACAAGAAACCCGAGGGATGGATTTGTCTTTTCGGCGGCGCCAATCTGACGGATTTCAGGTTGCGGGTGGCTCAGTCGCATGTACGAAATGACCTGCTGCCGAGCTTCTGGTCTCATGTCGCCATTGTCGAGAGCGCGAAATCGGATTCTCCGATGGAGTGGAAGCTTGACGAGGTGAGACTGGACCCCTTGGAGGGATTTGGAAACGTTGCTGCAAACAACGGCGTGCAGCAGAGTAGCTTCAGGCGCTACGCCGATCCCGGCCTTTTCCCCAACATCGGGATCGTTAACTTTCACGTTGATGCTGAACTCATCAAGGAATCCAAGGACAAGTTCAGAAGTCAGCGCAACCTTATCGATGTTCCGGGGCTGATGGTTGATTGGCTAGCTTATGCCTGGGGCGTGGCGGACCGCGGCAATCCTCTCCTCGAGGCAGTCGGAATACCTAGTGCGTCGTTTGTCGAGGGCGTCTTTGCAATTGCCGGGTTGGATCTCACCCCAGGCCTGTCCGCCAGGTCAAGTTGCCCGGAGGCAATCTGGCAGGCGGCAAAGTGGTGGCACCGGTTTTACTCCTCTGAGGCGGGCCTCACAAAGAGGGCGCCGGAAGGCTGTTACGCCATAGGCCAGGAAGCCGCAGCAGTCCTCATGTAACCAAAGCGAGAGATTCTACAGCCAAGAGCATCGTGAAACAGGTCTATTTATCTGATTTGAACGCGCACGCACGAAGTTGACTGTCCCCTTTTCGCACCCACAGTCGCTGTGAATTACGTGGCCGCCCGGAGTCGGGACACCATGCTGGGAGAGCTTCCTCGGATCGAAGAAGAGCGATCGAGAAGGTGACTGTCCCCTACTCTTCCCGCAGGAAGGACAAGTACAAAGACGTGGAGATATAACCATGATAGTCGTTACAAGAGAGACCATCGCCGGAAAACGCATCCGAAAGACGTTGGGGCTCGTGCGCGGCAACACCGTGCGCGCCCGTCACGTGGGCAAGGACATCCTGGCGTTATTGAGGAATCTGGTGGGCGGTGAGGTTCATGAGTACGGGAAGCTACTGCCCGAAAGCCGAGAGCAGGCCCTCGATCGCATGGTCAGCGAGGCTGACGCGCTCGGGGCCAACGCCGTCGTGGCCACGCGCTTCACGACCTCAATGATGATGGGCGGCGCCGCCGAACTACTGGCGGTGGGTACCGCTGTGGTGATCGAAAACGAAGATTGGAGGGAAGCAGAGCGACCCGCGCGCCGTTTGCTTCGCTCGATGACGGCGCCCACAATCGCAACTGAAAACGTAAACGTGACTGTCCCCTTTTCGCGGTCTCCTTGTATTGGCGAACGGTTTGCCTCGACGGAGATGGCGCTCACGGTCGCGCCGATGATGCAGCAGCTTTCGGTGGAACTGACACCAGGTCAGGGCAAACCGAAGTTGCGGGTTTTGGTGTCGCTGCGCCCAAAAGACGGGCTGCACGTCGTCTGGAAGAGTAGGGCAGCGTGCTTCGCACCGTCCTAGATTTTCTCGACCGAGGGACAATATGGAAAAAAAGGAATCCCGCCATTGGGACCGCGGAACAACTGGATTACGCGTGTGTTCTAACCTTCAGAGAGTGGATTACGCGTATTCTGTACTTTCTCCAGGAAAGCAATAATGAAAACCCGCGTGCCATTTGATGAAGACTATGTGAGGTTGGTCGGAACAGCCGTATATCTCTTTGCGTATTATGAGTGGGCGATCATATACATCGTGGATCGATTGGAACCGGGATTTGTAAACGAGTATTGCCGCAACAAACCTATGATGTCGGGGCAAGTTTGTCAGCGGCTGAAGAAGGCAGTGGCAAGTTACAGAGGAAATCAAGGTGTAACAAAGGCGGACATTGAATGCTGCTCCGACGAGTTCGCTAACCTAATCCAAAAACGCAATGCACTCATTCACGCACATCCGATTACTGATGTCGACGGAGCGCAGATTTTGAACTATCAGAGT
This sequence comes from Acidobacteriota bacterium, assembly GCA_965217775.1. Taxonomy (GTDB): domain Bacteria; phylum Acidobacteriota; class UBA6911; order RPQK01; family JAJDTT01; genus JAJDTT01. Next base: position 4,395,093 of record CBDCJH010000002.1, read on the forward strand.
ATGCCGACACGACCGATCGCTGACATGAAATGGGATGCAGTTGATATTGAGAATTTCGTCGAAGAAGTCGATTCCGCTGCCTGTCGGGCCAATGAACTTCTACATAGTATCGTCCCGTAGATAGGCCGCCAAGCAGCAAAAAGGAGATCTACATAATCAGGGCGGCGATTAGCCAAGGCAGGGAGTAAAGAAGGTAACTGTCCCCTTCTCTTCCGCACGCCAGGCAATCAGCTCGTGCACGACGTTGCCGTAAATGTCGGTCAGGCGGAAGTCGCGGCTATTGTGGCGGAAGGTGAGCCGCGTGTGATCCAGGCCCAGGAGGTGGAGGATGGTGACGTGGAGATCGTGACGCGAGACGCGGTCCTTGATGGCGTGCATGCCGAGTTCGTCGGTCGCGCCGCGCGTGATCCCCGGCTTGACGCCGCCGCCCGCCATCCACATTGAGAAACCGTAGTGGTGATGGCCGCGACCGAGGGATTCCTCCTTGCGCGCCTCCTCAAACGGCGTGCGACCGAACTCAGTGGCCCAGACGACGAGGGTCTCGTCCAGCAGACCGCGTGACTTCAGGTCCATGATGAGGGCCGTGATGCCCTGATCGGTGCGCGCCGCATTCGTGCGGTGGTTCTTGATGAGCCCGCTGCGGTTGCCGTGGGCGTCCCATTGCCGCCCGTGGGCGCCGTCGAGAATCTCCACGAAACGGACGCCGCTCTCCACCAGCCGTCTCGCCAGCAGGCACTTTCTCCCGAAGTCGGTGTCGCCGTAAAGCGCCTTCACCGAGTCCGGCTCGTTGCGGATATCGAAGAACTCCGGCGCTTCCATCTGCATTCAAAACGCCGTCTCGAATGCAGCGAAGCGCGCGTCGAACTCGGGCTGTGTACGATGCATGTCGCGATGGAGGCGATTCAACTTTCGCACCAGATCCAACTGCCGGCGACGCTGCTCTGGGCTCAGAAACGCCGGTGCCTTGATATGCGGCACCGGTGGATTCCCGGGCTTGACGTCCGCCAGCGTGGCCTGATGGTAACCAGGGAGGAATCCGGCATCATGAAGCGCGTGCCCGCCGTCCGGCCGTCCGACCGTCCATCATCACCACGAATCCCGGCATGTTCCGGTTCTCCGTCCCCAGCCCGTAGTCACCCACGAGAAGGGGACAGTCACGTTCTCGCACAGGAATTGTCTCTACCGGGCTGAATGGATCCCACTTCCGGTTCCTTGACGATAGGTCCGCGCAAAATTGTGGTCCGAGAGCCATTTCCGAAATGAAGAATTGTCGCTGTACTGCTTGAAGAGCTCGGTGTGGTCGGAAAGCAGGTCGATCACGGCTCGTTCGAGAGCCTTGTCGTGCTCGATCCGGGCATTCTGCCTGTCAGAGTTCTTCATCGCGTTCTGATAAGCCTTGTCGTCGGCGACCTTTTTCGGCAACTCCTCGGCGATGACCTTGCCGATCTTGTCCTCGTCCTTCCACTCGATGTCACCGAACAGATCGTTGAAGATCTTAAGGATGGAGCTTAGGTAGTCGACCTCCGGCTCCGGTTTTCCTCCGCCGCCGTTTGTGGGCACGGGTCCGATCTCACCGTCCTCGTCGGGCACGACGATCGACCGTTTTGCCCGCACTTCGGCTCGATAACTGTCCATGTCGATGTTCTCGAGAATCCCCTTGGACAGATCTTGTTCCTCCGGCGCCGGCAGCTTGGGGGTCAAGAAGGTCAGAAAGATGGACAGCCGCTCCCACTCCGCATTCGTGTACGGCAGGATCAGGGAGAGGAACCCATAAGCCCGTGTGAACGCCTTCGCCTTGCCCTTGAAATCTACTTGGCCGTCCTCGTCGAGGTCGGATCTGTAATTCACGACACATCTATCCAGGATCGGATCGAGCTTGTTTCGGTCTGCTCCCGTCACGTAAAGCCCAGATTATTCATGGGACATGTTGATAAGGGCTTCCGACCCGGCGTTTTCGTGCGGTCGGAGCCCGGTTTCTCTTGAAGCTCTGTCGATTCGACTGAATCGGCTCGAAAACAGGACGATTGAACCAGTCATAAACCGTTTACCGGCCAGAGGGACCGTCACCCGCCGACAGGTTGACTTTCCGGTGAGAAATTCCCACCGTTTCGGTCCCTTCCACGGGCCCGATTCCTCCTCCGTCCCCTATCCCGGCGCCCAGGACACCCGCGCCAGTCTCTGCCACAACCGCTTCCAGTCCGTCGCCCCTTGACTGATGACGAAAATCAATCGCCTCCACTGACGCAGCGCCCGAGATGCCACTCGCAACACCCGCTCGCGAAAACGACGCAGACTCCAGCCCCGACGCGTCGCCTGCTCCATCAGCACCCGACCCAGGTGCAGGATCTCGTACCCCAGCAGATTCAGCAGGAACAAGACTTCGTTGTGGGGGCGAACCCCGGCCTCCGTCGTCGCTTCCGGCTTGGCTCCCGGCTTCAGCGGTTTGTCCCGATAGTGCGTCTTGGGCCGGCTCGCGGAGGACAAGGCCGGATCGAGCACGTCCATCAACTCCCCCATGTGGCCTTCCGCCTTCCCCCGTTTGCGGTACTGCGCCAGCAACTCCCGAGCCTCGTATCGTTTCCGGCTCAGGCTCGTCAGCAACCAGAAATGATCCGGATACAACTCCCCCGGTCGCTCCCGCACCACCAGCACCACCCGGCGCGCCCGATCCCAGCTCTCCGCCTGGTAGGTCAACTCATGGAACCAGAGCCTCGGCGGTGCATCCGGGGATCGCCCCGCCGGTTGAGTCAAGTCGGGCTTCGCCATCCGGTTCAGGACCTCATTCTTGCGGATTCGAGCGATATAGGGCACGCCTCTCGACTCCAGCCCCTGCAGCAGCCCCGGCTCCGGGAACCCCGCATCCATCCGCACGATCATCGAGCCGCACAGACGCCCCCGACAGTGGTCCACCACCCGGAGCGTCAACTTCAGCGCCTTTTTCCCCAGGTAGCTGGCTCCCGGAAAAATCTCCCCGTCGATCAGGTCCCCCGTTTCGGCACAACTTGCCACCAACCCGTGGTACATCCGCTGGCGATAGTATCCGTTCCATTCGCTTCCCGGGGGGTGTCCATGGACCTCCACCGGGAGACCGTCCACGTCCAGGACCATCGTCTTTTTCCGTGAGGTCTTTTTCCCCCGTTTTCGCCGCCGGCCTTCGATCATCTCGATCCGACGGCACGCCAGCTCCGTCACCGCCTGGTGCAGGACCGGCAGGTTCTCCTCCCGGCTGAGCGTGTCCAGCAGTCGGGAAAAGGTCGGCTGTGACGCCAGCCCGTGGCCCTCCTCCAAGGCCGCCGTGCCCCGACGGGTCTGGCTCGCCACCCGCAAGCTCGGATCCTGACGCAGGCGGTCGGCGTCGGACTGGTCGCGCCAGCCCTGCCCCAACAGCAGGAGTCGAGTCCGCAGCAGATCCGCCAGCGGATAGCGGATCGAACTCGGGTGTCGCGGATCGTGCAACCGCTCGGTCAACCAATCGATGAGGCCGCTGCGATCCATCATCTCCCGCTGCACCAGGGCTCCCGTATCCGCACTGAGCAACTCGGGGCGGGTCTCGAGGCGGAGGGATCGGTTGAATGAGGGCCGGATCTGCGGTATCGTTTCAGGCATGGCGTGCTCCGTTTATTGTGGTTGTTTATTAGCACCATAATCATACCACAAATGACGGGCACGCCACCTCTTTCTGCCGCCCTTGGAAGGGACGCAAGCCGTGGAAATGCTTGGGTTTCGGCCCCACTTGAATCCTGGGGTTAAACCGACGTTGAAAACAAATATAGCGTTTCACCCAGGTCGGGTCCCAGCCGCTTTCTGTGGGTATCCGGTAACCCTCTGATCCGACTCGACCTGACGGGCACGCTTGCTCATTTTATGTTTGCGTGGTGAATAATCTGGGCTCAGGAAATCAGCCGTGTATGACATTTCCGTGGACATCGGACAGGCGGAATTCGCGGCTTTGGTGGCGGAAGGGAGCAAAAAAGCGTGACTGTCCTCTTCTCCCGCTCAGACAGTTCCGCTGGCGATGATGGGAGCCCACGTCTTGTGCACAGATTGGGTGGCAACCAAAACGGATCATTTCCACGGGTATCGATCAACGGATGCAACCACGGCTATTGACGACGCAAGATCCAGTGCCAGGTTCGAGTGAGATAGCGGCGCATCGACGTCACAATTGGGAGCCATTTCGCCGCAAAGTTTCCCGTCTCGGCGTCGGTATTGGTGCTGAAGTACTGTTCGCGTTCCCACTCGCGTGCTCTTCTGGTCTTCAGGATCTCGTGCCTGGACAACTTTCTGGCCCATTGGATTTTGTTGTTGATGATCCAGTAGTGAGATTGGCAGTTCTCACTCCAATTCCCAATGGACGGTGACAAGCTGACCGAAACGCCGTCGCATGTAAGCGTCCAACCTGTGGGATGTAACGGGGTGTTGATCCCATTTCCGCAGCCACACGCACACAGGTGCTTGACGGCACGGTATCGACAACAGACATAAAGCTTGCCGGAGTCTAACGCTCGCGGGATCTCGTCTACAAATTCCGGTGTGACTTGTCGTATCTTCACGAGGGTTGGCCCAAGCAGTAGGAGTTGATGAGCCTGTTGCCATCAATGACGTACTCGCTGTTGAACTCCCGTGTCAGGTCGTTGTAGAAGCCCCTCGCTTTCTTCCACTTGATAACAGCGAGCGCGGCGTTCAGAGCATTCAGCTCGGCAAGCTGGGCGTTCCGCTCGTACTCGCCAGGCACGTCGTCCCCAGCAAAGTCGATGCAGGTATCGGCGTGCTTGTAGTTTTCCGAGCAGCACGTAGTCGTCCGGATGACGCCTGCGATCGAATCGTTTATGCGATAAAGCCCCATACCTACGTCGATGAGCAAGGTGTTGTGGGCCATGCAGATTTCAAGGATCTGAGCCTTGATGGGATGTCCATCCATACAAAGAAACACCGTGTCAAATACGCCTAATTGCTGGACGTTGGTCTCGTCGATGCATGTGTTGTGCGCGATGAGCGCCTTGCGCATGCGCGAGTATCTTTCGGCATGAAATGCCGACTTGATCGGTCCTCCGTCGAGTTCGTCGCGGGAGAAGGGGCCGGGCGACCGAAATGCGTTATGTTGGAGAAATCGGTCATCGTCGAAAAGATGGATTTCCCGTGCCCATGTCTTTGCGACGAGGTCGAGAACATAGGAGCCGGTACCGCCGACACCGACGATGGCAATTTGCTCGTTCTGGAGCTTTCGGGCGAGATCGGTGGTGTTCTGTCGAGCGGATGCAGTGTCCGCAAAATGAAAAACGCTGTCGTCGTCTTGGTCGGCCAAGACTCTCCACTGTTGGGCTGTCGAATCCAGGGCGATGCAACGAGCCTCACGGCTAAGTATCTCCACATAAGTGATCACCTTGTGGTGATAGTCCCTGTACCCGCCGTGAGGTTTAGCCGAGAGCTGGTAAGTGGGCGAAATCAATTCAGAGAGGGAACTCTTTTTTGCATTTTCGTGGATCAATGCCAAGAGCTTGTTTCCGGTGGCTTCGTAAGGAAACTCGCCGGTCCAGTGGGCGACGTGGGTGTTTGGTTGGACCGTGCGGTCTCCACTCAAGGTCAGTTCCATAACTAACGTGGCCTGTCGGACTTCGCCTTGAGCCGTTACATACGGAACGTTCTCGATAACGAGATACCCGGCGTCAACGATGCGAAGCGTGTACCCCTCTTCCTCGAGCCTTCGAAGATCCGCATTACGAGCGATCAGTGCGTGTGACATTGAACACGGTCCCGTCTTTGACTTTTGCTTCTTGGCCTTCGGTCAGCTTGCCTTCCGGAGGCCGACCGGCACTGTCGTAAAAGTCCACCGTATAAGTAATAAGTGGACCTCGACCGCCATCGGGATAAGCGATATCGACGACTTGATCGAAAGAGACCTCGTCGTTGGGGACGGAATAGTATGTGCCGTTGACGATGATGTTGAAGTCTTTGTCGGTGCCAGGTCTGGTCATTGGAAATCCTCCTTAGAATCGTCTTCTCAAAACCCCCGATCCATTGTTCGGATGATGTTTCCTCGGATCAATTTTGATGCGTAAACCCCCAAGGTTCCCGCTCATGTATCCATTATACAGCTAAAAAATAGCTAGTCAAGAGCTATAGAAAATATTTTTTCTGTTTGACAGGAAGCCACAAATACCTTATAATCTGTACAATGTCGAGGCGATCTATGGGGGAGGGAATGATGGGTGCTAGGAGTAGGAAGACGATGACACTCAACCTCACAGTAGCAGAGATGGAGACGCTGGAGGCGTTGAGCGAGAAGAAGGACTTGAGCAAGACGGCCCTTCTACGTCAGGCGTTGCGTATCTATCAAGTGATCGAGGCAAGGCTTGAGAGTGGCGACAAACTGTTTTTCGAGGATGAGAAGAACAAGCAAAAGGTCGAGGTCATGATGCTATGACAGCAGGGGTTTCGGAAGTCCACCTCTTCAACGTGGCGCGCAGCGAACAGGAAACAGCCGAGCTGTGGGACGCCATCACGGAAGAGCAGCTCGCTGATTGGGAGGCCGAGTGGAGGCCTGCGTTGTTCGACTCGATACGGCGCCTCAAGATCGCGGGGATTGAGCGTCGACAGTGGCCGCAGAGCCGCCACTGGGATTGGAGCAGAAAGGTTGAGGCGCAAGGGGGGATGTTGGCCAATCCTGGCTTCAGCATTGTCTGCGACGGCCTGACACAAGGCATGATGATCGTTGACACGGCGAAGCACCGATGCCGGATCGATGGACAGAAAGGCAAGCATCTGGTGTACGTAGAGTTCGTCGAGAACGCCCCTTGGAACCGCGCGGAGTTGTTCACTCCTCCGCGATACCGAGGCGTCGGTAGCATTCTGATCAGGGCTGCCGTCGCGCTGAGCGAAGAGTTGGAGTTTCACGGACGAATCGGTCTCCACTCGCTGCCCCAGGCGAATAGATTCTATGCTGATACCTGCGGCATGACGGATCTTGGGACTGATCGCGACCGTCAGGGTCTGCGCTACTTCGAGATGACGCCCGAACAGGCGCAGGCCTTCGTCAAGAAAGGGAGGAGGTAGCTATGAAGTTGAGAATCAGCAAGGAGTGGTGCATGCGCATGGCCCAGCTTGAGGGTGACGCCGAAATTGGCGCCGGTCGCCTGGCGATCAATCCGGTGTTGGACGGTGATGCTACCCCAGTTGTCGACAGAGACGACGAAGAACCGAACATCGTCTTCGGCCGTTTAATCAATCTTATGCGCCGACACCGGCGGGTCAGCCTTGAGCAGCTTGCCAAGGACGCGGACGTGACCGTGACGGAACTAGTCGAGATTGAAAGCGACATGCGCTATAAGGCTTCGTTGCGCACAACCTACCAACTTGCCAACTACTTCAATATGCCTCGGTCCGGTTTCATGCAAGTGGCCGGATTGACCGCACGGAAGAATGCACGGCTGTCCGACGAGGCAGTTCGCTTTGCCGCACGTGCGGAGCCAACAGCAGAACTGACGCTGGAAGAGAACGCGGCTTTGGAAGCGTTCGTTGCCGTTCTCAGCAAGCAGAAATAACGAAATGGAAATCTGTTTTGACCAGAAATTTCATAATTGCCGCCAAGACAACCAACGACATTGACAGGCGCATCGAGCGTGTTCTGCGGGGGCTCGACTATCCCGACCCACCGCTCTGTCTGGAGGATGTGCGCGAGTTATTGCAGCTTGATCGTAAATTCTACACTGCGGAAAACCCAAGCGTCGTAAAGGAGGTCATCAGTCGAATGCGTGTTGCCGGAATCCAAGTGTACAAAAGGCCGACGTTGCTCATTGATGCGATCAAGAAGTCTTCGCTCAGAGCTCTATATCTTCCGGACCGCAAGCGAATTCTGCTGGACAAGACGTTGCCTAAACTTAAGCACCGCTGGAACGAGGCACACGAAATCGGGCACAGCATAATCCCATGGCATCATGACATCATGCTCGGGGACAACCGTCTCACGCTCTCCCAAGATTGCCAAGAGCAGGTAGAGGCCGAAGCCAATCTCGCGGCCGGCAGGCTGCTTTTTCTCGGTGACCGCTTCAGCGAGGAAGCCGAATCTCTAGAACCCACAATCGCGACCATACGAGAATTAAAAAAGACGTTTGGAAACACCCTTTCTACAACGCTTTACAGGTTCGTCGAGTCTGTCGGCGACAATCTTCCCGTCGCAGGTATGATCACGCGCCATCCGCACCCGTCGCGAAGAGCGGACAACTTCGATCCCTTGGATCCATGTCGACATTTCATTCGATCAGCAGCTTTCGAGCGAAATTTTAGGACAATATCTGAAGCAGTACTGTTTGCTGAGGTAGCTGGATATTGCGGCGCTCAACGTGGTGGGCCTTTGGGTGAAGACGAGGTTGTGCTTACAGACGATAACGGAAACCGCCACTGCTTCTACTTCGAGACGTTCTTTAATCGATACGACGCTCTGACGCTGGGTCGATATCTTCACCCTGTGTACCTTAGCACGCCAATATCGACGTAGATTCGGCGCGCTTACGTATTGTCGCAGCGAGAGACGCCAAAGGGAGGCACTCCAAATCGTGGCTGCGAAAGAGGGTTTCAGCTGCTCCAATCATCAGGGCGGAGAATGGTCCGTATTCACACTTGTACTCCTGCGTTCAGGAGTTGCCCGAAAGACGCAAGGCACTGGCGGCGAAAAAGGGCGATGGAGTAAAGGAGGTAACGGGGCCCCTTCTCCCTGGCTATCAGGCAATCAGCTCGTGCACGACGTTTCCGTAGACGTCTGTCAAACGAAAATCCCGGCTGTTGTGGCGGAAGGTGAGCCGTTCATGATCCAGGCCCAGCAGGTGAAGAATCGTGGCGTGGAGATCGTGATGCGAGACGCGGTCCTTGATGGCGTGCATGCCAAGATCGTCGGTGGCGCCGTGGGTGATCCCCGGCTTGACGCCGCCGCCCGCCATCCACATGGAGAAGCCGTAGTGGTGATGGCCGCGGCCGAGGGATTCCTCCGTACGAGCCTCCTCCATCGGAGTGCGGCCGAACTCGGTGGCCCAAACGACGAGCGTCTCGTCCAGCAGCCCGCGTGACTTCAGGTCCATGATGAGGGCCGTGACGCCTTGATCGGTGCGCGCCGCGTTTGTGCGGTGGTTGTCGATGAGCCCGCCGCGATTTCCGTGCGCGTCCCATCGCCGCCCGTGGGCGCCGTCGAGAATCTCCACGAAACGGACCCCGCTCTCCACCAGCCGTCTCGCCGTCAGGCACTTCCTCCCGAATTCGGTGTCGCCGTAGAGCGCCTTCACCGACTTCGGTTCGTTTCGGATATCGAAGAGTTGCGGCGCTTCCATCTGCATGCGAAACGCCGTCTCGAATGCGGCGATACGCGCGTCGAGCTCGGGCTGAGTGGCGTGCATGCCGCGGTGGAGGCGATTCAACTTCCGCACCAGATCCAACTGCTTGCTCTGCTGGCCTCGGGTGAGAAATTTCGGCGCCGTGATGTGCGGCACGGGCGGTGTCCCGGCCTTGACGTCCGCCAACGTGGCCTGGTGGATTCCCGGGAGGAATCCGGCATCGTAAAGCGCACGCCCGCCGGACGGAAGGCCGTCCTTCATCACCACGAATCCCGGCATGTTCCGATTCTCTGTCCCCAGCCCGTAGGTTACCCAGGAGCCAAGACTAGGGTGGCCCTGTATGGAATAACCCGTGTGCATGAGGATCTGGCCGGTGGAGTGAATCGCCGAATCGGTGTGCATCGAGTTGATGAACGCGATTTCGTCGACCACTTTCGTCAGGTTCGGGAAGATCTCGCTGACCCAGGCGCCGCTCTGGCCGTAGCGCTTGAAGGAGAACACCGGCGGAACGATACGCGTGTTGGTGTAGTCCTTCTCCGGGTTCAGGCCTTCCAGGTCTTCCTTGGAGAAGATCTCTCGCGCCAATTTTCCGGCGTATTTGTTCAGAAGCGGCTTGTGGTCGAAGGTCTCAAGCTGGCTTGCGCCGCCGACCATGAACAGCAAGATGACGTTCTTCGCCTTGGGAGCGAAGTGTGGCTGTCTGGGTGCGAGTGGCTCGCTGAGGTCGGCCGCGGGTACGGCCGGCGCACCGATTGCCGTCTCGTCCGTGAGCAGGCTGGCCAGAGCGATGCCGCCCAGGCCGAGTTCCTTGAGGAACCCACGGCGATCCCAACCGACCGGTGGAGTTCCGTAGTTTGCGTCAGTCAACATGGGTGAACCCGCTCAGGCTCGTGAGGGTGTAACGGTATTGTACAGGAGAGGGGAGGTGGCTGTCCCACTCTCAGTCCCCTTCTCACACGGAAGACGGCGACAAGAAAGTCGCCGGTCCCAGTCGGCGGCAAGAAGTCGCGGTAGGGACGCCGGTTGCCCAGCGCCCCCCGCGCAGATCCGTGCGTTCCCGTTAAGGCACACGGCTCCTACCTCAGGTAGTGACGGCCGGCCGCGACGCCCACCGTATCCGACCCCCGCCTGTGTCACGCCAACCCGGCTCTGAGTCCGGTCCGTACTTTGGTGAGCCGAAATTCCCTTTGGTTCCACCCCTTCGCTCCACGGACTCCGCAGAGAGTTCCCCCTCCTTGTTCGCCCGCTTCATCACTACTATGGATGAATCCGATTGCTTCCTCTCTCCCCTCGTGGGGTACGGGTTCCTCCTTTCCCACAAGGCCCCGGCTCTCGCCGGGGTGAGAGCAAGCCCTCCCAGGTCCCGACACCAGATGTACGTACGTGCATGGGTTCTTTGACACCGCAGAGCCCGGCTGCCCCTCACCCTGGCGGTCCAGCCGGTGTTGCCTTCGACCGCGACTACAGCCTCGGCACTTCCGATCAGGGAGCTTTCGATGCTCAATAGCCTGCCCATACGCACCGCTACCGACGCTTCGCCGACACCCTCACGGGTGCCCACGCTCGGCTCGCGGAGAAACGTGGATGGTTAGTCCTTCGTTTCAGCGGACTTTCACCGCCTATCTTGTGCCAGTTAGCCTGGCGCACAGTCGCCCCTCCTGGCAAGAAAGTCGGCGCTCCCGTGCGATGCCGCGCAGGGTCGTGAGGTTGTGGCAATGGTGTACAAGGCGCGGAGAGAGGGGGCGAGTGTCCCCTTCTCCAGATAAGTCTCAATGTGAATCAGATCAGGTCGTCGACGTCGACGCTGAGCGCCTCGGCGAGCGCGGCCAAGGTTCGAGCCGAGCCGGTGCGGACGCCCCTCTCGATTTGCGACAGATAGAGTGGATTGATCCCAGCGGCACCGGCGAGCTGCTTCTGGGTCATGCCGCGATGGTCCCGGTATACCCTGACGGCGTTCTCTCCCGCCAGAAGGCGATCCGCTAACTTGATTGGAAAAGACTTTCCCCCCACGGACTTGGCGTGATCGTAAAGCTCTTCGTCGGTTAGGCCTGCGGTGGCATCCAACATCGTTAAGCGAGTGTACCCCTGAAAGATAGTGACTGTCCCCTTCTCGCCCTTCTCGCGCGCGCGTGTCCCCTACTCGCACGCTTCTCACTTCTCACGCGGAAGACGGCGACAAGAAAGTCGCCGGTCCCAGTCGGCGGCAAGAAGTCGCGGTAGGGACGCCGGTTGCCCAGCGCCCCCCGCGCAGATCCGTGCGTTCCCGTTAAGGCACACGGCTCCTACCTCAGGTAGTGACGGCCGGCCGCGACGCCCGCCGTATCCGACCCCCGCCTGTGTCACGCCAACCCGGCTCTGAGTCCGGTCCGTACTTTGGTGAGCCGAAATTCCCTTTGGTTCCACCCCTTCGCTCCACGGACTCCGCAGAGAGTTCCCCCTCCTTGTTCGCCCGCTTCATCACTACTATGGATGAATCCGATTGCTTCCTCTCTCCCCTCGTGGGGTACGGGTTCCTCCTTTCCCACAAGGCCCCGGCTCTCGCCGGGGTGAGAGCAAGCCCTCCCAGGTCCCGACACCAGATGTACGTACGTGCATGGGTTCTTTGACACCGCAGAGCCCGGCTGCCCCTCACCCTGGCGGTCCAGCCGGTGTTGCCTTCGACCGCGACTACAGCCTCGGCACTTCCGATCAGGGAGCTTTCGATGCTCAATAGCCTGCCCATACGCACCGCTGCCGACGCTTCGCCGACACCCTCACGGGTGCCCACGCACGGCTCGCGGAGAAACGTGGATGGTTAGTCCTTCGTTTCAGCGGACTTTCACCGCCTATCTTGTGCCAGTTAGCCTGGCGCACAGTCGCCGCTCCCAGCGGGCGGCACCTGATCAGGCGATGATGTCGTGGACGACGTTGCCGTAGACGTCGGTCAGGCGGAAGTCGCGGCTGTTGTGGCGGTAGGTGAGCCGTTCGTGATCCAGGCCCAGGAGGTGGAGGATGGTGGCGTGGAGATCGTGATGCGAGACGCGGTTCTTGATGGCGTGCATGCCGAGTTCGTCGGTGGCGCCATAGGTGATCCCCCGCTTGACGCCGCCGCCCGCCATCCACATGGTGAAGCCGTAATGGTGATGGCTGCGGCCAAGGGTTGTTTTGGTCAGTGACCTGTCCGCCTCCTCAAACGGCGTGCGGCCGAACTCGGTGGCCCAGACGACGAGAGTCTCGTCCAGCAGGCCGCGTGACTTCAGGTCGATGATGAGCGCGGTGATGCCCTGATCGGTGCGCGCCGCGTTGGTGCGGTGGTTCTTGATGAGCCCGCCGCGGTTGCCGTGGGCGTCCCATTGCCGCCCGTGGGCGCCGTCGAGAATCTCCACGAAACGGACTCCGCTCTCCACCATCCGTCTCGCCATCAGGCACTTCCTTCCGAAGTCGGTGTCGCCGTAGAGCGCCTTCACCGAGTCCGACTCGTTCCGGAAATCGAAGAGCCCCGGCGCTTCCATCTGCATGCGAAACGCCGTTTCGAAGGCAGCGATGCGGGCGTCGAGCTCGGGCTGCGTTGGATGTATCCCGCGGTGGAGGCGATTCAACTTCCGCAACAGATTCAACTGCTGGCGATGCTGCCCCGGGTTCAGAAACGACGGCGCCTTGATGTGCGGCACCGGCGGATTTCCGGGCGTGACGTCCGCCAGCGTGGCCTGGTGGTAACCGGGGAGGAATCCGGAATCGTAAAGCGCGCGCCCACCGTCCGACCGTCCGTCCGTCATCACCACGAATCCCGGCATGTTCCGGTTTTCCGTCCCCAGCCCGTAGGTCACCCAGGAACCAAGACTGGGGTGGCCCTGCCTGGAATAGCCCGTGTGCATGAGGATCTGACCGGGGCCGTGAATCGGCACATCGGCATACATCGATTTGATGAATGTGATGTCGTCGACCACCTTCGTCAGGTGCGGGAAGATCTCGCTGACCCAAGCGCCGCTCTGGCCATAGCGCTCGAAAGAGAACACCGGCGGCACGATTTTCGAGCTGTAGAACGTCTTTGACGGATTCAGGCCGTCCAGATCCTCTTTAGGGAAGATGTCCTTGGCCTCTTTTCCGCCGTACTTTTTCAGAAGCGGCTTGTGATCGAACGTCTCAATCTGGCTTGCGCCACCGACCATGAACAGGAAGATGACGTTCCTCGCCTTGGGAGTGAAGTGAGGCTGCCGGGGCGCAAGTGGATCGCTGAGATCAACCGCCGGCACGGCCCCTGCGCCGCTCGCCTTCGGGTCCGCGACCAGGCTGGCCAGCGCGATGCTGCCCAGGCCGAGTTCCTTGAGAAACCCACGGCGGTCCGGTCCAACCGGTCCCGCTCCGTAGGCTGCGTCAGTGGACATAGATGAACTCGTTCAGGTTCATGAGCGAATGGCAGTATTGCACCAATGGGCCTGGAGCATCCGAGGACCCGGTCTCCCCGCTTTCCTCCAACGCACCGGCGCGCCGTTGACCGAGAAACGACAGGCCGATCTCGCGTTCTTCCGCAGTCGGCGGCCGGGAAAGAGCGATCCCGTAGGCCGTCTCGACCTGCCGGCCGGGATCGTCTCCGACCCTTTCCCGCACCCGTTGTGCGAAGCGCTCAGCCTGCTCCCACACGAATGGCGCATTCAGCATGAAGGCCGTGCCGCTCGGGGTCGTGCTGACGTCACGAAGGCCGATGCTCTGGGTGTTGTCGGGCGGGTCGAAGATCTTCAGCACCGGATGGAGGTTCAACCGCGGAGCCATGAGGTAGACGGACCGGCGCCAGGTGTCCGGCGTGTCCTGGAACGGGTTCTTGCGGTTGCCGATGGGAATGCTGGGCCCGTACAGGCCGGGGCGCAGAGCTCCGGAGACGCTCAACATGTGATCGCGGATGATTTCAGACTCCATGCGCACGGGCCGGCGGTGCCACAGGTACTCGTTGTAGGCATCCTGCCGGGCCTGAGCCAATTTGGTGCCAGCCGCCTGTTTGTAAGCTGCGCTGTTCATGATCAGCCGGTGGATCGGTTTCAGTCGCCAGCTTTCCCGGATGAGCTGGGACGCGAGCCAATCCAGCAGATCGGGATGCGTGGGCTCGGTGCCGAGTTTGCCGAAATCATTCGGGGTGCTGACGATGCCGCGCCCGAAATGATGCTGCCAGAGACGATTGACGATCACCCGGGCCAGCAACCCGCCGGCGCCATGCTCCACGTCGGTGAGCCAGTTGGCAAGCATCCGAAGCTTCGGCGCTTCAAGCTGCGCCTCGGGGCCAGCGGCGGCCTCGGGACGGGGCCGCCAATCCTCCGCGCTGCGCCCGTCCCCCATCAAGACGCGCAGGAACCCCGGCTCGACCGGCTTGACGGGGCTCTCCCAACTGCCAGCGGCCAGTAGATGGGGGGTGGTCACCGCGAGGGCGACGAACTTGCCCCCTGCATCCGGTTCTTCCTCAGCTTCGTCGAAGAATACGGCCGTCAACTGGTAGTACTCTTCGGCCGTGATCGGGTCGATCTTGTGGTCGTGGCACCGCGCACACCCGACCGTCATGGCAAGGAACGCTTGACCGGTCGCCGACACCATGTCGTCGAGGCGGTGAAACTTGCGTTCGTTGGGATTTTCGGTCGTGCCCAGGTTGGTTCCCATCTGAACGAACATGCCCAGGTCGCGAAGTGCGGCGGGGAAACCCTTCGGAGCCCCGGCAATCTGGCAGCGGACGAACTCATCGTAAGGAAGGTCGTCATTGAAAGCGCGAATCACGGCGTCGCGGTATCGATACGCGTCCTCTCGAATTGCGTTGTCCCCCTCATGGGCTCCTTTGCTCTCGCCAAAGCGAGCCACATCCAACCAGTGCCGTCCCCACCGTTCCCCGTAGTGCGGGTTGGCGAGCAGCCGGTCGACGAGTTCGTGAAAGGGATCCGCAGAGGAATCTCGAACGAACGCCTGGACTTCTTCGGGGGCGGGCGCGAGACCGATCAGGTCGAAGTAGGCGCGGCGAATCAGGGTGGGCCGATCGGCCTCCTGCGCCGGGCGAAACTGCATCTCGTGCAGCTTGGCGAGGAGGAAACGATCGATGGGCGAGTCTGTCCACGCGGCCTCGTCCGAACTTGCCGCCGAGATCTGAGGCGGGTCGACAGCACGCAGGGGGTGGAAGGCCCAGTGCCGGCGTCCTGACTCGAGATCCGTTTTCCCGGGTTCAGCGGCCTGCGCATCCCTCGGATACGGCGCGCCGAGGGTCACCCATTGGACGAAATCAGCGATGACCGAGTCAGACAGTTTGCCGCCGGGCGGCATTGCCAAGCTGCGATCGGTGTGCTTGAGGGCCTCGATCAGAATGGACTGGTCGGGTCGGCCCGGCACGACGGCGGGGCCCCGCGACCCGCCTTGCTCGACACCCTCCCGCGTGTCGAGCTGCAGTTTCCCAAACAGCATTCCCGCGCGGTCGGCCTCCGCCGAATGACACTGATAGCAGCGCTCCGACAGAACCGGACGGATCTTCTTTTCGAAGAAGTTGATACGGTTCTGCCTGGGTTCCTCGGGGGCTCCGAGCAGGCTGAGGGCAATTACGATAAGGATCACGCGACTACCTTACACTTGTAATCGGGATTTTATGTTGGATTGCAGAAGGAATTCCACCAGGCGAACGGACGCGTGCCCTGGAACCTCAGTACGTCCCGATCCCCAGCACATCCTTCTCCCAGGGCGTCAGTCGTTTGATCTGTTCGGGAGAAAGGGCGCGAACCTCCGTGTACTCGGGGATGGTCTCCTCGAGGCCGAGCAGCTTCCGCATTTCCGGGAGGAGGCGATCCTGCACACCCTGTGGAATGACGCGGGCGTTGTCGATCATCCCCTTGACCCACCATCGCTGGAAAAAGGCCAGTATGGAATGCTGGACGTCGTCGCTGCGGTTGATGCCGCTGGCGTGCCAAAGCGCCGCATCCCAAACGATGGCCGTACCCGCGGGAACGACCGCTTGGTGGGATCCCGGGGAGTCGGCATCCGGGTCGGGGATCTCACAGGACTTGTGAGTGCCGGGCCAAACCAGGGTAGCTCCGTTCTCGGCGGTGAAATCCACAACCGCCCAGGCGACGTTGATCGCCATCGGGTAGTGCTTGCCGCCCTCGAAGGGCACGATGCTGAATGGAGACCGGTCGGCGTGAATCTGGAATCCGCGCCCGGGTTCTCTGCCCTCGCTGGGTCGAATCGAACGCGCCGTTGCGTCGTACAGGACCATGTCCCCACCCAGGTATTCACGGCACACGGAGAGGACCGGCGGGTTCAGGTAGAAGGTCTCGAAGCAAGGATGCTTGCCCACGATGCAGTGGGCGGACCAGCAGTGCTCGGACGAAGTTCCCAGGCGCAGAGCGATCTCGCTCTCCCGTTGGTAGATGTCTTCCGCCGCTTGGATGGCTGGAGCCAGAAACTCGGCGTCGAGAGCGTCCGGGATGATCGTGTAACCCTGCTCCCCAAGTTCTCCAACGTGGAACTCCAGTTCTGACGGCGTTAGCTCTCTACCGCTCGAGAAGCTGCTCTTCATGAATCATGCCCTACAAATGCCGTTTTGGAAACGCCAATGCCAAGCGGTGCCTGCGTTAGTCAAACAGCCTACTACACGATTTGCTTCGCGAAAACACTTGGAGAAGGTGACTGTACCCTTCGCCTGCGGCAGAATTTGGTGCAGATGTGCAATCAGCCAAATGGATTATCCTCCACGAAACAGTAACGATACCCCATCATGGAAGCGAACATGACAACAATCGATCCACGTATGAAGAAATCCCAGTGGTAAACCAAGAGTCTGAGGAGAAGCGCTCCGATTCCAATCGCGGTGCTGGCCCCCTCGCATCACCTCGGATCAGCACTACCCCACCTTTTTCTACGACCTTACCGATTTGTACAACGTCGGCACCTAAATCAGCTGCGATATTAAGCATCGCCCGCGAGTCATTATGAGCGACTGCGACCAAGACGTTCCAGTCACCCCATCCTAGCCAGAATCTAGCAGGGTCAGCGATTCCAGTCTGTTCCCAGTTAGATACCGTCAGTCGCTCCAAATCGATCTCAATGCCCACTTTATTCGCATCTGCTAGCTGTCCTAACGAAGCAAGCAGACCATCGCTGTTGTCAATAGAAGCCTTTATATGCCCTGCCCGGCCAAATTCTGGCAGTACCCGCAGTTGCGAAACGGGACGATAAAGTCTTGACACCCGTGAATCCACCTGGAAGCCAGCCTTTATCAGCAGCGCGTCTCTCCAAAAACTACCCCCTTTACCGATGCTGAATATCAGATCACCGACATCGGCACCTGACCTCGAAAGCCCTCCAGCCGACGGAACTGTCCCGACCGCTGTGCCCGTAGCCGAAAATTCCTTACCCTCTTTTAGATTGCCACCTAAATACTCAAGTTTCTCAGTGACACAAGCATCTGCGATGCCCTGCAGCAGCCGGTCCAGTTCCTTCACAGACGCGGCCGGTGGGGCCTCAATGGAAGCCACAAAACCACCCGGAGTCGCACCAGCCGCGGCTAGGTCGGACGCGTTGATCGTAACAAGGAGCCAGCCTTTCCAGTAAGGATCGGAGTCACCCGCAAGGACAAATGCTGCCGGCTCGGGTACCGGATCTGTCGTGATTGCTAATCGGCTTCCTGCCAGATCAAAAAGAGCACAGTCATCCCCTGCAACAGAGCAGTGCCTGCGGATGACTTCGTTAATGAGTCGCCGTTCACCAATGTCGTAAAGCTTCAACATTAAGCCTACCTATTTGGTGAGTATCAATACGTGCTCACCGGTGATGCTCGGGGTCTGCCGGCGCTGAGAGGATACGCGGCGATTTATATCGACTACCAAGTCAAATCCAGCAACCTTTAGAGATTCCTTCAGATCTGATATAACCGAATCTCGCGTTTTCGACTCGCCGATCACGATGACGCAAGCGCCATTCGGTCGCAAGCAACGATAAGTTTCCTCGAATACGGATCGTAGATCAGTCAAGTATTCTTTTCTCGCTGCCTTTCGATGCCTTTTACTCCGTGCTCCGATTTCGATCCGCCGTAGTGGCTCGATCTCAAAGCCAAACCACTCCATTGAGAGACGCTGAGACTTTACGTAGTCGCTCACTCCGAAGTAGGGTGGTGAGGTCACGACTAAATCGACACTATTTTCTCTAAATTTCTTCAGTGCGTGCCTCGCGTCACCGCAGATCACGTCTACCGGCGCTATGCTGTCGATCCCAGCCTCCACAATGTATTGGTCGCGGTCCCTATAGGCCTTGGCGAGTCGCTCAAGGAAAGCATTGTACAGTTTTAAGACATCAGCCGACTTATTGGCTTTAGGCGTAGAGTTGTCACAGATGTAACCCCAATGGCGATCTTCTCTGCAAGAGGGCAGAAGGCAAGCAGAAAACGCCGCTTCCGCAATCGTTTTTTGCGCGCCCTCAAATGCCCCGATCAAACCCCACATACTGGCGAGTCTCTCGAGGACCGATTCTGTGTACCACTTCTCTCCTTGCAGGCCTGCCGGCAAGGTTGTGGTCCACGACGCATCATTGTCGAGTGGTTGATAATCGGTTCCGATCAGTTCAGAAACGTATTCTTCGATGGTCGATGCTCTAGTTGGCAAAGTCTTAGCTTTACTGATCATATATGAAACAGGATTCACATCGATGCCGATAGCGTTTCGACCGAGCCGCTGAGCTTCAACAAGAGTTGTACCGGAGCCCATAAACGGGTCGAGAATTGTTTGCCCCGGCTTACTTAAAAGTCCGATCAAGCTGGTTGGCAACTGCGATACAAAGCGAGCCGGGTGCCAATGAATAGTTGAGAACAGAGACTCACTCTGCGACCCAGCGAAATCCCAGTCAATCCTTTTAAGGCGCGAAATCAAACGAGTAGTTAAAATTGTCGATTCTCCCTTTGGGCCCTATCCGTAGTTGCAATATGCGATCTTCTCCGAGCTTGCCTTCTTTAACAATCGATATGGCGGCACGCCGACAGTTCTTTAAACTAATGTTTGTGCCATGCTTCACGAACCCATAGACGATGGTGCTAGAACTCCATTTGCCATACTTCCAGCATTCCCCACTAGTCGGGTCTGTGAAGTTCACCTCCTTGGAAAACGAGCCCCGATCCTCAAAAACGTACGCATAACAACATGTTGCCCGAAACGTACCGCTCACAATTCGATTGGTGACATTTTGTACTGCCTTTCTATCATCATAGCCCAAATCGCTAATCGAGCCTGCCAGTTGCATAGCAAACACCATTGACGGCAGACGCCCCAAATACTCCTGGAGAAGTAACTTAGTCGTCGGTTTTTGCCGAAGGATTTCGATTAACTCCTCATCGTACAGGTCCCACCAGTCCTGATCTAAGACATCTTCCTGGAGTGCTACACTCAGTGCCTGAGAAAGGACTGCCTGCGCTGCCACCGTATAAGGGTCGAAGACTAGGGTCTCATAGACAGATTGGCGTACTTGCGCCCACTCTGCGACTAACGGGGACATTTCTTCGTGTAGCAAGAGTTTGCCATCCGTGGCGACATCCAACGAACGTGCGAGCTTAACAGCTAACCGGGGATTTGCCTCCATCCCGAGTGCCCAAGCCATTCTCATTACGTTGTCGAGATTGTCCAAGTCCATACTCCCGAATAAAAGCGGGGACATAGCATGTTTGGACTTTAGGATCTCCCGCACAAGATCTATATCGATGCCATGCTTCGCCATGATGTCACGGAACTCAAGGCTACGACCTCCAAACGGCTGGTGAGCCCGGTTCTCTGGAGCATGGCAACCAACCAAAACGAGATCTGGTACAGCCTCATGGTGCCAATACGAACGTTCCCGCAGATGGTATTCAAAAAGATGGCCGAATGGTGGAGTCCCAACGTCATGGAGCAGAACTGCCGCCATGAATGCAAGCCGCTCGTGATCTGAGAATTGAATCCGAACCATGTTCCCACAGAGATGCAGGACACCAAGAGTGTGAGAGTACCGACGGATTTCACCTAGCGTCGCAAGGCTCGGTGAGAATGTGTTTAGCAAACGAATTTGCGAGAGCCTTCGAACCTCCGGGCTAAACAGTAGCTTGTCAATTAACGCCGGGGTCTCGAACTGTCCATAGAGGGGATCGAATACTCTCATGGACGCCTCCGAAAGAGTTCGAAAATCGGCGGCCCGCAGATCCAGCCCACGATTAACACGCCAAGCTGCCCGCATATGCGGGCGATTGTAGAGTTAATGTCTTCGAGAAAGCCGGCGAGGACAGTAACAAATGTCATCGCTACAATTGGGATAACGCGATCCCACCAAATTCCCGGACCTCGTTCGCGGAGTAAGCTGTAGGTGAGCCTTCTCTGGACGCCAAGGGTGTGCCGACTTTGCTTGGCAAGCTTTAGGAGCAAAGCAAGCCATGCATTGTCTTTGCTGGCAGGTGCACGTTCCGGCTCAGGCCTATAGAGAAAATTATTCTTTTCCAGTTCGTGAACCAATGCGCCAAGAATTCGCTCAGCTCGAAGTCGGAGAAACGTGGGAGCGTTTGGCAGAAAGCCAGCGATCGCCAATAGGATCGCCTTCGGAACAATGAAATAGTCACGACCCCACCGCGGAGAGCCATTGGAGGAATACCTGAAACTACAGAAATAGACTCCCAGGTCGCCGAGTTCTGGATCCAGCTGGCGGCCGATCCTGTTGGCTGCATTTCGAACGCCCTTGCTCACTTGCTTACCAGAGATGGCGACAAGCGCCGCGATCGCCGCAATTCTGGGCAAAGGAGCCAAATCGATACCAGAAACGACTTTGGATTCGAGCCACTCAGCCGCTTTTTCGAGACGTTCACGAGCTTCCCTATTAGCTATTGAAAAATCGAGAAGTGAAAGGATCACGACCGCCGTCGTTAGCACTTGCGGTGTCTGATCATGTTCTGCGCTTGATTCCCAGTAGTGGCCCCATTGCCCGCCAGGGAGTTGAGTGTTCCATAGCCTCTGGGCGACCTCTCGTCGTAGCGACTTCGCCGACTCGTCCTTGATCCCGCCCAATGCTATGTGTAGATACGCGACCCGGAGTGTCTGCAGAAACCACTGTGCCGGCTGCCGCGCAGAGTCTTGCCTTTGATTCCACCAGAACTGAAGTGTCTCCTGAGCTTGTCTCACTGCTGCGGAGTTTTTGCGGTTAGCCGACTGCAGAACAATGAGGCCCGAAGCTGTTCCATACAAACCAATCTGGTGGTGACTTCGCTCCATTTCGAGGAACTGTCCCCACGCTTTACACTCGGAGCAGTTTGGGCCATCTTCGATCTGGGCCTCAAACCGACCGGCTAGCCGATCAAGAACGACATCAATTTTTTTGGATTGCAGCATCAACGATGAGATTCCCAATAGCTCTCACGGAGCAATGCGGCGGCCCGTTTCGCGTTCGAGTAGCTAGCATGCAACCGCCAGTCTGCAAGCTCAGGAAACCCAAGGTTCGACGCGACCATGTACCGCGCGAACTGTCGTGGTAGTCGCCCCAGACTGCGAAACAAACGATAGTCATGTGGATCGGGTGATATCAAAAAGTAGTCCGGAAGGTCGTCAGCTAAGACTACCGCATCAGAAAGGCTGTTCGCTGTGGAGAACAGTTGACACTGTTTCGCAACATCATCCATCACTTCAGGTCCGCGCGGAAAAAACAGGAAGTGGGCGTGAAAGCAGTGCGATTCATGTGCTCCTGGTAAGCCCGCACAAAGTGGTACTCGCCCGTGCTCGGTCAACAAACACGAGCCGTGCCGAGCGATCAAGAATGTCCGAATCTCCTCGGCGAAGCTAAGAAACTCGTCGATGCCGGACTTGAGCGCATCTGCTGCCGACCGAACATGAAGTGGGGCGCCGACAACTGAGTAATCCTTCACGATTGGCCCAAGACCGCAGAGAGCGATTCCAGCCTCGGTCCGAGAATAGACTAGAGCTTGGTCTGGCGAACAGAGGAAGCAATCACTTACTCGCCGTGGTTGGGTGAGATTATTCATAGAGTGACTACCAACGCCAGGAGAACGCGGCTTTGTGGAAACTACCGAATCTTCGATCGGGTCAGACGTTCGGATCCTGATTGATAACCGCCTTTTGAGGGATCTGATAATGAGGGTCGAAGACCGGACCATCATCAGGTGTTTGATCGAAGCCGGCATGCTGCTCGGAATATCGGTGCTCGACCACATAATCCTTGGTGACCGGTAAGCCCAACTCAGCTTCCAGTAGAAGGGATGAAACTAGTCCGTTGATTCCACGGCTCCTATCATCTTCAAAAGACCAAGCGTCACAGAGGATCGGCAACACACACCTGGCGGGGACAGAAATGGTGACTGTCCCCTTCTTGCTTCCGTTGTCCCCCTCATGAGCTCCTTTGCTTTCACCAAAACGAGCCACATCCAACCAGTGCCGTCCCCACCGTTCCCCGTAGTGCGGGTTGGCGAGCAGCCGGTCAACGAGTTCGCGACAGGGATCCGCAGAGGAATCTCGAACGAACGCCTGGACTTCTTCGGGGGCGGGCGCGAGACCGATCAGGTCGAAGTAGGCGCGGCGAATCAGGGTGGGCCGATCGGCCTCCTGCGCCGGGCGAAACTGCATCTCGTGCAGCTTGGCGAGGAGGAAACGATCGATGGGCGAGTCTGTCCACGCGGCCTCGTCCGAACTTGCCGCCGAGATCTGAGGCGGGTCGACAGCACGCAGGGGGTGGAAGGCCCAGTGCCGGCGTCCTGACTCGAGATCCGTTTTCCCGGGTTCAGCGGCCTGCGCATCCCTCGGATACGGCGCGCCGAGGGTCACCCATTGGACGAAATCAGCGATGACCGAGTCAGACAGTTTGCCGCCGGGCGGCATTGCCAAGCTGCGATCGGTGTGCTTGAGGGCCTCGATCAGAATGGACTGGTCGGGTCGGCCCGGCACGACGGCGGGGCCCCGCGACCCGCCTTGCTCGACACCCTCCCGCGTGTCGAGCTGCAGTTTCCCAAACAGCATTCCCGCGCGGTCGGCCTCCGCCGAATGACACTGATAGCAGCGCTCCGACAGAACCGGACGGATCTTCTTTTCGAAGAAGTTGATACGGTTCTGCCTGGGTTCCTCGGGGGCTCCGAGCAGGCTGAGGGAAATTACGAAAAGGATCACGCGACTACCTTACGCTTGTAATCGGAATTCTACGTTGGGTTGTAGAAGCAAATCCACCAGGCGAACGGACGCGCGCCCTGGAACCTCAGTACGTCCCGATCCCCAGCACATCCTTCTCCCAGGGCGTCAGTCGTTTGATCTGTTCGGGAGAAAGGGCGCGAACCTCCGTGTACTCGGGGATGGTCTCCTCGAGGCCGAGCAGCTTCCGCATTTCCGGGAGGAGGCGATCCTGCACACCCTGTGGAATGACGCGGGCGTTGTCGATCATCCCCTTGACCCACCATCGCTGGAAAAAGGCCAGTAAGGAATGCCGGACGTGGTCGCTGCGGTTGATGCCGCTGGCGTGCCAAAGCGCCGCATCCCAAACGATGGCCGTACCCGCGGGAACGACCGCTTGGTGGGATCCCGGGGAGTCGGCATCCGGGTCGGGGATCTCACAGGACTTGTGAGTGCCGGGCCAAACCAGGGTAGCTCCGTTCTCGGCGGTGAAATCCACAACCGCCCAGGCGACGTTGATCGCCATCGGGTAGTGCTTGCCGCCCTCGAAAGGCACGATGCTGAATGGAGACCGGTCGGCGTGAATCTGAAACCCGCGCCCGGGTTCCCTGCCCTCGCTGGGTCGAATCGAACGCGCCGTTGCGTCGTATAGAACCATGTCTTCGCCCAGGTACTCACGGCACACGGAGAGAACCGGCGGGTTCAGGTAGAAGGTTTCGAAGCAAGGATGCTTGCCCACGATGCAGTGGGCGGACCAGCAGTGCTCGGACGAAGTTCCCAGGCGCAGAGCGATCTCGCTCTCCCGCTGGTAGACGTCTTCGGCCGCCTCAATGGCTGGAGCCAGATACTCGGCGTCGAGAGCGTCCGGGATGATGGTGTAACCCTGATCCCCAAGCTCTCCAACGTGGAAATCCAGTTCCGAAGGCGTCAGCTCTCTTCCGCTCGCGAAGCCGGTCTTCATGAGTCATGCCCCAAATATCGTTGCCGAAATTGCCATTGCTTGGCAGCCTTTACAATTGTCAACCAGCGTACTACACGATTTCTTTCGCGAAAACACTCAAAGGAGGTGACTGCCCCCTTCCCGGTTCGCGCCCCTGTGGAGATGGTGCCTGCTCCCTCGCGCGCGCGCGCCCGCACACAAAAAATCAGGGACAGTCAACTTCTCGCTTGACCACTTGACAACTTCCGCGTCGTGGATTCACATTATACACATGAAGCGCACAAATCTTGTGCTTGATGAGCGAATTCTGGAAGAAACCTTACGTCTCAGCGGCGAGCGTACTTACTCGAAAGCAGTGACACGAGCGATGACAGAATTCGTTCGTAGGGTAAAGGCAGGTCGCATTTTGCAACTGGCCGGTTCGGGCCTTTGGGAGGGGGACTTGGCCGAGATGCGCAACGACCGACTGTGCAGCCAACCCGAGCCTGAGCACGGGACCGGCCGTGTACCTCGTTGACACCTCGGTCTGGATCGAGGTGTTTGCACGGCCCGCCCGAGTCCACCTCGAATCGGTAGCCCACCTGGACGAAGTCGTCACCTGTCTTCCGGTCATGCAGGAGGTGCTCCAAGGCTTCCGCGACGAGAGCGCGTTCCGGATTGCACGAGAGGCAATGCACGCGTTTCCGCTCGTCGAGGCACCGTTGGAGACGGCAGTGTTCGACGAGGCGGTCGACCTGTACCGCTTGGCGCGTCGTATCGGTATCACAGTGCGTTCAAGTGTCGACTGCCTGATCGCGGTCTGCGCGATCAGGAACGACTTGACTCTGTTACACCACGACCGCGACTTCGACCGGATCGCCCGAATTTCACCGTTACGTTCACGGAGTCTGGGAAGACGTTGATGTCGACGTGCTACGACTGATGCTGAGCAGCAGCGTGACTCCGAGTCCCGGTGTCGATTCCATGAGGCCGGCCAGCGTTGGGAACGCGCTCGGACGATCGTGAGATTGCCATTGCTTGGCAGCGTTTACAGTTGCCGACTAGCCTACTACACGACTTCCTTCGCGAAAACACTCAGAAAAGCTCCTCCACCGGCCCGATCCGGCATACGCCTAGTAGAAACACGCAGGAGTGACAGGAGGGGGGACATTCCTGTCCCCCATTGGAGGGGCGTCTTTCAGGCGCCCTCTTTCGGACCAACCATGACTCATGGCCAGGGACTGCAGGTTGCGAAAGCGGGGGTAGGAAAACCCCCGCTCCTGGACCACCCCTGTTTCTCCCAGGATCTCGCCGGCGGGTGGCCGGTGGGGGAGCTTTCCTCTTTCTTCGTTTTCTTAGAAGGTGACTGTCCCCTCTCGAGCGGGTGACCCACCAGATCCGCGCTCATGTCCGGTGACGTCCGCCAGCACGGTCGGCCTTTTCACGGACCGGTCCGCCGCGATCGCGGGAGCGCCAGCGCCACGCCGCCAAGAATCAGCACGGAGGAGAGCACGAGCCGAAAGGTGACGGACTCTCCCATGACGAGCACGCCGCCCGCCGCGGCGATCACGGGTACGGACAGCTGCACTGTGGCCGCGAAGGTCGCGGTGAGGCCGCCCAGCGCCGTGTACCAGATCACATAGCCGGCCCCCGACGCCAGCGCGCCGGAGGTGACGGCGAGTAGCGCGCCGGCAGGCGTCATCTCGAAGTTTCCCACGCTCAGCAGGCTGACCACCGCGACCATCGGCACGCTACGAACGAAGTTATCGCGGGTTTCTCCCAGCGGGTCCACGGCACCTCGGCCGTGAAGCGAGTACAGCCCCCAGGCGATTCCGGCCACCGCCATGAGCACGCTGCCTGTGGGAGACGGCGCCGTCACGCCCGGCAGCACCAGATACGTCATGCCGCCGAGCGCGGCGGCCAGGCCGATCCACTGCAGCAGGCGAGGTCGCTCACCGGCGGCCAGGCCCGCGACGAGCATCGTCGCCTGCACCGCGGCGAAGAGGATCAGCGCGCCTGTTCCGGTCGTGAGCGTGTTGTAAGCGAAGGAGAACGGGACCGCGTAAAGGAAAAGGAGCGCCGCGGAGGACCAGCCCGCCCTGCGCGGCGTGCGCGCTCCCCGACGCACGGCGTGGATGGACGAGAGGGCCAGCGCTCCCGACAACAGACGAATCGCGGAGAAGCTGGCCGCGTCGATCTCCCCGCCCCCGAGCGCCGCGCGGCACAGGACCGAGTTGGCGGCGAAGGCGACCATCGCCGCCGCCGTCAGGAGGCCGACGCACCTCAACCGCGCCATGGCGTCAGACGTGGCCACCATCGACCCACGTGCAGCAAATAGGTCTCGTATGACCGCCCGAATCTTCGGCGGAGTGTCGGCTCCTCATAGAACAGCACGTTCAGGTGGAACGCGACCAGCACCACCCCTGCGTACGCGAACAGCAGGGCGTGGCCAAAGAGTAGCGCCTGCCCTGCGATGATGATCAGAACGGAGACGTACATCGAGTTTCGCACGAACCGATAGAGGCCGGACGCCACCAGTACTTCGGTCTGCGCCACCGGTGCCGGTGTGCCACGCCCTTCAAGGGCGAAGCGGGCGAAGCAGTCCAGCAGGCAGGCCAAGCCCGCCGCGACTGCCGCGACACCCAATACCCGCTCGCGCTCGCCCGGAAGCCCGAGCAGCGGTGGCTGCATCGTCCAACCGAACAGCGCGAATGGGCCGACGCCGGCAACGACCGCGGGAGCGACCCAGAAGAAGACAAACGACCCCAAGATCGCACACGTGCGTGTGCCCTTCATAAACACGTCATGAGACCGTGGGAGCCTGGCAGGTGAGGTCCAAGCGGCTCCGCGACTGTTGTCGTGCGCCGTCTGCGTGACTTTGCATGTGGTCTCATCCCCCGTTCAGCATACTGGAACTCCGCGCCGATTCTTATAATTTATGGCTTGGTCGTAGTGTTCTCAACGGGAGAGACGGTGGCTGTCCCCTTCTCGCTTGGATGATTGTGACGGCAAGAGTCGCATGACCGAACGACGCTCCACTCGCAATACACAGAATGCTGGTCAACTGGCTAGTCCCCTTACCCTTAGGCAGCCTCCCTGGTTCCCACGATCAACAGAGTCCGTATAGGCAACAGGAAGTCTTCCCCCTTCCTCCTGATGTTCAAGGCCTCCAGGAATGATCCCGGGGCCTTCTGCAGACGAGCTCGGATCTCCGCTTCCGCCTCAGATCCAGAGGATCCGATCTCGCACCACCGGCGTACAGTCGTCCCCTGAGGTCGCTCCGATAGTCCATCCTTCAACGCTTCCACCTTCAGCCCGCTGCTCTCGAATATGGATCTCCACCTCGCGGCCGTGTAGCTCCGAACGTGGGTTGGATCGTGAAGCAGCTCCAGCTTGTGGTTGAACTCGTCTATGTCAGCGTTTTCGTGTCCTTCGAGATCGATAATCGCTACCCGCCCGCCGATCTTCGTGAGCCGAGCCATTTCCGCCACCGCGCGGTCCACATCATCGAAATGGTGGGGGGCCAGCCGCGATACGACCAAATCGAACTGGTGTCCCCGCAGGGGAATCGATTCCGCGTACGCCTCGACCGTCTCCACCTCTCTCCCCTGCTCCGCTGCCAATCGCCGAAACGCGTCCAACATGCTGGGTGCAGGGTCGACTCCTACGAGTCTCCCGGCACCAGGGGCAAAGGACAGCGCCAAGTGGCCGGCGCCACACGCGACATCACATACGGATGCCCCAGCCGCTAGATTCAAGAGCTGATGAAGAAGCCTGATCGTTGGGCTCATGGAGTGAACTTCGCTCGTGGCATAGTTCTCAGCAATTCTCTCGAAGCGGTCACGCGATTCGTCAGTCGATTCTCACCCTCCTTCTGGAACCTCCGATCTCGACCTGGCGGTCCATCAGGGCTGAGGCCACTCGTCTTGAGAAGACTCCTATGTTCTCTCAAGTGACGGTGACTGTCCCCTTCTAGATTTCCGTCCCCTTCTAGATTTCCCGTCATGAGATCCTGGGAGTCCGGCAAGTGATGTCCAAGCGGCATCGCGCCTGTTGTCGTGCGCCGTCTGCGTGACTTTGCATGTGGTCTCGTCTCCCGTTCAGCATACTGGAACTCGCGCTGATTCTTGTAATCTATGGCTTAGTGATCGTGTGTTCTCAACGCGAGAGAGACGGTGACTGTCCCGTTCCCGATTCCGATTCCAAATTGACTCGCAATCTCGAAGGGTGTAGGGCTATTCATTAACTTCAGATATGAAAAACATCATTTTTCTGCTGATTTCTGCATTGACTATATTTTTGGCTCGGACGGCCTGGAGTGAGGGGGCCGGGTTCGGGAAGCCTGACCGGGAAGGTATCGGGCGCTTCCTCCTGGTCGCGTCGGAAGGGCTCTACATCGTCGAATCCGATGGCCACTGTTCCTGGTCGTACACCGTCCCTCCGCTCGACGGACAATCCCCCGGAGAGTTCGACGACCTGATTTATGACGGCTGGGCACTCGCTAACGGAAACGTTCTCTTTGGGACGCATCGCTATGTACGAGAGATAGACCGCCAAAAGCAGCCGGTGTGGGAGTACCGTGTCCAAGGAAAGAACAAGGTCAAAACCTGCCTGCCCCTACCGAACGGTCGTGTGGCGGTACTCAATAGCCAGGAGCAGGCCATTCTCGAATTGGAATCGGGGACCGGACAGGTCCTGCACAGGATCCCCGTTCCCGCTGGCGGAACACTCCATACCCGCTACAACCTCCTTCGCCGAACGCCGGAGGGAAACTACCTGGTTGCGCTACGTGCCGAGGAGAGATTCGTGGAAGTGGATTCCACCGGTCAGATCCTCCGCTCCCTGCGTGTCCCGAGTCTGCCCGCCCTGGCCCAGACGCTGAGCGACGGCACGACGCTATGCAGCGGCCGCTTCGGCCTGATCCGGTTTGATGCGAATGGAAAGAAAGTGTGGAGCTTCAGCCCTGAGAATGCTGCTCCCCACTTCCCACTGTTGATCGCAGTCGGGACGGTGGAGCTTTCCGACGGACGATTGCTGGTCGTGAACTCCGACTGGCACTACCGGGAACCGGGCGAAAATCGCGTGCAGCTCTTCATCACGGATTCCTCGAAGAACATTTCGTGGACGCTTCCGGTGACCGCCTTCGAAGGCTGGAAGCGGGGAGAGATCGAGCCCGAGACGGGTCTGCTGGAACATCGAGGCGGAGTGGTTCAACTGCTGGGCCCTGAGATTCCGTAATCGTAATTGCGGGTCTTCGTACTGTGGAACGGACCGCGGGAGAAGATGACTGTTCCCTTTTCGACTTTCTGCGAATTGTTCCAGTTGTTCCCTGATAAACTGACTAAGTTTTATGTCGGTAGAGATACAGATTCCTGAAGATAGCCTAACTGGCTTTAGCGTACAGGCCCGGAAGCTCTTGAAGGAAGCGACGGCCGAGTACGCCACTGATCTAATCGACGAGACCAATAGAATCGAAGCAGGTCGCAACTCAACGAGTGGACCGCCAGAGGTCACGCGCGGAATGGTTGATGATGCAAGAGTCCTGTTGCGCCGGGGACTAGGTGCACCAAGGAGAGGCTGGAGATCTAAGGTGCTGCGCGTAGTAGCAGCAGTGCTATCACTGAGCGTCGGGGTCTTGTATCCCAAGGATGAATTGCAGGATAGTGCGTATCTTCTGGTTTTCATCCTTCTAGTAGCAGCTGCGATATTGGCTGTAACTATATCGACACTCAGGGAGTAGAAGGAATGGACCGTCGAGAATATTCGGATACGCTCTACGAGCTAGGGAAACGACGACGCTCTCGCCGTAGAATCAACCTTATCTTAAGGACATATACATCGTTCGGACTATTATTGTCTATTGTCGCTGGTGGCTTTTTCTTGTTGACACTGTTGCCTTTCGACCTTTCCAATCAACAGCAGTGGTCTCTGATGGCAGCAGGAGTTGGGGTGCTACTTTCGTTGATGTCAAGATTCCTCATTACCTTCTACAAGGAACGAGAGGCAGAAACGCTAGAGCGTATAACAGAATATGAGAGACTTGGCCACTTTCTGTCCGCATGGGCGGAATTCGAACGTGTTAGCAGGAAGATGCTGGCTGACCAAGGCGTCGATCGCAAGGTGCACTCTCTTCGTTCTATTATCTCGTTTCTATATAGGATGGAGAAGATTGATCGAGAAGATGTTTTTGTTCTTGAAGAAGGGTTAAAGATCCGCAATTCGATTGTCCACGGTGAGCGTCTGACATCGGCAAGAGTCACGGAACGGCTGACGAACTTTCTGGGCGAGGTCATAAGGAAAATCGAGGTAGTAGCATAGTAGCGAATCTCCTTCCAATGGAACGGACCTCGCGAAAACGTGACTGTCCCCTTTTCGATCGTTCGTGCGGGAATCGTGGAGCTGTCCGGCGGCCGATTGCTGGTCGTGAACTCCGACTGGCACTACCAAGAACCGGGCGAGAATCGTGTGCAGCTCTTCATCACGGATGCCTCGAAGAACATTTCGTGGACTCTTCCGGTGACCGCCTTCGACGGCTGGAAGCGGGGAGAGATCGAGCCCAAGACGGGGCTGCTGGAACATCGAGCCGGAGTGGTCCAGTTGCTGGACCCAGACATTCCCTGACCGTATTCACGGGGCTTAGTACACTGGAACGGACCTCGCGAGAACGTGACTGCCCCCTTTTCGACTGCCCGGACGAAAGGGCCTGTGGCTTGTGATTTCTGGTTGAAGTTTCAGATCACAGCTTTACCGCGGCTGCAGTTCCACGCGCCAGAGTTCGAGACACTCACCCGACTGGTAGAGAATCACGTTGGGCTCGACTTCGAATATCGTGGGATACGCCATTCTCGGAGCATAGTCGGCAACCGTGGTGGCGAGCCAGCCCTTTCCGGTTCCATCGGCATTGATTGCCAGTTGGCATTTCCTTCTCTGATCTTCGTGTCTCCAGTCCGACTTTTTCTCCCTGCTGCGCTGAACCAACTGGCCATAGGCTAACGCCAATCGCCCGTCCCTCAGTCTCAGCAGATAGGGGTCCACCCCGGGGCCCAGGACCATGTCGGCGGGTGGGCTCCAGGTTCTTCCGCCGTCGCCGCTCCAGCTCGCCACCATGGGCGAGTAGTGTCCGGTCCGCATTACGGCCAACATCCGGCCATCGTCCAGCGGAAGCAACGCCCACTCGTTGAATCCTTCCGAATCAACCATCACCCCGGCCTGCGGGGCGGCTACGGTGGAATAGTATCGCCAGGTGTCTCCCTGATCGTCGGAGCTCACCAGGAAAGACCTCATCTTGAAGGGGGTCTCCATCTTGCTGCGAGGGTCGGTTGTCGGCAGATTGTCTTCCTCGAAGCTGCCAATCATGCAAGCCAGCAGGGTCCCATCGAGCATCTCTCGAATGCCCCGATGGAAAAAGATGGTCGAGCTGTTCTGGTCCCGGACTTCGGAGAAGTTATCGATGGGAACGGATCCCGCCTCCGGAATGATGAGGACGGTTTCTTTCTTCTCAACGGTCTTGAACCCGTCGCGGGAACGCCACATTCTCCCCACGCAGCGGCCCGCCTCGCGGCAGGTCACGTTCCAATAGAAGCCGACGAACAGTCCCTTTCTCCAGTAGAGGGAGGTCAGCTTCTCGGCGAACAGGTAAGAACCAAACGGCGGATCGGACTCATCCACCGGCCAAAAATACCTGCCCCCATCGTTACTCTTGAGCGCCCCATAGACATAGATGGTTCCATCCGGAGCCTCGACCGCCCTGGGATGACGGCATCTTGCTGCCGTCACCTGAACGTCCAACTCTGCCGCCGCCTGAGTCATGGCCGAGGCCATGGTGACGAATGCCAACAAATGGAATCCTCTATGAACATGCATCACTTCAATTACCTCCTAACCGGGAAAAACTGGAAAAACACTCCTTCGCCGGAGCGGCGGTTTTTCAGTCGCCGACTTTCCTTCTGGCTCCGTCGTGCTCCGGTTTGGACCGAAGAGGGCACCCACAAGGGGTGCCCCTACCGACTGTTCTCTATCAATGTGCACAAGAATTCGAGATTAACCCGGATTATCCATAAGCGCCCGGGGGGCGAGAGAAGGTGGCTGTCCTCTTCTCATCAGAACGATTGCCAGTCACCTGCCGGTCATGCTCGAAAAGCCCGTTGGAGTTCAGTATTTTGGCATTCGTCAGCGGCTCAGTCATTTTTGCGGGAGGTTAGGATGAAGAAGTGGGAGTACAAAGTTCTTGACTCGAAGGATGTCCCTCGTGCGGGAATCCTCAAGGGCAGGGACCGATCAGGCGTCGAAAAGTATCTCAACAGCCTTGGCAGAAAAGGCTGGGACCTGGTCAATATTGACTTCCGGGAATTGGAGGGCCGCTTCGAGTTCACGGCCGTGGCCAAGCGAGAGAAAACCTGGTAACCATGGACTAAGCCTGAATGAGCTTGCGCGGGTGAGAACGAGGGCGGGTGAAAACGTGAGTGTCCCCTTCCAGGCCGTCTTCCCGTCGCTCACTGCATCGCTTGGCGTACTTGCGTTCCCGTCGTGATGCGGCACATCGGCTGTGGAACGACCTGCCTCTCCAGCAGTGCAGGCGGCCATAATCTCCGGAACTGCCACTGCGGCGCGATGTGGCACAGGAGGATCATCCTGTTACGACCGAAGTTCCTGGTGGTGGGATCGGTTTTCCTGTTGTCGAGTTTTGTGCGGCAGGCGCCTGCCGGCCAGACGGACGTCACCGGTGTGGTCGATCCGGCTCTCATCGATGGTCCGGCTGCTCCCGTTCCGCCGGCGGTGATGACCCGCAACGGGCAGGGTCAGGCGACGGTTCGGGCGGTGAGGCTGGATGAGAGTATCGACTTCGACGGAGTGCTGGACGAGGCCATCTACGGGACTGTTCCCGCCATCAGCGGTTTCATTCAACTGACGCCGGATGTGGGAGCGGCGGCGACCGAGCGGACTGAGGCGTGGATCCTGTTCGACGAGACGAACGTCTACGTCTCGGCGCGGCTCTGGGACTCGGCGCCCGAGAGCCAGTGGGTGGCCAACGAGATGCGCCGCGACACCACCCAGCTCCGTCAGAACGACACGTTCGCCGTGCTGTTCGATACGTTTTACGACCGCCGCAACGGAGTCCTCTTCTACACGAATCCACTCGGAGCCCGCGCAGACGCGCAGTTCACGAACGAGGGCAATCCGAACTCGGACTGGAACCCGGTCTGGGACGTGCGTACCGGCCGTTTCGACGGCGGCTGGACGGTGGAGATGGAGATCCCGTTCAAGACCCTGCGCTACCGCTCGGAGCCGCCTCATATCTGGGGCATTCAGCTCCGCCGCGCCATCCGGCGCAAGAACGAATGGGCCTATCTGACGCGGTTGCCCGTCGCGTCCGGATCGGCGGCGGTGCTCGCGGGATCTTCCGCGTCTCGCAAGCCGGCTCGCTGGTTGGCATTGAGCCTCCATCGGCGGGCCGCAACCTCGAGCTCAAGCCATATGCCATCGGCGGCTTGACCACGGACATGGCGGCGACCCCGGTGAAGATCAACGAGGGTAGCGCCGACGGCGGCATCGACATCAAGTACGGCATCACGCAGAACCTGACCGCGGACTTCACCTGGAACACCGACTTCGCCCAGGTCGAGGTGGACGAGCGGCAGGTGAACCTGACCCGCTTCCCGCTGTTCTTTCCGGAGAAGCGGGAGTTCTTTCTCGAAGGGCGGGGCATCTTCGGCTTCGCCACCGGCGGCTTCACGCGCGCCGCCAGTGTGGCCCGTAATCCGGTCGCCGGGTTCTTCGGCGACGTGAACGTGCCGCAGCTCTTCTACAGCCGGAAGATCGGGCTGGAGGAGGGCCGCGTGGTGCCGATCGTCGGCGGAGCGCGGGTCACCGGCAAGGTTGGAAGGTTCGATGTCGGGCTGCTGAACATCCATGCCGGCGAGGAGACGGTCTCGGACTCCAAGCCGACCAATTTCTCGGTCGTCCGCCTCCGGCGCGACATCCTGAGGCGCAGCTCCGTCGGCGCCATGTTCACCAACCGCTCGGTCTCCCGCGTGGCCCCGGGCTCGAGCCAGGCCTACGGCATCGACGGCACCTTCGCCTTCTTCGAAAACCTCAACCTGACGACCTACATTGCCCGGACCCAGCTTCCCGGTCCCGAGCACCAGGGCAAGGACCTGAGCTACCAGGGCAAATTCGAGTACGCGGCGGACCGCTACGGATTCCAGGCGGATCACCTCGTGGTGGAAGACAACTTCCTGCCGGAGGTGGGCTTCCTGCGGCGCGACAACTTCAGGCGCACCTTCACGTCGGCACGATTCAGCCCCCGGCCGCAGTCGATCAAGAGCGTCCGGCAGTTCACCCTGGAGGGCAGCATCGATTACATCCAGACGGCCGACGAGAATCACCTGGAGACGCGCCAGAACATCGTGGCGTTCGAGACCGAGTTCGAGTCCAGCGACCGGCTGACTCTGACGGCGACCGACAGCTACGAGTTGCTGATCCAGCCGTTCGTTCCTCCCGGTTCCGAATTCTCGATCCCGGCGGGAGGCTACAGCTTCGCCGACGTTCACGTCGCGTACTCCATGGCACAGCAACGCCGCATCAACGGGACGATGGCGGTGAGACGGGGCGCCTACTTCGGCGGGGACCTGACGACGTTGGAACTCACGCAGGGCCGCATCGCGGTGCTGCCGCAGATGTCGGTGGAGCCGACGGTCTCGTTCAACTGGATCGACACGCCATACGGGGCGTTCCAGACGAACCTGGCGGTGGCGCGGGTCAACTACGCGTTCAACCCCCGCATGTTCTTCAGTGGGCTCATCCAGTACAACTCAGCCAGCAGCTCTTTCAGCAGCAACCTGCGCCTGCGGTGGGAGTACAGCCCGGGCAGCGAGCTTTTCGTGGTCTACACCGACGACCGCGACGTCACCGGCGGCTTGCGGCCCGACCGGGGCTGGGATCTGCGGAACCGCGGCTTTGTCGTCAAGTTCAACAAGTTGTTACGGTTCTGACGTCGACAGCGCCCTGGCTTGACCAGAGTCTCCCCGGAGGAAGGAAAAAAAGAGTGCTGAATCTTCAACGCGCCAAGAATATAAACTGAGGTTGTCATCATGAAGATCACTCGAATTCGCGCAACTGATTTCATCCAGCAAAGAATGGCCGGCTCGTTCCATCAACCGAGTCCGTCATGAACGCCAAACCATCGTCGCGCAAACAGCACGAAACGAATGACCCGGTCGATCTGTACGCGCGCGATGCGCATACGTTTCGTGAACCACCGCAAGGCATCCGGATGACGCTACGGCACTTGGGACCCGGACTGATCCTGGTCGGCTCAATCGTCGGTTCCGGCGAGTTGATCATGACGACCAAGCTCGGCGCACAAGGTGGTTTTGCACTCTTGTGGTTTGTGTTGCTCTCATGCGTCATCAAGACCGTTGTCCAAGCCGAACTGGGACGCCATGTGATTTCCAGCGGCGAGACGATTTTGGTGATGTTCAACAAGCTGCCCGGACCACGCGGACGGCGGCCGAGTTGGCTTTGTCTGGAGTGGTTACTGATTGTCGTGGTCAGCACATACCTCGGCCTGGGCCTCTGGTCGTGGAATCTGGCTGCGGGTATCGGTGCGGGCGGATTGGCCGCGAGCGTGCTGTCCATTTGGATTGTGGCTGCGTTGTTGCTCGCGATGCGAAGT
The DNA here is from genome assembly GCA_965217775.1 of Acidobacteriota bacterium. Taxonomy (GTDB): domain Bacteria; phylum Acidobacteriota; class UBA6911; order RPQK01; family JAJDTT01; genus JAJDTT01. The sequence goes on from CBDCJH010000002.1 coordinate 4,431,111, forward strand.
CGGCAACGCGAGATGGTGCAAGCGTCAGATGCTCAAAGCCGACCGATGTTGGGGTGGTTCCTGTGGCTGTACCTTGCTTGCCAATTGGTCATGTTTATCAGCGTCGGCGCGGTGATGGGCGGGGCAGGCCAGGCACTGGCACTGGGCTTTGAAAACGTCCTGGGAACAACCGACGCCAAGCTGTGGACTGCCGGCATCGCCGTTGTTTGCGGGGCACTGTTGCTCGTGGGTCGTTACAAGATGCTTGAACGAGTATCGCTGGTAATGGTTCTTGTTTTCACATTGATCACGATTCTCTGCACGGCGCTGCTTTACTGGACGGACAACGCCATTACGTTCGAGCAAATTCGCCACGGATTACAGTTTTCGTTTCCCGAGTTTCTGGCAATAGACGTGACGCTGACGATGATCGTGTTAACCGCACTGGGCATGTACGCGGCGACGGGGATCGGCACTTGGGAGATGATGCACTACACGTACTGGTGCGTCGAGAAAGGCTACGCGCGACACACCGGCGCGAATCAACCTGGCGATCAGTGGACGCAGCGGGCTCGCGGGTGGATACGCGTCATGTATACCGACGTGCTGCTGACCATGGCCGTGTTCACGATCAGCACCGTTTGTTTTTACTTACTCGGTGCAGCGATTTTGTATCCTGAGCGCGACCCGGCGGGTAAAGAAACACTCGGTGTACTGCAAAACATTTTCACGGAGTCGCTGGGCCCGTGGGCGGCCACGCTCTTCGTGGTCGGTGGGTTCGTGGTGCTGTTCTCGACGACCTATTCCGGCACGGCTGGGAGTTCACGATTGGTGGCCGATGCCCTGTGCGTGATGGGAGTGATTGACGCGCGCGATTACGGAGCACGTCTGCGCTTCACGCGCTTCTACATCGTTTTCGGCCTCACGATGGGAACGGTGACGTATTGCTTGCTGCAAAACCCTCCGCTGATGTTGATCATTTCGGGATTTGTGGCAGTCGTGCTATATCCCGTGTTTGGTCTGGGAACGGTTTATTTGAGGTACCGTGGCGTGGACGAGCGAATCCGTCCCGGATCATTCACCACCTCGTGGCTGTGGATTTGCGGATTGGCCTTGGCCGTCATCTCACCGGCAGCAGGGTTACTTGTGCTGGCGTTGAATCAAGGCTGGTTTGAGTTTTGATCGGCAGCATGCCGGAGCTCGGAATCGGCACCGTAGCGCAAATACACCTGGGGGTCGCCATGCCGAATCTCGATTTCGACAGCGACACGTGCGGGCTCGCTCTACCACCAGAGTGAGGTGATCGCCGCTCTGCTGCACATTGAGAAGAAAAACCGACTGTCCCCTACTCCGGCAGTCCAGCCGCCCGCACCGCGTTGGCGAGCTATCCCTGACCGCGGAATCTTCAGGGGCAAGGACCGATCAGACGTCGAAGAGTATCTCAACAGCCTTGGCCAAAATGGCTGGGAAATTGTCAACGTTGACTTCCGGTGATCGATCACAGACGGATGGATCGCGGCTGACCTAGGCTTCGACCTTCTCGGACAACCAGACTTTCATCAGCGACTGGTAGGGAACATCTCGTTTATGGGCCGCGATCTTGATCTGTTCAAGTAGAGCGACCGGCAACCTGAGGGAAATTGTCTGCGTAGACGGTTTGAGATTAGCCAAACGAATACGTTCAGCCTGGCTCCAATCGACATAGCCGCTGGAGTCGTGACTCTCCCAGAAGGCCCGCTCCTGCGCTTCGTTTTTGAACGCGGGAATGGGCCTACGTTTCTTTTTCATAACGGGATCGCTCCTTGCTATGCATGCCCCGTGCGGAGATCACGCGGATCTTGGTGCTTTCCCCGCGGAGTGTGAACGTTACATGTAGTTGGCGCCCCGAGTTGGTGACGCCGAGCGCATGAAACCGAGGCTCGAGTCGGCTGTGCTTGACATCCTCGACAACTAGAAGCGGTTCGTTGAAAAATACTTGCTCCGCTTCGGCTTGGCTGACACTGTGCTTGTCGAAGCTTTTCCGTGCGTTGCCCTCGTCCCACTGAAAGCCAACAACCCGTGTGAAGTCAGCCACGCTTTGTATATTACCAAAATATACACACACGCGGCGCACGGTGAGCGCCTTGTAGTAGCCGCGGAACTGGCAGTGGTGGGTTCTGGCGGCGGCGTGGGCGCATTCGATGAGGACTTCACGCAGGGTGAGGTTGCCCCGGCGGGTGCGGCCGTGACGGCGTTTGCCGGCGCTCTGGTTGTTACCCGGACACAGGCCGGCCCAGGCGGCACAATGGCGACGGGAAGCGAACACGCCGATGTCGGGGTCGAGTTCGACGAGGATAGCGCTGGCACGGTCGATTCCGGGGATGGTCATCCGCAGATGGATCCGGTCGCGGAACTCAGCAAGTCCGTCCGCGAGACGCCGGTCGTAGTGGGCGAGGCGCGCGTTGGCGTCGTGGAACGCCCGTAATTGGTCGCGCAGGAGGAAGCGACCGTTCGCATCCAAGTCCGTGGACAGGGCGTCGCACAGGGATTCCAGATGGCCGCGGACATGGTGCGAGAGGGACGCGAGCAGGTCCACCTTGGATTTGCCTGCGAGCAGACCGTCGAGTAGGCGCAGGCCGTTGACACCGAACAGGTCCGAAGTGAAGCGGAAGCGGCGACCTTCGGACAGCTGCTACCCATCCCGGGGGGATGCCGTACGTTTTGCTGTGCGTCCACGGTCGAAACGGGAACAAGGCGGGGCGCAGGGACGGTCGAATGCCGTGATGACTTTTGCCACGGGCTGTTAAAGCGTCCACTTGGCCGCTTCCGATATTCCCCCAACCGGCAACCAGGAGCAACCGTGGCGCCCGGACGCGCTCCTCGTCATTTACATGTTGGACGGGGAGTGCGTGCCGCGCCGATCATGCGCGTTTTAGACATCTTTGGAGGAAGAATGGTGGAGGCGGTGGGAATCGAACCCACGTCCGGAAGCCTTCGGCCGCAAACTCTACATGCTTATCCAGTTTCCCGATTCAACCCAACTGGCATGGAAACTGGAAAAGCCGCCAGCCGGATCGTCCCTCATCAGTGTCTCGGTTCCCCGCCGAGGGAGGGGCGAGGCCCCGACAAGCCCGCTGAAATGACGCCCCGAACCTCCCTGCGGGCCTGAAGGCCGGAACGACCGCGTTAATTACGCGGCGAGTGCGAACTCATCGTTGGCACTTGTTGTTTTTGCCACGGATTTACGAGGTGGTGGCACCTCGACATGCATCTACGACCTCAACTACTCCCGTCGAATCCAGTCGCCCCCTTTCCTTGTTCTTATCCTATCAAGACGGCGGTTTACCGTGTCCGGTTGCAAAAAAGAATGACTGTCCCGGCGCATTGCGTATTTCACTCGGGTCTTCGTACGCCGGAATCCGCGGGTGAATGCTCGCTATGGATCGGGTCGGGATTTCGTAGCGGACCGGCGGCGGCCTCCAGGCTGCTATCATCGTCCCGTGCTCAAGATCGGACTCACCGGAGGGATCGCCTGCGGCAAGAGCTTTGTCCTGAACGAGTTCCGCCAGTTCGGAGTCCACTGCATCGACGCCGACGAGGTGGCCCATCAGGTCATCCTTCCCGGCAAATCCGCCTACCGGGACATTGTCGAACAGTTCGGCATCCGGATCCTGGGAGATGACGACACCATCGACCGCCGGAAGCTAGGCGCCGCCGTTTTCGGGGACGAGCGGCAGCGGCAGCGGCTGAACGGCATCGTGCACCCGCGAATCCATCAGGAACTGGACCGGAGGTTGGCCCGGTTGCAGGAGGAGGCAGGGTCGGAGCCGGTTCTGGCGGTGGTGGACGCGGCTCTCATGGTGGAGACGGGGTCATACCGGAAATATGACTACGTGGTGGTGGTCTCGTGCCGGCCGCGACAGCAGTTGGAGCGACTTCTGGGGCGCGGGGGTCTGACGAGACAGGAAGCTCAGGTGAGAATCGACTCTCAGATGCCGATTGGGGAGAAGGTCCGGTTCGCCGATTTCGTTATTGACAACAGTGGGGATCGGGACCGGACGCGGGATCGGACCCGGGAGGTGTATCGGCAACTGCTGAAACTTGCCCGGTGAGGAGCTTCTCGGAGCGGCGACTTTCTTGTCGCCGACCAGGGGGGTCTAGGGGGGACGGAGTCCCCACTCCGCGTAGGGTCTTCCAACCGGGCGAATTGAAGAGTGGGCGACTAGAAATCGCCCCTCCGGCGGGACTGTAGCCAGGTGAATCCCAGGGTGCCCCAGATCAGACCGTGTTCGGCCAGCCGGGTCCAGGTCCACCAGGCTTCCGGAAGGCTCTGGTACTCATAGTAGAAGCTGAGGTAATAGAGGCCGGCCGCGCCCGAGAGGAGGACGACGGCGGGCGTTGTCAACGCGAACCGCGGCGTCATCGGTAACAGTGCCGTCAGCACCACCGCGTACCAGGGAAAGGGCGCGGGCAGGAGGAGGAACCAGAGCAGCAGGATCCACTGGCAGACCTGGATCAGCTCGATCGTTGACCCGCGGGACCGAAGGCGGACCCAGGGTACGGCCACGGCGACGACCAGGATCAGGATGCCGCAGGCGATCCGGGGCTGGGGGAGCAGATGTTCCAATAGGTCGAAGGCGCCTTGATTCATCCTCCAGCTTTCCGCGTAGGTTCTGAGGCCTTTGGTCAGCCGGTCCAGGCCCAGCGGGGAGAAGGGCAGGTACCCCAGCACGATCCCTGCGAGCGACGCAGTCGCGAAGGTGAGAGCCTTCTTCCCGCCCGAGACACGCGAGACGAACCTGAAGGCGGCCGGCAACAGGAGGATGGGATACAGTTTGGAGAGCACTCCCCCGGCCATGGCCCCGGCGGCCAACAGCCAGCGCCACCCTCCACGAAACTGAACCCGTTCCAGGCTCACTATCAGTAGCACCACAAAAAACGCCGGCAAGATGTCTACGTGGACCGAATTGGTGACCTCTTTCAGGACCAGTGGGTTCCAGGCGTACAGGAGCACCCGGGATGGGGATGAGCCCAGCCGGGTGAGCAGCAGAATTATCAATCCGATGAGGGCCAGATCGGTCAGGGTGAAAAGGACCCGGAGACCGATCCAGTTCCATCCGCTGATCAAGCCTCCGACGGCGAACGCCGCCTGAGCCGCCGGAGGGTAGAGGGTTGGGACCTCCGCGTATCCGACGCGGGAAATCGTCTCCTGCGCCGTCGGGTCCGACACGGCCCGTTCCAGAGACTCGGGTGGCAGGAGCGGCAGCTCCAGAGCCGATTGCCGGTATGGATTCTCTCCCGCCAGCAGGACCTGCCCGTCCAACACGTACCGATAGACGTCGTTTTCCTGAATCAATCCGGAGGGGAGCAGGAGGAAGCGGGCTACCAGGGCAGTCGCCAGAATCAGGAGAAGCGGCGCATTCCGTTCTCCTCGGCGAAGCTGAAGGTAACCCAGGAAGAATCCGGCCCAAGCGCAAGCATAGAGCAGGACGAAGGTCAGGATGGGCCGGTCGGCGTGGCCCTCGCCGTAGCGGAATTGGAAGCTGATCCAGGTCCAGGCGGCGCAAGAGAGAACAACCAGAAGGGAGGCCGCAAGCCAACCCCTCCGGCTCCAGATCGCCCTGATGACCGCTCCGGTCTCGGACGGAACGGGCCGTGGCCCCGTCATCCAGCCAGAACCTGGCGCAGGGCCTCACCGGTATAGGATCCGGTAAACCCGGCCACGGTTTCCGGCGGACCGGTGCAGACCACGGTGCCGCCGGCTCTCCCTCCGCCGGGTCCCAGGTCGATGATCCAATCGGCGCTCTTGACCACTTCCAGGTTGTGCTCGATGACGATCACCGTGTTCCCCACCTCCACCAGGCGGTGGAGAATTTCCAGAAGCCGCCTCACGTCCTCGAAGTGAAGGCCCGTCGTGGGCTCGTCCAGGATGTAGACGGTGTTCCCGGTTGCCCTCCGATTGAGCTCGCTGGCCAGTTTCACCCGTTGGGCCTCTCCTCCCGAAAGGGTCGTGGCCGGCTGGCCCAGCCGGATGTATCCGAGCCCCACCTCCAACAGGGTGGTCAGACGGGACTTGATGGTGGGGATGTTCTCCAGGAGTTCGCAGGCTTCCTCCACCGTCATGCCCAGCACGTCCGAGATGGAGAAGCCGCGGTAGCGAATCGCCCGGGTCTCCCGGTTGTACCGGGTGCCGTTGCAGCTCTCGCACACCACGTGGACGTCGGGCAGGAAGTTCATCTCGATCTTGCTCAATCCGTTGCCCCGACAGGCTTCACACCGTCCGCCCGCCACGTTGAAGCTGAAACGGCCGGGTTTGTAACCTCGGGAACGGGACTCGGGCAGGAGGGAAAAGAGTTGCCGAATGGGAGTGAAGACGCCGGTGTAGGTGGCCGGGTTCGACCGCGGGGTGCGGCCGATGGGCGACTGGTCGATCTCGATGACCTTGTCCACGTGCTCCAGGCCCCGGATCTCCCGATGGGGACCCGGCTCCGCAAACGAACCGTAGAGCTTCCGGCTCAGGGCCCGGTGCAGCACTTCGCTCACCAGGGACGACTTGCCCGAGCCCGAGACGCCCGTCACCAGGACCAACCGTCCCAGCGGGAAGCTGACATCAATGTCCCGGAGGTTGTTGTGGGTCGCGCCCAGGACTTCGATGGACCGGGGCTCTCCGGTGTGGCTCCTCTGGGGAGGTTCGATCCGGCGGGTTCCCCGAAGGTACGACGCGGTCAGGGAGTCGGGGTGGCGGAGAATCTCCTGGAGGCTGCCGGCGGCCACCACCTGACCGCCGTGGCCGGCGGCGCCCGGTCCCAGGTCGACCACGAAGTCGCCGTTGCGGATGGTCTCCTCGTCGTGCTCCACGATGAGGATCGTGTTTCCCAGGTCCCGGAGTTGGCGCAGGCTGGACAACAGACTCGCCACGTCCCGCGGGTGGAGGCCCACGGAGGGTTCGTCCAGGACGTAGAGGACGCCGCGGAGCCGGGAGCCCACCTGGGTGGCCAGTCTCACCCGTTGCGCTTCCCCGCCCGAGAGCGAAGCCGCCTTCCGGTCCAGAGTCAGGTAGGAGAGGCCCACTTGCAGCAGAAACCGGACCCGGTGTTGGATCTCTTCCAGGACCGGTCCGGCGATGGACTCCTGGCGGGGGTTGAGCCGAATGGCCTCCAGAGCCGGCAGGCACTCGTCCAGCGGCAGCCGGCAGTATTCCGATATGGAGCGCCCCTGAATGCGCACCGCCCGGCTCTCGGGACGCAGCCGGCTTCCGTCGCAGGCCGGACAATCCCCCTCGACCATGAAGCTCAGGTACCGCTGTTTCCTCTTATCGCTTCCCGTGGCCCGGAGCTTTTTCTGAAACCAACGCTCCAACCCCGGGAAGCGCGCCGGATAGGTCAGTTCCCCGTAGCGGAAGAGAATCGGTTTGTCGAGACCCGAGCGCAGGGCCTTCCAGACTCGGTCGGGAACCTGCCGGAGAGGGACTTCAGGATCCAGGGAGAAGTGCTCCAGGAGGGCTCGGAGAGATTGCCGCAAGAACCGTTTGAGGTCGCGGTCGGGCAGTTCCACCGAGAGGGTATCCACGGTGGCGTCGCGGTCCGGGATCAAGCGCCTCAAATTGACTCGGAGCTGAATTCCCAACCCCTCGCATTCGGAGCAGGCGCCGAAACGGCTGTTGAAGGAGAAGCTGCGAGGCTCCAACTCCGGCATGCTGATTCCACAACGGACACACGCGGCCCGCTCCGAGAATAGGAGATCGGGTCCGCCCCAGGGAGAGAAGGCCACCAACCCGTCGGCCATCTCGACCGCGTGTTGAACCGAATTCCGGATTCGGACCCGGGATTGCTCCAGAACCTGAAGCCGGTCCACGACGACCTCGACCGTGTGGTTCTTCCTCTTGTCCAACTCGGGAGGTTCCTCCAGGTACTCCATGAACCCGTCCACCCGCGCCCGCAGGTATCCCTCCCTCCGGTACCGTTCGAACAACTTCTTGAATTCGCCCTTCCGGTCCCGGACCAACGGAGCCAGGATCATGCCCCGTTTCCTGGGCGCGTCCGCCAGGATCTGCGAGACGATCTGATCCACCGACTGCCGGGTGATGGGGCGGTCGCACCGAGGGCAACTGGGCGTGCCGATGCTGGAGAAGAGGAGCCGCAGGTAGTCGTAGACTTCGGTGATGGTTCCCACGGTGGAGCGGGGGCTCCGGGTGGTGGTCTTCTGCTCGATGGAGATGGCAGGCGACAGCCCTTCGATGGAGTCAACGTCCGGCTTCTCCATCTTCTCCAGGAACTGGCGGGCGTAGGTGGAGAGAGATTCGATGTAGCGCCGCTGTCCCTCGGCATAGAGGGTGTCGAAGGCCAAGCTCGACTTTCCCGAGCCGCTGAGGCCGGTGATGACGGTGATCCGGTTTCTGGGCAGATCCAGATCGACGTTCTTCAGGTTATGCTGCCGGGCGCCGCGAACGGAGACGTAGTCGGTCACGGTTTATGTAGGGGCGCCCCTTGTGGGCGCCCTCCTTCGTCCATTGAAGAGCGGTGGCTATCCGGTCGTCCCTTCGCCCATGTTCGCCTGTTCGATTGGCGCCTGGGGAGGTCGGCGGCTGGAAACCGCCGCTCCTGGTCACGGCAGCCGCAGGCGATAGGTCCGGAGCTGGCCTCCCCGAAGATAATGCAGAATCAGAAATCCATCCACCCCCGTCTGGGAGGTCCTGTGCAGATCGACCGCAGATGCTACGGGCTGGCCATTGACCCGGATCAGGATATCTCCGCTACGGAGACCTGCCCGGTACCCGATGCCTTCGATCCCCACCGATTTTACCCGGAGTCCTCTCTCGATCGGTCCCGAGGCCCCAACCATTCCCTCCGGCACCCAGGGATCGACGGCCAGTCCCAGACCGCGTGGAATCGGCACCAGCACCCGCTGTAGAAACAACTCCTCGATCAGACGGCCGCCGGCGACGGCGGGCAACTCCAATCGCCAAGCGAGATGCGAATGCAGAGGGGGTCTCGGAGCCAAGGTGGCCTCGACTTGCCGGGTGACGCCTCCCCGCCGGACCACCAGATCCAGCCGCGATCCGGGCTCCCTTCGGCGGATGGCCTCCAGAAGACCCTCCAGCGACGGAGCTTGCCGCTCCGCTACTTTCAACACCACGTCCCCCGACTGGAGTCCGGCCTGCGCCGCCGGGCTCCCGGGCTCGATGCCGTCGATCTGCGGCCCGCCTCCGCCCGCTCTCACGTAGACTCCCAACCAACCCGAACGGACGTGACCGTTTCGGGACACCACCTGCCGCGTGGACTGTTGCACCATCGACCAGGGGAGAACCCGGCAGCTCAGGCTCCGCCCCAGCGGATGCCGGCTCACGCGAGTCACCAGCCCCAGGACCCGTTGGTCGAGATCCAGCAGGAATCCACCCTCCCAGAGGTCCGCCTCGTGGGGCACTTCCCGAGGCCTCAACAGGACCGTCCTCTCGGGGACCGCCTGCCCCGTTTCCCAGCGGAGAATCTTGCAGGAGAGGACGTTCCAACCAGACTCTCCAACGTAGGCCATGCGCACCTGGTTCGGGTTGGCTGCTGTCGGCGCGGGCTGAACCGGCCGAAATGGACCGGCGTGTTCCAGAACCGCCAGACTCATCCGTTCGTTCACTCCCACCAGCCGAAGTGGAGTTGGGTCCGCCTCTCCCGGTCTCAGAACGATCTCCACGGCAGGATGGTCGAGATCGATGCCGTGGCTGCCCAGATAGGAAACGATGTGTCCGGAGTCGAGATAGGCACCTTCCAGGAGGACCGTCTCGTGCACCTGCACCTGGGGCAGCATTCCGTCCTGGAAGACGACGCCGTGGAATCGACGTCCCATGGAGAGCCGGACCATGGAATCCTGGACCGATTCGGATGGTGCGGCCTCGGCAGCGGCAGAACTGGCCAACGCCAGCACTACCAGCACCGTTGCCATCACGGCAGCCGGAGAAAGGGTCAGGCGTTTCAAGAGATTCAGGAGTCTGGTGTCGCCGAATAAGTTGGAGGCCATGAGATCGAAGCGAACCACAAGCATCCACGAACACCAATTCCTCACCGGGGGAACGATGAGGAACTCGGGTCGGACTCCTAGTGGCTGACCCGTTGCCAGTAGAGCCCGTGATGCAGATCGCTGGTGCGTACCTCGACGGTGCGGGGCACCCGCACCAGAACCGGTGTTCCGGAAGAGTCTTCCACGCGGAGCTCGATATAGGAGGAGGACACCGGCTGGTCTTCCTTGACCCAACGATGAAGGTCTTCTCGCTGGAAACGGTTCCGGACCCGATCCCGGGATCTCTCCGACCGCCGCGACTCCACGACCTCGCCTTCACCGGCGCTGGAAAGCTCCGCCGTTTCGGTCGGAACCAAGGCTCCGCTGGTCATGAACAGCATCACCGAAGCCAGCCCCCCCAGCAGGAGGCGTGCCAAATCACCGCTGGACATGGAGCTTCCCGCGATCTTGCGGTAGAAGTCCGGCGGCGCTTTCACCCCCTGTCTGAGTGAGCGATTCATTTTCTCCAGGACCGCAAGATCCTCATACAGTCCGCGGCAACCGGAGCACTCATGAAGGTGAGCCAAGACCCTGGCTTCCTGGACGTTCGTCCCCTCGTCCAGCAGCTTTTCCTCGATCTCCCGGCAGTTCATAGAAACCTGGAAAGCTTGTCTCGAAGCAGCCGCTTGGCCCGGTGGAGCCTCGACTTGACGGTCCCCACCGAAAGGTTCAACACGGTCCCCGTTTCCTGCAGCGACAGCTCCTGGACCTCCTTGAGAACGAAGACCAGGCGATAGCGCGGGGGCAACGAGTCGATGGCGGTACGCAGCAACCGAGCCTTCTCCTTGCTGCCCAGATTGGCTTCGGGTGAAGGCCGGCCGTCGCTGACCTGGAGTTCCATTTCTCCCTGTTCGGAGTTACCGAAGAGCCGCTGGGTCAGAAAGAAACCCCGGCGCTTTCTCCGCCGCATCTCGTCCAGGGTGAGGTTGGTGGCAATCTTGTAGATCCAGGTCGAGAACCGGTATTTGCCCTTGTACCGGTGAGCATGGCGGAAGACCCGGATGAAAGTTTCCTGCGAGATGTCCACCGCCTGATCGTAGTCGCGGATGAGATTGTAGATGTAATTGACTAGCCGGTCCTGGTAGCGGTCTACCAGGATCTGAAAAGCGTATTCATCGCCCTTCAGATAGGCGACGATGAGGGCGTTATCGGCAAATGTCAGAGTGGTGGTCAATTTTTCAACCTCCCTTTCTAACTAAGACGGCAAAATAGGCCGATTTGTTCCAACTAAATTCGTTTCGAGTTGAATTCTTGCTTTTTAGGGGTTCCCCCAATAGGAGGGGCGACTTGGAAGGGCGACTTGCCAACCGCGCCTGTGGCGATGCGTCCGCTCGCTGGTCGGTGGATTGGTACACTGGAGTTCGGCGGCAAGAAAGCCGCCGGTCCCAGTGGGCGACAAGAATGTCGCCCCTCCTGTCACTTGGCCTCGTACCAGGATCGCCCCGTGGCCATGTCCACCTTCAGCGGGACCTGCAGGGAAGCCACCCCTTCCATGTTTTCCCGGACCAGTTCCCGAACTTCGTCCATCTCCGCTTCCAGCACCTCCACCACCAGTTCGTCGTGCACCTGCAGGATGAGCCGGCTGGAGAGCCCTCTTCGGGAAAAGGACCGGTGGGTGGAGACCATGGCCATCTTGATCAGATCCGCGGCCGTGCCCTGGATGGGGGCGTTGATGGCGGTCCGCTCGCCGAAGCTCCTGAGGTTCCAGTTCTTGCTCTTCAGTTCCGGAATCTGGCGGATACGACCGAAAAGGGTTCGTACGTAGCCCGTCTCGTAGGCCTCGGCGAGCGTCGCTTCCGACCAGAGCTTGACGCCCTGGTAACGCTGGAAGTACTCGTCGATGAGACGCTTGGCCTCCCACCGTCCGATCTCCAGATTCCGGGCCAGGCCGAAGGGGCTGACCCCGTAGAGGATCCCGAAATTGATGATCTTGGCGTAGCGGCGACGTTCCCGGGGACTCAGATCGGTGCGCTCCCCCAGGACTTCGGCGGCCGTCCGATCGTGGATGTCCTCTCCCTGGCGGAAAGCCTCAACCAGGACGGGATCCTCGGACAGGTGGGCCATGACTCGAAGCTCGATCTGGGAGTAGTCGGCCGCCAGCAGCCGATACCCCTCTTCGGCCACGAAGGCTCGCCGGATCTGCCGGCCCAGGTCGGTCTTGATGGGGATGTTCTGGAGGTTGGGGTCGCTGGAAGAGAGGCGCCCCGTCGCCGCCACCATCTGGTTGTAGGAGGTATGGATCCTGCTCGAATCGGAATCGACCAGCCCGGGCAGCGCGTCCAGGTAGGTATTCTTCAGCTTCGTCTGTTCCCGGTACTCGAGGATGCGTCCGGCGATCTCGTGCTCGCTGGCCAGCCGCTGCAGCACCTCGACTCCAGTGGAGTAGTGCTTCGCCTTGGGCGTCTTCTTGGGTGGAGGGAGTCCCAGCTTCTCGAACAGAATCGTCCCCAACTGCTTGGGCGAGTTGAGGTTGAACTTCTCGCCGGCCAGTTCGGTGATGCGGTCCGCCAGGACCTGGATCTCCCGGCCCATCTGGCGGGACATGTCCTGGAGCATTTCGCGGTTCACTTTCACGCCGGCCGCCTCCATGTCGGCCAGCACCCGCACCAGGGGAATCTCCACGTCGACGAGCAGATCCTCCAACCCGTGGGTCCTCACCTCCGCCTCCAGCACGCGGAAGAGCCGAAGGGTCAGGTCGGCCGACCGGGCCAGCAGCTCCTCCTCGTCCGGGAAGAGGCCCGCTTCGGACTCGCTCAGCCGGGTCTGGAGACGCTGGGTCGCCAGACGCTTCAAAGAGAAGTCGTTCTGGTTGGGAGTCAACAGATAGGCCATGAGCCGGGTATCGGCGAACTCGGACGTCAACTGCCATCCCCGGGTCCGAGCCAGCATGAGCAAGGGCTTCAAATCGTGAATGATCCACCGTTTGGGCCGATTCAGGAGGGAGAGGAGGCGGTTGGAGCCTCCCTCCAGCAGATCCCCAACCAGGTGGATCCCATGACCCTGGCCCGTCGAGACACCGACGCCCCGGACCGGCGCCGTCCCTTTGTTGCCGGGAAGCAGCGCCAGGGCGGCCTCGGCGCCCTCCAGCCGCGTCAGAAGGTTGTCGAACTGCGAGACGCTCTCGAACCGCTCGTATTCGCCGCCGGCCGTCTCCGGTTCCGGCAGGAACTCCTCCAGCAAGCGGGTAAAGTTCAGCTCCAGAAAGAGCTTCCGGGCCTCGACCGGATCCGGGTCCGCGATCCTGAGGGTCTCCAGGTCCAGATCCAGGGGAATCCGGTCGTACATGGTCACGAGCTCGCGGCTCTGCCGGACCACGGCTTCGTTCTGCTGGAGACTCTCCCGATAGGTCTTGCGCCGGACCTCGTCCCTGTGGACCAGCAGATTGTCCAGATCCCCGTAGTTCCGGAGCAGGAGCACGGCGCCTTTCTGGCCGATTCCCTTGGCCCCCGGGATGTTGTCGGAGGTGTCGCCGACCAGGCTCAGGAAGTCGCCCAACTGGTGGGGTCCGACTCCGAACTTCTTCTCCACCTTGGCCGCGTCGAATCGGGTCATGGTCCGGGTATCGAGAATGGTCACGCCCGAATCCACGATCTGGAACAGGTCCTTGTCGACGGTGACGATGACCACCTCCAGCCCGGTTTCGCCCGCCTGCCGGGTGACGGTAGCGATGATGTCGTCCGCCTCGTATCCCGGGTGGGAGAGCATGGGCACTCGAAAGACCCGGCACACCCGATGGAGATAGGGGATCTGCCGTGACAGGTCTTCCGGCATGGGGGGCCGGGTCGCCTTGTAGTCGGGAAACTGCTCGTGCCGAACCGTGGGACCGGGAAGATCCATGGCCACGGCCAGATAGTCCGGCCTCTCTTCCTCGACCAGCTTGCGCAGCATGCTGGTGAACCCGAAGACGGCGCCGGTGGGAAGCCCCTCCCGGTTGGTCAACCTCCGAATGGCGTAGTAGGCCCGGTAGAACTGGGACATGCCGTCGATGAGGTAAAGGCGAGGAGCCGGCACAATCTCTTGATCTTATCAGTCCAGGGTAAGGGTGGTCGCGTCACCCCGCGCGGCATCCCGGTAGTCCGTAGCGAAGGCCGGCCACGAGGGCCGCCCCTACGATGCAACGATTGTTGCTAGGCAACGGTTCGTCGCATACGATGGATTCCATGTCCGCGCTGGCTTGCGTCAATGCGATCTGGCGGGTCCCACTCATTTTGTCTCTCACCGCCATCATGGCGTCGCTGAGCCTGATTCTGTCAGTGGCCGACGAAGGGGGGAAACGGCAGAGTTGGTGTGCGCGATCCTGGAGTCGGATGATCCTGGGAATCGCACGGGTTCAGGTGCAGGTTCGAGGGTTGGAAAACCTGGACCCCGGGGACGCTTACGTCTTCGCCGCCAACCATCTGAGCATGTTCGACATCTTTGCTTTTCTGGGCCGCATCCCCTTCGACTTCAGGTTCGTGGCCAAGGCTTCCCTGTTCCATTGGCCGTTTGTGGGCTGGCATCTGAAGCGGGCCGGTTACATCCGTGTGGATCTGCGGCGCCCCCGGGCGACGTTGCGGGCTTTCCGGGCCGCGGGCAGCCAGATCCGTTCCGGCGTCTCCATGGTCATCTTTCCCGAGGGGACGCGGACCTGGGGCAAAAGGGTCGCTCCCTTCAAACGGGGAAGCTTCCTGCTGGCGCGCCAGACGGGTGCCTCCATCGTCCCCGTGACCATCGTGGGATCCCACCGCCGTCTGCCCCGGGGATCGGTGTTGATCCAACCGGGGAAGATGGAGATCATCATCCACGAGCCGATCCCAAGAGACAGTTACCGCAAACTGAAGCTCGACGTCCTGGCCGGACAGGTCCGGCGGACCATCGTCGAGAGCTACCGGCAGGTCGGGTGAGAAGAGTGAAAAACGATCCTCTGGTCGGGCGAATTCAGGAGTCCCTCAACCGGCTCGGTGTCCCGGCCTGGCTCTTCTACGACTTCCGCTTCACGGACCCGCTCGCCAACCGGATCCTGGGAATCCACGAGTCGCAACATCCCACCAGGCGCTGGTTCTACCTGGTCCCCGCGCAAGGGACCCCGACCAAGCTGGTGCACCGGATCGAGTCTTCCATGTTGGATCACCTTCCTGGCGAGAAGCTCGTCTATCTGCGCTGGCAGGATTTGAGGTCGGGACTCGAGGAGATGCTGAGGGAGTTCTCCAGCCTGGCCATGCAGTACTCTCCCGAGGGGGCGATACCCTACGTCTCCAAGGTGGACGCCGGCACCGTCGAACTGGTCCGTAGCCTGGGCAAGA
Organism: Acidobacteriota bacterium; assembly: GCA_965217775.1. GTDB lineage: Bacteria > Acidobacteriota > UBA6911 > RPQK01 > JAJDTT01 > JAJDTT01. The sequence continues at coordinate 4,446,398 of CBDCJH010000002.1, forward strand.
CGGTGACCTCGTCGGCCGACCTGGTCCAATCCTTCGAGGCCGTCCTGACGCCGAAGCAACTTCGGGAACACCAGCGGGCATCCCGGGCCATCTCCGCCATCGTGCTGGACGCCTTCCGCTTCGCCTCGTCCGCGATCCGGCGGCACGAGGCCTCCAGCGAAGCGGAGGTCCGCGACTACATCCTGGGACGATTCCAAGACCGGAACCTGGTGACCGATTCGGGCCCCATCGTGGCGGTCAACCAACACAGCGGCGACCCCCACTACGAGACCGCGTCCGGGAAGATCACACGGATCGGACCGGGCGACCTGCTTCTCATCGATCTCTGGGCCAAGACGAACCAACCCCGGTCCGTCTTCGCCGACATCACCTGGACCGCCTTTTTCGGCGGGACGCCGGACGAGCGGATGAGACGGGTGTTCGAGGTGGTCCGCCGGGGACGGGACGCGGGAGTCGAGTTCCTGCGCCGGCGCCGGGCAACCGGCGATCTGCCGGAGGGCTGGGAGGTCGACGACGTAGTGAGACGGACCATCGCCGATCTGGGATTCGGAGAGGCCTTCGTCCACCGCACCGGTCACAGTTTGGGAGAGGAGATCCACGGCAACGGAGTCAACTTCGACAACTTGGAGACCCACGACACACGGCGGCTGATCCCCGGGGTCCTCTGCACCATCGAGCCGGGAGTCTACCTGGACGACTTCGGCATCCGGAGCGAGATCAACGTCTACATGGGGGAAGAAGGACCCGAGGTCACCACGCCGTTGCAGGATGGGATCGTCTGTCCGGACGAGGAGTGAGGAACTCCCGCACTGGACGGGATCCGGCGCCGTCAGAGAGAACTCACCACGCCGGGACCGACCAGTCTTCGCAACGCAGGCCTTCGACTCGGTAGAACTCGCGGGTATTGGCCGTCACCAGGGTCAGATTGCGAGCCAGAGCCTGACCGGCGATCAGAGTGTCGATGGGTCCGATGGGGCAGCCGACCGCTTCCAGTCCAGCCCGTACCGACCCCGCCATGCGGGCATCGCTGGCATCGAACGGCACGATTTCCAAGAGGAGGCGATCCAGCAGATCGATATTCCGGTCCCTCTGCAGGCTCTTGAACGCCCCAAAGTAAAGCTCATAGACCACCATGGCCGGCAAGGCGATCTCCGATGGACGGTGGCGCCGCACGCGGGCCGCCAGCGGCGATGATGTGCCGTTGAGCAGGGCAATGCAGGCATTTGTATCGAACAGATAGCGGATCAATCGAACGCCCTGTCGAGTTCGGATCTGGATTGATGCTCCGGCTGCTCGCGGCCGTCGGCGAAGAAATCATCGGAAAACTGCCCTTCGATGGCGTCGAGCCATACCCAATCGGACGCGATGGGTTCCAACACCACTGCGGCACCCTGCTTCCGGATTCGCACCATCTCACCATCCATGCGAAATTCCTTCGGCAAGCGCACTGCTTGAGACCGTCCGGACCAGAAGAGTCTCGCTGTTTTCGACATTCGGCTCCTCCGCTCAGATTGATATATATCATTAGTATATACCATTATCGAAAAGCCGTTTCGTCTTCCAACAGGAAAAGCGTGGAACTCGGGAGATGGCGCCGGTTCGAGGCCGCTCGATCAGACCACCTTGGCGCCGAGGGGGATGTCGAAGAACTTGGCGCGGGGGCTGGACTTGAGGCTGTCGTGGATGAAGCAGACGTGGGTGCACCAGCAGGCGTCCTTGACGATCTGTTCCGTCTCTTCCCGCACCGCCCGTGAAGAGTACGCTCCGCGGAAATCGAAATTCACGTCCCTCAGATTCAGGATCTTCTCCCGCAGCTCGCAGGCCCGCAGGTCGCCGTTGTAGTCCACCACCAGGATGGTCTTGCCCGCCGTGCAGGGCATGGGCCAGGAATCGGAAGTCTCGAAGTTTCGCTCCTGGAGCGTGTAGTGAAAGTAGATGGTCTGGGTGTAGTAGAGCTGCTTGAGCCAACCCCGGAGGCTTCCCCCCTTGCGGCGGGCCAGCTTGCGGCCGTAGTGCTCGTGAATCGGCTTGACACTCCGGTAGAAATCGCCCAGGCCCCGGCGCGTGATCCGCTTCAGACCCGGGTCCTTGGCCTCGCCCCGGATCACCTGGAAGTAGTGTCCGTTCAGATCCAGGTTCCGGGCCAGCCACCACCCCAGGTCCTCCAACTCGTCGATGTTGTCGGCGGTGACCACCGAGTTCACGTGGACCCTGACTCCGGGAAGGGGAGACTCCCGGTCCGTGAGCAGCCGGATGGTCTCCAACGCTTGCTCGAAGTTCCCCGGAACGCCCCGGATCCGGTCATGGGTCGAAGCGAACCCGTCCAGCGCCAGGTTCAGATTCACCTCCATCCCGGGCAGTTCCCGGGAGGTGTACTCCATCAACTCCAAGGTCCTCTCGGCGAAGAGTCCGTTGGTGGGAAGGTTCAGGGTGCGCACCCCGTTGCGGTGGTAGAACATCCCCAGGATTTCCGCCAGGCGGGGACGCATCATCGGCTCGCCGCCCGAGAGCCAGAGCTCGTGGAATCGGGGCATGCCGGCCGAAAGCGCCTCGATCTCTTGGAAGGTCAGGTCCCCGGGACGATTGAGGTCCTCCCAGTAGAAGCAGGTCTCGCAGCGGGAGTTGCAACGGCTGGTGACGAACAGGATCAGGGTGTTCAGATCCACGGTGTTTCCGTTGTACAGGAAGCCGGGGTCCCGTTCAATCCAACACCTGCGTCTCGGTGGGAGAGACCATGCGATAGGTGATTCCCCGCCAGCGCAGGTTCCGGGTGGAGAGCGACCCCACCATTCCCGCCACCGTGACCAGGTTGGCCAGCGGACCCCAGCAGGTGTAAGGGATGAGAATCCAACCCCTTGGGAGCCCCGCCTCGGGAAACAGCACCGACACGGCCCGAATCCGAAGCCAGGCCTTGACGGCGCCGGCTATCAGAATTGCGGCCACCAGGACCGCCAGCGCCACCGACCGGGGGTCCGGACCGTAGAGGTTCAGGCTGGTCCGGGCCCAGGCGCCTCCCCCCCACACGACCACCAGATAGACCAACTGGGTGGCAAATGCGGCCCTCCAGAGGTTCGGATGGTAGACCCGGGTGATGGCCAGTTGACGGCGGCTCCAGCCCAGCAGTTCCATGAGGCTGGCGTCCTCGTGGGAAAAGCTCAGGCACCGGGGTTGGAAACGGATGGATCGGCCGCTGGCTTTCACCGCGCGGCTCAACGAGAGATCGTCGCTCAGGGTATGCCGCCAGTGGTCCGCGACGGAGCAGGAGTCGAAGACCTCCCGGCGGATCGCCATGGCCCCTCCCCACGCGAAGTAGCAGTTCCCTTCGCTCATCAGGGAGGCGATGCCGGCGTTCCAGACCGAGCGGAGGACCGATCCGAAACCTCCCTTCTGGGGGATGTACCAGCGATATCCGGTGCTGGCGCCGACCTCCGGATCCTCCAGGGGAGCCACCAGATGGCGGAGCCACAGGGAGTCGGGCCGGATGTCCGAGTCGCCGAAGACCAGGATCCGGTCCCGGCGCCGGAGGTGGTCCAGCGCATGGAGCAGGTTGTGGACCTTCTGGCTCCTTCCCCGGGCTTTCCCCGAAAACAGAAGCCGAACATCGGGGTGAGAGCGGCGGTCCGGCAGGGACCTGATCACCGGCACGGAAGCGTCGGCTTCGTCATCGGTCACCAGGAGCAACTGCCAATCCGGGTATTCCAGATCCAGGAAGGCGGCCAGGTTCCGTTCCAGACCCGGGTCCAACCCCCGGCAGGGAACGATCAGGGTCAACGGGGGCGCATAGGACCCCGGAACCGCCTCCGAGGCCCTTCGGTACATCCGCAGAAACCGGAAGCCTCCCCGCAGCGAGTGGAGCCCCTCGAGCAGGGAGAGCAGAGCCAGGAAGATGAGCCAGTCCGGCGGTTGCACGTCCAGATATCCGGTAAGGAGTCAACAGCCCGTGGCAAAAGTCATCACGGCATTCGACCGTCCCTGCATCCCGGCGGACGGCGTTGCGATTCGGGCACATACTCCCGGTATGCACCCGAATCGCGCCTTGTCCGGCGGGCGCAGGAACGGTCTCGGTGCTCGCGGGACTTTCACCACGGACTGCCAAGCGAGTTTACGACCCGGACATCTCCAACAACTGCTGCCACTCGGTATCGGACACGGGCATGACCGAGAGCCGGGGAAGCCGGGCCAGGATGAAACCGGAGAAACGAGGGTCCGCCTTGACCTCCTTCAGAGTGATCCGCCGGGCCAATCGCTGCCGCGCTTCCACGTCCACCACCGTCAAGATGGGATCGTCCTTTTCAGGGTCGGGATAGGGGGCCGAGACCACATTGGCGATTCCGATGATGGCCCGGACGCGGCCCGTGTGGTAGATAAAGGCCTGATCCCCGGGACCCATCTGGTTCAGATATTTCAACGCCAGCCGGTTGGAGACGCCGTCCCAGACCGTACGCTGGTCCCTTTCCAGATCCTCGTAGGAATAGTCTCGGGGCTCCGACTTGAGCAACCAGTTCTGAGCCATGCTTCTCCTCTCGAAACCGCGAATCCCGTTCGATGCCGGAATTCATTTTATGGGCGGCCCCGCGACCCAATCGTAGCCGATCTCGGGGTCGTCGTGCGGGATCCGTCCCTCGTCTCCGGGGTCGTAGACGCGGGATGTCACATACAGAAGGTGGGCCGGGCCGGCCAGACACTTGCAACCATGCGCCACGCCGGGCGGAATTCCCAGGAGGATCGGAGAATATCCGTCGCCCATGAACAACTCCATGGATTCTCCCCGGGTGGGAGAATCGCTCCGCCGGTCGTACAGAGCCACTTTGAGGACGCCGCCCGCCACGTACCACCAGTCGGTCTGCTTGGTGTGGACGTGCCAAGCCTTGGCCACTCCGGTGTACATGAGACTGTGGCTCCACTGCCCGAATCCCTCCCGGAAGTGATCGTCCGTCACCCGGAGGATCTCCCGGAAGAAGCCCCGGCTGTCGGTGTGAGTCACCAGCTCCGTGACTGAAACGCCTTCGATCAAAGGACGCGCATCCTTTCTCCGGCGAACCGGAGGTTCACCGCTTACCCAGCACCCTCAAGGTGCCGCCCCGGCTGAGCGTGTATCCCGGTGGAAGGGACTCCTCCACCTTGGCTCGAAATCCCGTCACCTTCCAGCCCTGCTCCGCGAGACGTTCCAGGATCTGGCCGCGCACCCGGGGACGATCCTCCGCGTCCAGGTAGCACTTCAACACCGAATCGCGGCCCTCCTCCTGTGGACGCCCGAAGAGATAGTCCGCCGCCGACAGACAGACGTCATCGTCTTCGTCTTCCAGAAACAGCCGCACCGTCTCCAGCAACCCGGGCGAATGAATCTGTTCCAGAGATCGGATCAGCTGGGTCTTGGGCTCGGAGCTGGCCGGAGGGTATTCCCAATGGAAGCGGAGGATCTCGTCGATTCGAGTCGCCAATTCCTCGCTGGGGAGGATCTCCTGAAGCGCCCGCAGGGGCCAGTAGACCTGCCGCTCCCGCTTCAAGAAGGTGAGAAGTGGGGGGAGAGCCTTCCGGTCCAAGCGGACGATCCAGGAGAGCAACTCCTCCTTTTCGTCCTGGTCCCGGATCAAGGGGGACGTACTGATGGTAAACCGGTCCAGGAGCGCCAGTATGGCTTCGGGCGTGCCCATCTCGTACAGGCGCCGGGCGGCATTGACCCGGACGGCGGGATCCCCGTGAGGCTCCTTCACCTTCTTGCGCGCCCGTCTGATCTGTCTCTCCGGCGACCCGCGGAGAAAGGAAAACAAGTCCACGTTGCTAGTCTACCAATTGACGCGGCGTCCGGCTCCAAGACTTGGCGGGGCCGGCACAACTTGAAAGATTTCGAATACAAGACCTAACATAGCTCTCTGGTTACCTTCAACCGGAGCCATTCCGCGTGGCGGGAACAGGGATGCGCCGGTCTTGGCCAATCCGGGAGAGGCATGAGAGCGGTCCTGATCCAAGAACCCGGCGGTCCGGAGGTCCTTCGCTTGGCCGAGGTCTCCGACCCGGCGCCGTCGCCCGGGGAAATCCTGGTCCGGGTCCGCGCCACCGCCCTGAATCGGGCCGACCTGCTCCAACGGCAGGGCCTCTATCCTCCCCCTCCCGGCACCCATCCCCAGATACCCGGTCTCGAATTCGCAGGGTGCGTGGAAACGGCCGGCGCCGCGGTCACCGAATTCCAGCCGGGACAACGAGTCATGGGCCTGTTGCCGGGTGCGGGCTATGCGGAGAAGGTGGTCACTCCGGAGCGCTTGGCGCTGCCCATACCGGACCGTCTGGGCTTTCAAGAGGCGGCGGCCATTCCCGAGGTCTTCCTGACCGCCTTCGACGCCCTCCAGTTGCAGGGCAGCCTGGGACCGGGACAGACCCTGCTGCTCCATGGGGCCGGAAGCGGCGTCGGAACCGCGGCTCTTCAGTTGTGCCGCCTGACCGGAGCCACGAGCATCGGCACCTCGCGTTCCCGTGAGAAACTGGACCGCTGCCTGGAGTTGGGGCTGGATCACGCCGTTCTCACCCAGCGGGAGGACTTCCGGGAAGCCGTACTGGAGTTGACGGCAGGACGTGGGGTCGATCTGATCCTGGACATGGTCGGCGGGGCCTATCTCGAGCAGAATCTCTCCTGTCTGGCTCCCCGGGGGTTGTTGATACTGATCGGGTTGCTGGGTGGACCCTCGGCCCCTGTCGACCTGTCCCGGATCCTCAAGCAGAGCCTCCGGATCCGAGGCACGGTCCTGCGTCCCCGTCCGGTGGAAGAGAAGATCCGTCTGAACCAGGAATTCCGGCGCCGAATCCTGCCCTGCTTCGAGAACGGTGTCCTCACGCCGATCATCGACCGGGCGTTTCCCCTGGAAGAGGCGTCGGAGGCTCATTCCTTCATGGAGAGCAACCGGAACTTCGGCAAGATCGTGCTGACCGTTTGAGTCAAGAGAAAAGCTCCCCCACCGGCCCGGTCCGGCGGACGCCCGGTAAAAAAAGGGTAGGAGCGGCGGTTTCCAGCCGCCGAACTGGAGTAACCGCGGCCCGACGATGCAACGGGCGCGCGGCGGAATGAGCACGTGAGGGGAGGGCGACTGGAAATCGCTCCTTGTTCCTAGTGGAAGAATGGGCGACTGGAAATCGCCCCTTGTTCCTAGTGGAAGAATGGGCGACTGGAAATCGCCCCTCCTCGCCGTCAAATCCGGACCAGGCAGGCCACGTTCTCGATGTGGTAGGTCTGGGGAAACATGTCCACCGGGCGCACGCTCACCACTCGGTAGCGCTGGGCCAGGATTTTGAGGTCGCGAGCCTGGGTGGCGGGATTGCAACTGACGTACACGATCCGTTCCGGGGCCAAGTCGAGAATGGACCGGCAGGTGTTCTTGTGCATGCCGGCGCGGGGCGGGTCCACGACCAGGACCTCGGGTCTTCCCTGGCGGAGGATCAGGTTTCGGTTCAGCGCCTTGGCGGCATCCATGAGCACGAAGGTGCAATTCCGGATCCCGTTGGAGACGACATTGGCTCGGGCGGCGGCGATGGCCGTCCCGTGATTGTCGATGCCCACCACCTTCTGGCAATCCCGGGCCAGGATCATCGCGATGGTCCCGATTCCACAGTACAAATCGTAGACGATTTCATGTCCGGTAAGGCCGGAATACCGTCGCACCACGTCGAACAGATTGCGTGCCTGGGAAGTGTTGGGTTGGAAGAAGGTCGTGGGGGCGATCCGGAACTCCAGGTCGCCGATGCGCTCCCGGATGACACCGGCGCCGTGGTAGACCACTTCCTCCTGGCCCGAGGCCACAGGCGAAAGGGTCTCGTTGATGCTGTTGACGATGGTGGTGATCTGGGGAAACTCACGCAACAACTCGGCGCACAGCAGCTTCATGCGGTCGGGTCGCCGCTGGCGGGTCACCAGATTGACCATGAAATCGCCCGTGTTGGAGCCGGTCCGGATCACCAGGTTCCGAAGATATCCTTCACCCGAATAAGAGCTGTAGGCTTTCCAGCCCTGCTCCTCGGCGAGTCTCCGGACCCGATTGACCACCTGGACGCTGACCGGGCTCTGGAGAAAACAGACCTCCAGATCCAGGATCTTGTCATGACGCTTGGGAATGTGAAGGCCCAGTGCGAATCCCTTCCTGAGCGGAACTCCGCTCCGGATCTCCTCCGGCATCAACCAGCGGTTGGGGCCGAAGGTGAACTCCATCTTGTTGCGGTAGTAGAAGACGTTGGGAGAGGGTAACGTGGATTTCACCTCCACGCCGGTGATCCCGCCCAGGTGCTGCAGCGTCTCCTCCACCTGGGCCCGCTTGAAGGAGAGCTGGCGCTGGTAGTCCACGTTCTGGCAACTGCACCCTCCACAGGTGCCGAAGTAGCGGCAGGCCGGTGCGACCCGGCAGGGAGACAGCTCCAACACCTCCTCCACCACGGCTTCCGCGTGCTGGCGTTTCTTCTTGACGACCCGCGCCCGGACCCGGTCTCCGGGGACCCCGTTCCGGACCAGGATGACCAGCCCGTTCCGGCGCGCCACCGAGACCCCCTTGTAGGCGGCCGACTCGACGTCCAGTTCCACAATATCGCCGCGGCTCAACATGACACTTCACCCGATTCCGGGAGGTGATCATAGCAGATGGACCTCAGACCAAGGCATGATGCCTCTGGGGCCGACCGTTGCCGGACACCACTCCTTCCGGCGACCTCCATCCCGCATCGGCCGGCGCCCGTGGCGACTTTCAAATCAGAGTGCTAAGGTGTAAAGCCATGATTTCTCAACCCTTCGCGACACCTTACGGCAGATTCTCCCGGATTCCTTCCGGGCGCTGGTCCACGGGCTTGATGCTGATCTGGCTCCTTCTACTGCCCAGCCGAACCCTGCTTGGCCGAACCTTGGATATCTACTTCATCGACGCCGAAGGGGGTGCGGCGACTTTCATCGTCACCCCCCTGAAAGAATCGATTCTCATCGACACGGGATGGAGAAGAGAGGATGGCCGGGACGCCAAGAGAATCGAGGCGGTGGCCCGTGCGGCCGGTCTCGAACGCATCGACTATGTGGTCACGACCCACTTTCACGCGGACCATTACGGGGGAATCGGACGCTTGGCGCAGTTGATCCCCATCGCCAACTTCCTCGACCACGGGCCCATGGACGAGCTCAAGGAGGACCCCCGGTTCCCCCTCTTCTACACGGAGTACATCCGGGCCACCCGGGGCAACCGGCAGCGGATCCGGCCTGGAGAAACGATCCCCCTCCGGAGTCTGCAGGTGCCTCTCAAACTCCTCTGCGTGTCTGCCGCCGGGGAGACTCTCAAGGGCGAAGGTCCCTCCAATCCGGCCTGCCGGAAGCTCACCCGGAAGAAGAAAGACACGACTGACAATGCCAGAAGCGTGGGCCTGCTCCTGAGCTACGGGAAGTTCGAGTTTCTGGATCTGGGCGACCTGACCTGGAACGTGGAAGCCCGCCTGGCCTGTCCCTCGAACCTGCTCGGGCAGATCGATCTCTATCAAACCACCCACCACGGACTGCCCAACAGCAACAACCCGGTCCTGGTCTCCGCCGTCGATCCCGGCGTGGCCGTCTTCAATAACGGCTCCCGCAAAGGGGCCGCTCCCGAGGTCTTCTCGCTGCTGAAGTCGCTCCCCTCCGTCGAGGCGATCTTCCAGGTTCACAAGAACCTGGATTCCGGCCCGGACGGCAACGCCCCCGAGGATTTCATCGCCAACCTGGGAGGCGACGAGGATTGCGCCGGGCATCTGCTGAAGGTGTCGGTGAGCGCCGACGGCTCCTCCTACACCGTCACTAACGGCCGCAACAACCTGAGCCGGACCTTCGCGAGCCGCTGATACGGACAGGACCGATGTTCACGCCGATTTTCTTGACCAGGTCCAGGCTCGGCAGCGCGAGTCTATGGAAAAACGAAAGTTGGGGGGTATGGAAGGGCAGTTCCGGATGTCTCCCGACTTTGACGATGAGGACGAGGAACTCATCGAGCTGATTGAGAACTCGAAGATCTTCCCGGACGAGACGTGAGAAACGAGCCCAATCGGACCCTTGCGTGAACTGCTCAGCCTTCCGATTCCGGCACGGCGAAAGGTTCCAGAGGCAGAGAGGTCGGGCGGTTCGTCAGCAGTTGGGACATGAGGAGACCGGAAACCGGCGCGAGCAATATTCCGCTGCGGTTGTGCGCCGTGGCGACGTAGAGGTTCTCGAAGTCCCTCAGACGACCCAGAAAGGGTCCTCCCCGGCGAGCGGCCGGCCGCAGACCGGCCCACGAGGTCACGAAGGTGGCATCCGACAGGCCCGGAGCCACGTGAAAGGCCCAGTCGAGCAGTTCGAGAACTCCGTGCACAGTGCTGGTCTTGTCGAAACCGACCGCTTCCTCGGTGGCGCCCACCAAGAGCTTTCCATCGCTTCTCGGCACCAGGTAGTGGCCGTTGTTGTTCACGATCTGACCGAGTTTTCCCGGCAGCGACTCCAGGAGCACGATCTCGCCCTTGGAGGAGTAGACGGGCAGGTTCACTCCCACCCGGTTGCCCACCAGACCGGACCAGGCTCCCGTGGCCAGGACGAAGCTCTCCCCCTGGACCCGATCCTCCGGAGTTAAAATGGCGACGACACGCCCGGACCGGATCTCGAGGTCCACTACGGGACTATGCTCCAAGATCCGCGTTCCCAGCCGCTGGGCCGCCAGGGATAACGCCCGGACCAGCCGGGGAGGCCGGATCGAACCGTCGCCGGGGAAACGGATCGCGGCCCGGGCGGCCCGGTTGACCGCCGGCTCCAGTTCGAACAGATCGGCCGGCTCCAAGTATTCGACCTCAAGGCCCGCCAGAATAGACCCTCGATAATAGTTCCTGGCTTTCCCGACCCCTTCCTCGTCCAGAAAGACATGGATACCGCCAATGGATCGATACTCGGGGTCCACGCCGCTCAGCTCGATGAGCTCCTCGACCAGAGGCTCGAACATGCTCCGGCTCAAAGTCGCCAAGCGCTCGTAGGGATGGTTGCTGGCGGGACGTCCATGATTCAGGATGCCGGCGGAAGCCCAGGAGGCTTCCCGTCCGACCCGGCCCCGCTCCAAAATCAGGACCGACACTCCCTCCTTGGCCAGATGGTAAGCGACGGCGCAGCCGATGACTCCCGCGCCGACGACGATGACGTCTGCGGACTTCGTCTTCACCATGGATTGAAGGAGTTTATTCTAAGTGCCCGCAGGAAAAGCTGCCACTGAGCGCGACCCATTTCAGCCCTTGGCAAGAGTCGTCACGGGTTGATATCGGACGCTGTCTGCGGCCGGCGCGATGGGCCCGGACGGGATCAACCCCAGATCAGAGGCAACCACCAGTTGGCTGCCGCGAACAGCAGGATGGCGAAAGCCAGGTTCAGGGCCAGCCCGGCACGGATCATCTCGCCGATCCTCAGGTACCCCGATCCGAAGACGATGGCATTGGGCGGCGTGGCCACAGGAAGCATGAAGGCGCAGGACGCCGCCGTGGTGGCGGCCAGCATCAGAGGGTAGGGCGCTTCCCCCGTGGCGGCGGCGAGGGCCGCCATGATGGGGATGAAGATGGTCGCCGTCGCCGTGTTGGAGGTGAGCTCGGTCAGGAAGATGACCACCAGAGTCGCCGCCAATACCAGCACGGCAGGAGGATACCCGTGCAGAATCGACAACTGGTCGGCCATCCAGGCTCCGAGGCCCGATTCCTGGATCCCCTTGGCCAGGGCCAGCCCTCCGCCGAACAGAATCAGCACTCCCCAAGGAATTTCCTTGGCGTCGGACCATTCCAGGAGCTTCGGTTCCCTTGCCGAGAGCGCGAACAGCAAGAGCGCCCCCAGGATGGCGATCATGGTGTCGCTGACGTCATGGAGACCGATCCGAACGAACCCGTGGGGCCAGAGGCCACGCAAGATCCAGAGGCCGGCCACGGAGCCGGAGATCAGGAGCACCCTCCTCTCCGCGGTGCTCATCGCTCCCAGAGAGGCAAGTTGCCGCCGAATATGGCTGCTGCCGGAGTCGGAACGGGGCTCGCGTCCCAGGGGACAGGCCATCCGGGTCAGGTAGAACCAGGCCAGGGGAACTCCCACGGCCACCAGCGGAACTCCGTAGAGCATCCAGTCCAGGAAGGTCACGGTCCGGCCCATGTTGGATTCGAGATAGCCCACGAGTATTGCGTTCGGCGGACTCCCAACGATGGTTCCCAGCCCTCCGATGGAGGCCGCGTAGGCCACTCCCAACATCAGGGCCTTGCCGAACTTGGACCCGGCGGCCCCGTCCGGACCCTGCACCTGGGTCACGATACCCAGAGCAATGGGAACCATCATGACCACGCACGCCGTGTTGGAGATCCACATGGAGAGGAGCGCGGTGGCCGCCATGACCCCCAGGACGACGCGGCGAGGGTCCAGGCCGAACAACCCGACGGCCCTGAGGGCGACGCGCCGGGCGAGACCCGACTTCTTGAATGCCGCCGAAAGCAGGAACCCGCCCAGGAACAGGAAGATGACGGGATGGCCGTAGGAGAGGGTCACCTCTTTGGCGGGCACCACTCCGCTCGCGGGAAACAGGACGATGGGGAGCAGGGCCGTGGCCGGGAGCGGAATCGCCTCGGTCATCCACCAGCAGGCCATCCAGAGAGCCGCGGCCCCGATGGCCAGAGCCTCGGCTTCCATAGCTCCCTGGCCCAGCAGGAGGACGGACAAGAAAAGCACGGGACCCAGGACCAGGCCGATCCATTTGACCCAGCCGGACCCGGCACCGCCCGGGGCGACGGCCGATCCCGAGTCTGTAGCCACCTTGTTCTTCATGGGGTTCGATTCCGAATCGAAAACTTACCAGTTCCGGGCCGGGATTTCCCGCCGTTTGGAGAGACGACTGGGAGCGGCGGCTTTCTTGCCGCCGACCAGGGGGGTTGGGGGGACGGAGTCCCCCTCTACGCTTCCAAAAGCCAGACTTCCATACGAACATGCTGCGTGGTAACAGCGACATTCGAGTTCCACCCCTCCCGCCGGAGGCGGGGGTTAAAAACCCCCGCTCCCACACCGCTTGCGGGAAACGTGCTTCCGGCATACCCTTTGACCGCGAATCTCCCGAATGAGGTCTCCATCATGAAAAACCAAGAAATCAGTTCGTTCCGGCTCGCATCTCGCATTCTCCGCACTCCTCCAACCTGTCTATGCCTGATCTGGGCGGTTTTGATCCCACAAGTCGCTTATGGTGAGGACTGGCCCCAATGGAGGGGTCCGAACCGGGATGGAGTCTGGCGGGAGACCGGGATCGTCTCAGAGCTCCCTGCGGAGCTGAACTTCAAATGGAGGATGGAAATCGGTCAAGGGTACGCGGGGCCGGCGGTGGTGGGTAACCGGCTCTACATTACCGACCTGGTGCCGGGGACAGATGCCCAGGCGTCCGCCGGCAACCGGGAGCGGGTACTCTGCATGGACGCCGGAACCGGCGCCACTCTCTGGAAGCACGAATACGCCTGCGACTACGCGATCTCCTACCCGCAAGGACCTCGCGCCACTCCCACCGTCCACCAGGGCAAAGTCTACACCCTGGGGGCCATGGGGGACCTGCTCTGTCTGGACGCCGCCACCGGAAAGGTCCTGTGGTCCCGGAACTACATCCGGGATTTCGGCGCCCAGGCGCCCATCTGGGGGTTCTCCGCCGCGCCACTGGTGGACGGCAAGAAGCTCATCGTGATCGCCGGAGGAACCGAGAACCGTTGCGTCCTGGCCCTGGACAAGGAGACCGGACGCGAGATCTGGTGGTCCTTGGAGGCCGACGAACCGGGCTACTCGGCGCCGGTCATCTTTAAGTTCGGCGGCGCCCGCCAGCTCGTCATCTGGAATCCGAAGGGGCTCTACGGCCTCGATCCGGAGACCGGCCAAGCCTACTGGAGCCGGGAGTTCCCCGTCCGGAACGGACTCACCCTGGCCACGCCCGTCTTCGACCCCGACCGCAATCTCCTCTTCGTGAGCGCCTTCTACGACGGTCCTCTCATGCTGCGGACCGGTTCCGACAGACCGTCGGCGGCGCTCCTCTGGAAAGGCAGGAGCACCAGCGAGATCGAGACCGACGGCCTGCACTCCCTCATGTGCACGCCGGTCCTGGACCGGGGACATCTCTACGGGGTGGACAGTTACGGCCAGCTTCGCTGTCTGGACGCGCTGACCGGACAGCGGGTCTGGGAGACGTTGAAAGCCACGGGCAAGGGACGCTGGTGGAACGCCTTCCTGGTCCGGCACCAGAATCGGTTCATCATCCTCAACGAGCAGGGAGAGATGATCTTCGCCAGGCTCTCTCCCGACGGCTACCAGGAGACGAGCCGGACCACCCTGATCGAACCGGTGGTTCCCATCCAGAGACGCCTCACCGTCTGGTCCCACCCTGCGTTCGCCAACCGGTCCATCTACGCCCGGAACAACCGGTCGATCGTCTGCGCGGATCTGTCCGCCCGTTGAGGCGGCGGGCTATGTCACCAACCGGGTCGACCAGTGGTCCCGGTACTCCCGGGTCAGCAGGGCGTTGGCTTCCGGGTCGTCCGTGATGGTCTCGGTGGCGGGATCGAACGTGTAGCTGCCCCGGGTTCGGCCCGCGATGTTCCCCAAGTGGCAGAGCGCGGTCGACAGGTGGCCCTCCTCCGCGTCGCAATTGGGCGTTTCACGAGTCCGGATACAGTCGATGAAGTTGGCGTAGTGTTCCCGGCCGCGCCTGACCTCGGCCAATTCCTGTCGAACCAGCCGGTTCCGGGAATCGTAGATGCGGAAGCCGTACGTGCGGTGTCCGTCGAAGTAGCCGGAGACCGCCTTGCCTTCGGTGCCGTAGACTTCCACGCCGTTCTGGCCATTGTTCATCTTGTAGCTGTTCCAGAGCCGCATTTCGTACTGGATGACCGTGTTGTCGTAATCGAAGACGACGGTCTGGGTGTCGGGCGTCTGCTGGTCGTCGTCAAAGTAGAGCTTCCGCCCGGCGCCGGTGACGTGTTTCGGCAGACCCGCCTTCATCAGCCAGCGCGCCACGTCGATCCAATGGACACCGTCGTTGCCTATGTCTCCGGCCCCGTAGTGCCAGTGCCAGTTGACGGTGCCGCTGTAGTGGTTGCGGTTGAAGGGGAGCACCGGGATGGGACCGTTCCAGAGATCGTAGTTGATCCCGGCCGGGACCGGCTCGTCTTCCTTGTGGCCGATGTTCCGGCGCTTCTGGGTGTTCCAGACCTTGGCCATGAGCAGGTCGCCGATCTTGCCCGACTGGCAGTACTCGATGAATCGGTGGGTGTTGGGACGGCTCCGGGACTGGGTCCCCACCTGCACCACCCGATCGTACCTGCGTGCTGCCTCCACCATGAGGCGGCCCTCACGGACGTTGTGGGAGACGGGCTTTTCCACGTAGACATCCTTGCCGGCTTCACAGCAGAGAATGGTTCCGGGAGCATGCCAATGGAGGGGGGTGGCGATGACGACCGCGTCCACCGACTTGTCGTCCAGAACCCGCCGGATGTCCTCCTCCATCTTGGGGCGTTTCCCCTGGGTTTCCTCCGCGATCTTGAAAGCGGGCCCCACCACGTTCTGGTCCACGTCGCAGATGTAGGCCAGATCCACGTCGGGCATCTCGCCGAAATACCGGGTCAATACCGGGCCGCGGCCCCGGACGCCCATCATGGCCACAGTCACCTTGTCGTTGGCCGAGACCCGCTTGCGGCCGCCCAAACCGGCTGCAGCGGCCGATCCAATCGCCGCCCCGCCGGCCAAACTCGCACCGAGAAAACTTCGCCTGTTCACGGCATTACCTCCTGGTCAGGATGGATGAAATACTAGGTTTTGGATATCATCCTTTGCTCTGAGAAGCAAGGCGACGGACCCATCCAGGGGCAACGATTGGGACGTAAGAGAGCACCCACAAGGGGTGCCCCTACGGTGACGCCGCCGGGCTCGAAGATGCGTAGGGGCGCACCTTTGTGGTCGTCCTCGGGCGGCGGACGCGTCGATGGAGCCAAGGTTGAGATGTAGGAGGGCACCCACATGGGGTGTCGCCGCGGGAGCCGGGTTGGCGTCTGCAGGTCATGATGCATGATATCCCTGAAGGAGCCATAGTCCGATGTGAGTGGGCGGTGGGGCATCGGCTTCTCGCCGAGTATCACGACCGGGAATGGGGGGTTCCGGTGCACGACGACCGGAAGCTGTTCGAGTTTCTGGTTCTGGACGCCTTTCAGGCCGGGTTGAGCTGGCTGACCATTCTCAAGAAAAGAGAGAACTTTCGGGCAAATTTCGACGGGTTCGATCCGGAGCGGATCTGCCGATACGGCGAGGACACGATCGCCCGGCTGCTCCAGGACCCGGGGATCATCCGGAACCGGCTCAAGGTGAAAGCTACGGTGAGTAACGCCCGCTACTTTCTGAGGGTCCAGGAGGAGTTCGGGTCCTTCGACCGGTACATCTGGCAGTTCACCGGCGGCCGGACGCGCGTCAACTCCTTTCACAGTCAGAGCCGGATTCCAGCCAAGACCCGTCAATCCGAAGCCATGAGCCGATCCCTCAGGAAGCGGGGGTTCCGCTTCGTGGGGCCCACCATCTGCTACGCTTTCATGCAGGCCGCGGGCATGGTGAACGACCACGTCACCGGCTGTTTCCGCTACGGACAACTCTGAGCCGGAAGCGGCCCCGACGGCTATTCGACCAGCGTTCCCAGCGAGATCTGCAGCACCAGATAGACCACGTAAATGAGCAGCAGCGGGGCGCCATACCATCTCTGGAAGTAGCCCCTGGAGGAGGCCCGGAAGATGAAGATCCGGAACAGGACCAGAATCCCCAGCATGAAGGGGAGGTGGACGTAGAGGAGGATCTGGGGCAGCGAGGCTCCCGCCTCCACCACCGGCAAGGGGGCAGCAACGGCCGAAAAACCGACCACGAAGAGGACGTTGAGCACATCGGCGCCGATGATGTTGCCCACCAGCAACTCATTGTGCCCCCGGCGGATGCTGGTCATGCCGATCACCAGCTCCGGAAGCGAGGTCCCGAAGGCGACCAGCGTCGCGGCGATCACGACCTTGGGGATGAACCAGTGGTTCTCCGCCAACTCGATCACGCTGCAGATGAGGACCCGGCTGGAGAGCAGGACCAGGACCAGGCCGCCCAACACTCCGATCCAGAGCCGGAGCGTACCCTGGCTCACGTCACCCGCTTCGCTGCCCATCTGAGCCGCCAGCTCGGGATGGCCCCGGCTCCAGCGAACCGAATAAAAGAGATAGGCTCCCAGCAGCAACACGAAGACGAGGCCCATCGATCGGCCGATGACGGCCTCGTTTCCCGCGATCCTGTAGACGCCCCAGCAAACGAGCACCAGAAACAGACCGGAGCCGAACTGTACCCAACCCTGGCGGTTGAGGATGAACCGGTCTGCCGGCAGCCGGGACAGAAGGCACCCGAGGCCGAAGATCAGGCCCGAGTCGACGATGATGGAGCCGACGGCGTTTCCCAGGGCCAAACCGGGCTCGCCGGACCAGGCCGCCACCACCGAGACCGCGCACTCGGGACTGGTGGTCCCGAGAGAAACGATGGTCGCTCCCACCACGATCTTGGGGACACCCAGCCCTTGGGCGATCCCCGAGGCGCCCTCCACCACCAGGTCGGCCGCCTTGACCACCACGGCTACGGCCGCAGCCAAGAGCAGCAGCAGCGCCCACTGGGGCAGACCGGAGAACCACGCTTCGGGAATCAGGTATTCCAAATTGCCGCTCCTAGGAGTCTGCGCCGTAGAAATGATCGTAGCGAGAAAGTGGGGAATCGAGGCCAGATTTTCTCGATTTGGAGGTGCATAGTCGTTCTATTCGCCGAGAAATTGAGGAAATATGGACCGATTCACCGCTTTCGCAGTAGATCAATTTCTGCGGCGCAGGCTCCTAAGTCACAGTCTGCCTCTGTAAACCGCCCTATGTTCCAGTTCCGGGGCCCGAAACTCAAGCGGAAGTTCCCGGACGTTCCCGGCGTCATCTGCTTGCCGATGACGGCCAGCCGTGACCCGCGGGTCCGGAACGGTCTCCCGGCGAGTGAGAGGGCATCGTAGTAGACTGAACAGAGACATCGCCGCACCGTTCGAGGGAGGAGAAAACGGGCCATGAAGGAGCAATCGAATCGACGGGCATTCCTGAAGCGCCTGGGAATGGGAAGCCTGGCCGCAGCCGCGGCTCCGGCGATCATCCGGGCGAGGTCTTCCCACGCACGGCTCCGCCTGGCCGGCGTCGGCGTGGGCGGAAAAGGTTGGACCGACCTGGGCGAGTCTGCCCTGGGCCACGACGTGGTCGCCATCTGCGACGTCGACGAGCATCGGCTGGAACGGGCCGCGCAGCGTTATCCCGGCGCCAGAAAATACACGGACTGGCGCAAGCTCCTGGAGCAGAAGGACATCGACGCCCTGACCATCTCCACCCCCGACCACATGCACGCACCGATCTCGCTTCAAGCGATGTCCCTGGGCAAGCATGTGTACACGCAGAAGCCCCTGACCCACTCCATCTACGAGGCGCGCGCCCTCACCCGTTTAGCCAAGGAGAAGGGCGTCGTGACCCAGATGGGCATCCAGCATCACTCCCTGGCCCCCTTGAGGACGGGCGTCCAGGCGATCCGGGACGGGGTCATCGGAAAGGTCCGGGAAGCGCACGTCTGGACCAACCGTCCCGGGACCTACTGGAGACAGGAAATGCCACGGCCCTCCCGGACCGATCCGGTGCCCGATCACGTCCACTGGGATCTGTGGCTGGGCGTGGCTCCCGAAAGGCCGTATGTGGACGGAGACGTCTACCATCCCTTTCACTGGCGGGGCTGGTGGGATTTCGGCACCGGCGCTCTGGGAGACATGGGCTGCCACCTGATCGACCCTGCCATCAACGCCCTGGAGTTGGGGCCACCGATCACCATCTGGGCGGAGGGCACCGATCCGCTGCCCGAGAGCGCTCCCCGCTGGTCCATCGTCCACTACGAGTTTCCGGGCACCCGGCACACGACGCCGACCCTGCCCCTGACCTGGTACGAAGCGGGGATGCGGCCGCCTCGCCAGCTCTACGGCGCCCCCGATGACTGGCCCGGTTGGACCAACGGGAATCTGCTGATCGGTGAGAAGGGGAACCTGCTGATGGCCGGGGGGCAACGTCCGATCTTGTTCCCCGTAGAACGTTTCGCCGACTACGTCTTCCCCACCCAGCCGGACGAGAGTCACTATTCCCAGTGGACCAACGCCATCCTGGGGAAGGACACGGCTTCGACCGAATTCTCGTATTCGGGACCATTGACGGAAACGGTGCTGTTGGGGAACGCGGCCTTCAGGACCGGGAAGAAATTGAAGTGGGACAGCGCCAATCTGAAGGCGACCGGAGTCCCCGAGGCCGACCAGTACCTGCGCCGTCCCTACCGCAAGGGTTGGGCAACGGAAGGTCTCTGATCTTCGCCCCGACTCACCCGGCCGAAAACGATTCGTTCCTCTTCAGCCGTTCGACCTGGTCGTAGTGGCGGTCGGTGTGGAACCGGAGGAATTCCAGCCGCTGGCAGGCGTCCAGGGGTCCCGACAGGTAGTGCAGATCCAGGACCTGGGACGGGTCCAAGCCGGACAAGACCTGGGGGATACGCTCCAACGTGGTCTGGCAAGCTTCGTAGCGGGCGATCCAATAGGACAGGGGACCCTCCCCCACCGGGTCGGTCTCGGCCATGGCCTTCTCCTTGGGCTTCCAGGTCCTGGCGATCACGTCCTCGATGGGCAGGCCGCGGTGCACCGCCTCGCCGACCCGTAAGGGAGCGCCCCGGCGCAACGCTTCGGCTGCCAGCCAGATCCGCTGAACTCCCCGTTGCTCCGAGAGGACCAGGTGCTCGATGTGCGCCTGGACCGACCATCCTCCCGCCGCCTTGAAGGCGGCCTGCGCCGCAGTCAATCCCCGGTTGGCGCCGATGATCCGGCGCCGCGCGGCATCCGCCGCCTCGATTCGCTCAAGAATCCGATCCATGATTCACCTCGATCTGAACGGGAGAGAACCGGTATCAGCCGCCGGCGTTCCCCAATTCCTCCAGCAGACCCTTCATCAACAGCGGCCAGACCAGGGTCGCGTCGGCGTGGACCTCGGCGTAGCGGCCGCCCTCCTCGGGGGAGACGAATTTACCCCAGCTGACCCCTTCCGTATAGCTGCAGCCCGAGAGCCCGCCCCAATGATCCGGTTCCGGACAGATGCGGACGCCATAGCGAAAACGGGGTGGCGGATGGCGGATCCCCAAGCGGTTCGCGGCCACCTCGAAGTAGGGACCCACCTGCTGCGCCCAGTTGCGGGGGACTCCGCCGCCGATGGTGAAGATCCCCAACCGTGGCGCGGCGGCGGCGAACCGGGCGTACTCCTGCAGGTCCAGGAACGGATTGAAGGGAGGAACCGCCCGGAAGATCTCATCCGGTTCGGCCAGTTCCCGGCCCTCCGGTGTGGCCCGCGTCTCCCTTTCCATGGCCCAGTTGGCCAGATCGAGGCCGATCTCGCTGTCGGTGAAGGCGGGAATGAACACCGGGACGCCGCGGCGGAAGGCGCTGCTGAGAATGCCCGGCCCCTGGTCGGCCCGGCTCAGTTGCCGGCCCAGAGCCCGGCAGAGGCCGGCAGACGACCAGATTCCGCCTTCCGGCTCCTCCCGGCTCAGGACCGAATGCAGCAGGTCCTCCACGTCGTCCAGGTTGCGCTCCATCTCCAGAGTGTCGTAGATCCGGTTGTAGCCCCGGCGGTAGAGGAACTCGTCGGAATGGCGACTCTCGTAGCGATAGTGGACGAGTCCCAGCGACTCGGTGAGCCCGTGGGCGATGAGAGCTCCGGTGGCGACCACGGCGTCCACCCAACCCCGGTCCAGCATGCGGCAGATGATCTGTCCCTGCTTGGCCACGGTCATGGCCCCGGAGACGGTCAGGACAACGCGGCACGGCTCATCCCGGATCATCTCCAGGAGGACCTCGAAGGCCTCTCCCAGGTTCCGCCCACCGAAGGCCGTCCTGGACATGGCCCGAAGCAGCTCGGAAAAGGTGTCGATCTCCTCTATTGGAAGGCTTTCGATGGGGTCCAGGCCATCGGATCGGCCGTCGCTGCGCCGTCGGCTGCCCATGGTTCAGGCAAGTCTACCAGGAGCGAAAAATCGTAGGGGCGACCCTCGTGGTCGCTCGTTGCCGATGTCGTGCAATAGCCGGTGTGGGACTGGCGAATTGGGGCTCGGCCGTTGGGGAGAGACAACCATGGGTGGAGACGGTACCATGAGGCCAGTGCGGGAGACGGTTGCCGCCTTTTCTGTTTATTCCAACTGGAGGTTCCTCCCATGCCCTCATTAAAAGTTCCATTCCTGCCGCTGACTCTGGTGACGGTGCTCCTCACCTCTTCCCTGCCGGCGGCTGCCGACAAGATCAAGAAACCTCTGACCCCGCGACAGGTCATGGAGCATCTGGAGGGACCCATCTTCTCCCTGGTGCTGCCCTTCGACGCGGAGGGAAACGTGGATCACGCCGCCATTCGGAAGATGATCTCCAACGCCATGAAATACGGCGTCCGGATCTTCAACATGACGGGCGGGAACACCAAATACGACTGGATCTCCTACGACGAGATCAAGGCCGTGACCCGGACCTTCGTGGAAGCGGTGGGCGATCACGGCATCAGCATCGTCTGCACCAACAACTTCTGGAATTCCCGGTTGATCGACTACCTCCGCTACGCCGAAGGGTTGGGTGCCGACGCCGTCGAGGTGCTGGCGCCGAGGATGGCGGAAGAGGATATCGTCGAGTACTTCCGGACCGCTGCCGCCAACACCCGGATGGCCATCTCGGTCAAGAACGTCGGGCTCAAGGACAAGACCTGGCGCAAGCTCCTGGAGCTCGACTCCGTGGTGGCCATGAAGGAGCACGACATCCGGGAGTACATCTTCCTGGAAGCCAAATTCGCAGACCGGCTCCGCGTCTACAGCGGCGGCAGCATCTACCGCTTCCTGGCCGCGGCTCCCTACGGCGCCAAGACCTACTTCGACATCTACGCCATCATCGCCCCCTGGATCGCCAAGGAGTTCTGGGAGGCCTTCCAAGCCGGGAACATGGAAAAATGCTACGAGATGTCGAAGAAGTACGACGTCCCCATCATCGAGGCCTTCAGCCTCCCCTTCTTCCACGGCGCCCTGGAGTACTTCGGGCTCGCCAAGCGGCATCTCCGGGCTCCCATGAAATCCTACACTGATGAGCAGATGGGTGAAGTGAAGGCGTTTTTCGAGTCTCTCGGCCTGTTCCCCCGGTAGAGTCATGAGGGTGCCCACAAGGGGCGCCCCTACGTCTTTTTCACCGGTGATAGATAGTAGGACGCCTCGAAGGATGGGACGTAGGCAATCCCTGAATGCCGCCTTCCCGACGCTTCAGGTAGATCACCAGGTTTCATCATTCCAATTCGTTCCAGCGACATCCAATTGGGCTGCCACGCGCTTCTGGTACCGACTCAACTCGGGCTCCGAGAACAAATCATCCAGACGGCGGGTCACTTCGGCGTCCTGCTGAGCCCGGACGGATTCCCGCAGAACCCGCGTCACGAATCGATCCCGGGACTCCCCGCGCATCCGGGCGGCGTGGTCGACTTCCAGGAGCAGGTCCCCTGGAACGGCAATCTCGATCTTCATTAGACGCATTTGGGACTCCCTTTCTATAACAGCCCGTGGCAAAAGTCGTCACGGCATTCGACCGTCCCTGCATCCCGGCGGACTGCGTTGCTATCGGCTCACATACTCCCGGTATGCTCCCTCATCGCGCCTTGTCCGGCGGGCGCAGGACCGGTCTCGGTGCTCGTGAGACTTTCACCACGGACTGATAACAACTTCAAATCTATCAGGGTCTCGGCGAGGTTGCCGATCCCTTCCGGATACGAACATTGCAGAGCGGCGACGACTCTTGCTGCGGGCTGGTATTATTGCCGCTCGGACCCCAATACCGGAGTATCGACCATGCCTCCTTGTTCCACTTTTCTGAAGGCTCCTCTGGTTTTCCTGCTGTCGGCGGCTGGTCTGGGTTGCGGCGGCGGGGACGCCGCGACCGAGGCGGAGCAGACGGCTCGCGAAGAGGCATTCCGGCAATCCATGTCGGGAGTCGTGCTGGAAGGATTCTTCACCGTCGGCGACGGCGCGGAACTGCGGAAGGAAAGGTACGAGATCGCCAAGGTCTCGAAGCTGGGCGGAGATATCTGGGTGTTTCAAGCCCGGATCCAGTACGGGAGCCGGGACGTCACGGTGCCGGTGCCGGTGCGAATGGAATGGGCGGGCGATACGCCGGTCCTGAGCCTGACCGAGGTCGCCATCCCCGGACTGGGCACCTTCACCGCGCGGGTCCTCTTCTACGACGACCAGTACGTGGGCGTCTGGCGCCACGGAGAGGTCGGCGGGCTGCACTTCGGGCGGATTGTTCCCGACCCGAACTCGGAATAGGGTCACCCCATGGCGAGACGGATCCGGGTGGCGGCCGGCAGCATCCGGGACCCCAGCGACGACATTCTGACCTTTGCGGCCCAACTGGGCTGTAGCGGCATCATTCTCAACACTCCCAACCTCAGCGGACGGCCTCCCTTCGGCTCCAGCCCCATCGGGTCCACATACTGGACGAAGCCGGGGGACGACGACGCCCCCACCCACTGGGACTACCTGGAGCTGTTGCAGTTGCGGACCCGGATCGAGTCGTACGGCCTGCGGCTGGAGGGCATCGAGAACACTCCCCTCCATTTCTACCAGCGGTGCATTCTGGGCCTTCCGGGCCGGGACCGGGAGATCGAGAACTACCAGGAGACAATCCGCAATCTGGGGCGGGCGGGGATCCCCATATTGGGCTATCACTGGATGGCCAACAGCGTCTGGCGCACCTCCAAGAGCGAGCCGGCCCGGGGCGGCGCCCGGACCAGCGTCTACGACCACGAGTTGGGCCGAAGCGCTCCTTTAAGCTTCGACCGGGAATATTCCGAGGAGGAGCTCTGGGACAACTACGAGTACTTCATCCGGGCGGTCCTGCCCACCGCGCAGGAGGCGGGGGTCACCCTGGCGCTCCATCCCGACGATCCGCCGGTGGACTCTCTGGGAGGTGTGGCCCGGATCTTCCGGAACCTCAAGGGATTCCAGCGAGCCATGGAAGCGATCGCCCCCGAACCCAACCACAAGCTGGACTTCTGCATGGGGACCTGGGCGGAGATGGGAGTGGATGAGATGTTCGCCGGTCTGCGCTATTTCGGGGAGCGGCGCCGGATCGCGTACGTCCACTTTCGAAACGTCCGGGGAGCCGTGCCGTGCATCACCGAGACCTTCATCGACGAGGGGGACGTGGACGTGGTGGAGGTGATGAAGCTGCTGGTGGAGATGGGGTTCGACGGTTTCATCATCGACGATCACGTCCCCGAGATGCCCGGCGACACCCTCTGGTCGCACCGGGGGCGCGCCTATGCCACCGGCTACATCAAGGGGCTGCTCCGCGCCGTCGAATCATTGACGGCGTGACCGTCGTCCCGCCTGAAAACTGGGGGAAAAATTGTAGGGGCATCCCTTGTGGGGGCCCTCTTCCGTCTCATACGGAGCGACGCGTTTCAACTCTCCACAGCCGCGACGCGGCCGGTCCGTGCCGACTCGTAGATGGCCTCGATGATGGCCACCGCCTTTCGGGACTCGGGACCGTCCAACAGGAAACTGTCGTCTCCCTCCAGCCAGTCCACGAACCCGCGGATGTTCCCGGTATGGAGGCTGTAGTCGATGGCCATGGGATCGGCGGCTCCCCCGCCGCTGTGGGTCTCCTCGGAGAAACGCCGGCGCACACCGTCGTCCCCGGCCTGCTCCTGGTCGAAGGCCCAGGTGACGAGCTCGTCTTCCAGCACTTCCGCGGTCCCGCCTCTCCCCGCCAACTGAAGTCGCTTCAGCGAACCGGGAAACATGGAGGTGGCCCCCAGGATCTGTCCCAGGGCGCCGCCGCGCAGCCGCAAGACGGCGACCGCCGTGTCCTCCACCTCGATCAGGTCCGGATCGTGACCCCGCTTGGCCGTGAAGGCGAAGATCTCCCGAACCGGATTGCCCCCCGGCGGCAGATCCGGGATGGCGGCCGAGGCCAGCCACTGGGCTGCGTCGACCCCGTGGATGGACTGGTTCATCATGGCGCCGCCGCCGTCCAGGGCCAGCGTCCCCTGCCAGCGATCCGGCGCGTAGTAGGCGTCGTCACGCCACCAGGGCACGTAGGCGTTGACCACCGCCAAGTCGCCGAAGCGACCCTGGGCAGCGGCTCCGTGAACCACCCGCAGCACCGGGTTGAACCTCTGGGGAAAGATGCCTCCCAACCGGATCCCGCTCTCCCGGGCCACCTGGATCATCCGGTCCACCCGCCGGACGCTGATCTCCAGGGGCTTCTCGCAAAGGACATGAATGCCGCGCCGGGCGCACGCCTCCAGCGGCTCCAGGTGAAACCCGCTGGGGGTGGCGATGGTGACGAATTCGGGACGGGCCTCGTCCAGGAGTTCTTCGTAATCCCGGTACCAGCGGCAGCCGAATCGGTCGGCGAAGGTCCGGCCCTTGGCCTCGGTCCGGCAGGAGCCGGCCACCAGATCCACATTCTGCAGATCGCCCATGGCCAGGGCATGGATGTCGGCGATGGCTCCGACGCCGATGATCGCCGCCCGGTAGGTCTTGCCCATGTCTCCTGGCTCCTGCGGAAAGTGATGGCTATGGCGCCGGGGCCTGGTCGATCCAGGGGTAGCCCAATATCAGTCCGACCAACGCCAGCAGGGGAACCAGGCAGATGGCCATCTTCAGGAGGATCTGCTGCCTGGAGTCTTCCGGATTCATGATCCTGCACGCCACGAGGCCCGCGGTCAGGTTCGCTCCCAGCGCGACCGGGGAGATCCATTGGAAGCTGATGGCGGTGGTGTCCAGGCCGGTGCCCGCGGCGAGCACTTCGTAGAAGCTCCCGGAGAATGCCACGAGGAAAGCCGTGGTGACCCCGTAGATAGTGCCCACCAGCACTCCGGCAGCCCGTGCGAAGGGCACGAACATGGCGAAGAAGAAGAGGCCGAAGATGGGAGTCACCAGCAGGTTGGTGGTGCGTTGGGTCATGGCCGTGAAGTTTCCGGGAACATGTCCGATGAAGGTGCTTCCCACGACCACGATGGCGCCCACGGTGAGGGCCAGTATCTGGGCCCAGCGGACGTGCCCCTTCTCCGACTTGGGCTTCAGGCCGAACCGGTCCAGGAAGTCGGTCATGATGACCGCGGTGATGGAGTTCACGCCCGAATCGATGCTGGACATGGCCGCGGCGAACATGGCCGACACCACGAGACCGGTGACCCCCGGCGGCAGGTGGAAGGAGACGAAGCGGGGGAAGATCCGATCCCCGTCCGTGATCAGGCTCAGGCCGGCCGGAAGCTCGTCCGGCCGCTGCTGGAAGTACCCCAGCAACGCGAATCCAACGAGCACCAGGGTCGTGGCCACACAGGCGCCCGCGCACATCTGGGTCAGGTAGGCCTTCTTGGCGGCCTTTGCGTCTCGCGTGGCCATGAACCGCTGGACCGAAACCTGGTCTCCGCCGGCCGTGCAGATCTGCCAGAGGGTGGCGCTGAGTATGGTTCCCAAGACGGTGACCCGCATCCTGGGGTCGAAACTGAACGCCGGCTGGGCGTCCCAGGTGGGTTGCCAACTGGTGGGAAACCAGCTGAATCCACCGAGTTCGTAGGTCACCAGCCCGATCACCAGCCAGGCCCCGCCGAACAGCAGGCTGAACTGGAGGAAATCGGTGATGACCACCGCCCCCAGGCCTCCCAGAGAGGTATAGATCACCGAAACGAAACCGGTGACCAGAACCACCAGCGGGATCCACTCGTCTCCCACGCCCAACATGGTCGTCATGGCCTTGGCGGCGATGTAGACCAGCAGGGACATCCAGACCAGGCGCATGGCGATGAACAGGACCGATCCCAGCAGCCGGATGCCCAGACCGAGCCGCTCCTCCAGCAACTCGTAGGCGCTGGTGACCCGCTGGCGCATGTAGATGTCCAGAAAAAACTTCGAGACGACCAGAAAGGCAATCGGGTAGGCGCAGAGGTTGGCCACGGTCGCCACGGGTCCCTTGGCGATGGTCTCCCCCGGCATGGAGAGATAGGAGATGGTGCTCAGCAGCGTGGCGAAGAGGGAAATGCCCACCAACAGCGGGTTCATGGCCCCGCTGCCCACGAAGTACTCGCTGGTGCTTCGCTGCCGGCGCGAGAAGTAATAGCCCAGGCCGATGGTCGACGAGGCGTAAACCACGACAATCAGCCAATCGATGAGGGTCAGTCCACCTTGTCCAGTGAGGTCCATGGCGTTTGCGGTCCCGAACTCTACCATTTTGGATCGGCGGCTTTCCAGCCGCCGAATAGGAGCGGCGACAGGAGCGGCGGTTTCTAACCGCCGATCAGGGGAGGTTAGGGGGGACCATAGTCCCCCCTCTACAGTCTGGGGCAGGTAACAAGAAAGTTGCGCCTTCCAGGGGGCGACTGGAAATCGCCCCTCCTAGTGGGCGACAAGGATGTCGCCCCTCCAGCAGGCCAAACGGGTTGCCAGTGCTGTTAGACTGTCAGTTTTCGTCCGGGGTCGGTCCCGTAGAGATTTCTTCATGACGGAAACCAACCGGAAGCCTTCCTCTTCTGAGCAGCCCTGCGAAAAGCATCCCCTGGTCGAGCTCTGGACCATTGCCTGGCCTACGGTCCTGACCATGACCAGCTACACGGTGATGCAGTTCGCCGACAAGCTCATGGTGGGACAGGTGGGGCCGGTGGAGGTGGCCGCCCAAGGGAACGGCGGCATCTGGGCGTTTACGCCCATTGCCTTCACGCTGGGTCTGCTGACGGTGGTCAACACCTTCGTGAGCCAGTCGCGGGGAGCGAAACGGGTCCTGGACGCCCCCCGATACGGTTGGGCCTCACTCTGGCTCAGCGGCGGGATGTGGGTGGTGCTGATGCTCCCCTACGCCCTGCTGCTCAAATACATCTTCCCCCTGATCCACTCCGCTCAACGGGAACAGATTCAAAACGGATTGGAAAGGGCTTCGGGGGCCGATCTCCTCGCGGCGCAGGCTGAGCTGGAGCAGTTGGACAGACTGATCGGCCTGGAGACCCAATACGCGCAGATTCTCCTGGCCGGATCGATCCTGCTCCTGATCAGCCGGGCGCTCCACCATTACTTCTTCGGTCTGCAGCGCCCCAAAGTGGCGACCGTCTCCGCCATCTGCGGAAACGCGACCAACGTGACGGTCAACTACGTGCTCATCTTCGGCCATCTGGGCGCGCCCGGGTGGGGGCTGCCGGGCATCCCCGGCGTGCCCGCCCTGGGCCTGACCGGAGCCGCCCTGGGAACCATCGCCGGCACGCTGGTGGAGTCTGCGATTCCCGTGATCCTGTTCCTGGGACCCTCCATGAACCGGGAGCTGCAGAGCCGGCGCCAGTGGAGACCGCAGAAGGGGCCGATCCTGGACCTGCTACGAATCGGACTCCCGGCGGGCGTCCAGGTGGGAAACGAAATGGCCTGCTGGTCCATCTTCATGACCCGGCTGGTGGGGGTCTTCGGAACCTATCACCAGACTGCGGGGTGGATCTCCATCACCTACATCCACCTCAGCTTCATGCCGGCCCTGGGCCTGTCGGTGGCGGTGACCTCACTGGTGGGCAACTACCAGGGTGCCGGGCAGCCCGACGTGGCGGCCGCCCGGGCCCGCCTGGGAGTCCTGGTGGGCCTGATTTACATGACCTTGTTCGGAGTCTTGTTCTACCTCTTCCGGTATGAGCTGGTGTCCATCTTCGTGGGCGGACTGCATCTGGACGCCGGCGAGGCCCGGCAGATCGTGGAGATCGGCGCCACGCTCATGATCTGCGCTGCCATATTCCAGGCCTTCGACGCCTTCGGGATCATCTACACGGGCGCCCTCCGGGGAGCCGGCGATACGCTCTGGCCCAGCGCCGTCACCATCTTGTACAACTGGACCTTCATTCTGGGCGGCGGTTGGCTCATGACCCGGTACTATCCCCAGCTCGAATCGGTGGGCCCCTGGGTGGCCGCGACGGTGTACATCATCATTCTGGGAGTGACCATGGCCTACCGCTTCGAATCAGGCCGCTGGCGTACCCTGCGGATTCTGGAGCCGACGAAGCATGATGCCGCCCGGATAGCACCCCTCAGCCCCACGGCACCGGTGTCCGAGCCGGGAGCCGCCGTGGCGGACATCGCCGAGGAAGTGGGACGCGTCGACTGAGCTAGGAGTCTGCGCCGTAGGAATGATCGTAGCGAGAAAGTGGGGAATCGAGGCCAGATTTTCTCGATTTGGAGGTGCATAGTCGTTCTATTCGCCGAGAAATCGAGGAAATATGGACCGATTCACCGCTTTCGCAGTAGATCGATTTCTGCGGCGCAGGCTCCTAGCAGTCCGTGGCGAAAGTCCCGCGAGCACCGAGACCGTTCCTGCGCCCGCCGGACAAGGCGCGATGAGGGAGCATACCGGGAGTATGTGACCGAGTCGCAACGCAGTCCGCCGGGATGCAGGGACGGTCGAATGCCGTGACGACTTTTGCCACGGGCTGCTAGGGCCGCGGTTACCAATCGCCTCTCTCGAGGAAGCGGCAGATCCGCTCCATCGCCGGCTCCAGTACGGAATAGCCGGGAGCCGTACAGATGCGGAAAGATCCGCCTCCGCCTCGACCGAAGGCCACTCCCGGAGCCACCGCCACCTTGCTCCGCCGGAGGAGCGCCAAGGCGAAGGCGAAGGAATCTTCCAGTCCCTGGACGGTGGGGAAGACGTAGAAGGCTCCGGCCGGCTTCAGCACCGAGACCGAATCCAGAGCAGCCAGGGCCTGGAAACAGTACTCGTTGCGCTCCTTGAGCTTTTCCACCATCTCCGGGATCCCGTCGTCCCGGTGGCGGAGCGCCAACTCGCCGGCCCGCTGGATCATGGAAGCGGCATGGGAAACGATGAATTCGTTGATCTGGGCGCCCTTGGAAATGAAGTCCCGGCGCGAGACCACCCATCCCAGGCGCCAGCCCGTCATGCAGTAGCTCTTGGAGAAGGATTGGGCTACCACCACCGCGTCGGACCGGTCGGCGATCCGCAGGATCGAAGGGGCCGCCTCGCCATGGTAGTAGATGCGCTCGTAGACCTCGTCGGCCAGCAGCCACAAACCGTTGCGGCGGCAGAAATCCAGCAGTCGCTGCTGGTCCCTCGGAGACGCCACCCAGCCCAGGGGATTGGAGGGGGAGCTGTAGATGAGCAACCGGGTCCGAGGAGTCAGGGCAGACTCCAAGGCATCGAAATCGGGGACGTAATGTCCTTCCCGCTGTAGAAACGGAACTTCTCGGGGGCGGCCGCTGAAGAGGCTGACTATGGCCGCAGCGTTGGGCCAATTGGGAGTCAGAAGCAACGCCTCGTCCCCCGGATTCAAGAGGCACCGGATCGACAGATTGAGGGCCTGGACGCCTGAAGCCGTCACCAGAATCTCCGACGCCGGGTCGAGCCGGACCTGATGGAGCTCGAGATACTTTTCGGCCAGGGCTTCCCGCAGACCGGGCAGACCCGAGTTCTCGGTATAGAAGGTGTATCCCTCCGCCATGGCCCGGCTCGCCGCCTCCTTGATGAATGCGGGTGTGGGCATGTCCGACTCGCCGAACTGGAGCCGGAGCACCCCCTCCATGGTGAAGGCCACGTCAGCCAACTCCCGTATCTGGGAGGGCTTTACCTGAAACACGCTGGAAGCCAATCCTATGCCGTCGCCGGATCGAGGTTTTCGCATATTTCGGCGCCAGTCTACTACGGCGGCGGCGGTCTTGGGTCAAATGACTTGCAGTAGATTGACACGGCATCCCGTCTGGTCCAGGCTTCGGGTCAATCCACAATGGAGCTTTTCACCGTTTCCCCATCCTGCCGGAAAATGGGCCTCCACTCTCGTGCAATTCTCTTCCGGGAGGTCTCGATCCGGCCCTCGCCACCCGACTTCCCGGAGCGGGTCCGCCGGGTCGCGGAGGATCTCCGGTCTCGTTTTCCCACCCCCCGGTCGGTCCGGGAGTCGGCCCCGATGGTGGAGCTGCATTCCATCTTCAGAAAGGTGGGAGTCAACCCCCGCAAGCTGCAGCCCTCCTGTGAAAGGCTGGTGCAGTTGGCCCTGAAGCGGGGCGCCATTCCAGCCATCAACAACCTGGTGGACACCTACAACCTGGTGAGCCTCAGGTGGAACTGTTCCCTGGGAGCCCACGATCTGGACCGCCTGACCCCGCCGGTCCAGCTCCGAATCCTGAAAGGAGACGAAGCCTTCGTCCCCCTGGGCAGCCGGAAGCCGGAACCCTTCGGGCGCGGCGAATTCGGGTACGTGGACGCCGAGAATCGCTTGATCTGCCGTTTGGACGTCCGTCAGGCCGACTTCAGCAAGATCACGCCCGAAACCGGTAACGTACTGCTCATCGTGGGCGCCACCCGGGCTCCGGACCCCGGTGACGTGGATCGGATCCTGGCCGAGACCGTGGACCGGGTCACGGAGGCCTGTGGAGGCCGCGGCCGGATCCTGGCGGATTGATCGGGTATGACCAGCTTTCGAGATTTCGAGCACGAACGGTGGCAGGAGGCCGTCGAGACCTACGCCGGCTTCTGGGCCGGCCTGACCCGCCAGACCATCCGGCCTCTACTGGACGCCCTCGAAGTCTCCCCGGAAACCCACCTCCTCGACGTGAGCTGCGGAACCGGGCACGTCGCCGCGGCGGCGGCCTCGAAGGGAGCCTCGGTGGTCGGGATCGACTTCTCCTGCGCCATGCTGACTCGTGCCCGCAGGCTCCACCCCACTCTGGACTTCCGGCTGGGCGACGCCGAGGAACTGGAATTCCCGGATGAGAGCTTCGATGCCGTCGCCATCAACTTCGGCATGCTCCACTTCCAACATCCCGAGCGAGCCCTGGCCCAGGCTCACCGCGTGCTCCATCCGGGAGGACGAGCCGCCTATACCGTCTGGTCCCCTCCCGACCAGTCCCGGGCCTTCGAGGTCGTCTACGGCTCCATCCACGATTACGGCACCCTGGAAGTCCCGCTGCCGCCCGGGCCTCCCTTCTTCCGGTTCAGCGACCCGGAGGAGTCGCGCCGTATTTTGTTGGAAACCGGGTTCCGGGAGCCGCGAATCGAGTCACTCCGGCTGACGTGGAGAGTGCCTTCGGCGGCGGCACTCCTGCGGGCGTTCGAGGAGGGGACGGCCCGCACCGGTCCCACGCTGTTGGCGCAGAGACCGGAGGATCTGGTCCGTATCCGCAACGCCATCCTGGAGCGGGCTACGGCCTACGAAGGCGATGGTGGACTGGAAGTCCCCATGGTGGCCGTCCTCTGCCGGGGACGAAAGGAGAGTGGCCCATGTTTCGCAGACGATTCCTGAAGAGCACCCTGGCCGGTCTTGCCGCCGGATCGGGCGGTCTGACTCGCACTCGAGGCCAGAACCCGCCGCCGGGTTCCCGGGTTGCGACCGCCGGGGATGCCATCCAACTCTCCCCGAGTCATTTGGCGGCGGTGAACCGGCGGAGGCGCGTGGCCAAGAACTTCGATGTCCTCTTGTTGGACCCGGACCAGTATGAGAGCGTCGACGCCCTTCTGGAGCACCGGTTCACCTTTATCGACGATCCCGGCTCCTGCATCGACAGCGTCTGGTGGAACTGGGGCGAAGGCAACGTGGTCCCCTATCCGAGCAATTTCCTCCCCAAGTACAACCAGCCCGGCTTCCAGCGGTGGCTTCGGGAAGGGGTGGACATCGTCCGAATCTTCCAGGACGAGACCCGCAAGCGGGGTCTGGAGGTGTTCTTCAGCCACCGCATGAACGGGTCGGACAACGATCCCCAGTACATCCCCGGACGGGGCACCTTCAGCGACGACATGAGCCGGCAGAACCCCATCCCGCTCAAGCAGCAGCATCCCGACTGGCTCCTGCCGGCGCCCTGGAACCCCAACGGGTACTGGAACTACGCCGTTCAGGGGGTCCGCGACTACGTCTTCCGAAAACTGAAGGAGGTCGCCGAGGAGTATGAGTTCGACGGGATCGAGCTGGACTTCGCCCGCATGAGCATCCTCTTTCCGGAAGGCCGGGCCTGGGAGAATCGTTCTCACCTGACCGAGCTCATCCGAAGGCTGCGCCATATGACGCTGCAGGTGGAGCGCCGCCGGGGACGCCCTTTCCTGCTGGCGGCCCGGGTGCCGGAGAATCTCATGGGATGCCATTTCGACGGACTGGACGTGGAGACCTGGATCCGGGATCAGCTCCTGGACCTGGTGGTCCTGGGCTGCAGGAACTTCCAGGTGGACGTGCCCGCCTTTCGAACGATTGTGGGAGACCGCCCCGTCAAGCTCCTCTGCGCCCTGGACGAGCACCACGCCTCCGACGGTTACGCGGCCGCGCCCATCGAGGTGCTGCGGGGGGTCTGGTCCAACTGGTACCACCAGGGCGCCGACGGGCTTCAATCCTTCAACTTCAAATACGCTCCGGACCCCGGCGAACGGCACTGGTCCAACCACCGGCAGGCCTTCCGGGAGATGGGCGAACCCGGGAGGCTCCGCTTCCTGGACAAGACCTTCGTGGTCCAGCGCCGGGGCGGGGGCCACGGTCCCAGCGTCATCCCCGACCCTCACGAGTGGTCGACGCCCACCCTCTTCTACTTCAACACCAATCTGATGGCCCCCCTGCCGGCGCCCCTGGACAACGCCGGCCGTACAGCGAAATTGCTCACCCTCTACGTGGGAGACGACGTGCCCGGCGTCTCGGAACGGGTCTCCCTCCTGCGCCTCAGACTCCTGCTGAACGACCCGGAGACGGGGAACACGCCCGAGTCGGAGAAGATGGATCCGGTTCAGGTTCGGGACCGCATCGTTCCCGAACGCGTGGGCGGTCCCGGTCCGGCGCCGATCCGGACCAATCCCCCGCGGCACGGAATCGAGCAGAGGATACGAGTCCGTCTGAACAACCTCCCCCTGGGTCCGGGCAAGGTGCGCTCAGGGTGGCTGGATTACCCGGTTCGGCCCAACCAACTGGCTCTGGGCGAGAACCTTGTGGACATCCGGGTGACGGGACGGGCCACCGGATGTGTCTCGCCGATCCTGGTCGAGAAGCTGGAACTGGACGTGAAGTACGGGTGAGTTGACAGTTTTGTATCGACTCTTGATACTATCGTATCCATGAGAAACAGTCTGTCCCGCCGTCGCCGACGTCTGGACTGGTCCCAGCAGGAGCTGGCCCGGCGCTCCGGCCTCTCCCGCGCCGCCATCAGCGCCATCGAGACGGGCCGGGTCATTCCTTCCACCGCGGCCGCACTCTCCCTGGCCCGCGCCTTCGACTGCTCCGTCGAGGAACTTTTCAGCCTGGGAGAGATCGAGGGCCCGCGCATCCGCTGGGCGTGGGAGCCCCGGCGGCAACGGGGTCGATTCTGGCAGGCCAGAGTCGGGGGCAGGACCCTGGTCTTTCCCACCGAGTGGACGCTGGCGGGCAGCCTGCGCCACGACGGCGTCCATGGAGAGAAACAGCTCGAGCTGACCCGGACCTCGGACCCGGAGAAGACCCTGGTCCTCGCCGGATGCGACCCGTCGGTGGGTCTCCTCTCCTCCCACGTCCGGGCCGATTGCGGTCTGCGGGTCCTTCCCCTGATCCGCTCCAGCCGGGAAGCGATCCGGCTTCTGGGGCGGGGCCTGGTGCACGCGGCGGGCCTTCATTTCGACCGTGCCGAGAACCTCCGCGCCGCCCGCGAGGTCCTGGGGGAGAACTTCCATCTCGTCCGTGTGGCTCGATGGGAGGCGGGCGTGGCCCTGGACCCCGCTCAAAAGGCGGCTTCAGTCCGGGAAGTCCTGGCCTCGAACCTGCGCTGGGTCGGCCGGGAGGAGGGCTCGGCCGCGCGGCAATGCCTGGATCAGATCCTGGGATCGGGGGAGAAGCCCACCGGTTACCACCACACCGCCCGCGATCATCACGGAGTCAGCGAGACCATTCGGACCGGCTGGGCCCAGGCCGGGATCTGCGTCCGCCTGCCGGCACA
Organism: Acidobacteriota bacterium; assembly: GCA_965217775.1. Taxonomy (GTDB): domain Bacteria; phylum Acidobacteriota; class UBA6911; order RPQK01; family JAJDTT01; genus JAJDTT01. The sequence continues at coordinate 4,481,430 of CBDCJH010000002.1, forward strand.
GGAACGGGGCCTGCGCTTCCTCAAGGTCCGGGAGGAGAGCTACGACCTCTGCTACCGGGCCGACCTGGAGGCCACACTTCCCATCCGGAGTCTCCTGGAGGTCCTTCGCTCCCGGTCCTATCGATACGATCTGCAGCAACTTCCCGGCTACGAGGCCGCCGGCGCCGGAGACCGGATCTAGAAGGCACAGCGCACCACGACATGCAGATATCTTTCCTCCCTGTTTGCCTCCGTGTCGTCGCCGCCGTCTTCTTTGCCGCCGCGACCGCGGCTTGCGGCTCCCGCGACGAGAGCCCGACTCCCATCCTCTTCTTCGCGGCGGCCAGCACTCAGGATGCCGTCCGGGAGATCTCCAGCCGCTTCGAGGCCCGTAACCAGGTGCCGGTGACCCTCAACGTCGCCGCCTCGTCGACCTTGGCCCAACAGATTCTGGCCGGCGCCGGAAGCGACCTCTTCCTCTCCGCCAACGTCCGATGGGTGGAGGAGATCATGACGCAGGGCCTGGGTTCCCGGCGGCGGGACCTGTTGGGAAACCGGCTCGTGGTCATCGCCCCGACCGGGAGCGGTCTTCAGATCCGCGGACCCTCGGACCTGCTGAGTTCGAAAATCGTCCGGCTGAGTCTGGCCGATCCCGAGGGCGTCCCCGCGGGGATCTATGCCCGGGAGGCACTGCGGCGACTCGACCTGTGGCGGTCTCTCCAATCCAAGGTGGTGCGCAGTTCCGATGTCCGTCAAACGCTGTTCTTCGTCGAGCAAGGAGAGGCGGAGGCGGGCATCGTCTATTCCACCGACCTGCGCATCTCGGAGGCGGTGCAACCGCTCCTGGAACTCGACTCCGCCTTGAGCCGACCCATCGTTTACCCGTTGGTCCTCTTGGAATCTCCCGGCGACGCGGCCAGACGTTTTTTCGAGTACCTGCTCTCGCCGGAATCCGTTGAGGTCTTTCGGCGTTTCGGATTCTCGATCCTTTCGGATCAGGCGACCGGATTCAGGTCCGGGCTGCCGGCCGATCAGCAACCTCCCAGTCGGTCTGGAGAAACGACAGCGAGGATCCCATGCTGACCGAAGCGGAGTGGAACGCCGTGGTGACGAGCCTCAAGGTGGCCACCGCTTCCGTGGCGCTGGGACTGCCGTTCGCCATCGGCCTGGGCTATTTCCTGGCCCGTTGGCGATCGGCCGGCAAGTGGCTCGTGGAGACGGTGGTGAACCTTCCCCTGGTGTTGCCGCCGGTGGTCACCGGCTATCTGCTCCTGCTCCTGATGGGACGAAACGGCCCCTTGGGCCGACTGCTAGACGAGTTTCTGGGCTGGCGGGTCGTCTTCACCTGGTACGGCGCGGTGGCCGCAGGAGCCATCGTGAGCTTCCCCCTGATGGTCCGGACGATTCAGGTCTCCTTCCGGAGCGTGGACACTCGCCTGGAGGAAGCCGCTCGGAGCCTGGGCCGGAGCCGTCTCTCCACCTTCTACCGGGTCAGCCTGCCGCTGGCCCTGTGGGGAATCGTGGCCGGCTCGGTGCTGGGCTTCGCCCGTACCCTGGGCGAGTTCGGCGCCACCATCATGGTGGCCGGCAACATTCCGGGACAGACCCAGACCATTCCCACCGCCATCTATTCCCTGGTCCAGAGTCCGGGCGGTGTGGAACGAAGCACGCGCCTGCTGGTGGTATCGATCCTGCTGGCCTGCGTCACGCTGGCCGCCAGCGAGATCCTGATACGGAGGCGAGAACGCCATGCGCTATCTTGACTTCCGGGCCAGCCACCGATTCTCCACCGGCTTCCGCCTGCAGGCCGAGTTTGAGACCGACCAATTGGTGACGGCTCTCTGCGGTCCCTCCGGCAGCGGGAAGACCACGATTCTGGAGATGATCGCGGGACTGAAGCAACCCCAGCGGGGACGCATCGAGGTCGGCCGCAGGGTGGTCCTGGACCGGCAGCGGCGAATCATGGTGCCCCCCGAGCGGCGGCGAATCGGGTTCGTCTTCCAGGACCGCCGACTCTTTCCCCATCTCACCGTGGGGGGCAACCTCCGCTTCGGCCAGGGACCGAAGAATCCGCCGGGAACCGGGATCCGGTTCGACCGGCTGGTGGAGGTCCTGGACCTGGAGCACCTGCTGAAACGCTATCCCCGCAACCTTTCGGGCGGGGAGCAGCAACGGGTGGCGTTGGGCCGGGCGCTGCTGATCCACCCCGAATTCCTGCTTCTGGACGAACCCACGGCCGCCCTGGACGAGCCCCTGCGGGACCGCATCCTGGACTACATTGCGCGCGTCATCGAGGAGTGGCGGATCCCCACCCTGATCGTGAGCCACGTCCGGGAGGCCGTCCTCCGCCTGGCCAGCCGGACCATCCTGTTGAAGCAGGGCCGGATCGTGTCTTCCGGCTCGCCGTCGTTACTGTAGAAGAGGACGAAAACGGCCGGGCTTGAGGTGAGGGATCAAGAACTTCCCTCTCCCTCGCCGCAACCGCCGTTTCGCAAGATCAACTCTTTGGGACAATGGCATATACTAGCGGATACGAACATCGCTCGAATTTGCTTCCCAAGGAGATCGTCATGAAATCTCTCCCCGAGGGCTACTTCGCCGCACGAGGCCTCCGCGAAACTTCATTTGAATCGCTGAACCAGGCCTTGATGGTCGTTCTCGAACAGATGGAGCCGATGGTCTATGGCGACGCCACTCGGGAACTGCCGGCCGAGGAGCAAGCCGTCCTTCGTCAAGGCGGTTTGACCCTGGAGCCCCAGCCGGGCCCCGATCCACTGGCTCGGACCGTCGTCAAATATGCCGCCATCGTCGCACGGAGCCTCTCCAGCAAGGCCGTGAGCCGCAGGCTCGGACTGAGCCCAGGCCGAATTCGCCAGATGATCGCGGATCGATCGTTGTACAGTTTCCTGATTGGCCGCCACCGGTACATTCCGGATTTCCAATTCCAGGGTAACCAGTTAGTGCCCAATATCGCTGCAGTCAACAAGGCGCTACCCCCAGGTCTGCATCCTGTCGAGGTGTACAACTGGTATCACCTGCCGAACCTCAATCTGTTCCTGGATGAGAACATCGACGACACCGTCAGACCCCTGGACTGGCTGAAGGGAGGGTACGACGCCGAGCGAGTGGTGTTCCTCGCCAACAGCATGGACGGGCAACATGGCAAAGCTTCCCAGGACACCAGACCGTGAATATCTCCGGCGATTGCCTCCGAGCCTGATCTCCCTGCCCACCAGGACTCTGCTGCACCGCATTTACCGGCGCGGCGGTGACCATCCGACAGAGTGGCCCGATTTCAGATATTTTGGACCTACTATCGCTCGCTTCGATCATCAAGAGCGCGACAGCACGGGCCGAGCGCACGTCCAAACGCGGGGAATCCTCTATCTTGCCCTCGATGTTCCGACCGCGTTGGCGGAAGCGTTTCAGAAACGACGCACCGTCAACCGAACCCATCTGCAGCCCTGGATGGTGTCATTCAAGCTTGTCAACGGCCTGTCACTGCTCGACCTGACGGGCACTTTCTGCGTCCGAGCCGGAGGTTCCATGAAACTGGTCAGCGGACCGCCCATCTTCGCACAGAACTGGTCGCGTGCATTTTACGAATGCTACGAGGACATCCATGGCCTCTACTACCCCTCTTCGCTCACCAACCGGCCTGTGATCGCGCTCTATGAACGCGCCCTCTCCGTCAATCCGTTCCCGGATACGCCCGTCTTCCACCGCGAGTTGAGCAGTGCCCTGCTGATTGAACCCTTGCGAGACGCATGCCAGGAGATCGGTTACGACTTCTTCTGATCGGTGACGGCGGTTGGTGCGCCTCCTCGGGAGGCGCCGTATCGGAAGGGTCGTTCCTATTGAAACTGGAAGGAATAGAACTTGCCGTTGCGGAGGTGGAAACGTAGTTGCACCGGCTGGCCGGCCAGATTCGACAGGTCGGCTGATCCAGCCCAGGAGACCGGCTGGCCGGCTACGGTGCGGGTGACCGGTTCCGCCTCCTCCGGACCGAAGCCCTCCAGCGGTTCTCCATTGGAGTCCAGCACCTCCACCCTCAGGGAGGAGTGGTGGTCCACGCCGGCCGACCCTTTCTGCGAGTCCTCGAAACTCACCAGCAGGCGGCTCCCCTCGAAGACCAGGGGCCGAGTGGTCACCGTCCCCGGATTGGGCCCGGCGTCCAGGGAGACGAAGCCGTCCAGGGGGAGGGTGGCCAGACCCACGGCCGCCTCGGCGTTCTCCCCTTCCGCAAGGAGGTCCTCCACGCCGTGGCGCCAGTTGACGCCCAGGTAGTAGAACCAGATCTTGCCGTCGTGCACCAGCGGCTGCCGGACGTAGACGCAGCCGTCGTCCCAGGTGCCGTTGGCTCCCAAGGGAATGTAGGGACCACGGTCCGGGAGGCGCTGGAACTCCCGGCCCTCCCGGCTGTACGCGAAATGGCTCTCCATGGTCAGACTGTTGGTCCGAAACACCCAGGGAAAGCCGAGGTAGATTCCTTCGTAGAGCAGTGCCGGCATGCCGTAGAACTGGAGGTCCACGGGATCCACCGAATCGGGAATCAGGGCCGGCTCGATGGGAGACCAGCGAACGAAGTCGTCACTCGTCGAAAACCCGATGGTCCGCTTCCGGATTCGGCCCGCGCGGGGCGCCAGTTGGTCCGGCGTATGGGAGGGCAGGCTGGCGGCTCTCACTTCGGGTGGAATGCCGTCGTAGGCGGCGACGGCCTCCCGGTAGTCCTTCCAACCCGGCCGCAGATAGGCCACGTACTTCTGCCGGGACGGGTCCCAGCCCAACACGGTGTGGGTGTCGCTCGTCCCCACCATGACCGGGTTGCCCGGGTATTCCTCCCAGGCCAGCCCGTCCGGAGAAAAATAGATGCAGAGGCCGGTCACTCCGTTCGCCGCCAGGGCAAACCCCAGGGCCTTGTAGCGCCGGACCGGATTCTGCTCCCGATGGTCCCGGAACGCGTTGGGCGCACGGCCCGAGTTGTAGAGCCCGCCTTCGGCGCGGACCGACCGGTCCGAAATGATGTTGTTGCGGGTCGAACCCTCGAACTTCACGAGGCCCAGCTCGGGTCTTTCCCAGTGAACACCGTCCCGGGAGACGGCATAGCAGGAAAGGTCCAGGTCCTCCCGGTAGTTGCTGGCCCGAAGCAGACTCTCATACTCCTCCAGCGGTCCGGGAGGCCGCTCCGCCGTGATCAGGCTGGGGACGTACCACATCTTGAAGAGGGCGTCCTCGGGATCGTAGATGACGGAACTCACGGAGGCGAAGTTCCCTTCCCACTTGCGCTCCGGCCTCAACACCGGTCCTCCCGGATGCTTGACCGGCCGGTTCAGGACTCGGGAGATGGACTCCGTGGCCTCCACGACGCCGTCGTCGATAAAGAGCTGCTTGGCAGTACCGATCCGAAGCGGTTCCCGGTCCGGGGACTGGTGCGGGGAACATCCGGCCAGTGCAGCCACGAAGAGGGAGGCAACAGCCGCCAGACAGCCGTTACACAGTGAGCTTCTTCCGTTGCAGGTCATGCGGCCCAGTCTATCGCGCCGACATGTCCGGAGGTAGAAGCCGGGATGGGAACAGGGCACCGTTCCGATCGGCGGAAAAGGCGTGACGCACTTGCCACGGACCGGCAAGAATGTTGGCATGGAACCGAGGTGATTCCATGAGCATCATCAACACATTCCGCCGGCTCCCGATTCTCTTCCTTTTCCTGCTCGCCTCCTGCGGTGGGAATTCGGCACGGGAGACGCGGCATTGGCTGGAGCTGGAAACCGACGGGCTGACTTTCGGCATCGACCGGGACCTGTCGCTCTCGGTTTACTACGGCTCGGATGCGGTCCCCACTTGGCGATCGATGACGCCCAGCGTCGAGATCCGAACGTCGGGTCCCCCGGAGGAGAACGGTCCACGGACCCTGAGCTGCAAGGATTCCGCCCGGCAACAAGCGGAAGAGTACCGGGAGGGCGAAATGGAAGGCTATCGGGTCCGGCTGAGCGGCTGGATGGAGACGGACGCCGTCCTGGGGTGCGATCTGGCGCTGGACCGGGAGGGGCGCCTCCACGTCCGAATATCGCAGGCGGGGGGCGAAGACACCATTCGCGAGGTGCTGGACCTGTACACGTTGGCCCTGGAGCCGGACCCATCATCTTACCTGGTGGTCCCCTGGGGTTCCGGATACATGATCCGGTCCGACTCCCCCAGTCCGGTGGCGCTCACCGGCCTTCTTGGCGCCGAGTACAGCCTGCCCCTGTTCGGACTGGTGGCGGGCGGCCGTTCGGCCTACCCGATGGTCGACACCTGGTGGAACGCGGCCGTCCGCGTGGATCACGAGCCGGGACAGCAGTCCCGGGTCGCCCTGGACTGGAAGGCCTCGCTGGACCGTCTGAGCTATCCCCGGCGGGCCGTCTGGAGCTTCGAGCAGGGAAAAGACCACGTGGACCTGGCCAAGGCCTACCGCAGACACGTGGAGGCCACCCGTCCCCTGCCCTCCCTGAGCACTCGAATGGCCTCCGACCCTGGCTTGAAACGGTTTCTCTCAGGTGTCGAATACCGGCTCATCGAGTGGAACCCGGAGCACCACCCGCAGGTGCTGGAGAACATCCGCCGCTTCCAGGCCGCCGGTCTCCCCGTCAGCTTCTTCCACCCCAAGTGGCCGGCCGGGGAGAGGACGCCGGCCGGCTGGCAGGAGTACCTGAGAGAAGATCCGATGGTGCCCGGGGGCTGGCCCGCGGCCCGGCGGCTGGAAGAACAGGTCCACTCCCTGGGGTGCTCCGTCAAGTTCTTCGTCATGCCTCACGTCTTCCACGAGGACGCACCCTACTACGATCCGGCCAAGCTCAGCGGCGTCCAGTTCCCCCGGTTCAGCGACGGTTACGCGTTGGAAGCCCTCAAGTCCCTGCTGGATCACGTCCAGGCCAAGGGATTGAAAATGGACGCCCTCTACTTTGACGGCCATGCCGCCCACCGGGGGCATTCCGAACACGCTTCTGCGGAAGGACCCATCAGCCGCCGGGAGACGTACGAGACCCAGGTGGAGACGTTTCGGGAGGCCCGGCGGCGGGGAATCGTCCCCGGCGCCGAGTTGGCCCGTTTCTGGTGCATGGGCGAGAGCGACTACTTCTTCTTCACCGACTGGTCCCGGGACCGGCTCCGGGAGGCTGAACCGATCCCTCTGTTCCAACTCGCGTTCAACGACTGCTATGTGGCTCACTTCTCCGGCGGCGGCTACTATTCCGCCCCCAAATACGACTGGTACGCCGACCGCCACCCCCGGCTCTACGAGCTCATGTACGGGGCCATGCCCTCACACAACTGGCTTCCCGGGGGAGAGGCCCTGATCGAAGAGCACCATTGGGAGACCGACGCCATGAAACGGCGCCTGGATTGGCTCCGTCTCTGGCATGCCTATTTTCAGGCGGTGGGGTATGCCGAGATGACCCGCCACCAGTTTCTGAGCGACGACCGGACCCTGCAGCGCGTCGAGTACGCCAACGGTGTTGCCGCCGAGTTCGATCTGGCTCAGGGTCGGTTTCGAGTCCTGGGAGTCGAGGGAATCAAGGAAAACTGGCAGGAGCCCCCGGTGGTCGAACCGCTGGGAGAATGAAGAGCGTTCCCACGGGCCGGGGGCCGGCGATGAAGAGGGGGCAGGAATGTCCCCCCTCCGGTGCCCCTACCGCCTCATCTTTCGTCTCTCTTCTCCGGGGGGTCTCCAGCGACGGGTCGCCAACGGCTCGTAGATTTCATAACCCGGGCCATAGCCGGCGCTCTCCGTCCCGATCACGTACTGGTAATCCAGTATGAACCGCATGAGGTCGGCCATCTCCTGGGGGGTGACGTTCTCTTCCAGACCTTCGGGCATGAGTGACTTGCCCGTCGCCCGCATTTCCAGAATATCCTTGCGCAACACCGTGTTCTGAACGTCTTCGCCCTCCACCAGGGTGATGCTCTCCGAATTCTGGTCGGTGATGATGCCGGTGAATAGCCGCCGCTGCCGGTCGGTCACCACGTACTGGAGGTATTGGGGCTCCACGAACCGGTTCGGGTCCAGGATATTGGTGAGCAGAGGCTCCGGGTCCTGGTAGGAACCGGTGATCAGGTTGGGACCCACCAGGTGCTCCGTGGAGGAGAGGCGGTGGCACTTGCTGCACTCGCGGCGGTAAACCGCCTCGCCGTGAACCCGGTCCCCCTCGAGGGTCAGCGCGACCTGATAGTCGCCCAGGGCCTGCTGTCGAGTGCCGGGCGTCTGGGAGGCAAAGAGACCCTTGGCCTGATCCCGGATCGCCTCATCGTCATGGTTCATGAGGAGTTCGCGGCGGCTGGCGTTGAACTGGCTGGAGGCGACTCGTTCTTCCCGAATCGCCTGAAGCAGGGCACGGGTCCAGGGCCTCCGGGAGAGGAGGCTGGTCAGGACCCGGCTCCGAACGTCGGGTGTCAGAGCCGTCCACTCCTGCAGCAGAATGTCGGCGATCTCGGGAGCATCGTGACGCTCCAGGGCTTCGATCCCGGCGAGTTGCACGGCCTGGGTCTGGCTGGAGGCGACAAGTTTGGCGAGAGAGTCCCGCACCTGGGAGAAGCTGCCGTGGGCCAGGAGTCGAATTGCCTCCAACCGGTCCTGCTCGGGGATCGATGCGTCTCCAGCCATTTCCGCAGCCCCGTTCATGAGCTCGCGGATCATCCGGGTTGCCGGGCGCGGAAGACCTCGGAGCTGGGAGAGAGAGTGGTTGGAGATGGCCAGACCCTCCGCCAGGCCGGTGACCACGAGCCGTCGCATCCGCATGCGATCGGCCAGGGAAGCGTGCGTGGCCGCCGTACCGGCGAGCTGCCTGATCTCCGACGCGTGGTTCCGGGCGCCCACCGTCCGGGCCAGTGGTTCCAACCAGGCCCCGGCCTCCGCCTTGGCGGCAAAACCGTCCGACTCCAACAGCCGGACGAACAGGCGGTCGGCGATTTCGCTGCTGGAGCTCAAAACGGCGTTTCGAGTCCAGCGGTCGCCCGAGTCCCGCTCGGCGATCCGGAGCAGTCCGGAAAGGGGCCGGCGGTCCCGAACCTGGCCCAGTGCCAACGCGACCCGAAACCGCACCTTGGGGTTGTCGTCTTCGGCCAGCGCCAGCACCCTCCGAAACAGGGACCGGGAGCGGCCGAAACGGCGCTCGGACAGTTGCACGGCGTGAACCCGGACTCCCGGTGACGGGTCTTCCAGGGCCTGGACCAGATGGGCTTCCTTCAGGGCCCTGAGTCCGTTCAGGCTCCAGAGGGCGTGCATCCGGGCCAGCGGTTTCTCACTCTCCTTCAGGAGCTGAACGAGAGCGGGCACCGCGGACCGGTCCTGGCGTTCGAAGATGAGCCGGTGGGCCGTTTCCCGCCACCAGCCTCCCGGGTGCTCCAGGTAACTTGCCAGTTCCGCGGTCGAGGCCTCCCCCAGGCGCGGCCGCGGAGGGACCTTGAAGCCGACCGGTTCCAACCGGTAGATCCGGCCATGGTCCTGGCCCCTTGTGAAGTCGAGATGTTTGACGACACGGGCGGGGACGTGGGCCGCCTCGATCAACTCCCGGTACATGTCCAGGATGTAGAGCGTTCCGTCGGGCGCGTTGACCGAGTTCACCGGGCGAAACCAGTTGTCGGTGGAGCGCACCATTTCGACGTTCTCCGGCTCCCCCCGAACCGACCTGAAGCTCACGCCGTCTTCCTCCAGGACCCGCCGGTGCAGCAGGTTGGCGGTGTTGGCGCCGATGAAGAGGCTTCCCCGGTACTCCTCGGGGTAGGCGTGACCCCGGTAGATCTGCACGCCGGCGCCGGCGGTCTGGTAGTCGTGTCCCACGCCGGCGCTACGATTGCTCCGCCCCGCGAAGACGCGGCGGGCTTCCCGGATGGTCCGCCAGAGCTCGACGGGACTGATCTTGTAGACCCGGGTCTGCCCCCGCACCAGGGGATTCACCTCCAGGGAGCCGTGTCCCTCCCAATGGAAGCCGTGCAGATCGAAGAACAGATAGGGGTTGCGCTGCAGATAGCCGCCGGGTATGACCACGTGCCGGCCCGACGACCCCGCGGTGCAGACGTAGCGGTTGTACCAGTCGTCGAAACTGTGGCCAAACTGGAAGGTCTGGGTGGTGAGCTCCAGCTCGCGGCTCACCGGATCGAACCGGAAGTCGCGATCGTAGACGGAGATGGGCTCGGCCTCCGGCTGGTCTCCCGGCCGGATGTAGCCGCCGTCGCCGCCCGTGGAAGCATAGATCTTGTGGTCCACCCCCCAGATCAGGTTGTTCACCATCTGTTGCTCGTTGGTGACTCCGAAACCGGTGAAGACGATTTCCTCGACGTCGGCCCTTCCGTCGCCGTCGGTGTCCTCCATGTAGTAGATGTGAGGGGGAGCGGAGACGTAGACCCCCTGCTTCCAGACGGCGACCCCGGTGGGCCAGATCAGTCCCTCGGCAAAGACGTGGCTCAGGTCGAAGCGGCCGTCTCCGTCCTGGTCCTCCAACAGCCGGACCTGTCCCCGTGGCTTCTCGCCGTCACCCGCCTGGTAGGGATAGTGCCTCAACTCGGCCACGTACATGCGCCCGCTCTCGTCGAACGCTGCGGCCACCGGTTCGTTCACCATGGGCTCGTGGGCCACCAGTTCCAACCGAAAACCGTCCGCCGTCTCGAACGTCTCGAGGGCTTCGGCCGGCGTCTTGGGCGGGACTTTCTTCAGATACTCTTTGAGGGCGGCTTCGTCCCGGGAGATGTCGACGATCCGCTTGAAACGTTCGTCGGGGGTCTCGGCCGGTTCGGGACCGCACGAAACCATCAGCGTCAGGCACAGGATGGTTGGGACCCGGCGAACGACGGATTCCTTCTCTCTCTTCATGCGCGCCATCATCCTTGAATGGGGTCTGAATTGAAACCCTCGAAGAATCCGCAGGGCCCCGTCCAACGGGACTCCCCTCAACCGGTCACCGCGCTGGCGACCCTCCAGACCCCGTTCCTGTCGCAGGCGGCGTAGTACATCCGGACACGGTTCCCATCGAGCCGGATCAGGGACATGTCCTCGGCATGGACCGCATCCAGTCCCGGACCACCATAGCCGGCCCCATCGACGATGCATGTCCGTCGCTCCCAGAGAAGGCCGTCCCCGGAGGTAGCGGTGTAGATCCGCGACCGGTAACCGGCCATGTCGGCAGCGATGGATGCAGCGGCGAAGTCCTGGCTCCGGCCGCTCGCCACGGCGTCCACGTCCTCGCTGGGATGCCGGGGCGCGACGGCCCCAGGCGGGAGATCCTGCCAGGCCGAGAAGAACATGACCCAATCCTCCCCGGCCCGCTCCGGCGGGATCACGTCAGCCGCCGTGATCCCACACTCGTCCGTCTCCCCCTGCAGGTCCCGCAGCCGAACGCCGGACTCCCACTCGAAGTCGAGACCGTCGGAAGTCACGGCGCTCACCACGTTGTGAGCCAGCCGTTCGCTGCGGCCGGGTCCCTCGGGGCCGTACTCGGAGTCACAGCAGTAGAGGCGGGCACCACCCTGGAGCAGAGGGACGTACCGGGGTGCGCCGAGGCCGCCCTCGGAACGGAGCCTGACCCCCTCGTACTCCCAATCGAGCTGATCTCGGGAGACGGAGCTGCAGATCACCGTCGGTTCGTGGGCGGGGCCCCTGGCTTCGAAGTACATCCGCCAGCGTCCATCGGCGACCCGGGTCACCGATGGGGCCAGGACGCGCAACGACATGTGCGAAATTCCAGGCCGAGGCGCCACTCGAATTCCCGGCTCGGGGCGGAATCGGAGGCCATCTTCGGAGACGGCGCTGAGGATGTATCCCTGACATTCCGGAAAGGGTTTCGCCGGTCCCACGGCCGTGTAGAAGAGGCGGAAGCCGCCGGAGGGAAGGGCCACGACACCGGGCGCCTGCACCTTGGACGCGTCCAGTCCACGGGACGGCTCAACGCGGGCCCCTGCTTCCCTGTGCCAACGATCCAGCATACGCATGGGTAGACCCCTTTTATATCGTCATTTCTCGGATGAGAAAACCCGGGCTGTCGCAGCACTTGTGATTTCCCGGACGTAGAGAAGGTAGAATCCGGCAATGAACAGACGCGAGTTCGTGACCTCGGGCGTTGTAGCCGCGGGAGGATTGGCGACCTCGGCATCCTGCGGCGGAGAGGAGACAATGACGAGTCCACCCAAAGCCACGGAGATCATGGGGCCCGCACGCCGGAATTCGCCCCTGCACCTTGCCGATCTGAATCGCTGCCTTCCGGCATCGTCCCTGAGCCGGGAGGGCCGGCTCTTCGGCTGGCGCATGATCGACTACGAGACGGAGAACTTCAAAGGGGTCATGCTCCGGGCCGGACCCGAGACGGCGGCGGCCGCGGTCGAATATCCCTTAGAGTTCCAGGGCTGGTACGACATCTACCTGGGACTCTTCAACACCGCCTGGAGGCCGTATCCGGATCAGCGCCTCTGGGTGAAATTGACGGAAGACCCAGCCTTCAGCTGTCTCTTTCTCCAGGCCCCCAGCGTCGACAAGGGCCAGGTGATCCAAGACCTGTTCTGGAGGACGGCGGACCTGACGGGACAGCGTCTCAGCTTCAAGCAGGTCGCCACCGAGTTGATTCCCGCCGGGCATCCCTGCCGCAGCAACTGCGACACGGTCTGGGTCGCCTACATCAAATTGGTCCCCCTCGATCCCGACGAGGTCGAGGCACTCCAATCGGACCGGGTACAGACCGGCACCCGGCGGCTCTTCGCGACCCAGGACTGGGGTTCGGGTTTCGCTTGGGATGCCAGCGAGGGGGCTATCCGCGACATGTTGGAGGCCTACCGGCACACGGATTTCAAACGGATCTACTGGGAGGGGGCCGCCGGTGACCTTTGCTCCTACTTCAGCCGGGTGGCCAGGACCTGGACTCCCGAGTACGCCCGAATGGAGGACTACCCGGTTCCCGCCTACCGACGGATCGTGGAGAACTTCACCGAGTACGAGCAGCGGGGGATCGATCCCTTCCGCGTCGCCATCGACTACAGCCACGAACTGGGGCTCGAGTTCCACGCCAGCTACCGGTTCTGCGAGGGCATGGGACCGTTCCATTTTTCCCCGCCCTTCGACCAGATCAATCGGGGAGGGTTCTACGACCGGCATCCCGAGCTCAGGGCGGTGCGCCGGGATGGGAGCCGGGCGCCCAGGATCTCGTTGAGCTATCCGGAAACCCGGGAGTTTCTGATCTCGCTCTTCCTGGAGATGGCCGAGTATCCCGTCGACGGGATCTCCATTCTCTACAACCGCCGGCCTCCCTTCGTCGAGTATGAGCCACCGCTGGTGGAGGGATTCCGGGAAGAGTTCGGGCAGGATCCCCGAGAGATCGACGAGAAAGATCCCCGTTGGCTCCGCTACCGGGCGAGTGTCCTCACCGAATTCATGCGGGAGCTCCGACAGAGACTGCACCGGCAGGCCCACCGCCAGGGACGCTCCCGGCCGGCCGCACTTTCGGCCTGGGTATTCGGCGGCGAAGAGGAAAACCTATTCTACGCCATGGACGTCCCCGGTTGGATCCGGGAGGGCCTCATCGACGGCATCGTCCCCTACACCTCGGTCGAGGGGCTCTACAGTTGGGAGTTGGCCTGGGAAAGGGCCGAGGACATCGAGTACTGGCTGTCGCTGACCCGCGGGACGGAATGCGAGCTGGCCCTCAACGTCATGCCCAGGGCCTTGTCACCCGAGCAGTACCGGAGCAAATCCCACCAGTTGCTGAGGGCCGGCGTGCCCTATCTCGCCTTCTGGGACAGCTCCAAGACCTGGGCCGTCGACAAGATCGGCGAGGGTTCGTTCCAACACTTGCGCCGGCTCGGTCACACCGAGGAGCTGGCAGCCTGGATCCGCGCCGGCGAGCCGAGACTGGTCCACGCCTCGACGCCCCTGACCAAGGTGGGGGAGTGGGAGATGACGTTTATCGCCGAGTAGGAGGGGCGATTTCCAGTCGCCCACTCCTCGATGTCTCAATGGAAGTCCGGCGGCTGGAAAGCTGAAGAGGGGGACTTCCAGTCCCCCTTGACTCCCCGGAGCGGCGGTTGGAAACCGACGCTCCTTTCACTGCGGCCGGATCAGGCCTTGTTTTTCCCAGGCAGCCAGCCGCTGTTGAAGTTCCTGGGACGATTTATCGCCTGATTTGAGGGCGATGAAGCTCCGGAACTCCCGGGCGGCGCCGGCGAAGTCCTTTTTCTGAGCCAGGATGGCTCCGTGGACGTAGTGGCTTCCGGCGAGGTATCTCTTGGAACTGCTCTCCCGGACCGCCGTGATCGACTTCAGGGCTTGGTCCAGCCGGCCCAGTTGCAGGTTGGCGACGGCGCTGAAGTACTGGGCCCGCGTGATGTGCGGATTCAGGCCGATGACGTGCTCGCAATTGCGGGCCACTTCTTCCCAGGACTCGTCCCGCACCGCCATCATGGCCAGAAACATGTAGGGACGCAGATACTTGGGATCGGCGTCGGCCGCCTTTTGGAAATGTGTCCGGGCCGTCTGCCGGTCCCGGAGAGCATGGTGACATCGACCCAGGAGATACCAGGCAGCGGCGAACTTGGGGTAGAGCTCGATGGCCTTTTCCAGGTTCCGGATGGCCTTCTGCACGTCCCCCTGCTGCTGCTTCAGCTCCAGGTCGGCCTCCCGGTAATGCTGCTGCGCCTTCTTGGGGGCGGCCAGGGTGTTGAAGCTGATCGTCGATCCGCCAACGTGCTCCCGGCGCCTCAGTACGATCACTCCCACGTCCGAGCTGTCCATGTAGCCACGGATTCCCAGGGGAATGGAGTTGGACTGAAACCCGTCCAGCGCGGTCCGGATCACACAACCGCTGAGATCGTATCTCTGGGCTTCCTGGCGTTCCCCGGGAACGCGGGAAAAGGGATCGAAGGTGTCGGAGCCTCTTCCGGTGGGGTTCATGGCCTCTTCGCTGCCACCCAACTCGAAGCTGAAACGGCCTTCCTCTCCGTAGGTATGAGTCTCCCGCCGGACCGAGCCTCCGCAGGCCAACTCGACGTTGAGGGACTCGGGGAGGGGATTTCCGTCCTCCAGGATCACCCGTCCCGCCAGCAGCAGCCGCTTCGGTACCTGGATGCGGTTATCGTCGAAGTTTCGACCGGTTAGTTCGGCGTCCTGCGGCCGGTCGTCGCTCCGGCCGAACAGAGGACCCGGCCGGACGTTCTGGGCCGGAGACACGGGTACCGGCAACAGGGACCCGACCAGCAACGCCGCCAACCAGATTCGGGTCAGCTCATTTCCAAACATGAAAGGGTCGCCTGCCTGTCTATTGGACCGTTCGTTCGGCCTGGGTTGGGGACGGGCTGTGGGCCTGGATCAGACCCTGTTGCTCCCAGGCCACCAGATTCTCCTTGATCTGGGCCGCACCCCGGCCTTCCGGAGCGATCTTCAGGAAGTGCCTGAACTGTTCCGCGGCCGACTCGAAGTCCCCCTTGCGGGCCAGGACGGCTCCCCGGATGTAGTGGCTTCCGGACAGGAACCTGGAATCCTGGGTCTCCTGCACCTTGATGGCCGACGCTTCCGCCGCCTCCATTCGACCCAGGTTCAGACTGGCCACCGCGTGGTAGTACTGGCAACGCACCATGAACGGGTTCAACTCCACCACCTTGCCGCACAACTCGGAGACTCTCGGCCACGCGCCGGCCCGGACTTCCATGTCAACCAGCGACAGATAGGGACGAATGTAGTTCTCATCCGACTCTATGGAGGCTTCGAAGGCTTGCCGGGCACCCTCTTCTTCCTGGTCGGCCATCCGGATCATGCCCAAAAGGTGCCAAGCGGCGGCGTACTTGGGATAGACCTGGATCGCCTTCTCCAGCTCTTTCCGAACCTTCGCCATATTTTTCTTTTCTTTCCTCAACTCCTTTTCGGCCTTGGCGTACGCCTTCCTGGCCTTCTTGGGAGCAGCCAGGGCGGTGAAACTCACCGTGGATCCGACGACCCCCTCCCTGCGTTTAACGACGATGGTGCCGATGTCGGGACGGTCCAGAGCCCTTCGCAGTCCCAACAGGATCCGGTCCGAAACGAAGCCGGGCAGATTGGCCCTCACCTCGCACCCGTTCAGGTCCATCTGTTCTCCACCGGCCCTATATTCGCCTTGCGGAACTCGCGCGAAGGGATTCACGTTGTTGGCGTCGTTGCTTCCGACGCTGGCATCCAGGAACGCGGCGCTCGGCCGCGGACTCAAGTCGAAGCTGAAATGCCCCCCCTTGAAGGAATGGACCTGCCGCCGCACCGACCCGTGACAGACCAGCTCCACGACTATGGTCTCGGGGAACGGGCTCCCGTCCTCGGTCACCACCTTGCCCGAGAGGTACATGGGCCTGGCCATCCTCCGGTCTCGCATCTCTCCGGCCCGCTGCCTCCAGACCTGCTCGGCCGGCCCGTCGGCATTTCTTCCGCGGGGTTGCCGGCTTGGCCCTTCACGGTCCCCCCGGCCTACGGAATCCTGCTGTCCCGGAAGGATCGAAGTGGCCACGGCCAGCACAATGCAACTTGCAAGGAAAGCTCTTGGCCCCATGAGGCCTCCTGGCGTGGATGATTGCCTGATTTCGTCTTTGGGCTTTCAAAAGTTATATCACTTAGTCGAGAACCGGTCCATGAAAGCCGGGAGGACAGAAGTTCGCCCACCGACAGCCGTATCCGGTCTTCTGTTTGGACTTTGGTGCCTGGAATTTGGAATTTCCTGGAAGGCGTGAGGGGACGCCGCAAATTTGCTAAGGTGGCGCCATTGGGAGATGTTTTATTCGGCGAGTTCGTTGACATGACAAGGCTGGAGTTGGAGAGCGGCGAAATCCAATCGGCGGCGGGTATCGGACGGGCGGTGGACTCGATTCTGGAGGGGAGAGGGACCACTCCCGTGGTCTTCGTCTCGGCCATGGGGATGACCCGGAAGCAGTTGCTCGAGGCCGGACGGAAATCTGCGGACCAGGATATGGTGGTGGCGACGACGCTGGCCGAAGGACTTCGGACCTACCACATTCAGGTCGCCCGTCAATTGACATCCGGGGAGAACTGGAGTGAGGCACGGCGGCGGTTGGGACTCATATTCCAGGACGTGACCGACCTGCTCAAGGGACTCCATCTGTTGGGGGAATTGAGCCCGCGGGCGGAACTCGTCGCCTCCTTCCATGGCCAGGCCCTGGCGGCGACGATTCTGGCCCAGAGCTTGAAGGAGCGGGACCAGGAGGCTCGGGCGCTGGTGGAGAGAAACCTGGCGATCGACCCGGACCAGTCGTCTCTGCTGGAAGAAGTCGGCCTCCTGGTGGCGGAAGGGACGGTTCCGGTACTGCCTCAGAGCTTGGCCGGAAGATTTTCCGGAAGTCCGTAGTCTGAACTTGGCGTCGTCCCCACCAGACGCAATACGGACCAACAGGGCGGACTGCAGAGGGGACGGGGGCGAAGGTAGAATAGGGGGACATGGGCCAGATCCATCCCCGTTGGAAAGAATACGCTGGGACGGCCGGGGCGGTGCTCCTCGGGGTGGTGTTCCTGATCGCCGCGTTCGCCAAGGCCTGGTATCCCGACGACTTTGGCGCCTTCATCGATCAGATCCGGCTAGAGCAACTGGATTTCCTGTTCACGGCCGTTCAGGTGGCGCTGATCGCGCTGGCCCTGGAGGCTGGGCTGGGGACGGCGCTGTTACTAGGTGTCCGGCACCTCGGCGTCCTGCTGCCCACAGTGGCCCTGGTGGTCTTCTTCATCTTCCTGAACGGACGCAACTACTGGCTCGTGTCCCAGGGACTGCGGGAACCCGGGAGTTGCGGTTGCTTCGGGTCCCTGATCGAGCGGACTCCCGCGGAGGCGTTCTGGCAGGACCTTCTGCTGATGGTTCCCCTGACCCTCCTTTGTTTCTGGAGGAGGCGCAAATCGGAAGGTGTCCCGAGGAGGCGGCTCGCCGTGGCGCTGCTGGCGGCCCTGGGGGTCTCCCTCTGGGCCTCGCGGAGCCCCGATATCGATTACATCGAAGCCGCCCACCGGCTCGGTTCACTGGCCGAGACCTCCCGGTTCGTGCCCAGCGCGAGCTACTCCCTCACCATCGACGGCCGTCCCGATGAACGGGCCCGGATTTATGAATCGGAAGGGGCCAGCGCCTTTCTCATTCAGGTCCCCGGCCTGGACGGGCCGCTTCTGATGGACCTTCGCAGCAGCACCGTCCGTAGAATCGATCCGGATTCGGTCCGGACCGTCTCGGGAGACGCCTTGGAACTGATGGTTTCTCCGCGACGAGGCGAGGAGACACCGTTCACCCCCGGAGCCGGCGGTGTCCGCTTCGAGCTGGGGGGACAGAGATTCACCCTGGGACCACCGGCCCGGTAGCCCCAACGCCGGGATTCACGACGAGGGCATGCGCGTGAGGCGCGGCCTGACCTTGCACAGTTTCAACAACTCGAGCAGGCGGATGACGGGCCAAGCCGGGTCGATCTCGCTGAGACGAAGGCTCAGCTTGGGTGACGACGGAGCATGGTGGTGATTGTTGTGCAGCCCCTCGCCGGCGGTGATCCAAGCCACCCAACGAAGGTTGGTGGCCGTGTTGTGGAAGTTCTTGTAGCCCAGGACGTGGCAAGCGCCGTTGATCATGCCGTTGAGGAAGATGTAGACCGCCGCCTGCAGTAGAAACGTCACGATCCCGGCCAGCGGACCCAATAGCAGACCCGCGGCCAGCACACCCAGGAAAAGTCCCAGGTAGCCGTGACGGTGCATGAAATCCTCGAAACGGTTGGTGCGGATGTCCCGGGTGTACCGGGTCACGGTCTCCGGGTTGGCCGCTTCCTTGTGGTAAAGGTAGGCGTTGGTCAGCAGGACCTTCCAGAGACCTTCCAGCTGCGGACTATGGGGATCCCCGTGCTCGTCGGGAAACTGATGGTGCTTGCGGTGAACCGCGACCCACTCCCGCGGATCGATGGCGGTGTGCAACCAGAGCCAGAACTGCATGGCCATGGCCACCGAGGGATGTAACTTGAGGGCATGATGGGACATGTGCCGGTGAAGGTAGATGGTGGTGCACAGATTGGAAATCTGAACCACCACGGCCAGGTAGATGGCCGCATAGAGGAAAATCATTTTCAGGTCCTTTCTTCGACCATGGAAAGCCGGCGCCGAACGCCGGTGGGACGGGGAGACTCTGATCCGGGGATACGTACTCCCCGAGGAGATGCCGATACCGGCCGCCGAAGACTCACTTCCTGCAACTTCTCACTGCTGCCGAACTCAGCCGCCGTCGATTCACTCCAATCCAACCCGGAACCAGGAGATCGGCAGCAAGTATACCACCTGGGAGGAGCAGTGAAAAACGAGCCCCGAGGGCTCTCCCACCTCTCTTTTCTCTTATCTCACCGGTGCTGAAACCCCCGTTCTCATGTGCTATTCTCGCGGTTCGGAGGCATGTATGGGACGACCGGTCACTTTGTTTACGGGGCAATGGGCGGACCTGGATTTCGACACCATGTGCCTCAAGGCCAAGGAGTTCGGCTACGACGGCCTGGAGCTGGCCTGCTGGGGAGATCACTTCGAGGTCGGTCGGGCGCTGGAAGAGGATTCCTACTGCCGGAATCACTGGGAGACGCTGAACCGGCACGGACTCCAGTGCTACGCCATCAGCAATCACCTCGTGGGCCAGGCGGTCTGCGACAACATCGACGACCGCCACCAGGCCATCCTGCCCCCGTCGATCTGGGGAGACGGCGACCCGGAGGGCGTTCGGGACAGAGCCGCCCGGGAGATGGAGAACACGGCCCGGGCCGCGGCCGCGTTCGGGGTCAAAATCGTGAACGGGTTTACGGGAAGCGGCATCTGGCACCTCCTCTACTCCTTTCCCCCGGTGGACCCGGAGACCATCGAGCGGGGTTTTCAGGATGTGGGCCGCCGCTGGCTGCCCATCCTCCAGGTGTTCCAGGACTGCGGCGTGCGGTTCGGACTGGAGGTCCATCCCACCGAGATCGCCTTCGACATCGCCACCGCCGAGAGAACCATTGAAGCCGTCGGCGGCCATGAAAGCTTCGGCTTCAACTACGATCCCAGCCATCTGGGCTACCAGGGAGTCGACTATGTGGACTTCATCCGGACCTTCCGGGACCGGATCGTCCACGTCCACATGAAGGACGCATACTGGTCGCAGACGCCGACCCGGGCCGGTGTGTTCGGCGGGCATCTCCCCTTCGGACACCCGGACCGATTCTGGGACTTCCGGTCTTTGGGCCGGGGCAGCGTCCGTTTCGAAGAGGTGATCCGGGCCCTGAACGATATCGGATACGACGGCCCGCTCTCGGTGGAATGGGAAGACCCCGGCATGGACCGGGAGCATGGAGCCACCGAGTCCGCCGCATTCGTCCGATCCATCGACTTCAAGCCCTCCGGTGTGGCTTTCGACGCCGCCTTTGCCAAGGAGGACTGACCGCCCTGGTTACGGGGCCGAGATCCTCGCCAGCCCATGAACCGGCTCCTCTCCCTCCTGGTCCTCAACCTCAGCCTGCTGCAGGCCGAGGAGTGGCCCCAGTTTCGGGGTCCGGACGGACAGGGTCATTCGAGCGAAGAAAAACTGCCCCTGAACTGGTCCGAGGACGAGAACATCCGCTGGAAGGTCCCGGTCCCCGGATCCGGCTGGTCATCCCCGGTGGTTCGGAACGGCCGGATCTGGCTCACCGCCGCCCGGGATAAGGGCCGGTCCCTTCGAGTCGTTAGCCTGGAACTGGAAACCGGGAAGTTGCTTCACGACCTGGAGGTCTTTCGACGCAACGACCCGGGAAGCATCCACTCCAAGAACAGCTATGCGTCTCCCACCGCCTTGCTGGAGGGGGACCGGGTCTTCGTCCACTACGGCGCCAACGGGACGGCCGCGGTTTCGACCGATGGACGAGTGCTTTGGCGCCACCGGCTCGAGTACCAGCATGGACACGGACCGGGGGGGTCCCCGGTGCTGTTCGAGGACCTGCTCATCGTCGCCTGCGACGGGACCGACGTTCAGTACCTGGCCGCGCTGGACAAAGAAAGCGGCGAGCTCCGCTGGAAGACCCAGCGCCAGGGGTACATGGCCTATGCCACCCCCTTGATCATCCAGGTGGGGGACCAGGTCCAGTTGGTCAGTCCGGGTGGACACCAAGTTGGCGCTTACGATCCGAGAAGCGGCGAGCCAATCTGGTGGATCGCCCACAACGGTTTCTCGGGGGTGCCCCGCCCCGTCTTCGGCCACGATCTGGTCTTCGTCGTCTCCGGGTACAACCGCCCCGTCCTCTACGCCGTCCGACCCGGCGGCAGCGGAGACGTCACCGAGAGCCACACCGCCTGGGAGCTTTCCCGGGGAGCTCCCCTGAATCCGTCACCGATCCTGGTGGGGGACGAGCTCTACGTGGTCAGTGACGTGGGGGTGGCGACCTGCCTGGACGCCAAGACCGGAAAGGTGCATTGGAAGCAGCGGCTGAGAGGCCGGTTCTCCGCCTCTCCCCTCTACGGAGCCGAACGGATCTACTTCCTCAACGAGACGGGAGAGACCTTCGTCGTCGCGCCCAGGAAGGCTTTTCGGGAGTTGGCGAGGAATCAGGTCGAGGGCCGCACTCTGGCCTCCCTGGCGGTCGCGGGTGAAACGCTGCTGTTGAGGACCGATACGCACTTGTATCGGATTGAACAGACTTCGGAAGAGTATTAGTTCCAGGAGGGGCGGTTTCCAACCGCCCGGCTCCGTCGCAACAACACGATAACGTGGGAGCGGGCGATTGGATGTCGCCCCTCCGCCTTTCCCAAGAGGGCGACTGGAAATCGCCCCTCCTGGGCGACAAGGATGTCGCCCCTCCTGGGCGACTGGAAATCGCCTCTCCTGGGCGACAAGGATGTCGCCCCTCCTTACCGCACCTGCAACTCGACCGCCGAGAGGATGGGCCAGACTCCGCCGGCGGGTGAGGTGAAGACGGCCCGGTACTGGGCCCAGCGTCGTTTTCCATTCAGGCCGGCGATCTCGGTGCCGGATTCCTGGTAGAAGGAGCCGGCGCCGGAGGGTCCCGTCCACTCGGCGGACTTCAGGCCGTCGCGGCTGGACGCGGTCCGGATCTGGAACTGGAGACGGGCTCCGTGGGGTTCCTCACCCTCCCAGATCAAGCGGACTCCGCCGGGTCCAGGTAACTCCAGAGGTGGCGAGACGTATTCCTCCTCCAAGCGCCGGGTGTAGAGGTCCCCCGGATCGGTCATCTGGCTGTAGTGGGGACCGAAGCTGGGGATCTCGGTCTTCCGGTCCCGGTGGAACCCTTCCGGGCCGTTCCAGTAGATGTAGGTATTGATGCTGTGGTCACCGTCCTTCATGTGGTTGTGGACCACGATTTCGGGATAGCCGTCCCGGTTCAAGTCCACCGTCTGGATGGCGGAGGAAGAATAGGCGGGAAGATCGGTCCGGTTGGTCCGGCTGTACGCGCCCCCCTCGGCGCCCCAGTAGATGAACACCGGCAGGGTACGGGTGCGGCCCGACATGTAGTTGGACATCACCAGGTCCAGGTGTCCGTCCCGGTTGAGGTCGGCGATGCCGCACTCGATGGGCGAGTGGCCCTCCAACTCCACCTTGCCCTCCAGCGTGGGAATCCCTTCGGGAGTCCCCCAGAGCAGGTAGCTGTTGCCGGTATATTTCCGGGTCTCGGGATCGAAGCTCCCCACCAGCATGAAATCCAGGTTCCCGTCCGAGTTCAGGTCGGCCAGCTCCACGTTGCCGGCAGGCAGGACCTGGCTCCAGCTCCGCTCCGGCGAGTAGCCGTCCCGGTCTCCCCAGAAGATCTGGTAGATGCCGTACCAGCTTCCCGGAAAGAGCAGGTCCAGATGGCCGTCGCGGTTCAGGTCCGCCACCCGGTTGTTGCTGCACCTCTGGTTCTTCAGGGGAAGCGAGGTCCGGCGGGCGTCGGCGTAGCCCTCTGCCCCTCCCCAGTAGATGGTCCCCAGTTTCTGGCCGCTTCCGTGGGTGAAGACCAGCTCCAGGTAGCCGTCCCGGTTCAGGTCGGCCGCGCTCACCCCATGGGCGTTGGCGACGGCCAGTTCCTGCCGGTTCCCGGGGGAGTAACCCTCCCGGCTTCCCCAGTAGAGCCAACTGTATCCGACGTAGGAGTTGGTCAGGACCAGATCGTTGAAGCTGTCGTCATTGAGGTCGGCGACGGCGACGGCATAGGCCCCGCGCCCCGGCAGGGCCGTCCGGGAGGCGGTGGAATAGTAGTGATGGGGGTTGCCCCAGTAGATGTTGTTCAAGACCTTCCCGGGGTGCGTGCCGCTCCACCGGTTCACCAGCACCACCTCCAGATGGCCGTCCTGGTTCAAGTCGGCCACGTTGACGCTGTTGCCGCCGAATCCCTGCAGTTCAGTCCGCATGTAGGGCGCGAACCCGGTGGGACTGCCCCAATAGACGTAGGAAGGCACGTCGACGGTCTGGCTGTCGTGGGAGTTGGCGAAGACCAGGTCGGGATGACCGTCCCGGTTCAGGTCGCCCGAGGCCACGTCGGCCGGAGCCAGAGTCGGGAGCTGGGACCGCCGTTGGACGGAGAAGCCCTCGGGTCCGCCCCAGTACACGTAGGACTCGGGTAGCGGATCCTCGTTGGAGGAATTGGACACGGCCAGGTCCAGGTATCCGTTTCCGTCCAGGTCGGCGATGTCGGAGCCGGTGGGAGCGATGGCCGGAAGGGTCTGGCTGGGGGACGGGGCGGGCCCGTTTTTCCCTCCCAAGAACAGGAGGAGGCTGCCGTCCTGGGCGCCCTGGCCCGAGACCGTGACCACCACGTCGTCGTATCCGTCGCGGTCCAGGTCGCCGGACCCGACACTGCCGGGAGGAGCCGTCTCCGCCTCCCAGGAGCGGTCGGCGGTGTAGACGCCCTGCCGGCCCAGGAACACCTGAACCCCCTTCGTCTGGGGACTGTTGTTGACGAAGATCAGGTCGGGATCTCCATCCCCGTTCACGTCACCGCTGGTCACGTCCCGGGCGCCGCGGGTGGGGACCAGTCCCGGACGGTCGGGATCGAAACCGTTGGCGCTGCCCCAGTAGATGTAGGACGAGAGGTCCACCTGGGGCGAGATCTTCTCCGCTCCCGCCTCTACCCCCTGATTGGCGAAGACCAGGTCCGGATACCCGTCGGAGTTCAAATCGCGGGCCACCACACCCGCCGCCCAGCGGGTGGGCAGTTCGGTTCGTCCAACGCGAGAATACCCGTCGCCGCTCCCCCAGTAGACGTACGCCGTGCGGACACCCGGGTAGTTGTGGATGTAGTTGCAAAAGACCAGATCGGGATAGCCGTCTTGGTTCAGGTCCGCAACCGCCGACCGGCCGCCGCCGAAGGAGGGGAGCCGGGTGACCTGATCGGTTCGGTCCATCAAGCCGTAGACCACCTGCGCCAGGGGCCGTTCCCGCCAGAGTTCGGGCAGAAGGGAGCGAGGACCGTCGGCGCTGCCCCAGTAGACGAGCGCGTCCACCACACTCATGTTGTCGTGGGTGTTGCTCAGGACCAGGTCCACGTACCCGTCCCGGTTCAGGTCCCACTGATTGATGACCTGGACGGACCCTTTCCTGGAAACGTAGAGGTTCGCGCCTGAGTTCCCCAAGGTCCCCTGGCTGAAATCCTCGAAATCGGCATGCCGGATGATGCCGTCTCTGGAGTGCGACACTCCCATGAATCCCAACCAAAGCACCCCCAGGACTGCCAGCCGTCGTTTGAGCATATCGATCTCCGCCTCTCTGCTATTTCCTGGCCAGGTCCGCGATGAAGCACCCCACGGCCCGGGTCTCCGGTTCCGCGACCGTTTCCCCTTGGAGCACGGATTCCAGGGCCAGCTTCAGGTCGCGGCGATTGGGTTGGGCCCGCGCCTTTCCGAAATCGGGGTACCGGTCGTCGATGCGCCCACGGTAGACGAGCCGTCCGTCGGCGTCGAAGACGGCCGCTTCAGGAGTGACCCGGGCGCCCGTGAGGCGCACCAGGTCGTGATGGGAATCGCGAAGGATCTCGCCTGGAACTTGATATTCCTCCGCGTGCCGCCCGATGGCCTCGGCCTCTTCCTGCGGATCCACATAAACCAGCCAGAACCGCACCCCTCGGGGCGAGAACGTCTCATGCAGACGCCGCAGCTCGGGCGCATACCGGTTGGCGATGGGACAATCGCTGCGCATGAACAGGAAGACGCTGGCCGGGTCGCTGGCCGCGAGCGGGTCCACGCGCTCTCCCGAAAGGCTCGTCAGGTTAAACCCCGAGGGGCCCGAACCGCAGCCCCAAAAGATCAATAGGCTCAGAAGCCAGGCCGCCACGCTGGATCGACACCGTCGAAGAGCCTTCACGCTTCAATTTTTACATGATGCGCCAGCGTACGCGAGCGATCTCCTCATCTTGCTAGACTGGCAGAGATGATCGCGACGTTGCTGCTTCTTCTCTCAAGCGGCGTTCACTTCACGGAGGTGAGCCGTGAGGCGGGGCTGGAGTTTCGGCACCGGGGCGGCGGCAGCGCCAAGGACCATATCCTGGAGACGGTGGGCAGCGGCGTCGGTTGGATCGACTTCGACCAGGACGGCTGGCTCGATCTGTATGCCGTCAACGGCGGCCTCTGGGAGGAGCTGGGAACGGGGAAGCGAAGCGTCTCCAACGCCCTTTTCCGCAACCAGGGGGACGGCAGTTTCCGTCTGGTGACGCCCGAGGCGGGCGTGGAGGGGCGGCATTGGGGCATGGGGGTGACCGTCGCCGATTACGACAACGACGGTTGGCCCGATCTCTACGTCTGCAACTACGGGCCCAACGTCCTGTACCGGAACAACGGCGACGGCACCTTTCGGGACGTGACTCGGGAAGCGGGGGTAGGGGATCCGTCCTGGAGTTCCAGTGCAGCCTTCGCCGACGCTAACGGGGACGGATGGCTCGACCTTTACGTGGCCAACTACGTGGAATTCGACCACGGGAATCCGCCGGCCGCATCGCCCGATTGCCAGTACCGCGGGGTCCGGGTCCACTGTGGGCCGGGGGGACTTCCGGCGGCCCGGGACACCTTCTACCTGAGCAACGGCGACGGCGCCTTCCGGCAAGCCAGCAAGGCGGCCGGTATGGACGCACCGGCCGCCTACGGGATGGGCGCGGTCTGGTGCGACTACGACAGCGACGGCGACAGCGACCTCTACGTGGCCAACGATTCCATGGCCAACTTTCTCTTCCGCAATCGGGGAGACGGAACCTTCGAGGAACGGGGACTGGTGGCGGCCGTGGCCTTCAACGAAGACGGGCAGGCCCAGGCCGGCATGGGGGTGACCTTCGGAGACTACGACCGGGACGGACGCTTCGACCTGTACGTGACCAATTTCTCGGCGGACTACAACACCCTGTACCGGAACCTGGGAGGGGACCTCTTTCGGGACGTGACCCGCGCCACCGGATTGATCCTGCCCAGCCTGCGTTTCCTGGGGTGGAGCACCCACTTCTTCGACTACGACAACGACGGCTGGGAGGACCTCTTCGTGGCCAACGGGCACGTCTTCCCGCAGGTGGATACGCGGCCCGTGGGGACCCGCTTCCGACAGCGGAACCTCCTCTTCCGGAATCTGGGAAACGGCCGCTTCCGGGAGCTGGCCTCGGACGAGGCACTGGGGCTTTCCCAGGCTTATTCCAGCCGCGGGGCCGCATTTGCAGATTTCGATAACGACGGGGACGGGGACGTGGTCGTCTCCAACATAGACCGAGGGCTTTCTCTCTACCGCAACGACGGAAGCAAGGGGCATTGGCTGCGCTTGCGGCTGGAGGGGAAGGAGTCCAACCGGGGAGCCGTGGGAACCCGGGTCACGCTCACCACCGGGGACGCCACCCAGATCCGGGAGGTTCGGGCCGGCTCGGGCTACCAGTCGTCGGACGACCCGCGGCTCCACTTCGGGTTGGGCGCGACGACCCAGGTCCAGCGGATCGAGGTGCGCTGGAGCCGGGGACGGCAGCAGGTTTTGGAGAATCTGGAGGCGGATCGGGAGTATCTGGTCAAGGAAGGCGAATCGCTTCGGAGGAGAGAGGAAAGAGGGAAGATCGGCGAGGAGCGGAGCGGCGGTTTGTAGCCGCCGAACTCCGTGTTGGGCATCGGGGCGTTGAAGAGTGGGGGACAAGAATGTCCCCCCTCCTGTTCCCCCTCCCGGCGTGGCGACTTTCACCGGGTACTGCTAACCTTTGGTCATGAGACTTGACGAGAATTCCGGCCGGATCAGCCGGCGCAGGTGGTTCGGGTACGCCTCCGCGTTGTTGCTGACGCGATCGGTCAGGGGTCAGGCCCAATCGACTCAGGGCACTCCTCTGGAGGACGATCGAGTCTCTTTGAGCGCCATGGCGGACGTGGAAGGGACACTGACCCCCGCAGACCGTTTCTTCGTCCGGAGCCACCATGCTCAGCCCCGCTTGTCACTGAAGACTTGGCGGTTGCGGGTGGAGGGTGCGGTGGCCAATCCCCTGGAGTTGTCCTTCCCGGACCTGGTGGAGACCTCCACCAAGTCCCTGGAGGGGCTCCTGGAATGCGCGGGTAACCGGACGGGCCTGGTGAGCAACGGGCTCTGGGAGGGGGTCCCCCTCTCCGACCTGATCCGGCGGGCCCAGCCCAAGGAGGGGGCCAAGAGGGTCATGCTCCAAGGAGCGGACAAGGGGTCCCTGATTCCCGACATGCCCGAATCCCCCTACTCCCGGATCCTGCCTCTGGAGAAATGTCTGGCTCCCGAAACCCTGGTAGCCTTCAAGCTCAACGGGCAGTTCCTGCCCCGGCGCAACGGCTTTCCGGCCCGGGCCTTCATTCCGGGCTGGTACGGCATGGACTCGGTCAAGTGGTTGACGCGGGTCCGCATCCTGGACGCCTTCGACTGGCCCCCCGCCTATTACTCCAGCGGCATGGACCTGCTCTATCAGAAGTATGTCAAGTTCGGGACGCAGGAGCAGATCACGGGCCGGGTCTCGGAGATCCAGGTCAATTCCGGGTTCTCCTTTCCGCCCCCGGGGGCCAACCTGGCTCCGGGCCGGTATCCGGTTCGGGGCTTTGCCTGGGCCGGTCCCCACCGGGTGGGCGCCGTCCAGGTCAGTCCGGACCGGGGAAGAAGCTGGAGGCCGGCCCGGCTGGAGGGCGAATCCCGTCCCTTCACCTGGGTCCGGTGGAGCTATGACTGGGCAGCTCCCAAGGGAGAGCATCTGCTGATGGCCCGGGCTCAGGACCATCGGGGACGCTGGCAGCCGACTCGCCGAGACACCAACAGAACCGACGGATACGAACTCAACTGGTACCCCTCCGTCCAATGCAACGTGCTCTGATCCTGATCCCAGCGGCCTCGGTTGCCGCTTTCCTGTCCCTCTGTTCGGCGGCGGCATTCGGATCCGCGCAAGCACCTTTCCAGGAGCCTCCGCAGCTCTCCGAACTGGAGGGCCCCCAGAGCCAGCACGCCCTGGCACGATTGCAACAGTTCTTCCGGACCGTGTCGGACGCGAAGGCGCCCGCCGTCCTGCACAAAGTCCTGGAGGGAACGACAGCCGCCGCGGCGCACACCGTTGTCCTGGAGGAATACCACCGCCGGAAGCTGCATGCCCAAGGACGCACGACCCTGGAGGCGCTGAGCAAGGAGCACCCGGCTCGGGCCCTCTATGTGATCGACCTGGTGCAGTTGGCGGTCCTGGAAGGGGACCTGGAGAAAGCCAAGGCGGACCTGCGGTCGGCCGCGGCCCGATTCCCCCATGACACCGAACTGCACGCCAGTCTGGGGCGCTGGTTGTACGGCCGGCAGCAGACCGATCTTGCCCTGGCCGAGCTGCTCCGGGCCCAACGGTCCGGACTGAACGACCCGCAGACGAATCTGGTTCTGGCCAGCCTTCTGGCCCGGGCCGGGGCGTTGGAGGACGCCATCGACACGGCCGCTTCCATCGTCTTCACGCCCGGCCTGGATCCCGTGATCCAGGGAGAAGCGGCGGCGCTGGCCGGCAAGAGCCACGCCATCCTGCGCAACGAGGCCAAGGCGGTGGAGTTTCTGGAGCGGGCCATCCAATTGTCTCCGCAGGTGGAGGACTACTATCTCTCCATGGCCAGCGCTCACCAGCAGGCCGACAATCCGGCGGCGGCCGCCCAAGCTCTGAAACGCGGGTGGGACCGGCTTCCCGGGGCGCCCGGGATCGGACAGAACCTGAGCCGTCAACTGCTGGCCGCCGGCGACGCCGAGGAAGCGGTCCGGGTGCTGGTGCTCCTGACCTCTCGGCACCCGAACCACGCGGATGCGCTCCGCCTGCTGGCTCAGGCCTACCGGTCCGCCGGGGATGCGGCCAAGGCGTCCCAGACCTGGCGGAGGCTGATCCGGCAGCAGCCCCGATACCCCATGGCCAACATCTTCCTGGCCCAGTCCCTGGCCGAGGAGGGGGCTCCCCCCGATCAGGTCCTGGCGGCCCTGGACCGGGCGGAGCAGATCTCCCCGCAGGACGCGGACCTCTACTACCTGAGGGGACGGATCTTCAACTCCCTGGGACGCCATCAGGACGCCGCGGCCCAACTCCAACGGGCCATCCGGCTCCAACCCAACTTCTCGGGAGCCTATTACCAACTGGGGCTGGCCTACCAACAGTTGGGGCAGCCGGAACTGGCCCAGGAGCAGTTCCGGCGCAGGTCCCACCTGGAGGAGGGGACGGGCAGGACCCGGTGACTACTTGAACTGGAACGAGTAGAGCTTGGCGTTCTTGAAGTAGATCCTCAGCTTGATGGGTCTGTCCTTCAGACCACTGAGGTCGCTCTTTCCCTTCCACGACGCGACGTGGGCCAGACCGGTGGTGGTGATGGGATCCGCGTCCTTGAAACCGTAGCCCTCGATGGGGTGGTGGTCGGCTCCGATGATCTCCACGCGCACCTCGCAGGGGCCGGCACCCCACTGGCGAAGGGCCGACCGGACGTTCAGATGGAGGCGGTCTCCACTGAAGGTGAAGGAGCGGGTCACGACCTCGCTGAAGGGATAGCGTTGGCGCTCGTGCCCCTGCGCTCCGTCCAGGGAGACGAAGCCGTCCGGCGGCGTCACGGCCAGACCCACGGCCCCCAGGGCCTTGTTCCCCAAGTGGTACAGGCTCTCGGGGGAACGCCAGTTCACTCCGGTGTAGTAGTTGAGCAGACGCCCCTCGTGGACCTTGGGGTCCTGGGCATAGACCACGGCCGAGTCGAAGCTGCCGTTGGGACCGGCCGGTATGAAGGGCTCCCGGTAGTCCCGATTGTAGTGGATGCCGTTACGGCTGAAGACGGCCTGGGGCAGGATGCTGGTGTTGGTGGTCCGGAAGTTCCAGAGCATTCCCACGTACATCCCCTCATAGACAGTGACGGCCATGTGGTAGAACTGGAGGTCCGGGTAGTCCTGCTCGTCCGGGAGGATGATGGTCTCGGGCTGGCTCCAGTGAATCATGTCGGGGCTCTCGGCGCGGCCGATGAGCCGCTTGCCCAGGGGACAACGAAGATGAGCGCAGTTCTCCATGTGCACGGCGTAGGTCTGCCGGATGGGGTCCCAACCCATGAAGCCGGTGGGTCCCCAGCGCCCCACCCGGGGAGAGGTGTCGATGATGGGATTGTTCTCGTAGGCCGTCCACTGGAAGCCGTCGGGTGAGTAGTAGAGGTCGAATTGCATCCCCGGTGTCCCGGTGGTCCCCGTGCGCTCGAGCCCCTTGTAGCGCTTGGCCGGATCCTTCTCGTGCCGGTCCTTGAAGAAGTAGGGCCGGAACAGCTCCCGGGGGAGGATGTTGTTCTCACGGGAGCCTTGGAATTCCACCTTTCCCAGGTTGGGCTTCTCCCAATGGAAACCGTCCTTGGAAATGGCGATGCAGAGCTTCCCGTCGCCTGATTCGACGATGAACTCTCCCTGGCCCTGACTGGCCTTGTAGGAATTCCCGCTGTACCACATCCGGAAGAGGCCCTCTTCCTCCTCGTAGATCACCTTGCTGACCCGGACGTCATTGCCCTCCCAGGGCTTCTCGGGACGAATGATGGGGTTGTGGTCGACTTTCCGGGCGGGATTCAGTACCTGGCGCGTGGCCAGCATGCTCTCGATCAGATAGTCGTCGATGAAGAACTGCTTTTGGGACCCGATGTGGATCAGACCCGCCTGGACGTGGACGGCCAGGAGCCACCCGCAGACTGCCATGGTGCCGATTTTCGTGTGCATTTGATTTCAACCCCTTCCGCCCGGATAGTCCCAAGTCCCGGGAGTCCAGAACTTGGGGATGTGCTCCTCTTCCTTGGTAATGGTCTCGATCAGCGCCGGCCTCCCGCCACGGGTCACCTCCAGGGCCTTGCGGATGGCGGGAGCCAGCCCGTCGGGCGTGTCCACCCGCTCGGCATGGGCCCCCAGCCCGCGGGCGACCCGGGCATACTCGCCGCTGAAGGCGTTGCTGCCCCAGTGCTTGGTGGCATAGGGCATGTGACTGGAATAGTGGGTCATGACGCCGTTGTTCAGGACGATATGGAGGGTCCCGATCCGGTTTCGGGCCGCGGTCTCCAGATCCATGCCCGCCATTCCGAAAGCGGCGTCTCCCATGATATGGATCACGTCCTTCTCGGGAGCCGCCATCTTGGCCCCCAGTGCCAGGCCCAGGCCGTAGCCCAACTGGGTGGACTTGCCCCATCCGATATAGCCGCGCGGGGTGACCGCCGGCCAGAAGGGCACCAACTGGTCCCGGGGAAAGCCCGAATCGTGGGTGGCGATGACGTTGGCCGGGTCCACGGCCCGGATCACCTCGCGGAAGACGCGGTAAGGACTGATGGGAACCTCGTCCGACTCGAAGTGGGGGCGCCACTCGGCCACGAAATCCGCCCTGACCCGGGCGATCTCCGCCGCCACGCCCTGCTCGTCCGCCCGTCCGCCGGTGCCGATCTGGCGCTGGACCTCCTGGATGATCTGCCGCAGCACGACCTTGGCGTCGCCGATGGCGCCGTAGTCGACACGGTGATCCTTGTTCAGGTCCTCCGGACAGTTGGTGAGTTGGGCCAGGGGGACGCCCACCGGGACCGGTCCGTTGAAGACCGAGTGGGTGAAACTGGTGCCGGCGCCCAAGATGAAGTCGGTCTTCCGGAGGAAGTGGTCGACCATCCGCGTGCTAGTGTAGCCCGCCGTGCCCAGGGCCAGGGGATGGTTCTCGGGAAAGGCGCTCTTCCCGGCCAGGGAGGTGAGCACCGGAATCTGGATCAGCTCCGCCAACTCCACCAGCTCGGACGTGGCCTCGGCGTAGAGAGAGCCCTGCCCGGCGTTGATGACGGGGCAGTCGGCGGCCAACATGGCCCGGACCAGATCCCGGACCTCATCCGGGTCCGCCGCCGAGCGGTGCCTGCGAACGGGCGTGTAGTTCAGCTCGCCCGGATACTCGTCGGTTCCCACGTCGTCGGGGATCTCGAGAAGGACGGGACCGGGACGTCCATGTTTGACGAGAGTGAACGCATAGCGCAACATCTCGGGAATCCGCTCCACCATGTTGCAGTTCCGGGTGTACTTGGTGATTCCGTGGTACTGATCGCAAGAGGCGAAGTCGGGATGGACCTGCATCCGCCTCCTGGGAGCCCCTCCCGGGAAGAGGAGAATGGGCACCGAGTCGGCGAAGGCCTGCGCCACCCCGCCATAGGCGTTCTCGGCGCCGGGGCCCCTCTGCATGGTGAACACGCCGATCTGGTTCCCGTTGCGGACGCGGCTGAAACCGTCGGCCATGTTGACGCCGGCTCGTTCCTGCCGGCTGATGATGGGACGGATGCCCTCCTTGGCCACGGCGTCGATGAGCTTCTGTTCCGGGAAGGCGGCGATCCATTCCACCCCTTCCAACTTCAGAATCTTCGCGATCACGGAATTACCGTTCATTGACTGTCTCCTCCTCTTCTTGAAACGCCTGTCGTAGAAGCCATTGTGCGGCCCGACTGTAACCGCCCTCCGGGACCCGGTGGCCATCCGATGGTTCGACATGGAGTTGGACCCGGGTTCCGGTCTTCCGGGACACCGCCTCCCGGCTCACGGCCAGGGCCAGTTCCATTGCCTGCCGGGTGCCGACCCGCTCATCCTGGTGACCGATGATGATCCAGAGATTCCGGGACGCCAGCTTTTCGGCCTTCGTTACCAGGGCGAGAGAGCGGGTCAGCGAATCGTCTTCCAGATCCTGGAACTCGCGCAAGACGGCGAGATCGGTGACGGGGGCGAAAGCGGCGACCGCACGGACCCGAGAATCCGCTGCCCCCAGGTGCAGGGCGGCGAATCCCCCGCGGGAGGTGCCCGATGCCAGGATCCGCCGTGGATCCGACAACCCTTCTTCGATGAGGGCATCCAGGACCTCGCGCGCCCGGCTCACGAAGCCGGCCATGAGATCCTCTCCCTGCCGAACACGGTCACTCCAACCCTTCAGTCCCTGCGGCTCCCCGGCCCGGACCTCTTGTCCATGATCGGGCAGGTCCAGGGAGACACAGCGGAACCCGTGCTCCATGAGCCGGGAGCAACAACTGCTGTAGATGGGATGGGTCAGGCTGTCTTCCAAGGTACCGGCAAAAACGAAGAGTGTCGGGGAAGGACCATCGGGACCGCCTCCCAGGTGGCCGTATCGGACGCCTCCGCCGGTGTGGGCCAGGATGGGTGCTGCGGGGGTTGTGGACGGCTGTCGATCCAACGACCTCTGGAAGCCGAGCGTGGGAGTCGCGAAAGAAATCGACGCCATCAGGAGTGCGGCCCCAACCCACATGAAGTGTCCCCAGTGGCCAAGGATGGACGCTTCGGGATGAAAACGCGCCACTACGGCGCCGCACCCATCGGGCACATTATCCGGGCGTCCGGTGAGGCGGTCAACCGCTGGGCCGGAGGACTTGAGCTGTTCCTCAAAGGATTGTGGGACTGGCGAGCGGGACAAGTCGGAGCGAGGCCGGGGTCAAAGGAGTCCGATTCCGGGGAACGGACGGATCAGAGCAGCCAGATCCAACGGAGCGGAACTATCGAGCCATCCACATTCTCAAGATTCGGGGGCTGCAAGCCCCCGCTCCCAGATGAGGGCTCGATGTAGCTCACAGTCCATCACTGGCACCCAACCAATCCTGGTTGGACCCGCCCACGACCGGTGATGCACGTTTGTCGGCGTTCTCCGAGACAGCAGGGACGCACCGGATCAATCGGCCTTGATTCCCATGTTCGTGAAAGTGCAATGGATCATGGAGCCGATGTTCCCGGTAGGATCGTCGATCAGAATGACTTTGTACGAACGCTCATCCCAGGCGCAATACATGGATGCCGGGAGGCCGTCCAATCGATTCCAGGACCGAAAAAATCCGATGGTCACCTTCCAGACACTCTTTTCGTTGTCGAATACCACCTCTTCGACACCCACGTGACTGATATCTTCCCCGGCAAAGAACTCGGCAACGCAGTTCCGTGCCTTTTCCACCGCTTCTCTGACGTCCATCCGAACCTCCTCTACCATGACGCTCACGATATCCGCTCCTGCTCCGTTAACAGTCCGTGGTGAAAGTCGCGCGAGCACCGAGACCGTTCCTGCGCCCGCCGGACAAGGCGCGATTCGGGTGCATACCGGGAGTATGTGCCCGAATCGCAACGCCGTCCGCCGGGATGCAGGGACGGTCGAATGCCGTGACGACTTTTGCCACGGGCTGTTAAGACCTGCCTTTACTTCAACGCCGCCGGCTCAAAAACTACTAGCGTGAAATCTTCACCTGTGGCCCATCTCCGAGGCGGCGTAGTAGACTGGTTGCCGGGAAATGCGGTCAGTAGGCGCCCTGAATTCCATCTATCCCCCGGAGCGGGTCCTTTCGGGTCCGGCCCAGTTGGCCCCCTATGAATCGGATGCGCTGACGGCGTTTCGGGAACGGCCACTGGCGGTGGTCCTGGCCGAGTCCCAGGAGGAGGTGATCGAGACGGTACGCCTCTGCCACCGGGAGAACCTGCCCTTCGTGGCGCGAGGGAGCGGCACCAGCCTCTCGGGGGGATCGCTCCCGATCCGGGAGGGCATCATCATCGGGCTCAACCGCCTCAACCGGGTCCTGGAGTTGGATCCGGCCGAGCGGTGCGCCGTGGTGGAGCCGGGAGTCATCAACCTGGACCTGAGCGCGGTGGGAGCTCCACACGGACTCTATTACGCCCCCGATCCCTCGAGCCAATCCATCTGCACCATCGGCGGGAACGTGGCCTTCAACTCCGGCGGAGCCCACTGCCTGCGCCACGGCATGACCAGCAACCATGTCCTGGGCCTGAAGGCGGTGCTGCCTGACGGCGCCGTGGTGGAGCTGGGGAGCAAGAGCATGGAAGGGGTGGGACCGGACCTCACCGGGTTCTTCGTGGGTTCGGAGGGGCTCTTCGGCATCGCTCTGGAGATCACGGTTCGTCTCATCCCGAAGCCCGAGTCGTACAAGACGATCCTGGCCGCCTACAACAGTCTGGAGGCCGCCGGGGACGCCGTGGCTCGGGTGGTGGCCACGGGACTCCTCCCGGGCGCCATGGAGATCATGGACCATCTGGCCATCGAGGCAGCCGAAGCCGCAGTCCACGCCGGCTATCCCCAGACAGCCACGGCTCTTCTCATCGTGGAGTTGGAAGGGGAGACGGCCGAGGTGGAGGCCGAGTTCCAGCTCCTGGAACCGGTGATTCAGGCTTCGGGGGCCTTCGAGATCCGTGTCGCCCGAGATGAGGCGGAACGACTCCGGATCTGGAAGGGACGCAAGAGCGCGTTCTCGGCGGTAGGACGGCTCAGCCCCGACTACATCGTCCAGGACGGGGTGGTTCCCCGGAAGCAACTGGGGTCGACCCTGGCCGAAATCGAGATGCTGGCGCGGAAGCATGGGATCCGGGTGGCCAATGTCTTTCACGCCGGAGACGGAAATCTCCATCCCCTGATCCTGTTCGACGGCACCGAGGCGGGCGCCCTGGAGAAGGCCGAGGAACTGGCCGGCGAAATCCTGCAGATGTGCATCCGCAGGGGGGGCTCCATCACCGGAGAGCACGGCGTGGGCATGGAGAAGCGCGAGTACCTGGCCCACATGTTCGCACCCACCGACATGGAGGTCATGAGGAGACTGCGGCGATCCATCGACCCGCTGGAGATCGCCAATCGGCGCAAGATGTTCCCCGACGGGCACGGGCGCGTCCCGGCCCCTGAGATCATCCCTTCGGACAACGGGGCGCGGACGGCCCTGAGACCCGAATCGTTTCGGCAGGTGCAGCAGGCCGTCGCGGATCACGCGCGTATCCGGCCGCGCGGCGGCGGTACCAAGCCGGCTCTTTCCCAGCCGCCCGAGGGGATTGTCTCCCTGGACCTGAGAGGTTTGTCCGGCATCGTGGAGTACGAGCCGGAAGAGTACACCTTCACGGCTCTGGCGGGCACACCGGTAGCCGAAGTCCAGGAGAGATTGGCTCAGGAGGGACAGTATCTGCCCTTCGATCCGGTGTTGGTGCGAGCCGGAGCCACTCTCGGCGGGACGGTGGCGGCGGGGACCGGCGGCTCGGGACGTTACCGCTACGGCGGCATCCGTGACTTCCTCCTGGGGATCCGGTTCGTCAGCGGCCGCGCCGAGCTGGTGCGAGGCGGCAGCCGGGTGGTCAAGAACGCCGCCGGGTTCGATCTTCCCAAGCTCATGGTCGGCAGCCTGGGAAGGTTGGGAGTCCTGGTGGAAATGACGTTCAAGGTCTTCCCCCTTGCCCAGCGCTGGCTGACCCTGGAAGTGGAACTGCCCGACCTCTCGCAGGCTCTGGAGGCCATACGTCGCCTGCGGGC
This sequence comes from Acidobacteriota bacterium, assembly GCA_965217775.1. GTDB lineage: Bacteria > Acidobacteriota > UBA6911 > RPQK01 > JAJDTT01 > JAJDTT01. The sequence continues at coordinate 4,518,102 of CBDCJH010000002.1, forward strand.
TGCTCCCCTGGACTTGGCCGCCGTGGATCTGGAGCCTCCGGGGCGACTGCTGATACGGGTTGGAGGTCGGAGCGAGTCGGTCTCCGTTCGTCTGGACCGGGTTCGAGAGCTGGTGGGGCAGGGGGTGGAACTACAGGGGCAGGAGGAGCAGGACCATTGGGATGAGGTCCGGGAATTCGACTGGGTCCCGGCCGATTGGAGCCTGATGAAGGTCCCCATGACCACGAGCCGAATCGCCGATTTGGAAGAGAGTCTGACCTCTGTCCCGTGCCGGTCGCGCTACTGCGCCGACGGTAGCTTGGCGTGGCTGTCCTGGTCCGGACCGTTGGACCCCTTGGACTCGGCGTTGGCCCATCTGGGTCTCACCGGCCTCGTTCTACGGGGAAACGGAGACATCGCCCGCCCGGGCCGTAGGCAAGACCGGGTCTTCTCCGAAAGGATCCGGAACGCACTGGATCCGGACGGGCGATTTTCGGAGGAATAGGTGCAACACGGCATCGACGCAGAACGATACGGGCCTCAGGGCGAAGCCATGGCCCACCAGGTGAAGACGTGTGTGCACTGCGGCTTCTGTCTGCCGGTCTGTCCCACTTACAAGGACCTGGGCCAGGAGATGGACTCACCCCGCGGACGCATCCTGCTGATGAAGGAGATGCTGGAGGGGAACCTCGAAATGGAGGAAGGTCTCCCCTACGTGGACAAGTGCCTGGGCTGCATGGCGTGTGTCACCGCCTGCCCTTCGGGGGTCGAGTACGGCGAGTTGCTGACGCCGTTTCGAGCGCTGGCCCGGGACCGGGTCAAGGGGACTCTGCTGGATCGCCTGACCCGCCTCAGCTTTCGACTGCTCCTGCCCTTTCCTCGCCGGTTCCGAGCCGCCGCATATCTGGGCCGTCTGGCTCGCCCGTTCACCGGGATGCTCCCGGAGCGGATGGCCTCCATGCTGGAGCTGCTGCCCCGGAGGCTGCCGGCTTCTCCTCCGCTTCCGTCTGTCTACCCGGCCCAAGGGAGGCGCCGGGCTCGCGTCGCCCTATTGTCGGGTTGCGTGCAACAGGTGCTGTCGCCGTCCATCAACTGGGCCACGTTAAGGGTTCTGGCTCGTAACGGCGTGGAGGTGATCGTCCCCGCCGAACAGGGGTGTTGCGGCGCCCTGGCGCTGCACAACGGCGACGCCGAGCAAGCCCGGCGGTTGGCGGCCCACAATTTCGAAGCCTTGCCTGACGACGTGGACGCCATCATCACCAACGCCGCCGGTTGCGGGTCCGGGATCAAGGAGTACCCGCTGCTGTTCCGGAGCCATGGCCTGGAAGAGGAGGCACGCCGCTTTTCGGCTCGCGTCCGGGACGTGAGCGTATTCTTGGACGAGCTCGGCTTGGAACGGGATCCTCCGCCCCTGCCTGCGGCAATGAAGGTCGCCTACCACGACGCCTGCCACCTGGCCCACGCCCAAGGCATCCGATCGGCGCCCCGGAAACTCCTGAAAAGGATTCCGAATCTGACCCTGATGGAGCTTATGGACGGCGAAACCTGCTGCGGCTCCGCGGGGACTTACAATCTGGAACAACCGGAGATCGCAAACCGCTTGGGGGCAAACAAGACAGACGTTATCGAGCGATTGCAGCCGGATGCGGTGGCCGCCGGGAACGTCGGTTGCCTGATGCAGATCGAGAGCCACCTCAAGCGGCGGAACAGTCCACTACCTGTACTCCATACGGTCGAGTTGCTGGATCGAGCTTACGAATCGGCGTGACTCAACGGCCGCATCGGATCCTTTTGCGGCCAGTGCGGATAGTTTTCGGAGGCAAAAGAAGAAATGTCACGCTACGGTGCCGCGTCCGGTCCCAACGAAGAACTCCCGCAGCACGTCCAGGGTCCCCTCGATCCGGCCCATTCGGTCCCGCAGGTCGCTGGTCTGCAACTCCATTCGATCGCGCAGGTCGCTGGTCTGTGACTCCATTCGGTCCCGCAGGTCGCTGGTCTGCGACTCCATTCGGTCCCGCAGGTCGCTGGTCTGCGACTTCATTTGGTCCCGCAGGTCGCTGGTCTGCGACTTCAAGCCGTCGATTCTCCCGGCCAAGCGAGACTCCATCCGATCAATCCGGGAACCGATCTCCACGCGCTGATTGCGAATCGTTCGGGCCGTGAAAAGGAACCCCAAGATGACTATGGCGGGCGTGATCCACTGGGCTAGTTCAGTCGGCATCGGTTTCTCGTGAGAAGGGAACAGTCACCGTATTCCGCGCCGGGAACTTGTCCGGCACGCTGCGGCGAAAACTTCCTTACTCTCCGTCCCTCTTTGACTATAACGCTTCAACCACGGAATCTGCGATGATGCCGGCCAAAAAAAGGAGCCAACCCGGAGGATGGACCTTTTGGAACGCTAGATCTCGCTTGGATCGCCAGAACAACGAATAGGGGGCAGTCACTTTCTTCCGCCGTCTCGCTCCAAACGAGTCCGGATTACGGAGGGGACAAGGGAGTTGAGCTAACTGGTTACACCCTCGCTTTGGGTTGGTGCACGAAAGCGAAATCCCGGATGTTGGCACGCTCCACAGCATGTTCAATAGTCATCGCGACCAAGTTTTCATTCTCGTCCAGATCCAAGTAGATGTTCTCAGACACCTCTCGCGTCTCGACGATCAGCTCCGAAGTAAACTCGATGAGAGCAGTGTCGGTATCTTCAAAGTAATTGATCTTCATTTCCTCGGATTGTACTCCACCGAGATCGCACTCGTTCTCCTTGCCATTCCTGCCCGTTGTCAATGGCCATCGAAAAAAATGTCAGGGTACGGCCGCTGTCATCGAATCGAATCGGCCACCGTCACTTTCTTCCGCGCGTCCAGGACGTGAGCGTGTTTTTCGGCGAGCTCGATCTGGATCAGGATCCTGAACCCCTCGCGGCGGTGGACCAGTCCGCTATCTGTACTCCATACAGTCGTGTTGCTGGATCGAGCTTACCAGCCCGTGGCAAAAGTCATCACGGCATTCGACCGTCCCTGCATCCCGGCGGACGGCGTTGCGATTCGGGCACATACTCCCGGTATGTACCCGAATCGCGCCTTGTCCGGCGGGCGCAGGAACGGTCTCGGTGCTCGCGGGACTTTCACCACGGACTGCTACGAATCGGCGTGACTCAACGCCCGCATCGGATCCTTTTGCGGCCAGAGTGAGTGGTTTTCGGAGGCAAAAGAAGAAATGTGACGTTACGGAGCCGCGTCCAGTCCCGACGAAGAACTCCTGCAGCACGTCGAGGGTCCCCTCGATCCGGCCCATGCGGTCCCGCAGGTCGCTGGTCTGCGACTCTAAGCCGTGGATTCTCGCGGCCAAGCGAGACTCCACGCCTTCAATTCTCCCGGTCAGGCGAGACTCCATCCGGTCCATCCGGGACCCGAATCGGGATTCCATCTCCACGCGCTGGTTGCGAATCGTGCGGGCCGTGAAAAGGAACCCCAAGATCACAATTGCGGGCGTGATCCACTGGGCTAGTTCACTCGGCATCGGTTCCTCGTGAGAAGGGAACAGTCATTGTATTTCGCGCCGGGAACTTGTCCGGAGTCCAACGTTGAAAATCTCCTTACTCCCTGTCCCTCATTAGACTATAACGCTTCAACCACGGAATCTGCGCTGATGCCGGCCAAAACAACGCCGATCCGGAGGTTGGACTTTCTTGAACGTCGAACGAATAGGGGACAGTCCCTTTCTTCCTCTTGGTATCATCCAATGGCGCTAACCCAACACGCAGAGGAGTACCGTCATGACAAGCTACGTCCTTCTGAAAGATGCCAATGCGGGACGGCGGCGAAGCTGGTTCGAAGGTTCGCAGAGCGTGGGCGGAGTGCCGTCTTACGGCGGGATGTCGACGATGTCCGGGGACATGCCGCCCGAACCGGAAGTGAGCGTGGAAAACCTGGAGCCACAAGACCTGCGGGAAGCGACACGTGACCCAGGGATTCTGGATTTGGCGCGGACCATGCCGACACGTTTGATTGCACCGATGGCCTCGGACACAGCGGCAACGAAAGGGCCGACTTGGGGGATTCAGGCCGTAGGGGCTGACAAGAGCCCCGCCGATGGCCGGGACGTTCTGGTCTGCGTTCTGGACACCGGCATTGACGCCGATCATCAGGCCTTTACGGGGGTGGATCTGGTGCAGCGGGATTTCACTGGAACGGGTAATGGCGATGTGCAGGGGCACGGCACCCATTGTGCGGGCACGATGTTCGGACGGGACGTGGACGGCACGCGAATCGGCGTGGCGCCGGGAGTGAGCCGAGCACTGATCGGCAAGGTATTGGGCAATAAGGGCAATGGCGAATCGGACAGGCTGTTCAACGCAATATTGTGGGCTTCGTCGTTGAATGCAAAGGTTCTCTCGATGTCACTCGGCTTCGATTTCCCCGGTCTGAGCAAGAAGCTGGCCGATAGGGGATACCCGGTGGATCTGGCGACCTCCATCGCGCTGGAGGGATATAGGGCCAATCTGCGGGTATTTGACAACCTGATGGACTTGATTGCCAGTAAGGCAGCATTCAATGGCGGAATGGTCATCGTTGCGGCCTCGGGAAACGAGAGCAAGCGCCAGAAGAATCCGAAGTATGAGGTCAGCGCTTCGGTACCGGCAGCAGCCAAGGGAATCGTATCGGTGGGAGCACTCGGGGAAGCCGGCGACGGCTTGAACGTGGCGGATTTTTCCAACACCAACCCGCTGCTGAGCGCCCCCGGGGTCAATGTGGTGTCGGCGAAAGCCGGAGGCGGACTGGTAGCGTTCCAAGGGACTTCCATGGCCTGTCCCCATGCGGCCGGTGTCGCGGCTCTGTGGTGGCAGAGAGTGAAGGAGGAAGCCAGCATACCGGCAACCGCGAGCGCGGTGGTGACCCGCATGCGCGCCACCTGCCGGACCGATGTATTCCGTGCCGGTGTCGACATGCTGGACCGCGGCGACGGGCTGATCCAGGCGCCTGTTGCATCGGGTGCCTGAGCGTACGCCCGTCTAAACCCTGCTCCCGAGACGCGTAATAGTTCACGGAACAGAGAAGGGAACAGGCACCCTCTTCCCCGCTCCTCCCATGTTTGAAGCCGTCGAAGAAGTCCGCTAGAACGTCGACGGTCTTGTCTTTTCCGAAGGCGAAATTCTTGTGCAACGAGAGATCCACAAGGGGAATACCGTCGTAGCGCAGCCGATCGGGGACGCCGTTGACCAAGAAACCGAGAAGGGGAGAGTCACCTTTTTCCGCGTCGCGCAGCCTCACAAGACTGGAGAGGACGCCGTTTCCCCGATCTGCGAGCTCCGCGCATGCGGTTGATCGAAGTCAACAAGGGGGTCCTGGGCTGACTCCAATCCGAATCCCCAGACTCCCCTTGATATGGCCCATATCGATCTCCACGTTACGGAGCCTCTCATCAATTTTTTGAATTCTGTGGTCAATGCTATTGAGATACCATCCGCCCGCACCCAGCAAAAGAAGAAGTAAAACCCGGAAAATCCAGTTCACATTCAATCCCCCATTGGTTTCCCGGTGAGAAGAAAAATCCATCTTCTCTAAGTCCGGATCCTTCGGGAGTTTAGCTTTCATCGTTGTCCCCCTACTCTCCGTTCCGCAATATTGGAGGAGCCTTGGTGAATCCCTCGAAGAGCCCCTCCAATCGGGCCATCCGCTCGCGCAGGTCTGCGATGTCCTTACGAATATCCGAAATCTCACGCCGCATGGACCATTGACCGGGAACGAGGGCGCCAGCGGGCGCGATTGTGGCCACGATGATTCCGATGAGATCCGAACTCATGAATCCTTCCGACTACGGTTTGCCCTCGGCGGGTCAAAGTATCGAAACCCTACCACGACCGTGTCTGCCGGGAATACGGGCTGGTGCCGGTCTCCCGGCAAGCCCCGGCAGGTTCCTTCAGAGCCATGTGACCCGCTCCGAGTATGGCCACCGTCCCCTCAATTGATTCGGTCCCTCTATGACTGTAACGCTTCAGTCACGGAATCTGCGTGGACACCGGACAAAAAAAAGGGCCAGCCCGAGGGCTGGCCCTTTTGGAACGCTCGATTGCGCTTGGATCGCTAGAACGAGAAGCGGAATCCAATCTGAATCTGCCGCGCCGTCGCCGCCGAGGTTACCCGGCCAACGCCACCACTGGCATGGTTGCCGTTGGGTGCGTTGAAGATGGCGTGGTTGAAGGCGTTGAAGAAGTCCGCCCGGACGTCGAAGGTCTTGTCTTCTCCCATGGCGAAATTCTTGTGCAGTGAGAGGTCCACGACGGGAACTCCGTCGTACCGCAGCGGATAGGGGGCTCCGTTACCCAGGGACCGCCTTGCCGCCTCGTGGCAGAAGTTGGCACCGCCGCAAAGCGACGTGTCCATGATCCGCTGGCCAGGCACACTCGGGTTCTCGATGCCGGGGGCCGTGAAGGCGCTCGTGTCATACCACCGCTCCACCGTGGCTCCGCCGCCCAAGGCCCCGTCCTTGATCCGGTCGGTGTACCGGCGCGAACGTCCGCCCTGGTTCCACAGATCGGTGCTGTAGTAGACGCGGAAGGGGGCTCCCGTAGTGAGAGTGGTGATGCTGGTGAGCTCCCAACCGCCCAGCAGGGACTTGGTGACCCCGCCGGCGTTCCGGAAGAAAGGCAGCTCCCAGATGGCGGACATGTAGTAGGTGCTGGAGCGGTCGTGCTGCATGGGCGCCCGCAGGGCGTGGCGCTCGTAGTCACGCGACCCGGACCAGTCTCCCCAGTTGCCGTTGTAGTTCATGGCCATGGCCTTGGACCAGGTGTAACCCATGGAAAGGGCGATACCGTCGCTGAAGCGGCGCTCCAACTTGGTCTGCAGGGAGTTGTAGTTCATGCTCCCGTGCGGCCGCAGCATGGTGTTGGGAATGACCTGGGGATAAGGCCGCCGGGCCAACTGCCCATTCCATTCACGCCCGACCTCGCCACGAGTCTCGGCCGGAATCCACTCGCGAGGCCCGGCCGTGATGGGGTCGCTGGTCAAGGTCGCGGTGCCGCCACCGATGAGAGGCACCACATACCCTTCCGGCATGGCGACGTTGAAGGGGCTGATCTCGCGGATGTGACGCCCCTGGTTGCCAACATAACCGATTTCCCACTTGGTCCCCTGGAACAGCTCGTGCTGAATCATGAGGTTGTAGGAAAAGACTTGGCCTTCCTGCCAATCCAATTCGGAGAAGTAGCAGGTGCGGTAGTTGCTGTTGACCCGAATGCCATCCGCGTTGATCGCACCCGTATCCCGGGGCAGGTTGAGCCGTATGCCGCTGATGAGGGAGGGGACTGCCTCTCCTCGTACGGCCGGCAGGTTGATGACGCCGACGTTGGGCCGCATGACCCGGGCGCGGAGAATTCCGAACTCCTGGTCATAGGTCAGGCCCGCACCGGCGCGGAGCACCGTCCGGTTGGTCCCGAACATGCGCCAGGCCAGACCGAGCCGAGGCGCGAAGTAGCGCCACTTGGCCTTGTAACAACCGCGGTGAGGCAGGTTGGCGAAGGGAACGGCGATTCCGACGGCTCCCTGCCACTGGGCGATGTCGAAATCCTTCGGCATCATCTCTACCGGATCGATCCGGTTGGTGGCCTGGGTGTAGTCGTAGCTACAGTAGTAGTAGTCCCTGGTATAGGACCCGTTCGGGTGCCCCTCGTAGAAGGGCGGCCGCGGCTGCTCCCAGCGAAGACCCATGTTCAGGGTCAGGTTCGGACCCACCTTCCAGTCGTCGTTGATGAACCAGTTGTAATGGCTTTGGTTGAAGTGGCCCGTGTTCTCGCCGATGCCCAGCACGTTGCCGAAGACCGAGGAGGGCGTTCCCAGCATGAAATCGGCCCAGCCCTCGCCCTCGCTGACGCCCGCGAAGCTTCCGTCCGGGTTGTACTGGAGCTGGCCCGTCGAAAAGCCGTTGAAGCTGTCGCCACCGGCCGCATAGGGCGGAATCCAGTAGTAGTGGACATCCAGGTTCCGAACGTGCTCGATGCCGAACTTCAGGTAGTGGTCTCCCTTTCTCCAGGAGGCCGTGTACTTGAAGCCCAGGCCCCAGTCCGCAAGCGGCGATTCGGTGGCGCCGCCCCAACCGGTGTAGCCGGAGGGGCTCAGGCGGGGCATGTTGGCGCCGCCGCGGTTGCCGTTGGGCAGATAAACTTCCCAGTTCTGGCCGTCGTCGAATCCCAGAACCCGAGGCCAGTTGGTGTCCTCGATGGGCCGTGAGATGAGCCAGGTGAACTTCCAGATGGACTGGGTGTACTCGGTCACCAGGTTGGATCCGATGGGGTTCACCCAACTGATGCCGATCTGGTAGCCGCGGGACCGGTCCTGGAACTGGCGGTAGATGCCGTCCTGGTTGGCGCCGGGGACCCCCCACCTCCCGGTATGGGTAAAGGCGGGCGACCGCTGCCAACTGTAACGTCCGAAGATGTTGTCGTCGTTGGAGAACTGGTGGTCGACGCGGAACGAGTACTTGTCGATCTTGGTGTTGGTGGCCCGGGGATAGGCGTAGTTGCTGGTGAGCTCACCCGCCTGATTGGGTGCCGGCGGGGGCATCAACTCCATCACCTTCTTGTAGACCGCACCCTGCATGCTGGCCGGGATCTGGTTGTTGGGGAAAGCAGCCCGCATTCCCGTTGCGTCCTCTTGGCTTCCGCTGAAGTCGAACGGATTGTAGAGCTGATTGATGGGCCCCTTGGCGCCCGATCCCGAAAAGTCGCCCTGAGTGATGGCCGTGGAAGGCGCGGTAGCGAAGCCGGCCGTCTGCAGGTTGTCGATGAACTTCTCGTAATGGCCGTGGAAGAAGGTCTTGTCCTTGAGGACGGGACCACCGATGGAGCCGCCGCCGATGTGGTAGTCCACCGGCAGTTTCTTCAGCCCCGACCGGTTCTGGAAGAAGTTGGCCGCATCCAGAGTCTCATCCCGGAAGTAGTACCAGGCATGGCCGTGGAACTCGTTGCTCCCGCTCTTGGAGAGCATGGTGATGACTGCCCCGCCCACGCGGCCGTACTCGGCCGAGTAGTTGTTGGTGATCACCTTGAACTCCTGCACCGTCTCCGGAGTCGGCTGCACCGTGGGCCGCTGCGTGATGTAGCCCATGTTGTTGGAACCGTCCAACTGGATCTGGTTGGAGTGGGAATAGAGGCCGTTGAAGGTGGGGTAGCCGCCGCCGTAGGCGTAGAGGGCCGTGTAGCCGACCTCCTGCCGCTCCTGCGTTCCGCCCGTGGTCAGGTAGGCCAGCTTCACCATGTCGCGGCCCGCCAGAGGAAGATCCAGGATCTTCTTCTCTTCGATGACCGCCGCCACCTCGGCATTGTCGGTGTCGATGATGGTGGACTGTCCGGTGACCGTCACCTGCTCGGAGATGTCGCCGGGGGACATGGTGAGATCGATGCGGGATACCGTCTGAACCTCCAGACGGACCCCCAGGGAGCGGGCCGTCTTGAAGCCGGGCAACTCCGCCGAAATGTCATAGAAACCGGGGATCAACTTGTCGATGACGTAGTCACCGCGGTCGTTGGTCACCGCCATGTGCGGCACGTTGGTCGCCGTGGCCGTGGCCGTGACTTCCACCCCGGGCACCACCGCTCCGGTCTGGTCCTTGACGGTACCCAGCAACCGGGAAAAGGTGGCAGCTTGCCCGTAGGCCAGCGGCGCCGCCAGCGCATGAACGACGAGCACCAGGGCCGCCGTCGCCAACCATAGAGACTTGTTCTTGTAGCTCATTTCCGCCTTACCTCCTCGAAAAGCTACCCATAGTTACGCGTTCCCGGCCATTACGACCGTCCGCATGAAACAAAAAATTGATCTACGCCTACACGTCCGGGCTCTTTTAGCCGATTCGATTCGGCGCGTCAACAAAAAAATTCGCCTGCTCCAGGGAACCGACCCTTTTGGATGCAGGCTGAATCCGTTCCTCGGACTCGTGTGCTAACTAAGCAACTTGGGTGCCAAGATCTTAAACAACATAGAAAAAACGTTGATATGAAGGGATTTATTAAGTTCGTCCAGAATATCTTCCAAGTCCGATTCTCCAACGATTTGAACCGACCCGGTAGACTCGGGCCAAAAAAGTGAATCGTGGAATTTTCGGACTGGAGAGGCTGCGATGCCGCCGTGGCGTTCGGGAATCGAATCCGAGGTCGCTTGGTTGACGTGCAGTTGAGAACGGGCGAACACAAGGGTCGTCCCTACGAAAAACTCTTCGTCCATCGGGGAATGAGGATTGGGGGACAAGAATGTCCCCCTACTAAAAAGGGGCTAGCCCGCCGGGCTGGCCCCTTTTGGAACGCTGACTGCTGCTTGGACCGCTAGAACGAGAAGCGGAATCCGATCTGAATCTGCCGCGCCGTCGCCGCCGAGGTTACCCGGCCCACCGCCGAAGACGAATGGTTTCCGTTGGGTGCGTTGAAGATGGCGTGGTTGAAAGCGTTGAAGAAGTCCGCCCGGACGTCGAAGACCCTCTCTTCTCCGAGGGCGAAATTCTTGTGCAGCGAGAGATCCACGACGGGAACACCGTCGTACCGCAGCGGATAGGGGGCACCGTTGCCCAGGGCCCGCCTTGCCGATTCGTGACAGAAGCCGGCTCCGCCGCAAAGCGACGTGTCCATGATCCGCTGGCCAGACACGTTCGGGTTTTCGACGCCGGGGGCCGTGAAGGCGCTGGTGTCATACCACCGCTCCACCGTGGCTCCGCCGCCGAGATTCCCGTCCCGGATGCGGTCCGTGTAACGGCGCGACCGGCGACCCTGGTTCCACAGGTCGGTGCTGTAGTAGACCCGGAAGGGGGCACCGGTGGTGAGGGTGGTGATGCCGGTGAGCTCCCAACCGCCCAGCAGGGACTTGGACAGTCCGCCTGCGTTCTGGAAGAAGGGCAGCACCCAGATGGCGGACATGTAGTAAGTGCTGGAGCGATCGTGCTGCATGGGCGCACGCAGGGCGTGGCGCTCATAGTCGCGCGATCCGGACCAGTCGCCCCAGTTGCCGTTGTAGTTCATGGCCATGGCCTTGGACCAGGTGTAGCCCATGGCAAGGGCCAGACCGTCGCTGAAGCGCCGCTCCAGTTTGGTCTGCAGGGAGTTGTAGTTCATGCTCCCGTGCGGCCGCAGCATGGTGTTGGGAATGACCTGAGGATAGGGCCGACGGGCCAACTGGTCCGTCCAGGCACGGCTGGTTTCCGTGCGATTCTCGGCCGGAATCCACTCGCGAGGCCCGGCCGTGATGGTGTCGCCGGTCAGCGTGGCAGTGCCTCCTGCGACGAGAGGAACCACGTACCCTTTCGGCATGGCCACGTTGAAGGGGCTGATCTCGCGGATGTGGCGTCCCTGGTTGCCGACGTAGCCGATCTCCCACTTGGTCCCCTGGAACAGCTCGTGCTGAATCATGAGGTTGTAGGAGTAGACCTGTCCTTCCTGCCAATCCAACTCGGAAAAGTAGCAGACGTAATAGTTGCTGTCGACCAGCACTCCATCCGCATTGACGTTACCCCTCTGACGGGGAAGGTCGATCCGTTTTCCGGTGATGAGTTCCGGGTACTCGTATCCCCGCGTTGCGGACAAACTGATGACGCCGGCACTCGGCCTCATGGTCCGAGCTCTGAGGATGCCGAACTCCTGATCGTAGGTCAGGCCGGTGCCGGCGCGGAGCACGGTCCGGTTGGTCCCGAACATGCGCCAAGCCAGACCGAACCGGGGAGCGAAGTAGCGCCACTTGGCCTTGTAGCAACCGCGGTGAGGAAGGTTCTCAAAGGGAACCGCGATCCCGTCGGGCCCCTGCCACTGGGCGATGTCGAAACCCTTGGGCATCATTTCCACCGGATCGATCCGGTTCGTGACCCGGCTGTAATCGTACGCGCAGTAGTAATAGTCGGTGGTATACGACCCGCTGGGATGCCCCTCATAGTAGGGTGGCCGCGGCTGCTCCCAGCGAAGGCCGATGTTCAGGGTCAGGTCCGGACCCACCTTCCAGTCGTCGTTGATGAACCAATTGTAATGGCTTTGGTTGAAGTGGCCCGTGTTCTCGCCGATTCCGAGCACGTTGCCGCTAACCGCGGAGGGCGTTCCCAGCAGGAAGTCGGCCCAGCCCTCGCCATAGGTGACGCCGGCGTATTTTCCTTCGGGGGTGTACTCGAGCTGGCCCGTGGCAAAGCCGTTGAAGGTGTCGGATCCGTTTCCGTACTCCGGAATGTAGTAGTAGTGGACGTCCAGGTTCCGGACGTGCTCGAAACCGAACTTCAGGTAGTGGTCTCCCTTCCTCCAAGAGGCCGTGTACTTGAAGCCCAGGCCCCAATCCGCCAGCGGCGATTCCCTGCCGCCGCGATAACGGGTGTAGCCGTCGGGCTGCAGGCGGGGCATGTTGGCGCCGCCCCGGTTGCCGTTGGGCAGATAGACCTCCCAGTTGTGGCCGTCGTCGAATCCCAGCACCCGCGGCCAGTTGGTGTCCTCGATGGGCCGTCCGATCAGCCACGTGAACTTCCAGATGGACTGGGTGTACTCGGTCACCAGGTTGGAGCCGATGGGGTTCACCCAGCTTATTCCGATCTGGTAGCCGCGGGACCGGTCATAGAAATAACGGTAGATGCCGTCCTGATTGGCGCCGGGGATTCCCAGATCCCCGGAATGCGCGAACGTGGGCGAGCGTTGCCAACTGTAACGTCCGAAGATGTTGTCGTCGTTGGCGAACTGGTGGTCGACGCGGAACGAGTACTTGTCGATCCGGGTGTTGGTCGCCCGGGGATAGGCGTAGTTGTTGGCGGTCACGCCCGACTGGTTGGGGGCCGGAGGGGGCATCAACTCCATCACCTTCCTGTAGACCGCGCCCTGCATGCTGGCCGGGATCTGGTTGTTGGGGAAAGGAGCCCGCTTGCCGGTTCCTTCGGCGCGGCTTCCGGTGAAATCGAACGGATTGTAGAGCTGATTGATGGGCCCCTTGGCGCCCGCGCCCGAAAAGTCGCCCTGGGTGATGGCCGTGGAAGGCACCGTGGCGAAGCCGGCTTGGTTCAGGTCGTCGACGAACTTCTCGTAATGGCCGTGGAAGAAGGTCTTGTCCTTGATGATGGGACCGCCGATGGAGCCGCCGCCGATGTGGTAATCAACCGGCAGCTTCTCCCGCAGGGACCGGTTCGCGAAGAAGTTGTTCGCATCCAGAGTCTCGTCCCGGAAGTAGTACCAGGCATGGCCGTGGAACTCGTTGCTCCCGCTCTTGGAGAGCATGGTGATGACCGCCCCGCCCACGCGGCCGTACTCGGCCGAGTAGTTGTTGGTGATGACCTTGAACTCCTGCACCGTCTCCGGCGTCGGCTGCACCGTGGGCCGCTGCGTGATGTAGCCCATGTTGTTGGAGCCGTCCAACTGGATCTGGTTGGAATGCGAATAGAGGCCGTTGAAGGTGGGATAGCCGCCGCCGTAGGCGTAGAGGGCGGTGTAGCCGATCTCCTGCCGCTCCTGCGTTCCGCCCGTGGTCAGGTAGGCCAACTTCACCATGTCGCGGCCCGCCAGAGGAAGATCCAGGATCTTCTTTTCTTCGATGACCGCCGCCACCTCGGCATTGTCGGTGTCGATGATGGTGGACTGTCCCGTGACCGTCACCTGCTCGGAGATGTCACCGGGTTCCATGACGAGATCCACCCGGGATACGGTCTGGACCTCGAGACGAATGCCCAGAGAGGCCGCCTTCTTGAAGCCGGGCAACTCCGCCGAGACATCGTAGAAACCGGGGATCAACTTGTCGATGACGTAGTCACCGCGGTCGTTGGTCACCGCCATGTGCGGGATGTTGGTCGCTGTGGCCGTGGCCGTGATCTCTACCCCTGGCACCACCGCTCCGGTCTGGTCCCTGATGGTTCCCAGCAACCGGGAAAATGTGGCCGCCTGTCCGTAGGCCAGCGGCGCCGCAAGCGCATGCACCACGAGCACCAGACACGCTGCCGCCAACCACAGAGACTTACTCCTGTAGTTCATTCCTGTTCCCTCCTTGAAGCTCAAAAGGCTTCGAACTTCCGGCCGTTCATACCGGAAGAACGCTCCGTGAGCGCTAATGTTGAGAAGTTTGTACAGGATTCGATTTGGGGAGTCAAACAATAAGGAGATAACGATTTAGGACCGAGTCAGACGGGCTCGGACGGCCGCGGCAGGATAATTATTCGTTGGCTTCTTCGCCAACCTGACGCCTCCTCTTTTCTCTTTCCTCACCTCTCGTGGGCACCTTCTTTACTCTTTCAAATGATCCAGTCACCCTTCATGATCGGCCGTCATGCTCCGAACCGGGGTGGCGCAACTCGTCAATTGCCGCCTCGAACCCGTCGTCCTCTTCACCCGGCCAAGTGCCAAACAGAGCCCGGACGTCCGCCAACGGTTGCACGTCCTGCGAGTGCGACAAATCTTCCAGTGAAGGTGATTCCCAAAACGATTGTGATTTCGGATCGTCAGCGTTCGACATAGGGCTTTCGCTCGCGGTAGAGGTCCAGCCGTTCCTGCAGTAACCGTCCCAGCGGGTTCCCGGGACGGGTGGATGCCAACCGGATCGCCTTCCGGGCCGTGGCGACGGCTTGATCGAAGTCCCCCCCGGCGGCATAGGCTGCCGCCAGGACGTCCAGCATGCGAGGGTCCTGCTCCCGGGTCATCCGGACCACTCTGCGACCGATACGGACCGCGTCCTGCGGACGGCGCCGGGATGGATCGGGGTGAGTGGCCAGGATCCAGGCCAGCGCCGCTTGGGGAGCGGGCCACCCGGGTTGGCGGCGGGCCGCCTCCTCCAGGTAGCGGCCGGCCTCATCGAAGCGTCCGGACATGCGGAGGGCCAAGCCCAGGTTGCCCAGGGCCTCAACCGAGTCCGGCTTCAACTCCACCGCCTTGCGGAAATGCGCCAGGGCCTCCTCCATACGGCCGCTTGCGGCCAAAAGGTTCCCCAGGTTGTTGTGGGCGTCGAAGCTGTCCGGATCGAGCCGCAGGGCATTCCGGAACTGCTCGACCGCCTCCGGCATTCGGTTCCGGGCCACCAGAGCGCGTCCCAGTCCGGTGTGTATTTCCACAGACGGGAGTCCGGTCTCCAGAGCCCGGCGAAAGTGGGTCGCCGCCGCCTTGAAGTTCCCTTCTTCCGCCAGGGCGGCGGCCAGGTTCCGATGCGATTCCATGGAATCGGGATCGATCCGGAGCGCCTGCCGGAAATGCCGGACCGCCTCGGGCCGCCTCCCCGTGGATTGGAGGACCACCGCCAGGTTGTTGTGGGCCCGGGCCTGCCGTGGCTTCAGCTCCAGCGTCTTCCGGTACCAGGTCACGGCTTCACTGGGCCGTTTCATCTGGTCGAAGACGTGACCCAAGTTGAAGTAGTAGCCCCAGAACCGGGGACTCAGGCGGATGGCCTCCTTCCACTCGTCGACGGCCTTGGACATTTCGCCGAGCCGGATGTAGCGATGGGCCAGCGTGTCGCGAAAGTTGGGATCTTCGGGATGGTCCCGAACCAGCTTTTCATAGCCCTCCACGTCGGCCAGCAGCTCCCGATGGGCGTGGTCCCGGACCAGTTGGTCCAGCCCCTTCCCGTCGGAGGCCAGGACCTGAAGCCAGAGGTCCCCCATCTCGTCCGAAGATTGGGGTCCGTAGACGACTCTCTGTGGGGGGTTGTGCGGATTGCGCAGATTATCCGCCGAATTGTCGTAGATGTACTCCATCTCCAGGGTGGTGCCGGCCGGCAACGAGATCGGGGAAGAGTAGCGGTACTCGTCCTGCCAGTTGAAATCCCAGTCCCGGATATGGACCAGCCAGCGGAGACGCCCGTCGGGCAGCCGCGCCGTCCCCTTCATCTCCCGGGCCAGGTAGTGGGCATGGGGATAGACGCTCAGGAGCCGGGTATCCACGGGGAGGCGATAGGTGTCGCGGATCTTGTAGGCGGCGTCTCCGGCCTGGATGTCGATCACCTTGGAGCCCAGACGGAGCATGTAGGGCGTCTTGGTGGGCGGCTCCTTGGCGAAGAAGAGCCCCAGAGAGGACTGAATCGGCTCCGGCTTGCCCGTGGGCAGCATATGGAGCTGAAACACCACGTCGGTGCCGGGGTCTAGGCGCCAGGCCATGTCGGCGGGCCTCAGAAAGGGACTCTTGCCCGGCGTCCAACCCTCGAAGTGGCCGCCGGGACTGGTGGCCTGGTTGTAGAGCATGCCGTCGTAACCCGGCTCCGGGTCCTTGGCCTCGTGGGCGCGGGAGGTCCCGGTGGAGTCCACCAGGATTACGACGTGGTGGACGATGGGGGCGTTGCCGGGACGGAACTCCACGCCTCTCACGTAACGGGTGCGGTCGACGGAACCGGGGATCACGAAGTTGCGGACCACGTCGGGACCGTCGGCCGGGAGGGTGTAGGCCTGCGGCATCCGGATGACCAGGTCGGGCTCGCCCAGTTGCCAGCCCTGGGGCCATTCGGGTGGAGCGGGCAGGTCCGCCGGGTCCCCTTCCAGCAGCTCTTCTCGCAGCCAATTCTGGAGCAGCTCCAGTTCCCGGACGGTGAGACGCCGGTTCCCGACGAAGCGGCCCCTTCCCGTCTCGGGCAGCCAGGGCGGCATGTAGCGGTTGCGCGTGACCACCTCGATCTGGTTCGCCCGCGCCTTGACCTCCTCGTAGGTCAGGAGGCTGAAGGGGGCCACCTGCCCGGGCCGGTGGCAGGGAGCACAGCGCTTGTGGACGATGGGGGCGACGTCCCGGTTGAAGGTGACGGGTCCGGTGGGCTCCTGGGAGGGGTCGGGGGGACTGCAGGCTGCGAGGAGAACCGTCAGGCCGAGGCCGATCAGACGGGGCGGGAGGCGGGTGGATTCGAGATTTCTAACGGCACGGGGGGATTGCATTTCCGTTGATCAGTTTACTACCAGGCTGGCGAGGCTTTCAGGGGGGGTGGGAGTAGAGGGTGTAGAGTGGGGACTAGCGTCCCCCCTTGACCCCCCGACAGGGCGACAAGAAAGTCGCCTGCTATTCGGCGACAAGAAAGTCGCCACGCCTACTTGGCGTCTCTTTCTTTCAGGTGGAGCCAGATCATGGAGATGAGGCCCAGCAGGCCCAGGATTGAGGAGACGCCGAAGACCCAGGAACCCAGGCCGGCCTGGCTGAAGAGCCAGGCGCCCACCAGGGGCGCCGCCAGACCCCGGAAGCCGGTCAGCGCCACGTGGACGGTGTTGTAGAGAACCACCTGCCGGGGACGGGCGAAGTAGAGCGATCCGGTGGTCCAGACGATCTGATTCCCGCTGTTGGTCACGCCCTGGATCAGGCTGCCCACCAGGAAGGGCCAGATCAGCAGGTGCAACCCGCCGAAACAGTAGAGGGCGTTGACGGCGGCCATGAAGAAACTGAAGACGGCGCGCCCCTGCATGGGATTCACGCGGTCCAGGAAGCGGCCCCAGAGGGGCGAGGAGACGGGCTGGAGGACCTGGGGCAGGACCGCCACGGCCAGTCCCATGGCCCACACCGGCGCGTCGAGGGACTCCCGCATGACCTCGGCCACCAGCACCATGGACATGAAGTTCCCCCAACCCGTGGAGAAGAAGGCCGCCTCGTACAAGAGGAAGCTCCGGTCCGAAAGGAGGGCCTTGAGCCCTTCCCTCAACGCCGTGGAGTAACGGGTGGAACCGTCGGACAGGGCCTGCGCCCGGGCCGGGATCCGGATCTTTCCGTAAAACCAGGCGGAGCAGATCAGGAGGACTCCCGCCAGAACGTAGACGATCCCGTAGAGGGCGCCGCCGGCGTCGATGAGCCAGGTTCCGGCCACGGTGGCCAATCCGCCCGCGACGAACGCGATTCCCTTGAGCCAACCCACGGCCAGTGACCGGTGGGAGTCCGGATAGAAGATCCGGTAGAGGCTCATTTCCGTGAGGCGAGTGGGAACGGCCACCAGGTAGGCCAAGCTCACGACCAAGACGAAAGCCGTGGCGTCGGACACCAGGGCGACACCGGCCAGGGCCACGCCGGCCACCATGTTGGGCCAGACCACCAGGCGCTGGAGACCGGCTTGGCGACCCAGATAGGCCCATCCGGGAGCCAACAGTCCCGACATGCCCCAGATGCATCCCAGGACCGTCAACTGCCAGAGTTCGCCGTCCAATACGGTCTTGAGGACGACCCAGCTCAGCGGCAGCAGGGCGACAAAGGCACCCCGGCCGATGCTGTAGAGGCTCTCGTAGTAGAGAGCCGGACGGCTGCGGTAGGGGACCGTCCGGAGGTAGCGCCGGAGCATGAACCGCAGAATACAGGAGTGCTTCTCAGATTTGGGGGGTTTTCGGGAAAGATCTGAGCCGATAGGATTACGCGGCATGAGACGAGGTCTTTCCGTCGCGTGTTCAGTGTTGGTCTTGACGGTTTCGGTTGCGGTCCCGGCAGAGCGGCACAAAGTCGTGGCTCCGCCGGGGACGGGGATGGGACTTCCCTTCAGTCCGGCGATCGAGGCGGACGGATTTCTCTATCTCTCCGGCGCCTTGGGAAATACGCCGGGGACCCGCGAGGTCAAAGGGGACATTCGGGTCCAGACTCGTCAGACTCTCAAGAATCTGGGAACCGTCCTGAAGGCGGCGGGAATGAGCTTCGCCGACGTGGTCAGCGCCAACGTGTTCCTCTCGGACACTCGCCTGTTTTCGTCGTTCAACGAAGTCTACCGGGAGTATTTTCCCGAGAATCCGCCGGCGCGGGCCACGGTGGAAGGGGCCATCGTCTTTCCCAAGGCGGTGGTGGAGATCGCCCTGGTGGCCGCACGGCCCGAACGGGGGAAGACCATCGTCACGCCGAGCAGTTGGAAGCGTCCGGGCTCCCCATCCAGTTGGGGGGTGCTGGCCGGCGACACTTTGTTCGTCTCGGGCATCATCAGCAGCGATCCGGTCACCGGGAAGTCGAAGGCTGGCGACGTCTCTTCCCAGACCCGCACCGTGCTGGAGAATGTCGGGGCCATCCTGCGGGAGGCCGGAATGGACTATGGGGACGTGGTCTCCTCCAAGGTCTTTCTGGCCGATTCGCGCGACTTTTCCGAAATGAACCGGGTCTACCGCTCCTTCTTCCCCAAAGACCCTCCGGCCCGGGCCACCAGCCAGACCAGGCTCATGCACCAGGATTGGAAGGTGGAGATCCAGTGCGTCGCGGTGCGGGGAGGCGCCCGGCAGGTGGTGGCCGCGGCGGGCGAACCCCTTCCGGCCAGTCCCTACTCCCCGGGAATCCGAGCCGGCGGACGGCTCTACCTGGCGGGTATGGTGGGCCGGGGAAAGACCGGCTGGGCCGACGGGATCGAGGCCCAGACCCGGCAGACCCTGGAGAATCTCCATGCGGTCCTGACCCAGGCGGGACTGGACTTCGGCCACGTGGTGGAAGCCACCGTCTATTTGTCCGACATCCGCTATTACGGCCAGATGAATCAAGTCTACAAGACGGTCTTCCCCGGAGCGCCTCCGGCCCGGGCCACCTTCGGCTCGGTGCTGATGTCTCCCGATGCCCTGGTGGAGATCATGATGACGGCCCACGAGGCTCCGTAACGAACTTCGGGGGAGGGCTTCGGAGCGGAATTCACTCTTCGCGAGGTGACAGGTGAAAGCGACGATCCTCTCCTTCTCCGGCAAACAGGATCTGCTCGAGGGCTTGGTCGGCGCCGGGGCCATCCTGTTGGGAGCGGAAGTGCAGCGCCGTTACGGCCTGCGAACTCCCGTTTTCATCGATCTTCGAACCGCCGTCTACACCGATCTGGCTCTCTTCTCACTTCTGGGCTCCAGTTTCGCCGAGATCCTGGAGAGATGGTCGACGCCCGAGACGCCCCAACAGGTGATCGGAGTCCCGGACACTGGCATCCCTCTCGCCACGGCGACCTCCCTGGCCAGCCTCCGGGAAGGGCGGGAACCCTTCATCACGCTCTCGGTGTTGCGAAAGCAGGCGCGAGTCTATCCCGGCGAGATCGTCTCCGAATTCGTGGGCAGGCCGGACCCGAGCCGGGAAGCCAATCTGATCGACGACGTCATCGCGTCCGGAGGCAGCCTTCGGCGGGCGGTGACACGCCTGAATGAATTGGAGATCCCGGTCGGACGCATCGTGGTCTGCGTCGACCGGGAGCAGGGGGGCGTCGACGCTCTGGCCGACCTGGGGATTCCCATCTACGCCCTGTTCAATCTCGCGGAGATCGGAGCCTTTTGCAAGGAGCGGAAGCTGATCTGAGGAGCTTTCCCACCGGCCGGAGCGGCGGTTTCCAGCCGCCGACAGGAGGGGCGGTTTCCAGCCGCCCCGGAACAGCGGTTTCCAGCCGCCGACGGGAGGGGCGGTTTCCAGCCGCCCCGGAACAGCGGTTTCCAGCCGCCGACGGGAGGGGCGGTTTCCAGCCGCCCCGGAACAGCGGTTTCCAACCGCCGGACTCCCATTCACGTTGGAAAACGAAAGATTGGGGGACAAGAATGTCCCCTCCGGTATCTGTGGGGGACTATGACTTGTCTTGGATTGGCCGGTTCCCGGGGCTGGAATCGGAGCCCTGCTTCTTCTTCAGTTGAAGGTAAGCTCCCGTGCAATACCCGCCGACGCAGGAGGCCAACACGGCTCCGAACCAGGCAATTCCGATCAGGATGTCATTGATCATCTCTTCTCTTCCGGACGGGTCATCAATATCCAGACAATGAAGCCCGACAATACCACGAAAGGGCTGAGAACATTCTTGGCCTCTTCGTTCTGACCGGTGAACAGGAAGCAGACCAGCGTCACCAGGACCAACAGAAAAATCCCCGTGATCACGAAAAGAATGACGAACAGAATCGAATTCTTGTCCATTACCCGCTCAGTCCATGGTTCAGCCCTGCTTGCCGGCGCATGACAAGAATGGTCACGGCCTACTGACCACAACGAAGTCATTCCGAAAACCGTTGAAGGCGTTCCCAGTCGGCGGGTGTGTTCACGTTGAGGAAACCCTCGTCCGGCAGATCCCACGCCTGTGCCGAAAGAACGTGAACCCGCAGATCCTTCGATTCCAACACGGAGTCGACCCGGCGGGCGCCGGCTTCCAGGAGTCTTCGGATCGGGTCGGCAGCAGCACGAGAATAGTAGGCGCACAGGGGATGGAGCCCGCCCTTGGAGTCCCGGGGAACCACTACGTCGAAATCGCAGCCGATCTTGACCAGGACCCGGTAGAGCCGGGGGGAGACCAAGGGCGTGTCGCAGGGAATGAAGTAATTGTCCCGGGAACGGGAAGCGGTCAATGCAGTGTATACGGCCGCCAAGGGACCCGCCCCGGAAACCCGGTCCACCAACACGGGCAAGCCCAAGCTCCGAAACCGCTCTCTGGAGTCGGCCACGATGGTGACAGGCAGGCCCACCGACTCCAGACAGCGCCGCGAGACCTCGATCAGGGGGGATCCCCGGTATCGCAGGAAAGCCTTGTCCCGCCCCAGCCGCCCGCTCTTCCCCCCGGCCAGGATGAATCCCTCACCGTTCAGGGGAATCTCCGGCAGGTTCGGGTCGGTCGAAACGCTCATCCTCGAGTCGCCAGGCATTTCAGGAAATCATCAAGTGCGAGTGCCATTCTCAGCGCAGCACAGAACTATCACCAGCGGCTGTTAGGATATTGCACTGATTCATGCGCCGATACGTCCGCTGCAGTGCCGTCTTCATGTTCCTCGTCCTGACCGGGGCGCCCCTGAACACCGTTTACGGCGAGCTCCTGTTGAGACCCGTCGATCCCCGGGAAGTGGGAGTCTCCCCGCAGAGACTCGAAAAACTGGACGCGATCACACTGGAGCACATCGAAAGGAAGCAGTTTCCGGGCGCCGTCATTCTGGTCGCCCGAAAAGGGGGCATCGTCTACCGGAAGGCCTTCGGCGATCGAACCGTCTCCCCCAGCCGCTCGCCCCTGGAAGTGGACACCATCTTCGACATGGCCTCCCTGACCAAGATCATGCCCACGGCCGTCTCCATCATGATCCTGGTGGAGGAAGGGCGCCTCTCTCTTTCCGACCCGGTCTCCAAGCATCTCAACCGTTTTTCCCAGTACGGCAAGCACCGGGTGACCGTGCGGCAGCTCCTGACCCACTATTCGGGACTGCGCCCCAGTCTGGCCCTGAAGACCAAGTGGTCGGGTTACGAGACGGCTGTCGCCCGCGCCTGCCGGGAGCGACTGGCGACCCGGCCCGGCGCGCGTTTCAAGTACAGCGACATCAACTACGTGGTTCTCGGCGAGCTGGTGCGGGTCATCTCGGGAGACCATCTGGACGCGTTCTCACGAAAACGGGTCTTCGAACCGCTGGGCATGAAGGACACCTCCTTCAATCCAAGGGAGCGAATGAAGTCCAGGATCGCTCCCACCGAACGGCATGAAGGAGAGTTCCTTCATGGAAGGGTCCACGACCCCACCGCGGCGCGAATGGGAGGATGCGCCGGACACGCCGGGGTCTTTTCCACCGCCGACGACGTGGCCCGGTACGGGCAGATGATCCTCAACGGGGGCGTCTACGACGGCAGGCGAATCCTCTCGCCGCTTGCCGTCCTGCAAATGACCACGCCCCAATCTCCAACCGGAAAGCCGGTGCTTCGGGGTCTAGGATTCGACATCCACAGCCGATACCACGCCCCGCGCGGAGACCTCTTCCCGGTGGGGTCCTTCGGCCACAGCGGCTTCACCGGGACCTCACTCTGGATCGACCCCTACACGGAAACCCTGGTGGTGATTCTGACCAGCCGGCTCCATCCCAGAGGGCGCGGCGACGCGGTGCCTTTCCGCAAGCGGGTGGCTTCAATCGTGGGCGCCTCGATTGTCGACCGGGTCCCGATTCAAGCCATCCGATCAACCCTCTGGAGCGGGCCCGCCACGTCCTCGCCCGTCAGCCGAACTCGCTGAAACCCCGGGGAATCCGGACATCGATCAAGGTGGTCCGATCGGATCCGACGGCTTCCTCCAGGACCGGCAGCAGTTCCGCCAGAGAATCGACCCGCGCTCCGGCGACGCCAAACCCTTCGGCAATCTTCACGAAATCGGGGTTGGCCAGATCGGTTCCCAGGTATCTGCCGCCGTAGCTGTTCTTCTGCATCCACTTCAAGACGCCCCAAGCTTCATCGTTGAAGAGGACGACGGTGACGTTCAAGCCATATTGGACGGAGGTCGCCAACTCGGCCATGCAGTACTGGAACCCGCCATCTCCCGAAAAGCAGACCACGGGGGTTCCGGGATTGGCCGCCTTGGCTCCCAGGGCGGCCGGGAAGGAGAAACCGATGCTGACCCAGCCGTACGGGTTCAGGAAGGTGCGGGGGCCATAGACCTGAAAGGCGCGGCTGGCGCGGCTGGCGGGGACGGTGGTGTCCCAAGTGGTGATGGTCTCCCGGGGGAGCACGCTCCGGATGGCTTCCATGGCCCGGGTCTCGGCCGGCCACTCACGCCGGAGCTCGGTGCGGATACTCCGTTTGAGGCTCCGGATCTCCTCTCGGTAGCCGGTTCCGGTGGAGAGGTCCCGACCCTGGATCCGCTCCAGGATCTGACCCGCCACCACGCCGCCGTCGGCCAGGACACCCAGGCTGACGGGATAGTTCCGTCCCAGGTAGTCCGGGTCCAAGACCACTTGCACCAATTGTTCCGGGAATCGGACCCCGAGCTGCACCGTGCTGCGATGGATGAGTCCGGACCCCAGAGCCAGCACCAGGTCACACTCCGGGATGAAATCGTGGACCGGGTTCCGGGCCCAGATCCGCTGTCCCAGGCAGGTGCCCAGGGAGAGGGGGTGGTCCTCCGGGAAAGCGTCCTTGGCGCCGTCTCCGGTGACGACGGGGGCTCCCAGAGTCTCGGCCAGAAGGATCAAGCTCCCATGGGCTCCGGTGTGGGCTAGTTCCTCACCGGCCCAGATCAGGGGCCGCTCGGCTCGCCCCAGGGCGGCCACGATCTGCTCCAACTCCTCCTCGCCCGCTCCCGGTGGTTCGGGGAGAGCCGGAAGATCGCCGCCCGGACCACACGGAGCTCCCAGAAGATCGGTGGGGAACTGGAGGACGGCGGGGCGCCGGCGCCCTGAGGACAGTGCCGCGAAAGCCTCGTCCACGGCCGGAACCAGGGTCTGGGCATCCTCCACGCGGCGGGCGTGGCCGGTCACCGAGCGGAGCATCCGGAACTGCTGCTTGGGTTCATGGATCAGGCCCAGACCCGTCTCCCGCTCACCTCGCCCGACGGTGGTGGTCAAATGCAATACGGGAGAACTGGAGTGAAAAGCCTCTCCCACGGAGTGCATGGAGTTGGCCGCACCGGGCCCCGTGCTGGTGACCAGAATGCCGGGCCGGCCACTGGAACGGGCGTACCCGTCCGCCATGAAACCGCAGCCCAACTCCGAGCGGCCCCCGATGTGGCGCACCCGATCCTGATAGCGGTAGAGGGCGTCGAAGATATCGAGATTATGGATGGAGATAATGCCGAATAGGAGGTCCGCCTTGTGGTTCGCCAAACGCTCCACAAGTGCCTCGCCGCCGGTCCTGTTGGCCATCTCAGGTGTCCGAGGATACGAAGAGGGCGGCCACCAGGGCCGCCCCTACACCATATTTCTCACCGGGGCGGTACGATGCACGCGCAGGATTTTCGCCATGCGCTCAGCGACCCCGGAACGAATCCCAGGTTAGACCCATTTCTCATTCCTCGGACTGGCGCTCGGGGCGAAGCTCCCGGACCACCTTGCCGATCCGCCACATCTCCGACTGCTCGACCTCCTTCAGCTCCCGGGTGAGAGCCTCCCGGTAGTCGGCAGCCCGGTTGGCGGCCAGGACCCGGCGGGTTTCGTCACCGCGAGCCACCTTGTCGTAGAGCTCCTCGAAGATCGGAACGTTGGCGTCGCGGAAGCGCTTGAACCAGTCCAGAGCGCCCCGTTGGGCCGTGGTGGAGCAGTTGGCGTACATCCAGTCCATCCCGTTCTCGGCGATGAGAGGATAGAGGCTCTGGGTGGCCTCCTCCACGGTCTCGTTGAAGGCCTCCTGGGGACTGTGGCCCCGGGCCCTCAGGACCTCGTACTGGGCCAGCCAGAGTCCGTAGATGGCGCCCATCAGGACCCCCCTCTCGCCCGTCAGGTCGCTGTAGACTTCCTTCTTGAAATCGGTCTCGAAAAGGAATCCGGACCCGATGGCGATTCCCAGGGCCAGGCAGCGCTCCCGGGCGCGGCCCGTGTAATCCTGATCCACCGCGTAGCTGGAATTGATCCCCCGGCCCTCGAGGAAGAGCCGCCTCACGGTGGTCCCGGAGCCCTTGGGCGCCACCAGGATGACGTCGATGTCGGGCGGTGGAACCACTCCGGTCTGGTCGCTGTAGGTGAGGGCGAAGCCGTGGGAAAAGCAGAGGGCGTCGCCCGGCTTGAAGTGGGGCTTGATATTGTGCCACTGCTGTCCCTGGCCGGCGTCGCTCAACAGGTACATGACCAGCGTGGACCGCTCCACCACCTCGGTGATGTCCTCGATCAGGTTGACGCCCGGAACCCAGCCGTCCTCGACCGCCTTCTTCCAGCCGTTGCCGCCGCGGCGCTGGCCGACGATGACCTCGATCCCGTTGTCCCGGCAATTCAGGGACTGGCCATGGCCCTGAGGACCATATCCAATGACGCCGACGCGCTCGCGACCCAGGATCTCCCGGACTTTTCCCATCGGATAGTCGCTGCGCTCGATCACGTCCTCGACATAGTCTCCGATCTGGATTCTTCTCATGATTCCCTCTCTTTGGAAGATTCGATATCCTTCGCTTGCTCAGCAGGATGACGGAGCGAGTTTATACCAAATCCTGCAAACGCGACTCAACAGCCCCGGGACGAAGCTCCCGTGGACGGACAAGGAGCACTCATGGAGATCAAGCAGGTTTGGGACCTGACCCGGTTTCGTCCCGAGAAAATGCAAAAGGTGAACCTCTTCGAGACCCCCCGAATGTTCTGCGACATCTACTGCTTCGAACCGGGCCAGGAGCAGAAGGTTCACGCCCATCATGGGAACGACAAGATCTACCACGTCCTGAAGGGACGCGGCCGCTTCACCGTGGGCAACGAAACCCACACCCTGGAAGAAGGCGAGGCCACCTGGGCGCCGTCGGGCGAGCCCCACGGCGTGCTCAACCATTCCGGAGATCCCCTGATCTGCCTGGTCTTCATGGCTCCCCATCCCAGACCCGGCCGATTCGCCGCGGCGGGTGAAGATTGAAACCATGTTCTGCCGGTCCCTGCCCCTTTCCTCCGACCCCGCGGCGCTGTACGCGCGGCTGAGCCGGACCCGCGGCCCCTGGGCGGCCCTGGACAGCGGTTGGAATCCCGGAGGCACGCGCGTCGGCCCCCTCTCCCGGTTCTGCATCTGCGCCGTCGACCCGTTTGCCCTCCTCACTGCGCGGGGGAACCGGGCGGTCCTGACCTGGAAAGACGGGCGCTGCGAACGAGGATCGACCCTTTCCCTCCTCCGGGACGTTCTGAGCCGCTTCCGGCTCCCGCACGCGAACTGGCCGACCCCCTTTCCGGCGGGGGCCATAGGATATTTCGGTTATGAGCTCGGGGCGCTCATGGAGCCGGCTTTCGGTGCACTATCGGGATCGGACGAAGAGACGGACCTGCCCGATCTCTGGCTGGGACTGTTCGATTCCGCCGTGACCATCGACCTGGAGCGGGAACGGATCCTGCTCACCGCCACCGGCCGGCCCGATGCCGGTGACCGGGCCCGCCAACAAGCCGAATCCCGGATTCGCGAGCTGACCGCGGCAGTCGAATCCGCGGCAGCGGACTCGATGCAAGGCCTCGACCCGGCACCGCCGGCACCCGCCGCCGGGGACGGCTTCGATTCCAACTTCACTCCCGCCGGGTTCGCCGGAGCCGTCAACCGGATCAAGGAGTTCATCGCCGCCGGCGACATCTACCAGGCCAACCTCTCCCAACGCTTCCGGACCCGCTACGAAGGGGATCCCTTCCGGCTCTTCCTGGGACTGCGCCAAGCGGCCCCCGCTCCCTTCTCCGCCTTCCTGGAGGGTGGAGACTTCGCCGTGGTCAGCATGTCCCCGGAACGCTTCCTTCACCTGGACCCGGAGACGCGCCGGATCGAGACCCGTCCCATCAAGGGGACACGGCCGCGTGGGAACACCGGCGCCGAGGACCGTTTGCTGGCCCGGGAGCTCGTCCAGAGCGAGAAGGACCGGGCCGAGCACGTCATGATCGTGGACCTGGAGCGGAACGATCTGGGAAGGGTGGCCCGGGTGGGCACGGTCCAAGTCCGGGAATTGTCGCTGCTGGAAACCTTTCCCACGCTGTTTCACCTGACCTCGACGGTGGAGGGAATCCTGGCCCCCGGCCGCGACCGTGTGGATCTCCTCAAGGCCACCTTCCCCGGAGGCTCCATCACCGGAGCTCCCAAGATCCGGGCCATGCAGGTGATCGACGAGCTGGAAACGGTCCGGCGAGGGATCTACACCGGGTCCCTCGGCTACCTGAGCTTCAGCGGCGGGATGGATTTGAACGTGGCCATTCGCACCATCGTCATCCAGGAAGGCCGGGCGGAGTTTCACGTGGGCGCCGGCATCGTGGCCGACAGCGACCCGGAAGGGGAATACCAGGAGACGCTGGTCAAGGGCCGGTCCTTGCGGGAGGGATTGGAGGCTGCCGAAACACCGGACCCGGTCCCGCGGAGCCGATCCGCGGCAAGGTTGCCGGCAGATCGGATTTTCTAATAGAATAGCTGTCCTTCCGCCTGGAGACTTCAGGCTTGGGCGTGACGTTTCGAATATGTGGTGGGCGTAGCTCAGTCAGGTAGAGCACAGGGTTGTGGCCCCTGTGGTCGTGGGTTCAAGTCCCATCGCCCACCCCATGCCTCAACAGCCCGTGGCAAAAGTCATCACGGCATTCGACCGTCCCTGCATCCCGGCGGACGGCGTTGCGATTCGGGCACATACTCCCGGTATGCACCCGAATCGCGCCTTGTCCGGCGGGCGCAGGAACGGTCTCGGTGCTCGCGGGACTTTCACCACGGACTGTCAAGAAATTCCAAATTTCAAACTGAAGAAGGGGGATGGCCGGCGGTATCGGCCCTCCTCAGTAAAATCCAGGGGCGCCCCTGGTGTGTGTGGGCGCCCTTGTGACTTCGGCTCCGGGCCGTGGAGAGTTCAGGGCCGGCTCGGAGGATTGCCTGAATTGTCCTGCTGGCGACTGAGCGACTTGGCCAACAGATTCCGGATTTGGATCAGTAAGGCTAGAGCTCCACAGACGGCGATTGCCATCGCGACGCCGGTTAGCAGCCCGGTGAAGATACCCCCCGCTCCGGAGGCTGAAACGCCCGACATCAGCCCCAGCAGGACGAGCACGATCGCCAGCAGGCCATTGAGCGGGACGATGGAATCGGCCAGGAGACGGTTGATTTGTTCGACTAGATTCATGTCCGCCAATATAGCAAGAAGAGGAGTGAGGAACGAGAGCAGACCCCATTCTTGATTGCTCTCCGGTTCTATCTTGGCAACTCAAAAATGTTCGCTGCACCAGGGAGGGACGTCGACCCGGAACATGGCGTCCGCTTCGCTGAGTTTCTTCGAGTTGCGGGCATGGACCCGGCCCGCGCGGGACAGCGTGCGGAAGCTCACGCCGCCGAGGTAGGCGGCGCCCAGCTCGTTGGCCGTCAGCTCCAGGTCCGGCTGGCCTGTGGTCGGACGGCAGGTGGCTCCGTCGGGCCCTCCTTCCAGCTCGAAGCGGCCCCGGTTCCAAGGACAGCTTGCGTCCTCCAACTCCAAGACCAATCTGCCCGATGAAGCGTACCGGCGAGCCGAGAGAGCCGCCGGAGCGTCCACCAGCCGAAGCCAGAGAGAGTCGCCGGGAGAGCGCTTCAGATGACGCGGGTCCGCCAGCATCCAGAGCAGGGGGTCCTGCAGGGGGCGGTGCCGAGCTTGGATGGTGGTCATCAGGTCCACTCCGAAGCAGAACTGCCAAAGCGCTCTCTGAGCCCGCGAGTTGAGGCCGCAGAGTTCCTCCACTGCGACCGTAAGATCCCGGGGCCGGATCCGGTAGATAACGTAGCCTTCCACGCTGGATCCGTCCCGGTACGCGGCGTGGATCAACCGGGTTGCATCCCGGCAGCCCTGATCCTGGGGGTCGCCCAGCGCCAGTTCCCAGCGCGCGGCTCGACGATGGACGGTCCCCACCCGCCGGGACAGGGACTCCTCATGAACCCGGGGAAAGAGATCCGATGCCTCGGACCGGGAGACGAAATCCACCCGTCCCGCCCCGGAGTCACCGGGAATCAGCTGCGTCCGCAGCCGGTCGATGGCCCAAGACTCGTGGAAGGTGGCGATCCCGTATCCGAAGCGCCCGTAGATGATGCTCTCGGAGGCGTAGAGGCCGGTGGCCGGCTCTCCCCGTTCATGCATGTCCCGGAGCTGGCGGTTCATCATCCGGGTCATGAGACCCCGCCGCCGATGCGTGGGCTGGACCGTCACGCCGGCCAAAGCCCCCATGGGAAGCCAGCCTCCCGGGATCCGCATCCGGAAGGAGTGGACGTTGATGGTGCCCACGATTCGCCCCGAGTCGTATGCGGCCCAGGAGCGATCCAGTTCCACCGGAGTGCGGCGGATTTGAGATTCCGGGATGCTGAACCCGAAACCGCTGACCTTGGCCCGGATCCAGGCGGGATAGTCGTCAGCGGTGAGTCGCCTCAACTCGATGCTCATGGAACCAGCGCCACCTCGACCTGAAACCGGCCGAATCGATTCTGATCTCCCTCCAACTCGAAGGCCAGGATCTTCTCGGGACGAGATCTGCAGACCTGGACCCGCGTCCATTCCCGGGTCCGAACGACAACTCGATAATCCCGCTCCGGCAGGACATTGTAAAGGCAGAGGCCGTGGCGGCGAATCAGCCTAAGATCCAGGGTGACCGTCGAGTCGGCGGCGGCGTAGACGGCGTTCAAGATCCGGAGGCCCTTGGAGTTGGCGTTCAGCAGCAGCGGGCAGCCGGGGGGCGGCGGCCCCAACCGAAGGGTCGCCTGCTCTCCGGGCTCCAGGGGAGGCGCCGTGAAATAGCGTCCATCCACGATGTGAATGTAGTTCACTCCGTCCGCCGAGACCCCTTCCACGGGAACGTCGCTCTCCACCATGAACCCTTCCAGGCGCCGGCCTGTCGGGTTGGCCACCGTCACGCTCTCGGGAGAGTTCGCGCGGAAGCGGATGGACTCATAATCGTTCATCGTCTCGTACAGCATCTTCTCGCTGGCCAACCAGAAGCCGCGCCGCTCGGCAAGAGTGATGGCGTAGATCAGGTAGTCCAGGGTTCCTCGGCCGTGGTTGACGCTGGCGTCGGCGCTGAAGAGGGGATGGTATTGGAGCGTGTAGACTCCGTTCTCCAACCAGTAGGGGTCTTCTTCACCATCGCCCGAACCCAGTTCGAATTCCCAGGGGGGTTTTCGGGTGGTGGCCTCCTGAGCCGGGGAAGGGGCTTTCCCATGCCGGCCCGAGTAGATCAGGTCCACCAGGCTGTAGTCGCAGTCGTATTCGTGGGTCCGATCCCAACCCCGCAGTGCCCGGTGTTTCTCCACGCGGGTGATGACCGGATGATAGGGGAACCAGAAACCGGTGCTGGCCACGGTGTAGCTGCCGTCGGTCTCGTAGGCATGCTCGCCATATTCCCACATGTCGTAGAAGCAGAAGGTGCAGGTTCCCAGCACCTGGGGAACCTGCTCGTACAGATAGTCCATGGCGTCCAGGGTCTCGGGATGGGCGTGGGCCCCGCCGTGCCGGCCGCAGGTGTAGACCCGGATCCCCAGACGCTCCTCCGTGATCCGGACGTGGTCGTAGAGCCCCTTTCCCACCAGATAGGTGGGCGGCGCGCCGGCCAGGCTGTCATTGTGAAGCCCCGCCTCCAGGAACTCGTACTTGCCGACCTCGCGAACCCAGAGCCGGGACTGCTCCCCGGTGGCGGAATCGGCTGCAATGACCGGGTCGAGAATGTCCCAACTGGCCGGCACCAGGTTGGCCGCTTCGTACTCCAACATGGCGAGGTCGGCTGAATTGTCCACGTCGTGCCGCAGGGAGAGGACGCCCCGGTAACTGCCGAACGCGCGCAGCCGGGAGCAAGGAAGTCCCTGGTTCCGCTCCTTCAGGAGCCGGGCCAGGAAGTAGACCAGCGTGTCTCCCCAGTGGACCGGGTTGTTCCAGTTCCGGATCTCGTCCACGTACAGGTGCGCCTGCAGGACTCCACCCAGGAACTCGAAGACCTGGTTGGCCACGTAGAGGGTGTTTCCGTTGAGGACGATCCCGTCGCCGAGCCGGCTCCGCGTGGCGGTCGAGGCGTTCCGGAGGTCTCCCGTAATCTCGTAGAGACCGGCCGGGACCTGTGCGCCGGCGGCGGCTTCGACGCGGTGGACGGAGCCGCCTCGGGCTCCCGAGACGTAGAGATCCTCCCAGGTGGAAGCGTCACTGAAGGGGGAATCGTCCGTCCATCCCCAGCCACTGTAGCCCTGGGGCCGCTCAAGCCGGGATCGCTCCAGACCCAGGAGCGCGTGGGGGAGATTGGTCCTGCCCGTCACCATGAGAAAGAATTCCGGGTCCCGGAGGCGGTCCCGGATCCGGGAACGGGTGCTCTCCTCCAGGCGGGCGGCGTTGGGAATCACGAGAGTCTGATACTTCGGGATCGATTCCCGCAGCTCCTCCTCGTCGACGGTGTCGTGCTTCAGGTTCAGCCGGTTGAGGAAGGCGGAGGCGGCGTTGGGCGCCAGATAGGCGTACTCCCCCTTGAGCCAGCGGGCCGGTTCTCCCCAGGCATCGGTGAACTCGTAGATCCGGTCTCGGTCCAGGGCCTCCCGGACGTAGAGCTGCCGCGAGCTCTCGCTTTTGAGCAGGGCGATGTTCTGGCGCAGGTTCGGTGGCATGTCGGTCACTCCTGATCGCAGCTCCCGGCGAGGGAGGGTTTTTCAAATCTTCAGCCGCGGGTCCAGGGCATCGCGAAGCCCGTCCCCGAGAAAATTTACGCTCAACAGGCTCAGGAAAATCAAGAGACCCGGGAAGATGGCCAACCAGGGGGCGACCTTCAGGTAGTGCTGAGCGTTGAGCAACATGTTGCCCCAACTGGGAAGGGGAGGCTGAATGCCGAGCCCCAGGTAGCTGAGGCTGGACTCGGCCAGGATGGCGTAGCCCAGGTTGAGGGTCGCGTAGACGATGATGGGAGCCATGGTGTTGGGCAGGATGTGCCGCAGAATGATTCGCCAGTCGGGAATCCCCACCACCCGGGCCGAGTCCACAAACTCCATCTCCCGCAGCGAGAGGAAGGAGCCGCGAACGATGCGCGCCAGGCCCATCCACCCGAAGACCACCAGGATGCCGACGATCTCCCAGACGGTCCCCTTCCCCAGGCGGGAGAGGATCAGGAGCAGGGGCAGGCTGGGAATGGAGAGCATGAGGTCGGTGAAACGCATCAGGAGGGTGTCGATGAAGCCCCCGAAGTATCCCGAGACGGCGCCGATGAGGATGCCGGCCAGGGCGCTCAGCAGAGCCGCCGAGAGGCCCACGAAGAGGGAGACGCGCCCTCCCTGCAGCAGCCGCGTCAGGACGTCGCGGCCCAGCTCGTCCGTCCCCAGCCAGTGGGACGGTGAGGGGGGTTGCAGATGCTGCTGCAATTGGACCCGGCTGTAGCTGTGAGGCGAGAGCCAGGGTCCCAGCAGCGAGGCCAGGGCGATGATTCCCAGGAGGCTCAAGGAGACCATGGCCAAGCGATGCCGGCGGAGCCTCTGCCAGGCGGTGACGCCCGATCGGGGTCGAGACGGTTCCATGGTGGGCGGTTACTCCATTCGGATCCTGGGGTCCAGAAAAGCGTAGGCCACTTCGGCCAGGAGATTGAACAGGGCCACCAGCACCCCGAAGATGAGGAAGATGGCCATGGCCAGGTAATAATCGTTGTTCATCAGCGAATCGAAGATCAACCTCCCCATGCCGGGCCACGAGAAGACGATCTCGGTCACTACGGCTCCCCCGATCAGGGCGGGAATGGTCAGGGCGATCAGGGTCACGATGGGAATCAGTGCGTTCCTGAGGGCGTGGCGCACCCAGATCATCCTCCCCGTAAGACCCTTGGCCCGGGCCGTCAGAATGTAGTCCTGTCGGATCACCTCCAGCAGGCTGGAGCGCATGTAGCGCATCCAACTGGCGGTGCTGAAGAAGCTGAGCACCAGAACCGGAGCGACGTAGTAACGGGCCTGCCCCCAGAAGCCCAGACCCGGCTCGATGGAGGGATGCCCTCCCGGCGGCAGCCAGCCCAGAACCACCGAGAAGAGGAGGATCACCAGAATCCCCGACCAGAACACGGGAAAGGAGATCCCCACGAAGGCCACCAGCGAGAGCAGATAGTCGACCACGGAATACTGGCGCAGAGCGCTGTAGACCCCGATCGGTATGGCGATGAGGATGCTCACCAGCAGGCTGAGACCGGTCAGGGCCAGGGTGTTGGCCAGACGTTGGGGAAGGATGCTGGTGATGGGACGATGGTAGAGGCGGGAATAGCCCAGGTTCCCCTGAACGACCTGGGACAACCAGCGGAAGTACTGGACGTGAATCGGATCGTCCAGGCCGTAGACCTCCCTCAACCGCTGCACCTCCTCCGGAGTCACGTTGGGATTGGACAGCACCAGCATGTCCATGGGGTCCCCCGGCGCCAGTTGCATCAATGTGAAAACCACCACGGTCACGAAGAAGACCACCGGAATGGTCTGCGCCGTCCGCTTCAGCAGGTGTCGATACATCACTCGACTCCGTCGAGAAACCACCACTCCGAGAGAATAGAGCGTACAGGTCCCTGCCATAGAGGGCACCCACAAGGGGTACCCCTACGGTCGTACAGGTCCCAGGCGCCACTCGTGTACTCCCCAGCCCAGATAGAGATCCGGATACGGAGTGTACCCCTCCAGCCTCCGATCCATGCTCACGACCCGGACGTGCCAGTAGAGGGGAAGCGTGGGCAGTTCCCGTGCCCAGACTTCCTGTTGCCGGCGCAGCAGGCCATACCGCTTCTCATCGTCGATGGTGCCCAGGGCCTGCCGGATCAGGTCCTTGTTCTCCTGGACCGCATCCCAAGGCGACCCTTCCCTCAACTGATCCAGGTTGGTGCCCTTGGGCCACCAGAGCCCATAGGCCGACACCGTGGCTTCGGGCTGGACCACCCAGCGCCAGATGGCCGCGCCTCCCGGCGGTAGATTCTGCTTCTGCAGCGTTCCCGGGAAGAGCAGCCGTGCCGACTGGGGCCGGATCTCCACTTGGATCCCCAACTCCTGCCACAGGGCCTGAACCACCGTCGCCACCTGCAGCCGGGTCCGGTCGCCCGCCACCGTGATCAGGGTCAGGCGCATGGCCTCTCCCCGGGCGTTCCGGAGCGGACCGTCCCCTTGCCGGGACCAACCCGCCTGCTCCAGGAGTCTGCGAGCCCGTTCCGGATCATAGCGATACTTTTCCAAATCGGGATTGTGAGCCGGATGATTGGGGTGGACCCAGGAGTGGGCCGGCGGCTGCTTGCCTCTGAAGATCGCCTGGTTGATGCCGGCCCGGTCGATGGCCAGGAGAAGGGCCCGCCGCACCCTGAGGTCGTCGAAAGGCGGATGGTTGATCTGCACTGTTGCGTGTTCCAGCCAGGCCACGCCCACGTATCGGATCCCGATCCCGGGAGTCTCCTCCAATTCCCGGGCCTGCTCCAGCGTGAGCCAGCCGTCGGTGAGATGGACCTGCCGGGTGGAGACGGCGATGGCCAGGGCGTTGAGATCGGGAATCACCCGCACCAGGATCCGTTCCAGGCTGGGCGGCGGACCCAGGTTGTAGGCCGGGTTCCGGACCAACAGGATATGGCTGCCCGAGACCCACTCCCGAACCTGGAAGGGACCGTTCGCTTTCGGGTACACGCTGACCCTCTCGTCGGCCAGGAAACGATCCCAGTAGGCCCCTCCCTCCGAACGGTACTGTTCCCAGATGGGACGGTAGTAGTGCTCGGGGATGAGACGCAGCCGGACGTCGGCGTTCCCGAAGGGCCAGAGTGTCTTGTAGACGACCCGGAGCGTATGGGAGTCCAGGGCCTCCACGGCGCCGATGGGCTCCAGGTAGGACGCCCCGTGAGGGTACTGCTCGTCACTCATGAGCTCCCAGGCGAAGGCGGCATCGCCGGCGGTAATCTCGTTTCCGTCGGCCCACTGCAGCCCCCGCCGCAGATGGAAGGTGGTCTCCACCACCCCGTTTTCGTAGTCCACCTTCCAGAGACCGTTCTCCCGGCTGGGCAGCTCCGTACAGAGCACGCAGTAGGGTTTTCGCTGGGAATCGATGAGCAGCAGCGGACGCCAGATGAAGGAGCCGACGTCGCCCGAGACCATCAGGTTTCCCACGATTCCGAAGAGGGCGTCCGGTTCCTGGGAAACCCCGATCACCAAGGTCTTCTCCGGGTCCTGAATGGGGAGGTCCGCCTGGCTGGCGCAAGCCGGGGCGGCCAAAGAGGCGAGGATCACCAGGAGCGAGATACGCAAGGACAGCGGCAGCGTCGACATCTGCAGTTCCTGACTCCCATCTTGCCCGATCCGGGCTCGCGGCGGTATATTGGCCGTCTCCAAGGCCCGGCAGTCCGTGGTGAAAGTCTCGCGAGCACCGAGACCGGTCCTGCGCCCGCCGGACAAGGCGCGATGAGGGAGCATACCGGGAGTATGTGACCGAATCGCAACGCAGTCCGCCGGGATGCAGGGACGGTCGAATGCCGTGAGGACTTTTGCCACGGGCTGCCAAGGTCAACCGTCCCGCGTAGAAGGGCGACTGGGGATCCGCACCTGTGACTCACCTGCTGGAAGTAAAACGACTGAGTGCCCGCTACTACACCCCCGGCGGCGTGGTTCGAGCCGTCGACTCCATCTCCTACACTCTGGACCAGGGGGAGACCCTGGGACTGGTGGGCGAGAGCGGCTGCGGCAAGAGCGCCAGCGCCCTCTGCCTGCTCAGACTCCTGCCCGACCCTCCCGGAAGGATCGTGGGAGGCGAGGTCCTCTTCGACGGACGGGACCTGCTGAAGCTCGGCGAGGAGGAGATGCGCAAGGTCCGCTGGTCCGAGATCGCCATGGTCTTTCAGGACCCGCTGGCTTCCCTCAACCCCGTCCTGACCATCGGCTTCCAGATCCGGGAGGTCTTGCGGTTGCACGAGGGGATGACCTACAAGCAGTCCCGGGACCGGGCCAGCGAGTTGCTGGGCCTGGTGGGGATCCCCGATCCGGAGCGGCGGCTGGACCAATACGCTCACGAGTTCTCCGGTGGAATGCGCCAGCGGGCCATGATCGCCATGGCTCTGGCGTGCAATCCGCGACTCCTGATCGCGGACGAACCGACGACCGCGCTGGACGTGACCCTGCAGGCCCAGATCGTGGACCTGGTGAAAGAGTTGCAGCAGGAGCTGGGAATGGCGGTGATCTGGATCAGCCACGACCTGGGAGTGATCGCCCGGCTGGCCCGGCGGGTAATGGTCATGTACGCCGGCGCCATCGTGGAGGAGGCCGACGTCCGCGCCCTCTACGCAACTCCCCGGCACCCCTACACCCGAGGCCTCCTGCGAGCCACCCCCCACGCCGGAGCCGGGCGGGAGCGTCTGGTCACCATTCCGGGACAGCCCCCGGACCTGATCGAGGAGCTTCCAGGCTGTCCCTTCGCTCCACGGTGCGAGCACACGGTGGAGCGGTGCCGTCAGGAGGTCCCCGCGCTGGAGCCGGTGGGACCGGCTCATTCGGTGTCCTGTTGGGAGAAGGACCAACTCGCGGGAGGTGCCGGTTGACTGTCGCGGACGCGCCGGAACTGGTGCGGGTGGAAGGACTCAAGCAGTACTATCCGGTGAACCGGGGCGTCCTGTTCCGGCGCCAGGTGGGAGCGGTGCGCGCCGTCGACGGGATCTCTTTCCTCATTCGGAGGGGGGAGACGCTGGGGCTGGTGGGAGAGAGCGGTTGCGGCAAATCCAGCACCGGGCGTGCCATCCTGCAATTGCAGCGTCCCACCGCAGGCCGGGTTTTCCTGGACGGCGTGGAGCTGACCGAGCTCAAAGGCCGGGACCTGAGGCGCATGCGCCGCCGGATGCAGATGATCTTCCAGGATCCGTACGCTTCCCTGAACCCCAGGATGACGGCGGGACGGATCCTGTCCGAACCCCTGGAGATCCATCACTTGGCCCGGGGGCGCCGACAGGAAAGGGTACGGGAACTCTTGGAGCTGGTGGGACTCAATCCCGGCTACGCCCACCGCTACCCACACGAGTTCTCCGGCGGCCAGCGCCAGAGGATCGGCATCGCCCGGGCCCTGGCCCTGCAACCCGATTTCATCATCTGCGACGAGCCGGTTTCAGCTCTGGACGTCTCGATTCAGGCACAGG
The DNA here is from genome assembly GCA_965217775.1 of Acidobacteriota bacterium. GTDB lineage: Bacteria > Acidobacteriota > UBA6911 > RPQK01 > JAJDTT01 > JAJDTT01. Next base: position 4,555,374 of record CBDCJH010000002.1, read on the forward strand.
TCATCAATCTCCTGGAGGATCTCCAGGAGCGGTTCGGCCTGACCTACCTGTTCATCGCCCACGACCTGAGCATGGTCCGGCACATCAGCGACCGGGTCGCGGTCATGTACCTGGGCCGGATCGTCGAGCTGGCCGACCGGGACGACCTCTACGAGGCTCCGCTGCACCCCTACACGCAGGCTCTGATCTCGGCGGTTCCCCTGCCCGATCCCGATCTCGAGTCCCGGCGCAGCAGAATCGTCTTGAAGGGAGATCCACCCGACCCGGCAGACCCGCCGGCCGGCTGCAACTTCTCCACCCGCTGTCCGGTTGCCATCGATCGATGCCACCAGGAGGACCCCCCACTTCAGGAGGTTCGTCCGGGCCACTGGGCAGCCTGTCATTTGGTTGCATGAACGTTCCATGAGGGAGACAAACGTCATGAAGAAACCGATTGGTCTTGCAATTGTTCTGCTTTCGGCCTCCGTTTCCGCACTCGGGGAGACCCAAAAGTCACAGGCGGAGACGGATGCCATCGCCAGCATCCAGGAAAAAGGGGGGCTGGTGCTGGAAGTCGCCCAGAATGACCCCAGCCTCGACGTCGCCTTCCATCTGGCCTCGAAACCGGCAGCGGACGGAGATCTGGAGCCCCTGGAGCAGCTCACGAACGTGATCAACCTGAACCTTCGCAAAACGGCCGTCACCGATGCCGGCCTGGCCCACTTGAAGGGACTCAAGACCCTCCAGCGCCTCCACTTGGAAAAGACCGCCATCACCGACGCCGGCCTGGAACAGCTCAAGGACCTGACCAGCCTGGTCTACCTGAACCTGTACGAGACGGGGGTCAGTGACGCGGGCCTCCAGCACCTGAAGGGCCTCTCCAAACTCCGGAAGCTGTTCGTCTGGAAGACCGAGGTGACCCAGGCGGGGGTGGACGGCTTGCGCAAGTCACTGCCCGAGCTGGAAGTGGTCCTGGGCCAGGAGCTGGCTCCCGATCCTCCCGAGAAGAAGACCGACAAGGAAGAAGAAGAGAAGAAGGCGGACTGAACTCGTGGATCAGACGCAGCCGGGATACTCCCGGCCCCTCAGCAGCCGATAGTTCGGTGCGGGCGTCGACGGGTTCGTCCACTTGGAGCGGGCGGTCATGTAGTGCACGGCGAAACCGCGTCTGGAGTGATGCGTCCGGTTGGGCCGCGAGCTGTGCAGCAGCAGGCTGTGATGGAATGAGCAACTCCCGGCCGGCATCACCATGGGCACCTCGGCCTCCAGGTCCATGGCGCTCGCCGGAACCTGCTTGTCGATGCGGTCTCCGATCTGCCAGGGCTCGCCATGGTCCACGACTCCCCCGAGGTGGCTGCCCGGAATCACCCACATGCTCCCGTTGGCCACGGTGACGTCATCCAGCGCCGACCAGCAGGTGACCAGCGCCATGGGCTCGATGAAAAAATAGGCCGAATCCTGGTGGTAGGGCTTCTCGACGCCACCGGGCGGCTTCATGAAGAGCTGGCTCTCGAAGAGCTTCACGTCGGAACCGATCAGGTCCTCCACCATATCCAGAATGGTGTCGTTCCTGGCGTGCCTCAGAAAGACGGGATCGTTCTCGGCGCAATGGTCCAGCTTGCGAATCGTCTCGACGGAACGGCGGCCGTTGGCGGTGGGTTCCAACTCCAGGTTCCCCTCGGGAAAAGGGACTCGTCCCTTGGCGATGTCCGCCGTTCGCTGTTTCAGCCGCTCCACCTGGTCCGGGGGGACGACGTTTTCCACGATCAGGTAGCCCTGGGTTCGGTAATGATCGATCTGGGCTTGGGTCAGTTTCTTCATGGCCAAGAAATTATAGCAATGGAGAGGAAAGAGGAACAATCACATAAAGCGGTAGCCGTGGACTACGGAGACGACGATGGAGAGGATCGTGAGGACGATGCAGACGGCAGCGGCGGCCAAGTGGTTCAGCCGCTCGGGTTGCATGGGGTCCAGCCAGCGGGCCAACAGATAGCCCCCCAGAAATCCACCCGCATGAGCCCAGTTGTCGACTGCCGGGAAGATGAACCCGAAGATCCCCAGGACAATGGCGTACACTCGGGCCTGCCGGCTGACGTGACTGCCGATGCCGCGGCGGCCGGAGTAGACCAGCGCTCCCAGGAGACCGAATATGGGTGCGGAGGCGCCAACGGAGAACATGGCTCCCTTGAGTGGACCGGGCAGGAAGGGAAGATACATGCCGGTCAAGGTGCTCAAGCCGAACCCGGCCGCGGTGGCTACGGTGTAGATGAGGACCATGCGGCCGGCTCCGTAGATCTCCGCGGTGACCGGCGCCAACTGGCGAACCCACATCAGGTTGAACCCGATGTGGAGCAGGCCGCCGTGGAGCCAACCGGCGCTGAGCAGGGTCCACCAGCGATCGTATTGGAACACGGGAACGGCGCCGCTGGCTCCGAACAGGAACAGGCCGGCCTGGCTGGGAGACAACAGGGAGAACATTCCTCTGCTCCCGGTCCCCGAGGAGCCCACGATCAGGGTGGCAATGTACAAGAAGATGCAACCCACCATCACCAGGCGGAGAAAACCCAGATCGTCGCCCAGGATCCGCACCAGGGGAGCGAATCCCCAGAGACCCGGGTTCTTGCAGCCGCATTCATAGCATTCGGAGTCGTTGACTCCCACCAACCGGCCGCAGGAGCGGCACACCACCGAGCCGGTCCGCTGTCGTCTCAACAAGATCTTCTTTCCTCTCCGGACCTCTAGCGGGAGGTTCCGTGCCTAGTGTACCAGCAAGAGGGCACCCACCAAGAGGGCACCCACACAAGGGGTGCCCCTACGGCCGGAGAGCGACTTGGAATCGGTCCGGATCGAAGGAATCGGAATGCGCCCGGTTCAGGAATTTCCCGGCGGCGCGGCGGCCGACCTCCCAGCTCACTCCCATTCCGTGTCCGCCCAGGGCGGCGACCCAGAAGAAATTCTCCAGAGTGGGGTCCCAGCCGATGACGAAGGAGGTGTCGGTGGCCTTGGTTCGAAAGCAGGACCAGACTCGTTCCTGAACGGCGTCCCTGAGGTGAGGCAGCTTGGACCAGCAGAGCCGGGCCAGCTCCTCGGTCATGTCCGCATCCACGGTGGGTTCCAGGCTCTCGGTCTCGCCCTCGTCACAGGCGCTGATGAGGAGTCCGTTGGATTCGGGTCTGAAATAGAAATTGTCCGCCAGATTCCAGACGATGGGCCAATGGGGATTCACTCCGGGGACTCGGCCCAGGACGAAGAGGTGGCGCTTCAACGGTCGCATGGGGACCCGCGAGGCGCCGGCGAGGCGGCTGACCCGGGGCGCCCAGGCACCGGCGGCGTTGACCAGGCGGTGGGCCGTGATTTCGCCCTGTGTGGTATCGAGCCGGAACGGACCCGTCCCCCGGCAACCTCGCAGACGGCAGTCGAAGAGAAAGGAGACACCCCGTTCCCGGCTCCCGGTGAGATAGAGCTGGAGCAGAGCGGAAATGTCCATGATGCCGTCGGCGGGAGTCCAGAGGGCGGCGCCGAAGTCGTGGCGGTCCAGCAACGGGACTCTCCGGCGGGCTTCCCGCGGATTCAAGAGATACGATTCGATCCGGTCCGGTTCCCGCATGGCCTCCAACCGGTCCGCCGATGCCAGAAGTAACGACCCGACCTGACGAAAGCCCAGTTCCGGCCGGTACCGGTCGTAGGCCCGGCGACTGGCGGCGGCGGCCCGGCGGATGTCCTCCCGCTCCTCGTGCTGGCGCACCATGGCGGCATTCCGTCCGGAGGCGTGGAATCCGGGCACCGATTCCTGATCGATCACCAAGATCGAGCCCGAGTAGGAACGGCTCAGGTGAAACGCGGTGGACGCGCCGGCAAAACCCGCGCCCACGATGAGGACGTCGACCTTCATCCAGGAAACCGTATCGGTTCCGGCGGGGGGAATTCAACAGGAGCGGCGATTTCCAACCGCCGGAATGGAGCGGCGGTTTCCAACCGCCGAACTCCGGAGTGACAATTTGGCGCGGAAGAATGGGCGACTGGAAATCGCCCCTCCGGGCGACAGGGATGTCGCCCCTCCCAATTTCTTTCTTGACAACTCCGATCGGAATACTAGATAATGCGCCGCGTCGTCGGAAGAAACGGTCATGGAGACACAAATTCGACCCAATGTCATGCCCTTGCCGGCTCCGGCTGAAATGATGTCGGCCGAGGAACTGGTGGCTTGGGCGTTGGATCAGTGGCACCCCCGGATCGCCGTTTGCACCAGTTTTCAGGCCGAGGGAATGGTGATCCTGGATCTCTGCTGGCGCTACCGCAAAGACATCCGGGTCATGACCATCGACACGGGACGGCTCCCGGCCGAAACCTACGAAATGATGGATCGCGTCCGGGACCACTATGGAATCCGGCCCGAGGTCTTCTTTCCTCACACCGAAAGCGTGGAGACCATGGTGGGAGAGTCCGGGATGAACCTCTTCTACCGATCCCGGGAAGAGCGGAAGCGTTGCTGCCAGGTACGAAAGGTAGAACCGTTGACACGGATGCTACAACCTCTCGATGCCTGGATGGTCGGCTTGAGGAGAGGTCAGTCTTCGAGCCGCGCGGGCGTCTGCAAGCTGGAGACCGACTGGGAGCACGGCTCCAAGATCAAGCTGAGTCCGCTGGCGGATTGGACCCACGATCAGGTCTGGAGCTATATTCGGCGGAACCGGGTTCCGCATCATCCCTTGTATGACCAGGGTTACGAAAGCATCGGCTGTGCCCCCTGCAGTCGTGCTCTTCGTCCCGGCGAGCACCCACGCGCCGGACGCTGGTGGTGGGAACAGGGAAGCGCCCGGGAATGCGGGATCCACTGTTTTCAGAAACCCGACTGATCGCTGAACCTCCGTTCGGAAACCCTTCATGAGCATCATGCCGCCCTCCCAGGCGCGGGCGCACGGCTCCAGCCCGAAGACCGGACTGATCTCTCCCTGGGGAGATCGACTCGTGGATCTTCCGGCCAGTCCTGAGGAGTCGGAAGAACTCAGGGCTCGGGCTTCCTATCTCCCTTCCCTTCAGTTGTCCCGGCGGAGTGCGCTGGACCTGGAGCTCATGGCGTCCGGGGCCTTCTCCCCTCTGACCCGTTTCATGAGCCGCGCCGACCACGAGCGGGTGGTGGGTGAGATGCGGCTGACGGCGGGCGCCCTCTTTCCCGTTCCCGTCGTACTTCCCGCCGCCTCACCGAAGTTTCGGCTGGATACCGAGATCGCCCTCCGGGACTCCAGGAACGACTTGCTGGCGATCATGACGGTGGAGGAGATCTACGAGTGGGACGTCCGGGAGACGGCGAAGGGAGTGCTCGGCACTCTGGACATGCGGCACCCTCTGGTCGCCGAAATGCATGGCTGGGGCGAAGTCAACCTGTCAGGACGGCTCAAGGTGCTGCCTCCTCCCCGCCGGCCCGACTTTGCCGAGTTGCGACTGACCCCGAGTCAGACGCGTGCCCGTCTGCTGGAGATGAATTTTTCCGACGTGGTCGCCTTTCAGACCCGGAATCCTCTGCACCGGGCTCATGAGGAGCTGACTCGCCGGGCCATGGACGAGACCGGGGGGGCCTTGCTGCTGCATCCCGTCGTGGGCATGACCCGCCCCGGCGACGTGGACCACTACACGCGGGTCCGGACCTACAGGGTGCTGGCCCGGAACTACTACGACTCCAGCCGGGTGCTCTTGAGTCTTCTCCCCCTGGCCATGAGGATGGCCGGTCCCCGCGAGGCGCTCTGGCACGCCCTGATTCGAAGAAACTATGGAGCCAACGCCCTGATCGTCGGCCGGGACCACGCCAGTCCGGGAACCGGACGAGGCGGCCTTCCTTTTTACGAGCCTTACGAAGCGCAGGAACTGGTGCGGCGTTTCAGCGGTGAGACGGGAGTGAAGATGATTCCCTTCCGGCAACTGGTCTATCTGCCGGACGAGGACCGGTACGAAGAGGTCGGCCGCGGGCACCCCGCGACTCGGACCGCGTCCATCTCGGGGTCCCAGGTTCGGGACGACTATCTGCGGAAGGGCCGGGACCTTCCCCACTGGTTCACTCGGCCCGAGGTGGCGGACATCCTGGCCGAGGCCTTTCCGCCGCGCCATCGCCAGGGCGTCTGTATCTGGCTCACCGGATTCAGCGGGTCCGGGAAGTCGACGACAGCCCAGGTCCTCACGGTTCTGCTCCAGGAACAGGGCAGGAGGGTGACGGTTCTGGACGGCGACGTGGTCCGGACCCATCTCTCCAAAGGGTTGGGCTTCAGCAAAGAGGACCGGGACACCAACATTCTCCGTATCGGCTTCGTGGCAGCTCAGATCGTCCGGCATGGAGGCACGGTGATCTGCGCCGCGGTGAGTCCGTACCGGGAAACCCGAAATCAGGTCCGGTCCATGGTGGGAAGCGGCCATTTCGTGGAAGTTTTCGTGGACACTCCCCTCGAGGTCTGCGAGGAGCGGGACACCAAGGGCATGTACGCCAAGGCCCGGCGCGGAGAAATTCGCGGGTTCACCGGAGTCGACGACCCCTACGAATCTCCCAGGGACCCTGAAATCATCCTGGACACGGTGCGGCATTCTCCCCAGGAAAACGCTGAGGGAATAGTGGACCACCTGTTGCGGCGGGGCTTCGTCCGAACGGCGGAGTGAGACCGCGGCAAGAATCGTCGGGGCATGACCCCGAGAAGTCTATACTTGCCGACATCGAGGTGAGCGAGGACTTCGCCGGTGAGTTGCTGCATGCTCCGGGTGTTCCCGACCAGCACGAGCCGACCTTCGACTACACCGCCATCCAGTTCAACGCGCAGCCATAGCTGGATCGTGCGGGGGCTTGGCCATGAGTTTGGACGATCGAGAATATGACACCTACGCCCCCGTCCGGATCAGTTGGTTCAACGACAGGATCGAGATTCAAAGTCCCGGCGGACCCTTCGGGATCGTGACCCCCGGCAATTTCGGGAGGGCTGGGGTCACGGATTACCGAAATCCGAATCTGGCGGACGCAATGAAGGTTCTTGGTTTCGTTCAACGTTTCGGCGTCGGTATCGCCATCGCTCGAAGAGCGCTACGCGATGAAGGGCACGCCGACCCGGAATTTCTGGTCAATGAAATGTTCGTGACGGCGATCATCAGGGGCAAGCAGAGTTGACTGCTCCGGTTCTGACTTTTTTCAACATCAAGGGAGGGATGGGAAAGACGTCGCTCGCCTACCACCTGGCCTGGATGCTTTCCGAAATCGGCCGTCCCGTACTGGTTTGCGATCTGGATCCGCAAGCCAATTTGACCGCTGCGTTTCTGGACGAAGATCGTCTGGACCGCTTATGGAACAGCAACACGGAGACCGATCGCGGTGCGACGATCTTCCAATGCGTCAAGCCGTTGCCGAAGGTAGGCGATCTTTTGTCGCCCCGGCTTCATAAGGTCGCCGAGGGTCTCAGTCTGCTGCCGGGCGATCTGGCTCTGGCCGGCTTCGAACGTACACTTTCCGAGCAATGGCCAAATGCCCTCGGCTCCGAAATGCTCTACCGACCGTTTCGCATCCTCACGGCCTTCTGGTCCGTCATGAAAGCCGGTACGGATGAGTGCGGTGCAAACGTCATTCTGGTCGATGTCGGCCCCAATTTGGGCGCCATCAACCGCTCCGATCTTATTTCCACCGACAAAATCATGGTCCCGCTTGGCGCCGATCTATTCTCCCTGCAGGCCTTGCGGAATCTTGGTCCGACATTGAGCCGCTGGCGTCGTGAATGGGGGAAACGACTTGAAAGCTGGTCAGCTCCAAGTTTTCCCCTTCCCAAAGGAAAAATGGAAACGTTGGGCTATACCGTCCAACAGCATGGAATTCGTCTGACCCGTCCGGTCAAGGCGTATGACAAATGGGTCAACAGGATGCCGGAGGAATACGCCAGAACGATGCTGGACCGGAAATCAGGACCGTTTCCGGAAACGCCGGCCGAGGACGAAAACTGCCTGGCCACCGTCAAGCACTACCGCAGCCTGGTGCCGATGGCGCAAGAACACCGCAAGCCGATCTTTCACCTGACCGCGGCCGAGGGCGCCATCGGCGGTCATATGAGCGCCGTTTTGGACGCGGCCCGTGACTTCAGGCAACTGGCCCGACGTATCGCCAAGAGGGCGAATCTCCAAAACTCCGAGAGCTGAATTGGAGACTCGCTACATGGTCTCAGCATCGCGGCGGTTTTCCGTCCCGACGTGCCACACTCATTTACCTGGGCGGACCCCGCAGGAAGCTCACCTGGTGGAAATCCGAGTCCTTCGAGACAATGGTGAGACCGTGGTCCCGGGCGCAACCCCAGATCACGGCGTCGTTCGCTCGGGCCAGTCCGACATCTCGAACGTGGACGGACCCCGGATACACATCCGATAGGCCAGCCACGAGACGCGGAGAGACGTTCTGGTCGAAGAAGAGCTTCACCGGGGCGGTATCGAAACGAGCCTGCGCTCACGTTTCGCGGCAAACGTCAGCGCTGCCCAGATGTCTTCGCGCTCCAAGTCCGGAAAATCCGCCAGGATTTCCGCTTCTGTCATCCCGGAGGCCAAGTACTTGAGGATATCGTACACCGTGATCCGGAGCCCGCGAATGCACGGCTTCCCCCCCCCGCTTGTCCGGTTCCAGGGTGATGCGATCCATGCGTCAAAATACTCTCAGACCGGACCAAGGGTCAAATCTCCGTGTCTGGCCACCGTCGAGCACTACCGCAGCCTGGTGCCGATGGCGCAGGAACACCGCAAACCGATCTTTCAGCTAACCGTGTCCGAGGGCGCCATCGGCGGACATATGAGCGCCGTTTTGGATGCCGCCCGTGATTTCAGGCAACTGGCCCGACGTCTCCCCAAGAGGGCGAGACTCCAAAACTCCGAGGAATGACGAGGACTCTCAAGAGTCGTCCTCCCCTTCGTCGTAGTCTTCGGTGAAAAAAAGCGCATCCTCCATCCAGCCGGATTCATGGAGCCGGCCCAGGCCTTGATCTTTCCGCAGTTCCCGCACGTTGGGAAGATCGGCAACTCGACGGATAATTGCATCCGAATTGTGTTCCAAACGGCACACCACGGATGTGTTTTCAAACGTTACATCGTTGATTGCGGCCAACAGCGTCGGTGCGTGAGTCGTCGTGAGCACCTGAATTCCGCCCTTCTTGGCTTGCCGTTCAATCAGATCCACCAACAGATGCAGTCTTACTGGGTGGATACCGTTGTCCAACTCCTCGAAGAAATACATCCCCTTCGAGTCTTCGCCGAGCAGCGCGGCCAACATGACGAGAAAGCGCAGAGTACCGTCCGAAGCACTGTAGGCCGAGACGCTCTTGCCACTGGCCTCGCAGAGCATGAGATGGACGCGACCGCTCGGATCAGGCGGAAACTCGAAGCCCCGCACATCCATCGGCGTGAGTTCGCGCACCCAACTCGCCAGAATCTCCCCACGCTCGGCATCGGAACAGATTTCCTCTAACACCGTCGGTAAATTTTCGCCCGAATCGCCTAACACGTTCGCTCCAGGAAAAGTGGGCTCGCGCATCCGATCCAGCGACGGTTCCAGAAAACGCATGCTTCCAAGGGCATTGATGACCGGTCTAGTGCGATCCCTATACCGAATCCCTACTTGTCGGCTTTCGCAAAGCTGCGTCAACGCCGGCCGATCCCGCTTGATGTTGATTCGACGACCATTGTCAAGCTCGATGTATATTTCTTCGTATGGGGTTCGGGGCTTCGTATAGACTTCTTTCTGACCCATGCGGAGGCATTCATATGTAATCCTGAACCCGGTGGTTCGAAACCGTTCGGGACTGACTTCTATGGAATAGGTAGCCTTCTCATTTCCCAACGTCAGGCCGATCTCAAGTGCGAACGCAACTCGGCCGAAGCGGATGATTTCGTTTGCGGCACCGCGGATCGGTCGCCACTCGACTCGCCCGTCCGCGCCATATTTTCCGCCGATGATCTCCGCCAGCGTATAACCACGGCCGATACCATGGAGGAAACGGAACGCGTCCCGGATGTTGCTCTTGCCGCTGGCGTTGGCGCCTACAACCACGGTAAACGGCCCGATGCGCAGCGTTTCGTCGGCGAAGTTCTTGAAATCCAAGAGGCGAAGTGACGTGATCACGCCGGTTCTCCCGATGGGACTGCCGGGATGGCGTCAGCATTAGAGTTGGTGGAGGTAATCGGACTCGAACCGACGACCCCCTGCTTGCAAAGCAGGTGCTCTTCCAGCTGAGCTATACCCCCACCCTGAGCCGAGAAACCACTGCGAAAGTCACTGGCGACGGCGTTACGTACCCGCCGTGAATTCCGCCATGGGCAACCAGTTTAACAGGGAAGAACGACTGGGCGCGTGAAAGACGCCCTTCCAATCGGCGCCTGAAAGACGCCGCTCCAGACGCCGTTCGGCTTATCCCGAGACGGTGCGGGGCCGGGTGAAGGGCTCCTCCAGGTATTTCTTGGCCTCGGCCTGGGCGCCGTTGTAATCGATCTTGCTGTTGGCGGCCTTGCGGTATTCCGACTTGGCCCGCTCCCGCTGGCCCAGAATGTCGTAGATCTTGCCCAGGTAGATGTGGATCCAGGTCTCGATCCAGGGAGGATTCAGGTTCCCGTTGAGCGACTCCCGGAAGGCGTTGGCCGAATTGGAAAAGCTGTGCTGCTGGAAGAACACCTCACCCAGCCGATAGCTGGCCATGGAGCTTCTGAGGTCCATCTCCTTGGCCTTCTCGAATTCCTGGATCGCCGCGACGAACTCCGACTTTCGCTGGTAGTCCTCGCCCAGCGCGATGTGGACCAGGACTCGCATCCGGTCCGAATCGTTCAGGATCTTCCCGTTGGGATCCACCACCACCCGTAGAGGCCGGTTCTGCATATCGAGCTTGAACGAGGTGGAGCGGCCTCCGATGACCAATTTGTCGTCCTTTGCCTCACCCTTGGTCTCGATTCGCAGGTCGGCCGGCATGCGGAAGAGGTCGATGTCCTGCTTCACCTGCCCCCGGATCTGGAAGCTCCCGTCTCTCATCTTGTAGATGTTGTAGTCGACCTTGAACTCGGGGACTCCGACCGACTCGACCCACTGGACGAAGAACCAGCCATAGTCGTCGCCGGTCTTCCGTTGGACGAAGTCGACGAATTCGGAGAGGCCGGTTTCCTGGTCCTTCCGCTCCTGGTACCACTCTTTGAAATATCCGTTGAAATCGTCCCGCCCGATGAGCTGACCCAACATGTAGAGCACCCAGGCTCCCTTGCTGCCGACGATGGACTCGTACTGGACAGAGCCGGGCTTGAAGGTGAGGCCCTCGGTGATAGTCGCCAGCTTCTGGTGCTTCATGGCGTCCACCGCCTCCAGCGCCAACACGGCACGAAAATCGTCGGCGCGGTTCATCTCCATGTAGCGGAGAGCGGCATAGGTGCAGAAGCCTTCTCGGAGAAAGACGTCCCGGTCCCCTTTCAGGCGCACCGAGTAACCCCACCAATGACGGGCCAGCCGCTTGGCCAACTCCATCACCGGCATCCGCTTGGCCTCGAGCATTCCCGATTCCAGCAATATCAGGCCGAACGACCCGGAGGTCTCCAATTCGACCTTGCCCACCGAGACCAGGTCCAGACTGGACAGCGGGCTGGGTCCGTACTCCTGGTTGTAGAATTCCAGGATTTTTTCGATCTCCTGGGCCCAGGGAGTCAAGTCGCCCTTGAAATCGTCCCTCACGTGGAAGCTGACCGGGACCGGACCCTCGTTGAAGGTCTGGCGGAGGAATTGGGAGATCACCACGGGGATCTCGGTCAGGGGGAAGTCACTCGTCCAATTGAAGACTTCGGTGACGCCCTCGGTCCGGATCGACTCCAGGCGGCCGGGCGCTACGGCCGAGAATCCGAGGGGAACCCGGACCGATACCTTGGCCGTCGCCGAGTCCAAGGGGAGCAGGTGCTGCGGGAACCAGCGGCCTTCGGTCAGGAGCAGGGCTCCGTCGGGGGAGATCACGGCCTTCTCGGTACGGGCGACGTTCAGGAAGGCGAATTCATCGCCTTCCAGATTCCCCTCGAACCGGAAGCTGAGCGTTACCTCGGTCCCCGGATTGAGGGACTTGGGGCCCTGGACCCTCATGTTCTTCCGGTTCAGGTCGTCGAATCGGGTCGAGTACCGGTTCCCGTCCTGGTCCGTGGTCGACAGAATGCTGAGCTGGTTGTTGAAATCGAAGGGAACGCTGAGGATGTTCTCCAAGACCTTGAAGGTGACCCGGGCCGTCCCCTCCAGGAAACGCTCCTGGGGGTCCACCTCCACCTCGATGTCGTAATGGCTCACATCCAGCAGGCGCGGTCCGGCGGGAGCCGTCTGCGCCCAGGCCAGAGCATTTCCCAGAACCAGAAGAGAAATCGCAGTCAGCATTTTCATGGCATCACTCCTGCAGATAACGGCGGACCTGCATCGCGGCTTCACGATACGCGTTCTGCCGGCCCAGACGGCCGGCGGCCTTTCCTAATTTCTTCCTGACGCTCGCCCTCTCTCCCTCGTCAGTGAGGAGCCGTACCAGGTAGCGGCCGATGGTCCGTCCCCGGGCTTGCCACTGAATGAACTCGGGTACGATGCGTTCGCCCATGACCAGGTTGGTCAGAGAGTAGGTCCGGGTCCGGACCAGCAGACGGGCGAATATCCATGTCGGCCACGACATCCGGTAGACCATGGCGAACGGAACGCGCAGCAACGTGGCTTCCAATGTAGAGGTCCCACTTTTGATTATGGCACAGTCGGTCCGGGGAAGGACTTGGGCCGTATCCTCCTCCCGGAACTCCAGGGGCAAGGGCTTGCCTCGCCGTCCCAGCCAGCTCCGGTAGACTCTTTTCAACTCCTCGAGCGGGACGTCCGGAGCCTTGACTACCCAGTACCGGGCCTGGCAGCGGCGGGAAGCATATCGGGCCGCGTCCAGCAACCGCGGGAAGATTCGCCGCACCTCCTGGATCCGGCTGCCCGGCAACAAGGCCACCACCGGCTCCTCCTGGGGCCCGGAGCCGCCACCGGGCGCTACTTCTCGAAGCCGCTCCAGCGACGGATTCCCCACGTAGCGAGCGTCGACGCCCCGGCTCCGAAAGTAATCCTGCTCGAAGGGAAAGACGGCCAGCACGAGGTCCACGTCCCTCCGAATCTGGCGGACGCGCGAAGAGCGCCAAGCCCAGACCTGGGGTGCAATGAAGTATACGACCGTCACACCCGCCTGTTTCAGACGGCGGGCCAGCCTCAGATTGAAATCGGGGAAGTCGACCAGGATGGCAAGTCTGGTCCGGCGCAACCGGACCTCCCGGAGAAGGTTCCGGTACAGCTTCCAATAGCTGGACAGATTCCCGGCCGCCTCCCAGGGACCGATGGCGGCGAGCTTGGAAACGTCCTCCAGCAGGTCGACACCCGCCTGGGACATTTTTCGGCTTCCGCTGCCGAACCACTGGATCCGGACCGTGGGGCAGAGCCGGTCGACTTCCCGGACCAGGGCCGCGGCATGCTGTTCGCCGGAGGTTTCTCCGGCCACCACCAAAACGGAGACTCTTGGAATCACATCCATTGGACTGGACGGGGCGGCGGAAGTTTCACGCGGCTGAGATTTTTCGCGAGAGGTCATTTCGGCCTGCAGCGAAAGTCGGTGCCCGGTGGTCCCGGTCGGCGGTTGGAAACCACGGTTTCTGTCCGGCGGTTGGAAACCGCCGCTCCGTGCTACCGGATCCGTTCCCGAATCCAGCCTCCGCCCAGGACCCGGTCACCCTGGTAGAAGACCGTTGCCTGACCCGGGGAAACCGACATCTGAGGAGCGTCGAAGACGACACGCGCCACGCCTCGTCCGTTCTCCCCTGCCGCCGTCCCGCAGCTGATCTCCGCGGGGGCCTCGGCATGCCGGGAACGGATCTTGACCGAGGCTCGGACCGGGCGCCGGGGCGTCCGTCCCGAGATCCAATGGACACGCTCGGCCACCAGACCCGTGCTGAACAGCTCCTCCTTGTAACCGACGATCACGGCGTTCCTCCGCCGGTCCAGACGCCGGACGTACAGAGGCCGTGGATGCGAGATACCCAAGCCCCGCCTCTGTCCCACCGTGAATCGAAACAGTCCCCGGTGAGTCCCCACCCTCGAACCGTCCCCCATGAGCACCGGCCCGGTACGCTGCTGCTCCTGCAGGACCGGCAGAAAGCCCTGATCCACCTCTTTGGCCTGCCGGCGAATGAAATCCGTGTAATTGCCCCCGGAGACGAAACAGATTTCCTGGCTCTCCGGTTTGTCGGCCGTGATCAGCCCATGGGCGCGGGCGATGTCCCGAACCGCGGCCTTGGGATACTCGCCCACGGGAAAGAGCGTCCGGGCCAACTGATCCTGGTTGAGCTCAAACAGAAAATAGGACTGGTCTTTGTCCGTGTCCCGGGCCTTCAGGAGCAGATGGCCGTCCTCTTCATCGTGGTCCACCCGGACGTAGTGACCGGTGGCCACCCGCTGGTAGCCGATCTGACGAGCGAAATCCATCAACCGGTCGAACTTGACGAAGGTATTGCAGAGGACGCAGGGAGACGGAGTCCTGCCCTCCAGGTACTCTCCGATAAAGGTCCGGATGACCTTTTTCCGAAAGACCTTCTCCATGTTGACGACGTAAAACGGCACCGACAACCTTTCGGCCACCCGGCGCGCGTCGTAGGTGTCGTCCAGCGAGCAGCAACGGCCGGACCGGACCGCGGTTCCCTGCGGGTCCTTGCGGTGGTCCCACAGCCGCATGGTGCAACCCACGATGTCGTAGCCCGCATCCTTGAGCAGGACCGCGGCGGCGGAGCTGTCCACACCGCCGCTCATGGCCAGAAGGACTCGCTCCATGTTTGCCGATCGCTCCTCTTCTTCGTTCCGATCCACGACCTGGCAGCCCGGGACAAGAACGGGCGACCGCAAGGGTCGCCCTTTTCGCTACCGTGCGCCCATTGGTTCCCGGAGCGGCCTCAATCTGGATTCTACCGGGGACAATCGGCTAAGACCAAAGGAACCCGCGCGATATGATCTCGATCTGCGAGTGGTTCACCGGTACCTCGTAAGGCTCGATGTCCTCGACGTGGGGCCGAAACTCGACCCGGATTCGACCGAAGCGATACCGCAGGTCGGCACGAAACGACTCGACCATCTCATGGAGATCGCGGTCCGTGCCGGCGGCGTCCGTGCTTTTCCGGACCGTGGGTTCGTCGTCCCGCAGAGGCAACCGATCCCACTCCCGAGCCAGTTCGGAAAACAAGCTCCTGACGGTCGCCAGCCGGCGGTCCCGGTGAGTACCCACCGACTTCTCCTCGGCCACCATCTCGATCATCGCCATTTTCAGCTCGATGACCCGGCGCAGGAAGACATCCCGCAACTCTTCCCGCTGCAGGACTCGCTCCCGGACCTCTCTCTGATGGCAACGCTGGAGAAATTCCTCCCGGCTCTCGTAGGGGCTTGAGTAGAGGTCCAACTCGATATTCTTCCAGATTCGGGGCCGATAGTTACGGATCGAGTGATGGATGATCATACTGTCGGCGAAATCGGGCCAATCCAATTCTCTCGGGGGATCGAACTCCTCGATCTCGTCCGGATTCACCGGAGTGACCATGTCCGGCGTCCAGTTGAGATCGGCGTCGTCCAACCACTCGCCACAGAAACATTCCGACGTGGAGGCCCGGAAATTGGATCTCACGTCCTGGACGTCCTGCCGGAGGAGGAAAAACAGTGAGGGAGTGGACACCTCACTCGCGCCAAGTCTTCGATAGTGTTTCAAGATGGATGCCAGCCGCCGGAGATTATAGCACGGAGACGAATAGTGGCCTGATGCAGAGGAGTTCGGTGACTGTCGGATTGACAGACACCAGATGTCCAAACATTTTACATATCCTATCTCATTGATATCATTGGGCTTCCATCGATACGGGCTTTCGGCGACTGTCAAACCCGTTGACGGCTCCGTTTTTGATCGACCGACGTAACCTCAATAATTTCAACGGTTTCCGTAGTTGGCACGCGTCTTGCTACAGGAGTGCCTCAGAAGGAGGTGTTCATGAGAGCATACGCTGCGAAACCGGCATCTTGGGAAGGACGGCTGATCTCGGGAGTCCGCAACGGGGACGAGGGAGCCTTCCAGGAACTCTTCAGGCGATTCCAGGGAAACATCTATGGAACGGCGCTCCGAATTCTCAAGGAGGAGCAGGCTGCCTGGGACGCACTGCAGGAGACCTTCGTCAACGTTCACAGGGCCTGCCACAAGTTCCGGGGCGACTCCAAGCTGAGCACCTGGATCAACAGAATCACCATCAACGTCTGCCTGGAGATGCTCCGGCGGAACCGGAAGCATCGCCGCAACTTGGACGGGGACGTTTCGGAATGGGTCCACTTGGAGGACGCTTCCCAGCGGACCCCCTTTGAAGAGTTCCGGCGCACGGAGATCAGGAAACGTGTCCGGGCCGGCATCTCGGCCCTCAACGAACGCCACCGCAAGGTGGTCTGGCTGCACGACCTGGAAGGCTTCACCATCCGAGAAATCGCCGAATCCCTGGAAGTCGCCGAAGGCACGATCAAGTCCCGTCTCTTCTACGGCCGCCGCCAACTGAGGCAACGCCTCGAGGCAGCCTGAGCCTCGGCGGCAAAATTTCGCCGCGGCCTCCTCCCCCCGGCCGCGGCGACTGGAAGGGCGGCTTTCCGGTCGCCCATTCCCAGTAGGCATACGAGGGCGCCCACAAGGGGCGCCCCTACGTTACCTGGCGGCCCGGTACCGTTTCAGCTTCGAGATAATGGTCTGGCGGCTCACCTGGAGCGCTTCGGCGGCCCGGCTCCGGTTGTTGTCGTGGACGCGGAGGGCCTCCAGGATGAGCTCGCGTTCCAGTTGGGCCAGCCTCTGCCTCAAGGACCCCTGGGCGGGGCCCGATTCGGGTGGAAAGGAGATCCTCCCCGACAGCGCCGAAGGTGAGATGGGGCGGTCCGGCTCGGCAAGAATGACCAGCCTCTCCACCTCGTTCTCCAGTTCCCGGACATTGCCGGGCCAGGAATATCCTCGGAGCACTTCCAGAGTCCTGGGATCGAAACCACAGCCGAACTTGTTCAGCCGCCGGCAGGAACGCTCCAGAAAGAAATGGGCCAGCTCGTCCACGTCCTCCGGCCGGGCCCTGAGGGGAGGCACCATGACGGTGAACACGTTGAGCCGGAAGAAGAGATCCTGACGAAAGCGGCCTTCGGCGACTTCCCGGCTCAGGTCCCGGTTCGTGGACGCGACCACGCGGACGTCGATCTTCTTGGGAGCTTCGGCACCCACCGGAAAAATTTCGCTCTCCTGAAGCGCCCGGAGCAGCTTCACCTGAAGGTCCAGCGGCGCCTCTCCCACCTCGTCCAAAAAAATCGTGCCGCCGTCGGCCAGCTCGAAGTATCCCCTCTTCTCCTCCGTCGCACCGGTGAAGGCTCCCCTTTTGTGACCGAAGAACGCGCTCTCCACCAGGTCGGCCGGGACGGCGGCGCAGTTGACCGGCACGAAGGCCTCACCCGCTCTGGGACTCCGATCATGAACGTACCGGGCCAGGAGCTCCTTTCCGGTTCCGGTCTCCCCCTGCAGAAAGACCGTGGAACTGGTGGGGGACACCCGGTCCAGCGAACGAAGCAGCGCCTTGATGGCGCGGCTGCGATAGACGAGCCTGGGCTTGGAATCTTTCAAGAGCTGCTTTTCCTCTCGCAGCTTCAGGTTTTCCGCCTCGAGACGGCTGTTGATCCGGTGGAGCTCCCGTCCGAGACGCTCCTGCTCCCGCTTCAACTCCCAGCGGCCCAACTCCTGTTTCACCACCTTCCGCAGAGAGCGAGGATCCCAGGGTTTGGTGATGTAACGATGGACGTGCCCCTGATTGATGGCGTCCATCAGGTCCTCCGACTCGGTGTAGCCGGTGAGGATGATCCGGACCGTTCGGGGCCGGATCCGCAGCGAACGATGCAGCAACTCCACACCGTTCATGGCCGGCATCCGTTGATCCGTGATAATGGCCGAGACCTCCCTCCGGCGCAGCAAGTCCAGAGCCGCCCGGCCGGAGGAGGCCTCCAGCACCTCGTAATCGTTGATGAAGGTGCGGCGCAGCTTCTGAAGATTGCCCGCCTCGTCGTCGACCACCAGCAGTGAATACCTGTCATTCATGATTTCAGGGGCAGCCGGACGCAGAAACGGGTGCCGCGTCCCACTTCGCTCTCCACTTCGATCGACCCTTGGTGCTGCTGCACGATCCCATAGCTGATGCTCAGACCCAGTCCCGTGCCCTGACCCACGGCCTTGGTGGTAAAGAAGGGCTCGAAGACCTTCCCCAGATGTTTCTTCCTGATTCCGGAACCGTCGTCCTCGATCTCGATCACCGCCTCTCCGTTGTCGGTCGAAGTCCGGATCCGGATCTCACCGCGATCGAGAATAGCCTGACAAGCATTGGAGAGGACGTTCATGAAGACCTGGCTCATGCGCCCCGGGTGGCATTGCACCGGGGGCACGTCGCCATAGTCCTTTTGAATTCGGATCCGGTCGCGGTATTCGTTGTGCAGCAGGTTCAACGCCAGATCCAGCGGCTCCTGGATCGGAACCCGCTGCGTCTTGTCCACGTCCATCCTGGAGAAGGTCCTCAGGTCTCCGATGATGGCGTGGATTCGCTCGGCCCCCTCCTCGAAGTTGTCCATCAGGCGGTCGAGATCCTCGATGACGAAATCGTAGTTGATGCGCCGCCGCAGGGAATCGAGCGTCTCCCGATCCTCCGGCCCGAGTCCGGAATGGCTATCGTAGAAGCGGATCACCTCTTCCAGCTTCTGAACGTACTGGCGCAGGAAGTCGGTGTTGCCGTAGATGAAGTTGAGGGGATTCTTGATCTCGTGGGCGATGCCGGCGACCAGTTGGCCCAGCGACGCCATCTTTTCGCTCTGCACCAGTTGTACCTGCGTTTCCTTGAGTTCCTGATACGCCTTCCGAACTTCCCGGCCGGTCCGCTCCAGTTCGCTGGTCCTCTTCCTGACCTTCTCTTCCAGGCTGCGATTGAGCTCGATCAGGGCGTGGCTCCGATCCTGAAGCGACTGGGCCATTTCATTGAAGGTCACCGCCAACTCGCCGATCTCGTCCCGGGAGGCCACCTGCACCCGCTGGTCCAGCTCGCCCCCGGCCAGCACGCGGGCTCCCCGGGTGAGCCGTTTGACCGGGATGGTGATGCCCCGGGCGATGGAGTAGGTCAGCAGTCCCACCAGCAGGGCGGTCAGCGAGACGGCCCCCATCAGCACCTGCTTGAGGTCCTGCACGGGGGCGAAGATGTCTTCGTCGTTGATGCCGACTCCGCAGATCCACTGGAAGAAATCATGATTCACCACCGCCAGGCCGCTGATCTTGGAAGTGCCGGGGGGATACTCGTAGTAGAAGTGGGTGGCGCCGCCGGCGATGGCGTTCTGGAGATCTTCGAGGCCGTGGTCCTCCGCCAGACGCGACCCGTAGTTGTCCACCAGGGGAACCCTCCCCCCTCCCGAGCCCGGCCGATTCCTCCGGTACTTGTGCCCGATGACGGTGTTCACGTCCTTTCCGAAGAGAAAGGCGTATCCGGAGGTCAGAGAGCGCCGTTCCAGATCCTCTTCGATGTTGTCCAGGATCGCTTGGACATACTCCCAGTTCATGTAGGCCAGGATCCCTCCCAGCATCGCCCCCTCCGACATGAAGGGAGCCGCGAATCCGATGGATCTCTGGCGGGCGAGATCGTCGTCCTGATAGGAGTAGAGTTGCCGGATCAGAGGCGAGGCGTGCCAGTCCAGGTATCCGAATCGCCCCTGGCGGACCTGCTCCAGCCAACTGCCGTCCTCGGTATAGGAAAGGAGGTTCTGTCCCCGCAGGCCCGCGAGCCGTTCCGGGTCCAGACGCACGCCCACGGTGTTACGGTCGATGCTGCTGGTGGAGAGCACACGGCCCTCCCTGTCGAACAGCACCAGCAGGTCGTAGACCTCGTGCACCACCACCAACTGGTCCAGCAGCAGCGTGGGAGGATCGACGCGCCGGATCAGATAGTCTCCCAGTTCCCGGTAGAGGGTCATGGAGACCGTCTCCTCCTTCTTTTCCAGCATCGAAAGCAGGATGTTGTCGGCGATCCCCTGTGCGACCTGCTCCAGATAGAGGACGGTCCGGTCCTGGGTGATCTGTTCCTTGGCCCGGTAATAGGCGAAATAACAGATGGCGGCCAAGGGGATCACCGCCAAAGGGAGAATGAAGAGGACCAGTTTGTGCCGGAGGCTTCTCACGGGACTCCCTTCAGTGTCCAGTTTATGGACAGTCCAGTGACAAATTTTACTACATTTGGTGTCTGTGTCAACGGCGGAGGGGCGATTTCCAGTCGCCCACTCTTCGCTCACCCAACCCATTAAAGGGGGACTCCCTCCGGGACGGCGGTTGGAAACCGCCGCTCCACTGGGCGACTGGAAATCGCCCCTCCGGTCGGCGGCTGGAAACCGCCGCTCCCTATTCCGCTCTGAAGGTCTCGGATCGAACGGTGATTTGATCGATCCACTTGAGGTCGGGCTCGTAACCGATCCCGGGGTCCGTGGAAGGAGTGATGGTCCCGTCCGCGTCGACTTCGATGGGAGGCCGAGCCGTGTCCCGATGGAAATAGCGTCGGCTGGCCGAGACGTCGCCGGGGAGAGTGAAGTTCTCCAGAGTGGAGAGAGCCACATTGTGGGCGCGTCCGATGCCGGTCTCCAACATCCCTCCGCACCAGACCGGAACGCCCCGGGCCTGGCAGGCGTCGTGGACCGCCTTGGCCTCGGTGTGTCCTCCCACCCGTCCCATCTTGATGTTGACGATGCGGCAGGCTCCCACGGCGATGGCATGGTCCGCGTCCCGGCGGTGGCGAATCGATTCGTCCAGGCAGATGGGGGTCCGGAGCCGGGCCTGGAGCTCGACGTGCCGGAAGACGTCGTCGTACTCCAGGGGCTGCTCCATCATCAGCAGGTCGAACCGGTCCAGTTCGGCCAGGTGGTCGAAGTCGGCCAAACCGTAGGCGGAGTTGGCGTCCACCATGAGTGAGATCCGGGGAAAGCGCTTGCGGACGGCGGCCACGATGTCGAGGTCCCAACCCGGCTTGATCTTGATCTTGATCCGCTGGTATCCGGCCTCCAGCTCTTCCTCGATCTTGCGCAGGAGAATGTCGGGGTGATCCTGGATGCCGATGGAGACCCCGCACGGGATCCGGCGATGGCGTCCCCCCAAAAGCTCCCACAGGGGCACTCCCGCCGCCTTGGCCCGGAGATCCCAGAGCGCGGCCTCCAGACCGGCCTTGGCCATGGGATGACCCCGGACCGACCTGACCCAGCCCGGAAACTCGTCCGCCCGGCTGAAACGGACACCCAGCACGCGAGGGACCAGGAACCGGCTCAGGACCGGCCAGACGGTGTCTACCGTCTCATAACTGAAACCGGGTGCATCGTCGGCGACACACTCGCCCCAGCCGGAAAGCCCGTCCGCCCGGACCTCCAACAACAGGACCCGGCGGCCATGGACCCGGCCGAAGCTGGTCTCGAAGAAATGGATCAGAGGAAGGCTGATTTCGCGAACGACAACCCGCTCCAGCTTCACTCTTTCCTTTTTCCTTTTTCCTTTTTCCTCGTTCCCCTCTCACCCCATCCCCCTCCTCCGGGGGTCTCGATCCGGACGGCCTGCCCGGCCGTGAGCTGGAGAGACACCTTGCCGGCGAGGTTCCTGCGACGGCCCCGGTCCACCAGGTAATTCCGGCCCTTCTTCCCGGTCTCTCCTCCGTTGAGTCCGTAGGGAGGGTTGACCCGCCGCTCCGACAGGATGGTCGTGGTGCAATCGGTCAAGGCCTCCAGGGTCCGGACGATTCCATCCCCGCCTCGATATCTGCCCTTGGCGCCAGACCCGATTCTCAATCGGTACTCCCGAACCCGAAGCGGGAAATCGTACTCCAGGGCTTCGATGGGCGTGTTCAGGGAGTTGGTCATATGCGTGTGCACGCCGCTGGTACCGGGGCCGGACGGGCTGGCCCCCATGCCACCCCCGATGGTCTCGTAGTAGGAAAAGGGCTTGCCCGTGTCGGGGTGGACCCCGCCGATGGAGATGTTGTTCATGGTGCCGCTGCTGGCGGCCGGGATCCGGTCGGGCAGGGCTTGGGCCAGGGCCCGGAGCAGAACGTCCACGATCCGCTGGGAGGTCTCCACGTTGCCGCCGGCCGTCGCCGCCGGAAACCGGGCATCCACCACGCTTCCCTGCGGCGTGGAGACGCGGACCGAGCGCATCAGCCCGGCGCTGGCGGGAGCATAGTCGGGAGCCAGGCAGCGGAGGACGTAATAGACGGCGGACCGGGTGACGGCGCGGACGGCGTTGAGGCAACCGGGTATCTGGGGTGCCGACCCCGCAAAATCGATCTTCATGGAATTCCTGGTGACCCGGATGCTGACACGAATCGGGACCGGCTCCGATCCCTTCCCGGGGTCGGCCTCATCCAACAGGTCCTCGGCCGTGTAGCGTCCGTCCGGGATCCGGCGAATGGTCTGCCGCATGATCTTCGCCGAATAGTCCTGCAGAGCCCGGCAGTACCTTTCCATCTCGGCTCTCCCGTTCTTTGCGACCAGCGCCCGCAGCCGCTTGTCGCCGACTCTCAGCGACCCCACCTGCGCGGCCAGATCCCCTTCCCGCTCCAGGGGGGTGCGGACGTTGCTGAGGAGGAGGCGGAGCAGGTCGACGTTCAATCGGCCCCGCCGGTAGAGCTTGGACGGCGGAACCCGGATACCCTCTTGGAAGACGTCCCGGCTCAAGGGCATGGATCCGGGGGACATTCCCCCCACGTCCGCGTGATGGGCGCGACCGGCCACATAGAAGACGGGGCGGGCGAACCTGTCCGAAGGTTCGAACACGGGCGCCACCATGGTGAGATCGGGCAGGTGCGTTCCCCCGGCGAAGGGGTCGTTGAGGATCACCACGTCGCCCGGCTGCAGGGGCTCATGGGCGAGAGCCGCCTGGACCGACATGGGCATGGAGCCCAGATGGACCGGCATGTGGTCCCCCATGGCCACGAGCTGCGCCTTCGAGTCGAAGAGCGCACAGGAATAGTCTCGACGTTCCCGGACGTTGGAAGAATAGGCCGTGCGGTGGAGCACCGTCCCCATCTCCTCGGGGACCGAGGTCAGAAGATGCCGGTAGACCTCGAGTCTAACGGGATGGATACGTTTTGCCACGGCAGCAAAGATAGCAGAGAAAGAGGAGCGGCGGTTGGAGCGGCGGTTGGAGCGGCGGTTGGAGCGGCGGTTTCCAGCCGCCGAACTCCCAAGGAAACAAGGGGGCAAGAGTGGAGCGGCGGTTTCTAGCCGCCGAACTCCCAAGGAAACAAGGGGACAAGAGTGGAGGGGTGAATGGAAGACGGGGCGACTGGAAATCGCCCCTCCTGTGGGCGACAAGGATGTCGCCCCTCCTGGGAGACCGGCTGTTATAATCGCGCGCTCTCATGCGACGACTCGTGCTCACGCTGCAGATGATCAAGTTCGAGCACACCGTCTTCGCCCTGCCTTTTGCTTTTCTGGGAGCCCTTCTGGCCCAGCGCGGGTTGCCCGGGGGCGAGACCTGTATCTGGATCGTGGGGGCCATGGTGGGGGCGAGAAGCGCGGCCATGGCCTTCAATCGGCTGGTGGACCGGCGCCAGGACCGGCTCAATCCCCGAACCGCCGGGCGGGAGCTTCCAAGGGAGCTGCTGAAACCCGGTTTCGTCATCGGCTTCATTCTGGCATCCGCCGGGCTCTTCTTCTTCTCGGCCTGGAGGTTGAATCCGCTCGCCCTGCTGCTGTCGCCGCCGGCCCTGGCCATCGTCCTGCTCTACAGCTATACGAAGAGGTTCACCTCGCTGTCCCATCTGTTCCTGGGACTCTCCCTGGCCATCGCGCCGGTCGGGGGTTGGGTGGCGGTGCGGGCAGAACTGTCCCTGGACCCGTTCTACCTGGCGGCGGCGGTTCTGCTCTGGGTGGCCGGCTTCGACATCATCTATTCCTGCCAGGACACGGAATTCGACCGCCGCATGGGCCTGTACTCGATCCCCGGCCGCTTGGGAGTGGCCGCGGCCCTGAAGATCTCGGCGCTGCTGCACGCCGGGATGGTGGCCGTCCTGGGCTACGTTTTTCTCTCCTTCGATCTGGGCCTGTTGAGTTGGACCGGCCTGGTTCTGGTGACGGCCGCCCTGATCTACGAACATCGAATCGTCAGTCCTTCCGACCTGAGCCGGATCAACGCCGCGTTTTTTGCGGTCAACGGCGTTATCAGTCTAGGGCTGCTTCTGTTCGTAGGTCTGGATCTATGGCTGTTCCGGTAGACGAATCTCCGACCCTGGCATTGGACCTCTCTGCCCGGGCCCGGCCGGGAGAAACGTCTCTCTCGCCGGAAGGGCGGGAGCCGGTGGTCCGCATGGTGGACCTCATCGTCTTCGACGCCATCGGCAAGAGAGCCAGCGATATTCACCTGGAGACCTACGACGGAGAGTTCCGGATCCGCTATCGGATCGACGGGGTCCTCTATCCGGTCGCCGCGCCCCCCCTGGCCCTTCGGGATGCCCTGATCTCCCGAGTCAAGATCCTGGGCGATCTGGACATCGGCGAACGGCGGCTACCACAGGACGGCCGAATCCGGATGAAGGTGCCGCAGGCCGGAGCGGACCGGGAGATCGATCTCCGCGTCTCCTCCCTTCCCACCATATTCGGAGAAAAGCTGGTGTTGAGGATCCTGGACCGGAAGCACCTCCCGCGGAGCCTGTCCGAACTCGGGATGGAGGAGGGCTCCCTCGAGGGGATGAGGAAAGCCCTGCGGAGACCTCATGGAATCGTGCTGGCCACCGGCCCCACCGGCAGCGGGAAGACCAGCACCCTCTACACCTGCCTGTCCCGGCTCAACCACCCCGGAATGAACATCAACACCGTGGAGGACCCGGTGGAGTTCAACCTCCCGGGGATCAACCAGGTCCAGACCAAGGACCCGGTGGGTCTGGGCTTCGCCACGGCGCTCCGGGCACTGCTGCGCCAAGACCCGGACATCCTCATGGTGGGGGAGATCCGGGACCGGGAAACCGCGGAGATCGCCATTCGCGCCGCCATCACCGGACACCTGGTGTTGAGCACCCTGCATACGAACGACGCCGCGTCGACGGTGGGCCGGCTGCTGGACATGGGGATTCCTCCGTTCCTCATCGCCAATTCGGTGAACCTGGTGTGTGCCCAACGGCTGGTGAGGAGGCTGTGCGGGGAATGCAAGGAGCCGAACCGGTCCCCGATATCGATCCTGGAACCGGGCGGAACCGAGACCGGACCGGCCCTCGAGATCTCCCGCTTCGACGCCCGGGGTTGCCCCGCCTGTCACGGCACAGGCTATCGCGGGCGGATCGGACTGTTCGAGACCATGGAGGTGACCGAAACCATCCGGCAACTGATCCTCCAGGGCGCCGACGCCACCGAGATCCGGAAACAGGCGGTCAGCGAGGGGATGATCACCCTGCGGGACAGCGGACTGGCGAAGATTCGCTCCGGCGTCAGCACCGTGGAGGAGGTGCTGAAGGCGACGCACCTCGCTTGAACCGGTGAAACATGCAAGTCGATCAGACGCATCCCACGGGACAGATCCTGAACCTGTTGCGGCTGGCCCACGACTCCGGCGCCAGCGACCTGCATCTCATTCCCGATTCCGTACCCTGCATGCGCGTCCACGGCCGGCTGGTGGCCGCGAACCATCTCCGGCTGAACCTGGAAGAAGCCCGGCACCTGGCCTACGGCATCATGTCCGACCGGCAGAGGGCCCGCTTCGAGCGTCTCCGGGAGATCGACTTCAGCTTCGAGGTGGAGGGACTGTCCCGATTCCGCGCCAACGTCTTCACCCGCCGCGGGAAGCCGGCGGCCGTCGTGCGTCTGATTCCGCTTCAGGTCGAACGCCTGGAGGAGTTGAGCCTGCCGGCGGTGGTGGCGGGTCTGGCCGTCCGGCCCCATGGCCTGATCCTGGTGGCCGGCTCCTCCGGCAGCGGCAAATCGACCACGCTGGCGGCTCTCATCGACCGGATCAATCGAACCCAGGCCAAGCACATCATCACCATCGAGGATCCCATCGAGTTCGTGCACCAAAACCACAAGAGCGTCGTCAGCCAGAGGGAGGTACCGGGGGATTCCCCCTCCTTTGCGTCGGCGCTCCGCATGGCCCTGCGCCAGGACCCCGACGTGGTCCTGGTGGGGGAGATGAGGGATTCCGAGACCATCGAGACCACCCTCCGGCTGGCCGAAACGGGGCACCTGACCTTTTCGACCCTCCACACGCGATCGGCCCCCGACACCATCGGGAGAATACTGGACATGTTCCCGGCCGATCAGCAGGGACGGATCCAGTCCCTCCTCTCCTCGGTCCTGGAGGGAATCGTCTGTCAGGCCCTGATGCCGTGCCGGAAGGAGCCGGGACGCGCCGTGGCCGCGGAAGTCCTGATTCCCAACCCGGCCATTCGGAACCTGATCCGTGAGCACAAGCTCCACCAGATCCGCTCGGCCATGCAGACGGGCCAAGCCGGAAGCGGAATGTGCACGCTGAATCAGAGTTTGGCCAAGCTGTTCCACGCCGGCCGGATCTCCTACGAAACCTGCCTGGAGGTCTCGCCGGACGCTGCCGATCTGCGGCGGTGCCTGGAGCGGCGGTAGGAAGGTTCGGGTCGAGTCCCAACACAGGCGGTTCGATGGGCATGGATTAACGGGCGTGGATCACTACTTGTACTGCAAAATGGCACTGAAGAGTCCGCCGGTTGCGCATTGCGGGAACGGCCTGGACCTCCAACGGTGCGATTCAACGGCAGTGGTCAACAAGACTTGGAAGCACTCGTTCCCATCCTCTTCCGAATACGGTCGCGGATATCCGTAGCGACCTCAAGCACTTCCACCGGCGCGCGAACCTTCTCCCCGGCATGCTGACGCAGAGCAACGACGAGGGGCGCCATGGCATCAGATTTCGCCTTGTCGGCGGTCATTATCTCAACAAGTTCATGCGCTCGCGCGCCGGTTGCAATCAAGTTTGGCACAACGCGTAGCATGGCGTGCATTGCAACTTCGTCGCAGGGGGTGAAAGCAGCATATGCGGAGATGAAAGCGTCCATGGCAGCTCGACGTCTTTTCTGGACCATTCGCGCCATAGTCCGTACACACATTGCATGCAACTTAAACCAATTTATGCCGTCTCCCTCCAAAGTACAGAATTCTCGTTCGAGTTCTTCGCAATCCTGGAGAGCTTCTTCTGCGCGACCGGTCTCGGCCAAACGCATACCCCTGAGACTCAGTGCGATGGCGACGTGGGTCCGGATACCCGACGGGCCGTCATCGAAACGGTCGAGCACCTCGCCGTACGCGGCAATTTCTCCCCCACGCTCACCCAGTTGTCCCAGCCTAGCTCCTTTGCCGATCAAAGCAACGGCCACCGACCTCTGGAGTTCAATATCATCACAGTCGGCGAAACACTCGATGACCTCGTCATACACAGCAATCGAACCCGCCGGATTGCCGCACCGCACAAGTGCATTTCCTTTTTTTAGCGATACAGAAGCCACCGTTACTCGGACTTCAATCTCACCACTGTCGCCGAGTCGTTCGACTGCTTCGTCGTAGGCTGCGATCGCCGTCTCGAAATCGCCGAGTTTTTCCTGTGCGGATCCCTTCTCGACCAACGCCGCAACGATGGCCTCTTGAAATGGCGGCCGCTCAATGTTGCCAAAGCGCCGGATCACATCCTCACAGGTTGCAATCGCCGCCCCATATTCGCCGATTTCGAAGCGTGCTCTTGCCCCGATGACCAATGCTTCAGCGAGTCGCGCCAAACGCGTAACGTTGCCGCTGTCGCCAAATCGGTCGACCATCTCCGTGCAAACGGCAATCACGCCACGATAATCCGCCAAGTTGTGAAGCGCGCAGGCCTTCATATGCAACAGGTAATCGATGATCCGTTCCTGAGAACGATCCGGACCCGTCTCCAGCGAGGCGGCAAACCCGTCAACGATCTCGACGACCCTCTCGAATGACTTCTCCGCGAATGCCGTATTGATCTCTTTCTCGATACACGATTCAGCCATGCTCCAATAACGCGCTGTAGCTTGGTCCGATACCATTTGGATGGCATCCCATTTCGTTCCGGAGGCACCATCCTCACCGGGAGGCCGGTCCGAGAGCGCCCGCGCGAATCCTTTGCGAAAGGCTGCAGATTCCGCCACCTCTGAAGTGAGACGAGCGGACATCTCATGCAGTTCGCCGACCCCGTAGAACGCCACCATGAAATGGATCAGATCCCGTACGATGACAACGTCATCGCGCTCGCGCCGCAACTTGAAGTAAATGCTGTAGAGACGCTCTGCGGCGGCGTACCGGAGCTTCCTGCCGCGACCTTCCCGGGTCACCACGCCGCGATTGACCAATCGCCCGAGCAAGGCCGATACGGTACGGATGTCCATTCGGGCCCTCGCTGCGACCTCGCCGGCGCTCGACGGTCTCCAGAGATCGAGCACAGCTAGATAGACGCGGCGTTCGGTCTTCGCCAAGGCGTTCAGATGGCCACGGAAATACTCGGTATGGTCGTCGATCAGCGTAACCATATCTTCCATGAGCTGACGGAGAGAGCGATGTCGACTGAATCCAGCTACGATGACCAGCAGACGGGGACTACCTCCGGTCAGAATCTCAAGGGGCCTGACCTCTCGGCCGCTCACAGTGTCGCCACTGACGACCTGCCACAAGCGACGGCATTCCTCGGTCCTCAAAGGTTCGAGATCAATGATCCTGAAAAGCTCGAAGAACGGATGGCTTGCATCGTTCAGACCTCGAAAATGACTGGTGGCGGAACCCAACAGTATGATTTGTGGTTCGGACTGCAGAACGCCTCGAAGCTTCCAGCCAAAATCACGGTCCACATCCTGTGTTAGTGACTGCAGGTTCTCGACCATGAGAACGAGCCTTCTGTCCAGGCGGTCCGCCGCCTCCAGGACCGCGGCCCGGGCAGCCTCCCCCAACGTCGCCTCACGCCAGCGGCCGGCCAGTACCGCGTGGGTTTGGCGCAGTTGCCACGCGAGTTCGGAATCACTCGAGGAGATCTCTCTCGCCAAGTGGAACAGCGTCTCCAGCCAGAAATCGGTCATATTGAAGATTTCCTGGCTTTCTTCCATGAATCGGACCGGAAACAGCCGATTGGACAGCGCGTCATTCGTCCGCATCTCGGCGGCGGTGCGAGCCAGAAGCATGGTTTTTCCGCGACCCCGAGGTCCGACGACCAGAACGTGCTGGCAGGACGCCGATTGGATGTTTCCGCGCAAGACCTCGAGCAGGATGCCAAGTTCGGGGTCCCGGACAACGAATTGCGCAATCAATTCCTGATCGGATTGGAACGTCCCTGGATTGAATTTTCGGATCGTCGTACCGGCTGATCGGATCATCGAGCCTACTCCGGACATTCTTGATCCAACCGGCGGCCTTCAAGCGGAGTATGGTGATCGCGGAAGCGAGCCGACCACCAGTCCATCAGCAAGCGGGACGGAAAGCGAAATCCATCGTTACCGGCTTCAAGGTAGCCATCGTGCACCAAGACTTCGAGCACGTCCGAGATTCTCCCGGATACATTGTCGACTACAGCGGAATAGATTCGTGCAAGGTGTCTCCTCGCAGACGGTGAAAACACCCGTTGGGTCGACGCCTCGGCGAGAATCTCCATGGCGATCGAGTAGCTCGGATCGTCCAATCCCTCCTTGAGGCGTGTCTCGTAATGCACAAGATCGTTCTGTCCCGTAGGGCCGAGAAGGTCGGTGCGATAGACTTCGCCGACGTCATTTTCGGTGACCTGTTCCCGTCCATGGATTGTGGCGAAATCCCGGACGCGCGCGAAGAAGGATTGGACGTGGTGGGGAATCCCGATGCCAAGCGCCTCGTATACGGCACCTGGCACACCGTCCTCGAATCGCAATCCAGAACTTTCTGCGAGGCGCCGGAAACATGCGACACTGGTTTCACGGTCCCACGGGCCTAACCGAACGGGATCCAGATGGTTGATGCGATCAGGGATGCCGAGCGTCGTTACGAGTGGACCGAGCCCGATGCTGCCGGACACGATGACGACCAGGGACCCGACCTCGACTCTTTGAAGCTCGCCCCGCAGCCAACTGAGGAACTCATCGACCCGTCGGGGCCCATCTTCATGCCGAAGCATGCGTTTGAGAAAGATTGGTAGTTCGTCAATCACAAGAAGCACCGGCTTGTCGTGGGAGGCGCATGCATGAAGCAACTCTCCTCCATGGCGCCGCCAACTTCCGGCATCCAGTCCGGCACGGATCTTGACGCGAAAATCCAGGGCGCCGATTTCTTCCAGGCCTCCGGTCACCCAGCGTTTCATCGTCGTGGCGAAACGTGATGAAATCGCGCGAACCGGATGCACCGCCCGTGCAATATCGGCGATCGCGTCCTCCGGACAGGTTGCTCCCTCTACATCGGTGAAAAGGAAGATCCAACCTTCGGCTTCGAGCCGCCGACCCAGTTCTCTGGCAATGCTAGTCTTTCCCATACGCCGCTGTCCCGTCAGCAACACATGGTTACCATCGCAGACTCGGGCTTTCAGTACCCGCAACTCGGATTCTCGATCGAAGAAATCGTCCCCGCTTACCCAGCGGCCCGTCGATAACCTCATTCCTTCGTTCCCCTTCAGCGAACACATTAGAACATTCAACAAATCTGTCGTCAACAAATTTGTTGAATTGATTTGGGTTGCCCAAGGGTCGCATCCATGGGCTCGGGTGCTTTTGGCCTCCTCGAATTTTCCAGCTTCGCGAGCTGCCCCCTCCGTTCCGCCATGCAGACCGGCCAGTCCGGAAGCGGATGTGCACGCTGAATCAGAGCTTGGCCAAGCTGTTCCACGCCGGCCGGATCTCCTACGAAACCTGCCTGGAGGTCTCGCCGGACGCTGCCGATCTGCGGCGGTGCCTGGAGCGGCGGTTTCCTAACCGCCGGACTCCAGAGTAAGCGCAGGGCAAAGAAGAAAACCCGCGGAGGAGAATCGGGGATTAGCGGAATGGGCGACTGGAAATCGCCCCTCCTGTTCATGTTTTTCCAACCCCAAACGTTACCAGTATCAGTGGCCATTCCAGACGGGCGGGGGTTTCGTCCCCGCCGCATTGCACAGGCTCGAATCGGAAGGATCTCGACCCGGCAACTGTCTCTGTTCACGCGGCAGGTGTCGGTGATGTTGGGGGCGGGCGTCTCGTTGGTTTCGGCGCTGCAGAACCTGGCCCAACAGGAGGAGAACCGCGCCCTGGGGTCCACTCTGCGCCAGATCCGTTACGACGTGGAGTCCGGGTCGACTCTGGCCGCAGCACTGGAACGCCACCCCCGTGTCTTCGACCCTCTTTTCGTCAACATGGTCCGGGCGGGGGAGACGGGTGGATTTCTGGATACGGTGTTCAAGCGCCTCACCCGGTTCCTGGAAAAGAGGCTCCAGTGGCGCAAGGCGGTGCTCTCGGCCTCTCTCTATCCGTCGGTCGTCATCGTGACTTCGTTCCTGGTTCTGGGCGTCATCCTGGTCTGGGTGATCCCGGTCTTCGCGTCCCTCTTCGCCAATCTGGACGTCCCCCTCCCGTTGCCGACGCGGATGGTCATGGGAGCCAGCGGGTTCCTGAGCCGGTGGGGACTGCCCCTGAGCCTGGGGGCGGGGGCGGCGGCATTGTCGGGTGGATTCTACGTCCGCACGGCCAAGGGACGGATGTGGATGGATCGATTGATCCTGGCGGCCCCGCTGGTGGGCTCGGTGACGACCCAACTCCTGACGGCCCGTTTCGCACGGACCCTTTCCACGCTCCTTTCCAGCGGAGTCCCCATCCTGGAAGCGATGGACCTGACGGCGCGAGCCCTGGGGAATGTCCGGTTTCAAGAGACGGTGCTGGCGCTCCGGCGTGAGGTCGAGTCGGGGAGCGCCTTGGCGGAACCATTCCGGCACAGCGGCCTCTTTCCCCAGATGGCGTCGGAGATCATCCGGATCGGGGAATTGACGGGCACATTGGACGACATGCTCCTGAAACTGGCCGTCTACTACGAGGAGGAGGCGGACACCAGCATCAACCGTTTTCTGGCGCTGCTGGAACCCATGATGATGTTGATCTTGGGCATCGTCGTCGGCGGCATGGTCCTGTCCATGTACCTGCCGATTTTCAGTCTGATGGGACGTTTGTCCCAGATGTAGGCCCGGAATGGGAAATTGTTCTCGTGGATACGCGGGCGGGGACGTTTCATACTATGCAAGGATGAAGCAGCAAGCGAGGATGAAATAACGATGCTCCATCGAACCAGGATCTTTCCGGTGTCCGACTGCGGAGACCGGATCCGAAAGGAGTCCGGCAGTTCCGACTCGATGCCCTCTCACTCCCCCCGGAACGGAGCTGCCGGATTCTCTCTGATCGAACTCATGATCGTGGTGGCCGTCATCGGGATCATCTCCATTCTGGCGGTTCCCAATTTCATGAGCGCCCGGCTCTTCGCCAATGAGACCTCGGCCATCGCCTCCCTGCGGGTCACCGTCACCAGCGAGATCACGTATGCCTCCACCGTGGGAAACGGATCCTTTGCGAGCACGGAGGAACTCGTGGCGCAGGGACTCATCGACTCGGCTCTGGGGTCCGGCACCAAGGACGGCTACAACCTGACCCTGACGGCGGACGGTACCAGCGGATTCACGGTCACCGCCGTTCCCATCACGGTAGGATCGACCGGACAGCGGGGATTCTACGCCGATCAGACCGGCGTGATCCGATACAGCGGCGACGGATCGGCTCCGACCGCGGCCAGTCCCGCATTGGGCACCGAAACCCCCGCAACAGAGGAAGAAACCGACTCAGATTAGTGGCGGCTTTCTTGCCGCCGACTAGGGAGGATCAGGGGGGACGGAGTCCCATAAGAGCTAACCTGATTGCCTGACCACTGTCTTGTATAGTGTGGGCATGAGCCAAACGGTAGTAAAAGCGGCTACGAATGAGGACTGGAACCTGCTGGTGTCGTTTTTCCCAGCCAATTGGCTGGATCTGGCGGCCTCGACCGGAGCCCTGAAGGGCCTGCGCAAGGACAAGTCGCCGGAAAACCTGCTACGGACCCTGCTGATCCATCTCGGCTGCGGGCATTCCTTGCGCGAAACCGTGGTGCGGGCCCGGCAAGCGAGCCTGGCCGATTTGTCCGACGTGGCCCTGCTCAAGCGGCTGCGGAAATCCCGCGAATGGCTCTACGCCCTCTGCCTGGAACTGTTCCGGGAGCATGGGATCGCGGTTTCCAAGAACGCCGGCTTCCAAGTGCGGGCGTTCGATGCGACGACCGTGCGCGAGCCCGGCCGGACCGGGTCGGTGTGGCGCCTTCACTACAGCGTCAACCTGCCTTCGCTCGGCTGCGATTTCTTCAAGCTGACCGCGACGCAGGGGCGCGGCACCGGCGAGTCGTTCACGCAGTTCCCGATCCGGTCGGGCGATTACGTGCTGGCCGACCGCGGCTACTCGACTGCGGTCGGGATTCAGCACGTCGCGGCTGGCGGAGGGTACGTGACGGTGCGCGTGAACACCGGATCGCTGCTGCTGGAAACCGAGGCTGGCCAAGCGTTCGACCTGCTCGCAGCCGTGGAAACGCTGTCGCGACCGGGGCCTGTCGGTAGTTGGAGAGTCCGCACCGTGGCCCGGGCCGGGCCCCCCCTGGCGGGCCGGATCTGTGCGGTGCGCAAGACCGACGAAGCCATCGAAGTCGCGCATGCCAAGATCCGCCGAACGGCTCAGCGCAAGGGCAAGCAGGTCCGGCCCGAAACCCTGCGGTTCGCGCGCTTCGTCATCGTTTTCACAACCTACCCAGTGGAGAAATTCCCTGCGGCCGAGGTGCTGGAGTGGTACCGCCTGCGCTGGCAAGTCGAACTGGTCTTCAAGCGCTTCAAGTCCCTGGCGCAGCTCGGGCACCTGCCGAAGCACGATGAGGCAAGCGCCCAGGCCTGGTTGTACGGCAAGCTGCTGGTGGCGCTGCTGGTCGAAAAGGTGGTCCGCCATGCACGGACCATTTCTCCCTGGGGATACGACGTCGCGACCGGACAGGACTCCCAGCCCGTGGCGTGACTTCAAATTCGCATTGAACCAAGTCACGCGAGCCCGCGAGCCATCGAGCCGGCGTATTCCCTAAAACGCATGGTCGCGGAATGGAGCGAAATCTCGGCGTCCCTGGTAGAACCTCCACGGAGAAGGTCCGATCACGTTGACAGCCACTTTTCGGGCCATTATTCAAGTTAGCTCTTATGGGACGGAGTCCCCACTCTACACTTTCCGGCTACCGAATCGCGTAGTAATACATAAGAGTGGGCGACAAGAAAGTCGCCCCTCCAGTGGGCGACAGGAAAGTCGCCTCTCCAATGGGGGACAGGGATGTCCCCTCTTCGGCGTCAGCGCCGGGTTGATGGGGAGCCGGCTCCGGACAGCAGGGCGGCGGCGGCTTCCCACTTCGGGTTGCGCACGATTTTCTTGGGCACGGCAACGAGTTCCATCTCTTGTGCGGGCTCTTCCTCCACCTCCGGGGCAGGTCTCTCCACCTCGATGGTGCGATAGTGGTCCATGCCGGTCCCGGCCGGGATCAGGCGCCCCATGATCACGTTCTCCTTGAGTCCCCTCAAGTAGTCGATCTTGCCCCGGATGGAGGCCTCGGTCAGGACCCGGGTGGTCTCCTGGAAGGAGGCCGCGGAGATGAAGGACTCGGTGCTCAGAGACGCCTTGGTGATTCCCAGCAACAGGGGACTGCCCGTGGCCGGAGTCCCTTCTTCGCCGATGGCCCGCTGGTTCTCTTCCTGGAAACGGAACCGGTCCACCTGCTCCTCCAGGAGAAACTCGGTGTCTCCCACGTTCACGACCTTGATCCACCGCATCATCTGGCGAACGATGACCTCGATGTGCTTGTCGTTGATGTTGACGCCCTGGAGGCGGTAGACCTCCTGGACCTCGTTCACCATATAGCTCTGCATCTCCTTTTCGCCCAGCACCTTCAAGATGTCGTGGGAATTTCGGGGACCGTCCATCAGCGCCTCGCCCGCCTTGACGAACTCACCCTCCTGGACGTTGATATGGACGCCCCGGGGCAGCAGGTACTCGGCCCGGGTCTGGGCCGATTCGTTCTCGACCACGATCTTTCTCTGGCCGCGGGTGAAGCCGGCATAGTGCACGACGCCGTCGATCTCGGTGATGACCGCCGTCTCCTTCGGCTTGCGGGCCTCGAAGAGCTCCACGACGCGGGGCAGGCCGCCGGTGATGTCCTTGGTCTTGGTGGTCTCCCTGGGGATCTTGGCCAGGACTCCTCCGGGGAAGATCTCGTCGCCCGGGTCCACCATGAGGTGCGCCTTGGAGGGGATCAGATAGGATTTGACGACCTTGCCCGCCTCGTCCTTGATCTGGATCTGAGGTTGGCGCTTTTCGTCGACGGCCTCGGTGATGACCTTCCGGGCCAGACCGGTCACCTCGTCCAGCTCCTCCGTCATGGTGACCCCTTCGATGATCTCCCGAAAGGCCACCGCTCCTCCAAATTCCGACAGGATGGAGAAGGTGAACGGGTCCCACTCCACCAGCTTCTGGCCGGCCTTGATCTTCTGGCCGTCCTTGATCATGAGCCGGGCTCCGTAGACCACCGGATAGCGTTCCTTTTCCCGGCCCCGGTTGTCCTGGACGAGGAGGCTCCCGGTCCGGTTCATGGCCACCAGAAAGCCCTCTTTGTCGGTCACGGTCTGGATCTTCTGAAAGTGGACGCTGCCGTCGTTCCTGGCCTCCAGGGTCGACTGCTCCTCGATCCTGGTTGCCGCCCCTCCGATGTGGAAGGTCCTCATGGTGAGCTGCGTTCCCGGCTCTCCGATGGACTGGGCGGCCAGGACGCCCACGGCCTCACCCAGGTCGACCAACTGTCCGGTGGCCAGGTTGCGGCCGTAGCACATGCGGCAGAGTCCACGCTTGGACTTGCAGGTCAGACCGGAACGAATCATGACCTGCTCGATGCCGGCGGCCTGGATCAGGGCCGCCATGCTCTCGTTGATAGACTGGTTGACGTTGACCAGGGTCTCTCCGGTGAAGGGGTCCACGACCTTGTCCAGGGCGACCCGGCCCACGATCCGGTCGCGCAGCGGCTCGATGATATCGCCTCCTTCCACCAGGGCCGTGACCCCGATCCCGTCCAGGGTGTTGCAATCCTCCTCGGAAATGATCACGTCCTGCGCCACGTCCACCAGACGCCGGGTCAGGTAACCCGAGTCGGCCGTCTTCAACGCCGTGTCGGCCAGTCCTTTTCGCGCCCCGTGGGTCGAAATGAAGTACTGGAGCACGGTCAGGCCCTCCCGGAAATTGGAGGTGATGGGGGTCTCGATGATCTCCCCCGAGGGCTTGGCCATGAGGCCCCTCATGCCGGCCAACTGGCGAATCTGCTGCTTGCTGCCCCGAGCCCCCGAGTCGGCCATGATGTAGACGGAATTCATCTCCCCGCCCTTGCCGACGGCGGACATGGACTCGAACATCTCGTCCGCCACCTTCTCGGTCACGTCCGACCAGATGGCGACCACCTTGTTGTAGCGCTCGCCGTTGGTGATGACGCCGTCCAGGTACTGCTGTTCCACCTCGATCACGTCCTGGCGGGCCGCCTCGACCATCTCCTCTTTCCGCTCCGGCACCACCAGGTCGTCGATGCCGATGGTGAATCCTGCCTGAGTCGCATAACGGAATCCCAGGTCCTTCAACTCGTCCACCATCCCGACCGTCTTCTTGTGGCCGAAGTTCAGGTAGCAGTAGTTGACCAACTGTTGGAGTCCCCTCTGCTTGAGGATGCCGTTGATGAAGGGCATCTCGTCGGGCAGATGGTCGTTGAAGATGACCCGGCCCACGGTGGTGGAGACGTTCTGATCGAAGACCTCCTGTACGTCGGCATGGGTCAGGTCCTGATCGTCGTATTGGAGAGTGAGGTCCATGAAGTCGCCGGTGTAACGCAGGCGAACGGGGGTCAGAAGCCCGATGTCCTCGGCTTCCAGCGCGTGCAGCACCTCTTCCGCGTTGGCGAACAGGCGTTCCTTTCCTTCGGTCCTGGGCGCGGAACCGGTCAGATAGTAGCAACCCAGCACGATGTCCTGAGACGGGATCGCCAGCGGCTGTCCGTTGGCCGGCGAAAGCAGGTTGTTGGAGGACAGCATCAGGACCGAGGCCTCGATCTGGGACTCCTGGGAGAGCGGAATGTGAACCGCCATCTGGTCGCCGTCGAAGTCGGCGTTGAAAGCCGTGCAGACCAGCGGATGAATGCGGATGGCCTTCCCTTCCACCAGCACCGGCTCGAAGGCCTGGATGCCCAGACGGTGGAGGGTGGGCGCCCGGTTCAGCAGCACCGGATGCTGCTTGATCACATCCTCCAGAATGTCCCAGACCAGGGCGTTCTGGCTCTCCACCATCTCCTTGGCGCCTTTGATGGTGGTGACGTGTCCCTCCTTCTCCAACCGGCTGTAGATGAAGGGCTTGAACAACTCCAGGGCCATGATCTTGGGCAGACCGCACTGATGCAGCTTCAACTCGGGACCCACCACGATGACGGAGCGGCCCGAATAGTCCACCCGCTTGCCCAACAGGTTCTGTCGAAACCGGCCCTGCTTCCCCTTCAGAGCATCGGAAAGAGACTTGAGCGGCCGGTTCTTGACGCCCCTGAGCACTCGTCCCCGGCGCCCGTTGTCGAACAGGGCGTCGACCGCCTCCTGGAGCATCCGCTTCTCGTTGCGGATGATCACCTCCGGAGCCCGCAGCTCCATGAGCTTCTTGAGCCGGTTGTTGCGATTGATCACCCGGCGGTAGAGGTCGTTCAGATCGGAAGTGGCAAAGCGGCCTCCGTCCAAAGGAACCAGCGGCCGCAGCTCGGGCGGCAGCACCGGGATCACGTCCAGGATCATCCATTCCGGCTTGTTCCCCGACTTCCGAAGGGAATCGACGACCTTCAGCCGCTTGGCGTACTTCAGGCGCCTGAGCTGGGAGGTCTCGTTCCTCATCCGGAACCGGAGGTCGATTGCCAGCGTCTCCACGTCCACTCGCCGGAGCAGTTCCTTGATGGCCTCGGCTCCCATGCCGGCGGCGAACTTGCCGGGATGGTTGGCCTGCAGCGACCGGTAGCGGTCTTCGGTGAGCAGTTCCTTCTCCTTCAGCCGGGCCTCACCCGGATCGGTCACGACGTAGGCCTCGAAGTAGAGGATCCGCTCCAGATTCCGCAGGGTGAGATCCAGCAGATGTCCGATCCGGCTGGGCAGGCCCTTGAAGAACCAGACGTGAGAGCAGGGACTGGCCAATTCGATGTGTCCCAGGCGCTCCCGGCGCACCTTGGACAGGGTCACCTCCACCCCGCACTTGTCGCAGATGACACCCCGGTGCTTCATCCGCTTGTACTTGCCGCAGAGGCATTCCCAATCGGTGACGGGTCCGAAGATCCGGGCGCAGAACAGCCCGTCCCGCTCCGGCTTGAAGGTCCGGTAGTTGATGGTCTCCGGCTTGGTGACCTCTCCACTGGACCAGGAACGGATCTTCTCCGGCGATGCCAAACCGATGCGGATGGCTTCGAAGCTCTTCATTAGTTCGGTCTTGTCGATCTGCTCGTGGAAAATGTTCAAAGCTTTCCTCCCAAACAGTGTCAGCGAACGCGCACCGGGACGCTCAGGCGTCCAGGGGTTACGGCGCTTCGGTCACCATGGAATCCACGGCCTCCCGTGTCTCGGACCTGCGGCGAAACCTCCTGCGTGGCCGTTCCACCAGCTCCACGTCCAAACCCAGCGACTGAAGTTCCCGAATCAGAACGTTGAACGATTCGGGAATTCCAGGAGTGTAGTTGGACTCTCCCTTGACGATGGCTTCGTAGATCTTGGCCCGCCCATGGACGTCGTCCGATTTGGCGGTGAGAAGCTCCTGGAGAATGTGGGCCGCTCCGTAGCCTTCCAGGGCCCAGACCTCCATTTCGCCGAACCGCTGTCCTCCGAACTGGGCCTTGCCGCCCAGGGGCTGCTGAGTGATCAGACTGTAGGGGCCGATGGAACGGGCGTGGATCTTGTCGTCCACCAAGTGGCTCAGCTTGTTCATGTAGATGTAGCCGACCATCACCTTCTGGTCGAAGGACTTGCCGGTCACTCCGTCGTACAGGACCGTCTTGCCGTCTTCGGGAAGACTCGCCTTCCGCAGCTCGGATCGAATCTCCGCCTCGTCCGCCCCGTCGAAAACGGGAGTCGCGTACTTCACCCTCAGCGATTTGGCCGCCCAACCGAGATGACTCTCGAGGATCTGACCCACGTTCATCCGGGAGGGAACCCCCAACGGGTTCAGCAGTATCTCGACCGGAGTCCCATCGGGCAGATAGGGCATGTCCTCTTCGGGGGTGATGTGGGCGATGACCCCCTTGTTGCCGTGCCTGCCGGCCATCTTGTCACCCACGGAGAGCTTCCGCTTCATGGCCACGTACACTTTAACCATCTTGATGACGCCGGGCGCCAGCTCGTCCCCCTTCTCGATCCGGCCCAAGCGCTCATCGTGAAGGCCACGAAGGATCTTGATCTTCTTCTCCGTCTTCCGGAACAGGCCTCTCAACTCCTTGAGCAGCTTCCGATCCTTCGGAACCACCTGGCCCAGATCTCGATAGGGGAGATTCTTCAACTGATCCCTCGAGACCTGGTCCCCTTTGCGGGCCACCACCGCTTCCTGGAGGTCGATGAGGTCTTCCGCCAGCGTGGCGCCGGAAACCAGAACCAACATGTTCTTGCCGGCCTCTTCGCGAATGATCCGGATCTCGTCTTCCCGGTCCTTGGCCAAGCGGGCCACGTCATCGTCCTCGATCTGCTGGCTCCTGAGATCCTTGGGCACACCCTTGCGGGCGAAGATCTTCACACCGACCACCGTTCCTTCGATACCGGGGGGGGCGTAGAGGGACGCGTCCTTGACCTCGCCTGCCTTCTCTCCGAAGATGGCTCTCAAGAGCTTCTCCTCGGGTGTGAGCTGGGTCTCTCCCTTGGGCGTCACCTTCCCCACCATGATGTCGCCGGGCCGAATCTTGGCTCCGATGCGCACGATGCCGCTCTCGTCCAGATCGGCCAGGATCGACTCGCTCACGTTGGGAATGTCCCGAGTGATGTCCTCAGGCCCCAACTTGGTGTCCCGGGACTCGACATCCAACTCTTCGATGTGGACCGAGGTGTAGATGTCCTCCTTGACCAGCTTCTCGCTGACCAGAATGGCGTCTTCGAAGTTGTAGCCCCGCCAGGGCATGAACGCCACCAGGATGTTTCGTCCCAGCGCCAGCTCGCCCTGTTCGGTGCAGGGTCCGTCCACCAGGACCTGACCCTTTCGTACCTGTTCTCCGATGCGAACCAACGGCTTCTGGTTGATGCACGTGTTCTGGTTGGACCGGGCGAACTTGACCAGCTTGTAGATGTCGACGCCGGCTCCCCGGCTCTCGTCTCCGTCCTGGCTCGTGGCCCGAACGATGATTCGCTCGGCGTCGACGCTGTCCACGATTCCGGCGCGCCGGCAGAGAATGACGGCTCCCGAATCGCGGGCGGCGATGCGCTCCATACCGGTGCCCACCAGCGGCGCCTCGGCCCGAATCAAGGGGACCGCCTGCCGCTGCATGTTGGCGCCCATCAGGGCCCGGTTGGCATCGTCGTGCTCCAGAAAGGGGACCAGGCTGGCCGCCACGCTGACCAACTGCTTGGGACTGACGTCCACGTACTGGACCTCCTCCTTGGGAACGAATACGAAGTTCCCCTCGTGGCGGGCGCTCACCCGGTCCCGGATCAGCCGGCCCCGGTCGTCCACCTCCACGTTGGCCTGGGCCGTGACATGCTTGTCGCCTTGCCAGGCGGTGAGATAGAAGGCGTGCGGTTCCTGCCGGACAAGCCGTTTCTTCCGCCTGCTCAACACCTTGTTGGTCTGCTGCACGTCCTCGTAGGGGTAGGCGCCGCCGATTTTGAATTCACTGTCTCCCGAGTCGGTGATGCGGACATAGTCCACGATCCGGCCGTCCAACACCTTCCGGTAGGGGGACTCGATGAAGCCGAACTGGTCGATGCGCGCGTAACAGCTCAAGGACGAGATCAGCCCGATGTTGGGTCCCTCCGGCGTCTCCACCGGACAGATCCGGCCGTAGTGGGACGGGTGGACGTCACGCACCTCGAACCCCGCCCGCTCACGGCTGAGACCGCCGGGACCCAGGGCGGAGAGCCGCCGCTTGTGGGTGATCTCCGAGAGCGGGTTGGTCTGGTCCATGAACTGGGAGAGCTGGCTGCTGCCGAAGAACTCCCGGATGGAGGCCGTCACCGGCTTCGCATTGATCAGATCATGGGGCATGGCCGTGGTCATCTCCTGATGCACGGACATCTTTTCCTTGATGGCCCGTTCCATCCGGACGAGGCCGATGCGGAACTGATTCTCCAGCAGCTCGCCCACGGCCCTGACCCGGCGGTTGCCCAGATGATCGATGTCGTCGGCGGCTCCCAGATTGTTCCGCAGCCTCATCAGGTAGTCGATGATCTGGCAGAAGTCGCTGGTGGACAGGGTCCGCTCCTCGAGGGAGATGTCCTGACCCAGCTTGATGTTCAGCTTGAGGCGTCCGACACGCGAGAAGTCGTACCTTCTGCGGTCCTGGAACATCCCCTTGAAGAGGGCCGTCGCCGTGTCCAGGGTGGGAGGGTCGCCGGGCCGCTGCTTCCGGTAGATCTCGATGAGGGCGTCGTCCCGGGTCTTGACCGCATCCTTCATGATGGTCCCGGTCAATACCATCCCCACGTCGTCCGAGTCCGGGAAGAAGACCGACAACTCGTCGATGCCCGCCTCGAGGGCCCGGTTCACCGTACTCTCGGAGACGAAATCGTTGGCTTCCAGCAGGATCTCACCAGTGCTGAGATCGACCATCTCCGCCGCCGCCTGGGCTCCCTGCAGGTCGTCGATGCCGATCTCCACCTCATCCACGCCGGCCCGGAGCATTCGCGTATAACTGGTCTGGCTGATCTTGCGTCCTGCCCTGACCAGATTGCGGTCCGCATTGGACGGGTCGGGGACGCCGTGGCTGGACCGGGTCCCGATCAGCTTCTCCTCCAGCTTCCGGAACAACCTGCCGTCCGATCGGACCCGGATCGTGGAGACGTGGTAGAAGGTTCGCAGGATGTCCTCGTCGGTCTCCACGCCCAGGGCCCGCATGAAAACGGTGGCCGGAAACTTCCGCTTCCGGTCGATCCTGACCTGGAGCAGGTTCTTGCCGTCGACCTCGAACTCCACCCAGGAGCCGCGGTAGGGGATGATCTTGGCCAGGCAATTTTTCTTGGCGGGGTTGTTTTCGAAGAAGACCCCGGGAGAGCGGTGCAACTGACTGACGA
Source organism: Acidobacteriota bacterium (assembly GCA_965217775.1). Taxonomy (GTDB): domain Bacteria; phylum Acidobacteriota; class UBA6911; order RPQK01; family JAJDTT01; genus JAJDTT01. The sequence continues at coordinate 4,597,748 of CBDCJH010000002.1, forward strand.
TGACCCGCTCCGTCCCGTTGATGATGAAAAGCCCGTTCTCGGTCATCAGGGGGATGTCCCCGAAAAAGACCTCCTGCTCCTTGATGTCCCGAATCGTCCTGTCGTCGGTATTGGGGTCCTTGTCCCAGACCACCAGCCGGATGGTGACACGGAGCGGAACCGAATAGGTCATCCCCCGCTCCTTGCACTCGTCCAGGTTGTACTTGATGTTCATTTGAACCGGATCGCCGCAGTCCTCGCAACGCTCCACTTCGTTGGGATTTCGGGCGCCGCAACCGCGGCAGGTGATGTCCTCGACGCTGTACGGGTTCACCACCAGGGCCTCGCCGCAACTGACGCAGGAGCTCCGCAGATACTCGATCCCGCTGAGCCGGCCGCACTTGCACTCCCAGTTCCCGATGCGGTAGTCCACGAACTCCAGCGAAGAGATGCCTCTGAAGTCGGCGATGGGAAATACCGAGCTGAAAACCGCCTGCAGCCCTATGTCCTCCCGCTCCGAGGGGAGCAGATCCATCTGGAGAAATCGCTGGTACGACTGCTTCTGGACCTCGAGCAGGTTGGGAATCGGAAAGACGCTCCTGATCTTGGCAAAATTGACGCGCTCTCCATTGACACTCTCGACGAGTTCAGACATGCGCAAAAACTCCCAGGTTGGTCCGGCCACACCCGGTCAACGGGAAACTTCTCCCGCGACCCAGCCGGCGATATGAAGAAATCCAGACATTGGAACGTGCTCGCCCCGCCGGCGAGAGACACCTGAAACCCGGGCACCCGTGAGCCACCCCACATGCGCTGTGGGGTCGGGGTACCTCTTCGGTCCCGGGGGAGACCCTTGACCCGAGCCGCCGGTCCGCTCCCCCGACGGGACCGCTTCTACTTGAGCTCGATGGTCGCGCCAGCGTCCTCGAAGAGCTTCTTGATCTTCTCGGCTTCTCCCTTGTCCACGGCTTCGCGAACCGCCTTGGGAGCACTCTCCACCAAGTCCTTGGCTTCCTTCAATCCCAAAGTGGTGACTTGGCGGACCACCTTGATGACATTGATCTTCTTGGCTCCGTAGGAGGTGAGGACCACGTCGAACTCGGTCTGCTCCTCGACGGCCTCGGCTGCGGCCCCCGGACCGGCAGCGGCGACGGGAGCCGCCACGGCGGCGCTGATCCCGAATTTCTCCTCCATGTCCTTGACGAGCTGATTGATCTCGAGGATTGACGCGTTGCCAACCCACTCCAGAATTTGTGCACTGGTAATGGACATCTCTCTTTAACCTCCAATGAGGGACCTGACGGTCCTTTCCGATTACGCTTCCTCTTTCTGCTCGACGACCTGCGTCAACAGCGACCCCAACTGGGTGAGAGGGGACTGCAGGGTGCTGGCGAGGCGAGTCAGCGGCGCATTGAACAAAAAGGCAACCTTGGCCAGGAGCTCTTCGCGCGAGGGCATGTCGGCCAGTTCCGCCACTTGGCCGGCCGGCACGGCTTGCCCTGCAACCACTCCCGACTTGAATTTCATGCCCGGATGGGAATCGGCGAATTCCTTGAGGACCTTGGCCAGCGAGGTGGGATCCGAATCCGAGAAGGCCACTGCGGTGGGCCCTTGGAAATCGTCGTTCAACTGGTTGACGGGGGTCTCTTCGGCGGCGCGGATGGCCAGGGTGTTCTTGACCACCCGGTAACCGTTGCCCGACTCCCTGATCTGCCTCCGCAACGCGGTCAGATCCGGAACGTTGATTTCCGAGAACGTCAACAGCAGAACGGTCTGATTCTGCTGGAAGGTCTGCCTGAGTGCCTCGATGATCTGTCTTTTTTCGTCCCGTGTCACTGCAATCTGCCTCTTCCTTCAGGCGGGGTCCCGCGGGATCCGATCCGGGCCGCCGGTGCCGCCGGACGACCCGGTCCGGCGCCTGCGGCCTGGGGCTCGCCCCTACGTCACCTCCACACGGTTGGCGTCCACCTTCACCCCGGGACTCATGGTGGACGAAAGGTAGACGGTCCTGAGGTACCGTCCCTTGGCCGCCGCCGGCCGGGCCCGAACCACCGCCGTGATCAGGCTGCGGGCGTTGTTGACCAAATGGTCGGCGGAGAATGAAATCTGCCCCAAGGGGGCATGGATGACGCCGTTCTTGTCCACCCGGAACTCCACCTTTCCGGCTTTGATCTCCTGCACGGCATGGCTCACGTCGAAGGTCACGGTGCCCGCCTTGGGATTGGGCATCATTCCCCGGGGACCCAGGATTCTCCCCAGTCTCCCCACCAGCTTCATCATGTCGGGGGTGGCCACCACGGCGTCGAAGTCGAGCCAACCCTTCTGAATGCGCTCCACGATCTCGTCGCCGCCCACATGGTCGGCGCCGGCTTCCTCCGCCTCCTTCACTCGCTCTCCCGAGGCGATCACGCAGACCGTCAGCGCCTTGCCCAGACCGTGGGGCAGCACCACCGTGCCCCGGACCATCTGGTCCGCGTGGCGGGGATCGACGCCGAGACGGAGTGCAATCTCCAAGGTCTCGTCGAACCTGGTGAACTTGATCCGCTGCAGGAGTGGGATCGCGTCCTCCAGCGAGTATTCCCGGGGTTCGACCTTCTGCTTCGCTTCCAGGTATTTTTTTCCCGCCATCCGGAGTGCTCCTGACTATTGACTGACCTCGACTCCCATGCTCCGAGCCGTTCCCAGGATGATCCGCTTGGCCGCCTCCATGTCGCCGGCGTTCAAATCGGGCATCTTGACCTGGGCGATCTCTTCCACCTGCTCCATGGTCACTTGGGCGACCTTGCTCTTATTGGGCTCCGGCGAGCCCTTGGCGATTCCGGCGGCGCGTTTCAACAGGACCGCGGCCGGAGGCGTCTTGGTGATGAAGCTGTAGCTCCGGTCGTGGTACACCGTGATGACCACGGGAATGATCAACCCTTCGTCGGAGCTGGTCTTGGCGTTGAAGGCCTTGCAGAAATCCATGATGTTGACGCCCTGCTGGCCCAGGGCCGGCCCCACCGGGGGAGCCGGAGTCGCCTTGCCGGCCGGGATCTGGAGCTTGACCATTCCGATGACCCGCTTGCCTCTGGTGCGTCTGGGCATTTATTTCTCCTATGCGTTGAGGAGTCCGGCGACAACAAAGTCGCTGCTCCCGGACGGCGGCAAGAAAGCCGCCCGTCCCAGTCGGCGACAAGAAAGTCGCCGCTCCAAGACGGCGGCTGGAAACCGCCGCTCCTTCCGGCGGCTGGAAACCGCCGCTCCTCAAAGCTTTTCGACTTGTATGAACTCCAATTCCACGGGGGTCGGCCTTCCGAAGATGGTCACCATGACCTTCAAGGTGCTCCGCTCCACGTTCACGTCGTCGACTTCTCCGGTGAAATTGGAGAACGGACCGTCGATGATCTTGACCAAGTCGTCCTTTTCGAACATGAACTTGGGCTTGGGCTTCTCGGCGGCCGTCGACACCCTCTGAACCACCTGGTTGACCTCTTCCTCGGTCAGGGGAGTCGGCTTGTTCCCCTGGCTGACAAAGCCGCTCACCTTGGGCGTGTTGCGCACCAGGTGCCAGGTTTCGTCCGTCAGTTCCATCTCCACCAGGATGTACCCGGGAAAAAAGAGCTTGGAGGTGACGACCTTCTTGCCGCCGCGCATCTCCACCACGTCTTCGGTGGGTATCAGGATCTGACCGATCATTCCCTGCAGACCGTAGGCCTGCACCCGGTTCATGAGGCCCTCGGCCACCTTCCGCTCGAAGCCGGAATAGGTGTGGATGATGTACCACTTCTTCCGGAGTACGGATTCGCCCGAGACACCCATGGAATCCTCCAACGGCGAACCCTCCTTCCTTCTTGTTGTCGCGGAGCCGATCGGCGCGCTCCGCAGCGCCCCGGACCTGCCTCCGGGGAAAGCGCTTCGGTTACCGGAAAAACTCGAAAACCCTGTCCACGAGGTTGCTCAGAATCATGTCCACGAAGAAGAGATAGAACCCGAAGAAGAAGACGCTGATCAGCACCACCGTCGTGGTCCCGTAGACCTCGTTGCGGCCGGGCCAAGTGACCTTTCGCAACTCCCTCCTCACGTCATAGTAGAAGCTCTTCAACCTCCCGGGAGCACTCGCAAGTTTTTCCAACATGACGGTTCCGGACCACAGCCGCGCAGGGTCCCCAAATTGGCAGGCCAGGAGGGAATCGAACCCCCAACATCCGGTTTTGGAGACCGGCGCTCTACCAACTTTGAGCTACTGGCCTATCGAAAATCATTTATCGCGCCTCGCGGTGGGCCACGTGGCGACGACACCAACTGCAATATTTTCTCAGCTCGAGCCGCCCGCGCTGAGTCTTCTTGTTCTTGGTCGTATTATAGTTTTTCCGGTTGCACGCGGTGCATCGGAGGATGATGATATCGCGCATCGGCCTACTCCAGGATCCGGGTGATGGTTCCGGCGCCCACCGTGTGTCCGCCTTCGCGGATGGCGAAGCGCAGGCCCCGCTCCATGGCGATGGGCGTGATCAAATCGAATTCGATCGACACGTTGTCCCCCGGCATCACCATCTCCGTCCCTTCCGGCAACGCCACGTTTCCCGTCACGTCCGTCGTCCGAAAGTAGAACTGCGGCCGGTACCCCGTGAAAAACGGCGTGTGCCGTCCTCCCTCTTCCCGGGTCAGGATGTACGCCTCCGCCTGGCATTTCGTGTGCGGCGTGATCGACCCCTTGGCCGCCACCACCTGGCCCCGCTCCACGTCCGTCTTCGCCGTTCCCCGCAACAACAACCCCACGTTGTCTCCCGCCTGACCTTCGTCCAGCAGCTTGCGGAACATCTCCACGCCCGTCACCACCCGCTTCATGGTCGGACGGATCCCCACGATCTCCATCTCCGTCCCCACCTTGATCTTCCCGCGCTCCACCCGGCCCGTCACCACCGTGCCCCGGCCGCTGATGGAGAAGATGTCTTCGATCGGCATCAGGAACGGCTTGTCCACCTCCCGCTCCGGCATCGGCACGTACACGTCCACCGCATCCATCAACTCCCGGATCTGGTCCTGCGCCGCCGCGTCTCCCTCCATCGCCCGCAACGCGCTCCCGTACACCACCGGAATGTCGTCCCCGGGAAACTCGTACTGGCTCAGCAGCTCCCGCACCTCCAGCTCCACCAGCTCCAGCAGTTCCTCGTCATCCACCATGTCCACCTTGTTCAGGAAGACCACGATGGAGGGGACTCCCACCTGCCGGGCCAGCAGAATGTGCTCGCGGGTCTGCGGCATCGGTCCGTCCGCCGCCGAGACCACCAGGATCGCCCCGTCCATCTGGGCCGCTCCCGTGATCATGTTCTTGATGTAGTCGGCGTGGCCGGGACAGTCCACGTGCGCGTAGTGGCGCTCGCTGGTCTCGTACTCCACGTGGGCCACCGCGATGGTGATTCCCCGCTCCCGCTCTTCCGGCGCGTTGTCGATGGAATCGAAATCCCGGATCTCCACGCCCGGATTCTCGGCGCTCAACACCTGCGTGATCGCCGCCGTCAACGTCGTCTTGCCGTGGTCCACGTGTCCGATGGTTCCAATGTTCACGTGCGGCTTCGTACGCTGAAACTTCTCCTTCGCCATGATGGAACTCCTGAATTAGCCTTGACTGTCAGTTGGAAAGCCCACGACCAGGATTGAACTGGTGACCCCCTCCTTACCAAGGAAGTGCTCTACCACTGAGCTACGTGGGCACATACCCGTCTCGCCGGCTGTTGTCCACGAAGCCACTGTTGGAGCGGGAGACGGGACTCGAACCCGCGACCGATAGCTTGGAAGGCTATTACTCTACCAACTGAGTTACTCCCGCCCTCCACCGTATGCGAAAAACCCGAGTCCGTTCTTTCTGGATCCATGGAGGGCGGCTACTGGTCTGGAGGGGGCAGGATTCGAACCTGCGTAGCCCCGAAGGGCGACGGGTTTACAGCCCGTTGCCTTTGTCCACTCGACCACCCCTCCTCATTGCGATCGGGGAATTCCTGATCCCCATCCGCCCCGACGTGTCGCTCCTGCCAGTGCACCCTACCTTCCTGCAAAGCAGCCTCATTGCCAGGGAGGATACGGGAAGTGCCAAATTATACGCACTTCGGGTGATGGATTCAAACAGAAAATGGGACGACCTCGAGCCGCCGGTCGCGCCACCCGGGCTTGCGTTTATGGAAAGGGAGAGCTGGCGAAGGGAATCGAACCCCCAACCTACTGATTACAAATCAGTTGCTCTACCCTTGAGCTACGCCAGCTCGGAACGCTACGGCCGTGGAGGCACGGCAGAGGGGAACACTATCACAATTCGGTGAAACGACAATCGGCGATGGCTGAGGGGAAATATCAGGTTTCAAAGTGTAGAGTTTTAAAGTGTAGAGGGGGGACTGTCGCCCCCTCTAGACCCCCCTTTTCGGCGGCTGGAAACCGCCGCTCCTTTCGGCGGCTGGAAACCGCTGCTCCTTTCGGCGGCTGGAAACCGCCGCTCCATGTCCCCGAAGGCCAGGCGGTAGGCGGAGATTCGGAAGCGGAAGAGGTGGCGGCAGAATTCCAGGTCGCCGATCTTGCGGGTGGAACGGATCCGGCGGCGTCTGCGTAGCATCGGGCCCGCCCCGGCCAGGGCGTCCCGATAGGCCCGGACCTGCACCCGGAGCAGGAGCCACAGGGAGCCTTCCCGGCGGAAGTTGCCGGCGGGCCCCCGGCGGAGCAGCGCTGCACAGAGGTTCCAGGCCAAGCGATAGATGGAGAAGATGGGGTTCAGGAGAAGGAGGGGGAGGGGGAAGTTCTTGAGCGCCAGCCAGAGCCGGTTCCGCTCCACCCAGTAGATCTTCCGGGGAGAGTAGGGGCCCAGGGTCGAGGAGTGATGGTGGTGCACCACCGCTCCGGGCACATAGAGGCAACGCCAACCCAGCCAGCGGGCCCGGAGCCCCAGGTCGGCGTCCTCCGCGTAGGCGAAGAAGCTCTCGTCGAAGCCGCCGACCTCTTCCAGAACCTGCTTGCGGTACAGAGCGGCACAGCCGTCGGCCGCGAGGACTTCTTGCGTCGCGTCGTACTGACCCCGGTCGCGTTCGCCGGTTCCCCGGCCCCGGTTCTGCCCGTCCGGAAAAATCACGTGCCCCGCCTTGTCGATGACGTCGGACCCGTGGAAGAGGATCTTGGAGGCCCACATGCCCACCTCCGGCGAGGCGCCGATCCCGGACACCAGTCGTTCGATCCATTCCGGAGACGCCACGGCGTCGTTGTTCAGCAGAGCCACCAGATCGCCCCGGGCCTGGCGGACTCCCAGGTTGACGGCGGCGGCGAAACCTCGATTCTCAGGGAGGGACAGAAGACGCACCCCATGGCCGGCAAAGGAGGTGACGACGTCCGTGCTGTGGTCCCGGGATCCGTTGTCGACCACCAGGATCTCAAGCCGGGGCCAAGTCTGGTCCAGGAGCGATTGCAAGCAGGCACGGAGCAGCGCGGCGCGGCCGTAATTCACCACGACGACGGAAACAAGTTTCCTATTGCGGTCTGGAGAATCGGCGACAAGAAAGTCGCCGCAATCCGGCGGCAAGAAAGGCGCCGCTCCCAATCGGCGGCAAGAAAGCCGCCGCTCCTGCCGGCCAACTGTCATGGACCCGGAATGCCAGGGGGCTCAGACAACCTTGCGTCCTTTTCCGACGACGTACTCCCGGAGCATGTCCACGTTGCCTTCGACCCGGGAGATGCATTCCGTAAGTGAGACTTCGACCCGGGAGATGCGGTCTGTAAGTGAGACTTCGACCCGGGAGATGCGGTCACGGATTTCGCCGCGTTCACGGGTGGCATCGTGAAGATCCGAGCGGATCACCGCCAGTTGCTCGTTGAGATCCCGGCGGTTGGTCCGGGACTGAGTGAGGATAAGGCCCCCCAGGCTGACGGTGGCGGTGAGGATGAGGCCACCGAGTGAAACGATGATGATGGTGAGTTCGGACGTCATTGGAACGCTCCCTGCAAGTTTACTCCGTCGGAGCCGGATTGGACAATTCCGTTACCGGTCAAGGCAATCCGCGTGCCACGGGGAGTTCGGCGGCTGGACCAGGATCAACATTTCTACTGCGGTCCGGAGAATCGGCGGCAAGAAGTCACGGTAGGAACGGCAGTTTCCTGCCGCCCCCCGCACAGATCCGGACGTGCCCGTTAAGGCATCCGGCTCCTACCTTGGGTGTGGACGGCCAGCGGAACCGCTGCCCCGGCCACGGGTGACGGATCTTCACGGATGGCCAGAGCAATTCCGTCATCCGTCGCAACCGTCCCCAGCTGAAGCGGTCGCGTTGGGACCGGCGGCGCAAGGCTCGCAGCCACCGCCGTTGCAGCAGATAGCAGAAACCTCGCAGCCAGCGCGTACTCCCCGGAACCGCAAAATAGTTCAGCCAGCCGTTCAGGACCCGGCTCAACCATTTCCCGACCTCCCAGTGATCCGCGTGCCGTTGTCTCCACAGCCTCTCCCCCACCCGTTGCAGGGTCCGGTTCATCCGTTTCGCGCTTGGCTTCCGCCCCAGCCGGAAGCGTCCCTTCCGGGTCTTCGCACAGTAGTGCGTGAACCCCAGAAAGTCGAACGTCTCCGGTTTCCGCTCCCCGCGTCGTCGCCGATCCGCTGCCGCAAATCGTCCGAACTCCACCAGTCGCGTCTTTTCCGGGTGCAGTTCCAGCCCGAACTCGGCGCACCGTTCCCCCAGGTCTCGGAGAAACCGTTTCGCGTCCGCCCGTCTCTGGAATCCGGCCACGAAGTCGTCCGCATATCGCACCAGGATCGCTTCGCCTTTCGGGACTCGTGGGCGCCACGTCCGATGGAACCATTGGTCCAGCACGTAGTGCAGGTACACGTTGGCCATGACCGGCGAGACGTTGGCGCCCTGAGGCGTCCCTCTCCCCGTGTCCGACCAGGTCCCTTCTTCCATCACGCCGGCGTTCAGCCACTTGCGCAGCAGCCGCAGCACCCGCCGGTCTCCGATCCGCCGTTCCACGAACTGCATCAGGCAGTCCCGGTCGATCGCATCAAAGAACGTCCGAATGTCCGCGTCCACGATCCCATTGACTTTCCGCCGTTCGATCCCGTAGGCCAGTGCATCCAGCGCGTCATGCGCCTTCCGTCCGGGCCGGAACCCGTAGCTGAGCCCGAGAAACTCCGCCTCGTAAATCGGCGTCAGGAGCTCGTCCACGACTGCCTTCTGGAGGATCTTGTCCTCCAGCGCGGCCACGCCGAGCGGTCGTGTCCTTCCATCCGGCTTGGGGATGTTCACCCGCCGGACGGGAGGCGCTCGGTACGCGCCCCGGTGCACGCGGCGATGCAGGTCCAGCAGTCGCTCTTCCAGCTTCGCCCCGTACTCCTCCCACCGTACCCCGTCGATTCCCGGGGCAGCGTCCTTTCTCAGTCCGAGATAGGCGCGGCGCAGGGCCTCCACAGTGATATGGTGCAGCAGCGCGGTCAGTCGCTCCTTGGGGTTTCTCGCGATCGCTCGCCGTATCCGGTCCACCGCTTGGGACACGCTCCCCCGACTCTGCGTCCGGCGCGTGCTTTGGCTCACCGAATTCCCCTTGGTTCCATCCCTTCGCTCCACCGGCTCCGCCGAGGGTCGCCCCTCTTTGTTCGCCCGCTTCATCGCTACTATGGATGAATCCGATTGCTTCGTTCCGTCCATCATGAGTTTCGGGTTACTCCTTTCTCATGCGACCCCGGGGCGACCCCCCGGCGTGAAATGAAGCCCTCCCAGGTCCCGGAACAAGATTTGCGTACGTGCCTGGGTTCTTTGACACCGCGGAGCCCGGCCGTCCCTCACCTGGGCGGTCCAGCCGGTGTTGCCTTCGACCGCGACTACAGCCTCGGCACTTCCGATCATGGAGCTTTCGATGCTCAATAGCCTGCCCATACGCACCGCTACCGACGCTTCGCCGACACCCTCACGGGTGCCAACGCACGGCTCGCGGAGAAACGTGGATGGTTAGTCCTTCGTTTCGGCGGACTTCCACCGCCTATCTTGTGCCAGTTAGCCTGGCGCACAGCCGCCACTCCTGTCGGCCGACTGTCATCGACCCGGAGCTAGGAGGCTCAGACAACCTTGCGTCCTTTTCCCACGAAGTACTCGCGGAGCACGTCCACGTTGCCCTCGACCCGAGCGATGCGTTCGGTAAGCGATGCTTCGACCTTGGCGATGCGTTCGGTAAGCGACAATTCGACCTGGGCAATACGTTCCGTAAGCGAGACTTCGACCTGCGCGATGCGGTCACGGTTTTCGCGGATTTCTCGGGCGGCATCACTCAGCCGTGAGTCGATGCCCGCGAGTCTTTCGTCGAGTTCCCGGCGGCTGGCCCGGAATTGGGTGAGGATGAGGCCGCCCAGGGTGAGGGTGGCGGTGAGGATGAGGCCACCGAGTGAAACGATGATGATGGTGAGTTCGGACATCATTGGAACACTCCCTGCAAGTTTACTCCGTCGGAGCCGGATTGGACAATTCCGTTACCGGTCAAGGCAATCCGCGTGCCAGGGGGGAGTTCTAATCCGCAGTCGCGAAGACGGTGACCGTGGCGCCGCGTCCCAGGGCGGCCTCCGCGGCGGCAAGGGGTTGGGCCAGGAGCAACAGTTCGAAATAGACGGCCTCCTTCAGCGAGAGCCCCAAGGACCGCGCCCGCTTCGTCTCCCGCAGCAGGCGCACCTTCTGGGACATGGGATCGAGGGCCGGAAAGAGGCTGGAGACCAGGGCGGCGGCGTTGTCGCGCAGGGAGAAGTGGCGCACCCGGCGAACCCGGAAGCCGGCGCGGCCGAGGAGCTCGACCAGTGCCCGCGCCGTGAAGTTGTGGATATGGCGGGGACAGTCGAGACCGTACCACCGGGAACCCAGGAGCGCCGCCTGGATGCTGTGGCTGTTGGGAACCTGGATCACCAGACCGCCGTCGCCGGCCAGGAGCCGGCGGATCCGCCGCAGGTAGTGAAGGGGCCGGGGCAGGTGCTCCAGGACGTGGAAGAGCGTCAGCACGTGGAAGGTGGCGCCGCTTCGGATCAGGTCCCGTTCGTCTCCCACCACTACCCGGCCCGGCAGGATCTTCTCGGCCGCCTCACCCGCTTCCGGGGAAGCTTCCAGTCCCTGCACCCGGAACCCGGCCTCCCGGGCCAGCTTCAGGAAGGTGCCGCTGCCGCAGCCGATGTCCAGGAGGCGGCGGCCGTTCCCCGGCGGGGCCACCGAGAGGACGAAGCGCAACTGGTCGTGCCGGAGGACCCACTCCCGGTAAAGACCCTCCACGCCCCGGGGGTCTCCTTCCGGGTCCCACCAGTAGCCGGGCGGGTAGAATTCGGGGATCCGGTCCGCAACCTCAGACACCCGCTGGAAGCGGAGGCCGCAGCCGGGACAGTGGTAGAGGGGAAACGCCTCGCGGGTGACCTGGAAGAACCGGTCCTCCAGGCGGCGCCAGAATCGGCAACGGGGGTGGCGGCAGACGGGACAGGGCAGAGAGGCGTCCGGATCCACGCTCATCCCCCGAGCCGTTTCTTGAAGAGGAAGACCAGATTGCTCCAACCGTCTCTCCAGGGCCGGAGCTTCTTCTCTCCGGCACGGTTCGAATAGTTGATGGGGATCTCCTTGAACCCGATCCGGGAATGACGCATGGCTTCGATCTTGATCTCCTCGGAGAAGGCCATCCCGTCGCTGACGAGGTTCATGTTCTCCAACGCCTCCCGGTAGAAGATCCACATCCCCGACTGGGAGTCCCGGACCCGGCGCAGGAACAGGACCGAGACCGCCAGGCTCAGGCACTTGTTCCCGATGAAGCTCTTCCAGGACATGGCCTTGCGGTTCTGCATGGGAAACCGGGAAGCCGAGACGAAACCCACGCCGGAGCCGATGAGGGCTTCGATCAGATAGGAGAGGGAGTCGGCCGGGTAGGAGTGGTCCCCGTCCAGGGTCACGATGACGTCCCCCTGGGCGTGGAGCAGACCCGTCTTGTAGGCGCGGCCATATCCGCGCACGTCCTCCCGAATCACGCGGGCACCCATACGCGCGGCGATTTGCGCCGTATCGTCGGTGGAGCCGTTGTCCACCACGATGACCTCGTCCACGAACTGGGGGAGCCGCTCCAGGACCATGCGGATCCCCTCTTCCTCATTGAGGCAGGGGATGACGACGGTGATCTTGTGATCTCGATACATGGTCTTGAATAAGGTCCAGCAGGATCCTGATTTTGCGGACCAGGTCCGCGGAGGGCGACAACTCCAGGGCACGCTTCAAATTTTTCTCCGCTTCCGCCAGCTCGCCCCGGCGCCGGAGGAGAACTCCCAGATTGTAGTGGGTCTCGGCCGCGGCCCGGAGGCGGATCGACTGCCGGTAGAGGCGGACGGCCCGGTCGCCGTCGCCGGTCCGGTCGTAACAGTGCGCCAGCAGGTTCAGGCTCTCCGGCTCGACGCGGAGCCGGACGGCGCGCTCCAGATGCGGAATGGCCTCCTGGAATTTCCTCAGATGAACGTAGCAGAGGCCCAGGTTGAGCTGTCCCGGCCGGCTGCCGGGATAGGCCTCCACGAATTTCTTCAGATAAACCACCGCCTGCTCGTAGAGCCGTTTGGCCTGCTCATCCAGTTCCTGCTTCTTCTTGAATTGGCCTTCGTTAAAGGCCGCCACCCCCTGATTGTGGACGTCGCGAGCCTGGTCCAGGAAGAGTCCGCCGACCGACAGCCAGACCATGCGGGCGGCGGGTTCGCGGTTCCGGGACTTGAGAGCCTTCTGAAAGTAGCCAAATGCGGTCTCGCGCAGTGGCAGAACCTGCTCGAAGTCTTTGGCCGCAAGGGCGACCTCGGCGGCCTTCTCGTAGCAGTTCCCCATGTTGGCCAGACTCATGAAATTCGAGTCGTCTCTCTCCAGCGCTTTTCCCGCCGCCTCACGGCACCTGTCCAGCAGGCTCGACGCCAGATCGTATTTCTTCCGCGCTCGTGCGCGCTCGGCCAACTGGACGTACAGGGCACCCAGATTGCTCCATTCCAGGGCCCGGCCGGGGTTGAGCTCCAAGGCTCTCAGAGTGTGTTTCAGGGCCAGGTCCGGCTTCTGCCGACCCATGTAGGTGACCGCCATATTGCTGTGGGCGCGGTAGGACCCGGGGGCATGGTCCAAGGTCGCCCGCCACAGGGAATCCAGGTTGGCCCAATCCCGATTGCGCCCCATCGTGCGCACCGAGAATACGATAAAGACCAGGGCCAACACCCCCACGGCCAGTTCCCGGAAACCCCGCTCGCGAGACACGTAGTCCACCGCCACTCCTCCCAGCAGGGAAACCCCGATCAGCGGGACGTAGAGAAAGTGGTCGGCGGCCAACTCGTGAAAGGGCAGGATCTGGAGCACCGGCACCAACGCCGTCAGGAACCAGCCCATCCCCAGGGAGACCAGGGGCCGGGACGGGTAGACCCGGACGGCCACGGCGATGAAGGCCGCCAGCAGGAGCACCGCCAGCAGGGTCGGCGCGTCGGCGAACCCGGGAGAGAGGGCGAAGACGTCTCCCGTGTAGTCCGCGATCAGAGGATGGGGGAACAGCGCCAGGCTCGAATAGTGCGAGAAGAGCTTGAAGCTGGTGCCGGCATGGGCCGCGAGGCTCCCTCCCCAGAGTCCCTCCATGCGGCTGGCCGGACTCAGAAAGAGGGCATAGTAGAGGGACGCCGCGGCCAGAAGGAAGCCCAGAGCGTAGGCGAGCCGGGAGCGCGCGAGAGCGCGGAAGATTCGAACCGCCACCGGCTCCCGGCCCGGCCCGCCGGAGGGGCCCGGCCGGCACAGGTCCAACAGCAGAAGCAGCGCCGGCAGCACGATCACCAGCTCCTTGGCCAGGACCCCCACCACCAGGCAGGCGAGGCAGAGAAGAAGATATCGCCGCCGCCCCGTGTCCCGATAGGAGAGGAACGACAGGCACCCCGAGAGAATGAAGAAGGCGGCCAGCAGGTCTTTCCGCCCCGACACGTAGGCCACCGCGGCGGTCTGAACCGGGTGGGCGGCAAAGAGGAGGGCTCCCGCCAGCGCCAGCGTCCGGCCTCCGGTGACGGCCCGGAAGAGCCAGTAGACCAGGAGCGAATTGAGGGCGTGCAGGAGCAGGTTGAAGAGATGGTACCCCGTGGGCTCCGGACCGCCCAGCCAGTAGTTGAACGCATAGGTGAGCGTGCGGACCGGCCGGTAGACCCGGTGGCTCAGGATGTCTCCCCAGCGCAGCTCCGTCACCGTCCGGTTCTGCTGGATCAGGGTGAGGTCGTCGTGGACGAACTCGTGGCCCAGCGTATTCCAGTAGAGTCCCAGGACGACGGCCACCAGGAGGCACGGGTAGAGCAGGTCCGGCCGCCAGAGACGGGACCCGAACCCCGGGGACGATCTCCTGTCTTTCCTTCTCGCCGCCATGATCAGGCTTCCCCGCCTTCCTTCGCTCCCAGCGACCGGGCCAGCTCAAGAATCCGGCCCGCCACCCGATCCCAACCCAACCGCCGGTTGAATTTCAAGATGTGAGGCTGGAACCGTGGTCGCAGATTGCGGCGAAAGTAATCGATCAGGAGACGCGCCAGCCGATCGGAATCTCCGGGTGGAAAGAGGAGCCCGGTCTTGCCGTCCAGCACCACCTCCGAGAGTCCACCCACGTCGCTGGCGATGACCGGGACCCCGAACTGGTAGGCCAGGGGGACGATCCCGCTCTGGGTCGCGCTCCGGTAGGGAAGCGCCACCACGTGGGCGCGGCGGAAGAAGCCGGGCACCTCCCGGTTGGGCACATAGGCGCCGGTCCAGGAGACCGCGCCGTCGAGGCCGAGAGCCCGGACCCGTTCCTTCAGGGGACGGGGATCGCCATAGAACTCTCCCGCCACCACCAGTTCCGCCTCCAGCTCCCGGCGCACCCGGGCGAAGGCCTCGATGAGGACGTCGAGCCCCTTGTAGGCCCGGATGTTGCCGAAAAAGAGGATGCAGGGCTTCTCACCCGGCCCGGGCGACTCCGAGTCCCAGCGCCGGTAGAAGGAGTAGGCGGGATGGTGGACCTGACGTACCGGAGCGTTCGGACGGAGCTCCCGCACCTGCCGCGCCAGGTCCTTCGACTGCACCAGGAACCCGTCCACGCGGCGGAAGGCCATCCTCACCAGCATCGCCTCAAGATGTCGGCTTCCCATGCGTTCGTGGGGGAAGACGTTGTGGCACAGACACAGGATCACCGCCGCCGACCGCTTCCGGACGCGCCGGATCAGGTCGGCGTAGGCCGGACCGAAGAAGGGGTGCCACCATTGGAAGACCAGCAGCTCGGGTCCCCAGGCGGCGACTCTCCGGGCGGTGGCGGCCCAGCTCCCGGGAGAGAGAGGGCGGAGGAGCCTCTCGGAGGGCACCCGCCAAGCGCTGGGGCTCCGGTCCAATTCCGAGCTTCCGGGAAAGAGCAGCCGGGGATAGAGCTTCCGGAAGGAATAGATGCGCACCTGGTGGCGCCGCTCCAGCTCGCCGTACAGGGATGCGGTGTACTGGGCGATTCCGCCGCGCAAGGGATGGGCCGGACCCACGAGGGCGATCCTCATCCGGGCAGAGAGACCAGGGACTTGGAGCTGGCCTCCTCCGGTTCCACCACCCGGACCTCGCGCACCGAGTAGTCCCCTTCCCTGCGGGAGGAGTAGGCGATCATCTCGGCCAGGAGCCCGAAGAAGATGAACTGGACGCCCATGATGAGGAGCAGGATTCCCAGCATGAACAGGGGCCGGTCCTCGATCCAGCGACCCTGAAACCAGCCCACGGTGAGATATGCCTGGATGGAAAAGCCGGCCAGGAGCAGGACGACTCCCAGAATCCCGAAGACGTGCAGCGGCTTGCTGTTGTAGCGGGTCAACATGATCACCGTCAGGAGATCGAAGAAACCGCCCAGAAAGCGGCCGGCGCCGTACTTGCTGCGCCCGTAGGCGCGGGGAGCATGGTCCACGGGGACCTCCCCGATCCGAAAGCCGCGGTAGCTGGCCAGGACCGGAATGAACCGGTGCATCTCGCCGTAGACCTTCAACTCCCGGATCACCTCCCGGCGGTAGGCTTTGAGTCCACAGTTGAGGTCGTGGAGCGGAACTCCCGTCAGGAGAGCGGTGACGAAGTTGAAGATTCGTGAAGCGGCGCGCTTGCGCCACGGGTCCTGGCGCTTGACCTTCCAGCCGGAGACCAGGTCGTACCCCTGCTCCAGTCGGTCCAGCAGCTTGCCCACCTCCCGGGGACGATCCTGAAGGTCCGCATCCATGGTGACGATGACCTCTCCCCGAGCATGCCGAAATCCGGCCGCCAGCGCCGCCGACTTCCCGAAATTGCGGCGAAACCGAATGATGCGGATTCGGGGATCGCGGTTCTGGAGGCGCTTCAGGGTGGAGAAGGAGCCGTCGGTGCTGCCGTCGTCGACGAAAATGATCTCCAAGTCGCCGGAATGGGAACTCAACTCTCGGATGATGCCTTGGTAGAGCTCAGGGAGCGATTCCTCTTCGTTGAAGAGGGGAATCACCATGGAGATCAGTCTCATGGGCGGATTTTCGCCGCTGATTTTAGCACACCGGGAGGAGCGGCGATTTCCAATCGCCGGACTCCGCAACGAACATGGAGCGAGGAGGAACGGGCGATTGGAAATCGCCCCTCCTAAAAGAGCACTTGAAGTTCATAGTATGTAGTGTGTAGTATATAGTACACACTCGAACGAAGGACGATTCACTTCGTCCCAGGGTCAGTATGGCGTTTGGAGACTACATTCGGGAGGTTCGCGAACGGTGGCGGCGCGACGACCGGACTTTCTCGTTGCGCCAGGTGGCGGGCCGCGTCGGAATCGAGCCGGCCTACCTGAGCAAGATCGAGCGGGGACTGACGCCACCTCCCTCGGAGCGGACGATCCGCCGGCTCGCAAAGGAGCTGGACGAGGATGCGGACGTCCTGCTGGCGATGGCGGGGAAGGTTTCCAAGGACCTTCAGGAGATCGTGATGCTCCGTCCCAAGCTCTTCGCCGATCTTCTGCGTCAGCTCCGGGAGGCGCCGGATCACGCGGTGCTGCGGATCGCGCGTGAGATCCGGGATGGAGATTGGTGAAAGCCAGGTAGTAGGAGCCTGGGGAAACAGGAGAGGAGGAAAAAATGATTGAACTACAGCACGATACGTTGACTTTCAGCTTCCCGGAGGTGCATGAGGAGGCGAGGTGCTCGATTTCGTTTTCGCGGACCCTGCGCATTCCGGACGACGACCGTGACCATCCCCTTCCCCCGGGCCTGGGAGAGTTTCCGTTGCACCACGTGGATGACTATGCCGATCGCCTACCGAGGCGCTGGAGCGATCACGGCGGCGTCTTCATGCCCATGTACCAAGCGGAGGCGCTCTGGATTTCGTTCGGGAGCGGGTTTCGTTCGTATCCCATGGCCGTCAAGGTGGCCGCTGGGAAGGTCGACGCCGTCACCGGGCAACCATTTCGCAACGGATTGAACCAGAGGCCTCAGGACTACGTCGTGATCCCGGACCAGCCCTGGCTCGACGGTTTCTGCGTGCGGAAGGGCCTGATCCGGCAGTTTGTCGCCATGCCCCTCGGTGAGGGCTATACGGCGGAGGAGCAACTGACCGGCGCCGCGGAGCACGGAGGCCTGCAGATCGTCGTCTATCCGATGAAGGCGTCGCGGTACGAAAGACTGATGGCCGAGCGGGTCGAACCCTACGAAGCTGGTGTCATCTATTGTTCCATGCCGGATCCCTGCCAAATGGGCTTGGCGCCCGGCGGGATGATGCGCCAGGAGGTCTACTCCGACGACTACGGATTCTCCGCCTGGGAGCGGGACGTCGGTTCGCGTTGCTTCGTCCACCTGCTCAACAGCGGGCAATACCGGACGGTGACCGGATTTGCGCCGCCGTATGAGCCGCCGACTGCCGCCGACTACACCGAGGCCGGCCTCCCCTGGTTCGAGTATTTCGACGGCGACCTCGAGGCGTTGGAGGGGGCGCCTCGACTCGACCGCCTCGACAGCGTGGGGGCCCGCAGGGTGAAGGAGGGAAAGCCGCCGCTGCACGGGGGCGAGAACGTGGAACCCAAACCGACACAGATCAAGCGCCTGCGCAAGAGCCAAGTGGTCCGGGACGGAAGCGCCGCCTGGTAGGTTCGGCGGTTTCCAACCGCCGGACTCTGGAGTAACAAGTTGGCGCCGAGGAACGGGCGATTGGAAATCGCCCCTCCTGTCACCTGGCTCGTGTACCGTCTGATCCCTGGTGGACATGTGATCGTTGGACGATCGGAAACGACCAGGAGGAGACGATGACCTTTGGAGAACACATTCGCACGGTTCGGGAGAAGCGGCAGCGTGAAGATCGGGCATTTTCGTTGAGGATGGTGGCTTCCCGGACCGGCGTCCAACCGGCATACCTGTGCAAGTTGGAATTCGAGCAGACGCCGCCCCCATCGGAGCAAACGATCCGCCGGCTCGCGACGGACCTGGAAGAGGACGCCGACGTGTTGTTGGCCATTGCCGGGAAGGTTTCACGGGATCTCCAGGAGATCGTTATCCGCCGGCCCAGGCTCATGGCCGATCTGTTGAGGGAACTCGACGAGGCTCCGGACGACATGCTGACCCGGATCACCCGGGAGGTCCGAGCCGGAGTTTCGTGACGGGGGAGCGGCGGTTTCCAACCGCCGGACTCCGGAGTGACAAGTTGGCGCCGAGGAATGGGCGATTGGAAATCGCCCCTCCCAAGGGCAATCCATCACGCGGTCGAATCCTGCCCACCCCGTCAATTGGTCGCGTCGGGATGAGTCGTGATCTGACTCGGGCATCCGGACATCACATTGGTGAGTCATCATGATGACTCCCATGCGGACGACGTTAACGATCGAACCGGACGTCGCTCAGCTCCTTCGGCGGGAAATTCGGCGTTCCGATAGGAGCATGAAAGCCGTCGTGAACGAGGCCTTGCGAATCGGTCTGGGAATGCGGGGCAAAACGCCTCAGACGTCTCGATACGAGGTGAAACCCCATGCCTTCGGCTTCAAGCCGGATATTGACATCAATCGGCTCAATCTACTGGTCGACGAGTTGGAAGCAGAGGAAATGGGTCGAAATAGTCAGCTTTGATCATTCCCGACGTCAACCTGTTGCTGCACGCCCACAATTCGGACTTTCCGCGACACCGGGAAGCCCGGGAATGGTGGGAAGCCCTGATGAACGGGACTGTCAGCGTCGGACTCCCGTGGGCGTCTATCCTTGGTTTTATCCGCATCGCGACTCACCCGAGAATTTTCGAGTATCCCCTCGACGTGAGGGGCGCCTGCACTCGCGTCCGATCTTGGCTCGATTTCCGGGTCTGCGATGGGTGAACCCACTCGCCTGACGTAGCCGCCGATCTGCCTGGAGCGGCGGATTTCCGACCGTCGAAATCCCTTTGAGTTTGGAACAGCGAAGATTGGGGGACAAGAATGTCTCTCCTCCCAGGTGTGAATTATAATGGGCGGGGACCTTGCCCGGGCAGGGTCCCCCGGGACCATGTTGAGTTCGCTTCTTCGCCACAAGCACCTGATTCGTGAACTGGTGTCCCGGGACATCCGGAGCCGCTACGTGGGCTCCGTCGCCGGCCTCTTCTGGTCCATTCTGAATCCGGCTCTGCAACTGGCACTCTACACGCTGGTCTTCTCTCTCGTGCTGGAGATCCGGTTCGGAACCGAGGGCTCCACCGGGGTCTTCGCGCTGAACCTTTTCGCCGCCCTTCTGCCCTGGATGGCCATTCAGGAGGGCGTCGTCCGGTCCGCCCGGACCTTCATCGAGAACGCCAACATCATCAAGAAGCAGCGATTTCCGCTGGAGACGCTTCCCTTCAGCGTCCTGATCTCGGCCGTGGTGCACCAGCTCCTGGGGACGGCCGTTTTCCTCGTGGTGCTGGCGGTCACCCAACTGACCGACTTCCGGTTCCTGGTCCTGATCTTCCCCCTCTTCGGGATCCAGATCCTGATGACCTACGGGCTGGCCGCCATGGCCGCCCCGCTGAACGTCTTCTTCCGCGACGTGGCCCAGCTCCTGGGCGTTCTCTTCATGCTCTTCTTCTGGGTCACTCCCATCGTCTACCCCCGGAGCCGAGCCCCGGAAACCTACCAGTTCCTCCTCGCTCTGAACCCCCTGACCCACATGGTGGAGGCCTACCGGTTCGCCTTCCTGGGCGCTCCGGAACCCTCCTTCTGGGGGTTGCTCTATTGGGCCGTCCTGTCCCTCGGGTTCTATCGCCTGGGGCGTTTCGTCCTGGACCGGACCCGAAACCAGTTGGTGGACCTGCTGTGAAACCCCCCGTCCGGGTCGGCCGCCTCTCCAAGTTCTACGGGTCGCATTGGAACCCCCGGAGCCTTCTCCGCCAAATCCTCACCGGAAAGGATTCGGTCCAGCGGATCCGGGCCCTGGAAGGGGTCAGCTTCCAGGTCGAGGCGGGCCAGGCCCTGGGAGTGGTCGGCCAGAACGGTTCGGGAAAGACGACCCTGCTGAAAATCGTGTCGGGCGCCGCCCATCCCAGCTCGGGCCAAGTCGAGGTGGATGGACGGATCGGCGCCCTGTTGGACCTGGGAGCCGGCTTTCATCCCGAGTTCAGCGGCCGCGAGAACATCCGGTTCAGCGGAGCTCTCATGGGCCTGGAGCCGGACCGGGTCCGGGAGGCGGAGGACCGGATCGTGGCCTTCAGCGACCTGGCGGAATTCATCGACCAGCCGGTGAGGACCTATTCCGCCGGCATGTACGTCCGGTTGGGCTTCGCCGTCTCCACCGGATTCCACCCTGCTGTGCTGGTCATCGACGAGGCGCTGGCGGTGGGAGACCAGCCCTTCCAGAAAAAGTGCACCGACCGGATCCTGTCCATCAAGAAGAGGGGAGCCGCCATCGTGATCTGCTCCCACAACCTCTACCAGATCAGAACCCTGTGCGAGGAGGCGATCTGGCTCCGGGAGGGCCGGCCCCAATCCCAGGGAGACGCCGTCACGGTGGTGGAGGACTACAGCCGATTTCTGGGGCAAGCGTCGGCTCCCCGCGACGGGGGCGCCGACACCGCCGGTTCCGACACCACCCGGAATTGTAGGATCGAAAGCCTCCGGCTGGAGGACGGTTCGGGATCCCGATCCGGGAGCTTCCGGACCGGCGAGACCTTGCGGCTGGAAATCGTCGCCGAGTTCGCGTCCGACTTCCGGGGCCGCCCCAGCCTTCGGGTGGCGATCCGGAGAGACGACGGCCTCAGCATCCACGAGACCCGGATCCGCAGCATTGAAGAGCTCCAGTCCCTGGGCGGCGGCCGTTACCGGGGGCGGCTCACGCTGCGGGAAATTCCCCTCCTCGCGGGCGGTTACCGGGTTCTGGCCGCCGCCTGCTCCCATTCCGAGGAGCCGGAGCCGGGGAATTGGAGCTCGATTCCGTTCAACGTACGCTCCCGGGGCGGGGAATGGGGAGCGGTCCGTCTGGAACATCGTTGGAGCGGGAGCGGCGGTTTCTAGCCGCCGACTCTTCGTCTCGCCCCAAAGATTCTTCGTCAATTTGAACAAGAATTCGAGATTAACAGCCCGTGGCAAAAGTCACCACGGACTGTTAAGGAATCAACGGGCACCCGATGACCGATCGCACTTTTTCCGCCGTCGTCGTTGTAGGTAATGAGCGTTGACAATCGATGAGGGACAACGGAAGAATGCTTCGTATGGAACCAAACCCCTTGAGGGCAAGATGTAGTCGACTCTCATCTCTCGCCATCAGGTGGAGACCAAAACCATGAATGTCGATTTGATCAGGGTCTTGGTAGCCGTGGTGGCGGTTGGCATCGGTTTGGCCGGACTGATGTTGGCCAGCTTTCGAGGGCTGCGTCGGGAGATGATGGGCCTGCGCCAGGAGATGCGGCAGGACATGCGGGGCCTGCGGCACGAGATGCGGGACGAAATTCAAGGCCTGCGGCACGAGACGCGGCAGGATATACGGGACATGCGCGGCCACATGGGACGGATCGATTCCCATATCGGCGAACTCCGGGAACGAATGGCGCAAGTGGAAGGACTGCTGAAGGGGTTGCGCGACGCTTTCGTCCAGGGGATCACTCCCAACTAGGAGGGGCGATTTCCAATCGCCCATTCTTCCGCTCCCTCGTGGGCTCCTTCTCCCGTTCTCTTTTGCTTTATTGACACTTGGGAGTTCGGCGGCTAGGAAACCGCCGCTCCCTTCCCGTTCGTGGAATCGGTTTGGGCGGCATGGTATCGTGCTGGCCAGTCATGGGAGCCGGGAGGGGAAGTTCGGACGATTCTTCCGGCCTTCGGCGACACCGCGACCTCTACGATCACGGCTACTTCCACGGTAAGACCAGCGGCTATCCGCCCGAGGGTTACGCTCGGGCGCATCCGGATTGGAACCCCTGGATTGAGTTGCTGGCGGCGCTCCAGCCCCGGGGCTTGTGGGTGGAGCTGGGTTGCGCTTACGGCTACCTGACGGAGGCGGTCCGGGGCTCCGGCCGACGGGCGGTGGGCCTGGACCTGAGCGACTACGCCCTCTCCCAGCACCCGCCGGCGCGTCCCTTCCTGGTGCAGGGTGACGCCCAGGAACTCCCCTTCTCCGGCGGCTGCGCGCACGTCGTCACCCTGTTCGACCTGCTGGAGCACCTTCCGGATCCGCGCGCCTGTCTCCGGGAAGCGGTCCGCGTCTTGCACCCGGACGGACTCATGGCAGGCACCACCCCGGACCCTCTCCATTTCCAGCGTCCGGAGTCGACCCACTGTTTCGAGCGCCCCCCTTCCTTCTGGATCTCGGCCCTGGAGGAGCTGGACCTGGCCGTGACCTACCGCTTCTCCGTGACCCCCTACAACTTCCAGTTCCTGGCGGCGTTCAAGGAGTCCCCCACGGCGGAGCGGACGGCGGCGTGGCAGCACGACTATTACGGCCCCGAACCGGAATTCGTCTCCGTCGACGGTCCCCTGGAAGCCCTGCCCCGCTGGGGCTGGTCGGCCTTGGAGTCCGGATCCCGGGGCATGCAGGGAAATTCCTCGGCTCTCTACCTCCTGAACCGGCTGGCCGGACCGGTCCGTTTCACAACCCGCTTCTCCGTCTCCTCCTCGCCCGACTTCACCACCCTGCGGGTCCGGGCCGGCAGCTCCACGTTGGCCGAGATCCACGTCGATTCGGAGCGGAAGACCACCCGGGTCGAACTCCCCCCGGTCAGCGTGGCCACCGGGGGACACCATCTGATCTTCGAACCGTTCCCCCTGGGTCCGCGGCTCCGCATCCACGACGTGGAGATCGAGGCCGAGCCCTGTTCCCAGGAGGACCTGGTCCTGGGTCTTCCCTTCGACCTTTACCAGCGCTACCGCCTCGTAGCGCAGGTGGGTTCCCGATTGACCCAGGGTCCCATCCTGGACGTGGGCGGCCTGTTGGGGGACCAGGACGGACACCTGGCCACCACGGCGGACTTTTTCTCCGAACTGGAATTGGACGCGCCCGTGCAGGTGCGTACCACCGACCTGAGGCATTGCGACCATCCGGACCACGCTCCGGCGCGGGCCTGGGAGCAGCCCTTCGAAGACGCCTCCTTCGACCTGGTGCTGGCCCTGGACGTCCTGGAGCACTTGGAACCGGAGCGGCGGCCCGACCTCCTTTCGGAACTGGACCGTGTCGCCCGTTCCTTCATCCTGATCGGCGCCCCCTTCTCCACCCCGGCCGTGGAGCGGACGGAGGAAGAGCTGGCGCAGGGACTGCTGGACACCCGCCGTTTCCTGGAGGAGCACCGGACCCTGGGGCTGCCGTCCCACGACCTGGTGGAGAGTCACTTCGGGGACCGGCCCGACTATGAGGTCCACCGGTTCCCCAGCGGCTATCTGCCTCGCTGGCGGGCCATGCAAGTGCTGACGCAGCACTATTTCCAGTTGAACGACTACACCTCCATGACCGCCCTGAACCGCCTCTACAACCAGACCTGCTACGTTCCGGACCTGGCCGAACCGGCCTACCGGACCCTTTTCCTGATCTCCAAGACACCTCTTTCGGAAGGCCGGCGGAATTCGCTGGCGGCGCTCATCCCGGGGCCCGACGCGGATCCCGAGTCCCCCTGCGGCCTCTCGGAGATGGCCCGGCACGCCCAGTTCCCGAGTCTCCACCAACGGCTTCGGGAGCTGCTTCAGGAACGGGACGAGGCTTGGCTGAACACCCGTTTCCTCATCAACGAGCGGCAGAAGCTGATCCGGCTGCTGCGCCGGGAGATCCGGCGCCTGCGCACCGAGGTTCCCCTCTGGAAACTGGCGGGTATTCGCCTCCGGGACAAACTGAGACGCCGGTGATGGGACCGCGGCCGACGTCCGAATCGGTTCCGTCCCGGGGACAGGTCCGACCTGCCGAAACCGGCTCACCCGCCCCCGCCTCCGTCGCCATCATCAACTACAACGGCCGTCCCTACCTGGAGGAATTGCTCGGTTCCCTGGAACTTCAGACTCACCGGCCGCTGGAGACCCTGCTGGTGGACAACGCCTCCCGGGATGACAGTGTCGCCTACGTCCGGCGGGAGTTTTCCTGGGTCCAGGTACTCCCGCAGGACCGGAACCTGGGGTTCTCCCAAGCCGCCAATCTGGCCGCCGAGTCGGCCCGCGGACCTTACCTCGTCCTGCTCAACACCGACCTTCGGCTGGAGCCGGACTGGCTGGAAGAGCTCGTGGCCGTGGTCGAGACTGACCCCTCCATCGCCGCCGTCTCCTCCAAGCTGAGGCTGTACGACCATCCCCGACGGCTCAACGGGGTGGGGGGCTGCATGAACCGGTTGGGCTACACCTGGGACCGGGGCATGGGGGAGGAGGACCGGGGCCAGTACGACCAGAGCCGGGACGTCCTTTTCGCCTGCGCTGCCGCCGCACTCTTCGACCGGTCCCGTTTCCGGGACGCGGGCGGGTTCGATCCCCGCTTCTTCATGTACCACGAGGACGTCGACCTCTGTTGGAGGCTCCGGCTGCGGGGTTTCCGGGTGGTCACGGCGCCCAGGGCGGTCGCCTACCATCACCTGAGCGCCTCCACCCGGGAGGACCGGGGGCTCCTCTGGCGGGAGATCCTGGGAGAGCGCCACAACATGCGCGCCCTGCTCAAGAACTACCAGGGCGCCAACCTGGCCCGGGCCCTCTGGGATCTCCTGGCCCTGCGCCAGCCGCCGCGCCGCAAATGGGCGCAACTGGGAAACCTGGCCTGGAACCTGCGGCGGCTTCCCGAGACGCTGCGGCTGAGACGCCGCATCCAGCAGGAACGGCGGGTGACGGACGCACAACTGAAACGCCTTATCGTACAATCGCGCCATGTCCCCATCCCCCGGTGACGTCTCGGTCGTCACCGTCAACTGGAACGGCAAGTCCCACCTGTCCACCCTGCTTCCTCCCCTGTTGGCACTGGAACCGGGCGAGGTGATCGTGGTGGACAACGGGAGCACCGACGGCTCCCAGGGGTTCCTCAGGAAGCGTTATCCCCAAGTCCGAATGCTGGAGAACGGAGTCAACCGCGGCTTCGCGCAACCCTGCAACCTGGGGGCTGAGACGGCGCGGGGGTCCTGCGTCGCCTTCATCAACAACGACATGCGCCCCGAACCGGACTGGCTGACCGCCGCGCTGGAGAGGCTGGCGCCCCGGACACCGTGCGTGGCGTCGCGAATCCTGGACTGGGAAGGCCGGCGCATCGACTACAACGGGTCTTCCCTGCATTACCTGGGCTACGGCCTGCAGGAGGATCTGGGCTTGCCCGTCGAGGAGGCGCCGCGCCGGGACCAGGTCCTTTTTCCTTGTGGCGGGGCCATGCTGGTGGACCGGAGGGTCTTCCTGGAGGTGGGCGGATTCGATTCCGATTTCTTCGCCCTGTACGAGGACGTGGACCTGGGCTGGCGGCTCTGGCTGGCGGGCCACCGTGTGGTCATGGCCCCCGATTCGGTGGTGCGCCACCGCGGGCATTCCACCCTGGAGACCCAGGCGCCGGAGAAGACCCGGTATCTGATGCACCGGAACGCCCTGCTGACCATCTTCAAGAACTACGAGGAGGAGAATTTCCGGAAGATCGTTCCCCTGGCGCTGCTCCTTTCGGTGAAGCGGGCGGTCCACTTCTCGGGAGTGCGCAAGGAGAGTTTCTACCTCTGGTCGGAGACGCGCCACAAGCTGGAGGAAGGGGACGCAGCCGCGCGATCCCAACTCCTGGACTCGTTGAACCACCTGGTGGCCGTGGACGACGTGCTGCAGTCGCTGCCCCGGTTGCTGGAGAAACGCCGCCGGGTGCAGGCGCTTCGCCGCCGGAGCGACCGGGAGATCATGGAGCTGTTCGGAGACCCCCTGCGGCGAATCGTGGAGGACCCGGAATACGTCAGGGAGGAACTGGAGCTTCTGGAATTTCTGGGGTTGGGATCGTTGCTGGATCCGGGCCCGAGCGCCGACGCTCCGGAGTCTCTGCCGGGGTCGCTGAGGGAGAAGATCCGGTTGCTGGAAAAGGAGTTGAATGGACTCCGTTGGCTGGGGGGGCAAGCGGGTCTGCATCCTCCCGGCCCGCCGGGGCTGGCG
Organism: Acidobacteriota bacterium; assembly: GCA_965217775.1. Lineage (GTDB taxonomy): Bacteria > Acidobacteriota > UBA6911 > RPQK01 > JAJDTT01 > JAJDTT01. The sequence goes on from CBDCJH010000002.1 coordinate 4,624,202, forward strand.
GCGCGGTTTCTCCGCACCGTTCGGCGGGAGGGGTTGAAGGTCGCCTGTCTGCGGGCGTTCGACTACGTCAATCGAGCGGTGTGAAAGATGAGGGGAGCGGCGGTTTCTAGCCGCCGAAAGGAGCGGCGGTTTCTAGCCGCCGAACTCCGGAGTAAAATTACGAGCCGAACTCTGGAGTAAAATTGACGAGCCGAACTCTGGAGTAAAATTGACGAGCCGAACTCTGGAGTAAAATTGACGAGCCGAACTCCAGAGTAACATTGACGAGGGGGACTGGGCGACTGGAAATCGCCCCTCCTAGTCGAACGCGGTGCGTTGGACGAAGAAATTGCGCAAGCCTTTGAGCAGTCCTTCCACGTGCGCCATGCGTTCCCGTAGTTCGCCGATATGGGAGTCGATCCGCCCTATGTGGTTGCGCATGTCCCGCATTTCCTGCCGGACTTCGTGGAACTCTTCCTGCGTTTCCTGCCGCATGTCCCGCATTTCGCGCCGGAGCCCTCGCAAACTGGCCAGCATCAGTCCGGCCAAGCTGACTCCCACCGCCAACACGGCTACCAAGACGTGGATCAGGTCAACATTCATCATCTGATCTCCGCTGACACCCCGAGTGGGTCAGCTCCGGATCCCGGCGAATAGGAACAGCCTACCTTCTGCGATGAATCCAGTCTATACGAGGCATTCTTCCCTTGTCCGTCGACGATTTCCAACACTCAATACCAACAACGCCGGCCGTGAAGAAAACGCGATCGATTCTTGAAAAACGTGTCCATCGAACTCGGGAGCGGCGATTTCCAATCGCCGACAGGGGCGGCGGTTTCCAGCCGCCGAACTCCCGAGTGACCATTTGGCGCCTAAGCTTGGGCGATTGGAAATCGCCCCTCCTATTGGTTCCTCTCCGGTAGACTTGTCTATCCATGCGAATCAGTGTCGTCATTCCGACCTACAACCGGTCCCGGGTTCTGGTGCGGACGTTGGAGGCGCTGCGCCGGCAGACGGTGCTTGAGGAGTCTGAGGCTGATTCGGGGGGAGGAGCTCCTTACGAGGTGATCGTGGTGGACGACGGGTCCACGGACGACACGGGCGAGCGGGTTCGGGGGATCTCGGCGGGGTATCCGGTGCGGTTGGTCTACCTGCACCAGGAGAATCGCAAGCAGGGGGCGGCGCGGAACCTGGGAGTGAGGAGAGCCCGGGGGGAGTGGTTGGTTTTCCTGGGGGACGATACGGTTCCGGCGTCCGATTTTCTGGAGGAGCATCTGAGGGCCCGGGACGGGGTCGCGAGTGAGAAAGCGGAACGGGTGGTGGCGATCGGTTACACCCCCTGGGCCCGGGAGTATCCCCGGACCCGGTTCATGGAGTACGTGGGGGAGGAGGGATGGCAGTTCGGGTTCTCCTTGATCGAGGACAGGAACGACGTTCCCTTCAATTTCTTCTATACCAGCAACCTCTCCATCTCCCGGGACTTCTTCCGGGAGTCGGGAGGGTTCGACGAAGACTTCGGCGAGTACGGTTGGGAGGACATCGAGCTGGGATGGCGGCTCCACCGGATGGGGATGCGGCTGGTCTATCATCCCCGGGCGGTGGCCCACCATCACCACCCGACCTCGGTGAGGGCCTTCGTCCGCCGGCAGCGGCGAGTCGGGGCATCGGCCTGGAATTTCTACGGCAAGCATCCCGAGATGGCGGCCTTCCTCAACGTCGACCGCCTGGCCCGCTACCGGCTCCGGGACCGGCTCCGCATGGGATTCCTGACCTGGATCTGCGCCTGGACCGAGAAACGGCAATGGCCTGACCTCAGTTCCCTTTATCCGGATCTCATGAGCTACCACTACAATCTGGGGTTGCTTCAAGGCCGGCGGGAGGAACGGTAGACATGCCGAGCGCCTACGATTCCAGGCTGACGGTGATCATCCCCACCTGGAATCGGGCCCGGCTGTTGGAGCAATGCCTCTTGTCGCTGGCCAGGCAGCGGGTGACCTGTCCCGTCCTGGTGGTGGACAACGGCTCCACCGACTCGACCCGCGAGATGCTGGAAGCCCGGTTCCCCGGGGTCGAGGCGCTGGCGCTGGAGGAGAACCAGGGATTCGCCCGGGCGGTGAATCGGGGCATTCTCCATTGCAGCTCCGAATACGTGGCGCTCTTGAACAACGACACCGAGGTGGACCCGGGTTGGACGGAGGCGGGAATGGCGGCGTTCGACCGGGATCCCTCCTACTGGTTCCTGGCCTCTCGAATGATGGACTTCCGCAGCCGGGACCGGATCGACAGCGCCGGCGACGGCTACGACCGGACGGGGATGCCCTTCAAGCGGGGCCGCGGCGATTCCTGCGAGCTCCACAGCCGCAGCCGGCCGGTTCTGGGCGCCAGCGCGGGCGCCGCCTTCTATCGCCGCGAGCTGTTCCGCCGCATCGGCCTCTTCGACGAGAACTACTACATGTACCTGGAGGACGTGGAGCTGAGCCTGAGAGCCCAGCTCACCGGTCATCCCTGCCTTTACGTTCCGGAGGCCGTCGTCTACCACATCGAGGCCGCGTCCGACCCCTCTCGGGAGGACCTGGTAGCAGACCTCCTGGCGCCGGAAGAGGAGGAGCACCGAAACGTCCGTCCGGTGAAGAAGGACACCGGGCTCGGGCCGGTCCAACCCGAGCCGGACCCGCCTCCGCTACCCGTCTGCTATTCGCCGGCCCGGGTCTACTGGATCACCCGGAACCGGTGGCAGCTCATGGTGACCTATCAACCGGGCCGGAACCTGTTGCAGTTGGCCTATGGCTGGGCCCGCAGCACGGCATTCCACGCCGTCAAGGCCGGCCATCTCGGCTGGTTCCTGCGAGGACTCGCGGCGGGGATGGCGCGCACCCCCCAGGCCCTCGTCAAACGCTTTCGGATGCGCCGGAACCGGGTTCTCAGCGGACGGGAAATATGCCGACTGATGAACGGGTGCTAGCGCTGGTCGTCAACTGGAACGGCGACGACGTGCTCCCGGCGACGCTCGACGCGTTGCGTTCCACCGTACACCCCCGTCTCGAGATCGTCGTGGTGGACAATGCGTCCACCGACGGGTCCGCCGATACGGTGCGAAGTCCGGTGAACCTGGTGCCGCTGGTGGAGAATCTGGGTTACGGGGGCGCCCTCAACGCCGTGCTCCGGACGTTGAATCTTGGCGGCGAACTCGGCATGAGTATGATAGCCGACTATTTCCTCCTGCTGAACAACGACATCCTGGTGGAGCCGGAGACGGTCTCCCGGCTGTTGGAGCTGGCCCGGGAGAAGGGTCCGGGGATCTACGGACCCAAGGTCCTGTTGCAGGGAAGGCCGGGCCGGTTGGACGCCGCCTGGGGACGAATCACCTGGAGCCACGTCCTCTCTTCCTTCGCCGGTATAGGGGCGCGCGACGGACCGCGGTACGACCGGGTCCGCCGGGTTCAGTTGCTGCTGGGATGCGCGCTTCTGGTACACCCGCGGGTCTTCCGGGACGTGGGGTACTTCGACGAGGACTACTTCATGTACCACGAGGAGGTGGATTTCCTCTTCCGGGCGGGGCGGCGGGGGTTTCCGGCGTACTACTGCCCGGCTGCGCGCGTCCATCACCGGCGGGCTCATTCGACCCGCGACGAACCATTGAAGCGGGTGTTCTGGGTTCGGCGGAACACGGTGCTCTTTATGAGGAAACATCGGGTCGGCGCGTGGGCGTGGGGCTGTTGGGGGAAAACCTTGGTGTTGAGCCTCGTCTGGAACGCCGTGTTGCTGCGGTGGCAGCGCTTGGCGACAATCTGGCGAGGCGTCGTCGCGGGGATGGGAGGGGCGATTTCCCAATCGCCCAGGAGGGGCGATTTCTAGTCGCCCAGGAGGGGCGATTTCTAGTCGCCCAGGAGGGGCGATTTCTAGTCGCCCCATGCTACCGCGGCCACTAACTCCTTGGCCGCTCACCGGTCGGGGTGTTGTTAATCCGGAGTTCGGCGGCAAGGATACCGCCGCTCCTGTTCGGCGGTTAGGAAACCGCCGCTCCTCCTAGAGCGCCTTGTAGACGGCGCCGAAGATCCGGACGGCTTGAGCATCCATCCTGAACTCGATACTCGAAATACGAGAGTTGACTTGGGTGAACTTGTCGTCGATTCGCGCGCCGAGTTCCGCACCTTGTGCTTCAATCTTCGCTTCGAGATCCGCTCCCTGATTATCGATCCTCGCAACGGCTACCCCTTGCGCATCCAATCGGGCAGCAATTTCCTTGGTTCGGGCATCGATCTTCGCACCGATGACGGAGACCACGTTCCGGCCGGCACGGTTGCGAACCTCATCGTCGGCGCGGTAAGCCAATTCCGGCTCCACACCAACGCTCCGCAGGGCTTTGAAGAGTGCTCCGGTCGATTCAGTCCGTGTGGAGGTCTCAGGTATCATTTCCACTTTTTCCTCAAGTCTAGCACGAGCCGAACTCCAGTTGGTGGCCCCATCTTGGGTCCTCGCACCGCAACGCAACGGCGTTACCAGCGTTCCTTTTCACACGCAACATTCGGTCCAGACGCGCTGTTCCAATGGATTGGCGCTTTTGGCATCCGCGAGACCGTCGGATGTCCCGGCAACTGCGAGAAAACAATAGTTATGTGTTGTGACTTTCCAGTGACCCACTGGGACAGGCGACTTTTTTGTCGCCTGCTCCGGATTGAGGAAAAGGACGAAGAGGTGGCGGAGTTTCGAACTCCGGGCGGGAATTGTGGAGATCAAGGCCGACATCCCGTGGTTGGTGACACAGTCTCGGACAGGACCTTGGATTGGGAGCTGTAAGCCGCTCAAGCTGACCACTTAGGTCGATACTTGGAGTGAGCTCGTGGGCGATGGAAGGAGTCTTCGAGGATCTGCTGGAAACCGGCGACCTGGAACGATTTCTGAGAGGGCGAGGTTGGACAACCCGGCCTGTCGACGCCCCGCGGGCTCGGTTTCGAAAGGTCAGGTTCGACGTTCCGTGTTTTCCACGGATGGTCGAACCAAGTGATCAGGCGCAAGCGATTTCTGTCTGGAATCCGCGGACTGGGATAGTCATTTAAGAAAAGCCGGAAACCAGCCGAAATCTAGCGCAAGTCGATGTGCGACGGTTTTTCGGGTAGCCCTCGATCGATCATTTTCAGCTTCGGTGGGTGACTGCAGGGGGGATTTGTAGGCCCCGACTTGGCTGCTCCTCCGGTCCCGTCTCGGGATATTGTTGCTTTGGAGTTCGGCGGTTGGAAACCGTCGCTCCGCTCGGCGGCTAGAAACCGCCGCTCCTTTCGGCGGCTAGAAACCGCCGCTCCGCTCGGCGATTGGAAACCGTTGCTCCTCTCGGCGGCTAGAAACCGCCGCTCCTTTCGGCGGCTGGAAACCGTCGCTCCTCTCGGCGATTGGAAATTGCCGCTCCGAAAAAAAAGGGGCAACCGCTGATGCGGCTGCCCCTTTTTTCGTTGGGTCCGCTGGGGACCGTTACTGGACCGGGACCACCGGGAGGGTGGTGAAGATCCGGTTGTTGAAATCCATCTCCAGGGCAACACCGGTGAACATGGACCCCGCCGGCGCGGTGCAGTGGACCGAGCCTTCGAAGTCGTCCGTGTTGGCATTCGGGAAGAGCTCGTGGATGAACTCGGAGTTCTGACCGTTGCCAGGCAGCTCGATCGGGTTCTCGCCCATCGGGTTGCCGCCCTTCATCAACCTGCAGGTCACCGTCGTCATTTCCGCCATAAGGTTGCGGATCGCGGCGCCGGTGTTGATGCCGTTCATCACGCGGCGGGCCGGGAAGATGGCGGCGTTGACGGCTTCGCTGGCTCCCACTCCGGCGACCCCGAAGTTGGGGATGTCGAAGCGGAGGACTCCGCCGATGGGCCCGTCGGAGACGACTCGCACCGAGCCGATCATGCCGTCGCCCATGCCACTGGTGGAGATCGTCATTTCACCCATGGGTGGGATCTCGTCCATGACCATCAAGGCCCCGTCGCTGTCGACCTCGACTCCGTCCATCATCGCGTCCACAACCATCGAGGCATCGATCATGTTGCCCATCTGGTCATAGAAGTAGATGGCCGGTGAGACAGCCGAGCTGGCCACGTTGACGAAGACCAGGTCGGAACTGGTTGCCGTTCCTGCGAAATCGCCGTTGGCGAAGTGCGCAAAGTTCAGCATCGACTCACCACTATCGGAGCCAGTGTTCAGCGGCACCACCGGGAGGGTCGTGAAGATCCCGTTCGGGGCATCCAATTCCAGTGCAACTCCGGCGAACATCCCGCCGTCGGCGGCCGTGCAGCGCACTGATCCCACGAAGGCGGTGGTATTGGAACCCGGGAACATCTCGTCGATGAACTCGGAGCTATGGCCGTCTCCGGCCAGCCTGACCATCTCGGTATCCATCACATCGCCGCCCTGCATCAGCATGCAGGTCACCGTCATAGGCTCGGCGCTGAGATTGCGGATCGCCGCTCCGGTGTTGATTCCACCCTCCATCCGGCGAGCCGGGAAGATGGCGTCGTTGACAGGTTCGCTGGCACCCACGCCGGCCACACCGACGAAGGGGATGTCGAAGCGCAGCACGCCGCCCAAGCGGCCGCTGCCGAATACTCTTACCGAGCCGATCACCAGGGCACCTTCGCCGTTGGTCGAAATTGTCATTTCGCCTCTGCCTGCGATCCCCATGGGAACGGCCAAGGAGCCGTCGCCGGCCATCTCCAGGCCACCCATCAGATCCACCACCGAATCGGCGGGAATCATCTCGCCCATCTGGTTGTAGAAGTAGATGGCCGGGGTCACCGTGGAAGTCTCCACGTTCACCAACACGATGTCGGAGGTGATGGTCACCCCAGTCGATTGGCCGTTGGCAAAGTGGGCGAAGTCGATGCCCTCCATGGGCGTCGCCTCAACCGAGGCGGAGGCGCCAGTACCGATGGCGTTCACCGCTCTCACCTCGATTTCATGGCCGATCCCGTTGGTCAGGCCCGTCATGGTGTAGCTGGTGGCACTCGCGCCGCCGGCCACGGCCATCCAGTTGCTCCACTGTCCACCGTTCATCCGGTAGCGCACCTGGTAGCTGGTAATCGCGGACCCGCCATTATCGGCCGGCATCCCCCACATTACCGTGATGGTCTCGCTTTCGACTCTCGCCGTCAGGCCCGTGGGCGCGGTGGGCGCCCGGCCCGGCGTCGCGCTGTCTTCGGCAGCCGCACCTTCGCCGATACTGTTCACAGCTCGGACCTGGAATCCATATTCCCTGCCGTTGGTAAGGCCGGTGACCGTGAGGCTCGTGGCATTGGGGCCGCCACTGACGGTCGCCCAGGCGCCGTAGGATTCACCGACTGCGCCGTAACGGTACTCGTAACGGAGAATCTGCGAGCCGCCGTCAGCCGGCGCATTCCAGCTTAGTGCGACCTGTTCGTCACCGCCCGTTGCCGTCAGATTCGCAGGCGCACCCGGGACCGATTCGGCCAACGTCGCGCTGGTCGTGGAACCCTGGCCGCCACCGATGCTGTTCACCGCGCGCACCTCAAAGGTGTAGGAGATCCCGTTTTCCAGACCGGTCACCGTGTAACTGGTGGCGCTGGCGCCGCCGGGAATGGTCGTCCATGCAGTGAAACCGCTACCGCTCTCCTGAGAACGGTATTCGTAGCGGGCGATGGCCGATCCACCGTCGCTCGCCGGTGCGCGCCATCTCAATGTAACCTGCTGGTTTCCGGCAGTAGCCGTCAGTCCACCAGGCGCACCCGGCGTGCCCTCTACAGGTATGGTCACGGTCACCGGCGAGGGCTCTACACCCGCGTAGTCCGCGCCGCTCACCGAATGCGTCAGTGTGACCGATTGCACTTCCTCGCTGCCGGCCTCTTTATCCACCATCACCGTCACGGTCTGTTCCGAATTCCAGGTCGCCGTCGTGAAGGTCAACGGCGAACCGCTCACCGTCACATCGTCTCTCGGGCTATTGACCCTAATCTGCACGGCATCCGTTGGTTCGGTATTGAGCCGGATACGGTAGGTTCCCGTCCCGCCCGCCCCGATGGTGAGCGATGTCGGAGCTACTGTCACACCAATCGTGTCGTTATCGCTGAGCGTCACCAGCACGGGCGTAACCGTCAGGGACTGCACCCCGTCCGTGTTCGGGTCTATGTCTTCGTATTCGTCGGCGCCGCTCACCTTGTGGGTCAGCGTCACTGGTACGTCTTGGACCGCGTCATCGTCCTCCGACACACTCACCGTCACCGATTGCTCACGGTTCCAGTTGGTGGTCGAGAACGACACCCGCGACCTGCTCACCCTCACGTCGCCGGATGCGCCGGATATGTCCACATACACCGACGCCGTCGGCGCCTTGGTCAATACCATCGTGTAGGAATCGCTTCCGCCTTCCTTGATCGACAACGACGTCGGGTTCACGGCCACACCTGGCACGTCGGCATCCAGCACGACGACCTCGACGTCCGCGGATTGGTCGGCACCATAGTCCGAAGCCGAGCTAGACACGGTGTTCGCCACATCTCCCATCTCAACCGTTGCATCGGCAGCCGCGTGCACCCTGACGGTTCGGGCCGTGAACCAATTGTTGGGTGTGAAGATCAGCGAACCCGGGCTCGCGGTCGTACCGGTGGGGCCGCCGCTTATCGTCACCGTTACATCGTCGTCCGGTTTTGTATTGAGCACCACGGTGTAGGTCCGGCTCGTACCCTGGGCGATCTCCAGTTTCGCCGGCTTCACCGTCAGACCCGCCATGTCGTTATCCGTGATGGCAACGATCACATCGCTAGCCGGCACGTCTCCGTAGCCACCGCCGTTCAGTTCGTGCATCAGTCTTACAGAGCCACCCGCTGCGTTGTCATCCTCTGCCGCACGTACCGTCACGTCCTGCGGAACGCTCCAGTTGCGCTGAGTAAAAGTCAGCGTGGTCGGATTGACCACCAGGGACTCGTCTTTTGCGGCAGCCAAGCCAACCAAGCTCACCGTTACCGAACCCGTGGGCTCGGTCGTCAGCACCACGGAGTAGGACCTCGCTGCCGATCCCTCCATGACCGTCAGTCGGCTGGGAGTTACGATCACCCTCTTGGGGTCGTTGTCGGTGATTGTGACCGTCACCGTGCCCCCGGTCACGCCGTTGTAGCCACCGCCGCTTGCGGCGTGGTCCAGTATTACCGCCTCGTCCGGTTCTCCGTCGGCGTCTTGGCCAGCCTTTACCTCCACCGACTGCGGTTCATTCCAGTTGCTAGTGGTGAAAACCAGGCGGGATGGCTTCACGGTCACATCGCCGGTCGCGCCGCGCACCATGACCGTCACGGTCCCCGTCGGTTGTGCTTCGAGGCTGACCATGTATTCGCCAGTCTTACCCTCGGTAAGCGGCAAAGAATCGGTAGTTGTGATGATGCCTCGGGTTTCGTCCTCCCGGATCGTGACCCTGACGTTGTCTACGCTCTCGCGGTCGTAGTCGCCGCCGCGCACCGTGTGGCTCAGCGTCACAGCGTCGTCCGGCTCCCCGTCCGAATCGTGGGCAACACGGACCTCCACTGTCTGTTCGCTACGCCAGGTGGTGGCAGTGAACCTCAACTGTGACGGGTCCACGGTCACGTCACCCGACGCACCACTGATCGTCACGGTCACATTGCCATCAGCATCGCCAACAGGTTGGGAATTCAGCGAGATACTGTAGTTTCCGGTTGCGCCCTCCACGACTTCAAGCGACGTCGGGGCCACACTGACGCCCCTCCGATCGTTTTCACTGACCGTCACCCGCAACATTCCGTTGGCCAGGTTCGGTCCGGTATCGCTGTTGTGCCTATGCGTCAACATCGCCGTGTCCGACACGGCATCATCATCCTCGGCCACGGACACCGTCACTGTCTGCGTGTCGTTCCAGTTATCCGTCGTGAATTCCAATGAATCCGGATCAGCCATCACGTCCGAATTCGGGGAGGCCACCGCCACCGTCATATTGGTCGTTGGATCGGCGGCCAGCCTCACGGTGTACGTCCTGGTGGCGCCCTCGTTGATGGTCAGCGAACTCGGGCTGAGCCTGACACCGGGCTGGGTACCCGAGACAGTAACGCCGACAGGCGCAATCGTCACACCGTCGTAGGCCTTGTCCCTGCTGCTCGATGAATCGTCCACCGTATGCGTCATATTTACGGACCCCGACGCTTCCGAGTTCGTACGAACCGTCACCGTCTTCGGCCGATTCCAGTCGGTCGTCGAGAAACTCAGGCGGGTCGGACTCACCGTCACGCCTTCAAGATCCGTATCTTCGGCCACCGTAATGGCCACCGAACGCGTCGGCCGAGCATCAAGCATTACCGTGTAGGTGGCGTTTGCGCCCGCCGCAATACTGAGCGAACCGGTACTCACGAAAACACCCCGGACGTCGTTGTCGGTGACCATTACCGACACCGTGCCAGGTGTGGGGCTTACAGCCACACCCGTGTAGTCGCCACCTCGAACCGTGTGCGTCAGGGTCGCTTCGTCGGTCTCTGCGTCGAAATCCTCGCCCGCAAACACGGTCACCGTCTGCATCATCTCGTAGTTTTCCGCGGTGAAGAACAACCGGGACGGACTCACCGTGATCTCGCCTGAAGCGCCACCGATGTCCACGGTCACCGTTCCCGTTGGTTCCGTCCCCAGCACCACCGTGTAGGAACCAGTCTCCTCGGCTTCCATGAAGGTCAAGGAAGTTTCACTCAGCGTTACGCTCCGCGTGTCTCCGTCCTTGACCGTCACCCTCACTGACCCACGCGCCACGGCCATGGCCACGGCATCGTCATCGTCGCCAATGGTCGCCGTGTGCGTGAGCGTCATTGTCTCCGAGACTGCGTCATCATCATTCTCCGTACTCACCGTAACCGTCTGCAGCATGTTCCAGTTGCCACCGGCACCGCCCGGCTCCTCAGGCGCAGTGAAAGTGAGTACGAGCGTCCCGTCCGTTGTGTCAGCACCTGGGGCACCCACCGTAATGTCCGCGTCGTCGGTAGGTGCTCCCACCACCGTGATTTTCACATCCTCAGACGGTTCGGTGTCCAACACTATGGTATACGTGCCGTCTTCACCCTCGTCGATTTCCAGCGTCCTGGGATTCACGGTCACGGCCAGACTGCCCTGGGCGAACGCCAGCTGTGGCGTCGCGAGGAGCATCACGGCCAAGAGGGGGAGAAATCCCCTCCCCAGGTGGAAGAAGTAACATTTTCTGAAACCGTCACAGAACGATATGGATTGACCGGCATCACGTCTCAGCATGGGTTTCCTCCCAATTCGGCGAACTGGCTGCGAATTCTGGAAATAGCACAGCAGATGCTCTTGGCACAATTCGGGCAGTGTCACTGATCAAAAATAGCACAACGCCTCTGACACGACACTCTCCAGCCGATAAACTGCGTGTGCCTGAGGGTTTTTCGCACATTATAAAAGAGTCTTCTCAGACCTTTACTCCAACTACGGGATTCCGATTCGAGCGACCAGTACATCTCCCAAGATGACCCGTGGCTCCATAGGCGACCGGCGGATCTTGCGCCGGTTGTAGACCACGGCGACTTCGTTCTCGCCGGAGCGGACCAATCGAGGGTATAGATGCTCGAAACCCTTTTTTGGCTCACTAATTTTCATCAACTCCGAGAAGCCGGACTCCAACTCCCCGCTCCAGGCCAGATAAATCTCGGGCGATGCTCCGATCGCTCCTTTGGAATAGGCAACCAGGCATCCCCCTCGCCATGGTAGAAGGTCGAATCCGTAATAGAACCTGCCGGGTTCATGGTCCCCCGCCAGAGAGTCTCTCTCCCCTTCCGCGGACCTCCATCCCTTTGCGGCCGAAAAAAGACGATAGGAGAGTCGGCGATGGGTCTGGCCCCAATCTTCTCGTGACTCGAACCAGCCGGCGAGGAGCCCGTCGTTGACGGGGTGGAGGGAGGACCGGACCGACAACGCCTTCCGGTCGAAAATCACCTGGTCCTCGTTCCAGGTGGCGCCGCCGTCCGGCGAATGGTCGAAGTAGAGTGTCGTCCGATCGCCCTTCACGACGTGCCAAGCGACGTAAATCGAATCTTCCCGCACCGCCATTCTGGGCCCCTGACAGCTCATGGAGGGATCGTCGTTGACACGGACGGGTACGGACCAGGAGAAATCTCCTTTGGATCTGCTGAAGACGACCGCTCGCCGTCCGGCCGTCCGGTCAATCCAGACCAGGCATGCCCCGACGCCCGGTCCAACGGCCAACTGGGGTGATGCCGTTCCACCTCGCTTCCGACCCTCCGGGAAATTGACGTCCACCGGGCGCCAGTCCTCTCCGCCGTCGTTGCTCTGAAACAGATGGATGCGTTCCCGTTCCCCGGGATAGCCATTGGAAACGGCCAGATAAAGGTTGCCTCGACCGTCGCCCATCAACTGGGGACGCCGGGCCAGGACCGTCCCCACGGCGAATTGGCGCGGCGGCGTCCAGGAAGTTCCTCCATCCTCCGATCGCCGATATCCGACCCGGAGCTCGCTTCTCTGCTTTCTCTGCTTCCGGCGTTCATTTCCGACCCAAGAGAAGTGAATCACGCCAGATCGGCCGTGCACCCAAACCGCCGGGGATCGCTCGAGGGCGGGACTCTCCGCAATGGCAGCGGGTGAACCCCAGCGATCTTCCGAGCGGACGTAGCGAGAAACGTAGACGTCCGTATCCTTATTCGGATTCGCATCGCGAACGGCAGTAAATCCGAGAAACAGGTCTCCGCCTGGAACAGCTTTCAACTGATTGTAAGAAAAGGCGGTCTCGACGAACGCCTGGATTCCCGGCGGGTTGACCAGGAGCCGCGACAACTGCCGCCACTCGGCCGGGGCCGCGCCCATACTCTGCACAGGCGCCGCAACGACAGCCAAGAGAATAACGGCACCGGAAAATATCCCTCCCAACTGTCCGTTCAGCGGAAACAATTCACAGAACTCCTGATTGAAGGTCGAAAACGACCGTCCCGCCGGCGACGACGTTTCACATGCTCCGCTCGGAGTTCGGCGGTTGGAAACCGCCGCTCCCAGGCGATGATCTGTCTCCGGGCTGCGGCCATTCAGGATAGATACCGCACTTTGGGAAGGGTTGCAATTCGACAGGAGTGGGGGACGCTGGATTGGGCCAAAAGAGAAAGGGGGGAGCCCGGCATGGGCTCCCCCCTTGGTTTGTCTCGGACCGCCGATCTCACCTCATTCAGGGAGAGACGATCCTTGCGTGATGCAATACAGCCTACTGGCCGTCATCGTCCGGAGACGGAGGCGACTTCAGCGTCCACGAGGCCGCGAAAGTCGAATCCGGAGTGATGAACTTCAACAAGGCTCGTCCCGTGGTGACGAATGTCCGGGTTGTGCCTGCCTCCTCCACGATCAGTGTACCGGCCGTGTAGGTCCGCTCGTCCACAGCGGGAACGCCATCGGGTTGCTCGAAGGCTTCAAGATTCGGAGGATCTCCGTCTCCATAGTCCATCTTGCACTCCAAGGTGCCGCGCGCGAACTTTACCCACCCCGGAGAGGCGTTCATCATGGGTTCCATCCCGCCGTCATCCAGACCCATAAAGTCGCCATGGCCTGCGGTCGCCTCGGGAACGAGGCTCGTCAGGTGGCTCAGAGTCCAAGGTCCGTCGATCGCGTCTCCATCACAATCGCCGGCATTGACCATGACATTGATGCCGTTGACGATGATCGTGGTGCTCGGCATGTCCGCATCGGGATCTTCCGTGCCACCGCCGACGATACCAGGATCGTCTTCGGCAGACATCATCTCCAATTCGTTACCCATGGCGTCCATGAGGGTGACATCGATCGCCGTCATGGCGGGTATCAACATGTATCCGCCTGCATCCCCAATCTCATCCGCCACGGACAGCAACAGCATGATCTGTTTGGAGGAGTCACTTACTCCGCTAAGGGATGGAAGCACCATAGCCCCCATTTTGATGCCTCTGTTGGAACGAGGGCCACTTTCGATTTTACCTTGTGCGGCCTCTGCATCGTCAACGGCATTGTCGCCATCGTTGGAATAGCCTGCTGCAGCGGTGTTCGTTATTGTCTCCGTGATACCGGCGGCGTCCTTCTCGGCCAACATGGCTTCCGCCGGAGTACCGTCCAGAACCTGGTAGTCCTGCATTATCATCATCGCGTTGTCCGTATCAGTGACAACAGGCCGGACTACCGGCGTGCCGCCCCAGGATGCGGTCTGGTCGCTTCCGCCCGAACCGGTGCCAACCAGAGCCTCGGTGAAATGACCGGTCAGGTGGTTGAATGAGATGACCTCAGCTTCGCCGACACCCCAAGCCGCGACGTTCGCGGAAGTGTCGTCTTCATCGCTACACGCCTCGATGTCACCGTCGGGGTTGGGATTAATGAGCATGAGGTTGTTGTCACCGGCGTCGGCGTCTTCCGTAGCGCTGCCCTGAGAAGTCTTAAGCTCACCGCAAGCGTCGATGTTGCCCATCCCATGCATGTCCTCAGCCAGGGCCTCCGGGAAAAGAGCGTTCGCCGTTTCGCCGGTGTTCATTTGCTCGCCAACATCAAGCTGTGCAGCGACCGCGGTGACGGCAATCACAAAATGGCCGTTACCCATTTTGCCGCTTCCCATGATTTCGGCGCCCGTGTTCAGCTCAGTTCCTGGAATCATGTGGTCAAACGGGTCGACCAGAACGCTGGATCCGCCGGGGATCACTCTCAGGTACCAGACAGCCATCTCCATATCGTTGTTGTAGTACTGAACCAGCACCGTAACCGCATTACCATCAGGTTGCGCGTTCACAACAGAGATGTAGTTCGTATGGGCCATGTTGCTCTGGAAGATCAACTGCGAGCCCTTGTCGGCGGCGAGGCCCTGATCCACGACCATAGTGACCGCGAGAATCGGGATCGCGCCCAGAACCAATAGTTTCAACCATCCCTTCATTGGAAAGTCCTCCTTCGAATAAGTTTACAAATCCCCTGAAAACAGAAAATACCCGGAGCGGAGAATGTCCCGAGACTCCAACTCCGGGAAGGACGGAACCAAACTGCTGGTTCCCTCTTGACACACAAAACAAATTACGCTCACCAAACCCTCTCTCCGACAGTGCTGATTAGGAAAGATGCCGACCTCTTCGAAAAGTTGCGCTTTCCTCCCGAGCGGCATGGTGATGGTTTGAAACGTTTCCTCAACTTCTCCACGAGCATAAGCCCAACGAAAGGCGCCGGACAGGCACCTTCCCGACAGTGACGATTAAAAAAGATGCTGTCCCCTTCGAAAAGTTGCGCCCCCGGCGTGGGAAGAAAGGCCTTGGGGGCCCTCCGCCACACCGTCACGTATTAGTGACGGCGGAGTTTGAGGCAATCCCGGGGCAATGTCAAGAGGAGGAATGAAAGTTGTTTCGTTAGTACGTGATCTGTCCAGTCCCTTCAAGGCGAGGTCAGGATGAGCCTTTTCCCCACCGAGAGGAGGCGGGTATGGAGCCGTATCCGCCGCGCGCCGCGGAGCGGAAGATGCAGGTGCAGGAAGTCGTCCTTCGAGCGATGAGTGGACAGATCAACCGGACCCAGGCGGCCGATATCATTAGCGTGAATCCTCACAGCATGCGGCGCCGTTACTAAGAGATACGGCTACGACGGACTATACGATCGGCGGCGGAAGCGGCCCTCGCCGAAACGAGTCCCCGTGGCCACAGTCGAGAAGGTGCTGCGACTGAACCGGGAGAAGCGTCGGGACTTCAACCTGACGCATTTGGTGGAGAGGCTGCATTCGGAGGAAGGGATCGAGCTGAGTTGCAATTGAATGATCTCCCACTTTCTACCGGGTGGTGTCTATTATTGATGATCGCCCGAATGCGGGGTGAAGGGTCAAGACAAATGGAGACAGTCACGGAAGAAACCAAAGAGGCGATCCCCAGCATAGACTTCGAGCGGATGGCGAGCACCTCCCAACCCAGCCTGGTCCAGGAGCTGCGGGACTTCCTGCGCTACAACAAGAAGTGGTGGCTCGCGCCCATTATTCCGGTTCTGCTGCTGGCGGGCTTGCTGGTGCTGCTGAGTCAGTCGGGCGCGGCGCCCTTTGTCTACACGCTGTTTTAGGCCGGACAGTCGCGGATTCTGCCGGGAATTCCCCCACTGGCTTCGGTCCCGCATAGTCCCGGCAGAAAAGGGAGGCGTGTGGGAGCGGGGGGTTGCAACTCTCGATTCGGGGACGGGGATGAGGAGGGGGGGAGGGACAGGAAAGTCCCCTGTACCCTTTAGGGGACTTCACCCACGGTGGGTGAAGAGGGCCATCCGGCCGGGAGCGACCCTAAAGTCCCCGCGCCTGAGAGCACCTGGAGGGGATTCGTGCCCCGGCCGGTAGCCGCGATGGAGAACCGGTGGAAAGTCAGCGTCCTAGAACAGCCAGTACAGGAACCGATCCGAATCGCGGCGGCCCAACATCCATTTAAGCACTCGGAGGGTCGGGATGAAACAAGATCAATGGTTTGTGGGGGTCGATTGGGCCTCCCGGTCGCACCAAGTCTGCGTGCTGGACGCGCAAGGCACTTGTCAGGGACAGCGCAGCTTCCCGCATAGCGGTTCGGGCCTCGCCCAGATGGCCGACTGGATTCTCGAGCAGACGGGAACGAGTGCGGAGGCCGTCTCGGTGGCGATTGAAGTGATCAACGGTCCCGTAGTGGAGTTCCTGATGGGTCGGCGTTTTGTCGTCTATACCATCAATCCGACACAGTTGGATCGGTTCCGCGACCGCTTCTCGCCGGCCGGAGCGAAGGATGACCGCCGCGATGCCCGGGTGCTGGCCGACGCCCTGAGAACCGACGGCAATCGCTTGCGACGGCTGGGTCCCGTCGACTCTGAGGTGATCGAGCTGCGCGAGTACTCACGACTGGCCGACCAGTTGATCCGCGAGCGGACCCGGCTGGTCAACCGTCTCCACGATCAACTCTGGCGCTACTATCCGCAGTTCCGGGACCTCAGCAAGAATCTCGCCGAGCCTTGGGTGATGGAAGTGTGGAAGCTGGCCCCGACGCCGGAGGATGCCCGGAAGCTGCGCCCGGTCCGCGTCGCCAAAGTGTTGAAACAACATCGGATCCGCCGAATCGACGCTCCCGAGGTCCTGCGTCTCTTGCGGGTGCCCTCCTTCCCCCTGGCCGCCGGCACCGTCCAGGCCGCCAAGGTTCACATCGCCAGCTTGGCGGAGCTCCTCGCTCTGGTCCAGCGCCAACTCCGTGACCTCTCTCGTGAGAGTGCGCGTCTGATCCGGGTTTTGGAGAAGCGGTTAGAGTCGGCGGCGGGGCCCCAGGGCCCGAGGCAGGACGTGGCGATCCTTGCCTCCCTGCCCGGGGTCGGCACCAGGGTTCTCGCCACACTACTCTCGGAAGCCTACGATGCGGTGCAACGAAGAGACTATGCCGCCTTGCGTTGTCTGTGCGGGGTCGCCCCCGTGACCCGGCGCTCCGGCAAACACACCCGCGTGGTGCGCCGCCAGGCGGTTCACCCTCGTCTGCGCGAGGCGGCCTATCATTGGGCCCGGGTATCCGCACAACACGACGCCACCAGCCGAGCCAAATACAAGGCCCTCAGGGAGCGCGGCCACGGCCATGCGCGGGCCCTGCGGTCCGTGGCTGACCGTCTGCTGGGGGTGGCCTGCACCATGTTGCGAAACCAGACGATGTTCGATGAGAATCATGCGAGACAGCGCCGTGCCGCTTGATGTAGATCCGGCCCGAGGTTCGCTCCAGGCTCCGCCGTGCGCGACCGCGCCTGGGGCTCGAGTGCGAGCCCGCCTTGGCGAGATCGGTCCGGATCCGGTTCCGTCCTGGGATCTAGCCCTGCCCTTTACCCACATATTGCACAGGGCACATTAGCCTGGGTCTGGTTTCATTCATGTTTCTTCTCGTAAAGCGAAGCCCAGACACATGCCGTAGAGCGTGACGTAGCCCTGCCACATCAGTTGATGCCCGGGTGGGGGGTCGTGTTTACGAGCCAGATATCCCCCCAGGCGGGCCAGCACGAGCACGGCCGCCCCCAGGTCTTCCGGCGGTGGGTATCGTCACGACGCGGCAAACGCCCCCAGGACCCGGATTTCCAGATCGGAAAACAGCAACTGCGCCGGCAGGTCCGGGTCCTCTCGCCCCAACAGCGTCATCAGCATGATCCGCCAAGCGATGACGGCGTGCATGGCGATGGCCCGTTTCAGACGTTCGGCGGTTTGGTGCTGGAGCTGTTGCACCCGGCATCCGGTCTTGAGCACCCGGAAATAATCCTCCACCCGCCAGCGCAGCGCATACCATCTCAGCAGTTGCTGCGCCGTCTCGACATCGGTCACGGGCATGGTGGTGAGCAGGAACCATTCCAGGCGCTTCCCGTCCGCCGGCGGCGCGACCTCCCGCGCGTGCACCACCGACAGTCTCAGCGAAGGGATGCCGGTTGGGTTCCCGCGCGGCGCCGGAATCGTCAGGGTCTCGTAGCGCAGTTCCATCCGTGCCACCCGCGCCAGCCGCCGCGGGCGGGCCGCCTGCTTGCTGGCCTTGATCCGCGCACTCTGACGCTTCACCTCCAGCAGCATCCGGGCCCGCACCGGCGCCGATCGCAGGCGCCCGAACAGCTTCCGCTTCTGCTCCGGGTCCGGATCCCCGCTTTTCCCGGCCGCCTTCGCCCGGGTCTTCCGCTTCAGCACCCGATCCTGCTTCGCACGCACCAGCAACTCCACCTCCGGAGACGCTCGTTGCTCGGCGAACAGTGCGAAAAAATCCGCCGCCCGGTCCACCACGCTGACCACCCGCACCCCCTCGAGGGACCGCGACACCTCGGCGCAGTCCCGAAGTCCCTCGATCCAGCGATACGTCTTCTTCTTTTTCCGCGTGGCCGCCGGTCCCGGCTTCGGCGCGTCCAGCTTCGCCCGCAACACCCCCAGCGGCAGCCCCGTCTCACTCACCACCAGCGTCGCGTGCAGATGCAGTCCCCGCGCCGTCGCTCCCGTCTGGTTGCGCCCGATCACCCCCAGTCCCTCACACCGGCCGTGCCGCGTGAAGTTCAGATCGCTCCCGTCCTGGATACACAGCACCGTCCGCTGCCCCTGCATCCGCTGTCGGGTCCGCTCCCGGTGCGGGGCCAGGATGTTGGACACCGTCACCGCCGAGGCTTCCGGCTGGTCGATCAGCCGGTAGTATCCCTTGACCGCCGCCGGATCGCCCCGCGCCACTCCCGTGAACGCCCGCCCCGGTTCCTGCGCCTGACGGTGCGCACTCTCCACCAGTCGCCGACTCAAGCGCCGGTCTCCCAGCGGCGCCCCGCCCAACTCCTGCTGCGCCCAGCCCTCTCCCTCCAGTCCCTCGCCCTCCGACATCGGTTCCACTCCCCGCCTCGGCGCCGGTCCCACCCCCAACCGCCGCCGCCAATCCCGGCACAACTCATACCCATAGATCGCCTTGCTCGTCTCCGCCGCCCGGTGCGCCCGATCTTGCCGGCCTCGACCTTGCGTCTTCCCCAGAACCCTCCAGTTCGAGGCGCGCAAACTGGCCCCATCGTGGCGGGCCGTCTCCACGAAGGTCTCCACCAGCCAGGGCCGGTAGCCGTAGCGCGCCTGGAACTCCGGACCCAGCCGCCGCAACGCCTCCCCCAGCACCCGGGAGGCCAGATTACGACATCTCACCGACGGACGGATCAGAAACCGGCTCAGCCCCACCACCCGGTGCAGGTGCGCCCGGCGCTGTTCCTTATCCCATCCGATCCAGCGGTCCCGGTCCCGCAACCGCAACGCCGCCGCCCCGAAGCCCAAGCCCCCCAGCCAGCCGTGCGCCGAGTTCACCAGATAGCGTAACTGAGCACCCACCAACGGCCCCGCGCCCCGCGGATGCTCTCGCGCCATCAACTCGTTCCAGAGCGCTCGCTGCGGACTCGTCTCCACCAGAATCAATTCCAGCTCCCGCACGCCGTCCACCGTCGCGGGCACTCCCACCGCCTCCGGCACCGCTCGGCCCAGTCCTCGGGGCCCGCAATGTTTCACCCGCCGTCGCGGCGTCGGCAGACGAATCCGTCCGCGCGCCTCCAACTCCCGCAGCGCCTTCAGGCAGCCGCTCCGTTGCGCCCGCCCTCGGGCATCGTGAAATCCAAACTCCGAGCAGACCCGGTCTGCCAGCGCCGTCCGGTGGGCGAACTTCTCCCGCCTCATCACGGCGTGTAAACGATCCAACTCTCGGCTCAAGGTGCGCTTGATCTGGCTCTGAACTACCATGTCGTGGAGACTACGACAGGCAATCTTGTTTGTCCAGCACTATTTGTGGGTATAGGGCAGATCTAGCCGCCGCCGTCGAGCCGGTGGGAAAGTGGGAAACATTCCCATGTTTTCCACTTTCCCACCGGCTCCTGGCTCCTCCCGTGCCCCCTTGATAAAAGGTGGGAAGTCCCCTCCTATCCGGACTCGAGGATTCGCCGAACCGTCTCGGCCAGGCGGCGGGCTATCAGTTCATTGCCCCGATCCCCCGGGTGAACATTGTCCAGGAAGACATCCTCCTTCACCTCATCGAAAACCGTAGTCAGGTCGAGGAACGAAAGACCTTCCTCGCGCAGGCTCCCCACCCGGTCTCGAATCTCTTGCGAGGCGTGTTGGAAGTAGGCTTGACTCTGCCGGTTCAGACGAGCCGATTCCCGGGGACTCAACTCTTTTCCGGTGGTGTAGAGCGAGGGCTGAAGGACGAAGAGATAGGGAGAGTCCCTCATGCGGAGGGCCACCGTGGCCAGTTGAACATTCTTCGCCAGGCGTGCCGCCACCAGGGGAGGGTCCACGGGTCGATCTCCGATCTCCTGCACGTCGACGAGGCCCCCGCGGCCCAAGAGGCGAAGTGCGGAATCGTTCAGCGACCAGAACAAGTGATCGTGGTAGGTCCTGAACCACATCACGTCTCGTCCCATCTGTCCCCAGTGCACGTCGTTGAGGCCGGAGAAAGAGATCACCAGGTCCGGCTGCCATTCGGAGAGACGGTTTTCGATGAGGATTCTCTCGTGGGTTGAAGCCCAGGCGGGATTGGCCAGGGTAAAGACCCGATACCGCGGCTCGGCCACACCGCGGTTGAGTTCCGCCTCGAGATATCCCCCGATGGTCCGATCTTGGGAAGGGGCTCCCGACCCGAAGGCCACGGAGCCTCCCGTGATAAAGATGCGCGCTACACCGGCTTGCTTCCGGGCAGGCAGCTCCCGGGTGGACCGAAACTGGCGGCGATTGATGGTGGCGTTGCCACTGGTTCCCGGTTGGGGACCGGTCCCCACGAAGGGAGTGGGGACGTTGGGGACGGCCCAGGTGAAGCCCTCCATTGCCTCCAGGGCAGCCTCCGGTTCATGGTAGGCTCGGGCCAGGTCCGGCCATTCCCCCGGGGGTATGAAACCACCCATGAGCTCCCTCCGCCAAGTCTCGCTCGCGGATCCCCGCAGGGACCGGATCTCCAGATAGGATCCGATCAGGATTCCTGTTCCCAGCAGGGCTGTTGTCAAGAGGGTCGCGGCCAGCGCCAGCACCAGTTTTATTCGGAGATCGCTCACAGAGCAGGATTATGGAGCGAACCTGAGGCCGGTCACAAGGAGGGCGGGTTGGGTCGTTTCGTTATTACGTGAAGTGTCCGGGAGGAGTGAAAGCAGGTTTCCAGACAGCGAAACCGAACCTCCCCGAGTGATCTCGAAGGGGTGAATTCGGAAGATCTCAGTCTTGGCGGCAGGTCCGGCGGTCTTCCCCGTTGCTCGGGCGGGTCGGCTTCCGCATTACCCGTTTCGAGATCTGCTCAGCATTCACATGTTGCGGTCTGCGGACTCGCTGAGTCGCCCAAGTCGATCCTTTGACATCGGAGTGCCTCAATCCATATCGTTGCCTCCACGAACCGCTCCGACTGCTTCCGGCTGGAGCGACAGTTGCCGGGTGGGATTCGCACCCACTGAGAAACCGCGCCTTTGCACGGCGCTCTGAGATATCCCGGCAAAGTCCGTAGTAGGATGACACCCGTAACAGTGAAGGGCCTGAAACGATTGCTGGTCGGTATCGCTAGCGCCGGAACTATTTTCTGGGCCGTGATTCCCAGCCCCGATTCGACGGAGGACCGGCAGAAAGAATGTTTTCGGCAGCGGATTGCTCGCCTTTCATATACCGCTGTTGAGCCGGACATGACGACGATTGAAGTCAGGCCGCCGGAATGGGTCGACATCACATTCAAGGGCGAGACGGCCCGCATTCTCGACCTCAACAAAGAGAGCGCCCGCCGCGCCGCCTCCGTCGGGCTTCGCATGTGGCGCGACTGTGCCTATCTGACGCGCTATAAGCCGATCATTCGCGGCATGAAGCTCTACAACGATCGCGGTGACATACTCACCAGCTTTCACACCGGCTCGCAGGGCCGGATCAACAGCCGGTGACCCTCCGATGGAAGCAAGACCGCTCACACAGTAGAACGGGGTCCGGTTTCCCCTTCCGTTGACTATCCTGCCTCATCCGGCCCCTGGCGCTTTCGCGCCGATTCCCTCCTCCAGGGCCGATTTCGTCTGGTCCTGAGAAAAAAGAAGGGGACTATATAGCGAGAGAGCGAATATCGGCCCTATGCGGGCCTGTTGGCGTTTGGGCCGGTGTGTTGGGAGGAGAGCGAGTCGCTTAGGGCAAGCCAACCTAGCAGCCCGTGGCAAAAGTCATCACGGCATTCGACCGTCCCTGCATCCCGGCGGACGGCGTTGCTATCGGCTCACATACTCCCGGTATGCACCCGAATCGCGCCTTGTCCGGCGGGCGCAGGAACGGTCTCGGTGCTCGCGGGACTTTCACCACGGACTGCTAGCCCGCATTTCTCACCAGGTCGCTACGCGTATGATGAAAAATAATCTGTTTTTGAGCATTTACGCGGAATTTTCCAAGGTTTCTCCGGGACAGACTGCGCTGGGCGCGCGCGCTGATGAGAAATCCGGGCTAGCTGTTGCGGGGACTGAGGATCAGGATTGCCTTCGACAACGAACATGCAGTTTCCATTATTCGTTTTCAGCCGCTCGTGACACGGGGCCTTGACGTCATCGCACGATGGATCCTGGATTATGCGGGGCCTGCGGCTGCCGATCGGTCGCTTTCCGAGATCGAAAGGACGATCACGAGCCGGGCACAAACCCCACACAGGGGATCGATCCGCAATGAAATGGCGACCGGGTTGCAAGCAATCGGGCTTATATACCTAAGTGCCCTTGGCATACAGTTCTGGCACCACGCTTTCCCCAACGAGATACGTTCCGGTGCCCAGGGCAAGAACCCCAGCCCTGAGAATGTTCAGGGCGGCATTGTGGTCCCTGTCCATTCCAAGTCCGCAGGCCCTGCACCGGAAGGTTTCGCTCCGCCCTGGATCGTGGCGGGCGCCGCACCGGTGGCAGTCCTGCGATGTATATCAGCCCGTGGCAAAAGTCGTCACGGCATTCGACCGTCCCTGCATCCCGGCGGACTGCGTTGCGATTCGGGCACATACTCCCGGTATGCACCCGAATCGCGCCTTGTCCGGCGGGCGCAGGAACGGTCTCGGTGCTCGCGCGACTTTCACCACGGACTGATATGCGGGATTCACTTCTACGAACTTCCGACCGGCCCATTCTGCCTTGTACTGGATTTGATTCCGCAGAAGCCCCCAGGATTGCGTCAGTATTTCTCGATTCAGCCCCTTCTTCTTCGAGCCCTTCGTTACCATCCCTTGGATGTTCAGCTTCTCCACAGCGATCAGACCGTGCTCACGAATGATCCTGGTGGAGAGACGATGGCAGGCATTACGGTTTCGGACCGATTCCCGGTGACGGAGCCGAGATAGCTGTACGATCCGCTTCCGTCTGGTCTTGGAAATCTTCTTGCACCTGGAGACCTTTCTCTGCTGCTTTCGGATCCCCGCCCAGTCCCGTCTATTCCGTTCGATCCTCTCACCCGTGGACAGCACCGCTCGCTGGCGGACTCCCAGGTCGATCCCCACCGAAGACTCGCATTTCGGTAGCGGCGGCTTCTCCACCTCGTACGTCAGGTCCACATACACCCGGTTCGGCTTGCGGACAATCCGCAACGCCTTCAACGGGCATCCGTCCGGCAACGGCCGGGACGGAAATATCCGGATCGTCGGGAAGCCCTTGGGCCGGATGGCGTAGCCCCGAGCGCGCTTCTTCACCCGGGTCGCCTTGGGGTCGACGACGTCGATGGTCTCCATCCTCGCAATGGGCCGGAATCGAGGATACCCCGGCTTCTCCCCCGCCTTGCAGCGACGGAAGAACGCCTTGAAGGCCCGGTCCAACCACATCAACATCCCACGCTCCGCCTTGACCGCCACCGACCCGAGCCCCTCCGGATCGTCCTTCCTCTGGGAGGTCAACCCCTTCATCTGATCGTACAGGGTCACGCCGCGTTGCTCGGATTCCCAGGCCGTCCTGCGTTCCTCCAGTGCAGCGTTGTACAGCCGATTCAGGATGGACCTCACCCCGTCCAACCGCCGGATTCCACCCTTGGACAGCTTGGCTCTGCACTGGATAGTTGCGTGGACTTTCATGGTAGGAATCGTAACCCATCAGCCTGAATTCTCGGCACTTACGTATATAATCCCCCAAGCAATCCCCGGCGGTCGAAAAGCCGTCGTCGCCTTTGCCGTCGACGACGACGCGGGCGAGTTTCTCAGTCATGCCGGGGCCGATTGGGTGGCGCAGATGCCTGGAAGGCAAGATGTCGAGGGAGAGAGGGGGGCGGGGCATCTTTTGGGGATTAAGCCGAAGTTCCAGACATAGAGACGAGATAACTCCTTGATTCTAAAGGGACAACTCACGAAGCGGACTAGTTGTCCACTGGGAACACCTTGACCAACTCCAGCGCCCGTCGCTGCAGCGTCGTCGGTTCCGTCAATCGTTGCAGCGTCGGACCGTCCGGGTCCGAAGCGGTTCGGCACTGGTGACGGGCACGCGTCGCCATCTCCGCCATCAGTGTCTTGAAGCTGTGAAGCGGCAGTCCGTCCTCGGTTTCCCGCTTCGTCTTCTTTCGTTTGGCCGAGGCCGACGGCTCGGCTTTCAGCACCGGGTCCCGTCGAGCGCGGTGCGCGTCCAGGTCCTCGTCATCGAACAACAACGGGGCCAGGGCTCGCCGCAGATGCCACTGGACATAGTAGGCCAGCAGGCACAGGAACAGGTGCGACCGCACCCGCATCTCTGCCCGGTGACGGATGGGACGGATCTGCAAGTCCACCGTCTTGAGTGAGCGGAAGGCCCGCTCCACGTTCGTCAGGTTCTTGTAGCTGCGCACCACGTCGGGCGTCGCCAACCGGTCTTCGGGTTCGCTGGTGCGCAGGATGTAGAATCCGTCCAGTTGCGCCTCGCGGGCGATGGCTTCGGTGCGCCGAGCGTATTCGAAGCGCCCGTCTTCGATCACCAGCTCGAAGTGCTTGGCCACCTTGTACCGGTTCTTGATCCGACCCACCTTCAGCGCGATCTGGGTCGCCAGCAAGGGCGTCTTGGTCCGTCGCGCCACCTCCCGGGCGATCCGGGCCAACTTCTTCTCCGTCTCCGCCACCAGGTCCTGGCGTTTGTTCCGCCGATACTCGGCCAGCATCGGGTTGTAACAGACGACGAGCCGTTCGCCCGGATAGGCCTCGGTCCGGATCTCCGCCAAGTGACGCTCGTCAAAGAGCGAGGGTTGAACCGCTTGGGCGTCCACCAGTTGGCGAATGGCCTCATGCCGCAGGGCCGAGATCCAGCCCAGCCCCGGATACCGCTTCAGATGCTTGATCTGAGTCTCGGTCAGCAGCCCCCGGTCCCCCACCAGCACCACCCGCTTCAAGCCGAAGCGCTGGCGTAACTTCTCGACTTGATCCGGCACCGTGACCGGATCCCCCGTGTTGCCGGGATAGGCCTGGACCGCCACCGGACAACCCGCCGCATCGGCCATCACCCCGTAGACCACGATGGGACGGCCCCGCTTGCCGTCCCGGCTGTGGCCGTACTGCATCAGGGAGCAGGTGTGGCCTTCATAGTAGCTGCTGCTGACGTCGTAGAGCACGTGATCCCCTTCAGCCAGATGCCGCCGGGCCAGCTTCTTCTCGATCCGATTCTGACGTTCGAGCAACCAGTCCATGGCCCCGTACAGGTCGTCCTCGTCGGCGTCCTCCAGGGAGAGCTCGGAAGCCAGGGTGGTGGTGTGCCAGAGCCGGGTGGTGGCGAGCTTGGAGGCGGGATGCAACAAGCGCTGAATGATCAGGGCCAGCACCAGGTTGCGCTGGCGCGAGGGCTTGGGGTCGATCAGAGTCGGGAGCTTCAGGCGGCGGATGGCTTTGAGAACCATCTCGACATGGCCATGAGGAAGGGAGCGTTCGATGACGAAGAGCTCATCGGGGTGGACGAGAGGGACGTTCTTGAGGACGAGACGGAGTCGCTGGATCTTGTCCGGGGGCCACTTGGAGAGGTTGGCGATGGTGCGTTTACGGACGCGCTTGCCTTCGCGCCAGCCTTCGCGCAGGAGGATGGCGGGGCGGGAGTTTCGGTTGGGGACGGTGTCGATGTACATGGCAACTAGTATATAGAATATACCTTTTATATTCAACAGGAAGAGTCATCACATACATGGGAACACAAATGAGCTGATTCAGAGCCGTATCCGTAATAAAATCAACGACTTAGCTCGATTTTAGGGGGATATTTTCCCGGAACTTCCGATTAAGAGTCGGCGGCAAGAAAACCGCCGCTCTCGCTCCCGCTCCTGCTAGGATTTCCCCATGGCGACGCCCCCCGCCGTCAGTGTGATCATTCCCTGCTACCGGCACGCCGCGGTGCTGCCTCGGGTGTTGGAGGCACTGGAGGCTCAGGAGACTGCTCTGGATTTCGAGGTGCTGGTTGTGGAGTCGGGGGGGAACGAGGCGGCAAGGTTGGTCGGGGGGCGGTTTCCTGAGGTCCAGGTGCTGTGTCATGAGGGGCGGTTGTTGCCCGGAGCGGCGCGGAACCGGGGGGCGGCGGTGGCAAGGGGAACCTGCCTGGCGTTTGTCGACGCGGATGCGGTGCCGGAGCGGCGGTGGCTGGAGACACTGTACCGCCGTTTGGCTTCTTCGCCCCGAATAGTCATGGTGTCGGGGACGGTGGGGCGGCCGGCGGGGGCCGGCGCGGCGGCGCGGGTGCTCCACTGGATCGAGTTCTCCTCGTTCCTGCCCGGGCTGGCGTCCGGAGATCGGGACGCCCTCTGCAGTTGCAATCTCCTGGTCCGGAAGGAGGAGCTGCTGGAGTGCGGGGGTTTTGACGAGAGCCTGGAGATGGCCGAGGACCTGATGCTCTGCCGGAGGATCGGTGGGCAAGCGGGAACACTACTATATATAGAGGCGTCTGCCGGCGTCTGTCACTCGAATGATGTGACCTGGGAAAAGGCTCGGGTCCATCTGCGCCGTCTGGGCTACTGGAGCGGCCGGTTCCGAACTCTGGAGGAGGTCCCCGGGTCGTGGTTGCGCCAGCTCCCGGCGCTCAGTCTGGCGTTGCCGCTGTGGCGGCTCCCCCGGATCATTGGGCGGATATTTCGCAGTGATGCCAAGGAGGGGTTGAGGTCACTCATCCGGCTTCCCTGGTTGGTTTGGGGGCTGTTGGCCTGGGCGCTGGGTTTCCACCAAGGGTTGAAGGCGGGGAAAGAGGATGGGAGCGGCGGATTCCAGCCGCCGATTCGGGGGGAGGGGGGACGGAGTCCCCACTCCGCGTAGCGTCTTCCAACCGGGAGAAATGAAGAATGGGGGACAAGAATATCCCCCCTCCTCAAGAGCAGGCGGCAAGAAAGTCGTCACTCCTTAGCGACAGGTCTCCGGCTCCGACTTGACGTAGTAGCTCTTGTAGTTTGACCCTTCGGGATCCATGCACCCGGCCAGGTTCAGCAGCTCGACCTTGCGGAACTCGATGGGGTGGCTCTCGCTCTGCAGCGAGATGTAGCCGTTCTCCAGCGGCTCGCCGTCCCGCTTGAACGCCGGATCATGCCCCTCCACGGCGCCGCCTCCGATCTGCGGCATTTCGTATTCCAGCACCACCTCTCCTTCGGCGATGTGCCGGACCACGGAACTGCCCAGCACCAGCACCTCCGCCCGGACCCACTGGTCTCCGTGATAGGTCTTCGACCTGGAGTCCGTGCAGTGGTCTGTCATGAGCGTTCCGTTGAACACCACATGGGTCCCGGGCGTGCACAGGTTCATGGTGGTGCGCTCCCGTTCGCCGTCGCCGCCGAGCAGTTGGGCTTCGATGGAGATGGGAAAGGTCTGATCGCGGCGCATGCTTTCGGGGGGCTGCGAGTGCAGCATGATGCCGCTGTTGCGGAAGGCCCAGCTCGGACCGCCCTGGACCTGGTCTCCGATGAATCGATATTCCACGACCAGCCTGTAGTGCGAGAAGGGTCGCTCGTAGAAGATGTGGCCGAACCGCGAGTTGAACGGGCCTTCATACGCCTCGTAGCCGACTTGCATGACTCCGTTGCTGACGCGGAACGTATTCCCGAAGTTCTCTCCCGTCTCGTGGCCGCGAATCTTGGGAATCCAGCCGTCGAGGTTCTTGCCGTTGAACAGTTGGATCCAGTCCTCCTTCGCGTGCGATTGTCCGCTGGCGGTCAGGGTCGCCAGGAGCAGGGAGAGGAAAGAAATGCAGAGTCGCCGGGACATTCGAGTGGAGAGTATAGCAGCCCGTGGCGAAAGTCCCGCGAGCACCGAGACCGTTCCTGCGCCCGCCGGACAAGGCGCTTCGGAGGGAGCATACCGGGAGTATGTGAGCCGATAGCAACGCAGTCCGCCGGGATGCAGGGACGGTCGAATGCCGTGACGACTTTTGCCACGGGCTGATAGCTGGTGGGCCGTCCCTTCGTGGGGAGGTCGATGCGGGGAATGCGGGAGTCGGGGCAAGAGGGGGAGTGAGGAGGTTCCCGGACGACCGGTTATTGCTATAGATAGACAAATTTGGCGCTGTTTTTACCATCCATAGTCGAAATCCCGATTCCGCATGGATTGAGCCAAGATATTTCACGGTCCAGCCACCTGCTCGCCCATGCTTTTGTGCCCCATTGTGAGCTTGGGAGTTCGGCGGTTATGAAACCGCCGCTCCTCGACCGAATATTCCGTTCGTCGTGTTCGACGCAGGTTTGGCGGTCGCCGCAAGTGAATCAGGCGCCACGGTCCACGGAGCGCGTCCTGGAAGCTGAGAGAAAAGGTAGCGGCGCCTGGAAGAGTGAAGAAAGGAGCGTAGATTACGCGTAGCGCGCACCACAACCGAAAAGGTCAATACTCATTCCGGTCGCCGGTAGACATCCCGGCGATGGGCGACGCGGACGACCAGCACGACGAGTACACCTTCGCGCACTTCGTAAATCACGCGGTAATCGCCCACGCGAAGCCGGCGCAGGCCCCGCATATCGCCCTTGAGCGCATCGCCGAGGAATGGATTCTCTGCATGAATAGCGGTATGGCGTCGGCGGAAAACGGGGGTGGAGGAGAAGAATGGGCAATTGGAAATCGCCCTTCCGGCGTCACTCCTTTTCGGGCTTGACTTCTTGCTCGACCGCGGCGGGCAGGCTGGGGAGGGGAGGCGGTGAAGCCGGGCTGGGGAGGACGGGCGTTACGGTTTCTCCGCGCTTGAGTTGGTCGAGCTTTTTCTGGGTGAGGCCCAGCAGGGCTTTGGCGCCGGGACTCACGTAGTTGTAGAGGACGCGCACGGAGAAGAGTTTCTCCTTGGCTTCGTCTGCGTCTCCGAGTTTCAGCAAGAGGCGGAACTCGCTGGTCAAGGGTTTCTTGGATTCGTTCCCGATGTAACGGAAGACCAGGCGGAGATCCTGGCCCGGGGCGACGGAGTCGGCGCTCTCCAGCAGCTCGAAACGGGTCTTGTCGTAGTCGACGCGGGAAATGTGGACCGATTCAGGCAAGCCGTTGCGGATCCGGACCGTGCCCCGTTGGGTCCGGTCCAGGAAGTGGATCCGGACTTGCCTGGGAAGCACCTTCAGGGTGCCGGGTTTCGGCCCGCTCGGTCTTGGCGCCGTCCCGCCGGCAAGAGCCCTTTTGACCTTTTCCGGATTCGGGGGGCGAATCCGAAGCCGCCATCCGTCCTGTTGGCGGACCCAGACCTCGCGCATGGGCACGGGATAGTAAACCCCTGCCGGCAACAGCATCTGCTCCACCTTCACCGTTACCAGCGCTTCGTCCGGGGATCGGGACTCGATCTTGCCCAGCTCCCAGGAGCGAAAAGGGTTGGTGCGGCGGTCGAGGAACAGATTCTGACCCTCCGGCACGATGTATAGGAGGGCTCCCACCTTGTCCCCCTTCTGCAGCAGGTCCCAGTAGGTCCGGACAGCTTTCTCCAGCTCCGGGTCCACGGCGGGGCTGGAGAAGAGGCTCAGATAGAGGGGCAGCCAAATCATGCCTGGGGTCTCCTGGGAAGATCCGAACCAAAAATGGCCGCTCCGGAGAGCGGCCGAGGCCAGAAAAAATCGTATCGAACGATCAGAGGAATGGAAAAGATCGGGGGCTGCGCCATTGGTTCGCGGCAGCCCCCGACTTCAGCTCTCGTTGCTCCCACCCCGGAATTGCCCGATCCGGGAGCGGGAGTCCCTGCCGAAAAATTCTCTTGCAGGGAATGTCACCGTCACCCTTTGACGATGGCGGTGTCAGGTCTGAAGTGCCCCTCTATTCCATCATCATGTCCATCATCATGGGCTTGATCCCTGCGCCCTGATGAGAGACGGGCGGCGTCATGTCGCCGTGCTGATTCAAAAACGCACCGATGATGGTGCGGGTTCCGGCGACGCCGTCGAAGTTGGCCACGACCCAGGCATAGCCCATGAACTCCATGTCACCCACAATCTCGCTCAAGAGCACGGTGTAGGTCATCCCCGGGCCAAGCATCCCGTCCATCAGACCGTGGCCGGGGGAGTCCATCGAGGTCTCATGCATCATCATGGTGCCGTCCGAGTTGTAGAGGTAGATCTCCAGGGTGCCCATCATGTCGGAGCCCTCGTAAGCTCCACCCCCGGTGTCGATGCCGGCCGGAGCCATGAGGACGTTGCTCACCGAAATGGCGGTGTCGAAGGCATACATCGGATCTTCATTGGGGAGGCTGACCAGGTAGCTGGCGAAAACGGCAGATTGCTCTGACGTGTGCCCGGCCGCCATGAAAGAAACTGAGGTGCCGGCCATTGCCGTTCCGCCGAAGGCAACGGTTAGCAGGACTACCGAAAAAAGCATCGCTCTCGATTTGTTCATTCCCTGTACTCCTCTACGAAATGACGGTTGGAAACAAAAACCCAGACCGCAACGAAATGCGGCCGTTCGAACACACAAACTCCGTTACTCTTCCACGGAACTGACTGTCCAAGATGCCAGAGCCTTTTAAAAGTCGCAACTTTCGCAACCGGATCACCACCAGATCACCATCTGGCGGGAATCAAGCCTAAAATAGTCTCCCACGATAATCAAGCCGGGATATTCCGGAGCCGGAAATGAAGTGTAGAGCACATGGCCTTGCTCGGTCGTCTCGAAGACCGCGAAGCTGACGATGTCCTCGTAGACCAACACTTCCCGGCCATCCTCTCCGTCCGAGTTCTCCAGTTCCAGAGTGTGGAGGGAGTGTCCGGGAAACGACAGCCGTCGTGGCCGCCCGTCGTGATAGAGGGTGGAATAGAATATGGACTGCGTCATGTCCCGATCCAGAATGTAGAGGCGCTTGTCATAGCGCCTGATATTGGAGGTCATGACGATCCCGGGCGCGAAGCTCATGGCCAGTTCCTTGAAGAGGACCAGTTGCTCGCCGTCTCGAGTGTAGATGGTCAGGCCGGGTCCCAGGTCGGTCACCATGACAATCTCTTCCTCTCCGTCGCCGCTGAAATCGAAGAGGGCGAGATTCAGGACCTGCCGCCGCAAAACGTGACCTTGGGCCTGGAGCACGAACTGGCCGGAGCCGTCTCCTGTCTCAGTCTCCAGGAGGGCCCCCAGGGGACCGTTCAGGGCCCGGACCAGGTCCACGTGACCGTCCTGATTCAGGTCGGCGACCACGACCATCTCGTCCTCATCGAAGACCCGGTACCCTTCCGGATTGGGTCCGATGGTGAAGGTGCGGTCGTTTTCCAGGAAAAACTGATTCCGGGCGTCTCGGCGGCCCCGATAGACGCGCCGGGCACTCCCTCCCGTGCCGTAGTCGCCGACCACCACGAAGTCAAACGTGGGGTCCGGGGCGACGAGGCCGCCTCCGGGACGGAACGGCGGCGGACGGGGAGCCGGGGGCACGGGGTCAGGCCCACCCGGCGGAGCGGGCGGCGGCATGGGCGGCGGCATGGGCGGCGGATTCGGCGGCTCCGGCGGAGTCGTACCGGTGGACGGGTCGCCGGTGTCGCCGCCCCCGTCGGAGGGATCGTCGCCGGTCACGTCATTGGGGTCCGCCCGGTCCAGGAAGGCCCGCCGGAACGGATTGCGCGCGTTCATGTAAGGGTTGCCCAGGGAGCGGCCGCTGCCGAACTGGCTCCAGGCCGCCTGGTAGTCGCGCTCGAACTGCCGGAGCTCGGACGCCCGGGCCATCATGTCGGCCGTGGAACGGGCGCCTTCAGGGGTGATCGGATCGGCCCCCGGTCCCGGTTCCGCCGCATCTCCCGGGCCGGTCCTGGAGGTGGTGGCTCCCGCGGGGTTGCGGCCCGGAGTCCTTCTCGACTGGCTGGTCCGGCGGCTCGCGGACTGCGAGCGACGGCTGGACGAGGCGGAACGGGAGGTTTGAAACCTCCCCGCATCGCGGCTTCGAGGGGAGGTCCCGTAAGAGCGGGGAAATGGAAACGAAGCCGGCGCCGCCGCATCCGATCGGACCCATCCGGCGGTACCCGGGTCCGGCCGATAGTGGGATTCATCGCCGGATCCCGGGATGAACTGCCAGATCAGCACCGAGAGCAACGACGCGGCCACCAGGGAGGCAAAGAAGCCGAAACTTCCCAGCCTTCTGCCGTACCCGCGCCTCCGGCCATTTCGACTCACTGTTAGGATTAAACTCCGATTCGAATCACCGGGCCGCCGATGGGCGATCGAGCCGAGTCGTGAGACCGCCGTTGGGGACGAAGCCGGCAAGACCCGTTCTCAAGCGTAATGGCCAATGATAGCACTTTCCTCGTCCTTCTCTCATCTTGCGACTTTTTCCTTTCAGGGTCATCTCCTAAATTGATTGGGAGAGAGGAGGGCTGGTAGTTTTGGCAAGGTCGGAGAGGCAGTTTGGGGCAACCTGAATTCCGTTTTAGTCCGTACACATGCCAGGCGAAATCAGTCCGGAAGAGTTGGCGGCCATCGTCAAGCGAGCCCAAGAGGGTTCCGCCGCCGACTTTCATGCGCTCTACGAGCTATTCGTCAAGCGCATTTACAATTTTATCTTACGGCTGATCGGCTCCAAGGAAGATGCCGAAGACCTCACACAAGAAACTTTCCTCAAGGTCCACCGGGAAATCAAGAAGCTCCGGGACCGGAAACAGTTTCGCTACTGGCTCTACCGCATCGCCAGGAACGAGGTCTACCAGAAGCTTCGCCGCACTAAGAAGGTCAGCGAGATCTCTCTGGATGGAGAGGAAGGGCCTCTGGACTGGCTCCTGGCCGATGAGGGCATGGAGTTGGATCCGGAGCGGACGTTTCTTTCTCAAGAGCTCAATCAGGTCATTCTCAGTGCCTTGCGGTCGCTCACGCCCAAATATCGCGACGTGTTCGTGCTGGCTGTTTTCCAGAAGATGAAGTACATAGAAATTTCAAGAATCGTGGGTCGGTCGCTGCTTTCGGTAAAGACCGACATCTACCGAGCCAGGTTGGTGGTGAAGGACCACGTGAAGACCTACATGGGGAGGAGAAAATGAGCCGCTCCTGCCGGGGTTTTCTGCTTTCGATTTCGGCGCTGGCCGACGACAACCTGGAGGCGGCGTCCGTACCGGCGGTGAGGGCCCACCTCGCCGAGTGTCAAGCGTGCAACCGGCTCTACCAAGAGCAGCGGGAGTTGTCGGACTGGATCAGGGCCGGGTTTCCGGACGTGGAGCCGGCGCCTGAGATCTGGAGCCGTATCGAGTCGAGGTTGCCGGTTCCCCGGGGCTCCCTCTGGGAGCAGTTGGGATCGGGGCTGGCGGCGGCGGTTCGTTTTCCCGAGGTCCGGTACGTGGCGGCCAGCCTGGTTCTGCTGGCAATTCTCTCCGGCGGTTTCATGGGACGGATCCAGGAGGCGCAGCCGGTGCCTCCAGTCTACGCCAAGGCGGAGAACCCGTTCCTGTTGGCATTGAAACAGGAGACCTTCCCTTCTTCCCTCGCCCAACGAGCGGAGAAGGGGGAGAATCCCTTTGACTTGATCAGGGGTGTGCGATGAGGACTCTGATCCGATTTTCCGTTTTTCTGCTGGTTTTCGGGTTGGCGCCGGTCTGGGGATTTTCCGCGGCGGCGTCGGACCCGGCAGAGAACGCCAAACTGGCGGCGGCCGCGACTCACTACGAGATCGCCCAGCTCAAGCTCGAGTCGGGCGAGTATGACGCGGTCCTGGCCGAGATCCAGAAGATCCTGGACCTGGACTTCAGCGCCGAGAATGAAGGCGTGCTGACGTTCTCGGTGCTGAACTTGACCGAGGAACTGCTGAATGCGGACCAGCATGGTCTGGCTCGGCAGGCGGTGGACGCGAGCTTGAAAGTCGTCGGCCAGCAGGAAAACCGGTTCATGCTCCTCATGTTCAAGGCCCGGGTCTTTAGAGACGAGGGTGAGACCGACGCCGCCCTCGAAACCTACCGCTCCGCCCAGCAACTGATCCAGCAGTTCTAGGAGCCTGCGCCGCAGAAATTGATCTACTGCGAAAGCGGTAGAATAGGTTCATATTTCCCCGATTTCTCGGCGAATCGAACGACTATGCACCTCAAAATCGAGAAAATCCGGCCTCGATTCCCCGCTTTCTCGAAATGAATGAGTTACCCGACTTCAGCTCTGGAACTTCAGTTTAGATTACGGGCCATTTTTCACGCTACGATGTCACCTGCTTCGAGCCCGACCAGGAAACCGGAAAGACGTCTCAACACCTCCACTCTGATTCCTCGTTCCTCATCAGACCGAGGTGTTCGAGGTGAAAAGGGTCGAGCGGTTCGGTCTCTGCGGTATTGACTAATCGTACTCTCCGAAGTCACGCTCTCCGAAAGAGTTCCGTCTGAAAACCACCAAACGCTTCGACCCGCCCTTCTTCAAACTGCCCAAGAGGAGCCAGAGCACCAAATACAGATAACGGGGAAAGAAGAGGAGCGCCTTGAGTATCTTTCTCAGAATCAGTCGCGGAAGATAATCCGTGGCTAAAGACGGCATTCTCCAAAGATTGAGCAGACCACGTGGGGTCCGTCTCAGATACCAACAGTCCCGATTCTCATTGAACACCAGGCGAGCCCGAGCCGGCAGCAGAAGAAACATCAGCTTGTGGAGCCGGAATACGGGGCGGCCCGAAAAGATCGCCGCCAAGACATCCACTCTCGTCCTGGCCAGTTTCAATATCGTCCGCAGGTTGGCCAGGGTCTGCCCGGATTCATAGGTGACTACTTCCGAGACTTCCGGCCAGGACTCATAGAGCGTCTTTTTCGTCTTCGGACCGAACACTCGAATCCGGCCGGGACCGATTATCTTCCGATCCTGGAGTCGTCCAAAAACCTCCGTAGCGTATGAGTCCGCCTCGGTGGGTAGGAACAGAATCGTCGACTCCCACCTGGAACGAATTAAAGGAGTCCGCCACAGATTGAACAGTCCCCGCGGAGTCCGTCTCAGATACCAACAGTCCCCATGCTCATTGAAGACCAAGCGAGATCGAGCCGGGAGCAGAAGAAACATCAGCTTCTGGAGCCGGAAAACGGGTCGACCGGAAAAGATCGCCGCTATGACATCCACTCTCGTCCTGGCCAGCCGTAAAATGGCCCGCAGATTGTCCAGGATCCGTTCGGAGTCATAGGCGAATACTTCCGAGACTTCCGGCTGAGACTCATAGAGTGTCTTTTTGGTTTTCGAGCAGAACACTCGGACTTGGCCGGGACCTACGATCTTCCGGTCCCGGAGTTTTCCAAAGACGTCTAGAGCACCAGCGTCCGCCTCGGTGGGCAGATACAGGATCGTCGACTCCTTGGCGGGAAGGTTTCCAACGTAGCGGCTTCTTCGAAGAATTGCCCGGATGTTCGCAAATTTCAAAAGGTAGGGCTGCATCCGTCCATCGAAGATCAAACGGCGCCTGACGGGAAGCAGAAAGAAGAGAAGCTTCTGTTTTCTGAAGACGGGGCGACGGCTGAAGACCGCACAAATAAGATCCGGGTCGAATTTGGAAATTCTCCGCCAGAGGCCCGCGACCCGATAGTCCCCTCGCCGGGGTAAGAGTATCAACTCGACATCCGGCAGATCCTCGAAGGATCCAATATCCTCTTGCCGGCACACCATGGCCAGCTTACACGCCGGATGCAAGCCGGGTTTCCGCAGCTTTTCCACAGCGGCACGCACAAGTACCGGATGCTCGGTTTGAAGCATCAGGCACCGGGCGACGGCCCGGGGGGGTTGGACGCGGCGCTGCTTTCGCCCCTGCAGCCTATCCATTGGACGGTCAGCCATGGTTCATACTGGGGAATCTCCTTTTTTGGCCTTCACCGATGACCGCCACATCTCCAGTCGGGTCGAGGTTGCTGAGCACCAACTGCACCGACCATCGCCTCCGTCCAAGTAGTCGGGGAAGACCAAGGTCGTCTCCCCTTCTGAATTCTCCGTCTGGTGTGAGAGGGAGTCGCTGGCGGACCGCCGGGCGTTCTCGGACGGCTGAGCAGGCTCTTGCGTCTATGACGAGACCAGCAACAGCAACAATGCCGACGAAGATCCCCAGAATATCTTCATGGCAAGAACTCTTTCGCTACGTTTGCAGTCGATCCCGTACGGTTCCTAACCACGACCCCGACGGAACCAGTCGATGCTCACATCGCTCGCTTCCCGGCCGCGGTCAGCCTTTGCCCTCAACGATCTCCTTTCACAAGTTGGAGTGACGGCAAGTGAGATGCGAAGCATCGTGAAAATAGGAACTAGAGCAGTTTACACAAGTAAAGTGAGATTTCAACCTGGGAGGCTGTCCGAGAACTCGAAAAATCACGATCCAGAAAAAACTATCTCCTTATAAATCAATAACTTAAATCTGTCGATTTGGATGAAAATCGCATTCTCGGACAGCCTCCTGGAATGGTGATATTTGGGTGATTTCTTGCACCAATCCGGGATCCTTGCGACACAGAGGGCTCGGCTTCAGCTCCGGCTCGGGCAGGGACGAGATGAGCGCCCGGCTGGCCGCCGTAGGGGCCGTCCCTAACCCCAAGTCACCCGCAGAAGCTGGTTCGGGCGTTTTAGGGGCGTGGGCGATTTCCAATCGCTCACGCTCACTCCGGAGGTCGGCGGCTGGAAACCGCCGCTCCTTTTCGGCAGGAGAGGCGATTTCCAGTCGCCCACTCCCCGCATTCCCACACACCGCTTTCGCTCGCGCTCTCTCCGGAGGTCGGCGGCTGGAAACCGCCGCTCCTTTTCGGCAGGAGGGGCGATTTCCAGTCGCCCACTCCCCGCATTCCCACACACCGCTATCGCTCACGCTCACTCCGGAAGTCGGCGGCTGGAAACCGCCGCTCCTTTTCGGCAGGAGGGGCGATTTCCAGTCGCCCACTCCCCGCATTCCCACACACCCGCTATCGCTCGCGCTCACTCCGGAGGTCGGCGGCTGGAAACCGCCGCTCCTTTTCGGCAGGAGGGGCGATTTCCAGTCGCCCACTCCCCGCATTCCCACACATCGCTATCGCTGGCGCTCTCTCCGGAAGTCGGCGGCTGGAAACCGCCGCTCCTTTTCGGCAGGAGGGGCGATTTCCAGTCGCCCACTCCCCGCATTCCCACACACTGCTATCGCTCGCGCTCATTCCGGAGGTCGGCGGCTGGAAACCGCCGCTCCTTTTCGGCAGGAGGGGCGATTTCCAGTCGCCCACTCCCCGCATTCCCACACATCGCTATCGCTGGCGCTCATTCCGGAGGTCGGCGGCTGGAAACCGCCGCTTGTCTGTTTAAATAGGCCCGTCCGGGTCGCTCATGAGCGACCCGGACGGCGGTGGCTGGACCGTACCGCCGCGGACCATTACGAACCGTTTGGGAGTGAGGTCGGCCACCGTCTTTCCCGATGTCCTGAATGGATACAAGGGCATCAAGGCCCGAATGACAAGCACAGGAGACAGGAAAGATGAATCAGCATACCGTAGGCATCGACATCTCGAAAGCGCACCTGGACGCGCACCGGCTGGCCGACGGCCATTCCGCCCAGTTCGACAATGACCCGGCCGGCTTCCGGGCGCTGATCGATTGGATCGGAACTCCGGTCGAGTGCGTCGTCTACGAGGCCACCGGCCCCTACCACCGGGACCTCGAGGAAGCGCTGTCCAAAGCGAAGCTGCCGCTGGCGAAGGTGAACCCCTGGCAGGCGCGGCGCTTCGCCGAGGCGACCGGGAGCCGTGCCAAGACCGACGCCGTAGACGCTCGGAAACTGGCCCAGTTGGCCGCCAGCCTGGATCCGCGCCGGACCCCGGCACCGTCGAAAACGCAACGCCGGCTCCAGGAAATGCAGATGGTCCGGGACGGGCTGATGCGCCAGCGCACGGCCACGCTCAACCGCCGCCAACAGCTCCGCGAACCCGTGTTGAAACAGCAGCACCAGACCCAGATCAACATGTTCGAGCGCCACGTGCGCACCATCGACCGCAAAATGCAGACGCTGATCGCGGCCGACGAGGCGCGGGCCCGCAAGCTGGAGATCCTCACCTCCATCCCGGGGATCGCGGCCACCACCGCCGCCGGTCTGCTGGCCGAGATGCCCGAGCTGGGCGCCCTCAGCGGCAAGGCCGCCGCCAGTCTGGCCGGGTTGGCCGCCGTTCCGCGCGAGTCGGGGGCTTGGCAGGGCCGGGCGTTCATCCGGGGCGGACGGGCGCGGGCGCGACGGCTCCTGTACATGCCGGCGGTGTCCGCCCTGCGCTGGAACCCCGACTTGGCCGAGGTGTACCGGAGGCTGAGAGAGCGCGGCAAGCCCGGCAAGGTGGCCCTCGTCGCCGTCATGCGCAAGCTCATCGTCCTGGCCAACACCCTCGTCCGGCAGGACCGCACCTGGTTGCCCGTCGCACCCCGCGTGGTCTCCTGAGCCCACGGAGCGACCCGAGGAGGAGAGGGGACGTGTCGGGTCCCCCAAGGAACGTCTGTAGAACTTCCGGTCAGGCCTGGCCGGAAGCTTGCTTACGGCCATGAAAGCTCTTCACGCCCTGGGGAGCGTCGGGTCACCCGAAGGGGCGCAGCGAAGCGGAGGAGCCGGAGGCTTGACCCGGCGCTCCCCAGGGCGTATCCGGACCTCCCGGAGGACTGACGTCGACGATCTCAGGCCCCTCGATCCAGTTGATCGGTCCACTCATCGCCCCCTCCACGGCACCCGGCGGATCCAGTCCGATCTCCGCCTCACCTCCGGCGGAAGAACCCTCCTCCTAACCCTGTGCCCTTTGGACCGGACAGATCACGTACTAACGACACGGGATGGAAAGGGTGCACGACAAAAAAGTGACGACCGGGTCAAGCTGCGGCTTTGGAATTGGCTCGCCATTCCCAGAAGTCCTCAAAACGTCCACTGAGTCGAACGCACCGAAGGGCCATGATCGAATTAGCTCCCCGCACACTCCAATGCATCCCGGAACGTTTGAGTCGTGCCCCGATGGCGTTTTTGCATCCGGCTTCCACCACCCCGGTTGAGGTGCAGAGTCCCTGGGCCTCGAACTGCGCGTAACGCACGATGTCGATGCTCTTGGAAATAGGTGCAGGCCGCTTTTCCCTCCTCGTGGTGAGAGGCCTCGGTGGCGAGGACCGACAGGAGGGTCTCGATCCGACCGGCATCGAGTTCCGCGCAACGTTGTTGGGCCCACTCCTGCCCGGACTGGCGGTCGGCATACAGACTCTTCGAGAGCGTATGGAGTCGCTCTTTGGCGTGAAAACGATCGACAATCTGCACCGCCTCCGGGAAGAGCTCGCCGGAGAGATTCCAGATCCACCTCGCTCCGTCTCCCAGGACGACTTGCCGTGGCGCTTGCCCAAAACGGCGTCGTTGGCTTTCGCGCTCGACTCGCTCTCGCGAACTCCGAAAGCTGGGGGTCCGTATCCAGGGTGGCGGCGCTCTCGATGGCCGCGGTGTAGGTGACCGAGTGCGGGTCGCGCTGGGGCCGACCCTGGGCGTCCCGTCGCTCGGCACTCCAGACCGTACAGAGCTTGGCTTCGCGGGTTCGGGCCGACCCATCAGGCTGTTTGCCCGCCCGCCCCTGCACCTCGGTCGATCGCATCGGCACCCCAGTGCCGTCCAGGCCCAGATAGAGCGTCGAGGGCAAAGGGAGCCCCGAGTCGGGCTCCCGGGTCTGGCGTTCATAGCCCGCGACTTGCTCTCCCAGAGCCTGGGCCGACCGCTGCACCTGTTTGGTGCCCACGTCCACTCCGGCCAACTCCTCCAACAACTGACTGCTTTCCTGAAAGCTGACCATGGAGGCGACCGCCCCCACCATCCGCATCAGGGCGGGAGACAAGGAACTCCCCTCCAGTCCCAGCGCTCGATCTCGGGGACAGAAGCCATGGCTGCAATCCCCGCAGTGATAGTAGGCGCGCGCCAATCGCATCGGTCCCAGCACGGTGACGAACTCTTTGGTCCGCCGACCCGCGTAGCGCGCGCTCCCTCCACAGGAGCAGTTGTGGCGGGGAGTGGCGTCGGAATGATCCTGGTTCAGATGCGTTTCCACCGTCCGGGCCGCCAGCTCGAGGACTTGACGCCGGAGGGCTGTCTCCAGCGCTTCAAAGTCCAGGGCGGCGGCGGCCGCGGGTCCCATCAGGGTCCGGACTTCTCGCTGGATTTCTTGGGCCAGCGTTTTTTGGAGCCCTTTTTTTGGCCCTTCCGGGCCGGAGAGGCGTCCAGCTTAGCCTGGCAAATCTGCTCGCTGACCTCCACCAACTCCTTCACCAAGCTCCGCAATCGGCGATACTCGCCGATCTGCTCTCGAGTCCGTTGGACGGCCGGCCCCGGGGGAATGATCTTGGTCACGGTCTTGCCCGCCACGCGACGGGTCAAGGAGAAACTGGGCCCGTGGCCCCGGTCGCCGGGCTGGGCGCAGTGACAGTTGGGCTTGCCGCAACGGCGGTAACGGGCCACCAGGGACCCGGGCCGGAGATCACCGAGTTCGAGCAAGGCCTGCAGCAACTGCTGGCGACGTCGTTGAAGCTGGGGCTGAGGGGAAACGCCTGGAGACATGGGCACACTCCTCTCTGACAGTTATAGCAACTGACAGACAATCTAAGCCCAATCTCTGACGTTGTCTGGCCTCCACCACCAGCATCACTTTCGTGTCGTGCACCCGGATGGAAACACCGATTAGCACCCACCACTTGCAACATGGATACTCCTCTCCTTTCGTTGATTTTGCTTGGTGAACGTTTGGAACTTTGTGTCATGCGACTCAAAGAATCGGCGGCTGGGAAACCGCACCCGCTTCTATCTCGACCCTTATAGGGCCGTTGATGTTCACCACAACCGCCTACCCCACTGGCAGCAAGGTGACAAATTCGTCTTCGTGACTTGGCGGCTGGGAGATTCGCTTCCCCAAGCCAAACTGGATCAGTGGCGGGAGGAGCAGAAGCTCTGGTTGAAACACCATCCTCGACCTTGGAATTCTCAGACAGCGCGACGCTACCGCAATCGTTTCTCCGGACGGATCAACGACTGGTTGGATCAAGGCAACGGGTCGTGCGTCCTCAGGGATCCGGCGTTGGCAAAGATCGTGGCTGACTCCTTGCGGCATTTCGATGGCCGGCGTTACGAACTGGAATCCTTCATCGTGATGCCCAACCACGTCCATGTGCTGTTTCGCCCTCTTGGCTCTAATCGACTCGGGGATATCTTGAGGTCTTGGAAGCTATTTACGGCTCGCCAGATCAACCAGAAGACCGGAAGGTCGGCCAAGCTCTGGCAGAAAGATTATTGGGACCGGTTGATCAGGCACGAGACACACTTTTTGCAGTGTTTGGAATACATCCGCGAGAACCCGGCGAAAGCCGGGTTGAGAGAAGGGGAGTTTGTATTGTTCGAGAAGGTTTAGGAGGGGCGATTTCCAGTCGCCCACTCCCCCCATTCCCACACACCGCTATCGCTCGCGCTCACTCCGGAGGTCGAGCGTCCCTCCCAGTGTAGTTCGTGAAATGGTCCTTCATCTGGGAGCGGGTGAGATGACCCGTGTGGATCAGAATGCGGTAGAGAAGGAGGGCCGACTGGCCGGGGTTCAGGGAGAAGTTCAGGGGCGGGGCGCCTTTTTCGAAGTCCGCCCGGCCGAAAGGGTTGGCGGCGAAGAGGCCGTAGGCGCGGGCGTGCCAGTAGGTGGGATAACGGACGCTGCGAGGATGGTTCATGATGGCCAGGGTCAGATCCTCGCCCTCGACCGATCCGCGTAAGGCCATCCACGGAGATGGTTTGCCCCAGACGTGCTCCGCCCGCTCGAGACCTTCGGCGTTGAGGTAGCGGCCGGTGCGGTCCTCGCGCAGATCGGAGGCGACGCGGATGGCCAGCAAACCCTCCTCGATGTCGCCGAAGGTGACCGGCTCCTCTTGGGCGGTGAGCGTGATCTTCAGGTCGAGGGTTCGCCATTCGGGTCCGGTTTGGATGGTCACCCGGGAGGTTTGCTTAAGCAGGACCTTGCCGGTGGGGGCGACCCAGTTGGCGGTGGCGCCCAGGATGCCTTGCTGCCCTCCTTCCATTCGTGTGAAGCCAGTGTGCCGGATCCTTCCGCTTCCCGGGTTGTCCCCCCGGGGAGGGAACTTGGACCAGAAGTCCACGCCGTTGACGTTGCGGTAGGTGAGGAAGACGCCTTCGTGTTGCCAATGGTCGGTCTGCTCCCCGGGGATGCCGAACTCCATGGGGAATCCGCGGGTGATCCGGTGCCCCCCAGGACT
The DNA here is from genome assembly GCA_965217775.1 of Acidobacteriota bacterium. Lineage (GTDB taxonomy): Bacteria > Acidobacteriota > UBA6911 > RPQK01 > JAJDTT01 > JAJDTT01. Next base: position 4,667,116 of record CBDCJH010000002.1, read on the forward strand.
GAGCAGGGGATGGAAGATGGGTTTGTGCAGGCCGATACCGTAGTGGTAAGAGGCGAAGAGCGCCTCGCCGGCATAGATGTCCACCCGCGCCGCGTCGGTCTTGATGATGCGGATCCGGTGAGGAGATTCGGCTGAGGCGGCGGACGGAACGAGCCAGGCGAGCAGCAACGCGGCAGACGTTAAGCGCCTCATTTCTAGATTTCTAGTGTCCTTCTTCGTTTCTACGCCTCCGGATCAAGTCGCGGTGTTCCTGATCCTTCCGGTTGATGGTGTGGTACGCGTTGCGGAGCGCCCGCTTGAAGTCCATCGTGAGCTCCACGGCCGTGGGCAGGCCGTGAATGACGTGCGGGGTGATGAAGACGACCAACTCGGAGCGGCGCTTGTTCTTGGTGGTCCGCCCGAAGAGAGCCCCTACTACGGGGATGTCTCCCAATACCGGGATCCGGCTGCGGCTGCTGTCGCTGCTGTCGCTGATGATGCCGGCGATGGCCACCGTCTCGCCGTCCCGCACGATCAGGGAGGTTTCCACGTAGTTCTGGCTGATGGTGGGGGTGAGAGACGAGCCCGCGGCCTGGCTGACCTCGATGGCCAGATCCATGGTCACGATGCCGCTGGCGCTGGTGCGGGGCATGATCAGGACGGAGGTCCCGGTGGGACGATAGTTGATGCTGTTGGCGAAGGCGCTGGCGACTCCCGACGTGATGGGGTCTCCGTAGGAGGCGGTCGTGACCGGCACCTCGGCGCCCACGTTGATTCGAGCCTGCATCCCGTCCACCGCCAGCAGCGTGGGAGCCTCCAGGATTTCCACGTTGGTCCGGGATCGAAGCGCCGTGATGGCGGCCTCCAACTCTCGTTGTGCCCCGATGAAGGCCTTGGTCACCATGGACAGTGCGCCGCCTCCCCCGCCACCGTCAGAGCCGCCGCTGAGGCTGCCGGTAGTGGGCGGACCCGTGCTGTCGGCCTGCCGTCCCCGGAGGAAGGCGGCCACGCCAAAGCTGAGGTCGTCCCGCAGCTCCACCGAGTAGATCCTGGCTTCCATGAACACCTGACGCGGCAGCTTGTCCAGTTGACGGATGGTATCCAGCAGAAAACGGTAGTCCGCCTCTGTGGACTGGATGATCAGAGAGTTGCTGAAATCGTTGACGACGATGCGGATATCTCCCGCACTCACCACCCGGATGCCGGACGGACGGCTGAGGGAACGCCCGAACAGGGAGGGCCCCATGCCCCTGCCGCCACCGCCACCGTAGCCGCCGCCATAGCCGCCGTAACCGCCGCCGCCGTAACCGCCGCCGTAACCGCCGTAGCCACCCCCGCCGTAGCCACCCCCGCCATAGCCGCCACCGTAACCACCGTACCCGCCGCCGCCGTAACCGCCGCCGTACCCGCCGTAGCCACCCCCCCCGTAGCCGCCATAGCCGCCGCCGTACCCGCCGTACCCGCCATAGCCTCGCTGCTGGCGGAGGAAGCGGGGGTCCTGGATCGGGGTTCGCTGCATTTGGTCGCCCGCCTGCGGGTCCGTGGGATCGGTCCCGCCCGTGGGCAGGCCCAATCCCTGGTAGTAGAGCTGGCCCAGGACGTCCGCGATGTAGGCGGCGGTGTTGTTCTCGACTTCGTAGACGTAGGTCTTGAGATTGGTGTTGGTGGAAGGAGTGTCCAGCTTGGCGACCCAGGTCTTGACCTCCTGCAGGACCGAAGGCGCGTGCGTGACCACGAGGATGCTGTTGAGCCGCTCGATGGCGACGATGCGCACACCGCCTCCCTTTTCATTGGGAGAAAAGACCGCGCTCAGGTCCGTGGCCACGTCCACGGCATGATTGTGCCGGACGGTGATCAGATCCACCGTGTTGATGGAGAAATACTCGGTGTCCAGCATCCGGATCAGGTTCAGGGCCTGTTGGATGTTCCGGCGGTAATCGGTGATCAGGAGAATGTTGACCGAGACCAGGTTGACCACGGTGGCTCCCTCGGAGACGAAGGGCTTCAGGATCTCGATCATGTCTTCGGAGGGGAGGTAGTGGAGGGGAATGACATAGGTGATGATGCCCTCTTCGTCCTCCAGCCGGCGGGCCTCCTCCGATTCCGACGGCGTCAGGACCGTGGGACCGGGAGCAGACTCGGAAGCCGCCGCCTGCTCCGCCGCGGAAGCTTCTCCCTCTTGAGCAGGCCCGGCCGCGGCGGACGTTACCGTCTCTCCGGGGAGAGCCGCCCCTTGCGCGGGAGCAGTTCCCCCCGGAGACACCGCCGTCACGGCCCCTTCCGAGGGATCGGCTTCGGGGATTTCCCGCCCGGGAGGTACGGTCTCGGGTTCCTCCTCCCGGGCTTCCTGTTTCTCCGGGACCGGAGCGGGGACGGCCCGACTTCCGCCGGAGGAAGGCGGCCGGGCCAGAATCTTGTGCGGCACACGGGGACTCTTGCCGATGGGCAGGACCACGTAGATCCCCTCTTGCTTGACGATGGCCTGTCCCGCCAGCTTGAGCACCTGCTCCAGGACCCGGAAGAGGGTCTTCTTGGGGATGTCGTCCATGGTGAACAGGCTGACCGATCCGGAGACGGCGGGATCGATGACGTAGGAGTACCCCAGCTCGGTCATGACGGCGTTCACCACCCGGTCGACGGGCATGTCGGTGAAGGCCAGCTTGACTCCTCCGTTTCCCTTGCCGGAGCGCCCCGAGCCGCCGTTCGGAGACCTCGTTGCGGCCTGGAACTTGTCACGAGAGGAATCCGTTTCCGGGGAAGTCCCGGAGTCGCTTTGAGCGTCCTGAGCCTGCCTCCGGTACAGCTCCTGGAGAGCCTGACGGCGCTTCTGGAGTTGGTCTCCCGCCTTCTCCGAACCGGACTCCGGGGGAAGACCGCCGACGTTCACGGCGGGATCGGCCCCCACCAGCGGCTCCTGACCGGTCTGCCGGGTGGTCCCGGAACGTTGAGCGAAGCCGACTCGCTGCGCAACCACTGCGAGTTCGCTGCCGCCGAATAGAATCAATACAACCACGATCCACCAACGCATTAGCTAAACCTCTTGCGAGAAATCATAAGTCGCGAATACATTTCGAAAATTCAAATCGTTGGACCTCGGCGGCTGGAAACCGCCGCTCCTCCTCATCTCCGGGTCGCGGCGCTGCCGTAGACGGGCCGTCTGGCGGTGGCGGTGCGGCCGCGGGCGGTGCCCTGGCGGCCCGTTAGGGTCGTGCGGCCGCGGGCGGCGGCTCCTCCGGCCCGGATTCTTTGTTGGCCGGCGGTGGGACTCACGGCCGCACGCGCCGCCTCCTCGGCGGGCGGGACCGATGCGGCCACCGTCTCCACCGCGGCCCGGGTGGAACCGACGGTCACGATGTTGACCGCGCCGGCTCCGGCCTGCTTGGAGGCCGACTTCTTGGACTGCTTGCCCTTCTTGGAGTCCATGATGTCGATCAACTCGGTGTGATGGTTCCATACCAGGGTGACCGTGGTCGAGGTGATCTCCCCCACCCGGTACCCCTGAACCATGTCGCCCAGCATCACCGTCCGGGACTCGCCCTGATTCTTCTTCCCCGCGAAAACGGTCAGGAACGCCCTCTGCTCCCCCCGGATGGTGGACACGCCGTGCAGAGTCGGCTTTATGGGCAGTGGAGGGGGCTTCTGGGAGGCGACCGGCGCCGCCCCGGTCACCTCCTCTTCCGGCCGGCGTTCCGGGTTGAAGAGGTTTCGCTCATGGATCTCCAGGTAGTCATTGAAAGACCGCGGCGATTCCTGTCGGAAGGACGCCTCCTCGGGCGGCGCGGGACTGCGGTTGATGCGCTGGTAGACATCCTGCCGCGTGGACTCCTGGAAATGTCGCCAGTTCGAGATCAAGCGCTGGCCCAGAAGGCCGACGCCCGCCACCAGCAACAGATTGAGAAATACGACTCCTTGCCTCATGTTCCGCCCCTGGTAGAGATGCCCGACTCGGGAGAAAGTTGAATCAGGCCCGAAACGTGAATGCTGGGGTTGAGGCGTCGCTTGCCCTTGGCCCTTCCGACCCGGAGCTCCAGGTTTTCGACCTTCAGGAACTTGGGGTAGGTCGAAAGCGCGTGCACGAACTCCAACACCTGCCGCAGATCGGCCCTAAGATTCACCCTCAGGGTGATCTTCGCGTACCGATCGTCCAGGACCCGCTCCTGGACCCGGCTGCTCCGGGAGATGGTGATGCCCAGGCGGGACGCCAGATCCCGCACCGCCAGTTCCACCTGGGTGGTGGCGTCGCTCGAATTCTCGGCCTCGATGAAGCGGCTCTCGTACTGCTGGACCCGCCGCTCGATCTCCTCGCTCCGCGACCGGTAGTAGTCCCGCTGAGAGAGGAGCTGCTTCGAACGCTCCAGCAACTTGGCCTTGGTCTCCAATTCGGCCGGGATCGAGGCCCGGGCCTCATTGAAGGGCTCCACCGCGAAGAAGTAGACCAGCACGACGGCTGCCGTCAGGCCTCCTCCCTGCAGGATGCGCCGTTCTCGATGCGTCAGCTTCCTCATGGCTCCCTTTCACTTGGACGTGGCGTCGAAGGTGAACTTCTCCCGATTCCCCATCCCCCTGGCGGGCGCGATGTTCCGGGGTTCGACGGTATCCAGCGACTCGGAGGTGGTGAGGTTGGACAGGAGCCCCGACGCCGACGACGCGTAGCCCACCATGTTGACCTGTTCCCCTCGAATCGACAACCGGTCCAGGAACGCGTCGTCCGGGGTCTTCTCCGTCATCTCCCGCAGGATTCCCAGGACCTTCTGCCGGCCCTGCATCAACTCCTGCAGTTCCGCCAGCCGGGCTTCGGCCCGGCGGGTCCGTTCCCGCAGCTCCATGACCTCCTGGACCCTGGGCTGCAGGGCGTCGAGCTCCGTCCGGATCTGGCCGGTCAGATCGGACTGCTGGAAATAATCCCTGCTCAGCAGGGCCACGGCCATCACGGCCACCAGTCCCGCCAGCAGAGCCGTCGGCGCCAGGCTGGACCGTTCCAGCACCAGCCGCTTCTCCTCCGGAATCAGGTTGTACTTGGCGGGTCCCGACCGGGTCAGACCTGAAATGGCCAACCCGGCGGCCGGCAGGAACGGCTCCACCGCCTCTGCCCGGAGGTTCCGAGGGGCCAGTTGAAGCTGCGTGCGGAGCAGTTCGCAATCCTCGAAGCGGGCCCGGAACTCGCCCAGGAGGGAGCCGGCCAGAGCGCCGCTCAGGTAGATCTTGCGAAGCTCGGCCCCCACCGGGCCGACCTGGGAGAGAAAGGCGTCCACATGGTGCAGGATCGACGCCAGCGTCAGCGCCTCGTCTTCCCGCAGCCCCACCTTCTGGGAGAAGTACTTGCTGGAGCCGGAGATCAGCACCATCTCGATGGCACCGGGGTCCAGAGCCAGGGCCAGACAAGGCTGCTCCGCGGGTAGTCCGTCGGCGTGAGCCAGCAGAACCTGGTGATAGGCGATGCTCGAGAGGCGGATGGCCACCGGATACAGGTCGGCGGGTTCGAGGATCTCCAGGTACCGGTCCAGCGTGGCGCGGGGCAGCATGGTGATCTGGATCAGCAGCTTGCCATTGGCTTCGTCCTTTTCCAGGACCTGATATTCGAAGTAGGACCCGTTCTCCTCGGTGGGTTCCAGGCGCTCCACCTGGAACTGGACCATCTGATCCAGGTTCTCTTCCACCTCCAGTGGTAGCTCCAGCCACCGGACCACCGCTTCGTCGCGGGGAATTCCCAGGATGATCCGGTCCTTGAGGGCCCCGTAGGACCGGACCGACTGGCGGATACGGTCCCGGAGCCGCGCCGGCGGCAGGTTCCGGAAATCTTCGATGACGGCGTGATCCTGGAGCTCGAACTGGCGGAAACCCTTGCGGACAACGGCCAGGATCAAGTCCGGGCCGTGGACTTCAACGCCGAGTGCGGTTCCTAAGCTGAGTCGCATGGTTGAAAGTCACCTCGTGGGAGGGGGGGACAGGAGGGGGCATTCTTGTGCCCCGTTCTTGTGGCCCGTTCCCAATTCGTACACTTCGCGGTGTGGATGTTGGTGGTTGGGGTATTGTTGCATTGGAGTTCGGCGGTTGGAAACCGCCGCTCCCTATAGTTCCGTGTTCGCTTCATTCCAGTACAGGACAGCATACTGCTTGATTCCGACTCCGATCCGGATCACGGCGTTGATGCGGCCGATCACCTCCGATCCGGACAGCCGTCCGGTGCTGATCAGGTTGTAGACGTTGGATCGCAGGGTCGAAAGATAGGAGGCCGTGTCCGTGGGCAGGCCGGGGATCTGGGTCAATGCGGTGTTCACGTCGCCCAGGGGGAACTGGCGGCGCATTTCGTCGATGACCAGCGCCGTCTCGTAGGTCAGCCCCGGGATGGCGGCCAGGACCGGGACCGGCGCCGAGTTGACGTTGATCCGGTTCACGCTGCTGAAGACGGTGAGGTACTTTCCCAGCCCGAAGTACTCGACCCGTTCGCCGTCGGGCGTGAGGCCCTTTTGGCCGTAGTAGATCTCGGGCGTCACCCCCCGCACCAGAAGCAGCTCTTCGGGGACGTCGAAGGGGCCGTTCTTGGCGAAGTAGGGCTGCGGGAGGGAGAGATAGTAGTCGCTCTCGGCCCCGTTGGGCCGGAAGAATTCGTCGGGGTCCCTCCAGTCCTCGATGGAATCGGTGAGCATGTCGGCGTCGCCGGGCTCCATTCCCACCGTGATCAGAAGATTGTAGATCAGGTGCGAAGGGGCCGTGTTCAGGTTGATCTTCCCGGTCTCGTCCACCACCTCCACGTCGGCGAAATCGGCTCCCAACTGCAAGGTGACGGCTCCGGTCATGACTTCGGGGACCGAACCCGGACCCATTTCCATGCGCTGTTGGCTCTTGGCGAAGGCCATCTGGGATTCGATGATCCGATAGACGGCGTAGTCGATTCCGGCCCGGGCCAGGTAGTGCGCCCGCTTCTGGTCCACCAGGTTGCGGGTGGCGTCGATTTCGGTGCGGATGGCCGCGCCGAAGCTCAGCGCCAAGAGTCCCAGGGCCAGCATCACCCAGAGGACGATGATGAGGACCGCGCCCCGGTCGCCGTCACCAGTGCTCGATCGGTTCCTCATTTGCGATCCCCCGCGGTTCCATATACCCGGCTCGACCTTCCCCGCCGTCCGATGAAGCTGGCGTTGACGGAGGCGAAGACCTCCCCTCTGTTATGAACGATGCGGATGGCCCGAGGCACGGACTGCATTTCCTCTCCCAGCCATTCCGGGAACCAGGCGAACACCTTCTGACGGGGGTCGTACCCGTAGTACTGGAACTCCAGCGCGGTGATGTCCCGGATCAGGGGCAGCGGCTTTCCGTCCGGGATCCGGACCATGGTATTGAAGCTGTCCAGGCCCACGAACTGGGCCTCCATGGAGCCCATGTAGGGATCTCCGTACTCGTCCTCGGCCAGACCATAGCGGACCACGGTCAATCCGGGCGTCCGATGCATGACCAACGGCGCCACGGTGATAAAGGTGACCGAATCGGGGGTGCCGAAGAAGAGGGGCGTCTGAAAGCGGGTGGGAGGCTCCACCGGGCCCAACCCGGTCCGGTCCGGCGGGGCCACCGGGCGCAGGGGGTAGAGGGACGCGACCTGGCGCTTGACCTGATCTCCGAGGATTCTCTCGGCCGCCTCCTCCTCCAGCCGGGTCTGGCTCTTCTGGTAGCTGTTGAGGGCCAGGCGAAAGGAGGAGAAGACGATGCCGGCCACCAGTCCCAGGATGGTGAAGGCGACGACCAGTTCAATCAGGGTGAAGCCGGAGTCGGGCCTCACTTTGTTCGACGAAATTCCAAATTCCAAAACTCAATTCCCAAACGCATTCCAGATTCCAACTGCGAGATTTCTATCTCCCGCCTCCGCGCAGGATCCTTTCCATCTCGCTCTGACGCCCTCCCCGGTTCGCCGGGGCGGCGTGGGGATCGGCGACCAGCTTGAGGCACCGGGTGGTGTAGAACTTGCCGTGGGGATCGTTCTTGTAGCGCACCCGGACCTCCAGCAGAAGCAGGTTCACCGGCGGGACGGCGATCTCCAGGGAGAGGCCCTGCCGGGGCGGTTCCCAGAAATCCACCGTGGCCGCGTAGTCGAACTCGTCGTCCAGATTCCCGTCCAATTGGATTGGGCCCACCAAGTCCTCGTCGCTGAGAAGCCGGTTCATGACATTCTCGGCATGTCCCATGGCGCGATGGGCCAGGTCGATCCGCCTGACGTTCTTCAGGCCTCCCGAGAAGGTCTGCATGGTGACGGCGACGCCCAAGCCCAGGATGGAGACCGCGACCAGGACCTCGAGGAGGGTGAAGCCCGCATGGGAGCGGCGGCGTGGAGCGGCGGCTTTCTTGCCGCCGAACGCGGAGCGTCCTTCCTTCACTTCGGTCTCCCTTGGGATTCGAGGATGGGCGACACCTTGGCCAGGCCGGTGACGGCGTCGGCCTTGACGTAGAGGCGTTTCTCCTGGCGGTTGACCAGTCCGATGGCGCCGCCGGAGCTGCGGCCATTGGAGTAGAAGTTGACCCTCCACGGAAGCGGTGTGTCGTCGATGGTCTGGGGCACGATTCCGTCCGGCAGGTCCACGCTGCCGATCTCCTCTCCGAACTCGTTGGCCAGGACGTAGTAGCCCGCCCCCGTGTCGTCGCGGGTCACGATGATGCGGCGGACGGTGTGGCGTCCGATGGCTTCGAAACGGGCCCGCTTCATGCGCGTCGCCAGATCCCGGCAGGCGGCCTCGAGCTCCAGGCCCTGGAGGCCGGAGGTGAAGGAGGGCAGGATCAGCATGGTGGCCAGGCCCATGATGATCAGGAGGACCATGAGCTCGACCAGGGTGAAGCCGGTTTGGTTGTTCGATTTGACTCGCGTCATGTCAGGTTTCACGAGCATGGTGGCGGGGAGGTCGGCGGCAAGAAGTCACGGTAGGAACGGCAGTTTCCTGCCGCCCCCCGCACAGATCCGGACGTGCCCGTTAAGGCATCCGGCTCCTACCTTGGGTGTGGACGGCCAGCGGAACCGCTGCCCCGGCCACGGGTGACGGATCTTCACGGATGGCCAGAGCAATTCCGTCATCCGTCGCAACCGTCCCCAGCTGAAGCGGTCGCGTTGGGACCGGCGGCGCAAGGCTCGCAGCCACCGCCGTTGCAGCAGATAGCAGAAACCTCGCAGCCAGCGCGTACTCCCCGGAACCGCAAAATAGTTCAGCCAGCCGTTCAGGACCCGGCTCAACCATTTCCCGACCTCCCAGTGATCCGCGTGCCGTTGTCTCCACAGCCTCTCCCCCAACCGTTGCAGGGTCCGGTTCATCCGTTTCGCGCTTGGCTTCCGCCCCAGCCGGAAGCGTCCCTTCCGGGTCTTCGCACAGTAGTGCGTGAACCCCAGAAAGTCGAACGTCTCCGGTTTCCGCTCCCCGCGTCGTCGCCGATCCGCTGCCGCAAATCGTCCGAACTCCACCAGTCGCGTCTTTTCCGGGTGCAGTTCCAGCCCGAACTCGGCGCACCGTTCCCCCAGGTCTCGGAGAAACCGTTTCGCGTCCGCCCGTCTCTGGAATCCGGCCACGAAGTCGTCCGCATATCGCACCAGGATCGCTTCGCCTTTCGGGACTCGTGGGCGCCACGTCCGATGGAACCATTGGTCCAGCACGTAGTGCAGGTACACGTTGGCCATGACCGGCGAGACGTTGGCGCCCTGAGGCGTCCCTCTCCCCGTGTCCGACCAGGTCCCTTCTTCCATCACGCCGGCGTTCAGCCACTTGCGCAGCAGCCGCAGCACCCGCCGGTCTCCGATCCGCCGTTCCACGAACTGCATCAGGCAGTCCCGGTCGATCGCATCAAAGAACGTCCGAATGTCCGCGTCCACGATCCAGTTGACTTTCCGCCGTTCGATCCCGTAGGCCAGTGCATCCAGCGCGTCATGCGCCTTCCGTCCGGGCCGGAACCCGTAGCTGAGCCCGAGAAACTCCGCCTCGTAAATCGGCGTCAGGAGCTCGTCCACGACTGCCTTCTGGAGGATCTTGTCCTCCAGCGCGGCCACGCCGAGCGGTCGTGTCCTTCCATCCGGCTTGGGGATGTTCACCCGCCGGACGGGAGGCGCTCGGTACGCGCCCCGGTGCACGCGGCGATGCAGGTCCAGCAGTCGCTCTTCCAGCTTCGCCCCGTACTCCTCCCACCGGACCCCGTCGATTCCCGGCGCAGCATCCTTCCTCAGTCCGAGGTAGGCGCGGCGCAGGGCCTCCACAGTGATATGGTGCAGCAGCGCGGTCAGTCGCTCCTTGGGGTTTCTCGCGATCGCTCGCCGTATCCGGTCCACCGCTTGGGACACGCTCCCCCGACTCTGCGTCCGGCGCGTGCTTTGGCTCACCGAATTCCCCTTGGTTCCATCCCTTCGCTCCACCGGCTCCGCCGAGGGTCGCCCCTCTTTGTTCGCCCGCTTCATCGCTACTATGGATGAATCCGATTGCTTCGTTCCGTCCATCATGAGTTTCGGGTTACTCCTTTCTCATGCGACCCCGGGGCGACCCCCCGGCGTGAAATGAAGCCCTCCCAGGTCCCGGAACAAGATTTGCGTACGTGCCTGGGTTCTTTGACACCGCGGAGCCCGGCCGTCCCTCACCTGGGCGGTCCAGCCGGTGTTGCCTTCGACCGCGACTACAGTCTCGGCACTTCCGATCATGGAGCTTTCGATGCTCAATAGCCTGCCCATACGCACCGCTACCGACGCTTCGCCGACACCCTCACGGGTGCCAACGCACGGCTCGCGGAGAAACGTGGATGGTTAGTCCTTCGTTTCGGCGGACTTCCACCGCCTATCTTGTGCCAGTTAGCCTGGCGCACAGCCGCCGCTCCCCCTACCAGGAGGCCACGTCGGCGCTGTCGGATTCGCCTCCTTCCACGCCGTCGGCGCCCCAGCTCCAGAGGTCGTAGTCGCCGTACTGTCCCGGGGCGCGGTACTGGTACTCACGGCCCCAGGGGTCGTTGGGCAGGGTCCGCTTGTCCAGGTAGGGACCGCTCCAGTTGTGGAGCCCGGCGTTTTCCAACAAGCTGGTGAGCCCCTCCGCCGTGTTGGGGTAGCGGCCCACGTCGAAACGAAAAAGACCCAGGGCTCCTTCGAACTGGTCGATCTGGAGCTTGGCGATCTCGCTCTTTCCCCGGCCCAGGCGTTCCATCACCTTGGGACCCACCACCGTGGCCAGAAGTCCCAGGATCACCAGCACCACGATGAGCTCGATCAGGGAAAACCCTCGATCGCGTTTCCTTTCCTCCGTTTCCACGGCCTTGGCGGCCTTGTCGACTGTCCTGCTCACGTCTACCTCCCTTTGATAAGTGCCTACAACGGCACATCGTTGATGCTGAATATGGAATAGAGCATGGAGACCACCATGGTGCCGATGATCAAGCCCATGACCAGGATGAGCAAGGGCTCGAACAGGGCCACGAACCGCTTGAGCGCCGTCCTCAGGTCGCGGTCGTAGGCGTCGGCGACCTGGAGCAGCATGTCGTCCAGGCGTCCCGTCTCCTCGCCGACCGCCAGCAGGTGCAGGGCGAAGGGGGGAAAGATATCGGCGTCGCGGATGGGCTTGGACAGCCCGTCTCCCTTCTTGACGCCCGACTTGATGGACTCCATGGTGGAGGCGATGGCCTGGTTCCCAACCACCTCCTTGACGATGTTCAGGGCCTGAATCAGGGGCACCGTGCTGCGCAGCAGGGTGCCCAGGGTCCGGCTGAAACGGGCGACCTCCAGCTTTTGGAAGATGGATCCCAGGAGGGGGAGCTTCAGCATCCGCGAATCCCAGTTGAGCCTTCCCTTCTCAGTCCGGAGGTAGCGCTTGAAGAACTGCACGATCGCGATCCCCAGCAGCAGGATCAGCCACCAATATCCGGTCAGGACATCCCCGGCGGCCAACATGATCTTCATGGGCAGGGGAATGGGGGCTCCGGCGTTCTCGAAAATGTCCGCGAACTTGGGGATGATGAAGCCGACCATGACGATGATGGAGGCTCCTCCCACCAGCGCCAGGACCAGAGGGTAGATGAGGGACGAGACGAAGTAGTTGCGCAGTTCTTCGGAGCGCTCCAGGTACTCCTGCAGGCGCTCCAGGATCTTGTCCAGGGCGCCGCCGATCTCACCCGCCCGAACCATGTTCACGTAGATCTTGGGGAAGATGTGGGGGTGCATGGCCATGCCTTCGGAAAGGGACTTGCCCCCTTTGATCTCCCGCAGCAGTTCCTTGACCACGTCGCGCAGATGGCGGTTCTCGGTCAACTCGCCCAGCACGCTCAGGCTCCGGTCCAGGGGCAGACCCGCCTTCACCAGAGTGGAGAGCTCCTGGGTGAAGACCAGGAGGTCGGCCCGGGCGACTCGATTGCGGCGCCAGGGGAGCTTGATCTCGCGGCTCAGCAGGCCGCCGGACTCGGTGGTGCCGGCGGACGAGATGGTCACCGGGAACTGGCCCTGATCCCGGAGGCGCGAGGTGACGCCGCGGACGTTCGCCGCCTCCAACGTGCCCTCGACTACTCGTCCGTCGGCCGTGACCGCCTTGTACTGGAAGAAAGCCATTGGAAGTCCTTCGGACTAAATTCCCGATCCTGCCGGGGATCGAAGAGGGCGCCCACGAAGGGCGCGCTTATTGATCCTGGGTCACCCTCAATACCTCCGCGACGGAGGTCAGTCCGGTCTTGACCTTGCCGAAGCCGTCCTGGCGCAGTGCCTTCATCCCGCCTTCCAGGGCCGCCTTTCGCAACCGGGTGGAGTCGGCGTTGGTGATGGTGAGGCGCCGGATCGGCTCGCGCATCAGCATCAGCTCGAAGATCCCGACCCGGCCCTGATATCCGGTGTGGTCGCACTCCTTGCAACCCATTCCCTGGGAGGCCGCGACCGCGGACTGCAGAGGGAAGCCGATCTCCCTCAGAAATTCCGGCTCCAGAAACTGCTCCTGGCGGCAGTGGGGGCAGACGACCCGGACCAGCCGCTGGGCCAGCACGCCCAGGACCGAGGAGGCCAGCAGATAGTCCTGGGCCCCCATGTCCACCAGCCGGGCGATGGCGCTGGGGGCGTCGTTGGTGTGCAGGGTGCTGAAGACCAGGTGACCGGTCAGGGCGGCGCGGATGGCGATCTCCGCCGTCTCCAGATCCCGGATCTCTCCGACCATGATGACATCCGGGTCCTGGCGGACGATGGAACGGAGCCCGGCGGCGAAGGTCAACCCGATCTGGGGATTGACGTGGATCTGGTTGATGCCGTTGATCTGATACTCCACCGGATCCTCGATGGTGATGATCTTCTTGTCGGGGAGATTGATCTTGCTGAGGGCGCCGTAAAGGGTGGTGGTCTTGCCGCTGCCGGTGGGGCCCGTCACCAGGATGATGCCGTGGGGCCGCAGGATCAGCTTCTGGAACGCCTGGTAGGTTTCGGGTGCGAATCCCAGCTTTTCCAAGTCGTAGATCTGGGTGTTGCTCTTGTCCAGGATCCGCATGACCACGCTCTCCCCGTACATGGTCGGCAACGTGGACACGCGGAGGTCCACGTCCTTCCCCAGGACCCTCATCTTGATCCGGCCGTCCTGGGGGATCCGGCGCTCGGCGATGTTGAGCTTGGACATGATCTTGATTCGGGAGATGGTCGCGGCCTTCAGCCGCTTGGGGGGAGACTCGACGTCGTAGAGGACGCCGTCGATCCGGTAGCGGACCTTGAGTTCCCGTTCGAAGGGCTCGATGTGGATGTCGGAGGCCCGGGATTGGACGGCTCGGGACAGGATCAGGTTGACCAGACGGATGACGGGAGCTTCGGAAGCCAGATCCTTGAGATGCTCCACGTCGTCGCTGTCTTCGCCCAAGCCCTCCACGTCGGTGTCGATCCCCTCCACGATGCGCCCCAGACTCGAGGCCTGGTTGCCGTAGAAGCGTTCGATCAGATCCAGGATCTCGTTCTCGGGGGCCAGGACCACGCTGACCCGGTCGTAACGGGTGTAGAGACGGATGGCGTCCAGGGTGGAGCGGTCCAGGGGGTCCACCATGGCGATGGTCAGCTCCCCGCCGCCGGTGCCGATGGGAACGAACTTGCATTCCCTCATGAACTGCACCGAGAAGGTGTTCTCCACCACCGGAACCGTCGGGAAGTTTTCGGCCAGGACGTAGGGGATTTCCAGATACTCGCTCAGATGCCTGACCAGGTCGGTCTCCGAGAGAGCACCCAGGTCGATGAGCAGCTTGCCCATCTTCTCCCGGGACTGCTTCCGGAGATTCCGAGCCGTGCTCAACTCCTCCGAAGAGATGACCCCGCGCTCGACGAGGACCTCTCCAAAGAGTGCCTTTTCCTTCAAATCAGCCAGTTTGACCATGGGAATTCTCGAAATCAGTACTCCTTGACGTCGACCCGGTCCCTGAAGTTCTCGGTCGAGATCTTCTTCATGGCCACCAGATCGACATCGTCCTTGGAGGCGGTCAGGACCAGTGTCTTCCGGCTCTTCCGGGCATCCAGCTCGTTCCGGTCGTCCACGTAGGCGGCGATGGAGATGCGGTCGTGGCCCCCCAACTGCTTGATGCTGTCGCCATACTCGATCAAGGCATCGATGAGGGTCGTCCGGATCACGCGCATGTGCTCCTCGGTGGTGCGTTTCGAAGCCGGCCGCGGGTCCCGCACCTCGCCGAACGGAGTCCGAATGGTCCTGCGATTCACGTTGATCTGGAAGGAGAAGAGCATCCCGTAGCCCTGCAGATAGGCTCCCCGGGGCTCACTCGTGATGGCGAACGGATCGGAGAAGTTCTGCTTGAGCACTTCGTGGACGATGCGTTCGAAGATCTCGGTGTCCTGTTTCAACCGCTCCAGGTTGAGATGCTGCTGGGCGAGTCCGTTCACGCTGGACAACCAGCCTGCAAGCACGACCAGTCCAATGTACCACATCACCTTCAACCCTCCTCTTGGCGACTTGCGGCCGACTCCGGGGAGTCGACCGGTCGTCGCAAATTCCAAGTTCCAAGCACCAAAACGGGTAGTTCGTTTCGTTTTTTCGGGAAAAGTGTCCGAATTCGGACACTTTGTACCATTTTCGGACACCTAGGAGCCTGCGCCGCAGAAATTGATCCGCTACGATCATTCCTACGGCGCAGACTCCTGGCCCATCAGCGCAGGATCAGGGCGCGCATGGTCCGGTACTCCTCCTGAGCATCTCTCTGCTGCAAGTCCAGGGCCTGCAGATACTGATGGATCTGGCCCAGGTCCCGCTCCAGGTCGTCGCGCACCTGGATCACATACTGCCCGATGAGACGCCGCTCCTCCTCCTGCCGGGCGACCACCACGTCATTGATCGTGGTCTCCAATTCCTGGCGGGTCACCTCCAGGGTGGCCCGCTCCCCCCAGCCCAGATCCCGGGCGATGACCGTCATCCCCAAGAGCATCAGGATGCAGGCCGCCGCCTTGTAGACGACTTTCCAGGCCGGACTCCGGTCGACCCCGCGGAGAAATCCGAGGACCTTGGCGCCGGAACCGGCGCCGGCCTCGGGAACCGCCTGGCCCAGGTCCCACTGGCCCAACAGGGAACGGGTCTCCACCAACTCCAGGTATTCGGCCTTGCAATCCGGGCAACTCTCCAGGTGGCGGAAGAACTCCAGGCAGCGATCGGGGTTCAGCTCCTCGCCGTAGAGGACGTCCATCATCCGCTCGTGCATGGTCGTGCAGTTCATAGTTTCTTCTCCATCAATCTTCTCAACGTCTTCAATCCCAGATACATGCGCGATTTCGCCGTGGAAAGGGGCAGATCCAGGATCTGAGCGATCTCACGGAACTTCAGGCCCTGATATTCCTTCATCAAGATGACCGTCTTCTGTTCCTCGGGGAGCTTCAACAGGGCCTCGCGAAGCAGCCGGACCCTCTCCTTGGTGACCAGAGCCTGCTCGGGCGACGGCTCGCCGGCCTTGGCCAACGGCGCCTCGATCGACTCCAGCAGAGGCACCGTGTCGAAGCGGCGGCGGCGAAAACGCATCCGGCACTCGTTGAGGGCGATCTTGTAGAGCCAGGAAGAGAAGCGCCTGGGATCGGTCAGGCGGCCCAGGTTCTTGTACGCCTTGACGAAGGTCTCCTGGGTCAGATCCCGGGCTTCCTCACGATCGCCGACGTAGCGGTAGATGAAGCCGTAGATCCTCCGCTCCCACCGGGTCACCAGCTCGCCGAAGCAGCCGCCGTCTCCGGCCAACGCCAACTGGAGTAGATTCTCGTCGCTGAAACTCATCCTCTTGCCTGTGTGATGAGGATGCGCCATGGCGTCTGAAAGTCTAAAGAAAAAGCGTTTTCGGTCTGAATTCCCAAGGGCCGGTCAACGTCGCCAACGCAGAAAGACTTTTCTTTGACCGAGCCGCCGACCCAGCTCCGGGTCCAGGGCCGGAGCCAGGTTCCGGCCCCGGCAACTGCCTGCCAGTTTACCAGTTACGCCCGAGTCTGACGGATCGGCCGGGTCCCTCGAACCGGGTTTGGCCTCGAAGTTGCTTAGCGACGTACCCCCGAGACTCCGGCTACGGACTGGATCGGGTGGGGCCGCCGGTAGTACATGTGCTTCGCAGAAACAGGGTGGGAACCCGGCGGCCCCATCCGTCCTTGCGGAAGAAGGAAAGGAGCGGCGGTTTCCAACCGCCGAACTCCCGTGGAGCATGGCGGAACGGGCGACTGGAACTCGCCCTTCCTTGTTTCTATGAAGAGTGAAGAAAGACCGGTTGACTTCGGCCTAGCAGCCCGTGGCAAAAGTCATCACGGCATTCGACCGTCCCTGCATCCCGGCGGACGGCGTTGCGATTCGGGCACATACTCCCGGTATGCACCCGAATCGCGCCTTGTCCGGCGGGCGCAGGAACGGTCTCGGTGCTCGCGGGACTTTCACCACGGACTGCTAGTAACGGAAGAAGCGGACCGGGTTCAGGGGACGGCTGCCCAACTGAATTTCGTAGTGGAGATGAACTCCGGTGGTGCGGCCCGTGGAACCGACGTATCCGACGATGTCGCCGCGCTGGACCTTCTGCCCCACCTTGACGTTGACCTCGGCCAGATGCCCATAGCGGGTCACGATGCCGAAACGGTGGCGGAGGTTGACCAACCGGCCGTAGCCGTGGTGCCAACCGGCGTGGGTCACCTCCCCGTCACTGGTGGCCACGACCTTGGCGCCGCGTGGGGCCGAAATGTCGACTCCGGGATGGAATTCCCTGTTTCCGGTGAAGGGGTCGCTCCGGTAGCCGTATCCGCCCGACGGATACCCCCGCACCGGCATCACGGTGGGCAGGGCGGACTGAAGGATGCTGCGAGTCGTGTAGTAGTCCTGAAGCCGTCGCAACTCACTCTCCAAAGTCATCCGCCGGCCGTCCAGGGTCCGGAAACGCTTCAGGAGGTCTCTGTGATCCAGGGTCAGGAGTGGGCGAGCCACTCGCGCGGGGCCGCCGGCGCCGCCGAAGCCGTCGTCATCGTTCTCGGAGAGGAACTTGAGGCGGGTGGCGGTCACCTCCAGCGAGGAGATCTTGTCGGTCAACTTGCCGGAGACGGCCCTCAGACCCGCATTTTCCTGCCGCATGCGGGCGACCTCCGTCTCGAGCCGGACCACGTGGACGGTCCGTTCCGCCATCCACCAGTAATGGAGCATGGAGAACAGGAAGGAGAGAAACAGGACACCGCCGAGCAGACCGATAACGGTCGTCAGGACCACGGGCAGGGAATACTTCCTGGCGCCCTCCCTCCCGGAACGAGCGATGATCAGGGTGTAGGTGTCACCAGTTTTGAGCACTGTCGCGTACTTTGAGAGATGGGAACGAGTCCGACCGCGGTTTCCCGCCCAAGCGCCCCATCAGCCATAAGGCGCCGGTCAGGACATCGAGGGTCGGATTCTAGTTTGGGGTGTTCCGGGAAGTCAAGGAGCGGCGACTTTCTTGTCGCCGAGCAGGGGGGCAGGGGGGACGGAGTCCCCACTTCACACTTTCCCCCCTCTACACGTTCCGGCCACCGAATCGCTTAGCGGCATGGAAGAGCAGGCGGCAAGAAAGCCGCCTGTCCCAGTGGGCGACAAGAAAGTCGCCCCTCCGGGTCGACCCTCATTGAATCGTGTTGCTCGAATACCTCCCGAGTTCGCCGTCGATTCGGATCTCGGCGGCCAGCCGGTACTCTCCTGCCGACGACGGCGCGTAGGCACAAAGCTGTCCGGTGGTCCGGGTTCCTTCCACGTCCGACCATTCGCCGTCCGAGGACGCACGGGTCTGCCATCCGGAATTGACGACGGCGTAGTGGATGCCGTCGATGACGGCGTCCTCCAATCCGATGCAGCCTGCCGTGGAAACGGGGCCGAACGTCACCCTGCCGGGCGACACCGAGAGCGACTCCAGCCGGATGTAGGCGCTGTCTCCCAGTCCGGTCTCGGCGGCTCCGGCGCCGATGCGCTCGAAGACCAGAATGCCTTCGTTTTCCGTGTCGACGTAGGCGTGCCTGCCGTCGGGACTGGTGGCAAGACTCCGAGTCTCGCCGAATTCCGGCACAGGATTGTTGAACCGGTCCGGCTGCCGGTTCGACACGTAGTCGGTCAACGCGAATTCGCCGGGAGGTGCGTCATCGGGTTCGACATCGCCGTTGTCGGCGTCATCGGGTCCGGGTCGCCACTCGACGTCATATGCCAGATCCGTACAGAAAACGTCCACTGCGGGAGTCCCCCGCCGGATTCCCGCCAGCGCGCACGATCCGCTCGATCCGAAGGAGGGGAAACCCGGGATCGGAATCGGGAAGTCGGGGAGTCGAGGCCAGGCTGGCGTCACCTCAAGAGTTCCGAGCGGACTCGGATCGGTGGGGTCCGCTTCCAAATCGAACACCGTCGCGCTCCAGCCGTTGCCGTGGAAGACGAACAGGTGCCGGTCGTCGCCGGTGATGGCCAGCGCTTCCAGGCCGAAGAGCGGATTCACACCCTTCGTTGCATCCGTGAGCGTCCCCGTTTCGGCGTCGCGTTCGAAGACGTGCAACGAGCGGAACGTCCCCGCGTAGACGTGGCCGCCGGCATTGGAGATCAGGGCTCGTGTGAGTCCCGGGACCTCCAGGGTCTGGACATGCGGCAACTCGCCGGGGGTATCCAAGGCCAGGATCTGCAATTGGCCGGCGCCGGGAAGGACCGCGTTCAGGAACGAGCCTTCGCCGTCCATGAACAGGTCGCCGAATTCGCCGGGGCTGCACTCGGCAGTGGCCGGCGGATCCCCGGTGACCGGAATCGCCCCCTCGTCGTCCAGTTCCCGTTGGGTCTCGTCGATCGGTGCGAAACCGCGCCAGGTCCCGCAGCGATGGGCGTAGAGCCGGTCTCGATGCGGGTCCCAGATCAGAGAGCTGTCCTCCAGGCCGTCGTCTTCCAACAATTGAGTGAGGGCCAGACCCCCGGTCTTCGAGTTGCGTTCGAAGACTTGCAGGCCCAGCCTGGACGCCGCGTATAGAGCCGTGCCGCGGCCGTTGAAGGCCAGGCTGGCGGGCCCTCGGAGCCGTACCGAGGCGCCGTTGGCGTCCCGGTCGCCGTCCGCCAGCCGTCCCGCGTACTTGAGCCAGACGGGAGGATCGGTCTCCTCCCAGTTCAGGGTGAAATCGCTGCCCGGATGGTCGCCGCGGGCTCCCAATCGAACCGTGTAGCGGCTTCCCTCCTCGCCACGGAAGACGACCTCGATGGCGTCCGCCTCGATTCCCTCGGGCTGATGGCTGCTCCTCACGAACTCGATCGATCCGGAACCGTCGCGGCTGTCCTCGTAGATGGAGAGCACCCAGGGAGAGTAGGGGTCGTCCAGCCAGAATCGATACCACCCGGCTGCGGCCGCTTCGTAGGTCCACCAGAGAGAAGAGTGCCCCAGGAGTGAGGTCCGCTCCCCCCGTTCGGTGGAGGCAAAACGATTCGAATCGGAGACCGACCCGGACGCCTCGTCCAACGCCGCAGCAGCGGCCAGATTGTCGTTGTCAGGGGTCGGTCCCCAGGTCACAAAGGCGGTCGCGGCGGGCAGAAGATAGGCCTCGAAGCTTCGCGCCGGAAATCCGACCGCGATCCAATACCTTTGGCCGGCGTTGGCCTGAAAAACGAAATCGGCCGGCGCCACGTGGGGACGTGTCTGCGCCACCAGGTCCAGGTCCTCTATCGACGTCGGACCTTGCATGGATGGGCCAGAGAATACGGTCACCCTCAAGTACGAATAAGTGACGGGTTCCTGGAGCCGCCAGGTGTAGCGGCCGTCCTCCGGGGCTTCCCAGACCCACCACCGGGTTCGGACCCCGGTCTCGAGGGGCTCACCGGGCTCCACCGTTGCCACAGGGTCGATGCCAATGATGAATTGGGACGAGGGGACACTCTCGAGCGGCATCGCCCCGATATGCTGATCGTTGTCGAGGACGGCTGCTATCAGCAATCCCTCCCAGCTCAACTCGTAGGGACCACTGGGCGCATCGGCACTGGGAGCGGCGACCGCGATGCGGTATTCGTTGCCGGCGGCGGCGGGGAAATCAGCGGCGCCAGCGGGCAGTTGGGAGACCAGTCGAAGGGCCGGAATACCGTCTCCCTCGAATGCGAACACGCGCTTCGTGGGGTCACTCGAGAATCGCCACCAACCGTCGCCGGGCGCCGTCCACCGGTACCACGTGGTGCCCGCATCAATGCCGAACCACTCGCCCGGTTCCAGGGTGGCGCCCTGGCTGCTGCCCCGAACGGCGCCGCTTGCGCCCTCCAGCACGGCGGCCCGGTCGAAGTCGTCGTTGACCGGGCGGTCCCCCTGGGACCAACGAAGGTCGAGGGCGATTCCCCGGAGCATGTGGCTCACCCGGATCCGGTAGATTTCTCCCTCCTCGGCGAAGAAGATGGCTCCCCACTGATCCGAGGCGACTCCCTCCAACGCCGCGATGGCGTCACCGCGGAAGACGTCGACGCGATCGTTGCGCGCGCCTCCGAGCTCCCCCGGCGGGTGGAGGTTGAAACGGACCGCACCGTCCGCGGGCGCCGTCCACCGATACCAGACCGAGCCGGCCGGCCGGCCCGAACGGGGACCGAACAGCGGTTCTCCCGGCTCGGGTGTGGCCAGCAGCAGGTCCACCGAATGAAAGCCCTGATCACCGTCGATGACGGCCGCCGCAGCGAAGTCGTCGTTGGCGGGGCGTTGGGCCACTCCGGAGCCCCCGCTTCCGCCGGGTGCAACTTCCACCGAGGCGGACGCTCCCTTGGCGTTCCAGGCGCTCGCCGTAAAGTAGAGGCGGACCGGATCTCCGTCCCCGACGGAAGAGACGACGAACCGGACTTCCTGGGTCTCCCCGGCGGCGATCTCGCCGAGCGGGATCGACGAACCCAGCGGGATAGGAGAACCCTCGGAGATCGGCGAAACCGGAGGATCCGAAGGCGCCGGTGGTTCCGATCCCGGGGGACGGACGGGGGTTCCAAGTTCATCCGACAGGTCGACCGAAATCCCGTCTTCGCGAGAAACGGCCATGGAGTGGATCCGGATCTGCTCGCAACCGGAAGCCTCGGCGGTGTCCCGGCAGTCGAGGTGCAACCGGCTGCCGGCCGCCACATACTCGTCCGCGGTCACCGTCACAAGCAGTTCCTGTTCCTCCTGGCCCATAAGCAGGTTTTGGTCGGTGCCGATCATCAGATTCGGCGTGGACGCGCCCCGGATCACCGTCCATGCCAGCGCGGCCCTGGGCGGCGCCGTGTAGACCCGGCGGGCCACCACCTTCGCCCGATACGTGCCCGGTCGGGGATTCTTCAGGATGATCCACTCCACGTTGTCCACTCGGGACGTCGAGAAATGCTCCCCGCAAGCTCCTTCCCCGCAGTCGCCGTCACGGTCCAACCACAGGTCCAGGTCGTTCAGCACCGTGCTGGCGATGGTGTCCGCCGGCGGTTCGTCCCAGGTCATCACCAGGTCGAGACGGCTGGCTCCCGCCGGCACATCGATGTCGTGGTGGGCGTACTCCCCGTCCCGGAGTTCCGAAACCGCGCCGCCACCGATCCAGCCGCCGGCCCCGTCCCGGTTGAGGATGCCGGTGCGAGCCGAGACCTTGCCCAGACCGTATTGCGCCTGCATCGACCCGGGGCCTCCGGTGTTGGTGGAGGGGAAGGCGTCCGGGGCGTCCAGCCAGGGGTCCGGGCGGATGGCTCCGGCCAGCAGTCTGGCCCGGGCCAACGCCGGGTGTTCCTGGTGTTCCGGGGCGGCGTCCATCAACAGGGCGGCCACCCCCGCCACCGTGGGGGAGGACATGCTGGTGCCGCTGATCGCCCGATATTCGCCACGGCTCCCGCCGCCGACGGCCGAGTGGACGCGGACACCGGTGGCGACGACCTGAGGCGCCAGGCGTCCGTCCGCCGTGGGTCCGTGGCTGCTGAACAGTGCGAGGGCTCCGCTGTCCAGGGCGGCACCTACGGAGAGGGAGTTCTTGGCGGCTCCGAAATCGGAGAAGCCATCGATGTTCTCGTTGGACTGCGCGACGACGTACAGTTGGCGATGCCCCCAGACGATGGAATCCAGCTTGCGTTCGGCGAATCCCCTGCCGTCGAACGTCCTGGAGGAAGAGCTCAGACTCATGTTGACGATCAGGGGCCTGACGGGATCGGAGAATCGGCCCGGTTCGGCACACTCCGTCGCCTCGGCCAGGAAGTCCATCCCGCGAAGAATCGAGTCGACCGAACCGAAGCCAAAGCTGTTGAGCACTCGCCCGAAACGGATGTGCTTCACCGAAGGCGCCATGCCGGCGAAACGGCGCTGGACAGACCCGTTTCCGATCATGGTCCCGGTCACGTGGGTTCCGTGGCCTCCTTCGTCGATCCAGAGATCCTCCGCCTCATTCGCGGGAGAGGAAAAGAAGGAAAACCAAGCGAGGTTGGCGCCGCAGATGCTCTCCCGGTTCGACCCGATGTCCAAGTGGTTGACGTTGAGCCCGGTGTCCATGACCCCGATGGGGACGGAAGCGCCGCCCATGCCGGAGAAGATCCCGGGGGAACCGTCGTACGCTCGCAGGGCGTCCGCCCCCATGGCGGGAACGGAGGTGTCGTGCGCCGGCCGGACGACGCCGACCGGTTCCACGGCCAATACGTAATCGGCCGCGGCGATGGCTTCCACTTGACCGTGGGAAACGTTGGCCGTGTAGGCCCGCAGATCCGGATCCCACCGGCCCACTACGGCGCCCTGGTCCTCCAACGCCCGCCGCCACCGGCCGTCGGGATCGTCCGTCATCAGGGTGATGAAGACGGGCGCCTGATCTTGAGGGGGCGCTTCCATCAGCTCGCGGGCGAACGCCTCCGGAAGTTTCCGCTCCGGGGGGACGGCACCCAGCCCGTCGACTTCCGGCAGGGCTACGATCTCGTGCAACAGGGCCGGGTCACCGGGCAGTCGGGCGCGGACGAGGTTGCCCGAGGAACCGAGAGCCGTTGCGCCGAACTCGGCGAGAGACCCCGTCACGTCGCTCGGCATGGCGTCGCCGGCCAGCCGGACCCAGCCGAAGGACCAGTCGCGTGCGGCGGCGGTCGCCTGGTCGACGAGTGCCTCGATGGACAGGCTTGCGTCCATCCAGTCCGGACCGGCACTCGGCCGCTCGTCGCCGGCATCGGCGTCGCCTGCGATTCGCGCGCGGGGCATCTCCCCGTGGTAGGAGATGAAGGAATAACCGTCGGGCGGCGAGGGAACCGTGTCCTCCGCGGATTTATCGACGGCGGGCGGTGTTTCAGCCGTTCGGGGCGCCGCCTGAATCTCAAGTTCCGGGACAGTTCCCCCACTTTCGGCTTCGATCCGGGCCATGGCGGCACGGGTCGCCATCGCCTCTCCCGTCAGCTCCGGCTCCGGCTCTTCGCCAGGCGTCATGTAGTAGGCGATCAGCCCCGCCAGGCCAGCGGCCACGGCCAACGACATCAGGACAAGGATGGTTCGCTTATTTGCTGTCCGCATAATCCACCTGCTTCTCCGACCCGGATTTCTCACCCGGGGCCTTCAATTCGACGAAATGGAGACCTTGGAAATCGTCCAGTCCCCGTCCTCATCCCGGCTTGCGATGAGGGTGACCTGATACTCATTGAGAGTCGCGTCTTCGATGTTGTGGCTCTGAGCGTGACAGAGAATGACCTGTTCCATCCGCAGACAGGCCGTGCCGCTGGCGGCCACGGCAAAGGTGCCGACGGTGTTGCCTCCGGCATCCTTCAGGTCGCATTGGCCGCCCGGTGGAATGACGCTCCCGGCGGCGCAGGCCTGGGCAGAGGGTTCGGTGACGGTGAGCGTCGCCGTGGCCGTCGCCGTTTGTCCGTCCCCGTCTTGAACCGTGATGCGATAGGTCGTGGTGGCTGTGGGCGACACGGTCCGCGATCCGGACGTCGGGACGGCGCCGATATCAGGGATGATCTCCGCGCTCTCGGCGTTTGTCGACGTCCAACTCAAGGTCGCTTCCCGGCCCCGTTCGATGGAGGTGGGAGAAACCGAGATCCTCGCCGCCGGCCGTGTCGTGGGCTCACCATCGGGGAAGTGAATCGGGGTCGTGATGGGGACGCTGGTGACCGGGATCGAGCTGAAGAGATGCCCCGATTGCAGGAGCACGATCGGATGGACGTCGAAAATCTCCTCCGGCTCATCGTCCTCATTCACCCGGCGAAGATGGAGGGTGCCATAGAATTGCGGACCGACCTCGGGGAAGAACTCGTCAACGTACAGCGCCTGATGCCCGCCCGGTCCGAGTGTCAGTGGCTTGCTGGAGTTGTGTTCTCCCTCGGAATCGAGAAGATAGGCCCTCAGGCGAGCCGCACCGCCCGAACTGTTCGCCAACGCCAGCGCCGTTCTGGTGCGGGCCGCGGTGTCCCGGACCACCGGTAGAGAAAACGCGGGCGTTCCCAGACTAGCCCCGACACCGACGATGGCGCTGATTCGCCGGTTATCGGGATCGAAGAGACTGTAGGCGGCGACTCCTCCGATCCGCTTGCCGGAGGGAGCCGACGCGCTCGCCCAACCCACCGAGAGGTTTCCGGAACCGCCGGTCTCCAGAAAGACCGATTGAGAGGCGGGTATGGTGACCGAAATCGAGTCGCCCGACCCAGCCAATTCGTCCGTTCCCAATCGGTAGAGGTCGACGACCATGCCCAACCCGTCGGAACGCCGGAACCGGAGGGTCGCCACGAGTTCGTCCTCTTCGGCATTGGTGAGAAATATGGCGGTGGTGATTCCGATGCCTTCGTCGACCCCGTCCGCCACTTGCGGGAATACGACTTCGTTGCCCGCACCGGTGACGAACTGCACTTGTCCTGCCAGCTCGGTGAGCGCGCCGATCTTCTGTTGATGCGGTGCGGACGGCTCACCTTCGGCCAAGGTGAGCGCAACCCCCAGGGACAAGACCCACGGCATGGCTGCCGGGACCGATCTTCGTGTCATGTTTTTTCCTCCACCGGCGTTAGGTGCTTTATATGGTAGCAACTAAGGCGTGGTTGGTGAGGACCAGGGGGTGGATTAGAGGGTGGCCCAGGGGCGATGTCCGGACGCCCCGCCTGTCGCCTGCCACGAGGGTTTGTCAATCGTATCGCCAGGCGACTTTTGCCACGAGGGGCGGACTGCTAAGCTGGAATATGTTGCGCGTCGTTGAAACGGAGGTGTCCGTCACGGGACGCCCGTGCGGGAGACGATACGGATGAACGCCTCGTTCGACACTCTCGCGGCCGCCCGCGAGCTGGAATCCGGTGGCTTCGACGACAAGCAAGCTGCAGTCTTGCTGAAGGTCATGCGCATGAGTGGAGAGTCCACCGTCACGAAATCCGATCTCGCCCTCGTGAAATCGGATCTCTCCCGCATGGATGAGTCGTTGCGGCGAGAGATCGTCGCAACCAGAGTTGAACTCCGGTCCTCGATTGCCGAGTTGCGCACGGAAATTGCATCCACTGCGGGCGAGGTGCGTGCAGAAATTGCATCTATTACGGTCGAGTTGCGTGCAGAAATTGCATCTACTACGGTCGAGTTGCGCGGAGAAATCGCCACGGCCAAGGCGGAGCTCCGAGCGGACATGAATGCCATGGCCAACAAGATGCTCCTCTCTCAGTTGGCCGTTGCCGGACTCCTCTTTGCCGCGATCAAGACCTTCACGTGAAGCCGACCCTTTCCTGTCGCCGAGGGAGCGGCGGTTTCCAGCCGCCGAAGGAGCGGCGGTTTCTAGCCGCCGATCAGGGGGGCAGGGGGGACGGAGTCCCCACTGTACACTTTCCCCCTCAATACTTTCCGGTCACCGAATCGCGTAGCAAGATAGAAGAGCAGGCGACAAGAAGTCACGGTAGGAACGGCAGTTTCCTGCCGCCCCCCGCACAGATCCGGACGTGCCCGTTAAGGCATCCGGCTCCTACCTTGGGTGTGGACGGCCAGCGGAACCGCTGCCCCGGCCACGGGTGACGGATCTTCACGGATGGCCAGAGCAATTCCGTCATCCGTCGCAACCGTCCCCAGCTGAAGCGGTCGCGTTGGGACCGGCGGCGCAAGGCTCGCAGCCACCGCCGTTGCAGCAGATAGCAGAAACCTCGCAGCCAGCGCGTACTCCCCGGAACCGCAAAATAGTTCAGCCAGCCGTTCAGGACCCGGCTCAACCATTTCCCGACCTCCCAGTGATCCGCGTGCCGTTGTCTCCACAGCCTCTCCCCCAACCGTTGCAGGGTCCGGTTCATCCGTTTCGCGCTTGGCTTCCGCCCCAGCCGGAAGCGTCCCTTCCGGGTCTTCGCACAGTAGTGCGTGAACCCCAGAAAGTCGAACGTCTCCGGTTTCCGCTCCCCGCGTCGTCGCCGATCCGCTGCCGCAAATCGTCCGAACTCCACCAGTCGCGTCTTTTCCGGGTGCAGTTCCAGCCCGAACTCGGCGCACCGTTCCCCCAGGTCTCGGAGAAACCGTTTCGCGTCCGCCCGTCTCTGGAATCCGGCCACGAAGTCGTCCGCATATCGCACCAGGATCGCTTCGCCTTTCGGGACTCGTGGGCGCCACGTCCGATGGAACCATTGGTCCAGCACGTAGTGCAGGTACACGTTGGCCATGACCGGCGAGACGTTGGCGCCCTGAGGCGTCCCTCTCCCCGTGTCCGACCAGGTCCCTTCTTCCATCACGCCGGCGTTCAGCCACTTGCGCAGCAGCCGCAGCACCCGCCGGTCTCCGATCCGCCGTTCCACGAACTGCATCAGGCAGTCCCGGTCGATCGCATCAAAGAACGTCCGAATGTCCGCGTCCACGATCCAGTTGACTTTCCGCCGTTCGATCCCGTAGGCCAGTGCATCCAGCGCGTCATGCGCCTTCCGTCCGGGCCGGAACCCGTAGCTGAGCCCGAGAAACTCCGCCTCGTAAATCGGCGTCAGGAGCTCGTCCACGACTGCCTTCTGGAGGATCTTGTCCTCCAGCGCGGCCACGCCGAGCGGTCGTGTCCTTCCATCCGGCTTGGGGATGTTCACCCGCCGGACGGGAGGCGCTCGGTACGCGCCCCGGTGCACGCGGCGATGCAGGTCCAGCAGTCGCTCTTCCAGCTTCGCCCCGTACTCCTCCCACCGGACCCCGTCGATTCCCGGCGCAGCATCCTTCCTCAGTCCGAGGTAGGCGCGGCGCAGGGCCTCCACAGTGATATGGTGCAGCAGCGCGGTCAGTCGCTCCTTGGGGTTTCTCGCGATCGCTCGCCGTATCCGGTCCACCGCTTGGGACACGCTCCCCCGACTCTGCGTCCGGCGCGTGCTTTGGCTCACCGAATTCCCCTTGGTTCCATCCCTTCGCTCCACCGGCTCCGCCGAGGGTCGCCCCTCTTTGTTCGCCCGCTTCATCGCTACTATGGATGAATCCGATTGCTTCGTTCCGTCCATCATGAGTTTCGGGTTACTCCTTTCTCATGCGACCCCGGGGCGACCCCCCGGCGTGAAATGAAGCCCTCCCAGGTCCCGGAACAAGATTTGCGTACGTGCCTGGGTTCTTTGACACCGCGGAGCCCGGCCGTCCCTCACCTGGGCGGTCCAGCCGGTGTTGCCTTCGACCGCGACTACAGTCTCGGCACTTCCGATCATGGAGCTTTCGATGCTCAATAGCCTGCCCATACGCACCGCTACCGACGCTTCGCCGACACCCTCACGGGTGCCAACGCACGGCTCGCGGAGAAACGTGGATGGTTAGTCCTTCGTTTCGGCGGACTTCCACCGCCTATCTTGTGCCAGTTAGCCTGGCGCACAGTCGCCTCTCCCAGTGGGCGACTGGAAATCGCCCCTCCGGGCGATTGGAAATTGCCCGTCCCGCAGACTTCCCGGATCATGCGGCGATAGATCTCCACCGCTGCTTCGAGTTGCTCGATGGAGATCCACTCTCCCACCGTGTGGGCCTGGGCGATGTTGCCGGGACCCAGGACCACCAATTCGTCGACCTGGTCCTTGATCCAGATGGAGTCGGTACCGTAGGGGACGGTCTTGGGCTTCCGTCCGCCGCCGGCCCGGGATGCCAGTTGCACCAGGTCGGCATCGGGAGGAACGTAGAAAGGACCCTTGTACGCGGTCTCCACCTCCAGGCCGTGGGCTCTGGCCCTGCCGGCGACGATCTCCATCAGTTCCCGGCTCTGGTCGCCGGGCATGGGCCGGAAGCCGACTTGGCAGGTGCACCTGGCCGCGCTCACGTTGGGGCGGGTGCCGCCGTCCTCGAAGACCATGTTGAAACCGTTGGTGGGCGGATCGAAGTCCGGGTTCCGGTAGCGGGGATCCTTTTTCACATCCTTGGCCAGCTCAGCCATCTCGGCCAGGAAAGGAGCGATCAGAAAATTGGCCGAGGTGCCGAGATCGGTGCTGGTGTGGGCCGCTCTGCCCCGGGCCGTGGCCATGACCAGGACTCCGCCCTTGTGGGCATAGACCGGCCACAACTCGGTAGGCTCGGCCACTACAGCGTAGGTCGGCCGTGCTTCGTTGAAGAACCGGGACTCCCGGACCACCTGCTTGGCCCCGCCCCCGCCCACTTCCTCGTCGGCGGTGGCCATGACCAGGACCGGATGCTTCAGGTCCCCTGAGTCCACCGTCGCGGCCGCAGCCATGGTGGCCGCCAGAGGTCCCTTCATGTCGCAGGATCCCCTTCCGGAAATCTTTCCGTCCCCGGCCACCGGGTCGTAGGGGTCCCAGTCCTCTTCCTGTCCCGGCACCGTGTCGGTGTGGGAGAAGAAGGCCAACCCCCCCGTTCCCGATCCCTTCCGGCCGACGATGCTGACCTTGGTCTCCCCGTTTTCGTCCACGTAGTCGAGGCGCTCGGTTTCGAAGCCGTGCTCTCGAAACCGCTCCTCCACCAGGTCGGAGATCAGAGCGTTGCTCCAGCGGCTGACGGATTTGATGGCGACGAGATCCCGGGTCAGGGAAACAGGGTCGAGTTGCATGCGAATTTCTCCTGCTCAACAGGCGGGCGCCAAAGTCCGCTCGGCGCCCACTCTTTTCCTCTTTACTCTTTCCTCTTTGCTTTCCGTCAGGCGAGGATCTCGTGGACCAGCCGGGCCGGATACTGATCGGTGAGGCGCTCCTCCAAGCCGTGGCGCCGGTAAACCAGGTCTCGATGGTTCAGGCCCAGCAGGTGCAGGAAGGTGGCGTGAAAATCGTGGACGCTGACCCGGTCCACGGCGGCCTTGTGGCCGATGTCGTCGGTGGCGCCGTGGACGTAGCCGGCCTTGACTCCCCCTCCGGCCATCCAGAGGCTGAAGCCGTCGGGACCGTGATCCCGGCCGGCGGAGCCGCCGTCTCGAAGCTGGGAGATGGGCATGCGGCCGAACTCGCCTCCCCAGATGACCAGCGTGTCGTCCAGCAGCCCCCGCTGCTTCAGATCGCGAACCAGGGCGGCGGACGGCTGGTCCGTCTTCCGGCAGCAGTTCTCCAGGTTCTTCTTCAAGTCGGAGTGATTGTCCCAGATCTGGTACTCGATGAAGATCTGGACGAAGCGCACTCCCCGTTCCACCAGGCGCCGGGCCAGCAGGCAGCGTCGCCCGTAGGAGGCGGTGGCCTCGTTGTTGAGACCGTACATCTCCTTGGTGGCCTCGCTCTCCCGGGAGAGGTCCAGGGCGTCGCTGGCGGCCAACTGCATGCGGGCGGCCAGTTCGTAGGAGGAGATCCGGGCGTCCAGATCCGGCTGCCAGGGACGTTCCAGGCGATGAGAATGGTCGAGGCTGCGCAGCAGCGACCGTTCGGCTTCGATCAGGGGGTTGGGCAGCCGCTCCCTGGGATTCAGGTTGAGCACGGCCGGGTCCTTCTCCCGGAACCGCGTGCCCTGATACATCGGGGGAAGCCAGCCCGACTGCCAGTTCTGAATCCCGTTGACCGGCAGCTTCTTGTCTTCCAGAACCACATAGCCGGGCAGGTTCCGGTTCTCGGTGCCCAGAGCGTAGGTGACCCATGCCCCCAGGGTGGGGCGGCCCGTAATCGTCCGGCCCGTGTGAAAGAGGTTGATGGAGGGCTCGTGATTGAAGTGCTCTCCGTACATGGACCGGACCAGGGTGATGTCGTCCACGATCCCGGCGGTATGCGGCAGGAGCTCCGACAGCTCCATCCCGCACTTGCCGTGCCGGGAGAACTCCCACGGCGACGGCATCAGGGTCCCCACCTGATCCATGTTCTCGATCTGGTTGAGCAGGTCCCGGGGGGCGGCGCCACCCGCCATTCGAGCCAGGGTCGGCTTGGGGTCGAAGAGGTCGACCTGGCTGGGGCCGCCGTTCATGAACAAGTGTATGACCGATTTGGCCTTGGGATCATGATGGGGAGCCAGCGGAGTCAAGTCGACCCGGGGCCGGCTCCCGTCGGGGCTCGGCGAACCGAGAAGATCCTTTTGCAGCAGCCAGGCCAGTGCGGCGCCGTGGACTCCGTCGCCGAGACGGGAGAAGAAGTCCCGCCGGGTGCCGCGGAGGTTCGATCCGAAATTGGCCATGAGGTGCCTCGCTCGGTCAGTCAATATACAGAAACTCCCCCGAATTGAGGAGCGTGAGGACCACCGAACTCAGCGCCGACCAGCGGGCCCCGGGACCCCGGGGCGCCGGATCGTTCTTCTGATTCAGGTGGCCGCGCCACTCCCGCTGCAGGCGTTGCAGCGACTCCTCGATGCGCCGGCTCTCCCCGGGGGTGGGATAGCGGCTCAGGACTTCCAAATAGAGTTTCTCGATCTGCCCCGGCGTGTCTCCCGGAGCCTGATCCATGAGCCGGCCCGCCAGATAGCGGGCGTGGCCGCGCATCAGCTCTCCGTTGATGAGCTGCAGCGCCTGCAAGGGGACGGTGGACTGCCGGCGTTGGCCGCAGTTCGGAATCATCACCGGATAGTCGAAGGCCTCCAGGGAGGAGACGGGCATGCGGCGCCGCTTGAGCAGATAGACGGCCCGGCGCCACCCGCCCGAGGTCGATTCGGGCACCACCTCGCCGCTGGATTCCTCCTTCAGGGGGACGGGAATTCCGAAGGGAGTCGCGTCCAGGCGGCCCGTGACGCGCAACACCGAATCGTGCAGGGCCTCGGCTTCCAGACGTCTCATGCGCATTCGGGAAAGGAGCAGGTTGTCGGGGTCCCGCTGCCGGACCCGGGGGCCGACCCGGGACGTCTGCCGGTAGGCCGCCGAGGTCATGATCAGCCGGTGCACGGCCTTCATGCTCCACCCCCGGTCCACGAACTCGGCCGCCAGCCAATCCAAAAGCTGCGGATGGGTCGGCTGGGACCCGGTCTTGCCGAAGTCGCCCGGGGTGGTGACGAGTTCGCGGCCGAAGTGATGCCCCCAGATCCGATTGACCTGGACCCGAGAAGTCAGAGGGTGCCCCTCCTGGGTCAGCCAGCGGGCCAGGCCCAGACGGTTGCCGCTGGTGTCCCGTCCCGGGGGCGGCAGCGGCCGGTAGGGTTCCAGGCCGGTGCCGGACAGTACTCGGGGCACCTCCGGGACCACCCGTTCCGCCACTGACTGGGCTTCTCCCCGGTTCAGACGATAAACGGGAGACGGGTCCCCTCCCATGTCGTAGAGGGCCCGGATGCCGGGCAGGGTCCGGTACTTGGTCTTGTCCCGGAAATTGGTCTCGGACCCGTACTTGGAGTTCTTGATGTGGGCGATGTCCTTTTCCAACTGGCCGGCGGACTTCTTGAACTCGGGGAAACGGTCCCCCAGGGTGGCATAGGCGGGATCCACCACCTCCTTGAACTTCCGGCCCAGGAAACGCTGGAGACTGGTGCGTTTCGCTTCGGACGTCCTGGCGATAGCCCTGAGGTCCGCTTGAAGGTCGGAAGGCAGGGCGTCCAGCGCCTCCTTCTGGAATTTCTCCTTGTAGGGTCGAGCCTTTTCCTTCAGCTCCGATTCCAGGTTTCGGAGCTTGACCTGGAGAGGGGCGTTGTGGGCCTCGACCTCCTTGAGATCCGCCTCCAGAGCGACACGCAGCACCCGTTTGGTGGGCGGACGCCAGTCGTAGGGGTCGAGGGCGGTCTGGAAGATGGCGGCCAGGCTGTAGTACTCGCGCTGGCTCAGGGGATCGTACTTGTGGTCGTGGCAGCGGGCACAACCGATGGTCAGGCCCAGAACCGAAGAGCCCAGGACCTGGAGCTCGTCGGCGATGACGTCCATCCTTTCCTGGAGCGACCCATTGGGCTGGCCATAGGTGCCGTCGGGGGCCAGCCGCAGGAAGCCGGTGGCGGCGACAACGTCCACCAGTTCCTGGGTGACCTCCTTCTGTTTCTTGTAGTCCACCAGCTCGTCGCCCGCCAACTGCTCGGTCAGGAAACGGTCGTAAGGAGTGTCCCGGTTCAGCGCCCGGATCACGTAGTCGCGATAGCGCCAGGCATGAGGGCGGACCTTGTCCTCGTCGATGATCCCCTCCGAATCGCTGTACCCGGCCAGGTCGAACCAGTACTGGGCCCAGCGCTCCCCGTAGGCGGGAGAGTCCAGGAGCCGGTCCAGGAGCCGCTCGTAGGCCCCCGGCTCCCGGTCCTCCAGGTAGTCCAGGACCTCCTGGGAGGTGGGGGGCATTCCGGTCAGGTCCAGATAGGCCCGGCGCAGCAGGACCAGGGGCTCGGCCTCGGGAGAGAAGCCGAGGTCCTTGGCTTCCAGCCGTGCCAGCAGAAAGAGGTCGATGGGATTGCGGGCCTGCCCGGGATGACGGACTCGCGGCTGATCCGGCCTGCGCGGAGAGCGGAAGGACCAGAACTCCGTGTCTTCCGGAGACAGGGGGGGATCCGCGACGGCATCCACCTGGGGCGGGTCGGCCGGGGCCCCGGCCAGAACCCACTGTCTCAGGACCTCCACCTCGGCCGTGGTGGGCGGCCGGATCTTGTCCAGGGGGGGCATCTCCTGGGAGATGATGCGGGAAAAGAGCAGACTCCGGCCCGGGTCGCCGGGGACGAGAGCCGGCCCCGATTCGCCTCCCCGCAGCCGGCTGGCCCGGGTCCGCAGGTCCAGTCCCGCCTCCTGCCTGGCCTTGCCGTGACAGTTGACGCAGTGCATCTGAAAGATGGGCAGCACGTCCTTCTCGGTATGGAGCCGGCCGCCCGTGTAAGCGGCCTGGGCGTCGATCCAGAGCCGGATGGCCCGGGTCTCCTCCGGGGACAGATTGACGTCCCCCGGGGGCATGGCGCCCGAGATCAACTTGGAGACCAGCAGGCTCCGGTCCGAGTCCCCGAGCATCAGTGCGGGTCCCGACTTCCCTCCGGCCAACATGGCCTCGAGGGTGCCCAGGTGGAGCTGGCCCTGGGGATCGGCGCCACTGTGGCATTGGAGACAGTTCTTCTCGAAGATGGGGAGGACGTCTTTTTGGAAATCGGAGTCAGCGGCCCCGGTGGCCTGAAGGCTGGAGCCGAGGATCAGGCCAGCCAGGGACGTCACACAGAACTTGCGCAACATGATCTTTTCTCGTGTCTTCAAAATTACAACGGAAGACGGTGTCGGGGCAACCGAAGCGGAGGAACGGGGCAAAAGAGAAGAGAGAGGCTTGCCGGCTGGTCGGACCCGGTCGCCATCGCTGTCGTGCTTATCCCTTGTCCTTTGAAGTCTTCGATGAAGGTGAAGACTCGCGGACGCGCGGTGGGGTCGATACCTCCTGCTGCGGGACGAGCGGCTGGTAGGGCCTGATTTTGATCCGATGACGGAATATGATTCCCCAGTTGCCCGAAATCGAGAGGCTCCAGAACGCCTTCATATTACCTTTCAGACGGTGGAGCCGAACGCCGGTGGGAAACGCTCACGACCAGTACAAGGAGTAAATCTTCGCGCACTTCGTAAAGCACGCGGTAGTCTCCGACGCGAAGCCGACGCAGACCCCGCCTACCTCCCTTCAGCGCATTGCCGAGGAAGGGGTTCTCTGCCAGACGGTCGATGGCCGCGACAATTCGCGTTCGATCCTTCCTGGCAACTCGCTTCAGTTCCTTGGCTGCGCTGCCCTTAATCCGTATCGAGAAGTTCACGCCTGACCTGATCCCAATCCAGCACCGGATCGCTCGGATCACGGAGCCGTTCGACGGCTATGGAAAGATCGTCGAAGTCTTCAAGGTAACGTTCGACCGCCCGGCGAACGATCTCCGCCCGGCTGCGATGGAATCGGCGGGCGACCGCGTCCAGTGCATTGACAACCGTATCCGGCAGGCGCGCGGTGATTTGGGTCTTGGACTCTGTAATGTTCGATGCTTGCATTTGCATCACATTACTTCAGATCGATGGCAATCTCAATCTTGTCATCGCCGCCTGAACCGCACTTCTGAAACCGCGGAATTCGGCGGCCGGTGAGCTGCCGCTCCTGGTTTCGGTGGATGGTTACAATCACCATGGGATGCTACGGTGTGTCTGCAGATGAAAGGAGTCATGCGGGCGATCCGGTTGGTGGTGGTCATGGCGCTGGTAGCGGGCGCCGCTTGCGGGCCGGCGCGGATTCCGCTGATTTCGACCGGGCCTCTCGACGACCTGGACCGGATTCCTCAGGACGCCACGGCCTTTACCGGGAGCGGGGACCGGCCCATTCTCCAGGTCGACAAGGACTGGCTCGAGAAATTCGAAGCCTACTGGTACGGGCCCTGGGAGCGAACCGAGCCCGCGGTCTGCAGGGAGGCGGCGTTCGGTTGGGCCGCCGAATCGTTCTCCAGGAAGCCGGTCTTCGGTCCCAGTCTGCTGAAACTTTCCACCTCCCAGGTGGAAGCCGTCGTGGCCAATGCGCAACTGGATGAATTTCCCAGTCGAGCCGAATACGGGATCGCCATCCGCAACACGGCCCTGCGGGCGCTTCCTTCGGCGGAACCCTTCTATTTCGACTTCCGGAAGGCGGGAGAGGGATACCCGTTCGACTACAACCAGAATTCGGCGGTCTGGGCGGGGACGCCCCTTTTCCTGACCCACGTCTCCCGGGACGGTCGGTTTCTGGGCGCCGAATCGCCTTATACCTGCGGTTGGATCGATGCGCGGGACGTGGCGTTCGTCGACGAGGAGTTCATGGCTGCGTACCGGCGTCCCCGCTTGGCCGCGCTGCGGCGGGACCGGTTCCCAGTCTCCGGGGATCCCGGCGGATTCCTCTTCGAGGGGCGGATCGGAATGCTGTTGCCGATGGAGGGCAGAGGCGAACCCGGAGGCGTCCGGCTGCTGGCTCCCGTGGCTGACGCGAGCCGCCGGGCGTCCCTGTCACAGGTCCGGCTGGCGGAACCGGATGCCGCGCCGATTCCTTTTCCGTTCTCCCAGGATCGTCTGGCCGAGCTGATCAACCAGATCGTGGGGCAACCCTACGGTTGGGGTGGACTGGGCGGTCATCGCGACTGTTCCTCCACCATCCTGGATATCTTCCTGCCCTTCGGACTTCGCCTGCCGCGCAACTCGAGAAGTCAGGCGAGTGCGGGGAAAAACGTGGACCTCACCGAACTCTCCGCGGACGAAAAACGAAAGCGAATTCTGGAAGCGGCGGTCCCCTTCCGCACGCTTTTGAACATCAGGGGCCACGTCATGCTCTATCTCGGAGCCTTCCGGGGCTCCCCGGTGGCGTTTCACACCATCTGGGGACTTCGGACGGCTTCCCGGGACGAATCAAGCTCGGGGCGGTTTCTGATCGGGAAATCGGTCATCACCAGTCTGTCGCCGGGACTCGAGATCAGCGAGTTGTCACCGAGCAGGGGCGACCTGCTGGACCGCATCGACTCTTTCACGCTGCTGGGAGAGGAGTAGGGGCTCCGTTGTCCGGCGTGCGGTCAGGGCTGACGATCCGATTCCGCGGCCATCATCACCAGGTACCGGCTTTCAATCTCCCTGTGCCCGGGGATGAGTTCAAGCGGCGTTTCCGCGTCCATTGCGGACCAAGAAATCCCGCAGCACATCGAGAGTTCCCTCGATCCGACCCAGACGGTCGCGGAGATTTCCAAACTGGCGGTCCACATGGTCGCGGAGAGTTCCGTTCTGGTGATCCGCATGGTCGCGGAGAGCTCCGACCTGGTGATCCGTATGGTTGCGGAGATCTCCGATCTGCTGATCCACACTGTCGCGGAAATCCCGTAACTCGCCGCGCACGGAACGGATGGATCGGTCCAGGTAGAGGAATCCCAAAATGAGAACCGCCGAAGTGATCCACTGGGCGAGTTCAGATGGCATCAGTTCCTCGTAGAAACAAGAATAACATTCCGGACGCGCTCCGGTAGCTGCCGCATCCACTGCCCTGCCCGCGCCGCATACTCCCCCAATTGGCCTCATATGCGATTGGACGGGACATGGAGGAAGGGGCGACTGGAAATCGCCCCTCCACCCGGCCCTCGAGCTTCTGATATCTAATAACGTTGCGTTTGAGAAAAACGCGAAAGTCGGTGCAGATTCCTCCGAGAGGAAGCTGCGAGGCTTCTCCTTCCAGCTCCCGGGGATATAGAATGACCTCAATCAAAAGGAGTGGAGCCTTGAGACCGTCCTCGATTCCGTCCTGGCGTTTCGCCGCCACACTGTGCGGCGCTGCCGCGGTGCTGACCTTGCCGCCGGGATCGGGGGCAGCAGGGACCGAGCCGAAGGCGCCGGAGATGGCTCCTCCCGTGGAGCGGACGGTCGACTTTCAGACCGATGTCCTTCCCATATTCGAGGCCAGTTGCCTCAAGTGCCATGGACCCGCCATGGCCATGGGGGGGCTCCGTCTGCACACCCGTTCCGACCTGCTGGCCGGCGGGGACAAGGGCGCCGCGGTGTTGGAGGGGAACAGCGCCGGCAGCCGGCTGATCCAACTGGTGGCGGGCAGGGACGAGTTGAAGATGCCCCTGGACGGGGAGCCCCTCAGCCCGGAGCAGGTCGGGATCTTGAGGGCCTGGATCGATCAGGGAGTCATTTGGGCTCAGGGAGCGGCGGTTTCCAACCGCCGAACTCCGGACGAAGCATCGGAGACATCGGCTTCCAATAAGAGCCATTGGGCTTTCCAGCCGGTCCGGCAGGACCCGCCGCCCCCGGTCGCGGCCGGCGATTGGGTGCGAAACGACATCGACGCCTTCGTGCTGCGGCGGCTGCGGAGCGAAGGTCCGGAGCCCTCCCCCGAAGCCGACCGGTCGACCCTGATCCGAAGACTCCATCTGGATCTCCTGGGCCTGCCTCCAACGCCGGCTCAGCGGGAGCGCTTCCTTGGCGACCGGCGTCCCTACGCCTACGAGCGGCTGGTGAACCGGGTGTTGTCGTCGCCCCACTTCGGTGAGCGCTGGGCCCGCCACTGGTTGGACCTGGCCCGCTACGCCGACAGCGACGGTTTCGAGAAGGACAACGTCCGGCCCCATGCCTGGCGCTATCGCGAATGGGTCATCGACGCCTACAACCGCGACCTTCCCTACGACCAGTTCATGGTGGAGCAGTTGGCGGGAGACCTGCTGCCCGGCGCCACCGTGGAGCAGAAGACGGCCACCGGGTTTCACCGCAACACGTTGACCAACACCGAGGGGGGCGTGGACCCGGAGGAGTACCGGGTGGAGCAGGTGGTGGACCGGACCGACACCACGGGCCTGGTGTTCATGGGCCTCACGGTGGGCTGCGCCCGCTGCCACTCTCACAAGTACGACCCCATTTCCCACCGGGAGTACTATCAGCTCTTCTCCTTCTTCAACACCGGAATCGAGAAGAACATCCCCGCTCCGCTCCCGCGGGAGCAGGTGGCCTACCGGTTGGCGTCGGGGCAGTGGGAGCGGGAGCATGAGAAGCTGCTGGCCGCCCTGGAGGAGCAGCGTTCGGAGCTGAAGGAGAAGCTGGAAGGGACGCGGGCCGTGGCCCTCTGGGAAAAGGGGCTGGACCACTCTCCGGTGGAGTGGATTCCGCTGGACCTGTCCGGCTACGTCGCTGCCGGGGGCGCCGAGTTCAGCGAAGACGAGACCGGCGCGCTCCTGGTGAGCGGCAACAACCCCAAGCAGGACCGCTACACCCTGGTGGCCAACGTCGAGCTGCGGGGCATCAACGCCGTCCGGCTCGACTTTCCGACCCACGAGTCCCTGCCCTCGGGCGGTCCCGGACGATCGCCGGAAGGCAACTTCGTCCTCTCCGAGTTCAAGATCGGCGACGCCCGGCTCTCCAATCCGGTCAAGCCCACCGGGATTCCGGTGGAGAGAGTGTACGCCGGCTACTCCCAAAAGGGGTTCGAGATCGAGAAGTCCGTGGACGGAGATCCCAAGACGGGATGGAGCGTAAACGGCCCCCTGGGAGCCAACCGGGATCAGCAGGCGGTCTTCGTCACCGCTCAGAGCCTGGGGCGCTACGGCGGATCGTCACTCACCCTGACCCTGGAGCAGCTCCACGGCGAGAGTCACAACATCGGCTCCCTCTCGGCCTCTGTGACACAGGCGCCGCGAAAGGAGCTGAAACAGGTTTTTCCGATGCCGGCGGAGAGGGCCCTGGCGGTTCCGGCCGGCGAGCGGAGCGCGGAACAGCAGTCCGCCATCCTAGACTACTACGTCGACCTGGACCCCGAAGTCCGGCACCGCTTGGCGGCGGTGGAGGGACACCGCCGGGCCCGGCCCCGTCCTCCGGGGACCATGGCCCAGACCCTGGCACAAAACCCCGAGCCGCCCCGGACCCATATTCACCTGCGGGGAGACTTTCTGAGTCCGGGGGAGGAGGTGTGGCCGAACACGCTCTCGGTCCTGCCGCCGCTGGAGCCTCGCGGTTCGGACCCGGACCGGCTGGATCTGGCCCTCTGGCTGACCGACCCCTCACATCCCCTGACCGCCCGGGTCGAGGTCAACCGCTTCTGGGAGCACCTCTTCGGCCGGGGACTGGTGGCGACCAGCGAGGATTTCGGCACCCGGGGCGAGAAACCGTCCCATCCCCGGCTCCTGGATTGGCTGGCCCAGGAGTTCGTGGCCGGTGGCTGGAGCCGCAAGGACCTGGTCCGGCTGATCGTGACGTCGGCCACCTACCGGCAATCTTCCCGGGTCCGTCCCGAACTCATGGAGAGAGACCCCAAGAATCTGCTTCTGGCCCGGCAGAACCGTTTTCGAGTCGAGTCGGAAGCGACGCGGGACCTCTATCTGGCCGTAGGCGGACTGCTGGAGCCGCGAGTGGGCGGCAAGAGCGTCTACCCGCCGCTGCCGGCGGGAGTGGCCGATCTGGGGTACGGCGGGACGGAGTGGCCCGAAAGCTCCGGGACCGACAAGTACCGGCGCGGCCTCTACATCTTCTTCCAGCGGACCGTCCCGTACCCCATGCTCATGACCTTCGACAGTCCCGATTCCAACACCTCGTGCGTCCGCCGGATCCGCTCCAACACGCCGCTTCAGGCCCTGACGCTGCTCAACGGACCTCTCTTCGTCGAGATTGCCCGATCGCTGGGACGGAGGATTCTGGCCGAAGCCCCTTCCGGGGAAGCGGAACGGATCGGATTTGCCTTTCGCCTGGCACTGGCCCGCGACCCCAGCCGCCGAGAAGCGGAGATCGTTCACGAGTTGCTGGCCGAGCACCGCAGCGCCTTCGAGCATGACCCTGAAGCCGCCGCCGAGTTCGCCGGGTCCGGCGCGGGAACCTCGGCGACGGAGACGGCCGCCTGGATCGCCGCCAGCCGAATGATCCTGAATCTGGACGAGTTCCTGACCCGGGAGTGAAGACCATGGATACTCCGGAAGGTAGATCGCCGGCATCCCGCCGAGACTTTCTCACCACCTCGGCCAGCGGCCTCGGGACCGCCGCCCTGGCCTCCATGCTGGCAGGCGAGGGGCTGCTCCAGGCGAAGCCCGACGCCGGCATCGCCAACCCTCTCTTTCCCCGGCAGCCCCATTTCGCACCCAAGGCCAAGTCCTGCATCTTCCTCTTCATGGCGGGCGCGCCCAGCCAGTTGGACCTGTTCGACCCCAAGCCCAAGCTCAACGAGTTGGACGGGCAGCCCATGCCCGAGTCGTTGCTGGAAAAGGTGAGGTTCGCCTTCATCCGCAAGGAGACGGCGGTCCTGAAGGGTTCCGGCGCCAAGTTCAGGAAACGCGGCGAGTGCGGAATGGAGATCTCCGACCTGCTGCCCCACATCGCCGGCTGCGCCGACGATATCGCCCTCATCCGGTCGCTGCATACCGACAGCTTCAACCACCATCCGGGCCAGCTCATGATGAATACGGGTGTGCCCACCTTCGGCCGGCCCTCCATGGGCTCCTGGATCAACTACGGCCTCGGGAGCGAGTCGGAGAACCTGCCCGGCTACGTCGTGCTCACGGCCGGCCGGGGAACCAGCGGCGGCGCCTCCAACTGGACCAGCGGATTCCTGCCCACCAACTACCAGGGCGTGTTGTTTCGAAACCAGGGCGACCCGGTTCTGAACCTGACCAATCCTGCCGGACTCCCGCACGAGTGCCAGCGTCTGGGGCTGGACCGGCTCCGGCAGCTCAACCAGGAGCGCTTCCGACAGACCCGGGATCCCGAGATCCTCTCCCGGATCGCCTCCTACGAGTTGGCCTTCCGGATGCAGTCGTCGGCTCCCGAGCTCATCGACCTCAGCGGGGAGAGCGAGAAGACGCTCTCGATGTACGGCGTGAATCGGACCGAGGAGGAGTGGAAGGACAAGCCCAACCGTGGCTTCCGGCCGGGAGTCTTCTCCACCTATGCTCGAAACTGCCTGCTGGCCCGGCGCCTGGTGGAGCGGGGCGTCCGCTTCGTCAACATCTATCATGCTTCCTGGGACCACCACAGCAACCTGGACACCGGACTGGGTTTCAACTGCATGATGTGCGATCAGCCGGTGGCGGCCCTCCTGAAGGATCTCAAGCAGCGGGGGCTGCTGGACGAGACCCTGGTGATCTGGGGCGGGGAGTTCGGCCGGACTCCTCTGGGTGAGAACCGCGTGGGCCGGGAGCCGAACACGGGCCGGGATCACCATCCCTTCGCCTTCTCCATGTTCATGGCCGGTGGAGGCATCCGGGGGGGACAGGTGCTGGGCCGGACCGACGACATCGGCTGGAACCCGGTCGAGGACCCGATTCACATCAACGACCTCCACGCCACCATCCTGCATCTCTTCGGGTTGGATCACGTCCGCCTCACCCATCGCTTCCAGGGCCGTGACTTCCGGCTGACCGACGTGGGGGGCACGGTGGTTGATAAACTGCTGGCATGATCATCCGTTTCGGCCGCCGTCTCCTGGCACCGGCGGTCGCCGCTG
Organism: Acidobacteriota bacterium; assembly: GCA_965217775.1. Lineage (GTDB taxonomy): Bacteria > Acidobacteriota > UBA6911 > RPQK01 > JAJDTT01 > JAJDTT01. The sequence continues at coordinate 4,708,587 of CBDCJH010000002.1, forward strand.
CCGTTTTCCTGCTGTCGGGTTGCGCCGCAGAGGAGGGATCTGAGGCAAGGCCCGCCGGAAAGTACCGATTCATCCTCTCCAACGACGGGGGATCACTGGCGGGTCCCGTGCTGGAAGCTCCCATCGGAGTGGAAGGCCTGGTCGAGCTGGCCATCGAACCGCTCCGGGACACCCGGATCAACACCCTGTTCTGGCAATTGGGAACCGACCCCTACCTGGGGTCCCCCTCCCACCGGCTCTCGGACCACTACTCGCACCGGACGGAGGTGGGCTCCATCTGGGGGACGGAGAACCCTTCCTTCCACAGTGCCGGGCTCTGGCGCATCCGAGAGAACGCGAAACGGTTGATGGAGGCCGGAACCGACCCCGTCGCCGTGGTGGTGGAGCATGGACACCGGGCCGGCCTCGAGGTCTTCGTCTGCATGCGGGTCAATGACATCCACGACGCCCGCCTGGAGGGTGGGGTGGAGGACCCTCTCATGTCGCCCGTCAAGAGGCGGCATCCCGACTGGCTCCTGGGCGAGGAAGGCAACCGCAGGACGGCATACAACTTCGCTCTGCCCCAGGTCCGGGAGTACAAGCTGGCCCTGGCCCGGGAGGCCATCGAGAACTACGACCTGGACGGTCTGGACTGGGACTTCTGCCGGCATCCTTTTCTCTTTCCCCAGGGGAGCGAAGCGGAGGGCGCGCCCCTGATGACCGAGCTGCTAGGTGAAATCCGGCGGGCGCTGGACGAGAAAGGGGAGCGGGTGGGCCGCCGGCTCTCCTTGTCGGTGAGAGTGCCCCGCTCCCTGGACGAGGCCCTGGCGCAGGGCATGGACGTGAGGAGCTGGCTCTCGAAGGGGCTGCTGGACATCCTCATCGTCGGCTACCAGCCGGGGAACAAGCATCGTCTCCCGGTAGAGGAGTACGTGGAGGCGGCTCGGGGGACCCGCACGCAGATCGTGGCCCAGGGCCTGGGGCTCTTCCAGCAGCCCAGACCTCTGTCGGCCAAGCTCATCTGGAACGAGAAGGACTACTACACGGCCGAGATGTGCCGCGCCGTGGCCGCGGCCCACTACCGGGCCGGCGCCCAGGGGATCTTCGTCTTCAACAACCACTACCTGCAGGTGGTCCGGGACCGGCAATACGACCGCCTCCCCTGGAAGGAGCTGGGCGATCCCCAGGTCATCGCCCGCAAGGACAAGCACTACCTGGCGGATCAGCGGAAGTGGGGAGCCGGCCGGCTCCCGCTGGAGCTGGCCAAGGTGGGAGACCAGGTGGAAGTCTCCCTGGACGTGGCGGACGACCTGGAAGCGGCCAGCCGGGAAGGCACCCTGAAATCGGCGGCCGTCCGGCTTCTGGTCGACCAACTGACCCCTCCGGACCGGCTGGAGGTCACCCTGAACGGCCGCCCTGTCGGGGAACCCGACACGCAGCACGTCTTTTTCAACGAGACTTGGCTGGAGTTCTCAGTGGGTCCTCCCCAGCTCCAGCAGGGCTGGAACCGGATCGGTGCCGCCGTCCGGGCCCGCAATCCCCAGGTCACCAGCCCGCTTGCCCTCAAGAGCGTCGAGATTCTGGTGAAATACGAGGAGTGAGGAGGTGCGGCTTTCTTGCCGCCGACAGGGGGGCAGGGGGGACGGAGTCCCCACTTTACACTTTCCCCCCTCGACACTCTCCGGCCACCGAATCGCATAGCAACACGGAAGAGCAGGCGGCAAGAAAGTCGCACCTCCCACTGGGCGACTGGAAATCGCCCTTCCTGTGGGCGACAGGGATGTCGCCCCTCCTTTGGGCGACAGGGATGTCGCCCCTCCTACGACCGCGCGGCGGAGGCGTCGATTCGCTCGATCCCTGACGCGTGGGTCTTCACGGCTTCCAGCACCAGTGAGCGGCCCGCCAACAGATCCAGGCTGTGCATCGCGCGGCGCACGTCCTGGTTGGCCTCCCGCTGGCGGGAGTCGGTCTCCTTGCGCATGGTCCGGATGGAGTAGAGCCGCTGCAAGGGATAGAAGAGGAGCAGAGGCCAGCAGGAGCGGCGCCAGAGGTCGGTGGTGGCCCGGGTGATCCGGAAGCCGCTGCTGTGGAGCGCGTACCGGATCTGATAGTAGGTCATGGGGTTGATGTGGTCGAAGACGGGAGTGTGGGCAAACTCGTTCAGGGGACGGGGACAGAGGGAATAGAACCCGGTCAGGAAGTACTTCAGCCTCGAAGCCGAGTTCAGGATGTTGGGAGTCGAAAGGATGAGCTTCCCCTGCCACTTGAGGATCCGGTGGCATTCCCGGATGAAGCGGAAGGGGTGCTCCAAGTGCTCGATGCCTTCCAGACAGACGACGTAGTCGAACGACTCATCCGGCAAGTCCAGGGGGCGGTTCATGTCCAAACCCAGGCATTCCACACCCTCGCACTTGAAGAAGCCCGGGTCCAGGTCCGCCGCCACCACTTGGAAACCCATCTCTCGCAGGCAGTGGGAGATTCCTCCCTCGCCCGAGGGAAGATCCAGGACCCTGCCCCTGGGCAAGTCTTCCATGAGATCCAGGACCTTGAAGAAGGTCCGTTCGTGGGCAATGACCTGAAAGCCCTCGGGTTTCTTCCGAGCTCGACTCACCGCTCCCATTTCAGCACCGCCGCGAAGCTGGTCTCAAGTGCGGACCATGGAAAAAAGGAGAATGGCGCCGGTGCAGAACAGGAGGTTGGGACCCCAGGCGGCCAGCAGCGGCGAGAGCAGGCCGTTGGCGCCCATCATGCCGAAGATTCCAAAGGCGCCCCAGTAGCAGATCCCGATGAGCACCCCGGCCGCAATGCCGTAGAGCGCCCCCTTGCGGCCCATGGAGAAGGCGAAGGGGATGCCCAGGATGGCCATGATGGGTGTGACCAGGGGCAGGGAGACCTTGGTGTAGAGATCCGTCTTCAGGTGGTCCACCTCGAAGCCTCCCTGTTGCAGGTCCCGGATGTACCGGCTCAGCTCCGGGTAGGTCATCTTGCTGGATTCCTTCACTTCACGGGCGAAGTACTCGGGCCCCTCGCTCAAGTCGAAGTCGCGGCTCTCGAACCGGATGAAATCCTTCCGCTCCGGGTGTTCCAGATCCCTGATCCAGCCTTGGGACAGGACCCACCGTCCGGCGTTCCGGTCCCAGGCCGCCTTCTGGGAATAGACGTGCCGTTTCAGCCGTCCCTCCCGGATGTCCAGGTCGAGGACGGAAAGGTCGCCGAAAAGGCCCCGCTGGGCATCGAAGTAGTTGTAGTGATAGAGCCGCTTCCCCTCGCCGAAGATCCAGTTCCGTCCTTGCTGGTAGAAGGTCTGGACGGGACGGCCCTTGATGATGGTGCGCAGGTTGTCCTGCCGCTGGTTGGCGTAGGGAAGGACGTATTCCTGGAGCACGTAGAGGAAGGTTCCCACCAGCAGAGTCAGCCCCAGCACCGACAGGCTCACGCGGTACACGCTGACGCCGCAGGCCTTCAGTGCCGTGATCTGACCCGTCTTGTCCAGCAGGCCGAAGGTGACGAGGGTGCCGATGAGGATGGCAAGGGGCACCAGCAACATCAGGATGTGGGGCGCCAGGTAGAAGAAGTAGGAAATCAACAAGCCGTAGGGACTGTCGTTTTCCAGGACGTCGTCGATGAGGTCGAAAAAGGTGAAGAGATAGAAGAGGGCCATCGTGACCGAGAGGGCGAGGAAGGAGTAGAGGAGAAAGGTCTTCGCCAGATAGAGATCGATGACGCGAGCCACTCTGGGCCGCATCCGGATCAGGCGGGACCGGCGCGGTTGGAAGCCGGAACCGCTTCGAATCGTCGAGAGCATCCGCCGGAACCCCTGGGCGGCCCGGGTCAGCTTCCGGTCCAGACGAGGGTAGACCTGGCGCCAGCGCAACGGTTTCGCATCCAGGGCGCCGTATCGGAAAGTGGCCCAGGCCAGCAATCCCGTCAGCAGGTTGGTTCCCCACAAGCCCACCAGGGGATGCAGGATCCCGCCGCGGGCCAATTCGAAACCGGTCGCGAAGAGGACATAGTAGGCAAGCGCCACCACGACGCTGGCCACCAGACCGTATCCGCGCCCGCCACGATGATTGCGGGCTCCCAGAGCGACTCCCAGCACGGCGAAGATGAGCGGCGAAACCGCCAGCGCCAACCGGCGGTTCAACTCCAGCCAACTCTGGTCTTGCGTGGCGCCCGGATCGCCTCGGATCTCCCTCCAGAGTTGAGTTGGCGCCTTGTCTTCGGGACGCTTGGGACCGTTCGAGTTCGGTTCCACCGGAGGGAGTTGAAGCGCAAAGTCCAGAATGCGAAACCGGCTCAACGTCATTCTTTCGGGAGCGTCCCGCGGGGTTTTGTAGCGCAACCCGTCCTCAAGATGTAACTGGATCCGGCGCTTGTCTTCGTCGATGAGGGCCTCCCCGCCCCGAGAGAGGACGATTTCGGTCTCCGCATCGCTGCCGCTGGAAAGGAAGACCCCGTTCCAGAATCCGTTCTTCAGGTCCACGTCGCCGGCGTAGAGCACCCAACCCTTCGGCAGCCCTTCGTAGAAGACGCGCGGCTTGATCCGGGAAAGGACCGGCTGGACGCCGATCTCATGGCGGAGCGTCTGAAGGCTCCAGTTCCCGGCCGGCAGCAACACCAGGGTGAACCCCAGCGTGAGCAGGCTCACCAACAATCCGATGTTGACCACGTGGCGCACCATCCGGTGGACGCCGATTCCGCAGGCTCGCATGGCCACGATCTCGCTGTCGGTGGAGAGGCGGCTGAATCCGATCAGCGTCCCGATGAGGAAGGAGAGGGGAACGCTGAAGACCAGGATGCTGGGCAGAATCGAAAGCACGGTCCTGACGACGGTCAGGATGGGAGCGTCGGCTCGGATGAGGAGCTCGGTCAGGCGGCCGAACTCCCGGGTCAGAACGGCGAAGGTGAGGAACAGGAGGGTGATCAGGAAAGGGGGCGCGATCTCCTGGTTGATGAGCTTGTTGATCTTGGTCATGGCCGCGCCGCGTCTACCCGATCACCTGTCCCGAGAGCGGACAATCTACCAAAAAATTGATGTGACACCCTGGAGAGGAAGTCCCCTGCTAGAATTTTGCCGTGATTCTCCACGACCTCGGGGTCCTTCCGTTCGCAGAGGCCTATGCGCTTCAGGACGAGACGGTCCGTCGAGTTGCGGCGGGTCGTCAGGAGGAGACGCTTCATCTGGTGGTGCACCCCCATGTCTTCACCGTGGGTAGCGGAGGGAACGCCCGGAACCTGCTGGCTTCCTTCGATCCTGACGGTCGTCCCATCGACCTGGTTCGAATCAATCGGGGGGGCGACGTCACCTATCACGGACCGGGACAGTTGGTGGGATACCCGCACCTGGATCTGCGGGGACGGGGACGCGACGTGGGATTGTACCTGCGGACCCTGGAGCAGAGCCTGCTGGACACGGCCGCCCATTTCGGGGTGCAGGCGTTCCGCCGGGAGGGCCTGACCGGCATCTGGACCCGGCGGGGCAAGCTGGGATCCATCGGCGTGGGGGTGCGCCGCTGGGTCACCATGCATGGATTCGCCCTGAACCTGAACCCCGACATGAGGTACTTCCAGTTGATCAACCCCTGCGGCATGGCCGGCTGCCCCGTCACTTCGCTGGCAGCCGAGGCGGGAGCCGAGCCGGGCATGGAGGAGGTCAAGGAAGTCTACTGGCGCTCGTTTCGCCAGGTTTTCGGCTGAGAGGCGGAAGGGCTCAATCCTTTTGCGGCGCCGGCGAGTTTTCCAGGAGCTTCGCCATGTCGTAGACCATTCCTTCCCGCGAGTAGGAGGAGAATTCCAGAATCCCCGTGTCCATCCGGATGGCGTCCTCGGGACACGCCTCCACGCAGTAGCCGCAGAAGACGCAGAGGCCCAGGTCGATGTCGAACCGCACCGGGTACTTTTCGATCTGGGGGTTGGGGTGCTCACCGGCCACGATGTAGATGCAGCGGGCGGGACAGGCCGTCTCGCACATCATGCAGGCCACGCATCGGGGCGATCCATCTTCCCGCCGGGTCAGCCGGTGCAAGGTCCGCAGCCTGGAGGCCAGCGGCCGCCGTTCTTCCGGATACTGATAGGTTTCGGCGCCGCGCAGATGCCGCGCCAATCCCACCTTGTGGGCCAGGTGGATGAGCAGGTTGCGGAAGAAATGGCGCGCGGTGAGCCGGAGTCCCTTGAGGATTTCCGGAAGATAGGTGGATTCCCAGAAACTCAGCTCGGCCTCGACCTTCTTGATGGCCATGATCAGTTCCCGCTCATTGTCCGCGGCGGTGTCCGAACGCCGTGAGACTACGCCGACTGCCTCTCCTCTGGCAAGACAGACCCTTCGTCATCAATTCGTTCCCTGCCACAAGAGGACCACCCCCGTCACCAGGATGTTGAGGATGGAGAGGGGCAAAATCATGGTCCAACCCAATCGCAGGAGCTGGTCCCAACGGAAACGGGGCAGGGTCCAGCGGATGAGCATGAAGATGAAGCAGAAGACCGAGACCTTGAACAGGAAAGCGCCGACCTGGAGCAGCAGCACCACGGTCTGGGACAGAGGCCAGGCGGCGCCCCACGGAAACTCGAATCCGCCCGGCGTGAGATAGGGCACCTGCCAGCCCCCCAGAAACAGGGTGGTGACCAGCGCGGCCGCAAGCACCGTCTCCACGAAATCGGTGGTGTAGAACATGCCGAACTTCATCCCGCTGTATTCGACGAAATAGCCGATGATCTCCGATTCCCCTTCCGGAATGTCGAAGGGGACCCGTTTGGTCTCGGCCAGCGCGGCAGTCGTGAACAGGATGAAGCCCAGCGGCTGCAGGATGATGCCCCAACCGGGAAGCCAGCCGAGCAACAGCTCTCCCTGCTGGAGCACCATCTCCTGGAGATGGAGCGTCCCGTAGACCATGAGCAGGCCGATGAGGGTGGCGCCCAGCGTGATTTCGTAGGCGATCATCTGGCTGGCGGCCCTCAGGCCTCCCAGCAGAGCGTAGTTGTTGGCGGAAGACCAGCCGGCGAGAACGAAGCCGTAGATCCCCATGCTCATGGTGGCCAACACGAAGAGGAGACCCACGTTCAGGTCCAGGATCTGGAGCGACACCGTGTGCCCCCCCAACTGGTAGACCCCGCCGAAGGGTACGACGGCGAAACTCACCAGGGCGAAGAAGAGGGCGATGATGGGAGCCAGGGTATGGACCAGGCGGTTCCCCTGATTGGGGACGAAATCCTCCTTGGTCAGCATCTTGAGGGCGTCGGCGATGGGGTGAAAGAGTCCCAGCGCGCGCAGGCCCAGGATGCTGGCCCGGTTGGCGCCGATTCGATCCTGCATCACGGCGCTCTGTTTCCGCTCCAGCCAACTGAGCAGATAGACGAAGCCCATGACCACGTTGAAGCAGAAGAAGACCTTGGCCAGAACGATCAGGGTGCTCATCTTGTTCGCGTGCCGGCCCCCCGTCAGCCGGTGCCGGCGCCATTCGAGTCGAGGACCTCCCCGAACTCGCCCAGATCCTGGTAGCTCCTGCCCCGCCACTCGGAGAAGAGGTCCTCCGGTTCCGGGTAGTACAGGGCGTGGTCCAACCGTTGGGCCAGGTCGCACAGGATCTCCAGGTCCGGCCTGGACTCTCCCAGCGGCGGCAGCGCCTGGGCAAAGTGCTGGACCCGCCCCTCGAAATTGGTGAACGTCCCTTCCTTCTCCATGTGGGTGACGCCGGGAAGGACGGCGTGGGCCATTCGGGCCGTGGAGTTCCAGTTGGCGCCCTGGAACACCACGTATTCGGCCTGCCGGATCAACTCCCGGGCCTGGTCCGAATCGAAGTCGTGCCCAAAGACGTAGAGGACTTTCACCCCCCCGGACGCGGCATCCCCCAGGGTCCGCTCCGCGTCACCCTGCAAGCCCAGCTCCACGGCCCCGCGACGGTTGGGGTTCCGGTCTCCCCGCAGCAGGATCCCGTCCTCCGTCCCCGTGTCCTCCCAAGGATTCCGGAACGGGATTCCGGCGACGCCCAACAGCTCCTGAAACAACTTCCGGACCAGGTAGAGCTCCTCGTTGGATTGCTGGGGAGAAGCGATGACGCCCAGCCCCTCCGGTCCGAACTTCTCGACGGTGGCTCGCAGGGCGGTGGCCACCTCCTCCAGGACCTCCTCCCAGGCGCGCGGTTGGAGTTCCCCTCCAATCCGCAGGCAGGGGTTCTCGATGCGGTCCCGGTCGACGAAACCGTAGCCGAAGCGGCCCTGGTCGCACATCCACCATTGGTTGACCAGCGGGTTGAACCTGGGCTTGAGCCTCTGGACCCTCCTGCCGTCCGCCTTGTAGCTGCGCTGCGTATTGAAGTGGACCGCGATGTTGCAGCCCCGGGAGCAACCGTTGCAGATGGACGCTTCCTGGGAGAGGTACCAGACCCGGCACTGGAAGCGGAACTCCCGCTCGGTCAACGCCCCCACCGGACAGATGTCGATGACGTTGCCCGAGTAGTTGTTGTCCAGTTCCCGGCCTGGAAACAGGTCGATGACCGACCGGTCGCCCCGATCCAGAACCCCCAGCTCGTGGCTCTCCGAGACCTCTTCGCAGAAGCGCACGCAGCGGGTGCAGAGGATGCACCGCTCCTGGTCCAGCATGACGTGGGGTCCGATGGGAAAAGCCTTCTTCCGTTTGATCTTGTCCTCAAAGACCCGGCTCTCGTGCAGGCCATGCTCCATGTAGAAGTTCTGGAGGTCGCACTCTCCCGACTGGTCGCACACGGGACAGTCGAGGGGATGGTTGACCAGCAGAAACTCCAGCATGGCCTGGCGCATCCGGACGACCGGCTCCGAATCGGTGGAGACCTGCATGCCGTCCCGGACGCGGGTGTGGCAGGAGATCTGAAGCTTGGGCATGCCTTCGATCTCGACCGCGCACATGCGGCAGCTTCCGGCGACGCTGAGTCCCGGGTGGTAGCAGTAGCGGGGAACCATCACCCCCAACCGCTCCGCGGCCTCCAGGACGTTGGTGCCCGGGTCCACCTGGATGTCTTGTCCGTCGATATTGACCGTAACCATGGGGTTCACCGTATGGGCTCGGAGCCGTGCCGGGACGCCGTCACTTTAGGGCCCCGGCCGGGACCGGCCGCTTTAAATCACATCTCCCGTGCTTAAGGTGGTAATCGAACTCGTCTCTGAACTTGACCAGGAAACTCCGCAGGGGCATGGCGGCGCCGTCACAGAGGGCGCAGATGGAGGTTCCCGACATGTTGTCCGCGATCTGCAGGAGGTCCTCCACCGAACGCCGCCGCGCCCGGCCCGCGTGAATGGCGTCCACCGTCCGCGCCACCCACCCGGTGCCCTCCCGGCAGGGGGTGCACTGGCCGCACGACTCGTGGGCATAGAAGTGGCTGATCACCCGCATGGCCTCCACCATGCAGACATCCTCGGCCATGACCACGATTCCGGCGGAGCCCAGCATGGAACCGATCCTGGCCAGGTGGTCGAAATCCAGAGGCACGTCGATCTCGTCGGCGGTCAGGACGGCGGCCGAGCTTCCTCCGGGGATCACCGCCTTCAACTGCTTGCCGTCGGCCATGCCCCCTCCGCAGTCGTAGATCAGTTCCCTGAGGGGCGTCCCCATGGGGAGTTCGTAGACGCCCGGCCGCTTGACGTCGCCGGAGAGAGAGAACAGGCGAAGGCCGCCGTTGCGCTCCGAGCCCAGGTTCGCAAACCACTCCCCGCCGTGGGTGACGATGTGGGGCAGATAGGTCAGGGATTCCACGTTGTTGATGACCGTGGGGCATCCGAAGGCGCCCACCACCGCCGGGAACGGAGGCTTGAGCCGGGGCCATCCCTTCTTGCCCTCCAGCGACTCCAGCAGGCCGGTCTCCTCTCCGCAGATATAGGCCCCCGCTCCCACGTGCATGTAGACGTCGAGAGAAAAGTCACGGCCCAACACCCGGCTCCCCAGAATACCCTCCCGATAGGCCTCTTCCATGGTTTCCCGGAGGATCCGTTCGGGATGGACGTACTCGCCGCGGATGTAGATATAGGCGGTGTGGATTCCCACCGCGCGCGCGCAGATGATCATCCCTTCCAGGAGCCGATGGGGGTCCCACTCCATGATGTAGCGGTCCTTGAAGGTCCCCGGCTCTCCCTCGTCGGCGTTGACCACGAGATAGATGGGTTTGCCCGTGTTGCGGGGAACGAAACTCCACTTTCGGCCCACCGGAAAGCCGGCGCCTCCCAGACCGCGGAGATTCGACTTGATGACCTCCTCGGTGATCCGTTCCGGGGCCATCTCGTCCAGGGCCTTGAGAGCCGCCTGGTAGCCGCCGTGCTCGCGGTAGTAGTCGAACCGGCGAGCCTGAGGATTGCCGAAGTCGCGGGAGATGAGCCGGAGCCGGTCCGTCACGCCTCCCCCCGCGAAGTCTCTCCCTCCAGGATCCGGTCCGCCGGAGGGGCGATTTCCAATCGCCCGTTCCGGCCTTGCGATTTCTCTCCATCCAGGATCCGATCCACCTCCGACCGGTTCAGAGGGCCATGGTAGTCGTCCCCCACTTGCATCATGGGAGCCAGCTCACAGGCGCCCATGCACTGTGGGACCGCCTCCCAGCTATATTCACCGTCGGTGGTGGTTCCTCCGCTGGCGACTCCCAGTTTCTCCTCGAGGTGTCTCCGGACGCCGCGGCAGCCCCGGACCCAGCAGGAGATGCTGGTGCAGAGGCGGATGTGCCGGCGGCCCCTGGGACGGGTCCGGTACAGGGTGTAGAAGGTCAGGACCTCGTGGACGTCGATGACCGGCAAGCCCAGAACCTGGGCCACGTGCTCCTCTCCTTCGAGGGAGACGTATCCCAACTGCTCCTGCACCAGGTGAAGGGCGGGGAGCAGAACCGCTCGCCGAGTGGGATAGACCTGGAGCAGGGACTCCAGGCGCTCCCTTCGCTCCCGGGTGAACTCGAAGCTCAACGGTCCAGTTCTCCCGCGATCATGTTGACCGATCCGAAGGTGGGAACGATGTCCGCCATCTGGTCCCCTTCCAGGATGCCGGAGAGAGCCGCCATGATGGGGAAGCAGGGCGGACGGCAGCGGACCCGCCAGGGCCGGTCGCTCCCGTCGCTGACGATATAGAAGGCCAACTCGCCGTTGGCGCCCTCCATCGGGAAATAGACTTCTCCGCGGGGAGGGCGAATCCCGTGGCCCATCATCACGATCTTGAAATGATTCATCAGGGCCTCGATGTTGGAGTAGACCTGCTCCTTGGGCGGAAGCCGGCTGGTCTTGTCGGCGGCGTAGACCCGGTCGTGGAAGCGTTTCTCCGATCCCTGAAGGGTTGGCTGGATCAGAACCTCGTTGCTCAGGAGGCCGCGAGTCTTGCCGAACTTGCCCAGATCCGCCATCAGGTCGGGGGAGATCAATTTTCCGTCCGGGTCCACGTTGGTCGGACCCTCGGGCATCTGATCCAGGCATTGCCCGACGATCCGCAACGACTGCCGCATCTCCTCCATCCGAACCAGGTAGCGGTCCATGTTATCGCCTTGACCGCCCACCGGCACATCGAAATCCATGCGGTCGTAGACGAAGTAGGGGGAGGCCTTGCGAACGTCGTAGTCGATGCCGGTCGACCGCAGGAAGGGACCCGTAATGCCGTAGGCCACGGCGGACTCGGCGGAGATGATGCCCACTCCCCGCATCCGGTCGAAGAAGATGCGGTTGTGGGTCAGGAGATCGTCCACCTCCTCCAGAACCTCTTCCACCTTGCCCGTCACCTCGCGGCAACGCTCGGAAAAATCGGCAGTCAGGTCCGCCTTGACCCCACCGATTCGGCCATAGGAGACGGTGAGCCGGGCGCCGGTGACCTCCTCCACCAGTTCCCACAGCCACTCCCGGGCCTTGATCATGTACAGGAATACGGAAAATGCCCCCAGCTCCATGGCGGAGGCTCCGATACAGGTCAGGTGGTCGCAGATCCGGGAGATCTCGCTCATGAGCACCCGGATGTACTGGCAGCGCTCCGGGACCTCCAGACCCATCAGGAGCTCGACTCCCGCGGCGAACGCGAAGTTGTTGATGAGCGGGGAGACGTAGTTGAGCCGGTCGGTGTAGGGGAAACACTGGGTGTAGCTGGAGGCTTCGCAATGCTTTTCGAAACCCCGGTGGAGATACCCGATCTCCACGTCGGCGCTGCGGACCACCTCGCCATCCAGGCCCAACTCGATGCGGATAACGCCGTGCATGGCCGGGTGGGCCGGCCCCGCGTTCAGCAGCATGGTCCGGGAAATCTCAGTCATCTCGCCGGTTTCAATCCTTGGGTCCCACCAGGGGCTGCCGCTTGTCGATGGGATAGTCTTTTCGCAGGGGATGCCCCTGGAACTCCTGGTACATCAGGATGCGGCGCAAGTCGGGATGTCCCCGGAACCGGATCCCGAACATGTCGAACACCTCTCTCTCGTACCAGTTGGCGGCCGGCCAAAGGGACGTCAGCGAGGGGGCCTCCGGAGACGAGCCGCCCAGCGGCGCCTTCAACCGCAGCCGGGCGTTTTTCGACCGGGAATAGAGGTGGTAGACCAACTCGAAGCGGGGCTTCCGCTTCCAGTGGTCGACGGCCGTGAGGTCCATGAGGAAGTCGAAGCGGAGTTGGGGGTCCTGCTTCAGGAAACGTGCGACCCGGGTCAGAGCCTCCGGCTTCAGGATGGCCGTATCCTCACCCAGCCTGGAGTGGGTCCCCAGGATCTCTTCCGGAAAACTCTCCTGGAGGCGGGTCAGGGATGTGCTCTGCATCGGAATGACGAACGTCCTTCGGCTAAATGGGATCGAGGCGCCCGTCGTATGCGGATACGCCGCAAATGATCAGCCCAAAACACAGCGAAACGGGGGCTCTCCTACCGGGCGCCCCAGCTTCCTCTTCCCTCTCCTAGCCCGCATTTCTCACCAGGGGGCGAGCGCCCAGCGCAGTCGGTCCCGGAGACACCTTGGCAAAATCCGCGTAAATGCTCAAAAACAGATTATTTTTCATCATACGCGTAGCGGCCTGGTGAGAAATTCGGGCTAGACCTCCTGTCTCTCCTTCCGGATCTTCTCCTGCAGCATCATCAACCCCTGCAGCACGGTCTCCGGCCGGGGAGGACACCCGGGGATGTAGACATCCACCGGAATCACGTGATCGATTCCTCGCACCGTGGCGTAGTTGTCGTAGAAACCACCCGTACAGGTGCAGACTCCAAAAGCGACGACCCACTTGGGGGCGCACATCTGCTGGTAGACGTTGACCAGAACCGGGGCGATCTTCTGGCTGATGGTCCCGACGACGAAGAGGACGTCGGCTTGCCGCGGGGAAAAACGGGGAAGACCGGCCCCGAAGCGGTCCACGTCGTAGTGGGCGCAGGCGGTGGCCATGTACTCCATACCGCAACAGGCGGTCACGAAGGGGTATTGAAAAATCGAGTACTTCCTCGCCCAACCCACCACCTGGTCAAGCCGGCTGGTGAAAAAACCCAGCTCGGGGCTGCCCTTGAAATCTACTTCCAATCGAGCGCTCCTCTCTTGACCGAGTAGAAAAGTCCTGAAAGCACGACCAGCAGAAAAATCAACATCTCGAAGAACCCGAACCAACCGAGCTCCCGGTAAACGACGGCCCACGGGAACAGAAAGATCAGCTCGACGTCAAAGAGGACGAAAAGCAGTGCCGCCAGGAAGAATTTTACGGAAATCCGGCCCCGGCGAATCTCCGAAGGTTCATTGCCGCACTCGAACGGCATCTCGTGGACCCGGCCTCTGCCCTTCGGGCCCAACCACTGGGTGAGCAGAACCATTCCACCGGCCGTGGCGCCGGCAAACACGAGGAGAAGAAGAAAGCCGAGGTAGCCTTCCGTGCCAGTCATGAGTCACCCGATCCGGATCCGATCCCGTCCGCTGAGCCGCCACAGTATACGTTGAGATGAGCGAAACTAGAAGAGAGGATTGAGAACCGGGGAACGCCGTGGCGACTTTCGCCACTGGCTGTTAAGGTTATGCGCCATGGTGGCGGGAAAGGGAAAGCGGCGGCGCCATCCACCCTGGATCAAGGTCCGCGCTCCGTTCGGCGAAGGCGTCCATGAACTGAAAGGGCTCCTGGGAGGCTTGGGTCTCAACACCGTCTGCCAGGAGGCCATGTGCCCCAATCTGGGTGAATGCTGGGCCCATGGGGTGGCCACTTTCATGATCCTGGGGCGAGTCTGCACTCGAGGCTGCCGCTACTGCGCCGTCAGCAAGGGGCGCCCGCCGGTGTTGGACCGGGAGGAGCCCCGGCGGGTGGCCGAGGCAGTGCGGCAGATGGGCCTGAAACACGTGGTGGTCACCTCCGTGGACCGGGACGACCTGGAGGACGGCGGCGCTTTCATCTTTGCCGAGACGATCCAGGCCATTCGAGAGCTGCACTGCAGGTGCGCGGTCGAGGTCCTGATCCCCGATTTCCAGGGGGATGAGGCGGCGCTGCGGACGGTTCTGGACGCGGGTCCCGACATCCTCAACCACAACATCGAGACGGTGCCCCGGCTCTTTCCGGTCGCCCGGGGCGGCGGTGACTATCGAAGATCGTTGGATCTCTTGAGCAACTCCCGCCGGATCTCGCCGGACACGGTCACCAAGACCGGCATGATGCTGGGCTTGGGAGAGCGCGAAGCCGAGGTATTGCAGGTCATGGAGGACCTGGTGGAACGGCAGGTCAACATCCTGACGCTGGGACAGTACCTGAGGCCCACGTCCTGGCATCTGCCGGTGGATCGATACTACCACCCGGACGAGTTCCGCCGTTGGGGGGAGACGGGAATGCGTCTGGGGTTCGACCATGTGGAGAGCGGCCCCCTGGTCCGGTCCAGTTATCTGGCGGACCGCCAGTTCGCCCAGCTCAGGACCAACACCGAAAACGCTCAACAAGCGTACAATTAAGCGGACCGTAAGGATCAGCCAGAAAGGAGTCAGGCAAAATGCCCAGGTATTTGCCGGTGCAACCGGATGCGGCAAATGAGAAGGTTCGGAATCTCTACTCGGCGCTGGAGAGCGATCTGGGTTTCGTGCCCAACTTCATCAAGACATGGGCCCACAGCGACAACTTCGTGGAGTCGGTGGCGGCCTTGTACGGCACGGTCATGGGTGAGACCGGCCTGAGCGAGAAGATCCGGTCGCTGGTCATCCTCAGGACCTGCCAGGTCAACAAGTGCGCCTATACGGCGGTCCCCGCCCTGAAACGGGCTCGGGAGGCGGGTTGGACCGCAGAGCAGTTGGAGGCCATCGGCCAGGCGGCCGAAAGCAATCTGTTCGTCTACTACGAAAAGGAAGCCATCCGTCTGGCCGAACTGACCAGCCTGAGTCCGGACGAGGTCCAGGAGGAGTTCTGGATGCAACTGGACAACCACTACACCTCGGACCAGGTGGTGGAGATGATCACCCTGATCGGGTTCTTCAACATGATCAACCGCTTGGCTCTGGTGCTGGAAGTGGCGGCGGACCCGGAGCCCGCGGCCGCCGGCGTGGGCGCCTCCTGAGCGAATCCGTTTCGATGACTCCCGCGGGCAAACTCGACTCCGCGGCCGCACCGGCCGAAACCACCATCGGCGGCAGCAAGGCTCTGGTGATCCCCATGGAAGTGGAGTTTCACGACCTGGACGCCATGGGTCACGTCAACAACGTCCGCTATTTCACCTTCATGGAGGCGGCTCGGGTGGCCTTCTTCCGCCACTTTCTGGACGCCCGGCGGATCCACGACCTGCAGATGATCGCGGTGGAAGCCTCCTGCCGGTTTCTCTCGCCCGTTTACTGGGGAGAGGTCCTTCTGGTCCAGGTCTGGATTCCCCGGGTCGGAAATACCAGCTTCGACTTCCAGTACGAAATGACCGAGCGTCGATCAGGCCGCAAGATCGCCAGGGGCAAGACCGTTTGCGTGTCGTGGGATTACGGTACCGAGTCCAAGCTGCGGGTTCCGGACCCGGTTCGGAGACTGTGTGCCGGCGGACGCGTCGGAGGCTGACTTGTCCACCATGGAATGGGAGCACAAGAGAATGCGTTTCGCCGTCTCGACCCAGGAGATGGGTCCGTTGGTTATGGCGTCGGCCCGGGTCGCCGCCACGGGGCCCTACGTCCGAATACGCCCTTTCTCCGCCTTGGGCACCGACCGGGACGAAGCCATCGAACTCCTGAAGAAGCAGATCCGGCTGGAGTTCCGGCGGCTGCCTTGAGGGGAGGGGCGAAAAGGAGGGGCGATTTCCAGTCGCCCAGTCTTTCTTTGTTCAAGCCGGAGTTCGGCGGCTAGAAACCGCCGCTCCTTTTCGGCGGCTGGAAACCGCCGCTCCTTTTCGGCGGCTAGAAACCGCCGCTCCTTTCCGGCGGCTGGAAACCGCCGCTCCTTACACCGCGGGTGCGTAATAACCGTTGCGGTGCCTGATGTTCAGCCCCTTGTCCCGGAACAGTTTGACCTCGATCTCCCTGAACTTGCCGTCATGGGTACGGTTTCTGGGAACGTACGTCAGGCTGTATTGGGACCTGAGCTCTTCGTTGACGAGATCGAAGGTCTGCTGCAGTCCGTCGGCGGTGTAGGGAAAGAAAGCTCGTCCGCCCGTCTCGCGGGAGAGATTCCTCAGGATCTTCTCCCCTTTCTTCTGCTGATCGGCTCCGAAGCGGCTGGTGCCGATGCTGTAGACGGTCACCCCGGAGACGTGGATACCCCGCAGGACGTCCTCCATCGTGTGCTGGCTGTCCTGGTCGACCCCGTCGGAGATGACCACGATGGCCTGGCGGGTGTCGGGATCGGTCATCTTCTGGGAGGAGACACTCATCAACGCGTCGAACAGCTTGGTTCCGCCTCCCGCCTTCAGTTCGCGGATCGCCTTGGCGATGGATCTGGGATTGGACGTGAAGTCGTGCAGGAGGGAGACGCCCGAATCGAACTCCACCAGGAGCACTTGATCCTGGGGGCGGAGGATGGAATGGACGAATCGGGTAGCGGCCCGCTTTTCGAACTCCAGCTTCAAGCGGACGCTGGAGCTGGTGTCGATGAGCAGACCGATACGCAAGGGCAGGGCGGTCTCGTGTCTGAAATTGGTGATGAACTGGCGCCGTCCGTCCTCGTAGATCTGGAACCGGTCCTTCTGGAGATTGGTGACGAACCGGTTCTTTTGATCGGTGACCGTCACCAGGACGTTGACGGCTTCGACCTCGACCCGAATCGGCGTCTGCTGAAAAGCGCACAACATCCAGAGGCCGATCCAGAGCAGGGCGCGGGCAGGACGCATCCGGACCAATCTACAACAATTTACATTTGGCCGACAATTTTGTGAGAATACGGCCTGCCATGAGTTCCAGAGACGATCAGCTTCGTCATCTCGACCGCATCGCCCATCGGATCGTGGACGAATGGTACGAGCGAGCGAAGCGGAGCTACGTCACCCAGGAAGACAGCCGGGACGTGGGTGTCGAACCCGAAGTCAAGCGCTTCCATCGCCGCGGCAACCATCGCATCAAGTTCTCCCGGCGGCGGGAACTTGAGGTCACCTACGGCCTGGGTGCGCTGAGGCGGGACACGCGGCTCTGCGTGGAGGCCAGCGTCAACAACAAGTCCGCCGGCTTCGACTACGATCTCTTCACGGGGCGGCTTCAGGACTACTACTGGGAATGCCGGCATGAGAAGCCGTGGACCGACCCCGAGTTCGATCACTTCAGCTTCAGCGATCTGCTCCACTTCGATCCCAGAATGTCCCACTCGGTCTCGCTGGACATCCGAAAGGACAAGGCCGACATCATTCGCCTGACCTTCGTTCTCAATTCAGGCCATGAGGAGCGCCTCATGGGCCGTGAAGAACTCCTGAAGGACCTGTTGGAAACCTACTGTCTCGCCCCCTTGAGACGCATCTACGCCGAGTCTTACCGAGAGCGGTAGGAGCGGCTGAAAGAGCCCGCTATGGACCAGTCCAAAATCGAACAGCAACGCCGGATTCAAGAGTTTCTGAACCGCGACTACAGTTGGCGCCTGTCAGCCGGAGAATGCAACTTCCTGATTCAGCTCATCGCCTTTCTGGTGCCGGCGAATCCCCCGTTCGTCGTGAACGATGAAGGGGAGAAGGAACCGTTGAACTACCAAAGCATCCGATCCATGGTTCTGCTCAACGAGAAGCTCCGGGTCCAGTTGCAGGATTACGCCGCCCGGGAATCGATCATGATGGACGACATGGACCCGGTGACGGATCGGGTCCAGTAACCGGCGCGGAATCGTAGCGGAAGGCCCGGCAGCTTCCATCGGTCCCCGGTCACGGCTGCTTGCTGGTGGCCGCCAGTTCCGTCTCGACCCGGGGCAGGTTCTCCGCCGAACGCCCCCTCAGCGCCTGGAAGCGAACCACCTCCCCGACCACCAGCAGAGCAGGCGAGCGGATGTCCGCCTTCCGAGTCCGGCCGAAGATGTTGCTCAGGGTCCCGGCCGTTTCCTGTTGACTTTCCAGGGTGCCCGATCCGATGACTGCGGCCGGCGTGTCCAGCGGCCTTCCATGGAGCACCAGTTGGGAGATGATCTGCTTGAGGTTTCCCAAGGGCATGAGGAAGACGACGGTGTCGGCCCGGGCGGCCAGTTCCCAGGACGGGTTCCGGTCGGTCCCCGAGGCGCGATGCCCGCTCAAGACCAGGACGGACGAGGAAAGCTCCCGGTGGGTCAGGGGGATCCCGGCGGCGGTGGGAACCCCGAAAGCGGCACTGACCCCAGGAACGATCTCGAAGGGGACCTGGTGAGCCGACAAGTACTCCATCTCTTCCCCGCCCCGGCCGAAGATGAGGGGATCCCCTCCCTGGAGACGGACCACCTCTTTCCCGGCGCGGGCCTGGGATACCATCAGCTCATGGATCTTCTCTTGGGGGAAACCGTAGTGCCCCCCCTTCTTTCCCACCGGAATGGCCTCGGCGGAATCGGGAATCAGGTCCAGGACCCTGGAATCGACCAGCCGGTCGTAGATGACCACGTCGGCACGGCTCAGGCAACGGACCGCCTTGACCGTCAGCAGCTCCGGGTCTCCGGGGCCGGCGCCCACCAGGACGACATGTCCGGTTCGTGGCCGGAGGATCTTCATTGCAAGCCTTCCTCAAGCCGGGAACGGACCGCCGCCACACCGTGGCAACGAGCGGTTTCCAAAAGCTCCGGATCCCTCACCATCCGATTATAGTACTCGCTCCGCTCCCGAAAGGAATTGAGGCGCTCTTTGACCAGTGGCCGAACCTCTCCCAGAGCCCGGACCAGATCTCCGTACTCGGGTCCGAACTGCGCCTCGAGCTGCTGCCGGATCTTGCGCGCCAGGGCCGGGCTCTTGCCGGAGGTCGAAATGGCCAGAACCAGAGCTCCGCGCCGAGCGATGGCCGGGGCGATGAAACTGCAGTTGGGCGTCTGGTCGACCACGTTCACCAGGATCCCCCTCCGGTCGGCGAACTCCTTGATCCGGCGGCCCAGATCGGAATCGCCGGTGACGGCCACGATCAGGAAGACATTGCTCCGATCCGGATCGAAAGCGGGGGTACGGAGGACCCGGGCTCCGGCCTGCTCCAGACCCCTCGCCTTCTCGTCGGCAAGTTCTCCCTCGCCGATCACCAGACACGAACGGTCTCGAAGGTCCAGGAATACGGGGTAGTAGAGGGGAGGATTCTCCATGGATCAATTCCGATCGGTTTAGCAGTCCGTGGTGAAAGTCTCGCGAGCACCGAGACCGTTCCTGCGCCCGCCGGACAAGGCGCTTCGGAGGGAGCATACCGGGAGTATGTGAGCCGATAGCAACGCAGTCCGCCGGGATGCAGGGACGGTCGAATGCCGTGACGACTTTTGCCACGGGCTGCCAGCAAAATAGCCGAGCAGGAGGCTCCCTGTAAAGCCAAGACTTCTCTTCCGTAGTAGACTGGAAACACACCTGAGAACAGGGGAGAACTAAGGATGAAGCGAAGAGCGTTATTGGTCTCGTGGCTTCTGTTTTGGCTCGCTCCGGGTGCGGCGTTCGCGGCGGCGGGTGAGCCGCCTGCGGCACCCACCGATCTCAAGGGCGTCAAGCGTTTCAAGGGCGCTGTGGCCACCACCGAGCTGACCTGGAAAGACCGCTCCGACAATGAGCTGGGGTTCGAGATTCTCCGCTCCGACGGCGGGCCCGAGTTCCGGGTCGTCGGGATCGTGGGCGCCAACTCGTCTCGCTACCGGGATGAGATCGGCAAGTACGTCACGGGGGCCTTTTCCTACAGGGTGCGAGGATTCAACCAGAACGGCAAGGGAGAGACTTCCAACACCGTCTCACTGCTATTCTGAAACGGAGTTCGCCCCTGCCCGGAAGGGGGCGCCGAATGGGAATCGAGGTGGCCGCTCCACTCCGAGTTCCCCATGAGTTCCAGGATGACTCCCCCCAGGCCTGCCGGAGTTGCGACTTGCACAACGTTGGGTAGGCGCCACCTCCGGACCGCTTTTCTCATCGGGTCAACGCTTCTTCCGGGGAGAACGGCGACGGCTGGTCCGGCGTTTGCTTCCGGCCTTGCGGCGGATCTTGCGGCCACCTCGCTTGGCCTGATCTCGTTTCAGACGTCGATTGAGAAGCTCCACGGCGAGGGGAACGTCCACGTCCTCGGGTTTCGCGTCCTTCCCGATCGAGGCGTTGACCTTTCCGTGCTTGACGTACGGCCCGTAGCGGCCCTTGAAGATCTCGATGGGGGCCCCGTCATCCGGATGCTTTCCGATCTCCCGGATTCTGGTCCTGGCGCCCCGCTTGGGGGCTGAGAGCAGTTCCAGCGCCCGTTCCAGTCCGATGGTGAACAGATTGTCCCCGGGCACAAGGCTGCGAAAGTCCCGTTTGTGCACCACGTAAGGCCCGTAGCGGCCCGACCCGGCTCGTACCGGCTCTCCCGTGTCCGGATGCTCTCCGACCAGGCGGGGCAGCGCCAGCAGGCGCAGGGCCAGATCCAGCGTCACCGCTTCAGGAGCCGTGCCCTTCGGCAGTCCTTGACGGGGCGGCTTTTTTCCCTGCTGCGATTCGCCCCGTTGCACGTAAGGGCCGAAGCGGCCATCCATGAGGTAGATGGAATCTCCCGTCTCCGGATCCTTCCCGAGCTCGGCCGGTCCCTGCTCCCGGCGGCGCAGGATCTCGTCCGCCTGCTCGGCGGTGAGGTCGGCGGGGAGCATGCCCTCCGGGAGCGGAGCCGTCCGCCGACTCGCGGCGCCGCCGTCTTCCAGATAGGGACCGTAACGGCCGATCCTGACCCGCGGCGTGACGCCGGAGAATTGGACGGTGGAAGCGACACGGGGGTCGATGTTTTCCTGTTGCGTCGTCAACCGCGCCTCGAATCCCTCCTCACCCTTGTAGAAGCCCTTCAGATACTCCCGCCAGTCGATTTCGCCCCGGGCGATATGGTCCAGGGACTCCTCCATTCTGGCCGTGAAGCCGGTGTCCACCAGATCCGGGAAATGGTTCTCCATCAGCAGAGTCACGGCAAAGGCAATGAAGGTCGGATGCAGATTCTTCTTCTTGAGCTCGGCATAGCCGCGGTTCTGGATGGTGGTAATGATCGCCGCGTAGGTGGACGGACGGCCGATCCCCTTCTGCTCCAACACCTTCACCAGCGCGGCTTCGGTGTAGCGGGCGGGCGGGCGGGTACGGCGCTCGAAGCTCTCCAGCTTCCTGAGATCCAACTCCTGCCCTTCGATCAGGTCCGGAAGCAGGATTTCCTGGTCTTCCAACACTGCGTCCGGGTCGTCGGACCCTTCCACATAGGCCCGGAGGAATCCCGGAAATTCGATGGTTTTACCCCGGGCGCGAAATCCAGCCTCGGCCGCGCCGATGACGGCGGTCACGCGTCGTTGGCGCGAGGCGGCCATCTGCGTCGCCACCGCCCGGCGCCACACGAGTTCGTACAGCGCCCGCTCCTTCCCGAAGAGTTCGAGCTCGGCCGCCGTGTTCATCTTGGCCCCGGCCGGCCGAATCGCTTCGTGCGCCTCCTGGGCCGTACTGGAACGTGTCCGATAACGCCGCGGCCTGGGACTCAGGTATTCGCTTCCGTAGCGGGCCTTGACGGTGGAACGGATCTGGGAGACGGCATCGCCCGAGAGGTTGACCGAATCGGTGCGCATGTAGGTGATGAGCCCTCTCTCGTAGAGCCCCTGCGCCACTCTCATGGTATCCCGCGAGCCCAGATTCAGCTTGCGGTTGCCTTCCTGTTGCAGGGTGGCCGTGGTGAAAGGCGGGGCCGGATTGGTCTTGAAGAGCTTTTTCGTTACCGACCGGACTCGGAACGTCTCATCCGCCAGTCGCCTTTTGAGACTGTCCACCCGTTCCTTGTCGACCAGGAGGACCTTCCGTCCGGCCTTCAATTTTCCCGTGGTCTCATCGAAGTCGCGGCCCGTCGCCGTCCGCTGGCCGTCCACTTCCACCAGGCCGGCGGCGAAAGGCACAGGGTCACGGACACCCTGTTTGGGATGGGAAAGCTCGTCGTCCGCCGCCAGGTGCGCCTTGAGGTCCCAGTAGACTGCCGAGTGGAACGCCCGGCGCGCCCGCTCCCGCTCCACCAGGAGCCGGACGGCCACGGACTGGACGCGGCCTGCCGAGAGGCCGGGCTTGATCTTCTTCCAGAGCAGCGGCGAGAGCTTGTATCCGACGAGCCGGTCCAGCACTCGGCGGGCTTGCTGGGCGTCGACCCGGTCCGCGTCGATTTCGCCGGGGCGTTCCATGGCCGCCCTCACGGCCCGCGGCGTAATCTCGTTGAAGGACACCCGCCGGAAGCGTCCGGCAGCCGACTGTTTTCCGGCGCCGAGCGCCTGCGCGATGTGGTAGGCGATGGCCTCTCCCTCGCGGTCCGGATCGGTCGCCAGCAGGATGCGGTCGGCTCGTTTGGCGGCCGCCCGCAGTTTCCGGAGCACGGGCCCCTTGCCTTCGATGGTCACGTACTCCGGCTCGAATCCGGCCTCGACGTCCACTCCCAGACCCTTCTTGGGCAGGTCGCGCACGTGGCCGACCGACGCCTCGACTCTGTATCCGTCGTCGAGGTATCTCCCCAACGTCCTCGCCTTGGCGGGCGACTCCACGATCACCAGATCAGTCACGGTCGAGTTGTCCTTTCCTTCTCAAGTCTGCGGCCGACGGCGCAACGGCGACCGTCCTAGCCGTCCCTTCTATAGCACAAGCGTCTCCGTCGAGAGCAAAAAAGATCGGATCAGGACAGGCGCCGGCTGTATTGGCGGCCTGGACTCTGCCGGATCAGACCCTTGAGCTCCAGACTCAGAAGGAGGTCGCTGAGCCGGGAAACGTCCAGACCCGATTGGGCCAGGATGGCGTCGATGTGAAGCGTCGAATCGACGGCCAACAGGGTCAGCACTTCCTTTTCTCCAGCGGTGGTCCGAGGCGCCGGAGAGGGTTCGGCGTCCTTGGTCCCGAGCCGTTCCAGGACGGAGAGTGGGAGCTCTTCCAGCACGTCCTGGACCGACAGGACCGGTTTGGCCCCCTGTTGGATCAACCAGTTGGGACCCCAGCTCAGGGGCAGAGTGATGGCTCCCGGAACCGCCCAGACGTCCCGCCCCTGCTCCAGGGCGAGGTTCGCGGTGATGATTGATCCGGACCCCTTGGCCGCCTGCGTGACGACGGTCCCGTGTGCGAGTCCACTGATGATCCGGTTGCGGGCCGGGAAGTGGTGGCGCGCCGGGGGACTGCCGCGAGGAAACTCGCTGACCAGGCAACCCTGTTCCCGCACGCGGCGAAACAACTCCCCGTTTTCCGGGGGGTAGACCACGTCGATGCCGCAGCCCAGGACCCCGATCGTCCTACCTTCCTCCTGGAGAGCTCCCCAATGAGCCTCCGAATCGACGCCGCGGGCCAATCCACTCACCACGCAGAGACCCAGGGCCGAGAGTTCCCGGGCCAGCTTGCGGCTGACCTCCTTCCCGTAGACGGTGGGCCGGCGAGAGCCCACCAACGCCACCGAGGGTCCGGACAGGGTCTCGACCCTTCCGGCACAGTAGAGGACCGGAGGGGGATCGTGAATCTGCCGGAGGATCCGAGGGTAAAGGGGACTGTCCAGGGTGACCAACTGAAGGCCCAGACCTGCAAGCCGGCCCAGTTCCCGTTCGGCCGCCCGGATCGCCGAACCTCCGACGATGGCGCCGATGGACTTTTCCGGCAGCCGGAGGCTCCGGAGAGATTTGCCGGACAGGCGGAAAAAGGATGACAACGGCCGCTCTTCCTTGAGCAGGGACCGGATGACACGGCCGGGTAGTCCGGGGACGCGCGACAGAGCCAGCCAGAGCAGGGATTCCTGGTTCATTTCCTATTGATAACGCTGGCGGTGGAAGATCCGTGGAGAAGAGGGCGTGTAGAGGGGGGACTGGCGTCCCCCCTGACCCCCCCTAATCGGCGACAAGAAAGTCGCCGCTCCATGGCGACAAGAAAATTGCGGCTCCAGCCGTCGCTCCTTGGCGGCTTTCATCCCGGACTGCTAACCTCTACTTCGCTTTTCGGGGTCGACTTTGCCGGGGGAAAGAGACAGCTTGCCGTTGCGGGTTTCGTTCATCGAGTTCCTCAACGCGGTGCCGCTGGGATGGGGATTCCTGGAGGGGCAGCATGCCGGGATCCTGGATGTCGCTTTCGACGTTCCTTCCGAGTGTGCCCGCCGGCTGGCCGCCGGCGAGGCGGACGTGGGGTTGATTCCGGTCATCGAGTGCGGCCGGATCCCGGGGTTGAGAGTCCTTCCCGATATCTGCATCGCTTCCAGGCAGGAGGTCAAGAGCGTTCTGTTCGTGAGCAAGGTGCCGATATCCCAGGTCTCCCGTCTGGCCGTGGACCGGTCCAGCCGCACTTCCGTCGCGCTCCTGAGGATCATTCTGGAGAGGTTTCACGGTCGGGACTCCATCGAGTACGTGGTGGAGGATCCGGATCCCGAAAGAATGTTGGAGCGTTACGATGGGGCGCTGGTCATCGGAAACGCCGCCATGCAGGTCAGCGGCGGCTCGCTCAGCGTCTACGACCTGGCCGCCGAATGGTTTCGGTTCACCGGTCTTCCCTTCGTCTTCGCGGTCTGGGCAGTGCGTCCCGAGGTGACCCTGGGGGAGCGGCTCCGCCTCTTCTACGAGTCCCGCGAGAGGGGTCTGCGGTCCATCGAGGCCATTTCCCGGCTCTATGCCGGCAGGCTGGGACTGGAGCTGGCGGAGGTGCGGGACTATCTGCTCAATCTCAACTACGTCCTGGACGACAACAGCCGTCGCGGCCTGACGACCTTTCTTGACCTGGCCCGGGAAATGGGCTTGATTCCGACAGCGCCGGACCTGGAATACTACCCCCTCCCGGACCCGGTCCGGATCTCTAGCAGAGGCTGATGCAGGTTCGAACGGGTCTTGACCTCTTACTCGACCAGCGGCTGGACCTGGTGGCCGGCAAGCGGGTCACCGTCATCGCCCACGCCGCCTCCGTGGACTTCCGCATCCGCAACATCGTCGACCTCTTCCGGCATCATCCCGAGATCGAGCTGGTTTCGGTCATGGGCCCGCAGCACGGCATTTACGGAGAGACCCAGGACAACATGGTGGAGTGGGAGGGTTACCGGGACCCGGACACGAATCTCCCGTTTCACAGCCTTTACGGAGAGACGCGGCGGCCCACCCGAACCATGTTGTCGGAAACCGACGTCCTGGTGTTCGACCTGCAGGACGTGGGCGCCCGTTACTACACCTTCATCCACACCCTGGCCCTGGTCCTGGAGGCCGCGGGCGAGTCGGGGAAGGAGGTCGTGGTCCTGGACCGTCCCAATCCCATCGGCGGCGGCCAGTTGGAGGGTCCGGTGCTGGATCCGGCCTTCCGGTCGTTCGTGGGGTTGTATCCACTGCCGATCCGGCACGGGATGACCATGGGAGAGATCGCCGGCTACCTGAACTCGGAGTTCGAGTTGGGATGCCCGCTCCGGGTGGTCCCGATGCAGGGTTGGAAACGGGAGATGTACTTCGAGGATACCGGCCTGCCCTGGGTCATGCCCTCACCCAACATGCCCTCGGTGGAGACGGCCCTGGTCTATCCGGGACTCTGCCTGCTGGAAGGGACCAACGTCTCGGAGGGGAGAGGGACCACGAGACCCTTCGAACTCTCGGGAGCTCCCTGGATTGCGGCTCCGGCACTGGTCGCCGAACTGGAATCGGCACGGCTTCCGGGAGTCCACTTTCGGCCCCTCTACTTCATTCCCACCTTTCACAAATGGGCCGGCGAACGGGTGGGGGGAATCCAGATCCACGTCACCGACAGGACCCGGTTCAAACCTTTTCTGACCGGGCTGGTTCTGGTGCGCCTGTATCGGGAGTTGAGCGACGGAAGGTTCGAGTGGAAGCCGCCGCCCTACGAATATGAGATGGAGAAGCTCGCCTTCGATATTCTCTGCGGCACCGATCGCCTCCGGCTTCAATTGGAAGGGGGAACTACGCTCCAGGATGCGGCCCGGGAATGGCAGCCCCAGCTCGAGGCCTTCGCAAGGGTGCGGCAGAAGTATCTGCTCTACTGACATGGTGGCAGAAGAGGGGAAACGAATGTCGGAGGAGAGGCGGCAACTGCCCACGGAGATCGAAGCCAAGGTTCCTCTCGACGTGGAGGAATTCGGGGGCTTGCGCTCCAGGGTGCGGGAGATCGGGGCCCGCCTCAGCCGGCCCCGCCTCCGGGAAGAGAACACCCTCTTCGACTTCCCCGACGGTAGATTGGAGAAGGCCGATTCCGCCCTTCGGGTCCGGTCCTTCGGTCAGGAATGCCTGCTGACCTACAAGGGAAAGAGCCGGGAGCACTCGTTTCTGAAACTGCGGGAAGAGATCGAGACCCGGGTGGAGGACGCCGCCGCCCTGGTCGAGCTGTTCGAAGCTCTGGGTCTTCGAAAGGCCTTTCACTACTGGAAGTATCGCGAGATCTACGACCTGGAACTGCGCACCGGAGCCGTCACCATCGCGCTGGACGAGACTCCGATCGGCTTCTTCGCCGAGGTCGAAGGCCCGGAGGAATCGATTCAGGCGGTGGTCGATCTCATGGGTTGGGACCCGGCGTCGTTCATTCGGGAGAGCTACCCCAAGTTGTATCGGGAGCACGGCCTCGGGTCCCCGGGAGTGGAATGAAGGGAATGATTCTGGCGGCCGGGCTGGGCAGCCGCCTGCGACCCCTGACCTGGATCCGGGCCAAGCCGGCGGTACCCCTCCTGAACCGTCCCCTGATCCGCTACGCCTTCGACCTGCTGGATTCGCTGCGGATCCGGGAGGTGGTGGTGAACCTGCACCACTTGCGCGGGTCGGTGACCCGGGCTCTGGAAGGGGTGACGCCCACGGTGCGTTTCTCACCGGAACCGGAGATCCTGGGCACGGCCGGAGCCGTGGGGCAGGTCCGGGACTTCTGGGGGCCGGAACCCTTTGTGGTCTGCAACGGGAAGATCTATTTCGAACAGCGTCTGGGTCCGGTGCTGGCCGCCCACCAGGAGAGCCGGGCATTGGCGACCCTGGTCCTGGTGCCGCGGAAACCGGAAGATCCCTTCCGGCCGGTCTTCCTGGACCAGGACGGGCGGGTTCGAGCCTTCGGCCAGGATCTGCCCGGGCGGCCGAGCGGGTCCGGGTACGTGTTCACCGGCGTCCAGATCCTCTCCGCCGCCGTCCTGGACCTGATTCCGGAGGGCCCCTCGGACCTGGTCAAGCACATCTACGAACCGCTGGTGGCCCAGCGCGGCCCGGTCATGGGTTTCGTCAGCCGGGCCCATTGGTTCGAGTGCAGCACCCCCGAACGGTACCTGGAAAAGTCCCTGGGGCTGCTTGCGCGAAGAGGTCTGAACGCTCTGCCGGAGGGTTCGGGTGGTAAGGATTGCCGGAGCGTGGTTCTGGGGCGCGACGCCCGGGTCCCGGAGGGGACCTCGCTCGAGCGCTGTGTGGTCTGGGACGGCGCCGCCCTGGGCGCGCGTTGCCGGCTGCGAGACTCCATCGTGGCCGGTGAGGTGGAGATTCCGGCCGGGACCCGGCTCTCCCGCGTGGTCGTCACTCCTCCCTTCCCAGAAACGCTGCGACCCACCGGTGAGGCGCAGCCGGGTTACTGGACCTGGCCCCTGGAAGGACGCCGGCCGGGAAAGGAAAATACCCGATAGAGGGCCACCCCGCTGCGGTAGAGTGGGCGTGAGCCATGTACCTCGACGAGCGGATCCAGCGGTTTCTGGAAAAGGAGCTTCCCGGCGCCAGGGGGATCCGGAAACTGAAAGGAGACGCCTCCACCCGCGAATACTTCAGATGCGGGGTCTCGGAATCGGAGACCGCGATCCTGACCCTGTACCCGGAACCCTTCGATCCGGCCGAATCGACTTATGTTCAGGTTTATCGACTGCTCGACCGAATCGGCTTGCCGATTCCGCGGATCTATGCCGTGGACGGGGATCTGGGTGTGGTGCTGCAGGAAGACCTCGGGGACATGACCCTGGAACGGCGCCTGTGCGGGGCGGGAAACCGGGAGCGGAAACGGCTGCTGGGTCAGGCCGCCGAGCACCTGATCGTCCTCCAGCGAGAGGGACCCCAGGCGGCGGACCCGGGCTGGCCGGTGCTGCAATTGGCCTTCGACCTGGAGAAACTGACCTGGGAGCTCCAGTTCTTCCGGCGCCACTATCTGGAAGGGTACTCCTCCCTCCGCGTGGAGGGTGAGAGGCTCGCTTCGGAGTTCCTGGCGCTCTGCAGCGAGCTTTCCGAGGCCGAGCGATTCGTCTGCCACCGGGACTACCAGGTCCGGAACCTGATGCTGAAGGAGGGACGGGTCTACATGATCGACTTCCAGGACGCCCGCCTCGGACCCCAGGCTTATGACTTGGTGTCGCTGCTGATGGATTCCATCGATCTGACTCCAGGTGAGGTCGAGGAGCTCGTGGACTTCTACCTGCAGCGGGGAGCCCCGGCGGTGGACGCCCGCCGGTTTCGACGCCAGTTCCATCTCACGGCTATTCAGAGACTTCTGAAGGCGTTGGGCACCTTCGGGTACCAGGCTGGAGTACTGGGGAGGGAGTCGTACCGGGCCTACATTCCGGGAACCCTGGAGCGGGTCGCCGCCGCCTTGAAGACGATTCCCGAGTTCCCCTATATTCGTGGTCTGGTCGAGGCGCAGGTGGCTGCGGCAGGGCGGGTTTCATGCTGACCCAGGTCTACATTCGAGATGTCCCGGCCCACGTGGGACGCGAGATCAGCATCAGGGGTTGGCTCTACAACAAGACCCACAAGGGACGATTGTGGTTCCTCCTGGTCCGTGACGGGACCGGTGTGATCCAGTCGGTCCTGTTCAAGGGGAACGTCGCCCCCGGCGTTTTCGAAGCCGCCGAGGCGCTGACTCAGGAATCCTCCCTCCGGATTACCGGGACCGTCCGGCGGGACAAGCGGGCTCCCGGCGGCTACGAATTGGACGCCAGGGCCATGGAGGTGGTGCAGATCGCGGAAAGCTACCCCATCACTCCCAAGGAGCACGGAACCTCCTTTCTCATGGATCACCGCCATCTCTGGCTGAGGTCGTCGCGGCAGCACGCGATCCTGCGGCTTCGGCATCAGTTGATCAAGGCCGCTCGCGACTTCTTCGACGGGCGGGGATTCGTGCTGGTGGACACGCCGATCCTGACCCCGGTGGCGTGCGAAGGGACGACGAATCTCTTCCCGGTGAAGTACTTCGACACGCCGGCCTATCTGAGCCAGAGCGGACAACTGTACAGCGAGGCCTCCTGCATGGCCTTCGGCAAGGTCTACTGCTTCGGCCCCACCTTCCGCGCCGAGAAATCCAAGACCCGCCGGCACCTGATGGAGTTCTGGATGGTGGAGCCGGAAGTGGCCTACGCCGATCTGGACGACATCATGGTCCTGGCCGAGGAGTTCGTCTCCTACCTGGTGGCCGAAGCCCTGCGGGAAGGCGAGGAGGAACTGTCGATCCTGGGACGGGACACCGGACCGCTGGAGAAGGTGACACCTCCGTTTCCCAGGCTCACTTATGCCGAAGCCTTCGATCTGCTGGAGCAGGAGGGCAGCGAGACGCCTCGGGGAGCGGACCTGGGAGGAACCGACGAGACCATCGTCTCATCCCGGTTCGACCGGCCGGTCATGGTTCACCGCTATCCCGCGGCCGTCAAGGGCTTCTACATGGAGCCGGATCCGGAGAACCCGGACCTGGCCCTCTGCATGGACATGCTGGCGCCGGAGGGATACGGCGAGATCATCGGGGGAAGCCAGCGGATCCACGACTACGATCTCCTGATGGAACGGGTGCGGGAGCACGATCTTCCCGCCGAGCCTCTCTCCTGGTACCTGGATTTGCGGAAGTACGGCAGCGTGCCCCACTCCGGTTTCGGCCTGGGAATCGAACGCGTCCTCTCCTGGGTCTGCGGGATCCCCCACGTCCGGGAGACCATTCCCTTTCCCAGGATGCTCCACCGGCTGTTCCCTTGACGGACGGCGGTGAATGGAGACCTGGGAGTCTGCGCGGTAGGAATGATCGTAGCGAGAAAGCGGGGAATCGAGGCCGGATTTTCTCGATTTTGAGGTGCATAGTTGTTCTATTCGCCGAGAAATCGAGGAAATATGGACCGATTCTACCGCTTTCGCAGTAGATCAATTCCTGCCGCGCAGGCTCCTGGGTCCGCAATTGGTATGATTCATCCCCAGAGGGAGCCCATGGAGACCCGTTTGCTGGACGGCAAGAAGATCGCCGCCCAGGTCAAGAGTGAATTGTCGCAAGAGATCCGGAAGCTGAGGGCGGAAGACGTGATTCCGGGTCTGGCCACGGTCCTGGTGGGAGAGAACCCGGCCTCGCGCTTCTATGTGGCCAGCAAGATCCGGGCCTGCCGCGAGTTGGGAATGCATTCGGAAGCGGTGGAGCTCCCGGCGGAGGCCACCACCGGGGAACTGCTGGCGGTCGTCCACAGCCTCAACGAATCGGACCGGATCGACGCCATCCTGGTTCAGATGCCCCTGCCTTCCCACATCGACACCCAGCGGACGCTGCTGGCGGTTCGGCCCGACAAGGACGTGGACGGGTTCCACCCGGTGAACACGGGGAGACTCTGCGCCGGCAATCCGGGTCTGGTGCCCTGTACGCCGCAGGGAATCATGGAACTGCTGTTCCGCGAGGGGATTCCGCTCCGGGGGGCCGAGGCGGTGGTGGTGGGAAGAAGCAACATCGTGGGCAAGCCCATGTTTTTTCTGCTGCTGCAGGAGCACGCCACGGTGACCGTCTGTCACTCCCGCACCCGGGACCTGCCCCGGGTCTGCCGCCGCGCCGACATTCTGATCGCCGCGGTGGGCCGGCCGGCTCTGGTCACGCGGGACTACATCAAGAGGGGCGCCGTCGTGGTCGACGTGGGGGTCAACCTGCTCCGGGACCGGAAAGAGGTGCTGCGCCTGTTCGGCGACGGGTCGCGCAAGTTGGCGGCGTTCGACAAGAGGGGCTCGGTGCTGGTGGGTGACGTCCATCCCCAGGCCTCGCCGGGATGGGCGGCGGCGGTGACGCCGGTGCCGGGCGGAGTCGGCCCCTTGACCATCGCGCTCCTGATGAGAAATACGGTTCGAGCCTGCCGGCAAAGACGGGGGAGAGTCGGCGCGTTGTCGCAATAGATCCTGGGGGGACCATGAACGAGATCAGAAAAACCAACAGACTGTGGGTCGCCGCCGGGTGCCTGCTGCTACTGGCCGCTTCGTCGGTTCAGGTGAACCAGGTCAAGAAGGTCAAAGTGGGCAAGGCTCCCAACTTCTCCACTCTGGGCCCGGACGGGCGCTATCTGTTCGTGACCAACTTCGCCTCGGACGAGGTCTCGATCGTCAACTGCGCTACCCACGAAACGGAAAAGAGCTTCTACGCCGGCTTCAAGCCGCTGGGAATCGCGATTTCGCCCAGCGGAGACCGGATCTACGTCACCAACTTCCAGTCCGGTCTGGTCAAGGTA
Organism: Acidobacteriota bacterium; assembly: GCA_965217775.1. Taxonomy (GTDB): domain Bacteria; phylum Acidobacteriota; class UBA6911; order RPQK01; family JAJDTT01; genus JAJDTT01. The sequence goes on from CBDCJH010000002.1 coordinate 4,740,420, forward strand.
GTGGACGGAAGGACCTACCGGATCATCGACGACGTCAAGGTGGGCGGAATGCCCACCGACGTGGTGGTGTCTCCCCGGGGGCACACCATCTACGTGGCCAATTACGGCCGGGGCCGAGTCGGACGCGTCGATTTCATCGATACGGCTTCCCACCGGGTCACCAAGTCGGTGGAAGTGGGCGTCCGGCCGCTGGTGGCCGCCATCTCGCCCTTGGGCGAGCAGTTGTACGTTCCGTGTGCCGGCTCCAATGACCTCTATGTGATCGATGCCAACGAAGGACGCGTGATCAAGGAGATCCCGGTCGGGATCGGTCCCGACGGCATCGCCTTGACTCCCGACGGCGAACGGTTGCTGGTGGCCAACAGCGGGACCAACGACCTCTCGGTGGTGGACCTGCTCGACATCGAGGAGACACGCCGGGTTCGGGTGGGCGAGCAACCCTTCGCCCTCACCGTGAACGACCAGGGCTACGTCTTCGTGGTGGAGAGCGGGAGCCGCACGGTATCGATTCTGAGTCCCGAGCTGAAAAAGGTCCGGACCATCGAAGTCGGCAAGAAACCCATCGACATTCAGGTTTCGCCCGACAGCCGCTTCGTCTACGTCACGGACGAGAAGGAGAATCGGGTCATGGTGCTGAGGATCTTGGGACTGGGTTGACTTCCGACTCGTCTCGAGTGACGCACGCCGCCGGCGGAGTCTGCGCCTTCACCCGGTTTTTGAGACTACGCCGGATCAATGACGGAAAGGGACAGTCTCGATTCCGGTGCTCTCCTTCCACGATTCCCCAGTTTCGATTCCCCGATCCATGTGTGCCACGGCAGCGAAAAAGCGTACCGGTACAAGCCTCATCGGAGACGGCGCCGATTCGAATTGGCCGATGCCACACGGGTGCGACCGTGGAGTGGAGTGCGGTTCAGCCGCCATGGTGAGGCTAAGTTGTAGCTTGGTTTTATTTCTACCCCGAGTCTATTGAGATCCTTCTCCAGCCGTTCATGCGCGGCGACAACGCTAGTATCGATCTTCGCATTCCGACTGAGCGTTTCTTCTCGATTCGGGAGCGAAATAGAGTGTTTGGTGCTCATCTCAAAAGAACCCCCTTGAGTGGATGAAGGACATTAGTCGCTGCCGAACCATGTAGTCCCGCAACAGTTCAAAATAGGTTCTAACATTTCTATGCAGAGTTGGCAGGTTCGCGAGATTTTCGATTTTGACGCCAACTTCGTCACGCAGCGTGTTCATGTCTATTCCACGCGCGTGCGAATGCCACCGCTCAGTGTCGTTGAGCAGGGTTGCGATTTCTTGTGCCCGTCGCTCTCTCAACTCCTGGGTCACCTCCACACCTCTCGTCTCAGTATGGGTCCACCCCTTGAATTTGTATTGCGACAACCAATTGACGAGTAGCTCTATAGACAGTTCCCGGGCCTGTTCGAATTGGTATAGCTCACCAAGGTCGAGTTTACTGAGAAGCGCGTACTCGGCTGAAGTGAGTTCTCCGTCTTCTGCCTTCTGGTTTAGGCGCTCGTACTGATTCAGGTAAGAAAGGGCTGGCACCAGATCGTCGCCTTTCTCGAACTGGGGATCAACAGGTCCCAGCCGCGAGAAATAGTCCATCATAATCCGATCAGCACTCAGAGCGAATATCGTACCCGCTGACATCGCCCGGTCCGGTACTATGACGAGCATCTCGTCATAGTTGAAACGAATCGCATCCACCATCCTTTCCACAACCTCGGCCACTCCTCCAGGAGTATGAAGGATCACCGCGACGGCTGGCTTCCTACCAGCCCGTGGCAAAAGTCATCACGGCATTCGACCGTCCCTGCATCCCGGCGGACGGCGTTGCTATCGGCTCACATACTCCCGGTATGCACCCGAATCGCGCCTTGTCCGGCGGGCGCAGGAACGGTCTCGGTGCTCGCGGGACTTTCACCACGGACTGCTACAAGATTGCTCTTCTATCGCACGCCGGAGTGAACGATCGACCCCCGGCAAAATCGGACTGACCACGGACACAACATCGGAATCCAACTCGGTACCGATGGCCTCGATGAGCGAGTCAAGCTGCTTTTTGATGTGAGTGTCAACCGGTTGCATCTAGCTTTAGCCGCTGCCTTTCATTGAAACAGCCCCGGGCCACAAGACAATTGGTGTCATCGTGAGAGGGGCGCCACCTCCACCTACTGCACCTGCGGGAACGAAAAATAGACTGTCCCCTTCTTGTATGTCCGGCGGGGAGTCGATTCTCACCTCTGATGACAACAACGATTCAGAACTGAAAAAGGCGAAGGAAACTCAAGAAAATCGGCAAGCCTCCCATTTCCGGAAGCAACCGAAGAAACTCGACCAAGTGACCACCTTTGTCGTCTTGGCAGCCGAAGGAGCCGGCACTATTGTGGTCTGGTCTGTGCCTCCCGTACCGAAATGAAAAATAGACCGTCCCCTTTTTCCCGGGGAAACCGTTCGTAGGGGCGACCCTCGTGGTCGCCCTCGCCCGGGTCGGCAACCGAGGTTTGGACGAAAGAGGGCACCCACAAGGGGTGCCCCTACGTTTTTTCGTCCCGCGCTTTTTCACCCCGGGAAAATAGACTGTCCCTTTCTGGCTCCGCTCAGGTCAATCCTTCCGCGCAACGGTGGCCGCCTCCAGTTCCGTTTCCTCCTGCTTGCGAATCGAGTAGTAGACGATTCCCGGAAGGGACGACAACATCATCACCACGAAACCGAGCAGGGACAGAGTCACGGACATCTCGGCCGGAACTCCCGCCTGGGAGAAGAGCAGGTAGTAGGCACTCTCGCGGAGACCGATCCCGTTGATGGTGAGAGGCACCATGATGGTCAGGTTGATCAAGGGAACGAAGACCATGAAGAGAGAGAAGGGCGCTTCGATCCCGATGCCCTGGGCCGTCACCCAGACCACGGCCACCGCTCCGGCCTGGATGGGAAGCGACACCACGGCTACGGAGGCCATCTTGCCAGGATTCTGCTTCAGGGTGTCCAGGCCCTGGTAGACGAGCTCCATCTTCCGAGTCAGGGAATGGAAACCGAACCTCTGCAGCATGGAGGTCATCCGGCCGTGGGTCCAGGAGTGGAAGAGCATCACGTTGGCAACCGCATACACGGCGCACGCGGCGACGAATATGTGGAGGGAAGAAAGCCCGGCGATCTTCTGGGGGACGACGAGCGAGGCGGCGAGACCGATGAGCAACAGGCCGCAGAGGCCACCGCTACGTTCCAGCATGCTGGTGGTGAGGGTCGTGGACATGCCCCGGCCCGTGCCCTTGGAGAGATAGTAGGCGCGGAAGACGTCGCCGCCGATGGCCGACGGCAGGAACAGGTTGAAGAACGCGCCGATGAAGACGAGCTTGGTGAGCGGATACCAACACTGGTAGATGCTGAAGTTCTCGAGAACGATCCTCCAGCGGAGCGCGGAGAGCAGCAGCGTCAGGATCTGAATCGAAACCGCCAGCAGCAGGAATTCGGGACGGGCGCCGGCCACCACGCGGAGCAACTGGGACAGGTCCAGCCGGCTCAGGACCAGAATCAGAAAGGAGAAGCTCAGGATCAGCTTCAGGACGAGCTTGACCCGGGCCTGCGGCAACCAGGAATTCACCGGCCGCAGCACTTCTTGTACTTCTTGCCCGAGCCGCAGGGACAGGGTTTGTTTCGACCCACCTTGGGCATGGTCCGGACCACGGTCTTGACCGCGGCTGCGCTTCTCGCGTCCATGCGACCGGGTTTCGTGCGGCGGGGTTTCGTGCGGCGGGGCGGCGGAGCCGATTCCGGACCGGAGTAGGAGACCTGTTGCTGCCGCCGAGCGTGGGCGCCTCGCAGCTCCCGTTCGTCCTCGACGGATATGGGCCGGAGCAGATAGAGCATCCGAACCATCTCCTCGGTGGACCGGTTCCAGAGATCCTCGAACAGTTCGAACGATTCGCGTTTGTACTCGACCAGGGGATCCCGCTGTCCATAACCCCTGAGGCCGATCCCCTCCTTGAGATGGTCCAACGCCAGAAGGTGATCCTTCCACTGCTGGTCGATGATCTGGAGCATGATCATCCGTTCGTACCAGCGCATGACCTCGGGACCGATCTCCGCCTCCTTCGCCTCATACCGCTGGCGGGCCATGGCGGCGAGGCTCTCGTCCAGTTCCGGGCGGTCCATGAGATGAGCGTCCTGGGGCAGTCCGAGGCCGAAGATCCTCTGGAAGTTGATTCCCAGGCCCTCGAAGTCCCAATTCCGGGGGTCCTCTTCCATGGAGACATGCGAGCCCAACAATTCCTGCACCAGTTCGTCCGCCAAGTTGAGGATGTAGAGCTTCTGGTCCTTCCCCTCCAGCAGCTCGCGGCGGAAGCGGTAGATCTCCTCCCGCTGCTTGTTCATCACGTCGTCGTATTCCAGGAGGTGTTTCCGAATCTCGAAGTTCCGGGCCTCCACCTGCTTCTGGGCCCGTTCGATCTGCCGGGTGATGAGCTTCGACTCGATGGGGACCCCTTCCTCCATGCCCAGAGACTGCATCAGACCCGAGATCCGATCGGAGCCGAAGATCCTCAGCAGATCGTCCTCCAGAGACAGATAGAAACGGCTGGACCCCGGGTCCCCCTGGCGGCCGGAGCGGCCTCGCAACTGGTTGTCGATTCTCCTCGACTCGTGACGTTCGGTTCCGATGATGTGGAGGCCGCCGAGTCGGACCACCTCCTCGTGCTCCCCTTCCCAGGCGGGAAGAAGCTTCTCCAACTCGGCTTCGTACTCCTGGGGATTCTCATCGAACCTGCGGCCTTGGAACTTCAGTCTGGCCTGAAATTCGGGATTGCCTCCCAGGATGATGTCGGTTCCCCGTCCGGCCATGTTGGTGGCGATGGTGACCGAACCTCCCTTGCCCGCCTGAGAGATGATTTCCGCTTCCCGCTCGTGATACTTGGCGTTCAGCACCACGTGCTTGATCCGCTTGCGCTTGAGCAGCGTGGAGAGCCGTTCCGACTTATCGATGGAGGTGGTGCCCACCAGTACGGGCCGGCCCTGGGCATTGCACTCCCGGATCTCGTCCACGACAGAGATGAACTTCTCCCGCTCCGTCCGGTAGATGACGTCCTCGTACTCATCCCGGATGAGGGGTTGGTTGGTGGGAATCACGTTCACCTGGAGCTTGTAGATCTTTTCGAATTCGGGCGCTTCGGTTTCGGCCGTGCCCGTCATCCCCGCCAGCTTGTCGTACATCCGGAAGTAGTTCTGGAAGGTGATGGTGGCCAAGGTCTGGTTCTCACGCTCGATCGTGACCCCCTCCTTGGCCTCCAGGGCCTGATGGAGTCCTTCCGAGTATCGGCGGCCGGGCATCAGACGGCCCGTGAACTCGTCGACGATGATGACCTGTCCATCCTTGACCATGTAGTCGACGTTCCGCTTGAACAGGGCGTGGGCCTTGAGCGCCTGGTGAATGTGGTGAACCAGAGCCATGTTGCGTGGATCGTAGACGTTCTCGACTCCCAGGAACTTCTCCGCCTTCTCGATCCCTGTCTCCTGCAGCACCACGCTTCTGGCCTTTTCGTCCACCTTGAAGTCTTGCTCGCGGATCAGACGGGGGATCAGGCGGTCGATCCGAGTGTATTTGCCGGTGGATTCCTCGGAGGGGCCACTGATGATCAACGGAGTCCGTGCTTCGTCCACCAGGATGGAGTCCACCTCGTCCACGATGGCGTAGCGGTGGCCGCGCTGGACGCATTCCTGGGCCGAGAACTTCATGTTGTCCCGAAGGTAGTCGAACCCGAACTCGTTGTTGGTGCCGTAGGTGGTATCGGCGGTGTAGGCGTCGCGCCGGTCCTGGTCCGGCATGTCATGCTGGATCATGCCCACGGAAAGGCCCAGAAAACGGTAGAGGGGACCCATCCATTCGGCGTCCCGGCGGGCCAGATAGTCGTTGACCGTCACCAAGTGGACACCTTGGCCCTTCAGGGCGTTCAGATACACCGGGAGAGTCGCCACCAGCGTCTTCCCCTCTCCCGTCTTCATCTCGGCGATCTTGCCCTCATGGAGCACCGCGCCGCCGATGATCTGCACGTCGTAGTGGCGCATGCGGAGGGTCCGGCGCGAGGTCTCCCGGACCACCGCGAAGGCTTCCGGCAAGAGGTCCTCCAGGCTCTCGCCCCGCTCCACGCGCTGCTTGAACTCGGGAGTCCTGGCCTTCAGGGCCGCATCGTCGAGCTTCGAGACCGAAGCCTCCAACTCGTTGACTCGATTGACGATAGGTTGGATACGCTTGAGGTCCCGCTCGTTCTGGGAGCCGAGAATCTTGGCCAGAATGCGATTGAACATGACTATTCGTAGTTTATCACGTGGACATCAGCGGACCAGTTTCCGCAATCGACCATTCCTGCACATCCGGCAGAACGACACCGGTCCATTCTGAGAATTCACAAATTGCAAACTCCGGTCACTGGGTGTTCCACAGTTGGAAAGCCGATGTTTCCAGGCTCCAGCCTCCCGCACCTTGCAGTCCGTGGTGAAAGTCGCGCGAGCACCGAGACCGGTCCTGCGCCCGCCGGACAAGGCGCGATGAGGGAGCATACCGGGAGTATGTGAGCCGATAGCAACGCCGTCCGCCGGGATGCAGGGACGGTCGAATGCCGTGACGACTTTTGCCACGGGCTGCTTGGTTGCCCCACTGTTACTCTGGAGTTCGGCGGCTAGGAAACCGCCGCTCCGCTCACAGCGACTTCGCTCCGAGGCCCTCCAGGCTCCAGCCCACGACCCAGCGGGAATGGTTGTCGTGCCCCGAGGCCGCGTTGTCGGCGTCGATCGGGGCCACCGACTCCAGATTGGACTCCCGGAGAAACTCCTCCAACAGGGACCGATGTCCGTACATGGCCACCAGGAAGCGAATGGGGTCGACCTGGGCCAGAAGTTCCGTTTCATAGGCATCGATGGCGTCGGCGCCTCCCTCGATCAGTCCTAACGCCCGTTTCAGCCCAGGCACGAGATTGATCAGGCCGGCGCCGCCCCGGGGGACCATGAGACTGCCGTCCGGCTCGGTGACGTGGGTCCAGGAGTGGGTCCCGCCGGCGCCGATGTAGGCCGAGGCGCCCATGCCGGCCACGATGGGAATCCCATAGAGCCGACCCAGATCCAGATAGGGACGGATGTCCTGGTCGGCCTGCCCCCTGAGGTCCTGCAGCGGATCGAGTTGGAGTTGGTCGACGAGCTGCTCGCGGCACCAGCGCTCCACGTCCAACCCTTGGGCCAAATTGCGGAACAGCCCCGCCGCTGGAATGCGCACGGCCACGGGGATGGGCCGATTCCGGGCGGCGAGTCCGGCCTTCAGGTCCCGCAGCACCCGGGTGAAGAAGTCCGCCCGCCAGCGAACCCAGTCGCGGTAGGGCCGGCCGGCGGAGACGTCGATCTTTCCGGGATCCACGCCGGTCGCCTTTCGATAGGCCGCGACCATCTCAGGGTTGTACAGAAGCATGGGGACCTGCCGGTCGCATCCCACCAACAGGCCGTCCGCCCCCCGCTCGGCCACCTCCAGCAGGATGTCGACTCGCTCCTTCCTGACCTGGGGAAAGTAGTAGCTCAGGCCCCTGGAGTCCGATCCGTCCTTGGCGATTCTCCACCACTCGGGATGGCGCTTGTAGAAGTCGCTGGAGAAGATGCCGCCGTAGCGGTTGGCGCCATAGTGCCGCTGCATCGCCAGCCAGGGCCAGACCTGCGCGCGGCATCCCTCCCGGGTCCGGTTGACCTGGGACAGGGCGTCGTACTCGTTGATCATGTGGATGCGCCTGCCGTAGTCGTGGGGGGAGTAGTCCCGGCTCTGCTGCGCCTTTTCGTAGGAGGCACAGGGGAACCGGGTGGTCTGGGGAAGCCGGCTGTGGTATTCGACCCAGGACCGGCCCACCGACCAGCCGATGGTCCCGAACCCCAGTTCGGACTGGCCGCAGACGATGCTCCGGAACTGGTCCGGCAGGAGGCGGGCCCAGACCACGTCGAAATAGCAGGCCCAGTCGTTCACCGCCAACAGCGGCGTCGGTGGCTTGGACATCCGGTTTCCGAGGGTCCGGACCGATTGGGGCGTGACCGGAACCAGGCGCAGGAGAGTGGCCATGCCTCGCTGTTCGCCGGCCTTCCTCCAGTCGAGCCACCGCCTGGGGTCGCCGCTGGAGTAGAAACGAATGACTTCTCCGGTCAGGTCGGCGGCGGTGACGAAGGTCTCGTCGCCCAACTGGGTGGGAGGTGCGTCCCGGATCAACCCCTCACGGCCGACCTGAACGTGCAGACCCGAGCCTCCAATCCCCAGGAAGACGGCATAGGTCCCCCGGGTCGGCGGGCGATAGGTCATGGGAGGAGCGGTATAGTCGCCTCTGCCCACCAGGGCGACGCCATCATTCGAAAGCCGCTTCCACTCCCAGGACTCCCCATCGATGGGTCCGTCACCCCACCGGCTATGGGCGCGCTGAAAGTCACGAATCCGGATCTCGGGACGCCCCGGATCGATCTGAAGGCGCCAGGAGGCCAGCGGGGTCAGCAGGAGACTGTTCGGGGACTCGGTTCTCCGCCGGTAGTCCAGGACGGGGCCGTCCGGCCAGAGCCGTCCCGCCAGCCTGGGCAGGAACCGCACCCGGTAGTTCCCGTCGGGCCAACCCTCGACCGGGACGGAAAATCTCTGCAATCCTTCCGCACGGCTGAGCGTGACGTTTCGGGTCCGGAGGGAATCCCCAGAGGCGTCCAGCAACCTCAATTCACCTTCCATGCGATCGGGACCGACTCCCGGACGGACCTCCGCCAACAGCGTCAGTCGATCCTGGTCCAGGAGGACTTCCGGGTCCATCCGGAGCGAGATCAAATCAGCGGATCCCAACTTGGGATCGAATACGACTCGATCGGGTCCGTTCTCCACGAAACGCAGGGCCTTGACCGGAAGCCCGCCCTCACCCATCCCCAGCCGTTCGGTCGTGGTGTCCCGGCTGAGTTGCTGGCGGAAGATCCACGTCTTCTCCAGGTCCTGGCCCTTCACCTGGAGCTCGAGCTCGTACCCTCGAAAGTAGACGGCGCCCGCTTCGTATTCGTAGCGGCCGGGAGCGGTCAGAGGGCCCAGATCGAAGCTGATCCGATCTCGGAACGGCCGGGTCTCGGTGATGACCCTGCCGGACGCCAGACGCCTGGTCACCCGCCCCTGGAACTCCCGGTCTCCAGGTTCGAGAGCGGTGAAGCTCAAACCATGGTTGGCGCCCGGAACGAGCTGCAACTCCCGGTCGGACGGGTCGTGGTCCACCCCATCGAAGGAAAGTTTCACCCCATCGGAGGCCCCGGCGAACGCCGGCAGGGTGAACAGAAAGCACAGAATCGGAAGACGGCTCCAGGTCATCCTCGATCACACTCCCATGAAGATCCGGGGATCGGCCCCGGCGTTCGGGATCGTCCGCAGAGTTGCTCCGGTTGATCCTGACAGCCGGCGGGGATTTTTTCCACAGGCTGCCCACAACCTTTCCTCAGTTTTTTGGGGCAACCATGGATATTATGAGAGCCGCGAGGAAGGCGACTCGTCGGTATTGGACCGAAGCGTAACGTGGCGCCGGGGAGATCGGACTGGTGAGCTATTCCAAGGGCTTCAAACTGATCGGGACCTGCCTCTCGGGACTCGGTCTGATCTTTTTGGCCTCGATTTCCTGCAGCCACACTTCTCAAACGGTTCCCCCCGACGAGTTCGGCCGCGTCTACCCGGTGGCGTTGCGCCTGAAGAACGGCTCGCCGCTTCTCAAGATCGAATTCAGTTCCCGCGGTATCCAGAAGCTGACGACCGTCGAGGAGCCGGGACTGGACTGGATCTACCAGGGTGCCTATAGCGCCTGGGACTACACGGAGTGGCACTGGTGGAAGGGTCATCCCTTCGACTTTCAGGCTCGCGGACCTGAAAATCCGGCCTACTGGGACTCTTTTCGTCCCCGTTTCCAGGGAAACCCGCGGGTGGATGCAGAGAAGATCGGCGAGGGCTACCTGGGGATCGATTTCGGAACCGACGGCTTCGGGTTCCAGCAGGACTATCTCTTGCCCGGCGAGGCCGCTCCCGGCCGAGCCTATTGGGACATGTTTTTCACCGCCGTCAACGCGACCGGAAGACAGATCGAGGAGTATGGGCATTTCTTTGCCTCTTACACCTCGATCAACGGCTCGCGCTCCTTCTGGTTCTGGGACGCCGGAGGAGAGTTGGCCTTGTGGGCGGACCGGGGGGCCGGGCACTTGAACGGTTATGTGAGCAGCCCCGAGGCCTACTTTTTGGGCGAGGGCAGAATTCCCCATTGCCCCCGCGGAAACGGCCGCCTGATGGGCACTTGGCGCCATCCGGTGCTGGTTTCCCACGCCTCACCCGCCGGCTGGCGCTCGGTGATCCTGCTGGACCCGGAGACGACGGCCGCCGTCACCTGCGGCATGGAGGGGACCGCCATGGACTACATCTTCTATCCCGGCCACAGGGAGCGGGTCTTTCCGCCCGGAGGCAGATTCCGTTCCCACCTGCGGCATCTTATGGTCAAGAATCCCGGGCTCCCGACCCGGGAGCAACTGGACAAGTGGTGGATGGAGTTCCAACAGGCGAGACCCGACCTCGAACGGTGGCGGGACGGTCTGCGAAAGTGATGGGCCGGGCGGCGGGTCGCGGCGCCTCAGTTTCCGGCGACGTCGTGAAGAAGCCGCAACAGCGTGCCGCGAACCTTGGCTTCGGACTCCACCGTCAGATAGCTGGACCTCGCCCGCCAAGTCTCGTAGCCGCCCAATTCGTGTTGCCGGGCGGTGGGCAGGTAACCGTTGTAACCGTTCGCCAACTCGACCACGAAGGTCGGCCGCAACGGACTCTCCTTCTTGATGGCCAGACCGGTCTCGACGAAGGTCTCGCAGGGGCTGCTGACGATCCCCAGTTCTCCAATGCGGATCGCCTGCAGCCGGACCGGAACCCGTGCCGGATATTCGGCCAGCAGCATCGTCTCGCGGGCGTAGATGCCTCGCCGGTCCCGGTAAGGTCCGGGTCCGGCTGCCGCCAGGATATTCCGGGCGCGCTCCAGGTCTTCCCGGTCCGGCAGCCGGACCCCCAGCTCGATCTCCGATTCGCTGGAAGCCAAGGGCACCCAGTCGTGATACTCGATTCGCCGGTAGGCCTGGACCGCCGAATCGGCCACGCCGGAGGCCACCAGGCGGATCTGCTCGAAGGGCTGGCGGCGGACGCCCGGCTCGAAGAAATTGACGTTGTTGATGTCGGCGCTGGTTCCGTTGGACATGATGCCCACGAACGGCGGCTCGACCTCCCCGGCGCCCACGCGCTGCGCGATCTGCTTGGCGAATTCACCGAAATAGTCCGCCGAGAGGCCGCCGGGCGCGACGCCGCCCACGTAGTGGAGCGAGTAGTTGGCCAGCAGGGCCAGCGGCCGCCCCTCCTGCGACTGAACGGATAGGACCGGAACCTCGGGGTCGATGGGGCCGGCCGGCGCCAGCAACTTGCTGCTGCCTCGGGGCGGATTCATCCTCACTCGATCGGTGCCGGCGTCGAACGGATCCCTGTACTCGAAACCGGGACGCATGAACCAGCGCCGGTTGAAGACCTGGCGGGCGTTGTTGCCGACGGCCCAGCCGACTCTGGCCGGTTCGAGCCGCGAGGCGGCATCGATGACGGCCTGGGCCATCCGTTCCTTCAGAAACTCCCGGTAGGCTGCTTCAGGCTCACTCTGGAAGACTCCGGCGACGGTGACGGCGGTGTGGGTGTGGGTGGCCGACATCAGCATGTTCCCGGCCGGGATCCCGGTCGAGCGCGACGCCTTCTTGCGGGCGTCGTCGATGATGTCCCTCGGAATCATGCAACTGTCGCTGACCACGATGGCGATCCGGACCGAGCCGTTGTCCAGGACCAGGCCGCGCGCGTTGAGGGGATCGTGCGCCTTCCCCACCGAGCGGTCGCTCATGCCCCCGTTGGAAGAGACGGGAAAAGTCCGGGGAGTGATGTCCACCACGGAGGCGCCGGCACGCAGAACCTTCCGCTCGCCTTGGGCAGAAATTCCTGGAGCCGTGCCAGCCGGGACCAACGCCAGCAGCACGAACATCAGGAGCCAACGTGTCAACATGGTCGTCAATGGCATCGCAGGTCGATCCTGGAAGAGGGATTTCAATGAGACTGTATCATCTGCGGCCGAGGATCCTCCACAATCCCGGGAGGACGTTGGTTCGCACCCGGCCGCCCCCGGTCTCCGAGGTCGACGCGCGCCTCCTCCGCCAGCGCCATCAGCCGATCCACGATCTCAGGGTGCTCGAGAGCGACGTTGCGTGCCGAGCCAACGTCACTTAGGAGATTGAAGAGGAGGGGTTCCACCGGCCGTTCGTCCCCAAAATGAGGATGACGGCGGAACGAGTCCAGCGGCACAAAGAGTTTCCAGGGACCCTGCCGCACCGCATGAAGCTGATCCCGGTCGTAGTAGTAGAAGGCCTCATAGGGCGAAACGGCGGACGGCTCCGCGAACAACAGGGGACGAATATCGTGGCCGTCGAGGATACGATCCGGCGGCGGCTCGCCACCGGCCAGGCGAGTCAGCGTGGGCATCAGATCCATGTTCGTGGCCAGCTCCCGGCACACGGATCCGGGCGCGATCCGGCCCGGCCACCAGGCGATGGCCGGCACCCGAAAGGCGCCCTCCGCCGTGGTGTACCCCCGCCCGAAAAGAGGCGCGTTGCTTCCCCGCTCCGGACTGGCCGGGTCCCGGGACAGAGGGGCGCCGTTGTCTGAAGTCCAGATGACCAGAGTGTGTCGATCCAGCTCGAACTCCACCAGTTTGTCCAGGATCCGGCCGGTGGACCAGTCCAGTTCCTCGACCGAGTCTCCCCAGGGACCGTTTCGGCTCCTACCCTTGAAGCGCTCGCCGGCGAAAGGCTTCCGGGTGCTTCCCGGCATCGCCTGAGGCAGATAGAGAAAGAAGGGCCGGTCCCGGTTCGCCTCGATGAACTTCAGAGCCCGCCGCGTGTAGCGTTGGGTCAACCGGTTCCGGTCGACTGGGGCCTCGACGACGGTTTCGTTCTCCATCAGCGGCAGCGGGGGCCATCGGACGCCGTCCATCCGTTCGCCGATCCGCCGACCGACGGCCCGCGTCATGTCGTCACTGTAGGGAACGCCGAAAAAGGAATCGAACCCCTGCCGGGTGGGGAGAAACTCCGGCTGATCCCCCAGGTGCCATTTGCCGATGACGGCGGTGGCATAGCCGAGAGGCTTCAAGGACTCCGCGATGGTGATCTCATCCGGGTGCAGCCCATAGGGCGAGACGGGCCGCAGGACCTGTCCGTCCCGAGGGTTCGTGTGCATCCCCACCCTCTGCGCGTAGGCCCCGGTCAGGAGACTGGCGCGCGACGGCGTGCAGACCCCGGCGGTGGCGTAGAAGTGGGTGAGCTTGAGGCCTTCCCGGGCCATGCGGTTCAGACCGGGTGTCCGATGGAGCCGGGACCCGAAGGGCTCGACGTCGCCGTAGCCCAGGTTGTCGCAGACGATGACGATGAAATTCGGCGGCCGCGTGTCCTCGGCCGAGCAACCTGTCAGGAGCTGAACGGCGAGGGTCAGGGAAGCCGGGAAAATGCGGTGCGATCGTCCCGGCGCAGGCTCGTTCGCAGAAACCACGAAATACAAATACCAGATTGAAGGGCGACGAGCGCCGCCTTCCGGCTTGGAGCGGCCGATCCGGACAGGTAGTCTTGACCGAACCCTGGGACCTGGAATGAAGAGAGCGATCTCCGAGAGCGGATCCGGAAAACGACGTGACCCGCGCCGTCTGGGTGCGGTCCTGCTGGCGATGGGGTGGCTGGCCGGTTGCGCCTTGGCTCCGGAGCCGGAGTCACCGAACAGCGGCTTCACCGTCGCCGAAACGGATGGAGAGATCGTCATCTCGGGGCCGGCCCTGGAGGCCAGGATCCGGAAGCAGGGCTACGTCAGCGGCGTCGCCGGAGGATCGTTCCTGGACCGCAAGACCGGCTTTCGCGACGCCGGGCACGGTCTCCATATCGCCGACTTCCTGCTGGAGCCGGGCAGCGCCGAATCCTATGGAGATCGGCTCCCCGAGGAGTTGCGCTACCTGGATGATCCTCTGATCCACGGAATGCGCCCCAAGCGGATCGTCGAAGGCCCCCAGATCTGTACCCGGGCGCGCCGCCTCTCGCCCCGGCTCGTGGAGGGCCCGGACTTCGCGGCGGTGACCATGGACTTCACCTACACGCTGGCGGCGCCTGGAAAGCGGCCCGGATCGACGTGGACACAGACCCTGGTGTTCCCGGCAGGCGAGCGCTACTTCGTGTCCAGCGACCGGATCGATTCGGCCAACGACAGCGACTCCCTGTTTCTCCGCATCGACATGCCAGGCCACATCAAGCACCGGAAGGGGGACGCCTTCAGCGAAGTCTATCTGAGCTATGTCGGTAAGATTCCGGCGGACAAATTCCTCACCGATTTCGGCCCCGACGGCAGTTTCAACTTTCGAGCGGACCGCAATGAACTCCCTTCGAGGTTCATCCGGGCCTACCGGTTGAGGGACCCGGATACTGGGCGGGAGGGACCGTGGCTCGCCGGCATGACCCTCGATCCGGACACCGTATACGAAGCCTGGTGCCACCAGCGCGGCTACGTCTGCATGATCCAGGAGCTGGGCGGAAAGCCGATCCGGGCCGGAGAGTCCTTCGGCGCCGCCTACGTCGTCGGTTACTTCGACTCCGTGGAGGAGATGAACCGGGTCTACGACCGCTACGCGGGTCACCGCGGTCTCCGGGTGGACCGGAATCGGTGGCGGCTGACGGAACGGGTTCCAGACAGGGAAAAGAAGGTAGGGGCGCCCCTTGTGGGTGCCCTCTTCCCCCTTGTGGGTGCCCTCTTCCCCCTTGTGGGCGCCCTCTTCGGTCCGAACCGGAGCAAGACGCGGCCTGTCGAAGGTCCGGGAGGTGGAGAGTGATCGGAGTGGTTTCCGCGGTCCTGGCCGCCGCATCCCTGTCCGTGAGCCTCGCCGCGGGTCCTGGGAGCCGTCTGCCCGGAACCCGTCACCTGCGGATGAAAGGGGACCTGTCTCTTCAGCTTGTGGAGACGATCGACCGGTTCCTGCTGCGGCGGATCGCCGAGTCGCCGAAGTCAAGAGGAAGATTCTGGAGCTGGGACTACTCCTCCCCGCGGGCGTACCTGGAATCGATCCAGTCGAACCGGGATCGATTTCGGCGCCGCATCGGTGCGGTGGACGACAGACTTCCGGCGGGGGACCTGGAGCTGGTGGCCACCTTCACCAGTCCGTCCCTGGTTGCCGAGAACGGGCGGCTCCGTGTGTTCGCCGTCCGCTGGCCGGTCTTGGACGGCGTGGACGCGGAAGGGTTGCTGGTGGAGCCTGCCGGGAAAGCCAGGGCCCAGGTCGTGGTCATCCCCGACGCGGACTGGACACCCGAGATGTTGGCAGGCCTGCACCCGCAGACCCCGCCCCGGCTTCAGGCCGCCCGGATCCTGGCGGAGGCGGGGTGCCGGGTTCTGGTGCCGGCGCTGATCGACCGCAAGAACACCTGGTCGGGAAACCCCAGGGTCCGGATGAGCAACCAGACGCACCGGGAGTTCATCTACCGGCAAGCCTACTTCATGGGGCGCCATCCGATCGGCTACGAGGTGCAGAAGGTCCTGGCGGCGCTCGACTACTTTTCCCGCAACCGGTCCGGCCCCGCCGGCCCGGACACGCCCCTCGGCATCGCGGGACACGGGGAGGGCGGCCTGGTCGCCCTCTACAGCGCCGCACTGGACTCGCGGGTGCGGGCCACGCTGGTCAGCGGCTACTTCCAACCGCGGGAGCACGTCTGGCAGGAGCCCGTTTACCGCAACGTCTGGGGCCTCCTGGAGGAATTCGGGGACGCCGAGATCGCGAGTCTGATCGCGCCCCGCGCACTGCTGGTGGAGGCCTGCCGGGGTCCGGAGGTTCCCGGCCCTCCGCCGCCTCGAGACGGGCGCATGGACGCGGCCTCAGGCAAGCTGGAGATTCCGCCCCTGGACCGCGTCCGGTCCGAGTTCCGGAGGGCTCGCCGGCACTTCGAACGATTGCGGATTCCCGACCGGATCCAGTTGGTCGTCAGCGGCTCCGGAGAGGGCCCCCCGTTCTCCGCCCCGGCGCTGGAAGCGCTGCTGTCGGCTCTGGATGACGGACTCACCCCTCCCGGTCAAATCAAGCGGGAAGAGCCGCTTCGGGATCGGCGCGCCAAATTCGATCCCGCGACGCGGATGCAGCGTCAGTATCGGCAGTTGGTGGAGCATTGCCAGAAACTGATGAGGCTCAGTTCCTTTGGGCGGGAACGATTCTGGTCGCAGGCGGACCCCTCGTCCCCGGACCGGTGGGTCCGGACGACCCGCGCCTATCGGGATCATCTGTGGCGCGAGATCATCGGGTGGCTTCCGCCGGCCAGCGTCGAGCCCAAGCCAAGGACGCGCCAGATCTACGAGACGGACCGCTGGAAGGGTTACGAGGTGGTGCTCGACACTTGGCCCAAGGTCTTCAGCTATGGCGTGATCCTGGTGCCCAAGGATCTGAAACCGGGAGAACGGCGCCCGGTCGTGGTCGCCCAGCATGGCCGGGCCGGCAGACCCCAGGACGTCTGCGACCCTGAGCAAGACCAAGGCCCCTACCATGCCTTCGGCGCCCAATTGGCCGACCGCGGCTTCGTCGTCTACGCCCCTCAGAACCTCTACATCGGCGAGGAGAAGTACCGCGCGTTGCAGCGGAAGGCGAACCCCCTCAAGCTGACCTTCTTCGCCCCCATGGTGCGCCAGCACCAGCAGGTCTTGGAGTGGCTCGCGACGCTTCCCTTCGTCGACGCCGGCCGGATCGGCTTCTACGGGCTCTCCTACGGCGGCAAATCGGCCATGCTGATCCCGGCGGTGCTGGAACAATATGCGCTTTCGATCTGTTCCGGCGACTTCAATGAGGAGGTCTGGAAACATGTGAGCATCGACGTTCCCTACAGCTTCATGTTGACCAAGGAGCATGAGCACAGCGAGTTCGATTTCGGCGAGAAGTTCAATTATGCCGAGATCGCCGGCCTGATCGCACCCCGTCCCTTCATGGTCGAGCGGGGACACCGCGACGGCGTCGGGGAGGACGAGTGGGTGGCTTTCGAATACGCGAAAGTGCGCCGCCGCTACGTGAATCTGGGAATCGGCGACCGGACGCGAATCGAGTACTTCGACGGAGCCCACGAGATCCACGGCAAGGGCACCTTCGAGTTCCTCCACCAGCATCTGGACTGGCCACGGCGCTGATTTCCGGTAACCGCTTCCCTCCGCTGCAATTTGCCGACATAATGCCTTCAAGTTCCATGTCGCCTCGACGTTCGCTGCAATTGCTCGTCATCCTGGGCTGCCTCCTGATTCCGGTATCCTGCCGGACGCCGTCCCAGGCGCCGGAATCCGACGCCGTCGAAACCACGCCGAGCCCGTCGGACCCGGGCGGGCGCAGGTTCCGGGCCTTCCACCACATCGGGCTTCCCACCGAAGATCCCCAGGCGGATGAGACCTACGTCGAAGAGACCAAGGTGTGGGTGACCGATCCGGCCGATCATCCCTACCGCGTCGAGTTTCTGCGTTACGAGGAGGACTCTCCCGTCACCGGCCCCTTGCGGGAAAAGGCTCACGTGGCCTATCGGGTCGAGGAGCTCAAGACGGCGCTGGAGGGCAAGGAGCTGCTGCTGGAGCCCTTCACGCCCATGCCCGGCCTCAGCGTCGCCTTCTTCGAGGAGGACGGCGTCGTGATCGAGTACATGCAGTTCGAGGGGAGCGCCACCGAGTTCGACGAGCTGAAATGAGGTCCCGCCGAGCCGCCGAATCAGGCGAACAGGCTCTCCAGCGTGACCTCCTCCTGTCCGGCAAGTGAGCGCTTGCCCGCCTCCAGCGCCGCGATGACTTCGACTTCCTCTTCGATGGGGACCGATTCCTCACCCGTCCGGACGTAGTCCAGCACCGCTTTCAGCAGGTACCAGTAGAGGTCGCTCAGATCGGGCTTCACCGTGCGCCAACCCTGCTTGCCGAAGAGGCTGATCTGATACCCGGAGCGCATCCACTGCCGCTCCCCCACCATCAACACCACGTCGCGGTGATCGGCGAATCGGATCCGGACCACGTTGAGGCCGGGCTGGCCCACGTTGACGGCCGAAACGGCGCCGCCTCCGAGCACCGCATAGACCATGGAGAGGGCGTGGATGCCATAGTAGATCAGCTCGTTGGCGCAGACGGCCTGGGCCAGATAGACGGGGCCCAGTTCCGGCAACTGCGCCCTCAGCCGCAGGATGTCCGGAACGAACCTCAGCGAACTGGACGACATGAACGGGGTCCCGGTCTCGCGGGCCAGATCCGCCACCGCCTTGGCCCCGCGGGCGGTCATCGCCAGCGGCTTGTCGCAAAACGTGGGGACCCCGGCTCGCAAGGGATGGATGGCGTACTTGGAATGCTCGCCCGAGCCGTCGTCGACGAGGATCGCCAGGTCGACGCCGGCGGAGCATTCTTCCGGTGTCCGGCAGACGGTGGGAATGTCGCAGGCGGCGGCGAGACGTTGGGCCCACACCCGCTCCTGGTCCCAAATCTTGACCACCCGGGCGCCCTCGATCCGTTTTCGGGCCCGGACGAAGGTCCAGTCGTATTTTCGCACTTCCGATTCATCGAACCCGTTGAAGCTGGACGCGAAGGCGGTCCCGTGATGGGAACCGGGCCGCCGGGGTTCCTTCCGGTAACGATAGGTGGCCGCCGAGATGAGACCGATGCGCACGTTTCGCTTCCTCCACGCCGAGGTGCCGGCTTGACGCGCCGTGACTCGGCAAACTAATCTGCCCCAACACTATAGACACGGAGATCCGAAGATTCTCCCCCGCCCTGTCCCGCGCCAGCCGGAACTCGGCGCATCCTTCCGGGAGCAGGAACATGGACAAGACGAGATACGGAGTCATCGGGCTGGGCTGGTTCGGAGAGAAGCATCTGGAAGCGCTCGCCGGCAATCCGGGAGTCGAGATTTACGCCCTGTGCACCCGGACCCCGGAACGACTGGCCCAGGTGGCCGAACGTTTCCAGGTCAGGAAAACCTACACCGACTATCGCGAAATGCTGGCCGATCCGGGGCTGGACAGCGTCAGCATCACCACCATGTGGGACCAGCACCGCGACCCCACTCTGGCGGCGCTCGAGGCCGGAAAGCACGTCTTCCTGGAGAAGCCCATGGCTTCCACCGTCGCAGACTGCCAGGCCATCGTGGATGCGGCGGCGGCTTCGTCCGGTAAGTTCATGGTGGGTCACATCTGCCGCTTCAACCCCCGCTACGCCGCGGCCAAGCAGGCGCTGGACGAGGGCAGGCTGGGCCGGATCGTGGCGCTCTACGCCCGCCGCAACCTCCCGGCCCGGGTCGGATCCCAGGTGCTGGACAAGATCGGTCCCATCATCGGGGACGGGGTCCACGACACCGACCTCATGCTCTGGTTCACCGGTTCCAGGATCGTCAGCGCCTACGGCCAGACGCTGGCGGTCCACGGTCACAAGTACCCCGACGCGGGCCACGCCATGTATCGGTTCGACAACGGCGCCACCGGGGTGATCGAAGACGTCTGGTGCCTGCCGGAGAAGACCCCCTTCCAGATCGACGAGCGCATGGAGGTCATCGGCACCGAGGGTTCGATTCAGGTCCATGACACCCATCCCAACCTGACCATCGTCGACGGGGAGGGAGTCCGCTGTCCGGACACGACCTATTGGCCGAACATCCACGGGGCCTGCTCGGGTGCGCTCCGGGAAGAGTTGAACTACTTCGTCCGCAGCGTTGTCGACGACACCCCCATCGAGGTGATCACGCCCCGAGAGTCTCTGGAGGCGGTCCGGGCGTGTCTGGCGGCCGAGGAGTCCGCCAGGACCGGACAGGTCGTCCATCTGGACTAGGATTTCGGCAACATCGACTTGTGAGCCTGGGGAATCTGCCGTCATGACGAAATTCAGCATCGGATGGATCGTCGTCCTGTTTGTGTGCCTGGCTCAATCCAGCGGCGTGGACTGGGTGACGGTGACCGTGCCGGCCCGGCACGACTTCAAGGGCTACGGCTGGTACCGGACCTGGTTCAAACCGCCCCAACGATTCTTCGCCAAGCACGAAAGGGACCTGTGGGGCGAATCGGTGATCTTCAACGTCCGGGGTCTGGCCGGCGCCCACGAGGTCTACGTCAATGGGAAACGCATCGGCGGCGGCGGAACCTTTCCGCCCGAGTTTGAGGACGGACGGAAGGGCAATCACCAACACAAGGTTCCGTCCGGCGGCCTGGTGCCCGAGGCCTGGAACCAGCTCGCAGTCCGAGTCTACGCCCCCGACGGCAGAGGCGGCTTTCTGGGCGAGGCTCCCTTCCTCATGAACTACTTTCTGGAGTGCGTCTTCGACGGTCCGTGGGAGTTCCGTCCGGGGGACGCTCGCGTCTCCTTCGACGGCGTGCTCGACCGGCGGCCTTCAGGCTCGGCCTTCGACCAGTTTCGCGAGTCCAACCGCGTGCTGGCGGAGGCGGAACGGTTCGTGCACGGCCCCAAGCTGCCGCCCCTGGATTCGTTTCGGAAGATGAAGGCGGCGGACGATCTGGTGGTGGATCTGATGCTGGCGGAACCGCTGGTGGCGCAGCCGACCCACTTCAGCTTCGATTCCCGCGGCCGCCTCTGGGTCTCCCAGTTCCGGCAGTACCCGTTTCCCGCGGGACTGGAGATGATCAGCCGGGACCGCTACTACCGCTCGCATTACGACAAGCTGCCCCCTGCTCCCCCGCGTCACGACCGCGGGCGCGATCTGATCTCCATCCACGAGGACACCACCGGTGACGGCAGATACGACCGCCACAAGGTCTTCCGGGACGGCTTGAACATGGCCAACGCGGCCCTGCGCGGCCGCGGCGGGGTGTGGGTGATGCACACCCCGTACCTGCTCTTCTATCCCGACCGGGACTTCGACGACGTACCCGAAGGGCCGCCGGTGGTCCACCTCCAGGGATTCGGCCTGGAGGACACCCACTCCATCGCCAACGGACTGGTCTGGGGAATGGACGGTTGGCTCTATGGAACCCAGGGCAGCACCACGGCCTGCCACGTGACCCGTCCCGGCATCGATCCGCCGGATGCGCCCGCCGTCTACTACCAGGGCTGCATGGTCTGGCGCTATCACCCCGAGACCAGGCGCTTCGAACTCTTCTCCCAGGGCGGAGGCAACAACTTCGGTCTGGAGGTGGACGGTGCCGGCCGGCTCTTCACCGGACACAACGGCGGCCAGACCCGAGGCTGGCACTTCCTGCAGGGCGGCATGCACCTGATGCAGGGCACCACGCCCAACAAATTCGGTCCTCCCCGCAATCCCTTCAGCTTCGGGGACCTGCCCAAAATGGTCAGCGAGCAGGACATCCGGCGGTTCACCCACTTCGGCGCCGTGGTGGAGGCCACGGCCATTCCCGGGAAGTATCAGGACTCGTTCTTCAGTGTGGATCCGCTTCACAACTTCGTCATCGCCAGCCGGCGGATTCGCGCCGGAGCCACCTTCAAGACCAGCGATCTGGGCAAGGTGCTGACCTCCGGCGACTTCGCCTTCCGCCCCGTGTTCATCGGCAACGCCCCCGACGGCTCGGTCCTGATCGGCGACTTCTACAACCACTACATCGCCCACGGCCAGCATTACCAGAGCCAGATCGATCCCGGAACGGGGCGTATCTTCCGGCTGCGGGGCCGGCAGGAGCCGCTGGAGCGGGACCTGGACCTGCAGGCCAAGTCCAACGATCGACTGTTGGAGCTGCTGAATCACCCCAACCGCTGGCACCGGCACACCGCCGTCCGCTTGCTGGGCGAGCGCAAGGACCCCGGTTCGGCCGACCGGTTGCGGCAACTGGTGGGCAGCGGCCCGGACCTCCAGTCGCTGTCCGCGCTCTGGGCCCTGTATCAGGCCTTCGGGTTGGATCAGGCGACGGCCCTGACCGCCCTGGGCCACGGCACCCCCATGGTCCGCTACTGGGCCGTCCGCCTGATCTGCGACGACGTCGGCTTCGCCAATCGCCGCGCCACGTTGGGACTCGCCGACAGCCTCGGAGAACTGAAGGGCGGACCCACTCGGGTTCCCGATCGGCTCTTTCGGGCGCTCCTGGAAGGCGCGGCCGGCGAGAGGGACGCCGAGGTGCGGTCTCAAATGGCCGCATCGGCCCGGCGGTTGCCCGTGGATCAGGCCCTTCCTCTGGTGACGGCTCTGCTGAGGCACGACGAGGACGTCGACGATCCGTACCTGCCGCTGCTCTCGTGGTGGGTTCTGGAAGTCAATCTGGATCCCGAGCGCGACGCCGTCATGGAGCTGTTCGAAGATCCGGAGTTCCGGCACGGGCCCGTGGTGAGACGGCAGATTCTGGAGCGGATGATGCGAGCCCTGGCCCTGAAGGGCAAGAGCGGCGATCTGGACGACTGCACTCGATTGTTGGAACTGGCCGTAGACGGAGAGGAAGTAGACGCGTTGCTCAAAGGGTTCGAGCTGGCTTACGCCGGCCGGCGGATCGGCGGATTGCCGGATCCTCTGGTCCGGGGCCTGGTCGAGAGCGGACGTTCCTCCCTGGAACTGCGGGTGCGGTTGGGGGACGCCGACGCGTCCCGAGCCGCCGTCGAGCTGCTCCTGAGTCCGGAAGCCTCCCTCCAGGAAAGGATCGCGGTGGCGCGGACGCTGGGCGAGGTGAGATCCGCAGACAGTGTCGAGCCGCTGATCCGGGTCTCGAACGCACCGGAGCCGACGCTCCAGAGGGCGGCCCTGGCGGCCCTCTCCTCCTTCAGCGATCCCGGCATCGGCCAGCAGGCTCTGGCCCGGTTTTCGGACTATTCGGACCCGGCCAGACCGGCCTTTTTCGACCTGATGCTGAGCCGTCCGGTCTGGACCCGGCAGTTGATTCAGGCCGTTTCCAGGGGTGGGTTGGCGCCGGAGCTGGTTCCGGACGACGTCGCCGAGCGGCTGAGAGGAGATCGGGACCGGGAGATCGCCCGCTTGGCCAGGGAACACCTGGGCGACGGAGAGGACCTGGACCGGGAAGACGTCCAACGCCGGATCGCGAGACTCAGGTCGATTCTGGCGGACGGGTCCGGCAATCCCTACGCCGGCGAGTCCGCCTACACCCGGCGATGCGGTTCCTGCCACAAGCTGTTTCACAAGGGGGGCAGCAACGGACCCGACCTGACCGCTTACCAGCGGGGCGACCTGGGGACGCTGCTCATCAGCATCGTCGATCCCGACGCCGAGATCCGCGAGGGATACGAATACGTCACGTTGGTCACGAAGGAGGGACGGACCCTGAGCGGCTTTCTCACGGATCGGGACCCCCAGGTCGTCGTGTTGCGGGGAATGGCGGGAGAGGACATTCGCGTCGAGCGCCGGCAGGTCGAATCGATCGAGCCCATGGGACGCAGCCTCATGCCCGCCAGGCTGCTGGAAGGACTGAACGATCAGGAGCTCCGGGACTTCTTCGCCTATCTGAGAATCTCCCAGCCCATCAGCCAGTGACGGTCGAGATCGGCCGGTGACGGGTGAAGAGGGCGGCCACAAGGGCGGCCCCTACGATGGTGTACAGGCCCGCATAGACAACGTGGCGGCGCGCAGAACGGCAGGCGACCGAGAAGAGGGCGGCCACAAGGGCCGCCCCTACGATGCGCGGGCTCTCTCGCATTTTGGATCCGAATACCAAGCATCACTGTCTTCCGCCGTCAGACGGTAGGCGCGCGCGGCGGCGAACCGGGGTTCTCCCAGATCCTCCAGCCGGAACGGATCGAACGGCAGGTGCGGGAAACGAAACACCGTGGATCGTTCGCCCTCGATCATCCGCCGCGGTACCTCGAAGCGGGATGGACTCAGCGAGAAGCCGGTGCCCAAGGCCTTGATGAGCGCCTCCTTCAGGCTCCAGAGCCGGTAGAACAGATCCGTCTTCTCGCTTCCGGCGGCCGCGGACAGGGCGAGTCGTTCCCACGGACCGTAAACCCTGCTCCCGATGCCGTCGAAATCCCTGCCGGGAACGCGCACCTCCAGATCCACCCCGAGTCCATCCCGTCTCGCGAACCCGATCAGTCCGTGCCGGCCGCTGTGGCTCACATTGAAGTTCGCGCCCGACGGAACGCCGTTCACTTTCGCGAACGGCTTGCCGTGCTTGAGATAGCCGAAGGACAGTTCCCGGTTGGAACACCTTAGCCGATCGCAGAGGTTGATCCTGAGCGCCGCGCGGCAAAGCGCAAACTGACGCCGAGCGCCCTTGACCGCGAACCGGTTCCACCGCGCCTGCTCGTCGTCATCGAGTACCGTCAAGGCCCGTTCTTCGGAGTCGGGGTCGGACCGGAGGTCGACGTGCAGGATGAGCGAGGTCTCGTCCTCGCGCCAGGGACTCCACCAAGCGCCGGCGGCGGTCATCGAATGGTCGCTCCCCGGGGCGCCAGGGTCACTTCCCGCAGGTAGGCGCCGACCCCCCGCCGGCGGTCCCACTGCTGCGGATACCCCAGGGACACCTCTCGGAAAGGCACTCCGTCAAGCCACTGGGTGCCCCGGATGTGAAGGTGGCCGTAAACCACCGCGCATGCGTTGAAGCGGCGGTGCCAACCCCGGGTCCTGCGGGTCCCGCACCACGGAGTGAATCGGGGAACCCGCGGCAACACGGCGAGTTGTTCTTCAAGCGGAAAGTGATTGATCAGGATCTTGGGAAGTTCCGCCGGACAGGACGCGAGCCGAGTGGCGGCGTCCTTGCAGCGCGCAGCGCACCACGAATCCCGATCCGGAAACGGGTCAGGACGCAGCATCAATTCGTCGGCGCAGACGGCGCCGGTTTCCCGGGCCCACCGAACCACCTCGTCACGCCGGACGTGCCGGGGCCGAAAGCTGTAGTCGTAGAGCAGGAACAGCGGCACGATCAGAACCGGCCCGTCCCGAAGTTCAACCACCGGGTAGGGATCCTCCCGGGTGAGAACGCCGTGGCAGCGAGCAATCCGGACGAGCCGCTCGTAGAGCGCGACGCCGCCAAGCCCGGGGGCCGCGTTGGGAATGGTCCAGAGTTCGTGGTTTCCGGGAACCCAGACGACCTGGCGGAACTTCGGAGTCAGTCGCCGAAAACACCAGTCAAGTCGCCGCGCGCCGTGGGTCACGTCTCCTGCCAGGATCAGCCAGTCGTCGGGGAAGGCTTGAAGACTCTCCAGCGCTCCCCGGTTTTCCGGATGGGAGAGATGCAAGTCGGACAGCGCCCAGATACGCAACGGATTACCGTCCGGGACAATCGAGCGAGACATCAGCGCGCATTTCGCCGGGATCGTAGCCGGAGGGTCCCGCCGAGTCAATCTCCGCCGGGGTCGCCACGGGCACCACCCATCCGGTCAAGGAGGCAAGCAGGCGACGGAAAAGAGGGCGGCCACCAGGGCCGCCCCTACGGTGGCGTACGGAACACCATTAGATGTTCTCGGGAATCACCCACGGCTTCCGGTAGGTGCGCTTGAGATAGGCATTGGCCTCCGGAAAGTCGGTAAAGGTCTCGGTCTCGGGATCCAGGACCAGCCGCCGGTTGCCCACCCGGTAGGAGATGTTGGCCAGGTGGCAGAGCATGACGGACTGATGTCCGGTCTCCGCGTCGGCAGCCGGCTTCCGGCGGGTCCGGATGCAATCCACGAAATCGTCCTGGTGCTCCCGGTTCCCCTGGCGGCCGTATTCGGACCGCACCAGCTCGCCGTCGGCATCGTAGGCCTGCCAGCCGCCGCCGTGGCGACCGAAATACATGTACCCGTCGGTGCCCAGGATCTCCACCTTGGTGCTGCTGAAGGGCCAGTCGGGGAAGCGGTCGGAGTCTCGGACGACCCCGGGCGTCTTCTTCATGTAGGGCGTCCAGAGGGTCGACTGAATGGACAATGTGAGCCCGTCGTACTCGAAGAGCGCCATCTGGGTATCGGGCGTGTCCCGTCCGTCCCGCAAGGAGTAGATGGCTCCCTGATTGGAGGTCGTCCTGGGGGCGGGTGGATCGCCGATCAGGTAGCGGGCCATGTCCAACTGGTGGACCAGGTCTCCGGCGATGGGTCCGCAGCTATACTCCCAATAATTCAACCAATACAGGCCGGGGTTGTACGGCTGCTTGGCGGCGGGACCACACCAGAGATCCCAATCCAGCCCGTCGGGGACCGGCCCGTCGGGAACCGGTTCCCGTTTGGGGTGCTGCATCATGTTGTACACCCGGACCAGATGCACGTCTCCCAGGTTGCCGGCGCGGATGTACTCCCGTGCCCGGTGGACGTAAGGCGTACTGCGGGTCTGCATTCCGACCTGGACGACGCGGCCGTACTTGCTCTCCGCCTCCACCATCTTCCGGCCCTCCCAGATGGAATGGGCCATGGGCTTCTCCACGAAGACGTCCTTTCCCGCCTGGCAGGCCAGGATGGTGCCCAGAGCATGCCAGTGGTCCGGCGTGGCGTTGACCAGGGCATCCACGCTGTCGTCGTCCAGGATCCTCCGGAAGTCCTGAACCAGCTTGGGGCGGGAGCGTTGGGACGCTTCCACCGCCTTCCGGGCCCGGTCGAAACGCCGGGTGTCGACGTCGCAGAGGTACGCGACCTCCACGTCCGAACGCTGGGCGAAGTTTTCGGCCAGCCGGGTGCCCCGGCCGCCCAGGCCCATGATGCCCACGACGACACGTTCGTTGGCCCCACGGACCGGGCCCTTGGACACCATGGCCAGGGAGGCGGCTCCAAGCGAGCCGGTCATGAATTTTCTACGGTCTAGCGATCGCATAGAACTCCTCCAATCTTTGCAACGAGCTGATACACGAATCTGTCACATCGGACCCGGTGTGCTCAACCGCTGAAGGTATTCCAGCAGGTCGGCCATGGCAGCGGGGTCGATCTCTTCCTCCAGACCCTCCGGCATGTTGGAGACGCTGGAGACCCGGAGCGTCGCGATATTGCTCCGGAGCAGGGTCTCCTCTTCCCCTTCCTCGCGCCGGAGGGTGACGGCGGTGGGACTCTCCCGGGCGATGACCCCGGTCACCGTAGCGCCGCTTCGAGTCTCGATGACGTAGGTTTCGTAGCCCGGCGCAATATTACGGTTGGGATCCAGGATCTTGGCGAGGAAGAACTGCTTGGGCCGCCGGACCACGTCCAGGAGATCGGGACCGACTTCGCTTCCCATGCCATCGAGAAGGTGGCACCGGCTGCAATTCTCAAGAAAGATCTCTCTCCCCCTGGGAACCTCCCCCGTGGCCGACAGGGCGGGCTCGTACCGCTGGATCAATTCCTCACGGCCGTCGGACAGATCGCCGAACAACCCCTCGGCGCGCCGGCGAACCTCTTCATCCGGCGATTCGAGGAGCTGATTGATCCGGGGCCGGCCCAGGGTCCGGACCTCGACTTCCTTTTCCTGGATACCGTCCAGGAGTGCGCTCACGAACTCCTTGCGGGCCAGGAAGCCGTCCCAGGCCGCCCTGCGGACCGGCTCGGTGATGTTTCCCCAATTGCGGAGCAGGAACGGGACAACTTCCGCGGTCCCCGTTTTGAGGAGGGATCGGGCGGCCGCGACCTGGACCTCGGGAGCCACCTGCGGTGTCAACAGCCCTTCCAGAGCGCGAGTCGCCGCTCCGGCCGGGTCCAGCCCCAGGATTCGGACCGCGATCACCCGGCCGGCTTCGTCCGGATGGCTCTTGGAGTCTTCCAGAGCCGTCTTGACGAGCCGGCGCAACCGGGGGGAATCGGAGAGCAGGAGACGGTCGGTGAGATCCAGAGCAGCCGCTGCCACTGCGGGCGATGCCGAGCGCATCATCCGGAACAGAAGGCGCTCGTCGCCTCGACCCAGGCGAATCCGGGCTTCGGCGCCCTGGCCGAGACCCTGTCCCAATCCCGCCAGCAGGGCGCTGCGCCACCACTCGTCCCCAGGGTTCGCGCCACTGGCCGCGACACGAAGCACCTCCGAGATTCCGGTTTCGATCTGGCGAGCGCCCAGGATCGCGGCGAGCTTCACCAGAAATTCTTCTTTTTCCTGGGATTCGGAAGCGAGGAAGGTGTTGTTCCGGGTCACGGTCCGGAGCCAGCGGCCGGCGTTTTCGGAAGCCGAAGTCAGGACGGCGATCTGCAGCCAGCGGTCCTCCGGATGACGCGCCAGGAGCCGGGTCAGAGGGCCGAAGGACTGCGATTCCGGGAGCAGGCCCAGGGTGCAGGCGAGCTGAAACTGGACGCGACGGTCAGGGTCTTCGACCAGGTCCAACAGCCTCTTCACCAACCGCGGCGAATCGAACTGCTCGGAGAGCCGGATCGCATGTTCCCGGACCCTTCCGTCGCCGTCGCCGAGGGCCTGTGCGATCAGATCGGGATTCAGTCGTCCCAGCCCATCCAGCGTCCAAAGCGCATGTATCCGGGACTCCGGTGCGCCGGCGGAGACCGCCAGTTCTCGAAGGGCGGGAACGACTGAACGGTCCTGCCGCTCGACCAGCAGCCGCTGGGCCGTGATCCGCCACCACATGTTGGCATGGGACAGCGCCTCGACCAGGCGCCTGGACACGGCAGCTTGAAGGTTCGGCGTCCCGTCCGCCTCGCCCTTCTCGGGGACCACCCGATAGATGCGTCCCCTGCCGGCGCCGGCGCGCAGGTCGAAGCGGCCCTCCAGATCCTCCGGGACGTAGTCCGGATGCTCGACGTACTTCCGGTAGTAGTCGACCAGGTAGAGCGCTCCATCCGGCCCGACGGTCGTGAAAACCGGCTTGAACCAGGCGTCGGTGGAAGCCAGGAACTCCCGTCCCTCGAAGGCCCGGCGGGCGGAGAAGGTCGCCCCCGAGGGGGAGAGCAGGTCGCAGTGCACCAGGTTGTGCAAGGGGTCGCATACGAAATAGGCGCCTCTCAGCCGCTCCGGAAACCGGGCGGCGGTGTAGACGGAGTTCCCGCAGCTTGAGGTGAATATCCCCACCTGGGATTCGTGGACGTAGATGGGATTTCGGGTGATGGGATAGACGGTGGACTGGTTTTTGTGATCGGAAGGAAACTCCATGGCGGATGAGACCTGCAGGTAGGGATTCCGTGACAGGTACCGGTGGGCGATGACGGGATGGCGGATGTGGTTGTTGTTCCAGAGGCCGAAGCGGTTGCCGGCGGCATCGAAGGCGTTGCCGTATTGGGAGTTCCCGGCCACCGGCTCCAACTGCAACCGGTCCGGGCGGAACCGGAAATCGGTGCCGAGTGCCGAGACGTCGACGGCCGCGACTTCCGGATGGCCGGGGAAATGGAGGGGTTCGCCCGTCAGTCCGAACTGTTGGGGATTGCGCCGCGAGGGCCCCACTTTGGGATAGGCCCCGTAGATCCAGTTGTCGATGCCGTACCGGAGCCCGTTGACCCGAAGCTGGGGATTGTAGCGGTTGAATCCGGTGAGGATCACCCGACGCTCGTCGGCCCGCAGGTCGCCGTCCAGGTCGGGAAGATAGAGGATGTGCGGGGCGGCGGCCACCAGGACACCCTCCTTCCACGGCATCAGTCCGGTCGGAAAGGCCAGTTCTTCGGCATAGACGTGACTACGGTCGAACCTTCCACCGCCGGTGGAGTCCACCAAGACCACGACCCGGCCCTGGGGTTCCGATTGCATGGGATAGTCGCCCATCTCCAGGACGAAGAGGCGTCCCCGGCCGTCGAAGGCGGCGGCGACCGGATCCGCGATCAGGGGCTCGGCCGCCACCAGCTCGATCTCGAACCCCGGCGGCAATTGGAACGATTTCAGGGCTTCCTGGGGCGGAAACGGCGGCGCGTTCCCGCGTCCACAGCTCGCGAGGAGGGCGCAACAAACGGCACCCAAAAGCGATCGGCTCACGATGCCGGGAGCCATTGAGGCGCGGGGTCGAATCATTGGTTGGAAAAACACTCTTTGCGGCGGGCTCCGACCCGCCGCCGGGTCCCAGGTCTGACTGGAAGTATAGTCCGGTGCGGAGGCCGAATCCACGTCCCCGCGGTTCCAGTTGGACGGCAGGGCAGGATCCGACTTGCTTACGGCGGCACCGCGAACTATCCGGGAATCCGGGTCCGTTCCACGGTCGCGCCGTCGAAATGGTGTCCTCCAGCGGAGCGGGGCAGCGGAAGTTCCACCGCGGCGCCGGTTCGATTCGAGAGATGGGTGGCCTCGATCATCTCGATGGCGGCACGGCCATCTTCGCCCGACACTGCGGGACGGCGCTGGTAGCACAGGCAGTCGACAAAGTCCTGAGTCTGGACGAAGAATGCCTCCAGGCGCTGGGGCTCGAAGGGATTGCCGAGGAAGTCGATTTCCGGCATCTCCCAGACCTCTCGCCATTCTCCTCCCGTCGCCAGTCGAAGCTTTCCGAAGTGTTCGGCTTCGAGCATTCCCTTCTCACCCCAGACCCGGACGAAATCCATCATGCGTGGGAATCCGGGCTCGGGAAGTTCGTGGCTCATCCACACCTGGGCGCTGGCGCCACGGGAGAAATGGACCTGCGCCATGGCGTTCCGAGCCTGCCAGTTCGGGGCCGAATGAGCGTTCACCGTACCGAAGAGCCGGACCGGCTCGTCGTCGATCAGGAAGCGGAGCATGTCGAAGCTGTGGGAACAGCGATCCAGGATGTCGCCTCCGTTGTCGAAGTCCAGGAGCCAGGGCTTCCCAGGATCGCGCAGAGGCCACAAGGTGTTCATCTGCACCATCCGCACCTCTCCGATCCGGCCCGCTTGGATCAGGTTGCGGGCGCGCGCGAAGACGCCACGGTACCGCAGGGTGTGAATGACGCTGAGGGTGACCCCGGCCTCGCGGCAGGCGGCGATCATGGCGTCGCAATCGGCCACGTTGGTCATCATCGGTTTCTCCACCAGGACGTGTTTGCCGTGTCTGGCGGCGGCGATGGTCTGCTCGGCGTGCAGCTTGTGGATCGTCGCCAGGAGCACGGCATCGACGTCTTCGCTACGGAGCATGTCCTCGTAGCCGGGGAAAAGCGCGACGCCGAAATCGGCCGCCAACTTGGGCGCTCGACTTCCCTGAGTGACTCCCGCGAGCTCGACGCCCTCATTGTAGTCTCTCACGCAATGGGCATAGGTCCGTCCCATATACCCCGATCCCACGATGCCCAACCGTATGACGTCCATGGTGTGCTCCCGTGTTGCCGTCCCCTGCCCGAAGGAATGAAACCGAATCGAAAGGATTCTACAACTGCGCCTTCCCGCTGGAAGAGCGACTCCCGGCCGAGGCTACCCGGAAAATCCACAGTGGTGTTCAGGACCGCCGGCTGGTAGCTTCGGGCAGGGTCCGAAACGGCGTCGGCATGGCGGGCGCCCGGAAAGGAGTCGGGAATGGCCACGATCGAAATCCTTGACCACCACATCGTCTACGAGAATCCGCAACCCTTCAATCGATCCCGTCACGGCTATTTCCCCGGACTGGTGAAACTGCCCTCGGGTGAGCTGCTGGGACTCTTCGTCTTGGGGGAGGCCTTCGAAGCAACCAACGTGACGACCTTCGTGACCCGTTCCCAGGATCAGGGGCGGACGTGGAATCTACAAGGTCCGCTACACCGCAAGGAGGAGGCGTACCGCCACAACTCCGACTATCTGAAGCCGACCCTCCTGGATGCCGGCAGGCTGATGGCTCTGGGCTATCGATTCCATCGCACCGATCCGGATCAGACCATCGCCAACCCCGACCCTGCCGTCGACGGCATTCGAGGGGGCGACAACCTGGTTTCGTTCTCCGCTGACGACGGAGCCACCTGGTCCCATCCCCGGATCGTCCCGCGGTCGCGCCCGGAACTGATCGAACAGTCCGGCCCTGCCATCCAGCTTCACACCGGCGCGATTCTGGGGGCCGGCTCGCTGTTCCCCAGGTGGGATGGAAGCAATCCCAGCGGCTGCGTCGGAGCCCTGCTGCGAAGCGAGGACGGAGGCGAGACCTGGGATGACCGAACCGATTTCTTCCGCGACCCGGCCGGGCGTTATGCGCCGTCGGAACCGAGATTGTGTGAAATGCAGGACGGGCGGATCGTCTCCCTGAACTGGATGATGGACCATGTCCGGGGAACCAACACCACCAATCACGTCACGGTGTCCCACGACGGCGGAGCGACCTGGTCGAACCCCATCGACACCGGCGTCTGGGGACAGGCTTCGAATCTGATGCCCTGGGCCGGCGACACCCTGCTGACGGTCCACTGCCATCGCGAAGGAGAGGACATCGGCGTGTTCTTGAGGATCGTCGATTTCTCGCGCGACCGCTGGCGGACGGTCGAAACGGCCAAGGTCTGGGGCAACGCCCCCTCCATGAAGATCGCCGTCTACTCCAACATGGGCCGGGACCTGAAGTTCGGCCAGGCCTCGTTGCTGCGCCTGGACGACGGCGAGGTGCTCGTGACGCACTGGGCCATCGAAGGGGGACAGGGGCGAATCCGCACCCACCGGATCCGCGTCCGGATTTGATTTTCTCCCTCGATGTTCCTCTCATTCCTCACCTCGCTTCGTCGTTGACCGTCCCCGGACCGATCTCATATCATTCTTCGATGGAGATACTCGAAGCCCTCACCTTCGACGACGTTCTCCTTGCTCCCGCCTACAGCAACGTCCTGCCCGGGGAATCGGATCTTCAGACCGTCTTCTCCCGAAACATCCCCCTGAACATCCCCATATCCTCGGCGGCCATGGACACGGTGACGGAGCACCGCATGGCCATCACCATCGCCCGGCACGGCGGGATCGGCATCATTCACCGCAACCTGACCATCGAAGCCGAGGCCCGGGAGGTGGACAAGGTCAAGCGCTCCGAGTCGGGCATGATCGTGGACCCGGTCACGGCTGGTCCCGACGATCGGATTCGGGACGTGATCGAGAGCATGGACCGGTACAAGATTTCCGGCGTTCCGGTCATCGACTCGACGGGAAAGCTGGTGGGGATCCTGACGAATCGGGACCTGAGATTCCAGAACGACCCGGATCTGCCGGTTTCGGACCTGATGACCCGCGACAACCTGGTCACGGTCGGACAAGAGATCTCCATGGAGGAGGCCAAGCGGAAGCTCCACGAGCATCGGATCGAGAAGCTCCTGGTGGTGGATAATCAGAATCGGCTCAAAGGGCTGATCACCGTCAAGGACATCCTGAAGATGATCACCTATCCCAAGGCGGCCAAGGACTCGCGCGGGCGCTTGAGAGCGGGCGCCGCCGTGGGCGCCACCGGAGACTACCTGGAGCGGGCCCGGGAATTGGAGTTGGCGGGGGTGGACGTGGTGGTGGTGGATACGGCTCATGCCCACACCCGGCGAGTGGGCGCGGCCGTTTCGGAGTTGAAGAAGCGGCTTTCCAGCGCCGACGTCACCGCGGGAAACGTGGCCACCGGAGAGGCCGTCCGCTTCCTTCACGACGCGGGGGCGGATGCGGTCAAGGTTGGCATGGGACCCGGAAGCATCTGCACGACCCGGGTCGTCACCGGCGCCGGCATGCCTCAGTTCACGGCCATCGTGGACGCCGCCCGGACCGCACGGGAGCTGGGCCTGCCGGTGATCGCCGATGGCGGAATCAAGTATTCGGGCGACATCACCAAGGCCCTGGCGGCCGGGGCGGATGCGGTGATGATCGGGAACCTCTTCGCCGGCACCGACGAGTCTCCGGGGGAGCTGGTGTTCTATCAGAACCGCAGCTACAAGACCTACCGCGGCATGGGATCCCTGGGAGCCCTGACCGAGGGAACCAGCGACCGTTACGGTCAGGATCCGAGTTCCCCGGGACAGAAGGTGGTTCCCGAGGGCATCGAAGGGCGGGTCCCCTACAAGGGACGCGCCGAGGACCTGATTCCCGTTCTAACGGGCGGACTGCAGTCGGGAATGGGCTACTGCGGCGTCAGAAACGTCGGGGAACTTCAGACCCGGACCAAATTCGTCCGTGTCACCCACCTGGGGCTGCGCGAGTCCCACGCCCACGATGTGGTGGTGACCAAGGAAGCCCCCAACTACCGCGTCGAGATCTGACCGCCGCCAGGAGGCCCCAACTAGACCAGCGTCGGCTCGGCGATATTCTTGCCCACGGCCTGGGCGATGCGGCGCATGTCGTCCATGAGGCTGCTGAACTGCCTCACGTACAACGACTGGGCTCCGTCGCAAAGCGCGTTCTCCGGATCCTGGTGCACCTCGATGAGGAGGCCGTCCGCACCCACCGCCACGGCGGCCCGGGCCAGCGGAGCCACCCGGTTCCGGATTCCCACCGCATGGCTCGGATCCACCACGATGGGAAGATGGCTGATCTGCTTGATCACCGGTACGGCGGAGAGATCCAGGGTGTTCCGGGTCAGGTTCTCAAAGGTCCGGATCCCTCTCTCGCAGAGCAGGACGTTGTGGTTCCCCTCGGCCATGATGTATTCGGCCGCCAGGAGCAGATCGGTGATGGTGGCGCTCATGCCGCGCTTCAGAAGCGCCGGAATGCCGCTCTTTCCGATGGCCCGCAACAGATTGTAGTTCTGCATGTTCCGGGTTCCGATCTGAATGATGTCGATGTAGTCGTGGGCCAGGGGAATCTGGGCCGATTCCATGACTTCCGAGATCACCAGCAGACCGTGCCGGTCCGCCGCCTTGCGGATGATCCGGAGTCCCTTTTCTCCGTGGCCCTGAAAGGAATAGGGGGAGGTTCTGGGCTTGAAGGCTCCGCCGCGCATGACTCTGGCCCCGGCTTCCTTGACCGCAGCCGCGACCTCTTCACACTGATCCACGGTTTCGATGGTGCACGGCCCGGCCATGATCACCACCTCCTCCCCGCCGAACTCGACGTCGCCGACCCGCACCCGGCTGCCGTGAGCGTGGAACGCCCGCGAGGCCAGCTTGTAGGGTTCGCTGATGCGGTGGACTCCCCGGACCCCGTCCATGGCCTCGTAGTCCCGAGTGTTCACGATCTTGGCCCCAACGGCTCCCAGCACCGTATAGTCCACACCCGTCGACCGATGCACGTCGAAACCGTTGGCGACGAGCTTGTCGACCACGTGTTCCACCTGTTCCGAATTTGCGTTGTGTTCCATGACGATGACCATGATGGGTTCCTTTCTCGCTGCCGATACACGTTCATCCCGGACCTAGCCGCTCTTGCGGTACTCCCGCTCCACTCGTCGAGACTCGTCGATGATCCTCTCGAACAGGCGCTTGATGGCGGCTTTGGACAAGGGGCCGCGGGTGGCCTCTTGAACCAGCCTGATCACCTCATCCTCGCGCTTCGGATCATAGATGCCCAAGTTCATCTTCTGCTTGATCTTGACGATTTCGATCGCACACCGGCTGCGGCGATTGAGCAGCTCCACCAATTGGAGATTGAGCTGGTCGATTTCGCTGCGCCAGTGGTCGATGTCAGTCACTATGGATGCCCCTTTTCGGAATCAGCGGACAAAAAAAAACCGTGGGCTTTCGGGGTTGCCCACGGCCTCAGGATCGCCTGCGATGGCAGGCCGACCCTCAGCCGTTTCTAAAGAAGTAATAGAATGCCCGCAGACTCACCATACGTCGTCCTTTGAACGTAGACACTCAAAATACCCCAAAATTATCCTGGAATCAAATGCTCTCTGGCGAAACGGCCGACTTGCCTGGCCAGGTCGGCGTCATGCCGGTGCTCGTCCACGAACCGGACCAGGGCGGTTCCGATCACCGCGGCGTCAGCATACCTCCATACGCGACGGACGTCCCGAGCCGAGGTGATGCCGAATCCCACGGCGATGGGAAGGGAGGAGTATTCCCGCAACCGGCGGATGGTCGCCGGCACCTGCGACTCGACGTCGGACCTCTTGCCGGTGACGCCGGTTCGAGCCACCAGATAGACGAAGCCGCCGCTGGCGCGGCTCACCTTCTCGAGCCTCTCGTCCGACGAGGTCGGCGCCGCCAGGAAGATGATGTCGAGTCCCGTGACGCAGTTCCTGGGGTCGCCTTGCTCCCGGAACCGGATGTGCTCCTCGGGGGTCAGATCCGAGATGATGATGCCATCCAGGCCGGCGTCTACGGCTTCGACCGCCAACCGTCCCAGGCCGTAGCTCCAGACGGGATTCATGTAGGTCATGAACACGAGGCCGGCGTCGACCCGGTTCCGCAGTCTCCGAACCAGTTCTATGTAGTCCCGAATGCCGTAGCCGTGACGGAGCGCCCGAAAGGAGGAGGTCTGGATCACGGGCCCGTCCGCGATGGGGTCGGAGAACGGGATGCCGATCTCCACGATATGTGAACCGGCCTCCACCAACTCCAGAACGATCCGTTCCGTGGCTTCCAGGTCCGGGTGTCCCGCCGTCACGAAGGGGACGAAGCACTTCGGGTTATTCGAGAAGATCTCGGACAGTCTCGACATCCTTGTCTCCACGGCCGGAAAGATTGATCACGATCAGCTCACCGCTACCCTGGTGCCGGAGGCACTCGGCCACGGCGTGCGACGATTCCAATGCCGGCATGATCCCTTCCAGACGGCTCAGGAGGTGGAACGCTTCCAAGGCCTCGTTGTCGTCCGCCGACGTGTACTCGACTCTACCCGAATCGCGCAGCAGGGCATGCTCCGGCCCCACCGAGGGGTAGTCGAGACCCGCGGAGACACTGTGAGTGTTGGCCACCTGCCCGTTGTCATCCTGCAGGACGTAGCTGAAGGTGCCATGGAGCACCCCCTTCGATCCGCCCTGGAAGCGCGCTGCATGGTCTCCCAATTGCAGGCTCCGCCCCCCGGCCTCCACTCCGATCATCCGCACCCCGGGATCACCCAGGAACTCGAAGAAGAGTCCGATGGAGTTACTGCCGCCCCCGACGCACGCGATCAGCAGGTCCGGAAGCCTCCCTTCCAATTCCAGGATCTG
The DNA here is from genome assembly GCA_965217775.1 of Acidobacteriota bacterium. Lineage (GTDB taxonomy): Bacteria > Acidobacteriota > UBA6911 > RPQK01 > JAJDTT01 > JAJDTT01. The sequence goes on from CBDCJH010000002.1 coordinate 4,777,214, forward strand.
GCGCCTCGCCTCCCGTCCGATGATGGACTGGAAATCCCGGACCATGGCCGGGTAGGGATGGGCGCCCAACACCGATCCCAGGAGATAGTGGGTGTTCTCCACCTGGGTGACCCAGTCGCGCATGGCCTCGTTGATGGCATCCTTCAGGGTTCGGCTCCCGGCGTCCACCGGCGTGACCTTGGCGCCCAGCAGCTCCATTCGAAAGACGTTGAGCGCCTGGCGGCGCATGTCTTCGGTGCCCATGTAGATCTCGCATTCCATTCCCATCAGGGCGCAGACGGTGGCCGTGGCCACCCCATGCTGGCCGGCGCCGGTCTCGGCGATGATGCGGCTCTTCCCCATGCGCTGGGCCAGCAGAGCCTGTCCCAAGGCGTTGTTGATCTTGTGAGCCCCCGTGTGGCAGAGGTCCTCCCGCTTCAGGTAGACGCAAGCGCCCACCCGCTGCGAGAGGCGCGGCGCCAGGGTCAGGGGCGTGGGCCGGCCCACGTAGTGGCTGGCCAGCCGTTCCAGCTCCCGGACGAACTCGGGATCGGCACTGGCTTCCTCGTAGGCCCGATCCAGTTCCTCCAAGGGGGACATGAGGGTCTCGGGCACGAACTTGCCGCCGTAGGCGCCGAAGTGTCCCGCGGCATCGGGCAACGGATCCTTGGACAATAAGGTGTTCTGCAGTCTCATTGGTCGTTGTCTCCATATTTTATTACGGCATGCTCCCGCGCCACCTTCAGAAAGGCCCTCAATTTGTCGCGGTCCTTGAGTCCCGGAGAACTCTCCACACCGGAACAGACGTCCACACCCAGCAGTCCGTGGCGGAAGTCGCCAGGGGCTGCCAGGGGATCGAGACGCTCCAGGGCTTCACCCAGATTCCGAGGCGTCAATCCGCCGGAGAGCAGATACGGGCGGTTCAACGACTCCAGCGCGGACCAGTCGGCGAGCGTTCCGGTGCCCCAGGAAGTGTCGATGATGACTTCATGCCCGGGGAAGCGCCGGGCGCCGGAGGGGCTGGTGGCGACCCAGACGCGCTTGTCCGTATTCGGGATCTCGCAGGGGTCCTCGACTCCGTACAACTGGATGACGTCGAAGGGCAGCCGTATCCACGAGTCCTCGCCGGGCCGCGCCACGGCAATGGCCACCGGAAGAATCTCCGGCGGAAGTTCGCCGGCCAGGGTTTGAGCCCGTTCCGGCTCCAGGTAGCGGGGACTGGGGGGATAGAAGTTGAAGCCCAGGGCATTGGCCCCGTATCGGACCGAATCCAACGCGTCCCGGCGGCGTGTGATTCCACAGACCTTGATGATCATCTCCGGAGGCTCCCCTGCAGCTCTTCCTCCCGGTCTTCGGACGCGTCGGATTGCAACAATTTCCTCAATCCGGCCCCGGGGTCGGAGGAGTCCATCAGCAGAGAGCCGACCAGGAAGGCATCGAAGCCGGCGTCGCGCAACTCGACCAGTTGGACGTGTTCCCGGATTCCCGACTCGGACACCAGGACGAACCCCGTCTCCCCCTCCAGCAGCCTGGCCAGTTTGAAGGACGTGTCCAGGTCCACATGAAAGGTTCTCAGGTCGCGGTTGTTGACGCCTATGATGCGGGCCCCGCTCTCTACGGCCGTCTCCAGCTCGAAGGCATCGTGGACCTCCACCAGAGCGTCGAGCCGGAAGTCCTGCCCGCCTCGAATCAGCTCCCGGAGCTCGCCCGGAGAGAGGCAGGCGGCGATCAGGAGATAGGCGGAAGCCCCGTGGGCCCGCGCCTCCGCCAGTTGATAGGCATCGAAGATGAAGTCCTTCCGCAACAGGGGCAGCTTCGTCTCCTGCTCCCAGAGGGTGCGGATGAACTGGAGGTCGCCGTGGAAGAAATGCTTTTCGGTCAGGACCGAGACGGCCGCCGCCCCGTTGTCCAGATAGAGCCGGGCGATCTCCTGGGGAGGAAGCCGGCAGGAGAACGCCCCTCGGCTGGGGCTGTGATACTTGATCTCGGCGATGACGTTGATCCGGGGACGAGTCAGCGCCGCTTCGAAGGAAGGGGCCGGCCGGCCGGGAGCGGCGTCCAGCAGTTCGCCCAGGGGAACCCTGGCCCGGTCCTCCTCCATATCCTGTTTCTTCCTGACCAGGATCCTATCCAGCATAAGCCTCGATCAGCTGATCCAGCTTCCGGACTGCGCTTCCCGAGTCGATGGATTCGGCCGCGCGATCCAAGGCCACCCGAAAGTCCGGCTCTCCCGCCAGATGAAGGGCCGCCGCTGCGTTCAAGACCACCAGATCCCGTGGGGAACCGTGCTGTCTCCCCTCCAGAATTGCCCGGACCAGCCGGGCGTTGTCTTCGGGGCTGCCTCCGGCGACTGCCTGTGGATCCCAGGGAGCGAACGCGTGGGGCGCCGGGTCGAACTCGAAGCTGCGGTCCCGGTCCTCCTCCACTTCGGTCACCCAACTGGGAGCCGCCGTCGAGAGTTCGTCCAACCCGTCGCGGCTGTGGACCACCCAGGCCCGCCGGCAGCCCAGAGCAGCCAGAGCCTGCCCCAGTTTCCGAGTCAATTCCGGTGCGTAGACGCCGATGATCTGGTACGGAGCTCCCGCCGGATTCGTGAGGGGACCCAACAGGTTGAAGATGGTGCGATGCGGCAACTGCCGCCGGATCCCGACGACTCTCTTCATGGCGGGATGGAACAGCGGAGCGAAGAGAAAAGCGATCCCCAGTTCGTCCAGGCTCTTCCGGGCGACCTCGGCGGAGCGGCCGACCTGGACTCCCAGAGCCTGGAGGACGTCCGCGCTGCCGCTCCGGGAAGTGGCGGCCCGGTTGCCGTGCTTGGCCACCGGCAGCCCGGCGCCGGCGATGACGAAGGCCGCGGCGGTGGAGACGTTGAAAGTGTCCGCTCCTCCTCCGGTTCCGGCCGTGTCGATGAAGCTGTGATGCCTGCTCCGCAGGCTCACGGCGTGGCGCCTCATGATCCGCGCGAAGCCGGCAATCTCCGAGGGAGTCTCTCCCTTGGAATAGAGCGCACTCAGGAAGGCCATGATCTCCCGATCCGGCGTTCCCTCCGCCAGGATCAGCTCCAGGGCCTGGGCGGCCGAATCCTGCGGGAGGTCTCGGGACGCCTCCAACTCTCTGGTCAGCTCCTGCAACATAGGAAATTCTCCAGGATGGCCTTGCCCGGGTCGGTCAGCACCGATTCGGGATGGAATTGAACGCCGAAGATATCATGTTCCCGATGCCTCAATCCCATGATCAGCCCGTTGTCGGTCCAGGCGTTCACCACCAGGCATTCGGGAAGATGGTCTTTGCTGACCATCAGAGAATGATAGCGAGTGGCTTCGAAGGGATTGGGTATCCCCGAGAGGATGGAGTCCCCCTGATGATGGATTCTGGAGGTCTTCCCATGCATCAGCTCCGGCGCCCGGATCACCAAGCCTCCATAGGCCGATGCGATGGCCTGATGGCCGAGGCAGACTCCCAGAACCGGCACCCGGCCCGCCAGCCGGCGGATCGCCTCGATGGAGATTCCGGCGTCTTCAGGCGTTCCCGGTCCCGGTGAGATCACCAGCCTCTGGGGCGCCCGGCCCAGAATCTCGTCCGTCGTAATCCGGTCGTTGCGGTAGACCTCGAGGTCGCACCCCAACTCCCCCAGATACTGGACCAGGTTGTAGGTAAAGCTGTCGTAATTGTCGATCATGATGACGTTCATGAATGGACACCTGGAGAGTGGGCGGGCTGTCGCGGTTCCAGCGCCGAGGCCAGTTCCAGGGCCCGAAACAGGGCCCGCGCCTTGTTGCGGCATTCCTTGTGCTCGAGTTCCGGGACCGAATCGGCGACGATGCCCGCGCCCGCCTGAAGATATGCCTTTCCGTTCTTGATGGCGATGGTTCTGATGCCGATGCAGGAGTCCAGATTGCCCGAGAAGTCCAGATAGCCGACGGCTCCGGCGTAGACGCCTCGCCGGCACGGCTCCAACTCCTCGATGATCTCCATGGCCCTGACCTTGGGCGCTCCGGTCACGGTACCCGCCGGAAAGCAGGCGGCGAGAGCGTCGAACCGGTCCAATTCCGGGCGCAGCCGGCCCCGGAGCGAACTGGTGATGTGCATCACGTGCGAGTACTTCTCCAGGAACATCAGATCGGAGACGTGGACGGATCCGTAAGTGCTGACCCGCCCCAGATCGTTCCGGCCCAGATCCACCAGCATCAAGTGCTCCGCCCGTTCCTTCTCGTCCCCCAGCAACTCCTCTTCGAAGAACTTCTCCTCCTCGGGATTCCGGCCTCGACGCCGGGTGCCGGCAATGGGACGGTACTCCAGATCTCTTCCCTGAACCCGGACCAGCATCTCGGGGGAGGATCCGGCCAGCTGCAGGTCTCCCATCCTGAGATAGAAGAGATAGGGCGACGGGTTGACGTAGCGAAGGGCCCGGTAGACGTTGAAGGGGTCTCCCGGATAGTCCGCCTCGAAGCGCTGGGACAGGACCACCTGGAAGATGTCTCCGGCCCGAATGTACTCCTTGGAGGTCTCAACCGCGGCGCAGAAATCCTCTTTCCGAAAGCTGGAGCCGACGCAGCTCAGCGCCGGGAGCGCTTGGTCGGGATCGATGAGAACAGGGGCCTGCGGGGCGCTTCGGAGCCGGTGCTCCATCTCCCGGACCCGGTCCCGGCTCTCGTGGGACATGATGATGATCTGGTGTTTGACGTGGTCGAAAGCCACCACCGTGGCGTAGAAATCCATGAGCACCGTGGTGGCGGGGGAGAGGTGCCCATCCTGCCGGATCAGATTGGGAAGACGCTCCAGCTCCCGGACCATCTCATAGGCAAAGATCCCGATGGCGCCCCCGGTGAAGGGAGGCAGGTCCGGATCGGCCGGCTTCCTCAGCGGAGGAAACTGGCGGCGGAAACCCTCGAACTGTCCTTCGAAGACCTGGTAGGGATCCACTCCCAGGAAGGAATACCGCCCGATGTTCTCCCCTCCCTCGACCGACTCCAGGAGGAACCCTCTCCGGGCAGAGGAACCCAAGCTGAGAAAAGCGGTGACCGGGTTCAGCAGATCGGCCAAAAAGGCCTTGGTGTAAAGCATGGTTCAGAAACTTCGCCCAAAAAAAGAAAGGCCGTGGAGAACTATCTCCACGGCCTTTCTTGATCTCTATCTTGGCCCTTTGACGATGGACAGTCCTCCGATAACGATCTGTGCTAGACGCGCCAACCGTATCGGAAGAAACTGAAAATCGCCATGTCCAAATTGCCTTTTCCGAAGATACAGAGTCGGCGTTCGGAAGTCAAACCGGATCTGTTCCGTACCCTCAAATCCTTGCGCAATTGGACGACGAATCTATCGTAGGACCGAAGCAAGGCGTGACCCATTGAAGGTTCGGCAGCTGGCAGGCCACCGGTCCTATAGGTGCCCGGAAAGAGCGAAGAGGGTGCCCCTACCCCCCCGACATGGAGCGGAGGAAGGTGGCGTTGTCTCGGGTCTTGCTCAGCTTGTCCAGCAAGAGTTCCATGGACTCGGTGACGGAGAGGGGATTCAGGACCTTGCGCAAGATCCAGATTCGATTCAGATCGGCCCGCTTGAGCAGGAGCTCTTCCTTGCGGGTGCCGGAACGGTTGATGTCTATGGACGGGAAGATCCGCTTGTCGACCAGGCGCCGATCCAATCCCAGCTCCATGTTTCCGGTTCCCTTGAACTCCTCGAAGATGACGTCGTCCATTCGGCTGCCGGTGTCGATCAAGGCGGTGGCGATGATGGTGAGGCTGCCGCCTTCCTCGATGTTCCTGGCTGCTCCGAAGAAACGCTTGGGCCGCTGCAGCGCGTTGGAGTCCACGCCACCCGACAGGACCTTTCCGGAGGGCGGGACCACGGAATTGTAGGCCCGGGCCAGACGGGTGATGGAATCCAGAAGGATCACCACGTCCTTGCCGTGCTCCACCAGCCGTTTGGCTTTTTCCAGGACCATTTCGGCAACTTGGATGTGGCGGGAGGCGGGCTCGTCGAAGGTGGAGCTGATCACCTCGCCTCGAACCGAGCGCTGCATGTCGGTCACTTCTTCCGGACGCTCGTCGATGAGAAGGACGATCAGAATGACCTCATGGTGGTTCTGGGCAATGGAGTGGGCGATGCTCTGCAGGATCATGGTCTTTCCCGCCCTGGGCGGAGAAACGATCAGTCCCCGCTGGCCCTTGCCGATGGGCGTGAGCAGATCCATGACCCGGCCCGTCAGATTATTCTGGTTCGTCTCTTGATGGACGCGCTCGTCCGGGTAGATCGGGGTCAGGTTCTCGAAAAAGGTGCGATCGCGCGCCACGTCCGGGTGCTCGAAATTGATGGCTTCCACCTTGATCAGGGCGAAGTAGCGTTCTCCCTCCTTGGGAGGCCGGACCTGCCCGGACACGGTATCCCCGGTGCGAAGATCGAACCGGCGGATCTGGGAGGGGGAGACGTAGATATCGTCGGGGCCGGGCAGATAGTTGTACTCGGGAGCTCGCAGAAAGCCGAATCCGTCGGGAAGCGTTTCCAGAACCCCCTCCGAGAAAATGAGGCCGCTGCGTTCCGTCTGGGCCTTGAGGATCTGGAAGATCAACTCCTGCTTCCGCATCCCCGCGGCGCCGGAAATGGCCAGACGCTGGGCGATCAGATTCAACGCGCTGATGTTCAGCTCCTTCAATTCCTGAATATTTAGGGGCTTGCCGGTTCCCGGAAGGTGGACGTGCTTGCTTCAGACATTCTTCAATGGCCTTTCAAATTGGTCGCCACGGGATCTTTCACACCAGCCACCTGTGGCGGGATGGCCGGGAGTCTCGGAGAGTGATCAAACTCCAGAGACTTGAATCACCAAACCTGATGGTTGTCTTCCGGTTGGATTCGATGGAACAAGCACCGTCCCCTCAGTGGACGCCGGCCTGTTCTCCCCCCTCCAATTGAGGCGGCTGCGGGTCGTTCATGTATTCATCCCGCCGTTGCCGACTCTTTCTCTTGATGGGCTTTTCGAGTGCGATGTCGAGAACCTCGTCCATGGTGTCGACGAGGACAATCTTGATCTTTTCCAGAACAGAGTCAGGGATCTCCTTCAGATCCTTTTCGTTGTCTTTGGCCAGAACGACGGTGCCGATCCCGGCCCGGTGAGCCGCCAGAATCTTCTCCTTGACGCCCCCGATGGGAAGGACCTTGCCGCGCAGGGTGATCTCCCCGGTCATGGCCACGTCACGGCGAACTGCGATTCCCGTCAAGGCCGAGACGATAGTGGTGGCCATGGTGATCCCGGCCGAGGGGCCGTCCTTGGGAATGGCTCCTTCCGGCACATGGACGTGCATGTCCAGAATCTTGTGAAAATCCTTGAGCAAACTGTAATCCGAACTTCGGGATCGAATGAAGGAAAGAGCGGCTTTTGCCGATTCCTGCATGACCTCGCCCAGCTTTCCGGTCAAGAGCAGATCGCCCTTGCCCTGCATGGTGGTGGCCTCGGTCAGGAGCACCTCGCCACCCGCTTCGGTCCAGGCGAGACCGGTGGCCAGACCGACCTGATTCGTTTCCGCCGCCAGTTGGCTCCGGAACTTGTGAGGACCAAGATAATCCCGGATCTTGCCGGGAGAAATATCGAAGACCTGGTCCTCGGGTTTGATCTTCTTCCGGGCCCGAACCAGCTTGTGCGCCACCTTCCGGCAGATGCTTCCGATCTCCCGCTCCAGGTTGCGGACTCCGGATTCGCGGGTGTAGTAGCGAATGAGCTCCAGGATCGCGTCGTCCTCAAATCGGAGCGGCCTCCTTTTCAGGCCGTTCCGATCCAGTTGCTTGGGCAACAGGTACTGCCGGCCGATCTTGAGCTTCTCCCATTCCGTGTAGCCGGAGATGTCGATGACCTCCATGCGATCCTGCAACGGTCTCGGAATGCTGTGACGAACGTTGCCGGTGCAGATGAAGAGGACATCGGAGAGGTCGTATTCCGTATCCAGATAGTGGTCCACGAAGCTGTTGTTGTGCTCCGGGTCCAGGACCTCCATGAGGGCGGCGGACGGGTCGCCCCGGAAGTCCATGCTCATCTTGTCGATCTCGTCCAGAAGGAGCAGGGGATTCCGGGTCCCCGCCTTTTTCATCATCTGGATGATCTGCCCGGGAAGAGCTCCGATGTAGGTTCGCCGGTGCCCGCGAATCTCCGCTTCGTCACGGACTCCGCCCAGTGAGAGACGGACGAACTTCCTTCCCGTCGCCCGCGCGATGGACCGTCCCAGCGAGGTCTTTCCGACGCCCGGCGGGCCGATGAAGCAGAGTATCGACCCATTGGATTTCTTGCGGGAAAGCTGCCTGACGGCGAGATACTCCAAAATCCGTTGCTTGACCTTGTCCAGACCGTAATGGTCCGCTTCCAGCACTTTCTCGGCCCGCGTGATTTCGCGGACCTCACGGCTCCGCTTCTTCCAGGGCATGGAGACGAGCCACTCGACATAGGTCCGGCTGACCGTGCTCTCGGCGCTCATGGGTGGCATGTGCTGAAGCCGCCGGATCTCATTCATCGCCTTCTCTTTGGCGTCCTTGGACATGGAGGCGGCTTCGATTTTCTTCTTCAGTTCCTCCAACTCGTCCTTGTCCCCGCGTCCCAACTCCTCCTGAATGGCCTTGACCTTCTCGTTCAGGTAGTACTCCCGCTGGGCCTTCTCCATCTGCCGGCGCACGCGCCCCTGAACCGACCGGTCCATCTTGATCTTCTCGATCTCGATCTCGATGGACTCACAGATCTTCGTCATCCGTTCCGCGGGATCCACGATCTCAAGGAGAATCTGCTTGTCCTCGACAACGATGGGAAGGTTGGCTGCGACCGCGTCCGCGAGCCGTTCCGGGGTGGTGTTTCGAGTCGACTGGACGATGGTCTCATAGCTGATGTTGGGATTCAGCTTGGCGAATTCCTCAAACAGCAGGTTCAGGCGTTTTGTGAGCAGGCTCATCTTGGCGCGGGAGACCACCGGAACCGGCTCCACTTCGACCTCGGCCCGAAAATAGCCCGCGGCACCGGAAACACGAACGGTTCGAGCGCGCTGGACCCCCTCGACCAGAACTTTGATATTTCCGTCCGGAAGCTTGAGGCTCTGGACGATGTTGGAAACGGTTCCGACCTCGTAGATGTCCGCGGAGGACGGACTATCCTGCGACGCGTCCTTCTGGGTGGCCAGGTAGATCTTCTTGTCCGCCTTCAACGCCACTTCCAACGCCTTCACCGAGGAATCTCGCCCAATCACGAAGGGGACCATCATCGCCGGGAAGACGACGACATCGCGAATGGGGACCATGGGATAACTCGCGGTCCGCTTGTCTTGGATGTCCGGCATACTCGTGTTCTGTCGTAAGCTAAATAGTACGAGCGCTTCTCACTGTAAGATGCAGCCCACCAGGATTCGTTTCAACGACCGTGTCGAAGCCGGTCGGACCGGCAGGGACGGCGGCAGGAACCCCCTTCAGAACCATCATCCCGCCTTCTCGAGAACCTGAAACACAATTTCGCGGTTCTCCACCATTTCCTTGGTCACCACCAACTCGTCCATCGTCTTGTTGGAGGGGAGTTCGTACATGAGGTCCAACATAAGATCCTCTACCACCAACCGCAAGCCGCGCGCTCCGATCTTACTCTTCAAAGCCAGATCCGCAATGGCCAGCAGGGAGCCCTCGGTGAACCTCAGAGAGACGCCCTCGAACTCGAACATCCTCTGATATTGCTTGACCAGGGCGTTGCTGGGCCGGGTCAGGATCTCGACCAATGCGTCTCGGTCCAGATCGTGCAGCGTGCAGACGATGGAGAGGCGCCCCACGAACTCGGGAATCAGGCCGAATTTGATCAGGTCCTCAGGCAGAGTCTGGCCCAGGACTTCCGAAGTGCTTTCCTGCTTCCATCGGTTGTCGCCGAGCGAGGATCGGAACCCCATGCCGCTCCGTCCCAGACGATTTCGAATCAATTTCTCGAGGCCGACGAAGGCTCCTCCACACAGGAACAGAATGTTCGTGGTGTCCACCTGAACGAATTCCTGGTGAGGGTGTTTGCGGCCTCCCTGAGGAGGAACGTTGGCCACGGTCCCTTCCAATATCTTGAGCAGCGCCTGTTGGACTCCCTCGCCCGATACGTCCCGCGTAATGGACGGGTTTTCATCCTTACGGGAGATCTTGTCAATCTCGTCGATGTAGATGATCCCCTGCATGCAGCGTTCCCGGTCTCCCCCGGCGGACTGCAGCAAACGAAGCAGGATGTTCTCCACGTCCTCCCCCACGTAGCCGGCCTCGGTCAAGGTGGTGGCGTCGACGATGGCAAAGGGAACCGAGAGCATGCGGGCCAGCGTCTGCGCCAGGAGCGTCTTGCCGGTACCGGTGGGGCCGATGAGCAGCACGTTGCTTTTCGAGAGCTCGACGTTCTGGCGGCGCCGTCTGCCCAGCTTGATCCGTTTGTAGTGATTGTAGACGGCCACGGCCAACTTCTTCTTGGGGATCTCCTGGCCCACGACATACTGGTCCAGGAACTCCTTGATCTCCACCGGCTTGGGCAGGGTCTCCTTGATCGATGCCGCCTCTGCCGTCAGTTCATCGGCGATGATCTCGTTGCAGATGTCGACACATTCGTCGCAAATGAAGACTGACGGACCCGCGATCAGCTTCTTGACGTGCTTCTGGCTCTTGTTGCAGAAAGAGCACTGGAAAATGTCTTCCACATTCTTCTTCACTTGAGCTCCCCTGTTGACCACGAACACCGCAGAGCGCCGACCAGAGGGGTGGGATCCGGCGAACGAGTGTCGAGGCTGTCTGGGATGACCGAGTCCGTCAAGTGTGCTTCTCGATGGCCATGTCGATAATACCATACTCCTTGGCTTCCGGAGTCGCCATGATGAAGTCCCGGTCCACGTCCTTGGCGACCCGGCGCAAGGTCTGCTTGGTGTGCTTGGCCAGGATCCGGTTGGTCGTATCCCGCATTCTCAGGATCTCCCGGGCATGGATATCGATGTCGGTCGCCTGACCCGAGAGTCCCGACATGGTGGGCTGGTGGATGAGGATCCGGCTGTGGGGCAGGGCGAACCGTTTTCCCGGGGCGCCGGCGGCCAGCAACAACGCCGCCATGGACGCAGCCTGCCCGATGCAAATGGTGGTCACGTCGTTCTTGACGAACTGCATGGTGTCGTAAATGGCCAGACCTGCGGTGATGGAGCCTCCCGGGGAATTGATGTACAGGGAAATGTCCTTGTCCGGTCCCTCCGCTTCCAGGAAGAGTAGTTGAGCGGTGACCACGTTGGCCACATTGTCATCGATAGGCGTGCCGACGAAGATGATGTTGTCCTTCAAGAGACGGGAATAGATGTCGTAGGCGCGCTCGCCACGATTGCTCTGCTCGACCACCATGGGAATCAAAGGCATCCTGGAACTCCTCTTTTCGCTACCCGTCGCCGGGGAGACTCATGTCGCCTCGTGGAAAAACCCGTCATGACATTCGTCCGAAGCTCCCCGGAGGGGACGCTCCCCATCGCGCGCTTTGCACGCCATCAGTTCTCTCGAACCACCGCTTGCTCCACCAGCAACTCCAGCGCCTTGCGGCGAAGGATGCGAGCTTCCAGATCCGTTCTCGACTCTTGGTCGTGAAATCTCTGCCGAATCTTCTCCAGCGGCTGATTCAGAGCATCCGCCGTTTGACGAAGTTCCGCCTCCAACTCCGCCGGCTTGACCTCCAGATTCTCATTCTCGGCGATCTCCGAAAGGACCAACGCTGCCCGCGTCTCCTGCTCGGCATCCTGGCGAAAGTCGTCCCGAATTCGATTCCAGTCCAGGTTCGCCTTGGTGGGATCCACACCCTGCCGAGCCATATTGTAGGCGACGTCACGGATCTTGGTGTCGATCCGGTCTTCCACCAGGATTTCCGGCACCTGGAAGCGGCTGGCCTCGGAAAGCCTGTCGATCAGTTGGCGCCTGATGCTGGAATCCCGGGCCTGTTGCCATTGGCTTGAGAGCCCTTGCCGAATCTGCTCCCGGAGTTGACCCAGGTCGTCGAAATCTCCCAGATCCTTGGCGAACTCATCGTTCAGCTCCGGAAGGTCCTTGACCTTGATGTCGTTCAGTTGCAGGTTGAAGCGGACGCGGCGGCCGGCCAGCTTCTCTTCCGGATACTCTTGGGGATAGTCCACGACGAAAGTCTTCTCTCCGCCGACCTCCATTTCCTGCAGGGCCTGATTGAAATCTCGCTGGGTGCGTTCGTCTCCCACGCGGATGGTCGTGTTCTCCTGCCGGATCGCCTCATCTCCGTCGGGAACGTACTTGCCCACCAGGTCCACCACAGCGTAGTCCCCATCGCGGGCTGCTTCCCGATCCGGAACCGAAATCAGGGGCGCATGGCGACCCCGAAGCTGCTCCAACTCCCGGGTCACCGATTCCTCGTCCGGAGACTTCTTCTCCAGACGCACTTCCAGCCCCCTGTATTCGGGGATCTCGAAGTCGGGCAGGGTCTCCACCACGGCCTCGTACACCAGAGGCTCCCCGTCATTGAAGTCCACTTGTTCCAGTTGCAACTGGCCGAGGGGTCGGATTTTCCTTTCCCGGATGGACTGGTCGTAAGACGCGGGGATCAACTTTCGCAGGACATCCTGGCGAATGTCCTTTCGATATCGCCGTTTGACCAGCGCCACCGGGGCCTTGCCGGGGCGGAACCCGGCAATTCGGGAGTGTCTTCTATAGGTCGCGGCAACCCGGTTGAACTCGGCGAGCACCGTCTCGACCGGCACCTCGACCCGCAACTTCATTTTAACCGGGCTGATCTCTTCCAGTTCCGTCCGGACGTTCATGATCCACCGCCGATGCCCGTTTCAAGGCGGCACACATTCTAACAGCCCTCGGCGACCGCCGCGCCGATGGCGAAATATGGAGACGGTGCCCACAAGGGGAGCCCTACGTTATAGTCTCTTCGTGGCCGCCGATCGTGAGAGAGAGCTTCTGGAACAGAAGGCCCAGGCGCTGGATCGAATCCTGAACCTGTACCTGGAACTGCAGCACTCGGCTTTCTACAGCCGCAACTGGGTCGACCTGGCCGAGTTGTTGGAAGAGGAAGTCGCTCGACTCGCCCCGGCTGAAGCGGACGAAGAATGAAGATCCGACCGCTGTGAAATTCCGGCTACGCGCCGACGATCTCGCCGATGTCGATCAGGTGCATCTGCCGGCCCTCGCCGGTGTGCGGCGAATCGATGACAACGCTGCGGCCGTCGGGGCTGAAACGTGGGTGCGTGTCCACCCGTCCCTCGCGCGTGTACTCCGGCGGCGAGAAGAACCGTCCCAGCGGGACCCGCCTGCCCGTGGCCACATGGTAAAGATACACATGTTGCTTCCGGTGCTCGTCCGGATACGTGTCGTTCAGGATCCACTCGCCTCCCGGCAGGTAGGCACAGTGACCGTTTTCGGTCATGACACCCTCTCCGACCATCTCGACTGCCCCCCCGGTCGCGTCTTCAAATAGATAGAACCCCCACGGTCTGGTTTCGGGCCGGGTCCAGGCGAGAATCGATTCCGGGTCCCTCCAGATGAAGTGCGAAGTCAGACCGGAGGCATCGACGACACGGAGGTTCGAGCCGTCGCGGCTGGCGGTGAACATTCGCGTGGCGCCGGTGAACTTGGGAAATCCCCAGCGATGAAGAAAAATGAAACGGGCGCCGTCGGGACTGATCAACAGGTGGTTGAAGTAGCTCTTGGCTTTGGCCAATTCCACGCCCGGCATCGGAATCTTGACGACTTGTTCGACCGAGATCAGCAACTCCTGGCGTCCGCTATCCAGGTCGACGCGGAAAATACCCGAAGCTTCGGGCGCCCCCACGCTGCGGTAGGGGTCCTCCAATCCAGGATAGCCGTAGGCCGGCCGCATGTCGCTGACGCGGCGATAGTCGGGCGCCACCGCCCATCCCCCGTCGGGGCTGACCGTATAGACCGGATGGGGGATGGTTCGCTGTTGCCGCGTCTCGATGTCCAGGATGCGGCACACGAAGCGGTCTTGCTGGCGATCGTTCCAGAGGACTTCGGTCTTGGAGCCGGGCCGCCATTGGAGCATGCAGCCCTGCTGCCAACACCAGGCGCGGCTCTCTCCCAGTTGGATCCACCTGTCGCCGTCCTGAAGGTCGACCATCCCGATCCTGATCACGTCGTCGGGTGTCGGTGAGCGGTGTTCAAAGTCGACTTCCATCCCCAGCACGAAGCGGCCGGTGGGGTCGAACTCCAGCTTGTCGTAGTACCCGAACCAGTGATGTTCGGGACCGTGCGTGATGGCACGTACCGGGGGCAGTTTGCTTCGAGCACCCGCCATCGCGGGCCGAGGCAAAGCGGTGAGCGCCAACAGGGCAGGGGCCGTGGTCTTGAGCAGGTCTCGCCGTGTCAGAGTTGTATTTGGTTGACGCATGAGTCGACCCTTGAAGCTGCTACCGGGATGAACAGCCGATGCACAGCCAGGGAGCCACAAGAGTTCGCAGTTGGAAAACTGGTGAGCCGCCAGGGAATCGAACCCCGAACCTACTGATTAAGAGTCAGTTGCTCTGCCTGATTGAGCTAGCGGCCCAAACTTCCCAAAGTAAGGACTCCAGTTTAACAGCCAGTGGCAAAAGTCGCACGGCATTCGACCGTCCCTGCATCCCGGCGGACTGCGTTGCGACTCGGCTCACATCCTCCCGGTATGCTCCCTCCGAAGCGCCTTGTCCGGCGGGCGCAGGAACGGTCTCGGTGCTCGCGGGACTTTCACCACGGACTGTTAACAGTCAACAGACCGCCGCGCGAATCGCCTATGTGGAGTTGGAGCCGGAAATGGCCTGTGCGACGACATCCAGGCATTGGAGCATGGCCGGGACCGGAGCTTCCTTGTCCCCTTCGAACTCCAGCGAGATGGGACCCAAAAACCCCAGACTCTGAAAGGTCTCGAAGGTCTTGACCACATCCAGCTTGCCCTGACCCAGGATCACGTCATTCTCTTCGGCGTCGAAGTCCTTGAGGTGGACTCCCAGGACCCGGCTCCCAAGGATCTCCAGAGCCGTCACCGGATCGACTCCGGCGCGGATGTAATGCCCCAGGTCGGCACAAGCGCCGATGCGCGGGTCGAGGGCACCCACCGCCTCCATGATCCACTCGGGCCGCCGCCAGCGCTCGTCCTCGGGACCGTGGTTGTGGATGGCGATCCGGATATCGTATTGGTCCACCAATTGTTCCAGGCTGGTGAAGGCCCTTTTCGCAGGATTCGCGCTGAGGACACGCACGCCAAGATTCCGGGCCAGGCGAAAGACAGCCTCGTTCTTCTCGTGTTCATCCGTGAAGCGTTCCACCCCGAATGCGTTCACGGTGATTCCCGCTTCCCGCAGTCGATCTCGAAATCGAACGATCTCTGCTTCGCCGCCGGCCTGCGGCAGGTGGCCTCTCCAAAGCTCCACGAAAGGTAGATTCAATCGTTTCGCCTGCCCGAGAAAGTCGTCGGTGGGCACGAAATGCCTGAGCGAGTAGCTCTGGAACCCCATTTCGTAGTTCCCGTAGCTGCGGTCCGGTTCCGGCTGTTCCGGGGAGTCCGCCGGCGGCGATGAACAGCCCGAAAAGCCGGTGGCCAGGCCGGCTCCGGCAATGCCCAGGGACAAGTGCATCCAATCTCTTCGGGTCAAGTGTTCCATTAGCATGAGCGATTTCTCCTCCTGCCGAGCGATGGGCTGTTTCCGATCCTGGCAGCCTGCGCCGCAGAAATTGATCTACTGCGCAGACTCCCAGTCTACTACGACATGAGGGGAGTATTGCAGCCCGTCAGCCCAGCCGAATCGGCCCGACGGAGAAATTTGGTTCCCCCGGAGGCACCGGCCCCGGGACCGGGAACCCCGCTCCTTGATCTCGCCTTGAATTTCCGGTTACCTTGCCATGGAGCCCAGCGGGAACACCATCCCCCTGAGTTCGAGGAAACCGGAATATGGCGACTCCCGGAACCCGCCGGAGAGACCTGCTTCATCCCGAACGCATGGCGGCACTGGCCGCCGCCGCCCTGCCCCGCGTCCCTTCGGACCTCGAGGCCGTCCCGGACAAGCTGATCCGGGCGGGCCGGCCGGCCATGGCCTGCCGCTTCGAGATCTTCGTGTCGACCCGGCACCGGTCTCGAATCATGACGGTCCACCGAGCCCTGGATCTGATCCAGGAGCTCGAAGGCCAGATGACCGTTTTTCGAGACGACAGCGAGATTGCCCACCTGAATCGCTACGCCTTCGAGCGACCGATAGCTGCCGAGACCAGCCTCTTCGAGCTGCTGCGGCTGGGAGCGAGAATCTATCGGGAGACAGGCGGAGCCTTCGACCTGACGGCCGGTCCGCTTTGGAAGGTCTGGGGATTCTCCCGGCGCCAGGGCACCCTTCCCGATCCGGAGGCGGTCGAGGAGGCTCGAAGCCAAGTCGGATCCCGTTTCCTGGAATTGGACCCGTCCGCCGGAACCGTTCGCTTCCGGCGCCGCGGTCTGGAATTGAATCTGGGAGCGATCGGAAAGGGGTACGCGCTGGACCGCGCCGGCCGGCTGTTGAAGCAGGAAGGTACGAGCCGCGCCCTGCTCCACGCCGGCCACAGCAGCATTTTGGCCCTCGGGGAAGGCCCCGGAAGGGAATCGCCGCCGGGATGGAAGGTCGGCATCCGGGATCCATTGGGAAGGACCGGGCCCCTGGCCACCGTGGAGCTTCGCAATCGGGCCCTCTCCACCTCCGGCGTGGGCGAACAGTTCTTTCGGATCGGAAATAAACACTATGGCCATGTCCTGGATCCCCGGACCGGTCATCCGGTGGAGAAGAATCTGGCCGCCACGGCCCTGGCTCCGACGGCGGCGGAGGCGGACGCCCTCTCCACGGCGTTCCTGGTCATGGACCTGGAAGATATTTTGTCGTACTGTCGTCGGCGCCGGGGCATAGGGGCCGTGGTGGTTGCCAAAGATCCCCGGGATGGGGCCGTTCAGGTCCATCACTGGGGCCTGGACGCCGATCATCTGGAGGTCTTCCGGTGAATCGTTTCGAACAACTCACTCCGATCCACAAGATTCTGCTGCTGGTGCTTCGATTCTGCATCGGGTGGCACCTTTTCTACCAGGGGGTGGGCAAGTTCCTGGCCGTGAATTGGACCTCCCGAGGCTACCTCGAAAACTCAACGGGGCCTTTCTCCGGAATCTTCCATTGGATCGTCGAGAATCCTTCATTACTGGCCATGGCCGACGTCGGCACCAAGTGGGGACTCGTCATATTGGGGCTGGGGCTGATGCTGGGACTGTTCACGCGCCTGTCCGCCTTGGGGGGATTCGCGTTGCTCATGTTGTTCTATCTGGCATCGCCGGCGCTGATGTCGGACGGCTTCGTGGTCCAGTCCGCCGTGGGGACCGAACTCTACGTCAACAAGACGTTGATCGAGGCCTTGGCCCTATCGCTGATTCTGGCCTTCCCCACCGGTCAGATCGCCGGTCTGGACATACTGGTCCGTCATTGGAAGACCAACCGATTCAGCAGGTAGCACCCGGGGAGAGCGACGGCTGCCGGCTGGAGCGATCCGGGACAAACCGCCGACGGGATTGATAACAGTCCGTGGTGAAAGTCGCGCGAGCACCGAGACCGTTCCTGCGCTCGCCGGACAAGGCGCTTCGGAGGGAGCATACCGGGAGTATGTGAGCCGAGTCGCAACGCAGTCCGCCGGGATGCAGGGACGGTCGAATGCCGTGACGACTTTTGCCACGGGCTGTTAATATGGCGAAATCCGATCCAACCCGATCTCCATGGAGGTGGGTATGTTGAACGACGAACAGAGAAAACTGGGACGCAGGAATTTCATCAAGGCCGTGGCCACGGTTCCACCCACGGGGGCGCTGCTCTGGAAGACCTCCTCCGTGTGGCCGGTGAAGGCGGGCATCATCGGCATCGGGGGACAGGGCGGAGTGTTGATGGAGAACGCCCCGCCCAGCCACATGCGGATCTCGGCGGTCTGCGACATCTTTCCCCCCAATCGGGAGAAAGCTCTCAAAACCGCCCAAGAGCGATTCGATCCGGACGCCGTCGCCTATTCGGATCATCGCGAGCTCCTGAAACGTAGTGACATCGAAGCCGTCCTGATCGCGGCTCCCCTCTGGATGCACGAGCCGCTTGCCATCGACGCGCTCAACGCCGGCAAGCACGTCTTCACCGAAAAGGCCATGGCCCACAGCATCGAGGGTTGCCGCCGCATGATCGAAGCTGCCAATTCGGCGGGCCAGCATCTCCAGGTGGGTCATCAGCGCAACTACAACCCCCTGTACCAGGAGGCGTACCAGCTCATCCGGGAGGGCGTCATCGGAGACGTCTACCACGTCCGCAGCCTCTGGCACCGGAACAAGAGCTGGAGGCGCCCGGTTCCCGAAACCGACTTCGATCCTTCCCCCTGGGGTTACCCGGACATGGAGCATTTGAGGAACTGGAGGCTCTACCGGAAGTACTCGTACGGACTCAACGCCGAGTTGGGAAGCCACCACCTGCAGGTCGTCAACTGGTTCACCGGCAAGCTTCCCAAGGCGGTCTACGGCTCCGGCGGAATCTACGCCTACGACGACGGCCGCGAGGTGGAGGACCACATCTACGTCACCTACGAGTACCCGGGAGGGGTCACTTACACCTTCTCGTCCATACAGACCAACGCCTTCGATCACTTCTACGAGCAGTTCATGGGCACCGAAGGCACCATCATCCTCACCCGGGAGCGGGAAGCCATGCTCTTCTCGGAGCATGGGAAGGCAGCGGCGACCGAGCTCAAGACCCAGGCCATGGGAGACGCTCCTCTGCTGGAGGCTTCGGAAAGCCGGGCCCGGGATGCCGCCGGGTCCCAGGTCACGGGTGGAGGCAAGAGTGCGGCCTCCGCTCTGAGGGGGTACTCAAAAGAACTGGAAGGATTCTGCAGGACCATCCGCTACGGATCCGAGAATCTTTGCGACGGGCCGTCGGCCATGAACGTGTGCGTGCCCATGATCAAGGCCGGCGAGTCCATCAGTTCCGGCCGGAAGGTGGACATCCCCCGGAATCTTTACTCGACTTGATCGATCAGGCGGTAGCTTCGGCTCGACCGGTGTACGGTCAACCGGAATTCGGCTGCAACTCGGAAATATCGACCCAGGATCGGCGTCGCCAGGACTCCCGCGCACACTCGGCCAACTGAACCCCCTTGGCTCCCTCCAGCAGGTTCCAGGGGAACGGCTCGTCGGCAAGTACATGGCGCAGGAACAGTTCCCACTGCGTCCGGAAGGGCCCGGACACAGGAGCGGGCCCGGGTGCGGGCGACCATGACTCCAGCCACGAGTGCGACTGCTCCAGATCCGGATTCCAGGTCACCCGGGGGGTGGACCGGGCGAGTTGCACCCAACATTGGTTCAAGCCGCAGACGGCCGATCCCAGAGTTCCGTCGACCTGAAGCGTGAACAGGTCGTCCCGCCGCACTCGAACCGCCCAGGAACTGTTGAAGTGGGCGACCACGCCTCCCTCGAGTAGAAACGTCGCGTAGGCCGAGTCGTCGGCCGTGACCGCGTATTCCCGGCCCGCTTCGTTCCAACGCCGGCGAACGTGGGTGGCTCCCAGGCAGGAGACGGCGCGCACGCCGCCGAAAAGGTTCTCCAGCAGATACCTCCAGTGGGGAAACATGTCCAGGATGATGCTGCCGCCCTCTTCCTTGCGGTAGTTCCACGACGGCCGCTGCAAGGGGGGCTCCCGCCCGTCGAAGACCCAGTAGCCGAACTCTCCCCGGACCGAAAGGATCCGGCCCAGACACCGGTCTCGCAACAACCGTCTCAAGTGAACGATTCCGGGCACCCAGAGCTTGTCCTGGACCACGCCGTGCTTGAGACCGCTCCCCTGGGCCATCCGGTAGAGCCGGTAGGCCTCGGCGCTGGTGGAGGCGGCCGGTTTCTCGCAGTAAACGTGCCGGCCCGCCTGCAGAGCCCGTTCCATCGACGCAGCCCGGAGCGGGGTGGTCTGAGCGTCGAAATAGATCTGGTTGGCGGGATCTTCCAAGGCCCGGTCCAACTGATCGGTCCAGGCCTCGACGCCGGTCTCCCGGGACAGCCGCTCCAGCTTGACCCGGTTCCGTCCCACCAGAACCGGCTCGGGAAGAATCCGTCCGATGCCGGGGATCTCCAATCCCCCGTCCCGCCGGATACTCAGGATGGACCGGCGCAGATGCTGATTGGCCCCCATGCGGCCGGTGACTCCGTTCATGATGACGCCGATCCGGAGGGGCGAGGCTGCGCACATTTTCCAGCGTCAAACCTGTTGGGATCGGGCCCCTTCCGGCAATGCGGGCGCCTCGCGGCCGGCCCGGGGAAGGGTGCTCGTGAGCTCCTGGCGCCAGTGGGCCACGTCTCCGGCGGGACCGTAGCAGTAAATGAAAGTCAGGGGCTTTTTCCCCAGGTTGGTGAGCTGATGGTAAACGCCCGGCGGAATATAGACGACATCTCCCGAGTTCATGGTCTTCCGCTCCCGGCCCAGGCACATTTCGCCGGTCCCTTCCACCACATAGTAGATCTCCTCCTGCTCCTGATTGTGCCAGGGGACCTGGCCTCCATCCGGGTCCAGGACCACGGATCCCATGCAGAAGCTGGCAGTCTGAATGGGAGAAGGGCCACCCACCAGGTTCGTCGACTCGCGGCCGGCCGGGAAACGGCGAGAGCTCAACCGGTCGAGACTGGCAACGATCATCTGCTGCGTCCTCCAGGATGTTCGGCGGCTAACGACCCGATCTTCCATGAAACTGAGGAAAGAGAAAAGAGGAAAGAGAAAAGAGTGAAGGCAGGCGGGTCGTTTACGCCCGGCGGACTCGGCAGGGGAGACGGTCTCGTCGATGACGCCGGAGCCGGATGAACTCGATGCCTGTTTCTCCTACGCGTCCGCCGGGCCGGGCCGGTGGGGGAGCTTTTCTCTTTCCTTTTTTCTCTTTCCTCTTTTCTCATCTCATCCGAAGGTCTTTTTCCAGAAACTCCGGTCCAGGGACCGGTACTGGATGGCCTCCGAGACATGGGAGGTCGTCAGTTCCGGTGAACCCGCCAGGTCGGCGATGGTGCGCGCCATCTTGAGGATGCGATCATAGGCTCGAGCCGAAAATCCCAATCTGGGAAGGGCATCGTCGAACAGCCGCTTGACGGTGGGACTCAGGGCGCAGTATCGCTGGATCTCCTCGGCGCCCATCTGAGCGTTGCAGAAAATCGAGGTCCCCGAGAAACGATCCCGTTGAACCTCCCGGCCCCGGGCGACCCGCTTGGCGATGGACCGTGAGGGCTCTCCCGAAGGCTGGGACGCCAAGTCGCGGTACGGAACCTCGGGGACCTCGACCTGCATGTCCATCCGATCCAGGAAAGGCCCCGAAATCCGGGTCAGATAGCGGTGGATCGCGACCGGCGAACAGACGCATTCCCGATGAAGACTGTTGGCATAGCCGCAGGGGCAAGGGTTCATGGCGGCCACCAGCATGAAGCGGGAGGGAAAGGTCAGGCTGCGGATGGCCCGGCTGATGGTGATTTCTCCGGCCTCGCAGGGTTGACGAAGCGTTTCCAGCACTCGCCGCTGAAATTCGGGCAGCTCATCCAGAAAGAGGACGCCGTTGTGGGCCAGGGAGATCTCGCCGGGTCGAGGCGGGGATCCCCCACCCACCAGACCGGCTCCGCTGATGCTGTGGTGGGGAGAGCGAAAGGGTCGCCTCAACAGGATCGAGCGGCTCTTGCCCAGCAGTCCGCAGACACTGTGGACCGCGGTCGTCTCCAGGGACTCGGAGAAGCCCATGGGGGGAAGGATGGAGGGGATGCGCCGTGCCAGCATGGTCTTGCCGGCGCCGGGAGGTCCGATCAGGAGCAGGTTGTGGCCCCCGCCGCAAGCCACCTCCAAGGCCCGTTTGGCCGCCTGTTGCGCCTTGACGTGAGAGAAATCGGGCAATCGGGATTTCGTTTCCGATGCTCCTGCGCCCGGGTCGATCTTGAGGGGGTCCTGGCGCCGGTCGCCGTTGAGGAGATCCAGAACCTGGGGCAGGCTGGCCGCGCAGTAGACGTCGATTTCCCGGACCGCCGCCGCCTCCCGGGCGTTCTCGGCAGGGAGCAGGAGTCGCTTGAACTTCCGCTTGACGGCTCCCAGGGCCACCGGCAGAGCACCCCGAACGGGACGCACCCTTCCATCCAGAGACAACTCACCGAGAATCAGCCACTTCCGGAGCTCCCGTTCTTCCAGTTTTCCAGCCAGACCCAGGACCCCCAATGCGATGGGCAGGTCATAGCAGCTTCCTTCCTTCTTGAAGCCCGCCGGAGCCAGGTTGACGATGATGGTCACTTGGCGGGGAAAGGCGAAGCCGCAATTGCAGATGGCGGCTCGCACTCTCTCCCCGCTCTCCTTGACCGCCGTGTCGGGCAAGCCGACGACGTGGTACCGGGACCGCATGCTCTGGGAGATGTCGACCTCCACGTCGACGATCTCGGCCTGGATGCCCAACACGGAGGCACTGTGGACTTTCAGCAACATTTCCCGGAGCTCCCGTGAATTCGCAGGGTCGCCGCCCGGGGCGGCAGCTTCTCTGCTCACCGCTCGGCAGGCCCAATGCCGGCCTCTCTTGGCGGACACCAACAGCTTGTTAACGTCCTGCTGAGGAAAAATGCGAAGTCGAATCCCGCGTCCGGCGCGGGAACGGGACCGGAGTCCAGTGGAGTTTGCGGTTCCGGGGTATACTCCTGTTTTTCCAGGATGTCCGGAACGATCCGGCGAGAAATTCGGGCCGGAGACTGAGAGCGGATCCATGACGGAGCGGAATGATAGGCAGGAGGGACGCTTCCTGAGAGCTTGCCGGCTCCAGGAGGTGGATTGCACTCCCGTCTGGGTGATGCGTCAGGCGGGCCGCTACCTGCCTGAATATCGGCGGTTGAGGGAACGTTACACGCTCCTGGAGATCTGCAGTAACCCGGAGTTGGCGGCCGAGGTGACCCTGCAGCCGATCCGGCGTTTCGATCTGGACGCGGCCATCATCTTCGCGGATATCCTCCTGCCGCTGAAGGGAATGGGCCTGGATTTCCGGTTCGCCGCGGGAGAGGGTCCCGTCATCTCCGAGCCGGTGCGGAGTCCGGAAGCGGTCCGGGCGCTCGACACCATGGATCCGTGGCAGCACCTGCCCCACGTCATGGAAGCACTCCGCCTCGTGCGGCGGGAGTTGGACCCTGGACGGGCTCTGATCGGATTCTGCGGGGCGCCTTTCACTCTCGCCAGCTACATGATCCAAGGGGGCCGCTCCAAGAACTTCCAGGAGACCAAGAAGTTCATGTACGCGCATCCGGACGCCTGGAAGGAGCTGATGGGGAAGCTGGTGGAAGTGCAGGCCGCCTATCTGAATGCGCAGATCGACTCGGGAGCCCAGGCGGTCCAGCTCTTCGACAGTTGGGCCGGCTGTCTGGGTCCGGCCGACTACCGGGAATACGTCCTTCCCTTTTCTCGAGCGCTCTTCCAAGGGTTACGGCACCGGCGGGTCCCTCTGATCCACTTCGGCACCGGCACCGGCGCCCTCCTGGAGGACATGAATCAAGCGGGAGGAACGGTGTTGGGTGTCGATTGGCGGGTCGAACTCGGGCAGGTATGGCAACGCCTGGGTTCGGGTCAGGCCATCCAGGGGAATCTGGACCCCCTCGCCCTGATGGCCCCCAGACCGATCCTGAAGCGGAAGGTGCGGGAGGTGCTGGCCCAGGCCCGGGGACGCCGGGGGCACATCTTCAACCTGGGCCATGGCGTTTTGCCGCCCACCGATCCGGACGCCGTGGCGGCCATGGTGGACTGGGTCCGGGAGGAATCAAAGTGATCGTTTTCGGCGGGGATTTCATCAAGAAAGGAATGGACGTCCAACCGAGGACCCCGGCCGGCATTCTCCGATTTCGATTCGGGTGCATGATTCTGTTCCTGGTCCTCTTCGGCGGTATGGAGCCGGGCGCAGCCGGCCCGGACTGCGAATCGATCCTTCCCGGTCTGAAGGTCCCAGCCAAGCTCAAGACCCGGGGAAAGCCGAAACGTGGACGCTGGGAGAACGTGGACAAGGTCATCACCCGGGTGCGGGAGGCCGTCCAGGACAAGGACTGTTCGCTGACCCTGGAGCAGTTGTTCCGGGTTCGCCGCCAAGAGATCTTCTTTCCCTTGACCAACAACGTGCTCAGAACGATCCCGGAGGAATCCCTGCACGGTGTGTCCGTCTACTCCAACGACGCCGAGCGGCTGGGAGAATTTTCGAACATCGTGCCGTACCACCGCAGCGGAGGACTCTACGCCGTAAGGGGGTACACGCTGCACTATTTCCAATACCAGGATGCGGAGGGCGGCCTCCACTCCAGCGGCACTGATCTACTGTTGGACAACTTTCTGCTAAAGTGGACCGAAATCAAGGATCGCGTCGTGATCTCCACTCCATCCCCGTCCGCAGGGGATCTCCAGCTTAGACAACGGCAATGAGCAGACCGGTGCATCGATTTCCCGGCGATCAGGCAGGAAGGCTTCTCCTTTTCCTGTTCCTGTTCTGCTCCCAGGGATGGGCCTGGACGCTGTTGGGGCAGGAAGCCGAATCCGGCACCACCAGAATCGCCTATGGCCGCGGATACGTGGACGGCCGCCGGTTGGGAGAAAGTGATCGGGCGGCTCAGCATTACTACGACATGGCCAACAAGCGAGCCTTCCAGCGGTTGGATCCGGGGTTCGATCCGGAGCGAGACGATCCCGACGTTTATCGAAACGCCTATCGCCGCGGTTTCGAAGCCGGGTACGACGAGGGGTACTATCCCGACCGGCCGCGCTCCCGCCGGCGTGGCCCGGACTTGGAACCGGATGGCCCCGAGACCCGATCGCCGGCTGCGGCGGATTCGGAATCCAAACTCCGGGTCCCGGCCGGGACCGAGATTCGCATCCGAATGAAGGAACCGCTCACGACCAGAACCCACAAAGTCGGCGATACTTTCTCAGCCCGGGTGATTCAGAGTATCGACGCCGGGAGGGGAAGGGCCATACCCAAGGGTGTCGAGGTGCGCGGCTCCATCTCCCAATTGGTGCGGGCCGGCCGTATCCGGGGCCGGGCCCGGATGAACCTGCACTTCAAGGAGTTGCGCTTCAGAGACGGACGAGTGGTTCCCATGGATGCCCAGATGGCTTCTGTGGTGGAGCCGCGCAAGAGGAGCGTCCCCGATGAAGAAGGCACGCTGGAGGAGCCTGGGGAAAAGGGCCGCGATGCCGGCAAGGTGGGGGCCTCATCCGCCATTGGTGCGCTGATCGGCCTGATCGGCGGCGGCAAGGAAGGGGTCGCCGTGGGGGCGGCCGCCGGAGCTGCAGTGGGAGCGGCCGGGATTCTGGTGACCCGGGGGAGGGACATCGTGATTCCGGTGGGAACTGAAATAGTCATTCGGCTGAGCAGGGATCTCGACATCCCCGCGTCGCGCCGGCCCCCTCCTCGTCGCCGCGAGGAGCATTTGCCCGCCAGCGACGACGCCCTATAACCCGCATTTCTCACCAGGCCGCTATGCTTATGCTGAAAAAGAATTCATTTTTCAGCATTTACCCGGCTATTGCCAAGGTCTCTCAGGGACAGACTGCGCTGGGCGCGATCATCGCGCCCCCTGGTGAGAAATGCGGGTATTAGGCTGAAGACTCTTCAAATCCCAAGCGCCAAACTCCCAGCAGATCAGGCGACGTATTCGGCCAGGAATTCCTGCAGCGCTTCCAGGTAGGTCTCGATCGTCCGCGACTTCCTCCAACCGTGCCCTTCACCGGCGAAGCGATGGTAGATATGGGGCACTCCCCGCCCCGCCAGAGCTTCGGCGATCCGGTCCGATTGGCTGGGGGGCACGACTTCGTCGTCTTCGCCCTGAAAGAGTGCGACCGGATCCCGGATCGACCCGGCCCGCCCCAACGGCGAGCGGTCCCGGTAGACGGACTCGTCCCGGGGGAGGAGGCCCACCAACGAGTCCAGGTAGTGCGCCTCGAACTTGTGCGTCTCCTGAGCCAGGGCGAGTAGATCGGAGACGCCGTAGAGGCAGACTCCGGCTCGGAACAGGCCCGGATAGCGGATCAGGCACAACAATACGGTGAGCCCCCCGGCACTGCCTCCCAAGACGACGAGCCGATCCGGGTCGGCCTTCCCGCTGGAGACCAGGTATTCGGCAGCGGACCGGGCATCCTCGACATCGGCCACTCCCCATCGACCCTTCAAGGCATCCCGATAAACGCGGCCGTAACCGGAGCTGCCCCGGTAGTTGAGATCCAGAACCGCGAATCCCCGGCTGGTCAGGAAAGGGATTTCGAAACGGTATTCGACCAGGGCCTGGGAGGTGGGACCACCATGGACGCGAATGACCGCGGGGGCCGGAGCCGTTCGCCGGTACGCGGGATTTCGAGGACGGTAGAACAAACCTTGACAGTCCGGGGGTTGCGGAAGGTCGACCTCTGACCCCACGCTCCAGGAAAGGGGACGGGGATGGCCCAGATAGACTGCTTCCGGCGGTTCCGGAGTCACCTTGGACCAGATCGAGACCGCTCCATGAGCTGAAACCGTGAGGACCCGCGGCGGAAGCAGCGGGGAGGAGCCAACGAGTGCGATCCGCTCACCGTCCGGGGCCGGCGAGAGTTGGCTCAACGCCGAATAGCGGGAGAGGTTGCCATCAACCGGTTGGGATCGCCTCTCCTCCAGGTCCACCCGCACCAGCGTTGCGCGGCCCCGACTCAGCCGAATCGCGTAGACGGCATCGGCCGACGGGGTCCAGGCGTGGGACCTGAGCCCCTGGATCCAAGCCGGACCGGCGTACTCCGCAGTATCCCGGACCAACGCCCGAAGCGATTCCTTCTCCAGATCGTAGAGCCAGAGATTGAACCAGCCTTCCCGATCGGAGACGAAGCTCAGGTAGCGGCCGTCCGGGGAAAAGGAGGGTTGGAAGACGGCGACGGAGCCCGCGGGATCGCCGGCCACCAGCGTCGGTTCCGGTCCATCTCCGGCTGCTGCTCCGGAGCCGATCTCGCCCAGGTAGAGGCCGCTCCCGTCCCAAGGCATGTTGGGATGATCCCACGCGGTCCACGCGACCCGGCGGCCGTCCGGATGCCAGGCCGGCTGCATGTAGAAGTCGCGGCCGGACGCAAATTGAACGGGCCAGCCGGAACCGACCGTCCTCGCCAGCCCGAGGCAGTCGATTCCGTCGCTGAAATGGACATAGACCAGCCTGCGCCCGCCCGGAGATACGGACGGCGCCGCCGCCTGACCCCACGGAGGCGTAACGGGCACCGATTCCCCTCCGTCCAGCCGGTGGCGAAATATCCTCCCCCCGGAGACGAAAAAGACCTGGTGGCCGGACACCGAAAAGTCGCCGCCGCCGTATCCCACCCGGGCTCGGACAGAACACTCCAAGGCCAGGTCCCGGGGCGGGGTCCGGAGGGAATCGCGAACCACCAGGACGCCTGTCCCGGAACGTTCTTCCCTCCAGACGAGACCTCCGGAGGCGGTCCATTGGACGTCACTCGGCCGGATCCGTGCCGCCCCATGGCTTGGAGCAATAGGACTCTTCCACAGTTCACCCGGGCCTCGCATCATCCGGATTCCAACGTCGAGTCTCGGCGCACCGGCAGAAACCTGCCTCCCCTGCCTTGCCTCTCTTTACCCTTTCCTCTTTACTCTTCTTCCCGGGGCCTTGAACTGGGCCCATTGTATGGTGTTTCATATCGGCGATGAAGATTCACGAGTTCCAAGCCAAGAAGATTCTGGCACGGTACGGAGTCAGGATTCCAAAGGGAAAGGTCACCCAAAGTCCCGCCGAAGCCTTTGAAATCGCGCGGTCTCTGGGAGGCGTCGTGGCGGTCAAGGCCCAGGTCCATGCCGGGGGCCGCGGCAAGGGCGGAGGCGTCAAGATCGTCCGCTCTCCGGAAGCGGCCGAGCGACACACTCGAGAAATGCTGGGGTCCCGGCTCGTGACTCCCCAGACCGGCCCGGAGGGAACCCGGGTGCGTCAGGTCTTGATCGAGGAAGGGCTGGATATCCGGCGGGAGTTCTATCTGGGTATGGTCATTGACCGGAGCCGGGAGCGGCCGGTGCTCATGGCCAGCACCGAAGGGGGCATGGAAATCGAGGAGGTGGCCCGGAAGACACCGGAATTGATTCTGAAGGAGCATGTGGATCCGGCCTTGGGACTCCAGGGCTTCCAGGGAAGGAATCTGGCCTACGGCCTCGGGCTGGAGAAGAAAGCCGTGGGCCGCGCCGCCGGGTTCATGAAGGCACTCTCCGAAGCCTTTGCCGCGACGGACGCCTCACTGGTGGAGATCAACCCGTTGGTGCTGACCGGTGACGGAGATTTCTATGCTCTGGACGCCAAAATGAACTTCGACGACAACGCCCTCTACCGGCACCCGGAGCTGAGGGAGCTGCGCGACTATCATGAAGAGGAACCGCTGGAGATCCTGGCCCACCGTTCCGGCCTGAGCTACATCAAGCTGGATGGAAACGTCGGCTGCATGGTCAACGGCGCCGGATTGGCCATGGCCACCATGGACATCATCAAGTTGGCCGGCGGCAGCCCCGCCAACTTTCTGGATGTGGGGGGCGGCGCCAGCGTTCAGCAGGTGAAAACGGCGTTCGAGATCCTGATTTCCGACCCCAGCGTCCGTTCCGTGCTGATCAACATCTTCGGCGGAATCATGCGCTGTGACACCCTGGCCGAGGGAGTGGTCCAGGCTGCGCGCGAGGTGGGTGTCGGCGTTCCGGTGGTGGTGCGGCTCGAGGGCACCAACGTCGAGCGAGGCAGGGAGATCCTCCGTGACTCGGGTCTGGATTTCGAAGTCGCGTATGGAATGCAGGATGCAGCCGAGAAGGTCTGTCGCCTGGCCGGCGCGGCTGCCCAAACATCGGAGAATAGTTGAGTGTCAATCTGGGTCGATTCGACAACCCGAGTCGTGGTTCAGGGCATCACGGGCCGTGAGGGCAGCTTTCATGCGGCCCAGTGCCGCAGCTACGGCACTCAGGTGGTCGCGGGCGTCACTCCCGGCAAGGGAGGTTCCCGGCACGACGGCCTTCCCGTCTACAACACGGTCCGGGAAGCCGTCGCCGAGGAGGGAGCCAACGCCAGCGTGATCTTCGTGCCGCCCCCGTTTGCGGCTGACGCCATTCTGGAGGCGGCCGACGCCGATCTGGATCTGGTGGTCTGCATCACCGAGGGAATACCGGCACGGGACATGTTGCAGGTCTGCAGTTTCCTCAGGGGAGGGAAAACGCGCCTCATCGGCCCCAACTGTCCCGGAATCATCTCTCCGGGGCAGTGCAAGATCGGGATCATGCCGGGGCACATCCATCGTCCGGGAAGGGTCGGATGTATTTCCCGGAGCGGCACCCTGACCTACGAGGCGGTGGACCAGCTCTCCTCCAGGGGCATCGGACAGAGCACCTGCATCGGAATCGGCGGCGATCCCCTCATCGGGACCGGATTCATCGATGTCCTGGAGGCTTTCGCCAAGGACCCGGATACGGACGCGGTGGTCCTGATCGGGGAAATCGGCGGTAGCGCGGAAGAGGAGGCGGCGGAGTACATCAGGGATC
Source organism: Acidobacteriota bacterium (assembly GCA_965217775.1). GTDB lineage: Bacteria > Acidobacteriota > UBA6911 > RPQK01 > JAJDTT01 > JAJDTT01. The sequence goes on from CBDCJH010000002.1 coordinate 4,806,728, forward strand.
ACTTCCGGAAACCGGTGGTCGGATTCATCGCCGGGCAGACGGCGCCACCCGGCCGCCGCATGGGCCACGCCGGCGCCATCATCTCCCAGGGCAAGGGGACGGCGGCGGAAAAGATGGAGACGATGCGGCGGTGCGGCGTTCGGGTGTTGGAGAGTCCGGCCCAGATCGGCGCTGCCATGGAGGAAGCCCTGGGATGAGCCAGTCCACCTTGGGCATCGTCAAGCCGGACGCGGTAAAGGCCGGGTCCCTGGGCGCCATTCTGAAGCGGCTCGAAGCCGGTGGTCTGACGGTGGTCGGTTTGAAGATGATCCACCTGACCCGGGAGCTGGCGCAGGGTTTCTATCGGGTGCACCGAAACCGGCCTTTCTTCGACAGCTTGACGGCCTTCATGTCGGAGGGTCCCTGCGTGGTCATGGTTCTCCAGGGAGAAAACGCCATCGATCGTTGGCGAGCCCTGTTGGGCGCCACCGACCCGGCCCGAGCCGGTGAGGGCACGATCCGCAAGGACTTCGGCCAGAACATCGAACGCAACGCCGCCCACGGCTCCGACAGCCCCGAATCGGCAGACTTCGAGATCGCCTACTTCTTCAACGCGTTGGAACTCACCGGCTAGGAGTCTGCGCCGTAGGAATGATCGTAGCGAAAAAGTGGGGAATCGAGGCCAGATTTTCTCGATTTGGAGGTGCATAGTCGTTCTATTCGCCGAGAAATCGAGGAAATATGGACCGATTCACCGCTTTCGCAGTAGATCAATTTCTACGGCGCAGACTCCTAGGACCCCCATGTTTCAAGACCTGGGAAAAGTCCTGATCTTCCTGGGCTTGGCCCTGGCGGCGGTGGGCTTGTTGCTGACCTGGTTTCCATCGCTGCGGCTGGGACGACTTCCCGGGGACCTTTTCGTTCGACGCGAAAACTGGAGCCTGCACTTTCCCCTGGTCACCTGCTTGCTGGCGAGCGTCGTCCTGACTCTGGTCTTCTGGCTGATCCAGTGGCTCCGCCGTTAACAGCCCGTGGCAAAAGTCATCACGGCATTCGACCGTCCCTGCATCCCGGCGGACGGCGTTGCGATTCGGGCACATACTCCCGGTATGCACCCGAATCGCGCCTTGTCCGGCGGGCGCAGGAACGGTCTCGGTGCTCGCGGGACTTTCACCACGGACTGTTAATGTCCCCTGATCGGACCATTACCTTCGCCCGGTTCATGGAGCTTTGCCTCTATGATCCGGAAGCAGGCTACTACCGGCGTGGATCCAAGGTCTTCGGTCCCGGCGGAGACTACTACACCTCTCCCTATACCCACCCCTTGTTCGCCCAGATCCTGGGAGACGCTCTGGCCTGGTATCTGTCCTGTCTGGACGCGGATGGACCTTTGGACCTCATCGAGCTGGGGGCCGGTGAGGGAATTTTGGGAAAGGGCGTGCTGGTTCGGCTGGAGAACCGGCATCCCCGGATCTTCGCACGCGTCCGATACCGGAGCCTGGAGATTGGAGACGACGGCCTGCCGGAGCGAATCCATGGCGTGGTCTTCTCCAACGAACTGTTCGACGCGTTGCCGGTGCACCGGGTGCGGGTCTCTCAAACGGAATTGAAGGAGATTTTCGTCCGCTTGGGCGAGCCCATTGCCGAGGTGGAGGGAGAACTCTCCGATCCGCGCATCCTGGAGTACATGCGACTCGGATTTCCCCGGTGGCGGGAGGGAGACGTCTACGAGGCGAATCTCCGGATGGTGGAAATCCTGGAAGACCTGGACTGCCGCTTGCAACGGGGTTTCGTCCTGACCCTGGATTACGGATTCGAGGCCCCGGAGTACGAGGCCATGGCCCGGAGGGACGGAACGCTGCTCTGCTACCATCGCCACCGGGTTCATTCCGACCCCTACGTCAATCTGGGCCGTCAGGACCTGACCTCCCACGTCAATTTTCGAGTCTTTCGCGAGACGGCCCGGCGGCTGGGTTGGACCAATCGTCCGCTCCGAAACCAGCGCCAGTTTCTGATGAAATGGGGCTTGGAGGCCCGGTTGCTGGAAGAGGAGAGGATGGGCCTCCTGCAGGCGGAAAGATTGGAGGATCGGCTCGGAATCAAGGCCCTCGTCGCTCCCGGGGGAATCTCCGATACGCTCAAGGTGCAGGTGCAGGTGGTCCGCCTCTCGACGGACGGAGGGTTCAACTTTGGACCAAGCGGGATCTGATACAATCCGGTTTCCGCGCCGGAGGTTGTCGGGGAGTGGATGGTGGGCGATACTGGATTCGAACCAGTGACCTCCGCCGTGTGAAGACGGCGCTCTAACCAGCTGAGCTAATCGCCCGAAACAGGGAACTCATTCTAGAAAGTCGAGTCGAAGTGAGTCAACTACTGGATCTGATCATCATCGGCGCCGGACCGGCGGGTCTGGCCTGCGCCATCGAGGCCCGGCAACGGGGTCTGGATTTCTGGGTGGTGGAGCGAGGCTGCCTCGTCAACTCCATCTACAGATATCCGGTCAACATGACCTTCTTCACCACGGCCGATCTTCTGGAAATCGGCGACGTGCCCATGATCATCTCCGCCGACAAGCCCAAGCGGATCGACGGTCTCAAGTACTATCGCCGGGTCGTGGAGCACTATCAGCTTCCCATTCGGGACTACGAGGAGGTCCTCGCGGTCCAGGGAAGCCGGGGGGACTTCGTGGTGAATACACGGGACCGGCTGGGAAACTCGCACGACTATCACACCCGCCGGATCGTGGTGGCCACGGGCTACTACGACAACCCCAACCTGCTGGGAATTCCAGGCGAGAACCTGCCCAAGGTCAGCCACTACTACACGGACCCCCATCCCTACTACGGCAAGAACGTGGCCGTCATCGGGGGGAACAACTCCGCGGCCGAGGCGGCCCTGGAGCTGTTCCGAAGCGGATCGAGAGTGACGTTGATTCACCGGGGCGAGCGCGTGGGAAGCAAAATCAAATATTGGGTGCTTCCCGACATCGAGAATCGCATCAAGAACGGAGAGATCCCTGCTCTTTTCTCCAGTCGCGTGGTGGAGATCCGGCCGCAGAAGATCGCGGTCGAGACGCCCGGCGGAATCGTGGAACTGGCCAACGACTTCGTCCTGGCCATGACCGGCTATCATCCCGACTCCGGTTTTCTCCGGCAGATGGGAATCCGGGTCGAACCGGAGACCCACATTCCCGACCACGATCCCGAGACCCTGGAAACCAACGTCGCCGGCATCTATCTGGCCGGCTCCATCTGCGCCGGGAAGATGACGAACCGCATCTTCATCGAGAACGGGCGCTTCCACGGCGGCCAGATCTTCAGCCACTGGAACGTTTCCGCACCGGCGGCGGTAGATTGATCGCCGTCCCAAACGGCGGGTCATTGCCAATACCAGACGCAAGCCGATGAAGGGTAGCCGGTTCCGAGTGGCCATCGTCGGACGGCCCAACGTGGGAAAGTCCACTCTCTTCAATCGTCTGACGCGGACCCGCCGTGCTCTGGTGGACCGTCAACCGGGAATGACCCGGGACCGGATCTGCGGGATGGCCAAGTGGGACGGCCGCAGTTTCGAAGTCATGGACACGGGCGGCATCACGCCCGGTGACCGGGAACACATTCCCGAGCAGGTTCTCCGCCAGGTGGAGATCGCCATCCGGGAGGCGGACCTCATCCTCCTGGTGGTGGACGTTCGAGACGGCCTCCATCCCCTCGACCAGAGTCTGTGCGCCATGCTCAGGGCACGAGGCAGTGAGCCCCTGTTGGTGGTCAACAAGGTGGAGACTCTCCGCATGGAGACGGAGGCGCTCCAGTTCCATGCTCTGGGCCTGAGGCATCTGTTCCCGGTTTCCGCCGAGCACAATCTGCAATTGACGCCTCTGATCGAGGAGATTCTGAGCCGATTCCCCGAAGCCGTTTCGGGCGCTCCCGAAGCCGAAGAGATCCGGGTCGCCATCGTGGGACGCCCCAATGTGGGCAAGTCCTCTCTGCTGAACCGAATCGTGGGAGAAGAACGCTCCATTGTGACCTCCATCCCCGGAACGACTCGGGATGCCGTGGACACGCTGGTTCAAGTGGCGGATCAACGGTACCGATTCGTCGACACTGCGGGAATTCGAAGAAAGAGCAAGACGGTGGAGGTTGCCGAGAAGCTGAGCGTGATCATGGCTCGCAAGAACCTGGAGCGGGCCGACGTGGCGCTGCTGGTGCTGGATGCCTCCGACCCCCCCGGCACTCTCGACACAATCATCGGCAGATACGCCCAGGACGCGGGCGCCTCCATTCTGATTACGGCCAACAAGTCCGACCTGATGCCGTCCGATGCGGAAACTCGGGCGGCCATGGCCGCAGCCTATCGGGACCGGATGCGGGCCCTGGTTTTCGCGCCCCTGTTCTTCGTGTCGGCGAAGACGGGAAGCGGCGTCTCCAGGATCTTCGCCCAGGTGGACGGAGCCTACGAGGGCCGGATGATCCGGGTCGTGACCTCCGAATTGAACGTCTACCTGGAACGGCATGTGGCCACGGCCCTGGCTCCGGAGGGCAGCGGCAGAAAGTCGCGCTTGAAGTACGCCTGTCAAGTGGCGACGGCTCCTCCCACCTTCGTCTTTTTCACTCGGGGGTCGAAAAAGCTGGATCTTCCCACCCGGCGGTATCTGGCCCGCCGACTCCGGGAGAAATACCATTTTCACGCCACGCCGATCCGGATCCTGCAACGTTCCGGGAGGAGGAGAGAGGAGCTATCTTGACACCCGAAAAAAGGCGTGCCTATGATGATCCGCAGCTTGTGACACCGTCCCCGTAGCAGGTATCTCATGGTCAAAGCGGATCTGGCTCGTTCGGTCTATGAGGCCCACGGCGGTTTGACTCATCAAGAGTCGAAAGAGATGGTCAAGCTCATCCTCGACAGCATCAAATCCGAGTTGCTCCGTGGAGAAAATGTGAAGTTGTCCGGTTTCGGGTCGTTCCGCGTGATTTCATTGAAGGCTCGACGCGGTCGCAATCCCCAAACCCGAGCCCAGATGCAGCTTGGGCCAAGTCGACGCGTGACATTTCGCCCTTCACGCCTGATCAACGTGTGACTCCATCCTGATGGCCCGAAAAGGGAAGCTCTTTTACAAGATCGGGGAAGTCTGCAAAATCTGCGACGTTCCCGCTCACGTCCTGCGTTACTGGGAGACCGAATTCCCGCCGCTGGCCCCCAACAAGAACCGCTCCGGACAACGCATCTTTCGGGAGAAAGACGTGCAACTGGTGGCCGAGATCAAGCGGCTTCTGTACGAAGAGGGATACACCATCGCCGGAGCCCGCAAGCAGCTCCGCCGAAACGGTGCAAACTTGCGGGCGACGCTCCTGTTTGCCGGACCCGATGGCAACTCTCCCAAGAAACTTCTGACCCAGATCCGGGGTGAACTTCAGGACCTGATGAAACTTCTGGACCAGAATCTCGAAACCTCCCACTCGCGGGCGGCGAATCGGGCCCAGCCCACCGGCAACGACGAGAACGGCGGTTAACCCGAATTTCGCGGATCCCTTGGCCGAGCAGCCATAGTCGAGCCCCGTTCGATTGCCGTGACGGCTCTCGCCAGGGACTGTTATACTGGCCATCTTCCACCGGTCGGGACGTGGCGCAGTCTGGTAGCGCACCTGAATGGGGTTCAGGGGGTCGGGAGTTCGAATCTCCCCGTCCCGACCAGCATTTTAGGAGTCATCTCGAGCGGCGGCCCGCGAGTTGCACGGGTTGTCCCCGTCACGGCTCCGATCCTCCGGGTTGGAGGAGCTAGATGCCTTCCGGAGTCCGGGCCCCTGAATCACCTTCTGATAGTTCGACCGCGTCCCGCCAACGGCCGGAAACGGAATCGCTCTCCCCGGAGATCCCAACCCGTCTGACGTCCGCTCGCCGATCCTTCCTTTCGCGCCTGCTTGCGGGAACTTCACTCTGGGTCCTGGGAGGTGGCGCCCGAGCGATCCGGAAGGCCGGCGCGACGACTCCCGCCTCCGATAACGACGAAGATGTCTTTGCCTACATCGCACGTTCGAAAGGACGATTCGACCCGGCGCTCTACCGGCAAATGCTCGGCTCCGCCAACGATTTCAAGGAAGGAGACCACGCCGTCGGCGTGGCTGCACTCGACGACCGGTCGCGAGCCCAAGCCCGTGCCCTGCTGGCAAACACGCGCATCGGTGACCTGATCGATCACCCGGTCTTCGAAGACTCGGTTTCGTCGTACATCGGCAAGGTCGTTGAGCGTGAGATCACCCGATCCCTCGCCGGCTGGACGCTGGCCGATCTGAAACGCTTCCTGCTCGAGAACGAAGAAGACGCCATCAAGGGCATCATGCCCGGTCTGCCCAGCGACATCATCGGCTGCGTCGTCAAGCTGATGAGCAACGAGGAACTGATCAAAGTCGGGCAAAAGGTCTTCAATCCGCTGCCCCACTCCAACCTCGGCGCCAAAGGGTACATGGGCGCCCGCATTCAACCGAATTCGCCCACGGACAACGTCGACGACATCCGATGGCAGGTCTTCGACGGGTGGTCCTACGCCGTCGGAGACGTCGTGCTGGGAACCAACCCGGTCTCCAGCGAGGTCGCTTCGGTCGCCTCCATTCAAGACGCCCTGGCCGAAATCCTGCAGGTGTTCGGCCTGGAAGACGCCTTGCCCCATTGCGTGCTCTCCCATGTCGACGTACAGGCCGCGGTTGAACGCCAGGACGCCGGATCGACGGCGATCTGGTTCCAGAGCCTCGGCGGCGTCGCGGACGCCAATACGACCTTCGATCTTTCGGTCGAGAAAATGGTGTCCCACGCCGAGCGGCGGACCGGAAAGTACGGTTTCTACTTTGAGACGGGACAAGGCGCCGATGCCACCAACGGTCACGGCAAGGGCTTCGACATGGTCATCCACGAGGCGCGCAAATACGGGTTCGCCCGGGCCCTGGTGCACGAGGTGGCCAAGGCGCAACGCGACGCCGGGCGCAGACCGGCGCCTTGGGTGCATCTGAACGACGTGGCCGGATTCATCGGGCCGGAGATCTTCCGGACGCGCGAGCAGCTCGTTCGCTGCTGCCTGGAGGACACGGTCATGGGCAAGCTTCACGGTCTTCCCATCGGCCTCGACATCTGCTCGACGCTGCACATGGACATCGACCTGGACGACCTCAACTGGTGCATCGAGCAGGTGATGCCGGCGAATCCGGCCTATCTGATGGCGCTGCCGACCAAGAACGACCCCATGTTGAGCTACCTGACCACGGGGTTCCTGGATCACGTCCGGGTCCGCGAGAAATTCGGGTTCAAAGTCAACGACGTGATGTGGCGTTTCTTTCAGTCCCTGAAGGTGATCGACTCGAAGGGCAGGCCCACGGAGCATTTCGGCCGGCCGACGTGGGTCTATCTTCAGTATCTGCGGGCCAAGGGCGACCAGCGCCCGGACCGGGAGATCCTGGCCGAGGGCAGGCGCCGGATCGCGGAGATCCGGGAACGCGGCGTGTTCATCTCGGAGGGGCACGGGAAGAACACGTGGGAGCTGGAGCCTCGGCTCCGGAAGAAAATCCGGTATCTCTACCAGGATTCCAAGGAGTGTATCCGGGCCGAACTGCCGAAAGACTTCGAGAGCCGGCTTCCCTCGGCGATCATGGTGGGAAGCCGGTCCAGGGACCGCGACGACTACATCCTGCATCCCCCCACCGGAGAGGAATTGGATGCCGCCTCGACGTCGATCATTCGCCGTCTCGCCAAAGACCGCGGCGACCGCTACGACGTGCAACTGGTCATCTCCGACGGCTTGAACGTCTACTCGCTCACCGATGACGGCCACTTGAATCCCTACCTGACGGCTCTTCGCGCCCGCCTCGAAGCCGCAGGCCATGAGGTGGCGCCCGAGCACATCGTGGTGCGGAACGGGCGGGTTCGCGCGGGATACCGTATCGGCGAGATGCTCTTCGGGAATCTACAGGGGCCGGACCGCAGACGCGCGATCCTGCACGTTATCGGCGAGAGGCCCGGATCGGGACATCACGCCTTCTCCGTCTACATGACCCGTTCACCGGTCCGCACCTGGGTCCAGGCCGGTGTCACCGACCACAACGTCACCAAAGTGGTTTCCGGAATTGCGGACACGGCATTGGACCCGGTGACGGCGGCCGCAAACACCGTGAGGATCCTGTCACGGACAGCGTAGACCTGGAACGAAGGGGCAGCCTCAACTTCGCAGCCGAAGCATCCGAGCCCCGTTGTCGTAGGTGATCCGCCTCAACATCAGGGGATCGGGAAGATACTTCTTCAGCACGTCCAACGAACGCTGGGCGATACAGTAACCGCGCGGGTAGGTCGCTCCCTTGCCGTCGTGGCAGTAGCAGTCGCTCCCCCAGAGCAGCTTGCGCGAGTGCCGGGCGACGAAATCGGCGGCGAAGCCGGGATCCCGGCTGAGGGAGTTGAGTCCCGACCCGGCCGAGAGGTCCCCGAACATGTTGGGGTAGTCGGCCAGGAGCTTGTCGCTGAGGCCTCCCTTGACGACCCGGCCCTCTCCCCTGCCGTCCCGGCTGATGTTGGCCCACCAGGTTCCCGCATGGCCCAGAAAATTCACCTGCGGATACCGCTCCAGAATTTTGTGAAACCGGTCCAGGCCGTGGTTGTGCCGGGAGCCGAAATGAAGCAGGACGGGGACTCCGTATTCCCGGGCCACTTCGTAGACCCTGCGCATGGGAGCGGAGTCGGCGTCCACTTCGAACTTCTGCTCGCCGATGCCCAGAGCTCCTTTCTCCAACTGCTGGCGCAGGGCTTGGACCGCGTCTTCCCGCTCCGGATCCACGTTGCAGAACGTGACCACCTCTTCCGGATACTTGCGGACGTGACTCCAGGCCGCTTCGTTTCCGCTGATCCTCCCATTCATCCAGCCGTCTCCCGGGAGCAGGACCGTGGTCCTGACCCGGTGGAACCTCTGGTGCCGCATCAGCGTCTCGGCCGGCCGCCGGTCGAAGTCCGGGTGCTGGTGAATGTCAAGGATGGGCAGGGGCACGGCAGCCTCGGCCCCAGTGCCGGAAGCGGCCAGCAGCGGGAGACCCAGACCGGCCCCTCCGGCCCGGCGCAACAGCTCCCGGCGATCGATCCGCATCATGGCGCCTGCTCTTGCCAGCCCAGACCGAAGACCCGCTCTTCTCCCGGATCGTAGAGGCAGGTCACCACGAAGAGATCCTCTATGCGGGATCGCTCCGGTGGAATGTTGACCTGGACGTAGGTGAAACCCCGGGCGACCCAGCTGACGTAACCCTCCCGGGGAGAGACCGGCGCCGGGTGTCCGTTGACTCGAAGTTCGGAGATGCGAGCCTTGGGGTAGGGGATCCGAAGGCGCAGCGAGAGCCCGTTTTCGATCGGCCCGCTCTCCGCCTCCGGCGGGAGCTCGGATCCGTCGGCGCGGCCCGATAGCAAAAGCAGATGCGCCTTGAATTGGCCGTCCGCATCGGGATGGTCCTTCAGTGCCAACCGGATGGGACCGGCTTCGATGCTCCTGTGCTCTTCGATTCGCTGGGCGAACCGGGGGAGACTCTTGTCCGAGAGCCAGCGGCGGGCCGCACTGCCGGTGGTGGAGCAGACGAAGAGAACCATTCCCTCGGTCTGAGGATTGTTGAGTGCGGTGACGATCTGTCCCTGCTTGTTCCAGAGCTCCACCCGGGACCGGCGGCGGGCGGCGGCCGTCTCCCCATAGGCGGTGACGAAGTGGAGCTCGTTCTTGAGGATGACCCGCGTGGGGTAGCCGGGATAGTACTCCCCGGGCCAGATCTCCCGGCCGATCTCCAGCAGGCGGCGATGACGCAGGAAGCTGCTCCGTTCCCAAGCATTCTCGTTGGCGAAGGCCAGAGTGTGGTAATGCTCGTAGCCGTAGGTGGCCGCATAGTAGAGGGGCCTTCCGCTCCACAACTTGGGTCCCAGCTCCTCGAGCTCCGGGCCCCAGTAGATCCGTTCCGCATCCTGCTCCAACTCGTCGGAAGGATAGCCCTCCGCCAGCGCGGCCTGGTCCATCTGCCGGATGATCTCGTGCTTGTACGACTTCAGGGAGATGTTGGAGTAGGCCGCACCCGAGTTCTCGGCCATGATGTAACCGCGAAACTGCATGCCGGTCCCGTGGTAGTCGGCATGGAGCTCCGCCTGGAGTTCGTCCATGAGACTCTTTGCCGCCAAGGCTTCCGGCATCTGTTCCGGGTACAGGGGTCCCTCCCGGTTCCATTCCTTGTAGGTATCCCGATTGTGGCTGTTGCGCAGGCTTCCGGCCACATAGCCGTCCGGGTTGACCACGGGCATGAAGGCGATCACCTGCCCCCGGAGAATCTCTCGAGCTCCCGGACTCCCCTTGAGCAGCCAGTCCATGAGATAGAAGATCCCGGTGGCGGCCGAACGCTCTCCACCGCAATGGAGCGCCGTGATCAGGACATGCTCCTTCTGCTCGGCAGGGGCGTCGGGATCGGTCAGGACGGCCGCCAGCAGCGGCCGGCTCTGGGCCGTGGTCCCCAGCCTCCGGAGCTTCATGATCCTGGGATAGGCCTTCTCCCATTCCAGCAGCCGGTTCTCGAGTTGGGACAAGGTGGGATGGACGGCCGGACCGAATTTGGGGCCTGACGGAGCGGCACCAAACGCCGAAAGACCGTAAAGCAGAGCTGCCAGAACCAGACCGGCGGTTTTCTTCATTCTCCCCATTCTCCGCCGGAATCCACAGGAATCAGCCCGGTCGAGGGCGGACGGGGTCATGGACCCGGCCCTGCTTCCTCGGCGACGGCTTTCCGCCCCGTCCGTGAACCGCTCGCCATGAACTCCAGAATCGGACCCATGGGTTGGAGACCGGCCACCGCCAGATCCGGATCGTGGGATCTCAGTTCATCGAGTCCATAGTTGCCGGTGGCGACCGCAATGGTGATCGCGCCCGCGGCGCGGCCGTGCCGGATGTCCCGGGGCGTATCGCCGATGACGAACACTTCGTCGGGAACCAGCGGAGCCGCCAATTCGCTGCCGCGGCGGATGGCTGTTCGGATCAGCTCCGTTCGATCGCCGGAGTCGGAGCCGTATCCGCCGAAGGGGAAGTAGGAGCTGAGCCCGGCCCTTTCCAGCTTCAATCGCGCCCCGGTCTCGACGTTCCCGGTGGCCAGTCCGATCAGGAAATCCGGATCCGCCGAAAGCCGGACCACCAGTTCTCGTGCCCCGGCCAGGACTTGGAAGTTGGGGCTCCGGCGGATCTCGTCCGGCAAGATGGACAGATAGATGTCGTAGAGCTCCTGTCCGGGTTCATCGTCCAAATCATATTCGGAGATGAGTTCCTGAATGATGAGTGGATCGGTTTTTCCGTCGAACCGAATCGAAGTCGAATCGGGCTCGATCCCATACCGAATTTGGAAGGCACGATGCAAGGACCGGGTGCCGGCCCCTCCGGATAAGAGTAGGGTGCCGTCGATGTCGAAGAGGACCAGCCTCATGGCGGCGATTATAGCAGTCGATGGTGAAGCCCAGACAAGGGAGAGGCTGTCCTTTCGAGCCGCGTCTTGCTCCGCATTGGACCGAAGAGGGCACCCACGAGGGGTGCCCCTACGGGTTGACCAGGTTGTCTTCGGTGGGACGCCTCCCCTCGAGCACCGCCATCATGTCCGCCGCCACCGTCTCCAGCACTCCCCGCTGGGCTCCCCACGTCGCGCTCCCCACATGGGGAGTCAAGATCGCGCCGGGGTGGCGGAACAGGGGATGAGAGCGATCGGGCGGCTCGTCGAGGAAGACGTCGAGGGCCACGGCCTGAAGGCGGCCTGTTTCCAGGGCCTCGTAGAGCAGGTCGTGGCTTTCGATCAATGCCCCCCGCCCCAAATTGACCAGGATCGATCCCTGCTTGAAGCTCCCGATGTTCTCGGAGTTGATGAGTCCGCGCGTCGCCCGGTTCAGAGGAGCGTGCAGGGTCACGATGTCGGAACTTCCCAGCAACTCGCGCAACGGAACCGCTTCGACGCCGTGGTCCGTCATTTCACTTGGCGTGAGGTTGGGACCATTCACCAGGACCTTGCAACCGAAAGGCGCGAGCAGCCTCCGGACCTGCCTGCCGATTCGGCCGTATCCCACGATTCCCACCGTGGCCCCTTGCAGGTCCAGGTTCCGCCTCCGATAGCGGTCTCTCCATTCCCCTTCCAAGAGCACGCGGCGCCAGTGGGGGAGGTTCTTGGCGGCGGCCAGCATCAATGCGAGAGTGTGCTCCGCCACGGCCCGGGCCATGGCCCCGGGCGTATAGACCACCGGGACGCCCCGCCTGGACGCCTCCGGCACGTCCACCGTGTCGTAACCGACGCCGGCGCGCCCGATGACCCTCAGATTCGGAGCGGCTCTCATCATCTCCGCATCGATGAGAACCGGTCCCCGAGCCAGGATTCCGGCCACCTGGGGACTCATCCGGGCCAGGACTGCGTCCCGGGTGAATTGATCAGAGAACAGAAGCGTGTAGGGAGAGAACAATTCGCGAGCCCACCCCGGCAGGGGCCCGGTGGAGGCGATCGATTCAGACATGAGCAAAATCTCGAACGGCGAGGGGAACCGGGAGGCTCAGGCCTCGTCCGTTCGACCGCCCAGGCGATGGTCCAACATGACCAGGGCCGCCGGATGGTCTCCGATCATCCCGAGTTGAGCCAGGATGTCCTGGATGGTCTTTTCCTCTTCCACCTGCTCCTGAACGAACCACTGCAGCTCGACCTCGGTGGGGTAGTCCTTTTCCTCCTGAGCCAACCGATAGAGCTCATGAATGGTCCGCGTCACCGACTGCTCGTGGACCAAGGCCTCCTCGAACATGACCCGGGGAGATTCGAAATCCGACTTCGGCTCGGCGATGCTGGTGAGCCGGACCCGCCCCCCGCGGTTTTGGACATAGTCGAAAAGGCGCATGGCATGGCCCCGCTCCTCTTCGCTCTGGGCACGCATCCAGGCGGCAAATCCGGGCAGGTTCTGCGAATCGCTGTATCCCGACATGGAGAGGTAAACATATGAAGAGTAGAACTCACTCTGGATCTGCTGATTGAGGGCCTCTTCGATCTTTCGATTCAGACTCATGCTTCCTCCTTAAATTGACGTGCGTTCCGGTCCTGGAGTGTCCGGTTCGTCGATCCGCCGCTGTGAGCCCCGTTCGAAGCACCCGGCAATGGGACGGCCAAGACTCGCAGGCGCCTTTATGATGACACAGAAGGGGGATCCGTTCGCCGGTCGAATACCGCAACGATTTCTGTCACAGGCTGCTAAAATACCGGTGGCTGGCGGCAAGCTTCTTCGGAATCGGGACGATGTCGGACTTGACCACGATTGCCTTGGGCCTTCTTTTCTTTCTTCCTTCCCTGGAGGCTCAATCCGAAGCGGTACAGGTCCGGGGACGGCTGGTCTGCGTCGAAGCCGGCACCGAGCCGGAGGAACCCATCGAGTGTCCCTCCGAAGCCCCGGTTCGCGCGTTGCTGGATGAGACCGGACGTCTGTACCGGTTCCGCCTTGACGATCCCAAGGTGTCCATGTTCGACGATCCTCGGGTCCGGACGCGGGAACTCCAGATCACCGGCCGCCTGGACCCATCGGATCGGTTGGAGATCATTCGGGTCAAATCCATCGTCGACGGAGGTCTCCATTTCGTCTATTACCGGTGCGAGGTCTGCCACATCACCGCCTACGCATTCGGACCGTGCTGGTGTTGCCAGGACGAGTTCGAGTTTCGCGAGACCTTGACCCCTCCTCCCCAATGACGGGACGGGGAATTTGAAACAAGTCGAACCACACTGGAGAAGGGATCGCCAACCATGCTGACCGTCGATTCTCACCTGGACCTTGCCTTCAATGCCGTGGAATGGAACCGGGACCTGACCCAACCCATCCATGCCATTCGGGAATCGGAGGCCGGCATGGGGCAGAAGGGCAGGGGCGCGGGGGTCGTGAGCTTTCAGGAGCTGCGCCAGGGACGGATCGGCCTGTTCTTCGCCACCGTCCACTGCCGGATCGCCTCCCTGGGGCGGCGGTTCGCAGGTGTGCGCAATCAGGACATCGCCTACGCCAAGGCCTGGGGCGAGTTGGCCTACTATCGGATCATGGAGTCCAAGGGAGTCCTGCGCCAGATCCGCGACGTCTCGGAACTCGAATCCCATTTGGAGGAATGGGACCGCAATCCCTCCTTCGCGCCGCTGGGATACGTGCTGAGCATGGAGGGATCCGACCCCATCGTCAGCCCCGGGCAGGTGCCCGAGTGGTGGGACCAGGGCCTGCGCGTGGTCAGCTTGTGCCACTACGGCGTGAGCACCTATTCCCACGGGACGGGCGCCCCGGGCGGACTGACTCCGCGAGCCCCTGCGCTGCTGCGGGCCCTGGAAGAGGCGGGAATGATCCTGGACATCAGCCACCTGGCGGAGCAGGCCTTCTGGGAAGCCCTGGACCAGTTCGGCGGTCAGGTCGCGGCCACGCACAACTGCTGCCAGGCGCTCTGCGAGGGAGACCGTCAACTGAGCGACCGGCAGATCCGGGCTCTGGTGAGCCGCGGGGGCGTCATTGGAGTCGCCCTCGACGACTGGATGCTCTCACCGCGCTGGAGCGGCGAAGACCAGGACAACAGCTTCATCAGCCTGGAGACCGTGACCGACCATATGGACCACATCTGTCAATTGGCCGGCGACGCCCGCCACGCTGCCATCGGATCGGACCTGGACGGGGGATACGGGAGGGAACAGTGCCCCCACGATCTGCACACCATCGCCGATCTGCGCAAGATTCCCGCCATTCTGGAAAAGCGGGGCTACACCCTGGAGGACGTGACCTCCATCATGGGAGGCAACTGGGTCCGCCTGCTCCGCGAAACCTGGAGCTGACCGCCGGTCTCACCCCGAGGACGGCGTCCCCGGCACAGCGTCAGATCTCCCAAAACCCGGGAACCGGAACTGCCTCGTCGTCGCCCGGCCAGGGAGGCATGGTGGCGATGACGAACTCCATGGGGCCGGCGCCCATGTTCCGGAACTGAAAATGGGTGCCCAGGGGAATGTCCACTGCCGTTCCCGGAGCGACCGGAACGACGCCCCCCGAGGCGGAGTCAGGAGGCTTGCGCCACAGTTCTCCGGTTCCCCGCAGGAAGTACCAGATCTCCTCCACGCTCCGGTGCCGCACCGGGCTCGACACCTGGCCCGGAGCCAGGCTGCAGTGGACCATGCTCCCACCTTTCAACGCCGGAAGCAGGCGGATGCGGGACCCGTCCGGCGCCAGACAGTCATAGCCCGGCGCGCCCGCTTCCCGGGCCGGCCGGTCCACCAACCGGTCAGGAATCCGCCGGGTCTGCATGGCTTCAGCGCGCCATCATGCGGATACAGACCGGCATGGGAATGTCCGCTGTCTGACCGCTCGCTTCAAGCGCCCCGGTCTCCGGGTCGATCCGGAAGACCACCACGCTGTCCGAATCCTGGTTGGCCGCCAACAGCCAGGTCCCGGTGGGGTCGATCTGGAAATTCCGAGGCGTCTTCCCCCGGGTCGACTCGTGTCCCCGAGCCGTCAACTGGCCCGTCTCCTGGTCGACGGAGAAGACCGCGATGCTGTCGTGGCCCCGGTTGGAGCCGTAGAGGAAGCGGCCCGAAGGATGGACCCGGACTTCAGCAGTGTGGGTGACGCCCTGGAAATCTTCGGGAATCGTGGAGATGGTCTGAAGCGGATCCAGCGTCCCCTTGTCGCCATCGTAACGGAAGGCGGTCACGGTGGAGCCCATTTCGTTGATCACGTAGCCGAACCGGCCGCTGGGATGGAAAGCGAAATGGCGGGGTCCCGCTCCGGGGGCGACCGAAACCGATGGCGGCTCGTTGGGCTCCAGGACACCCGTGGCGGTGTCGAAGCGGTAGACCATGACTTCGTCCGTGCCCAGGTCGGCCGCCACGGCAAACCGGTTCCCCGGATCCAGGTTGATGCTGTGAGCGCGCGGACCCGTCTGCCGCACCGGGTCCACGCTGGAACCCTCATGTTGGATCACCGAAGTGGCAGGACCCAGGCGGCCTTCAGAATCGATGGGGAAGGAGGCGACGGTTCCGCCCGTGTAGGTGGCCAGCAGCAAGTTGCGGCCGGCCTGGTCCACCACCAGGTGGCACGGAATGGCGCCAGCCGAGGGCTGCAGGTTCAGGAAGGAGAGCCGGCCGCCGGCAGGATCGATGGCGTAGGCGGAGACGGTCCCCGTCTTTTCGCCTTCGAAGTCGGCGATCTCGCTGACGGCGTAGAGATACCGGCCGTTGGGATGAAGGGCCAGGAAAGAGGGATTTTCGATTCCCGACACCACAGACAGCCGTTCCAGAGCCCCCGAGTCGGGATCCATCCGGTAGGTGTAGATCCCCTCGCTGTCGGTCCTGGTGTAGGTGCCGAAAAAGACGAGCAGATCTCCTCCGCTCTCCGGTTGTTCCATGGTTCCCACCTCTTCCCGAGTGCAGGATGCAGCCCCACCGAGCAGGGTCAGCAAGACCACACCAAGATTCTTCCATCGCTCCCAAGCTGGCCGACCTCTCATGACGCCTCCACGCTGCTGGACCACGGAACACGATTGGGAATGGACGATCCCGCCTTCCCTTCCCCCTGTTCTCTCACTCCGTTCCGCCATGTTACCCTTTTCCGGCCCTCCCGTCGGTCCCGGTCTCGGAGGGACAAAAATCCCAGACCTTTCGAGGGAAACATGCGGAAACAAACTCCCAGCTTGATCGGCATCGCCGTCGCAATCGTTCTTCTGATCGGCCTGACTGCCCCGGGCCAAGCCGGGGCGTCGTCCCACGCCGAACGGATCAAGGGAGGCCGGGAACTTCACGACCCCGGGCTGCATCTCTTCCTGGACGACGAAGAGGTCCAGGATCGTCCCGGATTCACCCGGGTGGTCCAGAATCCGACCCGGATCCGCCGTGATCCGGTGCTGGTGCCGGATCGCCCCTGGGAAGGACACGCGGTGCAGCTCTGGGGCTCGGTCCTGTACGACCGGGAGGAGAAGCTCTTCAAGATGTGGTACTTCTCCGCCAACACCCCCATGTACCGCCGCCTGGGGCGCGGATACCTCATCTGCTATGCCATTTCCAAAGACGGAATCGTCTGGGACAAACCCAACCTGGATCTGGTGCCTGTCGACGGTTCTTCCGCCAACAACGTCGTCTACCCCACGCCGGGGATGCCGGCCTCCTGGGGCATCGATCCCTGGGGCGTGGTGAAGGATCCTGACGAGCCGGATCCCGCGCGGCGGTACAAGATGGGCATGTATCAGCAACGCCCCACCGGCGCCGAGTCGGATCTGGAACGCCCCGGCATGAATCGCGAACAGAAGAACCGGGCGCGGAAAGTCTTGCTCCAGGCCATACGGGACCGGCACGGAATGTACGCCGCGTTCTCTCCCGACGGGATCCGTTGGACTCCGGGGGAGGAGATCCTGGTCCCCCGGGGCGGCGACGCCGGAGCCATGGTCTACGATCCTCTGGGCGAGCGCTATCTGGCCACGACCCGGCGTTACGGGACCATCATGGATCACTTCGTCGTGGGCTGGAAAGGGTATCGCCGCGTGGTCGCCCTCTCCACCAGCAAGGACTTCGTCCATTGGACCCCGCTGAAGACGATCCTCAAGCCGGACGATCTGGACCATCCCCGGGACCAGATGTACGTCATGACCCCCTTCGCCTACGGGAACCAGTACATAGGGTTCATCGGCATGCTCCACTCCTCCACCGAGCTGGGACCGACACAACTGGCGACCGCTCGCGATCCGGCCCACTGGCGGCGGGTCGGACGCCGTCAGGAGTTCCTGCCGGTGGGTGCTCCGGGAAGCTGGGACGGGGCTTGGGCCACACCCTCCGGGAACCCGCCGGTCCTGAAGGGAAACCAGCTCTATCTCTGGTATTCGGGCCGTCCCCAGGCCCACGGCACTTCCGGAATGTGGAAGAGCTCCATCGGTGTCCTGACCCTGCGCAAAGACGGTTTCGTGGCGCTGCGCAGCGGCATCCGCGGCGGTGACGTCATGACCGAGCCGGTGACGGTGACCGGTCCCAAGTTGGTCCTCAACGCCTACTCTTTCTTTGGCGCCGTCCGGATCCGGATCATTCACGACGGCGCGGTGGCACCCGGCTATTCCTTCGAGGAATGCAACGGCCTGGAAAAGGGGAACGAGACCGACTTTCCGGTGACCTGGGGTCCGGACCGGCGCGATCTTTCCTCCTTCGTAGGCAAAAAGGTCCGGCTCCAGATTCAGGCCGACAACGCCACCAGCCTCTTCTCCTACCGCTTCGCCGCAACCGCCGAGTGACATCACTTGGATTCTCTCGGCCTCGAACGTATCCTCGTGGGCGGAGCGCGGAGACCGATTCCATGAGCCGGACATCAGGAGTGCACAAACGGACGAAGCCCGGAATGCTGGGCGCCGTGGACATTCCCTGGAACTCCGATTTTTCTCTGGACCAGGAGCATTTCCGGGGATTGATCCGGCGGCTGCAGACGCTGGGAGCCGGACGGCTCTACATCATGGGAACGGCGGGCGAGGGCTACGCCATGTCGGACACGCGCTTTCGTGAGGTGGTGGACGTGTTCGTCGAAGAGATGTCCGGCTCCGGCATCGAGGCCCAGGTGGGCGTCATCTCACTGTCCATGGAGCAGATCGTGGAGCGGCTCGAGTACGCCCACCGCCAGGGAATCCGATCTTTCCAGATCTCGCTGCCGGCCTGGGGAGCGCTGGACGACGCCGAGATGATGGGGTTCTTCAAGACCGTCTGCGGCCGGTTTCCCGACTCGGAGTTCCTGCACTACAACCTGGTGCGAACCAAGCGCATCCTGACCGGCGATGACTACCGGTTGATCCTGGACGAGGTCCCCAATCTGGTGGCCAGCAAACAGAGCTCCACCGACATGAACCGGATCCGGGACTGGATGATCAAGGCGCCCGAGATGCAGCATTTCATGCTCGAAACCTGCTTCGCCTACGCTTGCCAGTTTGGAGAGTGCTCCCTTCTCTGCAGCATGCACGGGGCGTTTCCCGGTCTGACCCGCGAGTACTTTGCCGCCGGCCAGGATGGAGACATCGTCCGGGCGCTGGAGATCGCCGAGAAGTTCCGAATTCACGGCGAAGGCCTCTTCGGTCACCTGAACCGGTCCATGATCGACGGCGCCTACGACAAGCTGATGGTCTGGCTGACGGACCCGACGTTTCCCATTCGCCTGTTGCCGCCGTATGAGGGATTCACCGGCCAGGAGGCGGAAGTCAGCCTGGAGTACTACCGCAATCAGCGCGGCGAGGCCTGAACATGGGGAGCCACCGGACCTACAACGGCGTTTCCATGCCTGAGTTCATGTACGGCACCGCCTGGAAGAAGGAGGAGACGACCCGTCTGGTCAAGCTGGCCGTCACCAGCGGCTTTACCGCCATCGACACCGCCAACCAGATCATCCACTACGATGAGGCCCGCGTGGGAGACGCCCTGCTCGATCTGAGCCGCCAGGGAATCGAACGGGAATCCCTTTTCCTCCAGACCAAGTTCACATCCGCCGGAGGCCAGGACCATCGGCCCCCCTACGATGCGTCCGCGGACATCACCACCCAGGTGGGGCAATCCTTCCGGAGTTCCCTCCGGCATCTGCACACCGATCACCTGGATTCGTACGTCCTGCACGGCCCCTACTCGCGGATGGGACTGGGGGCGGAGGACTGGGAAGTCTGGGCGGCCATCGAAGGAATCTACAAGTCGGCCGGGACCCGGGTGATCGGGGTCAGCAACGTCAGTGCGGAACAGCTCGACGAGCTCTGCCGGCGAGCGGAAGTCAAGCCCATGGTGGTGCAGAACCGGTGTTTCGCCGTCCTGGGCTGGGACTACCGGGTCCGGGAGATCTGCCGCGCCCACGGGATCGTCTACCAGGGATTCTCGCTCCTGACGGCGAATCGCCAGTTCCTGTTCCACCCCCGGATTCGGGAGATCGCCGGCCGTCTTGGGGTCGGCCCGGCTCAAGTGGTCTTCCGGTTCGCCCTGGAGGTGGGGATGCAGCCCCTCACGGGGACCAGCGACCGGGACCACATGGTCGAGGACCTGGCGGTCCGATCGCTGCGGCTCTCCCGGGAAGAGACGGCGTTCATCGAGACCATCGCCCTGAACCGGCCGTGACGCGGCTCAGGCCCCTCCGGGAATCGCCCAGTGGCCCTTCCGGTAGCTGCGGGCGAGCAGGGCGTCCGCTTCTTCGTCGCCCGAGATCCGCTCCACCGCCGGATCGAAGTGGAAGGACCGGCCCACCCTCACGCCGATGTTTGCCAGGTGACAGAGGGAGGTGGACAGGTGCGCCGTTTCGGCATCGGCCGTGAGACCGGTCTGGCCTCGAATCGCTTTCACCCAGGTGAGGAAGTTACTCGTCATGTCCATTTTCGGAAGAACACTTGGCTGCTTTTCGAGACGCTTGTTCTCCCCGTCCCAAAGTTGGAACCGCCCCCGGCGGCTGAAGAGCATCTTCCCCCCGGTCCCCAGAAACTCGACGCCGCCGTCCACGTCGTAGGGATGGTTGGCGGACCAGATCCTCATCTCGAAGACCAACTGCCTGCGCTCCCCGACGCTTCCCTTGCCCGGATAGTCGAAGGTTGCTGTGACGGTGTCGGGGAACTCCTGGTCGTCGTCGAAGAAGAACTTGCCGCCGGCCACGGCCACCTGGCTGGGATGGACGTCGAGTCCCAGACCCCAGCGGGCCATGTCGAACTCGTGGACGCCGTCGTTTCCCAGATCGCCGGTGCCGAAGTCGTACCACCAGTGCCAGGAATAATGGTGCCGGTTCTTCTGGAACGGGACCATGGGAGCCGGCCCCAACCAGAGGTCGTAGTCGAACCCGTCCGGCGGGGAACCGGGCCGCTCGCGGCCGATGTTGCGCCGCTTCTGGACGTTCCAGGCCTTGGCCACGAGCACGTCGCCGATGACGCCCTCGTGCAACATTTGCACCGCCTCGACGAACCCCCGGCTGCTGCGGGCCTGGGTCCCGTGCTGAAGGACGCGGCCGGACCGCCGGGCGGCCTCGACCAAAAGGCGGCCTTCGCGGAGATTGTGGGAGCACGGCTTCTCCAGGTAGACGTGCTTGCCGGCGTCCAACGCCAGGATCGCCGCCGGAGTATGCCAGTGGTCGGGGGTCGCAATGGTCACCGCGTCGACGGTGGGATCGTCGAGAATTCTCCGCAGATCGTCGACGGGTTGGGCGCCACCGGCCTCGCCGGAGGCCTGGGCACACCGGTTCTCGTCCGGGTCGCAGACGTAGGCGATCTCGGTGTTGACCCCCTGGGGGAACCGGCCGATGTGGGAGCGCCGGCCCTGGCCTCCGCAACCGATGACCGCAAAGCGGATGCGGTCGTTGGCGCCGGCCGCCCGGGCCGGGACCGAACTCAGAACCGGGGATGACGCAGCGACAGCGGCCGCAGCCCCGGACCCCTTCAAGAATTCCCGCCGGTTGACTCCAACTCTTGTCATTGTGCCTCCTTTTGCCGCGCCAGCGGCCCAGCGCGGAATCCGTAGCGACTCAGCGAACACTCGCGTTTGTTCTCCTACTCTACACCCTGGGCGAAACGTTGCCACGGCCGGCATCGGCGAGGAGCGGACCACTTTTGCTCAGGTCATGTCGCAGACGGGAGGCCCGTTTCTTACAATTAAATTAATGAATCTATAGTCAGCTACACCCAGCCGGAGAGAGGGCAACATCGTCAAGAACTTCGGTCCAGCATGTCTGCCGATTTCGCCAAAGGAGGTGGACGGTCGATGATCCCGGAACAACCACACCGCGAGCACCAACTCAAACCCTTCGGTTGGACGGGCCGCGAGGCCGAGTGGATCGCATTGGTCTGCCGTCATAGCGACCTGTTCACCCACTCCCAGTTCTGCACCTACTTGCACGCGCGGCCCAACCGGGCGCGCCAGTTCGTCCGCTGCTTGCGGAATCGCCGCCAAGCGGTCGAAGTCAACCTGGACGGCCTCCCAGCCGCCGCGCGACCCTGCCGGATCTCCGGCAAAGCCATCTACCAAGCACTGGGCATCGAGAACGTGGGCCACCGCTGCACCGCCTCCGCTCCCGTCCTGATGCGGCGGCTGCTGTCACTCGACCTACATCCTGGAGCACCCGCAGCAGTCGTGGCTTACCTCGGAACAGGAAAAAGTCGCCGCCTTCGATGACTTCGACATTCCCCGTCAGGCCCTCCCCCGTCGTTACTACACCGGAAACAAGGCGGTCTGGATCCGTTAC
Source organism: Acidobacteriota bacterium (assembly GCA_965217775.1). Lineage (GTDB taxonomy): Bacteria > Acidobacteriota > UBA6911 > RPQK01 > JAJDTT01 > JAJDTT01. The sequence continues at coordinate 4,828,922 of CBDCJH010000002.1, forward strand.
TTTGCCCTGGAGCTCCCCCTATCCATCGGGCCCGAGACCGTCACCTTCGTCTACGTGGACCCGGGCTACGACACCGACCGGAACCTGATGGCCTGGGGATCGAGCCACGCGCCGCTCTGGCGGGCCCTGCGCCGGAAGGGACGCCGGATCCGGGTCGTCGCTGTCGCGCGTGACGAAACCCAGTTGGGACGGGCCAACGAGGTCCTGAACCGCTGGACTGAAGGGCACTGGCCGAAGGGCTGCCAGCCGCTCACGTCCGACGAAGAGGAGGAGATAGAAGAGATTCGTCTGGCGTTCTTTCGGAGTGACTGGACTGCGCTGGAGCGTTGGGGCGGGCCCCAATCGGCCCTTTTCTATCAACGCGACCTGAAGCGCCGACCGGCGTTCGAGGGTTCCGAATGCGGATTCCGGATTGACCGAGCGGACACATGGCGCTCGCAGAGGTTGTCGTTCTCTTCTGGAGCAACCCTCCAATAACCCGCTTCGCAGTAGTGATTTCCCAGGGTCAGACCAATCTGGCTGGCTCCCAAGCACGCGGTCAGACTGCGCCTCCTTGCCCGCATTTCTCACCAGGCCGCTACGCGTATGATGAAAAATAATCTGTTTTTGAGCATTTACGCGGATTTTTCCAAGGTTTCTCCGGGACAGACTGCGCTGGGCGCGCGCTCGCTGGTCTTTTCGCCCTCAGCGCGCACATGCTCCCTCAAACGTAGTTACCACTACGCTCTCGGTCGCGAGCACGCGCTGAGGGCGAAAATCCTGCGCGATCGTCACGCCCCCTGGTGAGAAATGCGGGCTAGAATACGTACCCCACACCGACTGTGGAACGAAGGAGGGGAATCAGTCCGATACGGAATTCCGGAGCCACAAAGAATCTTTTGCCCAAGAACAGCCGGACACCCAGGCCCCCGGTGAAATTGATACTTCCTTGGTGGTCCCACTTGAACTTGGGGAGTGTGGGGTCGAAATGATGCCTTGGGTTGGAAAGCCGTGTCCGATACAGAGTGAAACCGAACCCGACGACCAGGTAAGGACTGATGCGTTCGTGCGGCAAAAACTCATACTCGAATACAGGAGTGACCAGCAGAGCGTACTCCTTGTAGGTTCCGTATTTCCCAAACATCTTGGCGTGCAATACTTCCACGCCACCGCGGACGTGTGAGCCGGCGGGACCGGTCATGGTGACACCCCCTAACCAGGCATGGGGAGGCGTGTCATCCAGCCCGAGCGTGTAACCCGACTGTCCTCGCAGGTAGAGCTTGCGTTTTTCCCCAAAGACCGGTTGCAGGAGCAATAGGCAGATGGTGACGAAAAACAGGGTCAAACGTTCAGATGGCATAGGTCACTCCTGATGTGCAGACTTCAACGGCGACCGGCAAAGCCCAGGTAAATGGAAAACCGAAGATTGGGTTCGTGCCCGATGCGGAACTGGGGAGCGATGAAAAATCGGTTATTGGCCCAGACCTTGACTCCCATTCCCCATCCCAGGCCTCCCCAAGCTATTCCGGAACTTTTGATCAGGTAGGGACGAGAACGATAGAAATTCGCCCCGGCACCGAAAATCATGTGCAGCACGGCACGATCCGACAGCCGAGTGAGATCCTTGACGACATTCATGATCAGCATGTGATCCTGGTGATTTCCCTCGGTCATGAACGAATATTCCGGCTCCACGGCCCAGCCTTGTTTCCCGAAGTAGTGGCGGTACGAAGCTCCGGCGGTTGTGTGTTGGCGGGCTTCCAGGAAACCGGCGATTCCGAAATGAAAGCGCGGTTCCGGGGCACGAGGCTGAGCTTCCAGGGACAGGCAGACCAACACCATCACCAGAATAGGCATGCAGCCGGTTTTCTTCATTTTGATCCTCCCTCGTAACGACGGCTGCCAGGAAATGCGATTTTTTCGCCCGGATTGGCTCACCGAGGCGGTTCAGACGGGGACCACCCGTACGGTTGGAGTATTGTCACCGGCTTCGAGAACGACACCGTCGAGGGAAAGGTGTCGGACCGTCTCCACACCAAACGGCAGTCGATCCGCGACGCGCTCGAGGACGACGCGGTCTTCAACCTGGTCGGTGAGGTGTTGCCAGCCCAGCGGGGCGAGACGGTCCTTCGGGACTACTACGCTGGAAAGCTGGGAGACGCCGACCTGGAAGAGAGGCTCCACCGGAACGCGGACGAAGGCCGGTTCCGGAAAAACTGCCAGACCGCGCTGGCGAGACTCGCGTCCAAGAAGCTGAATCCGGACATGCTGGTCAAGAGACGGGCAAGGGCGCAGGAGCGGCGGATAGTGCCGAAAACCACCGCACGCTTCCTGAAGGATACCGCGGCGCAGGCGGACTTCTCGCTGAAGCCGGTGCGTCGGCTGCCGCACACCTTTCAGCCAGGAAAAACCCCGCGCGTGGTGATGGACTAAGAGCTCAGGCCCGATTGGCGGCTCGCGGGAGTTTCCCTAGAATCGTGAGAGGGACTCGACGCTGATCGTCACGCGTGGGAGCAATTAGTCTGCGGCGTACGCGAGAACGGGACTGTCCCCGTCTCGGTCCCCGCTCTGCGAACGGTTGGAGGCCCGTATTGCTACCGTAGAAGGCAGCCGCCAGGAGGCATGAGGCATGAAATACTTGCCCCGCGAGGGCACGGAGGGGAGACGTCCCAACCAGGCGCTATACTACGAAGATACTCCTCACGTCCTGCCCAGCCGGGATGGTGTCCCGAGGATAAGGCCATGACCCGCGTCCCAGTGCCCCCCAAGATGCTTCGCTGGACCTGCGAACGTGCCGGCTACGATGTAGTGGACCTCGCGGAGCGCATACCACAGCTCCGGGCCTGGGTGCGACGCGAGAAACAGCCGACGATAAAACAGTTGGAGAAGCTGGCCAGACTTACGCATACGCCGCTCGGCTACCTGTTCCTCCTCGAGCCCCCGGACGAACGTCTTCCGGTTCCTGACTATCGCACCGTGGCGAGCGCTACGCGAGGCAGGCCGAGCCCCAACTTGCTCGACACGCTCTACATGATGCAACGCCGACAGGATTGGCTGCGGGAGTCCCTCGTCGAGCACGACAGAGAACCATTAGCCTTCGTGGCAAGCGTCCGTCTTTCCGACGAGCCGGACGCTGTGGGTCGCGAGATGCGACGGGCGCTCGGCCTCGATGGTGGATGGGCTGCGGGAGTCCGCACCTGGCAGGACGCCGTGAGCGAGATGCGACGGGCGGTCGAGCGGCTTGGCGTGATGGCAGTGATCAACGGTGTGGTGGGGAACAACACGCATCGCCGGTTGAGCGTGGAGGAGTTTCGCGGCTTCGCGCTCACCGATCCCTATGCGCCGCTGATCTTCGTGAACGGTGCGGATGCCAAGTCGGCGCAGATGTTCACGCTTGCTCACGAGCTGGCGCACATCTGGCTCGGCACAGAGGGGATCTCCGGCTTCGAAGTCTTACTCCCCGGCGGTTCGGACGTGGAAGACTGGTGCAACCGAGCGGCGGCGGAGCTCCTCGCGCCAGCACGGAAGCTCAGAGCGCGTTGGCGGGAAGTCAAGCGGGAGGTGAGTCGTTTCGAGGAGCTCGCCCGGACGTTCAAGGTGAGCCCCGTAGTCGCCGCCCGCCGAGCCCTCGACCTGAATCTCGTCGACCGCAGCACCTTCTTCGATTTCTACAAGCGCTACGTCAATCGAGAACGCAAGGGCGGTACGAAGTCGAGTGGGGGCGATTTCTACAACAACCAGAACACTCGTGTCGGTGAGCTCTTTGGGATTCAGGTGCTGCGCGCAGCGATGGAAGGCCGTATCGGATTCAAGCAAGCCTATGACCTGACCGGGCTGCGTGGAGGAACTTTCCAGAAGTATGCCAAGCGGCTGGGCGTGGATCTCCCATGACGGTGGATCGGACCTATCTCGTGGATTCGGATGTCTTCATCACGGCGAAGAACCTGTATTACGCGTTCGACATCTGTCCCGGCTTCTGGAAGTGCGTGGTTCATCACCACCGGGACGGCCGAGTCTTCAGTGTCGACAGGGTTCGCAGCGAACTTCTCGCGGGTCACAAAAAGGAGGATCTCGTCCGGTGGGTGAGGGACGAAGTCCCGAAAGGGTTCTTCCTCCCAGTGGACACCGAGGTGGTGGTGCGTGTCTATATCGACATCATGATGTGGGTTCAACGCCATCCGCGATATTTCGACCGTGCGAAGGCGAAGTTCGCGACAGGCGCGGACGGCTGGCTGGTCGCCTATGCACAGGTTCACAGCGCCACCGTCGTCACCAACGAGCAGAGTGCGCCGGAGTCCAGGAAGGAGATCAAACTGCCCGATGTATGCGATCAGTTCAGAGTGCGGCGCAACAACACGTTCGCCATGCTTCGGGCGCTGAACGTCCACTTCGATTGGGCGGCAGACGGCTGAGTGACCCGGGTCATCCGCAAGCTACCTTCGATTGGAGGCCCACTTGTTGGGGCACGGCTTCGTCCGGGTTCCGCGTGAAGGCCCGTCGAAGCCATCCTCGCCGTCCTCCCAGTGATGCAGCCCGCGTGCGCAGGAACGGGACTGTTCCCATCTCGGCCCTCTGTAATGGCATCCCTGGTGTTGCTGCCTGCGGAGCACGGAGCAGAAACCACCGTAATGTGCGCCAGCAAGCGACCATTCCAGGGTGGAAAATTCTATGATCGCTGGGAGATCGCGGATTCATCCAACGAGAGCAGCGACGGGTCCGCATCGAAGCCGTTCTGGGAGAGGTCGGATGCGGAAGTCAGGAGTCTCGTGAAACCTGGCGGTGCTGAGCATGGGCGACCTGAGGGTACGGACTGAACGCATCCGGATCGACGCACCGGTCGGTTTGGTCTGGGAGGTTCTGACAGACGTTGAAAGATACGGTGAGTGGAATCCGTTCACGCCGCAGGCACGGACCGATTTCAGGGTCGGTTCGCACGCACATCTGCTGGTCAGGATGGGGCCGGCGGAGGTGCGAATCACCGAGACCGTCTCCGCGTTCGAAGCACCCCGGCTCATTGCTTGGGGAAAGGCATTCGGAGCGCGCTGGCTCCTGGCTGCAATGCGGGAGCAGCATCTGGAACCCGCGAGCGAGACGAGCTGCTTTTACCACAACACGGACCGATTGACCGGCGTGCTTGCGCCGCTGGTGTTGCTTTGTTTTGGCGGTTTTATGCGTGCCGGTTTCACCGATGTCGGCAAGGGGTTGAAGCGTCGATCGGAGGCGCTGTACAAGAGCTCGAAGCCGCGTGAGTGACGATCTTCGAGGGAAACGATCGAGTGATCGATGCGCTTGGCGACTTGCAGGCCGCCCTCAAACGCATCGTCAAGTAGGACACCTTCGGAAGTGAAATTGGTGGAGACGATGGGATTCGAACCCACGACCTCCTGAGTGCGATTCAGGCGCTCTTCCGAGCTGAGCTACGTCCCCACCTGAGAGGGGCCTATCTTAACAGAGAACCTCTACAGGAAGTCCGACGCGCAGGGGTAACCGGGGAGCGGTTGGGCCTGGAGGACGGCCCGGACCACTGCCCGGGCGGTGACTTGGGCCGCAAGAGCCCCGACCAAACCCAGGTCCTGCCCTCGTACCGATTTGGTGGAAAGTGCGAACAGGGTATCGCCGTCCGACGGCACAGGCCGAGAACGAGACTGTCCCCATCTCGCGCTCCATCGACCAAGTCATCTAGTCCCATGGCCCTCATGCGACGTTGCGGCGGGTGATGGCTTTGCGCAAGCTTTCCAGAAAACCTTCGAGCTTCGCTTGGTTTCATAGCTCAGAATCCTTGATCTGAGCCATCTTCATCAGATGCCTCTGCAAACCACGTTTCAGAGTGCCGCCGTGTACCGGGACCGAGATACGAGCGGGAATCCCCATCTTCACGTAGATGTGGTGGCTGCCTCTGACTCGTTTCAACTGCCAACCTCGCGACTCGAGCAACCGGCAAAATCGCTTGCCGCTGACGGCCTTCACACGGCAATCTCGATGATTTTGTCTGTCTCGGAGACAGGAATATCCTGGATCTCGACAGATAGACACCCCTCGACGGCTTCATAGAGATTACCTAGCAGATCTTCAAACGAGTCTCCCTGAGTCGCACACCCTGGGATGGACGGCACTTCCGCCCAGTACCCGCCCTCATCTGCTTCATGGATCACGACTTTCAGCTTCATGGTTCCTCCTTGTATTCCGCACCAGCTCACTGTCAGTCTAGTTTATCTTCCCGCCGGTAAGTACCACAGCTTTGGAAGTTCATCCCGGATCCCGGACCAAGACGTAATCCGCATCCCGGTGGAGGATCTCGGGTGCCCCGCATAGACCGGCGGAGACTCTCTCGGAGCGGAGCATCTCTTTTGTGGTCTTTCTCCGGGCATTCCCGCAGGGATATTTGGGACGGGAGCGACCCTCCCATGGAGTGCTGCTCAGATGTAAGTTGCGCAGCACTGCCGTGCCGATCATGGAGGCGAAAAAGGGGTTCGCTCCCGTCCAGCTCCGCTCTCCCCCGATCGGCACGGCGGGGCCATTCTCACTCCCCTCCAATGGCCTCCCCTTCCGTGTGTCGGCGGCGGGGAACGATAAGCACACTTCAATCAGGGAACCGATCCCCCACAAGAGATGAGGGGCTGAATTCCTCGTACGCTGTGGCCTTCCGCTGGTCATTCCGCCGAAAAAGGAGAATCCCTACAGGAAGTCCGACGCGCAGGGGTAACCGGGAAGCGGTTGGGCCTGGAGGACGGCCCGGACCACGGCCCGGGCGGTGACTTGGGCCGCCAGAGCCCCGACCAAACCCAGGTCCTGTCCTTGAACCGACTCGGCGGAAAGGGCGAACAGGGTATCCCCGTCCGCCGGCATGTGGACGGGACGGATGGTCCGGGCCAGTCCGTCGTGGGCCATCTGGGCGATCTTGGTCAGGCCCGCCTTGTCGAACTCGGCGTTGGTGGCGATGACGCCCAGGGTCGTGTTCTCACCCTCGCCCCGGCCCCGTGCCGGCAGTCCCCGTTCCCTCAGGACCGTCATGGTGTCGGCGAAGCCTCGCCCGCCCGCGCCGCGGACCCCCGCCAGGATCCTGCCGGTCTCCGGATCGATGACGTCGCCCACGGCATTGACCGCTACCAGGGCCGCCACCACCAGGGGTCCGGCCCGGACGGCCGCCGAACCCAGGCCACCTTTCATGGCGCGTTCGTGACCCAGAATCTTGCCCACGGTGGCTCCGGCTCCCACGCCGGCGTTGCCCTCGGCGACCGGCCCGGTCCCGGCGTTTCGGCAGGCCCGGCGTCCCAATTCGGGACCCGGGCGGATCGAGGCGTCTCCCAGCGCCAGGTCGAAGAGAATGGCCGACGGCACGATGGGGACCCGGGCCACCAGCGTCTCGTATCCCACCCCACGCTCCTCCAGGTAACGGACCACCCCGGAGGCCGCGTCCAGACCGAAGGCGCTGCCGCCGGAGAGCACCAGGGCGTGGATGCGTTTCACCGAGCGCACCGGATCCAGCAGGGCGGTTTCACGAGTGCCGGGAGCGGAGCCGCGAATGTCCACTCCGGCCATCATTTCCCGTTCCGGCAGGACGACGGTGACTCCCGTAGGCCGCCGGGGATCGACGGCATGGCCGACTCGTATGCCTTCGACATCCGTCAGGCCGCCCTCATAGCCGACAGACCCTGATGGATGCGTATCGCTGCTCATGCCGGAAGTGGACGAATGCGGGTCCTGAAAAGCAGGGCTGTAAGCCGAATCCTGTACCCTGGCCGTAAAGCCGGGGCGGCGATCATTCCTCTGGGAGCCGGGTCGCCCCGGCCCTCGGGCGGCCTACCCGCTCCGCCTCCGCCCTGCCCGGGGGCCGGCGAATGAGCCGGGCCAACTCGCACGGAGCCTATTTGGCCTTGCACCGCGTGGGGTTTACCGTGCCTTCGACGTCACCATCGAAGCGGTGGGCTCTTACCCCGCCATTTCACCCTTACCCGCGGTCCCGATCACGGAACCGAAGGCGGTATCTTTTCTGTGGCACTTTCCGTAGGGTCACCCCCCCTTCCCGTTAGGAAGCACGCTGCCCTGAGGTGTTCGGACTTTCCTCCGCCCGGCGTTAGCAATGCTAGCCGGAAGGCGATCGCCCACCCTGCTTTTCAGGCCGACGACATTCTATCACCGGAAGATCAGGCGGAACTCGTTTCACGCGATCGCCTCGACGTGCCCGCCGGTTCACATCCCGCGAGACGAGCAAGTAACTAACGGGAGCGAATCAGGCCCCGGCCCACGGCGCCCGCCTCCAGTCCGATGAGCTCGCCGTAGACCCGGCCGAACTTGACCTCGGCCTCGAACTTGACGGGTACTCGAAGCGGGTCCCGGGAGTACCAGACCCGCAGCGTCCTCCCCTTGGAGAGGATTCCTCCCTCCACTCGGAGCCGAACGGTGTCGAAAGCCCCGATCCGGAGCTTGATTTTCTCCCGCTCCTCGACCCGGACCAGCATTTCCTTGAATTTTCCCCGGTCGGCCAGGTGCGCACGGTACCGGCTCGCGTCCTCCAGCCGATGGAGCCTCACCACGTAGATGGCCGAGAGCAGATCGGTGACCGGTCCCGGAATCCCATCGGACGTGCGGTTGTGAAGCTCCCGCGGCGGATCCCGGGACACGTCCAGATCGCGGAAGTGCGCGGTGTTCCTGCGATAGTCGAAGACGGAGAGGAGATCGCGCTTACGCTTCCCCTCCCGGTGCTTCCGGAAGATCCGATAGGAATGGAAGTTCCGGGCGTCGACAATGGATTCGAAACGATTCCGCACCGAAATCTTGGCGACTTCCACCAGCCGGCCTGCCGAGACGGCCTCCATGGTGATGGTCCAGGCCGGTCTCTTGCGATACCGGGAACGCTTCACGGTGAAGTCCAACTCTCCCGCCTTGAAGGCCGGAGAGGCGAAAAGGGGCTTCCAGTTGACCTCGTATCGCAGTTTCTCTCCGGCCTGGAAGGGAGCTCTGTAGAGAGTGTCCCGATCCAGCAGAGGTCGCGCCGTTTCGGACCCGGCCGGGAGCGAGAAACAAAAGCAGGCGGACGTCAGAGCCACCGGAACGGCCCGCAACCAGCGTGCCCACCGCCGGGGCGCGAGCATTCCGCACCTCATCCCATTTTCCAGACGAAAATGATTCCGGCCAGGACCACCGAAATGAGGAAACGGTACTCCCGGTTCCTGAGGAAGAGCTGCCACTGGAAACGAGTGGTGGTTCCGCTTCCGGCGGCGGCCGGGCCCGGGAACCGGACCGGACAGAATCGGGGCACGCCGGCGGCATAGGCAGCGTAGTCGCCCCCGTAGTGGCTGAGCATTTCCCGCTCTTCCCGGAGCATCACCGGCCAATAGATGCCCGGAAACAGAACCAGATAGACCAGGAGCAGCCAGAGCTCCGCCGCCGCCACGGTGAAACCGAGCCCGGCCAGAAAGGACCCCAGATAGAGCGGATTCCGGGTCAGGCGGTAGGGGCCCGTCCGGGCCAGTCCCCGCCACTTGTCCAGGTGTCCCGAGGCCCAGAGGCGGATGCATGCGCCCAGCGCCGCCACCGGCATTCCGAACCAGAACAGGTCCGGACGCGGCTGGGCGAACAGGAAGAGGAGGAGCCCGAAGGCGAGACCGGCGGGAACCCGGATTCTCTGAACCAGGGTCATCGGGGCGCCGGTCCTTTCATAGCCGCCGACAACCGCCGGCAGACCGCCCGGAAGACCTGTTCCACGGAAATGTTCATGCAGATGAACTCCCCGCAGCTCCGCTTGTTGCAGTCCGAGCAGTAGAGGTAACGCTTGACGATCCGATCCTCCGGGTGAAAGGGTCCGTTGCGCCGGGCGATGGAGGGACCCATCACCGCCACCGCCGGGGTTCCCAGCGCCACGGCCAGATGAAGGGGACCCGTGTCCCCCGCCACCATCAGGCGGGAGCGCCGGCAGAGAGCCGCCAGTTCCAGGATCGTGGTGGGAAAACTGACCACGGACCCGGGCCGGGAACGATCCCGGATCTCGCCGACCAGATCCTCCTCTCCCGGACCGTAGGTGAAGAGCACCGGAAGCTTCAGCCGCCGCCGGATCTCGGAGCCCAGGCGGGCGAACTTGCGGGCGGGCCAGAGCTTGGTTGGCCACCCGGCGCCCGGATTCAACAGGATCGGCCCGCCGCCGCCAACGGCCTGAAGCCGATGGTCGACGTATCGCTTCGCCTCGGCGGGGATCCGAAAAGGCACCCTGGCCGTGGGCTCCCCGCCGCACCCCAACGACCCCGCCAGTTCCAGGTTCAGATCGATGACGTGGCCATTTCCGCGGGTCCGGACGGTGTCGGTATAGAAGCCGGCCGCCGCCGGCTCGCGGCATCGTTCCCGGCAGAATCCCAGCCGTCTCCCGGCGCCGGAGAGACGGGCCAGGAACGCCGACTTGATCAGGCCCTGAAAGTCCAACGCCAAGTCGAAGCGCTCCCGCCGCAGCGCCCGGATCAGGTGGACCAGATCCAACGCCGTCCGGGGCTGGCGCCGCCAGCGCTTGGTGTCGGCCGTCCAGATTCGATGGATGCCGGGAACGGTCTCCAGCAGGCCGCGGTAGTGGGGCTCGACGAGCCAGTGGATCTCACAATCGGGGAAGCGGCGGTGGACCTGCTGTTGGGCCGGCAGGGCGTGAACGATGTCGCCGAGCGCGCCCAACCGGACGATCAGGATCTTTTCCGGGCAGTTCAGAGTGGGTGAGGAGGCGGGGCGGGGGCTGCCGGAAGCGACGGAAGAGAAGTTTCGGAGCATACGATGGGCCCCTCGAGACGGAAGCCCATCGTATCACGGGCGTCTCGGAGCCTGATCTTCGGTCAACAGCCGTTGGGCCGCCCGGTAGACCTCTCCGGAGTGAATGCGATCGAAGCAGCGCAGATCGATGGGGCACTCCCGGAGCAGACAGGGGCTGCACTCCACATGCTTGTGGATGACGGCGGCGTTCGGGCTGAAGGGTCCCGTGGCCACTTCGTCCGTGGATCCGAATACCGCCACCAGCGGCACTCCCAGCGCAGCCGACAGATGCATGGGACCCGAATCGTTCCCCAGAAACAACCGGCACCGGGCCAGCACCCCGATGAGGGTGGAGAGCGAGGTCCGTCCCACCAGGAACCGGGGAGTCCGTTTCATCCTCTCCCGGACCCGGACCGCAAGCGGCGTCTCCGAACTGGAACCCAGGAGCACGACCTCGGCACCCATCTCCTCGATCAGACGATCGGCCACCTCCGCGTAACGCTCCGGGAACCATCGCTTGGCGGAACCGAAGGCCGCTCCCGGATTCAGCCCCACCAAGGGCCTGCCGCGGTCGGCGCCCGCCTCGCTGAGCAGGGAGTCGGCCGACTCCAGTTGCGCCTGGGAGGGGGTGAGATGGATGTCGGGCCGAAAGGAGGAGTCATTCAGATAGTCGATGGGCGAGACACCGGCCTGGAACAGCAGATCCAGGTAGTAGAAGGTCTGGTGACGGCCCAGCTCTCCGGTTCGGGGCCGCACGCCCCGAGTCAGCAGGAACCGCCGTCCGTCGGTGGTGTAGCCGATCCGATTCGGGATGCGCGCCGTCAGCGCCAGCAGCGCCGCTTCGAAAGCGTTCTGGAAAAGGACTGCCGTGTCGAATCCCCGGAGCCGCCGTCCCACACGGAAAACTCCCCGCACCCCCAGGGATCGGTTCCGGAGCGTGACCAGGTGATCCGCCACGCCTTGTCCTTCGAAGATCGGAGCCACCCATTCCCGGGCCAGAAGAGTCAACCGGGCCTGGGGCTGCAGCCGGCGCAGCTCCCTCAGGGCCGCCAGCGACATGACGGCGTCTCCAATCCAGTTGGTGCAGCGAACCAGGACCTGTTCCATCGCTCCTGCCTGAGTCCCCCGCTTCAGTGCGGATGGGGAAGGCCGGCCACCTCATCCAAGAGAAATCTGCGGTACTCCACCGGATCTTCGGGCAGGGCCTCGATCTTCAATACGAAGATCTGTCCGGCGCCGAATTCCAGGTCCTGGAGCCGGACCGCGTCCTTTTCCGTCGTCATCAGCGCCTCGGCTCCATTTTCATCCAGGCTCTCCAGGGCCTGGTCCAGATCACTCTGGCTGTACGGATGATGATCGGGAAACAGGAGCTGGTGCCGGACGTCCATCTGGTAGTGCTCCAGGTCCTGGACGAAGAGTCCGGGGCTTCCGATGGCCGCCAGGGCAATAACCCGCCTGCCCATGAAATCTCGAGTCCGGAATTGTCTCCGGCTCTTCAGATCGAAGACGCCGACGGCATCATGGTAGAAGTAGGAGATGGGCGTCAGCTTGTTGTGTCTCCGGATCACCGCCTCCGGATCGTCGATCTCACCCAACAGGTGGGACCGGGTGATGACCACCAGATCGGCGCGGCCCATGGCGGTCAGAGGCTCCCGGAGGCGTCCCGCGGGCAGGAGCTTGCCGCCGCCGAAAGGATCGGTGGCATCCACCAGCAGGATATCCAGGTTGCGCTTCAGCCGCAGGTGCTGGAAACCGTCGTCCAGAATGTGGACGACCCTGTCGCCGGCGTCCCGTTCCACCAAGGTTCCCGAGCGGTGCCGATCCTTTCCGACCGCGACGCGGACTCCCGGAAGCTGACCGGCCAGGAGGAAGGGCTCGTCCCCGCTGCTGGCCGCGTCGCATAGAACCTTCCTGCCGTCGCTGACCACCAGAGTCGAGTGCTCGGCCTTGCCCCGGTAGCCACGGCTCAGGATGACCGGCTGGTAACCCGCCTTCTTGAGCACGCCGGCCAGATAGGCCACGAAGGGCGTTTTCCCGGTTCCCCCCACCGTCAGGTTGCCGACGCTGATGACCGGGTTGCGAAGGCGTCTGCGCGAAATGACACCGCGCCGGTAGAGCAACGCTCTGACCCGCATGGCCAGGGAGTAGAGTTGGGAGAGAAGAGCCCACATGCGTTCTCAGGAACCGGCGTCGGGACCCAGGTACTCGCCCACGATGCGAACCGTTCGGCCCACGGCGCCTCGATTGTCGCGAAGGATCCGGCGGGCGTTGCGGCCCAGTCCCCGGCGGGCCGCCATATTCCCCAGGAGTTCCCTCAGCCGCCGGGACAATTCCCCCGAGTCCCGGACCTGCAACGCCGCACCCCCCTCCAGGAAGGTCCGGGCCATTTCCCGGAAATTGTGCATGTGAGGCCCCACCAGTATGGGCTTGCCGAAGTACGCCGCCTCGATGATGTTGTGGCCCCCCCAGGTCACCAGACTGCCCCCCACGAAGACCACCTGGGCCAGTTCATAGACGTGGGCCAACTCACCGATGGTGTCCAGGACCAGCACTTCCAGCCGACCGGGAGAGCCGGCGTCCCGGAAACCGTTGAGGCTGCTCCGTTTCAGGTGCACGAGGCCCCTCTGCCGCAGCAAGTCGGAGATCTCGGCCGACCTCCGGGGGTGTCTGGGAGCCAGCACCATGCGGAGATGGGAGTATTCCGTTTTGATCTCGTGGAAGGCGTCCAGAAGCTGCTCCTCTTCTCCCTCCCGGGTGCTGCCGCAGACCCAGATCGGATCGGCTCCGAACAGGCTTCGAATCCGTCGCGTCAATGCTGCCTGTCCGGGGTCCGGGTCCAAGCTGTAATCGTATTTCAGATTCCCGACCGAGCAGGTTCTGGATCCAACCGATCCCAGTTCGACGATCCGGGCCCGGTCTTGCGGCGACTGCATGCAGAGACGATCCAACTGCCGGAGAAAAGGCCGCAGCGGGCGCCGAAAGTACCGGTAGCGAGCGAACGACCGGTCGGAGATCCTGCCGTTGACGAGGACCACAGGGACGCCCAACTCATGGGCGGCGACGATGAACCCGGGCCAGATCTCCGTTTCCACCACCAGGACGGCCGCCGGATCCAAGCTCCTGAGAAACCTCCTGCAGAGCCAGGGCCAGTCCAGGGGAAAATAGAAGATCCGGGCCCGGTCCCGGAAAAGCTGGCGGGCCAGGCGCTGCCCGGTCTCGGTGGTGGTGGAGATGCACAGTTGAGACGATTTGAGGTTCAGAGCATCTATCAGGGGGCGAATCGAGTTGACCTCCCCCACCGAGACGGCGTGGACCCAGAGTCGGGTCCGGGCGGAAGGCGGTGAGGAGAAGCATTCGGGAACCATCATCCGCTTCCGGAAGGGAACGGGACGATGGCCCCTGAGATAACGAAAGAGGCGGAAGGGGAGCCACAGGATCAGGCCCAGGGTATAGGCCAGCGTGTAGACGGCGATCAACAGCGATGGAACCGGGGACGGGCCGTCCGAACCGCGGCCGGGACACCCCGGGGCCGAACCGGCATCTCCTTTGCCGGTTCCACGGTTCAGCCGTGGAACCTGTTTCGTCAGGGCGATCACGGACGCATATAATAACTTGTTTCCCGGCTTGACACGGGATTGGTCCTGAGGCTAGTATTCTCGCTCCTATCACGGCGTGGGTGGGTTGAGTGCGGATGCCTCAAGGGCATCTTTTTTTGTCTTAGGGAGTTGGTTCTGCTCTCACGCCAAGCGTCGAAGACGGCGCCGGTGGGCAGTTCCAGGAGTGGGTGGCATCGATGCCGACGTTCAATCAGTTGGTTCGCAAGGGTCGTAAGCCGGTGAGAACCAAGACCAAGAGTCCGGCGCTGCAGTCTTGTCCTCAAAGGCGTGGAGTTTGTGTTCGCGTGTACACGCAGACTCCGAAGAAACCCAACTCAGCGCTTCGAAAAGTGACTCGCGTACGCTTGACCAACGGGATCGAAGTCACCACTTATATTCCGGGAGAGGGACACAATCTGCAGGAGCACTCCATAGTGCTCATTCGTGGCGGCCGGGTGAAGGACCTGCCGGGAGTGCGCTACCACGTGATCCGCGGGACCTTGGACACGGCCGGCGTAGATAATCGCAACAACAGCCGGTCCAAGTACGGCGCCAAGCGCCCCAAGGGTTAGCTGGGTCTTCAACCGCGGCATCGGCGCCGAATTCTATCGCAGCTTGCATTTGTGTCCAGGAGCCATCGAGATGTCTAGAAGACGGGATGTCCCCAAACGAGACGTGGCTCCCGATCCCGTGTACAGCAGCCGGTTGGTGAGCCGTTTCATCAATCAGTCCATGGCGCGGGGAAAGAAGAGTGTTTCCGAGAGAAACTTTTACGCCGCCATGAACCTGATCCAGGAGCGGACGGGAGAAGATCCGTTGAGGATCTTCAAGAAGGCGGTGGACAGGGTCAAGCCCATGGTGGAGACCAAGTCGCGCCGGGTGGGGGGATCGACCTATCAGGTTCCCATCGAAGTCAGCACCCGGCGGCAGACCTCGCTGGCCATTCGCTGGCTGGTGGGCTATGCCCGGGCCCGTCACGAAAAGACCATGAGGGAAAGGCTTGCCAACGAGCTCGCCGATGCCGCGAATGACCGCGGCGGAGCCGTACGCAGGAAGATGGACGTGCACCGGATGGCCGAGGCCAACCGTGCCTTCGCACACTACCGATGGTGAGAGGGAAGGGCTCGATTAACAGCGGGGCCTGCATCGAGGGAAGATCAGTACAGTGGCCACTCAGTCTGCGCTTGAAAGGACGCGAAATATCGGCATCATGGCCCACATCGATGCCGGTAAGACGACGACTACCGAGCGGGTTCTCTACTACACGGGAATCACCTACAAACTGGGTGAAGTGCACGAAGGAACCGCCACCATGGACTGGATGCCCCAGGAACAGGAACGGGGCATCACCATCACCTCCGCCGCCACGACCTGCCACTGGAAGAATTTTCGCATCAACATCATCGATACCCCGGGCCACGTAGACTTCACGGCCGAGGTCGAACGATCCCTGCGGGTACTGGACGGCGCCATTGCCGTTTTCGACGCCGTCGCGGGCGTCGAGCCCCAGTCCGAGGCCGTCTGGCGCCAGGCGGACAAGTATCGGGTGCCGCGGATCGCCTTCATGAACAAGATGGACCGGTTGGGAGCCGATTTTTTCGCCGCTATGGAATCCATGACCCACAAGCTGGGGGCAAACCCGGTTCCGGTTCAGATTCCGTTGGGCCAGGAGGAATCGTTCGAAGGCGTCATCGACCTGATCTCCCGCAAGGCCATCCGGTACGAAGCCGAGACCTTGGGTGCCAATTTCGTGGAAGGCGAAATTCCTGAGGAATGGCGGGAGGTGGCGGAGCACTGGCGCGAGAAGATGGTGGAAGCCGTCGTCGAGGTGGACGAGCAGTTGCTGGAAAAGTACGTGCACGGTGAGCCCATCGACCCCGACTCCCTCAAGCGCGCGCTGCGATTGGGGACCCGCCAGGGCAGCTTCACTCCCTGCCTCTGCGGGGCCGCTTTCAAGAACAAGGGTGTGCAACCCCTGTTGGACGGCATCGTCGATTTCCTGCCCTCGCCGCTGGAGGTGCCCCCACCGGAGGGAACCGACCCGGTCACCGGAGATCCGGTGGCTCCCCGAGCCTCCCAGGATGACCCTTTCTCGGCTCTCGTATTCAAGATCATGGGCGACCCGTTCGTCGGACAACTGGCCTTCGTCCGCGTCTACTCCGGATGCCTGAAGGCCGGCTCGAAGGTCTACAACTCGGCTTCCGGCCGGAAAGAGCGAGTGGGCCGATTGCTCAAGATGCACGCCAACAAGCGGGAGGAACTCAGGGAGCTCGGCGCCGGTGACATCGCCGCCGTGGTGGGACTCAAGACGGTGGCGACGGGAGACACGATTTGCGATCCGGTCCGGCCCATGTTGCTGGAATCCATGGATTTTCCGGCTCCCGTGATCTCGGTGGCGATCGAGCCCAAGACGCGTCCCGACCAGGATAGGCTGGGACTCGCACTGGCGAAGCTGGTTCAGGAAGATCCTACTTTTCAGACTCACACCGATCCGGAAACGGGGCAGACCCTGATCTCGGGCATGGGAGAGTTGCATTTGGAGATCATCGTGGATCGCCTGCTGCGCGAGTTCGGCGTCGGCGCCAACGTGGGCAAGCCGCACGTGGCATACAGGGAGAGCATTTTGAGTATGGCTGAAGGACACGGCCGTTTCGTCCGCCAGACCGGCGGCCGCGGCCAGTACGGCGACGCCAAGGTCCGGGTCGAGCCCCTGGAGCCGGGTGAGTCGGAAAACGGGTTCCTGTTCGAGGATGTGAGCGGCGGCGGTGCGATCCCTCGAGAATTCGTTCCGGCGGTGAAGGCCGGTGTGCGGGAGGCCATGGAAGGCGGGATCCTGGCCGGCTGCGAGATGCAGAACATCAAGGTGACCCTGTTGGACGGCTCATCTCACGACGTGGACTCGTCGGAGATCGCGTTCAAGATCGCAGGCTCCCTGGCCTTCAAGGAGGCCGTCCGGAAAGCGGGTCCCATCCTGCTGGAACCGGTCATGAAGGTCGAGGTGGTGGTGCCCCAGGAGTACATGGGCGAGGTCATCGGCGACCTCAACGGCCGCCGGGGTCGAGTCGGCCGGTTGGAACCCCGAGGAGGGAGCCAGGTGATCACGGCCTACGTGGCCTTGGAGACCATGTTCGGCTACGCCACCGGACTGCGGTCGATTACACAGGGGAGAGCGACCTATACCATGCACTTCGAGCGTTACGAAGAGGTCCCCAGACAGGTCGTTGAAGAACAGGTGGCGCGAACCCACGGCCGGATTTTGACCCGGTCAGGTTGAACCGTCCCGGAGGGACATGGAAGCGACGTCGATCAGGATCGACTGAATCGGAAAAGAGGGCGAGATGGCGAAGGAGAAGTTTCAGCGCACGAAGCCGCACGTGAACATTGGAACCATCGGACACGTGGACCACGGCAAGACGACGTTGACGGCGGCGATCACGCAGGTGTTGAGCGCCGAGAATCCGGGCGTGGAGATCCGGGATTTCGATTCCATCGACAACGCGCCGGAAGAGCGGGAGCGGGGAATCACCATCGCGGTGGCCCACGTGGAGTACGAGACCAGCGAGCGCCACTACGCGCACGTGGACTGCCCGGGGCACGCCGACTACATCAAGAACATGATCACGGGAGCGGCCCAGATGGACGGGGCGATCCTGGTGGTCTCGGCGGCGGACGGACCGATGCCGCAGACCCGCGAGCACATTCTGCTGGCCCGGCAGGTGGGAGTCCCCTCCATCGTGGTCTTCCTGAACAAGGTGGACATGGTGGATGACGAGGAACTGCTGGAACTGGTGGAGCTGGAAGTGCGGGAGCTGCTGAGCCAGTACGAGTTTCCCGGGGACGACATTCCGGTGGTGTACGGGAGCGCGTTGCGGGCGATGGAGGGAGACGCGGCGGCGCAGGACCAGATCCGGGAGTTGATGGATGCGGTGGACGTGTACGTGCCGATGCCGGAGCGGGAGGTGGACAAGCCGTTTCTGATGCCGATCGAAGACATCTTCTCCATCAGCGGCCGGGGCACGGTGGTGACGGGCCGGGTGGAGCGGGGGAAGATCAAGGTGGGGACGGAGATGGAGATCGTGGGGATCCGTCCGACCATGAAGCGGGTGGTGACGGGCGTGGAGATGTTCCGCAAGCTGCTGGACGAAGGTCAGGCGGGGGACAACGTGGGGTTGTTGTTGCGGGGAACGGCGAAGACGGACGTGGAGCGGGGCCAGGTGGTGGCGGCCAAGGGGTCGATCACGCCGCACACGAAATGCCAGGCGGAGGCGTACATCCTGACCCGGGAAGAGGGAGGACGGCACACGCCGTTTTTCACGGGCTACCGGCCGCAGTTCTACTTTCGGACGACGGACGTGACGGGAAACGTGGCGTTGCCGGAAGGGACGGAGATGGTGATGCCGGGGGACAACGTGTCGATCGAATTCGATTTGATCACGCCCATCGCCATGGAGCGGGGCCTGCGCTTCGCCATCCGCGAAGGCGGACACACGGTGGGCGCCGGAACCATCACCCAGATCCTGGAGTAGGCCCAACAGCATGAACAACGAGAAGATCCGCATCCGACTCAAGGCCTACGACCACCGGGTTCTGGACCATTCCACCGGTGAGATCGTGGATATCGCGCGCCGCACCGGCGCCCGGGTCTCGGGACCGATCCCGTTGCCCACCCGCATCGGCCGTTACACCGTCTTGCGCTCTCCCCACGTGGACAAGAAGTCCAGGGAGCAGTTCGAAATCAGGACTCACAAGCGCCTCGTGGACATCCTCGATCCGACGCCGCAGACGGTGGACGCGTTGATGAAGCTGGATCTTCCGGCCGCCATCGACGTGGAGATCAAGGCCTACGGAGCCGACAAGGAATAACCATGCTCCAAGGGATGATCGGCAGGAAAGTGGGAATGACCCAACTCTTCGACGAAGCGGGTCAGGTCATTCCGGTGACGGTGCTTCGGACCGGCCCTTGTATCGTGGTCCAGAAGAAGACCCCCGAGAAGGAGGGCTACGCCGCACTTCAGCTGGGTCTCATCGAGCCCGGAACCCGGTCCCGGCGTCTCACTCTGGGCGTGAGAGGCCATTTGCGAAAAGCAGGTTCGCCGCCGACCCGGATCCTGCGCGAGTTTGCGTACGAAGAGACTGAACGGACCCCTTTGAGAGTCGGGGACGAAGTGCTGGTCCACCAGGTTTTTCAGGCCGACGACACCGTCAACGTCGTCGGCACCAGCAAGGGCCGCGGGTTTCAGGGCGTGATCAAGCGCCACGGATTCGGCGGGGGCCAGGCGACCCATGGATCCATGTTTCATCGGGGGCCAGGCTCCATCGGCCAGAGCGCTTCTCCCAGTCGAGTCTTCCCCGGGACCCGCGGGCCCGGGCGGATGGGGAACAAGCGGGTCACCATTCGAAATCTACAGGTGGTCAAGGTGGACGAAGAGAACCACCTGTTGCTGGTCAAGGGCTCGGTGCCGGGCAGCCGGGCCCGCTACCTCACCATTGTTCGTTCCGGGAGGCGGAATTGACGGAGTCGGCGCCGGAAGTCCAGGTCAGGAATCTGCGCAACGAGGTGGTGGAGACACTGGCCCTCTCGCAGCAGGTATTCGACTACCGGGCGTCCGAGTCCTTGCTGTGGGAAGCGGTGACCGCCTTTCTGGCAGGCCGGCGCAAGGGTTCCCACTCCACCAAGACTCGTGCCGAAGTGCGGGGCGGCGGCCGGAAACCATGGCGGCAAAAAGGAACCGGACGGGCCCGGGCCGGAACCATCAGAAGTCCGCTCTGGAGATCGGGAGGCGTGACCTTCGGTCCCAAGCCGAGAAACTACGCGCAGTCGCTGTCCAAGAAGAAGCGGAGAGGGGCCGTCAAGCTGGTCCTTTCGGACAAGCTCAAGAATGAAAAGCTTCTGGTTCTGGACTCGTTGGAGTTGTCCAACCACAAGACCCGGAAATTCGTGGACGTCATGAGCACCTTCGACCTGACCCGGAAGCTGTTGGTAGTGGATTCGAGAGCGAACCGGAACCTCTTCCTGAGCACTCGAAACCTGCCGGGAGTCAAGATGGTTCCGGCACTCGGAGTCAACGTCTACGACTTGCTGAACGCCGAGTTCCTGATGATTAGCAAGGTTTCATTGCTGGAACTGCAGGAGGTGTTGCTGAGGTCATGAGCAAGTACGATATTCTCAGGCTCCCCCATATTACCGAGAAGGCCGCCATTCAAAAGGATGAGCTCGATGGCCGGATGGTGGTCTTCAAGGTTCGACCCGAGGCCACGAAGCAGCAGGTGAAGACGGCGGTCCAGGGAATTTTCGAGGTCGAGGTCGAGTCCGTTCGAACCGCCAACTTCAGGGGAAAGGTCAAGAGAATGGGCAAATACCGAGGAAGACGAGCCAATTGGAAAAAAGCCTACGTGACCCTGAAATCCGGCCAGGACATGCCGGAATTTTTTGACACGGTGTAGAACCGATGCCTTTGAAAAGTTATAAGCCCACGTCACCCGGCACCAGATTCCGAACCGTTCAGACCGGCGAGGATCTGACCGACATCAAGCCGCTCAAGCGCATGACCCGGGGGAAGAAGCGGATCAGCGGTCGCAACAGCGACGGCAAGATCTGCGTCCGGCGCCGGGGAGGCGGCCACAAGCGGCGCTATCGAACGATCGACTTCAAGCGAAACAAGGATGGGGTGCCGGCGCGGGTCGCCGCCATCGAATACGACCCCAATCGGAGCGCCCGGATCGCCCGGCTCCACTACCTGGATGGAGAGAAGCGTTACATCCTGGCTCCGAACGGGTTGAAGGTGGGAGACGAGGTGGTCTCGGGACCGGCGGTCGACATCATGCCCGGCAATTGCCTGCCCATCGCCAACATCCCATTGGGAACCATGATCCACAACATCGAACTGACCCAGGGCCGGGGAGGTCAGATGGTGCGGTCCGCGGGCGGTAGCGCCCAGTTGCTGGCCAGAGAGGGCAAGTACGCACAGATCAAGCTGCCCTCGGGCGAGGTGCGCAAGGTTCACGTCCTCTGCCGGGCCACTATCGGCCAAGTCGGAAACGTCGACCACG
The DNA here is from genome assembly GCA_965217775.1 of Acidobacteriota bacterium. Classification (GTDB taxonomy): domain Bacteria; phylum Acidobacteriota; class UBA6911; order RPQK01; family JAJDTT01; genus JAJDTT01. The sequence continues at coordinate 4,850,272 of CBDCJH010000002.1, forward strand.
AGAACGTCTCTCTGGGAAAGGCCGGAGCCAACCGTTGGCGCGGGCGCCGACCCAAGGTTCGCGGTGTGGCCATGAACCCGGTCGACCATCCCATGGGCGGAGGCGAAGGGAAGAGTTCGGGTGGACGTCATCCCACCTCACCCTGGGGTTGGAAGACGAAAGGCTACCGGACCCGAAGGAACAACCGGACCGGCAAGATGATTGTCCGCCGGAGGAAAAAATAGGAGTCCCCATGCCCAGATCGGTTAAAAAGGGTCCCTTTGTGGACGATCACTTGGTCAAGAAATTGCGTCACCTGAATGAAACCAACGAGAGGGCGGTCATCCGGACCTGGTCCCGGAGATCGACCATCACGCCGGAGATGGTGGGACACACGATTGCCGTTCACAACGGCAAGAAGTTCATTCCCATCTACATCACCGAGAACGTCGTGGGACATAAACTGGGCGAGTTCGCCCCCACAAGAAATTTCAGGGGACACATTCGAAGATCTGAGCGCATGGCCAGGATGCGTTAGCGGCAGCGGAACGAAATCGACGGGTCCGGCACCGGCCGGACCGGCGGCAAAGGTTGCGGAGCAGGATTTGTGGAAGCATCGGCCACGGCAAAATACGTGAAAGGGTCGCCCCAGAAGGCTCGTTTGGTCATCGACCTGATTCGGGGCCGGAAGGTGGAGGCAGCGCTGGACATTCTCCGTTTTTCGGGGAAGAGGGCGGCTCGCCCCATCTCCAAGGTATTGCGTTCGGCCATTGCCAACGCCGAGCAGCAATCGTCGATCCTAGACGTGGATGATCTGATCGTGAAGGAGGCCTACGTCGACCTGGGACCGACCAAGTGGCGTTTCAGGATGCGCCCCGTTCCCATGGGGCGGGCCTTCCGCGAGCGGCGTCGCCAGAGCCATATTACGATCCGGGTTTCGGACGGAAAGTCATAGGAGGCGCACTTTGGGTCAGAAAGTCCACCCGTACGGGTTCCGCTTGGGTTACATCAACACGTGGCGGTCTCGCTGGTATGCGGAAAAGAACTACGGGGAACTGCTGCATGAGGACCTTCGGATCAAGAAGAATCTGAAGCGGCAGTTCTACCATGCCGGGATCTCCTCCATCGAGATCGAGCGGATGGCGGCCAACAAGCTCACGGTCATCGTGAAAACGGCTCGGCCCGGGATCATCATCGGTCGCAAAGGCAGCGAGATCGACAGGTTGAAGAGTGATCTCCAGACCGCCACCGGACGGGAGGTCTACATCAATATTCAGGAGGAACAGAAGCCCGAGACGGATGCCCAACTGGTGGCCGAGTCCATCTGCCAGCAGTTGTTGCGCCGGGTGGCCTTCCGCCGGGCCATGCGCCGCGCCGTAGAGACCGCGGTGCGTTTTGGAGCCCAGGGGATCAAGGTCCGGTGCGGAGGGCGGCTCAACGGTGCCGAGATCGCCAGAGCCGAGTGGTATCTCCACGGCCGGCTGCCTCTCCATACCTTGCGCGCCCGGATCGACCACGGCTTCGCCGAAGCCTTCACCACCTATGGCGTCATCGGAGTCAAGGTTTGGGTCTACAAGGGCGAGGTCTTCGGGACCGAGGGATCGGCCGGGTCCAATTGAACGGGAGTCATTGAAGTCATGTTGATGCCCAAGAAGATCAAGTACCGGAAACAGCAGAAGGGGAGAATGACGGGCAAGGCTCACCGCGGCAGCACCATGGCGTTCGGCGAATACGGTCTCAAGGCCATGCAGCCGGGTTGGATCACCGACCGGCAGATCGAGGCGGCCCGAATCGCAATGACCCGTTATGTCCGGCGGGGAGGCAAAATCTGGATTCGGATCTTTCCCGCCAAGCCGATTACCAAGAAACCGGCCGAGACCAGAATGGGCAAAGGGAAAGGGGCCCCCATGGGATGGGTAGCGGTGGTGCGGCCCGGTTCCATCCTCTATGAAATGGAGGGACTGCCCCACGACATGGCGAAGGAAGCCATGCGGTTGGCAGCCAACAAACTACCATTGCGGACTCGTTTCGTGACCCGGCTGGATTCGGCATGAATGCATCCAAGCTGAGAGAGATGTCATTGGAGGACCTGGAATCGGAGGGCCAGGCGCTCTCTGAGCAGATCTTCCGGCTGCGGTTCCAAAAGGCCACGGGACAACTGGAGAATCGCACCAAGATCCGGCAGATCCGAAGGGATCTGGCCCGGGTCAAGACGATTTTGACGGAGATACGGCAGCAACGGCAGTGAGTCGAGACGGGGCGGAGTTGCCCGGAACAATTCGCTCCCTGGTCTATCGAGGGAAAGAGTATGGCGACTGAGTCGGTGGAAAGACGGGCGCGAAAAAGGAATCGGAAGACCGGACGGGTGGTCTCCGCCTCCATGACCAAGGGAATCGTCGTGGCCGTCGACCGTCTGGTGGCTCATCCTCTCTACAAGAAGACCCTTCGGCGCACCAGCAAGCACATGGCCCACGACGAGGAGAACGCGTGCCGGCAGGGCGACAAGGTTCTGATCGAGGAGACTCGGCCTCTGAGCAAGCGGAAGCGCTGGACCCTGGTTCGGGTCGTGGAGAGAGCCAAGGGGTAGGTGGATCATGATCCAGATGCAGACCGTCCTGAACGTTGCTGACAATTCGGGAGCCCGAAGAATCTCCTGCATCTCACCCTTGGGTGGCGACGTGGGACGCGGCGCCAGTCTGGGAGAAGTCATCACGGCCTCGGTGAAGGAGGCCAGCCCCAACGGCGCTGTGAAGAAGGGCCAGGTGGTGAGGGCCGTCGTGGTCCGGATGCGCAAGGAGAACCGGCGCCCGGACGGCTCTTACATCCGCTTCGACGAGAACGCGGCCGTCGTGATCAACAACGCCCGGGAACCGGTCGGAACCCGCGTCTTCGGCCCCGTGGCGAGAGAGTTGAGGGAAAAACGATTCATGAGGATCGTTTCGCTGGCTCCTGAGGTCTTGTGACCGGAGAAGGGTTTTTCGGATGCTCCATGTGAAGGCGAATGACCAGGTTCTGGTGCTGGCGGGGAAAGACCGCGGCAAGACGGGCCGTGTTCTGCAGGTGATGGCCGATCGGAAACGCGCCGTGATCGAGAGGATCAACATGATCTACCGGCACACCAGGCAGAATCCGCAGCAGAACGTGCAAGGGGGAATCCTGGAAAAGGAGGCCCCCGTGGCGCTCTCGAATCTGCAGGTGATCTGCCGGGAGTGCAACCAGCCGACCCGCGTGGGTTTCACGCGGCTCTCCGACGGGAAGAAGGTCCGAACCTGCAAGAAGTGCGGAGGCACCGTTGACAAGTAGCGTGCCGGCAGGGCGGCAACAAGGGTAGAAGCAGTGGCTCGGCTCAAAGAGAAAATCAAGGAAGAGGTGGTCCCGAAGCTGGTGGAGGAGTTCGGCTATGACAACGTCATGGCGATCCCCAGGCTGGTCAAGGTCGTAGTGAATCTGGGTTTGGGACAGGCGATCCAGAATATTCGGCTGTTGGACTCGGCGGCGTCCGACCTGACCGCCATCACCGGACAGAAGCCGGTGGTGACCCGCGCCAGGAAATCCATCGCCGGGTTCAAGCTGCGCCAAGGAATGCCGATCGGAGTGATGGTCACCTTGCGGGGAAACCGGATGCTCGAGTTCCTGGATCGGCTCATCAATATCGGCCTGCCCCGAGTCCGCGATTTTCGAGGAGTCGCTCCCAATGCGTTCGACGGACACGGCAACTATACGCTCGGAATCCGGGAGCATTTGATATTTCCGGAGATCGATCTGGGCCGGACCGAGACGACGCACGGGATGAACGTCACCATTGTGACAACGGCCAGGTCGGATGAAGAGGCACGCGTCCTGCTGGCGGGGCTGGGCATTCCCTTCGGTCGGGAGGAGGACCGCCAGCTGATTTTTTGACAAGCCCGGGGAGGTCTCGCAGGCGAGACTCTCGACCCTGGTTCGTTGCCGGCGCGCCGGCAGGGAAGGTGTAGGAGGATGGCCCGAAAGGGATTGATTGCGAAACAGAACAGACCAGCCAAGTTCTCCACGCGGCGCTACAACAGATGTCGGCGCTGCGGGCGTCCTCGAGGTTTTCTACGCAAGTTCCAGCTCTGCAGGATCTGCTTCCGCCAACTGGCCCTGTTGGGAGAGATTCCCGGAGTGATCAAGGCCAGTTGGTGATGCCGTTCCGGCGGCGTCTGCCGATGGTTGCAGGCGGAGGCGAAAGAAGAGTCTCATGTCAGTCACGTATCCCATAGCCGATCTTCTGACCCGGATCAGAAACGCCCTCCAGGCCGGGCACGATGCGGTCCGGATTCCCCATTCCAAGCTCAAGGCGGAAGTGGTGAAAATCCTTCATCAGGAAGGATACATTTCCGGTTACACGAGCGACGGAGAGCCGCCGTTCGAGCGCCTGACGGTCCGCCTCAAGTACGGCCGTGACAAAACGTCCGTGATCCAGATCCTGCGCTGTGTCAGCACTCCGGGACGCCGCAGATACGTGGGCAGGAACGAGATCCCGCTGGTGCTGGAGGGTTTGGGCATCAACATTCTGTCCACGTCGCAGGGAATCGTGACCGGGAAGAAAGCCAGGGAGTTGGGTATCGGCGGAGAGTTGCTTTGTGAGGTGTACTGAGAAGGCGGGGCCGGCCGCGTACGGGCCGGTTTACGTCCGGAGTAAGACGTCATGTCGCGCGTAGGGAAAATGCCCATCCCCATTCCCAGCGGGGTGAAGGTTTCGGTGCTGGGGGGTCAGGTTCGCGTTCAGGGGCCGCGGGGCTCCATGTCCACCGCGGTGCCGCGAGGAATCACCGCCGCCGTCGAGAACGGCGAGCTTCGGGTCCGGAGGGGAGGAGACGACAAGACCTCCCGTTCGCTCCACGGATTGGCCCGTTCGCTGTTGGCGAATTCGGTGACGGGCGTCACCCAAGGCTTCCGCAAGGAGCTGGACATCGTCGGCATCGGCTTTCGTGCGGAGTTGCGGGGCAAGGTCCTGACCCTGTCGCTGGGCTTTTCTCATACCATCGATTTCCCCGTCCCGGAAGGCATCAACATCCGTGTCGAGCGCGCCGGCCGCCAGATTCAGAACTACGTTACGACGATTCTGATCGAAGGGGTCGACAAGTACCGTGTCGGACAGGTTGCCGCCAATATCCGGGCCTTGAAGCGGCCGGATGCCTACAAGGGGAAGGGGATTCGGTACAAGAACGAACAGATTCACCTGAAGGTGGGCAAGAAGGGAGCCTGAGGGGAATGGCGAAGAAGGCGAGTCGGACCTATCGAAGGACCAGGATCCACCGACGGATCCGGAAGCTGCTGTCGGGAACGGCCGAGCGTCCCCGTCTTTGTGTCTTTCGCAGCCTGAAACACACGTATGTCCAGATTATCGACGACCAACATGGGCGAAGCCTGGCGACTGCTTCGACCTTGAAGGTGAACGGCGAGAAACTGGCCAACGGAGGCAATATCGAAGCCGCTCGCCGGGTCGGGACCAGCATAGCCCAACAAGCTCTCGCCTCCGGGATTCGCGAAGTGGTCTTCGACCGCGGCGGGTACAAGTATTTTGGCCGGGTCAAGGCTCTGGCGGACGCCGCCCGGGAGGTGGGGCTCAAGTTCTAGACACGGAGTGCTCATGGCGCAAAAGGACTACAACGAAGAACTGAAGGATCAGGTCATCTCCATCAATCGGGTCACCAAGGTGGTGAAGGGAGGAAAGAATCTCAGTTTCAGCGCTCTGGTGGTCGTTGGCGACCAGAATGGAAAGGTCGGTTGGGGCATGGGCAAAGCGCGCGAGGTCCCGTCGGCCATCCGGAAAGGATTGGAGAAGGCCAAGAAATCCATGATCGGTGTTCCGCTGAAGGGGTCGACGATCCACCATGGCATCAAGGGGCGTTTCGGCGCGGGATTGGTCATTCTCAAGCCGGCCCCCGAAGGGACCGGCATCATTGCCGGTGGTCCGGTTCGAGCGGTGATGGAATCGGTCGGGATCCGAGACGTGGTGACGAAGAGCGTGGGAACCACCAATCCTCACAACGTAGTCAAGGCGACCTTCAATGGGTTGTCCCAGTTGCGCAGTCCCGAAGCCGTAGCCCTGAGCCGAGGTATTCCGGTGGAGGACCTCTAGGTGACTGAAGAGCGGGAGCCGAAGGGCCGCCGGACGGGGACCATCCGAATCCGCTACGTTCGCAGCGCCATCGGGCGATCGAAGCGTCAGAAACTGGTGGTTCGGGGATTGGGGCTGAGGAAGTTGAATCAGGTGGTGGAAAGGCCGGATACCCGGGAGATCCGGGGCATGGTGGCCAAGATTCCCCATCTGGTGCAGATCGTCGAGGGAAACGAGCGATGAGTCATGCTCTCCACACGTTGAAGCCGGCTCCAGGCACGCGTCACACCCGCAAGCGGGTCGGCCGGGGACCCGGCTCCGGAACCGGCAAGACCGCCGGTCGGGGCGTCAAGGGTCAGAAATCCCGATCCGGATACTCGTCCCGAGCCGGCTTTGAAGGCGGCCAGATGCCCCTTTATCGAAGGCTTCCCAAGCGGGGTTTCAAGAACCCCTTCCGCAAACAGTTCGCGGTGATCAACGTTCGGGACCTGAATCGTTTCGAGGACGGAACCACCGTCGGCCCCGAGTTGCTCATGAAGCGGGGAATGGTCAAGAAGTTGGGTGACGGCCTGCGGATCCTGGGCGATGGAGAGCTTGAGCGCAAGTTGATGGTTCGGGCTCACCATCTCAGCCGGCAGGCCCGAGAGAAGATCGAACAGGCAGGCGGCAGTGTCGAGGTCTTGAGCTGATGGCCGATTTCAGTCCGGTTCTGGGCAGTTTCCGGAACATTTTCCATATTCCCGATCTGCGGAAGCGGGTCCTCTTCATGCTGGGGCTCCTGGCCGCGTACCGGGTGGGGAGCTGGATCCCGACTCCGGGAGTGGACAGCGGCGCCCTGGAACTGGTCTTCAACCAGCAGGCCGGGACCGTCTTGGGCTTCCTGGACATGTTCTCGGGGGGCAACCTGAGCCGGTTCTCCATCTTTGCCTTGGGAATCACTCCCTACATCACCGCGTCCATCATCCTGCAGTTGCTGACGGTGGTCTGGCCCTTCCTGGAGCGGCTCTCCAAGGAAGGTGAGCTGGGCCGGAAAAAGATCAATCAATACACCCGATACCTGACCGTGGGCCTCTGCCTGTTTCAGAGCTTGGCCTCCGCCTCGGTCCTGGAGCGGATGGAGGCGGTCCCGGCGGTGGTGCCGTACCCGGGTTGGGGCTTTCGACTCATGACGATGCTCACCCTCACCAGCGGGACGACGCTGGTGATGTGGCTCGGCGAGCAGATCTCCGAGCGCGGCATCGGCAACGGGATCTCCCTGATCATCTTCGCCGGCATCGTGGTCGGCCTGCCGTCCGCGGGCTATTCCCTGTATCAGGACTGGATGCTGGGAACCCGGTCCATAGTCACGATCATCCTCCTCCTGGGGATGATGGTCCTGGTGGTGATCGGAATCGTGATCGTGGAACGAGGACAGCGCCGGATTCCCATCCAATACGCCAAGCGGGTGGTGGGCCGGAGGATGTACGGCGGGCAAGCCACACACCTGCCCCTGCGGGTGAACTCGGGCGGAGTCATCCCGGTGATCTTCGCCGCCTCCATTCTCGCCTTTCCCTCCACCATGGGCCTGGTCTTCGAGGCCGGGTGGGTCCAGAGCCTTTCCCAGCAACTGCAGCAAGGCTACCCGCTCTACAACCTCATCTACATCGCCGGGATCATGTTCTTCTGCTTCTTCTACGTGAGCATCATCTTCAACCCGGACGAGGTCGCCGACAATATCCGAAAATACGGCGGCTATATTCCGGGGATTCGGCCCGGCCGGCGAACCGCACAGTACATCGATCAGACCTTGAGCCGTTTGACGGCCGCCGGCGCCGTCTATCTGGTCCTGGTCTGTTTGCTTCCCGAATTTCTGATGACCGGATTCAAGGTCCAGCCGATACCCTGGGTGGGCCCGGTTCTGGACAATTTCCTGATCGCCAACAATCTGGATTTCTTCACCAACGGCCTGGGGGTGACCTTCTATTTCGGAGGGACGTCCCTCCTCATCGTGGTGGGCGTGGGAATGGACACGGTCAAGCAGATCGAGTCACAACTGATCATGAGGCACTACGAAGGCTTCCTCAAAAAGGGCCGGATCCGGGGAAGAAGGGGTTGAACAGCCCATGGCAAAAGTCATCACGGCATTCGACCGGGTCTGCATCCCGGCGGACTGCGTTGCGCCTCGGTCACATAGGGTCGAATATGCTCCCTCACCGCGCCTTGTCCGGCGGGCGCAGCCCCGGTCTCGGTGCTACGCGGGACTTTCACCATGGGCTGTAAAGTTCAATCTGGAGATCCAATCCTGATGCCCGAGAAATTGGTGACTATTCTGCTCGGCCCGCCCGGAGCCGGGAAAGGGACACAGGCCAAGCGCCTCGCGGGGCGGTTCGGCTACCTGCATGTCTCCACCGGGGAAATCCTGCGAGAGGAAGTGCGGGCCGGGACCGATCTGGGCAATCGCGTCGAAGTCATCATGAACGCGGGAGAGTTGGTCCCGGATGAGTTGGTGGCGCAGATCGTGGGAAGGAAGCTGGCGCGAGACACGGGTAAAGGAACTCTGTTGGATGGATTTCCGCGCAACCTCGCTCAGGCCACCTACCTGAGTCGAATCAGCAACGGTCTTCCGCCATTGGTGATCAATTTGAAACTGAAGGACGCGGAGGTTGTCAGACGCCTCAACGGGCGCCGTCAGTGTGCCGGCTGTGGTAATATCTACAACCTTCATTATTCCGAGCCCCGGAAGGAGGGCGTCTGTGATTCGTGCGGCGGGGAATTGGTGCTCCGTCCCGACGACCGCGAATCTGTGATTCGGGAGAGACTGCGAGTCTACTGGGACCAGACTCAGCCTCTGGTCGATTACTACAAGACAAAGGGCCGCTACGGAGAGGTGGAGGCTTCCGGAGGAATCCGGGAGGTCTTCGACTCCGTCGTTCAGACCATGTCACAAAGTGACGTTCGGTCTTGAGGTTCCGTATCGCATCAGGGATTTGACTGGGATGATCGTCTGCAAAGGCACGACAGAACTGGAGAGGATGCGCGAGGCCAACCGCCTGGTGTCCAAAACGCTGGATCAGCTGGGGACCATGGTCCGGCCGGGAGTGACCACGCAGCAACTCGACGCCGCTGCCGAGGACCTGATTCTCCGGAGCGGGGCCAAACCTGCCTTCAAGGGCTACCGGGGATTCCCCGCCAGCGTCTGCGCCTCCGTCAACAATCAGATCGTACACGGGATTCCCAATGACCAGCCTCTCAGGGAGGGAGAGATCCTGTCCCTGGACGTGGGGGTCTACTACAAGGGATTCTACGGTGATTCCGCATGGACCTTCTGTGTGGGAGAGATTTCTCCCGAACTGAGGAAGCTGTTGGACGTGACTCGCGAGTCCCTCTACCAAGGAATCGAGCAGGTGGTGGTGGGAAACCGCATCTCCGACATCTCCCACGGCATACAGAAGTATGTGGAAGCCTACGGGTTTTCGGTGGTGCGAGAATTCGTGGGCCATGGGATCGGCCGGTTCCTGCACGAGGAACCGCAAGTCCCCAACTATGGTGAGCCTGGAAAGGGCCCCCGGTTGAAGCCGGGCATGGTCTTGGCCATCGAGCCCATGGTCAACAGCCGGGGACCCGGCGTCAAAGTGTTGGAAGACCGGTGGACGGCGGTGACGGCGGACGGGGGTTACAGCGCCCATTTCGAGCATTCAGTCGCCGTGACCGAAACCGGCCCCTGGATCCTCAGCAACTCCAGCGGCAGGACCCGCCACCGGACATCCGGTCCGGATTCGGCGATTGCAGGGGGTGAAGAATGAAGGTTCGAGCTTCGGTCAAGCGAATCTGCAGGCAATGCAGGATCGTCCGCCGCAAGGGTGTGGTCCGAGTCATCTGCAGCAACCCGAAACACAAGCAGCGTCAGGGGTAATCGTCACCGGAGACGCCGGAGAGAATCAGCGCAATGCGACTAATTGGAGTAAACATACCGGACCGGAAACGGGTTCTGATCTCTCTGACCTACATCTACGGGATCGGAAGGGCTCGGTCCCAGAAGATCCTGGATGCAGCGAGAGTGGATGTGAACAAACAGACCGGGGACCTCACCGAAGAGGAGGCCACCAAGCTCCGGCGCGTCATCGAAGACCAGGGGCGGATCGAAGGTGATCTGCGTAAGGAACTCCAGATCAACATCAAGCGTCTCATGGATATCGGCTGCTATCGGGGACTTCGGCATCGCCGCGGACTCCCCACCCGAGGCCAGAGAACCCATACCAATGCCAGGACCCGCAAGGGCCCGCGAAAGATTCGCATCATGCGGAGAAAGAGGGGGCGTTAGCGGCTCGGCGGGCGGCGAGCACCGGGGTAAGGCGGCGATCTGCGCGGCACGCTCTCGGAGGCCGCGTCTGCGCACGGGAGTCGCAAGCATTTCGAAAAGGAGTCGGCGAAGGGCGTTCTCGACCCAGGGGACCGATTAGAGGAGCAGTCAAATGGCCAAGGGCAGAAAGACGAAAAGAAGGAAGGGATCCAAGAAGAAGGATCGGAGAGCGATTCTCCATGGCATCGTCCACGTGAAGGCGACGTTCAACAATACGATCATCACCATCACCGACCAGGCCGGGAATGTTCTATCGACCGCCACTGCCGGAATGCAGGGCTTCAGGGGGAGCCGCAAGAGCACTCCCTTCGCAGCCTCTCAGGCCGGGCATACGGCGGCCAATCGGGCCCGTGACCTGTACGGGATTCGCACCTGCGAGGTCTGGGTCAAGGGACCCGGCGGCGGCCGCGAGGCGGCCGTGCGCGCCATTCAGTCGTCTGGAATCGATATCAAATCAATCCGGGACGTGACGCCTATTCCCCACAACGGTTGTCGTCCGCCCAAGCGGCGCCGGGTTTAGACCGGGAGTACTGCATGTCATCGGCTGGTCAGTTCGGGAAGGAGAAAGAGCTTGGCACGCTATAACGGTCCTGTCTGCCGTCTCTGCAGACGCGAGGGGATGAAGCTGTTCCTCAAGGGGAATCGCTGCTTTTCGGAGAAGTGCGCCATCGAGAAACGGAACATCGTTCCGGGCGAGCATGGGCGCGACAGGCGGGGCCGGCTCAGGATCATGGGTTACGGCCAGCAACTCCGTGAGAAACAGAAGGTCAAGCGAGTCTACGGCGTCCTGGAGCGCCAGTTCCGCAGCTATTTCGCCAAAGCCGCCAAAAAGAGGGGCGTCACCGGCGAACTCCTGTTGCAGTTTCTGGAACGGAGACTCGACAGCGTCGTCTATCGGCTCGGTTTCGCCACCTCCAGGAGCCAGGCTCGGCAGTTGGTCCGCCACGGTCATATCCGTGTGAACGGACGACGGGTCGACATCCCTTCCTTCCTGGTCAAGGCGGGGGATGAAGTCTCGTTGCATCAGAAGATCTGGAACAATCTGCTGGTTCGCGCCGCCTTGGATGCCGCCGCCGGCCGTGGGGTTCCTGCTTGGCTGAGTCTGGAAACAAATCAATTCAAGGGCCAGGTGTTGGAGTTGCCGACCCGGGAGCATATCTCGTTGGCTATCGAGGAGTCCCTGGTGGTGGAACTCTATTCCAAATAGCCGCCGGCTGAGCGCGGGCTCGCCGTGCAGGTCCCCCGTGATTTCATCGGGGGTCTGTCGGCACACTGCGGGGATGAGCCATGCCCCCACCAGGGCCGTTGATGCGGGCCGGAGCTTCATTGAGGCGGCTGTTCAAAGAATCGTCGGAGACATAGACCCATGGGAGAGTTTCAAAAACCAACCAAGCTCTTTTATGACCCGGACACCTTGACCCCGACTTCAGGCGACTTCCATGCTCAGCCTTTCGAGCGCGGTTTCGCCACGACGATCGGGCATTCACTGCGAAGGGTCCTGCTTTCCGCCATCGAGGGAGCGGCCCTCACGGCGGTCAAGATCGAGGGAGTCCTGCACGAGTTCTCGTCGATCCCGGGCGTCCGGGAAGACGTGACCGACATCATCATGAACCTGAGGCAGATCCCCTTGATTCTGCACTCCAGTGAGGCCAAGACCCTGTACTTCGAGGCCTCCGGAGAAGGGGAGATCAAGTCCGGAGACTTCAAGCCGGACCCGGATGTGGAGGTGTTGGACACGAACGTCCACATCGCCAGTCTGAACCAGGAAGCCAGGATCACCATGGAGGTGCGCGTCAAGAACGGCCGGGGCTATGTGCCGGCCAACGAGAACCACGACGAGGACCTGAGTCTGGGTTACATCGCCATGGACTCGGTCCATTCGCCGGTTCGGAGGGCCAACTTTCATGTGGAGGCCGCCCGCCTGGGACAGTCGACCGAATACGAGCGTCTCAACCTGGAGGTGGTGACCAACGGCAGTGTCGCTCCGCAGGATGCCGTGGCCCAAGCGGCACAGATCCTCAAGGACCACCTGCTCATGTTCATCAACTTCGAAGAGGACTCGGAAGAGGACGTGGTCGAGGAAGACGAGGACCAGGCCGTCAACGAGAACCTGATCAAACCGGTCGAGGAGTTGGAATTGTCGGTTCGGGCCTACAACTGCCTCAAGAACGCCGGTGTAGAAACCATCGGCGAGCTGGTGGTCAAGAGCGAAACCGAAATGCTCAAGACCAAGAACTTCGGACGGAAGTCCTTGAGCGAGATCAAGGAGCTGCTGGCCGAGATGGGCCTGGCGTTCGGCATGAATATCGACAGCAAGGGCCGGCTGGCCCGCGAGACCACGGAGGTCTGACGGTCATGAGACACCGTCGAAAGGGAAAAAAGCTGGGGCGGACGGCGAGTCACCGGAAAGCGATGATGCGCAATCTGGTGACCGAGTTCCTGGACAAGGAACGGATCATCACCACCATCTCCAAAGCCAAGGCGTTGCGTCCGGTGGCCGAGAAGATGATCACATTGGGCAAGCGGGAGAACTTGCATTCCAGGCGGCGAGCTCTGAGCTTCATCCGGCGCAAGTCGGTGGTGTACAAACTCTTCGACGACATTGCCCCCCGTTTCTCCGAGCGCAACGGCGGTTACACTCGCATTCTCCGCCTCGGGTTTCGCCAGGGAGATCAGGCGGAGATGGCTCTTTTGGAGTTGGTGGGGAGTGAGTTTGAACCGGTGGTGCCCGACAAGAAATCGAAGAAAGCGGCCCGATAGAAGAGACTCGTCTCGTATTGACCCGCCCGCTTCGAAATCGTCCTCCGGACCCTCCTCACTTCCTCCGATTCACTGCTGGCTGGCAGGGTTCCTGTTTCTCTTCCTCTTCGCTTCTCTCGCCGGATCGGAGAAGTCCCGCCTGACCCTGCAGCATCTCTACGATCCCCGCACCAAGTTGGACTTCACCGGCTCTCCTCCGGCGGGTCTGCGTTGGTCCCGGGACGGACGCCACTATCTCCACCATCGCAAGCAGTCTTCCACCCTGTTCACAGTGGACGCCGTCAGCGGAGATTCCCAGATCCTGCTGGATGCGGCGCGACTTCGAAAGGCCCTCTCGGATCCCGATCTCGAGACCTCGAGCAGCGACTCCGCCACGCTCGGCCGGTTCCGATTGAGCCCTGACGAGAAGACCATCCTTTTCGATTTCTCCGGGGATCTTTTTCTCTACGATTTGAAGTCGGGAGCGGCTTCGCGACTGACCCATTCCTCCAAGCGGGAGGAACTGGCCGAGTTCAGCCCCGACGGACGCCTGGTCAGCTTCGTCCGGGAGCAGGACCTCTTCCTGGTCGGCATCGAGAGCGGCCGCGAAGTGCGTCTCACGCAGGACGGCGGCGGTGAGTCGATCAACGGCAAATTGAACTGGTTGTACCAGGAGGAACTCTACGGCCGGGGCAACTTCAAGGGTTACTGGTGGAGTCCCGATTCATCCCACCTGGCCTTTTTGCAGTTGGACGAGTCGCCGGTGCCGACCTTCACGCTGCTCGATTACGAGCCACTCTACCCGTCCACACGGACGACCCGCTACCCCAAGGCCGGAGACCCCAACCCTCGGGCGCGCATCGGCGTGGTCCCGGTCTCCGGCGAGGCCGTCCGCTGGATCCAGAACGGTCCGGACGACGACCGCCTGGTGGTCCGGGCCGGTTGGAGCCCGGATGGAGACGCCGTCGTTTTCCAGGAGCAGGACCGGGTCCAGACCCGGTTGGACCTGAAGCTGTACCGGCTCTCGTCGCGAAGCACGACTGCGCTGTTGCGGGAGGAGGGCGTGGCCTGGGTCGAGGTTCTGGCCGAACCGAACTGGCTGGCGGACGATTCCTTCCTCTGGATGAGCGATCGTAGCGGCTGGCGGCATCTTTACCGCTACCAGTCCGACGGCACCCTCATCGGACCGGTCACAAGCGGACAATGGAACGTCTTCGACCTCCTCCACCACTCTCTCGAGAACGGGGAGATCTACTTTACGGCGGACCGGGACGGCCCCGGTGAGAGACACCTTTACCGTTCGAGCCTGAACGGCGGATCGGTGGTACGCGTTTCCCGGGAACCGGGAACCCATCGGCCCCGGTTGAATGACCAGGGTTCGCTCTATCTCGACACCTGGAGCGACATCGACACCCCACCCCGGCTGAGCGTTCATGACGTGACGGGAACGCTCTTGCGGGAAATCCATCCCAGCCGCCGGGAGAACCTGGAGAAGTTTCGACTCTCTACTCCGCGGTTTCTGCAGGTGCCGACCCGGGACGGGTTCCTCATGGAGGCCATGATGATCCTGCCCCACGACTTCGATCCTGCTCGAAAGTATCCGGTTCTGGCCTATGTCTACGGTGGTCCGGGCATGCCCCGGGTCGGCAGGAGATGGGGCGGAACCAACCACCTCTGGCACCAGCTCATGGCCCAGGAGGGCTATCTGATCTGGATCTGCGACAACCGAAGCGCCAGTGGGAAGGGCGCCGGTTCGGCGTGGTCCGTGTATCGAAACTTCGGCAGCCAGGAGCTGCGCGACCTGGAAGACGGCCTGAAATGGCTGGGGAAGCGGACCTTTGTGGATTCGGATCGAATCGGCATCTGGGGCTGGAGCTTCGGCGGTTACCTGGCCAGCTTTGCGCTGACCCACAGCGACAACTTTCGGATCGGGATTGCGGGGGCACCGGTAACCGACTGGAGGCTTTACGACACCATCTACA
The DNA here is from genome assembly GCA_965217775.1 of Acidobacteriota bacterium. Taxonomy (GTDB): domain Bacteria; phylum Acidobacteriota; class UBA6911; order RPQK01; family JAJDTT01; genus JAJDTT01. The sequence continues at coordinate 4,865,396 of CBDCJH010000002.1, forward strand.
CGGAGCGGTACATGGGGCTTCCAAAGGACAATCCGGAGGGCTACCGGAAGAGTTCGGTGCTGGAGGCGGCCGGCGACCTGCGGGGCAAGCTGCTTCTGATCCACGGAGGGCTGGACGACAATGTCCATCTCCAGAACACGCTCCGGCTGGCCCATCGCCTCCAGGAAGAGGGAAAGGACTTCCAGATGATGATCTATCCCCGTGCCCGGCATGGGGTGAGGGACAAGGAGCAAATCCACCACCTCCGGCGGCTGATGACCCGATTCATCCTGGAGAACCTCTGAAGATCGCCGCGCGGGAGGTTCCGGAATCCTGCATTTCTCCTTCAGATTCGAGGCCCGAAGTCGGTCGGGATCACCTCCCGGCGTGCGGCCAACTTTCTTCTCTCATTCCTCACTCCTCTCTTCTCACTTCTCTTCCAGCCCCTTGCCCGCCGGGAAACGCCCTGCAAGAATGTGCCGATGACCCTTTCGGAATGGCAATCCAGGATCGAATTCCGGTACCGGGAGCGCACGCCCAGGTCGGGCGAGTTGTTTCGGGAAGCCCTGCGTTTCCTTCCCGGCGGCGATACGCGGCTGGGCACCAGTTTCCCCCCGCACCCCTCCTATATGGTTCGAGGGGAGGGGAGCTACCTGCATGACGTGGACGGCAATCGAATCCTGGATTTCACCAACAACGCCACCACGCTCATCCACGGACATTCCCACCCGGAGATCTCCGAGACCATTCGAAGCCAGGCCGGGCGGGGCACCGGGTGGGCGGCGCCCAACCCTCACCAGGTGGAACTGGCCCGGTTGCTCTGCCACAGGCTGCCCTCGGTAGACCGCATCCGCTTCTGCAATTCGGGCACCGAAGCCAACATGCAGGCGATCAAGGTGGCGCGAGCCTTCACCGGACGCGACGTCATTCTGAAGATGGCGGGCGCCTATCACGGGACCTACGAAGGAACGGAGTTCAGTCGGGCGGATGACGGGAGGCCCCTGGCGCTGGTCACCGGGATTCCAAGTAACGAGGGGGACAACGTGCTGGTGGCCCCCTTCGGGGACGAGCCGACGGCCCGAACCCTGATGGAGACCCATCGTGAACGTTTGGCGGCAGTCGTCGTGAATCCGGTGATGACGCAAGGAGGCCTGGGGCTGCCCCCGGAGGGCTATCTCCAGTTCCTGCGGGAGACGACGCGGCGCTTGGGCATCCTGCTCATTTTCGATGAGGTCATCACCTTCCGAGTCTCCTCCGGCGGGGGTCAGGAACACTACGGCGTGGTCCCCGATCTCACGGCCCTGGGCAAGATCATCGGCGGCGGGCTGCCCGTCGGGGCCTTCGGGGGGAGAGAAGACATCATGGCCCTCTTCGCCGACGGCCCGACACCCTCCGTGTCCCATGCCGGCACCCTCAACGGCAATCCGCTCACCTCTGCCGCGGGCTTGAAGGCCATGGAGATGCTCACGCCCGAGGCCTTCGAACACCTGAGCCGCCTGGGGAGATCGCTCCGTGACGAGCTCAACCAGGTCGTTCAGGATCTGCAACTCCCCTTGGAGGTGAACCGGATCGCTTCCCTGGTCAGCCTGGACCTGGCGGCTCACCTTCGGTCCGATCCGCAGACCCTGGAGAGGGGAGCTCGGATCATGTCGCTGGTCCATCTGGCTCTGCTGAACCGCGGGATCAAGGTCTACGCCCTGTATGCGCTCACCACGGTCATGGGAAAGGCGGAGGTCCGGATCCTGAGCGAAAACCTGCGAGAGGTGCTGGAAGAGGCCCGTCCCTTGCTTCCCTGCTGAGCGGAGGAGTTTCATGTCGATTCAGACTGTTCTGGGGCCCATTGAACCCGCAGATCTGGGCGTCACGCTCATGCACGAGCACACCCTGGTGGACGCCTGGGAATGGGGAGGGCGCCTGGGATACGACAGCACGGTGGACGACGAGGAGCTGCTGGTAGAGGAACTGGCCTTCTATCGCGACGCCGGGGGCTCCGCCCTGGTGGACGTGACCCCCATCGGACTCCGGCGCGATCCGGCCGGGATGCGAAGGCTGGCCCAGGCCACCGGACTCCACATCATCATGGGATGCGGCTGGTACCGGGAACGCGTCTATCCGGCCTACATTCATGAGCTCAGCACCAATGCCCTGGCCGACATGCTGGTGAAGGAGTTGGAAGAGGGGGTGGAGGGCGGCATTCGGCCGGGCATCATCGGCGAGATCGGAACCGAGCGATTCCACGTCACTCCGGCGGAGGAAAAAGTGTTCCGGGCGGCCGCCCGGGCCCAACGGGAGACCGGCGCCACCGTGACCACCCACACCACCCATTTCGGCGACCTGGCCCACGAGCAGATGGACATCCTGATGGAGGAGGGGGTGCCGCCGGAACGGATCGTGATCGGACATCTGGGAGAACGGCGCGGCGTCAAGGGCGAGCTGGCCATCGCCGAGAGGGGCGTCTACGTGGAGATCGACCACGTCGGCCGCGGCGCCAGCGCCGGAACCCAGCCGGAATGGAGAAGGGCCCGGAACGTGGCCGAGTTGGTTCAGGCCGGCTACCTGGAGCGGGTTCTCATCTCCATGGACATCTGCGCCAACTCCCTGCTGCACTGGAACGGCGGACACGGATTCGACTATATCCTGACCACCTTCGTCCCCCTGCTCCGGGAAGAAGGACTCACCGAGGAGCAGATCCGGATCATCCTGGTGGACAACCCGATCCGGGTATTGGATTACTGATTCCTCAATCTCGAATTCTTGCGTAAATAGACGAAGACGTAGGGATACCCCTTGTGTGCCCTCTTCGGTCCAAAACGGAGCCAGATGGGGCCAGATGAAGAGGCGGCGTCTGGAAAGCCGCCGCTCCGGCGAAGAGATTTTGGTTCCGGCTATGCCGGGTTGGGAAACACGTCGGGGGGAAGAGGGATTTGGAGGGGGGCTGTTGGATGCCCGGTCGCTTTTCGGCTGCTTGTTATTCTGGAGTTCGGCGGTTGGAAACCGCCGCTCCTGGCGGCTAGGAAGCCGGCGGTCGCAGGTCGGCGATGACCGGGGCGTGGTCCGAGGCGGTCATGCCCTCCTTCTTCTTCCTGTAGTCGCGGTCGATCTCCACCTGGCGCAGCCGTTCCGCCAGCGCCGGGGTCGACAGCAGAAAATCGATTCGGAGGCCCCGGTTCCGGTGGAATGACCCTCCCCTATAGTCCCACCAGGAGAACTTCCGTTCCCGGGGGAAGCGCTCCCGGTAAAGATCCACCAGTCCCCAGTCCAACAATCGCCGGAATCGATCTCTTTCCTCGTCCGTGTGGAAGATCTTTCCCCCGAGCTCCTCTTCGTTCCAGGTGTCCAACGGGGTGGGGCAGATGTTGAAGTCCCCGCAGAGGACGAGGGACTCGGAAACGTGGTGTCGCGCCTCCAGGTAGGACAGGAGCGCATCGTACCAGGAGAGTTTTCTGGGGAAGTCGTCGTGCCCGACGTGCTTGCCGTTGGGGCAGTAGACGGTGATGAAGGTGACGCCGGCCACGCGGGCACTCACCAGGCGGGTCCCCAGATGCTCTTGTCCCGGCAGCCCCGACTGAAGCGTCTCGGCCGGTTCCCGGCTCAATATGGAGACGCCGTTCCAGGCCTTGGACGCATGGACCACCGCCTGATAGCCCCGGGCCCGGAATTCGGCGTGGGGGAAGAGCTTTTCGTGCATCTTCAACTCCTGCAGCCCCACCAGGTCGGGACGGCGGGAATCGAGCCAGTGAAAAACGTAGTCGAGACGGGCTCGAAGCCCGTTGATGTTCCAGGTCGCGATCCGCATGTGTGCAGCCCCGCGGCCAGTTTACAACGCAACCGGCGGGAATGCCGAATCGAGAGACGGGAATCAGGAATCGGAGGAAAAAGTGCTGCCCGCTTCCCGGTCCGCTTCCCGGTCCGGAAGGTGGATCACGGTCCCGGTTCGTGACGCCTCCAACATGGCTGTCACGGCCTCCACGCCGGCGCGTCCGTCCGGTCCCGATCCGATCCGGCTGGGCTTGCCTTCGATGGCGTCGCGAAAGGCCCGGAGTTGGCGCTCGTACGCTCTGAGGCGCGCCGGGCTGAGGGGAACGTCGGCGGCGACGAACCGGGCCGCGGGCTGGGTGGAGACCGTGCACCAGGTTCCTCCGGCCGCCAGTTTCAGGTCCCCGAAGGGATCCAGGTCCATCAGGCCTTTTGAGCCCATGATCCTGAGACGAAAGGATTCGCCGGGAAATCCCGGATCCGCCACCACGTTGGTGGAGTAGAGGCTGAGCAGGGCGCCGTTGTGGAAGCTCACCAGAGCCAGCGTCGTGTTCTCCACGGGGGCCCGGGTCAGAAAGTTGCGGGAAAGCGCGCTCACGGTGGCGACCTCCGTCCCCATGCACCAGCGGAGCAGGTCGATGCCGTGAGGCGCCGAGTTCAGGACGTGGCCGAGGCTGGCCGGATCGTCCCACCATTCCCATCCTCCGCCGTCCCGCAGAGAGGCCTCGGTCAACATGGTGGTCTGGATGGTCAGGACGCGGCCGATGGCCCCCTCCCGGATGAGGCGCCGGGCTTCCACGTTGTTTCGCCGAAACCGTTGATGATAGCCCACGGCCAGGGTGACGGATCGGCTGCGCGCGGCATCGATCATGCGGTCGCAATCGGACACCGAGGTGGCCAGGGGTTTCTCCACCAGCACGTGTCTACCCGCTGCGATGGAAGCCAGCGCATCCCGGACGTGAACATGGTGGGGAGTGGTGACGATGACGGCATCCACGTCGGAGCGGCGAACCAGACGATCCACGTCCGGCTCCCAATCGATTCCGTACCGGTCGGCCAGTCCTTGCGCCCGGCGGCCACCGGTCACCGCAACCAGCCTGAGCCCGGGCACCGCGCGCACCGCCTCGGCATGGGTCCTCCCCATGAACCCCGAGCCCGTGATTCCGATACCCGGATCGCGCCTCATTGACGCCTGAGTCTACCAACCTGCCGCAGTTCCCGGAGCAACGGATCTCACCGCTTTTGGTATACTTTCCGGCAACTCTCATGCGTGCATTTCTATCTTTACTTATCGGTTTCGCGGTTTCCGCTCCTTCGCTGCCGGCCCAGGATGCCGAGGCGACGGAGTTCTTCGAGAAACGGATCCGTCCGGTGCTGGCCAACAAGTGCCAAGCCTGCCATAACTCCGGCCTCAAGACCGGCGGGTTGGATCTGTCCAGCGCCGAGGGATTCGCCAGCGGCGGCCAGAATGGCCCGGTGGTCTCTTCAGAGGCGCCCGCGGAAAGCCGGATCCTGGAAGTGATCCGATACCAGGATCGAATCAAGATGCCTCCCGGCGGAATGCTGCCCGAGGACGAGATCGCTTCCCTGGCGGACTGGGTCCGGACCGGCGCTCAATGGCCCGGAGTCCCCGACCCGGATGCACCGTCGGTTGCGGCCCACGGGGGAGACCGATTCACGGCGGAAGAGCGAAAATTCTGGGCCTTTCAGAAGGTCCGGGATCCGGAACCGCCCCCAGTGGAAGATGTGGACTGGGTCCGGTCTCCGGTGGACCGCTTCGTTCTGGCCAGGCTGGAAGCGGCCAACCTGCGACCGGCCGCTCCAGCGTCCGGACTCGCTCTGTTGCGGAGAGCGAGCTACGCTCTCATCGGTCTGCCTCCCAGCGAAAAACAGATTGCTGAATTCCTGAGTGACGACTCGCCCCGGGCTTTCGAGAAGATGGTGGACCAACTGCTGGCTTCTCCCCGGTACGGGGAGCGGTGGGGACGCCATTGGCTCGACGTGGCTCGTTATGCCGACTCCACCGGCAACGACGAGGATCACCGTTACCCCTACGCGTGGCGTTACCGCGACTACGTCGTCGACGCGTTCAACCAGGACCGGCCCTACGACGAATTCCTCACGGAGCAGTTGGCCGGTGACCTGCTCCACACCGGCGAATCGATCGAGAAGCGGCGCCGCGGGATCGTCGCCACCGGGTTCCTGGCCCTGGGCCCCAAGGCGCTGGCGCAACAGGACAAGCAGCGGATGCTCTACGATGTCTGGGACGAGCAGTTGGACGTGGTCTCCAAGGGTTTCCTGGGACTCACCGTGACCTGTGCCCGCTGCCACGACCACAAGTTCGATCCCATCCCCACCCAGGACTACTACTCCCTGCTCGGCATGTTCGCCAGCACCCGCAGTTTCACAGCCATGGGCAAGACTGTCTCCAAGCTCCTGTTCACACCGCTGGTCCCCGAGGACGAGTACCAGGCGTACAAGGACCACAAGGAGTCGATCGGCAACAAGAAAATCGAGACCGAAGACGTCGTCGACCAGGAACTTCAAGCCTACGTGTCCCAGTTGAGTCCCCGCCTGGCCGACTACATGCTGGCTGCCGGCAAAGCCGGCGGACCCGAGCAGGCCGAGGCGCTGGCGGCGGCAAACGATCTGGAGGCTCCCATTCTGAGAAAGTGGATCGCCTACCTCCAGCCGCGTGAGGTCCGAAGGCCCCACTTGGACGAGTGGCGGCAGGCTTCCGATACGAACCCTGCCCAGACGGCAGAGTCCTACCAGATCCGGTTCCAGGAGCGTCTGGAGGAATGGAACGAAACCCTCCGAAAGTGGCGGGAGCGGGTCCGCCGGATGCTCAAGGAGATGAACATGCCGCCGCCGCCGAAGCCCACCTTCGAGCCGGGGCGCGACCGCTTCTTCCACGAAGTCTACTTCGCCGACAAGGGACCGTTCTTCCTGGAGGAGAAGGCCCAGGAGAAGATCTTCTCTCAAGAGTCCAACCGGCTTCTGGCACTCTACCGCCGGGAACTGAAACAACTGGAAGAGATTTTGCCTCCCGAACCAGCCATGGCCTGCGCGGTCGAGGAAGGAGATCCGGTCCGGCAACGAGTCTTCGTCCGGGGGGACTACAACAATCTGGGCGAGGAGGCGCCCAAGCGGTTCCCCCTGATTCTGGCGGGGGCGGAACAGAAACCGATTTCCGCAGGCAGCGGCCGCATGGAGCTGGCTCACTGGTTGACCGAACCGGAGCATCCTCTGACGGCCCGGGTCATGGTCAATCGAATCTGGCAATGGCACTTCGGACAGGGTCTGGTGCGAACGCCCAACAATTTCGGCAAGTTGGGCACCCCTCCCACCCATCCTCAACTGTTGGACTATCTGGCTCGCCGCTTCATCCGGGAAGGGTGGTCCATCAAGAAGATGCACCGCCTGATCATGAGTTCGGCCACCTACCGAATGGGCAGCCGCATGACACCGGACAAGAGTCTGCGGGACCCGCAGAACCAGCTTCTCTCCCGATTCGAGAGGCGCCGCCTCGAGGTCGAAGAGATCCGGGACGGGCTGCTTTCCTTGGACGGTTCCCTGGACCTGACCATGGGCGGAACCCTGCAATCCGGATTCGGCACCGACACCGAGAACAGCAACGCCCGTCTGAGCCTGAAGCCCGAGACGGTCCGCCGGAGGATGGTCTATCTGCCCCTCCGCCGTGCCAACCTCCCGACACTCCTGAACCTGTTCGACTTCGGCGACGCCACCACCAGCATGGGCAAACGGACACACACCAACGTCGCTCCTCAGGCCCTGTTCATGATGAACAGCGAGTTCGTGGCCGATCGGGCCCGGAACCTGGCGACCCGGCTGGAAAAGGAGGAGGCCGACTCGGCCAAGCGCATCGATCGAGCTTATCTCATCACCCTGAACCGGATGCCGGAAGCGGAGGAGCGGCAAGCCGCGCTGGCCTATCTCGGTGACTTCACGGGAAAATTCGGAGGGCCGGAGGCGCCGGGTCTGGATGCCTGGGGCAGCTTCTGCCGGATCCTGATGGGGTCCAACGACTTCATGTATGTTGACTAGATCGCATTCCGGGGGCAAGATCGGGAGAAACGCGCTCCACACGGAGCAGGTCCCGGGTCCGGAACCAGGATCGGCCTCGCCCCGGGATTGGAACCTACTTGAGGTGATCTCATGATCGAGAATCCATGGAACAAGTTGAAGCGCCCCCCACTGTTGACGCGGCGCTCCATGCTGAGAGACACGGCCTGCGGCTTTGGCGTGCTGGGACTGGCCGGGCTCATCGCCGAGGCGGACCGGCTCTCTGCCGCAGCCGGAGCGGCCAACCCGCTCGCCGTCCGGAAGCCGCATTTCGAGCCGCGTGCCAAACAGGTCATCTTCCTGTTCATGCACGGCGGACCTTCCAGCGTCGACATCCTGGATCCCAAGCCCCGACTCTACCGGGATCATGGAAAACCGCTCCCCATCAAACGTCCCCTCGCCTTCGACGACAATCCCCCGGGACCTCTGATGAAGCCACTCTGGGACTTCAAACGAACGGGCCAGAGCGGGATTCCCATGAGCGATCTCTTTCCCCACGTCCGGACCTGCGTCGACGACCTCTGCGTGATCCGGTCCATGGTGGGAGAAGGCGTGGACCACGGAGCCGCGTTGCTGCAGACCTTCACCGGCACCAGCACCTTCACCCGCCCGTCGCTCGGTTCCTGGGCCCTGTACGGTCTGGGAACGGAGAACCAGAACCTGCCCGGTTACATCACCATCAAGCCGGCTCTGGCCCACGGCGGCGCCAAGAACTGGAGCTCGGCTTTCCTGCCCGGAGCCTACCAGGGAACCGCCATCGGCCATTCGGGGCTCAAGGTCAAGGACTTTCGGGGGGAGCCCATCGAGTACCTGGTTCACCGCGGCTTCACGCCGGAGCAGCAACGCTACGAATTGGACATGCTCCAGAACATCAATCGCCGCCATGCCCAATTGCGCCGGAACGACGCCGAGCTGGAAGCCCGGATCCAGGCCTTCGAACTGGCGTTTCGGATGCAGATGAGGGCTCCCGAGGCCTTCGAAGTCGAAACGGAATCGGAGACCACCCGGAAGCTCTACGGCCTCGACCGGGAGGAGACCCGGGAGTTCGGCTGGCAATGCCTGCTGGCGAGGCGCCTGGCCGAGCGGGGCGTGCGCTTCATCCAATGCACCCACAGCTACAAGTGGGACCAGCATTCCCAGCTCTATGAGAAGCACACCGAGAACGCCCGGGAAGTGGATCTGCCCATCGCCGGGTTGCTCAAGGACCTGAAATCGAGGGGCATGCTGGAGGAGACGCTGGTGATCTGGGCCGGTGAGTTCGGACGCACCCCGGTCTCCCAGGGAGGAGATGGCCGCGACCACAACCCCTACGGCTATTCGATCTGGATGGCCGGCGGTGGAGTCAAGCCTGGATTCGTCTACGGCGCCACCGACGAGATCGGCTACCACGCGGTCGAGGACCGGATGCACATCCATGATTTCCATGCCACCGTGCTCCACCTGATGGGCTTGGACCACGAGAAACTGACCTTTCACTACAGCGGCCGCGACTTCCGGCTGACCGACGTCGCCGGCGTCGTCGCCGACAAGATCCTGGTGTAGCGGGATCATCGCGTAGGGGGGTTTCACTCCAACCGGGATTCGTCATGATCAAGCCTGGACTGGCATTGGCTGGCATCGCGGCGGCCTGTGGCTTGGTTCACGCCAGCGAAGCGGTGCCCCGGTTCGAGTCTCAGGTTCGCCCCCTCCTGAACCGATATTGCCTTCAGTGCCACGGGGAAAGCCTCCAGATGGGAGACCTGGATCTGCGGACCGTCTCCTCCATGGAAAAGGGAGGGAGCCAGGGCCCGGCTCTGGTGAAGGGGAATGCCGGCGAGAGTCTTCTCTACCAGCGGATCGCGGACCAGAGCATGCCCCAGGGGGAGGAGAAGCTGGAACCGGAGGAGGTCCGGCTGCTGGGCGACTGGATCAATGCCGGGGCTTCGTCGGGTCCGCTTCCGGTGCAATCCGATCTGGAACCGGCGGCGGCTCATCTCCCGTCCCATTGGTCATTCCGCCCGATCCGGAAACCTCCTATCCCGTCCGTAAGAGATCGGCAATGGGTCCGGACACCCGTCGACGCCTTCATCTTGAGCCGCTTGGAGGAGCGGGGTATCCAGCCCGCGGCGGCGGCGGACCCCAGGACCCTGGTCCGGCGGGTGACCCTGGTCCTGACCGGCTTGCCGCCTTCCTGGGAGGAGTCGGCCGGTCTGCCCCTGGGTCCGGGCGATCCCGCCTACACCGGCCTCGTGGACGAACTTCTGGGCCGGCCCCAGTACGGTGAGCGCTGGGCCCGGCACTGGCTCGACGTGGTGCGTTATGCCGAATCCAACGGCTACGAGCGAGACGGCACCAAACCGCACGCGTGGCGCTATCGCGACTACGTCATCGACGCCTTCAACCGGGACAAGCCCTTCGATCGCTTCCTCACCGAGCAGCTCGCCGGCGACGAAATCGACGGCACCGACGCCGACTCTCAGATCGCCACCACCTTTCTGCGGCTGGGGACCTGGGACGACGAGCCGGCGGAGGAACTCCGGGACCGGTACGAACAATTGGACGACGTCCTGGGGACCGCCAGCAGCACCTTTCTCGGCCTGACCCTGCGTTGCGCCCGCTGCCATGACCACAAATTCGAACCCTTCAGCCAGGAGGACTACTATCGCTCCCTCGCCTTCTTCGAACCGCTCAAGCGTCCCAAAAATCTCCTGAAACCCCGCGCCGATCTGGACCGGATGGTGGGCACGCCGGACGAACTGGAACGGTACCGGGTGGCCACCATGAAGGTGGAGGTGGAGACGGAGAGGCTGGAGGGGAAGAAGAAGAAACTGAGCCGGAAGATATTGGATCGGGTTCTCTCCGACGGGGCCTCCAACCGGGACCTGAGCTGGGCACACCACGCCGAAACGGTATTGGCATTCCGGACCCTGGAAGAGGGCCGGACCGACGAGCAGAAGTCCCTGATCCGCAAGTTCGAGGAGCGCATGGATCGGGAGATCCTGGCCGCAGCCACCACCGAGGAGGCTCGGGACTTGAGCCGTTGGGAGCGGGAAATGGACCGCGTGAAGTCGGAGGCCCCCGCCGAACCTCCCCGGGCCTACGTCTGGTACGAAGACACTGCTTTTCCTGCCGCCACCCGGGTCCTGCTCCGGGGTGACCCCGCGGCCCCTGGAGAGGAGGTGCAACCGGTGGTTCCAACGATCCTGGCCCCCCCGGACCTGCTTTCCCGGCTCGGACCCATCGAGTCCACTTTCAACTCCAGCGGAAGGCGGCGCTGGCTGGCCCGGTGGATGACCGCCCCCCGGAATCCGCTGGTCGCCCGGGTGATGGTGAACCGGATCTGGCAGTGGGTCTTCGGCGAAGGCCTGGTGGCCACCGAGAACGATTTCGGGGTCGCGGGGGATGCCCCCAGCCACCCCCTGCTTCTGGACTATCTGGCTTCGGAATTCATCGCCTCCGGCTGGAGCGTGAAACATGTGGTCCGGCTCCTGGCCGGCTCCTCCACCTTCGCGCAAGCGTCCGACTGGAACCCACAGGCCGCCGGCGTGGACCACCAGAACCGCCTCCTCTGGCGATGGCAGCCCCGCCGCCTGGAAGCGGAGGCCGTCCGGGACTCGATGCTGGCCGTCAGCGGCAGCCTGAATCACTCCATGCACGGCCCCAGCATGTTTCCCCGAATCCCCGATTCGGTCTTGGCCGGACAGTCGAGACCGGGACTCGACTGGGGAGAACCGGACCCGGAGCAGAACCTCCGGCGCAGCATCTACATCTTCGTCAAGCGTTCCCTGGCCGTCCCCGAACTGGAATTGCTGGATTCACCCGATACCACCTCCAGTTGCGAGCAGCGCCGCGTCTCCACCACCGGACCCCAGGCCCTTACTTTCTTGAATGGAGACTTCACCCACGAGCAGGCTCGGCGTCTGGCGCGCAGAGTGATGCGCGCGACCGGCGAAAAACGGGACAACCAGGTTCGGGGGGCTTTCCGGATGGGACTGGCGAGGGGACCCAGCCCCGAGGAATTGAAAGCGGCGTTGGACTTTCTTCAGGCCCAGGAAGAGCAGATCCGTGAGGACCTGACCGGAACCCAGGCCAACCCGGTCATCCGGGAGCGGGTCCTTCAATCCCTCTGCCTGACTCTGTTGAACACCAACGAGTTCTTCTACCTGCACTGAGAATCCCTGACGCAAACGCCGGGAATCCGGCCGCCGGTGCGGGCGAGATTGCAAATGAGCCGCCAAGGACCTACTCTGAGGCATCCCTTCTGTAGAGGCCATGGAAATGCGATCTGAACCTGAGCGCGTACAACCTGGGAACGGATTCCGCCTCACCCCTTGCGGACGGACCCGGCGCGAGTTTCTCTGGGAGGCCGGAGGTGGATTCGCCGGCACCGCTCTGACTTTTCTCCTGGCCCAGGACGGCTTCTTCGGAAAGACGGTTCACGCCTCTCCCGAAAAGCCGTCGCCCCTGGCTCCCGGGGCCCCCCACTTTCCGCCCCGGGCGCGGGCGTGCATCTTCCTGTTCATGTACGGCGGTCCCAGCCAGACGGACCTGTGGGACCCCAAGCCGGAACTGACCAGACGGGATGGGCAGCCCATGCCCGACCTGGACGCGGACCCGCTCCTGAAGCTCCGCAAGAATCGCCTGGGCGGCCTCATGGGCTCTCCCTTCAGTTTCCGGAAATGGGGTGAATCGGGGATCGAGGTCTCGGAACTCTTCCCCCACCAGGCCCGGTGCGTCGACGACATGGCCGTGGTCCGCGGCACCTATGCCGACAGCTTCGCCCACGGCTCGGGCCTGCTGCAGATGAACACCGGATTCCTGCGCCAAGGGCATCCCAGCCTGGGTTCGTGGGTCACCTACGGCCTGGGCAGCGACAACCGGAACCTGCCGGGCTATGTGGTGCTTCTGGACCATCGAGGCGGACCCATCTCCGGACCGCCCAACTGGAGTTCCGGCTTCATGCCCGCCAGCTACCAGGGCACTCAGCTCCGCTCCGAGGGGGATCCGATCCTCTTCCTGAAGCCCCAGGAGGGAGTCACCCCGGCCCAGCAGACCCACCAGCTCCGGCTCCTCTCCCGCCTGAACCGGATGCGGGGTGCGGCCGGGCCCGAAAACGGCGAGTTGATGGCCCGAATCGCCAGTTACGAGCTGGCGTTCCGGATGCAGCAGGCGGCTCCCGAAGCCGTGGACCTGGCCCGCGAATCCAAGGCCACGCAGCGCCTGTACGGACTGGAGGACCCGGAGACGGAGAAATTCGGCCGGAAATGCCTCATTGCCCGGCGGCTGGTGGAACGGGGCGTTCGCTTCATCCAGGTCTACTCGGGCGGCGGCCACGGCGACGACACTTGGGACGCTCACAGCCGCCTGGTCGAGAACCACACCCTGCACTGCCGGCAGACCGACCTACCCATCGCCGGCCTGCTCCGGGATCTGAAGAGCCGCGGACTACTTGAGAGCACTCTGGTCGTGTGGGCCGGCGAATTTGGCCGGACTCCCACCAGCCAAGGGAACAAAGGCCGCGACCACAGTCCCCGAGGCTTCACCACCTGGATGGCCGGGGGAGGGGTCCGGGGAGGACAAATCATCGGCGCCACCGACGACTTCGGCTACGAGGCCGTCGAGGACAAGGTCCACGTCCACGACCTGCATGCCACCATCCTGCACCTGATGGGACTGGACCACGAGCTGCTCACCTACTTCCACGGCGGCCGTGAGATGAGTCTCACCGACGTCCACGGGCAGATCATCCGGAAGGCATTGGCCTGACCAGCCCCCCGACCGGTCCGTCTCCGCTTCGACCTCAAGGACGCGTTTCTCACCAGGAGGCGCCGGGGTCGGTCAATCCAACTCGAAGGTGAAGAGCGAGGTTCCGGCGGTGATGGCCAGGTGCTGCTTGCCTTGATTCAGGTAGGTGATGGTGCTGGTGGCGATCATGCCACCCAGATGAGCCACCCAGAGCTCCTCCCCGGTGCGGGCGTCCAGAGCGAAGAATTGACCGTCGGTGGTGCCGCTGAAGGCGAGGTCGCCGGCAGTGGTGAGGACGCCGGACCAGGGCACGGTCAGCAGCGGATACTCCCACTTGAGTTCGCCCGTCTCCGGGACCAGCGCACGGATCGCTCCCCTCCCCGGCGGCTCTTCGGACGCTCCTTGAACCAGCCCGCCCCAGTAGGGAAGACCCGGCGTGTAGTCAGCCTCGCCTTTGTAAAAATAGTTGGGCAATTCCCAGACCGGGACATAGAAGAGGTCCGTGCGCGGACTGTAGGACGGCGAGTACCAGTTGGTTCCCCCTTGGACTCCGGGGTAGACCAGCGTTCCCTCTTCGGTGGGCTCCATGTTGGGGACCCGGACCGGACGGCCGTTTTCGTCGATCCTCTCCGCCCAGGTCACCTTCACGTATTTCTTGCCCAGGAGATACTCGCCGGAGGTCCGATCCAGGACATAGAAGAACCCGTTCCGGTTGGCGAAGTACATGAGCTTTCGCTGCTCGCCGCCGAACTCGCCGTCCACCAGCACCGGGATCTGCACCGAGTCCCAATCGTGCAGGTCGTGGGGAGTGAACTGGAAATACCAGCGCATCTTTCCGGTATCGGCCTCCACGGCCACCACCGAAGACGCAAACAGGTTGTCCCCCAGACGAACGTCGCCGTTCCAGTCGGGGGCGGGATTCCCCGTGCCCCAGTAGATGAGGTCCAGTTCCGGATCGTAGGAACCGGTGATCCAGGTGGGGGCTCCGCCCTGTTTCCACGAGTCCCCGGACCAGGTCTCGTTCCCCGGTTCGCCGGGACCCGGAATGGTGTAGAAACGCCAGGCCCGCTCGCCGGTGGCGGCGTCGTAGGCATCCAGAAACCCCCGGATCCCGTATTCCCCGCCCGAGATGCCCACGATGATCTTGTCCTTCACGGCCAGCGGCGCCACCGTGATGCTGTAACCCTCGCTGTATTCCGCCACCTTCGCCTTCCAGACCACGGCGCCCGTCTTGGCGTCCAGGGCCACCAGTTGGGCGTCCAGCGTGCCCAGGTAGACCCGGCCGTTGAGCACGGCCATGCCCCGGTTCACCTGCCCGCAGCAGACGCTGGTGCGTTCCGGCAGTTTGTGGCGATATTCCCAGAAGGGCCGTCCGGTCCGGGCGTCCAAGGCCAGGGCATCGCTGGGTGGTTGGGTCACATACATGACGTCGTTCACCACCAGCGGAGTCGTCTCCACCTTCTCGAGGCTCTTGAATTGAAATACCCAGTCGAGACTGAGGCGGTGGACGTTGGTGGTGTTGACCTGGTCCAGGCGGCTGTAACGCCAACTCCGGTATCCGCCGGAATAGGTGAGCCAGTGCCCCGGCAACTGGTCCGCCGTCAGCAGTTCGCCGTGGGTCACCTCTCCCGAGAGGACCGTCGCGTCCTGTCTGGGAACGGTTCCATCAGGCGTGCAGGCCACCGCCAGCAACAGCACCAACCAGATCGCCGAATGCCGCTTCATGGACGCTATTTCCTTTTCAAAGAGGCCAGGTAGGCCACCAGGTCGTCGACTTCCGCCTCGTTGAGATCGTCTTGAAAGGTCGGCATGGACGAGACCTGCCCCCTGCGAACCTCTTTCAGGAGCTTCTTGGTATAGGAGAGGAGGCGCTCTTCCTCGTCCATGACCTGGATCGAATAGCTGTCTTCGTTCAGGACCACGCCCTGAACCGAGTTTCCGTCGGCCAGGGTGAGGGTGACCGGCCAGTAGCGGCGGGTGCCGTCCACGAAGGTTTCGGAACTGTTCCCGATCTCCGCGGTGGGTTCCAGGATGGACTCTTTCAGGAAACCGGCGGACCGCTTCCAGCCCACGTCACTCAAGTCGGGACCGAGACGCCCTCCCCGTCCGTCGACCATGTGACAGCGGGAGCAGTCCCCTTGCTCCTCGAAGACGACCTTGCCCTTGGCAGGGTCGCCGGGAAGCTTCTCGGACGCGGAACGGCGATCCAGTGATCGCAGATAAGCGACCAATTGCCAGACCTCCCGGTCGGGGAAACGGTGGGCCGCCATGCTGGTCCCGGTGATCCCCTGGCTGACGATGCGAAACAGAGCCGAGTTGCTGTTTCCATGGCGATACTCGGAACGGGTCAGGTCCGGACCCGATTCGCCGGTGGCGTCCAGGGCGTGGCAGATGGCGCAATGGTTCCGAAAGTTCCGTGCGCCGTTATACAAATCGGCGACCGAAGTGTAAGGGTTCCGGGTGACCGACTCTTGCGCCGGCGATTCGTGTGACAGGACCAGGATCAGCAAGCCGGCGATCAGGAAATTCGTATTTCTCAAAACGTTTCCAAGGTTGCGTTTGTGGTATCCGAACACCTGCCGGAAGTCAAGGAGCAGGGCGGAAAAGAAGGAAGGCCCCCACAAGATGCGCCCCTGCAATTTCCCGGGAAAAAGGTCATTATTGTCTATCGGTGATAAAAGCCAAAGCTAGTTTTACTATTGACAGTAATTTCTTCTCTTATGGAAATCTGCGAGCGAGTGTCTCCCGCGCCTGAGTCCTGGCCTTCTCCAGCACGTCCTGGAGGCGGACCGGCACTCCGCCGCGCCGTTTGCTCTCATCGGCGGCTTCCATGAAAACGTAGATTTCCAGCGTCGTGGCAGGATCGACGGGCGGCACGCGGGTCTCGAAGAACTCAACGATCCGGGCGACCAGGGGAGGATAACCGCTGAAGCCGCCCAGCGGAGCGATGGCCTCACTCCCGAAGGCGGTCCCACCGTATCCCCGTTTCCCGGCCCGGCGGCCGTGAAAGGTTCCAAGCCGACCGTCGGACCATCTTCCCACCACCACGTCGCCTCCCGGCGTGTTCATCCGGCTCAGCTCCACGCAGCCGGGACCCATGACGGTGTAGAGAAACTCCACCCCATGGATGCCGTACCAGAAGAGATCGGGGTGATTCGGCTCCATCACAGCCGGACTGTAGGCATCGCACGCCAGGATCTTTCCCACCTTTCCCTTGACCACTTCCTGAACCCCCGCGGCGTAGCGCAGGCCGGAAGAGGAGAAGACGGGAGTCCCGTAGCGCTTCGAGAGCTCGTAGATCGCCACCACGTCCGCCAGGGTTCCGGCCACCGGCTTGTCGATGAAGACCGGCTTGCCGGCCTTCAGGACCGGCGCGGCCTGCTCCAGGTGGGGACGTCCGTCGTTGGTCTCCAGCAGGACCACGTCCACTTTCTGCAGCAGCGCCTCGATGCTGGGGACGATCTCGACACCCATCTCCCGCACCCGGCGCGTGTATTCCGGAACCCGCCGTACGCTCGACTCGATGTCGCGGCTTCCTTGGGGATACGCGGCCACCACCCGGCAGCCCGGGACGTGGCCCTCGTCCCCGGGGTCGTTGAGGATCCGGGTGAAGTGGACGGAATGGGACGTGTCGAGGCCGATGATCCCGGCTCGGAGCGGGCCGGCCCGCATTCCGGCATCCGTCGACGCCAAAAGGAAGAGCAGCAGAATCAGGAGCGGGGAACCGATTCGAGCCGAGTTGATTTCGCGTATGAGCCGCATGAAAAGGTGGAGCGGGAGACGGGAATCGAACCCGCGACGTCCAGCTTGGGAAGCTGGCATTCTACCGCTGAATTACTCCCGCTCGTCCACCATTCTAGCAGTCCTTGGAAAGAATGGAATGGCAGGCCCCAGGTCCCACCGGAATTACCAGTTCTAATTTGAACTCGACCTTTGGGCGACGACCAGATCGTGGTCGTCGATCATGGTGTTCATGGCCTGCCGTAGCGCGGTCAGCGCCAATTGATAGTCGATCTGGGAGCGCAATTCCACGAGACGGGCCTCGGCCACGTCACGCTGGTACTGCAGGAGCTCGAAGTTGGTGGAGAGCCCGGCCTTGAACCGTTTGGTCTCCAGCTCCAACTGCTCCTGGGCGAAACGCACCGCCAGAGCGGACATGTCCAGCTCCCGCTTCTGAATGCCGAGACGTTCATAGGCGTTGCGAACCTCCTCCACGATGAGCTGCTCCTGCTCCCGTTGCTGGTGCCGGAGACGGCGCTGGGCAATGGCGGTCTCCGCAAGAAGGCCTTCGTTGCGGCGATTTCTCAAGGGGATCTCCACATTGACGAAGATCTCATAGGAAATGTAGTCGAACCCCAGCGCCTGTCCCATGGAATTGCCGAAGTTGCCGTAGAACGGGTTCGCCGGATCCGGCTCGCGAGTCAGGGCGCCGAAGAAATCCACGTTCTTGAAGACCTGTCCCGACCGGCCGTACGAACCGACGTTGGCTATCAGATTGACTCTGGGCTTTCCCTCCTTCCTGTAGAAATCCCTGTCGATCCGATTCTGCTCCACCTCCAGGTTCAGGCGCTCCAACTCGGGACGGCGCTTCAGCGCCTGTCCGATGGCCTCTTCCAGCGTGATGCCGAGGGATTGAATCCGAGGCCGATCCGTCGGGATCAACCTCAGATTCCAAAGGGGGGCCGCCCGATCGGGGGTCAGAAGCCGCTTGAGGGCATTCTGACGAATGACGATCTGGACCTCCGCCCGAATCGTGACCTGCTCCCGCTTGGAGACTTCCGCCCGGGTCCGGCTGACCTCCATGGGAGCCGAGATGCCCACCGCCACCCTGCGCTTGTTGAGTTCGTGCTGCAGGACGGCCTGTTCCCGCGACTGGCGGCGCGTCTCGTGGTTGTCGATGGCCGAAACCAGCTCCCAATACTCAGTCTGGAGCCGCAGGATGATGCTCGACACCCTCTCTTCGAACTGGCTCTCGTTGATGCGGCGGTCCAGGTTGTAGAGCTTCAACTGCCGTTCGGTCTGGGTCTCCCGGAATCCTCGCCACAGCGGTTGGGTGAAGGAGAAGTTGAAATAGGACTCGAAGTTGGGATTGATGATGGAAAAAAGACTGTTGGAGGAGTTGCGAACGTTGTTCAGGGTCAGCTGCAGGGCGCCGCCACCTTTGACCGGCTGTTGAACCGAGGTGTCGAACTGAAGCCCGCGCCGAATTGACGTGGGGATGTTGCGTCCCGCATCCAGAATGCTGGTGGACGGCCATTCATTGGACCTCCAGCCCGTGGAGAAGCTGAGCACCGGATCGTAGTCGCCGCGAGTCTGGAATATCCGCTGCTCGGTCACGTCTTCATTGAAATCCTCGATGGCGATCGCCAGGTTGTTGGTCAGCGCGAGCCGGACGGCCTCCTTCAAGGAGAGATCCAAGTGTCTTCCCTCGCTTCGAACCCGTTCCACGTACGGTCTGGTGGAAGGGAATTCCTGGTCCGTATCCGAAGCACCTTCGATCGGACACAGTCCAACCCAGAGGACGACCAGACCGGAAACGGGAGGGCGAAAGGCAATCATGATTGAACTCCTAGCGCAGGTGATGCATCTTCAAATCAGAGGTTCGTCTACGTTAGAGATGCATTCGACGTCGATAAGGATCGGCCGATCCCGGTTGGGACCGGGCGCACGGCCAGATTTCAAAGGGGAGCCGCGGATCGGGAAGACGTGTTTCCCGACGGCGCTCCCTGAAGACATATTATCCCTCATACCATTCTCCATCCGGGCAAAGTGTTCATGAGACACACCCCCTTGTCGATCGTTCTTCTGTTCTGCACGGTCCCGGTCTGGGCCAACGATGCGGCCGGCTCTTCCGGGCAAGCCGCGGTGGAGCGACGACCCTTCGTCAAGTTCGTGACTCTCACCGGGGAACTCAAGGCCAGCGAATCCCTCATCGTGTACTCGCCCCGCATACCCCAACAATGGAACCTGACATTGGGTCATTTGGCGGCTCAGGGATCGGCGGTCCGGAAGGGCGATCTGCTGGTGAAGTTCGATGGCTCCAGTCTGGAGACGGAACGGTTGGACCTGGAGAAGACACGCGAGGAAGCCCGCCTCAAGATCGCCCGCAAGGAGGCCGAGATCGGGTCCAAACGGCAGGAGCAACTTCTGCTCAAGGCGACCGCCGAAAAAGAATTGAAGGTCGCCCTGATCTACTCCGAGATTCCGCCGGATCTCGTCCCTCGCGAAGATTCCGCCAGATACAAGTACGACGTCTCGCAGGCCAGGATCAAGCTCGAAAAAGCCGACCAGCAACTCGCCGGCACGAAGGAGACCGGACTGGCCGAACTGGAGGTTCTCGAACTCGACTACCAACGGGCCGATCTGCAACTTGAACAGCTGCTTCAGGCTATGGATC
Source organism: Acidobacteriota bacterium (assembly GCA_965217775.1). Lineage (GTDB taxonomy): Bacteria > Acidobacteriota > UBA6911 > RPQK01 > JAJDTT01 > JAJDTT01. Next base: position 4,885,338 of record CBDCJH010000002.1, read on the forward strand.
GGCTCACGGTCCGGGGCCCCACATCCGGACTGGCCGTCCGAGCGCGGCATTACCGGGAAGAGCGAAAGCTCCAGGCGGGAGACTCGGTTTTTGGAGGGTATCCGGTCATGATGCTCCCCAACCTGGACAACCTGGAAGTCGCCGCCGTCGTCTACGATTCCGATCTTGCTCTGTTGCAGGAAGGATTGAAGGCCGAGGTGATCCTGGATGCACATCCTTCCCGCCCCTTCCGGGGACGTGTGCTGCGGGTTTCGGAAGCGGCGAAGTCCAAGTCGCGGAGGTCCCAACTCAAGGTCTTCGAGGCCCGAGTGTCTCTACTGGAAACGGATCCGGACATCATGAAGCCGGGAATGACGGCTCGAGTGAGGATTCCGGTTCCGGTCGGCGAGCGGTTGACGGCACCCCGGGAGGCGCTCCATCTGGGCCCCGATGGTGAGGTTTTCGCGCGGGGTGAGATGGGCCGGAAGCTGCCGGTGCAAGTCCTGGATACGACGGACCGCTGGGTAGCACTCGCCGGACTGGATGCCGGACAGAAACTCCTCCTGAACTCCGATGCGAGCCCGAGTCGACGATCGGAGGGGGATTGGATCCGGATGAAGCGGGAGAATTTTACGCTCACCGTACCCGGCAACGGGGTGCTCAAGGCAGCTTTGGCGACCTTGATTCGGTCCCCGGTTCTCCCCAATACCTGGCGTCACAAGATCACCCATATGGCGCCCGAAGGAAGCTCAGTCGAAAAAGGCGAAATTGTGGTGCGATTGGATCCCACGGAAGTCGAGAAGAAATTGCGTGAGGAATCGGCCAACGTCGAGAAGGCCCGGGAGGAGTACGAGAAGACCAAGGCGTCATTGGAGCTGGCGGCCCGGGATCTGGATCTGGAGTTGGAAGAAGCCCGGGTCGATGCCCGGAAGAAGGAAAAACAACTGGATCAAGCCAGAGAATTTCAATCGATCCTCGACGTCAAGAAGGCAGACTACGAGGCGGAGTTGGCTCGTCGAAAGGTTGAGACTCTGGAGTTGCGGCGGAGGTTCGTGAAGCAGGACGCCGACCTGCAGCTCAAGATCCTGCAAGACAGCCAGCGGCTTTATGAAAAGAGAGCCTCTCATCACCGAAAATCGATCCAGGCCATGGAAATCGTCTCACCCCGGGCCGGCACCGTCCTCTACCAGAGGAACTGGCGTAACGAACCGGTGCGGGTCGGAAGTGATGTGTATATGGGCAGCACCATCATGAGCCTTCCCGACCTGTCGAGCCTGGTGGTGGAAGCGCGGGTCGCGGAAATCGACGCCGGAAAAGTCCGCGTCGGCCAAGAGGTCAGAGTCGACCTGGACGCGATTCCGGACCGGACTTTCAAGGGAAGGATCGCGTCGGTGGCCACCCTCTTCTCTCCGGCCAGCTTCGATCGGCCCATGAAGGTGCTGGACCTCACAGTGGAGCTGGAGCGCGTGGACCAGGACAGGATGCGTCCGGGTATGGCAACCCGGATCCGGATCGTCGTCAACCACTTCCAGGATGTTCTGACCTTGCCCCTGTCGGTCATTCAGACGGAGAACGGCGAGTCCTTCGTCTGGGTGAAGCAGGACGGTGGACCTGTCAGGCGGTCCATCAAGTTGGGTCGAGACAACGGTGTCGTCGCCGTGGTCAAGGAAGGGCTGTCGGAGGGAGAGGAGGTCGCCAATGTGCCGGATGCCGGGTGACAGCCCGTGGCAAAAGTCATCACGGCATTCGACCGTCCCTGCATCCCGGCGGACGGCGTTGCGATTCGGGCACATACTCCCGGTATGCACCCGAATCGCGCCTTGTCCGGCGGGCGCAGGAACGGTCTCGGTGCTCGCGGGACTTTCACCACGGACTGGCAAGGAATTCGATCCCTGCCGACAACAACGGGAAGCCGACAAGCCCCCTCCGCACCGCACGGACCCTACCAGCTACAGGATGGGGGTTCGCTACAAGATCCAACGTTCAGCGATTCTACCGACGTCCTCGCGATGGCCCCCAGGCGGTGCCATACTCGATTTCATGAAATACCTGCCCGGCCTGCTACTGCTTTCTTGCGCGATGGCTTCAGGAGAACCTCTCCATTGCGACTTCACGGACTACCGGCCCCTGGAGGGCCTGGAGGCCAGGAGCGTCGACGGAGACGTGGTCTTTGAATGGACAGGCTCCGAAGCGCCGGTGCAAGCCGGTGCCGGAACCTCAGCCGGGCAGCTCCGGGCAAGGTTCGGCCTGGAGGGCGCCCAGCCGGTCATACGGCAAATGGCCGCACTGTCCAGGCCGGGGCATTGGGCACCGCTCGTGCAAGACGCCCGCCCACAGTTCCATGTAGCGGAGGGAAAGCGCCGCATTTCCTACCAGCAGTTGCGGCCGATGCAGGACCTGGGCCGCGAGGCCACGCCTGAAGTCGTGGAGCAAGAGAAATGGAAGGTCTTCTGGGACGCGCCGCTGAATCTGCCGGGTCTCGAAGGCGTGAACCCCGGGCTCCCCAGGGATCCCTCGGAGGTGACGCGCAGCGAGGTCCGATACAGCGTCAAAGGGTGCCGGGTGCGCCGGGATGGTGTGCGGCTCGAGATTTCGTTTGACGGCTTGACGTTGGGCTCGTTCGAAGGGAGCCTTCGATTCACCGTTTACAAGGGATCCAACCTGGTTCGCCAAGAGGCCGTGGCGGCGACAACCAAGCCATCGGTCGCGTACGTCTATCGCGCCGGGCTGGGCGGGCTGGAGAGCGATGACTACCGGCGTCTGCGCTGGAGGGACATCGCCAGGGACTGGCAGCACTATCGCTTCGGTGGTGGAGTCAATGAGGGGCCCGTTCCGCTTCGCGCCCGCAACCGGGTCGTCCTGCTCGAGCGGGAGCGCGGTGCGCTCGCGATCTTCCCCCCCTCTCACAAGTTCTTCTTCGCGCGTGAGATCGAGATGAATCTCGGGTACGTCTGGTACCGGCAGGGAGAGGAGGGGCGCTTCGACGTCGGTGTGCGCCAGGCCGAGCGGGAAGAGATGTTCCGCCCGTGGGGCGCTGCCAAGGAAATCTGGGAAAAGCGAGTGCGTCAATCGCGCGCCTTCGCGGAAGGCAACTTCGCTCTCTACAACGCTCCGCCGGGAACGCTGCAGCGGATGGCCGTCTATTACTACCTGGGACCGCGGGACGCGGAGTCCACCCTGAAAGAAGTGCTGGCCTACACTCATGGCGACAAGTACAAGCCGCTGGATGGCCATCAAGTGGCGGTCAGCCATTTCCATACGCACTTCGCCGAGCAGCTGGTTGACCTCGGATCCCTTGACGCGAGGCCTCCGTGGGTTTCGGCATTCAGGGGCCTGGGGATCAACATCGCGATGATGTCCGATTTTCATGGCGACGGCCACCCGCAGGACGAAGGTGAAGTCCGGTTCAGGGAACTTGGCGAGTACTTCGAGGCTTGCCGGCGCCACTCGGACAAGGATTTCCTGCTGCTGCCCGGCGAGGAGCCGAACGTGCATTTTGGCGGGCACTACACGCTTGTGTTCCCGAGGCCGGTTTATTGGTCCAAGGTGCGCGGGTCCGATAAAGCGTTCCAGGCAAGCCACCCGGAATACGGGACGGTTTACCGCGTGGGCTCGGCGGGCGAGATGCTCTCGATGCTCGAAACGGAGAAAGGCCTGCTATGGCAGGCGCACCCGCGCACCAAGGGTTCGACGTTCTATCCCGATGTCGTGCGGGAGGCGCCCCACTTTCTCAGCGACCGCTATCTGGGGGGAGCCTTCCAATCCCTTCCGGCGGACCTGTCGAAGCCGAGGATCTGCGAGGAACGGTGCTTCGGAACCCTCGACGACATGAACAATTGGGCGGGGCCAAAGTACATGATTGCGGAGGGCGATACGTACACGAAGTATCCCGAGGACGAGATCTATCCGCACTTGATCGTCAACTATGTGCGGTTGAGCGAGTTGCCCGCATTCGACGAGGACTGGAGCCCTATCACCGAGGCGATGAGGCGGGGAGAGTTCTTCGTCTCGACAGGGGAGGTTTTGATCCCGTCCCACGAGGTCGAAGGATTCGAGGACCGCAAGACGTTTGTCGCCGAGGTCGAATGGACATTCCCGCTTGAGTTCGTAGAACTCGTGTGGGGCGACGGCAAAGCGACTGGCAGGCAGGTGCTGCCGACAACCGGCCTCGGTTCGTTCGGTCGCAAGACATTCCGGATGGAATTCGATTCGCCGGGCAAGAAGTGGGTGCGGTTTGCTGCCTGGGATTCGGCCGGCAACGGGGCCTTCACCCAGCCAATCCACCTGTCGGGACGGTGAGGGCGCAAGTTGCTTTACCAGCCCGTGGCAAAAGTCGTCGCGGCATTCGACCGTCCCTGCATCCCGGCGGGCGCAGGAACGGTTTCGGTGCTCGCGGGACTTTCACCACGGGCTGGTACGATGGGTATTCATGTCCGTTCCCGGGGCGCCGGAGGGCCGATGAAGAAAGTCTACCTGGCATTGTCGCTGCTGGTCGTCGCGGCGGGCGTCGCTTCCCATTTCCGGGATCTGGGCAGACAATGGTTGGCCACCCTGATGGATCCGCGGGAAAACGAACCCGTACCCCTGCTGCGGGTGACCCCCCAAAACTATCGGGTCCTGGTTCGAGCCGACGGCGAACTCACGGGACTGCAGATCACACCGGTTCATGCCCCCATGGTGAAGACCGGATCGCTGAAGGTGGCCTGGCTGGCCGATGAGGGCCAGATCGTCGGGAAAGGGGACACGGTGGTCGTGTTCGACCAGACCGACGCGGTGTTGACCCTGAAGCAAAGCCACAACACCCTCGACACTCAGGATCACCTCATAGAGAAGCAGAAAATGGAGGCCCGGAGCCGGGCCGAGACCCTGAAGCGGGATCTCGAGAGCACGGAACTGGAATTGGACTACACCCAGGACCAGATCCGGAAGGACGAACAGATCTTCTCCCGCTGGGAAATCCAGGAATCGATCATGAGCGCCTCCCTGGCCCGGTACAGAAAGGGCCATCTGAATCGTAAGGGGGAGGTGGAGCAGGGTCTCTCCCAGGCCGACATGCGTCTCCTCCAGGTCGACCGGAAAATGGCCGAAACGGAGATGAAACTGGCCCGGGAGACCCTTTCCTCACTGGAGGCCAAGGCTCCGGTCGGCGGCGTCGTCCTCTACAAACGGAGTTGGACCGTCCTCGAAGTGGGCTCCGAGGTCTGGCCCGCACAGCCCTTGATGGAAATCGCCGATACGGACCGCTTTCGTGGCCGGTTGTTCGTCCCGGAGAACCAGATTCGGGGCGTGCGGATCGGCAGGAAGGTCCAGGTTCGGCTCGACGCGTTTCCGGGGGAGAACTTCTCGGGAGAAATCGACAAAGTGGACAAGATCGCCCGCCAGCGGCATCCGCGCGACCCCCGGAAATTCTTCCTCTGCGAAGCTCGTCTCGACGTCTCACCCGATTCCCTGGAAAGGCTGAACCCGGGCATGCGATTCTCCGCCGAGATCGAGTTGGCGGAAAAAAGCAACGCCGTCGTGATTCCTCGGAGCGCGGTCATCAAGAAGGATTCGGGTTTCGTGGTCTTCGTCCGGGAAGGCGACGAATACCTGGAGAAAAAGATCGAGATCGTGGACAGCGACTTCGGCTTCCACGTGGTTCAGGGGGTGGCTGCGGGGACCCAGATCTGCCTCCGCCACCCCCTGGAGGATCAGCGACTCCACCTTCCCGACTTCAGCTCGCCGACGGCGGGAACTCAACGGCGCCGTTTCGTCCCCTTTTGAGCGCATGTTCTTCGCCGAGTCGGTCAAGATCGCCTTTTCCAACCTGCTGCTGCACAAGCTCCGCACGTCTCTGACCATGTTGGGCATGATCTTCGGGGTGGCCGCCGTCCTGTCGATGCTCTCCATCGGGGCCGGAGCCGGTCGGGAAGCCCTGTCACTGATCCGGAAAATGGGGCTGCGAAACATCCTGATCCGGGCCCAGGCATTCGAGGAAGAGGAGCTCCGAATCATCCGTCAGGACTCTCCCGGCCTGACCCGCCATGATGTCCAGGCCCTGAGACAAGTGCTTCCGGCCGGAACCCGGATCAACGCCAAGAAAGAACACAAGACCTACCAGATCGCTTCGGCGCTGGGGAGAGGGGATTCACGGCTCATCGGAGTGGACGCCGGATACCCTCTCGCCGCCAATCTGAAATTGGTGGAAGGCTCTTTCTTCCTGCCCACGGACGGCCTCAAGCGCCACCAGGTCTGCGTCCTGGGAAAGACGGCTCGCCGCAAGCTCTTCGGTCTGAATCCGGCGCTGGGAGAGCAGGTGAAGATCGATGCGCTCTGGTTCACCGTGGTGGGAGTCCTGGCCGATCAACTACTGGAAAAGGATGAGTTCGAAGGCGTCAAGATCGAGAGCGTGAACAACGACATCTACGTCCCGTTGGAGACTCTTCTGGCCAAGTACGAACGGAAACCGGTGGAGAACGAGCTGGATGAGATCATCGTCCGGATTCCCCCGGACCAGGTTCTTTCCGAGCAGGCGGCCGTGATCTCCGGCATGGTCGCAAGCACCCACCGGAACATAGACGACTTCTCCATCGTGGTGCCGGAGCGGCTGTTGGAACAGAGCCGGCAGACCCAACGGATCTTCAATCTGGTGATGGGAGCCATCGCCTCCATCTCCCTGCTGGTCGGAGGAATCGGAATCATGAACATCATGCTGGCATCGGTTCTGGAACGGACCAACGAAATCGGCCTGCGCCGTGCGGTCGGCGCGCGCCGCCGGGACATCAGCCGGCAGTTCCTGTTGGAAGCCTTAACCATCAGCCTGAGCGGGGCGGCCTTGGGCGTCCTGCTGGGTTCCTCGATCTCCAGCCTGGTCTCCACCTACGCCGGTTGGCCGACGACGATCACCGGCGTGTCCGTCCTGCTGGCGGTCGGGGTCTCGGCATCCGTGGGTCTGGTCTTCGGAATCTACCCGGCGCGAAAGGCCTCCCGCGTCTCTCCCATCGAAGCCCTCCGCTATGAGTAGAGCTCCCACCGGCAAAGCTGCCGAAATGGCGGGGACAAGACGAGATCGAACTCCCGAGGTCCTGATTCGAGCCGTCGACCTCTGGAAAAGCTACCAGGTGGGTACGGAGACGATTCACGCCCTGCGCGATCTCAGCTTCCGGATCGACAAAAACGAATACGTGGCCATCATGGGTCCGTCCGGCTCCGGAAAGTCCACTTTGATGAACGTCATCGGCTGTTTGGACACCCCGACTCGCGGACAGTACTTCCTTCACGAGAAACGGGTCAGCGCCATGGACGATGACGAATTGGCCCAGGTCCGGAACCAGGAAATCGGTTTCGTCTTCCAGACCTTCAACCTGCTGGCGAGAGCCTCCGCCTACCAGAACGTCGAGCTGCCACTCCTCTACAGTCGACTCCCCCGCTCACAGCGTCGTGCCAGAACCCGTGAGATCCTGTCGCAGGTCGAACTCAGCGACCGGGCCAACCACCGGCCCAACGAGGTGTCCGGAGGGCAACGCCAGCGGATAGCAATTGCCCGCGCCCTCGTCAATCGCCCCTCCATCCTGTTGGCCGACGAGCCCACCGGCAACCTGGATTCGCGTACGGGCCGGGAGATCCTGAACCTTTTCGATACGCTGCACCGGAAAGGCAATACGATCCTCCTGGTCACCCATGACTCCAATGTCGCCGCCCGTGCCGATCGCGTGATCGAGTTGCTGGATGGAAAGATCACACGGGACGAGAAGTTGCGCTTCCGGGGTGGATCGATATGAACCGGCTCCGGATCAGAACATCTCGGTGCGCCAGAGATCATGGATGTGGATGATCCCCACCAGCCTTCCGCCGGCGTCCGGCACCAGCAGCGAGGTGATCTTCTGTCTCTCCATCAGGTTCAGGGCTTTGGTGGCCAGCTGATCGTCTCCGATGGTCACCGGGTCCGGCGTCATGCACTCGGCGGCGGTGCAGTTGAGAGTCGACGCGCCTCGACGCTGCAGCATGCGCCGCAGGTCGCCGTCCGAGATGACTCCCACGAGCCGGTCGTCTTCCGCCACGATCCCGGCGATGCCCAGTCCTTTTCGGCTGATCTCGTCGATCACGTCCTTCATGGAAGTGGACCATGTGGCCTTGGGGATCTCGTCCCCCCGGTGCATGAGATCGGATACCAGAATCAACTGGTTGCCCAGTCCTCCGCCCGGATGAAGCCGGGCGAAGTCCCGGGGCCGCAGTCCCTTTCGCTCCGAGAGGGCGACGGCCAACGCATCTCCCAGGGCCAGGGCGGCGGTAGTGGATGCCGTCGGGGCCAGACCGAGAGCACAAGCCTCCCGATCCACACTGACGTCCAGGACCAGGTCCGAGTTGTGCGCGAGCGTGGATTCCAACTCCCCCACCAAGCCGATGATGGGAACTCCAAGCCGCTTGAGTGTGGGCAGCAGGCGGACCAGTTCGTGGGTCTCGCCGCTGTTGGAAACGGCCAGGACCAGATCTCTCTCGGCCAACATGCCCAGGTCTCCATGGATGGCGTCTGCGGGGTGGACGAAAAGGGCGGGTGTTCCGGTGCTGGAAAGGGTCGCGGCGATCTTCCTGCCGATGATCCCCGATTTCCCCATGCCGGTGAGGACCACGCGCCCGGTGCAGGAAACCAGCAGCTCGATGGCTTGGTCGAAGCGATGGTCGAGACGGGGAATGAGAGCCGTGACCGCCTCCGCCTCCGTCTCCAGGACTCTCCGGGCCGTCTCCCTGGACCGGCTGGTCACGGTATTTCGACTCGGTACGGTCTCAGCTCTCACTGCCGTCCTTTCCAGGTGTCGAGGGTCCGCCAGCGCCTTCCTTGGACAGTGCGTCGAGCCGGCGAAGGTGTGTCAACATATCCTTCAGGAGGTCGATCCGCAACGCGTTGGCGCCGTCGCTCAGGGCCCGCTTCGGGTCTTGATGCACCTCCATGAAGAGCCCGTCGATACCCACCGCCACGGCAGCTCGCGCCAGATAGGGAATGAAGGCGCTGTCCCCCGAGCTGGATCCGCCGGCGCCGCCGGGAAGCTGGACGCTGTGGGTGGCGTCGAAGACCACTGGGACGCCCAGTTCTCTCAGCAGCGGGAGGGACCGGAAATCGACGACCAGATTATTGTAACCGAAGCTGGTCCCCCGCTCGGTGACGAGCAGGTCCTGATTGCCCGTGCTGCGGGCCTTCTCGACCGCGTGAGCCAGATCTCGGGGCGCCAGGAACTGTCCCTTCTTGATGTTGACCGGCCTTCCCGTGGCGGCCGCCGCGACGATCAGATCGGTTTGACGGCAGAGGAACGCAGGAATCTGCAAGAGGTCCAGAACCTCCGCCGCTGGGCCCACCTGGGCCACTTCATGCACGTCGGACGTGACCGCGAGACCCAACTCGCGTCGGATTCGCCCCAGGATCTCCAGGCCGCGGTCGAGTCCCGGGCCCCGAAAGGAGCGAATGGAGGTCCGGTTGGCCTTGTCGTAGGACGCCTTGAAGACGAAAGGGACGCCCACGGAGGACGTGATCTCCCGGAGACGGCCAGCCACGTCGAGAGCATGATCTTCGCTCTCGATGACGCAGGGACCGGCGATGAGGAAGAAGGGTTGCCGGGCTCCGAGCCGCCATTTTCGGAGGTCCATCCGTTCAGCCACAGTGACTCCGAATCATAGCGCAAAGCTGGGAAAGAGAGGGGACGCACCAAACGCACACGCACCGGTGGCCGAGAACCGGTTTCGCGAAATTGGATTTGGGACGGAGAATTCCGATCAGATGACGGTCACTGCGTCTTCCAGGCTTTGGCGCATCGCTTCCGCCATCCGGGATTCCTGCCGGTACCGAATCGCCGCCGCGATGAAGCTCACGAAGAGCGGGTGGGGGCTCAGCGGCTTGGACTTGAATTCCGGATGGAACTGGCAACCCAGAAACCAGGGGTGATTCTCCAACTCCACGATCTCGACGAAATTCCCGTCGGGAGAATTGCCGGATACCTGAAGCCCGTAGCTCACCAGAATCTCCTCGTACTCTCGATTGAACTCGTAGCGGTGCCGGTGTCTTTCGGAGATCTCTCTATCCCCGTAGATTCGGCGCGCCAAAGAGCCCTTGTCCAGCAGACAGGGATAGGCCCCGAGCCTCATGGTGCCGCCCATGGCATCCACTCCCATCAAGTCTCGAAGCTTGTAGATGACCCGGTGTGGCACTGCGGGGTTGAACTCGGAGCTGTTGGCATCCAGGGAACAGACGTTACGAGCGAACTCGATCACGATGCACTGCATTCCGAGGCAGATTCCGAAACAGGGCATCCGGTGGACACGGGCATGCCGAATCGCCCGGATCATCCCCTCGATTCCGCGGATTCCGAAGCCGCCGGGAATCAGGATGGCGTCCAGCCCTTCCAGCCTCGATTCGTAGTCTTCCCCGGCCAGGCCCTCCGAATCGACCCAACGGAGCCGGACCCGGGTCCGAGCCGGAAGTCCGCCGTGGACCAGGGCCTCACTGAGGCTCTTGTAGGACTCTTCGTAGCCCACGTACTTGCCGATGATCCCTATGGTCACTTCCCCTTCGGGACCCCGGATCCTGTCCATGAGATCTTCCCAGGGACCCAGTTCGATGGAGCGCTCGGGCAGACGGAGGAGATCGGCAATGATGGCGTCCAAACCTTCCTTGCTATAGACCAAAGGGACTTCGTAGATGCATTCCACGTCCTTGGCCGTGATCACGGCCTCTGAAGGCAGGTTGCAGAAGAGGGCGATCTTCTGCTTGATCTCCCGGGGCAGCATTTGCCCGGTGCGGCAGAGGAGTATGTCGGGCTGAATGCCGATCTCCCTCAGCTCCCGCACCGAGTGCTGGGTTGGCTTGGTCTTCAGTTCTCCGGCCGTCTCGATATAGGGCACGAGGGTGAGATGAACGTAAATCGAGTTCTCACGTCCCACGTCGATTCGCATCTGCCGGATGGCTTCCAGGAAAGGCAGGCTCTCGATGTCCCCGACCGTTCCGCCGATCTCCACCACCACCACGTCGACCTCGCTCCCCACCCTCTTGATGGTGGCCTTGATCTCGTTGGTGATGTGGGGGATGACCTGGACCGTCTTTCCCAGGTACTCTCCCTGGCGCTCCTTCCGAATGACGGTCTGGTAGATCTTGCCGGTGGTGGAATTGTTGTCCCGGCGCATCTTGGCGCTGGTGAACCGCTCGTAGTGGCCCAGATCCAGATCCGTCTCCGCGCCGTCGTCGGTCACGAACACCTCGCCGTGCTGGAACGGACTCATGGTTCCAGGGTCGACGTTGATGTACGGGTCCAATTTGAGGAGTGTCACCTTCAGACCACGGGCTTCCAGGAGGCACCCGATGGAAGCCGACGCCAAGCCTTTGCCCAGCGAACTCAACACTCCGCCCGTCACGAAAATGAACTTGGTCGCCATCCTAGCTCTCCCCTTCCGTCCCTACGCTTGCGTGTCTCTAACTTGGAATTAAAGAGCCATTTTCAAAGAATGGTCTGACACGTTCCAGATCTTCCCGGGTATCGACGCCAATGCTGTCCTCGTCCACCGTGGCGACTCGAATCGGAATCCGGTTCTCCAGAAACCGGAGCTGTTCCAGCTTCTCGATCCTCTCCAAAGGAGAAGGGCGAAGCCGTGACAGATTCAGGAGCAAACGCCTCCGGTAGCCATAAATTCCCAAATGCTTGAAAAAAGGGGCCTTCCCCTCTCGGGCAAAGGGGATCGGGGCCCGGGAGAAATACAGGGCCCGGCCCTCCGAGTCCGAGACCACTTTCACCACATGGGGATCCAAGGCATCTTCCGGGTCCGTGATGGGGACGCAAGCCGTGGCCACCTGAACCCCCGGATCTCCGTCGAAACAGGCACAGACCTGGTCGATGGTCGTGGGCGGGAGCGTCGGCTCGTCACACTGGAGATTGATGTAGACGTCCGCCTCGATCCCTTGGGCCACCTCCGCCACTCGCTCGGTTCCGCTCCGATGCTGGTCCGAGGTCAGGACGGCGTTGCCGTCCCAGGAACGAACGGACCGAAGAATTCTCTCGTCGTCGGTGGCAACCAGGACCTGGTTCAACCGAGTCGACTGCAGGGCGCGCAAGTAGACCCATTGGACCAGGGTCTTTCCCCCGACTTTGAGCAACGGTTTTCCGGGAAGGCGCGTAGAAGCGTAACGGGCCGGAATGACCCCCACGAAGCGCATAGGGAACGGTATCCCAGCCGGTTTGTCCCTGGCAAGGGTCTATTCGGATGGATTCGAGTTGGTGTCGATAATGTGGGTTGCTGCTGACATCTTTCCGGTGAGCCTCTGGCGCAAGACCACCACCAGGCTCCGGCTGTCCTCCGGCCATTTCGCCTCCAGTGCGGGACGAGGGTGTCGAAGGGCAATCCGGGAGGATCGATTGGGTCCGGAGACACGGCGGTCGGTCGGTCGCGATCTGATAACTTATGGTTGGTGGTCAGCGACGGTTCGAGAGCCAGCCCCTGCGGGCGAAAAACGGGTGCGAAGAATATCGAACATGTCCGGCACTAGTGTGCCGATAAACATGATCGTTCCCAAGAAGAGCAGGTATTCAGGAATTGACTCTGTGTGCCCGTAGTACTTCTGCACCGCGCTCCCAGGTGTCGGCTCAACAGATACGGTCACACCCATGAGCATTGTGCTGACAGCCACAAGTCCGACTGGGACTGCTCTCAGATATATCTGATTACGCCTCAATCTCGGGTACAATATTAGCTTGTCGGCGAGATATACACCGATGGCATAGGCGATATACGGACCTGCTACGACAGCTACGAAAATAAAGGTCTCGAAGGAAATAACGGTCTCCAAAAAGACACATCTTACGCGGTCTAAGACGACGGTTTCGCCTTTGTTTGTGTGTCTGCCTCGCTTTTCTTACGCGTGGCCGCCGGTACCTCAGGCGAGCGAATCGTGAAATTTTGTTGGTCGTCAAGTGATTTCCCCCAGTAAACCCAGCCCTTTTTGGAATCGTCTGCCAGTGCGACCTCCGCCCACGTTTGCTTTGAAGAAAACGCGTAGATCTCCAGCGTGCGTAGCAACTGATAGTCCTCCGACTTTTTTGTCTGGGCTACTTCCCAGCCTGGAAAGCCGAGCAACCAGGGAGACGGCGGGCTAAAGCGAATCGATGTGGGACGTACCGACGTCGCAACTCGCTCCGATTCCTCTGCTTCCGATTCCTGCTGTTCCTGCGATGCGACCTGGAGTGGAACCGCCAAAATCACGAAGAAGAGAACATATTTGAACATATGAAGACCTCCGCACTTACGGTAGGCGGGCCAGCCGCGCGTCTCTAGCCGCTAATTTCCCGCTGCTGCGGGCACGAGAGCGTGTGCGCGGAAGCCCGGTTCGGCCTCCACGGATCAGCACCACGGAACGGCCTGTCGTCGCGATACCGATCCGCCTGCACCTAATTGGTGATTGTACCAAGTTTTCCTGCGGGGAGGTGGGGTATACGACCAGGAGCCCCCCAATTGCGGGGAAATCACCTTAAGTCATTGATAACAGGAGAGTAAGAAGATTCGACGGTCGAATCTTCAGAAAAATGGAGGAAGTCCTGTCTATTGGGAGGGGCTCGGGTTCGTGTCGATCATGTGGGTCGCGGCCGATACCTTTCCGGTCCGCCGCTGGCGCAGGACCACCACCAAGTCCCGGCTGTCTTCCGGCAACGCCGTCTCCAGTGACGGACCGAAGTTCTCGAACTCCCGGAACGACACGAGTTCCTGTTCCGAGAAATCCAATTCGAGCGCCTTGACGAACAGGAAATTCTCTCCCAGGGGCTCGCCGGAAGCATCGAAGGGAATGCCGAATATCTCCAGGGCGCAACGTTTTCGGCCGGCATCGTCGGAAAAGGTCAGTGCCTGGCTGGGGATCAGGGGCCGCACCACCCACTGTTCGCCCTGGCGGCGGACGGAGAGCCGGAACGGAAAGTCCCGATAGAGGTCGGGAAACTTGAAGGCGTTGGCCAAGTTGAACTGGGCCGCCCTCTCCGGCGCCACGCTCTCATACCCGCGGCGGTACCGGAGCTTCAGGCCCTTTCGTTTCACCTTGACCTCAATCCGGCGAAACTTGCCGTCCTCCAACTTGGCATCGGGAACGTAACCCAGAAGGTAGTACGACCGGCTGTCCAGATACGCGGTCCGGATGGGACTGCCGAGTTCGTTCTCGTTGGTGAAGAGGAGACCTCCCGTGTCCTCTGAAAGGGTGGCCAGGAACTCCTGAGTCGCCTCCATGTCTCCGATGTCAAAATAGGTGCTGTGCTGGAAGGGAAGGACCATCAGGCCGCGAGGATCGATGCTGTAGACCGACACCTGGTTGCGATTGGCCTGATCGACGGCGGAGCGGAGACTCCTGGCGTAGATGGAGGCCATGCTGCCGATATTGAGCCTGGACAAAGTGGCCACCCGCGGCCTGCTCAGCCCACGATGCAATTGGTCCTTCCTGCGCTGGATGATCTCCGACACCCGGTGGTAGGCATTGATGGCATACCCTCTCGAGAAGTAAAGCATCCGCTTTCGCCCCGGAAGTGAGCCCAGGTATCGGGAAAGCGCCGAGATCGCCCGGCAGGACAGATCCAGGCGGGTTCTCAGGTTCGAGAGGTACTGCTGAGCCTCCGCTTGCGCGTAGTCCAGGGGCACGTCCGGGGGAACACCCACCCCGAAGCGATTGAAGATTGCATCCACCTGCTCCGCAAACTCCTCCAGGCTGGCCGCTTCACGACGATAGGGAACCTGGGCCAAGGCCATTTCCAGCTTCTTCAGATCCCGGGTGAAGGGTTGGTCCACCCGGACCGCGGGCCGGATCGTGACCAGCATGGCCAAGTCTCCAGGATCCATCCCGGAGCGCAGAAACTCCCGGATGGCTTCCTTGCTCCGCTCCGCCGAGTTGAGGTCCATGGTCTGGAGGTCCAACAGGAAAACGACATAGCCGCCCAGCCTCCCTTGAGGCACGCTCCCACGCCCACGGGCTGCCTGGGCCGACGGCTCCCCCGGTTCATCACGCGTAGGCTCAAACTGTTCCAGCCTGAAGAACTGGATCTTTCGGCGCTTTCCGTCCTCCAATACCTCGACTTCATCCTGACGGAGATCGGAGACGAAGCGCCCCTTTCCATCGGTTGCTACCAGATCCACCAGCACCAATTCCGATTCGGCGCGAAATCTGGGCGGGCTGTCCTGTGGTGGCGCAGCTTCAATCCGGGCCAAGGTCCCCGGCAGCAGGGACAGGACGAGCAGGTACACGGCACTCTTCACGTAACGCAGTCTCAAAAGGCTAGCTTGCCATCAAGGACCATGTCCTTGAGTTTGAACTTCCGGGAGATTTTCTGGTCTGAGATCTTGGTGACGAACTCGATCCTCTTGTCTCGCAGATCGACTTTTTGGGTCAGATTTCTGGGAAACAGAAGGTGCAACGCCACCCACCGCTGTTGTTTTCGTAGCTTGGCGCCGGTAGGCATCCACCGCGCTCGGTTTCTGATCTTCAGGTACGACTGAGACTTGACGTCCTCCAGGAACCGATCTTTTTCCGTGGGCCCAAGCGGGATCGCTTGTGGTGGCAACCCCGACAAACTGACGACGACATGGTTCGGATATTTACTCATCCATTCCCCGTCGTCCGCCTTGTTTCCAGCTCGGCTCGATTCGTGTACTCGGTCCCATGCCCACTTCACAGGCGCCGCGGTTTCCCAACGGACGATCACCGGGACAAAGGAACCGAAGTCACCACCGGTACTGTCGAGGTGCCTGGATACTGTCTGCGTCTGTACATAGACGGAAGGCCCACGGGACGTTATTCCAACCGATCCTGGTGCGTTCGCGCGATTTCTTTCCAATTGTTCGTCCACCGGTCCGCTCGGCGCCGGTCGATGGAAGTCTTCGAGCTTGGCTCGTGAGATGTGGAACTGGTGGGACCATGGTGACTTGGTCAGGATCTTGGAGATCTGTTCCCGATTCCATTCTTGATATGGAATCTCTTCCCAGAACTTTTTGGCCGCGAGGCATGGACCAGCCATCATCAAGCCGGTCACCAAACTCAAGATCCCAGTCTTCATGCTAACCGTTACACAAATACTGGACGGGCAAACCTGAGAAACGGTTCAGACAAGGCCTCGGTCCCGTTTCTCCAGAACCGGAATCCAAGCGATCCTCCAGTCCTTCCGAGGCCCAGGACAGGCTGCTCGGGTCAGGAATTGACCAGCCTCAATTCCCCGGGGGCAACCCTGGCCTGGCGCTGGGTGTGACGGCGCATTTCCTCGAAGTAGTGGACCGCCATCTGACCGGCGAGAAAGGTCCAGACGCCGGCCACGGAAACGCGCAAGATGTGCTTGTTTCCCGGGAACCGGCGCAGCAACCGGTCTCCCCCCTCCCGCACCAGGGCTCCGCTGGCCAGCAGCGGCAGCAGTTCCCGGGCCCGGCTCCGATTCAACGGAAAGCCGAAGGCTCTGGCAATCTTCAGGATCATGGCCGTCTGAATGGCACTGAGGGGCAACATGTCGCTGACGGGAATGGGGACGGCGCCCACCAGGGCGGCAGAGAAGGCCGCCTGGGTCACGATGGAATTGCAGATGGTTCGACGGAACCCGGGCAGGCTTCGCGTCAGCGGATAGAGGGCCTTGGGGAGAGCCGAGACGATCGATTTCAGGAGCCGCTCAAGTCTCTCCGGCCGGACCACGGAGACCGGGAACACTGCGGTGCCCAGAACGCTTCTGGCCGAACGGACCATTCGGCTCGGCTGCTCCACAAGATCCAGCTTGCTCAAGACCACCAGCAGCGGCGTTCCGTATCCCTGGAGCCGCTCCAAGAGACGCCGCGTGGAGAGGGTGGCTTCGAAGCGGCCGTCCAGAACCAGGAGCATGAAATCAGCCTCCTGCAGATCCCGGGTCAGGTCCGACGTCCCGTACCCGACGAACTCCTCCAGTCCCTGGATGCCGACGGAACGAAAAATGGGCCGGTCCACTTCGTCCTGATCCCGGGTCAGAGCCCGAATCAGGGTCGCCTTTCCCGATTGGGGCATCCCCACCACACTGATCTGCAACTCCTCCTCCGATTGGATCTCCCGCCACTGCCCGCGAACCACCTCCAGGACCTTCTGCATATTGTCCCCCTGGCGCGGGAGGGTGTCCATGACGGTCTTGAGGCGATACTTGATGTCATCCGGGAGGAGGAAAGCCAGTTGGTCCAGGAGGTCGAGGACCGGTTCGGGAGCCCAGCCCCGGATGCTTCGGAAAATGTCGCCTGAACTCAGAAAGGGTCCGGAAGCAGCCGATGCCGAAGACTCAGCCATGAGTCAATTGTAGCGTTTGAGGAACAGAGGAAAAAGAAAAGAGAAAAAGAGGAAAGAGTGAAGAGGAGGTGCTGGGGTATTTGAGAGGAGAACGGAAAACGGTCCTGTCTCGGATACGTGGTCCGTTTTGGCTCGATGCCATTATTCCTCCACGACTTCACCGGACCCCGGCCTGACGGGCGGATGATGAGCTTCGCACCCCGAACGTGACCCTGTTGCCACCAGAATGTCGCGAACTCACGACTCTTTCCTCTTTCCTCTTTCCTCTCCCAGGTGAACGGACCTCACATCAGGTTCACCGGGTCCACGTCTATGGAGACCTTCTTCAGGTTGACCCCTTCCCGGGAGAGATCCTCCCGGCTCGAACGAACGATTCCCAAGGCTTCCGACCGGCGGACGGCCTTGATCAGAATCTGGAAACGGAATTCCCCCTTGATCCGCTCCAATGGAGCCGGCGCCGGCCCCAGAATACGGAGCCGCTGTGGTGCGGAGACTCGCTTTCGGTGCGCCAACAGCCTCCGGCCGAGTCGATCGGCCAAGTCCAGGGTCGAGTTTCGGTCCCGGCCCTGGACCAGGAGGCTGACCAGGGCCGAGAACGGCGGGTATTGGAAGCGGCGGCGGAACTCGATCTCCTCCTGAAAGAACAGGAGGTAGTCCTGCCGGCGGGCCGCCTTGAGACTGTAGTGGTTGGGGTAGTAGGTCTGGATGACGACGCGGCCGCCCCGTTCCCCTCGTCCGGCCCGGCCCGCGACCTGGGTCAGGAGTTGGAAGGTCCGTTCGGCGGCCCGGAAGTCGGGCAGCCTCAAGCCCTGGTCCGCACTCAGGACACCGACCAGCGTGACGCCGGGGAAATCGTGCCCCTTGGCGATCATCTGGGTGCCCACCAGAATATCGGTCAGGCGGCGGCGAAAGTCCGACAGAATCTGCTGCAGGCTTCCCTTGCGCCGAACCGTATCCCGGTCCAGACGGCCCACACGGGCTTGGGGAAACAGATCCTGAATGGCCTCCTGCACCTTCTCCGTCCCTTCCCCCAGCAGGTGGATGTACCGCTTGCCGCACTCCCGGCAGCGGGTGGGGAGAGAACGGGTGAACCCGCAATAGTGGCAAAGAAGTCGATTCCGGTTTCGATGGTAAGTCAGGCTGATGCTGCAGTTCCGGCAGTTCTCGGTGTTCCCGCAGCTCCTGCAGAGCAGAGCCGAGGAGTAGCCCCGGCGATTCAGCAACAGCAGCGCCTGGTCGTTGCAGTCGAGGCTCTCCTGGAGCGAACATCTCAGCAGGTCCGAGAGGATCAGCGCCTTGCCGTGCTTTTGAAACTCCAGCTTCATGTCCACGACCTGGACCTGGGGCAGGGATCGGTCCAGGACCCTGCGAGGGAGGACCTCGGGCCGGGGACGTCCCCGGTCCCGGGAACCGTGGTAGATCTCCAACTGCGGCGTGGCGCTGCCCAGCACCACCAGGGCCTGCTCCAGTTGCCCGCGCTTCAGCGCCGTGTCCCGGGCGTGATATCTCGGCATTTCCCCCTGCTTGTAGGAAGCGTCGTGCTCCTCGTCGACGATGGCGATTCTGAGATCGGGCACGGGAGCGAAGACCGAAGACCGGGTGCCGATCACGACCCGGGCCTTTCCCTCCCGAATCCGCAACCACTGGTCGAATCTCTCACCGTCCGAGAGGCCGCTGTGGAGAATGGCCACCTCCGAACCGAACCAGCCCCGGAACTGGTTCGAGATCTGGGGGGTCAGTCCGATTTCGGGCACCAGCATCAAGGCGCTTCCGCCGGATCGAACCGCCTGGGAAATGGCGTTGAGATAGACCTCCGTCTTTCCGCTTCCCGTAATCCCATGGATGAGCATGCTGTGAAAGCCGCGGCTGGTCAGCCGCCTTCGGATCTCTTCCAGGACCCTGCTCTGATCCGGATTCAACGAGTGACGCGTGACCGGCGGGGGCGGGTCCGAATCAAGCCACGGAGAGCGGTAGACGCGCTCCGGTTTCAGCACCAGGGCGCCCCGAGCCGCCAGCGCTTTCAGCGTGCGGTGGGTGGAGCCGGCCTCCCGCACGAATCGGGATACCGGTAGCGGGAGCTTTCGGGCGGCCAGCAGAGCCAGAAGCTCCCGTTGCCGCGGCGTCAGATCGGGTCCACGGGAGGGGTCGGTGCTCCAGATCGACATCCTGGTTTTGACCGGCCACGCCCGGGAGACCGACGAGGCAGGTTTCGACAGCAGGCCCGGGGGAAGCATGCTTTGCAGCACCTCGCCCAGGGGGGAGAAATAGTAGCGCGCCACCCATTGGCCGAGACTCAACAACTGGGGAGAAAGGATGGGGTCCGGATCCAGAACCCGTTCCAGATCCTTCAGCTCCAGATCCTTCAGTTCCAGGTCGGTGACCGGCGGCGGACCGGCGACGACGATTCCGACCAGCTTCCGGCGGCCGAAGGGGACCAGGACCCGGGTGCCGGCGGCCGGCAGCGTCTCCATCCGATCGGGGACCCGGTAGGTGAACTCCTGGAAGAGAGGGAGGGGCACCGCAACCTGGACGTTCCGGTCCCGCTCGGGGTCTCGGCCGGACGGGATGGGGAGGTTGGCGGACATGAGACACTCGGGCTAGGAGCAGAAATGATCCTACCGCGCAGACTCCTAGTGCGAAAAGTCCAGTCAGTGCCGGCCTTGATCCGACCCAGACCGATCCCGGGCGTGAATCAAGCAGACTACCGGGGTCCCAGCGTGTAGTAGGAGCTTCCCAATTCGGTCAGCTTGGCCCGGATCGCCTTCATGTCCTCCCAGACCTGCCGTTTGGCGCTCGGGTTGCGAAGCAGATAGGAGGGGTGAAACGTGGGAATCAGGAGACTTCCCTTGTAGGGGAAAAACTTGCCTCGCATTCGGGAAATGGCGGTCTGAGTCTGAAGCAGAGTCTGAGCCGCGTACCTGCCCAGGGCCACGACCAGCATCGGATCGATGGCTTGGATCTGCTGAAACAGGAAACCCTCGCAAGATTCGACCTCGTCCCTTTCGGGGTCCCGGTTTCCGGGAGGCCGGCACTTGATGATATTGGCGATATAGACCTGTTCCCGTTGCAGGCCGATGGCCTCGATGATGCGGGTCAGCAGTTGACCGGCCCGGCCTACGAAGGGAATCCCCTGGGCATCTTCGTCGGCTCCCGGAGCCTCTCCCACGAACATGAGATCGGCTTCGGGGTTCCCGACTCCGAACACGATATTGCGGCGTCCCCGGTGCAGTTTACACCTCTTGCAGTCCCCGATCTCCTCGCGAATCTCCTCTAGAGTCGGAGTCCGATTCAGGTTCTTGAGATTGAGGTGGGTGACCCCCAACTCACCGAAATAATTCAATTGATGGATCAGTTCACGCATGTAGGACGAACCCTCCGGGAGGTCATGGTTTCAGTCTACTACGAACTGGTGGCAAAACTGCATCCGGCGGACGGCGACGCTAGGAGCTGCAGTCCGTGGTAAAAGTCCCGCGAGCACCGGGGCCGGTCCTGCGCCCGCCGGACAAGGCGCAACGGAGGGAGCATACCGGGAGTATGTGAGCCGATAGCAACGCAGTCCGGATGCAGGGACGGTCGAATGCCGTGACGACTTTTGCCACGGACTGCTAGCCCGAATTTCTCGCCAGGGGGCGCGACGATCGCGCAGGATTTTCGCCCTCAGCGCGTGCTCACGACCGAAAGCGTAGTGGTGACTACGTTTGAGGGAGCATGTGCGCGCTGAGGGCGAAAAGACCAGCGAGCGAGCGCGAGCGCGCAGTCTGTCCCGGAGAAACCTTGGAAAAATCCGCGTAAATGCTCAAAAACAGATTATTTTTCATCATACGCGTAGCGACCTGGTGAGAAATGCGGGCTAGACCACCCCCAGCTGATCCAGGAGTCCCCCCCGGTTCCTCCACTCGGGCGCGACACTGACCTGCAGCTCGAGGGCTACCCTGCGAACGCCCAGGAAGCGCTGGATCTCCTTGCGGGCCCGCGTCCCGATGTTCTTGATCATGCGGCCGGCCCGGCCCACGACGATCTTCTTCTGACTCTGCTTCTCCACCATGATGGAGGCCCGGATCACGACCAGGCCGTCGGCCCGCCGGCCTTCGTCGAACTCTTCCACCAGGACAGCCGTGGAATAGGGAAGTTCCTGCCGGGTGCAATCCAACACCTTCTCGCGGATGAGCTCGCCGACCAGGGACCGCTCCGGTTGGTCCGTCAGGTAATCGGTCGGATACTCGAACTCCCGTTCGGGCAGGTTCTCGGCGATCCGTTCCAGCAGGACCGCCAGGTTGTCCCCCTTGAAAGCCGAGATGGGAATGATCTCCCGATAGCCGTGGTGCCGGTGGTAGAAGTCCATCACGGGAAGCAATCGCCCCTTGTTGATGAGGTCGACCTTGTTGAGCAGGAGGATCGCAGGTTGCCGGATCCGGCGAATCAGATCCAGGACGTATTTCTCGCCCTTGCCGTAACTCTGGGAGGCATCCACCATGTGGAGCACCAGGTCCACCGACCTCAGCGCCTCGTAGACCGCGCCCATCATCCTTTCGTTTAGCCGGTAGCCGGGGCGATGGACTCCGGGAGTATCCACAAAGATGATCTGCGATTCCGACTGGGTCAGGACGCCCAGAATCCGGTGTCTCGTGGTCTGGGGCTTGTCGCTGACGATGGAAACCTTGGATCGGATGAGGCGGTTCAGAAGGCTGGACTTCCCCGAGTTGGGACGGCCGATCAGGGCGACGAATCCTACCTTTGCCACGGGCTGCTCATGCGACCTGAACCGGGCGGGAGGCCAGCCGGTCCTGGATTCGATCCCACAGGAAGGCCGCCACCCGGGTCTTGCGACGCAGAGGAGAATTCTCTTCCCCTCCTTCCGGATCCAGCAGCAGCACCTGGTTGTAGTCCGACGCGAAGCCTCGATCGGGATGGGAGATGTCGTTGGCTACGATCAGGTCCAGCCGCTTCCGGCGCAGTTTATCAAGGGCGTTCCGCCGCAGATCGTTCGACTCGGCGGCGAAGCCCACCAGGAACTGACCGGCTCGTTTCTTCTCTCCCAACTCCAAGAGGATGTCCCGAACCGGGCGAAGCCGGAGCGTACTCAAACTCGCTTCGTCCTTCTTGATCTTCTCCCGATAACGGCGAGCCGGTGCGAAGTCTCCCACGGCGGCGGCCATGATCACGATCTCCGACCGGTCGAAGCGGCCCCCGACGGCGGTGGCCATCTCCTCGGCCGACCGGACGGCAATCAGTTCGACCCCTGCCGGCGGGTTCAGATGGGTAGGCCCCGAGACCAGGGTGACGCGAGCGCCGCGGGTCTGGGCCTCCGCGGCGATGGCGTACCCCATCTTCCCGGAGGAACGGTTCGACAGGAACCGGACCGGATCGATGTCTTCGACTGTGGGACCGGCGGTGACCAGCACCCGTTTTCCTCCCAGTCCCTTCCCTCGGCTCAGGATCCGAAACGCCCGTTCGACAATGACCTCCGGCGCGGCCAGACGTCCCTCCCCCACTTCTCCACAGGCCAGGTAGCCCGCCTCCGGCTCCACGACGGAGACTCCGCGCCCACGCAGAATCTCCAGATTGGATTCCGTCGCGGGGTGGCGCCACATCTCGACGTTCATGGCGGGAGCCACGACGGTGGGAGTGACGGTGGAAATGTAGAGAGTGCTCAGGAAGTCGTCGCCGATGCCGTGGGCGAACTTGGCCAGAGTGTTGGCCGTCGCCGGCGCCACCAGCAACAGGTCGCTGCTGCGAGCCAGGGCGATATGTTCGATGGCCGTCGAGGAATCCCGGAACAGGCTGTCCACGACGCGGTTGCCCGAGAGCTTTTCCAGGGTCAACGGTCCCAGGAATCTCTTGGCATGCTCGGTCATCAACGGGAGCACCTCACAGCCTCCCTCCTGAAGCAATCTCAGGATGACGGCAGATTTATAGGCGGCGATGCAGCCGGTGACCCCCAGAACGATTCGCATGGGATATCAGTAGTCTTCCCTGCCATCGTATTCGGCCTCGAGCGCGTCCTCGTCCGCTTCTTCCAGGATTTCCCAGGTGATGAGTCCCTGTTGCGCTTCCTGGATGGCGATGTGGGCCGGCTTCGGGGACTTCTCGTCGATCATGGGAGGATAGCCGTTCTGAAGTTGCTTGGCTCTCTCGGCCGCGACCAGGATAAAGCGAAACTTGCTGTCGTACTCGTCAGGAATATCTACGATCATTGGACCTCCTTGAATGTTCCTATCACCTCCTGGATCCGCCTGGTGTTCCGAACCGGGCCGCCGGAATCGGATCCACGGGAACCGACCACCGACTTCAACTCCAGCAAGGCGTCCTCTAGGGAATCGTTTATTATAGCGTATCGGTACTGTTCGTAGGCGCGAACCTCCTCGGCCGCCCGCTCCATGCGCCTCCGGATGACCTCCAGGCGATCCTGCCCCCTGTCGGTCAGGCGGCGCTCCAGTTCCTTCCGGGAAGGCGGCAGGATCAGGATCGTCAACGCGTCCGGGACCTGCTCCATGATCTGACGAGCTCCTTGAACGTCGATGTCCAGCAACACGTCCTCTCCCGAGTCGAGGCAATCTCCGACCCATGTCCGGGCCGTGCCGTAATAGTGGCCATGCACGCGAGCGTGCTCCAAGAAGCGATCGCGGGCCACCATGCCGCGAAATTCGCGTTCGGAGACGAAGAAATATTCGACACCGTCACGCTCCCCTTGCCTGGGTTGCCGAGTTGTGTGACTGACCGAGAAGCGGAGACGCTCGACCTGCTCGACCAAGGCCCGGCCCAGGCTCGTCTTGCCGGCTCCCGAGGGGCCGCTCATAACGATCAATCTGCCTGCCATGCCGCGCGTATCTCCTCCGATTATTCTCGATGATCCGCAGTGATTCCGGACACCGGACCGTTATTCTATATTCTGTACTTGTTCCCGGATCTTCTCGATCTCGCCCTTCGCTTCCAGGGCCAGGTTCGAGACCTGGGGCAGAGCACTCTTGGCCAGGATGGTCGTCACTTCCCGGTTCATTTCCTGACACAGGAAATCCAGGTTCTTTCCCCGGGTTTCGGATCCCGGCGCCAGGAGTTGATCGGAGAAACGATCCAGGTGGCTGCTCATGCGGGTGATCTCCTCGGAGATCTCCGCCCGGGCGGCGTAGTACGCGATCTCTTCGGCCAGCCGGCCCGGGTCCGGCGCGAAGGAGAGGTTCATCTCGTCCAAACGTTTTTTCAACTTCGCGCGAGCCTGCTCGAACACCTCCGGCGCGTGTCCTCCGATATCCTTCACCGTCCTTCCAAGGGACTGGATCCGCGCCGTCAGGTCTTCGAACAGCCGCGCTCCCTCGGCCCGGCGGGCGTCCACCACCCGATCCAGGGCCGCGCCGGCCACCGCCAGCAGATCATCGGAGAAGGGGCGGATCTCGTCGGCCGGCTGGTTGGCAACCAGCGTGCCGGACAGCCGCAGACAGTCGGCCGCGTCCAGCTCTCCGCCGACCCCCAGGGATCGAAGATGCTCCACCATCGTCAGGTAGTTCTTCACCAGATCATCGTCGATCCGGTAGCGGGTCCCGGATTTCCAGGCGATCTCCAGTGTCAGGTCCACTCGTCCCCGGCTCAGCTTTTCCCGGACCAGCCGGCGCAATCGAGCTTCCAGGAACCTGGCTCCGTGCGGGAGCCTCAGCTTCAGGTTCAGGTATCGGCTGTTTAGGGTCCGGACTTCCACCGAGACGTCCATGGTCTCGAAGGCCGCCTCGGCCTGTCCGAATCCGGTCATGCTGTACATGGATCCTCCGATGGTTTCATGGCTGTCATGCTTGCGGTTCCAACTGCAGCCTGTGCAGCCTGCGGTAAGAGGCGGAACGCTCCAGCAGAGTGACGTGGTCTCCCGCGTCCACAATCCGCCCCTCCTCCATGACTGCGATCCGATCCGCCAGGAGCACCGTCGACAGACGGTGAGCGATGACCAAAGCGGTCCTCTCCCGGAGGAGGTTCAGAAGTGCTTCCTGGACCAGCCGCTCCGACTCGGCATCCAGGGCGGAGGTCGCCTCGTCCAGAATCAGGATCGGCGCATCCTTGACCAGCGCCCGGGCAATGGCGACCCGCTGGCGCTGCCCCCCGGAGAGTCGAGTTCCCCGCTCGCCGATACGGGTTTCGTAGCCTGCGGGCAAGCTCCCGATAAAGTCATGGATGAATGCCATTCGGGCCGCTCTTCTGACCTGGGCATCATCGCATTCGGGGCGACCGTACGCGATATTGTTTCGGATCGTGTCGTCGAACAGAAAGGTCTCCTGGGGGACGAGGGCGATCTGCCGCCGCAGGGAACGGAGGGACACCGTCCGGATGTCGGTACCGTCAATCGTGATCCGGCCCGAAGCAGGGTCATGGAAACGGGGAAGCAGGCTGGCCAGAGTACTCTTGCCGGCTCCGCTGGTCCCCACCAGCGCCAGGATCTCTCCGCGGGCCAGGTTCAGATCGATCTGACGGAGCACGGGAACGTCGCCCTGACCGTAGCGGAAAGACACCTTCTCGAAGGCAATGGAGCGAGCGAAGGGGTCGATTTCAACGGCCGCGGGGACGTCCGTCACCCCGACTCGAGAGCCCAGCAAGTCGAAAATCCGGCTGGAGGATGCGAACGCCTGTTGGAAGTGCAGGTGCATTCTGGAGAGCTTTCTGACCGGCTCGTAGAGGCGAAACAGGGCCGCCAGGAAAACCACCAGGACCCCGATTCCCAGACCTTCCTGAACCTGCCGGTTGGCGTAGAACAGGAAGGGCACGAAGGAAGCGTATCCGAGGAACTCGACCAGGGGCGACGCCAGGGCCGAGAGCCGGGCCCCCTTGAGATTGGCGTGGACCAGATCTCCGATGGCACGGCGAAAGCGTTTCTTCTCGTAGTTCTCCATTCCGAAGGCCTGGACGATCTTCTGGCCGGCCAACGTCTCCTGCAACAATTGGGAGAGTCGCGCCAGATTTTCCTGGCTCTCGTGGCCGACGCCCCGCATCTTCCGTCCCAGGCGTGTCGCCAGCCCCAGCACCACCGGAGCCATGAGCAGCGCCAGCAGGGACAACTGCCAATTGATGTAGAAGATCAGTCCCAGAAAGAACAACAAGAGGAAAACCTGACGCAGAAAATCGGTCAGGGACTTGCTGGCCGCTTCCAGCACCCGTTCCGTATCGTTGAGCACCCGGGACATGAGCTGGCCGGTGGGTTGATCCGAGAAGAAGGCCGCGGACTGGTGAAGCAGGCGCCCGTAGAGACGATTCCTCAAGAGGGCCACCACGTTCTGTCCACTGTAGCTCATGAGGTATTCGGCAAAATAGAGCAGAAACGCCTTAAGGAGGGACAACCCGACCAGGAGAAAGGCGATTCGGCGGAGGCTGCCCCCTCCCAGGCCCAGATATTCCTGTAGAAAATCGAACTTGGTCCGGGCCGCCTCGGCCGTCCCTGCGGCGGGAGCCAACTGGTCGAAAATCGGCTTCAGGAGCACCGTGATGAGCAAGTCCAGGCCCCCGCTGGCGAACAACAGCAGAAAGCCCAACAGGAGCCAATGGGCCGTCGGCAGGATGTAGGGAATCAGCTTTCGCAGGTCCGACACGCAGGAATTCCAACATCGTAGGGGCAACCCTTGTGGTTGCCCTTCCTTATTATTGCCTCAACCCTTCCGGTTGCCCTTCGTCACCACTTCCAGCCGGACTTCAACTCGTCGTTGATGACGGCTCCCTCGGGCCAGTTGCCCTGGTTCAAGGTGATGATGCACTGGGCGGCTTCCATTCCCATGGCAATCACCGAGGCCTCGTCGCATCCCGCCTGATGAGACGTGACCAGAACGTTTCCCATCCTCAGCAGGGGGTTGTCCGGATCCGGCGGCTCCTGCTCCAGGACGTCGAGTCCGGCAGCCCGAAGCCGGCCGGACCGCAAGGCCTCCAGCAAGTCCGTCTCCTTGACCAGTGGTCCACGGGCCGTGTTGATCAGAATGCTCCCCGGTTTCATCCGGTCGAACGCCTCTCTCGCGAAGAAGTGCCGGGTCTGGTCCGTCAGCGGACAGTGCAGGGTGATGAAATCCGACCTCTCCAGAAGCCGATCGAAACTCAGCAGTTCGATGCCGTGGGCACGGACGAATTCCTGGTCCGGTAAAATCTCGTTGGCGACCACCTTCATTCCCAGCGGGATGGCCCGGACTGCGGTGCTGCGTCCGATCCGTCCCAGACCGACGATTCCCAAGGTTTTCCCCCTCACCGTGTCCAAGGGCTTCCGCGGCCATCTTCCGGCCGCGACCTGCCTGGAAGTGGGGACAATGGACCGGACCGTGGCCAGCAACAGGGTGATGGCGTGCTCGGCGACGGCCTCGTGATTGGCGGTGGGAGTCACCGTCACCGCAATTCCCCGGCGAGTGGCGGCCTCGACGTCCACCCGGTCGAAACCCACGCCCGCCCGGGCGATGACTCGGAGTTCCGGCAGCCCGTCCAGGACCGCAGGCGTGAAATGTTCCCCGCCCGCGATGATGGCGTCCAATCCCTTCAACTGACTGATGGTCTCCTCGTCACCGGTCAGACCCATGACCAACTCCGGGTTGGTGGGATAGCTCACCTCGAAGCCGGCCCGTTTCAGGAGGTCGGCGTAGGGAGAGGGCCGTTGCTGCATGCTGGTGGGTGTGATCATCACTTTGGACATGGTGTTTTCCTCGATGCTCGATGAATGGTCCGATTCACGGTTTATTGAAAGCGCTCCGG
Source organism: Acidobacteriota bacterium (assembly GCA_965217775.1). GTDB lineage: Bacteria > Acidobacteriota > UBA6911 > RPQK01 > JAJDTT01 > JAJDTT01. The sequence continues at coordinate 4,913,281 of CBDCJH010000002.1, forward strand.
TTCCAGACGCGACAGGTCCTGGCCGGCGGCCTCCCCGGCGGCCACTTCCGAGATCAGCTTTCCGGTGACGGGTCCCAGGGAGATCCCGATCGTCGAGTGTCCCGTCGCCAGCATCAGGTTGTTCAGTTTCCGAGTCCGCCCGATGAAGGGAAGGCCGTCCGGCGTGAGTGGGCGCAGGCCTCTCCAGATCTCGTGCAGATCCAACTCTTCCATTCCGACCAGATGGGATCGGGCGGCCCGCAGGATGGCCCTGACGCGGGGAAGGTTCACCGAGAGGTCCAGACCGGCCAGTTCCAAAGTTCCGCCGAAACGCAGCCTGTCGCCCATGGGAGTGGCGGCCACTTTGGCATCGGCCAGCATCAAGGGGACTCGCGGGGTGTTGGCCGGAGCCTTGACCGTCACGCTGTATCCCTTGGCGGGCTGCACGGGCACGTCCAGACCCACGGTCCGAGCCACCGCGGGGGACCAGGACCCGGCGGCAAGCACCACCTGTTCGGGCCGGAAATCCCCTCGGTTAGTGACCACCCGCGTGACCTGAGTCCCGGAGGTCTTCAGCTCCAGCACCTCGGTGCCGATCCGCAAGACCGCGCCCGCACGGCGGGCGCCGGCCGCCATCTGGTGAACGAAACGGTGCGGGATCAGATGAGCGTCGTCGGGATAGTGGATCCCGGCGATGATGGATGGACGCACGTTCGGCTCCATCTCCCGGACTCGATGCGTGTCCAGCAGAGTGGATTCGAGACCGAATTCCCTCAGGAGCCGAGCTTCCGCCAGGGCTTTGGCCAGAAGCGACTCGGATCGAAAGATCTGCAGCCAGCCCTTCTGCCGGAAACCGAACTCCAGTTCCCCTTGATCGGCCAGCTCCCGATACAACCCCAAACTGGCTCGCGAGAGATCCCGCAGAACGGGAACACCCTTTCGCATGGGCTCCACCCTGGAAGCCTGTTGAAACCACCAGAGCCAGCGCACCAGGTCGAGATCGAAACGGGGCTTGATGTAGAAGGGGCTCACCGGATCCAACAGCCATCGGAGGCCCTGGCTCAGCACTCCAGGCGCGGCCAGCGGGATCGAGTGGCTGGGGACGACCAGCCCCGAGTTCCCGTACGAACTCCCGGAACAGATCTCTCCCCTTTCGACCAGAGTGACGGCGCATCCCCGCTTTGCCAGATAGTAGGCGGAGCAGACGCCGATGACACCGCCGCCGATGACGAGAACGTCGCTTTTCTCCGTCATCCTCTCTTCGTCCTCGATCTCGGAACCAACGCTCGCGCAACCTACACCGGGGACGGTTCCAAGACAAGACCCGTCGATGAGGAAAGAGGAAAGCTCCCCCACCGGCCCGATCCGGCGGACGCCCAGGAGAAACAGGAATCGAGTTCATCCGGCTCCGTCTTCCTCAACGAGCCCATCTCCGCTACCGAGTCCGCTGAGCGTAAACGACCCGCCTGTCTTCACTCTTTTCTCTTTTCTCTTTTCTCTTTTCTTAGTTTCTCGATGGCTCGCGGCAGCTCGTCGGTCTCGAAATGAGGCCAGGGGTGAGGCTCACCGTTGCCGTCCACCGCTTCCACCCCCGAACCGGGACCCAGGACCTCTCCCACCAAGGTTGCCTGAATCCCCCGGTCTCCGAGTGCTTCCTGCAACCGCTCGCGGGAATCGGCTCGGCAGACGATGAGGAGACTGCCGGAGCCGATGAGTCCCAGCGGATCGATGCCCAGCAGGCGGCAGATCCGCGCCGTCTCCGGAAAGACGGGAACCTGGTGGATCCGGATTCGAATGCGGTGCCGCCCGGCATGGGTCAATTCCTCCAGGGCCGTGGCGACTCCCCCTTCGGTCACGTCGTGGAGAGCCGAGACTCCTCCCGATTCCAGAGCCGTCCCGGCCTCGTCCAGAACGCTGATTCCGGGAGAGAAGAGAAACTGGGCGCTACGGGAAATATCAACCCCCGTGAGACCCAGACGGGCCAGGGCCTGGGGAAACTCGCGGGCCAGGATCGCAGTTCCCTCCACTGCCAACGCCTTGGTCAAGAGAATCTGGTCGCCGGTCCGGATCCGCTTCTTGTCCAAGAGCCGGCTACGCTTGGCTGTCCCCACCATCTGCCCAACGACGACCGGTTTGTTGACGGCATCGGTGATCTCGGTATGGCCGCCGCAGAGAGTCACTCCCAGCCGGTCGCACCAGCACTGGAGACTCGCCATCAGCCTCGCGACCTGTTCGGCGGTGGTTCCCGGAGGGAACAGGAGGGTGGTCAGCAGCCAGCGCGGCGTGCCCCCGGACGTGGCCACGTCGTTGGCGTTGACCAGCAGCGCATAGTACCCCATCTCGTCGGTGGCGAAGGTGATGGGGTCCGACTTCAGGATCAGGACCTCATCTTCCTGTCCCAATGCCACGGCGGCCGTATCCTCTCCCACGCCGGGACCGATGAGAAGCGACGGGTCGGCCGGCTCCCTCTTGTCCAGGAACCGGGCCAGCATGCGGTTCGGAAGTTTCCCCGACGCCAGGGGCAGCCTGTCGCGGACCAACGCTCCCACTTGGGCCAGCGTCTCGACCACGTAGTCCGGAATGAGAGTGTCGGGCGGTTCCATCCGGCCGTTGGTCAGAAAGACCGTGGGCGCGCCGGCTCGGAGGCCCGCGTCGATGTCGAAATGGAAATCTCCCACCACCAAGGTCTCGCCCTCACTGACTCCCATGGTCCTGGCGGCGAGTCGGATCCCAGCGGGATGCGGTTTGGGCAAAACGCCGTCGTCCCTGGAGATGATGACGTCGAAATCGGAGGGGCCCACCGAGGGAAAATTTTCCAGGGCACGGACAACCGCGGCGCGGCTGTTCCGGCTCACGACGGCCAATGGCAGCCGCCTCGCCTGCAGCTCCCGAATCAGTTCCTCGGCGCCGTCGTTGGGCCGCGATCGGGCCGCGCCCTCCATCTCGAAGCGGTGGAGGACACGCAGGCAGCGCCGGCGCCGATCCGGAGGAAGTCCCTGGATGTATTCCAAGATGGGGGCTCCGGCCGGACTGGCCAGTTCCTCCCGCAGCCGTTGGAAGTCGAGAGAACCAGGACGGGTGAGCGTGCCGTCGAAATCGAAGAGAATCGCCCGTATGGTCCGAACCGGCGTCGCCTTCACTCGCCTTCTCTGCGCCGGGACACTGTCTTCCGATCGAGATGTCTCCGGGAAAATTCGAAGACCGATTCCATTTCTCTTCCGATGGCCAACAGGTCCGCCTCCCGATTCGGAGGCGCCACCAACTGGAGGCCCAGGGGAAGTCCCGACTGAGAGAGGCAATAGGGCAGAGTCAGCGTGGGCAGCCCCGTATAGGTCCAGATCAGGCTGAAGCGAGGATCTCCCGTGGCCTCGATTCCGGCCGGCGCGCCTCCCGGCGCCGATGGACACAAGAGCACATGGAAATCAGCGAAAAGACGTTCAACCTCCTCCCGGACACGCTTCCGGTGGCGCTGGATCCGCTCCAATTCCGCCGTTTCGATCCTCGCGCCTCTCTGAATCAGGGCGCTCAGCTTCGGAGGATAGGACTCTCCATAGTCCCGGAACAGGCTGCGGTGCACCACCGAGCCTTCAGCTTCCACCAGCGTCCAGTGGTTGTCGAAAGCCTCCTCGCAGCAGGAAGGCAGTTCGGCGGAAGAAGGCCGGAAATCCCCCGATTCCAGCCGGCGTCCCGCCTGCTCCAAGGCCGAGAGCATCTCCGTGTCGGCCGCTGCCACCAGAAGATCGGGAAGCAGTCCGACCCGAACCGGCGATACCGCCGGCGCCGGCGACTCGCCCGTGAAAGCCAGGTATGCCGCCTGGCCGTCGGAAACATCAGCCGTGAAGAACCCGAGGCTGTCGAAGCTGGGAGCGAAGGGGAAGACTCCTTGGATGGGAATCCGGCCGTAGGACGGCTTCAACCCCACCACGCCGCAATAGCTGGCAGGCCGGTTGACGGACGCAACCGTCTGACTTCCCAACCCCAAGCGGATCATCCCGCACGCGACGGCGGCTGCCGAGCCGCTGCTGGAGCCGCCCGGAGTGTGATCGGGGTTCCAGGGATTCCGGGTGGGTCCGGGATCGAAGAAGGCGAAGGTGGTGGTCACCGTCTTGCTGAGCACGAAGGCGCCGCGCGCTCGGAGCGCTTCGACCACGGCGGCGTCTCGGGAGGCGGGGCGCCAGGGAATGAAATCGGCGTTGGAGCGCGTTGCCATGCCCTCCACGTCCACGATGTCCTTCACTCCCAGGGACCATCCCGCCAGCGGGCCCGATCCGGCCTCGGAGAAGCGCCTTCGGGCGGCCGCCTCATTCCAATCCACCAAGGCCCGCACCCGCGGCTCCCAGAACCGAACCGCCTCCAGCCGGGATTCAAACTCCTTCGGATCGCTTCCCAGAGTCATGACACTCACTCCAGTCGAATTTTTTGTCGAAATCCGCGCTTCAGCTTCAGCCGTTCAGTATGCCCGGGAGCCCCCACCTGCGCTACTACCGTCTGTTCTTATGAGAGGCGGGTGACTCCCCTCCGGACCGAATCGCTTCCACCAGCCAGGAGTCCAGCATCAGTTGGCCGACATGGTAGAGCACACAGGGAATGGGCACGAGGCCGAAGCCGGGCAGGAACTCGGCGGAGACGTACAGGGCCGCCGGCAGGGTCTTCTGGGAACCGCAGAAGAGGAGCGCCGTCCGGTCTTCCCGATTCCACCCCAAGACCCGGCCCAGACTCCAGCAGAGTGCCGCAGCGGCGCCATGAACCGCAACGGTGACCAGGCTGACGGCGGCCAACTCCCAACCGGACATCTCCCCCCGTCCCGATTCCACGTCGGTGACTCCGGAGACGACGGCGCCGGACACGGCCAACAGGATCAGGAGACGGGAGGCGTGGGACAGAGTCCTGGCCTGTCGATGCACGATTCGAACCACGGGGCCGGCCAGACGCAGGCCCTGACCCAGCGCCAATGGAGCCAGCACCACCAGTGCGAATCCCCCCATCATCTCTTCCAGGCTCAGTGTCATGAAGGTCCCGATGGTCAGGAACAGGATCAGCGGGGTGAGGAGAAACCCCAGACCATTGCTGGCCACCACCATCACCAGGGCCAGGGCGGCGTTGCCCCGTGCCATGCGGGTCCAGATGATGCTGGAGGCCAAGGTGGTGGGCATGGCGCTGATCACCAGGATGCCCAGGGCCAGGCTCGGGCTGGTCTCCAGCAGGAGCCTGGATGCACCGAAACCAAGGATCGCCACAACCGCATAGCCGATGAGCACCCCGGAGAGGACCCGTCCCGGCCCGCGCAGGGAGTTGAGGATCCTGCGTCCGTCCAGAGTCAGGCCGTTGATCAGCATGACCGCGGCCACGTTCCAGCCCGGATCCACGAACCTATGAAGCGGACGCAAAAGCTGCGGCCAATAGATGGGAGCGGCGACGGCAAACGCCAGCGCCAGCAGGAACCAGTGTCTGGCCAGGAAGGGTGAAGCGGCCCAGCTACCCACCCAGATAGAGTTCCGTCGGATGGGAATTGAGCTGCTGAGGACCGCTTTCCGTGAGCCAGTAGGTGTTCTCGATCCGGAGGCCGCCCTGCAGCTCCGGGTTGTAGAAGCCGGGCTCGATGGAGATGACGTCGCCGAGTCGAAGAACGTGATGACTGTCGGGGACCAGGCGCGGGTTCTCGTGCCCCCCCATCCCGACACCGTGCCCCAGGTGGTGCCAGAAGGTGCCGGCGGAAAGCGGGTCCCGCTCCAGGAACGCCCGGATCGCCTGATACGCCTCCCGGGCGGGGCGGCCCGGTTCCAGCAGGCTCTCGGCCAGTTCCAGCGCCGCCGTCACGATCTCCCAACCCCGCTGCTGCAGGTCCGAGGGGGGACCGACGGTGAGGCTTCTGCAGAGATCTGCGCCATATCCCCAGCACTCGGGAAAGAGATCGTAGGGGCTGAGGTCCCCCGCCTCCAACCTCCGGTCGATGGGTGGCCCTCCACTGCCGGTGCTTCGCGGTCCCGTGGCAAAATCGCCGCCGACCCTGATGGGCTCTCCGGCATTTCCGATCATGGCGGAAACGATCTCGATGTAGATCTCGAGCTCCGAGCGGCCCGGCGACAGAACCTCCCGCGCTCTGACGTAGCCCGCCTCTGCGACCCCGGCGACTCGTTTCAAAACTTCGATCTCGTCCGGGTCCCTCCGGCGTCTCAGATCGTCCAGCTCCGGAGAGACGTCCCGCACCCGCGAAGCCGGGAAGAGGTCCCCCAACAGTTCCAACACCAACCCGTTCGACGCCTCCTTGTCGGTCCCGATGCAGGGGGCCGATCGGCCTTTGAGCCTGGGCGCCAGAGCTTCCACGGCTTCCATCCAGGGCCGGTCCAGGACCCGCTTGGGCGAATAGCTCTCGAAGGGCACCACCTCGGCTCGGGCCGGGGCCTGCTGGGAGTCGGTGGCGAGCAGAGGAGTCCCCCGGCGTTCGATCCAGAGGAGGACCGGATGGCCGGGATCGACCACCACGGACTGGAGATGACGGACGTTTCTCGAGTCGGTGAGAAGGAGCGCATCCCATTTCCGCTCCTCCATCATCCGCCGGACCCGTCCCAGACGTCCGATGCAACCCTCTGTTGTCAGCATGGTTTGGAGCGCCACATTGTATAGCAGCCCGTGGCAAAAGTCGTCGCGGCATCCGGCCCGTGGTCCGGCTTTCCCGTCCCGCCCGCCGAGCCGTCATCCGGCCGCGTTTTGTTCTGCTTTGGACCGAGGAGGGTGCCCACAAGGGGCACCCCTACCAAATATTTTTCGTCCATTATAGACTCGGCTGCCATTATGCTTGAGAGAATGGTTGCGGTTCGCAAGATGCGGCCCGGGAAAGGCTTCGATGTCGTGGAGGTCCCGCTTCCGGAACTGGCGCGGGACGAGGTCCTGGTCGGAGTCGAGGCGGCCAGCATCTGCGGGACGGATCTCCACATCTGGAACTGGGACGACTGGAGCGCGCAACGAATCCGGCCTCCATTGACCCTGGGGCACGAGTTCTCGGGAACCGTCGTGGACGTGGGAAAGGCGGTGAGCCGGGTGCGGGTGGGGGACTACGTCTCCGCGGAGAGCCACATCACCTGCGGAATGTGTTTCCAGTGCCGGACCGGCCAGGCCCACATGTGCCCCTCGACCCGAATCCTCGGCATCGCCAGGGACGGGGCGTTTGCGGAATACGTGGCGGTTCCGGAGAAGGTGATCTGGCAGAACGACCGATCCAAATTGTCTCCCGAGGTCGCCAGCTTGCAGGAACCTTTCGGCAACGCCGTCTTCGCCACCAATGCCCATGACCTGTCGGGCCAGAGCGTCGCCATACTCGGCTGCGGCGCCATCGGCCTGTTTTCCGTCGGCATTGCCCGGGCCTCGGGTGCGGCCCGTATCTTGGCCGTCGACCTGAACGACTATCGTTTGGGCCTGGCCCGAAAAATGGGAGCTCACCAGGTCCTTAACGCGGCCGAGGGCGGCGGCTCTTTGGAGACCGCCGATTGGCTGGTCCGGAACAACGGCGGCCTGGGCGTCGACATCGTCCTGGAGATGAGCGGGGCTCCGTCGGCCATCGACGCCGCCTTTCGCGGCGTTCGGAACGGCGGCCGGGTCACCTTGTTCGGGATTCCCTCGAATCCGGTGCAGATCGACGTCGCGGAACAGATGATCTTCAAGAACCTGACGGTTCTGGCACTCCACGGCCGCCGTATCTTCGATACCTGGTACCGGACCCGATGGCTGCTGGAAAGCGGGGTCGTGGACCTCAGGCCGCTCATCACGCGGCAGTTGGGGCTGCAGGACATCCACCAGGCCATGGAACTGCTGGCCAGCGGAGAAGCCTGCAAGATCATCCTGCGTCCCGGCGCCGATTACTCCGACTTCACCGGCAACTCGGTCCCCGAGACGTCCGGGACGTCCGCCGCGAGGGGTGCGATTCATCGGTAGCTTCCCCTTCAGTTGGAGAACCCATGCCCTATAGAGCGATGAAATCCTGGCTGGAAGGCGAACTCCAGGAAATCCGGGACTCGGGTCTCCACAAGGACGAACAGGTCATCCTCACGCCTCAGGAGCCGCGGGTCCGGACTCGGGACGGAGAGGTCATCAACTTCTGCGCCAACAACTACCTGGGCCTGGCCCATCATCCGGAGATCGTGGCGGCGGCCCGAGAGGGTCTGGAAAGTCACGGCTTCGGAATGGCCTCGGTCCGCTTCATCTGCGGGACTCAGGACATCCACAAGGAGCTGGAGGCGGCACTGTCCGGATTTCTGGGGACCGAGGACACGATCCTGTACACCTCCTGCTTCGACGCCAATGCCGGCCTGTTCGAGACCCTGCTGGGACCTCAGGACGCCATTCTCAGCGACGCCCTCAATCACGCCAGCATCATCGATGGAATCCGTCTCTGCCGGGCTCAAAAAAAGGTCTTCGGTCACAGCGACATGGAAGACCTGGAGCGGAAGCTCAAGGAGACTCGGGACTGCCGCTTTCGCCTCATCGCCACCGACGGCGTCTTCAGCATGCAGGGCGATCTGGGCCGCCTGGTGGAAATCTGCGATCTGGCCCGCGCCCACCAGGCCCTGGTGATGGTGGACGATTCCCACGCCACCGGCTTTTTGGGGCCCACCGGGCGAGGGACCGCCGAGGAGCTGGGGGTGATGGACCGTGTCGACATCGTCACCGGCACCTTGGGCAAAGCCCTGGGAGGAGCCTCCGGCGGATTCACCTCGGGCCGCGGGGAGATCATCCGCTACCTGAGGCAGCGCTCCAGGCCCTACCTGTTCTCCAACACGGTGGCGCCCCCGATCGTCTCCGCCGCCCTCAAGGCTCTGGAACTGATCCGGCAGGACGACAGTCTGCGCCGGACCCTGCATGAGAACACCCGCTACTTCAGGACGGAACTGACCCGTCTCGGCTTCGAAGTCATCGAGGGGAGCCACCCCATCGTTCCCATCATGATCCGGGACGAGGTCAGGACCGTTCAGATGGCCCGCGCGGTCAATGCGCACGGCATTTTCGTCGTCGGTTTCAGCTTTCCGGTGGTCCCCCGGGGAGAGGCCCGTATTCGAGTTCAGCTTTCCGCGGCCCACACGCGCCAGGACCTGGACCGGGCCCTGTCCGCGTTCCGCGAAGCGGGCCGGGAAACCAGGCTGTTGGAATCCTGATGGCTCTCGAACTGGAGGGAAGGGTCGCACTGATCACGGGCGCCGCCCAGGGCATGGGCAGGGCGGTGGCGGAGAGAATGGCCGCCGCGGGCGCTCGCCTGGTGCTCAACGACCGGAATCCCCAGACGCTTCGGGCGGCGGTCAGAGCCATGGAGGGGAAGGCTGCCGAGTTGGAGCCCGTGGCCGGCGACGTCTCTTCCGGCCGCGACGTGGCCCGCATGGTGGAGCAGGCGCTGGAACGCTTCGGCGCCGTCCACATCCTGGTCAACAACGCCGGTGTCCTGAGGCCGACTCCGGTCATCGAGATCGAAGAGGAGGAATGGGACTGGGTTTTGAACGTCAACCTCAAGGGCACCTACCTCTGCTCGCGGGCGGTGCTGCCCGCCATGCGCCGGGAAGGATGGGGACGGATCGTCAACTTCTCGTCCACGGCGGGCAAGAACGTCAGCACCCTTGGCGGGGCCCATTACACGGCCTCCAAAGCCGGCGTGCTGGGATTCACCCGGCACCTGGCCAAGGAAGAGGCTCGGCACGGGATTACGGTCAACGCGGTCTGTCCCGGACTCATCGACACCGAGATGGTGCGGGACACCATCGACTCGGAGCGGATGCGATCCTACGCCCGGAGTTTCCCCGTCTCCCGTCTTGGGAAGCCCGGCGAGGTCGCCGAGCTGGTGGTCTTCCTGGCCTCGGATCGAGCGGCCTACATCACCGGGGCTTCACTGGACATCAACGGGGGAGACCTGATGATCTGATTTCTGGAGACTCGAAATGAAGATGACCTGGGAGCAAAGAGACTACGATCTGGAATTCTTTCACCGGGAACTGGATTCGTTCCTTCCCGACACGATCTTCGACGCCCACGCCCACCTCTACGAGTTGGGGCACTGGAAAGTCCGGACGGCCCTGGCCGCCGGTCCCGAAAAGGCGACCCTGGAGGTGTTTCAGGAACAGATCCAGTGGATCACACCCGGCCGGGAGACCCACGGACTCTTCTTCGGAGGCGGCCTGTACGAGCGCACCTACCGGGCGTCCAATGAATTCCTGGCCGGGGAAGCCGCCAAGGATCCCAAGTCCCGGGGGCAGTTGATCGTCTCCCCCCGGCAGGATCCGGAGGAAGTGCGGCAAGAAGTGCGGCGCCTCTCCATGGTGGGGCTCAAGGTCTATCATCTCTTCGTCGAAGACCGGCCCTCGTCCCACGACTCGGAGATCGAGGAGTTCCTGACCGAAGACCACGTGCGCATCGCCCATGAGGAAGGGCTCAGCGTCACGCTGCACATGGTCAAGCCCCGGGCCCTTGCGGACGCGGCGAACCAGGCCAGAATCCGAGACTACTGTGAGCGCTATCCCAACCTGCGGTTGATCCTGGCCCATGCCGGCCGGAGCTTCAATCCGCACCACACCATCGAGGGAATCCACTCGCTGAAGGGAATCCCCAACGTCTGGTTCGACACCTCGGCCGTCACCGAGGCCGGGGCCTTCGAGGCCATCGTGGACACCTTCGGCCACGAACGGCTGCTCTGGGGATCCGACTATCCCATCAGTCATTTTCGAGGCCGCTGCGTCGGAATCGGAGACCAGTTCCTGTGGCTCTATGAGGACACCCTCGACTGGAAACGGATCTCTCACGTCGAGATCCAACCCTATTTGGTCGGCATGGAGTCCCTGCGGGCTGTGAAGTTGGCCGCTACCCGGCTTCGTCTCACCGATACCCAGGTCGAGGACGTTTTCTGCAACAATGGGCGGAAGCTGTTTGACCTTGACTGAGGACCGATCCCGTGCCGCCGACCGGCGAGTCTTGACAGCCCGTGGCAAGAGTCGTCACGGCATTCGGCCGGGTCTGCATCGTGCGCAGAACGCATGGCTCCTCGGTCACATACTCCCGGTATGCTCCCTCAGAGCGCCTTGTCCGGCGGGCGCAGCCCCAGTCTCGGTGCTGCGCGGGACTTTCACCACGGACTGTCAACGAGAGCATGACCGACCGGGAGACTTTGGAGAAGCTGGAGGAACTGCTGGCGCGGCTGGGCATCGACCTGATTCGCGAACCGGGAGAGTTTTCAGGCGGCCTGTGTCGAATCGGAGAAGAGAATCGATTTATTCTGAACCAGGCGCTGCCTTTGCCGCAGCAAATCGGAATCCTCTGCCGCGACCTCTCGGCCGTGGACCTCTCCGGGGTCTACGTTCTGCCCGTCCTGCGGGAGATGATCCGGGCCGCCACTCGGGCAGGTCCCTCTCTTGACCGTCCCTAATCGTGGGACCGGGCGCCGCGCCGAAGGGAGATCATAGTGAAAATGCGACCGAACAGGATAAAACAGAAGCTGGCCGCCGGCGAAACCGCGTATGTGATCGGAGGGCTGGGAAGCCCTGACGAGATCGATCAATTCGGGACCGTCGGTTTCGACGGGGTCTGGCTGGAGGCCGAGCACGGTTCGGTGGACTTCGCGGACATTCCCGACCTCACCCGGGCGTGCGATATCTGGGGGATGACCTCGATCCTGCGGGTCAACCAGAACCTTCAGTCCATCATCTACCGGGGGCTGGACCGGGGCGTCCAGGGAATCGTCGTTCCCCACGTCAACACCCGGGAAGAAGCCGAGAACGTGGTCCAGGGTGGGAAGTTCGCGCCCATCGGCCAGCGGGGACTCTATATGAGCCGTCAAGGCTACAGCGTCCCCAACTACTACGACGTCGCCAACGACCACATCCTGCTCATGGTGCTGATCGAGGATATTGTGGCCGTGCGGAATCTGGACGAGATCCTGGAGGTGGACCACATCGACGTCTTCTTCGTGGCTCCCAGTGATCTGGCGGCATCCATGGGTCTGATCGGACAGCTCGGCCATCCCAAGGTCCAGGAGACCATCGACTACGCCCTGGCGCGAATCCAGCAGGGCGGGCGGGTCGCGGGCACCCTGGCCATGAACGACACGATCGCCCGCTACGCCGCCGCGGGCGCCCGCCTGTTCCTGACCGTGCCCTCCCCTTGGATTCAGGCGGGCGCCAGGGAATTCATGCGGCGCGGCGCGCCTCCATCATCGTAAAAGGGCGAACCAGGCAAAGTCGTCCGGTGGAGCCGGCCCCAATCGTCTATCATGGGGCGGCCGTGCTAGGCGGGGTGTTAGCGGTACCCTGATTCCCTGACAGCCAGGGAGGACTCGCAATCCGCTGGAGCGAGGCTGACGACTCCGCTGAGGGTTGCCCCCGGTGAGTCACTCCGTCCCGTGGGACGGTGTCGAACGTGGGGTCCTCCACAACGGGCGCCCGTGAACTTGGTCAGGTCCGGAAGGAAGCAGCCATAAGCGGGAAAGCGTGTGTGTCGGAGGGGAGCTCGACGGGAGCCGGTTCGCGGTCCGGACCTCGCCGGAAGACTCGAAGCGGAGTGCACGGCAAGCTAGGAGTCTGCGCGGTAGAAATGATCGTAGCGAGAAAGTGGGGAATCTGGACCGATTCTACCGCTTTCGCAGTAGATCAATTTCTGCGGCGCAGGCTCCTAGTCGAAGAGGAATTTGGAGACCCGCCAATTGTGGATCTCGGCCACATAGAGTTCCCCCTTCTTGCCCAACGTCAAATGGTGGGCGAGGGCGAACTGGCCGGGAGCCCTTCCCTCTTGGCCGAAAGAACCCAGGACCCTGCCGTCCAGGTCCAGCTTCAGCACCCGGCTGTTGTAGCCGTCGCACATGTAGAGCAGCCCGTCCGACCCCATGAACAACCCCCAGGGAGAGCCCAGGTGAGTCCACTGGGTGAGAAAGCGCCCTTCGGAATCGAATATCTGGACCCGATGATTTTCGCGGTCCCCCACGTAGACCTGGCCCTGCCCGTCCACCGCCAGAGCGTGGGGCGCATTGAACTCGCCGGGCCCCTTTCCTTGCTTCCCCCACGCCGTCAAGTACGCTCCACGAGCCGTGAATTTGACGATGCGCGAGTTGCCGTAACCGTCCGACACGTAGGCGTTTCCCGAAGGTCCGAAGGCCACATGGGTGGGCATGTTGAACTGATTCTCGCTCTCCCCCGGCGTGTCCTTCTGTCCCAACACCATTAGGATGCGTCCCCTGGAGTTGAACTTGACCACGACGTGAGACCCAATGTCCGTCACCCAGATGTTGTCGTCAGCATCGACGGCCAGACCATGAGACTCGGTGAGGAGACCCCGGCCCCAGGTCCGAAGGTACTTGCCACTGGCGTCGAAGCAGAGGACGGGATCCGGCCCCCGGTTGTAAACGTACACGTTGTTGGCGGAATCCACACCAACCCCGGTAGTGATGCCGAAGTTCACGCCTTCCGGGAGCTGAGGCCAATCGGCAACGTACCGGAGCGACAACTTGGGAAAATCGGCCGCCGGGGCCGAAAGCGACGTCGCCAGGAATGCCAGGAGGAATATTTTCAGGGAATCCATGAGTTTTCCTCAATGATTCGGAACAGAACGGTTGGGTGCCGTTATGCTATCACAGTGCCAAATGGTTCTTTCCATGAGTGTTTCTGATTCCGAATCCCAGTTCAGAGTCCTCCACGGCTGGGCCGAAATGAGCCCCGAAGAACCGGTTGTGGCCGGCTCCATGGGCACTTGGAAAATTCGCTACCGGGTGGGGAAATACGGCATCGACGACGGAGGCAGGATCCGTGTCGTCAGGCGTTTCGTGAGTGACTGGGGCACGCCTCAGACGGACCGGCCCGACCAGGCCGATTTCCTGACCTTCTCCACTTCGGGCAGCGCACGAGTCTCGGTCTCTTGTGATCCGCACGCACACGTTCGACCCTGGCAGAAGTCCATGACCGTCTCCGTGAATGACGGTTACCTCCGGGAGGGGGACACGGCTACGCTGGTCCTGGGAGACACCTCGTCAGGTGGACCGGGTTCCCGGGCGCAGACCTTCTGCGAGCCCCGGTTCGAGTTCAAGGTCCTGGTGGACTGCTTCGGCACGGGATCATTCGTGGAGCTGGAACCGGTTGGAAGCCTCCCCATAGTGGGTGGGCCGGGTGCCGAGATCCAGTTGATCGTTCCCACCGACGTGGTCCTGGGAATCCCCTTTCGAGTTTCGGTACGCGTCCTGGACCAATGGGGCAACCCGGCGGATCGCTACCAGGGAACGCTGGAGACCGGCAACAGTGCGAAACTCTTCTACGGCCTCCCTTCCCGTCTGACTCTTGAGCGCTCCGATCAGGGAATTCTCTGTCTGGACGGCGTCCTGGCCCGGGAGCCGGGGATCTACCGGATAGAGGCGGTGGACCCCAAACGCGGCCTGAAGGCCGTCAGCAATCCCCTCCTGGTGAAGACGCACCAGCCCCGGCGGAGGCGATTCTGGGGAGATCTCCACGGCCAGAGCGAGGAGACGGTAGGAACCCTGACGGTGGACGAATACTTCGCGTTCGCCCGCAACCAGGCGTTGGTGGACTTCGCGGGCCATCAGGGGAACTGCTTCCAGATCACGCCGGAGGTCTGGAACCGAATCCGGGAAACGGTCGGCGCCTACCATGAGCCGGGGCGGTTCGTCACCTTTCTCGGTTACGAGTGGTCGGGACTGACCGCGGGCGGCGGGGACAGGAACGTCTATTTTCGGGGCGACGACGGGCCTCTGCATCGCGCCAGCCGCTGCCTGATCTCGCCGGCCGGCCGGGATGAAGACCCCGAGTGCTATCCCGTGACGGAACTCTACCGGCGGCTGCGAGGCCGGGACGACGTCCTTCTGATTCCCCATGTGGGCGGCCGCTGGGCGGACCTGGACTCCTTCGATCCCGAACTGGAGCCGCTCGTGGAAATCTACTCCTCCTGGGGTGAATTCGAATGGCTCCTGAAAGACGCGTTCGATCGAGGCCTCAGGGTCGGTATCAGTTGCGGCAGTGACGATCACAAGGGCCGGCCCGGCGCCAGCTATCCGGGCGCCGGAACCTTTGGAGTCCAGGGTGGACTGCTCTGTCTCTGGGCCTCGGAGTTGACGCGCGAGAGCCTCTGGGAAGCCCTTCGGGGGCGCCGCTGCTACGGCACCACCGGAGCCCGCATCGCGCTGGAGTTCGAGACCATCAGCGGCGTTCCCATGGGAGGCGAGGAACGAACGCAAGGACCTCCCCGCTTCCGGGTGCGGGTCGAAGGCACCGGCGACCTGGAGCGCATTGAACTGCGCCGGGGTACGGAGTGCGTGGACGCTCTTCCTCGAGGCCCCGGGGTTCCCCGCGCGTCCGATGCCGTCCGTGTCGCCTGGTCGGGTGCCAGGAACCGCGGCAGGGACCGGGCCGCTTGCTGGGACGGCGCCGTGGAGGCCGTGGGGACTCGAATCGTCGAGGCCGAGGGCTACGCCTTCGACTCCCCGTCAGAAGGGATACGCGAGGTCGGGCCGAACCGGGTCTCCTGGGAATCGGTGACCAGCGGCGATGCCGACGGCATTCTGTTGAAGCTGGACCCCGCCGACTCCGGCATGCTCCGGTTCAGAACCGATCGGATCCGATTCGACGTCGACCTGGAGAAGTTGCTGGGCGCCCCCGTTACCCATTCAGCCGGGGGGCTGGACCTCAAGGTTCAGGTCCGGCGCGAGCCCCTGGGTCTGGGCCAAAGCGTCGAGGCCGAGTTGACGGATCCGGCCGCACCCACAGCTCCGGCACCTTATTACGTCGTGGTGCTCCAGAAGGACGGCGCCAAAGCCTGGGCCTCCCCCATCTGGGTCTCGCCGGCTCCGTAACTTCCTTGGTGTCGTTCGCGTGGGCTCCGGACGCCACCGGAGGAAGGCTCGACTCTCACTGCTTGCCCCTGGCTCCCATATTCTCTCCGTCATTTCCATCGAGGAATCAGGAAGCGTCACCACAGTTGCATAGACTAGCCGCATGATCAATTCCGTTCGCAACGCTCCATCGACGCTGGTTTCCACGCCACCGGTGCGCATTCGCCGGCAGTGTCGTTCCAGGACTCATCGTCTGGCCCTGTCCATCGGCGCCGGGTGGGTCGCGCTGCTGTTGGTCTGCTCTCCGGGAAGCCGCCTGGACGCCGCTTCCGACATCACTCTGTTCGGAGCCTGGGCTCCGGGCGGAACTCTGGCAGCCACCGACTTGCGGGATTTTGCCGGATTCGGCGCGACCTTCGAGAGGTACTTCGCCATCGTAGGATTCGAGAACACGTTCACCTACTACAACCAGCCGGTGGACATCACAGGGAGTGGTGACGCCGGATTCGGCCTCACCAGCGGCCTGACTCTGAACATCCCCTTCTACGGAAAGTTCGGCTATGTCGCTGCCGGGGCCGGCTTTTTCCGCAAACAGAGTTCCTTTTCTCTGGACCAGGGGACCCGGTTCCTGAGCAACATCGGGGGCGGTGTCAAGCTGCGCAAACTCGCGGGTGCACTGGGGCTTCGACTCGACTACAGGCGCTGCAGAATCTCCAATATCAGAGGACAAGCCTACGGATTCAACCAGATCTCCGGGGGCCTGATGGTGAGCTTCGACTGATGGCGAATCAGGACCTGCCCGAATTCCTCCAGAGGGTCGTCGAGCGCTATCCCCGGGTTTGGGACGATTACGGCCGGCTCAGCCGGACGGTTGGCGGGATCGAAGGCCTCGACTTCCGTTCTCAACGCCTGGTCAAGCTGGGAATCGCCATCGGCGCCGGCCGCAGGGGAGCCGTTCACTCCCATGCCCGAAAATGCCGGAAGGCAGGCCTGACCAACGCCGAGATCTACCATGCCGCACTCCTCGCCATCACCACCGTAGGCTGGTCCGGCGCCATTGCCGCACTCTCCTGGATCAACGACGAACTGGGCGAACTCTGATCCTCGCCGGTGCGAGGACGAGACGGGTCGGTGTAGGAAAACTCTGTGCGGATCCGGCTAGTGAACCGTTTCGGCAAGCCGGCCTTCCAATTCGGGCCGTATCTCGGTCATTCGCTTTTCGATGGCTTCGCGAATCCTGTAGCTCGCCGCCGCCATGGCGTCCAGAAGACGATCCAGATTGGTGCTCTGTTCCAATTCCCGGGTGTCTCCCTGATTGAGCGTCTCCAGAATCTGTGACACCACCGCCATCAATCGAGCCAATAGAAGACCCAGTTGCGGTTCCAGGACGTCAGGGTCGACTCCACGCTGGTCCAGCCTGCGGAGCCAGCGCAGATTCCCGTCCAGGATCCAGAGAGCCTGGAAACGATACCGGCCGGCGGTTCGGTCCCGGCCCGGATCGTATTCCTTTTTGATTTGATGCCAGAGGGACAACACCAATCGCTCCAATTCCTGCGGATTGCGGCCCGGTCTGGCCCGGCGGCCCTCCAACACCCGGCGCAGCACCGCGTCGGGGCTGGACCCGCCCCGATAGAGTTCGTCCTTGACATAGGCTTCGACCTCCGGACCTCTCAGGGCCAAGCCCATTGACAGAAGAGCCGTATCCAGCAGGCTGTAGGAATCGGTTGGAGACGAGCCAACGCTTCGGGTCTCGGGAGTCGGAACATGATCAGTCGCCATACTTTTCGTCAACTCCGGCCGCGCCTCTCCTGCCGCCAATCATACGCGCGGCCGGTGACGACTCCCGGAAGGAAAGAGAAAACAGGAAAGAGAAAAGAGTAAGAGAGGGGGTGTTCGGGTCAACGGAGAAGAGAACCGAAAACGATCCTGCCGCGGCCCCCAGATCCAATCCGACGCGCCCGTCTCTTTCCTCTTTACTCTTTTCTCCTTTCTTCGCTTCACGGTAGAATTCACGCTGGATGAACGACGAGACCGCAACCGAAACCCCGGTACTGGACAAGGATCAGTTGGAGCGGCAGAGAAAGGTGGCCGAAGCCCTGGGGGTATCGGTCTGCAGGCGCCATATCTTTCTCTGCTGTGACCAGGCCAAGCCCAAATGCGCTGACCGTCAACGGACCTTGGAGGCTTGGCAATACCTGAAGCGGCGTCTCAAGGAGTTGAGACTCTCCGAGCAGGGGGGCATCTGCCGCACCAAAGCCGACTGCCTCAGGATCTGCATGGACGGGCCCATGGCCGTGGTCTACCCGGAAGGAGCCTGGTACCGGCGTTGCGACCCTCCGGTTCTGGAACGAATCATCCGGGAACACCTGGTCAGTGGGCGTCCGGTCCGAGAGCATCTCATCATCGAGCACGCCCTGGGCCCGGGCTGAGGCGCTGAGGAACGGAGCAGAAAGCATGCATCGAACAGGACGCCTTGGAAGAACGACAACCGCGGCGGGCGCTTTGCTTCTCTGTTGGGGCGGCCTGCCGGGTCAGGAGGCCGTCTCGTCGACTCCTCACGCAGTGGCGCGGGACACGTTGCGAGGACTGACCGGCGTTCACGTGGTGGTGGAGGAACTCCGGCCCGAGGCGGTGAAGGACGGCCTGTCCAAGGATGCCATCGAGGAGAGAGTGGTCCAGCGGCTGTGGGATGCGGGCGTACGGGTCTTGATGGAGGACCAGTGGACCATCGCCGCGGGTGCGCCTTACCTCTATCTGAACGTCAACGCCGTGAAGAGCAGAGACCTGTACGTCTACGCCGTGGACCTGCAATTGAATCAGACGGTGAAACTGGAGCGTCTCCCCGCCGTCGCCGTGGCCGCCACCACTTGGGCCACCGGGTGTCGCGTCGGCGCGGTTGCGGCCGACTCGGTCCGGGTTCTGGCCCAAGTGGCCGCCCAGTCCGTGGATCGATTCATCGAGGACTACAAGACCGTCAACTCGGTAAAGTGACCGCGACGTAACGAGTCTTGCCAGACGGCTTACTTTTCGGCGCCGGCCTGTTTCAGCGCCCGGACGGCGGCGACATGGCCGCGCTGCGCGGCCATCATCATGGCCGTCTGTCCATTCTCGGCCCGCGCGTGCAGCTTGGCGCCGGCCGCCGCCAACGCCTTCACCGTGGCCGGATCATCCTTGCTGGCGGCGACCATGAGTGCCGTCATCCGCTGTTCGGCCCGCGCGTTGACGTCGGCACCCGCATCCAGAAGTAGCCGAACCAGTTCGGCGTACTTCCCGGCCGCCGCCCACATCAGGGGCCTCTGTCCACTGTTGTCTTTTTCATTCACCTTCGCGCGGCGGGCGATCAGCGCCCGCACCAGGGACGCGCGTCCCGCCACGCAGGCCCACATGAGTGGCGTGAGCCCATGCTTGTCCTTGAAATTGACTTCGATGTCCGGGTGGTTGAGCAGGGCCAGGCCGATGGGCGTGAAGCCTTTCTCGATAGCCAGGAGCAGAGCGCGCTCCTTCTTCTTGCTCCGGGCGTTGACATCGGCGCCGGCCGCCAGCAGAGCCTGGGCCGCGACGATGTAGCCCCTGCGGGCGGACTCCAGGAGGGCGGTATTCCGGTTTCGGTCCGGCACGTTGGGGTCGGCGCCGGCCGCCAACAAGGATTGGACCGAAACGACATCCCCCATTTCCACCGCCAATAGAAGGGGAGTCCTTCCCGCTTTGTCTTTCTTCCTGAAATCGGCACCTGACTGAACCAGAGCGTGAAGAGTGGCGCCCTCTCCGCTGGCCGCCGAAATCATCAGCGGAGTCCGCCCCGAGCCGTCCAGAACGTTGACGTCGCTGCCGGCCATCAAGAGCGCTTGCACCATGGCCGCATCCCCGCGGGAAGACGCGAGATGAAGAGCGGTCTCCTTCCGGCCGTTGCGAACCTTGACGTCGGCACCTGCTGCCAGCAGAGCTCGCACCGTAGATGCATCGCCGGTCTCGGCCGCGCCCAGCAAGGGTGCCGTCCGCCGGGGGCCACCGTTGTTCACGTCGGCGCCCGCTGCGAGCAAGGCCTGGACGGTGGATGAGGCTCCACCTTCCGCGGCCAATTGGAGTGGCCGCCGCTGCTGCCGATCTTCGACCGCCGTGGTCGCCCCCTTGGACAGAAGCGCCTGGGTGATCGTGGCATCTCCCCGTTCCGCCGCCACCAATAACGGGGTCCTGCCGCTGCCATCAGGCAGATTCGGATCGGCACCCCGGAGCAGCAAGGTCCAGATGGCGTTCAGGTCACCCCGGTCCACCGCTACCAGCAGCAGAGACCGGCCTCGCCCGTCGGTGGAATTGACGTCGGCGACGGCTCCAATTAGTCTCTCGTAGGTTTCAACATCCCCCTTCTCGATCGCATCGACCAAGGTTAATCGATCAGATTCGCGAGGGCTGGAGGCGACGGCGGAGGTGAACGAGAGGAGAGCGATCGAGAAGACCCGCGTGATCATCTTCCACATCATATCCGGGGATCGCGGCCGCCGGTTTCCGGGACGCCGGCCTCGCGATCATCGGGCCAAGAATAGCACAGTGTTCCCCCGCGCCCTCCAAGGGAGCCAGGAGGCTGGACCGGACCACGGCCGGAACTTTGTCTCGACCTCTGCTTGAGCCGATCGAGAATGCTTCTGCAATGCACCATGCCAGGAAAATCGGGATGAAGAGAAGAGATTTCGTCAAGACATCCTTGGGTCTGTCCGCCGCCGCTCTGGGGTCGGCTCCGCCGGCATTTGGACAGGGGTTGGAGCCGGCGTCCCAGCCCCGACCCGGAATCCTGAATCTGGCGGGTCGAAAGCAGCTCTTTCTGGACGATTGGCTGACCGAGGAGGAGAACCGGATCTCCCGCTTCATGTGCCGTCCCTGGAAATATCCGGGAAATCCTGTCCTGGAGCGGGATCGGCCCTGGGAAATGGGGGATATCGCCGGATATTTTCGCGGAGTACAAATCTTTGGCCAAAACGTCCTCTATGACGAACAGGAACAGATCTTCAAGATGTGGTATCTGCCGTGGGGTTTCCGGGATGGAAGCCGCCTCTGGTGCTATGCCGTCTCCCAAGACGGCTACAACTGGGAGAAACCTGAACTGGGCAGCTACGACTTCCAGGGATCCAGGCAGAACAACATCATGGCCAATTTTGGGGATCCCAACTATTTCAACGTCATCAAGGACCCCCATGATCCCGATCCCCAGCGGCGCTACAAGGCCTTGGGCGAACAGGAGGGTCCCATTCCCAATCACACCGGAGGCGCCGCCGTGGCCTTTTCTCCCGACGGCCTGAACTGGAATCCCTGGCCCGGGAACCCGGTGATCCGCCACGGGCCCAACCTGGGCGACGCTCCCACATTGATGGGCTGGGACCCGCTTCGAAAAAAACATGTCCTGTATCCCCGGCCCGGCCATGCTTTGGCCATGGAGATCCACGGCAACGGCGTCCACCGGCATATCCGCACCATCGGCTATTCCGAGAGTGACGATTTCATCCACTGGACTCCCACCCGCATCATGCTGGCGCCGGACCGGCACGACCGGGTCGATTATCAATACATGTGCTTTACGGCCGGTGTGACCGCAGGCATCTACGTGGGCTTTCTCTGGATGCACGAGACTCACGAGCAGGTGTGGGACATCTTCCTGATGACCAGCCGCGACGGGTTCCATTGGAGCTGGGTGGATCGGAAAGTCCCATTTCTGGGCCGGGGTGAGATCGGGAGCTACGACGCCGGCTACATGTCCCCTTCCGGACCCATTTTTCACGACGGGAAGATCTGGATCTACTACAGCGCCTTCAGTGGAGCCCACAGCTACCGTCCGAGCAAGCTGGGCTCCAAGAACACCATATCGGTGGCCTTGGCGACACTTCCCGAAGATCGATGGGTGGGTCTGCTGGCCGGCCCTTTCCAAGGCTCGATCCTGACCCGGCCCTTCACCTTTACCGGCTCGAAACTGATGCTGGACATCGATGCGTCACTGCCCATGGAACCTCCCAAGAGCTATCGCAACTTCGACGAATGCGAGGTCCGGGGGGCGTTGGTGGATCCGTCGGGAGGGAGCATCGAAGGCTTCTCCCTGGAGCAGTCGATTCCATTGCTGGAGAGCGGGCGCCAAGAGTTGCGCTGGCGCGACGGACAAGTCGCCCAGTTGGAAGGCAAGCCGGTCCGATTGCGGCTGGCGCTGCGGGCGGCGGCCCTCTACTCTCTCCAGTTCGTCTCCTGACGACCGGTCGTAGTAAACTGGGATCGAGAATCGAACCTGAGGCCGTGCCGTATTCTTGAGGCGGCCCCAACAAGCGTGAGGTCGGGCTTGCGGACATCCAGATTCCTCATCACCGGCGGGGCCGGCTTCATCGGCTCCCATCTGGCGGACGCCCTGATTGCCCGGGGAGACCGGATCGTCGTCGTGGACAACCTGTCCACGGGACGCCTCTCCAACATCCGGCACCTGCTGGGCCACCCGCGATTCCAGTTCGTTCGGGCCAGCATCACGGATGAGATCGTGATGGATCGTCTCGCCTCCACCTCCGACGTCATACTCCATTTTGCGGCGGCCGTGGGTGTCCAGCTCATCGTGCAGGACCCCGTCCACACCATCGAGACCAACATCATGGGCACCGAGGCCATTCTCAAGGCCGCCCTCCGCTACCGCTGCCGGGTTCTGCTGGCGAGTACTTCCGAGGTCTACGGCAAGGGGGTGAAGATCCCGTTCAGCGAGGAAGACGATCTGCTGCTGGGGGGAACCCAGAAGAGCCGTTGGGCCTACGGCGCCAGCAAGATGATCGACGAGTTTCTGGGCTTGGCCTACCAGCGTCAATACGACCTCGACGTCGTCGTCTTCAGGCTTTTCAACACCGTCGGACCGCGGCAACGGGGACGCTACGGCATGGTGGTGCCCCGATTCATCCGGCAGGCTCTTGCCGGCGAGCCCATCACGGTCTACGGGGACGGCTCCCAGACCAGATGCTTCTGCGACGTCAGAGATGCCGCCGAGGCTCTCATCCTCTTGGCCTCGAGTCCCGGCGCAACCGGAAGCGTATTCAACATCGGCAACGATCACGAGGTTTCCATCAACCAGCTCGCCCGGCGGGTCAAGGTCTTGACCGAATCCTCTTCTCCCATCGTCCACATTTCCTACTCCGATGCCTACGGGAAGGGCTTCGAGGACATGCAGCGCCGTGTGCCCGATCTTTCCAGAATCCAGGCTCTGGTGGGCTGGAGTTCAACCCGGACTCTGGACCAGATCCTGATAGCAGTAAGAGACCATGAGCAGCCCCTTCCGGACCGCCGCAGAGTCGAACCCGCGCCCTCCTGACGGCCGCTCGCGAGAACCGGTACCTTTTCTGGATCTGAGACAGCAGACCCGCCTGCTGGAACCGCAGATTACGGCCGCCATTCGCGAAGTCCTGGACTCGGGCGCGTTTATCCTGGGCCCGGCTGTGGTTCGGCTGGAGGAGAGGATGGCGCGTTACTGCGAACGCCGTTTCGCCGTCGCGGTGGCATCAGGGACCGACGCCCTGCGGCTGACCCTGTCGGCTCTGGGCATTGGCCCCGGCGACGAGGTGATCACGACCCCCTTCAGTTTCGTGGCGACGGCCAGCACCATAGTCCGTTGCGGCGCAACCCCGGTGTTCGCCGACATCGATCCCGAGAGTTTCAACCTGGATCCCGACCGGATCGAATCCGCCATCAGCCCCAGAACCCGGGCGATCCTTCCCGTTCACCTCTATGGGCAACCGGCGGAAATGGACCCGATTCGGGACTTGGCGGCGGCGCGGGGCCTGAGGGTCATCGAGGACTGTGCACAGGCGGTGGGAGCCCGGTACCGCGATGCCGTGGTCGGCTCCCTGGGGGATGCCGGCTGTCTCAGTTTCTTCCCCACCAAGAATCTGGGGGCTTTCGGCGACGGTGGCATGGTCGTCACCGACAATCCCGATGTCGGCGAGCGACTGACTCTGCTCCGGAATCAGGGAAGCCGCCACAAGCACCGAGCCGACGTTGTTGGGTTCAACAGCCGGATGGACACCCTCCAGGCGGCCATCCTCGAGGTCAAGCTGGCTTTGCTGGAGGAGTGGAATTCCCATCGGCGAGCCATCGCCCGCCGTTATGACCGATGGCTCGAAGAAGCTCCCGTCCGGACACCGTCGGAATCCCGCCGCAGCCGCCACGTCTACAATGTCTATACGCTACGGGCGCCGCGCCGTGACCAACTCGCCAAGCGGCTGGCCGGCCGGGGAATTGGAAACGCCGTCTACTATCCGGTCCCGGTACATCTCCAGAAGGCCTTCTCCGACCTGGGGTACGCTCCGGGCAGCCTGCCGGCGTCCGAGACGGCAAGCCGCGAGGTCATCTCGCTGCCCATCTTTCCCGAGCTGACGCGAGAACAGCAGAGGCGCGTCTGCGAAGCCGTATACGACTTCTACCGGGACTGATCAGCTCTCCCGTGCAGGAAGCCGGGCCCGGGATTGATCGGGCCTCCATCGGCGTGGACAGATCAGCCCGCGACGACTTTCACCACGGACTGATATTGGAAGGGTGCCCGGAGTGGGACTCGAACCCACACGGAGGTGAACCTCCTCAGGATTTTAAGTCCTGTGCGTCTGCCAATTCCGCCATCCGGGCACACAATTCTTTCCCATCAAGACCTGGATGCAAAAGCCTCCGAAAGTCAACTCACGCTCGATCAGTCGCCTAATGCAAGATTCATCGTGGCATTTGACCGGCGCTGCATCCACGATCTCCGTGCTGGTCCGAACTTCCGTCCCGGACGACTCGGCTCATGAAGATTCTACCATCCCAGCCTCGACTCCTCAGTCCTGGCCTGATGGGCTGGTGCCATTCTTCGCCTTGGCCCCGGGGAAGTCTCCCTGTCCGGGCCCTTAACTCACACTGCTATAATCGGACGCCATGAGTCGCGTCCGGGTCCGTTTCGCCCCGAGCCCAACCGGATTCCTTCACCTCGGCGGCGCTCGGACCGCCCTCTTCAACTGGCTCCTCGCCAGAAAAAACCAGGGAATCTTCATTTTGCGGATCGAAGATACGGACGCCCAGCGTTCCAGTCAGGAGATGGCTCACGGTATCATGGAAGGTCTGCGCTGGCTGGGTCTGGACTGGGACCAGCGTCCTTACTACCAGTCGCAGCGTCTGGAGTTGTACCGGGAAACGGCCGGAAGAGCCTTCCATGGCGACCATGCCTACGCTTGCTTCTGCCCCCCGGAAGAAATTCAGGCTCTCTCGCTCAAGTCCCGGTCGGAAGGCCGGATCCGGAGGGACCATGGATGCCGGGATCGAGCCTCGCATCGAGCCCGGTCGAGGGTCGCGGCGGGAGAATCCCACACCCTCCGCTTCCGGGTTCCGGGGCGCCGCCAGATCGTCTTCCAGGATCAAGTCTACGGGAAGGTCTCGCTCGCCACCGAGAATATCGAGGACTTCACGCTCCTCCGATCCGACGGAAGCCCGACTTACCACCTCAGCGTGGTGACCGACGATTGGGAGATGGGTATTTCCCACGTGATCCGGGGAGCAGACCATC
The DNA here is from genome assembly GCA_965217775.1 of Acidobacteriota bacterium. Lineage (GTDB taxonomy): Bacteria > Acidobacteriota > UBA6911 > RPQK01 > JAJDTT01 > JAJDTT01. The sequence continues at coordinate 4,938,588 of CBDCJH010000002.1, forward strand.
TTTCCAATACTCCGAAGCAGATCCTGCTGCATGAAGCTCTCGGCAACCAGGCGCCCGTCTATGCCCACCTGCCTCTGATTCTGGGTCCTGACAAGAAACGGCTGAGCAAGAGAAACGGGGCCGAGTCGGTGCTCGAGTACCGGGACCATGGATTTCTTCCCGTGGCGCTGTGCAACTACCTGGCGCTCCTCGGCTGGTCTCCGGGCGACGACCGCGAACTCTTCTCCAACGGCGAGCTGGTGAAGAACTTTGGTCTGGATCGGGTCAACAAGGCCAACGCCGTCTTCGATCGGCGGAAGTTGGGCTGGATGAACTCCCGCTATCTGGCCAACTCGAGTAGCGACGATCTGGTCCGGCACCTGCAGCCCTTCCTCGAGCGCTCCGGGTTCCGGCAGGGCCGGGGAAACGACGACCGGCTGCTCCCGGTCATCACCCTGCTCAAGAGCCGATTGAACCGGCTCTCGGACTTTCCCGAGATGGCGACTCCTTTCCTGACCGACCATTTTGATTACGAATCCAAGGCAGTGAAGCGCCACTTTTCCCTGGCGGACCCGGCGGAACGTTCTCGACTCCGGAGCTGGCTGGAAACCCTGGCCAACGAATATGACCAACTCGCGGAGTTCAACCTGGAGAACGTGGAGGCGGTGCTCCGGGGAACGGCCAAGGACTCCGGGTTCAAGATCGGCGTCTTCTTCGGCGCCGTGCGGGTGGCACTGACGGGGCGGACCGCGTCGCCTGGAATCTTCGACGTGATCGTGACACTGGGCCGGCACAGAGTCGTCGAGCGCCTCAACAGGTGTCTGAAACTCCTCCAATGAGGCCCGTCGTCCTCTCCATCGTCATCCCCGCATACAACGAGGAAAATCGGCTGGGAGCCAGCCTCGGGAGGATCGTCACCTACCTGGAGGGACGAAGCATTCCCTTCGAACTGGTGGTCGTGGACGATGGTTCGTCCGATGGTACCGTCCGCACAGCCATTTCGGCGGTGCGGGCCCGAGGGCGGGAAGAATGTCTTCGGATCCTGGAGAACGGGACCAACCGGGGCAAAGGCTACAGTGTGCGGCGCGGCATGCTCGCCGCCCACGGGACGCACGCTCTCCTCACCGATGCCGATCTGAGCACTCCTATCGAGGAGGTCGCCAAGCTGGAACGGGAAATGACTCGCGGCGGACACCAGATTGCGTTTGGATCGCGAGGCTTGAAGGACTCTCAGACCCGGAAGCGTCAAGGCATCTTCCGAGAGACGGCCGGGAAGATCTTCAATCTGACCATGAGACTCGTGACCGGATTGCCGTACCGGGACACGCAGTGCGGATTCAAGCTGTTCGAGCTGGAACCATGCCGGGTCCTTTTCCGAAAACAGCGGCTGCAGAGCTATGCCTTCGACGTGGAAATCCTTTATCTTGCCCGCAAGGCCGAACTGGCGGCTCGAGAGGTCGGGGTCATCTGGCGCCACCACTCCGAAAGCAAGATCCGTCTCCTCAGAGACGGCCTCGGCCTCTTGCAAGGTCTGATCTCCATCCGCTGGAACGATCTGCTCGGCCGTTACGATGAGACTGAACGAAACAGAATTGTTAGACCGACAACCGGGGGGAACGACTCATGACCAGACTGGGTGTGAATGTGGACCACGTGGCCACGGTTCGGCAGGCTCGCCGGGCCCCCGAGCCGGATCCGGTGACCGCGGCGCTGCTGGCCGAGCTGGCAGGCGCCGACGGCATCACCGTCCACTTGCGCGGAGACCGGCGGCATATTCGAGAGCGGGACGTACGGATTCTGCGGGAGGTCGTCACCACCCGGCTCAACCTGGAAATGGCCATCACCGAAGAGATGCTGGAAATCGCGACCCGGCTCCGTCCCAATACCGCCAGCCTGGTGCCGGAAACCGATGAAGAGGTCACGACCGAGGGAGGACTGGATGTCGTGGCGCGGCCCGAATCGATCCGCTCCGCGATCCGAACCCTGGAAGCAGCAGGGTTGGAGGTCTCCCTGTTCATCGATCCCGATCCGGAGCAGTTGGACGCCGCTTCCCGGATTGGCGCAGGTTTGGTGGAACTCAACACGGCGGCCTATGCCGACGCCGTCCCCAGGGGTTTGTCGGAGCACGAACCGGGCTTCAGGCGGGAGCTGGGCAAGATCGTGGAAGCCGCGGAATTCGCCGCCTCCCGGGGCATTCGGGTCCTGGCCGGTCATGGCCTGACCTATCGAAACGTACGACCCGTATCGCAACTCCCTCAAGTGGAAGAACTCAACATCGGACACAACATCGTGGCTCGAGCCACTCTGGTGGGCATGGAGCGCGCCGTCAGGGAGATGTTGCGCGCCATGAACGAATGAATTCCGCGACTGGTCTTCCATCCCGGGGGAACGCCGCACCTGGAAGTCTTCATGTTCTGGCCACGCCCTTGGGCCACCTGGGGGATCTGAGCCCGCGGGCGCGCGAAATTCTCGCTTCAGTCGATCTCGTCGCTTGTGAGGACACTCGGCATTCCGGAAAGTTGCTCACTCGCTTCGCCATCCGGACTCCCACCATCAGCTACCACGAGCACAATGAAACGGCTCAAGCCCGGACCCTCTTGAACCGGCTCCGCCAGGGCCGGAACATTGCCTTGATCAGCAATGCCGGGACACCCCTGGTCTCGGACCCCGGCTATCGCCTGGTACGCCTCTGCCGGAAGCACAGGATCCCCGTCTCTCCGATTCCCGGTCCCTCGGCGGCCATCGCCGCGCTGTCGGTTTCCGGCCTTCCCACCGATCGCTTCCTGTTTACCGGATTCCTTCCCCGCCAATCCGGATCCATGCGCCGCGCACTGGAGGCGCTGAAGGATTTGAAGGCAACGTTGATTCTCTATGTGGCGCCGCACAGATTAGCCTCCACGCTGAAGGTGGCCCGGGAAGTCCTGGGAGATCGCGAGACCTGCCTGGCCAAGGAGATGACCAAGATCCACGAATCATTCTACCTGGGCCCCCTGAGCCAGATACGTTCCCTGGCCGGCAGCCGGCCTAAAGGGGAGTACACATTGGTCATCGAAGGGGCCGTATCTCAGCAGCCGAGGGTTTCGAACTTGGACCTGGAAGCCTACGTGGAAGGACTGATGCAGGTTCGGGATCTGACTCGCACCCAGGCCGTGCGCTCCGCCGCGCGCGCCTTGGGGCTTCCTCGCCGGGAGGTCTACCGCCGCTGCCTCGAAGCTGGAAAGGTCACCAAGCGGCGTGAAGAATCCGATCCAATCTGAGGAAATATTCAGAAATATTGCATTTCGATCGGAATATTCTCACTCAACTTGACTATCGGCCGTTTTTTGTTGTATAAATATGAATTCTTACCCCTCAGCGGGATTGGTGGCAGAGCATGAACGACCATGAGCACGCGACGAGTCTTGCGACTCCGGCTGCAACCCGTGTTGACGCCGTCTCCTCGGTGGTTTCTCGTCTCCAGTTGCCTGTGAACCTCGGGCTGGGACATCCGGACCAGATCGACTACGGTCAAGTCGTGGCGGCTCGCGTCCGGAGCGTGAACCCTTCCTATCCGGTGTTGGAAACGACAGAGAGCCGGGGTGTCCGCGTCCGGGAGGGCATGAAAATCGTCGGCGTGCTCGGTGCCCGGCGAGCTCTCCACGGGTTCTCCGGACGCTTGCCGGCGCGACTCGGCCCAGGAGCGGTCTTCCACCTTCTGAACAAAGGGGGCGTGATGGGCGAGTGTACCGCCTTTCATCGCGCCTTGGGTTGGCCTGCGGAACTCGAGTATCTCGGGACCGTTCGCCAAGGGGGAACGTTCCTGAGTCTCCGGGACGGCGCCCTTCCCTCGCTTTCCCATTCCCTTCCCAGGATTCCCGTGATCCTGGTGCTGGGGACCTGCATGAACTCGGGCAAGACCGCCGTCTGCAAGCAGATTCTCCGCCTCTTCTCCCAAAAGGGCTTCACCGTCAACGCGGGCAAGGTGGCCGGCGTGGCAGCGTGCGCCGACCTGGAGGCGATGCGCAAGAGCGGGGCCGGCCGGGTCTTGAGTTTTCATGATCTGGGCCTTCCCTCCAGCGTCCATCTGTCCGATCTCTCCACGGTCGCCCGGTCGCTGGTGCACCACCTGTCCTCCCCCCGGCCCGACTTCACCCTCTTGGAGGCCGGCGACGGAATACTGGGCGGCTACCACGTCGATTCTCTGCTCCGTGACGATCGGTTGCTGGAACGAACCGTGTGCGTGGTCCTGTGCGCCAACGACCTGATGGGAGTCTGGGGATCCCTGGAGTGGTTGCGCCAGCAGGGTCATGAACCCCAGGAGCTGTCGCTTCTGGTGTCGGGCCCGGCCACCGACAGCGCTGAGGGAATTCGCTACATCGAGCGGCATTTCCGGGTTCCCGCGGCCAACTCCTTCGAGAGTTCCGGAAAGCTGTGCACCTTCATCCTGGAACGGTTGATACCATGGTCAAGATCGGCATAGCCGGCGGGTCGGGATACAGCGGCGGGGAACTGATCCGCAACTTGGCCAATCATCCCCAGGCACAGTTGCGCTGGATCTCCTCCCGGCAGTTCACCGGTCAGCCCGTGGCTTCCCTCTATCCCAACCTGCGGGGATTCGTGGATCGCCATTTCGACAGTCTGGATTCGCTTCCGGCCACCGATTTGGACGTCCTTTTCCTGGCGTTGCCCCACGGCCATGCCATGAAGATCCTGCCGCAGCTTCCTCCGGACCTGATCGTCATCGACCTGAGCGGAGATTTTCGCATTTCCGATGCCGCCGTCTTCGAGCAGCACTACGGATTTGCCCAGGAGGCCCCACAACATCAGTCCAGATTCGTCTATGGCCTTCCCGAGATCCATCGGGACCGGATACGCCGAAGCTCCAGGGTCGCCAATCCGGGCTGCTTTGCCACCGCCACCATTCTTGCCCTCCATCCCCTATACCAGGAGGGTTGGGTCAAGGGACCCGTTTTCGTAGACACCAAGACCGGATCCTCCGGGGCCGGCCGGGGGCCCGGCCCCAAGACCCACCATCCCCGGCGGAGCAACAGCTTCTTTCCCTACAAGCCATTTCGGCACCAGCACGTGGCCGAGATCTCACAGATCCTGGACACCGCCGCTCACCCGCTGGTTTTCCAGACTTACTCCACACCCTTGGTCCGGGGCATATTCGCCAGCCATTACATGGCGTTGGACCGGCCGCTGCGGGGGGACGAAGTCCGGGACCTCTACTCCAGTTACTACGGAGACGAATTCTTCGTTCGCTGGGTCGGTGAAGACCCGGACATCAACTTCGTCCGCAACGGAAACTTCGTGGATCTGGGCGCGGCCCACGACGACCAATTCCTCATCGTCTGGTCGACGCTGGACAATCTACAGAAGGGCGCTGCCGGTCAGGCCATTCAGAACATGAACCTGATTTGCGGCCTCCCGGAAACCATGGGACTCGATATCCCTCCGTCGCACCCGTGACGGACCCGACTCGACAGGGAGAGAAAATGGGAGAACTTGCCAACACCGTCAAGGAAACCGAGGACCGGTACCAGCTGAAGACCTACGCCAAACTACCGTTGGTGCTGGATCGGGGCCGCGGTTGCTACGTCTATGACCAGGATGGAAACGAATACCTGGATCTGTACGGCGGCCACGCCGTAGTCTCGACCGGCCACTGCCACCCCCGGGTCGTGGAAGCCCTTCGCACTCAGGCCGAGGAAATTCTCTTCTATTCCAACGTGGTCTACAGCTCGGTCCGCGCCCGGGCGGTCAAGAAGCTGATGGAATTGGCGGGACCGCCCTACTGGCAGGCATTCTTGGCCAATTCGGGCAGCGAGGCCAACGAGAGTGCCATCAAGGTGGCCCGGGCCCTGACCGGCAGAACCGATGTGTTGTCCCTGTCAAATTCCTTTCACGGACGCACTTACGGAAGTCTTTCCAGCACCGGCGTCTCCCACTACGCCGAGTATCTGAACACTCCCGTTCCCGGTCATCGGATCCTGGATCTCCAGGAAGTAGCCGATGCTGTCGATTCGGACACGGCTGCCGTCCTGCTGGAGCCGATCCAGAGCATGGGTGGAGTGGAGGAGGTTCCGGAGCAGACTCTCCATCAGATCCACGACGCCTGCCGCAGCCATGGGGCTTTCCTCATTTTCGACGAGGTCCAGACCGGCGTCGGCCGCACCGGCAGCTTCCTCTATGCCGGCACTGCAGGAATCTACCCCGAGATGGTCACCCTGGCCAAAGGGATCGCATCGGGAGTTCCCGCCAGTGCGCTTCTGGTGACCCGCGAGGTGGCGGAAAAGGTCCGGTCCGGGGACCTAGGCGCCACTTTCGGAGGAGCCCCCATGTCCTGTGCCGCCATGGAAGCCACGCTTGAAGTTCTGGAAGAGGAGGACCTGATCCGGAATGCGGCCCGGATCGGGAGCTATCTGCGACAAGAGCTGGAGACCCTGCCCTGGGTGGCGGAGGTCCGCGGAAGGGGGCTCTTGCTGGGCATCAAGATCCAGGGGGGAACTGCCAAGGATCTGGGGCGCTTCCTGCGGACGAGCAGAATCCTGACCGGCACCTCCAGCGATCCGTCCGTGCTTCGCCTGATGCCGCCGCTGGTCCTGGGACGAAAAGAGGCCGATGCCTTCCTGGAGGTGGTCCGCAACTATGAACCTGGTCATTAAGCTGAGCGGAAAGGTCCTGGAACAGGAGAGCTTCCGCCGGTCTCTCTGCCGTCAGATCACGGCCCTGGTTCGCGCCCCTCATCAGGTCCTTCTGATCCACGGAGGCGGCAAGCAGCTCTCCAGCCTATGCCGCCGGCTGGGAATTCCGGTGGTGCAGCATGAGGGACGACGCGTCACCGACGAGCCCACATTGAACGCGGCGAATATGGTCTTCTCGGCCGTAAACCGGGAATTGGTGGCGTCGTTGAATTCCTGCGGCGTCAGGGCCATCGGCTTTGCCGGCTTCGATGCCGGACTGGTTCGCTGCCGCCGCCGGGGACCGATCTCCGTGCGGACCACCGGAAGCAACGGCGACTCCGAGAAGCGATTGGTGGATTTCGGTCTGGTCGGAGAGATCGAGAGCGTCGATCCTCGACTGATCCGGGACCTTTGGGCCGCGAATCTGCTCCCGGTGGTGAGTTGTCTGTGTGCGACGGATGACGGCCGAATCCTCAATATCAACGCCGACACTCTCGCCGCCAGCCTCGCCACCGCGTTGCGGGCCGACCGTCTGATTTCGGTGACCGACGTGGACGGTCTCTACCTGGACGATTTTCGCGAGACGGTGCCCCGGCTGACCGCGGATGAGGTCCGCGTACACCTGCGGTCCGGCGCCATCAGCGACGGGATGGTCCCCAAGATGCAGACCGCCTTGGAGGCATTGGAGCAGCAGATCCCCATGTTTCAGATCGTGGGCGGATTGGCGCCCAACGGCCTGATCCGGGGAATCGAGGGACTGGCGGGGACCCGCATCGTCCCCTAACCTGAATTTCTCATCAGGCCGCTGAGCTGATAATGAAAAACATCTTGTTTTCAGTCAACTACGCGGTTTTTATCAAGGTTGCTCCGGGACCGACTGCGCGCTCGCGCGCGCTCGCTGGTGAGAAATGCGGGCTGACCGGGTCGGGGAGTCGTCAGGCGCCCAGAGACAGAGCGGGTTTCACCAGGCCCAATTCTTGTTCCAGCACGTGCGCGACCCGCAGTAGCCGACCTTCCCGGAAGTGCGGCCCCAGCAGCTGCAGTCCGATCGGCACCCCTTCGGGCGTGTAGGCGCAGGTCGTGGCCACTCCGGGAATTCCCGCCAGATTGGCAGTGACCGTGTACAGGTCCGACAAATACATCTCCAAGGGATCGGTGATCTTGTCTCCCTGCAGAAACGGCAGCGATGGGGCGGTGGGTCCCATCAGGAGGTCCGCCCGCTCGAAAGCCCTGAAGTAGTCCTCCTTGATCAGGGTTCGAACCTTGCTGGCCTTGAGGTAGTATGCATCGTAGTAGCCGGCGCTCAAGACATAAGTCCCGATCATGATCCGCCGCTTGACCTCGTCTCCGAAGCCCTCATTGCGGCTGTTCCGGTAGGTTTCTTCCAAGGCCCCGATCCTGCCGCTCCGGTGGCCGTATCGCATTCCATCGTAGCGAGCCAGATTCGAACTCGCCTCCGCCAGAGCAATGATGTAGTAGGCGGCGATCGCGAACTCCGTATGGGGCAGATCGACCTCCACGATCTCACACCCAACCGCCTCCAGACTGGTTGCCGCGCGCCGGACCGCAGCTTCGATCCGCGGATCCGGACCGGACGAGAACCACTCCGCCGGAAGACCGATCCTCAGGCCCCGGATGTCGCCTTCGAGCGCTCCAACGAAATCCTCCGCCGGCCGGCGCGCGGAAGTCGAGTCCATTGGATCGTAGCCGGACACGACCTGCAGAATCATGGCCGCGTCCCGGGCGGTGCGGGCCAACGGTCCAATCTGGTCCAATGAGGAGGCAAAGGCCACCAGTCCGTAACGGGAAACCCTTCCGTAGGTCGGTTTCAACCCCACGACTCCACAGAAGGCGGCGGGTTGGCGAATCGAGCCGCCGGTGTCACTCCCCAGGGCGCCCGGCGCCTCCAATGCGGCCACCGCAGCAGCCGACCCGCCGCTGGACCCGCCGGGGACTCGGTTCAGATCCCAGGGATTGCGGGTGGGGAAGAATCCCGAGTTCTCGGTGGTTGAACCCATGGCGAACTCGTCCAGATTGGTCTTTCCCAGAATCAGCCCTCCGTCAGCCCGGAGACGGGCGACCGCTGTGGCTTCGTAGGGGGGAACGTAATGCTCCAGAATCCGGGACCCGCAGGTCGTCCGCATTCCTCGGGTAACAATATTGTCCTTCACGGCCAAGGGAATCCCGGTCAACAGGCCGGCCTCCCGTTTCCCCGAGACCAGAGACCGATCCAGAGCCCGCGCCTCCAGCAGCAGCGTTTCCGCACGAACGCTGATGAAGGCCTGGATCTTGGGGTCGCGCGACCGCATCCGCCGCAGGTAGGCTTCGGCGATTTCTACCGCTGAGAGCTGCCGATTCTTGATCTCCCGGTGCAGTTGGGCAATGGACAGATCGCAGATTTCACTCGGGCGTCCGGGGGGCTCGTGTTTCATCACTCGATGACCCTGGGCACTCGGAAGTACCCTTTTTGAGCCTTGGGCGCCCCCTCCAGGACCGCTTCCGGCGCCAGCGAGGGCCGGGTCCGATCCGGACGCACGGCGCCCGCTTCCGGAATTTCCGCCAAGCCATGATAGGTCGGCGCCACCCCTTCCGTGTCCACCTGCCGGAGTTGTTCGAAATAGTCCAGAATCCGCTGGAACTGGGCGACGAACCGTTGCAGTTCATCGGGAGAGAACTCCAGATGGGCCAACTCGGCGATTCTTTGGACTTCTTTGGGAGTGATGCTCATTGGGGCTTCTGCTCGAGGACCGAATCCGACTTCATTCCATATTTGCGGGCCACGCGTACGTCACACCCGAGTTGCCGTTTCAAGGCTTCCAGGTTGCGGAATCGCTTCTCCGCACGCAGCCGGCACCAGAAATCGAGCGTCATGAACTCTCCATACAGGTCGCAGTCCGCATCCAGAAAATAGGTCTCGACCACCGGTTTTTCCGCGGGTTCACCGAGCGTGGGCCGGTAGCCTACATTAGTGGCGCCGACAAAAACAGCGCCGTTGACCGTCGCTCGAGTGACGTACACCCCAGTTGCCGGTATGAGCTCGCTGGCCGGCTGAAGATTCGCCGTCGGGTATCCCAGGTCCGCGCCTCTGCCCGATCCCCTCACCACCGTACCCAGGATCTGGTAGGGGCGTTTCAGAAGGCGCCGGCAGAGTGCCACCCTCCCTTGGGCCAACAGCTTGCGGACGACCGTGCTGCTGACACGTTGTCCCCGAAAGCGGACCGAATCGATGGAAAAGACCTCAAACCCGAACTTCCGGCCCAGCGACTCCAAGGTCTTGAAATCGCCTGTTCTCCCATAACCGAAGCGGAAGTTGCTGCCCACGTGAATCTCCCTCACGCCATGGGAGCCCAGCACGTCCCGGACGAAGCGTTCCGGACTGAATCGGGAGACCTGGCGGCTGAAGGGGTAACGTACCAGGATGTCCAGACCCATCTCGCTGAGGAGACGATGCTTCTGCGCCGGCAACTGCAACAAGGAGGGCGCGTCCGCCGGCGAAATGATTTTCTGAGGATGAGGGGTAAAGGTGAGGAGAATCCCGGTCCCATTCATTTCTCGCGCCCGCCGCACCACCCCTTTGACGATCGCCTGATGGCCCAGATGCAGGCCGTCGAAGACTCCGATCGTTGCCACCGGATAGGGCAGTCCGGGAGGGAGATGCTTCAGGTCGTCAATGATCTGCATGTTCTTTCACGATGCGGGAGTTCGTAGCGGTGACTCGAGTCATACGTCCAGGACAAGACCGTCATGGGCCAGACTGACTGAATCCGGAAGGTAGGCATTCCCCTCGTCGTGGTCCACTTCGTGGCAGATGTGGACCAGATAGGTTCGCTCGGGCCCAATACGAGCCGCTGCCTCGACCGCTTCCGGCAGGCTGAAGTGCGTCGGATGACTCTGATAGCGCAGGCCGTCCAGCACCAGGCACTCCACCCCTCGGAGGCGCTCGAAGCTGACCTCCGGAATGTAGCTCACATCGGTCAGGTAGGCGAAGCGCCCGATCCGGAAACCCAGCACCGGCATCCGGCCATGCATTAGGTCGATGGGCTCGATCTCCAGGCCCCCCACTTGGAACTTGCCGGCAACCGGAATCAGCTCGACGCTGGGAACGCCGGGATATCCCTTGCCGTCGAAGAGGTGCCGGAAGGTCACCGCGATCTCTTTGAGGGTGGCTTTACTCCCATAAGCGGGTACCGTCTGCTCCGACCACATGTTGAAGGGGTAGACGTCGTCGAGTCCGAGAATGTGGTCCACGTGAGAATGGGTATAGAGGAGGGCGTCGAGGTGACGAACCCCGTACCGCAGCATCTGAACACGGAAGTCGACGGAAGTATCGATGACGAACGTCACCTTGCCCTGGATCAGGAGCGAACTCCGCAGCCGCTGGTTTTTCGGATTGTCCGACCGGCAAACCTTGCAATCACATCCAATGACGGGAATCCCGCGGGAGGTCCCGGTTCCCAGAAAGGTCACCCGCATCACAGCTTGATCGAGTTGGACTGCCTCATCACACCCATCTGCATCTCGTAGATCAGACCGTCCAACAGCCTCGCCTCCTCCGCTGACAAATTCCCTCGAGTCTTGTCCCTCAGGACCGACAGGATTTCAATCATTTGCCGGACGCCCGGAAGGTTCTCCTGTTTCTTGCCGGTCACCGGGTCAGGAATGGCACCCAGATGAACCATGCCGGTGGTGGCCAGGGACAGGACGAAGCCGGAAAAATCGATCCCTGTTTCAGCGGACGCGTCGCCTGCCCCGGGAGGCAGCGTCTCCCTGGCGTCCGTCTCGATCGTGCTTTTCTCCACTGTCTTCGATGCCTTCTCCGGGTGGGCCGTTCGCAACTCTCCTTCCTCGGAGAAGATCCTTCGATCATGAACCTTGAATCCTCCCTGGCCCGAATCTCCCGTCATGAATTCGCCCCCTCTTCGTTCGTCAGTTCGGAATCGCCCATGTTTCCCGCACCGGGAACAGCGGTCAAGGTCGCATTTCTCACCGCATCAAGGCTGGAGGATGACCTTTGTCAGTCCAGGCTCGCGCGCGTACAGCCTGTCGAACATTTCCTGCCCGCGTTCCAGCGGTACCGAGGCGCTCAGAACCGGTCGCACCCGGATGGCGCCGCGCCGCATCAAGTCCAGGCAGGCAGGGTAGTCGTTGGAAGACGCGCAGGAGCCGAGGACGTCGATTTCCCGGGTCACGACGCTCTGCAGGCCGAAGCTGACGGTCGACGCGATATTACCGATCAGGACGACCCTCCCTCCCTTGCGCACGCTGTCGAGCGACATCGATACGGTGGCGTCGACCCCCACGGCCTCCATCACCAGATCCGCCCCCAGACCGCCGGTGAGCTCCCTCACGACTGCCGGCACCTCCGTACCGCCGCCGGACTGAACGGTCTCGTCCGCTCCAAGTTCCTGCGCCAGCCGCAGGCGGTCGGCCGCCAGGTCGACCACGAAGATCCGGCCGCAGCCCGCGCTGCGCAGCGCCTGGATCGTCAGCAGACCGATCATCCCTGCTCCCACAACCAGTGCCTTGTCCCCGAGCGACGGGTTGGCGCGCGCGACGGCATGCACGGCGACCGAGACCGGTTCCACCATGGCCGCCTCGTCGAAGCTGACACCGTCAGGCACCCGGAACACGATGTGGTTCGGCACGGCCACGTATTCGGCAAATGCCCCGTGCCGCCGATAGTCAGCGCAGGAGACACCGAGCACGCGCCGGTCCTCGCAGAGGTTTGGCCGGCCTTCCCGGCAGAACAGGCAGTTCCGGCAGCAGATCATCGAGTCAAAGGTGACCCGTTCGCCCGGGTCGAAGCCGCGTACTGCGCCTCCCACCTTTGCGACTACGCCCGAGGCCTCGTGGCCCATGATCACCGGCGGGATCCGGCGCCCGGAGTTTCCGTCGTAGCCGTGCACGTCGCTTCCGCAGATCCCGCACGAGCGCACCCGGACCAGCACCTCGTCGGGCGCGGCATCGGGGCTCGGGACCTCCATCAGGTCAAGCTTCTTGTATTCGTTCAGGACGAGCGCCTTCATTTTTTCCTGGGGCCGGCCGCCGGCAACTCTCCATCATGGGAGAAGATCCTTCGATCCTGAACCTTGAATCCTCCCTGGCCTGATGCTCCCGTCATGAATTCGCTCTCTCCGCGCCTGACACTGAGCTCGAAGCCCTACCGTCAGATCCGAGCACCTGTTTCTGGCTCTGCCATTGCCGCTCCATTTCCTCCGGTTCAACCTCTGCCAGCGCCCTGCCCTGTCGAGAAAAGTGCTCTTCCATGGCTCGGTAGCGATGCGAAAATTTGCGGTTGGCCCGATTCAGTGAAGTCTCCGGGTCGACCTGGAGGAAACGAGCCACGTTGATGGCGGCAAAGAGAAAATCGCCGACTTCTTCCCGAATGTCCGCCTCGTTTCCCTTGCGCACGGCGTTCGCCAATTCCTGGAATTCCTCCATGACCTTGTCGCCCACAGCCTCCAGACTCGGCCAATCGAAGCCGACTCGAGCGGCTTTGGCCGACATCTGATAGGTAGCGTAAATGGCAGGCAATCGATCCGGCAAGGACTCCAACAGAGACTTCCGTTCCTCACACTGGCCACGATCCTTCTTCTCACCGGCCTTGATTCGTTCCCATTCCCTCAACAATTCCTCGCTCGACTCGAAACGAGCCTGCCCGAAGACGTGGGGATGCCGGCGGACCATCTTCTGGTGGATGGTCCTGCAGACGTCGTCGATATCGAACTCGTCTCTCTCTTTGGCGATCCGACTATGAAAGACGATTTGCAACAACAGGTCTCCCAACTCGTCACACAGCGCGGCCGGAGACGACCAATCCAGCGCCTCCAAGACTTCGTAGCTCTCTTCGATCAGCATCGCTTTGAGGGTTTCGGGCGTTTGCTCCCGATCCCATGGACAGCCGCCGGGACCCCTCAGCGTATCCATCAACTCCACGAGCTTCCGAAAATGGTGATGGCCGGCCGCATTTCCCGTGTCGTTGCCGTGCGACGGTTCTGAACCGAGCGCGTCTTCCGGATCGAACGCAGTCAATTCCCAATCACCTCGAACTTTTCGATCGGAAGCAGCGGGTCCGCCTTAACCCGAACTTTCTGCCCCGTCATCTTCTTGATCTCCTTGAGCACCGCGCTTTCCCGTCCCCGTAACGCCTTCCCGATCTCCGGATGGCAACGAATGGTCATCGACCTGGCGTCCGGAGAGAGGGGAAGCAGCTTCTGCACCTGGTGATGAACGGAGTAGCAGACGGTGCGGACGGAACGGGTCAGGCCGGTGCCCTCACAGACCGTACATTTTTGCGAGAGCGTCCTCTCCAGGGACTGCTTGTCCCGTTTCCGGGTCAGCGCCACCAACCCGAACTCGTTGAAATCGAGAACCTTGAACGGAGCCTTGTCCTTGGACAACTCCCGGCGGAGCGCATCCAGAACCTGCCTCCGGTTCGCGCTGTCGGACATGTCAATGAAATCGATAACGATGATTCCGCCGATGTTGCGAAGCCGGATCTGGCGCACCAGCTCCTTGACGACCTCCAGGTTGGTCCTGGTGATCGTGTCCTCCAGAGAATCGGTCTTACCCACGTAGCGGCCGGTGTTGACGTCGATAGCGACCAGCGCCTCGGTCTGATTGATCACGATGTGACCGCCGCTCTTCAACCAGACCTTCGGGCGCAACGCCTTTTCGATCTCTACGCCGATCCCGTAGTCTTCCAGAATATCCGAGTCCTTGGGGTACAGCTTGATTCGCGAGACCAGTTCGGGACTCAGACGCCGAACCATCTCCAACGTCCTTTCGTATTCCGCCTCATCGTCGATGTAGACATGGCGAAAGTCCGCGGAAAGATAGTCTCGCACCACCCTCTGCGACAGGCTCGACTCGGAGTAGAGCAGCGCCGGCGCCGCCGCCCGTTGACCCTTCCTCTTGACCTGGTCCCAGAGCCGGGTGAGGTATTCCATATCACGCCTCAACTCCTCCTCCGAATGGTTCTCCGCCACCGTTCGTACGATGAAGCCACCTTTGGAGAAATCGCGCCGCAATTCACGGATCAGCCCCCTCAACCGTCGTCGTTCCTCATCGGACACGATTCGCCGTGACACGCCGACGTGGCTGACGGTCGGCATATAGACCAGGTACCGCCCAGGAAACGCCACATGGGAAGTAATGCGAGCCCCCTTCCTGCCGATCGGCTCCTTGGCGATTTGAACCAGAATCTCCTGATTTTCCTGAAGCACGCTCCCGATGGGCAGATGAGTCATAGATCCGCTGCCCCGCCGCTTGCGGCTCCGATTCCTCCGAGCCGAATTTCCGGCGCTGCCGTTGCCCCTGTCGCCGCCCGACCCGCCCGCGCCTCTTCCGCCCGGGCCTGGCGAAGAAGAATCGAATCCACTCAACCGCTCGGGCAGGATCTGGGGAGACCAGCCTGCGGCGGCCGTCCCCATGGCAACGCTCTCCGGACCGATTCCGCGATCCGGAGCGATTCGGAAGGGGAGAATAGAAGTTCGGATCGATCCCTCGGATGAGAGCTCGCTCCCGCCGGAGCGGACCGGCAGCGGTTCTGAGATGGCCCCTGGACTTTCGGTGACCGCCGCCCAATCGGCCTCAGCCTGCGCCCCCAAACCCTCGTCGCCGCCGGGCTGCTTCTCTTCCAGGAAGTCCGAGACAAAGAGAAACCCACTGCGGCCCAAGCCGACGTCCACAAAGGCCGCCTCCATCCCCGGCAGGATCTTGGTCACGCGGCCCTTGTAGATGTTGCCCAGTATGCCCCTGGTCTTTTCCCTCTCGATGAAGACTTCCGCAACCTTCCCGTCTTCCAGGAGTGCGATCGTCATCTCGAGTGGAGTCGAGCCGATGATGAGTTCCTTGATCATTGCACCCTCGGGAAACGATCTTGCAGCGGGACCGGTGAAGAGAACGAAATCGTCTGGCGGCCGCCAGCTCAGGTCTGCCTCCGTCCGCGCCGACGCGTCGTATCCGCGCTCATTATACCCTCAACGCTCGCGCCACGGCTTCCATTCTCCCGTTGGAACACCGCAGCTCCGGGCGGCGACTCCGAGTATCGGAACCAGAGGAACGCGGGGAGAAGCGGCGTGGGTCGACCGGGCGGCCAACTACCGGCGGCTCAGTTGACGTGACTCTGAGACTGGGCGCTGAGTGCGACTCCCAGAGCCGAGAAGGTGACGATCGTGAAGGATCCCCCGTAGCTGAGAAAAGGAAGGGGGATGCCGATCGGCGGCAAGAGTCCAAGTGTCATTCCCACGTTCACCAGAACATGGGAAGAGATCATGCTGACCACGCCCGTGACCACCAGGATTACGGTCCTGTCGCGCGCCTCGACGGCGATGCGAATCAGCCTCATCAGGACCAGCAGATACAACAGCAAAATGGTTCCAGCGCCGATCAGGCCCGTCTCCTCGGCCAAAAGCGAGAAAATGAAGTCCGAGTGAATTTCCGGTACAAAACCGAAGTGACTCTGGCTGCCCTGACCGATTCCCCTCCCGAAAACGCCGCCTGACCCAATGGCGATCTGGGATTGCCGAGTTTGGTAACCGACGCCCTGGGGGTCCAACTCGGGATCGAGCGTGGTCAGGATTCGCTGCTTCTGATAGTCCTTCAGGTAGATCCAGACGGCGGGGGAGGCCCCCAAAACAGCAAGCAAGCACCAGACCAGGACCCGTTTCCGCAGGCCCGCCACCACGACAATGCCCAGCATAATGGGCAGGTACATGAGTGCCGTTCCCAAATCGCCTTGAAGAACGACGAGGACCATGGGAACCAACGTCAGAAATCCCACCTTCAGGAGATGCCAAACCCCGGGATGCCGCCGGTTCAGGTTGGCCAGGGAATTCGCAAGCGTCAAGAGGACCGCCAGCTTGCCCAGCTCGGAAGGTTGAAAATGAACCGGACCCAGCACCAGCCAGCTTCGGCTGCCGTTGATTTCGGAACCATAGAGCAGGACCAGAACCAGGAGCACCAGACCTCCGCAGTACCAGACCGGGGCATAGTCCGTGTACAGCCGGTAATCCAGGCTGACTATAACTGCACAGACACCGATACCCAGGGCAATCCAGATAAGTTGCCGGATAAAGAGCCCGCTGGAGCCGGGTTCCGCAGCGCTGTAGACACCCATGCCCCCCATGAGCGCGAGCGCCAATACCAGAATCAACAAAACGGGATCCAGCCTCGCGCGAAAACGCCGCCCTATCATGGGCTGCTATTGCCTCGCCATTTCCAGAATCCGGTCGGGACCCCGTTTTTCGTGGAACACCTGCAGAATTGTTGCCGCAATCGGAGCTGCCACAGCTCCGCCCGAACCGCCGGCTTCCACCAGGACAACCACGGCGATCTCGGGAAACTTCTGGGGAGCAAAACCCACGAACCAGGCATTGGCAGTGAACCGGGAGGCTTGCCCCGCGGCAAGCTTCGAGAGGCCCGCCCGGCCAATGGTCTGCGCCGTTCCCGTCTTTCCACACACGTCGAAGCCGTTGACCTGAGCGGCTCGGCCGGTGCCAAATCGATTCACCACCTCCCACATGGCTTCCCGCACCAAGTCGAGGTTGTCACTCGAGAGTTTGATGGCAGGCGTGTTTCTTGCCGGCCGCCCCCTGGGGAGCTGGTTCCGGGCCACATGCAGGGGAGCGGCCGATCCGGTGGCCAGGATGCCTACCATCCGAGCCAGTTGAAGTGGCGTCAGGTGGACCGGGCCTTGACCGATGGAGACAGAAACTGTTTCCCCGCGATACCACTTCTGCCGGTAGGTCCGCCGTTTCCATTCCTTGGACGGGACCAATCCGGCGACCTCCCCCACCAAGTCGATTCCCGTTGGCCGGTCGAGGCCGATGGCGTGTCCGAAACCGGAGATCAGATCGATGCCCAGGCTCTTTCCGAGTTGGTAAAAGTACACATTGCACGAGCTGCGGATCGCTTCCCGGAGCGACACGGATCCATGCCCACCCTGCTTCCAGCATCGGAAATGATGCCCGTACAGAGTTACGCCGCCGCCGCAAAAATAGGACCGATTCGGATCGATATCCCCCAATTCCAGACCGGCGAGCGCCACCACCAACTTGAAGACCGACCCCGGGGCAAACGTACTCTGGAGCGCCCGATTCTGGAGTGGATGGTGTTCGTCTCCGACGAGACGTTTCCATTCCCGTCGGCTGATTCGGGCTGCAAACCGGTTCGGGTCGAAAGCCGGCTGACTCACCATGGCCAATATTTCGCCGTTTCGGGGATCGAAGGCAACCACCGCTCCCCGCCTGCCGCCGAGTTGCCCTTCAGCCGCGATCTGCAGGTCAAGATCAAGCGTGAGCTCCAGCGCGGACCCCTCCTCGGGAGGGACACGCGCCAACTCGTCGATGGTGCGTCCCAGGCTGTCGACGAGTATTTTCCGGGATCCGTTCCGGCCCGCCAGATGATGATTGTAGACCCGCTCGACGGCGTACTTTCCCACGATGTCGCCGGCCCTGAAATCGGAAAACTCCGCCGTCTCCAGTTGAACCCGGGAGGCCTCGCCCACGTAACCCAGGACATGCGCGGCCAATTCACCGTACGGGTACGACCGTCTCGGTTCGGCCACAACATCCAGCTCCGGATGCTCGCCTTTCCGGGAGAGGAAATAGGCCACCTCCCCCATGGCCAGGCTCTTCTTGACCACCAGCGGCTGATACGGGGAATAGCCGTCGGTCACAGCGAGGCGCTGCTCCAGACTCTGTCTGTCAAGACCAAGTCCCTGGACCAGAAAGTCCACGGTGGCCTCCAAGTTTGACGCCTCGCTCCGATAACACACCAGGCTGAACGAGTTCACACTGCTCGCCAATACCCGCCCGTCGCGATCGTAGATCACTCCGCGGGGGGCCCTGATGGGGATCGTACGAGCGCGGTTGCGCTCTGCTGCCACGCTATGCTGCGTGAAATCGACGACGGTCAGATGCCAAAGCTTCAGGAACAGCCCCAGAAACAAGATGACGAGAAGGCGTCGGATCCATCTCAGACGAAGCCGGCAGAATGAATTGTCCTGATAGATGGGCATGACTACCGATGGACCTTTAGCAGTCCGTGGTGAAAGTCTCGCGAGCACCGAGACCGGCCCTGCGCCCGCCGGACCAGGCGCGATGAGGAAGCATGCCGGGAGTATGTGACCGAGTCGCAACGCAGTCCGCCGGGATGCAGGGACGGTCGAATGCCGTGACGACTTTTGCCACGGGCTGCTAAGAGTCCGTGGTGAAAGTCTCGCGAGCACCGAGACCGGCCCTGCGCCCGCCGGACCAGGCGCGATGAGGGAGCATACCGGGAGTATGCGAGCCGATAGCAACGCAGTCCGCCGGGATGCAGGGACGGTCGAATGCCAGGACCACTTTTACCACGGGCTGCTATGAGACTGCTGCGGCTGGACTGCCCTGACCTGTCCAAAGCGGCCTCCTAGTAGGGATCTTCCTCGACCATCGAATTCCTGGAGAAATTCCTGGGAGGAAACTTTATCCGATCGTAACCGCGAAAAATGAAGACTCCGACCACCGACGTGAGGCAGCTGCGAGTAACGATGAACAGCAGCGAGCTGTCCGACAACGGCTGTCCGAGTAAGTCCAAGATAGCAACGATTAGAACCATGTCAAGGGAGGCTGCCGCCCCCAACAACAACATGCGTCCGAGAACGCCTTCCGCCGCCGCCCTCAGGCGCAGCAGACCAACCAGACATCCAATCAAGGTCTTGCTCAAGCCGTTGAGTCCCAAGAGGGTTCCCAATAGCAGATCGGAGAGCAGGCCGAAGCAGGTGCCCCAGAACGCACCCTTGGCCGCCGTCGAATGCAGGGAAAGGTAGAGGACCAGTATCAGCGGCAGATCCAGGTAGCGCCGGAACTCCGGCAGCACCCTGCTGAGCAGAATTTCGAAGCCTCCTGCGAGCAGGAGCAGAATCAGAATCTCGGTTCGGGAGAATCGGGCTTGCAGAGGGGTCCAACTCGTCTCGGCGACCGGTCTCGGACGCTTCAAGGCTCTCGCGCGACGAGGACTTCCTCGATTTTGGAAAAATCGACGAAGGGCTCGACCTTGATGTTGCGATTATTCTTTTCTCCTTTCTCGGAACTCACTATACGGCCGACCGGAATGCCCTTGGGATAGATCCGGTCGGCCCCGGAAGTGTAGACGAACTCTCCGACATCCACCGGCTCGTGATTGGGGATGAAATTCCACTCGAGGAGATCGCTTCCGTCGCCCTGGAGCACACCTTGCAGGCGGGAGTCCGCCAGCATGGCGCCGGCCGAAGCGCCACGGTTGGTCACCAGCTCCACCTCCGAGCTCATGGGTGTGGTCGCCACGACCCGCCCCACGATTCCGGAGAAACCGATGACGGCCAAGTTTCGCTTGACGCCGTGACGGGTCCCGATGTTGATGCCGAGTCGACGACTGAAGAAGGGAGCGGTCTTCCAGATAATGGTGGCCATTGTGGTTTCGAAAAGATACTGGCGGGCGAGGATCCGGAGTTCCGTGCTGCGGCCCAGCATCGACTGAACGCTCTTGAGCTGCGCGTTCTCGAGGCGAAGCCTCCCGATCTCTGCCTCCAATTCCTCGTTCCGCTCCTGAACTCCGAAGAGAATCACATAGCGATTCAACACTCCCTCGATGCTGTCGGCCATTGCCGAAACCGCCAGCGCAAGAGGGGAGATCACGGCCACTCCCAGGGTTCTCAGCAGTGTCTGGCCGTCGGGATTCCGAACCTGCGACGAGATCAGCACCAAATGCAACACGATCGCCAAGATGACGAGGGGCAGTGACTTCCGTTCGACCGACCAACTCATAGCTGATCCGGAGCTCCTCAGGAGCTGATTCTTCTCAAGAGATCGATGTCCTCGAGCATCTTTCCGGTGCCGATGGCGACGGAGGAGAGTGGATTCTCGGCCACATAGACCGGAAGGCCCGTCTCCCGACTGATTCGGTAATCCATCTTTTGGAGCAGCGCTCCTCCCCCGGTCAAGATGATGCCCGTGTCCGAGATATCGGCGGACAACTCGGGCGGCGTCCTCTCCAGGGCGACTCGGACCGCATTCACGATGGCCACCATGGAGTCGGCCAGCGCCTCGCGAATCTCCTCGTCGGTGACGGTCACGGTCTTGGGTATTCCCTCGATGAGATTCCTTCCCTTCACTTCCGCGGTGATGGGATCCGGCAATTCAGACGCCGATCCGAGCTTGATCTTCACTCGCTCAGCCGTCCGCTCGCCGATGAGCAGGTTGTGCTTTCGCTTGACGTACTGAATGATGGCTTCGTCCATTTCGTTTCCCGCCACCCTGACGGAGCGGCTGTGGACGATCCCCGCAAGACTGATGACGGCGATGTCGGTGGTCCCGCCGCCGATGTCGACGATCATGTTTCCGTTCGGCTCGGTGATGGGAAGACCAGCCCCGATGGCCGCCGCCATCGCTTCTTCCACCAGATAGACCTCGCTGGCCTTCGCGCGCAGCGCAGATTCGCGAACCGCCCGCTTTTCCACCTGGGTGATCTCGGAAGGGATACAGATGATGATCCGGGGATTCAGCAGAAAATTCCTGTTCTGAGCCTTCCTGATGAAATAACGGAGCATTTCCTCGGTCACGTCGAAGTCGGCGATGACCCCATCCTTCATGGGCTTGATGGCAACGATGTTGCCCGGTGTCCTCCCCAGCATCTCCTTGGCGTCCGTCCCCACGGCTTCCACCTTGTTGGTGAACCTGTTGATGGCGACGATGGAAGGTTCGTCGACGACGACTCCTTTCCCGCGTGCGAACACGAGAGTATTCGCCGTGCCCAGATCAATGGCCAAATCGTGGGAAAAAGACTTGAACAGGGAACGAAAAATCATTGGTCCCTTATGCCCCTCGGGATTTCAGCGGGAGCACACCCTCGGCCAAGGCAGCCCCATTTTACCGGCGTCCATTATCGGACACCGTCAGGTTTTTTCGCAACAGACGAGTCTCCGGAGACCGGGTAGCAGTATCAGGCCCATGTTATAATCGCCGGCTGACGCAAACCTGTTTCCGGGGCTGACGGAGGGCTGGATGCTACCCTTTTTCCGCGAGAAGAGACGAGGGCTCAAGTGGATCCTGTGGTTGGTCATCATTGGCTTGGGCGTCGGGATGCTGGGCCTGTTCGTCGATACACCGGGTCCCAGTTCCGGCGTTTCCTCCGCCCACGCGGCCGAAGTCGCCGATTTCGTCATTACTTCCGGTGAATTTCGGAGACATTACATCCAGTTGGTCGACGCCTACCGCCGCGTCTACAAGTTGGACCGGCAGGATCCTGCCCTCATCAGGCAGTTGCGTCTGGGCCAACAGGCGCTCGATCAGTTGGTAGCGGAATACGCGACGTTCCACGAAGCACGCCAGATGGGAATCGCCGTGACCTCGGATGAAATCGTCCGATCCATCACCAAGACCCCCGTATTCCAGGAAAACGGCAACTTCATCGGGGTGGATCGGTATCGCGCCATCTTGCAGGCCAACAACTGGGCGCCCCAGGAATTCGAGGACAGCATCCGGAGGCAGCTCGCCCGGGAGAAGCTGCGCAGAATCCTGACTGATGGGATCTTCCCCACGCCCGGAGAGATCCGGCGGGAGTTTCTAAACCGGAATCAGGAGGTGAAGCTCCGGTACGTGACCTTCGATCCGGAGAGGTTGGCCCCGGTGGACGTGGATGCGGAAAAACTCAAGGAGTATTTCGACGAGCGCCAGGAGAATTACCGGGTCGGCGAGCAGCGCAGGATCCGCTACGTTTCCGTTGCCGTCGACCCTGAGAACGTCAACGTCTCCGAAGAGCAGATCCGCGATCGAATGGATCGCGTCACTGACACGGACCAGGTGAGAGTCAGCCATATTCTGGTTTCGGTGGGAAGCCCTGACGAAGAACCCGCGGCGAGGGTCAAGGTCCGGACCCTCTTGCAGCAGCTTCGATCCGGTGCGGATTTCGCACAGTTGGCGCGAGAGCATTCCGAGGACCCGGGTTCGGGGGCATCCGGTGGGGATCTTGGTTTTTTCGGGCGAGACAAAATGATGCCGGAGTTCGAGAAGGCCGCTTTTGCGTTGAAGCCCGGAGAGCTGAGCGATCTGGTGGTGACGCCTTTCGGGTACCACATCATCCGCGGCACCTTCAATCCCGAGCACCACGATGGCGATGCCCGGCGGCCGATCGCGGAATATGAAGCCCGGCAGCAGGAGGCGGAGAACCAGGCCAAGGATCTGGCAACGGAAATATCCGGAGAGCTGGCGGAGGACCCGGACCTGGCGAAGGCGGCGAGCGCTCGCGGCCTCCCGGTCGAGGAATCGGATTTCTTCGAGCTCGGCGGCTTCATTCCCGGCCTGTCCGTCAAGAACGACTTCAACCAGGATGTCTTCGGTCTCCAGGAGAACCAGTCACTGGAGCCGTACCAGGCGGCCGGTTCCTACCTGGTGGCTCAGCTGATGGAGATCCGGCCCGCCCACATGCCGGCTTTCGAAGAGATACGCGACAAGGCTCTCTCCGATTACCGCTCCACGCAGGGTGACGAATCCGCTCGGGAGAACGCATTCGCCCTGCACCAGACCATCCAGGACGGCAGCGAATTCCGGAAGCTGGCGCAGGAACGAGAACTGCAGGTCATGACGACGCCCTTCTTCAAGCGGGGCGCGACCATCGACGAGAACCTCCGATTTTCGCCGCAGGTTCACGACCATGCCTTTCGACTGAAGACGGGAGAGGTCGCGCCGCCCGTCCTGGTCACCGGAAAGTACTTCGTGCTCCAGGTGGCCGAGAAGACGGAACTGGACCAGGAGAAGTTCGAAGGCGAGAAGAGTCAACTGGAAAAGGAGTTGACGGAGAAGAAGCGTGCGGACTACTTCAATGCCTACGTGGAAGGCACACTGGAACGCCTGCGCAGCGCCGACGCCATCACCATCAACCAGGAGATGGTGGACGCCATGACCGGATAACCCGCATTTCGTCCCCTTCCCCCAAGGACCCTAGCCCGCATTACTCACCAGGTCGCTACGCGTATGATGAAAATGAGGCTGTTCTTGGCCATCTACGCGAATTTTTCCACGGTTTCTCCGGGACCGACTGCGCGATCGTCACGCCCCCTTCTGAGAAATGCGGGCTGGATCGACGGATCACTGCACCGTGACCGACTTGGCCAGATTCCGGGGCCGGTCGATGTCGCAACCCCGCTCCCTCGCCACGTAGTAGGCCAGGAGTTGGAGCGCGATCACGCTCAGGAAAGGCGTGAACATCTCTCCACAGTGCGGAATCTCGATCAGGTCGTCGACCAGCTCGGTCAAGTGCGGGTCTCCTTCCGTCCCCACCGCGATGACCGGCCCGTTTCGGCTCTTGATCTCCTCAATGTTTCCGATCGTCTTCCGATAGACGCTGTCGCGGGGCGCCAGGCAGACGGTCGGGAAATTCTCGTCCACGAGTGCGAGAGGCCCATGTTTCATCTCACCTGCGGCATAGCCTTCGGCGTGCAGGTAGGAGATCTCCTTCATCTTCAGGGCGCCCTCCATCGCCACCGGATAGCTGAAGTTTCTCCCCAGATAAAGAAGGTTCCGATAGTGGGCGTAGCGGCGGGCGATTTCTTCAATGGCCGCCGCCCGAGCGAGCATGGACCGCATCTTCTCGGGCAGGGCCCGGAGCTCATGGACAAATTCCTGGCCTTCGCTCAATGACATCTGCTGGTGACGGCCCAGCAGGAGGCCCACCAGATAGAGAATCGCGATCTGGGAGACGAAAACCTTGGTGGAGGCGACACTGATTTCCGGACCGGCATGATTGTAGATTCCGGCGTCGGTCAGGCGGGCGACCGTGCTGCCTACCACGTTGACGAGGCCCAGGCTGAGAGCACCACGCCGTTTGACCTCGCGCACCACGGCCAGGATGTCAGCCGTCTCCCCCGATTGGCTGATGGCCAGAACCGCCGTACGAGCTTGCAGGTTCAGCTTGCGGTATTGGAACTCGGAAGCGAGATCGACGTCGACAGGATAGTTGGTGCAGCTCTCGATGACGTAACGTCCCAGCAAGCCCGCATAGTAGGAGGTCCCACAGGCCAGTATGATGAGCCGCCGCATGTTCCGCAGGCGCCCCCAGACTCGCTCCAAGCCTCCCAGCTTGGCCAGTCCTTCCGCCTCGATCAGCCTTCCCCGGATGGCCTCTCCGACCACCTCGGGTTGCTCGTAGACCTCCTTGAGCATGAAGTGGGGGTAACCCTGCTTCTCGGCGGAGGACATGTCCCAGTCCAGGGTCTGGACCGATCGATTCATGGGCATCCCGCTCAGAGTGCGGATCCGGTAACTCCCGGGCTTCAGCAGCGCCACCTCACCATCATGGAGGTAGGCCACCTCTCGCGTGTGACTCATCAGGGCCGCCGCGTCGGACGCGGCAAAGATCTCACTGTCCCGGATTCCCAGGACCAGGGGGCTGCCCAGCCGGGCAACCACGATCTGGGAAGGATTCTCGGAGGAAATCACTCCGATTCCGTAGGTACCGTCCACGCGTTGAAGGGCCGAGTTGACCGCGTCTTCCAGGTCACCTCGATAGTCTTCCTCGATCAGGTGGGCCAGCACCTCGGAATCGGTGGAAGAGCGGAACAGATGCCCCTTTTCCCGAAGTTCCTCCCGCAATTGCCGGTAATTTTCGATGATTCCATTGTGCACCACGAAGATGCGGCCCCGGCAATCGCCATGCGGATGAGCGTTTTCGGGAGAGGGAACACCATGCGTGGCCCAACGAGTGTGGGCGATGCCGCCCCAACCCGTCCAAGGCTTGTCCCCGAGAAGATTGGCCAGATCCGAGATTTTTCCCACCGCCTTCCGGCAGTGAATCCCGTTGCTCACGGCTACCGCGACACCGCTGGAGTCATAGCCGCGGTATTCCAGCCTTCTCAAGCCGTTGAGGAGGATAGGCAGGGCGGGGCGATCCCCCAGGTAGCAGATAATTCCACACATCTTTCAGCCACGGGGTGCTAGGAGTCTGCGCCGTAGAAATGATCGTAGCGAGAAAGTGGGGAGTCGAGGCCAGATTTTCTCGATTTTGACGTGCATAGTCGTTCTATTCGCCGAGAAATCGAGGAAATATGGACCGATTCACCGCTTTCGCAGTAGATCAATTTCTGCGGCGCAGGCTCCTAGAGAAGCCCCAATTGGAGCCTTGCCGCCTCGGACATGTTCTCCATGGTCCAGGGCGGATCCCACACGACTTCCACGGCGACTTTCTCTACGCCGGGAAGCGCCCGAATCTTGGACTCGACTTCCAACGGCAGCGACTCGGCCACCGGACAACTGGGCGAGGTCAGGGTCATCTTGACATCCACGGCTCCGGCGGCGGCGACTTCGACCCCGTAGATCAGGCCCAACTCGTAGATGTCCACCGGAATCTCCGGATCGTAACAAGTCCTGAGGACCGAAATCACCTCTTCCTGATTGGGGCCACCCACTGGCGGCGTCCCGCTTCCCGATTCGGTCTGGAAACCCGGTTCCGGATTCAATTCTTCTACCATGGATCCCCCTCTGCGGTGTTCCGCCGGAATCTCATTCGGTCGAGACGACCTGGTTTCTCTTTTCGAGTGCCGCCCGCAACGTATGCCAGGTCAAGGTGGCGCATTTCACCCGAACCGGATAGCGGCTGATCCCTCCAAACACCACCAACTTGCCCAGATCCTGTTCGGAGAAATCTTGCGAATCGAGATTTCCCGTCACCAGTTGGTGAAAACGTTCGAACAGAGCCTCGACTTCCTCCAATTTCCGACCCTTCAGACTCTCGGTCATTATGGAGGCGGAGGCCATGGAGATGGCGCATCCCGACCCCCGGAACGAGATCTGGTCGACGACAGACTCCTTCAGCTTGACGTACACGCTGACCCGGTCGCCGCAGAGGGGATTGAATCCTTCCGACTGGTGATCCGCGTCTTCCAGAACACCGAAATTCCGAGGTCGCCGATTGTGATCCAGGATGACCTCCTGGTAGAGGTCGCTCAGGTCCGACATCACTCAAACACCTCGATCACCTTTTCGAGGCCCCGGCACAAGGCATCGATCTCTGCTGGCGTGTTGTAGAATGCCAGCGACGCCCGCGCCGTGGCCGGCAGCCCATAGTAATCCATCAGGGGCTGGGCACAGTGATGGCCGGTCCGAATCGCCACCCCCTCCAGATCCAGAATGGTGCCCAGGTCGTGAGGATGGACTTCGTCCAGAACGAAGGAGAGCACCGCCACCTTCGACGGCGCAGTGCCGATCAGGCGCAGGCCGGGAACCTGCGAAAGCCGGGAAGTCGCGTATTCCAGGAGCTCGTTCTCGTAGGCCGCCACCCGATCGAGGCCCAGGTTCTCCAGATAGTCCAAGGCCGCAGCCAACGCGACGCCGCCGGCAATATTGGGAGTCCCCCCCTCGAACTTGTGCGGGGGTTCGTTGTACGTCGTCTTCTCGAAGGATACGGAACGGATCATCTCCCCTCCCCCCTGATAGGGAGGCATGGATTCCAGATGGTTCCATTTGCCATAAAGGATGCCGATTCCGGTGGGTCCGTAGATCTTGTGTCCGGAGAAGCAATAGAAGTCGCAATCCAGTTCCTGCACGTCCACCTTGACGTGTGGCACCGCTTGAGCCCCGTCCAGAAGGACGAGGGCACCGTGCCCATGCGCCATTTCAACCAGTTTCCGCACCGGGTTGATGGTCCCGAGAACGTTGGACACATGGGTCACCGCGACGATCCGGGTCCGATGGTTCAACAACTTCTCGTACTCGTCCAGATAGAGCTCGCCCCGGTCGGACACGGGAATGACCCGAAGCCGAGCGTCCTTTTCCTGGCAGAGCATCTGCCAGGGAACGATATTGGAATGGTGCTCCATTTGAGAAACGACGACCTCGTCACCCGGATTCAGTACGCTCCGTCCCGCGGTCTGGGCCACCAGATTGATGGCCTCGGTCGTGCTCCGGACGAAGACGATCTCTTCCGCCCGGGTGGCGTTGAGGAACTTCTGCACTCTTTCACGGGTGGCCTCATAGGCTTCCGTGGCTCGGACGCTCAAGAGATGGACGCCCCGCTGAATGTTGGCGTTGCTGCGGGAATAATATCGGCACACCGCATCGATGACCTGCTGCGGTTTCTGGCTGGTGGCCGCATTGTCCAGGTAGGCCAACGGCTTGCCGTGAACCTTCCGGGAGAGGATCGGGAAATCCCGGCGGATGTGTCCTGGATTCAGCTCTCCGGACACTTTCCGGTGATCGTCTCGGGCCGTTGAGCTGAAACTCACGCCAGTGCCTTCCTCAGAAAACGCCCCTGGGGCAGCCGGTCGAAAACCAGCGAACTGAGTCGATCTCGCAGGCCGGCCAGCCGCACGCGGCGGATCAAATCTTCGGCAAAGCCGTAGATCAGGATGCTGCGCGCCATCTCTTCATCGATGCCTCGCGACCGCATGTAGAAGAGGGCTTCCCGGTCGAGCTGTCCGATGGTGGCGCCATGAGTGCATTTGACTTCGTCGGCGTAGATCTCCAGTTGGGGCTTCGTATTCACCAGGGCTCGATCGGACAGGAGCAGGTTGTTGTTGGTCTGTTCCGAGTCGGTCTTCTGGGCTCCGGGATGGACCACGATCCGGCCCCGAAACACACCTCGGGAACGTCCGCCCAGAATTCCCTTGTACAGCTCTCGGCTACCGCAATGAGGAGCCGCGTGCTCGATCCGGGTGTGGTTGTCGACCAACTGCTCGCCGGAAGCGATGAAAATGCCGTCCAGCACCGCGTCCGCGCCCTCGCCTCCCAGAACCACGTTCAGATCGTTGCGCGTCAGCGTTCCCCCCAGGTCTGCCGACATGGTGCGCAACACACTGTTGGATTCCTGCCGGATCTCCAGGGTCGAGACATGGTGCGCGGCACGGCTCTCCTCCTGCAGCCGATAGTGATCCAGGTTGGCGTTCTCCCCCACCGCCACCTCGGTGACCGGATTGCTGAAATAGGACTTCTCTCCGGCTCCCGCATAGTGTTCGACCACGGAGCACTCGCTGCCGTCGCCGACCAGGATCAGATTCCGGGGATGGGTCACGAATGCCGGCCCGCCGTTACCGGTGGAGAGAAAAACGAGATGGATGGGCTCCGGGATCCGGACTCCTGCGGAGACCCGGACCACCGCTCCATCTTCAATAAACGCAGTGTTGAGGTTAGCGAATGGATGGCGCTCGGCCTCGACATAGCGGGCCAGGTGAGCCTCGACCGCTTCGGGGCTCTCCCGAAGAATGGCCGCCAATGAGCCGACCCGGACCCGACTCCCCATCTCGTCCAAATGGGACAACTCGGCACAGTATCGTCCATTCAGGAAGACGCAACGGACGCCGCTGCTGCCGCCGGCCGTCGTGGAATTCATTCGGCAATGTCCGTCCGGAGAGGGCGCGGGAGCGGTCTCATATGAGGTGGCTGCCAGGGCGGCGACGTTCGTATAACGCCAATCCTCATCGGCGATGGTGGGGAACCCCGTCTCGGCGAAGCGAAACATGGCTTCCCGGCGAAGTTGGGACAACCAGCCGGGAGTGTCCGCCGCCGTTTCGTCCAGGCGGTTGAACCGTTCCAGATAGGAGTCCAGGGATTTTCGTGCGACCTTCATTTCGATCCGTACCTCGATCCCGAACTACGCTCCCGCCACCGCCTGCGCCCGGACCGTCTCCACACCGACGTACCCTCTCTCTTCCAGCTCCAGGGCCAGTTCCTTGCCCCCTGAACGGACGATGCGGCCGCGGGCCAGGACATGGACGAAGTCGGGGACAACGTAATTGAGCAGACGTTGGTAGTGGGTCACGACAATGATGGCCCGTTGGGGCGACCTCATGGCGTTGAGCCCGTGGGCGACGACTTGCAGCGCGTCGATATCCAGTCCCGAATCGGTCTCATCCATGATGCACAGAGCCGGTTCCAGCACCGCCATCTGGAAGACCTCGTTGCGCTTCTTCTCGCCGCCCGAGAAGCCTTCGTTCACCGGCCGGGTGAGGAGGCTCTCGTCCATCTTCAGGAGCCGGGTCTTTTCACGGACCAGCTTGAGGAAATCCAGGGCGTCGACCTCCTCCTGGGAACGGCTGACCCGGATCGAGTTGAGGGCGGCTCTCAAAAAATAAGTGTTGCTCACTCCGGGAATCTCCACCGGATACTGAAAGGCCAGGAATATCCCGGCCTGGGCCCGCTCTTCAGGAGAACACTCCAACAGATCTTCGCCCCGGTAGGTGATCGCTCCCCGAGTGACCTCGTAGTCTTCCCGGCCGGCCAACACCTGAGCCAAGGTGCTCTTGCCAGACCCGTTGGGGCCCATGATGGAGTGGATCTCTCCCTCTCGGACCGTCAGATCCACACCGTTGAGGATCTTCGTATCCCCCGATCTCACATGCAGATCGCTGATTTCGAGCATTGGATTCCCTTCCTGAGTTCAGGAGCCTCGCGGCTTGATGGAGTGGCAACCTGGCGGCTACCCGACACTTCCTTCGAGGCTGATCGACAGCAGTTTCTGGGCCTCGACGGCAAATTCCATCGGCAGTTCCTTGATGACCTTCTTGCAAAAGCCATTGACGATCATGGAGACGGCATCCTCCGCCGAGAGCCCCCGCTGCTGGCAATAGAAGATCTGATCCTCTCCGATCTTGGAGGTCGAAGCCTCATGCTCCATGTGGGCGCTGCTGTTGTTCACCTCGATATAGGGAAAGGTATGGGCTCCACACTGGTCCCCCATCAACATGGAATCGCACTGGGTATAGTTGCGGGCCCGTTCGGCACGGGAGCCGATCCGGACCAGGCCACGGTAGGTGTTCTGTCCACGGCCGGCCGAAATTCCTTTGGAAACGATGTTGCTCCGGGTGTTCTTGCCGATGTGGATCATCTTGGTGCCCGTATCCGCCTGCTGGCGGTTGTTGGTCAGCGCCACCGAGTAGAACTCTCCCACGGAATTGTCGCCCAGCAGGATGCAACTGGGATACTTCCAGGTAATTGCCGAGCCCGTCTCCACCTGCGTCCACGAGATCTTGGAGTTGACCCCCTGGCACTTGCCCCGTTTGGTGACGAAATTGTAGATGCCGCCTTTGCCGTCCTTGTCTCCCGGATACCAATTCTGAATGGTGGAGTACTTGATCTCGGCATTGTCCAGCGCCACCAACTCCACCACCGCCGCGTGGAGTTGATTCTCGTCTCTCATGGGCGCGGTGCAGCCCTCCAGGTAGCTGACGTAGGACCCCTCGTCGGCGATGATCAGGGTGCGCTCGAACTGCCCGGTCTTGGCGGCGTTGATTCGGAAATAGGTCGAGAGCTCCATGGGGCAGCGGACGCCTTTGGGGACGTAGACGAAGGAACCGTCGGTGAAGACGGCTGAATTCAGGGACGCAAAGAAATTATCGGTATGGGGCACGACCGACCCCAGATAGCGCCGAACCAGCTCCGGGTGCTCCTGAATGGCGTCGCTGAACGAGCAGAAGATGATTCCCAGTTCCGACAGTTTATGCTTGAAGGTCGTGGCCACCGAGACACTGTCGAAGACGGCATCCACGGCCACCTCCGTGACTCCGGCCAACATCTCCTGCTCGCGCAAGGGGATTCCCAGCTTCTCGTAGGTGGCGCGGATCTCGGGGTCGATGTCGTCCAGGCTCGTGGGGCCGTCGCCGTTCGACTTGGGAGCCGAATAGTAGACGATGTCCTGGTAGTCGATGGGCGGATAGTGGACATTGGGCCAATCTGGCTCCGTCATCTTCTGCCAGCGGCCATAGGCCCTGAGCCGCCACTGGAGCATCCATTCGGGCTCTCCCTTCTTGGATGCGATCAGCCCGATGGTGTTTTCGTCCAGACCGGGAGGAACTTCGTCGGCCTCCACATCGGTGTAGAAGCCGTATTTGTATTCCTCCGTCGCCAGATCCTGCAACTGCTCCATTTCAGTAGGCATGGGATTCCTCTCTCACCGACGATGGTCGTTCCGGCAATCCTTCAGGGCTTCCAGCCTGTGACCTGCGGCCGTTCCGGCTCAATCCCGCGGCCCGCTTCCAGCGGGACCAGCGAGTCTGAGAGGGGAGAAGTCATGTCCAGCAGACTGATCCGCTCCAGCGCGTCGAGAACCGCCTGGTTGATCACCTGCCAGTTGCTTCGGATACAGCAGACGGGTTCCTGCTTGCACTCTCCGGGCGTCCCGATGCACTCGGTCATGGCAATGGGCCCCTCGATGACGTTGATGATGTCCGCCACCGAGATTCGCCCCGGCTTGAGTGCCAGACTATAGCCTCCCTTGGCGCCGCGGCGGGACGACAGGATTCCTTCCCGAGTCAACCCCTTGAGGATCTTGCTGACCATGGGCAGCGGGATCCGGGTTTGGTCGGAAAGTGTTCGAGCACTGTAGGTCAGTCCCTCGCCACCGGCAAAATGCGTCAACAGAACGATTCCGTAGTCGGCCTCCTTACTCATTCGCATCACGATCGCATCATCCTCACAGCCGCATATAGTACTAATCTAGTCCTGTTTCTGTCAACGCGCGCGGCAGCCTATTTTCGCACGGTTCTCAAACCCCGTGGAGGGTTCTCCGGGCATCACCGCTGGAGGGGGACGCCGCGCACTGAGGCCACGGGGGCCGGGGCCGTTGCGGCATCAGATTTTTGCCGGAGCGAAGGGAGCCTACTGCCCGGGACCCGGCGGCGTCCCGGCCGCGTAGTATCCGGGCCTCGTTCGAACCACCGCCCCTGGAACCGCCGCCCGAATCGCCACCTCGCGCCAGGAGCCGTCACGGGCTCGATTCGTCGGACGATAGGAGATATAGTATTGATTCTTAAGCTCTTCCGCCACATGCACATAGACGTCGGAGAGACTTCGAAAGGCCTCACTGTCGAGCACCCGGCCACCGGTTCGATCAGCCAGCGTGCGGAGGAATCTCTTCACGCCCAGGATGTACTCGTCCGTCATCTGCCTGGGGACGAGCCGGCCTCGGCTCTGGAGTTGGATTCGCATGTTCATGGCGCTTACCCAGTAAGCTTCCACCGTCGAGGCGATGTAGGTGATGGCCTCGGAGCGGGTCACCAGATCCAGAACCTCCTCGGCGGTGACCATGCTGTGGGTGTCGATGCCGTCGGAGAGAAGAATGATGGCCTTTCTTCCCGACACGTTTGCCAGGAGGTCGTCGCAGGTCACGTAAAGGGCATCGTTCAGAACGGTCTTTCCTTTGGCATAGATCTTCAGCATCGCATTCTCGATGCGCTGACGGTCGTTGGTCCAATCGAGAATGAGCTTGGGAACGCTGCTGAAGGTGATGACGGCGATCTGGTCCTCCTCCCCGAGACTGTCCACAAAGCGGAGAGCCGCCCGCCGGATCTCACCCTGGCTGCCCCGCGTGCTTCCACTCACATCCACCAACAGCACGACGCGCACGGGCAAGGCCTCGCTGTAGAAGTTCAGGATCTCCTGTCGGACGCCGTCCTCGTAGACGGTAAACTGGTCCCGGGTCAGGTCCCGAAGGAATCCTCCCTGGATTGAGCGCGCGTTCACGGAAAGGAAGACCTGGTCGACGGCGACACCGATTCGAAAGCCGGTGTCGGTTTCTTCTGCTTCGGCAGGAACGTCATCCTGGATACTGGGCCAGAAGAGACCCCAGATCAACAACGCCAGATGAACCACTTGGCCATTATAGCGGAGGACTCGGTCTTGGATGCGGTCAGGGAAGCGGCGACTTCGTCTTTTCCAGGAGACGAATCTGTGAGATCGCCATTCCCGAGTCCACTGCCTTGCACATGTCGTAGAGGGTGAGGGCGGTGACGGCAACCGCCGTCAATGCCTCCATCTCCACACCGGTCGCCCAGCGGCAGCTGACCCGGCTCCGGATCAAGAACCCGGACTCGTCCACGTCCACGTCCACGTCCACGAAATCCAGGTTGATATTGTGGCAGAGCGGAATCAGCGCGCTGGTCCGCTTGGCCGCCTCGATCCCGGCCAGACGGGCGACTTCGAATGGGTTTCCCTTGGGAAGACCGGCGTCCAATATCACTTGGCGCGTCTTCTCCGAAATCAGGACCCGTCCCTCGGCCGCCGCCGTCCTGCGAACCAGGTCTTTGCCGCCGATGTCCACCATGCGCGCTCTTCCCGTCGAATCGACATGGGTCAGCCGCGTCATCCCACCTCCTCTCATGCCAGTCGGCCTCGACCCGGATCGGCGTCGAGGAGCAGAACCGAGACCCGCGCTCCGGCGGCGATCCCGGAGACGTGGGAAGGTATGATCAACAGGGAATCCGCTCTGGCGAATCCCGTCAGATCGGCAGACCCGCCCGTCTCGACGGGGGAAACCCGAAGTGTTCCGCTCCAGTCCGTGCGGGCCGGTTTGAAGAAGGTGCGGCCCGGCTTGTGGGAAACCGCCTTCGTCAACGTCGCCTCGATACGGCGTAGCGAAACGGATTCGAATCCCATCCATTGGCGAACCAACGGCCTCACAAAGAGCTGAAAAGTGACAAACGCCGAAACCGGATTCCCGGGAAGACCGAAGGCCAGCGTCGACCCCTTTCGGCCCACGCAGATCGGTTTCCCCGGTTTGACCGCGGCTTTGTGGAAAATCAGTCTGGCTCCTTCTCGTTCCAAGACCCGGTGGACGAAATCATACTCGCCCATGGAAACGCCGCCGGAGAGCAGGAGGAGGTCGAATTTCAGTCCGGATCGAATGACCTCCGCGATGCGTTCCGGAACGTCCCCCACCGAGACCTCCGAGACGACCTTCATCCCGAGCCGGCGACAGAGCGCCGAGATCATGGGGCCGTTGGAATTTCGAATCTGCCCGAACCGGGGCCGGGCTTCGACCGGGACCAACTCATCTCCCGTGGAAACCACGGCGGCCGAAAGTGGGCGAAAGACCTCCGGCCGAGCCTGGCCGAAGGAGGCGAGGACGCCAATCTCGGCGGGACCGATCAATCGTCCCGCTTCCAGGACTACGCTTCCTCTGGTGACTTCTCTGCCCTGTCTCGAGACGTTGGCTCCCGGCGCCACCGTTTTCAGGATCTCCACGGTGGATCCATCGACCATTCTCGATTCCTCCACCATCTGCACCGCATCGGTGTCGGGGGGGACAGGCGCCCCGGTCATGATCCGTACCGTTTCGCCCGGAGCTACGGACGGCAATGAATCTGCTCCGGCCGCCACCTCTCCAACCACGGCCAAGCGCGCCGGGACTGTCCTGACGTCGCCGCTGCGGACGGCAAAACCATCCATGAACGATTTGTTGAATGGAGGAACGTCCGCGTCAGCATGGACGGGAGACGCCAGAACCCGATCCAGACACCGCTCCAGCGGAAGCGCAACCGTCACGGGGGACGGACATTGGGAAAGAATCCGCTCCAAGGCACCTTCATAGGGAAGCAACTCGACCATTTCGCTCATTCCCCCTGTTCGGTTTCGGTACCTGCAAGGCTGGGAGGATGGGATTGAAGAATCTCATTCCAAGCCCTTGCCGTCACCGGATTCCATCCCGCCGAATTACCTGCAAATATCTGATATGGAATAGGTTGTCGATAAAGATGCCGGATCCTCGAAGCTAACAGTCCGTGGTGAAAGTCCCGCGAGCACCGAGACCGTTCCTGCGCCCGCCGGAGAAGGCGCGATTCGGGTGCATACCGGGAGTATGTGCCCGAATCGCAACGCCGTCCGCCGGGATGCAGGGACGGTCGAATGCCGTGATGACTTTTGCCACGGGCTGCTAAAGCACCACCTGCTCCCGATATTCTCCGAACACCTCACCCATGGCAGCAGACATTTCTCCAACCGTCGCGCCCGCCTCGACCCCCTCTATGATAGCGGCCATCAGGTTCTCCCGTCCCCGGGCCATTTGGGTCAATCTCTCTACGGATCGCTCCCAGCGGTCCCGGTCCCGACGGGCCCGATGCCGCGACAATTCCACGATTTGCCGCTCTCTCGTCTCGGGATCCACCCTCAGCAACTCAATGTCCACCGGCTCTGCATCTTGAAACCGATTGACCCCCACGACCACCCTTTCTCCCGACTCCAAGGTTCTCTGGAGACGATGGGCCGAATCCTGGATCTCTCGTTGGATGAACCCGCTCTCGATGGCCGGAACCATCCCTCCCATGGACCGGATACGTTTCAGATAACTCTCGGA
The DNA here is from genome assembly GCA_965217775.1 of Acidobacteriota bacterium. GTDB lineage: Bacteria > Acidobacteriota > UBA6911 > RPQK01 > JAJDTT01 > JAJDTT01. Next base: position 4,974,305 of record CBDCJH010000002.1, read on the forward strand.
TTCCTCCTCCAGGCGGGTCGTGAGCTGCTCCAGGTACCAACTCCCGCCGAGCGGATCCGCCACCTCCGTCAGACCCGATTCGTGGGCCAGGATCTGTTGGGTCCGGAGCGCCAACTGCGCAGCGGCCTCCGTCGGCAGCGACATCGCCTCGTCCTTCCCGTTGGTGTGCAGCGACTGGGTGCCGCCCAGGACCGCAGCCAACGCCTGTACCGTGGTTCGGACCACGTTGTTGTCAGGCTGCTGCGCCGTCAACGTACTTCCACCGGTCTGGGTGTGAAAACGCATCATGCAGGACTTCGGATTCGCGGCGCCCCAGCGTTCCTTGACACAACGGGCCCAGAGCCGGCGCGCCGCCCGGAATTTGGCCACCTCCTCGAAAAGGTCGTTGTGGGCGGCGAAGAAAAAGGAGAGCCGGGGGGCGAAGTCATCGATCCGGAGGCCCGCCTTCAAGACCGATTCGACATAGGTTTCAGCATTGGCCAGAGTGAAACCGATTTCCTGAGCCGCCGTAGAGCCGGCCTCCCGGATATGGTAGCCGCTGATGGAAATGGGATTCCATCCGGGAACCGTCCCCTGGCAGAACGTCACCAGGTCGGTGACCAGCCGGAGGGACGCCTCCACCGGGTAGAGATAGGTGCCGCGCGCAATGTACTCCTTGAGAATGTCGTTCTGGACCGTGCCCCGTACCGCCCCCCAGGACGTCCCTTGACTGCGTGCCTGAACCAGATAGAGCGCCAGCAGAATCGGCGCCGTTGCATTGATGGTCATGGAGGTGGAGACCCGGCTCAGATCGATATCGCGAAACAAGGTCTCCATGTTCCACCGGCCATCGATGGCAACGCCGGCGCGGCCGACCTCTCCCTCCGCCAGGGGATGGTCCGAATCCAAGCCCAGCTGAGTCGGCAGATCGAACGCCACCGACAGACCGCGGTTGCCCTGAGAGAGGAGATAGCGATATCGCCGATTCGATTCTCGAGCCGTTGCGTACCCCGAATACTGGCGGATCGTCCAGAGCCGGTCACGATACATGCCAGGGTAAGCGCCGCGAGTGAAAGGATAGCCGCCCGGTTCCCCCAGATCCGTATTCTCGCCGAAATCCGGCACGTCTTCGGGCCCGAAGCATGTCTTCTCGGGCTCGCCGGCCCCGGCCCCGGAACTCAAGCTGGTGGCATCGTTTGTCACTTTACAAGCATCTCGCGTTTGATATCATGGGCTCAATTCAAGGCTAGAGTTCCGCAAGGCTGCAGCCTTGCTTGATTGCGGATGGATGTTAGCAACGGGAAGGGTGGAACTCAAATGCAAGACGGGCAGCTGAAGGACTACAAGAAGCAACTCGAGTCGGCCATCAACGACGCCCTCGTCAGCTCCCCCCAGATCAACGCCGCCATACAGGGTATTCGAGAACACGGATACGACGTCTTCCTCATCATCGAAGCCACCATCGGTTTCAATGCGAGGGGGAGCGGATCGGCGCCGGCCAAGAAACTGTCAGCGGTGCGGCTGCAGTTGACGGGTCAGGACGAGAAGTTTCTACGTTCGCTGAAGATCAGCCCCGAGTAGTACGCCCTTCGTGGCCGGGGCCTTTTCGGACGCCTCCTGCTGCGAAGACTCGGATATAATCCCCACCATGCCCGATCTCTCGGTCGACGTCATTGTCATTGGGGGCGGCCACGCCGGCTGCGAGGCGGCGTTTGCCGCGGCCCGAATGGGGGCCAATACCGCCCTGGTCACCATAAACCGCGAAATGATTGCCCAGATGTCGTGCAACCCCTCCGTCGGGGGCATCGGCAAAGGTCACCTGGTACGGGAGATCGATGCCTTGGGGGGCTTCATCGGCCAAGTGGCGGATTCGAACGGAATCCATTTCCGTCTGCTCAATCGGAGTCGCGGCCCTGCTGTTCAAGCCCCGCGCGCCCAGTGCGACAAGAAACTCTACCGGCAGGAGATGCAACATCGGCTCCATTGCCAGAAAAACCTCACGGTGGTCCAGGCAGAGGCCACGGCCCTGTTGCGGAATGGGAACCGAATCTCCGGCATCGAAACCGCTGCCGGAGACCGGGTCGCGGCACCCTGCGTCGTATTGACCACCGGCACCTTCCTGAACGGGCTCTGCCATCTGGGACAGAAGAAGTTTCGTGCCGGCCGTTCAGGAGAAAAGGCTTCCGTCCAGCTCGCGCGCTCCTTGAAGTCCATCGGCTTTCGCCTCGGCCGCCTGAAGACGGGAACACCACCGAGGCTTGAAAAGAAAAGCATCGACTTCTCGCGTTTCGAAGTCCAGCCCAGCGAGCCGGATCCCACCTTGTTCTCGTTCCAAAGCCACGAGCCGAAACTGCGCCAAGTCGACTGTTGGCTCACACTCACCAACAATCGTGTCCACGATGTGATCCGCAACAACCTGCATCGCAGCCCCCTCTACAGCGGAGACATCGTGGGCCTCGGACCTCGTTATTGCCCCTCCATCGAGGACAAGGTGGTGAAATTTCCGCACCACGACCGCCACCAGCTCTTCCTGGAGCCGGAAGGACTCGATTCCGAGCTCATTTACGTAAGCGGCCTCTCCACCAGCCTCCCAGTGGATGTACAGGAAGAGATTCTGGCCCAGATCGACGGCTTGGAAGAGGCGACCATGATCCGGCCTGGTTATGCCGTCGAGTACGACTACGTCCAACCGTCGGAGTTGCGTCCTTCGCTGGAGACCAAGAAGGTCGGGGGATTGTTTCATGCCGGCCAGATCAACGGGACCACGGGCTATGAGGAAGCCGCCGGCCAGGGGATCCTGGCCGGAATCAATGCCGCCCTCAAGGCCGCCGGGGACGAGCCTTTCGTACCCAGCCGCAGCGAGAGCTACCTGGGAATCCTGGTGGACGACCTAGTCACCAAGGATGTCGACGAACCGTATCGAATGTTCACGTCTAGAGCCGAATGCCGGCTGTTGCTCAGGATCGACAATGCCGACCGTCGACTCATGCCCCACGGCCACAGGCTGGGACTGGTCTCATCGAAGCTCTTCGACAGATTCCAGCACAAATGGAAGCGGATCGACGATGCCATCGAATTTTTGCGGAAAACTCGTCTGAAGAAAGCGTCCCCGCTGCTCGAGGACCTGCGGTTGCAGACCGGCGCTCCCCGCGGGGCCTGCCTGGACCGCCTGCTCAAGCGGCCCGAGGTCGACATTGGCGACATGACCCCCATTTTGAGGGCCCACGGGCATTTTCTGAACCGGGAGGAGGGGCTGGTCGTTCAGACGCAAATCCGGTACGAAGGCTATATCCGCCTGCAGATGGACGATGTCCGGCGGCTGAAGAGCATGGAGGGCAGAACCATCCCTACCGGACTCGACTTCGGCCGCGTCAACGGGCTTTCCCTGGAAATGAAGGAGCGTTTGGAGCGGGTTCGCCCCACCAGCCTGGGTCAGGCGTCTCGAATTCCCGGAATCACTCCTGCCGCACTGTCGATGCTGAGCATTCACCTCGAAGTGAGAAGAAGGTCTCTGGTACGGGAGCCTGTCGCACGAACGATATCCCAAGCATGAGCCGCTTCTCCAAATGCGTCTCTTCGCTTGAAACCCGCTTCGGCCTGACCCTCGACCCAGCGCAACGGAACGGCGTCCGGACCTATCTACTGCTGCTGGCCAAATGGAACTCGCGCGTGAACCTGACGCGCCTGGTTCGAATGGAAGACAAGTTGCGGTTTCATTTCTTCGAGTCGTTCTGGCTGGCACAGCGGTTTCTGGAGCCGAGCCATGCCGTGGTGGACATCGGCAGCGGAGCGGGTTTCCCAGGGCTGGCGATGCAACTCTACTACCCCAGCCTCTCCTTGACCCTCACCGAAAAGAGCTTCAAGAAGACCGTCTTTCTGAAGGAAGTGGCCCGAACTCTTTCCCTGCGGCCCCGGATCGTTCATGGAGAGGCCGAGACCCACGCCGACTGGGAGGGCGTCCAACTGGCCACGGTCCGAGGCCTCAAGCCGTCACCCAGGCTGGCCGAAACCTTGGACCACCGCGGCATCCCGCTGCTGGCGCTTCACGGTGAGAACCTCAGTGAAACCCTGAAGGGGCGACGATACGTTCGCCGGGAACGGGTTCCAGGCTCGCGGCGCCGTTTTGCGACGCTATTCGGCTAACAGTCCGTGGTGAAAGTCCCGCGAGCACCGAGACCGTTCCTGCGCCCGCCGGACAAGGCGCGCTGAGGGAGCATACTCGACCGTATGTGACCGAGGCGCAACGCAGTTCGCCGGGATGCAGGGACGGTCAAATGCCGTGGCGACTTTTACCACGGGCTGGTAAGACCCGCCGGAACAGGCTCGCATGTTTCACGTGAAACAAATCCAACCTGGTTCAGCGAGCAAGTCAGGCCACTGCGCCGATTATTGGTCGGCGCGCCGTGTATCCGTCGAAACGGGATGTCCGAGTGGCGCGCTTTCCGGATCTTTCACCGCCTGCTGTTAATATGCCGGCACCCGGAACCGCAAAATGACAAGAACCATCGCCATTGCCAACCAGAAAGGTGGTGTCGGCAAGACCACGACCGCTATCAACTTGGCGGCCTCACTGGCTTCCGCCGCGTGGCGCGTCCTCCTGGTTGACCTGGACCCCCAAGGAAACGCCACGTCGGGATTGGGAATCGACAAAAACGAAGACGCTCTCTTCATCTACGACATCCTCACGGGCGGCGCCGAGCCTCTCTCAGCCTTGAGGCGGACAGAGATGGAGAATCTGCATCTCCTCCCTGCCAATCGCGCTCTCGTCGGCGCCACAGTGGAGCTGCTCGACGCATCGGACCGTGAACGGCTTGTCGCCCGGGCTCTGAACCGAATTCGTTGCAACTACGACTACATCCTGATCGACTGCCCGCCGTCGCTGGGCATTCTCACTCTCAACGGCTTGGTGGCCGCCGACTCGGTCCTCATTCCCATCCAGGCAGAATATTTTGCCCTCGAAGGGTTGTCGGACCTGATGGAGACGATTCGCCGCATCCGGGAAGGGTACAACCCCGGTCTGGAACTGGAAGGAGTCCTCCTCACCATGTACGACGAGCGCCTCATTCTCTCCTCCCAGATTCGGGCTGACGTCTGTTCTCACCTCGGCCCCCAGGTCTTCGACACCTTTATTCCCCGCAACGTCCGGCTGGCCGAATGCGCCAGCTTTGGACAACCCATTCTTCTGTATGACGCCCGCTGTAAAGGAGCCAACAGCTACCGGAGCCTGGCCCGGGAATTGGTTGGCCGGCGCCAGCCGGGACTGGATCAGGACTCGACATCCCGTGAGGTGAACGGATGAAGCGAAGAGTTCTCGGACGGGGCTTGGCCGCACTACTGCCCAGGCCCGAAACCGACTCCTTTTTCCTTCAGGTCGAATTGGATCGGATCCGGCCGAATCCTTTTCAGCCCAGAATCCGCATGGACAGCGCCAGACTGCAGGAGCTCGCCGACTCGATCACCGAAAACGGCATCCTCCAACCCATCGTGGTCCGGTCCCGTCCTGAGGGCTACGAGATTGTCGCCGGCGAACGCCGCTGGAAGGCGGCTCAACAGGCCGGTCTTTCCCGGATTCCTGCTGTCGTTCAGGACCTATCCGACGAAAAAATGGTGGAAGTCGCCGTTGTCGAGAACATCCAGCGCGACGAATTGAGCCCGATCGAGGAAGCTCACGCGTACCATATCCTGACCCAGGATTTTCGACTCACCCAGGAACAGGTGTCTCAACGCGTCGGCCGCAGCCGGTCAGCCGTCGCCAACACGCTTCGCCTGCTGCGTCTACCCAAAGCTGTGCAGGAATCCCTTCTGGACGGCAAGATCAGCATGGGACACGCCCGGGCTCTGATTCCCCTGACTCAAGCACAGCAATTGAAGTTGGCCCGCAAGATTGTGTCGGAGGACCTCTCGGTGCGGCAGGTGGAGCGCCGCGTTCAGGCGCTGCGCCGCGACCCACCCTCGCGCCCAGCTTCACTTGACCCCAACGTCAAGGCCGCGCAACGGCGGCTGCAGCGACGCTGGAAGACGAGAGTTCAGATCCGGACCCGGGGCTCAAAGGGCCAGATCGTATTCCACTTCAATTCCAGCGACGAATTGGACCGCCTGTACGAGAACCTCATGACGTAGGGGGCGACCCTTGTGTGGTCGCCCTCCCCGGACCGAACAGTGAGGGACCACAGCGGGCACCCGCAACGGGTGCCCCGATGTCGCTTCGGCTTCCCTGTTCTCCCGCTATTTCCCGATGCAGAAAGAGCTGAAAATCTGGCCCAGCAGGTCTTCCACGGTCGTCTCGCCCGTCACCCCGCCCAGTTCGGCCAAGGCACCCCGCAGATGGTACAGCGGAAATTCTTCGCTCAGACCGTCCCGGTAGGCATCCATTCCCGCGCCGAGCCTCTGCCGGGCACGCTGCAGACACCCCTTGTGCCGAACGTCGGTGATCACGACGCGTTCCCGCTCCCAGTCGCTGTCAGGAGCCACGGCCTCCCGGATCGCCCGCCTGAGGAGGTCCAGCCCCTGACCCGTCAAGGCCGAAACGTCGGACCTGCTTCGAGCGCCGGACTCCAATTCGGAAGGAATTCGAACGACGCCCTCCAGATCCACCTTGTTCACCACCAGCAGATAGGGCGTTTCCTCGAGCTCCGTCCAAATTCTGGCGTCCTCCGCGGAGAAGTCCCGGCTGCGATCGACCACGAACAGGGTCAGGTCCGACGCTCCGACGTAGTCCAATGATTTTCGGACACCCAGCCGCTCCACCGGGCTTCGCGCTCTTCGGATTCCAGCCGTATCCACCAGTTGCATCGGGATGCCCTCCAGGTCCACGGTCTGGTCGATGGCGTCTCTGGTAGTTCCGGGGACAGAGCTGACGATAGCCCTTTCATGTCTGCATAAAGCATTGAAAATACTAGACTTACCAGCATTTGGCCGGCCGGCGATCGTGGCTACGAAACCGTCCCTGAGAACCCGTCCGACACGAAAGGATTCCTCCAGCTCGCCGATGCGGCCGCTGATCCGCCGCAAGTCCCGTAGCAAATGGTCCCGGCTGTCGGGTTCCACGGGATCTTCGACGAATTCCAACCCCGTTTCCATGTGCGAGATGACCCGCACCAGGCGCTCCTGCACCGAGCGGAGTGCCCGGGACAACTTACCGTCCAACTGGTCCCGGGCGATGCGCGCCTGGTACGTGGTCTGGCTTCGGATCAGATCGCGGACCGCCTCTGCCTGGGCCAGATCCATCTTTCCGTTGAGAAACGCCCGCAGCGTAAACTCTCCCGGTTCAGCCAGGCGGGCGCCGGCTTCCAGGAGGCCATCCACGATCTGCGCCTCTACCGCGGGGCTTCCATGGCAGGAAATCTCCACCACGTCCTCCCCGGTGTAGGAGGCCGGTGCCGCGAAAAACGTCACCAGCACCTGGTCGATCCGATTCCCGTCTCGGTCCAGAAAGTCCGTCAAAGACGAATGCCGGGGTTTCCAAGGTCGGCGGAGGGAGGGGGGCAGCCGCCGGCCTACCAGACACCGGCTGGACGCACCGCTGACGCGAATCACCTTGATGGCTCCGCGCCCCGGGGGCGTGGCGGCCGCAACTATGGTTTCACTGTAGGGGTCTGTGGCGTCAGGGGGTTGCGTGGATGATGACGCGCCGATTGGCTCCCGTGCCTTCACTTTCAGTCCGAACTCCGGGCTCGTCGGCCAAGCTCAAATGAATGATTCTCCGCTCGGCCGCCGGCAGAGACTGGAACACGAACTCTCGGCCGGTGAGCCGCACCTGCTCCGCGCCCTTTCCCGCCAGCAGCCTCAACTCCCCGTCCCGATCGGTGCGGTAACCATTGCAATCGACCCAAAAGTTACAGCCTGTCAGAGACTTGCGGTAGTAGATCTGGTTCAGAAGGTGATTCACCGCGTAGAGGAAACGGGCATTGTTGGCCAGGACCACCTCACTGTCATGTCCGCTGAGGCGAAAACCGATGATGTCGCCATCGAGACTTGATTCGAAGGAGAGGTCCAGGTCCAACTTCTCCAACAAGTTCGTCAGGAACATCTCCGAGCTGGCCAGAATCTCGCCATTGTCAACCTTTGGCTGAGCCTTCCACGGCCGTCCCGGTCCGCGACGCCCTCGAGGCCGGCGCCAGCGCTCCCGGCGACGCCCAGACTGGCCTCCGGACGGAGGTCTCCAGGGCCGGGACTCCATCACTTCTTCCTGGTTTTCTTGGGGGAGGACTTACGCTTCGGCGCCAATTCAGGCTTCCATTTCTGCATCAAGACCTGAAACATCATAGCAAAGAGGTTGCTGAACAGAAAGTAGACCACCAAGCCGCTGGACAGGTTCAAGAAGAAGAACGTGAAGACCACCGGCAGCAGCATCATCATGCGCCTCTGCATCGGGTCCCCGGCAGCAGGCGTCATCTTCTGTTGGACCACCATGCTCGCTCCCATGACGATGGGAGTGATGTAGTACGGGTCATGCCTCGAGAGATCCTGTATCCAGCCCATGAACGGCGCGGCTCGCAATTCGATGGAGGAATCCAACATGCGGTAAAAGGCGAAAAGGAAGGGCATCTGGATCACCAGCGGCAGACACCCGCCCAGAGGATTCACACCGTGCTGCTTGTACAGCCCCATCATTTCGGGGTTCATCTTCTGGCGTCTGGGGTCGGTCCGTTTCATCCTCTTGTACCGATCCTGGATGGAGCGGATCTTGGGTTGAAGCTCGGACATCTTCTTCATGGACGCGATCTGCTTGTAGCGCAGGGGGAAAAGAGCCAGATTGATGAGGAAGGTGAGAATGATGATGGAGACGCCGTAATTGCCCACATAGGCATAGGTCAGCTTCAGGCAATAGAGCAGGGGCCTCACCAGAAGATCGAACCAGCCGTAGTCGACGATGTCGCTCAAAAAGGGGTCGGCAAGAGCCAGTTCCTCTTGATCCTTGGGCCCCAGAAACAAGCTGTACCGGGCCGTGCCCCTGAACTCGGCTTCTCCCAGCACCAGCGGCGCCTCGTCCGACTCGCCGCCAGCTCCACCCGGCCCCGAGACCGCCGACAGGCGCGCCGCGCGGATCTCGTCGGGCGCGATCACGACGCTGGCAAAATACTTGCTGTCGACCGCCACCCAGCGAGCAGACGTCTCGATCCGGTGGGCTCCCTCGGCCAGATCCGAAGCATCGTACTTTTCCATCGAGCCCGCCGCGTAGTAGGCAACGCCGGGCCACCAAAAATCCGTAGAAGTGCCTCCCTCCGGGTCCGCCCGTCCGATGCCCGGCCCCAGCAGGACCGAATAAGCGGCTGGTCTTCCGCCGAGCTCGACCCGCGTCCGGACCTCCAACAGATGACCCGATTGAGGAATGGTGATCTCCTCTTCAACCAGCAGACCCTGGTTCCGATAACTGAACGCAATCTGCGCAGGCGCCTGCACCGTGCCGGCCGCCCCTCCCGTGACCTCGAACGGCGAGGTGGCCAGTTCCCGGTCCAACTCTTCATCGTCCAGGCGCAGTTGCATGGGTCTGGGAAGGGTCTCGGAGAGGCCCTGCACCAACAGTTCCACCGGTTCGCCGGACTCATCCGCGTATCGTTTGAGGCGCACGCTCTCCAAGCGGGCACCGGTGCTGCTCCAAGTCAGCACCATATCGTCGTTCTCGACCTGAATCTTGCGATCCCGCCCCCGGGTTGGGCTCAAGGGCTCGCTGCTTCCGCGACTCGCTTGGGAAATGCGCTCCTGGTAGGGCTCGGATTCGACGCGTTTTTCCTCGACCCGCGGCTCCTCAGGAGTCTCCACGGCCACCGGAGCCGGGGTTGGCCCAAGCCACTGGTAAAGGAAGGGAATCAACAGCAGAACGGCCATGGAAAGAAGCATCGCCATAAGGAGGCGCTTTTCCATGTCCATCTGTTCCGGTCCTTGACCACCCAGCATCGTCTACTACAATCCACGAATCGCGGCTCTCGCGACCAGATCTCCCGCCCGCATTTCTCGCCAGGGGGCGCGATGGCCGCGCAGGATTTTCGCCCTCAGCGAGGGCGTGCCCAGGACAGTCGGTCCCCGAGAGATCTTGGCAATAGTCGCGTAAATGCTTAACAACATACTCTTTTCAGAATAAGCATAGCGGCTTGGTGTGAAATGCGGGCTACGGAAGAGGATCGAACCCTCCGGCATGCCAAGGGTGACAACAGGCCACTCGCCTGAGCCCGAGCAGGATTCCCCTGAGCACTCCCTTTTTCTGAATCGCTTGGCGCATGTACTCCGAACAGGAGGGGTGAAACCGACAGGACGGGGGTAACAAAGGAGACACGAACTTCTGATACGAACGCAGACACCCGGTCAGGAACCGTCTCACGACCCCTGCATCCTTCTCTTCCAGCGTGAAACCACTCGAAGAAACTCTCCTTGAAGTTCCTGGAACGTTGCCACCGCGGCGCAACGCCGAACGTTGACCACTACATCGGAGCAGGGAAGGATCCCCTGCTTGTTCCTGCGGAAGCCTTCCCGCAGGCGCCGCCGGATGCGGTTCCTCACGACCGGCCGTCCCATCTTCCGCGACGCGGCGATCCCCAACCGGCTGAACTGCCGCCCGTTCTCCCGGAAGTAGAGGACGAAGTAGGGCGTGAAGACCTTGTACCCTTCCCGGTAAACGGCCAGAAATTCTTTCCGCGTGTGCAGGCGCTCTTCCCAGGAGAAACCGAACTGTTTCACCCGCTCACCGAAAGCATCGTCCGCTTTTTGGCTCGCCTCCGCCTCAGAATCGCCCGCCCCGCCGGCGACGCCATGCGCGCCCGGAACCCATGATTCTTTTTTCGGCGGCGATTATTCGGTTGAAAAGTTCGCTTCATCTCCGTCTCCGCCCGTATTGAAAGGAACCAGATGCTATCAATTTCGGGTGCCGGGTTCAACTCGCCCCGCCACCTCCCGGCTCACATCTCTCCCCTCATGTCAGCTACGGGCACGGCTACATTCCCTTCTTTTCATGAGTCGCATCCCTGCGGTAACAACCCAGCACGGTCAGGAACTCCGTCAATTCACCGAGGTGGCTCAACGCGTTGCGCACCCGCGTCTCACCGGTATTCCCGAGAAAGTCGAGGTAGAACAGGTACTCCCAGGGACGGCCGTGGATGGGGCGGGATTCGATCTTCGTGAGGTCGAGGTCCCTCAGCGCGAAGACGCTCAGACACTTGAAGAGCGCTCCTGCGGCGTTCTTGAAACTGAAGACGATGGAGGTCTTGTCCGCGCCTTCCGGTACCGGGGATTTGCTCGAGAGCAGAAAGAAACGGGTGAAATTCTCCTCTCTGTCCTCGATCCGCTCCATCAGGACTTTCGCGCCATAAAATCGGGCGGCATTCTTGCTGGCGATGGCGGCATGGTCCCAGAGGCCTTCTTCTACGATTTCTTTGACGCTTCCGGAAGTATCGTAGCCGGTTTCCCGCACCAAGTGCGGATGCCGCCTGAAGAACAGCTCGCACTGATCCAGCGCCACCGGATGAGAACGGACCGTTTTCACGTCCTCGAAGGCACCTCCGGCCAGCGTGATCAGGCTGTGCTCAACGGGCAGATTCGTCTCCTGTCGAATTCTCAATCCGTGACGAACCAGAAGATCGTAGTTCCGGTGAATCGATCCGGCCAGAGAATTCTCGATGGGGATGACAGAAGAGCCGCATTCTCCCTGGGACGTGCGCAGAAAGACCTCGTCAAACGTCCGGCAACAGAGAAACTCCAGCGGCCCCGGGACCATCCGGATGGCCGCCTGCTCGCTGAACGATCCGCGTTCTCCCTGAATGGCGACTCGGGTCGCCTTTCCCCTATCCTGCAGATCCGCGTCCAACCGGAACCTCCATTTCTGCTCTCGTCCACCGACTATCCCAGAGCCATCCGGCGGAGGCACATGGGAATCGAACCCACCGGCCCCGGCTCTCGCCGCGGCCCGACTGATTTTGAAGACCAGGCCCGTCACCAGACGAGAAGTGCCTCCGTGCCGTCATTTTACCCGCATTTCTCGCCGGGGAGCGTAACGATCGCGCGCCCAGCGCAGTCTGTGCACCGGAATAATTCCACAGAAAACGTGTAAATACCCGAAGCTTCTATCCTTTTCGTCAAATTCTCAGCGACCCGGCGAGAAATGCGGGTTTAGCATTCAAAATGCTCTTTTCCGGCCGGCCGCCGGCTGCTACCATCACGCTGGAATGGCCAAGACGCGGGAACGGCGCCGGCCGAAGTCCATGCAATCACTCTGCCGCAGCGCCGCACGCTTACGCGACCAAGTCAAGGGCCGGACCATCAGTTTTTCTCCCAAAGTCTTCATTCCCCTGACCCGCCTCTGCCGCGACCGTTGCGGCTACTGTGCCTTCCGGCAGGATCCCAATGATGAGTTCCCACCCTACATGACCCCGGCCCAGGTTCTCACCGTCGTTCGGCGGGGAGAAGAACTGGGCTGCCGCGAGGCCCTTTTCGTTTTGGGCGATCGCCCTGAGCGCAGCTACCCGCGAGCGCGCCGCTGGCTGCGTCAGCACGGATACGACAGCACCATCGAGTATCTCTACGACATGTGTTCTCTGGTTCTGGAGGAGACCCGCCTCTTCCCGCACAGCAATCCCGGCATCCTCACTCGGCGCGAGTTGGCGGCCCTGAAGCAGGTCAACGTCTCCATGGGCCTGATGCTGGAAAGCACGAGCCGTCGACTCTCCGAACCGGGAGGGCCGCATTATCGGAATCCAACCAAGGATCCCCGGCTTCGCCTCCGAGTGCTTCAGGACGCCGGCGAGCTGAAGATCCCTTTTACAACCGGCCTCCTCGTCGGAATCGGGGAAACCTTCCGGGAACGGATCGATTCCCTTCACCAGCTCCGGCGTCTCCAGAGCCGATACGGCCACCTGCAGGAGTTCATCATCCAGAACTTCGTCCCCAAGCCGGGAACTCCCATGGAGGCAGTGCCGGGTGCAACCGGCCGGCAGATGATGGAAACCATCTCACACGCCCGTCTGATCCTGGGCGGCTCAGCCAACCTGCAGGCGCCCCCCAATCTCTCGGCCCACAACCTTCGCTATCTGAATTACCTGGATGCCGGAATCAACGACTGGGGCGGCATTTCTCCGCTGACCGTCGACTTCGTGAATCCGGAGGCGCCCTGGCCCCGATTTTCCGACCTGGCCCGCCAGACCGAATCGCGGGGCTTCCGGCTCAAAGCCCGCTATCCCGTCTATCCCGAATACATTCGAGGCCCTGCTTCATTCCTGCCCTCATCTCTGCGCTCCCGATTGCGATCCGAGGCGGACCCGGACGGGTATTTGCCGGTCGTCTTCTCCCGGGCGCATACCCCAGTTTCAGTCGGGGAGGTCACCGGTGCCAACTGATCCGGAGCGGGCGCTGAGCGGCGTTCGAATCGACGTCGCCCGTATCTTGGGCAACTCCCTGGAGGGGCGCGATCTGGCGGTTCCCGACATGGTCCGGCTGTTGGAGTGCCAGGGACCCGAGTTTCTCGCCCTGCTGCAAGCCGCCGACTCTCTGAGGCGCCGTTCCGTCGGCGATCAGGTGACCTATGTGGTCAACCGAAACATCAATTTCACGAACGTTTGCGCCAAGAAATGCAGCTTTTGCGCCTTTAGCCGAACCTACCGCAGCGACGAAGGCTATTTGCTGCCCGTGTCTGAAATCGTTCGCCGGGCCCGGGAGGCGCGGCAATTCGGCGCGACGGAGGTCTGCATCCAGGCCGGCCTGCCTCCTGCCATGCCGGGAGACCTCTACATTCGAATCTGCCAAGCCGTGACCGACGCTCTTCCGGGCCTGCACGTCCACGCCTTTTCGCCGGAGGAGATCCTTTACGGCTCCCAGCGTTCCGGGATAGGGGTTCGAGATTACCTGGCGGAACTCCTCGACGCGGGAATCGGCAGCCTGCCCGGCACATCGGCCGAAATCCTGGACGACGATCTCCGCAACCTGATCTCGCCCGGACGCATCAGCAGCGGGGAATGGACCCGAATCATCTCGACGGCCCACTCCCTGGGCATCCGGACCTCCTCCACCATGATGTTCGGTCACCTCGAAACACCGGTGCACATCGCAAGGCACCTGGCACACCTGAGAACCATCCAGCGCCAGACCGGCGGCTTCACCGAGTTCGTTCCCTTGGGCTTCGTCCATACCGAGACACCCCTGTTCCAGAGCCAGCGGCTGCCGAATCTCCGGCCCGGGCCCACGGGTTGGGAGGTTCTGAAGGTTCACGCCGTCTCCCGGCTGGCCCTGGACAAGGATATCCCCAACCTTCAGGTCTCCTGGGTCAAGGAAGGGATGAAGCTGGCTCAACTCTGCCTGGCAGCGGGTGGAAACGACCTGGGGGGCACGCTGATCAACGAGAGTATCTCCACCGCCGCCGGGGCCGGCCACGGACAATTGGTGACCCCGGAAGAGCTGCATCGCCTGATTCGCGATGCGGGCAGAGTCCCGGCGGAACGGAACACGCTCTACGGGACCCTGCGCGCCTTCACCGGCAGCGACGAAGACGGGACTCACCCTCTGGACTCCCTGCGGCCCGGCGACCGGAACCGTTTCGGCTCCTACGCCCAGTTGACCGGGTCGCGGCGGTTTCGCTTCAATCCGGGCGCAGCCCGGAGACATTCCCCGGATTGACTGCCAAGCCGATTCACCGGATGCAGCCTGTCTGATGTAAAAGAGGCTCGGCTAACGAAACAGGTCCCGCTCCGGAGGCCGCACCAGGTTCGACCCGGCGCCAAGACCTTCTTCCAGCCGCACACCCCGGACCAAGGCCACCGGCACCCGGCGCCGCTTTCCCATCACCAGTTCCGCCGCGGAGGCGATTTCGTCGGCACGCGCGATGCAGGTGGACTGAAGCGTTCGGCCGAACCCGTCCTTGCTTCCCCGATAGTCCGACAGCGGCATTCCTCCGGCCACGCCGATGGCCACGTTCACCTGCCCCTCGCGCCAGGGGCGGCCGAAAGTATCGGCGATGATCACTGCCAGGTCCACCCCCATCGTCTCAGTCAGACACGCCCTGATGCCGGCCGCGGAGCGGTCCGGGTGCTCCGGAAGCAAGGTGGCCATCCCCTCCGGACTGTTGGAGAGATCGACGCCGGCATTGGCGCACACGAACCCGTGCCTGGTTTCAGCCAGCAGCACGCCGCGATCCATTCTCACGATCCTCCGGCTCTCGGAGAGGGCCAATTCGACCACCCTGGGATCCCGGCCCCATTCACGCGCCCAGGAGTTGGCCAGCGGCGACGGGGTGACCGTCGCCAGAGGAACAGTCCGCCCCTCCGCCTTGGAAACGATCTTGTGGGCCAGCACCAGAATATCCCCTCGGCGGACCTGGACAGGGATCCTCCTCAGCGCCTCCAGCAGCAGCGGGCCCAGAGCGTCCCCCGGTTTCACTTCGGGGAGTCCCGGGATGCCCAGGATGTGAACGCCGGTGTCACTCATGAAGGTTCCTCACCTTTTCTGCCAGACGGCTGACGAGGCCACTCTCGGCGAGATAGTCCCTGGTCGCCGCCCCTCCCTCTCTCTGCCAGAACCGAACCAGGTCTTCGGGTCCATCCAGATCCAGACCGAACCGCGGGTTCGACAGCACGGTGGCAGGCACCCGTGCACGGCGGGCCTCTGCCAGATGCCGGCGCAGGCTGTCCCGGCCGAAACGGGACGGAAAGGCATCCGGCGGCATTCTCAACAGGGCATTGGTGCCCCGGCCGTCTCGCGAGGGGACCAGAAGAGCCGCCGGGGAAGCCAGCGGGTGGCCCAGCAGAGCGTCCACATCCCGCCCCTGGATGAGCGGGACGTCCAACGGCACCCGGAGAACACACGTCGCTCCTTGTTGGCGAAGTGCGGCGGCGCTCTCATCCACGGAGCGGCTCTCGGAGGATTGGCGCCGCTCCCGAATGAATCCCCATCGCCGGCGCGCGGCGTAGGCCGCAAGCTCCGGGTCCCGGCCTGCCACGACCACCTTGTCCGGTGTTCCAGCGCCGGCCAGCGCCCTGCCCACATCCTCCAACATGGCCCAGACCAGCCCAATCCTTTCCCGGCGGGACAGCCACGGAGCCATTCGCCGCTTGGCTTGGACGAGCTCCTTGACTGGTATCAGGACGACTTTCACGCCAACCGCAGCAGGGCGCGAGCCAGCGCCCGTTTCGCACCGGAGGTATCCATGACGGTATTCCGAACCACGACCCGGACGCCCAGGCGCTCGATGGACGCAGCGCTGCCCGCATCGCGCTCATCCAATACGAAAACGTCCATGACACCCCGATAGATCCGGGCAACGCCTTCGGCCGAGACCGGATGCCCCAGCTCCCTGAGCATTTTTGCCGCCGGCCCCTTGAGGGCGCGCCCGCCCACGATCGGACTCACCGCTACCACCAGGCCCCGGCTTTCCATCACCGCCCGCCTGATCCCCGGGACCGCCAGAATGGGACCCACGCTGATAAAGGGGTTGCTGGGACAGATGACGATGATCCGGGCATTTCGAATGACCTTCTCCACACCCGGCGCCGCACGCTGACAACTCAAACCAGTGTATTCGAAACCGTGAACCCGGGGTGCGCACTTCTCCCTGACCAGATACTCCTGAAGATGAAGACGGCCGGCATCGGTCTCCACCAGAGTCGGATTGTAGCCTTCGGCCATAGGCAAAACTGAAGGCTCTATCCCGAACCCCTTGCAGATATGGGCGGTTACGGCGGCCAGGCCCCACCCCCGGTTCAGCCGGGACGTCCGCCACAGATGGGTTGCCAGATCCTGGTCTCCCAAGCCGAACCAGGTGTCAGCGCCCAAGCGTCCGAGGGCCTCCAGACAGCGGAATGTGTCGCCCTCGATGCCCCAGCCCCAAGTCCGGTTGGACAATCCCGCCAGGGTATAGGTGATGGTGTCGAGATCCGGACAGATCCGGAGCCCGAAGGCTTCCAGGTCATCCCCGGTGTTGACCACCACGGACAGGCGGCTCCCAAGCCCCTCCTGCGCCAAGCCCCAGACCAGTTTCGCGGCGCCGACGCCTCCGGCCAACGCCACCACGCGAGCGTCGTGCGATCCGCAGAGGCCGTCACCGATCCCGACCGGACGAGGGGCTGCCGCCACGAGTCGTCAAAGCCCCACGACACGAAAACGCGATTCGTGAACCCGGTATCGGCGATTGATGCCGATCAGAAGGGCACTCATTCGCTCCAGCGTCCGGGCCGCGTCGAGCCGGCCTGCGTCCACCGTGCGGACTCCCGGCCAGCGGTTCAGCACTTGCGCCACCTCACCTTTCCGGCGCGCCGAATTGCCACACACGAAGACATCACAGTCGAGAGGAGCGGCCACCTCCCCCAGAAGGCGGGCCGGAACCGTCTTCAGGGCCGACACCAAGGCGCTCGGATCAGGAAGGCCCGCAGCCAACTGCTCACTGCCGGAACCGGCCTCCAGGGGAACCATCTTTATCCGGCCGGCTTCGAACGCCACCGGCACCGTGACATCGACCCAGGTGGTCTCAGGCGCAACGTGCGGCGCACAACCGGACACCAGATCGGCGGCCCCGGCGAAAGGCGCCGCCAGAAAGAGGACCCCGGACCGGGTCGCCGCCTCCAGGTTCAGCGCCCCCCGGATACGGGCGTCACCCCCCAGAAGACAATTCAACTCTGACGCCGTCCCGGCCGCCCGGGTCCGGCTACGAGATCCCACAATGACCTCGAATCCCGCCTTGGCCAAACGCAGCACGATGCCCCGGCCCTCTTGACCGGTGCCGCCGAGCACACCCAGCTTCACAATCCGCCCTCTTTTTCACCCGCCGCGCGAAACCCCAACCCGGGATCGACGCTTCCCGGAAGCCGCATTACAACAAAGCGCGATGGCCCCCACAAGTCTCACATTCAGCGGCTTTTGTCCGCTTGGGGCCACTGCCTTCACGGGCGCGTAAGGCTTGCTAGGGAGAGAGCGTCCGCGTAATCTCTCCAGTGCGTTGATGAGTTGAAGGAGGGGCCGCCAGCAGCATTCCGGCGGCGGTGTAACGGCCTGGGCCCGGAGGTTCCGGGTATCTGTCAATGAACTCGGTATCCGAATATCTCAAGGGCAAGACGCTGTTCATCACCGGAGCCACCGGCTTCCTGGGACAGTGCCTGGTCGAGAAAATCCTTTGGGCGGTACCGGACGTCGAGCGCGTCTACATCCTGATCCGCCCGCGAACGAACCTGCGCGGCGCGGTCGTGACCGCCCAGATGAGGCTGGAACGGGAACTCCTCCGGTCCAGTTCCTTCGACCGCCTCAGGAGCAGGCTCGGTGACGGCTTTTCGGCCTTCCTGAAAGAAAAACTGGTCGCGGTTTCGGGCGACTTGTCCAGGGACGACCTGAACCTCGACGAGCAGACACGGCTTCGCCTGCAGGGCGAAACCGACATCGTCATCAACAGTGCCGCCGTCGTCTCCTTCGACGCCCCGCTGGACGAAGCCTACCACCTGAACGTCCTGGGAGCTCAGCGCGTCGCCCGGTTCGCCCAGTCCTGCGGCCGCTGCGTCCTGGTGCACGTCTCCACTGCGTATGTCTGCGGGGCTGCCGTCGGCTCCGTCCCGGAAACGATTCCGGAGCTCTCGGATCCGGGCGATGGACCCTTCCCGGCGCGCGCCTTCAGCGACGTGGATCTGGACATCGAACGCATCGAGACGATAATCGCCACGGTCCGGGAGCGCGCCTATGCGCCCGGTCTCGAGCGCGAATTCGCGGCGGCGCTGCTGCGCCGGTTCAAGCGCTCGAAGCGGGGCCGCAACGTTCGCAGGCGGGAGAAGATCGAGAATCTCCGCAAGAAATGGATCCGGAACCAGCTCTCGCAGGAGGGGATGCGCTGGGCTCGCGAGCGGGGCTGGAACGACACGTACACCTACACCAAGGCCATCGGCGAACAGATGGTCTTGCGGACCCGAAACGGGGCTCCGACCATCATCATCCGCCCCTCTGTTATCGAAAGCGGTTTTTCCGAGCCGAGTCCCGGATGGCTGGAGGGCCTTCGCATGGCGGACCCCCTCATCGCCGCCATCGGCAAGGGCCGCCTCCGGGCACTGCCTCTGAGCCCCAAGGTCATCATCGACCTGGTGCCCGTGGATATGGTCGTGAACTCGCTGCTGGCGTCGCTTCCCGCGGCGGCCGCAACGGGCGTCCAGGTCTACCAGGTGGCCACCGGATCCTGCAATCCCATCACACTGGGCTATCTCTACGATCTCATCTATCGCTATTTCAAGAGAAACCCCATGTTCGACAGGTCGGGGCGGCCGATCAACATCCGTTACCTCCGCTTCCCGAAGCCGGCCAGCTTCCGCTTGCAACATCGACTCCAGGCGCTGCCCCTGAACACGGCGGGCAGTATCTTGGACAAGCTCACCTTATTCCGCGCATTCGACGGCGCCCAGCGCTTCAACCGGCGCCTTTCGGCCCTGAGGGCCGCTCACGAGAAGTTGTATTACTACGGAGAAATCTACGAACCGTATCTGAACTTGAATTGCCGCTTCGGAGTGGAGAACACGCTGGGCCTTCTGGAGACGATGCCCCCCGAGGAGCGGGAAGCCTTCAACTTCGACGTGACGCGCCTGAACTGGCGCCACTACGTTCAAAACATCCACATCCCAGGGGTCAAGAAGTTCATTTTGAAGATGGAGGGAGCCGGAACGCTGGAACTGGATGTCCAACCGTCCGGCGAAGGCCGATCCGTCTCGACCATCAACGACCTCCTGGCATACAGCGCGTCCCGGTTCTCCGAGAAGACCGCGCTTCGGATGCAGCGCGACGGTGAGTGGATCAGCTATACATACGCGGACCTGCAGCGCCGGGCCCGGACCGTCGGCCGGCAACTCCGGACCGAGGGTCTCGTCAAGGGAGACCGGGTGGTCCTTTTTGCGGAAAACCAACCGGACTGGGGCGCCGCGTACCTGGGCGCAGCTTCCCGGGGAGTCGTCGTCGTTCCCCTCGATTCCCAGGCGTGGCACCGTGAGGTCTGGTCTGTCGCCCGCTTCACCGAGGCCCGTGCCATCCTGGCTTCCGAGCGCACGATCGAGCGGCTGCCACCCGGCAGCCTGGCGCGGAATGAAGCCGGCGATGCCCCAATTCGACTCCTGAACATCAACGGCCTGGCCCAACCGTTCGACCTTCCGCAATACCCCGGAAGCACCGGAACGGCGGCCCCTGTTCCCGAGGCGCCCGGCGACCGCCCGGTGAAAGTCGAACCCGGCGATCCGGCTTCCATCATCTTCACCACCACCACGGCAGCGGACCCCAAGGGCGCCGTTCACACCCATTCCGGCTTCCTCAGCAATCTTCACGGCATGAACCGTTATCTGGCGGCAGAGGAGACGGACCAGATCCTGTCGGTACTCCCTCTCTACCATGCTCTGGAATTTACCTGCGGGTTTCTGTCCCCCCTGTATGGGGGCGCGACCATCACCTACCTGCATTCCCTGAAGCCTCGAGTCATCCTGAAGACCATGCGGGAGACGGGCACCACCTGCATGTTGGGCGTCCCCAGTCTTTACGCTCTGATCCGGGACGACATCAACCGGCGCACCCTGCGCGCCTCCAAGTCACCTCTGAAATCCAACCTGGTGGCCAGGTCGCGCCAGCTCAGCAAGTCCATCGACAAGACCTTCGGCAAGAACCTGGGGCGCCAGATCTTCGCTCGGGTACACCAGGAATTCGGGGGCAGGATTCGAGCTTTCGTCAGTGGCGGTTCTGCTCTGGGCGATGAACTCTACGATGACTTCAAGGCCTTGGGCCTGCCCATCTACGAGGGCTACGGGCTCACCGAGACCGCGCCGGTCCTCACGGTCAATCCGCTGAATCGAAGCCGCCGGGGCTCGGCCGGCAAGCCGTTGCCCGGGACCGAGTTGCGAATCTACCGGGCCGATGACCGGGGAGAAGGCGAGATCATCGTCCGCACGCCCAGCCTCATGAAGGGCTACTACAAGAACCCGGCAGCCACCCGGGCCGCGCTGCGGGACGGCTGGTTTCACACCGGTGATCTGGGGTGGGTCGACGAAGACGGATACCTCTATATTACAGGGCGCAAGAAGAACGTCATCGTCACGGGAGCCGGGAAGAACGTCTATCCCGTGGACCTGGAGGCCATCTACCGCAACGTGCCGGCCGTCGAGGACATCTGCGTGGTGGGAACCCCCAAGGGACTGACCGAAGACGTCCATGCCGTCATCCTGCCCAAGAAGGAGATATTGCGGGACGTGGCGACCGAGGAATGGCCGCGGGCCATGAAGCGGGCCACTCGCGCACTGGCCCGCCAGCTTCCGGGCTATCAGCGGCTGCAGCACATCCATCTTTCGGAAACCCCCCTCCCGCGGCGCAGTGACGGATCTCTCGCCCGCGACGTGATCCTGCAGAACGTCCGGCGGAACCTCGCCCGCTCTCAGGCACGCGGGGGCCCGGCGGCGCGACCCCAAGGCAGTGACGTCGCAACGGAGTTGACCCGGGAGTTGAGCCGGATCTCGGGGATTCCCTCAGCGGAAATCACTCCGGACTCCCATCTCTACACCGACGTGGGCCTGGATTCGCTCGCCGCCATGGAGCTGCTGATTCAGTTGGAGCATCGGTTCGGCATCTCGCTATCGGAGGAGCGCGTCGCTTCCCTGGTCCGCTTTGGCGATCTGGTCGATGCGGTGAAGGAGAGCAAGTCGGCACATGTGACCGGCAAAGACGACACGGTCGCCGTCCGGTCTGCCTTGCCCTGGTCACAGCGCCCGCCCCTGGACCGCGCCCTCCTCGGCCTCTCCTTTTCGGCGCTGAGGCTCCTGTACGCGAGCTACTTTCGCCTGCGGCTGGGTTTTCCGGAACACCTTCCCCGTGAGGAGGCCTACATCATCGCCGCCAACCATTCCAGCCATCTGGACAGCGGTGCCGTCATCGCCGCATTGGCGGGGGCGCTGGGACCAAGCCAAGCCAGGAAACTCCATCTTCTCGGGGCCCGCGACTACTTCTTCAACAATCCCCTTCGCGCCTGGTTTTTCAGCACCTTTCTCAACGTGGTGCCCATCGAACGGGAGGAAACCTCGTTGGCGGGACTCCGTACCATCCAGGCGATCCTGCAGGAAGGCGAACCCATTCTCATCTTCCCGGAGGGGACGCGGTCCCGGACCGGCGAACTCCGATCCTTCAAACCGGGCCTGGGCCTCATCGCCAGGGAACTCAGGGTGCCGATCGTCCCCACTCACATCGACGGCGCCTATCGAGCCTTCCCGGCGGGACGCTACCTTCCCCGGCCCGGACGGTTGACGGTGACCTTCGGCAAACCGATCACGACCGAGCAGTATTTCACGGACGGCGTCGAGGAGTCGCGAGTCCGCCTCTACCGAAAGATTGCCCGGGATGTCAGGGAGCACGTCGTGCGGTTGGGGGACGGGGGCCGGCACGAACCAGTTTGACCCGGTAAGCCAAGCCCCTCTAGAATGGCGTCCTTCTCTGGCCGGAGAGGTGCTGGAGTGGCTGAACAGGGCTGCCTGCTAAGCAGTTACTCGGGGGAACCTGGGTCGGGGGTTCGAATCCCCCCCTCTCCGCCAACTCCTCATCCGGAGAAATGAGTGCATTTGGAGAAGACCTGATCCAGTCACTCAAAGAGGCACTCGCTCACGCCAAGGGAGATGGCTACGCCATCCTCCACGCTCCTGTAACTCCACGCGAGGTTCGGGAACATCTGTTTTTTAGCATTTACGCGGATTTTTCCAAGGTTTCTCCGGGACAGACTGCGCTGGGCGCTCGCTCGCTGGTGAGAAATTCGGGTTCGCATTCCACGGGTCTTTAGACGGAACTTCACTGCCGCTCAAGCCATAGTAAATCATTGAAATAGCGCGGTTTACGGTTCCTTAGCCCGAGCCTCCAACTGGATATTTGTTTCCATGTACGGACTCGCATATTATGTCAGTATTCCCTTATATGGTAGGAGTATCAGTGATTGATATTGTTTCCATGTAAGAGGCCTCTCCACCATGTCCTACCACGTCGATGTCATCCCCAACCGCAACAGCCCACCCGCCATCCTCTTCCGCCACGCCAAACGCGAGGGCAAGCGCATCCGCCGCACCACCCTCGCCAACCTCTCCAAGCTCCCCCCGGAGATCGTCGACGGCATCCGCGCCCTGCTCAAGGGGGGCCAAGTCTATCGCCCCCTCGACGATGACCTCGCCATCCGCCGCGCCCTTCCCCATGGTCATGTCGCCGCCCTCCTCGGTCTTGGCCGCCAACTCGGTCTCGAACGCCTCCTGCACCGCAAACGCAGCCGCAACCGCGACCTTGCCCTCGCCGCCCTCGTCGCCCGGGTGCTCCAACCCGCCTCCAAGCTCGCCACCGCCCGGGGCCTGTCTCCGGAGACCGCCACCAGCAGCCTCGGCCCCGTCCTCGGCCTCGGTCCGGTCCGCGGCAACGAGATGCTTCAGATGCTCGACTGGTTGCTGAGCCGCCAAGTCTGGATCGAGAAGAGCTTGGCGCGGCGCCACCTGGAGGGCCGGACACTTTTGCTTTATGACGTCTCCTCCAGCTATCTCGAGGGGCGCTGCTGTTCCCTGGCCGCATTCGGCCACAACCGAGACGGCAAGAAAGGTAAGAAGCAGATCGTCTTCGGCCTGCTCTGCGCCGGGGACGGTTGCCCGCTGTCCGTGGAGGTGTTCCCGGGCAACACCGGGGATCCGAGCACGGTGGCGGCGCAGGTCAAGAAGATCCAGGGGCGCTTCGGCATCGAATCCATCGCTTTGGTCGGGGACCGCGGCATGCTCACCACGGCGCGGCTGCGCGAGGACCTTTCACCGGCCGGTCTGGCCTGGATCTCGGCCTTGAGAACGGGCGCCATCCGCAAGCTGATGCGGCCCCCAAAATCGGGCGGGAAGGGCGAGGAACCGGCGCCGTTGCAGCCGGGCGAGTTGGTTCCGGACGGGGTCGCGGAGATTCTGAGCCCGGATTTTCCCGGCGAACGGCTGCTGGTCTGCCTCAATCCCCGCTTGCGGCAGGAGCGGGCCCGCAAGCGCGAGGATCTGCTGTGCGCGACCGAGAAGATCCTGGAGACCATCGCCAGCGCCGTGCGCTCCCCCCACGCTCGGCTACGCGGCCAGGAGGCCATCAACCGCCGGGTGGGCCGGGACGTCAGCCGCAAGAAGGTGGACAAACACTTCCTGATTGAAGTCACCGACGAGGACATCCGCTGGTCGAGGCGGCAGGAGAAGATCGACGCGGAAGCGCGACTGGACGGCATCTACATCATTCGCACCAGCTTGGAGGCCTCCGACATCGGGGCTGCGGAGGCGGTGGAGGCGTACAAAAGCCTCTCCCAGGTCGAATGGGCGTTTCGCTCGCTCAAGACGGCGCAGCTGGCCCTGCGCCCGGTCTTCGTCTACAGCGAGGACCATGTGCGCGGGCACGTCTTTCTGTGCCTGCTGGCGTACTACCTGCAATGGCACCTGAGGCGGCGTCTGGCGCCGCTGCTGTTCGAGGAGGAGGATCGTCCCGGGGCGCGAGCGTTGCGGACCTCACCGGTGGAAAAGGCAAAGGTGTCCGCGCGCACGAAAGCTAAGGCCGCGCGCAAGCAAACGGCTGAGGGGCTCCCCGTGCATAGCCTCCGGACGCTGCTGGCGGATCTCGGCACGCTCACCCTGAACCAGGTGACCCTGCCGGACGCTCCGGAGCATCCGTTTCCGATGTTCGCCAAGCCGACGCCGCTGCAGGCGAAGGTTTTCGAGCTGCTCGACGTCAACCCGACCCGATTTGTTGCCAGTAATTGGGCAGGTTGATTTCGTCTATCTTCCTGACATACAAACGATTAGACGGATTTCGGAAGTGAAGTTCCGTTTAGAAACGGAACAACAACAGGAATTGTGGGAGCACTTCGTCGGCGTCCTCAAAGCCGAACTTGTTGATCCAGACGTGCATTTCCATCCCTGCGAAGACCCGTCCCGGCCGCCGGGCAACCGCCTTGCCCAAGTCGAAACGCAACTGGGGCTGAAGCAGGACCCAGTAGGGTGCGCGGATCCCGAACTCAGTGTCTCGCGGACTCTGCCATTCTGCGTGCCCCTCGAAAGAGAACGGGGCGCTGCCGATCTCGAAGGGCAGGCCCCAGTTGAAATCGACGAGATGGCTGTTGCCTTCCTTGGGGGGCCCGCCGGCCGCCACCCCCTGGTTGCGATCCACGAGACACACGTAATCGACGTTCGCAAAGGCGAAGCCGGGAAGATCGAGCTGGAACCGGAAACCGGGACCGATCTTGAGAACTTTCGCCTGGGCTCCCCAGTTCAGCCCCCCCAATGGACCGATCCCCCGGATGGGCCCCCAGGACAGCTTCTGCCCGGTGATCGACCCCAGGTTGAAGTAGGGATACCACTCCATGTAGATATCCCGGTCCGCACTCGACCCCGAACAGCAGATCATGTCCACGAAGAAGAAGTTCTCTCCGTGGCTCCAGCCGCTGGCGTGCTGAAGGGTCAGAATATGCTGGAACCCATTGGGACTCACCGGGTGAGGCCGGAGTGCGCTGCCACCCTGGTACTGAACCTCGGTAACGCTCCAGCCCTGGGCCAGAACGTTTCCGTCAATCACCAGCGGACAAATCGCAATCAGGACCAGGACGATACCGCAACGGTGGTTCGTCTTCTTCATGGCATGCAATGACTACGAATTCGGCGGCGGCGCCTCGACCCCGGGCCGTGGCCTTTCAGTGCGCCGCCGGTTTCCGCTTCCAGGCAAATTTACCGATCAGCGGCACGAAAATACATCGCTCCGCGCGTTTGGTGCGATATCCGTCTCCACTTCGGGTCACGATGTGAAGGACCTGCGAACGATCCCGCCCCACCGGGATCACCAAGCGCCCCGTTTCGCTCAACTGCTGCAACAGGGGCTCGGGGATTCCGGGAGATGCTGCCCCGACGATGATGCTCTCGAACGGTGCGAATTCTTCCCAGCCCAGCGTCCCGTCGGCCACACTCGCCTGGACGTCCTGATACCCCAGCTCGTCGAGCCGAGCCGCCGCCTGGTGGGCCAGCTCCGGAATCCGTTCCACGGTGAAGACCTGGGCCTTCATGCACGCAAGCAACCCAGCCTGATATCCGCTTCCGGTCCCTATCTCCAGGACACGGTCGCCCGGGGACACCCTCGCCGCTTGAACCATGGCGGCAATCATGTAGGGCTGACTGACGGTCTGATCATGGCCGATGGGGATGGGGCGGTCATCGTAGGCCCGCTCAACCCATTCGTCAGGCACGAAACGATGACGAGGGACTCCCAGGAACGCCTTCAACATCCTGCGGTCCCGGATGCCTCGGGCTCTCAGTTGCTGCTCCACCATCTTGCGGCGTTCCGGGCCGTAGGATGCAGATCGTTTCATGCCGCTCCCCGGCAGAATGTTCTCCGATGCACCGGCGTCGTCCCATACTTCTCGATTGCCCGGCGGTGCTGTCTGGTCGGGTAGCCCTTGTGACGGGCGAATCCATATTCCGGATACACCCGGTCCAGCTTCATCATGAGCCGATCCCGATGGGTCTTCGCCAGGATCGATGCCCCGGCGATCGAGAAATGCCTGCGGTCCCCGCCGACGCAGGTCTCCTGCGGGATTTCGAGGCCCGGAATCCGGCGGCCGTCCACCAGTGCGATCTCCGGCGCCGGCTGGAGAACTGCGACGGCCCGCTTCATGGCCAGAAGACCGGCATGGAAGATGTTCAACCGGTCGATCTCCGGCACCGACGCCTCTCCGATCCCCATGGCGACCGCGTCTCGGGCAATGATCCCGGCCAGCTCGTCGCGGCGGGCGCTCGAGAGTCTCTTGGAGTCGTCCATGCCGCAGATTTCAGTGCCCGGCTCGAAGATCACCGCGGCAGCGACGACCGGTCCCGCCAGCGGGCCCATGCCGGCTTCGTCGACTCCGGCGACCCGTGCGGTTCCGCCACGCCACAGCCCGCGCTCCTTCTCCAGCATCGAATTCAACCGGCGTCTCTCCGCTCGGGCCGAGGCCCGCGCGCGCTCCAAGCGACGCCCAAGACGCCGCACGCCGACTCTCGGGTCCCGCGCCAAGGCGGACAACACCGCGGAAGTCACCCGGATTTCGCCGGAGGCAAGCGCTTCCCTTATTTGGGACAGGGTCAGCCGAGACAGCTCCAGTGCCACCATGCAGTTCGCCACTCCAGCCGATTCAGGCACACATGAGCTTAGCAGCCCGGACACCGGCAGGCAGGCAATGTGTCGGGTGTCCGCAACTCCATTATAATGCCCCGTTGTGAACACCGGAAATATCGGCCTCCTGGGCTTTGGGCGCTTCGGACAACTAGTCTACCGCCACCTCCCCGCCGGCAAGGTCGCCGGCGTATTCGACCAGGATCCCGCAAAACTGGCCAGGCTGTCCGATGGCGCCACCCTGGAGCAGGTGCTCACGGCCAAGTACATCATTCTCGCCACCCCAATCTCCGCCATCGATGCCGTCTGCAAACAGATTTCTCCGGTCCTCAGAACCGGCCAAGTGGTCGTGGACACCTGCAGCGTCAAACAATATCCCGTCGACTGCATGTTGTCCTTGCTCCCCGCCGGGATTCAGATTTTGGGCACCCACCCCCTCTTCGGGCCCGACAGTGGCAGGAATGGGATCGGAGGCATGAAGATCGCCGTTTGTCCGGTGCGAATCGACTCTGCGAATTACGGCTGCATACGCGCCTTTCTCCGCGGCCTCGGCTTGGAGATCATCGAGACGACGCCGCGGGAGCACGACCGCAGACTCGCTCGCACCCAAGCCATATTCCATCTGATCTCCCAGGCGCTGAAGGAGTTGGATTGGCGGGGGCAGCGACTCTCCACACCGGGCCCGGCTGCTTTCTATCGGCTGGCCGAAACCGTTCAGAACGACACGGCAGAGCTGTTTCTGGACATGGAGCGGCGCAACCTCTACGCCCGCGCGTGCCGACGACGGTTCATCGGCAAACTGGTCGAGATCGACGAACTTCTCTCCCGGGGCGAGACGTCCGGGCCGGCTTGAGAAATCATGACCGCCGAAGCAGTGCACCTGTCGCAGCGCCTTCGTCTGGCTGCAGGGAGTACGGCCGGGTGGGCCCTGATATGGAGCCTCGGCACGCTCCTTCGGTATCGAGTCGAAGGTTGGGAACATTTTGACCGGTTCAATCGCCAAGGTGTTCCCTTCATCTTCAGCTTCTGGCACAACCAGATCTTTTGCGCCACCCATTTCTGGCGATTCCGGGAGATCGGCGTGATCACCAGCCAGCACGCCGACGGAGAGTACATCGCTCGCATCATTCGCCGATTCGGGTACTTTCCGGCCAGGGGATCCAGCCGCCGGGGCTCTACCCAGGCTCT
The DNA here is from genome assembly GCA_965217775.1 of Acidobacteriota bacterium. Classification (GTDB taxonomy): domain Bacteria; phylum Acidobacteriota; class UBA6911; order RPQK01; family JAJDTT01; genus JAJDTT01. The sequence continues at coordinate 5,002,547 of CBDCJH010000002.1, forward strand.
CCTTCGACTCAAACGCCATCTGGCCGACGGGCGGCCCGTGGGTTTTGCCGTCGACGGACCCGTGGGCCCGGTCTACAAGGTCAAGCCGGGGCCGCTCTGGCTCTCCATGAAGACTGGCGTTCCCATCCTTCCGTTCCACATCCAGCCTCACCGGTTCTGGGCAGGGTCCGGTTGGGACGGGTTTCGAATCCCCAAGCCCTTCTCCCAAGCTCTGGTGAAGATCGGAAAGCCGCTACTGGTGCCTCCCGGACAATCCGCCGCGGACTGGCTGCCCAGATATCAGGCAACGATGGACGCCCTCAAGGAATACTGCGAATCCTACCCCTGGAGCCGGAAGAGAGGCCTGGAGGGCTGACCCTGACGTCACGCTGGAAGAAGAACATTTTCCAGGTTGGAATTTCCAACAGGGCTATTCGAAAATTGTATCGCCCCGGCCGTACGAAAAGCTTGTTGGTGTAGATGATCCCGCGGCCGTCCCGGAGCTCCTTCCTTTCCAAGGTGGCCCTGAAGAACTCTCTCATCCTTACGACTTCCTGCCCGTTCGCATCCACCAGTTGGCCGATGATTCCCAGTTGGGTTCGGACATCTCCCCCCTTCTCCCGCGACAGCGTATAGGGGCTGATCTTGATGCGGAAGGGCAACCCGACTTTGCCGGAGATCAGCCCCCTGGGCCGGAGTATGTCGACATCGGCACCCAGCTCGTACCGATCCAGACCCTCGTCCTCGGGTTGTCCCAGCTCGACCTCGCTGTAGAAGAGGGCCTCGATGAACTTTTTCTTGGCGCGGAGACGGCCGGGTGCCCGAGTGAACGGGCGTGACACCAGTAGATTGGCGTTCCGAGTGGTGACCACGGCCGGCGAGTCGGGATCGGTCCCCGGCGCCGCGTCGCCGGAGATGCCGATGGAGTAGAGGTTGCCGAAAACGTCGTCGTTGATCTGTGCCAAAGTGGAATCGAAGTCCAGGATGGTTTCGATTCCGCTGAAGTGCATTCCGCCGGTCTTCGCGGCCAAACGCGCGAAGGCGGCGGCCTTCTCTTCCGCCTTCGGATCTTCCACCGCGACGAGTCCCGGAGCCGTCGGCAGCGCCGTCGCCGACGGAACCAGAATGGTATAGATTCTCACCTCCTCGCGTAGGGCCCGGGCCGCGGCCCTCTCGGCCCGGTGGTAGGCGTCGTCCATCCCGTCGGAGACGAGAATCAACACCTTTCCGTCGCCGGGCCTCGCCCGCGAACCGAGCGGGGCAAGCAATGCCTCCACCGACTCGTAGATTGCGGTTCGCCCCTGGTGCGGGCGGGCCGCCGCGAAGGCCTTTTCCGCAAGTTCCTTGCGGGAGGTGAACTCCTGAAATACCAGCAACTTGTCGGTAAACCCGAAGACGCCGATCTGGGTGAACAGATGGATGTTGTCCAGGAAGTTCTGGGCGGCCATTATCTCCTCCGCCCTGGTGGCAAAGGTGCTTCCACTCACGTCCAGAAGGAAAGCAATCCAGAGGCGGCCCAGATCGGGTGTCTGCTTTCGCGGAGGCCGAAAAAAGACGATCTCCCTTTCCCTGCCTCCCTCGACTACACGGAAGTCCTCCTGGGTCAGGGAGTTGACCAACTTGTTTCGAGAATCTCTGACGGTGAAACGAAGCAGCACCAGATCCACTCTGACCCGGATCGCTTCGTCCTGAGTCTGGTCCTGTGGAATCGCCCAAGTCGGACCCAGCCAGATCCAGAGAATCGGGGCCAGGATCAGCCGCCTGAGCTGCCCCCACCGTCGCCGACTCCGGATCTCACGCTTCATTTCAAATTTTCCGGGCACCCACCAAGTGCAGAAACTCACCCCGGGACCGCTGATCATCCCTGAACTTGCCCAACATGGCGGAAGTCATGATCCGAGCTTGCCGCTTTTCGACCCCTCGCATCAACATGCACAAGTGTTGCGCCTCGACAACGACCGCCACGCCCTTGGGCCGGATCTTGTTGTTGACGGTCTCGGCAATCTGTTGGGTGAGCCGTTCCTGGACTTGCAGGCGCCGCGCGAACACGTCCACGATTCTCGGAATCTTGCTGAGCCCGATGACCCGATCCGAAGGAAGGTATCCGACATGGCATCTGCCGAAGAAGGGGAGCAGATGATGTTCGCAAAGGCTATAGACCTCGATGTCTTTGACGATGACCATTTCATCGTAGTCCACCTTGAAATAGGCGCCGTTGAGCAACTCGTCCACATCCTGCTCGTATCCTCTGGTCAGGAAACGCATGGCGCGCCCCACCCTTTCAGGCGTGCCGACAAGCCCTTCCCGCATGGGGTCCTCTCCTATCTCATGAAGCAACTGCCTCACCAACTCTTCCAAGGCCAACCTCCTGCTAATCCCGTTTTCCGAACCTGCGTCCTGGGAGCCTGCTCCGCAGAAATTGATCTACTGCGAAAGCGGTAGAATCGGTCCAGATTTCCCCGACTTCTCGGCGAATAGAACAACTATGCACCTCAAAATCGAGAAAATCTGCCCTCGATTCCCCACTTTCTCGCTACGATCATTTCTACCGCGCAGACTCCTGGGAGCCAGTGTCAACCCGGAGGCCAGCCCAGGTGTCGACCGCCCAGAACATGGGCGTGAATGTGAAACACGCTCTGCCCGGCAGCGCCGCCGTTGTTCAGAACGACACGATAGCCCGAGGCCAACCCTTCAACGCGCGCTACCACCTTGGCGAGCAGCAACAGCCGGCCAAGCAGGACGGCGTCTTTCTCCGCCGCTTCGCCCAAAGAACCAATGTGCTTCTTGGGAATCACCAGGATATGGATGGGCGCCTGTGGGCTGATGTCTCGAAACGCCAGGGCCCATTCGTCCTCCGCCACCACAGCCGCGCCAAGTTCCCCGCTCACGATCCGGCAGAACAGGCAATCACTCACGCTACACCTCGCCCTGGTTCCCCCGGACCAACACCAGACAACGTTCGATGCCCGCCAGATCCTTCCGGACCTCCACGTCGCGCCAGCCCCAACGCCGTGCCGATCGGCAGACACGCGCCTTGGCACCCGCGCCGATCTCCAAAACCAGCGGAGCTGACGGTTCCATTACCGGCGGACATCCTTCCATCACCGCTTCGTACATCTCCATGCCGTCTCGCCTCGCAAAGACGGCCTCGCGGGGCTCATGGGCGGCGACCGACCGGTCGACCCTTCCGCGGTCGGATGTTGCGACGTAGGGGGGGTTCGACACCAGCAGGTCCCAACGGTCCGCCCGCCCAGCCACCGGCGCCAAGTCTCGCCCTTCCAGAAACTCGACCCGGGACTCGCAGCCGTAGCGCGACGCGTTCTCCCTCGCCACCGCCAGGGCGCGGCGCGAAACGTCCGTGGCCGTTACCCGGAGCCGCTGCCGTTCGGCGGCCAACGTCACCGCTATGGCCCCCGAACCCGTTCCCACATCGAGCACTCGCGGATCCGCTTGGGCCATGCCGTCGAGCCACTCCAAACAGACATCCACCAACAGTTCCGTTTCCGGACGCGGAATCAGCACTCCCGGCCCAACCGCGAAACTCCTTCCGTAGAACTCCTGATGCCCCAACAAATACTGGAGCGGATAATGCTCGCCTCGTTTCCGGAGCCAGCTCTCCCATCTCGCGGCCTCGCCGCCGGCCAATCGCAATCCGGGGTGCGCCAACAGGTAGGCTCGGGGACGCGCCAGAATGGAACCAAGCATCAGCTCTGCGTCCAGACGAGGAAAACGGATTCCATGTCGCCTGAGATGCGAAGTTCCCTGCCGAACCGCCTCCCCCACCGTCATCCCCGCCGGAATCCTTTCCAGACGCGATTCAAGCAATTTTCTGTGCCTTCAGCGCTTCTGCCTCATCATAAGCGATCAGGGGATCGAGAATGTCGTCGAGAGAGCCCCCCAGCACGGCCTCCAGACGGTGCAACGAGACACCGACCCTGTGGTCGGTGATGCGATTCTGGGGAAAGTTGTAGGTCCGGATCTTCTCGCTGCGGTCGCCGGTGCCGACCAAGGCGCGGCGTGTGGCCGCCACCTCATCGTGCCGTTCCCGGAGAGCCCGCTCGTACAACCGGGACCGCAACACCTTGAGCGCCTTGTTCTTGTTCTTGAACTGCGACTTCTCGTCCTGGCAGGTCACGACCTCGCCGCTGGGAATGTGAGTGATACGCACGGCTGAGTAAGTCGTGTTCACCGACTGGCCACCGGGACCGGAGGAACAGTAAGTGTCCCACCGCAGATCCTTGGGGTGGATCCTGATGTCGACGTCATCCGCTTCCGGCAAAACGGCAACCGTCACGGCGGAGGTGTGAACCCTTCCCTGAGTCTCCGTTTCCGGCACCCGTTGGACCCGATGCACGCCGCTCTCAAATTTCAGGCGACCGTAGACCTGCTTGCCTTCGATGGTGGCGCTCACTTCCTTCAGTCCGCCCGCATCGGTGGCATGCGCGGCGATAATATCCACCCTCCACCCGTGCGACTCGGCATACCTTCCGTACATACGGAACATTTCCTGTGCGAACAGGCTGGCTTCGGCGCCTCCCGTGCCGGCACGAATCTCCAGGATGGCATTCTTTTCGTCGTTGGGGTCCCGGGGCAGGAGCAGGACACGCAACTCCTCTTCCTGCTCGGAGACGCGAGTCTCCAGCGTCCCCAACTCGCCTCTCGCCAATTCCGCCAACTCGGAGTCCGCCTCGGCCCGAGCCATCTCCTTGAGATCCTTCACCTCGCGCACGGCTCCCCGGTACTCCCTGTATTTTTCGACCAGTGGCCGCAACTCCGAATACGTTTTCGCAGCCTCCCGGTAACGATCCCGGGAGGCAACGACACGCGGATCTCCCAATTGTCGGGAAACCTCCTCGTAGCTTGCTTCCAGGGCACGCAATTTCTCTAACATGGCGGGGACTTTCGGAGACATGTCTCCCCAGCTCCGGTTTGAGGTTCCAGGGTCCCGGGGCGAGAGTCGCCACAGCATTCGGGCGCAACACCGGCGCCAGTGCGACGCTGGACCGTCACCGCGGGCTCCTATCGGATGAGGCCGTACTTCCTCTGGAACCGCTCTACGCGGCCTGCGGTGTCTATCAGCTTCTGCTTACCGGTGAAAAAGGGGTGACAACTGGAACAGATATCGAGGCGCAGTTGGCCACTCTGGGTGGATCGGGTCTCCCAACCCGCGCCGCACGCACAGCGCACCGTGACGACGTCGTAGTCGGGATGGATGCCTGCTTTCATCTCTGACCGCTCCCCTTTCTCACTCGCCTCGTACGCAGATGCCGAGGAGTTTAGCAAATCGGCCGCTTCGAGTCGAGCCGGCCCACGCCGAGAGGCGGAGCTTCCCTGGAACCGGGGCGATGGCGAAACCACCGCCGGCGACTCGCTTCTCACCTTCTCGACCCGGCGGGCGACGGCTCCTTGACAATACGGACGACCGGGGGTTAACAGCCCGTGGCAAAAGTCGTCACGGCATTCGACCGTCCCTGCATCCCGGCGGGCGCAGGACCGGTCTCGGTGCTCGCGCGACTTTCACCACGGACTGTTAATGATCAACCTCTCGCCCCGGGGCGGTTGCGGAAGGCAGACTGAATATCCTATCCTGAATACCCCCTCTTTGAATTTGTCGGCCGGTGAGGAGGGGGGAAGTTTGCAGTCCGTCAGGAAAGTAGGCGCCGGCTGGCAGGAGGAACATTGCGGATGGCTCCAACTGGAACCGACAAAGGGCTTGAACGCCTGATTGCTGCGGGGCTCTCGAACGTCGCGCTCCCCACCATCGAGGTCGCCGACGACCTCGATTACGACGCGTTGGTGCAAGCGTACGATTCGAGCTTCAAGAACCTTTCCGAGGGCGAGGTGATCCCCGGAACGGTCATCGACGTCACCGATTCCCATGTTTTAGTCGATATTGGATTCAAGTCCGAAGGCTTGGTTCCCATCAGTGAGTTCCGTGAGCGGGGCGGCGTCGTCAACGTCAAGCCCGGCGATACCGTAGATGTTCTGATGGAGATTTCGGAGACGTTGGACGGCGGCGTGATTCTCTCTCGCGAGAAGGCGGAGAGAATGAAGATCTGGGATAGCATCGAGCGCGCCTATCAGGAACAGGCGGTGATCCAGGGGCGCGTTATCGAGCGGGTGAAGGGGGGACTGTCCGTCGATATTGGCGTTCGTGCCTTCCTGCCGGGCTCTCAGGTCGACATGCATCCGGTACGTAATCTGGACAGCTTGCGCGACCAGGAACTCCAACTCCGGGTGATCAAGGTAAACAAGCGCCGCGGCAACATTGTCCTTTCGCGAAAGGCGGTCTTGCAGGAAGAATACCTCAAGCGCAAGGAGGAAACCCTCCGCAGCCTGGAAGAGGGGAAGGTCAGGTCCGGGGTCGTGAAGAACATCACCGACTACGGCGCCTTTGTCGACCTGGGCGGCATCGACGGCCTGCTGCACATCACCGACATGTCCTGGGGCCGGGTCAACCACCCCTCCGACCTCTTCAAGATAGGAGACGAAATCGACGTCAAGATTCTCAAATTCGACAAAATCGACGAGAAAGTCTCCCTGGGATACAAGCAACTCACTGCTGACCCCTGGTACACGGTGGCCCAGCGTTACCCACGCGGTTCCCGTGTCCCCTCGGTGGTCGTCAGCATTACCGACTACGGCGCCTTCGTCGAACTGGAGGAGGGTGTCGAGGGGCTCATCCACATCTCCGAAATGACCTGGAACCGCCGGATCAAGCATCCGTCCAAGATCCTTTCCGTACGCGACCAGGTCCAGGCTGTCGTCCTCGATGTCGACGCCAAGGCCAGACGCATCTCCATGGGCATGAAGCAGACCGAACCGAATCCCTGGGACTCGGTCGAGGAGCGCTACGCGATCAATTCCGTCGTCGCCGGCACCGTCCGAAACCTGACCGATTTCGGCGCCTTTGTGGAGGTGGAGGAGGGAATCGAGGGTTTGGTCCATATCTCCGACCTGAGTTGGACGAAAAAGATCAAGCACCCGTCGGAGGTTCTCAAGAAAGGGGATGAGGTCACGGCTGTGGTTCTGAGTGTCGACGGCGAAAACCAGCGCCTTTCGCTCGGGATCAAGCAACTGGGACCCGACAAGTGGGAGGACTTTTTCTCCCGGCACCAAGTCCGCGACCGGGTGCTGGGCAAGGTCGTCCGGTTGACCTCGTTTGGCGCGTTCGTGGAGCTGGACGAGGGCGTGGAAGGTCTCTGCCACATCTCCGAACTGTCCGAGGATCGCGTCGACGACCCCACATCCCACGTCTCGGTAGGCCAGGAACTCGATTTCGAGATCATCAAGCTCAACCTCCTCGAGCGGAAAATCGGGCTGTCCCTGAAGGCGCTGGTCGAGCGCAGCCACCGGGAAACCTGGTCTTACCGTCCGGAAGTGGGCAAGACCTCCATTGGAGAATTGGCGGGTCGCCAACTGGGTGGTCTCAAGCAGCGGGCCATCGACGCAGCGAGAACCAAGAAATGACTAAAGCCCAGCTGGTTGAGCGAGTCGCCGGTGACTCAAGCCTCACCAGAAAGGAGGCCGAGGTCGTCGTCCAGGCCGTCCTCGACAGCATCGTCCAATCTCTGAAAGGCGGCACCAAAGTCGAGTTGCGGGGATTCGGCAGCTTCCGGCTGCGCCACCGCGCGGCACGCATCGGCCGCAACCCCAAGACCGGCGCCAAGGTCCACGTTCCCGCCAAGCGGGTCCCTTATTTCAAGCCGGGCAAGGACCTGAAAGAGTTGATCAATTCCTGAGCGGCTCCCGCGTTCGGCAACTCGCTGCCGGCCTCCGTTCATGCTCAGCCGCCGATAGTTCCCGGTGGCTTGCTTGGCGACTCCTCGTCAGCATCGTGGCGCAGGCGTCGAAGCAGCGACCCAAAAATCACCCAAAACGTCAAAAAAACACCCAAGCGGTCCCGACCGCGTACCACGCGCGGACCCGATGTTGACGCAATCTTCACAAAACCCTTGCGAGAACTGAAAAAATCGGATTCCCTGTCACACAACCTCACCGAACAACTCGTTTTTGTCCCCTAAGTTATTGGATCAAAAAGTATATCCAGTACTCATCCGGGTAGCATCCAGGACCACGAAAGAAACTTCTTTCGCCTCCGAAACCGACTGTGCTACCTTAATTCGGCCCGAAACAGTAAATGACCGTGGGCTGTGCGCCGCCGCCCATTTCTTCTTTGCAGAGCCCACAGAACTTTCAGGGGAGACTGCCAGCTTTGGATTTATGGCGGGACATCGTAGCTTCCCTTGAAGCAGCAGGACAGATCTCACCCGAGAATCTGGCAGTCTACTTCCAAGCGACCTCCCAGGTCCGCTACGACCATGGTGATCGGCGCCTTGTGGTTCGGGTTCCGAACAGCCGCTTCAGCAGGTGGATCTCCCACCAGTACGGCGATCTCCTGAAGGCGAAGATGGAAGAGATGGGGTTTCCAAATGCGGAAATCGTTTTCCAGGCAGATCTCGGCGAACCGCAATCAAGCCTGATCTCGTCACCTCATCTGTTGGGCTCCTACATCGGCGCGGCCGATTGCGACCTGAACCAACGTTACACGTTTGCCAACTTCGTCGTCGGTTCGAGCAACCAATTCGCCCGCGCCGCCGCTCTCGCAGTCGCGGAACGTCCTTCCAGGAGCTACAACCCTCTCTTTCTCTACGGTGGGGTGGGTCTGGGAAAAACTCATCTCATGCACGCTATCGGGCACTCGATCAAGATTGAATTTCCCAGTGTGAATCTCGCCTACGTGCCCTCGGAGCGTTTCACCAATGACTTGGTCACCTCCATCCGTTACGACCGGACGCCCGGTTTTCGACAGAAATACCGGAACATCGACGTCCTGCTGATGGACGATGTTCAGTTCCTCGCAGGCAAGGAGAAGACTCAAGAGGAGTTCTTCCACACCTTCAACAGCCTGTACGACGCCCAAAAGCAGATCGTCATCTCCAGCGATTCCCCTCCTCACGAAATCCCGACCCTGGAGGAGCGTCTCCATAGCCGCTTCCAGTGGGGACTGATTGCCGACATACAAGCTCCGGATCTGGAAACCAAGGTCGCCATTCTTCGGAACAAGGCGGCCTTGCAACGGGTGGAACTTCCTGACGACGTTGCTTTCTTCATCTCGAGCAACACCAAGTCCAACATTCGCCAACTTGAAGGATCCCTCATTCGCCTCATCGCCTACAGTAGTCTGATCGGCGAGGAGATCACCCTCGACTTGGCCCAATCCACCCTCAAGGATCTTGCCGCGTCCGCGCAGCGAGTGATCACCATCGGAGAAATTCAACGGGTCGTCGCCCGACACCACTCCCTGACCGTGTCCCAGCTCGTGAGTCGAAGCAACTCCCCGAGAATCGTGGTTCCAAGACAGATCGCCATGTACCTCTGCAAGGAGTTGACGCCGGCCTCTCTGCCTCAGACCGGCCGAGCGTTCGGCGGCCGGCATCACACGACCGTGCTCCACGCCGTCCGGAAGATCTCTCGGCTCATCAAGAAGGACCCGCTGCTGGATTCCACCGTCAACAAGCTGACCGACCAAGTTTCATGACGTTTTCCCGCTTTTCCACCGGTGGTAGAATGTAATGGCTGTGGAAAAGGCTGCGCAGACTCGGACCGGGCCTTTTTCCACCTTGTATCAAGAGCCGAATTCACAATTGATGAGTGACTCTATCCACTTGGAAATAAACGTTTCTTCCAGTTCATCCACAGTTTCCGCCAACTCTACGGCGACGATTCAAAATACATTTTCCCTTGTGACTTGAAGACGGAGAACACCATGGACATAACTTTGAAGCGGGAGCATCTGTTTCCCGAGGTCCAACATCTTCAGACCATTGTCGAGAGAAAAACGACGGTTCCCATCCTTGGTCACATTCTCCTTGAAACCCTCGGGAACAACCTCGTCCTGACTGCGACCGACCTGGACGTCTCTCTGCGCTCCCGGTGCGAGGCCCAGGTGCGGGTCGGCGGCGCCCTTACCATCTCAGCCCGGAAGTTATTCGAAATCGTTCGTCTGGCACCACCAGGTTCGATTATCCACATCAAATCCGTAGCCGAAGGCGATTGGGTCGAGATCGGCTACGATCGGTCGCGGTTCAAGGTAGCTGCCTTGGGGAAGAGCAACTTCCCCGAGATCGGCGAGGCGGAAGGACAACTCATCCGGATGGACGCGGCCATAGTTCGCCGCATGATCGGGAGTTGCGTCTTCGCCATCACCCAGGAGGAGAGCCGATATACTCTCGGTGGGGCGCTAGCCGTGATTACTCCTTCGGGTCTGTCCCTGGTCACCACGGATGGGCACCGCCTGGTTGTTGTCCAACGGGACGTGGAGATGGATATCGACCAAGAGGAGATTCGAGTTCTGATTCCGAAGAAAGCACTGGTCGAGTTGGTGAAGCTACTCGGTGAAGCTGACGGGGATATCGAGTTCAGGAGTGGAGAGAGAAGGATTTCATTTGGAATCGGTAGCCGGCTGTTGATTTCTCGCATCCTGAGCGGTGAATTTCCAAACTACAAGATGGTCATTCCGCAAGGAAACAATCTGGTCGTGCACCTCAGCACCTTGGGTTTCACTGGAGCCCTGCGGCGTGTCGCGGTCGTGTCGGACCAAGAAGCACCAGCGGTCGAGGTGAGCCTGAGCGAGGGGCAGGTCAAGCTCGCCTGCCAGAATTCGAATGGAGAGCGGGCCGCCGAAGCGATGGAGACCACCTATGAGGGCCCGCAGATCGTGATCGGTTTCAATGTGAACTACCTGCTCGACTTCGTTAACGCCGTGGAGACCGAACAGGTACGGATTTCCCTCAAAGACTCGGATGCTCAGGGGCTGCTCCAACCCATCAGTGCGCCCGATGCAGACGACTCCGAACCGACCGGCGACTACAAGATGCAATATGTCATCATGCCGCTGAGCCTCTGAGCCGTACGGTTCCGTCGATCCGTTTGCGACACATGTACCGGGTATAATTGGAGGTAACCCGGCCTGAGAGGATCATTCTCACGAGCCGAGCCGGGGCCGCGTGTGAAATCACCATGGGCGAGGATCCGGAATTGACGAATCAACTGCAGTCAGCAGCGCCGGCTCAAGAGTCCAGTGCCTACACAGCCAAGAAGATCCGTGTTCTGGAAGGCCTCGAGGCGGTTCGAAAACGGCCCGCCATGTACATCGGCTCCACCGGAACGGCGGGACTCCATCATCTGGTTCAGGAGGTGGTGGACAACTCGGTCGACGAGGCCTTGGCCGGCTTCTGTGACCGGATCAGCCTGACGATCCACCTCGATGATTCCATCACCGTCGAGGACAATGGCAGGGGCATCCCCGTCGACATCCATCCCGAGAAGCAGCTTCCTGCCGCTGAGGTCGTATTGACCACCCTGCATGCCGGCGGCAAGTTCGATCATGACAGCTACAAGGTGTCCGGCGGCTTGCATGGAGTGGGAGTCTCGGTCGTCAATGCGTTGTCGCACCGCCTTGAGCTGGAGGTTTGCCGCGGCGGCTTCGAATATCAGCAGTCATACATCCGCGGTGTGCCGACCAACGCGTTCGAGGTTTCCGGAGAGACGAACCGCCGGGGGACCAAGGTCAGTTTCAAGCCGGATGACGAGATCTTCGAAACCACGACCTTCAGCTACGAGACGCTGTCACGGCGTATGCGCGAGTTGGCGTTTCTGAACCCGGGCCTGACTATCGAGATTGAGGACCGCCGCTCCGAGCAGAAGCAGCGTTTTCTCTACAAGGGAGGACTTTCCGACTTCGTCCGGTACCTGAACAAGAACAAGACGACGCTACACGGCAAGCCGGTCCACGTGCAGGCGCGCCGGGCCGAGAACGACATCGAGGTCGCCCTCCAGTACAACGACGGTTACAACGAGAGCCTCTTCTCCTTCGTCAATACCATCAATACACCGGAGGGCGGGACCCACATGGTGGGTTTCAAGGCGGCACTCACCCGCACCATCAATGCCTATGCCTCCAGCAACAATCTACTTCGGGACCTGAAACAGAATCTGTCGGGAGAGGACGTCAGAGAGGGGCTCGTTGCCGTTGTGAGCATCAAGATTCCCAACCCGCAGTTCGAGGGCCAGACGAAAGCGAAGCTGGGGAACAGCGAGATCAAGGGGATTACGGAGGTCGTGTGCAATGAGGGACTCGGTCTGTTTCTGGAGCAGAATCCAACCATCGCCCGGCGGATCGTGAACAAGGCGGCAGACGCGGCGAGAGCGCGGCGGGCCGCCAGAAAGGCTCGTGAACTGACGCGTCGCAAGAGTGCCCTCGACAACCTCTCGTTGCCCGGCAAGCTGGCCGATTGCCAGGAGCGGGATCCGCGCTTTTCAGAAATCTTCATCGTCGAGGGGGATTCGGCGGGAGGGTCCGCCAAGCAGGGTCGGAACCGGCGATTTCAGGCGATTCTCCCGATCAAGGGCAAGATTCTCAATGTCGAAAAAGCCCGTTTCGACAAAGTGCTGAGCAACCAGGAAATCATCACCATGATCTCGGCCATCGGCGCCGGCGTGGGCAGCGCCGATTTCAACTTGGCCAAGCTCCGGTATCACAAGATCATCATCATGACGGACGCGGATGTGGACGGGAGCCATATCCGAACCCTGCTGCTGACGTTTTTCTTTCGGCAGATGCCCGAGCTCCTCCGCAACCGTCATATCTATATCGCCCAGCCGCCCCTGTTCCGAATCCAGCAGGGAAAGAAGGAGACCTATCTTCAGAAGGAGCGCGATCTGACCCGGTATCTGCTCGGCAGGGCGACGCACGGGATCCGGGTTGTCCGTCCGAAAACGGGCGCCGCGCTGGACGGGAACGAACTGATCGGGAAACTCGAGAACCTGATGGAGTTTCAACAGCGCCTCGAGACCCTCAGTCGCCGCTACGATGGAAACGGAGTGGTGGGTGAGTTCTTGGATTTCTTTCGCAGCGTGTCGGGTACGGAGGCGCATGAGGCGGTGGCTCACAGGGTCTTCAGCGATGGAGCCGAATTGGCGGACTTGGCGTCCCGTTTCCGGGCCTTGGGCTTCAAGGCGGAAACCTCGTTCAATGAGGAGCGGAGTTTCTACGAACTCCATCTGCGAAACGGGCATTCCGAGGGCATGGTCCTGAACCACGAATTCGCCGTTTCAGGGGAGTGCCAGCTTCTGGCTCAGCTTCGCCGGAAGGCGGACATCTTGGAAGACCCGCCTTTCCTGCTGCAGGAGAAGCTGAAGGAGACGACGCTGGCCACATCGGCGGAACTGATCGACTATTTCATGGCCGCAGGCAAACGGAAACTGGGCATTCAGCGCTACAAGGGGCTGGGGGAGATGAACCCCCGGCAGCTTTGGGAAACGACCATGGACCCCGACACCAGAACCTTGTTGCGGGTAGACATCGAGGACATGGTCGAAACGGACGATATCTTCAGTGTCCTCATGGGCGGACACGTCGCGCCGAGGCGGCGTTTCATCGAGGACAACGCACTGAACGTCAAGAATCTGGACGTCTAGGCGCTTGCGGTCGAGGTCGGCGCGGCCGGTTTCCTGGCGTTTCCACTGTGACCCCAGTGCTGCACGTTTCCCCAGTCGGGCGCCGCTTCGCCCGCGCACCGTGACTTTTCGAATGGCCAGGATGGGAGGAACAAGTCGATGAGAGAGTACCAGGGCCGGGAGATTCCGGTCACCATCGAAGCGGAGATGAAGACGTCCTACCTGGACTACGCCATGTCGGTCATCGTGGGGCGGGCCCTGCCGGATGTCCGAGACGGGTTGAAGCCGGTTCATCGGCGCATCCTCTACGCCATGAGCGAACTGAACAACAGCAGGAACCGCCCCCACAAGAAGTCGGCGCGGGTCGTGGGTGAGGTCATCGGAAAGTACCATCCCCACGGGGATGCGGCTGTCTACGATGCGCTGGTCCGAATGGCTCAGGATTTTTCCATGCGGGAGTTGCTGATCGACGGCCAGGGGAACTTCGGGTCCATCGATGGCGACTCGCCGGCAGCCATGCGATACACCGAGGTTCGGATGGCGCGAATCGCCGACGAGATCCTGGCGGACATCGAGAAGGAGACGGTCGATTTTCAGGCCAACTACGACGAGTCAATGCAGGAGCCGACCGTTTTGCCGGCTCGAATTCCCAATCTCTTGATCAACGGGGCCTCCGGGATTGCCGTGGGGATGGCGACCAACGTGCCTCCCCACAACCTCAGTGAGGTCATCGACGGCCTTTTGCTCCTGCTCGATCGACCGGCGGATGCGACATTGTCGGCGCTTATGCGGTTGATTCGGGGACCGGATTTTCCCACCGCGGGGATCATCTACGGGCGCAAGGCCATCCACAGTGCGTACGCTACGGGCCGCGGCATCATCCAGTTGCGGGCCAAGGCCGCCATCGAGAAGATCAGAAAAGACAAGGAGGCCATCATCATCGATGAGCTCCCGTATCAGGTCAACAAAGCCAAGCTCATCGAGACGATTGCAGCGCTCGTTCGCAGCAAGAGAATCGATGGGATCAGCGACTTGAGAGACGAGTCCGATCGGGACGGGATGCGGGTCGTCATCGAGCTGAAGCGAGGCGAGCAGCCACAGGTGGTCCTGAACCAGCTCTACAAACTGACGCCGATGCAGAATTCGTTCGGGATTATTCTGCTGGCCCTGACGGCCGGCCGGCCGCGCGTCCTGACCCTCAAGGAAATGCTGAACCATTTCCTTGCACATCGCAGGATCGTCGTGCGGCGGCGCACACAGTTCGACCTGAAGAAGGCCGAAAAGCGGGCACACATCCTGGAGGGTCTTGCCAAGGCTCTGGATCACCTGGATCTGGTGATCGCCCTGATCCGAGGTTCGAGGACGCCGGCGGAGGCCAAGACACAGTTGATCCAGAGCCTTGAGTTCACCGAAATCCAGGCTCAGGCCATACTTGAAATGCGGCTGCAGCGCCTCACGGGCCTGGAACGGGACAAGATCGTGGAGGAACTGGAGCGGATTCGGGACCGGATCGTCCAACTGCGGAAGATTCTCACCAGCGGGGCCGAACTCCGGCGGGTGATCCGCGACGAACTCAGGGAGATTCAGGACAGGTACCATTCGCCGCGCCGCACGGTGATCCTGGACGAGGCGATCGACCTGACGATCGAGGACCTCATCGCCGAGGAGCAAGTGGTCATCACAGCCACGCACGGTGGCTACATCAAGCGGACGGCCCTTCACATCTACCGTAGTCAGCATCGCGGAGGCAAGGGCCGGATCGGAATGTCCACGCGCACGGTCGATGACGTCCTCGACTATCTTTTTGTCGCCTCCACGCACAGTTACATCCTCATCTTCACGAACCAGGGGAGAGTCTATTGGCTGAAGGTTTATGAGATTCCCGATGTGGGCGCCGCCGGGAAAGGGAAGCCGATCGTCAATCTGGTCAAGTTGGAGCGGGGCGAGAAGGTGGCGGACATGATCGCCGTTCAGGACTTCAAGACCCCGGGTTTCATCGTGATGGCATCTCGCCAAGGGCGGGTTAAGAAGACGGCGTTGGGGGCTTACTCTCGACCCCTGGCGAAGGGGATCATCGCATGTGCAGTGGTGCAGGGGGATGAGCTGATCGTAGTGAGCCGAACCAGCGGCAAAGACGACATTCTTCTCTGCACGGAACAGGGTAAGGCCGCCCGGTTCTCGGAAAAACAGGTCCGGGAGATGGGGCGCGTCGCTCGGGGCGTATGGGGTATACGCCTCAAGGGAGGCGACTCGGTCGTCAGCATGGGCGTCATTCGAGAAAATCACGAGAGCATATTGGCGGTGACCGAACACGGATTCGGAAAGCGGACACCAGTCAACGAATACGCCCCGAAGGGGCGGGCGGGCCAGGGCGTGATCAACATCAAGACCAGCGGCCGAAACGGCAAGGTTGCGGCGACATTCCCGGTGGGACCTGGTGCTGAGTTGATCATCATCACCGCAAGGGGCAAGATCATACGCTTGGAAGCGGATAGCATTCGAATGACGGGCCGCAACGCATTTGGCGTGACGCTGATGGAGATGGGGGATGGAGACACTGTGGCCGATGTGAGCCTGGTGGCCGACGGGGTTGTAGAAGTGGAATCGGAGGCTTCCGAATGAGATCTGCGGTCCCCTGGTTGGTCCTGGTCGCGGCTGCTGCAATTCTGTTCCTATACGGTCACGACCAGGCGGGAGCGGAATTCCAGAGGGCCCGTGACCTCTGGCTGACCGGGGAGTATCGGGCGGCGACCCGCGTCTTTGAAAGTGTCCGCCGCCTCCACCCCGACAGCCGGCATGCCGCGGAAGCCCTCTGGGAGATCGCTTCCATCTACTACTCGCATCACTACGACCTGTCCGAGGCGCGTACGCATCTGGAGGAACTGGTCTCCCGCTACCCCACGAGCCTCCGTGTCGGTGACGCGCTCCTCCGCCTGGCGGAAATCCATGAAGCCGGAGAAAACGATCTGGCCGCGGCCGTGAAGTACTGGTCCCTGGTCCTGGAACGGAAGCTGCCCCCGGAGGAGGAGCGGGAAATCCTCTATAAGCGGGGGCGTGCGCTACTGAAGCTGGAACAGATCGACGAGTCGGAACGCGACCTGTGGGCGGCGGCGGGTGACTCGTCGGACCACCTGTCCCAACAGGCACATGTCTGTCTTGGAACGATCGCCCAGATCAGGGGGGACCATCGGGCGGCGGTCCGTCTTTTCGAGAAGACCCGGGATCTGGGCCGCTGTGGCGAATGCCTGCTCCAATGCCGCCTCAGCATGATTGAGAGTTTCGAATATACGGGCGAACTGGACCGGGCAATCGAGATCGCCGGCGTTCTGGACAAGACGGGCTACCCGAAGGCCGGCGAGCTGATCGTCCGGCTCAGACAGAAGCGGGATTTCTACGCCGACACGAAGTAGCGCCTCCCCTGAAACCCACGTATCCTTTCTCGCTCGTCGCCCAAGGCCGTTGACACGAGGGCCGAAACCGGACTATATTGTCGGCTCCAAGAAAGGTGGAACGAAGTGGCGTACGTCTTCATTCATGATGGGGAGCCCCTGGAAAGCGCGCTCAGGCGCTTCAAGCGAAAGGTGCAGCAGGAAGACATCATCAAGGATGTCAAGCGCCATTCCTACTATCTGAAACCGGGCGAGAAACGGCGCCTCAAGCAGGCCCTGGCACGGAAGAGAGCCCGGAAGAAGTTCATGAAGAAGCAGCTTCACAGATAGTATCCACGACCCGTCTCCGGACCCCCGGCAGCCTCCTGCCGGCATGTCTCACCGGGTTTCCCGGCAGACCTTCAGCTACAAATTCAGGGATTGATGCAGCGGATCGCTTTCCAGTGACCCAGGAAGTCGATGGGCATTTCCGATTCGATTTCCAGCCCGCACTCGCGCAGCAGCTTCTTTCGATCCAGATCGGTTCGGAATCCGATCCGGTAGCAGAGGGGGGAAATGAGCGCCTCGAGCGAACCGAGGATAGGGTTCTCGTTGCGAAAGTGGTTCAGGAAGACGAGATATCCGCCCTTCTTGCAGACTCTCTTCATTTCTTCAATCACCATCACGGCGTCGGGGACCACGGAGATGAAATAGGCGGCGAGGATTCGATCGAAGCTGCCGGAGGGAAAATCGAGACTGGTGGCGTCCATCTTCAGCAACTGCACATTCTCCAGCCCCAATTCCTTGGTCCGGCGCCGCGCCTGGTCCAACATTTTCTCGGACAGGTCGACACCCGTTATCTGGATGTTTTGCGGTAGCATCGGCAGGGAGAGGCCGGTTCCCACCCCCACTTCCAGGAGACGAGATTCGGCCGTCAGGTCCAGCAGGAGGGGGGCTATTTCCCGCCCGCTGCTGAAGATGGGACCGAACAGGAGATCGTAGAAACGAGAGTACCTGTTGTAAACCTTCTCGATGTGTTCGACATCGACATTCACAAAACGGCCCCCCTTTTCCGCGCCATTGTAGCATTATCCCCCACGGAGGGTAGAATCTGCCTATGCTATGATCGGGCCGTGTCACAAAGCCGGTCAGATGGGCTGGATGTTCTCATTGAAGCGGCTGAGATCCGGCAGCGCGTCGCTGAAATGGCTCGTCGCATCGAGGCCGATTACCGGGGCAGGGAACCGCATTTTGTCGGTGTCCTCAAGGGAGCGGCCATATTCCACGCCGACCTGGTCCGGGAGCTGGCCCTTCCCCTGACCATCGACTTCCTCTCGGTTTCCAGCTATGGCTCATCCATGGCACCGGTGGGTCCGTTGTCGCTTGACAAGGACTTGGAGGATGACATCGAGGGCAAGGACGTCATTCTGGTGGAGGACATCGTCGACACGGGCCGCACCGCCACCTTTCTGTTCCAATGGTTGCCGGAGCGAAAGCCGGCGTCCTTGAGGCTTTGCGCCCTGCTGTCCAAACCGGCCCGCCGCGAGTTTCCCGCGTACCCCGACTATGTCGGCTTCGATGTCCCCGACCGTTTCGTCGTCGGCTATGGTCTGGACTACAATCAGAAGTATCGCAACCTGCCGTATATAGCGGCCCTGCGGCGTTCGCGCCCGGTGCCGCCCCCCGCGCATTTGGAGCACGCCGCCACCGGCGAACCGTGAGGCCGTTCAGGCCGGGGACACGGCTTGCAAATGAGGAGAATCCGAGATGAGCGAGAGAGAAGGAACCATATCTGCATTGATGACGGAGGATCGGCGGTTCTCCCCTGCCCAGGAGTTCACCGCCCAGGCGAACTGGAGCGACCCGGAGGTCTATCAGCGGGCCCTGTCGGACCCGGAAGGCTTCTGGAGCGAGATGGCCCAGGCCATCGACTGGTTTGAGCCCTGGAGCTCGGTTCTGGAGTGGGACCCGCCCACCACGAAGTGGTTCCTTGGGGCCAAGGTCAACGTTTCCTACAACTGCGTCGACCGGCATCTGGCGACGTGGAGAAAGAACAAGGCGGCCATCATCTGGGAAGGTGAGCCGGGTGACACCCGGGTCCTCACCTACCAGGACCTGCACCGCGAGGTGAATCGTTGCGCGGCGGCCATGAGGCGGCTGGGGATCGAAAAGGGTGACCGCGTGGCGCTCTATCTGGGGATGGTGCCGGAACTGCCGATCGCCATGCTGGCCTGTGCGCGGCTGGGCGCGCCCCACACCGTTGTGTTTGGCGGCTTCAGTCCCGAGTCGCTCCGCGACCGCATCGTGGATTGTCAGGCCAAGCTCCTGGTCACGGCCGACGGCGCGTGGCGCCGGGGAAAAGTGGTGGAGCTGAAAGAGAACGCCGATCGAGCATTGGACGGTTGCCCGGGCATCGAGAATGTCCTGGTGGTGAACCGCGTCGCCTCCCCCGAGCAGGTTTCCATGGTGAAAGGACGGGATCGATGGTGGCATGCCGAGATGGAGGCGAGCGGGACGGAAACCGTCGAGCCCGAGTCGCTGGACAGCGAGCACCCCCTGTACATCCTGTACACCTCGGGGACGACGGGGAAGCCGAAGGGCCTGCTCCATACCACCGGGGGTTACCTGGTCGGCGTCCACACCACCGCCAAGTACGTATTCGACCTGAAGGAAAACGACACCTATTGGTGCGCTGCCGATGTGGGGTGGGTCACCGGGCACAGCTACATCGTGTACGGTCCTCTCTCCAACGGCGCCACCTCCATCATGTACGAAGGGGCGCCCGATTACCCTGGGAAGGACCGTTTCTGGCAGATCATCGAGAAATACCGGGCCAACATTCTGTATACGGCCCCGACCGCGATCCGGGCGTTCATGAAGTGGGGAACGGAGTATCCGGCAGGCCACGATCTGAGCTCACTCCGGCTCCTGGGGACGGTGGGAGAGCCCATCAACCCGGAGGCCTGGGTCTGGTATCGGGACCATATCGGTTCCGGTCGGACCCCGGTGGTCGACACCTGGTGGCAGACGGAGACGGGCATGACGCTCATCACTCCCTTGCCGGGGGTGACGGTCTTGAAGCCCGGGTCGGCAACCTTTCCCTTTCCGGGAGTCGAGGCCGACATCGTGGACGAAGCCGGAGAGTCGGTGCCTCTCGGAGGAGGTGGGTATCTGGTGCTGAAACGCCCCTGGCCGGCCATGGCCCGAACCATCTGGGGCGATCCGGCGCGATGGCACGATCAGTATTGGTCACAATATCCCGGAATCTACTTCACGGGAGACGGGGCCAAGCGGGATGAGGACGGCTACTTCTGGTTACTGGGCCGCGTGGACGATGTCCTGAACGTGGCCGGTCACCGCATCGGGACCATGGAGGTGGAAAGCGCACTGGTGAGCCACCCCAGCGTTGCCGAAGCGGCCGTTATCGGCATCACCCACGAAATCAAGGGTCAGGCGATCGGCGCGTTCGTCACTCTCCGTGGAGATCAGACGGCGACGCCGGAGCTGGTCGCTGAACTCAAGCTCCACGTGGGAGAAAAGATCGGACCCATTGCCCGTCCCGACACCCTGATCCCGACCGGGGAGCTGCCCAAGACCCGCAGCGGAAAGATCATGCGGCGCCTGCTCCGCGACATCGCCGAGGGCCGGGTCGTCGGCGACACTACGACACTGCAGGACCCGGGAGTCCTGGACGCCATCAAGGACGAATACGAAGAGAGCGAGTAACGCCGGCGAGGAGTGAGGAAAGAGAAAAAGAGAAGAGAGAGAAGGGCAGCGGGCGGCGCGCCGTTGCGCGTGGCCCCCGGCTCCCCCTCTCGCTTCTCGGTCGTTTCAACTCACCACCGAGCGGGTCGCGCCGGCCGCGCCACCGCCCAGCCGGAGAACTCTTCAGGAAGTCGCGGTTTCCGCCTTGGCGCAGTGTCGCGCAAACGCGTCCCGCAGATCGCTGGAAATTTCGTAGGCTTCCCGACTCTCGATCAGGTGGCGCTCCATCATGTAGACCAGCTTGCCTTCGCGCAGCAGGGCGATGCTGGGAGACGATGGAGGATAGGGAAAAAAGTACTCCCTGGCTCGGGCGGTCGCCTCGAGATCCTGGCCGGCGAACACCGTGGTCAGGCGATCCGGCTTGGGATCATCCCTGAGCGCATCCGCAATCGCCGGGCGGGCCCGGGCGGCGGCGCATCCGCAAATGGAGTTGACCACCACCAGAACGGTGCCCTCCTCCCCGGTCAGCGCCTGGTCCACGTCTTGAGCGGTACGCAATTCTTCAACGCCGATGCGAGTCAACTCCTGTCGCATCGGGGTCACCCATTGTTCAGGATATGGCATGAATTTCTCCTCCTTCCGGCTGATGTATGTCGATTCACTCTACATTCTAATTTGGAAGCCGTTCCCAAATCCAGGTTACTCGAAAGCGGCGATGCCGGTGATGGACTGGCCCAGGATCAGGGTGTGGATGTCGTGGGTTCCCTCGTAGGTCGAAACCGTTTCCAGGTTCGACATGTGGCGAAAAACCGGATACTCGGCGAGGATTCCGTTGGCCCCCAGGAGATCCCGGGCCAGCCGCGCGATGCGAAGTGCGACGGCGACGTTGTTGCGCTTCGCCATGGAGATCTGATCGTGACGGCACTTGCCCTCTTCCATGAGTTGCCCCAACCGGTAAGTCAACAGTTGGCCCTTCGTGATTTCCGTCAACATGTACACTAGTTTCTGTTGGACCAGTTGATGGCCGGCAATGGGGCGGTTCCCGAATTGGCGCCGCTCGAGAGCCCAGCGCCGGGCGGTCTCATAACAGGTCATGGCCGCCCCGAGAGCCCCCCAGGCGATGCCGTACCGAGCCTTGTTCAAGCACATGAGGGCGCTTTTCAGACCTGTCGTCCCGGCCAGGAGGCGGTCTTCGGGGATCCGGCAGTCGTCCAGGATCAGCTCCGAGGTGACCGACGCTCGAAGCGAATGCTTGTGGCGGTAGTCCCTGGTGGAAAAACCTTCGGTCGAGCGTTCCACCAGGAATCCACGGATTCCCGCTCCCTCCAGCCGCGCCCAGACGACGGCGACGTCGGCGAGGCTGCCGTTGGTCACCCAGGCCTTGTTTCCGTTCAGGACGAAACCCCCGCCGTGGTGCCGTGCCCGGGTCCGCATCCCAGCGGGATTCGAGCCGAAATCGGGCTCGGTGAGACCAAAGCAGCCGATGGCCCGTCCGGCCTGTAGCCGCGGCAGCCAGTACGCTCGTTGCTCCTCGCTTCCGAAACGGTGGATGGGGTACATGACCAGGGCATTCTGGACCGAGACGAAGCTGCGCAGGCCGCTGTCTCCCCTTTCCAGCTCCTGCATGATGAGGCCGTAGCCGACCGGGCCGAGGCCGGCACAATTGTAGCCGGTCAAGCTGGCCCCCAGGTAGCCGAGGCCGGCCATGGACTCCACCAGATGCAGGGGGAACGTGCCTTTCCGGAAATGGTCTTCGATGATGGGAACGACTCGTTCCTCGACGAAGCTGCGGACGCTGTCTCGAATCAGCCTTTCCTCCTGGGAAAGCAGGTCGTCGAGACGCATGAAATCGACGTTTTCCGACACGGCGACGAATATAGCAGGCCGCGGCCGGAGGCGCGCGGCACCCGTCGGCCCGGCCGGCCCGCATGCCCGAAAGGCCGTGAGCACGGGCCGACGTTGATACCTCGCTGAAGACTTCGCGATGCCACCCTGATTCCCCGGTCCCCATTTCCCGCTCTTCCGTGTGCTATAAGGATTGCGTGATCGTTGGCCTCACTGGCCGCAACGGCTCTGGTAAAGGCGTCGTGGCCGACTACCTGCAAACCAAGGGCTTCGGTTTCTGGTCCCTCTCCGATGTGATTCGCGAGGAGATCAGGCGGCGGGGGGAGGAAGTGACGCGGCCCCAGTTGATCCGTGTCGGAAGGGAGCTTCGATCCAGGTACGGCAACGACCATCTGGCGCAGGAGATTCTGGCCAAGCTGGAGGCGGATCGGAACTACGTCGTCGATTCCTTTCGCCACCCGGCGGAGGTTCGGGCATTTTCGCGGCAGCCCGACTTCTATCTGCTGGCGGTCGAAGCGGAGGCCGAAATCCGGCACCGTCGCGTCCGGGACCGCGCCCGGGAGAGCGACCCCGTCTCATTCGATCAGTTTCTCGACTTGGAACGGCAAGAGCTGTCCAGTCCGGACACGCAAGGCCAGCAGCTTTTGGCGACGGGGCAGTTGGCCAACGTCAGCTTCGCCAACAACCGCACCAAGGAGGACCTTCAGCAGAAAATCGCCGATTGGCTGCTTCAGACGGTCCCCAAGATGACCCGGCCGCATTGGGATCCGTACTTCATGAAACTGGCGCAGGTGGTGGCGCTCAGGAGCAACTGCATCAAGCGCAAGGTGGGGGCCATCATCGTGCGCGATCTACGGGTGATCTCCACAGGCTACAACGGCACGCCGCGCGGCACCCGTAACTGTTTCGAGGGGGGCTGTCCCCGCTGTGCCGGGCTGGCGGACAGTGGTACGCAGTTGGGGGACTGCCTCTGTTCCCATGCCGAGGAGAATGCCATCACCCAGGCGGCCTACCATGGCGTGAGCGTCAATGGGGGCGTTCTCTATACGACGTACTCGCCCTGCCTGACCTGCAGCAAGATGATCATCAACTCGGGAGTCGGCGAGGTGGTCTACAACTTGGAGTATCCTCTCTCCGGACGATCGTTTCGGCTCCTCCGTGAGGCGTCCGTCGACTGCCGCCAGCCGACGGACGGCTAGCCGGGGTGCGGCCCGCGATGGTCCGGCGTCCCGGGGCAATTCAAAGGTGGGACCGGCGTAGAGTGCGTTCCGCCTCCCGCAGCCGCGGGCTGAAGTGGACCGGATACGGGTCACCCTCGAGCTTCCACAATCGCGCCGGCAAGCCGTCCAACTGGGTCCGGGCGTAGTCCCTGATCTGACGGATATCGGGCAGGTCGCCCCTCGTTTCTCCGGCCTCGACGTATTGGACCAGCAACGAGGAGTGTCCGTCCGGGGCGGCTTCCCCTTCCGCCGCCAGCAGGTCCCCGCCAAGTCTTCCCCCCTCCCGGAGCCGATAAAGCTCCTTTCGAAGAGGGAACGACGCCTTGTCCCCGCTGATCTTCATTCGCGGCAGGATCCGGCCCTGGTGGATCCGCTCCACCAATTTGTACACCAGGTCGCAGGTGGGCGCTTCCGGGCAGGTGACCAGGTTCGTGCCCACGCCGTAGCCGTCGATAGGCGCCTCCCCCTTTGCCAGAGCCCTCACTCTCTCCGGGTCCAGATCGCCGCTGACCAGGATCCGCGTCTCGCTGCGTCCGTTCTGGTCCAGGAGCGCCCTGGCGGCCCGGGCCATTCGGCCCAGGTCTCCGCTGTCCAACCGAAGCCCCTGCACCGCCGCATCGAGGCTGAGGGCGTTCCCGATCCCGCGGAGAGTGTCGTAGGTATCCACGAGCAGAATCGTGTGCCGGGGAAAGGTCCTCTGGAAGACCTCGAAGGCGCGCGTTTCGTCGTCGAAGAACTGAACGAAGGAGTGGGCCATGGTGCCGTAGAGGGGAAGGCCGAGCTGATATCCAGCCAGAACGTTGCTGGTGCCGGCGCAGCCGCCGATGAACGATGCCCGTGCCGCCAGCAGCCCGGCCTGTGGCCCCTGGGCGCGGCGGCTTCCGAAATCGATCACCGGCCGGCCTCGGGCGGCTCGGCAGAGCAGACTCGCCTTGGTGGCCACCGTCGTCTGGTAGCTGATCGACGCGATCAGATAGGTTTCCAGAAGTTGAGCCTCCATGACGGGGGCCCTGACCTGGAGAACGGGCTCGTGAGGGAAGAATGGAGTCCCCTCGGGCAAGGCCCAGAGATCCCCGCTGAACCGGAAATCACGGAGGTAATCGAAGAACTCCGGAGAAACCCCGCGGAAGACGTCCAGAGTCCGCAGCCAGGCGAGAATATCCTCTGGAAAGTGCAGGTTCAGAACTTGGTGCAGCGCCTGTTCCAACCCGGCGGCAAGCAGAAAGCCCCTCTCCTCCGGCAAGCGGCGGGTAAAGAGCTCGAAGCTGGCCCGCTCCTCGGCGAACGCCGCCTCGAAGTAGGCGGCGAGCATGGTCAATTCGTAGAGGTCGGTGTGGATGCCGAGGGTTTCCCGGGAGGGAAACAAGGGCTGCAGATTCATGCTTCAGGAAACACGCGGGCAAAGACCGTGTCGACGTGCTCAAGGGTCTGCCGGAGGTCGAAGGCGGCTTCGATCTGTTCCGGCGAGAGATGGGATCCGATGTCGGGGTCGGCGAGGATGAGTGTCTTGAAGTCGATCTTCTCGTTCCAGACTCGGAGGGCGTTGCGTTGGACCCATTCGTAAGCCTGGCTGCGGAGAACTCCCGCCATGACCAGCTTCAGCAACAGCGTGCCCGAGTAGACCAGCCCCCCGGTCAACTCCAGGTTGGCCAGCATTCTCTCCCGGTTCACCACCAGATTGTCCACGACCCGCCCGAGCCTCAGGGTGAGGTAATGGCCCAGGGTCGTGCTGTCGGGCAGGATGACCCGCTCCACCGAGGAGTGAGAAATGTCCCGCTCGTGCCAGAGGGGAATGTTCTCCAGCGCCGCCAGGGCGTTGGCGCGAAGCACCCGCGAAAGTCCGCTCACGTTTTCGGAGCTGATGGGGTTCTTCTTGTGAGGCATGGCGGAGCTGCCCGTCTGACCGGTCCGGAAGGCCTCGCTGGCTTCGCCCACTTCGGTTCGCTGCAGGTGGCGAATCTCGGTGGCGATCTTGTCGTAGGTCGAACCCAGGATGGCCAAGGTGCACAGGTATTCGGCGTGGCGGTCCCGTTGCAGCGTCTGGGTGGAGGCGGCGGCATAGCCGATGCCGAGTGCGGCACAGACCTTCTCCTCGACCTCGGGGGGGAGGTGGGAAAAGGTGCCCACCGGGCCGCTGATCTTGCCCACCTCCAAGATCTTGCGGGCCTTTCGGAAGCGCTCCAGGTTGCGCTCCATTTCCGAGTACCAGACCGTCACCTTGAGGCCGAACGTCGTGGGTTCGGCATGGATCCCGTGGGTCCGTCCCATCATCGGGGTGTCCTTGTACCGGTGCGCCTTGCGGCGCAGCACTTCCAGAAAATCCAGGAGTGCGGATTCGATCAACCCGGAGGCTTCCTTGACCTGGAGCGCCTGGGCCGTGTCCACGACGTCGGTGGAGGTCAAGCCCATGTGGATGAAGCGGGAGGCCGGCCCCACCACTTCCGAGACGGCCCGGATGAAGGCCACGACGTCGTGACGCGTGACGGCCTCGATCTGATGAATCCGGTCGACGGAAAACCCCGCCTTTTCGCGGATTTCCGACATGGCAGCCGGCGGGATGCGTCCCCCATCGCTCAGCACCTGGCAGACTGCCACCTCTACCTCGAGCCATTTTCGGAACTTGTTTTCTTCGGACCAGATCCGGGCCATTTCGGGCCGGCTGTACCGGGGAATCATAGGTCCAAGACTATGGAGGGCCGGTTCTGGTGAGTCAAGTGGACCCGGGGGCCGGATTCCCCCCTTTCGGAGGGGCCGGAAAGAGCCGCCGACACCTGATCCAAGGCCAGTTGCGGATGGTTGTTGGTGCGGCTCAAATGGGCCAGGAGTATGTGTTTTGTCTTGGCGCCCAGGTGGGTCTTGAGGCACCGGCCCAGGGCGTGGTTGGAAAGGTGCCCCTTTGGTCCCATCAGCCGTTGCTTGAGGAGCCAGGGATAGGGTCCGGCCAGCACCATCTCCTCGTCGTGGTTGGACTCCATGATCAACCAGTCGCAGTCAGCCAGATGTTCCAGGATTTCCCGGGTCGGTTCACCCAGGTCGGTGGCGAGAAGGCCCTGAGTCCCTTCGGCCGCAAAACGGAATCCGACCGGCTGGGCCGCGTCGTGGGAGACGGGGAAGGCTTCGACCTCCAGGTCGCCGATGTGAAAGGGAGAGCCGACAGGGACGATCTTCACCCGGTTCAATTCCTGAAGCGGGCGGCTCTCCCGCAAGGTCCCTTCGGTCATGAGCACGAGGGCATCCAGATCCCGGACCAGGGCCGGGACGCCGCTGACGTGATCCGTGTGTTCGTGCGTCAGAAGGAGGGCATCCAGCCGATCCAGGGACAGGCCCGCCTGCTGCAGGCGCCGGCGAAGGCTGATTCGACCGAAGCCCAGATCGACCAGAATCCGGGTCTCTCTCGTCGCGATGTAGGTGCAGTTTCCCGCGCTGCCACTTCCCAGAACGCAGAGTTTCATGTTGAGTCCGGACCCTCCGCAACGATGGTCTTGCGAAGCGTCGACCGAATGCCGTGATGGTGTTTTGCGCCGGCTGTTAGAATCTACCAGCCGGGTGTGAAAGGGGGCGAACGGTCCCACGATCCGGGGAAGGGGCGGCATCAGGTGACTTCCAGTTTCCACATCTTCAGCTTCGGTTGCCGGACCAACCAGTCTGACAGCGCCGCCATCCGGCAGGACTTCCTGGGGCGCGGCTACCAGGAGGCATGGGACTGGCGGGAGGCGGGGATCATCATCGTCAACTCCTGTACCGTCACGCATCGAGCCGATCAGCAGGTGCGGCAACTGGTCCGCCGGTTTCACCGCGAAAACGCTGCGGCCCGGATCGTGGTGACGGGTTGCTATGCCCAACGGGATCCGGAAATCCTGTCCCGAATTCCAGGTGTCGAGACCGTCATCGGCAACACCCACAAGAGTGATCTGGTGCGGATCGTGGAGGGGCCGGCGGCATCCGCCCTGACGGCGGACGAGCTGGCTGACGTGTACCGGCAGGAGTTCGTCAAGGTCCGCACCATGAAGGGCGCGGCCGCGGGATCGCCGGGGCTTCGAGTCCGACCCTTCGTCAAAGTCCAGGACGGCTGTGACGCCAAGTGCACGTACTGCATCATTCCGCTGGTTCGAGGACCCGGACGGAGCTTGCCGCCGGAGCAGGTGCTGGCCCAAGTGCGGCAGTTGGCCCGAAAGGGGTTCCAGGAGGTGGTTCTGACCGGAATCCACATTGGAACCTACGGAGTGCATCTGAAGCCGCGTTATTCTCTGGATCGCCTCCTGGCGGACGTGGCCGAGACGCCGGGGCTGGTCCGGGTGCGGCTGAGTTCCATCGAACCGATGCAGCTGTCGCGGCGGGTGATCGAGTTGGCAGCCGGGAACGACAAGATCTGCCCGCATTTCCACATCTGCCTGCAGAGCGGCAGCAACCGGATCCTGCGGAAGATGTTGCGCCCGTACAACACGTCCAGGTTTGGAGAGATCGTGCAGGAGATCCGGGCCACGTTGCCCCAGGCGGCCATCGGAACGGATCTGGTGGTTGGATTTCCGGGGGAGACGCCACGGGACCACCTCGAAACCGTCCGTTTCGTTCAGGCCATGCCCTTCACCTATCTCCACGTGTTCCCGTACAGCGACCGGCCCGGGACCCGAGCTTCGGCAATGCGGGCCAAAGTCGACCCGCGGGTGCAGCGTCAGCGATGTTGGGAGTTGAGGCAGATTTCGGCGGCAAAGAATCGCGCTTTCCGGCGCCGGTTCATCGGCAGGAAGCTTTCGGTCCTGACGCTGGGAGAGTCTGCCGCCGGCAGGTGGGAGGGGATCTCCGCAAACTACATCAAGGTTCGTTTTCCGGTCCCCATGGCGCCCAACAGAATGGTCCGGGTCGAGGCCGCAGGGGAGACGGAGGATGGTCTGGCCGGGGACCCCGGGTCAGCGTGTCAACCGTCGATGACGACGCAGGCCACTGCGTAGTCGGTGGCGTGGGTGATCGTGAGGTGGCTCCTTTGAGCCTTCGATTCCTTGAAGATGGCCGCCGCTTTTCCGTAAAGGGTCAACCGGGGTTCCCCCATCGGCCCGGCCGTGGTTTCGACGTCGCGCCACCGGATCCCAGCCTGCCAACCAGTCCCCAGGGCCTTCAGGGCCGCCTCTTTGGCTGCGAATCGACCGGCGAAATGCTGGTATTTGTTCCGCCGCTGGGAGCAGTATCGTATTTCTTCAGGGGTGAAGACTCGCTCGGTGATGGATTTGCTGCCACGTAGAGCCTTGGCGATCCGCACGACCTCCACGATGTCCAGTCCGATTCCGACGACCATGGGGAACCCTCTGTGAACCGGGCACAGTTTACTGTGAGGAGGCTGGTCAGTTCCAGGGCATGCTACTCTGGCCCCGCCCATGATGGTGGAGAAGACGGCCGGTGATTTCCCCTATCTGGCCTTCCCGGGCCTGACGGCAATCCCCGGATTCGTCCACGCCCTCACGACCCGGGCAACCGACGGGTGCCGGCCGGCTCAGCAGGCTGCCCGCCCGCCGGAACCGGGAGCGGAATTTCTGAATGCACTCGGCATCCCCTCGCGAAGACTGATCCTGTTGGAACAGGAGCACGCAGACGGTGTGCTTGCGGTCGAGGCCGCGTGGCCGCAGGCCGCGGCGGGAAAACCTTCTGCGGATGCCGTAGTTCTTTCATCCTCGGGCTGGTATTCGGCGATTCGGACAGCGGATTGTCTTTCGGTGTTGGCCGTGGAGCCGCGCCGGCGGGTCGTGGGCTTGGTGCACGCCGGCTGGCGGGGAACCTGCAAGCGGGTGACTGCCAAGGCGTTGGCTCACCTGCTCCGTTTGTCGGGGGCAGCTCCCGAGGATCTGTGGGTCGGGTTCGGGCCCTGCATCCGGAATTGTTGTTACGAGGTCGGCGAAGAGGTGAGGGCCGCCTACCGGGAGCGCGGCCACGAGACGCGGGAGATCTTCCAGGGGAGGTGCCTGGACCTGATCCGGGCCAACCGGCTCCAACTGGAGCAACTGGGCGTCAGCCGGATTGTGGACTCCGGTCTCTGCACCTCCTGCTGCAACGATCGGTTCTATTCCTACCGGCGGGAAAAGACGGAGCGGAGGATGTGGACTCTGGCCGGCTTTCGCCCCGGGCTGTCCAAGCTTCATCCGCTCGAATGACGGGGCGGCCCCTGAGCCGGTTTCAGAGCTGGATGCTCTCGATCTTTTTCTGTTGAGCCGCCTTGTAGGCCCTCAGCTTTTTCTGAAGACTCGTATCGCTGCGACTCAGGATCTGGACTGCCACCAGCCCCGCATTCCGGGCGCCCGCCTTGCCGATGGCCATGGTGGCCACGGGAACGCCGCCTGGCATCTGAACGGTGGCCAAAAGGGCATCCAGGCCTTTCAGCGGCGAAGAGTCGATAGGCACGCCGATGACCGGAAGAATGGTATGGGCCGCCAAGACACCGGCCAGATGGGCGGCCGCGCCGGCGCCTGCAATCAGCACCTGAATTCCACGTCCCTCCGCATCCTGTGCGAATTCCTGGGTCAGGGTGGGCGAGCGGTGGGCCGAGAGAACTCGGATGTCGTAGGGAACTCCAAAATCCTCCAGGATCTTGCTCGCCTCCCGCATCACCCCGAGATCGGAAACGCTTCCCATGAGGATGCCGACTTTCGGTGCACTCATTCTGAATTCCTTTCTGCTTGGGAAAGCCGCCGGTACGCGATGTCCCGTCGAAAGTAGAGGCCGTCGAAGTGGATCGCCTTCAACCCCGAATAGGCTCGCCGCACAGCCTCGTCGAGAGAGGGCGCCAGTGCCGTGACGCCCAGCACCCTTCCGCCGCTGGTCACGAACCGGCCTTCCTGCTGGGAAGTTCCGGCGTGGAACACGACCAGGTTCTCCATCCGGCCCACCCTTGCCAGCCCCGAGATCTTCTGTCCCTTGAGGTAGGACCCGGGATAGCCCCGGGATGCGGCGACCACGCAGACCGCGGCGCCGGAGGTCCATTCGGCTCGGACACCCGCCAGATCGCCGCAGGCCCCCTGAAGCAGGAGCAGGGCGAGGTCGCTCCGGAGCCGCGGCAGGATCACCTGTGTTTCCGGGTCTCCAAAGCGCACGTTGAATTCGAGGACCTTGGGGCCATCCGTAGTGAGCATCAGTCCGGCGTAGAGGATTCCGGCGAAGGGATGGCCCTCCTGGTTCATGCCGTCTACCGTGGGGAGAATAATTTCGTCCAGGATCCGCTGCCGCAGGTCGGTGGACAAGAGGCCATCCATGGAGTAGGCGCCCATACCGCCCGTGTTGGGACCCCGGTCGCCTTCGAAAATCTGCTTGTGGTCCTGGGAGGGGACCATGGGGACCACGTTCCCGGCTCCGTCGGCCAGGACCATGAACGAAGCCTCTTCTCCTTGTAGGAACTCCTCGATCACCAGCCGGTCCCCGGCAGTTCCGAATCGTTTTGCAATCATGATCCGGTCGACGGCCGCGACGGCCTCCTGCAGGTCGGTGCAGATCAGGACGCCCTTGCCGGCCGCCAGACCGTCAGCCTTGAGCACCACGGGAAAGTCGAAGCGCCCGTTCCGAAGCGCCCGTTCCGCCGCCGCCGCCGCGTCGTACACGTGGTAGGCGGCCGTGGGGATCTGGTGGCGGGCCATGAAATCCTTGGCGAAGGCCTTGCTTCCTTCCAGCCGCGCCGCTTTCGCCGAAGGCCCCATAAGCGGCACGCCGGCTTGACGAAAGAGGTCCCCGATGCCGTCCACCAGGCTGGCTTCCGGTCCGACGACGGCCAGGTCCACACTTCGGCTGACGGCGAAGTCCAATAGTTGGCGGAGAGTAAGCTTGGGAAGGAGACGGGTCTTGGCGGCCTTCGCGATGCCGGCGTTCCCGGGCGAGCAGTAAATCTCCCCGACCTGATCGCTCAGGCCCAGTTTCCAGACCAGCGCATGTTCTCTTCCGCCGGAACCGACAACCAGTATCTTCACTCTTGTTTCGCGACGAGCAGGCTGGAACCGTGCCCGGGTCAGCTCTCCTTCTTGGCGTCAGCCTTGGGGGCCGCACTCTCGGCGGCGGCTTTGGCCGGTTCCTTCTTGGCGGTTTCGGTTTCCTTCTGCGAGGCGGTGTCCTTGCGGGCGTAGTCGGTCACGTACCAACCCGATCCCTTGAACTGGATACTCGGCGCCGAGATCAGCTTCTCAAGCGTCCCGCCGCAAGAAGTGCACGTCTCCAGGGGCGGATCCGACAAGCGCTGAAGCGCTTCGATCGTCTCTCCGCAACTGTCGCAAGCATACTCGTAAAGTGGCATCGTGGCACCCGCAAACAATCCCGCCAAAAACCGTAGAATATAGCAACCCTTTCCGTCTTTTGCCACGGTGCGCGGCCGTCCCGTCTCAGTCGGCCTCGCCGCTCACCCGTCACGCCTCATTCCTCTTTCCCCTTCTCTTTGAGATACTGGCCCCCGATGTTGGATCGGGGATTCATCAGGGGCAATCTGGAGCAGGTCGAGACCAGGTTGAAGACACGCGGCTTTTCCTTGGCTGTCGAGGAGTTTCGGTCTCTGGACGCTCGCGAGCGGGCGGTCCGGATCGAAGCCGAGGAACTGAGGGCGGGCCGCAACCGAACCAGCCACGAGATCGCACGGCGGCGCAAGCGGGGCGACGACGCCAGTTCCCAGATCCGGGATATGAGGCGGGTGTCCGCCCGGATCAAGGAGTTGGATGAGCGGTTGACCGATCTTGGGAGCCGGATGGAAGTGTTCCTTTCCCGGATCCCGAATCTGCCGGCCGAGGGGGTTCCGGCGGGGAAAGACAGCGCCGCCAACGAAGTCGTCCGTGTCGTGGGCGACCCGCCCGAGTTCTCCTTTCCCATCCGGGACCATGTCGAGCTGGGAGCCCGCCTGGGCATCCTGGACCTGGAGCGGGCCAGCAAGATCGCCGGCGCCCGATTCAGCCTCTATTCCGGCGGCGGCGCCCTGCTGGAGCGGGCGCTCATCAACATGATGCTGGATCTGCACACCCGTTCCCATGGATACACGGAGATGGTCCCTCCCTTCATGGCGAATCGCGCCAGCTTCTTCGGGACCGGAAACCTCCCCAAGTTCGAGGAAGACCTGTTCCGGGTGGCGGATTCCGATTACTTTCTCGTCCCCACCGCCGAGGTGCCGCTGACCAATGTCTTTGCCGGCGAGATCCTGGAGGAGGATGACCTGCCCATCGACCTCACGGCCTACACGCCCTGCTTCCGGAGCGAGGCCGGCTCTTACGGCAAGGACACCCGGGGGCTGATCCGCCTGCACCAGTTCAACAAGGTCGAGCTGGTCAAGCTCACGCGGCCGGAAGACTCGTCCCGGCAATTGGAGCAACTGACAAGTCACGCCGAAGCCGTTCTCAAAGCGCTGGGGATCCCCTACCGGGTCGTGGTGCTTTCCACCGGCGACATGGGATTCAGCGCGGCCAAGACCTACGACCTGGAAGTGTGGGTCCCCAGCCAGAACACTTATCGGGAGATTTCCTCCTGCAGCAACTTCACCGACTTCCAGGCTCGGCGCTGCAGGATTCGTTACCGCCCGGCTCAGGGCTCGGGAAACCGGCTGGTCCACACCCTGAACGGGTCCGGACTGGCAGTCGGGCGGACCTGGGTCGCCCTGCTGGAGAATTTCCAGGAGGAGGACGGAAGCGTTCGGATTCCGGAGGCGCTCCGCCCCTATATGCATGGACTGGAGCGTTTGGTGCCGGGGGGGGCGTTCGGGATGAACACGGCGCGCCGGAGCCGCCGGATCGACCCGGGAGCGTTCCTGAAGAGATGATCGGTTTCAATCTGGACAAATCCGTCCGGCTCACTTTCTACGAGCAGATCAAGGGGCAGCTCCTCTCGGCCATCTACTGCGGCAAGATTCGAGCGGGTGATCGGCTCCCGTCGATCCGGGAGGTGTCCGATCATCTGGGAATCAACTACAAGACGACCCGCAAGATCTACCTGAAATTGGCCGAAGAGAATTATCTGGGGATCGTGAAGGGAAGCGGGGCATTCCTGAAGGAACGGAGCGGCGCGGCCTCCTATGAGCAGATGCGGCGGCGGGCGGTCTTCAAGCTGCTGGGGGAGGTGTCCGCCAAGGCCAGGAGCCTGGGCCTCTCCCCGGACAGGTTCAGCGGCCTGCTGGACGCCTACTGGAACGGGACCGATCTGCGCGAGTTGCATCTGGCCGTCGTGGACCACGAAGAGGAAGCGTACGTCTTCTCCCGGGAGCTGGAGCTTCGCATGCAGGGGGTGCGGGCCCGGAGCGTTTCGTTGGACGACGTCGACAGCGAGGCCGCCCGGACGCTCCTCAGGGACAGCGAGTTCCTGCTGACGACCAGTTACCACCTGGAGGAAGTCAAGGAGTTGACCCGCCGCTTTGGAAAGAAGCTGGTGGAGATCAAGCCCAGCCACGAGATCTATCGTGAGGTCCTGAGTGCGGCCCGTCACGAGAACGTGGCCATCGTGGTGCGGGATGAGGACACCCTGCATGCTTCCTGGGACGTCTTCATGAACATCTATCACCCGTCGACGGAGATGAAGTTCTGGATCGCTCCCATTTCCAGGCAGGACCTGATCGAGAAGATCGTCCGGGATGCGGACCTGATTTTCGTTTCTCCCATGTGCTGGGACGAGATGCGAAAGCGGACGCCTCCGGCGAAGACGCTGAAGACGTACGATAAATTCATTTCCCAAGAGACCATCGACCAGCTCCGAGCGCTCCAGCTCTTGGGGTAGCGGTCGAGGGCAACCGGCCGCTCCCACGGCAGGCAATGGAATGATCGATCGGGAAAGCCGCATCGCGCGGCCGAACTCTCCGCGGAAACCGGTCTCCGAGCGGTATGTTCGGAGTCTCCCCAAGGCCGAGCTGCATCTTCATCTCGAGGGCAGCGTCGGGCCTGAGCGGCTCCATGCCCTCGCCTGCAAGTACGGTACGGAATACGCTTCCCTGAGCGTCGCCGAGTTGACCGAGAAACTCTACCGGTACGGGAGCCTCCATGAATTCCTGGGCGCCTTCAAGGTGGTTTGCCAACACTTGCGGGGCAAGGAGGACTATGCCGGCATCCTGGAGGACTTGGCCGGGAGTCTCCTCCGGCAGGGTGTCTTCTATGCGGAGATCACCTACGCTCCGTCCATTCCCTGGATCTGGGGCCGGGACGGCCGGGAAATCCTGCAGCAGCTATTGAAAACAGGATCCCGGTTCGAGGAGAAGGGTCTGGTCATTCGCTGGGTGCTGGACTGCGTTCGCCAGTTCGGCTTGGAAGCAGCCTGGAGGACGGCCCGGCTGGCGGCGGAGCACCGGAGCAGGGGCGTCGTGGCGTTGGGGATGGGAGGGGACGAATTGTCCCTCCCCCTGATCGAGTATCGCGATGTCTTTCTCTGGGCCAAGGCCCATGAGATCTACATCCATATCCACGCCGGCGAGATCGGCGAGCCGGATCAGATCTGGAGCGCCCTCAAGGACCTGGGCGCGAACCGGATCGGACACGGCGTCCAGGCGGC
This sequence comes from Acidobacteriota bacterium, assembly GCA_965217775.1. Lineage (GTDB taxonomy): Bacteria > Acidobacteriota > UBA6911 > RPQK01 > JAJDTT01 > JAJDTT01. Next base: position 5,037,597 of record CBDCJH010000002.1, read on the forward strand.
CCGGGACCCGCGCCTGATCGAGTATCTTCGGGAGCATGCCGTCGGGTTGGACGTCTGCCTCACCAGCAACCTCAGGACCCGGGCGTGGGCCCCGCTGTCCCAGCATCCCTTTCCCCTCTTGTACCGCCGCGGGGTTCCGGTGACCCTGAACACGGACGATCCCGGCCTGTTCCGGACCAGCTTGACCCAGGAGTACCTGAAGGCCTCGAGGATCTTCGGACTGACGGCACAGGACCTTCAACGGGTCGCGCTGCAGGCGGTTCGGTGTTCCTTCCTGCCCCACGAGGCCAAGATGGCCCACATGCAGCGGATTCAGGACCGGATGGAGCCGGGCGGAATTCCGCAACCGGGCCACCGGCTGTGAGAGAATGGAGGCCACTAACGCGCCGGAGGAGTGGCCGAGTGGCTTAACAGCCCGTGGCAAAAGTCATCACGGCATTCGGCCGTCCCTGCATCGTGCGCGGACGGCGTTGCGATTCGGGCACATACTCCCGGTATGCACCCGAATCGCGCCTTGTCCGGCGGGCGCAGGAACGGTCTCGGTGCTCGCGGGACTTTCACCACGGACTGTTAAGGCGGCGGTCTTGAAAACCGCTGTGTCCGGAAGGGCACCGTCAACATCTGTGAAGCGAAGACATTACAAGGAGATCCGACGCGGCATCCGAGTGGTGGGGGTCTTTCCCAACCAAGCTTCGGTCCTGCGATTGAAATCAGCAGTGCTGGGGGGAATTCACGAGGAGTTGACAATCGACCGACACTATACCAAATCCTAGTAATTGGAGTGCCGCGAAGAAAACTGTTTCCCGGACAAATCACAAAATATTAGTTGTGTGATCAATGTTGCTTGACGTACTTATCGAGTATATTGATTCTCTCCGCTTTCTGATGAACGGCGGGTCGTCTTCGAGGCTCAGTGAATCAAATGCGGCTTGAGGCGATATTGATCTGCGACAAGGTCGTTCGTGAGGACAACGGCAAGATCCATCTCCAAGGGATTTATGATCGTGTTATTGTTAACCAGATACCGGCGATTCATCCAGAAATGTATCTGTTTTCCCGTTTTACCGTTGAATTGGCAGACAGGGCAGACGGGGGTAACGACGTACTCAGAGCGGAGCTGATCCACCCAGACGGGAGTACCGAACAGCTTCCGACGCCAAAGCCGAAAGTCGCGAGTACGGGAAGAGTCCAAATTATTGTACGACTAATGCGACTTCCCTTGCGCTATCTGGGGCAGTATTTGTTTCGGATAAATTTCAACGAGATCGAAGTGGGATTGATTGGATTTGAAGTATGCGGATCGTCAATTGTTCCGGAGGTCAGGCATGACACAAGAGTCCAGTAATCTTCAAGATGCAGGAGCCATCATCTTCCGATTCTTCGGGTCGTTAGGAGAGCCGACTGTCCGACACGGCTTGGCAGATGAAATGATTATCGAAACCAGGAAGACATGGGGGCCTTTAAAAGTAACCAAAATAATGCCCACAGCAACCGTTGCCACCGAGGCGACAGAGATCGACACAGAAGACCTTCATGAATTCAAAGGTGAATTAGCTGCGCTTAGCGAGGACGTGATTGCCATTCAGTCAGACACGGGGGAGTATGGTGAGAGGCATATCACAACCTTTATCCTCGAAAAATCAGAACCATTAAGTCTACAAATAATCAATATTGAGGCCAAAATAATTCGGAAATATCCCCAGCGAGACTACAGTTTCCACATCCGAACGACACCGAAAGACAAGGATGGGAAGTTCTTGCTTCCTTCGGGCTCTTACTACCTAATGACTTGGCAAAGTCGATCTTAAGAGATGGCTTCTATTCAGGATCACCTGGATTCAATCAGGCACAATGAACAATTCCTCCAGTTCCTGCGGGCTGACGGCCACTATTCAAGGTGGGCGGTGGTTGTCGTATTCTACATAGCCGTTCACTATGGGAGGGCCTTGATGGCGGTTTCAGGAATTCAGATACGTCATCATGGCCATTTCGAGACGGAATTCTTACGCATTTTCAATGATGTCCAGTGTTATGAACACATCAGGATTCTCAAGGATTATTCAGAAGCCGCCCGATACGACAACCGGCATTTTTCATGGCGAGAGGTAGGGGAGCTATATACTGGTAGGCTGAAGGATTTCAAGTCTTGCATCCGAAGATTTGGGGAAAAAGTTGGTCTCGATCTTCGCCGAGTGCCGTAGCGCGTGTGGCCGTAAGGGGTTTTTGCCCCACAAACTCCCTCTACCGAAGCCGCTCTCCCTCCTTCCCGTGCATCATCTCACTCATCTCGTCAATTGTGTCCAGTTCTCGAAAATTGTTACGGTCCGAGAACTCGTTAGCGTATCTCTGAAGATATTTGGCTCTCGGGCTGTGCCGTAGTGGACTCTCTTCAACAAAGATGAAAACAATACTCAGAAGTCGGCTTGGCACATGGTCCGCCGGATTCGACGCGGTTGGAACGTGAACCTGGAAGAGAGATTCGACGGTCCGGTAGAATCGGATCCAGTGCCCCAGGACCGGATGGAGCCGGGCGGAATTCCGCAAACGGGCCGCCGGCTGTGAGAGAATGGAGGCCACTAACGCGCCGGAGGAGTGGCCGAGTGGCTTAAGGCGGCGGTCTTGAAAACCGCTGTGTCCGGAAGGGCACCGTGGGTTCGAATCCTACCTCCTCCGCCATCTCATGGTTCAGCATCCGCAATTGCGCGAACGGTTTGCGGGGCCGGAAGGGCCCGGGCTACGAGACCTCGGCAATCGGGAAATCGACTTCGGCCAACCGCCTACACTCGCGGGGAATCACAGTATGCCCTCAACCCACCGAACGACCCGATCGGCCAGCTTGACGGCTTCGCGGTGGTCGTTGTCCGTGACCGGCCTCGTATGCCCCGGATACCGGGTAACTGCTGCATACCGGGTCAGGGTTGCAGCGTCGAAGACCTCGGCCGGGACATCTACTCCCGCTTCCTCGACGAGCGATAGGAGGGCCGCCAGATCGTGAATGAACGGATGTTGTAAGCCACGCGCCAGCCAGATTGCTGTGGGCTCGGTTCATCCACTCACGCGGGTCGTCGTGCAGGAATCGCTCACGCGGCCTCATAGACCACCCGTCCCTCGCGCAGGGCCTTCCGAATCACCATGCCGTAGCTGTCGCGGTAGCGCTCCAGGTCGGCGGGGGATGCCACGATAGCGTCGACTGCCGCCCCGACGCCGCGCAGGTTCAGATAGATGTCACCCATGAGATCCAGGGCGTCGACCCCGGCCCGGACCACCAGCAGATCGAGATCGCTGTGGGGCCCCATTCGCCCTCGCGCTGCGGAACCGAACAGAATGATCTTCTCCGGTTGTGCCACCTGCACAACACGCCGAATCACCTCGTCCAGTACCGCCTGATCTACCGTTCCGTTCATCTCAGTCTCCAGTCAGCGCGTCAACGGGCCATTATACGAGAGCATCGCCACTAGCGCCCGAGGTGGAGGGCAGGACTTGGGACAACTCAAGAAACAAATAAACCAAATTACTTTATGTAAAATTGTTTACGGTGGACATATCAGCCCGTGGCAAAAGTCATCACGGCATTCGACCGTCCCTGCATCGTGCGCGGACGGCGTTGCGATTCGGGCACATACTCCCGGTATGCACCCGAATCGCGCCTTGTCCGGCGGGCGCAGGAACGGTCTCGGTGCTCGCGGGACTTTCACCACGGACTGATATCGTTCCTGCCTCCTCCGCCACCTCATGGTTCAGCATCCACGGTTGTGCGAACGGTTTGCGGGGCTGAAAGGTTCCGGGCTACGAGACCTCCACCCTCTCTTCCCCTTCCCGGGTGCCCAGGTTGCCGTAGCGGTGGTAATCGATACTGACGCTCTGCTCCCTCAGATACCAAAGCAACTCCACCCGGCCCTGGACCAGGACCGGAGCTCGCGCCAGGTACACTCCGGAAGCGGCCTCCGCCCGGAACACGATCTCCGGCACCGTAGCTTTCCAGAGCGGCCACGACCCGGGGCAGGTCGTCCCGGTCCGCGGAAACGGCGGCAGGACTCGGCTGTTTCAGGCGCGAACGAAGGGCGGCAAGATGGGGGTCGGCCACCTGGAAGGGGCCGGTTGGAGACGCACCGTCGCTAAAGTCCATGAGTTGGGCCACGTAGTTGGGGCCTCCGGCCTTGATTCCGGGACCAAAGGCGGACTTGGCCATGCCCTCGAAGGGTTGACGGAGCACGATCGCCCCGGTGGTTCCCCGGTTGACGTAGAGGTTTCCCGCCTCGACGCGGTGGCACCAGTACGCCTGCTCGCGATCGTCCAGGCTCTCCAGTCCGGCGGTCAATCCGTAGCCGGTCCCACGGATGAGGCTCAGGGCCTGGTCCAGGTTCTTCACCCGCATCACCCCCAACACGGGACCGAAGAGCTCGGTCAGATGGGTGAAGCTTCCCGGCTGGACATCCCATTTGACGCCCGGCGAGTAGAGGCAAGGGTTTTCACCCATTCGCCTGGGCATGACCGCCCAAGCCTCGCCTGGCTCCAGTCCCTGGAGGCCCCTCTCCAGGGCGCCGGAAGGGGGTCGAATCAAGGGGCCCATCCGATTGCGCAGGTCCCAGGCCGAGCCGACCTCCAGGCTCCGCACCGCGTCGCAGAGTGTCTCCTTGAACTTTGGGTCCTGGTAGACCTCCTCCTCGACGAGGAGCAGGGAAGTCGCGGAGCATTTCTGTCCGCGGTGACTGAAGGCGGAGTGAATCACGTGACTGATGGCAAGTTCCCGATCTCCCAGAGCGGTCAAGGTGGTCGCGTTCTTGCCCCCGGTTTCCGCCAGAAGATTCAGCTTCGGCTTGAGCCGGAGCATCCGCAGGGCGGTCTCCGTGCCGCCGGTCAGAATGACGGCGTCCACCTCCGGGTGGGAGACCAGACGGGACCCACCTGTCGCCACGGCACAGGGCGCCATTTGCAGAGTCCGTCGCGAGATCCCGGCCCTCCGGAAGCACTGGCACAGCTCGTGGCCCACCAGCACGGTGTCGGGGGAGGGTTTGAGGATGACGGTGTTCCCCGCCGCCAGGGCGGCGGCGATTCCGCCTCCGGGTATGGCAATGGGAAAGTTCCAGGGGGAGACCACCACCACGACGCCCTTCGATCTGACCTGCAAACCGGGAAGGTGGTGGAAGTAACGGGCGGCCAAGTCGTAGAAGACGACGAAGTCCACGACCTCGGAGACCTCCGGGTCCGACTCGGGCAGGGTTTTCCCGCCGTCCGCCAGGGCGGCGCCCATGAGGTCTCCCCGTCCGCGATGCAGCTCCCGGGCCACAGCCGCCAGGATCCGGGAGCGCTCTTCGACCGGCTTCCGACGCCAGCCGTCGGCATCGTTTCGAGCGCAGGCCACGGCCCGCTCCACGTCCTCCTCGTTGGCCTGCCGGTAGCGGCCGACGATCAGGCCCGGCCGGGATGGGTCCAAACAGTCACGCGTTTCCCGATTCCGAAAGATTTTCCTCCCGGCCACCACCAGGGGAACCTCCACCTTGTTGTCGCCGTGTCGAGGTTTCCAGCGCTCGATGATCCCTTGGGCCCACACGCGATTGACCGGCAGTGAGAAATTGGTGTCGGGTTCGTTGACAAATTGGTTCCATGAGCTCGGGCGTGCCGACTCACCGGACTCGGCCAAGCGGTTCCGGGCGCGCCGGGGTGTTTCGGATACGTCCTCGCGGCACCGGGAGGATTCCAGGAACCCCTCTTCCAATCGTTTCCACTCCGGGCTGTCCGGGACCAGCCCGAAGGCATGCCTGAGGAAGTTGTCGGGTCCCGTGTTCTCGTCCAGGCGGCGAAACAGGTATCCGACGGCGTTGATGAAGTCCTCCTTTTTGGTCGCCGGCGCATAGAGGAGCAGGTTCTGCGTCAGCTCGAGCAGTGCCCGGCGCTGGGCGTTGGCCATCCCTTCCAGCATCTCGAACGGCACCCGGTCCAGGGCACCGGTCTCCGCAGCCGACAGCAGGGCGTACGAATCCAGACGCCTCCGGGCCTCGGCTTCTCCCAGGAGGGCCTCGCCCAGGAAGTTGACGTTCATCCGCACACCGTTCTGCCGCCGTGCCTCCAGGTGCCGGACCAGCAGAGCCTCCTCGGCAGGGAGAATGACGTTGGCGGTCTCTTCCCGCATCCTTTCCCTGACCAGGGGCGCCGCCACGCCCGGAAGGTAGCTGCCGAAAGAGCGAAAGCCCCTGAGGAGAGTTCGGTCCAGGCCGCTGAAGAAACGAGGAATTCCCTGCACGTCCAGGATGTGCAGGATCTGGTCGACTGCGCGATGCGGGCTGTTGGAGCGGAAGGCCTGGTCAGTGAGCTGGGTGAGCGTCGCCTTGTCGCGGGGACTCTGAACCATCCGCTCCAGTTCGGCCTGCTGCCTCACTTCGACCTGGGTCTGAAGCGCCGCCGCCGTTTCCTGAAGTTGCCGCGCCAGGAAGACGGCTTTCTGCGCCCGCTCCGTGTAGGGTGACCCGGAGTCCGGTACGAATGATCCGAGGAGTGTGTCCCATGCCTTCTTCAATGTGACCCGCCGGAACAAAACCTCTGGTCATGGCCGTTTCCGTGCCCGATCGGTCCTCGGATGCCCGCTTCCATCGCCGCCGCCGCTCACCTGGGCGGGCGCAGGAACGGTCTCCGTGCTCGCGGAACTTTCGCCCCGGACTGTTACCGGCGGCGCTTCAGTTCGAATGTCATCGGGGACTCCTCGGTGATTTCCCCGTCCTTCATGCTGTGCCAGTGGGTCGTGAGGCGGTCCTTCCCGCGCAGGATGTACTCGGCGTGGTGCATGTAGTGGCCCTGGCGTGACGAGAGATTGGTGATGCTTTCGAAACGCAATTCCAGGCGGTTTTCGTCGTCCGTGGCCCGCACTTCCAGGCGCGGCTGATTCCCCGCCGCACAGTAGTGGGTCATCAGCACGCGTTCTCCGTCCGCGTGGTACATGTTGAGCATTTCATGTCCGTCGGGGCTGTTCGGAAACATCAGCTCCACCAGGGCCGAACCGCCGGAAGTGAGCCGGAAGCTGGAGCCGACGACGCCGGTTTCTTCGCCGTTCTCGTCCAGCATGACCCATTCGCCTTCCAGCGCAGTCAGTTTCGACATCACGCCAGCGTCCTCCGCGCCCGCCCGGGAGAGGCTGATGGCTGCCAGAGCCAAGCCGACAAACAGTGTTTTTCTTGCCATTGGATGTTTCTCCTCGACATCAGTCTAGCAACAAACCGGCGGCTGGTGGCCAATCAGAGAGATCCGCGCAGCCGCTGGGCGCGCCAGGCTTGGAAAACGTCTCGACGGAAGACGTTGTCCAGCGCAAGAGGGGCGGTCACGCTTCCAACTTGACTGCTTGCAAATTGGCGGTGTTTGATTCGCAGGTTGGAGCCGTCGAGACCCGCGAGCCGCCGCTCCGGCATCTGGAATTTGACCTGGAAAACAATCCGATTCCGGCGTGCATTCCGAATCAGACGGTGTTACATTCCGAATCAGACGGGTCCGGATTCCGAATTGGACGATGCTTGATGCCAGACCGGACGATACGCCGTGGGGAGTTTGTGGCGCGGCATGCCGAGCGGCCGGTGCGCACGGCGCTGGCAGATACCCGCATCGTCGCGATCGTGGGGCCGCGCCAGTCCGGCAAGACGACGCTCGCTCGCCGCATAGCCGCCGCCGACGGCCGCCCCTTCATCACCCTGGATGACGGCCAGTTCAGGCGGTTTGCCCGAAATGATCCGGCCGGCTTCATGCGCGCCCAACCAGCCGCGGTGATCGATGAAATCCAGCGCGCGCCAGGTCTCATCCTGGCACTCAAGCAAGCGGTGGATGAAGACCCGCGTCCCGGGCGCTTCCTGATCACGGGCTCGGTCGACCTTTTCCGGGGCTCGATCTCGCCTGATTCGCTCGCGGGGCGCGTCGAGACGATCGAGCTCCTACCGTTTTCGCAAGCGGAGATCGCCGGTGCCGGTCCGCCGGACTTCCTGGATCGAGCCTTTGCCGCAGATTTTCCGAACCTCGCGCTGACGGGATCGACCGGCGGCTTGACGGAACGCGTCATCAGCGGCGGTTTTCCCGAAGCTCTTTCCCGTACGGTTCCTTCCCGACGCCGGAGCTGGCTGCGGGCTTATGCCCGCGCGCTCGCCGAACGCGATGTCTCCGACATCGCCTCCATCGCCAAGCTGAATGACCTGAGCCGCCTGATCGACCACGCGGCTGTTTCCGCGGGCCAGTTGCTCAACCTGTCGGCCCTCGGATCGCGGATTGGCGTCGACGGCAAGACGGTCGACCGCTGGCTCGCCTTGTTCGAACACATGTTTCTGGTCCGCCGTATCTTCGCATGGCATCGTAGCGGGCTGAAAAGGCTCATCAAGGCGCCGAAGCTGCACTTTCTGGATTCCGGTCTGCTGGCGGCGCTCCAGCGGGTCTCGGCGGCGACAGTGGCCAAGGACCGGCAGAAACTGGGACCGAATCTGGAAAGCTTCGTCTATGCTGAGCTCGCCAAGGCGGCCACTCTTTCCGACGAGGAACTGACCATCAGTCATTATCGCGACAAGGATCAGGTCGAAGTCGACTTCGTGCTGGAGCGATCCCCCAGCGCAATCGTCGGGATCGAAGTCAAAGCGAGCGCGACGGTGCGCCCCAGGGACTTCAAGGGCCTGAAGCGCCTGCGAGAGGCCGTCGGCGACGGTTTCGCTTGCGGCATCATCCTTCATGACGGCGAGCGCGTTCAACAAGCCGGGTCCAAGCTTTTCGCGATGCCCGTCAAGATGCTCTGGACGAACTGAGGGCAGGAAGGATGGCCGTCTCGCGTATGATCCGGGTCGCACGAGGAGTGGGGAGGCTCAATCCAGGTCCCAGAGGCGTTTCGGGTCCTCCAGTTCGTCCTTGGACCGCAGGGCTTCCCGAAACTTGTCCTCCAGACTGGAATGCCGGCGTTTCTCATCATCCATCGCCTGACTGAAGAGTTGGTCAGCCTTGGACTTCCGCTCCGCGACCTTTTCCAAGGCCGACTCGAAGGAGTAGTCCGGTTTCTTGCTCTCGCCTCGAATCACGAGCCCGGTCTTGGCGTCGACCAGGAGCCTGCATCCACATTCGGGGCATTCCACCTTGAGTCTGGACATGATTTCCCAATTCTAATACGAATCGCCCAGGGCCGCTCCGGAGGGGGGAACGGAAGGTTGCCGGACCGGCGTTCGTCAGGATGGAATGCGGGAGAGTTCTTCCAACTGGCGCCGAATTCCGGGCTCGGCCATGAGTTCCGACGCGCGAAACAGGGAAAAATAGCGGTAGGAATCCAGATTCTCGGCGGCGCCCTCCTCCCGATCGACGATGGAGATGACGGTGGCCACCCGGTAGCCTTCGGCCTCGGCCCGGACGATGGCCTTCCGGGCCGATCCTCCCGTCGTGCAGACGTCGTCGACCACCACCACCGGAGACCCCTTGGGTCCCTGGTAGCCTTCCAGGTGGCGCCGGGTGCCGTGGCTCTTGGGCTGCTTGCGGACGATGAACGCGGAAATCGGGTCGAACCGTTCCCGGTGGGCGAAGCTCACCGCCGCCACGGCGGCGACGATGGGGTCGGCGCCCAGGCTCAGACCGCCGATGGCGGCCGCCGAAACCTCGCGCCGCCGTAGCTCCTCCAGGATCAGCAGGGCTGAAAGGTAGGCCCCCTCGGCCTCCAGCGTGGCCTGCTTCAGGTCCAGGTAGTAGTGGCTCCGGCGGCCCGAAGCGAGCCGGAAGCGGCCCACCTTCAGGCACCGCGTCAACAGGATCTCTTTCAGGCGGTCGCGGGCGTCCATGGGGATTCGAGTATACATGGAGTCTGGTACCATGACGCGCTCATGGAGAAACCGGGCAAGTGGCTGTCTCGGATCGGTCCGGGCGCCATCGTGGCATCCGCCACGGTGGGCGCCGGCGAAACGGTTCTGGCCGTCCGCGCCGGCGCCTGGGGCGGTTACGATCTCCTCTGGCTGATCCTTCTGGCCATCCTGGCCAAGTCGTTCCTGACGCTTTATCTCCTGGGTCACTATACGGTCGCCACCGGACGCGCGGTGGCGGAGAAGCTGGTGGATCTGCCCGGTCCACGGGGATGGTTTCTCTGGGTCATCCTGGTGCTGGAGTCTCTGGTGGCTCCCTTCGTCTTCGTGGTGATCGCCGTCCCCTGCGGGCGCTTGATGAGCCAAGCGCTGGCGGGGGGAGGATTGAACGTCTCCTACAAGTGGCTGGCTCTGGCCTTCCTGAGCTTGGCCATCCTGGTCGGCCTGGTCCAACGGTACGACACTCTGGAGAAGTCGCAGGGGTTGGTCTGCCTGGTGCTCCTGGTAGGAACCGTGACCGCCACCCTTCTGGCCCGCCCCGATTTCGCGGCGATTCTCAAGGGACTGTTCAGCCTGGGGACGGTTCCCCCCTATCCGGACTGGATCCCCACTGAAATCAAGGGCAGAAGCCGCCTTTTGGAGGTGGCCGCGGTCTTCGGATACGCCGGCAGCATCCCCATGAACTACGTGGTCTACTCCAACTGGGCCCTGATGAAGGGCTGGAGCCTGAAGGGGGTCTCGGGACGGTCTGCGAGGAAGCGCGCCCTGGCGCCTCTGAAATTCGACGTGGGGGTCACCGCCGCCGTCGTGTTCCTGGTGACGGTGGCGTTCATGGTGGGCGGAGCCGCAATTCTGAACCCTGCCCGGAGGATTCCGCAGGGATACGATCTGCTGACGGAGCAGGCTCATATCTTCGCCGAAATCTCCCCCGTAATGATTCCGCTCTACTACGTCACTATTCTCGCCGCCCTCTGGGGGACATTGAACGCGCTACCCGACATTTACGGCAGAGGCGCTCACAGCTTTCTTCGGCAGCTCATGCCCGGCGCCCGGGGTTGGTCCCTCTCCCGGGTGAGAAACCTTTACGGGCTCTCCATCCTGATCCTTTCCGGGTTCTTTATCTGGAGTGGCACGACGCCCATCATCATGGTGGACATGGTGGCGCTCTTCAGCACCAATGTCGGTGTGGGCCTGACCTGTATCGCGGCAATCTGGCTGAATCGGCAATTGCCTCCCGGCAAACGGGTCCCGGCCTGGCTCTCCGGCGCCGCCGTGGCGGGGGCCGCCGTCACCAACGTCATGGCCCTGATTTCGGCGCGCGAAGTTCTGTTGCGTTACTTTTGACCCGAATTTCCGGTTCGGCTCTTGCGATCGACAAAAGCGAGACCCGCAGGAGGGAGGAAGCCCATGGCCGCCGACAAGCGATTCAATCCTGACGACCTGAAACAACTGCTCCAGAACAAATACGGGACCGGGGTGCGGGTCGAAGTGTTCCCCAAGTCGGATCGGGAGGAGACGGGAGAAGAGCCGAATCAGGCACAGGTGGAGCATCGTGATCTGACGTTCGACTATCGGCCGAGCCAGATCAAGGAGTATCTGGACCGCTTCGTCATTCAGCAGGACGAAGCCAAGAAGGTTCTGGCGACGGCGATCTGCGACCACTACCACCACATCCAGAACTGCAGCGATCCGGATGAATGCCGGGAGTACAAGAAGCAGAACATCATCATCATCGGTCCCACGGGGGTGGGAAAGACCTACCTGATCCAGAACATCGCCCGTTTGATCGGAGTTCCGTTCTGCAAGGCCGACGCCACCCGGTACAGTGAAACCGGCTACGTGGGAGGCGACGTGGAGGATCTGGTCCGGGAACTGGTCCAACAGGCGAACGACGACGTGCGGCTGGCGGAGTACGGAATCGTCTACCTGGACGAGATCGACAAGATCGCCGCACCCACGGGCCAGATTGGAAGAGACGTGAGCGGCCACGGCGTGCAGAGGGGTCTCCTGAAGCTCATGGAGGAGACGGAGGTCCCGTTGCGGTCCCCCACGGACATCGCCAGCCAGATGCAGTCCTTGATGGAGATTCAATCAGGCCGCAAGTTGGAAAAGAAGACGATCAATACCAAGCACATCCTCTTCATCGTCAGCGGGGCCTTCAACGGGCTGACCGAGATTGTCGGAAAACGCCTGGGCTCGAGGCAGATCGGCTTCATGGGCGGAGAGCAGGAGTCGGACCGGAAAGAGGAACTGCTGTTGCAGCAGGTTCGTTCCACGGACTTCGTGGAGTATGGTTTCGAGTCGGAGTTCATCGGACGCCTGCCGGTCGTGACCCACTGTCGCCGCCTCAGCGTCGACGACCTGTTTCAGATCCTCAAGAGGTCGGAGGGGTCCCTCCTCAAGCAGTACAAGAAGGACTTTCTGGCTTACGGTATCGACGCCTATTTCAAGGATGGGGCGATGCGGGCGCTTGCCGATTTGGCGGCGAGGGAAGAGACGGGCGCGCGCGGCCTGATGACCGTGTGCGAGAGGGTCTTCCGGGACTACAAATACCATCTGCCGGATCACGAGGTGACGGAACTGGTGGCGGACCGCGAGCTGGTCGAGAATCCGAAGGCGGCGCTCAACGAACTCCTGGCCAAGCCGGACCTGCATCACGAGGCGATCCTGCAGTTCCAGCTCAAACGCTTCGAGGCGGAGTTCCACCACCAGTACGGAGTGGAAATCATGTTTACGCCGGAGGCCGTGGCACTCATCTCGGAGCGGGTGAGGGGCCCGAATGCCGATGTCCTGCAGTACTGCCGGGACCTGTTTCGGGAATACGAGCACGGCATGAAACTGCTGGCTCGCGGGCAGGCTTCCAAGCCCCTGTTCGTGGACCCTCAGGTCATGGAAGACCCCGCAGGTTCGTTGGAGCGGTGGATCCGTGAGACTTACAAGTGAGGAAGCCGCAACGCCTCAATTGGAGCGGCGGCGATAGACGGCGGCGAACACGGTCCGCAAGGGAGAGACGCAATAGGTCTCGATGATCTTTTTGCCCGCCTGAGGGCGAAAGCACTTCTCAAGGTAGGGAGTGTTCACCTTGAAGGAGAGCCGCATGATGTCGGCACCCTCCCCCCTTCTCTCCACGGCGAAAGCGTCTTGCAGACTGGGCTCCAAGAGGAAGATCTGGTTGTAGCGGAGGTGTTTCAACTCGTAGGGCGTCGGCACCTTCTCGATTCCCAGGTGCCGGTAGTGGGCCATGAGGCGACGCAGAAAATCGTCGTAGTCGAAAGACTCCACTTTGTTGTTGACGCTCACTTCCACGATGAATGCGTCGTCGATCCAGGAAGAGCGCAGTCCGTAAGTGAAGTCCAGGTCGCCTTTGTTGAATTTGATTCGGTGGCCCTTTTCGTCGTGGAAACGCTTGAGCTCCTCGGTTCCCTGTTGGTCGGGAAGGTTCGCCACCTGCTCGCTGGTGATGTAGAAGCTGGCGACGTTCTCGTACCAACTGTCGATGATATTGCCGAGGATCCTGTCGGCAGCCTGCCAAATAGTCCCGGCCTTAGCGGTGGTCAACATGCAGCCCACAGATTGTAAACCAGCCTCGAAATCGTGTAAATAGCTTCGATCCAGTTTTATTGACGGCGCCGGCCAGCGCTCACTCCTGTGCCATCTGTGGCGCCGCCGTCAGCCCGCCTCTTCCCAGATGGGGCGGAAGTTTCAACGCCAGGACGAACCCCGGCACCGCGAAGAGGACGATGGCCGTCATGGTCAACTGAAGGCCCACCGTCTGACTCACCAATCCAACCACAGGCAGGAGCAAGCCGCCCACGCCCCAGGCGAACCCCATGAGCAGAGCCGAGATCGTGGAGGTCGCCTCCGGCACCATCTGTTGGGCCATCACCACGTTGACCGGGGAGGTGGAGAGCAGGACGCCGCCTCCCAGAATGCACAGCACGATGGAGATTGGCCCCTGAGTCCAGAGAAAGGCCAGGAGCAACGGCAGGCTGCCGAACATGGAAAGAGCGAGGATTCTCTTGCCCCCGAAGCGGTCGCTCAGGATGCCCCCCAGGAAACCGGCGCTGCCGCCGGCCAGCAGAAACAGGCTTAGAACCAGGGCAGCCCGCGCCGCGCCATATCCGTGCAGCGTCAGATACAAGGGGAGAAAAGCGACGAAGATGATCTGAATGGATCCTCGGATGACCACGAGCAGGTAGAGGATCAGAAGTGGCTTTCGTTGCTCCATAAGCCGCGAAAGAAGTGTTCTGTGGTGGAGAGCGGCCGTCGGGGACGGGGACGGGCCGTAAAGGATGAGGTAAAGGCTCATGGCAACCCCCGGCAACGCGGCCCAGAGGCTGGAGCCCAGGCCCACAAGGGCAATCACGGTGGTGATATAGACCGGGCCCAGGGCGTAGCCGAGCATGCCGCCGGTGACGAAAACCGACATGTGGAAACCCTTTCTGCGGGCGGAGGACTCCGAGACAATGGACGCCGCCTGGGGGTGAAACGCCGAGATCCCGACGCCGCCCAAAATGACCATCACCAACAGCGCCCGGAAATCGGGAGCCAGGCCCAGGGCGGAGATGAAGAGCCCCGCCAGTCCGGGTCCCAACGCGGTGAAGACAGGTTTCCGCAGCCGGTCGGCCAGGTAGCCGTAAAAGGGCTGCATGAACGCGCTGGAAAAACTCAGGACGCCGCCCAGAATCCCGGCTTCGACCAGCGACAGGTCCAGTTCCTGGTGGAGGAAGGGCAGGAACGCCCCGAACATGCTGGCGTAGCAGTCGATCAGGAAGTGACCGCCGGAAAGCGAAAGAACCGGTTTCGGAACTCTGAACGACATGGACGCGCTATTCTCGCACAATCCGCCGGAGCGTAGGGGTGCCCCTTGTGGTTGCCCTCCTCGGCTCTTCGCTCTGCAATAAAATGAAACCCGTTTTGAAGCTGGACGATTTCGACTACGAATTGCCTCGGCGTCTCATCGCCCAACGTCCCCACTCTCCCCGCGACGGCTCGCGCCTGATGGTGCTCCGCCGGGAGGCCGGCGCTTGGGAGCATGCCCGGTTCGCCGATCTCCCCGATCTCGTGTCGGAGCGGGACCTCCTGGTGTTGAACGACTCCCGAGTCCTGCCCGCCCGGCTGGCGGCCGTCAAGGAGACGGGGGGGCAAGTCGAGGTGTTGCTGCTGGATGCTCTCGAGAGTCGGGTCTGGCGGGCCCTGCTCAAGCCGGGCCGCCGGGCCCGCGCCGGCGAACTCCTCACCGTAGATCCGGAGTTGCTGTCGATTCGTGTGTTGGACGATCCCGGGTCCGCCGTCCGTCGGGTCCAACTGGAACCCGCCGGGGATCTCCAAGAGGTCCTGGAGCGGGTGGGACGCACGCCCCTGCCTCCCTACATCCAGCGGGAGGTCGATTCCCGGGACCGCGAGGCCTACCAGACGGTGTACGCCGACAGGCCGGGATCGGCGGCGGCCCCAACGGCCGGACTCCACTTCACCGAAGCGCTCCTCTCCCGCCTGAACCATTGCAAGATCACATTGCACGTGGGGTACGGGACGTTCCAACCTGTCGTGGCGGATCGAGTCGAGGACCACCGGATGCACTCGGAGTACTACGAGGTCTCGGCGGAATCGGCGCGCAGGATTCGGCGCCACCGCAAGGCGGGAGGCCGGGTCATCGCGGTAGGGACCACTTCGACCCGGGTTCTGGAGCAGGTTCACCGCCGCCACGGCGAGGTGGCGAAGGGCCGGGGATGGACCGATCTTTTCATCAAGCCCGGCTTCGAATTCGGAGTTGTCGACGGCCTCATCACCAATTTTCACCTACCCCGGACGTCACTCCTGCTGCTGGTGGCGGCGTTCGCCGGAGACCGGCTGTTGAAAGAGAGCTACGGAGAGGCCGTCGCTCGCTGTTATCGCTTCTACAGCTACGGCGACGCCATGATCATTGTCTGAGGGAGGGAAGAGTGGGGGGCAAGAATGCCCCCTCCAAGTCCATCCTCCTTGGAGGACGAAAGAGGGAGCCCCTACGAAATGAGGGCGAACTCCACGTCGGTGACGTTCTTCAGGGCCTCTTCCATGTAGGCCTTGATCTTCTTGGTCAATGAGATCTGGTTGAGGCGGATCGCCTCTCGACTCACACCGAAGCGCGTCCCGAGCTGTTGCAGGGTCTTGGGCTCCTCGGCGATGAGGCGCTCCTTCAGGATGGCCCGTTCCCGTTCGTTCAGCGTTTCGGCGAACTCGCGAAACTTGTGGGCGAAAAGCCGTTTCAACTCGCCCCGGGCCAGTGTCTCGTCAACCAGATCCCCGGTGGCCTTGAGCATGTCCACGTGCCGGATGGTCCGGTTGGGATCGATATAGTTGTCCAGGCTCAGGTCAGAGGACTCGATGGCATGCTCCACTGCCCGGACCTCCTTGACGGGCACATCGAGTTTCTTGGCGATCAGCGACGTCGTGGGCTCGATCCCCTGAAGCCGCAACCGCTCCTTCTCTTTGCGCAGGTTGAAGAGAAGCCTCCGCCGCTGGTTGGTGGTGCCGATCCGGACGATCCGGAAATTGTCCGTGATGAACTTGATGATGTAGGCCTTGATCCACCAGGAGGCGTAGGTGGGCAGGCGGGTTCCCTTGCCGGGGTCGAATCGGGCCAGAGCTTGGATCAGGCCGATGTTCCCTTCCTGGATCAGGTCCATGACGCTGTTGTAGACGCGCCGGTAGATGAGGGCGATCTTGACCACCAGCTTCAGGTTGGAGGTGACCAGGCGATAGGCGGCCTCCTGATCGCCTTCCTGCTGATACCGCCGGATCAACGACCGCTCTTCTTCCGCCGTCAGCGGTTCGAACTGGCTGATCTCCAGAAGGTAGCGCCGGAGAGGGTCCAGGTTGACCAGCTTGGCTTCTTCCGGGGAGGGCAGCTTGCTGGTCTTCTCGCCCAGAATGGCCTCGAGGCGTTCGGACTCGGGGGCTGACCCGGCCGGCCCCGGAGGCTGGGAAACCATGGCCGCATCTTAGCAGATAGAGAAACGGGCTAAAGTCCAAGGAGTTGGTGGATCTTCTCCTTGTCGGGCGGCACCTGGACCGGTGGGTTGGCGTAAGTGGATTGGATCTTGCCGTGCTTCTCGACGATCCGGTTCTCGTAGGCGGCGTGCTCGTAGAGGTTGTCCAGGTGGTAGTTGACCGTGTACTCGGGGTCCTTGAGTTGATGTCCGGTCAGAATGGCCACCACGTTCTCGGAGGGGTCGATGGTCACTTCGGGACGCTCCTCGGCACTCGTATCCAGCAGGCGCTTGAGACCGGCCACCGTGGTGGCCGAGGCGGGTTCGCACCCGATCCCGTCTTGTCCCAGAATCGCCTTGGCGTCGGCGATTTCCTGCTCCGTGACCTCGTCGCACCAGCCGTCCGAGAACTGGAGGGCGCGAACCGCCTTCTTCCAACTGATGGGCTGGCCGATCTTGATGGCGCTGGCCAGGGTCCAGGCATCGGTGACGGGCACCAGTTCCTGCGAGCTGGTCACCAGAGTCCGATAGAGAGGGTCGGCGCCCTCGGCCTGGATGATGGTGATTCTGGGAATCTTGTCGATCATTCCCAACTCTTTCAACTCCATCAGGACTTTCCCGTAGGAGGAGCTGTTTCCCAGATTGCCGCCGGGAACCACGATCCGGTCCGGACTCTTCCAGTCCAGTTGATCCATCAACTCCAGCATCACCGTCTTCTGGCCCTCCAGGCGGAATGGGTTGATGGAGTTCATCAGGTAGAGGTCGGTGTCGGCGGCCAATTCCTGAACCAGCTTCATGGCCACGTCGAAGCTGCACTGGATCTGGAGAGTCAAGGCGCCGTAGTCCAGGGCTTGGGCCAGCTTGCCGAATGCAATCTGGCCTTCCGGAATGAAGACGACGGACCGCAGGCCGGCCCGGGCGCAATAGGCGGCCATGGAGGCCGAGGTGTTTCCGGTTGAAGCGCAGGCCACGACCTGGGCGTCGAGCCGGATCGCCTGGGAGACGGCCGTGGTCATGCCGTAGTCCTTGAACGAACCGCTGGGGTTCCAGCCCAGGTGTTTCACCCGGAGCCGATCCAGGCCCATGTATTCGGCGCACCGAGGGGCTTCCAGGATGGGCGTGTTCCCCTCGCCCATAGTCACCACCCGGTCCAGGTCTCCGGCTTCGAAGGGAAGCAGTTCTCGATATCGCCACACTCCACTCACGTCGAGGGGGTGATTCGAGAGACGCCTCTGCGAGAAGCTCTCCTTGAGGGAGCCCACGTCGATCCGGCTGAAGTCGTAGACGATGTCAAGCAGGTCCCGGCAACGGGGACACTGGTAGAGCTTTTCTCGGATCGGGAACTCCCGGAGGCAGGAGTCATTGATGCAGCGGAAGCGAAACCACTCGGTCATTCTGCCAAAAGGTGACGGATTCGGCTTACGATTTCGGGGGAGTTCCAGACATACATCCCCACATGGTGCAACGCTAGTCTTCCACGGGCGTCGACGATCAGTGTCGTGGGGAGTCCGGTGACCTGGAAGCGGCCTTGGAGGATCCGGTCAGGATCCGATAACAGCAGGAAAGGGTAGTCGGCGCCGGTCTCTTCGAGAAAGGTCCGGACTGCCCCGGGCTCCTCCCAACTCACGGCGGCAATCGCCAAGCCTTCTTTGGAAAGCCTCCGGTGAAGGTCGGCCAGATAGGGCATCTCCAGGCGGCAAGGTCCGCACCAGGTGGCCCAGGCGTTGATCAGCAGGGCCTTGCCCTTCAATTCCCGGAGGGGCACTCGCTTTCCGTCCAGAGTGGACAGCGTTCCGGACAGATCCAGACGCGGCCTCTCGGCGGCGGGAATCCATGACCGGTAGAGAACGCCCTGAGACGCGACGGCCTCGGCGGCGCAAAGGAGAAGCGCTGACGGAAGAGCCGCCGCCAACAGTAGGCCGGCGACTCCGATTCTCCCGTTCGTGGGCATGCTCATCACCGTCAACTCTATAGCAGGCTGTGAAGAGAGGAAAGAAAAACGTAGGGGCAACCCTTGTGTGTGGTTGCCCTTCCGCTACGGCCCCTTGTGGCCACCCCGGCGCTGGCGACCCCTCGCAGTCCGTGGTGAAAGTCCCGCGAGCACCGAGACCGTTCCTGCGCCCGCCGGACAAGGCGCGATTCGGGTGCATACCGGGAGTATGTGCCCGAATCGCAACGCCGTCCGCCGGGATGCAGGGACGGTCGAATGCCGTGATGACTTTTGCCACGGGCTGCTCGGCGAGCCGTTCCCGGGTTCTTCGCCGATGAGACCTCGGGGATCCGGTCCGCCGTGCGGAGGCGGGGGCGAAAGAGGGCTCCCACAAGGGGTGCCCCTGCACGGTTACGGGTTGGCGTGTATGCCCCGGAGGCAGCAATGGTGAATGTCGGGTGCCCCTGCATGGTTACGGGTCGGCGATGAAGAGGGGGGCAGGAATGTCCCCTCTCCCACCTCCCCTCCCAGGGTGACCCTGCATCTCTCTATCCGTAGTAGACTGTGCGAGCCGCAGAGACCGGGGCACGGATTTGGCCCCGCTCCGGAAAATTGGGCGGACGTCGCTATGAAGGTGTCCCTGTTCGTGACCTGCTTGGTGGATCAGGTCTTTCCCCAGGTGGGACTCGGTACGATCAAGATTCTGAATCGGCTGGGCGTCGAGGTCGATTTCGATGAACGCCAGGCGTGTTGCGGTCAACCGGCGTTCAACAGCGGTCATTCCGAGGAGAGCCGCACCGTGGCCCGTGGATTCCTGGAAGCTTATGCCGACAGCGGCCCCGTCGTGGTTCCCTCCGGATCGTGCGCCACCATGCTCAAGGTGTTCGTCCCCACTCTTTTTCCGCCCGGCTCCCGGGAGCGCCGGCTGGCCCGGGAGATCGCCGGGAGGACCTACGAGCTGTCCGACTTCCTGGTCTCGGTCCTGGGAGTGACCCGGACCGGCGCCCGCTTCCCGGAGGCCGTCACCTACCACGACTCCTGTCACCAGCTTCGGGAATTGGGGATTGCCCGGCAGCCGCGCCTCCTGATCCAGGGCGTGGAAGGAGTCCGGTTCCTGGAGCTGCCCAACGCTGCCCGATGTTGCGGGTTCGGCGGAACCTTTTCGGTCAAGTTCGCCGATGTCTCGGCGGCCATCGGGGAGGACAAGGTGGACACCATTCACCAGTCGGGCGCCCGCTACGTGGTGGCCAACGACGTCAGTTGCCTGATGCACATCGGCGGACTGCTCCAGCGCCGGGGATCCCAGGTCCGGACCCTGCATCTGGCCGAGCTGTTGTCGAAGTTCGAGGAGTAGCCGGATGCAACTCAGGATCCGGCCCAACACCTCGGCGGTCTTGTCCGACGCCACCCTTCAAGCCAACCTCAAGCCGGCGCTGGAGAAGTCGCTCCAGGCCCGGGACCGCGCCGTCGCGGAGGTCTCCAACTGGGAAGAGCTCCGGCAGCACGCCCACGACGTCAAGGCCCATACCCTCTCCCGCCTGGACCACTATCTCGAGCAGTTGGAGCGGAAGGTCATCGCTCAGGGCGGCAAGGTGGTCTGGGCCGACACCGGAGCCGAAGCCCTGGAGTTCATCGTGGGCCTTCTCCAGGAGCGGGAAATCAAGAAGGTGGCCAAGAGCAAGACCATGCTGGGAGAGGAGATCCATCTCAACGAAGAGTTGGAGCGGGCCCATTTCGACCCGGTGGAAACCGACCTTGGCGAGTACATCATCCAGCTCTCCCGGGAGACGCCCTTTCACATCGTGACCCCGGCCCTGCACAAGTCGAAGGAGGAAGTGGTCGAGCTCTTCGGCCGGGAGCTGGGCATGCCCCCCACCGACGACGTGGAGGCAATCACGGCCACGGCTCGAGCCGTCCTGCGGCGCCATTTTCTGACCGCCGGCGCCGGAATCACCGGCGTGAATTTCGGCGTCGCCGAAACCGGAACGCTGGTGGTTGTGGAAAATGAGGGCAACGTTCGTCTCTGTGCCTCCCTGCCGGAGGTGCACATCGCCATCATGGGCATCGAGAAGGTGGTTCCCCGAGCCCGGGACCTGGCGGTTTTTCTGAAGCTCCTCTCGCGGAGCGCCACCGGACAGAAGAGCACCAGCTACGTCAATTTCATCAACGGTCCTCGCCGGGAGGGAGAGTGGGACGGCCCGCGGGAATTCCATCTGGTGCTGGTGGACAACGGCCGGAGCCGGATTCTGGCCGATCCTGAATTGAGGCAGACGCTGGCCTGCATCCGTTGCGGCGCCTGCTTGAACGTCTGCCCCGTGTACCAGCGAATCGGCGGACACGCCTACGGCTCCACCTATCAGGGGCCCATCGGCGCCATATTGACTCCTCAACTGACCTCGGCGGAGGCGGCGCCCGAACACCCCTTCGCGTCTTCGCTCTGCGGAGCCTGCTACGAGACCTGTCCGGTCAAGATCGAGATCCCTCACATTCTGTTGAAGCTGCGCGAGCGGGTCCAACGGAGCCGGCAACGTCTGGCCCGCCAGCTGCCGCTGGAAGCCTGGGCCATGCAGTTCTGGGCCTGGGCCATGAGCTCTCCCGGCCGTTATGGATTCCTGGGGAATCTTCTGCGCCGGGTCCAGCCCTACTTCGTGCGGGAGGGGCGGCTACGGCTACGTCTGCCCCCCTTCAGCGACTGGGACCGGTACCGGGATCTTCCGCCGCTGCCTGAAAAAAGCTTCCGGGAGCAGCTTCGGGCGCTGCGCAAGGAGGGGAAGTGAGTCGCCCGCGGATCTTGCAGAAGGTCCGTTCGGCCTGCGGCGTCAAGCCGCCCGATCCCCTGCCGGACGGATATCCCGAGGCCCCCAGGTTCCAGGACCCGGTGGGAGTCTTTCGCCGGGAATTGGAGGCGGTCGGAGGCGTCTTTCTGGATGCCCGGGATCGGAACCCGGCGGAGGCGCTCTCCCAGGTCCTGCAGCAGACGGGCCAGACGGAGGTCTTCTGGGAAGAAGAGAAGATATTCATCAAGCACGGCTTGCCCTACCGGCTGCGCCTGCCCGAGTCGTTCTCCACCCCCAACCTGGTCTTCAGCTACCACTACCAGGGGCGGGTCCGGCTTCCGATCACACTGGCCGCCCACTCCATCGAACGGGACCGGCTGGCCGCGATTCCCGTCTCCGCCTCGAGTGCCGCGTTCGGCATCGCCGAGACCGGGACCGTCGTGCAAACCGTAGGGCCGGGCCGGGGACGCCTGCTCAACGTTCTTCCCGAGACCCATATCGTCTTCTTGGCGGAGGGGGACCTCCTCTCGAACCTGGATCAGCTCTTCGAACGGGTTCGGCCGGGAGAGGAGGGAAGCGCGCTCACCCTGGTCACGGGTCCGAGCCGGACCGCGGACATCGGGAAGGTGCTGGTCAAGGGCATGCACGGTCCCAAGAGGTGGTTCGTGATCCTCACGGAGGGAGCCGGATGAGCCGGAGCGGGCCGGAGCTCGTCGCGGGCCGGCACACCATCGTCAAGCGGCTGCACTTCTGCTACGGCCACCGGCTGTTGGACTATGACGGCAAGTGCGCCTTCGCCCACGGCCACAATGGAGTCCTGGAGATCGAGCTGTCCAGCCGCAAGTTGGACCATCGGGGCATGGTCTACGATTTCGGAGACGTGAAGAAAGAGGTGTCTCGCTTCATCGAAGGCCAGTTGGATCACCGGATGCTTCTCCGGGATGACGATCCCCTCATCGAAGCGTTGCGCGGGGTGGGGGAGAATCCCTACGTGATGAAGTCGAACCCCACTGCCGAGAACATCGCCAAGCTCATCTTCCACGAAGCCCGGGCTCGACGCCTTCCGGTGAGGGCGGTGCGGCTCTGGGAAACGCATGACGCCTTCGCCGAGTACCGTGCGGATGACGACTGATCGCACGGCTGTCCTGGTGAGCGGTGGACTCGACAGTTGCGTGATGCTGGTCTCGCTGACCCGGTCGGCCCGCCGGGTCACTCCCATCTACGTCAAATGCGGTCTGGTCTGGGAAGGTGAGGAGCTGGACCGGCTGAATGCTTTCCTGGAAACCGTGGCCCATCCCCGGATCGACCCGGTGCAGGTTCTGGATCTGCCCATGAGCGATGTCTACGGTGGGTTATGGCATACCTCCGGCGTGGGGATTCCGGGATTCCACGAGGCGGACGAGCGGTGGGAGATCCCGGGCCGAAACCTGGCCCTCATGATCAAGGTAGCGGTGTGGTGCCGCCTCAACTCCGTCGGCGGGATCGCCTTGGGCATTCTGGGCAGCAATCCCTTCTCCGACGCCACACCCGAGTTCTTCGAGGGTTTGGAGCGGACTCTGAGCCGAGGTCTGGATTTTTCGCTCCGCCTGCTGAGGCCTCTCGCGGGCATGTCCAAGGCCGAAGTGATCCGGTTGGGGCAGGATCTGCCGCTGGAGCTGACGCTCAGTTGCGCCGAGCCTCGGAAGGGTGTGCACTGCGGCGTCTGCGGGAAATGCAAGGAGCGAATCGACGCCTTCGAGGAATCAGGGATCCTCGATCCCACGGCCTACGCCGCCCCGCCTCCCGTTTGAAACCGGCGGTTTCCGCAATTCGCTCCGACCGCCGCGTCTTTCGCCAGGAGGCTGTCCGAGAACTCGAAAAATCACGATCCCGAAAAACCTATCTCCTTATAAATCAATAACTTAAATTTGGATATTTGGACGAACATCGCATTCTCGGACAGGCTCCTAGAAGCTGCCGCTCCGCCGTTCCCTTGAGGGCATGATCTCCAAGCAGGTGGTCCACCACCCGGTCTGCGTCGTCTCCACGAATTCCTCCGGCAGCCCTTCGTCACGCATCTCCCGGGCCAGCCGCCGGTGATCGTATCGGAGCGGGCGAAACTCGAATCTGAAGTCGGAGCCGTCCGATTCCAGGAGGGTGTACCAGACGTTGGGGCGCCCGTCGTTCTCGGGGCGGCCGATGACCCCCACGTTGAAGAAGTGTTTTCGGCCGGGAAGTTCCCGATGCCACTTCAGGCCCGTATGGGTGCAACAAAGGACGTCCGCCCCGGCGTTGTCAAGAAAGCCGGAGAGCAGATGGTCGGGCGAGGTGCTGTCCCACAGGAACTCGTTGACCTGCCGGGGAGATCCGTGGCAGAGGCGAACCTTCAGCGGGCCCAGTTCAAAAGCGAGGTTGGAAGGGAGCGTTCCCAGCCAATCCTTGTTTTCCCTGGAGGTGTTCCGAAACGTGTATTCGTAGCTGATCAGGGCGAAACGGTTGTCGGCGGGGTCGGTGTAGCCGCAGCCGCAGTCCTCATTTCCCTGCGCCAGCGAAAGGTCGTAGTTCCCGGCGATGCTCCGGATCTCGCCGGAGCGCAGTAGCGGAAAGGACCGGTCGGGATGGGGTCCGAATCCCCCCATGTCGCCCAGGCAGAAGATGGCGTCGACTTGGGATGCCCGGCATTCCCGCACCAGTTCGCCGAGCGCCAGGTAGTTGTTGTAGACCCCTCCAAAAAGAGCGACCCTCCGATAGCTCTGCATGGCCGCCGGCCCGCCAGGCTCTCTCACTTCTCACCCGTCTTCACTCTTTCCTCTTTTCTCTTTCCTGTTTTCCTCTGCTTCTCAGAAGTTCTTGCAGGTCATGCCGGTGACGTAGCAGGTGTGGCAGGAGGAATGGTAGAGGGAGCAGTCCCGGAGGCCTCCCTCCAGGTCATCCGCCAATCGGGCCTCCGGCTCGCCCACCAGGATGGGGCAGGCATAGACTCCGTCGTGGGCCACGATTCGCGATGATGAACATTGAAGGGCATCCGGGTCCAGCTCGCGGAGCATCTCCGGCGTCACGGGGCGCTGCCCGGAGGGAGTTGGCAGCATTCCCATTTCGAAGATGGGGATGACCTTGATCCGGGGCCGCTCGATACCAAAGGATCGGAGCAGCTTCACGTAGCGGCCGTGAAGGTCTCGCTCTCCCGTCTGCGGGTCCAGGTAGTCTCGCATCTCGGTGACCGTGAGGATGGGCAGGAAGCCGCGGTCGTAGAGCAACTTGTACGCGTTCAGGGCCTTGCGGAATGTCCCCGGGCCGCGAATGGCGTCGTTTCGCGCCTCTTCGTAGTCGTCGATGCTGATGCGGATCTCCAGGGAGAAGCGGGAGCCGTCCGCGATTCGCTGCAGGCGGTCCGCTTTCGCCCGATCGATGAGAACGCCGTTGGTCAGTACGGAGACCGGGAAATCCCGGAGGGCGCATTCGAGTATGGACAGGAAGGACCTGTGGATGAAGGGCTCGCCGCCGGTGAAGTAGATCTCCTTCACCCCCATTCTCCGGGCATCGTCCAGGTAGCGGAAGATGCGGGGGGCGTCCATCAGCTCCAGGGAGTGGTTGTCCGGGGCGCAACTGATGAAACAGTGATTGCAACGCAGGTTGCAGAGGGTGCCGGCGACCTGGAACCAGAGCGTGTCCAGATGCTGGAGCGGGAGTGAGGGCGGCGCCGGAGCCATATTTCTCATGTTAACAGCCCGTGGCAAAAGCCGTCGCGGCATTCGACCGGGCCCGATGCTTCGGAGAGGCGGGCGGGCAGGACGGTTACGCCGGCTTTCGGGTCGGCATCAACTGTTCCACGGACTGGAAGATGCGTTCGGTCGCCTCTTGATAGTCCTTGGGCTCCGGCAGGAAGGGCTTGCCGAACGTGATCTCCACCGGGTGGAGACGGATTCGGTTGGAGCCTCGGCGCCAAGCCTCGTAGGTCCCCGCGATTCCCACCGGCACCACGGGAACCTTCAGTTCCGTGGCGAGAATGGCCGGGCCCTTGCGGAACGGCTTCAGGTGGCCGTCGATGGAGCGGGTGCCCTCGGGGAAGACGCACAGGACCTTTCCCTTCTTGAGCCCCTCGGCGCCCAGGCGCAGGGCTTGGCGGAGATAGCGGTCCGCATCTACCGGCACCACTTTGAGGAATCGGCCCACCAGCGACGTGAACCGGCCCACGAAGTAGTCGCTGTAGCCCAGAAAGAAGATCCGCCGGGTCAGACGGTAGGGAAGCACGGCCGCCACCAGGAAGGCGTCCAGGTAGCTGAGGTGGTTGGGACAGAGCATGAACGGATAGTCTCGGGGCAGGTTCTCGGCGCCGCGGGTCTTGACGCGGAAGAGGATCCGAGCCAGGGTGTGGACGGTCTTGGCCGAGGCGTAGAAGGCCAGGTCCGACAGGCGCCCCTGGCCCAGGGTCTTGCGCATGAGGGCCGCATCCTGTCCTTCCAGGGGGTTCGACAGGATCTCTCCCCAGGAAAGCCAGGAACCCCGGTCGGTTCCGGCATCGGGAGATTCGGCTCCCTCCACGGCCCGGACCAGATCGTCGACGGTGAGTATCTCGGCCGCGGCCTCGTCGGAGATTCGGACCCCGAAGGTGTCTTGCAGGCTCGACAGGAACTCCACCCTTTCCAGAGAGTCGAAACCCAGGTCCAGCTCCAGGTTCATCTCCCGGTGGATGAGAGGCGCCTTGCGGGTCCGTCGAAGCAGGTCGAAGATCCGTTCCTCGGCGGAGGTCTCGGGTGCGCTGGGAGCGTCGAAGCGGGCCGGAGACTCGCTTGCGGCGCTGGCCTCGACCTCCTGTTGGAGGACGAAACGTTTGATCTTCCGGGTGGTGGTGCGGGGAAGGGGCTCGGTCCGAATGGCGAAGCTGTGGACTCGCTTGTAGGCGGGCAACTGTTGGGAGATCCCTTCCAGCAGGTAGTGGATCATCTCCTGGGAATTGACCACCTGATTGCTGCGCAGCACGTCGAAGTCGGGGACGATGACGGCGTGGAGCCGTTCCTGAATCTCGCCTTCGGGCGTCTGGACGCCCAGCACGCACATCTCCTTGATGTAGGGACAGTGGCTCTGGTAGTGGTGCTCCACCTCTTCGGGGAAGACGTTCTTTCCCGAAGGCAGGACGATCATCTCCTTGTCACGCCCGGTGATGTAGAGGCTGCCGGATTCGGACACGTAGCCCAGGTCGCCGCTGTCGAGCCAGCCGTCCCGAAAGGTCTTCTCCGTCTCTTCGGGATTCTTCCAGTACCCGTGCATGATGTTCTCGCCCCGGATCAGGACGCGCCCGATCCCGTCCGAATCGGCGCCCTGAATTCGGATCCGGACGTGGGGAAGAGGCATTCCGACCGAACCCAACTCCCGGGTGGAGGGTGGGTTCAGCGTGGCCAGGGCCGCCGTCTCGGTCATGCCGTAGGCCTGGATGATGGTGAAGCCCAGATCACGCAACGACAGGGCCACCTTCTCGTCGAAGCGGGCGCCGCCGACGCCGAAGTAGCGGAACTGGAGTCCGAACTTGCCGTGCAGGGGCCGGAACAGGGTGCGTCCCGGGTTGAAACCGAGCTTCCGGTTGCAGAATCGGGAAAAGGCCAGGAGGCAACGGAAAAGGATTCTGCGCACCAGCGGCTGTTTCCCGATCTCCTGGAGGATACGCCGGTGAAGCAGATAGTAGAACTGGGGCACGCAGACGAAGATGGTGATCATCTCCTCTCGAAATGCGCGCAGCACCCGCTGGGCTTCCAGGGTGTCCAGATAGGTCACCCTCGCTCCCGCGTAGAGCGGGATGATGAAATTGGCCACCAGAGCCAGCACGTGATAGAGGGGGAGGACCGAAAGGATGTGGTCTTTGGAGGAGACCTGGATCATCTTCAGGAGCTCGCCCATGTTCCGGTACACGTTTCGGCGGCTCAGGACCACACCCTTGGGATTGCCCGTGGTGCCGCTCGTGTACAGGATGAGGAAAGGTTCGTCGGTCCCTCTTTCGACCAGCGGCATGGAAGCGGTTCCGTCGAATTCTTCCAGCACCCGGTCCCATTGATTCTCCGCCTCGGGAACCTCACCCACCGTCAGGACCGGGAGGGTGTAGCCCAGGTGTTCCCAGATCGGCGCCAGACGCGGATGGAAGCGTTCCGAACAGATCACGAACTGGCACCCGGCATGCTCGAGGAGATAAGCCAGGGTCTCGTCCGTGTGGAGGACGTCGAAGGGCGCCATCACGGCGCCGGTGCTCTGTGCCGCCAGGAAAGCGATTCCCCAGCGCGGATGGTTCTCCATCAGGATGGCCACAGTGTCCCCCTCCCGGACGCCGTGGTGCTGCAGGAAAAGGGCGATGGAGGAGACTTCCCGTCCGATCCGGCGGTAGCTGAAAACTTCCCGCCCCTCGTCGTTGATGCCCTGCAGGGCGACTTGGTCCGGGATGGCGTCCAGGTGACGCTCCAATTGGCTGAAGAAATGGAGATTCATGAGCTTGTGAACGAGGTTATCGTAGCATGGACCGGTTTGGAGGGGCGACTTTCTTGTCGCCCATTCTTCTACGCCCCCATGCTCTTGGTTCCATAATCTCGAATTCTTGTGCAAATAGACGAAGAATCTGGGGTAGGGGCGCCCCTTTGGGTGCCCGCTTCGGTCCAAAGCGGAGCAAGATGCGGCCAGTTGAAGGTCCGGGAGCTGGAACGCCGCCGCTCCGGGACGGTCATTTTGCCGCGCGAGACCAGGCCACGGAGTCGGCCACTTCGGCCTCCGGGATGCCGAGATCAGCCAGCTTGGCTCGCACGGCGCCGGCACGAGTCAGACGAACGGGCGTGAGCACAATTCGGCCGTTTTCCATGGTCACATCGAAATACTTGGAGTCTTGGAAGTCGGCGAGCACCGCCTTGGGCAGGGTTAATTGGTTCTTGGAGGTCAGTTTGGCCAACATCGAGAAATCTCCCCTGACTCGAATTCGGAATCACAGCAGTCCGTGGTGAAAGTCCCGCGAGCACCGAGACCGTTCCTGCGCCCGCCGGACAAGGCGCGATTCGGGTGCATACCGGGAGTATGTGAGCCGATAGCAACGCAGTCCGCCGGGATGCAGGGACGGTCGAATGCCGTGATGACTTTTGCCACGGGCTGATAGAGACAATGTGCTCGTTTCTCGTTCCATAAGGATGATCTTGTCTGTCGGATGGTTGGGGATGAGCGCCGCGCGAAAGAGGGTGCAGTAATCTGCCCTCGCCACGACCGCTCGGCCTTTCGTGCGGAGCCGTTTCGGCCGCACCGGAGCCTCTGGTCATGACGGCCGGCCGTACACCCCTGCGGAATTAATGTCAGGGGTGGGGGGCTATAATCCGTCCCCGAGAAGGGCGTCCCTTGTCCCACCGAGATTCATCAGCCTCTCTCCAATCAACTCGGCAGCGCCCTTCTCAACCCCTGCCGCCCTCCAACAAGTCATTCGAGAGGGAGTGACTGTGCGTCACCCGCCCGCGGCATAGCGCCGGACGAGAACGCCCAAATCAGCCGCGCCTGCCGCGATGGAGCACCACGGTGAAGTCGAAGCAGTCCAGAACTCGATGGATCTTTTCCAGCGTCCGGAGCGGGTCCGCCCGAGCCGGCGTCCGGTCCACGGCCCTTCTCACCAGGTCGGAGTTGGTGGTCAGCCGCCGCTGGGCCAAGTCGACCTCCACCCAATGAGTCGCCCTGCGCCGGGGAGGGTCGACATCGATCTGCAACGTATATCCCAGCAACTTCAAGATGGCCGTCGCCGGGTCGGAAGCATCCAGAACGTCGTCCAGGTAGCGGAGCAGATCCACGGCCAGCCAGCCGTTCCTGGGAAAAATCAGGATGTACCAGGTCCGTTCCAGCCTGAAGCTGAGGGAGCCGGTCTCGGCGGAATCCATGCCCGCAGTCTAGTGGTCCGTCCGCCGTCCGGGAAGGCCCCGATCCTCCTGCGTGCTCTCATCCTCGCGTCACGTCGGCAATCGTGACTCGGGACCGGTTCCCGAGAACCTGTGCACGACTCCTCCTCT
This sequence comes from Acidobacteriota bacterium, assembly GCA_965217775.1. Classification (GTDB taxonomy): domain Bacteria; phylum Acidobacteriota; class UBA6911; order RPQK01; family JAJDTT01; genus JAJDTT01. The sequence continues at coordinate 5,067,054 of CBDCJH010000002.1, forward strand.
TCTCTCACTCCTCACTCCTCTTTCCTCACTTCCCGTCTTGAATCTGCTCAGGCAGTTGGTACAATGGCGTCGATTTTTGGAGGCGTGACGCATGATATTGGCGGTGGCGATCTGGATCATCACGATAGTTTCCACGGTACTGATGGTCGGCAAGTACTGGTGGTTTCCCGAAGTGGCATCGGCGCATGGCGGCGACCTGGACCGGCAGTTCATGGTGACCCTGGTGGTGACCGGAGTCGTTTTCATTCTGGCCCAGGTGGGACTCGGCTACGCTATTGCGCGCTATCGGGACGGGGCGGGAAGGGTGGCCCACTACACCCACGGGAGTGAGAAGCTCGAGGTGATCTGGACCCTGGCCACCACCGTGGTCTTCTTCGCCATGGTGATCCCGGGCCAGAGCATCTGGGCCAGCCTCTATCTCTCCGAAGCCCCCGAGGACGCCATCCGCATCGAGGTGACCGGACAACAGTTCGCCTGGAACATGAGGTATCCCGGCGCCGACGGCGAGTTCGGGCGGGTGGCTCCGGACCTCATCAATGACGAAGGAGGCAATCCGCTGGGATTGGACCTGTCCGATGCCGCCGCCCAGGACGACCTGGTCGTTCCCATCATGGCGATCCCCCTGGGCAAGCCGATAGAGTTGCTCCTGCGCTCCAAGGACGTGACTCATGCCTTCTCGGTGCGGGAGCTTCGGGTCAAACAGGACCTGGTTCCGGGGCTGCTCATTCCGATCCAGTTCACGGCCACCCGGACCGGCCGGTTTGAGATCGCCTGCGCCGAGTTGTGCGGGCTGCAGCATTACAACATGCGAAGTTTTCTGGAGGTGCTTTCGGAGGCGGACTTCGCCCAGTGGCTGAAGGACCAGGCTGAAGAATAGGGTGCCGGAGACCCAGGGAGTGTGACCGATATGGCAGAAGAGGTTCAGACGCACGCCGCTCACCACGAAGCGCCGTCAGGCTGGGTTCGAAAGTACTTTTTCAGCACCGACCACAAGGTGATCGGGATCCAGTACTACCTGCTGGCTCTGTTCTCGGTTCTGGTGGGAGTGGGCCTGTCGGTGCTGATTCGGTTGAACCTGGCATGGCCGGGCTCCGAGATCTCCGTTTTGGGCACCCTCTTTCCGGAGGGGGCTCCGGGCGGAATCATGACGCCCGAATTCTACCTGGCCATGCTCACCATGCATGGCACCATCATGGTCTTCTTCGTCCTGACCACGGCCCCTCAGGGCGGCTTCGGGAACTATTTTCTGCCCATCCAGATCGGTGCCGACGACATGGCCTTTCCCATCCTGAACATGCTCTCGTTCTGGATCACTTTCCTGGCTCTGGGCGTGCTCATGGCCGCTTTCTTCGTGGAGGGAGGAGCGCCCATCTCAGGATGGACGGCCTATCCTCCCCTGAGCGCATTGGGGGAGATCGCCGGACCGGGACTGGGAACGGGACAGAGCCTCTGGGTGGTGAGCATCGCCCTGTTCTGCGTGGCCTCGCTCCTGGGCGCCCTGAACTTCATCACCACCACCATCGACATGCGGGCCAAGGGCCTGACCATGATGCGCCTGCCGCTGACGGTCTGGGCCTGGTTCGTCACCGCCATCCTGGGTCTGCTGGCCTTCGGAGTGCTGCTGGCCGCGGGAGTCCTCCTGCTCCTGGACCGGTGGGCCGGGACCAGCTTCTTCATTCCCGGCGGCCTGGTGGTGAGTGACCAGGTCATCGATCATACGGGCGGATCGCCGCTCCTCTGGCAGCATCTGTTCTGGTTCTTCGGCCATCCCGAGGTCTACATCGCCATCCTTCCGGGAATGGGAGTCGTCTCTCACATCCTGGCCACCTTCGCCCGCAAGCCGATTTTCGGTTACAAGGCCATGGCCTTCGCCCTCATCGGCATCGGCGCGGTGAGCTTCATCGTCTGGGGCCACCACATGTTCCTGAGCGGGATGAGCCCCTACACCGCCATCGTCTTCTCCCTCACCACCACGGCGGTGGCCGTACCCTCGGCCATCAAGACCTTCAACTGGCTGGGAACCCTCTGGGGAGGGCGGATCCAATTGACGACCGCCATGCTCTATGCCCTGGGTTTCGTCTCCCTGTTCGTGAGCGGGGGCGTGACCGGTCTCTTCCTGAACCAGCCCGCGGTGGACGTCTATCTCCACGACACCTACTTCGTGGTGGGGCACTTCCACATGATCATGGGCGTGGCCGCCATCTTCGGCATCTTCGGCGCCACCTATTACTGGTTCTCCAAGATGTTCGGGCGCCATCTGAACGAGTTCTGGGGCAAGGTCCACTTCTGGTTCACCTTCATCGGGGTCTACTGCATCTTCATGCCCATGCACAATCTGGGGATCGCGGGGCAACCCCGGAGATACGCCGAACTGACCGCCTTCGATTTTCTGCAGCCCCTGGTCTCTCTGCAGCAGTTCATCACGGTGGCGGCCTTCATCACGGCGGCCGCCCAGATCATCTTCGTGGCCAACTTCGCCTACAGTTTCTTCAAGGGCCGGGTGGCGGAAAGGAACCCCTGGCGGGCGACCACCATCGAATGGGAAGTCCCCTCTCCTCCGCCCCATGACAATTTCGCCGGCAAGTTTCCGGTGGTGCATCGCGGCCCCTACGAGTACAGCGTCCCGGGCGCCAAGGAAGATTTCGTCCCTCAAACCGCTCCCGACGCACGGGCGACCACCGGCTAAAAGATGGCAATCGTCGCACCACCTCCCCCTCCCAAGACCGCCGTCCGGGGATTGGACCCCGGCGGTCCTGTCCTGCCCGGCGCTCCGGCCGCGCCCACCGGGCGCGGAGGCTGGGGCGATTCCTGGGGAGGCCGGCCGGGAGTTCCCGAGCATCGCTACTACACGGGAATGCTGGTGCTCATGGCAGCGGTGACCATGCTGTTCGCCGCCTTCACCAGCGCCTACATCGTGCGCAAGGGGATCTCGGAAGATTGGCTCCCGACGGCGATTCCCGCCCTGGTCTGGGTGAACACGGCTGTGCTGCTGGCCAGCAGCCTCACGCTGGAGAGGGCCCGGAGGCTCTACGGCCAGACGGCCGCCCTCGCCAGATGGTGGCTGGCGACCACCGGCCTCGGCGTCATCTTTCTATTGGGGCAGCTCGTGGTCTGGCAGCAAATGGTTGGTGCCGGAATCTATCTGCGCACCAATCCCAGCAGCGCCTTCTTCTACATCCTGACGGGCGCCCACGGCGTCCATCTCCTGGGCGGCGTGGCGGCGCTGGCCTATTTGTCCCGCCGGTTGCTGCAGGATCGTCCGCCGACCCGCACGGTTCTCAACGTTACGGCCATCTACTGGCATTTCATGGATGGACTCTGGGTCTATCTTCTGTTGTTCATTTTCCTTTGGAGGTAATGGATGGCTCAGCAGGCACACGACGCGAGCATTTCCGATTGGGCGGGTGGGCGTTCCCCCTTCGCCGTCGGTTCCAAGAAGCTGGGGATGTGGCTCTTCATCCTCTCCGACACCTTGACCTTCACGGCGTTGCTGGTGGCCTACACTTACGTCCGAGTCGCCAACGAGGGCTGGCCCCGCCCCTTCGAGCCGGCCAGCATCGCGTTGGCTTCGGTCATGACCTTCTGCCTGCTCTCCAGTTCGCTGACCATGGTCCTGGCCGTCGCCGCCGCTCACCGGGGCGATCGATCGACGGCGGCAAAGTGGATCTGGGCCACCATAGCGGGAGGGCTGGCCTTCATCGTGCTCCACGCCACCGAATGGATGCAGTTGATCCAACATGGAGTCACTCCCTTCGGAAATCCCTGGGGGGTTCCGCTGTTCGGGGCCACCTTCTTCACCCTGACCGGGCTCCACATGACACACGTGACCGCCGGCGTCATTTATCTGGGGATCGTGGCCTGGGGTTTCAAGGGCGGTCGTTTCAACTCCGAGGACGTGGAGGTGAGCGGCCTCTACTGGCACTTCGTGGACTTGGTGTGGATGTTCATCTTCCCCTTGGTCTACCTGTTGTCCAACGTAATCTGAGATCCGGAGAAAGGCGAGTCCATGAGTGACGAACATTCCCACAATCGGCTCTATCTGACGGTTTGGGTGGTGCTCCTGGTGGTGACCGTCGTGGAGGTGGTGCTGGCTTACATCAACCTCTCGATCATGCTCATGTTGTTCACGCTGGTGACCCTCTCCTTCTTCAAGGCGGGTCTCATCGTGGCCTACTTCATGCACCTGCGTTACGAGAAGTTCAGCCTCTTCGTCTCCCTGATACCCATGCTGTTGATCTGCGTCATTCTGATGCTGGCGTTTCCGCTTCCGGACGGGGCCCGGGTGCTGGAGTTGAAGCCGTAGTGGACAGACGCCGGGAGGGAAAGGTCCGGTTCTTGCGCCGCGCCGCGTTCACCATGGCGGTGCTCGGGATGATTTCCGGGGCGGATTCCGAACTAGTGGCCCAAGGGTGCGCCATGTGCAAGAGTTCCGCCCAGGTGCTGGGCCAGTTTTCGACTTTGAATGCCGGGATCCTGGTGCTCGGGGTGCCGCCCGTGTTGATCCTGGCGCTGTTCCTTTATCTGGCCTTTCGTCAACGGCCGTGAAGCGGCCAAAGACTCCCGCCGGTGGACCTGGGCGCTTGGCCAAGACCCTGCCGTGGCGCTCTTGACAAGGTCCGGCGGTGGATGTTTTAACAGTCCGGGGACTGGCGAAGACGCCGGGTGGGAGTCAAGTCGAATCGTTGTTCTGAAACCTGCGAGTTGGATCAAGAATGCCAGTAAGAAAAGTGACTCGGTCGGATAAAGTTACCAAGAGCGAGAGACGCCTGATCCGGCGCCGCAAGTTCGCTTTTGCCAGCATATTTACCTTTCTGGCCGCCAATTTCTTCATGACCTTGCGGTTTTTCTTCCCGCGCACCCTGTTCGAGCCCAAGACCAGCTTCAAGGTGGGCTATCCGAGCGATTTCGGATTCGGCGTGGACACGCGTTTTCAGCAGAAATACCGCATCTGGGTGGTGCGCAACGCGGAGGGCGTCTTCGTCATTTCCGCCATCTGCACCCATTTGGGGTGTACGCCGGACTGGGTCGAGAGCGAGCAGAAGTTCAAGTGTCCTTGTCATGGCAGCGGCTACGACAGTGAAGGCAGGAACTTCGAAGGTCCGGCCCCCCGCCCCATGGACCGGGCCCACGTGGAGTTGGCGCCGGACGGGCAGATCCTGGTGGACGTGAGCCGGGTCTACAAGTGTCCGCCGGGAGCGCCGTGCGAGTTCCGGGAAGAAGGGTCGTACCTGGCTGTCTGAACCCGGTTGTCGGAATCATACGAACCGTTGGAGATCTGAGCGAGGAAGACCATGGTGCAGAAAAAGCGGGGAAAGGTGGAGCCGGCTCCCCCTCCCGGAAAGCTCAAGTCGCTCCTCAACCAAGTCCAGGCCGTCCTTGATCCCTACATCGGATCCTTCGTTGTCAAGGGTAAGGACGATGTCAAGGCGATCCGGCAATACAAGGGGAGTCGACTCTGGAAGTCGGTCTTTCGTCACAAGCTGGACGACACCCCCCGCAACCGTTCCCTGGCGGTTCTGACCAACGTCTTTCTGCATCTGCATCCGGCCAAGATCAACCGGGACGCCGTCCGCTTTCGTTTCACCTGGGGCATGGGCGGACTCTCCTTCTACCTCTTTCTGGTCCTGACCATCACCGGCATCTTCCTCATGTTCTACTACCACCCGACCAAGGGTCAGGCCTACGCGGACATCATGTTCCTGCACAACGACGTCCCCTTCGGCGGCCTGCTGCGCAACATGCACCGCTGGGCCGCCCATCTGATGATCCTGACGGTGTGGCTCCACATGTTCCGGGTGTTTCTGACCGGCTCGTACAAGTCGCCGAGGGAGTTCAACTGGACCGTCGGCGTGATCTGCCTGGTCTTGACCCTGCTCCTCTCCTTCACCGGCTACCTGTTGCCGGACGATCAACTGGGTTTCTGGGCGGTCACGGTGGGGACCAACATGGCCCGCGCCACGCCCCTGCTGGGCCACGAGGGCCCCTTCGGTCCCGAGTTGGGGATCACGGCCTACAACGACGTGAGGTTTGCCTTGCTGGGTGGGTCCATCGTGGATGCCAACGCCCTGTTGCGGGCCTACATCTGGCATTGCATCGCCATCCCCTTCTTGCTGGTGGCATTTTTGGCCGTCCATTTCTGGCGGGTGCGAAAGGACGGAAGCATCTCCGGTCCGGCGCCGGTCATGCTGGAATCGGAGATCAAGCGCGTCAGGAGATGAGCTCTCCTACAGGCAGACCCTGTTGCGGGCTGCCTGCCGGGTGAAGCGAGGACATTGACATGGATTGGTATCAGCTCTGGGCGATCGTCTCCCTGCCCGACAACATTCCCATTGTGGCCATGATCGTGCTGGTCCCCTTCTTCTGCTGGTACGCGTTCCGGCAGGCGCTGGCCACCGACCGGTTGATCGTGCAGTTGGAGGCCGACCCCAAGGCGGCCCGGGGCCACTACCGGAAGATCGAGCCGTTTCGGAAAGGTTGGGAGCGGAAGCTCCACGTCTGGCCCTATCTGTTGAGGGTGGAATTGCTGGCCACCGTGATCGTCACGGTGATTCTGATGGTCTGGTCCATCACCCTCAACGCCCCTTTGGAGGAGCCGGCCAATCCCAACCTGACCATGAATCCGTCCAAGGCCCCATGGTATTTCCTGGGCCTGCAGGAGATGCTGGTCTATTTCGATCCCTGGATCGCCGGGGTCCTGATGCCGACGCTCATCATCATCGGGCTGATGGCCATCCCCTACATCGACACCAACCCTCTGGGGAACGGCTACTACACCTTCCGCCAGAGGAAATTCGCCATCCTGGCCTTCTGTTTCGGTTTTCTGGTCCTCTGGAGCGTCATGATCGTCATCGGGACCTTCATCCGCGGGCCGGGGTGGATGTGGTTCTGGCCCGGGGCGACCTGGGACCATCACCGTCTGGTCTTTGAGACCAACCGGGACCTGCATGAGTTGCTGGGCATCACCCAGCAGCCATTCGTGGCGATCGTGGGCGCCGTCGCCGTCGGCCTCTATCTGGCGGTTTTCGGCTTCCTCCTCCACAAGTTGATCCTGTCCAAAGAATTCAATCGGAAGATCTACGCCAGGATGACCCTGATCCAGTACATCCTCCTCCAGTCCCTGCTGCTGATCATGGTGGCGCTGCCGGTCAAGATCATTCTCCGGCTGGTATTTCGCATAAAATATGTCTGGGTGACCCCATGGTTCAACGTTTGATCGCGCTGCTCCGGCGTCCATTTTCCCGGCGAGGGTCCCGCGGACCCTTCTGGGAACGGTCGGTACCGGAAAAAGATCCCATCGTCAATTCCTCGCTGGCCGTTCCCATGGCGGTGAGTTCCCTGCTGCTGATGGCGACGCTCATCTGGGCCTTCTACGAAGAAGGCTGGGGCCTCAGGCCGTGGAGGGCCCACCAGGACGAGTTCGTCGGGCGCTATTCCACGTTTTTGAGAGGCCTCAAGCCGCAGCAGGCGAGTCAGGAAGAGGAGATCAAGGCTTCGGAAGGGTACCAGGACCTGCTGCGGCAGCAACAGGAAGCGGAAGGCGCCGTCGGTCCCCGACTGGTAGAGATCGCGGCTGAGGAAGAAGCCATCGACGGCCAGCTCCGCGCCATCGAAAAGACCTTCACCACGGCCCGGAGCGAGATTCAGGCCACCATCTACCTGATCGAGACCACGTCCGGCTCAGCCAGAAAAGGTTACGAAGAAGACCGCGGGCAGTTGGAGCAGAGACCGTTCGAGGTCCTGCTTCCCGGAGATGGTGCCCCTCAGGAGCTGAACTACCTCGAGTTGGAGGAGGTGTTCAATTCCCTGAAAGAGCGGCAAGGACGGGTTCGGGCCCGGAAAGCGGCGGTGCTGCAGCGGCCGAGCCAGGTCCGGCGGGAAATTCAGACCTACGTGGCCAACCGCATGGAAGGGCTCACGGCCGGCCAGGTTCAGGGCGTGATCAATTCGCTGGACGACTTCGAGTACGGGATCCATCAGATCCACAATGGAGACATGGGCCTGGTGGACCGGTGCGAGACGTGTCACCTGGGGATCACCGAGCCGGTTACGATCCGGGCCGCCGACATGGGCGGAATCGAACTCTTCGCCAGCCATCCCCGGAAGGAGTTGTTGCAGGTTCACGATACGGAAGTGTACGGCTGCTCACCCTGCCACAACGGCAACGGAATCGGAACCGTGAGTGCCGTGACGGGCCACGGACGATACAAGCACTGGCTCTGGCCGCTCTACGCACCCGAGAACATGGAGGCCGGCTGCCTGCGGTGCCACGGCGATGCCGCCAGGTTGGACATGGCCCCGGTGTTGAGCGCGGGCCGCGAGCAGTTCCGCTGGCGCGGTTGTTGGGGCTGTCATCCCAGACAGGGGTTTGACCAGGAACGGCTGGCGTTGCGGATCCACCAAAAAGACGTTTCGACCCTGGAGGCCGAAAATGAGGCCGTCCGACTACTGATCGAGAGGACGGTGGCCCGGGCCGACGAGGCCGAAACCAACGAGGAGGCGAACCGGCTCTACGCGGAGGCCGACCGTCTCACGCTCTCCGTGGCCGACCTGGACACCCGGGCCGACCGGGAGCGGGTACGGGGCCGGCAGCTGCTCGAAGAGGTCAAGACCCCCGGCCCGAATCTCAAGGAGGTTCGGGTCAAGTTGCGGCGTGACTGGCTGCCGGGATGGATCGAGAATCCCCACACCTTTCGGCCCACCACCAAGATGCCCCGGTTTCGCCTGGAAGAGGATCAGGCCCAGGCGATTGCAGCTTTCGTCTGGCAGTCCGGCGTCAACGGAGATCCGGAGACTCAGGTCCAAGGTGATCCGGAACGGGGCAAGGTCCTGTTCGAGACCCGGGGGTGCATGGCCTGTCACGCCATCGGCGAAGGCGATGAGGCGGTCGGGGGGACCTTCGCGGCCAATCTGAGCCGTGTGGGCGACAAGGTGCACTATGACTATCTGGTGCGCTGGATCCGGAATCCGCGGGAACGGACCCTCCCCTATTGTCCGGTCCACCAGCGGGACATCACTCCCGCGGACTATGCGTCCGCCGGGAAGCCGTTCCGTTTCGACCTCCAGAACAACGAATGTCCCTTGGGCAACCACATTCTCCAGGTGCAGAATCCCACGGTCATGCCCAACCTGCGTCTTTCCTTGGAAGAGAGCCGCAACATTGCGACCTACCTGAAGAGCCAAGCTCCGGGAGCCGAATATGCTGCCGCGGCGTGGCTGGAGGATTCGGAACTGGCGCCCAAGGGGCGCGCCATGATCCGCCACTTCGGCTGTGCCGGCTGCCACGAGATCGCGACCTTGGAGGAGGAAGGCAAGATCGGGACCGATCTCACGGAAGAGGGGAGCAAACCGCTGGAGCGTCTCGACTTTGCGCTGCTCACCCAGACCGCCAAGCGGGAGGGTTGGTACAACCACAAGGGATTCTTCGAGCGGAAGCTGGAGAATCCGGCTGTCTACGACGACGGTAAGATCAAGGAGCCGCTGGAGCGTCTCCGAATGCCCAACTTCGGTCTGGACCCGGAGGAAATCACCCAGCTCGCCACCTACCTGTTGGGAAGCGCGACGCCGGAGGACCGGGTTCCGGAGCGTTATCACTACCGGCCGCGGGATCAGAGGAGCCACATCCAAGAGGGCTGGGACATCATCCTCAAGTACAACTGCATGGGTTGCCACCAGGTGGCGCCGGGACAGCAGCCCGTGGTCAAGGGCCTGCCTCTTTACCAACAAGAGGATTGGCGGGAGCAGCTGCCTCCCCCATTGGTCGGGGAGGGCGCCAGAGTCAACCTCAACTGGTTGACCCGTTTCCTGAAGAACCCGGCTCTGGACGAGGAGCGGCCGCACCGCAACGGCGTCCGGCCCTATCTCCGGATCCGGATGCCCACCTTCACCCTTTCCGATGGGGAAGTGGAGAAGCTGGTGCGTTTCTTCGGGGCGCTGGCCCAGCAGCCGTTGCCCTATCTGCCCAAGATCCTGGATCCGCTATCGCAGCGGGAGTTGACCATGGCCCGCCAGCTCTTCACTCACCCGGCGGCGCCCTGCCTGCGGTGTCACGCGACCGGCGACCCGCAGCATGACCGCAATGCGACGGCGCCCAGCTTCGAGCTGGTGAGTGAACGCCTGCAGCCGGACTGGACTCGGCGCTGGATGGTCCATCCGGAGATCATACAGCCGGGGACCTCCATGCCCTCGGGATTGTTCGAGCGCGAGGAGAACCGCTGGATCTTCGCTCTGGCGGACCTCCCCATCATGAAGGACTACGAGAAGGACCACGCCGACCTTGTGCTACGATACATGTTCCAGTTCACGCAACAGGAACAGCGTCGGCTCAGAGGTCGATGATCCACGGTGGCCCGTGACATGGGAGTCACGGACCGCAATGCTTAGACCGCCCGTTCGGGATAAACAATCTTCCGGGAGAGAAGACCATGGAGAGAGCAAAGTTCATTTTCACACTTGTGGTGGCCGGATTGCTGGCGGCGTCATGCGGCGGCGGGGACGCGGAGCCCGCAGCCGACGAGGCGCCGGCTCCGGCGGCAGACATGAAACCGGCTCCCGACCTGTCTCAAGCCGGTTCGGTGGCGGGCAAAGTCAGCTTCGGCGGCAGTGTGCCGAAAAACGCCCGCATTCGCATGGATGCCGATCCGGTCTGCGTCAAGGAGCATTCGGGCATCGTGCGGAGTCAGGACATCCTGATCGGCGATGACGGCGCCTTGATCAACACCTTCGTCTGGGTCAAGACCGGCCTCGAGCAGTACGGCTTCGAGACGCCCGCCGAGCCGGTCAACCTGGACCAGAAGGGTTGCATCTACACGCCTCACGTCTTCGGAATACAGACCCGGCAGAAGCTCCACGTCCTCAACAGCGACGGAACCACGCACAACGTTCATCCCCTGCCCAGGAACAACCGGGAGTGGAACCAGTCGCAGCGGGCCAAGGGCAAGCCTCTCATCCGGTCTTTCCCCCGCGCCGAGGTCATGATTCCGGTCAAGTGCAACGTGCACCCCTGGATGAAGAGCTATATCGGCGTCGTGCCTCATCCCTACTACGCCGTGACGGGAACCGACGGAGCCTTCGAGATCAAGAACCTCCCGCCGGGCGACTATGTCATTGAGGCTTGGCACGAGAAGTTCGGAGTCCAGGAACAGCAGGTGACGGTCCAGGCCAGCGAGGCCAAGGAAGTCAGCTTCGAGTTTTCCGGCTGATCCGCATTCTTCGAGGAGCGGCGGTATCCTTGCCGCCGAACGCCAGAGTCACAGTCACGTGACGCGGGACCGGGAGAAGGAGAGAGGGGGACAAGAATGCCCCCCTCCCAACAGGCCGTATCTCACAAGGCAATTCCAGCGTGGGACCTCAGAGTCTGCATACGGTACACAGGTTTGCGGTGGCGGCCACCGTGGCCACCTTCGTTCTGTTGGTGGCGGGAGCGTTGGTCACGAGCAACGATGCCGGCCTTTCGGTCCCGGACTGGCCCCTCTCCCACGGGAGTCTCATGCCCGAGATGGTGGGGGGTGTCTTCTATGAGCATTCCCACCGCTTGATCGCGGGGACGGTGGCGATTCTGACCTTGATACTGGCCATCTGGCTGGGCCGGGTGGAGTCGCGGCCCCGAGTCCGGCGTCTGGGCTGGACTGCCGTGGGGATGGTCTTGGCCCAAGCTCTGCTGGGCGGCCTCGCCGTACTGCTCTACCTGCCCGTCGCCATATCGGTCCTGCACGCGTGTCTCGCGCAACTGTTCTTCTGCACCGTGGCGGTCATCGCTCTGGTTACGTCCCCGGCCTGGAGGAACCGCAGCCTTTCCCGCTTTTGTCCCGGGGAAGACCGGAAAGAGGCTATCTTTTGCGGGTTGGCCACGGGGGCCGTCTACCTCCAGTTGATTCTGGGTGCTCTGGTCCGGCACACGGGGACCGCCGAGGGCAGCAAGGGAGTCACTCTGGTGACGCACCCGCTCCTGGCCCACCTGGGCGGCGCCGTCGTGGCGGGAGGCCTGCTCCTGATGGCGGCGGCCAAGGTGCTCAGGAGTCCGAGCCTCAGGGGGTTCTCGGGCGGGGCGTACGCCGTCGTTTTTCTGGTGTTGCTTCAGTTTCTGTTGGGTTTTGGTGCATTATGGGCGCGCGTCGTGAGAATGGGAGCAGCGCAGCCGTTCCCGTTGGGTGTCCTTCTCACTACTTCGCACTTGGCGTTGGGGGCAATTCTGCTGGCAACGGCGCTGCTGCTCACCCTGCAGATCTCTTTTTCGAACGCCGGCGCTGCCGCGGAGACGACTGCCGCGCCGGCGAGCCGTTGAATGAGGGTCGGCGCCCCGGCCCAACCTGACGGCGTCCGTTACCGGAGTTGGACCGCATGTTGGCTTATCTGGAGTTGACCAAGCCGCGGGTCACGTTGATGGTGGTCCTGACGGCCCTGGTCAGCTTCTATCTGGCTTCCACCAGCATCGATCTCGTGCTTCTGGTCCACACCATCCTGGGGACGACCCTCCTGGCCGCCGGTTGTGCGGTCTCGAACCAGTACCTGGAGCGGGACGTGGACGCGCGAATGCAACGGACCCGAAGCAGGCCGCTGCCTTCGGGCCGGATCACGCCGGCGAAGGCTCTGCTTTTCGGAGCGGTCCTCACCTTGGGCGGAGGGCTCTATCTGGGAGCGACGGCGAACCTGCTCACCGGAGGCTTGGGATTGGCGTCCGCCGCGCTCTACCTTTTCGGCTACACACCCTTCAAGAAAAAGTCGCCCCTCTGCACCACCATCGGCGCCTTCCCGGGTGCGGCTCCCGTGCTCCTGGGCTGGGCGGGAGCCAGAGGCACGTTGGATCCGGAGGCGTGGATCCTCTTCGCCGTGCTCTTTCTCTGGCAGTATCCTCATTTTCTGGCGATCGCATGGGTCTACCGGGACGACTATCGGCGAGGAGGGTTCCGGATGTTGCCTCAGACGGACCCCGGGGGAAGGAAAACAGCGCGTCAGATCCTGATCTTCATCCTGCTGTTGGTGCCCGTCAGCCTGCTTCCAACCCAGGTGGGGCTCAGTAGCTCTCTGTACGCGGCCGGCGCCGTCGTCCTGGGGGGTGTTCTGCTCTGGTCGGGCCTCCGTGTGAGCAGGACCCGGTCCCGCGCCGCGGCTCTCCATCTGCTCAAGACCTCCGTGGTTTATCTCCCCCTCCTCATGGTCCTGATGGCGCTGGATCGGCTCTGAGGGAAGGACGCCTGTGCTAACGCCTGCCTCCCAGCCCACGGGGCCCGAATCGAACGCCAAAGCCGCCGCGTCGGCAGCCTTCGTCGAGGTCCGGGACCTCGCCTTCCGTTACGGTGACCGAAAGGCCCTGGACGGGATCAGCTTTTCCCTGGACCGGCGGCGGATCCTGGGGCTGTTGGGACCCAACGGCTCCGGAAAGACCACCCTTTTCCGGATTCTCTGCACCTTGTTGCAACCCCAGGCCGGACAGGTCCGGTTGGCGGGTCTGGATCCGGAGAGGGACCCGGCCGGGGTCCGCCGCCGCATGGGTGTCGTCTTCCAGACCAACAGTCTCGACCAGGAATTGACCGTGGCCGAAAATCTGGTCTGCCAGGGCCGTTTGCATGGCCTGAAAGGGCTTCGTCTCAAGGACAGGATCGACGAATTGCTGGAACGGTTCGATCTCGGCGGCAGGCGGAACTCCCGGGTCCGAAGTCTTTCCGGCGGAATGCGGCGGCGCACTGAACTGGCCAAAGGACTGTTGCATCATCCCCAGATCCTGCTGCTGGATGAGCCCACGGCGGGGCTGGATCCCCATATCCGCCAAGAATTCTGGGAACATCTGACCGACCTTCGCGACTCGGCCGGGATCACCATCCTCTTCACGACCCATCTGATGGAAGAAGCGGAAGTCTGCGATCGCCTCGTGATCCTGGACCAGGGGCGGGTCGTGACCGAGGGGAGCCCGGTGGAGCTCAAGGAGAGGATCGGAGGCGACGTGATCGTCCTGCGTTCCCGCGACCCCAATAGTCTGAAAGCGCGAATCCAGGGGCGGTTTCAGGGTCCCGTATCGGTGGTGAACGGGGCGGTCCGGATGGAGCAGCACCGAGGCCACGAGCTGATCCGGGATCTGATGGAAGAGTTCTCGGGCGAGATCCAGGCGATCTCACTGGGCAAACCGACCCTCGAAGACGTCTTCATCCGGGAGACGGGCCGGGAATTTCAGGTCTAGACCGAGGCAATTTCCCGATAGCGGCCCCGGTAGAAGAGCAGAGGTTCCGCCTCGGCGTCACCGAGCCGGGCGGCCCGGACTTCCCCCACCAGGATCACGTGATCTCCCCCGGCATACTGGTGGACGGTCTCGCATTCGAACCAGGCCATGGAGCCGGTCACCACGGGAACGCCGGTCCGGCCCGGGGTATAGGGTCCCTGAGACCGGTCGGTTCCGCGGCTGGCGAAATGGTTGGATACGTCCTGCTGGCCTTTGGTCAGGATGTTCACGGCGAAGCGGCCGCTCTCCAGGAAGATGTCCAGTCCGGTGAGACCGTTGTCCAGACAGATCAGGACCAGAGGGGGATCCAGGGAAACGGAAGTGAACGAGTTGACGGTGAGGCCGTAGGGGACACCCTCGCGATCCTGGGTCGTGACCACCGTCACGCCTGTGGCGAAACAACCGGCAACATTGCGAAAAAGATCCGTGGAGACTTCCATGGGTCCTCTCAGGAGCCGAGACTATACCAGTCGGGGTCTTGCGTGGCGAGAGACTCGGTGTGGCTGTGTCGGCAGCACGTGATCTGTCCGGTCCAGGAGGCCATGGGATCAAGTTGGCGATGCGCCTTGCATACTCTTGACTGTGGCGCAAACAAGGCAGGTCGTTTCCTGAGACTGTGTCCGGTTGGCGTGGAAATCCTTCGGGACGTTGACGAGTACCGGGCAGAGTTCGGTCCGAATAGAATCGATGTCGAATGGAGGTAGCGAAAAATCATGGAGAGTGGCAACATTACCGCACCTGCTCCCGAGGCTCAGGGGAAAGACGGGTCACATGCAAATCGAGCCAGAGATAAGTGGCGTAAGCGTCGTCTTGCTTGGACAGTTCAATCCGGCGATTTTCACACCTGCTTGGTTCGCGATGCACGCCATTCTACCGAAGAGTGTCGAGGCCAACGCCAAGTTGCAGATTGCCCACGCGCGGGTGACCGCATTTTCCACCGACTGGCTTCACCTGGAAGTTACGACCGATCGTTTTCAAGTCGAAACCCAGCAGGCCCCATACATTCGCCTGCGTGACCTCGTCGTGCGCGTGTTCCAAGAGCATCTGTACCATACGCCCGTCAACGCGTTCGGAATCAACCGTGACGTTCATTTTCGGGTGTCGAGCGTGACTGCAAGAGATCGAATCGGTAGAACTTTGGCGCCGGTGGAACCATGGGGAGACTGGAGACGTGACCTCGGGTCGGATGGCGAGCATGGTGGGATGACCTCGCTGACGATGTCACAAGTTGATCCCGACGGAAGGCCAAAGGGCGGTCGTATCAACGTCACGGTGGAGCCGTCCAATCGGATCGGCCAGGGACGAGCGGGAGTCTATGTTCGGGTCAACGATCATTACGCCATCGAGGATTCTGGCCCTGGAGCCTTGGAACGCTTGATGGAGTTGTTCGAGGACGACTTTGAGGCATCACTCAGGCGTAGCGACGACCTCATTGATCACATCATGTCCTTGGCAGTGAGCCGGGAGGTTTAGTTCATGCCGCAGTCGGAACCATTCACAGCAGCGCAACACATCAATTCAGGTCAACGATCCAGCTCCAACGAGCGTTTCACCTTGGAGCATCTCGTTCGGAATGTTGACTTGGCCGGCCAGGTGGCGCTGGCGCGCGGAACAGACGCACAGACAACAACTCCACACGACCTGAACGCGAGAGCGTCAGTCCTGCCGGTGTCTGCCGGTCGCAGACAGGACGAGGAGGGCCTCTCCTGGATTGTGGACTTCCCGCAAACTGTGCCCCTGCCACAACCGGCGGCAACTTTCCATGCACTACAAGAGTGGGAGGGATATGTCCTTGAGATCGGAGAAACGGACTTCGTAGCTCGATTGGTTGACTTGACGGCGGGCTCAGCGCAAGAAGAGGAAGAAGCGGTCATTCCTCTGGTCGAACTCTCGGACGAAGATTCCGCCAAGATGCGCCCAGGGAGCATTTTCCGCTGGGTGATCGGTTACGAGCGCACTGTGGCGGGGACCAAGAGACGTGTATCCCAAATCGTGTTTCGCGACCTTCCTGCAATCACCAGGAGGGATTTGAGGGATGGTGAGACGTGGGCACTTGAAACCATCCGGTCGATAGGTCTGTGACGGAGACGGGGAAGTCTCCGGGAAAAAACGATTTCGAGCTGACACTTCTCGGTCCCGGCTACGGTGAGAGTGTTGTGCTTCATGTCGGCGGTGGCGTCTGGGTCATTGTTGACTCCTGCGTCGATACGGACGGAACACCGCAAGCGCTACGGTATTTGGAGAGCATCGACGTCGACCCGGCCGAGGCCGTCGAGCTGATCGTGGCGACTCACTGGCACGATGATCATATTCGCGGGATTGCGAAACTCGTCGAAGTCTGCAACCGGGCAGCCTTTGGTTGCGCAAGCGCGCTGCTTTGCAAAGAATTTCTCAATGTAGTTGGTGCTTTGGAAGGCCGGCCTCCGTCAGGCCGCGGTTCTGGCCTAAGAGAGATTCACAGCGTGTTTTCGCGGCTTGCGCAAATTGCGTCGCACCCGACACTGGCCATCGCCAACCGCCCCGTTTTTGTTCAGGGCGGATGTGAAATCCAGACGCTTTCCCCCGACGACGCAACCTTCATCAAATTCTTGAGGAAAATTGGACGTCTGCTGTCTGGAACCGGCAAAGCTCGGATACGGGTTCCCAGCCTCTCTCCCAACGATGTCGCCGTCGCGCTCTGGGTCAAAGTCGAAGACGTTACAGTGCTGCTCGGTTCAGATCTGGAGAAGCGCGGCTGGACAGCAGTTCTCGAGAACGACGCGACCCCGGCGGGAAAGGCGTCGGCGTTCAAGGTTGCGCACCACGGATCGAAAGATGCCCATGAACCCGGCGTGTGGAAGCAGATGCTGGAGCTCGATCCCTTCGCCGTGCTCGCACCCTGGCGCAGAGGTAACCGAACCCTGCCAATGCAACGTGACGTGAAACGGATTCTCTCACATACACCGAATGCCTACGCGACCGCGAGGATCGTTTCATCGACACGAACTCCTGTGAACAGAGCCAGTATGGTCAGAAGGACCATCCGGGAATCCGGTATCCAGCTTCGGCGGCTAGTCATGTCACCCGGCTTCGTTCGCCTCCGCCGTCCACTCGCTTCGGGCGCTCGCTGGAAGGTTGAGACGTTCGGATCGGCGTGCCACCTTGCAGTCTTCGCGAGACAATAGTTCGTTTGCAATTGCTGAAACGGTGCCCACTACTGGCTGTTCATCTCGGCGTTTTGAATGGAATGCGTACAGGAGCGAAACGATGGACGACAACAACTATATTGAACCGCCGACCGTTCTCCCGGAGATCGAAGAGGACACGCGCCGCCTCGAGTTCAGTATGGGTTCCGATTACCAGACGGGCTCCTTGCTGCGGACCCTGGCGGCCTCCAAGCCGGGAGGCCGGTTCCTCGAGTTGGGAACCGGGACCGGGCTGGCGACGGCTTGGATCCTTGACGGCATGGATCGGGACTCGCGGCTGATCACGGTCGACATCGATCCTGCGTGCCTGGACGTGGCGAAACGCCATCTGGGAACGGATGGCCGGGTAGATTTCCGCCGAGGAGATGGAGCCGATGTCATGAATTCTCTATGTGGGTCGCGATTCGATCTGATCTTCGCCGACGCCTGGGCCGGAAAATTCTGGGACTTCCAGAAGGCCGTGGACCTTCTGAACAAGGGAGGAATCTACGTCATTGACGACCTGTTGCCGGCTCCGCCCTGGCCTCCCGATCACCCTCCGAAAGTGGACGCACTACTGGAACGCGTTCAGAATCATCCGACGTTGACGTCTTGCCGACTCTCTTGGTCCACGGGGCTGGTGGTGGCCGTCAAGGGTTGAGATCGGAGGTCACAGAGGGACGCTTCCTGCCACTGACGCCATCGGAACGGCGCTTGCCGGCAAGCATCCTGCCCAGCCGCTCGTCCATTTCTTCCGCTCCGACAATCTCGCCGGATCGGCGGCGGGACAGGACTTCGTATAACGCCCTGCGATCCAAGTCTTCGACTTCCAAACGCTGGCGCAGGTCTTCGATGCCCTGCTGAATGACCGCGCTGACACTGGGGTGCCGCCCGGTATCCACCATAGCCTTGGCAAAGGCGTGCTGCTCGTCAGTGAGAGAAATCGAGTGCATGACCATCAAGAGGCGCCGTCCTGGTGCCACGGTAACACTGGGTACTACTGACGTAAATCCGTGACCGTTGAGGAATCCGGGCTGGAACATTGCCGCCTACGCCATGGGCAATACGAGCAAGGCTCTGCAGCCCGGCGTGTGCCTCCGGTTGGTCAGGCTGAGAAATCCGCCGTGGGCCTCTGCGATCTGCCGGGCCAGGACCAGACCGATTCCGCTCCCTTGGGGCTTGGTGGTGAAGAAGGGGACGAACAGGTTGGCGGTGTCGGCCAGTCCCTTCCCCTCGTCTTCCACGGAGACTTCCAACTGGCCGCCAACCCGTCTCCAGCCGATGCGGGCGCCCCCTCCGGTCTCCGCCGCGGCGTCGACGGCGTTCCGGACCAGGTTGATCAGCAGTTGCTCCAACTGATCCGGGTCGGCCCGAAAACGAACCGGCCGGCCGTCTCGAATCGCCACCGGCATCCGGGTCTCCAGACTCACCACTTTGCGGACCGAGTTCTCGATGGAGACCGGGCGTTTGTTCGGGGCCGGTAGCCGGGCGAGCCGGGAATAGGCGCCCATGAACCGGCTCAGCGCCTGGGCCCGGGAGGAGATGACATGCAGGCCCTCCCGCAGGTCCTGCTCCCGGTCCGAGTTCGAAAGGTCCCGCTCCAAGAGGGATTCGAGACTCCCGGCGATGGACTTGATGGGGGTCAGCGAGTTGTTCAACTCATGGCCCAACACCCGGATCAGCCGCCGCCACGCCTGCCGTTCCTCCTCTCGCAGGGTCTGGTTCAGGTCCGCCAGGACCACCAGGTGATGGGGCCGCCCCTCCTCGCGGAACACGGTCCGGCGCATTCCCCAACGGCCGCCCCCTCCAGGCAAATGGATTTGGAGCGTCCGGACCGGCGCTCCCTTCAGGCAGTCCTTCAAATCCAGCTCCGCCGCCCTCTTCTCCAGTGCTTCCGCTCCCGGGATTCCCAGGAGCCTCTGCCCGGTCCGGTTGATGAGGCGCAGGCGCCGTCGGTCGTCGAACGCGAAGACCGCAACGTCGATCTCCTTCATCACCTTCTGCAGCAGGGCAGCCGCCTCGACCGCTCCCAGGCGTTGCCGGCGCAGGACCTCGCCCAGGACGTTCAGTTCCGCGGCGAACTCGCCCAGTCCCCTGTCCGCTCCGCCCCGGGCCCGGATGGAGAAGTCCCCTTCACGAAGCGCCGAGACCACGTTGGCGAGGGTCTGAAACTGAAACGTCAACTTTCGGTACAGCAGGATCAGGCCGCCGGACAAGGCTCCCACGGCCAGCAGCGTGAGGCCGTAGCGCACCTGGGGCGCGTGATCGCCGGTCCAGAGCAGGACCAGCAGTGCGGCGCAGGCGGGGAGGCCGGCGGCAAGGGAGGTCAGGACGATCCGCGCCTGAAAGCCGAGCCGGTTCATAGCCCGAGTTTTCCCATGCGCCGGTAGAGGGCGGTCCGGCTCATCCCCAGGCTTCGAGCGGCTCGGCTCACGTTGCCGCCGGTGCGGGCCAGAGCCTTGCCGATCAGAACGCCTTCGGCTTCCTCCAGGGTCATCATTTCCAGCGGATTCGAATATGGCGAGTCGGCCGGAAGACTCAGGTCCTGGACCGAAATGGAGGACTGCCGGGCGAGCAGGACGGCACGCTCCACCACATGGCTGAGCTCCCGGACGTTTCCCGGCCACGAGTAGTGGGCCAGGGCCGCCAAGGCCGGTTCGCTGAAACCGTCCAGCCGCTTCCGGTATTTCTGGTTGTAGCGGCCCAGGAAGTGGTTGGCCAGCAGGAGAATGTCCTCGCCCCGATCTCTCAGCGGAGGCAGGCGGATCTCCACCGTATTGAGACGAAACAGGAGGTCCTCCCGGAACTGGCCGCGGGCCACCTCCCGCTTCAGGTCGGCGTTGGTGGCCGACAATACCCGCACGTCGACGTGTTTGGTCCGGGAGGAGCCGACGCGCTGCATCTCTCCGCTCTCCAGGACTCGAAGCAGGTTGGCCTGCTGGCTCACGGGGATGCTGGAGACCTCGTCCAACAGCAGCGTACCCCCGTCGGCCAGTTCGAAGCGGCCGATCCGGTCCGTTCGCGCATCGGTGAAGGCGCCCTTGACGTGCCCGAACATTTCGCTGACGAAGACGCCTTCCGAAAGGCCTCCCAGGTTGACGGCCACCAGAGGCTTGGAGGAGCGTGCCGAGACCGAGTGCAGAGTCCGGGCCACCACTTCCTTGCCGGTGCCATGATCGCCTGTGATTAGGACGTGAGCGTCTGAGGGTCCCACCCGAGCGATCAAATCCAGGACCGGACGCATGACCGGGGACTGAGTGATCAGTCGAACGTGTTGCCGGGAGCGGAGGACCCGGTTCTCCTCCTCCAGGCGGCGGCCCTGCCGCAACGCCCGCCGGAGTTCGATCTGGCTCTTCAAGACGGTGAGGAGGCGCTCGTTCTCCCAGGGTTTCTGGATGAAGTCCCGGGCACCGCGCCGCATGGCCTCCACGGCCAGATCGATGGTGCCCCAGGCGGTCATCACCACCACCCGAAGGGAGCCGTCCACCGCCAGCAATTGCGTCAGGAGATCGAGCCCCTCCCGGCCCGAGGTGGTGTCCCGGGCGTAGTTCATGTCCATGAGGATGACGTCGAGATCGAGACGCCGGGCACACTCCAGGACGCGCGCGGGAGTGTCGGCCGTGGTGATCTCGTAACCCTCGGTCTTCAACAGGAGCCGGAGGGAATGGAGCACGTCGGCCTGATCGTCGGCGATCAGAACACGGGGTTTCTTGGAACGGGTTGTTGGCATCGTCTTCGTTGTCAGGTCTGCGGGGAATTATTCATGGCGCAACGCTTCCATGGGTTCCAGCCTGGTGATTCTATAGGCTGGAATCCAGCAAGCCAGCAGCGAGGCCACTACGATCACCAAGGCGGGGACCAGGAAAATCACGGGACCGGACGGTTCCAACTCGGCAACGACGTTCCGAAGGATTCGAATCCCCGCCAGCGCCAGACCTGCCCCGATGAAAAGGCCGATAGCGACGACTACCAAGGCCCTTCTCAATATCAGCCATACTGTGTCGTAGCGTCTTGCGCCCATAGCCAGTCGAACCGAGATTTCTCGTGTGCGGCGAGCGACCGAATGGGAGAGGACGCCGTAAAGTCCGACACATACCAGTATCAGCGCCAGAATGGCAAAGGCGGCTAACAGCAGGTTTAGCAACCGCCATTCGCCGATACGCGCCGCGATAGTCGCGGACAAGGACTGTGGTCCAAAGGTCGGGAGATCGGGGTCCAATTCGCGCACGGTTTGGCGCATGGAGGCCACGGTTGCGGTAATCCCTCCTGGTTGAGTTCGTGCCATGAGCGTAAAGTTTCCGACATATCCCTGAAGAATTGGGAAGTACACATGGGGAGAAGGGTTTTCACCGGGCATGCGAAAGTGGACCTCTCCGGCGACTCCGATCACCACCCATTTGTTCGATCCGTGTGAGACCTGCTTCCCTATGGGATCGGCATCGGGCCAGAATCGCTCGGCCAACGTCTGGCTGACTATGATGACCGGCCGCGCGTCATGATCGTCTGTCCACTGAAAGTCGCGACCCCGGATCAAGGGAAGTCGAACGGTCTCGAAGTATCCGGGACAGATGGAATTGACGTTAGCCATAACCGCATTGTCTTCATCTTTACGGATGGAACTTCGGACGCCGCTACTATCGGCAGGAACGAATTGCGCCAGACTTACGGAATTCACTCCTGGAGCCGTCTCCGCGTGTCGTAGGAGTTGTCGCAGGAACAAGATTCCTTTGGTCTCGTTGTAACCCTGGTTGGCCACGTCAACCGATAATGTGACCACGTTCGCGGGATCGAAGCCTGGATCCAGCGAAAGTCGATTCGCGAGCGAACGGAGGAACAGTCCCGCCACGACCAGCATTGTCAGCGACAATGCGACTTGCAGGGTGACCAGGCCATGACGCCAGCGTCCCGAACGTACGCGATTGTTCCACTCTGTCCCCTTCAGTGCCGGGAACAGATCAATTCGGCTGGCACGTATCGCTGGAATCAAGCCGAAGAAAACGGCTGTCGCCGACGAGAGAGTCACAGTGAACAACAACATGCGGACATCCAGGAAACCGAGGCTCAGTCGAGAAATGCTCAGGTAGCCAGCGGACCCATGTGGCAGCGGAATGGTACCCAGCAGGTCCAAGCACCAGAGGGCCACGAGAGTCGCGGCGACACCGCCGGCCAGAAAGAGCACGGTCGTCTCGATGAGGAGATAGTGGATCAGACGGTTACGGCTGGTTCCCACGGCCAAGCGGGTCGCCATCTCGAGCCTCCTG
Source organism: Acidobacteriota bacterium (assembly GCA_965217775.1). Taxonomy (GTDB): domain Bacteria; phylum Acidobacteriota; class UBA6911; order RPQK01; family JAJDTT01; genus JAJDTT01. Next base: position 5,089,688 of record CBDCJH010000002.1, read on the forward strand.
CTCCGCGCGCGCGAGAGGAGGAGGTTGGCGACGTTTGAGCACGCGATCACGAGAACGAATCCCGCGATCGCAGTCAGGAAGATCCAAACGTTCTGGAGCCGGGATCTCAGAGACGGACGAACACGAGCAAAATGCCCCGGGGCCAATACGAGATTCTCCTCTTCCCACCTTCGGTTCAGGTGTTGTAGTTCGGATACGGGCCCAGCTAGTGTGGAGCGGGCGCCGTTCCAACTCATGTCCGGTTTGAGGCGTCCTACCAAGTTCAGCCAGTAGCTACGCGGATGCTCAAACCAATCCGCTGAGTCAAAAAGCCAACGCTTGGGCACAACCTGTGCTCGCATCATCAAGGGGACCCATACGTCTATTTGTCTCAGGGAAAGACCCTTGAAATGCTCCGGCAGGACTCCCACCAAGGTGAAGGGGCGGCCATTCAATCTTGCGGTCCTCCCCACCACGTCCGGATTCGATTGAAATTGATCGCGCCAAACCCGAGCGCTGATCATCGCCACCGGGTGGCGCCCAGGAACCTGCCCCTCCTCCGGAAGGAAGCCTCGACCGACGATGGGTTCAATGCCGAGGACATCCGTGTAGTTGGACGACGCCATTTCGCCCGCTAGCCGTTCCGTGAACCCATCGGCGCTCAGATGGGGCGTGAACCCGGCATAGGCAACCAGGCCGGAGAAAGCTTGGTTTGCTCGCCGGATTAGAAGATATTCAGGGAAAGAAAACCCGCTTCCATACGAATCTTCGCTGGACCCGCGGTAGACAGCCGCGATCCGATGGGGATCTGCAACCGGGAGCGGCCGCAATATGGCAGCGTCGAACAATGTGTAGACAGCCGTATTCACCCCGATGCCGAGAGCCAGAGTCATGATGGCTACAATCGTGAAACCAGGATTCCTGGTCAGCGTCCGAAACGAGAGCCTGACGTCTCTGACGGTGTCCTCCAGGTAGAGAAGCAGACTTCGTCCTGGTTCCTTTCCTTGCAAAGGGTGATCTATGGGCGAGGTCGGTTGTGGTGGTCCATTCATGGCTTGGTCAGCCAAATCCGCACACGATCATTCATGGCGCAACGCTTCCATGGGTTCCAGCCGGGTGATTCGGTAGGCGGGGACCCACGACGCCAGCAGGGATGCTGCCAAAACCACCAAGGCGGCGACCAGATACGTTACCGGATCGCCCAACTCCGACTCGGAAAGAAAACTGCGCATCAGTTGACTCAAGCCCAACGCCAAACCAATGCCAATGACGAGACCGATGGCCACCAACAGCAGAGCTCGTCTAAGGATCAGCCAGACTGTGTGGTTGCGTCGTGCTCCCATTGCCAGCCGAACCGCGATCTCGCGGGTCCGTCGAAAGACCGAGAAGGAGAGGACACCATACAGTCCAACCGAGGCCAGGATGAGCGCCAAGACGCCAAAAGCCCCCAGCAGGAAGTTCAAGAACAGCCATGGAGCAAGGCTTTCTGCAATCGCGTCCTCCAAGGACGTCGGACCGAAGGTCGGCAGATCGGCGTCCAATTCGCGCACGGCCCGTCGCATCGTCGGAACCGTGGCTGCAGCCGGTTGTCGAGATCGAACCATGAGGGTGAACGTTCCCTGATATCGTTGGAGTAACGAAAAATAAACTTGTGGATTTTGGCCGCCGCCGAGTCGGCGCTGCCGGATTTCCCCTGCGACTCCAACCACTTCCCAGCTACCCGATCCGGTAGAGAATTGTTTTCCGATGGGATCGGCATTAGGCCATAATTGTTCGGCCATTGGCTGACTGACAATAGACACCTGCCGGGAGTGCTGGTCGTCTGTCCAGCGAAAGTCACGACCCTGGATCACCGGGATACGAACCGTCTCGAAGTATCCTGGGCCAACAGAATTCGTTTCGACCTGAACCCGTTCCTCATTGTTGGTACGGGCGGAAGCTCCTGAGTAGCTATTGGCCGCAGGGGGGAATCGCGCCAGACTGGCGGAGTCCACTCCCGGCGCATTCTCGACCCGTCGCAGAAGTTGTCGTAGGAACAGGGCTCCTCGAGTTTCGTCGTACCCCTGGGTGGCGACGTCAACGGACAGTGTGCTTACATTCGCCGGCTCGAACCCCGGGTCCCGAGCGAGTCGATCACCGAGAGTACGGATGGAGAGCCCGGCCGTGACCAGCAGTGTAAAGGACAAGGCCACTTGAACCATGACCAGAATGTGGCGCCAGCGGCCCGACCGGAATCGACCGGACGGCTCTGTGGTCCTGAGTTCCGAAAACAGATCGATTCGGCTGGCCTGCGCCGCTGGAGCGAGACCAAATATGATGGCCGTCGTCGCTGAGAGGAACAGGGTGAACAACAGTGTTCGGCTGTCCGGTAACAGCATGCCGAGGTTCGTTGCATCCGTCACCCGGATGAGGTGGCTGGGGAGGGAGAGTACACCGGTCATTGCCATAAACCAGGGTGCCACCAGGACAGCGGCGGCGCCTCCGGCCAGAAAGAGCACGGTGGTCTCGGTGAGAAGGTAGCGCACCAAGCTTCGCCGGCTGGCTCCCGAAGCCAGACGAATGGCCATCTCAAGCCTTCTTCCCCTGGCATGGGAGAGGAGGAGACTGGCGACGTTGGTGCAAGCGATGAAGAGCACGGAGCCCATGATCGCAACCAGGATGATCCAGAAGCTCCGGATTTCGGATTGCTCGTTTTCGCCCCTCGTTCCCCGGTGTCCTGGGGCCAAACGCAGGACTTGATTCTTCCACCCGGAATCTTCGAGTTCCAGTTGGGAAACAACGGCAGCCAGACTGGATTGGGCGCTTTCCAGATTGATTTCGGGTTTGAGACGTCCGATTATTCTCAACCAACTGTAGTCGACATTGTCGATACGATTCGGCGGCAACACTTGGGGCTGCATCATCATGGGCACCCACACGTCTTGCCCCCCGAAGATTCCTTTGAAATGCGCGGGCATGACTCCCACCAGAGTGAAGGGATGACCGTTCACTTTTGCAGTTTTTCCAACAATATCCCGACTGCCGTGAAACCGCTCTCGCCAGAGGCGATCACTGATCATAGCCACCGCATGTTGCCCGGGGGCGTTTCCCTCCTGAGGTAGAAAGCCCCTTCCGATGCCCGGTTCTATCCCCAGGACCTCCATGTAGTTGGCCGACACGATTTCTCCGTCAAGCCTTTCCGTGAATCCATCGGCACTGAGGTGGACTGAGAATAGGCATTGGGCGATCAAACCTGAGAAAGGACGGCTGGCGGCCCTGATCTTGAGATAGACAGGAAACGAGAACCCTTGGTTGTTGCTATTTTCACGGCCTCGAATGACAGAACCTAGGCTTACGATCTGGTGGGGATCTGGCACCGGCAGCGGCCGATATAATAGGGTGTCGACCAGAGTGAAGACTGCCGTATTCACTCCGATCCCAAGAGCAAGGGTCACGATGACAATGACCGTGAACCCGGGATTCCTGGCAAACGTCCGGAAGGATAGCTTGAGGTCTCGTAGGGTGTTTTCCAAGGAGAGAATCAGACCGCGCGTCGGCATGTTCGTTCTACGCCGCCTCGTCCTCGTCGACGATCTGACCATCGAAGAGATGCACGGTCCGCTCGGCATGTTCGGAATAGCGGGGATCGTGAGTGACGATGCAAATCGTGGCACCTTCCCGATGCAGTTCGTCCAGAAGCTCCATGACGGCGCTTCTGTTCCTGGAGTCCAGGTTCCCGGTGGGCTCGTCCGCCAACAGGATCGCGGGTCTTCCCACCAGAGCCCGCGCCACCGCGACGCGCTGCTGTTGGCCTCCTGAGAGCTGGGAGGGGTAGTGGTTCATCCGGTGGGACATGCCGACCCGTTCCAGGGACTCCTCCACTCGCCGGCGCCTCTCGGCCCGTTTCAGATTGCGATAGGTCAGAGGCAGCTCCACGTTCTCGAAGACCCGTAGGTCGCCGATAAGGTTGAAATTCTGGAAGACGAAGCCGATCTCCCGGTTTCTCAGGTGAGTCCGTTGGGCGAAGGTGAGTCCCGCCACCGGGTGGCCATGAAGGTAATATTCTCCCGCGGTGGGAGCGTCCAGCAGTCCCATGATGGAGAGCAAAGTGGACTTGCCGCAGCCGGAGGGGCCGGCTATGGAGACGTACTCACCCTTTCTCACTCCCAGGTGAACCCCGGACAGGGCATGGGTTTCCACCTCCTCCGTCAGGAAGATCTTGGTGATCCCGTTCATCCGAATCAGCCATTCTCCGTTTCCATCCATCGATTCTTCTCCTTGGTCTGATCTTTGCGTCTACTCCAGGCGAATCCGGTCATGATCCTTCCATTGCGCCATGTCGGAGAGCACCACCTCATCTCCCACGTCCAGGCCCTCCAGAATCTGGATCTCGCTGACCGAACTGGCCCCCAAGCCAACCCGGACCCGCTGGGCGTGAATCCCGTCCGACTCGACCCGAAAGAGGCTGGCCGAGCCGTCCTCCTGGCTGAAACCGGGACGCGGCATGTAGAGGACGTCTTCCAGATGCTCCAGCTCCACGGTTCCGTCCACGCTCAGGTCGGGGCGCGCCCCCCGGGGCAGGTCCCCCTCCAACGCCACGTCCACGGTCACCAGCCCCTCCTTCACGGCCGGGTCGATCCGCGAAACGCGTCCCGGGACGACGCCGTTGCGGGTGTCGATCTCCGCCTTCTGACCCACCTCCAAATCGCGGGCTTGGGTCGCCGCCACCTCGATCTCCGCCTTGAGCCGGCGGGGTTCGGCGATGCGGACCAGATTCGTGCCCGGAGTGACCTGCTGTCCCACTTCCACCTCCACCTGCTGCAGGACTCCGGGGATCCCGGCCCGCACCCCCAAAGACTCCAACTGGCTCCGCCGCAGGCCATGAAGCAGGCGCCGCTGCTCGACCTCGGCCTGCTTGGCCTCCAATTGTGCCTCCAGCGATTTTGAAAAGATTTCCGTTCTCCTCTTTTCCAGCAGACGTTGAGTCTCAAGGGCCTTGGCTCTGCTCCGGCTGATCTTGGTATCCATCTCCGAAACCAGTCCTTCCCGGAGGAGCGCGGCGTCCGCCTCCGCTCTCAGAGTTGCCTCCAGATAATCTGACTCGACCCGCGCGGCGGCGGCTTGGCGTTGCATCTTCTCGCTTTCCAACTGGACCCGGAGATGCGCCATTTCCGCTTCGGCGCGTTTCAACTGGCTCTCCGCGTCCAGAGCCTGCTGCTCCAGCTCCGGGTTGCTCAATTCGAGAATAACGGTCTCGGGAGTGACCCGTTCGCCCGGTTGGATCAGTACTCGCTCGACGCGGCCTTGGGTGGCGGCGGGATTCCAGCGAATGACCTCGGGGGTCAGCTTGCCCAGACCGCGGACGCGCCGGGTGAGGTTGCCCTGATTGACCTCCCCCATCCAAAGAGTGGACCGGTCGACCCGGGGCGCCGCCGGCTCCAGGCGGGAAAGGCCCGCGCTGATGGCGGCGATGGAGGCGATTGCCGTCAGCAAGTAGAGGATGTGTCTGATTCTGCGGCGGCGGGCTGCGAAGGGTCTTGGGATGTCCATGCTGAACCTCTAAGCAATCAGCGTGCCAAGGTGAGGGCAAGAATCAAATGCATGTAATTCAACGACTTATACGAAAATGGACATAGTAGTCCGGGACACCGAGTGTCCAGTTCCGGGATCAGGTGTCCGGAAACGGACACCTGGATCGCCATGGCCTTCAGCCGACGTGCTTCGATCCGGCCCTTGGAAGAACGGGAGGCGGGGTTGCGCCCCGGTAAGCCGATCAAGCACAAGAAACAGATCAGCTTTGCGGACCATGAGTCGCGGATCATGAAGCACAAAGGGGATTCCGAGTATGTATACAACGTGCAGATCAGTACAGCCCGGATGCATCAGGACCGACGGGAGATGGCGCTGCTCAACCACCAGGGAGCCTCCCATCTAATCGCGGCGGGCCATCACGATGTCGTTGCTGTCGACGATGGTGTACATGGCCTTCTCCAGGTCGGTCACGGCCTGTTGATAGTCCACCCGCGCCCTCAGCTCCTGCACCTGCGCCTGGCTCAGGTCCCTCTGATACCGGAGCACTTCGAAGTTGGTGGACAGGCCGGCTTGGAATCGCTTGTTCTCGCCCTCTAACTGAGCCTCCGAGAGCTGGCGCGCAACTCCGGCTGCTTCCAGGCGCTTTCTCTGGGTGGCGATGCTCTCGTAGGCATTGCGGACTTCCACGATGATCATCTGCTGCTGGTTCTTGAGCTGACTGGCGAGCCGGCGCTGCCGGATCAGGATTCTCGCTCTTTCGGCCTCGTTGCCCCGGTTCCTCAGCGGGATCTCCACGCTGACGCCGAGAGTGTAGTTGATGTAGTCGAACCCGAAGACTTGACCCCACGAATTTCCGAAGCCGCCGAAAAACGGACTCGACGGCTGAGGCACGTTCTGCAAACGGGTGTCGGGGACGCCGTCTCCGTCGGAATCCACGAACTCGCTCCCGAAGATCTCTCCGGCCCGCCCCGTATTGGCCAGGTTCGCCACCAGGTCTACGGTGGGCCTGCCGTCCCGCCGGTAATACTCCTGGTCCACCTCGACCTGTTCCCGGAGCAGCCGGTTCTGTTCCAGCTCGGGACGCCTCTCCATGGCCCTGGCGATGGCCTCGTCCAGGGTGATGGCCAGATCCTGCACCCGGGGAAGCTGAGTCGGGATCAGGGTCAGGTTCCAGATTGGCGCCGTCGGGTCCGGCGCCAGATGATGCTTGAGTCCGTTCTGGGCGGTGATGATCTGAACCTCCGACTGGATCATCTCCTGCTCGCGTGTGGCCACCTCGGCCCGGGAGGCGGTGATCTCGATGGGCGCCATGACGCCGATCCGGACCCGTTTCCGGTTGTTCTCATGCTGGATGATGGCCAGCTCCATGGACTTGCGAATGGCCTCGTAGCTCTCAATGGCGAACACTAGGAGTCTGCGCCGTAGAAATTGATCTACTACGAAAGCGGTGAATCGGTCCATATTTCCTCGATTTCTCGGCGAATAGAACGACTATGCACCTCAAAATCGAGAAAATCTGGCCTCGATTCCCCACTTTCTCGCTACGATCATTCCTGCGGCGCAGACTCCTAGCTCCCAGTACTGGTTCTGGACCTGTTGGACGATCTCCGACACCTTCTGTTGAAACTGGCTTTCGCTGATCTCGATATCCAGGTTGTAGAGCTTGAGCTGACGCCTGGTGAAAGTCTCGCGGAATCCCCTCCACAGCGGCTGGCGCAGCGAGACGGCGAAGTTGGATCCGAAAGAGGGATTCATGAAGGAGAAGGTGCTGTTGGTGCTGAAGCGGTTGTTGTTGAAGTTCAAGGTGAGGCTGCTTCCGTTGGGCAGATTCTGCACCAGCGACGTGTCGAAGTAGATTCGGTCCGTCGTGTTCACCGGAATTCCCTGTCCCGCGTCCAGGATCGACCGGGCCGGATTCTCGGTGGCCGCCCAGCCCACCTCGAACCGGAGCCTGGGATCGTAGAAGCCCCTGGTCCCGAAGATCCACTGGCGGTTCAGATCCTCGTTGTAGTCCTCGATGGCGATCTCCAGGTTGTTGGTCAACGCCAGACGGATGGCGTCCTTGACGCTCAACTCCCGCACCGGCCTCTCCCGGCGCATCCGATCCGCCCATGACTCGGGCCGATCGATCGCCGGCATTTCTGACTGGGCCTGATCAGAGGCCGTTTTCTCTTGCGGGACGGCCCACAAGAAAGGCACGGTCAACACGAGAAAAATCGGAAGGGCGATCCCCGCAAGCAGACCTCGGGTGCGTCTGATTCTGCGTCGGGGAACGGCGAACGGTCTTGGGATGTTCATGCGGAACATCCCAAGCAATTGGAGTGCCAAGGTGGGACGAGATCTATATCTCGTTTCAAGTCAGTAGGTTACGGAACTCCAGTACGACCGGACACACGATCCAACTGTCCGTTTCCGGGACAAAGTGTCCGCTAGCGGACACTTTTCGGACTGTCCGCCACCTGGAACGCCCAGACGGTCGCGTCCCGGAACAGGAACCGCAGGCGGACGGCCTTGCCTCGGAGGGAGGCGAGCGAGCGGCCCTTCCAGGTCACCCGGTGAGCCAGCCCGTCTCCCCGGATCACGTCGCAGTCCTCGCGCCGAAATCCGTCCAGCTTCTGCTCGGCGGCGCCGATGTAGTGGCTCATGTGGACCTTTTTCCCGGTGTCGAACTGCCGCGCCGGGGGGTCCACCACCTCGACCCGCAGTTCACCGCCGACCTGGGCGTTGACGACCAGTTCGTCCCCCTCCACCACCATCGGCCGGGTCAGGAAAGCCCCCTTTCCCTCCAGCCGCTCTCGGCTCCGGAGACCCATGAGCCGGTCTTTCGGAACCCAGCCCAGGCCGATCCGGATCTGACGCCGGTCCAGGGGCACGTTCCTGGAGCCGTGGTTGTATCGGGCGCCGGCGTAGTAGAAGAGCATCTTTTCCCCGAGGACGATCATGGAGGGCCACCAGATGATCCGGTCATCCCAACTGCCCTCTTCTCCCTGGGGGATGAACGCCTCCCCTGGAAAGGGGTGGTCCCAGCGGAACCCGTCGCGGCTGACGATCAGGTGCTGCTCCACGTCTCCCCTCACGTAGTTGTCCAGCATGGAGGGCAGCCCCAGGTAGACGCCCTCGTAGCGGATCACCTTCATGCTCTCCACTTCGGGCCAGCGTTCGCTCATGGGATGGAACACCGTCTGCCGGGGGGACCAATCCACGAGGTCCGGGCTCTCCTGGCGGACGATGTAACGGGGACCGGTTCCGGTCTCGGGGTCCGCCTTCTCCGTCAACTGCCGGTGAAACAAGATGTATTTCCCCAGGTCCTCATCCCAGACGATGCTGGGATTCCCGCCGCCGCCCCCGCCCCGGAGGCCGCCGGGCATCTGCTGCCAGGTGAGTCCGTCGGCGCTGTAGGCCATCCCGTTCCAGCCTCCGAATCGGCCCCCGTCCCGGTGGTAGGGGGGAACCCCGCAGGTGAGGAACCGGCGTTCCGGCGGGCGCTCTCTCGGGTCCTGGATCAGCCGGATGGCGCCGGCAAGGGGGCGCTTCCCCAGATGGTCCGCATGGAGCAGGACGTTGTTGTGCATCGTTCCCTGGTAGCGGACCAGTCCCAGGTCCGGCTTCACCCAAGTCACACCGTCCCGGCTCTCGGCGTAGGCGGCGACGTTGCCGCCGGTATGCTGTTCGATCTGGTACCAGATCTTGAACTTCCGGTCCTGGGGGTCGTAGATGGCGGTGCCGAGTTGGATCCCCCAGCTCTTCCGCGCCGTCTCCTCCCACGGTGCGTCCGCCTCCATCAGCGGGTTGGCGGGATGTTTTTGGAGCACGCTCTGAACCCGCTTGACGTTGTACCAGGCGGCGAGGACGTGGTTGTCCACCAGAAGCTGCTTCCGGTTGCCGATCCGGAGCGGCGGTTCCGATTCCAGCGGCCCCAGATGGACATGGGGAGACCCCGTCTCCTGCTGGGCGGCCACGTTGGAGGCGGCCAGAAGGCAAAATACCGTCATCTTGGCGAGAATTTTCAGATGCATGTTGATAGCAGGCCTTTCGGGGCGAAATCGGGATCGGCGGCCCCCCCACCGACGGAGTGAACCAGCGGACCCTCCTTGGATGGAGCGGCTCCTCATCAACCTGCGCGAGTTTGCCCCGCGCAATGTCTTGGACTGCAACTGGGCCGAGCCGAGCGGATTGGGGAAATGACTATATCTTAGAGACGGTCACGTTCCCCTCGATGTCCACCCTGACGAACTCTTTGGTTTCCTTGTGGAACGATATGTCAATCATCCAGATCACCGCCCACAGGCCGACGGTGAAGAAACTGAGCATCAGATGAAGGATATGATTCACTGGAGTGCCGTCGGCGACAATAGCCTGGTAGTCGCCCTGGAAAACAATCCTCTTGCCCTGTTCCACCATTACGGCCAAGTGTTGCGACAGAAGGCGTCTTCGTTCGGTAGGTGTCAGATTCTCCTTCTCGCTCATAGCCGTACGAATAGGATTCAGTTGCCGCCACAGCCACTCACCGAGATCTGAGGTCATTCTCTCGAAAATGCGCGCGGTCCGCCAGCCGAACGGCGTGGCGGCTCCGGCGGCGGGCTGATATAACACACGAGGCATGGCACAAGCGGTTGCGACTTTATGGCGCCGGGAGATCATTCGCTTTTACCGTCAGCGAGGCCGTCTGGTGGGGGCTCTGGGCACGCCTCTGGTCTTCTGGATCCTCATCGGATCGGGAGTCGGCGAATCCTTCCGTCCGGCGGCGGCGCCCGATGACCTCCACTACCTGGTCTATTTCTATCCCGGGACCATTCTCCTGATGCTCCTCTTCACCGCCATCTTCTCCACCATCTCCCTGATCGAAGATCGCCGGGAGGGGTTTCTGCTTTCGGTCCTGGTGTCGCCCGTCTCCCGGGCCGGCGTGGTGTTGGGGAAGATCCTGGGCGGAGCGACCCTGGCCTTCCTGCAAGGTCTCGTCTTTCTGCTCCTGGCTCCTCTGGCGGGTATTTCCCTCGGCCTCGTTCAGATCTTGTGGATGATGGGCGTCATGGCCTTGATTGCCCTCTCCCTGACCGGACTGGGATTCGTCATCGCCTGGCAGAGCGAATCGATTCAAGGCTTTCACGCCGTCATGAATCTGATGCTGGTTCCCATGTGGATCCTCTCCGGCGCCCTCTTCCCCTTCTCGGGGGCGTCCACCTGGATCCAGCTTCTGATGCGCATCAATCCCCTCAGTTACGAGGTGTCGCTGCTCCGGCATGCCCTCCACTCGGAGGTGCCCACCCTGGGAATCCACCTTCCCTCCTTCACCGTGTCCCTGGTGGTGACCCTGCTCTTCGTTCTGGTGGTCTTCGGCGTCTCCCTGTGGCTGGTCCGCCGACCCGGGCTGCGGGGCCTGTCCTGATGGACTTTTCGGACCTGCCGGCTCTCAACGCCGGTCTCAATGCCCTCAGCGGCTCTTTGCTGGGGATCGGGTACGCGCTGATTCGCCGGGGCCGGGTGGGGGCGCACAAGGTCTTCATGCTGGCCGCGGTGGGCGTTTCGGCCCTGTTTCTGGTCTCGTACATCTTCTACCACTATCACGCCGGGTCCACGCCGTTTCCCGGGACGGGCTGGATCCGGACGCTGTACCTGTCGATTCTCGTGACCCACGCCACCCTGGCGGCGGCAGTGGTTCCACTGGCGGCCGTCACCCTGGCCCGGGCGTGGCGGGAGGATTTCGGAGCTCACCGGCGCATTGCCCGCTGGACGCTGCCTATCTGGTTCTACGTCTCCGTCACCGGCGTGATCATCTACGTCATGCTCTATCACTTCTATGCCTGATAAGGGATCCGGCGCCCGCAAAGTTTCCCTGAAGACCCATCTTCTCGTGTTCGGCTCCCTGTTGGCGTTCGTCCTGGTTCCGGGACTGTTTTGGCACGACGTGTGGTTCGGACGCGTCCTGAACGACACCGAGTTGGACGAGTACCTCAATGACGAGACCAGTCCCAGGAGAATGCAGCATGGATTGGCCCAATTGGGAGAAAGGATCGGCAGAGGGGACCCGGAAGCCCGGCGATGGTACCCGAGAGTGGTGGAGCTGGCGGGGCATGACCAGCCGGAGATCCGGAACCTCTCGGCCTGGCTCATGGGGCAGGACGCCGCAGCCGCCGGCTTCCGTCTGCGTTTGGCGCAACTTCTGAAGGACTCCAACCCGCTGGTCCGCCGGAACGCCGCCCTTTCCCTGGTCCGTTTCGGCGACGACCGGGGGCGGCCCGAGTTGCAGTCCATGCTCCTGCCCTGGGTCGTGAAGAGTCCCCAGGCGGGACGACTCCGGCTGCTGGTCGAGGTGGATGACGAGATCGGGAGCGGTTCCCCGGTGGCGGAGATCGAACAAGGGGAAACGTCCGTGGCGGTGCAGGCGCCCGTTTCCGGGATGGCGGAGAACCTGGCCGGCGACGGGCAGAGCGTCGATGCGGGAACCGCGCTGATGGTCCTGGCGCCGGACCCGGTGCATCTGTGGGAGGCGCTGCGGGCGCTCTATCTGGTTGGTACGGAGGAAGACCTGGAGCTGATCGAACCCTATCTGGGCTCCGGCGAAGAGAACGAAAGCATTCGCAGCCAGGCGCACCTGACCCGTGAAGCCATACTCAAGAGAGAAAATCCGCGAGACGAGAAGATGTCAGGGAGCGGGACGCCGGATCAGTAGGGAAGCGACCCGTGACTGCCTTCGTAGCCCTTGAGCGCCACCATGTCGATGGCGTCCCAGGGACATCCGTCCAGGAAGGTCCCCTCCGGGCCCTTGCTGGTGCAGAGCTTGCAGCCGATGCAGAGAAGAGGATCGACCTCGATCCGGCCGAAGGGCGGATGGTCGTCGTCCGGGATCCAGATCATGCAGTTCTCGATGGGGCAGTAGTCCACGCAGGCCGGGGATCCGGAGCAGCCGGTGCAGCAGTCGTTGATGACGGCGACCAGCGCCGGCTTCCGCTTCCGCTTGTCGCTCCGCTTGATGGTGCTGCGGTCTTTCAGAACGTCGACTTGCATTCCAAAACCATTATCTCACTTGGCGCGGCGGCGTTTCAACGGGCGCCGCCGTTTCATTGGCCGCCGGCGTTTCACCTTGCGCCTGGGCTTGGGGGGAGGCGCAACGTCGGGACCGAACCACGAGACCTCGTAGTCGGGAAAAGCCGCCTTGAAGATCTGGGCCAGGGACTCCCGGTTCGGATCCGCGCCGTATGCAGTGTTCTTGCCGAAGAGAGTGAGAGTTCCGTAGTAGGGATTGCGGGCCAGCGACCCTCCGCCCTGGACCGTGAACTCTCCACCCGCATCCAGGAACCCCGCGTCGTCCAGATCCTGCCGGGTCCAGCGGATCAGGGCCTCTTCGCTGTCCACGCCGGAACTGATGTAGTTGGAGCCGCGAGCGATCCTCTTGGTCGCCCCTTCCAACTGCAGCGAGAAGACCAGGTACTGGAAGACAACACCGTCGCCCAGCAATTCGATGTCCCGGATCTCCTCCAGCGCCATCTCAATCCGTCCTAAATGGCGATCATGGCTATCGCCATGCCGGCCAGAAGCAACAGGACGCCGCCGCGGTGCGCCAGGGTGGCGAGGCGGCCGGTTCCGCTGGACCAGCCCACCACGGTGAGGATCAACGTGCCCGCCAACAAGAGCCCCAAACTCAACCAGATCACTTCGGTTTTTTCCCGTTCCTTTCGTCCAATTGATATAGAGCTTTCCGTCCCAATTGTCAAAGAAAGTCCCGTAAAGGACGCCGCGCGCGGCGGCATGGGGCTGGCCGGGGAGAAACACCGCCGCCGGCTAGACGGCCGCCTTGGCTCGGGGTTTTCGGCGAACGGCGCGGGTACGCACCTGGCCCCGGCGTCCGAGCTTCGGTTGAATGACATTGGTGGTCTGCTGATATCGTGCCTTCGTCGCCACATAGATCTGATTCCAGCAGGCAGCGCAGGTGTCCAGATGCATGAGGAATTCCAGCTTGTCATCCAGGTTCAGGGTGTTGTCCAGGAAGCCTGAGATTCGCTTCCGGTCGCACCTGTTGAAGGTGTTCATGATCGTCTCCTATGGTTGTTGATGGAATTCGGCCGAAAGTCGCCGTTGTTTTGCGGTTCAATAACAGAGACGGCGCTTGGACCGAAACGGTTTCAACAAATTTGGATCCGCCCGCGGCCGCCGGTGCCAATTGCAACCGGAAAACTCGGTCTGTTATCGTGAGCCGGCCATGATCAACGCCTCGCGGATCCGAAAAGGGATGATCATCATCCATCAGAACGAGCCCCACCGCGTGCGTGAGTCCCAACACCGGGCGCCCGGAAAGGGGGCCGCCTTTGTCCGGGTCCTGCTCAAGAATATCCGGACCGGAGCGTCCTACGAGCACCGTTACGCCTCCGGAGACGCCGTGGACCGGGCGACCCTGGACCACCGGGAAATGGAGTTCCTCTACCGGGACGGGAACGTCTGCCATTTCATGGACACTGAAAATTACGAGCAGATCGGATTGGACCGGCAGGCGTTGGCCGAAAGTTGGGACTATCTCAAGGAAGGACAGACCATCACCGTGGAGTTCTTCAACGATAGGCCCATCGGCGTGGAGCTTCCCGCCACCGTCGAGTTGAAGGTGGTGGAAACGGAGGCCGAACTGAAGGGAGCCACCGCCAGCAATTCTCCCAAGCCGGCCAGGCTGGAGACCGGCGTCACGGTCCAGGTGCCGCCATTCATCCGCGAGGGCGAGCTGATCCGCGTCGATCCCTCCCAAGGCCGATACATTGAACGCGCCCGCTGACAGGAGGGGCGATTTCCAATCGCCCACTCCCACCTCCGCTGACAGGAGAGGCGATTTCCAATCGCCTACTCCCACCTCCGCCATTTTTGTTTTGGACTGATGTTGGTGCGGAGTTCGGCGACTGGAACTCGCCGCTCCTGTTCGGCGGTTGGAAACCGCCGCTCCCGCCGGGTCAGTCCCGCAGGGTAAATTGGACCCGTGGGAGAGGTTGTCATCCATCATGGTCCCGCCGCTGGGGACCGGTCGCGGCGTCTGCTCGAGGAGCGTCTTCATCCGGCCCCCGGCCGGTCGCCCGAGTTTCTCTACGTCGTCGCCTCCCGCTGGCGAAAACACCAGTTGGTGCAGACATTTCTGCAGGTGGCCCCCCGCACCTTCGAAGTTCCGATCCTCACGTTTCAGGACCTGACCCGCGCCCTCTTCCGGGAGCTCGGATCCGGCCGTAGAGTGGTCTCGGAGACCGGCAGGAGATGTCTGCTGGAGGCGGTTTTGGAGGAGCATCTCGAGGCACCCGGCGGGAACGGCGAAGAGCAATCGCTGTCCCTTTCCGAGGCCGGGGCCTGGGTGTCGATGCTCAAGGGCCGGGGCCTGACCGGCGAACCCCTGATTCGTCTTCATCTCCAGCGGGAAGATCGCGACCACGATGAAGCGAACCGGCTGATCCGAATCTTCCTTGCCTACCAGCAAAAGCTGGAGGAGCAAGGTTGGGAAGACGCGGCGGGAGTTCGCCTGAGTCTCTATGAAGCTCTGTTGACCGGTTCCGTGGACTGCCGCAGCCGGTTTCCCGGGCTCCGAGAGATCCTCTTCGAGGGACTCATTGCTAGAACGCCGGTGGAGAAGGGGTTGGTGCGTCTGCTGGCGGATCAGGTCGGGAAGGCCATCTACTCGTTGGATCTGGAGTCTCCTCACGAAGAAATGCGCCCGTTCACGCTTCCGGTGTCCACGGTAAGAGAATGCTGGGAGGGAACGAACCCGGCGTGGTGTTTCCAGGCGGCGGACGAGGCGCCCGCTCAAGTGCGCTTGTCCCGGCCTCCGCACCGGGAAGCCGAGATCCGGATGTTGGCCCTGGAAATCCAGGTGCTCAAGACTCGGAGGCCTGAGCTCCGGTGGTCCCAGGTGGGTGTCGTCTGTCGCCGCGACGAGAGCTACCTGCTGCTCTTGAGGGAGATCTTCTCGCGGCAGGGCATCCCCTGGTTGAACCTGCATGGAGAAGCCGTCAGGTCCACGAACGCCTTCCGAGATCTCGTGGGTTACGTCGAGCTGTTGTGGCGCGACTTCCGGCGGGACGACCTGTTCGACTTCCTCTCCTCTCCCTGG
This sequence comes from Acidobacteriota bacterium, assembly GCA_965217775.1. GTDB lineage: Bacteria > Acidobacteriota > UBA6911 > RPQK01 > JAJDTT01 > JAJDTT01. The sequence goes on from CBDCJH010000002.1 coordinate 5,105,250, forward strand.
ATCGATCCGGATGGGATTTCTCAGGATCAAATTCGGCTCCTGGAGCAACTGGCCTGCCGGGGAGGCTTCGGGGGTGGCGTAGAGGCGTGGTCCCAAACGTTCCCGGAATGGATCGAGCGGAAACGGGCCGAGTCTCCGGAAGAACCGGGATCAGTCCTGGAGGGTTGCGCCGAGGTTTTTCGGGAATTGATCCGGAAGCTCCAAGCCGATTCATCGGGGCTCCGAACGGCCGGGGAGTGGGTGTCCCTGTTGGCCGGCCGGTTAGGCCCGCTCCTTCGGTCACCGGCCGGGCCGGGAAACTGGGGGCGAACCGAGGGCCAGGCGCTGTCCCGGCTCCAGGCGAGTCTCCAGGAGGCCGCCCTGCTCTGGGGAGATTGCCCTCTCAGTCTTGCGCGCTTCCGCTCCTTGCTCCGCCGGCAGATTTCCCGGATCCGAATTCCCCCATCCCTGGACCGGGAAGCTGTTGTTGTAGGTGGCGCCCGTCACCTGCAGGAGTGCGACTTCCGGCATCTCTTCTGGCTCGACTTCTCGGAAGGGCAGATCCCTTCCCGGCGGCCGATGCCGGCGGCCGAAACCGGATCCCGGGTGTCGGAGGAACTTTCGATCTTTCACGGAATCCGTTGCCGGAGCCGCGAAACGGTGCTTCTCTCCTCGCCCCGGCACGCCGGCAACGGTCCGGTGTTGCCCAGCCACGTGCTGGAGTACCTGGATTACCGGGAAAAGGCCTTGCCCCACCTGGAGGCGCCGCTGGGACCGGCGCAGGGTACGGCGAGATGCGAAAACGTCCGCCGCGGAGTTCGGGCGCTGTCCCTGAGGCGGTCGGGCCACCCCAACGCCTTCGCCGGGGTCCTCGCCCGGCCCCAGGTCCTGGAACGGATGCGACGGCGTCACTTTCCGGCCGGGATGGACCTTTCTCCGACTCGACTCGAGGAGTATGGACGGTGTGGATTCCGGCACTTCGTCCGGACGATGCTCGGGGCCGAACCGCCGTTGCCGGCGGATTCGAACCTGTTGCGGGAACAGCACCGGCTGGTGCGCAGGATTCTGTCCCGCTATTCGCAGGACGCCTCCGAGAGTCGCCCTCCGGATCTCGAAGATGATCGGCGTCGGATGGCAGGCATCGTCCGTGAAGAATTGGAGCAGCTGAGACAGACTCTGCCCGCAGTCGGCGGGTTGCTCTGGGAGCAGCTGCAGACCTGGGTCATGGACGGACTGGAAAACTCGAACCCGCCGGGGTTGCTGATGCGGTTCCTGGACAAGGATCGGCAGAGGGAACCCGACTCGGAGGTTCATTCCGTGGAGACCTCACTGGGGCCCCTCGTCCTGGGTCATCTTCCTCGTGGCGCGGGATCCGGTGACGGGCAGGCGCCGCCGGTTCGCCTGAAGGGTTTTCTGGACCGGATCGACCGGACTCCCGAGGGTCTTCAACTGGTGTCCTACGTGGCGGGACGACGGAATCGTCTAGGCCGGATCAAGGACGGCTGGGGTTTTCGCCTCCCGTTGTCGCTGCTTCTGGTGCAGTCCTTCCTGGGCAAGGCGGCGTCCGGAGGCTTCTACCATGTCGGCCTGCCCGGGTACCTGCAGTGGCGGCCATTGCGGAAACCGGGGGGCAGGGCGCCTGCGGAGGACCTGGAGCAATTGATGGATCGTTATCGGGAGGAGGCTCTGCTGGCCGCCCGAAGGATCTATTCCGGAAAGTTTCCCGTGACCACGCACAAGCCCGCGGCGGCCGGTTGTGCCCACTGCGGGTACAGTCGAGTCTGCCGGCGGGAGGAGGCGCAGGCCGGAGGGACCCTGGTATGACTGCGGCCGTCTCCGCATCCTTCCCGGAGAGAACCGCCGCGAGCCCGTCCCGAAACCGGGAAACCGACCCGGAGCCGAGATACGATGAGGCCCAGCGCCGAGCCCTAGACCTCTCCTCCCACATGGTCGTGTCCGCGGCGGCCGGATCCGGCAAGACTCGGGTTCTGGTGGGGCGCTACCTGCGGATCCTGGAAGGTTACGGACACCAGCCTCACCAGACCGTCGCCATCACCTTCACCGAGGAAGCGGCCTCCCAAATGGCCGCGCGCATCCGGGAAGGGGTCCTGGCCAGACTCTTTTCAGCTCCCTCCCCAGAGAAGAAGCGTCCCTGGGAAGAGGCGCTGGAGGCCTTGGGAGACGCTCCCATCACCACCCTGCACGGCTTCTGCCTGAGGATCCTCAGGGAACACGGCAGCCGGATCGGCCTCGATCCCGGCTTCGCAGTCCTGAACGGAGGGGATCAGCGCCTGCTGCTGGACCGGTGTCTCCGGGAGCTGCTCGATTCCTGGTCTCGCACCCGGCTTCCCGCGTTCGCGACGCTGCTCGGATATCTGCCCTACCGGAGAATCGAAAGGGTCCTGACCGAGCTGGTCCAGAGACGGAATCACCTGACCGCTCGCTCGTCCCTTGACCAGGCTGAGATCCTGCGCCGCCTTTATCGGCGGGAAACGGCGCACTTCCTTTCGCAGTCGGATCTGTGGCGCCGGTTGCGGCGCCTCCTGGAGCGGGTGCCGAAACGGCTCTTGATCCGGAACGATTCCTATGCCCGAAAATGCGTCCGGCAGCGAGACCTCTTCGCGATTCGCCTCAAGCTGGACGAGATGGAGTTCCTGGTTCGGTTCCAGGAATCTCTGGGCCTGGTGGCTCGGCCTTCCAAACCCTGGAAGGACTGGGAACATCGGGCCGACCTGGTGAAGTGCTGGAAGGGTCTCAAAGAGGAATATGGCCGTTATCCGCTGCAGGTCTCCCGCCCGTCCGATGAATCCGGTTTCGACGGCGACGCTCACTTCGAGAAGGCGACGCTGGCCCTGGAGGAACTGGCCGGACTGGCCTTGGATTGCTATCGGTCCGAGAAGGGACAGGATTCGCTGCTGGATTTCGAAGATCTGCTGGCGCTGGCTCGTTCCTTGGTCCGTTTGCCGGAAGTTCGCAGGACACTGCGGAGCCGGCATCGATTTTTTCTGGTGGACGAATTTCAGGACACCAACCGCCTGCAGTGGGAAATCCTCAAGCCGTTGCTGGGTCCCGGCTCGAATTTCTTCGCCGTCGGCGACGACAAGCAGTCTATCTACCGCTTCCGGGATGCGGACGTCTCGGTATTTCGAGCGGTTCGGAAGTGGGTCCGGATGCGGGGACGCGTCGTCGAGCTGCGCCGGAACTACCGCTCCCATTCCAGCTTGGTGCGTTTCAGCAACCGGGTCTTCCGGAACCTGATGCAACCGGGGTTGGACTATGAGGCGGTTCATCAAGAGATGACTCCCGTCCGGAACGAGTGCGCCATCGCGGATCCGGGAGTCCGGGGATTGCTCTACGAAAAGCTCCCGCAGGGGTACGACTCCGAGGCCGAAGTGGCGGCGGAGGCGGCCAAGGGCCTGCTGTCGGCAGGGTTCCAGGCCCATGAGATCGGGGTCCTGCTCCGGAATCGCAACCGGCTTCAGGAGTTCGAGAACGCGTTCTGCCGCTGGGGTTTGCCCTTTGCCGCCCGGGGGGGCAATCGGCTTCACGATCAACCCGAGATCGTGGACCTGGCGAATCTACTCGCCTTTCTGGATGATCCCCGAAGGGACCTGGAATTGCTGGGGGTGCTCCGGAGTCCCCTGTTCAGTTTCTCGGACGAGGATCTGCTGCTCCTTTCATTGCAGGAGGGGTGCGGGATCTGGGATAAGCTTCAGTCTGCGGAATCTCCCGCGGGCGCTTTGCCCGGGCATTGGGTCTTCGCGCGGGAATCGTTGGAAGCGTGGCTCCAGGCGCTCTATCTGGGATCGGCGGCCATCCTGGCCCGTGCGACCGCGGAGACCGGTTACGATGAGGTCATGGCAGCCGGCGGCCGGGGAGATCTGGCCCGGACCAGTATCCACCGGCTGCTGGAACTGGCCCGGAGATTCGAGATCGACCATGGACCCTCCCGGCGTCCCTTTCTCCGTTACCTGGAGGGGCTCCGCCGGCTCGGAGCCCACGAGGGGGGATTCGCGGAAGGCGGCACGGACCGGATTCGGGTTCACACCATCCACGGGGCCAAGGGTCTGCAATATCCGGCGGTCATTCTTCCCGATCTGGGTGCGCCGCTCCTGGCCGGGATGAACGATCCTTTCTTCGGCCAGAGGTTGGGGCGGGAAAAGGGCCGGTATTGTTTCGGCCTCTCGATCCGAAATCCGCTGCGGAATTATGAGGAATACCGGCATCCGCAGTTCGAGATGTTGCGGCGGCTGGATCGGTATCGCCAGACGGCCGAGGAGAAACGGCTCCTCTACGTGGCCCTGACCCGGGCCCGTGAGAGATTGGTGCTGATCGGGAAGAAGTCGGGACGGCCATCCTACGCCCGCTGGTTGCAGGAAGCGGGAGCAGAGACCTCCATGGTCCCGTTGACCCTCCGGCCTCTCGAACGCTCCCGCAAGTCGACCGGGCGGGAGGCAGAAGAGAACGAGCTCTCTCCCGCCGCCTCTTCCCAAGTTCGTAGCGGAGATTCGACCTTGACGGGTCGGAGCCATCATCTCCCGTCGGCCGCCGGCAGTTGGAGCAAAACCACCTGGACACCGACCGAGATCGTCTCCTACTATCGATGCCCCCGGAGCTTCTTCCATTCCCGGGTGGAGGGACGGACGGAGGCGCCGGCCACGGGTTGGCGCGCGAGCCCGTCGGCGCTGGTGGGCTCGGCCGTGCACGAGTTGCTGGAGAATCAGGGTGCGTTGGGAAGTGAAGCGGAGGTGGAACGTTTCCGGGACCGGTGGCGGGCGAGGCTTGGCCCCGTCTATTCGGAGGTGGAGATTCGCCGCATGAGCCGCCGCATCGAGGAGAGCCTCGAGGGTGTCCGGAAGTGCCGCCTCGCGGAGCGTCTCGCCTCCGCCCGGAGGGTCTTCAGCGAAAAGCGATTCCATCTGCTGGAGCAGGGGCGCCTGGTGACGGGGATCATCGACAAGCTCTTTCAGGAGCGGAACGGCCGCTGGGTGGTCGTGGATTTCAAGACCTCACCTCTGATTGAACCTGAAGACGGCCAGGGGATCGTCGAGAGAGGCTACCGGCTCCAGGTCCAACTCTACCTGTGGGCCGTGTCCCGAGTGTTGGAGACCATGAATCTGGAGGGGCACCTGTTGTTCACGGAGGCCGGTACGCTCCGGCCGGTGCCCTTCGACGCCGGCGTCGCGGGCCGATGCCGGGGTCTGATCGGCGGTCTTCCCAGTACGCCGGATCTGGGCCAATTTCCCCGGACCCAGGTCTCCGAAACGTGTTCCGGATGTGGATTCAAGACCGGACGGGTCTGCCCGGGAGCGGCCGAGCCCCATCCGGATTGAAGAGCGAGCAGTGATGCAACGGGAACAGTTGGAGGTGGACGTTCTCTTCGTCGGTGCGGGACCGGCTTGCTTGAGTGCCGCGTTCCACCTGTCGCGCCTGGTGAGCCGGCATGACCGTGAAGTGGCGGAAGGGGTCCGGCCGGGTTCGCCCCTGGGTGAGCAGCTCCTGCTGGTCGTGGAGAAGGGAAAGGAGATCGGATCCCATGCCCTGAGCGGCGCCATCGTGGACCCCCGGGCCTTTCGGAATCTGCTTCAGGATTTCCCCGGTGCGGAACCGCCGCTGGACGCTCTGGTGCGGAAAGAGGACGTCCTGTTCCTTACCGAAAAGTGGCATTTTCGGCTTCCCATGATCCCGCCGCCGTTGCACAACGAAGGCAACCACGTGGCCTCGCTGGGAAAGCTGGTGAAATGGCTGGCCGGCCTCTGCCAGGACCATGGGGTCGAGGTCTACCCCGAATTCCCGGCGGTCAAGCTCCTCCTGGAGGGGAATCGGGTGGTGGGCGCCCGGATGGGGGACCGGGGGCGGGACGCCAAGGGGCGGCCCAGGTCGCACTTCGAGCCCGGAACCGACGTACTGGCCAAAATCACCGTCTTGGGGGAAGGCCCCCGAGGCACGTTGACCCGCCAAGCGGAAGAACGACTTGGACTGGACCGCGACAGCGGCCCGCAACTCTATTCGCTGGGTGTGAAGGAAGTCTGGCGGGTCCCGGGAATCGAGCCGGGACGGGTCTACCACACCTTCGGCTACCCGACTGGAACCCGGGAGTTCGGGGGAGGTTTCATCTACACCCTGACGCAGGAGCAGGTCCATGTGGGGTTCGTCGTGGGCCTGGACTCGCGAGATCCGCGGGAAGATGCCCACCGGCTGTTGCAGGAATACAAGCAACACCCCTTCGTGAGGCGCCTCCTGGAAGGAGGCCGGGTGGTCTCCTACGGCGCCAAGGCCATTCCGGAGGGGGGCTACCACTCGATGCCGCGGCTCTACGGCGACGGACTGCTCCTGGTGGGAGATTCGGCCGGATTCCTCAACCCCGCCCGGTTGAAGGGGATCCACTTGGCCATCGAATCGGGAATGATGGCGGCCGAGGCAGCTTTCGAGGCCCTGGTGGCGCGCGATTGTTCCGCCGACCGGTTGAAGCGGTACGACGAGTTGTTCCAAGCGAGTGAGGCCAGGAAGGAACTCCACTCCACCCGCAACTTCCGCCAGTCCTTCCAGCGGGGCTTCTGGACCGGCCTCCTCTACAACGGCTTCCAGACGCTGACCGGATTGGGTTGGGGAGGCGTCTGGAACACGGTGCCGGGCCATGAGCGTATGGTCAAAATGGACGGTTCCGGAGCAACCGGAGAGGCGCCGTTTCCCGGGGACGGCGGCCTCACCTTCGACAAGCTCTCCGACGTCTACCTCTCGGACACGGCTCACGAGGAGGATCAGCCCAGCCACCTCAAGATCTCGGACCTGGAGATCTGTCGCGACAAGTGCCGGCGGGAATACGGCAACCCTTGCCAGCATTTCTGTCCGGCGGGCGTCTACGAGATGGTGCAGGATGGGGACGGGCCCAGGCTCCAGGTCAACTTCACCAATTGTGTCCACTGCAAGACCTGCGACATCCTGGACCCCTATCAGGTGATCCTGTGGACTCCCCCCGAAGGGGGCGGCGGACCGGACTACAAGAACATGTGAGTCGGCGACCGGCCGGCAGTGGCCGCCGTCAGGGAAACGCGACCAAAGGGGTCGTCCTACGTCTGTTTCCTCACCCCTCTCTTCAGTCGAAGCACGGCTTCCACGCCCAGCCAAAGCGACAGCGCCAAGATGACTCCTCCCACGATCAGCAGCAGGTACGAGAAAGGGGACCGCGAGAAAGGGGACAGTCTATTTTTCCGGGAGAAAGGGGACAGTCTATTTTTCCCGGACGAGACTTGGTCACCAAGGATGACCTGGAGCGTGCGGTCGCACCGTTGGCCACGCGCGCCAGCCTCTACCGTGCCCTCTGGCTCCAGACCGGAGCTATTGTTGCCGCCGTTGCGAAAAGGGACAGTCCGGAAAGGGACAGTCTGTTTTCCGGGACGCTCGAAAGGGACCGTGAAGCGCGGACAAGGCGCGATGAGGGAGCATACCGGGAGTATGTGACCGAGTCGCAACGCAGTCCGCCGGGATGCAGGGACGGTCGAATGCCGTGACGACTTTTGCCACGGGCTGGTAGACATCGCCTCAGCGCGCAATGGTAAGGATCACAACGATGGATTCGTCTGCCTCGATGGCGTAGCAGATACGCCAGTCGCCCACACGGATGCGCCACACAGCACTGACACCTCCAAGCTTTCGGGTGCCAGGTGGGCACAAGTCGCCCGCCAATGCCTCAATCGAGGTGGACAATCGCCGAAGGGTTGCTCGCTCAACGATACTGCGGAGGTCTTTTTCTGCCCCTCTCGAAAGTATGATCCGGCGGGTCAAAGATCCAGGTCACTTTTGAGATCATCGAAACTAAAGCAGCAGGCGACCAAGAAGGGGACCGCGACCAAGAAGGGGACAGTCTATTGTTCCGTGTGTTTCGGCCACGCGCGCCAGCCTCTACCGTGCCCTCTGGCTCCAGACCGGAGCTATTGTTGCCGCCGTTGCGAAAAGGGACAGTCCGGAAAGGGACAGTCTGTTTTCCGGGACGCTCGAAAGGGACCGTGAAGCGCGGACAAGGCGCGATGAGGGAGCATACCGGGAGTATGTGACCGAGTCGCAACGCAGTCCGCCGGGATGCAGGGACGGTCGAATGCCGTGACGACTTTTGCCACGGGCTGGTAGACATCGCCTCAGCGCGCAATGGTAAGGATCACAACGATGGATTCGTCTGCCTCGATGGCGTAGCAGATACGCCAGTCGCCCACACGGATGCGCCACACAGCACTGACACCTCCAAGCTTTCGGGTGCCAGGTGGGCACAAGTCGCCCGCCAATGCCTCAATCGAGTTGGACAATCGCCGAAGGGTTGCTCGCTCAACGATACTGCGGAGGTCTTTTTCTGCCCCTCTCGAAAGTATGATCCGGCGGGTCAAAGATCCAGGTCACTTTTGAGATCATCGAAACTAAAGCAGCAGGCGACCAAGAAGGGGACAGTCTATTGTTCCGTGTGTTTCCGGAGGCATAGAACAGGCCACAAGAGTGCCGGCTCCTTTGGCCGCCAAGGCGACTCAGGTGGTCACTTGGTCGAGTTTCCGCGGTTGCTTCCTGAAACACGAGGCTTGCCGGGTTTCCTGAGTTTCCTTCGCCGTTCTCAGTTCTGAATCGTTGGTGTCATAAAGGGTTGCGAAACGACTCCCACGCGAGTCCGAGTCCGATTAACCGAACCGAGGATCGTGGCCATGGCCCGAGCCGCACGACACAAGAGCACAGAAGCCGCCTTCTATCACCTCACCAATCGAGTCGCCGGCAAATCCAATTGGTTCCCCTTTAAAAACCACCAAGCCGGTCGCAAACTCCTGGACATGATGTTGTTCTACGTCAATGCCTACCGGTGTCGTTTGGCCGCTTTCCAGATCATGGGCAATCACTTCCACTTCGTCATCCATTTTGAGAAACTCCGCCCCTTGTCCCGCGAGGAGTTGGAGGAGAGCGCCCACAAGCTTTATGGACGACAGGCAGAGAAGAAAACCGCCGATTGGACCGTCGCCCAGTGGGAGGCTTTCAACCAGCGTCTCTTTGACGTGTCGAAACTAATGCAGAACGTGGACGGGCAGTATGCCCTGTGGTTCAACCGCGAGTTTGAACGGCGAGGCCATCTTTGGGGTGATCGCTTCAAGAACCCGGAACTCTTGGGAAGCGAAGCCGTCCAGGACGCCATCCTCTACGTGGAACTCAATGCCGTCCGGGCCGGACTGGTCAAAAGGCCCGAGCAATGGAAATTCGGCTCGGCCCGCTGGAGACTCACCGGCGAGGATCAAGACCTGATTCCACTGGAGGAACTGTTCCCCTCGGATCCCGGAACCGAGGTGTACAGCAGTTACCAGGCTCGCTTGTACTATCGAGGAGCCGTCCCCACCCGGGAGAACCAGGCCGCGATCCCCCGGTGGATCCTCCATCAGGAGCAGCGACGTGGATTTACCCGTGCCGGAGCCTTTCGCCGTCGATTGCGATTTCTGACGGACGGATTGGCCGTCGGGCCGGCAGAGAAGGTGGCGCAGTTGCTGGAGACGTATCGGCAACAAGGTCGATATCGACGTCGCCGACACCCCATCCCCCAACTGGGCGGAGTGCTGTATTCTCTGCGGGAGCAGCGCTCGAACGCCTTCGTCACGTAGAATCTTCTGATCCCCGACCCGCCAGACCTCCAACCGTCGATTCTGCCACCGCGGCACCGAACGACCCAGATCACGAGAACCACCCAATAGACTCTGGTCTTTCCCCATATTTTCTGACGGTTCAGGAGAACAGGGAGAAGGTTTGAACGAGGATCGTGACGAGGCGGTCCAATCCCGGCAGCCCGGCCACGTCCCGGGTAATCAAGACTGTCCCTTTCCGTCCGGCATGCAGGAGAACAGGGAGAAGGTTTGAACGAGGATCGTGACGAGGCGGTCCAATCCCGGCAGCCCGGCCACGTCCCGGGTAATCAAGACTGTCCCTTTCCGTCCGGCATGGTCGCGCGAGAACAACTCATTTGGCTGGAGAATAACTTCCACCGACGCGATTTCCTCATCGGAGGCGGACTGGCTGTACGTGGTCGCGCGCCGCGCGCCGGGAATCGAGACGGTCCCTTTCCGTCTGCGGGAGTATCCCCGCGCGCTGCAGGTGACACGGCTCAACAGACAGGGGAGTCTGTCCGTGGGCCAGCGCCGTTACTTTGTGTGTGAGGCGTTGGATCGGGAATGGGTGGGCAAGACTAACCTGTAAAGGATGTCATGACACCAAACACACAAGGGTCGCCCCTACGTCTGTTTCCTCACGCCTCTCTTCAGTCGAAGCACGGCTTCGACGCCCAGCCAGAGTGAAAGCGCCAGGATGATTCCTCCCACGATCAGCAGCAGGTGCGCCCCGGAGGTCCAGAAATCGCGCATCTTGAAGCACATGGCCACCAGTGTCGTGATGAGCATGAAAAGCATCGGAACGGCCGTGTACCAGAAGGGCCGCCTGCGGTGCATCAGGTACAGCGTCACCGTCAGCAGGGTGAGTCCCGCCAGGACCTGATTGGTGGTCCCGAACAACTGCCAGAGCGCCAGGCCGGCGGCCTTCCCGTCCACTCGATAGAAGGCGAAGAATCCGATGGTGGCGACTGCCCCGAGAGACGCGACGTAACGGTTCGAGAGGATCCGGACTCCCAGGGTTTCGCCGATCTCGCTGATATTGAAGCGGAGCAGCCGGGTGGCCGAGTCCAGGGTGGTGAGGGCGAACGAGATGGCGATGAGGGCGACGAAGGCCTTGGCCAGTTCCAGGGGAATGCCCAGTTGGCTCATGAACAGGGCGGCTCCGTCGATGAACGCTTTCATGTTCGGACCCAGGCCCAGGGCCATGTCCCAGCTCTGGTAGTGGGCCATCCAGAGGTCGCGCGTGAGGAAACCGGCGGTGCAGGCCAGCACGGAGACGAGTCCCAGCAGCGATTCTCCGATCATGCCCCCGTAGCCGATGAAGGTGGCGTCGGTTTCCCGGTTGATCTGCTTTGCCGTGGTCCCCGAGGAGACGAGTCCGTGGAAGCCCGAGACGGCTCCGCAGGCGATGACGATGAAGACGAAGGGGAAGATGGGGGGAGCCCCGGGCGGATGAGTCTGAACGGCCGGAGCCGCGAACTCGGGACCGAGCCAGAAGAACCCGGCGTAGATCAGGAACAGTCCCAGGTACAGAAGCAGTGAGTTGATGTAGTCCCTGGGTTGCAGCAGGGACCAGACCGGCAACACGGAAGCGGCCAGGCTGTAAGCCAGCAGGATCACGCTCCACTGTCCCAGGCTCAGATCGGGGCTGGGAAGCTCGACACCCATCCAGACACTCAGGAGGGTCACGGCGAAGGCCACGGCCGTGGCCTTCTTGATGGACGCGTTCCGCTTGTACACGAGCCAGCCCACGACCAGAGCGACCACCATGAGGGTTCCGCTGGGGTAGACGGCCTGAGGGTTGTATTGGGTGGTCAGGAGCGTGGCCGAAACGTGGACGAAAACCCCCATGGCCAAGCCGATGAGGAAGAAGATGATGATGTGGAAAAGGCTCTTGGCCCGGGGACCCACGATGTCCTCGGCCACCTTTCCCACCGACATGCCCTTGGCGCGCATGGAGATCACCAAGGCGCTGAAGTCGTGGACGGCGCCGATGAACAGCGTTCCCAGGACCACCCAGAGCATGGCGGGCACCCATCCCCAAATCACCGCGATGGCGGGGCCCAACATGGGGGACAGGCCGGCGATGGAGGCATAATGATGTCCGAACAGCACCCATCGGTTCGCCGGTACGTAGTCCACTCCGTCGTTCAGTTCATGGGCGGGTGTGGTGGCGTTCGGATCCAGTTGAAAGATCCGGCGGCCCAGATACTTGCCGTAGAACTTGAAGCCGATCAGATAAAGGCAGAAGCAAAGCAGGGCGGCGAGGATCGGGCTCATGGAAACGGTCTCCTGTGGGATCAATACCAGCGATCGACGCGGCGGGTGTTCCACTCCTGCAGGTAGCGCTGGTGGGCCGGCGTGTCCGGATAACGCTCGTTCGGGGCGTACGGGAAACGGCTCATGCCGTGAAAAGGCAGCGGTCCTACGGTGTCCGGGGAGGCCGAATGGAGGTCCATGTCCTTGCCGAATCCATCCACATAGACCAGATAATCCCTCACCCATCCTTCGGGGGGAGCGGGAATTCGGTCCAGATCGAAGAAGGCCTCGATCTCATCGCCGGCACGGGTGGTGACGAACATGTCGTCCCGTTTCAGCAGCAGCGGACTCACCTCGCCGAACCGGGTGTAGTTGCCGATGTGCGCCTTCCAGGGAGCCGTGGGAAGGATCCGGCTGCGGTCATAGGCCAGGAGGGGTTTCCCGATCCCGGCCGGATAGCCCAGGTGGTGAAGATCGGCTCGTTGGGAACTGAGCCGGAAGGTCCTGAAGTCGCGGCGGGTTGGACTCGCATCCACCAGAATTCGGTCCCAATGAATCCGCATGTTGGTGCGAATCCGGACCTTCCGGCTGTCGCTCGGGAACTTGCCCGAGAGATCGACGGTCATGGGCTTGGGAAGGCCCGCCGGAAAGCCCATGCGTTCGATGACGGTCACCCAATCGCCGCTCGAATCCTGAACCTGGAGGACCGGGGGACTCAGGCTCAGACCGGCCTGAGACGCCGCCAGGTTGCTGGTGCTGTCCGCATAGTCGATCCAGGCGTCGAGCAGGAGGCGCGTGTTCTCTCCCGAAACCGGGCCGAGATCCAGGATCAGCTCATGCGGTTCGGCATAGCCCTTGAAGGGCAGGTTTCGGAACAAGGCGGGGTATTTGCCGTCGAGTTTGCTGAGGGCGGACAGCAGATCTTGGCCCTTGCCGTCGGTGGCCGAAAGCGGCGGCCGCGGATCGGAGAAGGTCAAGAGTCGAAAGTTGGCGTAGGGAGGTCCCGGAAGCAGTTTCTCGTCCGGGTAGATCTCGTAGTCGTCCGGATGGTCCACCACCACCAGCTCGAGTTTGTCGAACAGGATCAACTCTTCCAACTGGTTGTTCAACGTGATCGCCAACCGCCCCTCTTTCAGCGCCACTTGGCCCCGGTTCAGCTTCACGTATTCGTCGGTGTCGGGATAGTTGAAGGTACCCGGCGAGAGCAGGTAGCCGTAGGCGCTCCCTCCCAGGAAATCGGTCTGAAAGACGTAGCGCTCTCCGTTCCAGACGTAGAGGATGGGGCAACTCGTCCCCTTGCGGTCCAGCTCCTGGATCTCCAGAGCCTGGTTCACCTCCTGATTGAGTTCCGACTGCAGGACCCCGCCGGGCCACAATAGCCGGACGATGTCGATCTCCGTTCGGCGGCCCAATCCGAAATGCAGGGTGGCTGCATTCTGGCTCAGGAAGCCGTAGCCTCCGCGCACCTCCTCTTTCTGGAGGAGGCGGCCGCTACGAATCTCGACCTTGGTTCCGATGGCGCTCTGGTTGCTGTTGGTCCCGCGGGCGGTCACGGAGACCCAATTGTTGCGGTTGCCTCCCTGGTTCCGCAGCAACAGGGGACGATCTCCATTCACGTTGGCGACCAGGTCCAGGTCCCCATCCCCGTCGTAGTCCGCGGCGCTCACGCCGCGCACCGGGAGACCGCGGAACTCGTCCAGGCGCGCTTGCCGGCTCACGTCCTGGAAACGGCCCCGGTGATTGGCCAAGAGGTGAAAATTGCGTCGCGGCTCCTCCCAGCTCGAGTCGAACAGGGGAGCCGCCACGATCAGAAGGTCACGGTCGCCGTCGTTGTCGAAGTCCAGAAGATGAGCCGTATGCGCATGGCCCGGCGCTTCCCAGTCCCGGGGCATCCAGTCTTGGCGGCGAGCGTACCGGAGGTTCCTGGCCTGCTGGGTCCGGAGGCTGAAGTCGGATCCGGTCAGTGTGGGGAGTACCAAGTCCAGGAAGCCCCGGTGCGCCAAATCTCCGATTCCGACGCCGACGCCCTCACCGTCGCCGGAGACTCCGGCGGCTTCGGCCAGGTCCACGAAGGTTCCGTCCCGCTGATTGCTGAAGAGCTGGTTCGGCGCGCCCCGATTGACGAAATAGAAATCGATGTCCCTTCGGTTGTCGAAGTCCGTGCAGACGGAAGACCAGGTCTGCCGGTGCTCCCCGGCCAGGCCGGAGGATTCGCTGACGTCGGTGAAGGTCCCGTCGGAGTTGTTGCGAAAAAGGGAGTTGATCGCTCCCGGAAAATCCTGGGGAAAACGGGTCCCGGCCGCGACCCTTTCGGGCCGGCCCGTGAGGTTGGTGACCAGGAGGTCCAGGTCCCCGTCGTGGTCGTAGTCGACGAACGCTCCTCCGCTCCCCCAGGCGGGGTCGCCGACTCCCGCCTGCTCCGTGACTTCCACAAAGCGCCCGTTCCCTTCATTCCTGTAGAGGACGTTGGGTCCGTAGTTGATGAGGTAGAGGTCCAGGTCCCGGTCGTTGTCGTAGTCTCCCCAGATGCCGTGCATGGTCCGGCCCTTCCGGTCGAGCCCCGATTCCCCGGTCGTCTCCTGAAAGGTGCCGTCTCCTTGATTTCGGAAGAGTGAACTCCGGCTTCCTCCGGGCCCGGCGTTGGACAGGAACAGGTCCACATGACCATCTCCATCGTAATCGCCAAAGGAGCTTCCCGATCCGACCCAAGGGACCAGATGGTCCTCCAACTCCCGGACCGAGGACACCTCCGGATCGACCGTCCCGGGGCCCGCATGTCGAAAGCTCAGGCCCGCGGCGTCACCGTCCTCTTGGAATCGAACCGCAAACTCTTCCCGGTCCTGAATGGAAGGCTGTGGCAGGTAGTCGTCAAGATCCTCCAGCACCAGGGCGTAGCGTCCTTGCTCCAGATATTGGAGTCCCAGAGTCGTGGCGCCGAACATCCCCTGGAGAGTTCGAAACCGCTCCATCTCCTGTCGGCCTTCTTCCCCCTGGCCGCTTCGGGTCAGGGCGATGGCCAGATTGTAGTGGGCCGAAGCGTTGTACGGCTCCAAGGAGAGGACTTTCCGAAAGTGGCCGATGGCTTGCTCGTAACGTCTTGCGCGCGAGCTCAGCAGTCCCAGGTAGTACTGCGTCGAAGGGTCCTGGGGATCCTGCCGGGCGACCCGGCCGAAGGCCTCTGCCGCCTTCGCGGCCTGATCCTGGTTCCGATAGATGAGACCCATCATGTAGTGGGACTGGATCTGCTCCGGATCCAATTCCAAGGCCTTCCGGAAGGATCGGGCCGCCTCCTCGTGGAGTTGCTGATTGAACAGCGCGACTCCCAGGTTCACATGCCCGGGCACGAAATTCGCGTCCAGTTCCAGAAGCCGAGAAAATTCCGAGGCGGCGGCCTTGTAGTCGAGCTGTTCCATGAAGGCCACGCCCCGGCTGTTGAGCCGCAGGAGTTCCCTCACTTCAACCGAATCGCTCCGGGGGGGCAACCCGAAGATGGTCCAAAGGGCGGCAGCGGCGAGGAAGGGAGTCAGAAGCAGACGAACCATGGCTCAAGACCGACCGTGGAAGGCAAAGATGTACTCCTTGAAACCGTTTCGAAGCCTGAAGGAACTGAAAAGCCGGAAGTGGGGCATCATCCGGTTCAGGTCCGCCCGGTGGTATCGAGGGGACGTGCGCAGCAATGAGGAGAGGTACTCGTAGCGGAGCCGCTCCGAATCGATGACCTGGAATCGGATCGGTCTCTCCGGAATGTACCGGTTTGTGGAAATCATGGAGAACAGCAGCGTCCCCGGATGGCAAAAGCGGTCCAGGTGTTTGATCAGGCCGGAAATCTCAAGCTTTTCCAGGTAGTTGAACAGATCCCAACCCAGGATCAGGTCGAACCGCATTTCCTCGCTGTAGGGAAATAGATAGCGGTAGACTGCGTCATAGGAACGGGGCTCACGGGGATCGAAGAAGTCGAAGGAGGACAAGGTCTCGTAGAGGTCTTCGATTTCGATGTGCAGGGAGCGAACGCACTGGGACAGCAATTGGAAATTCGAGGCGGAAGCCGACCCCAGGTCCAGAACGCTCAGTTTCCGCCGGCCCCGTACCTGATTGTAGGCGATGTTGAAGCCGACGGAGGTATGGACTTCGGCTTCCGGCAGAGTCGGTTCCGGAGCGAGTCTGGGCTCAGGATTGCGGAGAAGGGACCACCGCATCACGCCTTTGGAAAGGGCGACGTGGTCTGGGCGGAGATGACGGGCTCGGATACGACTCTCGGTGAAGCCGGCGCAGCATCCACCATCGAGTCTGCGCCGCGGGATTCTCCACCATCTCCTGACGACTCCTGGTAGTCGTCATTGTCGCCCATGTCAATGCTGCCCTTGAACCTGCAGCCCTCTTCGAGAACGACCTGGGGAGCGATGAGATTTCCCCGGACACTTCCAGTTCCACGCAGGACGATCTTCTCTTCACCCTGAATGGTCCCTTCAACGTAGCCCTCGATGCTGATCAACTTGGCGAACATGTCGGCCTTGATCCGTCCTTCCCGGCCCACGGTGAGACTCTGGTTGGCAAGCGACAACTTTCCTTCAATCCGTCCATTGACCAACAGGTCCTGGGCTCCACTCACCTCCCCGTGGATGACGATGGCCGTCCCGATGACGGCCCGTTCCTTCAGCCGTTCGACGGGATCCCGTTGGATTGGGTTTCGTGGGACAGTCCCCGGTTGAATCGGGTCCATGGCAGGAATAGAAGGTTCAGGCGAATCTTTTTTCCACATGTTTTGCTCCACAGATGACTAGCTATCTCTTTTATAGGCTATTACCTCGCAAGTCAACAGGGCCGGGGCGGTAGTTCCATCGATCGGAGGGCGTTACAATGCCGAAAAATCGGTCCATGAAGTCGGTTGAAGGAAGAGTTCGTAATCTGACGGGGGAATTCTTCGCTTATTATCCGGATTATCGGCTGTGCTACACCTTGGCCGTCAACGTCGAGAATGGCGTGACCAGCTACGGGGATGCGCTGTCCGCCATGTCCGGCAAGGCGCGTGCCGCCGAGTTGAATCGTGAGGCCATCGAAGAGAAGCTGAACCTCCGCAGTGTCGGCGTCCGGGGTCGAACAGTGCGAATCAGCGAACTTTCCCTGGGGGAGATCCTGCGCCTGGATCTCGACACTTGCCGGACCGTGGTGGACTTCTACTTCAAGCATCCCTATGCCCACGGCCGGACCAGAAAGTCGCGATGGTGGCCGAGGTGGTTTCGGACTCTCTTTCTATCGACCATTCTGGGACACGCCAAGAGACATGGAATCGACCTGGACTACGGAAGCTGCTTCGAGATACTGAAGCTGTTGTGACGGTTGGGAGTAGAGACAGGTGAAGAAGAGTCGAGCGGCCATTCTGCTGCTGCCGTTCATCTTTCTGGGGGCACTCTTCGTCCTCAGATCCTACCGGGTGGATCTGGTCCACACCGTAGTTTTGGAGGGCCTCGTGGAACGAGCGCCGGAAGCATATCCTCGCGAGCGGATCATCGATGCCTTCGAGGAAGCACGCCGCCGGGCTCGGGAAACAGACCAGGCCGAGATCTATCTGGGGCGGTTGTTCAGGATTTCCCACCGCCTGGAAAAGGTCCAGCACATAGACGACGAACAGGTGGCTCAGATGTTGCAAATCCTGGAAGAATGAAGGGCTCTCCCCTTGGCCGGTGCCGGGCGAAGTCCGGTAGAAACTGCCCCTCGATTCAGACTGGTTCGGGCGTACCGGGCAAGATCGTTTTCCGTTTACTTCCTCGCTGGGAGGGGACATGCTCGTCCTCCAGTCCTGCTCGTCCTCCGGCTCCACCGGAGTTCGGCGGCTGGAAACCGCCGCTCCCCCCACGCACCCCTTTTCGTTCCCCCTCGTCTGCTAGTATCTATAACCGTGTTGTGTCCACGTTGCCGTACCCGGAGCCGTGGGAACATCTGCTCCAAATGCGGCTGGACCGCCGAAGCGCGACAGCGGTCCATTTTGTTTCAATCCGGGTCCGTCCATTCATCCCGGGGCAGGACCACCCGTGACGTGCCCGCCGGCCACGGGACCGGGGGTGGATCCGTCCAGGAAAACCCCCCGGGTTTCCAGCGTGCAAGAGTCCGCCAGGGCGACAACAGAAGGGTCATTCGAGTCGCGGGGAGGCCGCGAACCGGAAATCCGCCCAGGATCCATCGCCAGCAGAAACTGAAGCTGGAGACTCTGCCTCCCGCCCCCCGGGCAGTAAAGGCGCCCGAGCCCGCAGTCACGGTGACCAGCCTGCCGAGGGAGATCCTCCTGTCGCGGATTCTGGCCGCAATTCTGGACCTCTCGTTGGCGGGCTTGATCGGTTTTTTCTTCTGTTTCCTGGCTTATTGGGCCCTGAATCTGGATTTCTTCTCTCTTGAATCGCTACGACTCGGAGTCGGCTCCACCAGCGGTTTCTATGTCTTCAATTCCTTCTTCTTTCTCCTGGGAGCCGGGCAAACGCCTGGAATGTATTTCACGCGGCTGAGACTGGAGAGCGAGAAACAGCAGGAGTCCATACCCGTGTGGGCCGTCGCACTGTGGATTTTCCTCTACCCTCTGGCCACGTTGACTCTGGTGGGGCTCCTTTGGGGTCTGATCGATCCCTGGAGGCGCTGCATACACGATCGTATAAGCGGTATCCGAGTGGTTTCGTTTGTCGATCCGGTCAGCGCTCCGCTTCCCGAATGAACTGATTCACCAGCGTCCGCAGGCGGGGACGGCAGCGGTACTCCACATCCGGGTCGGAAAGAAAGACCTCGACAATGACGACCATGGCCGGAATCGGATCCTCCGATTCCGCGTCCGAAAACGGTTTGGAAGTCAGAATATCCAAGGCCTGACAGAAGTCGCTCCGTTGTAGAAACCTCTGCAGAGGAAACTGTTTCAGAACCAGAGCCAGGATTCTGCAGAATGCCGGGAACCGTTTCTCGTAGAGCAGGAGGGGGACCAGGTGATGGCTGTCCTCCAGCGGTTCGCCGGCACGGGTGGAATCGAGCAGGCGTTGGAGTTCACCGGATGAAGCGGCGGAACGGCGCCGGCCAATGAAAAGGAAGATTCCCAGCGCGATCAGGGTCAGGGCGAAGATGAGGAGCAGGACGGGGTAGCTGAGAAGCGCCTGTTGCACGTTTCATCCGCCAAGCCGGCATCGCCCGGTGCTAGCCCGCATTTCTCACCAGCGGGCGCGCGCCCAGCGCAGTCTGTCCCGGAGAAACCTTGGCAAAATCCGCGTAAATGCTCAAAAACAGATTATTTTTCATTCTACGCGTAGCGAGCTGGTGAGAATTGCGGGCTAGGAGCCTGATGTTCTTATTCTACCGGATTGTGGATGAGATGGATTCCCTCGGAGAGGGTGCCGGCGAGAAGCTCTCCCGAAGTGGACAGATGCAGGGTCGTGATGCGTGGTCCGGAGCTGCCTCGATCGAAAGTGTGCCAGCTTTGGCCCCCGTCAGGACTGGCATAAAGGTGTCCCAGCAGGGAGTCGCTGGCGAAGACTCGGGTATTCCGTCCGCGGGCGCCGGCCGAAAGGGCCGCAATGTCCAGAGGCTGAATACCCCCGGCCCGTACCCATTCGTCTCCGTTTTCGTTGCTGACGAAGACGCCTTTGCCCGTTCCACAAAAAAGGCGCGGTCCTGACCGGCCTACGACGTTCACCCGGACCGCCGGGAGCCCCGGGGGTGGAAGCAGCCAGATCTCACCGCCGTCGCGCGATCGAAACATTCCAGAGTCGGTCCCGGCAAACAGGGTCGCCGTGGGCAAGTCATACAATACGGTCTGCACTCCGCCGATATCGCCTGAAATCTCCTTCTTTTCCAGCTCTCCGGTTTCCAGGTCCAAATGGAAGACCCCCTGCGGTGTGGCCAGGAAGAGGCCCGTTTCCTTCCGGTTCGAAAAGGACAAATCGAGGACGGGCAGCTTGGAGATCTCCCCGACCGGCTGCCATGGAGCCTCGTCGGGAACCCCCACGAACAGGCCTGTCCCTGTCCCCAGGTACACCTTGGAGGAGAGGCGCGAGGGACGGATCGCCCGGATCGAGTCCGCGCTCCCGTCCAGACCGTCGTTGAACGAACTCCACTTCCAACTTCTTCCTTTCAGGGTGAAGAATCCGCCGTGACCCCGGTCCAGGACGACGCTGGCGTAATAGACGTGGGAGCGGCGTGGATCGGGCTCCAGAGCGCCGATCTGGCGGTGGACGAATCCTCGGTTTGAAGGGGAGAAGCTGGCACCCCCATCGTCGGAGCGGAGGATGCCTGCGTCGTCGGAACCGACCAGAATCACCGAAGGTCGGTTGGGATGCACGACCACGGCGTTCACGACGACCCCGGAGGTCAACTGCTTCCAGGATCTGCCGGCGTCTCTGGTGACGAACAGGCCCTTGGTCGTTCCGGCGTAAAGGGTTGCCGGGTCGGAGGGATCCATCTGGAGCGCACGGGTTCGCCTCGCCTCCTTGGGCAGTCCGTTCTTCAACCTGGACCACTTCTCACCGCCATTGTCCGACTTGTAGATTCCGGAGCAGGCGCCGGCGTAAATCGTGTCCGGCTTGCCGGGTTCCACGACCATGGAAAACAGGTCGCTGTCATCGGCCATCCCCTTGTGGATCGGGATCCACTTGCGGCCCAGGTTGGCGGTCTTCCACGCCAAGTGGAAGGTTCCCACGTAGAGAGTCGGCGGGTTCTGGTCATCGAAGGCCAGGGAGTCGACGTTGTAGAGACTCCTGTATCCGCGCGTGATCCGGTCCCAGGTCTTGCCTCGGTCGCGGCTCAGCAGGACACCCTCGGAGATCCCGATGGCGATGATGGAAGGGTCCGACGGCGCAATGGCCATGGCCCGGATGGTGCTGTCATAACGACCCAGGGCGATAGGCTCCCATCCCGAGCCCCCGCTGCGGGTTCGGAACAATTGTCCCCGGTCGGCTTTCAGTTCCCAGGTGGCGGCATAGAGGGCGCCCGAATCCGAGGGGTCGAAGGCCAGGTTGTCCACCACGAGGTCCCTGCGCCCCAATCCGGGATCGATTCGAGACCAGTCCAGTCCCGTGTTCCGAGAGACGTAGATCTGACCGTCGCTGGTGCCCAGATAGAAGGTGTCAGGTTTTTGGGGATGGACGGCCAGAGAACGCACGTCTCCCCCGAAGGGACCCAGAACCCGGGAATCCGCGTTGGCTGCGAGGGGAAGATCGACCAACAACAGGGTGAGCCAGCAGAGTAGAGCCTTCCGGCAGTACTCCCGCCAAATCGTCTTGGCCTCCTTCATCGTGCGTATTCTACTCCGTTCGTCACCAGCAGTCCGTGGTGAAAGTCCCGCGAGCACCGAGCAGTCGTCGAGCGGGTCGTGATGGACGGAAACATTGCCCGGACATCCTCTCCGCTCAATTCCCACTCCTCAACTCTCTCTCCACGCGGATCTCCACCGTACAGGTGGAGGTGCTCTCCGAATCGCTCAGTTCCACAGCGAGGGTGTAGACGCCTTCTTCCAGTCCGGTGGAGTCGAATCGGGCCGAATCGCCCTGCAGCGATACGGCGCCCCCGCTGGCAATCCAGGCAATACTCAGGACGTTGTCGTCCGGATCCATGGCATGGACCTGTATTTTGGCCGATTTCCCTGACTTGACCGTCTGGCGACCCGGACGGCAGCGGATGAAGGGAGGACGGTTGATCTTACTCTGGATGACCCACTGAGCTGTCCATCCGTGTCTTCCGGCGTCCGGCACCCCGAGCCGGCCAGGTCCCGCGCGGTTGAGGTTCAGACTGTACCCGGCCGAGAGTTGGAACCAGCGCCGGGAGAGGAGTGTCATCCCGAGGTGCAGTTCAAGAGGTGACTCGAATCCGGAACCGCCGAAGCGGGTGCCGACCAACTCGGCCACGAAGGTGGTCTCTCGACCCAACGGAAAGTCCAGACCCAGGCCGTAGTCGAACTGGTGTCCGGGGTTCGATTCCGGTCCGTCGCCGGAGTAGAGGAAGCCTCCGTTGATGGTGAGTCTCAAGGAGGTGGAGATCTGACGCGAGAGGAGAACATCCAGGCCCAGGCCGGATCGGTCCGGAGTCAGTTCGGGGAAGGCGGATGGGAATCCGGTCGCAGTGGAGACTCGCACCTTGGGCTGGAGAGCAAGACCTATGGGATGTCCGTGGCTGGGTGACCACAGATTCAGCTTCAGGCCGGCCCGGAGGGCCCCGGAAAACGCCGCGGGCGAAAGGCCCGGAAGGGTGGAATGGTTGGACAGAATGAACCGGTTGCCGGAGAGCCCGCTCTCGTCGAGGGCTCCCATTCGAGTCGTGCCCAACCAACTCCGAGCCTCCCAGGAGAGGAAGCCTTCCAAGTAGTCGCGGAGTCCCAACGTGAAGGAGACGGGGAAGTGGGTGATTCTGGCTTGCCCGGACCTTCTGTGAAACCGGGCGTGATGGAGCCCCAGGCTGAATTCACCGGTTCGCAGAGTGTCGGGGGTAGCCAGGTTGAAGAGTCCGGTCGACCCCTTCCAACTGGGACGTAACTGCTTGATCCTGTTGTGTCCGGCGGCGTCTGCGGTATTGGGAAGCAGGATCACGAAGCCCAAAACTGCCAGCGTGACGCGTCTATCCATGCCTGCAACAGTCGATCGGGACGCCTCCCTGGCGCTCCGGAATCGGTGGGGCCGACGAGTCCGGGCTGCTAGATCCCGGCATCCTCCTGACCGCCGTCTCCGTTGGCGTTGTTATCGTTCAAGTCGGCGTAGTCGTCGAAGTAGTCCGCCTCGTCTTCGTAGTCTTCAAAGTCGTCGTATTCTTCCTCGTCCTCGAACTCGTCGTACAGATCGTCTTCCTGTGCCAAGATGCTAGCAGTCATCGAATTTGTCTCCGGAGCGATTATCCGCCGCCTTCCCAATCCAGTTCAACCACTGTCAGGCGTACCTTGTGGTCGCCCTCCCCGGGCCGATCAGTACGGCGCGACAGCGGGCACCCACAAGGGGTGCCCCTACTTCCGTAGTAGAGTAGTTCCGAAGTGAGATCCTTGGGCGCGCTCTTGGAAGTGGTTGCAGTGGCTGTGGGCGGCTTGGTCCTGGCGCCGGCCGGGATCAGGCTGCTGGGCATTTCAGCCCGGGACATCTATGGAGACGTGTCGCATCTCGTCCTCTATCTGACCTTGGAGTCGTCGTTGACGCTGGGCATTATTCTGATCCTGTTGTGGTCGGGAGGCCGGCGTCTCCGAGACCTGGGGTGGGCCAATCGGGGCTGGTGGAGGGAGTCGTTTGCCGGGGTGTCCGTCGTGCCTCTCCTCTTCGGCGCCACGGTTCTGGTGGGGTTCCTCTTCCGGATCTTTCTACCGCAGTATGTCTCGGAAACGAACCCGCTGCTGGAGATGATCCAGGACGGAACCGACCTGGGGTTGCTGCTGTTCAGCAGCATCTTTGTCGGCGGGATCAAGGAAGAGGTTCAGAGAGCCTTCATTCTGGTCCACTTCCGAAACCACCTCGGAGGCGCGGTTCCGGGATTGATCCTCTGGAGCGCGTTCTTCGGCGCGGGGCACTCCTTCCAAGGCGTCGATTTCGCCGTGGCCGCGGGTGTCCTGGGCCTGCTCTTCGGTCTCCTCTATCTGTGGAGAGGACATCTGGCGGCGCCCATCGTGGCCCATGCCCTCTACGACGTCGTCACCCTCTCTATCTTCTGGGGGTGGCTCCGCTCCTGATCGCGTTCCAGCTCGGCCAGAGCCAGCCGCGCGGCTTTCTGTTCGGCCCGTTTCTTCGACCTGCCCTGGGCTCGGGCCAAGACCCGATTCAGGCCTCGCACCTCGATCAGGAAGGTCTTGGAATGCTGCGGACCCGTCTCCCGGATCACCTTGTAGCTCGGTTCCCGTCCTCCCAGCACGTGCAGGCGCTCCTGGAGCCGGGACTTGTAGTTTCCCAACTCGAGTTCGTCACGGGCGTCCTGTTTCAGATGATCTCGAAACTGGTCCAGAATGAAGGAACGGGCCGCCTCCAGACCGCCATCCAGATAAATGGCGGCGATGACACTTTCGAAGGCGTCAGCCAGGATGGTCTTTCGGCTTCGCCCTCCTGTCTTCTCTTCATTGCGGCTCAGCCTGAGATACCGACCGAGACCCAGGCGCCCGGACAGGTTGGCCAACTCGGACTTGGAGACGAGAAAGGAACGGGTCTTGGAGAGCTCTCCCTCGGGCCGGTCCGGGTTGGCGAGGTAAAGGGTCTCACTGATGACCAGTTCCAGAACCGAGTCCCCGAGAAACTCGAGGGACTCGTAGTGATGTCCCGGCGTTCCCGCTTCGTGAGCGAAAGATCGGTGGGTGAGAGCTCGCTCCAGAACACGTATCCGGCGAAACCGGTGACCCAAGCGGCTCTCCAGATCCTTGAGATCTTTCCGGCGGGGACCCGACTGAATGCGGCGATGAGATCGGATCCGGGCCAACAGCCCGGACCATGAAAGAAAGAGTCTTTTCAAGTACCGACCCGGAACACAGTTTCCCTTTTCTGTCCGGAATGAACCGAATTCGTGTCAGGGAGTCTGTGTCTGAGGGGTCTCTCCCACCTCCGGAAGGATGAACTGCTGCATCTCCTGATTCTGGAGTTCCTGAAGCGCCGCTTCCTTGGCCGCCTTTTGTTGCATCAGGTACTCACGCTGCTGCTCGATGAGTTCCTCGATGCCTTCCGTCTTCTTGTGAACGAAGGTGTAGAGTTGACTGAGTTGCTCCCGAGCGATCTGAGCCGTCATTCCCCCGGTGGCCACCGCGCGGGCATAGGCTTCGAGGGCCTTCTCCGCATTCCGCTTTCCGAGGTAGGCTCGCCCCATGCGCAGATAGGCTCGATCATGGTCCGGTTCCAGTTCGACCACCTTGGAGAAATGTTCGACGCAACTGTCCAGGTGCTGGGCCTTGGTCGAGCTGCTCTTCATGGACTGATGCAGATTCGACAGTCCCAGGGCGTAGTGGCCATCCGCCTCCAGCCGCTCTTTCTGGCGAGTCCATTCAACCAGGCTCAATTGTCCGGGCTGTTGCGCCGCCGTGGCGCCGTCCAGGCCCTGTTGAGCCCTGGCCAAGGCCTTCTGTATCTCGCCCCTTTCGGCGTATCCCACGGCCAGTTCGATCAGGAGGACGTAACTGGAGGGTAGCTCCGCGATCGCCTTCTCGCCGTGCTCCACAAACCTCTCGTATTCATTCTGCTGTTGGAAGAAGAGAGCCAAGAGCTGGTGAGCCAGCGGAGTGAGGCCGCTCTTCGGATGGTTCTCCAGGAAGTCCATGGCCAGTTCGGCCTTCGGCAGCAGCTCTTCGGTCTGATCGATGGCCGTCCAGGCGTCGTACTCTTCCTTGGTCTGGGCTTGTCCCACGACCCTGACTACCTCGGGTGGAGCCACCAGGGGTTCTTCTTCGTCCAGGAGGAGCCCTTCGTCTTGCTGTCCCGTGTTCTGAGCAGCCGCCCAGTCCCAGGTGGAGGACAAACCTAGGAGAGCAATAGTGGCGAGTACCTGTTTCATTCTATTTTCTCCGATATCCATGAAAGGAAGGCCGCCCCGATCAGGCGGCTGGACAAGGGTCATTGTGGCACAAAAAGTCAGCGAAATCACGGAAGAGGAGGAGTGAGAAAAGAGACAAGAGGGAGAGAGAAGAGGTCGTGTTCTTGCGGCGGGAAAGAGAGCGCCTCACTCCTCCTGTCTTTCCGAACTCAGGGCTTCGATCAGTTCGGCGGCTTCTTTCCTGGCCCCCTTCAGATCTCCTTCCAGGCCCAGGACCTGCTGAAAGCGTTTCCGGGCCTCGGCCATGGAACCCTGGGAGGCCAGGATGCGGCCCATGCGGACCAGGGACAAGCCCCGGACCCACACGGGGGCGTTCGAATTGGAGACCCTCTCGTAGTACACGAACGCCCGCTGCAAGTCTCCCGTCTGAGACGAGATCTGAGCCATGTAGAAGAGACCGGTGGAGTTGCCCGGATCTTGCCGGAGGAGCTCTTCCAGGCGCTGCCCGGCCTCTTTAAACTGCTTCTGAGCCATCAGTTTTCCGGCCTCGTTGAGGAGCGAAATGATGAGGTTTTTCCGCTCCACCCGCTGCCGTTCGCGGTCTTGGGCTTCCTGGAGCTCCCTTGCTTCTTCCGCCAGCGATTCCTCCATGGCCGCGATGGCGGATTCCGCCTCCTTCAGGCTGTCCTCGTCCAGGTCCTGGAGGAGCAGTTCGGCGTAAGCTGGAAAAGAAAGCAGCCCGCTGCTCTCATATTCGACCAAATGGCGGTAAAAGGATGGGAGGGCCACCAGTCCCTGTCGAAAAAACCCGACGATCTCCCGCCTGGGGTCGTCGGGCGGGTGCATCCTCAGACTCAGGCTTTCGATCATCGATTCGGCCAGGACAAGCAGAATCCGGTCCCGGTACTCGGGCTTCAGCTGGGGCTGTTTGTTGGCCAGCCGCAAGAGATTCGAGTCCTCGTCCATCCGGGCCACGTACTTCTCGATCAGAGGATCGATGAGCACGTGGAGGTACTCGTGCTGGAGCGCGACGTAGTTCTCCGCAGGGTCGTCCGCGGGCCCCACGATGACGTAGTAGACCCGTTCCAGATTCCGTGCATTCACGGTGTCCTTGGCATTGAGGAGGTCCGGAATGAAGATGATGGTTCGATCCAGGACTCTGCGCGGACCGATGCGGAAGTAGCGGAGCGTCTGATGGATCAATTCTTCGAGCACGGGACGGTAACGTTCGACTTCGAGTTCGTAGCGCTTGAGGTAGCTGGGCCAGAGCTCGGCGACGCGGGCGGGAGCGTAGAGTTCCCGCACCAGATCGGCGAAGCCTCGCAAGGGAACGATGTCTGCCGGCAGGTGGTCGGTCTCTTCCGGGAAGGTCAGCTCCGGGACGTCCGACAGGAGCAGCGCCAGGGAGATGTAGTCGGCGCTCTCCCGGCCCTCGTCCCGATACCGGCGGTGGGATTTGTAGTACGTCTTCAGCCGAAGAATCAGATCGGGATCGACTCCCTCCAGTTGCTGCCGGACCGCCTGCCGCTCCTGCGATAGGGTTTTCCCGGATCTCTCGTAGTCGAAGCCGGCGGCGTTGAGCGCGGTCATGACGGCGAACACACGGGCGTCGTTCTTGAACGTGATGTTGACCAGATCTTCCAGTGCGAGCTGCGAATCCTCCGGTGCCGGTTGCGGATCCTCCGCAGGGGTCTCCTCACACCAGACCGGTGTCGAAAACAGCAGAAAGAATGTGAGAAATCGGATTGGCGTCATCGTCCGCAGACCATCGTAATGCAGAAGTCGAGGAGTGAGAAGTGAGGAGATAGGAGAAAGAGGGAGCGTCGAGGCGGTCAGGGTCGGCGGGCGAAGTGATCGAAGCCGTGGGCCGGATCCGTCTCCATGCTCTCGCCCGCGTCCGCCTGGCGGAGGAAGCCGAGGTGGCGCCATGCGGGCAAGTGCTCCGGGTATTCGGTCCGAAAGCGTTCCAACCGGTCGCCGGGAATCGCGGCCAGGAGAGCGTAGTCCTCTCCGCCGGCCAGTGCGCCCTCTCTGGAGATGGAGGCGGTCAACCCGGGTTCGAGCGGGATCCTGGGACCGGGCTCGAAGCGCAGACGGCTGTCGCCGGCCAGGCGCTGGAGGTCGATGGTCAATCCGTCGCTCACGTCGATCATGGCGCTGGCAAAGCCGTTGCGGCGAAGCCAGTCTCCCGCCTGGATCTGCGGGGCGGGAAGGAAATGGGCTTTCAGACAGCGCCAGCGGAAGGAATCGCCGGCCCAGGCGGCCAACTCCTCCTCCTTCCGGATGTCCGCCAGCTCCGTCGGGTCCTCGCGCTCCAGGAGATTCAATCCGGCCGCGGAGAGGCCGACGTCTCCCACCAGAACGATGGCGTCACCCTCGGCGGCCGTGGACCGGTACACGGGTTCTCCAACTTCCACGTGGCCCCAGACGGTGACACCGGCGTGGACGGAGGAACCCCGGGAAAGGTCTCCCCCCACCAGAGGGATCTTCCAACGCCGGACCTCCTCCAGAAAGCCGTCCATGAACGAGCGAAAGAAGCCGCCGGTCAGATCAGGTGGAAGAGTCAGGGTGAGCAGACAGGCGGACGGCAGAGCCCCCATGGCCGCCAGATCGCTCAGATTGACCAGCAACGCCTTGCGCCCCAGGAAGTAGGGATTCATCCAGCGCCGCCGGAAGTGAACTCCTTCCACCAGGACGTCGGTGCTCACCACCAGCCGGGATTGCAGTGCGGGATCCAAGACGGCGCAATCGTCTCCCACGCCCTTGAGGACGAAGGGAGACTCATCCTGTTTCTGATTCCGAATCCAACGGATCAACTCAGATTCGGTCATGGCAAGCTCTCCAGAGGTCCGCGGTGCTGACGTTGGGATTATATTGGTTCCTTAATCTCGAATTCTTGTGCAAATTGACGAACAATATCCGGTAGGGGCGCCCCTTGTGGGCGCCCTCTTCGGTCCAAAGCGGAGCAAGACGGGGCCAGACGAAGAGTCGGCGGCTGGGGGCCAGGTGACCCCTCTGGTGACTGGCCTGGGAATGAACAGGATGCGAGCTACACTTGAATCCTCGCCGGTCGCTGCGATCGTTCCCCGTGGAGGAGCCTATCGATGACCAATCCCATACCCCCAACCTTCACGCTCGGCGGTGAAGAATATGCCGTCGTCCCGCGCGCTGAATACGAGGCGTTGCGAAATGCCGTTGACGAGGACGCCATGGACGCCGCAATCCTTCAGCGTTTTCTGGAAGAGCCCGATCAAGAAGTCATCCCTTTCGAACTGGTCCGGCGCATTGTGAGCGGAGACCACCCGGTGCGGGTTTGGCGCGAATATCGGGGGATGAAGGCGAGTGAGCTAGCTGCGGCTGCCGGGATCGTGGCCTCCTACCTTTCGAATATCGAGACGGGGAAGAAGACGGGTTCAGTCAAAGCCATGAAGCGCATCGCCGACGCGCTCGATGTCACCGTGGATGATCTCCTCTAACAGCCCGTGGCAAAAGTCGTCACGGCATTCGACCGTCCCTGCATCCCGGCGGACTGCGTTGCGACTCGGTCACATACTCCCGGTATGCTCCCTCATCGCGCCTTGTCCGGCGGGCGCAGGAACGGTCTCGGTGCTCGCGAGACTTTCACCACGGGCTGCTAAGAGTATCTCGGAATTCGTGCGCAGTTTGTGGGTTTCTGGTCCCCACTACATCCTCCTCTCCACCCGCCAGCGACTGCGCGCCCAGAGGCAGTGAACCTTCAAGGGCTTTGACGCTGGTGTTCAGACGGCGTAGAAGTTCTGGTCCCGGTTATGCTGGGTTGGGAGGCCCCCCGGGCTTCACGAGATCATTGGGGAAGTGGAGGAAATGAAAGCCTATGGGAGAATGTGTCGTTGCCTGTGCCATGAAGAAGGAGTCCAGGATCCTTCAGGACCGGTTGGAGACCAGGTGCACCCACCTGGTGACCGGCCTGGGAATGAACAGAACGCGAGCTACGCTTGAATCCTACCTCCGGGCGCAGCGCCCCTCGATACTGGTCTTTACCGGCACCGCAGGGCAGTTGGATCCCGGGTTGAAGATGGGCGACGTCGTCTTCCCGAGGCGCTGGTGTCTGCAAACGGGAGGATGCTTCGAATCGGATCCGGCACTGGTGGCCTTCCTCAGGAAGCACCGGGTACGAATCTCCGGCGCCGGAGTCACGGTCCGAGTTCCGGTCATCAAGAAGCAGGATCGGGAACGCTTGCATCGGAGTCAGGGCGCTTCCATCTGCGACATGGAGAGCGCCGCGGTTCTGGAGGTCGCCCGGGTCCACGGAGTGCCCGCCGTGGCTCCCAAAGTCGTTTCCGACACGGCGGAGACGGGAATCCTGGGATTTCGGAGGGAATTCGAAGCCAACCTGATTCGGCTGAGCCACTATTTGGACGGCCTGCTCCGGATCGCCACCGAGTTCAATCCGGATGCCGGCGGAGATGAAAGAAGGTTTCCCGATTCCCCTTCCGGCCCCGGACCGGGGAGGGATACTCCGCCTTAAGCTGATATTCGGAGGAGGAAACGAAGTCTTTGAAGCGGTTCAGGATCTCGCGCCGTTTCTCCGGACTCCGGATCACGCCGCCCGCCTCGACTTCGCCTTGGAAAGCTTCGAACTGGGGCTTGACCAGAAGCAGGAGCTCCAGTTCCGGAAAGAGCTCCAAGCGGGGGAGAATGAGGCGGAGTGAAATGAAGGACAGGTCTGCCGTTGCCAGTTCCGGCGATCGAGGCAGATGGCCGGGGGACAGGAAGCGGGCGTTGATTCCTTCCAGGACCACCACCCGGGGATCCTGCCTCAGCTTCCACTCCAACTGACCCTTGCCCACATCCAGGGCGAGCACTTCCCGGGCTCCGTGCTGGAGCAGGCAGTCGGTAAAACCGCCCGTCGAGGCGCCCAGGTCCAGGCAGACGCGGTTCCGGACCCGGACCTGAAGGGCGGCCAGCGCGGCCTCCAACTTGAAGCCGCCCCGGGACACGTAACGGGGTGGAGCATTCCGCAATTGGATCCGTTCTCCGGCCGCCACCAGCGTCCCGGGTTTGTCCAGCCGTTGCTCGCCCAGGAAGACCCGGCCGCTCAGGACCAGAGCGACAGCCGTTCTGACATCGGGCGTCATGCCTCTGGACACGAGCAGCTCGTCGAGTCGGATTTTTCTCGTCATGCGCTGAGCGACCCGGTGAGAAACGCGGAGTGGCCCCAGTTCGCTGTCAATAGCGCCGGCTTGAGATGAAGGCCGCGATTCCAATCAGCATCCTGGCCCTGGAGCCCAGGAAGGAGACTTCCCGCGTCGCCTGATGCATCAGGCGATCCGCAATCTCATGGCTCCGGGGGACCCCCAGCAGGGCGGGGTAGGTGGCCTTCTCCAACAGGACGTCCTTTTGGGAGCCCTTCCCCAATTCCTCTTGGGAGCCTTCCACATCCAGAAGGTCGTCCACGATCTGAAAGCAGAGACCGACCTGCCGGGCGTAGCAACTCAAGCTCTGACGGGCGCTGCGGGGGGCTCCGCAGAGGAGGGCGGCGGTCGTGACGGAGGCCTCGATCAGGGCTCCGGTCTTGCAAGAGTGGATGTACCGGACCTCCTCTTCCGTATAGGCCTTGCCCTGTGAGACCAGATCCATGACCTGGCCGCCGATCAGGCCGGTGGCGGTGCCGATGGATCGGCACAGATGGGTGATGACTTGCAATCTTACCGAATCCGGAACTGCTGCTCCCGGCAGCTCCGCCAAGAGTCGGAAGGCCAGGGTCATCAGGCCGTTCCCGGCCAGAATCGCGATTCCCTCCCCGAACTTCCTGTGGGCCGTGGGAAGCCCCCGGCGGTAGTCGTCGTCGTCCATGGCGGGAAGGTCGTCGTGGATCAGGGAGTAGGTGTGGATCAGCTCCAGGGCGCAAGCCAGTTGCAAAGAGGTTTCTGCGTCCCCGTCCAAGGCTTCCGCCGTGGCCAGAGCGAGAGCCGGACGAACCCGCTTGCCCCCGGCGAAGAGGCTGTAGCGCATGGCCTCGTGGACGACCTTGGGATAGGTGTCCGGAGGCGGCATCAGGTTCTCCAGCTTGCCGTCGACCCTTCGCTGCTGCAGCCGGAGATAGGTCTTGACCTCCGCCGAGTCCGCCTCGGCTGCCGCCGGGCGCGGCATCACTCCTCCTTCTGCCCGGAGAGTTGGAAGGGACCCGTTTCCAGCTCACCCTCCTGGTTCCTGGTCAAGATTTCCACTTTGCGCTCCGCCTCCTTCAAGACACGCGCACAGTAACGGGAGACCTGAACTCCCTCCTCGAAGAGCTTCAGAGCCTCTTCCAACGAGAGGTCTCCCTCCTCCAGGTCTCCGACGATCTTTTCCAAGCGGGACAGCGCCCCTTCGAATTCCCTATATTTCACGTTCGTCCTCGCGTCTGGCCATGAAGCTGCCGCGTCCGGTTCGGACCCGAACCAGCTCGTGATCGGAAACCTGGGCGGCTTCTCGAACCACCTGCCCGCTGCCGGTCGTGATTATAGCGTAGCCTCGTTCCAGGACCGCCAGCGGTGAGTAGGCCTGAAGGCGTCCCGCGGTTTTCCCCAGTCGGTGCTTCAACTCCTTCAGGTAAAGGTCCATCCGATGTCCGAGGGCGATGGTCGATTGCTCCAGCCGGGTCGCGATGGGCGCCAGGAAAGCGGGGAGCGCCTTGTGGAATCTCCCGTGGAGCTCGTCGAGGCGTTGCAGGAAAAATTTGAGACGAGTCTCGGCGTCCACGAATCCGCGGCTGGCGGTGAGTGTACGCAGCCGCTCCTGTTTTCTGTGGAGAACCAGCGACATGGCCTGCAGGGCACGTTTCTCCAGATGCGCCGTCCGTTGAACCAGTTCCTCCCGGGCCGCGGAGACGGTTTCAGCCGCGGCGGACGGGGTTGCCGCCCTCACGTCGGCGACGAAGTCCGCGATGGTGAAGTCGGTCTCGTGACCGACGGCCGAGATCACCGGGACGCGAGATTCGAAAATGGTTCTGGCCAGGGCCTCGTCGTTGAATGCCCACAGGTCTTCCGTCGATCCTCCTCCGCGCGCGATGATGATGGCGTCCACGTCACCACGCCGGGCCAGCTCCCGGATGCCTTCGGCGATTTGCGGGGGGGCCGTGGGTCCCTGGACCGTGGCCGGGTAGATCAGGACGCCGACCCGGTCGTTCCGCTCCTGGAGGACCCGGAGAATGTCCCGCACGGCCGCGCCGCTGGGGGAAGTCACCACCCCGACCTTGGCGGGAAACAACGGGAGCTTCAGCTTGTGGGCGGGGTCGAACAGACTCTCCTTGGAGAGCCGCTCCTTGAGTTGTTCGAAAGCCACCTGGAGCGCGCCGCGGCCCAATGGCTCCAGGTGACTCACCATCAGTTGGACCTGTCCTCTCGGCGCATAGACCGAGATCGAACCCCGGGCCAGAAGCTCCATGCCGTCCTCGGGCAGAAACTTCAAATAGCGGCGCCGCATCCGGAAACAGACGGCCGGGATCTGCGCCGCCGAGTCCTTGAGGGTGAAGTAGAGGTGGCCGGACGGGGGAATTCGCAGGTTGGAGACCTCGCCCTGGACCCAGACGTCGCGGAATCCGGTCTCCAATCGGGACTTGATCTGATAGACGATCTGCGAAACGGACAGGATCCGGCGTTCTCCCAACTGTCCGAACTTCCCCATCATGTCGAGCTGCTTCATCGGAATTCCGAGCTGTTCCTGAACACTAGCACCCCGCCGGCTTCCCATTTAAGGCGAATGCAGTGTCTTTGTCATTCGCGTCCGGCGGGCCGACTCGGAACTGATGGTAGAGATTCCTCCGACGCTCTGAGGGTAATAAAGGACGGCGAGTCATAACTGTCGCCACCCTCTACATCAGACTGAGTTCCACGACGAATCGAGGGTGATCGTTTTGGATGTCATGGCCTTCATGGTGAAGATTAGAACCAGAATATTGTAGGTCGTGTCGAACGCCTCAGCGACGCACTCATGCGGCACATTATTCCTGTCGAGGAATGGGATCAAGACAGGTCGAGTCATCCTGCAACCGATTGGCAACACTGGCCAAAGGAAATGATCGGGGGTAATCGTGGTGTCGTTGGGTAGACCAAACTGAGTAATGAAGGAGGGTGATGCCTCAATGCGCCGAACCGAGGCCCACATTGCGTTATCTCCAAATCCATCAGTCTCAACGGGATTCAGGACATAGACGACGCACGCGCTGTGGTTGGTCCGGGCGTATTCTCGGATTGAGGCATAGATGGAGGCCCCGAACTTCTTCGCAAGGCCGATCGGGGTTTTGATTCCTAATTCGCAGTCTGCAGCGTGGTCCGAAAAGGTGTTTCCCTTGAAGATCGCAAAGCGGGCGAAATTATTCGCCTCGCGCTCGAACTGATCTGTGATCTCCGGTGCAAGGGTCTTACGACAATCTTGGAAGAACCGGAACAACTTGCGATGCGTTGGCATCTCATGATGGGCAATTTCATGGAGTTTCAAGAAAGTCTGTTTAGCAAGTACGACACTGCCGTCGACGTGGATGAGTTTTTCACCGGCATCGTACAGGGCCAATACTTTGGCAATCGCTGACTTGATAAGGGCCCCCGTTCTGGTCGCCTTATCGTTGACATAGGAGAGAAGGGCGCGGCGATCAAAAGCGCTGGTGGGCGCAACCTGAACCTTGGCAGCCGCAAGAATGTCAGCTATGGGGATCGGGTATTTGTTCCAAGCATCGGCTCGGTCGAGGAGCCTTCTTGATCGCTCCTCGACCGCGCGCAGGTCTCCGGGATCAAGGCTGCTGTCGTCAGGTTTTATCACGGGGTAATTTCCTGTGAGATCGAAGGAATTGGAGATACCGTATCAATTCAGATTCTTCCTCAGATGTCAGTTGATGCTCGGAAAAAGCCGCAACTCTGCCACGTCTTTCTTCGCTCCGTTTGGTTACTGCCGCGACGTATCCAGCCAGTTCCATGAGCCTTTCGAAGCTGATGCCGTAGGTCTCCGCCAGTGCATACAGGATATTGGGCGAAGGCTTCTGGATTCGGTCATTCTCAATCTGGCTGAGATAGGCGTTTGATACTCGCCTATTCGTTGCATCTTCGACCGCGCGCAGTGTCATTTTTCGGTCTGTCCGAATCGATATGAGATATTCTCCCAGCGTTGTCTCCATGACCCCCCTTTCGATGGCTTCCTTGGTCAAGCGGACGTTTCTTCTCTAAACATCTTGGCGTCACCCTTCAGGAAAAATCAAGCGTGCGTATTTTTTGCTTGACATACTTAGCATGCGTATCTTAATATGCAGATGACGGCGGGACGCGGTGTCCCGCAGAGCGAAGATCAATGACCGGAGAAGTCAACATGCAGATTGTGAGGGCTTTCGATGAATGTCTTTTCGGCGTGGCAGTGGCCAAAGCCGACTTCGATTTCCAGGCTTTCAAAGTAGCCGACCCCAAGCCCACGGGTCGACAGCTACTCGAAGTGGCAGGTTTCAGGCCGGCGGAAGAGCATCTGCTTTTCCAGTTGCTCCAAGACGGGGCGCTTGAGGAGCGGCGCCTTGAAGAGACCGTTGAGCTACGTAAGAAAGGAGCGGAGCGCTTCATAGCATTCCGAAGTGATCGGTCTTTCCGCGTCGAGATTGACCAACGGCGTTTCGAATGGGGCGCAACCCAGCTGACCGGGCTGACCGCGAAGCGGATGGTCGGCGCAGACCCTTCGTGCACTGGAGTCTGGCTGGAGCGGCGAGACGGTCCCGATCTCTTCATCAAGGACTCCGACATTGTGAAGCTCACGGCAGCAGGGGTCGAGAAGCTCCGCACTGGTCCGTCATTCGCGCTCTCGATCGAGGGTAAGGAGTTCCAGTGGTCTGAGCCGACCATCTCCACGGAGCAGATCGCCCAGCTCGGAGGCTGGGATCCGTCGCAGGGCGTTCAGCAGATCGACCTGGACACAAACGAAGCCCGTACTCTCAAGCTGGATGAAATCGTCGATCTGAGGAAAATCAAGACCTTTGCGAAAAAGATCGGGTGGCAACGTGGCTGAGCGCGAACACCGCCTTGAGGAAGAATACAATCTCATCGCCACGATCTTTCGGAGTGTCGTTCGCTCGGGGGATTGGTTTCTTATTCCGGATGACGTTCGAGCGACACGACTCGGCTGGACTCCAGATCCGTTTCCGGTTGCGTTTCACGCGCAGGCACGACACCCAGGTCAGGTGCCGTACGGAATCTATGTGTCATCGTCCGCCCGGATCGGCGGCCAAATTCCGAACAATTTCAGCGCCAACGTGAACCATCGGCCGCCGTTCGAGGGGCCGTGGGGTGTTCTTTCTTGGCAAGGCGATGGCCATGGCATTCCCTGGATCCCGGCACAACGGATCCGCAAGGGGGCCAACCTGCTGAACTTTGTCATCACGTTCGAAGAAAGGTTCAAAGAAGGTGTCTGAGGCCTCCAGAGAATGGAGACTCCGTTTTGGGACCGAGGCGCAGTACCAAGCACTTCGGGCCGCGCTCCTACCTGAAGGATATGCGAAAGATCGCGAGCACGGCGCCTTTCTCTTCGCCTCTCCAGCCGACGATGCGGGACTGGACATCGTTGATGTCGTCGTGCTCAAGCCAGCCGATTTTGTTGTGCAGTCGAGCTGCTACTTGGAGCTGCACGAAAATGTGCTCCAGAAGATGATCGTCCATGCGCACAGGACAAATACTACACTAGTCGAGGTCCACTCACATCCCCATGCGGACGGGCCACTAGTGCGTTTCTCTCCCTTTGATTGTAAGGGCTTAGCCGAAATCGGACCGCAGGTGTCGTGGCGACTTCCTGGGCGACCTTATGTCGCCGTGGTCTTCGGTCGGGATGGGTTCGATTCCCTCTACTGGGAGGGTCGAGAGCGGCGGCCGCAAGGCGCCGTGGACCTCGTCGTCGCGGGACAGTTGTTACTCGCGAGCCGTGAATCCGAGCGCTCTTGGAGGAGAAAAATCGTGGATAGATTTGATAGGCAACGGATGATCTTCGGAGACAATGGGCAGAGGCGCCTGCGCGCCACGTCAGTCGGTATCGTCGGTGGGGGAGGGCTAGGTTCATTCATGGTACTGGAACTTGCCTATTTGGGGATTGGGAAGATCGTGATCATCGACGATGATCTGCTGGAGATCCCGAACCGGAACCGATTGGTGGGCGCTTGGGCGTCGCACGCGGTAGGAAAACCCAAAGTCCAGCTACTTCGCGACCTAGTTATGCTCATCGACCCTGATATCGAGATCGAGGTGGTGCAGGCCCGGGTCGAAAAACCCGAAGCAGAGGCTGCCCTTGCAAATGTGGATATTGTTGTGGGGTGCGTCGACAACGATGGCCCCCGTTTCGTGCTGAATGAATTATGCTGCCAACAAGGTCTGCCGTTAATCGATGCTGCAAGCGATACTATTCCCGAGAAGGACAGTGTTCTTTTCGGAGGAAGGGTTTGCGTTGCAACGCCGGAGACAGGCTGCCTCATGTGTTTCAATGTATTGGACCAAAATGAAATTCAAGACTACTTCGCTTCTCCGGAGCAACGGGCTGACCAGCTCGCGGTCTACGGCGTACCCGAGAGATCCTTAGGTGATGGAGGTCCATCGGTGATCACGGTCAACGGAGTGGTAGCGTCGATCGCAGCGACCGAGATGATGGTCCTGGTGACCGAGATCCGAACTCCGATAGCACACCAAGAATGGCGTGGTGATGAGGGACGCCTGATTCCTGTCGTCGACCGTGAGGAAGACTGCTATTACTGCGGCTTGCGCCCCATCAACAGTCAGAAGGACTTGGCCGGCGGCGTGGCACAGTAAGCCGAGACAGTCGCGTTTCCGCTCGAACCATTTCAAAAGGCGTTCCTCAACCGTCCCATTGTTCTGCGCGTCGACGACCTCCTGCCGCTATCGGGCCGGCCCAATTGAGATCGTCGCCCGACATGCGCATCTCGTCCATAGAAGCACCTCTCCCGGATGTAGCGGATCGCCCGCTCCACTTTCCACTTCGTCTGGGCGCAATTGGGTTGGAAGGCTTGCAGCTCAATCCCCCAGTGACGGCTGAACCACAGAAACTCCCGGTGTCGGTTGACCGACCGCCATCCGAGAGCTTGTCCCCGATGATGATTGCTTTCATCTTGTCGAACAGAAGTTCCCTCGGCACACCCCCGAAGTAGCCATACGGTGCCTCCAAGCCTCGCATCACCAACGGCATAGTCTGACGAAATTAGTACCGTACCGCAGCTGAAAGAGCCGGAACTACGCGAAGTTCAGTTTCCCTGGGTACCGCGGAGGAGTTTCGAATCATTGCACGGGTTTCGTGGGAGTCTGCCTCAGCGAGTGGCGCACCCCCCCCGGAGCGGGGACAGGAATGTCCCCGCTCCCATCCGGCGACAAGAAAGTCGCCGCTCCGTTATGATTGCGCCATGGCTTGGTTCAAGCGGGAAAAGAGGCCATTGCGGGCTCTGCCGGAAGAAGATCGCCGAGTTCGAGCCGAGGGGGTATTCACCAAGTGTCCCGGTTGCGGCAGCATCATCTGGAACAAGGAGTTGGCAGAGAACCTCCTGGTCTGCCCCCGCTGCAGCCACCATTTCAAGATCGGCGCCCGGAAGCGTCTGGAAGTGCTTCTGGACGATTCGGAATATGAAGAATTCGCTGCCGAGATTCGTTCTTCCGACCCGCTCGATTTCGAGGACAAGAAGAACTACCGCGATCGAATCGAGGCGTCCCGCCGATCGACCGGACTCAACGAGGCCGTGATCTGTGCGGAAGGCGTCCTGCGCGGTCATCGAGTCGTGTGCGCCGCCATGGAATACAGCTTCATCGGCGGATCCATGGGGTCCGTCGTCGGTGAGAAGATCACCTTGGCGGTGGAGCGTTCCCTGGAGCGAAAGATCCCCCTGATCATCGTTTCCGCCAGCGGCGGCGCCCGCATGATGGAAGGGGTGCTCTCGCTGATGCAGATGGCCAAGATCAGCTCCGCCCTCTCCCGCCTGGACCGTGAAGGGACTCCCTATGTCTCGCTTCTGACGGATCCCACCACCGGCGGTGTCACCGCCAGTTTCGCCATGCTGGGAGACCTGAATCTGGCCGAGCCCAAGGCTCTGATCGGATTCGCCGGCCCCCGGGTCATCGAGCAGACCATCCGCCAGCGGCTGCCCGAGGGGTTCCAGAGAAGCGAATTCCTCCTGGAGCATGGAATGTTGGATGCCGTGGTCCAAAGGAAGGACCTGAGAGCGTTCATCGGAGACTGGCTCGTCTTCATGGACCATGCTCCGAGCCAGTGACGACCGGCCGCGGGACGCACTTCCCGTTCACTGACGTCGACAACATGGATCACGCCGAGTGCCTCGCCTACCTCCGGAGGCTGGGGGACGAAGTGCTCACCATGCGCCTCGGCCTGGAGCCCTTTCGAGCCCTTCTGGGGCAGTTGGATCACCCTCATCTCAGATTTCCCTCGGTCGTGATCGCCGGGACCAACGGCAAGGGGTCGGTCACCCGGTTCCTGGGATCCATCATGTCCTCCTGTGGTTTCCGGACCGCCGTCTACACGTCGCCTCATGTCATCCGGCTGGAGGAGCGGTTCGTGGTGGACGGGAAACCGATATCCCGGCGGGAGTTCGCCGTCTGCTTCAGCCAGGTGGCAGAGGCCATCCGGCAGGCGGAGCTGCGATTCCATCCCACCTATTTCGAGACTGTGACCGCGACGGCATTCGAATACTTCGCCCGCCGCCAGGTCGATCTGGCGATCCTGGAAGTGGGGATGGGCGGCCGGCTGGACAGCACCAACGTCGTGGACCCCCGACTCTCCATCATCACCCGGATCGGACTGGATCATCAGGCGCAGCTCGGGGAGACGGTGGAGAAGATTGCCGTCGAGAAGGCGGGGGTGCTCAGGCCCGGATCGCCGGTCCTCCTTGCTCCCCAGAGGGAGGAAGTGAGGCGGGTGTTGGGAGAGCGGGCGGCCCATGTGGGAGCCTCGGTTCATGATCTGGATCTGCCCGCATTGCGTGCAATGGAGGAACGGCAGGGCAGGTATTCCTTCTCGTTCCGAGGGACGAATTTCCGTCTGGGAGTGCACGGCAGGCATCAGATCGAGAATGCGGGGGTGGCGATCCAGGCATCGGAGATCCTGGAGCGGATGGGGTTCTCACGGCACGGAACGGGGGTCCGGAAGGGAATCGAGAAGGCGAGTTCCCTGGGAGTGCTGCAGAAGATCGAGGGTCGTCCGGAGGTTTACCTGGACGGAGGTCACAATCGAGACGCCGTGGCCAAACTGGCGGCATTTCTTCAAAGACACACGACGACGCCCCGATCACTGGTCTTCGGGATCATGCGGGACAAGGAGATCGAGGTCGTGCTTCGGCTTCTGGAGCCGCTCTTCACACGGATCTATCTGACTTCCTTCACGTCGGCCCGGGTGGCGGCTCCGGAGAGGTTGAAGGAGGTCTGTCCCCGGGGTGTCGTGGAGCCGGATCCCGTACGCGCGTTGAGCCGGGCTCTGGAGGCGGGAGCGACGACGGTGGTGGCC
This sequence comes from Acidobacteriota bacterium, assembly GCA_965217775.1. Classification (GTDB taxonomy): domain Bacteria; phylum Acidobacteriota; class UBA6911; order RPQK01; family JAJDTT01; genus JAJDTT01. The sequence goes on from CBDCJH010000002.1 coordinate 5,145,038, forward strand.
GGATCCTTCTACCTGGTGGGCGAGATCCTGGCGGCAATCGAAGAGGGGCGAGTCAGTTGGAATCGTCGAGCTCCAACTCGAAGAGGAGATCTCCCGTCGTGACGCTCGTGTCCTCGCGGACGTGGCAAGCCTGAATCGTCCCGGCTCCCGGGGCGGCGATCTGATTTTGCATCTTCATGGCTTCGATCACCACCAGCCCGTCGCCGGCCTCGACCCGGTCACCCGGACGCCGCAGGATTCGGATCACTTTACCCGGCATCTTGGCCCTCAGGGTCGAATCCCCGGATCGGCCGCCGCCGGAGCCTCCGCGCCGGAGCCGGTCCCTCGGGTCCAGGGCCTGCACCGGGACGGTCCGCCCCAGCCAGGACACGAGAATCTCTCCGCCCCGCCGCCACGAGGAAATTTCCTGGATCCGGCCGTCCAATTCCAGAAGCCAACCTGACGCGGTTCGCCCCAGCAGCCGCGCCGTCAGTGCTCGGGAGAATTCACCGGGTCCTTGTAGCCGGATCCTGAATTCGGGAACCGAACCGCTCCGGACACGATCGATCTCGGCCCGGAATGATTCTTCCTGGTATTGGAGATCCAGCTTCACGTCCGAGACCAACCCCCTCGCAGGCCGGAAAAGGGTCCCCGAGACTTCCAGGCGCTGCCGGCGGTGGTTTCCGGCGCCCTCTTCTCCCCCTCTTCCAGTATTCGGTGAATCGCGGCGGCCACCAGAGGAACGGCTGGCTCCGCGCTTTCTTTCTGATGGCCGGGGTGGGCCATCATTTCCTCCACCAGACCCGTATCCAGGTCTCCCCGAACGAAGCGGGGGTTCTCCAGCAGGGATCTGAAGAAGGGAATGGTGGTGGTCACGCCGGCGATCCGGTATTCGTCCAGAGCGCGCCTCATTCGGCGCAGAGCTTCCTGGCGGTCTTGTCCGTAGCTGGTCAGCTTGCTGATGAGCGGGTCATAGTGGACGGGAACCTCAACCCCCGCGTAGACGCCGGAGTCCACTCGGACCCCGGGACCGCCCGGTTCCAGCAGGTCCCGGATGCGCCCGGGCGCCGGCAGAAAATCGTTGCCGGGATCCTCCGCGTAGATGCGGCATTCGAGGGCGTGTCCCTGCATCCGAATCTCCTCCTGTTTCCGTCCCAGCGGTTCCCCGGCGGCGATTCGAATCTGCTCCCGGACCAGATCGATCCCGGTGACCAGCTCGGTCACGGGATGCTCGACCTGAAGGCGCGTGTTCATCTCCAGAAAATAGAAGCGCCACCCGTGCCCGCCGTCCGGTTCCACCAGGAACTCCACGGTCCCCGCGTTGTAGTATCCCGAGGCGCGGGCGACCGCCACGGCGGCCCTCCCCAGCTCGGCCCTCAAATCGGGTGTGACCACCGGCGAGGGGGCCTCCTCGACCAGCTTCTGGTGGCGGCGCTGGGTCGAGCACTCTCTTTCTCCAAGCTGGATGAGGTCGCCGTTCCGATCCCCCAGGACCTGCACTTCCACGTGGCGCGGCTGTTCGAGGTACTTCTCGAGGAACACCCGGGAGTCCTGGAAGGACGCATGGGCCTCACTGCCGGCAATGCGGAGGGCGGGCTCCAGGTCCTCCTCGCGAGGGACCACACGGAGTCCCTTGCCACCGCCCCCCCCGCTGGCCTTGACCATGACGGGAAACCCGATCCGCCGGGCCGCCCGAACCGCTTCTTCCGGGGATCGAACCGGGTCCGGCGTTCCCGGAATCACCGGAACCTCGACCTCCTCCGCGATTCGGCGGCTCGCGATCTTGTCTCCCATGAGACGCAGGGACGAAACCGAGGGTCCTATGAAAACCAGGCCGGCGTCCTCGCAGGCGCGTGCGAAACCGGCGTTTTCCGAGAGGAAGCCGTAACCGGGATGGATGGCGTCGGCCCCGGCCGCCTTGGCCGCGGCCAGCACCCTTTCCACCGAAAGGTAGCTCTGGTCGGCCCGGGCCTCTCCGATGAAGTGCGCCTCGTCGGCCAATCGGACGTGGAGCGAGTCGAGATCCGCCTCCGAGTAGACGACGGCCGCCGGAAGCCCCAGGTCGCGGCAGGTCCGCAGGATTCGTACCGCAATCTCGCCCCGGTTGGCGATCAGGACCTTCTTGAACATGACCAGGTCAGAGAGGGATGTTGCCGTGTTTTCTGGGCGGATTGGTGTCGCGCTTGTTGGCGCTCATCTCCAGGGCCCGGATCAGTTTGGGCCGGGTCTGGCTGGGCTCGATGATCTCGTCCACGTAGCCTCGCTCGGCGGCCACGTAAGGGTTTGCGAACTTGTTTCGAAATTCCCGGGTTTTCCGCGACTTGAAGTCTTGAGGCTGCGATTCGTCCCGGAGCTCCCGCCGATAGAGGATCTCGACGGCCCCCTCCGGACCCATGACGGCGATCTCGGCCGTGGGGTAGGCGAAGTTCAGATCGGCCCGGATCTGTTTGGATGCCATGACGCAGTAGGCGCCGCCGTAAGCTTTCCGCGTGATGACCGTGATCTTGGGTACGGTCGCCTCCGCGAACGCGTACAAGAGCTTGGCGCCGTGACGGATGATCCCCCCGTGTTCCTGGTCCACGCCCGGAAGAAACCCGGGCACGTCCTCGAAGACCACCAGCGGCAGGTTGAAGGCGTCGCAGAAACGGACGAACCGGGCTCCCTTGACCGACGAATCGATGTCCAGGGTTCCGGCCAGGATGGCAGGCTGATTGGCCACGATGCCGACGGGACGGCCGTCGAAGCGAGCGAAGCCCACGACCAGATTGGGGGCGAAGCCGGCCTGGACTTCGAAGAAGTAGCGGTCGTCCGCCACGGTCTGAATCAGATCCTTGATGTCGTAGGCCTGGTTCGGTTCGGCCGGGATCAGGTGATTCAATTCCTCCGAGGTCCGGTCGGCCGGGTCCGACGTCTCGAGCCGGGGAGGATCGTCGACGTTGTTGGAGGGCAGGAAGGAGATCAGCTCCCGAATCTGAGCCAGGCATTCCTCCTCCGTGGGACTGGCGAAGTGGGCGACGCCGCTCACGTTGTTGTGCGCCGTCGCTCCCCCCAATTCGGATTTGGTCACCTCTTCATGAGTTACCGCCCGGATCACGTCGGGACCGGTGATGAACATGTAGCTGGTCTTGTTCACCATGAAGATGAAGTCGGTGATGGCGGGGGAATAGACGGCCCCGCCCGCACAGGGACCCAGAATGGCGGAAATCTGCGGGATGACGCCGCTGGCCAAGGTGTTGCGGAGGAAGATGTCGGCGTAGCCCGCCAAACTGACCACGCCCTCCTGGATCCGGGCGCCGCCGCTGTCGTTGAGGCCGATGACCGGCGCCCCCATCTTCATGGCCAGACCCATGATCTTGCAGATCTTGGCCGCGTAGGTTTCGGAGAGGCTGCCGCCGAAGACGGTGAAATCCTGAGAAAAGACGTAGACTAGCCTGCCGTCGATCCGGCCGTGACCGGTGATCACCCCGTCTCCCGGGATCCGGCGCTGGTCCATGGAGAAATCGGTGCAACGATGGACGACGAACTTGTCCAACTCCTGGAACGAGCCCTCGTCCAGAAGCAAGGCGAGCCGTTCCCGGGCGGTCAGCTTTCCCGCGTCGTGCTGGCGTTGGATTCGAGCCGCGTCGTGACCCTTCTCGGCCTCCCGGTTTCGCCGTCTCAGCTCCTCAAACTGTTCCCGGGTGTCCATGGCGGCAGGCGCTTCCGCGGGTATCTCTCCGGTTTCGGAGCCTCAGGCCGGAGTCTTGCGTTTATTCCAGTCGGCCAGGAACTTCTCCAGGCCGATGTCGGTCAAGGGATGCTTCATGAGTTGCTCCAGCACCTTGGCCGGCAGGGTGGCGATCTCGGCGCCCATCTTGGCCGCCTCCACCACGTGGACCGGGTTTCGAACCGAGGCCACCAGGACCTCAGTGCCGAAGTCGTAGTTCTCGTACATGAGCAGGATTTCGGAGATGAGTCCCATTCCTTCCTGGGAGATGTCGTCGAGCCGGCCGATGAACGGGCTCACGATGGCCGCGCCGTTCTTGGCCGCCAACAGCGCCTGACCCGGACTGAAGATCAAGGTGACGTTGACGGAAATGCCTTCCTGGGCGACCACGTGGAGCGCCTTCAGCCCCTCGCGGATCATGGGAAGCTTCACATAGACATTCTTGTGGAGGCCGGCGAGGTAGCGAGCCTCGTGGATCATGTCGACCGCGTCGGTGGAGACGACTTCCAGGTTGACGGGTCCGTCCACCAGTTCACAGATCTCCAGGGCCAACTCCTCGAGATCCCGGCCTTCCTTGGCGATCAGGCTGGGATTGGTGGTGACCCCGTCGACCAGGCCCAGTTCAACTCCCCTTCGGATCTCTTCTACGTTGGCGGTGTCGAGGAAAAACTTCATGAGACCTCCTTCCCCTCAATTTCGGATGGTAACGCCGGCCTCCCGCGAGCGCGGGCTTTCATTGTCTGACTTGTCCACGGCGGAGACCCGGTACCGATAGGCTTCGCCTTCCTTGACCGTGGTGTCCTTGAACATTCGACCCTGCAACAGAGGCGAAATCCTGCGGACCGTTTCGCCTTCCGATTCCCGGTACACGAAATAGCCTGCCAGATCCGCCTCGCGGTTCGGGTCCCAGTAGACTCGGACCTCACCCTCCCAGTAGACCGCCGTGACATTCTGGGGAGTCCCCGGAGCGAACGAGTCTTCGGGGACGATGGTCAAAGTATCACCGGCCCGGCTCAGAATCAAAGGATCGGCAGCGCGGCTGATGGTCTGAACACTGTACCGCTGGGGATGACCGAAGCGGAATTCCGGGTCCCGAAACACTTCGGTGGCAACACGATGCCGGGAATTGACCAGGTATCCGGCGACGTTGGCCGGACGGCTCCCGTCGAAGTTCGACTGGGGGCGGTCCCACTCCAGCCGCAGGTGGTCCGGGTTGACTTCACAGCGCAGATTCCGGGGCGCTGCCGCCGCTTTGACAGAGGATGCCCGGACCAGGTTGGAAGGCGGAGAAAGACGGTCGTCCGAGTCCAGGAATCGCAGGTAGTAGCCGCAGGGGTCTTCATCATCCGGCAGCTTCCGCTCCACCAGGTACTCGGCGCCGTCATTCCGTCTTCGAAGCTGACCTCTGTCCAGCAGCATCTCAGGCTCCGTGGAGGCCTCGCCTCCGGGACACTGGCGGTAGATTTGAACTTGAATGACGTCCTGGGACGCCAGAGGAAAGTGCAGTTGAGCCCTGTCGTCCACCTGGACCAGCTTCAGGCTCCGAGTGGTGGGAGGCGGTTGGGAGAGCGGCGGCAGCGGGTCTCCCACCTTGGCGCAACCCGGGCCGGGGATCTGCACGATGAGCGAGATCAGGACGACGGGACGCACCCAGTTACGACTGGACTGAAGCTCCTGTTCCAACGGCATGGAGGGCCTCATCCTACACGATCTTCCGCGCCGTAAGAGCGGGTCGCCGGGCGTGCCATGAAAAGTTCTTAAAACCTTTTCCGGTGTAACGGCATCAAACTATGCAGGGAGTGGGATCAGGGGTATTCTCCCCTCCTTACAAGTCCCGACAGGACACGCCAACCCTGGTTCCACTCCCGATGGAGGGGCGATTTCCAGTCGCCCATTCCTCTTTTCGCTCGTACGCCGGTTCCCCAAGCTCTCTTGGTGTGTTGATACTCGGGAGTTCGGCGGTTAGGAAACCGCCGCTCCGCTTCGCGGGCGATCTCTTACTTGCAGTCTTGCAGAAGCGCAATGCGGATAAACCGATACGCGTCCAGGCAGGTGGGACACTCGAAGAAATGGTCGATGGTCTGGATGATTTCCAGGTTGGAGAGCTGATGCGTCGCAAGAGAGTGCATCTTGCGTGCAGAGACGTGACCCCGCCGTTGGTACCGGACGGGAAACGTCACGGTAAAGGCGATTTTGCATACAATCGGCGCAGCCATCGACTCGCTCGCATCATAGCAGATAGGCGGAACTTGGGAAACGGGCTTGTCGTTAGTACGTCAAGTGTGCGGTCCAAGAGGCGGGAGGTAAGTACAATCTCATTCTGCCCCCGGGAAGGAGTGAGACATGGCACTGGATCCGCCCGTGCAGGCCGCACTCGAGCTATCAGATGATCCAGTGAACGCTGTCTCCGTCCGCCCGATTGAAGGAATATAGCGGAGGCGCTATATATGTGGCATGAGATGGACGGTGGAAACTGTCTCTGCCGTCGATGTGAAATAGAGTCCCTGCCGGTGAAACTGCGCGCGCGGCTGTTCCGGCTACTGGAGGCGGTGGAGAACGTCGGTCTGGAGGCGCTTCGCGAACCGCATGTCAAGCATCTCCAAGGCAAGCTGTGGGAACTGCGGGTTAGGGCCGAAGGGGGAATCGCCCGGGGCATCTACGTGACGGCGGCGCAGCGGCGGGTCGTGGTCCTGCATGTCTTTGTGAAGAAGTCGCGCAGGACACCGCGGCGAGCGCTTGACAGCCCGTGGTGAAAGTCCCGCGAGCACCGAGACCGTTCCTGCGCCCGCCGGACAAGGCGCGATTCGGGTGCATACCGGGAGTATGTGCCCGAATCGCAACGCAGTCCGCCGGGATGCAGGGACGGTCGAATGCCGTGACGACTTTTGCCACGGGCTGTTGAGACCGCCAGAAAACGTATGCGGCAGGTGACACCATGACGACACTGAAAGACTTGAAGAAGCGCCTCATGAAAGACCCTGAATTCCGGGAGGAATACGCGCGCGCCGATGCCGAGTTCGCACTGATCGAGGCGCTGATTTGCGCCCGAACGGCAGCGAAACTGACGCAGGAGGAACTTGCGAGCCGTCTCGGCACGACTCAGTCCGCGATCGCAAGGCTGGAAGGCGGTGGCGTTTCACCGTCCTTCGCTACCTTGCACCGCTACGCCGAAGCGACTGGCACGCGGCTGACGGTAAGGCTGGTACCGGTGGAGAATTGAACCGGCGCGTCGCCAGGAAGCTCTCCAAAACACCGTACATGTCCAGGGCCGCAACCTCTCTATCGCCGTGGCGGCATTTGGCGCGGACTGCTATATTTCGCTGGTTCAGGAGTCCAATCCCGTGAACCCCGCCGAGCGCGTCGCCCAATTGCGCCAAGTGATCGAGGATCACAACTATCGTTACCACGTGCTGGACGACCCCATCATCTCCGATCCGGAATTCGACCTCCTGTACCGCGAATTGGTTGAACTGGAGAAGTTGGACCCCGAACTGATCTCGTCCGATTCTCCCACCCAGAGAGTGGGCGCCGAGCCGCTGGAGCGATTCCGGAAAGTCGCTCATCGAGCGCCCATGTTGAGTCTGGCCAACGCCTTCGACGAAATCGAGCTGCAAGCCTTCTGCCGCCGGGTCACGACTCAACTGGAGGTCGAGGAGATCCGGCTGGTGACCGAGCTCAAGATCGACGGAGTGGCGGTCTCCTTGACCTACGAAGACGGCCGCCTGCATCACGGAGCCACCCGGGGAAACGGTCTGGAGGGAGAGGACGTGACGTCGAATCTCCGGACCATCCGGTCGCTGCCCCTTCGACTCCGGGAGGGACCCCACCCGTCCACTGCCGAGATCCGGGGAGAAATCTATTTTCCGCTGTCGGGGTTTGAACGGGTCAACCGGCAGCGATCGGAGGAAGGGGCGGCGCCCTTCGCCAACCCTCGAAATGCGGCCGCCGGAGCCCTGCGGCAGCTCGACCCCGCCGTGACCGCGACCCGGCCCCTGACGTTTTTCGCCTACTCCCTGGGCCATACGGAAGGACTGGAGGTCACTTCCCAGGGAGCGGTTCTCCAGCAGTTGGTTCGGTGGGGGTTTCCCGTCAATCCTCATCACCGGTCCCATGCGGGAATTCCGTCGGTCATCGAATACTGCCAGTCCTGGGAAGAGCGGCGCGATAGCATCGACTACGAGGTCGACGGCGTCGTGGTCAAGGTCGACCGGCTCGACCTTCAGGATCGTCTGGGCGCGGTCAGCCGTGAGCCCAGATGGGCCATCGCCTACAAGTTCGCCTCCCAGGTCGCGGCCACGCGCCTGCGGGAGATCAGGATCAACGTGGGCCGGACCGGGGCTCTCAATCCCTATGCGATCCTGGAGCCGGTGGAGTTGGGCGGAGTCACCATTCGGACCGCCACGCTGCACAATCAGGAGGACATCCGGAAGAAGGACATCCGCCCCGGAGACCGGGTTCTGATCAAACGGGCGGGAGACGTCATTCCCCAGGTAGTGGGGCCGGTGGACAAAGATGAGGAGGGCCGGGCGGCGCCCTATGCCTATCCCGGCGAATGCCCCGAATGCGGCACCCCCATCGTTCAGGATCCGGACGAGGCTCTGGCTTACTGCCGCAACAGCAACTGCCCCGCGCAGCGTTTCGAGTCGCTCAAGCACTTCGTCAGCCGAGCGGCGCTGGATATCCGAGGCCTGGGTCCGAAGACTCTCCGCAAGCTGCTGAAGTTGGAATTGGTGACCGGCCCGGCCGATCTCTACACTCTGACGGCCGAACACTTGAGCCGGCTTGAGGGGTTCAAGGAAAAGTCCATCGAGAACCTGTTGGCCGGGATCGACGGCAGCTGGCAGCAGGCTTTTCCCCGGGTTCTCTTCGGATTGGGGATCCGTCACGTGGGAGAGAGCGCCGCCGCGCTCCTGGCCGATGAGTTTCGAGAGGTGGGATACTTGATGCAGGCGCCGCCGGAGCGGATCATGGAGATCCCCGGCATCGGGCCCGAGATCGCTCGCAGTGTGGCGGACTACTTCGAGGTCGAAGGGAATTGCGAGCAGGTGGAGAGGTTAAGGGCGGCAGGCTTGCAACTGATGATGGCCGGCGGCGTCAGGAGCACGAAGACAGCCTTGGAGGGGAAGACGCTGGTGGTAACCGGAACCCTGTCGTCGCACAGCCGGAGAGAGATGTCCGAGTTGATCGTATCCAACGGTGGAAAGGTCACCGGCTCGGTCTCCTCCAGTACCGACTTCCTGGTGGCCGGATCCAACGCGGGCTCGAAGCTGCGGCGGGCCCTGGAGTTGGAGGTGCCGGTCTTGACCGAGGAGGAACTCCTGAAGCTTCTGCAGGATGTGCCCTGACGGCGGGAAACCTCGCCGGTCCGACACCCCCGCCGCTGCCGGCAGGAGCGTCCGGGCAATATTGAATCGGCTGGGATTTATGGTGGAACCTGATCGCAAGTCTGCGCATCATTCTCCGGAGGCCTGTCCGGAGTGCCGGTATACCTTGAGCCGGCGCAGCACGTGGTGTCCCTACTGCGGGGTTCAACTCACCCACCCACCCTGGAAGAAGGTGGGGGCCTGGATTCTGCTGGTGTTGATCGTCTACGGTCTGGTCCAGTGCCATTTGCGTTTGCTGGACGGCCCCGACGGTTTGAATTCGTTGCCTTGAGAGTTCCTGATTTGAAGACTCCCGGCTACCGGCACCACTGCGTGACCCACGTGGGCTGGGTGCGCCCCGTGAACGAAGACACGCTGATCGAGTCTCCGGAACATCATTTGTTTGGAGTGTGCGACGGCATGGGAGGGCATGCCGCCGGAGAAGTGGCCAGTGCTCTGGCGGCTACGGTCTTCCGGCGCGTGATGGCAGCAGGTGTCCTGCCCCCGGCAGCGGCGCTGGGCGAGGCCATCCGCCAAGCGGACGAGGCGGTTTACCGGGACCAGATGGTCCACCCGGCGCACAAGGGAATGGGAACGACTCTCAGCGCGCTCCTTCTCTCCGGTTCGGCGCCGGATGAGGCCTGGATCGGACACGTGGGCGATAGTCGGGTATATCGGTGCCGGAATCAGAGATTGGACCAACTGACGACGGATCACTCGCCGGTATTCCGCCTCTATCGGAAGGGTCTTCTCTCCAAGGAGCAGGCTCGCCGGCACCCGCACAAGCATATCGTGGAACAGGCGCTGGGGCTGAGCCCTCCGGTCGAGGCGGATATTTTTGCCGTGGACGTCCGACCCGGAGATCTCTTTCTGCTCTGCACCGATGGTTTGAGCGATCAGGTCGGAGATGTTGAGATCGAAGACGTTTGCCGATCCGGATCCGTGCGCGCCAGGGCCCGTCACCTGGTGCAAGCCGCCAATTTCAAGGGTGGATTGGACAATGTTTCCGTGGTCGTCGTGCAGATCCTGTAATGGATAGGAATGCTCCGCCACCGGCCCGGTCCGGCGGACGCATAGGAGAAATAGGCATCGAGTTCATCCGGCTCCGGCGTCCTCGACGAGACCATTTCCCCTGCCGGGCCCGCTGGGCGAAAACGACCCGCCTGTCTTCACTCTTTCCTATTTCCTCTTTCCTATTTCCTCTGTTTCTCAGAAGGGGAGTGCCATGAAACCGAATGACGCGCATTGCCATTTCTTCTCCCGGAACTTTATCCGGACGCTGGCTGGTGAGAGGGGACTCCGGGGGGACGACCCCGCGGGCGACGCCTGCCGAATCCTGGCATGGGATCCGCCCGGCTCCAACGGAGAGTTGGCGGACCGTTGGGTTGCGGAGTTGGATCGCCACCAGGTCGGCCGGGCGGCGATCATCGCCAGCGTCCCGGAAGATGAAGAGTCGGTGGCGGAAGCCTTGGGCCGGCATCCTGGGCGCTTTGTCGGATTCTTCATGGTGGACCCGACGCGGCAGGCGGCCGCGGAACGGGTGACCCGGGCGGTCACCGAGCTGGGGCTCCGCTGCGCCTGCCTGTTTCCCGGGATGCACGGATATGAACTCTCGGACCCGCGGGTGCTTGGCCTGGTCGAGCGGCTGGCGTCCGTGCCCGGCACGGCGCTATTCGTTCATTGTGGTGTACTGACCGTCGGCGCCAGGAAGAAGCTGGGATTGCCGGCCCGATTCGACCTCAGGTATTCCAATCCCTTGAATGTACATCCATTGGCGCTGGCCTATCCCGAACTGCCGTTCATTCTCCCTCACTTCGGCGCCGGGATGTTCCGCGAGGCCCTCATGCTGGGAGACCTGTGTCCCAACGTCCACCTGGACACGTCCAGCTCCAATTCCTGGATTCGATACTCCGGGTTGACCCTGGAGCAGGTCTTCGCCCGCTCCCTCGAGATCCTGGGTCCGGACCGGATTCTGTTTGGAACCGACTCTTCATTCTTTCCGCGGGGCTGGCAAAGCCCGCTCTGGGAAGAGCAGTCCCGGATCTTGAAGCAAGTTGGCTTGGACCGGGAGGGCCGCCGCAAGATTCAGTCCGCCAACTTCGAGCGGCTCTTCCCCGTCAAAGGTTCCCCAGCAGTCTGAGTAGAAACGCCCTGGCCCGGTCGTAGACGCGAGGACTGGAGCTCTCCCGGGGACCCGCCACGTTCAGAACCCGGATCCGGTGACGCCGGATCCATTCCAGAACCGGTTCGGTTCCGGGGTCCAGGTCCAGGTCCACCCGCCGGCATGGCCGCCCTCGGCGCCGGGCTCGGACCCAGGTGAGCCGGGTGCCGCCGTCCACTCGGGTCCGGAACAGGATGAGGGTCCCGTTCGAATCTCGAACGTTCCAGTCGGTTCTCTGGTGGTACCGGCGGAGAGGCGTCTCCCGGAGCGGATAGCGGGGATCGAGAGGACCGTCCTCGGCGCGGCGGCCCCTCGGGCACCAGCCGCCGCAATCGAGCGATAGCTCCAGAGCCACGTCCAGAGCCGCGCGGTCGACTCCCGTTTGTCCTCCCGAGACGATGCGATTCGGTCGGCCTTCCACGTTGCGCCTGCGCTCTCGTACAGCGGGTTACGCACCGGTTCGAATGGATCGACGATACTATCCGCCACGCATCAACCCGCCATCCGCCCCGGGGTTCCCCGGATACCACCAGAAGATGTCGAGTATACTCACGAGCGTCCGCCAGCCCGCCGATATCGAATCCGCGATGTTTCCCGGACTCCATTTCGTACGTGAGGCGTGTCTGGAAATGGCATCGTCAATTTTTTGTCAGGGGTCCAGGAAGAAAAAGTCGGAATTTAAAACAACCATATCGGTATAATGTTGTCTTGAACAGATGTCCCTGGAAAAAACTGCGAGGATGGGTTTGGGGGGCGATTTCAAAGGCATGTGGACAAGGTGTGGATAAATTGTGACTGTATGAACCATAAGTGAAGTTGCTATTGCGGATAGGGTCTTGCAGCCGAAATCCACAAGAAAAAGGCTCAATTTCTTGGTGAAATTTCTGGTTGCGCGGTTCGGAGAAAGGCATAGAATCTCCCTTGTCCCAAGGGGTAAACGCAAGTTGGCCCCGAGGCGGCGCCGGTCGCAAGCGGTCGATCCGGCTCCAGGGTTTCGGCCTTGAAGGTGGGGAGGCGGCCAGTGGCGGGCGGGCGAGTTCCTCAGCCGGTTTTGATCGATTGAGGGGCAAGCGCCGAAGAGGCGCGCCGGATCTGCCGGAGCCTTCGGGCGAGGGTAGCGAAGGCGAGTGTTCAGAGGCTGCTTTCGGGGGTGCGGCTCCAGGGCGGCGGGTTGCTTCGGATTGGCGTGAACCGGTTGTTACCGGGGAACCTCAATGAAGGACGGCCCCCCTGGAGAGGAGCGGAAGTCGTCAGGGGCAAGGGCAGGTTCCTTCGGGACTTGGTCGAACACGGCGGCAGATGCTCCACTTGGGGGCACGGAAACTGGCCCCATTCGGGTCGGCAGAGAGTGCCTTTCGAGGCCGTGCAACTCGCGAATATCACTTGGGACACTTTTTTTCTTCCGGGCGCTCGTTCCCAGGCATCATCGGTTCCTTCCCGTGCAGTGAGTGTTGACTTGCTGCGATCCATTTCGTTCTTTTTCCGTCGTCGCCGTTAGAGTAATCGTTGGATCTCCCGCGGGGTATATTACGCGGGGTATATTACGGTTTCTCGAAATCGCGTGAGATGAAGCTGTGATCGTTCTCAAATTCGGTGGGACGTCAGTTCAAGGCACGGACGCGGTGACGCGGGCCGTCCAGGTGATTCGGCGCCAATTGTCCCGGGGCGAGGTCGTGGTCCTGTCCGCCATGGGCAAGACCACCAATGGACTGTTGGAGATGGCACGAACCGCCTCGTCCGGGGACATCGATTCCGCGTGGGCGATACGGGACGACCTGAGCGCGTTGCACGAGGCGGTGGCGCGTGAGCTCCTCTCGGGCCGCCGCTGGAAGAGTGTGGAAACGTCGCTGGCGGCCCTCTTCCGGGAGATGACCGATATCGTGCAGGGACTCTATCTGCTGGGTGAGACCAGTCCCCGGAGCATGGACCGTGTCGGGTCCTTCGGCGAACGCTTGAGCACGCTGATTTTCTCTGAAGTCCTCAGGGAAAACGGAATCCCTGCCGAGTTGGTGGACTCACGAGATCTGATCCGAACCGACGACCACTTCACCCAGGCTGCCGTCTTGCAGGAACTCACCCGGAACTGCGTCCGGGAACAGCTCCTGCCTCGGCTGCGCGCCGGAAAGGTGATCGTCGCGCCGGGCTTCATCGGCTCCACGGTAGACGGGGTCACGACCACCATCGGGCGCGGAGGGTCCGATTACACGGCCGCCCTGATCGGAGCCGCACTGGATGCCGAGGACATCCAGATCTGGACCGATGTTCCGGGCGTTCTCACCGCGGATCCCCGGATTGTTCCGGGCGTCTACAAGATTCACGCCATCTCCTTCGCCGAAGCAGCCGAGTTGGCCTATTTCGGGGCCAAGGTGCTCCATCCCAGCACGCTGACACCGGCCATCGATCGGGACATCCCCGTGCATGTCTGCAACTCCAGGCAGATCGACGAGCGGGGAACCTTCATTTCCGCGGCCCCCGTCTCCTCCTCCAGTCCCATCAAGTCCATTGCCTGCAAGCGGGGCATCACCATCGTCAACATTCTGTCCACCCAGATGCTGCTCTCTTACGGCTTCCTGCGCCGGATCTTCGAGGTGTTCGAGACTCACGAAACGGTGGTGGACGTGGTGGCCACTTCCGAGGTCAACGTCTCCCTGACCGTCGATTCCTCGCAGGAGCTGGAGGCGATCGGCAGCGATCTGGCGGAGTTCGGCGAGGTCCGGGTGGCCCCCGACATGGCCATCATCTGCACCGTGGGCGAGGACGTGAAGAAAACCCCCGGGATCGCGGCGCGGATCTTCGGGGCTCTGGAGGGGATCAACGTGCAAATGATCTCCCAGGGGGCGTCCCGTATCAACATGACATTTCTGGTTGCGGAAGACACAATGGAGGAGGCCGTCCGGCTGCTCCACAACGAGTTCTTCCGGCAGCCGGACCCGGAGTTGTTCGAGCCCGTCGAGTAAGGGCGGATCGCGGCTCCGGCGTCCTTCGATTTTCGAGAAAGTCCGGGGTGGACATGAACATCACGTTGATCGGCTACGGAAAGATGGGGAGGGCCATCGAGGCGGCCGCACAAGAGGCGGGAGACGAGATCGTCTCTTGGATGGATATCGACGAGAACCCGTTGGAGGCGGGTTTCTCGGGCGATTGGGTCGCCCGGACGGACGTCATCATGGATTTCTCGACGGCGCACATCGTTCCGGTGAACGTGGCGAATGCCGTCCGTTGCGGGATTCCCATCGTCGTCGGGACGACCGGGTGGTACGACCAGATCGACAAGGTCCGGGACTCGGTGATCCGGGGCGGCGGCGCGTGCGTCTACGCGGGCAACTTCAGCCTGGGCGTGCAGATCTTCTTTCGGTTGACTCGCCGCGCGGGTGAGATGTTCTCCAGGTTCGAGGAATACCACCCCTACCTGGTGGAGACCCACCACGTCCGGAAGCTCGACGCGCCGTCGGGCACCGCCTTCACCATGGAGAAGATCCTGGGTGAGTGTTACGGTCGCGCCGTCAACGCCGTCAGCGTCCGGGCGGGACATTTCCCCGGAATTCACGTCGCCGGTTTCGACTCGGCGGTGGATACCATCACGCTGGAGCACCAGGCCCGCAGCCGCGGCGGTTTCGCCCGTGGCGCTCTCTTTGCCGGCCGGTGGATCCAGGGCAAGCAGGGCTTCCACGCATTCGAGGATGCCGTTTTCGGAGAGCAAAATGATTGAACTGAAAGGCTGTGGAACCGCCCTGGTCACCCCCTTCACGTCTCACCGTGACGTGGATGTGGACGCGTACCGCAAGTTGGTGGAGTGGCAGATCGAATCGGGAATCGACTTTCTGGTGCCCTGCGGGACCACCGGCGAGAGCGTCACCCTGACTGAGGAGGAGTATGCATACGTCATTCAGATCTGTGTGGAGACGGCCTCGGGAGCGGTTCCGGTGGTGGCCGGAGCGGGGTCCAACGACACCCTTTACGCTCGCCAACTGGCGCAGGGCGCTGAGCATGAAGGCGCGGACGCCATCCTCTCGGTGACTCCCTATTACAACAAGCCGACCCCCGAGGGAACTTTCCGGCATTTTTCCGAAGTCGTCCGTTACCTGGACATCCCCCTGGTGTTCTACAACGTCCCGGGAAGGACCGGCACCAACATTCCGGTGGATACCCAGCTCCGCCTGGCCGGAGTGGACAACATCGTGGGAGTCAAGGAAGCCAGCGGGAATCTGGATCAGATCATGGAACTGCTGAGGCGCCGGCCCGAAGGGTTCCTGGTCTTCTCGGGCGATGACAGCCTGGCCTTTCCCATGGCCTGCCTGGGCGCGGAAGGAGTCATCTCCGTGGCCAGCAACGTGATCCCGGCGGAGATGTCCCGGATGATGGCCCTGGTCCGGGAGGGAGAGCTGGCCGAGGCGCGCGCCTTGCACCACCGTTATCTCCACCTCATGAACCTCAATTTTGTGGAGTCCAACCCCATCCCGGTCAAGTACGCCTTGTCCCGAATGGGCCGCCTGACCGAGTCCTATCGACTGCCCCTCTGCCCCATGGAGGCGGGGAACAAGGAGAAGCTGGACCGGGAGCTGGACCGACTCGAGTTGTGCCATGTCCCAAGCCATTGAGCACCTTTTCGAAGCTGAGGAATTCACTCCGCAGGATCGGGTCACCCTGGACGCCTTCCTGGACGACCTGGATTTGGGACGGGTCCGGGCGGCCGAGAAGGTGGACGGGGAGTGGAGAGTCAACGGTTGGGTCAAGAAGGGCATTCTCGCCGGTTTTCGGATGGGGGTTATCAGCGACGTCTCCATCAACGACGGGTTCCGATACTTCGACAAGGACACGTTTCCCCTGAAGCGGTTCTCGCTCTCCTCAGGTGTGCGCATCGTGCCGGGGGGCTCGTCGATCCGCCGCGGTTGCCATGTGGCCGCGGGCGTGACCTGCATGCCTCCCATGTACATCAACGCCGGCGCCTATGTGGACGAGGGGACCATGGTCGATTCCCATGCCCTGGTCGGATCGTGCGCCCAGATCGGGAAGCGGGTGCACCTCAGCGCCGGATGCCAGATCGGCGGCGTCCTGGAGCCGGTGGGGGCTCTGCCGGTGATCGTGGAGGACGACGCCCTGGTGGGGGGCAACACCGGAGTCTACGAGGGAACCATCGTTGGCCGGGAGGCGGTCCTGGCCGCGGGTGTCATTCTGACGGGCTCGACGCCGGTTTACGATCTGGTCCATGAGACCGTATACCGGTCCGCGCCCGGTGCTCCTCTCAAGATTCCTCCCGGCGCCGTCGTGGTGCCCGGATCCCGGCCCGTACAAAAAGGCTTCGGGAAACAACACGGCCTGTCCCTTTATGCTCCGGTGATCGTCAAATACCGGGATCCGAAAACCGAGGGGTCGGTCCAACTCGAAGACCTGCTCCGATAGACCGTGGCGACAGTCGGCGAGGTTCGCCTGGTTCGCCCCTTTCCCGCCGGTTCCTCATGAGTCCCAGATTTGCCCGACGCCTGGACGGCATTGAGATCTCGATGATCCGCCAGATCATGTCCCGGGCCGCGGGTTGCGTGAACCTGGGACTGGGCGAGCCGGAGTTCGCGGATCCTCCGCGGGTCCGGGAACAGGCGCGCCGCGTGTTGGAGGGTGGGCGGATCGGCTACTCTCCCAACGCCGGGGTCCCCGAGCTTTGCCGCCGGATCCACGAGTACCACGGCGGCCGCGACGGTCATTCGGTCTGCGTGACCAACGGGAGCCAGGAGGCTCTGTTTGACGTGGTGTTCGCCCTGGCGGGGCCGGGAGACGAGGTGCTGGTTCCCAATCCGGGATACGTCACCTACCCGACGGCGGTCCGTTTGGCCGGGGCAACCCCGGTCTCGTACCCCTTGGGGGCCGGCGACGGATTCCAGTTGGATCTGGAGGAGCTCGAAGCCCTGGTCTCCTCTCGAACCCGGGCCTTGATTCTCAACACGCCTTCCAATCCGACGGGCCGAAGCCTCACATTGGAGCAACTCCAGGGTGCGGCGCGTCTGGCCGAAGAGAAGGATCTGGTGCTCGTCAGCGACGAGATCTACCGGGAGATCTACTACGGTTCGCCGCCTGCGTCGGCACTGGACGCGACGGACGCCGCCGTCGTCATCTGCGGGTTCTCCAAGGCAGCCGCCATGACCGGATGGCGCCTGGGCTGGGCCTGCGGACCCCAAGCCATCATCGACAAGGTGACGGTGCTCCACCAGAACACCTCCATCTGTGCGTCCACGTTGACCCAGAGGGCGGCTCTGGCGTTGTTCACGCCGGAGGGTAGGGACGAAATCGAGCGTATGCGGCAGCGTATGGCACGGAATTGCCGATTCACCTGCCGGTGGCTCGGCCGGCGGATGGGACAGGCGTTCGTTCCGCCCGACGGGGCGTTCTACGTCATGGTCTCGGTTGAGGAAACGGGTCTCGACAGCCTCTCGGCGAGTCTGGAACTGCTCCAGGACAAGGTGGCCACCATTCCCGGCGCCGCCTTCGGGTCCGAGGGAGAAGGCTACCTGAGGCTTTCGTTTGCCTGCCTGCCTGAATCGCTTAAGAAAGGGCTCCGGCGGTTCGAGACGGGCATCAAGCGGCTCGCGCGGAACCGGAAACAGCGCAGGTGATCTCATGGCCTCCCCACCCATCATCACCTTCAGCACCGATTTCGGGAGCAGCGGTTCGTACGTCGGCGCGGTCAAGGGAGCCATCCTGCAGATCTGTCCGCAGGCCCGGATCGTAGACATCAGCCACGAGATCTCCTCCCACAACATTCTCGAGGCCGCATTCAATCTGGCTTGCAGCTATTCCTACTTCCCGGCCGGAACCGTTCATCTGGCGGTGGTGGATCCGGGGGTGGGGTCCGAGCGGCGAGGCATCGTCGTCTCCACGGACCGGTATCGCTTCGTGGGCCCGGACAACGGCCTCTTCACGCTGATCTATCGCCGGGAGAAGGTGAAACAGGTCATCTCCATCGAGTCGGCGAGGCATTGCCGAGAGACGGTGTCGGCCACCTTTCACGGCCGGGACGTCTTCGGCCCCGCCGCGGCTTGGCTGGCCTGTGGTTTGGAACCGGAGCAGTTGGGGCCGGAGGTGACGGATTGGCGCCAACTGCCGCTGACCCTCCTGCAACGGCAGGAGTCGGGCCGAATCCGCGGAGTCGTGCTTCAGGTCGACCGGTTCGGCAACGTCATCACCAGCGTCCACGATCGCGAACTCCGAGATCTCCTGGGTTATCAGCCACAATTGGTGGAGTTTTCGGCCGGGGGCCGAAGAATCGGCCGGCGTTGCCGCACCTATGCCGAGGCGCCGCCGGGAGAGCTCGTCTACCTGAAGGGGAGCAGCGGGTACTACGAGATCGCGGTCTCCGAGCGGTCGGCAGCCGGGATCTTGGGCCTGAAGGTGGGAGACCCGGTCCAGGTCACGGTTCGTTAGCCCCGCAAAGCTTTGCGGAGAACATCCACGGCCAGATCCGCAGCATGCAGCTTGTGGGAAGGCAGCCCTCCCAGGTAGTCCAGGATCGATTCGGCCGTGATTTCCCGGCACTCCCAGCTCCGGCGATTCCGGCACATTTGGGTGACGGCAGCGGAGGCGGCGATGGCGGCCGGGCAGCCATAGGTCTCGAAGCGGCTGTCCACAACGATGTCCTGCTGCAGCTTCAGGTAGAGATGGGTGATGTCGCCGCAGATCGGGTTCTCGGCCCGGGCCGTATGGGTCGCGCCGGCGAGGCTTCCCCGGTTGGGAAGCTCACGAATGAGCTCTCTGGCCTTTTCGCTGTACACGGTTTCGACTTTCCCGATAGAGAGGGGAGAGTTCCCGCATCCTCCGGATGGTTCGCGGGAGCACGTCCAGAGCTGTCGTGATCTCTTCTTCAGCGGTCATCCGGCTGAGACTGAGCCGAAGCGCACTCTCGACCCGGCGGTTCTCGAACCCCATGGCCTTCAGGACGTGGGACGGCTCCAGCGATCCGGAAGAGCAGGCCGCGCCGGTAGAGACTGCGATCCCCTGAAGGTCCAATGAAATGAGAAGAGCTTCCCCCTCGACGCCTCGAAAACTCAAGTTGGTGGTGTGAGGCATCCTTCGGAGCGTCGATCCATTGATCCGGGTCTGGGGAATACGCTCCAGGAGTCCCGTCTCGATCCGGTCGCGAAGGGATCGGACCCGGAGGTCGAAATCCGCCAGGCCTTCCCTAGCCAGGGCGACCGCCTTGCCCAGGGCGACGATACCCGGCACGTTCTCGGTGCCTCCCCGGCGTCCCCGTTCGTGAGAGCCGCCCAGGAGCAGAGATTTCATCTCCACACCGTGGCGAAGGTAGAGGGCCCCGACTCCCTTGGGCCCGTGGATCTTGTGACCCGATAGTGAAAGCAGGTCCACCCCCAGGTCGTTCACGTCCACGGGGATCTTGCCGGCCGACTGGACCGCGTCGGTGTGGAAGAGGATTCCCTTTTCCCGCGCAAACCGTCCCACCGCGCGCAAGTCTTGAATCGCACCGGTCTCGTTGTTGGCATGCATGATCGAGATCAGGATCGTGTCCTCACGAACCGCCGCGTGCAGGTCCTTAAGCCGGATCAACCCCTGACGGTCCACCGGCAGGTAGGTCACCTGGAATCCTTCCTCCTCCAACTGCTCCATGGTCCGCAGGACCGCGGGATGCTCGATGGTGGTGGTGATGAGATGCCGTCCGTGTCCGGAATGGCTGGCGGCGATTCCCCGGATGGCGGTGTTGTCGGACTCGGTCCCCCCGCTGGTGAAGATGATCTCCTTGGGAAGACTGCCGATGAGATCGGAGACCGCCTGCCGGGCGGTCTCCACCGCCTCGCGGGCCTGCTGGCCGAATTCGTGAATCGATGAGGCGTTGCCGAAGTCCTGGAGAAAATGAGGCGACATGACCTCCAGCACCCGTGGATCCACTCGTGTCGTGGCGTTGTTGTCCAGGTAGACTCGCCTCACTGCCGTCCCTTCTCCCGTTCCGCGCTACGTATTTCCCAAGACTCGGAGGCGTTCACGCCGCTTCTGGCCATCGACCTTGACAGCCCCTGGAACCGATCTTACTAGAACAATGGCTAGCCAAGAAGGAACAAACGACAACGATTGATATGACGAGGAGGTCAACAATGAGTCTCATCAGAGTAACGCCATTCGCAGGCATCAACGGATTGCACCGGTTGATGGATCATTTCTGGCGCGACAGCCGTTTCCTGGCTCCCACCGACAGTGAGGAGGTCCAACCGGTGCGCCGGCCCATCTCGGACGTGTACGAGACCGGAGACAGCCTGGTCTTCACCATGGACCTGCCCGGATTCGACAAGAGCGAGATCGAGGTCAACGTCAACAACGGCTGTCTGGAAGTCAAGGGCGAGCGCAAGACCCAGGAGAAGGAGGATCGAACCTACCGCCAAGTCCAAAGGTGGCACGGGCGTTTCCAACGGTCCTTCCGGCTCCCCCGCGGACTGGATCGGGATAAGGTCTCGGCCGAACTGAGGAACGGAGTCCTCAGCATCTCGATCCCCAAGCTGCAAGCGGCGAAACCCAAGCAGATCGCGGTCCGAGTCAGCTGAAGCTCCCTGCCCGAGGGCCCCGGAACCTCCCCCCTCCGGGGCCCTGTCCACTTCGTTGAAAAACCTAGGGAGCAACCTGGGAGAGGCGACTGTGCGCCAGGCTAACTGGCACAAGATAGGCGGTGGAAGTCCGCCGAAACGAAGGACTAACCATCCACGTTTCTCCGCGAGCCGTGCGTGGGCACCCGTGAGGGTGTCGGCGAAGCGTCGGTAGCGGTGCGTATGGGCAGGCTATTGAGCATCGAAAGCTCCCTGATCGGAAGTGCCGAGGCTGTAGTCGCGGTCGAAGGCAACACCGGCTGGACCGCCCAGGTGAGGGACGGTCGGGCTCCGCGGTGTCAAAGAACCCAGGCACGTACGCAAATCTTGTTCCGGGACCTGGGAGGGCTTCATTTCACCCCGGGGGGTCGCCCCGGGGTCGCATGAGAAAGGAGTAACCCGAAACTCATGATGGACGGAACGAAGCAATCGGATTCATCCATAGTAGCGATGAAGCGGGCGAACAAAGAGGGGCGACCCTCGGCGGAGCCGGTGGAGCGAAGGGATGGAACCAAGGGGAATTCGGTGAGCCAAAGCACGCGCCGGACGCAGAGTCGGGGGAGCGTGTCCCAAGCGGTGGACCGGATACGGCGAGCGATCGCGAGAAACCCCAAGGAGCGACTGACCGCGCTGCTGCACCATATCACTGTGGAGGCCCTGCGCCGCGCCTACCTCGGACTGAGGAAGGATGCTGCGCCGGGAATCGATGGGGTACGGTGGGAGGAGTACGGGGCGAAGCTGGAAGAGCGACTGCTGGACCTGCATCGCCGCGTGCACCGGGGCGCGTACCGAGCGCCTCCCGTCCGGCGGGTGAACATCCCCAAGCCGGATGGAAGGACACGACCGCTCGGCGTGGCCGCGCTGGAGGACAAGATCCTCCAGAAGGCAGTCGTGGACGAGCTCCTGACGCCGATTTACGAGGCGGAGTTTCTCGGGCTCAGCTACGGGTTCCGGCCCGGACGGAAGGCGCATGACGCGCTGGATGCACTGGCCTACGGGATCGAACGGCGGAAAGTCAACTGGATCGTGGACGCGGACATTCGGACGTTTTTCGATGCCATCGACCGGGACCGGCTGCTGCGGTTCGTGGAACGGCGGATCGGAGACCGGCGGGTGCTGCGGCTGCTGCGCAAGTGGCTGAACGCCGGCGTGATGGAAGAAGGGACCTGGTCGGACTCGGGGAGAGGGACGCCTCAGGGCGCCAACGTCTCGCCGGTCATGGCCAACGTGTACCTGCACTACGTGCTGGACCAATGGTTCCATCGGACGTGGCGTCCACGAGTCCCCAATGGCGAAGCGATCCTGGTGCGATATGCGGACGACTTCGTGGCCGGATTCCAGAGACGGGCGGACGCGAAACGGTTTCTCCGAGACCTGGGGGAACGGTGCGCCGAGTTCGGGCTGGAACTGCACCCGGAAAAGACGCGACTGGTGGAGTTCGGACGATTTGCGGCAGCGGATCGGCGACGACGCGGGGAGCGGAAACCGGAGACGTTCGACTTTCTGGGGTTCACGCACTACTGTGCGAAGACCCGGAAGGGACGCTTCCGGCTGGGGCGGAAGCCAAGCGCGAAACGGATGAACCGGACCCTGCAACGGTTGGGGGAGAGGCTGTGGAGACAACGGCACGCGGATCACTGGGAGGTCGGGAAATGGTTGAGCCGGGTCCTGAACGGCTGGCTGAACTATTTTGCGGTTCCGGGGAGTACGCGCTGGCTGCGAGGTTTCTGCTATCTGCTGCAACGGCGGTGGCTGCGAGCCTTGCGCCGCCGGTCTCAGCGCGACCGCTTCAGTTGGAGACGGTTGCGACGGATGACGGAATTGCTCTGGCCATCCGTGAAGATCCGTCACCCGTGGCCGGGGCAGCGGTTCCGCTGGCCGTCCACACCCAAGGTAGGAGCCGGATGCCTTAACGGGCACGTCCGGATCTGTGCGGGGGGCGGCAGGAAACTGCCGTTCCTACCGTGACTTCTTGCCGCCCTCTTAATCGCCGACCCGAAACCGCCGGCTGCAAAGCCTGCGTTCCCACGCCCCTTTTTTCTGCGCGGATTGCACGGCTCCACAGTTGGTCGGGCCTATCTTGCAGGGGGACCGGGTTCTGGTAGAATACAACCCTTTTCGAGAGCCGGGGTAGCTCAGTCGGTAGAGCAGGGGACTGAAAATCCCCGTGTCGGCGGTTCGATTCCGTCCCCCGGCACCCCTCTACGGAATCGCCTTCTTCCACTTCCTTCTACCGTCCGCAGACGGAGCATTCGGTCCCCTGCGCCCCCGTCAACCCGCAAAATCGCGAAGCGCATCTCGATGTGAAGGCGGCGCGCGCGCCTGCTGCTCGCGGAAGAGGCATCGAGCCGGCTCAGCAGAAAATAATCTCCATCCCGTCCAGTCGCCCCTTGCAGCATGATCTCGAATAAACCAAGTTTATTGGACTAAGTGTCAGGAGGATTGCATGCGGACCGTCAGTATGGACGAAGCCAAGACGCACCTTTCGCGTCTCGTACAGGCCGCCGCCAATGGCGAGCCGTTCATCATCGCCCGTGCCGGCAGGCCGATGGTCAAAGTCGTCGCGGTAGACGCGCCGGATCCCGGAACAATGTGCCGAATCGGGTTTCTGGCCGGCAGAATCTCGGTGCCGCCCGACTTCGACCGCATGGGCGCTGACGAGATCGAGACATTGTTCGAAGGTTGAGCGTGAGTTTCCTCCTCGACACTCATGTCCTGCTTTGGGCCGCGGGTGTGCCGGATCGGTTGCCGGCCGATGCGCGCACGCTGATCGAAAACCCTGCGACGGAGTTGATCTACAGTGCGGCATCGCTCTGGGAGGTGGCCATCAAGAACGGGTTGGGGCGCGCGGATTTCAGCGTCGATCCAAGCCTGCTGCGCCGGGGGTTGCTGGAGAATGGTTACACGGAATTGGCCGTGACCGGCGCCCATGCAGTGGTTGTGCATGGGCTGCCGCCGATCCACAAGGATCCATTCGACCGCCTCCTGGTCGCACAGGCTCTGATTGAAGGGGTGACGCTGGTGACGGTGGATGAAGTCGTGGGGCGCTACTCGGGGCCGATCCGGGTACTTTGATGGCCATCGTGAAAGAAAGTGACTGTCCCCTTCTCGTGACTGTCCCCTTCTCGCGGGGCGAAGCGCGCGATAGCTTTAGCCGCGACGTGCTGGCGCACGGGTTGCGGTTGACGGCGGGTAAGGCGAGAGGGGAACATGAACCCGTGTCGCGGAGTTGAATCGACTATGGACTGGCATGAGTACATATCCGTCGATCCGAATGTCTGTCACGGCCAAGCGTGCATTGCTGGCACTCGTGTGATGGTAACGGTCATCCTGGACAATTTCGCTGCCGGATTGACCGTCGAGGAGATTGCCGAGAGCTATCCTTCCGTTTCCACCGATGCGGTCAGGGCCACTCTGCACTACGCCGCCGAATTGGCCAAGGAACGAGTAGTGCCCCTGGGAGCATAGAGACTCCCCATGCGACTAAAACTCGATGAGAACCTGCCCGGCGAGTTGGCGAGGCTTTTCATCGAGGCGGGGCATGATGCAGTGACGATCCTCGACCAGGAAATCGGCGGTGCGACGGATGCAATCGTCGCATCCGCTTGTCTTAGTGAGGGTCGTGCCATTGTGACGATGGATACGCATTTTGCTGATATCCGAGGGTATCCCCCACATCTCTACCCCGGAATAACGGTCCCGTCTGGCCTGCCGATCCAGGCTCTTGATCTGGTCGGCCAGAACGACGCCGGTGAAGGTTCCGGCGGCAGGAAGGGCGACCTCGAAGGGATAGCCCTTGGCTCGGGAGGTGATGGGGCAGAACAGGGCGAGGCCGGTTTTCCGATTGTAGTTTCTCGGGCTCAGCGCCAGGGTCGGGAAGCGTCCCGCTTGTTCATGGCCGGCTTTAAGATTGAGAAGCGGAAAGAAAGTGACTGTCAACCTTCTCGCGGATGGGTCTGGCGGGGGCGAAGCTGGCGCGGGCGCAGAACTGTACCCTGCTCGGGACATTGTTGAAGGTCGGAACTCAGGGCCGGGCCACCACGCGCGAGGTCTGGCTGTCGTTTTCCGAGAGCTACCCGTTGACTAGATTACCCGGTTTCCCCAGGCAGAAATTACGTTCTCGCTTTCGTTTTGGAGCCGTCTGATTCCTGGCACGCTGAGCTTCGGAGTAGCTGGCACAAAATCAAACTCCCAATCAACCCACTGGACCGGAAAGCCGACAGTCTGGGCATATTCGTATGCGGCCGTACAGTGATGCTGGTAGCTTTCCCATCCGTTTTGCATCAACTGGCAAATGCCTTTTACAGCGACTCCTTCAATACCTACGACTAGAGCACCGGATCTCAAGCTCAACAAGTCCCACATGATACGAGATGCTTGACTACTATACTCTTCACCGTACGCAATCAAATGTAGGTCCTTGACCGTGCGAATGAACGTGTCTTTATACCCCTTTTCAACCAAAGTGCAGAGTGTTCTCAGGTCTCCCAGTTTCGGCCATCCCTGGGCTACCACTTTTCGATGTTTCAACTCTTCGTAAGAAGCATTTCTCTGATTCCGATCAATGGCAAGCCACCATGTATTCACGGCTCCTCCCCCCTTTTCTTGAGTGACGTCCATTCTGAAGGTTTCGCCATATTGTACCCCTTGTTCGGATCAAGGCGGGAGAAAGAAAGTGACTGTCCCCTTCTTCCTGGTCCGCGACCCGTTGACTTCGCCAAACCGCGATCACGCAACCCCGCCAAGGCTCGCTTGATCTGCCGCTCGCTGGCATCAGCTACCAAACCAGCAACAATCTCGCGCAAGGCCAAGCCATCCTCCGCGTCATCAAGCAGCGCCAAAATTGCATCTTACCGCTTGATCACGTCATCCCCGCTGCCTCTGGGCGGAACGTAGTCGGCGCGTCGAAAGCGCAACGTCACGCAATCGCCGCGTTCCTCGATCTCGGGCCGGGGCAGTCCGGCGGAGGTCGCCAGTTCCGCCATCCTGAGCGTACCGCGGCCCCACTCCTCGATAATGCCGCGCCGGTAGAAGGTGCGAGCGATCAGCGGATTCCAGGGCCGCGACTCGTGCGGCCCGAACAAATCATCCGGAGTCAGCCCGAAGTGCAGCGGGCCGGTCGAAGTCACCTCCAGGCGATCGTCGTACACCGCGAGCCCGATGGAGCCGCCGCCCATCGCGTAATCGCCGTGGCACAGAGCGTTCGCCAGCGCCTCGGGAGTGGCCAAGGGCGGGTAGAGCGGTTCGTCGATGCGCGCCATGCGTCCCGATTCGAACCGGCTGGCGATGGGCAGCGTTTCACGCAGGAAACGTTCCGCGTTCGCAAGGACCACGAAGGCGTTGCCGTTGAATTGCCGGTTGTCCAGGAAGTCGGAGCGGTTGGTGCCCCGAAAACGGGCCACGCGCAGCAGGCACTGCGGCATTTCGCGTGACTCGTGAAAGTAGGTGACTGTCCCCTTTTCGGTTCAACCCGTTTACGGCGCGGGTCAGGATTCGTTTTGATTCACGAGAACAGCCAGCTTCTCAAAAACTTCGCTCACTACCCGGGGCGGCGCCTTCGATTCGAAACGGACCCGTTTGGCCAGGCAATCCAGGCTCTTGATCTGGTCGGGCAAAATGACCCCGGCGCCGGCAGCAGGAAGGGCGACCTCGAAGGGATAGCCTTTGGCTCGGGAGGTGATGGGGCAGAACAGGGCGAGGCCGGGTTTCTGATTGTAGCTTCTCGGGCACAGCGCCAGGGCCGGGAAGCGTCCGGCTTGTTCATGGCCGGCTTTAAGATTGAAGGTCAGCCACACGATTTCCCCGTCTCCGGGGACGTAGGACCTCTTTACCATGCCTCATTGCCTTGGGCGGGCCCGGTGTCCACCTCGGGATGCAGATTCTCGTCCGTCACGGACGCCAGCATATCGGCCAAGCTGTAGGTCATCTTGCACAGTACGACTTGGTTGCCGCGCGAGACCATCTCGACGGTGGAGCCCTCATGCACCCCCCACTGCTCGGCGATGGGCTCGGGGATACGCACGGCCAAGCCGGACCCTCATTTGCAGATCTTTGATTTCGTACCCAAGGATAGTCTCCTTTTGTATCTACAAAAAATATCTTTTCCCGTGGTGTGATCAAGGCTCATCCGTGGAACGTTGAAGGGCCGGATCGCCCCCTCACTTGAACCGGAAGGAATAGATATCCGCATCCTTCATGACGAAGCGGAGCCGGATCGGCCTTTCCGCCAGACGGTCGAATCTCATGGGGTCGGTGGGGAGAAAACCCGGGCGGCTCCACCGGATCCTTCTCTGAATGTGATCGCCGAAGATGACCGGCGATTCCTCCAGCGTGAAACCCGGAATGGGCTGCCCGTCCGCGTCCTGGACCTCGATTCGGATGCTGCCCACGGCCGACGTCGAGAAGTTGAGGACCAGATCCCGGCCCTCGAATCGGAATGGCTTGGTGACGAATTCACCCCCGGAGTAGGGCGCTTTGATGGAAGTAAAGCCGTCGGTGCGCAAGACGAAACGTTCCAGGTATGTGGACGGATAGGTGTAGTTGCGGGACGTGTAGATCGAAATCTCATCCGGGGCGGTGGGAACCACGCCCACGGCCGTGCTGTTGGTTCGGTGGATCCAGTTTCGTTCCTGCCGTCCCGGCCGGATGAAGGCCTCCGGAAAGGGGTTCCAGTCGATCCCGTCACGGCTGATCATGAAAACGGTCTCCGAAATGCCGGGCCGGGGAGCATCGTCGTGGATCTGCCGCAAGGGCTGGAAGCGCTTGGGAAAACCCAAGTAGATGTGAGGGGCCCGAAAATAGGGCGTGGCCGCGTTGGTGTAGAGGTGGTCCACGGGCCGGGCCTTGCCGTTGAAGGTGCAGGGGACCGGCTCGGTCCAGTTGAGAAGGTCCTTGGATGTGGTCCGGGCGAAGGTGCGCACGTCCTGGAGCATGTACCGGAAGTAGAAGACGTACTGTTGCTCCCACTCGGACCAGAAGAGGACGTTGACGGAGTCGAAGGCGTTGGGCAACGAGGTGACGAAGAGGGGGTCCTCCCGCCACTTCTTCCAGTGGAGCCCGTCGGGCGAGACCCAGAGCACCAGGCCGATGGAGCGTTCGTTGGCCTGACCGAATCGGGGATTGATGCCCACTCCGCCCGGTGACTTGAAGCGGATCGCCGGGTCGACTCCCGGCCGGGTATCCAGCAGGGGCGCTCCCCCAGCGTGGTCGGTGACGATGTTGTTTTCGGTGGATCCGTTGAACTCGTAGAGGCCCAGATTGGGCCGCGTCCACTGGATTCCGTCCCGGCTCTCGGCATAGCAGAGGAAGTTGGGATGCGGAGGCGTGAGTTTCTCGTCCGGTCTCAGTCCGGCCTTCCTGGCGTAGGTCGGATCGGTGCGACCCATGTAGTACATCCGGAAGAGGTCGCCGTCCTTGAAGACGCTCAATTGCCAACTGGTGTTCCCCTCCCAGGGACGATCGAATTCCATGACTGTGCCGCCGGACCAGGGTGAGTGAGGGCGGATCTCCACACCCTTCATCTCGGCGATCAGATAGTCGTCCGCGAACAGCTCCAGTCGGGAACCGATGTCAACGGCTTCCATGGAAGTGGCCTCCGCCCCCGAAAGCAGGTGACCGGTCCAGGCCGTGGAACCGGCCAGCAGCATCAAGACTCGAAACCAGGATACGCGCATGATTCACTCCTCGGTCGCAATTAGAACCGGTGTCTCGCAGGTTGTCACGTGGATGCGAAGAAATCCGATCGTGTTCGTATTGAAAACTCAATCGAGTGAGGATACGTTTCCTAACGATTCTCGCCAAGGGCTGCCAATAGGAGGGGTCGTGAATGAGTCGGCATAAGGAATTCGATTTCGACAGCTTGCCCGAGGGCAGCAAGGACTTCTACGAGCTGCGGTTGAAGGCACCGGATCTGACCCGTCTGACCGACGTCGTTCGGATGACCTGCGGCGACACGATTTCCCCGAACGCGATTTCTGACGCCATTGCGGCGCGGTTGGATGCCGGTTCGCTGTTGATCCCAGTCCTGGCGGTGAAAGGCGCCGGCCAGGGAAAGACTCTGGTGGCGACGGCCGGAGTTCATGGGGACGAATACGAGGGCATGGAAGCCATCTTTCGCATCTTCGAAGCCCTCGACCCTTCCAACCTGTCCGGGACCTTCGTCGCGGTGCCGGTAGTGACGCTTCCGGCGTTCTGGCAGGCGACGCGGGCGAATCCTGTAGACGGCCTCAACATGGCCCGTATCTTTCCCGGGTCCCCTTCGGGGAGCATGAGCGAGCGGCTGGCCGCTCTGATGCTGGAGAAGGTCTTCCGGCATGCCGACCTCTACATCGACCTGCACAGCGCGGGCCGGAACAACGCCATGATGACTCTGGTCGGCTACGCGGCCCTGGGCCGGCAGGCCGAGACGGCCCGGGCGGCGGCGGAGTGCTTCGGAGCCCCCATGATCTGGGAGCATCCCAAGGTCTCTCCCGGCCGCACGTTGACGGAGACCCTGAAATTGGAGATTCCGTCCCTCTACACCGAGGCGCGGGGAGGGGGCCGTGCCCATCCCGACGACGTGGATTGCTACACTCGGGGGCTTGCCAATCTGCTGGCGTTTCTCGATATGGCGCAACTCCCCGCTGCCGGCCTGGAAGCGGACTACGAGCCGCTGCGGCTCTGCGGCGACGGCGACGTGGACGTCTCCATGAAGTCTCAGAGCAGCGGGCTCTTCTTCTCAGGCGCCCGTGTGGGGATGCGGGTTCGCGAAGGGGATCTGCTGGGAATGATCCGGGACCTGGACGGAACGCCGTTGGAGGAAGTCCGGAGTCCTCAGGACGGGGTCCTGGTGATGATCCGGACCAATCCCCGCATCTTCGCCGGTGAGGTCCTCCTGGTCATCAACGCCTGAGCCGGCTCCATCACCGCATCCGTTCCTCTTAATGTCCGGTGGGACGGTTCAGTCCAGCCTCTTGATCTTGAGATTCCGGAACCAGACCGGATCGCTGTGGTCCTGAAGGACGATGTGGCCCACGTCGGCGAGCCCATAGTGGGGGAAATCCTTGAACTTGCTGGCGGCCACCCTCTGTTTCCAGTCCTCGCTGCGCAGTTCGTACTCCACGATCTTCTCGCCGTTCATCCAGTGCTCCACGTGGTTGCCGTGGGCGACGATTCCCACCTGGTTCCACTCGCCGGCCTTTCGAGCCACGTCCTTCGAGGGAGGATGAAGCAGAAAAAAGTGACTGCCCCCTTCTCGAAGCCAGAGCGCCACCAAACATATGACTTGGGGATAGATCCTTGTAGGATGGGCGCCGATTTTCCGTTAATCTGATAAAGGTCAATGTCGCTAGGCGTGGTCGTCAAGGGCCCCGAGGCGTTAGTACTGGCAGCGGATACTCGAGTGACTGTTACTGGTCGACATCGTAATGGTCCTGAGATACCTGTCAACTTCGACGATTTGACCCTAACCTGCTTGAATTGCTGCGTCAGCGATTCAATCTGTCAGATTCTCAGACTCGGGAGTTTGCGAACGCTCTCAGACTAAATCTGGAGTACGCGATACCCTATAGCGTACTTCCGCTTCAGGCCTGCG
The DNA here is from genome assembly GCA_965217775.1 of Acidobacteriota bacterium. Lineage (GTDB taxonomy): Bacteria > Acidobacteriota > UBA6911 > RPQK01 > JAJDTT01 > JAJDTT01. Next base: position 5,175,393 of record CBDCJH010000002.1, read on the forward strand.
TCGATCTCGCGACCTTCCTGATCAGAACCACGATGACTGCCCAAAGTCTTGCCGTTGGATTACGAGGTGTCGGTGGTGCCATCAACGTAGCGACGATAACCTGAAGAGACGGCCTGAAGTGGGTCCAGAAAAAAAGAATACGCGGAGAGAATCGCCATGTCAGACCAAACTTCGACCACTAGCATGAAAAGCTGGATGCGTTCTGGGTGGAGGATTCTTCCTGGTAACGTCCTCGCAGAAAGTGAAGCGTTGATACCCCCTGCGCCTGCGGCGACCATGGACATATTCGATGAACGAGATAAATCGGAAAATCCGCTGCAAGAGAAACACGACTCCAATTGCGATTGGGAACTCTTGGAAGATCTGGCCGATGCACAAAAAGCGTTGGAAGAGTACGAAGCTGTAGGTATAGAGGGCACTATCCCTTACAGCGAGTACCGAGCAAAGCGACTTGGTTCGAAATACCGAGTATGACGTTCGCCTAACCCCTCATGCCGAGCGCGATCTTCAGCGCCTGTCCGCTACGGACTTTCGTCGAGTCGATGAGCGCATCGTATCCTTGGCGCAAGACCCGCGTCCCCACGGTGTTCGAAAACTTTGGAAAAAGGCCCATCGGTTACGCGTCGGTCCGTGGAGAATCATCTGCATCATCGATGACTCCAATGGGGATCGTTCTGGTAAACAAGGTCGTCCGCCGAGAGAAAAATACCTACCGCTGAATTGACCACGTAAAGGCGGGGCTTTGCGGCGACGGCGACGTGGATGTCTCCATGCGGTCCGGATGCAGCGGACTTTTCTTCTCGGCCGCCCGCCTGGGCATGCGGGTCCGGCGCGGGCAGGTGCTGGGAATGATTCGGGATCTGGACGGTACGCCCTTGCAGGAAGTCCGGAGTTCTCAGGATGGGGTGCTGGTGATGTTCCGAACCAATCCCCGCATCTTCGCCGGCGAGGTTCTGCTGGTCGTCAACGCCTGATCCGGCGCCTCGACCGCGGCCGTTCCTCTTTTGTGTTCGAAGGGACGGTTCAGTCCAACTTTCTGATCTTGATGTTCCGGAACCAGACCGGATCGCTGTGGTCCTGCAGGACGATGTGACCCACGTCGGCGAGCCCGTAGTGGGGGAGATCCTTGAACTTGCTGGCGGCCACCTTCTGTTTCCAGTCCTCGCTGCGCAGTTCGTACTCAACGATCTTCTCGCCGTTCATCCAGTGCTCCACGTGGTTGCCGTTGGCGACGATTCCCACCTGGTTCCACTCGCCGGCCTTTCGAACCACATCCTTCGAGGGGGGATGAAGAGCGTAGTTGGCGCCGGCGCTGGTCTCCCGCTTGGCACCGTCGCGGTGGCCGGCATCGTCCAGAACCTGCATCTCCGGTCCCGTGAACCAGAGGCTTTCGAACTCCTCGCTGGCCCGAAAGAAAATGCCGCTGTTGCCGGCCTCCAGGACCTTCCATTCCAGCCGCAAATCGAAGTTGCCGTACTCTTCCCGGGTGATGATGTCCCCGGCCCGGACCTTTCCGGTGTAGTGGATGGAGTCGTCGTTGACTTCCCACCCTTTCGGAACCTCCTGGCTCCTGAAACCTCGCCACTGATCCAGGTTCTTGCCGTCGAAGAGCAACGTCCAACCTTCGGCACGCTCCTCGTCGGTCAGGGTGTTCAACATCGGGGCCGCCTCCTCCTCCATCGCCGGCTCGGAGTCGGGTACGGCGCAGGAGGCGAAGCAGACCAATATTCCCGATAGCAGGGTTTTCGTTCTTGTCATGATGGTCTCCATCAAGGTCCGGAATGAAAGGGACTTCACACCCGGACGAATTTGGTCAGGCCGCCGTTGACGCCCACCTCGCCGACGTAGATGTCGCCGCGGCTGTCCCCCCAAATGGCGTGGGGAGAGCCTGGGAATTGCCCTGGACCGTCCCCCTTTTCGCCCCAACGGGAGAGCAGTCGGCCGTCCCGGTCGAGGACGCTGACGCGCTGACGGAGTTCGGCAACGAAAACGGTCTCGTCCGGATCGAACCAGACGAAGTCGGGCCCATATGGATCGGCCCACTCCCTCAGGTAGATTCCCTCGCCGTCGAAGATCTGAATCCGGTTGTTGGAGCGGTCGCAGACATAGACCAGGTATTCGGAATCGACCCAGACGTCATGAACCAGGTCGAATTGCCCGGGTCCCGTGCCCGGCTCGCCCCAACTCTTCAGGAGCACGCCGTCCGGTGAGAACTTGTGCACTTTGGCGTTGCCGTATCCGTCGCTGACGAACAGGCAACCGTCGGGGGCGATGGCCAGATTCGTGGGCAGGTTGAAAGGCACGCCTGGAGGACGGGGTACGCCAGGGGTGCCCAGGGTCCACTGCAACTCTCCGTCTGAGGTGAGTTTGTGGACACAGTGGCCTTGCCACTCGGTGCAGTAGAGGTTGTCTGCCGCATCGATGCGGAGGCCGTGAGCGTTGTGCAACAGATCCTCCCCCCAGGAGGTGAGGAAGTTTCCGTCCCGGTCGAAGACGACCATGGGGTGCTCGCTTCGGCTGTACACGTAGACTCGGTCCCGGCTGTCGACGGCGATGGCGGGAATCCAGCCGAAGGTCCAACCCGGCGGGAGCTTGGCCCAATCGCGCACCGGTTCGTACTGATAGTCACCCTGTCCCACTCGCATCCGGTCTCCTTACTGATTGGAGTGGAATTGGAACACCCGGACCTACCCCTGTCAACCGGCGGGCGTTCCGTATTTCCCACGTTGCTCTGAAAGTCAAAGGCGACTCCGCCTGGATCTTCTCGGAGCATTTCCTTGAAGGTGGAGATCAGCTACGGGTCGGCCAGCAGCCGCAGGAGAACGTCCCTGGAAATCAGAGCCATGTCCTGTCTCCGTTCCAGAAATGGCGAAACGTCCCGAAGAGCCTGTTCCCAGTCAATTTACTGCAACGAAATACGATCAGAGACAAATACGTTGAAGTTTCTCCCAATTGATATTAACCTTTGTTGTCGGCGGCCGGATCTGATGAATCGACCGTCGAGAGAAGCACTTCGGAGACCAAGGCGCAACCGAGCGCCAAAGCTCAGAAAGGATGAATCATGAGAAAACCCGTATTCGCAATCGCCTATGTCGTCGTTCTGTTGGCTGGAGCGGGACTTGTCCTGGGCGCCCACCACGTCAAGACCCTCAAGGGTGAAGGCACCTGCGCCAAGTGCGGCTTGGGCGAAACGGCTTCCTGTCAGAATGCCATCCAGGTGAAGAAGGATGGGAAGACCGTCACCTATTACATGGTCCACAACGACGTTGCCAAGAAGTTTCATGGCAACGTCTGCCAGGGCAGCAAGAGCATCAAGGCCAAGGGCACCGTGGCCAAAGAGGGCGGAAAGATGATGCTGACCGCCTCCTCGATCAAGGTGGTCGAATAGAGGGGTTCACCCTCCACGGCTCGCAATCTCGCATTCTCACGTCAGTCCGACACTCTACCGGAGTCGGACTGGCGTGGATCGTGCGGGCTCTTGAGCCTCGTTCCCTATCTTTCAGGCGACGCAGGAATCGGGCGGCTTTTGCCAGTCGCCCGAATGAGCCGTAGCCGAAGGCTCATCTCCCATGTCTGCCCCTGCCAAGCTCCTGGTCCTGCTTGGTGTAGCTCTTTTTGTGGGCTACCTCCTGTATTCCAGTCTGAGTCTCCGCAAGTTCAGTTGCGAGGTCTGTGTCGAATTCCGAGGCCGGACCGTTTGCCGCACGGCGGCCGGGGCGACTCGGGAAGAAGCCCAGAGAACGGCTGTAGAGCTCGCCTGCGCCGTCTTGGCCTCGGGCCGGACGGAGAGCATGCGCTGTAACGAGACGCCACCGAAGAGCATTCGCTGGAAGTGAGGTCCAATCTCTAATTTCCCTCGGCTTTCGAATCTGGCGGGAACACAATGCACGTAGAAGTCCGAAACCTGGAGGATGTCATCCTCGTCGACATGGAAGGCCGCTTGGTGGCAGGCGTCGGGGATCAGATGCTTCGGGAGGTCATGGATGAGTTGATCGCCGAGGGGTGGCAGAAGATCCTGTTGAATCTCTCCGGCGTCTCCTGGATCGACAGTTCCGGCATCGGCGAACTGGTTGCAGGAATCAGGCTGGCCAAGCGTTTCAACTGCTCGGTGAAGCTGCTGAGAGCGGGCGACCGGGTCAAGCACGTCCTCTCTCTCAGCCAGCTCCTGCCCCTGCTGGAAATCTACGAAACCGAGGAGGAGGCCCTGGACCGGTTTCGCGCTGAAAACCCGTCTCCTCCGCCGGAAGGGACCGGTTCAGACCGGCAGTGAGTCGCCGGGTGCCAGGATGGGAGGGGAGCAGGACACGGACTCGGGGTATTTGAGTCCGGATCCGGTGTTGAGAAGAAGCACCCTCTCGCCGGGCCGGATCCAACCCGATTGACTCAGTTTCCGCGCCGCGGCCAGAGTGGCCGCCCCCTCCGGACAGATGAATGTTCCCTCGCTGCGGGCCAGCAGCCGTTGTGCCTGAAGGATCTCCTCGTCCGAGGTCTCGACGGCGCAGCCGCCGGTGTCGTACAGAGCGTCCAGAACCAGGAAGTCTCCCAGGGCTTTCGGGACCGTGATTCCGAAGGCCACGGTCCGGGCGTCCGCCCAGAACTCCGATTCCCGGCGGCCCGACTCCCAGGCGCGGACGATGGGAGCGCATCCGCTGGACTGGACCGACACCATTCGAGGAAAAGGCTGATCCAGCCATCCCAGCTCCCGTAGTTCCCGGAAGACTTTGTGGATGCCGATGAGCCCCACGCCGCCCCCGGTGGGGTAGACGATCACGTCCGGGAGCTGCCACTGGAACTGCTCTGCCAACTCCAGTCCCATGGTCTTCTTGCCCTCGATCCGGTAGGGCTCCTTCAGGGTCGAGGCGTCATACCAGCCGTGCCGCTCCACCCCGCCGGCCACCTGCTTCCCTGCGTCGCTGATCAGGCCGTCCACCAGGTAGAAGGTGGCGCCCGTCACGGCGCACTCCTTGCGGTGGATCAAGGGAGCGTCCGTGGGCATGACGATGACGCATTCGATGCCGGCGGCAGCGCTGTAGGCCGCCCATGCGGCGCCGGCGTTGCCGTTGGTGGGCATGGCCAGGGCTTCGACCCCAAGCTCCCGGGCTCGAGAGACGCCGACGGCGGCGCCCCGGGCCTTGAAGGTCCCGGTCGGCAGCAGGCCTTCATCCTTCATGTAGAGCCTGGAAAGCCCGACCCGGGCACCGGCCCGGTGCAATCTCAACAGCGGTGTCATCTGCTCTCCCAGGGAAACCCGCGCGTCGGGTTCGCGGAGGGGAAGCAGTTCCCGATACCGCCAGAGGCTCTGCTCACGTCCTCCGAATTCCGCCGGGTGCACCGTCTCCCGAACCCGATTCAGGTCGTAGCGAACCAGGAGCGGTCCGCCGCAGCCGCAGAGATGGGCCGGCTTCTCGCAATCGTGGGTGGCCTCGCAGCGTGCGCACTCCAAATGGGTAAAGAACATGGATCTCTTCTACCTCCACGAGCCAGGGACCCCGGCCCCGGCCCCGAGACATTATAATTGGACTCTATGGCTGGCGATTCCAGTTCCCTCGATAATCGTAGATCGCTCTGGTCGCCGCCCGTAAGGAGCAGGTGAGATGTTGGTTCCCAAGGACGACTTCATCGGTCTTGACGACGTGGTCCATCTCTGCGCCGGGGGTGAGACTCCCAGTCTGAGAAGTCATCAGGACGCCGTGGCCCGTTTCTTCCGCGACAAGGCCAGGGGAGACGATGGCCGGCAACGGTTCGAAGAGACCTATCTGGAATGCAAGGAGAAGGCGGGGAAGCTCCTTAACGTCTCCCCGGAAGAAATCGCGTTTCTCTCCTCCACTTCGGAAGGGGTCAACCTGTTGGCTCACGCTCTGGATTGGGAGTCGGGCGACAATGTGGTGGTGGCCGATCTGGAATTCCCTTCCGACGTCCTTCCCTGGACTCGCCTGGAGCGTCTGGGAGTGGAACTTCGCTTGGTGCGGCACCGCAATTGGCGGGTTTCCGTGTCCGATCTGGAATCGCGCATCGACTCCAGGACCCGTGTGGTCGCGGTCAGCCTGGTGAGCTTTCTGACCGGGCAGCGGCAGCTGCTCAGTGAGCTCTCGCAACGGGTCCGGTCCGCCGGGGCGCTTCTCAGCGTGGACGCGACCCACGCGGCGGGCGTCGTCCCGGTGGAAGCGGGCCTCGCCGACATCCTCATGAGCAGTTGCTACAAGTGGCTGCTGGGAACCCACGGGGTCTCCGTCTTCTACTGGAATCGAAGTCGACTGCCCGACCTGGAGCCTCCCTTCCTGGGTTGGCACACTCCGGCCAGTCTCACCGGTTGGCGCCATCCGACCCGTTACGAGCCGCGGCCAGGCGCCGCCCGCTTTGAGGCGGGGAATCCGTCGTATATCTCGGTCTACATTCTGGACAACGCGCTGGACTACCTCTCCCGCGTGGGTGTTCCCGAGATCGAAAGCTATGTCTTGGGTCTGAGCGAAAGGGTGTTGCGTGGACTCACCGAACTCGGCTTGGAGATCATGACTCCGTCCCGGCCCCAGGAACGCGCCGGCAATGTCTGCTTCGTCGCCCCCCGGGAGCGGGCCGTGATGCAATGGTTTGAACAGCGCGGAATCGTGATCTGGGGAGATTCCCGGCGGATTCGGGTGTCCACTCATCTCTACAATACCGCGGACGACGTGGAGAGTTTGCTCGAAACTTTGAAGGACTGTCCTCTGGTCTGAACCATGGCTGCTCGTCCCCTGAATCTGCGTCCTCAGGAATTGGGAACGGGTGCCGGTTCCTCCCGGCCCGTCTCCCGCTGTCTCATGCTCCGGACGGAACATCCGCAGCTTGTGCGCGCCGCTGTGGAAAAGCTGAGGAAATCGAACCTGGTTCCCGGCCGCCGCCGGCTGATCTTCGATGCGCGGGCTCAGCCCTACCCGTTGCGACTCGGGAATATCGCCGCGATCCGCCGCAGGAGCCGTTACGAGGAAGAAACCCCCGCCACGGAGGCGACGATTCTGTATCTGCCCACCGAAGAGGATTCGATTGCTCTGGAGGTCCTGAGGAGGCTGCAAGACCGGAAGATCGTGGGTCCCGGCCGGATTCTGGTGTTCTGCTCAGACGTGAAGAAAACTCTCTACGAGTCGCGACCGGAAGTGAGCGAAGTGGTCGCCTATGGACTCAGGCAGAGCCTGAGAAACCTGCGAACCGTCCTGAGACTGGCCAGGATGAAGGTCGACGTCGTCGTGGCCATCCTATCGGGACGGCCCATATTCCGGGCCCACAAACGGCTGTTTTTTCTGCTCCCGGCTCGATCCCGACTCGTGTTCAACGAACACGGGGACTGCCATTATGTCAAGCGGAGCCTGGGCGACCTGCTCGGTCTCTGGCGCACCCCGTCCCTTCCCAAGATCGAACCCTATCGGCGCCTTTCGGGAAGAGAGTTCCGTTTCAGCGCTTTGATCCTGATCAAGGCAGTCCTGTTTCTTCCCCGTTATCTGTTCTTGATCCTGTGGCTGCGCCTGGGCAGCTTGACAGTCCGTGGTGAAAGTCCCGCGAGCACCGAGACCGTTCCTGCGCCCGCCGGACAAGGCGCGATTCGGGTGCATACCGGGAGTATGTGCCCGAATCGCAACGCCGTCCGCCGGGATGCAGGGACGGTCGAATGCCGTGATGACTTTTGCCACGGGCTGTTGAGGAAGGGCGGGTCGAAGCGTCTCACCGTTTTCAGAAAGGGGAGCTTCGGAGCGCGCGACTAGTCAAGAGCCAATCAAGAACTCAGGAACCGAAACGCGCCGCCACGGCATCCCAGTTCACGACGTTCCACCAGGCCTTGATGTAGTCGGGCCGCCGGTTCTGATAGCGGAGGTAGTAGGCGTGTTCCCAGACGTCGACACCCAGAAGAGGAACCTGTCCGGCCATGATGGGCGAGTCCTGATTGGCGGTGGAGAGGACCTCCAGCGATCCCGACCCGTTCTTCACCAGCCAGGCCCAGCCCGATCCGAACCGGCCCACGCCGGCGGCGGCGACGGCCTGCTGGAACTGGGCAAGGCTGCCGAAAGTGGAATTGATGGCGTCGGCCAGGGCGCCGCCCGGTTCGCCTCCGCCTCCGGGTCCCATCAGGGTCCAGAACAGGGAGTGATTGGCGTGGCCGCCGCCGTTGTTCCTGACCGCAGTCCGAATGCTCTCGGGAACCGCGGCGCAGTTGTCGGCCAACAATTCATCCAGGCTGAGGCCGGCCAACTCCGGATGCGAGGAAAGAGCATTGTTCAGGTTGCCCACGTAGGCCGCGTGGTGCTTGTCGTGATGGATTCCCATGGTGGTGGCGTCGATATGGGGCTCCAAGGCGTCATTGGCGTAGGGAAGGGACGGCAATTCGAACGGCATGAGATCTCCTTTCGATGTTCTTGGGTGAGCGGGGCGCCCGCTCGGCAGAAAAGATACCAGTCCGGGTCGGAGACGGCAAGGGATCTCGTCGGCTTGGGAAGTGTCATCGTAGTAGACTGGAGCGGGAGTCGATCGGGAGCTTGGCATGCAATTTCCTGAAAGCCGGTGGCTGTTTACGCCCGGGTTCGTGGTCATTTTTCTGCTCGCCGAAATCTGCGCACAGGTTCCTAAGGCTTCCGATTCGGAGATCGAGTACGTCGTCGTCGTCACGGGAAGAGAGCTGCTCGAAGGCGCTTACGCCGACGCGCACACTCAGTTTCTGGCGCGGACCCTCCGGCCGCTCGGAGGACGATGCGTCGGGTCGGTCACCGTCACGGACGACGAGCAGGAAATAGGGCGAGCCCTCGACTACGCCTCGCGGCGAAGCCGGATCGTCGTCGTCACCGGAGGACTCGGACCCACCGGCGACGACATTACCCGCCAGACACTGGCCAAGTACACGGGCATCCCTTTGCGGGAATCGCCCCAGGTGATCGATGAGTATCGGCGCCGCTACGGAGACCGGGTATCCCGTCCGAGCCTCCGGCGACAGGCTCGGGTTCCGTCTCGTGGCGCCTATCTGAAGAATCGGGTTGGAAGTGCCGTCGGACTCGTCTTCGACGATGGTGAACGCGTCATCGTGGCGTTGCCCGGCCCGCCCCGGGAACTCCGGCCCATGGTCCGGGATGAACTGATTCCTTTTCTGGCCCGCCGCTTCGGAATCCAGTCGTCGGTCGAGTCGGTTACGCTGCGTTTCGTCGGGATCGGCGAGTCGAGCATCCAGAGGGTCATCGACGAGCACATTGACCTGCCGGCCGAGGTGAGGGTCGCTTCCAGCTTCGAAGCGGGACGGGTCGACCTCACCTTCTACGGCCACTCCGGCTTGTCCCGCATTCGAGAAAGCCTGCTGGCGTTGCGGAGCCGGATGCTGGAGCAGCTCGGGAAACATGTCTATTCCATTGACGGATCGACCCTCGAGGAGACAATCCTGCAGCTTCTGGCCGACCGCACGACGACGTTGGCCGTGGGCGAGGTGGCGACGGGAGGCGGCCTCTCGTCTCGATTGACCACGACTCCTTCCGCGTCGGCGGTTCTGTTCGGCAGCTACGTGGCCGCCACCAATGCGGGACTGAAGGCGTTGCTGGAGGCGGGCGGGTCAGGGACGTCGGGACAGGCTCCGGAGGGGAATGAGGCGGTCCGTGATCTGGCCCGAAAGGTGGCCGGCGCCCGGCGGGATCGATGGGTGCTGTTGGTGGCCGGACCGGAGAACCGGAACGCCGGCCGGGTCACCCTCTGCGCCGGGTCCCGGACCCAAGGATTCGAAATCGAGTCGGTCGGCTTCCGGCCCGGCAGATCGGGACGCGAGCGGCTCATTACGCGTGCCCTTGATTTCCTCAGGAGAAGACTGGCTCAATGAGTTCTGAACCGGGAGGAGGCTGCAAGAGACCGATGAGTTGGATGATGCGTCTGAGTTGGCTGCTTTGCCTGGGGCTGAGCTCCCAGGTTCTGGCCCTCGATTTTCCGCACCAGGCCCGGGTGGTCGAGATCACGGACCTGACCCACGACGTGAAGCGGGTGCGGCTGGTCCTGCTGAATCCAGACGGGTTCGTGTTCAAGCCGGGACAATTCGTCTTTCTGAAGGTCCCGGAAGAATTCGTCCAGGAGTGGAATACTCGATACCGGACGACACATGGCTCGGTTTTTCGACCCTACTCCTTCGCCTCCCCGCCCAGCCGGCTTCCGGAATTCGACTTCATTATCAAGCACTTCCGGGCGCCGCCCGGCAAGGACGTGCCGCCCGGCGTCGCTTCGACCTACGTCCACACCCGTCTCCGGACCCAGGACGTGCTCCACCTCAGCGATCCCACCGGCACTCTCTACCTGGGTCAGGACAGCGACCGTCCCATCCTGGTGGTGGCCGGCGGCAGCGGCGCCGCTCCTTTCGTCGGTCTGTTGGAGTACTGGTTCGAAGCAGGGATGAACCGGACCCGGAAGATCCACTTTTTCTTCGGTGTCCGGAGCCGGAGGGATCTTCTGCTGCACGACCTGTTCTCCCGGTGGGCCGCCGAGAAAGAGAACTTCACCTACACGCCGGCACTCTCCTCTCCCCGTGAAGGGGACGACTGGCAAGGCGAGACCGGTTATATTCAACTCTCGGTCGACAAGTATGTGGAGGCCCCGTCCGAGGCGGAAGCCTATTTGGCCGGTCCGCCCATAATGGTGAAGATGGTGACCAAGGTCCTCCGGGCGAAGGGACTCCCGGACAGTCGCATTTTTTTCGATCAGATTCTTGCCAGGGAATGAGGTGTTAGATATGGAGACTCAAACGATCATGGCTGTGGTTTCGTTTCTGGCTCTGGCGTCGGGCCTGCTGGCCCTCAGGTCGGCTTCCGCGGCGAAGAGCCGGACCCGAACGTTGGAGCGGAAGCTCGAGACCCTGGAAGAAGACGTTTCCAGGGCGGGCTCCCAACAGAAGGAACAACTCGAGAATCAGGGGCAACTGCTCCGGAGAGTGGCCCAGGGTAAACACGTGACGGAGGCCGTCCTTTCCGGCGGCCTTTTCGACGAAATCGACGGTGAAGAAGCCATGGAAATGCTTCGCCGGCATCCGGATACCTTGATCATCGATGTCCGGGAGCCCCATGAGCACGCCGCGGTCCGGATCCCCGGCGCCAAGCTGATCCCCCTCGGAGAAGTTGGCGGCCGTACTTCCGAGATCCCGCAAGAGTCCGACCGCATCATCATGCATTGCGCCGCCGGAGGACGCTCGGCCCAGGCCTGCGCCCAACTGGGTGTCCAGGGATACGTCAATCTCTACAATTTGGCCGGTGGAATCGGACGCTGGCCCGGAGAAATCCGGAGGGGATAGCCGGAATCCAGCAGACTTCTTGAAACGATCGATCCGTAAAATGTTCGGATATCCCCCGATGGATAATGCGGGGCTAGCGTGAACCGTACAACGCGTTTTTTCGTGGCGTGGGCCGTTCCCTCTCTGCTCATTCTTCTGGCGCTTCTGCAGGGAGGCCCACAGTTTTTGGACGCCGCCCCCGGCAAGCCGAGCATGAGGGCGTTTCGCGTGTCGGAGCCGCCGGTGATGGACGGCGTGGTGGATTCGTCCTGGATGTCCATGGCGCCGGCCACCGGTTTCATCCAACAGCTCCCGGAAACGGGAGCCCCGGCGACCGAACGGGTGGAGGTACGGATCGGATACAACCGCGACACCATCTTCGTCGGCGTCATCTGCTTCGATTCCCGGCCGCAGGCCATCGTCTCCACCCAGGCCCGGCGCGACGGCGTCCTGGACGAGACCGATTCGTTCGAGGTTCTCCTGGATACCTACGACGATGACCAGAGCGGATACCTTTTTGCCACGACTCCCGGAGGCATCGAGTTCGACGCCCAGATCATCCACGGCGGCCAGAGCCGCGCCTCAGGGGGACCCGCCCGAGCCGGCTCCGTGGGCGGCAGCGGCTTCGGTGGGGCCCAACGGGGCGGAGCGTCCGCTTTCAACCTGAATTGGGATGCGGTCTGGACGGTCCAGGCCAGGATCACTTCCCGCGGCTGGGAAGCCGAGCTCGCGATTCCCCTCAGGAGTCTGCGTTACGAGCCTGGAACGAATCGCACCTGGGGGATCAACTTCAAACGAAATCTCCGCCGGAAGAACGAACAGTCTTACTGGGCCCCGGTCACCCGCGGGTTCGAGATCCAACGCGTTTCCCTGGCCGGAGAGCTGACCGGACTGGATCTGGATTTTCGACCCAGCCGCCAAGTCATTCCCTACGTCAAGGGCGGATTCCTCCACGATTACCGGGGATCCGATCCATTGAAGGACGGGATTCTGGATGCCGGCGTGGACATGAAATACACGCTCACGCCGACTTTGACGTTGGACGCGACCGTAAACACCGACTTCTCCCAGGTGGAGGTGGACGAGGAGCAGGTCAACCTGACCCGCTTCGATCTCTTCTTCCCGGAGAAGAGACCTTTCTTCCTGGAAAATGCCGGGTATTTCCAGGTCGGCAGTCCCCGCCAGGCGGAACTCTTCTTCAGCCGCCGCATCGGCATCGATGACAGCGGAGTCGAGGTTCCCATCCTGGGGGGCGCCCGTATCACCGGGAAGCTGAATCGTTTCAACCTGGGTGTCCTCAACATGCAGACCAATGAAGTGGAGGACGTGACTCCGGCGCACAACTTCACGGTTCTGCGCGTGGCCCGGGAGGTGGGTTCCCGCAGCGGATTCGGCGCCATCTTCATCAACAAGGTGGCCACCGGCTCTGCGGCGGCGCCGAACGAATTCAACCGGACCTACGGCGTGGACGCCAACATCGGACTGGGGGAACGCTGGACCTTCTTCAACTACGCTGCCCGCACCGAGACGCCGGGTCTTGACGGGCGCGATCACGCCGCCAGCTCGGCGGTGAGCTACAACACCGATTTCTTCAACTGGGACGTGGGTTATCTGGAGGTGGGAGAGGATTTCAATCCTGAGGTGGGATTCGTGCCCAGGTCAGGCTACCGGAGGCCCTCCTACGGGATCTTCTTCAATCCCCGCCCCAAGAATCATCCTTTTTTCCGCCGTTTCTGGCCGCATCATTCCTGGCGCGGACACTATCGCTTCGACGGTTCCCGCGAGTCGGGTTGGCGCCACAACGATATGCGGATCTTCTTCCAGAACGGTGGATCGGTGGGGTTCGCGTTCAATCAGAATTTCGAACAGCTCTTCGAACCCTTCGAGATCTTCGACGACATCGTTCTGTCGAAGGGAATCTACCGTTTCAACAACTGGCTGTTGACTGTCGAATCGGACGAAAGCGCCAATCTCTTCGGCGTCGCCAACTATTCCTGGGGAGAATTCTACTCGGGTCATATCGACACCCTCAGCCTTCGGGCCGGATTCCGCGTGGGAGCCGAGTTTCTGCTGGCCGCCCGCTACGTGCACAATTCGGTGGACCTCCCGGAGGGGCCTTTTCGCACGAACCTGGCCATGGTGCAGTTGAACTATTCCTTCACGCCGAAGAGCTATATCCAGTCCCTGATCCAGTACAACAGCTCCGAACGGGAGATCGGGGCCAACATCCGGTTCGCCCTGCTTCGCACCGGAAACACCGGATTCTTCATCGTCTACAACAGCCACTTCGATCCCACAGGAATCGACCCGCACGAAGGACCGATGGTGCCCGGTCCCTATCGGACGCAGAGAACCCTGGACCGGACGATCCTGGCCAAGTTCACCTATCTGCTGGATTTCTGACCGGTTCTGAATCATGCTATGAGCGTTCCGAGCAACGCCGGAAACGGGTGAATGCCAGCGCCGGAATCATGACCTACCTGACGCGTTTGACTGCGGCCATCAAGAGGGAATTGGAGCAGGGTCGACTGGGAACTCCCGTCTACGTGCGGTTGGTGATCGTAGCGTCATCAGACCATGGACACCTTGTCCCCGTCTCCGTCGCGGGCATGCAGGTGGTCCAGGAGTTGCTGGGGCCGCCGATTGACGAGATCTTCGCCGCCGGGAGCGTCGAGTCCGGGAATCTGTCGTTGCAACTGCATTTGGAGGGCGGGCGCACCGGTCAGGTCGTGGTGATCCTCAAGCGGGAGGGCTCGCCGGGAGCGGACCTGCTCCTCGTCGGGAACCATGGCACCCTGCGGCATGATCTGGCGGAAGCCGATCTCGCCGGTGAAACCGGGGAACGGCTCTGGAGCGCGGGTTCGGTACGAGCGGAGTTGGTCGAGGCGGTGGAAGAGTCGTTGCGGAAGAGATCGCCGGTGCGGCTCGGGTAACGGAGCGATCCATGGGAAATACCTACGGGGTCCTTCTGGTGGCCGGAGACTTGACCCACCAGGAGAATTACGGTGCGGCGTTCGGTCGAGACCCGCGTTGCCGCCTGGTGGCGGTGACCGACGAGCCTGGAGTCCCGGAACGCAGGGATCGTTTGAATCGATCTCTGGCCCGCCGCTTTGGAATTCCCTTCATCCCCGATCTGTCGGATGCCCTGAAGCGCAGTGACGTCCACGTCGTCAGCGTCTGCGTGGAGTTCGAACGCCGCGCCCAGGTGGCCGCTCAATGCGCCCGAGCGGGCAAGCACGTCTACGTGGACAAACCGTTGACCGTCTCCAACCGGGAGGCGTCCTCTCTGGTGTCCGAGATCCGGAGGGCCGGAGTACGAAGCCAGATGTTCAGCATGTTCCGAACCCCTTGGGCCCAACGGGCTCGGCGGCTAACCGACAGCGGCGCCCTGGGGGGACTCGTGAGCATGCACAGCGACCTTCTGTTCTCCAAGGGTCACACCGGGACCGCCGATCTGGACCGTCCCCGCCAAGAACATTTCCCGCCCCGAAGGTTCACCTATATCGACTCGAAACGGGAACTCTTCACCATGGGGGTCTATTCCATCGGGATCATGCGTTGGCTCACAGGCCGTGCGGTGAAACGCGTCTATGCCCGAACCGCCAACTATTTCTTCCAGGAACACCAGAAGAACGACGTGGAAGATTTCGCGGCCCTGACCATGGAGTTCGAAGGCGGACTGGTGGGAACCCTGAGCGGAGCGAGAATCGGCTGGCTGAGTCATCTGGCCGGTGGAGTTTCGGGGATCTTCCTGGCCGGGACCCGGGGTTGCCGATTCGTCGACGGTGCCCGGCCCCGGTTCGAAGTTGCCTGCGATGCTCCTGCCTGGCGGCCCGGACCGCCGCATCCCGAAGATCCCATGGGGTTCTGGAGGAGCAGCACCCGGGAGGCCGGCGGGGTCCACAAGTTCACATGGCGTACGGTCCCCGAGGCGACCCAGTCGGACGAGTCCTTCTTCATCGACTGTATCGAGCAGAACCGCGAGAGCGACATGAGCGTCGCCGAGGCCGCCGAGGTGCTGAAGGTGCTCCTGGCCGGCTACGAGTCCGCAGCCACCGGCAAGGTGGTCTCCATTTAGGAGGGGCGACAAGAAAGTCGCCGCTCCTTTCAAAACCAGGCGTTCTTGTCGACCACGTTCTTGACCGGCCTGCCGGCAGCGTATCGCCTGACGTTGTCCACCACCACCTGGGCGAATCGATCGGGGATCCTGGGGGACCGGGCGGCGCAGTGCGGAGTCAGGATGACGTTCTCCATCTGCCAGAGAGGATGCTCCGGGGGAAGCGGTTCGATTTCGAACACGTCGAGGCCGGCGCCGGCGATCTCCCCCGCCTCCAGCGCCGCGACCAGATCGTTCAGGTCGACGATGACTCCGCGTCCGATGTTGATCAGAAAGGCGGTCCGCTTCATCTGCCGGAATTGGGGCCGCCGGAACATCTTGACCGTTTCCGGCGTATGAGGCGCGGAAATCACGACGAAATCGCTCTCCACCAGCAGGTCTGCCAGCCGTTCCGGCTTCCAGAGCGACTCCACGCCCGGCGGACATTCCTCTCGCTTGGGGTCGACCGCCAGCACCCGCATCCCGAAGGCCAGGCCTCGGCGGGCCACCTCCGATCCGATGCTGCCCAGACCGACCACGCCCAGAGTGGTGTCCGAAAGGTGGATGTGGGCCCGGTCGGCGGGAGCGACGTCTCTCAGGCTGCGCACGAAGTTGGGGACTTTCCAACTGGGGTCTCCCATCACCTCCCAGGTGGCTTTCGCCTGATTGCGGACGTAGTGGTGGAAATTCCGGGCGAAGCAGAGGATGAATCCGAAGACGTGCTCGGCAATGACGTCCGAGAAGATGCCCCGCATGTTGGTCAGGATCGAGGGATGCTCCACCAGGGCGGGGAAGAGATAGTGTTCCATGCTGGCACTGGGCGCTTGTATCCAGTGCAACCGGGTTTCCGCTGCCAGCAGCTTTGGCGTCATCTTGCCGAAGAAGGCGTCGGCGTTCACCAGGGCCGCGGCTGCGGCGTCCTCGTCGGGCGCGCTCACCACGGTGCCGCCGTCACCGGCAGCTTCCACGATCGCGGCAAGGCGATGAGCATCCACGGCGGGATAGATCGCCAGCTTGAAGATTCGCTTCGGGTTTTGGTTTTGGTGTTCCGTTGTCATTTCATGCTCCCTGGGAATCGATGTGCGAACTCACTCTGGGCCTGATGACGGTGCACCCAATGGTGCGAAAGTCTTCCTGCAGGTCGCGGAAGGTCTCGTCGGACCCGCAGATTCCGACGACGGCTCCCCCCGATCCGGCGTATTTCGCGCAGACTCCATGGGACCGCGCCATCTCGACCATCTCGACGTTCTTGGGATCCAACCTGGACAGCCCGGATCGAATATCGAAGTTCCGGTCCACCAGGCGCGCCAACTCCACCGCGTCCCCTTGCAACAGGCATTCTCTCCCCTGCCGCGCAAGATCCGCGAACTGTTCCATGGCCCGATGAACCGCCCGCTCTCCCCGGTTCCAGCGGCCTCTCAAATCGGAGTGATAGATGCCGGAGATCCGGCTCAGATCGTTGCGGAATGCCAGGTAGAGCGGGGGCAGCAAGCCGGGGTCGAGGGACTCGTAGAGTCCATGCCCGAGGCGGCTCATGGTCTCCCGGTTGAAATCCATGTAGACGAGGCCTTCGTAAACCTGGCAGACGCGATCCTGGAGGCCCGCGTCGATGCCGATCTCCTCCGTTTCCACCGAGAGGACGAGTCCGGGCAGAATCTCCCGGGGGATGGACACCTGGTAGAACTCGGCCAGACCCCGCATGGCCGCGGTGATGATGGCGCTGGAACCTCCCAGGCCCACTTGGCGCGGAATGTCGGTCTCGTACCTGAGCGAAAAGTTCTGCTCAGGGAGTCGAATCTGCTCTCGCCAGCAGTATTCGGCGAAGACCTTGATCGTGGCCTTGACCAGGCGGAGACCGCCGTAGAGCCCGTTGAGCCGGACGTCGTCCACCAGGTCCTCCAGTTGCCGGAACTCGCAGCGGTCCTGGCGGCTCAGGATGATCTCCAGTTCGGGCCATTCGTAGACGACGACCTTGGCGGAGTAGTTTCTCAGGATGCAGGAGATGGTCTTGCCGAAGAAGCCGTCGGAAGGGTTGCCCAGGAGGCCGATGCGAGCGTTGGCCGCGGCCCTAGTGATCTTCAACCAAACGCTCCAGCAGACGCTTGCGGAGCCCGGAGCCCAGATCCGGGTCGCGCAGGGCGAACTCGACGAAGGTCTCGAAATAGCTCTCGAAGTTGCCGATGTCGTAGCGCCTCTCGTTCTCCGGAAGACGGACCCCGACGACCGTCTCTCCTGCTTCCAGCAGCAGTTGGATGGCGTCGGTCAACTGGATCTCGCCGCCGACTCCAGGTTGGATGCGGTCCAGCTTCCGATAGATGGAAGGCGAGAAGACATACCGGCCGACCAAGGCCAGACGGCTGGAAGTGGACCCGACAGGCGGTTTCTCGATCAGACCCAGAATGGGAAATTCGGGACCGTCACCTCCCGGTTCCACGATCCCATACCGGAAGATGTCCTGAGGAGAAACCGTCTCGACGGCGACCACGCAGGCCGCCCCCGACTCGCGATGGATCCGGGTCATGGCGCTCACGACGTGCGACGGCGAATCGAGACCGATGATGCTGTCTCCCAGCGCAACCACGAAGGGTCGGTTCTGGGTGAATTGGCGGGCACACCGCACCGCATCCCCCAATCCCCGCTGAAGCCGCTGGCGAGTGTAGAAGAACTGGACCTCGGTCTGCTCGTAGTCGAGCTCCAGCAGCAGGTCTTCCTTTCCCGACTCCCTCAGATTCCGGATCAACTGCTGATCCGGATCGAAGTGGTTCTCGATCGAGGTCTTGGTCCTTCCGGTGACGAAGAGGATCTCCTTGATGCCGTTCCTGCCCAGTTCTTCGACCACGTATTGGACCACCGGCTTCTTGGCCACCGGCAGCATTTCCTTGGGCTGAGACTTGGTGGCCGGCAGGAGGCGGGTCCCCAATCCGGCCACGGGAACGACGGCGACGCTGATCTTCGGCCCTGATTTCATGGTGTCTCGTCTCACCGACGGGGTCACCCCTGCGGACGGTAGAGCGTCACCAGGCAACCTCCCAGGGCGGCCAGCAAGATGCCCAGGACAAACGGCCACTGGATACTGGAGATTCCGCCCGGCGGCGGATGTCTAACCATGGAAGCGAACGCGTTGACGATGGGCGCTCCGGCGAAGACGATGGCCATGACCACACTGGGAGAGCCCTTGGCTCCGAAGGCCAGGAGGACTCCGAAGGCTCCGACAGCTCCCAGGATTCCAGCCACGAGTGACAAGCCCATTCCCGGCGCCGGATAGCTCCAGTCCGCCCCCTGGCTCTTCAGAACCAGCAGCGGAGCCAGGACGGCGATCAGAAAATAGGCCAGACCGACGAAGAGGAAGGCCTTGTAACGCCCGTTCACCGGGTCCCCCATGGCCACCTGCCCGGCATGGAGAAGGGTGCCGTACATGCCCCAGCAAAACACCGTCATCATCGCGAAGCCGAGCCAAGCCAGTCCGGTACTTGTCATGAAATTCCTCCTTGATTGGATAGGGAGTATAGCCCGAATTTTTCCCAGGAGGGGGGACATTCTTGTCCCCCTCTTCATCCTTGTGCCCTTCTTTAATTATTGTCCCCACTCTTCATCGCGGACCCGGAATCGGGGGTTGCAAACCCCCGCTCCTACCCGAGCCTGAAGTCCAAGAGGATCGGGTCGTGATCCGACAGCTTGCCGAAATCCTTCTCGAGTCCGCCGATCACCCGTGGAGGGGAATGGGGATCGGGAAGGATCCCCTTGCCGCCGAACCAGTCCAGCTTCATGGAACATCGGCCTTGATGGTCCTTCAGGGCCCAGTCGATGAACCAGAAGCACCAATTGGGGATCCACTCGGTCATGTTCCGGTTCGTGGCCAGATTCGCGGCGTCGTAGTGGAGGGTGCAGACACCCATCCGGTTCAGGTCCCGATAGCGGTAGCCTCGCTTCTCCAGTTCCCGGAAGAGGCGCCGTTCAAACCAGCGTTCCGGATAGGGATAGTGATGGTCCAGGACGTTGTCGATCCCCATGAGGACCCGCCGGGCGTAGCCGAGTATCGAATATACGGCGCGCCGGGCATGGTGGGTGGACGTGTTCCAGTCTCCTCCGATGAGCACCGGCAGCGAAGGGTGCCAGCCATGGAGATGGTCCAGCAACAGGCACATCTGCAGATGCCGATGCGCCTGGCTGGAATGGGCGTCCAAGTGGAGGCTGACGGCACGGAATCGTCCCAGCGGATGCTCGACCAGACCCAGGATCGCCCGCTGGCACCCCAGGCGTTTCTCCTTCCCCCTCATCTTGTCCTTGCCGTTGGGAAGGGGTAGCGCATGGGGCTCCGAAACCGGATGCCTCGAGAGCAGCGCGTTCCCGTGCAGAGCCTGGGAATTCTCACCCGGCGCCTCGTTTTCCAGACCGGCCCCCTTGTCCAGATTGAGATAGCTGGGGACGAAGACGTAGGTCATCCCGAGTTTCCGGGCCAGCTCGCGGGTCACGTGGAGATTTCCGGTTCGGGCCATTCCGTAGTCCAGTTCCGTCACCAAGAGAATGTCGGCTTCCCGCAAGTGCGGATGTTCCCGGAGAGCGCGGGTCAGGCCGGGTAACTCCAGGCCGCGTTCGATATTCCAGGCGACCGCGCGGACCGAGCTCCTGTCCGGTCCCGAATGCGGTGCCGGGTCTTCACCGGTCTCGACGGTATTCAGGACCCGGTCTATTTCCGGCCGGAGCCGGCGATAGAGGGGAGAGGACTCCAGACTGCCGGTCGAAGGGATCTGCCTCAGTTGGGGGAAGTAGCGGTTGATGGAGTGGTCCATCAGCCCGTATCCCGGGGAGGGGGTTCGAATCCGCGATTGTCATCCCGGACCGGTTTTCTCACCAGAGTGCTCCGGAAACGGAATCCCCTTCCAGAAGCAGAAGCACGAAGATGACGAAATTGATGGCGTGCGAAGTGAAGCAGAGGACGCAGGGAACCCGGGTCAGGAACAGCAGGGAGTAGGTGAGAAACAGCCCCAGGAGAACCGTGACTAGACTTGCCAGCAGTGACAAGTGGAAGATGGGAAAGGTGAAGAGGAAGCCCTCCAAGGTCCCGGCGGCGATGAACGGGTAGAAGAGTTGCGCCAGAACCGAGTTGGGGACTCCGAAGACACGGGCCCGGGGTGTGAAGACGATGGTGGCGCAGGTCTTTTCTCCCATCCTGCAGAAGCTGGGAATCCAGGCGGCGTCCGGACGTATCCAGCGGTAGGCCACGGCCGTGAAATAGGATGAGATGATGAAGCCTGCCAGTGACAGGACGACCAGCAGCAAAGAAGGCCAACTCATGCCTGCCGCCCGCCTCTCGCGTTTCTCCGCCGCCCCATGGTGGGACGCATTGTATCCCCCCATTGGCCCCGGGTGCAGCGTGCAGGCCCTCGAATTCGGCGGGGAGCACGGATCTTGAACAAGGTCCGGGCGGGTCGGCTCCAAGTCCTGACACTGGATGCCGGGACTTCTTCCTTACGGGCTCAGGTGTGGGGAGTGGACGGGCGTCCCCTGCCTGAAATCGGCGCCCGGGCCCACTATCGCCTTTGGACCGACCCGGAGGGCGGGGCTTGGCTGGAGCCGGAGGAGGTCCTTTCGGCCGTGACCGAAGCGCTCGACGAGACGGTGGCTCGAGCCGAGTCCCGGGACGCCCGGATCGCCGCCGTCGCCCTGGACACGCTCTCTCCCACACTCCTCGGAGTGGACGAGCAGGGCCGCCCGCTGACGCCGATCTACACCTATGCCGACACCCGCAGCCGGCAGGCCGCCGCCGACCTCAGGCAAAGGCTGGATCCAGCGGAGGTCCACGAGCGCACGGGCTGTCCCATCCACAGCAGCTATCTGCCCTCCCGCCTCCTCTGGCTGGAACGGAGCCGGCCCCGGCTCTTTTCCCGAGTCGCCCTCTGGATGACCCTGGGCGAATTTCTCTATTCGCGATTCTTTCGGACCTGCGGTGTGAGCTATTCCGCGGCCTCCTGGAGCGGCCTCCTGAACCGCCACCTCTTGGACTGGGACGAGTCCTGGATTTCGTTCCTCCCGATCCGGCGGACTCAGCTCTCGCCGCTTCGCGATTGCACGGAACCGTTCATGGGCCTGCGTGATCCCTGGGCCCGGCGCTGGCCGGTCCTGGCCCGAGTCCCCTGGTTCCCGGCGGTGGGAGACGGGGCCGCCGCCAACGTGGGCAGCGGCTGCATACGATCGGACCGGGTGGCCCTCACCATCGGCTCCACCGGAGCGATCCGGGCGGTCCTGGATCGCCCGGCCTCCCCACTTCCGGCCGGTCTCTGGAGCTACCTGATCGATGCCGGCCGCCCCCTCCTGGGCGGAGCCACCACCGAGGGGGGTAGCGTCTTCTCGTGGTTGACCAGCCGGCTCCAGGTCGATTTCGAACCGGACCGCCTCGAAGCCGAGTTGCAAGCCATGGAGCCGGCGGCCCACGGCCTGGTCTTCCTGCCGTTCCTGGCGGGAGAAAGGAGCCCCGGATGGCGTGACGAAGCCCGCGGAAGCCTGGTGGGATTGACGCTGTCGACACGGCCGGTGGAAATCGTCCGGGCGGCTCTGGAATCGATCGCCTACCGGCTCTGTCTGATCTACCGCCTCATGGAGCCCCACTTGTCCCGGCAACACGAGATCATCGGCGGGGGCGCGGGGTTGCTCTCCTCCCCCGCCTGGCTCCGGATCCTGGCCGACGTCCTCGGCCGCCGCGTCATCGCCTGCGCCGAGCCCGAAGTGACGGGCCGGGGAACCACCCTGCTGGCGCTCGAGTCCCTGGGTCTGGTTCCGGACCTGGAGGAGGTCCCGCCAATGATGGGAAGAAGTTACGATCCCGACCCCGAGCGCAGCCGCCGTCACCGCGAGGCGATGGAACGGCATCTGGAGCTTTACCAGCGTCTGGTCGGCTTCGCGCTAGAATAGGGAACTCGTCGAACAGGACAGGAGAAAACGAAGATGGAAACCAAGGCGGATATCGGACTCGTCGGGTTGGCAGTCATGGGCCAAAACTTGGTCCTGAACATGAATGATCATGGCTATACGGTGGCGGTCTTCAACCGGACGGTCTCCAAAGTGGACGACTTCCTCTCGGGGGAGGCTCGGGGAACGAAGGTTCTGGGGGCTCATTCCCTGGACGAACTTGTCCGGATGCTCAAACGGCCGCGGCGGGTCATGCTCATGGTCAAGGCCGGCTGGCCCGTCGACGAATTCATCCGGCAGCTCCTGGACCATCTGGAGCCGGGAGACATCATCATCGACGGCGGGAACTCCAACTACGAAGACACCCGCCGGCGGGTCTCCCTGGTGGAGTCCAAGGGTCTTCTGTATATCGGAACCGGCGTCTCCGGCGGCGAGGAGGGAGCCCGGCTGGGGCCCTCCATCATGCCCGGCGGATCCGCCGAGGCCTGGCCTCAGGTCCGGCCCCTCTTCCAGGCTGTGGCGGCCAAGGTGGACGGAGGCGAACCCTGCTGCGAATGGGTAGGCGACGACGGCGCCGGGCACTTCGTCAAGATGGTCCACAACGGCATCGAATACGGAGACATGCAGCTCATCTGCGAGGCTTACCATCTGATGAAGGCGGGATTGGCAATGCCCGCGGACGAGATCAGCCGCGTCTTCGCCCGCTGGAACCGGGGGAGGCTGGATTCCTACCTGATCCGGATCACCCGGGACATATTGGCGGTTAAGGATGACGACGGCGGTCCGCTGGTGGAAAAAGTCCTGGATACCGCGGGTCAGAAGGGAACCGGACGGTGGACCGTGATCTCGGCGTTGAATATGGGGGTGCCTCTCACTCTCATCGGCGAAGCGGTCCTGGCGCGGGCCCTGTCGGCCATCAAGGAGGATCGGGTCGAAGCTTCCCAGGTGCTGACCGGCCCCGCTGGCTCCGGCGCCGCGCCTGCAAGGGACCTGGTCGATGACCTGGAGCAAGCCCTCTACGCGTCCAAGATCGTCTCCTACACGCAGGGGTATCAATTGATGCGGGCGGCGGCAGCCGAATACGGTTGGAACCTGGATTTCGGGGGCATCGCCCTGATGTGGAGAGGGGGTTGCATTATCCGTTCCGTCTTCCTGGGGAAGATCAAGGAGGCCTTCGACCGGGAGCCGGCTCTGAAGAACCTACTGCTGGATCCCTATTTCAAGGAGCAGGTGGAGGGTGCCCAGGAGTCGTGGCGCCGCGTCGTCTCCCGGGCGGTCCGCTGGGGAATCCCGGTCCCGGCGACCTCCAGCGCCTTGGCCTTCTATGACGGCTACCGGCAAGCCTGGCTCCCCGCCAACCTCCTGCAGTCCCAGCGGGATTACTTCGGCGCTCACACCTACGAGCGCGTGGACCGGCCCCGAGGCGAGTTCTTCCATACTCGTTGGACGGAATCGGGATAGGTTATCGGGACGGTGGTCGCTGGGGACACGGCCGCGGCCTCACACTAGCCCCTGGAAGGCTCGAAACAGGGTCCGATAGTATCGCATCACCCGGATCGGATCGGTGCTCTCGGGGATCTCGGCCAGGCAGTAGCCCGGATATTCCATCTCTCTGAGCAGACGGAACAGGAGCCGCCACGGGTACTCTTCGACGAAGAGGTCCCGCATGTGGACCAGCGAGATCCGGTCCTTGATCCGGTTGAAGTTGGTCTCCACTCCCCCGTCCAAAAGATCCGTCTTGTTGGAGTTCCAGCAGATCCGGACGTTGTCGTGATCCGCGTAGTCCAGCATCTTCCGGATGCGGGGGATGCGGCCGGTCTCGCGTCCGTGAACCTCCATCCGGATCTGCACGCCCCAGCCGTTGCCGTAGGCTCCGCATTCCCTCAGGGCCAGTCCGATCTGTTCCAGGGTCTTCTCCTCCGGGACCCCCTCGGGAAGACCGTTGGGGCGCACCTTGACGCCGGGTGCGCCGACGTCGTGGGCCAGCCGGACGAAGGCCTTGGTCTCTTCGATGTTGCGGCGCAGGACTTCCGGATCGGGCGAGTGATACTCGCAAGCGCTGCCCAGGCCCACCAGGCGGACCGGTGAATCCTGAAATCGTATCATGACTTCCCGGCGCTTCTCGGGAGAAATGTCGATCTCGACGCCGTGGGCGTGGGTGCTCCGCAGCTCGACCCCCTCGAAACCGGTTTCGGCGCAGTTGCGGATGAGCGTCTCCAGATCCCAGCTCCGGCCCAGGTTGTAGGTCACCGTCCCCAGACGCAGGGGAGGCTTCCGGGCGAGCTGCCGGGTCGCAACGGGCAAGGCGGAAGTTTCTCCGGTCCGGAGTCCGGCCGGCACCGATGCCGCCGCTGCACCCAGAAATCGTCTTCTCTTCATGGTTCTCTCCATGATTGCGCTACCGTGCGGACTCGGTGTTACTGGTGCCCCGCCGCCAGCAATTCCTGATAGCTTCTGATGACGCCACCGCGGCTCTCTTGGAATTCCAGAGCGCTCCGGCGGTCCTTGAAGGCGACCAGGCCGGGCAGGCACCGGTCCCAGGCCAGAGTGTACTGGTGGCCGGATCCATCTTCCCGGGGCCGTTCCAGCGAGCAGCATTGGCGAATCGAGCTGTCTTCGACGTAGACGGCCTGCTCGGCGGGGAGGAGCTCTCCGGTGGCGACGTCTCCAATCCACGCCTCTTTCACCCGGTGGCCGTTCAGCTCCTGGTAATGGAGCCCGCAACGGGGACAGCAGACGTCGATGTCCTCTCCTCCGGAAAGTACGATTCGGTAGGTCGAGTCTCCATGCAGAGGTCTCTGGCAGACGGCGCAGGTTCCCGTCTCCAGCGTGTACAGGAAATAGCCGCTGCCGGCCAGCAGCAATATCAAGAGTATGAGCGCAGTTCCTCGAAGCACCTGGGAGCCTCTTCCGGCACGCTTGGCCGGAGCGTCGGGCGGCGGCCCATTTTCCTTCATGGCACAGTCACCCTGGGGGCCGGTCTACGCTTGCCGAGATTACGGCAGCTCGCGGCGAAGTTTCTCATAGTATGCTTGATTCAGAGGCTCCTTGAGTTGAAAGCGAAAGACCCGCATCTTGTCGAAGTTGCGGCGGTTCTCTTCGTAGGTCCGGATCTCCAGCTCGTACCGTTGCGACGACCAGACGTTGGCCACGTCCCGATCCTTTCTCCATTTCCTCGAATCCGACGAGTCCTCGCTGTCGTAGACGATGGTCTCCGGGCCGAAATAGAGTGTGCCTTCGCAGCCTCCGAGAGTGTGCTTGTGTTTGGCCGGGACCTGGTACTCGGCGTCGATGGGGTCGGTGACGCGATCGGTCACCGGTTTCTTCAGCTTGCCGGAGATGAGCGACAGCGTCCGGTCGGAAAATGTCTGATCAGGAGACAGCAGCTCGAAGTCGAAGACCTTGTCCTGGCCCAGACGGAGCTTCTGGTCTTCGTAGGTGAGCACGCTCAGGCGAGAGGGGGACTTGCGGTCGACGCTCTGAATGTCTTGCCAGACCCACTTCCGGTTGTGGCCCATCTTTTTCGGCGACCGGTATTCGATCCCCTCCTGGTCGATGATCAATTCGCCTTCGCACTTGCCCCAGGGATCGTGGTCGTGCCTGACCCGAATCGAATCTCCCCAGGCGCCGGTGGCGAAACAGAGCAGTGTCAGGAGAGCGAACGGACTTTGCTTCATTTCAGCTTCCAACCCTTCCAGATGTAGTAGATGACGGGGTAGACACAGAGTTCCAGGAGGACGGAAGTCGTCACTCCTCCGACCATGGGTGCGGCGATTCTCTTCATGACGTCCGCGCCGGCTCCATGGCTCCACATGATGGGAATGAGACCCGCGAGGATGATGCAGGCTGTCATCACCTTGGGGCGCACACGGTGGACCGCGCCTTCGCGGATGCTTTCGGTCAGATCCGAAGGGGAGCGCATGCGTCCCGCACGGACTGCCTTCCCGTAGGCCACGTTCAGGTAGAGTAACATCACCACGCCGGTTTCCGCATCCAGTCCCATCAGGGCGATGATCCCGACCCAGACCGCAACGCTCATGTTGTAGTCGAGCAGATAGAGCAGCCAGAACGCTCCCACCAGGGAGAAGGGGACCGCCAGAAACACGATGGCCGTCTCGAAAACGGACCGCGTGTTCAGGTAGATGATCACGAAGACGATCAACAGGGTCATGGGGATCACGGCCATGAGATGCTGGCGGGTCCGCACCATGTGCTCGTACTGGCCGCTCCAGACGACGTTGTATCCGTCGGGAACGTCGACCTGGCCCGCGACCGCCTGCCGCGCCATCTTCACGTAGCTCCCCACGTCGATGTCTGCAAGGTCGACGTAGATCCAGGCGTTGGGGCGGGAATTCTCGGTCTTGATGGAAGACGGCCCCTTCCGAATTCGGATGGAGGCCAACTGTCCCATGGGGATCTGCGATCCGCGGGGTGTGGGAACCAGGATTTCCCGCAGGGCGGGAAGGTTGTCCCGCAATTCCCGGCTGTAGCGCAGATTCACCGGATAGCGTTCCAGACCCTCGACGGTGGTGGTGATGTTCATTCCGCCGATGGCCGACTGGATCACGTCCTGGACGTCGCCCACGGTGAGCCCGTAGCGGGCAATGGCGTCCCGCCGGATGTCGAAGTCCAGGTAGTTGCCCTCCATGACGCGCTCCGAGTAGACGGAGAGGGTGCCGGGCAGGCGGCGGACCACCGCCTCGATCTCCTGCCCCAGGTTCTGGAGCACGGAAAGGTCCGGTCCCGACAACTTGATCCCGACCGGGGTCTTGATTCCGGTGGAGAGCATGGCGATCCGGGTCTTGATGGGCATGGTCCAGGTGTTGGTGAGCCCGGGGAACTGAATCGCCTGGTTCAACTCATCTATGAGGGTGTCCGGGGTCATGCCGGGGCGCCACTCGGACTCGGGTTTGAGCATGATGGTGGTCTCGATCATGCTCAGGGGGGCGGGGTCGGTGGCCGTGTCGGCTCGCCCGATCTTTCCGAAGACGCGGTCGACCTCGGGAAAGCTGGCGATGATCCTGTCAGTCCGCTGCAGGATCTCCCGGGCCTTGGTGGTGGAAATTCCGGGCAGGGTGGTGGGCATGTAGAGCAGGTCGCCTTCGTAGAGGGGCGGCATGAACTCGGATCCCAGGCGGGAGTAGGGAAACCAGGTCAACCCCAGGGTCCCGGCGGTGAGGAGCAGGACCGTCCACTTCCACCTCAGCAGGAGACGGAGCACCGGGTCGTAGAGCCGGATCAGGATACGGCTGAGGGGATTCCTCCTCTCGGAACGGATCCGGCCCCGAATCCAGTAACCCATGAGGACCGGTACCAGAGTGATCGCCAGAATCGAAGCCGCCGCCATGGACCAGGTCTTGGTGAAGGCCAACGGCTTGAAGAGCCTCCCTTCCTGGGCCTCCAGCGTGAAGACGGGAATGAAGGAGACGGTGATGACCAGCATGGCGAAGAAGAGGGTGGGGCCGACCTCCTTGGAGGCCTCGGCGATGATCTGCCAGTGGTCCTTGCGTCCACGATCCGCCTCCAGGTGCTTGTGGGCGTTCTCGATCATGATGACGGCGCCGTCGACCATGGCCCCGATGGCGATGGCGATGCCCCCCAGAGACATGATGTTGGCGTCGATCCCCTGCTGCTCCATGACGATGAAGGAGATCAGGACCGCCACCGGCAAGGTGATGATGGCCACCAGCGAGGAGCGCAAATGGAGTAGAAACAGGATGCACACCAGGGCGACCGCCAGCCCCTCTTCCAGGAGTTTCTCCCCCAGTGTCTTCACCGCCCGTTCGATCAGAGCCGACCGGTCGTAGACGGTCAGGATCTCGACGTCCCCGGGCAGACCCTGGCGCAGCTCCTCCAACTTCTCCTTGACTCCTTGAATGACCTGGTGGGTATTGGCCCCGGACCGCACCACGACGATTCCGCCGACCACCTCTCCCTCGCCGTTGAATTCGGCGATCCCCCGCCGCATTTCGGGTCCCATCCGGACCGTGGCCACGTCTCTCAGGAGAATCGGCGTTCCGGCCGGCGACACCGCCAACGCAATCTCCCGGAGGTCCGCCAGGTTCCGGATATATCCTCGGCCACGGATCATGAACTCGGTTTCCGACATCTCCAGGACCCGTCCCCCCACTTCGCTGTTGCTCCGCTGAACGGCCTGGCGAATCCGGGAGATGGGAATGTCGTAGGCTCGGAGCCTGTTGGGGTCCACGGTGATCTGGTACTGCTTGACGAAGCCGCCGACGCTCGCGACTTCCGACACGCCGTCGACCGAGGTGAGCTCGTACTTGAGGAACCAGTCCTGGAGGCTGCGAAGCTCGGCCAGGTTTCTCCGTTCCGACTTGAGGACGTACATGAAGGCCCACCCGACGCCGCTGGCGTCCGGTCCCAGGGTGGGACTCACTCCTTCGGGCAGACGGGTGCTGACGTAGTTCAGGGACTCCAGCACCCGGCTCCGGGCCCAGTACATGTCGGTCCCGTCTTCGAAGATGACGTAGACGAAGGAATAACCGAAGAAAGAGTACCCCCGCACGGCTTTCGAATAGGGTACGGAGAGCATCTGGGTGGTGATGGGGTAGGTCAACTGGTCTTCCACCACCTGTGGAGCCTGGCCCGGGTATTCGGCGTAAATGATGACCTGGACGTCCGAGAGGTCCGGAATGGCGTCCAGGGGGGTCTGCCGGAAGGAATAGAGTCCGGCGATGATGACGAAAGCGGTGGCCACGATGACCAGGAGGCGGTTTTCCAGGGACCAGTCAATGATTTTTCCAAGCATTTCTCAGATCACCGTGGGTTGGACCTTCAGTGCTGATGATGCATGGAGGATCCCGTGTCCCCCGTGGCGCCCGTGGAGTTCGGAGAGACGATTTTCCGAATGGCCTCCTTCAGGCGGCTCTCGGAATCGATGAGGAATTGGGAAGAGATCACGACGCGATCGCCCTCGGCCAGACCCTTCCTCACTTCCCAGAAACCATTGCCATTTCTGCCCAATACCACCTCCCGGACCTGGAAGGCCCCATTTCCCCGATCCAGGACCACCAGGTTCCGGCGGCCGCTGTGGATCACCGAGTCCTCGGGAACCGCCAGTGCGCCGCGGACCGATGACACGCCGAAGGTGACGTTGGCGTACATGTCGGCGCGGAGGCTCGGATCGGGATCCATCAATTCCAGCGACACCTTCAAGGTCCGGGTCCGGCCGCTGAAGGCGGGGGACAGGAACCGAACGGCGCCGCGAAATTTTCGTCCCGGTTGGGCCGGAATCTCGATGGAGGCGGCCTGTCCGATCTGCAGCCAGGGAATCTGATGCTCGAAGACCTCCGCCTCCACCCAGAGGCCGGAAGGATCGGCGATCTTGTAGAGGTTCATTCCGGGACGGACTAGCATCCCCTCCAATGCCTTGTCCATTTTCTCCACCACCACTCCGCTGACCGGTGAGACCAGGGTGACGGTGTGCCGGGGCTCACGGGACTCTTCCAGACGGCGGATCTGGTCCGAGTCGATGTGCCAGTGATCCAGTCGGCGCCGGCTGGACTCCACCAGGGATCGGGCCCGCTCGGCGACCTCGGGGTACTGGTTTCCGCTGAGCCGCGCGGCGTATTCCATGGCCTGCAAGTACTCCTGTTGGGTGGTCACCAGTTCCGGGCTGTAGATCTCCAAGAGCTTCTGGCCTCTCTCGACCGGCTCACCCACGTAGTTGACGTGCGCCTTCTCGATCCAACCTTCGTATTTGGCGTTGATCCAGGCCATCTTCCCTTCGTCGTGGACCAGGTTTCCCACGGTTCGGATGGTGAAGGAGAGATCGACCCGCCGGACTGCGACCCACTGCACGCCGAAGTTCTGGACGAAGGACGGGTCGATTCGGACGACGTCCCGGTGACCGATCCCGGATTCCGTTTGCGGAACTTCCGGCTGTTGGTTGTCCGCGGTGCGAGTCGCCGTTTCGCCGGAAACACCGGCGTCGCCCATGGAGCCGTGCGAGAGCTGGGAATGGGACATGGCGTGGTCGGTCCCGGCACCTTCCCGATCTGTCCCGGAGCCTTCCCGGCCGGCGGTCGATCCTTTCAACGGACTCAGGCGCATCCCGCAGAGGGGACAGCTTCCCGGCCCTTGGCGGATGACCTGGGGATGCATGCCGCAGGTCCAGAGCTGTCCCTCCTGGGAATCTCGTTGGGGAGACAGAATGCCGAACCAGGAGGGGATTCCCTTCCGGACCCGATGGATCAGGCGCCAATCGAAAGGATCGACCAGGATCAGGGCGGCCGCCGCCAGAAAAATCAGCAAGACCGGTAGCACCCATCTTTTCATCAGTCTTCTCCCGATCCGGGGTAACGTGTTCCGACGGCCCGCTCCATTTCCGCCAGGGCCTGCAAATAGTCGGCCCGGTGGCGAGCCTGGAGCACGCGCGTTTCCAACAGGGACCGTTCGCTGTCCAAGAGCTCCAGGGCTCCCAACTGCGCATTCCGGTATCCGGACTCGGCGGAGCGGAGCGCCTCCCGGGTCTGGGGAATCAGGACCCGTTCAAACAGGTCCATCTGTCTCCACAGGGTCTGGATGCGAACCGCCAGGTCCCGGATGGAGAGTTGAATCCGGTTTCGCAGATCTCGATACGTGCTGCGTTCGGCGATCAGATTTTCCGCAGCCTCCATCACCTCCGCGCGATACTTGTGCCTTTGGAGGGGAATGTTGATGCTCACCGAGAGGTTGTAGGCATTCTTTCCGCCGCCGGGACGCGTCGCCGGCAACAGGTCCTGCGGCGGAAGCCCCCCGACGTTGACGGTCCCCGCACTCAGTGTGAAATCCGGCCAGAAACTCTTCTTGGCCAGCTCCACGCCCTGCTCCGAAGCTTCGATCCGAGCCATGGTCCCCTTGAGTTCCTGCCGGTGAAGCTTCCCCAGCTCGTACAATTCATTCAAGTTGATACTGACCTTCGCCGCAGCGGGAAGCAGGAGTCGAGGCACGGGCTTTTCGGGAGGCTGGTCCAGCAGGCTGTTCAGTCGTGCCGCCGCCGATTGGCGTTGTTGTCCCAGCAGTTCCAGCCGGCTCATGGTCCGGCTGATCTCGGCCTGGATCCGGATCACCTCCTGCTGGTGTCCCTTGCCCGAAGCGTAACGAGCCTGAGCCAGATTCTCGTAGTGAGCCAGCAGAGATTTCTCCTCCCGTACGATTTCCAGGGCCCGGTCCAGAAAGGCCACGTCGTAGAAGTTTCGCTTCACGTCGGCAGCGACTTCCCTTTCCCGGGCGCGGTAGAGACGGTATCGGGCCGCTGCCCGTTTGAAGGCGATCTTGCCCTTCAGGTCCAGCTTTCCGAACCAGGAGAACCGCTGGCTGAGTGTGAGCGTGCTCAGTTGAGGACCTTCCCGGGTTTCTACGCTGCGAAGGTAGCGGCCGAAGCTCACCATGGGATCGGGAAGAGCGGTCTGCTGGGGCACCTTCTGGAGAGCCGCACGGTAACGGGCCAGCTCGGTCAGGATGGAGGGGTTGGAGTCGAGGGCGGTGCGAATGTACTCACCCAGCAGCGGGTCCGGGATGTGGAAGGCTTGTGCCGGATCCGGCTGAGCTCCAATGGCTCCCTGGTGCCCTGCAAGGAGGAGGCAGAGTCCCAGAAAAACGGTCGTCACGATTGGGGGTGTCGATCTCTTCATCGTCTCTTGTCCGGCACGCTTGTTTCCGCAAGCAATTTCCGATCCAACTGGAGCTCCTGCTCCGGATGCGGGTGCTAAGTCCTTCCAAATCGGGTATTTGATGCTTACTCGCCGGAGACAATCCGGTGGCCGAGGCGCCTGTTCTTTGGTTCATATAAATCATAGTATGTGTTAAATGGAACAGATGTCTCATATGACACAAATGTTGGGTACAATGGGTCAAAGATGAAGTCCGAACGGATCCTGTTGGTCGACGACGATCGGAATTTCCTGCGGGTCCTGGGCTACCAGGTCGAGCAGTTCGGGTACGACACCTGCTGCGTCTCTTCCGGAATCCGAGCCTTGGAGCGAGTCCGGGAGTCCGATGTGGACCTGGTGGTCACCGACCTTCGCATGCCGGGTATGGACGGTCTCCAGTTGCTGGAACGGATCCGCCGTTTGGACCCGGACCTGCCCGTGATCGTCCTGACCGCGCACGGTTCCATCGAGGGGGCCGTCGACGCCGTCAAGGGCGGGGCCTCCGATTTTCTGACCAAGCCCTTCGAGCGGGAGGAGATCCACCAGTCCATCCGGAAAGCCCTGCAGATGACGCAGTTGATTCGTGAGAATCGGAGACTCTCCCGGGAGGTGCAGCGCAGGTTCGAGTTCGAGGGGATCGTGGGTTCGTCCAAGGAGTTCCGGGAGGTCCTGGACATGGCGCGCCAATTGGCGGCGGTGGGGACGACGGTCCTGATTCAAGGAGAGACGGGGACCGGGAAGGAGCTCCTGGCGCGGGCCATCCATTTCAACGGTCCGCGCCGGGATCGTCCCTTCGTGGTGGTCAACTGCGGCGCCATTCCGCGGGACCTGATGGAGTCCGAACTCTTCGGTCACCGGAAGGGTGCATTCACCGGAGCCGTCGCCGACAGGCGTGGAAAGTTCGCCGCGGCGGACACCGGGACTCTGTTCCTGGACGAGGTGGCGGAGCTTCCGCTGGATATGCAGGTGAAACTGCTCCGGGTATTGCAGCACAAGGAGATGGATGTGGTCGGAGACCCCGAACCCTCTCCCGTGGACGTCCGGATCCTGGCGGCCACGAATCAGGATCTGGTCCGGACCATGGCCAAGGGCCGATTCCGGCAAGACCTTTTCTATCGGCTCTCGGTCGCGCCCTTGAGGATCCCCCCCTTGCGGGAGCGCCGGGAAGACGTCCCGCTTCTGATCCACCATTTCCAGAGTGAGTCGTCCCGGAAACTGGGAAAGGAGGTGCGGTTCGGGGAAGACGCGGTTTCGCTTCTGCAGTCGTACCGTTGGCCCGGCAATGTCCGGGAGTTGGAAAACGTCGTCGAGAGGCTGGTGCTCTTCAACCGGACCGGAAGCGTCGAGCGCGAGGACCTGCCCATCGAGATCCGCCGCCCTCCCGGGGATTCGGACAGCCGGATGTTCCGGCTCCCGGAGAAAGGCTTTTCTCTGCAAGAGTTGGAGCGTGACATCCTGCTGGCGGCGCTGGAGCGGAACCGCTGGAATCAGGTTCGTACGGCGCGGTACCTGGGGATCACCAGGAACACTCTGATCTACCGGATGCGGAAGTTCGGACTCAGGCGAATCAGGGGTGAGGGACAATCTCCGTCATGAGGGGGCAACGCGCCAACTGGCTCGGTCCGGTCTCGATTCTGGCGGGTGTGCTGGTCATCTCCGCCTTCCACTACACCACCAGCACCGAGCACCGGTATCTGCACGAGATCTACCAGCGCGTCTACTACGTTCCCATCCTGCTGGCCGCCTTCTGGTACGGACCCGTCGGCGGCGTCTGCACGGCCCTCCTGACGAGTGGACTCTACCTCTACCACATCCAGCGGGACTGGTCCCATTTCCCCATGTACACCTTCAACCAATATGCGGAAATCTTTCTCTACCACGCCATCGGGCTCTTGGTGGGGGTCCTCTCCAGCCGCGAAAAACGGCAGCGGAGAGACCTGGAGCGAACCTCCCGGCGTCTTTCGGAGGCGTATGAATCGTTGCAGAAGACCTTCGAGCATCTGAGGCAGGCGGATCGTCTCGCCTCCATGGGACAACTCAGTGCCGGCATCGCCCACGAGATCCGCAACCCACTGGGCACCATCAAGGGCTCCATCGAGATCTTGTCGGGCGAGTTCCCCTCCGATCATCCCAAGCGGGAATTCCTCAGGATCGTCCACCAGGAGATCGGACGGCTCAATGCCATCGTGGAGGACTTTCTCAGGTTCGGAAGACCGCCCCAACCTTCGATACAGCCGACTTCGGTCGGAGAGCTTCTCGATTCGACGGTCACGTTGCTTCAGAAGCCGGCGCGGGACGCCCAGGTCGAAATCCGTATCTTGGACGATCCTCAGATTCCGCCGGTGCCCATGGACCCCGACCAGATCCGGCAGGTCATGCTGAACGTCATGCTCAATGGTCTCGAAGCCATGCCCGACGGGGGGTTGCTGGAGGTCCGAGTCCTCCGGACGCAGGAGAATGGACGGGTGGCCGTTGAGGTCTCGGACAGCGGCGTGGGTCCGGAAGGGGTGGATCTGGAGCGCATCTTCGACCCCTTCTACACCACCAAGGCCGAGGGGACCGGCTTGGGCCTGTCCATCTGTTTTCAACTGGTGAAGAATCACGGCGGCACCATTTCGGCCCGGGCCAACGCGGATCGCGGCCTCAGCTTCAGAATCGAGTTGCCCTTGGAGGAATCATGAGCCCCTCGTCCGAGCAGCGTGAAATCGATCCGGTTTGCGGGATGACGGTGACTCCCGGGCCCGACACCGACACCGTCGCCCACCGGGGAACCACGTACTACTTTTGCTGCTCACACTGCGCCGATTTGTTCCGGTCCGATCCGGAACTCGCCCTTGCGCACCAGGGAGGAGACCCTCCCGGGAAGCCGGTTCAGGACCACGGGGACGCCTTCACTTACGTCTGCCCCATGTGTCCCGGCGTCGAGTCGCCGACACCAGGGTCGTGCCCCTCATGCGGCATGGCTTTGCAGCCGTACGACGCGGCGGCAGGAGAGGACGACGGAGAATTGCGGGAAATGACCCGGCGTTTCCGCTGGAGTCTCGGTTTCACCGTTCCCCTTTTTCTGCTGTCCATGTTGGATATGGCGCCGGGACATCCGATCTCCGGGTTCTTGACTCCGGCACTCCGCCAGTGGATCGAGCTGCTGCTGGCCACGCCAGTGGTGATCTGGGGAGGGCTCCCCTTCTGGCAGAGAGCCTGGGCCTCCATTCTGAATCGCAGCCTGAACATGTTCACGCTGATCGCCCTGGGCACGGGCGCAGCCTACGTCTACAGCTTGGCGGCCGTCGGATTTCCAAGGTCTTTTCCCGATGTCTACCGGGACAGTCTCGGTCAGGTGGGCGTCTATTTCGAAGCCGCCGCCGTCATCACGACCCTGGTCCTTCTGGGGCAGGTCCTCGAGCTCAGGGCCAGGGCGCGCACCGGCAGCGCCATCCGGTCCCTGCTGGAACTGTCTCCGCCCACCGCACGGAAGATCGTCGGCGGAGGCGAAGAAGAGGTGCCCTTGGGGGACGTGCAGCCGGGCGATCGGCTGCGGGTGCGGCCGGGAGACAAGGTTCCGGTGGACGGCCGGGTGCTGGAGGGAGAGAGCAGCGTGGACGAGTCCATGATCAGCGGCGAGTCCATCCCGGTCATGAAACACTCGGGAGACCCCGTGACGGGCGGGACGGTGAACGGTTCCGGTACGCTCGTCATGGAGGCGCTTCGGGTCGGAACCGAGACCCTTTTGGCCCGCATCGTCCGCATGGTCACCGAAGCCCAACGCTCCCGGGCGCCCGTCCACCGCTTAGTGGACCGCGTGGCGGCATGGTTCGTACCCGGCGTCATTCTGGTGGCGGTGGCGGCGGCAGCGACCTGGGGACTGTTGGGACCGGAACCGAGGTGGGCCAACGCGCTCGTCACGGCGGCGGCGGTATTGCTGATCGCGTGTCCCTGCGCCCTCGGTCTGGCCACTCCCATGTCCATCATGGTGGGAGTGGGGGAGGGGGCCCGGTCGGGGGTTCTGATTCGCGACGCCGAGTCGCTGGAAGTCCTGGAGCGCGTGGATACCCTGATGGTCGACAAGACGGGCACTCTCACCGAAGGGAGACCGCGGCTTCAGGCCGTGCTTCCGGCCGCCGGATGGAAGCGTGAGGAAATCCTGAGACTCGCCGCCGGCGTCGAGCAGGGGAGTGAGCATCCCCTGGCCGGGGCAGTGGTTGATGGGGCGCGCCGGGAGGGTCTGGAGCCGCCTTCCGTGAAACGCTTCGATTCCGTGGCCGGACAGGGGGTCCGGGGAGATGTGGAGGGTCGGGAGGTGGCAGTGGGCAACCGGCGTTTCCTGGCGGCTCTGTCCATCCGGGTGGGGGATCTGGATCGGCAGGCGGAGGAACTGCGCCGGCGCGGGCTGACGGCCTTCTTCGTGGCCGTCGACGGGCGGAGCTGCGGCGTCTTGGGTCTGGGCGACCCGGTCAAGGCGTCCGCCCGGGAGACTCTGGCGCAGTTGAGGGTCCAAGACCTCAGGATCGTCATGCTCACCGGCGACGGCCGGACCACGGCCGACGCGGTGGCGAGTGAGCTGGGGATCGAACGGGTCCGGTCGGAGATGTTGCCCGGCGAGAAGGCGAGTTTGGTCCAGCGGGACCAGGAGCAAGGCAGGATCGTGGCCATGGCGGGGGACGGTGTCAACGACGCTCCGGCCCTGGCCGTGGCCCGAGTCGGCATCGCCATGGGCACTGGATCCGACATCGCTCTCAAGAGTGCGGGCGTGACCCTCTTGCAAGGAGACCTGAGAGGCATACTGCGCGCTCTCCGATTGAGCCGGGCGACGCTGCGAAACATTCGCCAGAATCTATTTTTTGCCTTTCTGTACAACATGTTGGGTGTGCCGGTAGCGGCCGGTGTCCTGTATCCTATCTGGGGTATCACACTGAATCCCATGCTGGCCGCCGCCGCCATGGCTCTCAGTTCTCTCTCGGTGATCGCCAACGCCTTGAGATTGCGGCGGGTCCGGATCTGATCGGCAGTAGGGGCGAAATCGGGCACCCACAAGGGGGTGCCTCTACGGTTTGGCCGGATGACGGGAATGGGACCGCTTCGCGATCCTCCGATCGGGTTACCGTGGAGTCGAGTACAATGGAACCCGTGAGAACGAGCCGTTGGTTGCTGGTGCCGCTGCTCCTCCTGCTGGGCGGTCAATCCCAGGCCCAGGTCGAGTCGGACACTCTGCTGGAGAGTCTGAAGCCCCAGGGTTACGTCAGCGACTACGCCGGGGTGGTGGACGCCAATCTGAGGCGGTCACTGGAGGTCCGGCTCAGGGAACTGGAGCAGAAGACGTCCGCTCAGATTGCGGTGGTCACTCTCCGGTCGCTGCAGGGAGGAGAGATCCGGGACTTCGCCAATCGGCTCTTCGAGCACTGGGGAGTGGGACGGAAAGGCAAGGACAACGGTGTTCTGATCCTCACCTCGTTGGAGGATCGCAAGATCTGGATCGAAGTCGGTTACGGCCTGGAAGGACTCCTTCCGGACGCGTTGGTGGGACGCATTCTGGACCAGGCGGTGATGCCCGATTTCCGCCACGGACGCCATGGGGGCGGCTTGGCCAGGGGCGCCCTCACGATTGCCGGGGTGATCGCCCGGGACGCGGGAGTCACGCTCAGTGGGACTGCCGTGCCGTCGGGAGCTCGAAAAAGCCGCCGTCCGGGCGCAGGCAACCTGCTCTATCTGCTTTTTCTCCTCTTTTTGTTCCTGCGGCGTCCCCTGCTGGGGATGTTTCTGCCACTCGGGATGGGAGCCGGGTTCCCGCGGGGCGGCTATGGCGGAGGTTTCTCGGGCGGGGGCTTCGGCGGCTTCGGCGGCGGGCTCTCCGGGGGCGGCGGCGCGGGCGGGAGTTGGTAGGTGATCGTCCCGGATCGGATTTGAAGACATGAAACCGGAACAATTGGTCGAGAAGCTGCGCAAAGTCCAACCCTTGAGTCTCAGGTCGGTCATTCTGTACGGGTCGGCCGTCACCGGCGACTTCGTAAGGAAGCGATCGGACTACAATGTGCTCGTCATCGCCGAGAGTCTGGGAGTGCCGGAGCTGCGGGCTCTGGCCGGCGTGGCTCGGCGTTGGGTCAAGGCGGGCAATCCACCGCCACTGCTCTTCACTTTGGAGCGATTGAAACAGTCGGCGGACGTCTTCCCCATCGAGATCCTGGACATGAAGGCGGCGAACCGGGTCCTTTATGGCGAGGACATCCTGAGCCGGATTCCAGTCAGTGAAGAGAATCTGAGACTCCAAGTGGAGTCGGAGCTCAAGGGAAAGCTGATTCAACTCCGGGAGGCCTATCTGATTACGGGAGGAAAGCCCCGGGACGTGGTCGAGGTCCTGGTCCGTTCCCTTGCCTCGTTTCTGGTTCTCTTTCGGGCGGCCCTTCGCCTCTACCAGATCGGGGCGCCGGCCAAGAAGCTGGATGCGCTGGCCGCTCTGGCCCGGCGGATCCCATTGGACCCCACACCGTTCGAAACCGTCGAAGCCCTCAAGGAGGGGCAGATGAAGGTCAAACAGGTCAAGGCGGACGCCCTCTTCGGAGACTTTCTGAAGTCCGTTGAGACCGTTGTGGACGCCATCGACAGCTACGCTCACGGGCGGGAGCGGGCTGAGGAACAGGAGTTGCCGTCTTGAAGAAGATATGGATCGTATTGGGAGTTGTCCTGCTTCTCTTCCTCATCGTCGGCATGAGTCTGACCGGTTCTTACAACCGGCTGGTCACGTTGAACGAGGGGGTGGAGGGCGCTTGGGCCCAGGTGGAGACGGTGCTGCAACGGCGCTACGACCTGATCCCCAACCTGGTGAACACCGTGAAGGGGTTTGCAGCTCAGGAACGGGAAGTCTTTACCGAGGTCACCCGCTTGCGGAGCCAATGGGGAGCCGCCCGGACCACCGCCGGCAAGGCTCAGATTGCCGGCCAGATGGAAGGGATGCTGTCCCGCCTGCTCCTGGTCGCCGAGCGCTATCCCGAGCTCAAGTCCAATCAGAACTTCCTGGCCCTGCAGGACGAGTTGGCCGGGACCGAGAACCGGATCGCCGTGGAGCGGCGCCGCTACAACCAGACCGTACGGGACTACAACACGACGGTCCGCCGGTTTCCCACCAACCTCGTGGCCGGCTTTTACGGTTTCGAGCGGAGCACGGCCTACTTCGAAGCCGCCGAAGGAGCCGAAGCGGCTCCCACCGTAGCGTTCTGATCCGAAGGTTCCGGGTAGATACGCCGGGCGGAAATCAGAAAACCGGTGTGCGCCACCATCCGATGAACCGGCCGGATGGACTCCTCGCTGACATGCCAGGGACGGACCAGCGACTCGGTGGTTTCGATGTGCGCCCAGTCCGGGTCGCGCTGCAATTTTCTCACCAGCCGGTACACCTGAAGCGCGGTGGGGAGCCAACAGAGAAGGCTGCCGCCCGGTCTCAACGCCGCTGCCGCCGAGTCGACGGCGCGCTCCGGTTCGGGGACGTCGAACAGGATCGTGTCCAGGTCCTCCTCCTGGATCCCGTCGTAGACATCCTCCAGAACGATCGTGTGCCGCGCTCCCGAAGCCCCGTAGAGGCCCGCGAATTCGGAGAGCGTGTCCTGGGCCAGTGAAGCGAACTCTTCCCGGCGCTCGTAGGAGATGAGATGACCCTGCGGCCCCAGGAAACGGAGCAGGACCAGGGCCACCGACCCGGACCCGATGCCCGCCTCCAGAACCCGGGCCCCGGGATAGATATCGCCCCGGATCAGGATCTGCGTCGAGTCCCGCGGGTAGATGATCTGGGTTCGGCGGTGCAGCCCCTTGAGAACGTACCGTTCCAGGGTAGGCCGGAGGCAGACGACGGGGATTCCCCGGCGGCTCGGAAATCGGCAGCCTGGGGGCTTGCCCACGATCTCGTCGTGGAAGACATGGCCGGTATGGGAGTGGTGGAAGAGGCCTCCCGGGCGCAGTTGAAAAATGTGGCGCTTGTTCTTGGGTCCGATGAGCAGAACCAACTCACCCTCCCGAAGGGGAACCCGCTGCAGCGTCGATGTCGCGTCCGAGGCCATCCTGGGAGAATAGTCACGCCCATTTTCAAGTGTCAAACGTAGGAGGGGCGACATTCCTGTCCCCCCCTCTTCATCCATAGCAGTCCGTGGTGAAAGTCCCGCGAGCACCGAGACCGTTCCTGCGCCCGCCGGACAAGGCGCGATTCGGGTGCATACCGGGAGTATGTGCCCGAATCGCAACGCCGTCCGCCGGGATGCAGGAACGGTCGAATGCCGTGATGACTTTTGCCACGGGCTGATAGTAAATAGTTCAGCGAAGGTATGAGGACGGCCAGTGGAGTCAGGCGCGGTGGAGACCATGACGATGCTCGGCAGGGGCTGCTATTGTAGCCCGATGAGAGACGGATCTCCCGCGAGGCATCCTGCGTCATCTTCCACCCTGCCGGCGGTCTGGGTCTGCACGGCCATCCTGGCGACCGTCTTGAGCAGCCTGGGATTCGGTCGAACTCCGGCACCGGCGCCAAGACCTTCTTCGGCCGAAGGAGAACCGCTGCTTTCCACGACTCGACAGCTCACTTTCGAAGGCCGGCGTTCCGGGGAAGGATATTTCAGCCCGGACGGCTCCCGGTTCATCTTCCAGAGCGAGCGCGAGGAGGGAAACCCATTCTTTCAGATCTACCTGATGGACCTGGTCCGAAGAGAGGTGAGCCGGCTCTCTCCCGGCCAGGGCAAGACCACCTGCGGCTGGATTCATCCTGCGGGCGGCCAGGTTCTCTTCGCCTCGACCCACCATGATTCCGAATCCGGCCGGAAGCAACGGGAGGAACTGGAGCGCCGGGCCTCGGGCAGGACCCGCCGGTACACCTGGGATTTCGACGCGGAGTATGAAATCTACGGACTCGCTCTTGCAACGTCGACGTTGCAGAACCTCACCAACAAGTTGGGATATGACGCCGAAGCTTCCTGGTCGCCGGATGGCGGACGGATCGTATTCGCCTCGAATCGGTTGGCCTATGAAGGCCGTCTGGCGCCGGAGCAGGTGGAGTCCCGGGATCGGGACCCTTCGTCCTTTGTGGAACTCTACTCCATGAACTCGGACGGAACCGATGTCCGCCGGCTGACCGCCTCGCCGGGGTATGACGGCGGTCCCTTCTTCAGTCCCTCCGGCCAGGGAATATGCTGGCGAAGATTCACCGAGGACGGGCTGGTGGCCGAGATCTACCTGATGGATATGGACGGGGGCCGGCAGCGGCCCGTGACGCGGCTGGGGAAGATGTCCTGGGCGCCGTTTTTCCATCCTTCCGGCGATTACCTGATCTTCACCACCAACCTGCACGGCCTGGGCAATTTCGAGCTCTACCTGGTGGCCACCGGGGATCGCTCCGAACCGGTGCGCGTCACCCGGACTCCCGGATTCGACGGTCTGCCCGTCTTCTCGCCGGATGGAGATACGCTGGCCTGGACCTCCAACCGGACTCCCGGGAAGATTTCCCAGATCTATCTGGCCGACTGGGACGACCGGGAAGCGAGACGCCTGCTGGGACTTACCACACAGGCGGGGCAGGCGGGCACTGACGCGGCCCCGGAGATATCGGGTGCGGCCCGAATCCGGGAGCAGGACCTTCGCCGCCACGTGAACCGCTTGGCGTCCGAGGAGATGGAGGGACGAATGACCGGGACCCGGGGAGAGTTCCTGGCCACCGAATACGCCGCTTCGGTCCTGGCTCGGTTGGGGTTGAAGCCGGTTGGAGACGATGGGTCCTACTTCCAAGCCTTCCCCTTCACGGCGGGAGTCTCCCTGGGCTCCGAGAACCGATTGGCCATCGTGAGCGGGGAAGAGAAGAAGTCGCTGCGCCTGGACCATGACTGGAGGCCGCTGTCCTTCTCGGCCACCGGAACCTTCGGAGCCGCTCAGGTGGTCTTCGCCGGGTACGGAATCGTGGCTCCCGAGTTGGAGGAGAACCCGGGTTACGATTCCTATGCTCACCTGGACGTGGCCGGCAAGTGGGTCCTGGTGCTGCGCTATTACCCCGAAGAGGTGTCTCCCCAACGGCGGCGCCATCTGGCTCGCTATGGGAGCCTTCGATACAAGGCTATGCAGGCCCTGGACCGTGGCGCCCAGGGACTCCTCATCGCCAGCGGTCCCAACTCCAAGGTTCGCCGGGAGCTGATCCCGTTGAGGCTCGACGGTGCGGTCACGGACGGACGCCTTCCCGTCATCTCCATTACCGACCGGACAGCCGGAATTCTGCTGGAGTCCAACGACCGGACCTTGGGAGAGCTTCAGGAAGAACTGGATTCCGGCGAGCTCCAGATGGGGTTCGCGTTGCCCGGGGTCAAGGTGGATTCGAACGTCGATCTGAACACGGAGCAGAGGACCGGCCGGAACGTTCTGGGGTTGCTGCAGGCGGGTCAGAGCAGCGACGCGGACGGAGTTCTGGTAGTGGGCGCCCACGTGGATCACTTGGGCGCGGGAGCCACGGCTGCATCATTGGCCCGGTCGGACGAGGAGGGAGGGATTCACTACGGGGCCGACGACAACGCGTCCGGGGTCGCCGCGGTTCTGGAAATTGCGGATCATCTCGTGGACCTCCGGGACAAGGGAGACCTTCCGCCGGGGCGAGACGTTTTGTTCGCACTCTGGTCAGGGGAGGAGCTGGGTCTGCTGGGCTCGAACCATTTCATGAAGACCTATGGATCGGGCCATGGGGATGGGACCGGAAGCGACCTGTTGGCCTATCTGAATCTGGACATGGTGGGTCGGTTGAAGACATCCCTGGTGGTGCAGGGTGTGGGTTCGAGTTCCGTCTGGCCCTCCGCCATCGAACGGTCCAACCTGAATCTGGGCCTGCCCATCGTGATGCAGCCCGAGAGCCATCTGCCCACGGATGCCACCTCCTTCTATGTCAAACAGGTCCCGATCCTGAGTCTCTTTACCGGCTCCCACGAGGATTACCACACGCCCGGAGACCGCCCTGAAAAACTCAACTACCTGGGAACGCGGAAGATTGCGTCATTCCTTAGCCGGATTGCCGTCCATCTCTTGGAGAACCCCGATCGTCCCGATTACCAGGAGATGAGCGACCCCAGAAGGCGAGGGGCCAGGAGCGGGCTGAGAGCCTACCTGGGTACGATCCCAGATTACGCCCAGGGTACGGAAAAGGGTCTCAGCCTCTCCGGTGTCGCACCCGGAGGACCGGCCGAAAAGGCGGGAGTCAGAGCCGGGGATCTGGTGGTGCGTCTGGCCGGCCGTGAGATCGGGGACATCTACGATTACACCTACGCCATCGATTTTCTGGAGATCGGCTCACCGACCGAGATCGTCGTGGTGCGAGAGGGGAAGAGGATCACCCTGACCGTCGTCCCGGCTTCCAGGGACTAGCAGTCCGTGGTGAAAGTCGCGCGAGCACCGAGACCGTTCCTGCGCCCGCCGGACAAGGCGCGATTCGGGAGCATACCGGGAGTATGTGACTGAATCGCAACGCAGTCCGCCGGGATGCAGGGGCGGTCGAATGCCGTGACGACTTTTGCCACGGGCTGCTAACGCAAGCCGTTGAGAGAAGAGCGTCTCGGGATGGGTCCCGATTCAGTTTTTCCTTGTAAATCCATGAACTTGTGTTATTATCGCTGACCGTGCGGATGAGGGGCATCGGCCGAAACACCGAGACGCGACAAAAGGTAGACTTCAGGTCCGAGAGAAACCTAGCCGTTGCCATCTTGAGGCAGGCTTGGCACGAAGCCGTCATCGACTTGCGGATCGTCAAGGAAAACTCCCGCAAAGATTATCGCCTGCTCAAGAAGAAGGCCATCGAGTGGATCGTCAGTGACGAAGACGGCTTCCCCTACTGGTGCAAGCTGGCTGACGCGGACCACAGTGCCATCCGGCAACGCCTGCAGGAGCGACTGAGCCAACAGTACAACTGTCAGTAGACTCCCTCAGACCTGGGAACGGATTCGCGGACAGCCTGCCGAATTCCAGAATACGTCTATCCCAGTTCCAAAAAGATTCCATTTCACCTCCCCCGAGACGTAGGGGCAACCCTTGCGTTCGCCCTCCCCGGGCCGATCCGTGAGGGGGCGACAGCGGGCACCCACACAAGGGGTGCCCCTACATTGCCTGACGAAGGGGTAATGAATATAATGTGCGTTCGGTCGAGCGGGGCCGTAGTTCAGATTGGTTAGAACGCCGGCCTGTCACGCCGGAGGTCGCGAGTTCGAGTCTCGTCGGTCCCGCCAATCCCGTCACCTTCCCCTTGACACCGGCATCCAGCATGGAGAAGTCTCTCCAGTCTCCCACCCGGGTCCGTTGGCTGGTCTTCGGCTTGGCCTGCGCCTCGTCGTGGATGCTCTACCTCCACCGATACACCTGGAATTTCATTGGACCTGAGTTGGAGAAGTCCTACGGCCTCTCCAAGGCAGAGCTGGGCACCCTCTTCTCCTTCTTCATCCCTCCCTACGGGCTCCTGCAGATTCCCAGCGGCATCCTGAGCGATCTGGTCGGTCCACATCTGTTTCTGGGACTGATCATGATCCTCTGGTCGTTGGCGCTTCCCCTGCATGCCGCGGCCGGCAGCTTCGCATCGCTGGCCGTCGTCCGCGTTCTCTTCGGCACCTTCCAGGCGGGCTGCTATCCCAACCTGGCCAAGGTCACCCAGGTCTGGTTTCCCCGCAGCCGGCGCACCGTCATCCAGGGTTGGGTGGCCACCTTCTTCGGCCGGGGCGGAGGGGCCATGTCCCCCATCCTCTTCGGAACCCTGCTCATCGGCTACTGCGGCTTCTCATGGCAATCCGCATTGGTGTTGTTGGGGGGAGGAGGGGTTCTTCTGGGTGTCCTCTTCCTGCACCAGTTCCGCAATTCGCCGGAGGTGGACCCGAGGACCAACCAGGCGGAGCGGGATCTGATCCGGGAGGGATCGCGGAAACCGGACCCCGAGGGTTCCCGGGTG
Source organism: Acidobacteriota bacterium (assembly GCA_965217775.1). Taxonomy (GTDB): domain Bacteria; phylum Acidobacteriota; class UBA6911; order RPQK01; family JAJDTT01; genus JAJDTT01. Next base: position 5,220,227 of record CBDCJH010000002.1, read on the forward strand.
CTGCCCTGGCGCCGGGTCGCGCGCAATCGCAGCATGCGCTTTTTCGTCCTGGGCCAGATCACGAGCGCGGCCGCCGACACCATCTACGTATCGTTCATGGGAGATTTTTTCCTGAACGCCAAGGGCATCGAGATGATCCAGGCAGGCATACTGGTGAGCCTGCCCCTGTGGGGAGGAGCCGTGGGGGGCATGGTGGGAGGCTACTGCAACGACTGGGCCATCCAGTGGAGCGGAAGCCGGCGTTGGGGCCGGAGCGTCATCGGTTTCACCGGCAAGTTCCTGGCCTGTTTGCTGATGCTCTTGACCATCCGTCAGGAGAGCGCGGTGGCGGCCGGGATCTCCCTGTTCGCGGTCAAGTTCTTTACCGACTGGAGCCAACCGACGGTGTGGGGAACCTGCACCGATCTGGGAGGACGATACTCGGCGACTCTCTTCGGAATCATCAACACGTCGGGCAGCGCGGGGGGCGTCCTCGCGCCCCCGATCTTCGGTCTGATTCTGGACTACAACACGGCCCGAAACTGGGTGGACGGCGCCTGGGTCCGGACCACCGACTACAACCCCCTCTTTGTGCTCGTAGCCGCCCTGTATCTGCTCAGCGCGCTGTCCTGGTTCTTCGTCGACTGCACCGAATCCGTGGCAAGCGAGCTCGAACCGGAGCCGAAGGTCACACCAGCAACGTAGAGGGGGCGATCAGAGCTCGGCCCAGATCCCGAATTTTTCCTGAGCCGCCAGATCGTAGATGCGGCGGGCGACGGCCGCGTCCTGGATGGCCATTCCGGTCGCGTCAAAAAGAGTGATCTCGTCGTCGGACGTGCGACCCTCAATCGAGCCGTTGATCACCTGTCCCAGAGTTCCCCTGATATCGTCCCGGTCGATATGGCCTTTTTCCAGCGGCTCCGAGACCTCGCCCAAGTGGCAGATCTGCTCGATGTGATCGCCGAAGATGGTGCACCGCGCATGCACGCCATTGGCCAATTCCTGTTTCCAGGCCTGGTCCGCCCCCATGCACGACAGGTGGGTCCCGGGTTTCAACCATTGGTTCTGTACGATGGGGACGGTGGTATTGGTGCAGGTAATGATGACGTCGCTCGTCGTGACCAGATCCTGCGGGTGGCGGACCGGCTCCACCGGTCGGCCCAGATCCTCGGAAAGCTCGGCGACGTAGCTTTCCAGGGCTTTGGGAAAGGAGTCGTAGACTCGGATTTCCTCGAAGGACCGGACCTGAACGGCGGCTCGCAGGGCGTGCCTCCCCTGGAATCCGGCTCCCAGGATCCCCAGCGTCCGAACGTCCGTCCTGGCCAGGTGCTTGATGGCGACCGCGGCCGAGGCTCCGGTTCTGAGCCCGGTCACCCAGGCACCGTCCATCAGGGCCAGCGGCTTTCCCGTGTCGGGATCGAACAACGAGATCTGGGAGAGAATGTTGGGCAGGTTCCGCTTGGGGTTCTCTTCCCGGCCCTGTCCCAGTTTCATGGCCAGGACGTTCAGGTCCGGGAGCATGCTGGCCATGCAGGCGCTGATGCCGCCCGGGACCTGGAAAATGAGTTTTTTGGGAAGGATGTCGTTCCCCTTCTCATGATTGGCGAAGGCCTGCTCCACCATGTCGATGGACTCCTGGATGCTGAATCGTGAGATGATTTCTTTCTGACTGATGATCAGAATCGGGTAAGCCACTGTCGTATCCTCCTGAGTCCCTCCCGGATGGTGTCCGGACCCACCGCGTATGAAATTCTGAAGGCCCGGCGGCAAGACTCGCCGAAGCCGGTTCCGGGAATGCAACAGACTTGCGCCTCCTCCAGGAGACGCAGGCAAAACGTATCCGCATCCAGATCCAGATCGAATCTGGGAAAGATGTAGAAGGCCCCTCCGGGAGTATAGCTGGAGAGATGCGGTATGTCTCGAAGCAGGTCCAGGGCCAGATTGCGCCGTTCCCGGTACTCGGAAACCATGGGGGGGATAAAGGTCTGATCTCCGGTCAGCGCCTCGATGCCGGCCCACTGGCCCGGCGTGTTGGCCACGGTGGTGGTAAAAGTGTGGAGCTTTTGCAGGAGCCGCCAATTGGTATGGCCCGTCACGACCCAGCCGACTCGGATGCCGGTCATGGCGTAGGTTTTGGACAAGCTGTGGAACACGAAGAGACGGTCCCGGTCGGGCTCCAGCGCCAGCATGGAGGGGTAACTCCCCTCATGGTCGTAGACCAGTTGTTCATAGACTTCGTCCGATCCCAGCAACAGGCCATGCCTCCGCGCCACCGTGGCCAGCCCCTGGAGGACCTCCACCGGATAGGTTGACCCGGTGGGATTGCAGGGAGAGTTGACCAGAATCATCCTGGTTCGGGGAGTGACGGCGGCTTCGACCTCACTGGGATCCGGTATGTAGCCGTCTTCGACCCTCGTCACCACGGAAACGGGTTCCCCGCCGATCATCCGAATGAATGGAGCATAGACGACGAAAGCCGGCTCCAACAGGATGACCTCGTCGCCGGGACTGATGAAGGCCTGAAGTGTCAGGGTGATGGCCTCCACCGCGCCGTCGGTGACCAGGATCTCTTCGGGATGGACTTGAACGCCCTGGGTTCTTTCGTAGTAGCCGCCGATGGCCTCTCTGAATTCGGGGACACCCGAGTCCAGGGCGTAACGAGTCTTGCCCTCGTGAAGGGCCTGCACCATGGCCTCGATGACCGGAGCGGGAGTGTTGAAATCCGGTTGCCCGATGGAGAGATGAACCACGTCGTCCTTTCCCGCAGCCTCGTTGAACATCATGCGGATACTGGAAGGCGGAAGATCGACGACACTCCTTCTTGGCATGGGATCGGTCAATTAAACTAGACTGGAGCGGGTTTCCAACGACGGACATCTTATGTTCCAAGCCACCGGATATCAAGTGCGGGCGGGATCGAAACCGCGGGGGCGGTGCTTCCTCGCCCGGTGGTTGGTTCTGGGTCTTCTGTCCTCCAACATCTTCGCGACCGGTCAGGATCAGGAGCTCAATGCGGCCCTGATCGGGGCCGCCGTGGAGGGCCGCACCGATCAGGTCGCGGCCTTGTTGGACCGGGGCGCCAGCATGTTGGTCCGGGACCCGGATGGATTGAACCCCCTCATGTACGCCGCCATGGGCGGGAATGAACAGACCGTCCGCCTGCTCCTGGCCCGGGGGTCGGAACTGGAAGCCAGGACCCGGGACGGCGCCACCGCCCTGATGATCGGTTCCGGATCCGGACATGTGGCTGCCGTTGGCGCCTTGCTGGAGGCGGGAGCGGACATACGCTCCAACGACGCCAGTGGACATACGCCGTTGGTCTGGGGAGTACTGGGAGGGAGCGTGGCGGTGGTCCGGACACTGTTGGCGGCCGGGGCCGGACCCGACGCGCGAGACAAGACGGGCTGGACCGTCCTGATGCGGGCATCGTCCCAGGGCGACCTGCCTGTGGTCGAGGCTCTGCTCGAAGGAGGATCCAAGGTCGGGACTCGGAGCCGCGACAACTGGACGGCTCTCGCCTTGGCCTTGTTCGAGGGCCACGGACGAACGGCTGCTCTCCTGGTCCGCCACGGAGCCGACGTCGATGAGGTGGACGTCAACGGCATCCCGCTCCTGATGCATGCGGCGTCGGGAGGGAAGACCGAAGCGGCCCGATTCCTGCTGGCCCACGGCGCCGCCACCGGCTTTCGGGACAAGGAGGGCAACGGACCACTGGCGGCGGCGGCCTACAATGGCTTTGCACCCATCGTCGAGGCTCTGATCCGGGCGGGGGCCGTGGTGGACAGCCGCGACAGTCAAGGCCGGACACCTCTCACGCAGGCCGCCTCCCAGGGGAAGGCGGATGCGGTCAAGGCGCTTCTGGCGGCGGGCGCGGATCCGCAGATCAAGTCCAATCGGGGCCAGACGGCTCTGGACCTGGCCGTCTGGTACGACCACACGAAGGTCATCGAAGCGCTGCTCCCGGCCGGGGAACGGGTCGATACCCCCGACGAGGCGGGTCGAACCCTTCTCGTGCACGCCGCGTTGGAAGGAAACGAGGCGACGGTCAAGGTCCTGCTGGCCCGGGGGACCGATCCGGACCGGCCGGACCGGGAGGGGAGGACGCCGCTCATCTACGCCGCCCTCCATGGTCACGCCGAAGTGGCCCGGCGGCTCATCGACGGCGGCGCCCGGCTCGACTCTCGCAGCAACGAGGGTTGGACGGCCCTGGGGCTGGCGCTGAGCCAGGACCGCGGTCCCATCATCGACGCCCTCTTGGCGGCGGGGGTGGATGTGAATTCGGTGGCCCCGCACAGCCAATCTTTCCTGGGAATGGCGGCCTACCGGGGGCGACTTGAATCGGTTCGGAAACTGTTGCAACGCGGCGCTCGTGTCGGAACGCGAGGCGCGGGGGGCCAGACGCCTCTCGCCTTCGCGGCGTATCAGGGATTTCCGGAGATCGCCAAGCTGCTGCTGGACCGGGGGGCGGACCCGGATGTCCAAGACGATTCCGGCCGGACCCCACTGATGCAAGCCGCCTGGAACGGTCATGCTGAAGTGGCGGAACTCCTACTGGACCGGGAGGCCCGGATCGACGCCCAGGACGGTGAGGGCGCCACTGCCTTGGCCCTTGCCGCGGCCCGAGGTCAGACGGACCTGGTCCGGCTGTTGCTGAGCCGCGGCGCAGACGTGCGTATCCGGAACCACCAGGGACGGACTCCCCTCATGTTGGCGCAGGGGGAAGGCCGGAAGGTCACGGCCAGATTGCTCCAGGACCGCGAGTAGAAGCCGTCTGGGCCGCACGCGCGGATCCGGTTAGTCTCACCTGTTCCCGGTCGGCCCCGACCGGAAAGAAGCTCTTTCCATCAGGTACTCGAGAACCAGTGCCAGCCGACAAATAGACTGTTCCCTCGAAGGAAGCGATCTTCCGGGCGGTGCGCTTCGGCCCCGTCCGGAGGCCTGACCGTCCCCCCAGCGCGTTTTGCGCGGCGGCTCCTGGAACAACAACCCCAGGAACCTGCGCTCCGCGAACCGCAACAGGAACACCACCGGGAACCGGAACAACAAGAACGGACCCACACCTCGTGAAAAGGGAACTGTCCCCTGTTCCGGCTCCCCTTGACCTTAACTATGACCATACTTTATCTGTATATTCGCCATATATTGTCTGTATGTGTTCTAGTACTCGTTAAGTGTTGAAGATGCTGCTGAATGGGCTTTGGCATCGACTGAAAAGGTGGATGGGTCCAGGGTTGGCCTCTCGACGTCCCTCGACTTGGCGGCACAATGCGCATCCAGAACGAAGCATGGTTGGAATCTGCAACCACATAGGAGGCACACATGTTACGAAAAGTCACCATGAATCTGACCGAGCGCGATATCGAAATCACCAACAGGCTGACGCAAAAATTGGACTCGCGAAGCAAAGCATCAACTGTGAGTAGCGCATTGTCGGTGATGGACGATCTGACCAGGTTGGTCGAAGACGGCGGAGAATTGTACAGACGCAAGAAGGACGGTTCGATGGAGCGTCTTGTCATTGTGGGGCTGAGAGGTGGCTGAGACCCCCGCTCCCCAGGATTGGGGCGATAGTGGGAATTCTGCAATCGCGATAGGTTTAACCCCCGCCTATGAATCGGGCCAGTTCTTTTATCGAGTCGTGGCAATATCGCTGGGCACGGCCATTGTTCTATCTGTGCTGGGTTCCGTGCAGTTGGCATTCTACGAGAAAGAGAATGAGGCCCTTCTCGCCATAGGCTCTGCGGCCGTCGGCGCATTGGCTGGCGTATTGGCGGGAAGACGGTAAGTTTCGCACGTCATCACGGAAAAATAGACTGTCCCATTCTTGCGCTGACCAGATTGCTCCAGGAGCAGGAGTAGCCGGTCTGCGCCACACGCCTCCGCCATCCTCCTGACATCGAACGAGGGGCGGAGAACGTGACTGTCCCGGGGCGGAAAACGTGACTGCCCCCTTCTCTCCGCCTTTTCGACGATCGATTGGCTCGTAGAGAACGGCTACGTTCGGGCTCTCCAGCGTGGAGGACTACAGGTCAACGGCTGCATGTTGACCGAGAAGGCGCTGAAGCTACTCAACTCCATTCCCGATGGCGTCCAGCAACCCGACGAGACTTTTGGAAAGATTCTTGCTCGCCTGATCAAGGAGGGTGGGATAGACGCGGCCAAGGGCCTGGTCACCCAATTGTTTACATCTGGACTAACCTGATGCGCTACCGTACTAATGACAACGGCGCGCGAAAAATAGACTGTCCCCTTCTCCCCAATTCACGGGGAAACTGTCCGGTTCTCGTTTCCCAAACGTCATAGCTATTTGAGCACCAAAGGCGAGAGACTTGTGAGGGGCCGCTTCGGCTCCGTCTCGCGAAACCAGGGTTAGTAATTGGTGTCTGTGATCGGTTCCGGCACGAGGGCAATACCTCCGGGTTCGCTGTTGACGGGAAATAGCGAATGGGAAGACGCCACCTTGGGAGTCCGCCGGACGGGCTCTGCGCTGGAGTCGGCTCTTGGAGAAATCTGGCTCACGAGCGCAGGTGGGACGCCAAATGCCTCTGGACATCGCCGGATCTTAGCTTTGGTCAACACATACGAGTCAGCAAGACGGCTCTTGCGGAAAACGTGATTGTCCCCTTCTCCTCGGTTTTCTCCCGGCACCATCAATCCCTGGAAAGCATTCACTGCTGAGTCAGTCCATGGAAGTAAGTCTTTGCCTTCCCGGATTCCTCCCCTGCACAGGTAGTGATTATCCAGTATTCTCCCACCCTGACCGGCATGAGAAGGGAGGCACCCGTCACATGGACGCCATGTTTCGGTCCCCCAGTGCGAATGTGCGCAGATGCATTGGCAAGCAATGTCGCCCGTTTACGGGCCTCTTGACTCACCAAATCCTCTCGGTTTGCAGAGACATACCCGCAAAGGGTTACACGCTCACCCTCCTTACCCAATTCCAACGCCGCAGACACAAGTCCGTCTGTAGATGCCTGCTGAACTGTGTCAAAAGTCAGCGGACCCGACATTTCGGAAAAGCCGACTCGCTGGTTTCGAATCTCCAGTAATTGAACAACAATCAAAACCGCCAGACTGATCTCCACTACTAGGACCACGACCAGCAGGACCCGAGATCGACCATCTATAGCCGAAAGTGCAGAGGCTGCGATCTGCCAAACTGCGTAGACGGTAAGTCCCCCACATACACTATCGTTATCAGATCAGCAATGTTGTCCAGCATTTATCCTCCTCTTTTCCGAATGCACGCATATATCGGGGACTCCAGGAACAAGCGACGTAGGTAAAACTAGTTCTACCATGGACGGAAGGGGACAGTCTCGCTCCTGTGGCCAATTTTGAGCGCGGAACGTGAGTGCGGAACGGACAACGTGACTGTCCCTTTCCCCCTTGATCAGGCGGTCTGCGAGGTGCGGCGGGACAGACGGCTCTCGCCTGCGCGGCGTACCAGGGATTTCCGGAGATCGCCAAGTTGCTGCTGTACCGGGGGGCGGACCGGGATGTTCAGGACGACGATGGTCGGACCCCGCTGATGCAAGCCGCCTGGAACGGTCATGCTGAGGTGGCGGAACTCCTACTGGATCGGAAGTCCCGGATCGATGTCCAGGATGGTGAGGGCGCCACTGCCTTGGCCCTCGCCGCGTCCCGAGGCCAAGCGGATCTGGTCCGGCTGCTGTTGAGCCGCGGCGCGGACGCCGGTATCCGGAACCACCAGGGACGGACTCCCCTCATGCTGGCGCAGGCCGAGGGCCGAAAGGTCACGGCCAGATTGCTCCAAGAGCAGGAATAGCCGGCCCGTAACATCCGCAAGCCGCCGCCTGCCATCCCCCTGCGCGAGTCCTGCCGCCACCAGGAACGGGTCACAAAACCCGCCCTCGCCAACCTTTCCAAGTGGCCCCTCATTGGGTCGAGGGCATACGCGTCCTGCTCAAGAAGGGCACGGCGGTGGCCAGCGTCGCAGCCTTCCTCGATGTCGTGCGTTCTCCCCCTCACGGCCACATCGACGCCCCCATCGGCTCCCTGCGCAAGATCGCCCTCCATGCACCGGCGATTTCGTTCACCATGACTCCCATGGGCCGCTCCGGCAGCCGTCGGCCCATGTTGACTATCGTCTGTCCTCCGTATACTTTGACTCGAATTGAGATCCGGCCCCCCTATACCAGGGAGAAATCGCGAAATGCTGCGGATTTTCGAAACATATTGAGGCTCTGAGAGTCTCCGGAATCGACGATCTCTTCTGGCGCAAGGGTGGCGGTATAGGTTCCTGGGCGTTCTTTCACCGCTTCCGCGGACTGAGGGTCGGGCAGGAACTCTCGGAAGAGCGAAACAAGGAGCCTCCCGATGCGATGTTTTCAGGCGATGTCGATAGGTATCGTCCTGACCGCGTCCACCTTGGGATGGGAATCGAGCGTCTTCGCCCAAGTTCGCGGGCGCGTGAAGAGTAGCCTGCTATTGCTCATCGACGCCTCCGGGAGCATGGGAGATCCCATCGGAAGGGGGAATTCACAGGTCAAGATCGAAGCTGCCAAGCAGGCCGCCATCGCCGCCTTGGGCCGGGCGGCAAACAGCGGTTCGGTGGAAGTCGCGGTTCTGGCCTTCAGCGGAGATTGCAAAAATCCTGTCCCTCGCTACCAGGACTTCACCCGGGATGTCAGTCGGCTCACGCAGTTCATCAATAGTCTGCAGCCGGGCGGCGGCACCCCCATGGCCGAAGCCTTGCTATTCGCCAACCGCTATATGCACGGAAACAGTGATCCCGGTGCTGCCACGCGAATGATCATGTTGCTTGCGGATGGCCAGAACGACTGCGGCGATGTCGCTCAGGCGATGGGCAGCTTGAAGTCCGGCGGGATCATCTTCCGGCATGAAACCGTGGGGTTCGGCATTACGCCAAGCTCTCCGGCGACGCACGATTTGCGCCAGATTGCCACTCAAACCGGCGGCGTCTACCACCATGCCGCCGACGCCAACCAACTGGCGGACGTGTTCATGGAGTTCGTGGACACGTTTTCCGTTATTGACATGCTGGGAATGTTCGGACGTCCCGGCGCGCGTGGGACGGCGGTAAACCCGCAAGGGCAACCGAAGAAGAAACAAGCGCCAGACATCGCTCCCCCAACTTCCAAGCCAGGGTCTGGTGAATTGTCAAACATGCTCGGTCTCTTCAAACCAAAACAGTCGGCGGCGGAGGTGGACAATTCACTTCCTGCCGCTTCCGGATCGATGCTGTGCTACCGGCAATTCACCAACCCCTCGGGGCTGGACGGCGTGCGCGACCATCATCAGGTCACCGAATTCACCTGCGCCACTTCATGCCAGTCTTTTGGGTCGTCCCCGTACCTTACCGGCGAGACCAGAGTCGACCGCCCGCCCGGGACGTCGTGCGCGGAGCAGTGCATCTACGCAGCCGGTTCCGATTTCGATGCGAAATTCGTCCATGGCCGGTCCATCATCGAGAACCACTGCGTGAACGCATTCGATCCGCTACAGTCGCCCGACGTGGTGACCCATTTCTACTGCGACCTCTCGGACAATAAGCATCGCGTCACTTGGCAGAGCAGGACGCGGCCATGGGCCGGCTTTCGCATCTATCTCAATCACTTTCCCGACCGAAACGACGAAGCGCAATTCATGGGCGAAACAGTGGGGAACACGTTTGATTTCGAGTACGGGACGAACTTTCACGAAAATCCAGTGGTGGACGGGATGAATCTCTGGAATCCGTTTCCGCAAGTCGGGGTGAGTGCCTGCAACAAGTATGGAATCTGCACGCCGGTTTTCTACGGAAATCGGGGCGGCTGCGGGCCGTAGACGGGCGCGGACCTTCCCATTCCCGATCGATTGGACAGGTGGGGGCTCGCGTTACGAGGTTTCGCGCCTGGTATCGAGTCACGATGGGGTCACCGACATCATGCCCTTCAAATCATGGCGGGCCAGCATGGAGATTCGTGAGGCTCTCTCTCGGGAGCACTGGCCGACGACTATCCGACGGTTCAAACGGTAAAGCGTCGACTGCTGGACGAGTGCGGTGATGACTGTCACGTCGTCATGGAATTCAGTGTCGTATGCGCGGCCTTTGCGGCGGATGAGGTGCTGGACCGAGGACTACGAAGACCGCGCGCGGGCTCAGAAAAGGGCCATGGATGAATGCTGAGAGAGGCGGGACATGGTCCATTGTACGAGTCTGGTGTTGCATGCGACGTTGAGCGATGAAATCAGATGATGGGAGAAGCACCATGAGGAAGACAGTTGGTCGTTTACTGGCCGTGTCGTTATTGGGGGGCATTGTGTTTGGTTCGGCGCAACTTCCGCCGGAGATCCTCGCGGACCAATATCTGCTGCAAGCCGACCAGCAGATAGCCAAGAACGACCATGAGGAGGCGCTCCAGTCACTCCAGAAGATCCTGGCTCTGCAAAAGGAGCACGGACTGACGTTGCCGGAGGCGTTCCACTTCAAGTATGCGCAAGTGGCGTTTGCAGCCGGATCGTTTCCAACGGCGTTGGAGTCGGTGAACCAGTATTTGGTGATGGCCGGCAGAGACGGCGAGTTCTACCAGAAGGCGTTGGAGTTGTTGCTTGCAATCAAGGCGGTGGCGGACCGGACCCCGTGCGCGGGCCAACCCAAGGGGACCGAGTGCTGGCTGGAGTTGGCGAGTCAGCCGGGATGCTCTGTCTGGATTCCACAATTCGAGCCCTACAAGGCAGCAACGTGGACCGGGGAGTGTTCCGGGGGCGTGGCTCAAGGGCGGGGAACCCTCAAATGGGTCTGGGAAGCTGGTGACAAGCTCTACAAGGAAAAGAAGAGCGTCGAGAAGGCTGAGACCCCGAATGCCCCACAGCTCCGATCAGGAACGCCGTCCACGTTCCGGGACGGACCCACGTGCGCGGGCCAGCCCAATGGCACAGCCTGCTGGATGGAGTTGGCCGACCAACCAGGATGCTACGTCTGGGATAGTGACCTCAATGTGGACGCAACCGTGACTTGGACGGGCGAGTGCATCGAGGGCATTGGTCAGGGTACCGGCACGTTTAAATCGGTGTGGGACGGTGGCAAGAAGACATCGGAAAATACAGGGCGAATGCAAGCCGGCAAGAAGCACGGGCAGTGGGTCTTGCGCCGTGAGAACGGGGATGTCTTCCAAGGCCCATATGTGGAGGGCAAGTTTCATGGACCTTGGATCCTGCGCTTGGCAGACGGGACAGTCCAGGAAGGCTCGTTTATGGAGGGGAAGCATTACGGGCAGTGGGTCTTGCGCTACAAGGACGGGGATGTCGAGCAAGGATCGGCTGTGGAAGGCAAGCGCCACGGGCAGTGGTTATGGCGCGACAAGGACGGGAGCGTAGAGGAAAGGTTCTATGTGGAGGGCAAGAAAATCGGGAGCAATGCGAACGCTGAAGTCATGGAAGGGCTTATGGTAAACGGCCAGATGCACGGGGACTGGGTCTGGCGTGAAGCGGACGGGGATGTCGAGGAAGGGCCCTATGTCGAGGGTCAACGCCACGGGCAGTGGGTCTTGCGGTTCGCGAGCGGGAACGTCTGGGAAGGGCCCTATGTAAGCGGCAAGAAGCAGGGAAGTTGGGTCGAGGGGAACTGGAAAGGGGCCTATGCCGAGGACAGGAAGCACGGCGACTGGGTCAAACTTCACAAGAACGGAAACATCAGCGAAGAGGTGCCCTTTGTTAAGGGCAAGCGGCAGGGGCGCTGGGTCAGTCGTAACGAGGACGGGAGTGTCTTTGCAGAAGGGACATATGTAGCGGATCAGAAGCACGGTCGATGGTTAGACAGATACGAGGAGGCGGCCGGAAGCTACTGGGATAAGGGGTCAGGATCTTACGTGGAGGGGAAGCGGCACGGGCGCTGGAGCTGGCAGGATGGTGCCGGTGACTCAGCGATTGGACCCTACGTCGAGGGGAAGGAGCACGGCTTTTGGACATTTTACGACAAGGATTCGAAGATCGGGGAGCCCCCTGCAGAGGGCCCCTATGAAGAGGGCCAGCGCCACGGGCGGTGGGTCTTGCGCGACAAGAACGGGACCATCTCGGAAGGCCCGTATGTCAAGGGAAAGCGGCACGGAACCTGGCTCCTTTACTCGAAGGGGAAAAAAGACAATTCATTGACGAGTAAGCTCATATATGACAGTGGCAGCATTGCCCCTGTCCCGCTCAAACCGGAAATGGCGGTCATTCCAGCGGGAGAATACCGGAGAGGCTGTAGGTTGGACTGTGGCGAATACTCGGCCGCAGAGAAACCGGTGCGAAAAGTGAGGGTGGAGGCGTTCGAGTTGTCCAGGTACGAGGTGACGTTCGAGGAGTACGATCGTTACACGGCGGCGACGGGACGGGAACGCGCGGACGATGAGGGCTGGGGCCGTGGGAGGCAACCGGTAATCAACGTGTCGTGGGAGGATGCGGTGGCGTATGCGAGTTGGCTGTCGGAGCAGACGGGGCAACGCTATCGGTTGCCGAGCGAGGCGGAGTGGGAGTACGCTGCGCGGTCGGGAACGAAAAAGAAGAAGTACAGTTGGGGCAACGAGATTGGGCGCAACCGGGCTAACTGCAGGGGTTGTGGCAGTCAGTGGGGCAAGCAGACGGCCCCGGTGGGATCGTTCCCACCTAACCGTTGGGGCCTGCATGACATGCACGGGAACGTGTGGGAGTGGGTGCAGGACTGCTGGAACGGCTCCTACCAAGGGGCGCCGGCGGACGGCACGGCCTGGGCAAGCGGGGACTGTTCCCAGCGCGTTTTGCGCGGCGGCTCCTGGTACGTCAGCCCCAGGCTTCTCCGCTCCGCGAACCGCATCAGGATCACCACCACGAACCGGTACTACGACGACGGGTTCCGCGTGGCCCGGACTATTACCCCTTGAGTCTTTAAATCTTTACTTCCTACGGGGGTCCAGGGGGCTGGCCCCCTGGTATTTTTCTGAGGCTCAGCGGCAAATTTGAGCAATGCAACCCATCGAGGGCGTGTGGGCAGAGGTGACCGTTCGCGCGAGACGGGGCCGGCGCTGGAGTCGCACTTCCGGTTCGTCGCGTGGTTGATCCCGACGATGGAGCGGTTTCCGCGCCGGAAGAAGTTTCTGCTGGGGGACCGGATCCAGACCTCGGCGCTGGACGTTCTGGAGCGGCTGATCGAGGCGACCTACACCCGGCGCCGGGGTCCCGCCCTGACCTCCGCCAACCTGGGCCTGGAGAAACTGCGGTTCCTGTGCCGCCTGGCGCACAAACTCCGTTACCTGGACCCTCGCCGCTACGAGCACGCGGCGCGACAACTGGACGAGACCGGTCGTCTGGTGGGCGGCTGGCGCAAGACGCATCATGGCCGAGAAAGCGCGTGATCTCTTCGACCGGATCGCCTCGTTTCCCGCCCTGCTGGAGGCGGCCCGGATCGCCGCCCGGGGCAAGCGGACCAAGCCCGGCGTGGCGTCGTTCCTCGCCAATCTGGAACCTCAGGTCCTGCGCCTGGAGCGGGAACTGAGGAGCGGGTGCTACCGTCCCGGACGCTACACCGTCATCGAGAGCCGGGACCCCAAACGCCGCATGGTCTCGGCGGCGCCCTTTTGGGACCGGGTCGTCCACCACGCCTTCTGCCGCGTCGTGGAACCCATCTTCGAACGCGGCTTCATCCACGACAGCTACGCCAACCGGAAGGGCAAGGGAACCCACAGGGCCATCGCGCGCTACGAACGATTTCGCGACCGGCACCGCTGGGTGCTGCGTTGTGACATCTTCCGCTACTTCCCGGCCATCGACCACGAGACCCTCAAGGCGGACCTGCGGCGGCGGATCGCCTGCCGGCGCACCCTGGCGTTGGCGGAACGCCTCATCGATGGGTCCTACCTGCAGGAATCGGTGAACCTCTACTATCCCGGCGACAATCTCTTCACCCCCTTCGAACGCCGGCGAGGTTTGCCCATCGGCAACCTGGCGAGCCAGTTCTTCGCCAAACTCTATCTGAACGGCCTCGACCACTTCTGCAAGGAAGTGCTGCGGGCGAAGGGATATCTCAGGTACGTGGACGACTTCGCGCTGTTTCACGACGACCGCGGGCGGCTCGAGGACTGGCGGAATCGAATCACGACGTATCTCAAGGGCCGGCGCCTGCGGCTGCACCCACGCAAGACGGTGGTGCTGGAAACTGCTCAACCGACTCCGTTCCTGGGCCTGGTCCTTTTTCCGGGCGGTTATCGCCGATTGCCGGAAGCGAACGTGCGCCGGTTCCGCAATCGCCTGCGGGGGCTGCGCGACCGCTGGCACGCGGGCGCTGTGGACCTGGAACAGATGACTCGGCACGTGCGCGCCTGGATCGCGCATGCCGAGCATGCGAATACCTGGCGCCTGCGCCAAGCGATCTTCCGGGCGGTGCGCTTCGGCGCCGTCCGGGGGCCTGACCGTCCCCCCAGCGCGTTTTGCGCGGCGGCTCCTGGAACAACAACCCCAGGAATCTCCGCTCCGCGAACCGCAACAGGAACACCACCACGAACCGGAACAACAACAACGGGTTCCGCGTGGCCCGCACGCTCGCAAGCCGGAGCCGGGGTCCCTACGGGGACGCCGGGAGCGCCTCCGAGCGTCCAGGGACGGTCATGATGAAGACCGGGACGGCGCCCCTCTTGCCCCGCGGTCGCGGGGGAGGGGCGCTTCCCAATGCGGTTTGTGGGCGGTGGGTCGCCGGATAATCAGATTATCCGGTTTCGAAATCGTTCCACGGTGGGGGCTCCTGGTATCGACTCACCCGGGCTAATTCGGCCCCAGCCGGGGAGTAGCTTTCTCCATCAGGTACTCGATCACCAGGGTGAGATCGCGGGGCGCGACGTTCATCCCCTTCTCGAACATGTACTCTTCCATTTTACGGGTCACGCCCGGCCAATCCTCGCGGCCGTAGGCTTCGGGGTGAGGCCGGGCATGGCAACCGGTGCAGGCCCGCTCCACCGCCCGTGCTCCGGGAGAGTCGTCCAACCGGGCGGCCGGCGCGGGACGGTGTTTCAGGGAAAGGGACGGGACGGCGAACGCGGAGTTGTCACTGGAGATCCGGTCCCGGTAGTGGATCAGCGTCAGCGTCAACAGGTAGGTGTTGGCGCCGTCCATGGTGCCCAGTTTGATCCCCGCGACCGGCGGTTTGTCCAGTCCCCAAAGACTGAGGGCGCGGGGTAGCGGCCAGACGCCCGTTTCACTCTGCGACGCGACGTACCCGTTCACGGCGGCGTCCACCTGAGGCGATCTCCTGCCGGCGGTCATGAGCGCCCGCACCAGGAGGCTGCGGAAGCCCGGGAACTCCATCAAGGCGAAATGCGACTTCCAGCCACGACCGATGGTCGCCTCCATGAGTTGAAGACACCGCTGGTAGGCCAAGTCGGGTTCCAGGTCGAAGTCGTGGGTCAGGAAAACGTACCAGGCCAGTCCTACGTAGTCCGCTGCGATCATGGGCGGACCCAGGGCCAGGAGCCGGTTCGCCAGTCCCCGGCGGAGATCGGTCAGGCGAGCGTCCGTGGACGGAAACCCGGCTTGCAGGAGCGCGTACAGTAGCTTGGCGCTGTTCTCCAGGTCGGGCACCGGGCTGCCGTGCTCCCAGCCGTGCTTTCCGGTGAGCGAGTTCCGGGCGTTGCCCAGGGTCTGGATGATGTTGCCCGATTGCATGATGGTGAAGATCCGGTCGGGGACCGGCAGGGAACTGGGGGGTAGATAGGGAAGGGAGAGCGGCGACCTGAGCGCCCAGTCGTACGCCTTCTTAACCAGGGAAGAGCGGCCCAAATTGGCCAGTGCGATCATGCCCTTGGGATGGAGGCAGCCCTCGTGGGACCAGAGCCAGCTCCCGGTCCGGCCATCGAATTCCTCCACGAACCAGGTTCTGACCTTCCGGAAAAGATCGCTCTCGGGGTCGACACCGAAGTCCTGGTAGTACATGAGGAAATGGGTCAGCAGGTAGAGCTGGTAGGCCACGTAAGCCTTGGGTCCGTAGCGTTTGACGGTGCCCTCGGCATTCTTGTAGTCGACGTAGCCGCCGTTGGAGACGGCGGCGTAAGAGGGCTCGACGAAGTCCCGGATGAAGGATCGGGTGCCCCGGGTGATGGCTCGATCAAGATCCGCCCGCGCCGGCTGTCCCGGCACCGGCGGCGAGGGAATCTCGCCCTGCGCGGGGAGCTCGCCGGCACCCTTGATCGGGGCTGCCGTAAGGTTCGCCAGCGTCAACAGCAGGAGAATCACTGTCCCCATCGGACTCGCCGGTACCGGTTTGGAAAGGACCTGCATGTTGCGGAGTTCCGGAGCGCAGTCTAGCATAGCAGCCCTCAACGGCCCGTAGCGGGAGCCCCAGCGGAAAGGTTTCAGGAATGCAAGACACGAGACCGGAAAACTCATCTCCTGGCTCGGGAAGCCGTGGCTTTCAGGCGCCCCATCCCGGTTCCAAGGAGATGCCGCGATGGCAGACCGGTGAGTTGGTGAAGGCGCCCGTCTTCACGACTCGCAACTGGTTCGGGTTGCTGGGCCCCGGCCTGCTCCTGGGAGGGGGCGCCATCGGCGGCGGCGAATGGCTGATGGGGCCCGCCGTCACGGCCAAGTACGGCGGCGCTCTCATGTGGCTCGCCACCCTGAGCATCATGAGTCAGGTTCTCTACAACATTGAGATCAGCCGCTACACACTCTACACGGGAGAACCGATCTTCACCGGCAAGTTCCGTACGTTGCCTGGACCCAGATTCTGGCTCATCGCCTACATCTTCCTGGATTTCGGAGCCGTCTTTCCCTATCTGGCGGCCAATGCGGCCACGCCTCTGGCCGCCGTGCTCCTGGGCGGAGTCCTGCCGGACCCCCTCAACAACGATGCCCACTGGTGGCTCCTGAAGATCCTGGGCTACGTGATTTTCCTGGCGGCCCTGGTTCCGTTGCTGATCGGCGGCAAGATCTACAACTCGCTCCGGGCGGTGATGACCTTCAAGATCGTGGTGGTCCTGGGGTTTCTCTCGATCCTGGGAATCTTCCACTCCAGTCTCTCCACCTGGGGCGAGATCTTCAGCGGCTTCCTCAAGTTCGGGTCGGTTCCCGTCGGTGGAAACGAGACCGAGAACATCTTCGTCTCCCTGCTGGACAAGGGTACGATGCCCGAGATCGATTTCAGCACCATCTCCCTCCTGGCGGCATTCGCCGCCATCGCCGGCAGCGGGGGGCTCTCCAATGCTCCCATCAGCAACTACACGAGGGATCAGGGTTGGGGAATGGGGCGTCACGTCGGAGCCATCCCCAGCGTCATCGGGGGGCACAACCTGAGCCTGTCCCACGTGGGAATGGTCTTCGAGGTGACGCGGAGCTCCCTGGGCAGATTCCGCCGCTGGTACCGGCATGTTGCCCGCGACCAGTTGGCCGTCTGGATGCCGGCCTGCTTCCTGGGACTGGCCCTGCCCAGCATGCTCTCGGTGCAATTTCTGCCCCGGGGTACGGAAGCCAGCAGTTGGGTCGCAGCCGGCATGACGGCGTCCGGGGTCCGGGATCACGTGGGGGCGGCCTGGGGCCTGGACGCCGGCGTGCTCTTCTGGTACCTCACCATGTTCTGCGGTTTTCTGGTTCTGGCTCCGACCATGGCGACGTCGGCGGACGGAGTGATCCGCCGCTGGGTGGACGTGTTCTGGACCTCCAGCGCCCGCCTGCGGAAGCTGGAGCCCGGCCGGATCCGGATCGTCTATTTCAAGGTGCTGGCCGGCTATGCCGTGTTCGGTCTCATCATGCTCTCTTTGGCGCCGCCGCTGGAACTCTTGAAGTTCGCCACCAACATCTTCAATTACGCTTTGGGCGTGAGCTGCTTCCACACGCTGGCCGTCAACGTCATCCTGTTGCCCCCGGAACTTCGCCCCGGCTGGCCCATGCGAATCGGAATGTTCCTGGCCGGATCCTTCTTCACCCTGTTGGCCATCATCACGACCCTGAGTCTGGTCGGATTGCTTTGATGAGGGTTCGCCGCGCGCCGGCGTCTGTCCGCGGCTTCAGAATCCGAACTTCTTCAACAGGCGGGCGGTTTCTTGCGGCTTCTCCAGAGGAGGCAGGTCGGGCCGGCGCATGATCTCGTGCGCCTCCTTCTCGAAGACGAGCATCTGTCCCGCCTTCTCAGGCAGGATCCGGAGGCAGCTCGCGGGGAGCTTGATGACCCCTTCGTTGTTGGCGTGGATGACGTCGCCCGGGGTCACCTGGATGCCGCCGACCTGAACCGGCTCGTTCACCCCCGAGACCGTCAGCGCGCAGTGGTGGATGGTGAGGCCTCGCGCATAGGCTGCGAAGGGAATGCTCATCAGTCCGGGAATGTCTCTGACCCCGCCATTGGTCACGAGCGCGCTGCAACCGGCGGTGTGCAGCGCTTTGGCCATGCCGTCGCCGAACACGCACTCGTGCTCGGGCCTGGAGCCGACCGCCTCGCATACCCACACCACGGGCTCTTCCATCTTGTCGATCCGGTCCACCATCTCCCAGAAACCGCTCAGGTCCGATTGCCTTCCGGGCGTGCTGCTGTCCAGCTTGCAGGTCACGGCCACTCCGACGCTGGGGCCCAGCGAAGGGGTGACCGATTGGATGGCGCCCGACATGTAGAACTCTTCGGGCGGAGTCGGATCGATGTAGCCGATGGTGTTGGCGAGCAATGCCGTGTCGTATTCGATCAGACGGTTCAAAGTCTGAATCAGGGACATGTTCTCCTCCGTCGAAATCTTCGCTGGTCGCCGTCCGATCCAGTGTAGAATCGGACGGTAATGGTCGAAAGGGTCCGATAGCCTATCATGGTCTCTTCAGGTGGTAGTACGCGGATATGAAGCACGCGAGGCATCGATGAGCGGAGGTCGAGTGAAGACTGAACGAACCGGACGCCGGGAATTCCTTGCCGGCCTGGGAACCGGTCTTCTGGCGGTCTCCGGGAAGCCGATCCGAGGCGAACCTTTCGCTCACCGCCGGAGTGCCGCCGTTCCCGAGTGGACGTATTCCATCTTCTCCAAGCATCTGCAATGGTTGGACTACCCGGAATTGGGAGTGGCCGTGTCCCAGTTGGGCTTTGACGGAGTCGACCTCACCGTCCGTCCTTCAGGGCATGTTCTGCCCGAGAAGGTGAGAACTGATCTTCCCCGGGCGGTGTCGGCCGTCGGGGAATCGGGTGTCCGCGTTCCCACTATAACGACGGCCATAATCCACCCGGAGGATGCTGGGACCCGGGAGATCCTGGAGACCGCCAGCGGCCTGGGGATCCCCTGCTATCGGCTGGGGTACTATCGCTACCCGGAAGACGGGGACATTTCGGAGACGCTGGCGGAGATCAGGAGAAATCTCGCCGGCTTGGCCGATCTGAATCGAAGGTTCGAGATCTGCGGCGACTATCAGAACCACGCCGGCGCTTCCCATTTTGGAGCGGCGTTGTGGGACCTGCGTCAAGCGTTGGAGGGACTCCCCCGGCGCTGGCTCGGTTGCCAGTTCGACATCCGCCACGCCACCGTGGAAGGGGGGCTTGCCTGGCCCACCAACTTCAGGGCCTTGGCCGACCGGGTCCACACCGTGGTGGTGAAAGACTTCAGGTGGAAGGAAACACCCGGCGGGTGGCAGGTGGAAAACTGTCCCTTGGGCGAGGGCATGGTTCCCATCGGTCCCTTTCTGGCCCGCTTGCTGAAATCGGGTTTCGCAGGTCCAATCAGCCTTCACTGCGAGTACTCCCTCGGCGGCGCCGAGCGGGGCACCCGCCGACTCACCATGGACCGGGATCGGGTTCTGGAGTCCATCGGGAAGGATCTGGCCACCCTGAAGCGGCTGGTGCGAGAGGCCGTGGCTTCCGTGGGCTGATGCCTGACGGCAAGAACCCCCGTAGCCGCTTCTCGTTCGCTTGCCTCCCTTTCGCTAAATGGAACTCGCCTCCAGAGGCCGTCGTGAAATATTCTGAAGTCCGAAAGTCCCATTTTCCCTTGAGCAGTAAAAGAAAGCGGAACCATCCAAGATGAACATCGAGATCCGAGAGATCCAGAGAAGAATCGATGCCGAGAGTGTCGTGGTGGAGCGACTCCTCGAAGAGGTTTCCAAGGTGATCGTGGGCCAGGAATATATGGTCCGGCGCCTGCTCATCGGGCTTCTCACCAATGGCCACGTACTGCTGGAGGGGGTGCCCGGTCTGGCCAAGACCCTGACGGTCAAGACCCTCTCCCAGACCATCGCCACCGGGTTTCAACGGGTTCAGTTCACGCCCGACCTGCTCCCCGCGGATCTGATCGGCACGCTGGTCTACGATCAGAGCGACGGCACCTTCAAGACCAAGAAGGGACCCATCTTCTCCAACCTGATTCTGGCTGACGAGATCAATCGCTCACCGGCCAAGGTCCAGTCGGCTCTGCTGGAGGCCATGCAGGAGCGGACCGTGACCATCGGCGAAACCACTTATCCCCTGGATGACCCGTTCCTGGTTCTGGCGACCCAGAATCCCATCGAGCAGGAGGGCACCTATCCGCTTCCGGAGGCGCAGGTCGACCGCTTCATGTTGAAGCTGTCGGTGGGGTATCCGTCGCGAATGGAAGAGTTGGAGATCATGCGCCGCATGTCCGGAAGCGTCGTTCCCGAGGCCAGCCCTGTGGTGTCGCCGGAGGAGGTCCGACGCGCCCGGGACGCGGTGCAGGAAATCTACATGGACGCCAAGATTCAACGGTATATCGTCGACATCGTCTTCGCGACGCGAACTCCCGGCGATTGCGGAATGGACGAGCTGGTCGACCTCGTCAATTTCGGGGCTTCTCCCAGAGCCTCCATCTTTCTGGCTCGGGCGGCCCGGGCCCACGCCTTCCTGGACCATCGGGCCTATGTGACTCCGGAAGACGTTCGCGCCATCGGCATGGACGTCCTCAGGCACCGGGTCATTCTGACCTACGAGGCGGAAGCCGAAGAGGTGACTGCCGAGGACGTGGTCCGGAAGGTCCTGAACAACGTGGAAGTGCCGTAAGACGAGGAAAAAGAAAAGAGGAAAGAGAAAAAAGAGGAAGATGGGAAAAGCTGCCGCTCGCTTTGGACTTGTGGGCCGCGCGTGCTTCGCGGCGGGCGGCGTCCGTCTTGGGGTTTTCCGTTGAGATGATTCCACGAGAGATCCTGCGCAAGGTTCGCCGTCTCGAGATCGCCACTCGAGGTCTGGTCAACAACGTCTTTTCGGGCGAATACCATTCCGTGTTCAAGGGACGCGGCATGAGCTTTGCCGAGGTCCGCGAGTACCAGATCGGGGATGACGTCCGGACTATCGACTGGAATGTGACGGCCCGCATGGATCGTCCCTACGTCAAGCTGTTCGACGAGGAGAGGGACCTGACGGTGATGCTCCTGGTCGACGCCAGCCTCTCGGGAGAGTTCGGGTCCGGGGAGCGCATGAAGGGAGAGGTCGCCGTCGAGATCTGCGCTCTGCTGGCGTTTTCCGCCATCAAGAACAACGACAAGGTGGGCCTGATCATCTTCACCGACCGGATCGAGAAATTCGTGCCCCCCCGCAAGGGCCGCTCCCACGTGCTCCGGGTCCTGCGGGAGTTGCTGTATTTCCAGCCCCGGCACCACGCCACCGACATCGGTCTGGCCCTCGAGTACCTGATGCGGGTGATCCGCCGAAGAAGCATCGTGTTCCTGGTGTCGGACTTCCTCGCGGACGGTTTCCGGCGCGGGCTCCGGGTCGCCAACCGGAGGCATGACGTGGTGGCCATCCGGGTCCGGGACCCCAGGGAACGGGAACTTCCGCGAGTGGGTTTCGTCGAGTTCGAGGATGCCGAGACGGGCGAGCAACTGATCCTCAACACCAATGACCCCGAGGTTCGAGAGGCTTTCAAGGCCCAGGTTCTCCGGGAGGACGAGGAGTTCAGGAGCTTTCTCAACTCCATCAGCGTCGACAGCATCGAGGTGGATTCCAACCGGAGCTATCTGGAGTTGTTGATCCGGTTCTTCCGGACCCGGAGCCGGCGACTGCGGCGATGAGACACAACGCCATCTCAATTGCGATCCTGATCTTCTGCCTGCTGGTGCTGCGGGGACAATCCCCCGTCCAGTTGGATTCCCAGGTGGATCTTACCCAGGTCACGGTGGGGGATCCGATTCGCTTCACCCTGACGGTGACGGCGGTCCCCGGCGTGGAAGTGGATCTGCCGGAAGTGGACCCTGACTTGGGCGAGTTCGAGGTCCTCGGCCAGGAGGTCGCGGGTCCGGTCGAGGAGGAAGGGAATCGGATCTGGACCGTGGCCTACACTCTGGCTCTCTACGAAACGGGCAGTTTCGAGATTCCACCGGTCCCGGTGACCTACCGTGGCGACGGGATCCAAGCCGGCTCGGTCCGGACGCAGGAGCATTCGATTCGGGTCGAGAGCACTCTGTCGGACGATTCCAAGGACATCCTCGACATCAAGGGACCGCTGGAGATTCCGCGAAGCCTCTGGTCGCTGTGGCCCTGGTTCGCCGCCGCCCTGGGCCTGGCGGCCCTGATCCTCCTGTATCTTCGCCGGAGGGGCGGGGAGGCTCCGTCGGCGGTCTCGCGGAAACCCCGGCTCTCGCCTTATGACGAGGCGTATCAGGCGCTCTGCCGCCTCCGGGACTCGGGACTTCCGGAAGAGGGTCGGCTCAAGCCCTATTTCACCCGGCTCTCGGAGATCATCCGCCACTACCTGGAACGGCGGTATCCGATTCAAGCCATGGAATCGACGACCACGCAGGTCCTGGACCAACTGCGGAAGATGGCTCTCGCCCTGGATGAGCTGCAACTGTTTCGGGATTTCTTCCCTTGCTGTGACCTGGTCAAATTCGCCAAATACACCCCCCCGCTCCCGGAGCAGGAGCGAGTGACGAAGCTGGCCTTCCGGATTCTGGAGGTCACCCGCCCGGCGGAACCGGTTCTATCGGCCGCCCCGCAGTCCGCGCCGGAGACCGGCGATCGTCAGCCAGGGGATCGCCGCTACGGGCAAGACGATACACATTAGAGGAGGTCATCATGGTTCCTGTTCCCCCGATTTTGCTTGGGGCTCTGATCGACGCTGTGGTCACGGCCGTTACGAAAGTCATTGACAAGCGAATGGGCAAAGACCCAGGGTCCGGCATCGATGCGGCAGATGTGCGCCAAGCGTTCGATCAGGCCACGACGAACCTGCAAGACGACTTGGCTCAGATCCGGGAGGCTATTGCGTCGCGTCCCACGACCGAGGCCCTGGAATCGACCATCCGCGATCTGGAATCTCGGATCTATCGGGCCTTGGCAGTACAGGCCGCCGGCATCGTGGGGATGGTTGCGGCCCTCCTGTGGGTTCTCGGATGAGGATCGTGTGCGGGATCACGGCCGCACGGATTCTCCCACCGAGTGGGAGTTCAAAGCTGACCGCCGGCGGGTCCGAAACCGGTAGAGTGGACCCCTGGGGCCATAGCAGCCCGTGGCAAAAGTCATCACGGCATTCGACCGTCCCTGCATCCCGGCGGACGGCGTTGCGATTCGGGCACATACTCCCGGTATGCACCCGAATCGCGCCTTGTCCGGCGGGCGCAGGAACGGTCTCGGTGCTCGCGGGACTTTCACCACGGACTGATAGAGAACCTCGATTCGGACAATTGGGGATCTACGACCTGATTTCGCTTTGCCCCGAGATTTGACCATGTCGTACCGTTTCGCGGATCCCTGGTTTCTCAGCCTGCTGCTGATCCTTCCGCTGATCCTGGTCTGGACCCTGAGGCGGGCGGGCCGCCGGAACTCCAGTCTGCGGTTTCCGCATGTGGGATCTCTCAAGAAGGCCTATAAGCCCATGGCGGCCCGTTCCCGCCATTTTCTATTCGCCCTTCGGTTGATTGCCCTGGGGCTTCTGGTTCTCGCCGCGGCCCGGCCCCAGAGTGGCGCCACGCGTGAGGAGGTGACGGCGGAAGGGATCGACATCGTGCTGGCATTGGATCTGTCCAGTTCCATGCTGGCCCAGGACATCGAGCCGGACCGGATCGAGGCGGCGAAGCAGGTGGCCGCCGATTTCATCCGCCGCCGGACCAACGACCGCATCGGCTTGGTGGTCTTCGCCAGCCACGGTTTCGTCCAATGTCCCCTGACCCTGGACTACGGGATCCTTCTGGATTTTCTGGACGAGCTGAAGGTGGGCCTGCTGGACGACGGGACCGCCCTGGGCATGGGCATCGCCACCGCGGTCGGACGTCTCAAGGAAAGTGAAGCCGAGTCCAAGGTGTTGATCCTGCTCACCGACGGCCGCAACAACGCGGGGGAAATCGACCCCGCCACCGCGGCCCAGATGGCCCAGGCCTTCGAAATCCGCATCTACTCCATCGGAGCCGGAACCCGGGGCGTGGCCCCCTATCCGGTGGACGACCCCGTCTTAGGCCGCCGCCAGACCCGGATTCGTGTCGACATCGACGAAGAGGCTCTTCGTCAAGCCGCCGACGTGACGGGCGGGCGATATTTTCGGGCCACGGATCGTGAGAGCCTGGAGCAGATCTACAGTGAGATCGACGAATTGGAAAAGAGTGAGATCAAGGTGAACCAATACACTCAATACGGAGAGCTGTTCCCCTATCCGCTGGCCCTGGCCGTCGTGATTCTGTTGGGTGAGCTGGGACTCTCCGGAACCTGGTTTCGGAAGATACCGTGAAACCAGACATACCGGAGGGAAGGGATCTTGTTTCGGTTCGGTGAACCGCAACTGCTGTATCTGTTGGTTCTGTTGCCGCTGTTGCCGGCTTTTCTGTTCTGGGTAATCCGGCGTAAACGGCGCGGGATCCGGGTCCTGGTGGGTCCCCACATGGCGCCCCGGCTCACCGGGAACTCCAGCAGCCGGCGCCAGTGGTCCAAGGGGCTGCTGGTGGTGGCCGCCGTCGGCCTGCTGTTGGGTGGTCTGGCCCGGCCCCAGTTCGGGACCCGTTTGGAGACGGTGGAAAGAGAGGGACAGGATCTGGTGGTGGTCCTGGATCTGTCCGCCTCCATGCTGGCCCGGGACATCCAGCCGAACCGCCTGGAAAAGGCCAAGCACGCCATCGGCACGCTCATCGGCCTGCTGGAGGGGGACCGCATCGGGATCGTGGGGTTCGCCGGAGAGGCGTTCGTCCAATGTCCCCTGACCCTCGACTACGGGGCGGCCAGGACGCTGCTGGCCTCCATGGGTCCGGAGTCGATCCCGGTGCCGGGAACCGCGTTGGGCGAAGCCCTGCGCAAGGGGTTGGAGCTCTTCTCGGCCGAGGAGAAGAAGCACAAGGTGATGGTTCTGATCACCGACGGCGAAGACCATTTGGGACGGCCCCTGGAAGTGGCCCGGGAGGCGGCCGGCCAGGGAGTGGTCATCCACGCCGTGGGAATCGGGTCGATGCAGGGAACCCCCATACCGGTCTTCGATTCCGAAGGCCGTGCCCAGGGTTTCAAGAAGAACAGGTCAGGCGAAGTGGTGATGACGCGGCTGGACGAGAGCACGCTTCGGGAGTTGGCCGAGGAGACGGGGGGCACCTATCACCGGGCCTCGCCTGGAGAGTCGGAATTGGAGGGGATCTACGGAGAAGTGGCGGCCATGGACAAGAAGCAGCTTGCCTCCATCCAGGTGGCCCAATATGAGGAGCGGTTTCAGATTCCCGTCCTGTTGGGTCTGGTGCTGCTGTTGGCCGACGTCCTGTTGTCCGAGCGGCGGCGGGTCGACAGAGTCTGGAGAGGGCGTTTTCGGTGATCGGGTTTCGGCGTCTGTTCGCAGGACTGTTGCTGGCGGGACTGCTGTCCGGCTCCCAGCCTCTCTGGAGCCAGGCCGGCAGGGAGAAAGTTCTGGAGGGGAACCGGAATTTCTCGGAAGGGGACTACGACAAGGCTCTGGAGCTGTACCGGGAGGCACTGGAAGAGAGCCCGGAATCTTCGACCATCCGTTTCAATCTGGGGGATGCGCACTTCAAGAAAGAAGATATGGAGGATGCCGCGGATTCCTTCTCCCAGGCGTTGCAGTCGGAGGACCCCGAGATCGAGTCCCGGGCCCAGTATAATCTGGGCAACTCGCTCTATCGCCAGGGCAAGCTCCAGGAGAGCCTGAGCGCATACCGGGAGGCGCTGAAGCTGGCGCCCGGCGACCGGGACGCCAAGCACAATCTGGAGTTCGTGCTCAAGCAATTGCAGGAGCAGCAACAGCAGCAGAAGAATCAGAACCAACAGGGAGACGGGGAGCAGGATAAGGACAAGGATAAGAACCGGGACGAGAGTCAGTCCGACGGCGAGGATCAGTCACAGCAGGGCCAAGAGGACCGGCCGGAAGATCAGGAGGGCCAGGACCAGCAGGAAGAGGGGCAACAGTCCCGGGACCAGAATGACCGGCCGGATTCCGAAGATCCTGAACAGCGCCCGGGGGACCCACAGGAAAACAGGGACGAGAAGTCTCGCGCCGGCAGTGGCGACCAGCAACGGGAACCCGCTCAGGAGGACCAGGTTCAGACTCCTCCCAGTGGTTCCCAACCCATGTCTCGTGAAGCAGCAGAGCGGCTCCTGGAGGCCCTGGCTCAGGCCCAGGCGGGCGTCAAGAAGAAACTCGAATTGCGCCCGGGAACCGTGAAGGTAGAGAAGGACTGGTGAGAAGGATCTGCGGAACACTTCTGGCAGCGGTCCTGCTTTGCGGACCGGCAGGCGGTCAGGACCCGGCCGTCCAGGCGTTTCTGGACCGTACTTCCGTCTTCGTGGGCCAGCAGTTCACACTCTCGGTGGAGGTTTCGGGCAGGGGCGCCACCGGTGCCGGAGAGCCGAGCTTGCCTCCCATGGAGGAGTTCGCCGCGTTCCTGGGAAGGCGGAGTTCCCAGCAGTATCGGTTGGTGAACGGACGCATGTCCGCGTCCAGGACCTTCAGCTTCCATTTTCAGGCCACCCGGGAAGGCGAGTTCGAGATCGGCGCGGTCCAGGTGCAACTGGACCGCAGGGTCCACAAGACGGCCCCTCTTCGGATCCGGATCGGCGGCACCGGTCGACCGGCGCCCACTCCTCGTGGCGACCGCCGGCCGGCGGGCACGGCTGCCCAATCCGATCTCTTTGTGCGTGCAACGGCCGACCGGGAGCGCATTTATGAGAACCAGGCCCTGGTGGTGACTTACAAGATCTATACGCGCGTCAGCGTTTCCTCGTACGGGATCTCCAAGCAGCCGGACACGGCTGGTTTCTGGGTGGAAGACTATCCGCAGACCCGGCAGCCACATACCGAGGAAGTGATCGACGGACGGCGATATAGGGTGGCGCTGATCAAGAGGATGGCGCTTTTCCCCACCGGCGCTGGGGAAAAGGAGGTCGGCCCCCTGGTCCTGGAATGCCGGGTCCGGACCCGAGGCGTCTCCCGGGACCCCTTCCGAGGCTTTTTCAGCGGTGATCTCTTCGGCCGGGAGGTGACCCGGCAACTGGCTTCCGATTCGCTTCGGGTGCAAGTCCTGCCCTTGCCCCAGGAGGGCAGGCCCCCGGAATTCCAGGGCGCCGTGGGAAGTTTCTCCATTGCTGGTCAATTGGACAAGTCTCAGGTCAAGGCCAACGAGGCCCTGACCTACAAGGTTCGGATTTCCGGCAGCGGCAATCTGGCCGGACTGAGCGAGCCCCAAATTTCCTTCCCTTCCAGCTTCGAAGTCTACCCGCCAAAGGTGGAGCAGCAGATCAGACGGGATCCGAGCGGGATCTCGGGAGAGAAGACCTACGAATACGTGCTCATTCCCCGCCGTCCCGGTCCGGTGCGGCTGGAGCCGGTGAAGCTGGCCTACTTCGACCCGGTCGAGGGCGCCTACCGGATCAGCCGCGCTCCCGAGTTGTCCGTCAACGTGGCGCCGGGAGACCACTTGGCGGAAGCGGCGGAAGCAGGGCTCTCCCGCCAGGAGGTGAAGCTGCTGGGACAGGATATCCGGTTCATCAAGATCGGGTCCGATCCATTCCGCAAGACCGGCGAGTCCTTGCTGACGGCCAAGGGGTTCTGGATTCCCTTCTCCTTGCCCCTGCTTTTCCTTCTGGGCGCCGTCGGTTACAGGCGGCATCTGACGCGGCTCAAGGGAGACGTAGCCTACGCGCGGGCCAGGAGGGCTCGCCGCGTCTCCCGGAAGAGACTGGCCCACGCCCGGACCCACTTGGCCCAGGGTGCCGAGAAAGAGTTCTACCAAGCCGTGGGAAAGGCACTCATGGGCTATCTGGCCGACAAGCTCAACGTGGCCCAAGCCGGAATGGTCAGTCAGGAGGTCAAGGAGACTTTGCGGGCCAGGGGAATCTCGGAAGAGTCCCTCACGGGCTATTTCGACTGTCTCCAGATCTGTGATTTGAAGCAGTTCGCGCCGTCTTCCTCCGCCGAGCAGGAAATGCAGGACCTGATGGCCAGCGCCCGGGACGCCGTGACCCGGATGGAGCAGGAGTTCGCCTCCCGCCCGGAAAGAAGGTATTCTCAGTGAACCCACGGGCGATCGCTCTGCTCTCGCTGACTTTGATCTTCGCTCCGGTTTGGGGGGACTCTCGGGAGGGTCTCTTCCAACAGGGCAACCGAAATTACGAGGCTGGTGAATACCGGAAGGCCCTGGAGAGCTACGCGAGCG
Organism: Acidobacteriota bacterium; assembly: GCA_965217775.1. Classification (GTDB taxonomy): domain Bacteria; phylum Acidobacteriota; class UBA6911; order RPQK01; family JAJDTT01; genus JAJDTT01. Next base: position 5,248,715 of record CBDCJH010000002.1, read on the forward strand.
TTGCCGCCATGGGTTACGAGTCGGGCCCACTCTATTTCAACATGGGAAATTGCTACTACAAGCTCGGCGAGACGGGGCAGGCCATTCTTCACTACGAGCGCGCGGCTCGACTGATCCCCGGAGATGAGGATCTGGAGGTGAACCTGTCACTGGCACGGCTCAAGGTGGTCGATCAAATTCCCGAGCTGCCCCGGTTCCGGCTCCTGGTCCTCTTGGAGCGCTTCGTGTTCTTTCTTCCCCGCAGCGCTCTATGGGTCCTGATGTGGAGTTCCTACGCCGTTCTGGTGGCTGCCTGGATCCTCAGGCTTCTTTGGAGTCGGGGCCGCAGGTTCACCGGCAAGATCGTCTGGGCCGGAGTTCTCCTGCTGATCGGGTCCTCCCTATGCTTGGCTGGTCAGATTCGCCAGGAGAGAGAACCCTCCGAGGCCATCATCCTGGCCCAGGAGGCCCGGGCCGTGAGTGCCCCGGGAGAAGAAGGCATCCAGGTCTTCACGCTCCACGAGGGGACCAAGGTGCGAATTCAGGAAGTCTCGGGGTCATGGGTCGAAGTCCTTCTCGCCGACGGTAATGTAGGATGGCTGAAGGCCGACTCCATGGCCAGGATCGCTCAGCAATGAGATCGAAAATCGGAAAGCCGGTGGTTTTGGTGCTGGCCGCAGCGCTCCTGATAGCGGGACCCGTGTTTGGGGCGATCCGGCAGCAGGAGAAGCCGATCCATCTCATCGAGGCTGCCGAACGGGGAGACGTGGACGCGGTGAAGTACCTCCTGGACCTCGGTGTGGACGTCAACGGGAGGGACGAGCAGGGAACCACGGCTCTGACCGCCGCCGCTTGGGTGGGTCAGACCGAAGTGGTCAAGATCCTGTTGGAACGAGGCTCCGAGATCGATCCCCGGGATGAACTGGCCGGAATGACACCCCTCATCTGGGCCTGCTGGAAGGGATATGGTCAAACCGTGGGGGTTCTTCTGGAAGCCGCAGCCGACGTGAACCTCAAGGACAAGAACGAACGGGGCGGGCTCATGGGAGCCGCCTGGGAGGGGCACACAGGGATCGTCAGGATGTTGCTTGCCGCCGGCGCCCAGTTGGAATCGCGTGATTACACTGGCGCCACCGCCCTGATGTGGGCCGCCTGGAACGGCCGCCTGGAAACCACCCAAGCCCTGCTGGCGGCCGGGGCCGCCATCGATGCCCGCGAGAACGAAGGCAAGACGGCACTCATCGGCGCGGCGACGGACGGCCATCTGCCAGTGGTGCAAGCGCTGGTGAACGCGGGAGCTCGACTGGACGTCAAGGACCAGAAGGGCCTTACCGCCCTTTCGGCCGCAGCCTCCAACCGCCACACCGAGGTCGTCCGCTATCTACAAGAGGCCGGCGCCACCAGGTAACTGAATCCCGGGACCCCGGGCGTTGAGATAGCTCCTCAGTCTCCTTCTCTCACTCCTCACTCCTCGTTTCCCGTCACTTCCAACCCGGCACGAACTCCCGGTCCCCAGGAATGACGTTCAACTGTTTCCTCCCTTCAACTGTTTCCTCCCCCCGAACTCCCGGTCCCCAGGAATGACGTTCAACTGTTTCCTCCCCCGGAAAGGGACAGTCTCGATTCCCGGTCCGCGATTCCGGTCCGCGGTCTCGATTCCCGGTCTCGCGCGATTCCCGGAACGGGAACGGCTCAACAGAACGGTTCAACAGACCGCGGAAAGGGACAGTCTCGATTCCGGGTCGCGATCCTCGTTCAAATCTGCTTCCCTCGTTCTCCTGAACCGTCAGAAAAATGGGGAAAGTCCAGAGTCTATTGGGCGGTTTCCGTGATCTGGGTCGTCCGGTGCCACGGTGGCAGAATCGACGGACGGAGATCAGGCGAGTCTACGTGACGAAGGCGTGCGAGCGCTGCTCCCGCAGGGAAAACAGCACTCCGCCCAGTTGGGGGATGGGGTGTCGGCGACGCCGATATCGACCTTGCTTTCGATACGTCTCCAGCAGTTGCGCCACTTTCTCTGCCGGACCGACGGCCAATCCGTCCGTCAGAAATCGCAAACGACGGCGAAAGGCTCCGGCACGGGTAAATCCACGTCGCTGCTCCTGATGGAGGATCCACCGGGGGATTGCGGCCTGGTTCTCCCGGGTGGGGACGGCTCCTCGATAGTACAAGCGAGCCCGGTAACTCCTGTACACGTCGGTTCCCGGATCCGAGGGGAACAGTTCCTCCAATGGAATCAGGTCGTGATCCTTGCCGGTGAGTCTCCAGCGGGCTGAGCCCCACTTCCATTGCTCGGGCCGCTTGACCAGTCCGGCTCGGACGGCGTTGAGTTCCACGTAAAGAATGGCGTCTTGGACCGCTTCGGTTCCCAATAGTTCCGGGTTCTTGAAACGTTCACTCCAAAAATGGCCTCGCCGTCGAAACTGGTGGTTGAACCACACGGCATACAGCCCGTCCACGTTCTGCATCAGTTTCGACACGTCAAAGAGACGCTGGTTGAAAGCCTTCCATTGGGCGACGGTCCAATCGGCGGTTTTCTTCTCTACCTTTCGCCCATAAAGCTTGTCGGCGCTCTCCATCAACTCCTTGCGGGACAAGGAGCGAGGCTTCTCAAAATGGACGACGAAGTGGAAGTGATTGCCCATGATCTGAAACGCGGCCAAACGACACCGGTAGACACTGACGTAGAACAAAATCATGTCCAGGAGTTTGCGACGGGCTCGCCGGTCTTCGAAGGGGAACCAATCGGTCCAGCCAGTGACTCGATTGGTGAGGTGATAGAAGGCGGCTTCCTTGCTTTTGTGTCGCGCGGTTCGGGGCATGGGCACGGTCCTCGGTTAATCGGACTCGGTCTCGGAGGGGAGTCAGTTCGCACCCCTGATGACAACAACGATTCAGAATTGAGAAAGGCGAAGGAAACTCAAGAAAATCAGCAAATCTCGGGTTTCCGGAAGTAGCCGAGGAAGCTTGACCAGGTGACCACCTGAGTCGTCTCAGGACGGAAAAACACAGGACGGAAAAACAGACTGTCCCCTTCTCACGGAAAAACAGACTGTCCCCTTCTCAAGAAGGGTCTCACTGCCCTTGGGGCCGCAGCTTCCAACCGGCACACAGAGGTCGTCCGCTATCTACAAGAGGCCGGCGCCACCAGGTAGGGGCTCCTGGGAGGGGACATTCTTGTCCCCCGGACATCCCGGAATCGAGGGTTACAAACCCCCACTCCCATGCCTCCCCGTTACTCCCAACCCGGTTCGAAACCCCGGTCTCCGGGGATGACGTTCAACTGTCTCCGCAAGTCGAGGCAAGCCTCCTCCCAGCGGTCGAGGTCATCCCTGAGTCGGCTGACGGCGTCCGGGACCGCCGCCCGCTGCAGGAGGTTGTCCAGTTCGCAGGGATCCTGCATGAGATCGTAGGCTTCGTCACCGTACTGGGGATCCCGGATGTAGGAGAACTCCTGGCTCCGCCCGGCTCGAACCAGGGCGTTTCGCCGACCCGAATTGAAGGTTCCGGTGGGAAAGGTTGACTTGAGGTGTCCATGGTAGTCGCCGACTTGGGCGAAGGCGACACGGCGCAGCGGCCGTCTCGCTCCCCGGCCCACCCACGCCATCAGGTCCCGGCCCTGAGCGTATTCGGGAACCGGAATGCCGGCCAGGGAGAGGAAGGTGGGAAAAAGATCCACGAGATCCACGAGGCCGGGGATCCGGATTCCCCGGTGAGCCGTCAGATTCGTGGGTGGGCGGATCACCAGCGGGACGTGGGTCAGGCATTCGTACGGAACCTCGCACTTCTCGAAGAGTCCCTTCTCCCCCATGAAATCGCCGTGGTCGGAGGCGAAGATCACCCAGGTGTTCTCCAACAGGTCCCTTTCCACCAGAGCCTGGAAGACCCGATTCATCTGGTCGTCCACGTAGCGGATCATTCCGTTGTAGACGGCCACGACCTTCTTGAGATCGTGTTCGGAAGCCTCCTCGGTTCTGACTTCCTTGAGAGCCTGGTTTTGCCAAGCGGGCCTTTCTCCGTCGTGGTCCATCACCGGGAGATCGACCTGACCGGGGTCCACCATGGAATCGTAGGGGGGAGGCACGAAATAGGAAGGATGGGGGTCGTTGAAGGAGAAGTGGAGAAAGAAAGGCATTCGGGACCGCCGTGCCGTGTCGATCATGCGGATCGACCGATCCGCCAGCAGCGCCGAATGTCCCTCCTCGGGAGCGCAATCGATGGCTCCGCAGGACCAGCCCACGTCTCTGCGGCCATGGGAGTACTTGGTCTCCAGGGCGCGGGCCAACGGACCAGGCTCGCGCAGGTCCACCTGTTCATACCAGCCGCGGCTCAGGTTCCTACCTTGTTCGAAATGACCCGAGACCGCGGTGTAGTAACCGTGCGAGGCGAAGAACTCGGACATCTGCGGCAGGTTCAGGGGAGCTTTGTTCTGCCAACAGGTGACCTGGTGGACCAGCGGATGCACCCCGGTGAAGACGGAGGCCCGGCTGGGGGTGCAGATGGTGCTGGCGGCATAGGTCTCGGGGAAAGTGATTCCCTCTGCCGCCAGACCCTCCATGAAGGGGCAGGAGATCAAGGGGTTCCCCAGAATGGGCGCCGCCGAGGCCTTGAGTTGGTCGGCAGTGATGTAGACGAGGTTGGGCTTGTCCAAAGTCTTCAGTTCCGGAGGCCGCTACAAATCCTTTGAGATCCCCTCAGTGCGGCGCGATCCGATGGGTCGACGTCGCCATCCTTCCGGTGAGACTCTGGCGGACCACGACCACGAGGTCGTGGGGCCCATCCGGCGCGATCCGTGCCGCCATGGGGACGAAGTGCTTGTAGCGGAGGAATTTGGACAGATCCTGCTGATTGAAGTCCAGGTCGAATCTCTCAACGAAGTAGAAGTTGTCTCCGACCCATTTCCCGGCGTCGTCGAAGAGTGCCCCGAACATCTCGATGACGCACCGGTTCTGTCCTCCCTGGGATCTGAAGATGAAGGAGCCGGTGGGAATTCGGGCCTGGACCTGCACCTGCCCCTTTCGGTTCAGGATCTGAGTGTCGACGGGAAAGTCCCGGAACAGGTCGGGGAACTTGAAGGCGTTGGCCAGATCGACGGTTTCGGCTTCTCGCGGGTCCTCTTCGACGTAACCTTCCCGGTACCGCAACCGGATGCCCTTTCTTCTGACCTTCACCTTGATCTTGTGGAACTTGCCCTGCTTCCGGATCGAGGACGGGACGTATCCCAAAAGGTAGTACTGACTGCCGTCCCGGTAGGCACTGCGGATCGGGCGTTCCAGGTCGTTGTCGTCGGCGAACCAGAGCCCACCGGTCTCCATCGAGAGGGAGGCCAGAAACTGGTGCGGGGCGGTGATGTCCTCGGTGGAGTAGGTTGGGTAAAGGTAATTGCCCGATCCTCTGTGTTCAGGGTTGCCGATCGCAGGGACCATCAGACCTCGGGGATCGATACTGTATACCGAAACCTGGGCTCGATTGGCCTGGCGCACCGCCGACCCAAGCCGGTTGATCAGGTGGGAGGCTTGTGAGGCGCCCGCCATGTAGTTGTTGGCTGCCAGATGGATCAGGGTGACCTGTCCCGGAGAGTAGGTGACGGCTCGTTGGGAGATCAGATGTGTGACGGTGCGCTTGGCATCGAGAGGATAGCCCTTGGAGAAGTAGATCAACTGTTTTCGTCCCGGTAGGGAGCCCAGATGCCGGGAGAGTGCGCCGATGGCGGCGCAGGTGAAGTCCATTTGCAGTTCGACCTTCACCAGGAGATCGCGGCCATGGTCCGCTGCCTGAGAGATGGCTCCGTCCAGATTCGGATCGAGTCTCTGCTCTCCGGCCCCGGTCTGGCCGGGATCGAAGGTGTCCAGGGCTCCCGCCTCCATTCGGGCGAAGGCATAGTCCAAACTCTCCACAAACCGGGCGATGCCGGTCTCTTCAAAATCTCTCGCGACCAGTTTGTCGAGGGTGGTGTCCAATTGGGAAATGTCGCTGGTGAAGGGCAATTCGACTCGAAACTGCGGCCGTATGCTGGCGACCATCACCCGGTCGGTGGGAGCCAGTTCGGAGCGGGCGAACCGTCGTATGGATTCCTTGACCCGTTCCAGCCCATGAAAGGACATGGCCTGCAAGTCGAACAGGAAGACGAAATAGCCCCTGTCCTGCGGGGTCGTGGGGAGGGACCTGGTGGCGAGGGTGGGCGTGGGAACGGCACCGGTTCTGACGTCCGAAACCAGTTGTTCCTCGGACCCGGCCCGTTTGCGCAGGTCGAAGAAGGTCAGTCTCTGGAGCTTGCCGTCCTCGAAGACCTGAATCTCCCCGGGCTTCAGGTCGTGGACAAATTGTCCCCGCTTGTCGGTGACCACCAGGTCGACCAGGACGACCTCGGATTGGGCTCGGAAGGAGGGGAGCAGCTCCTGCTGGGCATCGACGGGAACGAGAGTAAACCCCAAAAGACCGATGGCCCATGGCAGGCGACGAAATCGCATGGCGGCAACAGAAAGGACTTCGATCACGGTCACAGAATACAGATGGGGCATCTTATCAGGCCCGGTCTTCGGATGAAGCCGCGATCTCGCCAGGGTCCAACTTTGCGGACTGCCTCCGGTATCAGTCCGTGGTGAAAGTCCCGCGAGCACCGAGACCGTTCCTGCGCCCGCCGGACAAGGCGCTTCGGAGGGAGCATACCGGGAGTATGTGAGCCGATGGCAACGCAGTCCGCCGGGATGCAGGGACGGTCGAATGCCGTGAGGACTTTTGCCACGGGCTGTATACTCACGTGGTGAGATTCATCTTTCCGGCCGGTCTGCTCTGGGCGGTCTTGCTGCCTGGAGTGATGACGGCACAGGATTCCGAGTCGCCGGTCTCGGCTCGGAACTTTCTCTGGGTCAACCAAGATTTCTGCACCGCTGGACAACCGACCCACCAGGACCTGATCCGCCTGAAGCAAAAAGGAGTCCACTCGGTCTTGAACCTGCGGACCGCCGCCGAGGACCCCGGCGTGGCGAAAGAGGGAGCTGCAGTGCAGGCGCTGGGACTCAAATATTTCCACCTTCCGGTGGACTCGAGTCGCCTGACTCCGAAGCTGGGAGACGAGTTTCTGCGGATCGTCTCGGATGAGTCGAACCGGCCCCTTTTCATCCATTGCGCCAGCGCCAATCGGGTCGGAGCGTTCTGGATTCTTCACCGAGTGGTCAATCATGGCTGGACCATGGCGAAGGCGGAGGAAGAGGCCCGTAAGATCGGCCTGCGATCCAAGAAGTTGCTCGAGTTCGCCAGGAAGTACCTCGAACAAGCTGGCCACTGAATACCCGGGAGGTCTGATATGCGCTGGAATCTGGGGCTGATCTTGCTTTTTCTGCCTTGCGCCGTTGCGGCCTGGGGCCAGACGGAGACGAAGGTCTGGAAGGAATCCAGCTTCGAGGATTTCGTTGACGGCAGGTTTGGCGACGGCGGCGCCAACACCTACGTTTCCCGGCGCGGACGCATCCAATTGGTGAATCGATGGGACCTCAATCAGGATGGGTTCATCGACCTGGTCTTTTCCAACACCCATCCCCACAAGGAGAAGATGGACGCGGCCATCTATTGGGGAAACGGCAGGGACTTCGACGTGTCCCGCCGCTCCTTCATCCCCAACGATGGCGCCCAGTGGGCGGCGGCCGGCGATCTGGATGGGGACGGCCGGATGGACGTGGTCTTCCCCAACTACACTAACGGCACCTGGGACGGCATGGACTCGTTCGTTTATTTCGGCGGCATCGAGGAGTTGAAGAACCGCCGGGACGACTCGGCGTGGGGTTTCCACCCCTTTTCCAGGAAGATCACCCTCCCTTCGCGGGCGGCACAGGGAGCCGCCGTGGCCGATCTGAACCGTGACGGACACCCCGACGTGGTCCTGGCCCTGTCCGCCGGATTCTGGGAGTATCGTGTCGGATTTCGGGGAGGGGGTTACGATTCGCCGTCCCGAGTCTTTTGGGGTTCCGCCCAAGGTCCCGACCGGGAGCGCTACGTGGATGTCCCGGCCCTGGGGGCCTCGGACGCTGCGGTCGCCGATCTGAACCAGGATGGATGGCCCGACCTCATCCTGGCCAACCAGGAAGACAAGGGGAACCAGGACATCGATTCCTATGTTCTGTGGGGTGGTGAGGGAGGCTTCAGTCCCCAGCGCAAGGTGGATCTTCCGACCCATCAGGCCTTCGCCGTGGAGGCCGCCGACGTGAATGGCGACGGCCGCACGGATCTGGTGATCGCCAACGGGAAGGGCCCGGCTTCTTTCGTCTATCTCAACAGTGCGGAAGGCTTCTCGGCCGAGAGACGGCTGGAGCTTTCCACCAGTAATGCCCGCGACACCGCCGTCGCCGATTTCAACGGCGACGGCCACCAGGACATCTTCTTCACCAATCATCAGTCCCACGGAAACCCTCTCACCTACTCCTATCTGTATTGGGGCTCTGCGGAAGGCTTCTCCAATGAGCGGCGCCAAGAGTTCGAGACGGTGGGGGCCTGGGGCGTCTCGGCGGCCGATCTGAATCGGGACGGGCACGTCGACCTGGTCATCTCCAACTACAAGGAACACTTTTCGTTCGAGGTTCCCTCCTATATCCAATGGAACTCCGAACAGGGATTCGCTCCCACCCGGCGCACCTCCCTCTTCACCCAGGGCGCGGTGGGAAACCTGGTCACCGACTTCGACGGCGACGGCCATCCGGACGTGCTCTTCAACAACACGGTGGCGCGCAGCCGGGGCGGAAACAGTCCCGTTTTCGTCTACTGGGGAGACGCCCAGGGCCACTACAGCGTCGAGCGGCGAATCTCGCTGCCCGCCGTCGACCCCTATGAATGGGGATCGGCGGACCTGGACGACGACGGCTGGACCGATCTGGTGGTCTCCAACTTTGGAGAGACGGTTCGGTGGCGCCAGGAGAGCCACGTCTACTGGGGTGATCCGAAGGGGTTCCAGGTCGACAACCGGTCCGCCCTGATGGGACGCGGCAGCGCCGGCGTGAGCATTGCCGATCTGGACCGGGACGGATGGCTGGACGTGGTCCTGTCCAACGTCCCCAGTGAGGAGTTGGCGGAAACGGGAGCGTTCGTCTACTGGGGTGGCGGCGAAGGGTTCGTGGTCACCGAGCGGCTGGAGTTGGACAACGGGCCCACCGGCATCCCCGCCATTGCCGATCTGAACCGGGACGGACACCTGGACCTCGTTTTCTCGGCCAACGCAGAGGGTGTCCCCATCTATTGGGGCGACGGAAGCCGCGGCTACTCCTCGTCGCGCCGTGGCATCGTTCCCGGGTCGTCCGGCCTCCGGGGCGTGGAGGTCGCCGACCTGAATCGGGACGGAGTGCTCGATCTGGTCCTGAGCCGTTCCATCGAAGCGGGTTCCCGGTTGACCACCGGGTTCGTCTATTGGGGCTCGGGAAAGGGAGAATACGCTGCCGACCGGCGCACCATGTTCGAGATCGAAGGGGCCAACCTGATCACGGTGGCGGACGTGAACCAGGACGGATGGCTGGACCTAGTGTGCCCCAATTACAACACCGGGTCGAGCCGGGCGACTCTCTCGCGGGTGCATCTGGGCGGACCTGACGGGTTCGACCCGAAGCGGATGTTCGAGCTACCCACCAACTCCGGGGCCGGAAGCATGGTGGCGGACTTCAACCAGGATGGATACGCCGACATTCTCTTCGTCTGCCACCGTTCCGAGGGGGACGCCAACCGGACCGGATCCTTCGGCGATCACGTCACCAACTCCTTCCTCTACTGGGGAGGAGGCGACGGCTTCCGAGCGGACCGCCGGCTGGAGATCCCGGTCCGCGGACCCCATAACGACTCGGGGGTGGACCTGGGCAACATCTACGACCGGCGATACGAGTTCGAGTACGTCTCGTCGGCCTACTCGTTCACTGAGGGCCGTCCGGCGACCCTGACCTGGAAAGCCCAGACTCCACTGGGCAGCCGAGTGCGTTTCCAGATCAGGACGGCCGAGTCGGAAGCAGAATTGGACGGAGCCGTGTGGCGGGGACCCGGCGGTCCGGCGACATTCTTCGAGCATCCCGCCGAAATCCCGTATACGGATCCGTCGCACTCGGTGATTCAATACCGTGCGACTCTTCATCCCGCTCCCACCGGAGTCGTATCGCCGATCCTGGAAGAAGTGGTCGTGCTGTTCCGGTAGGGAATTCGCTCCCGGCATCTGCAACCGGGGAGACTCTACCGTTTCCATCCGGAGACGGCGGGACTCGTTCTCCACGGAACCTCGCTACCCATGTAGCTTTTACCCGGTTTGTGGCGTCACCAGTTTCACTGCAGGGAAGTAGGTCTGGTATCGCCTCATGTCCCTCGTAAGAAGTGTCAGTCCTTGCGTCTCGGCGTGCGCGCCGATGTAGAAATCCGGTAGCGGCGATGACCGCACACCTCCGGCGCGACGGTACCGGAGAAAGGCTCTCGCTGCGAGAAACCCAGCCTCGTACGGTAGCTGAAAACGTACGAGCATAAAGGCATTCAGGTGATGGTCCAATTCTCTGGGGTCGGTGAAAGAAAGGGATGTCTCGGCGTAGATGATCGGGTTGATTCCGACTACTCCGGAGACCAGTGAATCACGTATTGAACGCTCGGACCAGGGACGCCAGACCGGGTCGTCCGAGAAGATGTCGAGCAATACGTTGGTGTCGACCAGAAACACTCAGTCGTCCCCGCGCGTCAGCCGCATCACGTCATCGGTGCCGAGCCCACTGTCCGCGACGCCGCGTGCGTCGCGGAGGCGCTGCTCTATGAGCGCTCGTTTGGTCAACACGGGACGGATCAACACTCCACCGTCAGACTCTTCGAAGGCCGCCTCCGTATTGGGGAGCAGTCCGAACTTCAGCCTGAGGCGCTGGGGGATTGTCACCTGACCCTTAGAGGTAATTCTCATTGTAAGAGTATTACTGACTAAAGTCTTACATTCAAGGCCCATCGAGTGACGACGGGTTCAGACCGGTGTGGTCAGTCCTCCTGTGGCGAATATCGGACCATCGGATCGTGTGAAAGCAGGAAAAGCTGCAATTCGCGTCAGGCCTGGATCCCATAGATCTCCATGGCGGTCCCGCCCCGGATCTGGGCAATGTCGCTTTCGCTCATGTACGGGCACCGCTCCTTGACGTAATCGAACTGGTGCCGGTATTGCTCGACGGTCGGAAGGTTCACGTGGGTGTACTCGGAGCCCCACATCAGCTTGGACGGGCCGAAGGTGTCGTAAAACGCCTTGAGGACCACGTCGCCGGGACCATACATGTCGGACTTGTGCTGGAGTCCGGTGAGGATCTCCATGACGACGTTGTAGTTTCTGACCAGCTCGACGACCGCTTCAGGAATTCGGACGGAGCCATCGTCCTGCAGGCAACTGGGCGGCCAATAGCCGTGGATGACGACCACCTTCAGATCCGGAAACCGTTTGACCACGTTCAAAAGAGCCGGTCCCAGGGTCTGGAAGTTGTACGAATAAGACGTGATGCAGACGGGGACGCCCAGTGATTGGACCAGTTCCCATTGAGGGTCGTAACGGGGATGGTCGAAGTGGTAGAAGGGGTCGGGGGTGCCCCACTCCTTGGGGTCCATCCCCATTTTAACCCTCTGTTCCGGTGGCCAGCAGTCGTAGTACCAGCCCTTGAACCCCCATTCCTCGATGTGTTGCTGGATCAGCTTCAGCCCGCGGTCACCGGGGAGCAGCCGTTCGTCGATCTTGCTGATGGCGACGAACCGGCCCGGATGTTCCTTCATCACGCGGCGGTGGTATCGGTGCAGGTAGAAGGCGCATTGGAGCACCTGCATTTCGATGCCGACGGCATCCATCAGGTAGAGGTTGTCCCGGTGGGACATCCCGTACTTCCAGTTTTTTCTGTACTCTCCATCCAGGTCTTGAATCTCAACTTGGCTGATGTGGCCATGGGCATCGATCTTCAGGGGCCGGTCGTCCTTCCTGTTTGGGCCAGAGATACGCGCGCTTCGCGCCTCGGCTCCGACAAGATGGGCGGCGGCGGCGGTCCCCAGGGCCTGTGCGGATCGGTGAAGAAAACCGCGGCGAGTCTGAGCGCCGTCAACTCGAGAACTCAACATGGATCACCTCCTGGACCACGGGACGTCACTGGTCCGAATCGATGTGGAAGATACGGAATACGACAGTTCGTATCAATATTCCAGCCGCGTTTCAGGGTGAGAGTCCGGTGGTTCGCTCCTTTGGCCGGCGGTCTTGACCCATCCCTGCGGTCGGAGCACGACATCCAGGAAACTGGTTCGATCCTTCTGAATTGACACCAGTTTGGGCCGAACCGTCGCCAGTTCCGATTGGGTCCTTCTCGACTCCTGAGTCCAGTCCAGCTCCGGGCGCGAGTGGAAGCTCAAGGAGTAGAGGCCCGGCGGGATCCCTTCCAGGCTGAAACGCCCCTCTTGGGAAAAGCTCCTGAAGATACCCAGGTCGAAACCATCCTTTCTCAATACGATGGTGAAATCCCATACGGGATTCCCGTCGGAATCAGCGACGTTGCCCTCGATCCGCCCCCCACTCTTGACCCGTAGATCGATGTTGGCCTGGTAGGACCGGATCACCTTGGCCTCCGTGATGCCGCGTCCCAGGTGAAGGGCCGTGGCATAGATGCGAAAGGGGTACTCGGTGGCGTGATAGGTTTGCGTCTGCTTCGACCCGCCGGCCTCCCCGGCGATCGGGGAGACGATACCCTTGCCGCTCTCCAGGGCGGTCCCGATCACGAAGGGATCCGCGACGGTCCTTCCGTTGCTATCGTAGACTCGCACCGTGAAGCTCCGGTAAGCCTTGAGGACCGGAAAGATCTCGGTGTCCCGGATCACTTCATATACTTCCCGGAACTTCTGGTAGCCGTCGAGTTGAGCTCTCACCGTGGCGAGACCCGGCGGCAGATCGAATTCGAAGTAGCCTTCCGAGTCGGTGGTGGCATGGTCAAATCCCGTCCTACCGGACTCCATCCGCAGGTCCAGGTTGACCTTCGCCGCAGCCAGGGGGCCTCCCTCCTCACCGGAGATCCAACCCGGCAGCCGGACCATTTCGTCCGGTTCGGTCAGGACTATCTCGAGGGGTCCCGGAGGAGGGACATGGACCACTCCTACATAGGGTCGAAACCTCAATGTGAACACGTTGATCGCGTATCTCCCCTTCGGGGCTTCCAGCGAGAAGAATCCGTTCCGGTCCGTCTTGGCCCATCGAGGCTGTTCTGCTCTTCTCTGAATTCGGTTCCAAACCCGGACCGGGACATCGGCGGGTTTTTTGTGACGCAGACGCGTTCCCTCCTTCGACTCAGGTTCGGCCCGGAGGGAAATGGGAACCTCCGGGACTCCCTGACCGGTCCGGTCCCGGACCGATCCGGTCACCAGGGTCTCGGGGACTCTCGAGAGCAGGGGTATCGTGCGCCGAGCCTCAAGCCCCTCTGCTGCAAGGCTGACGTGGTGGGAGAGGTAGTCCGGATGCAGCGCAAACAGCCAGTAATGCCCGCGGTCCAGTTCTAAAGTGGTCCGTCCATCTGGTCCGGTCTCCCCTGAAAATTTCCTGGACCACGACCACAAATCCGCGACGTGAACCGTGGCCTCCGGCAGCGGAACTCGAGTTTCTTCATCGATCACCAGGACCTCAAGCCGGGTTGGAGCATCGTTCCATTCCCCGGCTCTCTTCGCCGTACCGACCTTCGGAAGCTCTTGAGGTCTTTTCTCGCCGGCGCCGTACGGCGCCGGCCGCCGCACTCCGTCCTCGTCTCGAGGCGTCTGGATCTGGGAACTGGAGTGGGGAGTCGACACGGACTCCGGATCCGGACCGCCGTCGCGGAGAAGCAGGAAAACCAGGATCATCGCCAGTGGGAGCAGCAGGAATCGACGGGACCTGCCCATGTCTCGTCTCCGGGCGGTACTTCAGAGGGCGTGGAGGCGGCGACCGGATTCGAACCGGTGAATGGAGGTTTTGCAGACCTCTCCCTTAGCCACTTGGGTACGCCGCCACCGATTCCGTCCATTATAGGGAACGCCGGAATTGGAACTCAAATCTACGAGATCTGAGACCCGGAAGGATTCTTGACCGGTTGCGGTATTTCCAATAGCTTGTACCCCATGCCGGCGGGGACTCCATGAGAACTCTCGGTCGGGAATTGGAGCACCGCCTCGAGCGGATCCGCTCGTCCGGCCGCTACCGGTCCCTTGAGGAAGCGTCCCCCCAGCTAGAGGACTTCTGCTCCAACGACTACCTTGATCTGTCCCGCGATCCCCGGCTGAGGGCGTTCCTGATCGAGCGCCTGCAAGAGGAGGCCGGGTCCCGTCCCGTCTCCGCCCCCTCCTCCCGGCTGCTGCGGGGAAACACGCCGCAACACCGCTTCCTGGAAGAGAAGCTGGCCCGCTTCAAGGGAACCGAAGCTGCCTTGGTGTTTCCCAGCGGCTACCAAGCCAACCTGGGTCTCCTCTCCACCCTCATGGGTCCCCGGGACCGAGTGGTTTCGGACCGGCTCAACCATGCCAGCATCATCGACGGAATTCGCTTGAGCGGGGCGCGGAAGGTCATCCACCCACACCGGGATCTGGGGGCGATGCGAACCGCTCTCTCGTCTCCCCATCCGCGGGGGCGAACCTTTCTGGTCACCGAGTCCCTTTTCAGCATGGATGGAGACATCGCCCCATTGGACCAGTACGCCGACTTGGCCGAGGAGTGGGGAGCCGATCTGATCGTGGACGACTCCCATGCCACCGGTCTCTTCGGCGACGGTCGAGGGTCGGGTCTCACGGAGCATTTCGGAATCGAGAAACGGGTTGCGGCCATCGTCTCGGGGTGCGGCAAAGGCCTGGGAGTGGCCGGCGCCTTCGTGGCCGGCCCCCGAACCGTCATCGAATACCTGATCAACGCTTGCCGCAGCTTCATCTTCACGACCTCCACGCCGCCGCTTCTCCTCTACGCGTTGGAGGCGGCGTTGGACATCATCCGGAGCGACCCGGAACGCCGGGAACGGGTCCTGGAGCTCTCCCACCTCCTGCGCCGGCAACTGAGAGCACAGGGACTGGACACATTGGACAGCGCGGGCCCCATCGTGCCGGTCATCCTGGGGGACAACCGCCGTGCTCTGGCCGTCGCCCAGCGGCTTCGAGAGCAGGGCTTGGACGTGAGGGCGCTTCGTCCCCCCACGGTGCCGGCCGGAACCGCACGGCTCCGGATCTCGGTTCATGCCAACCATACTCCCGAGCAGTTGGATCGCCTGTGCCGGGCTCTGGCTCAAGCCCTGGAGGCCGTTTGATGGAAATCGTGGTCACCGGAACCGGAACCGAGATCGGGAAGACGGTCGTTTCCGCCGTTCTCCTGGCCCGCTGGTCCGGACAATTGGGAGTGAGCTACTGGAAACCCGTTGCCACGGGGGCGGAGGAGGGAAGCGACAGCCGGGAGGTGGCTTCCCTGGTGGGGCCGGAGCTGCGGGTTCTGGAGGAGTGTTACCGGTTCGCGCCTCCTCTCTCGCCTCACCTGGCGGCCCGTTTGGCTGGAGTCGAGATCGAACCGGAACGCATTCTTTCCGCCTACCGGCGTCATCGGGAGTCCTCGGGAAACGGTCTTCTGGTCGTGGAGGGGATCGGAGGGCTCCTCGTGCCCCTGACCGATCGAGGGTATCTCCTGGCCGATCTCCTGAGCGCCCTGGACCTGCCCTGTCTCGTGGTCTCGTCGAGCCGGCTCGGGACCATCAACCACACTCTCCTGACCCTGGAAGCGCTCCGTTCCAGAGGCCTGAGTCTGGCGGGAGTGGTCCTGAACGGTCCCGCCAACCTGGAAAATCGGTGGGCCATCGAGAGGTTTGGCCAGACCCGTGTCGTGGCGGAGTTGGAACCGCTCAATCCCCTCTCTCGGGAGACCGTTGCCCGGGCAGCTTCCGAATTCGACCCGGAAGGTGTTTTGGAGCACAATCTCCGGCAGTCCCGGTCGGACGGCAGGGTGTAGTACGGTAGCGAGTGTCAGCAATGGGAGATTTCGGCGGCTGGGTGTCCCAGGATCGGAAATACGTCTGGCATCCGTTTACCCAGATGCAGACGGCGCCTCCTCCGATTCCCATAGAGCGGGCCCAGGGGATCTATCTCCATACGGCGGACGGCCGGCGCCTATTGGACGGCATCTCCTCCTGGTGGGTCAACATCCACGGACACAATCATCCCCGTCTCAACCGCGCGTTGGAGGAACAGGCTTCGCGGCTGGGGCACGTGCTGTTTGCCGGTTGCACACATGAACCGGCGGCACGGTTGGCCTCCGAGCTGGTCCGGCGGGCGCCGTCAGGGTTGACCCGGGTCTTCTTCTCGGACAACGGATCCACTTCGGTGGAAGTGGCTCTGAAGATGTCCTACCAGTACTGGAGGAACCGGGGCGAGACCCGGGATCTCTTCATCTCTCTGAAACATGCCTACCATGGCGACACGCTGGGGGCCATGGGAGTGGGGGGAGTCGATGCCTTCCATGCCCAGTTCGCGGACCTTCTGGTTCAGCAGCTCCAGACCCACTCCCCCACCTGCCGAACCTGCCCGGTGGGACGCATCCGCGCCACCTGCCGGATCGAGTGCAGCGGCCGGCTTGAGGATCTCCTGCGGGAGTCGGGTCACCGGGTGGCGGCGGTCATCGTGGAACCCATGGTTCAGGGGGCCGGTGGAATGATCATCTGGCCGGTGGAGTTCCTGAACCTGGTTCGGGACCTGACTCGCCGGCACGGGACGCTGCTCATTGCCGACGAGGTTTTCACCGGCTTCGGCAGGACCGGAAAGATGTTTGCCTGCGAACATGGACCGGTGACGCCCGATCTCATGTGCCTCTCCAAAGCCCTCACGGGCGGGTATCTTCCCCTGGCCGCCACCTTGGTGACCGAGCCCTTGTACCAGGCGTTCCTCAGCGAGGATCGGGGGCGCGGGTTTCTGCACGGACATTCCTACACCGCCAACCCCCTGGGATGCGCCGTCGCCCTGGAAAGCCTGCTGCTGTTCGATCAGGAAAGGCGATTGGAGCGGGTGGCCCGATTGGAGCAACTCTTCTCCGAGCGTCTGGCGCGCATCGGCCGGTTGCCGGGCGTGGCCGAGGTTCGAGGCATCGGAGCGCTGGCAGTGGTGGAACTGGAAGCCGAGGGGGAGGCAGGCTACCTCGACTCTCGATCACCCCGGTTGATCCAAGCCTTTTTGGAGAGGGGTCTTCTGCTACGGCCTCTGGGAAACGTCCTTTATTTCCTTCCCCCATACGTCATCGAGGATCGGGAAGTCCACCGGGCCTTCGACGTCATCGAGGAGGTCCTGGTCTCCATCGTTCAAGGTTGAGGGCCCTTTCTCCGCCTGTCCTGTCAGCGCACATGCCTGCGGTCTGTTTGCTTTCCGATTTGTGGCTGTGCTAGCCTCCATTCCTGGTTGCGGTTTTACAACCGTGCGTTGCCGACCATTGGAGGGAGATGGCTAGACTTCGACCAAGACCTTTTCGCCGTAGACCGCGGAGGCGGAAGAAGAGGCCTCCCCAGAGACGGGACGAGCCCAAAGAAAAGAAGTCGGACGCCATCGAGGTCACCGGAACCGTAACCGAGCCGCTTCCCAACGCCATGTTTCGAGTCGAATTGGAAAACGGGCACGTGGTGCTGGCCCATATTTCCGGGAAGATGCGTCGTCATTTCATCCGAATCCTCCGTGGCGACCGGGTCATGGTCGAGCTTTCACCCTACGATTTGACCCGGGGCCGTCTCACCTACCGGTACAAGTAAGCCTCCCCGATGACCAAGGGACGCGCCGTGACTCCCTGGATTCTGATTGCCCTTTCCCTGTTGTTGCCTCCGCTGGGCCTGATTCTGGTCTGGGCGGGGTCCGGCTGGAGGACGCGGAACCGGTTGCTGGCAAGCCTCGCGCTTCTGGCATTGACGTGGGTTTACGTGTTTCAAGGACTGGGACTGAGCATCGAACGGGACGGCACCGGTTGGCGTCCGCTGGTTGCCATTACACCGATCTGGTCCCGGTACGCGACGGTCGAGGGAGCATCCGCTTCAAGCGCGGCTCACCGTTCTCCTTCGTCGGAAGTCCGAGGCTGGAACGGTTTTCGGGGGTCGGACCGGGACAGCCGTTATCTGGAGGGAGAGATCCGGACCGTCTGGCCCAGTGACGGACTCCCGCTGCTCTGGCGGCGGTCAGTGGGAGGCGGATACGCTTCCATTGTCGCCGGTTCGGGGCTCCTCTTCACCATCGAACAACGGGGGCGCCAGGAAGTCGTGGCTGCCTATGATCCGGAAACCGGCGCCGAAGTCTGGAAACTTGGCTGGGACGCCGAGTTCCAGGAGGTCATGGGGGGAGACGGGCCCAGGGCGACTCCCCTGTGGCACGAGGGCCGTCTTTACGTCCTGGGGGCCACGGGCGAGTTCCGCTGCTTCGATGCCGCCAGCGGAAAAGTTCATTGGGGTCTGAACATCCTCTCGGAGAATGGAGCCCGGAATCTGGAATGGGGCATGTCCGCCTCACCCCTGATCACGGGTGACCAGGTCATTCTCCTGCCCGGCGGTCCTTCCGACAGATCCGTCGTCGCCTATCATCGACTCACCGGCGAGTTCCTCTGGGGGTCGCTCAGCGACAAACAGGCCTACGCCGCGCCGATCCAATCCGAGTTGGCCGGGCGGGAGCAGCTGTTGGTCGTGACGGCCGAACGAGTCGTGGGACTGGACCCGGCAGGCGGGGACCTGCTCTGGGAGTACCCATGGGTTACGTCCTACGACGTCAATTCGGTGGAACCTCTACTGCTGGGAAACGATCGGTTCTTCATCTCCTCCGGTTACGGCCACGGGGCAGCGGTGCTGGCGATCGGACGGGACGGCGACGGCTACACCGTAAAGACCGTCTGGAAAAACAAGGAAATGAAGAACAAGTTCAACGGCTCGGTCCTCCATGAGGGTCACGTCTACGGACTGGATGAGGGCATCCTGGCTTGCGTCGACGTGGCCACGGGAGAGAGGAAGTGGAAGGGAGGCCGTTATGGTTACGGCCAGATTCTTCTGGCCTCGGACCATCTCGTGGTGCTGACCGAGCGGGGCGACCTGGTTCTGGTCGAGGCCAATGCGGAGGCGCACCGCGAACTGGCGCGATTTTCGGCACTGACCGGAAAGACCTGGAATTATCCCGTCATCGTCGGGGGGCGGCTCCTGGTGAGGAACCAGACCCAGATGGCCTGCTTCGACGTCAGACCGATGCCGGTCGACCCCTCATAGCACCCACGGCTTTCGATACTCCCGGCGCACGAACCCGTTCGCCTCTTCGTCTCCCAGCACCCGTTCCTTCTTTGCATCCCACCGGATCCGCCGTCCCAGCCGGAGGGCGATGTTCCCCAGATGGGGAGTCGAGGTGGACCGATGTCCGATCTCCACGTCCGAGTTGGGCTTCTTTCGGCTCCGGACGCAATCCAGGAAGTTCAGGACGTGGACAAAGTGCTGATCGGAGCCGGGTGCCGTCACGAACCTGGATCGTCCCTCTCCGGAACTCCACTCCCGCCTGCGCCGATCGGGCGTTTTCTGATCCAGAATCCTCAGGTAGCGGGGCCGCGGAGCAACTGGAGTCCCCCCGGTCTCGGGCCGGATCTCGAAGCCGCCGCGGTTCAGATAGAGGGTCCCGTCGGTGCCGAAGAACTCGATGCCGTAGCCTCGTCCTGCCGGACCGTGGGCGTTCCCGACCCGGTGGGAGAAGGAGGCGATGAATTCGGGATACTCGTAGAGAACCTCCAGCGTGTCGGGGGTCTCCCGGTTGTCGTCGATGCAGAAATTGCCCCCGACGGCGCTTGCGGCCAGCGGGGCGTCCACCTGCATGGCCCACTGGACGATGTCCAGATGATGGGTGCCCCAGTCGGTGAGCATTCCTCCCGAATAGTCCCAGAACCACCGGAAAGTGTGGGTAAAGCGATTGCCATTGAAGGGGGCCTTGGGCGCCGGACCCAGCCAGAAATCCCAGTCCAGACCCGGCGGAGGTTCCGTGTCCCGGGGCCGGCCCATCCCGGCCGGACTCTCGTTGCCGTAATTCCAGGTGTTGACTCGGCTCACCTTGCCGATGGCGCCGTCCTGGACCAGCTTCACGGCCTCCTGGAAGTGCACTCCTGAACGCTGTTGCGTCCCCATCTGGACGATGCGTCCGTTGCGACGAGCCGCCTCCACCATTTTCCGTCCTTCGTAGATGGTCAGGGAGAGAGGCTTCTCGACGTAGACGTCCTTCCCGGCATCGCAGGCCATGACGGTGGGCAGGGCATGCCAGTGATCGGGCGTGGAGACGACGACCACGTCCACCTCCTTCAGGTCCAGAACCTGGCGGAAGTCCTTGTAGGCGGCCGCCCGGCCGCCCTCCTGGTCGTCGGTCATCTGCAGACTCAGGTCCCGGTTGTGGTCCCACACGTCACAGACGGCCGCCACCCGGACCTGCTCCGATCTGAGAAAGTCCCTCAGATTGCTGCGGCCCATGCCGCCGGTTCCGACGAAGGCGCAGATCGCCCGGTCATTGGCGCCGAGCGGACCTCCCTTGCTGGTCTGGAGGGCGGGAGCCCCCGCGACTGCTGCTGCCGATACCACGAACTTGCGTCTGTTCATTTTCATTGGCCAAGACTCCTGGGCTGGGCTTCGCTACGGTGCCTAGACTCTAATGTATAATCTCGGAATCGAATAGAGCAGAGATCTCCGAATCGAGGCTGACACTATGAATTGGGACACCTTCCGCCGACTTCCCGATGACGCCCGGGTCTGGATCAGTGGTTTCGATCGCCCGCTCGGTCCGGCCGAGCAGGAGACGGTCCGCGCGGGAATGGCGCGTTTCTCAGCCGGCTGGGGTTCACACCAGGTGCCGGTCGAGTCCGCTTTCGAGATCGTTCACGATCGCTTTCTGGTGATCGCCGCGTGTACTCCGGGGTCCGTATCCGGTTGCTCCATCGACGGCATGATGAGGAACATCCGGCATCTCTACGCGGCTGTCGGTGTCGCGCCTCCCGCCGGGAATCTTATCTTCTTCCGTGATGAAAGCGGCCGGATCCGGTCCATAGACCATATGGAGTTCCGTGACGTGGCCGAGTCGGGTCGGCTCAAGCCCGACACCCTGGTGTTCGATACCATGATTCAGAACCTGGGGCAGTTGAGAGCCGGCCGCTTCGAACTTCCCTACGGAGAGGCTTGGCACGCTCGGATCTTTCCGCTTCCGGTCGCCACCTGATCCTGCCGGCGAAACGGAAACTCCTGGTGGCGCGCGCCGGTTGCTGTTCGTCGGGAGGGGTTGCCCCACAGCGAAACGCGGGGCAACGTCCCTATTTCCGGAGAGGGTCCGTTAATTTCAGTTAACGGACGTTGTCTGAAGTATCACCAGCGTCAGCTATTCCCGGCAGGTCATCGGAGAACCGGAACCAAAGGCAACGTCGTGAAGATGCGGTTACCGGCGTCCATCTCCAGGGCGACGCCAGTGAACATCTTGCCTTCGGGCGCGGTGCAGCGCACCGAACCCTCGAAGTCGGACGTATCGGCCTCCGGGAACAGTTCGTTGATGAACCTGGCCTGCTGTCCGCCGCCGGCCAATTCCACCGGAGTGGTCGCGAGTACATCTCTCCCCTGTATCAAGTGGCAGGTCATCGTCACGGCCTCTGCTTCCAGGTTCCGGACCGCCGTCCCGGTGTTGATTCCACCCTCCTTCCGGCGGGCCGGGAAAAGAGCGTCGTTGACGGGTTGGGCGGCTCCCACTCCCGCCACGCCGACGGCCATGCTGTCAAAGCGCAGAAACCCGCCGATGTATCCGTCCGAGACCACACGCACGGATCCGCTCATCAACGCTCCCCGCCCATGCGTGGAGATCGTTCGCGCGGCCAGAGGCGGGATCCCCGCCGTGACCGCCAAAGCCCCATCTGCAGTGACCTCCAGATCTCCCGTCACGTCCAACAGCGAATCAGCGGAGATCGGGTCCCCCTCCGAACTGAAAAAGCGGACCATCGGAGTGACCGTCTTGGTATCCACGTTCACCAGCACCAAGTCGGAGACGGTGGAGTCGCCATTGGCAAAGTGTGGAAACTCATTGGTGACAGGATTCCTTTCGCCCGGCGGTCGGATGACCCGGATTCGCAGGTTGCCCGAGTCGGCCACGTAGAGGTTGCCCGATCCGTCCACTGCCAGCCCGCGAGGGACAGCGAATTGGGCCTCCGTCGCCGGACCTCCGTCGCCGCTATAGCCACCCAGGAAGGGACCCGGCCCACTTCCCGCAAGGGTGGTGATCACTCTCCCGGCATCGATCCGCCGAATTCGGATCGCGCTCAAGTCGGTCACGTAGAGGTTGCCCGATCCATCCACCGCCAGAGTGGTGGGAGCAGCGAATTGCGCCTCCGTCGCCGGACCCCCGTCCCCGCTGAATCCCCGGACTCCCGTCCCCGCAATGGTGGTGATCACTCCCTCGGCATCGATCCGCCGAATCCGGTAGTTGCTTGAGTCGGCCACGTAGAGGTTGCCCGATCCGTCCACTGCCAGCCCGCGAGGGTAAGCGAATTGCGCCTCCGTCGCCGGACCCCCGTCCCCGCTGAATCCTCGTCCCCCCGTTCCGGCAATGGTGGTAATCATTCCCCCGGCATCGATCCGCCGAATTCGATAGTTGCTCGAGTCGACCACAAAGAGGTTGCCCGATCCGTCCACTGCCAGCCCGCGAGGGACAGCGAATTGCGCCTCCGTCGCCGGACCCCCGTCCCCGCTGAATCCCCGGACTCCCGTCCCCGCGATGGTGGTGATCACTCCCTCGGCATCGATCCGCCGGATTCGGTTGCCGTTAAAATCGGACACGTAGAGGTTGCCCGACCCATCTACCGCCAGCCCGCCGGGAGCAGCGAATTGCGCCTCCGTCGCCGGACCTCCGTCCCCGCCGGCGCCAGCCTTGCCTGTTCCCGCGAAGGTGAAGACATAAGGTTTTTCGACGTCGCCATCCAAAGTCGCGGTCACTGCCACCAAAGGCAACGTCGTGAAGATGCGGTTACCGGCGTCCATCTCCAGGGCGACGCCAGTGAACATCTTGCCTTCGGGCGCGGTGCAGCGCACCGAACCCTCGAAGTCGGACGTATCGGCCTCCGGGAACAGTTCGTTGATGAACCTGGCCTGCTGTCCGCCGCCGGCCAATTCCACCGGAGTGGTCGCGAGTACATCTCTCCCCTGTATCAAGTGGCAGGTCATCGTCACGGCCTCTGCCTCCAGGTTCCGGACCGCCGTCCCGGTGTTGATTCCACCCTCCTTCCGGCGGGCCGGGAAAAGAGCGTCGTTGACGGGTTGGGCGGCTCCCACTCCCGCCACGCCGACGGCCATGCTGTCAAAGCGCAGAAACCCGCCGATGTATCCGTCCGAGACCACACGCACGGATCCGCTCATCAACGCTCCCCGCCCATGCGTGGAGATCGTTCGCGCGGCCAGAGGCGGGATCCCCGCCGTGACCGCCAAAGCCCCATCTGCCGTGACCTCCAGATCTCCCGTCACGTCCAACAGCGAATCAGCGGAGATCGGGCCCCCCTCCGAACTGAAAAAGCGGACCATCGGAGTGACCGTCTTGGTATCCACGTTCACCAGCACCAAGTCGGAGACGGTGGAGTCGCCATTGGCAAAGTGTGGAAACTCATTGGTGACAGGATTCCTTTCGCCCGGCGGTCGGATGACCCGGATTCGCAGGTTGCCCGAGTCGGCCACGTAGAGGTTGCCCGATCCGTCCACTGCCAGCCCGCGAGGGACAGCGAATTGGGCCTCCGTCGCCGGACCTCCGTCGCCGCTATAGCCACCCAGGGAGGGAACCGGCCCACTTCCCGCGACGGTGGTGATTACTCCCTGGGCATCGATCCGCCGGATTCGGTCGTTGTGCGAGTCAGACACGTAGAGGTTGCCCGATCCGTCCAACGCCAGGCTTCCGGGGACAGCGAATTGGGCCTCCGTCGCTGGACCTCCGTCCCCGCTATAGCCACCCTCGTAGAAACCTGGTCCACTTCCTGCAATGGTCGTGACCATGCCCTCAGCATCGATCCGCCGGATTCGGCTGTTGCCCGAGTCAGCCACGTAGAAGTTGCCCGAGTCGTCAAACGCCAGTCCACTGGGATAAGCGAATTGCGCCTCCGTCGCCGGACTCCCGTCCCCGCTGAATCCCCGGATCCCCGTTCCCGCGATGGTAGTGATCACTCCCTCAGCATCGATCCGCCGGATCCGGTGGTTGCCCGAGTCGGCCACGTAGAGGTTCCCCGATCCGTCCGCCGCCAGATAGTCGGAAGTAGAGAATTGGGCCTCCGTCGCGGGACCCCCATCTCCGCTGAATCCCCGGACTCCCGTTCCTGCGATGGTAGTGATCACTCCCTCGGCATCGATCCGCCGGATTCGGTAGTTGAACGAGTCGGCCACGTAGAGGTTGCCGGACCCATCCACCGCCAGATCGGTGGGAGCAGCGAATTGCGCCTCTGTCGCCGGACTCCCGTCCCCGCTGAATCCCCGGACTCCCGTCCCCGCGATGGTGGTGATCACTCCCTCGGCATCGATCCGCCGGATCCGGTGGTTGCCCGAGTCGGCCACGTAGAGGTTCCCCGATCCGTCCACTGCCAGCCCGCGGGGCTCCGAGAGTTGCGCCTCCGTCGCCGGACCTCCGTCCCCACCGGCGCCAGCTTCGCCCGTTCCCGCGAAGGTGAAGACATATCGATCGCCTTCATCGGCAAGCAACACGGCAAACACCGCAAGGATGGCCGCAACGACAATCACAATCGTCGGGAATCTCCGCGTGAGGTCTCTAACATGCAGTTTCATCGGGAAATTCTCCTGTTGGTTTGCATTTCTCTCCATCGAGACAATCGATTGAACAGTCGCATATCGTGCATGGGAAAATACTCGAACTCCCCCGAGAAGGGGACAGTCACCTTCTCTCGTGGGCCGATGCGGTTTCCAACCAGGAAGTCCAGGTGAGCATGAGACTGCAATGAGGGGCTTTGCAAGACCAATAGCTGCCATGTCAAGACATCCGCAGTACTCCCATCTATCTCTCCTTGCCCATCGGGGCAGTGGGGGCTCAGAGAGGTGGCATATGGATTGGAGATATGAATGGGAGTGAGGACAGTTCGGGACTGGGTGTGCTAACGACTTTCGGGCGCTTTGTAGACCACGATGTCTTCGGGTTTCGTCGCGGCGTCGGCAGCAACCCCTATTCCGGCCCCAATTCCTGCCCCAAGAGCACCGAATCCCAACGCCAACCCGGCGATTTCGGTGTTCGACTCTCCACTTACACCTATGACCATTGCAAGCAAGGAGAGACTCCCAGCGAATGCGGCTCCGGTTACGGCTCCTTTCCATGCGCCATCGCCCACGCCATCCTTGGAAGGAATTGTAATGGTCTGGATGTCCATTCTCGGAATTGTTGCCCAGCCAGCGGGACTCAGGAGCTCCAGATCCGATACTGATAGGCCTCGGAACTGGCCGCTGATTCGATCCCCGTTTTTCAGTTCCACTTTGATGGGCGACGCTATTTCCAAAGCGGAGACCTTTTCCCAGCGGCCCGGGATCACCTCCGCATGTGCTGGGATGGAGATCAATCCAGCCAGAATCAAAGAGACGATTTGGATCCGGTATGACTTCATGGTTGAGGATTTCATTTCGGCACGTCCTTGTGCTTTGAACTGACTCCACTGTCTGTTGAGAACGTTAGACGTCATCTTCTAATCAGCAAATGTGATTTTTTCGCGGGAATGGGCTCAACTGGAGCGAGCCGGAAGAAAATCACAAGACACATCTGGCCCTCGATCAAGGTCCAGAGTCAGACCAGGCCGAAGGCCTTCTCCATCGAATGACGTCCGCGAAGGCCTCATCGCTCCACTGCACGTTGTTGCCTTTTTCTAGGATCCCGATGGCGACCGTGGAGAGTTGGAAGTCGCTGTCCGTCCCCGGGACATCCAGGCACATCTCGACGATGGTGGGCTCCTGGAGATCCCACGGAAACATGGCGCTCTGCTCCCCGGTGACCTCCAGACTGGGAAGATCGCCGGTGAGGTTCCCGTCCAGATCGAAGGCTCGGAAATGGAGCTGAGTACCGGACGGTGCGCTGAGACCAGGGTCGGTGGTCACGGAGGCGAAGCCGAGATCGCGTCCGGCTCCGAAGATACCGGTCAAGACTTGACAATCCCCATCGCCCAGCCATTCTCGTGAGGATTGCCCAGCGACGGAAAAGACCTCATCGATCTCTCGATTCATTCGGTCTTCCACCAGATAGCGCGCCTGAACCTGAAGCGAATTGGCGGAACAGGGCGCTTGGGCAAATATTGAAACGGCCCCCACCACCAGTTCCGCCGCGTCTGCCGTCAAGGTCAGGATTTGGGCGCCTCCCCTGGGGATGGTCGTGTGCAGTAGGTTCCCTTCAACCACCTGACCATCGAACATGATCTCCGGACCTTCAGAGACGCCTCGATGAAAGAGCACCGCCACGTCGCAGGCCTCAGGCTTCGGATCCCGATTGGTGATCAGAATTTCGGCCTGGGCGTCGTTTTCGCCAAGAGGACCCATGAAGACGTGAGGTAGAACCGCCGCGGTCGTGCAAGGCTCCCCCTCCCAAAGAGAAAGGCAGAAGGGCAGATCCATGGTTTCGGAGGCCTCCAGGGCTCTTATTACAGCGAGAGCTCCCGGATCGGCCCCGCTCCGGTTCCACACCCGGAGTGCGATTGTCGTGTAGGTGACATCGGGGGACAGACCTCCCAATATCCACTCGATCGTGGCTCCGCCCCGCAACCTCAGTACGGCTTCCGGATCTTCGATCGGGGTTACCTGGGTCCAGATTCTGTCGTCAATTTCAAGCTGGTATTCGTAACCGGCCGCCGGGTCCCCCGGATCGTCCCAAGTCACTCTGATCTGACCCGTGCTCAAGCGGACCGCGGCCAAGTTCCTCACGTATACATCGGGTAAATCGAGCAACTGATATGGGACTGGTCCCGTCAACTGGTTGCCCCGGTAACTGAACTCGGTCAAGCTGGACAGTTGGCCTAAATTGCCTGGGATCTGTCCCGTTAGTTGGTTGTTCTGGAGATGCAGCTGCTGCAGACGAGCAATGTTGCCCAATTCTCTTGGGATCATCCCGCTCAGCTGGTTGTGGTCGAGCCACAACCAGCGCAGTTGGAACAATTGGGCCAACTGGAACGGGATCGGTCCCGTCAATCGGTTATGGCTCAACAACAAAAACCGCAGTTCGGACAGTTGGCCGAGTTCGACCGGAATCGGTCCCGTCAACTGGTTGTTGTGAAGAAGCAGTCGCTGCAGGTGGAACAGCTGGGCCAACTCGACCGGAATCGGTCCCGTCAATTGATTGCCGTTCAAAAGCAACCGCTGCAGTTGGGAGAGTTGGCCGAGTTCGACCGGAATCGGACCGGTCAATTGATTGTTGTTGAGGGCCAGCGTCCTCAACGCGGGCAGCTGGGCTAGTTCCACCGGGATTGTCCCCGTCAGGTGATTGTTACTGAGGTAAAGAAGTTCCAACTGTGACAGTTGACTCAACTCGACCGGAATCGATCCCGTCAGCCCATTGAAGGCAAGATACAAAATCCGCAACTTGGACAGTTGGGCCAACTCGACCGGAATCGGTCCCGTCAATGGGTTGTGGCTGAAGGCCAACACCTGCAACTCGGACAGTTGGCCGAGTTCCACCGGGATTGTCCCCGTCAGTCCGTTCAACTGGAGGATCAGTTCTCGTAGTTCGGACAGTTGACCCAACTCGGCCGGGATGGGCCCGGTCAACTGGTTCCGGCCGAGGCCCAACTCTCTCAATTGGGATAGTTGCGAAAGTTCCGCCGGGATGGACCCGGCCAACTGGTTGCTGGTGAGGAACAAATACTGCAAGCGGGACAGCTGACCCAACTCCGGGGGCAGCACTCCTGTTAAATCACTGTGGCCGAGGTTCAACCCCGTGACCCGCCGCGGCGATTCTGAAATCGTGAGGCCCCTCCAACTGCTCATGGCCAACCCGGCATCCCAATTCAGGGAGGCGGTCCCGGCCAACTTGCCACGCAGCTGCAACAGGACCTTGCAGTCGGAAACCAGACCCGTGTTGTTCTCCGGGTCCGGGACCGCCGTGCCGCTATCGCACGCGTGCAGAGACCGGCTTCCCGTCGCTACAAGAAGAGCAACCACCAGGATCCAGACCGCCGTGGATCCCGTGGAAGGACGGATACCCACACGAGAAGAATCTATTTCACACATTGGTGTACTCCTGGCCTGAGAGTAATTCTCAGCATCGTCAAATGTGATTGGTTCGCCCCAATGAGCTCATCGGATTGGACAAGCAAGGAGACGACTGGATCGGTAACGGGCCCGGAAATGTTTCAACGCCGATGTCAGGATTGAACGGAGACGGGCGATCTGCGGCTGACGCATGAGGCAGCGCCGAGGCGGGTTGGAGAACTTCCTTCTCCACAGTCGGAAGATCCTGACTCCGATGAGGGGACCTATGCCGGAATGAAACCAGGGATGGTAGTGGAATAGAATATCTACCAGGCTGGCTCTTCCTCCGGTATAGGTCGAGTTGGCTTAGAGCCTGCCGGGTGCTGCTACACTTGGCGGGCTCGCCTTCGGAAAACAAGGATACCGCAGAAGAAAATTCAGGACAAGAAACGACTTTATTGATTTGGCGGCCTAAACAACTTTCACCGCCGGCCGGCCCGCGACCAGTTGTCACTCGGGTTCCCCTCTGAACTGTTCTCGACAGGTCATCGCTGTGGTTTCCGTGCTCTTCCTCCGGAACGACACCAATAGATGTGATTTTTCCAGGAGAATGGGCTCACCGGCGCGGAGAGTAGCCATGGCGTCAGCAGTTCCGTATTACGTGTGGCAGAGGGGCGAGGTCCGTTAATTTGGGTTAATGGATGTAGGCCAGAAGGACCCTGCCGGTACGGGGGAAACATGCGCCTCAGGGGGGGTGTTTGCTGGGATTCGTATTGGATTCCCTATGGAGAAATTCTGCAAATCAATCGACGATCGTGATGATGGTGGTCTCGCGATCCGATCATTGGCCCAGCCAGTGACCAACCACAGCACCGCCCAAAGGCGCACCAACTGCAGTGGCTAGAAGTAGATTGCCGTGGCGTCCATCAATATCCTAATTGGTGCTGTTGATAACGAGAGAGGTCAGATCTAAGGTGCCAGCTACGCGCAGAACAGCCCCCCACTCGAGAACGACCCCGCGTATTCTCCAGATGGATTTCTCGGAGTGAGTCTCTGGGGATAGAGGTTTCGGAGCCCCAAGGGTATCGCTTCCAGTTCGTGGCCTTTGTGACGCGACCCAGATGAATGCTGTCAGATAAAACCGTCACCCGATCGCTCCGGACGGCCCCCCCTCCAGACAGGATGACGGTGATCTTCTTCTCTCCCTCGAGGAAGGCGGGGAGTTGCTCCCAGGTCATCTCGCGGCGAATCTCAGTGCCGGCATTCAGCGTCTCGGGAATACAGGCTAGACCGATCGAAACTTGCGCCAGCAGTAACGGGATCATCCCCGCAGTTGTGGTTTTCCTCAGCCATCCTCCATTCGTGATCGTCAGACGTCTCATGGCGTGTGCCTCCTTCTGCCTCGCTCTCCTGCCTCCCGTGGGACATCCCCACAAAGGGCAGGAGGTACGCATCAGGAAATGTGAGTTTTTCGTTGGAAGGGGCTCACCGGGTTGGGAGTGGTCCCGGCGGCTAGAGTTCCGAATCACTCGGAATCGTTCGGTTCGTTGGTCTTGATGGCTGCTGGACCTGGCGGCCGGTGCGAGCCTCTGTGCTTGGGTGGCACTTCGTAGACCCCTTCCATGCGTGAGCCATAGAAGACAGTGGCCGTAATAGGGAGCGTTACGGTCAAGAGTCCCCCGTATTTTTCCATGCGCGTTGGAGCCTCGTCGTAATTGGTAAGCATTTCGATCACCGTGTGCGCCGTCAGCAAGGCAAGCAAGGTCGCCCAAGCTGGTTTTCTTTTCCAAAACGGGCGGTGCCTCAACACCTTACGTACATCCGACTTTTGAAACGTGCGGATTCGCAAATCCGTGTGGATGCGCTCGCTGAGTTCCAAGGTGACAGAGTCGTCCGTAGCCGATAGGAACCGACCCTTGATCTTCTCGCCATGTCCCAGCAAGGCTTCGTCTTCGTAGAGTTGTACCCCCGTCTTGGTGCCCGGCTTCACAGCCAGTACCGTGGACCATTCCGGCAGGTGCCTCGCGGTGCAGCCAGACAAGATGGTCAGAAACAGCAAGGGTGCGAGTCCAGTGGCCATGGTGTTCCTGAGTCCTTCTCCACTCCTGTTCGTCCGTCGTCTCATGGCATCGACCTCCTCCGGGTGGGGATGAACCCGTCAGGGATCAATGTGATTTTCTCGCCCGGATGGGATCACCAGGTTGGGGAAAAAGAGGAGCTCGAGCGCCTCATAAAGAGCGAGAAGGGGACAGTCACCTTCTCTCTGTGTGGATCCGGCTCTTGGGGGAAAACCATCGCTCACGAGTGCCCGTGGAAGGTCAAATGCCGCTGGACATCGCCGGATTTCGGCTTTTGTCACCGCATTCGAGTAGGCAGGACGGCTCTCGAATTCATATGGCTGAGAAGACCACTGAAATGCTGTTTAACAAACCGATTATCGGGTCGGTGATGAGAATTCGGGCTAGCAGTCCGTGGTGAAAGTCCCGCGAGCACCGAGACCGTTCCTGCGCCCGCCGGACAAGGCGCGATTCGGGTGCATACCGGGAGTATGTGCCCGAATCGCAACGCCGTCCGCCGGGATGCAGGGACGGTCGAATGCCGTGATGACTTTTGCCACGGGCTGCTAGGGCTGGCGCAGGCTGGAATCTTAGGGCCTGTTGGGCTTCATTTCGATGTACGTCGATGGATCGGTGGAGTAGCTGATGGGCTTCGGGTCGAGTAGCTCGACCAACTTGTCCTTGATGGCAAAGGCCTGAAAAAAGTTGCCCCGGGGATTGTAGTGGCCGATCCAATAACGCCTGATGTACTCGTCCACAGTCAGGTTGAACTGGGCAAAATCCCTCCTGTGCGCTTCCATCAGATCTACATAAGGCAGCCTCTTCTCTTCTAGAAAATCAAGAAGGCTCTGGTCGAAACGTTCCCCTGTTTTCAGCACCTGCGCTGCGTTCCGTTGCCCATAGGAGAGCACGAAGAGGACTTGTTTTCCCTGAGCCGATGCAAAGTGCTCGATCTTCTCGACGATCCTCATGGTGGCGAACAGCGCGGCTCTGGTGTAAAGCTTTTCTGAGGTTCGCTTCAGCTCTTCCGGAGTCCCGATGCTGATCCGGAGGCCGTGTTCCCGAGCCAGCTCCTCAATCACGTCGTAGCTCGGCTGGGGGGAGCTCGTCCCTGGATCCCTTTGGGCCAGCACGATCTTCAGCACGAAGTCGTCCTTGAATCGCTCGAACACCCAGTCGGGGTCGCTGAGGTTACGAACCGATTCGGGAGTAGGACAGGGGTTTTTGAACTCGGTAAATTGCTTGGTTGCGGGATTCACAACGACGTAGGGCATGGTGGAGCCGAGTAAGGCCGGCCACATCCCGGTCGTATAGCCCAATCGAATGTTGCGCCAGCCATGCAGGTTCCGATAGTGATCGTCGTCGTAGATGTTGAAGATGATGTACCGGGCGGGGGTACGAGTTTCCTCCCGCAACATTCTCAGGTAGGCCTGGTAGACGGAGTACCCGCCGATTCCGAAGTTGCGCAGAGGTTCACACAGGTGGGCGGCGAGCACTTCCTGCCAGGTCTCGCCGTCGCTGACCTGGTCGCAGTGAGTGAAACTGTTTCCGTAGGTGTTGATCCGGCAAGGGTTATCGCCGTACATGATGGTTCGGCGGGCGCCCGCATACCGATAGGTCGATATCGATCCATCGACCCCGTGTTTGACTCGTCTGTCGGCAAACAGCCACCCCAGTTGGCTGTCGTAGGATTCCCCCAGCGTTGCCCTGCCCGAGATCCAGTCCTCCACCTGCTCCCGCGGGTACAAGATACTTTTCAAGTAGGCTTGGGCCTGCCGCTCCCACGTTTCGCTTTCTTTTGCCGGGCGTGCCTCTTGCGCTGCCACCGCCAGGGTGAGCACCAGGCAAGCCAACCCTGAAAATACCAGGCTCGTTCTTGGCATAGTCGATCCTCTGTTCGAATTTCGCGTCGAAACGCGATCAACCCATGTTTTTCCTCACCTAAAATGTTCTGGCTGGGCTGGTTGAATCAGTCATCCGCCTCGCCGCCATAGCGGCGGACATCGGAGATCCGTATCTCTCCGATCTGACCGAAGAAGTTGCCCTTGCCCAACCAGTTGAAATTGCCGCCAAGGCGGGCATAGCCGGTGAGACGAGTCCCGACGCTGAACTGGGCATTGTGGCGGCGATTGTTGACGAGGCTGCGCCCATCGGGGCTCTTCATCTGCCAGATGAGCCGGCCGTCCAGGAAGAGCTGATGGAGGTCTTCCACGTAACTGTATTGCCAGGCGACGTGGTGCCAGCGGGTGTCCTGGATGCCCACCTCCTTGGGGTCGGCCACGATGCCCTCGGGCCGGGACCAGGGGTGCAGATCCTTGAGAGACTGTTCGGAGTCCGCGCCCAGAAAGTGCACCCCAGGCGAAAAGCTGCCGTTGGGTGAGTTGTGGTTCGAAAGGTAGAGCTCCCAGACGCCGAACTCGCTGTTGTCGTAGGTCCCACAGATGTGTCCGAAGTCGACTTTGCGGCCATAACCGTCGACGGGTCCACCTGGCCGGACCCAGGCCTCAACGGTCCAGGCCGTCTTGCAGGTCCTGAGGTCCAGCTTCTGGTCGTTCTGGGGTCCGACGAAGCCTCCTTCGCCGCCGCCGATGAAGTATGGATACCGACCCCAGTTTGGCCGGGGTATCCGGGTTTCGCCCTTCAGATTGACCCAGGTCAGCGCCAGCTCCTCGTCGCCCCTAACAGCCCGTGGTGAAAGTCGCGCGAGCACCGAGACCGTTCCTGCGCCCGCCGGACAAGGCGCGATGAGGGAGCATACTGGGAGTATGTGACCGAGTCGCAACGCAGTCCGCCGGGATGCAGGGACGGTCGAATGCCGTGACGACTTTTGCCACGGGCTGCTAAGGTCGGCGACGCGCCTGCTGCCGGGCCCCTGCCAGTTCCAGAGGGCTACGGTCTGCTTATCCGGCGCAATCTGTCGCAGTGCTTCCGGTACCACCCGGAAGATCAGCTCCTGTGTGTCTACAGCACCGAGCCCATCTACTGCCTCGACTGTCAAAGGGGTCCGGATCACCGGCGTAGGCGTGCCCGAAAGCATACCGCTGGCCCGGTCGAGGCCGAGCCCTTCGGGCAGAGTTCCCCTTCGGATCCTCCACCTCACCGGCTCCCTCATATACTCCGACTCCAGACGATGCCGATAAGAATGCCCTGTGAAGGCCAGAGGGAGCGACTCGGTGGTGATGTGGCCCGGACGAACCGAGAGCGTGAACAGGTGCTGGTCACTGTGGCCAATCTCATCGCTTGCCCGAATCGTAAGCCGTGCTTCGCTTGCGAGTTCAATCGGGGTGCTCTGGATGAGACCACTCGCCCGGTCCAGGACCAGACCCGACGGCAGCTTGCCGCCGGCCAGCTCCCACCTTACCTTGCCCCGGGCCGAATCCGTAGACAAAGTTGCCGAGTAAGGCAGCTTCAGACCGGCCTCGGGCAGATCCCGGTGGATCAGACGCAGCTGCTGGGCCACCGGGTAGCGCATGATGTCGGAGATGCGCAGCTCGTCGATCTCCCCCTCGAAGTTTCCGTAGTTGGGAAACGGCATGCGGCCGGCGGGGTCGAAATGGCTGGGCGCCTCCTGCGAGTGGAGGAAACCTCCTACGACGAAGGGAAGATCACACCGGGCAGCGTCGTTGGTCACGGACCTTCCCCCAGGACGGCTTTCCCGATAAACCAGCTTCCCGTCCAGGAACAGGAAATGCATCTGATCTTGGTACCGGAACTGCCACACCACATGGTGCCACTCATCATCGGTGATGAGGAAAGTAGAGTTGGACCGGCCGATATGATTGACGTCGTGGCCGGGGGCTCGGGTGTAGGATCCAAAGAACCGGGCGTGGGGACCGATCCCCCGGTCGAGTACCCAGGCCCTGTCGATCCTGGGAGCGATCAGAAAGAAATTCCATCCCCCCCGGATCCCATCGGTCAGTCCGACTCCCTCATCGTCGCTCCCGCAGATGTTCCGGTACCCATTCTGTTCCGATCCCCCCGTGTGGCGGACCCACGCCTCGATGGTCCACTCCCGGGTGCAGCCCCGAAGCTCCAGCTTGGGGTTGTCGACGGGACCGACCAGGACGTTGGCATCGTCCTCGCGGCGGAGGAAGCGGGCCGTGGCTCCGAAGCCAGCACGGCTGCCCCACAACGCCTCCTGGTAAGCCCGCAGAGTCAGTTCGGGATCACCACAGGCATCGCGGGTCTCGTCACCCTGGCCTTCATCGAAGTGATAGAGAACGATGGTGTTGGGGTCGGGTTTGAAAGGCTGGGTGAAGTCCTGTGCCGTCAGTTGACCGGAACTGAGGAGCAATGTCCAGATCAGGAGCGCCGATGCAATGGTGGAGATGGCACGCATAGCCGTAGTCTCAGCCCTCGGAAGAGGCCTGGCGGGGTTCTTCTTCAGAAAAACCTGAGTTTCACAGCCTACACCATTCTCGTTGCGAATCCCCAAAGACCCTCGGAGAAGACGGATCTCAGCCCCTGACCTCGAAATAGCCCAAACGACTCCCCACTGGACATCCGACCTTCTTCTCTTTGTATCCTGTATCTTGCGTGTTGAACTTTCAGCCTGAGATTCGATCGAACACGGAGGGCTCCCATGACCTGGAAGAATTTCTCCCGTCGGCAATTCGCGAAACGCTTGACCATCCTTGGAGCGCTGCCACTGAGCCTCCGCCCTCTGTCGGCAGCGTCGGAAGTGGCTCCTTCGAAGCCTCCTGCTCCTCCTGAGGTCAAGTCCTACCCGGGGATCCTCAGGCACAGAGTTGTCTTTTGGGACCCTTACGGTTACTCGGCATGGCCGACCATCTTGAAGTGCCGGGATGGAGAAATGCTGATTGCGTTCTGTGAAGCCATGCGCCGGACCGCCCGATTGACCCACGCGGATCCCTCTTTCTACGGCATGATCATTCGCTCCAGCGATCAGGGTGAAAGCTGGTCGGAGCATCCCGAAGTCATCGGCGGCTATGAGTACTACGGAATGGATGATCCGGGTATCACGCAGCTGTCCGACGGAAGGATCCTGGTCAACGCCTTCCGCCGTTCCTTTGCCCCGGTGGCCTCGGTGGACAGAAGAACAGATGTTCGCTTGGCCCGGGTGGAGCCTTATCAGTGGGCGACAGGCTACAGCGACGATATGACCTATGTTTTTCACTCGTTGGACAATGCTCGCACCTGGTTGGAGCCGGTCCAGGTGGATGTCTCCCCCTTCAAAGCAGGATGTCAACTCCGGGCGATCATCGAACTGCCGGATGGAACTCTGCTTCTGCCTTGCTACGAGGAGTTCCATGGGCCATCGACTTCGGAGTCGGCGATGACCTGGACGGCCTATGTCCTCCGATCTCGTGATCGGGGGAGGAGTTGGGGTGAACCGTCCGTGATCGGGGAACACGGGGTTCATGGCATAGGCTACAACGAGCCGGCTCTGATTCACCTGCCCAGCGGTCGGACGATCGCTCTTCTCAGGACCGGGCCGGCCGGATGGCTTTACCAGAGCGATTCGCACGATCTGGGGAAAACCTGGAGCGCACCGGCCAGGACGCCGATGTGGGGGTATCCGGCCCATCTCCGGCAGCTCCAGGATGGGAGACTTCTGGCCACCTACGGCCACCGGCGAGAGCCTTTTGGGATCCGGGCCTGTCTGAGCTCAGATGAGGGCAAGAGCTGGAATATTGAGAGCGAGATTGTACTCCGGGATGATCTCAAGAACAGAGATCTGGGATATCCGACCACCACGCAGTTGGATGACGGCACCCTCCTGACCGCCTACTACGGAAGGGACGAGAACAACGACGTGACGTGCATTCAGATCACATCTTGGAAAATAGCCTCTTGACGGCGAAGCTGCATCATTTGCCATCGTGAGGAGTTGGCTGTCTGCGGTTCCCTGGGGGGCGAAGATTGGAGCGAAAGGCAGTCTAAAGCTTGAACATTGGTGCGAGCAGACAACTGTTTATGGCACACGAGAACGTGACTGTCCCCCTTTTCGGTCCCCCGCGCATTCCGGTGCCACTCGGCGCGCTCTTCCTTCCGGGCGCGGATCTTGATCCAGACGGATCGTTTAGGCGGGCTCATCGGCGGGGGTTCCTCCGGGCCGGGGGTTCCAGGGGGGCGGCTCTTGGCCCTCCTGGCCAGTTTCTGCCGGGGGCACGCCTCAGCGTGGCCCCAAAAGTAGGATGGCTCTCTTGTGCAGCATGGGGGGTGACTCATACTGTACCTTCTCCGATAATAACCCACGAACTGTTCGCTTGTGGGGGTCTTCAGATAAGCTGAAGATGAGCCAAGGTGAGTTTCGTGAAATTGGCTGCCTTACCAAGGAGGAGAACAGATGTTCGATCGCGTAACAGAAGATCTCCGTGAACTCCCTGGTTACACGGTTTCGGAAGTAGCACACTACCTCACCGTCCCGCCCGCGACTATCCGGTATTGGTCAGTGGGTCGACGCCCGTACAGGCCACTCATTGAGCTTCCCGAGCGGTCCCTGACACGACCGACACTACTCTCGTTCATTAACCTCGTGGAGCTTCACGTTCTCGCGGCCATCAGACGCACGCATCGTGTAACCATGCCAAAGGTCCGCCAGGCCATCAGGTACTTGAAAGAGATCGATCCATCCGTAACGGCGCAACGTCATCCGTTGATCAGTCACGAACTGGAAACAAACGGCTTGGATCTGTTCATCGAGCGCTATGGCCGCCTGGTCAATATCAGTCAGTCGGGTCAGTTGGCTATGCGAGAAGTCCTCGAAGCCGCCTTGCATCGGATCGTTCGCGACATCCACAGGGTACCCATCAAGCTGTATCCATTTACCCGAACTGACGTGCACGACGCACCCACCACGATTGTCATTGACCCATGGCTGGCTGCCGGCCGTCCCGTGATCGATGGAACTGGCCTTGCCACCCAAATTATTGCCGAGCGCTATAAGGCAGGTGAATCAGTAAGCCAGTTGGCAGCAGACTACGAGCGTGCAGAGTCGGAAATCGACGAAGCCATCCGATGTGAGATCCCACTGGCAGCGTGAGGAGCCCACCCTCTTTCTAGACCGCAGTCTGGGAAAACACATCATTGCAGACAGACTTCGTCGAGAGGGGATCAAAGTCGAGGTGCATGACGACTACCTTCCAAATACTGCACCAGATGAAGAATGGATCGCCCTTGTTGGAGAGAGGTGCTGGGTTGCGCTCACGAAAGACAAACGCATCCGTTACCGGACCGCTGAGATCAGATCTGTTGTGGCGAATGCAGCTCGGCTCATCGTGATTCAGATAAATAATGCAAAAGGATCGGATATTGCCGAGGTATTGGTGAAAAGCCGCCGCCGTATTGCCCGCTTCACGGCAAAGAGGGATGCTCCGTTCGTGGCTGCGATTTATCGGGACGGTAGGATGCGAGAATATTCCATCACATGACGAGGTGAGTCCTGGGCGCGTGCCGCCGAGAGTGAGGCTTGAGCCCGGGTGGCGAAAACAGGTAGACGCGCAGGACTTAAAATCCTACGAAGGTAACTCTCCTTGTGGGGTCGACTCCCACTCCGGGCACTCTTGAAGGCTGGCCCCCCGCAGGCTGATAGGGGTGTTGAGGGTCTGTTCTCCCCCCTTGTGGGAAATCTCTTGGCTGCTCAGGCCGGGCTGCGCTGTGGTGGGTGGAAGTAGGTGGAACAGAGGGGGGAGATGTACGGGACGGGTCCGACTTACGAGGAGTACAAGAGAGACCTCGAAGTGGCCCGGAACGGGCACGAGCAAGCGGCCCGTGAGCGGATTATTGTCACTTTGGGACTTCTTCTTGAATGCTCGACCGTGCGGGCGCAGAAGAAAGTCCAGCACCGAATCCAGACCTTTTCCGTACAGGAACTCTTTCGCGATCAGGACGATGCTGGCTGTTTGAACCAGTCTTCGGTCAACCGGCGCCGATCGGAGATCCAAGACGATCCCAATTCAGGGATCACGACAATCGGTACCCTGCCGGCGTGGGTCTTCCCCTCCTTTGCCGCGGCCGCGCTGGAGCCCAGCTTCGGGGAGCATTTCGATATCATCGGCGTTAAAGTGCCCGAGGCCCGGCTCCAGTGCATTCCGGCCCTCGACAGTGAGGAGTACCGTCGGCTGATCGAGGTGCGCAACCAGATGTGGGAAACCATCATCCGGGGCCAACGCGTCCAACCCAGTGACATCCGCACCCGGATGCAGACCGAAATCGAGTCGAGAAACGGTCTCGTAGCCGACTATTACGACCAACTCGCAGAGCAGTTGGATTCCAGACGCATTAACACCTAACCCAGTCATGGGATGCGGCCGCAGACCAGCAAGTGCCGGTCGCTCACGGTCCGCACTTCCAGATGTGCCAAGTCCGCTTCCCGAAGCTGATCCGAAACTTCGTCGGGGCGATAGGCTGCCAATAGCGAATGATAGAAGTCCCGCTGGAGGATCTCCGGCTCGTCGCCGCAGTAGGTCCGGACCAGCTCTTGCGCGCGGCGGCGGTCGTCGGGCCGGAAAAGGTCCATGATGAAGACACCGCTACCGGGACGGGACCAGCGGTGGACTTCCCGCCACAGGATCAGCGGGTCGGGCAGATGGTGGAGCAGGCTGTTGCTTACGATGGTGTCGTAGGAGGATCGGGGGAGGGTGACTCCCGGCAGATATCCCGGATGGAGTTGTACCCGGTCCTCCAGGCCGGCCTCCTGGATGGCTTGCCGGCCGTAGTCGAGCATGGCTTGGGAGGCGTCGACGCCGTGTACCCGGCATTCCGGGAAGGCTCTGGCGACCCGGAGGCTGATGTCAGCGGCGCCGCAGCCCAGGTCGACCACACAGGGTCCGACTTCCCGGACCTGGAACGTGTCCTGCATGAGACTCAGAAAACGGCTGTGCGGTTCTTCGAAGTCCGCGTAGGCGTAGGCCCGGGCCTGTTCCTGCCCCTCCATCAGCTCCGGCTCGGGCTCTCGCTTCATGATCGTCGAATGCCCCTGCTTCGGATTCGGTCCAGGGTCAGAAAGGTATAGCGGTTGGGGTCCGTCTCCTCCGGTTCATGGACATCCCTCCAGCGGACCTCCCAGAGCGACTCGTCATAGCGAGGGAAGTAGGTGTCGCCTTCGAAATCGTGCGGAAGCAGGGTCAGGTACATGCGGTCTGCCCGGTCCAGGGTCTGGCGGTAGACACCGGCGCCGCCTCCGACGAAGACCTCGTCGTCACCTCGGGCCAGGAGAAGGGCGTCTTCCAGGGAGGCCGCCACGCGAACTCCAGGGGGAGCATAGGAACGCTGTCCGGTGAGAACGATGGAGATCCGGCCCGGCAACGGCCTGCCGATGGACTCGAAGGTCTTTCTCCCCATGATCAAGTGGTGGCCCATCGTGAGTCGCTTGAACCGCCGCCAATCGGCCGGAAGCCGCCAGGGCAACCGATTGTCGCGGCCGATCACACGGTTTCGGGCCAAGGCGGCGATGATGGACAGCCTCATACCGATATGGGAGCCCTGATGTGGGGGTGAGGATCGTAGGCCTCCAGCACGAAGTCTTCGTATCGGAAGTCGAAAATCGAAGTGATCCGGGGGTTCAGGAGGATGCGGGGCAGTGGCCGGGGCCGCCGGGAGAGCTGCAAGCGGGCCTGCTCCAGGTGATTCAGATAGAGGTGGGCATCCCCGAAGGTATGAACGAATTCACCCGGCTCCAGTTCGCAGACCTGACCCATCATCCGGGTCAGGAGGGCATAGCTGGCCAGGTTGAAAGGGACGCCCAGAAAGACGTCGGCGCTCCGCTGGTAGAGCTGGCAGGAGAGCCGTCCCTCGGCCACGTAGAACTGAAACAGCGCGTGGCAGGGCGGAAGCTTCATCCGGTCCACGTCGGCGACGTTCCACGCGCTCACGATATGGCGGCGCGAATCGGGATTCGTGCGGATGGCCTCGATGACGCCGGAGATCTGGTCGATATGGCGGCCGCCTGGAGTCGGCCAGGAGCGCCACTGGTAGCCGTAGATGGGACCCAGATCCCCGTCCCGGTCGGCCCACTCGTCCCAGATGGTCACCCCGTTTTCGTTCAGGTAGGCGATGTTGGTGTCTCCCGCCAGAAACCAGAGGAGCTCATGGATCACCGACCGGAGATGCAGCTTCTTGGTGGTGAGCAGCGGGAAGCCGTCGGCCAGATCGACGCGCATCTGATACCCGAAGACGCTCCGGGTTCCGGTCCCGGTGCGGTCGCTCTTCTCGACGCCGTCTTCGAAAATGTGCCGGAGCAGATCCAGATAAGCTTGCATGAGCCTGATGGTTCCTGGGCGATTCCATCGCATTGTATTAAACCGGAGCGACGGTGCGCACGCGGCTGACAGCCCAGAAGCACCATTCCTGGAGTCCCACTCCTCCTCTTTGTTGCCTGGCTAATGGCGCCGCATATAGAATCGGTCCGCTTGCTGGTTGAGCCGCCAAGGTATCCGGGGCTCCAGACTGGCAGCGAAGGAACGCGGCCATGCAACTCCATCCCTTTGGCAACACGGGTCTTATGGTCTCCCCGCTTGGTTTCGGAGGAGCTCCGGTCGGTTTCCTGGGAGAGGAACTCAAGGACGTTTCCCGCCTCCTCAACACGCTGCTGGACGAAGGGTTGAACCTGATCGATACGGCGGCCTGCTACCCTGGATCGGAGAGGCTCATCGGCGCGGCGGTGAGTCATCGGCGCGGCGAATATGTCCTGGTTACGAAGTGCGGCCACGAAGTGGAGGGGGCCGCCGGACGTGAGTGGTCTCCCCGGCTCGTGACCAACACCGTGGACCGGGCTCTGAGGCGCCTCCGCACGGATTGCCTCGACGTGATTCTGCTTCACTCCTGCCCTCTTTCGGTGCTGCAAAAAGGAGACGCGCTGGCTGCCCTGGTGCGGGCCCGGGACCAGGGAAAGATCCGCTTCGTGGGCTATTCGGGGGACAACGAAGCCGCCGCCTACGCCGCCGGTCTGACGGATGTGGCGGTGGTCCAGACCTCCGTAAGCATCTGTGACCAGTCCAATATCGATTCGGTGCTTCCCCGCACGCGGGAAGGGGGACAGGGCGTGTTGGCGAAACGGCCGCTGGCCAACGCCGCGTGGAAGGACCTGTCGGCCCAGCGGGGCATTTACCGGAATTACGCCAGATCCTATATGGCACGCTTGCAGTCCATGGGTTTCACGCCGGCCGATCTGGGATTCGAGGGCGATCCGGCTCGGGTATGGCCCGGCATCGCGTTGCGCTTCACCCTCTCTCAACCGGGAGTTCATTGCGCCATCGCAGGCACCACCAGCATTCACAACGCCAGGGCCAATCTCCGGGCCGCCGGTCAGGGTCCGCTGGCCGATCCGATCGTCCGAAAAATTCGCCGGGCCTTTCGCTCCGCACAGTCTGCGTCGGGCGAGGACTGGCGCGGTTTGACCTGAATCTCATGACCTTCCACCCTGCCGACTACGGACCGATTCTGGCCACGTTGCTGGACCCGGGACGTCTTCCGGAGTTGGGACCTGGCCGGCCCGACCCGAAGGTCCGGGGTTTGGTGGATGCGGTGACGCCGGACAAGGCCTTTGCCCATACGAGTCTCGTGGACCGGGAAATGGCCCGTGCCTGTCTGGCCGGTCTCTGGCTCCACCATGACCATCTGGACCGCTCTCACGCAGTCAGCCAGACGATTCACTCGGCTACCGGAAGCTACTGGCACGGGATCATGCATCGGCGGGAGGGAGACTACCCCAACGCCAAGTACTGGTTTCGCCGGACCGGGGAGCATCCGGTCTTTCCGGACTTGGCTCGGAGCGCTGCACCTCTGACGGCCGGTTCCGGAGCCG
The DNA here is from genome assembly GCA_965217775.1 of Acidobacteriota bacterium. Classification (GTDB taxonomy): domain Bacteria; phylum Acidobacteriota; class UBA6911; order RPQK01; family JAJDTT01; genus JAJDTT01. The sequence goes on from CBDCJH010000002.1 coordinate 5,290,669, forward strand.
GTGCCGAACGGTTGACTTCCGGAGAGCGCTGGGACCCGTACGCCTTCGTCGATCTGTGCCAGGACTGTGTCTCAGGCCGCTCGGACCGTGAGGCACTCTGCCGGCAGATCCAGCGTCTGGAATGGGAACTTCTCTTCGGCTTCTGTTATCGGCGCGCCACGGGTATCGGCAACGCGCCCTGAGTCGCGAGAAGTAGGAAGCAAGGACCGAAAGATGCCGAGACTGCAGGATCAGGTGGCCATCGTGACCGGAGGAGCCCAGGGTCTGGGAGGCGCCATTGCCCGGGGCATCGCCGCCGAGGGAGCCTCGGTTCTGATTGCCGACATCGATCTGGAAGGGTCCCGCAGGAACGTCCGGAGGATTCAGGCGGCCGGCAATACTGCGCTGGCGCTGCGGACCGACGTCAGCCGGAGAGAAGACCTGCAGGCGGCCGTGGAGCGGGCGGTTCGAGAATGGGGAAGGCTGGACATCCTGGTGAACAACGCCTTCGACGTTTCCACCGCCGGGACCGGAGGAGCCGTTCAGGTTTCGGAAGAGGACTGGGACGCCGGCATGAACGTCATGGTCAAGGCCATCTACCGGGCGGTCAAGCATGCGGTGCCCGAGATGATCAAGAGCGGCGCCGGGAGCATCGTCAACATCTCTTCGGTCCACGGCTTGCTGACGGCTCCCGGTTTTCTCGTGTACGAGACCGCCAAAGCCGCGGTTATCGGCATGACTCGTCAGATGGCCTGCGAGTACGGCCCCGACGGGATTCGCGTCAACTCGATTCTGCCCGGTCACATGGTGACGGAGCGCCTCCAGCCCATGTGGGACGAAAATCCATCCGGACACGCCTACTTCCGGAATCAGTACCCCCTCCGGCGCTTGGGTACCACCGAGGATATCGCGCAAGGTGCGGTCTTCCTGTGTTCGGAGGAAGCGTCCTTCATCACCGGCCACGCTCTGGTCATCGACGGTGGACTCTCAATTCAGCTTCAGGAGAACTTCGGGGTTCGCCAGGGACGGTACATGGTGGAGCACCCCGAAACTCGAATTCCTTAGTTCGTGTTTCCGAAGTCCGGGATGGGTCCGGCGTTGCACGACCACAGGTCTGTTGCCACAGGTGGAGTGTAGGATTCCGTCATGCGCCTGTGGCTGATGGCTTGTCTCCTGGCCTTTACGGCTTCTTCGGTCCGGGGCCAGGACAGAATCCGCGTCGGCGCCTGGAACATCGAGACCCTGGGATCGCCCGAAAGCCGGGACTATCTGCGGAAGTCTCCCTCCAACGGTTACGGCGTGGCTCGAAAGCCGCCGGAACTGGCGGATCTGATCGAAGCTCTGCGACTCGACGTGCTCGCCCTTTCCGAGATCGACGACACCAAAGCCGGGGACGGCACGGCGACGAACCGGGTACTGGACGAGGCCTTCGCGATTCTGAATCGCCGTTCCGGCAACGACTGGACGTATGGGTTGTTCCCCAAACGGATCCGCCGGCATAGCTCCCAACACACGGGTCTGGCCTGGAACCGTCGGCGCATTCGAGCCGTGGGCAGGCGTTTCCGGGTGCCTGTCACCGACGTCACCTCACGCCGGTTCTTCGAGTGGGACCGGCATCCCCACGCCATGAAGTTCACTCGGGGAAGAGGCCGCACTGATTTCGTGGTGATTCCCATCCACATGAAGGCGGGACGAAATGAGGCGGCCGTGAAGCAGAGGCGGAGTGAAGCGGAGGCGCTGGTCCGGGAGTTATCGGAGATCCAAGATCATTTTCAGGACCAGGACATCATTCTCATCGGCGATTTCAATATGCTTCGGCGCAGCGAACCGGCCGGCCGCGTTTACCGGAGGAAGGGAGGTCTGTTCGATCTGAACTATTCCGATCGATCCACCCATATCGCCGATCTTCCCTTCGACCGGTGCTACATCCCAAGGGCCCAGCGGGAGAACGAGTTCGCCGGCGTCACCCAGGTTCGGATCGACGCGCCGCCGCCGCCGGCCCAAAGACGCTTCCGCCGCCAGTTCTCCGATCATTGGCCCATCGTCCTCGAGTTCGCGGAGCAGGCCGACGACGATTGACCGCGCGGCAACAAGCCGCATGGGTCGCTCCGGTTTGGACGGAAGAGGGCGCCCACAAGGGGGAAGAGGGCACCCACAAGGGGCGTCCCTACGCCTCACCAGCCCTTCCAACTGCCGTCGGCGTGCCGGTACTGGCGGTAGGACATTTTGGCGTCATAGCGAAGCTTGGCGATGTCGGCTTCCTTGACCCGGATCCCGAGACCGGGACGGTCGCTGAGCCGGACGTGGCCGTCCACCAGCGAAAGGTCATGCTCCACGTACCGGCCCATCCGTTCCAGCCCCCAGGCTTCCTGGACCAGGAAATTGGAGATGACGGCATCCGCCTGAAACAGGGCCGCCAAATGGATGGGCCCCGACGCGTTGTGGGGCGCCATCAGGATCTGGGCCTCCTCGGCCAGGCGCGAGATGGCCAGGAACTGGGTGATGCCGAAGGCATGGCTCAGGTCGGGCTGAAGAAAGGCGCAGGCTCGTGCATCGATGACATCCTTGAATTCCCGGTAGGAGAAGAGCTTTTCCCCCGTAGCGATGGGAACCGGGCTGCGCGCCGAGATCTCCTTGAGCGCCGCGATGGATCCCACCTTGCAAGGTTCCTCCAGGAAGAGAGGCTGGTAGGGAGCCACGGCGTCGGCGAAGGCGATGGCCAGGGCCGGAGTGGGACTGCCGTGGGTGTCCAGCATCAGGTCGATCTCCGGTCCCACCTCCTCCCGAACGGCCGCCACGATCCGGACGCACTCGTCCAAGGCTCCCCGGTCCATGGGCCAGGTCCGCATCTCCAGCGGGTTTCCCTTGAGGCCTCGAACTCCCGAGGCGACGGCGGCGCGAGCCCGGGCCACGGCCTCCTGGATCGATTCGAAGCTGATCCCGCCGTGGTAGACGCGGATTCGGTCTCGCTTCCGGCCTCCCAGGATCTGGTAGACGGGGACACCCCAAGCCTTGCCGGCGATGTCATAGAGAGCCATGTTCACCGCCGCCAGGGCAGAACCCAGAACCGGGCCGCCCTTCCAGGGAAGCCGGTCCGAGATGTCGTCGCACAGAGCGACCACGTTCAGAGGATTTTGGCCCACCAAAAGCTCCCGCCAGCCCTCCAGCGTCGTTTTCACCGCCGGCGAAAGCCATTCGATACTGGCTTCCCCCCATCCGGAGAGCTCCGTATCGGTCTCGATCTTGAGAAACAGCCAGGTCTTGAAGCTGCTGGCGATGCTCCTTCGGACCCCCTTCCTGGGAGGAGGACTTCCAGTCGGCACGTTGAACATGTAGGTCTTCATTCCGGTGATTTTCATGGGTCCTGTTCTTCTCCGCCTGGGAGGCTCCTGTGGCCTCGGTGTGGACGCAAAAAGGGCACCGGCCGACGATCCGAGGCCCGCCGTGGCGATCAGGAAATCACGACGGTCCAGGCCATCCGCTCGGCATGGGAGCATGGTGGTGTCAATGGTTCGAAGCTGTTTCCAACCTCGATTCAATCTCTCGCAGGTAGGAAATGCTCTCTCGGGCGATTCGCTCGCCACCGGCCTGGAAATCGAAGACCTCCAAGGAAACCCAGCCCCCATAGTTCCGATCCCGAAGGAATCGGAGAAGGCGTTCGAAGTCCACGTCGCCGGTGCCGGGGTGGCGGCCGTCGATCTCGTTCACGTGGACGTGGCGAATTCGGGACCAGTAACGCTCGGCCAGACTGAGGAAGTCGCCCCCCTCATCGGCAGCGTTGTGACAGTCGAACATGGTCCGGACGTGACCATGGGAGACCCGGTCCACCACTTCGACCGCTTCCGCCAGAGTGGAGACCACATCCGTCTCCTCGCTCGAAACGGCCTCCATCAGGAGCGTCACGTCCCGGTCCCTCGCCGCGGGGGCCAGCTCGGACAGTCCCTCGGCGAGTCGTCCCAGCGCTTCTTGGGTCGTCATTCCGTCCCGAGTGTTCCGCTGTTGGGGCGAGCCGAGGATCATGAGATGTCCTCCCAGGTCCGCGCAGAAGTCGATGAGCCGTGAGAGATAGGACCAACTCTTCTCCCTCAGGGTCCGGTCCCGGGTCGTCAGATGGAGTCCCCTGGGCTTGACCAGGAGCCAGTGAATCCCCGAGCAGACCATTCCCTCTCCTTCGATGGTCTGCCGAAGCTGCCGCCGGCGGCGGGGCGAGATCTGATCCACCGAGTCGGCCAGCGTGAAGGGGGCCACCTCCAGGCCCCGGTACCCCAGTTTGCGAACGGTCCGGCAGGTCCGGGCCAAGTCCTGTTCCCCAAAGATCTCACTGCAGATCGCATGTTTCAGTCGCAAGACGCCACTCCCGTCCCCGCTTCGGCCGAATCGCCGAAGGCTTGTGCTGTAGTATAGAAACCCTTGTCGAAAGTCTCCACGGGATGCGAGGAACTCCGAAGACTGGGAAACACTGGAGGGTCGGGTGAAGCGGCGGGAGTTTCTCCGCAAGTCGTGCCTGTTTTCCAGCACCTCTTTGGCAACGGCCCTTCTTTCGCAAGATCCGGAATCGTCCCGGGCATGGTCGGCGGGGCCGGCTGACCCCCGGCGGGTGTTGGTGTTCATCGAGTTGGCCGGAGGCTGCGATGGCCTCAACTCGCTGGTCCCGCACGGCCTGGATGACTACTACCGGCAACGCCCGAATCTGGCCATTCCTCCCGCGGCCGTCCTGAAGCTGGACCATGCCGTCGGATTCCATCCCTCGCTCGAAGGATTCAAGCGGTTGTTCGACGCGGGAAAGATGGCTCTGGTTCAAGGAGTGGGCTATCCCGATCCGAATCGATCTCATTTCCGGTCCAGAAAGATCTGGCATACGGCCCGGCTGGAAACCGAGGCTGAGGGCGGCTTTCCGGACCGCAAGTGCCTGCCGGAACTTGGAATGCGGTTGACGGACGGGGCTCTCGCCGCGAATCTGGCGGCCATCGCCCGCATCATCGCAGCCGGGACGGGAGTCCGGGTGTTCTACACGTCCATGGGCGGCTTCGACACCCATGCCTTCCAGGTGGTTCCGGGAAATCCGACCCGGGGCATCCATGCCCGCCTCCTCTTTACGCTTTCCACCGCGGTCACCGCTTTCTTGCACGACCTGACCCGCCGAGGTCGGGAAGAACATGTCCTCGTCGTGATCTTCAGCGAGTTCGGACGCCGTCTGGCGGAGAACGGGACCTTCGGCACCGACCACGGAACCGCCAATCCCATGTTCATCATCGGCAAGGGCGTGGTCCCGGGGCTGCACGGGCGCCACCCGGGACTGTCTCGCGAGGAGCTGACGCCTGCTGGAGACCTGGTTCACACGGTGGACTTCCGCAGCGTCTACGCCGGGATTTTGCCCGGTTGGGCGGGAATCCAAGCCCGATGCCCGCCCGCTCCTATCCGGGAGGCCGGGTCCGGCCCCGTGATAATATGAGCCCATGAGGCGAACCCGGATATTCACACCCGGACCGACTCCCGTCTCACCGTCCGCACAACTGGCCATGGCCAGTCCCCTGGTCCACCATCGCAAGGACGAGTTCCGGGAATTGCTGCTCGAGACTCGATCCCACCTTCAGGCTCTCTTCAGGACCAACAACGATGTCGTCATCCTCACTGCGTCCGGGACCGGAGCCATGGAAGCTTCGGTGAGCAACCTCCTCTCCTCCGAGACCCGAGCCCTGGCGGTCTCTGCCGGGAAGTTCGGTGATCGCTGGGTCCGGATCTGCCGGGCCTTCAACGTGCCCTGCCAAATTCTGGAGAAACCGTACGGTGAAGCGGCCTCGGACCTGGAGATCCAACGCGCTCTGGAGGCCAACCCGGATACCCGTGCCCTGTTGATCCAGGGCTGCGAGAGTTCCACCGCCACCATCCACGACCTGGAATCCATCGCCCGGATGGTCCGCAACCGTTTCCCCGAAGTCCTGGTGGTGGTGGATGCGATTACGGCATTGGGGAGTCAGCCGGTGGAGACGGACGCCTGGGGTCTGGACGTGGTCATCGGCGGCGCCCAGAAGGCTTTTGCGATCCCGCCCGGCCTCTCCTTTCTGTCTCTGAGTTCCCGCGCGCTGACCGCGATCCGGGCTTGTCCCGGACCGCGTTTCTACTTCGACCTTCTCAAGGAGGTGAAGGGACAGCGCCGGGGGCAAACGGGGCTGACTCCTGCCGTGGCTCTGGTGCAGGCGCTGAACAAGACAAGCCGGGAAATGGTCGAGCAGGGTCTGGACCGGATTCTGGAGCAGGTCGAGGTCCGGGCGCGATGTGCGAGGCGAGGATTGGCAGCCCTCGGTTTCAGACAGCTCTCCTCCGCGCCGGCCAACGCCTTGACCGCCTGCTTTCCGCCTCCGGGGATCGACGCGGCCAGTCTGATCCAAATCCTTCAGGAGCGATTCGGGATCGTCGTAGCGGGCGGGCAGGGTGTTCTGAAGGGGAAGATCATCCGTATCGGACACCTGGGCTACTTCGATCTGGTCGATGTCTTCGCGGTGATTTCGGCCATTGAGGTCTGTCTTCCGGAACTGGGCTCCCGTATCGACCTGGGGGCCGGCATCAAGGCGGCGATGCAGGAAGCCGTGACGCCGATTTCCACAGTCTGTGGTGAAAGTTCCGCGAGCACCGAGACCGTTCCTGCGCCCGCCGGACATGGCGCGATGAGGGAGCATACTCGGAGTATGTGACCGAATCGCAACGCAGTCCGCCGGGATGCAGGGACGGTCGAATGCCGTGGCGACTTTTGCCACGGGCTGTTCAGCACAGGATAGAGTCCACGAAGGTCTGACGATCGAAGGGCGCCAGGTCCTCCAACCCCTCTCCCGTGCCGACGAAACGGATGGGAATCTTCAGCTGACTGGCGATTGCGGCGATGATCCCCCCTTTGGCGGTGCCGTCCAGCTTGGTGACGACGATTCCGGTGACGCCGAGGGCGGTCAAGAACTCCCGAGCCTGGATGAGGCCGTTCTGTCCGGTTGTCGCGTCCAGAACCAGGTAGACGTCGTGTGGCGCGCCGGGGACCAGCCTGCCGGCGACACGAGCCATTTTCTTGACCTCTTCCATGAGATTTCGCTTGGTGTGCAACCGGCCGGCCGTATCGGCGATGAGGACGTCCTTGTTGCGGGCCTTCGCCGCCTGCAAGGCGTCGTGCAAGACTGCCGCGGGATCGGTCGCGCCCCGCTGCATGATCAAGTCGGCCCGGCTACGGCGGCACCAGACGCTCAGTTGTTCCACCGCGGCGGCACGAAATGTGTCCGACGCCGCGACGATGGTGCTCTTGCCGGCCCGGGCGTAACGATGGGCCAGTTTGCCGATGGTCGTCGTCTTGCCGACACCGTTGACTCCCACCATCAGTACCACGTGTGGTTTCCGGACCCATTCTTCCTGCCAACCAGGAGCCTCGAACAGCTCGAGGAGTTTGGAAGCCAGGAGCTTCCGAGCCTGGCCGGAACTGATCGACTGTTTTCGCCGGTTTTCCTGACGGATTTTCTCAACCAGGCGTTCGCTGGTCTCGACTCCCAGGTCGGCCCCGATGAGGAGATACTCCAACTCCTCCAACTGTTCCGGTGAGATGGGACTCTCCCGAGGTCCCAGCAACTCGTTCACCCTTCGGCTCAGCTCCCGGCGGGTCGCCTGAAGCGCTCTCTTCAAGCGTCCGAAATAGCCGGGTCGTTCTTTTGGCTTTGACGGATTCATCTTGTGTTGTCACTCGGCGTAAGTACGTATTCCTCGAAGTTGCACCGGAGTCGTCGCCGTTGACCCTGATCCAGGCTCGACAGGGTCCGCTCCAGTTGGTGCGTCAGCTCCCGGCAGAAGGCCATCAGGTTGGGCACGCGTATTCCTTCCAGAGACAGCGACGTGGCCGTGGAGGTCAACTCATCGGGGAACGACCGATGAAAGAGGTTGACTCCGATGCCGATGATGGCCCACCGGATCCGATCCCTTTGGGATCCCATCTCGATCAGAATGCCGGCGCACTTCTTGCCGCTCAACAGCACGTCGTTGGGCAGCTTGATGCGCAGGGCCGCCGCCGGCCCACTCCAGGTGGCGATGGCTCGAACCACACCCACGGCCGCGGCCCGGGTCAGATCCTCGGCCCGGCGAACCTCGGAGGCGGGAAAGCAGAGATAGGACGCGTAGAGTCCCATGTCCCTCGGAGAATGCCACGAGCGTCCGTAGCGTCCGCGCCCCCCGGTCTGCTCTTCGGCGACGGCCATGCGGGCCTTCCCCGATTCGATGAACACCTTCAGGTAGTCGCTGGTCGAGTCGACTCTGGCCAGGTAGTCCAACTGCCGGAAACGCATCTTCGAACTCAGACTCCGCTCAATCCCGGTCCAACATCAGGCTGATGTCGCAGGCGGCGACGGAGTGGGTCAAGGAACCCATGGAAATGAAGTCGACGCCGGTCTCAGCGTAAGCTTGAAGGTTCTGGCCGGTGATGCCGCCTGAGACCTCCACGAGGCACCGGCCCGCGCAGGCGGCGACCGATCGCCGGACCTCCTCCACCGGCATGTTGTCCAGCAGGACGGCGTCCGCTCCCGCGTCCAGAGCGTCGGCCAGTTCGTCCTGATTGGTGACCTCCACCTGGATCCGCTGCAGATGACCGCAGCGCGTCCGGCACGCCCGCACGGCCGCAACGACGCCCCCGGCGGCGGCGATGTGGTTTTCCTTGATGAGAACGCCGTCATCCAGCCCCATCCGATGATTCTGTCCGCCCCCCATTCGGACCGCGTATTTCTCCAGGCTGCGCCAGAGTGGCGTGGTTTTCCGAGTATCCAGGACGCGGACACGGCTGGAAGCGATCCGGTCCACGCAGCCGCGGGTCTGGGTGGCGATCCCGCAGAGTCGCTGGAGGAAATTCAACGCGACTCTCTCGGCTTTCAGGAGGATGGAAACGGACCCTTCCAGGGTTCCGACGCAACCCGGCTCGACCCAGTCCCCCTCGCCGTATCGAACTTGCCCGGCGACAGGGCCCAGGAGCTGAAAAACCCGGATGAAGACCGGCCAACCGGCCAGGACCATCCGCTGGCGAGCCAGAACCTGAGCCGTCCGGACCGCATCGGCATGGGGATTGGACTGCAGTATGGCCCCGGTCGTAATGTCGCCTCGTCCCAGGTCCTCCTGGAGGGCTCGGCGAAGCAGGGGGTCAAGGCTCAGGAAGTCCATGGAGCATGTCCTGAAGCCGTTTCAGTTGAGTTCCAACGTCCTGCCGGCGCCGTCGCGCGCCGTCCACGATGTGGGCCGGAGCCTTGCGAACGAAGTTTTCGTTCTCCAGTTTGCGGTCGAGCCGAATCCGGTCTGCCTCGAGCCGGCCGATCTGACGTTGCAGCCGGTCCTTCTCCGCGGCCAGGTCGATGGCCTCGTCCAGCCGCAGGGAGAACTGGGTCGTGTTGGCCACGCCGGTGATGCGCAGTCCTTCCCGGCTCAGTCCGTCCCGAAACTCGATCTCGCTCAATCGGGCCAGATTTTTCAGGTGGTGAGTCTGAGATTCCAGGAAACCGCGGGTCGGAAACGAACAGGTGAACTCGGCGGGAAGGCGCCTCCTGGGGTCGATGTTGTTCTCGGCTCGAGCCGTTCGCAGCGCCGTGATCAACTCCTGGAGCTGGGTCATGCGGTCGATGTCATCCTGGTCGATCCATTCCGGCCGGGCCTCCGGAAAAGGGGCCAGCATGATGGTTTCGCCCGAATGCGGGAGCCGTTGCCAAAGCTCCTCCGTCAGGAAGGGCACGAAGGGGTGCAGCAACCGGAGAGAGCGTTCCAGGACATGGGCGGCGATCTGGGCGGCAACGGTGTCGCCGCCGCTGATTCGCCCTTTGATCAACTCGACGTACCAGTCGCAGAACTCATGCCAGAAGAAGTGGTAGAGATCGTTGCTGGCGCTGTGAATGAAAAACCGCTCCAGGTTCCTTTCCGTGTCCTGATTGATCTGCTGGAGCCGGCCCAGAATCCATCTGTCCTCCAGCCGCAGGGAACCCTTCTCCCAAAGTCTGCCGATATCCTCCTCATCGGCGGTCAGTCCCTGATCCAGGTTCAGCAGCAGATAGCGGGCGCCGTTCCAGATCTTGTTGCAGAAGGCCCGGTAGCCGGCCATACGGCTGATGGAGAATGGGATGTCGGCTCCGGGGGCGGCTGAGACCGCCAGTGTGAAACGGACCGCATCGCACCCATACTCCTCGATGACCTCCAGCGGGTCGATGATGTTGCCCTTGGACTTGGACATCTTCTGCCCATGCTGGTCCCGGACCAGTCCGGTAATGAACACTTTCCTGAACGGCACGTCATCGCGGAAGCGGAGGCCGAGCATCATCATGCGGGCGATCCAGAAGAAGATGATGTCGAATCCCGTGACCAGGGCACTGGTGGGGTAGAAGGTCTCCAGATCCCGCGTCCGGTCCGGCCAACCCAGAGTCGAGAAGGGCCAGAGACCGGAACTGAACCAGGTATCCAGGACATCCGATTCCTGAACCGGCCGGGCACTTCCGCAGCGGGAACAGGATTCGGGCTCGGTTCGGGCCACGGTCGAGTGGCCGCAGTCCTCGCAGGTCCAGGCGGGGATGCGGTGTCCCCACCAGAGTTGCCGGCTGATGCACCAGTCGTGGATGTTGGTCATCCAATCGGAATAGATCTTCGTGTAATTGCCGGGAACGAAAACGGTGGAACCGTCCTCGACTGCCTGGAGAGCGGTCTGGGCCAGCGGTTTCACCCGGACGAACCACTGCGTCGAAACCAGAGGCTCCACCACCGTCGAGCATCTCTGGCACCGCCCCACGTTGTGGTCGTGGGTCTCGACCCTCTCCAGCAAACCCAGGCGTTCCAACTCGGCGGCAACCCGGCGCCGGGCCTGGTAGCGATCCAGTCCGGCGAAAGCTCCCGCGTCGGCGGTCATCCGGCCGTCCTCGTCGATCACCTTCAGGATGGGTAGTTCATGGCGCCGGCCCGCTTCGAAGTCGTTGGGGTCGTGTCCCGGAGTGACCTTTACGGCTCCGGTCCCGAATTCGCGGTCGACGAAGGTGTCCTCGATGATGGGGATTTCCCGGTCCATCAAGGGCAGAACGGCGGTTCGGCCCCGGAGGTGGTGGTAGCGGCCGTCATCGGGATGAACCGCTACGGCCGTGTCCCCCAGCATGGTCTCGGGACGAGTGGTGGCCACCACCAGAAACTCCTCCGAAGACTTGACCGGATAACGGATATGCCACAGGTGGCCCCGCGTGGGAGCGAACTCCACCTCGAGATCCGAGATGGCCGTGCGGCAACGGGGACACCAGTTGACCAGGTACTCCCCCTTGTAGATGAGCCCCTCTTCGTAGAGGCGGACGAAGACCTCTCTCACCGCCCGGGACAGCCCCTCGTCCAAGGTGAACCTCTGGCGGCTCCAGTCGCAGGAGCATCCCAGCTTGCGGATCTGGGAGAGAATGTTGTCCTCCGCTATCTTCTTCCACTTCCAGACCCGCTTCTCGAAGGCGGTCCGGCCCAGGTCCGAACGGGTCTTCCCCTCCTCTGCCAACTGGCGTTCCACCACGTTCTGGGTGGCGATTCCCGCGTGGTCCGTGCCCGGCAGCCAGAGGGTGTTGAAGCCCTTCATCCGCTTCCATCGGATCAGGATGTCCTGGAGCGTGCAGTTGAGGGCGTGGCCCATGTGCAGCGATCCGGTGACGTTCGGCGGAGGAATCACGATGGAATAGGCCGGCTTTCCGGAATCGGTGCGGCCCTTGAAGTAGCCCCTCTCTTCCCAGAGGGTGTACCACTTCCGTTCGACTCGTTTCGGCTCGTAGGTCTTGGGCAGGTTGATCAATCCGAATGCCCCGGTTGAATCGATGGATCGGGCTAGAAGAACGAGGGATTATAACAGACTCGCGGAGGGGCCCCGCCGCGATGGAACCGGGAATTCAACCCCGGATCGACGGCCGTTCCTGGAATGGTCGGGGCTTGATCGGCGCTCGGTCAACGAAGCGATTCGTCGCCCCCGGACTCCTCCATCTGGCGTTGCTCGGCGCGGCGGCGCGCCACCTCGTAGGGATCCTCGCGTCCGGTAAAGATCCCCAAGACGCCTCGGACGGGGGAGAGGATGGAGAATCCTTCCTTCTCGTATCGCTTCATGCGGGCCAGGTTCCGTGCGGCCTTGGCCTGGTCCAACTGCGGGACCGGCCTTTCCAGAAGCATCAGCTTCTCCCTGGCGTTGTCGAAGTAGGGGCTGAACTCATATTCTCGCGCCACAAAGGAATAGTAGACCGTCGCTTCCTCGACCCGTCCCAGATTCTCCAGAGACACGGCCAGGTGAAACAGGCTCGCGTCGAGCCGGCTGAACTCGTTGTATTCCTCCACCACCTCTTCGAATCGGTTGGCCGCGGCTGAGTATCGTTTTTTCCCAAAGTAGAAGTCGCCGACCCCGTGGACCCCCATGGCCAGTTCCTCGCGCACCTGCCGGAGAAACTCTTCCGCCGTCGGCACATACTCGCTGTCCGGGAAGTCATCCAGGAACTTCTTCAGTTCGATCTCCGCCTTGCGGGTGTAGGTGGGGTCCCGGTCATGAGGCTTCATGAGCCGGTAGTTGATGGCGGCGATCCTCATCTGGGCGTTGTCCGCGCTTTCATGGGTGGGGTAGAAAATGATGAAGTCCTTGTACTGGGCTTCCGCTTGGAGCAGATTCTCCTTGCCTCCTTCCTCGTAGTAGGAGTCGGCGATGGAGAGGAACGAGGTCGGTGTGTACTCGCTCTCGGGATAGGTGCTGATGAGCGTCTGGAAGGAGAGGCGCGACTTGATGAAATGCTTCTTGCCCAGGAACTTCATCCCGTTCTCGAAGAGGGTCTTGTCGGGCGCTACGGCCCCTTCCTGAAGATCCGCTCCTTTACGGCCGCCGCAGGAGGCCAGAACGACCAGGAAACTCGACAGCAAGGTCAGCCTGATAACGGTTCTCATTTTCACTGTCCCCATTCAGATTACGGCGACGCCTCGTCCGCCAGATTCTGCATCCGCCGAAACGTCTCGCTCGGAGAGGGCGTTCCGAAGATGGCCGAACCGGCCACCAGAATCTCTGCACCGGCCCGGACCGCATCCTGTGTATTGGCGGGTCCGATGCCGCCGTCGACTTCGATCTTGACCCGGAGATTGTCCCGGGCCGCCATCGCTTTCAATTTTCTCATTTTGTCGAAGCTCGTGGCAATGAAACGCTGGCCCGAAAAACCTGGATTCACCGACATGATCATGACGTGGTGGCACTTGGGGAGGATCTCCTCCAGGACTCCGACCGGCGTGTGCGGGTTCAGGGCCACGCCCGGTTTGGCCCCCTTTTCCCGGATCCTGTCCATTAGACGGTCCAAATGCAGAACTGTTTCATATTGGACGCTCAGATAGTCCGATCCCGCGTCGATGAAAGCGTCCGCCATCTCTTCGGGGTTGGAGATCATGAGGTGGACATCCAGGACCATGTCGGTCTGCTTGCGCACCGCCTCGATCACCGGCAGACCGAAGCTCAGGTTGGGGACGAAATGTCCATCCATGACGTCCAAATGCAGGATCCGGGCTCCTGCCTGCTCCATTTCCCTGACGGAACCTCCCAGGTCGAGAAAGTCGGCCGAGAGTAGAGACGGGGCGATCCAAGGCATCAGCTGGCGACCTCCAGAATGATGGTGTCGTTTTCCTTCAACATGTTTCCCGGCCCGGGGTATTGGCGGACCACCCTGCCCCGAGTCCTCCTGGCCCCTCTGGTGTAATTGACCTGTGGTGACTCGAAGCCGTTCTCCCGAATGAGGGCCCGGACCCGGTTCAGATCCAAATCCCTGAAATCAGGCATGATGTAGCGTTGGACCCGCTTCTTGCCCACCAGGACGTCGACCCGGGCCGTGAGAACTTCCGTGGACCCCGGACCAGGGACTTGACGGATGATCTGGTCCGACTCCGCGTCGGCAAGGAAGATCTCGCTGGTGTGTCCTATCTCGTAACCGGACTGTTGTGTGACCAGGCGAGCGACCCGCTGTGTGGACCCGATAAGAACGGGGACGGGATTGTGTTGCACTCCCAGGCTCACCATCACCTGGACTCGCCCGTTGGCCTTGATGCGGACGCCTGGAGTGGGAATCTGAGAGACGACGGCACCGTTGGGAATCGACGCGTCGTAGACTTCTCCCGCCACCGCCATCCCCAGGCCGACCGCTTCGAGTTTCTTGTTTGCCTGTTCCATGTCGACTCGGATGACAGACGGGACCACGACCTCCGTCGCCCGGGTCGCCATGCGCATGCTGATGTTCAGGCTCAGCAGGAAGACGACCATCAGGACGCCGGCCAACAGGCCCAGCTTGACCACTGAAATAAACGGATTGCGCCGTTTCCCCGAACCCTTCTTCCTACGTCTCTTGGAGCCCATGCCCGATCTTTGCCTGTGGAGCAAACACGCTACCATACCGTCAGGGGCGACTCCAAGCGTTGGGAGCGGCGACTGTGCGCCAGGCTAACTGGCACAAGATAGGCGGTGGAAGTCCGCCGAAACGAAGGACTAACCATCCACGTTTCTCCGCGAGCCGTGCGTGGGCACCCGTGAGGGTGTCGGCGAAGCGTCGGTAGCGGTGCGTATGGGCAGGCTATTGAGCATCGAAAGCTCCATGATCGGAAGTGCCGAGGCTGTAGTCGCGGTCGAAGGCAACACCGGCTGGACCGCCCAGGTGAGGGCCGGCCGGGCTCCGCGGTGTCAAAGAACCCAGGCACGTACGCAAATCTTGTTCCGGGACCTGGGAGGGCTTCATTTCACGCCGGGGGGTCGCCCCGGGGTCGCATGAGAAAGGAGTAACCCGAAACTCATGATGGACGGAACGAAGCAATCGGATTCATCCATAGTAGCGATGAAGCGGGCGAACAAAGAGGGGCGACCCTCGGCGGAGCCGGTGGAGCGAAGGGATGGAACCAAGGGGAATTCGGTGAGCCAAAGCACGCGCCGGACGCAGAGTCGGGGGAGCGTGTCCCAAGCGGTGGACCGGATACGGCGAGCGATCGCGAGAAACCCCAAGGAGCGACTGACCGCGCTGCTGCACCATATCACTGTGGAGGCCCTGCGCCGCTCCTACCTCGGACTGAGGAAGGATGCTGCGCCGGGAATCGATGGGGTACGGTGGGAGGAGTACGGGGCGAAGCTGGAAGAGCGACTGCTGGACCTGCATCGCCGCGTGCACCGGGGCGCGTACCGAGCGCCTCCCGTCCGGCGGGTGAACATCCCCAAGCCGGATGGAAGGACACGACCGCTCGGCGTGGCCGCGCTGGAGGACAAGATCCTCCAGAAGGCAGTCGTGGACGAGCTCCTGACGCCGATTTACGAGGCGGAGTTTCTCGGGCTCAGCTACGGGTTCCGGCCCGGACGGAAGGCGCATGACGCGCTGGATGCACTGGCCTACGGGATCGAACGGCGGAAAGTCAATTGGATCGTGGACGCGGACATTTGGACGTTCTTTGATGCGATCGACCGGGACTGCCTGATGCAGTTCGTGGAACGGCGGATCGGAGACCGGCGGGTGCTGCGGCTGCTGCGCAAGTGGCTGAACGCCGGGGTGATGGAAGAAGGGACCTGGTCGGACACGGGGAGAGGGACGCCTCAGGGCGCCAACGTCTCGCCGGTCATGGCCAACGTGTACCTGCACTACGTGCTGGACCAATGGTTCCATCGGACGTGGCGCCCACGAGTCCCCAATGGCGAAGCGATCCTGGTGCGATATGCGGACGACTTCGTGGCCGGATTCCAGAGACGGGCGGACGCGAAACGGTTTCTCCGAGACCTGGGGGAACGGTGCGCCGAGTTCGGGCTGGAACTGCACCCGGAAAAGACGCGACTGGTGGAGTTCGGACGATTTGCGGCAGCGGATCGGCGACGACGCGGGGAGCGGAAACCGGAGACGTTCGACTTTCTGGGGTTCACGCACTACTGTGCGAAGACCCGGAAGGGACGGTTCCGGCTGGGGCGGAAGCCAAGCGCGAAACGGATGAACCGGACCCTGCAACGGGTGGGGGAGAGGCTGTGGAGACAACGGCACGCGGATCACTGGGAGGTCGGGAAATGGTTGAGCCGGGTCCTGAACGGCTGGCTGAACTATTTTGCGGTTCCGGGGAGTACGCGCTGGCTGCGAGGTTTCTGCTATCTGCTGCAACGGCGGTGGCTGCGAGCCTTGCGCCGCCGGTCCCAACGCGACCGCTTCAGCTGGGGACGGTTGCGACGGATGACGGAATTGCTCTGGCCATCCGTGAAGATCCGTCACCCGTGGCCGGGGCAGCGGTTCCGCTGGCCGTCCACACCCAAGGTAGGAGCCGGATGCCTTAACGGGCACGTCCGGATCTGTGCGGGGGGCGGCAGGAAACTGCCGTTCCTACCGTGACTTCTTGTCGCCGAACTCCAGAGTAACGAGCGTGTGAGCGTGTGAGGATGTGAGCGTGGAAGCGGCCGTCTTCAACCCCCGGTCCCGGGAGGCGTGGGGGAACTGGGAGTCCCCCCTCCCTTCCGGACCAGACACGCGGCGAAGAACGCCTCGCGCTTCAGGAAATCCTCCCCCGGCTGCCGCAGCAACTTGGCCTCCGGTTCCACGTCGAGCAGTTCCTCAACCACCCCAAGGTTCTCCTCCGGTTCCGTGGAACAGGTGGCGTAGATCATCTGCCCCCCGGGACGCAGCATTCGAAAACTGCTCCGCAAAAGGGAACGCTGAATCCGGGCCATTCGTTGGACGTCCTCCTCGGCAAGCCGCCACCGAATGTCCGGGTTGGCCCTCAAGGTGGCGGTCCCGGTGCAGGGGACATCCAACAGGATGAAGTCGAAGCGGTTCCGGAAAGGGGGGTGGACCAGATCGGCCTGCACGGCCCGGAGTTGCGGGATCCGGTAGAGGTCGGCTCTGGCTCTCATCTGACGAAGGCGGGACCAGCTGAGGTCACAACTGACAATACGGGAATCGGATCGTTTGCGGGCCTGAAGAATGAACGATTTCCCCCCGGGAGCCGCGCAGAAATCGCCCAGCACCCGGCACCGGCTGAGGTCGCCGAGGTGAGCGACTGCCTGACTGGCCGGACTCATCAGGAAGCAGTGACCTCGACGGTAGAGGGGATGCCTGACGAATGACCTGGAGTTCACTCTGACGCAATGGGGAAGGCGGGGATGAAGTTGAAAGGGGACTCCTTCCCGGTCCAGCCGCCGGCAGAATTGCTCTCGCGTCGTACGGAATGGATTGACCCAGAGATGCAGCAGCGGCGGGCGGTTGTTTCTCTCCAGGATCGTCTGCGTTCCCTCGTGGCCGTATCTTGTGAGGTACCGGCGCACAAGCCATTCGGGGTGACTGAAACGGATGGACAGACTCCGGGTGTCGTCCGCTTCCGGAGCAGTGGTCCGTTTCCGGAGGAAACGACGGAGGACGGCGTTGACCAGGGGTCCGGCGGAGGATTTTCGGAATTCCCTGCAGAGCCGGACCGACTCGTGAACCGCGGCGCGCTCCGGAATCCTCAGGTAATTGAGTTGAAACAGGCCCACACGCAGGATCTGGAGCACTTCCGGATCCAAGCGGGACCGGGGACGCTCCAACAAAGAATCCAGTTGATAGTCCAGGAGGGAGCGGTTTCGAAGGACGCCGTAGGCCAGTTCCGTCGCCAGTCGTCTGTCTCGCTCCGGCAGAGAGTCGAAATCGGAGGTTTCGAAATGGGTTTCCAGGGAGACCCGCCGGCCGCTTTCACTGTCCAGGAGCACCCGCAGGGCCACGGACCTGGCCGTGCGCTTCACCCGCGAGCTCCCAGCCGTTCTCCCGTCTTCAGTTTCATCCCGTTGGTGAAGTCCCGGGCCGGCAGGCGGCCCCGGTTGGCCAACTGGAGCTCCAAGAGTTCGAGCGAGCTGTTCTCACCGCATCCCACCAGAATGGCCCCCTGTTGGGTGGTGCGAATCTGGCCGCCTGAGACTGGGAAGGCGGAGGCGTGAGGATTGCGGCTTCGCCAGATCTTCAGGCGCTCCCCGCGAAAACGGGTGAAAGCGCCGGGCCGGGGGTTGAAGGCGCGGATCTGGTCATGGATCCGGCTTGCCGACAGGGTCCAGTCGATACGCGCGTCCTCCTTCCGGATGAGAGGGGCGAGAGTCGCTCGCTCATGGTCTTGAGGGCGGCCCTGGAGCTCACCCGAGAGGTAGGAGGGCAGGGTTTCGAGCAGGAGTTCGACACCCTGCCGGGAGAGTTGCCGTTCGAGTTCCCCCGATGTGACGTCGGGTTCGATGGAGGTCCTGGCTTGAGCCAGCACGTCACCCGTATCCATGCCCTCGTCCAACTTCATGATGGTCACTCCGGTCTCATTCTCTCCCTTCAGAATGGCGTGGACGACGGGTGCGGCACCGCGGTATCGGGGCAGGAGGGAGGTGTGGACATTGAGGCTGCCGAAGGCAGGCCAGTCGAAGAACTCGCGCGGAAGGATCTGTCCGAAGGCGACGACCACCATGACCTCGGGCCGAACTTGCCGGAGGAATTCCAGGGCCTCGACGCTTCCTCGGACCCTGGCACACTGGAAGATCGGCAGCTTGAGCTGCCGGGCCGTGACCTTGACCGGCGGCGGCGACAACTTGCGTCCCCTGCCGCTTCTGCGATCCGGCTGAGTGACGACCCCGGCCAACTCCAGGCCGAGGCGGGTTTGATTCTGAGCCAATGCCTCGAGAAACGTCCGTGCGAAATCGGGCGTCCCCAGAAACAGGACTCGGAGTCTGCGCGGTAGGAATGATCGTAGCGAGAAAGCGGGGAATCGAGGCCGGATTTTCTCGATTCGGAGGTGCATAGTTGTTCTATTCGCCGAGAAATCGAGGAAATATGGATCGATTCTACCGCTTTCGCAGTAGCTCAATTTCTGCGGCGCAGGCTCCTCGCATCACCAATCCCCGGAGCGGATCAGCTTGCGGATCTTGCGCTTGATCAGGTCTCGTTTGAAGAAGGAAATCCGGTCCAGATAGAGAATCCCGTCCAGGTGGTCCACCTCATGGCAGAGGGCCCGAGCCAGAAGGTCCTCGGCCTCCAATTCGACCCGATTCCCCCGGGTGTCCTGTCCGGCGATTCGAATCCGCTGCGGCCGATCCACCAGGGCCGTGAACCCGGGGATGCTGAGGCACCCCTCCTCCCCCTTCTGCTCCCCCTCTGCTTCGAGAATCTCCGGATTGACCAGAATGATCTGGTTCCCTTTCTCCTCCCCGGCACTGATATCCACGACCAGGAGCCGGAGGTTCACCCCCACCTGTGGAGCCGCCAAGCCGATTCCGGGGGCGGCGTACATGGTCTCCAGCATGTCCCGGGCCAACTCTCGCAACTTCCGGTCGAAGGTCTCGACCGGTTCACTCTTGCGTTGAAGTTCGGGAGCCCCGAACTTGAGGAGGGGTCTCATCATTCCCGGTTCCTGGAACTCGGGGCGCGGTCACATTGCCCGCACCCGCTCCCGGAAGCTTTCCAGGTTGCTCCTGAGTTCGGACAGGTTGTCTCCGCCGAACTTTTCTTGAATCGCCTGGACCAGAACGATGGCCACCATGGCTTCGCCTATGACTCCGGCCGCTGGAACCACACAGGTGTCCGACCGCTCGTACTGGGCCTTGAAGGGTTGCTTCGTCTCCAGGTTCACCGACATCAGCGGCCGCTTGAGGGTGGCGATGGGTTTGACCACGGCGCGAACGATGATCTCCTGGCCGTTGGAAGTCCCTCCCTCGATGCCGCCGGCGCGGTTGGTCTTCCTGTAGAACTCTCTTTTCTGTTCGTCGTAGAAGATCTCGTCGTGAAATTCGCTGCCCATCGGAGCCTGATCCAAGCCGCTGCCGGTTTCCACCGCCTTGATGGCGTTGATGGACATGAGGGCCTGGGCCATGCGGCCGTCCAGCTTCCGGTCCCAGTGGACATGGCTCCCCAGTCCCGGGGGAACTCCGGCGGCCCGGACTTCGAACGTACCGCCTATGGTGTCTCCCCGGTCGATGGCGTCGTCCACGGCCGCCTTCATGGACTCGTCCAGAGCCGGGTCGCAGCAGCGCAGCTCCGAGGACTCGATCCGGGGGATCAGATCGACGGAGACCGAGTCCAGAAGTTGGTCGGAGATCCGAACGTTCCGGACCGAAATGACATGGCTGTAGACCTGGATTCCCAGCTCCCGGAGCAGCAGCTTGCAGAAGGCGCCGACCGCCACCCGCGAGGCGGTCTCGCGTGCGCTGGAACGTTCCAGGACGTTGCGCATGTCCTTGAACTGGTACTTCAGAGCGCCCACGAGATCGGCATGTCCCGGCCGCGGCCGGGTGACCTGCCGCTTGCGGACGCCCTCGGGATTGGGTTCCACGCTCATCACCTCGGTCCAGTTGACCCAGTCCC
Source organism: Acidobacteriota bacterium (assembly GCA_965217775.1). Lineage (GTDB taxonomy): Bacteria > Acidobacteriota > UBA6911 > RPQK01 > JAJDTT01 > JAJDTT01. Next base: position 5,310,972 of record CBDCJH010000002.1, read on the forward strand.
GGTTGTGGATGATGAAGGCGATGGGTGATCCCAGCGTCTCGCCGTTGCGGACACCCGCGAAAATGTCCACTTGGTCGCTCTCTATCTTCATGCGGAGGCCCCGCCCGTATCCGCCCATGCGCCGCCGCAGATCGGCGTTGATGAAATCCGGGTCGACGGGCACCTGGGCCGGAAAACCCTCTATGGTGGAGATGAGGCCCTTGCCGTGAGACTCGCCGGAAGTCAGGAATCGCAACATGATGTATTTTCCGGAACCTGCTGTTACTAAAGACGTTGCTTGGAAGCGATCCGCCGTCTCTGGTAGAATCTCCGGGCTTTCTCGGCCCGCTTCCGGCTGCCCCTGATGGCAGCGGTCTCCGCATTGTGGAGACCTCATAGTCTAACATTAATCAGATTGCCGCCGGCGGGAGCGGCCGGGGCCGAGGGTGACCATGGGCTTCCTCTACAATATTCTGTACGAGGTCGAGGAGTTCGTCACTCTCACCATCCGAAGCGTCACCAACATCTTCCGCCGTCCACGCTACATCCAGGATACGTTCCAGCAGATGGAGACGATCGGGGTCCGTTCGATTCTGATCGTGGTCCTGGTCGGTTTTTTCACCGGCGGCGTCCTGGCCTTGCAGACCTCCAAATCGCTCAAGGCATTCGGCGCCGTGAATCTGATGGGACAACTGATCTCCCTGTCGCTGATCCGGGAAATGGGACCCGTGCTGACCGCCTTGATGCTGGCCGGCCGGGCAGGTTCAGGCATTGCCTCGGAGTTGGGATCGATGGTGGTGACCGAGCAGATCAGCGCGATGCGGGCCCTCGGAACGGATCCCGTGAAAAAGCTGGTGACGCCACGTGTCCTCGCCTGTACCACCATGGTGCCCCTCTTGACCGTGATCGCCGACGTATTCGGACTGATCGGTGGGTGGATCGTTTCGTTCTACAATCTCCGCTTGAATACGGCCCTCTACTGGAATACGGCCTTTCGAGCCATCGACTACAATATCGTGCTGGAGGGTTTGATGAAGCCGGTCGTTTTCGGCTTCATCATCGGGTCCGTGGGCTGCTACTACGGGCTGGGGACCCGGGGTGGAACCAGGGGGGTTGGCCGGAATACGACGCAGGCCGTCGTGACGGCCTCGATCCTGGTCATCGTGGCCGATTTTTTCCTGGGCAAGCTCATTCTGGAGTTGTGGCATTGAGTGTGATTCGCTTCGAGAACGTCACCAAGAAATACGAGGACCACACCCTGCTCCAGGATTTCGACATGGAGGTGGGCCGAGGCGAAACCATGGTCCTGCTGGGCGGATCGGGCTCGGGGAAATCGACCATCCTCAAAATGGTGGTGGGCCTGGTCAGTCCCGATTCCGGATCCGTGTTCGTGGACGGCGAAGAGATCACCCGGCTTCGGGAAGAGGAGTTGATGCCGATTCGCCGGAAGATCGGCATCGTGTTCCAGGAGGGAGCTCTCTTCGATTCCCTGACGGTCAGGGACAATGTGGCTTATCGGATCCTCGAGTCCGATGAATATACGATGGAGCAGGTCGACAACTGGGTGAGCCGGCTCCTGGGTTTTGTGGGATTGCAGGACGCTATCGACAAGATGCCCTCCGAGCTGTCGGGGGGAATGAAGAGGCGTGTGGCCATCGCCCGGGCGTTGATGGGCAGCCCGAGGATCATGCTTTACGATGAGCCGACGGCAGGGCTTGATCCCATCACCAGTAGAATCACCTGCGAGCTCATCATCAGACTACGGGACCTGGAGGGCGTGACCGGGATTCTGGTCACCAACGATCTGCAGGCGGTTCGCGCCCTATCGGGGGAAGTGTCCACCCAGGCCCCGGATGGTACCGTCGGCTTCATGCCGGTGGACCCGGAGACGACGTTGCGGAACACCCGCTTCGTCATGATCAAGGATGGACGAATCCATTACCAGGGGGGGGATCCCTCTCGGGAAGGCGGTGACGAGTACGTCCGTGAGTTCCTGGCCTGATTCTCCCAAGAGTCTGCGCGGTAGATCAATTTCTGCCGCGCAGGCTCCTAGGGACTTCCACCGTGGAGTCTGGGAGCGATGGGGCGCAAGGCGTCGTGGGGAAAGAGCATGAACAGAGGCAGAGGGAGACCGACCCGTCTCGCCGAACTCAAAGTCGGAATTTTCACCATTGTCACCATGGCGATTCTGGCATTGGCCGTCTTCAACATCGGCACCCGGGTCGGACTCTTGGAGGAGACATTTCGAGCCAAGACGCACCTCAACGACACTTCGGGACTGAAACCGTCGGACATTGTTCTCATCGGCGGCGTCGAAGCCGGAAACGTCTCGCGGATCAAGATCTCCAAGCCGGGTGAGATGCCTCCCACCGAGTCGAACCAGATCAACCTGGCGCGGATCGGCGAGCTGGAAAAACTGGCGGCGGAGGAGCGGCGCAAGCAGCCTCCCGACGAGGGGCGTCTCAAGCAGATCCAGTCCGGGATCGAAAGGGTCCGGTGGCGGCTCCAGAACGTGGAGGTCTATCTGGACATCAAGCAGGAATACCGGGTCTGGATCCAGCGGGACAGCAATATCTCCCTGGGGTCCATCGGGCTGCTGGGCGACAAGTATGTGGAGGTGTCGCTGGGGCGGTCCAATGAGCCGGCGTTGGTGGTCGAAGAGGAATTCGAGACTTGGTTCGGTGTGGAGACCGATGAGGTGGTGGTGATCACCGGTTCCACCGAGCCCGGTTTCAGGGAACTGATCATCGGAGCCAACGACGTGCTGGTCAACGTCGAGGCCCTGTCCGGGCGGCTGGAAGACATCATGCAGGGACTGGGCGAAGGGAAGGGCACCGTCGGCCAGTTTCTGACCAATCCCGAATTCTTCAACAACGTCACCAAGATCATGGCCTCGTTTCAGCAAACCAGCGAAAGAGTGGCCACGCTCGGCGAGCGTCTCATCGAAGGGTCCGGGACCGTTCCCAGCCTCATTCGTGAGGATGACATCTACCAGAGCATCCGGGGCATTTCCGCTCGAACGGATGAGATCATCAGGCGAGTCGAGCAGGGGGAGGGCACTCTCGGAAAGCTCTCCAAGGATCCATCGCTCTATGACAGGATCGAACAGGTGACGGCCAGCCTCGAGTCCATTACCAAGCGCATGGAAGCCGGAGAGGGCACTCTGGGACGACTGTCCACGGATGACCAACTCTATGTGGACATGCGGCGAACCATGGACCAGATGGCGGTGTTCCTGGAGGACATTCAGGACGGTGAGGGAACCTTGGGCCGGTTGGCGAAGGACGAAGCGCTGTATCAGAATCTGAATCACCTGACCTCGGAAATGGTGAAGTTGATCCATGACTTCCGGCAGGATCCCAGGAAGTTCCTGACCATCCGATTCAAGCTGTTCTGAGTCGGGGGGAGAATCCATGATTTCGCAAACCATCGGCCAGGGAGCCCGGGTCATCCTGAGGGGGATCGTGTGGGGGCTGATGACCTTGCACGTCAAACCCAATCACCTCACCGTTCTGGGTTTCGTCACCAGCATCTGGGCCGCTTTCGTTTTCGCAAGCGGCCACTTCGTTTCCGCTGGCCTGGTTCTGATTCTCGCCGGCCTGTTCGACATGGTGGACGGCATGGTGGCCCGAACCGCCAATACTGCGACTCCCTTCGGTGCCTTCTTCGATTCGGTCATGGACCGGTACTCGGACCTGATCATCTACCTGGGCCTCATCATTTACTACGGCCAACAGGACCGGTTCACCTACGTCGTATTGGTGAGCATAGCCATGATGGGATCGGTTCTGATCAGCTACACCAGGGCCCGGGCCGAATGCCTGATCCCCAGTTGCAAGGTCGGTTTCCTGGAACGTCCCGAACGCCTGGTCCTGCTCATCATCGGCTCCTTCTACTCCATGGAGCCCGTCCTCTGGGCCATTGCCGTCATCGGGAACTGGACGGTGATTCACCGGATTCTCCACACTCGGTCGCAGATGAGACCGTCCGAACCGCGGCGAAGTCGGGAGCCCTCCGTCCGGGCGCCGGCGGGATCGATGCGGTACGTGCGTGGAACCTGGCGCTACGACGTGGTCTGCGTGATGATCCTGGGTTTTATTTTCCTGACTCCGGCCACGGTCTTCGACGGTTCCCTCTTTTCCAAGAGGCAGGAGCCTGAAAGTCCGAAAGAGATCATGCCCGACCCCAAGAAGACTCAGATTCAGACCATCAACAGAGTGGTTCTGCTGCCTGGCCATGCTCCGGCAACTCGTGGCGACGTTTACCATCGATTGCCAAGTTCGGCGTCCAGGTAGGAGACCGCCCGTCCATGGAATCAGCCTTTCGGATCTCCCTCCTCGTTCTGCTCCTCGGCTTCTTCACAGCTCTTCAGGTGGAAGGCGAGGAGAGGACAGGAGCGCCGCCGAATCTGGAGTCGGTTCTGGAGAACATGGATCGGCGAGGCGGCAATCTTCGTTCCATGAGCGCCAAGATCGTCCAGCAGAAATGGACCGACATTCTGGAGGAGTTCGACCAGGAAGAGCGGGGCGAGTTTCATTTCCTCAGGGAGAAAGAGGCGATCCATCTGAGGAGAGACCTCACGGAACCGGGGCGGAGCACCCTTCTGATCAATGACGGAAAAGGGATCTTCTATCAGCCGCTTCTCAAGCAAGCCAACCGGTATGATCTGGGGGCGAGAAAGAATCGAGCCGAATTCCTGTTGCTGGGTTTCACCTCCAAGCAGGAGGCCCTCCGCGAGGCTTACGCCATACGATGGCTGGGACCCGAGATGATTGGCGACCGGCAGACCTACGCGCTCGAATTGACCCCCCGGTCCGGCAAAGTCTCCGCCTTTTTCTCCCGAATCGTGCTCTGGGTCGACGGCCGTCTCTGGGTCCCCATTCAGCAGAAACTGGTGGAGCCCACGCGCGACTACCTGCTGATCCGGTTCGAAGACGTCCGTCTGAACCTGGACCTGCCGGCTTCCAGATTCAAGCTGGAGTTGCCTCCCGACGTCAACGTCATCCAGTTCTGACCGGAAATGGGCTGGTTGGTCCGTCAGCCAACCGCGGCCGGTATCACTCGGAACCCGAGCTCACAAGCCGGCCATCCTTCATCGTGATGACACGGCTGGCGGCAGTGGCGGCATCCGGATTGTGGGTGATCATCAGGATGGTCTGGTTGTAACGGTGATTCAGCTCTTTCAGGATGGAGAGGACGTTGTCGGAGTTCTGGGAATCCAGGTTTCCGGTGGGTTCATCCGCCAGCAGCAACGCGGGACGATTGATGACGGCGCGGGCCACGGAGATACGCTGCTGTTCGCCGCCTGAGAGCTCGGAGGGCTTGTGATCCATCTTGCCCTCCAGTCCCAACAGTTGGAAGATCTCTCGAGTGCGGGCCTCATTCTGATGGCCGTTGCCATGAATGCGGCACGCCAGCTCGATGTTGTGCCGGGCGGTCAGGGTCGGCAGGAGATTGAACCGTTGAAAGACGAATCCGATCTTCGCCTTGCGGATTTCGGTTCTTTCCGCGTCGCTGATCAGGCTCATCTCCACGCCGTCGATCCAGATCCGGCCGGAGGAGGGGGTCAGGAGTCCGCCCAGAAGATGGAGCAGGGTGGATTTGCCGCAACCGCTGGGCCCCATGATGGCCAGGAACTCGCCGGTCCGGACCTTCAGATCGATACCGCGCAGTGCGGGGACCTCCATCTTCCCGATGCGGAAGACCATCTGGAGGTCCTCGGCCACCACCAGATTCTTGTCTCGATTCATTTCCAGAGTGTGCCTCATTCAGGAGAGCCTCCAAACGGAGTTCAAAAGCCGGGAGCCCTCTCGGCAGCGAGCCTTAGTCGGACGATCCAGGATAGCCGCAACTTTCATTGTATACCGGTTCGGAAGCGGGCTTCAACGTTTCTGTTTTCTGGACTTTCGGGGGTCGATCGCCGGCGTCGGCGGGGAGAACTTCGCCCGATCGGACGCGCGTTCGGGTCTATTGGAGAGTGATCGTTTCGGCTCCCGGCGGGACCGGAAGCTGGAAGTGGCGTTCCTCCAAATCGCGGCCGATTTTCAGGCTCTCCGGCTCCAACTGGAGCCGGAGCGTGTATCGTTCCCGGGGGCGTTCCAGCACGACTCCAGTGTTGACGACCACCTGACCCAGGGTGGCGGGCTCGGTGTAACGGATCGAGCCGGCGACCTTGCCGGCGGGGTCGTAGTAGTCCTGGCGCACCAACTCCAGCTTGCTGCGTTCGATCCAGAGTCTCCTCTTCAGGCGCAGGTTCCGGGGGGCCAGTTCATGGATGACGTAGTACTTGGATTTGGCGTCCCTCTCCTCGATCATGTAGACCCGTGCCGCCGGTCCCGTCGGAAGCGGCTCGATCAGGATGGCCGGAAGCACATGCTCCGGCCGGACGTTGTACAGGGGATTGTCGTAATCGCGCTTCAGACGGGTGCTCCCGGTGACGAACTGGTTCTTCGTAGGCGCCCAGATCTGGAATCTGGCCTGACGACTGGCCATGGCAACGACGGTGGTTCGAGTCAACGGATTCAGCACGTTGATGCGGATGGCATCGGGGCGCTTGGCGATGAGCTGGGAGGGCGCCTTTCGATAACGCTCATGGTAACCGGCGTCCGGCGAGTGCCCTTCCAACTCCAACCTCACCTTGGCGACCAGGCTTTCCACGCCGGCGTATGACGTGTTGATCCGTTGGACCAGATCCGGAAGTGTGGACTCCAGAGCCAGCCGGTGGGCAGGAGCCGCCTCGACCCGGACCTTGGTTTTGATGACCTTTCTGCAGCCGGCCGGCAGCAGCGCCAGGATCAGGATCACGAGCAGCGCGCGCCCTGCCGAACCGGAGGCCGGTGGGATCACGTGGCCTCCCCGGAGAAAGCCTTTTTTCGGTTTCTTCTCCGGATCAGGACGATTCCCGTCAGCACGGCGGCCAGGGACAGGAACAGGACGACACCGACGGTTTTCATTTCCTCCTGGAGGACCTGCTTGGCAGCCTCACCATAGAGAACTGCCAGAATTCCCCACATGAAGTACCGGATGCTCCTGCCCAGAGAGATCAACACGATGAATCGACCCGGAGGGATCCGGAAGAGGCCGGCGGAGAGGACGAAGATCTTGAAGGGAGTCGGCGGGGGGAGGACGGCCGGCACCAGGAGGGTCCAGATGCCCCAGCGGTCGTACAGTCGCCGCATCTCGTTTCGTCTTTCCTCGGACAACCTCCTCTTCACGAAATTCCCGCCTCGACGGCCGACGCTGTACAGGAGCGTGCATCCCAGGACTGACCCGGTGATGGTCATGGTCACGTAATAGGACATGAGGTCCCAGGACTGTCCGGTGGACAAGGCAATGATCAGAATGTCGTTTCCTTCGGGAATGGACAGGAAAGAGGAATCGGCCAGCGCCACCAACAGCAGGGCGGGTCCTCCATACTCCACGATAGTCTCGTAGAGACCACTGAGCGTCTCCTGGATTTGCTGCCAGAAGCTCAAGCTGCAGACCTGGAAGAGGGCCATTTCGAGTAATATGTTATCAGAGCCGGTCGATGGGCCTGCCCGGCTCTTCAGGCGGCTCTGTTGTCCGGCGTGACAACCGGGACGGCAGAATTTGGAAGGAAACGTTGCCCATGGTCGAGTCTCCGCAGAGCATGGATTCCGAAGGGATCGAGCTCGAGTTGGATCGTATCGAGACTCTCTACAGAGAGTACGTACTGGGCGGACGTGTGCGTCCTGTGAGCCTGGCCGGAAGGAAGTGCCGCCCGCGGATCATGGACACCATTTTGGGCTTTGAGATTCGCGCCGGATCCAGAAAAATCGCTTGTCCCGACATTGCCAGCGCTCGCTATCTGGTGATCTTTACCGAGCTGGGGATGGATTTGGTGTGCATCCCGTACGACCCCACGCGGACCGCCAGGATCCTTCCGCAGTTGGAGCGGTCCTTCGGTCGGATCAGGGAACTCCTGGCGGAAGCCGGCGGCCCGGGAACGGCGCAGAAGAAAACGGGACGCGTGTACGCCAAGCTGAGGGATCGTCTCAGGAAGGCCGAGCGAAGTGTTCCCGGGATCGATTCCTGCTGATTTCCCAACCCGGCGTAGCCGGAATCGGAATTTCCTTGCCGGAGCGGCGGCTTTCCAGCCGCCGGCTCTTCGTCTGGCTCCGTTTTGGACCGAAGAGGGCACCCACAAGGGGAGCCCCTACTTTTTGTCGTCCACGTCGACATATTCGGCGTCGATCACCTGGCCATCGTCCTCGTGAGTGCCGCTGGCACGAGCCTCCGGTCCGCCCGGACCGCCGGGCTGGGGCTCGGTCGTTTCTGACTGCTGAGTCTGTTGATACATGGCCTGAGCCACCTGGTGCGAGGCCTGTTGCAGTTTTTCCACGCTCTGATTGATGGCTTCGGCGTCTCCTCCCTCCATGGCCTTTCGGGTTTCGGCGATGGCGTCCTCGACGGCTTTCACGTCCGCTTCCGGAATCTTGTCCCGGTTGTCCTTGACCAGTTTCTCGGTGGAGTAGATCAGGTTGTCCGCCTGGTTCCGTGCCTCGATCTCCTCCTTCTTCCGCCGGTCTTCCTCGCTGTGGTCCTCGGCCTCCCTCATCATCTGTTGGATCTCATCGTCGCTGAGTCCGCTGGAGCCGGAGATGGTGATCTTCTGCTCCGTTCCGGTGCCCAGATCCTTGGCGCTCACGTTGAGGATGCCGTTCGCATCGATGTCGAAGGTGACCTCGATCTGAGGGATGCCCCGGGGAGCAGGTGGAATCCCCGACAGGTGAAACCGGCCCAGGGACTTGTTCGCTCTGGCCATGGGCCGCTCCCCCTGCTGGACGTGGACCTCCACCGATGTCTGGCTGTCTGCGGCAGTGGAGAAGACCTCGCTCTTGCGCGTGGGAATGGTCGTGTTCCTGGGGATCAACACGGTGGCCACGCCTCCCAAAGTCTCGATGCCGAGCGACAGCGGAGTGACGTCCAAGAGCAGGACATCCTTGACCTCGCCGCCCAGGACGCCGGCTTGGACGGCGGCACCCACGCCCACGACCTCGTCCGGGTTGACGCCCTTGTGAGGCTCCTTGCCGAAGAAATCGCGGACGATCTCATGAACTCTCGGTATCCGCGTGGAGCCACCGACCAGAACCACCTCGTTCACTTCCTGGGGGTTCATTTCGGCGTCGGCCAAAGCCCGGCGGCAGGGTTCCACGGTCCTTTGCAGCAGGTCTTCCACCAGCCGCTCGAACCGGGCCCGGGTCAGCTTCAGGTTCAGGTGCTTGGGTCCGCTGGCATCCGCCGTAATGAAGGGTAGATTGATGTCGGTCTCCTGGGTTGTGGAGAGCTCCGTCTTGGCCTTCTCTGCCGCTTCCTTCAATCGCTGAAGGGCCATCTTGTCCCGGGAGAGATCGATACCCTGGTCCCTCTGGAACTCGTCGACTACCCAGTCGATGAGCCGCTGGTCGATGTTGTCGCCGCCCAGGTGCGTGTCGCCGTTGGTGGCCTTGACCTCGACGATTCCCTCTCCGACTTCCAGGATCGAAATGTCGAAGGTGCCGCCGCCGAAGTCGAAGACGGCGATGGTCTGGTCCGTCTTCTGGTCCAGACCGTAGGCCAGCGCGGCGGCGGTCGGCTCGTTCACGAGCCTCAGGACCTCCAGGCCCGCGATCTTCCCGGCGTCCTTGGTTGCCTGCCGCTGCGAATCGTTGAAGTAAGCGGGCACGGTGATGACGGCCTGATTCACGCTCTGGCCCAGATATTCCTCGGCGGCGGACCGGAGCTTCTGAAGGATCATGGCCGACACCTCGGGCGGCGAGTGATTCTTGCCACCCAGGATCGCCCGGGCGTCCCCGTTGCCCGAAGCGTTGACCTGGTACGGGACCATCCCGATCTCTTCGTTCACTTCGTTGAACTTTCGCCCCATGAACCGCTTGATGGAGTAGGCGGTGTTTTCAGGATTGGTGATGGCTTGGCGCTTGGCGACCTGACCCACCAGCCGCTCGCCGCTCTTGGTGATGGCGACGACTGAAGCGGTCGTACGTCCGCCTTCCTGGTTGGCGATGACGGTCGGCTTGTTCCCCTCCATCACCGCCACCACCGAGTTCGTGGTTCCCAAATCGATACCGATGATTCTCGACATTTCGGGCTTCCTCCTGCCTATTTGAATAGCTGCTAATGACTAGTAAGATTCGATCTTGGGGCTGTCAAGGACGGCCACCCGGCCCTGGAGTCAGGACCGGGAGTCGCCGGGACTGCCGCCGCGGTCTTGGATCTCCGCGGCCAGCGAATCCAGCCGCCGGCCCAGCCGGCGCTGGGTCCGGGTGATGTGGAGCAGGTAGACAAACAATAGGGTCCAGATGACCATGTAAGCGGCGAAGAGATAGCCGATCACGATCCGTACTCCATCATTTGGCCAGGACCTCCACTTCCATTTCCTGAGTCAGTCGCTCCTGAAGACGCATGGACGTTCTCAAGCAGAGTAGGGCCGCATAGAGGGCCGCAAAAGCGAATACCGAGATCAAGAGCGTGTGCACCATCCTCGCTTCCAGATTCATGCCGCTGGAAGTGATGACCACCGGATGGTGGGTTCTCCACCAGCGGATGGACATCCAGACGATGGGGACGTTGATAAAACCGACGATGCCCAGCACGGCACAGAACTTGTACTTCTGATCTCCCTCGGGAAGGCTGCTCCGGAGAATGAGGTACGAGACGTACATCAGCCACAGCACCAGGGTGGTCGTGACCCGAGGGTCGCCCCAGGGCCACCAGGTGAACCAGATCGGCTTGGCCCAGATCGATCCGGTGACCAGAGTGATGGTAGTGAACACCACGCCAACCTCGGTGGACGCCACGGCCAACTGGTCCCATTTGACGCGTCTGGTTTTGAGATACGCGATACTGGCAAGGAAGACCACGAAAAAAGCCAGAAAGGCGTTCCAGGCGGACCCCACGTGGAAGTAGAAGATCCGCTGGACGTCGCCCATCATTTTTTCCGTGGGGGCGTACAGGAAGGCGGCATAGAGGGCCAACCCTCCCAGCAGGTAAGCGGGGGCCAGGAGCCAACCGGACCACGCCGTGTAACGGCGAATCGTCTTCCGGTCCGCATCAAGATTCTTCGACCACATACTCGAATACCAGATAGGAGGCCGCCAGGAAAATCACGTCAAAGGCGACCAATATCTTAATCCATTGGAAGAGGAAGCGGAACTTTTCCCCCAGCAGCACCTCCGTGCTGCCGTTCACCGCCGCCAGGATCACCGGAACCACGATGGGGAACAGTAGAATGGGAAGCAGGACCTCCCGGGTCTGGATGCTGGAGACCATGGCCCCGAACAACGTCCCCACGGCCGAGAAGCCGAGACTCGAGAGGAGGATCAAAAGCAGCATCCAGAGCGTGGCTGAGGTCAGGGGAAAATTGTAGATGGCCATGAAGATGACCAGGGTCAACAGGTTCACGACCATCAGGAAGATCCAGTTGGCCAGGAACTTGCCGAGAAAGATGAGGCCTCGGTCCATGGGGGAGAGCAGAACCCCAAGCAGCGTTCCTTCTTCTCGCTCCGACTGGAACGAGCGATTGAGTTGAATCACTCCGGGAAAGATCAGGGCCACCCAGAGGATACCCGGTAGGATGCCGGGTGCCTCCTTTCTCGTCACAGGGTTCGACGGGTCGAATGCGAAGTTGAAGACCATCAGAATCAGGAAAGAAAAGAACAGGGAGGTGAAAAAAGCCTGACGGGATCTGAACTCGATTCGAAGATCCTTCTCGGCCAGCGTCCAGATCAGACCTGGTCCGCCCATCGCGTTCCGAAAGGGACTCAAAGCCCCATCAACCCTTCCTGACCGTGGTAAAAGACTCCCGCCGCCGCTCCGGTCATGAGCGTCGCGAGAGTGGCCGCCCAAAAGGCGGGCCAACTGAGGCGGGCCAGGTCGTTCCTTCGAGCCGGAACCAGCACCGAGAGGCCTCCCACGAAGATGGCCACGGAGGCCACGTGAGTGAAGCCGCAGAGGGCGTAGCTCAAGATCATGAGACCTCGGGGCGAGAGGCTGCCGGCCGCGACCATGCTCGCCAGGTCCTGATAGGCAACCACCTCGGTCAGGATCCAGCGCTCCCCGACGAGCCGGGCGGCGGCCGACCACTCGTCGGGAGTCAGTCCCAGACAGAGGACGAGGGGATAGGCGACCCAACCCAGAAGCATTTGGAGCGTCGGACGGAACTCCTCTTGGAGCGCCAGGCTCGAGATCCAGCCCGCCGTCGCCCCCAACATCAGGTCCAGCAACTCGACCAATCCCAGGATTCCGATCAGGAGGGCGCCGACACCCACCGACAGCCGGACACCGTCGTTGGCGCCCTGGATGATGCTCCCCATCCAGTGACGAGACTTTCCGACCTCCCCCAGGGGAGGCACGGAACCCCGAGTCTGCGGCTCTTCTCCTTCGGGGACGATGATCTTGGCCATCAGGACGGCGGCGGGGATGGACAGCACGGAGGCGGAGATCAGATGCCCCGCGATATAGGGAAAGATGGGTTTTAGAAGACCGGCATAGACGGCCAGCACCGAGCTGGCGATGGTGGAGAGGCCCGAGGTCAGGAGCATCATCAACTCGGAGCGGGTCATGCGCTCCAGAAAGGGCCGGACCGTCAGCATCGATTCGACACCGAAGAACAAGTTGCTGCTGGTCGCCAGGGCTTCGGCTCCGCTGAGGCCGAAGCCGCGGTGAACCCAGCGGGCAATGGTTCTCACCACGAAGGGTAGAACTCCGAAGTGGTAGAGCAGAGAGATGATCACCGAGAAGAAGACGACTGCGGGAAAAACCTGGAACGCCAGGATGAAGCCCAGGGTGTCCTCTTGGCCGGGACCGGCCGCGAGAGGACCGAAGAGGAATCGCGAACCGGCGCTGGAGGCGGTCAGAAGTGTGGCGACGGCGCCGTTGAGGGCTACCAGGACGACTCGAAAAAACGGCCACCAGAAGACCACGACTCCCATCGCCGTCAGCGTGGCGGCAGCCGTCGCCGACGTTCGCCAATTGACACCGCGGCGATTGGTGGAAGTGAGCCAGGCCAGCAGCACCAGCATGCAGCATCCAAGCGCCGAGTAGAGATTCCACCAGCTCACTATTTCAGACTCCGATTGAACAGCTTCGTGGGCACCACTCCAGGTGCCGGGAGCGGGATGCCGCTTACCAGCCCGTGGCAAAAGTCGTCACGGCATTCGACCGTCCCTGCATCCCGGCGGACTGCGTTGCTATCGGCTCACATACTCCCGGTATGCTCCCGAATCGCGCCTTGTCCGGCGGGCGCAGGAACGGTCTCGGTGCTCGCGAGACTTTCACCACGGACTGTTACTCCCCCTCCACCGCTCGCAAGTAGGCGGCCTCCACGCCGCGCCGGCCCAATCCGTGGGAGGCACGGTCGTACACCAGGGAACCCCGGTGCTGGATCAGGACGCGGTCGCAAAGTTCCAATCCTTCCGACAGATTATGGGTCACGAGCAGAACGGTATGGTCCCCATCCTTGAGACTTCGGAGAATCCTGGTCAGGAGCCGGTTGCCCTGCTGGTCCAGACCCACGTAGGGTTCGTCCAGCAGTAGCAGGCTGGGCTCGTGCAGGAGGGCCCGGCCCAACGTGAGCCGCTGTTTCATGCCCCGAGAATACTCCCTGACCAGTTGCTCTCCGGCTCCTGAAAGCCCCATTTTCTTCAGAACCCGGCGGGACCGTTCCCGTGGCCCGGCGACGCCGTAGAGCCGCGAGTAGAACAGAAGGTTCTCGATGCCGGTCATCTCCTGATAGAGCAGGCTCTGGTGGGACACGTAGCCGACGTTTCGCCGTGCCGGTCCGGATCCATTGAACCGGAGGGAGATGGTTCCGCTCGTGGGCTTGAGCAAGCCGGCAACGAGTTTCAGCAGGGTCGTCTTGCCGGCGCCGTTGGGCCCGAAGAGGCTGACGAATTGGCCCTCTTCGATCCGGAGGGTCAGGTCCGAGACGGCCCGAAAGGTCCCGAACCGCTTGGTGAGGTGGCTGATCCGCAGCGCCATCGGGATGAGTCAGGCCCTGGTCTTTCGGGTCTTCTTCCGCTCCAGCGCCTCGGCCCGCTCGAAGACATCGACGGCCCGTTCCTCGTATTCGGATTTCAGATCCTCGTAATCCTGGGACGAGAGCTTGCCCATCCGGAAGTCCATCTCGATGTCCTTCAGGTTGGCGACGACGTCCTCCTTCTCCCGCAAGATCGCCTGCCGGTCGGTCGGAGGGGCTTGCGGGGGAGGTTCCGCTCTGGTCTCACCCCACAGGAGGGGATAGGCCACGTAAAGGACCACTCCGATGAAAAGAATGGGAGCGATGATCAGCTCCATGACGAGTCCTCGTAACGCCGTCCACGGATCAGGCGGCTTCGGTTCGAATTCTCTTTCTCCGGCGTCGAACGCGAGTTCGCGCGGCCGGCTTCTTGTCAGGGAAAAAGAGGAAGACCCCCGCCAGGACCATGATGCCGATACCGATCCAGACCCACTGGACCATGGGGTTCAGGAAGAGGTGAAACGTCGCCCGGGTCAGGTCTTCGTCGTATCCGGACAGGACGATGTAGACGTCATCCATGAGGGTGCGGCGAATCGCCACTTCGCTCTGGGGTTGCTTGGTCTTGTGGTGGAAGTGTTTCTGCGGAAAGAAGTTTCCGATGGGCTCCTGGTTTTCGTATCCGCTGATTCGAGCGTAGACGACATCCTTTTCCGGATCCGATCTCGTGACCAGTTCATGAAACTTGAGGGTGTACTGACCCACCCTGAACTCCTCGCCCCGGTTCACGGTGACCAACTCCTCATGGGAGAAGAACGAGCTGGAAATGATGCCGATGAAGGCCACGACAACTCCCATGTGGATGATGAAGCCGCCGTAACGGCGCTTGTTCATCAGGGTCAGGTCCTTCAGGGCGACCAGGAACGAGGAGGACCGGATGCCCTGGCGGGCCCGGGCGCCCTTGTAGAACTCGAAGAAGATGCAAAAGGCCACGAAGCCGCAGGCGGAATAGAAGAGCAGAGGAATCAGGCTCCGCACGCCCAGGAACAGGGCCAGCCCTCCAAAAAGCAGTCCGCCGGCCAGGGGAATCAGGAAATTCCGGCGGAAATTCTTGAAGGAGGCCTTTCTCCAGGCGATCAGCGGGCAGATGCCGGTGAGCGCCAGGAGCGTCAGGGCCAGGGGCCAGGTGACCTTGTTGAAGAAGGGTGCCGATACCGTGATCTTCTCCCCCTGCACCCACTCGGAGATGATGGGAAATACGGTCCCCCAGAAGATGGCGAAGCAGATGGAGACGAACAACAGGTTGTTCAACAGGAAGGTCGCTTCTCGCGAGAGGAAGGACTTCATCTGCTGCTCGCTCCGCAGTTGATCCGATCTACGGACGATCCAGAAGACCCCGAACAGGGTCGACAGCAACAGGAAAATCGCAAACATGGGTCCCAGGTTGGAGAGGGCGAAGGAGTGGACCGATGAGATGACACCGCTCCGGGTGACGAAGGTGCCGAAGATGGACAGCTCGAAGGCGACCAGGACGAGGATGAAGTTCCAGAGCTTCAGCATCCCCTTCTTCTCGGTGATCATGATGGAATGCAGGAAAGCGGTGGCGAAGAGCCAGGGCATGAAGGAAGAGTTCTCCACCGGGTCCCACGCCCAATATCCGCCCCATCCCAGCTCCTCGTAGGCCCATACCCCCCCCAGCGTGAAGCCCATGGTCAGGAAGATCCAGGCCACCAGAGTCCAGCGCCGGGTCACGCGGATCCAGGACGTATCCAGCTTGCGGGACATGAGAGCGGCCATGGCGAAGGCGAAGGGTATGGTCAGGCCGATGTAACCCAGGTAGAGAATCGGCGGGTGGATCACCATGTACGAGTTCTGGAGCAGCGGATTGAGACCGTTTCCGTCGGCCGGAGCCGTTCCGGGAGGAAAGGTGTCGAAGGGGTTGGTGGCAAAGGTCAGCAGGAGCATGAAGAAGCCCAGGGTCCCGGACATCACGGCGGTGGCGTAGGGCATCAATTTCCGGTTTTTGTTCCGGTTCTGGACCACGGCGACCAGGCAGAAGAAGGCCAGGACCAGGGCCCACATGAGCAGGCTCCCCGCCTGGCCGCCCCAGAACGCGGTGAACTTGTAGACCGTGGGGATGTCGGTGGCGCTGTAGCCGGCCACGTATTGCACCTGGAACTGGTCCGTCATGAGAAGGCGGATGAGGCAGGCGGAGGCCGCCACCACGACCACGAAGGCCGCCACCAGACTGTTCTCGGCGCTCCGGGCCAGGGCCAGATGCTTCCGGCGTCCCGCGATGGTCCCCGCGATGGCGCCGTAGCCGGACAGAGCTAGGCCGGCAAGCAGACAGTATCGACCCAGTTCAATCATGTTGCGTCAATAAGGCCTGTCGGGGATCTGGGGCTTGTCGGAGGAAGCCGTCTGCGCTTCCTCATATTTGGAGGGACATTTGGCCATCAGGATCGTGGCCTGGAAATGATGCTGGTCGGCCTGGTAGGCGCCCTCGACCACGACTTCCGCCCCGTCCTTGAAGGTGTCGGGGATGATCCCCTGATAGGTGACCGGAAGAGTGTTGGTGGTCTCCCTTTCCATCACCAGGAAATCGACCTGTGACCGCTCCCGATCGATCCGGATGGTGCCGGAAGAGACGTGCCCATGAATGCGCACCCCCACGCCGGCGAGGTCCGATTTCTTTTCCATCAACTCCGACAGGGTGTAGTAGTAGACCATGGTGTCGTTGATGCCGCTGAACATCAGGTAGGCGACGGCGCCGATGATCAACAGGCCAGCCACGATGAATTTGGGAGCGGGCAATCTGGAAGCGGACATGATGCCGGTCATTGTAGCAACTTCAGAGAAAGAGAGGAAAGAGGAAAGAGGAAAGAGTGAAGATCAGGTGAGACGTTTACGCACAACGCTGCGCGGTAACGAAGCGATTCTGACGTCGAACAGCTCGCTCACCGACCGTAGGAGAATGGATTTTCTCGAACGGTGTGCGGCAGGAGTGTCCCGGTTGGGGAAGCCTGAGGGGCCACCTGGCGGAGACACGACCCCCTGAGAACAGGTTTAGGGGATCGTGTCTCTTTACTCGAGCCGTCGAACTCTCCCGAGGGGGTAGTTACCCGCTCACCAGGAGAACGACGACGAAGGTCAGAAGGGCCAGGAACTCGATGAAGGCGAGTCCCAGGATGAAGAAAAAGCGGATCGTATCGGAGGCTCCGGGGTTTCTGGAGACGCCCTCGCAGGCGGCGGTCAGCACCCGGCTCTGGCCGTAGCCGCAGCCGGCGGCGGCGATGGCCATGGCGACGGCGAGCCAGTGGATCTCCAGGCTGGTTGAGGCGGCGCCCTCTTCGGCCTGTGCCTGCACGGAGACCGCCGGCAGCAGGAGGGCAACGACCAGAGCGATGGCCAGAAGGCCGAACTTTCGGTTCATCAGTTGACTCCTTCCAAGGTTTGAGGTGTGAGCCCGTCGCATGGAGCGCGTGAATCAATGTTCTTCGTCGTGTGCATGCTCCACGGAACCAGCGATGTAGACGATGGTCAAGACGGAGAAAATGAAGGCCTGCAGCGTGCCGGCAAATAAGCCCAGAGCCATCACCGGCATCGAGATCACAAAGGGGAACAGTTGGTTCAGGTTGGTGACGATCAGCTCCTCGGCGTAGATGTTGCCCATGAGCCGGACGGACAAGGAGAAAGGACGCGCCAGGTGGCTGATGATCTCGATCACGAAAAGGACCGGGGCGATGGCCAGTGAGGGACCGGCGAAGTGAGCCATGTACTTGACGAAGCCATGCACCCGGAACCCGTGGTAGTTGTAGTAGAAGAAGACGATGATTCCGCAGGCCGCGGTGATGTTGATGTTGCTGGTGGGCGGCATGAACCCAGGGAAGAGCCCCAGGAGGTTGCCAGCCAGGATGTAGAGAAACAGAGTCCCGATCAAGGGAAAGAAGCGGCGGGCATCGGGTCCGATGATCTCCTTCATCAATCCCAACAGCCCCTCGAACAGAACCTCCAGCAGCTGTTGGACCGCGCCCGGATTGTCCACGCTGAGGCGCCTCCTCACCAGGAGGGCGACCACGGTGAGAATGAGACAGACGAAGATGACCATGACCAGGTGGGCCGGAAGGACGTCGTGATCCACCCGGAATCCCAAGGCTTCGGCCAGAGGGTTTGCGAGGTAGCGGTTGAAGAGAGTCGCCGACAGGAACTCGTGGTGTTGATCCATTTCCGGTCCTGTTTCAGAAGTTCGTCCGTCCCGAGGGTGTCACGCCGGATCAGGCATGAACTGTGCGGGTCAGGATTTGTACGACGCCTCCAACATTGCTGAAAGGATGGGTACGGAAAGCCCCAGGACCGCCCCCGGCACACTCAAAAAAGGAATCTGCATCATAGCAAAGAGACCTCCCAGCATCAAGACCATGCGACCCCCGTTCAGGGCCAGAAATCGCAGTGCCGAAGGCTTCCCGTCCGGTGCCAGCAGCCTCCCGGCCAGCCGGTCCAGGACCCTGAGGTTCAGGAGCGAGGCGAGTGCGCCGGCCAGGATGGAAAGGGCCATCCAGAATCCATAAAGCCATCCCCCGACAACGGATACGACGATCAGGAGAATCATTGCATTGCGTGAAATGCGCTCCAAATCTTACCTGCTGAACATTCTCACGACTCGGACCAGGCCGGCCACTCCCCCGAGCAGCAACCCGGCCACCGAGATCCAAGGATCGGAATCCAAACGCCGGTCCACAAAATAGCCGATCAGGTAACCGACCAGAAGACACGAGGGAAGCAGAAAAATGATGGAGCTGTAGCGAGCCACCTGGGCGTAGACACCCCCTTTTTCCCGCTTGCCGTTTCGCAACTCTTTCGTCTTTCCGATCCGTCTCCAAGTTGCCGGACGAACGGCGGCGCCGCCGACGACGGTGCCGGAAGGAGGCGTCCGGAGCCGTCAGAAGATCAGGGAGAGGCTGGCGATTCGGGCCAGGTCGAAGAAAGGATCCGGATAGATCCCCATGGCGATGGTAAAGAACCCCGTGACCAAAAGGACGAACCAGACACCCACCGAAAAGCTCAACGGGACCGGGAGCGCCTCCTTCTCGATGAACATGGCCACCACGATCCGCAAGTAGTAGAAGAGGGAGACGACGGCATTGAGGGCGGCCACCACGGCCAGCCACATCAGCAGTTGTCCATGGGCCTGACCGGCCGCCAGGGCCGATTCGATCACCGCCGCGAATACCGCGTACTTGGCGATGAATCCCGCCAGAGGAGGAATGCCCGCCAGGGACAGGAAGAAAATGAGATTCAGTATCGCCAGACCGGGATGCTTGAAGTAGAGGCCGTTGAAGTCCTCGATCGATTCCCCGATCACGTCCTTCCGCCGCAGCAGAATGACGATGGCCCAGACGCCGAGATTCATGAAGGTATAGGCGAACAGATAGAGCACCGATGCCGAGATCCCCGGTTGGGAGCCCACCACCAGTCCCATCAGAATGAATCCGGCGTGGGAGATGCTGGAGTAGGCAAGCAGCCGCTTGACGTTCTGCTGGGTGACCGCCGCCACGTTGCCCCAGGTCATGGTCGCCATGGCGATGACGGCCAGGACCCCGATGTACAGGTCGTGGAAGTCGTGAAAGGTCACGTAGAAGATTCGCAGGAAAACGGCGAATGCGGCTCCCTTGACCGCCACCGACATGAAGGCGGTGATGCCGGTGGGCGCGCCTTCGTAGGCATCGGGCGCCCACATGTGGAAGGGGACGGCCGCGATCTTGAAGCAGAGACCGGCCAGCATCAGAAAGAGGGCCAGGATCAACAGGGTGTTGTCTTCCCGCTTGGCCGCCTCCTGGGCGATGACGTTCAGGTTGGTGCTGCCGCTGATCCCGTAGAGCAGGGACATCCCGTACAGGATGATGGCAGTGGAGAAGGCGCCCATGAGGAAGTATTTCATGGAGGCCTCGTTGGAGCGGCGCTGCCGGCGCAGAAAGCCGACCAGGATGTAGGTCGACACTGACATCAGCTCCAGGCCCACGAAAATGGTGACCAGGTCGATGGCCCCGGCCATGAACATCATGCCGGACGTGGCGAAGAGGATGATGGCGTAGTACTCGCTGTGCTGGGCGTCCTCAATGTCCAGATGCCGGTAGGAAAGGGCGACCGCCAGAATGGCCGAGACCAGGAAGAGGATTCCGAAGACCTCGGAGAAGGCGTCCTGGGTCACCATGTTGTAAAAGGCATCCCCGTTACCGGTGCCCCAGAGGCGCCAGAGTTGAAGCCCGGCCCCCAATAGCCCCCCCAGGGCAAACAGGACCGACAGGGACTTTCCGCGGAATCCCAGGAGCCGGGTACCCCGCCCGGGCAGGATGAAGTCGATGCAGAGGAGTCCCAGGCCCCAGACGATCAGATGCAATTGAGGTGCGATGGCCCGGGCGTTCAGGGAGAGAAAACTGGCAAGGTCCCCGCCCGTCGGTATTTCGGGCATCTATCGATCTCCGATCTCGGCCTGCACGGAGCGAGGCTGGAATTCCCCGGGCCTCACCTTCTCCACGATCTGATTGACCGGCTCGTGCAGGTAGGACAGAAACGGACTCGGGTAGAGGCCGATCCAGAAGGCCAGAATGATGAGGGGGACGAAGGTCGCCAGCTCCCGGGGAGTCAGGTCCGGAAGCTGGCGGTTCTCTTCCTGCTTGATGGTCCCGAACATCACCCGCTGGTAGAGCCAGAGCATATAGGCCGCCCCGAGGACGATGCCGGTGGCCCCGAAAACGGCCCAGAGCTTGTAGTCGGGATCGGCAAAGACCCCCTGCAGCACCATGAACTCTCCGATGAATCCGTTGAGCGTGGGCATGCCGATGGAGGAGAGGGTCATGATCAGAAAGACCACGGCGTACACCGGCATGACGTGGGACAGGCCGCTGTAGTCGCTGATCATGCGAGTGTGCCGGCGCTCGTAGATGATTCCCACGATCAGGAAGAGGGCTCCGGTGGAGATCCCGTGGTTGATCATCTGGAGGATGCCTCCCTCCAGCGCCACCGGCGTCACGATGAAGACGCCCAGCATGCAGAATCCCAGGTGGCTGACCGAGGAGTACGCCACCAGTTTCTTCATGTCCTTCTGCATCATGGCCACCAGGGCCCCGTAGATGATCCCGACCACCGAGATGGCCATCATCCAGGGCAGGAACTCCATGGTGGCGTCGGGCAGGATGGGAAGGCTGAAACGGACGAAACCATACGTGCCCATCTTGAGGAGCACTCCGGCCAGAATGACCGAGCCGGCCGTCGGAGCCTCGACGTGGGCGTCCGGGAGCCAGGTATGGAAGGGGAACAACGGCACCTTGATGGCGAAACCGACGAACATGGCCAGGAAGATCCAGTACTGGAGATCGGGCGGGATGCCCAGTTCCTGGAAGGCCAGAACGTCGAACGACCAGACTCCCTTGACGGCGTACTGATGAAAGTAGAGGGCCAGGATTCCCAGCAGGAGCAGGACCGATCCCAGCAGCGTGTAGAGGAAGAACTTGATGGCGGCGTACAGTTTCCGGGGGCCGCCCCAGATGCCGATGATGAAGTACATGGGCACCAGCATCACTTCCCAGAAAACGTAGAAGAAGAAGAAGTCCAGGGCCATGAATACGCCCAGCATCCCCGTCTGCAGGATCAGGAAGTAGCAGTAGTACTCGCGGACCCGGGTGGTGATGGCGTTCCACGACGAGAGAATGGAGATGGATCCGAGCAGGGTGGTCAGCAGGATCAACAGCAGGCTGATGCCGTCGATTCCGAAATAGTACTGGACTCCCAGCGACTCGATCCACGGGGCCTTGAAGACGAAACGCATCCCGGTCGAGTCGATGAACTCGGGCCGGTTGAAATGGGTGATCAGGGGGATGGAGACCAGGAACCCCACGAAGGCGACGATGTTGGCGATCCACTTGACCTCGGTCTCATGCTCCTTCCCCTTGGGCCAGAACAGAATGATCAACACGCCCAAGAGGGGGAAAAAGCAGACGATGGTCAGGATGTTGGTCATGAAAAAGCCCATAGGACTATGCTCCCAGGTAGAGATAGCAGCCGATGATGAGCACCAGCCCCAAGACGAAGAAGGCGATGTAGCGTTGGACCAGACCGGTCTGCAGACGCCGCAAGACTGAGCTGAAGAATTCCACGATCTCCGCCGCCAGATTCACCAGCCGGTCCACGATGTGGATGTCCGCCTGACCCGAGATCCAGGCGGAGATGCGGGTGGCGGCGGCGCTTCCGTTCACCAGGCCGTCCACCACCTTGAGATCGAAGGCGCTGAGCCAGGTCCCCAGGCCCTTGCATCGATTCACGAAGACGGCATCGTAGATCTCGTCCACGTAGAACTTGTTGTAGACGACCCGGTGGAGGCCGTGGAACCGGTCGCGCAACTGCCCCGCCTTCTGGGGCCGGGCGAGGAAGAAATGATAGGCCAGGAAGATGCCGCCGCCGGCAACCGCCACCGAAACCAACGTCAGGAGAATCTCCTCAAGGTGGGAATGGTGGCCTGTCGCCTCGGGCTGATACGCCGTGGCCAGAGCCGGTTCCAGGAAGTGCTCGAAGACGTTGGGCCCGAGCCAGGCCGGAAGTCCCAGGTAGCCAGCCACCACCGAACCCGCGGCCAGGACCATCAGGGGGACGGTCATCACCCGGGGCGATTCGTGAGGCGTGTGCCCGCCGTGGAGGTCGTGGCGTTCCTTCCCATGAAAGGTCAGGAACATCATGCGGAACATGTAGAAGGCGGTCATGCCCGCCACCAGCACGCCGACGCCCCAGATCAGGGGGCTGCCCCCCGGGAGGCTGAAGGCGCGCCACAGGATTTCGTCCTTGGAGAAGAAGCCGGACAGAAACGGTACGCCGGCGATGGCCAGGGTCCCCACCAACATGGTCAGCCAGGTGACGGGGAGGTATTTCTTCAGACCTCCCATCTTCATCATGTCCTGTTCGTGATGCATCCCCATGATGACGCTGCCCGAACCCAGGAAGAGGAGAGCCTTGAAGAAGGCGTGGGTCATGAGATGGAAGATTCCGGCGGTGAAGGCGCCGACACCCAGCGCGGTCACCATGTAGCCCAGTTGGCTCACCGTGGAATAGGCCAGGACCCGCTTGATGTCCCGCTGAAACAGGGCGATGCAGGCCGCCAGCAAGGCGGTCACGATTCCCACCACGGCCACCAGCAGCATGATATCGGGCGCCCGGCTGTAGATGGCTGCCGATCGGCCCACCATGTAGACTCCGGCCGTCACCATGGTGGCGGCGTGGATCAGCGCGCTGACCGGTGTCGGACCTTCCATGGCGTCGGGAAGCCAGACGTAGAGGGGAATCTGGGCGCTCTTTCCGGCGGCGCCGATGAAGAGCAGCAGCGCCGCCCAGCTCAACGGGCCCCAGACCGCCTCGGGCTCCGGAACCAGGATGGCGATCCGGGAGAAGAGATCGGTGAAGTCCAGGGTCCCGAAGTAGGCGAAGAGCAGCATCATCCCCAGGATGAAGCCGTAGTCGCCGATACGGTTGACCACGAAGGCCTTCTTGGCGGCGTCGCCGGCGCTCCTCTTCTCCAGGTAGTAGCCGATGAGCAGATAGGAGCAGAGGCCCACTCCTTCCCAGCCCACGAACATGAGGAGGAAGTTGTTGGCCAGGACCAGGGTGAGCATCATGAACATGAACAGGTTCATGTAGGCGAAGAAGCGGTAGAAGCCCTCTTCCTCGTACATGTAACCGATGGAGTAGAGGTGGATCAGGAATCCGATTCCGGTGACCACCAGGATCATGACGGCCGAGAGGGGATCCAGTTGGAATCCCCAGTTGATCTGGAACTGGGCGAGCTCTCCGGAGACGGTCCGGATCATCAGGCCCGGGATCCAGTTGAAGAGATTCACCTCATGGATCCGGTTCTCCGGATCCAGCTTGAGCAGACTGGCGAACGAACCCAGCGAGATCAGGAACGCAAGCAGCACCGCGCCGCACGCGACCACGGCCACGAAACTCTTTTGGGGCCGGCGGCCGGTTCGGCGGACGCACCAGAGTCCCCACAAGCCGTTGATCAGGAACCCCGCCAGGGGACAAAGGGGAATGAGCCAAATGGTGTTCAGCATGCCATGGACCCCGGCTCAGCCTCTCATGAGGTCGATCTCATCCATGTTGATGGTTTCCCGGTTGCGGAACAGGGCGATCACGATGCCCAGTCCCACTGCCGCCTCGGCCGCGGCGACGGTGATGACGAAGATGACGAAGACCTGGCCCGCCAGATCCTGCAGGTGAGCCGAGAAGGCGATCAGGTTCAAATTCACGGCATTGAGCATGAGCTCGATGGACATGAAGATGATGATGACGTTTCTTCGGGTGAGGACGCCGACGGCACCGATGGTGAAGACGATGGCGCTCAGGAAGAGGTAGTGGTTGGGTCCGATCATCCTAGACTCCGCGCCGGTTCAGATCTCCTTCTTGGCCAATACCACGGCGCCGACGATGGCGACCAGAAGCAGGACCGATGCAATCTCGAAGGGAAGCAGGTAGGTGCTGTAGAGAACGGTCCCTACGGCTTCCGTATTCATGGTCTCGGTGTTGGCGATGATCCCGGATTCGGCCAGCCCTTCCTCCAGAGAAACGGTTCCCCGGAAAATGAGGAGGCCCAGCTCCAGGCAGAGGACCACGGCCAGGACCACGCCGGTCCGCCACTGCCGGCTCAGCTTCGGCTGCCGTTCCAGAGCCTCGATGCTGACCAGCATGATGACGAAGAGAAAAAGCACCATGATGCCGCCCACGTAGACCAGCACCTGGACGGCGCCCACGAACTCCGCCTCCATGAGGAAGAAGAATCCCGCCACCGCCAGTAGCGCCGAGACCAGATAGACGGCGCTCCGCACCGGGTTCCGCGCGGTCACCGTGAGGATGGAGAAGGTCACCAGAATCAGAGCCAGCGCGTAGAAGAGATAGGTTTCCATGCTCTATCTTCCGTTTTCTCTTCCGTTGTTTGGAAACTTGCGACTCATCCAGTGGTCCGTGATGCCGCGGTCACCGCGAAGATGCTCCGGATCCGGAGATACCGGAGCGTTCATGAAGACCGTCAATTGTAGTTCTTCCCGAAATCGATGCGGTCCCAACACTTCTCCAGCCGCTCTCGATCCCACACCATGTCCCTGCGGTCGTATGCGGCCAGCTCGAAGTCCTGGGTCAGCTCGACGGCATTGGTGGGACACACCTCCTGGCAGAGTCCGCAGAAGAGGCAGCGGGAAGTGTCGAAAGTGTAGTGCGTCAGCACCTTCTTGCGGCTCTCCGGATCCCTGGTGGAGCCGACGACGATCAGGTCTTCCGGGCAGATCACGGCGCACAGGTCACAGGCGATGCAGAGGGTCTCACCCGTTTCCGGATCGTTGTTCAGGCGGGGAGCTCCCTTGTAGCGTTCCGCCAGCTTGGGTATCTCGGTCGGATACTGTTCCGTGTACACCTTGGTGTAGGTGTAGCGAAAGGTCACGGCCAGACCCTTCAAGATGTCCCAGAAGAGCATGCGGCGTAGGAATTCAATCATGGTTGATCCGTCCGATTATTGGAGCCGGACTCGAACGAGACGTCCCGGCTCGACCCGTCAATTTACAAATCCGTATTGGAGTTGTCTACATGAAAACCAGCACCACTCCCGCCGTGACGATGACGTTGGCCAGGGCCAGCGGGAGAAAGAGCTTCCAGCCGTAGCGCATCAACTGGTCGAAACGGTAGCGGGGAAGCGTGCCCCGGACCCAGATGAAGACGTACAGCAACACGAACACCTTGATCACGAACCACAACAGCGGAGGGATCAGGTCCAGGAATGAGAGCCACTCCACGTTGGGAAAGGGCCTCAGCCATCCTCCCAGGAACAGGGTCACCGCCACCGCGCAGACGGTCACCATGGCGGCGTACTCGGCGATGAAATACAGGGAGAAGCGGAAGCCGCTGTATTCGGTGTGAAAACCGCCCACCAGTTCGGTTTCGGCCTCGGGCAGATCGAAGGGCAACCGGTTGGTCTCGGCCATGCCGCAGATGAAGAAGAGGACGAAGGCCAGAGGCTGGTAGAAGATGTACCAGACCTCGGCTTCCCGCTGATTTTCCACGATCTGGACCAGGCTCAGGGATTGGGTCACCAGCAGGACTCCGATCACGGAGAAGCCCAGGGCCACCTCGTAGCTGATCATCTGGGCGCTGGAGCGAAGTGCTCCCAGCAGCGGGTATTTGCTGTTGGAGGCCCAACCTCCCAGGATGACGCCCAGGATTCCGACGGAAGAAATCGAGAGCACGAACAGGAGCGCGATGTTGATGTCGGTGACGAAGCCTCCCGAAGCGGCGGACTGGGTTGCGATGGACTCCACGGCCGCCGCGTCCAGAAAGGGACTCAGTACCCAGCGCAGGAGGTCCTCCATCATTCCCGGAGGACCGAACGGAATCACGGCGAACACCACGAAGGCAGGGATCAGGCTGATGGCGGGAGCCAGAGTGAAGAGCAGCTTGTCCGACCGGGCCGGGACGATGTCTTCCTTGAGGATGAACTTCAGCCCGTCCGCAATGGGCTGAAGCAACCCGTGCCAACCGACGCGCATGGGTCCCAGGCGCACCTGGATATGGGCGATGATCTTGCGCTCGAGCAGGGTCATGTAGGCGACGGCGCCGGAAAGAACGAGCACGATCACCGCGATCTTGGCGAACGGTATGATTCCGTAGACGATGATCCACTCGGCCATTAGCGGTCGATCTCTCCCAGCACGATATCCAGCGTTCCGATGATGGCCACCACGTCCGCCACCAGATGTCCGCGAACCAGCCGCCGCAGAGCCTGGAGACTGATGAACGTGGGTGGACGGATCCGGAGACGGAAGGGTTGCGGTGATCCGTCACTGACGATGTAGTATCCCAATTCTCCCCTCGGGCTCTCGATGGCCGAGTAGTACTCGCCGGCGGCCGGCTTGGGAATCTTGGGGGCCCGGCCGCGAATCGGACCTTCGGGCATGGTGTCCAGGGCTTGGGTGATGATGCGCCGGCTCTGACGCATCTCTTCGAGCCGGATCAGGTACCGGTCGTAGGTATCGCCGTTGGTCCCCATGGGCACGTCGAACTGAAACTGTTCGTATCCTCCATAGGGCCGGAGCTTGCGGATGTCGTGGTCGACCCCGGAGCCCCGGAGCGGGGGGCCGCTCAGCCCCCAGTCGATGGCTTCCTCGGCCGAGATGACGCCGACGCCCTTGGTTCTCTCCAGCCAGATGCGATTCCGCGTGAGGAGCTGCTCGTACTCGTCGACGCGCGCCGGAAACTGGTCGATGAACTTCCGGCACGCCGCCTCGAACCCGGCAGGCATGTCCAACCACAAACCTCCGATCCGGAAGGCGTGGGTGGTCAGACGAGCGCCGAAGAGAGCCTCGAACAGCTTCAGGATCTCTTCCCGCTCCCGGAAGCAATAGAGGAAGACGGTCATGGCTCCGATGTCGATGGCATGGGTGGCCAACCAGAGCAGATGGCTCGCGATCCGGTTGAACTCGGTCATCATGATCCGAATCTGGCGAGCCCGCGCCGGAACCTCGATGCCCAGCAGCTTCTCCACTCCCAGCACATATCCGAAGACGTTGGACACGGCCGAGATGTAGTCCGTCCGGTCGAAGTAGGGAGTGCACTTGATGTAGTTGCGGTTCTCGGCGATCTTCTCCACGCCCCGGTGGAGGTAGCCGATGATGCATTCGGCGTCGACCACCCGTTCTCCGTCCAGCTTGAGCCGGACTCGCAGCACGCCGTGGGTGGACGGGTGCTGGGGACCCATGTTGATCTCGAGTTCCTTGGTGTCGAGTACGGTCTGCCGGTTCATGGGCTAATCGGGTGTCTTTCGGATCTTCAGGTGCTTGCGGATCCAGCTCTGGTCCTGGAGTTTGATGTCGTAGTCCTTCCGCAAAGGAAATCCATGCCAGTCGTCGGGAAGGAGAATCCGTTTCATGTCGGGATGGCCGGAGAACAGAATCCCGAACATGTCGTAGACCTCCCGTTCCAGCCAGTCGGCGGTCTTCCAGATGGAGGTCATGGAGGGAACCGGATCGCCCTCCCGCACCCGGCTCTTGACGCGAATCAGCTTTTTGGTCGCGTAGGAATAGAGCTGGTAGACCATCAGGAACCGTTCCTGGTCCCCCAGGTAGTCCAGGGCCGAGACGTCGATCAGGTAGTCGAAAGGAGATTCGGAATGGTCGCGCAGGGCGAGCATGACGTCGTAGAGGGCGGCCGGCGTCACCGTGTAGATGCTCTGGCCCAGGAACGACTGCCCCGAGAGGATCTCGCCCGGAAACTGCTCTCTCAGACTCTCCAGGACCGCATCGTCCTTCAGGTCTTCGTAGCTCGGCCCCTTCTTTCTCCTCTTCCGAAGCCGCCGCTTGCGAAGCGGCCGCTTGCGAAGAAGTCGCTTGCGAACCGGCCGCTTGCGAACCGGCCGCTTCCGCGCGGGACGGGCAACCCGGGTCCTGGGGCGCCGCGCCGGCTTCGGCTTCTCGCCGTCTGAGTTGGTCTTCTTCGCCCTGGTCTCGTCGTCCATCTTCAAGAGGGGTTGGGAAGGGCTTCCCGGGGGAAGCTAGCTGGCCCGCGGCTCCGGCTTGTCCGTGATACTCATCAGATCGATCTTGTCCTGAAGACGCATGAGCCCGTACAGGAGCGCCTCGGGCCGCGGCGGGCACCCTGGAATGTACACGTCCACCGGTATGACTTTATCCACGCCCTGCAAGGTCGAATAGGTGTCGAAGGGACCTCCGGCGCTGGAGCAGGCCCCCATGGAGATGACCCACTTGGGATCCGGCATCTGCACGTAGAGGCGCTGGATCACCTCGGCCATCTTCAGGGTGACGGTTCCGGCCACGATGATCAGGTCGGACTGGCGCGGCGACGGTCTGAAGATGCCGGCTCCGAACCGGTCCATGTCGAATCGGGAGGCGCCGGTGGCCATCATCTCGATGGCGCAGCAGGCCAGACCGAAAGTCATGGGCCAGAGGGAGGACTTCCGCGCCCAGTTGAAGACCGAGTCGGCCGTCGTGGTGATGACGTTCTTCTCTATGCTCCGGTCCATGTTTCGACCTCGATCGGGTTGATCGGAAACGGTTCGGGAGTCAGTGGCGAAAGTCCCGCTCCGCCCCGGTCGGGTTCAGCGGGATTTGTACCACGGGCCCCTATGCCCATTCCAGTGCGCCCTTTTTCCAAACGTAGAAATACCCCACGATCAGGATCCCCAGGAAGATGACCATTTCGATGAATCCGAAGAGGGCCAGCTTGTCGTAGATGACCGCCCAGGGAAAGAGGAAGATCGTCTCCACGTCGAAAATGACGAAGAGGATGGCGATGATGTAGAAACGCACCGAAAATCGGCCTCTGGCGTCATTGATGGGGTCGACGCCGCATTCGTAGGGCATCAGCTTGTCCGCGGAGGGCAGATGGGGCCGAAGGAGTCTTCCCACCAGCAGTCCCACCACGGGGAGGGTGATGGCCACCAGGATGAAGATCAATATGGGAATGTAGGATCCGAGCACCGCTAACTCCTTGGGGAAAGTCCCATCCGGGACCCGTTCACCGTACGAGTGCCTATTCTAGCAGACCGAATCACGGCGTTCGACGGAAAACAGGAGGGGGACATTCTTGTCCCCCACTCTTTTTCTCCGCGTTTCATTGTAATTTCGGGAGCTAATACACCACCGCTCCCGGACAACCCCTCCCTATCTTCCCGGATCGCGCCGGCCCGTGGCAGGTGGAGAAGTTACTTGGAAACTACAAACTGAGGTGAGAAGCGGGGCCGTTGGTGGCGTGGTCGCCGTTGCCGTAGGTCTGAACTCAACGCCGTTGGGGACCCCTTTTTCGTGCCCCCATCAGTCCACCGGACTGTTCCGCCGCGAACCTGTCCGGAAGGAATCCAGGACCGACCCGCCGAGGAGGGTGCCGGCCGGGGGAGGGCGACCGCAAGGGTCGCTCTCACAAGACGCGTTGACGTGCAGACCACAAGGAGGACGAGGAGCTTTGCGTCGATGAACGCTTCCGTGAAATGCATTGGGTCAGTTCGAGGCGGTCAAAGTGCGATGGGTCACGGATCGAACCTCACCAGAAAGGTCATCGACATGAACGACCTTGAAGGTTCGTTCGGTGTTCAGGGGGAGTAGAAAAGACGGTCGAACGAAGCTGATGGTCACCTTCCAGGTAGGTGGTCCTTCCGTGAATCTGATCTCTTCCAGCCTTGGATCCTGGATTTCTTCATCCGCAAAAATCGTGACGAGGCTCTCCTTCGCTTTTTTCACGGCTTCTCTGACGTCCATTCGGCCCTTCATGGTTCCACCATCTCCTTTCTCCAGCCGCACGGTCCATTCTCCCATTTCCCCAACCACGAGACCATCAGGGGGAGCTGACGCTCGCTACGATGCGCGTGTTGGATTTGGCCCATGCGGTCCCGGAGGTCCCCGATTCTCGACTTCAAGCCGTCGATTCCGCCGGATAGACGAAACTCTGACCGATTCATCCTGGACTTCAGGCGGGCCTAAAACTGTACAATGTCCTGGCGCAACTCGACGCGTACATTCCTGATGGCTCGGCCGGTGAGGAGAGACCCCCAAATGACGATGGCGGGACTGATCCACTGAGCAAGTTCGCTCGGCATCGGTTCCTTCTGGCGAACAGCCATAGCGTCCCGGATGCGCTCCGGTGTCCGGACGGCAACTGAACGGGCAGTCTTCCCAAATCGGACCTCGATCCGCCTCATGCTAAATTGAACTCAGTCGTTACACCTATAGGAGACCCTATCCCAGACCTGCGAAGCTATCCTGGAGGTTGTGAACAGGAGGGATATTTCCGAGCGGCGCTGCCACGAACGGCCCGGGCTTTCGAGTCGGTGTCCCTGGAGCCCCTCGAAGGAGGAATTGTCGAGCCGAAGTTCTGCGCCTGCGTCGAGCACGTCCACGAGATCCCGGCTCCAAGATTGTTCCGGCGCAGAATCGGTCTGTTGGAGTGCCAATGCCATTCAAACTGAATCCTCTCTTCAGCCGAATCATGCGGAATGATCTCCAGTCCAGCGATGAACGAGCCGTGATTCCGCGCGCCCGACCAATGACCGATTCCAAAACTCAGGGAACACCATCAATTGGTTGGAATCCTTAATCAATATGCTTATATTCGTGTCAGGATCGCACTGGTGATTGCTCTTATTGACTACGATAATCTTGATATCCTGGTACGTCGTCGTGGCGTGAGGCACGTCATAACTAGTCTGCTCCAGGCGCTGGTTCGTCAGCGAGTCGCCGGAGAGCGGACGATAGACTGCCGCCTATACGGCGGCTGGTTCGAAAAAACATCGCTGTCCCCCCACGCACAACGGCTCTTGCCAGAGGTGCGGCGCGAGTTCCCGAGTTCCATAACCGTCCCCGATCGCGAGGGCACAAGGATTATTCTCGTTCGCGCAGAGCTAGCGCTTACGATGGTTTGCGATCCCAAAGTAGAACTCACGCATACGTACCGCCGGCGTTCACTACCGCGACGTTTACAATGTGTCGCACCGCCCTTCCCGAACTGCGCGGATCCATCGCGTTGTCCAATTGCGAGCCTCAATCCGTTCATTCGGGACGATGCGTGTCCAGTGGACAGCTGTGTTGTTACGCCCCGTACAGCATTGAAACGCGCAGAGCAGAAACTGGTCGACTCCATGATCGTCATCGATCTGGCACATCTGGCGGACGTGACGTCGGAGCCTCTGATCGTGGTTTCGGCGGACGATGATCTTTGGCCGGGCATTCGCTTTGTACTTCTACGCGGAGCGCGCGTCGTACATGTGGTACCTCGCCACGGTAGATCGGCGTCGGATCGGTATCTGCGTCTAGAAACGGCAAGGTATACCCAACTCGTATTGTAGGAGGCAACACATGCAGATCGATGATTTCATGCGAATCGTGACTTGCTTTGCCGATCACGGAGATGATGTGTACAAGAGCCAGGGTGAACTGGTGGTTCAAATTCGAGATGAGACGATAAGTGCCAAGTTGCTTCAACGTGCCGGACGGTTGATCGTCGAAGAAGATGATCAGCGGATGCCTGCCGAGTCATGGATCGTGAACCGCGTGGCGCGAGTTTCACTGTTGGCAAATCGCGTTTGTTCGTACGTTTCGCCACCGCCTCACTTTGTCACGCCATCCGGTCGCTTTCTCGATCGACCGGATCAGGCATCCTCAGACGACGATGTCCACCAGGAGAACGTGGTGCAGACTCTGACTGAGACGCTCGACCAACACGTTGCAGGTACGACATCGGTAGTCTACCTGACGTCCGATGCGGGCGAAGGCAAGACGTCACTCATCGATTTTCTGGCCGTCAAACAGGCGGAGGAATACCGGGCGAAACGATCGGATTGGCTGCTCGTCCCGATTCCTCTAGGGGGAAGGACGTTTCTGAGGTTTGACGACGTAGTCGTTTCGGCGCTTGTGAACCGGCTGCGCTTTCAACTTCTCTACTACGACGCGTTTCTCGAGTTGGTGCGCCTCGGCGTACTGGTGCCAGCTTTCGACGGTTTCGAAGAGATGATCGTAGAGTCGTCCCCCGGCGAAGCTATATCTGCACTCGGTGGTTTGGTCACACGCCTACAGTCTGCTGGAACGCTTCTCATTGCGGCTCGCAAGGCATATTTCGACTATCCTAGCTTCAGTTCGCAGGCAAGGCTCTTCGACAGCATCGGTGCCGGCCGAGATGTGGCGTTCAATCGTGTTTCGTTGAATTGTTGGGACCGAAACAAATTCACGCAGTACGCGCGCAAACGAGGTGTGGATGCCCCTTATGATCTGTTTAATGTGGTCGCGGATCGGCTTGGCGAACGGCATCCCGTGTTGACCCGTGCCGTGCTGGTTACTCGACTCGTCGACGTCGCGAGAAACGAAGCTGATCTACAGGGGGTACTGAAACGCGTCGGACAGGATCCCCAGGATTACTTTCACGAGTTTGTCAGCGGCCTCGTAGAACGGGAAGCCAAGCACAAGTGGTTGGACACCTCCGGAGATCCACCCCAGTCGATATTAACGACTGAGGAACATCACGAATTGTTGGCTAGTTTGGCGCAAGAAATGTGGCTAAGCGCCACGGACGATCTCAAGATGGATGTCATACGTATCTTGGTAAATCTGTTTGCGAGTGCGAAGAAGAAATCTCCAGCCGTGGAGCGACAGATCCTGGAAAGGATCAAGGAGCACGCGTTACTCGTCAGGTCCGGCTTCGATCGCAAGGGATTGGCGTTCGATCACGAGGACTTCAGGTTCTTCTATTTTGGACAAGCGTTGGGACGAATGCTCTATGAGTGCGATTCCGGCACAGTACGGTCAACCATGGACAAGGGGGCATTACCGGCATCGGCGGTGACTGAAGCTGTCAGTACCGTGCGACGTCATGGTGCAGACCTGCGCGAACTGCTGGGGATGCTGCAGCGGCTTGCCGATAATGAGCTACCGATGTCGTTCGTGAGGGAGAACTGTGGCGCCCTGGCGGTTGCCTTCGCTGACGGCAACGCTGACGGCGTGTACGAGGTGCAGAACATGAGCTTTCCTGACGGTGCGTTGCGGCAGCGTCGTTTGAGGAATTTCACAATTTCCAGTTCGTATTTTCATGCAACCAGCCTCGCCGATGCGGCATTTTGCAACTGCGAGTTTCTGAACTGCGAGTTTGAGCGTCTTGAGATAGACGGCTCGGAGGAAGTGTCGGAATCGTCTCTTGATGACGAATGTAAAATCTTCAGCGTTGTGCGTGTAGATGGCGAAGATCAGCACGCGCAATTCGATCCGCAGCAGATCCGACGCGAGCTACGTCAGGCAGGATTCGACATCGGCGGCGGTGCAACGATCGAGGTCGAACCTCCGACGGAAAGCCCTGATCCTGACAGTGATTTGCGCTTGGTTCAGCGATTCCTGCGGGGTTTTCTCCGTGCCACAGCATTGAATGAATCAACAATACGCCGGCGACTCGGTGTGAATTCAAATCACTTCTTCAATTCGTTGCTGCCGAAATTGCTACAGGCGGGTGTTGTAGCGAAAATACCGTACCATGGGCACGGTGATCAGAGGCGGATGAGACTGTCGGCACAGATGACCCGCATAGACGAGGCCATGAGCACCACTGGCGGGGACGTTGCCAGTTTTATTCAGGCGTTCGGGGAATAGCGTTCAGGCCGGGCTATCGCAGTCTTCTCCATTCGGCGCGGGAGCTGAGTCAACAATCCCTATAGATTACGGTAAATTCGCCAAAGACCCGAAGAGGGTCGCAAGCGAGGGTCGAGGTGCAGTCCACCGCACTTCGCAGACTCGAGGGCCAGAATATCGCCGCTTCTCTCTGTCTTACAAGTTTCGGACAACCAAAAGACGGGATCAGATGCCTGTCGACCGCTTCAGAGCGTGTCGGATCACCTGTTGTAGACAATCGGGCTCATTCAGAAAGTAGACCCCGTCCTTCTTCCAATCGCTTACGGAGCGCTGGCCATCGCCGATTCGAGACGCGGGCGTGACCGACAGGATATAGGCTCGGAGTCGTAAGTTTGGGTCATCCTTGCACACGCGATTTTCGATCGCCGCGATGTCGTGGTGTAACCGGACCTTCTTGCGTTCCCGATCGCCGAACCGGGCCAATCCCTTGGGATCCACGAACAGTACATGCTGGCGATCGGCATCCTTCAGCCAGACGATGAAGTCCGGGTAGTAACCGAAGTCGTCGAAGAAGGACACTCCCCGACCGCGCGTCAGATTACGGATCAGGAACAATTCCTTGCCTTGCAGGCATGAGTCACTGTTCTGCGCCAGCCTTTCCAACCTCTCGACGACCTGCTTTTCGTGCCTGTTCAAAGGGACAGGTTGAATCGCGAATGTCTGGTCCTTCCGAACATGGAGCAGCGGTTGATAGGCATGAATCTTCGCCTGAAGGATCCCGACCTTCAGATCGTGGTACCAGTCTTTCAATGCGTCGTTTGGCCCATTTTGGACGTCATAGCTCAACTGGTGGGCATCCTTGATCAATTGGTCTTTGGTCGCGTCCACGGTCAGCTCGTAGGTCGCGACGTTGTTCGGATCGTTCTCGTCGAGTGTGACGACTTCGATGCGGTCATGCTCCCAGCGCTGGCGTTGTTTGCGCCAGAAACGGTCGGCGTACTCGGTCAACAGATCGACTGCGATGTCTTCCATCCGTCGGAGTTGTTGCATCCCCGTGACGTCCCGCCGTTTCGGCGGCAGATAGAGTTCGTACCAGCCTGTACTTTGCAGTAGACGTTCCACCGTTCGCCGTTCGATGACCAGATTGCGCCAGCCTTTTTGCCGCTTACGCAACAGCAGACGATCGTACACTCGCGCTTGGTCGAAGAAGGCGGTATAGGGCTCGAGGCTGATCTTTTCCTTGTCTGTTTCCTCTGGGGCTGCCATGTTCCCGGACTCAACGGCCTGAAGCCGTGAGTACAGATCCAGCGTCACGATGGGATGTCCAGGAATCTCCGGGTCCGGCAGAATCGGGCGCTCGGTCGAAAATTCGTATTTTTGATCCTCGTTGAGCCGAATCAGCTTCAGATCCTTCCTTTTGGCGAAGTTCCAGGTGACGGGCACGCGAATCGTTTCCTCTTCGGTGCACATCCCTCCCTTCTGCAATAAATCCCGAAAAGTTTGCATGTAGTTGGCGCGCAATCCGAAAATGTACAACTTCTCCAATTCAGCCAACTCGTCGCTGTCCGGGGGCACCGAAACCCCGCTCATGCGATGCCGCTTGAGACTCATGTTCCAGCCCTTGAGACGCACGCCGCGACCGAACATCTGGACGATTTCAGGCCCTTCACGCACACCGACGTGCATCAGCCCCATGGTGCTCACACGCCAGGAGTTCCAGCCGGCAATGAAGCGGCGCGCTCCGATAACAACGTTCACCGTCGAATCCGCCCGGTCCACGGTCGCAAAGAGGCGTTCGGAAAAGCCCATCTCCCGGTCGACGTCAAAATCGGGATTAGGGTTCTGAGTGAGCAGCTTGTAAAGAGCGCCCGAATCCCCGACGTTGACCACACCGAAAGGGACGTGGTCACCACTGCGCAGGTGAAGTTCCCCTTCACCTGCAGTCAGATAGACTACGTGCATCCTTCCCGAGCCGTGAAACAGGATCTCGCAGAGGTCGGCGTAGACTTGTTTTCCGTCCTTTGGCAGGTGGGGAAATCGGCCTGCGAAATAATTGTTGCCGGCATGGTCGAGCAATCCCGACTGTCCCGTCAGCAGAGCCTCGATCATGGACTGCACGTTTTCTGCACAGCCCAGAACCCACCCGAGAAAGTTCAGGATGCGGACGATGTCGGATTTGGTTGTCCTGGCTGCTTTGCTCGATCCCGTCACCGTCTTGCCCAAGAAAACCCAGAGCGGCTTGGTCACGTTGAACGCATTCCAGAGCGCGCCCTTGTTCCGCCAGATGCGGCACTGCTGGTAGAAGGTCAGCAGGCAGCCCAACAGGTACATGTTACTGTTCTCATCCTGCATGCCTCCCGGAAGATTCAGGATGGCGTAGTCCTTGCCGTAACCGTCCATATGGAACTGGCGGTAGGAGTAGTCGAAGAGCAGGCACTTCCCGTAGGCGTTCAACAGGTTCTTGTCATTGTATTTACCCACTACCTGATTGAACGTGGCGGAATACTCGAAGGTAAAGCCGCCGCGGGCGAGTTCGCTGCGACGCTTTCGCCAGACCTTGCCCGAAGCGCCCAGGTGTCCCTCGTCGACCAACACCAGGTTGTCGTCGCCAAAATCCGCCACGGCGACCCGCTTCACACCCTTTTTCTCAGCCAGCTTGTTCAGGTCGATGATCTCGACAGGGGTGAACAAATTTGATTCTGCCTTGCTCGAAAAACGTCGTGCTTGAAAGCCACTTAGCCGCAAATCGCGTTCGTGCTGTGCCGACATTTGCTCGTTCGGCGTCAGCAAAACGACGTTGTTCAGCTTTCCACCGGCGCGGTCCAAATAGTGCCGGTACTGTAATATGTGAGCATGCATGAGGAGGGTCTTACCGGACCCCGTAGCGCTCTGAAATGCCAACGTTCGCAAATCATCCGGCTCGTAGTCCGGAACGGAGTGGATCAACGGACCTTCATATTTGGTGCGGTTCAGGTCAGACCGTAGTTGTTCTGGATCGTCGAAGTACCGGTACAGATAATGCTCGGTGAATAGAAGGGCTAAGTATTGGTGAGGTTTCCAGGTTCGGCCATGTTCCCCCGTCATGCGCAACTGGTAGCTAAGACTTACGATATTCGCATCGTATTCTGAAAGCTGGATATAGGCAATTGCGGCCCGTTCGGGATTCACGTAAAGTGCCCGAAAGTACTCACTTTCACCCCCGTATAGTTGTCCGGGGACATCGCGTAAACGTTCAAGCATCGTGCCCATGTCGTCGTAGCCAAACTCCTGGCATACGAAATCATGAAGCAGGAGCCGTTTCTGCAATGTGGTCACGGTACAAACTCCATCTATAGAGATGGGGCTGCCTTCTGATTCAAGCTTACAAGATATGCTGCAAAAGATGCACAGGCCCCGAACATGAATACAGCCTCCTCAAGACCAACGTTGGGAGAATCCTGATCCAACAACGCATGTCGGATTCCCTGCTCGTCACTTGTGTAACCGTATAATTTCTTAAATCCTTGTTTCAGGCCCGGATGATCAAGCAGTCCCTCCCTCTCCAGAGAATCAAGCGCGGCGCCGAGAGTCTTGTTAGCCCTTGGATCAATCATGCAGGCAACTGACTCCACGGCGTGAATACTGTCCCTAACCGCATTGGAATATTGTCCAGAATTGATATTTACTGTTGCGTTGCGCAGATGAGTCGACGCGCCGTCCATGCCTCCTCTATGAATCGTTTCTGTGGCCTGCTTCACCGCCTCACCTTGTTCCTCACTACTACGTGGGAAAAATCTAAAAGGATCCCGTGTTGTATCTAGCCTGTAAGCAGCGGAATAGCTATCAAACAATGAATTGATCGTGTGTGCGTATTCCACTTTGCCGAGCGTATCGTTCGTTATGATTTCAATAAGATCAAGGACCATATTAAATTTATGTCTGATGATAATATCCTTTAGATCATTCAATATTATGCGATATTTCAAAGTATCAATTTCGTCTTCAGGTTTTCTCAACAGATTCCCAAGGATGCGTTCAGCGAATTGGCGCCCCTCCGGTCTGAAATACTGACGGCCACTGTGAATGTTGGTTCTACTTATTGATAATAATTTTCGGGTTTTGTTCCATAGTTCCCGTCTTAGATCATTTGACACCTCTTCCAATCGCATCGGTTCTGGTAAACGTGCGTAACCATGGCGTTGCGAAAATGTGAGATTGTTAAACGAGTCGTCTCGATTATCGGTCACGTTCAGTCTCTCCAAACATCAATTCTCGGAAGATCGGTTCGATGGATTTGGCTATCCAGCTTTCGCCCGGTCGCTGTAACGCATTCAAGGTGTGATCGCCGTTCACGTAAATGATGTTCAGTTGGCCGGCAAACTGGTCGCGGTGACGCTTAAACCAGTCATCCAACGCAAAGCAGTCCGTGTCATCCGTATTACGCCATAGGATCAGGCATCTGCGGCCCTTTGTGTCTGTACCCGTGGCGGCGAGTACACCGTCGATCCGTCGTCGGGACTCGACACGTAGGCCGATCAGAAAGTTGAATGTCTCGGGAAGGTCCACCGGGACTTCGCTACGGAGACCATGGCGCACGATAGAGATGGTGTAAGCGAAGGGGTCTGAGAAGTCCTTACCGAGGAGACAGGCGCTGCCAGATGCTTCCAACCCGAGCATGTAGCGTAGGCGATAGTCCTCAGCGAACTCCGGATTCGCCGCCAGCAACTCCCTATTTCCGTTCGACGGCGGCATTACTTCGAGGCAGTCAAGCGTATCTTCATAGGATTCGAGACGGATGTACTTGAACAATTGTGTGATGCCCTTGCGTGAGACTGGTTTCCCGTCTTTCCAATCGGACGAGTAGACAATCTTCTTTATGCGCGGCAGCATCACCGTGTCGAAGTGACGACCCATCTCAACGAGAACGTACTTACGCTTTCCGCCATCGATCCGGTTGAGATTGATGACTGCATGTCCGGTAGTCCCGGAACCGGCGAAGAAGTCGACAATTTGGGTGTCACGTCCTCCGCCTCCCGAAGCGCGAATGCAATCCTCTACCAATGCGACTGATTTCGGGAAGTCAAGAGGATTATCCACGAACAGGTTCTTGAGAACCTTGGCTCCATGGTTGGAGGATGCATATTTACTGTCGCCCCACCATGTCTTTGGAGCGGAAGAAACATCCATACGCTGAATAAAGTGAATGCTAATGTTCTGCTTTCCTGAGGATAAGGATAAGACATCCCTTTTTACACGATACTCGCCAGTCTGTACCTCGCGAGATACCCGTTTCCAACCTCGCTCCCAATTCTTTTCGATTCTTTGACCATTCTGTTCCTTAACGGGCCAGACGACAGTCTCATTTTCCGCGAGGCTCTCAAGAATTTGATATTCGGTCTTTTGTTCGTCCCATATCATGTCGGGGATCCGCAAAACATCGTCGTCACCGACTAAAATCGGGTAGTATAATTTCGGACGATCAGCACGCCTATCATTGGTTCCCGTTCTGAGAAGATTGCGCCACGCATATCGTCCTATTTCGTCCCGATGTGGGTATCGTTGTTTTTCTTTTTCTGTTTTAATCAACGGTCCGGGGTAGGCATCCTGTCGTCCATAAAACAAGGCGTACTCATGGGTCGGCGACAATTTGCCGCGAGAAGTTCGGCCAATTGGGGTCGAACGAACGGAAGCAATCCCTATTTCCTTATCAAAAAGACTCTGTAGGAGTGCACGCAGCCGCCATACTTCTTCATCGTCAATCGCACAACAGAGAATGCCGTTACGTGACAAGAGATTCTTGGCGAGCGAAAGGCGGTTTTCCATCAATGACAGCCAAGAAGAGTCCTTATAGTCGTTCTTGTATAGAATTGCGGAAGAGTCGGTGTTGTACGGTGGGTCAATATAGATGCACTTCACCCGGTCATCGTACTGCCTTTGCAACAATTGCAGTGCTTGGAAGTTCTCCCCATGAACCAGCAAGCCGTCCAGGCCCTCCTCGAGAGATCCGGCATCAGACAGGGTCGCCAGAAGCCGCTCGGTGAAGTAGTGGTCAAAATGGCGCGTGTCTAGTACCAAATAGGGGTTGGCTCTGAGAAAATCCAAGCTCGGCGGGTTTTCCCATACGAGGCCAGCATTCGTCAGATCGGCCTGGATCTCGTCGACAGCAAACAGTTTAACCCACTCGTCGCATTGTGCTGCGTTACTAGCGACCTCGGCGTACAACTCCTCAGGCACGCGGTCCAAGGTAATGCACCAATGGGTTTCGAGAACGAACTTCTTTTTGAGCCAGAGCTGCTTCTGAAAATCCTCCAATTGGCCCAGGAAGTCGATGATTTTCCCACCAACGTGGCGAATCGCTCGCACGCGGGCCAGTGCGCGGTCCAAGCGGGTGGCATCGTCGTGCTGCAGATCATCCAGGTTCAGGATCTCGGTATTCAGGTACAGGTCCAACTCGCGATGGAGGAATCCGCTCAGATCCTTGTGAATGAAGTAGTCGAATCTGTTCTTGGAGGTATAGCGCTCGACGTGTTTGGCGAGCACTGTGCGTTCGTTGTTGGCATCCGTCGGAGCCGGCGTGGACAGTAGTGTTCGCCAATCCACGTCCGTAGCATCGAGGATTGTAATGACCGACGAATTGTTGATTTTGCTCTGTTGTGTTCCGATGTTGCCTGGCCATTTCTTTTTCTCGCCCTCCGTCAGCGAACGGTGCTCAAAGCGGACGACCAGTTCGCCGTCGGCGACGGTAACGGCGCCGCTCCCGCTGGCGAGGACGAATCGGAGCTGCCGGTCGGCGACTTCCTCGATGGTGTCCTTCTCGTTGTCCGCCGCTGCGATCTCGAAACGGACGCGCCTCTCAGTTGCGCCGGATCCGACCAAAAAGGCGTAGGCAGAGTAATTCTCCGTCGTTTTGACGTAGTACTGGTCGGAATTGGCCCAGTGCAGCTTCACCTCCTCGCCGTCGTAAGGAATCAGATAGGCTGATTGGCCGCCGCTTGAGTAGCGGCGTTGTGAGATGAAGTCGCCCTCGCTGTAATAGCGGGCGAAGAAGTTGGCGAGATGATTGTAGACGTCGGTCTCAGCATCCGCGTCCTTCTTCATCTCGGCGAGCCGCCGATTCAAATTGATGATATCGGTCGACGGATTTTCGTCCGGGTCGTACCCGGCACCTCTCGCCCGTCGGCGAGCGACCTTCAATTCGTTTTCCAATTCAGAACGCTTAATGTGGCTGGTGAGTTGCAATGCTTTATTCACCTGCGGCAGGAGGTCATCTTCGAGAAACGCCGTGATCTCGGAGGCCTTCAGGTTCATGATCCGGTAGAGGCCGAAGTCCAAATCTCCCCGGTCGAGTTGGAACATGTCTCGCAGAATGCGCTTCAACCGTGCGAATTTCTCGTTGGACTGCGTAGACAACTGTCGCGCCTCCGGCCCTATCCGTGATCTCAGACGATCGATCATGGTCTCGTCTTCCAT
The DNA here is from genome assembly GCA_965217775.1 of Acidobacteriota bacterium. Taxonomy (GTDB): domain Bacteria; phylum Acidobacteriota; class UBA6911; order RPQK01; family JAJDTT01; genus JAJDTT01. The sequence goes on from CBDCJH010000002.1 coordinate 5,352,513, forward strand.
TCCAGTCGTATTTTCAATCTGTTCAACCGAGTCCTCCAGGGCAGTAGGTGTTCATGCTGGAGCCTGCCGACGACGATACCCGGGGCAATCCCTTGCTCGTCGGCGAACCGTCTAACCGCCACTACGGTACGAGGAGAGGTCGCGGCGAACCGATTCCAGTCGCTCCGCGATATCAGAAAAACCGCCGCCCATTGGTTGGCTTCGTTTTCTTGATCGGCCATCTTCTCATCCGGTTTCGCCCAGTCGATGAAGATGTCCTTTTTGCTATGCAGGAGGATGTGGGCCGCCTCATGGAAGAGGCTGAACCAGAGTTGATCGTCGGTCTTATGACGGGCGCTCAGTTCAATGACTGCTTTCCGCGGAGTTAGCCACCAAGCGGCGCCGCTCAGGGCAGTTTTCGGAAAGGGCTTGATCGGCGCCAAGGCGACACCGGCGTCGTTACAGAGCCCTTGGGCCATTTGAAGAGCACGTGTGAACGGAGCTTGAGTTAGTCCGCGAATCTCCCCTAACGCCCGTCTGAATTGAGCTGCGTTGTAGTGAGGGCACTCCTGCCGTTCCGCTTCAAGCTCTCCAAGTCGGAGCCAAGTTGTCAGCGCTGATTGGTTGCTCTCAAAACTGGGCGAATGTCGATACGCGACACGCATTCGCTGGTACTTCGTGAGCCAAGCCTCGATCGAGGCGACTCCAAAGAACGCGAGTAGCTTCGAAACAGCATCGGAGTCAGACACAGGTTTCCCCATTAGACCTCTCCCTACGAGTTCCTTGATGGGGAATCTCTTGGCCCAGAAAGCGGCTTTTTCCGCTTCCTGGGCCTCGCATAAGCGCGCCTGATGGAGCCGGTAATCGGCTTCAATGCCGAGCCAAATTCCGGCGTCGACTCCAAGAACTTTCTCGAATTGCAGGGCAGTTTCGGGTTCGACCGGCGCTTTCCCCGAGATGATTTCGCTGATCAGCTTGGCGGAACGACCGCACCTCCGGGCGAATTCTGCATGTGAGATCCCCTGCGCGTCGAGGCGTTCCTCCAGCACCCAGCCCGGCGGAACGGCATAATCCGGTCGATATTGAAGGGCCTCCATCGCCATGTCTTTACCCTCCTTCAGTGGTAGTCGACCACATCGATGACGGTGATCGCGGTCACGCTGTCGGTGTCAACGCCACCGTCTTCTCTGAGCGGGATCGGTTCATGATTCGGTTTGAAGACCAGCCGGTAAGGATGCTTCAGATCGACGGCGTACTGCTTGCTCCGCTTCCCTTTGAGTTGGTGGCATCGCTCGGGCCGCGTCGTCGGGACTTGCGATAACGTGCGGGCGTTCTTGAGCACTCCAAAACGACTCACGATCGCCTTCGCCATGCGGTCACCGTATGCCTTCTGCAATGTGTTGGCAGCGTTGAACATCCTAGCGAGCTTTCGGATCCTGAAGGTAATGTCCACTATAGTATCTGATATTCGTTACCTTATAGGTAACATTTTATCATTTTTCTCCGACACTCCTGGTGACGCGGAAAGGGTGACCGGACGGAAGGAGAACGGTGACCGAACCAAGAGTGTCCACCTCCTTAGCTGCGTGTCGCCTACGGCCAAGGAAACCAATTGCATCGGCCTGTCCAGGAGACAAGGCTTGCAACAAAGCGTGCCTCTGCGGCATAACGTGTTGCATTCGGTGCTAGCACAAAGGATTGCAACGACTGGTTGCACGAGACGATGCTCGACTGCTGCCCCAACCCCTCACCAGCCGTATCCGTCGCATCTTGACGGAACTGGCAGCCGCGCAATCGGCCCACGACATGAGTCTGCCCGGTTACCGGCTGCATCGGCTGAAAGGCACTCGACGTGAGCAATGGAGCGTGCGCGTCTCGGGCAACTGGCGCATTGTCTTCCGCTTCGTTGAGGGTGAGGCGGTGGACGTAGATTTGATCGATTACCATTGACTGACGGAGGCCCCAAATGATGAACCCGACACATCCCGGCGAAAGCGTCCGCAACTGCATCAATGAATCCGGCTGGACGGTAACGGAGTGTGCGGACCGGCTTGGCGTTACTCGCAACAACCTTTCTCGATTGCTGAACGGACGGATCGGGATATCGGCGCGGGTTGCCCTGGGACTGGAGTCCATTGGCTGGAGCAACGCAGAATTCTGGATGCGCCTGCAAGCCAACTACGAATTGGCGCAAGAACGCCGCAAGCAGGCCGCCGCGTGAATACCGCAGTGCTGAGGGACCGGGGACTCTCTCCGGCGCTTAGCAGCCCGTGGCAAAAGTCGTCACGGCATTCGACCGTCCCTGCATCCCGGCGGACTGCGTTGCTATCGGCTCACATACTCCCGGTATGTTCCCTCCGAAGCGCCTTGTCCGGCGGGCGCAGGAACGGTTTCGGTGCTCGCGCGACTTTCACCACGGGCTGTTAGCGGAAGGGCTCCTGCAGAGTAGCTGCCCAGACTGGAGCGTCAGAGAAGCGGATGGAGGAAGGCGGTAGCCGGATGGATCGTCCTGGTGAGTTCGGCGTGGGGTCGGAGTTGCGGGAGTTGGTTGCGCCGTACTTCCTGAGTAGCAGCGCCAACGCCGTGCGCTGTAGGTCATCTGAAATTCGGGTTGGTCGCCGTCACCCCGGCGGGTTGCGGGCCAAGAGCTCCTCATAATACGGGATGGTCCGCTGGAGTCCCTCCCTCAGGCCCACGAACGGGTCCCAGTCCAGATGCCGTTGTGCCCGGTCGATGTCGGGCCGCCGCCGGACCGGATCGTCCACCGGAATCAGTCCGAACTCGATCTCGGATTTCGAGCCGGTGAGTTCCAGGATCAGTTTTGCCAGCGACAGTATGGAACACTCGTGGGGACTGCCCAGGTTGACCGGTCCAGGGACCCAATCGGCGTCCATCAGTTGCTCCAGCCCAGCCACCATGTCGGAGACGAAACAGAAGGAGCGGGTCTGGGAGCCGTCTCCGTAGACGGTCAGGGGCTTTCCCCGCAGCGCCTGGACCACGAAATTGCTGACGACGCGCCCGTCCACCTCCGACATTCGGGGTCCGTAGGTGTTGAAGATGCGGGCGATCCTCACGTTGACGCCGTTCTGGCGCTTGTAGTTGATCATCAGGGACTCGGCTACTCGTTTTCCCTCGTCATAGCAGCTTCGAGGGCCGATGGGGTTCACGTTGCCCCAGTAGTCCTCACGCTGCGGATGGACCAGAGGGTCGCCGTAGACCTCGGAAGTGCTGGCCTGGAGGATCCGGGCCCCGACCCTCTTGGCCAGGCCGAGAAGGTTGAGGGTGCCCATGACGTTGGTCTTCACCGTCTTGACCGGATTGTACTGGTAGTGCACCGGCGCCGCCGGGGAGGCCAGGTTGTAGATCCGGTCCACCTCCAGCAGGATCGGCTGAGTCACGTCGTGGCGGATGAACTCGAAGTAAGGGTGTTCCAGGAGCGGGAGGATGTTGCGCCGGGTGCCCGAGAACAGGTTGTCGAGACAGAGTACATCCGCTCCCTGCCGGAGCAGCGATTCGCAGAGGTGGCTGCCGATGAATCCGGCGCCTCCCGCTACCAGAATCCGTTCCCGGATCATCCTTTGACCCCCCGGTCGCGTGGACACGTAGGGGCGCCCCTTGTGGGGTCCTCTTGCCCCTTGTGGGCGCCCTCCTGCTTCCTGCCGGGTTCAGTATGGCATTGGAGACCGCCGGAGTCAGCAAGGGTGCTCTCCGTTCCCGTGGCCTTAGGAAAGACGTATAGGGGCACCCCTATTGGGCGCTTTCGTGCGTCCGTTCCTGCAAATTTCCTCCTTGGGAAATCGGCGATTGGAAAGTCGCCGCTCCGCGTGTCTTCTATAATGCATTCCCATGGCCGATCCACAGGGGATCTCGTACGCGGGCGTGACTTACGGGGAGGCGGCGCCCTCCTCCGCCCGGTTCCGGATCAAAAGTCCGTTCTCTCCCAGCCGGGATCAGGATCGGGCCATCGAGAAGTTGGTCCGGGGCATTCGGGAAGGCCGGCGCAGCCAGGTGCTGCTGGGAGTCACCGGGTCCGGCAAGACCTTCACCATGGCCCAGGTCATCGAGCGGATCAATCGGACCACCCTGGTCCTGAGTCACAATAAGACTCTGGCCGCCCAGCTCTACCAGGAGTTCCGGAACTTCTTCCCCGAAAACGCGGTGGAGTACTTCGTCAGCTACTACGACTACTACCAGCCGGAAGCGTACATCGCCTCCACCGACACCTACATCGAGAAGGAGGCCCTGATCAACGACGATATCGACCGGCTGCGGCATTCGGCGACCCGATCCCTGTTCGAGCGCCGTGACTGCATCATCGTCTGCAGCGTGAGCTGCATCTACGGATTGGGGTCTCCCGAGGCCTATTACGGGATGCTGCTCATGCTGAGCGAGGGCCAGCGGATCTCCCGGCAGTCGCTGCTGCACAGGTTGGTGGACATCCAGTACGAGCGGACCGATCTGGATCTGGCCCGGGGGACCTTCCGGGTCCGGGGGGACGTGGTCGAGGTGGTTCCGTCCTACGGGGACTACGGCATCCGGATCGAGCTGTTCGGCGACGAAGTGGATGGAATCTATCAGTTCGATCCGTTGACCGGGCAGACCCAGAAACGCCATCCACGGATCCCCATCTACCCCCGGTCCCACTACGTGATGCCCGAGGAGCAGCGGAAACGCGCCATGGAGAGCATCCGGGACGAGCTGACGGAGCACCAGGCCCGGCTCGAGATGGAAGGACGCCTGATGGAAGCCGAGAGGGTTCGCCAACGGACCCTTTTCGATCTGGAGATGATGCGAACCGTCGGCTACTGCCGGGGTGTCGAGAACTATTCCCGTCACCTCACCGGCCGTCGACCGGGGCAGGCTCCGCCCACGCTCATGGACTATCTGCCGAAGGAATCGCTCATCTTCATCGACGAGAGCCATGTGTCCGTCCCCCAGGTCAGGGGCATGTACGCGGGGGACCGTTCCAGAAAGCTGAACCTGGTGAAGTACGGGTTCCGCCTCCCCTCGGCTCTCGACAATCGACCCTTGAGCTTTGCCGAGTTCGAGCTCCGCCGTCCCCAGACCCTCTACGTTTCGGCCACTCCGGCCAATTTCGAGCTGGAGGAGTGCGGAGGGGAGGTGGTGGAGCAGATCATTCGGCCCACCGGCCTCATGGATCCGGAAATCGTAGTGCGCCCGGTCCGCAACCAGATCGACGATCTGCTGGAGGAGATTCGGAGCCGTTCCGAACGGAGGGAGCGGGTACTGGTCACCACCTTGACCAAACGGATGGCCGAGGAGTTGACCGAGTACTACACCGAGATCGGCGTCATGGTCCGTTACCTTCATTCGGAAGTGGATACATTGGACCGGGTCAAGCTCTTGCGTGATCTGCGCCTGGGCCGGTTCGACGTCCTGGTGGGAGTCAACCTGTTGCGCGAGGGTCTGGATCTGCCGGAGGTCTCCCTGGTGGCGGTGCTTGACGCCGACAAGGAGGGGTTCCTGCGCAGCGGCACCTCTCTGATCCAGACTTCGGGGCGGGCGGCTCGAAACGTCAACGGGAAGGTCATCATGTACGCCGACGTCGTCACCCGGTCCATGAGACATGCCATTGAGGAGACGGGAAGACGCCGGGTTCTTCAGCGCGACTACAACGACGAAAACGGGATCACTCCGGAGAGCATCGTCAAGCCGGTGGACGCGACGCTGCTGGAGATGACCCGGCTGGACTACTATGAAATCCCGCTGGTGGCCGAGGAGGTGGACCAGTACGGTTCTCCCCAGGAAATCGAGCAGGAGATACTCAGGTTGAACGACGACATGAAGAAGGCGGCTCAGGAGTTCGAGTTCGAAAAGGCGGCCCAGTTGCGGGATCGGATCAAGCTGTTGCGGGAAACCCATCTCCAGTTGGCAGGCGACCCGCAGCCGAACGGCCGGGGGGAGGGTGCCGGATGACGTCCGGACGAGTCGATCCGGTCCAGGTTCCCCTCAAGGGGGAGGTGGAGGTGCCGGGAGACAAGAGCATCTCCCATCGCTATGCCCTTTTCGGGGGCATGGCCAGGGGAACGACCCGGATCCGCAATTTCTCCTCCAGCGAAGACTGTCAGGCGAGTCTTTCCTGCATCGAGGCGCTCGGGGTGGAAGTGGTTCGAAACGGCTCCCGTGTGGAGATCACCAGCCCGGGATGGCGGCATTTCACCGCGCCGGCCCGGGTTCTGGACGTTCAGAACAGCGGGACCACCATCCGGCTGCTCTCGGCCCTGCTGGCGGCGGGACGATTCTCCTCCCAGGTCCAGGGGGACTCTTCTCTCAACCAACGCCCCATGAAGCGCATCATGGATCCGCTGAGTCGAATGGGCGCTCGGATCGACGCCCGGGAAGGCAGGTTCCCGCCTCTTCTGATCCAGGGCGGCCGGCTGACCGGGATCCGGTACAGGCTGCCCATCGCCAGCGCCCAGGTGAAGTCGTGCGTCTTGCTGGCCGGATTGATGGCCGAGGGCGAGACGGAGGTGGAGGAGACGGGGCCGTCCCGGGATCATACCGAACGGGCCCTCCCCTTCTTTGGCGCCGCGTTGATTCGGGACGGAGCTCGCCTCCGGGTGCGGGGAGGCGCTCGGCTCCGCGGCGTCGATTTCCGGATCCCGGGAGACTTTTCCTCCGCGTTGTTCTTCCTGGTGGCGAGCCTGCTGGTTCCGGGCAGCCGGATCGCCTTGAAGGGAGTCGGCGTCAATCCCACCCGGGCGGGTTTCCTCTCGCTGCTGGAACAGGCCGGAATCCGAGTCGAGAGGTCCAATGCCACAGAGAGCAACGGCGAACCGGTCTGCGATCTGCAGATCCGGGCGGATCCCCAGGTCCGAAGGCAGTTTCCCAACGAGATCTCGGGAGACTGGGTGGCCCGGCTCATCGACGAGATCCCGGCGCTGGCCATTTTGGGGATCAGTCTGGAACGGGGGTTCCAGGTTCGAGACGCCCAGGAGCTGCGCCACAAGGAGTCGGACCGGATCCACTCGGTCGTCGTCAATTTGCGTGAACTCGGCGTGGACATCCGCGAACTCCCGGATGGATTCGTCATCCCTCCCGGCAGCCGCATCCGCGGCGGGAAGGTGCGGACCTTCGGCGATCATCGAATCGCCATGGCCTTCGCCCTGGCAGGTCTGGTGGCGGAGAGCCCGGTGGAACTGGATCGTCCCGAGTGCGTGGCCGTGTCCTATCCTGATTTCTTCCGGCACCTGGAGGGGGTTTGCCGCCGTTGAAGGGTCACCTCTATCTGGTGGGTTTCATGGGCAGCGGCAAGTCGACCGTGGGGCCGACTCTGGCCGGGCAGTTGGGCCGGGAGTTCCTGGATCTGGACGATTTGATCGAGGAGGCGGAGGAGACCGACATTCCGCGAATCTTCGATCTTCGGGGCGAAGCCTATTTTCGGGAGTTGGAGACTCGTATCCTGGCGTCCGTCCAGGATCGGCGACCTGCCGTCGTCGCTCTGGGTGGAGGGGCCTTTTCCCAGGCGCCGAACCGCGGCCTGATCTTCAGGACCGGAGTCGCCGTGACCCTCCGGATTCCGCTGGAACTCGCCTGGCAGCGTTCCACGGAGATGGACAACCGTCCGCTGGCTCGGGATCGGCAACAGTTCGAGACCCTCTACCTCAAGCGGCAGCCGGACTACGATCTGGCCGATCTGAAGGTCGGGGTTTCGGGGAGGACGCCGGAGCAGATCTGCCAATTGATCCGGGACCGTCTCGAAACGGTTCATCGGATCCCGGATTCTTTCCGCGGTTAGGTGTGGGCCGAGCGCCAAAAATGGACAGGGTTCTGCGCTATCCTTCCAGCGCCCCGCTGTCGGCGCGGGCTGGTGTTGGCCTTGACGATCGGAAAGGGACCGTCCACCCATGCCTGTTCTGCTGATCCTGCTTCTGATTGCCGTTTCCCACCCGCTCTCCGCCCAGTCGACGGAGCTCTTCTCCACCGAGGGGTACCGGGATCGAATGAAGTTCTGGACCGACGTTTTCACGCGGTACGGAGAGGGGGAGTACCAGATTCACGACAAGAACGATTTGAGGCTGGTGTACCGGATGGTCCGAACCGGAGCCGGGCAGAGGGGGAGGACCGCCACACGCCGCCGCCGTCAGAAGTTGCGGAATGCCAGGGCGGAAGTGCGGCGGCTACTTCTGGACCTGGCCCGGCGAGAGCCGAGCCGCTGGAGCGGCAAGCACCGCGAGATCGCTGAAGTCGTTCGAGGCGCCGGTTATTCTCTCTCCTCCAAGACCTTGAAGGGTCTTTCCGGAAACATCCGCCATCAACGGGGAATCCGGGAAAGGTTCCGCGCGGGCGTGATCCGCTCCGGCAGGTATCTGAAGCGGATGAAGGAGATCTTTCGCAGGGAGGGGCTGCCGGAAGAGCTGGCCTATCTACCCCACGTGGAGTCCAGCTTCAACGACCGGGCCTATTCCCATGCCGGAGCGGCGGGCGTCTGGCAGTTCATGCGGTCGACGGGCCGCCTGTACATGAAGGTCAATCGCTCGGTGGACGAACGGCTCCATCCCATCCGGGCCACCGAAGCGGCCGCGCGGATGCTCAAGGACAACTATCGGAGACTGGGGAACTGGCCCCTGGCGGTGACCGCCTACAACCAGGGACCCAACGGCATGGCGAGGGCCAAACGGCGCCATGGCCCGGACCTGCGAGTCATCATCAAGCGTCATCGGTCCCGGACCTTCGGCTTCGCGGGACAGAATTTCTATGCCGAGTTCCTGGTCGCCATCGAGATTGGCCGGAACCCGGAGAAATATTTCGGCTCCATTCAATTGGATGAACCGAGAAGCTTTCCTTCCGTCCGCCTCCAGGCGAATCGGCGGGTGGGTCATGTGGTGGCTCACTCCGGGGTGAAGATGGATACGCTACGCCGGCACAACCCGCATATCCGGCGCCGGGTATGGCGGAGCTCAGGTGTCCTGCCGTCGGGAGTGGCCCTCTATTTCCCGCCCGGCAAGCGGGAGCACGTGACGGCGGCTCTCAAGAAGGCTCCTCGAGTGCAGTTGGCCCAGCGGAGAGAGGTCGGTCCGGGCGAGTACCGCGTCCGGCGTGGAGATACGCTGGGCGGGATCGCCCGGCGGTTCGAGACTTCGGTGGCTGCTCTCAGACGAGACAACAGCATTCGGGGCACCCGCATCATTGCCGGAGAGGTTCTCACGGTTTCGAAGAGCAAGTCGCGAGGCCGTACCGTCGCCCAGGCCCAGAGCCGTACGCCCCCCGGAGCGCAACGCCGTACCGTCGCCAAAACGAACAGCCCGGACATCTACCGGGTCCGGCGAGGGGACAACCTCTGGGTCATTGCCAGGAAATTCGGGGTTTCTCCGCGCCAGCTCCAGAGAGCCAACGGCATCCGGAACCGCGATCGTATTCACCCGGGCCAGACTCTACGCATACCGAATTAGGCTGGAACGCCCCCGTTCAGCGCGCGGCGCCGATCACCTCCCGGTCCGACTCGTGCTTGAAGATCGGCTCCCCCCCTCCGGGAGCCGTTTCCGCCAGGATCCGGGCGCCGTCGGTCAATGATCCGGAGACGATGAGCCGCGCCAGGGGATTCTCGAGCCGTCTCTGGATGGCCCGCTTCAGCGGACGGGCTCCGTAAACGGGATCGTAGCCCTCCCGCACCAGTTGCACCCGGACCTCGTCGCTCAGCTCCAGTGTCATCCGGCGCTCCTTGAGGCGGCGTCGCAAGAGGTCCAACTGGATCTCCACGATCTGTTTCAGATGATCCTGGGACAGGGCGTGGAAGACGATCCGGTCGTCGATCCGGTTCAGGAACTCGGGGCGGAAATGCTGAACCAGCTTCCGGATCACGGCCTGCTTCATCCTCTCGTATTCGGCTCCGCCGAAGGCTCCCCGGTAATCCAGGATGTCGGAGCTGCCCAGGTTCGAGGTCATGAGGATGATGCAGTTCTTGAAATCCACCGTCCTGCCCTTGCCGTCGGTCAGGCGGCCGTCGTCCAGGATCTGGAGCAGGACGTTGAAGACATCGAAGTGGGCCTTCTCGATTTCGTCGAAGAGGAGCACCGAGAAGGGTCTTCGCCGCACCGCCTCGCTCAGTTGTCCCCCCTCCTCGTGTCCCACGTATCCGGGAGGAGCGCCGATCAAGCGGGCCACGGTGTGCTTCTCCTGGTATTCGGACATGTCGATTCGGATCATGGCCTGTTCATCGTCGAAGAGAGCCTCGGCCAGAGCCCGGCCCAGCTCGGTCTTGCCGACTCCCGTCGGACCCAGGAAGAGGAAGCTGCCGATGGGACGGGCGGGGTCCTTGAGACCGGCCCGGGAACGGATGACCGCTTCCGTGACGGCTCGAATCGCCTCGTCCTGACCGACGACTCTCCGATGAAGCGTCTGATCCAGGTTCAGGAGCCGCTCCATCTCGCCCTCCATGAGCCTGGAGACCGGGATTCCGGTCCACCGGTTGACCACGTCGGCGATGTCTTCCTCGCCCACGTCCTCCTTCAAAAGAGGCGCCGTTCCCTGCTTGCGGTCCAGCCTTTGCTGCTCCGCTTCCAGCTTCTGTTCCAGGGATGCCAGAGTCCCGTATTTGAGCTCGGCGGCCCGATTCAGGTCGTATTCCCGCTCCGCCTGCTCGATCCGGATCTTGGTCTCCTCGATCTGTTCTCTGAGAGTTCTCAGTTGCCGGACTCCCTCCTGTTCGGACTGCCATTGAGCCGTGAGCGCGGTGGCCCGGGCCCGTTCCTCGGCCAACTCCTTTTCGATCCGGTTCAGCCGATCCCGGGAGCCCTGGTCCTTCTCCTTGCGCAGCGCCTCCCTTTCGATCTCCAGTTGCATCACCCGCCGCTGGGTCTCGTCCAGCTCGGTGGGCATGGAATCCATTTCGGTCCGCAGCTTGGCCGCGGCTTCGTCCATCAGGTCGATGGCCTTGTCGGGCAGGAACCGGTCCGGAATATAGCGGTTCGACAGGACCGCCGCCGCCACCAGCGCCGCGTCTCTGATGTGGACGCCGTGGTGGATCTCGTAGCGCTCCTTCAGGCCTCTCAGAATCGAAATCGTGTCTTCGACCGAAGGCTGGTCCACCAGGACCGGCTGGAATCGCCGCTCCAGAGCCCTGTCCTTTTCCACGTGTTTCCGGTATTCGTCCACGGTGGCGGCGCCGATGCAGTGGAGCTCGCCCCGGGCCAACATGGGCTTGAGGAGGTTGCCCGCATCCATGGCCCCTTCGACCCGTCCTGCGCCCACGACGGTGTGAAGCTCGTCGATGAAGAGAATGACTTCGCCTTCCTGTTCCTGGACCGCCTTCAGAACGGCCTTGAGTCGTTCCTCGAATTCGCCCCGGTATTTGGCGCCGGCGATCAGGGAGCCCATGTCCAGGGAGACGACCCGGCGACGTTTCAGTCCCTCCGGCACGTCGCCCCGGACGATGCGTTGGGCCAGGCCCTCCGCGATGGCCGTCTTGCCGACGCCCGGATCGCCGATCAGAACCGGGTTGTTCTTGGTTCTCCGGGAAAGGACCTGCATCAGCCGGCGAATTTCGTAGTCTCTTCCGATGACCGGGTCGAGCTTCCCGGCGGTGGCCAGCCGGGTCAGGTCCCGGCCGTACCGCTCCAGGGGCTCGTACGTCGCCTCGGGATGGGGAGAGGTCACCCGCTGGCTCCCGCGAACCTCCCGAAGGGTCTGCATCAGGCGTTCCCGGGTGATTCCCTGCGCTTGCAGGAGGCGTCCGGCAGCTCCCGTGTCCGCTACCATGGCCAGCAACAGGTGCTCCACCGAAACGTACTCGTCCTTGAGCCGCTTCGCTTCTTCCCGGGCTCTGTGCAGAAGCAGCGTCAAACGTCCGGAGACGTAGATCTGGTCGGCCGCTGCGGTAGGGCCGCTCACGTTGGCGCGGCGCCGCAAATCCTGATGCAGCCTCTGGTTCAATTGGCCGGGGTCCACGTCCGTCTTGTTCAGGACGGATGCCGCCAGCCCTTGCTCCTGATCCAGAAGAGCGACCAGAAGATGCTCTACATCCACCTGTTGGTGACCCAGGTTCCTGGCAGCCGCTTCCGCCCGGTTCAGACCTTCGCGAACGCTTTCCGTCAAACGATTCAGGTCCATGATTCGATCCTCCGCTGTCCGGTCTATCTCGTTATAGGATCGGCCCGTAAGCATCGCAAGGATTCACGGCCCGTGGTGGCAATTCCGTTTTTCCGTGCCGTCGGACGATGGCTACACGGTTGAGCTCTACGGGTAATCCCCGGTTCCTCGCACCCGCTCGCCGTAGTAGACTGCGCCTGTTCTACCAGCCCGTGGCAAAAGTCGTCACGGCATTCGACCGTTCCTGCATCCCGGCGGACGGCGTTGCGATTCGCTCACATACTCCCGGTATGCTCCCGAATCGCGCCTTGTCCGGCGGGCGCAGGACCGGTTTCGGTGCTCGCGCGACTTTCACCACGGACTGCTACGGGACGTTGAGGCGAGGCACGATATGGCGCGTAAGGATCGGGAAGGAAAGTTTCAGGTCACCGACCGGCGCAGCTGGCTCGAAGATGAGTCGGTTATCGATAAGTCGCGGATCCCGGAGACGCGGTATCCCTCTTACGTCGAGGAATTGAAGGCCAGAACCGAGCTGGCCGAACGGAAGCTGAAGCAGAGACTCGAGCAGCTCGAGTCCGAGAACGACGCGCTTCGCGAGCGTCTCGAACGGACCCTGGAACAGCGTCTGGACCGGTTCAAGATGAATCTCCTGCTCCGATTCCTGGAGGTGGTGGACAACCTGGAGCGGGCCTTGGAGGCGGCAGAGAGCGGTTCCGACCTGCAAGAGCTCCGAAAGGGCGTAGAGCTGAATCTCCGGCTCTTTCTCGATCGGCTCAAGGAGGCCGGGATCGAGCCCATCCAGGTGTTGAACCAGCCCTTCGATCCTCATCTGGCGGAAGCGGTGGGACTCATTCCGGTCACCGACCCCGCGCTGGATCAACGGGTTGTCGAGGTGGTTCAGCGAGGCTATCTGTACGGAGGCCGGCTCTTGCGTCCCGCGAGAGCTCGAGTCGGCCGGCTCGTGGACACCGTATCCGGCGGAGAGTCCGATTCCGCCGCGAAACAGCAGTGACGGTCTCCCGGAAATACTGCGGTTCCGGAGTCAGCGGGCAATTCTTGCCTGCTGTTGCAGCCGTTGGGTCGCCACTCCCTTGAAGGCATGGCAGAGGGCGACGGCCAGGGCGTCGGCCGCGTCATTGGGCTGGGGAGATTCCTTCAGCTTGAGCAGGATCCGGACCATGGTCTGAACTTGTTCCTTGGTCGCCCGGCCAACGCCCGACACCGACTTCTTGACCTCCAGCGGAGAATACTCGACCAACGGGATCTCCAGCTCGGCGGCGGCCAGCAGGGCCACCCCCCGGGCGTGCCCCAACTGGAGGGCGCTACGGGCATTGACCGCATGAAACACGGTTTCCACGGCCACCACGGCCGGCGCGTGGCGGCGGAGCAGCTTCAGGAGTTCGTGGTGGATGGTCTTGAGGCGCTGGGCGAAGGGAGTTTGGGCCCCCCGGCTGTGGCAACGGATCGCTCCGTAATCGAGGCAACGATAGTGGTTGCCCAGGACCGAGATGATCCCGTAGCCGGTCGTACGGCTGCCGGGGTCGATGCCCATGACGATGGTGGGGGAGGGTTGACCCATCAGGGCTGGAGAAGTGCCTCCATCTCCTGTTCTTCGATGTCGAAGTTGGCGTAGACATGCTGGACGTCGTCGTGGTCCTCGAGGGCGTCCATCAGCTTCAGCAGCTTTCCCGCCATCTTGCCTTCCACCCGCAGTGAATTCTGCGGAAGCATGGTGATCTGGCTCGATTCCGTGGGGATGTTGGACGCTTCCAGCTCCTGCCTCACCTGCTCGAAGTTTTCGAAGGGGGTGTAGACGGCCAGGGTGTCGCCCTCGGTCCGGAGATCGTCGGCCCCGGCCTCCAACACGACCTCCATGAGAGTTTCTTCCGAAACCGAGTCGCTGGGAACACCGAAGTATCCCTTCTTCTCGAACATCCATAGAACGCTGCCCGTCTCTCCCAGATTCCCGCCGTTCTTGGAAAGGATGTACCGGATCTCGGCCACGGTCCGGTTCCTGTTGTCGGTCAGAGTCTCGATCAGAACCGCCACGCCGCCGGGGCCGTAGCCCTCATAGGTCACGGCGTCGAAGTTCTGACCCGGGAGTTCGCCCGTCCCCTTCATGACGGCTCGTTCTATGTTGTCGTGGGGCATATTGGCCCCTTTGGCCGTCTGAATGGCGGTGCGCAGCCGCGGATTGGCGTCCGGGTCTCCGCCGCCCGAACGGGCCGCCACGGTGATTTCCCGGATCATCTTGCTGAACATCTTGCCCCGTTTGGCATCCACGATGGCCTTCTTGTGTCGAATCGAGTGCCACTTGGAATGTCCTGACATGGGCGAATCTCCTGGTCCCTTTTGGCGGCTATTGTAACATGGCCTTCCAGCGGACCGGAGTCCGCCGGGACCGCGGGTAGCAGTCCGTGGTGAAAGTCCCGCGAGCACCGAGACCGTTCCTGCGCCCGCCGGACAAGGCGCGATTCGGGTGCATACCGGGAGTATGTGCCCGAATCGCAACGCCGTCCGCCGGGATGCAGGGACGGTCGAATGCCGTGATGACTTTTGCCACGGGCTGGTAGACCTGGGGAGTTGGAAGGATTGTGACCAAGTATCGTTTTGTGGTCCAGTATCGTTCCGATGGATTCTCCGGGTGGCAGGTCCAGAAGGACCGTCCGACGATCGGCGGGACCATCGAAGCCGCGCTGGCCCGGATCACGGGTGAAACTCCCTCCGTCGTGGGCGCCGGAAGAACCGACGCCGGAGTGCATGCTCTGGGCCAGGTCGCCCACTTCAGGCTCCGGAGATCACGGCCCGTCGACCGCTTGCTGAAATCTCTCAACGGCGTTCTCCCCTCCCGGATTCGGGTGCTCCGGTTGAACGTGGCCTCCGATGCCTTTCACGCTCAGAAGGACGCCCAACGGAAACGCTACATCTATCGCGTCTACAACGGACCCATACTCTCTCCCTTTCTGGAGGGCAGGGTGCAACAGGTCTATCGGCCTCTCTCCCTGGAGGCGATGCAACGGGCGTCGGAACTGATCGCCGGTACCCACGATTTCACCGGTTTCACGGCCTCGGCGTCCCAGGTGAAGAACCGCGTCCGAACCGTTTTCGTTTCCCGGTGGCAACGGAAGGGACGGCACTTTTCCTATCGGGTCGAGGGTGACGGCTTTCTCCATCACATGGTCCGCAACCTTGTGGGCACCATGCTCCAGGTTGGACTCGGACAGAGGCCTGCCCGGGACATGATCATGATTCTGGAATCCCGGGACCGCCGCCTGGCGGGGCCGACGGCCCCCGCGCATGGCTTGTTCCTGGCACAGGTGTGGTACCGGAATTGAAAGTTCCGGCAACGGTCCGGTCCATCCGGATAGGCGTCAACTTGACAGCCCGTGGCAAAAGCCGTCGCGGCATTCGACCGGGTCCGCATCCCGGCGGACTGCTAGGGTCGAATCTGCTCCCTCACCGCGCCTTGTCCGGCGGGCGCAGCCCCGGTCTCGGTGCTACGCGCGACTTTCACCACGGACTGTTGTGGTAGATTTGAACCACCGCGATGACTCCCCCCTTTGAGAATTTCACCGGAATCATTGAGCCTGGAGGCCGGGAAGCCGGGCTGCTGGCGCAACTCGATCCCCACAAGCTGCCGCGGCACGTGGCCATCATCATGGACGGAAACGGGCGTTGGGCCCGGCAGCGGGATCTGCCCCGGGTCGAGGGCCACACCGCCGGCATCAAGGCGGTTCGGGCAACGGTCGAAACCAGCGTCCGCCTCAAGATTCCGGTGCTGACCCTCTATGCCTTTTCGGTGGAGAACTGGAAGCGGCCCATGAGTGAGGTCAATACCCTGATGGAGCTCTTGAAGGAGTATCTGCGGAAGGAGTTGCCGGAAATCCAGGAAAATGACATCCGCTTCCATGCCATTGGGCGGGTCCACGAGCTTCCCCGCTCGGTCCGGAGGGAGCTGCGGCATGTGGAGCAGGAGACCCGGTTCAATCGGGGCATGAAGATGATCCTGGCGCTGAATTACAGTGGCCGAGCCGAACTGGTGGATGCCTTCAACTCGCTGCTCCTGCAGGGCAGAACCCGGAGGGTGAGTGAGACGGATGTGCAGCGGAGTCTCTACACCGGCGACCTTCCCGATCCGGATCTGTTGATCCGCACCAGTGGAGAGATGCGAATCAGCAACTTCCTTCTCTGGCAAATTGCCTACTCCGAGATTTACGTCACCGACGTGCTCTGGCCCGACTTTCGGTCCCAGCACCTGTTGGAGTCCATTCTCGCCTACCAGAAGAGGGAGCGACGCTACGGGGGAATCCGATCCCGTTCCCTGCAGGGCGCCAGATGATCCGCCGCACCCTGAGCGTCGTCGTGCTGGCGCCGCTGGTTCTCGCGATCATCGTTTTGGCTCCCCCCCCGGTGTTCCTGGTGTTCCTGGATCTGGTCCTCCTGATCGCAATCCTGGAACTGTTCCAGCTCCTGGCGCCCTTGGGGGTGAGGAAACCGGTTCCGGCGATCGTCGCCTGCCTGTTGCTTCCCTGGGTGTGGAATCAGGGAGGAGGCGCGGTAGTGGCGTACTTGCTGGGGGCCTGCCTCTGCCTGCTCACCGCGCATCTATATCGGGTCGTCAACCACCGAGACGCCCTGGCTTCGGCTTCGGCCAGCCTCATGGCGTTCCTGTATCTGGGTCTACCCGTGTCGCTGCTGGCCGGGTACCGGACCAGAGCCGACGAGCTGCTCATGGTGCTGGCCATCGTCTGGTCCTGTGACATAGGGGCTTATCTGGTTGGGACGCGCTGGGGACGTCACCGCATCACTCCCAGGTTGAGCCCGGCGAAATCCCTGGAAGGATTCGCCGCCGGTCTCGCCGCCGCGGTGGCGGCAGCCCTGTTGGTGGGGTACGGCCTGCTCGAGCGTTCCGATTGGGGACTGTTGTCGCTGGTGGGCGTCGTGGTGGGGTCGGCTGCGATCCTGGGAGACCTCTTCGAATCTCTTCTCAAGCGGGCCGTCGCGGCCAAGGACAGCGGCTCCCTGATTCCCGGACACGGAGGACTGTTGGACCGGATCGACAGTTTGCTCTTCGCTTTCCCCGTCCATCATTGCCTGTCTTTTCTGCTAGGATGATGCGCTGAGGCGGCGATTTCGGGCATTTCTTCGTGCCTGACAGCCCGCATCGATTTTCGCCCTGGGCTGTTTTTCGCGGCCAGGAATCTTCAGCGCCGCGCTTGATCCATCGTCTGACGAATCCCGGACGAAGATGAAAAAGATATCGATTCTGGGCTCTACGGGATCCGTTGGACGCAGCACCCTGAGTCTGGTCGACCTGAACCCGGACCGGTTCCGGGTCGTGGGCCTGGCGGCGCGAAGAAACGCCGGTCGACTTCTTGAACAGGCTCGCGATTACTCTCCGCTCGCGGTTGCCCTCCACGATCGGGAGAGGGCGTCGTGGCTCCGGCAGCAACTTCCCGGGACGCCGGTGTTGGAGGGGCAGGAGGGAGTGTCCAGGCTGGCCGCCGAGTCGGAAGCGGATATGGTGGTGGCGGCCATTACCGGTGCGGCGGGTCTGGTTCCCACGCTGTCCGCCATCCTGGGAGGCCGGGACGTGGCTCTCGCCAACAAGGAGACGTTGGTGATGGCGGGAGAGTTGGTGATGCGGCAGGCCCGGGAGGCGCAGGTCCGTCTTTTGCCCGTCGACAGCGAGCACAGCGCCATTCATCAGTGTCTCAACGGAGAGAAGAGGGCCCAGATCAAACGGATCCTCCTGACCGCTTCCGGCGGTCCTTTCTTTCGAAAATCCTTCCGCGAGCTGGGCGAGGTGACTGTACAGGAAGCCTTGAACCATCCGACCTGGAAGATGGGACCCAAGATCACGGTGGATTCGGCCACCCTCATGAACAAGGGACTGGAGGTCATCGAGGCCCACCATCTGTTCGGTCTGCGGCCGGGGCAGGTGCAGATCGTGATCCATCCCCAATCCATGGTTCACTCCATGGTGGAATTCGTGGACGGAGCCATCATGGCCCAACTGGGAATCACCGACATGCGGCTCCCGGTCGGTTATGCTCTGAGCTACCCGGACCGTTGCAATCTGCCGGTCCCGTCCCTGGATCTCTTCGCCTTGCCGCCGCTGGAGTTCCATCCGCCGGACCCCGTAAAGTTTCCCTGCCTGCGCTTGGCGGAAGCGGCTCTGCAAGAGGGACGGACCTACCCTGCGGCCCTCAATGCCGCCAACGAAGTGGCCGTCGAACTTTTTCTGGAGGGGCGAATTCCTTTTCCGGACATCCCCGCCGTTATCGAGGGAGTCCTGGACCGGCACCGGCCGCGAGATCCTGAATCTTTGGAAGTCGTGCTGGAGGTGGACCGGAGGTCGCGCCTGGAGGCTCAAGACCTGGCCGTGACCCGGATGTGACCGTCTCGAGGCGAGTACGGGGAACCCCCGCGGGTCGAGACACATTTGAGGATTTGAGAGTTGGAGCGGATGTCTTTGACGGTTGAGACGGGCGGTCGCGGGGACACCGATTTCCTAGTCAGAAAGGCGAGATTCCTTTGCAGTTGATCGAATATTTCGGGACCACTCTGCTGGCCTTCATCTTCGTCTTGGGGGTCATGATCTTCTTCCACGAGTTGGGACACTGCGTGGTTGCCAAGTTTCTGGGCATTCGCGTCGATGTGTTCTCACTCGGATTCGGCCCCAGGCTGGTGGGCTTTCGCCGTGGCGAAACCGACTACCGTGTAAGTCTGTTGCCCCTGGGCGGGTACGTCAAGATGGCCGGAGAGAACTACGATGAGTCGTTGACCGGTTCCGGCGACGAGTTCCTGTCCCGCCCCAAACGGCATCGTTTCGCGGTGGCCGTCGCCGGCCCGATGATGAACATCGTCCTGGCCGTTCTCTTGTCGGCCGCCACCTACACGCTGGGGGTCCGGGTGCTTACCTACCGGTCGGGCCCTGCGGAGGTGGGAGTGGTGGCTGCCGGGTCCCCTGCGGAAGCGGCGGGCATTCAGGTTCGCGACACCATCGTGGCTATCGACGGTGACGAGGTGTCCAGTTGGCGAGATGCCGAGATCGCCATCGCCACGAGTCCCGGGCAGAGCCTTCGTCTGACTCTGGACCGGGGAGGGAACCGAATCGACAAACGGGTTCTGGTCACCGCGGCGTCGGACCGGGGCGACGTGGGCACCATCGGCGCAGAGCCCTGGATCCCCTTCCTCATCACCAAAACCATCGAGGGTTCACCAGCGGAAGCCGCAGGTCTGAAACCGGGTGACGAGATTGTCGAAGTGCAGGGAAAGGATGGTTCGGTCAACGAACCCTCCGCGGTCTCGCCGTTCGTTTCGGAGCGCGAAGGAGAGGCGTTGCTATTCAAGCTGCGCCGGGGCGAAGAGATCCTGGAGGCCACCATTCGGCCGGCGCAGATCGAAGGCAAGGTCCTGATCGGGGTTCAGCGAGGGCCCCCCTTCCACGTCGAGAAATATGGAATCGTGGAGTCCCTGGCGCGGTCGATCCGGAGAAACGGAGAACTGGTCCTGTTGACCGGTCACATCATCGGCAAGATCGTGACCGGCAAGGCCTCCCTCCGGAGCATGTCCGGGCCCATCGATATCGCCCGCTACTCGGGAGCCGCCGCTTCCGGTGGCTTGGTCCCACTGATGGGTTTCATGGCCCTGGTGTCCCTGCAACTGGGGATCCTGAACCTCTTTCCCATTCCCGTCCTGGATGGAGGCCTCATCGCCATGTTGGCCGTCGAGGGACTCATCGGCAGGGACCTCAGCCTGAAGGTGAAAGAACGGATCTTTCAGGCCGGATTCATCTTCCTGGTCCTGTTGATGGGTGTCATCCTCTTCAACGACCTCTCCAAGAATCTGCCCTTTTGAGAAACCAGGAAAGAGGAAAGAGTGAAGAAAAGCGCGTAGTCTGCGCGTAGCCGGGACCACAGTTGAGAATGATCTCGTCATGGACGCCGGTGCCAGACTTACTCGATGCCTTGCTTCCCTCCTGACTCCGCCGGGCGCTGGCCGGAGTTCGGCGGTTGGAAACCGCCGCTCCCACCCTTTTTCTTCCGGGTTTGCGCCGGCCAGCGACCGGTGGGGGAGCTTCGTGGATTGATCGCGATCAGGCGAAGCTGGCGACCGCTTGAGCCTCGTCTTCGAAGCTGTCGAACACGGTCAGGAGCTTGGTGATGGCCAGCAGTTCCCGGGTCCTCTTGGTCAGATGGAGAAGTTTGAGCGCTCCTCCCTGGTCGGCAACGTGAGTGTAAGAACTTACGAGCTCGCCGATCCCGGTGCTGTCCACCGTACGGACATCGGCCAGGTTCATGAGCAGATTCTTCTGACCCGACTGGACCAATCCCCGAATGGTATTCCGAATCAGGGCGCTCTCTTCGCCGATGGTGATCCTGCCCTGGATATCCAGGATCGTTACGTCGTGCACGTTTCTGGTCGCAATGCTCATCGTTACCTCCTCACGTGGTGTGTTTGAGCCGCTTCTCCATCGTAACTTCAAATCCCCCCTGGGGGAGATTGTGATAGGTCACGTTGTCCATAAACGTATGAACGAAGAAAACCCCGCGGCCCGAGGGTTTCAAAAGATTTCCGCTGTCCAGAGGGTCCGGCAGGGAGGACTCGTCAAAACCGGGTCCCTGATCTGAAACGGTGATGAGAAGACGGCGGCTATCGATACGGAATCGGACGCTCACCCTCTTGCTCTCATCCTGCTGATTTCCATGCTGGATGGCATTGGTCACCGATTCGCGGACCGACAAGCAGATCCAATGGCTTGCCTCGTCATCGAACCCGGCCATTCGAGTTATGCTCTGGGAGATATCCTGAACCAGATCGAGAAACCGAATATCGCTCCCGAAAGACATCTCGAATTCCTTATGAAATTCTTTTCCCGCCAGTTTGCTCGGCAACTCTTGCCGCTCCGCTTTCCGTTGCTCCGAATCGCTCATGGCAGATGGCCCCGCAGTATGCGTCCGGGCCGTTTAGCCGCGATCACATACCAACCATTTATATATACGCCGAATATGTTCCCGAGTTTCGCGGACCACTCGGGCCCGTTCCGGCTTCGGTGGTGCTTGGGACTCTTTCCAGGAACTGGGGGCAGGAAAAAATGAAGGTGGAGCCGGACTCCTGTCAACTTGGGGCCGGGGACCGCCGGTGGACTCTACCTTGTCGTCAGCCGGCCGCCGAGTCTTCGTCCGGCCCCGTCCCGCTCCGCTTTGGACCGAAGAGGGCGCCCACAAGGGGGAAGAGGGCACTCACACAGGGGCGCCCCTACGGACAATTCGTCGTCCATTTGCACAAGATTTTGGGAGTAGGGACTAACAGCCCGTGGCAAAAGTCGTCACGGCATTCGACCGTCCCTGCATCCCGGCGGACGGCGTTGCGATTCGCTCACATACTCCCGGTATGCTCCCGAATCGCGCCTTGTCCGGCGGGCGCAGGACCGGTCTCGGTGCTCGTGCGACTTTCACCACGGACTGCTAATACGCGTCTTTTCTGGAGTCGACGATCAGCGTCACCGGACCGTCATTCACCAGCGACAACGCCATCATGGCTCCGAATCGGCCCGTTTCGACCACCACGCCAGCCTCCCGAAGCGTCTCCTGGAGACGCCGGTAATCGGTCCGTGCCGCAGCGGGAGGAGCCGCCCTGCTGAAGCTGGGCCGGTTCCCCTTGCGGCAGTCCCCATAGAGCGTGAACTGGGAAACCAGGAGGATGGAATGCCCCGCCTCCAGCAGGGAACGGTTCATCTTGCCGGCTTCATCCGGAAAGATACGGAGTTGAAGGATCTTCCTCCTGATGAAAGCCAAATCCCGGTCGGTGTCGCCGGCGCATACGGCAACCAGAACCACCAGTCCGGGGCCGATCCGTCCCACCGTACGGCCCTCGACATCCACCTTGGCCTTCGATACCCGCTGGATCACGACGCGCATGGGGACTCAGTGGATGGTCGGCTCCATCCCCTTTCCCCAACGTTCCCTGAGGACTCTCTCGAAACGCGGCATGAGCAACAGGTGGAAGGTGAACTCTTTGTCCGGAAACATGCCCAGGACGGCTCTCTCGGTCCGCCGGACCATCTGCCGGGCTTCCGCCAATGTCAACCTGGGGTCCTGGTACAAGACGCTGAGCGTCAGATCGACCAGAAAACGCATGCGCCGGAGTCTCCGGTTCTCCTCTCGAATCAGATCTTCGCGATCCGAAGTGGACATCGCTCCTCAGTGTAGCAGCCGTAGGCGCAACTCTCCCGCCACGTTGGGTTCGACAGCGAGCCTTGAGGGATTGCACAAAAAAGATGCAAAATGCAGGAAGTCTTCATTTGACAACCGCTTGAATCGTGTCTTCACAACGTTTTCCACCGGCATTTCCACAAAACCCGTGGACAACCCGTCCCGTCCGAGGTCCGGCCCCCCGTTTATCGCCCGAGGAGTCGTTTGCAACGGCGGAAAAAAGGGGTAACGTAACGTGACGTCAGGGATCATCGGGGATCGGAGTTCATGGGAATGGTCCATGAGGTGGAAGAAGCGGCTCCGAGTACGGTTTCAGGGGATGTTCTGTGAAGAGTAATCGATTCGGTACCGCATCCTCCGCCTTCGGGGCCTCGGACGTGGCCGAACTGGACTACCGCCGGGACATCGGCGAGCCTGGTTCGTACCCCTACACGCGGGGCATCTACTCGAACATGTACCGGGGCCGTCTCTGGACCATGCGCCAATTCTCGGGCCATGGAAGCGCCGAGGAAACGAATCGCCGGTATCGCTTCCTCCTGGAGCACGGACAGACCGGGCTCTCCGTCGCTTTCGATCTGCCGACCCTGATGGGCCTGGATTCGGATGATCCCCTCTCGGCGGGTGAAGTCGGAAAATGCGGTGTTGCCGTCGACTCCCTTCGGGACATGGAAGTCCTTTTCGATCGGATCGATCTGTCCCGGGTCAGCACCTCCATGACCATCAACGCTCCCGCGGCCGTCCTCTTGGCCATGTACGTGGTGGCGGCGGAGAAGCAGGGAGTTGCGGCCCACCGGATCCGGGGCACCCTCCAGAACGACATCTTGAAGGAATACATCGCGCAGAAGGAGTGGATCTACCCTCCCGCCCCGTCCATGCGTCTGGTCGTGGATTCGATCCAGTTCTGCTCGCAGCAGCTTCCCCGATACAACAGCATTTCCATCAGCGGGTACCACATTCGCGAAGCCGGCTCCACTGCGGTGCAGGAACTGGCCTTCACCCTGCGCGACGGTGTCGAATACGTGGACTGGTGCGTCCGCCGCGGAATGGAGGTGGATGACTTCGCACCCCGCCTCTCCTTCTTCTTCAACTCCCACCACAATTTCTTCGAAGAGATCGCCAAGTTCCGGGCTGCCCGAAGGCTCTGGGCGCGGACCATGAGGAACCGTTTTGGAGCCCGGAACGAGCGCTCCCGGATGTGCCGGTTCCACACTCAGACCGCCGGTTGCACCTTGACCATGCAGCAGCCGGCCAACAACATCATCCGGACCACGTTGCAGGCGGTAGCCGCGGTGTTGGGGGGCACCAATTCCCTTCACACCAACGCTCTGGACGAGGCGTGGGCGCTTCCCACCGAGGAGACGGCCAAGATCGCCCTGCGGACTCAGCAGGTTCTGGCCTACGAGTCGGGCCTCACCGCGAGCGTGGACCCCGCGGGCGGGTCCTATTACCTGGAGAACCTCACCTGCCGGGTCGAGGATCAGGCAGTGGAGTACATGGACAGGATCGACGGGATGGGAGGAATGATCGACGCCATCGAGGCCGGATACCCGCAGCGCGAGATCCAGGATGCCTCCTATCGGGAGCAACGCGCCATCGAGAAAGAGGACCAGGTGGTGGTCGGCGTGAACCGTTTCGTCACCGACGAGCCCGCCCGGCCGGAGATTCTCCGAATCGGTCCGGAAGTCGAGGAGGCTCAGGTCAGAAGCCTGCGGGTCCTGAGGCGGGAGCGGAACGAGGCGAGCGTCAGCCGGGCCCTCCGCGACCTGTGCCAGGCCGCCAGGACCGACCGGAACCTGATGCCCCATCTGGTTCATGCGGTGCGGGAATATGCCACCGTGGGGGAGATCTGTACCTCCCTGAAGGAGGTCTTCGGGGTCTATCAGGAGCCCTTGTTCTGAGGTTTCAGCGCGAATGAACAACCGAAGACTCAGGATCCTCATTGCCAAGCCGGGGCTGGACGGACACGACCGGGGCGCCAAGATCGTGGCCCGCGCCCTTCGCGATGCCGGGATGGAGATCATCTATACCGGGTTGCGGCAGACTCCCGAGCAGATCGTGCAGGCTGCCATCCAGGAAGACGTGGACGCCATCGGACTTTCCATCCTCTCGGGTGCTCACGAGCACCTCTTCAATCGGATCATGCAGCTTCTGGCCGACCAGGATGCCCTGGACATCCTGGTCTTCGGAGGCGGCATCATCCCGGACGAAGACATTCCCGGCCTCAAGGAACTGGGTGTGGCCGAGATCTTTCAACCGGGATCCTCTACCCGGGACATCATCCGGTTTCTGAATCAGGCCGTCTGAACCGGGTTCGGCCAGGCGGAAGAATCGGGGAATTCCGGTCAACCGGTTTCACGAAGGAGAGACCGCACCGCCTCCAATACGCGGGGGACGGTGATCGACCGGATGCACATGGGCTCCTGGTAGTGAAGACAGTAGTAACCCGGGCAGGGAATGCAGGGGAGGTCGGATCGAATCAAGCGGTGGCGGGTCCCCCAGGGAGACCAGACCGGGGAGTCGGAAGACCCGAAGATGGCAACCAGGGGCTTGCCCAGGGCCGCGGCGATATGGGTCGTGCCCGTGTCGTTCCCCAGATAAAGGCGGCACAGCGAGGTCAGGGCGATGAACTGGTCCAGCGGAAACGGCCCCATGAAATGGATCGAGGCCGGAGCGGTGTTCCTGAGATCCTCCAGGAGCGGCTCCTCGCCCGGACCCGCCGTGAAGAGGATTGCGTGCCCCTCGGCCTCCAGCAGTGCCGCGATCTCCGCATACCTCGCCGATTCCCATTGCTTGGTGTCGAATGCGGCGCCTGGATGAATCAGGATGAAGCCCTCCTCGATGGCGCGCCGGGCCAGGAGCTTCCGAACCTGGTCCAGGGCCGCGGTCCCGACCGGGACCTGGAGCGGAGGCAGGGGCTCTATCTCGAATCCAAGATATTTGAGGGGCGAAAGCTGGTGCTCGACGGTGTGGATTGAATCCTTGCCCCAGATCCGACGCGAATCGGGAACGGATCGGTTATAGAAGCGGCGGCTGCGGCTGCTGGCGTAGCCGAGGCGCACGGCCGCCCCCGAAAGGGCGGTGATGAGAGCGCTGGTGGTCCCGCCGTGGAGGTCGACCGTCAGGTCCGGAGAGAAACTTCGGGCCGCCCGAATGGCCAGGCTCCGGGTCATGAGCTTGGATCGGCCGCGGGGGATGGTAATGATCCGGTCCACGTCGGGATTGTTCGCCAGCACCTCGTGAAACGGCGCTTCCAGGAGCACGGCCACGCGGGTGCCGGGGTTTCGTTTGAGGACCGTGAGAGCCGGGGTCATCAGGACCGTGTCCCCCAGAGAGCGCAGGCGCACCAGCAGGACGCGGGAACGGCGGGTCATCCCCCAGCTTGTTCGGTCGCGGACGGACCTTCCGGCGGTTCGATGCTGGCCTCGTCGATGAGCATCACCGGGATATCGTCACGGATAGGATAGACTCGGAAACAGGCACCGCACCTCAATCCGTTGCCGTCTGCAGTCGGGATCACCTCGGTCTTGCAGACCGGGCAAGCCAGGATCTCCAGCAACTCCGGGTTGATTGCCATCGGCTAAGACTACCGGCTGGAACTCGCCGGGGTCAATCCGGCGCGGCCCAGGACCTTCCTCATTTTTCTGGGGGTTCGGGAGAACAGGGGAAGCAGGTTTGAACGAGGATCGCGACGTAACAGTCCGTGGTGAAAGTCCCGCGAGCACCGAGACCGTTCCTGCGCCCGCCGGACAAGGCGCGATTCGGGTGCATACCGGGAGTATGTGCCCGAATCGCAACGCCGTCCGCCGGGATGCAGGGACGGTCGAATGCCGTGATGACTTTTGCCACGGGCTGGTAGGGACACCCCTTGCGGGTGACCGCTCCCGTCCCTCACTGATCGACCCGGGGAGGGCGACCACACACAAGGGTCGCCCTTACGCGGCCCGCGGGGAAAAGGGGACAGTCTATTTTTCCGGGACGCACAGGAAAAGGGGACAGTCTATTTTTCCGGTACGGGAGAAATGGCAGATGAAACGTTATACGTTCCGTGATACCAACCCGGCTGAAGTGAGACTTGTCCTTCTCGCGAAGGTCTTCGAGCCGGAGATGCGAGGGCTTCTGGCAAGGCTCCCCAAAAGGCCGTTTCAGTTCGGTCTCGATCTCGGTAGTGGCCCCGGATTCACGACGCGACTTCTCATGGATGTCGTCCAACCGTTGCGCGTTGTGGGAATGGACATATCCGGGAGTTACGTGCGATCGGCTCGGACCAGATTTCCAGATCTCGAGTTCGTGGTGCACGACGTGACGCAGACACCGTTTCCCATCGAGAGCCCGGATTTGATCATTGCCCGGCTGTTACTGGCCCATCTTTCGGGTCCCGTGGGAATTCTGGAAGCGTGGGCCAATGAATTGGCTCCCCGGGGCTTGGTTGCCGTCGCTGAAGTGGAGTTCATCAAGACCGAACATCCCGTATTCTCGACCTACCTGTCCGTTGTGGAGAGCTTGATTGCCGACAGCGGTGGAACGCTCTACCTGGGCCCGCGCCTGGCCGCCGCTCATCCCAAGAAGTTGCGGCGACTGTCGGATGAGGTCTACAGGGCGCCCGTATCTACGGGGGACGCCGCGAAAATGTTCTCGCTTAACTTGAGCGTCTGGAGGTCAGACCGTTTCGTCGTCGACAATTACGAAACAAGTTTTCTGGATGTCCTCGCCCGCCGACTCGAACAGCATCAGGCTCAGACCTGCAGGGACAGGATCGAATGGGGGATACGCCATATCGTGTATGAACGTCTCGATTGACCGAAACACGGCGGTGACGTCCATGGTCACGAGCCGGTGACCTCATTGAGGTTGTCCCAATCCGTCATGCCAGGTGGAGGGACCGGTCAGCTTCCCAGTTCTGCCGTCACCAGCTTGAGGTGCCGGGCTCCGTGGCTGTGCAGCCGGCTCTCGAAAAGGTGGATCCGGCGGACACGGAATGAAACCGGACTCGGCCGGTCCGCATCCTGGTCGAGAAAGCCCGACAGCCGTTTCAGATTCCGGGAAGACTTGAGTCGCAGCAGGGTCAAGTGAGGTCTGAACTTCTTTTTGTCCCGGTCGAATCCCAGTTGTTGCAGCTCGTGTTCCAGGAGATGTCGCAGACGTGCCAAATCCCCGTCTCCGGAGATCCCGGCCCAGACGACTCGAGGCCGTTTCCGGCTGGGGAAGGCTCCCAGGCTCCCGACCGCCAGTGGGAAGGGCCGGATCTGGCGCGCACAACGCCGAATCGCGTCGCCAAGCCCGGGAACTCGACTTGCCTCGACGTTGCCCAGGAATCGAAGGGTCAGGTGAATGGACGAGACCGGGGCCAGCCTGGCGTCCGGATCCAAGGAGCCGAGAGCGGCCGAGACGGAGTTCAAATGGTTCTTGACTTCCGCGGGGACTTCGACGGCGATGAAGGCGCGGATCACGTCAAATGCCTTCGGATCCAGTCCAGGGCGATACGGCATGCCTCCAACCGGATCGCCTCGCGGTCGCCCTCCAGCAAGAGTTTTCGGGCGCGAGTTTCCGTGCAATCGGAAAGGCCGAGATAGACCAGGCCCACCGGCTTTTCCGGGCTTCCCCCGGAGGGGCCCGCGATCCCGGTCACCGAAATGCCCAGATCGGCCCCGCTCCAACTCCGGACTCCCCGGGCCATCTGACATGCGACCGGCTCGCTGACCGCGCCCCATCGATCCAAGGCTGCCGGATTCACCTTGAGATGCCGGATCTTGAGAGCGTTGCTGTAACTGATGATTCCGCCCTGGTAGAAGTCGGAGCTGCCCGGAATGTCAGTCAAGAGCTTGCCCAGGTAGCCTCCCGTGCATGACTCGGCGGTGGCCAGGGTCTTCCCCTGCCGTCTCAGCAAGCGTCCCACCACCGACTCGAGGGGTTCCTCCTCGAGGGTTCGATTCACGGTCTTCGGCGCTGATCTCATGCCATGCCGGGCGTCCGTCATCGACCTACGACGGAGAAACGAAAGCGTAGACGATCCTCAGCAGCAGACCCGCGTAGAGGCCGGCGATCAGGTCGTCACAGACGATTCCCATGCCTCCCCGGAGTCGTTCCACTTGCTTGATGGGATAGGGTTTCAGAATGTCGAAGACGCGAAATGCCACGAAGCCCATGACCAGGAACGTCCATGAAAACGGAACCCAGAGAAGGCAGAAAATCTGTCCGACGACCTCATCGATGACGACGTGCGAAGGGTCGGGCTCAGCCTCCCGGCGGGCGACGCGTGCCGAGGCCCAGATGCTGACCGGTAGCAGCAGCACCAGGGCCGCGCCGAGCTGCAGCGTTGCCGAGTCGGAAGCCCGGTGCAGCAGGGCGACGGCTCCGGCTGTGACCAGCGACGCGAATGTCCCGGGGATGTACGGGACGTACCCAAGACCGAGCGCGGTGCCCAGAGCGTTGGCAAGATGACCGTTGTCACGCATTCTTTTCTTCCGTGTCCTTCCCAGTCAGTGGGACGATTCGATATTCCCCACCCAGCCAACGGCCCAGGTCCACGAACCTGCAGCGCTCACTGCAGAAGGGAAATTCGGGGTCATTCCTTTTCACGTTTCGTTTACAGATGGTGCATTTGGAGATTTCTCGACTCATGTCGAGGACCTTCCATTCGAACCTGTCCTCCGGCGCGAAAACAAATTCTCAGATGCCGCCTGGACGCCGAAGTGAATCCAGGGAAATACGAATTTCCGCCAGTTCGGAAGAACTGGGATTCAGCCCGCCGAAGCGATTTCTATAGTAGATCTCCGTCAGCCTCTGGGGCACGGTACTCTTCAATACGCCACTGATTCTGCCTGCGAATTCTCCTGGGGTCTCGGACCTCTTCCGGACCAGCCCCCGTCCCTCCAAAATCTGAACCAATTCCAGATAGTAGTCGGGTATCAACGTGGCAGAACGCCGGGCCCATCTCCGGCCGGTCCACCCCGTCCGGATCCTCCTCCAGAACCGCGGACCGGTCCGAACCAGGAGCAGTGCCGAAACCAGAATGGCCGCCGCCGCGAGTCCCGCCCGTTGCCAAGTGACTCCCGAGACCCACTCGGACCAGATGGCCACTGTGCGCCTCCGCGAGCTGTCCCAGCCGTCTTTCCAGGAATCGCCCAGCGTCTGGAACAAGCCGTACTGTTTCAGGTGGTCGAAGGTCACCACATCCAGCCACGCCAGATCGATGGCGTCCAGCAACTCGCGGAGAGCGGCAAGAACCGGAAGAGCGGCGCCGGCGGAGACTGCTGGCGTGGCGTCGAATTCGATCCACTCCCGTCCCGGGAAATAGGCTTCGACCCAACTGTGGGCATCCGAGTGGCGGACCACGAAGTAACCGTTCCACCGGTTGTAGTCTCCCCGCTTGAAGCCGTTGACCACCCGGGTCGGAATACCCAATGTTCGCAGCAGGACGGCTTGGGCTGTGGCGAAATACTCGCAGTGTCCCGCCCGCGACTCGAACAGGAAATCGTGGAGCGGGTCGCGGCTAGCCGCCGAGGAGTTTTTGAGAGAGTACTCGTAGTTCTCCTTCAAGAACTGTTCGACCATAAAGGCTTGGTGGATGGGATCGGTGATTCCTGCGGTAATGCGCCGGGTCAGACGGCCGACCTCCGGGTCCAGCTCGGGGAGCTGCAGATAGTGTCGCCCTGGAGCCTGGAGGTAGACTGGAACGGGAGCTTGGGAGAGTTTCTGGTTTCGGGTCATCACGTCGGAGAAGACGGTGTACGTCCTGACTCCGGCGCCGGCCGTCCTGAAGGACCGGTTCCCGTCCTGGAAAACGTAAGGCCGGTGGAGCCGCCCGGAAATCAGAATGATGTCCGGGAGCCCGAACAACACTCGGGTCAGTGGCTCTTGGTGGATGGTCTGGCGGATCAGGAACTCCTCCTGCCGGCGCCTGCCGGCCACCAGAAACCCCTGATAGCGATCGTCCCGGACGACCTGCCTGAGGCCCCGGGTACTGGACCATGTCTTTCCGTCGTAGTGATCGAAGGCGATGCCCCTCCACTTCAGCTCCGGAGGTATCCGGTGCGGTGGCTTGTCCACCTTGATTCGCAGCACCACCTCCTCGTTGATGAGGATCTCTCCCATTTCGCCCAGGCTGACTTTCTCGGAGAATCCGCTCAGATGGCCTGAAACGCGCTTTGGCGGCAACACTCCCAGGGTCCCCCGGGGAATGACCACGAAGATGGGGACCGAAACCACCGCCAGCAGCAACGTAATGAGAAGGGCAGTCGACAGGTGCCCGCGAAGTGCGAGGTTGAGCCCGCGAGTCTTCTCATAGGGATCCTTGCTCTCCAGCAACATGAGCACCAGCACGGCCAGGAAAAGGAACAGCAGGACCCAGACCGGAAATACGACGGAGATGGTGGCGGTGGATGCAATCAGGACGAAAGCAAAGGAGATGAACAGCAGCAGGAGGTAATCGCGCTTCGTACGGGCGCTGCAGAGCCTCACCAGACTAACGAGCATGAGCAGATGGGCCGTCGCCGGAATGAACGGGGAAAAGGCCACGGCATCGACGACGAACAGGGCCAGCAGGATGCCGAAGACGATGCCTTGAACGGCGCCGTCCAGCCGGATTCGGGGCAGGAATCGAGTCGTGGCCAGGCAGGCGAGGTAGCCGAGCAACATCCCGCCGCCGATTTCGCCGGACGAGTAGAGTGTCGACACGCCGGTCACCTGGAGTCCGTAGCTGGTCAGATGCAGGGCCGTCTTGAACCGCATTGCGTCAAATCCGCAAGTAGTCTATGGCCACCGATCCTGGTGGGATCCACCGATGGCCCGCGGCAACCACGATGCCGTTTCGCGCCGCCGTATGCTGGAAGGCCTCCGGATGGCGGCTCATTGGCTGGACCAGCGCCAGGCACTCCATGAACCTCTCGTAGCCGTTCCTGCGGCCGTCGATGAGAGCCTGGGTCTCTCCGCAAGTGAAACGGAACTTTTGGCCCGTTCGCCAGTAATGGTCTCCCAGGGCCGCCACACAAGAGACCCCCTTCTCGAACTGTTTCAGGTTGTGGGGAGAGGGTTTATTCAGATCGGGATGAAACGTCAGATCGATCAGGTTCTGATTCTCGGCGACGAAGTCCCGGACCATGAGCTGATCCAATCTGGCCGTTGATTTCCAGTCCACCAGGCGGGCGCTGTCACCGCTCTGATACCTTCGGATCCCATAGAGACTGTCACCCTGGCCTCTCAGGTTCAGGGCCTCCGCCCCTTGCAGCTCGGGATAGATGAAGAACAGGGTTTGCAGATTCAACAGCGCGGGGTAGACCAGGATGGAGCCTTGGGTCCGCAACATTCGCTTGCGCTGAAAGAGGCCGAAGGGGAACCTGGTGCCGATTTCGAAGCCATCGACCGGATAGGAGCCGCGACGGCGGAACAGGCACTTCAAGGTCAACTTCAGGTCGGAACGGACGCCGATATAGGGAAAGACCTTCTCTCGGGTAAAGAAATCCGTCGCCGGTTCCGGATCTTTTTCCTGGTTTTGGCGGCCTCTAAGCTTCAGAGCGAAGGACGGAATCCAACGCTTCAAGTTATGCAGAGTGACGAAACAGGTCGCGGTGTCCTGGGCCCGGATCGTCTCCGGCACGCTGATGCTCACCTTCAACCCGTGCAGGACCAACGCGGACAGCGGGCCCGAAACCAGCAGTGCGGCCAGGAGAAGTGAGAGCAGTAGAACCAGCAGGTTGTTGCCCGAGTTCATGGAGGAGAATCCCAAAACGGTCACCAGCAGGAGGAAGAAGGCCCCACGATGAGTGATGGACAGCGTGGGAATTCTCTCCCGCAGATCCCTCCGGTAACGTGACAGGACGTAGGGCGCCAGGGTCACGGCGGCCAGCGCGGCAAAGATCAGTGAGACCAGGGCCGGAAAAGCTGCGGCATGGCTCTGACCGGTCCAGCGCGCCAGGGCGCTCAGAGCGGCCAGCACCGCCGCGGACACCAGTAGAATCAGTGGCCAGACGATTTCTCCCCGGGCCCACTTCAGCCTGACCCGCCGAATCATCAGACCGGGACCTCGACCTGGTCCACGAGATCCGCAATGATCGATTCGGCTTCCTGGGTCTTTTCCAGAGGCGAGGCGTGTCTGGGACTGACCAGGACGCGGTGGGAAAATACGGGCACCACCAAGCGTTTGACGTCGTCCGGGATGCAGTAGGATCTGCCCCGGAAATAGGCTAGCGCCTGAGCCGCCCGATACAGGAACATGGCGCCCCGGGTGCTCACTCCCAGGGCCAGAAGTTCGCACTCCCGGGTGGCCCTCACCAGGGTCATGAGGTATTGCAGGAGCGTCTCTTCGAACCGCACTTCCTGAACCTCTTCCTGGCCCCTCAACAGATCCTCGGTGCTGACGACCGGATCGAGATCGGAGGTCTCATATTGCCCCTGCGAGCGCAGGATCTCCGTTTCGTGAGACTGGCTGGGGTAGCCCATGGAGATGCGCATGAGAAACCGGTCCAATTGGGACTCCGGAAGCGGATAGGTCCCGTGGTGTTCCGTCGGGTTCTGGGTGGCAATCACCATGAAAGGCTGAGGCAGCAGGTGGGTGTGGTTGTCCACCGTGATCTTCGCCTCGCTCATGGCTTCCAGCAGAGCGCTCTGAGTCCTGGGCGTAGTGCGGTTGACTTCGTCGGCCAGCACCACGTTGGCAAACAGCGGGCCCGGCCGGAACTCGAATTCTCGGCGCACCTGGTTGAAGACCGAGATCCCGGTAAGGTCCGAGGGGAGCAGGTCGCTGGTGAACTGGATGCGCTGGAAGCGGCAGTCGACGGAACGCGCCAGGGCGTGAGCCAAGGTGGTCTTGCCGACGCCGGGGACGTCCTCCACCAGCATGTGTCCCCGGGCCAACAGGGTCACCACCGCCAACTCCACGACGTCGGATTTGCCCTTGATGACCCGTTCCACCGAGTACTGGAGGGCCTTGAATCTCTCCGTCAGACTGGCGATTCCGGCACCGTTCGACACGCGCGTATGATAGCAGTCCGTGGCGATAGTCGCTGAGTCCCGGCAGCGTCAGCGGAAAAGGCTTTTCTGGGAGGTTGTCGCTTCGAGGCCCAGCCGGGAATAGGCCAGGGGAGTGGCCACGCGGCCCCGAGGAGTGCGGGCCAGGAAGCCGGTCTGAATCAGGTAGGGCTCGTAGATGTCCTCGATGGCGTCCTTCTCCTCGCTGATGGCGGCGGAGAGGGTGCTCAGGCCGACGGGGCCGCCGTCGAATCTTGCGATGATGGTGTCCATGAGCTTGCGATCGATCTCGTCGAAGCCGAACCGGTCCACGTTCATGAGTTCCAGTCCCCGGCAGGCGATGTCCCGAGAAATCTCTCCGTTGGCCCGTACCTGGGCGTAATCCCGGACCCGCTTGAGCAGACGGTTGGCGATCCGTGGAGTGCCTCGGCTCCTCCGCGCCACCTCTGACGCTCCTTTGAGGTCGATCCCGACGCCCAGAATTCTCGCGGAACGGCGGATGATGGAGACCAGGCTCTCGACGTCGTAGAAGTCGAGTCGCTGTATGATCCCGAATCTTCCCCGGAGCGGAGAGGTGATCAGACCGGTGCGGGTCGTGGCCCCCACCAGGGTGAACTGGGGTATATCGATCTTTATGGAGCGGGCGCCCGGGCCTTCGCCGATGATGATATCGATCTGAAAGTCCTCCATCGCCGGGTAGAGAATCTCCTCGATGGCGGGATGGAGGCGGTGGATCTCGTCGATGAAGAGAACGTCCTTGTCTTCCAGGTTGGTGAGAATGGCGGCCAGGTCCCCTCGTTTCTCGATGGCGGGGCCGGAAGTGGAGCGAAAGTTGACCTCGAGTTCATGGGCGATGACGTGGGCCAGGGTCGTCTTTCCCAGACCGGGAGGCCCGAAAATCAGAATGTGGTCCAGCGCCTCCCCGCGGCGGCGGGCAGCTTCGATGCCGACGGAGAGCCCCTCCTTGACCTGGTCCTGACCCACGAAGTCACGCAGCCGGCGAGGACGGAGATCGGTCTCGTAGAGGACCTCTTCTTCCTGATGCCCAGGATTCATGAGTCGGTCCTGCACCTGTCAATTCCTCTGAGACTCGGCTTCCGCCGGCAATTGGCCGCTCTGCTTCAATCCCGGTTCCGCCCTCCGGTTACCTGGAGATCTTGCGCAACGTGCTCCTGAGCAGATCCTCGAAGCGATCCGGGCTCTTCTGCGTGAGCACCTGGGCGACGGCCTTCTCTGCGATTCTCTTGACATAGCCCAAGTTGACCAGGGCGGAAACCACGTCTTGCCGTAGTTGGGCCGGAACCCCCGAAATGCTTACCGTCTCCACTGGCGGCGTCAAACCCTGCAGCCGGTCGGGCATCTCCAGGACGATCCGTCCCGCCGTCTTCTTGCCCACGCCGGGGACGGCGCAGAGTCGAGCCAAGTCCTTGTCCGCGACGGCCTCCAGAAATTCGTCGACCGGCATTCCCGACAGGATGGCAATTCCCAGTCGAGGGCCGATGCCCGATACCTGGATGAGGCGCGTGAAAAGCTCCTTCTCTCTGACAGTGGAGAAACCATAGAGACTGAGTTGATCCCCTTTCGCGTGAGTGTAGATTTGGAGGGTGACAGCGTCGGACTCGGAACCCAACTCGTAGTAGGTCGAGAAGGGGATGTGAACCTCGTATCCGACTCCGCGAACGTCCACGATGACGCGGCCGGCCGACTTCTCCGCGAGAACGCCTGTAAGGCGAGCGATCATCTGCTGATTATACCGTCGGACCCTGAGCTGACGTGATGGGCGGCGTTGCTTCTATACCTGTCTTTGAAACCGCTGTCGT
This sequence comes from Acidobacteriota bacterium, assembly GCA_965217775.1. GTDB lineage: Bacteria > Acidobacteriota > UBA6911 > RPQK01 > JAJDTT01 > JAJDTT01. The sequence continues at coordinate 5,387,542 of CBDCJH010000002.1, forward strand.
CGAAGCCGAGCGGCCGGTTGTCTTGGGTGACGGCATCGAAATCGTCCTCCGGCTGGACCAAGGCATGTCAGGAGTCCCCCACGTGATGACCGTCATGATACCGTCACGCCATCGGCCGGCGCGACAAGTCCAGCTCGACTGGTTCGCGCCCGCGTGCAAATTCGAACCCCTCTCCGGACGGCTCCATGAAGGTGATCGATTCGTAGAAGTTGTCCAACGAGATGAACAAGCCGTTCTCTTCCGCCCACCGCCGCATCCGCTGGTTACAAGAGTGCCCCCACGACAGGATCTCCACGCCCCAGCCGCGTTTGTGCATGCGCTCCAACGTGCTGTGGAAGCCCGCGCCTTCACGATAGCCGGCGCCGTCTCCGGTCAGGAGCACCGCGATGCCCGGGTCGCCATTGTAGTCGAGTGCATCCTCCAGCATTCGCAACTGCAGCAGCCGGTCGGGCATGTCCTGTTCGCTTCGCGCCGGGTTGCCACGGTCGAAGAGTTTCACTTCTACACCCTTGCCTTCCATCCGATTCCACAACTGGCGCATTTCCGGCGGTATGGAACCTGCGGCGAACGCCCTCTGCACGGGGCGTCTGGCATGCGCCAAACGGAGGATGTTGTCGAAATGGATGCGAACGCGAAAGCGAGCGTCGGGCCCTTCGTCGCGCTCCTCGACAACGCGTTGCACCTCGTGAAAGATGCTCGAATTGTCCCAATATATGAATGCGCGGTTCATGTCGATTCACCTCCCTGAATCTAGTAGCGGGTCGAGCGGCTGCCGACGGCTCGGCGTAAGCTGGACCGGTTCCACATCCGACTCATGGGGTATCGTCTGCTCCACTGTTGAAAAGCACGTACTTCTCTGATTGCCGGTCCCGGAAGAGACAGTTGATCTCCGGCCAGCCTTATACGAGACCATTGTACGATAGAGCTTTGGCGGCGCAGTTCCTGCATTCTGCGTCAGTATAGATGCGGTATGCGGTGTGGGCGCCAGAGTTGATGGACGAACTCCGCGGCATCGGTCTTCCCGTCAGATTCGAGGGCCCGTGGCCGCCCACGTCGAAGCCGTGCTGCTCACACTACGGTCGATTTCCGGGCCAGGAGACCGCGGTCCATCTCGGCCAGGATCTTCCGGGCTTGCGCCAAGGGGTCGGCGGCGTCGCGGATGGGCCGTCCCACGACCAGAAAGTCGGCGCCGTCCCGGACCGCGCGATAGGGAGTGACCACGCGTTTCTGGTCGTCGAGCCGATCCCCGCCGAGCCGGATGCCGGGGCAGACGAGAAGCGGACCTCGGCCCAACTCCCGGCGCAGCCTTCGCACATTCTGGCCGGAGCAGATCAATCCATCGCAGCCGTTGGAAACCGCACTCCGGGCTCTCCAGCCGACGTAATCCTGCAAATCCCGGAACCGTCCTCCCGAACCCAGGCCAACGCTGTCTCGCAGGTCCTGGGCATCCACACTGGTCAGCAGGGTGACACAGAGCACCTGTAGCCGAGACCCGCTTTTCCCCTCTCGAGCGGCCGCTGCTCCGGCTCCCGTGTCATGAATGGTGATGAAGCGGGTGCCCAGCCGGGAGGCCGCGGCGACGGAGCGTCGCATGGTCGCCGGTATGTCGTACAGCTTGAGGTCCAGGAAAACGTCCAGTCCCTCCCGGACCAGCCACCGCACCAGACCCGGCCCCTCCGAAACGAAGAGCTCGAGCCCCACCTTGAAGAAACCCACGGAGGGGCGCAACGTGGCAACCAGGGCGTCCGCCTCGCTCCGGCTCGCCACATCCAGGGCGAAAATGAGCCGCCTCTCCGACGCGCCGGGGCTCATAGGGAGAGCAGGGGATTCTCTCGATTCTCCAGCGGCAGCTTGACGGGGCCTCCCTGGCGCTGGGACTCGAAGGCCGCCACGATCATCTCGGTGGCGCCGCGAGCCTCGTAAACGCTGCCCAGAGGGTCGCGGTCTTTCTCGATGGCCCGGATCAGATCTTCGCAGAGCCAGACGTTCCCCTGGTGAGCGCCGCCCTTCTCCAGCGGTTCCGGCTGGCCGACTCCGGTCGTGCTCACGCTGATCCACTTGGAGCCGGTCCTGCCCGGCGACCACGCGGAATCTTCCAGCAAGTGCACGTCGGGGACCGGGCCGGTATGAGTCTCGAGCAGCCCCTTGGACCCCCGGATCGTAAGCCCGAAACGAGTCGGCCTGCCGGCCGCGTTCCGGTGACTCGAAAAATAGGCGCCCGCGCCGCTCTCCATGCCGTACATGGCTTCCACCCGGTCTCCCGCCAATGGGCCGATGCCTTCGGCACCGTCTACAACCTCGGCGCGGGACACCGGACGTCCGTTCTGGGTCACCCGGGCGTAGCACCAGAGGGCGTTTCCCCCGAAAATACGCATCAGGTCGAAGATGTGCGTCCCCAGGACCCACAGGTCCTCGCCGCCGCCGCGACGGTCCTCCTTGCCGCGGCCGCAGAATTCCAGAACCCGGCCCAGACGTCCCTCGGCGATCAGGTCCTTCATCACCTGGATCTTGGGGCTGTAACGAGTCTGGTGGGCGATCGCCAGCTTGACGTGGGAACGCTCGCAGGCCTCCACCATGGCGTCCGCCTCGGCCAGAGTCCGGCACATTGGCTTTTCCAGGAAGATGCTGGCTCCGTACTCGGCGCAGGCCAACACCATGTCGTGGTGGCAGTCCAGCCAGCGGGGAGCCACGCTCACGATCTGAGGACGTTCCTGCCGCAACATCTCCCGGTAGTCCGAGTAGCCGGCCTTGACGCCCAGCCGGGCAGTCGCTTCCTGGAGACCCTTCTCGTCCTCATCGGCGACGGCGACCAGTTCCGCCCGGTCCACCGCCAGCCAGACCGTGTCCAGGCCGTGCCCATAGTTCCCTCGGTTGGTCCGGCCGATCACGGCGACCCGGTATTTCTCGCTCATAGTTTCACCTCACAGAAAAGGTTGGGGATGAAGTCGATCTTAACAGTCCGTGGTGAAAGTCTCACGCAGCACCGGTCGAATGCCGTGACGACTTTTGCCACGGGCTGTCAACAGTTGGCAACCCGTGGCAAAAGTCGTCACGCCGTCGTCGCCGGTCCGGCGGGCCGAGTTCCCCTCTGGCAAACTGTTGCCGGTAGGGCTAACCTGATGAACCACGCCCGGGACGCTAATTTCGCGTCTCATCGGGTGGTTCGCGAATCGTGGAGTCGCAGATGGAGCATGGTGCGGGGAGGTGGGGGGCTTGGCTGCTCCTGTGGCCTCTCTTGGTTGCGGCGGAACCCGCCTGGTGCCAGGAGCCGGCTTCCAACGCCGGTTCGGCGGCGCCGCCGCGATTCGACTTGTCTTCAGCTTCCGGCTCTGAGTCCCGTCCGTCGCCTCTGGAGCTGTTGCGCGAAGCAATTCTCCAACTCCGGCAGCTTCCCGACTCCAACCGTCGCGTGAAACGTTCGGTCGGCGACGTCGTGGAGGCCATCTCCGAAAGCCTGTCCCACAAGGGAGAAAGCCTTTACCTCGACGGAAGGCAGATCCGTTCGTATCCGGATGGAAAGAGGGTCTTCAAGTACTGCAAACGGGCGCTGCGCCGGCTCCAGCGGGGCTTCAATTCGGTGCGCGGGAACCGCGAGGTCCTGTCGGTCTTCGAGCGGGTGGCAGAGAACCTCCTCGAGGCTCAGACCGAGATCGCACGGGCCTCCATCGAGGCGGCCCAGCGTTTGAGCGCCCTCGGTCTGGCGGACGAATGGCAGGTGGAAAGAGCCCTTCGGGAATTGGAGAGAGCCGGCCGGCACGATGATTCCAGGAAGGCCATGGATGCCCTGAAGAAGGCCTGGGAGGTGTCGCAGCAGGCGGTGCGCCGGCAGAGCCTGGCGGTCATTGCCTTCCGGGACTCTCCCGATCCGTTTTCTCCGGAGCTGGTTACCAGCACTCTGTCCATCACTTTCAAGATTCTGGCCCGGGGACACTATTCGCTGGACTATGTTCGCGTCATTCAGGATTCGGCCAGTGGCGAGGTGATCCGAATATTGAACAATCGTCCCTGGGACGGCACGGACGGAACAGGTCGCTTGGTGCCCGACGGGAGCTATCCCTATCTGGCCTTCGGTCAGCTCACGAGGCTGACGGTGTACGACCGGCGCCGGGGAAGGATTCCCGTGCGCAAGCCGGGTGAGTATCGAGCCGCATCATTTCCCATCACCGGAACCGCCATGGTGGACGGCACGCCGCCCGTGCTCCAGGTCGAGACCACTCCCCCGCCGAACCACCGCGGCTGGCACAATTCGGACGTGACCGTTTCGTTCAAGGCGCAGGACAACCTGGCCGGATTGGCCAGCCTGAGTCCAGACCTGAAGATCACCGCTGAGGGCGCGGACCGGCGCCTGAGGGGCATGGCCGTCGATCGAGCCGGAAACAGCACTTCCTTGGATCTGGAAGTCAAGCTGGACAAGCAACCCCCCTCGATCGAGGTGACGTGGCCCACGACCGGGTCGCGGCTGGAAGAGGGGAGGCTGAGGTTGACGGGGATGGTTCAAGACGCCCTCTCCGGAGTCGCCCAAGTGACTTGCAACGGAACGCCGGTCCGGTCTTGGGACACGGACTTCGACTGTGACCTGCGGCTCCGGGAGGGAGAGAATCAAATTCGCGTGGAGGCAGTCGATCACGCGGGAAACGGCGCGTCGGCATCGATTCGGGTGCACGGCCTGTCGCCCGCCGCCGCGGCGGGACACTTCCCCGCCGGAAAAGAATAGAAATGCGCGAGTATTTTTCTTGCCTGCCTCGATGGCTCTTCCCGCTGTTTTTGGGGTTCCAGTTTCACCTGCCGTTGCCGGCCCAGACGGGAGGAGAGGACTGGCCCCGGTTCCTGGGTCCTCGGGGAGACGGCAGCTCAGGCGAGACGGGCTTGCTCGAAGGCTGGTCCGAAGAGGGTCCGCCTCTGGTCTGGGAACGGAGTCTGGGGCGGTCGTTCAGTCCGCCCGTGACCTCTGAGGGTCGTATCGTCGTTTTTCACCGGATTCGGGGCGAGGAGGTCGTCGAGTGTCTGGAATCCGCGACGGGGCGTCCCCTCTGGAAGCAGGGATATCCTACCCGCTATCTGGACCGGTACGGTTACAACAACGGCCCCCGGTCCTCCCCAGTCATCGACGGGGTCCGTGTCTACACCTTCGGGGCCGAGGGAAAGCTCACCTGTCTCGATTTCTCCACCGGTCGAATCCTGTGGCAGCGGTGGATCAACCGGGACTATCGTGTTCCCCAGAATTTTTTCGGCGTCGGTTCGGCTCCGGTGGTCGAAGGGAATCGAATCCTGCTGAATGCTGGCGGCGACGGCGCGGGTGTCCTGGCGCTGGACAAGAATTCGGGGGAGACCATCTGGAAGACCGGCGAGGACGAGGCGAGCTACTCAACGCCGGCCGTCGTCGATCTGGACGGACGCCGAGTCGCCATGTTCCTGACCCGGGGGGGCTTCCTTGCGGTCGACGCGGCGGACGGCCGGGAACTGTACCGCTATCCTTTCCGTTCCCGCAGCTATGAATCGGTCAATGCCGCCACGCCGGTGGTCGTGGGGAACCAGGTCTTTCTCTCGGCGACCTACAATACGGGAGCCGTTCTGCTGGAGCTGGGTTCGCAAGATTTGACGGAAGTCTGGCGAGACCGGCGGGCGATGCAGAATCATTGGGCCACGAGTCTCTACCGGAACGGATACCTGTATGGAGTGGACGGCCGGCACGAGGGGCAGGCCAACCTGCGTTGCATCGAGTTCCTGACCGGTGCAGTTCGCTGGGAATCACCTCGGGACCTGGGTCGGTCCGGTTTTGTCCTGGCCGAGGGTCGACTCATTCTTTTGGGGGAGCGGGGAGACCTGGCTCTGGTGGAATTGAGCCCGGAATCGTATCGGGAGAAGGCTCGTGCACGGGTCCTGACATACCCCTGCTGGGCTCCACCCGTCCTCTCCCACGGGCTGCTCTATCTGCGCAACGAAATCCGCCTGATCTGCCTGGATCTGAGAAAGAAGTGACCTGTTCTTTCGTCCGCTCCACCTGAATCCCGGGAGGTCGGCGCACGCGGGACCGGGCCGGGGGCGTCCCTGCATCTTCCGGCGCAGGCCCCGCTCTTGCGCGAGGTGGGACTCTCGCCACCGGCTGGTATACTCCCGACGTGATCCGGGCCCTTCAGGTGAGCAAGGTCTACAGGTCCTACCCGGGTCCCTTCGCCCTCTTGCGGGAGATCAGTTCCGGGAGACCTTCCCATCGGCCCTTCACGGCCCTGGAATCGGTCAGTTTTCAAGTACGACGCGGTGAGAGTTTCGGCATCGTCGGCAACAACGGGGCAGGGAAGTCGACCCTGCTCAAGATATTGGCCGGAACCTGCGCTCCCACCCGCGGAGAAGTCCAGCTCCAGGGTCGAGTGGCCGCACTTCTGGAATTGGGCGTCGGTTTCGACCCTGAGTTCACGGGACGGCGCAACCTCTACTTCGGGGGCACCCTGGCTGGTTTTTCCAGGGATGAGATTGCACGCCGCGAGTCCGGGATCATCGAATTCAGTGGCCTTGGCGATGAGATCGATCGACCGGTCAAGACCTACTCCGCGGGCATGATGCTGCGACTTGCCTTCTCCCTGGCGACCAGTTTCGAGCCGGATGTGCTGATCGTCGACGAGGTTCTGGCCGTGGGTGACGGTGAGTTCCAGAGCAGGTGTCTCGATCGTATTCAAGGCCTCCGGGATCGAGGCTGCACCGCGGTCTTATGCTCCCACGCTCTCCATCAGATAGAGGCCTTCTGTTCCCGAGCCCTTTGGCTGCATCGGGGGCGGGTCCAGGCGATGGGTTCAAGCCGCGAGGTGGTGGGGCGATACCGGGATTTCTGTCAGGCTGGAAGCCGGGAGTGGGATCCGGTTCAGGCCCAGGAGGCCGGTTCCCGAAAGATCTGCTGGATCGAGGATGTCAAGCTCGAACGTCCGCGGACCGGGCCCTTCCGGACTGGAGAAAGTTTGAAGTTGGACGTTTCGGCCCGCTTTCTCCCCGAGTTCCACGGGACTCCCGGCCTGGGAGTCGCCGTGGTGCGGGACGATGGCGTTGTGGTCTACGTCACCAGCACCATCTTCGACGGTGTCCCGCTTCGGGAAGTCGGGCCCGGCGAGTACCACGCCCGGGTGGCGTTTCCCCGCATGGCGCTATTGGAAGGCCGCTACTACTTCAACGTCGTGGCCACCGATACCGCAGGTCTCCAGTCCTACGATCTGGCCGAGAAGAAGGAACCCTTCTCGGTGACCCACAGCGGTTCCGATTCGGGTCTTCTGCGGCTGGCACTGGAATGGGGGCAGGTCGAGGAAAGAGAAAAAAGGAAAGAGGAAAGAGTGAAGAGGAAAGAGTGAAGAGGAGAAGGGGGGAGTGAGGAGCTCCGCCGCCGAACGGGTGCGTAGCGACGATCTCGTTGCCCTGGGTTTGAAATCTCGAGAAGCCCGGAGGCTGGCGGCGGAGGTGAACCGTCTGTTGGACGTTTGCTCCTCCGCCGAATGCTGGCGGCGGATCAGTTGCGGTCTCCTGAGTCCGGCTCATCCGTTCCCGGTCCACCGGCTGCTGCACAGGACCGTGTTCCACAACCAGCACGATATGGGCCCCGCGCCCATTTTCGTCCCGGCGCCGGATTCCATCCGGGAAACGAACCTGGCGCGAATCCAGGAGCAACTGGGTTTGGAATCGTATGCCGAACTTCACTCTTGGACCGTAGAGAACCGCTCCGGGTACTGGGAAATGATGATCCGGCATCTGGGGATCCGGTTCCGGACGCCGCCGGTCCGGGTCCTGGATTCGACACCCGATGTGGAAAACGTGAGATGGCTGCCCGGCGCCAGACTGAACATTGCCGAAAGCTGCTTTGGCCGTGGATCGGAACCGGCCGTCGTTTATCGGAGGGAGGGGGCGCCCCTTTCCAGTCTGACTCGAAAGGGGTTGGACTCTCTCTCGAACCGCGTCGCCAACGCGCTTCCCCTGCTGGGAGTGGATCGTGGTGACACGGTTGCCATCGACATGCCCATGAACGTCGAAGCCGTGGCCATCTACCTGGGCGTCATCAAGGCGGGTTGTGTGGCGCTGACCATAGCCGAGAGCTTTGCCGCACCGGAGGTCCGGACCCGGCTCAAGGTCGGAAAGGCCGAGGCCCTTTTTACTCAGGACCGGATTCTGCGCGGTTCCCGGGAGCTTCCCCTTTACGCCCGGATGATGGAGGCCGGCGCACCGGTGACGGTGGTGGTTCCGGCTCGGGGACGCCTCTCCGAGCCGCTGCGGGAGGGAGACCTGTCGTGGGACGATTTCCTGAGTGACAACGATGCTTTCCAGGCCGTGGCGTGCGATCCCGACGACGCCATCAACATTCTCTTCTCTTCGGGGACCACGGGCGAGCCCAAGGCCATTCCGTTCACCCACCTGACCCCCATCAAGTGCGCCGCCGACGGCTGTCTGCATCAGGACATTCGGGCGGGAGACGTGGTGGCATGGCCTACGAGCCTGGGATGGATGATGGGACCCTGGTTGATCTATGCTTCCCTCATCAATGGAGCCACCATCGCGCTCTTCGACGGCATTCCCACGTCCAGGTCGTTCTGCGAGTTCGTGCAGGATGCGAAAGTGAACGTTCTGGGGGTCGTGCCCACTTTGGTCGGGGCCTGGCGGGCCGGAGGCTGCGTGGAAGGACTCGACTGGTCCTCGGTCAGGGTCTTTACCTCCACGGGAGAATGCTCGAATCCCGACGACATGCTCTATCTGACCTCCAGGGCGGGGTACCGGCCGGTAGTCGAGTACTGCGGCGGAACCGAGATCGGGGGCGCTTACATCACCGGCACCGTGGTGCAAACGTCGGTTGCCTCAGCCTTCTCGACGGCGGCTCTGGGCATGAGTCTGACCATTCTGGATCGGCGTGGCGTCGAGTCCGATCAGGGTGAGATATTCATCGTTCCCCCCTCCATCGGGCTCTCCACGCGCCTGTTGAACCGGAACCACCACCGGGAGTATTTCGCCGGAACGCCCCAGGGCCCGGGGGGGGGCCTGCTGCGCCGTCATGGAGATCGGATGAAGCGGCTCGACAACGGTTACTACCGGGCTCAGGGGCGGATGGACGACACCATGAACCTGGGCGGCATCAAGGTGGGGTCGGCAGAGATCGAAAGAGTCTTGAATCGGGTTCCGGGGATCGGTGAGACGGCGGCGGTGGCGGTCTCTCCTCCCGGTGGAGGCGCGACCCGGCTGGTGGTCTACGTCGTCCCGGCCGCGCCGGAACCGGAGTTCGACGAGCAGGAGCTCAAGGGAATCTTCCGGAAGGTGATCGCGGATCAGCTCAATCCCCTCTTCAGGTTGCACGACGTGAGGGTGGTCCACCAAATGCCCCGCACCGCCTCCAACAAAATCCTTCGGCGGCAACTGCGTTCCCGATATTCGGGACCGGACTCATGATCAGGAATCGAGAGCTGCGGATGCAGGAGATCGGCCCATCATGACCTTCGAGATCGCCTTCATGTTGGGGCTGATCGCCGTCGCTCTGGTGGTGTTCTCGCTGGAAATCTTTCCCATCGAGGTGACGGCGGTCGCTCTCCTGGGTGTCCTGTTGGTCACTGGAACCCTCACTGTGGAACAGGCCGTTTCGGGGTTCAGCAACAAGGCGGTGGTCACCATAGCCGCCATGTTCCTCCTGAGTCACGCCCTGGTGAAGACCGGTATTCTGGAGGTGGCCGCCGATCGGCTCAGCCGCCAGGTAGGGACCCGGAAATGGCTGGGAATGTGCATTTTCCTGGGCGTCGCCGGCATTCTCTCCGGGTTTCTGAACAACACCGCGGTGGTGGCGGTCTTCATTCCCCTGGCCATCAACCTGTGCCGCCGCTTCCACCTGAGTCCCAGCAAAGCCCTGATTCCTCTTTCCTTCGCCAGCATGGCCGGCGGAACCCTGACCCTGGTGGGGACGTCCACGAACCTGATCGTCAGCTCCGTCGCGGAGAAGGCCGGTCAGGCTTCTTTCGGAATGTTCGAGTTCTTTCCTCTGGGCATCTTGCTGTTGGGCGCCGGACTGATCTACGTCTGTCTCCTCTCCCGGCGCCTTCTCCCCTCCCGCTCCACTCCCGTCTCCCTTGCCGGGAACTACCACATGGGCGCCTACCTCACCGAAGTCCGGGTCCTGGAAAAGTCGAAGCTTGCCGGGAGAACCTGCCTGGAAGTCGGCATGAACAAGCGCTATGACATCACCGTGCTGTCGATCCTGAGAGGGGGGCAGCATGTCTCCCAGAACATTCGAAACGAGCGTCTCGGAGGCGGCGACATCCTTATCGTCCGCGGGACCATCGACAACATCTTCCGGCTGCGAAGGGAATTGGGGCTGGCCCTGCTCTCGGACATCAAGCTCAACGATCGGGAATTGGCACGGGAAGGGCAGGTCATGGCCGAGGGCCTGGTCACCCGCACCAGCTCCCTGATCGGCAAGACTTTGAGGGAAGTCGACTTCCGCCAGCACTATCGGGCTTTCGTGCTGGCCGTCCGGCGCCATGGGGAGATCTTGAGGGACAAGATTTCCTATATCCCCTTGCGATTTTCCGACACGTTGCTGATGCTGGCTTCGCCCGACAGGCTCGACGATCTTCGGCGTTCCGATGACCTCATCGTCATCTCCCAGGTCGATCTCCACATCAGGAGAGGCCGCCTGTGGTGGCTGGTCCTCGTCCTGATTCCAGTGATGGTGGTCCTGGCCGCCATCGGCGTGATGGAAATCCTGAAAGGGGCGTTCCTGGCGGTGGTGCTGCTCCTTTTTCTTTCCATTCTCTCTCCGCAGGAGGCCTACCGGTCCATCGACTGGTCGGTCGTGGTCCTGATCGCGTCATTGATCCCCGTGGGCGAAGCCATGATCGAAACCGGCACCGCCGGCTACATCGCCGACCAGATCCTGATTGTGGTCTCTTTCTTCGAGGGGTCGGACTTGGCCCCCTATGTGGGAGTGGCGCTGATCTATCTGGTCACCTGCGTCCTGACTCAGGTGGTGTCCAATGCGGCCACCGCGGTCTTGATGCCGCCGGTGGCTCTGAGCCTGGCTGCCGCCTTGGGCGTGGACGCGAGACCCTTTCTGATGGCGACCTGCTTCGCCGCATCGTCGGCGTTTCTCACTCCCATGGGCTACCAGACCAATCTCATGGTCTATGCTCCCGGCAACTACCGGTTCCTGGACTACACTCGATTCGGTGGTCCCTTGAGTCTGGTCTTCTGGGTCATGGCGACCGTGTTCATTCCCCGATTCTGGCCGTTTTAAGTCACTCTTCCGGAGGTCCTCAATGCGCGTCTGTAGAAACTGTGGTGTCGTATTTCTGGTCCTGTGGTGCGGCTGGCCTGCGGTGGAGAGCGCGCCGGAGAATCCTCCCGGGATGTTGGGTTTCTCCCCCGGTGCGGTCGAGGAGCAGCGGCGCCTCGAATCGAAGTTGGACGCTTCCCTGGACCCGGCGCAGATTGGAGACTGGATCCGAAGACTCAGTTCCCGCCCGCATCATCCGGGCTCCCCCAAGGGGCGGGAAAACGCCCAATTCATGGTTTCCCTGTTTCGCTCCTGGGGATATGAGAGCTGGTTGGACGAATACCGGATCCTCTTTCCGACACCCAAGCTTCGGCTGTTGGAAATGCTGGAGCCCGAGCCTTTCCGGGCCCGCCTGATCGAACCCGCGCTGGCCGGGGATTCCACGTCTGGCCAGACCTCGGAACTGTTGCCCGCCTACAACGCCTACTCGCCGGACGGGGAGGCGACCGGTCAACTGGTCTACGTCAATTACGGGATACCGGCCGATTACGAGCAGTTGGAGCGCCGAGGCATCCAGGTCAAGGACCGGATCGTCATTGCCCGCTACGGTGGTTCCTGGAGGGGGCTCAAGCCCAAGCTGGCAGCCGCGCGGGGGGCGCTGGCCTGCATCATCTATTCCGACCCCAAAGACGACGGATACTTCCAGGGTGACGCCTATCCAGCGGGTCCGTTTCGCAGCGAAGATGGAGTGGAGAGGGGATCGGTGCTCGACATGCCGATCCATCCCGGCGATCCATTGACCCCCTTCACGGCGGCGACCGAGGACGCCGGCAGATTGTCCCGAAGCGAAGCGCCCACCCTGCCTCGAATTCCGGTCCTCCCCATCTCCCATGAAGACGCCCTGCCCCTGCTCAGTGCCCTGAAGGGTCCGGTGGCGCCCCCTCACTGGCGCGGAGCTCTGCCCATCACCTACCACCTGGGTCCGGGTCCGGCCACGGTGCGCCTCAGGCTGGAGTTCAACTGGGACCTGGTTCCCGCCTACAACGTCATCGCCAAGCTGGAAGGCCGGGAAGAGCCGGATCAGTGGATCCTCCGCGGAAACCATCATGACGCCTGGGTCCACGGCGCCAGGGACCCGGTGAGCGGCGTGGCCGCCATGCTGGCCGAGGCCCGAGCGGTGGCCCGCCTGACCGAAGACGGGTGGCGTCCTCGCCGCAGCATCGTCTACGCCGCCTGGGATGCCGAGGAGCCGGGTCTGATAGGTTCCACCGAGTGGGTCGAAGAGTACGCCGCGGAGTTGAAGCAGAAGGCCGTCGTCTACGTGAACAGCGACTCCAACGGCCGTGGTTTCCTGAGTGCCGGAGGCTCCCACAGCCTGGAGACGCTGGTCAACCAGGTCGCGAGGGACGTCGATGATCCCCAGACGGACCTGAGCGTCCTGCAGCGTTCCCTGGCTCGGCGAACGGTCTCCATCGATCCGCTGCCGCTGGCACCGGTGGAGCGGGTGAAGCTGGGAGCCTTGGGATCGGGTTCCGACTACACTCCGTTTCTCCAGCACCTGGGAGTCGCCAGCCTCAATCTGGCTTTCGGTGGCGAGTCCCCCCAGGGCTCCTATCATTCCCTCTACGACTCCTTCGACCACTACCGCCGGTTCATGGATCCGGGATACCGCTACGGCGTCGTCCTGGCCCAGGTGGCCGGCAGAACCGTGCTTCGGCTGGCCAACGCCGAGGTGCTGCCGTTGGAGTTCACTCGTCTGGCCGCCACTCTGGAGGGTTATCTGACGGAGGTGTTGGATCTGACCGACGAAATGCGCCGCGGAACCGAAGCCCTGAACCGTTGGATTCGGCGCGGATACCTGAAGGCGGCATCGGATCCGACCCGGACCTACGTGGCTCCGGCGCCTCAGGACGCGGTTCCGTTCTTCAACTTCGCGCCGCTTCGAAATGCCATGGCGGGACTTCAGGCCAGCGCCCGCAAATATGCCGAGGCTTACGGCCGGTTCACGTCCGCAGGCAGGCTGCCGGAGGCGGAACGGTTGAAGCTGAATCGGATCCTGATGGGACTGGAGCAGAAGTTCGCACACCCGGAAGGGCTGCCGGGGCGCCCCTGGTACCGGCACCACATCTATGCGCCGGGCTTCTACACCGGCTACGGCGTCAAGACCCTGCCCGGAGTCCGCGAGGCCATCGAGCAACGGAAATGGGAACAGGTCGAGGCCCAGATCGAACGGGCGGCCGGCTTGATCCGGGCCTTCTCCGGCGAGGTCGAGCGGGCGGCTCGTTTGCTGGCGTCAGGTCCTTCACGCTAAAACGTCAAAGAGGACCTTGCCTCCCACGTCGGTGAGGCGAAAATCCCTCCCGCTGTAACGATAGGTCAGGCGGGTGTGGTCCAAACCCATGAGATGCAGAACCGTGGCGTGCAGGTCGTTGGGATGGACCGGGTTTTCCACCGCCTTGTATCCGAAATCGTCGGTGGCGCCGTAGGTGCAGCCGCCTCGAATTCCACCTCCGGCCAGGAGCGTGCTGTAGCCGTACACGTTGTGATCCCGGCCCTTTCCGATCATCTCCAGGCCGCTGTTCTGGATCATGGGAGTGCGGCCGAACTCGCTGCCGACGATGACCAGGGTCTCCTCGAACAGGCCGCGTGACTTCAGGTCCTGGATCATGGCGGCGATGGGCTGGTCGGCCACCTGAGCGTGACGGCGGTGGTCCTGGATGTCGTCATGGCTGTCCCAAGGCTGGGAGCTTCCATAGAAGACCTGGACCATTCGAACCCCCTGCTCCACCAGCCGAAGGGCCATGAGGCAACCGCGGCCGAAGTCGCTGTCGCCGTACCGGGAGCGCGTGGACTCCGTTTCCCTGGTGATGTCGAAAACGTGGGGCACTTCCATCTGCATCCGGAAGGCCACTTCCATGGCGGCGATGCCGGACTCCAGTTCCGGCTGGTGACCCAGACGTCCCAGATAGGAGCGGTTGAGCCGCTCCAGAAGGGCCAGTTGCCGTTCCTGCTCTCCCGGGAGCAACCTCTGATTGCGAACGTTCCGGACCAGTTTCTCCGGTGACGTCTCGCTGTTGCGAACGTGGGTCCCCTGGTAGGTGTTGGGCAGGAAGCCGGAAGACCAGAGGGGAGGACCCACGATCGGATAGCCGGGACACAACACCACGAACCCAGGCAGATTCTCGTTCTCGGAGCCCAGTCCGTAAGTGATCCACGAACCCATGGAGGGGTGACCGGGAAGCTGGTGTCCACAACTCATGAGGAGGAGGGAGGGCTCGTGATTCCCGATGTCCGAATGCATGGAGCGGATGACGCAGAAATCGTCGATGGAATCGCCCACTCGCGGGAAGATCTCCGAGACCGGAATTCCACTCTCGCCGCAGCGGCGAAATCCAAAGGGAGATCTCATCAGGGTGCCCGAGGCCCGGTCGGTCCTGACCTTGGGGCCGGGAAGCGGTTCGCCGTGGTGGCGAGCCAGCGCCGGTTTGGGATCGAAGGTGTCGACCTGGGAAAGACCGCCATTGAGGAAGAGAAAGATGACGTGCTTGGCCCGGGGCGGGAAATGAGGATTCCGAAGGGGCAGAGGCTGGTCTCGGGATGTTTCCGCCAGCAGGCTGGACATTCCCACCGTACCGAACCCGGTCCCCATGAGAGACAGCATTTCACGTCGGTTCATTTCGGGCTCCTCTCACTCCAACAATACAAGAATCTTCCCGGATCGTCAGTTCACCGAACTGAACTCGCTGGACGCCAGCAACATCTGAGCGTATTTGGGCCAGGGATTTTCTTCTCCCTGCAGATATTCGAGACCCATGCGGATCTCGGCCGGTTCCGGGGGGCGGCCGTACAACAGGGTGTAGGCCCGCCGGATCCGGGCTCGGCCGTCTTGGGGAGACTCTCTGGCCAGGCGCCTGGCCAGGGCTTCCGCCTGCTCCATGACGAAGGGGCTGTTCAGGAAGAAGAGCCTCTGCATGGGGCCGACGGTGACGGTTCGTCGATCGCTGTGGGCATTGGGGTCGGGAAAATCGAACAGGGCCATGGTTCGGTCGGGCTGAGTCCGGCTGACGGTGGCGTAAAGGGCGCGGCGCCGGTGCTTTTCGTCCAGCGGCGTCGGAGACCCGCCCAGCTTCCGTTCCAGTTTCCCCGAGACGGCCAGAATCGTATCCCGCAAGGTTTCCGCATCCAGTCTCGGGACCGGGTTCATCCGCCACAGCAGCCGGTTCTGCGGATCCTGCTCGAAGTTCTCCTGCCGGTGCCGGCTGCTCAGAGCATAGGTGGCCGACAGCATGATTTCCCGGTGGAGCTGTTTGACGGACCATCCGCTTCCAATGAAACGCGCCGCCAGATAGTCCAGCAGCCGGGGATGGCTGGCCGGTTCTCCCAATCTCCCCAGATTGCTTGGCGTCGGGATGATCCCCCTTCCAAAGTGGTGCTGCCAGATCCGATTGACCATGACTCGCGCGGTCAGGGGATTCCGGGAATCGGCAATGGCCTTCGCCAACTCCAGGCGGCCACTGCCTCCGGTGAAGCTCTTGGGTGTCCCGTCGCTCAGAATGTGGAGGAATCGTCTGGGAGCCACCTCCCCCAGGTTCTTCCTGTCCCCTCGGATGGCGACCCGGAGATCCTTCGGTTTCTCCTGATCCTGAAAGCTGTGGAGGAAGGGATAGGGCTCGGGTCCCGACTCCTCCAGATGCTTCAGCTCGCCGCGCATCCGGTCCAGGTGACCTTTCCAGACGGGGCTGAGAAAGCGATCGATCTCCAGCCCTTCTTCCGCGCCGTAGTAGAAAACTCCACCCGGGTACCTGAAGCTCCCTCTGGGATGGGGCTCCGACGCCAAATCTCTCCACAGGTACCACTTCTCCAGGTCGAGGAACTCCAGGTTGGTGAATTGACGGGTGCCCTGGTCGGCGACCCCTTTGGCCCCGCCCAACTTCACGTAGTTCCGATCCTCGATGGCCTTCTTCTCGGAGTGGACGGCCAACACCACGTCCTGAAAGCGGAGTGAGAGATCGTTCACCTGCTGCTGGATTCCTCCCTGGCTCCTCAGCTCTTCCCATTCGCGGAGGTACGGGTGTTCCAGGTCCGATCGCTCCAGGTACTTGACCCAGCGCTCCAGGACCTCCGAGTCGAGATCCGCCGGCGGCGTCTGCGGATTCCCGTTCATCGCCTTCCAGGCGGCCACCAGGTAGTCGGAGGTCTGTCCCATCAGGATTTCCGTAAGTTGTTCCGTCTGGGCCTTGATGAAGGCCTGGATTGCCTCCTTCTGGGTGTTGATCCGCTCCTGGCTCTGCTTGTAGGCCTGGACTATGGAGTCGGCCACCAGGGGGTGTTCCGCGGCTTTGCTGCTGGTGAACACACCCTTCAGGGAATAGAAGTCCTGGGTGGGGATGGGATCGTACTTGTGGTCGTGACACCGGGCGCAGCCCACGGTCAGTCCCAGAAAAGTTCGGGCCGTGACGTCCACCAGGTCGTCCAGGTTGGGCGCGATGACGAGGAAGCCCAGGCCCGGTAGCAATTTCTCCCCGACTTCGGGCGGCAGTTGATCGGCCGCCACCTGGGCCAGGATGAATTGATCGTAGGGCAGATCCCGGTTGAAAGCCTCGACCACCCAATCCCGATAGCGGAAGGCGTTGGGATAGGGAGTGTCCGTCCGGGCTCCCAATCTGCCGTCGGAATACCGGGCGAGGTCCAGCCAGTGCCGGCCCCAACGTTCGCCGTAGTGCCGGGAGCCGAGGAGCCGCTCCACGACCCGGGAAAAGGCGTCCGGGGAAGTGTCGCCGACGAAGGCCTCCACCTCTTCGGGCCTGGGCGGCAGTCCGATCAGGTCGAAGCTGGCTCTCCGGATGAGAGTTCTCCTGTCGGCGGACCCGACGGGAGCCAGACCCTCTTTTTCCAGTCTGTCCAGGACAAAATAATCGATGGGGCTTCGAGGCCAGGAGGTGTCGGTCACCGAGGGAGGATTCGTCACCTGAAGTGGCCGGAGCGACCAGAAGGCGCGCTGTTCGGGGGTGACGGTGTAAGTGGCGGCCGGCGCCGAGGCGATCAGCTTGTCTCCGGTATCCGGCCAGACGGCTCCGGCGTCGATCCAATTGCGTAGATCCTCGATCTTCCGGTCGTCGAGTTTCCCCTGAGGAGGCATCTGCAGCCGTTCATGGGTGTGGGAGACGACCCGGATCAGGAGGCTGCCGGCAGAATTTCCCGGCCGGATGGCCGGTCCCGAGCTTCCGCCGCGAACCAGCTCCTCCCTCGAATCCAGTCGAAGATCTCCCTTTCGGGCGCTGGTATGACAGGCATGGCAGTTTTCGGCCAACAGGGGCCGAATGCGCATTTCGAAGAACTCGGCGGTGGCCGGATCGGTGCTGAACAGAGTCGATGCCAGACCCGTCAAAGCCCCGATTGCCAGTAAGACCCGTCTGATCATGGGTTTGGAGGCAAAGTTACCAATGCCCTGGAGAGCCTGTCAACGGTCGGCGAGAAGCGAAATGTGACGGTGAAGCAGGCTGGGAACGACCATTTGAGTCGTCCGGACCCGTTATGGCCGGGTCAGACCGCCGCGGTGATCCGGAGTTTGGGGACGTTCACCATCACCTTGGACCCGGGAGGAACGCTGGAGATGATCCAGACGTTTCCACCGATGATGGAGTTGCGACCGATGACCGTGTTGCCTCCGAGAATGGTGGCCCCGGAATAGATCACCACGTTGTCCTCGATGGTGGGATGGCGCTTCTTCCCGCGGGCTGCGGCGGCCCCTTCGGGAAAGCTCAGCGCCCCCAGTGTCACACCCTGGTAGAGCTTGACGTTGTTTCCGATCTCGGTGGTCTCGCCGATGACGACGCCGGTCCCGTGGTCGATGAAGAAGCGGCGGCCGATGCGAGCGCCGGGGTGGATGTCGATACCCGTTTCGAGATGGGCATATTCGGTCATGATCCTGGGAATCAACGGCACCTTGAACCGGGTCAACTCGTGGGCGACCCGGTAAACGCTGATGGCCTTCATGGCGGGATAGCTGAGAATGATCTCGTGGGTGCTCTTGGCCGCCGGATCGCCGTCCAGGGCAGCCTCCAGGTCCAGATCCAAGAGACGCCGGAGCCGCGGCAGGGTTTGGAGGAACTTCCGGCAGAGTTCTTCCGTACGCTCCTCCCTTCCGTCCAACTCGGTCCCGGATTCCAGGCGCAGTGCCTTGCGGATCTCGTGTGAGAGCCGACGGTACACCACCTCCACCAATTCGCCGAGGTACTGCTCCACGCCAGGTTCGGTGACCGATACGTGCCCGAAGTAGCCGGGGAAGAGGATCATTCGAATCTTTCCCAGGACCTCCACCACCACCCGTTCGTTGGGGAACGGCGTCTCCCCCAAGTGCTGGAGCTTCAGACGGCTGTCCCGGTAGGTGCCGGCGATCTCCTCGACGATCTTGGAAAGAGAGTGTCCACCTGGGGCGGCGCGGACAATTTTGGAACCCATGACCCTGAATCCTCGCCAACAGTTTACTACGGCGCCGCAATCGGTGTCAGGATGCGGTCTCCGCCCGGGTCGACCGCCGCGACGATTTTTGCCACGGGCTGCTATGATCCGATCCATGTCCGAGTTCGGTTCGTCTCCGCCGCCCCTCACGGAACTGTCGGAATCTGAGATGCTGTTTCGAGACGCCGTCTCCGACTTTGCCCAGAGCGAGGTCCGGCCACTGGCCGCCGCCATGGATCGGGACGGAGCCTTCCGGCCCGAACTCCTGAAACAGTTCTTCCAACTGGACCTGATGGGGATCGAGATCCCCGCGTCTCTGGGTGGGGCCGGCGCCAGTTTCTTCATGTCGATTCTGGCGGTGGAGGCGCTGAGCCAGGCGGATGCCTCGGCCGGAGTCGTCGTGGACGTCCAGAACACCCTGGTCAACAACGCTCTGCTGCGATGGGGGACCCGGTCCCAAAAGGAGCGGTATCTGCCTCGCATGGCCTCGCGGTGGGTGGGCGCCTACGCCCTCTCCGAGGCGACCTCGGGCAGCGACGCCTTTACCATGGCCGCCCGGGCCTCCAGGCAGGGCGACCGTTACCTTCTCAACGGGCAGAAGCTGTGGACCACGAATGCGGCGGAAGCCGATCTCTTCATCGTCTTCGCCAACGCAGCCCCCGAGAAGAGGTACAAGGGCATCACCGCCTTCCTGGTGGAGCGGGGGTTTTCCGGATTCCGCGTCGGGAAGAAGGAGGACAAGTTGGGCATTCGCGCCTCGTCCACCTGCGAGCTGATCCTGGAGGATTGCGCCGTGCCTGCGGAAAACGTGCTGGGAGAAGAGGGTATCGGCTACAAGGTCGCCATCGAGACTCTGAATGAAGGCCGGATCGGAATCGGCGCCCAGATGATCGGCTTGGCCCG
This sequence comes from Acidobacteriota bacterium, assembly GCA_965217775.1. Lineage (GTDB taxonomy): Bacteria > Acidobacteriota > UBA6911 > RPQK01 > JAJDTT01 > JAJDTT01. Next base: position 5,407,127 of record CBDCJH010000002.1, read on the forward strand.
GGGGGCCCTGGACCATGCCGTGGCCTACTGTCGAGAGCGGGAGGCGTTCGGCAAGCCCATCGGCCAGTTCCAGGGGGTCCAGTTCTCGGTGGCGGAAATGGAGACGGAGCTGGAGGCGGCGAGACTCCTGGTCTACAACGCGGCACGGTTGAAGGGCGCGGGCAAGGCCTTTCTGAAGGAGGCGGCGATGGCGAAATACTTCAGCTCCAAGGTCGCCGAGAAGATCACGTCCCGGGCGATCGAGATTTTCGGAGGCTATGGCTACACTCGGGATTATCCGGTGGAGAAGTATTTTCGGGACTCCAAGATCGGGTCCATCTACGAGGGCACGACCCACATGCAGCTCGCCACCATCGCCAAGCAGGTCCTCAACCCGTAGGGACCCCGCCCCGGGCTAGTCGTCATTTTCATGGAAAAGCTGGAACTTCCGGTTCCCGTCGCCATTTTCTCCAGGGATCTGCTGCGCTGGTACCAGCGGCACCGGCGGGATCTTCCCTGGCGCCGCCGCTTGGAGCCCTATCCGGTCCTCTTGGCCGAGGTGATGCTCCAACAGACTCAGGTGAAGACCGTCGTTCCCTACTACCAGAGGTTCCTGAAACGCTATCCGACGCTGGAAGATCTGGCCGCAAGCGACGAGGAGGAAGTCCTTTCCCTCTGGTCCGGACTGGGATACTACCGCCGGGCCCGAAATCTCCGCCGGGCGGCCCAGCAGATCCGTGACTGCCATGGCGGGGAGTTCCCTCGGACTTACGAGGAGATCATCCAGTTGCCTGGAGTCGGCCGGTATACGGCGGGAGCCGTCCTCTCCATCGCCTGCGGACAGCCCCTGCCCATCCTGGACGGCAACATCCGAAGGCTCTTCGCCCGTTACCTCAAAATGGACGGCCTCTCCGCTGGAGACGATTCCCCCCCACTGTGGGACCTCCTGACGCGCATCAGCCGTTATGCGGCGGCGCGGAAGGAAGTCTCCGATCTGAATCAGGCACTCATGGAATTGGGTGCCCTGGTCTGCACGCCACGTTCGCCGAGTTGCGGGCGTTGTCCGCTGGAGGGGAGTTGTCTTGGATTACGGGCCGGAGTGCAGGAGAAGCTTCCCCTTCCCCGCGCTCGCCGTGCTGTGCGGAGGCTGAGCTACGCGGTGGCAGTGGTCTGTCACCAGGACCGATTCCTTTTGGCTCGGAACCGGGAAAGTGAATTCCTAAAGGGGATGTGGGAGTTTCCCCGGGTCCGGGTCAAGGACCGGGAACGGGACCTGAGCCCCGAAATGCTGGAAGGGGCCTTCCAGCGCAAGCTCGGCTTGTCGCTTACCGTATACGGCTTACTGAAGCCGGTTCGTCATCAGATCACCTTTCGGCGTCTCACCTTTCATCCGACAGTGGCCACGCTCCGGACGGCCACCCCTCCATCCGGGCTGGTGTGGGCCGATCCCGGCGGTGAGCGTTCCCTTCCGATCCCCTCGTACGTGGCCAAGATTGCACGACTCTACCGCCGGAATCACGACGGTTGATCCCGATTTTGAAATCCGGGACCAGGAACTTCCACGGGCCTCTACCACCCTCAGTTCAGGCCGCGGCGGACCAGCAACGACGCCGCGTCCGGGTCCCGGCCCCGGAAGGCCCGGTAGAGAGCCATCGCCTCCCGGCTACCTCCTTTCGACAGGATCATCCGGCGGAAGCGATCTCCGTTCTCCCGTGTCAATCCGCCATTCTCCTTGAACCATTCGACGGTATCGGCGTCCAGCACCTCGCTCCAGATATACGAGTAATATCCCGCCGAGTAGCCGCCGCTCCAGATGTGCGAAAAGTAGGTGCTGCGGTAACGCGGCGGCACCGCATCGAGCGCGACGCCGGCCTCAGCCAGCACGGCCTTCTCGAAATCGGTCACACCCTCGGCATCGGGCGATTCCCCGGCCGTCAACTGGTGCCACGCCTGGTCCAGCAGAGAGGCGGCCAGGTACTCGGTCGTGGCGAATCCCTGGTTGAATCTCTCGGCGGCCAACATCTTTTCCACCAGTTCCATGGGCATCGGCTCCCCGGTCTGGTGATGGACGGCGTAGTTCTTCACCACTTCCGGCCACGTGGCCCACATTTCGTTGATCTGCGACGGGAATTCGACGAAGTCGCGAGGCACGGAGGTTCCGGAGAAATAGGGGTAGCGCACTGAAGAGAATATGGCGTGGAGGGCGTGGCCGAACTCGTGAAACAGCGTCTCCACCTCATCGAAGGTCAGCAGTGTCGGCTCCCCGGCGGGAGGCTTCGGGACGTTCAAGTAGTTGGCGACCACCGGCCTGGTCCCCAGCAGCTTCGACTGGGATACGAACGAGCTCATCCAGGCGCCGCCCTGCTTGGAGGGACGGGCATGGAGGTCGACCAGAAACAGAGCCAACGGCTGAGCCCCGGCGTCAAGCACGTCGAACACCCTCACCTCCGGGTGATGTGTGGGGAGATCGGTTCTCTCCCGAAGGCTCATCCCGTAAAGTCGGTTCGCCGCGTAGAAAACGCCCTTTTGCAAGACGTTGTCGAGCTCGAAGTAGGGTCGAAGCTGAGCTGCGTCAAAGGCGTATCGTTCCCTGCGCACCTTCTCCGCGTAATAGGCCCAATCCCATGCGGCCAGCGGATGGCTTTCGCCGTCGCCGTCGATCATGGCCTGCAACTCCCGAGCCTCCCGCGAAGCATTGGCAGCCGCTGCCGCCGCCAGTTTGGAGAGGAACCGGTTGACCGCCTCGACGGTCTTCGCCGTCTGCCGTTCCAGGCTGTAAGCGGCATGGTTGGGATAGCCGAGGAGCAGCGCCCGTTCCGCCCGAAGCTTGGCGGAGCGGGCCACGATGCCTCGATTGTCGAACTGGCCGCCCCGTCTGCCGCGGGCCTGAGACGCCTCCATGATCCGTTTCCGCATCGCGCGATCCCGTATCCACGTCAATGGCGGCTGACCACTGGTGTTCCGGAGCGCAACCAGGAACTTCCCCTTCAGGTCTCGGGCCGCCGCCGCGGCCGACGCCGCTTCGATTTCGTTCTCCGACAGTCCGTCCAGTTGCCCGCGGGAGGCGACGACAACGGCCGACGCGTTGACCTCGGAAAGCAGGTTCTGGCTGAAACGTGTCTGCAGGCTGGCCAACTCCACGTTGATCTCCTGGAGTCGAGCCTTGTGGGCGTCCGAGAGCCGCGCTCCCGCTCGCACGAAATCGATGTAGTACTCCTTGATCAGCCGCCGCGACTCGTCATCGATATCCAGCGTCCGCCGCCGGCCGTACAAGTCCCGGACCCGCTCGAAGAGCTTGAGGTTCAGCAATATGCGGTCTCTGTGGGCGGAAAGCTTCGGAGCCATCTCGCTCCGGATCTCCTCCAGCTTGTCGTTGGTGTGGGCGGCAACCAGATTGAAGAAGACACTTCTGACCCGTCTGAGCATCCGGCCGGAACGCTCGAGCGCAACCAAAGTGTTTTCGAAGGTGGGAGGCTCCGCCTGGTTGGCGATGGCAATCACCTGGTCCAGGTGCCGGGCCATTCCCTGCTCGAAGGCGGGCCGGTAGTCTTCCTCGTCGATCCGATCGAACTGTGGATATTCGAAGGGGTATGGACTCTCGCTGAGGAACGGGTTCTCATCCATGGTAATCGTAGTCTCATCCTTGGTCATTTCGGTCTCCGAAAGCGAGCACGAGGTGAGCAGCACCACCAGCGCCGCGGCAATTCCAACCTGGGATCTTCCCAGCCCCATCGCGGTAATGCTACCGCAGGGTTGATCCCGGCTACACCAGGGGAGGCCGGAGGCGGTTCCCGAAGATTGGTTGGATGCCAGGAGAGAAGCTTGACAACCACTGGATCAGGAACGGAATTACAGGAATTTCATTGATATCAGGATTGAATTACCTGTAATTTCGTTTTCCATGCGAACGAAAATACAGAGATTTCAGTGGCTCACCACCCGCCTGCCAACTGGGGACGAGCGCCGCCTGGTGGTTCTGGCCGGAGAGCGCCAAACTGGAAAAACGACCCTGGACCGGAATTCCCGGACCCGGATGATTTTCAAGAGGCCGGCACGATGTCAGCAACCGGCTGGTAAAATGGTGCGGAAACACGAATGTCGGCCCAAATGACCTTTCTTCGAGTCGGTGCACTATCGCGACCGTTCCTCTTTAGCGCGCTCTGCTCGGTCGGTTTGCTTCTGGTTTGTATTGCGCTCGAAGCCCAGCGCCGGGGTCCGCCCCGGCGGCTGGAGAACCCGGTTGACCTCACACTCCCCAACAAATCCCGAGTCGAGTTTCGAAGCTTTCGCTCCTCCGCCCTGGGGATGAACGCGAACTACAGCGTCCTGCTCCCGCCGAGCTACGACGAGCGATCGGACAGGAAGTATCCCATCGTCTACTTTCTGCATGGATTGAACAACGACCACACGAGTTGGGCGACCCCTCGCTACGGGGATCTTCCGGCCCGCATCGACCTCCTGATGAGCCAGGGGAAGCTACCCCATTTCGTCATGGTCCATCCCGACGGCCAGAACAGTCTCTACACCGATTCTCCCGACGGGACCGGGAACTACGAGACCTACATTCGCGGCGATCTGTTGCAGGAGATACAGGGGCGATACAGGATTCGAACCGATGCCGAGGGCCGCGCCATCGGAGGCGTCTCCATGGGAGCGTACGGGGCTCTCAAGATCGCCATGAAGCACTCCGGACTCTATGCCTCGGCCGCCGGCGTCTCTCCCATCGTTTTTCTGGGCGAGGACCCCTTCGAAGGCCTCCGTTCCAACCCGTCCCGCAGATCCACCTACTTCCTGCGTCTGGTGGAAAAGGCCTTCGGTGACCCGATGAACCAGGACTACTGGAAACGGAACAGCCTGGAAGAACTGGCCCGAAGCGCCTCCTTGACCGGCTTGAATCTCTACTTCTCCTACGGCACCGCCGACCGCTACAACCGGCTCTTCCCCATGGAGCATGGTGTCAAATCGCTGGCGCGGATTTTGGAAGAGCGGGGGATCTCCCACCAGTGCATGATCTTCGAGGGAGAGCCGCACGGGTGGGAACTGGTAGCGGGCCATCTGGAGGAAACGCTTGCGTTCCTGACCCAGACGTTCTGAGAAAATCGGGAAATTAGAAACGTAGGGGCATCCCTTGTGGGTGCCCTCTTTCGTCCCCACCTCAACTTCGCCCGACGCCGCGCGCAGGTAGAGCTTCCTGGTCGGCCGTCAGGACGGATCGCGGCCCAGCCGAAGCACCACCTTTCCGAACTGGCGTTGAGACTGCAGGTGCTCCAGGGCAGCGGAGGCATCTTCGAAGTCGAAGATCCGATCGATACAGGGGAGGAGTGTTCTCCGGCCCAAGAGACGTACGATCTCGGAAAACTCTTGCTGGTTTCCCATCGTGGAGCCGAGAATATCGATCTGTTTCCAGAAGATGAGGCGGATCTCGGTGGCCGGATTGGGTCCGGTGGTGGCCCCGCAGGTCACGATCCTTCCCCCCTTTCGGACCATCTTGAGGCTCTGAAGCCAAGTCGAGGCGCCCGGGCCCTCCACCACCAGATCGACGCCACGCCGATTCGTTTTCCGGTAGACCTCCCTGGCCACGTCGCATTGGGTGTAGTCGTAGCAGAAATCGGCCCCCAGGCGGCGAGCCAGATCGAGCTTTTCCGGTGACGAGGAACTGACCCAGATCCGCGCCCCCGACAGCTTGGCGATGGCCAGGGCGGCGGTGGCGACGCCTCCCCCGATCCCGTGTATGAAAACGTCCTCCCCCGGTCTGAGCCGGCCCCGGGTGCAGACCATTCTCCAGGCGGTCAGATTCACCAGCGAGAAAGCCGCCGCCTCCTCGAAGGTCACGCCATCGGGAATCCGGGCCAGATTGCGGGCGGGGGCCGAAAAAAATTCGGAATAGATCCCGGGCCCGTGCTCTCCCACCAGACCGTAGCGGACACAGAGGCTCTGTTCGCCGGCCTGGCAGAACTCGCATTCCGTACACCAGATCCCGGGATTGAGCATGACCCGGTCCCCGACTTGAAGCCCCTCCACCCCCGCGCCCAGGCGGCGGACCACTCCGGCGGCATCCGAGCCCAAGACGTGAGGCATTTGTTGCTTGATGCCCGGGATGCCCTCCACGACGAACAGGTCCAGATGGTTCAGGGCCGCGGCACGGGTCTCCACGAGCACCTCGCCTCCCCTGAGCCGGGGGGTGGGGATATCTTCAATGCGGACCTGGTCCAAAGTTCCATGTTGATGGATCAAGACGGCTTTCATGAGATCGATTTCCTGCAGAGGTCAGGGGTGATAGTAAGGTTTTCGCAGCAGACGGGCCTTGGTCTCGTCGGCCGCCACCCTCCGCATCAATTCGGGAGACGCCTCGCAACCCGGCAAGTCCACCATGTAGGAGGGACCGTACTGATACAGCAGCCAGAGTTTCGATTCGGTCCGGGAACTCTTCATGCAGTGGGAAATGCTCTCGCTGAAGATCACGGCGGAGCCCGCAGCCAGTGGGAGATCCTTCAGGGCCGCAACGCTCTCGGGAGGACGCCGTCCGTAGGGGTGCGGGAAATTGCTCTTGTGACTGGAAGGAATAACGGAAAAGGCACCGTCTCCGCTCGCGGTGTCGTTGAGGGCAATGAGACACGAGACCAGCAGGCAGCGGAACTCGCCGTCGATGAAACAGCGGTAGCGGGTGTAGCGGCGGGGGTCGGCGAGGCCGCCCTGAGAGACATGTCCCAAGATTCCGGGTTTGCGAGCGATGGCCCGGGACGAGACCAGGCGAATCTGATCTCCCCAGATGAGCTGCTGCATGGCCTGGACCAGCCGCCCGTGGACGCACGCCTGTTCCAGCATCCCGCCGCACTCGACGACGTTGAGAAGCTCGGTCTCGGGGCCGTTGCGGCGGAGAGTCACATGTTCCAAAGGATTGACCTGACTTACCTGCAACTGGTGTGAGGCCTCGCGGACCTGCCCGGCGCTCAGGAAGTCCTCCAGGATCAGGTAGCCCGTGATGTCGAAACCGTATCGCTCTTCGTCCGTCAGGTACTCGATCCCGGTCCCGGTCTGAAAGGGCCGGATGCTCTTCTCTTCTTCTCTCTGCTGGTAGAGCCTCTTTTCGACCATGAAGTCCCGTTCTGCTACCCGGATTCGGACGCGCGAAAGGGAGAAAGATTGAAGCCCGGCGCCGAATCGAAGGGCGGCGGTCCCTGCACCAGTTCCAGTTGCCGTGGCGTGGCCCGCTCCTCGAAACCGGTCGCGGTCTCGATCTGATCGTCCCAGGCCGCCTGGAACGAGGGTGCGTAGGAAGCGAAGATGGTGCGCCGGATCTTCCGGCTCCGATTCATGACGGCGCCGTGAGTCAGGTCCTCGGAGAAGATGACGGCGTCGCCCGCCCGGCAGGGACAGGTCTGAACCAGGGGATGGTTCTCATCGGGATTCTCCAGGTGGAGGGGACTCGCGTAGTTCCCCTTGTGACTTCCCGGAATCACGGTAAACGCCCCCTCGTGCACGTCCACGTCCGTCAGGGCGTAGCCCACCTTGACGCTCACGCATTCGAAACGGCTCCGGTTGTAGGCGAATTCGCTGTAGGAGAGGAGCTCCGAGTAACCGTGGTGAAAGACGGTGGCTCGGCCGGGGCAACGGGACAGGAGGTGCAGAGCGTCAAGCCGGATCGGGACCGAGATCATGGCCTCCATGTAGGGCAGCACCGCGGGCCAATCGATGAGTCGCTCGAAGACTCCCCCGGATTTGAGCAGGGTGCAGGAATAATCGCGGCACCCGGTAGAACCGTCCGGTTCGTCCGGGTAGTAGCTCCGGGTCAGCCCGCTGGCGCGGATCTCGTTGTCGGACAGGGCTTCCATCTGGTCCAGCTCCCCGTTCAACTCGTCCACGAGACTCGGTGGGAGAACTCCCCGCAAAATGAGGTAGCCATTCAGGTCAAAGAGATAGGTCTCTTCAGGGGTCATTCCGGCAATTCTCCAGTCTGGATCGGGAATAGGATTCTGGCCATGGTCACCGCTGGGGTGTCTCCAACGACCGGATTCTAACACTTCCTATCCTGCTAATTCCCAAGCTTCGATCGGGCCAGGTCAACGACCCGGTTAGAATGGGCGCGGCATGGAGAACTTGGCTCATTCCCTGGTGGGAGTGGCTCTGTCCCGGGCGGGGCTGGGTCGAAAGACTCCCTTTGGCACCGTCTCGCTCGTCGTGGCCGCAAACCTGCCGGATGCCGATATCGTCGTGAGCGGATGGGGGCCGCTCCACTATCTGCACCATCACCGGGGAGTGACCCATTCGGTCTTGGGTGTCCTGGTGCTGGCCCTCCTGTTCTCCCTGTTGCTCAAGTTCCTGGCCCGGTTCCGATCCGGAGACAAGGCATTTCCATTCGGTCCACTCGTTTTCAGCGTCACCCTGACCCTGGTCAGCCATCCCCTGCTGGACTGGACCAATTCCTATGGCATCCGTCCCTGGCTGCCGTTTTCCGGGAAGTGGTATTACGGCGATCTGGTCTACATCGTGGATCCCTACCTCTGGTTGATTCTGGGTGGCGCCGTATTCCTGACTGCCCAAAGAACACGTGTGACGCGCCCGGTTTGGATCGCGGTCGTGGTCTTCATCTCTTTTCTGGTGGCAGGGAATGCCGCGGCCCGCCCGGAGGGTCCGGTATTGGCGGTCGTTTTCTTTTCGGCCTTGGCGTTGATCTTGTTTCTCAAGCAACGGCGGGCGCTGTGGAGTGACTCGGCGAATCTCTGGGCCTTGGGCGGAGTCGCGGTCTATTGGGGCTTTCTGCTGATGTCTCGATCCGCAGCCTTGACGGGTGCGGCTCCTGAAATCGCTCGAGAGTATCCGCAGGTGCAAACGGAAGACCTCTCCGCATTGCCCCGTTTGGCCGATCCCTTGAGTTGGGAGATCCTGTGGCAGGATCGGAGCCGGGTCCGTATCTGGAAAGCGTCCCTGGGCGGCGGCCGGATTGAGGGAAACCACGTCTATGAAAGGCACCTGGATCACGGTGCGGTCCAAGCGGCACTGGCCACTTGTCCCGGGCGGGTGATGGGGATTTTCGGCCGCTTCACCTTCTACCAGGTGAAACCGGAACCGGACCGAATCCTGGTTCTGGCACGAGACGCTCGGTTCGCGCGTGTCCGGAGTTCCGGATTCGGTGTCGTCCCGATACCCCTGAGTCTCGACTTTTCGCGAAGCCTGAGCCTATTGCCCTGTCCGGGCCAAGATTGAGGCGGATGATATCCGCAGGGGCGACCCTTGTGGTCGCCCTCTGTTCAGGTTACGCAGGCTGGAGCGCCGAACGAGTCAACGCGCCTTCTCTTCGCGCAGCTTCCTGGTGAGCGCCGGCACGATCTCGACGAGGTCACCGACGATGCCGTAGTTGGCAAGGTTGAAGATGGGAGCGTCGGGGTCGGTGTTGATGGCGACGATGTTGGCCGAGTTCCTCATTCCCACCACGTGTTGAATGGCGCCGGAGATGCCGCAGGCTATGTACAGGCGGGGTGAGACCGATTGGCCGGAGCTGCCGATCTGGCGGTCCCGTTCCAGCCACTCGCTGTCGACGGCCGCCCGGCTGGCGCCCACCTCGGCTCCCAGCACCTCTGCCAGTTCCTCCAGGAGACGCAGGTTTTCCTTGCGTTTGATGCCCCGGCCTGCGGCCACGATCATGTCCGCCTTGGTCAGGTCCACTTTCTCCTTCACGGCGCCGACGGTTTCCACGACGGTGCGGCGATGGGCCAGTCCCGAAAGGTCGACGGTCCGTTCCACCACGGTGGCATCGCCTTCCAGCAGGTCGTTGCCGGCGCCGGCTCCCGACTGAAACGTGGCGATCCAGGGATGCGGAGACCGGACCCGAACATCCGCATTGATTCGATTGCGAAACATCTGCCGGACGAAGATCATGCTCTCGCCGTCGATTCTGCAGTCGATGCAGTCCGTCACGAGTCCGCACTTCAGGGACGCGGCCAGCTTGGGGGCCAGGTCGATGTTCTGGTAGCTGTGACCCATCAGGAAGGCCAGGGGACGGTCCTGCGCCAGGACCTGGGTCAGGGCACGGCAGTGGGCGTCCGGGTCGTACCCATCGAGTCTCTGGTGAGGGACGACCAGCGCCGCGTCGACCCGCATCCGGGCCACCTGGTCCACTGGGAACCGGTTCGGTCCGCAGAGGAGCAGTGCTTTGACCCCTAGTCCGTGCGAGTGTCCGAGTTGCTGTGCCAGAGCCAGGGTTTCCCGGGAGAGGGTGTCCACCCGTCCACTGGAGTGGTCCAACAATACGTAGATCTCACCGGTCATCGTTTCACCGTCGTATTCTGACCGCGCACCCTACAGAACCTTTGCCTCTCGTCTGAGCCTGTCCACCAGCGTCGAGGCGATTTCATCCGGTGTGCCCTCGATCATCTCCGCCTTGCTGGTCTGTTCCGGGAAATAGAGGCGTTCGATCTCCAGGTGAGGCATGGAAGAGAGGTCCAACTCCAGATCGCCCAACTCGATCTTCCGGATCTCCTTGCGCCTGGCCTGCATGATCCCCCGCAAGGTCGCATAGCGGATCTGAGAGATTCCGGCCTGGATGGTCAAGACGGCAGGGAGTGGAATCTCGACCCACTCGAACCAGCCGCTTTCCATTTCCCGCAGGGCCCTGACGCTTCCTCGATCCGTTCGGACCTGGATCTGCATGACGATGGTGGCATGGGGAAGGCCCAGGAGGTGGGCCAGCATGGGCCCCGTCTGCGCGTAGCCGTAGTCGTCGGATTGAGTCCCGGTCAGGATCAGGTCGTATTCCTGGTCCTGCAGAACCTTCTCCAGGGCCGCGGCGACCCGGTAGGGACTCGAAAGCTCACGCTCCCGGTCCAGGATCAAGACGCCTCGATCCGCACCCATGGCCAGACCCTTGCGCATCGATTTCTCCGCTTCGGCCCGGCCGGCCGTAAGGAGGATCACCTCTCCCTGATGCTGTTCCTTGAGTTTCAGAGCCTCCTCGAGGGCGTACTCGTCGCATTCGCTGATCTCGTGGGTGACTTCCGCATTCCCGATCCAGGAAGAATCGGGCGTCAGCTCATAGCGGGTGTCTCGACTCGGGGTTTCCTTGAGGCAAGTGACGACTTTCATTTCCGGAACAGTCTTTCGAACATCTCCCGGGGCTCCAACGGCCGCTCCCGGACTGAAGTGGTCGCTTTCTCCACAGCCGTTCGAATCTCGAAGAACCGGCAATCGTTACGGTCGTTCTTGTTGGCAACTCTCTGAGGGATCGGCTCCGAGCACTCGAAACGGGCGCCGGGATCGAAATAGACACAGTTCTTGCACGTGTGCAGGTCGGTGGCGCACTTGGGACACTGGCTGGTGGCGCCCACCTCCGAGGACGAGGGGGGAAGGGTCCCTCCACACATGGAACATCGAATCACTTGATGAAACTTGGTCATGCGGGGAGAGCGGGGTCCTCCCCGGGAGGGGCGTGGTCCCGAGGGGCGTGGTCCCGACGGCCTCCGTGTTCTCTGGCGCCGTTCCCGATTGTCGTCGTAGCCGTGCTGGCGGTATTTCCTCATCGTTGCACTCCTGCCGAAAATTCGGGCCGGTAACGGAGAATCAAGCGATCCGTGAAATCGATCTAGTTGAGTTGCAAGCAGCCGGCGGTTACATTGGCCCCGTCCGGAGCATCCTGACTCGGTTCAACTCGTCGGGCCGCCGAGAAATGAAATCGGGCCGGGAGCCCGGAAGCCGACGGGAACGAGGTCAGTGAGTTTTTGAAACACCTTGAAAAAACCGGTGTCCGCCATCCCCATGGACCCTGTGCAAATCAGATTCTACACGCGTAAGGGATGTCACCTTTGCAAGAAGGCGCTGACAGTATTGCAGGAACTTCAGAATGAGTTCAAGTTCCGCGTGACGCTCGTCGACATCGACGGTTCCCCGCATCTCCTTGCGGCGTACGGCCAGGACATTCCGGTCGGTGAGATGGAGGGACGGGAAATTTTCAGGCATCGGATCGACAAGCACGCCATGAGGAAAATCCTGCGGCGGAGACGCAAGAGCTGATGACGGACCCGATGCAGTCGAGCACCCCATCGTCATGAAGATCTATACGGGCGGAGGGGACGGCGGACAGACGTCCCTGTTCAGTGGTGAACGCGTTGGCAAAGATGCTCGACGGGTGGAGGCGTACGGAACCCTGGATGAGCTCAACTCCTTGTTGGGTTGGGCTCGGACGCAGACACGGTGCCCCGAAATCTCGGAGATCCTGACGGCCTTGCAGTCGGAACTCTTCGAGGCTGGAGCGGACCTGGCGACGGTGGGGGACCGCCGCCGGGTTCGCCGTCTGGGCGAGGACGCCTGGCGAAGGCTGGAGTCTCTGATCGACGAACTGGACGGCAAGCTGCCGCCGCTGAGGAACTTCGTTCTTCCCGGCGGTTCCGCCGCAGCCTCGGTCGTCCATATGGCGCGATCGGTCTGCCGAAGGGGAGAGCGTCTGCTGGTTCGCCTGATGCGGACTGAACCGGATCTCAACGAACATCTCCTGGTATACCTGAACCGGTTGTCGGATCTGCTCTTCGTGCTGGCGCGCTACGAGAACTTCCGGGCCGGGGTGGAAGAGACTCCTTGGAGACCGCGAAATTGAGAAAATGGGATTCAGAATGCCCCGATTGCCGGGGTTCGGGCTGGTCCCTGGTGGTGGGAGACGGGACCGAGGTCGTGGTTTCCTGTCCTCGCTGCGGAGCCGAGGATCGCGTGGATCAGTTGCTGCGGCGGGCAAGGATCCCCGACCGCTATATATCCAAGGATTTTCGCGCCTACGATCCCGATCCCAAATATCCCTCGCAGTTGGAGGCGGTCACGAGTTCCATCCAGTTCGTGGAAGGCTTTCCGGAGGTTCACCGCGGTCTCCTCTTCAGCGGGCCTTGCGGCGTCGGCAAGACGCATTTGGCCGTCGCCGTCCTCAAGAGCCTGGTCCTGGAGAAGCAGGTCAGCGTCCGTTTCGTGGACGAAACCGAACTCCTCCGCAGACTCCAGTACTCTTTCGGGCCGGACTCCCCCGAAACCGAGAGGGAATTGCTGCGGCCTCTCTATTCCGTGGAGCTTCTGGTCTGGGACGATCTGGGTGCCGGACGTCCGACGGCGTGGGTTGCGGAGACCATCCGGACCATTCTGAACTTTCGTTACACCCGCCAGAAACAGATCGTGCTCACCACGAACTTGCCCCTGAAGCCTGCCGGGAGCGGTTACCCCGAGAATCTGGGAAGGGAACAGAATCTGGCCGAGAGGATCGGTGCCCCGCTCTACTCCCGGATCATGGAGATGTGCCAAGTCGTCGAAATGGACGGTCGTGACTTTCGGAGGCAAGTTTACAAGGCGAGCCTGGACGCCCAGCAGGTGTAGCAAGCTGGAAGCGAGTCTTCACGGAAGTTCCTATCCGATACTGCGGCAATATTCATCGCAGATTCACCTCAGACTGCTAAAATCGCGCCATGGCAAGACTACTCCCCTTTCGAGGCTACCGTTACGATTCCCGGCTGGTCCCGCGGGTGGACGACGTCGTGACCCAACCCTACGACAAGATTTCTCCGGACATGCTTCGGCGATATCTGCGGAAGGACCCCCGGAACATCGCCCGGGTCATCAAGAATAAGGACTACGCCGACGCAGCGCGGCATCTCTCCGACTGGATCGAGTCGGGGGTCCTGCGGCGTGACGGGGTCCCGTCGTTCTACCCCTATCGGCAGGTCTTCGAGATCCAGGGACAATCCCACGCTCGACTGGGTTTCATCGGCCTGATCTCACTGGACGAGGCGGACTTGGCCGTTCGGGGCCACGAAAGGGTGCTGCGCGGACCACTCCAGGACCGTCTCAACCTGATTCGCCACACCGAGTCCAACGAGGGGCTCATTTTCATGCTCTATTCGGATCCTGGATTTTCCGTGGACCGGTTGCTCGCCCGATTCACCGAGTCCACCGAACCTGTGATCCAGGTCCAGGATGAGTACGGCGTGCGCCACCAGTTGTGGCAGCTCACGCACTCGAACCTCCAGTCGGATGTCACCGCCGCGCTCCTGAGTCATCGCCTCTACATCGCCGACGGTCATCACCGTTTCCAGACCTCGGTCGAGTACCGCAACGAGTGTCTCGCCCAAGGCTGGCGAACCTCGGGTCCGGAGAGCTTCGACAAGCGAATGATCGGGCTCTTCAACATGGAGAGTCCCGGACTCAAGGTCCTGGCGACGCATCGCGGAATCAAGAATGCGGACGAATCCCGGATCGGGCGCCTCCGGGCCGGCCTGGAGCCATTTTTCCAAGTGGACCGCGTTGCCGGCGCAGACGATCTGATTTCGCTGCTGGCGAAGGAAGGACACCGATCGGGTCTTGTCTTGGGTGATTCGGGCCATGCGTTTCTGCTCCGGCTTCGTGACCAGGCCCATTCCGATCCTGGTTTCATGCCGGCCATTCAGGGACCGGCTCGTTCATTGGACGTGAACATTCTGCACGAAGGCATTCTCAACCCGCTTCTCGGGATCGGCGCCGAGGAACTCTCCAGCCAGAACTTCGTCGAATATTTCCGGGATCCTGCGGAACTGATCGCAAAGGTCCGAAAGGGCGAGCTTCAGGCCGGGTTTCTGTTGAATGCAACTCGCTTGGGACAGGTCAGGGAAATTTCCGATCTGGGCCAGAAAATGCCTCAGAAGTCCACCGATTTCTATCCCAAGCTCCTGACCGGACTGGTTCTGATGAAGATGGAGATGGCGAGAGGTCCGGAGTAGCTCGGCTCCGGTTCCGCGATGGGCCGGAAGCGCATTCCGGCACGGCCTCCAGTCCGCATTTCCCGCCGGGGACCCCATGATTGAATCCGAATTGGCCCGGCGCCTCTCCGTCGTCCTGGTCGGGACCCGAAACCCCGGCAACATCGGTTCGGCGGCGCGCGCCCTGGTCAACATGGGCCTCCGTTGTCTCAAGCTGGTCGGTCCGGTGGCGGAGTGGAGGGAGGAGGCCGTGAGGTTGGCCTCGGGAGCCCTGGATCGGATGGACCCGATCCAGGTCCATACCTCATTCGATGAGTCGGTGGCGGGAGCGCAAATTCTGGTGGGCACCACCTCCGGCCGGGAGAGACGAACCCATCATCCGGTGTACACACCGCGCCAGATCGCCCCGCTTCTGAAGCGGCATGCCCGAATCCACGAAGTGGCGCTGCTCTTCGGTCCCGAGAACCGGGGACTCACCGACCGTCAGCTTTCCCGCTGCCGGTACCTGGTGACGGTGCCTTCGAACGACGCCTTTCCGGTGTTGAATCTGGCTCAGACCGTCATGGTCCTCGCGTACGAGATCAACACCTGTGAGGAAGCAGATCGTGAAGTCCTCCCCGAACTCGTCACACACGGCCAACGGGAACGGCTGTTCCGGCACCTGGAGCGCGTTCTGATCCGGATCGGGTTTCTGAGTTCGTCGAATCCGGACCACATCATGAAGGACATTCGCCGGTTCCTGGGGCGCGCGGACCTGTCCGAACGGGACGTCCGAATCCTGAGAGGCATCTTCAGTCAAGTAGAATGGTACGCGCGGCACGGGGACCGGCTTCGACCCGATCAAGTGCGCAAACCGTGACGGACTGCTATGAGAGAGGGGGACCAAAGTCGGACGGCGTAACTCCAGCCGCCGCTAACGTGCCAGCTTGCTCTTGAATCTCCGGACCCGCCGCAGCAACTCGTGAAACGCATGGGTGATGCTGGTGGAAGGGTTGGTCGCCGTTTTACGGACCCGAATGGCCGTCTGCGGAACCACCAATACCAACACCGTTTCGCACTGCCGGCCCCGCGGCAGCATCTCGACTACGACGTGCAGGTCCAGATCGTGAGGCTTGAAGCTGGGCAGAAGTCTGCGGACCTTGGCGCTCTGTCTGCCGATCAGGCGCTGCAAGCCGGGGTCCAGCCGCAGATGCCGACCCTGAACCATGATCTTCATAAGTCCTTTACAAAGTATAGTCTCGACGTCCGACCAGCATCAACTGACCAGGAGGGGGGACATTCCTGTCCCCCCTCTTCATCGCCGACCCGGAACCGCCGGCGCGAATTCTATGCTCCCAAATGCCCTTTTTCTGCCAGGATTGCGGCCGGCCCACGGTCGGTGCGGGACTTCCGAGAGCCGTCTACCAGCCCGTGGCAAAAGTCATCACGGCATTCGACCGTCCCTGCATCCCGGCGGACGGCGTTGCTATCGGCTCACATACTCCCGGTATGCACCCGAATCGCGCCTTGTCCGGCGGGCGCAGGAACGGTCTCGGTGCTCGCGGGACTTTCACCACGGACTGCTACAGAGTTGTGACGGACGGCCCGGAGCTCCCGTGGCGACTCCTGACGCGGGCTGATAGACTCCGCTGTCCTGACCGCAACATCGATGGAGTGATGAAATGAACAAGACGCTGACGGCAGTGGTGATCCTGGCGGCTCTGGCCGGACCGGCTTGGGGCCGAGACGACTACGAGAGTTGGATCACCCACACCAGTTTCGAGGACTTCGCCTCGGGCCGGATCGCCGACGGCGGGACCAATCTCTACATCGCCCGTTCGGGACAATTGGAGATGACCTACCGTTGGGACCTGAACAACGACGGCTACCTGGATCTCTTGGTGATCCAGGACCACAACCCCTTGGAAAACACCGACGTCCTGGTCTATTGGGGCAAGAAGGGGGGACCGGAATCGATACTGCCCCCGTTGCCCGATCATCAGCCGCTGGCCCGGCTGTTGAGGCAGATCCGGATTCGCGACCAGGGGGTCACCCGTTTGCCCAGTGACGGAGGCGGCCGTTCCCTGGTGGCGGACCTGAATCACGACGGCTATCCGGAGCTGGTCTTCTGCAACTTCATTCACAACTATTCGGTTCACATGATGGCTCTCGTCTATTGGGGCAGCCCGAACGGCTACCAACGGGGCCATCGCACCGAGCTTCCCACGCTTCTGGCCGGGGGATTGGCGGCGGCGGACTTCAACGGCGACGGCTGGGTCGATCTCGCCTTCTCCAACCGGGGCATCGAAGGAGGTGAGCGTTTCGGGTTCGACCTCCACTTGGAGTCCTACGTCTACTGGAACGGTCCCCGGGGTTTTCGGGAGGAGGATCGCACGGTGTTGGCGACCACCAGTGCGGCCGACGTGGCGGCGGCGGACGTGAACCGGGACGGCTTCGGCGATCTCCTCTTCGCCAACAACAATTCGGAACACCAGAGCCTTGTCCTGTACCGGGGCGGGCCGGAAGGCTTCCGGACACCCGGCGAAACGTGGAAGCAAGGAGACGCCGTCGGAGTGACTCTGGCAGAAGTTTCCGGGGACCGGAATCCGGACCTGATCCTGGCTCACAAGGACGACCGGGTGACGATTCACAAAGGAACCGGAAAGGGAATCTCCCGCGAGACCTGGGTCGAGATCCCGTCGCTGGGTGCGAAGGACAGCCGAGTCGGAGACCTGAACCGGGACGGGCGCCCCGACCTGATTCTGCCCAACGGCGGAGGTGAGGTGTCCTATATTTACTGGGGAGGCGAAGATGGTTACTTTCCCGGCAGACGCCAGGAACTTCCCACGCTGGCCGCCACCGACGCCGTACTGGCCGATTACAACGGGGACGGTTGGGTCGACCTCGCCTTTTCCAACAACCATGACGGGGCGACCCGCGATGTAGTCTCCTACCTCTACTGGAACGGTCCCGATGGATTCCACGCCGCCTACCGCCGGGAGCTCCAGGGCTTCGGAGCCGTGAGCCTGGCCGCCGGCGACATGGACCAGGACGGACACCAGGACCTGGCCGTTATCAACCAGAACAGCGGGTCCCACGGAGCCATCGACTCGGTGGTCTACTGGGGCAACCCCCGACACCACTACTCTCCCGCCTCCGCAAGCGTCATTCCCGCCAAGGGGGGGTTGGCGACGACGGCCGACCTGGACCAGGACGGCTGGGTGGATCTCATCTTTCCCGACGGCTCGATCTTCGGCGGCGGCTCCAGTGGCTTCCGGTTGCAGACGAAGCTGGAGATGGAGACGGCCAACGGAGTCACCGTCGGTGATCTGAACCGCGACGGCTACCTGGACCTGACCTATATCGTCGGTGGGGCGCATCGAGACCTGACTCCGACGGCTCGAATCCTCTGGGGCAGCGAGAAGGGCCACGATCCGTCGCGCCGGACCGAACTGAAGTTGGGAATCCGCATCGGGCAGGCGGGCCGGACCGCCGATTTCAACCAGGATGGAGCCCTGGACCTCATCTTCACCGACGTGGACTCGGAACACGTCGATCTCTTCTGGGGGAGCCTCGAGTCCGGGTTCATCCAGGAGAATCATACGGTCTTGAAGATACAACCCACGTCCAATCCCGAGATCGCCGATCTGAACGGCGACGGCTGGCTGGATCTGATCTTCGGAGGGGGTTGGGACCCCAAGCGGTTCGGACGCCCCACCCGGAAAGCCATTCTGGTTTGGGGGGCCCAGGACGGATTTCGCTCGGACCGCACCACCGAGATCGAGGCCTTCGACTCTCTGGAGCAGGCGGTCGCGGACCTGGACCGGGACGGACATCTGGACATCGTCATGACCAACTACCACGCCTACCACACCCGGACCCTGCCCGCCTTCATCTACTGGGGTGCGGAGGGGGGCTCCTACAGCGAGTCTCGCCGGACCAGCCTGCCGGCGGAATCCTCCAGCGCCTTGACCGTCGCCGACATGAATCAGGACTCGTGGCTGGATCTGGTGGTCTTCAACCACCTGGAGAGAGGGGACCATTCGGTCGGCAGCAACATCTATTGGGGAGGAGCGGACGGTTACTCCTACACCCGGCGGCATTGGTTCCAGACCTTCGGGCCGCACTTCGGGCGGCTCCGGGACGTGGGGAGCATCTACGACCGGAAGCTGCGGGAGGAGTATGTCTCCGCGATCCTGGAAGTGCCCCCCGGCAAGAGCGCCGAGCGGCTCCGGTGGAAGGCTCTGACCCCCCATGGGACCGGCGTCCGGTTCCAGATTCGGAGCGCATCGTCCAGCGCGGCTCTGGAATCGAGTCCGTGGAGGGGACCGGAGGGACCGGGCAGCTTCTTCCGGGAATCGGGAACGGCTTTGCGGCTGCCCCCGGGAGAGGGATGGCTCCAGTATCGCGTGTTTTTGACGACTCCCGACGGCGGCAGCACCCCGGTTCTTCAGGAGGTCGCCATCGACGCCAGGCGCCGGAGCGGGGTGGAATGAGGTTCCCGAAAACCGGCCGGCCGGTTCAATGCCAGGGAAATCCCAGAGTCGGAGGATTGGCGTAACGGCGCATGCCGATGGTCAGCTCCGCCCCTGCTCCCGGCGCCAGGCTGACGTGAAAGTATCGGCCCTTCACCGGCCATTCCTGGTCGCCGATCCGGACTGCCAGGCACTCGTGCTCCCCGTAGGACCCGGTCTGCAGGATCAACTCCCGTCCCTGGACCGGGTTCAGATTGACCAACACCAGCCGAACGCTGTCCGGCTTCAGTTCCGTCACCAGGGACCCGACGTCGGGAGGAATTCCGGCCCGCCTTCGCTCCGGATCGAAGTAGCGGACCCGGGTGTGGGGGATGTAGATCTTGCCGTACACGTGGCCCCCCAGCATGAGCCGTATCAATTCGAAGGAGGTCGCCGGATTCAGCCCCAGGGGCCAGTCGGCCAGCCGGGTGTCGGGCGTGGTCGGATCGTTGCGTATGCCCTGGATTTTCTCCCGGATGAACGACAACTCCCGGCGCAGCGCTTGCTCGGGATAGTCCGGGTCCTTGCCCTCCAGGAACGCGATCCAGCCGCTGACGGGAATGTGCTCCAGGTCTTTGCGGTCCATGGACCAGAGGTAGACGTCGGTGAGCTCGTTCACGTAACGGTGGGAGCTCCAGTTGTACCAACCGGGCTCGCTGGTTTCCCGTTCCTCCCAGTAGAGCTTGCCGTCGATGGTCTTGAAGATGGGCGGCTGGGTCTTGGGTCCCTTGACCCCGTAGTTGTTGGGAACCTGAAGCTGGCCGTCCACCATCTTCTTCTGGCTGTAGAGGTTGGCCATCTGACGGCGCAGGACGTCCACGTACTTCTGGTCCCCCGTGATCATCAGGGCGTTTCCGAATCCCGGCCACATCCCCTTGGTGACAATGTTCCGATGCGCCACCACCTTGTGCTCGGGCGACCAGGGTGAGAAGTCCCAGCCATAGGTCCCGCCGAACCATTGGCCCCCGGTCTCTCCTCCGATGCTGCCGTCCAGACCGATGTTGGAGGGGATGTTTCCACCGTTTTTCTCCGTCCGCTCCTTCCAGGCGTCCACGTATTCCACCAGCCATTTCTTGTACTTGTCTTCGTGACCGATGGCGTAGGCGTTCAGGGCCAACTGGGTCGCGATCAGATTCAAGGGGTGGTCACCGGCGCTGTGCAGGTACTCGGCACAGTGGGCCAACATCTCGGGGTAGGTCTCCTCGGCGTCCAGCATCTGCTCGCGCCCGCCCGCACTGTGCAGGATGTGGTATCGCCCCTTGAAGGGATCGCCGACCCAGTCGTAGCGGGTCGCCCGCCGCAGCATGGGGCCCCGGCTGCCGTTCCAGATGCTGCGGATGACTTTGTGTTCGGGATCGTAGTTGGGCGCATCCGGATCCTCGCCCATGTACATGCCGGCGAAGCGGCGCATCCGCGCCTGGAAGGTGCGGTCGTCGGGATCCGAGAGTCCCTGGTTCATGAAGCCTTGTATGCCCTCGCCGCTGTGGTGCCAGTCGGACATGGGCATGAATTCCCTGTAGTAGGCCCCCTCGGCGGCGATGGTGGTCTTGACGGTCTTCAACTCCTTGTATTGGAGCAGGTGGCCCTCCAGACCCTGCTTGTACCGTTCCAGCACCAGGTCGGAAGCCCCCAGCATGTGCAGCAGCGTCCAATTGGCATAGCACTCGATGGCGTCGTCGGTGCCGTCCAGGGTCCCCCAGCGCGGCGTGTGCAGGAGGTAACCGCGATTGTCGTGGTAGGTGTTGTAGAACTCCTCGACGGCCGTGGCATTGGCGTCCAGAAGTTGCCGTTCCAACAGCGCCCAGGCGGGCGGGGGCATGGGAGTCGAGATCTCGATTCGGGTCCCGGCCTGGGCCTGACCGTACCAGGAGATCCAAAGCAGACAACTGAGAAAACGAACCTTCTTCATGGTGGGGTCCTCCACGCAGGCTTCATTATGATGCCGCGATTGCCGCCGAGATTAAGTCATGGTGAGGTTGGGGGCAACTCTTGTCGGGGGAGAAGCCCCCCCAATTCAGGCGAAAGTGTCCCCAACAGATAAAAGACGGAGAGTTAAAAGATCTGACAAGTGGAATCGTTCGAATTCTCAAAAAATAGGGGAAGTTCTCTCCTCCCTTGGCATCTCCGTTTTTCTTTATTATAATTATTAAAAATTTATAATCCATTTATTCGATATAGGAGGATGAAATGAAGACGCTCCGTGTGGACGACTCAACTTACAAGAGATTGGGAAATCATGCTCAACCATTCGAAACGGAAGATGAGGTCATCAACCGCGCTCTGGATGCGCTCGATCAACAGGCGGTCAGTCCTGCCTCGAGTACCGTCTCTGGGACGGATTCGGAAAGGCGGATCGATCCGCTGCGCCTTCCTGACATGATGTTCACCAAGGTGTTAGACGCGACAATTCAGGGGAAGAGGGTCACACGGCCAAACTGGAACCGACTGCTGCTGAAGATGGTCAGGTTGGCCCATGCGCACACGAGGAATTTCGAAGAACTCACCCGCCTATTCCCAACGATCAATCTGGTTCGCGGGCAGAAGGTCGACCAGGGCTACCGCTACCTGTCCGACATCGGCGTATCAGTGCAGGGGCAGCCTGCCAACTCAGCCTGTACATCGGTAGTGATGACTGCACAACAACTCGGTATTGCTCTGGACATCGGGTATATGTGGCGGGATAAGGAAGATGCTGCACACCCTGGAGACCGCGCCCGCATCCAGACGACCGGCTCCACATCTCAGGACAGTCGCCTAGAGGACAGAACGGAAGAGCTGCAGGAGCCGAGGAAGGAGATTTTGTTCCTGCAGGGACCACGCGACAGCGGTATAACTGCACGCGGTTACAGAGATGGGAGAAATTTCATCGTACTGTCTGGTTCAATAGTGGCCAAGAAAGAGGCTCGTTCTATTCGGAATACCACTTCTAATTATCGGAAAGAGCTGCTGAAACAGGGACTTTTTGAAGATGATGGCCCCAGATACCGACTCGTCCAAAACCATCGCTTCAACTCACCCTCCGCAGCATCTAGCACCCTATTGGGAAGAGAAAGCAATGGTCGTACCGAATGGAAGGATACGACCGGGAGACCCTTGAAGGAAATCCAGGAGGACATTTGGAGGTCGGCAGCGAGGTAAGAGAACTCGGATTACCGTGGATACACTCTCCATCGCCAGTCAACTGGTTGCGGCTGGATTTGATCAACAGCAAGTGGAGGCCCTGGAAGATGTCTTCCGGGAGGCCAACCGAATTTTGTCACTAGGGAAGACCTCGAGCGTGCGGTCGCGCCGCTACCCACCCGCGCCAGCCTCTACCGTGTTCTCTGGCTCCAGACTGGAGGTGTCGTGGCCGCCGTTGCAGGACTCCTTGCCATCGTGTCTCGATTCCCATAGCGCTCCAGTTTATCGAGGTTTAGTTTCGAAACCGAAAATACCATGATCTTTGAGCGGACCTGTGCGGGATGCCGAAACTTGCATGGCCTGCTCGATCAAGAAGGGAGAGCGTAATCTTGAAACCTCAACATGGTGACCCGAGAATGCTGACATTCTCCCAAGCGCAGGGCTACGAGGAGATACCGCAGCGGCTGAGGTTGGAGGAATTGTCCAAATTGGCCAGGACCAAAATCTGGGATGTCCTTTTCGCTAGTCTCTCATCAGACGCCGTGGATCAAATAAGCGACGAGGGAGAGTTTTGGGAACTCGACGTGGTCGAGCGAATGTATGTGGGACTTCAACAATGGGATCAAATCCTTCGTGACAAACATCTGGCCTTGGACAACCTGCCACTAGATGAGTGGAGTGAGCCATTGTTGTTTTCCCACGCCCGGGACGAACTTCGACAACTCGTAATGGCAGGACCGTTCCACAAGATTTTCGACCTTATCCAGTTTGTCCTGCGCCACCCTAATTGTCCGGGAGACTTGGTCAATGACCTGAAAAAGGCCTTCGAGAAGGGAATGCTGGCCTACGTAATCGACGACAACGGGCCTCCGACCATATTCCCGGCGTGTACGGTAGAAGAGGGACAGTCCCTGACCGAGTGTCTGCACACGTTGCAGCAAGCGGGCCTCAGCACCGCTGAGGATCTCTTTCGCGAAGCATCAAGGGCCATCAGTCGGAACAATTGGACTGGCAGCATCAACAGCAGCATCAGTGCCGTCGAGTCCGTCGCACGAAGACTCTATCCTCAAGCCAACACGCTCGGGGATGCATTGAAGGAGCTCAGGAAGAACAACTCGTTGTGGCCGCCGCAGCTCGTGCAAGCGATACAGAAGATCTGGAACTATACGAATCAGAAAAACGCTGGCATTCGCCATGGATCTCCGGAGTTAAGTGGTAACAACGTTGGACAGGATGAGGCTCTGTTCATGCTGGGTGCCTGTGCGTCAGTTGCAAGCTATCTGTGGCGAAAGCACTCGGGGGCGTAATCTGCTACCTTCCAAAACCCTGTTTTGTCCAAGGCTTCGTCCGTCTGCACCCCCGGTGGAAATCCTCAGCCGGGTCCAGCGAGCTTTCCCATCCAGACGACCTCCCCACATGTTCAGCCGTCTGCAGAATTGCGATTTTCCGTATTTCACGAATAGGTCATTCAACTCGGTAATGAGCAAGTTCTGAGTCGTCGTCTACCCTGCAAGAAGACGCGGCTCCCGCCACTTCGCTACGCGGAGGTGCTGGCCGGGTCCGGTTGAGTGGTGCCTCCTGGATATCAACGGCGCGATTCTCCATCGCTTCAGCCCTCCTTCGTACAGGAGCGCCCCCCGAATCTGATGAAATTTCCGCAAGGTGTGGCAAAAATGAGCGATAGAAGATCAGACAAGTGGACTCGGTAGAGTTCTCCAAAAAATGGGGATTTTCTGCGGGTGAATGCCGTGACGGCATTTGACTTGGACTGTTAGACTCCCCCTTCAACAGATCGATGCCAACCGGCGGTTCCGGGCGAAACGCCCATCGCCGCTTGGCGCTGGCCGGGTTCGCGAGGTGGGTATTGTCACCGTCGTTTGGGAGGCGCCATGCCCCTGATCCTATTGTTCGGTTTGATTCTGGTTCTCACGGGCTCGCCGCTTTGGGGAGCCGATAAAGACCCCGCCGCCATCGTCGATTCCTTGGCCAATCTTCGGTTTGATGAGCTGGGACACCCCCAGATTCAAACCGACTCGATTCGTCCGGTTCGCAGCAGTCCCGAACGGCCTCACCGGCTGCTCATCATCCCCGTCCAGTTCTCCGACCTCCGCTTCGAGCGCTTCCGGGGAGAGCCGGATGCCGAGCAGAAGAACCGCCGTTACCTGCAGGAGCTGCTCTTTTCGGAGAATCTCCGGCAGCCCCGCCGGAAGACCCTGACCCACTACTATTATCACCAGTCTCGGGGGAGGTTTTACGTGACCGGGACGGTCTTCTCTCTGGTCACCGTGGACAAACCTCTGTCTCACTACGGTCGTCCCTCCCGCCAGTCGGACGGGGAATGGCGCAACGACAACTCGCCCGAGAGTCTGGTGGAGGACGCCTTCCGCGCCGCCTATGCGGCTCGACCCGATTTCCCCTGGGGGGACTTCGACGTCTGGGACCCGACCGATTACGACGGCGACGGGATCTCGGAGGAACCGGACGGCTACATCGATCACTTCGTCCTGGTCTATGCCGGGAAGGGCCAGTCCTCGTGCCAGGGCCTCTACAAGCTCTCGGAGAAGTTCACCGCCAACGCGCCCGCCGACCTCGTGGACAAGCTCAGTCCCAGAGAACGGGAGTGCGCCGACCGGATCTGGCCCCACCGTTACGCCCTGAGCAAGAACCTGGGCCGGGGTCCGGTGCTGGAGGGCATCACCAACGATCGGGGCGGGATTCCGGTTCGCGAGGGACTCTGGGTCTACGACTACAACATGCAGTCCGAGTACACCTCCGTCTCCACCTTCATCCACGAATTCGGCCATTCCCTGGGATTGCCGGACATCTACGCTCGCCGGACCAACAACTCCACCGCGGCCTGGGACGCCATGAGCAGCACGGCGGGAAGGTTCCCGCAGGAGCTGAGCGCGTGGTCCCGGATGATGCTGGGTTGGCTGGAGCCCTGCATGCTTCGACCCCCGGAATTCGGGGGATCCGGGAGCCGCTCGGTTCACCTCAAGACCATGAACGACTGGTCCGGTAAACCCGGCGGGAGTCGGGCCCAGGGAATCTGCGACGCTGTCATGGTGATCCTGCCGCCCAAGGTCCGGGCCTTGGACCTGGGGCCTCTGACCTCCCGCCAACAGCGGCAGGCCGTCTACACGGGGCAGGGAAACGAGATGAATCGATTCCTCTCCCGGACGTTCGACCTGACCGACGTCCGGGAAAAGCCCATCCTGGAGTTCGACCTCTGGTTCGAGATCGAAGGAGACTACGACTATCTCTACCTGGAGGCTTCGACCGACGGGTTGAACTACCAGCGCCTTCTGCCCACGGACAAGGATTCGGCAAAAGACTCCCAGAGCATCATGCCCTCCCGCAAGGGTCATGACGGCGACGGCACCCTCCCCGGCTTCACGGGGCGAAGCGGCGATCTGGACGCCGACGGCAAGGTGGAATCGGCACCAGGGTGCGATCCGTCTCGTCCCAAACAGTTGGCCGAGGACCGGGTGGGCGGAGAGAAAGATCCGTGTGAGATCGGGCAATGGATTCGTGCCCGCTTCGACTTGTCGGCCTACCGGGGCAAGAAGGTGGAGATCCGTTTCTACTACTTCACCGACATGGCCGCCGTGGAGGCGGGAGCCATCATCGACAACGTCAAGCTCAAGGCCCTGGGGTTCTCCGAGGATTTTGAAGGTTCCGAGCTGACCGGGTGGGAGGTGGAAGGGTTCAGTCTATCGGGAGGCGTCCACCGGCTCCCGGTCCCCCACTTCTACGTGCTGGAGTACCGGGACCCGTGGCAGGACTTCGAGACGGCCTTCAACTACGACAGCACGCTGCGCCGCGAGTCGCAGGTCTTCTATCGGGACCCGGAAAGGGGCGAATTTCGGGCCTTCGATGTCCGCTACCGGCCGGGCGTGGTGCTCTGGTACGCCAACGGGTCTTTCCTCTGGAGCCAGAACGAACCCTCCATGCAGGGTCCGGGCCAGGGTTTTCTGTTGGTGGTGGACTCCAACCCTCAGGAGTTTCGATATCCGGCCGTGCCGGGGCAGTATTTCAAGCGCGAGCAGGACCGAAGCTACTATGAGTTCGACGAAAAGGCCCAGGAATGGCTCCGCCGGAACTATCTGGACCTGCTCTGTTTCCAGCGTCGACCGGAATACTTCCCCCCCGACCTGCCGGAGCGAGACCGGGCGGCATGCCGCCCGGGGGAGGACGGACCGCCTCTGGAACGTCTCCGGTTTCAGGACAAGAAGCTGATCTATGGATACACGCTCTACAATGAGTTGTTGCCGGGACCGGACCGGGAGCCCTACCGCGGAACCACCAACCTGGTCGACATTCGTCTACGAAAGAACCGTCTGACATATCGTCTCTACGATCGGCTGTTGCGCTCTTTTCACTCGGCGGACGCGCCATTCGCCCTGGAGCCGTTCCGGCAGGGGATCGTCCTCTATCGACAGGACCAGGGGCAGATGGTCCGGTTCGACGGCGTCGACTTTCCGGCCCTCCACGAGTTCAGCGACTCCGATCCGGCGCGCTACCTCAACCCGCACCTACCCTTCGGCAGCGCCCGGGTCCCCACCTCCGGATTGGGTTTTCGCCTGGTGCGGCCCGGCCCCGACGCTCCTGACGGGGCGAAAGTGAAGGTGGAGTTGAACTGGAGCCGTTCCGGCGAATAGCCGTCCGGTTCTCCGCTTCAGTCGGCGCAGGGAATGAGCAGTTTCTGACCGGGGCGGATCACGGTGCTGCTCAGACCGTTGTAGAGCAGGGGTCGAATCAAAGGGACGCTGGATGGGCTCCACAGGACGGAGGCGCGGGTGCGGTCGCACCCGTTCCTGTGCCTTTTGTTCTACTACGTGGAGTGGCATCTGCGGCGAGCCCCGGCTTCGTCGCGTATCGATGACGAGGACATGGACGCGCACCGGACGCGACGGGCGATGGAGTTGGTCCAAGCGTTCCCAGTGCAGACGAAGGCGGGTGATTGACGTACCCTTTTAGAATCAACGGGTTGTCTTGTCTCTCTGCCTAGGACTTCGGCCTGCCTCTCACCGTGGAAGGATCTCCAACATTACAACCTTGCGATAGGAGACTACGAGAAGAATCAATCCTGGGAGACGAGTCTGTTGCCCCTGAAAGAGCCACGTCGATGCCCGTCGTCGACGGTGCTGATCGCATCGCGACCACGGCCAAAGTTAACGGAAGTCCCGATTATCGGACCCTAGTGCTGGGTCGGGACTCCGCCGACATCGGTATCTCCAGTTATGGAACATTTGGACTGTGCGTCGATGCTTTGGAGCGCGAGGTCCGGGAACCCGACCGACGGCATCACCGGTTGCGGAACATCTGGACTGCGCCTGCTATTCCAGCAGCGGCAGGTAATGCCGAAGCCAACGATGTGGGTATCGCCGTGAGAATGGCGACGAGGATTCCTTTTCCGGCTGCGAGGCCAAGGTCGTCCTGTGGTGATCCTCGGTGCTGTATGAGAATGACGGCGATGCCAAGAGCGACACCGATTGGGACCGATGCAATCCAACTGGTCCCAAGAGTTGCGACTGTGCCACCGAAGAGCATGTTATCAACTACCACTACTCCAGTTGCTGCCGCCGGGTGGATCCCGATGACACCCGATGTTCTTCCCCCACCAGTGCTCATGGATCTCGATTTAAATAGAAGAATTACGCGCGGCCCTCGCGAAGCGAGTTTCTGCGGACCTTGGGGATGGCCGACTCATGCGCTACGGACTCTCCCTGGACGGAGTCGCTTCGGCGGTTGGCGGACGTATTTTCGCCTAGAAGTTGTCTGTCTCGCCTGGATGTCCTTGAAGATGGCATCGACATCGTAATCGAACTGGGCAGCGTGATTGTCTCGTGCGGCTCTGACTTCAGCGATGATCGGGTCAGTCTGCGGCGTCTGCATGGTCAGGCTCCATTAGTTCGTTGGGCGTGCATATAATCGGAGGCTCATATCCTGCCTGCCGGCAAACATGTTCAATCCTGGCTCGCAAGGCGGCGTTGGCGATGTGCCGGAAGTTCCACGTTACCAGATAATCGACGCCATTCGTAACCGCCGTGGCAATGTGGGCAGCATCTTCGGCAGCCTTGCGCGGCATCGCTCCCAGATTGAGAAACTTCCTTGTGAGCTCCGCTGCATCATCGGTTGCCTCAAGAAGCGTCACCGCTTCGAGTTCCGCCAAACGGGCGCGAGCGGCATCTGCATCACCAGCGGCCGCTTCTCGAATGACAAGCTCCGACGCAACGAGTTCGAATCTGGTTCGAGCTGTCCGCCACCACTCACGGGTCACTTGCTGATACGCTGCGACCACGATGTCTCGGGAAGGCAGAGCCGTCAGATAGCTGACTACAGAGGTTTCGATGTATACGGTGGGGAGCATCGTTGGTCCGTTACCGAGCAGGTGATCATGCTGCTTCGAAGTTGCTGGAGGAAGTCATTTCCAGTATGGCCGCGATGCGCCGCACAGTATGGGAAAAATATTCTACTTCCGAAGGTGAGAGGGGACGGCCGAGGATGGCATGCTCCCGGTATGAGAGCCATTTTTTCAGGACCTGGTAGCCGCCGAGCTTGTATTTCCAAACAGTGGCCGGCACGTTGCGCCAAGAGGCGTTGTCATTCAAGTGAATGTCGAAGGTGACCCTGCCCAGCGTGGACCCAGTGTCGCCCAATGCGGCGCGTTCTTCGGGCGTATAGGGACGTTCCACGGCACGTCCCTGTCCCGGCATTACGGAATTGCCTGAACCAAAATGCCCCCATCCCGCAGCCAGTACGAAATCGCCTTGGGTCATGTTCCGCCCGTCGCTGGTGGTGGGCTTTGCTATGGTGGCGATCTCTGAACGCAGGGGGACTTCCGTCACCCCTGGGACCGAAGTCTTGGGGTCGAGCAGGGCGGCGAGGTTTCGGCCCCGAGCCACCAAGCGTGCGAACGCTTCCGCCGCATCTTCGGGCTGCCCATCGGGCCATCCCGGAAGTGGGATCCGCGGCCAGCCCATCTTGAGTGCTCCAGCATTGCCAGCGCGGTAACCAGGGTCATGGAGAACGGCGAGAACGAAATGGAACAGGTCTTCCGGGCTCCAGCCACTACGTACAAGATAGCCGTGCGCCTTCTCTGAAAGATTCGGTTGACGCACCTTGTTTACAGCGCTTCGGTGCCAGACGGGGAACATCAGCGCACCGCGTTCGATCAGATGCAACGACGCCATATGTTCCGTGAAACAGGACTGCGGTTCTTCCCCACCTTTTCGCAGGTGTTGTGCCGCCGAGAGCCAATGGTTTCCATCAAACACGTGGGGCCTGTATTTAGCGCGTTTCTCGTCGAGTAATTTCGTGTCTTTTGGTTTCAAAGAAAAGATAAAAAAACACTTACACAAAACCGAGGGCTTGAAACATGGGTCGAAGACGTGCCCCTACAGATCAGCCGTAACGGGTGCTTCGGGCCCTTGCGTACCCCGCTTCAGTCGGCGCAGGGAATGAGCAGCTTCTGGCCGGGACGGATCACGGTGTTGCTCAGACCGTTGTAGAGCATGATCTGGTTGGGCCCTTCCACTCCGCAGTCTTTGAATTTCCTGGAGATTCTGAAGAGGGTGTCGCCACTCCGGACCCGGTACTCGATGGCTTGTCCCGGGGCCGGATAGACGTTGGCCACGAAGCCGTGGAATTCCTCACGGAGCGGATGTTTCTCGATGCGCTCCCGGTAGGTTTCCTGGAAGATCCGGGGAATCGTCACCTCCTCCCCCTCCTTGAACCAGACCCGGATGCTGTCCCTGGAATTCAGATTCCCCAGGTTCCAATGGTCGGTGCCCAGCAGCAGCCCCAATTCCAGGTGATGGAGGCTGCGATCCAACGGGATCTTCAGCGTTCCCGGATCCAGCCGGGGAATGTTGATCCCGAATCGTTCGGGAGCCAGACCCATGGCCGTGGCGGCCAGGACTCGCGGCACGTAGCGGCGGGTCTGGCGGGGGAGCCGGCTGGCGATTCTGCGAAACGCATTCGGGTTGGAGCTGTAACGGGCAAACTTTTGACCGGGGCCGTAGTTGTAGTCCACCAGCACCAGCTCCAGATTCCAGGCGAAGACCTTCACCAAATGGCCGAGGTACTCCAACTGCTTCTGCGTGGATTTGACGACGTCGAAATAGTCTCCTCCCCTCAGACCGTATCTTCGGCCCGCCCACTGCATCTGCCAGATGCCCTTGGCGTTGGCGTAGGAGACGCTGTAGTTGCGGTACAGGCTCTCCTGCAATCCCAGTCCGTACCCGAACTCCAACGGGATGCCCGCCTGCCGGTACAAGGGCCGAATGATGGGCTCCAGGAACTGAAAGCGGTTGGTCGCTCCCAGAAACGAGTCCCGGCCGTCGGTCAGCCAATAGAGGATTTCCCGTTTGACGTCGGACCGGTTCTCAATGTGGCGGAACAGGTCGTCCACCATGCCGTAGCGCCGGCGGCCCTCTTCTTCCGGAAGCACCCGATAGGAATCCGCCGCCGTTCCCGCACCTGGAAGGGGGCCCCCCGTCAATCCGCTCGCGAGGCTATGCGCCTCCGCGGCACAGGGTCCTGCCACCACGCCTGCGGCCGCCGCGCCGCATGCGTATTGGAGCAGGGAACGTCTCGACAGATCGTCCATAGGGCGATAGTAGCTCCGGGTCAGATGCCGGTCTCGGGGGTCTCCAGACGGGCGATCACAGCTTGCAGAAAGCGGGCGCCGACAGCGCCGTCCACGACCCGGTGGTCCTGGGACAGGCTCAGGTGCATGATTTCCCGAATCACGATCCGGCCCGAGCGCACGACCGGCCGGGGCGCGATCTTGTTAACGCCCAGAATGGCCACTTCGGGATAGTTGACGATGGGCGTGGCGACGATGCCTCCCAAGGCGCCCAGGCTGGTCACGGTGAAGGTGCCTCCCTGCAGATGCTCCAGCTTCAGGTTGCCCTCACGGGCCAACTGCGAGACCTGGGAGATCTCCCGGGCCACCTCCGGCAGGCTCTTCCGGTCCACGTTCCTGATCACCGGAACCATCAGCCCTTCTTCCGTCTGGGTGGCGATGCCGATGTTGTAATACTTGCGGAGTTCGATCTCTCCCGCGTGCAGGTCCAGACGGGCGTTCAGATAGGGATGCCGTTTCAGCTCGTGGGCCAACGCCTTCAGGATGTAGGGGAGATAAGTGAGGCGGACTCCCTGAAACTCCTCGCTCCCTTGAGCCCTTTGGCGCATCCGGACCAATTCGGTCACGTCCACCTCTTCCACATAGGTGAAATGGGGAGCGTGGTTGGAGGCTTGGAGCATGTGGTCGCCGATCCGGCGCCGGATGCCGCGGTAGGGAACCCGTTCCGTCGGCCCGGCCGCGGCAACGGTCGGAGGCGTCTGGGCCCGGGTCAGGTCCTCTTTCGTGATCCGTCCGCCCGGGCCGGTGCCCTTGACCCGTTCCAGGTCGATTTTCATCTGTTTCGCCAGGCGCCGGAGGGCCGGGGTCGCCAGGATCCGCACCGTTTTTCGCCGCCGCGAAATCGGAGGCCTGCGAGGAGGTGGATGAGGCGCCGCGTGAACCGGCTCGGAGTCGACTTCGTCTTTGCCGGTATCGATCTCCACCAGCACCGACCCGACCGGGACGACCTCTCCTTCCTTGCCTCCATGCTCCACGACGCGGCCCTTTACGGGAGAGGGGATCTCGACGGTGGCTTTGTCGGTCATGACTTCCACCATCGGCTGATCTTCTTCGATCTCGTCGCCGATCCGAACCAGCCAGCGAACGACCTCGCCTTCCACGATGCCTTCGCCGATATCGGGGAGCCTGAATTGGTACGGCATAGGACTCTACTCAGAATTCGACGATCTCGCGCAATCCATTCCGGATTCTTTCGATCCCAGGCAGGTAGTCTTCTTCGCGAGTGTAGGGGAAAGGGGTGTCGAAACCCGTGATCCGGGTCACGGGGGCCTGCAGGTGCAGGAGCGCCTTCTCCCCGACGGTCGCCGAGAGTTCCGCTCCGAACCCACAGGTTCTGGGAGCCTCGTGGACAATGACCAGGCGGCCCGTCTTCTGGACTGAGCTCAAGACCGTGTCGACATCGAAGGGCATCAAGGTTCTCAGATCCACCACTTCACAGGAGATCCCCTCTTCTTCCTCCGACTGATTCGCCGCTGCCAGGCAGTTGTGGAGCATGGCGCCGTAGGCCACGACGGTCACGTCCAGACCCTCCTGGACGACCTTGGCCTGACCCAGATCCACGATGTAGTCGCCGTCCGGAACTTCGCCCCGGGCCGCCCGGTAGACCCGCTTCGGTTCCAGGAAGATGACCGGGTTGTCATCCCGGATCGCCGAAATCAGAAGTCCCTTGGCATCGTAGGGAGTCGCCGGCACCACCACTTTGAGCCCAGGAGTGTGGACGAAATAGGCTTCGGGACTCTGGGAGTGATAGTGCCCTCCCCGGATGCCTCCGCCATAGGGCGTTCGGATCACCATGGGACACGTGTATTGGCCGCCGGAACGGTACCGCATCTTGGCCAGCTCGTTGACGATCTGATCGAAGGCGGGATAGATGAAGTCCGCGAATTGAACCTCGGGAACCGGGCGAAAGCCGTACATGGCCATGCCGATGGCGGCCCCGATGATACCCGACTCGGCCAGCGGCGTGTCGAATACGCGGTGCTCTCCGAACTCTTCCTGGAGGCCCTTGGTAGCGCGGAAGACCCCGCCGAAACGCCCCACGTCTTCACCCAGGATCACCACGCTGGGGTCGCGCCGCATCTCGGTGCGCAGACCGTCGTTGACTGCCTGGATGATGTTCCGAATCGGCATCTGGCTTCCGGGGAAGTGGGTCAGGTCCCCTGCTCGACGGTCTGAAACTCCTCCGGCATGCACACCGACTCCATTTGCTCGCGGATATGCCACGGCATCTCGTCGTAGACGTCGCCGAAGATGGTGTCCAGAGACGGCGGTCCGGACCGCGAGGCCTCTTCCAGGGTGCTGCGAATCAGCGCTCGGATCTCGTCCTCCAACCCCTGCTCCTTGTCGTCGTCCCAATGTCCCTGCCGGGTCAGGTACAAGCGGAACCGCAGGATCGGGTCGCGTTCGACCCAGGGCTCGACCTCGGCGCCGTCCCGATAGGAATTGGGGTCGTCGGAGGTGGAGTGGCCTCCCCGGCGGTAGGTCACCGCCTCGATCAGCGTCGGACCTTCCCCCCTTCTTGCCTTCGCCACCGCCTTCGAGGTGACGTCGTAGACGGCGAAGACGTCGTTTCCGTCGACACGGACCCCTTCAATACCGTACGCGGTCGCCTTGATGGCCAGATTCCGGGAGGCCGTCTGAGACTCTACCGGAACGGAGATCGCCCACTGGTTGTTCCGGCAGAAGAGGATGGTCGGAGTCTTGAAGACTCCCGCGAAGTTGGTGGCGACATGGAAGTCGCCCTGAGAGGTGGCGCCGTCGCCGAAATAGACCAGCGCCACGTCGTCCCTGCCCGCCAGACGGGCGCCCAGAGCCAGACCGACGGCATGGGGGATCTGGCTTCCCACGGGACTGGAAATCGACGTCACCCTCAAGTCGCGGCTGGCGTAGTGGTTCGGCATCTGCCGGCCCTTGGTCAAGTCCCGGGAATTTCCGAAGAACTGGCAGACAAGATCGATCAGGGGAAAGCCTTTGACCAGAGCGGCGCCCAACTCCCGGTAGCAGGGGACGACCCAGTCCCGCCGTTCCAGGGCGAACGCGCTTCCGATGATGGCCGCTTCCTCCCCGCGTGACCCGACGTAGAAACCGAGCCGGCCTTGTCTCTGAAGCCGGATCATCTGGTCGTCGACCCTCCGATTCAAGCACATCAACCGATAGAGATGGAGCTGCTGATCCAATCTGAGGGCCGGAATGTCGGCCTCCGATTTCAGGTCGCCGTCGGGGGAAAGGATGGAGATCATGGTCCCGGGCATGCGTCAGGGATTATATCTGCCCCTCTGGAGCAGGACAAGAAGACTCGGCCCCTGCACCGCCGCGTGTGGCGGCGCCCTCCGTCACGGTTTCGTTTCGCGATACTTCTCGAATTGAGCCGCCATATCGGACTGGGTGAGGTGTCCGGAGTGCACCAGTATCCGGTAGAGAAAGAGGGCCGATTCGCCCGGTTCCAGAGCGACGTTCAGAGGTGGGGAACCTTTTTCGAAATCCTTACGGCCGAAGGGGTTGGCGGAAAAGAGTCCGTAGCCCCGGGCGTGCCAGAAGGTGGGGGATTCGATGCTCTTGGGGTGATTCATGATAGCCAGAGTCAGGTCCTCTCCCTGGACCGAGCCGCGGAGTGCGACCCAGGAAGACTTCTTTCCCCAGACACCCTTCGACAGCTCCAACCCCTGGGCGTTCAGGTAGCGGCCGGTCCGGTCTTCCCGCAGGTCGGGGGCGACGCGAACGGCCATCATTCCTTCCTTGGTATCGTTGAACGTCACCGCTTTCCCTTGGGCAGTCAGCTTGAACGTCAAGTCCAGGGTCCGCCATCCGGGGCCCGCCTCGATGGTCATCCGGGAGTCCTGTTTCAGCAGCACGGCTCCCGAGGGTGCGATCCAGTCCGACGTGGTATCCATGACTCCCTTTTGTCCGTCTTCCAGCCGGGTGAAGCCGGTGTGCCGAATCCGGCCACTGCCCGGTTTGTCTCGTCCGCCGGGCAGCTTGGACCAGAAATCGACGCCGTTGAGGTTTCCATAGGTGAATGAGATCCCCTCGTGGTGCCAATGGTCGTAATGCTCGTCGGGTGTCCCGAATTCCATGGGGTATGCCCGCGTGAGTCGATGGCCCTTGGGGCTGAGCAGGGGGTGGAAGATCGGCTTGTGAAAGCCGGCTCCGTAGTGGTACGAGGCGAACAGGCTCTTGCCGACGTAGATGTCCACCCGAGCCGCGTCCGTCTTGACCAGTCGGACCCCATGGTGGGACTCGGCGAGAGCGGGCACCGTCTGAAGGAAGACCAGGAGAGCCGCGGCCGCGATGGCGGGGCGGCGGAGTGTCGAATCTATCGGGACCGGATCGGATAGGAATTTCATGGGAACTGCAGTGCCTCCTGCGCCTGGGAAAAGTGTCGCCGAAACCGGGAACATGATAGCAGTCCGTGGGAATAGTCGTGCCGGCAAAGGGGGCGATCCGATCCTGGAAGTCGCTCCGGGAACACGTTACCCTGCTCTGGCGCGAAATCAGGAGGTGACGTGTGATTTTTGACGTGCATACTCATGGCTGGAGATATCCGGACCATTTCTCGGATCGGTTCCGCCAACAGGCAATCCGAATGAGGGGCTACGAGATCCCCCTGGACAGCACCCTGGAGGACTATCGCGCCCATTGCCGCACGGTCCCCGATCGGGTCAAGACCGTCGTCTTCGGTGGAAAGGCCAAGCTGTCGGGCCTCTGGATTCCCGATCGGTTCATCGTCGAATATTGCTCTCAGGACCCCGAAAATCTGATCCCGTTTCTCTCCCTCGATCCGACCCAACCGGGTTGGCAGGAGGAACTGGAGGAGGGCCACCAGGATCTGAAGATGAGGGGCATCAAGTTGATGCCCATGTATGCCGGATTCTATCCTCAGGCGTCGGAGCTGGATCACCTGTGGCAGTATGCCGTCCGCCACCAACTGCCGGTCCTGCTCCATACGGGGACCACTTTCGTGGATCGGGCCCCTTTGGACACCACTTTGCCCCGGCATCTGGATCCCGTCGCCATCAAGTACCCGGAGTGCCGGATCATTCTGGCGCACCTGGGACATCCATACGAGGGTGAGACGGTGGCGGTGATCCGGAAGCATCCTCACGTCTACTCGGACGTGTCGGCCATCCACTACCGGCCCTTCCAGCTCTACCAGAGCCTGATGCTGGTGCAGGAGTATGGTGTCTGGAACAAGCTCCTGTTCGGGACCGACTACCCCATCACCAACGTGGACGAGTCTCTGGCCGGGCTGCGATCCATCAACGGCATGCTGGAAGGCACGGCCCTGCCGCGGTTGGATCCGGAACAGATGGAAGCGATGATCCATCGCGACGCCGGCCCCTTGCTGGGACTCGAGTAGGCGTTCGGGACCTCATTTGATTATTCCGATCAATTGGGTAAAGATAGTGTCATCTCATACGCTGAAAGGACCTGGAGGAATCGGGTCATGACTACCTGGAAGGAGCACTTGGGCACGGATATCCCGGACGAGCTCGGCCGCGAGATCGACATCTTCGAGATGCAGATGGAGCTGAGACGTCAGGGAAAGCTGGATGAGAAGATCTTCGCCGAGACCCGGTTGCGGCGCGGCATCTACGGCCAGAGATACGACAACGGTTTTCGCCACGACGGCGTCCGGTCGCAGCAGCTCCCCTATCCTTCCGGCGACGTCATCAAGGGGCCCGAGACCCTCTGGGACGCGCCCGGGATGATGCGCATCAAGATCCCGTACGGGGGGGTCAATCCCCGCCAGCTCGAGGTATTGGCGGATACGGCCGAGGAGTATTCGGACGGAGTGCTCCACGTCACCACCAGACAGGACTATCAACTCCACTTCGTCCATATCGACGACACTCCCAGCCTGATGCGGAGATTGGCCTCGGTGGGAATCACGACCCGGGAGGCCTGCGGGAACTCGGTCCGGAACGTGACGGCCTGCCCGCTGGCGGGCGTCTGCCACACCGAGGCTTTCGACGTCAGTCCCTATGCCAAGGCCTGCACCGCCTTCCTGCTGGGGCACCCCGATGTCCAGGACTTCGGCCGCAAGTTCAAGATCTCCTTCTCGGGATGCCGCGAGGAGGCCTGCGGGCTGGCCAGCATGCATGACATGGGGGCCATCGCGGTGGTGCGCCGAGAGGGCGACCGGATCAGACGCGGGTTCGAGCTGTACGTCGGGGGAGGTCTGGGCGCGGTGCCGCACCAGGCCAAGCTCTTCGATCGCTTTCTTCCGGAAGCAGAGCTGCTGCCCACGGCGCAGGCCATCTCCAGGGTGTTCGCCCGCTTGGGAGAGAAGAAGAACCGTGCCCGTGCCCGCATCAAGTTCCTGGTGGCCAAGCTGGGGATAGACGAGTTCCGCAAGCAGGTTCTGAAGGAGCGCGAGGTCATGCCTGCTGACGAGCGGTGGACCGCGTATCTGCCCCAGGTTCCGGAATTCCAGGAGATCGCGGTCAGGCCCCCGGCGGCATTGAACGGACATCAGCCGCCTCCGGACTTCGAGCACTGGGTCCGGACCAACGTCTACCGGCAGCGGCAGGCGGGCTACGCCGTCGCCACCCTGACTCTTCCCTTGGGAGACTTGTCGTCGTGGCAGGCCCGGGAGCTGGCGGTGATCGCCCGCCGTTTCTCCGGCGAGAACATCCGGACCACCATCGAGCAGAACATGGTGCTGCGTTGGGTCAGCGAAGCGGACCTGCCGGAACTCTACGGTCAACTGGAGAAGATCGGTCTGGGCGCCCATGGCGCCGGTACCATCGTGGACGTAACGGCCTGCCCGGGTACTGACACCTGCAAGTTGGGAATCGCCTCCTCGCGTGGACTGGCTGCCGAACTCCGGAGGAGGCTCGGCGCCAAGTTCTTCCAACTGGATGATTCGATCAAGAACCTGCGGATCAAGATCAGCGGCTGCTTCAACTCCTGCGGTCAGCACCACGTCGCGGACATCGGATTCTACGGAACCAGCCGGACCATCAAGGGGCACAAGGTGCCTCACTTCCAAGTGGTGCTGGGAGGCCAGTGGACCAAGAACGCCGGCTCCTACGGACTGGCAATGGGCTCGGCGCCGGCCCGGAACGTGCCCAAGGTTCTGGAACGGATCACCGGCCGATACCTGGAGTATCGGAGCAATGGCGAGAGCTTTCAGGAATTCGTCCGGAGCGTCGGCAAGAAGGACCTTCGAGCCATGCTGCAGGACCTGTTGCAGGTTCCGGCCTATGCGGTCGACTCCTCCTTCTACAGCGATTGGGGCGATCCCAGAGAGTTCTCCATGGGGGATCTGGGGACGGGAGAATGCGCTGGAGAGGTGGTCACCCTGACCCAGTTCAATCTCGCAGCCGCCGAGCAACTGGTCTTCGAAGCCCAGATCAGGCTGGACGAGATGGATTTTCCCGGCGCCGACGCATTGAGCTATCAGGCCATGGTCGAGGCCGCCAAAGCCCTGGTCAAGACGGAATTCCTGGATGTCCCGCGTGTACCGGACAGGGTGGTTTCGGAATTCCGGCGCCGCTTCTACGACACCGAGCTGTTTTTCGACAAGTACGCCCGCGGCAAGTTCGCCAACTACCTTTTCCGCCGTCACCAGTCGCCTCCAAAGATCCCGAATCGGGACACGGCCCATCAGTCGGTGGAGGAGAGCCAGCTCTTCATCGAGGCGGCTCATGCCTGTTACGAGCGCATGGCCCGGGAGATCTCGGGAGTCCATTAGGCGAGGGTATGGGCGGCTGGCAGAAACTGGGTCTCAAGATCTTTCTGGAGGAGCCCCTCCGGGCCGAGGCGCGGGAATTCATCCCCGTCTTCCATACCTGGATCCAGCACCAGGCCGTCGACGGACACCTGCTCATCGACGTCCACGACTACAGTCACGTCCACCGGGGCCCCGGCATACTGCTGGTCGCTCACGAGGGAAACTTCAGCCTGGACCAGGGCGATGACCGGCCCGGACTCCTCTACTACCGCAAGCAGAATCTGAACGGGACCCGTGAGCAGTGTATCCGGGAGGTTTTCAGGCACACGCTTCTGGCCTGCAGCCGACTGGAATCCGATCCGGTTCTGGGCGGCAGAGTGCGTTTCCATACCCGGGAGATGCTGCTGCTGGCAAACGATCGCCTCCGTACCCCCAACAACGCAGAGACCTTCGAACAGCTTCGACCCGAGTTGACCCAAGCTCTGTCCGCGATTCTGGGTCGAGGCGTCTTCAGTCTGGACCGGGTCGCAGACGCCCGCGAGCGTTTTTCGGTCTGGGTCCGCGCCCGGCGATCCTTCCGTCCGGGATACCTGTTGCGGCGCCTGAACTGACCTGAGAGACTTCCCCCGACAAGACTTCAGGAGTTCGATGGGAGAGAATCTGCCCCGATCCGAAAGCCGTAGACCACCGAGAAGAACCTTCTTGAAATCCGCGTCGCTGGCAGCAGCGGCCGGAACAACCTGGATTCGAAACATGGGACAAGCCGTCGCTACCACCAGTCAAGCCACAATTCCGCAATGGGTGAGCCGGGTTCGCAAGGAAATACCGACGACCTCGGAATCCGCCTATTTTCTGACCGGGGGAATCGGTCCGTCGCCCACTCCCGTCATCGAACGGGTCAAGGAGCTTCTGGACCTGCAGAATCGTGGACCCGGAGATCCGCGAATCAACCCCCGGATCGCCGTGGTGGAGGAAGAATGCCGCGCCTTGGCCGCGGCCGCCCTGGGCGCCGATGAAGAAGAGGTGACCCTGACCCACAACACCACCGAGGGTCTCAACATCGTCATCTGGTCCATCGACTGGAAGGCGGGGGACGAAATCCTCATCAGTGACCACGAGCATCCCGCTCTGCTGCAGCCATCCTACAATCTCCACGAGCGTTTCGGCGTCGTTTATCGGCGGGCTCCCATGGGCGTGGGTGAAGATGTCCTCGGCAGCGTTCTGAGCCAGATCTCACCGCGCACCCGATTAGTGGCCATGAGCCATGTCTCCCGCCGCAACGGCCGAGTTCTTCCGGCGCGGAAGCTGGCGCAAGAACTGCACAAGCGTGGCGTGCGGCTCTTGCTGGACGGCGCCCAGGCCGCCGGAAACATCCCGCTCGACTTCCACGATCTTGGGTGCGACTACTACTCGTTTTGCGGCCACAAGTGGCTGCTGGGCCCCAAGGGGACGGGAGGACTCCTGACCCGGAAGGAGATCCTGAACTCGACACCGGTTTCGTGGACCGGAGCCCACAGCCAGGTCACCATCGAGGACGACGGGCAATATGAGTGGCATCCCGACGGCCGCCGCTACGAGTTCGGGACCCGTGCCCTGCCCGTCTTCGGAGGATTTGCCGAAACCCTGCGCTGGCTCGACAACGTGGGTTGGGATCGGATCCACCGCCGGACCGCGGACCTGTCAAAACGGTTCTCGGAATGGGTCCGCGATTCAAGGCTCTTCCAGCTCATCTCTCCCCTTGAGGATGGGAGCCGGAGCGGAGTCGTGAGCCTGAGGCTGCCGGAGGGATTTCTGGGGATGGACTTCTACGAGCGGCTGGCCGAGAAGGACGGGATCGTGGTGGCGCCCTTGGAACACCCCCGGGATATCCGCGTCTGCGTCCACTTCTTCAACACCTGGGAGGAGATCGAGAGGCTGGGCGCCAAGCTGAACCAGTACTGCATCTGAGTATTGCGGCGGATCCCCAGGTAGCTACGAACGGGCGGAGGGCGGATTCATCCGCCAGAAGATCCCAAACAGGTTGGCCTCGCGCTGGGGAGTGCTCCGATCCTCCCAGTGATAGAGGGTGAGAAACTTTCCCGGCTCCAATTCCAGGGTCTGGGACAGCCCCACGTCGGTCGCCGGCGCGTCGTCAGCCAAGGCCGTCGGCGGTCCCCAGCTCTTTCCCTGGTCGCGGCTGGTCCGAATGGCGACACCATAGGGCTTGTGCCTCACGCTGTAGGTCATGACCAGTTCACCGCACGAGGACTCCAGTAGAAATCCCTGCATTTCGGCGGCATCCGTCACCTGCCGGGGCCGGGACCAGATTCTCCCTTCGTCTCGGGACACACTCACCAGAGTTCTGGCCAGCGGCCGCTGGAGCGACTCCTCATAGGTCATGGCCTCTTCCAGCTCGGCGCTGCGAAGCGATGCCAGGAGCACGCCCGAGGCAAGGCGCAGGAGATGGGGCTGGGTGGTGAAACGGCAGATCAGGCCTCCGTACTCCCATCGATCGCCGTCGCGGGAGCGGAAGAAGAGGGTGAAATCGCCCTTTCGTTCCCGCGGTTTGCCCCCGTGTTCGTAGACAGGGTAGTAGCCGCCGTACGCGGTGAGCAGGAGTTCGCCGTCCGGAAGCGCGGTCACACCGCCGAATGGATAGACGTAATCGAACGGTCCCGGGTGCAACTCGAAGGGGTCTTCCCAGTTCCTGCCCTCGTCGGAGGAGGTCATGAGCATGCCCTTGCAGGTGCCGTTGGACCGTCGGGTGAATCCAAGCAGGATGATGCCGCCGGGAAGACGGCTCATCATCTGCACCCGCTCGTCGTTCCCTGAATTGACAAGGATGCGAGGCTCGGTCCAGGTCCGGCCTCCATCGCGGGACTCCACCAGGGACACGGAGCTGTTGTCGGCGACTCCGGTCAAGCCGGTGCGGGCGGCCACCAGGAGGCGATCGTTTCCCAATCGGACCACCTTGGGTGCGTGTCCTCCCGGGCACACGAGCACGCGGCCGTCGGTTTCGATTCGAGGTGCTGCTGCCGCTTCTGAGGAATAGTTCATCGGTAACTCCGTAACTTCGATCGAGAGGAATCAATGAAGTGAAATGGATCTGCGGACCACCCGGCCCCCTTCTTTGGCCAGGGTCCGAATCTCGGAAATGCCATGGTCCAAAAGGTAGAGACGAGCCTCCTCGATTCCGGCTCCCACCTGGTCGGGGCCGTGGCTGTCATCTCCGAAACAGACGCCGATGCCCATTTCATGGGCTTGGCGCAACAGCCAGGGTTCCGGGTAGGGACAGCCCAGGTTCTTGCGGTATCCGGCCGTGTTGAGATCCAGGATGCTGCCGTGGCGGCGGATCACCTCCAGTGCCTCGCGAGCCGACCGCCTGATGGGCGGCGTGTCCAATGGTCCGTAGTGCCGGCCGTTCTTGCGAACCAGATCCAGATGTCCCACCACTTCGGGCCGGAGTGCTTCGACCATGCGAGCTACTTCCTGGTAGTAGCGGGTCGCCAGGGCTTCCAGGCCGCCGGCCCGGTTCAGGGCACGTTCGAAGTCTTCGGGCTCGCTGTCGATGATGATTTCCCCCACGAAGTGGACGGAGCCCACCATGTAGTCGAAACCCATGTCCGACCGGTAACGGCGCATGACGTCGGCGTAGGTCGAACTGGGCACGACCTCGGCTTCGAAACCTTTCAGGACCTGCAGCAGGGGACTGAACTCGCGAACCAGGGGGTCCAGGGCCGATCGGTAGGCACGAAAGTCCCGTTCCAGCTTGGGCACGTCCCATCCCAGCTCGATCTCACGGGCATAGAGGAAGCGCTCTGCCAGACGGGGAGCGTGCTCCGTGATCCCGAAAACGGACATCTTCTGCGAGACCGCTGCTTCCAGAATCTGGCGGAGAGTCCCTTCCGCATGATCGCAGAAAGCCCCGCTGTGTCCGCCGTGAAGGGAAACCTTCCAAGGCACGGATTCCATTGGACAATCCTATCAACAAGGAAGAGAACTTCGGTACGGAGGAGAGATCGAAAGAAAAACGCGGCGGCGGGGAGGAGGGTCACCGCCGGGTTGTGGAATTCAGATTGCCGGGCCGGCGAGCGGGAAGCGACAAGGGTGCGATCGTCCTATTTCCTGGGTAGGATCAGGACTGCCGTCCCCCCGTGTCCACGATATTCGAGTCGGTGCACCGCCTTCTTACGGTGCTTTCCCACCGCGAAGTAGAGATGGCCGGCGACCGGCGACCCGGTGTAGCCCTCGGGAAGGCTCTTGTCCACCAACTCCGTCTTCATGACCTGACGATCCCGGTCGGTGGAGGGCCGGGGGCGTCGATCGCGTAATACTCCGATCCCAATCGTGGTGCTGGGGCCACCGGACCTGATGTCGTCATTACGATTGCGGCGACCGGGGTAGGCTTCCGGATAGCGCTCGCGGCGCGATTCGTATCCGATGGTTCCCGAAGAAACCACACCGCTCCGCTTGGCTGACGAGGCTCTCCGTTGCAGACCGGCCGCGATCATCTCCGGTTTCTGGGGGCGGAAGAT
Source organism: Acidobacteriota bacterium (assembly GCA_965217775.1). GTDB lineage: Bacteria > Acidobacteriota > UBA6911 > RPQK01 > JAJDTT01 > JAJDTT01. The sequence continues at coordinate 5,450,257 of CBDCJH010000002.1, forward strand.
CTGGTCCCTACCGGAAACCTGGAGAACGAAGTCCCGGTTGTCCACCGCGATGTCGGCATTGCCGGGGTAGAGAGCCACTTCCACGACGACATATTTCCCTTTCAGGGGAGTCACGAAGGTCTGCAAGACTTCCATCTCGCTGAGCAGCCGGGCACCCAGACTGTAACCCTCCTTTTCGATGGAGACGGGATACTTGTTCACCTCGCTCCGAGGACGAGTTCCATCCGAGCCAGCCAAGCCGAAGACGCCGGAGAGCAGCGCAACGGAAAGGTTCCGAATCAACTTCTTCATAGCCTACTGCTGGAATCTCTCCCGTAAGTTGGGTTCGATCCTTACGATCTTTCCGGTCTGTACGTAAACGCGAATTTCGAAGGCAACGAGTGGTTCGGTTTCCACCGTCAGCTGGTACACGCCCGGTTCCGGCCAGATTCCCTTGAGTTCATAGGCCAAGCCGGCAATGGCGCCGTCCTACTTCCTGGGAAGGACCAGGACGGTGGTCTCCCCGTTTCCGCGGTATTCGAGCCGATGCTCCGCCTTCTCGCGGTACTCCCCGACTGCGAAGTAGAGGTGGCCGGCGACCGGCGACCCGATGAATCCCTGGGGAATACTCTTGTCCTGCAATTCCGTCTCCATGACGTACCGATCCTGGTCGCTGGAGGGCTGGGGCTGGCGATCGAGTACGACGCCGACTCCCACGACGGTCCGGAGACCACCATAGCCCCGCCGGCGGTCGTATCGCCCGTCGCGCTCACGGCGATCCCAATCGGGATCCTCGACATCACGACGGTCGCTACGCCTGGGAAACCGCCCGTCGGGATAGTGTCCCCGACCCGATTCGTATTCGATGTTTCCGTACGGAACGATGCTGACCCGCCTGCCCGCCTTGGTCGTCCGCTGCTGGCCGATGGCGATCCGGCTCGGCTCCTGGGGACGGAACGACCGGTCGAAACCGTCAATCCGGAGTACGAAGTCCCGGTTGTCCACCTCGATATCGTTGATGCCGGGGTACATTGCCACTTCCACCACGACGTACTTTCCCTTCAGGGGAGTGACGAAGGTCTGCAGGACCTCCTTCTCGCTGAGCAACCGGGCGCCCAGACTGTAGCCGTCCTTCTCGATGGAGACGGGATACTTCCTGACATTGGTCAGAGGACGTGTGCCATCCGAGTTGGCCAAGACGAAGATTCCGGAGAGCAGTGCGACGGAAAGGGTCTGAATCAACTTTTTCATAGTCTACTCCTGGGATCTCTCCTTGAATTTGGGTTCGATCCGTACCGTCTTCCCCGTCAGTACGTAGACCCGAATCTCGAAGGGCTCGTGCCGGTCGGGTTCCACCTTCAACTGGTACACGCCCGGATCCAGCCAGATTTCCTTGAGATCCTTGGCCAGACCGGCGAAGGCGCCGTCCAGGTAGACGCTCGCCTCCTTGTATTTCGTCTTCAACTTGATTCGGCCTCCCCTGGCGGTTCGTCCGTAACCCGCAAAGTAAGCGGGATGGTAGAAATCGGGATAGGCCCAGGCGCCGGTCAAGTGATGGAACGGGTACCTGCCCCAGTAATAGGAGTAGTGGGGGAAATAACCGAACGGAGGGTAGTAGCGAAACCGGCTGTATCTGTATCCGCCTCCCAGAGAAAACCCGTGCAGGTTGAAGAGTCCGGACTTTTCGACGGTCACGGCCCCTTTAGCCGCCCCGGTATCGGCCTTCTTCTCGGCGGCCAGGGGTTGGAGGAGAAAGAGGGAGATAAGGAATAGTCTAGGTGACATGATCGAATTTCCTGCCAGTGTACACGATTCGATTCTTATTTTATTAGACCGTCACCGGATCGTAATGGTTCATTGCCCCCGAAAAATTCGTGATCCATTCAATCCGGGGGCCGGATCATGGTTTCGGCGATGGCGAAGACGCAGGAACTCCGGTCTCCGCCTCCCAATGCCTCCCGCCAGATGCTTCGAGGGTAGGGGGTACCTTCGATCCGGCGGCCATCCAGGAGGACCCGAGCCCCTTGGCAGAAGAAGAGCACCGTGAAGGCGGGCCTTCGCCGCTGAATTTCCGGGTCGGCACGGTAAGCCAGGGTGGCCGGCTCCAGCCGGGTCCAGGTCACGCTCAGGCGATGGCTTCCGGCCTCCATGATCCATGACGGGGACTCTTTCAGGCCGCCCCCGCGCCGAAAGGCGGCTTCAACGACCGGAAGGCCGGATCCGAAGGGCGGCGCCTTCCCTCGAAACATGGTTTCCCGGATGAACTGAAGGAGGGCTCGATTGTCGGTCAACACCGCCTGGAGTGAGCCGGGAACGTCCACGAAGGCGACGTGCCCCTCACCGGCGGGGCTGTAAACGGACCGGTAGAGGCTGACTCGAACGGAATCCACTCGGGTTCCGGGTGCGCGCAGAAAGCAGATCCAGTGTTCTCCCGACCAGAGGAGGCGGCCGGGCAGGATCGGATTCGGTGCGGTCATGGCGTCGACGACTGGAAGAGTTCCTTCAAGAAGCGGAGGATCTCCTCCCGGACCGGATCGCCCTTTCGACCCAACCCGGCGATGATGTTCACGTGGTTGCGGTCCGCAATCTCCAGGCTTCGGACCGTGCCCCCCCACTTGGCCAGGGCGCTCTCGAGGCGGCGGGTCTGATAGTCGGCCGTGGGATAATCTTGATCGGCATAGAGGAGCAGAAAAGGCGCCGGTTTGCTCCGCACTCGGAGAGCCGGAGAGGCGGCCTGGAGTTGTTCGTTTCGGGTGCCGAAGACGTCCTGGTAGAGGAGCTGTCCCGTCACCCCGGTCCGGGTCAGGTCGTAGACGCCGCTGACGGCCACCACCCCGCCGATCACATCGGGCGCCCGGCCGTGCTCCTTCAGATACACCTCGTCCAACGCCGTCAGGGAGCAGAGATGCGCGCCGGCCGAATGCCCCACGAGAACGATCTTTCCGGGGTTCCAACCGTACCGGGAGGCATTGCCATGGACCCAACTGACCGCCCGTGCCACGTCCCGGGCGTGTTCGGGATGGCGCACCTCCGGGGTGAGCCGATAGTTGATCACCGCCACGGCCACCCCCTCGGCGGCCAGACTCCGGCCCATGGCGCCGTAAGCCCCCCCGTAGGCGTCCTTGTCGCCCCGTCTCCAGGAACCCCCGTGGACGAACACCAGCACCGGATGCCCCTCGCTTCCGGATGGAAGGTAGAGGTCCAATTTGTGCTTGCTGGGATGAGCGTTGGATCCTTCGTAGTAGGACAGGTCCTTCCGTTCTACGATCCGGCTCGACCCCGTAGCGGGAACCGTCGTGACTGCCACCCACAACCACAAGGCGGTCAAGGCGTATCTCATGGGGCTACGATGCTGGACCACCGGCCGATATCTTGCAAGTGAGATCCGTCCCGCTCGGCGGCAGCGCTGTCGAACGTCCCAAGGGGTCTGACACGGGACTCTGCGCACGACGTGCAAAAATCGGTCACAATACGCCCGTCGTGGAATCATTGCGAGTTGAAAACCTCACCAAGGACTATCCCATGGGAGAGCGGGTGGTCCGGGCCCTGGACGGGATCTCGTTGGAGGTCGTTCCGGGAGAATTTCTGGGTGTCGTGGGCCGTTCCGGTTCCGGGAAGTCGACCCTGCTCAACCTGTTGGCAGGGCTGGACCGCCCCAGTTCAGGCTCGCTCTGGGTCGGCGACCGGGACCTGGCCCGAATGAGTCCCGAACAATTGGCTCATCATCGCCAGCACACGGTGGGAATCGTGTTTCAGTTCTTTCACCTGATCCCGACCTTGACCGCCCTCCAGAACGTGGAATTGCCCATGGCTTTCTCCGGGTTGGGACCGGGAAAACGGGCGGACAAGGCCAGATCTCTGCTGGGAAGCGTCGGACTCTCCCATCGCTTGGACCACGTCCCCTCCCAGCTCTCCGGAGGTGAGCAGCAACGGGTCTCCATCGCTCGTTCACTGGCCAACGACCCTCAGTTTCTGCTCGCCGACGAACCCACCGGCAACCTGGACAGCGCCACGGCCGGGGAGATCCAGGAGATCTTCAAGCGGCTCCACTTGGAGGGACGCACCGTGATCTGCGTGACCCACGAGCAGGACCTCTGGAAAGAAAGCCTGGATCGCGTGATCGAACTGAGGGATGGCCGCCTTTTCCGGGAAGAACGGCTGGTGCGAGGCGAAGGCGGTGGGAACGGAATCCCGGGCGGAGAGGACTGATGCCCTGGAGTGACATCTTCCAGATGGCCTGGCGCAACATCGGACAGGCCCGCCTGCGCTTCGTCCTGACCTGCCTGGGGGTTCTGATCGCCATCTCCACCCTGGTGGCACTGGTGAGTTTCGGAGCCGGGCTACGCCTGCAGACGGTCGGGAACCTGGAGGTGCGGGAGGTGTTCACCTCTTTCCAGATTCTGGGACCCGCCAGATCCCAGAGCTTCAGACGGTTTCGGGATTCCGGCCCGGACTCCGCCACTCCAACCGCCAGACCGGTTCTGGACGAAGACCTGGTCCACAGGGTCGCGGCTCTTGAAGGAGTCGTGAGCGTCCAACCGGACATCCGATTCGCGGCTCGACTGGAGCACGGGGACAAGGTTCACCTGACCCGGGTTCGCGGGGCAGGCCCGCACGTCGCTCCCCTGTCCCCCTATTCGAAGATCACTCAGGGGCGGTTTCTCTCCGGGACCCAGGGGGCCGAGATCGTCCTCACCGGCCGGGTGGCTCGCCGGTTGGGGTTCGAGCCCCCGGAGCAGGCCGTGGGGAAAACCATCCAACTCTTGACGGATCGTCTCAAGCAGGACGTCTCGGACGGGGATCTTCCCTTCGAGACGGTTCGATTTGCCTATCGGGTCGTGGGTGTCCTGCCTCGTCTGCTCCCGAATCAGACCAACCCGTTTTTCCGGGGTGTGGTCATCCCCTTGGTAGAGGCGCGGGAACTCTGGAAGGAAAATGCGAGCGGGATGACCTCCCTGTCCGGCCTGACCTCTCTGGAGGAAGGCCGGGGGCGCGAATACGACAGCATCGACGTGCGCGTGGCGGACCTGGTGAGCCTGGAGCGGGTTCGGGAAGAGGTCCGGTCCTGGGGAGCGGCGACGTTCGCCATCGTCGACCAGATGAAGCGGATCCAAGAGGCGTTTCTGGTGCTGGAGGTAGTCCTCGGCGTCCTGGGCGGAATCGCCATGCTCGTCGCTTCTCTGGGCATCGCCAACGTCCTGATCATTTCGGTCATGGAGCGCCGCCGGGTCATCGGCATCATGAAGGCCATCGGAGGGACCGACCGGGACGTCCGCCGCATCTTTCTGGCCGAGGCGGGTCTGATCGGTTTCTCAGGCGGGGTCATGGGGCTTCTGGCCGGTTGGACTCTGACCCGAATAGCCACGGTCTTCATCGACCGCTACTTCCAGAGCCACGATATTCTGAACGCTCCCAACCTCTTCGCCTATCCACTATGGCTGGTGGCCGGCGCCATCGGTTTCGCGGTGGGGCTGAGCCTTCTCTCGGGCGTGATTCCGGCCAATCGCGCCACGCGGGTCGATCCGGTCGAGGCTCTCCGGCAAGGCTGAATCTTTGACACCGGCTGGAGCTACCGGTCGGGCAAGCGCTGCTCCGGGACGGACGATCGTACGGGAGGAGTGGGCGCCGGATCGCCGGTCTGGCGTTTCTCCTCGGGGACGATCTCCCGGGGAGGACGGGTCAGCGGTCGACCCGCCCGGCCCCCCGAGGGAGCCGAAATCGGAGGAACCTGCCGTGAAGGCCTCGAAACCGGGGTTCGGCTCACCGGCGCCGGCCGGTTCCGGGACGGAGTGAGCCTGCGAGGGGCCGTCGACTGGGACCGGCCACCCGCCCGCCGACCCGGTTCCCCGGGTCGAACGGTTGGCGCCGCCGTGGAAGAACCCGGAGTGGACGGTTCAACCGGGTCCGTCTCCGATCCGGCCGGAGGAAGTCTCCTGGGTGTCGGAATCCGTGGTTCCGGGCTGGGAGTCGATGCTTCCGGCGAGGGGCTGTCGACCTGGCGTCTCTCCTGCTGGATCGGACGCACGATTTCCTCGACCGGGTCGGCGCTCCAATAGGTTTGAGTCAGGGCGTAGACGACGAACAGAGCCGATGCGACGACCAGGGCGGTGTTGATCTGGTTGGCGTATTTCACTGCGGTCGCTTGCTCCCGTTGACCTGAATAGCTTACCAGTCCGTGGTGAAAGTCCCGCATTGCACCCCGGCCGGGTCCGCGCCCGCCGGTTCCGGTTCGCTTTTGACCGACCGGTAAGCTATCTTGAGATTCCCACATGCACAGGCGGACCACCTGGATCGTGATCAGTCTTTTGGCGCTCGGGTTTCCTTTCTCCGCTTCAGCTCAAGACGCCGCTCCGACAGCAAAGGATGATGGTGCCGGTACGTCGAGAGTCGAAGTCGAGGTGGCGCTGGAGCACATCCGGGTCACCTTCCTGGTGCGCGACGATCGGGGCCACCTGATCCGCAACCTCTCCAAAGACGACTTCGTTGTGCTGGAAAACGGCCGGCCCCAGAACATCACCCTGCTTGAAGAGCAGGAGGTCCCCATCAACGTGGTGGTCATGGTGGATACCAGTTGGAGCCTCCAGGATCTCCTGAAGAATGCCGTGGAGACGGCGATCGACTTCTTTCGCGGGCTGGAGAACGAAAGTGCGGCTGTCGTCCGATTCTCCCGAACTCCCGAGTTGATCCTGGATTGGGACGAGAGACCACCGGATATCCGGTCGCTGCTGGCTGGCGTCTCCAGCGACGGCAAGACGGCTCTCTACGATTCGGTGATCTGGGTCTGCCGAAACGTCCTGGAGTCTCGATCGGGCAAGAAAGTGGTCGTCCTGATCAGTGACGGAATAGACACCGCCAGCAGAGCCAGTTTCCGTGACATGATCCGAGTCTCGCGGCAAGAGGGAATCACCGTCTACCCCATCATCTACACCAACCAGTTCATCCAGAACTATCGCCATGAACTGGGCGATCGAGAGGCGCCGATCCGGAGCAACATCAGTCGCGCCTTTCACCGGTTCGTAGTGGGTCAGAACCGATTTTTGGAGCAGACTCGGCGCTACGGGGGCCGGACCATCTTCTCGGACTCCTTCCTCGACCTGAGCCAGATCTACGCGGATATCATCGAAGAGATGAAGAGCCACTACGTCCTGTACTATCAGTCCGACGCCCGAGCCGAGGACGAATCGCACGAAGTCCGGATGTTTACCCGGCGGATTCCGGGAAGGATCTTCGTTGAATTCAGCCAGTGAAGCCGGCGCGCCTCCGGGTTGAAGAGGCGTGTAGAATATAGGCGCAAGGTTTGAGCTGGCCATGTTCTATTGCGACTGGAAGTGAAAGATGAGTGACAAGCAGGCGATTCTGGAGGCGCTGAAAAGAGTTCAGGACCCGGATCTCCGACGAGATATCGTTTCCCTGGGGTTCGTCAAGGAAGTCAAGCTCTGTGGTCCGGCGGCCGCCGTCACCATCGAATTGACCACGCCGGCCTGTCCGGTGAAGGATTTGATGAAGGAGCAGGCGCGGCAAGCGATCCTTTCGCTACCGGGAATCGAAGAGGCCCACGTCACCATGACGGCGCAGGTGCGATCCTCGATGGGATCCCGGGGGGCCGCCCTCCTGCCCGACGTGAAGAACGTCATCCCGGTGGCCAGCGGAAAGGGCGGAGTGGGGAAGTCGACCGTCAGCGCCAACCTGGCTCTGGCCCTGGCGCGGAGCGGGGCAAGGGTCGGCCTGTTGGACGCCGACGTCTATGGGCCCAGCATTCCCACTCTCATGGGGATCTCCGGCAAGCCGGACATGGCGCCCGGGAACCGCATCCTCCCGATCCGGCAGTACGGCGTCGGCGTCATCTCCATGGGTTTCTTCCTCCCCCAGGACAAGGCCGTCATCTGGCGGGGTCCCATGCTGGACAAGATGATCGGCCAGTTCCTGGGCGGAGTCCAATGGGGAGCGCTGGACTACCTGGTGATCGATCTGCCGCCGGGTACGGGGGACGTTCAGCTTAGCCTCTGCCAGAAGATCTCCCTGACCGGAGCCGTGGTGGTTTCAACTCCCCAGGACGTGGCCCTGAACGTGGCCCAGAAGGCCATCATCATGTTCAACCAGTTGAACTGTCCCGTCCTTGGGATGGTGGAGAACATGAGCTACTACGTTTGCAATTGCTGCGGAGCGCGGGAGGAAATCTTCGGAGCCGGAGGCGCGCAGCGGGTCAGCGAGCAACTGGAGCTTCCCCTGTTGGGGAACATCCCTCTCTCCACCGACATTCGAGTCCAGTCCGACCGGGGCCGTCCCATCGTTCTGGATGCTCCCGAGTCGCTGGCTGCCAAATCCTTCGTGAGCGTGGCCGAAAACCTCGCGGCGCAGATCAGCATCCGCAACATGTCCAGCGAGCTGAATCAGGAAATCCAGATCGCCTTCTAGCCCGAGTAGCCGGTTGCACATTCCTTCCAAGATCACCCGGGCCAATCAGCACGATGTCGCCATCACCTGGAGTGACGGGCACCAGAGTCTCTATCCCGCTAGGGATCTCCGCCTTGCCTGCCCCTGTGCCTCCTGCGTCGACGAGATGACGGGCCTGCGCATCCTGCAGCCGGGACAGGTCAACCAGGGCATCGCTCCAGCGTCGCTGGAGTTGGTGGGCCGCTACGCGATCCGGATCTGGTGGCAGGACGGGCACTCCAGCGGCATCTATACCTTCAACTACTTGCGCGAACTCTGCCCCTGTAAGGAATGCCGGGGATGAGTCAGTGAGACTCTTTGTACTGTCTGCGGCCCACCCATGCCGTCGCCCGGGCCGTCAGGGCGGGCGATAGACGGTTCAAGCCGATGAGCAGCCGGCCCAGCCCGCTCAGGTGCACTTCCCGGCGCCGGCGCCGGACCGCCTCGACGATGACGCGGGCCACCGATTCCGCCGTGTCCGGCCGAAACGGCCTGCTGGCAACCTGGGCGCTCTCGGTGCGGGTAGCCGCCTCGTGGAACTCGGTTTCGGTAAAGCCGGGACAGATGAGGCTGATCCCGACCCCACTCCCTCTCAGTTCTCCCCAGAGGGCTTCGGCCAGGGCCGCCTGCGCGAATTTGGTCACGCAGTAAGCTGAACTATAGGGCATGGCTCTTCGTCCGATGACACTGCTGACCAGGACGATGTGTCCACTTCCTTGTTCGATCATTCCGGGAAGGGCGGCATGGATGGTCTCGTACCCGGACTGGAAGTTGACCTGCCAGATTCGAGCCACCGTCTCCGGGGGAATCTCGACCACTGGGCCCACAACGCCATAGCCGGCATTGGAGACGACCACGTCGAGACCCTGGAGATGCCGGCGGCACTCGTGGGCGATCGCCGTCCCGCGATCCGGCTGACTCAGATCGTGAGCTGCCCAGAGGGCCTGGGGAGCACCTCTGCGGCGGCATTCGCCCGCCACCTGCTCCAATCGTTCGCTTCGCCGGGCCACCAGAAAGAGTTCGCACCCTTCCTCGGCAAACGCGTAGGCAGTGGCTTCACCGATTCCGGCCGACGCCCCGGTGATGAGAACCTTCTTGTGTCGCATGGATTTGCGATTCGACGCCGTCCTTCTCTCCGCGGCCAAAGCCGATCCGCAGCCGCCGTGACGGGTCGAGTCCGCCCGTTCCCGGGTGGTTCATCTCCGAGTCTTGGCCAGAATCATTGCACCTCTCCAGCGGATTGCCTTGAGTTGCTCCAGCTTCATCTCGAGGGAAGTGCCGGGCAGGTCGCTGTCCGCCAGGGTCAGGAGCAGGGGGATGGTCCTTCCCGACTTGGGTTTGATGCTCATCTCCTTCCAGGAAAAGAGGACCTCCAAGGTGGCGGTGTGCTGTTTCTGTCTGGCCGTGACGATGGGAGCGGAGGTGGCGGTTTCCATACCCCTGTAACCCTTCAGCAGGCGGTGCCATCCAAAGGGTCCCCGGCTTTCGATGCGAGGCGTCATCCAGAAGGTGTAGTCATAGTCGGACCGGCGAATGTGGAATTTCAGGTAGTCGTAGAAGAGCGTCCGGTCCCGGCGTCTCCGATCGGGAGTCAGCCAGACCGCATCCCGCCTGCGGACACGCTCGATATCCCAGATGTTGTCGGTCCAGTGCATGGCCAGATAGAGGTTTTCCTTGTCCCAGAGGCCCTGAATTCGAAGCTCGACGTCTCCTTCCTCGAACCCTTCGTCGCCGCTTGAGGGCAGGAGCTTCAACCAGGGAACTCCCTGCCACTCGTCGGTGAACCCGTCGATTTGGATGTGCCTCTGGCGTTCAGGAATCTCCCAGCGCTGCTGCGCCAGAACCGGGACGTCACCCAGGAAGAAGCAAGCCAGAAGAGTCAATGATGCTGTTTTGGGAACTAGGAGTCTGCGCTGGCTCCAGGTCAAGGTCTTCACCCCTACACTGATCCGATCATAGTTTTCAGGAGCAAATGCATTGTAGCACCCGGACGAGGGAAAAGAGGAAACAGAGGGAGCTGTCGGTGATGTTTTCGGTGCGGAGTTTGGAAAAGGAGGGTGAGGAAATTTCTACCGCTTGGTACCCGGGTTGGTCGGAGAAACAGAGTGTCGCGTCGATCTGAGTCAGGTGTCCGTGACGAGACCATTTTCCGTGCTGACGCCGCTGGGCGTAAACTACGCACCTTTCTTCACTCTTTTCCTCTTTTCTCGTTCCTCTTTTCTCCCCTTCCGGGGCTTGTCAGGCGGTCCTCCTGAAGCGTACTCTCTGCCGGTAGCCGGAATAAGCCCGGCGGTCGCGACGATGGTAACAGTCCGTGGTGAAAGTCCCGCGAGCACCGAGACCGTTCCTGCGCCCGCCGGACAAGGCGCGATTCGGGTGCATACCGGGAGTATGTGCCCGAATCGCAACGCCGTCCGCCGGGATGCAGGGACGGTCGAATGCCGTGATGACTTTTGCCACGGGCTGGTAAGGATGCCCTCCGTTCTTTTCGTATGCACCGGCAACTCCGCCCGCAGCCAGATGGCCGAGGGTTTCGCTCGGCGCCATGGTTCGAAATGGGTCCGGGTGGAGAGCGCGGGTGTCCGCCCAGCCGGTCTCAACCCGTATGCCGTCTGGGCCATGAACGAGGTGGGTATCGATATTTCGCAGCAGACTTCCGACGCGCTGGGAGACAAGGATCTCCGGCGCTACGATCATTTCATTACCCTGTGCGGGAACGCCCGGGACTCGTGTCCGGTGCTGCCGGCGGAGCTTCGATCGGAACATTGGGACCTTCCCGACCCGGCGCGGATCTGGGGGACTCCTGAGGAAAGGATGAGCGGCTTTCGGGTGGTCCGGTATTTGATCGAGCAACGGGTCCTGGAGCTGCTGAATCGGCTCACTCGTTGAGGAAGCATGTGACGGCTGACGTTGGAGGCTGCTAGAATCCAAGCCATGTTCCGGTCTTTTCTCTGCGCCGTATTGTTGTTGACGCTACTTCAGCCCGCGTGTTTCTGGCGGAAGAAACCCATCGAAGAAAGGGTCTTCGACGTCTACGGGACGGTGGAGTCCATCAACCCGGACGAGTTGGTCATCACCGCCCGAAAGAAGGGCCGCCTCACCTTCGCCATGACCGACGCCTCCATCAAGGGAGGAGATTTCGGACCCGGCGCCTACGTCCACACCTACTACAAGCTGAAGGGCGACGTGAAAGAGGTGACCATGGTCGTCGAGAAGATCGATTGAAACTGAACTGTGAAGCCATGAGTGGCTCGATTCGACTTCCCAAGGATTTTGATCGTTACCTGACCATACCCAACGCCGAGGCCCGTTTGGACGAGGCCATGGAAGTGGGGGAGAAGATGGCCGGGGCCGGGATACCCCTCCTTCCCAATCCGGACCACGCGGCCATCTTCAGCGATCCTCCGCACTTGGTCGCCGGCCCACTGAGGGAACTTGGGTATGTGGCCGGATGGGACACTCGTTGCTACCCCTCGCCGGTGGACGGCCACGACTACATCAACGTTCCATCGGGTCTTCCGGGAAACAGCGCCGCCAGAGACCAGGGCTGGTTCGACTACGTCGCCGTGGTCCATCCGGTCGATCAGCCGGCCCGGAATCAAATGCTCCGGCAGGGACACGGCAATCCATTCATCCATCACATCACGTGGGGCATCGCGCCGCCGGATTCCGGTGGTTCGGAAGAGTCTCTGGAGCGAGCCGGCCGGATCATCTCCTTTATGGCTGAAGTCAGGACCCGGATCCCAGGCTTGCTGGCCTCGGAGCCGGGAACCCTGATCATGGCCCTTCCCCGGGAAATCGCCGAAAACCCGGAGTTGGAAAGCCGGCTACCCGGTTGGCTCGGTGATTTGACGGAGGAGGATTACCAGATCGAGACCATGCAGGGGGGCGGATTCCTGCTCCAGTTCTTCGTGCTGACCGGCGGCAGAATCGAGGTCGCCCTTCGCTCCGGCACTCGGCAGACCTTCAACCCCAAGAGCGTCCACAAAATTTCCCGCGACGAGATCAGCACCGACCAGGCGGACTGACTCGAATAAGGTTGACCTCTCTCAGAGGGGTCCCGACCACTCGTTCAGGAAGTGCTGACCGGTTCTCCACACTCTTTCCTCGGCAGCAACAATGTCACCGGCCGACATTACAATCGCCGTCCGCCGTTGGACGATTAGGAAACCTTAAGGGAATATGACGGAAGATATAGCCAGAAGCGGCATTCTTACCCTGGCCGAAGCTGCGGCATTCATGCGTGTGAGCGAGAAGACCCTGGGAGAAATGGCTCGGACCCGGCGCGTACCTTCGCAGAAGGTCGGCCGTGAGTGGCGTTTCTTGCGCGCTGACCTTGAAGCGTGGCTGGCTGGACCCATCCGGCGATCAGCAAATGGAGGTGCGAATCGTTTCACGGCTGGACCCGCGTCTGTCCGGGAAGCGATTGCCGAGGGGGGCGTGAAATACGAACTTCTGCCGGTTTCGGGATTTCGGGATACTGCGTTCTCACGAAACCGTGCCAGCACGCTCCACCGATGGGTCCCGTGGGTCGCCGGCTTCTCTGGGTCGTTCGTCGCCGGAGTGCTCGACGCGGTGCGGAGTCGGAGTCGTCGGATGTTTGTCTTGGACCCGTTCGCAGGCGTGGGTACAACCTTGATCGAAGCGCTCAAGCAGGGCGACGACGCGATCGGCTTTGAGATCAATCCTTACGCTGCGCTGGCATGTAAGACCAAAATCCAGACCGCAAAATACGATGTCTCCATCCTGGAGACGATGATTGCTCGCTTTGAGGATTACGGCGAGGAAGAATCGTGGCTGAACGGAAAACCCACATCGAGACGACCGCGCGGCTTTCGTAGTCGAGTTCCGTTTTTCAGTCCGGACATCGAGCTGCAAGTTCTAGCGTGTCTGGACTTCATCGAAGAGCAAACGACGGGTTGGGTCAAGGACCTGTTTCAGGTTGCCTTCGGGTCGGTCATGGTCAGCGTTTCCAACTACTCCTACGAGCCAAGCCTCGGCACGCGCGCTGGCGCCGGCAAGCCCAACATCGAAATTGCCGACGTTTTCGGCATCGTCCGGCGCAAGTTGTTGCAGATTCGCCAGGATATCGTGACATTCCAAGGTTGGATGGCCAAGCATGGCCGGACTCCGTCGGCGACGGTTCACCCGCTCTCCTACTTGGACCACGCGCATCGGATCGAGCCCCATAGCATCGATGTGGTCATTACGTCGCCACCGTACCTGAACAACTATCACTACTTGAGAAATACGCGTCCTCACTTGTACTGGCTCGGGATGGTTCACGAACCTTCCCAATTGAAAGCTATCGAACATCGGAGCTTTGGACGGTTCTGGCAGACGGTTCGATCCGGTCCCGAAGTCGTATTGAACCCCTGTATGCCTCAACTGGCAGAAAAGTTACGGGAACTGAGGGGGCGCCATCCGGAAAAAGGTGTCTACGGAGGCTCAGGATGGGCAAACTACGCTACCGTTTACTTCAATGATTGCCAGCGATTCTGCGCCGACACCCTGATTCGCATGCGCCCCGGTGGCACGGTTGTGGTCGTCATCGGCAACAATATTCTGCAAGGCATGGAGTTCCAGACGGATCGATTGTTTGCCGAAATCGCGGAGAGGGAAGGGTTCAAAATAATTGACATGCATGAGGTGCGCAAGAAACGTACCGGAAACAGCATCATCAACTCATCCGTGCGGGTCGGGAGCGTAAAAAAGAAAGTCCGGTTGTACGAAACTGCGGTGGAACTCCGTGCACCTGAATCACCGCATATCAACTAGCCGCTTTACGATCTGTTTCAGATTCTCCTCGGCCTTCAACTTTGCAGCCCATGACCTTCCCGGATGAACGATATCCTAGCGTGGACGCCGCATATTGCGGCGCCCCTTTCCAGGATCATGGTTGCCGAACCCGTCGATTACGGTATTCCAGATCGGCTGGAAGTGTTCGAGCAGGAATCGTTCTGCCGGATTGATCCAAACCGGGACGACTACCAAATAACGGCAGTGAAATTCGCTCAAGGTGAGATTGTCGACTTGTTCGATTGATCGGGCATGTTGTCTCAAGCGTAGGTACAACGCTCTGCCCGCTGCCGGACTCTTCTTTTTGCTGCCTTTTCTCCCACCCTGGGGTATAGCCTTGCCCACATAGATCGGTGTGGCCGATTCACGACTAGCGACCCGAGAGTAGAAGGGTAATTCTCCGCGGTAATACAGTGCGTACACGCTTGAGCCAGCAAAAGCCTCGGCCGGAGGCAACTCTGTAGGTGGAGTTTCCAGAAGAGCGCGCACCACACTGTGTGCGAGATTGTCGTAGTCGAGCGGATCGTAAGATGCGTCCATATCCCAGGTAGTCCGGTTCTCGGAACTCGCTCAGGATCGGCGACCGACAACAAGTATTGGATCGATCAGTCAGCCACCCTCAACACCGACCATTACTGGGACAGCAGGTTACCGCATGCCGAACGTCACGTCATCGAAGTGACCACATTCAGATCGCGTTTAACACTCCCCCTGTCTGAGGAGTGATGGCTCCAAAGGCCACAGTAGCGGTCGATGCGTGTTCGGATGAACCAGCGTACACGAAACCGACCTTAAATTTTCTGAGTCCAGCCACAGATCTGAAGACACCTTCCACCAATGAGAGATCCAAGGCTTACGTATCGTCACCGCCGGGCGTCCGGGCTTCGTTTGACAAGTCTGTCCTCACCGAAAACCATCTCGGACTGGTGGCCGGCGACCAATGCCTTGATGCTTTGAATCACGTCCGGGTAGAGGTGGGCCACGTCGTACTGCTCACCGGGGTCCCGGCCCAGGTGGTAAAGCAACGGCGGATCGTGGTGCGTCTCGGGTTCGGTCCGGCCGGTATAGACCGGCTTGGTGATGAAGTGGGCCTTGAAGTCGCCCTGTCGGACGGCGTAGAGCTTCGACTCCCGATAGAAGAACATGCTCTTGCGCGGGCTCTCCCCGCTGCCGAACAGAGCCGGGGTCAGATCGTAGCTGTCCATTACTCGGTCGGACGGCGGTTCAGCGCCGGCGAGAGCGCAGAACGTAGCGAACAGGTCCAGCGTGGAGCCGATCCCCATCACGACCCCCTTGGCGAGCCGCCCTGGCCACCAGAAAATGGTGGGTTCCCGCATACCCCCTTCCCAAGTCGCCCCCTTTCCCTCGCGGAGCAGTCCCGCCGATCCGCCATGCTCTTTGTAGGGAAGCCACGGGCCGTTGTCCGACGTAAACACTACGAGCGTGCGCTCGGCTATTCCCAGATCGTTGAGGGCCATCATGATCCGACCCACGCCGTGATCGATCTCCTCCACCACGTCGCCGTACAGGCCACGTTTGCTGGTTCCCAGAAAGTCCTCCGACGCGAACAGCGGCACGTGGGGCAGGTTGTGGGCCAGATAGAGGAAGAAAGGCCGCTCCCGGTTCTCCCGAATGAACCGGACCGCTGCTTCGGAATACCGCTTGGTGATGGTCCGCTGGTCGGCCGGCCGTTCCACGACCTCCCGGTCCCGGAGCAGGGGGACGTTCCAATACTCGATTCGCGCCGTCTTCACCAGATCCCGGGTCGATCCTTTCCGCGTCTGGTCCATGTCGTTGGAATAGGGGATGCCGAAGTAGGAATCGAAGCCGTTGTTGGTGGGCAGAAATCGGGGCAGGTGTCCAAGGTGCCACTTCCCGATGCAGGCGGTGGCGTAACCCTCAGCCCGGAGCGCCTCCGCCAGCGTGACCTCGTTTTCGGGAATTCCGCTTGCAGAATCGGGGAACAGCACCCGGCTCTTCGGACTCATCATGCCGTTGCGCACCGGCAGCCGTCCCGTGAGGAGAGCGGCGCGGCTGGGGGTGCAGACGCTGGCGGCCGCATAGAAGTGAGTCCACTTCTGCCCCTCCTGGGCCATGCGGTCCAGATTCGGGGTCCGGATGGTGGGGTGCCCGAAGGTCCCCAGATCCCCGTATCCCAGATCGTCGCAGAATATGACGACCAGGTTGGGGCGAATGGTTTCGGATGGCGCCTGGCAGGCGAATACCGGTAGCGCGAGTGCCAGGATCTGGTACCGGAGCAGTCGAGTGGTTTTCATGAGCCATCATCCCCCGCAGTATTCGTCAATACCGCCGGACCCGGGAAATCCGGATCTCGCCGATCTGTCCGAAGAAATTGCCAAATCCCAGCCAGTTGAACTTCCCGCCGTAGCGGGCGCGTCCGTTGAGGCGGCTCCCCACCGAAAACTGAGCCAGATGCCGCCGGTTGTTGACCAGTCTGCGACCGTCCGGGCTCTTCATCTCCCAGATCAGCCGTCCGTCCAGATAGAGCTGGTGGAGGTCCTCGGCGTAGGAGTACTGCCAGGCGATGTGGTGCCAGGCGGTGTCGCGGATCCCCACCCATCTCGGAGCCGCCACCGTGCCCTCGGGACGGCTGTAAGGATGCAGGTCCCTGAGGGCCTGCTCCGGCACCGCCCCGAAAAAATGGACCCCCGGCGCCATGCCGCCGTCGGATGAACCCTGGTCGGAGAGGTAGAGCTCCCAGACCCCCCGTTCGGTGTTGTCGTAGGTGCCGCAGACGTGGCCGTAGTGGAATTCGCGAAAGTAGCCGTCGACGGGACCGGCTCTGCGGACCCACGCCTCCACCGTCCACTCGGTTTCGAGGGTCTGAAGATCCACCTTCCGGTTCCATTGGGGCCCGACGAAGCCCCCTTCTCCTCCTCCGATGAAATGGGGATAGCGTCCCCAACCCGGCCGTGGCAATCGCGTGTCTCCCTTGGTGTTGACCCAGGTCAGAGTCAATTCCGAATCTCCCATTACGTCCGGAATGTACCGGCCGCTGGGTCCCTGCCAGTCCCAGAGGACCACGGTCCGGTCATCGGGCCCGATCCGCCGGAGCTGCGCTGGAGCGACCTTCAATTCGAACTCCCGGGAAGCTCTCTGCCCTGCCGCATCGGTGGCCTGGAGCCGAAGGCTTCTGAGCTCCAGAGCCGTCGGGTTGCCAATGAGCTCACCCTGCTTCGCGTGGAGGGAGATCCCGTCTGGCAAGCTCCCCTCTGTCAGGCGCCAAGTCACCGGCTCCACCATATGACGAGTCTCAAGGGTCTGGCGGTACGGAGTTCCGATGAAGCCGACGGGGAGGGAGGTCGTGACCACCTCGGCCGCCGCTACGGTGACGGCGAAGGTGTGCTCGTCGTCGTACCCGGCCGAATCGGTCGCACGCAGGGTGAAAGACTGTTCCTGGACCGGTTCCGCCGGCTGGCCTTCCAAGGTCCCCGCAGCCTCGTTGAAGGTCAATCCATCCGGCAGCTTTCCTCCGACATGCTCCCAGCGGACATCTTCCCGGGCCGCATCGGTGGAGAATTTCACGGAGTAGGGGGCGTGCAACCCGGCTTCAGGAAGCAGCCGCCGGACGATGGCCAATTTCTCGGCCACCGGGTAGCGCATGACGTCGGAGATGCGGAGCTCGTCCAGCTCCCCTTCGAAATCGTAGGTCTTGACGTGGTAGGGAGGGCCCAGTGAGTTGACGATCCCACCGACCATGAAGGGGATGTCGTTGCGTTCGGCGTCATTGATCACCCGCCGGCTCGGGGTGATCTTCCAGATCAGCTTCCCGTCCAGGAAAAGATAGTGGGTCTGGTCTTCGTAGCGGAACTGCCAGGCTACATGGCGCCATTCCGGCTGCTGAATGGCGTCGGCGTGGACCAGGGTTCCGGAACCGGCCTTGCGTCCCGCGTAGACATAGCCACCGGTGTCGCTGTGAGGCGCCCGCTTCTGCGAACCGATGAACCGGGCCGCCGGCAGCAGCCCGGGCTGAATCGGCCATTCGTCCAACCAGGAGTGCAGGCTGAAATCCCATCCGCCACGAACCCCGGGCGGCAGGCTGAAGCCCTCGTCGTCGGTCCCGCAAATCTTGGCGAAGGGACCCGCGGTTCCCGAACCCCGTGGTCGATAGGACGCCGGGTGGTTCAAGCGGATTCCGCTCAGGGCGAATCCGTCATAGCGCACCCAGGCCTCCACCGTCCAAGCCTCGGTGCAGGTGCGCAATTCCAGCTTGTCGTTGTTCACCGGTCCGATCCGCAGGTTGGCGTCGTCCTCGCGAACCGTGAACTTGGCCGTGGCGCCGAATCCGGGACGGCTCCCCCACAAGGCCTTCTTGTGGGCCTTCAGAGTCAGGGCCGGATCGCCCATGGCGTCGTGGGAGTCCTCACCCTGACCCTCGTCAAAGTGGTACAGGACCACGGTGTGCGGGTCCGGGCGAAAGGGCTCGCGCAACGACGCCGGCAGGGAATCGGAAGCAGGAGTAGAGACGGCCCATGTTCCCAGAAACACCGCGGGGCCAATCCAACCCGCCCAGGTCAGGAAACGCCTCAGGCCAAGCTGTCCGCACTTCAAAAGCATGTACAGACATTCAAGGAGCCAACGAAGGGGTTGTCAACGGAAGCGGTACGAGACCGACGAAGGTACGGGCTTGCTCTTGAATGAAAGCTAGCCTCAAACCCTGCGGATGAGGTTGACAATATTCCATGGATGGAATATATGGACGAACTGAGAAAGGAAGGGCTGAACAATTGAGTGGCCGTCATGCTTTCAACGATTTGACGAAGGGGTATACGCGAGAGCGGCACGCGCGAATCGAGGCCAGGAAGACGGAGTTGCGCGCGGCGATGTTGCTCCACGAACTGCGACAGGCACGGGCGATGACCCAAAAGGCCCTTGGCGAAGCCTTGAACGTCAAGCAGCCGGCCGTTGCGAGGCTGGAGCGACGGGCGGACATGTACGTTTCGAATCTCCGTGCATACGTTGAGGCCATGGGCGGTCGATTGAGCATCGTGGCCAAATTCCCGCAGGGCGACGTCACGATCACGAACTTCTCCGACATGGACGAGGAAGCCCCATCTGTATGATGGCATTGCCCAAAAACCACAATGGTGACTCGGCCAGGATCGTATATCCTGAATCCATAATCCTCGGGAATCCAACGATGAATGCTCTTTCCAAAATCCGTTCCCTGATCTCGTTCATCGTCTTGACAACGTTGGCCTCGTCCGGCTGCCAGACCGGAGCACCGCCCTCCGAAAACGCACGGAGCGATCCCCAACGCCTCGAGTTCACCCGGATGATCGTCCACTGGACCCGGTACGTGGAGCCCGGCTACCTGGATTTCGTCCAAGAGGCGGAGCCGGAAATCGCCCAGGTCGGCTTTTACGGTGCCGACTTCTGGTCCATCGCTCATCTCCCGGACAAGAACAAGGGCGTCACCGGACCCCTGCTGCCCATCCATGCCGGGGTCGTGGAAGCCCAGGATCCCGCCGAGCGGATCCGGCTGAGCGCCGACTACTTCGAAGCGATCAACCGTGAGCTCAAGCAACGTGGAGTGAGACCCATCGGTCACTTCTCCGTCGCCAAGTACCTGCTGGGGCGGCCGGACCCGGAAGGCCGGCTCGGAGACGGTTTCTTCAAGTTCTACAACGAGCTTTGGGACGAGAACGAACTGGGCCCGAAACCGGTTGCCGACCCCTTGGAGCTGTTGGCCAAGAACCGGGACGGCACTCCCTACGTCAGTTTCGATGAGGACGCTGCTCCCTACGGCGTCTATTGGGGCTGTCTCGCCAACCCCGACTGGCGCCGGGTTCTGAAGGCCTGGGTCAAGCGAGGGATCGAACGGGGCCTGGACGGTTTTCAGATCAACTACTTCTATCGGGTCGACTGTCACTGCCGGTATTGCGTGCGCGGCTTCAAGGCTCATCTGGCGTCCCGCCACGATCCGGAGGAGCTGCGGCGCCGGTTCGGAATCGAGGATCTGGACGATCACCTATTCAGTGAGATCGTCTCCCGCCATCCTCCCGGCGAGACGACTTCGCTGCGCCTGGAGATGCAGCTTTTCTCGGACTTGGTCAACAAGGAGGCCTTCGACGAGGTCTTCCATCAATACGGCCGCTCCCTCAAGCCGGACCTGATCACCTCCGTCTGGGGCCACAGCTCCCAGGATTTCGGGAATCCGCCCACCGGGAACAACGACGAGCGGATGATGCTCCCCTCCGAACTCTGGGGAAAAGACGAGAGCTACCTCTGGTACTGCCTGGGCCGGCAGGAACCGACGCTGCAACTGCGCTACATCCGGGGCGCCTTCGACGACAAGCCGTACACGGTCTGCCATTACGAGAGCGTCAAGATCCGGGCCTCAATGGCGGAGCTCATAGCCAACGGCGGAGCGCCCATGGCCAGGTACATCGATTTCACCGATCCGGAGGCCAAGCGGGAGTTCGTGCGCTACTACCAGTTCCTCAAGCGGTACGATTCGGTCTTCCGTGCCAATCGGCCCTACGGCGAGGTCCTGCTGGCGCACCCCCGCAGCCACAATCACCAGGGCCGGCTGATCCCGGCCATGACGGCATTTCAGGAGATCGGACATCACCTGATGGACCGTCACGTCCTCTTCGACGTGATTCCGGACGAGACCCTCCGGCCGGAGCAGAGGAGCGCCTACCGCCGGGTCTACGAGATCGACTCCGCCGAGGAAATGGAGACGGAGAGCTTCGCGGACTTGAGCCGGTTCCAAGCACCGGCGACGGTGCGGGTCTCGGCCAGCCGGCCCGCCGGAGGGGGCGAGGTGACGCTTCACTTTGTGAACTACGACCGGGAGGCCGGCCCGGAGGGGTATGCGGGAAGCGGTATCGCCGACGAGAAACCCATCGCCGTCGACGGTGTCGGCGTCGATTTCGTCGTTCCGGACGCTTCCCGAGTGGTGAAGGTGGAAGCGCTGTCGCCGGAACGGCCCGAGCCGGAAACTTTGGCCATTCAGGTCGAAGGCGGCCGACTCCGGTTCACCATGCCGGAGTTCCTGGTCTACGGCATGGCTCGCATCCACCTGGAGCCGGTCCTGTCTGCCCAGCGGTAGAGTCACTGGTCTCCCGGCGGTGCTCATTGGTGGGATAGCCGGGGGAGCATGGCGAGACGAACGGAAGTGAGGGACAGAATGAACGGAACCATCTCGACCCAGGAATACGAGTCCCGGCACGAGCGGGTCCGGGAGTTTTTGCGGGAACGGGACCTGGGCGCTCTCTTCGTCTATTCGCCCCCCGCGGAGCACAAATGGGGCCAGACCGCCCACGTGGCCTATCTCTCGGGCTGGGCCAACCATGATCGCATCGTGGATTCCGTGGTCGTAGTCCCGGTCTCCGGACCGCCGGCACTCCTGTTTGCGGGTATTCAATACATGCAGGAGCAGGCGGAGGAGGTGTCGCCGCTGGAAGATATCCGTCTGGTCCAAGCCGTCGATCCGCATGCGGTCGCCGTCGCCCGGGGACAGGGCAAGGGACCTCGCGACTTTGCCGCCGAAACCGTCGCCATCCTGGAGGAGAACGGGGTGGGAGACAAGGATGTGGGAGTGGTGGGAATCCAGAACATGCCGCTGGCCTTCTACGAGGCGCTGGCCGCCGGACTCGGGTCCAAGCTCCGGCGGACGGACGACGCTGTCGCCCGGTTGCGCGGTGTCAAGTCTCCGGCGGAAGTGAAGCTGATGAAACGGGCCGCTGAATTGAGCGATCTGGGTTTCCGGACCATGCTCGAAGTGGCCCGGCCCGGAATGCGGGGCATCGAAGTGCTGGCCGAGATGGAGCGCGTCGTCCGCCGCGAGGGGGCAGACCACGCCAAATACTGGATGGCGTCGGGTCCGCCCACCGATTGGAGCGAGGCCCGGTTGGACATCAAGCCCCACGAGCGGGTGCTGGGAGAAGGGGACCTGATGGCCTCCTGTTCCTACGTGGTCTACCAGGGTTACTGGTGCCACGGCCAACGGACCGGAACCCTGGTTCATCCCTCAGCCAGGTTGGAGGAGATTTTCCGAACGGCGCGGGAATGTCAGGACGCCGGACTGGAGCATCTCCGGGCCGGAGTTCCCATCGCCCGGGTCGCCAAGACCATCGGCGACCTGGCGTCACGGCGTGGGATGCCGCTGATGGGAGGACGCATCGGCCACGGGATCGGCATGGATTACAGCGAGCAGCCCGCGCCCCTCACCGAAGCCAACCAGGAGCTGCTGGAAGCGGGTATGACCTGCGTGATCCACGCGGCCTACACACTGCCCGGTTCGGGCAAGATGTTCGTGCCGCTGGGCGACGTCTGTCATGTAACGGAGAATGGTCCCGAATTCCTGATGGGATTCACCCGGGACTTGTTTCTGGCGGGGCAGGGATAACGAGACGGGGTTTGGGCGTGGAACCCCGCCGTCAGCCGTTCGCGAGCGAAAAATCGGTCAGCGGACCCTCACCGCCGTGCCGCAGGCGGTGACCATGAGCATGCTTCCACCCTTCCCCACGACCTCGTAGTCGAGATCGATGCCGACCACGGCGTCGCCGCCTCTCCGGCGGGCCGTCTCCGCCATCTCGTCGAGGGCGATCTCGCGGGCCCGCTGCAGCTCCTTCTCATAGGCCGCGGACCGCCCGCCGACGATGTCTCGAATGCCGGCGAAGAAATCCCGGAAGATATTGGCGCCGACGATCGCCTCTCCCGTAACGATTCCACAGTATTCGCGGATCGTCTTGCCTTCGATGGTCTGCGTAGTGGTCAAGATCATTGATTGTCTCCTCTGAACACGATTGGGGCAGGATGGACGCTTCGTCTCGCGGATGAAACCGAGTGTTGATGTCGTCCTATTCCATTATACGAACGTCAGGCCGACAGCGGGAGCAACTCAAGAAATCGATTCAATCCACGACAGGGTAGTAGGGTGGTCCCCAACCGGCTTCCGGGTGGTCCATCATCAGGTCAATGAAACGCGGAACGAGAAACGCCATGATCTTCGCTCCGTCCTGGACCTGACGGCGATTCACCCCGCTCTTCCACGTCGCCCCTCCATGAAAAAGCTGGTTCCGCAGGACGTAGAGCCGATCGAACAGGATACTCAGAACGACCCTGGTGTCCTGGCGAGCCAGCGCACGCCCGATCATTTTCTGGTCTCGTACGAAGAAGTTCTCCCAGTTGGCGGACCGTCGCGGCTGATTGTGGTGTCTCCAAAATGGTTGAAATACAAATTTGTTGTTCAGGAGCAACCTGATCGGTCCTGAGAACCTCAACCAGATGGCCTCGTAGATTCTCCGGTTGGAATCGAATCTGACGATTTTTTCGAAATATTCGCCGAACAGTTCTCGTTCCTCGGCTCCGTACGACTCCGGAATGTCTTTCGCATACGCTGCGTTGAAGGCAATCCAGTAGAAGATGAAGGCGGCGTCGATGTCCTCCGCTTCCTTCTCGGCGCGCTCGATCCAACTCAGCGAACGGTGCAGACGAAGCCGAAGACCGCCCGGTAGACCATTCGAAACGCCGGAAAACTTCGATCTCAGGCTCTCGGTGGTCAGCTCGTTCCGCATGTCCTCCGGCCTCGAATTGACTGGAACACGACGCGGTCCCTCCCGTTCTCCTGAATCAGCCCGCGACGATCCAGGGCCAACCCAGGATGAGAGCGACCACCGGAAAAAGAGGCAACAGGCCGAGGATGGCCTTGACGGCGATCCGTCCCCTTGAATCCTCGGTTCGGATGGCCTTGCTGAGAGCGGCTCCGGCGGCCAGGTTGACCAGCAGCGAGAGCGGACTGATCCATTGAAAGCTGATGGGCGAGACGTCGATGGCGCCGCTCGAACCCAGGAACGCCGAGTCTTGAAGAAGGCCGTAGAAGTTTCCCGAGAAGGCGATCACCGCGCCCACCGTAATGCCGTAGACGGCCCCCACCACGGCCCCCGCCGGTTTTCCGAAACGGCAGAAGAGAGCGAAGAAGAACAGGCTGAAGGCGGGTGTGGCCAGCAAGTTGGTGGTCCGTTGCGTCATCCCGGTGATGTTTCCCGGGACGTTCCCCATGTAGGAGCTGCCGACGACCACGACGGCTCCCAGACCGAAGGCCAGGCACTGGGCCAGGCGGACGTATCCCTTCCGGGTCTTGGGCATGAGGCCGAACCGCTCCAGGAAATCGGTGGTCACGACGGCAGTGATCGAGTTCACGCCCGAGTCCAGACTCGACATGGCCGCGGCTAACATGGCGGACACGACCAGCCCGGCGATGCCGATCGGCAGGTGGAAGGCGATGAACCTGGGGAAGATCCGGTCCCCGTCGGTGGCCAGGTTGAGTCCGGAGGGCAGCTCATCCGGCCGGGCCTGAAAATATCCCATGAGGGCGAAGCCGACGAAGAGCAGGGTCAGCAGGACGGCTGATGCCACCAGGGTCTGAGCCAGATAGGCACGCTTGGCGGCTTCGGCGTCGCCGGTGGACATGAACCGCTGAATGCTCAACTGGTCTCCTCCCGCGGTGCAGACGGTCCAGACCAGGACCGAGAAGAAGGTTCCGAACATGGTGACCCGGACCCGGGGATCGAAACTGAAGGCGGGCTGACTGTCCCAGGTGGGTTGCCAGGAAGTGGGGATCCAACTGAAATCGCCGAGTTCGACGGTCACCAGGACGATAACCACAATCGCCCCTCCCAAGAGCAGGGCCGTCTGCAGGAAATCGGTGATCACGACGGCTCCCAAACCGCCCAAAGAGGTGTAGATGATGGAGACGAAACCCGTGACCAGGACGATCCACGGGATCCACTCCTCGCTGACTCCCAGCATCACCGTCATGGCTCGGGCCGCCACGTAGACCAGCAGGCACATCCAACTCAGACGCACCACGACGAACATGCCGGCGCCCAGGAGACGCACGCCCAACCCCAGTCTGTCCTCCAGCAACTCGTAGGCGCTGGTCACGCGGTGCCGCATGTAGACGGACAGCAGGTACCGGCGCACGATGAAGTAGGACACCGGATAACATGGAATGATCAACAGGATCATGATCGGGCCCTTGGAGATCGTCTCGCCCGGAACCGACAGGTAGGAGATGGTGCTCAAGTGGGTGGCGAAGAGGGAGACGCCCACCAGCACGGGGTTCAGGCTGCCGCTTCCGATGAAGTATTCCCTGGAGTCCTTCTGCTTGCGGCTGTAGTACCAGCCCAGGGCGATGGTGGAACTGGCGTAGACGACGATCACCATCCAGTCGATCCAAGAGAGTCCCGTCGGTACCAATTCAACCTCCGATGTCTCAGTTGTCCGGCGACGAGCCGGTGAATGGAAACGGCCGATGTTTCGGCAGGCAGCCGGCTACCAGGCCAGGGCCGTGCTCCCTTCCATGCGGGGGTTGGTCGCGGACACCAGGGTGCCCGTCTTGGGGTCGATCATGACCACCATGGTGTTGTCGCCGCTCCAGGGCTTGGCGATCCGTACCTTGTGACCCCTGCCGCGGAGGTCGGCGGCGATCTCCTCCAGGTTGGCCAGCCGCCCTTCCAGAACGGCCCGGCCCGGAAACGCTCGGTGGGGGTAGAAGAGGCCTGGAAAGTGGCGGGTCCAGACCTTGGGGGCGTCCAGCGCGTCCTGCAGACCCATCCCGAAGTCCACCACGTTCAGAAAGAAATGCAAGGTCCCCTGGTCTTGGACGTCCCCTCCCGGCATGCCGAATCCCATCCAGGGGCGCCCGTCCTTGGTGACCAAGGTGGGCGTCAGGCTGGTGGAGGGCTGCTTGCCCGGGGCCAGAGACTTGGCCAGGCCTTCCTCCAGGTAGAACATCTGCACCCGGCTTCCCAGGCAGAATCCCAGTCCGGGGACGATGGGAGAGGAGGCCGGCCAGCCCCCGCTGGGAGTGGAGGAAAATATGGTCCCGTGGGAGTCTACGGCCCGGACTCCGGTGGTCCCGTCATCTCGCAGACCTGGTTGGACCGGCGCCAGGCTCAAATTCGGCGGCCGTTTCTCGGGATGGGCGTCGAAGGGAAACGGATCCCCGGGACGCAGTTCCAGAGAGGCGGTCTTCCAATCGATGAGCTTTCGCCTCAGCTTGGCGTATTCCCGGGAGAGAAGCCCCTGACGGGGAACATAGACGAAGTCGGGATCGCCGTAGTACTTCTCCTTGTCGGCGTGGGCCAGCTTGGCCGTCTCCAGCCAGAGGTGCAGGTAGTCGGCGCTGTTGTGCTTGAGCGCCGCCAGGTCGTAGCCCTCCAGCAGCGCCAGTTGCTGCAGGAAGACAGGTCCCTGGGTCCAGGGTCCGCACTTGTAGACCCGGTATCCTCGGTAGTCGAAGCTCCAGGGCTCCTGGATCCGGGCTTCGTAATCGGCGAAGTCCGCCTCGGTCAGGAGGCTGGCGTGGCGCCCACCTTCGTTGTCGCGAATCTTGAATTCCCGGGAGAATCGAACCATTTGCCGGGCGATGGGACCCTGGTAGAAGTAGTCGTGAACCGCCCGTAGCGCCTCGCTACGGCCGGCGCCCTTCTTCAGCGCTCCCTTCTCGGCTGCGGCCAGCCGTCGGAAGGTGCGGGCCAGGTCGGGAAGGCGGGTCACCTCCCCTACTTCGGGGACACGGCCATCGTGGAGAAACGCCGCGCCGGAGCTGGGCCACTCCCGTCGGAAGGTCTTGGGTCCCCGATACTTTTCCGTCTCCTTGCGGCCCACGCCCCGGCGCCAACGCTCGTCCACTGGAAACCCGTCGGCCAAGCGGATGGCGCCTTGAACGATCTGGGAGAAGCTCAGGGTTCCGTACCGGTCCAGGCTCAGAACCACGGCTGCCAGGACGGCACAGACTCCCGCCGGCATGAAACCGTCTCCCGGAATCAGCCGGTATCCCTGTTGACGGAACCATTCGATAGTGGCCGCCCGGGGGGACCGGGTGTTTCCGTTCACTGAGACGACCCGCCTCTCCCTGGGGGAATAGATGAGGGTGGGCATCTCGCCCCCGAATCCGAAGGAATTGAATTCCACTACAGAAGCCGCCAGGATCATGGCCACGCCCGAATCCACGGCGTTGCCCCCCTGGTGGAAGATCTCCATCCCCACGCCCGCCACCAGGGGATGACCCGCCGCCACGGCGCCGCGAAGCCCCCTGGCCTCGCTTCGAGTCCCTTTGGCGCCCAGGAGGGTCCCGGACGGCGAAACCGTCTCCACCAGGAGAACTCCCATCAGAATCAGTGCTGCCGGCATTTTTCTACTGGCCATAGTTCCGCTCACATTCTCCATATTCGTGGGGAAGATCCGACTGAACCGGCCGCCTCGACCGCGGCTCGGAAACGATCCACGAAGCCGACCGTGACTCGCCAACCGAGTCTAGTGAGGCCCGGAGGCGGTTGCAAGGAAACGTCCTGGCCCCACCAACAGCGGCCGCATCTCCCGAACGTTTCCGGACAAATGTGTTCCCCCATCTCCAGCTTTCCCGTGGGTTTTCTCCATGGGAGCCCGTCTCGCCCCATGTCGAGGGAACCTCTCCCGATGGCCCAAGTCGGATTTCGTTCGACACTTGGGCGTCGTGAGATATAATGAAAATTAAATTCGGTCACGTAGAATGACTGTGTTCGGCCCACCAAATCTAGATTCCCGGCCAGGATCTTCGGGAATCACCTCAATCGGGAGATGCGCAATGCAATATGAATTTCGTAGCCGTACAGGTAGTGGATTCCGCAACAGCATGATCGGGCTGGTAGCGATCCTTCTGGCCGCCTTCATCCCGGCGTCAGCGCAGGTTCTCACTTCCCGGGTCGACGGCACGGTGCGGGACCAGAGCGGCGCCGTCCTGCCCGGGGTTTCGGTGACGCTGACCAACGTCGATACCAACGCGGCCGAGGAGGCGGTGACGAGCGACATCGGACTTTACGTGTTTCCGCAGATTCCCCGTGGCGCCTATCGACTCGCGGCCCAGTTACCCGGTTTCAAGACCGGGGTCGTCGAAGGAGTTCGGGTCGAGTTGGCCACGCCCGCCACGGTCGACGTCGTGCTGGAGGTCGGTGGGGTCGACGAGATGGTGACGGTGAGCGCGGCGCTGGCTCAGACCGTCATCAACCAGACCAACGCCGAGATCAACACCAACCTCAACCGCGAGCAGGTGAAGGAGCTTCCCCTGAACGGCCGCAACGTGACGCAATTGGCGCTCACCCAGGCCGGAGTGACCAGCGTGGGAGGGGCACGGTCGGCCTCCATCAACGGTACTCGAGGGACCTTCAACAACTTCACCCTGGACGGGATCAACAATCAGGACACATTTATCCGGACCGATGCCCTCTTCGGCATCATCCCGGTCCAGGAGAGCTTCATTGAGGAGATCAACATCACGACCGCCAACTCGGAGGTCGACGCCGGACTCGGAGCCTCTCAGACTCAGTTTGTGACCCGTTCCGGCAGCAACGAGTTCCACGGGGAACTTTTCTACTACCATCAGAACGACGCCCTCAACGCCACCGATTTCTTCAACAACGCCGCCGGAGTCCCCAAGGAGAGGCTCCTGAACCATCAGTACGGCTTCAACTTGGGTGGCCCCATCCTGAAGGACAAGCTCTTCTTCTTCTTCAACTATGAACGGGAGCCCAGTCCTTCTACCGTCTCCGTTGTCCGGACCGTCCTGAGAAACCCGGCCCGCGCCGGGAACTTCACATACGTCCGGCAGGACACCGGCGAGTTGGCCACACTTAATCTGTTCGAGCTCACCGGACTGAGCCCGGACCCCATCATCCAGTCCTTGATCAGCCTGACCCCGCCGCCCAACGACGCCACCGCGGGCGACGGGAGGAACACCGCAGGTTTCCGGTTCAACAGTCCCGATTCCTCCACCGGCGAATGGGTGGTCTTCCGGGGAGACTACGAGATCAACTCCAACCACTCTCTCACCGGGACCTTTCACCAGTTCACGCTGGACGTGCCCAACAGCGCGTTCAACGGCATCGATTCCGTCTTTCCGGGTCTTCCGGGAGCAGGGCAGTCTTCCGGACGCCGGCTGGGATCCTTCTCCCTGAGGAGTGGACTCAGTCCGACCGTCACGAATGAAGGGCGGTTTGGTTTCCAGGTCTCCAGTCCCAGGTTTTTTACCACCGAAACTTTTCCGCAGGGATATCGGCTCAGTTTCGCCGGGGGATTCTCTAATCCGGTACAGGACTTCATGGCCCAGGGCCGCGACACTCGCAACCTGGACGCGATGGACAACCTGACCTGGGTCAACGGAAATCACACCATCAAGGTCGGTGGAGGCGTTCGCTGGACCAAAGTCGATTCGTTCAACGATGCGGGGATCGTGCCGACCTATTATCTCGGTTTCGGCCCGGGGAATCCGGATCCGTTGGTTCCCGGCCTTTTCCCCGGCGGAATCTCTTCCAGCGACTTGGGCGCGGCCTCCGGGATGCTGGCAACCCTGGCCGGAGTCGTCGACGAGGCCGATCAGACGTTCAACGTCGCGTCGGTGGGTTCCGGGTACACCGATGGGGCCTCCGAAACCAACATCCTCAATCAGAATTTCGTCAACATTTATCTCGCGGATACCTGGCGCGTCACCCCCGAGTTCACCTTGAATTTCGGGTTTCGATGGGAATTTCACTCGGTCCCGGATGAGGCCCGGGGATTGGCCCTGCTGCCGGTAGGAGGCCCCGAGTCCGTGCTCGATCCCAACGCCGTCATCGATTTCGCAGGCGCTTCCAATGGAAGGCCGTTCTTCAGGAACGACCTGAACAACTACGCTCCCAGCCTCGGGTTCGCTTGGCGAGTCTCGGACAAGACTGTGCTGCGCGGCGGCTACGGGCTCAACTACGTGGTCGACAACAATTTCACGACGGTGCTCAACGCGATGCGGGGTAACGCAGGTCTAAGCTTGGCGCAGACCGTCTCGGGAATCAGCGGCACCCTCAGCAGCGGTGGCCTGGTGCCGATTCCGGTCCCCGAATTCAAGGTCCCCCGTACCGCGCGTGATCAGGTCATGGCCGATCCCACCGCGGCCCTCTTCACCATCGACGAGAACCTGAGAACCCCATATGTCCAGCAATGGAACATCGGCCTCCAGCATGAGTTCCTGCAGAACACCGCCGTCGAGCTGCGCTACGTGGGAAACCACGGCATCAAGCTCACCCGTGCCATCGATCTGAATCAGGTTCTGTTGCCGCCGGAGTTCGTCACGGACTTCAGGCGAGCTCAGAGGAATCTGGCGGCCTATGGAAGTCCCTATGCCGGCGAACCGTTGCAAATCTTTCCCCAACTCGGCTTTGCTGGGTTCCTTCAGTCCGGAGGCGTACAGAACTGGATTCGAAACGGCGAGATCGGGCAGTACATCGGTGGGTTCCTGGCGCCCAACCGGGTGTTCTTCTTCAACGGTGAAGGGGGCGAGAGGTTCGGGGCAACCCTTCCCATCAGCTTCTTCTTGCGCAATCCCAATGCCTTCGTCGCCGACGTGGTCGGCAACCATGCCTTCTCCAAATACAACGGGCTCCAGTTCGAAATTCGGCGGCAGTTTCGAGGGGGGTTCGCGGGGCAGTTCAACTATACCTGGGGCAAGGTGCTGACGAATTTCGCCGGCACCCAG
The DNA here is from genome assembly GCA_965217775.1 of Acidobacteriota bacterium. Lineage (GTDB taxonomy): Bacteria > Acidobacteriota > UBA6911 > RPQK01 > JAJDTT01 > JAJDTT01. The sequence continues at coordinate 5,480,987 of CBDCJH010000002.1, forward strand.
TCCAATTTTCGCGGGTATTTCGACAATGCCCAGCAACACTTGGAGATCATGCGTCCCGACTTCGACATCACCCACACCTACAACGCCAACTGGGTCTGGGAGATCCCCTTCGGCCAAGGGCGCCGGTGGATGAACGGCGGCGGTTTCATGGAATATCTGGCCGGCGGTTGGGACCTCAGCGGATTCTTGAGGATCCGTTCCGGCGAGGTTGTCAACCTCATCTCCGGAAGAGGAACCATCAATCGCGGCGGTTCCCGAGCGTTGACCAATACCGTTCATCTCACGGGAATCGACATCCCCGAGCTCCAGAACAAGACCGGGTCGTTCCGCGACGCACAGGGCCGTGTGATCCTGTTCGACCACCGCTTGATTGCAGACGGTGGGGGAATGGAATCGCGGTACTTTGCGAATCCCGCCATGTTGGAAGCGGGATCGCTGGGCCTGTCCCCCGTCAGTGGACCCTGGTTCGCGTCGTTGGATCTCGGGGTTCGCAAGAGCTTTCCGATCCCGGTGACGGAGGATGCGCGGCTCCAGCTCCGGTTCGACTTCTTCAACAGTCTCAATCGGACGAATTTCGCAGTAACCAACAAGGGCATCGGCATCACCGGCCTCGGTGTCACCAACAGCCACAATCCCAACAGCCCCCTGTTCGGCCAGATCAGCTCCGCCTTTTCTCCCCGCGTGATGCAGGTTGGGATGAAAATCACTTTCTAGCGCGAAGCCTCGGGGGTCGTGGTTGTTCCGGAAAGAACGTTGCGGTTCATATAACGCCAATTCCGACGAAAAATCCGGTTATTTCCCAGGGAGGAAAACGAATCATGAGTCGATCGTCCATTCATCGGCGCTCTTTCCTGTCCCGTTCGGCAGGGGCCGGACTGGCGCTGGCGGGGTTTCCCGGCATCCTCAGTGCGCGCAACGTCAACAACAACATCAACGTCGGAATCGTGGGTCCGGGAGGGCGCGGCACCGGTCTCCTGAAGAGGTTTTTGGAGAGCGGCAGCCAATACGGAGCCCGCCTCACGGCAGTCTGCGATCTCTGGAACTACCGCCGCGATCGGGCCGCTGCCCTGGTCGAGGAAAAGGAAGGCCGGGCACCCCGGATCTACCGTCACCATGAGGAGATCCTGGCGGACAAGGAAGTGGATGCCCTCATCATCGCCACTCCCGACCATGCCCACGCCCAGATTCTCAAGTTGGCCGCCGAAGCCGGGATGGACGCTTACTGCGAGAAACCCATGTCCAACGTGCTTTCCGAGGCCAACGAGGCGCTGGATGCCGTGCGCAAGGCGGGGGTCATCGTCCAGATCGGCACCCAGAGGCGAGCCAATCCCCGGTACCGGAAGGCGACCCGCATGATCGCCGACGGACTGATCGGGGACGTGGTCAAGGTGGACCTCCACTGGAGCTTCTACAGTCCCTACCGCTGGGCCCGGAAGAAAAAGGACCTCCTGATGGCTCGGGAGAGCGACCTGGACTGGAACACTTGGCTCATGGGACGGCCAAAGCGGCCCTTTGATCCCCGCATCTTTCGCAGCTTCCGCCTCTTCAAGGACTTTTCCAGCGGAATCATCGACCAGTGGATGAGCCACGGCATCGATCTGGCCCACATGTTGACCGGTGTCTCCTATCCGGTGAGTGCCGTGTCCCACGGCGGAATCTACAAGTGGAAGGACTATCGGGAGAATGCCGATACCCAGGAAGTCGCCCTGGAGTACCAGAAGGGTGACGGCAAGTTCCTGGCCGTCTACTCCACCAATTGGATCAACGGTTACGGCAACGGCACCCGGGTCCACGGCACCCTGGGGAGCTTCGAGGGGGAGTCCTTCTCCAACCCCGACGCGGATTGGCAATTCTCCGGCCAGGGCGTGAACTCCGAGGGCAAGATCCAGGATCGCATCGTGGTTCCCCGGGAGTCCGTAGACATGGACGAAATGGGAATGGCTCACATGACCAACTGGCTGGACGCCGTGCGCCGCCGAGACCCCAAGGGGCTGTTCTGTCCCGTCGAGGCCGGCTACGGTCACTCCATCGCCTGCATCATGGCGACCGACGCCTACTGGAGCGGCAAGCGCATGGTGTTCGATCCCAAGACGCGAGTCATTCAGGCCGGCTGACCAAGCGGCAGGGTCCGGCGTTCCATGGCAGGAACCGCCGGGCCGTTTGAATTTCGGTGCATTTCGCCCGAATGCGTGGGTTTTAAAGTCAGATCCACTGTGAAATAATTGTGACAGTGGCGTGAATATTCCATGACTGGACCAGGCGCAATAAACCGGCATCCCCACCTCATGGCGTCGCGTCAGAGAAATCGAATATAACGTTGCCCAACCTGCACACGCACACGAACTAGACCAGTACCAACTGATTGGAGGCACATCATGACGTTATCATTCTCGCGAAAGCGGTGGTTTCCCGCAACGCTGGGTTTACGCGCAGTCGGCGTACTTGCGGCACTGGCTCTGGCAACCCTGATGGCTACGGGTTCCGCTGCCGGCCAATGTCTTGAGGTCCGGGTCCTGGACCCCTCCGCCGCCGCGATAGCCGGCGCTTCGGTACTGATCGGAGATCAGGAAAAGACCACCGACGAATCCGGGACCGCGGAATTCTGCGATCTCGGTCCGGCTCCGCACGCGGTCGTGATCGTCGCTCCCGATTTCCAAGTGCTGGAAGACCTGGTGCAGAAATCCGAGGGCAGGGTCGCCTTCACGCTGGAGGTCCTCCTGGAGACCGAACTGATCGTGGTCGGGACGCGCGCCGAAGCGCGGTCCAGCACCGAATCGATGGTTCCCGTCGACGTGATCGGCGGCGCGGATTTCACCAATCAGGGAACCACCGACGTGACCGACCTGATGCGCACGCTGACCCCCTCGTTCAACGTCAACACCCAGCCCATCAGCGACGCGGCCACCATCGTGCGGCCGGCCAACCTGCGCAACATGGCCCCGGACCACACGCTGATCCTTGTCAACGGCAAGCGCCGCCACCGCGCAGCCGTAATCGCCTGGCTGGGCAATGGTATTGCCGACGGGGCGCAGGGGCCGGATCTGTCCACCATACCCGCCATCGCTCTGCGGCAGGTCGAGGTGCTGCGCGACGGCGCGGCCGCGCAATACGGTTCCGACGCCATTGCCGGCGTCATCAACTTCGAGTTGAAGAACGCCCGCTCCGGGGGCAGCGTGGAGTTCCGCACCGGCCAGTACTTCGACGAGAACGACGGCGACCCGGGCTCGTGCGGTCCCATCGGCCGCTCGTGCAACGGCATCGGCGGTCGCGGTATGAACTACGCTTTCGCCGGTAACGTGGGTCTGCCGCTCGGCCCCGAAGGGTTCGTGAATATCAGCCTCGAGTACGGCGGCACGCAGCCCACCAATCGGGCCGTGAATGACAGCGGTACGGCGGCGGTGATCAACGGCGGCAACGCCCACGTGCGGACCACGTCGCGTGTCTGGGGCACGCCGCTGGTCGAGGACGATCTGAAGCTGTTCGCCAACTTCGGCACCGGGGGGGATCGGGCGGAGTTCTACGGCCACACGAACTACGCCAGCAAGAAGGTGACTGGCGGCTTCTATTACCGCAATCCCAACAACCGCGGCAACGTGTATTCGGTCGACGGCGGCGAGTCGTTGCTGGTCGGCGACGGGCTGGCGGCGAAGGGCACGGGCTCGGCCAATTGCCCGACGGTCAACATCGTCGACGGCACGCCGGATCAGGCCGCCTTCGCGGCGGTCCGCAACGATCCGAACTGCTTCACGTTCCACCAGCCGTTCCTTGGCGCACCGGACGGCCTGCCGGGCGGCTTCACGCCCCAGTTCGGCGGCGACGTCAACGATTACTCACTGGTCTCCGGCGTGCGCGGGACCGCGATGAACGGACTCCACTGGGACATCAGCGGTTCCACCGGCCGGAGCCACGTGCAGACCTTCATCTTCGACACGGTCAACGCCTCTCTCGGCCCCGAGAGCCCGACCCGGTTCGAGCCGAACCTGCTGCAGCAGACCGAAAACAGCCTCAACGCGGACATGTCGTACGCCGCGAGCGACATGATCAACGTCGCCGGGGGCTTCGAGTGGCGGAACGAGCAGTACCACCTCGGCGAAGGCGATCAGGCGTCCTGGGCGATCGGCCCCTACGGCGCGCAGGGCTTCAGCTCCGCCTCCAACGGCTACAACGGCACCCGACCCGAGAACGCCGGCACCTGGGACCGCGCCAATTACGCGGGGTACGGGGACGTCGAGCTGCACGGCGGCGCCAACGACTGGAACCTCGGTGCCGCCGTACGCGTCGAGGACTTCTACGACAGCTTCGGCACGACGATAAACGGCAAGCTGTCGGGGCGCTATGGCGTCACCGACATCTTCGCGCTGCGCGCCGCGGTCAGCAGCGGCTTCCGCGCCCCGACGCCGGGTCAGCAGAACGTGCTGAACGTGACGACCGAGTTCGACTACGCGCTGAACGACCTGATCAACAACGGCACCATCCCGTCCACATCGCCGGTCGCGGCACTTCGGGGCGGGGAGCCCCTGCAGCCGGAACAGTCGACCAACTACTCGTTCGGGACGGTCGTCGACACCGGTGGTCCGTTCACCGTCACCGCCGACTATTTCCGCGTCAACGTGTCGGACCGGCTCACCATCACGAGGAACTACAGCCTTTCGGTGGACGAGGTCGCGACGCTGGTGGCCGACGGGATTACCGAAGCCGGCAACCTTGCCGCGTTCCGCTTCTTCGTGAACGACTTCTCGACCCTCACGCAGGGGGTCGACGTCGTCGCGTCCTGGACGCCGCTGGCCATCGGCGGACGGACCACGTTCACCGGCGTCTTCAACTACACCGACACGCAAGTGACCGAGTTCAGCGAGGAGCACTTCGACACGGACCGAGTCACGTCGCTGACCGTGGGGCTGCCGAGGATTCGCTGGAACTTCGGGGCCACCCACACCGCAAACCGCTGGACCCTGATGACCCGGCTGCACTACTACGGTTCGTACTGGGATCGGGAGGACGCGCGCTCGGCGATGGGCGTGGCGATGTCGCACATGTATCCGCTGTACAGCGGCAAGCCGCTGGTCGACGTCGAGCTCGGCTTCCCGATCAGCGACGTCACGCTGTCGATCGGGGCGCAGAACGTCTTCAATACCTACCCGGACGAGAATCCGGGCGCCCTCGCCGGGGTGGGCAACCGTTACGGCCAATTCGGGCCGTTCGGCTTCAACGGCGGCTACTACTATGTCCGGGTCGGCTACACCTTCGGCAACAACTTCTAGGAGCGCTGGGAGCGGCGGTTTTCTTGCCGCCTGGAGGGGCGACTTTCTTGTCGCCCCTTGGGAGCAGCGACTTTCTTGTCGCCGACAGGGGCGTCTAGGGGGGACGCAGTCCTCCCTAGACATTCCGGAATAAACGACAACCATCCGCCTCTTCTCATCGGACGAAAGAGGGCACCCACACAAAGGGGTGCCCTTACCGGTAGTCGATAAACACCTCCACCCCCTGAACCCGTATCGGCTTGAGCGGGGGCTTCCCGTTCCGGCGTCTCAGCCGAATCGTCAGCTCATTGAGCTCCTGCCGGACGGGAGCATTTTCGAATCGTAGTTCCCAGCTTCCCATCTCTCCCCGCAACCCCCGCCCATTCAGCTCCAGCCGCAGATCGTCGTCCCACCGGCTGTATCCACTCAAACTCACTACCAGACTCAGCGATTCAATAACCCCATCCTCCCGAGCCCCCTCCAAGTCGTCCCCCACGAAAAGGCGAAGAGTCTTCTCCTGCCCCGCGCCGAGGTCGACGGGAAGCTGCATTTCTCCTCCCTCCTCCGGAGTCCTGGCCGCCATGTCCCTGGTGATGAAGTAATGCTTGTCCTTTCGTGAGATGAGCCCGGGATCGCCGATCTCCATCAGCATCTGCCGTTCTTCAGGGCTCAGGAGAGGATTCCGGGACGTATCGATCAAGGAGTTGACGGCATTGTGGCGCTGAATGCCGCTGGCGTGGGTGTCGAAGTTGAAAAGATGCAGCCCGCTCACGCCCTGGCCCCATAAACTCTGGGCCGCCGCCCGCATCATCTCCAGGCTGGCCCGTCCCGTCTTGGAACCCGTGTAATCTGTGACATAGAGGTCCGAGATCCCGCCGACCACCTGGACCCGGGTCCCGCGGGCCGCTTCCACGAAGCTGACCAAGTCCGGCGTCATATCCAGGTAGCCCCGGGTCGCAGGCGCCACCATGTCCACCAGGTCCTCCCGGATCCAGGTCATCACATCGAATCCGATCTCCCGGTTCAGGGCCAAGGTAGGGAGAACCCGGACCATGAGAGTGATCCGGCGCCCCTTCTGACGTTCGATCTCCTCCAGCCGGTTGCGAATCCGCCGCACGAAGCCGGTCATGATGGGAACGCCCGCTTCCTCCCGGCCCTTTTTGAACACCATGGGGTGGCTCAGGAAATCGAGTTCGATCCCGTCCACGTCGTAGTCGCGGCAGATCTCCTCGATGAGTCCGAATTTCAGGTCCCGGACCTCCTGCTGGGTGTAGTCGAAGGCGTAGCTGAAATCCCGCCCGTAAAGGCTCACATAGCGGTCCGGAACATCTTGGCCGATGGCGACGTGGGGCCTATCCCGCTCCCACCGGCCCCGTTTCGACGGCCAGCGCTCCACCCAGTCCTTGTGGATGTCGTTCATCCTGAGACTGGCCCAGAATTTCATTCCCAGCTCGCGGGTGCGGGCCGCCCAGATCTCCAAGGGGTCGGTCTCTTGCTCCAGAAGGCCCAGGACGTTTTGGGCCAGACGCCGGAAGTTGGGGTTCTCGAACTCGGTCATTCCCCGGCCGTACACTTCTCCCACCTGGGTGTCGTAGAGCACGTAGGTTCCATAGGAGGCGCACTGGATGAAGACGTCCACCTGAGTCCCTTCCAGTTCGTTGACCACACGGCAGACCTGGTCGGGTGTGATGGGAGGGCCGTTCGCGTACAAAGCTCCGCTCCCCCCGTCGCTGTTGAGATAGAGGCGGGCCGGTTTGCGGGGCGCCGCCGCCGATTCCTCTGCCTTATCCGAACTCCGCTCGGGTCCACTTCCGCCGCAGCCGCTGAGAAGGATCAGGGCCGCGAGCAACCAAGCGGAAACCATTCTAGTGACGGGTCTCATCTCCACTTCACCGGTGTTGCCAGATTACGCGCCAGAGGATGAAGAGCCCGCTGGCCAGGCAGCGGACCCGGACGTCGAAACGGTGCTCCAGGTATTCGTAGGCGCTGTAGAGTCGCAAACGGTGGTAGATAGGGAAGGAAGATCCGGTTGACGATGGGCACGCACAGCAGAATCACGAAGGGACCCACGAAGAAGATCTGGCCGTTCTCCTGGGTGACCAAGGGGAGGGCCATGAAGCTGTTGGCGCTGAAGAGAGTGGCGATCAGGGAGAGTCCCACCGGCATCCAGGCCATGGAACGTCCGGCCAGGAAGAAGTCCCGGGTTGTATTCTGACCCCTGTAGAAGGAAGCCCCCAACAACACCGTGGCCGCCAGGTAACCAGCCAGGATGATCCAATCCAGAGTCTCCCGCCCACCGGGTGCGATCGGCGATTCTGATGTCATGGACGGAAGCTCTCCAACCGTGGATCGTCCGGTTCAATCCTGGTAATCGATGAACAGCTCGACGCCTTGGATCCGGATGGGATCCTGGCGCGAAGACGGCCGGTTCCGGAGGTCCAGAGACAACAGGTTCTTTCCTTGCTTCGGGGTCACGCCTTCGAAACGCAGGGCGTCCCCCTCGAACCTTCCCCGCAACCCGCGGCCGTTCAACCGCACCCTCAGATCGTCGTCCCAGCGATCGTATCCCTCCACCGAGACCATCAGGGAGGTGGATTCCAGAAACCCGTCCTCGCGCGCCGCCGCCACGTCGTCTCCCACCAGGAACCGCAATTCCCGGGTGTCGCCGCGGACCATCTCGGTGGGAAGCTGCATCTCTCCTCCCGCCTCCGGTGTCAGCCCACCCATCTCCCGAGTCACGTAGTAATGCTTGTCCCTGCGGGCGATCATGGACGGATCGCCGATCTCCTTCAGGGCCTGGAGCTCTTCCGGACTGAACAGTACCCCCGGCTTGCCCTTGCCGGTAGCGTGGCAGTCGTAGTTGAACAGATGGAGGCTCGTCGCGCCGGCCTGCCAGGCGGCCGCCGCTGCCGCCCGTAGCATCTCGAGGGAGGCCCGGCCGGTCTTGCTCCCCGTATAGTCGCGCACGTAGAGGTCGGACAGGCCGCCGGAAATCTCGACGCCAGTCCCCCGCGCCAGCTCCACAAAAGGCGTCAAATCCGCCGAAATGTCCAGATAGCCGCGGGTCGCCGGCGCGATCATGTCCACCCATCCCTCCCGGATCCATGACGTGACGTCCAGCCCGATCTTCTCGTTGAGTTCCAGGGAAGGGAGGACCCGGGCCAGCAGCGTCAGTTTGCGCCCCTTGGTCTCACCGATCTTGTCCAGCCGCACGCGGACTTGACGAACGAAGTCGTTCATCAGAGGCATTCCCCGGGCTTCCTCCCCCTTCTTGAAGTAGTAAGGGTGGCTCAGAAAATCCATTTCGAAGCCGTCCACGTCGTAGTTGGTGCACACTTCCTCGATGATGGCCAGCTTTCGGTCGCGCACTTCTTCCAAGGCATATTCCATGGCCCAGGAGTAGCCGTGGGAGGGCTGGGGAGAGCGGTTCGAGTGATGCAGATAGCGGTCGGGTACGGCGGATCCGAGCCGCACCTGGGGATTGGCCCGTTCCCACTGGCTCCGGAAGGAGGGCCAGCGCTCCGACCAGTCCTTGTGAATGTCGTTCATCCTCAGGCTAGGCCAGAATTGCATCCCCGCCTCACGGCTCCGGCGGCTCCAGATCTCCAGGGGATCCTGGCCCGCCTCCAGCATGGCGTCGACATTCCGGGCCCAGCGTCGAATTCCGGGATATTTCTCGAAGTCCCGCTTGTGGTCCTCGCTGATGGGCTTGGCATAGACTTCGGTGACCTGGGTCGGGTAGAGCATCTGCTCGTCGCTCCACTGGATGCACTGGATGAAGACGTCCACCTGGGTCCCTTCGATCTCGTTCACCGCCCGGCAGAGCTGCCGCGGCGTGAGGGGTGGCTCGAAAGCCATCAGAGCGGCGTCGCCGCCGTCGCTGTTCAGGAGCAGTCTGAGCCCGCCCGGGCGCCGAGTCTCCACCGGCGCCGCGCCGCCGGTCTCGGCGGGGTTGGATTCCTGGATGGAGCATCCGGACAACAGAGGAGCAATCAGAAGCCCGGTCAAAAGGCGGAAGCACTTGTTCATAAGGGTTCTCCCGGGAGGTGCCTGCGGCGGTCAGTATAGGCACGCCATGCCTCCAAGTGTAGTCTTTGACGGAGATGTCCCAGATCCATCTGCTCGCTGGCCGGCAAGCCCGTCAAGTTGCGGTTCGTCATGCGGTACACGAAGCTCTACTCCTTCCAGTTCCTCTCTGCAGACAAGTCCGGACGATCAAGATGAAACAAATTGTGGAACGAACCTTCATCCTCGCCGCGATTCTCATTTGTTCCTGTGTCGGCGGACCCTGGACCACGGTGTCTGAATCGGGTACGAAAACAGACCGGAAAGAGGATCGCGCCCAGTTGAGCCGCATGCGTTCCGCCTTCATCCGGGCCATGAACGAGGGCACAGTGGAGGAATGGATCCAATCCCACCTGGACAGGGGCGTGGCCGTCATGCCGCCGGGCCGTCCAACGATCTCTTCACGGGAAGAAGTGTCCGCCTGGGCCCGGAGGCTCCTGCAAGAAAACCGGATCCACGATTTCGCCTTCACCGGGTCAAAGACGGTCGCCGGAGACTGGGCCTTCGAAAACGGGGTCTACCTGCTGGAATCGAGTCCCGCCGCCGGAGGCGAGAAACAGCGGCAGCGGGGCAAGATGATCTTCATATGGAAGCGCGGAACCGATGGATGGAAGGGGGCGCTCATCTCTTTCAATTTCGACGGCTACTGGCCCTGAGTCTGCACCTGCCGACGCAGGGTTGGGCGGAACAACTGCAGGTAATCACTCCGTCTCGCCCGAATGATTCCGGAATTCTGATTTGACGCTAGGGTTTTCGGTATTCTACAGGATAGGGGGTCTGCACGAGCTCAACCCTGCAGGAAGTCCATAGGTGTGGCCCTGTCTTCGCCGACGGTCGTACTTGGCCACTGAAGCGTAGTCCGAGGCGGCCGGAATGATCGGATCTATCGACGCGAATCTCAGGAACATTGTTTCGGAACGAAATCTGGGGAAGGGAAGATGATTCAGCCGACTGACGTAGAAGCACGCAAGGGATACCGGATCTGGCTTCGGTACGCAGACGGATCTGCCGGCGAGATTGACCTGTCCCACTTAGCGGGGCGGGGCGTCTTCACAGCGTGGGAAGAACCGGGATTTTTCGAAAAGGTCCACATCGCCCCCCACAGAGCCATTGCCTGGGACGATCATCTGGAGCTTTGCCCGGATGCTCTATACCTGGAACTCACCGGCAAATCCTTCGACGAATTGCCAGTTGAAATCGACACGATAATTCGCAGTGCCTGAAATTTGCCGATTCCATGGGATCGTCATACGTATGTATGCTCTCGACCATGCCCCGCCACATTTCCACGTAGAGTATGGCGGCTATGAATCCTTGGTAGAAATCGAAAGCCTCGCCTTGACACGAGGTCGCCTTCCCTCTGGGGCTCGAAAGCTTGTCATCAAGTGGGCATCGCTTCATCAGATCGAACTTCTGCAGGCATGGAATCGGGCGAGACGGCTTGAGTCGCCCGGTAGAATCGCTCCTCTGGAATGAAGCCGTAGTGAGACGAGTGGGATTATGCCCGGACGGGGGAGAGTCAAGACCCGCATCAAGCGACAAGCCAAAATCGGGGCCAACGTGGGATACGAAGGCGAGTTCTGGAAGATGGCCGATGCCCTGCGCGGCAGCATGGACGCGGCCGAATACAAGCATGTCGTTCTCGGCCTCATCTTCCTGAAATACATCTCCGACGCGTTCGAGGACAAGATGGAGCGGCTCGTGGCGCACCTGCGCGAGCAGCAGGCTGAAGCCGCGCGGCTGGATGCGGCCATCGAGGCCACCCTGAAGGCGTTGGGCTTGCCGCTCGAGGAGAGCGCGATTGATTGATTACGACAATTTCCGGATGTCGCTCAAACGCTTGGAAGAGCAGCACGAGAATTACCACACAGTCAACCCGTCCCTGCCTTATTTGATCCAGGAAGCCGTCGCTGAATCGGTCATTCGGCGTTTCAAGACCTGCTACGACTGTTTGTGGAAGGTACTGAAGCGATACCTGATTTATGAGCTGGGCATCGCGGATGCTCCCAACAGTCCCAAACCCATCTTCAGATTGGCAAATGAGAACAATCTCTTCGCCGTATCGATTGAAGTCTGGCTGCGATATGCCGACGCTCGTCTCGATACCACCCACGATTACGACGGAGAGAAAGCGAAAGCGGGCCTGGCCATCATGCCAGACTTCATCGACGATGCTATCGGACTTTACCAAGCCATGAGCGGGTCCGAATCGGAGTGAATCAGGCTATCGACATCACCGCCGAAGAGCGCATGATCGGAGAAGTGCAGTCATTGTTGAATCAGTATTGGACCTGGTTGCGGGAACAGACCCGCCTTCGCGAAATCGACGAGTGGATTGAGATCACGACACCGTACTTGGACCGGCACAACGATTATCTTCAGATCTACGTCAAACGGTCCGACGGGGGATTCGTGCTGACCGACGACGGCTATGTGCTTGAGGACCTCGATCAGTCGGGGTGCAAGATCGACAGCGACAAGCGGCAAGCTCTGCTCAAGATGACGCTCAACGGATTCGGTATACAGATACAAGCGAATGGGAAGGCGCTTGAAGTCGGCGCATCAACGGACAATTTCTCGCTGCGAAAACATAACCTCGTGCAGGCGATGCTTGCGGTCAACGATCTCTTCTACTTGGCTTCGCCTGTGATCGCCAGCTTGTTCCATGAAGACGTGGCCGCTTGGCTTGATGGCTCGAATATACGATATACGCCGAGCGTGAAGTTCTCCGGAAAAAGCGGTTACGATCATCGGTTCGATTTCGTCATACCGAAGTCGACGAATCAGCCTGAGCGCGTGCTCCGGGCAATCAACAGACCGAGCCGCAACACGGCACAGAGGGCCGTGTTTTCTTGGATCGACACCAAAGAGGTTCGTTCACCGGACTCCCGGGCGTTTGCCATTCTGAACGACTCGGAGCAGTCGATATCGGAGAACATACTGGAGTCGATGCGCCAGTACGATGTCAATCCGATCCTGTGGTCGAATCGAAAGGACGTACGTGAGGAACTCGCCGCGTGACGTCCCTTTCCGAATCCACGGTCGAGAGCGCGGCACTCCCTTGGCTCCAAGAAACTCGGCGGCAAACTTGGGGACCGGCGTGTCGGCGTGGTCTGGCACACTCAGGGCTCGGGCAAGAGCCTGACCATGGCCTTCTATGCCGGGGCCATCATCCGCGAGCCGGCCGCACGCGGAGAGGGACTCGGGCTGTCGAAAGACGAGCTGGCATTCTACGACGCCCTCGAGACCAACGACAGCGCGTTACAGGTTCTGAGTGACGAGACCCTGCGCACCATCGCCCGCGAGCTGTTCCGGACCGTCCGCAACAACGTCACCATCGACTGGACACTCCGAGAGAACGTTCGGGCGCATCTGCGCGTCCTGGTCAAGCGCACTTTGCACCGTAATGGCTACCCCCCCGACAAGCAGGAAAAAGCGACCCGGACCGTCCTGGAGCAGGCCGAGACCCTGTCCGCGGGCTGGGCAGCGTGAGCCGTTGTCGACGGTAGCCTGTCTTCAAAGTGAACCAGGTTCGGAATCTGTGCTGCCCGTTGGTTGGCTTGAGACTTCTGTAATCGATGGGTAGTGTCGGAGCATCGTTTCCAATTACTCAATACGAAGAGTAAAATCACTCATTGTGCTGAGTAATCCGGGATACACTCGTCCTCACGGCGCAGAATTGCAATCTCGTCTGCGCGAGCCGCGCCGTTTCCTCCAAATCGTCACCGGGGCCCGTCAGGTTGGCAAGACCACCCTGGTCACACAGGTCGCCGAACGGTGCGGTTTACTCCATCACTACGCCAGCGCCGACGAGCCGACCTTGCGCGGACCGGATTGGATCGCCGGACAGTGGGACGTTGCGCGGCTCATGGCCGGTGGTGCCGGGCCCGAGGGTGCTCTTCTCGTCTTGGATGAAGTGCAAAAGGTCCCCAACTGGGCTGAAGCCGTCAAACGCCTGTGGGACGAAGACACGCGGAGCGGGCGTCGGCTCAAGGTGGTGCTGACCGGTTCGGCACCGCTCCTGATCGGCCAGGGCCTGACCGAAAGTCTCGCCGGGCGTCTCGAGATCCTGCACCTGCCGCACTGGGGATTTCCCGAAATGCAGACCGCCTTCGGATGGTCCCTGGAGGAATTCCTGTTCTACGGAGCCTACCCCGGCGCTGCTCCGCTGATCACGCAGCCGAATCGGTGGTCACGCTACATTCGTGACTCCCTCATCGAAACCACGATCTCCCGAGATGTCTTGTTGCTCTCCCGGGTGGACAAACCGGCCCTGTTGCGCCGGTTGTTCGAATTGGGATGTGCGTATTCCGGCCAGATCCTTTCCTACACGAAGATGTTGGGACAGCTCCAAGACGCAGGGAACACCACGACCCTGTCCCACTACCTTGATCTGCTGGCGGCTGCGGGCATGCTGACCGGTTTGCAGAAGTACGCTGGCGCTGCTGTGCGACGAAGAAGCTCCAGCCCGAAGTTGCAGATCCTCAACATGGCCCTGATGACTTCGGGGTGCGGCCTCACGCTGGAGCAGGCCCGAGCGGACACCGAGTTTTGGGGAAGGCTGGTCGAATCTGCCGTGGGGGCTCATCTGGCCAACGCGGCGGCTGCCGGCTTCTGCCAGGTCTTCTACTGGCGAGACCGCAACCGAGAGGTCGATTTCGTTGTGAGAGCGGGCCGGGCGCTGACGGCGATTGAAGTCAAGAGCAGCCGCAGTCGCCAGTCACTGCCGGGAATGGCAGCCTTCGCCAAAGCATTTCAGCCGACCCGACGCTTGTTGATCGGATGGGATGGCATTTCTGTGGACGAATTCCTGTCCAGGCCCGTGGAACATTGGGCGGTTCCGAAATGACGTTAGTGTCCAATATGATCATCGCTGACTTCTCGGTCGAAGCGCGGTGGCTCTCTCATGGGCTCCCGCGGTGGGATGTCAAGTTCCACACCACCGAATGGTTTGAACAGTTGGTGGATCGCCGTCCCAAGATTCTTTGCTTGGCTCGATTCAGTGGTCAGCGCTGCGCGTAAGATGTTTCGCGCTTCTTCTTCCATCGAACAGCCGTGCTCGGCGGCCCGCACGCGCAGGCGTCACTTCAGTCCATCGTCGAGTTTGCGGATCGTGATGCTGGCCATAGGTTCGACTCCAAAAAAGGAACGATTCGGAAGGATGTCATGATGGCATTGCAATCATGATACGACTATCGGCCGTCGCTCGCCGATCCGCGGTGTGGTTGATTCAAGGACTCTTGAACGCAGGCGGCGCATGTACGGCCACGGAGGGCACCCACACAGGGGTGCCCCTACGGTTGCTTTCGATCGCTGGACGGTCGAAGGAGACCACACAGGCCGGCAGATGAACGGGCGGACCCGGATCGACGATTCCTCGACTCCAGCCTAGAAACTGCTCCCCCACGTGTAGTTGAGGCGGGCGTAGTAGTAGCCGCCGCTCAGGCCCCAGGGGGTGAACTGGCTGTAGGGGAGTCCGAAAATATCGGCGAAGAGGTCCATCCGCTGGGAGAAGGTGTTCAGGACGTTCTGGCCGCCGAACGCCAGCGTCACTTTTTCTCCCAACCTGATGCTCGCTTCCAGGTCGACGATGTAGCGGCCTTCCAGAAGGGGTGAGTCGGCGCCGCGGACGAACCGGGCGTCGAAATGGTCGACCCATGAGCCGAAGTAGTTCAACCGTCCCAGCAGGCCGACCCGGCCCACCCTCTGGTTGACGGCGGCGTTCCAGCGGATCCGGGGTACGCCGCGCTGCAGGCCGAGGACGTCTCCCGGGGTGAGTAGATCCGACTCTTCCGTCAGTTCCGTGTGGGTGTAGTTCATGGCGAAACTGAACACCGTGTTGCCGGCCAGCCCGGATGGGGTGTAGGTCGAGACCAGGTCGATTCCCTGGTTCCGGCTCGAGAAGTCGTTGATGAAGAACCGGAAGAAGGCCAGCGTGCCGGCGGAGGCGATTCCTTCCGAGATCAGCAGCGCGCGTTCGTCGTCCGTGAGGGTGAACGTCTGCGACAGGGCGAGGCGGTTGGAGAGGTCGACGCGGAAATAGTCGGCCGTCAGCGTGAACGGTCCGGTGTCGATCACCAGCCCGGCCGTGGTGTTGACGGAGGTCTCGGGCTCCAGTGGCTTGCCCCCCTTCAACTCCGCCGCCAGGAAGGTGGAGGGGACGTTGGCGCTGTCGACGAGTTGGAGTGTCTCCGGGTCGATGGTGGTCTGCACGTTGAGCGTGTTCTGCTGGCCGGGCGTCGGGGCGCGAAACCCGGTGCTGACCCCGCCCCGCACCGAGACCGTGTCGCTCAGCCCGAAACGGGCCGAGAGCTTGCCGTTGGTGGTGGAGCCGAAGAGATCGAAGTGCTCGAAGCGGAGCGCGCCGCCCACCGTCCACCGGTCCCCCGGGTCCCGCAACTCCAGGTCGCCGTAGAGTGCGACGTTGCTGCGATCCCAGTCACCGGCCGTATAGTCGGGAAATCCGGGGAAGCCGTTGGACCCGGAAACGAAGCCCTGCGCCGCGTATGGGCCTACCTCCCACGACGGACGGCCGCCGGCTCCGATCTCGAACTTCTCGTTGCGCCATTCGGTGCCGGCCGCGATGTTGACCATGTCGGTGGCGGCATAGGAGACGTCGAAGTTGAGGTTCACGTCCTCCTGACGGTAGAGGCCCGGATCGAATTCCCGCGGGGTTTCGGATCCGAGCGACGCGTTGACGGTGTTCTTGAAGAAGAAGTCCGACTCGTGGGCGCCGTAGCTGGCGCTGGCGTCCCAGTTCAGGCCGTTGGCCAGGATCCCCCGGACCCCGCCCACCACGGACATGTCGGTGACCACGCCGCCGAACTGGGGTGTGAACCCGCCCGGGGCGATCTCCCGGAAGGAGAAGCAGTTCGGGTCCTCGAACACCCGCGCCAGGGCGGCCTGGTCCGGCACGTTGTCGGTGATCCGCACGGTGGGGCAGTTGGCCGAACCGTCGACGACGCCGTCTCGCGCGTCCAGAACGTCTGCGATCATCAGCGTCTCGCCGCCGTCGAGGCTGTAGATGTTGGCCCGGTTGTTGGGATTCCGGAAATAGAAACCTTCCGTCACCTTCTTCTCGGCGTAGTTGGTGTGGCCGTAGAGCTGTGTGCCATTGGAGAACAGGTGGCCGAAGTTGCCGAAGAACTTCACGTCGCCTTCGATGGTCGGGTTGCCCCAGATCTGTGCCGGGTCGGCCACGGCGGTGTTGCCGGCCGCGATCAGGGCCGCCGCGTCGGCGCGCTGCACGCTGCGGTTCGTCGGGTCGGAGTTGCCGTACTCCAGGCTGAGGTTGGCGAACCCGGTCTCGCCCAGCGGCAGCCCCACGTTGCCGGCGATGGTGTACGAATCACCGTCGCCCGCATGGTAGGTGCCGGTGTTGAACTCCACGCTGCCTCCCTGCCGGGCGTCCTTGAGCAGGAAGTTGATGACGCCGGCGATGGCGTCCGAGCCGTACTGGGCCGAAGCGCCGTCCCGCAGCACCTCCACCTGGCGCAACGCGATGGAGGGGATGGTGGAGATGTCCGGACCCTGGGCTCCGTCCGTCACTCCGGCGAACCAGGCGATGACCGACGAGCGGTGACGGCGCTTGCCGTTCACCAGCACCAGCGTATGGTCGTGGGCAAGGTTGCGCAGGCTGGCCGGCCGCACCAGCGTGGCCGCGTCACTGATGGGATGCGTGGCCACGTTGAACGAAGGGACCAGTGTCCGCAACTGATAGTCGAGGGTGGTGGCGCCCTGGCTGATGACGTCCTGCAACGGGATGGCGTCGATGGGGACCGGAGATTTGGTCACCGACCGCGGTTGGGCGCGGCTCCCCACCACCACCAGTTCCGTCTCCAGGCGCGCTTGGAGGGTGATGGTGACCATACCCTCCGATTGGTCCACGGAGCCTTCGTCGACCTGAAAATTCTCGGCCGTCACGATGACCCAGTGGGGTCCGGATCCGAGGCCGCAAAAGGTGGCGACACCCGAGTTTCCGGTCCTCTCCTCCCGTTCCCCGATGGTGACGGTGGCGCCCTGAATCGCCGCGGATGAAGGGTCCAGGACACGAACCTCAAGGCATTGTTCTTCCTGCTTGCCGGTTTGTTGAGCGAATGCCGGCAACGTTACGACCGTTACGAATAGAATCGTCAAACTGGCCAGATGGACGAGACGATTGGATTCCATCTTCAATTCTCCTCTCACTCCATGAGCATAGAACCTGAATCTCCTACTTCGGTCGGAGAGCCGAAAAGGACGTGATTGTGGGTTGAAAAAAAACTGAATGGACGGGAGAGATGGGAATTTGGTAGCGGGGGGGGGATTCGAACCCCCGACCTTTGGGTTATGAGCCCAACGAGCTACCAGACTGCTCCACCCCGCAACAGAGACGAGAGATCGTAGTTGAAGGCGGGAGAGTTTGTCAAGCCCCCCGCTCACCTGGGTCATGGGACCGTCGCCTTGGTTATTGTTCTCCGGCGCCCTCCCCGGAAGCCTCTTCCTCAGCATCCTTGGCGCAACGGAAACCGGTCCCGTATTGGGCCTTGGCCGGGTATCCGCTACGGGTCATCAGCGTCATGCTGACCCCCTTGAAGGCGTAGGAGGAACCTCTCAGAGCGTAGAGCTTGTACCGGGATCTGAACGCGTCATTGTTGCGAGCCTTGCTCTTGGGGTATGGCCGGAGCCGGTCGCTGGTCCACTCCTGAACGTTGCCCATCATGTCATAGGCGCCGTAGCCGCTCTTGTCCGTCTCGAAAGTTCCGACGTCGACCGGGCGGTGGTAACTCGTGTCATTGGTATTGGACTTGCTCGGGTCGTAGGTATCGCCCCACGGGAAGGAGAGGTTCTCCGGTCCTCGGGCGGCCCGCTCCCACTCCGCCTCGGTGGGAAGGCGCCTCCCGGCCCACTCGCAGTAGGCCTTGGCGTCGTCCAGAGTCAGATTGGTGACCGGAACGTCCTCCTTCCCGATCGAGTACATGGGTCGCCAGTTGCTTTCGACCTTGGTGCCGCTCTCGGTCAGGAACCTGATCCACTGGCCGTTGGTGACCTCATAGACGTCGATATGGTACGGCTTGTCCATGGTCACCTTGTGGGCCGGCGTTTCCAGACCCTGCGAATGCTTCGGGACGTTGTCGGTTCCCATCATGAACTCCCCTGCCGGGATCAGCACCATGTCCCCCGGTTTGGGCTTGGGTGGGGGTAAGTCGACCGGAGCCGCAGGCTCCGGTGGGGGTGCCTCCGAGCAACTGAACTGGGCCAGTGACGCGATCAAGAGAGCGGCGGAGAACAGGATTCTGGGTGTCATGGTGACCCATTTATAACACCCGCTTCGACGATAAGAAAGTTGCCGGCCAGCGAATCATCGGCACCGTCGGCTACGTGCCATAGGTCTTCCGAACCCACGACAGAGCCTCTTCCCGCGCGGTCAGAATCCCCTCCAGTTGGAGGTCTTCGGCTTGCTGGAGGATCTCCGAAAAAATGGGCCCCGGCGTCAGGCCCAGCGCGATCAGATCGTGCCCGTTGATGAGCGGAGGAGGGGTCAGGGCCTCCTGATCCAGTTCGCACAGTTTCTGCATGCAGAAGCAGTAGTTGGAAAGATCTCCGTGACTGGCCAGACAGTCCAGGCGATGCAGCTCCAGGTGTTCGTCGAATCCTTCCGTTCGAAGCAAGCGCCGGAGCGTGCTCTCCCGCATCTGCCGGACGTGCATGAAGCGGAGATGGTCCTTGACCAGACGGACCACCTGCTGAATCTGCGCACCCGAGAGCTTGAGCCGGCGGCAGGTATCTTCGGCCATCCGGGCCCCCAGTTCGGCATGCCCGTCGAATCGGATCCGCTCCCCGAAAGCAAAGGTGTCAGGCTTGCCCACGTCGTGAAGCAACACTCCCAGGGCCAGGGTCGGGCTCAGGTTTCGAGCCAGGGAGAACATGAGCCGCGTGTGCTGGAAAACGTCCCCTTCCGGATGAAACGCCGGCGGCTGCATCACGCCGTGCAGGGCGAAGACCTCCGGCAGGACGGCCTCCAGTACGCCCGAGTCCGACAACAGCGACAGGCCCCGCGCCGGCGCTGGACCGCCCAGAATTTTCAGGATCTCGTCCCGGATTCTCTCCCAACTGAGCTGGAAGAGCTCATGAGCAAAGAGAGTCACGCCGTCGTAGGTGGGATCGTCGATTCGGAAGCCGAGCTGGCAGGCGAACCGGATCGCCCTGAGCACCCGGAGCTTGTCCTCTCCGAACGTCAGCCGGGGATCCCGGACGGTCCGGATCAGCTCCCGGTCCAGGTCCTGCCGTCCCTCGGTGAAGTCGATGATGTTCTCGGTGACCGGGTCCAGGAAGAGAGCATTGACGGTGAAGTCCCTCCGCAACGCGTCCTGCCGCGCGTCGGTGAACCGGACCCTTCCCGGATGTCTTCCGTCCGTGTAGCCGGACTCGGACCGAAAGGTGGCGATCTCATAGTTGTTGCCTCCGACCACGGCCACCACGACGCCGAAATCGCGTCCCACTCCGATGGTGCGAGGAAAGAGTCTCTCCACGACGTCGGGAGCAGCCGCCGTTGCGATGTCGATCTCGGTAACGCGGTGGTTCAGGAGAAGGTCCCGGACGGCGCCTCCGGCGAAATAGACCTGAAAGCCTTCCGCCGCCAGAACCTTGCTGATGTGGAGAGCACCCTCCAGAAGGCGTGCCTCGATTCGTTCCAGCACTCGCCGCCCCTTCGACCAGATCTAAGAATGGAGGGGCCGGGTCCCTGAGTCAGGTTCGGATCGTGGCCCGGCCCGGACTTATTGTGACATCTTTGATGCCGTACGGCATGGTGAAGGGCTTCCGGGGATCGACCGGGAGTTGAGTCGCCTCGATGAGACGGTCCATGAGCGAGTCCAACAGCATGGCGGGGAAGGTGACGCCATCCAGACTCAATCCCACCAGACGGTAGCGTCCGCGCCCATCCTCCGCCTCCAGGATTCCGTCCACTTCCACCTGGTGGCGCCCGCCAAGGAGTGCCGTCAAAAGGCCGGCCTCGGGAGCCTTCCGGCTCGAGACCACCTTGCTGAGGTCGACGTCGGCCTGAACCAGCAGACGATCCTGGCGGAAGACCACCCTCACCGATTCGACCCCCTTGGGATTGTATTTCCGCAAGCGGAAGGCCAGAAACGCGTTGAGATCTTCTTCACCGAGGACGTAGGTCTCGGGACCCGACTCGGAAGACTTGGATTGCGTTTCCAGCCGCTGGAGGAGCTGCTCCACCCGGGCCGCCGCCTCGTTCGGACCCCCGAAGGCGCCTTCAGAACCACCGGCCAGGAATGCGGTCGAAAGTACGATCCCGGCGGCTCCGCGAAGAGTCCCGGCGATTCGCTTCATGACGGGCCGTTCCCGTGGCTGGGGATGGCCTCAGCCGCCGGCGATTCCGAGGGAAACGATTCGAAGATCTCCCGTTCGGTGCCTTCCAGTGCGGCCGCCACCAGCTCCTCCACGTCGAGAGCCGCCTCGATCTCCTCGATCGCCGCCGCTCGCGCGCGAGTCTCGGGGTGTTTGGGCACGAAAAGGGAACAGCAGTCCACGTCGGGCAATATGGAGACGGGAAAGGTCCCGATCCGCCTGGCCGTCTGAATGATCTCCTCCTTGTCGTCTCCCACCAAGGGCCGGAGCACGGGCATGTCAACGGTACTGGAAATGACTGACAGGTTCGCCAGCGTCTGGGAGGCCACCTGACCGATGCTGTCACCGGTCACCAGGGCCAGCGCACCCTCCTTGCGGGCCAGCCTCTCGGCAATCCTCAGCATGAATCGCCGATAGAAGACCACCCGGGTCTCCGGGGGCGTCAGGGCGACGATCTGCCGCTGGGTGTGGGCGAACGGCACACGATAGAGGACGGACTGAAACTGGAACTGGTTCAACAATCTCACCAGCCGGCGAACCTTTTCCTGGGATTCCAGGTTGGTGAAGGGATAGCTGTGGAAATGGACGAAGATCACCGGGCAACCCCGTTTCATGATCTTGTAGGCGGCCACCGGGGAGTCGATTCCTCCTGAGATGAGCGCCACCACCCGTCCCGATGTGAAAACGGGAAGACCGCGGACACCTGGCAGCTTGGTGAAATAGAGGAAGGCGTACCGTTCCACGATGTCGATGTGGCAGGTCAGGTCCGGGGCGGTGAGGTTCACCCCTTTTCCCGAACGCTCGACCATATAGGATCCCAGAAGACGGTTCAGCTCGGGTGACGTCAACGGAAAGCTCTTCTGAGCGCGCCGGGCCTCGATCTTGAAGGTGCCAAACTCCCGATCCCGGACCAGCGTCCAGAGATTCCGCTCCAGATCCTCCAGAGATTGCCCCGAGAGCCACGCGGAAGCACAGGACGCCAGCCCAAAAACCTTCTGCAGACGTTGCCCGATCTGCTCATGTGGGGCGTCCTCGGGCACTTCGACCAGAATTCGGCCCGAGATCCGGCGGACCGACTTGTACGGATACCGTGCGAGAGCCTTGCGGATGTTCTCGCAAAGCCGCCTCTCGAAGAAGGCGCGATTCCCTTTCTTGAGGGCGACCTCATGGTAATGGCAGAGGAAGAAGCGGCGCACCGCATCATTATAGAGGAGCGGCGATTTCCTAACCGCCGAACTCCGGTGGAACAATGTGGCGAGGCGGGAGCGGACGATTAATCAGCCGCCCCTGCAGTCGTCCACGCTGCCTCGGAATTTCGGCGCAAACGGCGTGGCCAACCGGGGTGCGGTAGAATCACCGAATGAATCGTCGCAACTGTCTTCTTGGTTTCCTGGGAATCGGGCTCTTCTCCGGCCGCGCTTCCCGTGCTGCCCATCACCAGCCGATCCAGCTTCACGTGGACCTGGAAGTGGACCCGGCCCGGGAAGGAGAGATGGTGGAGAACTTCCACAAGATCTTCCGCCCGGCCATCAGCAGCCAGCCCGGCTTCGTCGAGGTTCGCCTGATGAAACTGCGGCAAGCCCTGGCGGGTCCGGCTCCCGGCAACTTCAAGTACCGGCTCCTCATCAGTTTCAAGACCGAGGAGCAGCGCCAGACCTGGGTGGCCACGGACGAGCACCAGAGGGTCTGGCCCAGCATCGAGAAAACCCTCACCGGGACCAAGTACGGCGTCCTTCTCTACGACGTGGTCTGACGCTTCCTGCGAGTCATTTCCTGTCCTCTCTCGTGGATTGCGGCTCGGAAGCCGTCAGGTGACGACGTTCCTCGGACGGCCCTCGAGAAAGGCGATGACGTTGTCCACGACGCCCTGATTCAGGAGGTCGTAGCCTTCGGGGGTCTGGTCCGCGCTGTGCGGCGTCAGGACCACTTGCTCGCAGTCCAACAACGAGTCGTTCGCAGGCAGCGGCTCGGTGTCGTATACGTCCAGGCCGGCGCCTCCCAGATGCCCTGAGTTGAGGGATTCCACCAGCGCGGCCGAATCGACGATCGCTCCTCGCGCCGTGTTGACCAGCAGGTTCCCCGGCTTCATCAGCGACAGTTCCCGGGCGCCGATCAGATGATGGCTCTCGGGAGTCAGCTTGACGTGGATCGTCACCACGTCCGACACTCGCAACAGCTCGTCCAACTCCAGAAAGCGGACACCCAGCCTTCGGCTTCGCTCGGCGGACGGATTGAACGTCCAAGCCACCACCTCCATTCCCAACGCCCGGCAGAGCTCGATCATCTTGACTCCGATGGCGCCGGTCCCGATGATGCCGGCGGTCTTGCCCCGCAGGTAGACGTTGTTCCTGCCTATCCACCGGCCCGCCCGCAGCTCGGCGGTCTGGTAGGAAACCCGCTTGGAGACGGCCAGCATGAGAGCGAGTGCATGCTCGGCCACTACCGCAGCCGTCATCCCGGGAATGTTGGAGACGACGATGTTCCGCTCCCGTGCCGCCTGCAGGTCGATGGAGTCGGTCCCGATCCCGCACACCGTGATGAAGCGAAGGCGAGGAAGTTGCTCTAACAGTTGGCCAGGCCATTTGACCGCGCCCCGGGAATTGATCATGACCTGCGCGTCCCGGACCCGGCTCAGTTTCTCGGCGTCGCCGCCGGGAGAAGTGGAGTAGAGGACCACCTCTCCATAGGGGCGCAGGCGCTCCAGGTGAGGGGATCCGGCCAGTTGCACCGGGTTGTCACCGGGGACCACGATCAGGGGTCTTTTGTCCATTGGAATCGGTCCTTTCTTCTGGTTGGTGATAGGATCAGTGAAACTGTTTCGCACTCGACGACACCGTTGAGGACGCCTGATGATGAGCGGATATTTCTCTGTTTCGGCCTGCCTTTTCCTGCTCCCCTGGCATCTCGAATCGATGCCGGCTCGGCAGCGGCACTGCTCCACCGCCCGGAACGCCGTTCACAGTAGTCCCTTGGGACGGTACGCGGCAAGGCCCATGGACACGAGGCCCGCGAAGTGATCCGGCGCCGGGATTTCCTCAGGAAGGCCGCCGCGGCCGGGCTCATATCCATGACGGGGAGGACAGCCGCTGGAGCCGCCCGCTCCGGCAGCGGAGACCCGGGAACCGCCATTCCCGTCCCCTTTTCCTACGAGATCCCACACACCCGATCCACGACTCCCATCCAAGGAGCCAGGATCTATCCCATGTCCAGCCCCTTCACCCGGACCGACACCCGAACCGGCCTGACCCGGAATGGCCACGTCTACGCGGCCGGCAGCGGTTACCTCTGGGCGTCCCGGGACCGGGGCAGGACCTGGACCATGCGCAAACTCCCCGTGGGCACCGGAGGCGGGTTCGGAATCCTGAACGGCGACGTCTTCATTCTGGTCCACGACGCGCCCGATCACTCGGTCACCTACGTTCAGCGCTCCACGGACTACGGTGAAACCTGGAGCGAGCCCTTTCCCCTGGACGTGAGCCCCTACACCTTCAGCGGGTCCGGTTGGAGCGACGTCTACCAGCACCCGGACGGAACCGCCATGGTCACCGTGACGCTCCGCCACCGGGACGGGGTCGACGAATGGGACAACCCTCAGGTTCGCGGCTTCCACGACCACATCTTCCGCTCCCGGGACGAGGGCCTGAGCTGGGGCGACCGGACCCTGATTCTGCCCTATTCGGCCGAAAGCACATTGATGGCGGTAAAGGACTCGAACCGGATGTTGGCCTACATCCGAGCCCAGAGACCCATGCTTCAGGAAGATCCCCCCGACTTCCGGGAGCGGACCGGGGCTACCCCAACCGAGGAGTGGGTCCTGAAGAACGGCGTCGTCGCCGAGTCCGTCGACGGCGGCCGGACCTGGGTGAACCCCAGGCTGTTTGACCTTCGGGGTAGCGTCCCGGGCGAGTTCGTCCAGGTCCCCGACGGGAGGATCGCCGCCATCTGGTTGCAGCGCTACCCCTACGAGCTGGCCGAGATCCGGGCCCGCATCAGTTCCGACGGGGGACGGACCTGGGGGCCGACCACCTACTCCCTCATGCACGGTCACGGTTACCCGGACAGCGTCGTCTACTCTGACGGCACCATCGTGACCGTCTGCGAAAATACGGACTTGAATCACCTCGGCCGGGTGCTGGGAAGTCGAACCATGGCCGCGCTCCACTGGCGGCTTGGAGGGGCGACTTCCTAGTCGCCCACTGGGAGCGGCGGTTTCCAGCCGCCGAACGGGAGCGGCGGTTTCCAACCGCCGAACTCCAGAGTAACAACGGAGCAAAATGGAGACGGGCAATAGAAGGCTTGACCTGAAAATCACCCCTACTAAGGAGTCGGCATGCACCGATACCGCTTTCACTTAATCCATTTCCTATGGGCCTTGTTCCTGGGGTTCGGCTGTAGTCCTTCCGGAGCCCCCGACGGCGGGACCGACGTCGAGCCGGCCGCTCCCATCCCCTTCACCCCCAACGGCGAAATCCGAATCACCCGGGACAACCAAGTCATCGGAACCCTCCCCGCCGAATACATCCCCCTCGACTATCCCGACATGCCCTGGCGGGGTGACCCCGGCATCGGAATGACCCGGGACGGACGTATCTACGTCGCCCTCTATGCCCGGATTTTCCTCTCCCGCGACGCCGGAAAGACCTGGGAGAGCCGACCCATCGACGTGGAGTCGCTGGACCCGCCGATGCGAGCCGACAACTATGACTCCTTCGGCGTGCTCCGGGACGGCACCCTGCTCTGGGCCTACCGCGCCGACGATCCGCCCACCGACTTCCTGCTGCGAAGCACCGACGGCGGCGAGTCGTGGCACCCCTGGAGCCGGTTGGAAAACCTGTCGCCGTTCATCCGGGCGGGAGGGAACCAGAACTGCCTGCTGGAGCTTCGGGACGGCACCCTTCTGTGGCCCACCATCATGGCGGCCCAACGCGCCTATGACCACAATGAGGACGCCTCGAAGCCGCCGCCCACCACCTACGTCTTCCGCTCCACCGACGGAGGCAAGAGCTGGGAGGAGAAGCACCCGCTCCAGGAATGGGGAACCGAGACCAATCTGCTGGAAATGAAGGACCGCCGTCTGCTGGCCGCCATCCGTTACCAGCGCGTATTCGAGGCGCCGCCCCCCCAGAACGAACCGCCGGTTCTGATCGAGGAGCACGCCCGGCGGGAGATGCAGAAGAGCATCGTGGGAAAACGGGTCTTCCTGGCGGACTCGGCGGATGGGGGCCGGAACTGGCAGAATTTCCGCCCCCTCTGGCGTCATACGGACGGCCCCATGGATCTGGAGTTCGGCCAGGCGCACGGCCACATGGTTCAGCTCTCGGACGGGACGGTGGTCCTGGTGGTGGAAGACCGCTACCCCTATCCGGAGGGGGACGTCAGGGCCCGGATCAGCCGGGATGGCGGACAGACCTGGTTGCCCGAGGTCTACCATCTGAGTCCGGGGCACGGCTACGGCGGCAGCGTCGTCCTGGAGGACGACACCATCGTGACCGCCTTGGGGAACACTCGCCTGGACGAGAGAGGACGCCCCACCGGAAGCTACACTGCCCAGATCGTCCGGTGGCGTTTGCCCAACTGAACCCTGCGGAGAGCGTTGCCGTCACCGTGACCGGCTATCTGAAACGAATCGAGTAAAGGTCCGCGTCCTTGAGGACGAAGCGGAGGCGGACCGGTTGCCCCGCCAGGGAGGAGACGTCTGCCCCGTTTCGCCAAGTAGCGACGCGCTCGATCTCGTCCCCCACGATCTCCAAAGAATTCTCCAGCGCATAGCCGGCGATGGGCTCGCCGCTGGGCGACTGGATCTCCACCCGAACGCTGCCGGCGGCGGACGTGGAGGTGTTGAGCACCAGTTCCTTCCCCGAGAAAGTGAGCGGACGGGTCACCATTTCTCCACCGTCATAGGGAGCGTTGACCGACGCGAACCCGTCCACTCTCAAGACGTACCGCCGGATGTGCCAGTGGCGGGTGCCGGCCTCCCGGGTGACGTACATGGAGATCTCCCGCGGGCCGGTGGGCACCACGCCGCGAAGGGCGTAGGTGGTGCGCGTGATCCAGTTCCGCGCTCCCGGTCCGGGACGAATGAAACCCTCCCGGAAGGTCGTGTCATAGTGGTTGCCGGGTCCACGCGTGGTCATGAGGACCGTCTCCGAGCTGTCCATCCATCTTCCTTCCGGAACCCCGGCCGTCCGAGCCTCCTCGTCGGTCAGAACCTGGCGGCCCACCATGAGCCGGGCCGGGAAAGCGAGATAGATCTGAGGCGCCCGGTAATAGGGAAGCGTCAGGTTGATGTAGAGGTGGTTCTCCGGAATGGTCCCGCCGTCCCCGAAGGTCATGGGTTGGAACTCGGACCACTCGAACAGATTGGGGGCCGTGAGCCGCCCGATGGCCCGCCGGCCCACCGATCGATTCGGGGAGGTGAAGTAGCGTGAGTAGATGACGTACCGCCGCTCGATCTCCGACCAGAAAAAGGAAAAGTCACCGTCCAGAGTCCCGTACAGGTTGTCCCGGAAAAGCGGCCTGTCTCCGAGTCTCTCCCAGGCCTTCCCATCCTCGGAGACCCAGGGGATGACGTCGGTGGGAGATCCCTGCCACAACCCTCGCTCGTTCACCGTGAGCTTCCGGGCCAGTTCCTCTTCGGTGGGATTTGCCCGGTGTCCTTCGTTCAACTTGAGCGCTATGAGGCGCCGACCGGGAGGGACGCCCGGCCGGGTGTCGAGATAGACCCTTGCGGCAGGCTCCAATAGATGATCGTAGAGATACTCGCCGCCGGCGGTCCCCACCAGGTTGTTCTGCCGGCTGCCGTCGACGTCGATCAGGCTTAGCGCCGGCTTGGTCCAGTGGATCCCGTCCCGGCTCTCGGCATAGCAAAGCTGGTTGGAGCCGTGGTAGTACATGAGGTACTTGCCCCGGTGCAGGATCACGGTCTGGCCAAATCCGAGTTCGCCTTCCCAGGGCCGGTCGCCCCGGACCACCGTTTCCGCAGGCCTGGGATGATGGAGCTTGAGGCGAGCGCCCTTCAGGCGATCGATGAGGTGATGATCGACGAACAACTCCAGCCGGTCTCCCATCTCGACCAGGACCGGCCGGTTCAAAAGGGCCGGAGTTTCGGCGGCGGTTTCCTGGGCCGTGAGGAATACGAATAGGGGCCAGTGCAGGAAGAAAAGTCGGTAACGCAGCATTTGGAGTTTCTCCAGAGGAGGATTCGGCTCATGATACTGGAAGAGGTGAGAGACACAAGACGAAGAATCGACATCGCCCTGTTCCTGGCAGCGGCCGGTTTCCTCTCTTGCGCGGCGCCGCGGAATGAAAAACCACCTCCTGCGTCCGCTGCCATTCATTTTACCGAGCATCTGATCATGGACGGGTACACCTATCCCTTCGGAATCGCCGCCGCGGATCTGGACGGGGACGGCGACCTGGATCTGACCAGCGCCGACGCGCTCCCGCACAACGACCTCTACTGGTTCGAAAACGACGGGACGGGGGACTTCACCCGCCGTTTCATCCAAAAGGACGACCCCGAGCGTCTCGAGCGGCACGCCGTGGGGGACATCAACGGCGACGGGCATCCGGACGTGGTGATCGTGAAGAACCTGCACGGAGACCTGCTCTGGTTCGAAAACAGCGGCAGTCCCCGGGACGGAGAGCTTTGGAAACGGAGAAACATCGCCAAGGGAACGTTGCCGGGCGCGTACGACGTGGCGCTGGCCGATTTCGACACCGACGGCGATCTGGACGTGGCCGCCTCTTCCTGGTGGTTGGGCTACCAGTTCGCCTGGTTCGAAAACCCGGGGAACCCCATGGACCCGGCGGTCGAAGCCTGGGATCAGCACCTGATCGAAGGCGATCTTCGGGAGACCACCACCATTCGGGCCGCGGATATCGACGCCGACGGCGACTGGGATCTGCTGGCCACCGCCGCTCCCGAGGAGATCGTCCGGATCAACGGTGCGGAAGCCGGCGACGCCGTCGTTATCTGGTACGAGAACAGTGGCCTCCCGGCGTCCGGACCCTGGAAGAGACACATGATTGCCGAAGCACCGCGGGCCCTCCACGGACAGCCGGTCGACCTGGATCTGGACGGCGACCTGGACGTGGTCATGGCCGCTGGCCGGGAGCTCACGCCGGGGCAATCGACCCACTCGGTCCTCTGGTACGAGAACGCCGGCGACCCGGCCGAGGGTCCGTGGCCGGTCCACGTGATCCGGGAGCCCTACCAGAATGCGTTCGAGGCGGATGCCGCGGATCTGGACGGCGATGGAGACGTGGACGTGGTGGCCACCGGTTGGGGCCAGCCGGGCCGTGTCGCCTGGTTCGAGAACGGGGGCGACCCCAAGGGCGAATGGACCATGCACGTGTTGAAGGACAATTGGCGGCGGGCCAACCAGGTCATCATCGCCGACCTGGACGGAGACGGAGGCCCGGACCTTGCCGCCGTGGCCGAACGGGGCACTCTGGAATTCCGGTGGTGGCGGAACCAGGGTAGACAGCCATGAAGATCGTGGAAAGAGGCATCCTGGCCGAGAGCGAGCCCGGCACCGACCGCGCCGTGACCACCTTTCCGGCGCTTGCCGTCCTCGCGGGCGGCGGCCTCCTGGCCACCTGCCGCGCCGGGTCCAGCAAGGATGGCGCCGACGAGTGTCCCGAGCTCTTTCGTTGGGACGGGGAGGCGCGGCGTTGGAGCGCTCCGAGCCGCCCCTGGACGGCCCCCACCGTGGACGGAGTGCGGGGATCGCTCAAGATCTGCTACCTCACCGAGACGGCGCCGGGACGTCTTCTGGCCGCCGGGATGTGGGTGGACCGCCAGACCTACCCGGGCGGTGGGCTGTTCAACCCGGAGACCGAAGGCTGCCTCCCCATGGCGGTGATCCTGGCCGAGTCCGACGACCAGGGGAGGACGTGGTCGCCATGGCGGGTCGTTCCCATGCCGGAAGAAATCGGTCCGCCCAGCCTGACCAGTCCCGTCTTTCGCCTCGCCGATGGAAGGCTCGGGATGAGCATCGAGAGCAACAAACACTACGACGACGGGTCCAAGTGGTACCAGAAGGTGGTCCTCTTCCACACCCGGGACGGAGGTCTGACGTGGGGAGATCCGGTCGTGGCCGGTGAAGACCCGAGCGGACGCATCTTCAACTGGGACCAGCGCGTCGGGGTCGCGCCCGACGGCCGGATCGCGGCTTTCCTCTGGACCTACGACAGTGAGGCTAACAAGTATCTGAACGTCCACCGGCGCCTGAGCGCCGACGGCGGCCTCACCTGGTCCCGCGCTCAGGATCTGGGTTTCGCGGACCAGGCCGCCCATCCGGCCATCCTCCCCGACGGCAGAGTCGCGCTGGCTTGGGTGGACCGGTACGGGACCCACTCCATCCGGGCTCGGCTGGCCCGGAGCGTGGACGCGGATTTCGATTCGGCCAGCGAGGTGATTCTCTACACCCACGGCCCTTCAGGGTCGCAGGACTCGCCGGAGGATGAGACCGGAGAGCTGCTCTCGGAGATGTCCCTCTGGAGCTTCGGGTTGCCGTTCGCCGAAATCCTTCCCGACGGGAGTGTGATGGTGGTCTACTACGCTGGCGACGCCGACTCCATGAGCTGCTACTGGGCCCGCCTGGATCCGGATGCCTGACGCCGGCGGGGAAACGCCGGAAATCCACATCGAGATGGATGTCGAGGTCCCGGTCCGGGACGGCCTCGTCCTCCGCGCCAACGTCTTTCGGCCCGAGGGCCCCTCTCCCTGTCCCGGCCTGCTGATGCGGACCCCTTACGGGAAGCCGGACAGCGGGTTCGAACCGTTCGTGCGGGCCGGCTACGCGGTGGTCGCCCAGGACAGCCGCGGCCGCTATGCCTCCGGAGGGGAGTACGTCCCGTTCACGGTGGAGCGGACTCAGGATGGGGAGGACGGGTACGACAGCGTGGAGTGGCTGGCCCTGCAGCCTTGGTGCAACGGCAAGGTGGGCACCTTCGGAGTCTCGTACAACGGCTGGATGCAGTGGTCCCTGGCCCGTCTCCGGCCGCCTCACCTGGTGGCCATGTGCGCCAATTCCATCCCCCTGGAGATCACCGACCTGGACTGGTGGGGCTCCTTCCGTCCGGGCCGCCGGGTCAAATGGTGGATGACCAACATCGCCCCGGACCTGCGCCGCCGCCATGGGCTGCCTCCGCCCCACACACCGGAGCAGGCCGAGGAGATCTGGGACGAGCAGGAGCAGATGCGCTGGATCTGGTTCCTCCCCTGGATGGATCTTCCCAGGTACCTTCCGCCGGGGCTTCGGGAATATGCGCGGGACTGGTTCCAAGACCCGGCCCGCCGCTGCTGGCGATTCGACCGGGTCCACCACGAGGTGGAGGTCCCCAACCTGGACTTCAGCGGCTGGTACGATCACTGCAACGGTTCCATGGGACACTTGCAACTGATGCAGAAGCACGCCCGTACTGCGGAGGCGCGCGAACAGACCCGGCTCATCATCGGACCCTGGAATCATAAGCACCTGGGGGAGCGCGCCCTCGGCTCCATCGACTACGGACCCGGGGCCCAGGTCGACCTGAGCCAGGTGATGATTCGCTGGTTCGACCATTGGCTCAAGGGAACCGGAGACGGACTGCGGCGGGAGGCGCCGGTGCGGTACTTCGTCATGGGATCGCAGGTTTGGAAAGGGGCCCAGACCTGGCCTCCACAGGATGGCATCGGCCAGTGCAAGTTCTATCTGGACAGCGACGGCGACGCCCATCGTCCGGACGGCTCAGGCAGTCTGCTGGCGTCGGCTCCATCGCGGTCCGGTGGAGATGCTTACGACTACGATCCCCAGGATCCGGTCCCGACGCTCTGGAGCCCGGAGATGTTCACCCAATCCTCCGATCGCTCCGCCCTCTCCCATCGCCGGGACATCCTGAACTACCGGACCGGTCCCCTGGAGCAGGAGGTGGAGGTGGTCGGCTACCCCGAGGCCGTCCTCTTCGCCTCGACCTCGGCCCGGGACACGGACTTCTTCGCCCGGCTCGTGGACGAACATCCCGACGGCCGGGCCTTGGACGTCGGTTACGGCATGGTCCGCGCCCGGCACCGGATCTCCATGGATCGGGAGGACTTGGCGACTCCGGGTGAGATCGTCGAGTACCCCATCAGGCTGGGACCGACCGCCTGCCGGTTTCTCAAAGGACATCGAATCCGGGTGGAGATCACCAGCAGCGACTTCCCGAACCACGATCGCAACCACAATACCGGAGGGAACGATCTGGCCGAGACCGAGCTGGTGACGGCCCGTCAGGTGATCCACCACTCCCGGAGAAACCCTTCCCGGATCGTGCTTCCAGTAGCACGTTGACCGAAAAGTTTTCCCGCCAACGCGGCTGATTTGCTATTAATAGCGAAAATCGACGCCAGTTTTGCTATCAATAGCAAAACTTTCCTAGGAGGGGGACATTTTTGTCCCCCATTCTTTCTTGCCCAAACGTCAATGGGAGTTCGGCGGTTAGAAATCGCCGCTCCCAACTCGAAGGGCTCGGGGCAGACGTCTGGAACGGTACTTGGCGTTTCCGATAGACTACCCGCTGAACCCAGGCGCCTCCCATGCCGGCTCCGAAACTCGAATTCAGGAAAGTGACCGGTCATTGCGGCGCCGAAGTGCACGGCATCGACCTTGCCCGGCCGCTCGGCGCGGAGGTGGTGGACGTTCTCTCCAACGCACTGGCCGAACACTGCGTCCTCTTCTTCCACGAACAGTCCATGACTCCGGCCCAGCAGAAGGCGCTGGGCCGCCATTTCGGTGAATTGCACATTCATCCGGCGTGGCCCCGGTTGGTCGACGGCCATCCGGAAGTCATGGAAATCTACGCCGACGAGAACACCCGCCGGATCGCCGGGGAAGACTGGCATTCGGATGTCTCCTGCGACCGGGAGCCGCCGCTGGGGACGATCCTGCAGATGCTGGAGGTGCCGCCGGTAGGGGGCGATACCCTGTTCGCCAACATGTACGCGGCCTACGAGTCACTGTCGACGCCGATGCGGCGTTTGCTGGACGGAATGACCGCGATCCACGATGGAGAGTATGTCTACCGGGGCCGTTACGATGGCGCCGACGATGAGGGGAAGACCTTCCCCAGATCGGAGCATCCCGTCGGCCGGACCCATCCGGTGAGCGGACGCAAGGCGCTCTTCGTCAACCGCCTCTTCACGACCCGTATCGTTCAGCTCTCGAAGCGGGAGAGCGACGCGGTCCTCGGTTTTTTGGTGGAGCACGCCGCGAGCCCCATGTTCCAGTGCCGGTTCCGCTGGCGTCCCGGATCGGTGGCGTTCTGGGACAACCGCTGCGCCCAGCACTACGCCCTGTGGGACTATTATCCGAACCGGCGCCGCGGGTTGCGCGTCACCATCAAGGGCGATCGGCCGCGTTAACAGTCCGTGGTGAAAGTCCTGCGAGCACCGAGACCGTTCCTGCGCCCGCCGGACAAGGCGCGATTCGGGTGCATACCGGGAGTATGTGCCCGAATCGCAACGCCGTCCGCCGGGATGCAGGGACGGTCGAATGCCGTGATGACTTTTGCCACGGGCTGTTAAGGCGGTTCAATACTTGATCCGGAGTTGCACGCCGCAGAGAGTTGCCCCGTCGCGACCCACGTTTGCGTCTTCCGGGAGCGAGACCTCCAGCGTGTTCTCTCCGGTCCTCAGGGGCGGAGCGCTCAGCGCATAGGCGACCGGGTACTTGCACTCGCCATCATGCGGACTCTCCACTGACCCTTTCTCTAAAGACACGCCGTTGAGACGCAGCCGTAGTGGATCCTCTGCCGTGGGTCTTTGCAGCCTCAACTCCAGTCGGATCTCGGCCGGCGCCCCCGCCGGGGCGTTCGGGGCCAACTCATCGGCCACGGCCAGCGTGAACTCATGGGAGGTGCCTCTCTGGACCAAGCGCGGCAGAGGCGTCGGACTGGACACGAACGCGTAGTGTTCGAAGGCCTGGGCGTCGAGGCCGTAGAGCTTGGTCTTTCCCGCCAGTGTCTCCGGCTCGCCGATCTCGTCGAGAGCCGCGTGCCGTTGATCCTTCACCTCTTGGGGACCGAACATGTTCCAGAGGTAGCTTCCGTCGGCTCCGGCTCGGCGCCAATTGGCCGCCAACGCCCTCATCTGTTCCACTATGGAGCCCCTCAACCGGGTTCCCGTGTTGAAGCAGGGATAGACCAGCACGCCGTGCTTCTGAGCCGCCCGGGCGAATTCGGCCACGTCCAGCGAATTCGGAGCGTACCCCCCGCCTGCGATCAGGATGTCCACCAATCCCTCCCGCGCCCACTGCTCCAGGTCCAGCCCGATTCCCCTGGAAAGATGGAAGCTGTCCGGGACCCGAGCGGCCAGAAGCAGGGGACGCCCGCGGCGAGTGGCGATCTCATCCATTGAGCGGCGAATGCGGCGCAGGAAGCCGGTCATGACGGCAACCTCTCCGTCGCCGACCGGCACTCCCCGCATCGATGAGCTGAAGTACACGGGCTGGCGGATGAAGTCCAGCTCGATTCCGTCGATGTCGTATCGTTGGCACACCTCTTCGATGATCTCGAGCTTGCGCCGACGAACCTCCTGGTGGACGAAGTCCTGGGCCGTGACGTACAACTTCCGCTCGGGCAACATCCCGGTCCGGTCCACCAGGAACTGGGGGTGGTTCCTCTTCCAGTGGGTGATCCAGCGGTACCACATGCTGTCGTGCACGTCGTTCATGCGCAACGACGCGAATGCCTCCATCCCGTTAGCGTGGCAGAAGTCCACCACTACTTGCAGGGGACAGTGTCCGGCCTCGATCAGCGATTTGAGATTCGAGATCATGGGACCCATACGCGGGGCCGGATGGGCGTGGGCGGGGCCGAAGACCGGCTGGACCCTGCTGTCGTAGTTGGGCGCGTCCCCCTTGGTGATGGACCAGGCGACGGTATCGACCTGGGTGCCGGCCAGCCGTTTCAAACGAATTCCCAGGAACCCCTCCGGCGTGCTCGAATCCGCGTCGTGCAGGTCGCCGCCATCGTCATTGAAGATGATGCGCCGTGGCTTGGCGGCGGCCTCTTTGCGTGCTCGAACGACCTCCACCGCTACTACGGTACCCGCTGGGTCGGAGCTGTCGGCGGGCGCCTCAGGAGCCGGGGACTGGGTAGTGCAGGCCAGCGGCAACAGGACCAGAAGAAGACAACAGCCGGTCGAACGCGTGTACATAAGTGGCAACCTCAAAGGATATCGGGGGAAACGGGAGGCCTGCCGGCGCGGGTTCCCGGGTGCCCACTGGTTCCCGAGCCGTCAGGGCAGATTCTCCAAGCGCCAGAACCGGCCCCGAAGGATCTTGTCCCGCTTGTAGGCGCCGAAGGTCAGGAACCGGTTCTTGGAGACTTCGATGGTCGCCGGCACCGAGGCGCCGTAGTGGTCCACCTTGCCCACGTTCCGGTACGCCGGAAACACCACGAACTTCTTGGCCTTCGCCGGTAACTTGGTGCCCTCTTCGGTGCCGTCGAGCCAGATCTTCCCTCCGTTCAGACTGATTCGGAGCGCATGGTCGCCAGTATTCTCTCGTTGTCCCGGGTCCTGACCCGCGTGGCTGGCCAGGACCAGCCAGTCATCCTCGGTCCAGATCATGGACCAGCGGTAGCTGG
The DNA here is from genome assembly GCA_965217775.1 of Acidobacteriota bacterium. Lineage (GTDB taxonomy): Bacteria > Acidobacteriota > UBA6911 > RPQK01 > JAJDTT01 > JAJDTT01. Next base: position 5,516,257 of record CBDCJH010000002.1, read on the forward strand.
CAAATCCGAACAAGCCGCCGGGCACCTCCCGGAAGGATCGGCCGCCGTCGGTCGATTCCAGCAGGATGCCGTTCTTGTAGGCCCAGTCGGGCATGTAGTTGGGCGGCGTCATGTCCATGGCGCTCAGCTTCCGGATCGCCTGAAGGTCCTCGCCCGGCAGGCCTTTCCTCTGGATTCGGGTGGCCGCGAAGATGTGGTCCGGGTCGTTGGGGTCCACGGCGTAGGCGGTCTCGGTGGCGTGCTGGTGGACGATGCTGGGATCTCCCCAGGTTTTCCCTCCGTCCCGGGTGCGGACCATCACGTCGCGGATGCCGGGTCGGGACTGATCCTCCTGATGCCAGTCATCCCAATCGGGGTAGCGCATGCTGAGGGAAAAGAAGGCGGTCCCGTCGGGCCGCTCCACGAAGTTGGGGTGGCACCAGGCAGTCTCCATCATCGTATAGGGGTCCGCGTCGGGGTCGGGAGCGAAGCGGCCGTACTCGATCTCCCGGCTCTCCCAGGTCCGGCCGCCGTCCGTGGATTTCGAGAAAAAGACCCTCCGGTCTTTGTATTCCATGGACTTGCCGTCGGCAGTGTAGGTCGGGGGGGCCTGATGGAGCAGCCAGAGACTGCCGTCCCGGGCGACGTGAAAGCCTGCCAAATGCTGGCCGGGAGGGGCCTGGGGGAATTCGACCGGAATCGTCTCCCAGGTCCGGCCCCGATCCTTGCTCCGGAAGAGGCCCGGCTTCGGTTCCCCGGTGTTGAGCCAGATGGCTCCGTCCGGTCCGTGAACCACGTTATAGGCATCCAGGTCGGCGCGCGCCGGAGCGAGGATCACCTCGTCTTCGATGAAGAGCCGGACGTCCGCCAGGCTACCTCCGGCCCACACGGGCACGGCGGCCAAACTGAACACGAACAATGTGATTACGGAGTCGATTCGTTTCGGCATGAGCTGTCCTCTCCTGTTTCGGGTAAGGAGGGCGGCCACAAGGGCCGCCCCAACGGTTCCCATCTGCGTCATCGTAGCGGCAACGGTAGGGGCACCCCTCGTGGGTGCCCTCGTTGACAACGTGGCGGAATATCCCATTCCAGGTGGGGCCGGGGTGCTCGGATCAGCGTCATGCAGCTCGCCCCGCCATCAGGGCAGATTCTCCAGGCGCCAGAACCGGCCTCGGAGGATATTGTCCTTCTTGTAGGCAGCGAAGGTCAGGAACCGGTTCTTGGAGACTTCAACGGTCGCCGGCACCGAGGCGCTGTAGTGGTCCGCCTTGCCCACGTCCCGGTACGCCGGAAACACCGCGAACTTCTTGGCCTTCTCCGGTAACCTGGTGCCCTCTTCGGTGCCGTCGAGCCAGGACTTCCCTCCGTTCAGACTGATTCGGAGCACGTGGTCGCCTATAGAATCATTATTTTGTCCCGGGTCCTGACCCGCGTGGCTGGCCAGGACCAGCCAGTCGTCCTCGGTCCAGACCATGGACCAGCGGTAGCTGGCAAATCCGAACAAGCCGCCGGGCACCTCCCGGAAGGATCGGCCGCCGTCGGTCGATTCCAGCAGGATGCCGTTCTTGTAGGCCCAGTCGGGCATGTAGTTGGGCGGCGTCATGTCCATGGCGCTCAGTTTCCGGATCGCCTGAAGGTCTTCGCCCGGCAGGGCTTTCCTTTGGATTCGGGTGGCCGCGAAGATGTGATCCGGGTCGTTGGGATCCACGGCGTAGGCGGTCTCGGCGACGAACTGGTGGACGATGGTGGGATCTCCCCAGGTTTTCCCCCCATCCCGGGTGCGGACAATCACGTCGCGGGCACCCGGGCGCGTCTGATCCGCCTGGGAGAAGTCGTCCCAGTGGTCGTAGCGCATGCTGAGGGAGAAGAAGGTGGTCCCGTCGGGCCGCTCCACGAAGTTGGGGTGACACCACGCGGCCTCCATGGATACATAGGGGTCCGCCTCGGGGTCGGGAGCGAAACCGCCGTAGTCGATCTCCCGGCTCTCCCAGGTCCGGCCGCCGTCCGTGGATTTCGAGAAAAAGACCCTCCGGTCCCTGTATTCGACGGACTTGCCGTCAACAGTGTAGGTCGGGACGGCCTGATGGAGCAACCAGAGACTGCCGTCCCGGGCGGCGTGAAAGCCTGCCGTATGCTGGCCGGGCGGGGCCTGGGAAAGCTCGACCGGAACCGTCTCCCAGGTCCGGCCCTGATCCTTGCTCCGGAAGAGGCCCGGCTTCGGTTCCCCGGTGTTGAGCCAAATGGCTCCGTCCGGTCCGCGAACCACGTTGTAGGCGTCCAGGTCGGCGCTCGCCGGAGCCAGGATCACCTCGTCTTCGATGAAGAGCCGGATCTCCGCCAGGCTTCCTCCGGCCCAAGCGGTGACGGCAGTCAAACTGAACACGAACCAAATAATTACGGAGTCGGTTCGTTTTGGCATGAGATGTCTTCCCCTGTTTCGTCTGAAGAGGGCGGCCACAAGGGCCGCCCCTGCGGTCCCTATCTGGCTTATCGTAGCGGCACCCCTCGTGGGTGCCCTCGTTGACAACGTGGCGGAATGTCCCATGCCAAATGGGGCCGGGGTGCTCGGATCCGCGTCATGCAGTTCGCCCCGCCATCAGGGCAGATTCTCCAGGCGCCAGAACCGGCCTCGGAGGATCCGGTCCTTCTTGTAGGTGCAAAAGGTCAGGAACCGGTTCTTGGCGATCTGGATGGTCGCCGGCACCGAGGCGCTGTAATGGTCCGCCTTGCCCACGTCCCGGTACCCCGGAACCACCGGAAACTTCTTTGCCTCCGCCGCGGTGGACGTCCCGCTTTCGGTGCCGTCGAGCCAAGTCTTCCCTCCGTTCAGACTGACTCGGAGCACTTGGTCGCCAGGACTCTTTCGTTGACCCGGATCCTGACCCGCGTTGCCGGCCAGGATCAACCAGTCGTCCTCCGTCCAGACCATGGACCAGCGGTAGCTGCCGAAGCCGAACAAGCCGCCAGACACTTCCCGGAAGGATCGGCCGCCGTCGGTCGATTCCAGCAGGATGCCGTTCTTGTAGGCCCAGTCGGGCATGTAGTTGGGCGGCGTCATGTCCATGGCGGTCAGTTTCCGGATCGCCTGCAGGTCCTCGCCCGGGAGGCCTTTCCTCTGGATTCGGGTCGTCGCGAAAATGTGGTCCGGGTCTTTGGGATCCACGGCGTAGGCGGTTTCGGTGGCGTGCTGGTGGACGATGGTGGGATCTCCCCAGGTCCGGCCCCCGTCCCGGGTGCGGACCATCACGTCGCGGACGCCGGGACGTGTCTGATCCTCCTGGGAGTAGTCCTCCCAATCGTCGTAGCGCATGCTGAGGGAGAAGAAGGCGCTCCCGTCGGGCCGCTCCACGAAGTTGGGGTGGCACCAGGCGATGTCGATGGACGTATAGGGATCCGCCTCGGGGTCGGGAGCGAAGCGGCCCTGGTCGAGCTCCTGCGTCTCCCAGGTCCGGCCGCCGTCCGTGGAGATGGAGAAGAATCCCCGCCGGTCGGTGGACTCGATCGACTTGCCGTCGACGATGCGGTAGGGGGCGGCCTGGTGGACCAGCCAGAGGCTGCCGTCCCGGGCGGCGTGAAAGCCCGCCAGATGCTGTCCGGGTGGAACATCGGAGAGCTTGACGGGAAGCGTCTTCCAGGTTCGGCCTTCATCCGTGCTGCGAAAGAGGCCCGGTTCCAGTTCGCCGGTGTTGAGCCAAATGGCTCCGTCCGGTCCCCGAACCACGTTCTGGGCGTTCAGCCGGCTGCTCGCGGGAGCGAGGATCACCTCGTCTTCGATGAAGAGCTGGACGTCCGCCAGGCTTCCCCCCTCCGGAGCACCGCAGCCCGTCAGGGCAAAGGCCAAGAGTGTGATCATGGTGTCGAGTCGTCTTGACATGCGCTGTCTTCCCCTGTTTCTAATCGGGACCGAGTCTGCCGCCGTCGGCGAGTTTCCTCTATGATGAGGGCAATTGTCCGGACATATTTCTCTCTTTTGAGCTGGTTCAGGAGATTCTGATGCAATCACTGTGGAATTCCAAGTCCGGGTTCATCCTGCCGGGATGCGTTCTTGCCGTCTGGGTCACGGCCGCAGCCGGGTCCACTCTGGACGTGGCGCAGAACCGGCAGTTGTTCGTCGACGACTACATCATCGAATCTTTGGACGGTGCCACCAAGACTCTGAACCAGCCGGTCAAGGTCGGGGCCAACCCGGTGCTGCCCATGGTTCCCGAGGGGGACCCGTCCTGGGAAGCGGGAATGCACTTCTGCTTCATCACCATCCTCTTCGACGAGGCGGATGGGATCTACAAGATGTGGTACAGCCTCTGGGGAGCCAAAGACCAATCGATGATCCTGGCCTACGCTACCAGCCGGGACGGGCTCCGATGGGTGAAGCCGTCGCTTGGCATCGTCGAGCATCGGGGCAGCCGGGAAAACAACATCATCATGGATCGGGACGGGCTGGAAACGGGTGTCTTCATCGATCCCCGCGAGACTGATCCCGCCAAACGGTTCAAGATGCTCTACCAGGGAATCCGGGCCGCCTATTCGGCGGACGGCCTCCACTGGACGGACTACAACGACGGGGAAAAGGTCATCTTCCACGCGCCGGGGCACGACAGCCAGCCGGTTCCCTACTGGGACGGCCGGCTCGGCAAGTACGTGGCCATCATCCGGGACCGCACCGGGATGATCAAAGAGGTGCGCAAGAAGATGGTCAGCGATCCCTGGGCCCGCCGGGTCTACGCCCAGCTTTGGGGCGGACCCAAGAAGGACCGGGTCCCTGAGAACCACAGCCTGCGCCGGGTTGGCCAAGTGGAGAGCGACGACTTCGTCCACTGGACTCCCATGCGGACGGTGGTGGCGGCCGACGACCGGGATCCGATGCACCGGGACCAGTTCTACAACATGCAGGTCATGCTCCACGACGAGCTGCGGATCGGGTTGATGACCGTGTTCAGCTACGGTTACGAGCGTCCCCGGGGACCGGTCCAGTTGACCTACAGCCGCGACGGCCTGAACTGGCATCGTGGCGGCGACCGGGAGGTCTTCCTGCCCACGTCGGAGCGGCCGGGCGACTTCGACTGGGGGTTCATCTGGCCGGTGCAGGGGCCGCTGGTCCGGGATGACGAGATCCGGATCTACTACGTGGGGTGGGGCGCCGACCACAATTCCGTGCCGCCGGACGGTTTCACCGGATTCAAGAGCGGCGTCGCGCTGTCGAAGCTGCGCCTGGACGGGTTCGTCTCCGTCGACGCCGGAGCGGCGGGCGGCGTCCTGACCACCAGGCCCTTCCGCTTCCGCGGCGGCAAGCTGTTGTTGAATGCCGATGCGGGGTCGGGCTGGGTCCAGGTCGAGATTCTTTCCGCGGACGGCAAGCCGCTGGAAAATTTCGGCAGGGACGATTGCGACGCTCTGGAATCGGACGCCGTCCGCCATCGCGTGACCTGGAACGGCCAGGGGAATCTGAAAGGCTTGGAGGGGCAGCCGGTCCGGCTGAAGTTCCATCTACGGAACGCCAAGCTTTTCTCGTTCGGTTTTCGAGATCGATAGTGGAGGGTTGGACGATGACACGGAAACTGGAATGGATTGGGGTCGTCCTGTTGGCGTTGGGCGCCTCCTGCGCTCCGACTGAATTCGCTCCCGGAGCGAAGGTCGAGATCGAGGCGGAGGTGATGGTGGACCCCGTAGAATCGGGACTGGAACGTTCCATGCTGGGCATGGTCACCCACCCGGACGGGAGCATCTACCTGAACACCCAAACCCAGCAGAGGCTCTACAAGAGCACCGATCAGGGGAGAAGCTGGACCCGGTTGCCGGTAAATCTTCCGGAGGCGCCTCCCGATCAGGTTCAACACGGACTCTTTGTCAGCCGCGATGGCCGTCTCTGGCTGATGCATCAGTCTCCTGGCGGCAAGGACCTGTTCGTTTCCGTTTCGAACGACTCGGGAAGCACCTGGAAGACCACGTCCATCGATTTCGGACAGTTCTCACCGGGCGGATCCGAGGACCCCTACGTCCTCTGCGCAAACGACTACAACACCTTCTTCCAGGAGGCGGACGGCACCGTGGCGCTGGGGGTGGGCCTGCGTTACGCGGATCATAGGGATTACCAGCAGGAGGACCGGTCGCGGCCGGGATTTCACGAGACTCTGATCCGAACGCGGGACGAAGGAGCGAGCTGGGGCGATCCCACCGAAGTCCACCAGCACATCGCCGAAACCGGCTACGCCGTGGACCCCAACCCCTCGATGCGCGTCCTGGCCATGACGCGGATCCAGAGGCCTCCGTTTCCGGGAGAAGACGTGGCGGCGATGTCGAAGCGCAGCGGAGCTCCTCCGGGGGCCTCGGCCATCTACAAACAGGGAATACTCCTCGAATCCAGCGACGGCGGACGGACCTTCCAGGAGGTGCCGGGAAGCCTGAACGAATACTACGGGCACCGGGGGACCATCCTCTGGACCCCGAGAAACGTGGTCGTGATCACCCACCAGGGAGGTGTCCCGGGCAAGAGTGCCCCTGACGGCACGGTGCTGGCGCGGGTCAGCCTGGACGGGGGACGGACTTGGGTGAACGAGACGGAATCGGGGACCCCCTCCATGGCCGATTCCACCCGGTTTCTGCTGGTGCCCCAGCCGCCGGGCCACTCTTATACGGCCCCGACGGTGGAGTTGGAGCCGGACCACTTCCTGACCGTCTACAACACCCGGCATCCAGGGTGGGAGAGCCGGGCCGTCAAGGGTGTCTTCTGGCGTCTGGTGCGGTCGTCGGCAAACTGATCGGAGAGGCAGGCAGCGAGCCGGGAAAGGATTACGGATCCGTTTCCACAGGCTCTTGCACGACCAGCAGGCGGCCGGCCGGAACCTCCTCCAGGACCTGGGTGGCGCCGCTGGGCCAGCGGACCTCCAAGCGGTCCACCTGGGTCGCATCACCCAGGCCGAAGGTCAGCCGCGGATCGCTCTCGGAGAGATAGCTGGAGCCGCTTCGACGGTAGCGCCGTTGGGTTGTGGAACCGGATTTCACGGTGACCAGGGCGCCGATGCCGTCCCGGTTGGAGGCGTTGCCGACGAGCCGGATCCGGAGCCAGTGGTTTCGGTTTCCCCCCTGGTTGCGAAGCAGGTGCGCCGGACCTCCGTTTTCCGTTACGACCAGATCCAGGTCCCCGTCGTTGTCATAGTCGATGGCTGCGGCGCCGCGGCCCGCATAAGCTTGATCCAGAGCGGGACCCGCCTCCCCGCCCATGGGCAGGAAGCGGCCGTCCCTCCGGTTGCGGAACAGGAGCGGCCGTTGCCGGTAGGTCAGCCGGGTCTGAACCGTCTCCACCAGGTCGTCGATGTGGCCGTTGATCGCCAACAGGTCTTGCCAACCGTCCAGATCGTAGTCCAGAAAGAGGAGTCCGAAGCCCAGGGTCAAGAGACTGGGCTGACCGATGCCCGCCGGGACGGCCTGATCGATGAAGTTCAGGTCGCTGCCCCAGCGGTAGAAGCCGATCCCCTCGTAGGAGAAGTTGGTAACGGCCACCACCCCTCGCCCGTCGTTGTCGGCGTCGGCCACGTCGACCCCCATGCCGGCCCGGGCCTGGCCCGATTCGGAAAAACCGAATCCGTTGCGAGTTCCCACCTCCTCGAAGCGGAAGCCGCCCCGGTTCAGGTAGATCTTGTCCGGCTGAGTGTCCTCGGCCACCACGAGATCCATCAGTCCGTTCCCGTCGAAATCCCAAAGGGCCACTCCCAAGGCTTTTCCCGAGGGGTTGAACAGTCCCGCCTCCCTGGTGACGTCCCGGAATCGCCCGCCGCCCAGGTTGCGAAAGAGGCGCGAGGTGTCACCGGTGAAGATCTCGGGAGTGCAGTAGTGCTTGACCCCGGGGCCGTAACCGCACCGCTGATCCTGGGAAGGGCTCCAACGGACGTAGTTGGTCACGAAGAGGTCGAGCTTGCCGTCATTGTCGGCGTCCAGCCAGGCCGCGCTCGCCCCCCAGGAGGGATCTCCGACGCCGGCATCAACGCTCACGTTCGCAAAGGTCCCGTCGCCGTTGTTCCGGTAGAGCCGGTTGAGGCCCAGAATCGTCACATAGAGGTCCGGAAAGCCGTCGTTGTCATAATCTCCGGCCGCCGCCCCCATGCCGTAGGCGTGAACTTCCAGCCCGGCCTCCCGGGTGACGTCGGTAAACGTGCCGTCGCCCAGGTTGCGGAAGAGGACGGAACCGACCCCCTCGGGCGTCCCGCCTTCCAGGCGCCACCCGTTGACGAAGAAGAGGTCCATCCACCCGTCCTGATCGAAGTCCAGGACCGCCACTCCCGAGCCAATGGTCTCGGGCAGGTACCGTTTCCCCGTCTCCCCCTGGTAGTGCCGGAAGCGGATGCCCGCTGCTTCGGTCACGTCGGTGAACTGGACTGGAGCAGGTTCGGCGTGAGCCAAGGCGGCGGCTGGCACCCGAAACCGCTCCGGTATGAAGGCTTCAACTCTCACACGGGTTTCGGAGACGAGGCCGTCCCATCCTCGCCGCAGCCATCCCAGGAGCCTTCCCTCCACCTCGGACCTCTGTTCCCTGTCAAGTGCAGCGGACGGATCGGTGCCCCCCCGATCCCGGACGAAGACATCGACGATCCCGTTGTCGTCCCGAGACACCAGATTCGAGGCCTGGGACTCGAAGGCCACGAAGCGGGCATCGGCGCTGATGGTAGGATCCCGGCTCGGGCCATTCGTTTCCCCGCCCTTTTCGGTCAGGCTGGCCCGGGTCGTCGCTCCTGTCATCCGGTCGTGCACGAAGACGTCCAGAGTTCCGTTGGTGTCGCCGTCCACCAGGTTGGAGGCGAAGGAGTGGAAGGTCACCCATCGGCCGTCGGCACTGAGGGCGGCTATTCCGCTGCCCCCGTTGGCTTGGCGTCCCCGGCTGTCGACGCTCACCCGGGTGGTCTCCCCCGTCTGTCGGTCGTGGACGAAGACGTCGATTTCCTGGTTGGTGTCGCCGTCCACCAGGTTGGATCCGTAGGAGCCGAAGCCCACGAAACGTCCGTCGGCGCTGAGACTCGGGGCCGAGCTGCCCCCGTTGGCTTGGCGTCCCCGGCTGTCGACGCTGATCCGAGTCGTTTCCCCCGTCTGTCGGTCGTGCACGAAGACGTCCGACACCCGGTTTGTGTCTCCAGGCACCAAGTCGGTGGCCAGCGACTCGAAGGCTACGTATCGGCCACTGCCGTCCAAGCTGGAACCGGCACTGGAGCCGTTGGCCTGGCGTCCCCGGCTGTCGACGCTCACCCGATTCGTCTCCCCTGTCTGGCGATCATGGACGAAGACGTCGGTAGATTCGTTGGTGTCGCCATCCACCAAGTTGGAAGCGAGCGACTCGAAAGCCACGACACGGCCGTCGGAACTGAGGCAGGGTACCCCGTTGGCGCGGTTGCCCTGGTCCCCTCCGCTGCCGAGGCTGACTCGTGTGGTCTGGCTTGACTTGCGGTCGTGGACGAAGACGTCCAGAGCACCGTTGGTGTCTCCGTCCACCAGGTTGGAAGCGAGCGATTCGAAGGCGACGATGCGGCCACCGGCGCTGATCCTGGGAAACTGACTCAGACCGTTACCCTGGTTCCCCGCGTCGTCCACGCTAGCCCGGATGGTCTCCCCCGTTTCACGGTCGTGGACGAAGACGTCCGACACCCAGTTGGTATCTCCGTCCACCAGGTTGGATGCGGTCGAGGTGTAGACGACGAAGCGTCCTGAGGCGCTGATCTGGGCGTACTGACTGGGACCGTTTCCCCGGTTGGGTCCGTGGACGCTGATTCGTGTGGTGGTCTGGCCGGAAAGATCGGTGGCCGGCAGTATCAGCGGGATGAGCAACGTGAGACTGGCGAAAACGTCTGCCGTCTTCCGTGAGCGCCGACCCGGTTCTCTCACGATTCCGCCATCATCCGCCCCGGCGGAGATTCTGGTTCGATCGAGACTTCACCTTGTCGATGAATCTTTTCCAGACCGGATAATCGGCGGGGTCCCAGATCGAAGCGATATGCGTGCGGGCGCCCTCCCAGGACCAGTCCAAGTCTTTCATCGCATAGAGAGAGTAGAAGGCGCTGACCCGGTAGTTGGCCGCGCAATGGATCAGGATCTTCTTGTCCCCGGCGTTTTCCATGACGCGTCTGAAGCGGCTGAAGTCCGCTTCCGTCGGGTTACCGAAGTCGACCGGAATGTAATGGTATTCCAATCCCCTACCCTCGACAATTTCACGTTCTTTCGGGACCGCCACCTCCGATGAGTCCGGCAACAGGTTGACCACCGCATCGAATCCTTCTCTCCTGAGCCGCCGGAGGCGGTCTTCGGACACCGATCCGGAGGTCGCGACCCGCTCACTGATTTTCCGATAGTTGACGGCGCCTTCGATGCCCATGCTTTCTCCTCAATCCGGATGTTGGTACGCTCGAATCAGAGCCGTTCGGTCCGAGCCTGCGGAAAAGATATGGAGCGCGACATGGAAGAGTGGAAGATCCTGAGTGTGGATCCTCTCCCGGTGGTGGGGCGGCCGGCTGCGGACCTGCCTTTCCCTCATCGTTGGATCGAGTTGGAGATTGCGAAGCCGGAGGGGTCGCTTCCGCCCGCCCTGACGCTTGAAACGACGGCGGAAGACGTGACCTTGCGCTGTCCCGCCGAGCCCTGGCCGGAAGCGGGCAGGCTGTCGCTCCTGGCAGTGGTGAAGGACGTCGCCGATCCGGTCCGTGCCTCGATCCGGCTGCTTGCCGGGGAACGGATTCTGGCCGTGACCGAGTTCGAGACCGGGCCGGTTCCCCTCTTCGACTACCACCTGATGCCTTCGTCCCATCTCTGTTTCGGCTATTTTACCGGCCTTCCCGAGCACTGGGAGGCGTTCCGGTCGCTAGATGACGCCATCCAGTTGATTTCTGAGGACGACGACTACACCTACAACGTGGAATTCCTCTACGGACTCAAGAACCTGTTGCACAAGCGGCCGCAGTTGCAGGAGAGGGTGAAACGATTCATCCGGGAGGGGCGGCTGGACATCAGCCCCACCCTGGCGCCCAGTTACGCTGACTTCTATGAAGGGGAATCCTACATCCGGCAATTCTCCGAAAGCCAGTGGTGGCTCCGCCGCCGTCTGGGGGTGCAGGGCCGCGTCCTCTACTCCTGCGACAGTCCCGGGTTCGACCCGCAGATGCCTCAGATCCTGGACAAATGCGGGATTTCCTTCTTCTGGCGCGGACGCTACGGGGGTATCTATCCCCGCCCCTCGGGCAGTCAGTTGCTCGACGTCGAGGGCGCGGACGGCACCCGCCATCCCAACTTCGTTCCGCAGGAAGGGGTCCTGGCCGGGTACACCACGCCCACCATCTCCGCCCTCTGGCGGACCGACGAACTCATAGAGGGAGGTTTCGCCTCCCGGAGCAAGGTGGTACGCCAGACGGCGGCCTCCATTCGCTCGGTCCTTGCGGCCTGGGGCGCCCCCTACGTGGGTCACGCCGCGGCCCGGGACCAAGCCGAATCGAGGCGGGCCCTGATCAACCGGGTGACGGCCTGGAACCGCAGCTTCGTCACTCCCCGGGCCCGGTTCAATACCCTGAGCCGGTTCTCGGACCAGGTCGCCGCCGACTCCCGGGTCCGGCGGGACCGCCACCAGGGCTACCTGCCCCACTTCGCGCTGAACGCCCACGGGATGTACCCCATCATGGAGCAGTCCCATCGAGCCGGCTACGACCTGGCGGCCGCGGAGAAGGCCGCCGCCCTCGACTATTGCGTCACCGGCGCCCTCTATCCCAGGGACCTGCTGTCCGCCCTCTGGTCCGACCTGCTCTTCACCCAGCAGCACGAGCAGATCGGCTGGGCCGGCGACGAGACCATCCAGCACACCCGGGACATCTTGAGGCGGGTCCAGGGAGCGGCCGGCGACGTGACGTTGTCGGCCGCTCACCGGATCGCCTCCAAGATCGCTTTTCGGCGGGAGGACACGGCCGTCGTGGTCTTCAACCTGTTGAATTGGGAGCGCCGGGACGTGGTTGAGCTACCGCTTCCCGGCTCGGTCGAAAAGGGACGGCTGGCACTCTCCGATTCCACGGGTTCCCCGGTCCCCCACGAGTTGGGGCCGAAAGACACGCTGCGTTTCAGCGCTCGGGTCCCCGCCATGGGATACGAGACCTTCTATCTGAACGGGAACGGAAAACCGGAGGCGACCGACAGTCCCCTGAAAACGGGTCGGCACTCTATCGAAAACGAGTTCTATCGGGTCTGTCTGGACCCTGCGACAGGTTTTTGCGAGAGCCTCTACGACAAGACACTGGGAGTCGAGCTGGTGGATGGTTCGGCTGCATTCGGAGCGGGAGAACTGCTCATCGAAGAGGACAGCGGGCGCAGTTGCATCGACTTCGATCCCACCGGACGGGAGTATCGCAGCCGCGATCATGGCCCGCCTGAAATCCGGGTCAACGGAGGAGGCGTTTCGGCGAGCATCGAGGTGCGCCGTCCCCTCCTGACTCCGAAGGACGGCCCTGCCTTCTTCGGAGGCTACTGGAGCCAACGTTGTGTCCTCTACGCCGGCCTGCGGCGCGTGGACTTCTTCTTTCGTTGGCACTGGAACAACCGTCCCAGGCACGGATTGCGCTGGTTCTTTCCGCTGAACCTGGAAGACCCGGAGATCGTTTTCGACACTCTGTTTGCCACTCAGGAGCACGAGCGGCACCTGACCGACCGGCTGGGAGCGGACGAGGTATGGCTGGCTGGCGAGAAGGCGAGGGCCGACCGGGACGCCCGCATGACGGGCCGTTTCCTCAGCTTCCGGGACCGCCGGCGCGACTTCTGCGTCACCGTCACTCCTCCCAAGAGCATGATGCGGTTCGACCGGGGCTCCCTCTGCGCCCAGCTCTCCAGCAATTGCAGCATCTACGCGCCCACCTTCAACTTCTTCCCGGGAGAGCAGGAGGCTCAGCTTTCACTGACCTCCCACGCCGGCGACTGGAAGAGCGGGCAGGACTGGCGGTTCGGCTGGGAGCACCTGGCAGGATGGAACCGGCTCCTACCCATCGTTCCGGACAGCCGCTACGACATCCTTCCGGAGCAAGCGAGCCTCATGGCCGTGGGCCCGGACAACGTGGTGCTCTCGGCGTTGAAGCTGTCCCAGGAAGGAGAGGACCTGGTGGCCCGGGTCTACGAGGCCGAGGGCCGCCCGGTGAACATGACTTGCAAACTGCTGGCTCCGTTCGTGACCTTTCGTCCGTACGAGCTGGCCCTGCACCGGCGCGGAGAGGCACCGCTGATTCCCCGCAAATTCGGTCCGTTGCCGGTGGTCGAAGCTTGGGAGACCGATCTTCTGGAAAACAACCTGAATAAACTTGGCCGGGAGGCGCCGGTTCAAGGGTTGCCCGTCGCTGCCAGCGAGATCAAGACCCTCAGGCTGGTCCTACCCGAGGTCAGGCGGGGAGACGTCAGCGCGGAGCTGGGAGAGCGAACCGTCTACCGCCTGGAAAAGGCGCCTCCCGAACCGGAAGGCAGCGGAGGCGAGCCGGAAGAACCCATCACCGGAACCTCCCAATATCTGGGGGTGGGATAGGCGACGATTTTCTTGCCACCGATTGGGAGCGGCGACTTTCTTGTCGCCGAATGGGACCGGCGGCTTTCTTGCCGCCGAACTCCAGATGAGGTGTGGAGCAAAAAGAAAGTGAGAATTCCAATTTGACTTTAGGTGCTTTCCGCGCAGCGGCTCTTCTCGTCCTGATTTGCCTTTGGCATTCTCCCGTCTTCGGAGAGGACCGCGCCCGGCTCCTGAGGGAGCGCAGCGTCCAGGTCTTGCGTCAAGCGCTGGAAGACGAGACGGGATGGGTCCGCACTCGTGCCGCCGAAGCCCTGCTCTGGAACAACTACAGCGAAGGTGTGAAGGAGTTCTTCTCCACTGAGCAACCGGAATCCGCTTCGACTCATGAAATCGGCGTCTGGCAGATCCTGGCGCAGGCGACGCTCCGGAAGAGCCAACATGAGCTGGAGCGGCAGCAATACGTGGACCGGATCTTCGAGGCCTTCCTGTCGAGTGAAGACGAACGAGGTGGCTGGGCCGCGGAGGCCTTGGCCAATCTGGGCTATGCAGACCGGCCGGCGGAGTTGCTGCGGCTGGCTACTGAGGGTGACGGCGTCCGCCAAGTAGACGCCCTCTGGCTGCTGTCCGCTTCCGGAACGGGCGAGTATCAAACCGAGTTGGCCTCCCGGCTGGAGTCCGGGGACCCGGCCGTCCGCGCTCGAACCGCCTACGCGCTCCGCCACCTGGAGAGCATCGATCCCGAGGACCGTGCCGGATTGGAGCGGGCTCTGTTCAGGGAAGCTGCCGATTCAAGCGTCCGGATCTACCTGCTGAGTGCGCTCTACGTGCACCGCGGTGAGGAAGTCGGTCCCCCGGTCCAGTTCGAACTATTTTCCTACGTCACAGACGGGGACCGGGAACAACGGTTGGAAGCGGTCGAGGCCCTGGCTCAGGCCGGAGGCAGGGCTCAGGTCCCGCTGTTGGAGGCGCTCCTGGTCCGCCAGGGGACCGCACCCGAGATCCATGTCGCCGCCGCCAATGCGCTGCTCAGGATCGACCGGAGGGACTTCCGGGGCCTGGGGTGGTTGGACTGGCTCGTGGTCGCCGTCTACGGCGCCTTCATGCTGGGCGTGGGTTGGTACTACTCTCGCCGCCAGACCAACACCGAGGAGTATTTCCTGGGCAGCCGCAGCCTGGGTTCGTTCGTCATCGGGATTTCGCTCTACGCCACGCTGCTGAGCACGATTTCCTATCTGGCGGTTCCCGGGGAGCTGGTCAAGCATGGGCCGGGCATCCTGGTCTGGGGACTGTTGGGGACACCGCTGATCGTCGTCTGTTGCGGTTTCTTCCTCATACCCGTTTTCATGAAGCTCCCCATCACCAGCGCCTACGAGCTTCTGGAGGGCCGTCTGGGAATCGGGGTCCGGCTGACGGCGGCGGTGATCTTCATCCTGACGCGCCTGGTCTGGATGGCTCTGCTCATCTATCTGGCGGCCAAGGCCGTAGTGGTCATGGTGGGTTGGCCCGAGTCGACGACGCCGACGGTGGTGATGGTGGCCGGGGCGGTCGCGGTGCTCTACACCGCCCTCGGGGGTCTGCGGGCCGTCGTGATCACGGACGTCATTCAGTTCGTCATCCTCTTTGCCGGAGGCCTGATCACGATGGCGATGGTCACCATGGACATCGGTCTCGGGGGTTGGATCCCGACTTCCTGGGCGCCCCATTGGGACCAAGTCCCGGTTTTCGACTGGAACCCGGCCGTCCGAGTGACGGTGATCGGATCGATCCTCTCCGGGGCGGTGTGGACCATCTTCACCTACGGATCGGATCAGGTGGCCATTCAGCGTTACCTGGCGACGCGGGACACCAAGGCCGCCCGGCGCGCCCTGTACATCAACATCGGAGCCGGCGTCGCCGTCTCCGTGCTGCTCGCGGGGCTGGGCTTCTCGGTCCTGGGTTTCTTCCAGACCCATCCCCACGCCATCGCCGACGGCAAGGACCTGCTGGCGGACGCCGATTTTCTGTTTCCCCACTTCATCGCCAACTATCTGCCGCACGGGCTGGCCGGCCTGGTCATCGCGGCCATGTTCGCCGCCGCCATGTCGAGCCTCGACTCGGGCATCAATTCCATCGTGACCGTGTTCCACGTCGATTTCCTGGGCCGTTTCCGCCGCCGGAAACTGCGGAAGGAACACAGCATCAAACTGGCCCGGGCGCTGGTGCTGGGCATCGGCATCGCCGTGGTTCTGCTCAGTGCGCCGGTGGGCAACGTCCCCGGCAACATCACCGAGGTGACCAACAAGACCAACGGGCTATTCGTCGCTCCCCTGTTCGGGCTCTTCTTCATGTGCCTCTTCGTGCCGTTCTCGACGCCGTTCGGAGCGATCGTGGGGGCCGTCTACGGTTTTTCCTTTGCCTTCCTGTGGGCTTTCTGGGACATCTTGACCGGCGGCCCGAGTCTCAGCTTTCAATGGATCTATCTGCTTCCATTCCTGGTCCACGTGCTGGTGGGTTCGGCCGCGAGTCTGTTGCCAATGCAAGGCCGATCCTGGCGGTTCCTCCTTCTTTGCAGCCTCGCCGCCGGGGTTCCCATAGCGGTCGTCTTCCTGCTGCTGAGTTCGTGACCTGGAGCGGCGGCTTTCTTGCCGCCGTAAGGGAACTTCGGATTTCCAGCCGCCGAGCTCCCAAGTGGGCAATGGGGCAGGAGAGCATCCGGGGAATGGGGGAGTGGGCGACTGGTGAGTCGCCCCTCCGGCGCCCCTACTTGGAGTTCAGCTCGATGCTCACCCGGTCCAGGATCGGGTAGCTGTCTCCATTGCCGGACTCGAAAACGGCCTGGTACTGCAGGACGCGGTCGCTGCTCTCCAGGGGAAAACGGTCCCCGTTCACTTGGCGCCAGGGTTTTTGCTCCAGTCCGGACGGTATGGCGCCCGAACGGATGCGGAAGCTCAGCCGGCTGTGGGTGGACGTTTCCGCCTTGGCCTGCAGCCGGCCGCCGCTGCGGGCACCGTCCCAGTGAAACAGGGAGGAATCGTAGGTCTGGCGCCAGCTCCGATCGTAGATGTGCCCGACGTCGGCCAGATAGATGGTGTGTCCCCCCAGGGTGGGAAGCCCCACCGTCCTGGGGGCGGTAAAGCGCTTTCCATCGTTGTAGAACACCTTCGAGTCAATGCGGTGGTCCCCGTGGCGGGTATGGCAGACGACCGCCAGGTCGAGAAGACCGTCCTGATCGAAATCTCCCGCCATGGCGTCGCTGGCGCTGTCGCATACGAGCCGGGTCTTGTTCTCGGGGCGCAGGCCGTCCCGGCTTCCCCAGAACAGGTAGGAGGGCATGGACTCCCGGACGCCGGTTCCGTGATAGGAGGGGGCGAACAGGTCCAGGAAGCCGTCCCGGTCGAAGTCGGCCACCAACGGGGCCAATTGCCCCATGCCGGGCAGCCACTGGGTGTTCCAGGGAGTGAAGCCCTCTACCGATCCCCAGAAGACGAAGAGTCCGACGTCGAAGGTACGGGTGGTGGGATCGGCGTAGCCGCCCACGATCAAATCCAGGTGTCCATCGGCGTTGAGGTCGGCCGTTTCCTGGTTGGCCGCCCAGGGCACGTATCCTATGGGTTCCAGTTCGCGGCCCGGTCCCTCCGGGCCGCCCCAGAGGATCCCCACCGCTCCGTTCGGCGAGCTACCGGACAGGTCCAACCAGCCGTCCCGGTTGAAGTCGGCCACGGTCAGCACCGAGGGTAGAACCAGGCGCCGGCTCCGGTGGAACCCAGTCTCCGATCCGTAGTAAAGGACGGTTTGGGCCGGATCGAAACCGTTCAGGATCAGGTCCAGGTAACCATCGCGGTCCAAGTCGGCGACGTTGCCGGAAGAGAGGTGATTCTCCGAGAGGATGGTTCGGTGTCCGTCCAGGTCGAACCCCCGGGACGTGCCCCAGAGAATGTGGGCTCCCACGTCGGGGTCCGCCTGCCCGCCGTGCCCGGAGTTCATGGCCACCAGATCGGTGATGCCGTCGGCGTTCAGGTCGGCACCGACGGCGCCGTAGCCGCCGCTGAAGGGGATGACCCAGCGATGGTCCGGGTCGAAGCCCTCCTTGCCGCCCCAGTAGACGTAGAGGGGAACCCTCTCGTTCAGAGTGCCGCCCTGGCTGTTGCAGACGACGACCCGGGCCGGCAAGTCTTCCTCCGCCGGGGCCACCAGCACGTCTGCGGCTCCGGAGGAGGGGATACCGCGGCTTGCCCGACGGAAGGAGCGGTCACCGTGTCCGAAAAAGACGGCGGACTCCGCGGCGAAGTTTGACGTCCCCTGGTAGACGGCCGCCACCAGATCGGACCTCCCATCGCCGTCCAGATCGCCGATAGCCGAGGCCGAAGGGTGATCTACCTCTAGATTGAGCGAGTGCGCGGAATCGTACTTTCCCGCCTCCCCCCAGAGGATGCGGATCCCTCCTGGACGGTCGGCGGCACCCCGCTCGCCGCCCGAAGCATGCCGGATCCCGAACTCCGTCAACGCCAGGTCGGCGTGTCCATCGCCGTCCAGATCGCCGATGGAGATGTGGGAAGCCGGCGCGGCTTGCCCCCGGACCGGATGGCTCCAGTTTCGGTGGGCGCCGGCGTTGACGGTGAAGAGGATCTCGTGGGAGGTTCCCGCCACCAGGTCGGTGAGTCCGTCCCCATCGATATCCCCGGCCGCCAAGCAGCCGGCCGCCGGGCCAGAGAGAGGGATGCGAGTGGAGTTCAGGCCCACGGGCACGGTGGACGGCTCAGAAGACGCCCAGAAGATCCGGATCTCGTTTTCGGCGGTCAGCACCGCGATGTCCCGGGTTCCGTCAGCGTCGAAGTCGGCCGCCTTCATGTCGACCGACATGGGGAGTTCCTGGATTTGACGCCGGCCCAGATAAAAACCCAGTCGACCGCCCCAGAACACCTTCATCACCATGCTCTCGACCGGTTTCCCGCCCGGCTGCCTCCGGGGCGCCTGGGCCAGGACCACGATGTCGGGCCACCCGTCGCGGTTCAGATCGGCGATGGCCACGGCTCGCGGGTCCCACGCCGGCAGGACGCCGCTGATCCGGTTGGAGCTCCAGCCTTCCGCGGCCCCCCAGGCGATGGAGATGAATCTACGGGGGTGTTGAATGCCGTCGGGGTTGGGACAGAAGACCAGGTCGGTGAAACCGTCCCGGTTCAGGTCTCCCGCAACCGCCCCGAGACTCCCCAGAACCGCCAGCGAAGAGTGGGTGAGCGTCCGGGCGGCGTCGAAGCCGGCCCAGGTCGCATCGACGTAGGTGATGCTGTCATGCGTATTGTTGAAGATCAGATCCAGGTAGCCGTCCTGATTCAGATCGAAGCGATGGACGGTGCGCACGGTTCCGTTGCGAGACACGTAGAGGTTCTGGCCGGAAGCGTCCAGCCGCCCGTCGGCAAAGTCCTCGAAGCTGTCTTCGTTCCAGCTCTGGGCCCTCGTCGCAGGGAAACCCGCGCCCAACCAGAGGGCCAGTAGAAAGAAGATCAGGGAAGTCCTGTGACCTGAAATCGGCATTGTCAATCTCCTATCCCCAGTCGGATCCGGTTCGCGCGGAAGATTTCGCCTCGACGGACGAGGGCGCAGTGCCCTTCCGCCGGGCCTCGACCGAGGGGAACAACCCGCCGGGGAGCCAAGGTCCGGCAGTCCCTACTCCGGGAGGGGCAGCTTGCTCATCATTCCGCCGTCGACGTTGATGGCGGTCCCCGTGACGTATGCGGAGAGAGGGGAGGCCAGAAACAGGGCCACGTTGGCGATGTCCTCCGGCAGGCCCACCCGCCCCAGGGGAAGGGAGGCCACCAGCCTCTCCATGTAGGCGTCCCGGTCCGCCGTGCTGGTGAAGGATCGGTCCAGCATGGGGGTCTGGATGCAACCGGGACAGATGGTGTTGACCCGGATGTTGTACTGGCCCAGGTCTCGGGCCATGTCCCGCGTCATGGCCAGGATGCCCCCCTTGGCGGCGGCGTAGGGTGCGATCCGTCCGGTCGTGGCCAGGGCCTGTACCGAGGCGGTGTTGACGATGCTGCCGCCCCCGTTCCGGATCATGGAGGGAATGGCCCTCCGGCTGCAGAAGAACACACTCTTCAGGTTGACGGCGATCTGGCGGTCGAACTCCTGGTCCGTAAACTCCAGGAATTCCTGGTAGTGCTCGATGCCGGCGACGTTCACCAGGACGTCGACGGTCCCGAAGTCGGCCAGGATCTTTTCGAAAGCGGCATCGGTGCTGCTGGCGTCGCCGACGTCGGCCTGCACCGCCAGCGCTACTCCACCGCTCCCCCGGATCTCCCGGGCCGTCTCCCGGACCGTGTCGAAATTGATGTCGACGGCCGCCACCCTGGCGCCGTGCCCGGCGAACTTCAGGGCGACCCCCCGGCCGATGCCGGCTCCGGCCCCGGTGACGACTGCCGTCTTGCCGCTCATGTCCATTTGATTCGTCCTCCCTCCCCGTGAGATTCAGTTCCCTCCACGAGTCCTGGAAACGCCCCGGCAGGTCCGCCGGGCGGGAAACGAAGTGTTCCTGGGTTCTGGTTTCAGCGATGCTACTCGGCGAACGGTTCTGAGTCCATTTCCCGCAACTGGTACGTCGGCGGGTGTTCTCCCTCACCTGAATGATGGTGCAAAAATAACTCTTGAGTAATTCTTGACCATGTTGGATCGCGCATGGTAAAAATACTGCCAGCGTGTGGGCCCGTATCCCAGGGGGCTCGATATCCTTTTTTTCCTGGCGGAGATAAACCAGGAAGCGATTTGCTAGGATCTGTCCCAATTAGAAAATCTCTGGCTGATCCAGTATGTCGGCGGGATTTTGACTCCAATACCACTGAGTGCATTCCCAGGCGCTCCCTTCAATCCGTTTTTCTTCTGAAATAAGGAGAGGTCATGATTAACAAGCGAATTCTCTGGGTTCTGCTGGCTCCGGCGCTGTGCGCGCTCCTGCTCACGCCGGTGCAGGCACAGACCACCGCCGCTACCGTGCTGGGCACCGTCACCGACGCCGCCGGGGCGATCGTTCCAGGTGTGACGGTGACGCTCACAAACCAGGACACGGGGTTCATCCGCGAGACCATCAGCGATGATCGCGGCGATTTCGAGTTCGCCGTGGTGCAGGCTCCGAACACCTACACCCTCAGCGCGGAGCTGCCCGGCTTCAAGAAGTACGTCAATATTGACAACTATCTGGCCACCCGGGTCATCCAGCGGTTCGACGTCAAACTGCAAGTGGGCGAGGTGGCCGAGCAGGTGACCGTGCAGAGCGAGGTTCCGGTGATCAACACCGACACGCCCCAATGGAGCGAGACCCGGACCGACCGGCTCATCAACGCGGGACCGCGCGGGACCATGGTCATGGGTCGTTTCGGCCACAGCACCCGGCCCCTGAGCCTGGCCTTCATCAACGCCGACGTGGCCGACAGCTACAAGAGCAACGGCTCGCGAACCAGCATGACCCAGACTTCGGTGGACGGGACTCCCATGAACGGCGAGCAGGTGGGGCCTCCCTTCTCGGCCATCGCCGAGGAGAAGACGGTTGCCTTGAACGCCGCCGCCGAATTCCGGCACCCGCTGACCGTCGACGCCGTCACCAAGCGCGGTGAGAACCGGCCCCACGGCATGTTCACGCTGAACATGCGCCACCCCCGGCTGGCTGCCCTCTGGCCCGGACCTCCCGGTGCGAGGCGGAATCCGGACGCGGTGTGGGCATTTCGATACAATTTCACCGGGGGCGGTCCCATCTACATTCCGAAAATCTACGATGGACGGGACAAGAGTTGGCTCTTCATTTCATTCGAGCAGAATCCGCCCACCAACATCACCTTCGGGCAGGGAACCTGGCTCAACACCCCCACCCAGGCCATGCGCAGGGGCGACCTTTCCGCGTATCTGGCCAAGACCCGGCCCCAATTGGGGGAATTGAAGGATCCCCTCACCGGGGAGACCTTCGCCGGGAACATCATTCCCCGCTCCCGTTGGAACCCCGTCGCCATCAACATGATCGACAACTGGCTCCTGGAGCCCACCGGATCCAACCTCGGCGACCCCGACATCCCGGAGCAGAATTTGCAGTATATCGGAAGCCAGCAGGGGGCCAACAAGCAGTGGGTCTATCGCTTCGACCAGAGCATCCTCAACCGGAACACCTTCGGCATCATGCACACCCAGAGGGACTTCTGGGAAACCTGCCATTGCGGGGGTTCCACCTTTTTCGGCCAACGCCATCCCGCCACCGGACAGGACTGGTTCGGCAACCTGAATGACATCGTGAACGTCTTCGATACCCACATCTTCACTCCCGGTCTCATCAACGAGTTCCGGTTCGGCCTGTTCCGCCGCGATGCGTACAGCAGAACCGAGCATCCCGCTTCCCTCTTCATCGACTCGCTGGGGATCGACCTGGGCGACGACGCCGCTACCCGCAAGTCGTTCAACACGCTCCCCTACATCAGGGTCGACGGTATTCACACCATCGGCACCCGGTTCGGCGCCACCAACGAGACGGTGAGCAACAACTACAGTATCCGCAACAACCTCAGCTATCGCACCGGAATCCACAGTTGGAAGCTGGGCTATGACCACGCCATCCGGCAAATCTCCGACCTCCGGGCCCTCAGGTCGGTGGCGGGCGACTGGAATCACACCGGATTCTTTACCGGCGACCCCTTCGCCGACTTCCTGCTGGGACTTCCCACCCAGACCGGGCGCCACACCCCACGGCCGGCCGTGGAGGGGCGCTACAGCGAGTTCGGGATGTTCGTCCAGGACGACGTTCAGGTCAGCTCCAGGTTGAAGCTGAACATCGGGTTCCGCTACGACCGGATCTCCCCGCGCAGGGACGTCAACGGGGCTTGGTACAACTTCAACATGGCCACCGGCGCCCTGGTGGTGCCGGAAGCCGGACGGGGTTTGATCGCCCCCGCCTTCCATCCCGCCATCCCCATCGAGACGGCGGACGAGGCCCGCTTTCCCAGCCATCTGATCAATTCGTTGACCAAGTGGTCGCCGCGTCTGGGCTTTGCCTACCGGCTCGACGACAAGACCGTCCTGCGGGTCGGTTACGGCATGTTCATGCACGACGCCGGGAGCACCAACAACTACTTCGCGACGCTGCTCACGGGCGGGCCTTTCGCTCTGGACGAGACCTTTCGGAATACCATCACCGACGGCGTCCCCCTGGTCACCACCGACCGGCCCTTTCCCCGGGCGACCGTCGGAGGCTCGGCTCCGGCCACCTTCAACATCCAGGGCGTGAACCCCGAGATCAAGGAGCCCTACCTGCAGCAGTGGAACCTGACCTTGGAGCGGCAGTTGGGACGCGAAACCTCCTTCCGCTTCGCCTACGTCGGCTCCTCGGCTACGAGCCTCTGGTACTCCAGGGACGTCAACATTCCTCCGGCGAGTCTGACTCCCTTTACCGAAGAGCGGCTCAACTACCCCCACAACCCGGGTTTTGACGACATCATCTACCTGGACAGCGGCGGCCACATGAGCCATCACCAGTTCCAGTGGCAGTTCACTCGGCGCATGTCCCGGACTCCTATCGGCGGGCTCATGTTCGACGGAATATTCCAGTGGCTCAAAGAGATCGAGGACGTGGACGACACTACGGCGTTCGCGTCCGCCTACGGGCGGGGCATAGCGCCGCGCCTCGGAGGCTATGCCGGGATCGAGGATCCCTACGACCGGAACCGGGATCGGGCCGACGCCTATCTGAACCCGGCCTCAATCCGCATCAACTTCATCTGGGAGCTCCCGTGGGGTCCGGATCAGCCTTACCTGTCGCACCTGAGGAAAGGCTCGATCCTGAGCGCCCTGGTGGGTGGCTGGGAATTCGCGGGCATCTTCGATGCCGGTACTGGACGTCCTTACCACCAGTACTACAGCGGTTTCGATCCCACCAACACCGGCCGCTTCAGCGGCCGGGCCAGCATGTCCAAGGCTGGCTGCAACCCGCAGATCCGCCCCCACAGCTATACGCGGCCGACGACCGTCGACATCAACTGCTTCAAGGTCCCGGATCCGGGCACCTACGGTACGACTCCGCGCGACGCCGTGAGCCGGCTGGCGGGCTGGGCCTTTGACGCGACGTTCTACAAATTCCTCCCCATCCGGATGCTCCATGAAGACATTAGAGCCCGGCTCTCCGTGACCTTCGTCAACCCATTCCACCACGTGGTGGCGTCGAGAGACCGCGGCCTCTACGTCAACAGGCCGGCTCGCTTCGGAATCCCTTCACGGGGCGGAGGCCTGCTGCGGTTCGGGTCGGCTCCCCGTAGCGCCAACTTCCAGTTCCAGATCGTCTGGTAGGGGGTCCCAAGCCAAGAAAGGTTGATTTGACAGGGGGGAAGGGAAGCAGTTCCCTTCCCCCCATTTTGTTACGAGGTGCGGATATGAACAAAACGAGTCACCGCCTTTGGTCTGTATTTGGAGCGTTCTTCCTGCTGGTCCCGGGTCCGGTCGAAGCCCGGATCCACCGGGGCACGCTGCAGGGTCAGGTCAAGGATCAGGACGGGAAACCTCTTGAAGACGTCGTCGTCAGGATCGAGGGACTCAACAGCAAGCAGAGGTACGAGCTCACGACCGACAAGGGAGGAAGATACTTTCACATCGCCGTCGATCCCTATCTGGCATATCGCATCGTGGTCATAAAGGAGGGCTACTGGACCGAAGAGTCGGTGGGTGTCCGGGCTTCAAGGCAACAGAGCGGCGGCATCAACAACTTCACCATGCGACCCGGCCGTTCCACCGCCGCCGAAATGACGCAAGCGGCGAGAGACGCCCTGGTTCGAGAGCTGAAGCAGGCGGATGAGCTGAAGCGAAAAGTGAAAGCCATCGACGAGAGCCATAAGGTGGCGATGCGAATGATCGGTGAAGGTCGATACGCGGAAGCGGAAAAAGCCTTCCGCAGGGTGGTGGAACTGCAACCGACTCTGGCGCCGACGTGGGGCAACCTGGGGCACGTCTACACCAAGCTGAACAGGCCATCGGATGCAGTGGCCGCCTACCGGAAGGCCATCGAGGTCGATCCTGAGAACGCTACCTTCTACCAGGACCTGGGCCACGTCTACTCGGACATGGGGGAGGCCGGGAAGGCCACGGAGATGTACCAAAAGGGGGCCAAGTTGACCGGAAGCCAGGACCCCAAGGAAGCGGCCCAATCCCAGTACATTATCGCCGTGGACCACCTCAACTCGGGGAGGGAATCGGAAGCCATGGAGGCTCTGCGGCAGACTCTCGCCGCCGACCCCGAACACGCCGACGCTCACTACTACGTGGGAGTTCTGCTGATCCGGGAGAACCGGATGAAGGAAGCACTGGACCATTTGGGCAGACACCTGGAAATGTCGCCCGAGAGTCCCACCGCCGCCGATGCCCGGGCGCTCCTGGAGGCGCTGAGGCAAACGCCGGAGGCTGCCGAATAGCAGTCGTCCGTGAGGGAATAGGGCCGGATCTCGGATCCGCTATCGAGTTTGGGATCAGGGCCGGAAAACCTGGGCTTGGCTGGCATCTCCACCGGCCTTCACGATAGTGAACTCTTCGTTGCGGCTGGTGTTGTTTCCCCCGATCCGGTCCGCGATCTGAGCCCTGAGCGTATACTTCCCCGGCTTCAGTCGGGCCAGGGGAAACTGTTGCAGCAACATGGTGCGGCGATTGGAAGAGAAATAGACCGACTTGCCCAAAGAGTCATGGATCTCGAAGACGATCTGACCGTCTTTCAGGATGAAGTAGTCCGCCTTGATGGACGGTTCACTGGATGCTGCATCCAGTTCCAATCCATAGATTTCCAGGTATGCCCATAGTGGGTATTCGCCGTCGAAGTTTCTTGAGACGCTGGGGCGGACCACCAGGTCGCCCATGACGAACATCTCGTATTGCTCAGGGACGTAACCCAACTGCCTCACGTGATCCGACAGCAGCAGGGTGCTGGCGCCCAGACCTTCGTCCCGGGGTCGAAAGGGATTGATGGCCAGGGTCTTGCTGCCCACCTTTCCGCTCTCCATGTCCTGCAGAAACAGTTCCAGCTTGTAGCGCTGCCCTCGGCCCAGGGCAATGATCACCTGATGCAGGGAGACGTCGGTCAACCCTCGCGCCAGCTCGTTTGCGGGCACGTGGACGACGATCTCATGGTCGATCTCGGCCACATGCTGGTTGGTCATGTTGGTCACCAGCCCATACAGGTCCAGCGTGGCCGTAGCCACGGCCGCGCCGCCCGGTTTGAAGTTGAGCTCCTTCTTGGGCACTTCCAGCGTCAGCAGCACCAGAACTTCCTCGCCATTCAGCTCCAACTGGTCGTTCCTGAGCCGAAAGGGAAGCGGCTCATACGAGACACGGGTCCTCACGAACTTCTTCAGGTCGTCGTACTTGCCCTTGGTCTGTCCCATGGTGGCGGTAGTGACGCGGAGCCGGTCGAAATACTTCTGCACCTGGAGCCAGTCGCCGGCGCCGCTCATGTCCATCATGGGGCGTCCGTGCCTGAGCCAGCGGTCCGACCTGTCGGTGTACCCTTGTATCTCGGCCCACTTCATGCCCCCGAATCCCTTGTCGTCCATCAGGTCCTTTTCGTCGGGGTGGTAGGCGAGCTTGTAGTCTCCCGTCATGGACTGGTCGACAAACTCGATGATGATGTTCGATCCGATGCCCTCCAGGTTCCGGTAGCGCCAGCGCTCAAAGGGAAAGACGATGGTGGTGCCGAGTCCTTCATCCAGGGTCCGGTCGTAGCGGCCGCCGGCAGGAAAGCTCTCGATGTCGGCTGGCGGCCCGTGCATGATGTAGATCCGGCCCCGATCCGTATTCCGGCCCGCGAGGCCACTGGAGAAGTGGTCGTCGGCATAGGCGATCCGGCGGTAGTGCTCCTCCTTGAACTCGTTGATCATGGTGCGCGGGTCGGAATCCCGGCGGCGCCAGAACTGCTCGATGAAATTCTCCTTCTCCTCGGGACTCGTCAATTTCTCGAAGACCGCCCGTTCATCATGGGCGATGATGTGGACGACCGTGTCGTTCAGCCATTTTTCGTAGTAGTCGACGGCCTCTTCGCGAGAGGCGTCCTTTTTCTCGGGTCCGGCCCAGGTCATCGCGGGGGTCAGTGTCAGGACAAGGACCAGAGACGCTGCTGAACTCAATTTGGAATAGAAGGAGAACATTCCGATTCCAAGTAGTTTAGGTCCGAACCGGAGACGAGGTCAAGCCGGGAATGGGAGTAACGGAGTCGTGGTCTTCACCCGACAGACTCGCGGTCAGGCCAAGCTCGCCACGTGCATGATCCGGTCCGACAGGTAGGGGTGTCCCCGCAAGACCGCCTGGCACGCATCCGAGTTGCCTCACCAAGGAAATCCACCCGAAACAGGTAAACAGCCCGAGGCAGAAGTCGTCGCGGCTTTCGATCCACCCTGTGACCCAGTGGACGGCGTCGTCGCTACGTCACATAATTCGATTGGGAACGGGCAGCCACAAGGGCTGCCCCTACTCCTCTCCAGGTGACGCAACTGGCGAGATTGCCATCTCCATTCAAAATGGGGAAACTCTTGCAGATGGTTCTCCGATTCGCCGCGTGTCTTTTCTGCGGCGCAGTGGCCTTCGCTCCGGCCTGCGGTGTCGCGCCGGTGCCCCAACGGCATCGGGACATCGTTCTGCTCGCCATCGACGACCACCTGCTCCCCTTCCGGCGGAACCTCTGCTACTACCTGTCCCGGCCGCGGGTCCGAAAGGAGCCGGTACTGGTGCCCAGTCGCGACGACGCCAATGCGGCCGACCAGTTGGCAGCCCATTTCTACGGCACCGTGATCGCGGACGAGGGCAGGTTTCGCATGTGGTACTACCCGGTTCGTTTGGGCGCCCGGACTTCCGAACTGGAAATCGGTCCCGCCGGCTACGCCGAGAGCGAGGATGGCATTCGTTGGATCAAGCCGTCGTTGAAGCAGGTCTCCATCAAGGGAAATCCGGAAAACAACGCCATCCGTTTGCCCGACGATCGAGTCATGGGGGTCACCGTCATCAAGGACGAGGAGGAGACCGATCCCGAACGACGCTACAAGATGGTCTACAATCCCGTCGCGGTGAGGGAACGCTGGGCCGAACCCAAGCTGAACGGGGCGGCCCGATCCACGCTCCGAACCGCCACCAGCCGCGACGGATTGACCTGGACTGCGAGGCCCGACCTGCCGCTCGACGTTTTCGTCGAGCTCTCCTCCTTCTACAAGCACGACGGGCTCTTCGTGGCTCACGGCCAGGGAAAGCTGTTCGGGGAGGGTGGAGAGCTGCACGGGCGCCGGGGCTACGCCTGGGTGTCCACCGACTTCGAGCACTGGCTGGCGGGCCAGGCCGAGACCTTCGGATTGCCGGAGCCCGGGACCCTGGGTCCAAGGGGAGCCGCCGGGGAGTACGATCAGGTCCACCTGGGCGTCGGGGGGGCCAGCTACGGCTCGGTGGTGGTGGGACTCTACGGAATCTGGCGCCAAGGCGGCACGGGAGTCGGCGGAACCACCTGCGATCTGGGCTTGGTGGTGAGCAACGACGGGATCCATTTTCGCGAGCCGGTGAAGAAACACGTCTACATCTCGCGGCACGATTCTCCGGTCACGCCGGTAGCCGGTAAGGACTATCCCACGATCCTGTGCCAGGCCAACGGTATTCTGAACGTGGACGACGAGACCTGGATCTATCATGGCCGCTGGCGGAACGCGCCGGTGGGACCCGAATATTATGGAGAGGTCGCCCTTGCCACCTTGCCTCGTGATCGATGGGGCGCCGTGGGGCTGATTCGGGGAGTCTCCGAGGGCTGGGTCTGGTCGGCGCCCCTCCGCTGGCCGGAAGGGGGCGCCCAGGTCTACCTGAACGCCGATTTTGCGCCGCAGATGCGGGTCGAGGTGTCCGACGTCGATTTCAATCTGCTCCCCGGCTACTCCGATGCCAACGCCGGTACGGTCTCCTGGCCCGGCGGCACGGGGCGGTTCCGTGAGCGGAACGGGGGGCTCGACTGTTCCGTCGTCTGGCCCGGGGCTCAGCTTTCAGACTTGGCGGGTCGGGAGGTACGGCTTCGCATCCAACTCACGTCGGCGGGAGGCGATCCCAGGCTCTACGCAGTGTATGTGCGCGGGAGCGGGCCGGTGGAGAAACCCTCCGGATGAGCACCCGGCCTCGGCCGGTTTCGACGGCTAAAGTTGTGCAATTATCCATGGCCATCGGGACGGTGGTAGTGCGGATCTCCAAATACGTGTTTCTTTTCTTGAGCGTCGCGCTGCCGATGCTCGTCTTTGCCAGTCTCCAGTCCAGCGTCGCCTCATCTCCGAGTCAGCAGGTGCGCCGCATCCTCAAGGAGAAATGTCTGGGCTGTCACGGTCCGACTCAAATGGCGGGACTGGATCTGCGGGACAGGGAGACGATTCTCAAGGGAGGCACTCGAGGTCCGGCTCTGATCCCGGGTGACTCCGGGACCAGTCTGCTCTATCAGGCCGTTGCACACCTGGGGGATCTGCGGATGCCGCCGAATCAGGATCCCCTTTCAGCGGGAGAAGTCGAGACGCTCAGACGTTGGATCGATGCCGGTGCGGACTGGGATCCCGATGCCGCCAGTGAGGAGGCCGGCGGTCCTTGGTGGTCTTTTCGCAAACCAGAACTCTCGCCGGCACCCGGCACGGAAGACCCAGCTTGGACTCAAAACCCGATCGACGCCATCGTGCTGGCCAAGCTGGAAGATCACGGTCTCACCCCGGCCCCGGTGGCTCCCAGGTTGACCCTGCTGCGGAGAGCGAAATTCGACCTTCACGGTCTGCCGCCGACAATGGATGAGATCGAGGAATTCCTTTCGGACACGGCCCCGGGAGCATTCGCCCGGCTGGTCGATCGCCTGCTGGCCTCTCCCCGATACGGTGAGCGATGGGGGAGGCATTGGCTGGACGTCGCTCGCTATGCCGACTCGACCGGGCTGGATGAGGATCTGTACCTTCCGGAAGCCTGGCGCTACCGGGATTACGTGATCGACGCGTTCAACGCCGACGTGCCCTACGACCGGTTCATCGTCGAGCAGGTAGCGGGCGATCTGCTCGCGCCTGCGACTGCCCATGAGGCCGGCGGCCGGGCGATCGTGGCCACCGGTTTTCTGGCCCTGGGACCCAAACCGGTGGCTCAACAGGACAAAGTGAGGATGGTTTACGACGTTCTGGACGAACAGATCGACACCCTCACCAAAGCTTTTCTGGGCCTGACGGTTGCCTGCGCCCGCTGCCACGATCACAAGTTCGATCCCATAACCACCCGGGACTACTACTCATTGGTCGCCATATTCGCCAGCACCAAGAACTTCGTGGACGTGGAGCCCAAGGTTTCCGAGATCTACTTCGCGCCACTGGTCTCCCGGGACGAATATCAGCGGTATCGGAGGAGCCGGCGTGCGATCGAAGTCAAGCAGAAACTTCTCGAGGCCACGGAAGAAATCGCCGTGGCCGCCTATGTGCGTGACCAACTGCTGCCCCGTTTCGCCGCTTACATGGTGGCGGCCCGGAGGCTCTACCAGGGAGGGGAAGACCTGCAAGAGGTGGCGCGGGAGCAGGCCCTGAACCAGGGCATTCTCGAGAGATGGGTGGACTATCTCAACCCGCGCGGTGATTTCAGGCCCTATCTGGAGGACTGGCGCCGGGTCGATGACGCGGCTGCGGGCAATCTCGCAACGGAGTACCGAGCCATCTACGAGGACGTCCAAACCCGCTGGACCCAAGAATTGAAGGCGTGGAAGGACGCGGTTGGCCGGGCCGCATTCAAGGGTGAAAAACTCCCCGGAAAGCCGTCACTCGAGGGACCCGAGTCGGTGTTCAGCGGTGAGGACGACAAGGCTCGATTCTTCGCCGAGGTCACTTACTACCTCGACACCCCTTTCGGTAAGCCCTCCATCCGGGGTCCCTTTGCTTTCCCGGATGAAGAGAGGGATTCGTTCTTGCCCCCGGCGTTGGTAGCCAGCCTGTCTGTTCTCAGGAAGGAGACCCGGAACCTGGAGCAATCTGCTCCTCCGGCCCCGCCCATGGCCTGTGCCGTGGCGGAGGGCGAGAGAGTGGATCAGCGAGTGTTGCTCCGCGGCAATCCCAGGGGCCTCGGAGACCCGGTTCCGAAGCAGTTCCCCGTCGTGCTTGCGGGAGACCGGCAGCCGGCCATTACCCGCGGCAGCGGCCGCAAGGAGTTGGCCGAGTGGTTGACCCGTCCGGACCATGCGCTCACCAGCCGGGTCATGGTGAATCGGATCTGGCAGTGGCACTTTGGTGAGGGTCTGGTTCGCACCCCCAACAATTTCGGGACCACCGGGGAGCCGCCCACGCACCCGGAACTGCTCGATACCCTGGCCGTCCGATTCGTCAGAACCGGCTGGTCGATCAAGGCGATGCACCGCCTCATCATGTCGTCGAACACCTACCGGATGAGCAGCCGGCGCACTCCGCTGGCCGTCGGGAAGGACCCGGACAATCGGCTCCTCAGCCGCTTCAATCGACGCCGGCTCAGTGTGGAGGAGATGCGTGATTCTTTTCTGGCCGTTTCCGGCGCCTTGGATTTGACGATGGGGGGCAAGATTGAATCCAAGCTCAAGGGCGACGCTTACCCTGAGCTGGAGCCAGGCAGGATTCGACGCCGGAGCGTCTATTTCCCCTTGATTCGAAACAAGCTGCCGAGTGTCTTGAGGCTTTTCGATTTCGTCGACCCCACCGCCAGCACGGCGCGGCGAACCGAGACCAACATTGCTCCCCAAGCCTTGTTCATGATGAACAGCGACTTCATTCACGCGCAGTCTCGGACCCTTGCGGAATCCTTGCTGGCATCCAAACGGGATGAGTCGGTGCGGATGGAGCGGGCCTATTGGGTCACCCTGGGTCGAAACCCGGAACCCCGGGAGGCTGAAGCCATGTTGGCCTACGTTCGCAAATATCCGGGGCCGGGGGACTCGGATCACGTGATCGATGCCTGGCAGAGTCTCTGTCGCATGATCATGGCATCGAATGAGTTTCACTACGTCGAATAGGGGAGTCTGACGACTGAGCCGATGGATACCCTGAGCGGGGAGCCGAACGAGAAGAGAACGATGGGACCTGCGGCCCCAAGAGCGGTTCCACGGCGGGCTTTGCTGCGCCGGGCGGCGTGCGGATTCGGGGCCCTGAGCCTTTCGGCATTG
The DNA here is from genome assembly GCA_965217775.1 of Acidobacteriota bacterium. Classification (GTDB taxonomy): domain Bacteria; phylum Acidobacteriota; class UBA6911; order RPQK01; family JAJDTT01; genus JAJDTT01. Next base: position 5,547,867 of record CBDCJH010000002.1, read on the forward strand.
CTGGCAGAAGAGACGAGGCTGTCTGCCACCTCGTCCTCCCACAATCCTTTGGCTCCGAAACCACCCCACTTCACTCCTCGCGCCAAGCGGGTGATCTTCCTCTTCATGCACGGTGGACCGTCCCACCTGGATACCTTCGATCCCAAGCCGCGCCTGGATCAGGACCACGGGAAGCCGATCCCCTTCAAGCTCTCGCTCTCGTTCAACCCGACCTACAAGGGAGGCCTGATGAAGTCGCCCTGGGGATTCAAGCGGTACGGGGAGAGCGGTATTCCCGTGAGCGATCTCTTTCCCAAAGTCGGCGAGCTGGCGGATGAACTCTGCGTCGTCCGTTCCATGGTGAGCGACGGCGTCGATCACGGCAGCGCCATCCTCCAGATGAATACGGGCACCCTCAACTTCAGCCGTCCCAGCATCGGCTCCTGGATCCTCTACGGCCTGGGAAGCGAGAATCGGAACCTGCCGGGATTCATTACCGTCAAACCCTCGCTCTATCACGGCGGATCCAAACATTGGGGTTCGGCCTTCCTTCCGGGGGCCTATCAGGGCATCCCGCTGGGTCTCGACAAGATGCCCCTGCGGGACCTCAGGGACGAGCCCATCGAGCACCTGTTGACCCGGGGACTGACTCGGGAGCAGCAGCGGTATGAATTCGAGATGCTGCAGAAGATGAACCGGCGACACGCCTTGGAAAGAGATTCCGATCCCAAGCTGGAATCCCGTATCCAGGCCTTCGAATTGGCCTCACGAATGCAACTCGAAGGGCAGGAGGTCTTCGACGTCGACCAGGAATCGGAGGCGACCCGGAAGCTGTATGGACTCGACGACAGGGTCACCGAAGACTTTGCCTGGCAGTGCCTGTTGGCTCGGCGGTTGATCGAACGGGGAGTCCGTTTCGTGCAATGTTCCCACAGCAACTACGAGCCCGGCTCGATTCTTTGGGACCAGCACAGCCAACTCGCCCGGGTCCACGCCAAGAATGCGCGTGAAGTGGACAAGCCCATCGCCGGGCTGCTGACGGACCTGAGGGCCCGGGGCCTGTTGCAGGACACGCTGGTGCTGTGGGGCGGTGAGTTCGGCCGCACCCCGTTTGCGGAAGGGGACGGCCGGGACCACAATCCGTACGGATACACCATGTGGATGGCCGGAGGAGGGGTCAAAGCAGGAACCATCTACGGCGCCACCGACGAGTTCGGCTACCATGCCGTGGAGAACCGGATGCATCTGCACGACCTGCATGCCACCATCCTGCATCTGTTGGGTCTCGACCACACGAAGCTGACTTACCGGTATGGGGGCCGGGATTTCCGGCTGACCGACGTGCACGGAAGCGTGGCCCACGGAATCATGGCATGAAGAGATTCCGATTCGAGCTATCCGTCTTTGTTGACAAGAAGTCGAAGCGATGACCCTGGGAGGTTAAGAATGTCGAACGTCCTCTATGCGGGCGCCGCCCGAAGAATCATCAACCCGCCCCTCGGAACGAAGCGGCCCGGCATCCGGCTGTTCGCCGACCCGCTCCAGGCTGTCGAATCGGATCTGTCGGCGACCGCCGTGGTGCTCTCCAATCAGGCCAGCAAGGTCGTCATCGTCGGCATTGACATCTGCACCATCTTTCTGCCCGTCGCTCTCGAGATCCGGCGCCGCATCGGCGAGGCGGTGGGGACGCCGGCGTCCCATGTCCTGATCAATTTCAACCATACCCACAGCGGTCCGGCACTGCCTGATTTCCTGCCCGACTCGCCCGAGCAGATGAGGCTTCAACGCGCCTACCAGGAACGGCTCATCGAATGGCTGGTGGAGACGTGCGTGGAAGCCGACCGGTCGTTGCAGCCGGCCCGGATCGGGGCGGGGTGGGGTGAAGCCCATATCGGCATCTACCGTCGGGAGACAGGTTCCGACGGCCGGGACGTGTTGGGGGAGGATCCCAGGGTACCCATCGATTCGGCCGTCGGCGTCCTCAGGATCGACGATCCGGAGGGCCGGACCATCGCCACCTGCTTCAGCTACGGCTGCCACACCGTGACCATGGGACCCCGCTCGTCGGTGGTCTCCTCCGACTTTCCCGGTCCGGCCCGCGACCTGGTCGAAAACAGCCTGGGTGGGCTGGCCGTCTTCCTGCAGGCCTGTGGCGGAAACGTCAATCCCGTCCATGGGATCGGTTACGAGGTGGATTGCCGGGACACCAAGAACCGGACCGGAATGATTCTGGGTGCCGAAGTGCTCAAGGTGGCCGCCAACATCCGCACCAACCTCCGGCGCGGGAAACAGCGGCGGCCCATGGGGGTCATTCCCAATATCCTGTTCTGGCCGTGGGATCCCGTCGATGGCGATACTTGCACCTATCTGGACGCCGTCGACGAGATCATCCAGTTGGAATTCATGGATCTGCCGCCGCTGGAGGAAGCGGTGGCCATCCGTGACGAGTGGAAGCAGAAGTTGGCCCAGGCCCGGGCCAGCGACGCCAGGAACTGGGAGATCAGCGTGGCGATGCGCTTTACCGACTGGGCCGAAAAACTGGTCGAAGCCGTGCACCAGGGGAATCCGCCGCTGGATGCCCTGATTCAGGCGATTCGGATCAACGACATCGTCCTGGCCAGCGTCAGCGCCGAGGCTTTCTTTCAGACGGGACTGGAGGTCAAGGCGCGATCGCCCTTCGATCATACCCAGTTCTTGGGGTTCTCCAACGGCCTCGTCGCCTACCTGCCCCGTGCCGAAGACTATCCCGAAGGCGGCTGGAGTGTTCACGAGCGCTATGCCGTACCGGACCTGTTGGTGCAGAGCTATTCGATGCCGGTCGCGTTCCGTCCGGACGCCGAGCAGGTCGTCGTCGAGAGGGTGTCCAAATTGATCCGGCAGCTCGCCTGATCAAGCCTGGGGGAAAACAAGTATGAACGAAAGACTGGCCGGCAAGGTATTTCTGATCACTGGGGCCGCAGGCGGAATCGGGACGGCCATCGCCCGGGCGGTCACCGCGGAGTCGGCAACGGTGGTGCTCTGTGACATCAATCTCGAAGGGGCGCGGCGACTGGCGGATCGGTTGACCGGGGAAGGACGGTCGGCGGCCGCTTACGCCCTCGATATTTCCCGCCCCCCTGAGATCGCGGCCGTTATCGAGGAAGTCGTAAAGAGGCACCAACGCATCGACGTGCTGGTGAACAATGCCGCCATCTGCCCTCGAATCCCTTTGGAGGAGGTGACCGAGGCGGATTTCGATCGAATTGTGGGAATCAATCTCAAGGGGACCTTCTTCGTGTCCCAGGCGGTGTCGCCGGTGATGGTCCGGCAGGGCTGGGGAAGGATCGTGAACCTCAGCTCCATCGGCGCGCGGACTGGCGGCGTGGCCGCTTCTTCGGTCTATGCCGCTACCAAGGCGGGCATCATCGCCATCACGAAGTCGTACGCTCGGACACTGGCTCCCAATGTCACCGTGAATGCGATCGCTCCCGGAGTCGTCGATACGGAGATGATGCGGATTCCGTCCGAGCAGGTGGCAGCCATCGTCGACCAGATTCCCCTGGGACGGTTGGCCGATCCGGAGGAGATCGCCTCCGTGGTCCTCTTCCTGGCTTCGAAGGAAGCGTCCTATTTCACCGGCGCCACACTCGATGTCAACGGCGGCTGGTTCATGTACTAGGGGGGAGCGGCGGCTTCCTAGCCGCCGGGAGGGGCGGTTTCCTAGCCGCCCACAGGAACGGCGGTTTCCAACCGCCGATCTCCAGAGTGACATTTTGGTGTCGAAGAATGGGCGACTGGAAATCGCCCCTCCAATGGGGGACTGGAAATCGCCCCTCCTAGAACGCGTACTTCTCGACCACGGACTGGTCCACCGTCACCCCCAGCCCGGGGCTTTCCCGGACTTCGAGATAACCGTCCTCCTGGACCCAGGGATCGCTCACCAACTCATGCTGCATGGGGGAGGTGTGGGGCTTGAAATCCATGGCCGCCCCGTGGGTCGAGCTGGCCAGGAGGTGGACGCTCGCCGCCGTATTCAGCGCGCTGCTCCAGGTGTGGGCTGAGAACTGGATGTTCTGGGCCTCGATCAGCGGGACGACCTTGACGCAGCCGGTGATCCCCAGGCACCGTCCCGGGTCCATCTGCACCACGTCCACGGCGCCGTGCTTCAGGAGGCGCCGGTAGCCCTCCGGATTCCACTCCTGCTCACCGGTGCCGATGGGGGTCCGGGTCCCCGCTCGGAGGAGCCGGTGGGCCGCATAGTCCTGAGGCGGAAGCGGCTCTTCGATCCAGCGCAGCCGGTAGGCTTCGAAGTCCCGGACCCGGCGAATCGCCTCCTGGGCGCTCCATTTCACCCGTCCTCCCAGCACGTCGAACACGATGTCGCAATCGGGGCCGACGATCTCCCGGACGTCTCGAACCAGGGCCAGATCCTTGGCATGGTCCAGCCCGAAGACAGCATCCGGCTGGCTGCCCCAGCCACCCTTGACGATGCGGTAGCCTTGGTCCTTGAAGGTCTGGAACTCGTTCAGGGTCCAGTCCAGGTCCACCATGTCCAGGTGGATAGACGCCATCGCCACGACTCGCGGCACGACCCGTCCACCCATCAGGCGACACACCGGCTGGTCCAGCAGGTGTCCCTTCAGGTCCCAGAGAGCCATGTCCACGGCGCTCACGGCGAAGCCCGCAATGCCCTGGGGGCCGTACCACCAGATGTGATTCAGCAGTTTGTGCCAGAGGCGCTCCACGTCGAGGGCGTTCTCGCCGGTCAACATGGGGGCGTATCCGCGCTCGATGATGGTCTTGACGGCCGCGGCCGACTCGGGAAACTGGCTGATGCATTCGCCCCAGCCCACGGCTCCTCCCTCCGCTTCCACGCGAGCCAGGGTGATGTAGCGGATGTTGTTGTGGTCGTGGGGTTCCGGGTAACGCAGGGGATACGCGTCGACACGGCGAATCTTCGTCATGGTCTCAACCTAGTCAGTGTTTGAGGACGGGATATGGCGGAGAATCATCGCACATAGATGAACTCCGGCGCGTTGAACAGGGCGTGAGCCGTATCCTTCCAGACCTGCGCCGAATGCATCACCGGGGACCGCGCTGCTTCGGATGCCGCTTCCCGCTCGTGGAGTGCGGCGATGTCGTTGACGGCTTCCGACCAGCGGGTCAATTCCTGGGCTTCCGGGTTCCGGTTGAAGGCTCGCTTGAACATGTAGGCCAGCCTCTCGCGAGGCGATTCATGCGGCGCCGCCACCAGTTCCTGGGCCCAGAATTCGGCCTGTCCCGCGACGAAGGGGTTGTTCAGCAGGGCCAGGGCCTGTGCCGGAACGTTGGTGACGTCCCGCCTTCCGGTGGGAATCTTGGGTTTCGGCTGGTTGAAAGTCGCCAGCAATTTGGAGGGCTCCATGACGGTCATCTTCAGATAGATGGAACGGCGTCCATCGCCGTCGAGAGGTCCGGAGAAGAGGCGCTTGGTCGCATCTTCCATTTTCCGAAAGGGATTGATGGGTTCGCCGAAGAGGCTCCGGTCCAACCGTCCCGAGACGGCCAGCAAGGAATCGCGAATCGACTCGGCATCCAGGCGCCGGAGGGGCATGTGATGCCAGAGGCGGTTGGAGGGGTCCGCCTCCACTGCCTGGGCGCTGGCTTGGCCCGACTGCCTGAAGGTCTCGCTCATGACCAACGTCCGGACCAGGTGCTTCACGGACCAGCCGTTTCGAACGAAGTCGTCTGCCAGGTAGTCCAGCAGTTGCGGGTGTGTGGGTTGATCTCCCAAGTGGCCGAAATCGTTGGGCGTGGAGACGATCCCGGTTCCAAACACCCATTGCCAGACCCGGTTGACGAACACGCGGCCGGTCAGCGGGTTCTTGGGGCTGGCCACCAGGTTGGCCAACTCCAGCCGGCCGCTACCCTCGGGGCGGCCATTGTCGGCCGCTCTCAGGACCCGAACGTGGCCCCGGGGAACCAGGTCTCCCAGGTCTTCGTACACTCCCCGGATATTGACTCGGTAGTCTCGACCCGGGTCCAAGTCGACCATGCCGTTGATGGTCTGGGGTTCCAGAAGCCGTTTCTCCACCATGCGGTAGGAGGCGACCAGCTCCCGGACCGGCTCCCGGTCCTCCAGGCTGTTCGGCAACAGTTTCCGGTGGAGCATCCAGTTGATCAGGAGAACGTCATCCTCGTCCGCGCGATCGTTGCTCCAGTCTTCGAGGGAAGCGGTCAGCCATCGCCCATACCGCGTAGCGGCGTCCGTCAGGCTGGATGGAGGATCGCCGGAGAAGAGGGGCTCGAATCGGGACAACTCGTCCGCCGGCGACTCGACACAATCGAAGATCGCGCCGTAGTTCGTGACCTTGCCTTTCGTGACGAGGTACGCCCGGGTGATGCCGAACCAGCTCTTCGGGTCGTGCGACCCGCAGTCGTCCTTCTTGATCTCTTCGTCCTTGCATCCGCCCAGCCCGTACCGCGGTGGAAAGTAGGGGTTGGAGGTCTTGGTCGTGAACTCGAGATAGTTCCGGGTTTCCGCCGCCTCGACGGCTGATTTGGGCCAGGCACTCTTGTCGGCCGCGTTCTGGGTGTGGCACACCCAATGCAACTCGTCGTTGTCCATGTATCCCCATTCGCGCTCGGTGAGGAAGCCGTTGTCGACCACGAGCCGGCGGGTGCTCAAGTCGCCGCCGTTCACTTCCAGGCTGACGACCCGGGGACTGGTTGGATCCAGGAAAGGGCTGCGGAGGGCGCCGTTGAGCCGTGGCGAGATGGCGTGGGTGAACAGCCCCGCCGGAAGCAGCATGTCCACCGCCTCGGTTCCCTCCAGCGCCACCGTGAAGTCGCCGTTGGAGACCGGACCGTCGCGCAGTCCGACCCCATCTACTGACCAGCCTTCCGGCAATTCCTCCCGGAAATCGGCCAGCAGAGGGAAGTTCCGGGCATTGGTCTGCGAACGCTCCTGATGGGCGGTTCCATATTCCTGGGCCAACTCTGACCAGCGGCTGTCGACGCTGCCAAGCTGTTTCGCCGATGCGTGTAGTTGGAGCCAGGGATAGAGAATGTCCTTCAGTGCGGGCTTGTCTTCAGCCTCCTCCTCTTCGGACTTTTTCTCGGCCGCTTCCCTTTCCTCGGCTTCTTCAGCCTTCTCTTCGCTCTCGGCCGGTTCCTCGACCGGTTCGAACCGGAGCGCTTTCTCCCAGGCCTGGAGCCGTTCGGGCTTCAAGCCCTGGGCCAGTTGGCCCGCAGCTTCATCCCCGTCGATACGCGCCTGTGCGGCCAGGATATAGGCCGGAATGTCATGGGACGCCTCCAGCCACCAGTCCGCCAGCGGACGCCGCATTCGCTTCTTGAGGGTCGAGAGTCCTTCGATGACCTGCCTGTTCCGGTCGGGGAGATCCAGCGTATTGGTCCCCCAGCGCGAACTCATCAAGACGCCGGCCAGCGCGTAATAGTCCTTCTGGGCGACGGCGTCCAGCTTGTGGTCGTGGCAGCGTGCGCAGGCGACGGTCATGGCCTGAAACGCCTTGGAGAAGGCGTCGATCTTGTCGTCCACCATCTCCTGGTGGATGCCGTTGAAGATCACGCTGTCCCCGTGACGCTTCTCGCCCATCATGTAGAACATGGGACCGATGAGGGACTCGTTGATCTGCTGGTCGGCATTGATTCTGGGAGGCTCCAGCATGTCACCGGCGATCTGCTCGCGGATCAGACGGTCGAAAGGCAGGTCGTCGTTGAAGGCGCGGATCAGATAGTCTCGAAATCGCCAAGCGCCCTTGGCCGGGATGTCCCACTCGTAGCCGTAGGTGTCGCTGTAACGCACCACGTCCATCCAGTGACGCGCCCAGCGCTCGCCGAAGTGGGGGGATTCGAGCAGGCTCTCCACCAGGTGTTCATACGCGCCCTCGTCCGGGTCGCTTACAAAGGCCTCGACCTGTTCGGCGGTCGGCGGCAGACCGGTCAGCACCAGACTGAGGCGCCGGACCAAGGTGCTCCGTTCCGCCCGGGGAGCTGGCTCCAGCCCATTCTTCTCCAGTTGGGCGAGGATGTGGCGGTCCATGGGGAGATCCGACCAGCCCTCGTTCTCGACCTGAGGCAGCGGCGGTTGAACCACCGGTTGGAGACTCCACCAGTGGCTCCGCTCCTCGAAGACTTCTTCCCATGAATCGTCCGCCACATACGCGGTTTTGGCTGCGGGGGGCGCGCCGCGCGGGTCGGGCGCTCCCAGCAGGATCCATTGTTCGAAGTCGTCGATAGCCTCGGACGAGAGTTGAGCTTCCCCCAGGGGCATCGGGGTTCGAGAGCCATCGTGCCGGATGGCTCGAATCAGGGGACTCTGGTCCGGATCGCCCGGCACCAACGCCGGTCCCGACTGGCCGCCTTCCTGCCATCCGCCCCGATAATCGAGACGCAGGCCCCCCATGGCCTGGATTTCGCTGTGACAACTCTGACAGTTGTCGACCAGGACGGGACGGATTCGCTTCTCGAAGAACTCCAGCTCATCCGGGCTGATTGTCTTCTCGACACTTTCCGCCGTCCCTCCGAGCGCCCAAGCGCAGACCACCGTCAGGGCGGCAACTCGCAAGAAGTGTTTCGGCATCCCTACTGCGAAGCTATTCATGGTCGAGGCAGCCCTCCAAGTCACGAGCAACCGTGCCGCTTCAGAATACCGCGATTGGATTCATGGGAGAACCCGTCCCTCCCTCCACCGGAATGGGGGCCGTGGTCAGGAGAAACTCCCAGCGTTGACGCTCTTCCGCGGCTTGGCTCAACGCCTCCAGGTCGCAACTGTCGAAGATGTGAACTCCCATCGCGATCAGGACCACCTGGTGGATCGGATGGGTGATCCCTTCCACCAGGGAAGGATGGACGTCGCTGGCGGCTTCACTTCCCAGCATCGCCACGTCCCGGTCCTTCAGCCATTTGGCGCAGGAGGCGTGGAGGCCGGACGAGGCCTTCGTCACGTCCCAGGGGCCCAGGGCCGCTCGCCGCGCCCAGCGGCCGGTCCGAATGAACACCACGTCCCCACTCGAAACCTTGAATCCCGCCTTCTTTTCCCAAGCCTCCAGGTCTTCGGGAAAGATGGGAGTCCCGGGTTCCAAGTAGGGCACTCCCTTCAGTCTCGGTATGTCGAACAGGACCCCGCGGGTGAAGATGCCGTTCTTGAGCTTGTGGATGTCGAGCTGTTGGGCGCCTTCCGCGGTGACCTCCTCTTGGGCGTAACCGTTGTACATCTTGCCCCGGTAGAACATGTGACAGAGGGCGTCCAGATGGGTATGCGCGTAACCGTGGAAAGAGACCGAGAGCGTATCGACGGCGTACTGGGCATTCTCGTCGAGTCCGGTCATGGTCATGACGTGCTCATAGGGAGAGGCATTGTCGATGGACTTCTCCGTGGTCGCATCGCGCGACAGGGACACGGTGAAGCCATCCTTGACCAGCGCGGCGGCCTGCCTCCGCTTTTCCGGAGTAATCAGGTTGAGGGCGCCCAACTGATCGTCCGGGCCCCAGCGACCCCAGTTGGAAAGCTCCTCCATCCAGCGATCGACGTCTTCGCTGGTCAGGGGATATCGCGGTTGGGCTTGAGGCTCCGGAGCAAGGCAGTGGATCAGGACGGGAAGCAATAGCCCCGCAATAAGCAAGACTCGAATCGTCGGCACGGTGTTCCCCCTGGACTCGGAATCAGATGATGGACACATTATTACTTCCCCGACCGTCCGGTTCAAACCAGGAGGGGGGACATCCTTTTCCCCCATTGGGAAGGGGGACATCCGTGTCCCCCGAATCGGGGGTTAAAAACCCCCGCTCCTATTCCATAGCGCTACGGTCTACGCCAGCGTATTCGTCCACCCAATCAGAAACATGGAAGCGGACAAAACCAGAATGGAGACCCCCATCACCGCCATGGACTGCCGTGACGCGCCCGTCCACTCGCCGCTCAACGCCCCCCATACGGTGGCGGCGATGATTGACATGGCGGAAGCCATGGGCCAGCCGATGACTTCGCGAAGGTCGCCCAGCATGGAACCTCCGATGCCGTAGGTGACGACCCCGCAGATCCACAAGATTCCCATGGCCGCGCCCACGCCGTAGTGAAATGGCTGCCTCCGGAAAATGTGCCAGCTCCTCCCCTTGACGATCAGGTAGACACAGTAGCCGGCGTTCACCAGGAAACCCGCGGACAAGGCCACGACCCAGATGACGTTCGAAGCCATCGAGGGCGAAGTGCCGAGCAGGACGGCCTGATCGGCGAGCTTGATCCCATAGGCAAAGCTCAGGTTCAGCATGGGCGAGAGTATTCCCGAAAGGGCGGCCACGAGGAGCCCCAAGAGCAGCGGCGCCGCCCTCGTGATTTTCTTCGCCGCCGTCTCGGATCCCTCCGCAGGATCCTGGAGTCGTCCAGGCGATTCCTCTCTCAACTTCCCCGCCCAGGCGGAGAGCAGGACTCCAACGACGACCAGCAGGACTCCGGCGCAGATCACCATGCCCTTGACCGTCAGGAAATCGTCCCAATGGAGCAGAACGAATGGCGCCATGGTGCCGACCGCCGCGGTCAGGCCCATGACGATGGCGTAGCTCAGGGCCAGGCCGACCATCTTCAGCGCCAGTCCGTAGAGGACGGACCCCACTCCCCAACCCATGCCGAACAGGAAGACCAGAAGCAGGTCGCGGGTTTCGGCCGCCGCCAGGACGGCAAACAGAGACTCGATAGTGAGGAACCCGAGGAGCCAGGGAATCAAGATCATTGCAGTCACGGAGAAGAGAAGCCAGATATGCTCCCATTTCCAACTGCGCGTGAACTTGAGTCCCAGTCCAAAGGCGGAATTCGCAGTAGAACCCGTCAGGATCACGAGAATGCCGAGGCCGAAACCGGTTTCCATAGGTAAATCTCCCGGTCAGAAACTACCTATTCCAGATCACAATTTGAAGGGGCGGGATGGTGGACAATCCAGCCGCCGTTGCCGGATCATGGATGGTCCGGTCGGGTTTGAATGGAGGTGACATGGAGACCATCAAGTTGCCGAAGCTGGCCATCACCATGGAAGAAGGGACCGTCGTGCGATGGCTCAAGCAGGAAGGCGACCCCATCGCCAAGGGTGAACCCGTGGTCGAGATCGAGACCGAGAAGGCCAATGCCGAGATCGAATCCAACTGCGCCGGCTACCTCAAGAGAATCGCCGTCAAGGAAGGTGAAGCTGCACCGGTGGAAGTCGTGCTGGCCTATATCGCCAACAACGAAGCGGAATTGAAGGCCCCCTTCGAAGCCGCCGTCCGCGAGCTGAAGCCAAAGGCCCAGGTAGTTTCCACGAAACCGTCACCCAGGGCCGCGCACCGAACCCCGCAGCGTCCCGCAGCCGGACCGAAAGGCCCGGTGCGCGCCGCTCCGGCGGCCCGCCGGTTGGCCCGGGAACTGGGCCTGGATCTCGCCTCCATCCCGGGGACCGGTCCCGGGGGACGCATCCTGCCGGCGGACGTTCGCCGGGCGCAGGCCGCTGCCGCCGAACCGCCGAAAGACCCACTCGATAAACGAAAGCCGATCATTGCCACCCTGACCAAGTCCATCCAGTCGATTCCCCACATCCACATCTCCAGGGAGCTGCCTGCGGATGGGTTGATCGCCCTGAAGCAACGCACCCGCGACATCACCTACACGGAGATCCTGTTCAAGGCACTGGCGCTGGCGGTCGAGGAATTTCCCGCGTTCAAGACTTCACTGGTGGAAGACCGGCTCTTCCAGCCGGAGAAGACCAGGGTGGGGTTCGTCGTCGACGTGGAGGACGCCCTGGTTATCCCGACCATCGAAGACCCGGCCAACAAGTCGATCCAGGACTTGGCTGCCGAGGTTCGCGGTCTGATCCGCCGGGTCCGGCATGGGACCCTCGATCACGCCGACGTGACCGGCGCCACGGTGAGCCTGAGCAATCTTGGAATGCACGAAGTCGACCTCTTCACGGCCGTCATCCCTTACGGCCAAGTCGCCGTGCTCACCACCGGCCGCATCCGATATCAGCCAACGATCCAAGAAGGATCGCTCGTGGAAGTCCCGCGGCTCTGGGCGAACCTGACCGTGGACCATCGCCTGATCGACGGCGTCGCCGCCGCGAAGTTTCTGAAGACGCTGGCCAACCTGCTCCGGGATGGGAGCGTGGGTTTGTAACCTCGAATTGGGGGACAGGGATGTCCCCCTTCCCAATGGGGGACAAGGATGTCCCCCCTCCATGTCCCCCTCTCGTATCCTTTACGCCAACTTGGGACGCAAGCTAGAATGACCCGACCTCTGGTCCCATGAGACTTTACGAGTTCGAGTCGAAGCAGCTTCTGGCCCGGAGTGGGATCAGGGTTCCCCGATCTCAACTGATCACTTCAGCCTCTTCTTTTTCCCTGTCTGAAGACCTCCTGCCCGGAATCGTCAAAGTCCAGACCTTGAGCGGAAAGCGGGCCCTGCGGGGCGGAGTTAAGCCGGTCGACGATGTCGACGCCGTCAGAGACTTTGCCAAACGATTCCTGAAGCAGGGATTCGGGGACGAACCGGTCAATCGCATTCTCCTGGAAGAACGGATCGACTTCGCAGCGGAATACTTCCTAGGCATCACCTACGACAGCCGTGCCAGGAAACCCCTTCTGCTCTTCTCCCGCCATGGCGGCGCGAATATCGAAGAGACCGCCCGGTCGAGTCCGGACCTGGTCAAGACCCAGTTGCTACCGCCCGGCGGAGACGTTCGCACCTACCACGCCGTCGAATGGCTTTCCGAGTGGGGTTTTTCCGCAAAGCTGCTGCTGCGTCTGGCGGGCCTGGTTCGCAAGATGGCCCGCTTGTTTCACCGCTACGACGCTCTGCTCCTGGAGTTCAACCCCCTGGCGAGCACGGCTGCACAGGATCTGGTGGTCCTGGACTGCCATCTGGACATCGACGACGATGCGCTGAAGCGCCAGTCGCTGGACTTCGAGGGGCTGTCGAACCGGATGGAGGGCGCGCGCCAGCCAACCGAATTCGAGCAGCAAGCCCGCGAGATCGACCAACTCGATTACCGCGGCGTCGCCGGCCGGATGATCGAGTTCGAGGGCAATCTGGGACTGCTCATCGGAGGTGGAGGCGCCAGCCTCACCGCCTTCGACGCGGTGCGAAACTCGGGAGGGACCCCCGCCAACTACTGTGAGATCGGTGGCAACCCGACGGTCAAAAAGGTGCAGGAATTGACGAAACTTCTGGTCAGCCGGCCGGCCGTCGAAAAGCTGGCCGTGATCATGAACGTGGTCAGCAACACCCGGTCGGACCTGGTGGCCCGGGGTGTGATCAAGGGGATGGTCGAGGCGGGCAGAGACCCGGAGCAGACAATTGCCGTGTTTCGTCTCCCCGGCGCCGGCGAAGAAGAGTGCAGGAAGATACTCAAGCACTACGGCATCCCCTTTTGCGGACGGGAAGTGTCCATTGACGAGGCCGCCGCCCTGGCGGTCGCGCGGGCCGGGAACACGGCGGATCAACGCGTCTGATGGGAATACTGATCGATCGGAGCACCACGATTCTGGTTCAGGGGATCACCGGGCGTGAAGCCAGTTTCTTCACGCGCGAATCTCTCGATTACGGGGCCCGGGTCGTGGCCGGAGTGACTCCCGGAAAGGGAGGCCAGGAGGTCTATGGAATCCCCGTCTATGATTGTGTGAAGAACGCCCTTCGCAACCACCGGATCGACGCCGGCGTGGTCTCGGTCCCTCCCTTCGCGGTCCGGGACGCTGCCCTGGAAGCCGTCGAAAACGGAATTCCCTTGCTGGTCATCATGACGGAGCGCGTCCCGCGGCGGGACGTTGCCGCCCTGTTGCACTTTGCTCGAGAGAACGGCACCCGTGTCATCGGTCCCAACAGCTTGGGCCTCATCTCTCCCGGCGAGTCCAAACTGGGAGCCGTGGGCGGCAATGTCGAAAACACGCTGCGAACCTTTACCCAGGGACCCGTGGGAGTCATGTCGCGCAGCGGCGGGATGACGAGTGAATTCGCCAATCTCCTGGGCCAGGAAGGGCTCGGCCAGTCCACTTGCGTCAGCGTCGGAGGGGATCCCCTGATCGGCTCTACTTTTCAGGACCTGTTCCCGTTGTTCGAGGAAGACAAGCAGACCCGGGCGGTCGCCCTCTTCTGCGAACCCGGCGGGATCATGGAGGAGGAGTTCGCCCGATTCTATGCTGCCCGGACCGATCCGAAACCGGTGGTGGCCTTCATCGCGGGGAGATTCGCCGACCGGATGCCGGGCACCCGATTCGGCCATGCTGCCGTGATCGTCGAGGGAGACCGCGGCAGCACCAGGAAAAAGAGAGCGCTCATGAAGAAAGCCGGGGTCCACGTGGCCGAACGGCTGTCGGATGTCCCGAAAATCATAAGGGGGCTGCTGAGCCATGGGCATGTTCATTGAGGTCGCGGTTCGGGACCCGGGCTTTCTCAAGACCGGGGAATCCCGCAAGCTGCTGGCGGCCTGCGCCGTGAACATTTTCGAGCCGGCGGAGGAAGGAGTCGCCGTCAATCGCGATCAGGAAGACGAATGCACGCTGTGCGGCCGCTGCCTCGAGATTGCAGGCGACCGTTTGGAGATCGTGAAGCTCTACGAGAAGGCTGAACTATAGACGGGATCTAGGCTTTCTCCCTGCGGAGAGGTAGGGGAGAGGAAAGAGCATGCGAGAGATCACCTACTCACAGGCCATCAACGAAGCGATTCGGGAAGAAATGCGCCGCGACTCCGACATCGTCCTGCTGGGCCAGGACATCGGTGTGTACGGTGGGACCTTCGGGGTCTACCGGGGACTTTGCGAGGAGTTCGGTGAGGACCGCGTCCGTGACGGGCCGCTTTCGGAGGCGGCCACTGCGGGCTTCGGGATCGGTCTCGCCGTGGCCGGCATGCGGGCGATCGTGGAGATCGAGTTCATGGACTTCTCGCCGCTGATCCTGGACGCGGTGGCCAATCAGGCCTCCAAGATGCGCTATTTCTTCGGGGGCAAGGTCAAGGTCCCCCTGGTGCTGCGGATGCCCAGCGCCAGCAAGCTGGGACTGGGCGCCCAGCATTCCCAGAGCCTCGAGGCGTGGTTCATGCACACTCCGGGTCTGCTCATCGCGATGCCGGCGACCCCCTACGACGCCAAAGGACTGCTGAAGACCGCCATTCGCCAGGACAATCCGGTCATCTTCATCGAACATGTCCGGCTCTACGCCACCAAGGGAGAGGTGCCCGAGGAGGAGTACCGCCTGCCCTTCGGCAGCGCCCGGATCGTTCGCGAGGGTACGGACATCACCGTCGTGGCCATCGCCATGATGGTCCAAGAGGCGGTTCAAGCCGCCAACGAGTTGGAGAAGGAGGGGATCAGCGTCGAGATCATCGATCCCCGCACCCTGGCTCCCCTGGATGGCGAGACCATCGTCGAGTCGGTGAAGAAGACCGGCCGCCTGCTGGTGACCCACGAGGCCTACCGGACCGCCGGGGTCGGGGCCGAGATCGGGCAGGTCGCCCTGGAGGGTGCCTTCGACTACCTGATCGCCCCCATCCGCCGCGTCGCCGGCAAGGACCAGCCGATCCCCAGCGGACCGTTGCAGGACGAGGTCTTTCCGGACCGCAACAAGTTGGCCGCGGCCATCAGAGATCTCATGGAGGAGGGATAGGAGTCATGACAGAGCAGGCCCAAAGCGCCGCGACCGTCAGCTCGGACCAGGCTCTGGCCTGGTACCGCCAGATGGTCCACATCCGGAAGTTCGAGGAGAAGGTGGTGGAACTCTCCGGCAGGGGACTGGTCAGCGGTTCCACCCACCCCTGCATCGCCCAGGAGGCGGTCTCCGTGGGCTGCATCTCCGCCTTGAGCGCAGAGGATATGGTGCTGGCCACCTACCGTGGCCATGGCGCGTTTATCGCCCGGGGCGGAGACCCTAAGGCCGCAATGGCCGAGATCCTCTGCCGGGAGACCGGTTGCTGCAAGGGCAAAGGGGGGTCCATGCACCTGTGCGACCCCGACATCGGCTTCCTGGGAACCAACGCCATCGTGGCGGCTCATATCCCCATTGCCTCGGGTGTGGCCCTGGCCAACCAGTTGAAGAAGACCAATCGGGTGACCCTCTGCCTTTTCGGCGACGGGGCCTCGTGTGAGGGTGCCTTCTACGAGACCTTGAACATGGTCGCCCTCTGGAAGATTCCCGTGGTGCTGGTCTGCGAGAATAACGGCTACGCGATTTCGGTCCCGACAAAGAAATCGTTGAGCGTTGCCGAGATCGCCACCCGGGCTCAAGGTTTCGACATGCCCGGAATTTCCATCGACGGGAACGACATTGCGGAAGTCTACGAAACCACGAAGCAGGCGGTGGAACGGGCGCGCGACGGTGGGGGGCCGACCCTGATCGAATGCAGGACCGTCCGCTGGGAACGCCACAGCGCCCTCTCGGCCGGATTCTACGAATCGCGGGAAGAGAGAAAACGCTGGCAGGTCGTGGATCCTATCCCGAGGTTTCGCACTGTCCTCACCGAGGAGATGTCCATCCCGGCATCGGTACTGGAAGGGATCGAGCAGGAGGCAGCCGAGGCCGCCGATGAAGCCGCGGATTTCGCCATCCGGAGCCCCTTTACGGGCACGGCGCAGCTCGAACAAGATATCTTTGCTTGATCGCCGGGAGGGGCGATTTCCAGTCGCCCTCCCCTCGGAGGAACGGGGCAAGAATGCCCCACTCCCAATGGGTTGTTTCTGAGTCAGAAGGAGAACCCGAAATGAGTCCCCAGGAATCCTCCGGTCCGAGAGTGATTCTCTGCGGTGTCGGAGGCGTCGGTCGCAGAGTGACCCGTCTGTTGAGCGTCCGTCCCGGCTACCGGGTCGTGGCGGCCTACACCAGGAACCGGGACTTGGCTGGTCAGGACCTGGGTAGTTTGGCCGGTATCGAACCCAACGGGATCATCGTCACCACCGACCGGGACGCCGCCCTGCGGCAACCCGCCGACATCGTGATCGTCGCCACCACCTCATTCCTGAGAGCGGTGGCGCCCGAACTGCGAGCGGCGGTGGAACACAACCTCAACGCCATCACCACGGCCGAGGAGGCGGCCTTCCCCTGGCTGACCGACGAGGCACTCACCGATGAACTGGATCAACTGGCGCAGGACCGGGGGGTCTCGCTCCTGGGGGTGGGACTGAACCCCGGCTTCATTTTCGACGCGCTGCTGTTGACGGCCACCGGACCGGCCTGGGATGCACGCAGGATTCGGATCAGGCGGGTCGTGGACGTCTCGCGGTTCAGCGCCACCATCCAGCGGCGGTTGGGCATCGGTTTCTCCAGGGAGAGGTTCGAGGCGGGGGTCCGAGCCGGAACCATCTTCGGCCACATCGGCTTTCCTCAATCCTTTCATCTGGCCGCAAAATGTCTGGGCCGGACGCTGGACGACTACAGGAAGTCGTTCGAGCCGGTGATCGCCGAGCGCCCCTTTTCCAATGACTTTCTTACGGTCCAGCCGGGCCAGACCGTGGCCTTCATTCAGCGGGACGAGGGGGTCATCGGCGGAAAACCCTGGATCGATTCCGAGTTCGTCGCTTTCATTGATCCGTCCGCCGGAGATTTCGTCGCGCAGGACTCGATTTCGATCCAGGGATACAACCCACTGAATCTGACCATCAGGCCGGGCTGCCAGCCGCAACTGGGGTCGGCGGCCATGGTGGCCAATTCCATCCCCAAGGTGATTGCGGCGAAACCCGGCTTCCGGACCGTGGCGGATCTGCCGCCCCTCTGCCCGCCGCCGACGGACAGCGACCGGTTGGCGGAAGCCGCCCGGAACTGGTGATCCAGGGAGTTCGTCCAGCGACCATGGACAAAATACGAACGATACAAGTCATTCCCCTCATCAGACGGTTGGACCAGGTCTTCAGCGGAAGCACCTACCAGATCGTTTCGCGGAATACGATCTACGCCCGGATCGAGACGGAAGGTGGGATCGTCGGCGAGGCCTTCGGAGGGGACGAGGACATCCACCAGGAGAAGGTGGTCCGGATCGCCAATGAAAGTCTGGCGCCCCGCCTGATCGGCAATGAGATCTGGCCGGTGGAGCCGCTCTGGCGCAAGATGTTCACCACCCCCGATCTGCCGCTGCACAACCGCGGCATCCACGCCTTGGACATGATCAACCACGCCATCCTGATGCAGGCCATCGCCATCATCGACATGGCGATCTGGGACGCCGTCGGCAAGTCCTTCGGCAAACCTTTGTGGCAGTTGCTGGGCGGGTTTAGAAGCCGAGTCCCCGTCGTCGGGATCGGCGGTTATTATAAGCCGGGTGCGTTGGAGGAGTTGGGCGAGGAGATCCAACTCTGCATCGATCTCGGCCTGGCGGGAATCAAACTGAAGGTCGGGAAAGCCTCGGTCGACGAGGACATCCGCCGAGTGGAATACATTCGGAAGCACTTTGCCGACACCTTCGTGCTCGCCTGTGACGCGAACCAGGCCTGGACCTACGAACAGGCTCTCCGGTTCGCTCAAGGTGTCGCGGACCTGAACCTGGAGTGGCTGGAGGAACCCGTCCGCTGGTACGACCAGTTGGAGGGGTTGAAGCGGTTGAGGAGCTCGACCGCCATTCCCCTGGTCGCCGGGCAAGGGGAGATCTCCAAATGGGGGTGCCGCGACCTCATCCTGGGCGGTTGCGTCGACACGCTCAACGTCGACGCCACCATCGCCGCCGGCATCACCGAGTGGATGAGGATCGCCTCCTTCGCCGAAACCATGGACGTCAACATGGGCCACCATGAGGAGCCCCAGGTTGCGCTGCATATGTTGGGAGCCATCCCCAACTCCACCTATGTCGAGATCTTCCATCAGCGGGAACGGGACCCCATGTGGTACGAATTGGTGGCTGATCTGCCCCGCATCTCCGGTGGCTTCATGTATCCCAACGACGCCCCCGGACTGGGCTGGCACTACAATGCCGAGGTCATCGATCGATACGGCCAGCCGTGACCGGCATTTGTCGCCGCCCCGACCGGTCACCTGCTCGTTGGCTCGAAGAGCATCCCGATCTCGTCTATGACTGAGGAGCAATTCCACGGGATATTGGTCTGGACGATCTTCCTGACCGCCGTTGTGAGCTTCGCGAGCCTATTGGTTCTGGCTGCTCCCTACGGCCGGCACTACTCCGGGAAGGGCTGGGGACCGCACATTTCCAACCGGACCAGTTGGGTCCTCATGGAGCTTCCGTCGGTGGTTCTCTTCCTGTTCGTTTATTTCGCTGGAGCAGCCGTATTCCAGACTGTTCCGCTGGTCCTTCTCGGAGTCTGGCAGTGCCACTATCTCAACCGGACGTTCGTCTATCCTCTGCGAACTCGAACCGCAGGCGAGAAAATGCCTCTCGTGGTAATGGCTTGCGGCTTCACTTTCAACTCGATCAACGCCTACGTCAACGCCCGTTTCATCTCCGAATTCGGTGAGTATGGGTCGGAATGGCTGGCCGACCCGCGATTCCCGGCCGGTCTCGCCATCTTTCTGGCCGGTCTGGCCCTGAACGTCCACTCTGACAACATCCTTTTGAACCTGCGAAAAACCGGGGAGTCCGGGTATGCGATTCCTCAGGGCGGCGCCTTCCGTTACGTCTCGTGCCCGAACTACCTCGGGGAAATAATGGAATGGGCGGGCTGGGCGCTGGCGACATGGTCGCCGGCTGGACTGGCCTTCTTCGTATACACCGCGGCAAACCTGATCCCGAGAGCGCGCAGCCACCATCAGTGGTACCGGGCGCGGTTTCCTGACTATCCCGCCAACCGAAAATCCCTGATTCCGGGCCTGATCTGACCGTCGCCAGCACGACTCGAAAAAAGATTGACAGCGGCCACAAGAACTCTGTATTGTAGAGTAACTCTGTATTACAGAGTAGTATGGTGACCCTGTACTGAGGAGGAATCCATGACCGACAACACGCAACTCAAGGAAGACATCGCATATGTTCGCGCCGTCGCCGAACGATCGAGGACGAAGCCTGTACGTCCAATTTATCTTCTGTGGGCGATGATCGGACTATGTGGATTCGTGCTGGTCGACTTCGTCGACGACAAGAAGTGGATTAGCATCTACTGGCTCTTCGCTGCACCGATCGGATTCGCGCTGTCGTTCTGGCTCGGTTTCCGGGCGGGTCGCAACCAGGGCGCCACCAGTCGAGAGACGGGAATTCGCCACAGTCTTCACTGGCTGGCGTTCATGACTGCTGGCGTGCTTGGTCTGGCGCTGGTCCATGCAGGACAGTTGACGTGGCAAGGATTCGGATCCCTGTGGGTTCTGCTTCTGGCGTTGACCTATTTTCAACTCGGGCTGCACTTGGAGCGGCGATTGTTGCCTATCGGAGTTCTGATGGGGGCCGGGTATCTGGTCACGGTCTGGGTGCCGAAATTCGGCTGGACCGCCACCGGAGTCGTGCTTGCCATCGCGCTCGTGACCGGAGCCTATCTCGGAGCACCGAAGAGTGAAACCGCCGGCTGATCCCGATCTGCCCGCACTGGATGAGCTGGAAGTGCTCAGCGGGCTCCTCGAGCATCGCGTGCGGCTGGCGATTTGCGTCCTGCTCTCCAAGTATGACGCCATGTCGTTCACTCGCCTCAAGCAGGTGCTCGGCGAGACGGACGGGAGTCTCGGCGCTCATCTCCGCAAGCTGGAGAATTCCGGCTATCTGGACGTGGAGAAGGCCTACCGCAACCGGAGACCGGTCACCTGGTACCGGCTCAGCACCGTCGGGCGGACCAACCTGAAACGGCACCTTGCCGTCCTGACCCAACTGATCGATCGAGCGGAATAGCCGCGGCTGACCTCTCATGCCGGGTCAGACGACCCCCTCAAAGACTCGATTCGTTTGGAGATCTCGTGTTGAGGGAGGAAGACCGTGTTGTCGCTCTGCCAGGCCCGCAGGGCCTCGATCAGCAGGGATGTCGCGCAGGCTCCGGCAACGGCCAACTCGTCAATGACCCAAAGCACGCCGTGGACGTGAAGCCCTTTATCCGTAGCGACTCTGCGTAGCAGAACATCGCCCGTCAGCAAGATCCCCCGGTTAGCGAGTGCGGTAACAAGACAGAAACAGTCGTTTGCGGACAGGGCGCGGTGCTGCTCCCTGAGAGCGAAGGCACGCTCGACCTTGGCGGCTGTCAGGTCGTGTGTGATCAAGCCGTGGTCGTCGAGGTGCTTCCATTGCCGGTCGGAGAAGTCGAGGACTTCCGACGCGCGTACGGTCAGCGGAACCACGAGTCGGTACGGCAGGTTGGAAAGGACTTCCAGCAACCCCCCTTTGCGGAGGTCGATCAGGCACGAAGCGTCATTGACAAGTACACGCGTCACCGAATAGCCGGACCACTGATCTGCTGCTCGACCGCATCGAGGGACTCGTTGAGGAGAGCGGCCGCACGGACCGGCGAGATCAGCTCTTCACCGACGGCGCGCCAGACAAGTCGCTTGAAACGTTGTGGCTTCTCAAACGCCGCAAATCCTTGATCGGGGCGGATAGGCGCTGGTTCCCTCTTGCGCCAGGAGCGGGCGAAGGTTCTAAACGCGCGCTCGACTGCAACAGGACGCAGGACGCCGACTTGGCCGAGGCGGACCAACATGGCCGCCGCCGAGACGCCGTAGGTGTGCTTGAGGTCGATAATCTCGTAGGAGGTGACGCGGTGACGGCTCGCCCCGGCTTGCTCGCGAAGATGTCGGCCTGGAACAAGGAAGGCCCCTGCGAAGCGGTTCATTGCCACCTCCAACTTGATGGCGGGGTTTGCGGTGGATCGAATGATCCGGTGTGCGAGTTCGTGGGCCAGGGTGAAGCGTTTGCGCTCGACGTTCGTCCGCTTTGACACCGCAACCGCATCGGCGACGGGCCTGCCGCCTCGCATGACGCGGCACGCCAAGCCGTTGATGCGCTCGGGGAGGTCGGCTTCGACCACCTTTATCCTCTTTTCCTCCAAGAGAGCGCAGAGGCTGGGCACCGGATCCATGCCGAGGTCCCATGCCTTGCGAAGTTCATCGGCCTTGTCGTCAATCTGATCTTCGGTAGCGACGCCGTCGTAGCGGCGGTCCTCGAACGAGTCGCTCGTGGACGGTATGCCGAGAACCTCCTCGATGGTCAGATACCGCTCGAGGTTGTCGATCAGGACGGCCTCGGCTCTGGCGCGGTCGCGGGCGGGGGTGCTGGCGTGCTTACGGAACACAAGACCGTCGAGCGTCTCGACCTGAGCGCTCATGAGGAAATCCAGCGATACATCGAGCGCCCTGGCGAGGCCAACTAGAACCGCCGAAGAGGGCATCATCTTGCCCGCTTCGTACTTGCTGATGGACTGCGCCGTGATCTTCGGGTCCATCCGCTCGGCAAGTGACCGCATGGAAAGTCCAGATCGCTTACGGGCGAGCCGGAGTCGTCTTCCAAACATGCCGTTCGTTCCTTTGGTGCAATTTTAAGTTTACGAAATAAAGAAAGATACCATATTTTGTCAACCTCAGGTTGATCGTGTTTGGATTCAAGCGAGGCCGTGGGTTGTGTGTGCTGCTCGGCGAGTGGTGGAAGGACTACCGGGATAGCTGCGAGAGTTTCTTGCTAAAGTGGTCGGACAGCCGTTCCTGCCTGATATCGCGTGAAATCGAAATGGATCATGAGCAGATAGTCCCAGGCGTCGCAGTAAACAATTTGCGCCGTCCGGTCACGCCGGGCCAATTCGTGCAATTGAAGGTTGAGGCGAGAGCCGTCAGTTGTGGCGAGTAACAGACATCGGCCAAAGTGACAGGAGCGCGACGATGCTCGCTGAAACGCCCAGCAATGCCGGCCAAGAAACGCTCGTCTGAGAAAGCGGAAGGATGGCCTCCAAACCAGATGTCGCATCGTTCCACCAGAAGGTCATGAGAACAGCGATAGTGCCGACCACCAGAATCTCCGACCAAGCTTGAATTGTTGCGAGCTTCGACTGTCTCCGATTGTACTCAGCGATTCTTGCCATCAGCAGGACGAGTTCCGGGTTGGGGACCTGGTCGCGCTGTGCTCTGATCTCGCTATCGAAGGTTGCTCGAAGGAGAGCCTTTAGTTCATCGTCACGCCGATTCCGAAGCTCAGTCATGAGCTCTCCCCATAGGCAGTTTGGTTCGGCCGGGTCAGGTACTTGGAAAGCTTCTTCCTGGCACGAAACGCCAGGACCCGGACGCTCCTCCTTCTGAGGTTCATGATCCCTGCAACCTCCTTGTGGGAGAAGCCCTCTGCGTACAACAACCAAAGCATCTGCTGCTCGCGCTTTGACAGCGTGCGGAGCCCCTCGCGCAAGGCAAGAATTTCGGCAACGCTCGTGGTTGGCTCAGTTGCCACGACTTGATGTTCCGGTCCCTCCAGTCTGTTGCGCTTTTGCAAACTGCGGCCGTGATCCACGATAGCGTTTGAAGCGATACGGTACAGGTACGCTCGCGCCTCGGGCGCGTCTGGAGTCGTCCCCATCCGGCTCGCCAAGAATTTGACATAGGTGATCTGAAACAGGTCATCGACCGAGTCCCGATCGCTGCAATGGCGGAGAATGTAAGCGCGGATAACCGCTGCGGTGGCGTCGTAGAACCGTCCGAACGCATAGTCGTTCGAGCCGGACTGCTCCATCACTCCCAGACTTGTGCTTCGGGACTTGCTAAAGGCTGTCCACGTCTGCGGAAACGCGCATGTTTCCACGGCCGTTTGCATTGGCATCGGCGCTTTCATCACTGTCACGCTCTTCAGCGCGCCACATGACGTAGGTGGACAGGGCAAGGGCAACACCGACTGCCCCTATGATGACAGCGGGGATCAGAAAATCCTCGTCCCGCAAAAGCGCCAGGATAGCGAATCCGATACCCATAAACGTCAGAATCGAAGCCGGGACGAACAGTCCCTTCCATATCTTCGAGGGTTTCTCACTCTCCAACGTGAGCGCGCTGGCGAGCTTGGATCCCACGGGCCCTTGGATCGCCTGGGCGAAGGCTTCTCCCGTCGAGAACTTTTCGATCATCCGGCGGATTATTTCCGCCCGTTGCTCCTGCGCTCTCCTTCGAGTCACATGGCTGAACCAAAGAATAAGCACCACCATGGCGAAGACTCCAAGTGGTACCAGTGTGTTTTGCATCCACATTACTGCCTCCCTTCAGACTTACTCGTATGACGTTTGAACGTGGGCAATCGTTAACTGTAGTCGCAGTCGCAGCCCCGAATCCGGCACGACTTGGGCACGTTGCTCGCCACGGTCAGCGAACCCGAGTTGATTCACCTCGACGAACCAGAACGAATGCGTCGGAACCCGTAGTTGGGGATTCAGGACAGGACACGTTACGATCAGCTACCGATGAGAGGCGTAACGTCACGGTTCCGAAGGTGGGTCCTTGCCTCGCTGGCTATTGTAGTCGTTCTCGCAGTTGTTCTCGTGGCGGTCGTTCTCGCTGTGTTCCGCTTCGGCGCCTTGCCTCTCGACGAAGGGACGACCATAGGCGGCGGCCGCGTCGAGGCTGTGGTGGAAGAATTGGGCCCGATAGCGATTGGGTCGTACTTGGTCGCTCTGGTGAACGGCGGCTACGCCCTGGTAGATGCCGGGATGGATTCGGAAGCCCGCGCGATCCGATCAGTCCTGCAGCGCCGAGGCGCTACGGCCCAAGACGTGAAGTTCGTCTTTGTGACCCACGCTCACGGAGATCACATGGGCGGGATCCAGTCGTTTTCCGCCGCCGAGGTCTATGCCATCGAGGCCGACGCGAAGGCCATTCGCCGCACGGGTTCACGTACCGTCCAAGGGCTGGCGGACGGCGATGTGGTCAAGGCTTCGGGCACGGAGGTGGAAGTTTTCGCATTACCGGGCCACACACCGGGCAGCGCTGCCTACTTGGTGTACGGCGTCCTGTTCCTTGGGGATAGCGCTGCCGCCGCGTACGACGGGTCGGTCCAAGCAAATTGGCTCTTTTCCGAGGATTCCGAGTCGAACGAGGAGTCGCTTGCTGCTTTGGCGCGCCGCTTGAAGGGCAGAGCGGGCGACGTGCAGCAGATCGCATTCGGCCATCAGGGGCCGGTCAACGGTCTCGGGCCTCTTCTCAAGTGGGTCTCCGATCGCGGACTGCGGTAAGGAAAGCAATCGTGGCGAGTGCCCGGACGCCGCCCCGCCAGAGTTCTCAGCCCACTCGCTCTCCGTTCTTGAAGGTGACCATTTCCTGGTTGCCTTCCTTGTCGCGAAGGATCCAGCTGCCGTGCATCTTGCCCTCGACAAAAGAGCCCTCCTGGACTTGACCGTCAGCGAACCGGAGGATCCAGCGCCCGTGATGCTGTCCATCTACATAGGGACCTTCCTGGATGCTCCCGTCGTCCCAGCGCTCGATCCAGTGTCCGTTCCGCTTCCCATCCACATATAGGCCTTCATGAACACCCCTGCCGTCCGTCCAACGTTCGACCCACTGCCCATGCCGCTTCCCATTTGCTCGGGGGCCTTCATGGACGCTCCCGTTCTGAAAACGTTCGACCCACTGGCCGTGTTGCTGATCCTCCACAAAGGGGCCACCCGACACGTATCCAGCTGCGTCGCGAAAGACCCAGTTCCCATGGCGCAGACCCTCTGCAAAGGGGCCTTCATGGAAGTTTCCTCTCGCATCGATTCCGCCCCAGTGACCGTGCTGTTTTCCTTGTTTGAAGTGACCGAAAGAATCCAGAATCTTATGGCCACTTCCAGAGAATTCGATTAAGGTGCCCGGTCCCTCGGCAAAGTCGCCGTCACACCCCCCGGTCCAAGTCCTGGCTTGATCCGGGATGAAGTGCGAGTTCCAGACGTAGCATCCCGGCTGGTTGGACAACTCCATCCAGCAGGACGCATTTGGGGGCTTTCCCTGGCACCGGTCCTGTTTGGGTGGAGCGCTCTGTTCCCCACCCACCTGGAGGACGTTGAACGAGACAAGAATTACGAGAAGCGAGAGGACTCTTGGCATGGTCTCCCCCCTGATTTCTCAGTTCGCTCGGGCGAGGTGCAGTTGCATCCAATTTTACCAGAAACCGACCCAGCAATAGCTGTGCCGGGGTAAGGGATGGGGAGGATTGCCCGATCGTCAGACCTTCTACTCGGGATGCGAGAAGGGGACAGTCACGTTCTCACGCCCCTTTGAGATGGTTTTCGTTTCCCTTAAGGATCTCCTCGTGCATCTCCAACGGTATCTTGGTCTGCTGCTTAAAAGCACGTTCCACGAGCCAGTCCCAGAATTCGGGAATACGAGTGATTGGGTAGTAATCCCGGTTCGCGTCGATGAGGACATTGGCGGCGAGGAAATAGACCAAAGGTCGACTCCTACAACGCCCTGGCGGGGCGCAGTAGTTTGCCCACTTGCCTGGGCGTGACGCCCAAGATTTTGGCTGCCTTGGTCGTCGACAGTGCGCCTGATCTCATCATGCGCCCGGTGAACCATAGCAGCGCCTCCCCGACCCGGTGACGGCATACGACGTAGTAATTGGGACCACCTTCCGATGCGCGTGTGCTCTCGCGCCGTCGGTCGCGCTCGCGATTCAACCAATCGGAGAAATCTGCACGGAGGCGGTTGAAGTTTTTCTGATCGATGCGGCCGGAGCGAAAGAGCCGATAGGCTACCATCGTGTGGCCCAGATTCCGCCGCCGGGCGAACTTGCCAATGCGTTTCTGTTGCTCGGCAATGTCCTGGTTCAAATCAATCTCGATCTGGTCGAGTTCCCCTGCAGGCAGTAACCACTCCGCGGCGACGTTGTTGCAGAACTCCTCGACTCCGCTTCCAGGATTAGCCCCACTAATGCCGGTCTGGCCGAGTAGCAGATGGACGAGTTCGTGTAGGAGCGAGAAAGACCAAGCTGGTGTTGAGTCCTGGTCGTTGATGACCAAGAAAGGAGCGACGTCGTCCGCTATGGCGAAACCACGGAAAACATTCACAGGAATGGCGGTATGGTAGCTGCCCAAATCTCCCTTGAGCAGGACGAACACACCGGCATCTTCGGTTCGGGACCGGAGCAGAGAGAACGCTTCGTTTGGGGTGGGCTGCGCGTAGAATTCGGCGGCGTTCAACTCGTTTCCCAGCACTTGGCGCAACGTCTCCGCAGCGCGTTGGGCCATTCGATCGGTGCCGTCACGAACGCCTTCGCTCCCTGCCAGAGCACCCACGAACGGAAGGGCATCAGTCTCGCCCTCCGCTTCCAGGACGGCTCGAATCATGCTTTGCCGGCTCCGCACATCGCGGACCAGCGCATCGATCAGGGCATCCATCTTGCGGGATCGTGCCACTGGAAGCGTGCGAAAGTCGGCGCCACGATCACCCTGTAGTGGTGGCTCAGCCAAGTAGAAAGCGAGTAGCGGTCGGCGATAGTGCCGTGCCATCCTGACGAGTACCGAACGGGTTGGCTCTTGCTCACCTCGTTCTAGAGCGGCGAGCCGGTCTACAGCCGTTACGCCCCGAGCATCTCCAATGCCGACTTTCACGACGGCATCATGGAGGGTCATTCCTGCGGTCTCGCGCGCCCAGAGGAGGATCTCGGGATTCACTGCTGGCATCGCTTTTAGCAATAGGTTAACAGCGGACCGAAACTCAGACGAACTCAGACGCCGAGGCGACCCATTGTCGGTGTGGCCTCCGGAGGTCGACGCTACCAGTTGGGTTTGCGGAACACTTAATCTCAGGGTTTCTACACTACGTGGCCCTGCAGAGGTTCTCACACTCCCGGTGGTGGGTCGCCGTAAATAGCAGCGCTGAGAGGGGGACCAGCGCTGAGAGGGGGACAGTCACGTTCGTGACCTAGCAGATTCTGTCCATGAGGAAGAAGCCACGGGACAATCCTATGGCCAACCTACTTGTTTGGACCCGCAGACCGTGGCGAGTTAGCATCAAACCAAAGGTCCCCTCCTGATGACAAGAGTGCCATGGGTGCTCTCTCCGGTGACGGAGTAGTCAGGGGGGTCATCATTTGTATTCCCCCTTGTTCCTCTTGAGATCGTCGATTTTGGAACGTGTGGGAAGTTTGGTTTCTGCCGCGTCGAGCGAGTACCTCCGGGATCGGGGATTATCATCCCCTCATGCGCACAAGCTCGACTCACCTAACTGTCTTCAGGTCATCTACCCGGCGGCCTTTTCACCGGAACCGTTCCCACCCGGATGCTGCAACTTCCGAATCGGCACCGTCAGCATGAGCAGCGCAGCAGCTAGCGGAAGCGTCCCGATCAGCCAGAAGACGAGGCTGTAGAGTTGGAGGTCGATGAAACGGCCGATCAAGCTCTGGACGATAACGGCGCCGATGGTGCCGGCACAGCCCGCCATGCCGAACAGGGTGCCCACCGAATGGGCTTCCGTCATATCGGTCGCCACGGTCTGGACGTTCACGGACCAGATGGCGAAGGCGCAGAAGACGACGCACATCAGCAAGATGATCATGTACGGATTGGAAACACTGTTGACCAGGATCCCCAGCGGCACCACCAAGGTGCCTCCCAACATGCAGACCTTTCGGGTTTTCGGGATTCCCAGGTTGCGCCGGATGAGAAAGGTGGAAATCCAACCGCCGAGAAGGAGACCCAGATCGCTGGCCAGGAATGGAATCCAGAGCAGCCCGCCGATCATCTCCATGCTGAAGCCCCGTTCCCGCATCAGGTACTCGGGCATCCAGAAGAGGTAGAAGTACCAGGTGCCGTCGGCCAAGGAACGCGCTCCCAGCAGCGTCCAGACTCCGCGGAAACGCAGGAAGTCCCTGACCCTCATCTTTTGACCGGTGTCGTCTTGGATCGCATTGGCCGATTCCTGGAGGTATTCCTGCTCCTCTTCCGTCAACCGAGGATGCTCTTCCGGTTTTCGATAGATGAAGGTCCAGGGCAGCAACAGCAGAAATCCCAGCAATCCGGTGATCAGGAACATGGCGCGCCAACCGACATTCAGGGTGAGCCAACTGACCACCGGCGGACCCAGTAGCGCACCGATCCCCAGCCCCAGCAGCATGATGCTGATGGGCTTGCCGCGGTCGCGGGGATGAAACCACTCCGAAATGGCCTTGACCCCGGTGGGGAAGAATCCCGCTTCGCCCAGACCCAACAGAAATCGATAGGCGCAGAGGGAGTAGAGCCCCTGAGTCAGGGTGTGGAGACAGGCGGCGATGGACCACCAGGTGACGGTCACGTAGTAGCTGACCCGTGTCCCCAGGAAGTCGGCCAATTTGCCGCCAAACCCATAGGAAAAGGTGTAAGCGACCAAAAAGACGTTTACCACGAGCGCGTAGTCGCTGGCGCTCAGACCGAATTCGTCCCGGATCATGGGAGCCACGATGGACAGGGTGATGCGGTCCAGGTAGTTGACCACGCTGCCCACGAACAGCATCCCCACGATCCACCAGCGGACCGGGATCCGCCGCCGAATGGGTGTGCCGGGAGTTCCGTGAGCCGCATGATTTCCGTCTCTCAGTTGCATGAGATGTCCTTACTTCGTGCTTCGTTTTCTCATTGCGGCCAAGGCCTCCTGCGCGCCTTCGGCCTCCCGGGACATGCCCAATTGACGGTACGCGTCGACCAGAGCGGCGAGGGCGTGCATTGCCGTCGGTGAAGACTTTTCGAGTCGCACCACTTCCTTCAAATGAGTCACGGCATCCGCCCGCCGGCCCGCGTCCAGATAGGCCCCGGCGGCGATCTGGTGCGCCCGTGAGTTCGCTCCAGTTTCCGTTCCCGCCAACAGCTTCGCCCGGCGCCAGACCGCATCATGGTCGGATAGCTGGACGTACGCGTGCAGAAGAGCCCGGTTCGCATCCGGGGTGTCTGCCGGGGCCTGGAGCAGATGGCTCTCAAGCTCCTTCGCAGACTCCTGATATCGCTCCAATGCCAGCAAAGTGAGTCCGAGCCAATAGCTCAACTGGGGGGTGTCGGGCGCCAGTTCCCGCGTCTTTCGCAACGAGGACAAAGCGCCTTCGAATTGGGAGGTGAGATAGAGGTCCATTCCCAGAAAATAGTGAGCCGCGGGCTGTCTGGGGTCCAGACGGATTGCGGTCCGAAGCCGGTCGATCGCCGCGTCCAATCGATTCAGATCATGCAGGAGCAGGCCCAGATTCATCTGTGCTTCCGCGAAACCGGGCGCCTCCCGCACGACCTCGATATAGGCGGCCTCCGCCTGGGGGTGGTCCCCCTGCTTGTGGGCTTCGACACCTCGTCGAAACGTCTGGAGGACGGGACTTTCGGGGTCCAGCCGCCGCACCTCGTCGGTGCCGGTGTCTCGAATCAGCAGGCCTTCCGCGGGTGCCGCCTCGGCCTGGCGAAGTTCCTCCGCCCTTGCCAGTTCTTCTCGGGCCTTCTCGATCTCTCCGGTCTGGCTGTACAAGAGCCCCAGCGTGTAGCGGGATTGGCGGTAATCCGGGTCCAGGCGAATGCTGCGTTTGAGAAGTTCTTCCGCCTGCTGTAACCGGCCGTTCTTCAGAGCCAAGCGGCCCAGCGCCGCAAGTGCTTTGGCATGGTTGGGGCGCAGGTTAACGATCTCGCGATAGAGTTTTTCCGCCCTCCCTGAAAATCCGTCGCTCTCGCTGATCTTGGCCAGAAAGAACCTGGCGGTGGTGGAATCGGGAGCCAGGTCGAGACTTCGGCGCAAATGTTTCTCGGCCGCGGCGAAACGTCCCGCCTTGTACAAGTAGTACCCGAGGGAGAAATGGGTTTGACCGTTGGAGTCTCTCTCCACGGCTTCACCCAGGATGTCCAGGGCGCCTTGGACGTCGCCTCTCGCATGGAGGCATGCCGCCAGCAACGTGGTGTGCGGCTGGTCCAGCCGATTCGGTTCCTGAATCCGGCGCAGAGCCTGGATCGCTTCCTGGTAGAGGCCTCTTCCGTACGCTTCTTCCGCCAGTTCATATAGGACGGGGTCCGTGGCCTCCACCTTCAGGGCCCTGAAGAAATAGGGGTCCGACTCCTCCGGAGGTCCGGTCTTCCGCTTGGCTCGCCACATCCACAAAAGGGCTTCACCGGAGTCGGGAGTCCGTTGCAGAGCGCTTTCCAGGGGACCTACCGCGTCGTCGGGCCGACTGGACTCGACCAGGGTCCGTCCCAGGAGAATGAGCGCGCCGGCGTTCTCCGGCTCCCGTTCCAGCAGGCTCTCCAGAATCGATCGAGCCTGGGACAGATCGCCCCGTGCGAGGGCCGTCCGGGCCTCGCGCAGGCGGTCACTCGGAGGCGACGGGGAAGGGAAGGCGCGCTGCACCGGCCAGAACAGGAGTCCGGCCAGAATCAGAAGGGATGAGGCTCGACGAACCGAAAGGCTTGGCATCCTTTACCGTGGCGATCCGGGCCAGTCTACTACGGGGACGAGGTCCATCCCACCGGGCGCCGGGAAATCCGGGTCCGGCCCGCAGTCCGGTTTTGCCGTGTCCGGTTATGATAGCGACGGCCGGGGCCGGCGAAAGCGAGCATTCCATGTTTCTTGTCCGCACCTGGACACTCCCGATTCTGCTCCTCTTCACCAATGCCGGAATCCCCCTCCTCGTTGGAGAGGGATCCTCTCCCGGCTGGCCGCTGTTCGTCGACGTTTCGGAAGACGGCGGGGTCCCGTTTGTCCACCGTGCTTCCGCCACCCCCAAGAAGTTCCTGCTGGAGACCATGGGTTCGGGAGTCGCGGTGCTGGATTACGACGGGGACGGGCTCCTGGACATCTACCTGCTGAACGGGGCCAGACTGACCCCCGGCATGGCCCCGGGATCGATTCCGGAAAAATCTTCGCCCGAATACTGGAACCGGCTCTACAGAAACAACGGTAACGGGAGCTACACCGATACTACCGATGACGCCGGGGTAGCGGGCCGCGGCTATGCCATGGGCGTGGCGGTCGGGGACTACGACAACGACGGCCGGCCCGATCTCTACGTCACCAACTACCCCTCGAACCAGCTCTTCCGCAATCAGGGCGACGGGACCTTCCGGGACGTGACCGGGACCGCCGGGGTCCGCGGCGGGGGCTGGTCCAGCAGCGCCGGGTTCTTCGACTACGACCGGGATGGTGATCTGGATCTGTACGTCTGCCGCTATATGCAGTGGGATTTCGACGATGTCTTCTGTGGCCGTTCCGACCTGCGGGCCTACTGCGACCCGAAACACTTCCGCCCCATTTCCAACCTGCTCTATCGGAACGACGGGGACGGGACCTTCACCGATGCGACGGAAAGCAGTGGTGTCGGTGCCCACCCGAGCAAGGGCCTGGGCGTTGCCTTCAACGATTTCGACCGGGACGGCTGGCCGGACGTCGTCGTGGCCAACGACGGGGTGCCGCAATCCCTTTTCCTGAATCAGGGAAACGGCTCCTTTCGGGAGGAGGCTCTGCTCAAGGGATTGGCTTTCGACGAAGACGGGAACACCTTCGCCGGGATGGGTGTCCACTTCGCCGACTACGACCAGGACGGGTGGCCCGACGTGCTCATCACGACCCTCTCGCTGGAGACCTACGCCCTTTTCCGCAATCTCTCCGGACGGGCCTTCGACTACGTTTCGAAACGCTCGGGCGTGGCCGCAGCCACCCGGCTCTACTCGGGTTGGGGAACCTTCTTCTTCGACGCGGACAACGACGGCCGGAAGGACATCTTCGTCGCTCAAGGGCACGTCATGGACACCATCGAGTCCACCAACTCGACCCTGAGCTATCTCCAGCCGCCCCTGCTGCTCCGGAACCGGGCCGATGTCTTCGAAGATGTCTCAGCCGAAAGCGGCCGCCCCTTTTGGAAATCCCATGCCGGCCGGGGAGCCGCTTTCGGAGACCTGGACAACGACGGCGACCTGGACCTGGTGATCGTCAACATGGACCGCCGGGTCCAGATTCTCCGCAACGAAACGGCCGGGGCGAACTGGATCAGCTTCCGGCTGAAGGGGAACCGCTCGAATTCCGAAGGAATCGGAGCCGAGATCCGGATCACGCCGGACTCGGGAAACCGCCAGTTCGCCCGGGTGACCCGGGCTTCCAGCTATCTCTCCTCCAACGACGTCCGGCGCCACTTCGGTCTGGCGGGCCATACATCCATCAAGGAAGTCAGAATCACCTGGCCCAGCGGAGTCGTGCAGACACTTCGATCAGTTGGTGCGAATCAGTTCCTCGAGATCAAGGAACCATAGGAACGGATTCGGGGTACGACTACGACGACAGTTAACGATTGCCCAGGTTCGAACGTCATAGGAGTAGATCCGAAAGGACGCAGGAATGTGGATGTGGTTGCAAAACATTCTAGTACCGCTTGGGGTCGTTGCCGTGGTGGTGCTCATGAGTTGGCTCAGCCATTGAGCTCTCCCGGTTGGAGAACTGCATTTGCCGCCTATCTTCAGAACTCGCTGGGAGCCATGAGCATGACCTCAATGATTCACTCTCGTCCAAGCATGTCACTCGGTCTTCTCCTTCTGCTGCCAGCGGCTGCGTGTTGGGGCGAAGTGGGTTTGGAGCGGACCGAGGTTTCTGAGCAAACCTACCCGGCATCCGCGATCCAAATCGTCTCGCTCGAAAACAGAAACGGGCGCATTCACCTACAAGCCTGGGACAGGGATGAAATTCAGGTGAAGGCGACCAAGAAGGTGAAAGGGTGGGGGCTGGATAAAGCCGAGGAGATCCTGAAAGAAATCAAATTCGAACTGATTCACGAGGGAGAGACCTTGACGATCCGTACTGCTTTGCCCAATCACTGGCGTCGGTGGGGCCGTTCCGCATCTGTCCAGTATGAAATCAAGCTGCCCCGCAGGATGAACGTGGAGGCGACCTCGACCAATGGGCGTGTTATCGCCTCCGGCCTTGAAGGAAAGCAGCGTTATTCCTCCGCTAATGGAAAGATTCAGGTTCAGGGAAGTAAAGGTTCCTTGGAGGCTCAGACCGTGAATGGTGCCGTCGAGATCGATGGCGCCAGTGGTGTTCTTGATGCTGAGACCAAGAACGGCTCGATTCATACTCAGAATATCAATGGCCGTCTTCGGGCCAAGACGGCTAACGGAAGTATCCGAGCCAGTTTTTCCACCCCACCGGACGGTGAGGTGGCGTTGAATACTACAAACGGCTCGGTTCGTCTGACCTTGCCGGCCCAGACCCACGCCAATGTGGTCGCCCGGACTGCCAACGGATCCATCGCAACCGATTTTCCACTTATGGTTCAGGGAAAAATCGGGAAGAAATTGGAAGGTAAACTCGGCGAAGGCGGCCCGCCCTTGACACTTTCCACCGTTAACGGCAGCATCCGGATTTCCAGATTGGAATAAACCCCGAATCAGCCTCCCGATTCGGGTGCGCGACACTCGATCGAAGCACAATACGTCATCTGCTGACCACGCGGGTCGCTCTTCATCTTGCCCGGCGAGGAGACATGATGATCGACGGACCGCAAGAGCCCCTGAAACCAACGCCGTTGCGAGAAAGGATCCGCTCGCTGGATCTGCTGCGCGGGTTCGCCCTGCTCGGCATTCTGATCGTGAACATTCAGTCTTTTTCGATGATCACGGCCGCCTACCTCAACCCCACGGCCTATGGGGATCTGAGCGGCAGCAATGGCTGGGTCTACATTTTGAGTAATGTCCTTGCCGAGCAGAAGTTCATGACGTTGTTCACGATTCTCTTTGGCGCCGGCATCGTGCTGATGACCTCACGTGTGGAAGCCCGCGGGGCCAGCGCCGCGGTTGTTCACTATCGCAGGACGTTCATTCTGTTGGTGTTCGGGCTCTTGCACGCCTATCTGCTATGGGCTGGTGACGTGCTGGTCTCCTACGCACTCTGCGCGTTGCTGGTCTTCCCATTTCGCAAGTTGTCTCCCAAGACTCTGCTGACATTGGGCCTGGGGAGCGTGCTGATCGGGTCCATCATTTATCTGTTCATCGGTCTGACGATGGGGTACATCCCGCCCGACGCGATAGCCGAGATGATGAGCATCTGGAGGCCGTCCGCGGAACTGGTGAAAGAGGAGGTGACGGCTTACCGGTCGGGGTGGTTGCAACAGATGGAGAAACGAGTCGACACGGCACTCGTCATCCAAACCAGAGCGTTTCTGATGTGGGGGCTCTGGCGAATCGGGGGACTGATGCTGGTCGGGATGGCACTCTTCAAATGGGGAGTCTTGGCGGCTGCCCGCTCGAGTCGATTCTACATCGGTCTGGCCGTCGCGGGTCTGAGCCTGGGATGGGCCCTGTCGAGCTACGGCCTGGTTCGCAATTTTTCCAGGAACTGGTCGCTGGACTGCTGGTTCATCGGCAGTCAGTACAATTATTGGGGAAGCACTCTGGTGAGTTTGGGCTACCTCAGCCTGGTGATGTTGATCTGCAGATCACGGCTGGGGGGACGTCTCTTGCAAGCCATATCGGCAGTCGGACGCACGGCGTTGAGCAACTACCTGCTCCAGACTGTCCTTTGCACGACGCTGTTTTACGGACACGGTCTGGGACTCTTCGGGAGCGTCGAGAGAACGGTACAGGTAGCCGTCGTCTTGGCCGTCTGGATCGTTCAACTCATCGCCTCTTCCTGGTGGGTCAAGCGGTTCCGTTACGGGCCCATGGAATGGGTGTGGCGCTCTCTGACCTATGGGCAACTCCAAATGGTCCTGCCATAGAGGAATACGGTCGAGATCCATGCGGAGGCGGGTGCTCCCGTAGCTGGTCACCAGCAGTTCCTCGCGCCTGAGCCTCGAGCTTGCGCGGACAGCCAGCTCACCCGTCCCCATCAAGCGGAAAGTCTCCCAGCCCACCTCGTCCTCCGGCTTGCTTTGCACCGGTACCAGGAGCCACTGGAAGACTTCGGGTATCTGGCCCATCACCCTCCCGACCTCTTCCTTGAGACGGGTCTCGGCCTGCTTGGCCTGGAACGGGTCGAGATTCAGGGTCTCCCTCTCCGCAACGATCGATTGCCAGGCGAACGCTGGGGTCGTCGGGAACATCCCCGGCCTCGCGCGGGAAGCAGTGAACGGCGTGAAAGTCGCCCCGCTTGGCCGCATCGGCCTGCACCCGCCGCCTGATCTCCTCGGCAACCTTGTCGGGATCGCGTTCCAGTTGCGCGGCCCTGTCCCTCGCGAGCTTGGTGACGGTGGGCTGCGTGTCGTACCAGACACGGGATTCGTCCTGGTACGGATGAGTCGCTTCTCCGGCCAGGCGGCGCAACGCGTCCCCGAAGATTGCCGACGATTCCCCCGGAAGTACGCAACCGAGCTTTACCCGTCGGTCGTCCATCCCTTTGCGGGCCGCATCCTTCAAGGGAGCCGACCCCAGGTAGACGGTTCGGGCGACGCGTCGGCAGGCGGTCAGTCTCGGTCAACGTCTGGGCAAAGGTGAACTGTGTCTCGAAGCTGCCGGCCGGCAGGTCGCTGCGATGATGCAACTGGCGCGCGTAGGCCACCCACTCGTCGATGAGCACCACGCACGGACCGAAGTCGTTGAGGAGGCCGCGAAGGGCGTCGCCGGGGCTCGTGCCCTTTTCGTCATCGGCGGCGATACTGTGGTAGCCAACCCGCCCGCCCAGTTGCCAGGCGAGCTCGACCCACAGAGTATCGCCTTGCCGACGCGTTCGTGATTGGTGATAGCCATGGGTCAGTCCTGGTGGGTGGATGGGAGCCGCGAGGCGAGTCGTTCGACTCCGTTCATCATCGCTTGAAAACTTGGCGAACAGTTGCGCTCCCGCGTCAGGTGGTAGGCGAGAAGACGTGCTCCGGAGATCTTCTGGTACTCCGGAACGAGCCTGGCGATCTCCCTGGCTGGATATGCGACTGCGTCCGGCAGACGAAACCTTGCCCGGGCACCGATCTCGCGGAGCGATTCTCTTCCGAATGCCTCGGCCAACGCGTCGGGCTCACCCAGATACCATGCCTCGAGCTCTTGACAAGCGACGCGGATCAGACAGTGCTCTTCATTACGGACCGAGCACAGCTCCCGAAGGTGCTCCTTGAGAGCCTTGCAGTCCCCCCGGTCATTGTCCCTGACTACCACGAAACGGACGCCGGGCTCTCGCCAACCGCGCAGTTTCCGCGGGATGCTCTTCTCCAGATCGTTCTTTCCGTCATGAGGCACACACTGGAAGAGCAGATCTGGAAAGAGACGTGGAAGAAGGATGTCCGGAAGCGTCTTCATCGAGGGCTCCTCCAGCAGGAAGATCATCCGAGTCATCGCGGGGCCGCGCCTTCGAAGAGCCCCTGCCTCCAGAGCGTGCCCAGCTTGTCGCCCTCGTCCACAAGCTGCTTCAGCAACCGGTCGGTGGACGCCCGCCGCACTTTCGCGAAGCCGTGCTCCTTCGCAAACCAGTACACCTCGTTCAGCCCTGCGCCGTTGAGGAAAAACGGGGAATGGGTCGACACGAAGACCTGTCCGCCGCGCCGTGCGTAGTCTCTGAACTCTTCGACGAGTTCCAGCAGGAGGTCGGGGTACAACTGGTTCTCGGGCTCCTCGACGGCGAGAAGCGGGTGTGGTACGGGGTCATAGAGCAGAATCAAGTAGGCGAAAATCTTGATCGTGCCGTCGCTGACAAAGCGGGCGACAAATGGATCTTGAAACGCGTGATCCTTGAAGCGGAGCACCAACCGGCCGTCTTCCGTCGGTCTCGCCTCCACTCCGCGCACGCCGGGAACTCTCGCACTCATCGCCTGCAGAACCCGGTCGAAACACTCGGGGTGATGCTGGTAGAGGTACTGTGCGACCTGCGCTACGTTGTCGCCTCTGGTAGACAGATGCTCCGCGTACCCCGCTTCCACGCTGGGCCTCGCGTCCGAGATGTGGAAATCCGAGATGTGCCAGTTCTCGATCAGGCTCCGGAACTCCGACACCACTCGAAATCGTTGGAACTGTCCCAGCCCCTTGATGGCCAAAACACTGGGGTCGTCCAGCTTGAAATCCTCCCGCTCCTCCTCAACGCCCTCCTGTCCGTAGACCGACTCATTGGTGATGGCAGATCCCTCGCCGCTGCTGAAGTCGACGAAGTGCCAGGGCCTTCCGTATCGCCCCCGCCGGTACCGAAGCACTTCGCGGGCTACGACGACCCGTCCATTCTCGCTGGCGATCCTGAGAAGATACGTTGCCAGGCGCCCACCACTCTCCCGAAACTGGACCGTGATCCCGATCGGTCCCTCGCTGCCGCGCGAGACCACCTCCCGAAATCCGCCTCGCCGCGTCACGGCGGCCGCAACGTTTTGGGTCAGGGCGTCCTTGAGGAACGTGAAGACGTCGAACAGGGTCGACTTTCCCGACCCGTTTGCGCCGACGACGATGGCGAGTTGGGGGAGATCCTCGAACTTCACACTGCGGAACACGCGGTAGTTTTCTATCTTGATGTTCTCGATGCGCATCTGTCAGCTCTCGGGTTCAAGGATCTCGGCATTCACGGATTCCGCCACCCGGAAAGCTTTGCCTGCACTGCAGGGGCTTTCGCGCCCGCCAGTTGCCTGATCTCGACCCAGCTCCCGACCAGAGCATTGTACTGGAGCGCTTCTGCGGCCCGCTTCTTCCGCTCCGAGATCGAGTAGAGCCGATAGGCGAGGTCGCGCGCCACATCGGCCACGCTCCCGAGGCGCCTGACAAGATCCGCGGCCTCCTGTTCGCCGCCGCAATCCAGCAGCCGGATCAGATGGTGGACCATTTCCCAGGTCGTGAGGCGGGCATCGGAAGACGGGTCCCATTCGGAAGGCAGTTCGGCAGGTCGTAGCAGACGAACCTTGCCCGCACGGGATTCGAGGATGCCGGCCTCCACCAATCCTTTGATGCTCGTGTTCTTGGCCTTGGACAGCGTCTCCGCTACACCGAACTCGCCCTCCGCGAAGCCGCGCTCCTCGAACCAGGCCAGAGCCCGACGGGTGTCCGCGTCGAAGTCGCCTTCCTGTTCCGCCAGCGACTCATCCAGGATCTGAGTGAGCAGTATACACCCGCTACGGGTGGTGCCTCCTGGTCGGCATCAGGCTCCAGCGAACGAGCTGGCAGATGCCAACCGACTGCAGCTCATGCGATTGGCTCAAAGCGGCCTGACGAAGCAAGGCATCGGTCAGAACCCCTCACCCTAATGAACCTCGAAGATCTTCAGCCCCACGCCCAGGTCGGAGGTATTGATCCGGAAGGGCCGGTAACGGTAGTCGCCGCGAAGTGGTTGGGGTCGCGGGCTGTCGAGGTCGCTTACAGAACTCCTTCGAGCAGAGCAGCCACCAAGGCCCTGCGCCGGAGCGATCAGCAAAGTCTCGAAGCAATCTCCGAGTCTCTCTTCTTGGACCTTCGACGCCGGCGGCACGCTATTCCGGCTCGTCTCCGAGGCCCAACGCATCCGCCTCGCCCACCTCTTCGATCCCCTGCTGGCCGTCCATACCTCCCTGGTCGAGCCGCTGCCCCACCAGATCACGGCGGTCTACGAGTCGATGCTGCCGCGCCAGCCCCTCCGCTTCCTCCTCGCCGACGATCCAGGCAGCGGCAAGACGATCATGGCGGGGCTGCTCATGAAGGAGATGATCGTCCGGGGTGACCTCGAACGCTGTCTGGTCGTGTGCCCCGGGAGCTTGGCCGAGCAGTGGCAGGACGAACTGGAGCGCCGGTTCCAGCTTCCCTTCGCCGTCTACACCAGCGAGGCGCTCCAAGCGGCACGGCCCGACAACTGGTTCGAGCGGAACGACCTGATCATCGCACGCCTCGACATGCTCTCCCGCAACCAGGAGGTCCAGGAACTGCTCCGGGCTCCGGAGTGCCGCTGGGACCTGGTGGTGTGCGACGAGGCCCACAAGATGTCGGCCAGCTACTTCGGCCGGGAGGCCAGGTACACGAAGCGCTACGGGTTGGGAGAGCTGCTCGGCCGACTCACTCGTCACTTCCTCCTCATGACCGCCACACCCCACAACGGCAAGGAGGACGATTTCCAGCTTTCCATGGCGCTGCTCGACGACGACCGGTTCGAGGGACGCTTCCGCCCCGGCGTTCACCGCCCCGACACCTCGGACCTGATGCGCCGCATGGTCAAGGAGAAACTGTTCAAGTTCGACGGAACGCCGCTTTTCCCCGTGCGCCGCGCCTACACCGTTCCCTACAAGCTCTCCGAGGGCGAAGCAGCACTGTACAAGGCGGTTACCCAATATGTGCGGAGAGAGTTCAATCGGGCGGAGCGCCTCGATGCCAGGAAGCGGACGACCGTCGGATTCGCGCTGACCATCCTGCAGCGTCGCCTCGCCTCGTCGCCCGAAGCAATCCACCGATCTCTGCGCAGGCGTCGCCAGCGTCTGTAGGACCGGCTGCGGGAGATGGAGGACCTTCTCAGTGGCCGGGCAGTGGCTTCCTCGCTCGTGCCGGGCGGTCCCGAACTGGAATCGGAAGATATCGAAGATCTGGAGGACGCGCCCGAGGGCGAAGTCGAGGCGGCCGAAGCCGAGGTGCTGGACCAGGCGACTGCCGCCCGTTCGATTCCCGAGCTGAAGGCGGAGACCGAGACGTTGCGGGAGCTGGAACGGCTCGCCCGCAAGGTTCTGAACCGAAGCGACGACACCAAGTGGCGGGAACTGGCCGGTCTGCTGGGCAAGGTCTTCACACCTGCCGGTCTGGCGCCGCACGTCAAGGAGCCTGGAGTGCCCTACGGAGCGGGGGAGATCCCGCCTCCCCAGTCGTCGCCCGGCCAGAAGTTGGTCGTCTTCACCGAGCACAAGGACACTCTCAACTACCTGAACGACCGCATCAGGACCCTGATCGGGCGGCCCGAGGCCGTGGTCGTGATTCACGGCGGGCTGAACCGGCGCGACCGGCTCAGGGCGCAGGAGGCCTTCCGCCACGATCCGGAGGTCAGGGTGCTGCTGGCCACCGACGCCGCAGGGGAAGGGATCAACCTGCAGCGCGCGCACCTGATGGTGAACTACGACCTGCCGTGGAACCCCAACCGCCTCGAACAGCGCTTCGGGCGCATCCACCGCATCGGTCAGGCCGAAGTCTGCCACCTGTGGAATCTCGTCGCCGCGGACACCCGGGAAGGGAAGGTCTATCAGACGCTGTTGGACAAGCTGGAGACCGAGCGGCAGGCCCTGGGCGGCCAGGTGTTTGATGTGCTCGGTCAGGTCCGGTTCGAGGGGAATTCGTTGAAGGATCTGCTGGTCAAGGCGATCCGCTGCTCGACGCCGTACTCGATCTGACCCTGGAACGGAACCCCACGGTCCTCAAACGCGGCGCAGTGCTGGTCGACGACCGTGACCCTGGGGTGGAACCGCGGGTCCTCATCAATCTGGAGCACGCTGTTCACGACGCCCGGCCGGCAATGGACGGAGCGGAGCGGACCATCTCCATGCATATGATCTACCTCGACTTCGGTCCGGAGGGCGTGCGAGGCTGCGTCCAGTTCGCGCCGTACCTGGATTTTCGACCGCTCCAGCCGCACGAACCCTCGCCCGGCGAGATCCTCGGCCGACAGGAGTGCGCGTGGATCGGCCGCGAGCTTGAGCGTCAGGCGGCGGCGTACGCGGCCGAGAAGGTCGTTCCCGAGCACTTGGCGGAGGTCGGCAAGGCCAGGCAGTCCGCCATCGACAGGACGGAGGCGGCGGTCAAGGACCGGCTCACGAAGGAGATCTCCCGTTGGGACCACCGCGCCGAGGATCTGAAGCTCCGGGAGAAGGCCGGTCTTGCCAGTGCCGGCCGGAACTCGCGGGAGGCCGCGAAGTATGCCGATCAACTTCAGGCCAGGCTCAAACGGCGGCTCGATGTGCTGGCGCTGGAACGGCGCATCTCGGCGGGGCCGCCGGTCGTGCTCGGCGGAATGCTGGTCGTGCCGAGGGGTTTGCTCGACAGGATCGCCGGTCTCAAGACCAGGAGCAAAGCCGCCGCCGACACGCAGGCGATCGCGGCGCGAGCCCGCGCCATC
The DNA here is from genome assembly GCA_965217775.1 of Acidobacteriota bacterium. GTDB lineage: Bacteria > Acidobacteriota > UBA6911 > RPQK01 > JAJDTT01 > JAJDTT01. The sequence continues at coordinate 5,589,556 of CBDCJH010000002.1, forward strand.
GTCATGGAGGTCGAGCGCGGCCTGGGCTTCGAGCCAACCGACCGGGAGTTCGAGAGGTTGGGGTACGACATCGAGAGCCGGGTTCCCGAGACCGGCCGTCTGCGGTTCATTGAAGTGAAAGGCCGGGTCGAAGGCGCGCCGACGATCACGGTGACGCGCAACGAGATCCTGTTCTCGCTCAACAAGCCGGACGGCTTCATCTTGGCGATCGTCGAGTTCCCGGACGAGGGAGGGCACCGCGTCCACTACCTGCGGCGGCCATTCCGACGGGAGCCCGACTTCGGCGCAACCGGCGTCCTGTACGACTTCTCGGACTTGCTCGCGCGGGCGGGAGAGCCGTCGTGAGGTGGCGGGCAGATCGTGCATCTGCACCGGCACAGGCGGCAGCGGGTGCGGGCAGTATTGGGGGCGGGCCGGGTTCACTACGAACCGGAGGGTGGATCAACGCAATGAGCTTCGGAGCATCGGGGCTTTCCGGCGACTGGTCTCGAAGCTGGGACTGGCGCGGGAGATCGACCTCTGGCTGAAACTGCTGAAGCAGCCCCTGCCAGATTACGAGCCGGACGACAACTCCAGCAACGAAGCGGTAACGCCGTTCCGGGCCATCCCCGGATTGGCGGAACTCCGTTCACCGCTTCAGCAGCTCATCCAGCGACAGCTTCTCGAAGACGAGGTCCGACCGGCTCCCCTCGTAGACGATCCCCACGTGCCGATCGTCGACCCGGGTGATGCCGGGATAGCCGCGCCCCCGGCCCTCGTCCAGCAGAATCTGGTAGTCCTCGGGCCAGGTCATGCCGTCGTCGAAGCTGACCTTGATGGTGTGGTGATGCCGCCCGTCCGTGGCGTTCGGATTGGCAAACAGCAAGATGTGTTTCGACTCGCCCTCTTCCTGGTAGTCGAAACGGAAAAGACTGGCGTTGCAATTCGGTTCGATCAACGCCTTGCGGTTGGTTTCGTGCGGTATCCAGCTGAGGCCCAGATCCCAGGTCACATAGATGGCCCGGTACGGGTCCGGCTTGTCGTTGCGCATGTTCAGCATGATGGATCCGTTGCCGAGCTCCACCGCCAGGGTTTCGTTGCCTCCACTGAAGGACGGGCTGCTCACCGTCCAGGTGGCGCCATGGTCGCGGCTGTAGGTGATATTGCCAAAGGGGTATCCGGTCTCGTCCCGCCCCTGAGTCGGCATGATGAGGGTCCCGTCGGAACGAGTGATCCCACGGTTCGGCGCCGGCGCGAAGAGCCACCATTCCGATTTCTTGAATTTACGCGTGAGGTTCTCGGGCTCGGTCCAGGTGAGGCCGTCGTCCTTGGAACGGACCATCAGGAACTGGGCGGTCTTTCCGATTTCGTATCCCGGCTCGGAGCCGTCCTCGCGCCATTGGTGCTTGCCCGGTTTGCCCCACATCCAGACGGCGGTGACGAAGATCTCCCCGGTGTTCTGGTCCACGAGGATGCCGGGGTCGCTGACCCCGTTCTCCTCCTGGGGCAACCCGCCCCATTCCTCCATGTCCATGATCGCCCGCTGCGGCTCCCAGGTCTGGCCGCCGTCCATGCTGCGGATCAGCCCGATATCGATGTCTTCCTGCAAGTCTCGCGACTTCCGCCACCGCATGTCGTAGACGCACAGCAGGGTGCCCTTGGGCGTCGTGGCCAGCGCCGGGATGCGATAGGTGTGGACCCCGTCGTCCAGGTGTTTGCGCAGGGCCACGCCGATCCGTTTACGGACTCCGGGAGTTGCGTCCACGGGAGTCAGCACTCCTGCCGAGGTGTTGACGGAAGTGCAGACGGCATCGGTTTTGTGTCCCAAGTCGGCGGTTGCCCGCAACCGGACGGAGAGCCAGAAGACATTCTTCCCTGGCGACAGTTCCTGATTTCCGGTGAAGATGACTTCCTTAGCTGGGCGAGCGAGATCGCCGAACCTGTTCTCAACCCCGAATTCCTCCTTGTCACCCGAGTAGAACAACTCCAGGGACTCAATGTCGTTCAGATCGTCCGTACCGCTAAGCCTAAAGAGGAATAATCCGGCGGTGTGGCCGGCGGCCTGTGCTTCGACAGACAGTCGCAGCAGCGGATTGTGTTCATTTCGGATCAGCACCGGATGCACTCGTTGGGACGCGGTGATTTCCAGGCCGCCGAAGAACGTTCCGCTACATCCAACGAGAGTCAGCAGGAGCAGGATGGAAGCCGCATGTCCCATCGCGATCAGACGAGTCGGTTTCGGAAATCCTCTTCCGGTTTTCATAGGTTCTCCTCCATTGGCCTGGTCGGGCTTGGCAGCCCGTGGCAAAAGTCGTCACGGCATTCGACCGTCCCTGCATCCCGGCGGACTGCGTTGCGATTCGGTCACATACTCCCGGTATGCTCCCTCATCGCGCCTTGTCCGGCGGGCGCAGGAACGGTCTCGGTGCTCGCGAGACTTTCACCACGGACTGCTGGGTCCGCAGGGAGTCGATTCTACTCCCATTGGGGCCGCTCCTCTCGAGTCTTGACCCTGGCTTGGGAACGAGGCCCAACCCGGAAGGCTCGGTCAGAGGCGGATTCTGGCCAAGTAGATGCTGGTCTTTCCCTCATGGGAAGAGTAGTAGCTGATCCAGAGAAGTCCCTGGTACCAGACCATCCCCGGGTAGCTCGTGTCGCCGCCGCTGGGCAGCTTGAGCACAGGTTCGTAGCCGCTCAACGTCAATCGGGCCAGGACGGTGAAGGGCTCTCCCCGGGTCCAGGCTCCGATCACGGGCGTTCCGGGCGGATACCCTCGGGACGCGGCCCACAATGATCCGTCGGGTACCCGGATGAAATTGGGACCTCCCAGACGGTGCTCCAGCTTGTGAAACGTCCATTCCCGGTAGGGTGGCGGGCTGCTTCCAACCCAACCCGGCCGGATCAGAGCCACCATCCGGTCGTCCGGCAGGAAACGGACGGTGGTTTCGCTGGGAGCCGTCTTTCGAGCCTCGGGCGTCAGGCCGGGCAGCTTGAATTCCGTGATCCAGTTCCACTCGATCCCGTCGGTGGTCCAGTAGAGGAAGGCACGTCGAGGAGTGGGAGTCTCACCCAATTTGGAGACGCCGTAGCCGCGCCCCTTGTGCCAGGTCACGCGCCACACCCAATGATCCTCCGCCAAGACACGGCGGGGCGATGACCAGTCGAATCCGTTCCCGGAAAAGGCCACCCGGGGCGCCCGCGTCAGGTACCGGTCCCCGTCGTACAGGCTGCCACCGGAGATGAGGAGAAGGCGTCCGTCCGCCATCACGGACAATTTGGGATCCCTCAGATCCACACCCTCTTCAGTCACCAGTGCGGCCGATTCCCACCCTTCACCATCCTGGGAAACGAGCACCCGCAACTGGCCGTGCCGGCCTCCCGCGTGGCGCTCCCCCTCCCGGAAGGTGCAGAACCACTTTCCCTGAAAGCGGACCAGATCCGTGAAGGCGTTATGAGGCGCCCGGTCCCAGATCTTCCGGACCGATATGATCTCCGGCGCACCGGCGCTCACGACGGCAGTGCCCACCCACCAGAAAAAAAGCATGCGGAGAACAGGTGCCATCTCCCGCTCCTCCTGTCCGAAAGGATGTTCTCGGCTCGGAACGTTTCATGCCAATCTAGCACTGCAAAATACCGTCCGCCAGGATGCAGGCCCGGTCGAATGCCGTGACGACTCTTGCCACGGGGTATTGACGGACCGGACACTGCACGTACCAACGACACCGCTGTCCCCTGATTGTTGACAGTGTCGGACGACATCCCTTAGACTTCCGAAATCCCAGGGTTGGTCGAACTCTAAATGCTCGAGGCAGAATACGTTGATCCTTTCTATTCGACCAATCCCACCGAGTACGCCACAGCAAGAGGAGCACGGCGCAGTCGCGCCGGGTGGTTTCCCTCAGCTTCCTTATTTCCCACCGATTCGGAGGAAAAGGTAATGCGACGTAGTTCAATGGCCGTAATCATGTTGGTCGCGATCGTTCTGGCGTCGGCTGGCGGTCTCCGGGCCCAGGCAGAAGGGTCCGGGACCATCACGGGTACGGTGCGCGACAATAGCGGTGCCGTGGTTCCTGGTGCTGACTTGGCCGTTGCCAATGAGGCGACGGGCCTCAGACGAACCGGCATTTCCGGCGAACAAGGGGCTTTCACTTTCGCCGCCTTGCCGGTCGGCTTGTACAACCTCAGTGTGGAGATGCCCGGCTTCAAGAAAGCGGTCGTGGAAGGGATCCAACTCGAGGTATACGCCGTGGTGGATCACACCCTGACTCTTCAGGTGGGTGAAGTCAGCGATACGGTGTTGGTCACGGCCGAGGCTACGGTGGTGGACCGAAGAACCGCCGAGCTGGGGACCGTGATCGGGAAAGAGTTGGTCGAGGAACTGCCGCTGAACGGCCGGGGTTTCTTGCAGCTCGCCGGGATTCAGGCTGGCGTGCAGGACGGTAATGCTGCTCCCGGCGTAGCGCAATGGGCTTACGGTCCTCGCCAGACCTCGGCGTCCATTTCCGGAACGCGGGTGAGTTCCACGTCGTTCGTATTCGACGGGATTCCTTTCAAGGAGCATTTTTACGGTGCCCCGGGGGCCCTCGTTCAAGTCGATGCCATCGCGGAATTCAAGGTGCAGAAGGGCTTTTTCACGGGCCGCGGTGCAACCCCAGGAGTGATCAGCGTCGTCACCAAACAGGGAACGAACGTGGTTCATGGGAGCGCCTGGTTTTTTCACCGTAACGACAACCTGGATGCCAGAAGCTTCTTTGAAAGAGAGATCGGAGAGTTTCGGCAACACCAGTGGGGCTTCGAGGTCGGGGGGCCGGTACTGAAGGACAAGCTGTTCTGGTACACCTCTTTGGAGGGGTTGGATTCCAGCCGGTTCAACACCCAGTTCCTCACCGTACCGTCGACCGCGTATCTCCGGGGGGATTTTTCCTCGTTGTCGACTCCCATCATGGACCCGATGACGGGCGAGGCCTTTCCCAACAACCAGATTCCGTCCAATCGCATTCACAAGTGGGCCCAGTTGTATATGGAGGATGGCCTCATTCCAGCGCCCAATCTTCCAGTAACCGCCAACAACTTCACCGGTGCCGCACCGACCAATCAGACTGACAGGAAATGGATCTGGCGTGGAGACTGGCAGATCTCGGACAATGATAAAGTCTTTGCCCGGGTGATCCACTCCGACTCGCAACTGTACGCCAGTAGAATCAACAAAGGGGCGAATGTCGAGTATCCGCTGGATGGAAGAAATGCCGTCGTCAACTGGACCCACGTTTTTGCCAATAATCTGATTCTGGACGCGCGCGCCGGACTGAACCGCGCCGTGATGTCATTGGCGCAGAACCTGGAACGGGACACGGACCCGATCTGGTCCGAAAGGTACGGGATCAGAAACATCAACACGACCCGGACTTGCAACTATGCTCCAGGTGCACGAATGGTCGGCTATTCGAGCTTTGGGGGCGCCGGCAACTGCATCGTCCCGGTCAACAACGACCTCTACTACATGGCCGATATGAGCTACACCCAGGGTCGGCACGAAATGACCTGGGGTATGACCATCATCGACCGGTTCACACAGCAACTGGCGGCCTCGTGGACCCAGGGGAACTTCCAATTTTCAGGAATCATTACCGGGAACGACGTGGCCGACTTCCTATTGGGGCATCCTGAGAATTCTACGGGCGCCGCGGCGGCTGGGGCGAATCGGGTGTCCATGTGGTGGGACGCGTATTTCGAGGACCGCATCCGCGTGACCCCCAATCTCAGCCTGACCCTGGCTCTGCGCTACCAGGTGCATCCCTGGCTCGCTCTGGAGGTTGGACCGGAAGGCGGCAACTATCTGGATATAATGGACTTCACGCGTCCGCGCGGAGGCGTGATTTTCGGAGGGCCGGGAAGTCTGATCGATACCGACTTCAACGATTTCGCGCCACGGATCGGGTTTGCCTGGACACCCACTGCCAACCAGAATTTCGTGCTCCGGGGCAGCTACGGTGTCTTCTATGACGAAACCCCGGGCAACGACTTGGCGTGGGACAGCTCCGGTCCGCAAAATGCATTCATTAACAATGCGATCAGCCGGGATCCGAGGAACCCCGTAGACATCGGCACGCTGTTTAAGGATCCTCCCGTATTCGATCCGGACAACTTCAACGAAATTCTGGATATGAGCGATCCCATCGGATATGTCTCACTGATTACGGATGAGAGACGGAGTCCGTATCTGCAGAACTGGACCTTGAGCATTCAGAACATGCTTCCGGGGCAGGTTCTGCTGGAGACGGCTTATGTCGGATCGACCGGCAGGAAACTGTCCCAGCGGCAGGAGTTGAATCGTCCACTTCCCCAACTCGGCGCGCCCCCCTTCGAGCAGGAGCGCCGCCCCTGGCCCAATATCGGCTTCAATATCCAGGACGCCGGTGCGGGGATGTCCGATTACAATGCACTTCAAGTCACCGTCAGAAAATCCAGCTCCAAACTCAGCTTCCTGATGGGCTATACCTGGGGGAAGACAACCGACTGGGATTCCTTTGGGTCCGTGACGACGTATCGGCTGACCGACACCAACAACGCCCGAAGCGATTGGGATATGGGACACCGTTTGTCCTTCAGTTGGAACTACCTGCTTCCGAAGATGGAAGGCCAATCCGGCGTTATTCGGAATATCTTGGGTGGCTGGCAGTTTGGTGGGATTACTACGATAAACAGTGGACTGCCGATTACGGTTGGCATGTCCAGCGACAATTCCAACACGGGATCCACCTATAACGCACGTCAGCCGAACCGGTTGCGCAACGGCACCAAGGGAACCCCCACGATCGAACAATGGTTCAATACGGCTGCTTTTGCGGAAAATCCTCTGAATACCTACGGGAACAGCGGCCGCAATATCCTTGATCGAGACGGGATCATCAACCAGGATCTGGCCCTGATCAAGAACTGGAGTCTTCCCATGTTGCCGACCGAGGAAGGACAGTTGCAGCTCAGATTCGAGTTCTTCAACGCCTTCAACCACCCGAACTTCGGCGGTCCAAGCTCCAATATTCAGAGTGCAGCCTTCGGAAGGGTCAGCGGCGCGTTGTCCGGCCGAGTCATACAAGCCGCTTTGAAGATATATTTTTGACAGGAGGGGGGACTATCGTCCCCCCTAACCCCCCCTAATCGGCGGCAAGAAAGCCGCCGCTCCCCAATCCGCCAAATCGACACCTGACCGCTGCATGTAGTCGCGGATGTATTCGAGGGTGTCCTCCTGCCCGTGCCCCGCGTCTCGAAACCGGGTGATGAGCGTTTCCACGAGCGGGCCGACTTCCAGCGGCACGCCGAGTTCTCTGCCCAATTCGACACCCAGGCGCATGTCCTTGACGGCCCCGTCAGTGACGAAGTGCAGCGGTTCGCCGTCGAGGAACAGCTTCATGCTCCTTTCCAGGAAGGTGCTGTGGCCCATGCTCGGCTTGACGACATCGAGCAGAGTCCGCGGATCGATGCCCGCCTTGACACCCATGGCCATCCCTTCGCAGGCGCCGATGAAGTTGATGTACATCATCAGGTTGTTCACCAGCTTGGCGACGTTTCCGGAACCCGCCGGCCCAATGTGGACCACGGTCTTTCCGAAGCACTGGAGGAGGGGGCGGTACTTTTCGAATGTCGCCTGTTCTCCGCCGACGAATACGGTCAGCGTGGCATCTCGCGCACCCCATATGCCTCCGCTGATGGGCGCATCCAGGACCTGAATGCCCCTGGATGCGCCGGTTTCTCCGATGCGGCGCATGACCTCGGGTGCGTTGGTGCTGGTATCGATGCAGGCGCCTCCCGCGGCCAGACCGGCAAAGACGCCGTTCTCGCCCAGGACGACCGATTCCACTTGCACCGGACCGGGAAGCGACAGCAGCACCACGTCGGACCGGACTGCCGTCTCCTCAGGGCTCGTTGCCCACGTCGCACCTGAGTCCTCGAGATTTCGACCATGCTCGCGACGGATGTCGTGGATGGTCAGTTCGTGTCCGGCCTGCTGCAGGTTGGCTGCCATGGGATTCCCCATGGCCCCCAGGCCGATGAATCCGACTCTCATTTCGGTACCTCTCTACCGGTCCTGATTCTGTGAGGAACACGGACGGCGTGAAGGACGGACCGGTGTGGATTTATGGGGTGCTGCGCCGATCGCCGCCGTCCATGTAGATGGAGCTGCCGAACATGTAGGAGCACACGTCCGACGTCAGAAAAGCGACGACGTCCGCAATCTCCTCCGGCTCGGCGATCCTTCCGGCGGGCAGTCGACTGCCGAGATCCTTCAGGACATCCTCCACGTCCCGTCCCTCTTCGTCCGCCTTGCCCTGAAACAGATCACGCGCCCTCTGCGTGTTGGTGAAGCCGGGGCAGATGGTATTGACCAGGATACCGTCCCCTGAGACCGCGTCCGAGAGTGCGCGGGTCATGTTGAGAATGGTGATGTTGGCCAGGCTGACCGGGATGTTGCCTTGGGCCGGACTCGCACCTGCGCTCCCCGCGATGTTCACGATACGCCCCCAGCCGTTTCGTTTCATATGGGGGATCACGAGTTGGGACATGCGAAGATAGCCGTAGCTCTTCAGGCCCAGCGCATCGTCGATCACTTCGGTGGGAAGATCCAGGATATCGTGGGCACGTGCCGCGCCCGCGCAATTCACCAGGATATCGATCCCTCCGAACTGTTCCACCGATTCGTCCACGACGCGGCGGCACGCCTCCAGAGCCGTAAGATCGGCCGAAACCGCATATCCTTCGCCCCCCGCCTCGTTGATCTCCCCCACGGTCCGGTCCAGCAGGCTCTGGTTGCGAGCCGTGATGCATACTCGCGCCCCCTCTCGGGCCAGCGCCAGGGCGCAACACCGTCCGATACCGCGATTGCCGCCGGTTACGATAGCGCGCTTTCCTTTTAGTCCGAGGTCCATAGATGTTCCTTTGTCTACGGTGTGCCGTATCGATGAATAGCGGATCAGTTGCGGACTACTTCGAGTAGGGTGATCTCCCAGGGCTCGAGGGTCAAACGAAGGTCGTCCCCAACCAGATCCCGGTACGTGCCCTCGGTGTCCCTCGGCCAGTGGCGCCTGACCTGCCAGCGACCGCTATCCTCGAAGGAGCATTCGGCATCCAGTTCGAGGGAAGCTTCTGACGGGCGCGGGGAGCCATTGTTGAGTGCGATGAAACCCCGGTTCCCCGAGAAACCGAGATACCCGTAGAGCTCGTCCTTCCAGGGGTTGCCCAGAATGAAACGCCGATTGCGGAAGCACTCGGGGTAAGTCTTCAGAAGCCCGACGAAGTGGGCGAGATCCTCCCTCTCCTGCGTGGTGAGCCATTTCGGATGGGTCCAGATCTGTGCCATCAGGCTGCCGCGGGAGATGTCCATGACGAAGCCTTCCTGCCAGCGCTCCTGGCCGATCTTGCTGTTCCAACTGGTCGGGGAGAGCCATACGCCGAGCGAGTCCTTGAGGAGGGAAGGGATGTCGCCTTCTTCCGAGGTGTACCACTCGGCCTGATCCAGGATTCTCGTCACCGAGTCGCGCTGGTACCGGGTGGGCCAGTAGCTGGGCTGGCCGGCTTCGATCAGCAGCCCCGGGTCCCAGATATTGTCCATCCAGAGGAGCCACCAGGGAGAGCTGAAGCAGCCCTGTCCCATGATCAGGATGTCCGGGTTCTCCTTGTCGACGGCTGTCCAGGTGTCGATGGCGGCGTCGAATATCGATCGGGTGGAGTACTTGCCCGTTTCATGCCCGTGTCCGGTGTTGCGGCACACCAGGCACATGCCGTCCTGGATCAGCACCGAAACCAAGCCTGAGCTTGCATAGCCGACCATGCTCTTCTTGATCGAGTCCGCGTATATTCTGGAGCCTCGGCATAGGCCTGTGGGGCGGCGGCCGGAGGGGCCTCCCGCTCGAACCTGATCGATGGAACAGACCGCGAACTCCGGATTCCTGGAGCATTCCCAGGCGTGCTGAGCCTCGAAGCCGATCATGATGGGCACCCCGATCTGACGCGACCTTTCGAACACGCGATCCGGACCGTCGGGCCACCCGCTCCTTCGGAACGGTTCCAGATCCCGAACCTTGTAATCCACGATCAGATGAGGAGCCTCCTTCCCACTGCGGTAGAAGGTGCTGTAGTCGTGCTTCGTGTCCCAGAAGAACCCGATCGAGACTCCATCCAGTTTCAGATTCTGGTCCCGCTTCATCTCCTCGATCCCATCCAGGATCCCCATCATGTGCTGCTCGTCGTGCCAATCCCCGTGCTCGTCCGTTTCCCAGGAACCGTAGCTCATCAACAGGGCGTGGGGTTTGTCATGGCCTCGCCGGATCCGCCGCGACCGTTGCTGAATATGGTTCCGAAACGCCGCTGCGCTCTCACCTCGCTCAGCCACCCCGATCACCACTTCGCTCAGGGCGAGTTCCTCGCCGCTGTCCAACTCGGCGGCCGGAAACTCGCGAAGGCGGACCCGTCCTTCCCCCCCTTGGACCAGACCGGCCGGGTGGGCGATTCCGAAGAAGATCTGGCCATTGACGTGGACGGGAAAGCCTTCTCCTCCCTCACTCGCGGTGCCGCCGGTCTGGTAGTTGCCCAGATCGACGTCGAGCACGCGGATCGGATCCGTTCCCCGGTTTGCGATGCTGACAAACTTGCGCAAAAGGGGACTGCCCTCCCGCCAGGTGTAACGCACCTCGCCCTGTATGGAATCCCCCTGGCTCTGCACCTCGAGAATCAGGGAGTTGCTTTCTCCGTCGCGCTCCAGACGGTGCGACGTCACGCCAAAGTTGGCCTTGCGCATCGGCTCTCCGATGGTCACGAACTGGTCGAAGTTGGACTGATAGCCGATGGGCTGGGGAAGTTGCTGGCGGTTTCGGGAATCCAGGTTCTTGAGTCGGCGCAGCCGCTCACCTCCGGCATTCATCCCCTTCAACTGGAGCACGAGCAGGTTGTCGCCGCCAAACTTCAGAAGATCGTAGGCCTTTTCGCCGGATTCAAGCCGGAATACGCGAGGCTCGCGCCAGAACCCCGATTCCACCCGTGTCCCGATCTCCGTTCCATTGAGGAAGACCCGCATCCAGTCGGCGTCGTTGAGCCCGTGGCCGCCCAGCACGATGTGGACCGGCCGGCCGGCGGCGTCCGGGAGGTGGAACCGGGTCCTGCCCCAGACGTGCCTGGAGCGATCCGCCAGGACAACGGGAGAGGATTCCCAGTCCGCGTCATCCACTTCGAGGGCGAAATACCGTTTTTCATAGCCCGGATCCCGTTCCGGGGGAGTCGAACCGAATCCGGCAAACTTCGACGTGACCGTCCGTTTCCACGGACCGAGTTCGATTCGGGAGTCGGAAGCATCGAGGTAGACGGCCAACTCCTCCCCGTGGCCCAGGGAACAATATTCTCCGGTGAGTTTGTTCGCCATGCCGATGGCCTTGAACGTCTGGAGATCCAAATCCCATCGGAAATTCTCGTTCTCTACGGAAACACCTGTCTTGCTGGTGCACGCGGCGAACGTCAGGGCCGCCAGCAGAATCATGACTCTTATGGTCCTGAAATTATTTATATCTGTATCCTCCCCTAAGAATGTATATTCGAGCAGTTGAGCCGAGACATTAATAAAATCGCCTCTTCGTATTTACGTATTTCTATCTCAAGACGGCGGCTACATCAAGCAAAGATCGTGATATTCCAGCAAGGGCGTGGGATCGGTGCGTTTATAGCAATGCATGCTAAGATGTTCCCATGCTCCACGTTCCAACAGTGATGGCTCTGGTCGGGATCCTGCTACTGGCGCAGGCTGTCGGCGGCCGGGCCGGAGCTCAAGTCGAGCCGGAGCAGGCGCTACGGCGGGCGCTGGAACTCCAGCAGGCCGACGATGTGGACGGCGCCATCGAGCAGTACCGGGCCTTGCTGGCCCGATACCCGGACCATGCGGAGGCTCGCGTCAAGCTGGGCAACGCCTACTCTACGATCGGCCGCCATCAGGATGCCGTCACCCAATACGAGCAGGCTCTCGACCAAGGCGGCCTCAGGGATCCGACCGGTGTCAATTACGCCCTGGGGTGGGTCTATTTTCGAATGGCCGAGTACGAAAGGGCCAAGCCGATCCTGGTCCGGGTCGTCGCCTCCGGCTCCAAGGGCAGGGAAGCCGTTCAACTGCTGGCATCCTGTTATTTCAACTTGGGCGAATGGCGGAAGGTGATCGGCCTTCTGTCTCCGCATGAAGCGGAACTGTCCGAGTCGCCCGCTCTGACCTATCTGTTGGGCGTCGCGCTGGAAGAAGACGGTCAGATCGAGAGGGGAACGCCACTCGTAGAGACCGCCCTGAAAGAAACCGACTGGCCGACGGCACGGTTTCGGTCTGAGATGCGCTCGGATTGGCTCAATCGACTGGCTCGTCGAGGAAGAAGCCTGATGGAGAGCGGGGACTACCCTGGGGCCGCCAGGCATTTGGAAAGAGCCCTCTCGCTCGATCCGAGGGTCCCCTCGTTGAACGTCACTTACGGGAAGTTGCTCCGGCTCATGAACCGGCACGCCGTTGCGGACCTGGCCTTCCTGCAAGAGCTTGAAATCAATCCCGACGATTACGATGCCAATTTGTTTCACGGCATCTATCTCTTCGAGAACGAACAGAAATATGAGGAGGCCCTGGCCTGCTTCGAACGGGCGTTGCGCACGCGGCCCGGCGCTGCCGATGCACGGTTTCAGATGGGACTCGTGTACAATTCCGCCAACCGGATTGAAGAGGCCATTCAAACCGTGAAGGGTGTGGTGGAGGAGAATTCCAATTTCCTGGAAGGCCATGTCACTCTCGCCGGCCTTTACTTTCGGTTGGGAAAAGAGGAGGAAGCCGAAAGCCACCGGGTCGCGGCCGAGCGGCTTCGAACCAGCAGGGACGGGCAGCACTTGATCAAGCTGGGGCAACTCTCGCAGGCCTCGGAGCTGTTCCAGCGCCAGAAGGAGGCGGACCCGTCGGACCCCGAACCTTACTTCCATGAGGGCGTGGCCCTCTGGCAAGCGCAGGATTGGCAGGGTGCCGCCTCCGAATTCAAAGAGGCGGTGCGATTGGGCGACGGCGATCTCAAATACACTCTCTACTATTCGAATGCGCTGGCCCAGTCGGGTCGGCATGAATTGGCGCGGACCATCGTGGAGTCCCTGCATCGGGATTGTTGGCGCCAACTGGACTCCCGTCAGGCCTGGATTCTGGGAGACACTTATTTTCAGATCGGAGAGCATGACCAGGTTCTGAAGGTCTTGGATTTCCTGGCTGGGAAGGACCCGAAGAATGCGCGGGTCGATCTGATGCGAGGCCAGATCCTTCTCCGTAAGGGAAACTACGAACGGGCACGGGCGTCCGCTGAAGGGAGCATCAGGAAACAGCCGGACAATGGCCTCGCCCACGCTCTGTTGGGAACAGCCCGGTATCTGCTCGGGGACCTGCCTGGGGCCAAGGAAGCCTTTCTCAAGGCCGTGGAACAGGATCCCGGCAATCCGAATCATCTGCGCAAGCTGGGTGCGCTCTACCTGGAGTTGGGAGAGTATGAGCCGGCCATCGCGACTCTTGAGGGGGCCAGACCAGCCGCTGCCAACATTCCCAGTATCCGCCGTCTTCTCGAAAGGGCGTACCAGGCAAGGGGAACCGGTTCCAAGGAATAAGACCCCCGCCACCCGGGGAAGCTAATCTCGTTCCTCGACCCTGAGAATCTGGTCGGGGGCGACCTCTCTAAGTACCTGCAGCTTGCCCGAAGCCCAGCGGACCTCCAGCGACTCGATGTCCTCTTCCTTCCCCAGGCCGAAGTGAACCCGTCGGTCCGGTGAGGACATGAGACCCACCGTGGAGGAAACATGGTTCAGGAGGGTCCTGCCCGAGGCCGTCCGCAGTAAGACGGTGGCTCCGATCGCATCCCGATTGCTGGCCCGGCCGCGAAGGTCGACCATCAGCCAGTGGTTCCCGTTGTCTCCCGAATTTTGCAGAATCCTCGGATTCTGGTTCAGAGAAGTGACGACGATATCCAGGAATCCGTCATCATTCAGATCTCCGAAAGAGGAACCGCGCTGGTAGGCAATACGCAGAAAATCCTGTCCCAGACTCTTCGAAACGTCGGCAAAGGTCGTTCCGTCCAGGTTTCGCAGCATGGTGTCATGCTGGGCGGTATCGGGGCTCAGATATTCCAGGCCCCCGTTGGCCGAATAGATGTCTTTCCAGCCGTCGTTGTCAAAATCGATGAATCCGCTGCCCCACCCCGTGAACTTGCGGCTCAGTTTGGCCACCTGAGTCCGGTAACTGACATATTCGAAGTACCGCCCTCCCTGGTTCTGAAAGAGCCCGTGGAGCTGATTTTTGAGGTCGTTGTAGAAAATGTCGACCTGTCCGTCATTGTTGAAGTCCTTGGCGTCGGCACCCATGCCCGAGCCGGCCACCGCAGAGCCCTTGTAGGCGACGCCTAGGAAAAACGATGCTTCCCGAAAGCTGCCGTTCCCCTGATTCAGATAGAGAAAATTCTGCACCGTGTCGTTGGCGACGAATACGTCCGGGCGGCCGTCCCGATTGAAATCGGCAATTCCCAGTCCCATGCCTTTGCCCAGCGCATTGGTGAGGCCCGCTTTCTGAGAGACATCGGCGAATCTGCCGCCGCCCAGGTTCCGGTAGAGCGTGTTGGAAACGCTGCGGACGGTTTTGGGACTGCAGTAGAACGGAGTTCCGTCGGGAAACGCACAAGGCTTGTCGGTCTTGGCATTCCAGTAGGTGTATTGGGAGACGAACAGGTCCAGCAGGGAATCCTGGTCGTAGTCGAACCAGGCGGCATCTACGCTCAGCAGATCGTCCGGTTTGTTGTCGAGGCCCGATCCGGCCGTCACCTCGGTGAAGGTGCCGTCTCCGTTGTTCCGATAAAGGGCGTTGGGTCCGGCATTGCCGATGAACAGGTCACGGTCGCCGTCGTTGTCGTAATCGCCGACGGTCACCCCGAAACAGTAGCCCAGACCGACTCCGGTCAGGCCGGCCTTCTGCGTGACGTTCTCGAATCTGCCGTTTCCCATGTTGCGCAAGAGGCAATTGTGAAACGAACGGTCCGTCTTCTCGACTTCCGGCAGCTTGGCGCCGTTGGTCAGAAAGATGTCCTGCCTGCCGTCGCCGTCGTAGTCGAAGATAGCCACGCCGCCGCACATGGGCTGGGGAAAGTACTTGCGGCCGGTGAAACTGTTATTGGACTGGTAGCGGATATTCGATCCGGGTGCGATGTCGGTGAACCGAATGGACCCTGCGTCGTTCCCGCGCGCGTTATTTTCGGATTGGGCACCAAGGACTCCCGTGACTGGGGTCGCCAAGACTGGAATGAGTACGTAACTCCACACCAGGGCCCATCCTGCGGGATGCATGTGCGTATGGTACGACAATCATTGGGGTTGGCGGGGACACGGGATATCGGAGCGTTACGGCCGCTGCTGCCAGATCTGAACCAGCTCCCACTCCACCCCTTCCCGGGCCAGGCCGAAGTTTCCCAGGATGATATCGGTGTGGCCGTCCCCGTTGATGTCACCCAGTTCCAAGGTTATGTAGTCGCACGGAATTCCGGTCAAAGACCGGGGTTGGAAGGATCCGGGTTGGGTCTGTTCGTACCAGACCACTCCCGAAAGATTGGTCTGACGGCGCAGCTCCTCGGTCAGATTGGGAAGGTACGAGGACGCAACCAAGTCGAGATCGCCATCCCCGTCGAGGTCCCCCGCTTCGGCCCGGAGGGCGCCGTAGTAGACGTCCACCCGGTGGTGGACAAAGGAAAGCTGGCCCCTGTTCTCCAGCCAAGACAGCCCGTGATAGGGCCTCATCTGTGCGCTGTCGTCCAGGGTATCTCCGTGGGTGAAGATCACGTCCAGGTCCCCGTCTTGATCCAGATCGATGACCTCGATTCCGCTTGAACCCCAGTGAGGGTGAGGAGCCTTGAACAGGTTCTTCTTTTCAAACACTCCAGATCCCCGATTGAGGAAAGCAACGACCGCTTCATGTTCCTGGGACAGCAGGGCGATGAAGTCGGGCCGGCTGTCCCGATCGATGTCCACGATGGGAATGTGGATCGCGCCGGCACGAGCGTCCAATTCCACGGGTCTGAAATCGTCGGCTCCGAGTTTCGAGGCGTTCTCCGGATGGGACTCGTTCTCCAGGTAGTGGATGCCGCCCACTGTCCTCCAGCCGAACTCGGCGACGATGACATCCAGGTCCCGGTCGCCGTCAAAGTCCGCCGCCCGGACATCGGCGACCCTTCCGACCCCGGTGAGCAGCCGGTGAACCTCGAACTCGCGCCTCCCGGTGCGCCGGAGCCAGGACACGGATCCGGTTCGTTGGTCGGTCGGCTTGGGCCATCCGAGTTCGGCAACCAGCAAGTCGATCCTGCCGTCCCGGTCCAAATCAACGGCCTCGGCATGGCATGGATTGTTGAGTTGAGCAATGGGCTGGAGGTCCATTTGACCGTCGTCGGGATCCGTCCAGCTCACCCATCCGGAGATCATGTCGCTGACCACCAGTTCGGGGCCCTTCCGGTCTGAAAACAGCTCCAGAAGGCGGACATTCGCTGCCCCGGGCTGGAGCCCGCGAACCGTCTTGCCCGGCAGGAGCCGGCGACTGAACTGAAGCTCCGGACCCCCGCGCTTCGCCGTCCAAGGCGGCGTCTCCAATTGGGCAGGCGCCTTCGACCGGAAGTAGGAAGCCACCTGTAAGGCGTCGATATCCCAGATCGGCTTGTTGTGGGATTGGAGGAGGGAGAGATTGGCCAGTCTGAATTTCCTCTGAATCAGGCCGGGCCATTCCTGCTTGGGGAGGATCTCCGGAGGAGTCCATTCGTGGCACTGGGTACAGGCCTTCCGGATCTTTGTTTCCAAGGCCTCCTCTTCCGTCAGCTGGAGGCTGGAGTGTGAGGAAAGTGAGGGGAGTCCGGGTGAGCGCCCGCCGGCGACGGATCGGCCGGGCAAAAACAAGAGGACAATCAGACACAGAACCGGGAGGCAGCCAACGGACTGACCTCGTGTCTTCAGGTTCGAAATAGTAGCTGCTGACATCAGCCTGACTTCCACCGGGGCATCGTCTACACCATCGAACTTCGGTGCAGTGGCCGTTTTTCTTCCTGACCCGAATCACCCGATGGTCAACACCCCTGCTCCGTAGGCCGGCAAGCGGACGCTGAGCGATACGGTGTCGCCGCGGCGGGCCAGTGACACCGGCTTGGGATCCTCGCCTTCCACGAAGAGCGACCCGGTGGTTCCGACCGATCTGCCGAGGGTCTCGGGAGAGAGCGAGACCTTCACCGTGCTCGGCCGGGGCCGGCCATTGGCCAGAGTCGCCGCAACACCGCCGGGCGACGTATAGACGTAGCCCTTGCCCCCCTCCACTTGCAGGCCGCGGTCGTCGCGAAACTGTCCATGACTCACAAAGGGCGCAGTGGCCTTGCGCAATCGCGCCAGACGGGCGACCTGCGCGGCGAGGTCCGGGTCGTCCGAGAGCAGCCCCGTCATGTCTTGAGTGGCGATGGCCATGTAGCTGCCCAGGCCAAAGGCGTCGGCGATGACGTCACGCTGGTTCTCGTCAATGCACCAGCAGGGGACCATCGAGGGCAGGACGTACCGAAAGACATGCAGCAGGTCTTCCTCAGGCTTGCGCCAGCCCCAGATCCACCACAGGTCGATATGCTGAGTGTTGTAGAGATCCGGAAGCTCGGCGAGGGTGTAGCTGCCGGGGTGTCGTTCCCGGGTCGTGCGAGTGAGTTCGGCATACCATTTGTAGGTGCGGTCCCACGCCTCCCACGGCGAGGCATGGCCGTGGTCGCGCGAAAGGCAGTAGTTCCACTCCGACGCCTGGTCGATGGAAATCATGTCGAAGCCGAGATCGAGGGTGCGCTCGAGGACCCGGCGCGCGAACGGAAGGAATCCATCCGCGCCGCAGCAGACGGCATGCGACCCCATTTCGTAGCCGGGATCGTTGTACCAGCCGCCGTCCAATGTTCCGCACGGAAAACCGAATATGGGGATGCCGAACAGACTCTGCTGGACCAGCGGCTTCAGCTCCTCCCAGGAGCTGTTGTATTCCACCGCCAGGCGATAGTTCGTATAGGAGGTGAGGGAACAGCCGAGACGCCGCAACTCCTTCACGGCACGCCGCAGCGCGGCTTCCCGGTCAGCCGACATCTCCCAGAAGCTGCCGCGGTCCGGCCGGTAATACACCGACGCGGTGTGATCCCAGATCATGAGGTCGCTCACGCCGTACTTCATCGAATCTTTGGCGATGGCGGGAAGCTCGGAGAAATCGTGGTAACGCTCGCCCGAGGGCCCGTGGGTATGAATGTGGAACAGCCCGATCTTTTCCCGCAGCGCGGGGGGCGTGTCGCAGGGTTTCCACCATCCCGACAACCAGTCCCGGAGGCGGTCGGCCGTGGCATGCCAGTCGCCCTGGTGGACCCCCACCCCAAACTCGCAACTGGTCCAGGTCTCCCCCGGCTCGACAAACACGCCTGTGGCCCAGGTCCAGGTCAGGGAGATCTCCCGGGTGACGTAAAGAGCGTTCTCGAATACGAGGATGTGCGGCGAGGGGCGCTGCTCGTACTTGATGAAGGAGAGGCCGCCGCCGTCGTAGCTCAAATCCATCATCGGCAACTGATGGATCGGAACTTCGCCCAGCCGCAGGTGATGGTGTCCGAACGAATGGGTGCTGGTCCCCATCTCGGCGATTGTGGCGTAGATGTCGGGGTACAGTTTCTTGCTGGTGGTGATCAGATCGCGGGACTGACCAGGCTTGGCCAGGCGTCCGCCGATCCAGGGGAACCACATTTCGTGGACGCGAAAGGGACTCTCGTTGCGGATCTCGGCCGTGAAGAGGGCCTCCGAACTGCCTTCGGGCAGGCGCACCCGTACGGTCAGGAACACGCCGTACTTCCGGCCGCGAAACTGTAGCTCCGGAAAGTCGATCTCGAGCTGATCGCCGTTTCGGTTCAGGGACGGCCTTCCCGCCTGGTGCGACCTCAACGGCACCGAGTTGTGTTCGGGCGTCGGCACTACCAGCTTCGCCAGCCGGTGTCCGCGCGGGTCGTTCAGATATTGCCGGCCCGTCTTGCGGTCGGTGATCTGGAGCAGGCTCCCAGTCCCCTCGTCGAACTCGAAACTCACCAGTCCGTTGTCCAGTAGCGTGACGGGCGGATTCACCTGCACGCCGGCGCCGCGCTCCGGCGTCCTCGGTCCCGGCGCAACTCCTGCAGCGGCACGACCCTCCACCAACCCGTAGGCTCCGGTCCCACCGGCGATCTTCATCAGTTCTCTGCGGTTGATCCTGGACATGCGGCACCCCCCTTTATGACATAGATTATCCTCGGTTATTCTGACGAATGAAAGAGCAGATTATTAATTTAAATTAATCGGGAAGGAGCGCGTATCGGTTGTAATGATTTTGTCGAATCCGAATTAAAGGGGATTGCAACCAACATATTTTCGGTTTCGTTGGAAGCCGTTCCAATATGCATCTATTAAATATGCATATGTAACTATATATCGTCGTAACGTATTGACGTTATGTCGATGATGTATCATAATTCCCACTATGCCCAGGAAACGTCGGGGCGCCCGCAACCGGCAGAGGAAGAGAAGACGAGTTCAAACGACCTCTGCGAAAAGGCGTCCGAGCGTCCGCAAGACCCGCCCACAATCCGCACCGGAGAAACGGTCACCGGAACGAAGGCCCAAGAGTCTCTACCTGGGAATGTCAGTCCTGGGCGCGGTTGTGGCAATCGGGGCACTCTATTTCTTCAAGGATCGAGGTGAGCCCTTTCCCGGCAGGGTCTGGTCACAGGAGTACACGATCCCTCCCAGGAATCTGCCGCTGGGCGACGTGGAGAAGGCCTTGAAGAAAGTTCCGGAAGGGGCTGACGAATGGGATTCCGAAGAGGTGGACGTCGAGATCGAGAACAGGCTCCAGGAATTCGCCAGTGTGCTCAAGGGCGAATCGGGTGCCGAATCGTTTCTGCCCGGGTTTCTCGGTTCCGACTTCAAAGGGACGCCGCTGGAGCCGTCAGCCACCCGGAAGGTCAAGGCTGAGGAGGGGTTGGAGATCTTCCGAGGCGAGCCGGACAGCGAGGAAAGAGTCACGGCGGCGGCGTTTCCGTCAGAGATCGCAAAGTTATTGCGTGAAGCCGCACGGATAGAAGACGTGAAATTCAAGGTGACGAGGATCGAATCGCCCCGGCTTCCGGGATCGACCGTCGTCAGCGACGTCAAATACACCATTCTGGGTCTGGACAAGGCCGGCGAATCCTTGCAGTGGATGGGAGACTGGCAACTCGACTGGCAAAAGGACCACTTGGGCCAATGGAAGCTCTCACGGCTGAAAGCTCTGTCCACTTCGCAAGGACGGAGTGTCCGCAACGCCTTCATGGAGGTCACTCAGCGGGCGCTGGGGAAGAACGACTCCTACCGGCAACAGCTTCTGCTGGGAGTCGAGTATTGGCAGGGAATCCTCGACTACGTCGCCGGAATGGACATCTATGGTCACAACGGCGTCTCGATTGCCGATATCGACGACGACGGCGACGAGGATTTCCATGTCTCTCAGCCGGCGGGCCTACCCAATCTGCTGTTTCGCAACCAGGGAGACGGAACCTTTCTGGACGTCACCGAAAAGGCGGGAGTCGACGTCCTGGACAATACGGCGTCCAGTTTTTTTGCCGACACGGACAACGACGGGGATCCGGACCTCATCCTCATTGGCGCCAGCTCACTGCTTTTTCACAACGACGGCTCCGGCCGCTTCCGGCTGGCTCCCGATTCCGGGTTCGAGGCGATCGATGACACCGGCGGGAGCAAAGTGTCCGCTGCCGTGGCCGACTACGACCTGGACGGACATCTGGACATTTATGTCTGCTCATACGCCTTTTGGCAGGGACAGGAAGAACTGGGCAATTATCCCTTTCCCTACCACGACGCCAACAACGGCGCCCCCAACATCCTCTTGCGGAACCAGGGGAACGGGTCGTTCCGCGACGTCACCCGGCGATCCGGAATAGATCAGAATAATCTGCGTTACAGTTTTGCCGCGGCGTGGGGGGATTACAACGGCGACCGATATCCGGACCTGTACGTCGCCAACGACTTCGGCCGCAACAACCTCTATCGAAACAACGGTGACGGCACCTTTACCGACGTGGCCCGAGAGGCGGGAGTGGAAGATATCGGAGCGGGAATGAGCGCGGCTTGGGAGGACTATGACAACGACGGCCGCCTGGACCTCTACGTGGGAAACATGTGGTCGTCGGCGGGTCAGCGGATCACTTCACTGCAGCAGTTCCAGACCCAGCGGCCGCAAGAGGAGATCCGGAGCTATCGACGCCATGCCAAGGGCAACTCCCTGTTCGCAAATCGGGGTGACGGAACGTTCGAGGAAGTCGGCGCCCAAGCGGACGTCGAGTTGGGCCGGTGGGCCTGGAGCAGCGATTTCTTCGATTTCGACAATGACGGTCATGAAGACCTGTACGTGGTGAACGGCTTCATCACCAACGAAGACACGAAGGACCTCTGAAGCTTCCTCTGGCGGCAGGTCGTGTCGCAATCGCCATCGCAGGATGCCGTCGCTTCCGCCCCGTCCGGAGCGCGGATCGGCTCCGAATACCGGAATGGGTGGGACGCGGTGAACTTGCTGATCCGGCAAGGCGGATCCCTGAGTGCGCGCGAGACCAACAATTTCTATATCAACTGCGGCGACGGAACCTTTGCCGACGCCTCGGGCATCACGGGACTGGACTTTCCCGAAGACGGACGTGCCTTCGCCACCGGCGATCTCGACCAGGACGGCGACCTGGATCTCATTCTAAAGAATCGAAATTCGCCGCAGCTCCGGCTGTTGCGGAATCAGGGCGGGAGCGGCTACAACGCGGCCAGTTTCGATCTCAGGGGCACGCGCAGCAACCGGGACGCCGTCGGAGCGAGAATCACCATCGAGACCGACGCGGGCTCCAGGTCGAAATTCGTCAAGATCGGATCGGGTTTCCTGTCCCAGAGTTCTCGCCGGGTCTGGTTCGGACTGGGGAACCAAGAAGGGATCCGGCAAGTCAAGATCGATTGGCCCAGCGGGGAAGTCCAGACTCTTCGTGATCTACCGGCCAACCACCGGATCGTGATCGTCGAGGGGGTGGGCAGAACGGAGACCATTCCTTTTCGGTCTTCCCAGCAGGAGGACGCCAGGGCGGGCGACGCGAGGGAAGCGCCTGCTGGTGATCCTCCGCTATACAGTGGAACCTGGCTGCTGGAGAAACTTGCCGCCCCCAAGTTCCGGTTGCCCAGCGTGAATGGAAGGCATTATGGCTTGGGCATGTACCAGGGCCGCCGGGTGTTGTTGAATTTCTGGGCGACCTGGTGCCCGCCGTGCCGGGAAGAGTTGCGCGACCTGCGATCCCATCGGGAGGATCTGAAAGACCTCGGCGCCACGATTCTGGCGATCTCCGTCGATGATCCTTCAGACCGCGCGAAGGTACGAGAGTACGCCCGGCAGGAAGAGCTCCCGTTCCCGATCCTGCTTGCCGACGAGGACGTCATCGCTGCGTACAACCTGGTCAATCGCTTCCTGTTTGAAAAAATACGCGACTTGGCCGTACCCACCTCCATGCTTCTGGACCGGGACGGGAACATCGTCAAAATCTACCGGGGCAGAGTTCCCGCCCGGCAGATCATCCGGGACATTCAGAATATCCCTCGATCCGAAGAAGAGCTGGTCCGGGCGGCCTTTCCTTTTCCGGGTCAAACCTTCGGCATGGAATTCGTCCGGGACTACACGGTGATTGCGGACGCATTCCGAAGGGCCGGACTCAACGACCAGGCGGCGGATTACTACCAGCACCAGCTACTGGAGCAGGGCCACGACACGCCCCAATCGTGGAACAGCCTCGGGCTCCTCCATGAACGTGAGGGTAAGTTGGTCCAGGCTCGTGAGGCCTACGAGAAGGCCCTCCGTCTGAATCCCGACTACGCGGACAGCCACAACAATCTCGGCGCGATTCACTTGAAAGCGGGGGAAATCGACAAGGCCGTAGACAGCTACCGAACTGCCGGCCGCCTGGCTCCCTGGTCAGCCGACGTCCAGAACAACCTCGGCCATGCGCTGGTGGAGAAGGGTCTGTTCGGGGAGGCCATCCGGGCGTACCGGCGGGCCCATGAGATCGACGGTCAGGCTCCTCAGCCGCTGATCAACCTTGGAAACACTTACCTTAAAATGAAGCGTTTTCAAGACGCGATCTCAGCATACGGCAAGGTCTTGCAGATTTTTCCGGATTCCGCGGATATCCATCACAACCTGGGTTTCGCGTATCTGGAGTCAGGGCGACTCGACGACGCTTTGGCGTCGTTCGACAGTGCGCTTCGGCTTCGGCCTCAATACGCAAGCGCCCATAACAACAAGGGGACGGTCTTTTTGCGAAAGGGCAGGTTTGAAGAGGCGGGACGTGCGTTCAAGGGGGCGATCCAGGTCGAATCCGGGTTCAGGGCCGCCTACATCAACCTTGCCATGACGCACCTTCGAGCAAACGAAATTGAAAAAGCCGTGGACGTGCTCCGCCGCCTGCTCAAGGTGAATCCGGACGATCCCATGGCGCTGGACCTATTGGCACAGATCGAGCAAGTGAAGTCCTCGGCACCGTAGAAGGAAAACCGCAGGAGCTGGTCAGATCCTGCTCGATCGTCCGGCTCCGCGGTGAGAAACGCGGGTCAGCGCGATTCGTCGTGGGTCTCGAACTCGGCCGGCATGGTGATCTCCAGGACCTGCCAGTCGTCGGAGTATTCCAGCACCTGATGTTTGATCCCGGGCGGCTGGTACCAGGCGTCTCCCGCCTCCACGCGGATCTCGCCGATATCTTCGAAGTAGAGCAGCGCCCAGCCCTGGATCAGGTAGACCATCTGGAATTCCAGATCGTGTGAGTGGTAGTCCATGGGGCCCCCGGACGGTTGCTCGGCCCGGATGACGTGCGCCAGCACCCTGCCTTCGGTGGCATCCTTGATTCCCAGGTCCCGGTAGGCGAAATAGGGCCGCAGGTCCCTGCCCCACCGGGCATCCTTTGCATGCGCCGCAAATGATTGGGTCCGCTTGTCGGTCATGGAACAACTCCTTTTTCGGTATCGTCAGCCGATTCTACGGGGCACCGATGGTAGCTGCAAGTTCCCAAGTTCTTGCAATACAGCGACTTCGATCTCTTCAGGAACTTCTATTCTCCGCTCGCATTGCGACCCTTACGCGTCGAGGACCACTCGTTCCGCACGGCCGCCGCCCGCCGACCGGTAGGCCGCCTCCAGCAACTCCACGGTGCGCGCGGAGATCTCTCCCGGCGACCAGTTCTCCCGGCTCCGGCCGAGGATCAGATCGATGAACCGGTTGGGCGGACCGTCGCAGGCGTAGTCCCCCTCGCCCAGCTCGACCTCCAGCTCGAAATTGTCGCCGTCGTGGCGGTGGATGGTCAGGTGCTCATGAAAGAGATCGAGACTCAACTCCCCCTCGCTGCCGTAGATGCGGATGTCCATCTCATGCTTGGGCTTGCTGGAGGGCTGGGTTCCGGCGGCGGAAATGGTCGCGATGGAGCCGTTGTCGAACTTGGCCACGATGGCGTCGTACATCTCGACCGGCGCGCCGGCTCCACTCATGTAGGCGAACACCTCGCTGCCGCGCAGGCCCGTGAGCCAGAACAGGATCGCCACGCTGTGAGACAACTGGGAGTATCCCTGCCCGCCGCCGGCGAGATCGGGATCACTGTAGAAGGCTTCGGGGTCGGGGATATTTTCCATGGGATAGGGCCATTTCTGTCCCATGTAGAGAGCCCGCAGGGCCGAGCCCATGTGGCACACGACGTACTCGACTTCGCCGACCGCTCCCTGATCCATCCTCTCTTTGGCGGCGACGACCATGCGGTTGTAGTGCCAGCCGGTGGGAATGGAGAGCGCCAACCCGTTCGCTTTTGCCGTCTCCACCAGGTCCCAGGCCTCGGCGGCCCGTAATGCCATGGGCTTCTCCACCAAGACGTGACGGCCCGACTCGAGGCTGGCCTTGGATTGCTCGTAATGGAATCCGTGAGGAGAGGCGATCACCACCGCGTCGATGGGCTGTTCGAGCAGTTCGCGGTAATCGGCCGTGGCGTAGGGGAAGCCGAATCTCCTCACCGCCAAGTCCCGCGAGTCCTTCGTGGGCGTGGCGACGCCCGCCAACACCACGTCCTCATGGGCCTGCAAAACAGGCATGTGATTCGTCTGCGCCCAGTTTCCCGCGCCGATGAATCCCACTCGGACCTTTTGACTCGTCGCTGATGTCATAATTCTATTGCCTCTAGGAGGGGGGACATTCCTGTCCCCCAGTCTTCATTCCCAACCTTTCACGTTCGCATTGCCAAACGACACCCTCCAGTGTTCGGCGACAAGAAAGCTGCCGCTTGTCTGTTTAAATAAAGAAATTACATCGTTGATTCCAGAGCCGGTTCGTGGACGCAGGCTCGAAAACTCTAGTTTCCCTATCCGTCGATGACACCTTTCTCTTGCAATCTGCCAACCGCATTCTCCATAGACCTATCGCCCTTCACCTTATTGCACGCCGAACAGAGTAGTTGGAGATTAGAGATCTTGTCGATACGCTTCTTTTTCTTAGGTAGGATGTGGTCTTTTTCCAGATTCCTCAGCGGGAAATCATGAGCGCACAAGACGCACTTTCCATTCTGTTGTTCGTAGAGGTACTTGGCGATTTTCTCGTCGCCCATCCAAGGATGCCATTGAGCCATCTTGCCGCTTGGCGCGTGCAGGTAGATTCTCCCCCTGATATGCGACTCCGTGTGGACGTAGAAGTACCCATCACTCGTCGACCTGGCCCATCCGCCCGACTCGACGAAGGCATCCTCTTCTACGAGTCCCCTCTTCGTGGCGATATTCGCGGCGCGCAGGAATCTTTTCCGATACCGCCCAACATCATCGGACTTCGCTATTGCCTTGCCCAATCGCGTATCGGGTAGGCTGTGTCTTGGCGGGTCTGGCTTGTCGGGACTCAATGACGAAGTCTTCAGCCATCGGGCGACTCGGTTCCCGTCAAGGTGGTGATAGTAGTATTTGGTCACTCGAGCCCATCCTGCGATTTCCTCAAAGACTTCCACCTGCTGACCTCGATATAGTCGGTTGACTACCTCGGCATCCTCGGAAGGAGCAAGATGTTCGCTCGCAACTTCGTCCCTGACGAATGCCGCGGGAGCTTGGTGCTGTCTGTTCATTCCTTTTTTCCTTGCGCTCAGATGTTGATGCCGGTGCCTATGAACACGTCCGCTTGCGTCCTCGCTCCGGCCGGCGGTTAGGAAACCGCCGCTCCTCACCGTGGCTCACGCCGGAGGACGACCGGACGGAGTCCGGGAATCTCATCCTGCGCCGGGAAATAGGGGCCCTTGAGCTCTGTGTACCGAACGTGGCGCAAAATCGCCGGGGTTGGGCCCGGCGTATCCAGCACCAGTGCCTCCGTGAACTTCCTCTCATAGCCGACACGGTAGTTCATGGGATTCTTGACTACGATGAACTTGGCGTTTCGAGTGTCCATGC
Source organism: Acidobacteriota bacterium (assembly GCA_965217775.1). Lineage (GTDB taxonomy): Bacteria > Acidobacteriota > UBA6911 > RPQK01 > JAJDTT01 > JAJDTT01. The sequence continues at coordinate 5,616,094 of CBDCJH010000002.1, forward strand.
CCACGGACCGGTATTGCTCGTCGGCCCAATCGTAGGTGGGAAAGGTGCAGATCAGCACTTCGACCGAGCCGATCCGGAGCCGCACCGAGGGACCCATGTCGGCGACTTGGCCTCCCCAAATGCCGCCCGAGTAGACGAACTTCCCATCAGTCAGCTTCTCGATCCGCCCGGTCACGGACATGGACCGGCCCCAGCGCGGATCCACCCTGTGACCCAGAGTCAGTCGGATCTCGGAACCCTCCGTCTCCTGATGGCATTTGGCTGCGGCTTCCGGATCCACCACGGGAACCAGGGCAGGAACGGAAATGAAGTTCTCCAAGAGCGCGCGCAAGGTAGCCACGCTGTCCCCGGCGGCGCCACCCCCGACGGAATCCGCGGTCTCCAGCAGCAGGACGGGGCCACCCTCCATCTCCAGTCCACGGACGATCGCCTCCCGCGGACTCCAGACTTGGGGTTCCAGGTCGAACCTTCGCTCCCAGTACATCTCGGCGACCTGCGTCGACAACTCGACGGCAGCGGTGATGTCGCCGTCGGTGATGACCAGGCCGCCGCCCCCCATGCCGGGATGATCGAGATACGGCTGGACCAGGAAGCTGCTCGTCGACAGCACGTCGGGCCGCTGCTCCATGGCCTTGGCGAAGCGCATCACGTCGGCAAAGGGCGCCGAACCTTCGGTAGAACCCATGATCCCACCCACGATGACCGGCACCTTGGCCATGGCCATGGCCGGCCGAACCTTCCCGTCGAGGATGTCGAGCAGCATCCTAACGCCGCGGACTCCTGTGGTGTACGTGTCGCGGTGGGGATAGGTCTCCCAGGCCACCAACGCGTCGGTGCATTCGACCATCCTCTCGCTGACGTGGGCGTGCAGATCGAGCGTCCCGACGATGGGGATCTCGGCTCCCACCTCGTTACGCACGGCTTCCACCAGATCCCCTTCAAGGTCGCCGATCTCTTCGACCGCCGCGCCTCCGTGCAAGGGGAGCAGCACTCCGCCCACCGGCTTGGAATCCCGTAACCTTTGTAGAAGCTCCGTCTTCAGCGTGAGGTAGCAGTCCCGGCTCAGGATGCCCCCCGGGACGGCGGTGGCCACCAGCAGCGGCACAATGTCCGCGCCACGTTCCCTCAAAGCGGACAGCATTCCCCCGACGACACCGTCCGTCGATTCCAGGACCTGTTGCCCCCGGCGCAGCTCCGTTCGTTCGAAGCAGGCCAGATCGGTGAACGTGCCGACCAGGTGATTGGACTCCGTAAAGATGGTGCCGACGGCGATTCGATACGGTTGGCTCATCCTTCGAGGTTCGCTCCGGCAGTTGCGAGGATTGGACATCTGGGAGCGAGGGTTGTCCAACCCCCGGAACAAGTAAACCAGAAGCACCGGGCGACTGGAAAGTCCCCCTCCTGCGAGTACGTGAAAACGTGACTGTCCCCTTCTCAGGATTATTTCTTGAAGAGATCCGAGTGTGTCCCGGTGCGGACCAAGTGCAATTCGTCGCCCTCTACACGGTAAATCACGAGCCAGTCCGGTTCGAGATGCGCCTCGCGGTACCCTTTCCAAATTCCCCGTAACGGATGGTCGCGATGCCGCGCGGACAGCGGCTCCTGCACGATCAATGAGGACAGGAACGACCGCAGCTTCGTCAGATCCTTGCCTCGCACCCTGGCTTTTCGCACATCGCGTTTGAACTGCGATGAGCGTACCGGGGTCAACATGTCAGAGGTCGAGGTCCCGGAATAGTTCCTTGGCGCTGTCGAAACGCCGGCCCTTGCCGTCGTCCAACTCCTTCATGGCTTTGACGGTCGCGGCATTTGGGACTTGGATGGAGAAGGGCAATCGCTTCTCGTCCGCTACGCGCAACAAGAGCAGGCGAATCGCATCGGAAACCGTCAAGCCCATGGCTCGGAGCGCCTCGGTAGCGCGTGCTTTGGTGCTGCTGTCGATTCGAGCGCGCACAACGGTGTCTGAACTCATCTTCGATTTCCTCCTACGTGGTAGCCTCAATGTAGCTACAAAGGACGTTCCTGTCAATAAGGACTCCAGCGAACGAGTGCCACGGGCAGAATACCCGCGCGAGAACGGGACCGAGAACGCATTCTAGACAGTGACTGTCCCCTTCTAACCTGGTCCCCTTCCAGCCTGCATTTGAGGGGTACATGCCTGATATAGTCAGAATTCAAGGTTGTTCCATGATTTCAGCAAGGAGATTCGCGTGACCGTTGTTGTGATCATCTCAGCCAATATTGAATGGAACGCCGTCAGGAGAATTCTTTCCGAAGCTGCCCCCCAAGCATCTCCTTATGGAGAATGGTTTGAGACCCAGCTTGACACTGAAGATGCCCGGCAGTCCGTCATACTTTTTCACGGTGGACGGGGCAAGATTTCGGCGGCAGCATCAGCGCAATACGCGATCGATCGATGGTCTCCGGATCTGGTGGTGAATCTGGGCCCTTGTGGTGGATTTGAGGGAGAGGTCGAAAAGGATGCCGTCGTGCTGGTTGAGCGGACGGTGGTATATGACATTATCGAGCAGATGGTGGATGCTGAGGAAGCAATCCGAGATTATGCAACGGAGATCGATCTTTCGTGGTTGAGTGAGCCCTATCCCCATCCTGTGTTGAGAACCGTTCTGGTATCGGCAGACCGGGATCTCAGGCCGGAAGATATTTCAGACTTGAAGTCCAAATACGGTGCAGTGGCAGGAGATTGGGAATCGGGTGCAATCGCCTGGGTGGCCAACCGAAACCAGGTCCGATGCCTCATTTTGCGTGGGGTTACGGATCTGGTGGGTGATGGAGGCGGCGAAGCTTATGCGGGCAGGGTGCAGATCTATGTAGAAAATACGGAGCGGATCATGAACGATCTGGTTCTGAACCTTCCCCAGTGGATAGTATATATGGACGCCAAAAAATCCGGACCAGTGTACGAAGTTGATAACCGGGTGGTGAGTAGACTGTCGATGACCCAACGATCGAAATGGGATTCCTGTTGAAGGCCGAGCGAGGTTCCATGTCTCTTCCGGGCCGGCGGCTGGTCTGTGCAGGGTTTTTTCTGCTCGGCCTCATTTATTGCGCACACTCGAGCCGCGAGGCCTCGCTTTCAGTTCGCATCCTCGATGCCGGCACCGGTCAACCTACGCCGGTGCGGGTCTTGCTGACGGACTCGGACGGCAACACTCCTCGGGTCACGGGGGCCTTGGCGGTCTCGGAATCTGCGCTCCCCATCCCGGACGCCGCCATTCCGGTCATGTACGGGCGCTACGATCGCGCGGAAGGGTATCTGCTCCAGCCCGACGGCTCCTTCTATGTCGATGGGTCCTTCGAGGCACAACTGCCCCCGGGGCCGTATTCGCTCAAGCTGTCCAAGGGATATGAGTTCGTTGCGCAAACCGTGAAGCTCGATCTCAACCCGGGCGAGAGCCTTTCCCGAGAGTACAAGCTGGAACGATGGATCGACATGCCCCGGCGTGGCTGGTACTCGGGGGACGATCACATTCACCTGCGGCGGTCGCCGCGCGACGATCCGGCCATTCTTCGCTGGACGGCGGCAGAGGATGTGCACGTGGCGCATCTTCTCCAAATGGGGGATTTCTGGGCGACTTATTACTCTCAATATGCTTGGGGCGGCAGGGGCCGTTACCGCGAAGGGGACTACATCCTCTCGCCCGGTCAGGAAGGCCCCCGGACGCCCGAGATCGGTCACACTATTTCGCTCGGTGCGGAAGAGTTCGTGCGATTTCGGGACGACTACTACAATTACGGCCGTGTTTTCGACCAGGTGCACGAGCTGGGAGGCATTACCGGCTTCGCCCATCAAGCGATGACCTTTCACGGTTATCGTGGAATGACACTCAACGTGTTGCGAGGGAAGCTTGATTTTCTCGAGGTGATGCAGTTCTGTCCACGGGAAGGGCCGCTGGCGCTGAAGCACTATTATCATTTCCTGGATCTTGGATATCAGCTTACGGCGTTAGGTGGCTCAGACTTTCCCTGGTGTGGGCGAGGACCTCGCTTCGGCCTGGAAGAGGGGTGTTCCCAGATCGGCGACGCCCGGTTCTACACCTATACCGGCGACAGCCTCTCGTTTGACCGCTGGCTGCAGGGCGTCAAGGCCGGCCGCACCTTCGTTACCAGCGGACCGATGCTGGAGTTTACGGTGAACGACCGGCTTCCCGGAGCGACGCTGGATGTCGAATCGGGCACTGTAATCAGGATCTCAGCCAAAGCCTACGGGAAGGCGTCTCAGATCCCCTTACGCCAACTGGAAATCGTAGGGCATTCCAAAACGCTGAAGAAAGTCTCTGCGGGGGAGCCGGGACAGAGTGAAGAGTTGCTCTCTATAGAGATGGAGTTGCCGGTGACACGTGGGATCTGGGTCGCCGCCCGGACCGATGCCGCCCACACCCAAGTCGCCCATACGACGCCAGTCTACGTCAGAGTGAACGGAGCGAGCTTCCACAACCCGGCAACGGCTGATCACAACCTCGAGCTTTGTCGCAGCTACCTGAAGGAGTTGGAAGAGGATCTGGCCCATCCGGGGGAAAGAAACGACAATCAGGCTGTCCGACACAAACAGAACCTGGAACGGCAGATCGTTGAAACCAGAGCCGCGCTAAAGCACTTGGCATCGCGTCTGGGCCGGGAATGACTTTGCCCGCGGCGATGAAGCAAAACTCTTGTGGGGCCGCTGTCCGGCCGCCCCTGGTTCGGCCCTGATCTTGAAGGTGACGCCGCTCCAGACGACTGCGTCCGGTTGGGGTAGAATGGAAACCTCAAGATGAAGCAGGCGGCAGCGGCCATTTGTTTCCTGGCCTTCACACTCTCCTCCCTGTTTTCCCTGCCGCATGCGTTCGCCCAATCGCAGGAAGAGCAGATCGATCCCTATGCAAAGTGGCTGAAGGAGGACGTCTTCTACATCATCACCGACGACGAGAAGAACGTCTTCCAGAAGCTGACGACGGCCGTCGAAAAGGAGAACTTCATCGAACAATTCTGGCGGCGGAGAGATCCGGACCGCTCCACCAACGAGAACGAGTTCAAGGAAGAGCACTATCGACGCATCGCGTACTCCAACGAGAATTTCCGGTACGCCGGAATCTCCGGGTGGGTGACGGATCGGGGCCGCGTCTACATCATTTTCGGTGAGCCCCAGAGCCGCGAGCGATACTCGTCGGGATCCATGTATTTCCGGCCCCTGACCGAGGGCGGCGGGAGGACTCGAACCTTCCCCTACGAGAGGTGGCACTACAACCACCTGCCGGGAATCGGTCAGGGAATCGATCTGGAATTCGTCGATCGGTCCCAGACCGGCGACTACAAGTTGGCCTTGCGCCCCGAGGAAAAGGACGCCCTGCTGATGATTCCGGCAGGCGGTTGGACGTTCTACGAAATGATCGGTGCGGAGACCCGGGCCGGGCGGCTCATCACCAGGGATCTGATGCGAACTTCAGGGTTCGACGGGGAAGGACATCACCGTACGTCATCGAATCCCTTTCGGATGCTGGAAACCTATTTTCAGGTCCAGAGGCCTCCCAAGATCAAGTTCGAGGATCTCCGGGCCGCGGTCCTGACTCGGATCACTTACGACGAGCTTGCCTTGCAGGTGACCGATTCCTACCAGGTGTTGAACCAGAAGACATTCCTGGTGCCGGTGACCGTAGTGGTGCCAGGTGCGCAGTTGACCTACGAGGACATGGCTGACGGGACGCGCCGCGCCACGATCGAGCTGTACGGGTCCATCACCGCATTGGGTGGCCGGGTGGTCCACGAGTTCGAGGAATCGATCTACCGGGACCTGAAGAGCGAACGGGAACGCGTTGCTCGTGACGTCTATTTCCAGAAGAAGCTTCCCCTCCCTCCCGGGCTCTACAAACTCAACGTCATCGTCCGCGATCACCAGAGCGGCCGGATGGGAGCGATCCAACGGCGGCTGGGTCTTCCCATGAAGGTGGCCAGTAATTTGAATCTCTCTTCTCTGACTTTGGCCGAATACATCGTCCCGGCGAAGGGGGAAACGCTCTCTGCGCCTTTCGTCACGCCGCTCGGCTGGAAAGTCTACCCCTCGATGGACGGAGAGTTTCAGCCCGGAGATCCGCTGGGAACCTATTTCGAGATCTACGGTTACGCCGTCGACGGCAGCACCCAGGCTCCGGATCTGGGTATTCACACAAAGATCTGGAACCGGAAAGGCAAGGCGATTCTCGAGTCTCCCGGACAGAATCAGGTCGTTCCCTTCTCCGACCGGGTGCTGGTCGCTCAGGTCTTCGACCTCAAGTCATTGGAACCGGGAGATTACCGGTTGGAGATCAAGGTCGAGGATCGGATCGGCGGCGCGGCCGCGGCCGGGGAGGCCCTCTTCCAGGTCAAGCCTCCGGAATAGGTGGGAGCGGCGGCTTTCTTGCCGCCGAACTCCCAAAGCATCAGACGGGCAACAAAATTCGTTTGACGAAACCGCAACAACGGAGAATGCCGCCATTTTTCTTTCCAAAGGGAGATTCTGACCATGTCATCGACCCTCTACGCAGGCGTTGCCCGGCGTGTGATCAATCCCGAGATCGGCACGGCCATGGGAGGACTGAGACTGTTCGGGAGTCCGATCCAGGCCATCGAGAGCGACTTGACGGGAACCGTTCTGGTGCTGTCGAACCAGACCACCAAGGTGGCCATCGCCGCTCTGGATCTTGCCGTGCTCTCCCCGGCCGAGGGCCTCGCCATGCGCAAGAGCATGGGAAACGCCATCGGTGTCCCCGCGACCAACGTCATGCTGAATCTGAGCCACAACCACAGCTCGCCCTGTCTGCCCGGTTGGGTTCCGGACACCGACGAGCAGACCCGGCTGAAGACTCGATACCGGGACCACCTGAATGAGTGGCTCGTAGAGGCGGTGCAAGAGGCAGATTCCGGTCTCCAACCGGCGCGCATCGGTGTCGGCTGGGGAGAGAGCGACATTGGGATGTATCGGCGTGAGACCGGACCCGACGGCCGGGACGTCTTGGGGGAAGTGCCGGAGCACCCCATCGATCCGGCCGTGGGTGTGGTCCGGGTGGACGACCTGGACGGCAACCCCATCGCGGTCCTGTTCAGCTATGGTTGCCATCCGGTCACGGTAGGACCACGTTCCATGGTGGCCTCGACCGACTTTCCCGGTCCGGCGCGAGAGGTGTTGGAGACGTGCCTGGGTACGACGGCGGTCTTCCTGCAGGCGTGCGGGGGCAACATCAATCCCCGGCCCGGTATCGGTTACGAGGTGGATTGCCGGGACGTGAAGGAGCGTATCGGAAAGGCCTTGGGGGCAGAGGCTCTACGGGTCGCTGCCGGGATCCGGACCCACCTGGAGCCCGGAGATCGAATCCCGTTCGGCAACATTCCAAACATCCTGTTCAGGCCCTGGCTGCACCTGCAAGGGGACACCTGCAGCTACCTGGGGGCCGTTGAAGAGACCATCGGGCTCGAATACGGGACTCTTCCTTCCCGCGAGGACGCTCAGCGGATCCGCGACCAATGGAAAGCCGAGCTGGAGCGGCGAAAAACCGGCAATGCGCAGCAGTGGGAGATTCGTGTCGCGGCCCGGTTTGCAGAGTGGTCCGAGAATCTGCTGGCGGCTGCCATAGCGGACAAACCGACGCTGGATTTGGAGGCGCAGGCCATTCGGGTCAATGACATCGTCCTGGTGGGCATGAACATGGAGATCTTCTTCGAGACCGGACTGGCCATCAAGGCGCGGTCGCCCCTGAAGCACACTCTCCCGTTGGGGTACACCAACAGCTCCATCAGCTACCTGCCCCGAGAAGCGGACTATCCCGAGGGCGGATGGCAACTGGGTGAGACCTACCACGTGCCGGACCTGTTCTTCCAATCCTATACCGTGCCGGTCGCACCGCGGCCCGATGCCGAGCAGAACGTCGTCGAGAGAGTGTCGGCGCTGGTTCGGAAGCTGGTGTAGCCGCCCTAACCTGAAGCGCTCAGGTAATCCATCCTTCCCCCGTCGACGGTCAGAATCTGGCCGGTCACGAAGCGGGCCTCGGAGGAGGCGAGGAAGGCCACTGCGGCGGCGATGTCGGCCGGTTCACCGATCCGTCCCAGGACGCTGCGTCCGGCGAACTCTTGAATGACCCGCTCCAATTCCTGGGGGGGGGTGAGCTGCACCAGGAGATCGGTTCGAACCAGACCGGGCGCCACGGAATTGACGTTGATGTTGTCGGGGCCGAGTTCCAGGGCGAAGCGTTTGGTCAGGTTCATGACGGCCGCCTTGGTCGCGCTGTAAAAGGTCCTCAGTGGGGAGATGTTGCCAAAGCCGGCGATGGAGGCGATGTTGACGATGGAGCCGGAACGCCGTTTCCGCATCTGCGGCAGGACCGCCCGGGTGCAGTTGATGATTCCCCGGACGTTGACCCCCCACATGGCATCCAGGTCCCGCTCCAGGTCCTCATCGGAGGCGTATGAGGTCAGGTCCCCGTCGAGCACGATGCCGGCGTTGTTGACCAGGACGTCGATGCGGGAAAATCTCTCCAGAATCCGGTCGACCATGGCCTGGACGGTGGAGCGATCGGAGACGTCCGCCTGCACCGCCTCAGCCTCGGTTCCGAGGCGGTTCACTTGCTCGACGGTCTCGGCGGCGGCCGGCTCGTTGCTCACGAAGTTGATCCCGACCCGGGCGCCTTCCTGAGCCAGACGCAGGGACACGGCCCGGCCGATCCCTCGCGACCCCCCGGTCACGAGAGCCACCTTTCCCCGGAATCTCCGACCTGGATTGCCGCTGTCGGTCCGCGTCGTCATCGGGCTTCTCTCCGGTAGCCTATCAGTCCCGCTTGCCGCCATCAAAATGGGGGATCGAATCCCGCCCAATGAGCCCCGGCGGGGAAGACATTTCTTGCCAGGATAGTCTAGAATTGTTCCTGGTTGGCTCGCTCTCGGCCCGGGAGGGCGTGGCTTACTGTCAAAGTCCGAGACCCGAATCGCGGGGGAGTCCCAAGTTCAAGGGAGACAGCCCTTTGTCCTCTGTCAGACGTCGACTCGCAGTCCTGATCCTCCTGCCGGTGATCGGCACTGGGATCTTGAACGGGAATGACAAGGGTGTTCGCCTTCCCCACCTGGAAGCCATGCGTCCCATTGGGGGGCAGGCTGGCGCCCAGGTCGAGGTCGTACTTCTGGGAGACATGCTCTCCAACGCCGAATCGGTCGAGTTCGATTGCGAAGATCTCGACTTCACCTTGACCAAGGCGACGGCGGAACGAATCGAGGGAACGATCCGGATCTCGAAGCATGCCCCCCTGGGACAGCACATCTTGAGGGCCAAGACCAAGGACGGCTACACCACCGCCCTCTGGTTCACGGTGGGGCAATTCGAACCGGTTCCCGAACAGGAGCCCAACGAGACCCTCGCCGGCGCTCAAGCCATCTCTCCACCCTGTGAGATCTACGGGACCATGGAGAAGAAAGAGCGCGATTTCTATGCTCTCAAGGCGAAGAAGGGGGACCGTTGGATCTTCGAAGTTCGGAGCATCCAGTTCGGATCCATGTTCGAAAGCTATCTCAATCTGCGAGACGAAACCGGGAGAGAACTGGTCTTCAACGACGATCGCGCCGATTTCGACGTGAACTCGCTGATCGATCACACGTTCGAGAAAGACGGCACCCATTTCATCGAGGTCGATTCTTTCCGGGGCGTTCGGGGGTGGGGTTTCACCAAGAACAACGGATACGTTCTGCGTGTCTCCCGGGTCCCCCTGATCGACCACGTCTCGCCTCTGGGAGGCCGCGCGGGCAGCCGGGTCACCGTCCGGTTTTCGGGTCGGGGCTTGCAGCAGGTGGAACAGGTCTACCTGTCACCCACGCGCCGGGGGGAGCATGTCACCCTGACGATTCCTTGGACCATGGACGTCCGATTCGCCGACGATTATTCCACCGCGTCGGCCATCCCCAGGGTGGAGGGGAACATTCTGCGTCGAGCATCTGAGGCTATGGAAGTCGAGTTCGACCTGCCGGAGGAACCACTGGGCATCTGGTCGCTCTTTGTGAAGGACACGAATGGGATCGCGGATCCCAAGTATTTCGAGGTCACACAGTCAGAGGAGATCGCGGAAACCGAATCCAATGACCGGCGCGACGAACCGCAGGAATTGCCTTTTTCGGTCGGCAAGAACTTGGTGGTCAACGGCAGGCTTGAGCGGCGAGAGGTTACGGAGCTGAGTCAGGACAAGGATTTCTATGCCCTCGACGCCAAGCAGGGCGTGTCGCTACGGATTCACACCAACGCCTACCAGCTCCTGTCGCCCAGTATCGACACCGTCGTCAGCCTGTTCGATACGGACGGAAAACTGTTGGCGGAGAGTGACGATCTGACGCACGGTCGTGGGTTCTACACGGGAAGTGTCGACAGCAACCTGTATTACATCCCCGAACGGGATCAAAAGCTCGTCATCTCCGTATCGGACCGGGTCGGCCGAGGCGGTCCCGGGTATGACTACCGTCTCCATGTCAAGTCGGAGGAGCCGGGGTTTCTCCTCATCGTCTCCCCGCAGTTCGGACTACAATCGATCTCCCTGTCCAACTTCACCGTGGAGCAGGGGGGAGAGAGCAACATGGTGGTGGGCATGATCCGGATGCCCCCCAAGATTCATTCCGACGATCCAGTTCCCGCCGCCCTGGCCCCGCCTCCCGGGGCCGTTATGGAAGGGGAGGTTCGGGTCTGGGTCGAGGGGCTTCCGCCGGGGGTGACCGCCGAGGAGCATCGGTTTCGCGCCGATGAGATCGTCGAGCCGGGCGGGGATGGAGCCACCTTCATGGTGCCGGAACGGCTGCTCACGATTCGCGCCGGTGACGCGGTGCCGCCTGGAACTTACCCCTTTCGTGTTTTGGGCGAAGTCGTTGGAAATGAAGGGGTCACCGCAGTCGGCAGAGCCATGGACTCCATGGGCGGCATCACCGAGCTGTACAATTTTCCGGGCCGGCCCGTCGCCGAAACGGCTCTCACCGTCATCGAGCCGGGTGCGGTGACCGTTGAACTGGATGCGAAAGAGGACAAAGTCGTGGTGATGCAGGGGGAGACCTCCCTGGTCGGGATCAAGAACCGGCTACCCGTCGGGGCGGGCGATAAACCGAGCGTCTGGCTGACGAACGCCCCTGAAGGTGTTTCGGCGCATCTGGATTCGGACCCGGAGGGGAACCTGCTCGTGGGCTTCCGGGCGGCGGAGGAGACGGGGATCGAGTCCACCGAGAATGTCTACGTTGAGTTCGACGTCGGCAGGCGAGTCGTCTCGAGCCACCGCTTTACCGTCCAGGTCGTTGCGAGGGAGCATATGCCGTGACCCTCAAACTCCGAACCGCCAAGCTGACAGCCGTCTCCGGATCCGGCCCGAGACCCAGGCACACACGGGGGATCCTGAGGATCGCAGCAACGGCCATGGCCGTTTTCTGCCTGATCGGTTTTCCGGGTCGCACGGTGGCCTTGCCGGGGGCTGCGTCAGAGAATCGGGGAGAAACGGCGAAGCCGGATACGGCAACAACGGACGCCCCTCAAGCCGCCGAGTCGGCCACGAGCGTACTGACCGACCCGACAGCCGGTCTGAAGCGAATCGTCCTGGAACCGGCGGAACTCGTTCTGGCCCATCCCGGCGCGACCCAGCGATTGGTGGTCACGGGTTACTACGCCGACGGGACTTCCCACGACGTGAGCCTCTTCTGCCGCTATGTCTCATCCTCTCCTCAAGTCGTCTCGGTCAGTTCCGATGGCGTCGTCCGGGCTCTGACGCCGGGACGCGCCGAAGTCGAAGCCTGGCTGGGGAAGGCTCGCTCCGGCCTCCAGGCACGCGTCTCCGATCAGGCCACCGAGGTGAGCATCAACTTCAGTCAGGACCTGCTGTCCATCTTTACTCAAAGGTCCTGCAACACTCCCACCTGCCACGGCGCAATCACCGGGCAGGCCGGCTTCAAGCTCTCGCTGTTCGGTTACGATCCCCAAGCCGATTACGGGATGATCGTCGAAGCGGACGACGGCCGCCGGGTCGATCTGGAACACCCGGAAAAGAGCCTGCTTCTGATGAAGCCGACATTCAGCGTGCCCCACGGTGGTGGCAAACGGCTGACCCTGGACTCGGCCGAATATGGCACGATCGCCACTTGGCTGAAGCAGGGAGGCCGTTACAACTCGGACGGACCTCGGGTGACCGACATCGCCATCTATCCCCGGGAGCGGATCCTGCTCGGTTTGGGGACCACCCAGCGCTGGGTGGTATTGGGGCGCCTGTCCGACGGGACCACGCGGGACATGACCGGGGAAGTCAAGTATCAGGTGGGAGACGACAACGTCGTCCAGGTGACTCCGGAGGGGGAGTCGAAGGCGGTCGGGCGCGGCCAGACTCACGTGATGGTCCGGGCTATGGGCCGGGTCGCGGTGGCCAGGGTTGGCGTTTTGGATGAGCCCCCAATGGCGGACTATCCTCCCCTGCCGGCTCACAACTTCGTCGACGAGGCCATGATTCGGCAGTGGAAAGAGCTGAATCTGGTCCCGTCGGAGATCAGCAGCGACGAGGAGTTCCTGAGGCGGGTCTATCTGGATGTGATCGGGTTGCTGCCGACAGTGGAAGAGAGTGAGCGCTTCCTGGCGGACCCCCGAGCCGACAAGAGGGCGGCCCTGATCGACGAACTGTTGGAGCGGGACGAGTACGCCATCTACTGGACGACCAAGCTCGGAGACAGTTTCCGCGTCCACCAGACAAACATTCCCAGTCGTGCGCAGGGATTATTCAAGAGATTCATCCGGACCTTTCTCAGGGAAGACCGCCCCTACGATGAGTTCGTTCAGGAGATACTGACCAGCACCGGAGACCAGACCAGGAATCCTGCAGCCATGTTCTGGTCCCCCATGTCCAACACCGTTCTGGACATCACCAATGTCAATCAGGTGACGACCACGGTCAGCCGCCTCTTCCTGGGTATCCGGATGGAGTGCGTGGAATGCCACAATCATCCCCTGGAGAATCTGACCCAGGACAACTTCTTCGACTTGAGTGCGTTTTTCGGACAGTTGCGTCAGAAACGGGGATACGAGACCTACCGCCGAGTCTGGTGGCTGGACCCGAAGTCCCATTTTGTGCACCCGCGGACCAAAAAGCCGGTGCAGCCCAGAATCCCCTTCGACCCGGATTTTCCGGTGAGGACCAACGGGGACCACCGCAAGGACTTGGCGGCGTGGATCACCTCACCCGAGAATCCCTTTTTCGCCCGGTCCATCGTCAACCGCATCTGGAGGGAGTATTTCAACCTGGGAATCGTGGAGCCCTACGACGATTTCCGAACCACCAACCCTCCCTCCAACGAGGCCCTGCTGGACGGATTGGCCCGGCATCTGATCGACAACGGATTTCGTCTGAAGCCGGTGCACCGGGCGATCCTCAACTCCATGACCTACCAGCGGACGTCCTCGCCCAATCCCCTGAACAAGCTGGATGCCCCTCACTTGTTCACCCGTTACAACATTCGGATTCTTCCCGCCGAGGCCATGCTCGATGCCTTGTCGCAAGTCGCCGGAGTCGAACACTCCTTCCAAGTCAGTCCCAAGGGAACCCGGGCCCAGGAGGTCATCTACTCCGACTACGCGGGTTATTTCCTGAGTATTTTCGGTTACCCGGAACGCTTGAGCTTGGAGGAGCGGCCCAAGGAACCCACGCTGAGCCAGGCCCTCCACATGAGATTCGGCGACACGGTCATGGACAAGGTCCAATCGGATCAGAATGTGGTGGCCAAGTTGCTCGAGTCCGGCAAGTCCGATCGCGAGATCTACGATCATGTCTTCATGAGCGCCTACAGCCGCAGGACGACGGATCGCGAGTGGGACCTCGCCTCCAACTACCTCGCCAGCATGGATTCGCAGGGCGTGGAACGGAAGCAGATTCTTGATGACCTGCTTTGGACCGTGATAAACTCCCAAGAATTCCTAGTCAATCATTAGGGATACAGTACGCCATGAGAATCTATCCTGCAGAGTTGTCCTGCAGTCCGTCCCGAAGGGACTTCATCCGCATCGGCATGGTGGGTCTGGGAGGCTTGAGTCTCACCAGCTTGTTGCGGCAGCAGAGTGCATTGGGATCGAAGAAGAGAGATCTCAACTGCATCGTGCTGTTCCAGGCGGGCGGTAACAGTCAGGTCGACACCTGGGATCCCAAGCCGGACGCCGAGGCGGAGATTCGAGGCTATTTCAAGGCGATTCCGACCGTGATCCCGGGGATCCATTTCTCCGAGTTGTTGCCCGAGTCGGCGAAGCGGCTCGACAAGTACGCGGTGATCCGGTCCATGTACTCGGACGATGCGGTCCACGAGAGCGCCCAGCAATACGTGATCAGCGGCACCAAGCGTAGAAATGACCTGGTTCATCCCGCTCTGGGTTCGGTCCTGGCTCATGAGTGGGGCTCCTCGGCAGGCCTTCCACCCTATGTCGCCATTCCCAAGAACAGCCGTTCCGGTGGAGCCGGTTTTCTGGGTTCGGTCTATGATCCCTTCCAATCCGGAGATCCCAACCAGAAGAACTACTCGGTCAAAGACCTGACTCTGCCGCTGGGAATGAAACTGGATCAGGCCCGGGCCCGATCGGAGCTGCTGAACGCTTTGGACAACCGTTTCCGCAAGGTGGAGAGCTCCGGTCTGCTGGATCGGATGGATCAGTTCTCCCAGAAAGCCCACGACCTGGTGAGTTCGCCCGCCGCCAAGAAGGCCTTCAACATCTCCGAGGAGAGCGAAAAACTGAGGGACGCATACGGGCACACCACGGTGGGACAGGGATCCCTGCTGGCGCGCCGGCTGATCGAATCCGGCGTTCGTGTGGCGACGGTCTTCCACGGCGGCTACGACACGCACTTCGACAACAAACCCGGGATGGAGAAGGTCAACATTCCGTTCGACCAGGCCTTCGGCGCGCTCTTGGACGATCTTGAGAATCGCGGCCTTTTGGAAACGACGCTGGTCCTGGTCCTCTCGGAGTTCGGACGGACGCCGCGCATCAACAACCAGGCAGGACGGGATCATTGGCCACGATCGTTTTCCGTGGCTCTGGCTGGAGCCGGAATCAGCGGAGGAGTGGTCTTGGGCAGCACCACACCGACCGGTTCCGATCCCCACGACCGGCCGGTGTCGGTGGAAGATCTGATGGTTACGGTCTACCGTATCCTGGGAATCGACCCGGAAGGGGAGTTCCATGCCGGCGGGCGCCCCGTCAAGATCGCCACCAACGGCAAGTTCGTCCACGAGTTGTTCTCGTAAACAGGAGCGGCGGCTTTCTTGCCGCCGATCTTACGACCGGGCATCAGGCAAAAGACGACTGGCAGGTCGTCCCTCCAGATCACCCCTTCGATACGCTGGGCACGAGCCACGCCGCCACCCAGATGCGGCGGAAGCGTCAAAATTGCCGTGAATCACCACTCTTCGGTTTGGAATTCGGGATTTCTCGCCAAAACACTTTCCTCAATCGTCCTGCTCTTGCTGGTCCCCACCGCAGAGATCCTCGCTCCCGCCCAAGATGAGAGCGCCGTGGCCGCGGGTGCTCCCCGGGCTCCCGTGCGGGACGAAATGATGCGTCCCATCACGGCGGGCGGTTTCGTCGACGGAGCACCCTTGGTCTTCTCCGACGCCACTGCCCGGAGCGGGTTGGAGGCTTTTCGTCACAGCGCCGGCTCGAAGGTGAAGCGGTTCCTGATGGAGGTCCCGTCGGGCGGCGTGGCTCTCTTCGACTATGATCGGGACGGTTGGATAGACATCTACCTGGTCAACGGTTCCAACTTCGAGGCGGTTCGGGGCCAGCAGGAACATCCGAAGGCAGCCCTCTATCGCAACAACGGCGACGGGACCTTCACCGACTCGACGGCCGCGGCGGGAGTGGCCAACGAGGGTTGGGGCTTCGGAGCCACCGTCGGGGACTACGACAACGACGGCTGGCCCGATCTCCACGTCGCCAACTTCGGCAAGGATCGCCTCTACCGCAACAACGGCGACGGGAGCTTCAGCGACGTCACGGACCGGGCCGGGATCTCGATTCCGGGATGGTCGACAGCGGCGTCCTTCGGCGATTTCGATCGGGACGGGGACCTGGATCTCTTCGTCTGCGGGTATCTGGAATTCCCCCCTTGCCCCGAATCGACTCCCAACCCTCCGGAGGAATGTCTGCGGGACCGGAAGGCGGAAATGGAGACGGCTCCGGAGATTCGGCTCTCGGAGAAGGCATTGGCCCGATCCTTCTCCATGATCCCCCAACATGCCTGCAGCTTCCGCGGCAAACGGGTCCTGTGCGGTCCCCTGGGCCTCATCGGAATCCGCGACTTCCTCTTCCGCAACAACGGGAACGGCACCTTCACCGACGTAGCGGCCGACGCGGGCGTCCACGATCCGAACCGGTACTATGGGTTCGCCAGCACCTTCGTGGACGTGGACGGAGACCGTTGGGTGGACCTGGTGGTGGCCAACGACTCAAAGCCCAACTACCTTTACCGCAACCGGGGAGACGGGACCTTCGAGGACATGAGCTATCCGTCCGGTTTCGCCTTCAACCAGTACGCCAAGGCGCAGGCGGGAATGGGTTTGGCGGTGGGGGATTACGACAACGATGGGCAGGTCGACTTCTACGTGACCAATTTCTCCGACGATCACAACACCCTCTACAAGAACGAGGGAGACAATTTTTTTCTGGACGTGACCTTCCAAGTGGGCCTGGGGGAAGCCACCTTCCCCTTTCTGGGGTGGGGAACCGGTTTCGTAGACTATGACAACGACGGGTGGAAGGACCTGTTCGTCGCCAACGGACACATTTATGCGGCCGTGGATTCCTACGATTGGGGCACCACCTACTCCCAACGTCCGCTGCTTTTTCGTAACGTCGGGGGAAAACGCTTCCAGGCTGTTCCACCCGCCACGGGGAGCGGTCTGGCCGTCGTCGTCTCCGCCCGCGGAGCCGCCTTCGGAGACCTGGACAACGACGGACGCGTCGACGTGGTGCTCAACTGCGCCGACGGTCCGCCAGTGGTCCTGAAGAACGAGGCTTCGACAGCGGAGCATCACTGGTTGTCCCTGCGGCTGGTGGGCGGGGAGAAGAGTCCCCGCGACGCCATCGGCGCCACCGTCTTCGTGACCGCCGACGGGCGACGGCAGCGGGGAGACGTCATCAGCGGAGCCAGCTATTCCTCTCACTCCGACTTCCGGCTGCATTTCGGCCTGGGTCGAGCCGAAAAGGTCGAGTTGGTGGAAATCCTCTGGCCCAGTGGCCGGCGCCAGACCCTGTCCGATCTGTCCGTGGACCAGATACTCACGATCCAGGAGGGAAAAGAACCGGCCAATCCGGGCAATTGAGTCCGGTTCTCTGGAGAGGGAATGTGATCCGGGAATGGGTCAATACGAAGGCGGCCGGAAGGGTAGTCCGAGCTCGCAAGTGCGGGTACCGATGGAGGTGGGTTGCCGCGACGCTACTGTCGCTCACTCCCGTTACCGCCGCGCCAGAAGAGCCCACCAGTCCCGGGATCGTCTACGAGGAAGTCCCACCCCAGTCCAGCGGCATCCATTGGGTTCATGAGAATGCCATGTCGCCACAGCGGCACTTGCCGGAGACGGTGGGGCCCGGCTGCGCCATCTTCGACTACGACAACGACGGATGGATGGATCTGTATTTGGTCAACAGCGGAATGTCCGACTTCTACACTCCCGCCACGCCGCTCCGGAACGCCCTGTACCGCAACGGCCGGAATGGGACCTTCACCGACGTCACCGAAGCAGCGGGCGTCTCAGGCGGCCGATTCGGCATGGGCGTCGCGGTTGCCGACTACGACGGCGACGGCTGGCAAGACCTCTACGTCACCAACTACGGACCCAACGACCTCTATCGCAACAACGGCGACGGTAGCTTCTCCGAAGTGGCCACGGATGCGGGCCTCCTGGCTCCCGGATGGTCCACCAGTGGGGTGTGGTTCGATTACGATGGAGACGGAAGGCTGGACCTGTTCGTCTGCAGCTTCGTCCGCTACGACCAATCCCTCAGCCGGCTCTGCTTCGATCACCTGCGAAAACGGACCTACTACTGCTTGCCGACCCTCTTCGATCCCACCCCCAGTCATCTCTTTCGCAACGACGGCAACGGCCGCTTTACCGACGTCAGCCGGGAGTCGGGGATCGCCGGGCACCCGGGCAAGGCGTTCGGAGTGGTGGCCACCGACGTCAACAACGACGGGCATCTGGACCTGTTCGTCGTCAACGACACGGTGGCCGACTTCCTCTTCGTGAATCAGGGAAACGGGACCTTCCGGGAGATGGGCCTCTGGGCCGGAGTCGCGTTCGACGACGGCGGCAAGCCGCGCTCCGGGATGGGCGTGGATGCCACCGACTACGACGGCGACGGCCTGCAGGACCTCTTCGTCTCCAATATCGACCACGAGGTGTTCAGCCTGTACCGGAATCAGGGAGACTTGACCTTCACCGACGAAGCAGCCGACGTAGGGAAACTGACCTGGCTGCTGAGCGGTTGGGGACTGCGCTTCTTCGATGCCGACAACGACGGCGACGAGGACCTGTTCCTGGCCAACGGCCACCCGGACGACATGGTGGAGAAGTTCCGGCCGGGGCTGGGGTACAGGGAACCCCTCCTCTATTTCGAAAACGTCAACGGCCGCTTTCACGACCGCAGCCCCCAATCGGGAGCCGTCTTCTCTCGCACTTTCTCCGCCCGGGGACTGGCCACCGGGGACCTGGACAACGACGGCGATCCGGACCTGCTCATCACCGACAACGGCGGACCGCCGGTAATGCTCCTGAACCGGGGAGGCGACCGCAACCATTGGCTTGGCCTCGATCTGGTGTCCCGCCACGGCCACACCCCTGTCGGCGCCGTCATCACCTGGTCGGCGGGAGGGGTCGAGCGCCGTCGCCTGAAGCGGGCGGGTGGCAGCTACCTCTCCTCCAGCGATCCCCGGGAGATCCTGGGTCTGGGCCCGGCCAAAGCTCTCGACTGGGTGGAGATCCAATGGCCCAGCGGCGCCAAGACGAGGCTGACCGACCTCCAACCGAACCGCTACCACAAGATCCACGAGTCTCACTAGGAGGGGGGACATCCCTGTCCCCCATACTCCAAGAGGCGGTTAAAAACCCCCTATTTCGTCGAAACTAACCTGTAGTCGTTGGGATTATTGTGTCCAACGCTATGAAGATTCGGGGGTTGGAAAACCCCCACTCCCATTTCGACCCCTGCGGGAAGATCGACGTCACCGAAAACCGCCTTCCCCACTGGCAGCAACGTAACGTCTTCGTCTTCGTGACATGGCGCCTGGGAGACTCGCTGCCCCAAGTGAAACTGGATCAGTGGAAGGAGGAACAGGGTATCTGGCTGAAACGCCACCCTCGTCCTTGGGATGCGCGAACGGCAAAACGCTACCACAAGCGGTTTTCTCGACGAATCGAGGACTGGTTAGACCAGGGAAGTGGCTCCTGCATCTTGAAGGATCCGGTTCTGGCGAAGGTGGTGGCTGACGCGCTCCGTCACTTCGACGGCGAACGCTATGAGTTGGCTTCCTTCGTCGTGATGCCCAACCACGTCCATGTGCTGTTTCGTCCTCTTGGTACCCACGAAATTCCAAAAATCGTGAAATCCTGGAAGTGGTTCACAGCGCGGCAGATCAACAGGAAAACGGGAAATTCGGGCACCTTTTGGCAGGAAGACTATTGGGACCGTCTGATCCGGCACCCGCTGCACTTTTCCTGGTGCGTGGAATACATTAGTGAAAACCCAACAAAGGCCGGATTGCGAGATGGCCAGTTTCTTCTCTTCGAGAAAGCTGTGAGGACGGACATCCTTGTCCCCCAAGAGGCGGGGGTAAAATACCCCCGCTCCTAAGGCAAACTCGGATCGATCTTCCGCATGCCCGGCTTGCGGCTCGATTTGGGCTTTCGCTTCTGCAGCAGGTCGAACCGGTCGAAGTACTTCCGGGCGGTGGCCGGATCTTTCAACCGGTGGTGGAGCCTTCCCATCAAATAGTGGGTCTCCACGTGGTCGGGATTTTGAGCCAGGGCCTTCTGGAGATGCCCGAGCGCCCCACCGGCCTCCTTCCCTTTCAACAGGATGCGGCCCTTCTCCAAGTGCAGCAGGAAGGAATCGGGATTCAACTCGATTCCTTTGTCCAGCCATTCCAACGCTTTGCCGGTCTGACCCGAACGGGAACGGGCACTGGACAACTGGTGCAAGATTTCCTCTTGGCCGGGTCTAAGCCGTAGCGCCTCGAGCAACCTTTCGGTGGCCTGGTCGAACTGGTCCAGGGAGTTCAGGGCGGCTCCCAGATAGTAATGGGTTTCCCAGTTACCGGGGTCCCGCACCGTCAGCCGTTGGAGGACCTCCTTGGAATCTTGGAATCGGCTCTGGTCTACATAGAGCATGCCCAGCCGCAACTGGGCCGAGGAGGAAGCGAGGGGCTTCAGAATCCGCTCCCCCTCGTCGTTGTACTTGAATCGAATGAGTATCCGGGCCGCTTCCTCTTGTTCGTCCGGACTGAGGTCCAGTCGGTTCAGGAAGGTGAGGGCATCGTCGGAGCGCGCCAACCAGAAGAGCTGCTCCGCCAGCCTCAAGCTCAATTTATTGTCGAGCTTATTCCGGTCTACCTTCTCCAGCACTGCCGAAGACAGTTCCAGATCGCCCCGCTCGAAGGACAGCCTGGACTTGAGAATGAGCAGCTTGGGATCGTGAGGATTGAGTTTCAGGGCTCGTTCCACCTGTCCCGCCGAGATCTCCACCACGGCGAGCTGGGTCAGGTCGGGGTCCAGATCCGCCGCGCTTCTCAAGTGCTCGGCGGCTTCCCGCAATTGTCCCTGCGAGACCAGAAACTTCCCCAAGGCGTAACGGACCCGGCCTGAATCGGGGGCGAGACGATAGGCTCGGAAGAAGGCCGTCCGGGCCTCTGACAACTTTCCGACCCAGGCGTAAGAGGAGCCGAGTTTGGCCAAGGCCTCGGCAAAGTTGGGGTCCAGTTCCAACGCGTCCCGGTACACTTTGATGGCTCGCTCCCACTCGCGCTCCTGGCGCAACCGGTCTCCCTCTTCCTCCAGACGGCGAGCCCGCTCCTGGAAATCAGCCGGCATGCGATAAAGCAGCGCGTAGTCGTAACCGGAACGGAAAATGGAACTGTAGGCGCCGGGACCCAGCCCCGCGGCGGCCTGTCGAAACTCGCGGTTCATCCGGGTCAGGGAAATACTTCCCAGATAACCGCCGTCCGCAGCCGTACGGTCGATGGAATGTCGGCGCGCCAGATTCGCAAATGATGCCCCGCGGTTCAATTCCTGGAGGATCTGCTGGGCCAGAGACAGGTTGCTTACCACCAGAATGCGCAGGAAGATGCTCTTTCCGTCCGAAGAGGGAACCGCCGGGACGGAGACGAGCAAGACCAGAAGGCAAAACACACCGGCACTGAACGGCCGTCTCATTGGAGACTATTCTAGCAGTCCCAAATAAAGGTGGCTTTCCTCCTGTCGTCGACGTTTCCTCCAATGCCGCGACGCGCGGCCCCGGGAAGAAGGGGTTTCCCGGATCTGGTAGCCTCCTCCCCGGAGGCGCCATGAGACACATCTCGTTTCCGGCCGTCGTTTTCCTGCTTGTCATCTCTCCCGCCTGTGATTCCGAGACGGAACCGAACGACGGGCCCGATCATCGGATCAAGATCAAACTGGGCAAGAGCCTGCAGATCCTGCCCGTGGGCAGAGCCGCCGGAATGATGAAGTTGCTCCGTCATCCCGACGGCACCCTCTACCTGAATACCCAGTCCGCAGATCTCTCGCGGGGATTGGCCAAGAGCACCGACGGAGGGAAAACGTGGACCGTCCTTCCCCTGAACTTCGAGGAGGCGCCGCCGCGGCAATTCGCGTCCGGTTTCGGCATCACTCGCGACGGACGCCTCTGGATGCTGCACCAGCAGTTGCGACTGTACGGGCAAAAAGAAGATCCGGACGAGGACAGGACGGTGTTTCTCTCCCATTCCGACGACGGGGGCATGACCTGGAAGAGCCGGCCGTTCGAGTATGGCCGGTTCTCCCCTGGAGCGCCCGAGGATCCCTACACTTCAATGGATGTGGCGGCCTGCTTCCCCAACTTCGTCCAGAGGCCCGATGGGATGCTCATGTTCTCGGCCAGCATGCGCTATTCCGATTGGGAGGACTACGGACAAGAGGACCAGTCACGCCCCGGGATCCGCGACGTTCTGGTCCGGTCCCGGGACGGTGGAGAGACCTGGGACGATCCGACCATCGTTCACCTGCACGCCACCGAGACCGATTACGCCGTCGACCCCGCCGACCCGGATCGCATTCTGGCCATGACCCGAAAGCAGCGGCTGTTGCTCCCGGCAGAAGACCGGGAACAGGCGGAGAAGGAGGCCCTCATCTGGGGGACTCGTTTCTCCGGAGCCGAGTGGCTCTGGAAGGGGGGCTTGTTGCTGGAGTCGACCGACGGCGGGCGCAGCTTCCGGGAGATCCCGGGCAGCTACGCCGGCTACTATGCGCACCGCGGGGCCATCCTGTGGACCACGAACAACGTGGTTATCGTGACCCACAACACCGGCTACTACCATGACTCGGTACCGCCCGTCCCCGCGACCTGTGCCCGGATCAGCCTGGACGGAGGCCGGACCTGGGTGGACGGTACCCGGAGCGGGACCAAGCGGATGAATCAGTCCACGCAATTTCTGGAGATCGTCGGCGCGGCCACCATCGAGCTGGAGCCCGATCGCTTCTTCACCGCGTACAAGATCATGGCGGAGCCCCGGGGGGACCGGACCCTGGGATCGGTGCAAGGGTTCTTTTGGGAGCTTGAGCGGGCCTCCGGAAAGCCCTCCCGGTGATCACCCGGCCTCGGGCGGCTCCTCCGGGGCGTTCTCCAAGTGCCAGAACACCGCCCGCAGCCCCAACCAGGGGCAGTCTCCGACTTCAGTGCCCTGTGGACACGGACTCTTGGGCGCTTCGTAGTATCGCTTCAGCGACTCGTTCTCCCAGTAGGCGTACACCGACATGAAGTGATTGGGCGACAATTCCAACATGGGACTGGTGAAGGAGACGGTGAGGGGCGGCGTGAGGAGTGGGTGCCTCTTCGCCTGATTGAACTCCCGCGTACCCTCTGAAGTCCCATCCACCCAGGTCCGGCCTCCGTCCAGGCTGATTCTCAAAACCCGGCTGGAGTTTTTGCGTTGAAAGTTGGCGGCGACCACGACCAGGTTGTTGCTGCCCCAGACGATGGTCGCCCGGTGCCCGTAGAACTCGGTCAAGCCGCCGGGCACTTCATGGAAGGTCCGTCCGCTGTCAGTGGATTCCATCAGCAGGCCGTTCTTGTAGATGGAAGGCATGTCGGAGGGCATGTCGGAGGGGGCGCCGGTTCTCTTGATGGTCGCCTCCCGGTCCTCGCCGGCCAGGAGCTCCCGCTGGGTTCGGGTCATGGAGAGGA
Organism: Acidobacteriota bacterium; assembly: GCA_965217775.1. Lineage (GTDB taxonomy): Bacteria > Acidobacteriota > UBA6911 > RPQK01 > JAJDTT01 > JAJDTT01. Next base: position 5,639,528 of record CBDCJH010000002.1, read on the forward strand.
TCCGGTTGGGATCGAAGGGATCCAGGGCGTGGCCCACCTCGGTGACGTGGGGGTGCATGATACTCACGTCTCCCCAGGTCTTGCCCCCGTCGCTGGAGCGGAAGATCGTCTCGCCTCCGAAGTCCAGATCGGCACGCATGAGTCCGTCGATCCGGTTTTTGGGGTCCTTGTAGTAGGACCCGTCGTAGCGGAAACCCACCGAAAACATCAGGGTGCCGTCGGGCTGTTCGATGAAGGTGTTGTAGTCGTTGTAGCAGTAGACGTACGGCTGCTCCATGCCCCGCGATCCCAGAGGCCGGAAGTCGATGGGCGTCGTGTTCCAGGCCTCGACGTCGGCGGACCAGGAGACGAATAGCTCTTTCGGGGTGCTCTGATGCAGGAGCCAGAGGCGTCCGTCTCGAGTGACCCCCGAACCGATCAGGCGTTGGCCGGGCGGAGCATCGGCGAGATTCAGCCGCACCGGTTCCCAGGTCTCGCCCTGGTCCGTGCTCTTGAAATATCCTAACGCCTCACCCGTCCCCTGGGTCTCGGTGTTCACAAAGATGGTCCCGTCCGGACGGCGGACCATTCCCACCATCTCATGAGCCAGGCCGGTCTCGGGGCCGGGTTCGATGATGCTGACCTCCTTGTCGATCTTGAGGACCAACCGCTCGGGATCGAGTGCTTCGACCTCCTGAGCGGTTTCCGGCGGGGAGCAGGCGGTGAGAGACAGGAGCAGGGTCATGATGAAGATGCGATAAGTCGGCGAAGCCATGTTGCCTCCAGGGAAGGGCGGTGAATATTGGGCTCCAGTGTATGGACTTGGCGCAACCGGCACAACCTGAATGGAAACCTGGCTACAGAGCCTGACTTGTCCTGTATAGGGATGCTTGCTAACTTGAGCGCGAACCGTGAGTTCCCTTCTATCTCGATTTTCTTCGGATGAACCGGACGATGACTGGCGCCCCAAGTTGTAGGAGACTCGGCGCGGCAGCCCTTCTGTCGGTGCTGTTGGCCGGAGCCGGTTCGGGCTCGTTCGCCCAGACGACGGCCGAAGAGACCGACGATCTCACCGCCGTCGGCCGGATCGTGGGCACCGATATCAATCGGATCGCGGCCGTCGTGCGTTACCACAGTGCCATCCTGATGACCCGGATGGAGCAGTTCGAATCGGCCTACGAGGCATTGCAGCAGTTCGTCTATCAGAACAACACCAGTCCGAAAGTGGTCGAGGCCCTGGGGCTGTCCATCCTGCGCATGCGGTATCTTCCTTCCGAGTATCCTCCGGCCAAACGGGAACTCGTCATGCTGGCGGGACGGGCCGCGTACGAGACGGAGGCGCGGCGAGCGGAGAACGCCGATCGCCTCTATCAAGAGCTCGTCTCCCGCTACCCCGACGAAGCGACTGTGCACTATGCCTATGGGGCGTTCCTGATGGGCAGCAAGCCGGACCTGGCGGTCCAACAGTTCCAACAGGAGCTGAAGAAGAATCCGGATCATGTGCCGAGTCTCCTCCAGATCGCCATGGAGTACCTGCGTCAGGGCAGGTACCAGGAGGCTCTGCCCCTGGCGGAAAGAGCGCACCGGCTGCTGCCGAACTTCTTCACTTCCAGAAAGGTTCTGGGCAGGGTTCTGCTGGAGACGGGCCAGATCGAACGGGCCGTCCAGGAACTGGAAGCCGGAGTGCAACTGAAACCCGAGGACTCCGAAATGCACTTCGCCCTGTCCCGGGCTTACGCGAGAGCCGGTCGAAAAGCGGAGGCGGAGCGGGCGCGGCGCGAATTCCTGCGGCTGGACCGGATCTACCGGAGCCAGCGAGAGGGTCCGCAGTCCGTCGGCGGTCAGGCGCAGCCTGGAAACTCACCTTGAGGCCGCCGGTCGTGGCTCGCGCGGTTCCCGCCATTTTTTCGCTTTTGTTCCTGTTGGCGCCCCTCCTTCCGGCCCAGAGCGAGCCGTTGCCTCCCGTTCCTGATTTGGTCCCTCGGCTCGACGAGTTCGACGCCACGAGCCGCAAGCAGATCCGGGAAGCCGGCGAGCAGGTCCGTCTGCATCCCAGGGATGCGGAAGCCAACGGCAGGATGGGCATGCTGCTGCATGCTCATCAGCGCTACGAGTTCGCCGAACCGTTTTACCTGCGGGCCCGGCTTCTGGAGCCCGACTCGTTTTCGTGGGCCTACTATCTTGGGAACCTTCAGGGACGCTTGGGCAAGCCGGCTGAAGCGTTGGCATCGTTGCGGCTGGCGACGAAGCTCAATCCGGACTATCTGCCGGCTCGTTTGGCGCTGGCTGAGGCTTTGCGGAAACTGGGAAGATTGACGGAAAGCCGGGAACTCTACCGCCGGATCATAAAGGACCACCCCGAGTCCGCTTCGGCCTGGGCGGGTCTGGGCCGGATCTTTTGGGAAGCGGGAAAGGCTTCTGACGCTGTCGAGAACTACCAGAAGGCCGTCGAGCGATTCCCCAGGTACGGCGCCGCCCATTACGCCTTGGGGCTGGCCCACCGGAGTCTGGGCAACCTGGAACAGACCCGGGAACATCTCTCGCAATTCCAGCGCCATTCGGCGCAACAGCCGCCGGTGGAGGACCCCCTGCTCGGAGCCGTCCAGGTCTTGGGGTCTCGCGCCGGACACTTTCTTCGGGAAGGCTTCGTTCTGAGAGAGGAGCGGAGATACAAGGAGGCGGCCGCCGCCTTCGAGGAAGTGCTGAAGCTGGAACCCGGCCATGCCATCGCGCATGCCAACCTGGTCTCTCTGTACATCGCTCTCCGGAACCCCGCCAAGGTGAAGCACCACTATCGCGCGGCTGTCGCCGGCGATCCCGGCTTGTACAAGACGCACTACAATTTCGGCACCTACCTGGGGTGGCAGGGGCGCACGGCCGAGGCGATCGCCGCACTCCGTAAGGCCGTCGAGATCAATCCGTTTCACGCGGACAGTCACAGCAATCTGGGACATCTGTTGGCGCAGTTGGGCAGAAGCGCCGAGGCGGAGAAACATATGCGGCTCGCCATCCGGCACCAGCCCAATTTTCCCCTGCCGCATTTCAACCTGGGACATCTGCTGCTGACGCAGGGAAAGTACGAAGAAGCCGTTCGGCATCTTCACAAGGCGCTCGACGGCCAGAACGACGGTGATCCCTTGCACGTCTACACCCTGGCTCTGGCCTATGCCCAACTGGGAGAGCTGGAGAAGGCCGAACACTATGCTCTGCAGGCGAAACGGAAAGCGGTTGCTCCAAACCACGCCGGAATCGCGCGCGACATCGAGAGCCTGCTGACCGAGCTCAAGAGAGCGGCCAATTCCCATGGGAATTAGGAAGCCGCCGTCCTCGTTCGCAATCAATTGCTTGCTCTCCGTCGCTGTCCTGGGAGCCTGCTCCCTCTCCCGGATTCTTTTCGCTACCGGCGGCTCGCCTGTCTTTCGAGAAGCCGCTCAAGAAACCGGTCTGGACTTTCACCACTTCATCGGAGCGACGGGCGAGTATTTCTTTCCTGAGATCATGGGCTCGGGGGTGGGCATGCTCGACTATGACGGCGACGGCGACCTGGACCTCTATTTCGTCCAGGGAGCGATGCTGGACCCGGCCAAGGAAGTGTCCCAATCGGTGTTTCCGTTTGCCGGAGAGGGAACGCCCCGGAACCGGCTGTTCCGCAATGAACTGAATCCGACGGGAGAACTCCGGTTCACCGACGTCACCCGTGAGGCCGGGGTTGGACACCGGGGATACGGCATGGGCTTGGCCGTCGGAGACTACGACTCCGACGGCGATCCGGACCTTTATCTGACCAACTTCGGATCCAACGTTCTGTACCGCAATGACGGCGATGGGACCTTCATCGACGTGACCCGTGACGCCGGAGTGGACGATCCTCGTTACAGCGCCAGCAGCACCTTCCTCGACTACGATTCCGACGGCGACCTGGACCTCTACGTCGCCAACTACGTCTCCTTTACCATCAAGGGAAACCGCAGGTGCGGCGGGGAGCGCCGCGACTACTGCGCGCCCGGTGTCTACCAGCCGTTGCCTGACCGCCTCTTTCGCAACGAAGGAAACGGAAGCTTCACCGACTGGTCGGAGGAGGCCGGTCTGGGCCGGGCCTTCGGAGCCGGTCTTGGAGTCGTGGCCGTCGATCTGAATCTCGACCGCCGCGTGGACGTCTACGTTGCCAACGACGGGACCCCCAACCAGTTGTGGATCAACCAGGGGGATGGGACGTTCCAGGACCGGGGCCTGGTGTCCGGGACCGCCTACAACATCGACGGAGTGGCCGAAGCGGGCATGGGGGTCACGGCAGCCGATTTCGACGGCGACGGCGACGAAGACCTCTTCGTGACCCACAACAAGAAGGAGACCAACACCCTCTATCTGAACGGACGAGCGGCAGGATTCGCGGATGCGACCTCCCGCTTCGGGCTGGCCAACGCCAGTGTTCCCTATTCCGGTTTCGGGACGCTCTGGTTCGACTACGACAATGACGGGTGGTTGGACCTCTTCGTGGCCAACGGAGCCGTGGTCATGGACGATCGGCAGCCGGCCGATTCACCCTACCCGTACGCGCAGGAGAACCAGCTCTTCCGGGGCGACGGGACCGGCCGTTCTCGAGAGATCGGTTCCGACGTTGCGGGATCGGCACTGGATCTCGTGGAAGTCAGCCGGGGAGCCGCCTTCGGCGACATCGACAACGACGGGGACGTGGATATCGCCGTTGCCAACAACAACGGGCCGGCCCGGCTTCTCCTCAACCAGGTCGGCTCCCGCAACCATTGGCTGGGTGTCCGGTTGAAAGTGGAGGGGGGCGGGATGTCGGCCGTCTATCAGGCCCGGGTCGCGTTGATCCGGAAGGGCCACACGCCCCTGTGGCGCCGTTGCCGCTCCGACGGCAGCTATCTCAGCGCCAACGACAGCCGGATCCTCTTTGGTCTGGGCGCATCGAAGATTGTGGATCGAGTGGAAGTTCACTGGCCCGACGGCGGGTGCGAAGCGTGGGATGGCATAGAGGTCGATCGATACGTCACTCTCCGGAGGGGGACCGGCCGACCTTGCGAATAACGTAGGGGCACCTCTTGTGGGTGCCCTCTTACGTCATCACGCGTGCAAATAAGGAAGGGCAACCACAAGGGTTTGCCCCTACGCTATTCTTCCGTGAGGGTCACGTAGGAGTCGACGGGCAAATCCTCGAACCTCCGGACCCGGTTGCTGGGAGCCGGCCAGTGGATCTCGACCCAGTCCAGCTTGATCGCCTTGCCCAACCCCAACACCTCGCGCGGATCGTGGGAAGCCAAATAGCTTCCCCCACTCGTCTTCAAACGGCTTCGGACGACTCCGTCGGCCGACCACCGGATCAGCGCCCCGATGGCGTCCCGGTTACAGGTTTTCCCCACCAGCTCGAGACCGATCCAGTGATTGCCGGCCCCCCACTGGTTCCGTAGAAGCACTGGCGCCTGCCCGTTGTTGGCGACCAGCACGTCGACTCTCCCGTCGTTGTCGACGTCACCCACCGTCATCCCGCGGGCCGGATACTTCTCCGCGAAGACGGCGCCCGCCCGCTCGCTGATGTCCCGGAACCTCCCGTCCACGTTTTCGAAGAGCAGCAGCGGCATGGCGTAGGTGACCTGCAGGGAATAGGAGGGGATCATGTCGTCGGGATGCCCGTTGGCCAGGAACAGGTCCATGTCCCCGTCCACGTCGAAGTCCAGGAACTTCAGTCCCCAGCCGCTCAGGAGCCGGGTGGACTGCGCCACCTGATTGGGATGGGAGTGGTCGCGGAACAGCTCATTCCCCTGATTCTGGTAGAGCGCGAACATCTCCTGGTCCACGTTGGCCACGAAGAGGTCCTGCCGGCCGTCCTGGTCGTAGTCAGCGGCATCGACGCCCATGCCGGAGCGCGCCTTCCCGTTGGCGCTGAACCCCACCTCCGCCAGAAAGCCGATCTCGTCCCACCGGCCGTTCCCCCGGTTCACGAACAGGAAGTTCTGGACCGTGTCGTTGGCGACGAAGAGATCCATCCTGCGGTCGTTGTTGACGTCGGTGGCGACGACGCCCAACGCCTTGCCCAATGACCGGCCGATGTCGCTCTTGGCTCCGACTTCGGTGAAGGTGCCGTCGTGGTTGTTTCGGAAGAGCAGGCTCGGCGTCGGTTCGAAGAAGGTGGGGATGCAATAGTAGTTCTTTCCCAACTGGTTGTTGCCGCACCGCACCGGGTTGTCGATCTGGTATTTGACGAAGCTGCAGACGAACAGGTCGAGCCATCCGTCGCCGTCATAGTCGAACCAGGCGGCGCTGGTGGTCCAACCGGGAGCCGCCAGACCGGCACTGGGGGTCACGTCCCGGAAGGTCCCATCTCCCTGGTTTTCGTAGAGGATGGCGCGGCCATAGGCGGTGACGTAGAGATCAGCGTCTCCGTCGTTGTCGTAGTCGGCTGCTGCTGCTCCCATGCCGAAACTACCCGCGGAGACGCCCGCCTCGCGGGTGACGTCGCTGAAGGTTCCGTCGCCGTTGTTCCGGTAGAGAGCATTGCTGAGCTTCTTCTCCGGCGAGAAGAAATCCGAGCGGCCGTAATTGACCAGATAGAGGTCCACCCACCCGTCATTGTCGTAGTCGAAAAAGGCGCAGCCGGGTCCCAGGGTTTCCGGGAGATGCCGCATCTCCGACATGGCGTTCTCGTGCACCCAGACGATGCCGCTGCTGGAGGGCGGGATTTTCGTGAAGAGTCCCGGTCGGGACGGATCGGTCTCGTTCCCCGCCAATCCAGGGGTCAGGAACGCCGCCAGTAAAAGGAGTGGCAATCGGGAAGAGGGTGCAAGAGAGGAGACGAGGTCGAAGATGTCGGCCTCGATATCGTTCATGAAACTGGTTGGTTTCGTCTTCCAACCTCGGCAGCGAGTTCCTGGGCGCGTTCCAGGGACGTCGACTTCTCCTCCAGCATGATCCGGCGGACCTCCTGCAGCGTTTCCTTGTCCGCGTGGGTGGTCACGTAGAGCGCGCGGCTGGTGATGACGGCGTCGATCTTCTGGGCAACCCGCCGCACGTCGGGCCCCGGCGTATGGGCGATCCAGTTGACCGTGTCTTTGACGGACTGGTAGCGGAAATCGCACGAGAGCCGAATCCGGTCGGAGCGGTTCACCAGTCCGCGATGGGCCGTGACATGGCCGAAGAAAATGGCGTCGCCGGGATGGTAATCGGAGGTGCCCCAGGCGAATTCCGTCGAATCCAGTCCGAATCCCTTGGACCTCGCTTTCTTCGCATCGCTGGGACTGGAGCCCGCGTGTTCCAGGAATCCCATCTTGTGGGAGCCGACAGCGATGGCCAGACCCCCGATGTTGGGATCGATGTCCATGAGGGGCAACCAGCAGGTGTAGAATCGGTCGGCCTGGTACCCGAGGTTCCTGGCTCCGTCCTGGTGGGTGCCTACGCCGACGTCATCCGCCGCATCGGGGTCCGGAAACATGACCCGGATGAGTCGCTGTTCCCAGACCGTGACGGCTTCACCGATCACGTTCTCCATGATCGCGACGATCTCCGGCGACTCCGCGAGGCGGTTGAAGGAATCGAGCCGTACGATCTTGTCGTAGTACCGCATGTGTTCCGCTTCCGAAGGGTGGGGGCCTCCGCTCCACATGGGGTCCTCGCTGTCTTTCTCTTCGATGATGTGAGTTTCGTGCAGGACCCCCACGATGTCTCTCTTGACCTGCAACACCCGATGGGGATCGAGCAGGCGCCGCAGGAGGAGGTAGCCGTCTTCGGCGAGGTTTTCCGAAAGGCGCTTGACATCGCCCAAGTGCCCGGTGGAATCCCTCAGCGCTCGATATTCCATCATGGCGGTGTCAACTTCCTTTCTCCGATTCGTGGAAGGCGTCGATTCCGGCCCGGACCGCATTCAGAACCAGGTAGTAGTCGGGACCGAAGCCCAGGAAGGTCAGGCCCTGGGCCTTGCGCATTTTCAATTCGTCAGGTGTCGTGGAACCGATCCCGATGGCGACCCCGTTCTTTTTCCCCATCTCCACCGCGTATTCGATCACCGCGTCCGTTTCCGGGAAGGGCATTCCCATGGGATCGAAGCCCATGGAGAAGCAGAGATCCCACATCCCCAGATAGAGGGCGTCGAGACCCGGAACCGACATGATCTCTTCCAGGTTCTCGACCGCTTCCGTGGTCTCCAACAGCGCGGAGACAATGATGTTGTCGTTGGCCCGGCTGATGTAGTCATCGGTGTCGATGGTGTACTGGCTGGCCCGCATCGGTCCCCAACCCCGGATTCCGTGCGGCGGGTAACGGGTCGCGGCTACCAGGGCCTCGGCCTCGGCCGCAGTCCTCAACATGGGAGCGATGATGCCCAGGGCGCCCATGTCCAAGGCGCGTTGAATGAACACATGCTCATGGGAGGGGACGCGGACGATGGGTACGGTGTCCGTCCCCTTGATGGCCATGAGGAGGTGCTCGATCTCGGCCGAGTCCAAGCCGTTGTGCTCGGTTTCGATGACCAGGAAGTCGAGCCCCACCTGCGACATCAGCTCGGCGACATTGGGACTGCCCAGCCCCATGAAGGTGCCGAGAACGGCCTCCCCGGAATTCAGTTTTCCTTTTGCGCGGTTAGTTTGCATTGTTCAGAAGAATCTCGGTTTGCCAAGTTCTCAATATTTAGTCCCGCTCTCGTCCACGTCCGCCGATCCCTCCCGGGTGACGTAACCAGCGCCCGAATCGTAGAGCCGCCGCTGGTAGTCGACGGAAGTTTCAACGGCCTTCAGAAAATTGATTTGTCTCTCCAGGGCCTCCTGGAGACCGGGTCTCGCCGCCTCTTCGCCGATGCCGGCCCGATACGAGATTTCCGGAGGAACCAAGCCCATGTAGATGGAAAGGTATCCGTCGAAACCGATCTCCTTCAGGGTACTCAAGATGGCCGGATAGTCGGCGTGGCCCTCGCCCAGGAAGCAGTGATTGGTCTCGTTCACGTGCATGACCTTGATGCGATCGCCTGCCGCCAGGAGAGCGCTGGTGATGGAGGCCTCGGAGATGTTCATGTGGTAGATGTCCGGCTGGATGCCGACGTTGGGCAGGTCCAGGTCGTCGATCAGGCTGATGGCGTCGAAGACGGAGGTCATGATGCCGGAATAGGCTTCATAGCGGTTCAGCGGCTCGAACAGGACGGTGATGTCCCGCTCTATCCCGTACTCACAGATTTCTCTTGCGCCCTCGAGAAAATTGCTTCTCAGAACGTGCATGGGCAACTTGGGGAAGGGGATCTGCGGGACAGGAGTCTGGGAAGCGCAGATCTGGTAGTACGTTGCCCCCAGGGCCGACGCCAGGTCGACGCAGGCCTTGCCGTAGTCGATGCCTCTCTGCCGGGCTTCCACGTCGTCGCCGGCCAGGTCCCTGCTTTCTCCGGCGTGATGATACGCCCAGGCACCCAGAATTTCGTTGACCTCAAGTCCCGTGGAATCCAGCAACCGCCGGAACTTGTCGACATCGAGCTTCTGCGGATTGCCCGGCAGGTCGACGGCGTCGAACCCGGCCCGCTTGATGGCTTCCAGGATCGGCTGCGGCGTCTCGAGTATGTAGTGTCCGATTCTCCCGATGGTCTCGGAGATGACGGAGTATTTGAACGCCATTGGGGGATCCCTCCTTCAGTTGGATTCCAAGTCGACGGGTTTCCTCGTCCTCATGGACTCATAGACGGCGTCGATGACCCGCATGTTGCCGAGGCTGAACTCCGGGGAAACCCGGTGCGGCGTGTCCGTCTCGAGGCATTCCACGAGATGGTCGAGCTGCAGGGCGAACTGATCTACGGGGGCGAAGCCGTGAATTTCATGGTCGAAGTTGTCATGGAACACTTCGATGGTGGCGGGCAGGTCTTCCTTCTCGACGAACTCCTGTTCCCTCACGCTCCGTTGGTCGAACGGCAGGTCGGCGCGGATCCACCCGGTCAGGCCCAGCACCTCCGTCGCCTGGCAGTAGCCGTATTGATAGCTGGTGGTCAGTTGGGCGGTTGCACCTCCCGGAAACTCAAGCTGGATGACGGCCGACATGTCCGCGTCGGAAGACTCGATAAACCGGCCCACCGCATAGGCCCGGTGGGGCTCCTCGCCGATGACGAGTCGCGAGAAATGAATCAGGTAGCAGGCCGTGTCGTAGACGGACCCGCCGCCCCGCCGCCGATCATAGCGCCAGTTGTCCGGCTTGGCGAATCGAACCAACGGCGAGGAGAATGTGGCCTGGACGGAGACGACCGGGCCGATCCCACCGGAGTCGACGATCTCCTTGATCCGGACATGTTGCGGATCGTGCCGCCACTTGAATGCTTCCACCAGCACGACGCCGTTCCCGCGGGCGGCAGCGACCATCGCTTCGCATTCGGCGGCGTCGCCGGCGATGGGTTTCTCGCACAGGATGGCCCGGACGTTTCCCGAGTTCGCCGCGGCGATGCTGACCGGGGCATGGGCAGGTCCCCAGGTGGCGACGATGGCGATATCGAGCCGTTCTTCCGACAGCATTCGGTCCAGGTCCGTATAGCGATTGGGGACCTGGAAGCGGTCGCCGAAGGCGTTCACGGCCTCGGCGGAAAGGTCACAGGCGGCGGCCAACTCGACTTTGGGGTTGCCGAGGCAGGTGACCGCGTGGTCCAGTGCGATGGTCCCGGTGCCGATGATTCCTGCTTTCAAGGCCATGGTCAGGTTCCGCACATTCTATTGGAATGCGCGCGCCGCCGATAGCTGCACCGGTGCCATTGCTGGGTCGAGGACGTATACTCGCTCCTAGCAAGGATGCAGGCGTCGTTCCGTTGTCATCCAGGAGGAGGAATACGCAAATGAAGTGGTTCTCGACGATATTCGGTCTCTTGCTCGCCGTCTCCATACAGCCGGACGCTGAAGCTGGTGACAAACCGAACGTTATCTTCATTCTGGTCGACGATATGGGATATGGCGACGTGGGTCCCTACGGCGCCACGGATCTCCAAACCCCTCACCTGGATCGCATGGCTCGGGAGGGAGTCAAGCTCACGGACAATTACGCGGCGGCCCCTGTGTGCACGCCGACGCGTATCGCTTTTCTTACCGGGCGCTACCAACAGCGTAGTGGGATCGAATGGGCGTTCGCGGGCGCGGGGTCTCCGGGACTGTCCACGTCGGAGACATCCGTGGCCAGGATGGTGAAGAATAACGGCTATGCGACGGGACTTATGGGGAAGTGGCACGTGGGAATCACCCCCGAGACGGGACCAAATGCCCACGGATTCGATGAGTTTTTTGGTTTCCTGGGTGCAAACATCGATTTCTACACCCATCGCGAGGTGATTCCGGAGAGAGGTCTTCCCGATCTCTACGAAAACGGCAAACCGGTGAAGAAAGATGGGTACATGACCGATCTCATCACCGAGCGGTCCGTCGACTTCATCGAACGCCACGCGGGCAAGCCGTTCTTCCTCTTCGTCTCCTACAACGCACCTCACTGGCCGTTCCAGCCACCGAACCGGCGCTGGGTTGCGACGGCGGAGAATCGGCTGGAAGGGACCCGCGAGGACTACAACGGCATGGTCGAGCGAATCGACGATGGGGTCGGCGAAATTTTGGATGTGCTCGATCGGAAGGGTCTGGCCGCCAACACCCTGGTCATCTTCACCAGCGACAACGGAGGCGAGCGCCTCTCGCGCACCACACCTTTCTTCAATCACAAGGCCACATTGTGGGAGGGCGGGATTCGAGTTCCCGGCCTGGTCCGTTGGCCGAAACGCCTCCCGGCCGGCAAGACCTCCGATCAGCAGGTCATCACCATGGATTTCTCGGCCACCATCCTGGCGGCCACGGGGAGTGCGCCGCCGGAGGGACGCACCCTGGACGGTATCGACATCCTCCCTATCCTGAACGGAGAGAAACCTCCACAGGAGCGCACCTTCTTCTGGCGCGTCCGGTTCGTGGGCGAATGCAATCCACAGCGGCCCTACTGGCAGTGCTATGTACAGAAGGCGGTCCGCAAGGGGCACTGGAAATACGTCTTGGACGGCGTTGAGCAGGTAGACATGTTGTTCGATCTGAGGACCGATCCGAGTGAGCGCCAGACGCTGACCTACGAGAAACCGGAAGTCGTGGAAGAAATCAAGCGCCTGTTCGCGAACTGGGAGCAGGACGTAGGCCAGTAGGGGCGACGGGAGCGGCGACTTTCTTGTCGCCGACAGGGGGGCAGGGGGGACGGAGTCCCCACTCCGAGTCCTCCACATCACTGAGGCAAATATGAACAGACGCCATTTCATCACATCCACGGCCGGAGTCTGGGCGGCAGCCCATCTCACCGGCAACACGGCCAATCTCTATTCGGGCAACAAAAAGTACCGTGCCGCCGTGATCGGTCACACCGGCGTGGGCGGCTACGGGCACGGTTGGGACACCGCCTTCAATCCGTTCGACACCATCGACGTAGTGGCCGTCGCCGACCCGGACGACACCGGCCGAAAAGAAGTCATGAGCCACACGGGAGCAAAGCAGGGCTATCGGGACTATCGCGAAATGCTCCGCAAGGAGAATCCGGATCTGGTGGCGATCTGTCCCCACGCGCTGGACCATCGCCTGGAGATGGTCACGGCCGTTGCGGAGTCAGGCGCCCATATCCTGATGGAGAAACCGTTCGCACGCGATCTGCTGGAAGCGGACGCCATGGTGAAGGCCATCCGGAAGAGCGGCGTGAAGGTGCAGGTCGGTCTGGTCACGGCGACGCTGCCCATGACCCGGCGCGTCCTTCAGATGGTCCGGCAAGGCGAGATCGGCGTGCTTCAGGAGATACGGGCCCGCGGCAAGGAAGACCGGCGTGCAGGCGGAGAGGATCTGATCGTGCTGGGGTGCCACCTGATGCATCTGTTGAGGATGTTTGCCGGTAATCCGAAATGGGTGTTCGCCCACGTGACGGACCACGAGTCCGAGATGGAACGAAGCCACATCCGCGAGAAGCAGGGACCGGGAAGCATGGGATCGCTGGCGGGAGACCAGATCGCGGCCATGTTCTATCTGGGCCAGGGCGTCCACGCCTACTTCGGATCCAAGGTAAACGACGTCAAGACGGGACGGCGCTTTGGAATCTACCTCTATGGCAGCAAAGGAGTGATCTACCTGCCGACCGTTGCGGGCGCGGCGATACTTCGATCCCCCGATTGGCACAATGGAGCTTGGGAGCCCATCGAACTCACTGCGGAAGAGAAGGCTGGATCCGACCAGTTGGCTACCCTCATGGTCGCCGATCTGCTTCAGGCCATCGAGGAGGATCGTGAACCGGCCGTCAACGAGATGGACGGCCGCTGGACAACCGAGATGATCTCATCCGTCTATCAATCCCAGTTGACGGGCGCGCGGGTGACGTTTCCGCTCAAGGATCGAAGGCATCCGCTAGAGAGAGGAGCGTGATGGGACCCGACGGCGACACCCTGGCCGCCGGCCGCTCCCGAATCTGGTTTCTCGTCGTTTCCTAGAACTTCTCCGGAATCACATAGGGCGAACGATAGTTGCGGGTCAGCATGGCGTTGGCTTCTTCGTCGCCGATGTAGCGTTCCGTTACGGGGTCGAAATCCAGAGTGCGGCCGAGCCGGTACGAGGTATTGGCCATGTGAATCAGGGCACAACTGCGATGCCCTTCGACAATGTCCCCTTCCATGATGGAGCGGTCATTGGCGCGGATGGCCTCCACGAAGTTGCGGAACATGTTGCCGCCGCCGCTGCCCGAAGGACCCGGTTCCCGTCCCTTACCCATGTACGTCCGCCAGTTCCCGCCTCCGTCGATCACCATGTATCCCTTGGAGCCGTAGAAGAGGTTGCCGATGTTGTTGCCGGCCCCTTTCCCCAGTCCGCCTTCGTGATTGGTGGCCCAGTGGCGGACCTCGAACTGCATGATCTTCTTCTTGTCGCCGCCCCCCTGTTCGCTGGGGAACTCGAAGAGAGCCATCTGCGTATTGGGGGTCTCCTGATCGTCGTCGAACATGAAGTGGCCGCCCATGGAAGAGATCTTGGTGGGCAGGGTGACGCCGAGGCCCCAGCGGGCGATATCCACCTGGTGGGCGCCCTGGTTGCCGATGTCACCGTTGCCGTAATCCCAGTGCCAGTGCCAGTTGTAGTGGAAACGGTTCCGGGTGAATTCGCGCTTGGGCGCGGGCCCTAGCCAGAGATCGTAGTGGACGCCGTCGGGAACCGGCTCGGGTCCCTTGCGTTTGATGGTGTTGCGCCACTTGTAGCACATCCCTTTCGCCAGGTAGACCTCGCCGAGTCCGCCCTCGTGCAGGAACTTCATGGCGGCTTTGTAGCCTTCGAAGGTCCGGCGCTCCGCGTGGTGCTGGATCAGGCGGTCGTATCTCTTGGCCGCCTTGATAAGCTGCTGCCCTTCGAAATAGTTGTGGGTGCCCGGTTTTTCCAGGGTGGCGTGCTTTCCGGCCTGAGCCGCCCAGAATCCGGCCAGGGCGTGCCAGTGGTTCGGTGTCGCCACGCTGATGGCGTCGATGGTGGGATCGTCCAGCACGCGGCGCAGGTCGTAATAGGTCTTGGGCCGCGGCAGGCCCATTTCATCCATTTCTTTGACCCGCTTGGCGCTGATGCTCTCGTCCACGTCGCAGAGGGCCGCCACCTCGACGTTTTCGAGTCCCGCGTAGCCTTGGACGTGACCCCATCCCATCCCGCGGAGACCCACGACGGCGACTCGAACCCGGTCGTTGGCGTCCTTCACCTTGGCATAGCTCGCCGCGTTGAAACCCATGGACAATCCGGCGCCGACCGTTCCGGCCGCCACCGATCTCATGAAGGTCCGGCGCGATTCCGTGGTGTCCTGGCCGGATTGGACATGATTGCTGTTTTTCGTCGTCATAGGTTCTTCCTCGTTGTTCGGACCCGTAAACACACCATTTGTCGGCGCGGTCACCGCGCCGGTTTCATATCGGTTTCCCATTGTCCCAGGAGTCCCTTCAATCTCTCTGCGTCATCCGATCGGGATTGAAGCAGGTCGTTCTCCTCGTGGATGTCGGTGGACAGATTGTACATCCATTCCTCCGTCCGCTCACCCTCGTTCAGGCGGACGTACTTGAGATCGCTGTCGCGCACGGCTGCCCAGGTCCTCTCTCCGCGCCGGCCGCGCCAGAACAGGGTGCGGTCGAAATCTTCGCGGCCCTCCGCCACGTGACCGATGATGTCGTAGCCGTCCAGCCGTTCGGCCGGCACGCCGGCGCCGGCCAACTTGAGGAACGATCGAGTCAGGTCGAAGGTCGCCGAGACCTGTTCGCTCTTGGTCTCCGCATCGATGCGACCGGGCCAGCGAATGATGAGGGGGACGCGGATGCCCCCTTCCAGGGTCGTCCCCTTGGCGCCCCGCAAGGGAGCCATGTTGGCCGCCCCCTTCAGACCGCCGTTGTCCGAGACGAAGATGACGACGGTCTTTTCCCGGATCCCTGCGTCGTCGATGGCGGCCAGCAACCGGCCGACTTCCGAATCCATGTCCTCCAGCATGGCGACGTAGGTGGCCGGGTCCCTCTCCATCCAGTTCTCCTTGGTGACCACCTTGTCCTTGTCCTCAGGCCCCTGAAAAGGGAAGTGAGGGGTTTCGTGCGCCACGTACAGGAACAGGGGCCGGTCTTTGTGCCGCTGGATGAAGTCGATGGAGGCGTCGGTGATCAGGTGGGTCATGTAGCCCTCCCGATAGACCGGCATTCTTCCGTCGAAGAGGACGTGCAGGTCGCTCGTTTCCCGGTGGTTGAAGTAGTGCACGTTCCCGCCCAGGTAGCCGAAGAACTCGTCCCAGCCGTGTTCCAGCGGGTTGAAATGGGGTTCGTAACCCAGGTGCCACTTGCCGAAGGTGCCGGAGACGTAGCCGGATTCCTTCAACGCTCCCGGCATCACCGTCTGTTCCGAGGGGAGCCCCAGCTCCCGTTGTTCGGCCAACCGGATCGCGTCGTCGTAACGGCCGACGTTGCCCGTGCCGATGGCGCACTCCAGACCGCCGGCCCGTTGCTGGTAGCGCCCGGTCAAGAGTGCCGTCCGGGTGGGAGTGCACTCCGGTCCATTGGCGTAATGCTGGGTGAAATGCGCGCCTTCTTTCGCCAAGCGGTCGATGTTGGGGGTCTTGGCCTCGGGATGACCGTAAAGTCCCAGGTCGCCGTAGCCCAGATCGTCCGCCAGGATCAGGACGATGTTCGGCTTTTCCGAAGTCTCAACGGATGTTTGTACGTCAGGGGCACTCGCGGGAGGATCGCAGGCAGCGAAACCAAGGAGCAGGAAGGCGAACGATGCAAGAAGGACGAATCTGGGGTGCTGTTTCCCTGGTCGAATCATTGCGTCAGTCTACAGGAATCAGGAAGGAGAGACTGTTCGTTTCGGAGGGGCGAAAATGACGTATCCTCTCCGACTGACGCACTCTCCTATGCCCGGTAGACTTCACGAGCGGTCCTCTTCGAATGGGTCGGCATCAACCGATTCGGGACGAGGGTCTGTGGATTCGAAGGCCACGGGCGATCTGGAGGACCGGTCCACGCTGAGCTTGAATATGTCGAACCGGTTGTACCCGCCCACCACGTCGTGGATCTGCTTGGGGGCCACCGTTTGGGAGAGATCGATCTCGGCGTAGAGGAGGCCTTCCTCGTCCTGCAGAATCTGGCTGACCGGGGTTCCCTCCGGACCCATGACCACCGAGATGCCTCTGGGGCTCCCGTCCAGAATGCTCCCGGCCTCCGGGGTCAATTGGCCCAGACGGTCCCGGGCCGCCGCATCCAGGAAGCCGGAGGCCACCACGTTGAAGACCTTGCCTTCGAAGGAATGGGCGCCGGCCCGAATCAGTATCGCCTGCTTGAGATCGTAGTTGCCGCCGGTGGCAGGATCGCGGGTGGGCCACAGGGGCGGGTAGGTGGATAGATGGACCTGCTCGCCCTGGGCCAGCAGGGCAAAACGAGCCAGGGGATTGGTGTTCTCTCCGCAAATCAGCATCCCCACTCGACCCAGCCGGGTCTCGGACACCTGAAGTCCGCTGCCGTCCCCGGGCGCCCAGACCAGTTTCTCGTAGAAGGTCGGAACCAGCTTGCGGTGGTGGCAGAGCATGTCCCCCCGGTCGCTCAAGAGCAGATTGGCGTTCCAGAGGCAACCGTCGCTGATTGGCGAGACCTCGTTGAATCCCAGGGAGACGAAAATGCCGCTGCGGCGGGCCGCGTCTGCAACCTTGCCTATTTCCGGCCCGTCCACCCGCAGACTGCCGGCAGCGAGTTGGCAGAAAAGATCATGGTTTTCAATGGGGGCCTGCAGGGCGCACCAGAGCGGAAAGGCCGGTATGTAGGTCTCCGGGAAGACGATGAGCTGAGCCCCGTTGCGGGCGGCTTCCCCGATCAGGGCGCAGGCCTTTTCCAGCGTGGCGTCCTGGTCGAGGAACACCGGGGCCACGTGAGCGGCAGCCACCTTGTAGGCTGGAGGTTGCATGGTGAATGGGCGTCTTTTTCCCGCTCACTCCAGCCGGGTCGCCAGCCCCTCGAGAATTGGATCCAGGAGGCGATTCAGCCGGGCAAAGCGATGGGGGTCGGACAGCATCAGGTCGGCACTTTGAATAAACGGTCTGTCAACGAGCTCGTCGGCACAGCCGTGAGCCAGGTCCTCAACAGCCCGTGGCAAAAGTCGTCACGGCATTCGACCGTCCCTGCATCCCGGCGGACTGCGTTGCTATCGGCTCACATACTCCCGGTATGCTCCCTCCGAAGCGCCTTGTCCGGCGGGCGCAGGACCGGTCTCGGTGCTCGTGAGACTTTCACCACGGACTGTCAAGGGCTTCCCGGGTGGTCTCAAGGTGGAATCACTTATCCTCTCCATATTTTCGCAACATTTCCGCGATTCTTTTCGGGGACAGCTCACCCCGGTGGAGCAGCATTCTGTAACGCAGCCGGACCGGTGTCTCTTTGGAAATCGGGACCGGAACTCTTCCGGGGTAAACCTGGTTCTGCATGCTTCTGCCCCGGCGCAAAACCCAGCGGCGTGGCATTCCCGGGGTTTCCGGATGGCAGAGTATGGTCAACCCGGAAACTCCGGTCTCGGCGTCGAAGGAGCCGGTCAGATCCATCCAGGGACCAGCCGTCAGCGGGGTCTCTATGGGCTCGAGCTCCCCTATTTCGCTGGTGAAACGGACGTCATCCGGCAAGCCGAGCCGGATCGTAAAGCCCCCATAGGCCTTCTTTCCCGCGGACCCGCCCAACCGGACACCGTCGACCATGGCTTGCAACCGGATGTCGAAGTCGATGGGACGGACGTCGTCCCGGACGGCGCCGACTCGAACCTTCACCTTTTCCCGAACGATCGGTTTGGGATCGCCGTTGGATTCGCGCAGGAAATGTGATCTCCACCAGACATGGGTGGCGAGAGTCAGCCGATTCTTGTCATCGGACAGGATCTCGATGTCGCGCACATCGAATTCGATATTCTCGGTCCGCCACGGGTTTCCCGCGGGCTTTCCGTCCACGGTGAGTTGGTGCCACCCGAGGAAGACCCCTCGGTGGTGAAGATGGTCTTCCGGAAAATCTTCCGTCAGTACATGGCCGTCCAGTCCGTACAGCGGATGAATGTAGTTGGCCCGGGGCATCTTGCCCTGATGAGACTTGGTGCGCCGCTGGTAGAAGAGGACCGGTTGGTCCCCGTCCGTGATCAAGACGCCCTCTTCGGTTTCCTTGGCATCGAGCGCGTCGAGATTGGCTCCCACAGCGGTGCCGTCAAGCGCCAGCAGAAGTGGGATCAGAGAGAGTCTGGCGAACCGATTCAAGGCAGTTGCGATCGCTCCTGAACTCCGTGGGGGTTGGTGTCGGCGTCGAGTATACATCGGAGAGGAAAGAGGAAATAGGAAATTAGGAAAGAGAGAAGAGTTCGCGCCAATCCCACTCTTTTCTCTTTGCTCTTTTCTCTTTGCTCCCTTCCTTGCTATTCTGACCCCGGTTTTGAAGTCCTCCCTGGCCTTGTTCCTGCTGATTCCAGCCTTCATCCTTGGTGCCGCTTTCTGGCAATCGGGTCCAACTCGGGAACGTTTCTACGTCGGCGGGTCGGACGCCGGCTACGTCAGCGCCGATTCCTGCCGGCCCTGTCACTCGGACGTCTACGAGACCTACCAACATACGGGGATGGGCCGCTCCTTCTACCGTATGCGGCCTGAGAAGGCGGTCGAAGACTGGACCGGGAACAACGTTTACTACCACGCGGCCTCGAAACGCTACTACACCATGGTTGAGCGGGACGGCCGTTACTTCCAGCGGCGCCACCAGCTCGGGTACGGCGGCAAGGAAGTGAACGTGGTGGAGAAGGAGATCCATTTTGTGGTGGGTTCCGGCAACCGGGTGCGAACCTATCTCCACCACGCGCCCGACGGCAAGCTCTTCGAGCTGCCGGTGAGCTGGTACAGCGAGAAGGGGTCTTTCTGGGCCATGAGTCCCGGCTACGATTCCCGTTCCCACCATGGCTTCCAGCGGAGAATCCATCACGGTTGCATGTTCTGTCACAACGCGTATCCGGAAATCGAGCCGGGAAGCGACTCCTTCGGACGGGCCTCCTTTTTCAGGGGGAAGATTCCGGAAGGCATCGACTGTCAGCGCTGCCACGGGCCTGGGCAGGACCACGTCGCCGTGGCGAAAAAGGCCGAAGCCTCGTTGGAAGCGATTCGGACCAGCATTCAAAACCCCGGAAGGATGAGTCCGGAGCGTCAGATGGAAGTCTGCATGCAGTGCCACCTGGAGACCACCAGCGCCCGGCTGCCGCCGTTCATTCACCGCTTCGAACGGGGTGTGTTCTCCTTTCGGCCGGGCGAGGAACTTTCCGATTACGTCCTCCATTTCGACCACGCACCGGGCGCCGGGCATGACGACAAGTTCGTCATCGTCAATGCCGCCTACCGGCTGCGCCGGTCGCTCTGTTTTCAGAAGAGCGGCGGAGCAATGACCTGCGTCACCTGCCATGATCCTCATGACATCCCCCGGGGCGAGGAGGCCGCTCGCCACTACGCGGAAGTGTGCCGGAGCTGTCACGCGTCGGCGCTCGACGAGCAGATCGCGTCGAGGGAACACACTTCTTCGTCGGACTGCCTGACCTGTCACATGCCGAAGCGCCGGACCGACGACGTCATACACACGGTGATGACCGACCACTACATTCAGCGCTTCAAGCCGGAGCGGGACCTTCTGGCCCCATTGGAGGAGGAACCCTTTTACCAGCGCCCATATCGTGGTGAAGTGAAGCTCTACTATCCGAGCCAGGTCGCAGCCCGCGAAAAGGACCTCTATCTGGCCGTCGCCCAGGTGGAGGACAAGTCCAATCTGGAAGCGGGGATCGCGAATCTGGAGAAAGCCATCAAGACCCACCAGCCGTCAGAACCCGAGTTCTACCATCGTCTGGGGGAGGCCTATTTCGAGACGGGACAGTTCTCCAAGGCGATTCCCATGTATGAGGAGGCCCTGCGCCGCCAACCCGATCTGTGGACTACCCTTCACCGGCAGGGTCTGGCCCTGGCCAGGTCCGGGCAGCTTTCCCGAGCCGTGACTGCGCTGGAACGGGCGTCACGGAACGATCCGGAGCCGGGGGCGATTCTGAACGATTTGGCTCTCCTCCACTGGGAAGCGGGGCGGGTCGAGGAAGCGGTGAAGACCTTGAGGGACGCCATAAAGCCCGACCCGGAGCGCTCGGAGGTTCACAGCAACCTGGGAGCGCTACTGCTGGAAACGGGGTTGTTCGGCGAGGCGGAAACGGTGCTGCGCGAGGCCGTCCGTCTGGAACCGGAACTGCCGGCCGCCCACCACAACCTCGCCACCGTCCTGGTGGCGCGGGGAGACTGGTCCGAGGCCGAATATCATCTCGAGAGGGCCATCGAGAACAATCCGTCCGACGTGCAGATCTACTTGGACTACGCGGCCATCCTGGCCCAGAGGGGACTCTACGAGCGAGCTCGAACGTATTTGGACGATGCCCTCAAGCTGGATCCCAGGCGGCCGGACGCTCACAGCTTGATGGCGGAGATACTGGCGTCAGACGGCAAGATCGAAGAGGCCGTCACCCATTTCGAGAAGGCACTTGAAATGAATCCGGTGCATCATCGGACGCACTACAGTTACGGTGCCGTCCTCGCCCTCTCGGGAGATGTGCAACGAGCCATGACCCATCTGCGGAAAGCGTCCGAGAGTCCGGATCCCGGAATTCGCCAAGCCGCGCTGGATCTGTTGAGGGAATTGGATCGAGCCCCGTAGGGGCGATAGGAGGGGGAACATTTCTGTCCCCCCTCTTCATTGTTGGCCGGGAATCGGCGGTTGGAAAGCAGGCGCTCCCAGATACCTCTTTTTCTTCCGGGATTTCGCCGGAAGCCGACCGGTGGTGTCAGTGGCCATTGAAAACTGCACACTTCTGGCCGTCGAAAATTGCACACATCGCGGGAGTCCTCGTGAAGGGAGCGTAGCGACCGGGGGGCTCCTGCGGTCGGACTTGGTCCCCTCGTGTGCCCGTCCTTTCCGCGCCGGAGTTCTGTGCGGTGACTGCTCGGGAGGCGGTCGGATGGATCGCTTTGGAGAGTTCGGCGTGGCGGCGCAGCCGGTAGCTATTGCCCCGGATGTTGACGATGTGGCAACCGTGTAGGACCTGGTTCAAGAGCGCCGCCGCCACTACCTCGTCCCCCAGGATCCGGATCCACTCCTCGAAGCCCTTGTTTGCGGTCAATACCTTCGAGGCCCGCTCGTAGCGTATTCGCAAGGCAGCTACGCTATCAGTCCGTGGTGAAAGTCCCGCGAGCACCGAGACCGTTCCTGCGCCCGCCGGACAAGGCGCGATTCGGGTGCATACCGGGAGTATGTGCCCGAATCGCAACGCCGTCCGCCGGGATGCAGGGACGGTCGAATGCCGTGATGACTTTTGCCACGGGCTGCTATACCCCCTGACAATCACCCATCAACTGCTTGACCATGCAATTGCAGAATTGTTATTTTGACTATCCTATTGGAGGAACCAGTCTCGCCAAAGCTCTTTCCGGGGGCACGCTGGTTGTGAAAGGAGGGGCCAACTCCGCATCTTTTCAAGACCCTGATTTGCTGAATGGGGTGGGTGTGGGGCTTACTGTCTCGGGAGGTTTGAGATGACTCGATATCCGATTGTCTTTACCTACAGAGAGCTGATTGTGGGGAACGGCTTCGTGGCGACCGTGGAGTCCACTGGCAGATGCCTGATGGAAGACTTTGGGGACAACGATGTCTGGATCACCGGAGTCCGTCCTTCCGGGTTTTCCGCCGGAGCAGACAACCAACAGTCCGCGTCGGAGGCCTTTCAGCGAGAGCACCGTGTTGCTCTTCTTGACATGGTCCATGATGCTCCTGATTTCGATAGCTTCCAAGCCATGGTCCATGACTTCCATGCTCAAAAGAGCGAAGTCGGCGAGATGGAGTGGTGGGAAGCTGTTCACCAGGTCAGGGCTGGGACAATCACCTCGGACTGGCTGCAGAAAGTGTCGGCCAACACAGAGCCTACGCTCAGGGTCCGGTGCATTTCTTTGAATGATTCCGAGGAGCGCGAAGAATATAGGGCCGAACCGAGCCCCTCGCTCAATCCGGACGAGCGCCAGATAGGGCTGCTTGCTGCCTGATGCCGGCGAGAGGGCAGATTCCCTATCGAAAGGTCAAGAGGATGCTTGACGACTGCGCTCCCGGGTACACGACTCGACTAACACGCCACCGTAGGCAGTTCCGGTTCAATGGTAAGGTTCATCGACTCCAAAAAGGACCTCATGGCTCTTCAACGAATTACCCGGTCGCGATTGGCCAGGTCAGGGCTTTAGCCAAAGATTTTGAAATCCTGGATTGCGCCAAGGAGCACCTGCCGCAATTGCGTTGATCGTCCCCCAGACCCGATCTTCAGCTCGGACGCACTACAGTTACGGTGCCGTCCTCGCCCTCTCGGGGGACGTGAAACAAGCCATGAGCCATCTGCGGAAAGCGTCCGAGAGTCCGGATCCCGGAATTCGCCAAGCCGCGCTGGATCTGTTGAGGGAATTGAATCGAGCCCCGTAGGGGCGATAGGAGGGGGGACATTCCTGTCCCCCTCTTCATTGTTGGTCGGGAATCGGCGGTTGGAGAACTCTGCTCCCACGCCGAAATGCGGAGGGGGGACTGCCGTCCCCCCTATACCCCCCAAGAGGGCGACTGGAAATCGCCCCTCCCGGCGGTTGGAAACCGCCGCTCCTACCCAAGAAGTTCCGGAATGGGCTTCCCGGTCTTGTCCTCGAAGGAGTTGGCGATCTTCACGGGACGTCCGACCGGGGTCATGTACTCCTTGGTCCAGTCGATTCCCATCGCCTTGTACACGGTCGCGAAGATGTCTCCGATGGAAACCTCGCGCTCCGCCACATGGGCGCCCTTCTCATCGCTGGCTCCGAGCACCTGACCTCCCTGGACTCCGCCGCCGGACATGAGCAACGTCCAGGCATGGGGCCAGTGGTCCCGTCCACCGCTGGCGTTGTGGTTCGGTGTCCGGCCGAACTCGCCCATGACGATGACCATCGTCGAGTCCAACATTCCCCTCTCGTCCAGGTCGACCAACAGGGCGGACAGGGCCTGATCGAGCGGCGGAACCAACGCATCCTTGTGCTGCTTGTCGTTGTTCCCGTGCGTATCCCACTCGTTGAACTTGTAGCCGGCCGCCGTCACGAAACGGGATCCCCTTTCCGCCAGGCGCCGAGCCAGGAGCACGCTCTGGCCGAAGCCGTTCCTGCCGTAGGCGTTTCGGACCTTTTCCGGCTCCCGGGTCAGTTCGAACGCTTCCCGGACCTCCGGTGTCAGAATCATCTGCAGCGCCTTCTCACGGAACCCGTCCATGGCGTTGAACTCGGCCAATTCCACCTTCTTGCGGTAGGCCGAGTCGACCATCTGCAACATCGAAAGCCGGGACTCCAACCGCTCGACCGGCAATCCCTTGGGGAGGGTCAGATCCGCGACGGCGAAGTTGGGGTCGCAAACCGTGGTGATCTCCTTGAAGCTGCAACCCGTCGGGTCGCCCAGGATCAGGGGATCGTATTTCGCCCCCAGGTGCGCGCTCTTGAAGAGCTGCTCGTATTGCCGGTCCACGTCGAACTGGGGGGCCAGGACGTACGGGGGCATGGTGTTTATCGGACCCAACTCCTTGGTGATGATGGAGCCGACGCTGGGGAACGCCATGGCCGCACTGGGACGATGCCCGGTGAGCACGTTGTGTGCGCCCTCGAGGTGGTTGGCTTCCTCCGTACGGACGGACCGGACGACGGCGATCTTGTCCATCTGCTGCGCGACGAGAGGACAGAGCTCCGTCACCTGAATCCCCGGAACGTTGGTGGAAATCGGCTTGAACGAACTGTTCGGCTTGGGGTCGTATGTGTCGATATGACTCGGCCCACCCTCCAGCCAGAGCAGGATGATCGATTTCGCCGTGGCCTCCTTCTCGATATCCACTCCCGCACTCGCCATCAGGCTCTTGAACTGAAGGTAATGCGTGAGGTTGGCTCCCAGCAGGCTGAGAGAGCCCAATCGCAAGAAGTCTCTTCGACTGGCGAGCCGGTAATCGAGGCAACCCACTTTTCTCAACATCGTTGGCTTCTCCTTGGGCGACTTCGCAAAAAGCCTAAAGGCGCTCAATGGTTATATGCAAACTCCCGGGAACTGATCAAAGCCCAGGTCAGATCCTGCAGGGTCGTCTTCCGGGACGGGCTCTCCTCGAGCAAACGCTCCAGGCGATCGAAATCATCCTGGCTCGGAAGTCTGGTAAACGCCAGCAGATAAAGTTCTTCCACGATCTCTCTATTGGAGCGGCCGCTCCGGATCATCTGGTCCAGCCGTCCGCCTTCGCGTCCCAGTTTTTCGTTGTAGGTCCGTCCCGAAAAGGAGTGCAGGGCCTGCAGCAGGGTGGGGCCGGTCCGGTTCGGCTTACCGGCCCGGTCGTAGCGGCCATGGACTTCCATGAACATGCTGTGGTCGATGGACCAATTCTTCAGGTTCATGGCCCGGGTTCCCACCGGCTCATGACCTCTCGTCGTATCCAGGTACTCCTCGTCGGTCACTCCGGTCACGAAAGAGATGGCATCGAGGAACAGCTCGGCGTCCAGCGGCCGGGGTTGGAAGTGGGAGTAGTTCGTGGTGTCGTGCCGGTTCGTCTCGTTGGGGACCGAAGTCAGTTGATAGGCTCGTGAGCGGACGATGGTCCGGATCAGTTTCTTCAGATCGTGCCCCTGGTTCCTGAAGTCATCAGCCAGGGCGGTGAGCAGATCCGGGTGCGAGGGGGGATTGGTGGACCGGAAGTCGTCCACCGGATCAACGATCCCTCGCCCGAAGAAATAACTCCAAATCCGGTTCACCGTTGCTTCCGCGAAGTGGGGATGTTCGGTGATCCATTCCGCCAGGGCCATCCGCGGATCGAACTGCCTTTCCGGGGGGAGAGGGGTGCCGTCGGGCAAGGTCGCTTTCACTTCTTTCTTGGTGCGCGGATGAATGACCTTGGCGACATCCTCGGACTGGCCCCAGGCATAGTCCCGGCCGGCGGGGTTGTCGAAGATCACCATGTCGGACTCGTCAGACCATCCGACTTGAACCAGGCTGCCGAAGAACGCCGTCAGCCCCCAGAACTGGTCCTGGCTCCAACTGTCGAAGGGGTGGTTGTGACACTGAGCGCAATCCAGCCGGCGGCCCATGAAGAGTCGGATCTGCTCTCCCATCACCTGTTGGGGACCGGTGGGATCGTTCTCGGTGGCGAACCTGGAGAAGTGCCGGGAGGGCCCGTCCCATCCCTGCGCGGAGATCCGTTCCCGAGCCATCTGGTCGTAGGGTTTTCCATCGATGACGCTGTCTCGGATCCATTCCCAATACGCCGCGTTGAACTCGGTCGTGCCGCCGTTCACAAGGCGTCCCACTCGAAAGAGCTGGGAAAATCGGTACGTCCAGTAGTCGACGTATTCGGGGGAATCCAGCAGCGTCTCGATCAGTTTGTCCCGCTTCTGCGGGTCCTGCGAGGCCAGGAACTCGCGGACGCGGTTGGGCGGCGGCAGCGAGCCGGCCAGATCGAGACACACGCGCCTCAGAAACTCGGTGTCGCTCGAAAGGTCGGAAGGAACGATGTTGAAGCGCCTGAGTTTGCCGAAGACGTATTCGTCGATGTAGTTCTCTTCGGAAACGGCCGGATAGTTCGGAATCAGGTCCGTGATCACGCCGGCGAGCGCGCTGACCGCCTGGCCCGCAGCGCGGATCATGATTGCCGTCTCGCCTTTGGCGACCGCCTTCACCGTTCCGTCGCCGCCCACGCTCACGATCGCCGGATTGATGGAGGAGTAGAGCACCTGGTCGCTGATATCCTGGCTCCGGCCGTCCGAAAGGTGAGCCATCACGACGAGTTGCTGGGTTCCTCCCGGCTCCAGCACGAACTTCCTCGGGAACACCTCAACGCCGTCGACTCCGGCGGACCCTTTATCGGTCTCCTCACCGAAGGGGGCCCCCGCTTGAATCCAACCCAGTATGGTCCGGTAATCGGGAGAGTCGAGGGAAAACTTGGGCCCGCCGCCGTGAGCCACGGCCATGGTCGGCTTCGCCAGCAGCAAGCTCTTCTCCGGTTCCTTCAAGTCGATCCGGGGAACCTTCGGGTCGTCCGATTTGTCCGTGAGGACATGGAAGATGCCGCCCTCCAGGATCCACTTGTAGTCGTCCTCGGGGTAGAGGGAGTTCTGCGAGAGCTTGAATCCGCCCTGCCCCTTGACGCCGCCGTGGCAGTCGCTGCTGTTGCAGCCGTGTTTGGTGAGAATCGAGCCGACGTCCCGGGTGAAACTGAAGGTCTTCTCCCGGACCAGGTCCTGGACCCGGATCGCCGCTTCTGCGGCGTGTCCCTCGATCTCCACCCGGACTCGGGTCTCGCCCTGGGAGACGCCGACGATTCGGGAAGATCCCTCGATCTTGGCGACCTCGTCGTCCGCCACGTCGAAACTGCTACGCGACGTCACGTCTCGTTGCAGCCCGTCGGAGAAGGTGCCGAGCACCACGAATCGCTGTGAAGGATCCGCTCCCCTCAGGTCCACATCATCGGGGAACATTTCGATGGAGACGAGGGTCAGGGCGTGGCTGCTGGCCGGCCGCAACGGTTCTCCCTGGGGAGAGGCCGCCGACAGGCCCAGGACGACGGCCAGCACCAACAGCATGACCGTTGGTGATCCGTCGAAGCCGGTCGCGAATTTCAGCTTTTCCAGTCTCACGGTGCCTTTTCCTGGGAACTCCTACCGCTTTGAGGCGAGCTGTTGCTTTTCCTCATTTCCATCCACCAGCAGAGGGAGCGTGGCGATGGCGAAGGCCTCGCCCAGCTTGCCCCCCTTGATCGGCCGGGCCGTCAAATCGATGAGCCAGGGGCTGCGCGACGGCAAGGCGTTGGAATCCGCCAGCAGCGCGACTGTGGCCTTCTGGTTGGATGCCCTGAAACGTTTCTGATCCTTCAATGGGGGCAGGTCCTCCGTCGACCGGCTCTGTTTCGGGCTTGCAACCACCGGAAACGCCTTCACGCCGGGTGGAAGGTTTTCGACGCTGAGCAGGACGTCGCCTTGGAATCCCTCTTCCAGATCCACCGACAGTTCCAGCGTACTCACCTGTCCCGGAGTGACCCGAACGTGATCTTCTTCGGGACGAATCGCTCCGACATGTGGAACCTGGTCCCGGACCAGCAGTCTGTACCTGAAATCGGAGCCTCCCTTCCGGGAGGTTATGTCGCGAACCTGGAGGGTGTACTCGCCCCCCTTTTCGAAGCTGTAGGTGGTCTTGGCCTCCAGGTACTTGACGACGAAGTTCCCGCTCCTGCCCCAGACTTTATTGAGGTTTTCGACGACTTCCTCGCCGTCGGCGCTCATGACCTTCATCCAGGGGACGAAATAAGAGGGTTTCCTGAGCGAGGTCTCGATCTCGAAGGCCACGAGGGCTCCGTCGGCGACTTTGAACTTGAAGGTGTCGATGTCACCAGGCCCGCCGATGGTCCCTTCCAGAGCCGCGGGGATGGCCCGCACGTCGAGGGCTTGAGCCAACTGGTCATTCGGCTCTTGCTCGGCGAACGATTCGAACGAGATGCCTCCGCCGGAAGCCTCGTCCGGTTCTTCCCGGACGCTCCTGGCCTGCAGTCTCTCGATCCAATCCGCTTCGATCTTCCGGCCGAAGTCCCGTTCGGAAACCATGGGCACGAGGGACTGGGCAGCTTCTCCCGCCCAGGTCCATTTCAGGGGGCCCTCGTGGGCCGGCCGATCGGGTTGGAAGGCACAGGATGCCTCCCCGGAATTCCCGCCGGGGAAAACCTTCAACTGGTAGCCGGGATTGTCGAACATCCCGACCTTGCCCGAGACCTCCGCCACGGCCAGAAAGAATTCGCCGTCTTTGGGGAATCTGTAGACCAAGGTCGGCCGATGCTGCATGGGGTCATTGATGACCAACCGATGATCGCGGTTGGGGTCGAACCAACTGCCTCCCCGCTCATGGATGCTCAGCTTCGGCCGCATCGTCCAAAGGCCGAGCGGAGCGGTACTCGAGAAGAAGTCCACTTGGAAACAGAGGACCTCGTCGCGGGTTGCCTGCAAACGATAGAAGTCCACTTCGCCCAGTTCCGGCAGGCTGCCCTGAACCACGGAAGGAAAGGAGTCGATGGGTTGGGCGGTGTCCAACTCGTTGTGTTGGGTGCCGATTTCGCGAACGTTGGGCTCGGACGTGACGCGGAACCTCAGGGGATTGGAAATCCCGCCGGGGGTCACGGCCCGGAAATAATGGGCTCCAAATTCGGCGTCGGGGGCGATGCGAACCTTCAGGAGCGCCCGGTATTTCCCCTGATAGGGACCGGCCTCGGAGCCCTTTTCCGGTTCGGCGCCGTCTTTTTTGGCTTCCTCGGTCCGTTCCAGATTCAGGATCTCCGCCTCCACCTCATCGCAATAGAACCAAGCCACCTGAAGCGGGTCCAGAAACTTGCCGCGAAGCTCGACTTCGAGCGTCTCCCCGGCCTGTCCTCCCAGGGGATACAGGGAGATCAGCTTGGGCCTGGCAGGTGGATCCGCGGCTTCGAGTTGAACCGAAAGGAAAGCCAGAATCAGAAGAGCTGGAATGGACCGCATAATAGGGATCTCCACACGCGTACGACTGAGCGGAATTTTATATCAGCAGCCGTGGGGAATACAACCAGGGGCGTCCGGCGTCAAATCCCGGATCCCGGTGGCTGGATATCCACCGTCGCGGCCCTCTTCACGCAGGCTTGATTCCGTCGCCGAAAGCCGGGGCGGAAAATGGGTGCGGTCACCGCTCGCCCGGGGGCCGCCTTCCCAATGAGATCTCCCGTAGGGAGATCGTAATTTTGAATTAATAACAGCAGATCATCGGAGGAAAGAATTATAAAAAGAGGTATAAGTACAACTATAATAAATCTCGGAATAAATATTTGTACATATAATAAAAGAAAGGGCAGATCGATTAATATCGTGCGTCTTAAACTTCGATCCAGACGATGTTCATCAGAAATTAGTTAAACATGAACTGAATATTATGTAGGAATCGACTCACTTATCGAATAGAGTCGTAAAAACAATTATAATTGTCTATCTCGAGGTTCCAGCCAGGCGGTAGATTCGCTGGACGTTCCCTCCGAGGATGAGGCTCAGATCCTCCTGGGACATGTAGGGGCAGTTGTTTTTCAGGTAGTGGAAACGCCGGGAGTACTCGGCCGGACTGCGCAGGCCCGTCTTGACGAATTCCGAACCCCAGGCCAGCCGCCTGGGACCGAAGTTGTCGTAGAAGCTCTTGAGGACGACGTCGTTGGGTCCATAATTCAGGTGCACCGGGAGAATCCCAAGGATCACGTTGTGTTCCTTGACCAGCCGGACGGCCGCTTCCGGGAGCTGGACCGAGTTGTCCGGCTGCAGGCACGGCTTCGGTGGGATGCCATGGACGATCATGACCGTAAGGTCGGGAAATTTCTTGAGGAGCCGCAGGAGAATGGGCCACAGACTCTCGAAATTGGACCCGTAGCCGATGGAGGGACTGCCGGTGTAAGTGACGAAGGAGACGGGAATCTTCAGTGAGGTCACCGCCTTCCACAGGGGATCGTACTTGGAAGTGGCCAGGCTGTCGTGGCCATCGGAGCCCGGAGGAGGATCGTAGTACAACCCTCGGAACCCCCAATCTTCGACGTAGTGGTGAAGCTTGTCGACTTGTTCACTCGTGTATGCCTTCTGCTCGTCGAGCTTGCACACGGCAATGAATCTGTTGGGGAACTCTCGCAGGACTCGGGCCTGATACTTGTTGGCCCACACTCTGAGCGTGTGAAGCACCGCCATGTCCACGCCGGTTGCATCCATCACTTCAATCAGTTCGCGGGCAGACAGCCCGAGCTTGGAGTTGGTGATCTCGAAGATGGTGCGATCCAGTTGTGGATCGTAGCCCTCCACGAGGTCCTCGGGCTTCAGGGCGCCGACGTGTCCGTGGTTGTCGATGACCAGGGCGGGTTTTCCAACAGGCCCTTTAGCAGACGCCCGTGTCGTGAATGACCTCCCGTACATCGCAGGGGTGAGGAAAGCGGTCCCGAGAAACCTGCGGCGGTTCCATCCCGGTTTCGGATTCATGTTCTGGCCTCCTTGAATGGTTGGACTCCCTTTCCGTCCCCGCTGCCCTGGGCCGCGGCCACGATGCCTTTCCCGAGTTCCGATTCTACGCGATTGCGGATGGGATCAGGCAACTGTTGTGCGGCCGGAGCGACGTAGGTGCCCGCTGTCGCCCCTTACTGCTCGGCCCGGGGAGGGCGACCACACAAGTGTTTGGTATCAAGACATCCTTTACAAGTTGTATCAGGACATCCTTTACAGCTGGTCCATGGCCGTTGTGTCAATGACCATCGAAAATTGCACACTTCGGGCCATCGAGAACTGCATACATCGCAGGAGCCCCGCCTTCTCGGTCCGGAGTCCTCTGGGCGAACCGCTCGCGCGGTCGTCGGATGGATCGTCCTGGAGCGTTCCGCGGGGCGGCGTCGCCGGTCGCTGTGGCCGCAGGACAAGTCTCGGTCCAGAAGGGCCGCCACCACCCCCCAGGATCTGGTCCCAGGGCGCAAGACCCGGGTTCCAGGTCAGCTCCGTCGAGGTCGGCTCGTCACGCCGGTTCCCCCGTTGGACCAACCGAACCGCGCCGCTCGGGCGGACCGGTAGGTTGAAGGGATCGCGTTTGGGTGGACGGTTGGGTCATCTGGTTCAAGTGGGTCTCGGTGGTCATTCCGCTTCGGTCAGGGGGAGGCAGGGCGGCTGCCGGTTGCAGCCAAGGGCGGGATCACGTCCATGCAAAACAGAGCCGGCGGGGGTCTGCAACAGCGAGCCTGGGGCGCCGGGTGCACCCGGCGCCCCAGGCTCGCTCCGAATCGCACCGACGGCCGGCGTGACGGTTCCGGACGCTGGGGACAGGCCGGAATCCCGGCCCTGTCAATCGGCCGCAAAAATGGCATCCATCGCGGGAGACCCCGTAGCCGGCCGGGGTCCCGTCATGCCCCCCTCCTTCCCGCTCCCGCAGCCCTGGGCGGACCGTGTCCATGGCCATTGAGAAGGGACGGCCTTCAGGACACGGTTGCTCCGACGGCGAGAGCTTCACCCCATCTTCGGAGGGCGCCCGGATGGCGCCCCCTTGGAGAGCTCGGCGGCACGGCGCCGCCGGTCGCTGTGGCCGCAGGGCCGAACCCGGTTCACCAGCACCGCCATCACCTGCTCTCCCAGGATCTGGCCCCAGGGCTCAAGAGCCGGGTTCCAGGTCAACTCCGTCGAGGTCGGCTCGTCACGCCGGTTCCCCCGTTGGACCAACCGAACCGCGCCGCTCGGGCGGACCCTAAGGGTGCCGATCTCCTCCCCCTCCAGGGGTGCCGGACGGATCCGGGTCTTGGACGTTGGCCCCGCGGAGGGCTCGAGACGTTGGGCCCACCCCGGGCGGACCCCGCAAGACGAGGTTCTCCCTTCGCTCCACGAAGCCCAGCTCGTCGAGCGAGTCGATCGGCTCCCGCTGAATCGATCGCTGGAGGCTGAAGTCGAAGTCCGGGGACGGCGTTTCGCGTCCACCCTCCTCGGCCGCTTCGTCGCCGGTGACGGGAACGCCCTCGGCTCCGGCAGTGAAACGAACCTGAGTCCGGCCAAGATGCCCCAGCAGTTCGCCATTCCCGCTCCCGTTCGAACCGGCCCCCCGGCCGCTCCGCCACGCCGAGCTCTCCAGGGCGATCCATCCGACCGCCGCCCGAGCGGTCGGCGCACAGGAATCCGGAGCCGAAAGGAGGGAGGCATGAAGGGACCAGATCCGGCCGCTGGAGACCCCGTGGCGGTCGCGGCCGCGACCGCCACGGGGTCTCCAGCGATGTGTGCAATGTTCAGTGGCCATTGACATTCAGGTCCCCCATCACCTCCATGAGCACCGACGGCTGGCCCCACGGCAACCGGAAATCCGCTGCGGCCACACCGGGCGGGTGACCCCCAGGCGGCTTGATCCAGTGACCGACCGGCCGGCGGCGGACTCCCCACGGCCATGCGATCGCGGCCTGGCGCCTCCCCCGTCCCCGATCGTCTCGCACCAGCCCCCTCTCGTCGCTCCCCAACCGGGCGTCTCCTGCGGGTCCTCCAGACGCTCCGCAGCCCCATCCCGGCCCCTCGGCGAATCTCTCGAACCCCTCCTTGTGGCTCCCCCCCCGAACGGCCTCGCCAGGAACCGGAAGGGGACCGTTCTCGACGGCCACTTCGGTGCCCTCCTCCCGCGCCGCCCACACCCTTCAGTCCTGCCCCACCCGCCAGACCAGAGCTCGCGTCTGCCGGGTCTGCAAGTGGACTTCACGGATGTACAGGTGCCGGTAGCGGACCAGCAGCTTGTCTTCCAACTCTTCCACGCCCACCCACTCCTCCGCCAAGGACTCACACACAAAGTAACGGTCCCCGCCCGCGCTCAAACACCCCCGGCGATTGAGCCGTTTCACCTGCAGCCCCCGGGGATACTCCCAGGGAGCCGGGTCCCGATCGTAGCCACGCGTACTGCGACGGTAGTGTTGGGCCGGGACCTCCATCCGCAGCGACTCATGGGGTCGAACCTGATTGTATTCCTGGCGAAAGTCCTGCAGAAATCGCTCCCACTCCTGCCACCGTTGCGGTCGCCCCCGGTGCGCCACCGAGTCGCTCAAAGTGCGATGAAATCGTTCCACCTTCCCCTGCGTCTGCGGGTGCCGGACTCGCCCGTAGATCAGGTCGATCCCTTGCTTGATCAATTCCACGCTCAATCGCGTCAGCCCCCATCCATTGCTGGTACTCCACCAAGGGGCCCCATGGTCCATCAGCATGGCCTCCGGCACTCCGTAGCCCTCAAAGGTCCTTCGTAGACAGGTTTGCACCGGATCCATTTGCGTGGTCGGCAAACCATACAACCCCACCGAATACCGCGAGCAGTCGTCCAGGATCGAGAGCGGATGACACGGCCCTTCGGGGCCCTGAAACGGCCCCTTGAAGTCCATTTGCCACAACTCGTTGGGCTGGGATCGTTCGAATCGTTGCGGTGCCGGCCGTTGCGCCTGGTATTCCCCCAACTCGCCCTGCCGCCGCAGAATCCGATTCACCGTCGGGACACTCAAGGACACGCCTTCGCGCTCCAGCAGCACCTGCAGCTTCTTGCCTCCCCACCCGTATTGCCGCCGCAGTTCCACCACCCGAGCTTCCACCGCCGCCGCCGTTCTCGCCGGACTGTGCCGGGGCCGCCGGGAGCGCTCCTCCAGTCCGGTCACGCTGTGGGCTTCCCGATACCTCTTCAGCCACTTGTAACCTGTCGGCCGACTGATCTGAAACTCCCGACACAGGGCGCTCATGTTGGCCCCAGGCTGCACGGCCCGAAGTACGAAACGGATCTTCTGATCCATCACATTCGTCACTTTCCAGGGCATCTTCACCTCCTACCCAAAGAAGGCTACTTCTCACCCTGATGTGTAAAGGATGTCCTGATACAAACTGTAAACGATGTCCTGATACCGTACACACACAAGGGTCGCCCCTACATCTTCCCGTTTGGAGGGGGTTTTGGTAAAATCGCGGCAAATCCATATCGTTGAGTGACTTATGTTGATTTTTCGACGGCGGTATTCGGGACTGGTTCTGCTCTCCCTCGCCCTCTTGGCTGCGCCCGGCCTGGGTCAGAACCAGCCGGCGGGAACACTGGATTTCAAGCGGGACATCGAGCCCATCTTCAGCCAGCGATGCCACCATTGCCACGGGTCCGGCCAGGCGGCCGGCGGACTGCGGCTCGATCTCCGGGAATCGGCCCTCAAGGGCGGCTCCTCGGGTCCCGCGATCATCCCGGGCGACAGCTCGGCCAGCCGGCTGATCGACCTGGTCTCGGGGACCGGCGGCATGATCATGCCGCTTCAAGGCGAACCTCTTAGCGCCGATCTGGTCGACCGGCTCCGCGCCTGGATCGATCAGGGAGCCCCCTGGCCGGCGGAGAATTCCGGCGGCGACACCGAACTTCAGGCGAAAGGGAAGGGCCACTGGTCGTTTCAGGAAATCGGCGACCCGGCGGTCCCAAAGGCGGGAAACCCGGACTGGATCCGGAATCCCATCGACTCGTTCGTGCTGGAAACCCTGGAAAAACGGGAACTTCGGCCCTCCCCCCGGGCTTCGCGGGAGACGCTGGTCCGCAGATTGCACCTGGATCTGCTGGGTCTCCCTCCCACTCCCGCCGAGGTGGAGGCGTTCGTGAGCGATCCGTTTCCCAACGCCTATGAGCGTCTGGTCCGGCAGTTGCTCGCATCGCCTCATTTCGGAGAACGCTGGGCTCGTCACTGGTTGGACTTGGCCCGTTACGCCGACAGCGACGGATTCGAGAAGGATCGTCCCCGCCCCCACGCCTGGCGTTACCGGGAGTGGGTTATCCAGGCCATCAATCGGGACCTCCCCTATGATCGATTCGTCATCGAGCAGATGTCCGGGGATCTACTGCCGGATGCCGGCACGGAACAGCGCGTGGCGACCGGATTTCACCGCAACACCCTCACCAACCGCGAGGGCGGAGTCGACAAGGAGCAGTTCCGGATCGAACAGATCGTGGATCGGACCAACACTACGGCCTCCGTCTTTCTCGGTCTGACCATGGCCTGTGCCCAGTGCCACGATCACAAGTACGATCCGCTCTCTCAACAGGAGTATTACGAGCTCTTCGCCTTTCTCAACGAGGCCGAGGAAAAGAACATCCCGGCGACCCTGGAACCGGAGCTGGCGGCCTATCGGCGAGCCAAGCAGGAATGGGATCTGAGGCAGGAAATGCTGGTCGGGAAGATGGAGGCCGAGAGGAAGCCTCTGGTGGAGGAACTGGGCCCGAAGCTGGCCGCTTGGGAAGCCCGCAACCCGTATCCTCTGCTGGGCCAGTGGCAGGTGCTCGATCCCGTCAGCTCCACCACTACCGACTCCAAGGAGACCGAACTGGTCAAGCAGGAGGACGGCAGCCTGTTGGCCCGGGGCGCCAATCCCGCCCACAACAACTACAAGGTCGAGGTCAGGAGCTCGCTGGCCGGGATCACCGCGTTTCGAATTGAGGTTCTCAAGGACCCGACGCTCCCGAATTCGGGTCCTGGCCGAGCCGCTCAAGGGGAATTCGCACTCTCGGAAGTGCGCATCGAAGTTTCGACCGGTGAAGCCGGCAAGGAGCCTCGGAAACTGGAGATCGATTCGGCGGTGGCCTTGCAGGAACTGGACGGGTTCGAGGTCTCTCGAGCCGTCGACGGGGAAGAGGTGACGGGCTGGTCTCCGGGTGGACTCGACGGACCCAACCACAATCGTCAGATCGTCGTGATCCTCAAGGAGGACGCCGGCTCGTCTGCCGGCACCACTTTCAATTTCACGTTGGAACAGCGCCTCGGCGACCACCGGACCATGGGACGGTTCCGGCTCTCGGCGACGACAGCTCCGAGGCCGACGCTGCAGTCCCTGGTCCCCATCGACGTGGAGCGGGTGCTGGCCCTGGAACCTCAGGATCGGTCCGATAATCAGAAGGCTTTGTTGCTCGACTACGCCGTCGACCAGCAGCCTCGGATGCGGGAATGGCACGCCGCTCTGGAAGGGCATCACAAGGCGATGCCGCAGGTCCCCGAAACGCTGGCCCAGACCATCGCTCAGAACCCCGAGCCACCCAAGACCCACATCCATGGCCGGGGCGATTTCCTGCGCAAGGGCCGGCAGGTGATGCCGGGAACCCCAGGCGTTCTGCCTCCCTTGCGTTGGCGGGAAGAACGGCCGGACCGGCTCGATCTGGCCCGGTGGATCGTGGATCCCTCTCATCCGCTCACGGCCCGCGTGGAAGTCAATCGAATCTGGGAGAAGCTTTTCGGAAGAGGGCTGGTGGCGACCAGTGACGACTTCGGGACGCGCGGCGAGAAGCCCTCCCATCCCGAACTGCTGGACTGGCTCTCCCGCGAGTTCGTGAATCTGGGCTGGAGCCGCAAGGATCTGATCGAAACGATCGTCCTTTCATCCACCTATCAGCAGTCCTCGCAGGTGGACCCGGAGCGTCTCAAGACCGATCCGAACAACGTCTGGCTGACCCGGCAGAATCGGTTCCGCGTGGAGTCGGAAGTCACCCGGGACCTCTTCCTGGCCGTGGGAGGGCTGTTGGAACGCCGGGTGGGGGGGCGGAGCATTCGTCCGCCGCTGCCGAAAGACGTGGCCAAGGTGGGCTACAGCTCGGGCGTTAAATGGCCCGAGAGTCCGGGGACCGACAAGTACCGCCGCGGGCTCTACATCCACTTTCAGCGCACCGTTCCCTATCCCATGCTCATGACCTTCGACAGCCCGGACTCCAACACCGCCTGTCTCCGGAGAACCCGGTCCAACACGCCGCTGCAGGCGCTGACGTTGCTCAACGACGACGTCTTCGTCGAATGCGCCCGGTCGTTCGCCCAGAAGGTCACCTCCGAGGTGAAGTCCACGGACGAGGATCGGCTTCGCTACGCGTTTCGGAGGGCGCTGGCGAGAGAACCGGACCCGGTCGAGATGAGCGTGTTGACAAAGCTGTTGGACGATCAGGAACAGGTATTCGCGGCAGGGGAGGGGTCGGCGCCCAAGGTTGCCGGTCCGGGCTTTCCGGGCGAGCTGTCCCCGGAAGAGGCCGCCGCCTGGACGACGGTGGCGCGCACCATCCTGAACTTGGACGAATTTGTCACTCGGGAGTAGGACATGAGCTCTTGGAACGAAAAAATTCTTGAATCGCGTCGAGATTTCCTGACCAGCAGCGCCAGCGGTCTGGGCGGTATCGCCCTGACGGCGATGCTGGCCGAGCAGGGACTCCTGGGGCAGGCCAATGCCGCCGGGGCCGTCCGGAAGCGGATGAAGTCCACCCATTTCCCAGCCCAGGCCAAGAGCTGCATTTTCCTCTTCATGGCCGGCGCTCCCAGCCAGATCGACCTCTTCGATCCGAAGCCGAAACTGACGGAGCTGAACGGCCAGCCCATGCCCGAGTCCATGCTGGAGAAGGTCCGGTTCGCCTTCATCAAGAAGGAGTCGGCCGTGCTGATGGGCAGCAATGCCGGGTTTCGCAAGCATGGCGAATCGGGCACCCGGATCTCCGACTATCTTCCCAACATCGGTGGCTGCGCCGACGACATCGCCTTGATCCGGTCCATGCATACCGAGGCCTTCAACCATCACCCGGGGCAGTTGATGATGAATTCAGGGGTGCCCACGTTCGGGCGTCCGTCAATGGGGTCCTGGCTCAACTACGGCCTGGGCAGCGAGTCGGAGGACCTTCCCGGTTACGTCGTCCTGACCGCCGGTAAGGGCACCAGCGGGGGAGCGTCCAACTGGTCCAGCGGCTTCCTGCCCTCAAGTTACGAGGGCGTGCTTTTCCGCAACCAGGGCGACCCGGTGCTGCACCTGTCCAATCCCGAGGGTCTGCCGCACGAGTGCCAGCGCCGGAGCCTGGACGCCTTGAAGCAGCTCAACCAGCAGCACTACAAGCAGTCCCGCGATCCCGAAATCCTGTCTCGCATCGCCTCCTACGAATTGGCCTACCGAATGCAGGCCGCGACGCCGGAACTCATCGACCTCTCCCAGGAAAGCGAGAAGACCTTGGAGATGTATGGAGTCAACCGGAACGATCCCGACGGCAGCCACGGACGCGGCTTCACCAGCGGGGTGTTCGGCACCTACGCCCGCAACTGCCTGTTGGCGCGCCGCCTGGTGGAACGGGGCGTACGATTCGTCAATGTCTATCACGCGTCATGGGATCATCACAGCGGACTGGACAAACAATTGCCCGTCAACTGCCGGATCGTCGACCAGCCGGTCGCCGCGCTCATCCAGGACTTGAAGCAACGGGGCATGCTGGACGAAACGCTCGTCGTCTGGGCGGCGGAATTCGGCCGGACCCCATTGGCGGAGAACAATGGAGGAGAAGACGAAATCAACACCGGCCGGGATCACCACCCCTTCGCCTACAGCGTCTTCATGGCCGGCGGGGGCATCCAGGGAGGGCAGGTCATCGGCAGGACGGACGACATCGGCTGGGGAGTGGAGGAGGAGCCCGTCTCCATCAACGACTTCCATGCCACGATCCTCCATCTCTTCGGCATCGACCACCTGCGGCTGACCCATCGTTTTCAGGGACGGGACTTCCGGTTGACCGACGTGGGCGGCGAGGTGGTGACCAAACTGTTGGCGTAAGGGCGCCCCTTGTGGGTGCCCTCTTGGGCCGTCTCAGGAGCGGCGTCCTTCCCATGGCCGGAGGTCCCGAAATCATGTAGATTTGGACATCATGTTGAATCACCCGCGATTGCTTTTCTCCGCTCTTTTGTTGGTCATTACGGTGGCTGCCACGCCAGCCAACCCGTTCTCGCCTCAGGACAAGAAACAGTCTGAGGGTGACCAGGCAGGGCAGTTGGTAGAAGACCAGATGCTGGACGAAGCCCGCACCGTGGGCAAGCCCCGGTCTCGAGCGGAATTCAGTGCGTGGCAGGAGATCAGTGAGGCGACTGATGTTCGCAAGCAGGCCCGGCTGGCGGAGAGATTCCTGAAGAAATTTCCCGATAGCGGACTGACTGCGTGGGCCCACCTTGCGATTGCCAACGCGGCTTTTTCGCGCAACGATATCGATCGTTTCATTCGGCACGGAGAAGACGCTCTGCTCGAGCTTCCCGACACCCCCGAGCTGCTGGCGCCGTTGGCCAATATCTACTCCGAAAGCAAGAGGACCGACCGGGCGACCGACTACGCCACCCGAGCCCTCCAACTGTTGGACCAGATGGAGAAACCGATGGGCCAGGCCACGGTCGATTGGATTGCCATGAAGCAGGGGTGGGCGGGGGACGCACACTATGCATTGGGTCGATCCATCCTGGAAGTGTGGACCAAGTCTCCCAACAAACCGGTCAAGGATCTTGAAGTAGCGGTGGAACACCTGAAGCAGACTCTGAAGATGAATCCGGGACACGGTTATGCCGCGTTCCGTCTCGGATTTGCCGCGTCCCGGACCCACGACTACGATACCGCCCTGTTGGCCTATGCTCGCGCGGCGGTGGTGGAGGGGCCGGCCGCGGAATCGGCCAAGGGGCATGTGAGGAGGCTCCACGACGGTCTGCGAAACGTTCCCAATTCCCGATGGGCCTCGACCAACGCCAGCAATATCATCCGGGACGATAGAGAGCGGCTCGCGGCGGAGATGGACGCGAAGGAGCAGGAGTACTCGCGCCTGGCCGCGGAGTACGACAGTGCCGCGCCTGAAATCGCCGCCCCGCCGTCTCTGCAGTGACTCGCCGCAAGCAGTTTTCTTTCCTGCAGGACCGATCGACATGAAACTGACGGAAGACGTCTATCTGGTGGGCGGCGGCGACACCGGTTTCAACATTTCCAATCGCATGGACTGCCACGTGTTCGTGATTGGAGGGGAAGACGAACTGGCCCTGGTGGACGCCGGATTCGACGGGCCCGGGAAGATCCTGAGCAACATTGAGAACGATGGTCTGGATCCGGGGAAGATCCGCCGGATCTTCGTCACCCACTATCATGCCGATCATGTGGGGGCCCTGGCCCAGTTGAAGCGCGAATTGGGCGCCACCGTCATCGCCGGAAAGGAAGCGGCGCCGACGATCCGAAACGGGGACGCGGAGCAGACCGGTCTGGCCTGGGCTCAAGAGTTCGGCTTTTATCCGCCGGAGTTCCGCTGGGAGGCTTGCGAAGTCGAGGAGGAAATGGAGGACGGGGACAGGTTCGAGGTTGGAGGTCTGGAACTCACGTCCATCGCCACCCCGGGTCATTGCAGCGGCCACTATTCCCTCCTCTTGAAGGGCCGGGACCGAACCTGTCTTCTGGCCGGGGACCAGGTGTTCTGGGGCGGTGCGGTGGTCCTCCAGAACGTCCGTGATTCGAGCATTCAGGATTGTGCGGCCTCCATGCAGAAGCTGCTGAACTACGACTTTGACGCTCTGCTTCCGTCTCACCTGGCCTTCTCGCTGGAGCGCGGAAAGCGCCACGTCGAGGCGGGAGCCAAGGCGTTCGAACAGACCGGTCTTCCCAGAAATCTGTTCGGTTGATTCAAATGGTCTGGTGCCTTCCCATTCTGATGCTGGCCGCGTTGGCCACCTCCGAAGGCGCAGGGCAGAAGTTGTCCGCCAAGGGCTTCTTTTTGGAAGTCCCCTATGTCAGACAAGCGGAGAACTATTGTGGTCCCGCAGTGCTCGCCATGCTCCTGCGCTACTGGAATCATCCGGCCGATCACCGGGAACTGGCGGGACGTTTCCGGCCCTTTCCGAAAAAGGGCCTGAGCGGTCTCGAACTGAAGAAGCTGGCGGCCGGGGAGGGATTCCAGGCCTACTCGTTTGCCGGCGACACGCCCGAAATGCTCGAGCACCTGCGGCAGGGACGGCCTCTGATCACCGTGATCGCCCCCTCCGTCCTGACGGCCAACAATCACTACGTGGTGCTGGTCGGGTGGGACGAATCCCGCCGG
Organism: Acidobacteriota bacterium; assembly: GCA_965217775.1. Classification (GTDB taxonomy): domain Bacteria; phylum Acidobacteriota; class UBA6911; order RPQK01; family JAJDTT01; genus JAJDTT01. Next base: position 5,680,446 of record CBDCJH010000002.1, read on the forward strand.
GAATGGATCGTGCATGATCCGGTGAAGGGACCCTATCAGCGGCGGCCGGCGGGGGAGTTGGCGCGGCAGCGGTCGCGGCTGGAAAACTGGACGCTTCTGGTCATCCCCGAAATTCCATCCTGAGCCGGCTCCGGCAACAACCGCAATTGAGACTGACTACAATGTCCGGCGTATGTTCGGGCACGTCCGGCCGGCGCCGATTTCCGTCCGCGTCTCCCTGGCGGTATTGCTGAGCCTGCTCCTCGCTCCGCCCGCCTTGGCCGCCGGCACGGGTGAGCTTCTGGCCCGGGGCCGAACGGAACTGGAGGCGGAACGATACCAGGCCGCCGAGTCGCTCTTTCGGGAGGTTCTGGAGCAGGAGGCGTCCAACGGCGAGGCCTCCTTTCTACTCGGTCTGGCTTTGGCCAAGCAGGAGCGTTGGGCCGACGCCGAAAGGGAGCTGGAGCGTGCCATCCGGCTGAAGCCCGGCTACGCGGCGGCTCATGCGGAGCTGGCCGGCGTCTATTTCAAGCAGGACAGAAGGGATCAGGCCCGAGTCAGCCTGCGAACGGCGCTGAAGCTGGATCCTCAGAACAGCTATGCGCGGAGCTTTCTGGCCATCCTCTCCTATCTCCAGGACAGGCGGTTGGAGGCCCTTCACCACTGGAATCTGTTGGGCGAGCCGCACGTCGCTCAGATCGAAGTCGCGACTTCGGAAGACGCGGAGCCGAAGCTGGTGGAATCCCTCTTCCGATTAAACGAAGGCGAGGTTCTGGACCGGAAACAGCTCCTGCAGTCGTATTGGGTGCAACACCGGTTCCGGCTGGGGCCGAGGTTCGGTTGGCAACTCGACCCGCAGCCGGGGGGACGATGGAATCTGCGGGTCGACCTTCCTCCAGGTAGCGACTCTTTCTCCAACAAGACCGGGTCTCTGATCGAGAATTCCTCCCGAGCCGTCTTCAATCGGGAGATCGGTCTCGGGTTGCGGGACGGCCGAGGGCGGCGATTGGCGGGAGGGGTTCGGTGGGACGCTCCCCGGAAGCGGGCCGGGGCGTCCGCGTGGTTCCCCTTCTTTTCGTCCTCATCCGACCTTTTGCGTGTCGGCTTCGATCTCCGGGACGAGGATTGGAGCCATACCGCCTCGGGCACCGAATATGCTTATCGGACGGAAAAGGTCTTCGGCGCCTACGAATGGTTGATGTCCGACCGCAGGTCCCTTTCCTTCCATGGCGGGTACCAGCGCCAGTCTTTTCGATTCGACGGGGACACGACCGCTCTTCCACAGAGTCCTCACCTCTTGGCCGTGGGACTGGAATGGAATCAACTGTGGGGTCTGGACGCCGGGGAAAACGCGCGGTTGAGTTGGATGGCCCGGTTCGACGCCTTTTCGCCTCTCGCCGAAGCCGGAGAACCTTCCCACAGGATGATGTCGGGTCTGGGTATCGATTGGATGATGGCCAAGCGATCGGAGACGCGGCTGAGATTGTCGCTTCAGGGTGGAGTCTCGGGCCGGAACCTGCCGCTGGATCACTATTTCCTGTTCGGGATCGGGCCCGATGCCCGGCTGCCCCTCAAGGCCCATCCCGAACTGCGGGACGGCCGGAGAGGGAATAGTCCCATGGGGCGTGATTTCGTCCTCCTGAGTGCGGAACTGGGGCGGAGGCTCTGGCGGTGGAGGTTCCTCGAAGTGGGAGGATTCGTCTTCAGCGATACGGCGTTCGTCTCGGGCAGGCCGTTTCTTTCGGCAACGGGGGATTGGTTTCAGGACGTTGGAGTGGGGTTGCGTTTCAAGGTGTTGGGTCAGGAATTCCTGAATGTTTTCCTGGGGCTGGATGCTCGGAGCCGGACCTTTCATCACTGGGCCGGGCTTCCCAGCAGCCAGTTCGGCGGCGTTGGAACGGCGGCTGGGAGCGGTGGCTTGTAGCCGCCGAACTCCGGAGGAACGGTGGGGGTAGGAAGGAACGGGTGAAAGAAAGAATGGGGGACAAGACTGCCCCCCATTCCGAGCGGAAAGCAAATGGTGCGTCTACCCGCGGGAAAGCGTCAGGGCTCGCCCCGATCGTACGTATGTACCAGGACGACCACGACGAAGACGATGAGGCCCGTGATGACCACCCAGCTCATAAAGGACAGACCCAGCAGGCCGGCCTGGAACTGCTCGTTCATCTGCTCGCTTTCCCAGGCCAGCCGGGCCAGCGTCTCGTCGTCCAGCGTGGGTACCGCGACCGCGATCTGCTCCAGGTCGAAAAGGTGTCCCAGACGATCCTGAACCGCCGGGTGACGAAGCAGGGTCTGAACTTCACGAATATTGTCGGCGCGTGCGGCCGTCCGTTCCGAGATCCGGCCCTTCAGCTCCTCGATCGATACCAGGTGGACCGCCTTCTGAGCCGGGATGGGACCGGCCTGCAGGCTCGTCGAGAAGACCAGGAGGACCGTAAGGAACAAAGAGATGGCTTTCATTGTTTATGACCTTTGCATCTGAATGGTGACAACCCTGTTTCCATGGACCCGTCCACGGCGCAGCCCGCCGCCGGCGATCCTCAGAAGTTGATCTTCCAGTAGAGCTGGATGATCCGCGGATCCAAGGTGTTGCCGATTTTTCCGAAGCCCTGGGGACTGTCCACGCTGTTGCCCGCCTCGCGCCAGTTGACCCGGTTGAAGGCGTTGAACATCTCCGCCGCGAAGCGGAAACTCACACCTTCGCTGATCTGGAAATCCTTCATGAGCGAAATGTCTTCCTGCATGAATCCGCAGTTCTGCGCACTGGGATGGACGCGGAAGTTCCCCAACGTGAAATTGGCCGGCGGACTGAATGCGGCGGGATTGAAGATACGGTCCCGTCCCGATTGGTTGGGATCGAAGTCGCCGCAACTGACGCCGGTCGTGGGCTTGACGCCGTGATTCCAGACCGCCCACGCGGGACCCATATAGGGAAGGAACTGTCCCGTGCCGACGGTCAGGGGATTGCCGGCGTGGTAGACGATGTGACCGGCAACTCTCCAGCCGCCGACCAGAAGGTTGGCCAATCGGCCGACGCCGCCGCCGAAGGTCTTGCCTCTTCCGAAGGGCAACTCCCACGAAAAGCTCGCCTTGGTCGCCCAGGAGCGGTTGAACGGCACAATTGTCTTGGAGGAACTCCAGGTATCCCAATGCTGCAAGGATGACCCGGCGCGGGGCGCGAAGCTGCCCCTCTCCCGGACGTCCCCCGAAGTCAGCGATTTGGCAATGGTGTGCGACAGCATGAAGTTCAACCCGGTGGAGAACCGCTTCTGCAGAATCAGGATGGCCGAGTGGTAGAGGTTGTAACCCGAGTGGGAGTTCAACTGGGCCACCCAGTTGTACTGGGGAAAGCGCCGCTGGGACTGCCCCACGGTTCCGGTGAATCCCGGATAAGGCCGGGTGTAACCGGCGTCTCTGGCGGCCTGGGAATCGATATCCTGCAGCAGGAGGTTTCCGAGAGCGAGATAGCTCAGGGGCAGTTGGTTGTAACGGGCGATCTGGGTGCCGACGACTCCGTGGCCCAACAGTCCGATGTATTCGGCAGTGAACACCATATCCCAGGGGAGCTCCCGCTCGATGGCCAGACCCAACCTCTGGGCGGTCCCCTGCTGGGTCTCGTTGACGTCCACGAAACCGACCGAGGAGCCGTTGATCAGGGAAGGGTTCAGGAACGGAAGGTTGGTGGGCAGAATGTTGATGCCCTGATCCCAGTTGAGGGCCGGCGTCAGACCGAAGTCCGGGGTCGTCGCCGTCACCGACGCGCCGAAACCCTGGTTGGGCATGCCGGCGCCGTTGCCCATTTCCCCGTTCAGGGGGAAGTGCATCAGCCCGTAATAGCCTCGCGCCACGGTCTTGTCGTTCAATTGATAGGCCAGACCCAGCCGCGGCCCCAAACTCCTGAAGCCGACGTTGAACGCCCGGACCCGGCCGTTGCGTCCCTCTCCCTCTCCGTAGAAGGTGAGCGCGCCCGGGAGGCCGCCCGCCTCCGGATTGGGAGTGTGGATGTCCATGAGGCCCCAGCGCCGGTAGGACTCATGGAAGGGTATGGGAATCTCCCACCGGAGGCCGTAGTTGATGGTCAGCTTCGGCGTCGTCCGCCAGGAGTCCTGAACGTAGAAGGCCCAGGAGTAGCTGGTGACCTTCCTGCCGCTGGCGGTCTCTTGGAGGACTTCGTCCACGTCGCCCATGAGGAAGGAGGCGAACCCGTCACCCGTCGAAGGAAAACCGGGCAGGCCGCTGGTGCGGTTGCGGAAGGTCCAGGTGCCCGCCGTGTGGTTTTCCGTGAGGAATTTCCCAGCCCAGATGCTGAGCTGGGCGCCGACCTTCACATTGTGGTTCCCGCTGGTCCAGGACAGGTCCATGAAGACGGGAACCGTCGCCTGGTAGTGAATGGCCGTGTCGGTGTTGTCACCGAAGCCGCCTCCTACTGCGCTCTGGATCCTCAGTCTGGGAATTGCGGGTGTCAACGCGCCCTTGACGCAACCACCCGGACAATAGTTCGAATCGGGCGGCAATTTCCCCCATCCGAAGTTGATCCGGTTGATCCCGAGCCGGGTGCTGAAGAGGAGAGACGGGGACACCGTCCAAAGGTGATTGAGTCGAAGCCGGTAGCCGCGGCTGTCGGCCCCACCGGACTGCAGCCGGTTGGGCGGCGTCAGAAAGCTCAGCTTCATATTGGGAGTGTCTTCGTAGCCGATCGTGACCTTGTGGTCCTCATGCTCGATGTCGGTCTTGAGATAGACCTTGTCGATGTCGAAGATGTCCGAACCCTCCCCCGAATAGTTGTTGGTCAGTCCGGCCCCGGGGATGTTCGGTCCTGGATACACGGTCATGAGGTGCTTGGCGACGCCGCCGATGCGGGCGTCGGGAATCGTGTTGTTGGGAAAGGGATCCCGCAGGAAGCCCCCCTGCCCATCCGGGCGGGTGGTGAGGGGGTCGTAGATCATGCCGGCCCGGATATCCCGGCCCATGACGTCGGTCCCGAGAGACGCACCGAGGATTTCGGTGAAGTTCCCACTTCGCATGAGCTCGGTCTGGACGGTTCCGATCCTTCCGGACGGTTGCGTGGACCACTCATAACCGGTGTAGTTCATCATGAAGAAGGCCTTGTCCTTCACGATGGGGCCTCCCAGAATGAACCCCCACTCGTTCTGGATCTGTTCGCCTCTCTCCCGGGCGGTCCAGCGGCGCGCGTCCAGGATGTCGTTGCGGTGAAACAAGAAACCACTCCCGTGGAAATCGTTGGTTCCCGACTTGGTGATCATTTCGACGGACACCCCGGAGTTGAAACCCTTCTCGGCATCCTGATTGGTCTCGATGCGAAACTCTTCGATCAGCTCGGGCGCCGGTCCGGTTTCGTCGCGCAGCCCCTGATGCCAGTTGATGCTGCTCTGGTGGCCGTCGGTGTTGTACCCGATGGGGTTCCGTTGAGGCCCGTTGTCGCCCACACCGTGGATGGTCCCCTTGTTCCCATCCCAGGTGGGTTTGAAGATCACGCCAGGCAGGGTATTGATCAGCACCATGGACTGCCGGACGAAGAAGCTCATGTGGACCGGAAGGACTTCGAGTACTTCCGAGTCCTGGGCGTGAGCCACGGTGGTGTCGGTGGTCTTGATCAGTGTCGCCGTACCCGCGACGGTGACCGTTTCCGTCACATCGCCGACCTCGAGCACGATGTTCACCGTCCGGGTCGTGTCCGAGGTGACTCGCTGTCCCGTGACCGTTTTGGTCTTGAACCCGGTCAGGCCGCCCGTGACCTCATATTCGCCGATCCCGAGGGCCTGGATCAGGTAGTAGCCGCTGTCGTTGCTCACCGACATTCTCTCGATGCCGGTGGCCGCGTTTCGAGCGGTCACCTCCGCACCGGGGATCACCCCGCCCGATGCGTCGGTGACGGTCCCCTGGATGTTGCCGGCGCCCTGCTGGGCGCGTTGCGCCTGAACCGGTCCACCGAGATGGAAGCCGAGGATCAGTACCAGTAGAAAGCAGAAAAGCAGGTGGGTTTTCGGTCTCATGAACCCTCCCACTAATGAATTGCGGAACCGAGGATTTTTCGTCCGCCCAAACAGCAGAAGGGCGTTCCTGGCTGAACTTAGGGAAGTCTGCATCGTCCTATCCTCCTTGGCGGGCATGCGGGCAGGTGTGGAAAAAAATCTCCCACTAGTTGCGGACGACACTACAGGAATTTGTCAGCAGAGGTCAAGAACAGGACGTTCCCCATTGTTCTGGGAGTTCGCGAGAACAGGGGAAGCAGGGTTGAACGAGGATCGCGACGAAGCGGTCCCATTCCCGTGCTCCGGCCTAACCGAAGCGACGTAGGGTGCCCGCTGTCGCCTCTTACGGCCCGGGGAGGGCGACCACAAGGTGTTTGGTGTCAAGATATCCTTTACAGGTTAGTCTTGATCCACCCGCCAGACCAGACGCGCATGAGCCTTTACGCCCTGGACCTGGTGCGGATGTACCTTCTGCGCGGCGACTTTCGAGCGGCGGCTTCCTAGCCGCCGAACTCCGGAGGAGGGGTGGAGCAGGGAGAGAAGTTGCGAAGGAAAGTATGGGGGACAAGACTGTCCCTCATTCTAGCTGCCTTGGACTTGGAAGTTGTCCTGGACCCGGGTCCTGACGTCTTTGACCTGGTCCCAGACCTCGACTTCGAGCCGGTATTTCCCGGGTTCCAGGCTGCGCAGGTTCAACCTCTTGAGCAGGACCATTCTCCGGTCGGAGAAGAACTGGATCGATTCTCCTCGGCTGTCCGTGGCTTCCCCGATGACTTCGCCGTCGCGTGAAATTCGGTACGCCACCTGCATCTGGGGAGTATTGGAAGACTGGTCCATGCCGAAGTTTTAGAGGTGCAGGTAGACACCCAGCGGAAAGCAAAGGGTGTGTCTACCCGCGGGAAAGCGTCAGGGCTCTCCCCGATCGTACGTGTGAACCAGAACGATCGCGACGAAGACGATGAGGCCCGTGATTACGACCCAGCTCATAAAGGACAGACCGAGAAGGCCAGCCTGGAACTGCTCGTTCATCTGCTCGCTTTCCCGGGCCAGCCGGGCCAGCGTCTCGCCGTCCAGCGTGGGTACGGCGACCGCGATCTGCTCCAAGTCGAAAAGATGTCCCAGACGATCCTGCACCGCCTGCTGACGAAGCAGGGTCTGAACTTCACGAATATTGTCGGCGCGTACGGCCGTCCGTTCCGAGATCCGGCCCTTCAGCTCCTCGATCGATACCAGGTGAACTGCCTTCTGAGCCGGGATGGGACCGGCCTGCAGGCTCGTCGAGCAGACCAGGAGGACCGTAAGGAACAAAGAGATGGCTTTCATTGTTTATGACCTTTGCATCTGAATGGTGACAACCCTGTTTCCATGGAACCGTCCACGGCGCAGCCCGCCGCCGGCGATCCTCAGAAGTTGATCTTCCAGTAGAGCTGGATGATCCGCGGATCCAAGGTGTTGCCGATTTTTCCGAAGCCCTGTGGACTGTCCACGCTGTTGCCCGCCTCGCGCCAGTTGACCCGGTTGAAGGCGTTGAACATCTCCGCCGCGAAGCGGAAACTCACGCCCTCGCTGATTTGGAAATCCTTCATGAGAGAAATGTCTTCCTGCATGAATCCGCAGTTCTGCGCACTGGGATGGACGCGGAAGTTCCCCAACGTGAAATTGGGCGCCGTGCTGAATGCCGCGGGATTGAAGATACGATCCCGTCCCGTTTGGTTGGGGTCGAAGTCGCCGCAACTGACGCCGGTCGTGACCTTGACGCCGTGATTCCAGACCGCCCATGCGGGACCCATATAGGGAAGGGACTGTCCCGTGCCGACGGTCAGGGGATTGCCGGCGTGGTAGACGATGTGACCGGCGACCCTCCAGCCGCCGACCAGCAGGTTGGCCAATCGGCCGACGCCGCCACCGAAGGTCTTGCCTCGTCCGAAGGGCAGTTCCCACGAAAAGCTCGCCTTGGTCGCCCAGGAGCGGTTGAACGGCACTATCGTCTTGGAGGAACTCCAGGTATCCCAATGCTGCAAAGAGGATCCGGCGCGGGGCGCGAAGCTGCCCCTCTCCCGGACGTCCCCCGAGGTCAGCGATTTGGCAATGGTATGGGACAACATGAAGTTCAACCCGGTGGAGAACCGCTTCTGCAGTATGAAGATGCCCGAGTGGTAGAGGTTGTAACCCGAGTGGGAGTTCAACTGGGCCACCCAGTTGTACTGGGGAAAGCGCCGCTGGGACTGCCCGACGGTTCCGGTGAATCCCGGATAGGGCCGGGTGTAGCCGGCGTCTCTGGCGGCCTGGGAATCGATATCCTGCAGCAGGAGGTTTCCGAGAGAGAGATTGCTCAGGGGCAATTGGTTGTAACGGGCGATCTGGGTGCCGATGACCCCATGGCCCAACAGGCCGATGTATTCGGCAGTGAACACCATATCCCAGGGGAGCTCCCGCTCGATGGCCAGACCCATCCTCTGGGCGGTCCCCTGCTGGGTCTCGTTGACGTCCACGAAACCGACCGAGGAGCCGTTGATCAGGGACGGGTTCAGGAACGGAAGGTTGGTGGGCAGAATGTTGATGCCCTGATCCCAATTGAGGGCCGGCGTCAGACCGAAGTCCGGGGTCGTTTTGGTCACCGAGGCGCCGAAACCCTGATTGGGCATGCCGAAACCGTTGGCCATTTCCCCCGCCACGGGGAAGTACATCAGCCCGTAATAGGCCCGCGCTACGGTCTTTTCGTTCAATTGATACGCAAAACCCAGCCGCGGCCCGAAACTCCTGAAGCCGACGTTGAAGGCCCTGACCCGGCCGTTGCGTCCCTCACCGTCTCCGTAGAAGGTGAGACCGCCCGGGAGGCCGCCCGCCTCCGGATTGGGAGTGTGGATGTCCATGAGGCCCCAACGCCGGTAGGACTCATGGAAGGGAATGGGGATCTCCCACCGGAGGCCGTAGTTGACGGTCAGCCGCGGCGTCGTCCGCCAGGAGTCCTGAGCGTAGAAGGCCCAACTGTAGCTGGTGACCTTCCGGCCGCTGGCGGTCTCCTGGAGGACTTCGTCCACGTCGCCCATGAGGAAGGAGGCGAACCCGTCACCCGTCGAAGGAAAACCGGGCAGACCGCTGGTGCGGTTGCGGAAGGTGTAGGTGCCCGCCGTGTGGTTTTCCACGTTGGCTCTCCCGGCCCAGATGCTGAGCTGGGCGCCGACCTTCACATTGTGGTTCCCGCTGGTCCAGGACAGGTCCATGAAGACGGGAACCGTCGACTGGAAGTGCTCGGCCGTGTCGGTGTTGTCACCGAAGCCGCCTCCGACCGCGCTCTGGATCCTCAGTCTGGGGATCGCGCTCGTCAACGCGCCCTGGACGCAACCACCCGGACAATGGTCCGACGCGGGCGGCAATTTCCCCTCGCCGTAGGTGATCCGGTTGATCCCGAGCCGGGTGCTGAAGAGGAGCGACGGGTTCACCGTCCAAAGGTGATTGAGCCGAACCCGGTAGCTGCGGCTCTCAACCGCGACACTGTTCAGCCGGTTGGCCGGCGACAGGAAGCTCAGCTTCATATTGGGGGTGTCTTCATAGCCGATCGTGACCTTGTGGTCCTCATGCTCGATGTCGGTCTTGAGATAGACCTTGTCGATGTCGAAGATGTCCGAACCCACCCCCTCATAGTTGTTGGTCAGTCCGCCTTTGTTCGGTCCCGGATACGCGGTCATGAGGTGCTTGGCGACGCCGCCGATGCGGCTGGCGGGAATCGTGTTGTTGGGAAAGGGATCCCGCAGGAAGCCCCCCTGCCCGTCCGGCCGGGTGGTGAGGGGATCGTAGATCATGCCGGCCCGGACCTCCCGGCCCATGACGTCGGTCCCGAGAGACGCGCCGAGGATCTCGTTGAAATTCCCTTGTCGCATGGCCTCGGTCTGGACGGTTCCGATCCTTCCGGACGGTTGCGTGGACCACTCATAACCAGTGTAGTTCATCATGAAGAAGGCCTTGTCCTTGACGATGGGGCCTCCCAGAATGAACCCCCACTCGTTCTGGATCTGTTCGCCCTTCCCAGAGGCGGTCCACCGGCGCGCGTCCAGGATGTCGTTGCGGTGAAACAGGAAACCACTCCCGTGGAATTCGTTGGTTCCCGACTTGGTGATCATTTCAACTGACACTCCGGAGTTGAATCCCTTCTCGGCGTCCTGATTGGTCTCGATGCGAAACTCTTGGATCAACTCGGGGGCCGGTCCCGTTTCGTCGCGCAACCCCTGATGCCAGTTGATGCTGCTCTGATGGCCGTCGGTGTTGTACCCGAGGGGGTTCCGGTGAGGTCCGTTGTCGCCCACACCGTGGATGGTCCCCTTGTTCCCACCCCAGCCGGGCTTGAAGATCACGCCGGGAAGGGTATTGATCAGCACCATGGACTGCCGGACGAAGAAGCTCATGTGGACCGGAAGGACCTCGAGTACTTCCGAGTCCTGGGCGTGAGCCACGGTGGTGTCGGTCATCTTGACCAGTGTCGCCGTACCCGCGACGGTGACCGTTTCCGTCACGTCGCCGACCTCAAGCACGATGTTCACCGTCCAGGTCGTGTCCGAGGTGACTCGCTGTCCGGTCACGACCTTGGTCTTGAACCCGGTCAGGCCGCCCGTGACCTCGTATTCGCCGATCCCGAGGGCCTGGATCAGGTAGTAGCCGCTGTCGTTGCTCACCGAAATTCTCTCGATGCCGGTGGCCGCGTTTCGAGCGGTCACCTCCGCACCGGGGATCACCCCGCCCGATGCGTCGGTGACGGTCCCCTGGATGTTGCCGGCGCCCTGCTGGGCGCGTTGCGCCTGAACCGGTCCACCGAGATGGAAGCCGAGGATCAGTACCAGTAGAAAGCAGAAAAGCAGGTGGGTTTTCGGTCTCATGAACCCTCCCACTAATGAATTGCGGAACCGAGGATTTTTCGTCCGCCCAAACAGCAGAAGGGCGTTCCTGGCTGAACTTAGGGAAGTCTGCATCGTCCTATCCTCCTTGGCGGGCATGCGGGCAGGTGTGGAAAAAATCTTCCACTAGTTACGGACAAATCTACAGGAATTTGTCAGCAGAGGGCAAGAACAATTTCCCCGGTGTCGTTAGTATGTGAAGTATCCGCACCTATTAGCACGCACTTCTCACCAGGGGGTGCGATGATTGCGCCCAGCGCAGTCTGTGCCGGAGAAACGTTGACAAAAATCGAGTAAATGGCTGACGATAAGTTTTTTTTCATAATAATCTCAGCGACCTGGTGAGAAATGCGGGCTATGGGGCAGCAGCGCGGAGCGGCGGTTTCCTAACCGCCGGACTCCCATACACGTTGCGAAAAAAAGAATGGGGGACATCCCTGTCCCCCCTCCTACTGCCCTCCTAGCTGCCTTGGACTTGGAAGTTGTCCTGGACCCGGGTCCTGACGTCTTTGACCTGGTCCCAGACCTCGACTTCGAGCCGGTATTTGCCGGGTTCCAGGCTGCGCAGGTTCAACCTCTTGAGCAGGACCATTCTGCGGTCGGAGAAGAACTGGATCGATTCTCCTCGGCTGTCCGTGGCTTCCCCGATGACTTCGCCGTCGCGTGAAATTCGGTACGCCACCTGCATCTGGGGCGTATTGGAGGACTGGTCCATGCCGAAGTTGTAGAGGTGCAGGTAGACACCCAGCGGGAGCTTCTTGGAAAAGCTCTTGTCGATGCTGGGCCGGATCTTGACGTCTCCCAGGACGAACATCTGGTCCTGATTGGGCGCCTCGGGAAGCTCCTGCATGTGGTTGGAAAGCAGCATTGAACTGCTGCTCAGCTTCTCCCTTTCCCGCATGCTGGGCGGTGGAATGATGCCGTGTTTGACGGCGCCGATGTTGTTGCTGGACAGGTCCTTCATGATTAGGTCGAGCTTGTAGCGGGTCCCACTGTCCAGTAGCAGCACCTTCTGGTAGGTGGCCCGCCCCTCCAGACCCCTCATCAGCCGTTCGGGTCCGAACGAAATCACCAGATCCTGATCGAATTCTTCGATGAACTTGTTGCTGAGGCTGGTGACCACGCCGTAGAGTCCGACCCGGGCCGAGTGCGCCTCGCCGTCGGGTTCGAATGACAGGAATCTGTTTCGTATCTCGACCGTGATCGGAACCAGAACCTGCCCGTCGTTGAGCTTGAAGTAGTCGCTCCGAACGCGGAAGGGGAGGTTGGAATAGCCGACCTCCACCTTGACCAACTCCTTGAGGTCCTTGTACTTGATCTTCTTGGGGACCATGACCCGGGAGAAGATCTCGTAACGCCGGAAGGGGTTGTTGTTGTGGAGCCGGGTCTCGTAGGCGGTGCTCCTGCCGCCGATCAGGGAAGGACGATGCTGCTTGTCGCTGATGCCCAACTGCTCCGACATGGTCAGGCCATATCCATCGAAATGGAGCAGAGCGTCCTTTTCGTCGGGGAACAGGGCCAGCTTGTACGTCCCCGTGTAGGTGCGGTCCACGAATTCCAGAACGATGTCGTCCCCGACACCCTCGAGGTGCCGGTAGCGCCACACCTCCAAGGGGTGGACCACCGTACTGCCCCCGCCCTCGCTGAAGGAGCGATTGTAATTGCCCCCAGTCACATAGCTCTCAATTTCATGAGGTGGTCCGTGGAGGATGTAGATCATCCCCCGGTCCGTCTTCCAGCCGGGCTTGCCGGCGTAGAATCGCTCGTTGACGTAGGCGATGCGCCGATAGTGTTCTTCCTTGAATTCGTTGATGGCCGTCCTCAGGTCCGGGTCCCGGCGGCGCCAGAACTGTTCGATGAACAACTCCTTCTCCTCGGGACTGGTCAGGCTCTTGAAAACGGATTCCTCCTCGTCGCTGATGATGTAGGTGACGTCCTGGTTCAGCCAGCGCTGGTAGTAATCCTCCGCTTCCTCCTGTTGAACGGCGGAGGTGTCCCTGTCGTCCTTTTTCTCTTTGGCCAGTGCCTGGTCAGGCAAGGAGAGTGACGCGATGAGCAAGAGGAGCAGCGACAGCAACGGAGGGTGGTGTTGCTTCTTCATGATCGCGATTGGTCGAAGCGTCCCCGGACCCGCGATCGGAACCGGACGCCTATCGGTACGAACGCCGTTTCACACGACTATAACAAATATCGGGCTGGCCGCGACATGCGCGGCCAGCCCGATGGTGAGGTTTCCGAGCGGAAAGCAAAAAGCGCGTCTACCCGCAGTGAAGCGTTAAGGCTCTCCCCGATCGTAGGTGTGAACCAGAACGACCACGACGAAGACGATGAGGCCGGTGATGACCACCCAGCTCATGAAGGACAAACCGAGCAGCATGCCGGCCTGGAACTGCTCGTTCATCTGCTCACTTTCCCGGGCCAGCCTGGCCAATGTCTCGTCGTCCAGCGTGGGTACCGCGACCGCGATCTGCTCCAGGTCGAACAGGTGTCCCAGACGATCCTGCACCGCCGGGTGACGAAGCAGGGTCTGAACTTCACGAATATTGTCGGCGCGTGCGGCCGTCCGTTCCGAGATCTGGCCCTTCAACTCCTCGATCGATACCAGGTGGACCGCCTTCTGAACCGGGATGGGACCGGCCTGCAGGCTCGTCGAGAAGACCAGGAGGACCGTAAGGAACAAAGAGATGGCTTTCATTGTTTATGACCTTTGCAGCTGAATGGTGACAACCTTGTTTCCATGGAACCGTCCACGGCGCAGCCCGCCTCCGGCGATCCTCAGAAGTTGATCTTCCAGTAGAGCTGGATGATCCGCGGATCCAAGGTGTTGCCGATTTTTCCGAAGCCCTGGGGACTGTCCACGCTGTTGCCCGCCCCGCGCCAGTTGACCCGGTTGAAAGCGTTGAACATCTCCGCCGCGAAGCGGAAACTCACACCTTCGCTGATCTGGAAATCCTTCATGAGCGAAATGTCTTCCTGCATGAATCCGCAGTTCTGTGCGCTGGGATGGACGCGGAAGTTCCCCAACGTGAAATTGGCCGGCGGACTGAATGCGGCGGGATTGAAGATACGATCCCGTCCCGATTGGTTGGGATCGAAGTCGCCGCAACTGACGCCGGTCGTGGGCTTGACGCCGTGATTCCAGACCGCCCACGCGGGACCCATATAGGGAAGGAACTGTCCCGTGCCGACGGTCAGGGGATTGCCGGCGTGGTAGACGATGTGACCGGCGACCCTCCAGCCGCCGACCAGCAGGTTGGCCAATCGGCCGACGCCGCCGCCGAAGGTCTTGCCTCTTCCGAAGGGCAGCTCCCACGAAAAGCTCGCCTTGGTCGCCCAGGAGCGGTTGAATGGCACAATTGTCTTGGAGGAACTCCAAGTATCCCAATGCTGCAAGGATGACCCGGCTCGCGGCGCGAAGCTGCCCCTCTCCGCGACGTCCCCCGAAGTCAGCGATTTGGCAATGGTGTGCGACAACATGAAGTTCAACCCGGTGGAGAACCGCTTCTGCAGGATCAGGATGGCCGAGTGGTAGAGGTTGTAACCCGAGTGGGAGTTCAACTGGGCCACCCAGTTGTACTGGGGAAAGCGCCGCTGGGACTGTCCCACGGTTCCGGTGAATCCCGGATAGGGGCGAGTGTAGCCGGCGTCTCTGGCGGCCTGGGAATCGATGTCCTGCAGCAGGAGGTTTCCGAGAGAGAGATAGCTCAGGGGCAGTTGGTTGTAACGGGCGATCTGGGTGCCGACGACTCCGTGGCCCAACAGTCCGATGTATTCGGCAGTGAACACCATATCCCAGGGGAGCTCCCGCTCGATGGCCAGACCCATCCTCTGGGCGGTCCCCTGCTGGGTCTCGTTGACGTCCACGAAACCGACCGAGGAGCCGTTGATCAGGGAAGGGTTCAGGAACGGAAGGTTGGTGGGCAGAATGTTGATGCCCTGATCCCAATTGAGGGCCGGCGTCAGACCGAAGTCCGGGGTCGTCGCCGTCACCGAGGCGCCGAAACCCTGGTTGGGCATGCCGGCGCCGTTGCCCATTTCCCCGTTCAGGGGGAAGTACATCAGCCCGTAATAGCCTCGCGCCACGGTCTTGTCGTTCAATTGATAGGCCAGACCCAGCCGCGGCCCCAAACTCCTGAAGCCGACGTTGAAGGCCCGGACCCGGCCGTTGCGTCCCTCTCCCTCTCCGTAGAAGGTGAGAGCGCCCGGGAGGCCGCCCGCCTCCGGATTGGGAGTGTGGATGTCCATGAGGCCCCAGCGCCGGTAGGACTCATGGAAGGGTATGGGAATCTCCCACCGGAGGCCGTAGTTGATGGTCAGCTTCGGCGTCGTCCGCCAGGAGTCCTGGACGTAGAAGGCCCAACTGTAGCTGGTGACCTTCCTGGCGCTGGCGGTCTCCTGGAGGACTTCGTCCACGTCGCCCATGAGGAAGGAGGCGAACCCGTCACCCGTCGAAGGAAAACCGGGTAGACCGCTGGTGCGGTTGCGGAAGGTGTAGGTGCCCGCCGTGTGGTTCTCCACGAGGAATCTCCCGGCCCAGATGCTGAGCTGGGCGCCGACCTTCACGTTGTGGTTCCCGCTGGTCCAGGACAGGTCCATGAAGACGGGAACCGTCGACTGGAAGTGTGAGGCCGTGTCGGTGTTGTCACCGAAGCCGCCTCCGATTGCGCTCTGGATCCTCAGTCTGGGAATCGCGGTGGTCAACGCACCCTGGACGCAACCACCCGGACAATGGTCCGAGGCGGGCGGCAATTTCCCCTCTCCGTAGGTGATCCGGTTGATCCCGAGCCGGGTGCTGAAGAGGAGCGACGGGTTCACCGTCCAAAGGTGGTTCAGCCGAACCCGGACGCCGCGGCTCTCGACCGCGACGCTGTTCAGCCGGTTGGCCGGCGACAGGAAGCTCAGCTTCATATTGGGGGTGTCTTCCCAGCCGATGGTGACCTTGTGGTCCTCATGCTCGATGTCGGTCTTGAGATAGACCTTGTCGATGTCGAAGGTGTCGGAACCCTCACCCTCATAGTTGTTGGTCAGTCCGCCTTTGTTCGGTCCCGGATACGCCGTCATGAGGTGCTTGGCGACGCCGCCGATGCGGCTGGCGGGAATCGTGTTGTTGGGAAAGGGATCCCGCAGGAAGCCCCCCTGCCCATCCGGCCGGGTGGTGAGAGGATCGTAGATCATGCCGGCCCGGATGTCCCGGCCCATGACGTCGGTCCCGAGGGATGGACCGAGGATCTCATTGAAATTCCCTTGTCGCATGAGCTCGGTCTGGACGGTTCCGATCCTTCCGGACGGTTGCGTGGACCACTCATAACCGGTGTAGTTCATCATGAAGAAGGCCTTGTCCTTCACGATGGGGCCTCCCAGAATGAACCCCCACTCGTTCTGGATCTGATCGCCCTTCCCAGAAGCGGTCCACCGGCGCGCATCCAGGATGTCGTTGCGGTGAAACAGGAAACCACTCCCGTGGAATTCGTTGGTTCCCGACTTGGTGATCATTTCGACGGACACCCCGGAGTTGAAACCCTTCTCGGCATCCTGATTGGTCTCGATGCGGAACTCTTCGATCAGCTCGGGCGCCGGTCCGGTTTCGTCGCGCAGCCCCTGATGCCAGTTGATGCTGCTCTGGTGGCCGTCGGTGTTGTACCCGAGGGGGTTCCGTTGAGGCCCGTTGTCGCCCACACCGTGGATGGTCCCCTTGTTCCCGTCCCAGGTGGGCTTGAAGATCACGCCGGGAAGGGTATTGATCAGCACCATGGACTGCCGGACGAAGAAGCTCATGTGGACCGGAAGGACTTCCAGCACTTCCGAGTCCTGGGCGTGAGCCACGGTGGTGTCGGTGGTCTTGATCAGTGTCGCCGTACCCGCGACGGTGACCGTTTCCGTCACGTCGCCGACCTCGAGCACGATGTCGACCGTCCGGGTCGTGTCCGAGGTGACGCGCTGTCCCGTGACCGTTTTGGTCTTGAACCCGGTCAGGCCGCCCGTGACCTCATATTCGCCGATTCCGAGGGCCTGGATCAGGTAGTAACCGCTGTCGTTGCTCACCGACATTCTCTCGATGCCGGTGGCCACGTTGCGCGCGGTCACCTCCACACCCGGGATCACGCCGCCCGATGCGTCGGTGACGGACCCCTGGATGTTCCCGGCGCCCTGCTGGGCGCGCTGCGCCTGAACCGGTCCACCGAGATGGAAGCCGAGGATCAGTACCAGTAGAAAGCAGGAAAACAGGTGGATTTTCGGTCTCATGAACTCTCCCATTTTAATGAATTGCGGAACCGAGGTTTCTTCGTCCGCTACGATGGCTCAGATCTCGGCCTTCACTGCAGGTCATGCCGGAATTTTGCTTATGTCGGCTGGGCGCAGTTGCTCACAAGGATTCCGAGTTCTGAGGATGCTCCATAAGCCCTAAGCACGCATGTAGCGCTGGGATGCAAGGACAATCTGGATTTATCTAGCAAGAGAAGAAGAGGAAGTCAACACCCCCATCCAAATTGTGTGGTGCCGGAGGGGGGAGTCGAACCCCCACGGGTGTCGCCACCCGCCAGATTTTGAGTCTGGTGCGTCTGCCAATTCCGCCACTCCGGCTCCCGTCGATGGAACCGCCCGTCGAGTCTCGCAGTATATCAGCCCCTTGCGGAAGCCGTCGCTGGCCGGCCGGAAGCGACCAGAGTCCGAACCCGATTTCCTCGATGGTGATTGCAGTCATGAACAGATCCGAGGTCGCTCCACTGTTGGGCGAGCCGAGGACCCGAGACGACATCACGGTCTTCATGACCTCCGAGACGACGTTGGTGTCCAGCACGATCATTCGAGGATGTTCGGTGGGACATGCGGCGTGCGCGGCTGCAACTCAAGGTCGACACCATGGTTCGGACCGAAAAGCTCGGTGGCCAGGTCTCCCACGCGCTCGGGTCCGGATACCGCCGTTCGCAGGATCGAACGGACTTCTTCCTCAACGGATACTCCGCGCCGCGCGGCGCGGAGACGCAGCCGGGCGATGATGTCGTCATCGAGCTTTCTGATGCTCAAGTTGCCCATTGTCAGTGCTCCAGGTAGCAAATGTAAGGCAGCATTGCTTTCATAATTGTACGCCGTTTCCTCGTCAGACCCCGGCTTCGCTCCTGGACAGTGGGCACCGGATGCCGGAAGATGCCGCCGAAGGAGATCCCATGCCCAATGCGGAGATCGTCGCCATCGGTTCTGAGCTGCTTCTGGGGCAGATCGTCGATACCAACTCGGCCTGGATGGCCGATCGTCTGACCGGGCTGGGAGTCGATCTCTTCTACAAGACCGTGGTTGGGGACAATCCGGGCCGGATGGAGGAGGTGATCGGCCGGGCCCTGGATCGTTCCGACATCGTGATCACCGGCGGCGGTCTGGGACCCACCCGGGACGACCTGACCCGGGAAGTGATCGCCCGGGTGACGGGACGGCCGCTGGTCCGGGACCCGGATCTGGTGCAGGAGATCCACACCCGGTTCCGCAGCCGGGGCCTGATCTTGACGGCCAACAACGAGCGTCAGGCCGATATCCCCCAGGGAGCCGTGCCGGTCCACAATCCCAACGGCACCGCCCCTGCCTTTCTGGTGGAGGATCCGCGAGGCGTCGTCATCGCTCTGCCTGGGGTTCCCCATGAACTCAAATGGCTCTTCGACCATGAGGTGATTCCCCGCCTGAGACAACGCTTTCGACTGGACCACGTCATCGTCTACCGGGTGCTCAAGGTTTCCTCCATGGGGGAGAGCCACGTGGACCACCTGATCGGTCACCTCATCACCGAATCCACCAATCCCACCGTGGGCGTCCTGGCCCATCCCGGCCAGGTGGATGTGCGAATCGCCGCCAAGGCCCCCGACCGGGCAGAGGCAGCAGGGTTGATCGCCCCGGTTGAGGGGCAGGTCCGCAAACTTTTGGGGCGCCATGTCTTCGCCGCCGACCGGGAGTCCATGGAGGACTCGGTGGGAGAGCTGTTGAGGCGGGCCGGCCTGCAAATCGCCGTCTACGAGGATATTACCGGAGGCATGGTGGCGGAGAGATTTCAGATGGCCGATCCGGACCGCCTGGTCGAAGGGGTCATTGCCGGCGGTCCCGATTCCGGCCGGCGACTTCTGGAGGCGGCGGGGGGCGATGGGTCGGTGTCGGACCCGGAACTCCGGACACAAGAGCTGGCTCGGGCCCTCCGGACGGTCTGCCGCGCCGACCTGGGCCTGGCCGTGCATGGGATTCCGGACCCGGAGGATCGAAGCCGGAACTTGGCGAAGGGTAAATCCTTTTTCTGCGTCACCGACGGCCGAACCATGGAGGCTCGCAGTTTCGGAATGGCCGGCCGTGGCCGGCCGGACCGGACCCGCACGAGTCTTTACGCCCTGGACCTGGTGCGGATGTCGCTTTTGGGCGGCATGGGACAGGAAGGGTAGGGCACCCCTCGTGGATGCCCTTTTCGATCCTTCGCTTTCTTGGGCAGGAGCGGCGATTTCCAGTCGCCGATTTCCGGATGAACAGTGGGACAGAAAGGGACCGGGCGGAGGAAGAGTGGGCGACTGGAAATCGCCCCTCCGCGCGAATTCAGCTCTCGAACCAGTCCACCGGGATGATGGACAGCTTCACGTCGCAGAAGAAAAAGGTGGGGTGCCCTTGGTACCACTCGTAGTAGAGGAGGTAGACGTTCTCACCGTAGATCCGGACCGCGTGGTAGGCCCAGCAGCGCCCCTCCACCTCCTCGATCGTCTTGGCGTACCGGAAGCTGGCCCCCTCGTCCTCGCTGACGGCGAAGGCCAGGGGCCGGCGTTCGGTCCATTTCGCTTCCGCTCCCTTGGGATTGTTGTTGTAGATCATCGCCAGGCGCCCTGAGGGCAGGCGCAGGAAGGTCTGGGGCGAGGTGGGGGCGACAATCTCCCGAATCGGCTCCGGATTGCTCCAGGACACTCCCGAATCGCTCGAGAAACACTTGTAGGGATGGTTGAGCTTGGTCCGGTTCACCATCAGGATCCGGCCATCCGTCAGCTCCACCAGTCCCGGTTCCTGAAGCGTGATCTGCCAGTACTCGTGGCCGGGATAGTCCTCGATCCGCAGGGTGCAGGACTCTCCCCGGGTCCAGGTCTTCCCCCCGTCGTCCGAGTAGTGCGCCAGGGCCGACTGCTTCTCCCAGCCCAGTTCCTTCCCCGGGTCCAGGGCGACGGCCGAGGGGACCAGGATCCGGCCCGTCGAGAGCTGTAGGGCCCGGGCATTGTTGGTGACGTAATAATGGTCCCGGTCCGTGAGCCGAACCGGCTTGGAGAAGGTGACACCGTCCCGGGAAACCCGGGTGTGGATGCTGCTGCGGATCTTCCGGTGGAAGGCCTTGTTCTCCGGCTCCGTCTCCTCTTTGCCCATGTAGAACAGATGGATCTCTCCGGAGCCGGAGAGGCGCATAAGGCTGGCGCTCATGAGGTTCGAGTTGGCCGTGTGCTCCGGCTCGGAGAGGGAGGCCACCGGGTGAATCGGTCCCCAACTATGGCCCATATCTTCCGAGTAGCGGCCCACGATTTGGGACTCGGCATGGTCGCTGGCGCCTGAGAAACGGGACCAGACCGCTAGCAGGCGTCCGTCGGGGAGTTGGACCAGATCCCCTTCCGAATGACGCGGGAAGATCTCGTTGGACCGGCCCAGAATGAGTTCCAGGCCGGGGGCTCCGGACTCCCGTTCCCGCACCCGGATTCGGTCGGAACCGGACTCCCCCGGGCCCCCTCCCCGGGTGCAGGAGAGCAGCGGCGAGAGGGCGGCGAGAGCGGCTCCTCCGCCCAGATTGGCCAGTGCACGCCGGCGGGAAAGTCTCAGCGGCGACGGCGAAGCGGTCGTCGGAGTCACCGGGCGGATCAGCGAGCGCCCCGTTCGTTGGAGAGGGTCCGGTAGTATTCCTCGACGCGTTCGCGGAACACCGGTGGAACCTCCTCTTCCTGGAACAGCCATACGAGATTCTCCTCTTCCCGGTCCAGGGCCCGGTTGATCTCCAGCTCCAGTTGTTGGAAGCCATGGACGATCTTGGACTTGAGCCGCGCGATCTCCTCCGGGTCGGAGAAAATCCGCTCCAGAGCCAGCTCGCGCATCTCCTGGGACAAGGCCGCAGCGTCCCTCCCCAGGGAGTGCTCCCCCCGGAGCAGGCGGGATATGGATTCGGCTTCCTGTAGCCGCTCCTGCCATTCCCGCCTCAGTTGGCGCGGGTCGATGCCGGAGAGATTGGCGCGGCTGCCGGCCTGCCGCGAGTCCCCCGGTTGACCCTGGGGCCGGGACCCTCGATCTCCTTCACCCTGGGATCCTTCGTTGCCGGTCATCTCCCCGGAGCCCTCTCCGGAACCCTCCTGTCCCTCCTCGGAACCCTCCTTCCCGTCCGTTCCGCCCTGCGAGAGGCGGCGGCGCAGCGAATCAAGTCCCTCCACCAGCTCGGCGATCTCTTCCCCGGCCTGCTTGAGACCGTCCTTGGCGCCGGGCGGCCCCTTCTGCCCCAGGGCCTGTGCCGCCTCGTCGATGTTCTCCACCAGTTCCTGCAGCCCCTGGGTCACCCCGTCCTCACGGTCCTGAGCCAGGTCGACCCAGCCTCGGGACAGCAACTCGGAGCCCTCCTGCATCTTCTCGGAGAGGCGGTCGTCCCGGATCTTGTTACCGGCCTGCTTCAACCGGCGGGACGCCTGGGGTTCCTGCGATGCCGTCCGCTTCGCGGTCTGGTGAAGTTCCCCTTCCACCCGGGAAAGTTCCTGTTGGAGCTCACCCTTCTCGCGGAGCAGGTTTCGGATCTGGCGGATGGTCTCCCGGTCCACCTTTCCCTGATTCAGCCGTTTTCCGACTCCGTCCATCCCCTCGAGCGTCTGTTCCTGCCGGTGCAACATGCGGCGGGAATCCTGGGACAACTGCCGGATTCGTTCCGAGATCTGCTCCTGCTGAGTCTTCTCCAGCGCCTCCTGGGCTTCCTTCAATCGCTCCAGGGCGCGTTCGGCCAGCATGCGCTGCCGTTCCCCGGTCTGGCCGTTGCCGCCCTGCCCCAGGTCGCGAGCCGCCTCCCGCAGCCGGTTGCTGATCCTGGACAGCTCTTGCTGTTGCTCCTGCCTGGAGAGCCGTTCCAGTTGGCGGGTCAATCGCTCGATCTCCTCCCGAAGCTGCTGAGCAGTGAGCCGGTCGGCGCCGGACCCGCGGCCGGCCATGCGCCGCGACCGCTCCACCGCCTGTTCCTGGCGCCGCGCCAGTTCCTTCAACTTCTCCAGGGCGTCGTCCAGTTGCTGCTCCTGGCGGAACTGCTGGTTCTGGCGAATGGTTTCGTACTGGTTCTTGGTCCGGTCCAGTTCCAGGTCCACCAGGTCGGCCAGTTCCTCCGAGGTGGCGCCGCCGGCGCCCTGGCCCTCGCCGAAGGAGACCTGAATCTCCTTGAACAGGGATTCGGCGCTGAGCAACTGGCGGAACGCCTTCTGCTCGTGGGGCAGGGCCTGCTCCGGCTCCACCTGGTTGAGCCGCTCGTGGGCCGGCTCCATGTGGGTCATGGCCTCGCTCAGCCGTTCCCTCATCTTGCGGAATCGCTCGTCGGACGCGGCCGCCTGGCGGCGCTCGAGCCGGTCGGTGATCACCTGGACCTCTTCCCGGAGGCGCTGCTGCACCAGGGCCGCCGTCTGGCTCTGTTCCTTGAGTTCCTCGGCCGGCGTCGAGGCCCGGTCCTTCTGCAGCTTGAAGGTGGCGATGATGATCTGCTTCTGGCGCTTGGACAGCTCCAACTCCTGGGAGCCACCACCGGGAAGGCCGATGCCGCCGGTCTGGGACTGATAGTACTCCCGGTCGTACGGCTGGACCTCCAGGAAGAAGATGTCGGTATCCGAATGGGAGACGGCGTCCGAGGCGCGGGCGTGATAGGAAACGAAGTCTCCCGGCACCAGGTCGTGCTCCTCCAGGAAGAAGGTGTGGCCGACGGTGAAGGAGCCGGCCCCCGCCACGGGCGTCAACTCGACGGCCTGTTCCGCGTCGCCGTTGACCGAGTAGCGGAGGGACAGGCTCCGAATCCCGTGATCGTCTCCGGCCTGGAGCTCCATGAAGATCTCTTCGATGTTGCTCACCCGCCGGTCGCGTCCGGGCTGCTTGAAAACGATCCGGGGGGGCTGGTCCTCCACCGCCAGGATCACGTACTCGTTGGTCCCGGGGTTCCACACCTCCTCCTGGTTCTGGAGATGGATGCGGTAGTAGTCGCTGCGGCGGATCTCGAAGGAACCCCGGTAGCCCCCGGTGCCGTCCGCCTCCAGCCCGATGGAGCCGCCCTCCTCCAGCTTCAGGAGCGCTCCCCGAATGGGTTGGTCGCTCTCGATGCGAAAATAGGCGGTCGTCCCCACCAGGGCCTCGATGTCTCCCTCGTCCTTCTGCACGGCCGGGTCGAGACGGGTGTACCGCGGAAAGACCAGGCGGAGCTCGAGGGAACTGACCCGGGGAATCTCCGAGACCTCAAGCCTGTAGGTCTCGGACCGGATTCCGTCCGCCTCCACGTAGTAGTCCATGGGATCGCGGACGTCGAAGAAGAGGAAGACGAACCCTCCCGACTCCGGGTCGGGCCGCATCCGGACCTCCTCCCAAGAGGGATCTTCCCCATACCGGACGAGAAGGCTCACCCGCCGGCTTTCGAAACCGCCCGGCACGGCCCGGATTTCCACGTCCGCGTGCTTGGCGACGGTGGTGCTGCCGGGTGTGACCTGAATCGAGTAGAGGGGAAGCGTGCCGTCGGCGGTCCAGCCCCGGAAGAGGCGGTCCAGGCTGTAGCGATAGGCTTCGGGTCCCCCGAAGAAGAGGTAGGCGAAGAAGAGCACCGAGACGGCGCCCGTCAGCAGGGAGAGGAGGCTGCCTCGGGGATCGTAGAAGCGAGGCTGCGAGACGCGGAACAGCTTCCGCCTCACGTCCCGCTCCAACAGGCGGCTCAGCTCGGGATCGGCCGGCGCCTGCCCCTCCCGGATCTCGACGACGGTGGAGAGGCCTTGCTCCAGTTGAGGATTCCGTTCCTCCACGAAGCGGGCCAGACGGCCGGGGGAATAGCGGCGCCGCAGCAACGGGGCCAGTAGTCCGCCTGCCAGCAGGAGAACCAGAAGCGCTCCACCCAGCAGCCGGGCCCAGAACAGGGCCGGCTCGGAGAAATTGTTCCGGGCCAGGACGTAGCTGAAGAGGATCGAAGCCAGGATGGTGGCCAGGAACACGACGGCGAGGCCTCTGAGCAGCCGCTCCCCCAGGAGCTTCCGCCTCACCGTTGCGATGATTTCCAGCATGATTGGACTCTGGTCCGCTTGGGGCGGAACCTTCACCGCCCGTGGTAAAAGTCGCCACGGCATTCGACCGTCCCTGCATCCCGGCGGACTGCGTTGCGACTCGGTCACATACTCCCGGTATGCTCCCTCATCGCGCCTTGTCCGGCGGGTGCAGGACCGGTCTCGGTGCTCGCGAGACTTTCACCACGGACTGTTCACCGCGGCCCGGTGCGTCCGGCGACCACCGACTCCACCGCCAGAACCGCCACGGCGGCCAGCAGGAACAGCCACCAGAGAGGCTCTCTCGTGTCTGCCGCAGAGGCGTTCACGGAAACGCCGTCGCCGGCGGCCTGAGTTCCCGCCTGGAATCGGTCCAGCAGCTCGGCCACGGGCAGAGGCTGGATATCGGACTCGCTCGGATCGGGGTTGACCGCCACCCAGTCCGTCTTCTTGTCCCTTCTTATTTCATAGTGGCCCGGGAACTGCAAATCTATGGCGGCGGGCACGGAATGGTCCAGATCCACCACTCTCCGGCCCCTGGGATCCAGCACGTTCCACCGTGCGCTGCTCCCGGCTCCGGCCGCCGCCGGTTCCTCCTGGAACGCCAGCGATTGGTCGACTCGAAGGGCCGCTTCCGGTTGCCGGACCCCGCCCAGGTGCCGGACCAGGCTCTGCCAGAAGGGCAGGAACGCCGGACGCAGCGGAAAGTCGGACCAGACGCGGTCCAGGGGATAGGCGAGGACCAGGACTCTGCCGGCGCCGGCTTGTCCTTCCACCAGCGCCGGATCACCTTCGTCGAAGCGCCCGAGCACGCGGGAATCCTCCCTCGGCTCGAGTCTCCAATAACCGTAGAAACGGACCGACGCCAGGGCCGTCCGTTGGAGGTCCTGGAAAATGGAGAAGGCGGGATGGCTCCAGTCCATCTGGGTGACGGAGGTGAAGGATCGTCCTCGGCCCCGGAGGAACCGGGGCTCGGCCAACCGGGCGGGGAAGATCCCGGTGCGATTGTACGCCCTGCCGTCGACCCGCTTGCCCGGGGCCAGGATGAGACCTCCTCCCGCTTCCAGGTAGCGGCTCAGCCGGTCGGAGCGGGGAGGTGTCCTCAGGTCATCCAGAATGACGACGGGGACCAGTTCCGGATCCAGTTCCCCGGTGTCGCGCGGGTCCGCGAATTCGGTCGCAAAGGGCAGGTTGCGGCCCGCCTTCAGGGCATTCCTCAGATAGACGGAGCCGGCCCCCTGATCCGAGAGGACCCGGATTCGCCCGGGGGAGGTCCGCTCCACCACAAAGTGGAAGACGTTGTCCGCTTCCATGGCATCCTCGACGGCCAGCACCAGCCGCCCGCGAAAGATGCCCTCCTTGAGCTCGAAGGGTCGGAGAGTGACGGGCGCCGACCCCTCCTGGCCCATCTCGAAGGTCTGGCGATCCAGCATCCGGCCTTCGACGAAGAGTTGAAGCTCTCCGCGGGCGGGCCCCGGAGGCGCCGATCGAAGCTGAACCCGGACCGGCTGGGGATACCGCTCGGAGTAGACGAGCCGTTGCAGATTCGCTTCCTGGATGAAGACGTTGGTGGAGGGTTCTCCCACGTCCTCTACCTCCAGGTGCACGTCGCCGTCCAGCGACCACTCCCGGTCCCGGGGCATGGCCGTCCGTTGCAGATCGGTGATCAGGTAGATCTCCCGGCGTCCCGGCACCTCCTGGTCGAACTGTTGGGCCGCCGCCCGCAGTCCCTCCAGATACGAGGTGCTCTCGAAGGAGGGCTCCGCCCGGCTCTCCAGGATCCGGAGCAGCCTTCCGGAGCGGGATTCCCATGCCGAGAGGATGGCCGGTTTGGCCGCGAACAGAATCAGGCAGGCCTGGTCCGTCCCCTGCATCGACCGGAGTTTGGCGCGGGCCTTCTCCAGGGCTGGCTCCCAGACCCCGGGCCGGGCCATGCTCATGGAGTTGTCCAACAGCACCACCATGGACCGGGAGACCTGCCCGCTGACGGCTCCGAACCACGCCAGATGGGTCACGGGCGAGGCGAAGGCCGCCACCAGCAGGAGCAGGCCGAGACAGCGCAGGAAGAGGAGCAGGAGGTAGCGCAGCTTGCGGCGCCGGTATTCCTGGATGGGAACCCGGCGCAGAAACATGAGCGAAGGGAAGAGCATGCGGTTTCTCTGGTCCCGGCGGACCAGATGCAGCAGGATGGGGCCGGCTATTGCCAGGGCGCCGAGCCAGAACAGGGGGGTCAGGAATTGCATGGTCCTCCGCGCTCACAAACTTCCCCGCCGGCCGGGGTTTTTCCGAGCGTAAACCTCTCGCCCGTCTCCACTCTATTCCTCTTTCCTCTTTTCTCTTTTCTCAGCCGTCAATATTTCCTCCGGCGAGCGACCAGGTAGGAGCGCAGCGCCCGATCCAGCGGCTCCCGGGTATTCAGCAACTGGTAGTCGATGAAGATGTCGCGGCACTCGCGCCGAAGCTCCCGGATATGGTTCTCCAACAGGTCCAGATAGGCCCGCCGCGAGTCGCCGGGAACGTAGGGGAGGTGTTCCCCCGTCTCCAGGTCTTCGAGGGTTCTCACGGCCTCCAGCGGCAGTTCCAGCTCGACCGGGTCCAGCACATGGAAAAGAACCACGTCGTTGCCCCGGTGGTGCAGGTAGTGGAGCGCCCGGGAGAGGGAGTCGACGTCCTGATAGAAGTCGCTGATCAGCACCACCATGCTCCGTTTGCGGATGAAGCGGGAGACCTGGCCCAGCGATTCGGTGATCTGGCTCCGTCCACCCGGTTGGAGCCGCTCCAAGAGGTGGAGAAGGGAAAGGAAATGCCGGTACTGGGCTCGAGGCGGCACCGCCTCCAGGACCTCCGAATCGAAGACGGCCAACCCGGTGGCGTCGTTCTGGCGGACGGCAAGATAGGCCAGCGAAGCCGCCAGGAAACGGGCGTAGTCCAACTTGGACAGACCGCTACCGGCGAATGACATGCTTCGGCTGCTGTCCAGAATGATGTGCAATTGGGTGTTGGTGTCTCCTTCGTACTTCTTCACGTAGAAGCGGTCGGTCCTCCCGTAGACTTTCCAGTCCACCGTCCGGATGTCGTCTCCCGGCGCATACTGCCGGTACTCGGCGAAATCGAGACTGAACCCGTGGTAGGGAGAACGGTGCATCCCCAGGATGAACCCTTCCACCACGGTCTTGGCCACGAGCTGCAGATTGCCAAGTTTGGCCAGCAGGGTCGGATCGATGAATCTGGCTTGCATCGCTTCCTGGTTGAATTCCTCAGCGGATCATAGTCCGGAGCTGGGAGGAGGAACCCCCTCCAGGAGGCGCTGGACGATCTGGTCGGGGGTCACGTTTTCCGACTCGGCATGGAAGTTGATCAGGATCCGGTGGCGGAAGACCGAGAGGGCCAGCTCCCGGACGTCCTCGTAGGAGACGTGATAGCGGCCCTTCATCAGGGCTCGGGCCCTCCCTCCCAGAATCAGATACTGGGAAGCCCGGAGGCTGGCGCCGTAGCTGACCCAGTTGCGAACGAAGTCGGGGGCCAGTTCGTCCCCGGGACGAGTGCTGCGGACCAGGCGGACCGCGTAGCGGCTGACCGACTCCGAGGCCGGAACCTTGCGCACCAGCCGCTGGAAGCGAAGGATTTCCTCCCCCGTGACGGCCTGCCGGACCTCCTCCTCTCCCTCCCCGGTGGTCTGGAGAACCACCTGGATCTCTTCTTCCTCATTCAGATAGCCGATGTGGATGTTGAACATGAAGCGGTCCAACTGGGCCTCCGGAAGCGGGTACGTCCCCTCCAGCTCGATGGGGTTCTGGGTGGCCAGCACGAAGAACGGCAGATCCAGTTCGTGGGTGATGCCCCGGATCGTGACCCTTCGTTCCTGCATGGCCTCCAACAGGGCCGCCTGGGTCTTGGGAGGCGTCCGGTTGATCTCGTCGGCCAGGAGAAGATTGGTGAAGACCGGACCCGGAACGAACTCCAGCACCCGCTTCCCGGTGGCGCGGTCCTCCTCGATGATCTCGGTTCCGGTGATGTCCGAAGGCATGAGATCGGGCGTGAACTGAATGCGGCTGAAGGAGAGGCCCAGGGTCTTGGCGATGCTGCGCACCAGCAGGGTCTTGGCCAGGCCGGGCAGGCCGGTGATGAGGGAGTGGCCTCCCACGTAGAGGGAGATGAGCACCTCCTCGATCACCTTCTCCTGTCCCACGATGGCCTTGCGCAGCTCCGTCAGGATGCGGGCCTGCGAGTCCCTCATGGAATCGATCAGCTCGGCGGTGGAAACCTCCGATGGGCGGTCCTTTTCGTTCATGGTCGGTCCTCTGCCGTCCCGCGCTCAGTGCGTGAGGGCGTATACGAAATAGTTGATTCCGAATCTGTAGGCCTCGTTCGAAGCGCTGATGGGGACCAGCGACTCGTCGGACCACTCCCAGTAGTCTCCGATGTCGTTGTTGAAATTGGCTACGGCCAGAAGCCGCCCGTCCTCGTCCGACAGGCCGTAGAAACCAGGCTTACCCGGGACGTTGTAGGGCGGCAGCATGTCCAGGCTGTCGATGTCGTAGAAACAGTGAAACACCGGATGATCCGTCGTCAGCTCCTCGAAGCCGCGCTCCGGGTACACCTGCTGCATGCAGGACGTGAAATTGTGCCAGTCCCCGGCGCCGCGAAAGTCGTCGAAGATGACGAAGCCTCCGCGCAGCAGGTATTCGCGGAGATTGGCCACCTCCTCGCCGGTGATGTTCCAGTAGCCCGGCTCGCTCACGTACAGGGCCGGGTAGTTCATGATGCGCGGGTCGTTCAGGTCCAGCACCAGGTAGGATTCGGGCGTGGTCTCGATTCCCGTCAACTCCATGAAGATCTTCAGGAAGTTCTGCTCGGCCCGCGGGTAATCGTGCATCCAGGGGGGGACCCATCGTCCTCGCCCTCCGCCCCAACTCGAGACGAATCCGTTGTAGCGGATCCGCACGAACTGAAAGAGGGTGGAGTCGTTGGGCTCGGGATCCGCGGACACCTCCGGTCCATAGCTCAGGAGCAGCGGCGCGGCCAGCAGCAGAACCCAGGGCAGGTGTCGCTTCATCTTCGCACCAGCTCCAGCAGGAACTTCTGGGCGTCCCGGTAACCGGGGGCGATCTCCAGGGCCAGCAGCACCTGGCGGCGGGCTTGAGCCGTATCGCCGGCCAGGTCCAGCGCGCGCGCCAACTGGTAGTGGGCGTCCGCCGTGTCCAGCGGCGACAACTCCAGCAGCACCCGGTATTCCTCCGCCGCTTCCGTTCCCCTTCCCAGTTGCAGGTAAAGACGACCCAGCAGCCGGTGAGCCTCGGGGTTCAGAGTATCGGCATAGAGGACCTCTTCCAACCCGCGGACCGCCGGTTCCACCTGATTTTCCGCAGCCAGCAGCCGCGCCAGATCGAGGCCGTTTTCCGCCAGTTGCGGAGCCGCCCCGAACCACTGGTCCAGGATCCGGATCAGCTTGGCGGTGTCGCCGCTCCTCCGGTGAATTCGGGCCAGCAGAGAGTAGGGGCTCTCCGCAGTGGCGAAGTCGGGAAAGGTTGCTATCGCCCGTTCCAGAAAGGGCACGGCCTCGTCACTCCTTCCGGCCTCGTCCAGAGTCTCGCCCAGGGCCAGGTTCAGGAAGTAATTCTCCTTGTCCTGGCTCGCCGCCTCCAGCAGAGATTTCAGATATTCGTCGCGAGACTGGCTCTTGCCCCGCCCCCTCAGGACCGCCGGAGGCTCCAGCCGGGGAATAAGCGGTTTCAGGGTTCGGTCCAGCTCTTTCAGAAAATCCCCGTCGAAGTCGGCTGGAGAGATCCCCAACGCATCCTGGAAGGACTCTTCCAGGTCGAGCCCACGCGAAAAGCTCTCCACCAGCGCCCGCACTTTTTCGGTCCCGTGGCGGTCCTCCAGATACCGGGCCACCAATCCGGCCTGAAGATAGCTGATCTGCAGGTGCTCGCGAGTCCGGGGACTCTCGAATCCCTTGTTGAGATCTTTCAGGGGGGCGATCTCTCCCCGTTCGTAGGCTCTCACCAGGGAAGGGCTCAGGCCATCGCCCCAGCCGGGTCCCGCGAGGCGCTCCTCCATCATGGAGATCCCTTCGGTGAGCCAACGGGGCACCCGGTCCCGGCTCAGCGAGAGGATGACGACGTGGGCCATCTCGTGCCACAGCGTCGATCCCCAGTGATAGGTTCCCTTGGGGCGCGCCGAGGGGGAGTCCATGGCCAGGATGCGGCCGAACGTGGCTCCGAAAGCGCCCAGTCCCGGAAGGCCCAGCGCGCGCACGGCGAAGTCTTCGTGGTCCGGATAGAACTCGACCAGGAACTTGTGGCCGACCCGGTGCCGGTACTTCTCCTCCAGGAACGAAATGCTCCGGTCCAGAAGCCGCCTCACGTAGGGCTCCAGGGCTCCGGCCTCCTTCCCGTGCAGCCGGAGCCAATACCGGGGCGTCTCGCGGCGGACGAACCGGTCGAAGCTGTCCACCAGGCGTAGCGTGTTGACGGTGGAGACGTTGTAGGGGTCGTTTTCGTAGGCCCGCTCCAGGACCTCTTTGCCCTCCTCCTCCCGGGCCATTCTCAACAGGTTGACCCCCAGGGAGGCGAGAGCCGGCCATTCTCTGGGATTTCTCCGCACGGCCTCCCGGTAGTAGCCGATGGCTTCGTCCATGCGGCGCCGGAGGGCGGCGAAATCTCCCATGATCCGGTACAGGTTCCCGTTGCGGGGATTGATCTCCAGGAGTTTCTCAAGGCGTTCCTCGAAACGCTCCTTCTTCTCCTGGAAATGGAGCAGGACGCATTCGAGCTCCAGCAGGGGGACGTAGTCGGGGTTCCCATCGAGTCCCCTTTCGATCCAGTCATGGGCTTCCTTCCAATCGCCGGCCTCCATGGCCAGCAACCCCTTGAGAACGTGTCCGTCCAAGTTCCCCGGGTTCTCCTTGAGGGCGTGGGCCAAGGCCACGTCCACCCCGGTCATCTGCTGGGCCTTGAGGGCGCGCGCCACCCCAAGTCGAGCGTCGTCGGTTCCCCAGCGGGACCACCCGTCCGGCGGAGAGGCCTTGAGCCCGTCCCGGAAAATGGACTCGGCCTCGGCGCCGTTGTGTTTCTTCAGGTACAGGTTGCCCCAGTCCACGAACACCCAGAGGGGCGCCTCGGAGCCCCGTGTCGCTTCCAGGTAGATTTGGTTGGCCCGCTTCCATTGCTCCAATTGCCGGGCCGCGTAGGCGGCCTCCGCGATCTCCCCCGGGGATCGAAGAGCGCCCAAATCGTAGAGATCGAGCAGGCGTCCGGCGAGGCGCCGCACACCCTCTTCGTCTCCGCCGCGCTCCGCGAGCTCCAGCCGGAGCCGCAAGACGTGGGGGTTCCGGTGTCCGGCGGTCGAGAGCCGCTCCAGCGCGGCCGGGTACGATCCCGCCGCCATCAGCTCCAGGACCTCGTCCAGCGGGGCGGGCGACTCCTGCCGGAAACCGGCCGCCGCCAGCAGTCCTAGCAGGAGAAGGACTCGAGATCGGCCGAAAAATCCGGTCAAGGCTGGACCTCCTCTGCGGCGGCGCCTTCCGTCTCCTCCTCGCCGGCGGCCAGCTCCACCATCAACGCTTCGAGTCTCCGGTAGTATTCCTCCTCCGTAAACTCTCCCTTTCGCAGCTTGAGTTCGTCGATCTGCTGCTGGATCCGGGTCCGGGTCTCGGCCCGGCTCTGTCCCTCCGGAAGCGAAGCCGGCCCGCTCGCCGGGTCCAGGTAGCAGACGGC
The DNA here is from genome assembly GCA_965217775.1 of Acidobacteriota bacterium. Lineage (GTDB taxonomy): Bacteria > Acidobacteriota > UBA6911 > RPQK01 > JAJDTT01 > JAJDTT01. The sequence goes on from CBDCJH010000002.1 coordinate 5,712,260, forward strand.
CGCCAGCAATCCGGTTCCCTGCCGGACCTCTGCCCGCGAATCGTCGTCCCCCTTGGCCAGTTGAAACCGGGCGGAGTCGTCCAGGATGGCGTGTTCGGTCTGGATCCGGCCCGCTTCCTCGAACCAGTCGCTCACCTTTCGGCGACTGTACAGAAAGGCCTCCAACAGTGACACGCGGTCGTTCTTGTCCCGGTCGGCTTCTTGCGCTGCCGGGGCTTCGGCGAAGAAACGGGGGAACAGGGGAGGTTGCCGCTCACGCTCCCGGGTCGCGGCCACCACCACCCGATTGGGGCCTCTCAGAGCCGGGACCAGGGCGCCGGCCGAGCTGGTCCCCGCGACGACCACGGCTCTGGGGCCGTCCAGTCCCTCCAAGAGCCGTGCCAGGTCCTGGTCCGTGAGGTCGGGACCCTTGATGTTGAACTTGTACCGCCGGCCGTCGTAGTTGCCGTGTCCGACCAGGATCAGCCACCACTCGCCGCCGGCGGAGAGCTTGCCCACTTCCTCCCGGGCGGTCCGGAGGATCTCCTCCCGGGTCCGGACGTTCCCGTCGATCCGCAGCACCCGGGAAGTGCCGCCCTGAAACGCTTCCTCCAGACGAGTTGCCCAATCGGCGAAATTGGCCCCGTATTCCGGCATTCCGGCGAGTCCCGTGACGATGAGGCTGATGCGTTCGAGGCTCTCTCCCCGGGTTGGAGAGGAGCAGAGCATCATCGTCCAGAGCAAGGCCGCGAGTCTGAGGTTGAAGAGACTCCGGGACCGGAGCCGGACCGCGCCGCCTCCGGTAACGGGTCTCGGGAACGTCTTCCGTGGAGTTGATCTGGCCACTGCTGCCTATATCCCCCCCAGACGCCGCCACATGACCCATTCCGTCATCAGCAGAGCCGCCAGCAGCAGGAAGTTTACCGGCATGTCCCACAACTCCAGAGTCTGGGGGACGGAGGCGTGGGATTCGACGTAGGAAACCTCCTCCGGGAGATTCCCGACGTCGTCCAGACTGTAATAGTGGCCTCCCGTCTCCTCGGCCAACCAGTTCAGAAACTCGACCTTGCGGATGGCGTCGTGGAACTCCCGGAGGCCGGATTGCGCCAGGAAGTAGGCGTTCCCGGTCCCATAGGAGATCGCGTCCCCCCCCCGGACCCCCTCCGCCTCCAACCGGATCTGGTGAAGCCCTTCTTCCTCGGGACGGGTCACCCCTTCATAGATCCCGCCGTCCCGGGAACTCCAGTCCAACTCGATCGCGGTTTCGCGGCCCGCCGGAGAGACCAGGGTCGCCGCCAGGCGCGCCGACTGGACCGGGTTGAAGGAGGGATCGTAGACTTGGGCCCGAACCTTGACCTCTTCGCCGTGGGAGTAGATCTCCCGTTCCGTTTCCACTTCCACGGGGTCCTTGGCCGCGTTCACGAGCCAACGCAGGACCTGCTGCCAAAAGTTCTGGTGAGACCGGTCCTCATGCTCCTGGAGCATCTGCCAGCGCCAACTGCTGCCGGTGAGGAAAGCCATGGCCAAGCCCCGCCCATAGCGCTGGAAGACCATCAGTGGGACCTCCGTCCCATCCTGGGAATCCTGGAGCCGGGCCAGGACCGTGGCGCCCGGCTTGAGGCTCCCCACCCGATTCCAGTCCTTGAGATCGGGCATCTCTTCCCACTCCCGACGGTTCACCGTTTCGCCGGCGCCGAGTTGCAGGGCGGGATGCCTGAGCCCCTGGGGAGTCAACTGGACCCGGGCCGATCCCCGCCGGTAGAGGGTGTCGGACGGCGCCCGGTCACCGTCGGGCAACATCCATACCGGCAGCAACTCCTCGACCGGCGTGTTCTGGTATTCCCCTGCGGAAAAAGAGGAACTGCCTCCCAGCATGAGGAAGCCGCCGCCCCTCTTGTCCACGAAATCCCGGAGCATCTCCATTTGAGGATAGGTGAAGAAGGAGGATTCCACGCTTCCCACCACCAGGGCCCGATACGAGAACAACTCGTCCCGGGTCGAGGGAAAGCCGGCGGCCAGAGTGGTCTCCTCGTCGATACCCTGCCGATAGTATTTGTTGATGGCGGTTCGCAGGAGGCTCTCCAGACGAAGGTGGCGGTCATCGGAAACCGCGCTCCGAATGAACTTGTATTCCCAGCGGGGCCTCCCTTCCACATAGAGAATGCGGTTCTCCAGATCCCGCACGTGAAGCACCGCCGACCGTTCATTGTTCTCCCGCAGGGCCTCGTCCTCGAGCGGCTCGACCCGGAAGCGGTAGATTCGAATCCCTCTGCTCCGAGGGGTCAGCGGGACCTCCACCAGGGCCGTCTGGGAAAACGGCAGCTTCACGTCCTGAGCCTGAATCAGCGAGTTTCCCTCCCAGACCTCCAGTCGACTCTCGCGGCCCTGGTAGCCGTTGATCCTGAGCGTGACCCGGGCAATGGTTCGGGTCTCGGGAACCAGGACCCGGGGAAGGCTCACCTGGGCCAGCTCCAGGTCGGGCTCCAGCACCCGGGGCCCCACGCCCACGGTATGCACCGGTATTCTTCGCGCCTGGAGATCGGCCAGGACCTCTTTGAACCCGCCGAAGCCGTTGTCCGCACCGTCGCTGAAGAGAACGATGCCCCCCAGGGCCTCGTGACGGGTGCGGGTCAGTACGTCCCGGAGGGCCCCCGCGATATCGGTACGGCTCCCCCGCCAGTCCGGTCCCGCATCCTCCCTCAGCAGGCGGGACTCGGCGTCGAATTCCATCCGGAGCAGCCGAAATCGATCATCGAGGCCTTGGCGCAACGGGCTGCCGGCCTCCAGCAGCGTCCGAACCGGTTCGCCTCGCGCCGTTTCTCCGTCAGCAATGCCCATGCTCAAGGAGTTGTCGACCAGAAGAGTCAACACGTTCTCCCGCGGCGCCAAGGTGGAGAGCACCAGGCTGGGCCGCATCAGCAGCACGATGATTCCCAGGAGAAACGCCGCTCTGGCGGCCGGCAGGATCCACCCTCGAGCGGTGGCCCGGCCCAGCCATCGCCGGTACGGCAGCCACGCGGCGAGGAGGACGGCGCAAACCAGGATCGCCAACAGCCACGACTCCAGGCGCCACTGCAGGAGGAACTCACCCTCCCTGAAGTGGAAAGGCCGGTATTTGAAGAGAAAGGTGAAGATCTGCTCCATGGGGGCCGCGGCCCGCCTCCTCCGGCGGATGCAATCCAAGACGGATTTCGATTGCTCCCGCCCAGTCTACTACGCCGGCCTTGCCGCCTAACACATTTTGACATTTGGCGAAAAGCTAACCTAGAATGAGTACAGCCAATCCATCTGGGCGATGTCGGCAGGTCTTTAGGTTCGGCTCTTCCGGCTTCAGTCTTGGACGTTTCGTCCCGTTGGCGGCTTGGGCTGTCGCGATACTCACACCGCAGTCTCGGAGGCGCAAATGGAATTCAAGGTTGGAGAGAAAGTTGTCTATCCGAATCAGGGAGTCGGCGTCATCAAGAAGGTGTTCGAGACTCGGATCGCCGGGCAACTGGGGGAGTTCTACATGCTGAAGCTCACCTCCAACAATTCTACGGTGATGGTTCCCATCGGCAATGCTCTCCACGTCGGGCTGCGAAAGCTCTGCACGGAGGAGCAGTTGGACGAGCTGTTCGAGATCTTGAGCAACGAAACCGGCAAGCCGGAATCCGATTGGAAGAGCCGCTACAAGGAAAACGTCAACAAGATGAAGTCGGGTTCCATCTTCCAAGTGGCCGAGGTGCTCAAGAATCTCTACTGCCTCAACCAGCAGAAGACCCTCTCGTTCCGCGAAAAGAAGATGTTCGATCGAGCCCGCCAACTGGTGGTCTCGGAGATCGCGACGGTGCAGGACGAGCCGGATGAGGAGATCGCGGAGCACGTGGAGAAGATGCTCTGCGCGGCCTGCGAAGAGGCCAATGCCAGCCTTCCCTCTTGAGGCCGTTCCGACAGCGGCGATTGTTTAGCCGTCCGGTCGCAGTTCGCTACTAATCCCACGCGTCCCTCTCGTGCCGGCCCGGCGGGGAGATCCTCTCCCGGGAGATCTTGCCCCCACAACTCCGAACAATCCAATCTGAAACAAGTGGATGAACGAGAAGATCCGCCGCCACCGCCCAGAACGCAACGGCGCCGAGAACGCAATGCCTTCTGCGCCTGAACCTGACGTCACTCGCCGGTTGCACCGGCAGTTCGAAGAAGACCCATCGCGTAAGCAATGCTGATGACGGGAACCACCGAGAATACCAACACAAGTTCCCAGTCTCCCTTCACAGCGCCTGCGGCAATTCTCTGCGCAAGGGCCAAGTCGGCGATCACGATCACGAGAAGGAGTGCGGCGATGGCGAGGGTGGCTATCCTGGTGAGGCGGGGCGCCAGCACCAGCAGAAGGACTCCCGCAGCGCCAAGGGGATGAAGGAGCACCACCAGCAGCCGTTCCCAGACCCCTCCACCGTTCGCGAACGCTCCAACCAAGGCCGTAAATCCCGCAAACAGCGCGTGGATCACAGCCAGAATCAACAGCAGAATCCTGAAAATAGACATGCTGGCTCAGGTATGACCGAGAACCTGAGTAACGTCAAGAACACCATTGTCGAGCGCGGCGGATCAGACTAGCCGTACTCAAACTCGAAGGGTACACGACGCGAAAACTACAGTTGTAATTCCCCCTTGGCGCGGAGCGACCGCCAGGACGCTTCTCCTCTCTCAGAGGTCCGCCAACTCCTCTCTTCCTGTGGCGATCAGGTTACCGGACGGGGCACGGTAACGTACTTTACCGACAATCATTCGAGGCCTCCGACGATCTGGCGCGCAGCCGTAGAAGGCCCTTAGCGCTTCCGGGGCTGGTGCTCCAGCACCAGGATCCGAGCCGTTTCCCTGCTCCCGGACCGAATGGGGCCGATCCCGAGAAAAAAGACGCCCTCAGAGGTCCTGTGTTGGCTTGGCGAGGGCGGCCGAAGAGTTTAAGCATAGGCCCCTGGGCGATGTCCGGGCTCCGGTAGCGCCTCGCGGCGGAGCGGGGATTTCTCCAGCCGCGCGCAGGCTGTTTTGTGGAGTCTGCGATACGGGCAAGGGATAGACTGAGGACAGGAGACCTAATGCAAGACCATCATCGTCTCCATCGGTTGGAGGACCTGTTTGAAGGCTTGTGGGAGGCCATCACTCGCCGAAACGTGGCCCGAGCGCCGTCTTGCTTACTAATGTGCCCTGACATGCTTTTCTTATGGGCGTTCTGATCAGACTGTTTTTGTTGTCAATTTCCCTGATCGTCCTTCTCGTCTCCTGCGGTGACCACGAGGGATTGAAACCCCGGGAGGAGCCCCGCAGCCCGGCTCAGACTCTTTTCGAAAACGGGATGAAGTTGCTAGGCAAGAAGCACTTCATCGAATCGCGGCGGACCTTTCAGACGCTCATCACCACCTATCCCGATAGCGAATACACTCCCGCCTCATTCCTCTCCATCGCCGACTCCTACTATGAGGAGGGAGGCAAGGAGAACCTGCTCCAAGCGAAGATTCAGTACAAGGACTTTTTCATCTTCTACCCCGACCATGAAAGAGCAGAATATGCCCAGTTGCGGCTCGCCGCAGTCTATTATCGGCTCGCAGAGGCCTACGATTGGGACCCCATGTACACTCGGAAGGCGGAGATTGAATTGGGGAAGTTCCTGGAAAACTCTCCTGACAGCGAGTTAGTACCGAAGGCGGAAGAGTTGCTCCGGGAGGTGCGGGAGAAGCTCTCCAAGTGTCCAAGTCCGCAAGAAGAGACACATGCCAACTAAAAATCCCTGAAAAGAGAGCGCCCAACCCCGCGCCCCCTGGCCTCGCGGAATCCCTCGGCTTCGACGACCCTGAGCCCATAGACGCGTAGAGGCGGAACCGGCGCGACGATTGGTGGCGCCGAGGTAAGGCGGTAGACGCGTCCCGTAGCTTGGTGTTCTTGCTGTTGTTCGGCGCGACGAGTGCATCGGTTCACACCCAGGACCGCTGGAGCGTCGCGGTCGAGAAGATCGTGCGCCTGGCACCCGCAGCATTCGAGAATGTTCCGCCGGCCATCAGGAAGGCACTTTCCGACCAGGGCTGCTCGATCCCTCAGACTCATACCTTTTGGAGGAGCATCGACCGGCCTCACAACGTCGTCTCAGGCGCAAGAACCAAGCAGAGAAGGTGACTGTCCCCTTCTCATCCCGAGGCGGATTGGAACGGACGGCACAGTCGGCGGCGCGGAACAGCGCGGCTTCCCGCTCCCAGCGACCGGTAGGGGGGCGGAAGGGCGTGTCCCGATCATTCCCTGGAGCCATCACTGTGCCAAGCAGCGAGGTTGGACTGCTCCCTTCTGATCCACCCCAACAATTCAGATCTCATCTCGAGCCCTGCCGAGCGACTTCCGATTGGCTGCTTCCGCTGATCGCTCGACTACATCGAAGATCGCCTCCCATACTTTGGCCAACTCGGGAAACGTAGCTTGAGCCTCGGAGGGGGTTGAGAATGTATTCAATGCACGAAAGAACGCCTTCTGGATCTTGAGCTTGGCTTCTACTTCACCTTGGTAGGCATCTCTCTTCGCCCCGCAGATATTCAGGATGACGTGTAAAGAATAAACAGCGAAGCTTCGAGACCGGGGTCTCTTCCTTACACACTCGCCCACCAAGTTGACGAGTCGTCAACAGTGCGGCCTACGAGCCAGAACTCCTGCTCCGTGCTGTTATCGAAGATCCGACGCAAGGGAGGCCAGCGTCTCATCCGCGGCTTGCAACGTCTTCCCGACATCGGCACCGGAGTGGGCGGCCGAGACGAAGTTGGCTTCGAACTGGGAGGGCGCCGTGTAGATGCCGCGATCCAGCATCCCGCGGAAAAAGGCGGCGAAACGCTGGAGGTCGCAGGCCTTGGCCTCGGCGAATCCGGTGACCGGACCCTCGCGGTGAAACGGCGTGAACATGGAGCCGCAACGCTGGACCTGTAGGGGGATCGAATGGCGGGCCGCCGCCTCTCGCAATCCCCGGCAGAGCTTGGATGCCCTTTCCTCCATGGCGCCGTAGGGGCGGTCTCGTTCAAGGATTTCCAGCGTCTTCAGGCCGGCGGCCACGGCAATGGGGTTCCCGGAAAGAGTCCCAGCCTGGTAGACGGAGCCTTGGGGAGCCATCAGGTCCATGATCTCCTTGCGCCCTCCGTAGGCGCCGATGGGCAGTCCTCCTCCCACCACCTTGCCCAAGCAGGTCATGGGAGCCGTCAGCGAGAATCGTTCCTGAGCCCCTCCCAGCGCCACCCGGAACCCGGTGATCACTTCATCGAAAATGACCACGGCGCCGTGAGCTTCGCCCAACTCCAACACGCCATTCAGAAATCCCTCGTGGGGGAGCAGTACTCCCATGTTGGCGGGCACCGGCTCCAGAATGACGGCCGCGATCTGATCGGGATAGGCGCCGAAGGCGTCTTCCAGCCGGTCGAGATCGTTGAAGGGAAGGGTCAGCGTCTCCTGGGCAAAGCCCTTGGGGACGCCGGGGCTGTCGGCCAACCCCAGGGTCAGGACTCCCGATCCGGCCTGGACCAGCAGGCCGTCGGAATGTCCGTGGTAACAGCCGTCGAATTTCACCACCAGGGAACGGCCGGTATAGGCTCGGGCCAGCCGCAACGCGGTCATAGTGGCTTCGGTGCCGGAGTTGACCAGTCTCACCTTCTCGATGGAGGGAAACAGATCGCAGATCTTCTCGGCCAGGAGCACCTCTCCCTCGGTGGGAGCGCCGTAACTGGTTCCCCGCTGAGCGGCTTCGGTCACCGCCTGGACGACTTCGGGACGCGCATGCCCCAGGATCAGGGGACCCCAGGAACCCAGATAGTCCACGTAGCGGTTGCCGTCCACGTCCACCACCTGGGATCCGTGGCCCGAACGCAGGAAGGGAGGACTTCCCCCCACGGCCTTGAAGGCCCGCACCGGACTGTTGACGCCGCCCGGCATGACCTGCCGGGCCCGATCCATCAAGGCAGTGCTTTCGGCGTTGGCCTGGAGCCTGCCCGCTTCCGACGAGTCGTTCCGGTAATTCAAGGAGTTCTCCCTGGTTTCTACTATTCGTTCCAATCGCCGCGCCGGATCCTCTCGGCCACCTCGCACGCAAAATAGGTCAGCAGGATGTCGGCCCCGGCCCGGCGGATCGAAAGCAACGTTTCCCTCACGGTCTGATCCCGGTTCAGCCAACCCTGGGCGAAGGCCGCGCAGAGCGCGCTGTACTCCCCACTTACCTGATATGCCGCCACCGGGACTTCGGACATCCGGCGGATGCGGTGGATGATGTCCAGGTAGGGCAGGGCCGGTTTCACCATCACCATGTCGGCCCCTTCCTCCAGGTCCAGGCGGACCTCCCGAACGGCCTCGCGGGCATTTGCCGGATCCATCTGGTAGCTCTTTCGATCGCCGAAACTGGGGGCCGACTCGGCCGCTTCCCGAAAAGGCCCGTAGTAGGCGGAGGCGTACTTGGCCGCGTACGAGAGGATCGCCGTATCCTGGAAACCCTCCGCGTCGAGGGAGCTGCGGATGGCCGCCACCCTTCCGTCCATCATGTCCGACGGAGCCACCACGTGGGCGCCCGCCCGGGCATAGGCCAGGGCCTCTTTGGAGAGCAGCTCGAGAGTGCCGTCGTTGTCGACGCGGGGCGGATCGTCCAGCAGGCGGCCGCAGTGTCCGTGGTCGGTGTACTCGCAGAGGCAGACGTCCGCGATCAGCAGCAGGTCCGCCACTTTTTCCCTGGCTTTCCGGAGCGCCCGGCAGATGAGCCCGTCCTCCCGGTATCCCGCGGTTCCCAGTGCGTCCTTCTCCGACGGGTCCGGGACTCCGAAGAGCATCACTCCGGCGATCTCCAACTCCCGGACACGTTCCAACTCCTGGACCAGAAGGTCTACCGAGTACCGGAACTGGCCCGGCATGGACGGGATCTCCTCCCGGACGCCCCGTCCCTCGCGAACGAACATGGGATAGATCATCTGTCCCGGCTCGAGGCGGGTCTCCCGGACCATGCGGCGCAGTCGGGGACTGGTTCGAAGGCGGCGGGGGCGGATGGTGATTGCCATTGGGAGATCCGGCTTCAACCCGACCGGGGGCGGTTTATGAAGTGGCGGTGGAGGGACTCGAACCCCCGACTCGGCGGATATGAGCCGCCTGCTCTGACCACTGAGCTACACCGCCAACGGCGTTCGAATATAACCGAACGGACGCCGCTACATCAACGCGGCAGCGACGGTCGATTCGGCAATCTGGCGGTCTGGTTCAAACGGCGGCCGACGCCACGGTGAGGGCCTCTTCCCGGGATTCGTACCACTCCCGGAAGACCATGAGGTTCGGGCGCATCACCGTCGCGATCTGGGCGCTCCCCATAAAGATGTCCTGGCTCTTGTAGCCGTTGCCCGTGATCCCCACCACCACCGATTCGTCGGGCCGGATCCGGTTCTGGCGGAGGAGCTTGATGGTGACCGCCAAAGTGGTCCCTCCGGCCGGTTCGGTGAAGACGCCCTCGGTCTCGGCCAGAAGACGGATGGCGGCCAGGATTTCCTCATCTTCGGCCATCTCGCCCCAGCCGCCCGATTGGCGAACGTCTTGCAGCACGTAGGGGCCGTCGGCCGGGTCGCCGATGGCGATGGACTTGGCCACTGTGTTCGGTTTCTCGGGATTGATGTAGTCGAGTCCCTGATGGAGGGCCCGGATCACGGGCGCGCATCCGGCCGCCTGCGCGCAGTGGATCTTGGTGTGTCCGTCGGCCCAGCCCAGTTGCACCACCTCGTCAAGAGCCTTGACGACGCGGGGAAGAAGGGTTCCTCCGGCGGTGGGAAGGACCAGGTGGTCGGGGAGTCGCCAGCCCAACTGTTCCACGATCTCATAACCCAGGGTCTTGGCCCCTTCGGTGTAGTAGGGCCTGAGGTTCACGTTGACGAACCCCCAGCCGTAGTGGTCGCCGATTTCGGCACAAAGGCGGTTTACGTCGTCGTAGTTGCCCTCCAGGCCCACGAGTTCGGGCCCATGGATGAGCGACCCGAGGATCTTGCTCGGTTCCGTCGTCGTGGGAATGAAGATAAGGCAGGGAAGACCGGTCCGGGCGCAGTGGGCCGCCACCGAGTTGCCGAGATTGCCGGTGGATGCACAGGAGAAGACCTCGTATCCCAACTCCCTGCCCCGGCTCACGGCGATGGAGACGACTCGGTCCTTGTAGGAAAAGCTGGGATGATTGACCGAATCGTCCTTGAGATAGAGCTCCTTCAGGCCCAGCCGGCGGGCCAGCCGATCCGCCCGAATCAGAGGAGTGAAGCCGGAGTGGAATCCGGTCACCGGCGCTCCGTCCAAGGGCAGCAACTCCCGGTAACGCCATAGATTCGGGGACCGCCCGGCGATCTTGCCGGGGTCCAGATGGGCCCCGATCTTCTCGTAGTCGTACAGGACCTCCAAGGGACCGAAGCACTCCAGACAGATGTAGCTTCGATCCGCGGGGTAGCGGTGTCCGCACTCCTTGCAGCCCAAACCTGTCAAGTAACTCATCCTGCTTCGCCTTTCCCCTGTCCCGGCCGTTCGGAGGGCCCGACAATAAAAAAAGCCCTTTCCCGCAGAGAAAGGGCTACCGCGCAACCGGGCTTATCTTCCAGACAAGCGGTTAAAACCGTCTGCGGGAATTGGCACCGTACCATTCAAGGGCCGGTTGCCGTGACATCCTAGGGCCCGATCCCTCCGTCACTCTGGATAAGGACAAGAAATGAAATAATAGGTCTGCGTCCACTTGATTGTCAAGAGCCGCCGATGGTTCGTGAGGGGGATGCTGTCTTCCCGGCTGTTCTTGATTCGGGCCTCAGCAGTCTTCGAGCAGCGCAATGGACCTCTTCGTATCGGCAGTCTGGGACACCGTCAAACGGTATTCGCTGCTGAAGCCGGGTGATTCGGTGCTGTGCGCGGTCTCGGGCGGGCCCGACTCGGTGGCACTGCTCCTGGCCCTCAAGGAATTGAGGCTCGAGTGGCCGCTTTCGCTCTCGGTCCTCCACGTGAATCACGGCCTTCGAGGAGCCGAATCCGATCGGGATGCGAGCTTCGTAGGTACGCTCTGCCGGGAACTGGAGATCCCACTCCACGTCCGATCGCGCCGGCTGAAGGTGGGCCCGGGTGAGAATCTTCAAGATCGGGCCCGGAGGGTCCGCTATCGGTCCCTCTTCGAGATCGCCGCGGCCGGCGGGTCCGTCGTGGCCACCGGGCACAATCTCCAGGATCAGGCCGAGACCCTTCTATTGAAGCTGGCCCGCGGTTCCGGTCCCACGGGTTTGTCGGGGATCTTCCCGGCGAGGGAGATTTTCCCTCACGGACCGGAAGAGCACCCGGTCCGCATGGTCCGCCCGTTGCTGGAGAGGGACCGGGAAGATATTCTGGGCTTCCTCGAGCGCCGGGGGCAGCCTTTCCGGGAGGATTCCAGTAACCGGAACCTTCGATACGATCGCAACTGGGTCCGTCACCACCTGATTCCCGACATGAGAACCCGTCTGAACCCAGCCCTGATTCCGACCCTGGGACGGTCCGCCCGGCTTTTCCGGGAGGTGGGAGAGTTCCTGGATGCCGAGGGGCGCAAGGCCTTTGAGTCGTGCCGGGAGACACTGGACCACCGGGCCGGCGAGGTCAGGCTCAAGGTGGAGACACTTCTGGGTCTGGCTCCGGCTCTCAGGAAAGAGGTCATCCGGCATGCGGTTGGAACCTGCAAGGGCGATCTCCGGGATCTGGGCCTGAACCACGTCGACCAGGTTCTGGACCTGGTCTCCGGACGAAGCGGGAGGCGGATCCACCTGCCGGGGGAAATCGAGGCCAGCCTCGAATTCGACCACCTGAGACTGGCAAGGCGGGTTCCGCCGGTTCGTTTCAGTCACCGGCTTCCGGTTCCCGGGGAGGTGGCCATTCCGGAGACGGGCCGGCACGTGGTCTGCCGCCGTCTGACGGCGCCCGCCGGATCTACGGGCCAAGTGCTGCTTCGTTTTCCAGGATCCAGTCTGACGGTGCGGAACCGTCTGGAGGGGGACCGGTATCCGAGTCCGGGCGGGAAGAAGCTCAAACGGCTCTTCCTGCAGCGCCGCATCCCCAGGAGCGCCCGCGACACCCTGGTGGTGGTGGAGTACGAAGGCCGCCTGCTCTGGGTGGAGGGTCTTCCCCCGGACCCCCGGGTCCGAGCCTGTCCGGGCGAGAAGGACGCCGTCCTGATTAACGTGCTTGATGATCCTCATGCCGTGTCGAGGGAACCCGGGAGGAGTCGGCGTCGTCTATAGAAGAACGCTGCAGGAACGTTGCGGAACAAGATGAAACAATCGGCGGGCGTGTTCAGACCCGGGACATTTCCCTATAATGGAACGGTGTCTGACATAGTTGCGCCGCTGGAGGTCCGGTCTTGAACACTACCGCAAGGAGCATCTTTCTCTGGGTGGTCGTCATCGTGGCGGTGGTCGCTCTCTGGCAGTTCCTGAGCAAGGTCAAGAGCGGCGACGTGGACTCGCTCAATTATTCGGAGTTCACGCAAATGCTCGCCGAAGGCGAAATTGAGCAGATCACCATGACCGGCAACAAGGTCGAGGGGGAGTATCTTTCCCCCGGATCCGAAACACGCCGATCCTTCCGGGTCATCATTCCCAAAGGCTCGGAAGAGACCATCGCCAACCAACTGGACTCGAAAGGGGTCGTGGTCGAGGTCAACGAGAGCGATCAGAGTTCATGGATCTACGTGATCTTGACTTCCTGGTTTCCCATCATCCTTTTTCTGGCCTTCTGGATCTTCCTGATGCGTCAGATGCAGAGCGGCGGGAACAAGGCCCTGTCATTCGGCAAGAGCCGCGCCCGTCTTTCCACCAGCAAACAGAAAAAGGTGACCTTCAAGGACGTGGCCGGCGTGGAAGAAGCCAAGGAGGAACTTGAGGAGATCATCGACTTTCTCAAGGAGCCCCAGAAATTCCAGAAGTTGGGGGGGCGAATCCCCAAAGGCGTGCTCCTGATGGGACCTCCGGGAACGGGCAAGACCCTGCTGGCACGGGCTATCTCCGGCGAAGCCAATGTACCCTTCTTCAGCATCAGCGGTTCCGATTTCGTCGAGATGTTCGTGGGCGTGGGAGCGAGCCGGGTTCGGGACCTCTTCGAACAGGGGAAGAAGAACGCGCCTTGCATCGTCTTCATCGATGAGATCGACGCCGTGGGCCGCCACCGCGGCGCCGGTCTGGGCGGCGGGCACGACGAGCGGGAGCAGACCCTGAACCAGCTCCTGGTGGAGATGGACGGATTCGAGTCCAATGAAGGCGTCATTCTGATAGCGGCCACGAACCGCCCGGATGTGCTGGACCCGGCCCTGTTGCGTCCGGGGAGATTCGACCGGCAGGTGGTGGTCACGCTGCCGGACATCAAGGGCCGTGACGCGATTCTCAAGGTCCATATCCGGAAAACCCCTCTGGCCGAGGACGTGGACCTCTCGGTGCTGGCCCGGGGAACCCCCGGGTTCTCGGGCGCTCAGTTGGCCAACTTGGTCAACGAGGCAGCTCTCAACGCGGCGCGATACGACCGCAAGGCCGTCAACATGGAGGACTTCGAGCAGGCCAAGGACAAGGTGCTCATGGGCAAGGAGCGCAAGTCCATGATCATGAACGAGACGGAGAAGCGCAGTACCGCCTACCACGAGGCTGGACATGCCCTCGTGGCCTTCAAGCTGCCCGAGGCCGATCCTCTGCACAAGGTCACCATCATTCCTCGTGGACGCGCTCTCGGCGTCACCATGCAGTTGCCCGAGGAGGACAAGTACAACTACACCAAGGAATACATGGAGTCCTCCATCACCATTCTCATGGGTGGACGGGTGGCGGAGCAGATCTTCCTGGGAAGTCGCACTACTGGAGCATCCAACGACCTGGAGCGATCCACCGACCTGGCCCGCAAGATGGTGTGCGAGTGGGGCATGAGCGAGGCGATGGGACCGCTCACCTACGGCAAGAAGGAAGAGCAGATCTTCCTGGGCCGGGAAATCGCACAACACCAGGACTACAGCGAACAGACCGCCGTCAAGATCGACAGGGAGGTCGAGCGGCTGGTTCTGCACAGCTACGACCGGGCCACGGAGATCCTGGAGGCCAATCGGACGCCGTTGATCCGGTTGGCGGAGACGCTGTTGGAGTTCGAGACCCTCGACGGGGACGAAGTCGAGGCCGTGATCCAGGGTCGGAAAATCCGGATTCCCGCGCGGAAACCCGCACCACCGGCCCAGGATGAGGCGCAGGAGCCTGCCGAGCCGCAAGAGAATGTCGCTTCTTCCCTGCCTCCCCTGGTGAAGCCGGAAGAGCGTCCGGCGCCGGCCTGATTCCTTCCATCTGCTGCCGGCGAGGCCAGGATGGAGGCTGGTGGGAGCGCCGGTTCTTGTCTCCAGCGGGCGCCATCCCCATTCTTCGTTCCATGCAGGACACCCACCCAGGAAGCGCACTCGGAGACGGCCGGAAAAGCTTCACCCTGCGAGCCCGGGACAGGAGTCTGGAGTTGGGTCCGGTCACCCGGACCATGGCGGTGGTCAACATCACTCCCGACTCCTTCTCCGACGGCGGCAAGTTCCTCGATCCGAACCAAGCCGTGGACCGTTGTCTGGAGCTGGCGGCCCAGGGCGCCGACATCCTGGACGTCGGGGGCGAGTCCACTCGTCCGGGCGTGTCTCCGATCTCGACAGAGGAAGAGTTGGACCGAGTGCTGCCGGTCTTGGAGGGAATCCGAGGCCGGACCTCCTGCCTCGTCTCCGTCGACACCTACAAGTCGCAAGTGGCTCGGGCGGCCCTGGACGCAGGCGCCCATATCGTCAACAACGTCGGTGCGCTGCAATTGGACGCGGATGTGGCGGAGATTGCTGGAAGGGCCGGCGCCGCTATCGTGCTCATGCACATGCGGGGAACACCGCGAACCATGCAGGCCCTGCCCCCCAGCCGGGACATTCTGACGGAGATCGAACAGGGCTTGACCCGGGCCGTGGACCTTTGCGGCAGCCACGGAATTGCACGTGATAGAATCGTTCTCGACCCCGGAATCGGGTTTGGCAAAACAGTAGAAGACAATCTCAAGGTCCTGAATCGGTTATCGCGGTTGGGCAGGCTCCGGTTTCCGATTCTGGTGGGCACGTCCCGAAAGAGCTTTCTCGGCAAAATCCTCGACCTCCCGGTGCAGGAGAGGCTGTTGGCTACGGCGGCTTCGGTGGTCATGGCGGTGGTCAGAGGAGCCCACATCGTGAGGGTCCACGATCTTAATGAAATGGTCCACGCGCTCCGTATAGCCGACTCGATTCTGGGCGAAAGGAGAATCAGCTGAGGTGGACGCATTTTCCGGTCTTTTCGATCTTGGTGTCCGGGATCTGCTCGACATCCTGGTGGTGGCCGTCCTCATCTACCACATCCTGCTTCTGTTCAAAGGCACCCGCGGCCTGCAGATCACGTTGGGAGTCATGGGACTTCTGGTGGTCTATTATCTGGCCCGGAGTCTGGAACTCCAGATGGTGGAGACCCTGTTCTCCAACTTCTTCATCAACTTCATCCTGGCCGCCATCATCATCTATCAGAGGGAGATTCGCCGGGGACTGGCGGCTTTGGGCCGAGGAAGGTTTTTCCTTCCCTTGTTCACGTCGGCCGAGCGGGTCAACTTGAACGGATTGGTAGCGACGGCGGCCCACTTGTCCCGGGAAAAAACCGGAGCATTGATCGTCATGGAGCGGGAAATAGGCCTCCGCAACTACATCGAGACGGGAATCAAGCTGGATGCCCTGCTCGGAAATGACCTGTTGCTGAGCATTTTCAGCCCGGGCTGTCCACTCCACGACGGGGCCGTGATCATTCAGGCCGACCGCATCGCCGCGGCGGGTTGCTACCTTCGCCTGACCACCAGTCCGGACCTGGGTCGCCGCTGGGGAAGCCGTCATCGCGCCGGTCTCGGGATCTCGGAGGAAACCGACGCCATTTCCATTATCGTCTCCGAGGAGACCGGCAGGGTCTCGGTCGCGTTCCAAGGCAACCTGATCCAGGATCTGGAGGGCCCGAAGCTGCTGGCGCTGCTGCGGGAGTTGATGGGAACTCGCCGGAGTCCAGCCGCCCAAGCGGCCCAGAGGAGTCCCAAGCCCGCATGATTCGTCCGCGCCAGTGGCTCCTGAACAATCCCGGCCTGAAGGTGGTCTCTCTGGGCCTTTCCTTCTTGCTCTGGAATCTATTAGGTGTCAAGGACGAGGTCATTCGGGTCGTGACGATCCCGGTCCAGTTCGTCAACCTGGCGCCCGATCTAGCCATCTCCACCGATTACGAGCGTGAGGTGGAGGTGACCATCCGCGCGGGGCGAAGATTCGCAGTGGAGGAGGAGGCGGGCCGAATGTCGGCCGAAATCGATCTCCAGACCATGGTAGCCGGCAACGTCCAGATTTCCCTGAACGAGCGCAACATCAGCAACCGTCCGCTCGGCGTGGAAGTTCTGAGTATTGCGCCCAATCCGCTCCAGTTGGAGTTGGAACAGATCCACCACAAGATGGTGGAGGTTCGGCCGCGATGGGAGGGTGAGCCCGTGGAAGGCTACGAGCTGGTTGAAGTCCGGAGCGCTCCCCAGCAGGTGCAGGTATCGGGACTGGAGGCCGTGCTGGGCAAGGTTTCCACCGTCCCGACCGAACCCGTGGACATATCCGGCCGCTCCTCAGGTTTCGACTCGGAGGTCGACCTGGACCCTCAGAATCCCCTGCTCGGGATCGACGGCGATTCCTCCGTGGTCTTGCAGATCCTGATCGAGGAAGAGAGGCGGGAATTGAAGCTGGCGCGGGTCCAGGTGGAATTGGAATCCCCGAGCCCCGGGGTCAGCCTCATGACCCGCTCCTTGAATCTGGTCGTGTCGGTCCCCATATCCTTCGAAGGCGAGGTCTCCAGCAAGGATTTTCGAGCCCGGGTGGCAGTGAACGGCCTCGAGCCCCGGGGCCAGCCCCATGAGATTCCTCCCGAGATCGTGACTATCTCCGACCTGGAGGATCTGGAGGACGTCTACCGGGTGGAATCGACCCAACCGGAGCAAGTCCGGGTCCGGGTCAGACGATAGCACTAGCCCGAATGTCCACTCTCTTCGGGACCGACGGAATTCGGGGAGTGGCGGGGGAATACCCTCTCGACCCCGCAACTCTGTTTCGAATCGGCCGGTGCCTCGCCGGTGGTGGCCGCAGGTCCGTGGTGTTGGGACGGGATACTCGGGAGAGCGGGCCTTGGATCGAGCAGAACCTGGTCCACGGGCTTTCCGGTGCCGGCGCCCGAGTCACCTCTGCCGGGGTGTTGCCGACTCCGGCCATCTCCCTGCTGTGCCGGGATTCTGAATTCGACGCCGGCGTCGTCGTCTCGGCTTCTCACAACGTCTACAGCGACAACGGACTGAAGTTCTTCACGGGACGGGGGCTGAAGCTCTCGCGGCATGAAGAACTGGCGCTCGAAACGCTCTTGGAGGCGGACGATGCCTCCTCTCCCATGCCGCGCTCCCCCTCTCCGAATCCGCCGGCCTTGATCCGGACCGATCCCGGCTGCTTCGAAAGGTACTCGCGGTTTCTGCGGTCGACGCTGGAAGTAGAAAGCCTGGAGCACTTGAAGCTGGTCCTGGATTGCGCTTCGGGAGCGGCGTCCCGGGTGGCGCCCCGGCTCTTCAGCGACCTTGGTGCCCGCGTTGCGGTGATCGACGGCGCACCCGACGGCCGAAACATCAATCGAGACTGTGGGGCGGTCCATCCCCATCGAATGGCCCGAGCCGTGATGGAAACGAAGGCCGACTTCGGCGTCGCTTTCGACGGAGACGCCGACCGCGCCATCTTTGCCGATCATCGGGGGAGGCTCCTGACCGGAGATCACGTTCTCTACGTCCTGGCCGGACACTTGCTGGAGCGGGGCCGTCTACCCACCCGCCGGGTCGTCGCCACCGTGATGTCCAATCTGGGTCTGGAGATCGCCCTGGCCAACCTGGGCGTCCACCTGGTCCGTGCGCAGGTCGGAGACAGGAACGTCTTGGAGACCATGTTGGAGGGGGGAGACCATCTGGGGGGAGAGCCTTCGGGCCACACCATCCTCAGAGAGCATTCACCGGCGGGAGACGGTATCCTGACCGCCCTGAAGATGGCTCAGGTGCTGTATCTGGAAAGACGCTCGCTGGCCCGGTTGAGCGGTGGCTTGAGGCTCCGCCCGCAGGTCCTCCGAAACGTTCCGGTGGGAAGGCGGGAGCAGGGCCTGATGGAGGATCGGGAGGTCCGGAGGCGAACCGAGTCGGCTCGACAGTCCTTGAAGGGCAGGGGACGGATCCTGGTGCGCTGTTCCGGGACCGAACCGGTGGTGAGGATCATGGCGGAAGGTGAGGATCGGGAGCTTCTGGAAGCATGCGTGGAAGGAATTGCCGCGCAGATCCGGCGCTCCCGGGCACGTCTGGCGCCGCCGGACCACACCAGGCGGCAGGAGCGGTCGTGAATCCGGAATCTTTTCTGCAACCATCCCGGGCAACCTCGAGTCCAGGGTTTCCCACAGCTGCAAACCTGTTCGAGACCCTGGCTGAGAAAGCCCTCCGAAACCGGCGGCTCGAGGGCCTGCATGGAGCCGATTCGGCCTTGGTGCTGGCCTCGATCTATCGAGAGAATCCCGGCTTCTATCTCTGGTTGTGTCCGCGCAATCGGGATCTGGAGACCATGGCGGAGAATCTTCGGCTGTTCCTGCCCCAAGAGTGCCGGAATCAGGTCCTGCTGCTTCCCGGTTCGGAAGCGGACCCCTACCGCGGGCTCTCTCCCCACCCCGAGATCGCGGCGGCTCGAGCCGTCGCTCTCTGGAAGATTCTCCGTTGGAGCCGGGGCCTGATTCTGACGACCCTGACCGCTCTGACACCGCGGCTTCCCTCTCCCCGGAACTTCATGAGCCAGTGTCTCGATCTGGAGGTGGGGAGGTTCTTCCCCCCGGATCACCTGGCCCGAACCCTGGACGAAGTGGGTTACATCCGGGAAGACCCGGTCAGTTCCGTGGGAGAGTACTCCGTACGCGGCGGCATCATCGACGTCTTTTCACCTTCCGGTTCGGCTCCCGTCCGCATCGAATTTTTCGGAGACGAGATCGAATCGATTCGCGAATTCGACCCCACTTCGCAACGCTCGGTGGCGCTGGTGCCCGGATGCCATGTGATTCCCATGAGAGAGCTGGCGGTCACCCCCCGGGACATCGCCAATTGGCACCGGGAAGCTCCGGACCAATGGTCGGAAGTTCGATTTGCTCGAGCCCTGGACGAACGACTCCAGTTCACCGCCAACGGGGAGCTGTTCAACGGGTTCGAGGCGCTGTTCCCCCTGGTGGTCCCGGCCCGGCACCATCTGCTGGACTACGTCCAGGGAGAAGGAGGGTCTTCGCCGACGCTGGTCCTGCCCGACTGGGACGAACTCCGGAATGAGCACGGGAAGATCCGGGAACGGTGGGAACAGAGCTATCGAGAGCGCACGGACGACGGCGATCTCACGCTACCGCCGGATCGGCTGGGCTTGTCCACGGAAGTGTTCGAGGGCTGGACCCGGCAACACCGCACCATCTACCTGAGCCGGCTGTTTCAGGACCCGGGCCAAGCGGAACCTTTCGATTTCCGGATCGAGCGGCAGTACTCGGGTCAATTTCGGGGTCTGTTGGCCGACCTTGAGGAGTGGACCAGGCGAGAACGGGTCGTCTTCGTGATGAAGACGCCGGGGATGGTCGACCGGCTGGTCGATATCTTTCGCGAGTACGATATTCACCTGCATCGTGCTTCCGGGTTCGGTAGCGCCCTGGCTCACCGGACCGCCGTGATCCAGGGACGACTGTCGCAAGGGTTCCACTCGCCCGGTCTGGGTCTGCACCTGTTGGGCGAGGAGAACCTTTTCGCCAAAAGCCTCCGGACACCCGCGCCTCCCCGGACCAAGACCGACCTGGCTGCCAGCTTTCTCTCCGACTTCCGGGATCTGAAGTCCGGCGACTACGTGGTTCACATCGATCATGGAATCGGCCGTTTCCAGGGACTTCGGTCGCTGGGTGTCGGCGGCGACGCCCGGGAGTTCGTGGTGGTCAGCTTCCGGGGGGACGACAAGCTGTACGTCCCCGCGGACCGGCTGGATCAACTCCAGAAATTTCGCAGTTCCGGTGAGTCCGGACCGCGGCTGGATCGATTGGGGGGCGCCTCCTGGCACAAGACCAAGAAACGAATCAAGAAATCCATGCGGCGCATGGCCCAGGATCTACTCAAGCTGTACGCACAACGGGAGGTGGCCCGGGGGCATGTCTTCCCGGAGGACGACGCCTTGGTCAGGGAGTTCGAGGCGGCGTTCCCTTATGAGGCAACCCCCGACCAGGCTGCCGCCATCCAGGCCGTCAAGAAGGACATGATGGCGCCGCGTCCCATGGATCGCCTGATCTGTGGAGACGTGGGGTACGGAAAGACCGAAGTGGCTATGAGAGCCGCTTTCCGGGCCGTCAACGACAGCAAGCAGGTTGCCGTCCTGACCCCCACGACCGTCCTGGCGCTGCAGCACTACAACACCTTTCGCGAGCGCTTCAAGGCGTTTCCCGTCTCCATCGGGATGATCAGCCGCCTTCGCAACCGCAGCCAGCAGCGAGAGATCCTCGAGCACACGGAATCGGGGAAGACCGACATTCTCATCGGAACCCACCGGCTCCTCTCCCGGGACGTCCGGTTCCGCGACCTGGGTCTCATCGTGGTGGACGAGGAACAACGGTTCGGAGTCGTCCAGAAAGAACGGCTCAAGCAGTTGAAGACCCGCGTGGACGTGCTCAATCTCTCGGCAACGCCGATTCCTCGCACCCTGAGCATGTCGCTGACCGGTGTCCGCGACCTCTCCATCATCGAAACGCCTCCCAAGGACCGTCTGTCCATTCAGACCGCCGTGGTCAGGTTCAGCCGGTCGCTGATCCGCACCGCCATCGACCTGGAGCTGAAGCGCCAGGGACAGATCTTCATAGTCCACAACTCGGTGGAGACCATCTACACCATCGCGCGCATGGTCCAGGAGACGGTGCCCGAAGCTCGCGTCGCGGTCGGGCACGGCCAGATGAGGGAGAAACAGCTGGAGAAGGTCATGCTGGATTTCCTCGACTATCGCTACGACGTGCTGGTCGCCACCACCATTATCGAAAACGGCCTGGACATCCCCCGGGCCAATACCCTCCTGGTGAACCGGGCCCACCGGTTCGGACTCGCCCAGCTCTACCAGCTCAGGGGCCGGGTCGGCCGCTCCAATCGCCGCGCCTACGCCTATCTGCTCATTCCCTCCGAGGAAACTCTGAGCACCGCCGCCGCCAAGCGCCTTGCGGCCATCCGGGAATTCAGCGACCTGGGTTCCGGATTTCGCATCGCCGCCATGGATCTGGAGATCCGCGGCTCGGGCAATCTGCTGGGGCAGGAACAGCATGGGCACATCAATGCCGTCGGCTTCGAACTCTACCTGAAGCTGCTGCAGGAGGCAGTTCGGGAGTTGAAGGGAGGGGAGATCGAGGAGGAGATCCGAATCAGCATCGACCTGGGCCTGGACATCCACATTCCGCAACATTACATTCGCGACCCGAGTCAGCGCCTCTGGCTCTACAAGCGGTTGAGCATTCTGTCGAACCGGAGATCTTTGGAAAACCTGAAGGAGGAGGTCGAAGACCGGTTCGGCAAGTATCCACGTTCCGTCTCCAATCTCTTCGAGTACGGAGCATTGCGGCTGAGCGCGAATCGCTTGAGAATCAGTTCCATCGACCTCAGGGGCCCGAAGGTCTCGCTGAGGTTCAGGGATGACACGCCGGTATCTCCTCATGACATCGTCGCTCTGGTCCAGGGGAGGACCGATCTCACTCTGGCTCAAGGCGGGGTTCTCAACGTTCGAGTCCCCTCTTCCGATCGGGCGACCCTCTTCGACTGCGTCAGCGCCGTGCTCGAGAGCATCGGTGAAAGGGTGGAGAACGGGGGAATCAGGAGTCTGGAGTGACGTCGGTGCCGGACTCTTAGTTTGTGAATTCGGTGCGGCCCGGGGGGTCGGCACGGCGATATCGGGTGAGGGCTGATAGAATGGAAGATTCTGATAGACAGAGTTAGACGACAGTATCCTGTCTGAGTGCTGCCCTATGATTCTTGCTGTGAAAACTCATGCAGTTTTCCAATGCCGGGCGAAGCTCTCCAAACCGGGATGGCGCCGATTGGATTGGATCCGGGGCGTCCTGAATCGGATCTACAATTCCGCACTGGAGGAGCGCAAGACTGCTTGGGAACACGACAAGCGTGGCATCAGCATGTATGACCAGATGAAGCGTCTGACGCAAGCGCGCAAATCGGACCCGGATGAGATCGGGGCCATCTCCGTGGCTGCGGAACGCGGGATGCTGCGCCGTCTGGAAGGGGCGTTTCAAGCCTTCTTCCGACGGTGCAAGTCGGGAGAGAATCCTGGGTATCCCCGGTTCCGTCCTCTGGCCCGGATGGAGACGATCGACATCGTTGACCCGAGGACGACCATGGTCAAGAAGCGGGCCCGTGGGTACGCCATCAAGCCCAAAGGGTTCCCGACGATCCGCATCTTTCCGTCCCGTGCCTTGCCGGGCGGCTGCCCGTTGAAGGCGCTGCGGATCGTCCGCAAGCCCAACCGGGTCTACGTGGACTTGGTCTACGAGATCGAGAAGGAACCGTTGCCCCGTTGTGACTCTGCGGTGGGGATCGACCTTGGAGTCCGCGAACGGGCCGTCTTGTCCAGCGGGGATCGGATCGAACGGAACCGTCGAGACTGGGCGGAGATTAAGCGTCAGCAGAGAAGGGTGGCCCGTTGCAAGCGGGGATCGAACCGCCGAAGGAAGCGGGTCCGGCAACCGGCATGGTTACACTACCGCGAGCGGGTCAAGAACCGGAATGCGTGCCACCGGGCCACGACTCGAATCGTCCGTTCTCACGGACTCATCGCCGTCGAGAAACTGAACGTCAAGAGGATGACCACGAAGGGCCTCAAGAAGAAGGGCCTGCCTGAACATTCTCAGGGCCGGGGTTGATGTCCTGGGTGCCGAAACGTGGGCCGATAGGCCGAGCGTGGCACCGGAATTGTATGTCGTCAAGTAATGTCTATAAGCCCCATAGAATGGACGGCGATGCTCGCGAGTCTGAAACCGATTCGTGCCGGTGGGGCACTGGGCCGGAGTTGGATCGGGACGGCGCTGCTGCTTCATCTGGGGTGGGTTGCCTGTGGGCTTCCGGCGGGAGACGCCCGTTCGCCCAAACCGGAGACACTGGTGGCGCAGTTGGACGAGGAGCAAATTACGCTTCGAGAATTCGAAGCCTACTTGACGACGGAGCCGGACTCAGGGCAGGACCCGCCTCGAAGAAGCCGGTTTCGTGATTTCGTGGTGGAGAAAATGCTTCTGCGCCAAGCTCGGCTTGACGGCATCAGCGTGGCCGACGAGGAGTTGGAGGAACAGATGGGGAATCTTCAGATCGCAGCCGGAGACTCCGAATTCTCCGAACGGTTGCGCCGATTCCTCACCTTTCAAAAGCTGCTGAAGCTGAAGGTCCGGGATCAGGTGGAAGTGACCTCGTCCGACATTCGCGAATTTTATGGGAGCCACGACGAACAGTTTCGGGTCGGCGATTCAGGAAGGGTGTTGGAGATCCTGGTGGACGACCGGGATCGAGCCCAGGAAATTCGAGAAACGCTGGAGCCGGGAGACGTCCGGCAGTTCCAGGAGATGGCCCGATTGCACTCCAAGGGTCTGACCGCAGAATCCGGCGGAGCCCTGGGAACCTTCGAGCGGGGTCAACTGCCGAGCGAGTTCGAAAAGGTCATCTTGTCGCTGGAGCCGGGTGAGATCAGTAACGTGTTTCGATCCCGGCATGGGTACCACCTCTTCATGGTGGAGGAATGGATACCGCGGCACCACAAAAGTCTCTACCATGTTCAAGAGGGGATCTTCTCGACTTTGATTGCAAAGCAGGAGAGCGCCGCGGTGGATTCCTACATCGAGGCTCTGCTGGCCGGGGCCTCGCTCCGGATCTACGACAGGGAACTCGACTTCCGGGAGAGCGATGATCATGTTTCCGCGCCAAATTAAGGTGATTACGATTGCTGGGGTCCTGCTGTTGTCCGGGCCGGTTCCGGGTCAGGACCAGGGAGTGGCCGGAGATCCACCCCGGCCGCCGCAGCGGAAGCAGCAGGCGCCGCCTCCGGAACCGGTTCTCCTGGACGAGATCGTGGCCCGCGTCAACGACCAGATCATCACCCGCAGGGAACTGGACCACGAGTTGTACATCGTCCAATCAGATGTGCAGCGGCGGATACAGGATCGGGAACGCGCCATGCGGATGTGGCAGACTCAGAAGAAACACGTATTGCGCGAGATGATTGACACCCGGCTTCTGCTGCAGAAGGCCGAGGAACTGGGTGTGGCTCCCAATGTTGACGATGAGGTCTCGACTCAGATCGAGAATATGCGCAAGGAGAGTGGAATTCCCAGCCTGGAGGCCATGGATCAGGCCATGCGCCGGCAAGGCTTGAGCCTGGGTCAAATGAGAGAGAGGCTGAGGAAAAAATACATACAGGAACGTCTGTTGGGCGCTATGGTCTATTCCCGGATCGCGCTGCTGACACCCGAGATCCAGGAGTTCTACGACCAGAACCGTGAACGGTTCACCGAGCCCGAGGAGGTGGAGTTGGCCGAGATTCTGTTCCTCACCGAGGGCAAGGAGAAGAACCAGGTACATCCCAAGGCTCAGGGAGTCCTGGACCGGCTCAAGGCGGGAGGCTCGTTCGAAGAGTTGGCCAAGGAGCATTCCGAGGGTCCCACCGCCAATCGGGGAGGGTCGATCGGGTCCTTCAAGCGGGGGTCCATGCAGCAGGTTCAGGAAGCGGCCGTGACCAAGTTGAAAGAGGGGGAGTTCAGCAACCTCATCGAGGCCGACTACGGTTTTCAGATTCTCAGGTTATTGAAGAGAAAACCTGCGCGGCAGTTGGATCTGGAAGAGGTGCGGCGCTACGTTCAGGAACAGCTCTACTTCAAGAAGGCGCAGCCTCAGCTCAAGAAGTACGTGGAAGGCCTGCGGGAGGAAAGCTACATCTACATCGATCCTGAATACCAGAAAGAGTACGAGGTGGAAGAACTCGGACTCACGTCCATCGAATTTTAGTTTCTTGATCTCGAGTTCTTGTACAAATTGACGAAGTAGGGGCGCCCCTTGTGGGCGCCCTCTTCGGTCTCAAGCGAAGCAAGACGGGGCCAGACGAAGAGTCGGCGGCTGGAAAGCCGCCGCTACGGCGAAGAAATTTTGGTTCCGGCTATGCTGGGTTAGGTTTTAGGCGAATAGCCGTTCATCACACCTGCCGCCGGCGTCCGTCCGAGCCGCTCTCGAATTTAGATTCCGGCCCGCTTCTCGGCTCTCCGTTTGAACACCCATGAGATGACGATGCTCACCAGGTAGAGCACTATCATGGGTCCGCTCCAGAAGAACAGGCTGATGGCGTCCACGGTGGGTGAAACGACCGCCGCGACTATCACCATAATGAGGAAGGCGTAGCGGAAGTTTCTCCAGAGAAAGCCGGGAGTGATGAGTCCGAACATGGACAGGAAGGCCACGATCACCGGAAGCTGAAAGATGGCGCCCATGCCCAGAATGATGATCACCTCGAAATTGAAGTACTCGAGGGCGGTGACCATCGGCTGGAAGGCGCTGCCGAACTCGTTGATCAGAAAGTCCAGCGCCGTGGGGAGGATGATGTAATAGGCAAAAGTGCCGCCCAGCAGGACCAGCGCCGTCGACGAGACCAGGAAGGGGATGATGTAGCGCTTCTCTCGCTGGTACAGGCCCGGGGCGATGAAGAGCCAGACCTGCGAGAGGATCGCCGGAGCGGCCAGGAAAACGGCCGCGACGAAACAAACCTTCAGGTAGATCGTGAACGGCTCCGTGGGCTTGATGAACGTCAACTTCTCGATACCGCTGTCCTTGATGGGTACGGCCAGGAATTCGAAGATGGGCTCGCGGAAGATCCAGCAGCCGGTGAAAGCGACCGCGACGGCGATTGCGCTCCAGAGAATGCGCTTTCGAAGCTCGTCCAGGTGTTCCAGAAAGGTCATCTTGGCGCCCAATTCGCCCTCATCGGGAGAATCCGGGTCGTCTTCGACCTCCGCGGAGGCTACCGGTGTAGGAGGATCGGAAGGAGGCGGGGCGGAACTGGAAACCGGGACGATTTCCTCCCCCGCGTCTCCGGTGGGCTGAGTCTCGGACGCGCTTGGGTCTTGGGGAGGCGGGGAACCCGGGGAGTCATTCATGAAAGACGGTCGATTGGCTGAGCGGGAGCCACCGGGAGTCGATCATGACGCATCGATATCTCTCTGGAGCTTCTTCAACTCGTCTGTCTCGGCCCGAACCTCCTCTTCCCAGGTTCGTTTCAACTCGTTGGAAGCCCGCTTGAATTCGGCCAGGCTCTTGCCCAGAGACTTGCCCAGGTCAGGGAGCTTCCGAGGGCCGAAGATCACAAGAGCGATGATGAAGATGATCACCACTTCCTGAAAACCCAAATTCCACATGATTGCCTCGTCTCGCTGGAGGGAAATAGTAAGTCACGGCGTTGAATCAAGTCAACCGGCAACGCCCCGCGCGGGCGGAGGGATCGCCGTCATGACGCCTTCCGGGGATACATTTCCGGGATAGCAGTCCGCCGGAATGCAGACCCGGTCGAATGCCGCGACGACTTTTGCCACGGGCGGTTGATGTTATACTGCCCGGCAACCAACGCCATTCGGCGATCTTGGGGAGACCTGGACGGAAAGGGCTCGGAAGCTTGGATTACTCTGGAGACCGGTCGAACAAGGGACTCGGAGTGTTTCTGGTGCTGGCGATCCTGGTCGTCACCCTGCTCGGCGGATGGCTGGGCGAGAAGGTCAGCGCCGGCGCTCCGCTCGAAGAGGACACCCAGAGTCTGCTGAAGGCCTTCACGGCCACCCTGGATCGAATCCACTCGGACTACGCCCGGAAGGTAGACGGGAACCACCTGATCGAGAGTGGCATTCGCGGTCTTCTGAGATCCCTCGATCCCCACAGTTCTTTTTTCTCCCGGGCCGACTACAGCAAGCTCCAGGAAGAGCAGAAGGGCAAGTATTACGGGCTGGGAATCAGCATCAAGGCAGAATCCCCGGGGAGCGGGCGCGTGGTGGTGGAAAAACCTCCCTCCGTCGGGACCCCGGCCTACAAGGCGGGCATCCAGGTCGGCGACGTGATCTCCAAGATCAGGGGCGAATCGATCGAGGATTGGGACCTTATGGAAGAGGTGATCCCCAACCTGAAAGGTCCCAAGGGGACCACGGTTCAGATCACCATCGAGCGCCCGGGTGTTCCCGAACCCATCGAAATGACGGTGGAACGGGACGAGATCCCCATGTACACGATCGAGTTCGCTTTCTACCTCCCGAACGAGATCGGCTACGTGAAGATCAAGAAATTCTCCGAGACCACGGGTGAGGAATTGAATGACGCGTTGAAGCGGCTGGACGAATCCAAGCTTCGAGCCTTGATATTGGATCTGCGAAACAATCCCGGCGGCGCCCTCAACCAGGCGATCCAGGTCGCCGACCGGTTTCTCTCCAAGGGACAACTGGTGGTTCGGACTCGAATGCGCAAGGGTCGAGGCCACGAGTATGTGGCGCCCAAGGGGCGAGATCATGTTTATCCCATGGTCGTCCTCATCGATCGCAACAGCGCCAGCGCCAGCGAAATCGTGGCCGGCGCGCTGCAGGACCACGACCGTGCCCTGATCGTGGGCGAGACCAGCTTCGGCAAGGCACTGGTCCAGACCATCTACCCATTGGAAAAGAACCGAGGTCTGGCCCTGACCACCGGCAGGTATTACACGCCGAGCGACCGGCTCATCCAGCGCAGCTACACCAAAAGTTTTTACGAGTACTTTTCGGGAAGGCGTGAGAATTCTTCGCCGGAACGGACCGAGCACAAGACCGACAGCGGGAGGCCCGTCTTCGGTGGAGGCGGCATCACTCCGGATGAGGAGGTCTCCTGGCCGACGCGTCCCAAGTTTGTGCGTCACCTGAATCTCAAGGGCACTTTTCGTCAATTCGTGGAGAAGCTGGCCAAGGGGGATATCGATCCCAAGTTCCGTTTCCCCAGCCAGTTGGAACGCTGGAACAATCTTTCGGAGGTGGAGAAGGACCGGCTTCGCCACCAGCACCAGGTGACCGGGAAGATCCTAGCCCGGTTCCGGCAATATCTCGACGACAAGAAGATCGTCTACAATCACGCCGATTTCGACGAAAACAAGCACCTGATCAAGACCTATCTGGAACGGCAGCTCATGACCCGGGTCCTGGGTGAGGAAGCAGGCCAGAGGGTCGCCTTGAGCATCGACGTACAACTCCGAAAGGCCATCGAGCTCCTTCCCCGGGCGAAAGCTCTCTTTGATAACGTCGTTCCTGTCAAACAGGGCGACACCTAGACCGAAATGGCTCGGCCGGCAGCTGGAACAGACCGGGAATGGGTTTCTGTGTGGAAGCTGGAGCCTTCCAGCCGCTGGGCGGTCGCGTTCCGCGGACGCTTTGTCAGGAACGTGGTGGCCCTGGCCGGCTTGGCCTTGCTTGCCGGCTGTAGTTCTCAGCGTCGAGTCGCCGTACCGGTTCCCGCCGGCAGTTCACCCGTGGCCACTGCACACCCGTCGGCAACTGCCGACGACCAGGCCCCGGATCAGGACCTGGAGCTCAGGCGAGAAATGGCCGAGAACCGGGTTAGGGAACGCATACGGTCTTCGTTGCAGCTCTACCTGGAGGGCGAGTCGCTGTTCAAGCAGGGACAGCGTGACGAAGGCGGGGGCTACTTCCTGAGAGCGTTGGGTCAACTGGTGGAACCCGGGGAGGAGCCCGTTCTGAACCGGCAGCTGGAACGCGCCTACTTCTCTCTGTTGGGCAAGATCGAGGATCTGAGGCTGGAAGACCTGGACAGCGCCCGAGAGGAGGACAGTCCCATCGAATGGCTGGCCAACCGCAATGTCTTCACCATTCGGGTGGACCCGAAGTTGAAGCATCTGGCCAGCGAGGGTCTACTGACGTCTCAGTTTGACGTCCCCGTGGTCCTCAATGAACGGGTGCTCCGATTCCTGACCTATTACCGGACGCGTGGCCGGGTCTTCATGGAAAGGGGCCTAAGGCGGTCGGGGCGCTACCTCAAAATGTTTCGAGAGGTGTTCCGCAGGGAGGGAGTGCCCCTGGATCTGGTCTACGTGGCCCATATCGAAAGCCTCTTTCGGCCGGATGCCCTTTCCAGGGCCAGGGCCAAGGGCATCTGGCAATTCATTCCGGGAACGGGGCGCCTCTATGGCCTCAGACAGAACTGGTGGATCGACGAGCGCTCCGACATCCTGAAGTCCACCGTGGCTGCCGCTCGGTTCCTGAAACACCTCTACGGCGAATTCGGAGACTGGTACCTGGCCTTGGCCGGGTACAACTGTGGCCCCCGGAGAATCGAGCGTATTTGGCGGCGCTACGGGCGCATCGACTATTGGGAGATGGCCCGCCGCAGGCTCCTGCCCCGGGAGACCAGGAACTACGTGCCCTCCTATCTGGCGGCTACCATCATCTTCAAGAACCCGATTCGCTACGGCTTCCAGGTCGAACCGGATCCGGAGCTGAGGTTCGAGCAGATACCCCTGCCGGAGCAGGTGGACCTGGAAACCATGGCCGAGCTCATCGAAGTTCCGGCCCGACTCCTTGACGATCTCAATCCCGAACTGAGGAGGCGGGTGACCCCGTTCAAGCTTCCCGGGTACCGGATGAAGGTACCGTTGGGCACCGGAGAACTGGCACGGAAGAAGGTCGCCCAACTTCCCCCCGAGAAACGGATCAAGCTCCGCCATCACCGGGTCCGTAGGGGAGAGACGCTGTCACTGATTGCCCGCCGCTACGCCACCTCGATTCAGGCCATCGCGCAGGCCAATCGGCTCCGGAGCATCCATCGGCTCCGGATCGGACAGGAACTGGCTATTCCTCTATTCCCTTCCGGGAAGACCGGTGTGGCGCGCCGCGGGGCCTCGACGATCCGTCCTTCCAACTCGTCGGGACCGCACGTCGTCAGCCGGGGAGACACGCTCTACGCCATTGCCCGGGCCTACGGGGTGAAACTCAAGGACCTGCTCCGCTGGAACAACCTGAGTCCAAGGCAGCGGATCTTCCCGGGTCAGAAGATCCTGGTGGCACCGTAGGAAAGAGTAAAGAGAAAACAGTAAAGGCGCGCGCGCGGTTTACGCGCAACCGCCGCTCCCGGACCCGACCAGCTTCGCGGTCTCGCGGGCAATGACCAGTTCCTCGTTGGCCAGGATCACCAGGACCTGGACCGGTGACCCGGAGGCGGAGATGCAGCCCTCCCGGCCCCGAGAGTCGTTGGCGCCGGCGTCCAGGTGGATCCCCAGGAACTCCAGCCCCTGACAGATCTTGTGCCGGATCGCGATGCCGTTTTCTCCGATGCCTCCGGTGAACACGAGGGCGTCGAGCCCACCCAGGACCGCCGCATAGGCCCCCACGTACTTGCGAGTCTCGTGCACCAGCACGTCCAGGGCCAGAGCGGCTCTCGAGTTCCCCCGGCCTGCCGCTTCCTCCAGATCCCGCACGTCGCCGCTGACCCCGGAGATGCCCTTCAAGCCGGAGTCCTTCACCAGCCGCTCCCGGAGCTGTCCCGGGCTGAGGTCCTCATTCTCCAGCAGGTAGAGAAGGACGAACGGGTCCAGATCGCCGTTTCTGGTGGCGTTGGGCAGACCGGACTGGGGAGAGAAGCCCATGCTGGTCTCCACCGAGACGCCCCCTTTGAGAGCGCAGACACTGGAGCTGCCTCCCAGATGGCAGGAGATGATTCGCAACTCGCGATCCGGGTTTTCCAACAGTTGCGGCGCTCGCAGGGAGACGTACCGGTGGGAGGCGCCATGGAACCCGTAGCGGCGAATGGCGTGCTTCCGGGACCATTCGAAGGGAATGCCGTAGGTGCGGGCGGCCTCGGGGATGGTCTTGTGGAAAGCGGGCTCGAAGACCCCCACCAGCGGCTTCTGCGGAAGTATCTCACGAAAGATACGGAACGCCTGGATGTAGGGGGGATTGTGAGCGGGAGCCAGGGACGTGTACTCCTCCATGGCGGCGATGACCTGGTCCGTGATCAATACCGAATCGGCGATCCCCTTGGCGTGCACCGGCTTGAATCCCACGGCGTCCAGTTCTTCCAGGCTGTTCAGGACGCCGGACGCCGGTTCGGTCAGCAGCTTGAGTGCGTGGTCTACGGCCGCTCGCTGGTCGGGACACTGCAGATCTCCCGTCAATTCCGGTTCCTGGCCGCGCCGATAGTTGAAGGGAGACGATGGGCTGCCCACCCGTTCCACCCGGCCGGCGGCCAGAATCTCTTCGTCCTCCATCCGGAAGAGACGGAACTTGAGTGAGGTGGATCCGACGTTGACGACCAGAACCTGCATGGCGGGAGTCCGATCCCGGTCAGCCGGCGGCGTGTTGGGCAACCAGCCGACCGATGGCGATGGAACGTATCTTGGTTTCCGGGGTTTCGGCCCGGGAGAGGAGTATCAGGGGGACCTTGGCCCCGACCACGATTCCACCCGACTCGCCGTGAGCCATATAAAGAATCGCCCGGTAGAGGATGTTGGCGGCTTCGATGTCGGGAGCGATAAAGACGTCCGTGCTCTCGACCAGGGGAGTCTCCATCCCCTTGCGGTCGGCCGCAAACCGGCTCATGGGGACGTCCAGGGCAATGGGACCCTCTATGTAGGCGCCCTTCAACTGGCCCCGCCGGTTCATCATGGTCAGAGCCGCAGCGTCCACTGTGGCCGGCATGGCGGGATTGACGAACTCCAGGGCGCAGAGAAGCGCTACCTTCGGTTCCTCGATTCCCAGGGCGTGTGCCACCTGGATGGCGTTGCGGCAGATCTCCGCTTTTTGAGCCAGCTCGGGAGCCAGGTTGATGGCGGCGTCGGTCATGATCATGAGACGGTCGATGCCGGGCACCTGAAAAACGATGACCTGGCTCAGTTGGCGGCCGGTACGGAGTCCCTTCTCCCGATTCAGGACCGCTCGAATCAACACGGAAGTGTTGATCTTTCCCTTCATCAGGAGATCCGCGGCGCCCTCTCGAACCAGCTCGATGGCCTGAAGGGCCGCCGCGCTGTCATCCGGCTGGTGGATCAACTGTCCCGGGCCGAGCTGGAGTCCGGCGGCCGCCGCAATAGGCTCGATTTTCTCCCGGTCTCCCACCAGGATTCCCTTGGCCAGACCCATCTCACGAGCCAACTGGAGAGACTCGATGACGTCCGGGTCGTGGCCCGCGGCCACGGCGATCCGGGCCGGACCCAATCCGATGGCAGTCTCGACCAGATCATCCAGATTGTGAAACATTTATCCTCACTCCCTTGGCCCACCCGGGAATCGGGACAGTGCTCGATCAGCGGCTCAGGAGCCGATGACCTCAGCGGCGATGGATTCGAACTCCTCGTCCGTCAGCAACGCCTTGTTCCGGATCGAAACCTGCTTCACGCGATCCACGATCTCCTTGGTCTGATCGGCGGTCGCGCTCATTCCACGCTCCTCCAGCGCTTCCTCCACGTTGGCCAATCCGGCACCCTTGCCGAGGGCGATCGAGACGCCGGGACGGCCGACCACCCGGGGAAGGAAGGGGATGTATTCCAAGGGCTCCACGTTCTTGCAGCGCCGGTGGAACATGGCCACGATTCCCGATTCGATCTTGTACAGGGAATCGCCCACGATGGGCCGGTTGGGCGGCAGCTCGACATTGGACAGCTTCTGCACCAGCTTGGAGAGTTCGTAGAATTCCTCCGTCCTGACGCCGACGTCGACTCCGTAGAGCACCTTCAGGGCCATGACGGTGTCCTCCAGGGGCACGTTTCCGGCCCGTTCTCCAAGGGCCGAAACGGTGACGTGTGCCACCGAAGCACCGTTGGCGAGGGCGGCGATGGTGTTGGCGACACCGAGGCCGAAATCTTCATGGCAATGAATCTCGATGGGCTGCTTGAAACGGGCCCTGAGCTTTTTGAGCACCATGGTGATCCCCTCGGGAGAGCAGGCGCCGAAGGAGTCCGCCAGCGTCAGAGCGTCCATGTGCCCTTGGGTGGAGACTTGCTCGATCAGATCCAGGTAACGGTCCAGGTCCGAACGAGTGCTGTCGATGGTGAAGAAGACGGTGTAGAGTCCCGCCTCCTTGGCGGCCAGAGTGGTTTCGATGGAAGCCTTGACGGCCCAGTCCATATCCTTCCCGTAGGCGTTGGCGATGATGTGGTCACTGGAGGGAATCTCGGTGATGATCCCATGGACGCCGCAGTCCTTGGCCTGCTTGACGTCCGCAGGCATGCAGCGGGCGAAAGAGAAGATCTCCGAATCCAGGTCCAGAGCGACGATGTCCTTGATGGCCGCCTCGTCTTCGTCAGAGACGGCGGGCATGCCGGCCTCGATCCGATGAACGCCGGCGGCCGCCAGCTTCTTGGCGATGGCCACCTTCTCGTCCCGCCGGAACACGATTCCCGTCTGCTGCTCGCCATCGCGGAGGGTCACGTCGTGAATTCGGATCTGGTCGGGAAAGTTGAGCTGCTGGCGGGCTTCCGGCGAAAAATTCCAGGGGCTGGCAAACCAGCTGTCCGTTTTCCACTCTTGACTCATGCGAAATTCCTCCTGGACAAGACACAGGGAACGAACCCTGAAACGTTACTGTTCGGTTGCTCGAGGGACGGAACAGCGTGCCGAATGCGGGGTCCGGACCATCCTCCCTCTCGAAAGAGCATGTATCATAGCACGGACGAGGAGGGAGGGAACCCGAGGGGAGAAGTCGCAGGACCGGATCCAAAGTTGTGTAGTCGTCGACGATCTCCCATGGTGGAAACGGTATGAGCAGGCAGGGCCCGGATTGGCTCCTGGGCGAACTTCCCGATCTGGTGTCCCGCGGGATCGTGAGCCAAAATGCAGCCGATCGATTATGTGCCCACTACGGAGTTGGCGGTAGAGACGCAGGACGCCAACTTGGTCTGACCGTCACTGCGGTTTTCGGCTCCGCCCTGATCGGTCTCGGGATCATTCTGGTCCTGGCATACAATTGGCAGGAACTTTCGAGGACGCTCCGCGCTGGAATCTCCTTCTCGATCCTGCTGGGCGCCCAGGCAGCGGCCGGCTGGGTGCTGTTGCGATCCGTTCCGTCCCGACCCTGGCGCGAAGGGACGGCTTGCCTGCTGTTTCTGGCCGTCGGGGCGGCTATGGCCCTGATCGCGCAGACCTATCATCTCCCGGGCGACGTCAGCCGGTTTCTCCTGACCTGGATGTTGCTGGCCGTCCCCGTCGTCTATCTCATGAGGTCCAGTGCGGCCGCGGCCCTCTACCTGGTCGGGGTGACGGCTCTGGGCGGTTCCGAGGCGGCCGGTGAGGAAGGCTCCCTCCTCTACTGGGGGATGCTGGCGCTGCTTGCACCTTATCTCTGGTCTCTGCTGCGGCATGACCGGCAGAGTACCGGCCCTGTCTGCCTGCTCTGGCTCGGAGCCGTCTCTCTTGGTTTTGGTTTCGGTTTTTCCATCGCGGAGTTTGGGGAAAGGCTTTATCTGGCCGCGTACGCCGGCCTGTTCTCCGTCCTGTACCTTACGGGCCGGATCTGGTTCGGACAGGCTCCCCGCGTCTGGCGGCGTCCTCTGCAAAGCATCGGGGGCCTGGGAGCATTCGGTTTGGCCTTGCGGTTCTCCTATCACGACTCCTGGCAACATCTGGGACGCTTCGGCTCGAGGGAATGGGATTGGGCGGATGGCCTACCGGGAGTCGTTCTGATCGGGACCTGCCTCGCTCTGTCCGTCATCCTGGGTTGGCTCAGCCTGGTCCATGGTCGTCCTCAGAGACTGCTCTGGGGTTCGTTCGGCGCGGTGGCGTTTCTGGCACATGTTCTCCTGGTGTCAATGGAGTCGACCCTGGTTCCCGTGTTCCTCATGAATCTCTATTTGTTGGCCGCCGGGGTCTCGGTCCTGATTCGAGGCCTCCGCCGGGAGAGGATCGGGACTGTCAATCTCGGCATGCTCATCTTGGCGGCCCTCATCGCGGCCAGGTTCTTCGATAGCGACTTGGGGCTGGTGGTCCGCGGGATCGGCTTTATCCTTGTGGGCGCTGCTTTCCTGTCGGCAAATGCATATCTTGGACGCCGCTTCCGTGGCCTCCAACCGCCGAAAGACGGTTCAGGGCATTCGTCCGGGGAGGAGCCATGATCCAGCTCAGGACATTGGTGTTCGCCTTGGTGGTCCTCTGTCAGCTCGGCGTTCCCGCTTGGATGATCCTGCACCGCGAGTGGACTCTCCGCGACGGGGTAAGAGTCAAGTTCAAGGTGGAGCCCATGAATCCCAAGGACGCGGTTCTGGGGCGCTCCGTTCGTTTCCGGATACCCTCTTCGGAGGTCACTCTCGACGAGCCGGTCCAACGGCCGTCGGAGGTGTGGGCCTACGCCCTCCTGGAGGTGGACCCGGAGGGATTCGGCCGTTTTGCCGCCGTTCGGGACGACCCGCCCGAAGCCGGCGTCTACCTCAGGGTCCGGGTCCGGCGGAACGGAGAGAAGGGCGCCATTCAATTGCCTTTCGACCGTTTCTACCTGCCTGAAGACTTGGCGGCAGGAATTCAAAAGGCGGCCGGAAGCACTCTTGGCTCCGGGATGAAGGAGGCTCATGTCCTGCTCCGTGTCCGCGAGGGTTTCGGAGTGGTGGAGGACCTTTACGTCCAGGACACCCCGATTCTGGACTATCTCAAGGCTCCTCCGGAGCCGCAGATGAAAGAAGGAGATACGCCATGAAGAAACAGAACCGGCGAGGTTTTCTGACGCGCTCGGCGGCGCTTACGGGTGGGGCGGCTCTGGCCGCGGGGCGCCCTGCGTCCGCCCTTTCCTCGGCCCGGACGGCGGGGGCCAACGACCGGATACGGCTTGGAGTGATCGGCTGTGGCGGCCGGGGGCGAGGCGATCTCCGGCGGTTTCTCGAAATCGACGGGATCCAGTGCGCGGCCATCTGCGACGTGGATCATTCGCAGATGGACCGGACCCAGTCCGAGATTCTGGACCCCGCCGGCCAGAAGGCCGAGTTCCGGACCCAGGACTTCCGGCGCCTTCTGGATCGGCAGGACCTGGACGCCGTCCTGGTGGCCACTCCCGATCACTGGCACGCCATTCCCACCGTCATGGCCTGCGAAGCGGGGATGGACGTCTACGTGGAAAAGCCTCTGTCTCTGACCATCCACGAGGGCCGGGTCATGGTGGACGCGGCGCGCAGGCACGGCCGGGTCGTCCAGATGGGGACCCAGCAGCGGAGTGCTCCCCACTACACCGACGCGGTGGATTACGTGAAGAGCGGGAAACTGGGGAAGATCCGGCTGGTCCGGGCCTGGGCCTACCTGGACTGGAAAGGGGAGATGCCGGCTCAGCCGGACGGGCCTCCTCCCCCGGGGGTGGATTACGACATGTGGTTGGGACCGGCTTCCGAACGTCCGTTCAACCTGAATCGCTTTCATTTTTCGTTCCGCTGGTACTGGGCCTACTCCGGCGGCCTCATGACCGACTGGGGCGCGCACATGATCGACATCGCCAACTGGGCCATGGACGTGAAGGCGCCCCGGGCGGCGGTCTCGGTGGGAGGAAAGTTCGGCTATCCCCGGGACGCCATGGAGACGCCCGATACCCAACAGGTGATCTGGGAATTCGACGATTTCAGCATGGTCTGGGAACATGCGCTGGGCGTGGGGCGCGGCCCGGAGGCGCGGGAGCACGGTGTCCAGTTCCATGGGAACGATGGTGTGCTGGTGGTCGACCGCAACGGATGGGAGGTTCATTCTGAAACCGACAGGATCGACAAGTCCGTGCGCGAGTTCCGGTCCCGCGGCAAGCCGCGGCACAACATTCGAGGCCGGGGCGCCTACCACCTGGGACACGTCCAGGACTTCGTCGACTGCATGCGCTCCAGGGAACGCCCCCGATCGGACGTGGAGATCGGTCACGATTCCATGATCGCCTGCCACCTCGGCAACATCGCCTACCGGCTCGGCCGCGGGGTTCAATGGGACCCGGAACGGGAGCGGGTCGTCGACGATCCGGAGGCCGAGCGCATGGTCCGGACCAGCTACCGGAAGCCCTGGAAACTGTAGAAAGACGAGAATTAAGGAGTGAGGAACGAGGAGTGAGAGATAAGGAAGTCGAGTGCCGGTGACAAAGCCCGGTGATCAGGAACCCGTCCGGTATCCGGAGCTCTCGCCTCAGCTCCGCGATCGTTCCCTGATGGGAATGCTCAAGCTTTTCGGCCCGGGCGCCATCATCGCCTCGGTCACGATCGGAAGCGGGGAGACCGTATTCGCTTCCCGGGGCGGCGCCGTCTTCGGTTATTCCCTGTTCTGGTGTTTTCTGGTCGGCTCCGCGTTGAAGGGCCTCCAGGTCTATACCGGCGCCCGGTTCATCACCTTGACCGGACGCCATCCCCTGCAGAGTTGGATGGAGCTGCCGGGTCCCCGCGGCTGGTTCGTCCTCTTCGTCTCCGTCATGACCATCGTCTGGATGCCCTTTTGGGTGGGCGGGGGACTCCCCAAGATGCTGGGAGAGTTCACCAACTGGGTGGTCGGTTTCCCGGACCCGGAAAACACGTCCGACTACGTCTTCTTCGGTCGACTGTGGGGGACCTTCTTCATCCTGGTGGCGGTGACCCTCACCTGGGTTCAGAGCTACGGTTTCCTGGAGCGGGTGCAGACGGTCCTGGTGGGTCTGCTGCTGCTGTGCATGGTCCTGGCGGCCGCCGTCTCCAGCCCCGATCTCCTGGCCCTGTTGGGGGGCACCCTGATCCCCACCCCGCCCAGATACGACGGCTGGGTCCTGGAACGGTTTGCCGAATTCCGGGGGCGCAATCCCTGGGTGGAGATGGTCACCTACCTGGGGGCGGTGGGGGGCGGGACCCAGGACTATCTGGGATACGTGGGGATGCTTCGTGAGAAGGCCTGGGGGCTTCTGGGCAGTCGGCGTGAGGGTCCCATCGAATCGAGCCGGGAAAACTTGAAACGGGGCTTGGCCTGGCTTCGGGCCCCGCGCACCGACGTAGCGGTATCGTTTATCTGCATCTTCATCTTCACTCTCTGTTTCGCCGTCCTGGGCGCCACCATCCTCTATCCCCGGCAGCAGATCCCAAGCGGGTTCGACCTGTTGACCCTCCAGTTGGGTTACCTGGTCCGTCCGGACCAGTCTCCCCTGGTTCAGACGCTGCTCGCCTGGCTCTACAAGACCGGAATCTTTTTCGCGTTCTTCGGCACCATCTACGGCGCCTACGAACTCTACAGCCGGACCACCCGGGAATGCCTGGTCGCGCTCTTCCCGTCGCTACGGAAGGTTCCCCTGAAGAAGTTCCGGCTCTGGACGATTCTCTGGTGCGCGCTGCCCGGCCTGGGCCTGCTCTGGTTTCTGGAGCGGGACCCCGTCTACATCGTGACTCCTGCGGCCCTGGTGGGTTCGGGTCTCATCTGTGGCCTCTGGTGCTTCGCCATGCTCTGGTCGGACCGAAACCACCTCCCGAAGGAACTGCGGATGAGATGGCCGCTATGGCTGGGCACACTCGCCGCCGGGATCGGACTGACGGTGATCCCCCTGATCGGGATCGTGAAGTACGTGCAGAGCTTTCTCTGAGTTCTCAGATCACGCGCTACCGCGGGGGCAACTGGTAGCCCTCCCGCTTGACGTGGATCCGGTAGACACTCTTTCCCGCCGTAATGTAGAGCGTCCTGTTCTCGGTTCCGCGTCCGAAGCCCACGTTGGTGGGAAGTTCGGTGGGAACGAACGCCAGCTCCTCGCCTTCGGGGGAGTAGACGGCGACCCCGGGACGCGTCACGTCGCGCACGGTCACATAGAGATTGCCGTCCACGTCCACCACCAGACCGTCAGGGCCATCCTGGGGCGAGTAGTCCACCAGGACCTCCCGAAAGCTGGCCGAGCCGTCGGGAGCCAGGTCGTAAGCCAGCAACGCCATTCGGTTCTTGAGGGTCGGCCGACCCTCTCCCAGGCGGAACATGCCAGTGGCGCCATTGTCGTTGCTGACCACGTAAAGGGTCTTCTGGTCGGGGGAGACGGCGACGCCGTTGGGCTTGCCCGCATCGCTGACGATCCGGTGCACCGACCCGTCGGTGTCGATCCGATACACGCCCATGACGGGTTGGTCCACGCTTTCGTGACCCAGATAGCGGGGGTCGCTGAAGTAGATGCGCCCCTTTTCGTCGATGGTGATGTCGTTGGGGGCATTGAAGCGTCGGCCGTCGTACATTCCCGCGATGATGGTGCTCTTTCCGGTCTTCATGTCGGTGCGGATCACCCGCCGCCCGCCGAAATCGGCGCCTTCGGCAATGACCATGTCGCCTCTGGCATCGAATTTGATGCCGTTGGACATGCCGCTGGGGGAGCGGAAGATGCTGGTCTCTCCGGTCCTGGGATCGTACTTCCAGATGTGTCCGGCTTCGGGTTGACCCTGTTCATTCTGACATTTGGCCGTGAAGGTGATGTCGCTGAAGTAGATGGTGCCGTCGGGAGCCCCCGCGACGCCCTCGGTGAGAATGCACCCCCCTTCGAAGATCTTCTCCAGGGTGACTCCGGCCGCAATGATGCTGGGATCGCCGGAGGGGAACTGGGCCAGGCCCGGCTGGCTCAAGACCAGGCAGGCCAGGGACCCGAGGATCAGATTTCGGATTTTTAGAACCATCGAACTCTCCTTTCATTTGGTGTCGTGAAGGACACCGCCTGCTCTCCGCAGGTTAGCACCTGAGAACCTTCGGCAAAAGTCATTGCCGGATTCGGCCGGCGCAGGGTAGGCGTGCCCAGGAGGGGCGATTTCCAGTCGCCCGTTCCTCCGGTTTGCCCGTTGTCGGGACGAAAGATACAATCCTCCGAAAGATCGAAGCGGGTGATAATGGGAGGAGCCGCAGATGAGACAGCCCAACATCGGGACCAGGATTCTATTGCCGCTTGCCGCTGTTGCGCTGTGCTCGGGGATGGTCGCGGCGCTGATTTCTTCCGAGTCGGGATCGCTGGCGGAGCTGGCGCCCGGAGTCTATTTTCGCGAGGGGGATCTGGAACACCAGGGCCATTGCAACAACGGGATCGTGGTCTTCAGGGAATTTGTCGTGGTCATCGACGCCAACTTCCCCAATGGCGCCGAGGCCTGTCTGGCAGACATCCGCAAGGTCACCGGGAAGCCGGTCCGCCTGGTCTTCGACACCCATCATCATGGTGACCACGCCTATGGGAATCCGGTCTGGGTCGCCAACGGAGCCTTGACGGTCGCACACGAGAACGTGGTCCAGGAGATGGATCGTTACGAGCCGCTCCGCTGGGAGGAGGAAGCCGCCAAACGAAAGGACGTCGCCGCGTTGGGGCTCAGGAGTGCTCAGCCCCCCATCGTGACCTATCCGGACCGGTTGGTCATCGACGACGGGACTCAGCGCCTGGAACTGCTCCACTTCGGAACGGCTCACACCCGAGGCGACGGTTTTGCCTATCTGCCCCGGCATCGGATCCTCTTTACCGGAGACGCCGTGGTCAACGGTCCCTACAATTACATGGGGGACGGGGACACCCACTCCTGGATCGGCGTCATCGAAGCGCTCGAAAAGCTTCGGGTCGAGACCGTCGCTCCGGGACACGGACCCGCCACGGACCGTTCGCTTCTGGGCAAGCAGAAGGCCTTCATCCGCGCGCTGCACCGCGAGGTGGCGCTGGGACTGTCGGCTGGGAAGAGCCTCCAGGACCTGCAGGACTCCATCCGGCTCCCGGATTCGGTTCGCCTCCACGTGGGAAGTTGGTTCGAGTCCCAGATCGCCAAGGTCTACAGCGAGAAGACGGCGCCCTGACCGGTCTTCCCCGTTGGGCGGAATGTGTTCCTCCCCGGATCACCCGCCCAACACCTTGACGGCCGAGAAGTATCCGCTGACCGCCGCCACGGCGAACAGGAACCCCACCAGTACGTTCTCCCACCAGCGGTTGCAGTGCTCGGCCCCGATGTGGACTCGGCGAGCCGTCAGGATCCAGACCCCGATCACCAGGAAGGGAAGGACCACCACCTGCGCCGCGTTGACCGTCACCGTCAGACCCACGAAGTCCGAGTACCCCAGGAACACCCAGATCAGGGGTGAGAGAACCACCCAGTAGGTGGCCCAACGGAAGCTGGGATGCCGCTTGTAGTCGCCGGCGCAGGCCTCTCGGGCCGAGGGCCGAAGCTGAATATAGGCGTCCGCGATGAGCAGGGCATACGCGGTGCCGTTCCCCACCATGGAACTGAACAGGGCCGCGAACACGCCGAAATAGAAGAGAACGGAGCCCAGGTCGCCCATGGTTTCGCCCAGGAGTCGCGAGAGGCTCTCCAGGTCCACCACCTGGATGTTTCTGGGGTGGAGAATCTCGGCTCCCACGACCCAGATGGAGAGGTCCAGGACGATGAGAACGATGATGCCCAATATCAGGTCGTATCGCTGAACCCGGCGGTGGTCCGGAGTCGTCCATCCCTTTTCCCGCATGAAGTAGGGATACAGGAGGTTTCCCAGGCTGCCGGCGATGGCCCCCACCATGGCCACCATGAGGAATACGGCGTCGAATCGCCCCAGAGTCTCGGGAACCTGTAGTCCCAGAATTCCCCTGGCGATACCTCCAGCCGACGGACCGGACCAGCCGGCCAGTCCGATCAGGGAAACCGACAGGGCCCCGGCCAGAACGAAAAAGATCGCTTCGATTCTCCGGTAGTCGGGCCGGAACACCAGCAGCAGAACGGTCAGGGCCAGAGCCGCGCCCCAGGCTGGAATGCTGCCGATTCCCGTGACCTTGATGCAGATCTCGGCCGTTCCCACCAGTAGAAAAACGCCGATGCCGTGGGTGAGCAACAACGTCCCCGTCAGGACCATCAATGCGAAGAGGGGATGCAGCCGCCCCAGGCCCGCCATTACCGTCTCACCCCGGCGGTTGCAGAGCTGGTATTTGGCGATGATGGAGACGAACAGATAGCGGAGGATCAGACAGAGGGCGAAGGCCCACATGAGGGAGTAGCCGTAGTTGCCTCCCGCCATGGCCGACTCGACGATGTCCCCGGCTCCCAGCCAGGTCAGGACGACCACGATCCCGGGTCCCATGGACCGGACGTATTCCAGAAAGGAGCGGGGAATGGGAGCCGGCGTATAGGCCGGGCTATCTTCTCCTCTCACTATTCACCTCTCTTTTCATTCTCTTTTCCTTCTGCGCGGATCTACCCACGCAGCAGCAGGACCAGTATGCCCGTCACGACCAGCAGGACTCCCAGCACCTCCCGTCCTGTGACTCGCTCCCGAAAGAAAGCGGCGGTCACCACGAAGGCGAAGAGCAGCTCCACTTGTCCCAGAGCCTTCACATGGGCGGCGTTTCGAATCGTCATGGCCGTGAACCAGCAGGCGGACGCAGACATTCCGGCCAGACCGACGGCGCTGGAAATCCTCCAGGACCTGAAGACCAGGGTCAACTGTCCCGGCTCCCTCACCCGCAGGTAGAGGCCCATGGTCACGGTCTGCAACAAGAGGGCGACTGCGAGGGTGCACGCTGCGGAAGCGACGAAGCAGCCGCCCAGGGAGAGGCTGGCGGCCCGATAGGAGACGGCGGCCAGACCGAATCCGGCGCCACTGGCCAATCCGATTCCGGCCGTTCTTCGGAACAGTGAAGAGATGAGCTCCCGGACGCCCAACTCCCGTTTGGCGAGGGCCAACAGCATGACGCCTGCCAAGCTCACGACGATGGCCAGCAGCGCCCATGGAGTCATCGTGTCCGAAAGGATGAGCATTCCGGCGGCGGCCGCCTGGATCGTCTCCGTCTTCGAGTAAGCCGTGGCGACGACGAAGTTTCGGAATGAAAAAAGGTGGATCAGGAGCGCCGTCGCGGCGATCTGGGCCGCGGAGCCCAGGATGGCGAAGAACAGGAACCGGCGGTTGAGCTCGGGGAAATCATACCCGGCGCCGTAACGGAGGATCGCCAGATAGATGAGGACGAAGGGCAGGGCATAGACAAAACGCACATAGGCTGCCGCCGAAGTGCTCAACGATCCCTTGAGGTGTTTCTGGAGCGACGACCGGACGTTCTGAAGAAACGCCGCCGCGATGGTGATGGGGACCCATATCTCGAACAACGACTCAGGTTCTCCTTTCCGGCAACGCGCCCAGGTCGCGCGATCATTGGATATTGGGCGAAAGCTCGCCAACTCTCAAACCTCGGGAGCACTCGGGACGTTTCCTCGGGTTTCACATGGCCGGGGTGTCTGAGAGACACGTACTGAAGCTGCCCGGAGTGCGGAGGATCGGGAGGTACATATATATTTGTCGAAAAGAAGACGCGGAGGAAGTCCGATGCCGAGATTCACGGATCGTGTAGCCATCGTCACCGGTGGGGCAGAGGGCCTCGGGTTTGGGATTGCCCGACGGCTCGGAGGCGAAGGGGCAAGGATCACCATCGTCGACGTGAACGCCGACCTGGCCGATCGGGCGTCAACGGCGCTCGTCCAGGAGGGGATCGCGACTGAGGTGGTGATCGGCGATGTGGGAGACGAGGAAACGGCTCGGCAGGCGGTGCGGCAGTCCACCGGCCGCTGGGAACGCATCGACATTCTGGTCAACAATGCAGGTGTCGGGAGCCCTGTTGCCAGGACGTGGGAAATGCCGGTCGAGGAGATGGACCGCATCTACCGGACCAACCTCCGCGGCGTGTTCTCGTTCTGTCATCACGTGATTCCGTACATGATGAAACGGGACTACGGCCGCATCGTCAACATCTCCTCCGCTTCCGGCAAGGAAGGGGTCGCCGGGGCCGTGCCCTATGCCGCGACCAAGGCCGGCGTGATCAGCCTGACCAAGTCGATCGGCCTGGAACTGGCGAAAACGGGCATTCGCGTGAACTGCGTCACTCCCGGCGCGGTCATGACCCGTTTGCTGGAAAGGCTGACGAAGGAGCGGATTGCCGGCATGATCACGCGGATTCCCATGGGGCGTACCGGGACGGTGTCCGAGGTCGCGGCACTCGTCGCCTGGCTGGCATCGGAGGAGTGCTCCTACAGCACCGGAGCGGTCTTCGACGTCAGCGGCGGCCGGACCACCTATTGAGCAGGAGTGTTGACGGGCAGGGGATGCCGAGACGCGGCCGAAAGAGCGGGATCTCGTCACAGACGGCCAGGCTGCACGACCTCGACGCGTTGCGCGCCGCAGCCATGCTGCTCGTCGTCGTGTTGCACGCGTTGTGTTTCCTGATGCCCTTTTCCGACCTCTGGCCGGCGAAACATCCGTACGCCGAGGACACGGAACCTCTCTACAACCCCTACGCGTACCTGGGAAGCGCTCTGTTGGGGTTTCTGATGCCGCTGTTCTTCATCCTGAGCGGATATTTCTCGGCCCTGCAGTGGCGGCGGCGAGGGCTGGCACAGATGGTTCTGGTTCGCCTCCAGCAGATCGGCCTACCCTTGCTGGCCGGGCTGTTCACAGTCATCCCGATCACTTACTGGGCTTTCTCGGAAAGTGGCGTCGAGTCGGTCGCCTGGCCGGGGCGCTTCTACCATCTCTGGTTTCTCTGGTACCTGTTGCTGATCGTGGGAACTTTCGCCATCGCCGCCAAGCTGGGCCTGCGGTTTCGTCGTCCCCTGTGGTGGCTGCTCGTCGCGGTGCCTGTCGTACCTCAGTATTTCATGCGCCAGATCCTGGGTGCCGACCTTTCCACCGTCATCGTGCCCGTACCCGCCATACTCGGCTA
This sequence comes from Acidobacteriota bacterium, assembly GCA_965217775.1. Taxonomy (GTDB): domain Bacteria; phylum Acidobacteriota; class UBA6911; order RPQK01; family JAJDTT01; genus JAJDTT01. Next base: position 5,757,011 of record CBDCJH010000002.1, read on the forward strand.
CTACCTGGTGTTTTTCGCGTTTGGAGTCTTGCTTTACCAACGGCGTGTCGTGGTGCGCCGGTGGTGGGCCACGACGCTCCTCCCGGCCCTCCTCGTCATGCCATTGGCGCTGGTGTTCCTGTATCCCGAGAGGATTGAATTCGTTGACCCGGAAGGGGCCTGGGTGCCGGTAGTCGCAGCAGTCTTACAGGTTGCGTATACCTGGCTGGCGTGCTTCGGAATGATGGGACTCTTCCGATGGTTGGCTTCGCGAGAGCGGACCTGGGCACGGTATGTCTCGGACGCATCCTACTGGATCTACCTGGCTCATCTCCCTCTGGTGATCTGGGCGCAGATGCTGGCCGTGGACAGGTTGGTCAATCCTCACTTGGCATTCGTGTTGATCTGTGTGACCGTGCCGGGTCTCCTCTTGGCGGTGTATGAATGGGGGGTACGCTATACCTGGATCGGGACGATGTTGAACGGTAAGCGAGTCCGCGTTCGCCCCGTGCTTTCAGACGGGTGACCTTCTCAGAAAGAGGGTAGTGGCTACGGCGACCGCCATCACCACGGAGCTGACCGCAAACACGTCTCCCACCGCTCCGGACAAAGCGGAATTCAGGTCGGCGAGAAGAGTGTCCGCCATCCGTACGGCGTCGACGCCGGCATCGGAGAATTCGGATCTAAGCTCGCCGATGGAGGACGGATCGATCAGCGCCCTTGGGTTGTCTGTTATGGCGTCGAGCCGCCCGGGAGTGAGGGCAGCCTTTGCCGTGTCCGAGACCGTTTCTTCCACCCGCAACGAGAACCTGTGCCTCATCACCGCACCGAGCAGGGCGAGGCCCGTCGTCCCGCCGATCAACCTGAAGAAGTGAAGTGCCGAGGTGGCGGTTCCCATGAACCGGTCCGGCACCGAATTCTGAACGGCCACCGCAAAGGTGGACAGTGTCCCTCCCACCCCGAGCCCCATGAGCACGATGTATCCCACTGTCCAGGCGAAGCTCGTACTCTCGTTCATGGTGGAGATGAAAACCATGCCCGCGGCCATGCAGCCGGTGCTGGCCAGACCCTGCCGGCGGTATTGTCCGCCGGATCGGGAGAGCCGTCCGCCGGCCACAATGGAGCCGATGACGATTCCCAGCATCATGGGGGTCAAGAAGCCGCCGCTTCCGGTCGCGGAACCGCCCAGGACGGCCTGGAAGAACAGCGGCAGGAAGATGACGCTTCCGAACAGCCCAAACCCGGTCAAAAACGCGACGATCGCCGAGATGGAAACCATCCGGTTTCGATATATTTCCAGGGGCATGATGGGGGAATCGGACCTGGATTCCACGACCAGGAATACCGCAGCCATTACCAACCCGAATCCCAGGAGGCCCATGACCTGCGGTGAAGTCCAATCGTACTGAACGCCTGCCCACGACAGGGCCAGCATCGCGGTCACTACGGAAAGCACCAGAGCCATCATGCCTGGGTAGTCCAGCTTTCGATCTCCGGCCTCGGGCCTGATGTTGGGGAAGGTCCGAATGATCAACAGGAGCACAGGAATCCCGACTGGAAGGTTGATCAGAAAGATCCAGTTCCAGGAGAGTTGGTCCGTGATGAATCCCCCCAGACTCGGCCCGATGACCGAGGCCATTCCAAACACGAGGGCGATCAGTCCTTGAAACCTGCCTCGTTGCCGGGGTGGAAACAGGTCCGGAATGGAACGGAGGCTCATGGTTATGAGGATTCCTCCGCCGATACCCTGCAGGGCTCGGGAAGCGATAAGCTGATTCATCGACTCGCTGAAGCTGGCCGGTACGGAGGCCACGATGAAGACGACGATTCCCAGAACGAGGAATCCCTTGTGCCCGTAAATGTCGGTGAGTCTCCCGGTGATGGGGATGGCCACGGTGGACGCGACGAGATATGCGGCCGCCACCCACGTATAACGGTCGAATCCGGCCAGATCGGCGACGATGCGCGGCATGGCGGCGGCCACGACCATCTGGCCAAGTACGGCCAGAAAGGCCGCAGACATCACGCAGATCATCGTCAGTACGATCTGTCTTCTTGGAGGTTGCACGAAATCGCTTTCCGGCGATTGACGGGTGGTGCTCTGCTCTTCTGAACCGATGCCGTCGTTCATTTTGGCCGATCGCTTTCCGTCCCGCGGAACTCCGTTGCGGGCTATCACCATATCTTTGAAGATCCGGTTCTCACACGGGTACAGGGGAGAGAATGTGTCTGCAAGACTCAGGATCGGACTGCGCGGCAGTTGGCGACAGGGTCCGACGATGGCGCTATATCTTCTCGGCGACGATACCGATCACGGGTGGGGCAAACAGGAAGGTGCCCGGATCCCGCTCCCGATCCCGCCACTCGGCTTCAAACGCAAGACGTTCCGACTCCGTCAAGAAGCCGGTTGCGACCAACTGTGGGACGTAGTTGGAGAAAAACTGCGTCGGCCATTTCCAGAAACTTGTGCCGGGCCTGATGAACCGCACGAGCGGGACCAAGTCGACCAAACGGCAACCCGAAGCCGCGACCAGTCCCGGCAGCCGGTCGCCGATGTTGAGATCACCGCCGCTGCTCGCAAAGCTCTCGTAGACCGCCGCGCGGACGCGTTCGAATGCCGGGCTCCGTGGCAGCAGCGTCATCGCGTCGTAGTTCAGGAAGTCCCAGGCCAACAGGCGGCCACCGGGCCGCAAACCGTTTACGATCCGGTCGATGACGGTAGCCGGATCGGACAGAAAGCAGAAGAGCCAGCGCGCGAAGGCGCCGTCCAGTGAGGCCGGTTCCAGCCGCAGCATCTCGGCCCGCTCCACCCGCGCGGTGATTTGCTCGAATCCGAGCCGTTTCGCTTCGCGGGTCACCCTGCCGATGAAACGAACCGACTCGTCGACGGCGAGCACCCGGCCTCCTTCGCCGACCCGCTCCGCGAGCTCGAGGGTGGCGAATCCCGGTCCGCAGCCGAGATCGAGCAGCCGCGCACCCGGTCCGAATCCGGCACGGTCCCAGAGATCGCGCGCCGCCCCTGCCCACAATCGGTGTTGAGTCTCCAGGCGCCTTTCCTCCGCCGCATCGGTGCCAAGCAGATACGGTTCGTCCGACTCGAGGTGCTTGTCCATCGTTTCCTTCGCGGCGCTTTCATTGTTCTCGGACAGGCTCCTAGCAGTCCGTGGTGAAAGTCCCGCGAGCACCGAGACCGTTCCTGCGCCCGCCGGACAAGGCGCGATGAGGGAGTATCCATGTTGCAAATCTTCCGATTTTCCAGGGATTGTTTCCTCCCTGGTTAGACTCATCCGACCGCCCTGACTGGCCGCGGTGTCCACACCCGATCCTGGCTCAGCAGGACGTTGGCCAAAATCACCATCTTGCGCATGATCGCCGTGAGCGCCACCTTCGGCGCCTTGCCCCGCTCACGCAGCTGGCGATACTTCTGGATGTAGTCCGGATTGTGTCGAATGGCGGTGAGGGCGGCCATATACAGCATCCGCCGCACCCGATGCCGGCCCCCGCGGATGAAGCGACGTCCCTTCCAGGTCCCCGACTCCCGAGCCACCGGCGCCAGACCGGCCAAGCTGGCCACCGCCTTGGAGTCGATCTGTCCCAGTTCCGGCATCAGAGAGAGCAGGCCCGCGACCGTGACCGGACCCATTCCCGGAATCGAAGTCAGCACTTCGGCTTTGCGCGCCAGCGCCGGATCGGCTTTCAGCAACTTGCGGAACTCGCCGTCCAGGGCCCGGATCTGGCGCTCAATCTGAGCCAGCCGCTGTCGCAAATGCCGCTTCACCATCGGGTGGCGCGCGTGGTGGCTCCGGTTGCGAGCCGCCGTCCGATCCTTCACCAGCCCGTCCCGCGCCGAGATCAGTTCCTCCAACTGGCGCTGCGTGGGCGAGGACACGTCCACACGCCGCAACGGGAGCGCCTCCCCCATCCGGGCCAGGATCCGGGCATCCACCGCGTCGGTCTTGGCCTCCTGGCCCAGCGCCTGCGCGAACCGCCGCGCCCGCATCGCGTTGACCCGAGCCAGCGGCAACCGAGCGGCCAGAGCTTCCTCCATCGCCCGGTGCCAGGGGCCCGTGGACTCATACACCACGCACCGGACCTCCGGTCCGATCCAGCGGGCCAGGGCCTGGAACCCTGCCGTGTCGTTGGGGAACCGCTTCGACCGTCCCGAAGGCCACTCGTGCACGTCCAAATGCGCCTTCGAGATGTCCACACCCACCGTCTTTGAGGTATCTTGAGTCATCTTTCCTTCCTCCTGTGCTTGTCGTGCGAGCCTTGACGCTCACGTATCCATTCAGGACGTTGGGAAAGACGGTGGCGGCCCCACTCCCTCCCGGCCCTTGACGGCCGGCATACATAACGGCCCGACCACCGCCGCCGAGGCGCCTCTGGCCAGAGGCGCCTCGGATGGATCCTCCCAAAAGATCCCAACCCGTATCGGAATAACCCACCAGAAATCATGCCGGCGCCACCGAGCCAAGCCTGGACGATGGCTGGGTCACGGCCCTGCGCCTGCTGTCGCCACTGGCGGCGTTGACGGGGGCAGGGGGGGCCGGCCCCCCCTGAGACCCCCCGGATGCAAAGAGACACATACCCACTTGAAATCCCTGAAACGAGAGCCCCGAGGCCCCCTCGTCACCCGGAACCCGCCTGTGGAAAATCAAAGATTTCCCACAGGGTGCTCCCTTTTTGCTGACACCACAATCTGTACCCCCCCAAGAAGAAAGACAGACAAGAAATAACAGACAAGGGTGCTCCCTTTTTGCTGACACCACAATCTGTACCCCCCAAGAAGAAAGACAGACAAGAAATAACAGACAAGCATACCGGGAGTATGCGACCGAGTCGCAACGCAGTCCGCCGGGATGCAGGGACGGTCGAATGCCGTGGCGACTTTTGCCACGGGCTGCTAGGTAAACGTCGGAATCGCGAGCCCTTCGGATCGTCCGGCGGCGCTGAGCCGACGGTCCAGGGTTGCAAGAGGCAAATGCAAGCGGACCGCCAGTTCGAGATACGTGGCGTCGTAGACGGAGAGTCGGTGCTCCGTCGCCAGTTCAAGCGCAACATTCCAGACGCGGGACGTGGAAATCGGATCGATTTCGATCGGTAGTGCATCGAGAATTGCGTGAATTTGGCGCCAATCGCCCCTGGTGATCCGGCCCCGACGAGTCGCGATGAGGAGCACGTTTCCAACTTCGACGGGCCAGAGGGACGGAACGAACGCCCTCCCCTCGATCAGCGATTCCCTTAGCTGATTCGTCGATTCCGTGGCCTCGTCGGGAAAGACCCACGCCATGGTCACCGAGCAATCGAGTACGAACGCCATCAATACTTGCGTCCCTCCTCGATCATCTGACGGACAGAGAGGCCAGCCAAGCTATGGGTCTCCTGAAACGCCTTCATACTATCGATCGCATCCCGGATTTTTCCGGCGTCACGTGGTCTGAACGGAATCAACTCCGCCACCGGTCGATTGTGCTTCGTGATGACGAATCGTTCCCCCTCCTGCACGCGTTTCAGCAACCGCGACAGGTTCGTTTTGGCTTCGAATGCGCCCACTTCAGACATTCGACGATCCTCCATTATTCGCCCGGCAAGGAAATAAACTATACTCAGACTAGTTTATATGCGTGCTGTTTTCAATCCGCCGTCCGGAAAGGTCGGCTATTTCCTCTGCGGACCCGTCACGTCCCACCACATTCCTCCGTTCGTCGTTTTGAGCACGCCCCCCTCACCCCCGTAGTAGAGGGTCGGTGGAGTGGTCTTCGTATCGAAGACCAGCGTCCAGGTCCGGTTGGACCATTGCAGTCCGGCCGGCCGGAAGCGGGAACCCCCGTCGGTGCTTCGGAAGACGCCCTTCGTCGTTCCCGCGTAGACGTGACTCGGGGCGGCAGGGTCTACCGTCAGTGCCAGGATGTGCCGAGTCAGAGGCTCTTGCCCCGATATCCAGATCTGGCCCCCGTCCGTGGATTTGGAGACACCGCCAGAGTCGGTCGCTGCGTAGAGGACGCTGGGATTCGACGGATCGATGGCGATGGCTCGAACGTCGATGTCGTACAAGCCGTTCCGATTCGCCGACCAGATCTCTCCGCCATCCGTCGATTTGTAGACTCCGTGCCAGGTGCCGGCATAGAGGATCCCCCTGTTGCCAGGATCACCGACGAGACAGCGTAGCGTCTTGTCGATCAGTCCCCGGTTCGCCTCTCGCCAGCTCTTCCCGCCGTCGACGGTCTTGAAGACGCCACCACCATCCGTCCCCGCATACACGATTTGCCCGTTCTGCGGATCGATGACCAGGCCGCGGATTCTCCCGTTGGTGATTCCGGAACTGGTGCGGGTCCATGACCGGGCCCCGTCTGTGGACTTGTACACGCCCATCTCGTAGGTGCCCACGTAGAGCACTTGCGGCTGCGACCTGTCCAGGATGATGGCGCGCGGAGAGAGCGCCTCGAGGCCGCTTGAGGGCCAGTTGTCCTTGCCGCCCGAGGTGGTTTTGCAGAGACCCTTGGCGGCGCCCGCGTACAGGGTTCCGGGATCCGTCGGGTGCAGCGCGATCGCCTGCGTCTCGCCGCCTCCTGGCGAACCCATCTGCGCCAGGCCCGGAACCTGGGACGACACCGCTGCAAACATGAGCAGAAGAACTCTCATTGGAGTCCGTCCGGCCCGTCCCACGGAAAGGCATATCGAGGCGTCGAAACGAATCGATCGAGTCCGATCTTGAGAGTGATGCCCGTTCCAGGTTCGAGGTCGACTCGGAAATACGTTCCATTGGCCTGAGTCGTTCGGCTTTCGGCCTCGTCGGCATCAGGCGGACTGGAGCCCGGCACCCATGCCGATGCCGCCGCTTGGTACGCGACGTCCCTGATTCGATGCTCGCCGTAGGCCCCGCCCTGGACGATCAGCCTCCGCTTCTCGAACAGGTTCGTGTTGACGAGTTCGACGGTCACCGAATCCGACGCAATCCCGGTGACCAGCGCCGCGACGCCTTGCGGCAGTCCGGCCTGGCGCTTGTCGAGGTCGAAGTAGCGGACGTACGAATGCAGCATCTCTCCGCGCTTGTGTACCGGCAGTCCTCCAATCGTGAGCCGCACCAGGTTGTCCGTCGGCATGGGCTCGAGTGAGAGCCAGTGCGCGTCGTACCAGGTTTCGGGATCTCCGTGCTCATTGAGGATCCGCGCGAGCCGGCGCTGGACGAACTCCAGATCCCGGCGGAACGCGTCAACGGGAAACTGCGAATTTTTCCCTTGTACGAAGTAGGCCCACGCCAAATCGGGGTCGCGAAGTTCTCCTCGCGCCTTTTCGAGCTCGGCGAGGCGTTCGACCTGACCCCAGTCCTGCCCGGCCTGCGACATGTGCCAGAGCTGGACGTACGGGGAGGACGGCTCCTTGGTGAAGTGGTGCCACTTGCGGCGGCCGTCGAAACGGATGGGCACCATGGCGACGCCGTCCCGGACCTCCCCGCGTGTCCTCATCACCCGTGTCTGGCTCCGGGGCAGGTCCAGCCAGTGCGTCTCGCCTGTCATCAGCAGAACCGCCTTGGATGCGGTCAGGGTCGCCAGCACGATGTCCGTGCCGCCCCGCGGCCATTTCCAGCCGTAGTACCCGCCCCACCAGTGGCCTCCGGTGTACTCCCCGATCTTCCCGCTGAGGCCGACGTTGTCAGGGGTGATCCCGCCGTTCAATTCTGTGAGCTCGATCCATTTGCTCACGTAGTCGACGATCCACCGGCGGTACTTCTCGTCCCCCGTATAAAGGAATGCGTTGGCGACCAAAGGCACTGCTGTGAGATTGATGGGAAAGTCTCCCCGTGCCATGCGGTCGCTCATGGTCTCGACGATCCGCCCGAACTGGTCGTCCTCGGGACCATCGTTGATCCATCCCGTCGGGGAGTTCACGCCCGGGATGTCGTCGAAGGGCAAGTGGTAATAGGCGAGGTTCGCGTTCGTCGGTATCCAGTCGCGCTTCGTCCATTGCAGCTTCGGACCGCGGCTGCCCGTCATCGAGGCACGCATCAGCCTCTGCTCAGTGTTGTAGTTGGGCGCTTCGGGATCCTCGCCGGTGTACATGGCCGCAAAGCGGATCGACCGGTTCCGGAAGACTTTGTCATGCGGATCCGCCATCCCCAAGGGGTAGAAGGACACGTAGCCCTCCCCGTGGTGCATCCAGTCCCAGTTGCTGTCGAATTCGCGGTAGATCTGACCATACCGTGTGAACTGCCGGGTGATGCCTTCCCAGACCCGGCGGTGGAGGATATCCAGCTCCTTGGAGCCTCCGAGCACGTGGTGCAGAGAGAGGCCGCGGAACCCCTCGTATGCATCGTCCGAGGAGTTCATTCCACCCTCGTACCGTTCCTTCCATCGCAAACTGCCGTCGGGGAGTGTGTAGGCCTTGACGAACTCGGCGCCGGCGCGATCCAGCGTTTCGATGAGGTGACGCTGCAAGACAGCCCAGGTGGGGGCCGGACGTGGAACGTCAGCGCGGATGACGGGAATTCCAGAAAGAGGCTCGCCCCGTCCGGCGGCGGCGACCGCACCCGATGCAAGCACAGCAAACTGCACCGCCGCGGCAGCCTGTAGCAGGAAGCGTTGCCGACTCGTCATAGAAGGAATCGACAATCAAACTACCACTATTGCCATTCCTTTTCCGGGTGCAGGCCAGTGGCACGCCCAGCATCGCTCCGCTTCGCGACCATCCGGATGCCGTGTGTGGCACCGTCCATTCCATACCCGGCAATCCAGAATAGATTGACTTTGATTTCGGTAGGGCGAGGGCGCCGTGCTCTCGCTTCGTAGCCAATTCTTGCGGACTGGGCAGCGCCCTTGGCCAGTCCGGTTTGTCTCAGCTTCGCCAGAATTGCGACTCCCGGGGGGCTTGGTAGCTCACCGACAAGTGGGGCGTCTCGAGAGTTTTTCCGTCTTGGGCGAGTGACCGAACCCCGGCCTCGACCAGGCCGGAGGTGAGCAGCGTCCGTTCCGCCGGATAGGGGGCACTTCCCGTCAGCACCATCTCCTCCACCTTGGACATCAGGGCCGCTGAATAAACGACGTTGGGACTCGGGGGAAGGTAGAACAGGGTAGAGAGAGGCTCCGCGCGATCCGAGAGCCGGGCGGCGAAGGTGAAGTCTCCGACCAGGCCGTTCAGGAGCAGCATGGTGGCCTTCAATCCATCGTTGTACTGGAAACGGTAAACGACCGGTTCCTCCACCCATTGCCGGATCTGCTCAGAGCTGGGATACCGGTGGTTCACGTCTTCCGCCTGTGTGAGCGTGTGGCTGCGGGAGAGGCACGAGTGGAACAGTTGCGGGTCCCAGCCTCCGCCGTCAAAGGAGCCTTTTCCCATGGCGTCCCAGACCGGATCGCCCCGCAGTCCCTGGAGCCAGGCGACTCCGGTTTCACCGCCGCGGCGGCGTTCGGCCATGCACTGGATCGTTTCCAGGGCATGGAAGTCATAGCTGTCCACGCCGCCCATGGCCACGCACATCACTTCCTCGACCTCGGCTCCATGGGGCATGTCGATGTCCGGCATTCTCCAGGTGACGGGCAAAGATGAGCCCGCCAGAAACGGAAACCCCATGGTTCGGGCCGTGTCGACCATCTCCTTGGCCCAGGCCCATTTCCAGGAAAGATGTTTGTCATTGAAGACGGGTACCGTAAGACCGTCCTGCTTGAAGACTTCTACGATTTCCTTGAAGAATTCGTAGCGGGGATAGAGCGTTTGGCCCAGGTCGTTGACCGGGTATTTTCCGTGTTCGCCGATCAAGAGAACGACGTCGACGGCCAGTTTGTCACCGCCGCAGCGTAGAGCCTCGGCGATGGTGGGATAGATGTGGAACCCGAACTCCCGCGCCCGGTGACGGCTCAGGTCGTTCTTCGGTTCCTGGTCCACATAGGCCGAAGCCAGTTCGATCGGAGACCGGTGCCACCGTCCCTCCATGGGGTATCCCGCCAGGAATCGCTCCCCCATGTGCCAGGCATGGGACCGGAATCGCCATTCGGTGGTCACGAGAGCCAGACGCTTGGCTTGCCTCGGCTTGGTCCAAAGTAGAGGCGCGGCCGCCAGGCTGCTCCCCAGGGCTCCGATGAAGGTGCGTCGCTGGATCATCGTCGGATCTCCGTCAGGTCAATTGTGAATTCATTTCTCGCACGGCGGCTGCGGGCCGGCTGAACTTCCATCCCGCTCTCAGGGGAACGGCGGCAACCCCAGGATCCGCTCGGCGGAGACTCGCTACAGGGAAGATATCACCTGCTGCGCCTGCACCCATTGTCAGTCGCCGAACTGGGCCTCGAGTCTGCGGATGACTTCGCACAATTGTTGAAGCTGGGCGGATTTCCCGAACCGTTCTTTTCGGGTTCCGAGGTTCAGGCGCGGCGCTGGTCGAGGGGATATCGGAATCTGCTAATTCGCGAAGAGATCAGGGAACTGGAACGGATCCAGGATCTGGGAAACCTCGAGTTGCTTGTCATGCGCCTGCCGGAACTGGTCGGATCATTGCTCTCACTCAACGCGCTCCGGGAAGATCTGCAAGTGAGCCACAAGGCGATCCGCAATTGGGTGGCCGCGTTGGAACGGCTCTACGCCCTGTTTCGGATCTCCCCGTTCGGCAGCCCCAAGATCAGGGCGATCAAGAAGGCGCAGAAGCACTACCATTTCGATTGGTCACTGGTTCCCCGGCGCGGTCCGCGGCTCGAAAACCTGATCGCCGCGCATTTGTTGAAGTGGGTCCACTACCGGCAGGACGCCGAGGGGCTTGATCTCGACCTCCAGTTCTTTCGCGATACCGATGGGCGCGAGGTGGACTTCATTGTCACCGACAGGAGGCAGCCCGTACTGGCGGTCGAATGCAAGTGGTTCCAGTCGAGTCCGGACCGGAGCCTTCGCTACTGGAAAAAACGGTTCCCGGAATGCGAGAGCTGGATGGTGACAGCCCGCGAGGGGCGGGAATTCGTAACGGCGGACGGGATTCGAGTGTGCCATGCACTCAGGTTTCTCAGTCGTCTCATCTGATCGGCGAGTTTGGGGAGGGGGATTGAAAGGCGCCGGCCAAGTGCCGGGATTCAGAGGAATTCGCAGGCAAGATAGATGATGGCCAAGACCGCGCCCTGAATCCATATGGCCCGGACAAAATCGCGCCTGAACTTGACTATGTCTGCGCGGAGCGCCTGAAATCCAGTGGATTCAAGGTTCTGCTTGACGGTGTCCGAATCGAATGCAGGACTCATCGGCGCCTCTCTGGGATCTTCGCTGAACTGTCCTCCGACTTCAACACCCTCAACAGTCCGTGGTGAAAGTCGCGCGAGCACCGAGACCGTTCCTGCGCCCGCCGGACAAGGCGCGATGAGGGAGCATACCGGGAGTATGTGACCGAATCGCAACGCAGTCCGCCGGGATGCAGGGACGGTCGAATGCCGCGACGACTTTTGCCACGGGCTGTCAACCGGAGTTCGCCCGAAAGGTGAGGCGGATTCTCCTCAGGGGGTCGACAATGGGAGGTTGACAGTCCGTGGTAAGAGTCCCACGTAGCACCGAAAGGGGCGGTGCCCGCAGCGTCGGCCACTACGATTTTCGTCGCATCTCAACTCCGACAGAATTGAGACTTTCTCGGTGCCTGGTAGCTCACCGACAAGTGGGGTGTCTCAAGGGTCTTCCCGCCTTGGGCGAGTGACCGTACCCCGGCCTCGACCAAACCGGTGGTCAGCAGGGTCCGTTCCGCCGGATAGGGGGCTGCCCCGGTCAGAACCATCTCCTCCACCTTGGACATCAGGGCTGCGAAATGAACCACGTTGGGCACCGGCGACAGGTAGAACAGTGTGGAGAGAGGCTCTGAGCGATCCTCGAGGCGCGCGGCAAATGTGAAGTCTTCAACCAGGCCGTTCAGTAGGAGCATCGTCCCCTTCAATCCATCGTTGTATTGGAACCGGTATGCGACCGGTTCTTTCACCCACTGCCGAATCTGCTCCGGAGTGGGGTATCGGTGATTCATGTTTTCCGGCTGAGTGAGCTTGTGGCTTCGGCAGAGGCACGACCGGAACAGTTGCGGGTCCCAGCCCCCGCGGTCGAAGGAACCTTTTCCCATGGCATTCCAGACCGGATCGCCCCGTAACGCCTGGAGCCAGACGACTCCGGTTTCCCCTCCCCGGCGGCGCTCGGCCATGCACTGAATCGTCTCCAGGGCGTGGATGTCGTAGCTGTCCACGCCGCCCGAGGCCACGCACATCACTTCCTCGACCTCGGCGCCATAGGGCATGTCGATGTCCGGCATTCTCCAGGTGACGGGCAAAGATGAGCCGGCCAGAAACGGAAACCCCATCGATCGGGCCGTGTCGACCATCTCCTTGGCCCAATCCCATCTCCAGGAAAGATGTTTGTCATTGAAGACGGGCACCGTACGCCCATCCTGCTTGAAGACTTCGACCACCTCCTTGAAGAACTCGTAGCGGGGGTAGAGCTTCTGGCCCAGATCGTTGACCGGGTATCGACCGTGTTCGCCGATCACGAGGACCACGTCGACGGCCAATTTGTCCCCGCCGCAGCGAAGCGTCTCGGCGATTGTGGGATAGATGGGAAACCCGAACTCTCGTGCGCGGTCGCGGCTCAGGTCATTCTCCGGTTTCTGGTCGACGTAGGCTGATACGAGCCTGATGGGGGACTGGTGCCAACGCCCCTCCACGGGATAACCTGCAAGAAACCGTTGACCCGTGTGCCAGGCATGAGAATAGAGACGCCATTCGGTGGCCACCACGGCCAGCCGCTTCGGTTTTGCGTGGCCTTTTCCAAGGAGAGGAGCGGTCGCCAAGCTGCCCCCGAGGGCGCCGATGAAGGTGCGTCGGTGGATCATCAGAGATCTCCTTCAGTTCAATCCTGATTCGTTCCTCGAGCGGCACTACCCAAGGGCCGACCGAACGCCGGTCTGTCAGAAGATTTTGGAGGCGAGGACAATGCCGGCCAGTCCGGCGCCTTGTATCCACAGGGCCCGGAAAAGTTCGCCCCTGTGTTTGCCCATCTCGGCGCGCAATTCCGCTGCCATGGCCGCGATCTCGGAACGCAACGCGGCCGTATTGGCCGCGATCTCGGAACGCAACGCGGCCGTATTGGCCTCCAGGTCGGAACGCAACGCGGCCGTATTGGCCGCGATCTCGGAACGCAACGCCGCCGTACTGGCCTCCAGGTCGGAACGCAACGCCGCCACATTCGAGTCCAGATCCCGTTTCGTGGCGGCGGTATCCCGACTCTCCTGAATGGCGAAAACGATCGCCTCGGCCTGTTTGGTTGCAATTCCGGCGGCTTCAAGTCTGCGGGCGGTGGACAAGGTATCGTATGGGGTGCTCATCTGCGTATCTCCCAAATCATGGCTGAATGGATGACTGACTTCAATGCACATAACGAGTCCCAGGGTGTTTCCATGAATGGCAAGCTATGGCCTCGTGCAGGAAAGCAGGACTGCGCATTGCCCGGGAGGAACCCGCTCGCCTGCAACCGCGGCGCCGAGTGGGTGTGATTCCGGCGTCCTTCCCCGCCGGCAGCGGACGATTCCCGGACTGTGGACTCGATAACTTCGACCCTCTACCATTACTGCCCGTGTCAGGAGTCCCCGTGGCATCCCCATCGATGGACTCTGACCATGGACCGAGATCGCCGACAAGGAGTACTTCATATGCCAGGAATTTCATGGACGGAGGAGTCGTTTTCGGGCCTCAGGTGGCGTCTGGCGGGGCCGTTTCGCGGTGGGCGGGTGGTGGCGGTGGCCGGCCACCCCACCAAGCCCATGGTCTTCTACTTCGGCGCCGTGGCCGGCGGGGTCTGGAAGACGGAAGACGGCGGCACCTATTGGGAGAACATCTCGGACGGCTTCTTCAACACCTCGTCCATCGGCGCCCTGGCCGTTTCTCCGTCCGACCCCAACGTGATCTATGCCGGGACCGGAGAGACGACCATCCGCACCGACGTCTCCTACGGCGACGGAGTGTACCGCTCCACCGACGGGGGAAAGACCTGGGTCCATCTGGGACTCGAGGAGACCCGTCACATCGGAGAGATCAGAATCCATCCCCAGGACCCGGATCTGGTCTATGTCGCCGCCTTGGGCCATGCCTTCGGTCCCAACCGGGAGCGAGGGGTCTATCGCAGCCGGGACGGGGGCGCCAACTGGGAGCATGTGTTGTTTCACAGTCCCCGTGCGGGGGCGGTGGATCTGGCCATGGATGCGACCAATCCCAGGATCCTTTTCGCCACTGTCTGGCAGACTCACCGGCACTTCTGGGAACTCTCCAGCGGCGGTCCCGACAGCACCCTCTACCGCTCCAACGACGGAGGAGACACCTGGACCGACATCGGCGGGAACAAGGGCCTGCCGAAGGGTATTCTGGGAAAGATTGGGATCACCGTCAGCCCGGCCCGGCCCCAACGGGTCTGGGCCATCATCGAGGCCGAAAAGGCCGGCGTCTACTGCTCTGACGACGGCGGGGACACCTGGGAGCGGCTCAACAGCTCCCGGGATCTGCTGAACCGTCCCTGGTACTACCTTCACATCTTCGCGGATCCGCAGGATCCGGAGACGGTCTGGGTCACGAATCTCAGCACCTGGAAGTCGACCGACGGAGGACGCAACTTCTCCCGGATCTCCGCCCCCCACGGGGACGACCACGACATGTGGTTCGATCCCGCCAATCCCCAGCGCATGATCCAGGGAAACGACGGGGGCGCCTGCGTCAGCTTCAATGGCGGGGAGACCTGGTCCACCATCTACAACCAGCCCACGGCCCAGATCTACCGCATCGATCTGGACAACCGGTTCCCCTACCGGATCTACGGAACCCAGCAGGACAATTCCAGCATCGCGGTTCCCAGCGCCACTGAGCACGGCGCCATTCCATGGGGAATGTGTTATGCCGCCGGCACCGGCGAGAGTGGATACATCGCGGTGCATCCGGAGAATCCCGATATCGTCTATGTGGGCGCCGTGGGCAGTTCCCCCGGCGGGGGAGCTCCGTTGCAGCGCTACGATCGGAAGACCCGCCAGATCCGCCTGGTGACGGTCTGGCCCGATGTGGCTTCCGGCCGGGCTCCGGCCGATCTGAAATACCGGTTCAACTGGACCTACCCCATCCTGTTCTCTCCTCACGACCCCGGCCTGTTGTATGCCGCCGGCAATCGGGTCTTCTACACCCGGGACGAGGGGAGCAGTTGGCAGCTCATGAGCCCCGATTTGAGCCGCCGGGACCGCTCCAAGCTGGTGGCTTCGGGTGGTCCCCTCACCAAGGACGTCAGCGGCGCCGAGGTCTACGCCACCGTCTCCACCCTGGTCGAGTCGCCACTCACCCCGGGACTGCTCTGGGCCGGGACCGACGACGGCCTGGTCCATATCACCCGGGACGGCGGCGAAAACTGGAGGGAGATCACGCCCCCCGGGGTGCCCGAGTGGTCCCTCATCTCCAGAGTGACCGCATCACCTTATGATCCGGCCACCGCCTACGTCGCCGCGACCCGCTACAAACTGGACGACTACGATCCCTACCTCTACGTGACCCGGGACTACGGCGAGACTTGGCAGGATCTGGGCCGAGCCTTGCCCAGGGGAGAGATCACGCGGGTGATTCGGGAGGACCCGGTTCGGCGGGGTCTGCTCTACGTCGGAACCGAGACCGGCATTTTCGTCTCCCTGGATGAGGGGAAGTCCTGGTTCCGCCTTCGGAACAACCTGCCGGTGGCACCCATCTATGACCTGGCGGTCAAGGACGGAGATCTGGTAGCAGCCACTCACGGGCGATCCATCTGGATCCTGGATGACGTGACGCCCCTGCGGCAGGCGGCCGCCGGTGAGACGGAAGGTCGGGCGGTTCTCTTTCCACCGCGGCCGACGATGCGGATGTGGCTCCAGTGGGGGGCCGCCGGGGGCGACTGGCCGGGCAAGAATTACATGTTGGGACTGGGTATGGAAGGCACCTATCGCCAGGATCCCACCGAGGAGAACGAACCCCGTCTTCAAGGTCTGGACGTGGGAGAGAACCCGCCCCGGGGCGTCATCGTCTACTACTACCTGAGCGAGGTGCCTTCCGAGGACCTGCGCCTGACCTTCCTGGACCGGAAGGGAAACAAGATCAAGAGCGTCGCCAGAAAGGACGATGGAGACGAGGCGCCGGCCGATGACGACAGTGGCGACTCTTCCAAGAAAGAGCGGTACCTGACGGCCCACGCCGGGATCAACCGCTTCGTTTGGGACCTGTGCTATCCCGAGGCGGAGAAGTTCGACGGCGACGTCACCACCAAGGGGGCGGACACGTCCTTGATGGCCGCCCCGGGAACCTATCGAGTGGTGCTGGAGTTGGGGGACCGGAGTTGGACGCACGACTTCCGGCTCACCAAGGATCCCCGGTCGTCCGCCACCCAGGAGGACCTGGAGGCCCAGTTCCAGACCTTGGTCCGGATCCGGGACAAGGTATCCGAAACCCATGGGATGCTTGGGCAGATCGCTCGAATTCGGGACCAGGTGAAACGATGGATCGAGCGGCTTCAGGAGTCCGGGCGGAAAGAAGCGGCCCGGGAGGCGGCGAACCAGGCGGATGAACTGAGCCGAAAACTGGATGGGATCGAGTCCCGCCTGGTGACCTTCGGCGCCGAGGGAGACTTCGACTGGATCCGGATTCCTGCGGGCCTCAACTACCGGCTCATCTCCTTGATGAGCGTCGTCTCCTCCGCCGATGCGGCGCCGACCCGGCAAGTGCTTGACGTGTTCGAGCATCTCTCCGCCGAAGCGGATGCAGCCTCGCGAGAATTGGACGCGCTGGTGAATCGCGAGGTGGCCGCCTTCAATCGTCTGGTGGCGGAAACCGGAATCCCTCCCGTGGGGTGACTTCCGGGCTGCCGTGACTGCCAGCCGTCAGTTTCTCTTTTCCGGCCAGTTCAGGTGTTTGTGCAGGAAGGAGAAGGTGCCCTTGCCGTTGATGGTGTGGGGTCCCACGAACCACTCGATCTCGACCCGGTCGGACAGCCCCAGGCGCGCTTGGTACAGGTGGCGCACCTTGGCGAATTCATACCCCACCATCTCGTCGGGCGCCACCCCGTCGAAATGCCCCCGCTCCACCATGAAGGGCCGGGGCGCGATCAGGGCCGCCATCTCGGCGTAGTTGAAGGTGCTGCCCAGGTCGAACTCGAAGATTTCGTACTCGCCGTGGAAGACGTAGCTGTACTTGGCTCGGGACGAGGCGTTCTTCCAGACCCACTCGTTGAAGTCGGCCGAGCAGATGGAGAGGGCGTAGTCGGTCAACAGGGCGGGGACCCGCATGGCCGTCTTCCCTCCATAACTGAGGCCGTAGAAGCCGATCCGGCCGGGGTCCACCCAGGGGAGGGTCTTGAGCCAGTCCAGGATCTGCTGATGTTGGACCGCGATGATGGAGAAGAGGGACTTCTTTAGCGGATTCGCTTTCCTTTGCAGGGTGCGGAAGCGGTCCCGGAAGATGTAGAGATTCTGGGGCGCGAAGGTGATGAAGCCCCGCTCGGCCAGCTTGGCCGTGAAGTCGTGATAGGCCCTGTGGTCGCCGCGGATGGTTTCCTGAGGCCGGCCTTCCAGGCCATGTTGGCAGACCACCACGGGCCGCCGCTCACCGGAGACCAGGTCCTTGGGAAGCAGCAGGATCCCGTAGGCGATGACGTCGGGATAGACCTCCAGCACCACCTCGTGTCCGGTCCATTCGGGTGCGTCGTAGATCTGGCGGCTGCGGGGATTGGGCGGCAGGCGTTCCTCGTGGAACCAGCCGATGACCTCGTCCCGGAAGATCCGGCGGTAGTCCCGGGTGCTCTTCCGATAGGCTTCCAGCGACGTCGTGTCCAGCTTCTCCATGAAGGTTTGACGGACGTAAGGGCTCTCCGAGAGCAGCCACTGGTTATGCCGGTCCATTTCGCCGACCTGGCGCTCCATTCGAACCCCGGGATCGAAGGAGTCCGGCACGAAGGAAGGCGAGGGACCGGAGGGAGCGAGTTCACATGAAAGGGCCCCGAGCAGAGCCGTCAGGGCCGGGTCGCTGCCCGGGGGACCGGTGCCCTGAGAGCCACTGGTCACCAGTTGGATCCGGGTCGCCGTATTCAGGCTGGCCACGAGTGCCTGCGCCCGTTCGACCTCTTGGCGGACCGTTTCGAGTGGGGGCGTGACCAGACGCGCCGGAGCTCCCCCTTTTCCGGGAAGCTCCAACTCGGGCCCCCGGGCCGCTTCGAGAATCAAGGAGCGGGGTGCGATCATCGAGGCCAGTTCCGCATCGCCGAACTGCTCCAGCAGCCCGAATACGTTGCGGTCGATGGGCTGTTTCCAGATGTTCCGCCGGTCGCTGAAATACCCGCTGACCAGGGCGGCGTCGATTCGAGTGTCCAGAGCGGCCGCGTAGAGAGCCAGCCCTGCTCCCTCGCCGTGACCGGCGATTCCGATGCGCGGGTCTCCATTTGCGGCGTCCTGCGAGAGCCAATCCACCAGGGCCAGAATCTTCTGGATCTCGTAACCCAGCAGGTGGCGCCCCAGTTCGAAGGCGGACCGGTAGATGAACTCCCGATGGGTCAAGATGGGACGTCCGATCCGCTTCTTCATTTCCCGGCTGATGAGGGTCGGCACCACCACCCGGCAGCCGCTCTCGGCCAAGCGGCGCGCGAACTGCGATGCGGGGGGAACTCCCGGGACCAGGCCGGCGACCTGCTCCGGGGTCTGGTCCGCATCGGGGACGGCGATGACGTCGGCGGCCGGCCGGCCCTTACGGGGAACCAGGAGCAGCCCTTCTCCGTGCATCTGACGGATGGAGGGCCAGCGGATGGAGAACACGTCGTAGGAGTCGGTCCCGCCGATGCGCGCCGATTGCCGGATCGTGGCCAGCAGCTCCGGACTCGAAAAGGGGACTCGAGGATCCCGGACTCCCAGGATATGGGCCAGCCGCTTCCGGTTCGGTTCCAGGGATCGGCTGTAGTCCTCGGCGGATGAGAAGTCGCGTTTCCAGTGGCGCGCCCGGTCCCGGCGGGATTGCTCCAACTTGTCCAGAAGGAAACGGTCGGCGCCGGCCACCAGGTGGGAAGCGATGTCTCCCGTCATCTCCAAGGGGAGAGTCCGGCGCGAAAGCTCTGAAGCAGGCTGTCCAAAGGCCGTCCGGCCGTCCGCCCAAGCCGCCAGCAGGACTCCTGCCAGAATCAGAAGGGGAGAAAATCTCACTTTCAGGACCCTACTGAAGTGGCCGCCGGTTTGCAATTCCTGGTGGCTGTCGGTCACGGCCAGAGGGGATAGCCTTGCATTCGGGCCGAGACCCAAGCCGCCACGGCGCCTGCCGACAGGTAACCCGCCACTCCCGCCAGCAGTCCGGCCCAGAGGCGGGACCGGAGCCTGAGACCCCACCAGGCGCCGGCAATCGCTCCGGCGGTCATCCCTGCAAAGGGGACGTAGAATCCGAGCTTCCCCTGGCTGCACCAGGGGCACCAGGGTCCCTGGAGGTTGTGCACGTTGCAGTAGGCCATTCCATCCAGGAAGGTGCACCCGCACCCGAAGAGCAGCCCGCAGTAGGCGGTGACGGTGGCCGCCTCCAGGACCAGCAGAAGCCCAACGCAGATCCATAGCCGTGCCTGCATATTTGTAAACCAGTCTACACCGCCACCCTCATCCCGGCTGTTGAGTAAATGCCGCAACGGGTCGCGCCAGGGTGATCGGCGACAATGATCCCGCTGGGCGGGGTGTGTCGTCGCCGGCGGGAGTTACGGTCATTTGAACTGTCTCCAGCCCAGCGCATAGTATGGAAGCGTTTTTCACTTGCGGAACGAGAGGAACAGGTCCATGAGCACCACCGGGAAGACGTTGGCTCGCGGTGATCGGATCGGGGGATACAGCTTGGAGGACATCGAGGCGCGTCTGGAGTCCGGCAAAGGGATCTCCGGCGTGTTCAAGACCGATCTCCCCACTCCTTCCCTGCTGCTGGATCTGGATCTCTTCGAGGCCAACATCGAGACCTTGGCCCGGCACGCCGCGAGCCGCTCCATCGGCTTGCGGCCCCATTCCAAGACCCACAAGTGTCCGGAGGTTGCCCGGCGCCAATTGGATGCCGGCGCTCTGGGAATCTCCACGGCCACCGTCGCCGAAGCCGAGACCATGGCTCAAGCCGGCATTTCCGGCCTCTTGATCACCTCCGAGATAGCGGACCCCAACAAATTCCAGAGACTGGTCCGCTTGACCCGGCACCACCCCGATACCATGGCTGTGGTGGACCATCCGTGGCAGGCGGAGCAGATGAACGAAGCGGCCGAGGCCGGCGGCGTACGGCTCAACATCATGGTGGACATCGACCCGGCCAACCGCCGCACCGGGGTCGAAGCCGGAGAGCCGGCGCTCCGTCTGGCCCGCAAGGTGGACCTTCTCCCGCACCTGAACCTGAGGGGGGTGCACTGCTACTGCGGAAAGTCGTCCCACGTCCACGGCTTCGAAGAGCGGCGAAGGCATTCGATGGAATCCCTGGCGGCTCCGCTGGAGACCTTCTTCAGGATGAAGCAGGAAGGGCTTCCGGTGGAGATTTTCTCCGGTTGCAGCACCGGGACCTACAATATCGATCCCGAGATCGAGGGCATCACCGAGATGCAGGCGGGATCCTACGTCTTCATGGACCTGGACTACAGGTTGATCGGGGGCCGGGGGGGGGAAGTCTACGACGACTTCAAGTCCGCATTGACGGTTCTCTCCACGGTCACCAGCAGGAATCTCCCCGGCCAGGCCACATTGGATGCCGGGCTCAAGGCCTTCTCCACCGACCGGGCCTTCGGACCACAGCCGGTGGGAATCGAGGGTGCGAGCTTCCGTTGGGGTGGGGATGAACATGGCATTCTCGTCCTGGACGGGGCGGTCGGCGACGTTCGTCTGGGCGAGAAGCTGGAATTTCACCCTCCCCATTGTGACCCGACCGTCAACCTCTACGATCGCATCTACTGCACCCGGGGAGACCAGGTCGTAGACGTCTGGCCGATCCTCGCCCGCGGCCATCGCTGAAGATTCCACAGAGCTTCGAATCCGGTACTCAGGGCGGGTGGCACCGAAGGAGGCATGCTATGCAGGTGTCCGAGTTGATCGTCCGGGAAGCCAGGGAGCGGGGCCTGAACCACTACTTCGGCATACCAGGTGGTGGGCTGCCCTTGGACATCATGGATTGGGGACGGCGTCTGGGCCTCAATTTCGTCGCCGTGGCCCATGAGTCTTCGGCGGCCATCATGGCCGCCTATTACGGACTCACGAGAGAGACGGCGGGACTGGCTTTGGCCGTCAGGGGCGTCGGTGCCGGCAACTTGGCTGGAGGCGCCGTCAACGCCCATTTCGAACGCGTTCCCGTCATCTGTTGCTGTGAGAGCAGCCCGGTTTCCACCGGCCACCTGGAGTTGGTCTGCCAGTGCTCCCACGGCAAGCTCTTCGAAGCCGTCGTCAAGTCGCAGCATACTTTGTCCGTCGACACGGCTCGCGAGAGTCTTCGAAGCGCCTTCTTCCAGGCCTTCGACGGCCGGCCGGGTCCGGTTCTATTGGATGTGCCGACCGAGCTGGCGACCGCTCCGGTCCCGGGTCCCGTACTCGATCCGCTGGAGGCACCTCCTCCCGCCCTCCCCGATGAATCCCAACTCAGGGTCCTGAGGGAGCTTCTGTCGAAATCCCGAAGACCGGTGATCCTCGCCGGACAGGACGTGATCCGAGCCGGCGCCTGCAACGCCTTGCGCGCGTTGGTGGAGGCGGTGGGGGCCGCCGTTCTGGTCCAGATGGACGCCCATGGCGTCTTTCCCGAGTCCCATCCCCTCTGGGCCGGCACCTTCGTCGGACACCAGATCCCCAACACCGTGGAAGGCGAGCTGGCCCCGCAAGCGGACCTGGCGCTCCTGGTCGGCTGCGACTCCCTGACCTCGGACAAGAAGTGGGACTCGGCGGCACCCGCCTGCGAGTTGGCGCAGCGCGCGGAGTACGAATCGCTGGCCGCCCGGCCCCTCCATCGCATCGACGGCGACCTGACCGTCTCCCTGAACCGGCTGCTCCCCTCGTCTCCCCGGGCCGGATTCCCGCCCGCCGATGTCCGGAAGACACGGGAAAGCGTGTTGAGGCACTTTCGCCGTCCGGGGGCCGCCCGGCTGGCGGCGCAGGACATCATCGAGATCACGCGGACCCAGATGCCGAGTGACGGTCTGCTCGTTTCCGAAACCGGGATCTTCATCCTCATGCTGCACCATCTTTGGCCCGTGGACCGTCCCGGAAGCCACCTCTGCACTGCCGGCGGGCGGACCATGGGCCTCATGCTTCCGGCCATCCTCGGCGCCAAGCTGGCTCGGCCCGAACGGCCCATGATCGGAATCGGAGCCGACGGCAGCACTTTGATGCGGCTGGGAGAGCTGGAGGTATTCGCCCGCACCGGGGTCCGGGTTCCTCTCGTGATCCTGAACGACCATGCCCTGGGCACCATGAAGTCAAGGCAACAGAGCCGGGGAATGGAGGACTACGGCCTGGATCTGCACCCCATCGATCTGGCGGCCGTGGCCCGGGCTTCGGGTCTGGCCGGAGTCGTGGTCCGGACGCCGGAGGAGTACGAGAGAGAGCTCAAGAAGGCGCTGGTTGCGGACACCACCACGCTGATCGACGCCCGGGTCGATCCTCAGGCCTACCAGGACAGTTTCGCCGCCACTATCGGGATCGTGGGAACCTGAAACCGGGTGTCCGATCTCGCCTCTGGAAGAGGCAGCCAGCGGGGGTGGTCGGCTCCCTGGCCCTTCCAGCCGTCAGTGACGTGTCTGGCGTCAGCTCCTTCCGAATCCATGCGCCAGATGGCGGGCATCTGGCCCGTCTTCGCACGGCAGAAAAGGATGATGCGTCCGTCGGGGGATGGCTGTGGCCGGAAGTCCCAGAGGGGCGGACGGCTCTCGGTCAGGCGCTGCATCTCGCCGTTCTTGGGGTCGATTCGGCAGATCTCCGTGCCGCCCCGTGCCAACTTGGGCTTGAAGTCACGGTTGAAATGGTCCGTGTCCGGGCGCTGCCGCTGATACTCCCACGGCACCTTGCTGCCAGGGAGCTTTCGAGAAAAGAGGATGGATTCGTCTCGAGTCCACGAAAGCATGTTGGAACCGCTGCCGCGGTTGGCCGGACTGCCGTAGCTGGCGCCGAACCAGTGGGATTGACCTTCAGTCAGGACTCGCCGCTCGGATCCATCGGGCCGGGCGACGCAGACATCGGCCCAGTCGTGACCCGGATCTTCCCGGAAATGACAGTCCAGGTAGGCGAGCCAATCCCCACCCGGAGACCATACGGGTCCGAAATAGAGATGGTCGGGATGGGCTGCAATGAGCGTGCGGCGACCTCCGTCGAAGTCGCTGGTCCAGATCTGATAGCCCGAAGGGCTGGCCAGATGGAAGGCGACGCGCTTCGCCCGCGGGTTGAGGCTGAAACCATACGGCAGGCCTTCTCCGGCTCCCGTGAATTCCCGCGCGTCAGTGCCGTCCAGATTCATGCTGAAGACTTGGCCGGCCCGGTGGCGGATGACTTGGACCAACATGCGTTCGTTGTCCAGCAACAGTTGGGGAGTGCAAAAAACGGCGATCCGCTCTTTGGTGGCGATCTCGGTCAGGCTCTTCTCTTCGAGATCATAGATCCAGATATGCGTGGGTGTCTGGGTGTAGTACTCGGCGAACGGCCGACCCGGACCGTCTCGGCGTGCTTCCATGCTCAGCAGCAGGATTCTGCGGCCCCCGGAGAAGAACCCTGCCGGTTGCCAGGTCACTTGATTCGGCTCCCGGAGATCCAACACTTGCAGATTGCCGCCACAGGCAACCATCATGGCCGTCCTGCCCGCCGTCGAGAAGAGGAAACGCTTCGGGGAGGCGGACGGGGCACCGGACTTCGGTGCCGAGCCGTGACGGGGAGTCAAGGCCAGCGTGGAGCCGAAGAGAAGGGTAGCCAGAAGTTCGCGGCGGGACAGTTTGAAGTCCATGATCTCAGAGCCGGAGTTGATGCCTCCAAATGGTGACGCCTCAACTCGAATCTGTAAATGTCGTTCCGAATGGTTGCCGCGTGCGAAAGGGGAACGATTGACGGTGGAGGGTCCTGCTTGAGGAACTGCGGTGAAGGATAGAGTTACTCCGTCGGCATCGGTCGTTGCCCTGTGGCTGGCATCCGTTCTGCTCGTGGGCTGCGCCTCATCTCCGCGTGAGCAGGAAAAAAGAATTCAAGTGTCCGCGGATCTGGACTTTCACCGTCTCCAAGTGACCCCCCTGGTGCATTCCACCTATCCGACATACCGGCGCTACCATGATGCTCTGGCCCCCCAGGTCGTGGTCGTTACGGCTCAGGGACTGGACCGGATCGGTTGGGAAGATCGCCCTGAGAAGGCTTCCTGGATCCTGAGGTTGCCGGAGCAGATCCACGTCAATGGAAGGAAGCTCCACTACCAGGTGGGGATGAAATGGGTGAGAGAAGGAGAGAGATGGACCTACTCCGACAGTCCGGTGAGAGATCTGAACGGCCTCTGGAAGCAGGATCCGAAGTCCGACTTCTACCGGTTCCAACTCGACCCGGCTGCGGAGCGGAAACCCGTGCTGGGCCAGCAGGATGTCAGCATCCACGCGGACTCCACCGGCGCCCACTATTTCTTGTCGGTCACCAACGATTCCGATGAACCTTGGAAAGACGTCCATACCTGGGTCTGCCTGGACCACTACCACACGCCGGTCACCGGATATCGGCCCTATCTCAAGGTCGGGTCTTCCTGGACCGATTACCAGAAGCTTCCAGGGGTCGGGCCTTCCACGTTTCTACCGGTGATGGAAAGAAGAGACGAGTTTCTCAGAGTCCGGCCGAGGTCGAAGGCGCCTGCCTCAGTGAGCTTTCCCGGAGTGGTCTGCTGGAACATTACCGACAAAGGACACCTCCTGACCGCGCACCTGTCGCGGGACGCTCTGGCCGTACTCGCGAATCAGAATGCTCCCTGCACCGATCTGCTCCTCTGGTTCGGCGATCTGCAGCCGGGCCAGCGAGTCACCCGTAGCGGGCACGTTCTCGTCGCCCGTGCCAGCCTGGAGGAATTCAAGCGGCAGGAGAGCGGCATGATGCGGCTCTTGGACGGCATCGGGAAGGGAAGCTCGCCCGAACCACCGATATCCTCTTTGTCCTCGGCGTCTGCGCAGGGATCGTGACCGTAACGCAGATCGATCGCCGGGATTTCTTCAAGGGCATGGGTACGGCCGCCGCCAAAGGGGCGCTGGTGTCGGGAACCTTTGGCTTGACCTCTTCGCGTTGCCCGAGACGCGGCGGCCCCTCGAATCCTCCCGACACCGACCCAAATACTGGAGACAGAGAAATGACGGTACCAAACACCGCCGGCGGGGACAGACGTTTCAGAGACGCGAGGGACCGCGGCTGCGCATTCCTCCTGGATCGTTTGCGACCTGACGGAGGCTTCGGCGACGTCGAACCAGGGTTGTCTCAGTACTACAAGGTTCCTGCAGCGCTCGCCGCTTGCGGCGAGACGGGGGCGGCCAACCGCCTCTGCAGCTGGATTCGGGAAAATGGAATGCTCCCGAACGGGGACTTCGGACCGAGACCCGTGTCGATTCGAGGGTACGGCTATACCTACTACAACTCGTGGGTGATCAAGGGGGCCCACCGGCTGGGGCATTTCGATCTCTCCCAGCGAGGCATGGATTTTCTGATGACTTTCCGGGACAGCGAGACCGGCGGGTTCCTGTCCAGTCCTGCGGAACAGGATCCTCTGCTGCAAC
The DNA here is from genome assembly GCA_965217775.1 of Acidobacteriota bacterium. Classification (GTDB taxonomy): domain Bacteria; phylum Acidobacteriota; class UBA6911; order RPQK01; family JAJDTT01; genus JAJDTT01. The sequence continues at coordinate 5,782,721 of CBDCJH010000002.1, forward strand.
AGGACCTCTGGGTGGTTGCCGGCTGCGGTTGGTCGGCCCTCTACACCGGCAGGATCGAAATCGCCCGGGGGGTCGGGCACTGGATGAAGACCCTCATGGAGGCGCAACCCAACTACCCCAGGAAGCTGTACGGGGTCTACAGCAGGGAAAAGGGACTGCATGTCGAGCACGAGCCGGGCGAGGCATTCCGATACGTCCTGAATCAGGACGCCGAGCGGGACGAACCCTTCTACAACCCGGGCATTGCAGGAGGATTCCTGGCACAACTCCATCAGGCGACCGGCGAAAAGGAGTGGTTGGAGTTGGCCCGGGAGTACCTGCGCCTGGCGGAAGACGCCAGCGGTTTTCTCTACGGTCTGGTCCGCGCCGGCAAGTTGGGATGGGCCGCATCCTTGCTCTACACGCTCACTTCCGAGGAGAAGTACCGGGACATGGCCGTTCGTGTGGGCGACAGCCTGATCGCGTCCCAGTCGGGCGCGGGTTGGTGGGGAAACGTCGGCGAGACCTCGCCCAACAACGACATCACCGCCGAAATGGTCTATTGGCTCGACCAGATTTACCAATCCGTGTGAGGAAAGAGGTGGGGTCCGGGTTCCGGTGAGTAGGACGTTCGTTCGATACCATCTGTTGCCTGTGTTTGGGCATAGGGTTCGAAACTTGGCGGAACTCCTCGCCTGGCTCCTGACGGGGGTCGGCAGCGCGGCCCCAAACCCGGTTGCGATTCACATCGAAACGCCCATGCCGCCGCCCGCGTGGGCCCTGCAGCAGCGGGAGCTGATCCGCGCCAATACCAGAGCCTGCCGGGAGTTCTTCCGGAAATACTTCGATGACCGGGGCTATCTGCTCTGCGTCGAGCGTTGGGGCGCCGCCGACGGTCCGGACGACGCCATCGAAAACGTGGCCGACTGGCCGATCCTTCATGCCCTCGGGGCCCCCGACGATGTGCTCCACATGTACAAGAAGGCCTGGGAAGGACATCTTCGGCAATACACGGAAGCCAGAACGGTGCAGGTTCCCCTGGCGCGCCAGGGGATGTACTACCAGGAATTCCCGGTGATGTTCGACTGGTATCACATCGGCGAGATCCTTCGCGTCTTCAACCTGCAAGGACTTTCCGATCCCGGTGACGAGGCCTTCGGCAGGCGCGTGAGACGTTATGCGGGCTTCTACCTGAACGAGGATCCCGGGGCCCCCAACTACGACCCGGAACACAGGATCATTCGGAGCTACTTCAACGGCAGCCGCGGGCCGCTCCTGCGCAACACGACGGCAGTGGACTGGGCGGGGGATCCCTTCGAACCTTTCGAGGGTGTTCCCGCTACCTACTACCAGAGGTTGCTCGCCACCTACGCGCACTACAGCGAGACCCTGGGGGACCATCCCATGAACCTGGGCGCCACGACGCTCGCTGCCAACGCCTACGTGCTGACGGGCGAGGAAAAAACAAGAAGTGGCTGTTGGAGTACGTCGACGCCTGGGTGGCCCGGACCCGGGAAAATCAAGGGATCATCCCCAGCAACATCGGCACGGACGGCCGTATCGGCGGAGCAGCCGGCGGCCGATGGTACGGTGGGACCTACGGCTGGGCCTTCACCTTCAAGAACCCGGAGACCGGCGCGTTCAGCCATTACAATCGCGTCGGGCGCGGCCTGATCGGATTCGGGAACGCCTACCTGCTCACCGGGGACCGCCGCTACATCGAAGTCTGGACCTCAATGATGGACAAGATCAACTCCCACCGGGGCGGCATGTACGGAGCGCCCGGGGCTCAACTGGGAGCCACGGCGGGAGCTTTCCCCAGGATGCATGGGGACCAGGGATGGTACGCCTTCACGCCGGGCCGGTGGTCGGAGGGAGCGCTGGATTGCTACTTCTGGACCTGCGACGCCAGGGATCGAGAGCGGGTTCCCGCCGACGAATGGATACGCTATCTCCAAGGGGAATCTCCCGAGTACCCGGAACGCGCACTGCGAGCCGACTTTCGGAATATCCGCAGCAAGATTTCCGCCATGCGAAAGGACCGTTCCACACCGCGCACGCGACTGTCCAACGGTCCGACGCAGTACAACCCCGTATCCATCTCCTCGCTGCGCCAGCAGATGCTGGCCGGTATCGACCCCGGCCGGGGCGGCGCCCTTCTGCACTGCCGCTTGAGGTACTTCGACCCTGAACGCCGCCGGGCGGGCATCCCCGAGGACGTGGCGGCCCTGGTCGACGAGATGACCGACACCCGGGTGTCAGTGACGCTGGTCAACGTCAACCAGGTCGAGGCTCGGGAACTGCTGGTACAAACCGGCGCCTATGGGGAACACCAGTGCCGGAGCGTTGAGTTGGACGGCCGGGAGTTCCAAGTCTCCCGGTCCTGGTTCCGGCTCCGCTTGGAACCGGGATGCGGAGCCCGAATCGTCGTCAACAACACCCGATATGCCAATGATCCCACGCTCCTCTTCCCTTGGGATCGAGAGCTTTGATCCACCGGAAAGAGAGTCCAGGATGAGCATCAGTATGACCCGCCGCGAATGGTTGACTGCCGGCGCCCTGACCCTCTCGGCGCCCAGGATGGTGCTGGGAAGGAGCCCGAAGTCCATGCACGGAGCCTTCATCATCCTCGCGACTCCCTATACCGAGTCCAAGGAGGTCGATTTCGAGGATCTGGCCGCGGAAGTCGAATTCCTGGACCGCTCCGGTGTCCAGGGCATGGTCTGGCCCCAGAACGCCAGCGAGCTTCGCTACCTGAGCCGTGAAGAGCGAATGAAGGGCATGGAAGTGCTGGCTCGAGCGGCTCGCGGCCGATCGCCGGCGTTGGTCCTGGGGGTCCAGGGGCGGAACACGGAGGCCATGCTGGAATACGCTCGCCATGCCGAATCTCTGAATCCGGACGCCCTCATTGCCATTCCACCCACCGAAGCGAAGTCGCTGGACGATTACCGGGAGTACTTCGCGGAGTTGGGACGCCTCACCCGGCGGCCGGTCTTCATCCAGACGGGAGGAGGCGCACCCGAAATCGGTGTCACCGCCGAGTTCGTTCTGGAGACGGCCCGCAAGTTTCCCAACGTGGGCTATGTCAAGGACGAACACGAATTGGGATTCGAGCATTTCGAAAGAAAGCGAAAGCTTGCCCAACACAGCCCGGACCCGATGAAGAGCGTCCTCACCGCGGGGCGGGCCCGGGCCTGGACCTACGAGATGCGCCTCGGGGCCCACGGCATCATGACGGGCGGTCCCATGTATGCGGAAGTCTACGCACTCATCTGGCGGCTGTATCAGGAAGGCGAACGGGACCGGCTGCGGGAGGTCTTTGGCAAGCTCCTGATGATGACGATCCTGGAGCAGCACATCCCGGGAGTGAAGCCCTACATGATGAAGCGGCGCGGACTCTTCAAGACTTCGGTCTCCCGGGTCTGGGACAAGGTCCTGACGCCGGCCCAGGTCGACGAGATCGAGTACAAGTTCAAGGGGCTCCAACCCTATCTGAATGGATAATCTCGATTTGCCTCCGGGGCGGCGGGGAAATCAGGCTCCGGATATGTGACGTGAAGCCCGCTGACGGTCAGGGTCGAACCGTGATCCGGCGTGCTTCGTACAGCGTCTTCATGTCCCGCAAGAAATGCTCGCTGTCGTTTTCCCAGATCCGTAGCGTTTCGCCCAGCGATTTCCCCGGCAACACGAATCGATACGAAAGCACCACGCATGAAGCGGGCCCGGTGGCTGCGATCTGGGTGTACCCTTGCGTCAGCGGCTCGGCGATCTTGCGGGGCCGGCTCCAGGTATATCCCTTGTCGGGACTGAACATGACGTAGTCTCCGGCCGCTGCCGAAGGATCTTCTATCCCGACTTGGCTCTTGTAGCGCTTCTGATAGTCGGCGAGACCCGCGGGATAATACCCGCCGTTGGGATCCTCCCAGTAGATGTACCGCATCGGGCGCCAGCCGAAGCTGCAGACCAGAATCCCGTTGCCCAGCAGAGTGATTTTCGGCTGTAGGCCCAGTGTCTCCAGAGAGACCGGCTCGCTCCAGGTCTGTCCTCCGTCCAGGGAACGGCACTGAAATAGCGGCGCGTAGCGGCCGGTTCGCATGATCACCAGCAACTCGCCGCCGCCGAAATCCGCGATGGCCGGCTCGCAGAAACTCTCCTGCCCGGTCTTGCCGTCGTAGGCGATGGTCGAGAGATACTCCCAATTCTTGCCGTCATCGTTGGAGGACAACATGTAGGTGCGGTACATGGGCGCCACGCCCAGTTTGGTCTCGAATCCGCTGATGGGCACATCGTCGCCGACGAAGTTGCCGTAGGAGAGCGCCAGCAGTGTTCCGTCCGACAGCTCATGGGCGAGATCGACGATGGGAGCTTGGAACACGGTCTTGTAGTCGTCACCGATTACAGGCTTGAACCGGGGCACTGAGATGACGGTTTCCCGCCAGGATTCGTCGTTTATGTCCTCGAAGTCGCCGAGTCCGTTCAATGTCAGATGCCCGGCGAGGAAGATCCCTGGCCGTTCTGACGGTTTCGCGCCGCGCTTCAGAAGATAGAAGGAGCCGTCCCGCCGCTGCAGCGTCTGAAATCGGGAGATCGGAACCTGCTGCTTCTGCCAAGTGAGACCGCCGTCGGTGGAACGCAGAATCTTGTCCGTCGTCCCACTGAGGATGATGGAGTCGTCGAGCAGTTTGAGCAGCAGCGTGTGGCGAAAGTAGTAGGGGGGCGCCGCCCCTTCTTCATGCACGATGGAGGGCTCGGAGACGGTCGCCGAAGTGACTGCGGCCCGGGAATGAAGCAGCATCGGTTTCTCTTCTGGCGGGGCTGCCGACCCGTGAGCGCCGGCAAAGCCAATTCCGAGCAGGCAAGTCAGCAACAGAGTCCCGGTCACTGGAACAGACATGGTTTCCTTCCTCGCTGTCCGATTGAGAGGGAACGCACCGTGAGTCTATCTGAAGGTGAAACCGTAGAGCCGGGCTTGACCGGCGAGCCGGAAGCGGAGCCGCAGCGTTCCCGGCAGCGGACGCTGAATCCCTTGGCTGGAGGTCCACCGTACCGGGACCGCCACTCCATCCTGGTTCAGGACTTCACCCGTGGCCAGCACCTTCCGGGCACCGATCAACTCGACGGCGATTCGGCCCGCGTCACCGGATAGCCCTTCGGCGTTCACCTCAAGATCCGGAGGATGAGAGTCCCCGGTCAGAGGAATCGTGGTGAACCAGCCCGAGTCCTTCCCTTCAGCCACTTCCAGGCTCACCCACCCGTCTTGCCGAATTGTGGCCAGCCCGGTCTCCATGGGAAGATCGATCCAGTCGTGGAGCGGCCCGATGCTCACCGGGCTGCCCGAATAGTAGAGCCACAACTCGTCATCCACCCGTATCGGAAGATCTGCAGGGGAGATCCAGCCGGCATCCCAGGTCCCGGGTGGCCCCAATGCGACGGCGGGGACACCGTCGAAGACATGGACGAAATGGCGGCCGTCCCGGCTCATCGCCAGTTGTTGGGGACTCAACTGCAGAGCATCCCAGGCATCGAACAGGCCGACGTAGAACTGGCCCTCGATCCAGACCGACATGGCGTGCTGCTCCACCTCGGATCCGGCCCGCGGCTGCAGAATTGGATTTTGCGGATCCGGCGTCCATCGGATCAGGTCGGGGCTCCAATACCGGCAGGTCCGGCGAGTGTAGCGCGGAGACAGCAGTCCGGTGCCGAAACAGTGACGGCCGAAGACCTTCCAGCGGCGTGCCGGATCCGTTTCCAGTTCGTCATGGAAAAGGTTTCTCCGATCACCGAAACGGCCCGGATTTGTCCCGCCTTCAGGGAGCCGGTCCGGGTTGACCAGCACCCCTTCGGTCCACCGATAGCCGTCCGCCGAGTAGTGGAGGCGGTTGCCACCCGTGTGGTCCACCAGCGCCTTGTAGCGCTGCTCCGAATCAGGTTCCCGCTCGTCCTTCACCACCATGGCCCAATGGCCGCTCGGCCGGTAAGCGAAGTCCACAATATTGTTCTCGTTGGACCCCCGGTACTCAACTTGGTTCAGGACGGGCTTGGCCCAGCGGATCCCGTCCTCGCTCTCGGCGTAACCGACTCGATAGCCTCCGGAAATCCTGCCTTTGAGGGACGCCCTGTCGGTGCCCGAGTACCACATTCGAAACCGGCCGTCATCGAGTAGAACTTCTCCGTAGGCGATGGCCCTGCCGTCGTCCCAGCTTCCAGCCGGACTGGTGCGCAGAACCGGGTTGGCCGGGTGCTTCCGCATGGGGTGGAAAGAGCGCTTCAGGCCGTCGAGACCGCTCACCTCCTGCATATCCAGGAACAATACCCTTCGACCGGGCGCCGGTTTCAGGTCGGGAACCTTCAAGCCGTCGAAGTAGACACCTCCGTCGGGGCCTCGGGTGGAGAGGGCCATCCCCAGAGTTCCGGCGTGCCGGCCCCGGCCTCTCCCCACGGTGTGGAAATGACTCAGGGAAGGGGCTCGCGTCGCCTCTTCGTGGGATACCGGATCTCCGCCGACCGTCCGGCCCGCATACGGCGCGCCGAACCGGGAGCCAAGCCAACGGGAGTAGAACGTATGACTCCGGGTCGTATTGGTCCAGAACACCCACCCCACGTCATGTTGGTCTCGAACCAGGATGGGATGATGGGTGTGCTCCTGTCCCGTGTGCAGTCCCTGGACCGACCAGGTTTCGCCGTCGAAGAAGGCATAGAGGATCTGATGCTCCACCTTTTCCCAGGCCACCAGCGCTTGCCGGCCCCAACCGATGACGCTGTGGCTGACGAAACCGGTTCCGTTCCAGGGGACCCAGAGGGCGGAGGCGGCAAAATCGAGTTGACGTCCGAAATCCTCCACGAAGTTGGGAAATTGGAGGTAAAAGAGATGGTTGAAGCCCTCTCTTGACGACGTCAGATGCAACGTGCCGAAGCGGTCCAGATCGGCGGCCGGGGCGCCGAAGTCGCCAGGTCGGGTCAGCCGCCGGCGGATCCACTCTCCATCCCTTGGTGAGGTGGCCCAGAGTTGCCGGGCGGGCCGGCGGGCTCGTCTCGAATAGTGTTGTCCCTGGTCCTGGACCGCATAGATGGTCTCGGAAGACGTTTGGACGACCTGACTGTAGAGAACCCAGGGCCGTCCCCCGGCGTCGGACACAAGATCTCCCAGTTGGACCCCTTCGCCCTGGTCGAGCCTTTCCGGGCCCGGGGTCCTGCCGTCGGCCCGGGTCCACTCTTTCTTCTGGGACAGATTGGCGGAAGGGTCCTCGTCTCCGACGGGGCAGCGGGCATACCAGATCCCTTCAGGCTCGGAACTCTGAAAGACCAGATGCAGAACGTCGTCCCGGTCGATCACGAGGCTTGCTGTCCGGGCCCCCCGAAACGGGCCGGTCAGGACGGACTGGCTCGATCCTCCGGCAACCACTACGGAGGAGTGAAAATCACCGGCAAATTCCGGTTCGGCGCCTTTGGACACCGACAGGTGGATTGCGGGGGCTCCTCCGGCGGCGCCGTCGTGGGCCAGGAACCAGATTCCCTTGGAGTTGCTGGCGATCTGTCGTCCGTTGGTTCGAGGGAAAGGAGGAACTCCGTTGTGGCTACCCGTACGCAAGGTCAGGACCGCGCTCGCGTCGGCCATGGACCAGAACATGCAAACGGAGAGAATCATTCCACGTGCACAAGCGCGGGTCCGGGCCTTGACCGAAGCAAGAGCCCCTCTCGCGGGAATGAATTCTTCGGCGCAATCGGCGCGACGTGGAATCATCGAGCCGTCAACGATAGGTGATCCAGATGGGGGAGGACCAGGCCACATGCCCGTCGTCCTGTTGGAGACGGACGTAATAGAAGTGGGTTCCGGGCTCCGGGTCCGTTTCCAGAAAGGAGAAGTCGACCCGGCTCCGGCCCGGCTTTCGGGTGTAGACGACCCGGTTGTCCCGGATCAGGACGACGTCGGCAACCGGCCCGGTTCCCTCGGCGTGAACCCGGAGCGTGGGACCCGAATCGGCGTCGAAGGCATCCCCCATGATGTGGGTGCGGCCACCCTCTTCCGCCCTGAAATCGAGGACGATGTTGTCGGTGGCGGCGTAGGCGTGGCGCCGGCGCATGGCGTCCATCAACCCTTCGGCGTCGAAGCGCTCGACCAGCAGGCAGGCGTAGGAGTAGTGGGTGGACCAGTGATCGGAGCTGGCCTGCACTCCCAGCCGGTACCCCTTCTCCCAGGCCTTCCAGACAAAGCCTTCCTCCAGGTAGCCGCCCCGATGGGTGGAGGCATCTTCCCGAACCGCCGCGAGAGGAGCTCCCGGACGTTCGTAGGAGGTCCGGTCCCCCTGGAAGATCTCCACCAGCGGCTCCACGTCCCCGGCATGGTCCCGCCAGTCGGTCCCCATGGTGGGGGTTCCGGAAGTGTGGGGCATGGAGAGCCCCTGGTACTTCCTGAGGTAGTCGTAGAGTACGTCGCCCGTATCGACGGCTCCCGAACGCTCCCGGGGTCCGGCCTGGAGTACGGGCGCTCCTCTACCGGCAAAGACCACGTTCCGGTGTCCGTTGGGGTAACCCATGTTCCGCTCGTATCCCAACAGCGGAACGAACCTGCCGGGGAGGTGGAAACGCTGGATCGATTTCTGGGTCTCCCACCAGACATACTCTCCCGGGTAGTGGTCGGTGACGGCCAGAAAGTCCAGTGAGGCGGCGTCCAGGGCGTAGCGGTAGGTCTCATGGAGTGAACCGTCCAGTGTGCCGTCACCGGAGTAATCGGTGTGCCGGTGCATGTCTCCCCGGACGATCCGGTAGGTCCTCTCGTCCAACTCGATGCGGTAGGAGCGGATCCGGTCGAGGTCGCCCGGCTCGTCCCGGTGGTAGGGTTCGACGGGTTCTTCTCGAGGCTGGTGATTTCTCAGTTCAGACACCTCGCCGGCGCGGGGTAGTTCCAGCCGCCCCACCACCACGTCTTCCTGCAAGGTTCTGGAGTCGGGAGAGGCGCGGTGGATCGATCGGTGGTCCGTAAGCCACGCCATCCATAGAGTTCCATCCGCAGAGGCATCCAGTGCCAGGGGCATGTCCAACCGCCCCATGCTCCGGGGAAGGACGAAGGGAGTGGACCAGGAGGAACCCTGGTAGAAGACGGCGTAGGCCTCCCAGCCCGGCCGGTTCATGGATCCATCCCCGGCAGTCGTTTCCTGGTGGCGAAAGAAGAGCCACATACGTCCTCGGCGGTCCCAGAACAGCCGGGGCAGATCATTGTCGTTTCGAAATCGGATCTGGTGGGATTCTGGCGGACGGCGAAGCCGCAATCCGCTCCGCGAAAGATCGGAGAAATGGTTTTCCAGGGTCCGAGACAGTTCTTCTACTGGTCGGCTCCACCGATTCCCATCGTAAACGGCCACCCGTATGGTCCGTTCGTCCAGAAAGGTCTGCCGCGACCGGTCGACCCAGAAGCCCGAATCCTTACCCCAGTTGGGGCCGGATTCGTTCCAGGCGATCCAGACCCGATCCCGGTCGTCACAGGCGACATCGGCATAGGCCTCGAAGTTTCCGGAGCGAGCCACCGGGACGATTTCCTCCATTCCCTGAGTACCCACCTGGCGCAGGAGAAGGTCGTAGTCGCCCCGTTCGTAGGTATCCCAGACGACGTGGACACCGCCCCGGGAATCGACGGCGAGAACGGGTTTCCAATCGTTGGCCATCGACTGACTCACTCTTCGTTCCGGACCCCAGACGCCGGATTGCATGGATTTGATAAAGATGTCCGATTGGCCCCGGCGAAATCCCTGCCAAACCAGGTGGACCTCTTCTCCGGGCCCGGGTGCGGATCGAGGGTAGAGGTCGGGATGGGGATCCTCGGTGAGGCGCGTCACCGGGCCCAACACGCCGTCCTGCTCGGAGCGGGCAAAGAGGTCCCAGTTCCCGTCCAGTTGTTGCGACCAGATCCACGAGAGGCTGCCGTCGCCGGCTCTCACCATCTGAAGGCCGGAGAGGTCCTGACCCCTTGCGATCTCCAGAGAGGGAGACCAGGCTCCGTCGGCCAGAACGCGGCTCAGGATCCGTTGCGCGCCGTCCTTGAATTCGATCCAACCGATCCGGCAACCTCCCTCCGCTACGACCAAGGCGGGGAAATCATCGTAGGTCTGTTCCTGCGTCAGGACCTGGAACAAAGGAACCTGGCTGGCGGCCGCCCGTCCTGCCATGAGGCGGTTTCTCACACCCGGCAACAAGGTGCGGGTGTCGACCTTGAAGCGACCTTCAATGGTGGACAGAGTCAGTTCCTGCGGTCGATCCGTCATCGCCAGCAGACCTGGCCACTCCAGCCGCGAATAGGCGCTCGTGCTACGGAGAGAGTTCCCTCCAACGAACATCTGGTTGCCGGTCGGCTCTTCCCAATAGAGCGGGGTGCGAGGATCATATTTCCGGGTTCGTGCGGTCCAGGAGAATCCTGGACCCACCGAGGTGTCCCCGCCGGTTCGCCAAGGCAGGATTCGGACCGACCCCGGCTCCGCTTCCAGGCGTCCACTCCAATCGGATGGCCTGGGATCGTCGAGTCCCAACTCGATCAGGAAGCACTGCTTCCGCGAGGTCAGATCGGACGGCAGCGTCCGGTCTCCTGCCGGCCCGGTTCCGCAGCCGGACAAGAGGAGGGCTGCGATCAGGAAACCGGCTTTAAGTGTCGTGTGCTTCAATGGACGAATCTGATTCGACTCCGGGATTCGGGTTCAAAAAGAGCGTAGGCTCGGTTCCAAGCGCCGGAGAATTGCGTGGCCGCCGCCGAATTATGGCGGGGTACGAGATCTCCGACAGAAAGGTACCACAGGCTCGAAACGTTTTTCGGGCTGACCTTGGAAGAATAAACGATTAAAATGCTCTGATCCGGGGAGAGCGATTTCCGTGAAGAGGCTTTTCGTCGTCCTGATTCTGGGTGCTCTTTTGGCGTGGGTAGGGCTGCGCCTTTATCGCGAGTTGGCGGTGGAGTCTATGGACGCTCCACAGCGAGGGCCCGCCCTTCTGGTCGAGACCGCCACTGTACGGTCACACGCGTTCGAGACCAATCTGGACCTTCTGGGCGAGTTGAGGCCCCAGGCCGTGGTCGAGGTCATGTCCCGGATCAGTGGACGGCTTCAGCAAGTTCTGGCCGATCGGGGCGATCCTGTCACCAAAGGGCAGTTGCTGGCCGTCGTCGACGACGTGGATCTCCTGCAGCAGATCCACCGGGCCGAGGCGGCCGTGTCGGTGGCATCGGCCGCAGTCACTCGGGAAGAAGCGACCTACCAGAACCTGAAGGTCCAGGTCGCGCGCTACCGTGAGCTCCACGAAGAAAACCTCATCTCGACCCAGGATCTGGAGGATCTGGTCAGCCGGATGCGGGTTTCGCAGGCGCAGCTGGAACTGGTCAAGGCACAGGTCAGACAGGCGGAGGCCGCGCTGAGCGAGTATACGATTCAGCATGACCAGACTCGCATCTACTCTCCGCTGGACGGGTTCGTCGGAGTCCGGCACTTGGAACCGGGGGCATTGGTGAACCCCAGCGTCACCATCGTCTCGGTGCTGGAGCTGGAGCGGGTCAAGACGGTGGTTCCGGTCTCGGAAAGCGGGATCAGCAGCATTCGGGTGGGTCTGCCCGCCCGAGTCGTCGTCGACGTCTATCCCGACCGGGTCTACCAGGGGACCGTCACCCGGATCAGCCCCTTCCTCAATCCGGAGACGCGGAGCGCCGACGTCGAGATCGAGATCATGAATCGTGACGGGATGCTGAAGCCGGGGATGTTTGCCCACGCGAGGATCGACGCCAAAATCTCCGAGACGGCGCTCAGCATCCCCCGCTCGGCGTTGCTGACCCGCGGCGAGCAGCACGGCGTCTATTTTCTGACCCGGGAACGGACCACGGTGTTTCGGGAGATCGAGATCGGGCGCATCGTGGGCGATGTGGTGGAGGTTCTGGCCGGCCTGCACGATGGCGCCGAGGTGGTCGCCTCCGGAGCCCAGAACTTGAACGAAGGGGATGCGGTGAGGTCCGAATGAGTCTTCCCGACCTGGCGATCCGGCGTCCCGTCTTCATCATCGTCGTCTTCCTCATCGTCGCCCTCATGGGCGGGATCTCCTTTCTCAATCTCCCCGTCGACCTGATGCCGGACGTCACTTTTCCCACCATCAGCGTGACCACCACCTATCAGGGCGTGGGGCCACGGGAGATCGAGGAACTGATCACCATTCCTCTGGAACGGACCCTGGCCTCCACTCCCGGCATCAAGGAAATGACCTCCCGGTCCTCCGAGGGGACCAGCCGCGTGCGGGTCTCGTTCGAGTGGGGAGTGGACCTGGAGGCAGGCGCCGAAGAACTCCGCGCCCGGATCGACCGCATTCGTGGACAGTTGCCCGAGGATGCCGATCCTCCGACCTTGTACAAGTACGATCTGAGCATCTTCCCCATCATGTTTCTGGGAATCTCCAGCGAGTTGCCCCCCAGGGAGTTGCGTGAATTCGCGGAAAAGCAGATCCAGTACCGGTTCGAGAGGATTCCCGGCGTGGCCCAGGCCGATATCTGGGGAGGCCTGGAGCGTGAGATCCACGTGGTGATGGACCGGGCCAAGATGCATACCCTCCGCATCAGCCCGGCCCAGGTCATGGCCGCACTGCGCCGCGAGAATCTGAACGAGCCTGCCGGACACGTCATCGAGGACACGTTCGAAGTGCTGATGCGAACCGAGGGCGAGTACGCCTCGATGGACGAGATCCGGCGAACCATGGTGACCATCCGGCAGGGTACCCCCATCTACATCGAGGACATCGCCACGGTCGAGGACAGCCATCAGGAAATTCGGCATATGGTGCGGGTCAACGACGTCCCGGGCATCAGGATGGGCGTCCGCAAGCAGTCCGGTGCCAACACCGTGCTGGTGGCACGAGAGGTAGACAGGGCCATCGAGAGGATCAATCGGGACTATCCGCAGGTCCGGGTCTACTCCCTTTACGACACCTCCAAGTTCATCAGCCGGGCGGTGGCCAACGTGCGGGACGCTGCCTTCTATGGTTCGCTCCTCGCCGTCTTCATTCTCCTGGTGTTCCTGCGCAACTTCCGCAGTGTGCTGGTGGTGGCCATCTCCATCCCCATTTCAGTGCTGGCCGCCTTCGGTTTGATGTACTTCAGCGGGTTTACGTTGAACGTGATCACCTTCGGAGGTCTTGCACTGGGGGTCGGCGTGCTCGTGGACAACGCCATCGTCGTGCTGGAGAACATCTTCCGGCACCGGCAGGATGGCGAGGAGAAGAAGGCGGCGGCCCGCAACGCAACCAAAGAAGTCGCTCTCGCCATCACTGCGTCGACCCTCACCACCATTGCCGTATTCCTGCCGGTCGTCTTCATGAGCGGCATGTCCGGTCTCATGTTCCAGCAACTGGCCTGGGTGGTCTCCTTCTCGCTGTTCAGCTCCCTCCTGGTGTCGCTCACTCTGGTTCCCTTTCTCTCCAGCCGCTTCATTCGCGTCAGGGCACCCGAACGCAAAGGGTGGATCCATGCGATCTCCCGGAAAGGCGAACAGTGGATGGAAGGATTGGACCGGAGCTATGAGGGCGTTCTCCGCTGGTCCCTGCGGCACCCGATTCTGATCGTTTCCTCCAGCGCCGTGCTGGTTCTGGGCGGGTTTCTGCTGTTGCCCTTCATCGGTCTCGAGCTGCAGCCGGAGGCGGACGAGGGTCAGGTCCGGGTCCGTCTGGAACTGGCCGAAGGGACCCGCCTGGAGGTGACGGACCAGTTCGCGCACAAGGCGGAGAGACTGGTGCGGGAGCTGGTTCCAGAACTCGACAACCTCCTGGTGGAGGTCGGTTCGCGCGGAGGTTGGCGAACGGCCAACACCAATACCGTGACTCTCCGGGTGTACCTGGTTCCGCTGGCGGAGCGGGAGCGGAGCAGCCAGCAGATCGCCGACGCCCTGCGTCCGGTGTTCGCCAACTTCACGGGAGTCGTCCCCCGTGTCCGCACCAGCGGCGGCAACTATGCCATGCGCTGGGCCACCGAGAGTGAAGGCGATCGCCTCTCCATCGACATTCGCGGTCACGACATGAACGAATGTTTCAACCTTGCCGTGCGGATCAAACGGATCATGGAGTCGCTGGAGGGAGTTTCCGACGCCGCCATCAGCAGGAGCCCGGGCCGGCCCGAAAGTCACATCCGGATCGATCGGGCCAAGGCCGCTACCATGGGTCTCACCGTCTCCAATGTTGCCACCACGGTGCGCGCCAGCATCGGGGGCAGCGTGGCCGGCTACTTCCGGGAGGGAGGAGACGAGTACGAGATTCTGGTGCGCTATCGGGAAGAGGATCGGCTGAGCAGCGAGGACGTCCTGGCGATTCCGATCCAGACTCCGGCGGGTTCCGTGTTGCCGCTACGCTCACTGGTGGCTCTGGACCGGAGTGAAGGCCCCAATTCCATCTCCCGGAAGGATCAGCAGAGAATCGTCTCGGTCTCGGGCAACCTCTCCGGAACCCGCGACATGGGGTCGGTGGTACGCGAGCTGCAACAAGAGGTGCGGCCGCTGGCGATGTCTCCGGACATCGCGCTGGTCTTCTCGGGCGAGTGGGAGGAACAGGAGGAGGCCCGATTCCTGTTGCAGATCAGCTTCCTGCTGGCGGTGATCCTGGTCTATCTGGTGATGGCGGCCCAGTTCGAGTCGTTCAAGTACCCGTTTCTGATCATGTTCTCCATTCCGCTCGCCTTCATCGGAGTGATCCTGGCGTTGTTTCTGACTCAGACGAACTTCAATCTCCAAGGCTTCATCGGCCTGATCATGTTGGTCGGGATCGTGGTGAACAACGCCATCGTCCTGGTCGACTACGTCCTGCAGCTCCAACGCCGACACGGTCTGGCGCTGATGGACGCCCTGGTGACGGGAGGCCGCCGCCGGCTTCGTCCGATCCTGATGACCACCCTGACCACGGTCCTGGGACTCACTCCCATGGCGATAGGCATCGGCGAAGGCGCCGAGCTTCAGGTCCCGATGGCCCGCGTCCTCATCGGCGGCTTGATCTCTTCCACCTTCATGACCCTCTTTCTGATCCCCACCCTGTTTCTCATCCTGGAGCGGCTGTGGAGCTTCCGCCGCCGGGAGACGCCGGATCTGGCCCTGAGCCAACCGTCGAGGGTGACGGGTTAATCTCACCCGCTCCGAGTTCTCCTCGCCAGTCTGCGGATGGCGGCGGCGGCCTCGTCTACGTCCGACTCGCTGATGTCGAGATAGGTGACGGCCCTCAAGAAGGTTCCGGGCGTACTGACCCGGACTCCCTCCTCCTCTTCGAGGCGCCGGGCGAACTCCGTGTGGGAGAGGTCCAGTCCCGAAATCTCGAACCGCACGATGTTGGTCTCCACGGAGGCCAAGTCGATTTCGAGGCCGGGGATCTCCGCGATCTGCAAGGCCAGCCGGCGGGCATTTTCGTGGTCCTCGGCCAGACGGGTGACATGGTGGCGAAGCGCATGGATCCCGGCTGCCGCAATGATGCCGGCTTGGCGCATGGCCCCGCCGATACGCTGCTTCCACTGCCACGCTTCCTCGATGAACTCCCGGCTTCCGGCCAGGACGGCGCCTACCGGAGCGCCCAGACCCTTGCTCAGGTCGATCCAGACGGAATCCAGGGTGGCGGCGTAGTCGGCGACGTCGATCCCGCTGGCCACCGAGGCGTTGAAGAGCCGGGCGCCGTCCATGTGGGTTCGCAATCCCCACTCGTGAGCGATCCGGCAGACCTCCCGCAACTGCTCCAGAGGCCAGATGCGCCCGCCCGGGGCGTTGACCGTCTGTTCGATGGAGACGGTCCGCATGGTCGGACGATACCGGCTGGGCGGAGCCATCAGGGCTCTCACCTGATCCGGTGTGAACATTCCATTCGGCCCGTCAATGGGATACGCCGTGGCCGCCGCCAGCACCGCCGTCCCTCCCGACTCGGCGATGAGAGGGTGGGCGGTCCGGTCCAGAAGGATCACGTCTCCAGGCCGGCAGTGGACCGCCAGGGAAATCTGGTTGCACATGGTTCCCGAAGGGAGAAAGACCGCATCCTCCTTTCCCAGCATCTCCGCCACCATTGCCTGGAGTTCGTTGACCGAAGGGTCCTCTCCCTTCTGCTCGTCCCCGACCGGGGCGAAACAGGCGAAACGCCGCATTTCCGGAGTGGGCAGGCTCAAAGTGTCGCTGTAAAGGTCGATCCTGATTTCGGGCATCGGTTTACTCCTGATCTTGGTTAATTCCCGTGGGTATCAGCATTGGCACCCTCTTCCGGTACCGGCGGTAGTCGTCCCCGTGCCGAGTCACCAGATCCCGCTCCTCCAGTGGAATGGCCAGGAGAATGTAGCCGGTGGCGGCCGCGGAGAACATCAGGTGTCCGGCACTCATCACCGGTGTGGCCCAGAAGGCGATGACCAGGCCCAACATCAGAGGGTGGCGGACGAATCGGTAGAACCCCGGCGTTCGAAAGCGGTCGGGCCGAGAATCCCGCCGTTTGAATCGAAGGTAGGTCTGGCGCAGGCCGAACAGATCGAAGTGGTCGATCATGGCGGCGGACAGCACCACGATTCCCCACCCCAACCAGAAAAATCCGGTCAGAAACAGGACTCCGGCTCCATGCTCCACCTGCCAGACCGGCTCGGGAACGGACCGCCATTGCCAGAACAACAACAGCAGGACGCCGCTGGTAAAGAGAACGTAGGTGCTTCGCTCCACCGGCTTGGGCACAATCCTGGTCCAGATGGTCTTGAATCCAGGACGGGCCATGATGCTGTGCTGAAGGGCAAAGAGACCCAGCAGCCCGGCATTGACCGGAACCGCATCGGCCCAGGGAAATGGTGTCCCGGAGTCGATGCTCTTGGGGACGATCACGTTTCCCAGGAATCCGACGGTGTAGAGAACGGTGGCGAGGGAAACGGCGTAGGCTGCGGCCCCGTAGACAAGCGCTGCAATTCCGCTCATGAGTGCGCCATTCTACTCTGTGCCGGAATCGAGGGTCATCCGGGGCTGACCAGTCGCTTGACTCGGGTTTGCAAATGCCTCAACGTCGGCGACGATTCGACTGCTGAACCAATTGGAGATTTAGACATGCGCGCAGATTCCGGAATCCGGATCAAATTGTTTTCGTGGATTGTCCATGCTGCCCTGCTTTCCGCTATTGGGCTTCATGCGGAAGTTCAGCGAGATGGGGGCCGGGTGGTTCAGGTCGGGCCGGAATACAATCTGGAAGAGTTGTTCCTTCACGACGACTGGATCGTGGAGCGGACTCAGGGCTTGGTGCTGACTCCGGCGAAGGTGCGAAAACATCCGGGGAATCCAATCCTGGTCAAGGATCGCCCCTGGGAAGTGGGAATCATCAATTACACGTGTGTGCTCCAGGACCGGGAAGAGGGTCTCTTCAAGATGTGGTACCAGATCATCCGGCCCAAGGCGGGGGGCGGCGGAAACGAGAGCTGGTGCCTCTACGCCACCTCTCCCGACGGGCTGGTCTGGGAAAAGCCGGAACTGGGGATCGTGGAGCACGACGGTTCCACCCGCAACAATATCCTCTTCTACGAGCATGAGGGAATCCGCGGAACGCCGTCCTACTGGGTGGAGAAGGACTATGCCGCCTCCGATCCTTCCCGCCGCTACAAGATGATGTTGCAGCGGTGGGACTTTCGTGGGCGCTCCGCCGCCATGGCCCATTCCCCCGACGGCATCCGTTGGACCATTCCCCGCTACGGCAACCGGCTGGGTCCCTTCGATACCCGGAACATCTTTTTCTGGGACGACATCGCCGGAGCCTACGTGGGTTACTTTCGGAGTCATGTGGGTGGGCGGCGTTCGATTTCCCGGGCGACCAGTCCCGACGGCTACCACTGGTCTCGGCCAGTCACGATTCACACACCCGACGAACAGGATTCTCCCACCTGGCACCTTTACACCCCGGGCATCTTCAAGTACGCGGGGGCGCGTCACGCCTACTTCATGCTCACCGCGGGCTTCGACGAGGTGTCCCACGCCATGTACGGAGAGCTGGGAGTGAGCCGGGACGGTATCGAGTGGCATCGTTTCCGCCAGCCCTTTCTGGGAACTGCCCGTAAGGGTGAGTGGGACGGCGGGCACGTCATGCCCATTCCCGCCGATGCGTCCATGGCAGGCGAGACCGCTCTGTTCTATCAGGGAAGTACCAAGCCTGCCCACGACTCCACGGGGAAACGCGGCATCGGCGTGGCCTTCCTGGGACGCGGCGCTTTCGTCGGCTGGAGGGCGGCTTCCCAAGGGCAGCTTGTCACTCACCGTCTACGGATTCGGGACAACCGGAGCCGTTTCTACATCAACGCCGATGCCGGGGAAGGATCCATCCGGGCCGAGCTGCTGGACGATTCGGGGCAGGTCCTGGAGGGGTTCTCGCGAGAAGACTGTCGGCCCATCCAGGGCCGGGGAAGCCGGCTTCCGGTTCATTGGACCGGACAGGAGACGCTGAAGCAGCACCTGCGCCGCGGGGCGGTTCGGCTCAAGCTCTACCTGGACCAGGCGACGGTCTACGGCTTCTACTGCAGGCGTCCGCCGCGCCGGTGACGGGCGGGGCCGGTACATCCCGTAGCAGTCCGTGGTGAAAGTCCCGCGAGCACCGAGACCGTTCCTGCGCCCGCCGGACAAGGCGCGATTCGGGTGCATACCGGGAGTATGTGCCCGAATCGCAACGCCGTCCGCCGGGATGCAGGGACGGTCGAATGCCGTGATGACTTTTGCCACGGGCTGGTAGAGGATAGATTCATGAATCGTCGGCGCAAGTGTCTTCTGATCCTGTCGGTCGTGCTTCTGCCCGTGGTTTCCTGCCAGGCTCCAACGGGAACTGAGACGACCCTGAGACCGGCGCCCAACTGGCCGCCCCGGATCATCTACAACACCGACGGCAACTGGGCCTTCAACTACTTGACCAACCGCGACACCCGGGACCTGACGGTGATTCTGGCCGCACTCCAGGGGACCGCCGTGGACATCGTCACGGTCCTGGTGGGCATCGACGACGATCTCTCCTGGCGCGGGAGTCCACACGGCCAGCTCTGGGGAGACAACATCGAGGATTGGGACCCGGACGACGACACCGCCGTGGCCTCAGTCGGCGGCATGAGCATGTCCGACGTGGAGCGTCTGCACCAGAACCTGGCCGCGGTGGTCGACGACGGCCACGATCTCTTGAAGATCTACATCGACCGGGCTCGGGAATTGGAACTGGGAATGTTCGCTTCCTTCCGCATGAACGACGCCCACGTCAATCTCGAGGACCGGGGCTGGTACGGCCGGTCCGCCCAGAAGCTGGAGAGGACCGACCTGCTCCTGGGCCACCCGGTCTGGTGGGGAGCCGGCCAGGCCGACAAGTGGAACTTTTCCTGGCAGTGGAACTACGCCAAGAAAGAGGTGCGAGACCGCTTTCTGGGCCTTTTCGAGGAAGTTTTGACCCGCTACGACTTCGATGGATTGGAGTTGGATTTCAGCCGGGGCTATCTCCTGTTTCGAACCGGTGAACGGTTCAAGAACATCCCGACGCTGACCCAATTCATGCGCAACGCCAGGGAAATCGTGCGCCGGAAGCAGTTGGAAAAGGGCCGGGAGATCAAGCTCATTACTCGTGTTCCCGTCAGCATCGACGCCGCTCTGGAACTGGGTTTCGATCTCGAAACCTGGATCCGGGAAGGGCTCGCGGACGCGGTGATCCTGGGCTCTCCTTCCTATTGCATGCAGCGCATCGACGTCGAAAGGGCCGTCAAGGCCGCTTCCGAGAGTAGGGTTCTGGTCTACGCCGGATTCGATTCCTCGACCCACGCGACCTCGCCCCAGGGGGGGTACGAGCGAAATCCCGTGACGGTATTGAGGGCATCGGCATTGAACGGATACAAGCAGGGTGCCGCCGGGGTCCATCTTTTCAACTACGACTATCGAGGTCATCGCCAGCGGCCCGTTCCGGAAGGCACCGAAGTGGTGGCCAAGTCGGCGGGCACCGGCATGAGGGGCCATTTCACCGCGTCGGATCTTCAGGACCTGAAAGACTTAGGGGATGCCATGGCCTTGGAGCGGCTGGACCGCTGCTACTATGCCGAGACTCGCGCCAGGAACTTCCCGGGGGACTACCCGCCGCAGGTGCCGCAGCAATTGTCTCTGGTGGGCCGGGGTGCCGGATCGGCTCACGCCATTCGGATCCGCGTGGACGACGACATCGGCTCCGGTCGGGCGGATGGGAGAATCCGAAGGACCGAGTTGCGGCTGCGTCTGACCCACGTGGAGAAGTCGTTCGGCCGTGTCCGCTGCGAAGTCAACGGGAATCGAGTCGATCTGTCCACGGCCGGACGTATCCGGAACCGGAAGGGAGAAGAGTGGCTGGTGGTGGAGAACCCGCCGGTCCGAAGGGGAGTCAACAGCGTCCTCGTGGTCCTGGAAGGGAAGAAGACCCCGGAGGAGCACACCGATCGGTACGCGCCCTGGCCCACCCTCGAGAGCTGCGAGATCATCATCAAGACTGAGTCGTGACATGCGCTACGTCACGCTTCAAGTCTTGTCGGTACTTCTTGGAATCGGATCCTCCGCCTTTGCGCTTACTGGAATGTCAGCGCCGGAAGACCTGTCCCCGGCCCTGCTGAACCGGCCCGCGTGTCCGGACATCGGTTCCCGGTTGGAGATCTTCGTCGACTACTTCCTGATCGATCGGCTGCAGGGAGCGCGCCTCAAACTGAATCATCCCCGGCCGGCGGAGGTGGTGATTCGGAAGGACCGCCCTTGGGAGGGCGAGCACGGTTTCGGCCAGGACGTGATCCGGGATGGCGGCCGCTACCTGATGTACTACTTTTCGGACGGTCGCATGAGTTATGCGGAGAGCCGGGACGGTGTCCGATGGACCAAGCCGTCGCTGGGCCTCATCGAAGTCGACGGTAGCCGTGAGAACAATCTGGTGGGGACGGCGGATGGCCGGGAACTGTACGAACACAAGACCGAACCCTCCGCCCGCTTCTTCCTCGACCGGCGACCGGGCGTGCCCGCCGGGGAGCGGTTCAAGGCCTTGAAGTTGAACGAGGGGTGGCGGGCCCACCCCACACCGGAGGACGAGGCCCGGAAGTTCACGCTGGACGATCGAGGGCTCTGGCTGGGCAGTCCCACCGACGTGATCGCCTTCGTCTCCGGTGACGGCAAGCTCTGGACCAGGCTCCGGGAGGAGCCGATTCTGAGGGACAGCACCTACGGGAAGTTCGACGGCGACTACTCGCTGTTCTGGTCGGAGTCCGAGAACCAGTACCTGATCTACACCCGCTTCTACACCTCGCCGACTCGTCCGGCCGGAAGGCGCTCCATCGGAAGGCTCACCTCTCCCGACCTGTTCAACTGGTCCCGGCTGGAGCCCATGACCTTCGGCGACGGGGGCGCCATTCCCGAGAATCAGCTCTATATCAACAAGACCCAGCCCTATTACCGGACCCCCCACATCTATCTCGCCTTTCCCGCGCGCCTGATGGAAGGGCGCCAGGCCCTCAGCGACGAACAGGCCCAGGCGGCGTCCCGCCAGCAAGGAGTCCCGGTGGAGCGCTGGCAGGACTGTTCGGAAACGATCCTCATGAGCACCCGCGGAGGCACTCGGTACGACACCACTTTTCGCGAGGGTTTCATCCGGCCGGGCAGGGGGGCGCTGAATTGGAAGACCCGGACCACCTACGCCCTCCAGGGCGTCGTTCCCACCGGCAAGGAGGAGATGTCGATCTATGTCACCCGGGCGGCCGGAACACCCTCCTGGCACGTCCGCAGGTATGTCCTGCGGGTGGACGGTTTCGCGTCGGTGCACGCTCCCTACGCGGGTGGGGAGATGGTCACGAGGCTCTTCACGTTTTCGGGACGCGAACTGGTCCTCAATTACTCCACCTCGGCGGCGGGGAGCGTCCGGGTCGAAATCCAGGATGCTGCGGGAAATCCGGTTTCCGGCTATTCCCTGATCGACTCCATCGAGATCATCGGGGATCAGGTTCAAAGGGTGGCGTCCTGGACCGGAGGCAGCGACGTCTCCTCCTTGGAGGGCCGGCCGGTCCGGCTTCGGTTCGCCATGAAGGACGCCGATCTCTATTCCATTCGCTTTCGGTAGGGCGAATGGGTCGTCCGGAGCGAGTCCGGGCGGCCCCTGGCTCCGCCGTCACAACGGAGGTTCGGAGACGCCGTAGAGTGATCGCAGGCGTTTGAGTTCGGCCTGTAGTTCAGCGGTGACCTGTTCCATGCCGTTTCTCCCAAACAGGCTCTGCAGTTCCTGCGGGTCCCGCTCCAGGTCGAAAAGCTCCCACTCGCCGCTCTCGTAGAAGCGGATCAGTTTGTAACGCTCGGTCCGCACCCCTTCATGCGCCGGGACGCCGTGAGCCAACTGGCTCTCGTAGTAGTGGTAGTAGAAGGACCGGCGCCAATCCTGGGGCACCGTGCCCTTGAGGATGGGAACCAGGCTGCGGCCCTGCATCCGGGGAGGGATCCGGACACCGGCCATCTCCAGAAAGGTGGCGGCGTAGTCCAGGTTGGAGACCAAATCGCGGCTGGCGGAGCCGGGCTCGACCGCACCGGGCCACCGTATCACCAAGGGAGTCCGCAACGACTCGCGGTACATCCAGCGCTTGTCGAACCAGCCGTGCTCCCCCAGATAGAAGCCCTGATCGGAGCTGTAGACCACGATGGTGTTCCGGGACAGACCGGTGGCGTCCAGGTAACGGAGCAGGCGCCCGACGTTGTCGTCGACGGAAGCGATGCAGCGCAAATAGTCCTTGATGTAGCGTTGGTACTTCCAACGGAGGAGTTCCTTCCCCTGCAGATCGGCCGCCTGAAAGGCCTTGTTCTTGGGTTCGTAAATGGCATCCCAGACGGCTTTCTGCTCCGGATTCATCCTTCCGTAGGTTCGTCTCCACCGGATCAGGAACGGGTCGTCCCCGGCGGTTCCCGGAAGCGGCCGGAACTTCAGATCGTGGGGGGTCATGTGCCGTCCGATCTCCATCCGGTTCCGGGACGCCGGCGATGCCCGTCCGGCGTAGTCGTCGAACAGAGTCGGCGGTTCCCACATCTGCTCGTCGTCGTAGAGGGTCAAGTGCTCCGGTCCGGACATCCAGTGGCGATGCGGCGCCTTGTGCTGGCTCATGAGCAGGAAGGGCTGGTCCGGGTTCCGGTTCCGGAGCCACTCCAGTGAGAGATCCGTGATGATGTCCGTCGTGTAACCGGTATGCCGGCGGCGCGTGTCGTCCGGGCCGACCCGCATGTCCGGGTTGTAGTAGGCCCCCTGTCCCGGCAGCACTTCCCAATCGTCGAAGCCGGTGGGCGCCGACTTCAAATGCCACTTCCCGAAGATGGCCGTCTGGTACCCGGCCTCCCGCAGCAGCTTGGGAAAGGTCTGCTTCGAGCCGTCGAACGGCAGGCGATTGTCCAGGACTCCGTTGAGGTGACTGTACTTGCCGGTGAGGATCACGGCCCGGCTGGGGGCGCAGATGGAATTCGTGACCAGCGCCCGGTCGAACCGCATTCCCTCGCGGGCGATCCGGTCGAGGTTGGGGGTTCGGTTCAGCTTCGAGCCATACGCGCCGACCGCCTGGTAGGCGTGGTCGTCGGTGAAGATGAAGAGGATGTTGGGCGGTTTGGCGGGGGCGGGCCGGTACCAGGCCAACAGCAGCAACAGCGGCGTCGAAGCAGCGATCAGGCGCATACCCAGGGGAATTCTACTACCGTCGCCGGGTGTCCCGCACCCATGGGCGTTCTCAGAGGTTGATATACATAGAACTACAATGCATTATTGTTCTATGTATCGATCCATGATTCCTGTTGCCGCCGTCGTGGGAGATGGGAAGACATGAACTTCGGCAAGGATCTGGTGGCGGCTTCGGCGACGCCGCTGGTGCTGGCGATACTGGCCGAGGGAGACAGCTACGGTTACGCGATCCTGAAACGCGTCCGCGAGCTCTCCGGGGGCCGGTTGCAGTGGACGGACGGAATGCTCTATCCGGTGCTGCACCGGCTGGACCGGCTCGGGTACGTCGAGACCCGGTGGGAGACCTCCCGGAGCGGCCGCAGGCGCAAGTACTATCGAATCAGTCGGCGGGGACGGGAGCAACTGGAGGATCAACGTCGGCAGTGGCAGGTGGTGGACGCCACGTTGCGAGCCGTCTGGCTGGAGAGGTCCACAGCGGCGTCTGGACCACCGCTGATGCAGGAGAGTTGACGAAGATGGCCGTATCCGGAAGACAACGGGAGACCCTGGAGGGGCAGATCGCCGAGTGGCGGGTTTACCTGCGCCGTCGCCGGGCAATACTCGACCCTGATGTGGAAGAGCTGGAAATTCACCTGCGGGAACAGGTCAACGAGCTGGTCGACGCCGGCCTGGCGTCGGACGAAGCCTTTCTGGTGGGAGTCAAGCGGATGGGCCGCCTGGACGCTCTTTCCCGAGAGTTCGCGCGGGAGCATTCGGAGCGCCTTTGGAAACAACTGGTCCTGGCGCCGGACGAGGACAGCGGCCAAAGTCGGGGCTCTACGGTGGAGGTGGCCGTGGCTGTCTGTCTGGCCGCCGCCGCCGCGATGGCCGTCAAGGTGCCCGAGCTCGTCGGCCACTCCCACATCGGCTACGGCGACGGATTCTATCCCCGGAACATCAGCCTCTTGGTTCTGCCTCTGCTCACCGGCTACTTCGTCTGGAAACGGCGCACTCTCGATCTCCGCTGTCTCTGGTTGGCACTTCCGTTCGTTGTGGCTGCCCTATTCATGAATCTTCTTCCCTTCAAGCTGCGCGGGCACACGGAGGTGCTCGCGGTGCTTCACCTGCCGATTGCGCTCTGGCTGGCCGTGGGCGTCGCCTATGCGGGCGGACGTTGGCGCCACGGAGGCGGGCGCATGGACTTCGTCCGTTTCTCCGGCGAGTTGTTCATCTACTACGTGCTGATCGCTCTGGGCGGCGGCGTGCTGACGGCCTTCACGGGGGTCATGTTCAAGGCCATCGGCCTGGACGTGGAGTGGCTGGCCGAGAAATGGCTGCTGCCCTGCGGCGCCGCGGGGGCCGCCATCATCGGGGCCTGGCTGGTGGAGGCCAAGCAGAGCGTCATCGAAAACATGGCGCCGGTCCTGACCCGTCTTTTCACGCCTCTGTTCACCGTGGTCCTCCTGGCCTTTCTGGCGACCATGGTCTGGACCGGCAGCGGCATCGACGTGAAGCGGGAAGTGCTCATCGGGTTCGACCTGTTGTTGGCGCTGGTCCTGGGATTGCTGCTCTACGCCGTTTCGGCCCGCGACCCCTTGTCGCCGCCCGATGCCTTCGACGTGCTGCAGTTCGTGCTGGTGGTCAGCGCTCTGGTCGTCGACCTTCTGGCTCTGGCGGCCATCGCGACTCGCATCTCCGAGTTCGGATTCAGCCCCAACCGGGTGGCGGCGCTGGGCGAGAACCTGATCCTGCTGGTCAATCTGGGGTGGTCGGCCTGCCTCTACGCCCGCTTCCTGCTGGGCAGAGGTTCGTTTGTCGCCCTGGAGCGCTGGCAGACCATGTACCTTCCCGTCTATGCCGTATGGGCCGGCTTCGTCGTCGTGGGCTTCCCCCCGCTGTTCGGCTACGTCTGAATTCAATTGGGTCGGACCGCTCGATTCTCATTTCCTATTCGGCGGCAGGACCCTCGTTACGCCACCAGCGGAATTCGTTGCTTCCGATCTCGGCGACGGCGGCCACGTCCAGGTCCCCGTCTCCATCCAGATCGGCCAGAATGACCATGTTGGCGCGTGGCCACGAGGTCTTCAGGGAATGGGCCGGCCATCGCGAACGGGAAGTCCCGGGATTCTCGAGCCAGAGTATCTGCCCGGCGGTACCCCACGCCGTAGCCGCAACATCCGGGTCGCCGTCGCCGTCCAGATCACCGGCCACGGCCTCAAAGGCGCCCGGAAGGGATTCGAGGATGGTGTGGCGGGGCCAAGGGCCGTCTCCCGGTGTGCCGTCGTTCTCGTACCAGACGACTCCGGAGTGGTCCTCCCCGCCCGGACTCGCTCCCATTCCCAGGGCCAGCACCAGATCCGGGTCGCCGTCGTTATCCATGTCCACCGGATTCCCGTGCATGGGCCGGCGTGCATCGGCGTCGATGAGGTGACGCTTCCAAGGCTGTGAGAGCGGATCGCCGCTGTTTTCGTACCAGAGGACCAGCCCGTCGCCGGCTGCCGTTCCCAAGAGGTCCTCGTCGCCGTCTCCATCCACGTCGGCCACGCGGATGCATCGAGTCTCCGCCACGTTCACGTCAATCAGGTGTTTGGGCCACTCCCGTCCCTCTTCATAGCAGAGCTGGGTCGGAGGACCGATGCACACGGTTCCCGGGTTCTCGAACCAGGCGAACTGGTTCCCCATCCTCCAGGAGGAGGCGGCCACGTCCGGGTCGCCGTCGGCGTCCAAATCCGAGATCGCGACGCTGTAGGCTCCCGCCAGGTTGGTGGTGATGACGTGCCGCTTCCACAGTTCCCGGCTCTCCGGATTCCCGGGGTTCTGGAACCAGAGAAGGTGGCCGTACAGATTTTTGACGATCACCACATCCGGGTGGGTATCCTGGTTGACGTCGCCCACCATGTGCCGCTCCAACCGCTCCGGATCGTCCTTCTGGATGAAGCGCCGGCTGAAGGTCCCCGACCCGTCGTTCTCGAACCAGTAGAGGTCGTTGGCGGGAGTGTAATCGGCACTGGTCAGGTCCAGATCGCCGTCCTTGTCCAGGTCGGCGGCCCAGATGCCGTAGGGATAGGCGTAGCCGTCCATGATCAGGTGCTCGGTAAATCGAACCGGAGCCGGAGAGGAGGTGTCAACCGGGCCAACGCCTTTGGGAGCCTCCTCCGGCTGACAGGCCGCCAGGACGCCGGACAAGACCAGCAGGCATCCAAGTCGGCGCCGGCTCTTGGCGCCGGTCCTGGGAACTCGAATCGGAATCGGGACGGATCTCACTGTGTGCCCTCCCGGGGTGGTCCGTGGAGACGATCGCCACGGACGGTCTGGTCAGGATAGCGCCCGGACGAGCCATTACCAAGTAGGGGCGGCCCTTGTGGCCGCCCTCCCTTGTGGCCGCCCTCCCCGGGGCCGAACAGTGAGGAGCGACAGAGGGCACCCACAAGGGGCGCCCCTGCGTCGCGAGCCTCGTTCAAACCTGCTTCCCCTGTTCTACCGAACCCCAAGACAAATGGGGAAAGTCCTGTTCCGGGCTGATTGTGATCCGGTCACGGCTTTGCTATGATGCCGTGCGGTTGCCATATTCCCACTGCAGAATTTAAAATCCGACCGGAGTTTTCAAGGAGTCATTTCGATGGAAGTTCACACGGAGCGGAAAGGCGGCGCCATGATCGCCAGGGCGGTGGGTCGTATCGACGGCGCCAACGCGCGTGAGTTCGAAAATGCCCTCCATGCGACACTCGGCGAAAATGACAAGGCCTTGATTCT
Organism: Acidobacteriota bacterium; assembly: GCA_965217775.1. Taxonomy (GTDB): domain Bacteria; phylum Acidobacteriota; class UBA6911; order RPQK01; family JAJDTT01; genus JAJDTT01. The sequence continues at coordinate 5,810,078 of CBDCJH010000002.1, forward strand.
GGACATGCAGTCGCTCTCCTACGTCAGCAGCGCGGGCCTTCGTGTCATCCTGATGGCTGCAAAGATGCTCCAAAGGCGGGGCGGAAAATTCGTGGTCTGCTCACTCTCGGATTCCATAAACGAGGTCTTCGAGATCAGTGGCTTCAACCGGATCATCCCGACCCACGCGACCCGTTCCGAAGCGCTCGCCGCCCTCGGCGAGTAGGAAACCCTTGCGTAGACTGGATTCCGGAGACCCATCCGTCGGACAGGTGGCGACGACGTTGAATTACGAGTATATCTGACCCACATTCGTGCCCACTGCCGGGAGGTCGTCGCAGCTTACGCTGCTGGGTCCCGGCGCGAGCAATGGATCATCGGAAATGGTAGGCGTACGGCAAAGTCTACGGGAGACCTGACGTGGAACCGACGAAATTGGACCTGATGAACCGTCCCTGCAAGATCCTGGTGGTGGACGACGAACCGGATCTTGAGCCGCTCATGCTTCAGCGCATGCGGCGGGCCATCCGCGCGGGCCAGTACACCTTCGTGTTCGCCCGTAACGGTGTCGAAGCCCTGGATCGGCTGAACGAGGAACAGGACATCGACATGGTGCTGTCGGACATCAACATGCCTCAGATGGACGGCCTCACCTTGTTGCAGCAGATCCCCAAGGTCGACCCCAACATCCGTTCCGTCATCATTTCGGCGTACGGCGACATGAAGAACATCCGTACGGCCATGAATCGGGGCGCCTTCGACTTCGTCACCAAGCCGCTGGATTTCAAGGACCTGCGAATCACCATCGAGCGGACGGTGCAACACATGTTGGAGTGGCGCGAGGCCCTGGCGTCGCGCGACAAGCTGGTAGCGCTGCAGAACGAGCTCAACGTTGCCAACCAGATGCAGCAATCCATTCTTCCCAGCCATTTCCCCAAGACCGCCGAATACGAAGTCTCCGCCAGCATGGAGGCGGCGCGGAATGTGGGCGGCGATTTCTTCGATGTCATCTACCTTCACGCAGGCCGGATCGGTCTGGCCATTGCAGACGTTTCGGACAAGGGCGTGCCCGCCGCTCTCTTCATGATGTCCAGCCGGACTCTGCTCAAGGGTGCCGCCATCGGAACTCTGTCACCGGGCCCGGTACTGCGGGAGGTCAATAACCTGCTGGACGAGGACAATGACGCCGGCATGTTCGTCACCGTTCTGTATGCGGTGTACGATCCAGCCACCGGGGAACTCACCTATGCCAATGGTGGGCACAACTCCCCGCTCGTCGTCCATGCCGATGGCAGTTCGTCCCTGCTTCCCCTCACTGAGGGGATCGCCCTGGGCGTGATCCCCAATCTCGATTTCCTCGAGAACACCGTGGTCCTCTCACCCGGAGACACCGTGGTTTTCTACACGGACGGCGTCACCGAGGCGATGGACGACGACGGCCAGGAGTTCGGTACGAAGCGCCTTTTCAACATCTTCGCGGATGGCTCCCCCAATGATTCCCAAGAGGCCACCGAAGCCGTCTTCAAGGCAGTGAGAGACTTTGTCGGAGATACGCCGCAATCGGACGACATTACTTGCATGACGCTCTATCGCGGGGAGAGGGATCGTTGAGTGGGAAACTATCCCTGAAGGTCGAACCCAGAGCCGAAGAATTGGATACGATCACCGCCGCCGTGGAGGAATTCGGCGACGCCGAACAATGGCCTCCCGACCTGATCTTTCGGGTCAACCTGGTTATCGAGGAGGTGGGACTCAACATCATCAATCACGGGAGGACCGACGATCTTCATGAGATCGAGATCACTGTGACCTCGAAGCCGGAATCCCTCACCATCGAGATCGTGGACAATGGTCTCCCCTTCGATCCGCGAAAAGACGCGCCCGAGCCCGATGTCGACGCCGGGGTCGCGGAACGTCCCATAGGCGGTCTGGGTGTCTATCTGGTGCGCACCATGATGGACGAGTTGCGCTATCGCCGCGAGGGGGACAGAAACTATCTGACGCTGGTCAAAGGGCGAGTCGAGTGAAGCGGAGGTCCGACTCGACCACCAGGCTCCAAGCTGCCGGCTTCCAGTGTTCCACGGCGGCGCGACGGGTGGAACGGGCGGTCACCTTCGCGATAGCCTGAGGTCGTCAGCCCCGGCGAGAAACGCCCGCTGCTACGGGACACGCGAACGATCCGCTCGGTCGCGTATGGGTTTGCGATGGACAGGGCCGCTGCCATGGAAACGCCGTCCGGCAAGGCCGCGACGGATGAGAACTTCCCCGTCGGCTCCTGGTTGTTGCCGGCGCACCTGCGACCCCATATCGCGACCTTCTATGCCTATGCCCGGGCGATCGACGATATCGCCGACAATCCTGACCTGGGTCCGGACGAAAAGGTCGAGCGACTGCTCGGCTTCGCCAAAGCGGTGAGTGGCGTCGAAACAGCAGATCCCGCCTTTCGAAAAGCACACGAGATCCGCCGGAGCCTGGTTGCGACGCAGATAACGCATCGTCATTGCGTCGATCTGACGCGTGCGTTCATACAGGATGCGACCAAACTGCGCTACGCCGACTGGAACGATCTGCTCGGCTACTGCGTCCTCTCGGCGGCGCCCGTGGGCCGGTACCTGGTCGATCTGCATGGTGAGTCGAAAGCTGCGTATCCGGCCAGCGATGCTCTTTGCAACGCTCTCCAGATCCTCAATCACCTGCAGGACTGCGGGGATGACTACAGGGCGTTGAACCGCGTCTATCTGCCCCAGAACTGGATGGCGGCAGCGGGCGCCGGGGTCGAGGCGCTCGGCCGGAAGCATTCAACGCCGGCACTCAGGCAAGTGTTGGATCGGTGCCTCGATGCAACCGATAAGCTGTTGGAGTCGGCTGATCGATTGCCGATCCGGTTTCGCAACCTTCGTTTCGCCATGGAGACGGCCGCGATCTTCGCCATCGCCAAGAAGCTCGGTGCTGAGCTGCGCGGGCGGGACCCCCTGGCGGAACGAGTCGTGCTGACCAAGGTGCAGTATGCGGCCTGCATCCTACGCGGAGTCGGTCGGGTTCTGGACCGAAGGGTCTGGCGGCGGCGCCATCCGGCGGCGGCGCGCCCCTTGCAGTCCGTAGTGAAAGTCACGCGAGCACGGAGACCGGTCCTGCGCCCGCCGGACAAGGCGCAACGGACGGAGCATACCGGGAGTCTGTGACCGAGTCGCAACGCAGGCCGCCGGGATGCAGGGACGGTCGAATGCCGTGACGACTCGCACCACGGGCTGCTACCAAACCCATTAGCGCGTTGGCGCCGCATCGGTGTTCCGACATGACGAAATCAACCGCGGGAATTCTCTCGACGTGAGCACGGCATCCCGATCTCATGCCGGTCCGGGCAGATGGTCGTGCGGTCAGGTCAAGCCCCGGGATCACGTGAATCGCGTCGTGGAACGATCAGGCACGTCGTTCCTGTGGGCCATGAGGGCGCTCTCGGCGGAACGGCGCCGTGCAATCTATGCGATCTACGCGTTCTGCCGGGAAGTCGACGACATTGCCGACGAACCGGGAGAAAACGCTGACAAGAGGCGAGCATTGGCGGCTTGGCGGGAAGAGATCGACCGACTCTATGCGGGGAAGCCGAAGGGGCCGACGACAAGAGCACTGTTGGAACCGGTTCGGCGATTCAACTTGCCTCGAGAGGAATTCCTCGCGGTGATCGACGGCATGGAAATCGATGCCAAGGCCACGGTTCGGATGCAGAACCTGGATGATTTGCTGCACTATTGCCGCAAGGTTGCGGGAGCCGTCGGAATCCTTTCCATCCATGCATTCGGCGTGCCGCGGAACCCGGGATTTCAAATCGCCGAGAAGCTCGGAAACGCCCTGCAGCTGACCAACATCCTGCGCGACCTGAAAGAGGATGCGGCATTGCAGCGTCTCTACGTGCCTCTGGAACTGCTCAGCAAGCATGGTGTCGCCACCACCTCGTTGAACGCGGTTTTGGTCGATCCGGGCTTTAGCGGAGCCTGCGCCGAACTCGCCGGCCTCGCTCGCCGTTACTATTCCGAAACCGAGAGCCTGATTACGGAATTCGGATGGCGGAGGATTCGGCCTGCCGTTCTCATGATGGCGGTCTATCGAGAATTGCTCGACCGCCTCGAAGAACGGGGATGGACGCGAATCGATGTATCGATCCGGCTGACGCGGCTCCGGAAGATGCTGCTCGCTCTGCGTTACGGCCTTTGCTGACGGACGTTCACCGTGCCCCGAACCCACATCGTCGGTGCCGGCTTGGCGGGTCTTGCCGCCGCAGTGTCGTTGGTGCGCCACGGCCGGGAGGTGACGGTCTACGAAGCCAGTGGGCATGCGGGCGGCCGCTGCCGCTCATTCGTTGACGGCAAGCTCGATCGCACGATAGACAACGGCAACCATCTGCTGCTCAGCGGCAACCGGTCCGCGATGCGCTATCTGGCGGACATCAAGGCCGCGGACTCCCTGATCGGCCCGGTCTCGGCCTGCTTTCCATTCCTGGATCTGCGCACGGGTCAGCGATGGCTATTGCGGCCGAACGCCGGGAGAGTTCCATGGTGGATACTGAATTCCAGGCGGCGCGTGCCGGACACAAAGGTCTGGAATTACCTTTCGGCGCTGCGGTTCGCCATGGCTGGAGCCGATACGATTGTGACCGACTGCGTCGGCGACTCCGGAGTTCTGTTCGAGAGATTCTGGAGACCGCTGGCGGTGGGGGCATTGAATACTCCGGCTCGCGCCGGTGCGGCGCAGCTCTTGTGGTCCGTGTTGCGCGAGACCTTTGCCCAGGGAGAGGCGGCCTGCCGTCCGCGGATCGCGAAGGCGGGACTCTCCGCCGCCTTCGTCGAGCCGGCGCTGAAATTGCTGCAACAAAAGGGCGCAACGGTTCGGTTTGGCCACCGCTTACGCAGAATCAACTACCGGTGCCGCCGTGCGAGTGGTCTGGACTTCGGATCGGAAAGAATAAAATTGCGAGATGGAGAGGCCGTGGTTCTGGCCGTTTCGCCGCCGGCTGCGGCGGAACTGGTGCCGGCGCTGGCCGTCCCCGAAGAGACCCACGCCATCGTCAACGTTCATTATCGCTTGACGGCACCGGCTGGCCTGCCGCCGGAGCTTCCCCTGCTGGGGCTGATCGGAGGGACCGCGCAGTGGCTCTTCGTTCGTGGTGACGTTGCTTCCATCACGGTCAGCGCGGCGGATGCCCTGGCGGCCGAGCCGTCCGGAAAGATTGCCCGCAAGGCCTGGAACGACGTGGCGACGGCACTGGGCCATCAGCGGGAGAAAGTGCCGCCCTGTCGCATCGTCAAGGAGAAGCGCGCCACCTTTGCCCAGACGCCGGATCAGGTGAAGCGTCGTCCACAAACCAGAAGCGAGTTTACCAACCTGTATCTGGCGGGGGATTGGATCGATACGGGTCTGCCCGCAACCATCGAGAGCGCCGTTCGGTCCGGTCAAATGGCGGCTCGGGCCATAGCCGGAAATGGACCGACGACCACCGGTCGACTTTAGCCTGACCCAAAGTTCTCGCCAAGCCAGAAACGCTGCCTTCCCCATCAGCAGAATTCGGCGCCGCCCTGGATATCCCGGCGAGGATTTCCATCGGTTGGCGGTGCGGTAGTGGTTTTGCTTGGATGTCCACGGGTGGTAATATCCCCGAAAAGTTGTCGGGAGGTTTCGGCCACAATATCCGGGAGTTAGAGCAATGGAGGTTCAAGCCGAGCGGGAAGACGGGACCTTGATCGCACGGGCGGAGGGTCGTGTCGACGGCAACAATGCCCGCGAGCTCGAGGAGGCGCTCAATGCGGCAATCGGAGAAAACGATCGTCTCCTGATCATGGACTTGCAGGATCTCTCCTACATCAGCAGCGCCGGCCTTCGAGTTTTTCTGATGATTGCCAAGAAGTTCCAGAGACGAGACGGGAAATTCGTGGTCTGCTCGCTCGCCGAAACCATCAGCGAGGTTTTTGAGATCAGTGGTTTCAATAAGATCATCCCAACTCATACCTCCCGGGCCGACGCACTCGCCAGGCACGGTGGTTAGCAGCCCGTGGCAAAAGTCGTCACGGCATTCGACCGTCCCTGCATCGTGCGCGGACTGCGTTGCTATCGGCTCACATACTCCCGGTATGCTCCCTCCGTTGCGCCTTGTCCGGCGGGCGCAGGAACGGTCTCGGTGCTCGCGCGACTTTCACCACGGACTGTCAGAATCTCACCGCGGAGACCCGTTTTGGTGCCGGTCGAGTCTTCTGCATTTCGCCGTCGGGGCACACTTGATGACGAGCAATATTCGAAGCGGAAGGGGATTGCGTTGGTGACAAGGCGCAGTCGTCCGTTTTCTCCTGCATGACGTTCCTTCGGAGCGAGAGGCATCGTTGAGCCGGAAGCTGTCCCTGGAGATCGAACCCAGCGTCGAAGAACTGAGTACGATTACGGCCGCCGTAGAGCAGTTCGGGGACGCGGAGCAATGGCCGCCCGACCTGGTCTTTCAAATCAATCTGGTGATCGAAGAGCTGGGACTCAACATCATGACCCACGGGATGAGCGAGGATCTCGAGAAGATCGAGATCACGCTGACCGTGGAAGGGGAATCCCTCACCATCGAAATCGTGGACAATGGTCGTCCCTTCGATCCGACCAGCGATGCTCCCGAGCCCGACCTGGATTCCGGCATAGGGGAACGTAGTATCGGCGGACTCGGTGTCCATATCGTACGCAGCTTGATGGACAGCTTGTGCTACCGGCGTCAGGGGGGGAGAAATCATGTGACTCTGGTCAAGGAGCGGGTCCGATGAAGCGATCGTCCCGCCGGCTGGCCGCTCTTTTCGTGCTCGTAATTCCTTGGCTATTGACGGCAATGCCGGTGCCGGCGCAGCAACCCGGTGTTTCCGACGAACGCATTCTTTTCGGACAGTCCGCCGCCTTCAGCGGTCCTGCCCAAGAGTTGGGGAAAAGCATGCGCGTCGGGATCGAGGCCGCCTTCCACGAAGTCAACCGGGCGGGCGGCGTCCACGGCCGGCGGTTGGAGTTGAAGTGGCTGGACGACGTCTACGAGCCGGAAGCCGCCGTCGCCAATACTCTTGCTCTGATCAGGGAACAAGAGGTTTTCGCTCTCATCGGCGCTGTCGGCACACCGACTTCGCGCGCGGCGGTTCCGGTTGCCGCGGACGCGGGTGTGCCCTATATCGCCCCGTTCACGGGTGCCGCGTTCCTGCGCGATGCCAAATGGAGCAACGTCATCAACCTCCGAGCCTCCTACAACCAGGAGACAGAGGAAATGGTGGCCCGGTTGACCGAGGACATGGGCATCAAGCGGATCGCCGTGCTGTACCAGGACGATTCCTTCGGTCGAGCCGGATACCGCGGAGTGCGGACCGCACTCGACCGGAGAAAGATGACGCCGGTGGCCATCGGACTGTATCCTCGCAATACCCTGGCAGTGAAAATGGCTCTCCTGGATGTGAACGAGGGGGACCCCAAAGCCGTAATTCTCATCGGAGCGTACAAACCTCTCGCCACGTTCATCTCGTGGGCGCGGTTTTCGGGTCTGCATGCCGTATTCATGAACATCTCCTTCGTGGGCAGCAACGCATTGGCGCAAGAGCTTGGATCCGGCGGCGCCGGTGTCTATGTCACTCAGGTCGTTCCCTTTCCGACCGACAGATCTCTTCCCATCGTCCTCGACTACCATCGCGCCCTGTCCGCCTACGCATCCGGCACGGTTCCCGGGTTTATCTCCTTCGAAGGCTATCTGGCCGGACGCCTGGCCATTGCCGGCCTGAAGAGTTGTGGGCGTGAGGTCAGCCGCACCCATTTTCTGGACGGTTTTCGCCAAGCCGGAATGATCGATCTCGGCGGGTTTCGACTTCGATTCGGGAATCAGGACAACCAGGGGTCGGACGCTGTTTTTCTGACCGTGATCGGTCGTGACGGTCGATATCGTCCGATCAGCTCACTGCTGGAAGCGGCGCCGTGATCGAACGACTGAACCGTTTGCTCGGAAGTCTGCTGCAGAGTCGCTTTCGGATCTCGACGCAGCTCTACGCCACCATCGGGGGCGCCGTCGCCCTGACCATTTCCGCGAGCCTGGTGGGCTGGTTTTCCTTCGATCGCGTGGGCGATCTCCAGAGTCGTGTCAACGAACTCCGCTTCCCGGAATTGGAGGCCGCGTTCGGCGTTGCCCAGTTCAGTGGAGTCCTGGTCGCGGCCGCACCGCGCCTGACCACGGCCGAAACGCAGGAGGACTTTAACCAGGTTGCAGCCGGCATCGCGGAAGCGAATCAGGCGCTTGAGGACCAATTGGCCGTTCTGGAGCGCCAGGATTCGGCGGATGAACGCTTCCAGCGCATACGTGCGCAGGCCGATACGCTGATATCCAACATCCGGGCGATTGAAACCGATATGTCCGCGATTTACGAGCTGGCCGATCGGAGTGCGGATCTGCGAACGGAACTCTTGGATTTGCAAGGGCGTCTGCAGCGGGTGATTTTTCCGGCCGTCGACGATCAGTTCTTCTACACCATCACGGGGCACCGCACCCTGGGTGAACCTCCGGCCCCCCGTTGGAAACATTTTTCGGAAGCAGAGTTCGATCGTTTTCGTCATCTGACGGATCTTCTCGCGGACGCCAATACTGCAACCCAACTTCTGGAGAGCGCATTCACGGTTTCGGATGCCTTCTTGATTGAGCCTTTGAGAGACAAGTTCGAGGCCTCCCGCAACCGCATAGAACGGAGCCTTTCGACCTTGGAAGGATCCCAATTGGGTGGCCGGATCTCGTCTGATTTACAACGCCTGTTCGAGTTGGGGGCCGGGGAGGAGGGCTGCCTGAATCTGCTGGTCCGTCAACTCAGACTTACGGCGCGGCAGCGGGGACTCTTGGCGCGGAACCAGGAGATCACCATCGATCTGGTGACCGAAGTCGATGACCTGGTCAAAGCGTCGCAAGCGAGCGCGGCAGCCGACACTCAAGAATCCACACAGGCCATCCTGGCAGGCCGGACCCTCCTCGTCGCCATCAACGGGCTCAGCATCGTCGGCGCCGTGCTCATCGCCTGGCTGATTGTGGGCCGGATATTGCTCCGCCGTCTGGCGCTGTTGTCGCAGCGCATGCGGCGAATGGCCGGCGGAGAACTGGAAGGCAAGGTCGAGATCGAAGGGAGGGACGAGGTAGCCGACATGGCTGCGGCCCTTGAGGTGTTTCGCCGTCACGCGCTGGAGGTTCAGCGTCTGAACTTGGTGGAGAAGCTGGCGGAGGAGTTGCGCGGTAAGAACGCCCAATTGGAGAGCGTGCTCGCGGACTTGCGGAAGGCTCAGGACCAGATCGTCATGCGTGAAAAGCTGGCGGCGCTCGGTGAGCTCACAGCGGGCGTCGCCCATGAGATCAAGAATCCCTTGAACTTCGTCAAGAACTTCGCGGAGGCGTCGGAGGAACTCCTGGAGGAACTCCAGGAAATCCTCGAAGCAGAGAGCGAAAAATTTAAAGCGGACGACCGCGAGTTGGTCGAGGAATTGATTCAGGATCTCAACGATAATCTTCGGCGCATCCACTCACACGGTGAACGGGCCAACCGCATCGTTCACGACATGCTCATGATGGGACGCGGCTCAGGCGAGTGGCAGGTGATCGACGTCAACAATCTGCTCGATGAACACACCCGGCTCGCCTACCATAGCGCCAGGGCGACCGATCCTGACTTCCAACTCCACATGCAGATGAGTCTGGATCCGGAGACGGGTCAGTTCGAAGTCGTTCCGCAGGACATGGGCCGGGTGTTTCTGAACATGGTGGGCAACGCCTGCTACGCGACCGATCAGAAACGGCGCGCGGCTGTCGAGGCGGGGAAAGATTTTTTCGCCTACATGCCCACTCTGTGGGTCGCCACCCGGCGTCTCGATGACCGGGTCGAGGTCCGGATCAAGGATAATGGGAACGGAATCCCACCCGAGATCGTGGACAAGATCTTCAATCCGTTCTTCACGACGAAGCCGACCGACCAGGGAACAGGGCTGGGCCTTGCTCTTTCCAACGACATCGTGCGGGAGCATGGGGGATCCATTCGAGTGGAAACCGAACCCGGCGAGTTCACCGAAATGATTGTCGAGGTCCCCGCGATGCGGCCCGTTGCCATGGAAGGGGCTCCCGGGCAATAGCCGAGTTAGTCCCTGACCCGAGACCCTCCGGGTCACCATCGTTGCTGAAGCGGTAGTGGTGCCGGATAGCGAGATGTTCTAATATCGATCGCTATCTCCCTTCGCGAGTCGGCCACATGGAATTTCGATCCTACGACCTGGACGTCCAGTACTACGACGAAATGTTCCGTGCGGACGGCACTCCGCGAGAACATAGTCAATTACTGTACGAAGCCCTGAGCCGACTGTCGGTCGAGGAAGTCGGCAGCATTCAGGAACGCGTGACGAGTTCGTTCTCCCATGAAGGAATCACCTTTACCGTTTACGGCGACGAAGAAGCCGAGGAGCGCATCATCCCCATCGACTGCGTTCCCCGAATTCTTTCGGGAGATGAGTGGCGCCAGTTGGAAGCCGGCCTGACCCAGCGGCTCACGGCTCTGAACCATTTTCTGCAGGATATATACAACGAGGCTCGCATTATTGCGGACGGGGTCATCCCGTTGGACATGGTGCGGGGTTGTCCGCAGTACCGTCTGGAAATGCGTGGATTTTCGGCGCCCCATGGCGTCTGGGTCGGCGTCTGCGGAACCGACCTGGTCCGCACCCATGACGGATTCTGCGTGTTGGAAGACAATCTGCGGGTCCCCTCGGGGGTGTCGTACATGGTCGCCAACCGGAAGGCGGTGAAGGCCAGTCTTCGCCTCCTTTACCGAAACTCCCGGGTGAGAGAAGTGGAGCACTACGGACGAGTCCTGCTCCGGACCCTGCGAGAGCTGGCGCCCAAAGATCGGTCGGGAGCCTGCATCGTGCTGCTGACACCCGGCGTCTACAATTCCGCGTTCTACGAGCACATATTTTTGGCAAACGAGATCGGTGCGGAATTGGTGGAAGGCCGTGACTTGTTGGTCAACGATGGCTACGTGTACATGCGAACTACGGCGGGCCTGAAGCGCGTCGACGTGATTTACCGGCGTGTGGACGACGATTTTCTCGATCCTCTGGTATTTCGACCCGACTCTCTGCTGGGGGTCCCGGGGCTGATCCATGCCTACAAGCAGGGCAATGTTTCCCTGGTGAACGCGCCCGGTACCGGCGTCGCCGATGACAAGAGCGTTTATGCTTATGTGCCGGACATGGTCCGTTACTACTTGGGTGAAGAGCCGCTTTTGAACAACGTGAAGACTTGGATTTGCCGCCGGCCCGAAGAACTTGAATATGCGCTCGACAACCTGGAGAACCTGGTGGTGAAACGGGTAGGAGAGTCCGGCGGGTATGGCATGCTGGTCGGTCCGCACTCGACTCGCCAAGAGCGTGTCGAATACGCGAAGCAGATGCAGGCCAACCCGGCCGATTTCATTGCGCAACCGGTATTGTCGCTCTCTCGCGCGCCCTGTGTCATCGACGGCCAGGCTGAACCGCGCCACGTCGATCTGCGTCCATTCGTTCTCAATGGCCGTCGGATTCGCATCGTCCCCGGAGCCTTCTGCCGCGTGGCGCTGCGCCGGGGCAGCCTGGTGGTGAACTCGAGTCAGGGCGGAGGCGGCAAGGACCTGTGGGTGTTGGAAGACTGAGTGGACGGCGTCGGGAGGTGAGTGCGGCGCCCGGCGAATGATCCTGCTGTGATGACTCGACTGCGACTTGGGAGGGAGCAATGAGAGAAGGAGCGAAGACGCCGCTGCACAGACGGTTGGTGCGGGGCGTGGCAGGGAAACTGTTGCTGGTGGTGATCTGTCTGCTCTGCGGGACGGCGGCGGCGCAGGCGGCGGTGGACGAAGAGGTGCTGTACGTGTTCAACACCTTCTCGTTCATGATCTGGGGCGCCATGGTGATGTGGATGTGCGCCGGGTTCACGATGCTGGAGTCGGGATCGGTGCGGACCAAGAACGCCTCCATGATCTGCATGAAGAACATCGGGCTGTACTCGATCGCGGGGCTGGCCTACTACGTGATCGGGTACAACCTGATGTACACGGACGTGGGGAGCGTGATCGGGTCGTTCAAATTGCTGTACGGGCCGTCGGCGGAAGATCTGGCGCTGGTGGCGGGCCAGGACGGGGCGGCGGCCGCGGTGACGGGGGCCGACAGCAAGTACTCGACCATGTCGGACTGGTTTTTCCAGATGGTGTTCGTGGCGACGGCGGCGTCGATCGTCTCGGGGGCGCTGGCCGAGCGGGTGAAGATGTGGTCGTTTTTCGTGTTCGTGGCGGTGCTGACGGCGGTGATCTACCCGGTGGTGGGCGCGTGGACCTGGGGCGGCGGCTGGCTGAACGCGATGGGATTCCAGGATTTCGCCGGTTCCACGATCGTGCACAGTACGGGCGGCTGGGCCGCGTTGGCGGGGATCCTGATCGTGGGGCCGCGGCTGGGCAAGTACCGGAAGGACGGGACGGTGAAGCCGACGCCGCCGTCGAACGTGATCCTGGTGACGCTGGGGGTGTTCATCCTCTGGTTCGGGTGGTTCGGATTCAACGGCGGGTCGCAGTTGGCGCTGGGGAGCGCGGCGGACGCGATGGCGATGAGCCACGTGCTGGTGAACACGAACCTGGCGGCGGCGGCCGGGGTGGTGACGGCCCTGATCGTGTCGCGGCCGATCCTGGGACGCAATGACCTGTTCGCGACGTTGAACGGGGCGATAGCGGGCCTGGTGGCGATCACGGCGGGACCGGACATCGTGTCGCACCACTGGTCGATCATCATCGGCGCCATCGGAGCCATCCTGTGCACGGCGGGGATCAAGTTCCTGGAGAAGTTCAAGATCGACGACGTGGTGGGGGCGGTGCCGGCGCACCTGTTTGCGGGGACCTGGGGAACGATCGCGGTCTGCATCGCGGCGGGCGGCAACATCGGGGTCCAGTTGCTGGGCATCTTGGCGGTGGGTGCGTTCGTATTCGCGACTTCACTGATCGTGTGGAAGGTACTGGCGGTGACGATGGGCGTTCGGGTGTCGGCCCAGGTGGAACGGCTGGGACAGGACGTGGGCGAGCTGGGCATGGAAGCCTATCCCGAGTTCGTCCTCATGCCTGAAGAACTGGACGACTAGGAGTCTGCGCGGTAGAAATGATCGTAGCGAGAAAGTGGTCTACCGCTTTCGCAGTAGATCAATTTCTGCGGTGCAGGCTCCTGGTTCGACGAATAATCGGGGTTGATCGGCAGGAGATCCAGGTTGCTTTCGCGCAACGCCCAAGGTCTGTATTGGATGGGCCGTTACCTTGAGAGGGCGGAGTATCTCTCCCGCCTGTTGCGACTGCAGGTCGAGGCTCTGGTGGATCGGCCGATTCGTGAGATCCACTTTGGGTGGAGCCGTATCTACATCAGTCTGAACCGGCATCCGCCCGGGGGGCCCCTGGAGCTTCTGGGAGGCGAGGAGGACGATCCTTTAGGCGATTCCTATACGCTGGCCGATTCCTACACCTTGGCCGACGATCTCACTTTCGAAAGGTCGAATCCCGATTCGGTATTCAGTTGTTTCGCCATGGGCCGTGAAAACGCCCGCCAGATGCGCAATCGGATCAGTGCCGAGATGTGGAGTTGTCTGAACCGGGCTTATCTGCGGCTCCAGGACATGACCATCCAGAAGATCTGGAAGGTCTCCCCGGAGAATTTCTACGTGGCAACGGCGCGTGACATCGACACCTTCAACGGGGTCGCGGAAGTGACCATGTATCGTGATGAAGGCTGGCGTTTCTGGCGGCTGGGGCGCGCCATCGAACGGTCCCAGTCCTCGGCCGGGTTGTTTCTGGCCCAAATGAACGCCGGCCGTCGGCTCGACTCGTCTTTGGGAGAGGACTGGACCGGTCTTCTGCGCTTCTGTCAGGCGTTTGACGCCTACAATCGAAAATATAGCGTCGACGTGCAGCCGGATCAGGTTCTGGATTTGCTGGTGACGGACCCGCGTCTGCCCGGCTCCCTCTTTCGATCCCTCAACGCGGCAGTCATGGAGCTTGACGCCATCGGCCCCGGCCCCATCGCCGAATCGGGTGCACAGGCGCGGCGTCTGGCGGGCCGTCTTCGAGCATTGATCCACTATGCCTGGCCGGATCGGGAGGACCACGAGAGTTTGCTCCAGTGGATCGGGGAGAACTGCCGGAAGCTCCACGAACTGGTCATCGCGGCCTATGTCGACTACCCCATCGAGGACTCCCCGCTACGCTGATCCCATGTCCGGATCCGTCCACTATGAGATCGAGCACGTTTCCCGGTACCGGTACGCATTCCCGGCGCGGGAATGCGTCATGTTGCTCTGCCTGAAGCCACGGAGCGACGGTGGACAGCGGCTCCTTGACTTCGAGATCGGAGCGCGGCCATCCGCTTCCCTGACCGGTGAAACGGACGGTTTCGGCAACTCCCGGCATGTTCTCTATCTTCACCGGCCGCACGATTGCCTGGATATAATCGCACGGTCGACGGTCGAACCTGCGCTACCGGTTCCCCTTCCCGGAAATATCGGCGCCGATGCTTGGCGGGAGATTCTCTCCTGGAGTGAATCTTTCGATCATTGGGATTTCACCCATGCCAGCACTTTGGCCCGGCCGTCGCCTCTGCTGGACGACTTCGTGGTCAGAAACGGCATCGAGCGCGGAGACGATCCTCTGGAAGGGCTGTTGCAGCTCTGCCATAGCCTCTACCGGAGCTTCGATTACGTCCCTGGTAGCACCTCGGTTGCGTCTCCCGTCGAGCACATCCTCGAATCGGGCCGGGGTGTATGCCAGGACTACGCCCATGTCATGATCGCCATCGCCCGTTCCTGGGGCATTCCGTCGCGGTATGTCTCGGGATATCTGAGCCCGACCGGGCAACCCGGCGAGCAGGCGGCGGGGAATGCCACCCACGCCTGGGTCGAATGCCTGTTGCCGGGTCTGGGATGGATCGGCTTCGATCCCACCAACGAGAGTCTGGTCGACCAGCGTCACGTGCGAATCGCCGTGGGCCGCGACTATCAGGATGTCTCGCCGACCCAAGGTGTTCGCCAGGGAGGCGGAGTGACGAGGCTCGACATCGATGTAAAGGTCCGCCAGAGAGGCGCCGGGCCAAGTCTTCCGCCAGAAACTTGAGAAATGGTCATGGCGTTGCCGGTCTGAGAAATGCGCTCAAGGGTCGACCCCATCACTCGTGAAATCGTTCAGAATGCGCTCTCCTCGGGTGCGGACGAGATGGCGCTGGCTCTTTACCGAACCGCCTACTCCACCATCGTCAGGGACTGCCTGGATTACTCCACCTCCCTGTGCAACGCACGCGGGGAGATGATCGCCCAAGGCGTCACCATACCGCTGCACCTGGGTTCGGTGCCGCACGCCATGGAAACCCTCCTGGAGAAGTACGGCCGGAAGATGGAGCCGGGGGACGTCTTCATCATGAACGATCCCTTCGGCGGCGGGATGCACATACCTGACATCTACGTGGTGAAACCTGTTTTCTGGGACGGGGAAATCGTCTGCTTCGCCGTGACGACGGCCCACCATCTGGACCTGGGGGGGAGATTGCCGGGGAGCTCGGCCTGCGACAACACGGAGATATTTCAGGAGGGGCTGCGCATCCCCTGGCTTAAGCTCCATCACCGGGGGGAACCGGACGAAGCAATCTTCGCCCTGCTGCGCACCAACGTCCGGGTGCCCGAGAAGACCCTGGGGGATCTCCGGGCACAGGTCGCCGCCTGCAATATCGGAGAGCAGGCAGTGAGGCGACTCATCGTTCGCTATGGCGCCGAGACCCTCTCTGCCTGCGGCGACGATCTCATCGACTACACGGAAAAACTCATGCGCGCCGAGATCGCGTCCTGGCCCGACGGAACCAGCACCTTCGTGGACTACATGGACAGCGACGGCGTCGGCGGGCCCCGGGTTCGTTTCCAGGTCACCGCCAGCATAGAGGACGACACCTTCACCGCTGATTTCAGCGGAACCGACCCTCAGGTCCGGGGCGCTCTCAATTCCACTCGCTCTTTCACCTGCGGGGCGGTGGCCGTGTGTGTGCGCTGCGCCATGAGCGGGGACGTGCCCAACACGGCCGGGATGTTCCGTCCTCTGAACATCATCACCGAACCCGGCACCGTCGCGGAGGTCGTGATGCCGGGAGCCTCTTCAATGCGGGGGGTGACCGGATTTCGGATGGTGGACACGATCTTCGGAGCCATGGCCGGTCTCCTTCCCGATCGCATCCTGGCCGCCGGAGAGGGCGGAAACACCCTGGTCGTTTTCGGTGGCCGGTACCGGGACCGGTCTCCCTACATCTACTACGAATCGCTCACCGGTACCTGGGGAGGCCGGCCGGGGATGGATGGCAACGATGGTCTCTGCAATCCCATCGTCGTGGCCAGCAACATCCCGGTGGAGCAGGCGGAAGCTGAATACCCGGTGCGAATTCGGCGTTACGGGCTGGTGGGCGATACCGGAGGACCTGGAAAATACAGAGGAGGATTGGCCGTGGAACGGGAGTGGGAACTGCTGGAGGGCGAAACCCATCTCGCGATCCGCTCCGACCGCCGCGATCATCTGCCCTACGGCTTGTGCTCCGGGAAACCGGGAAAAGGTTCGATCAACGTCATGTACAGAAAGGACGGCAGCCAAGAAGTGCTCCCGGTCATGATCTCGACGACGATGAGAGCGGGCGAAGTTCTTTATCATCGGCAGGCTGGAGGCGGAGGATGGGGAGACCCGTTGGAGCGGTCTCCCGAATCCGTGCTGCGGGACGTGAAGAACGAAAAGGTTTCGCTCCGGTCGGCCCGGGAAGACTACGCCGTCACTTTGGATTCGGAGGACTGCCGGCCCGGCGAGAAGGCTCAGAGTCGAAAACGGCAGCGACGAATGAAGTGAAACGGGAGCTGTCGAACCGGTGCTTGGGTGGCCTCATCCCGCCGGGTAAATGTCGCTGAAAGGGGAGGAAGAGAAGAACTTGATCCGGTATTGTTACGCGGGAGTCTCCTACCGGGCGGAGGCCCGGTGAGTTTGTTCACCGGCTGGCGCCAAATGCTGAACGGCGCGCAAGTGGCCATGAAGATTCACGATGATGGAGTTTTCCAAGTTGCCGGCGGTCTGGCGGAAAAGCCGCGGCGGCGCGCCGATTGCCTGTGGGCAGACGGCTCGGCTTCGAAGCCCCGTAGTGGAGACGATCCGGACGGCGGCCAAACCTTCGGCACTTTTCCGAACCTCCCGAATTGTTCGTTTCCGGTGATGCGGGCGATGCTGGCCGGCGCCGTCTGGCTGCTGTCGTCGACGGCCGTTCTCAGCAGTGACGGCGAGGAGAAGGAAACCGCCGAGAAGCCTCCGGTCACGGTCGATCGGGCCTTGGGGAATGACCTGCCAAGCTGGGCCTCCCTTGCCGGCGAGTTCCGGGTCCGCTACGAAGGCCGGCGGGCATTGGGCTATCGGCAAGGAAGCGACGACGGATACGGTCTGATCCGGACCCGTCTGGATTTGGGGATCACCCCTGCCTCCTGGCTGAAGTTCGGGTTTCAGGGACAGGATGCCAGTGCTCCGGGCATCCGTGACGTGCCGAACATCGGAGTCTTCCGTGACGGGTTCGACTTGCGGCAGGCATACGCCCGGATTGGGAGTGAAAAATCGCCGGTCACGTTGACTGTGGGGCGCCAGGTGCTGGCCTATGGAGATCAGCGTCTCATAGGCGCGTTGAATTGGACAAACACCTCCAGAGCCTTCGACGCGGTGAAGCTCCAGTTCCGCGGCGACGGAGCCCGGGTCGACGTCTTCTCGGCGCAAGTGGTGCAGAACGACCCCGCCGTGCGAATCAACCGGTCGATGGAAGGGAACAACTTGCATGGCGTGTATGGCGCCATCGAAAACGTGATCCCTGGTTCCACCCTGGAACCTTATCTTCTACTGCGGTCGACCCGGTCCGTCGTCAACGAGTTGAACCAAAGAGGGGACCTCAACCGCTACACCATGGGCTTGAGAGCCTGGGCGAAGGGTCTGGGGCCCTGGGACTACAACCTGGCCCTGGTCCGGCAGTGGGGCGACGTAGCCGACGCCGTGATCGACGCCTGGGGCTACTACGCGGAATTGGGCTATTCCATCGACGCCGAATCAAGCCCGAGACTCTATGTTCACTACAACTTTGGCTCGGGTGACGAGGACGGCGGCGACGGCCGGGTGGGCGGCTTTGACAACCTGTATCCCACCGCCCATTTCCTGTACGGCTACAACGACCTTGTGGGCTGGCGCAATCTGAGAAACATCCGGCTCGGAGCCGAGTTCAAGCCCCATCCGAAGTTCGGACTGCAATTCGATTTCCACTCCTTCTGGCTGGCCACGGGGAATGACGCCCTCTACAGCGTGGCAGGGGTATTGTCGGTTGCGCCGCCACCCGGAGGCGCCACCGACCTCAAGGTCGGGAACGAGCTGGACGCCGTGTTCACGGTGCCGTTTTCGAAGGCCGTGAGCCTGAGCGGCGGCATTGGCCACATGTTCCCGGGACCCTATCTCAAGGCCAATACGCCGGGGGATGGGAACACCTTCACCTACCTGGTCGCGTCGTACAAGTTCTGACGCGGGAGTGGATCGGCGGTCGTGGTTCCCCGGATCACCGCGTTCCCGACCGGTTGTCTGACCGGGCGCGCGGACTATACCCGAGGCCTCTCCAACAGGACGGTGACCCCCATGTCCAGGTATTTCCGGCGGGTATCGGGCGTGTAGTTTCGGAAGCAG
Source organism: Acidobacteriota bacterium (assembly GCA_965217775.1). GTDB lineage: Bacteria > Acidobacteriota > UBA6911 > RPQK01 > JAJDTT01 > JAJDTT01. Next base: position 5,828,839 of record CBDCJH010000002.1, read on the forward strand.
ACCTTGGTCTCGGCCCCTCGAAGCTGCTCGCAGATGTGCCGGACACAGTCGTCGACGCTCTTGAATGGGTGGTGGGGGTGGCTCTCCAGGCTGAAGGTCAGGTCCATGGGTCCGAAGGAGAGGCAGTCGACGCCCGGCTGAGCCAGTTGCCGGGCCGCGGTCACCGCCGCCACCGACTCGATCTGCATCCAGAGGACTCCCGTTTCTCCCCACCAGCGCCGGTACTCCCGGTGATCGTCCTCGAGCTGGAAGTTCAGCCGGTTGAAGCCGCCCCAACTGCGGACGCCCTCCGGCGCATAGTAGAAGTTGTCCACTGCTTCACGGGCGGTCTCCACGGATTCGACCTGAGGAACCTCGATGCCGGCCGGGCCCAGGTCCAGAATGTTTCCGATCAGGTAGGTGTGCCGTGTGTGCTTGATGCGGAACTGCACCGGCATGTCCAGCTCGGCGGCCACTTTGCAGAACCGCACCAGGTTCGACTCGCCGAACGCGTCATGCTGGCTGTCCACCCACAGGAAATCATAGGAGTCGGCTTCGACGATGGAGCGGAGCGTGTCCCCGTCGCTGTCGGGTGAAGCGGAAACACCGATGATGGTTTCGCCGGCATGGATGCGTTTCTTCAGAGCTACGGCGCGGTCGCTGATTGACGGCATTGGGATCCTCCTGTCGGGACGGTCAGTCAAGAAAAGGTCAGATTATACACAGCGGAGAAAAAGGAGAAGAGATCATTGAAGGGTGTGCCGGGCTGCTCCGACGCGCCTCCGCACGGGCTGGTAGACTCTCGCCGATCGAATCCGCCACGGAAGAACGAGGTGAACCATGCGAAGACTTCCTCTGGGTCCTCTCTACTACGAATACAGCCGGCACAATGAGGTGCGTCTACGGATCGAGCCTGGAGAAAAGGTGCTGGTCGAGGCCGAAGATGCGTTTTCGGGGCAGGTTCGCACCAATGAGGATCGCCGCGACCGGAAGGCGATCCCCTTCGGCAACCCGCAGACCGGTCCCATTCATGTCAAAGGAGCGCAGCCGGGGGATGCGCTGTCCGTCCATATCCACGAGATTCGGCCCAGCATCGGCCAGTGCGCCACCCGGACCAGCGATCCCAGGCAGCTCGCCGAGTGGATCGGCGCGGACTGTCCCCACGGCACTCACGTCTGCCCCATCCGCGACGGCAAGATCTATTGGAGCGACGAGATCACGATTCCGTATCGACCCATGCTGGGGTGCATCGGGACGGCTCCGGACAAGGGAGTGCCCACCACGGGTCCGGCAGGACCCCACGGGGGCAACATGGACATCATCGAGACCGGTCCCGGCAGCACCGTCTATCTCCCGGTCTACATTCCGGGAGCCTACCTCTATCTCGGCGACGCCCACGCCGCCATGGGACACGGTGAACTTTCGGCCAGCGGTCTCGAAATGCCCTCGGAGACGATCATTACCGTCGACTTGATGCGCGGAAAGACAATTCCCGGACCCCGCATCGAGTCGGCGGAAGAGATCATGACCGTGGCCACCGGCTGTCCGATGGAACGGGCTACGGCTCAAGCCTACGCCTGGCTCATCCTCTGGATGGAAGAGGAGTATGGCTGGAATCGCTGGAAGGCGTACGACCTGCTGACGCACGTGGGACGGATCTCGGTCGGCTATTACGCCATCGGGACGGTCGCCGCCAAGATCGCCAAGAAATACCTGGTTTGAGGGGTGGCGAGGGTCCGCACTCGGACCTGCCGGGGCGTTCCGGAGCCACCTACATCACGGATTTCAACAGCTTCGGAGTCACGAACCAGACCAGCCTCCCCTCGCCCCAACGGACACTCCCCCACCGGTCCCGCGGCAGTTTGATTCCGGCCATGGCCGCGGTGGGGAACCTCAACTGGGCTCTCCCGATGAGGCGGCCGGCCAGCGCGGCACAGGTGGGTTGGTGGCCGGCCAGCAGCAGGCATGAATCGGTATCGGAGCAGCCGCGGATGATCTCCAGCATCTGGTCCGAGGTGGTGTCATAGAGCTCGCGCGTGGCTTCGAGGGGACACGGCCAGTCGCCCGCCTGGGCGGCCAGTTCCACCGTCCGCCAGGCCCGAACTGCAGAGGAGGAGATCACCCGGTCCGGGACTTGGCCCAACCGGGCCAGATAGCGTCCCATCCGTTTGGCGGCGGCGACGCCGCGCCGCGCCAGCGGCCGATCATGATCGATGGAATAGGGGGCGTTCCAATCCGATTTGGCGTGCCGAAAGATGAGTAGTTGTTTCATGGCCGACTCAATCCTGGCATGATTTTGAGTAAAGCCAGTCTACTACGGTGGAACGTCGATCATGCAAGCGAGGGAAAATGGAAAGCGTTCTTTCAGAATAAACGGCGAGGCCGGTTCGCCTGCAGATCCGGGAAATCCAGCTCAGGTCCGGGACCCTCTCGTGCGCTACTCTTCAAAACCGGCGCTGGAATTGTCTCCCGCCATGCCGGCCCATGAGGCTCTCGGAAAGATCCATTTGGCCCTGGTGGGTGCGATCCTCCACAACCAGGAGGGTGTGCTCAAGAGTCGGGACCCGGAGTTCCTTCACGATTTCCGTGTCGCCGTACGCCGAGCTCGATCGGCCCTGACCCAGATCAAGGGGGTCTTCCCGGCGGTGGACGCCGATCCCATCAGAATCGCGCTCTCGTCGATGACCCGGGTGACCGGTCCCGCCCGGGATCTGGATGTCTTTCTGGAGCGGCTGGAGGTCTACGAGTCCGGTCTTCCGAAGCGGATACGGCGAAACCTGATCCCGGTCAAGGAATCGGCGCGGCGCCGGCGAAGGGAAGAGCAACCTGTCCTGGCAAGAGTCCTGAACTCGGACGCATGGGCTGCGGCGGTGGGACGATGGGAAACCTTTCTGGGTGCCGGAACCGGGCTCCGGACCCTTCCCAAGAAGGGCCAGAGACCGATCGGGGCCGTGGCCACCAAGCGGATTCGGAAGGCCTATCGCCGGGTCGCACGCAGAGAGAGTCTCGCCGGATTGGAGATCGAGGCGTTGCATCGGCTTCGGATCGATTGCAAGAAGCTCCGCTACCTGCTCGAGTTCTTTCGCAGCCTTTATCCGCCCCGGGAGGCCGCTTTCCTGATCAAGAGGCTCAAGTCTCTACAGGGCGTGCTGGGAGACGTCCATGACCTGGCAGTCCATCAGGAGATGGCACGGCGGATCTGGACGGCCCTTCGTCCTCGACCTGACTTTTCACTGGGTCCGGATGACCTGGACCGCCGCCTGGAGCAGCTTCAGGCCCAGGCCCAAGACGCGACGGAGGGAAGATTCCAGCGGTTCCGCGCCCAAACCACACCTTGGTGACCGGCGCGGAAGGCGCGCGCGAACAATGGTGATGTTTCCGAGCGGATTCGAATCAGGAACAGCGAAGCGTATAACCGCCTGAACGGAGATATGCCCTCTCTTCATCCAGGTCGGCCCCGGTGAGGGGATGCTGGCGCAGCCAGCCGGCGGGAAACTCCAGGGTCACTCGCTTCTCCTCGGCTCGGAGCCGAGGTTCGGGCATGGGGATCGAGACCCGGCTGCGATGCAGCAAGGCCGAGAGCCGAAGCAGGATTGCCAGACGTTCCGCACTGTGAATCTGTTGCGCGGGCAACCGCTTGAACACGGAAATGGGGAACTTCCGCCGGTGCGCTCTGACCAGCGTGGCCAGGAGCGTCTGCTCCTCCCGTGAGAAGCCCAGCAGGTCGGAGTTGGCGATGACGTACTCGCCGTGCTTGTGGTAGTGATGGTGGGCGATGTCGAGTCCGATCTCGTGCAGTTGCGCCGCCCAGGAAACCATCAGCCGAGCTTCCCTGTAATCCAATTCCCAGCCTCGATCGGTCTGCTCCAGGAAGTCCAGGGCAGTCGTCCGAATTCGCTCCGCCTGCGGCCGGTCCACGTGGTAGCGTTCGGACAATGAGTCGACCGTCTGGCCGCGAACGTCCTCCTCACGGATGCGGCCCATCAGATCGTAGAGAAGGCCCTCCCGCAGCGCGCCGTCGGCCGAACGCAGGTGCTCGATTCCCAGCGAATCGAATGCCGCCATGAGTACCACCAGTCCACCGGGGAAGACTCTTCGCCGCGCCGCGCGCAGTCCGTTGAACCGAAGCTTCCTGGTGGTCCCCGTCTTGAGGATCGCATCTCGAAGACGCCTGAGAGCTTCGGGGGTGATCCCGTCGCGGCTCCAGCCGGCGTTCCGGACCACGGCCTGGATGGCGCGAACGGTGCCCGAAGCGCCCAGGGCCTCTTCCCAAGCGAAATCCCGATAGCGTGCCTGGACCGATTCGAACTCCTGGTGCGCCGCCAGCTCGGCTCGCTTTCAGCGGCGGGAGGTAATTTCGCCGTCGTTGAAGTAGGTGCGGCTCATGGAGACACAGCCCAGATAGAGGCTTTCCATGCGGACGGCGTCGAAGGATTCCCCGGCGATCAGTTCGGTACTGCCGCCGCCGATGTCCACCACCAGCTTGCGTCCGGCCGGACTTGCCAGGCCGTGGACGACTCCCTGGTAGATGAGCCGGGTCTCCTCGATACCGGAGATGGTCTCGATGGGGTGGCCCAGGGCAGCTTCGGCCTGGACCAGAAATTCCTGAGCGTCGTGAGCACTCCGGAAGGTATTGGTTCCCACGGCACGGACTCTTTCGGGAGCCATGTACATCACCCGCTGCCCGAAGCGCCTCAGACAGTCGAGAGCACGAAGCTGGGCGTCGCGGGAGAGCCGTCTGGAGGAGTCGAGTCCAGCCGCCAACTGGACCATCTCCCGTAGCCGATCCAGGACCAGAACGTCCCCCGACCTGGCGCGCGCCACGATCATGTGGAAGCTGTTGGAGCCCAGGTCCACCGCGGCCACGGAATGCCTGTCGAGGGTTTCGATGTTTCGTTGCATCGGTCAGGGGCGCACTCGGGTCGGCCGGCGGCAAAAGCCGACACGGCATCTCTCGGGAACTTGCATACCTGATTCCGCCCCACCTCTCAATACTCGTTGCGGGTTCCCTTGCGGGATCCGGCCTTGATATGGTCAAATTTACGAAATCTTCACAATGTCAGCGGTTTCTGGAACAGCATCTCCGTCCCTGTCCCGCATCACGTTGGATTCCCCTGAAGCCTATCTCAACCGGGAGTTGAGCTGGCTGGGCTTCGCCAGCCGCGTCGTCGCCCTGGTCGAGAATCGTGAACTTCCCCTCCTCGAGCGGGTCAAGTTCGCCGGGATCGCCGGCATGCTTCATGACGAGTTTTTCATGAAGCGGATCAGCGGACTGAAGCGCCAGATCCGAAATCGCTCCAAGAAAACCACCATCGACGGCCGCTCACCCGAAACCGTGTTCCGGGCCTGTCAGGCCGAACTGCGGAAACAGTCCAGGAGGCTGGGCGAGACGCTATTGGGGGATCTGGGCCCGGCCATGGCGGCCGAGGGAGTGGGAATTGTCGATTACGATCAGTTGGAGGCGTCGCTGAGACAGCATCTGCGCGAATATTTCCAGGATTCGGTGATGCCGATCCTGACGCCGCTGGCCGTGGACCCGGAGCATCCCTTCCCCTTCATCAGCAACCTGGGACTCAATCTGGCGATTCTCTTCCCCGATGACGATGGACGCGAGCGGTTCGTCCGGATCAAGGTGCCGGACAATCGTCCCCGCTGGGTTCCCCTCGCGGACGATTCCGGCTTCACGCCCTTGGAGCAGGTCATTGCCGGGAACATCGATCTGCTGTACCCGGAGATCCCTCCTCTGGGAATCTACGCCTTCCGCGTGACCAGAGGCAGCTCGGGAGACCCGGACCGCTTCCGGGATCTTTTGGAGGACGAGTCCCAGGCACCGGGCAGCATCATTCAGCAAGTGAGCAGCGAACTGAAGGCCAGACGCTTTGCAGGTGCGGTCCGGCTCCAGGTGAATCGGGACATGCCGGCGAAGCTCGGCGAGTGGCTGGTCCGGCAGTTGGAGATGGATTCCGATGACGTCTATCCCACAAGGCAGTTGCTCAGACTCAGCGACTTGGCCGAAATCAATCCGGGAGACCACGAGGACCTTCGTTTTCCGCCCCATCGTCCCATGACACATCCCCGCCTGCGTCCCCTGGAATTTGGCCACCCCACCGCCATCTTCCAAGAGATCGGACGAGGCGACATTCTGCTCCATCATCCGTATTACAGCTTCGATACCTCGGTCCTGAGGTTCATCGAGGCCGCCGCCATCGATCCGGACGTCCTGGCCATCAAGCTGACCATCTACCGGACCAGCGGCGATTCGCCCATCGTCAAGGCGCTGGCCGAAGCCGCCCGGAGAGGCAAGCAGGTGGCGGTGCTGGTGGAGGTGACGGCTCGATTCGACGAGGCTCCCAACATCGCGTGGGGGAAGTATCTGGAAAACGAGGGCGTCCACGTGGCTTACGGCGTGGAGCGGCTCAAGACCCACGTCAAGCTGGCCCTGGTGCTTCGAGAGGAAGGGCAGGGGAGGATCCGCTATTACGCCCACGTGGGAACGGGCAACTACCATACGGGAACGGCGAAAGTGTACGAGGACGTGGGGATCCTGACCTCCGACCCGGAGGTCTGCCGCGACATCGCGGCGGTCTTCAACTCGCTGACGGGAAAGACGCCGCACACTCGGTACTCGCAGATGATCGTCGCCCCGGTGGCCATGCGCAAACGATTCAATCAGCTCATCCGCCGAGAAGCCGAACACGCGGCCGCCGGTAGGCCTTGCGGCATCGACGCCAAGATGAATCAGCTTCAGGACGCGGGAATCATTCGGGAACTCTACCGGGCCGGACAGGCCGGAGTACCCATCTCCCTGAACATTCGGGGTCTCTGCTGTCTCAGGCCGGGAGTCCCAGTGCTTTCCGAGAACATTCGGGTGTTCAGTGTCCTGGGGCGCTTTCTGGAGCACAGCCGGATCTACCGATTCGTCAACGGCGGCGATCCCGAGGTCTTCATCGGCTCTGCGGACTGGATGAAGCGGAACCTGAAGAAAAGGGTGGAGACCGTGGTGCCGGTTCGGGACCCGGCCTTGAAGCAGGAGCTGGACGAAATCCTGCAGGTCTACGAGCGAGACAATGCGTCGGCCTGGGACTGCCGGCCGGATGGAACGTATATGGGCCGGTCGCCTGAACCTGGACAGCCATCGCGCGCGGCCCAGGAAGTCTTCATCGAGCGGGCCGGCAGCACATCGGATCTCGCCGGCCTGCAATCCGGGCATCGATGGAGCAAGACGACACTCCGGCATTTCTGAAGTGCTTCCCCACCGTTGGGACGGCTCGCCACTTCCCTGCTTCCAAATTTGTTCTGATTTTCTTGGGATCCTCAGCCCGGCATCACGTTGCGTAGGGCATTCTGACGGAACCGGTTGCTACTCTCTGGAGGGTGGCAACGGGCCGCTGGATGCCATGAGCAATCTGCTGCCGCAAGATCGGCCGACCAGGGTCGACGAGTCGTTGGCTCGACTGGGGGTCCAACCCGGGCGGGTCCGGACCTACCCTTTCTCCGAAGGGGACGTTACGGCGGGGTCGGAGACGGAACTCCAGGCCGCCGTCATCGGGACGGCGGAACGAGTCGACCTGCCCCTCACCATACGGCAGTCCAACTATTTCGCCAACGTGGTCCGCCGGGCCGCCGCCGGAGACACGTGCCGCCGGGCCATCATCCGGTTGGAGGCCCATCTCGAGAGCGGGTCTGGACGGCGCCAAGGTGGTTCCGGTTCAAGCCTTGAGCGCCCTGGCCCTGGTCTTGTCCGGTCTGGCGGGAGTGTCTCTCTTCCTGCACTCCCGCTACGGCGCCGCCGTGCTGGTCACGGCCCTGGTTTCCCAACTATGGCGAGCCTATTCGGAAGGACTCCGGGCCGATTTCCGAGGGGACCATCCGGTCTCCGCCTATCGGATTCTGAGCCTGGCGGCGGCGGCCGGCGCCGTGGATGATTTTTCCACGGGCTTTTCACCCCAGCTTCATCCAATCGGAGGCTTCGCATCGGCCCTCGCTGATAATGTATTTCACGGGATGAGTTCACCGCATCGGAGGTCTTCCGGTTCCGAACAGGCTCCCGGCACGCCGGTCGCCGGCTCCAAGCCCGTGGTGCTGGGCAGATCCGGTCCGTTGCCGAGAACGGCCATATTCACCGACACCCTGGACCAGGTGAATGGCGTGTCCAACACCTACCAGTACCTGGCGGCCTACTGCCGGCGGCGAAAGATCGACCTGGACTTCTACACCTATGGTTCGCGGACGTCTCTGGAGCAGCAGGGTTCGGTCCGGATCTTTCGCTACCGGCCCCGGCTCCCTATTCGTTATTACGCCGGCCTGGTCTTCGACCTTTGGACGCCCCGAGGAAACCTCCAGGAAGATTGCCGCGAGGGAGGATACGACCTGATCCACGCGGCGACCCCGGGGTCCATGGGCCTCAACGCCCTGGCCGCCGCCGCCAAGCTGGGACTTCCCCTGGTGGGCGTGTACCACACGGCTCTGCCCGAGTACGTGGGAACCCGACGGCGGAGTCTCATGGCGAGGCTGGGGCTTCCCTCCGATCTCCTGGAGCAGTCCACGTTGGAGGGTTGCTGGAAGTTCGTCGAGTGGTACTACCGGCATTGCGAGAAGGTCCTGGCTCCGTCCCGCAGCATCGCCCGGACCCTGGGACGGAGGATCCGTGTCCCCATGGATTGCTTCTCCCGGGGCGTCGACACGCGGAGATTCAGTCCGGAGCATCGCCGGGAGTCCTCCCGGACCACGGTCCTCTACGTGGGCCGCGTCTCGGTGGAGAAGAACCTTCCGTTGCTGGCGCGGATCTTTCGACGGCATGGTGACGCCCGCCTGCAGGTGGTGGGAGACGGACCCTTTCGCAATCGTATGGAGCGGGAAGCGCCGGCTGCGAACTTCACCGGATTTCTGACCGGACTCGAACTGAGCCGGGCCTACGCGTCGGCGGATCTGTTCGCCTTCCCTTCGGAGACCGACACCTTCGGCAACGTGGTTCTGGAGGCCATGAGTTCGGGCCTGCCGGTCGTCGTCACCGACAAGATGGGCCCCAAGGAACTGGTCGAACACGGTTCCAACGGTTTCGTCGCGTCCAATGACCAGGAGTTCGAACTCTACCTGAATCGATTGATCCAGGACGAGGCGCTACGAGGAGACCTGGGTGCCCGATCCCGGGAGATGGCGCTGGAGCGGACCTGGGACGCGGTCTTCGAATCGCTGTTCGACTGCTACCGGGAAGTCGTCCAGGGGCATCGGGAACGAGTGGCGTAGTCCGGATCGGTTCGCCGAATCCAAGACGGAAAGGAGATCCAGGGTGAGACCATCACTGGGGACAGGTTCGACCGGCGGCGCCTCCGGCTATGGGAAGCGCATGATCTCTTCGCGCAAGGCCCGCCGGCTCGTGGCTCAAGGATGGAAGGCCGCGGACCTGCACGTCCACACCCGTTTTTCGTATGACGTCATCGCCGACACCTCCGTCGACCCCCGATTCCTCTACCAGAAGGCGAGGGATGCGGGAATGTCGTTCGTGACCTTCACCGACCACGACACGATGGCGGCTTACGACTGCATCGGCTGGGAACGGTCTGCTCTGGTGCCGGCGGTGGAGGTCAAGATCCTGGACCTTGCCCGGGTCGGACACACCATCCACATCAACGTCTACCTGCTGGACCACCGCCAATTCCGGGAGATCGAACGGATCGCCCGGCAGGCGCAGGATCTGGAACTGCTGGTGACCTACCTGAACGACAACGATCTTCCCTATACCTACAATCACCCGTTCTGGTTCGAGTTCGGTGAGCAGCCGAACCTCAAGATGGTGCCCCAGCTCTTCGAAATCTTTCCCGTCGTGGAATACAACATGCACCGGGTCCGGAGAATGAACCGTCTGACTCTGGAATTGGCCGAGAGGTACGGCGTGGGCATGGTGTCGGCGACCGACACCCATACCGGACAGATCGCCCGAGCCTACACCCTGGCTCAGGGAGAGACCTTCCGGGAGTACTTCGAGAATATCAAGGCCGGGAACTTCTATCTGGTGGCCCGGGATCTGACTGCCGAGATGCTCACCTCGGAGACCTTGGCCTGGCTGGACGCCGCCTTTTGGAACTCGGGATACGATTTCGGAATGGGCAAGCGGTTGATCACCGGGGTCGGCCGGATAGACCAGGGAGTGAGGGTGGTCCTGCGAGGAGAACTCAAGCATCGGCCCCGTCTGCGAGCCCTGATCTGGGGTCTGATCCACTTGGTGTCCGTCACCCGGATTCCGGCGTTCGTCTACGTTTCGACCCAACGGGCCGCCGGCCGCAGGGTGGTCCGCGAGATGCGCCTGGCAGGGGCGATTTCGTGACCATCTGGCCGATACTGGTTCTGGCCTCGGGTCTTCCTTCACGCGGGACAGGCTTCGGTCCGCGGCAACTGACCAACTCAGGTTACACGTCCGAAAGGAGCTCCACCTGCCCGGTGCTGTCGCCGATGCGCTCGACCGGAACTCCCAGTTGGCTCAGAACCGTCATATAGAGGTTCGTCAGCGGAGTCCCCTCCTCGAACCCAACGTGACGGCCTCCCTTGATCCGTCCCGCGCCCCCGCCGGCCAACAGAAGGGGCAGGTTGCGGGGAGTGTGCAGGTCGCTGTCGCTCATGCCGCTTCCGTAGAGGAGGGTCACCTGGTCCAGCAGCGAGCCGTCCCCCTCGGGGGTGGATCGCAGCTGCTCCAGGAAATAGGCGAACATCCGCATGTGGAGAATGCTGACTCGAGTCAGTTTTTCCAGCTTTTCCGGATCGTTCTGGTGATGGGAGAGGGGATGGTGGGGATCGGGGACTCCGATCTCGGGATAGGTCCGCTGGCTCAGCTCCCGTCCCATCATGAAGGTGATGACGCGGGTGAGGTCCGACTGGTACGCCAGGACCTGGAGGTCGATCATCAGCTTGGCATGCGCTTCGAAGCTGCCGGGGATCCCGGCGGGTCGATCCAGCACCGCCGCCTGCCTGCCGGCTTGGGTTTCCGCGATCTGGATCCTCCGCTCCACGTCCCGAACCGCGTCCAGGTATTCGACCAGCTTGTTGCGGTCGCCGGCGCCGATCCGCGATTGCAGCCGGGCCGCTTTCCGGGTGACCGAATCCAGAATGCTTCGTTTGGTCCGGATTCGGCGGAGCCGCTCGGCCGGGTCGGTGCTCTCCTGGTCGCCGAAGAGGCGTTCGAAGACCGCCCGGGGGTTGTTCTCCGTGGGCAGGGGAGTGGTGGAGTTCCGCCAGGAGAGCGTGTTGATGTAGGAGCAACTGTAGCCGACGTCGCAGGCTCCCGCCAGGTCGGTCGCCTCCAGTCCCAATTCCAGCGACGCCAGTTGTGTGTGCCGGCCGTATTGGCCAGCCGCGATCTGGTCGAACGAGACTCCGGCTTCGACCCCGGCCCCCTCCGTCGGCTTCACGTGTACGCCGGTCAGAAACGCGCCCCCGATCCGTCCATGTCCACCGGCGGGTTCGCCGGGCAGCGCCACGGCCGGCTCGTTGCTGAGTCCGGTCAAGACCAGAATGCGGTCCTTGAACGGAGTCAACGGGTCCAGGATGGGGGTGAATTCGAACTCGGCTCCCTGGGCTGCAGGGGTCCAACTCTCCATCACCGCTCCATGAGGCACATAGACCACTCCCAGACGGTCCGCCGGGGGACTCGTCCCGGCACGTCCGGCGGCCAAGGCCGGCACCATACTGTCCAACAGGGGCAGTCCGATGGCGGCGCCCAGCCCGCGGAGGAACGTGCGGCGGGGCAGGGAGATCTTGCGGATGATCCTCATGGTCGCGATCTTTTCATTCGAAACGGGCGACTCTTGACGATGCCCAGAATCAGGGCCGACCAGCGGTAGTTGGACGGCGCCGCTTCCCTCATGATCTCACGGATGGCCGGCATGTCATAGGGTTCGACCCCGCGGCCCACGGCATAGGTCAGGAGCTTGCCGGTGAGAGTCTCGACGAACTCCTGGCGGCGGCTCAGAATCAGACTCCTGAGATCAGCGGGACCTTGAACCGTGGTGCCGTCCGGCAGCGTCGCCTGGGTATCGATGGGAACATCGCCCTGGTCGCGGTCGCGCCACCTGCCGACGGCGTCGAAATTCTCCAGCGCGAAACCGAGGGGGTCCATCAGGCGGTGGCAGCTCGAGCAGGCCGGGTTCCTGGAATGCTGCTCCATCAGCTCCCGAGTCGAAGTGGGACGATCCATCTCGCCATGCTCCGGCAACTCGGGCACGTTGGCCGGCGGAGGAGGGACCCGGGTTCCCAGAATGTTCTCCAGCAGCCACTTGCCCCGCAGCACCGGCGAAGTGCGGGTGGCGTAGGAAGTGACAGTCAGGATGCTGCCCTGACCCAGCAGGCCCCGGCGCCGCTCATCTTGCAGTTTCACCTTTCGAAAGTGGTTCCCGTAGACTCGGGGAATTCCGTAGTGCCGGGCCAGACGTTGGTTGACAAAGGTGTAGTCGGCGTTCAGCAGGCCGGTCACGCTCCGATCGAGTCGCAGTTGGCTCTCCAGGAACAGCTCCGTCTCCTGCCGGAGCGCCTCCCGAAGATTGTCGTCCCATTCCGGGTACCGGTTCTCGTCCGGGGTCACGGCCCGGAGGTTTCGGAGATGCAGCCACTGGGTTGCGAAGTTCGTCACCAGGGCCTTGGACCGGGTGTCGGCGAGCATCCGCCTGACCTGGACTTCCAGCTCGTCGGGATCGCTCAGCCTCCCATCGGCCGCGGCCCCCAGCAGCACCTCGTCGGGGACGCTGCTCCAGAGGAAGAAGGACAGCCGGGATGCCAAGTCCAGGCCGCTGAGGTTGAAGGCGGTCGACGGCGGCGCCGTCGCCGGGTCGCGCTCGAGCCGGAACAGGAACTCCGGATCGACCAGGATCCTCTCCAGCACCGACTGGATGCCGGTGTCGAAGCCGCCTCGGCTTCGGCCCTCCCGGTAGAACTCGAGCAAGGGTTCGATGTCGTCGTTCGTCACCGGCCGACGATAGGCACGGCGGGCCAGGTTGGCCAGGATCCGCCGGGCGCAGTCCAACTCGTCGGCTTCTCCCGCCGAGAGCGGACGGCAGATGAAGATTCGCCTGCGACTGGGAGTGTCACCGGAGCCCTGAACCCGAATGGGTCCGTCGATCCGGAGGCTGCGCACGCCCCAATCGGAATAGCCGCCGCGCAGACTGCCGACGGGCAGCCGCGCCGGGCCCAAGCCCTCGGGCGCCGGCGTTCTCTGGAGGAACGAAACCCCCACCGTCCGGGTCCCCGCCCCGGCCGAAAACCGGACCGTCGGATCCGGCGCCGCCGGCTGCCCGTAAGCTGAGCTCCGGTCGTACCACTCCAGACGAATGAGCCGGAGCCGCTTCCCGTCCAAACGGACATCCAGTTCCCGAGTTTGGCTGGTTCGGCGCCGTTGGAGTGAGATCGTCAGCACGTACTCGCCGTCCAGCGGGAAACGATGACGGATCGCCAGTCCTCCTCCGGAACCGAACGGGAGCTCCTCGCTCATGCGGCCGGACTGCACTGCGAGCGGCGACGTCGTGTAAGTGGTGGCTGCGGGGTTCAGCGCGGGATCGCCGACGACGAGCCGGCTGATCTTCCGGGCCGCCGACAGGTATCTTTCCACGAGCAATGGAGAGAAGGAGAGGGTATCGGCGATGGTGTCGAAGCCGAACGCCAGATCGTCGGGCGGCAACAGCGATGGACCGTCGATCTCCAGCGCCAGCAGGTCCCGAATGGAATTGACGTATTGGGTACGGGTCAGGCGGTAGGCCGCCGGCCGGCCCGGGTCGGGATCGTTCTCCGCCGCCCGGTCGAGCTCCGATTCCAGCCAGGAGCTGAACGCCGAGCGGTCGTCGACCGGCGGACGGGGCATCCCCTCCGGCGGCATCACCCCGGTTCTGAGCTGGCGCACCACCTTCTCCCAGACCGGAGCGTCGTCACCGACCCGAGCCAGGTCCAAATGATCGAACTCGACTCCGGCGGTCTTGAGTTGCCGGTTGTGACAACTGGCGCAGTAGAGGTCCAGGAGCGCCCGGTAAGGGGTCGGCGGCGTTGAGCCAGGGGTGGAAGTTTGCAGCCCGAGTCCGGCGCCGGCACTCCCGGAGGCGCCTTTGCCCGATGCTTGCGGCTGAAGGGTCCCGGCCAGGAAGAGTCCCAGACAGGCAACGATTATCCTGGAAATCATGAATTCCCGACCGACTGTGTTCAAAGTATTATGGCGACGGCCTGCGATGGCCCGCAAGCGCTTCGCAAGGGTTCGACTGGGATGAATTTCAATCCAAGCAGAGACGGTGGCGCCCGATTCCAAGGGCCAACCAGCATATCGCCTTTGCGTACCCTTGGTCTTCTCGGTCTGGTGTTCCTGGTAGTGCGACTCGATATGCCGGCGGACGCCGCTGGCCGGATTTCTCCGAATCGCCTGGTGGAGGCCGCCAAGTCAGGTGACGCCGAGGCTTTGCGATCTCTGCTGGCCGTGCATGCGGACGTGAATCAGCGTCAGGCCGACGGCGCCACGGCGCTGCACTGGGCGGCCCACCGGGACGACCTGACAAACGCGGTTCTGCTGATCGAGGCCGGAGCCGACGTGAAGGCTTCCAACGATTTTGGAGTACGGCCCCTCTGGCTGGCCTGCGTCAACGGGAGCGCCCGCATGGTGACGGTTCTGCTTGGAGCCGGAGCCGATCCCAACGCCGCTCCCTCCAGCGGCGAGACGCCTCTTATGCACGCGGCCCGCAGCGGTTCGACGGACGCGATCAAACTCTTGCTGATGCATGGCGCAGAGGTGAACGCCAAGACTCCTTGGGAGGAGCAGACGGCATTGATGTGGGCGCTGGCGGAGAAACATACAGAAGTTTCCCGCACCCTGATCGAGCATGGCGCTGAGGTTTCCGCACGTTCCAAGTACGGCTTCACGCCACTGCTGTTTGCCGCTCGCGCTGGCGACCTCGACGGTGCCCGCACCTTGTTGGCGGAGGGAGTGGACCCGAACGAAACGGCTTCCGGCGGTGAAAGTGCGCTGGTGGTGGCGACGGTCCGTGGGCACGTGCCCTTTGCCCTTTGGTTGCTCGAGCGGGGGACGGACCCGAGCTCCGACGGCTCGGGATACACGGCTCTGCACTGGGCCGCTGGCTCATGGGAGACGGAGATGACCGGTCCCAAGGGGATCGTGGCGCGTCGCGGCCACGAGTGGGGCGCCATGCGAGGCCTGCAGGAGGGCAAGCTGGAACTGATTCTCGCGCTGTTGGAGCGGGGAGCGGACCCCGACGCCAAGCTCGTGAAGCATCCTCCCCGGTTCGGCTACACGGCCGACCGGCAGAGGCCGGTGGGGGCGACCCCCTTCCTGCTGGCGGCCAGGGCCGGAGACGCCCGCGTCATGCAGGTTCTGGCGAAGGCGGGCGCCTCGCCACGGCTGGCTGCTGACGACGGGACGACGCCCCTGATGGCGGCGGCCGGCGTGGGTCGAAACTTGACCGAGAGCCGGGTGACCGAAGAACAGTCGTTGCGCGCGGCGCGGATCGCCCTGGATTTGGGCGCCGACGTAAATGCCGCGAACCAGGACGGGGACACGGCTCTTCACGGTGCAGCCCGCATCAAATCCCCCGCTCTGGTGCAATTGCTGGTGGACCACGGCGCCGAGGTGAACGTGAGCAACCGGAAGGGGCAGACACCCCTGTTCGTCGCCCGGCACTATTTCCATCCCGGCTCTCCGCCGCTCCCGGTCCCAAGCGAGACTGCGGATCTGCTGCGCCGGCTGGGTGCCCGGAAAACGTTTTCAGAGGGAGTTACGGAATGACGTTATCCCGCCGGCCGGGGTCCGACGAAGTCATGAGAGCAACAGATGCATGGTCCCCGCGGTAGGCATGATGAGGCTGGTGGAAGTTCCCGGTCTTCGGCCAAGGCATGAATCCAGCCTCCGCAGGTAAGTCCGAGCGAGGATGGCCGGTCTCGCATCCCCCCGTTCGAAGAACCTTCACTACGGGTTGGACATGCGCATCAGAAGTCGATCTCGCCGATCGTCTAGAACTCGCTTCAGGTACTCATGTCTTTCTTTGGGGTCCATCTTGAAGGATCGCCGCAACGCGCGCCCAAGGCTGCCAGCCTTCTTCAGTTCGACCAGCATGCGATTCTCGAGCCTCTCGTCTCTGGGCTTGTAGCTGTCGATTCTAGCTTTCCGGTGAGGATGAGCCTTGTAGAACTCATCCATCGTCATTCCTTTTGCCTCGGCCTCGACCTCGGCCCACATGAGACCTTGGACGTGGCTTTCCTGATGTGGATCCAGTCTCTGCATCAGGGCCATGGCGGCATCACGGCCTTTGTTGTCAAGAATGTCCGGGTCGGCCCCGGCGTTGAGAAGCGCCATCATGACCTCCTCGCCCTTGTCCAGAATCATGGCAAGATGTAGCGGCGTTCTGCCTTGTACATCTTGAACATTGGGGTCCGCACCGGCATCCAACAGCGGCTGGATCTCGAAGATGTTCTTGGCGATGTGCAACGGCGTTACATCATTGCATCCTCCGAGGCCGGCCGTATCCGGATTGGGGTTTCCCTGCGCGACGGCCTCCTCAAGCGCCTCGTCGCAAGGTTGGAATCTCTCCATTCTCGCAAGGAATCTCTCCATTCTAAGGTCAAAAGCATCTTTCCCTCTGCCATCGCCATCCCGCTTGACCACGGAGCGGCGCTCGACGGGAAGCATCGGCCTTTCGAAAGTCCTGTCGGAGCGTCCGGGTGGCGATGAAGGGGTCGGCTCAGGAGACAGCAGAACATCCTCGTTTGCCAGCTCATCTGGAGTTGTCGCCTCGTCCTGTTGCAGAACGCGGTTGTAGAGGTAAATCACCACTGGCACGATCAAGATGATCAGGCCAACCGTGCCGAGATTCTTCCGCATGTGGACCTCCTTTCGATGCTCTTGGGCCTCGCATCCGGACCCACGCTGGTTTCGACGCGCCCCTTTTTGTTTGATCAATCGCATCGACAGTCTAGTCGCGCCGGGATGAACTGATCAGATTTCAGCAAACCCGCTCCAGAGCGGAGGCTCTCCCGGCCCTCCGTTCGGGAAATCTCTCGGTCTCTGTCGTCTATACAGGGCCTTCAAACGGAAATCTGTTCGACGAGGTTGCGGCTGACGCGACGACGGCGCCGGGTGTAGATTTGGGTGGTGCGGGGATGGGCGTGGCCGGCCAGGTACTGGACGTCTTCGAGTGGCACGTTCTGGCTCAGCAGATCCTTGATCACCAGAACCCGGAACGAGTGGGGCGAGAGGATCTTCGGCAACCCGGCAGCCTTGAGCCGGCGCTTGAGCATCTGCTGCACGGCGAGAGGCGACATTGTCCGATCGGTCAACGGGCTGGAGCGTCGCTCTCCAGCCCGAAACAACGGCGAGGCCGTGGACGCGTCGATGAGGCCGGCCCCTTGGAGGTAGGCCGCGATCCACTCGTCCAGGTCGTGACGCACCGGGACCTCCCGGGACTTGCCCCCTTTTTCCGCAAAACGAAGCGACCGGTAGTTGCCGTTGTCCCGCAGGTCCTGCATCCGGAGCCGGCTGATGGCCCCGACCCGGGCGCCGGTGTAGATGAGCGTCCCCAGGACTGCCCGGTCCCGGAGCCCGAACAAGTCGTGGGTCTTGATGGAGGCGAGGAGACGTCTGGCCTGTTCGACGGTTGCCTCGGGCGTCCGTCCCTCGCCGAAGGGGTGACGCACCCCCCGGACCGAATGAAACGGATTGAGCAACACCGCCTGCCGAGCCACCAGGACGTCGAAAAAATGCCGCAGCGCCGCCAGGGCCTGGTTCTTGGTCGGCGCCCGGTGGGGGAGTTCGTCCAGGAACCGGCCGGCCAGCCCGGGCGTCACCTGGCGCAGCTCCAGACCCTCATCCTCGCACCAGGCTAGAAATCTGCTCACCTGATGGGCGTAGGCGGTCCGGGTGTGCGGGTTCGAGAGCCGAGCCCGGAAGAACTCGTCGGCCGCGAAGCAGGCTGCCTTGCCGGCGCGCACAAGGATCGCCGGGAAAGCCCCTTGGAGCTCTGTTTCTACCGGCGAATCGGGAGTTTTCAGCGCGAGTTTCTGAGCGTCCATAATAGATAAGTATAATATACTTTATCGTAATCTAAAATACGCCCCCGACTCCCTGATATTCGGCTCCGGACCTCGCCCGGAGCCGGCCCCCTCCTTCCCAACCTGGTGAGCCCATTCGGGCGACAAAATCACATTTACCCCTGACGGGATCATCCCAACCCGGAGGAGGTCGATGCCATGAGACATCGGACAAGAAAGAATGGAGGAGGGCTCAGGAACACCACGGCGGCGGGACTCGTCCCCCTGTTGCTTTTCGCGAGTGTGCCAGGCTGCACTGCCAGACACATACCGGACTGGTCCACGGTGCAGGCTGTGAAGCCAAGCACCAAGACGGAGGTGCAACTCTACGAAGACGAAGTCTTGCTGGGCCACGGCGAGAAGATCAAGGGTCGGATTCGATCGACCACAGACGAGTCCATCACATTGGATCTCAAAAATCGCATGGAAGCCCTCACCCTGCAGAAGTCGGCTGTGCGCAAGGTGTCGACTCACCGTCCCTTCTGGAAGCGTCCGGCGGGGTGGCTCACCCTTGTGGGGGTCTCCACATTTACGGCCATTTTTGGCAGCCATAACGACGTCGACCTATCCCCAGCGTGGTGGCTCCTCTTTATAAGCCCGCCTACTCTCCTTGGCTTTATTAGCTCACCCAAAGAGCGAATCTACGAGGTCCCGCCCCAGCACAGGAATTCGTCCTGGTCGACAGGGTCGTCGGCGATCAAGGCTAAGGAGCTGAACCATTCAAAGTGATTCGGAACTCCAGACACCGTGACTATTCCCGGTCCCGGTGAGCCTCTGCCGGCGAAAAAATCACATTGGTTGATGCGTACCTCCTGCCCTCTGTGGGGACGGTCCACGGGGGGCAGGAGCGCGATGACTCCGGGGCGACCGCGAGCGGCCTCGACGGGTGGCGGAATCACTTCAAGGAGGCAGACACCATGAACACTCTCACCGGATGGCTCAGGACAATCACGGCCGCTGCGCTCATTTTCTTGCTGCTGTGCGTTCCCCAGACGCTCCATGCCGACATCGATGTCCGCGACGAAATGACTTGGAAGGAGCTGGAGAGCCTGGTCGGACAGAGGGATGTCACCATCGCATTGAAGAAGGGCGGTGCCGTCCGGGGCGATATAGTGGCGGTTGTGGACCACGGCATCCACCTCCAGTTCATCACCATGGCCACGGATCGGCAGAAGTACCCCGCAGGGACGCAAGTCTTGGTGCCCAGAGATGAGGTTGAAGAACTCCGCTTCGAAACCGAGGGGTTCGGATTGCGCGTTGCCGGTCTCCTTGCCGGTGGTTTTGGAGGAGGAGCTCTGGGAGCGGCCGCCGCAGGTAGATCTAGGGATTGGGATTCCGCGGCGGATGCGATACTTATCGGCTGGATTGGCGGAACTGTGGCGGGCGGGTGGCTCGGTTACAAGCTGGGCAAGAAAGCGGATCTCCAGACACACATCATCATGATCGCCGACTGATGACCTCTACGGACCGCCGGAGACACGCGTCGCGGCGAGTCTTTCCATCGCGGGGAACGAATCCAGCACCATCCGGAAGCGTACAGAGAACGAAAAAGCACTTTATCGGACTCTAACCCACGTCCCTGACCCCTTGATTTTCTGCGGCAGCTGATGCTGACCGGCCGAGACAGGCCTCTTTTGCTCTGGAGTTTCCCTCGATGCATTCTTGAATTACAGAAGGCGAGCGGGCCGAGTGGTGACGCACCCCCGGTCGGCTCTTAAGCTAACTCGACCTATGCCGGAGGAAGAGCCAACCTAGTATATATTCTATGTCCCCACTGGGGGATTGGCCATGAGCTTCGAGCGAACCTGTGTTGGATGCCGAGACTTCCGGGTCGGTCCGGGTGATCAGCATTGCGAGCGCTACGGCGAGGTCACGAAGACCCTCTGGCGTTGGATGGAGTCGCGCCCCATTTCGCCCTTCCCCATGGCCCACCCCACCTTTCCCACCGTAGCCGACGAAGAACCCTCTGGGCTTTGGGGGAAAAACGTGACCAATGGGTAAACCCGAGAATTCTCGTACGCTGCTGGCTCACCTGAGTTGGCGGTTTCATCCGCGAATGGAAGAGGTCGCCGTAGCGGCGCTGGTGCACATCCTCAACCGCTATCCTGCCTCAAGAGAAGGCTTGGACGAACTTCTGGAGCGGACCGTACCGGACATGAGATTGTCAGCCCAGCCGTTCGAGAACGAGGTCTCCGCACCTGACGGTACCAGACCCGACGTGCTGCAGAAGGGAGATGACGGAAAGGAGCGGCTTTTCATCGAGGCGAAATTCTACGCGTCGCTAACTCCAAATCAGCCGGTTCCCTACCTGAAGCGGCTACCAACGAAGCGAGTCTCGGCGCTCATGTTGTTGGCCCCGTCCGGGCGGGTGAAAGAGCTCTGGCCGGAGTTGCTACGCAGGCTCGCCGATAGCGGCATGCCGTATTCCGATGTGGGGTTCTGTTGCGTCGCCATCGATGGGACAGGGAAGCATCTCCTCATCACGGACTGGACGAGGCTGCTGGAAAGCATGGAGGAACGGCTGGAGGCCTCCCAGTCCGGCCTTGCGGAGCTCCGACAACTCAGTGGGCTGGTGCAGTTCGCCGAGTCACGGGAAAGTAAGGCTGCGCGCCCCGGAGAGAAACTGGTCAGGCGGGTCACCGAGATCGGCAACGCGTCGGGCTGGCTGGACACGCATGGACTGAACGCTACACCTCGTGAGTACGGCTACGGGCGATACGCGCGCCTCGGTCAACGCTACGAGCTCGGCGTGTGGCTGGGGGTCAACTCGGCCTTGGATGAGGAGCGCGGTTCCCCACATCTGTGGGTGCACTGCGAGAAGTGGAGCAACGACGACGGCCGGCTCTGGAACGAACGCGTCAGGTCGGCGCTGAAGGATCGCATGAGCGCGAACGTCAAGCAGGAAGGCGATGAGCTATGGGTCGCGGTCGTCCCGGAGGGAGGCAAAGGGGCCGACGACTACGCGGCCGCACTGGAACGGATCGCCGGGATCCTGGACGAGCTTGCCGAGCCGCGGCTCGCGCGCGCCGACGTGCTCGCGGAGATTAGGCGCCGGTACGGGCAGCCCGTGATGAGCAACGCTCACCGCGCCGAGTATGTCGAGGCGCTCGTGGCTCTCGCGCTCAGGGAAAGCGGCTGGACCCCCAAGGCGCCGTGGGAAGTCTGGCACTTCGAGAATGAATCG
Source organism: Acidobacteriota bacterium (assembly GCA_965217775.1). Taxonomy (GTDB): domain Bacteria; phylum Acidobacteriota; class UBA6911; order RPQK01; family JAJDTT01; genus JAJDTT01. The sequence goes on from CBDCJH010000002.1 coordinate 5,850,059, forward strand.
GGCGTGAGGCTGAAGCTCAAGCACTCCGCAGCGGTGCAGTCATGGGGGAACGGCGAAATCCAGAGTTCTCCGCGTTTCGACATCGCCCCCGGAAAGGTGTACTGGGATGAAAAGAAGGGGCGCTGCGTAGAGCACCGCGGTCGCCTCGCCAACATCCACGTGTTCGCTTGGCACGGGGAAACGGGCGAGTCGGCAGACCAAGGAGATCCGGCGAGCTGGGAGTTCTACGTGGTCCCGGAACCCGACTTGCCCGAGCAGAAGACGATTGCCTTGAAGGCGCTTCAAGGCCTGACGTCCCCGTGTGGCATCGAGGGCCTGGCGGCTGCGGTCGATGGGCACGGTGCGACGGGTGGACGCTACACGGCGCACAGGGGGAAGGCACTCGGCTGGCGAACACGTGACGGAGAGACATGATGAGAATCAGAGACCTGATGTTCATGTTGAGTAGTGTCGCGGTGACAGCCGCTTGCGCAGGACCGCAAGAGAACGCAACGCTCGAGCGAACCGCTGCTACCGAGACGGTGTACATGAATGGCCGAATCCATACCCAGGACAAGGATCTGCCCTGGGCCGAGTCGCTGGTCACCAGAGGTGACCGAATCGTCCTCGTAGGCTCTGACGAGGACGCCCTGCGGTACGCTGGTCCGGACGCCAGGCTTGTAGACCTGCAGGGCCGATTCGTGATGCCGGGGATAATCGACGCGCACACCCACCCCGGCTTGATCAGCATCTGGGCCGACCTGTCGGGACTGGATGAAACCGCTGGAGAGAACGAAGAGCCCGCCACACCCGACAGGATGCCATCCAGACCGCGGGAGGCGACGCTGGCCTGGTTGCAGCAGTACGCCGACGATCACCCGTTCACTCTCGTGATCACACAGGCGGCGTGGGACGTCGCCACCTATCTGCCTGACGGCCCCCACAGAAGAGACCTGGATGAGATTTCAAGCGTAAGACCCATTCTGTTGTACGACAACTCGGGGCACAGCATCTGGGTCAATTCCGCAATGCTCCGGATCCTGGGCATCGACAGGAACACCCCGGATCTCAGCGAGAACCTGTCGTATTTCGTGCGCGACGAGACCGGAGAGCCCACCGGCTGGCTCAAGGAGTTCGTCCTGACGCCCTACATGGGTGGCAGGTTGGTGCCGGATTCCGATGAACTGAAGGAACGGATGCTGAAGTACTTGAACTACATGTCGAGCAAGGGCGTAATGACATTGTGGGACGCCGGCAACTTCAACATGGACGACGCGGTGTACCAGGTCGCGCATGACATCGCAAGAGAAGGCAATCTACCGTTGCGTTGGGAAGGGTCATACCACATATGGGCGCCGGATCAAATCGACATTGCAGCGGAATCCCTGCTCCGGCTGCGGGAAAGGTACAGCCACAGCAAACTGCAGTTTAACACCATCAAGATCCACTACGATGGCATGCAGGATATTCTGACCGCCGGCATGCTGGAGCCCTACGTCACGGACCCCGACAACTACGGCGGCGTGCTGTTCACGCCGCAGCGATTGAGCAGCTTCATGCAGGAGCTGGACGTCCACGGCATCGATCTGCACCTGCATGCGGCGGGCGACCGTGCGACCAGGAATATTCTCGACGCCGTCGAGCAGGCGCGGGGCGCGCTGGGACGGCCTTTGGGAATCGAGGTCACGCTGAGTCATCTGTTCTCGGTCGCCGACAGCGACGTCGAACGTTTTCCCGAGTTGAACGTCCACGCCAATTTCACGCCACACTGGTTCGGCGGAACGGTGTTCGGGGACGCCAGACAGATCAACGTCGGTCCGGAACGAGCCGGCCGCTCTCAGCTCGTCGGGCATTTCGTGCGGCGACAGGCCAGTGTTTCGTTCTCCAGCGACGTCGTGCACAACCCGCGGCGGGTGAACCCCTTCATCGGCATCGAAATGAGCATCACGCGAAAGGCGATAGACAGGGCCGACGCCGACGCCCTGCCGCCACTCGATGCCGGAATTTCATTGGAGCAGGCGCTGGCGGCCTTTACCGTCAACGGCGCTGCGCAACTCGGATTGGAAGAAGAAATCGGTGCCCTAAAGGCCAGCTTGCTGGCGGACTTCATCGTCCTGGCAGAGAATCCGTTCGAAACCGACGTGGAGAGAATCCACGCCATCGAGGCCAGCGCCACAATCGTGGCCGGTGAGCTGCGAAGCGGTAGCCTGTAAGCGGCTGACCAGGCGACGACCGGACGATCCGCATACCGCAGGCGGACCGGGCGTTCACGCTCAGGCTAGTCGCCGTCTACGTCCGGGCTTCCCGGACCACGGCCACGTCACGGGGCCTGCCCTTGGGCCTGTCACCGCCGTGCCGGTGGCGCCGCGACCCGTCGGCGACCGCGGGGGGGCCGCCCGTCGCGCCGTACGTGGTGGCGGGTCGTCACATCGGCGTGAAGGTGACCGCTGCCCGGGTGAAGTAGAGTTCCGTCCGAGCCTCGAATCCCGAGTCGGCGCCGAACAGCAACCGCGCCGTTCCCCCCGCACAGGCGGGGATGGACGATGAGTTCTTCATCGCCGCTCTGATTTGGTCGGTTTCCTCTGATGGACACTCTACGTCCGTTAACTGTAATTAACGGACGCTCTCCCTTGATCCGTAGACTTCCGTTTTGGGAATCGGCCTTGTCAATGGCCATTGACACTTTATTGCAGGGGGGAGTGCGAAAGGGGGGACTCGAACCCCCACGGGGAGTAACCCCACCAGATCCTAAATCTGGCGCGTCTGCCAATTCCGCCACTTTCGCTGAAAAAAACATTCTAACGCAAGCGCACGATCTACAAGGGCGGCTGCCTGCTGCGGGCGGAGCGCCGTGTGATATTCTCCACTTCTCGGTCGTGGCGGGGCATGGCGCAGTCTGGTAGCGCGCCTGCTTTGGGAGCAGGAAGTCGGGGGTTCAAATCCCTCTGCCCCGACCATTTTCCCGGAGTTGAGCGTCCAACGACCTGACCTCATCGGCGTACCGGCCGCGCTTATCTCAAGTGACATCGTCGTAGGAAGAATATTGTGAGACCCGCTTCGTTCCTGTGCTGCCTGTCTCTTCTCATCCTCTCGGCGCCGCCGGCGACTTTGGCCGTTGCGAAATGGTTGCCGGAACCGGCGGGAGAGCCTCGCCTGGTCCATATTGGTCAAAGGGTCGGAGGCTGGGGCCGCATGGGGTCCCTCTTTCTCCATGACGAACACCTGGTCGCCCGGTCACGGGGCCTGCAGCCTGTCATGGGAACGGTCAGGAAGCATCCCGAGAACCCGATCCTCGTGGCCGATCGTCCCTGGGAGGCCGGTTCCGTCGGGTACGCCTGCGTCATCTACGACGGTGAGGAGAAGCTCTACAAGATGTGGTATGAGTCCCGTCTCAACCCGGGACAGCTCAGCGGTCCCAACCTGGAGCAGGGGCGCTGCCTTTACGCCACCTCCCGAGATGGGTTGGTCTGGGAGAAACCGATCCTCGGAATCGTCGAAAGCCAAGGTTCCCGGGAGAACAACATCGTCTTCGCCGGTCCGGAAGGGGCTCGCAACAAGGTCTACTGGGTCATCAAGGATCGAGCCGACCCGGATCCGGCCAGACGCTACAAGATGATGTTTCATCTCTGGGACCTTCGGGGCCGCGGCGTGGGCATTGCCTTCTCGGCGGACGGTCTGCACTGGAAGACGGACGCCCGGGTGAACCTTCACGGGGGATTCGACACCCACAACATCTTTTTCTGGGATCACCGGGTGGGACAATACGTGGGCTATTTCCGAACCCGATTGCTGGGACGGCGGTTCATCGCCCGCGCCACGAGTCCCGATGCCTTCCACTGGTCTCTTCCGGTGAGCGTCCATGGTCCCGACGATCGCGACCCCCACGACTTCGACCTCTATACCCCAGGCGTCTTCAAATACAGCCGCGCCGCGGACACTTATGTCCTTTACACCGCGGCCTTCGATCGGGCTGCCGACCGGCTCTTCGGTCAGTTGGCGGTCAGCCGGGATGGAATCGACTGGCACCGGTTTCGTGCTCCTTTCCTGCCCTTGGGTTCGAAGGGGGATTGGGATGCCGGGTCGATTTATCCCGCACCCTCCCAGGTCTCCATCGGGGACGACACCGCCATCTACTATCGGGGCGATCATGTCGGTCACGGAACCGGAGGCCGGCCCGGCATCGGTGTGGCGTTTCTGGACGAAGGCGGATTCGTCGCTTGGGAGGCCGAGACCCGGGGGACTCTCACCACCCATCTGTTGGCAGTCGGAGGAAGACGGGAGTCCCTCTACGTGAACGGGGATGCTTCCGGGGGATCGATCCGCGCCGAATTGCTCGATGTGGACGGGGAGGTCATTCCAGGCTTCTCCAGGCAGGAAAGCGACCCCATCAGCGGAAGGGGCTCGCAGTTGTTGATCCAGTGGAAGGGAAAGCCCAGATTGGGTGACGCCGTGCTGGAACCATTTCGCCTCAAGCTGTATCTGGAACGGGCGCGAGTCTATGGCCTCGGGTGTGCCCGGCCTTGACCGGTCGATAATGTAGGCTGGCCGGAGATAAGGAACGGGAACCGATTGCGGGCGGCTGTCGGCAACAGAACTCCGGGGAGGGAGCTTTGAACGTCGATCTCAAGAATCAGGTGGCCTTGGTCACCGGAGGGGCCAAGGGCATCGGGAAGGCCATTTCCAGGCTTCTGGCAGCCAACGGCGCTCGCGTGGCCATCGTGGATATCGATCTGGATGCGGCCGAGGAAACGGCCGCCGGGCTCCGGGAATCCGGAGGAGAGGCGTTGGCCATCGAGGGGGACGTGAGTCGCTCCGGGCAGATGGACCGAGCCGTCCAGCGGATCGTGGAGGAATGGGGGAAGCTCTCGATTCTGGTCAACAACGCCGGAATCAACACCCTCGGAGGCCGGGTGCCTATTCACGAGTTCCGGGAAGAAGACTGGAGCCGGATCCTGGAGGTAGATCTGACCGGCGTCTACGTCGCCACCAAGGCTGCGGTCCCTGCCCTGCTCCGCAACCGTGGGGGGCGGATCGTGAACATCTCGTCCGTCGCCGGCCTGGTGCCGTTGCGCCTGCAGAGCGCTTTCGTCGCGGCCAAGGCGGGAGTGGTCAATCTGACGCGCTCCATGGCACTGGAGCTGGGTCCTTCCGGCATTCTGGTCAACGCGGTGGCGCCCGGTTCCACCCTGACGCGGGGAACGAAGAAACTCTTCTACGGCGCCGATGGCGTCTACACGGAGAATGCTGCGAGCCTGCTGGCCCATATTCCTCTGGGCCGGCCGGCGAAAACCCGGGAAATCGCCTGGCCGGTGCTCTTCCTGGTTTCGCCGGAAGCGAGCTATATCAATGGAGCGGTCCTGACGGTCGATGGTGGATGGACCGCCGGATATACTCGAGACTGGTAGCTTTACAGTAGAGACGGAGATATTGCAGATGGCCAAGATCACCGAGTTCCGGGGATATCAGGGGGAGCCGCCGATTCCGAAGCCGGACGAATTGGTGGAGCCCAATATCGTCACGGTGCAGGATGGCGTTCCCGTCAAGTACCCGGGTTGCGAGGGAATCGGTGTCCGCGTGGTGCATCCTTCCAATCCCAAGGCTCCGGCCGAGAACATGGGAATGGTCATGTTCTTCGTTCCGCCCCACGTGGTCCTGGGCGTGGGCAGTCACCATACCGAGGAGTGCTACGTCATCCTGAAGGGGCAGGGGACCATGACGTTGGCGGGCGAACAGGTCCCGGTGAGTGCGGGAACCTTCATCCATCTGCCGCCTTGGTGTGAGCATGGCGTCGAGAACACGGGAGATGAGACGATGGAGATCCTCATCTGCACCTCTCCTCCCAATCCCTAGACCTTGAGACTACTCCTGGAGGAATTATGAAAGTTCTGGAACACGTGGCAGTCGTGGCGGACGATCCCGAAAGCTTGGCGGACTGGTATTGCGAAAAGCTTGGATTCGAGCTCTTGTCCAAAGGGACCGTTGTGCTTGGGGACACGGAGATCTCCTATCACTTTCTGGGCCTGTCGGGTGGAGCCTTGCTTGAGATCCTCAATTCCAATGGAAAGGCCCGGACCCGGAAAGAGGACGACGACGCCGGAATTCGGCACATCGCATTCCTGGTGGAGGACATGGACGTCTCTTGCCGGGACCTGCGGGAGAAGGGGATTGAAGTCGGCCCGACGCGGGAGCTGCCGAACGGCACCAAGCTGGTCTTCTTCCGGGATCCGGAGGGAAATATCCTGCAACTCGTCTATCGCACGGCGCCCGTCCGGCCCTGGCTGGCGTGACAAGCCCGGTCCGGTAACGGGAATCCGCCCGCGCGAGTCCACCTGCGCGGTAATCTCAGCTTCCGGTCCAGGAACGGTAGGCGGCCAGTCCGACCAGGGCGTTGCAGGTGGTGTTGAGCCGGAGGTCCAGAGACTGGTCCGGTTTTCCACCGCCCACGGCGTCGCCCCACCACTGCCCGTCTGGCTGCTGGCGCCGGATCAGATAGGCGGCAATCCGCCACGCCGCCCTCCGGTAGCGATCCTCGGGAGACACCTGGTACAGCTCGGTGAGGCCCCACAGGAATTTGTGGGATTCCACGCAGTCGTAGATCCCGTCTCTGCCGTTTAGGACGGAATCCGTGTAGTTCCTGGCCGCCTCGAGATAGCGGTTCTCCCGGGTCAGCCGATAGAGCCGCACCAACAGCACCTGGACCGGCCCCAGCCGCGCAGGTCGCTGTTTTAGCCCGTTGCGGTCCACATAGTCCCTGCTGGTCCGTTCCAGGAGCAGCTTTTGGCTACCATCCTTCCTTCGGTTGGCTGCCAGGTAGATTCCTTCCTCCGGGTGGGGCTGAAGCTTCAACAGATCGATGAGGAAATCACCCGCACGTCGAGCGGCGGAAACGTGACGGGTGGAGAGGAGCCCCAGACCGGCGAATCCGGCGGTCATTGCGTGCTGGACGCCCGTTCCCTCGCTGAGGTCCGCCCCCCTGTCCAGGAAACCGCCTTTCTCCCGGTCCTGATAGGCGAGGATGTCCTCGGCGAGTGGGAAGGCGATGTCGTACCGGCCACAGATCCCGGCGCCCCAGACCAGCCAGCCCCGATCATAGGTGTTGGTGAACCGGGACGCCTCCTGCTCCGGCGGAATCGCCAGTTGGCCGCGGTCTCCGAGGAAACGGGAGGCAAACCAGTCGAGACAGGGCAACGCCGCGTCGAAAGCGCCGTTGACGGCGAGGCTGCCGGGAACCTTGTAGTAGAGGGAAGCGTAGTCCGAATCCAGAAAGCTTCCCCGCTTGTCCATCAGGGATCGGAGCCAGCGGCATGCCGACTTAAGGCTCTCGGACAACTGGTAATCGTCTGGAAATCGGCTTCGTTCCCTTACTTCCAATGGAGACTCGATACGGGGACGCCGTTTGCCCACGGCAGCACATTGGTGTCGACCTTGGGCGACTTCGGTTTTCTCACTTCGGTAACAACATTCATTTCGAGGACATGCATCAGGACAAGTCCACTGTACCGAACATCTTGCCCTTCAGACGCGGCGGGTCGAAATCGATGTCGGCGGCCTGTGGCATGGCCAACAACTCGACGACGGTCGCTTCCTTGTCGGTGATCTTGAGATAGGATTCGATGGTCAACAAAACATGGGTGACACGGCCGCGGTCGGTGATGAAGACCGGTCCCGTCGCCGCGCACCGTTTGGCCTTACTCACGTCTTGAATGAATTCTCTACTGGTAAAAGTCGTGATCCCCACTGGCTGAGGCTCCAATATTTCAGTTCGTTGTAGGAATGTTACGACTACATTTGTCGCACGGCATCTCCTCCAGGTGGAGGCACTCAGTCTCCGTCCCAGGCCTTCGGTGCGATGCCGTCGATGTGGGTCTTCACGTCGATCACGGCGGGCCGGTTCGAGTCCAACGCCTGCTCCAGAGCGCCGGCCAACTCGCTCGGCTTGTTGACCTGGATTCCGAAGCAGCCCATCGACTCGGCGATCTTTGCAAAGTCGGCGTCGGTGAGCCTCCAGAGCAGATCGGATCCCGGCTGGCGCCCGCCATAGATCCTTTCGTTGAGATCCTTCTCCTGGTTCAGTGAGGCGTTGTTGTTGATCAGCGTCACCGTGTGGATTCCATGGCGGAGCGCCGTGTCCCACTCCGTCATGTGGTACCAGACACCGCCGTCTCCGGTGAAGCAGACGACGGGCCGGTCGCCGGCGGCGCACTTGGCGCCGATGGCCGCCGGAATGCCCCATCCCAGGGATCCGGCACAGCGGATGTAGGATTGAGTCGGCGACGTCAGGTCCACCATGGTTCCGGTCCAGATGCCCGAGTGCCCGGTGTCGGACACGAGGATGGCGTCGTCCGGCAGCAGCCGGGTCAGCTCCTTGCACAGCCGTTCCGGCAGCATGGGGAGGAGATCGGAGTTGGCCAAGGGCGCCACCTCCTCCTGCCACTCCCGGACCAGTTGATGAACGCGGGCGATCCATCCGGCGCGGGACCGGGACAGCTCCGAGGACTCGACGCCGCTGCAGTGGGCCAGCATCTTGCGCAGTCCGGCCCGGGCGTCGCCCTGCATGCCCACCGAAATGGGGAAGGATCGTCCCAGCTCGGCCGGATCGATGTCGAGTTGGACGACCCGGGTTCCGGGCCGGGGGATCCGCCAGTCGTTGGTGACCTGGCCGCCAGTGTGACTACCCACGAAGAAGACCAGATCCGCTTCGGCCAGGGCCCGGTTCGCGCAGGCGCGGGAGTACTGGCCCGAAACGCCGACGCACAGCGGGTGGTCGAAGGGGAAGGTCTCCTTGGCGTTCAGTGAGGTGATGACGGGAAGCTGAAGCCGTTCCGAGAGTTCCACCAGTTCCTGGCCGGCCCCGGAGACGGTCACGCCGCCCCCCGCTACCACAATGGGCCGTCGGGCCTTGACCAGCTGTTCGATGGCGTCGAGCACCGGCGCCAATTCCGGCTCGGGGCGAAAGGGCGGGATCTGGGTGAAGGGCTCCTCGACCACGATCTCCAGGTCGGCCTCGCCGCTCATCACCTCTCCGCCGAAGATTCCCCACAACTCCAGGTTGGTGGGTCGAGGCGTCCCAGTCGTGGCCTCCCGAATGGCTTGGCGCAGGAAGCGGGGAAAGTGGTCGACCGCGGTGACTGCCATGCTGTATTTGGTCACGGCGGCGAAGGGTCCTGTGTGCTCCACCTCCTGGTAGGCGTTTCTGTCCTGACGGATCTGCGGAAGCCGCCCCGTCAGCGCGACGACGGGCGAACAGCCCAGATAGGCGTCCTGGAGTCCGGCCGCCAGATTCAGAGCGCCCACCGATTGGGCGCCACAAACCCCGATCCCCCGGCGGACCCGGGCGTAGCCGTCGGCCATGTAGGCCGCCGCCTTCTCACCGTGGGTCATGATTCTGGAGATCCCCATCCGCTCCATTTCCGGCATGGCCTCGGGTATGACCACGGGCATGAAGAAGAAGTGTGTGACGCCGTACCCGTGCAGGGTCTCGGCCAGAAAGCGGGCTCCCGTCATCGTCGCCATAGGAAAGGGTCTCCCCGAATGCGCTCTGCCGATCTCAGCTTGGGACACGCTTCGATCGGACGGGTTGATGGCACAGGTATGTCGGGCTCAGTCTACTACGCGCCCGTGGTCAAAGTCGCCGCGGCCCAAGGCTGGCCCGGCGTCCGGGAGGTAGGCTTCATCCTGAAACGGGAGCGGGCAACCACCAGGGTTGCCCGTTCTTGTCTGCATGTTCGACGCCGCGCGCTGCCACGCGGCCCGGGGGATTCCAGAATCGCTAACGGTTCCTGGATGAACGTCGAGAGCGGGAACTGCCCCCGGAAGACCCGGACCGTTTTGGCGCAGACCGCACCTTGGAGCTGGATGGCCTGCTTCTCGACGGCGCCGGAGCGCGATACGAGGGAGTCGACCTGGGTGAAGGCCGCGATCGCACCGCAGGACGAGAGCTGGACCGTGACGAGGACCGGACCGCCGGACGCGAGACTGTCCGCTGGGAAGATGGTCTCGACCGCCTCGAGCTGGAGACGGAGGGCCTTGACTGGTTGCGGGGGGTTCGTTTGGTGACGGACCCTCTCGATCCGGACGAGGACCGGGAAATACTTCGGCTCGAAGAAGAGGGTCGAGACGATCGCTGGGTCCGGGTCGGGGTGCGTGTGACGCTGGCGCCGGACCGCCCGCTCGACCGGGAATTGGAGCGTTGACGGGTGAGCGATCGGCTGGACCCGGTTCGATTGGGACGGCTGACGTTGGATGGCCGGGAGGGTGCCCGAACGCGAGAGCTCCCGGAGCGGGAGACGGAGGGCGTCGACGGGCTACGCCTGGTTTGTTTGGTGACGGACTTGCTCGATCCGGACGAGGACCGGGAAATACTTCGGCTCGAAGAAGAGGATCGGGAAGATTGGGGGGTCCGGGTCGGGGTACGGATGACGTTCGCGCCGGACCGCCCGCTTGACCGGGAATTGGACCGCTGGCGGATGAATGATGGGCTGGACCCGGTTCGATTGGGACGGCTGACGTTGGATGGCCGGGAGGGTGCCCGAACGCGAGAGTTCCCGGAGCGGGAGACGGAGGGCGTCGACGGGCTACGGCTGCTGCGTTTGGTGACGGATTCCCTCGATCCGGACGAAGGCCGGGAAATACTCCGGCTCGAAGTCGAGGAACGGGCCGGCTGCGAGGCCTGGGTGCGGGAACGGCTCAGGCTCTCCCGGGACGCGCCTTGTTGCCGGGAATCGGACCGTTGGCGCGTAATCGTTCGGATGGATCCGGTTCGATCGGCACGGTTGACGGTCGATCGCCGGGAGGCGGTCCCGACCCGAGAGTCGCCGGAGCCCCTCCGGGTGACGGTGGAGCGCCGGGAGCCGCCTTCCACGACTCGATCCCGAGTGCGGCCGGTGGATTGGGATGCCAACCTGGAGGAACGGACACCGCTTCTCGAAGAAACGGAGTTTCGACCCCTCACCCGGGGACGGCGGAGTTCCCTGGGGAGGCCCTCCCGGAATTTACCCACGATGGCGTTGGAGGCCACGACTCGCGTCCTGGTGGGTCCTCTTCCCAGATCGCGCCCATGAACGACGGTCAGCCCGTTGGAACGGTCCCGCGGGTTCCAATTCCGGAAAATGTTGTTCTGAACGACGACGGTCGTGTTGCCGCGCCCCCGGCGGCCCCTTCCGTAGTAGCCTCTGGGCGACCAGCCGACGTAACCATTTCCCCAGTAGAAGTCGACGTGAGCCGGATGCCACCGGTTGAACCCCCCGGGCACCCAGGCCCAACGGGCCCTCGGCCGGTAATAGATCCAGCGCCCGTAATGGTAGGGAAGCCAACCCCAGGGCTCATAGCTGACCCAGGTCCACCCGCCGGCGAGGTACCCCCACCGACCGTGGCGAAACGGCGCCCATCCCACCGAAACGGTGGGCACCCAGACGTGTCCGTGGGAGCCGTAGTTATACCAGTGGCCATGATGGTCCAGCGAATGGACTCCCGCGTAGTCGACACCCCCCAGGTAGCCGGTGGAACGACTGCTCACCAGAAGGGCGTCGCGGCGCCCGCTCCAGAGCTCGAAATCGTCCAGATCCCGAACCAGCGCCTGGATTCCGCTCTGCTGTGCGTCCAGAAGCAACTCTTGTCCGGTTTCCACCTTCACCTTCCCGCGCGGGCTGGTGACTTCCGCCCGGCCCTTGTGGACCACCAGGCGCATGGTACCGCCGGGATCGACCTGGATTCGGTAGAGTCCTTTCTTTCGAAAGCTCACCGAGGCCAAATCCGTCTCCGCATGGACCCGACCACCCTTGTTCACACGGAGGATCAGATCACCCTGGTGAATCTTCAGGATGTTCTCTTTTTGGGACAGCTCCGAGAAGAAGACGTCGGTCTCTCCGGAGATTCGGACGAAGTTGCCGTCCCCCAACTCCACCTCGATCCGGGAATCGGGGTGGGCGACGATCCGGTCGCCGCTGACCAGGGGAAGATTGAGGGTCACCTCGCTCCAGTCCACGTCACCCGAAGACTCGTAGGCGGCGCGGCCGTCCATGAAGCTGACCCGGGCCGGATGTTCCCGGCCGGCCGAAACCCACGTGGTGGAAAATCCCGTCATCAGGATAAGGAGCGCGGCCAGCGGAGTCAGTCGCTCCCCCCGCCACGCTTTCGAGTTTCCGGAACTGCCTGCTGGGATTGGTTTTGCTGTGTTCATGATGGCCTCACATCATACAGACGGAGTGCATCGCTGCTCGGTTCAATTGACCGGTGCAGTATCTTGGCGGCCAGCATCATTGTGCCATGTCGGAAACGAAAACGGGCAACCACCGGGGTTGCCCGTTTTCTCCTGTCTTGTTGTCGCCACGCATCACCGCGCGTTCCGGACCAGTCCTGAATCAGTTCCGGCTGCGGGAGGTGCTCCGAGAGCGGGACCCGCCTCCGGAAGATCCGGATTGCCTGGGAGGGGACTGTACCCGAGGGCTGGGAGAACGCCTGACCGATGGAGCCGGAGAACGATACGTGGGAGTCGTCCTTTGCATCGACGGATACGGCGTCCGGGAAACAGATCGCGAAGAGGATCGGACCGACGGACTTGTAAATGTCGGCGAGGAAGATGGCCTCGATCGTCTTGAACTCCAGACGGATGGCCTGGACGCGTTGCGACTGCTGCGGGTGGCGAAGGACCCTCTGGAGGCGGGCGAACTGCGAGACAAGCTACGGCTCGACGACCTTGACCGGAAGGACTGCTGCGCCCGGGTCCGAGTGCCGTCGGTTCCACTTCTGGCGACGCTGGAACGTCGAGAGCCGCCTTGCAGGACTCCCTCCCGAGAAATCCCGGAGGGTCGGGATGCCAATCTGGAGGAGCGGACGTCACTTCTCGAAAATGCGGAGTTTCGGTTCATACACGAGAACGCCGGAGTTCTCGGGGTAAACCTTGCCGGAGACCGCCCACGATGGCGCCGGAGGCCAAGACACGAGTCCTCGTTGGTTCTCTGCCCAAGTCGTTCCGGTTTACGACGGTCAGGCCGTTGGAACGATCCCGCGGATTCCAATTCCGTAAAGTATTGTTTTGGGCCACCGTGGTCGGATTTGCGCCTCCGATGCCCCTCCCGTAGTAGCCTCGAGGCGCCCAGCCGAAGTAGTCGCCACCCCAATAGAAGTCCACAAGAGCCGGCCGCCATCGGTTGAACCCACCCGGCACCCATGCCCAACGGCCCATGGGCCCGTAATGGATCCAGCGTCCGTAGTGGTAGGGGAGCCAACCCCAGGGCTCATGGCTCACCCACGTCAGTCCAGAAGAGAGGTAACACCACCGTCCGTATCGGAACGGAGCCCATCCCACCGAGGCGTCGGGCACCCAAACGTGGCCGAAACTGCCCGCTTGGACCCAGTCGCCATGCTGGTCCAGCGTCTGGACTCCCGGGAAGTCGACGCCTCCCAGGTACCCGGCGGAAAGGCTGCTGACCATCACGGCGTCTCGCCGTCCACTCCAGAGCTCGAATTCGTCGAGTTCCCGAACCAGCGCCTGGATTCCGAGGTGGCGTGCATCAAGAAGCAACTGTTGCCCCGTCTCCACTCGTTCCTTCCCATGCCGGCTGCTGACTTCCGCCCGGCCCTTGTGGACCACCAGGCGGATCGAGCCGTCTGGATCGATCTGGATTCGGTAAAGTCCCTTTTTGCGAATCTTGACCGAAGCCTGGTCCAAGTCGACCTGGATCCGGCTGGCGTCGGCCACTCGCAGAATCAGGTCGCCCTCGTGAAGCTTCAGGATCGTCTTTTTTGGGGACAGTTCAGGGAAGAGGACATCGGTCTCCCCGAAGATTCGGACGAAGTTTCCATCCCCCAACTCCACCTCGATCCGCGAGTCGGGGTGGCCCATGATCCGGTCGCCGCTGACCAGGGGTAGATTGAGCGTCACCTCGTTCCAGTCCACGTCACCGGCAGTCTCGTAGGCGGCGCGTCCGTCCATGAAGCTGACCCGGGCCGGATGCTCCCGGCCGGCCGAAACCCAGGTGGCGGAAAATCCCGTAATCAGGGTAACGAACGCGCACAACAGAGCCGTTCGGCTCCACCGTCGCGTCCTTAAGTGTATGGAATTGCCTGTGGGAACTGGGGGTGAGATTCTCATGATTGCCTCCCATTATACAGACGTGGACAATCCTTGCCCGGTTCAATTTCCAAATAAAGTTTTCGATCGAGTTTCCCTGACCGGTCTCCTCAGCGTGTGAGTTCGTAGGTCCCCTTCAAATTCGTGTCATCCTGGAACAGTTCGATCCATTCACCCGAAACCAGATTCGACTCGAATGAGAATTGGTCGTGTCCCATCGACATGGTCACCTCTTCTTTTTCTTTGAAGAAGGGGTCGTCGAGAATGGTGAAGGCAAGCCGCAGGTAGCCATCCTCCAGTTCGCCGTTGACCAGGCTGAACTCAGGATCTTCGAAAGCCACGTCGTTAACTGCCGAGATCACCATGTAACCGCGAATGAACGAGCCCTCAGTCCAGAGGGCAAGTTCTCCCGTGGCGTAGGTTTCATCGACCTCAAGACGAACCGAATAGGTGACGGGGGCTGGGTCCAGTGGAAGACTTGAGAACTGTCCGCCTGAGAAGGTGAGGGCCGTCCCGAAGATGGGAAAGTCGGAAGCGATCTCGACCTTGCCTCCTGCCAGCGTCTGACCCGGAAAGTGCTCATGGAGGTATTTGGCCAAGTGAGAAAGTGGACCTAGTGTAATGATCTTCTTGGGCCCCAACGGGTCGCCGTCTCCCGAGAAGAGGGAGAGTTCGACCCTGGCCCTTTTCTCTCCGCTCAAGTCGCCGTTCGCGAGGGCGAGGGCGGTTTCCGTAAATTTCTCGAAGGGAATGGAAGCCCGGTAGAACTCCTTGGACGGGGCAATGCCCACGCTGTCGCTCACCTGGCCGTTTCTGAGCACGAGATAGGTTAGATTTGTCTCGATGAGATTTTCCAGCGATAGATCTTCGAAATTGTCTGGCGATAGATCTTCGGAGAGCAGGATGGCGGCCCCAGTCTCCAGTTGGGACCCGGTCAGTCGAAGCGTGACCGTGGCCTGCGGTTGGATTTCTACTCCGTATACCCCGTTTTCCACGGCGACGCCGTTGACCGCTGGGTTCCATACCACGCTCTCATAGTTCACGGTTCGGAACAGGACCAGCGTCCCGAAATAGGAGTGTGTTCCCCGGTTGGTGAGATTAATGGTCGTCTCGTATCCACCTCCCACCACGACTTGTCCAAACGCGGCGTCCTTCTTGGGGTAGAAGTTCTGCGCCGAGGCGACTGCCGTGAAGGCGAGCCAGACCAGTACGAATCGTTTTGTTTGCATCTCTGTTCCTCCAGTCTTCACGCTGTTGTTGACGGAACCGGAGGAACAAAGGTTCGATTTCCTGTAAGGGAGACGATCAATACCCGGCCACTTTGTCGACGACGTGCCGGAGGGGCCGTCCAGTGACAAACCGTTCAATGTTGTCCCGGATCAGATTGATGAGTCGTTCACCCGACCGGTCGGAGCGGGTCGCCACGTGGGGTGTGATGATGACGTTGTTCATTTTCCAAAGGGGATGGTCGGCGGGCAGCGGTTCCGGATCGGTGACGTCCAGACCGGCGGCCCGTACCTTGCCCGATCGCAGCGCCGCCACCAGCGCCTCGGTCTGGATCACCTTTCCCCGGGAAACGTTCACTACGTAAACGCCCTCCTTCATGGCAGCGAACTCTTCGGCCCCCAGCATCCCTTCCGAAGCGGGCGTGTGGGGCACGCAGCTCACGACTACGTCGGCCTCCGGCAGAAATCGGTGCAACTGGTCCGGCACCACCACTTCCTCCACGTTCCGGCTCAACGGGATGTCCTTGGGGTCGACGCCCAGCACTCGCATGCCGAACGCCGCGGCGCGTTGGGCCACCTGGGAACCGATACCGCCGAGTCCGATGATCAGCATGGTCTTGTGACGGAGTTCGATCATGGGCAGCCGGCCCGCCCCACGCTTCCAGGTTCCGCTTTCCATTTCCCGGTCGTACTGTTTCAGATTCCGGGTGAGCATGAGCAACAGGGCGAAGACATGGTCGGCGATCTCCGGCCCCATCATGATCTTGGCGTTGGTCAAGGTGATCTGGCTGTCCCTCAGTTCGGCCAAGTGGACGATCCTTTCCACCCCGGCGCTGGTGCTGTGCACCCATCTCAACTTCTTGCCGTGGCGCAAGATCTTCCGGCCCTTGTCACCATAGGGCAGGCCGATGATCGCATCGCAGTCGCCGATGACGTCGGCGAATTCACCGCGGCCGGGCGTCACCAACTCCAGGTCGGGCAGTTTCTTCTCCAGGTCCGCCAATTGTTGCTTCTGGCCGGGCGAAACCAGGACCTTCACGGTCGATGCAAGCCCCAGGCTCTGGCTCTGGACGAATATCCAGAGCAAGCACCCGACCATCGTCTGAATTCCAAAAACGGGTTTCATAGCTGTCTCCTAGTTTGGATCAAGGTCAAAAACCGATGCCAAGTCGGGACACTGAAGATATTTTGAGGGATTATAAACTTGACTACACTCCGTTCCGTCATCTCCCCTCCAGGCACTTGAGAACGTCCAGCGGGTCCACTCCGCGATCCTTCAATTCCCATCCCAAATCGTAGAGGATCCCAAGAGTGACAGGTCCGGGCTCGTGGGTGGCGACACCAAGCGAAGACCAGGGAGTCATCAGTTCATTTGGGCTTCCTTCGGGGTAGGCATCTTCGTCCAGGTGAGATACTGAACTTCCAGATGAATACTCCTCCGGAGACCAGATCATCACGGGTCCCCCGTTAGCCTCCACACCCTTCAGATCAACCCCATGGAGCCCGCGGGCGTACTTCTTCCCCCACAACAGACGGTTTCCAGTGATGGCGTCGTGGAGTTCCGTTGATGGGTTTTCGAGTTCGTCTTCGTCGAGCCAACCGTGTTCTCGGGTTCTAAGGAAGAAGTCGAAATAGGTCATTTCATTCCCATCTTCAGAAGCCGAATACCCGGCCACATCTGTTCCATTATTCTCCTCGGTGAAATAGACAGAAGTGATACCGAGGCCATGGCCGATCTCGTGCAGGATCACCGAGATGAAATCGTAGGAGTCGCCATAGGGATCCCTATCCAGCCCGAAGTACCATTCCGCTGTATTGGACACAGTGATCTCCATGTCGACTTGCCCAGTGAACCAATCCTTGCCGTCCAGTTGATTCGCCAAGCTGGACGACCAACAAAGATTGTCCGTGTCGCATACAAAATATTCAGAAGCCTGAGCAAGAGGGCCTGGGTCATCTTCTTCCGAAAGATCTTCCCAGGACGCTTCTATCCTGATGGGAATGTTGATCAGCAGGGCGGAATCCCAAATGTTCACTGCGGCTTGAAAGGCGTCTCTCGCGTCTTCCGGAAAATCGCTGTCGTAGCTGATGATAAAATTCCGGTCGCGATAGGTGTCGAGGTAGAAGGACAACCCCTCAGGCTGCCGAGATCGCTTCTCCCGGCGCAACTGAATCTGTTGTATTTCCGTGAGAGTGGCTCCAGTGCAGACCGATTTGGTGCCCTCTGCCCTCATGACGTGATGAGTTTCTGTTTGAGGAATGGTCGTCGAAACGGCAAGAGCAAGTACCAGTAGCTTCATTCCGACACCTCCCTGGAAATTTCACTCCATTGGCGGTCGCTCAATAACGACCCGGAGTAGAAGGCAAGGGCCCATTTGGAATTTCGCATGAGAAGACCTCCAGGAGAGAGGCCCTGGGTCAGAGGAGAAGCGAATTCGGGGATGGAGTACACTCCGTCCGGCCCGTCACCTTATCCAACCCCGGGCGGCGGTGTAGAGGCCGTTGAGTCTTGGTCGCACTCTCCGGTCTCGAAGATGGACGCGGGCAGCTATCCCCATTCCGAGGCGGTCCGCCTCCAAAACACCGCGCATTCTCACAGGTTGCCAGTGCCGGGTCAAGGGACCCGATATCATTGTCGTTAGTATGAGAAGTGTCCGGTCCATCAGAATCGGGGTTAGGATGAGCCTTTTTCCCCACGGAAAGGAGGCGAGGATGGAACCGTATCCGCCGCGCGCTGTACGGTGAAGTCGGCGCAAGCGGAAACGGCGTTTACTCCGGCCGACCGAATCGATCTGGATAAGATTCTCCCGTATCAGGAGTTCCGGGTGGTAACCGCGGATAATACGGTACCGGTGCCGGAATTTAGAGATCGAATCGCACCAGTTTCGCACCAGCTTGGCGAAGTGTCGGGTGTTGGTCTGCGAGCACTTGGACGAACGCTCGCGTCTGTACTAAGGGACCCATCGGCTGGGGTGCTGCGACGCGCAGGGCCGGCTGGTGCACGAGGCGGTGGCATGAGGGCGCGGGGGTTCGAGGCGCGTACACCCTGGGAGAGGTCGGGTCACTCAAAGGGCCGTAGCGAAGCGAAGGAGGCGGTGCCTTGACCCGACCTCTCCCAGGATGTGAAGAGTAGTTATGGCCGAAAGTAAGCTCCCGGCCAGGACTGACCGGAAGGGCAACCGATGGTCTCCAAGCAACACGACGATGGGGTCCAATTTTTGCCGACCGGACAGATCACCTGTCAAAAAACTGGACAACTTGACGTGCAAATGACAGCACAATCCCCATACTTTGCGACAGACTGGTCGGGAATCAAACCGGTAACGGAGGTGACAAAGCCATGAAGAAGTGGACGCTACTGCTGGTATTGACCGCATTTCCCCATCTGTCCGGCTCCGGGATCATCACCTCTTCGGAGGCGGCGGAGCCCCCGAAAAGGATCAACAAGGCCATCGAGCTGCTGGAGCGAGGGCAACCCATCTACTACACGGGAGGCCACGGCGGTTACGAGGAGGGGCGCAAGATGGCCCGGACCTGGGCCGACTACATCAACTACGAGATGGAGCACGGATCATACGACGTGACTGCGCTCCGGAAGTTCATGCAGGGTCTGGTGGACGGTGGCCCCACGCCCAGCGGCCACCGGACGCCGGCCGTGATCTGCACCCTGCCGGTGGGAGGGATCGACGAGGCCACCATGAAGGCCAATTACTGGATGGTTCAGCAGATCCTGGCCACCGGCGCCCACGGGATCCTGCTCTGCCATGCCCGCACGCCCGGAGCGGTCCAGGTCCTGGTGCAGGCCGCCCGCTACCCCTTCCACCGCCAGCGTGTGGGAACCGGATTGGAGGAGGGTTTGAGAGGCAGCGGAGGCCAGGGTTTCGCGAGCCAGATCTGGGGTGTTGACGGGAACCGTTATCTCAAGGTCGCGGACCCCTGGCCTCTGAATCCCCAGGGGGAGATCCTCCTGGGCCTCAAGGTCGAAGACCGCCACGCTCTGATCAACGCCGAAGCGAGCGTGCAGGTGCCGGGTGTCGGATTCGCCGAGTGGGGGCCCAGCGACATGGGCTTCTCCTTGCGCTCCACGAAACTCCCGGGCGAGGAGCTGTCCACGCTGCTGCGGAAGGCCCGGCACCGGGTCTTCTCCGCCTGCAAGGCCGCCGGAGTCGCCTTTCTCAACGGGGTGCGTCCGGAAAACGTGGAAGCCATGATCGACGAAGGGGTCATGATCGGGTCCGGGGGGCAGGAAGCCGCTACGAAGGGCCGCAAGCACACCAAGCGGAAGATGCCCTGGTGAGTTTCGGACTCACGCGTCTTTGAGTCGACGCAAGTCCGGTCAGGCCTTCGCCGGGCCGGTCACAATCGGCTTGGCGACGACTTTCCCGCCGGAACGAGCCGTCGCGATCACCGTTTCCCCAGGTTCCACGTCGATGAGACTCGGGACGGGAAGCCTCCCGTCCGGGAGCGTTCGAGCGCCGCGTAACGGCCGTCCGTCCGTTCGAGACAGCAGCACGTCTGCGTTCGGGAGGAGACTGACGGGGGGCAGGGAACAGGAAGGGGTTCTCCCGGTGCGGGACGCGAGCTCACGGACATGGCCCCCGCCGCGGGGCCGTTCGCCCGGCGGGTCCACCAGGTTGCGCACCCGCAGACCGATGGCCGGGTCTTCCCCTCTCGGGTCGAACTCCATTTCCAGGAAATTCCAGTAGAACGGCCCGTCCAGCTTGCGCAGGTCCGGCGTGTCGTAGCTCTGATGGTAGAGCGCCGTGACGGCCACGTCCCGTCCGTCGAAGTCGGTCATGCGCGGCCCGAAACCCTCCTTGACGCCCCGGCCTCCGCTGCGGCCGATGGGTCCGAAGGAACACTCGAAAACCCGGTGCTCCAGGCTCTGCAGGATCATGCCCGTATGCACGTCTCCGTAGACGGTGGTCACGCCGGTGCGGGAGCCGAGCAGCTCCAGCACACGATCCGCCCCCGCCGCGACCCATCCGGCGTAGTCTGCGGCGACCCGGTCGCGCTCGCCCAGACTGGTCTTGGCGTCGGACCGCCGCCCGTCCCCGGTCCAGATGGTGTGAAGGCCATTGATTCCGGTCAGGCAGATCAGAGGCGAGGAATCGGTGCGAATCGTCTCCCGCAACCAGGCGAACTGTTCCTCGCCCAGGAGACTGCGGGTGACGTCGGTCCTCGGGTAGAGGTTCTGCTTGGCGCCCCATCCCTGGTCATCCCAGATGTTCGTATCCTGGCTTGAGCGCCAAAGCCTGGAGTCGAGGATCAGGAGGCTGAAATCGCCGTCGGGCATCTTCCAGCGTCTCCATTTCTTGGGATTCGCGGTTCCGGAGGGCGCCTCGTCTCCCGTCACCAGGTGGTGGACGATCTGAAAGTTGCGCCGCATGTAGTCCCGGTCCTGGCCGAGATCGCCGTGGGACCGGATCGCGATCTGTTCCGGACCCTTGACGTCGTCCATGCCGTAGTCGTGGTCGCCGGGATTGATGGTGTTCCAGTGGCGCATCATCTGCCAGCGCGTCGTCGGGCCGCAGAGCGTGGTGGTGACGATCTTGTACGCGTCGTCGGGGGACGGCGGGTACAGAAGGAGCTCCATGTACCAGACGTCGTCCTCCCACATCATGACCTGGAACCCGTAGTCCTCCAGGTGCCGGTAGGCGCCCGGCGTGGGCTGATCGTGAACGAAAAAGCCTCCACCCGGTCCCGCATCGGGCAGATTCGGTTGGCTCCCGCTGATGGCATGGCAGGAGAGGCCGCATAGACGGTAGGGGGCCGAGAGCCTGGGGAGCCTTCCAATGTATGAGCCACTTGCCGGAACCCCGCCGACCTGGCCGGTGCCGATGCCGACGGCGTCGCTGCCCAGTCTGGAATCCGCCGTCACATCGCGGCCGTCCTTCCAGACCGTGTAGTAGAGGTCGGTTTCCGCGGGATTCCGTGGCAGCGTGGCGTCGATCACGGCCGTGTTGCGCCGGAAGTCGTTGTTGACGATGGATGCGCGTCCCGCCACCGGAACCGACTTCCAGCCGCCGGCCGGATCCGGGTTGTCCGCGACTCGCACCTTCGCCCTCGTCCCGTCACCGCGGAACAGGGCAATGAAGCGCACGCGCCAGGCGCCGCCTTCCCGGTGCAGAGTGTCGCCCAGGGCGTAGCAGACGTGGCACTCGTTGATCCGCGGGTCGAGAGGCCGGTTGTCGCCGGGGTCGATGGCGTATTCGTCGATTTCGAAGTCCAGCAGGCCGCGCCCGGCGATCCCGGCGAAGCCCTGGAGGTGCTTGGCCCGATTCCGGTCCCGGAGCTGGATTTCGGCCATCCGGCCGCGCCCCTCGACTTCCAGCGACGCCGACACGGTCCCTCGATCGGTATCGTCGCCCGAAACAGCCACGACGATCCGAAAATGGTCCCCGGCCGACGGTTTCGGAACCCGCTTGACGGCGATGATCGTGTCCGAACCGTGCTCCCGGATTCCGAAGGTGCCATCGTCGGTCCAGGCCGCGATCCAAGCCGCTTTCCCGTCCGGGTCCGACATGCCGAAGGATTCGTACAGCGAGGCCGACCCGAAGGCGAGGCCAAGGAGGCCGTGTCCCGCCTGGTACATTCGCCAATTCGGATCGTCCTGACCCGATGGGCCGTGCGCAGGCGCGTGAACCCGGCCCGTCATTTCCAGCTTGTAGTTGCCGGCCAGACGCCAATGCCGGTGCCAGATCAGCCCCGGGGGAAGCGTGGGGTCGTAGTCGACCGGCATGGTGTGGCTCCCCAGCCGATCTCCGTGGGTCTCGTAGTGATAAGGGAATCCGGTGTTGCGGGCGCGGTCGCCGAGATTGTGGATTTTCCGCTGAAGGGCGTTGTTCCGGATGCTCCAAAAGCCGGGATTCAGGGTTTCCCAGTCGTCGCCGTGGTACAGGGAATCGGGCCGCCGGAAGGAGTTCGAGTGTGCCCGAGTTGTATTTGTGGAGACCGACGCCACCGCGGTCGCCGTCGCGGCCTGCAGGAACGTCCTGCGATTCATGGAGTTTTTCATCGTCTGCCTATCCTACCAAGGGGGCCGCGAAGGGGCCTGGGGGATGGGACGAATTTGGCGCCGGACGCGACCCTGGTCAGCCCTGAAACCGATTCAGTTGTGGCACAGCTTGCAGGCTTGGTCGCGGCTCACGATTAGATGGTCCGCCACAGTGGAGCCATGGGCGTTGTGGCATTGCCCGCAATTCCGCAGGACGTGGGGCGCGTGCTGGTGGGCCTCGGGGAAAGAGGCCTTGCTGTGACAGGCGAAGCAGCTTCCCTTGGAGCGGAATCGTCCCCGCCGGCTCACCGTGTGACATTGTTGGCAGCCGATGGCAAACGGGGGATGGAGGCGGAAGGGATCGAAGCCCTCGGGAGCTCCCTCTCCCACGAAAAAGCGGATCTCGCGGTGTCCGCCCTCCCAGACCAGGGCCAGCGAGTGCTCACCGGGAGCCGGGGTCAACTTGGCATGGAAGACGTTGGGAAAGGGCTCGTGGGCGGGGAGGACCTGTCCGTCCAGCTCCAACCGGGCACCGGGGCCGGTGGCCGCGATGCTGATCTCTCCCTCGGGCAGAATCGATCGATGGGCCGGACGGACGATCTTTCCTTCTTCCCCGGCGGCGGAGGAGAAAAGACCGAGCGCTATGGCGGCAGCCAGGGTCCTCACAAGTGGAGCCGGCAGATGTAACCCGAGTATCGGCTCTTCGTATCGACGGCGCCGGGACCGATGCCTGCGTCGGTGTAGTAGAAGACCCCCTGGTGGAGGGTCATGCCATGGGGATCGGGGTCGGACCGGCTCAACTGGATGGCCTCCATGATGCGGCCGTCCTTGGCGTCCAGACGGTGGATCACGTAGTCATTGGAGAACATGCACCAGATGGAGCCGTCGTCCCAGGCCAGGCCGTGGGCTCGCCCCAAGGTCACCGGGATGGAGTGACGGATGCGGAAATCGGGATCCACCTGGGTCAGGCTCTTGCTGCTCAGGGTGGTGATCCAGAGGGTGTTCTGGTTCCAGGTGAGGCCGTGCACCCCTCCTCCTCCGGGAATCGGATGCCGGGCCAGGGTCTGTCCGGTTTCAGGATCGACCTTCAGGATCCTGCCGGTCTTGGCGTCGGTCGGTCTCGGCTCTCGTCTGAGAGCGGGCCCGTTGGCCGCCATCCAGAGATACCCCCCGCCGTAAGCCATGCCGCTGGTGTTGGTGGACTCGGTGGGAACCGCCTGCAACACCTTTCCGGTCTTCCAGTCCAGGAGATAGGCCTTGTTGGTGAGCTGCTCACCGACCCAGAGGCCCTCGTTGGTGGCCTCCAGCGCGTTGGGATACTTGTCCGGAGAGGGCCACAGGGGCTCCACCCTGGGCTTTCGGACCGGATAGTCCCGCGGCCCCAGCGCGGCCGCCGCCAGCAGTTCCAGAAACTCTCTGCGATAGAACATCAGATACTCCGAATCCGGACCAGAGATTTGTCGATGTCGGCGATTCTGGCGACGCCGGCCATCCCCATATCCAGCGCCAACTCCACTCGCAGTAGTTCCAGTACCCGCGAAACACCCCGGTGGCCGAAGCAGGTCAGCCCCCAGAGATAGGGACGAGCCACACCCACCGCCGTAGCTCCCAGAGCAAGGGCCTTCAGGATGTCGCCGCCGCGGCGAAATCCTCCGTCGACCAGCACGGGCAGGCGGCCCTTGGCCGCGGCGACGCACTCGGGCAGAGCCTCGATGGTGCCGCCCACATGATCCAGTTGCCGGGCCCCGTGGTTGGAGACCACGACCGCCGCCACGCCCCGCTCGGCGCACTTGGCGGTGTCCTCGGCGGTCATGACGCCCTTGATCATGAGCGGCAGATCCGTCATCGCCATCAGCCGGTCGATCGTCTCCCAGGTCGGAGTGGGAAAGGGCCGCTCGGGATAGACGCCGGTGCGCCAGGGACGGTCCTGGGGCTGGTAGATCAGATTGCCGTCGGCGTCCCTGGGGATTCCGGTTTCGCACCAGCGGCGCACGAATCGGTGGTAGATGCTCCGTTCCCGGTAGGAGACATGCATGTTGTCGACGGTGAAGCAGATGCCGCCGGCCCCCAGATCCTCCAGCCGCTCCACGAAGTCCAACATGCTGTCTTCGGTGCGGAACTCACCCCCGGTGGTGTATTGCCACCATGGTTCGGGTCCCTCGCCCGACTCCAGGAATTCGTCGATGCCGCCGTTGGTGACGAACATGGCTCCGGAAGCCGCCGCGCCGCGGGCGGCCTCCTCTTCTCCCCCCGGAAAGAAGCAGTTCTTGCCGCCGGCCGGACAGACGAAGATGGGATAGTCCAGTTTCCGTCCCAGGAAGTCGACGGAGGTGTCGATCTTGTGGACGTCGGTCAGGATCTTGGGCCGGAGGATGATCCGCTCGAAGGCTTTCCGGTTGTCGCGGAGGGACACTTCGTCCTGGGAGCCTTCGGCCATGTAGTCCCACGCCACTGGGTCCAATTTGGACTGGGCCAACTTGGCGAAGTCGAACACGTTGACCAGATCCAGAAGCTGCTTCTGGTTTTCCGGGGACGAAAGCGCGGATTCGAGCAGGCCGGTCCGTCCCGCCAGAAGTGGTGAAGAGATCAGGAACTGGGCAAAGGCTGCTAGGGCGTGACGTCGAGTGAGCATCAAGGACGATCGGTTTTTCGGCAGACCCGCTTCGGGTTCAGTTTAGCAGTTGCCGGACCGCCCCGAAACCCGGCACCTAGATCGGACTGACGCCAAAGCCGGTGAACCGTAGCCTCGGCGCTTGGTCGCGGCCGGAGCGCTTGTGGAATAATTGCGGCCCAACCGGGAGGGGCGCCATGGAGTTGACCTGGGAGCTGACGGACGCGGACCGGGAGTTGTTCAAAAGGGAGTTGGACAGCTTCGTCCCGGACCGGATCTACGACGTCCACGCCCACCTGTACGAGCTGTGGCAGTGGAAGAAGCCGACGATCCTGGAAGGAGGTCCCGAGAAGTTGCCCCTGGAGCGGTACCAGGAAGAGATCCAGTGGATCACTCCCGGACGGGAGACCCATGCCCTGTTCTTCGGCGGCGGACTCCACGAGGAGACCTTCCGGGCCTCAAACGAGTACGTGGCGGCTCAAGTGGCCAAGGATCCGGCCTCGCGGTCGCTGCTCATCGTTTCCCCGCACATGGACCCGGAGGAGGTGCGCCAGGAGGTCCGGCGCCTCTCCATGGTGGGCTTGAAGGTGTACCAGCATTTCGCTCCGGGCGAGGAGACCTGGGAAGCGGAGATCGAGGAGTTCCTGACCGAGGAGCACGTACGGGTCGCTCACGAAGAGGAACTGGTGATCATGCTCCACATGGTCAAGAGCCGTGCCCTGGCGGATTCGGTCAACCAGGCCACCATCCGGCACTATTGCGAGACCTATCCCAGGATGCGGCTGGTCTTGGCGCACTCGGGAACGGCCTTCAATCCCCATCACACGGCCCAAGGCATCCACTCCCTGGCGGGCCTCGACAACGTCTGGTTCGATACCTCCGCCATGACCGAGACGGGCGCCTTCGAGCCCATCGTCCGTCAGTTCGGCCACACTCGCCTGATGTGGGGGTCCGACTATCCCATCAGCCATCTGCGAGGGAGATGTGTCGCCATCGGCGACAATCACATCTGGCTCTACGAGAACAACGTGGACTGGGACGCCCTCTCCTATCGAAATATCCGGCCCGTCTACCTGGGCCTGGAATCATTGCGGGCGCTCAAGGTGGCCGCCTGGAACCTGCGCCTCTCCGACTCCCAGATCGAGGACGTCTTCTGGACCAACGCCCGCAAGCTGTTGCGACTGGAGTAGCCCGCCGGCCCGATGCGGCGCTGCTTGCTCCGGCGGTCCGGCGCCCGGCTACTTGTCCCGGATCTGAATCAGCACCAGGGTGACCGCGAAGGCTAGGAATCCGACGGCCCCTCTCCAGTAGACCACCGCCTCGTTGCCCAACAGATTCCCTCCGCCCAGGAAGCGGGCCAGAGTCCCCACGATGAAGGCCAGTGCGGCCAAGAGGATCAGGGTGTTGATCAGTCGATTCATGGAAGCTCCCCTTCTTGCCCGGTCAAGCACGGAGTCGCCAAGCGTTCTGCTGCTCGACGAAAATACGGGCCGGAATCAATCACGGATAATCGTGTGGATCATCGCCCATCACCTTCTGTGACGAGGCGGGTGTCGCGACTGGTATTGAGAGACCTGCAATGCGACCTCCTCGGTCGCTCGAATGAGCGCCTCGACCAAAGGCTCGTTGACGTCGATATCGCCTTCGTATTCGGACAGGTTCCGTTTTCGATGGGCCTGGTCCAGCACGCGCCATTTTTGGTTCGGAAAATCCTGCGTTTGGCGGAGGCATTGAAACACGATGTAGCGGTTTCTGTTCCGATACCCGGCGATCCGCAACGCCCCCAACGATAACGCGTGCGCCGCGTTATACGCCAAGTCGAAACGGGACTCGATACTCAGATCGCTGTTTTTCGCATCTGCCAGTCCGCCAATCCCGACCGGACTAAGCCAACGACTTCCCCACTCGCCGGCGCTTCCGCCTTGAGAACGCCGATCCTTACGAGATTGTCGAGTCCTTCATGCGGCATCGACGGAACCTATGAGTAGGATGTGTGGGCCTTGGAGGACCCTGTTCAGAAACCCGGCCCCGGTCGCTCGACGCCGCCGGAACTCACTCGACGTGTATAGAGTCGGGCTCACGCGCCGACCAAGCCTCTTTTCGACAGGGGCCAGGGCAACGCAGGTCGCTTCCAACGTCAGTTCATCGGAGACCAGAAGAAGATCGATGTCGCTCGCTGCCGTGTCCGCTTGTTTTGCGACCGATCCATAGAGCAGGGCCAGTTTGAGTTTGTCCGCGAGCGGCTGGAGCGCGGCGCGAACCGGTTCCTTTAGGCCCACGGTCTTTCTGATGATGCTGCACAACTCGTGGAACAGAGGCGAGTCGCGATTTGCCTGGTAGTGTTTCTGGTTGCCGATCCTGGAAACCGTCGCCAAACCGCTCTCGGCGAGGCGGCGCAGTTCGCGTTGAACAGCGCCACGCCCCGAGCCTGCCAAGGCGATGATCTCGGTGACGAAGAAACTGCGGTCCGGCTGACCGAACAGCAGAGCGAACACGCGCTTTTGCGTCGTCGTGAACAGCGCATCGGCCAGCGAGGAACCGACAAGTCCGTCGTTCCGCCGCTTCGATGCGAGAGGATACGGGGTGGTTTCCGGGGAGTCCGAATCGTTCATACCCATTTCGGGGATAATAGTACCTGAAATGGGTATTTCAAGCCGTCCACCATACGGACTGGATGGGCCAAGCCGTCGAGGATCGCCGTGTTTCTTGAATCCGTGCGAGTCCCTGCCACCCTCTGTCCTTGCCTCTTACACGAGATTTTGGGAGTTACGTTTCCAAGGATAGGCTTACTGTATAAGCCCCATTGCAAGGGATGTCTGGGCGCCCAGACGGCAGTGCATGGAAAGCGGCGGCCTTTCTGGGAGAATGCGCAAATCGTTGGTCACTGCCGCTACGACCATGCTTCTACAACTCTTCTCCCCATGTATTGAGGGGTCGTAAAAGCGCTTCAGTGATAGAGGACTCGAGTTCCTTGACGAGTGCACGATCATGGCTGACTTCGACGAACTCGGAAAGCTCGAAGAGGGCATCCTCTACGTCTGGTTGAGACAGGCTCGTCATTTCCACGATTTGGCTCACCCTCAGCTGCGGATCGCGAAAGATAGCGTACTTGGTGGTCTGGACGAAAAGCTTCGCAACGGTGGAAGCTGCCGCAGAATAGTCGGTCTCGGTTTCAACGGACTGGGTTACGACTTCCGGAGGTGGCCCGAGCGGCGGCCTTTTAGTGATGCCGTATATATCGTTGATGAGTTGGTTCATCCTAGTTTCAAAGTCTGGCAGATCCGGCGACAACATCCCTGAGAACAACGGTGGCAGCATGTCAGGTGGCAGACCATGACGCAGAGGGATGAAACTACATTGATTGCGAATCTTCAGAACAGTAATGAATCCATCTCCTGATTGACCCACGGCTTTGTCAGCGACCTTGGTGTGAGCAGCACAATGAAGTGCGTACAGTTGCCAAGGCCTTCGTCAATTTTTTGCCTCAAACTGTCGCCCGAGCGGATGCACCATTCGGCCCACCATGTGTCGATGCCGTTACCGTGGAGAATCGCAGCAATCCTTTTGGTTAGCTTGCGATCTTCCCAGGCATGGCTCTTCCGGACACGGTTCCGCGTTGCATTTGCTTCTGCGCCGCATGATAATGTCATGCACAATATCAAAGGAGAATCAGTCATGGCTGCAAATCAACTCGTCCAGGCCCGCATTGACGGGGCCGTCAAGGAAGAGGCGGCCGCCGTGCTGGCCGCGATTGGCTTGACGGTGTCCGATGCGGTGCGGCTGCTGTTGACCAAGGTTGCTCAGGAAAAGAGACTGCCGTTCGCGCCGCTGATTCCAAACGAAGCCACCATCGAGGCAATGAAGGAAGCCCGAAAGGGCGGTCTTTCTAAGTTCGACAACGTGCAGGCCCTGATGGACGACCTGCATGCGCAAGATTGAGCGCACCAGCCAGTTCAAGCGCGATTACAAACGCGAGGCCAAGGGCCGGCATCGGGCGTCACTGGACGCTGCGTTGGTGCCCCTCCTGGTGGCCTTGGCTGCTGACCGGCCATTGGAACCCCGGCACCACGACCATTCGTTGAGCGTTAACTGGAAGGATCACCGCGATTGCCATGTGAAGCCCGATTTGGTGCTGATTTACCTGAACCCCGGCACCGGCACGTTGCGGCTGGTTCGCCTCGGGTCCCATTCGGAACTCGGGCTTTGACGATCTCCGTGCGATCATCCCGGCCCGGGTAAGAAATGCGGACTGTTAAGGAGACACAATGATCAGATCAAGTTGCCGCCGGGGCTGCGGGGGCCGGTCTCGGGCCGGGAGTCCGGGCATCTTTCTCCCGATCCTGATGTTCCTCGTTTCACAACCGCACAATGTGGCCGGTGAACCGGTCCGGGACATCGGCTCCCGGTTGGAGCTTTTCCTTGACGACTACGTGATCGACCGCCTGCAAGGCGCCCGCCTCAAGCTTCACATCCCCCGGTCCAAGGGCATCGTGCTGCGTTTCGATCAGCCTTGGGAAGGGGAGTTTTCCGGATTTCCCAGGATCGTCGACGACGCCGGCGTCTACCGCATGTACTACCGGGGCCTCCCTCCCTGGAAGAAAGGGGAACCGCTGGTGGAATCCACCTGCGTGGCCGTGAGCCGTGACGGTATCCGCTGGGAGAAGCCCAACGTGGGACGGATCGAACTCCTGGGCACGACCCGGAACAACGCCATCTTCGTGGGGAGCGGGTTCGCTCCCTTTCTGGATACCCGTCCCGGGGTGCCCCACTCCCAGCGCCTCAAGGCACTCAAGGCGCCGCCGCGGTTGAAGACCGAGATCGGCGTCAGGGCCTACCTTTCCCCCGACGGCGTCCATTGGGAGGAGATGCACGATGCCTATCCCGGGGACCGGTTGGGAAGCGTCTTTTGGAGCCCGGTGGAAGATCGCTACGCCCAGTACGTCCGGTCCGACGACGAGAGGAGCGGAGAGCTGATCCGTTCCGTCAGCCGGGCCACCTCCTCGGATTTCATGGCCTGGGGGGAGTTCTCCTTCATGGACTTCGGTTCGAACCGTCCCACCCGGGAGGAGCAGCTCTACACCATCGGTGTCCGTCCCTATTTCCGGGCGCCCCACATCTACTTGGCGCTGGCCGCCCGTTTCCTGCCCAACAAGAGGTCCCTCACCGAGGAAGAGTGCCGAGAATTGGGACGGCATCCGTTGGGAGGCGGTTGCAGCAGCATCGCCGATGCCGTTTTGCTGAGCATCCGCGCCTCCGAGCCCAACCGGATTCGGTGGACCTTCCCGGAAGCCTTCGTCCGGCCGGGGCTGGAAGCCAGCAGTTGGAGCGCCAGGACCAACTACCCGGGGAAGGGCTTCATCGCCACCTCGGAGGAAGAGATCTCCTTCTACGTCCAGCGGGACTACGGATTCAAGACCAACGGACTCGAACGCTTCGTAGTGCGGACCGACGGTTTCACCTCGGTTAGGGCGCCTTACGGCGGGGGCGAATTCCTGACCCGGCCCCTGCGATTCTCGGGAAACGAGCTGGTTTTGAACTACGCCACGTCGGCGGCTGGTGGGATCCGGATCGAGATCCAGGACCGGCATGGAGAGCCGATCCCGGGACGGACTCTGGACGACTGCCCGGAAATCATCGGCGACGAGATCGAGCGGGTCGTGCGTTGGAAAGAGGGTTCCGCTCTGGGGCGGCTGCAGGGGACGGTCGTCCGTTTGCGCTTCGTGATGAAGGACGCCGATCTCTATTCGATCCGATTCCGCTGAATCGCCATGGGTGTCACGCGAAAACCTGAACTGGATCGGCGCAGCTTCCTGGCCGGTTCCACCGCGGTCCTGGCAGCGGGGCGGGGACTGCTGGGCCGGGAACGAGCCTCCCAAGAGCGAAAGCCGGGTTATCGGATCGTCTACAACGACGATTCCAATGCGCCCATCCTGATGTCCGAGAGCCTGGAGCACTTCCTGGAGCTGGCCGTCGATCGTTTCCGGGACACCCAGGTGGATGCCCTCTTCTGGAACGTCATCTCCAGCGACGTGCTCCACTATCCCTCGGAAGTGGCCGAGATGGTGGGCGCTCACCTGGAACGATTCGAATCGGCCGGCTACTTCCAGTGGTATCAGCGCCTGATGAAGATCATCGACGAGCGGCCCGACTATCTCCAGGCCATGGCCGACCGGGCCCGGCCCAGGGGCCTGGAGTTCTTCGCCTCGCTGCGGATGAACGACTGTCACGAAAGCCCGGTCTGGAAGGCGATGGACACATACAGTCGGTACCGGAAAGAGCATCGCCAGTTTCTGCTGGGAGACTCGGTCCACCCTGGCTTCAGCACCGGATTCGATTTTGCACATGAAGAGGTCCGTGAGCGCCGCTACCGGATCATCGAGGAACTGGCTACTCGATATCGGCTCGACGGCATCGAGCTGGACTTCTTGCGGCATCCGGCCTATTTCAAACCGGACGAGGCCTACCGGAACCGGCATCTCATCACCGGCCTGGTCCGCCGGGTTCGGGAACTGCTGGATCGGCATCAGGAGGAGACGGGCCGCCGGGTCCGGCTTGCGGTCCGGGTCGCCACGCCGATGGAGATCTCGAAACGCATGGGCCTCGACGTGGAGACCTGGATCCGGGAAGGACTGCCCGACCTGGTCATCGCCGCCACGCCCCGAGGCTTCGAGCTGAGCCTTCCCCTGGAAAAGTATGTGGAAGCGGTTCGAGACCGCCCCATCACCCTGCTGGCCCAGTTGGGCTGGCACCAGCCGGTGAAGGAAGCCCGCGGCGCGGCCTTGAACTTCTGGGACCAGGGGGCCGACGGGATCTATCTCTTCAACTGGTACTCGCGGAAGGACCGGCGTCACGAATCGTTGGGGGAAATCGGCGATCCCGGCCTTCTGCGGCGGCGGGACAAGGTCTATCCGGTCCATTCCCAGGAGGGAGATCTGTGGGCCGGGACCCACCCTCCCGCCCAACTTCCCTTGCGCTTGTCCCCCGCTCCTCCGGAAGGCGGGGTTGAAATCCAGCTCAGGATCGGGGACGACGTGACGGCTGACGTTGCAGCCGGACGCCTCAGGAGTGCCCGGCTACGGATGCGGTTCGAGGAGATTCATTCCGCGGACAGGGTGGAAGTGTTGCTGAACGGAGTCGCCCTGGCGCCTGAGACCGGCAAGCTCAGGATCGACGACGCTCACATGTACATCTGGAAGTACTGGATCGAGTATGAGTTGCCGGTTCCTCCGCTGCGGGCTGGAATCAACCGTTTTCAAATCCGGCTCGCTCACCGGAACCCCCGACTGGACGGGCCGGTAGCCCTGGTGGAGTTGAAGGTAGAGATGGATTACCGGGAGCCAGGAAAGAGGACAGAGCAAAGAGGAAAGAGTTAAAGAGGGGGTTGGTGGCGGGGCAGTTTGCCGTGGGTTGTCTTCAGTTGCAGTATGTAAGCAAGGGAAAAGGAGATCGATCATGATCCGACGGGATTTTCTGAAGACCGCGGCGGGGACGGCAGCCGCATTGGGCACGGGGTCCTCCGCCGCACCTGCGGCCGAGACGGCAGGAACGACCTATCGAGCCGGCGTCATCGGCCTGGGCTGGACCGGCGTCCTTTACGATCTGGCCGGGCGGGGTGGTGAACACCGGCAGGGAACCCATTGGGACCCGGCCTACGACCTGGAGGGAGACCGCCCCACGCCCGACGAGATCGACGTTCACCGGAAGTTCTACCACCACGATCATCCCGGGAACGAGGGACTGCCCATCTCCTACTCGGAAGCGCTTCACTCCCGTCCCGAAGTGGAGCTGGTGGCGGGAGCGGAGCGGGACCGGAAACGGCTGGCGATCTTCGGGGAGCGCTATGGAATCGAGTCCCTCTACACCGACGCCATCGAGATGCTGCGCCACGAACGGTTGGACATCGTCGCGGTCTGCACCAACGTCAAGGGCCGGTCCTTCCTGACCTGCGCCGCGGTGGAGCACGGGGCCAAGGCGGTGATCACGGAGAAGCCCATGGTCTTCACCCTGGAGGAGGCGGACCGGATGGTCCAGGCCTGTGCCGAGCGTGGCGTGCCGCTGGTGGCGGGCGCCATCAGCACGGTCCATCCCTCTTTCGAGAAGGCCAAGCAATTGGTCCAAGACGGAACCATCGGAAAGGTGGTTTCCATCGAGGCGGGCTTCTACCTCTCCCAGCATCAGAACTGGACCTACTTCATCGACAGTCCGCCCGCGTGGGTGTGCGGCACCGGAGACCTGCCCCGGCTGGAGAACGGCAGCGACGAGTTCCGCGGCCAGGGGATGATGGTCACCCGGAACGGTCAGGTGGTCCACTATCGGCCCGGCGGTCCCATGCTCCGGGTCAGTGGGTCGAAGGGGGAGATCACATTCGACCGCATTGAAGGAGGATGGAGGATCTGGCGGGACGTGAAGTCTCTGACCGGCCGGGCGCGGCGAGTCGAAGTTCCCTGGCCCAATCCCAAGTTCGTGGGTTCCTATGGAGCCGTGAACTGCCTTGACGACGCCCTGCGGTGCCTGGCTGGAGACCTGGACGAACCCAAGAACTCGGGCCGCCGTGTGGCTCAGGCCATCGAGGTGGAGATCGCCCTCAAGCTTTCCTCGGATCGTGGCGGCGAGCGGGTGGAGCTGCCCCTGGCCGACCGGTCGCTGGGCCTGAAATACGCCTGGTTCCGTTGAGCAATAGAGAGGTGGCCACCTGAGGATGAAACGTAGGCGCTTCTTTCTGACCGCCCTGACCGCTGGACTCTCTTCGCGCCTGACCAAGGCTCGAGGCGAGACGGTTCGCAAGAGCCGGAGCCCGTCGGGCCCTCCGATACCCCGGATCATGTTCACCCACGACAGCCGTCACCCGGCTGTCTACATGTACGAACCCCCCATGGAGCGGGAGGAGTTCGAGGCGGCGGTGGACGAGCTGGCGGGGACCCCCGTGGACGTCCTGATGTTCGGGCTGGCCGACGGCCGGACCTTTTTTCACGACACCAAGGTGGGCGAGATCTGGGGGGACCCGGTGCGGAAGTGGCCCCACCTGATCTTTCGGCGGGCGCGCCAGAACGTCAAGATGATGCTGGCCCGGGGCCAGGATCCGCTCCGCATCGTCTGTGAACGGGCCCGGGCCAAGGGCATGCTCCTGTACCCGACCCTGTTGGTCAATCAGTGGATGTTTGGGACGACGCCCGAAGAGGACACAAGGGCGTCCAACTTCCGCTGGAAGAATCGCCATCTGGAAATCGGCGCCGCCGGGGACCTGGAAGAATTTCCGGGAAAGACCCACCTGGATTTCAAGCATGAAGCGGTCCGGAGGGAGCGGTTGGCCGTGATTCGGGAGGTGTTGAACAACTACCCCGTCGATGGATTCGAACTGCATCTCAACTACGCCGGACCCTACTTTTTTCACCCTGATCGGATCGCGGCCGGACGCGAGATCATGTCGTCCTGGGTGGCTCAGGTCCACGAGGCGGTGAAAGCCAGTGGTGCGGAACGGGAGCTGGTGATCACGGTGCCGGTCGACTTGGAACGCGCCTACTCCCGGGGATTGGACGTGCGCCGGTGGATCCGTGACGGAAGCGTCGACGTCCTGGTGGGAGCGTCCCACAACTCCATGGATCATGGGGCCGACTTCCGGCCTCTGGTCAAGGCGGCCCGGGGCTCCTCTTGCCGGGTTTACGCGGCACTCAACGGACAGGTCTACTCGGACCGGCTCCAGAACGCCGACACTACTCTCACGCGTGCAGGGGCCTGCAACTACTGGGCCCAAGGCGTAGACGGGCTCTACCTGGATCAGTGGTTTGCCCGCTGGCCCTACCAGGCCTCCTTCTATGAGCAACTCCGGGAGATGCCCCACCCGGACGTGATGGCCGCCAAGGACAAGTTCTACTACGTGCCGACCCGGGCCGGGACCCGGCTCCGCTCCCACGAGCCGGAATTGCCCCTTCCCCGGAAGCTGGAGACGGAAAGGCCGGTCGCGGTCGATTTGGAGATCGCGGACGACCTGCCCCGCTGGGATCGGGTCGGCCGCGTCCACGAGGTGCTGCTTCGCCTCCGGATCACGGGGACGACCGAACTGGACCGGTTGCGGTTCACCCTCAACGGCCAGGTCCTGCCCTGGGAGCAGATGCGGAAGATCAACCAGATCTACACCATGAGGGCTCCGAGGCGACAGAGGGTCGTCGGTTACTGGTTCGTCTTTCGTCCGGACCGGGAACGGTGGCCACGGCAAGGAAGGAATCGGATCGAAGTGACCCTCTTGGAACGGGACCCGGAGGTGACACCGCCCCTCGAGCTCCGGGACGTCGAGTTGGAGATCCGGTACCTGCGGGGGAAAAATGCCGGGAGGGGACGGGACCCGGACGATCTGGGCAGAAACGAAACCACCGTCCGCTTGGGGCCGGGGTCTCATTTGGTCTGAGCCAGATGTCCGAGTGAAAGTATGACCGTGTCGGATCGGGAGAGGAGAGCATGAGGAATTCACTTTTCGGGAAATGGTGTGGGATCGCGGCGGCAGTGCCCGTGCTGGTCCTGCTCGCCGCCGGCTGCCGGATGGGAGAACCCTGGAGCGAGGACAACGCCCGGGTCATCCAGGAAAACGGAGTTCAGGGCAGAGAGCGGGAGGTTCCCGATCTGGGCGTCCGCTCCAACCTGGATTGGGACAAGGTGTATCCGAACCAGACGCTTCCCAACCTGGAGTTGGCCGCCGGGGTCACGGCCAGGGCCGCCTGGGGCCAGGGCACCCTCTACGAATACGTCACCTTGGCGCCGGGAGCCGTCTATCCCGAAGAGACGCTGTCCGTGGAAGTGATCACCACGGTCAGGGACGGCAGCGTCACCGTGCGGGTGGAGGACACGGACCACACACTGGCTCGAAACGACGTGATCTATCTGGCCGAGGGGACTCGGCGCCGGTTGGAGGCTGGCGACGAGGGTGCGGAGCTGGTCGAGGTCTTTTCTCCTTTGAGAACCGACCACCTGGAGTTGGCCGGCGTCCAGGCCGACCCCGGCGAGATGCCGGATCAGGGAGTGATGCCCTCTTTGGAGGCGGGCCGCGTCTACAATATGGGACAGATTCAGCTCACGCCCCTGATCCCCGCCGACAAGGACCTTTCCTACCCACGCAGCAGGGCGAATTCCCGCCTCATCTGGGGCAAGAACGCCATGCTCAGCTTCATCACCCTGGATCCGGCGGCCTCCTTTCCCTTGCACATCCACCCCGAGGACCAGTTGATGATCGTACTTCGAGGGGGGTTGATGCAGACCATGGTAAATCGCAAGTTGCCGGTGGACGGGCATGCCCGGCA
Source organism: Acidobacteriota bacterium (assembly GCA_965217775.1). Classification (GTDB taxonomy): domain Bacteria; phylum Acidobacteriota; class UBA6911; order RPQK01; family JAJDTT01; genus JAJDTT01. The sequence continues at coordinate 5,886,231 of CBDCJH010000002.1, forward strand.
CGCCCTTTTCGTTCCGGGAGGGATGGTGCACGCCGGTGACTCGGGGGAGTTCGGAGCCGATGTCCTGGATGCCTTCTGGCCGGTGAGACCCGACTATCTGGAGGCGGCCTCCCGGCAGAGCGCCCGTTTTCAGGAGGTGATCGCCGCCGGAAGCGAGCCGGAGCGGGTGGCCACCGGATTTACGTTCCTGGAGGGACCCACCTGGCTGGACGGGCGACTCTACTTCTCCGACATGTACTTCAAGGATCCGGCCAACGGCGACTGGACGGGAGATCCCAAGCGGAGCCGCCTGATCCGGATGGAGCCGAACGGTGAGACCAAGGTGCTCTCCCGGGGCCGGCAGACCAATGGAACCATTGCCTCCCGGCGCGGCTACCTCATCGTCTGCGACATGTTCGGACACCGCGTCGTGGAGGTCCATCCCCGGTCCGGACGGGTGGTCCGAAACCTGCTCAGACGGGTCGACGGCAAGGCGGTGGACGGTCCCAACGACCTGGTCATGGACACCAAAGGGGGCATCTATGTCACCGATCCCCAGTTCACGCTGGAGGCGAAGAAGAGCCAGCCCGGCGCCCAGGTCTACTACGTCCCGCGGAGAGGGCGCGCCCGGGTGGTGGTGCCCGCCGGGGAATTCGCCATGCCCAACGGCGTGGAGATCTCACCGGACGGCAAGATCCTCTACCTGAACAACACCTGGAAGAGCCCGGGTGAGAACTTCATCTGGGCCTACGACATCCAGGAGGACGGGTCGCTCAGCAACAAGCGCAAGTTCGCCATGCTCCACTTGACTCCCGAGGTGATGGATGCCGCCGACCCCGGAGACCGGGTCAATACCCAGGCCGATGGGATGGCGGTGGACATGGAGGGCCGGATCTATGTCGGAACCCTCTCCGGGGTTCAGATTTTCGATAAGACCGGCCTTTACGTGGGGACCATCGCACCCCCGGAACTTCCAGTGGTGAGCTGCACCTTCGGAGGCGAGAATTACGACGAGCTCTACATGGTCAGTCCCAATTCCGTCTGGAGGATGCCGACGAGGGTTCAAGGCTTCCGGCATCCTTAGGAGCCTGCGACGCAGAAATTGATCTACTGCGAAAGCGGGGAATCGGTCCATATTTCCCCGATTTCTCGGCGAATAGAACAACTATGCACCTCCAAATCGTGAAAATCTGGCCTCGATTCCCCACTTTCTCGCTACGATCATTCCTCCGGCGCAGACTCCTAGCGTCCGGGCCACAAGGCACAACATGAAGAAGCCGCGCATCTACTTCTACAACGACGGCCGCCATCCGTTGATCTACATGTACGAGCCTCCCATGCAGAAGGAGGAGTACGAAGCGGCCGTGGACGAGCTGTTGGGAACTCCCGTCGAAGCCCTGGTCTTCGCCCTGGGCGAGGGGCGCACCATGCTCCATGACACCCAGGCCGGCGAGCTCTGGGGGCACAACGTGGACAAGTGGCCCCACTTGATCTGGCGGCGCGCCCATCAGAACGCTCGCATGATGATCGATGCCGGGAACGATCCGCTGCGAGTCGTCGCCGACCGGGCTCGCGACGAGAACATCCGCTTCTATCCCTCCCTCAACGTCCAGTGGCCGGCCGTCAAACGGGGCGAGGGGACCGTCTGGGTCCGGGTCTCCGACTTTCGCTGGAACCACAAACACCTGGAAATCGGCGCCGAGGGGGACGTGGACCCCGGGTATCCCGGCTTCGGGTGTCTGGATTTTCGACATCGGGAAGCACGGGACGAACGCTTCGCCATCGTGGAGGAGACGGTCCGGCGATACCCGGTGGACGGCTTCGAGCTCAACCTGAACGGTTACCCCTATTTCTTCGCTCCTCACGGCATAGAGGAGGGGCGTCCCGTCCTCACCGAGTGGGTGAAACGCGTCTCGGAGACGGTCCGAGGCAGCGGCGCCGGCCGGGAGCTGCTGGTGCGGGTGGCCACCAACCTGGCCGGCAACTACTCGCTGGGAATGGACGTCGTGGAGTGGATTCGTCAGGGCCTGGTGGATGTCCTGGTGGTTCAGGACCGCCCGGGCGTGGTCAATCAGATGGCTGACTTCCGTCCCCTGGTGAAGGCGGCGCGAGGAACGGGAACCCGGGTCGTGGCGGCGATCCAGAGCAGGGTGAACACCGACCGGCTGGACGTGGAAACCATCGAAATGCTCCGGGCCACCGCCTGCAACTACTGGGCTCAGGGCATCGGCGGGATGGTCCTGGATCGGGGCTGGTTTCTGGACTGGCCCTACGAAGCCCCTTTCTACCAGAAGCTCCGGGAGTTGCCCTATCCACGCGTGATGGAGACCCGGGACAAGCATTACCATCTGTTGACCCAGCCGGGCCCGGGGATCGAAGACACGGTCCTTCAGACCCGGGCCCCGCTACCGGCCAAACTGGAGGAGGGCCGGCCGGTCCACCTCGATTTCACCAGCAGCGACGATCTGCCCCGTTGGGATTCGGTGGGACGGGTTCATCGGGTCCTGCTGAGGATTCGGGTGAGGCAGACGACGGAGTTGGACCGCTTGCGGTTTCGACTCAATGGAAGGGAACTTCCCGCCAAATCGCTCCGGAAGATCAATCACATGTACAAGATGCACGCCCCGCGCGAACGGATCTCAGGCTATTGGTTCGTCTACACGCTGGAGCGCGAGCATTGGCCCCGGCGGGGCGCCAACCGGATGGAGATCACTCTGCTGGAGCGGGACCCGGAGGTGACGAAACCGATCACCGTTCGCGATTTGGAGTTGGAGACGCGGTACCTGATGGGAAAGAATTTCCACCGGGAATACGTGGACCCGGACCTGGGGCCCTACGAGTTCTCCACCGCCTGACGGGCGGGAGGGGGGAGGGGCGACATCCTTGTCGCCCGCCCGGAAGGGCGATTTCTAGTCGCCCATTCTTTCTTTTCTCGGTTCGTTCCTGCGTCGGGTTTTTTTGGGAGGTCGGCTACGGGGCGGCTGGAAACCGCCGCTCCTGTTCGGCGGCTGGAAACCGCCGCTCCCTGTTCGGCGGTTGGAAACCGCCGCTCCCTGGCCGGCGGGACAGTTTCTATCGTGTCTCTACGACGACCGTGTCCAGTTTGTCCTTCTCCCGCGCGACTCCGATGATCATCAGCTCCAGAGAAGATTCCGGACCGCTGTCAACGGAGTGAGCTTCGCCCAGAAGGACCGGAACGGCGTCTCCCTCGGACACGGGAGCGGTTTCTTCCCGGTCGCCCGCACCGAGGCGGAAAGTTCCCGACCCTTGCATCACGTAGAACACTTCCTCCACGCCCTGGTGCCGGTGTTTCCCCAGCGAGGTTCCCGGGGGAAGAAGCAGGTGGTCCACGTAGGCCCAATTGGTTCGGAACACCTCCGGCGAGAGCGCCCGGCGGAAGAGCACGGTTCCGGTCCCGCCATGAAGTCTCTTCGTGGACTTGAGCAGGCGGCGGTCCAGCCGCATGGTCATGAAAACGGGTACCGGGTCTTTGGGAACGCCGACCCGGTCGTCCCCCAGGTCGAAGGCGTCATATTTGCGCTTGACCGCTGAGACGGCGATGTTCATCCACTGAGTCGGCCGATCCGTGGGGTTGTAGATGCCGTGCGAGCTCCCCTGGCGGCAGGGAGCTCCGGCGGGACCCTGAACCGTTGAGGTCCGCCCGTCGATGGTGAACTCGGCCTCATTGTCGAAGATGACGTACATCTCCTCCATCCGGTTGTGGAAATGGTGGCCGATGCCTCCCCCGGGATGCAGCACTCCCCGGTGGACGAACAGGAGGTTCGTGGTCAGTGCGTCCCGTCCCAGGAGGGTCATGTAGGCCATCTCCCCGGCACCGCCATGGACGGCTTGTATCGTCCGCAAGGCCTCGGGCGTGGTGTGTCCGATCCGTTCAGCAAGGGGCTTCATTTGGGCTGCGGCCGGAGTGAAGAACAAAAAAAGAAGGGGAACTACTCTCATGGCGAGATCCTCTCGAATGGATGCGGGCTGCTGAAATCGGCTGCAGGATGCCGAATAATCAAACGGGACATGAATCGCCGGAACGCCCACCGGAGACCCGGGGGCATCACCAGCCGCGGCGGTTTCCCTCCAGAATGATTCGGCGGTAGACGGCGGGGGGCAGCTGAAAGTCGTGGAAGACCTTCAGCTTGTAGCGATCGTTCAAGAGGTTCTTCAACCGGATGTTCCGTTTCAGGTTCCTTCCCGGTGGCCGGGTCCGGTCAGCCTCGTCCCGGGCCTTCTGTTGAGCCCTTTTCCAGGCCTTGAAGATGTCTCGGCGAACCGAACTGTCCTGCGGGACCTCCGCGACGAAAGCGACGGGTCGCGCCACCGACTTGTGGACGTAGCGGGTCGCCCCGGAGAAGAGATGGATGGCGTACCAGTTGCCCTTTTCGTCCTCCAACTGGAAGACGTCGTTCCGTGCCGCCTTGGCGACGATTCCGGCGCCCCGCCGGGGGGCGTTGCGGACGTTGGCCACCCGGGTTCTGATCTCGACGTAGTGGGCCGCACTCAGCAGCGGTCCACTCAGCAGAAGCAGAATCAGTCCGAGGCAGACCGACGGCACGGGTCTCATTCGCCCGCTACTCTCTCGAACGGGAATTGGTGTCGGTAGCGGATTCCGACTCTTGGGACTCGGCAGACGGTTTTCTGATTCGAGGTCTCATATGGGTCCCGGACCCCGGACCCATGGGCTTGAGATTACCCACCTCGTGAAAATGGAAGCCGATGGTTTCCGGCTCGGCCTCCTCCAACTCGGGGTCCTCGGCGTAATCGTAGCGATCCATCGGAGCCAGACCCTTCTTCCGGTCGAAACGCCGCTGACGCTTCAGGCTGGCCTTCTCCATTCTGCGCAGCTCTTTTTGCCGTTTGAGGTAGGACTGTCGAGACTTCCTGGCCATACGGAGAACCTCCGGGGGATTGGAAAACAGTGGTTTCGGGAGTTCCGCCCGGGAAAAATCAACTCTACATGGAACCGGGGAAATTTTCCAGCCGGCGACATCGACCGCCGGCCATGTCCCGCAGAGCATTCTCCCAGGTCCTTTCTGAAATCAGTCCCAGTCCCGCGGAGACACACACGAAAGACACCTCGATCCCTACTTGGCCGCCGATTTCGTAGAGGTCCTTTCCGGGGACCGACAAGTGTGATAATCACATCATGATGTCACACAACCGGCAACTTCTCCCGGCCACCAGCACCTTGATGGCCGCGAGGCCTACCAGAGAAGGGACAGTGGATTGACGCAATCTCGTTTCTTACGAGTCGGGAGGGGCTTTGGACCATGGGACCGGGGGCGGGCTTTCTGGTCTCTCCTGTTTCTCGTCCTGGCGTTTTCGGGATTCTCCCAAGCCCAGAAACGTAGTGTTCCCGAACGTGGACACCGGGACTGGCGGGTGTACGGGGGCACCGCGGAAAGCATTCGCTATTCGGCTTTGACTCAGATCCACCGCGAAAACGTTCAACGGCTCGAGTTGGCCTGGAAGCACGACACGGGCGATGCCTACGAAGACTCGGAGATGCCCTGCAATCCTATTGTCATCGACGGTGTCTTCTATGCCGTGACGCCGACGCTGCGGATCTTTGCGCTGGAGGCAGCCACCGGCAAGTTGCTCTGGCGCGTCGAACTTCCAGGGAAATTCACGCGCGCGCAACGGCGCAGCCGCGGAGTCGTCTGGTGGGGAGATGAGCGGGAACAGCGCATCTTCGCCACCAAGGGGCCGTACCTCTATGCCCTGGACGCCCGCAACGGCCGGCTGATTCCGGGCTTCGGCGACTCGGGGCGAGTCGATCTGAGAGTCGGCTTGGGACGTCCGCTCGAGACTCTTCGAATCTGGGCCAGAACGCCCGGCGTGATCTACCGGGACCTCCTGATCCAGGGCAGCGTGATGAGCGAGGGCCTGCCTGCTCCGCCCGGAGACGTGCGCGCCTACGACGTGCGTTCCGGCGAGCTCCGCTGGTCTTTTCACACGATTCCCCGTCCGGGAGAGCCGGGTCACGAGACCTGGCCGGAGGAGGCCTGGAAATATGCCGGAGCCGCCAACAGTTGGGCGGGCATGAGCGTGGATCGCCGGCGGGGACTGGTCTTCATCCCCACGGGGTCGGCCTCCTTCGATTTCTATGGGGCCAATCGCCACGGCGACAATCTCTATGCCAATTCTCTGATTGCACTCCGGGCCGGGACCGGGGAGCGCGTCTGGCATTTTCAGTTCGTCCGCCACGATCTCTGGGACCGGGATCTTCCGGCGCAGCCCTCACTGGTCACGGTGAAGCGGGACGGGCGGCTGGTCGACGCCGTGGCCCAGACCACGAAGTCGGGCCATGTTTTCGTATTCGACCGGGATCGGGGAACTCCCCTTTTCCCCATCGAGTACCGGCCAACGCCGGAAACCGACGTCGAAGGAGAACGGGTCGTCTCCAGCCAGCCGTTCCCCTTGAAGCCGCCCCCGTTTGCCCGGCAGCGGCTGACGGAGGAGATGCTCACGCGTCGCAGTCCCGAGGCCCACAAGGCCGTTCTGGAGCGATTCAGGAGCCTTCGCAACGAAGGACCCTTCACGCCTCCCAGTCTCCAGGGAACGGTGATCTTCCCCGGGTTCGACGGTGGAGCGAATTGGGGAGGAGCCGCCTTCGATCCCGAGACCGGACTGTTCTACGTCAATGCCAACGAGATGGCGTGGATCCTGCGGTTGGTGGAGACGTCCCGCCCCGATCAACCGTTCGGCGGCCGGCAACTGTACCTGGACCGGTGTGCCGGGTGTCACCGGGAGGACCTCAAGGGGACTCCACCGGAATTTCCGTCTCTCGTCCACCTGAGGAATCGCTCCACGGAGGCGGAGGTCGTCCGCATGATCCGCGAGGGTGGAGGCCGCATGCCCGGTTTTCACCGGTTGGAACAGGACGAGCTTCGGGCGGTGGCCCGCTATCTCCTGAAGGGCGAGGATACTCCTCTGACCAGAGAGGGACGCAAGACCCGGGACCCGATCCTCCGTTACCGGCACGACGGATACATCAAGCTGTTGGACCCGGACGGATATCCGGGTGTCCAGCCGCCTTGGGGCACTCTGACGGCTATCGATCTGGACCGGGGAGAGATCGCCTGGCAGATCCCCTTGGGAGAGTTCCCCGAGTTGGCCGCCCAAGGGCTCGGGAACACGGGGACCGAGAACTATGGCGGTCCGGTGGTCACCGCGGGGGGCCTCGTCTTCATCGGGGCGACCAACCATGACAGCAAGTTTCGAGCCTTCGACAAGGCCACGGGTCGTCTGTTGTGGGAGACGGGTCTTCCGGCGGGCGGGAATGCCACCCCTGCCGTGTATCAGGTCGGTGGTCGCCAGTTCGTGGTCATTGCCGCCGGAGGTGGTAAATCGGGCGCGCCTTCCGGGGGCAGCTATTTGGCGTTTGCCTTGCCGGCCAGTGAAGTTGACGAAGCCCCCTGACCGGTAGATCGGCGACGGCTTCAGGTCTGATTCCGATCTGGACCGCTTCGCGGCATGGCTATCGGGTTGGTTCAGGGAGTCCCGATTTTCTCATGCGGATATCCACATCAATCATCATGTCGGCTCTGCTGCTGACCGTTTCTCAGGCGACGGCGGGAGAAATCATCCGTTATCCCATCGGCGGCAGTGGCATTCCCGGGGCGGTCCGTGTCGGAAGATCGGGTCTGGCTCACACTGGAATGCTCTACGGGTCCCCGGCTGGACAAGAGGCGTCTGGCTTTTTTGAGATCGCCGTACAGCTCAAAGCCATCGCCCGGCACTATGGAGCGACCCTTGGAGACGTAGCCAAATTGAATCTCTACGTCGCGGACCCGAGTCCTGCCCTGATCCGGCGGATCGAAACTGAAATCGGGCAGGACTGGCCGCGTGAAGCCTGCCCCGCCCTCACGCTGATTCCATCGCCGATTCCGGGGGATGCCGCGGCCGTCGCTGCGGACGCCGTCATCGCCGTGCCCACGGATGACGATGCTGTGACCCGATTCTCCGGCCAGGCTGCCGTGATGCCGGCCGGCCGCGACATCCTCTACGTTTCAGGTCGAGCAGCTTCCGGTGCCCTGGCGGAGGCCACGTCGGAGACCATGAGGCAACTCTTCGATGTGCTGGCGCACATGGGGAGCACCCAGGCCGATGTCGTGCAGGTCAAAGCGTTCATTCAGCCCATGTCCGATTGGGAGACCGTCCAACACGAAATCGACCGAGCCTTCGGTGACGCCGCGTCGCCGCCGGTGGTCTACGTCGCGTGGGCATCCCCCTCGCGAGCCACCGAGATCGAGTTGATCGCAGCGGCGCCCGGGCGGCAGGGGATGGAAGAAACCGTCAGCTACATCACTCCTCCCGGTGACAAGGCGTCCCCCGTCTACAGTCGCGTGGCGCGAGTCCACGCCGACGAAGTGATCTACATCGGAGGCATCGTCGCTGGGGATGCGGCCACGCCGGAAGAGGAGGTCCGCTCGGTCCTCGAGGAACTGCGGAGTCTGGTCGAGGCGGCCGGGTCGAACCTCGGTCACCTGGCCAAGGCGACCTACTACGTCTCCGGCAAGCCGGTGTCGGCGATGCTGAACCAATTGCGGCCCGAGTACTATTCGCCGACACGGCCGCCTGCGGCGTCAAAGATCTCCGTGGCCACCATCGGTGTCGCGGACCGCACCCTGTTGGTGGACATGGTCGCGGTGCCTGCGGGTAGAAGGACGGAGTGAAGCCGATCAGTCGGCCGGTACTCCGGACGGAGCGAGTGAGCGGGATTCCCTCTCCCGGTTTGCCGCTTCGATGGAGGGGAAGTACTGAACGCCTTTCGGTGCTACGGGTGGCGCCAGGCGGCACGAGAACTCCCAAAGCCGTCTGATGCGTTGGGCGAGCCGAGGATGAGTCGAGTCGGTCCAAAGAGCCCGGCGCGCATCGTCATGGTTCTTGAACTTGGTTACAGGCACTCTAGTCCTCCAACATGAACGTCCTGCGAAAAGAGTAGCATGACGAGCCTGTGGTAACGTGAGGTTCTCTCGGCTCAAACTTCCGGCAGGGTTCCGTTGTTGCGCAAGAAAAGGGTTCAGTTCGATCGCCGGCGATTCCTGGCCGGGACGGCCGGCGCCATGGGGCCCGCCATCTTCGGACGACTGCCGCTCCCGCTGTTGGCGAGTCAAGGTGGTCCGCCCCCGGTTGCGGATTGGGATGCCGGCAGCGTGCGGCATGTCCTGCCCACCGTCAGCGATTCCCGGGTGCTGATCAAGGTCTCTTTCAACGGTCCGTTGCCGGCCTCGCCCAGACTGCGAATCGGATCTGCCGAGATTGCGGGCCGGATGACCGACACGGCAGGCGTTTTCTGGCAGTTCCATGCCACTGGCCTCAAGCCGGATAGTCCGTATTCCCTGGCCCTTACGGGTAGCGACGGACGAGCCTTGTGCGAACCGTGGACGCTCTCGACCTTTCCGGCTCCGGAGGCCCGACCCGAACGGTTCCGGCTGCTCTTTTTCACCTGTGCCGGCGGTCCGGGCGGGACCTATTCGGGGATCGGCAAAAGGAGCGGGTTCCTCCCCGCCGCCATCCGCAATCGGCTCCTCCGGCGCGCGCTGTCGTTCCGGCCGCATGCCGCCGTGGCCAACGGCGACCACATGTATTGGGATCTCCACACCTGGTTGGGTGATGATGTCGGCGAGCTCAGTCCCGGCGGGCGGGAATCCAACTTCGATTTTTCGGCTTCGCCGTTCGGCGGCAGCAACGAAGCGGCATTGAAGGCGGCGGCCGGGCCACAGATCGTTCCGGTGTACGGCGTGGACTTCCGGTCGACGCCGGTGTTCTTCATCCAAGACGACCACGACCACTGGGAGAACGACGCCGCCAGCGACGAACTCGTCAACTTTCCCATCCCCTGGTTCCAGTTGCAGTTGGCCCGGGCGACCCAGCAACTCTACTATCCGGAGTTTCTTCCCGATCTCCGGCGTCCGGCGGGATTACCGTGGTCGGGTGCCGGCAACCGGGGCGACCTGTCCGAGAGCTTCGGGACCATCCGTTACGGGAGGCTCGCGGAGGTTCTGCTCTACGACGTACGCCGTACCCTGAGTCTGGCGGGACCCACCGCGGTCTTCGTCGACGGTCAGGTCGAGGAATGGTTGGTAGAGCGTACCCGCTCGACCGAGGCGCGGCACCTGGTCCACGCTCCCTCGAATCCCTTCGGGTGGAGTGCGGGCAAGTGGGGCGAGTGGTATCCCGACGTGCTGAATTGGGAGGCGGGTGCCCTGACGACGGCTGTTCCGAAGCCGTACTGGCAATCGGGATGGCTCAAGCAACACGATCGGCTGGTGCAAGCGATTACCGCCCAGTCCAGCCGCGTCCCGCTGGTGGTCAGCGGAGACCTTCATGCCATCGGCGTGGGGCGGATGCATCGTGCCGGGAAGCTCGACCTGAAGGGCAACCCTTTGACCACCGTGCTGAGCGGGCCCATCGGCACCTCGATCCGGGGGTTTCCGTCGGTGGTCCGCGGCATCGGCGCCACGCCACCGGCACACCTGGACCTGGAGGAGACGGTCCCGCCGGTCGAGCAGCATGGGTTCACCCTGGCGGATTTTCTGGCGGACCGGATCGTCTTGCGGCAGTACAAATGGGACGTGAACAGTCAGCCGCTCGATGCCATCGACAACCTGGAGCCGTTCCAAACGACGGTGCTGGGAGTCGGTCGCTGACGCACGCCGGCGGGAAAGGCGCGTAGTATACGCGTAGCGGGCGCAGGCGTCTTCTCTCTTTCCTGTTTCCTCTTTCCTCTCCCTCGCTACCAGTGGACCCGGAACTTGAGGATCCGGTGTCCCGCCTGAAGGAAGACCAGCCCCTCGTCTGTCCGGCTGACAGCCACCGCGTGGTGCCTCCCGCCGGCGTGGTCGAACCGCCCGTCACCTTTCCACCCGGTAACTGAAGATCAGGTGATCGCCCTGCACGTAGACGATGCTTTCGTCCAGCCGATTCAGGGCCAAGCCGTATCCGTGGGCGTGCAGGCCGGGCCGGGGCTTCCCGGCCGAGTCCTCTGCGCCGACGGCCCAGAGCCGGCGGCCGTCCCGGTCCAGTTTCACGAACCGATGGTTGCCGGTGTCGGCGACCAGGAGGTTCCCCTCGTAGTTCGCTGCCAGGGCCGACGGATTTCGGAATCCCGAGTCCCCATGACCACCCTCGATGGTGCACCACGTCGCCAGAAGACTGACCTTCGGTCGCCCCATGCCGGATCCTCGCGAGTCCAGCGAACCTGACCTCTGGCCCGGCGCCGGGAGGCCGAATCGTAACTGCGCTTCTCTCAGAGAGTCTCAGCCTCTCTTTTCAGGCGTCTCCATAGCCTGTGAAGTTCGAGGCGTCCGACCCAGTGTTCCAGGTAGTCATGGTCCAATGCGTCGTATTGGACCTCGAACACGCGCAGTGCATCTCGAAACTGCTTTTCGCTGCCGCCCGATGCCTTGGACCATCTTAATTTCATCAGGATGGTGTCCTCCGGACTGGAAACGTGGATTTGATGGTCGAAGAGTCTCTCGATCCGGCGTCGAGAAAAACGTGATCGGTCGAATGGATCTTCGGTCAGCGGCCAGAAGTCGACCTTGTCTCCCGAATTGAGGTCGATCAGGTTGAACATTGTCTTGCGGCGGACGGCTTGTCGGATACGTTCCGCACTGACGTAGAAGCCGGGCTGGGGAAACGCCTCCGCCAATCGTTTCGCAGCGGCGGCCCTCAACTCGACCACCAGGTCGATATCGTGGGTGGCCCGCGGCTCGCCCTGCAGGCTGGAGGCAAGCGATCCGGTCAGCATGTACTCAACATCCAGCTTTCCCAGCTCCTTCACGACCCTTCTCAGTAATTCCTGTTGTGACACAGAGACAGTCGATCCAGATAGAGTTGCTGAAGTTCTTCTTCGGACAGGTGGGGGAACCTGCGACGTAATCCGTCACGAAAAAGTTGCCGGACATTATCCGAGAGTTCGAACGCCTTGAGCAGCCGCTGCTCGGGGGACCTGCGGCGCAGGGCGGCCAGATAGATGCGATGATCAGGTTGCGGTTTCAACGGCACCAAAGCCGAGTCTAGCACACGGAAAACGGGGCCATGAGAATCACCATTGCAAGCGGAGGGCGGCTTGCCGCCGGGGCGTCGGCGAAGCGGACGAGGATTCGTCAACTGGATCGAGTGAGATTTCCTTGTACTATACGGAACGGTTTCGTTCGTCGTAATGGAACCTCTGAAGATGGAGAGGCGCCGCGATGCCCATCAGCGGCGCCTCGTGTACCGGAAACTGGAGAAACGCCATGCGCATTCTGATTTGCATCCTCGCCGTCTCGTTGCTACCGCCTTCCGGCGTCGCCTCGAGCCACAACACCCTCACCCCCGAAGAGGCCGCAGCCGGATGGATCCTGCTCTGGGACGGTAAGACCGAATACGGCTGGGAGTGGCACGGGGACGCACGCTGGAAGGTGGGCGACGGGGTGCTTCGATCCGACGGCGGCGGCTACGGATGGCTGGGCACCACCAGCAGGTTCGGGGACTTCGAACTCAAGTTGGAGTTTCGCACTGCGGAGGACGGGAACAGCGGCATCTTTCTGCGCTCGGCCCGCAGGGGGCCGCCCCACGAGACCGGCTATGAACTGCAGATCTACAACCGGCAGCCGCAGGGCTACAACACCGGCAGCCTGGTCTTCTACGTCAAGGCCGAACCCGCCCGGTTCGAGGGCGGCCAGTGGAACCAATACGAAGTTCGCGCCGTGGGAAGCCGCTTTGTGGTCAAGCTCAACGGCAGGGAAGTTCTCGATGCCAATGACTCGTCGCATGCCTTGGGTGTGATCGGGCTGCAATACAACGTGGACAAACCCATCGAGTTCCGCAACCTCAAGCTCAAGCCGCTGGGGTTGAGCCCACTCTTCAATGGACAGGACCTGAACGGTTGGCGGAAGGTCGATCGCCCCAACCGGGACGACGTGCATGAATGGTCGGTGCGGGACGGCATTCTTCACGTCGAGAAAGGCGCCGGACAACTGGAGACCGAGAAGGAGTTCAAGAATCTGGTGCTGCAACTGGCAATCCGCACCAACCCGCCCCACGCCGGCCACCATCCCAACAGCGGCGTCTTCTTCCGAGGGGAGAAGGGGGTCTTCTGGAGCGGGTACGAATCCCAGATCCGGAACGAGTTCCGCAACGGCGACCGCAGGCAGCCCCATGACTTCGGCACCGGGGGGCTCTACTTCTACGTCCCGGCCCGCGAAGTCATTCCCGAAGATGGAGAGTTCTTCTACAAGACGGTCGTCGCCCATGGCCGGCACCTTGCGGTCTGGGTCAACGGCGTCCAGACCAGCGACTGGGAAGACCCGCGGCCACCCGGGAACAATGCCCGGCGCCAAGCCCGCCTGGTTCCCGGCGTCGTCAGCCTTCAGGCCCACGATCCCACCACCAATCTGGACTTCAGGAACATCCGGGCGGTCGAGTTGCCGGAGCGTTGACCGTCCAAGTCGATGGTCGCGGCAGAGTCGGCGGGGGGCTCGCCAGGAATCCCCTGATCGCGTGCGCCGGTCTCAAGCCACCGGTCCCTTTCCGGCGTTGATGCCGAGCTCTCGCCGATAGGCCTCAAGCGAGAGCAGATCCTCCGGCATCACGTTCCCCACGTTCACCTCGGGGCCGAATCGATCCACCAGGTCGCGCCGCATCCGATGGATGTGGTGGGACTGAACACCGGGGATCCAGGGTCCCGGCAGCTCGAACATGACTCGATCGAACCCGACGGCCACGACCGTTTCGTCGACCTCGCGACCGGTCGCGTCGTCGGCGTGAACCAGTTCCGCGGCCTCCAACAGAATGAGGCTGGCGCCGGCGTCGAGGCAGGCTCTGGCGTCGTCGGCGAATCTGGGACCGTGTGGGAGGCCCTCTTTTTTGCCGACTTCCCCCAAAACGCCCATTCCAAAGGCGGTAACCGCTTCCTCAATGACCCGGACCTTCCAATCCAGGGGGAGGTCAGCGACGTTGTTGGAGACCTCGACCCAGCGGTATCCGGCCCTTTGACAGGCCGGAAGGTAGAGATCCGCCTTCCCATGAACTTGGGCGTACTCGAGATACTGCCCTCCGGGGAAAGGCTCGATCCGGTGGGCCCGGTAGGCGTCGATCTTCTCGGCCAGGATTTCGTCCGTGAGCAGTCGTGACAGGCCGACGGCGATCTTGGCGAAGTCGATATAAGGCGCCGCGGTGGCGGTCAGGTCATTCTGCCGGCCGGATCCCAGGCCCCAATCCACCACCATGGTCAGGCCCGACGACCGGGGCTTCCGGCTGCGGGGAGTGCCGTCCAGGCCGGCGAAAATGTGTCGTTCGTTCATCTGGGATCAACGCCGAGCCGACGGGTCTTATCCGGTGAGTCTCCGGTTGCCGGGATCGTATCGGGGAAAGGACACGACCGTTGCGCCCTGGGGTTCCTCGAAGTAGTCGATCTCCAGACGGGTTCCCGGCTGCGAGACCTCCGTCGGCAGATAGCTGAACGCCAAGCTCTCCTGGACTGTGTGGCCGTAATCCGCACTGGTAACGTATCCCACCCGATTCCCGCCGAAGCGGACCGGCTCGGCGCCCATGAGCACCGTATCGGGGTCCTCCAGCCGGAGGCAGCACCATTTCCGGCTCACCCCCTCAGCCGCGACCCTTTGCAGAGCGGCCCGCCCCAGAAAGTTCTCCTTGTCCATGCGTACGGCGAAACCGAGACCCGCTTCCAGCGGATTGTATTCCGTATGAACGTCGGCCCCCCAGAGCCGGTAGCCCTTCTCCAATCTCAGGCTCTCGAAGGCTCCCCCGCCGGCCGCCGCCACGCCCAAGGGACGACCCGCCGCCCAGAGCGTGTCCCAAAGATGCAAGCCGTATTCCGTCGGCGCGTAGAGCTCCCAACCCAGTTCCCCCACATAGGAGATGCGAAGAGCCAGCACCGGCACGTGGCGCACGTGGATCCGCCGGGCGGTCAGGTAGGGAAAGGTCTGGTCCGACAAGTCGTTCTCGCTGACGGATTGAACCAGCTCGCGAGCGGCGGGACCCCAGACGCCCAGGCAGCAATAGGCCGACGTCAGGTCCCGGATCTGTACCGGACTCTCCCGTTCAAGGTGAGAGCGTAGCCAAGCCAGGTCGCGCCTGCCCGTGGCGCCCCCCGTGATCACCCAGAAGCGCTCCTCCTCCAGACGGGTGACCGTGAGATCGGCCTCCATCCCTCCGCGGCGGTTCAGCATGGAGGTGTAGGTGATTCGGCCGGGAGGCCGGTCCATCTGGTTGGCGGCCAGGTGCTGGAGAAAGGAGAGCGAACCTGGACCCGCGACCTCCAGCTTGGTGAAGGGGGTCAGGTCGAAGAGGCAGACCCGCTCCCGGGCGGCACGATGCTCGGAACCGATCAAGGGGGACCAGAATCGAGCGCTCCAGCCCTGCCGTGTGTATCCGCCTTCGGGACCCGGAAGACGCTCGCTGGCGGCGAACCATTGGGGCCGTTCCCAGCCGGCGCTCTCGAACATCTCCCCTCCCAATTCCTCCAGGCGCGGGTGAAAGGGGCTCAGGCGCAACCGGCGCGGACGCTCGATCTGCTGGCGGGGATGGATGATGTCGTAGACCTCCCGGTATTGACGCCTTCCCCGAGCCAAGACGTAGGGGCGGCTGTGGACATGGGCGTGGAAGCGATTGCAGTCCAGGTCCCGCAGGTCCAACGGGGGAAGACCCTCCACCATGTACTGGGCGATGGCCCGGCCCACGCCGCCGCCGTGAGTCAGCCAGACTCCCTCCGCCAGCCAGAAACCCTCCAGTTGAGCGGATCGTCCCAACAGAGACTGGGCGTCGGGAGTAAAGGCGAAGATCCCGTTGATTCGGAAGGGGAAGGACGCCCCCCGCAGGCACGGTAACAACTCCATGGAGTCGGCCAGGGCGTTCTCGAAGTGGTGGGATGGAAACGGACGGAGCGCGGGTTGGGGAGCACCCGACGGGTCCAGCCCCAATGACTCGACGTTCACCGGAAGAGGCTCGTGCCGGTAGGAGCCCACGCCGTAGCGGTCGAAGTCCTGCCGAGAGTACATGGAGCGATCCTGGTGGCGGAGGATCGGCTCTGTCACTTCCTCGCTTGCCCCGGCCAGAGCGGACAGTGGACCGGTCCGGGCGTAGAGGTGCTGCATGGGCTGCATGGGAACGGGAACGCCCGCCAGCTTGCCGACGCGGGGACCCCAGATCCCCGCACAGAGGAGAACCGCCTCGGCTTCGATGCGGCCCTGGTTGCAGACCACTGCCGTCACCCGGCCATCGCGGGACTCGATGGCGGTGACTCTGGCGTTGGGGACGAAGAGCGCGCCCCGGCTTCCGGCCTCCCGGGCCAGGGCCTTCAAGATGCGGACGCCCTTTCCCAGGCCGTCGGAAGGGACGTGGTACCCGCTGTAGACTCGCCGGGTATCGATCTGGGGAATGAGGGACCCGACCTCTTCCGGGGTCAGGATCCGCGCCGGCAACCCCCAGGATCGGGCCAGGCCGGCGCGCCGCTTCAGTTCCTGGTGCCGTTCTCGGCTGCAGGCAACCTCGATACTTCCCGCAGGGTAGAAACAGGGACCTTCCGATGCGGTCCCCAACTCGCGGTAGAGCTGAACGGTCCACTGGGCCAGCCGGCAGACGGTCCGGGAAGGATTGGTTTGGAAGACCAGCCCGGGAGCGTGTGAGGTGGACCCCAGGACCTGGAACAGGGGCCCCTGGTCCAGGACGACCACGTCGTCCCAGCCGTAGCGGGTCAGGTAGTAGGCCGCGCTGGAGCCCACCACGCCGGCGCCTATGATGACGACCCGGGCATGCCGGGGAAGCCGGATGGGATCCATGGATGCGAGTGTCTTTGGGGGCGAAGCCTCCATCCGGCCCGGATTCTATCGCCGGAGGGGTTGCCGGAACAACTCCCGCAAGGGGTTCCCCGGGATCGCCAATCGTTACCGTCGGCCGGATTGAAGCTCCGGTCGAGTGCCGTAGCCACTTTTGGTCCCGGCTGCTAGAGTTGCCGTTCTTCTACGGGCACCGAATCGCATGATCATTTCCTTCGTCCTCTATCTGGTGATCCTGCTGGGGCTGGGCCTCTACGCGGCCCGCTTCATCAAGAGCCTGAAGGGGTTCCTGTTGGCCGACCGCTCCATGGGACCCTACGTCACCGCACTGTCCGCCGAAGCCTCCGCCATGAGCGGCTGGTTGCTGATCGCCGTCCCCGCCCGCGCGTTCACCTACGGACTCTCCGCCATCTGGGTGGGAATGGCCTGTGTCATGGGGGACGCGGTGAGTTGGTTGTCCGTCTCCAAGCGTTTGCGGCGGCAGACGGAGCGGCTCCGGGCCCTGACCTTGCCCGAGTACCTGGAGAAGAGATTCCCCAAGGAAGGCGGCTACGCCGTGCAGCTGGTGGCCACCTCCGGAATCATGGTCTTCATGCTGATCTATCTCTGGGCCCAATTCGTGGCCGCGGGAAAAGCCATGTCGGCCATTTTGGATTACGTTGACTACTCGGAAGCCACGCTGCTGGCTGCCGTCATCATCGTCGTGTACACCCTGATGGGAGGGTTCCGGGCCGTCGCCTGGACCGACTTCCTCCAGGGCTTCATGATGTTGTTCGCCCTCACGGCGTTGCCCCTGATCTGCCTGGCGAACGTGGGTGGATGGAACGCGCTCATGGGACACCTTTCCCAGGTCTCCTCCGAGATGCCGGGGACTGCCAGCGCGAACCTGGATCACTGGTTCGCCGGGCTGACGGGACTGGTGCTGTTCACCTTTCTTTTCGAGGACGCCGGAGTGGGGGTCGGCTACGTGGGTCAACCTCAAATCTGCTCCCGCTACATGGCTGTCCGGAAGGTTTCCGACCTGAAGACAGCCTGCATGGTGTCCGTCTGCTGGAACCTCCTGGCCGTATCGGGAGCCGTGCTTCTGGGGCTGACCGCCCATTACTGGTATCGATTCGCGGCCGGGGCCGGCGGAACGGTGGAGTCCAGGCTGGATTCCGCCCTGGTCTTCAACGTGGAGCAGGTGCTGCCCATGATGGCTCGCGAGGTTCTGGACCCTTGGGTCGCCGGAATTCTGGTCTCGGCCATGCTGGCTGCCATCATGTCCTCCGCCGACAGCTTTCTGCTTTCCGCCGCCAGCTCCATGACGCGGGACGTCTACCAGCGCATCTTCCGGCAACAGGCCTCGGAACGGGAACTGCTCAAGACGTCGAGAGTGGTGACCATCGTGCTGGGAACGGGAGCTTTGCTGCTGGCCCTCTCGACCGATCCCTGGGATCCTGAGGCCACCGTTTATCAGTTGGTCCTGTACGCTTGGGGCGGACTCTCCGCTTGCTTCACCGCCCCCCTCGTATTGGCCCTCTTCTACCGGAAAATGACGCGAGCGGGATGTCTGGCAGGGATCCTGACCGGCGCCGGGACCAGCTTGGTCTGGCGCAATGTCGAGGTCCTCTCCTCGGTCGCCTACGAATTGATCCCGTCGGTGATCATCTCGGGCTTTTCCATTTGGTTGATCTCCCGGCTGACCGGCGAAGGAGACCCCGAGAAACACTGAAGAAAACTACGCCGATTCTTCGACCCGGGCACCGTGGGGGTCCAGATCCAGGACCCGGTATTGAGCGCGGGTCCCGGCCACCGCCAGAGTCCGGACCATCCAGGTGCCGATCTCCGCTTCCCGGCCGGCGGCCAGGGCGATTACGGTAGAACCCGAACCGCTGATGAAGGTGCCCAAGAGCGAGGCGCTCCAGTCGCGATCCGGGGGAGGTCCCGCGAGCACCTCCTCCAGTCCCGGGACCAGGCTCGCCCGGTAAGACTGGTGGAGACGATCCAACGTCGCCTCCCGCAGGAGATGGGCCTCGCCGGTGTGAAGCGCGTGCACCAGCAGTGATGAGCGCTGGATGTTGAACACGGCGGTGGCCAGATCATAGGACCGCGGCAGGATGGCGCGGGCTTCGGGTGTGGAGATGGCCTGGTCCGGGACGGCCACGACGAAACGGCAGCGCAGGGCGGAACGCAACCGCAGGGAGCGGACCCGGGATCCGGAGGTCCAGGAAAGGGCCCATCCGCCCAGCAGGCTGGCGGCCAGATTATCGGGATGGCCTTCCAGGGGATAGGCGATCCGGAGGGCGTCGTCGTTGGAAAAGCGCTCACCGGTGATCTGCTCGGCGATCTTGATCCCCGCGATAATGGCGGCGCCGCTGCTGCCCAGCCCGCGGGTGAGGGGGATGGGGTTGTCGATGCCGAGGCGAATCCCGGGCACCTCGACGCCCAGGGTGGAGAAGGCGACCCGCAGGGACCGGTCCAGGACGTTTTCCTCCAGGGGCAGGCTCCAATCCGGAGGCCATTCCAGTCCGCCGCCTTCGATGGGTTCCACGCCGAGGGTCAGGTAGAGGCTCAGGGCTGCCGAGAGGGTATCGAACCCGGGTCCCAGGTTACTGGTGCTGGCCGGGACGCGGACCTGGAATGGCTCCCAGCTCATCCGGCTTTCGCCCGCATTTCTCCCCAGGGGGCGTGACGATCGCGCAGGATTTTCGCCCTCAGCGCGTGCTCGCGACCGAGAGCGTAGTGGTGACTACGTTTGAGGGAGCATGTGCGCGCTGAGGGCGAAAAGACCAGCGAGCGCGCGCCCAGCGCAGTCGGTCCCGGAGAAACCTTGGAAAAATTCGCGTAAATGCTCAAAAACAGATTATTTTTCATCATTCGCGTAGCGACCTGGTGAGAAATGCGGGCTAGCCAGATCCTGCGGGTGGCTCCGGACCAGTTCCAGCATGGCGTCCCGGTCCGGCTCCCGGCCCGTCCAGGCCGAGAACTGGAGCGCCGCCTGCTCTACGAACATCTCCATTCCCGAGATGGTTCCAATGCCCTGACCAGCCGCCAACTTCAGGAGCTTCGTCTCCTCCGGCTGGTAGACCAGATCGTAGACCCATTCGAAACGCAGGTCCGGCTCTGCCAGCAGCGAGGCGTCCACGTCGGGGGACTGGCCCACCGGAGTGGTGTTGACGCAGAGAAAAGCGGAATCGGGAAGTTCCGGGAGCAAGGTATGGGCACAGGCGTATCGGCTTGCGAACCGCGCAACCCGCTCCGGACTGCGTCCGGCTACCGTCACCCGCGCTCCGTGGCCGATCAAGGCCTCCATCACCGTGTGAGCGACGCCGCCGTTTCCCAAGACCAGAGCATCCTTTCCTCGAATGGGTGTCCTGGAGAGAAGTGGCTGCAGGAACCCGCGATAGTCCGTGTTCAATCCCTCCCACCGGCCGGCTTTGCGCACCAGCGTGTTGATGGCGGGCGCCGCGGCCGTGTCCCGGGAAACCAGGGCGGCGGCATCCTGCTTGAACGGCAGCGTCACACTGAACCCCTTGAAGGAAAGACGGCTGCTTTCCAGGTAGCGGAACCACGGCTCCAGCTCGTCCAGCCGGATCGGGAGATAGAGCCGGCGGTCGAGATCGTGTCGCCTGAAGAGCTGATTATGGATCCAGGGAGATCTGGAGTGAGCCACCGGATTCCCCAGAACAGCGTACAGCTCGGGGGCCTGATTCCAGGAATCGAGCCGGTAGAGATCCACCGCGGTTTCCAGGCTGAATTGACCTGGGGCCGTTCCCTCGCCCTCTTCCTCCGCCACGAAAGTCCAGGCGTTCCCCAGGAACGCCCCCAAAGCCCGGGAGGGCTGGCCGAAGTCCCCCATGCCCAGCAGCACGTATGCTGCCCCCTGGGGGACCGATTCCATCCAGCTCAACAGGGTCACCAACTCCCGGGTGGAAGAGACCATCACGGCGATCTTGACCACATCGCCCTTCAAGGCGTCGAGTCTGGCGTAGAGCCGGTTCAGATCTCCGGGAAAGGTGTCGAAGGAGTGGAAAGAACGGATCAGTCGTGTCGTGTCGGGGAAGGGCGGGAGTTCCCGGACGTCATGTTCGACGTCCACCCAATGGAATCCGCTCCTTGCGGCCTCCAAGAGCAGGTTCAATCGATCCGCTTCCGGACCGGCATAACTCCCCCCCTCGCGCGGGGGGCGGCAAGTGGCGATGAACTCGGTCCGGGTTCCGGCCGGCAGGGGTGGGACTTGAGGTGTGGAAAGGCTATCCAGACGGCATTCGATGAGAGCCACCCGGCCCGCATATCGATGAACCTTTTCCAGCAGGCGCGACGGCGATTCCTCGCCCAGGGCGAGACAGAGTTTGGGCATGGGCGTCTAACAGTCCGTGGTGAAAGTCGCGCGTAGCACCGAGACCGGGGCTGCGCCCGCCGGACAAGGCGCGGTGAGGGAGCATATTCGACCATATGTGACCGAGGCGCAACGCAGTCCGCCGGGATGCAGACTCGGTCGAATGCCGCGACGACTTTTGCCACGGGCTGTCAGGTTCACCCGTTCACGACCGAACCAGGGTCGGCGCCGCCGTCGATTCGGCCCCAGAACCTGCGGAAGTATTCGACCATGGAAGCGCAGGCCAGAAACACGACTACCCACAACAGGATTTCTCCGGCGCTCGCCAGCCCGGCGGAACCCCGCTGTCCCAGAATCAGGCAGCTCACGCACAGGACCTGGGTCGCCATCTTGGCCTTCCCCAATCGGGAAGCGTCGATGGTGACTCCCTGTGCCGAGGCGATGCTTCTGAGTCCGGTTACGGCAAGCTCGCGGCCGATGACCAGGATCACCATCCAGGCGGGAGCCACCCCCCACTCCACCAGTGCGACCAGGGCCGCCGATATGAGCACTTTGTCCGCCACCGGATCCAGGAGCTTGCCCAGCGTGGTCACCTGCAGCCGTTTACGCGCAAGGTAGCCGTCGAAATAGTCGGTTGCCGAGGCGGCAAGGAACACGATGAATCCCCACAATTCCCGATCCTTGAACTTCCCCGTCAGCAACACCACGAGAAGCAGCGGGACCAGGAAAATTCGCGAAACCGTAAGGGCGTTCGGCAGGTTCATGGGTGGTTAAAGTAACACAATCTCCGAAAGAGTCACAAACGATTCCAAGGGGCTCCGAGCCCACTTCCCCCCAGTAGTCCGTGGTGGAAGTCGCGCGAGCACCGAGACCGTTCCTGCGCCCGCCGGACAAGGCGCAACGGAGGGAGCATACCGAGAGTCTGTGACCGAGTCGCAACGCAGTTCGCGCACGATGCAGGGACGGTCGAATGCCGAGCCCACTTCCCCCACGGGCTGCCAGGTTCGACGATTCGCACTGGCGAATGGCGGGTCCGGACCGGCTGCACAGCCCGAGTAAGCGGAACTTGCGTCAAATATGAAACTTTTTCGGTTATCCGGAGTCTAAATTTCGTCTGAAGGGATTGACAAAAAGCGCAGGAATTCGTCAAATAGGCGGCCCGGAGTTTGGAGAGAGGTTCCGGAATGACCCGAGTTGGAAAAGTTGTCCTTATTTTGTCCACTACGCTGGTGCTTGGCGTCTCCGCCGGGATCGGTCTGCTCTTGGATCCCGAATCGGGCGCGCTGCTCGGAGGTTTCCGGCGGGAATCGGGTTCCCCGCGGCAGTTTGTGGGACCGCGGGATTCCGGATATCGTGTCTTTGTCGCCACCGCCTACTGCATCAAGGGAGTGACCCGTTCCGGCGTGCGTGTCAAACGGGGGATCGTGGCGGCCGATCCGTCCAGAATTCCTCTGGGATCGGTGATCCAGGTGAGGGCCGGCAGCTACAGTGGGATCTACAGGGTTCTCGACACCGGTTCCGCGATCAAGGGCAGAATCATCGACATCTACGTTCCCGACTACAACGAGGCCATGCGGTTCGGCAGACAACGGGTTCAGGTCCGGGTTCTGCGCCACGGCTGGGATCGGGAAATTCCCACGGATACGCTGAGCTAGCGATCCTCTCAACAACCGGGTCCTTCCCGCCGGTTGCTATAATTCCGCTCGATGAGTGAGGAGATTCTGGAGGCCCGGCTCGGGCACCTGCCCGACAAGTGCGGCGTCTACCTGTTCCGGGACGCCGAGCAGCGCATCATCTACATCGGTAAGGGCAAGAGCCTCAGGCACCGGGTGCGCTCCTACTTCCAATCCAGCCGGTCCTGGGACCAGAAGACGGAAGTTCTGAAGCGTCAGATTCGGGATCTTGAGTTCATCGTCACCGATACCGAAGTGGAAGCCCTCATCCTGGAGAGCAACCTGGTCCGCAAACACAAGCCCAAGTTCAATGTGAACTTGAAGGACGATAAATCCTTCCTGCTGGTGAAGCTGACGGTGAACGAGGACTTCCCCAGGGTCCTGCTGACGCGGCGCAAGCTGCGAGACGGGGCCCTCTACTTCGGGCCCTTACTTCCGGCCTCTCTGGCCCGCAATACCATCAAGATCATCAATCGCCACTTTCTGCTCCGAACCTGCGACCTGGAGATCGACGGAAGTCTGGATCGACCCTGTCTCGAGTACTACATCAAACGCTGCCTGGGTCCGTGCGTAGCGGGTCTCTGCTCCCAGTCCCAGTACACCGCGGCGGTCAGGGACGTGATCCTGCTGCTCGAGGGAAAGAACCAGGAATTGCTCCGGAATCTGACTCGCCGGATGCTCGCCGCCTCCGAGAAACTGCAGTTCGAGACGGCGGCCTTCTACCGGGATCGAATCCGCATGGTCCGGGAACTCAATGAGAAGCAGAAGATGATTCTGAGTGGGCCGTCAGACGTGGACATCTTCGCCTACTACCGGGAGGGGCCCCGATTGGCCCTCCAACTCTTCACCATGCGGAACGCCAGGATCGTCGGGAAACGGGAGTTCTACTGGGAGGACCTGGAGTATTTCCATCCCGCTCGTTTCCTGAGGGATGCTCTCCAGCAATACTACCTGAACTCCGGCTTCGTTCCCGCGGAGATCTATCTTCCCGCCGAGGCCGTGGACCAGGAACTGATCCGGACCTGGCTCGACAAACGGCGAACCATCGGACAACGGCGGCAGGTGCGCATTCTGGTGCCCCGGAGGGGGGACAAGCACGACCTCCTGCTATTGGTCGAACGCAACGCCAAGGTGGCTTTCGAGCGCCGTTTCAAAGTTTTGAGGACGGCCCGATTGAAGGTCTTGGAGGAGCTCCGGAGTCTTCTGGCCCTGGAGGAGACTCCCGCTCGCATCGAGGCCTTCGATGTCTCCAACATCCAGGGAGAGGAGACGGTCGCCTCCATGGTGGTCTGTCTGGAGGGACGCATGGAGCATGGCGACTACCGGAAATACCGGATCAGGACGGTGTCCGGCCCCGACGACTATGCGGCCATGCGGGAGGCCGTCCGCCGGAGATACCGGCGTCTGCTGGAAGAAAAACAGACCCTTCCCCATTTGATTCTCATCGACGGAGGCAAGGGACAATTGCACAGCGCGTATCAGGCGCTATCCGAGTTGGGGATCGAAGACACGCCCCTGATCAGCCTGGCAAAGCGGGAGGAGCACATCTTCGTCAAAGGGAGGGAGGATGCCCTCGTCCTGGACCGCGGCTCGCCCCTGTTGCATCTGGTCCAGGAGATCCGGGACGAAGCGCATCGTTTCGCGGTCAGCTACCATCGCAAGCGCCGCTCGATTCGGGATTTCGGCTCCGAGCTGGACCGGATCCGCGGCATCGGCGAGAAACGCAAGAAGCGGCTGTTGCGCAACTTCGGCAGCGTCAATCGAATCCGGCGGGCCACCACCGAAGAGTTGGTCCCTTTCCTGGGAGAAAAGCTGGCCATCCGCGTCAAGGAGGGCCTGTCCGGATCAAGCTGAGGGAGCGACGGCATTCCTGCCGCCGAACGGGAGCGGCGACACGGTCCAGCCACCGCCGTCCGGATCGCTCATGAGCGATCCGGACGGCCCTATTTAAACAGACAAGCGGCGGCTTTCTTGCCGCCGAACGCCAGAGCAACGGCCAAGTGATGCGGGAGCGGGCGAAGAACGGACGCCCAACGGAAGGTGGAGAAAGATGGGGACAGGAATGTCCCCTCTCCTACCCGTACACGTGGGTGTTGTAGAAGGGGGCGAAAGCCGCGGTGAGAGCCAAGGCGTAGGACTGGTCCCGGTTGAGGAGCTCCTGGCTCAGGAGCATCCAGCCTTCCTGTCCGGATTGAAGCTGCCGAACTCGGCAGAATCGGTCGATGACGATCTCCAGCTCGATCCCTCGATCGATCACCGGATCGGCAATTCGAGATGGAACCGATATCCCGTTGCCGTGGCCGAAATAGCCGCTGTAACCGTCGGACACGTAGACCCAACTCTCCAGGACGACCTGCCGCCGAGCCCCCGAGGAAGCGATCACGTTGAATCCTTCCTCCAGCCCGACGTAGAAGTCGGCCTCGCTCCGCTCCCGCTTCAGCTGCATGGTGAGATGGTCCACACGACTCAGCACGCTCCAGGACAGGTCCGCCGAGGTCGTGGGGATCTTCGGAGCGTCGGTGGGGACGTCGTAACAGAGAAAGTCGACGCGATCATCGATCCCACGAGGCATCCGGTTCGCGAGCTGTTCCCAGATCTGCTTTACGGCATTCACCTTGGCGGGCCGAGTACTCCCAACGGCGACTCTCATCTCAATTCAGTCTAGCAGCCCATGGCGACTTTTTTCGATGCCGCATTCGATCCGTTTCATACCTCACCGGCCTCTTCCACTCCTCCTCTTGGGTGATGCGGACTGCAGCATTTCGAGTAAGTCATGGTGAATCCGGCCATTGCTGGCCAGGACCGTCCGTTCCTCCAATTGGAACGGCGAACCGTCCAGATTGTTGACCCTTCCTCCGGCCTCCTCCACCACCAACCAGCCGGCCGCCATGTCCCAGGGACTCAGGCTCAACTCCCAGTAACCGTCATAACGCCCACAGGCGACGTAGCAGAGATCGAGCGCAGCCGAGCCATCTCGACGCACCGCCTGGACCTTGCGGGACACCTGTGCGAACAGGTCCAGGTTCAACTCCATCTCCCGGTAATCGTAAGAGAAACCGGTGGCGAGAAAGCCGTTTCGCAGATCGGATTGTTCGGACACGCGGATCGACTTGCCGTTGAGTTGCGCGCCGCTGCCCGACGTCGCCGAAAAGAGCTCTTCCGCCACCGGATCGTAGACGACTCCCAACTGGATCCGGCCTTCGACCCGATAGGCCACGGAGACGCTGAAAAAGGGGTACCGGTGGGAATAGTTGGTGGTGCCGTCCAAGGGATCGATCACCCATTGCCGCTCGCCCGCTCCATGAACGCCTGATTCCTCGGCCAGAATGGAATCATGGGGGAAATGGCGCCGGATGGTGTCGATAATGGTCCTCTCGGCGGCGAGATCGGCGTCCGTCACCAAGTTTCTGGGACCCTTGGCGGACACCTCCACGCCGGAGTCCAGGTATTCCAGCAGGACTCGGCCACCCTCCAGTGCGGCGTCCCTGGCCACCGCCATGATTGCGCTCGTTTCCATCACGTGGCCCCGCCGGTCCGGACCAGGAGCACGACCGACTGAACGGCAATCCCCTCGCGGCGGCCGATCGTGCCGCAGCCTTCCATTGTCGTCGCCTTGAGGCCGATCCGTCCCGGCTCCACCGAAAGCAGCCTCGCCAGATTCGCCTTCATGGCCTCCACGTGGGGCTGGATCCGGGGGGCTTCCGCCAGCACGGTGATGTCCAGGTTGATGACGGCGAACCCCCGGTCCCGGACCAGCTCGTACGCCTTCTCCAAAAGCATCAGACTGGAGCTGTCGCGGTAAGCCGGATCGGAGTCGGGAAACCAGGTGCCGATGTCCCTCAGCCCGGCGGCGCCCAGCAGGGCGTCGGTCACCGCATGGAGCAGAGCGTCGGCGTCCGAGTGCCCCTGCAACCCCAGTGGGTGCGGGATCCGGACTCCACCCAGCAAGAGGCGCCGATCCTGTCCAAAAGGGTGAAAGTCGAATCCCAGGCCGACACGAAATCCTTCCGTCATGTCCGCACTCGGTTCCTTCGAAGGCCTGGAAGCGTTTCCGAACTGCCGCCCACCGTGCGGGATCTCACAGGTCCCCCTCGAATGTGACCTTGAGGTTCCTGGGGTCTCCCTCCACCGCCTGAATCTCCACTCCAATGCGCTCCACCAGGGAGGCTTCGTCGGTCCCGTAGAAGTCGTCCTGCCCGGCTTGCCGGACGGCCTCCCTGAGGACTTCGGCCGGAAATCCCTGCGGCGTCTGGGCCAAGCCCAGGCGCTCACGCTCCAAGGTTCGCTCCACCCTGCCCGAAACCACCTCCTTCACCGTGTCCCGAATCTTCAGGATAGGGACCGCAGCGCTCCCTCGGCAGACCGCCCGGATCACCCGGGCTATGAGCGGGGCATCAACGAAGGGCCGGGCCGCATCGTGGACCAGGACGATCTCCACGCGAGGCGAGAGTAGTTGGAGACCCCTGGCCACGGTATCCTGACGGTGGCGCCCACCTGGGGCCACCCGTAACTTCTTGTCCCTGGAAGCCCCTGTCGACAGCTCCTTTCGGACCGTCTCGATCCAGTCGTCCGGCACCAGTATCACCGCCTCGTCCAGGAAGGGAAGGAAGGGATCGAGGGCCAGCCGATAAAGGCGCTCCCCTCCCATCCTCAAGAACTGTTTTGGGATCTGGGAGCCGAAACGGGAGCCCTTGCCGGCAGCCGCCAGAATCAGTCCGGTCAATGTCAAGGCCCGATTCCCGGGAACGCGATCGCTTCGAGGCACTCGCCGACCGTGGCCACGCCCTGCAAAGAGACCCCACGAACCGGTTCACTCAAAGGCAGGCTGTTGGCGGGCAGAATCAGGTTTCGAAATCCCATCATTGACGCTTCCTTGACCCGGTTTTGGGGGAAGCTGACGGCCCGGATCTCACCAGCGAGGCCGACTTCTCCGAAGACGACCGTCGACTCGGGAAGAGGGTGGTTTCCCAGGCTCGACACGATGGCTGCAACGATGGCCAGGTCCACTCCCGGCTCGGTCAAGGAGAAGCCGCCGGCAACGTTGATGTAGACGTCGCTACCCAGAAGATCCAGCCCCAGACGCTTCTCCAGCATGGCCAGGAGCAGTGCCACCCGGTTGGAGTCGACTCCGTCCGTCATCCGCCTGGCGGCGCTGAAACCACTCTGGCTGACCAGAGCCTGGACTTCCACGAGAACCGGCCTCGAACCCTCCATGGTGCAGGTGACGGCGGATCCCGAAACTTGCTCGCTACGCTGGGACAGGAATAGCCTGGACGGATTCTCGACGCAGCGGAGTCCGCGGCTGGACATTTCGAAGATGCCCAGCTCGTTGGACGGACCGAATCGGTTCTTGACCGCCCGGACGATCTTTTCGTTCCGGTGACGAGTCCCCTCGAAGTAGAGCACCACGTCCACAATGTGCTCCAGCGCCTTGGGCCCGGCCAGAGCGCCGTCTTTGGTGATGTGTCCGATCAGAAGGATCGGAACACCCTCCCGCTTGGCAAAGACCAGAAGCTCGGCGGCGCAGTCCCGAATCTGGCTGATGCTGCCCGGGATGGAATCGGAGGCCTCGCTGAACACGGTCTGGATCGAGTCCACGATCACCACCGACGGCCGGAGGCTCCCGATCTGGTCCAGGATCCGCTCCAGACAGGTCTCTCCCAGCAGGTAGAGCCGCGTCCCCTTGACCTGCAACCGATCACCGCGAAGGCGAATCTGCTCGACGGACTCCTCTCCCGCCACGTAGAGGACAGGCTGGCCCTGGTTCGAGAGGCTCTCGGCCACCTGAAGCAAAAGGGTCGACTTGCCGATTCCCGGCTCTCCTCCCAACAGAATCAGGGAACCGGGCACGATCCCGCCGCCCAGGGTCCGGTCGACCTCCGAGTTGCCCGTAGTCATCCGTTGCAGCCCGCTGCCCTGAATCTCAGCGTAAGCGTGCGCCGGCACGGCCGGTCTGGATTTACCCGAAGTGGAAACCTTTTCCTCCACCAGGGCGTTCCAGTCACCGCAAGAGGGGCAACGGCCGAACCACTTGGGACTCTGGAAGCCGCACTCGCTGCAGACGTGCAGGTGCTTGAGAGGGGCTGCAACCATTGTGGGAATTCTATCAGCCCGTGGTGAAAGTCGTCGCTTCCGGTCCGGCAGAGGCTGCGCCGTCTCCGGGCTATGCGGGGTTCTCGAAACGGGTCCACTGATCCACGAACGCCAGCTTCACCCGGCCAGTGGGACCGTTTCGCTGTTTGCCGATGATGATCTGGGCATAGCGGTCCTCGTCGTCCAGGTCCTCCTCTTTCTTGTAGAAGGACTCTCGAAAGATGAAGAGGACCACGTCGGCGTCCTGCTCGATGGAACCGGACTCGCGCAGATCCGACAGCAGGGGCTCGTGGTTCCCACGCCTCTGCTCCGGAGCCCGGCTCAACTGGGAGATGGCGATCAGAGGCAGGTTCAGCTCTTTGGCAAGAGCCTTCAGCGACCGGCTGATGGTGGATATCTCCTGCTGCCGGTTCTCGTGGCGCCGGCGTCCGGAGGCCTCTCCCGACATCAGCTGGAGATAATCCACGATGAGCAGATCCAGTCCCTGTTCCGACGCCAGCCGCCGGGACTTGGAACGCATCTCCAACAGGGAGATGCCGGGAGTGTCGTCGATGAAGAGCCGAGCCTGGGAGAGGCGGCTCAGAGCGCCGGCCATCAAAGTCCAGTCCTGTTTGGAAAGGAATCCGGAGCGCATTTTGTGGCTGTCCACCCGAGCCTCGGAGCAGAGCAGCCGCAGCGCCAACTGCTGGGAGGACATCTCCAGGCTGAATACACCCGCCACCTTCTGCTGCTGCACCGTCACGTGCTGGGCAATGTTCAGTGCCAGACTGGTCTTTCCCAGACCGGGCCGCGCCGCGATGATGATGAGATCGGAGTCCTGCAGGCCCGACATCATCTGATCCAGTTGGGTGAAGCCCGTGGCGACCCCGGTGACCACTCCCTTGTGCTCGTTGAGGCGCTCCACGTGCCTGTAGGCCGAGGAAAGGAGTTCCTGCAGAGGGGCGAATCCGGTGCGGGATCTTTCTTGGCCGATCTGGAAAATGGCCTTCTCCGCCTCCTCCAGGAGGAGACCGGGATCCTCCTCGTCGGAAAAACTGCGATTCAGAATGTCATTGGCGGAGTGGACCAGCTTTCGAAGGATGGCCTTCTCCTTGACGATGCGGGCGTAGTGTTCGATGTTGGAGACACGGGGAACGCCGTCCACGAGAGAGGCGATATAGGAAACGCCTCCGACCGCGTCCAGGTCGGTGCTCCGCGCCAATTCTTCCCGCAAGGTCAGGATGTCGATGGCCCGGGACGCTCCGGCCAGGGAGACGATGGTGTCGTAGATGCGGCGGTGGCTTTCCAGATAGAAGTCTTCGCTGACCAGCAACTCGGCCGCCTGGTCGAATACCTGGTTGTCCAGCAGCACCGCCCCCAGGACGGCTCGCTCGGCTTCGGCGCTGTGGGGGAGTGTCTTCTCCAGGGAGGAGGAATTCATGTGCCCCGATTATATGGGGATTGGCGCAGGATGCGGAAGTCGGTCAACAAGCCCGACGCGATTGTCACGGCTGTGGTGGACTGGGAGTCTGCGCGGTAGATCAATTTCTGCGGCGCAGGCTCCCAGGAAATCTACTGTTCACCGACTTCCGAATCGGGAGTTTCGATTCGGGTTGGTTTCAACTCATCGACCAGGAACTCCAACTCGGCCACCAACCGGTTGGACTCGTCATCCTGCCGTTTCAGCCGCTGCAGCGGAGCCTCTTCCTCGGGAACGATGGAGACCAGAAGTTGGGCCGTGACCTCGGCGTGACACCGGATGTCCAACCGGTAGTTGCCGATGCTCTTGATGGGGTGCTCCAGCGTGATCTTGCGGCGATCCACTTCGATCCCGTTTGCGGAGAGCAGGTCGGAGACATCTCTCGACGTCACCGAGCCGAACAGCACTCCCGTTTCTCCCGCCCTTCGACTCAGCACTGCGTGCCGGCTCGTCAATTCTTCGGCCAGAAGCTCGGCCTCTGTCTTGTTTTTCGCCTCCCGCCGGGCCTGGGCCAGCCGCTGCGCCTCCACCAGCTTCAGGTTGGCCGGAGTAGAAAGCAGGGCCAGCCCCTTGGGCAGCAGGTAGTTTCGGCCGTAGCCATTGGCCACGCGAACCACATCGCCGCGCCGCCCCAGATGCTCGACGTCACCCACCAGAATCAGTTCCATGGTCGTGCCCCTCAGTGGAAAAACAGTGGGCGGAGATCAGTCCGAGACGTAGGGAAGGAGGGCCAGATGGCGAGCCCGCTTCAAGGCTCGCTTCAACTTGCGCTGGTGTGGCGCACAGACGCCGCTGAGCCTGCGGGGAGAAATCTTGGCCCGCTCCGGCACGTACTGATTCAGCATCCTCACATCTTTGAAGTCGATGTATTCGATCTTGTCGGCGCAGAACTTGCAAAACCTGCGTCTTCTAGGCATGGCTTGCTTCCCGGGACGTGGAACCCTCTGCCGGCGCTGGTGATTCCGGCTCAGTCTTCCGTCGTTCCTTCCTCCTCTTTCTACCTTCGGCGCGCTTTCGCTCCAAGTCGACGCGAATGGTGAGGAAGCGGATGATGGAGTCACTGACCTTGCCCCGCCGCTCCACTTCACGCACCGCGTCGTTGGTGTCGGCCCGCAAGGTGAAAATGACGTAGTGCCCGTCGGTGTGCTTCTTGACCGGAAAGGCCAAGCGCCGGCGCCCCCATCTGTCCACATTGGCCACCTCGGCCCCGCGTTCCTCGGCGGCCTGGCTAAGGCTGTCGATTATGGTCTGGATCTGCTCCTCGTCCAGCGTAGGAGCCAGAATGAAAATTGCCTCGTATTCCCTCATTCGACTGCTCGATCCTCTGTGGTTCGAACCATATTTTCGGAAGTTGCTCAGTGTAGCACAGCCCCGGTCTTTGCTGACAGCGTGGAGCCGTATCCACCGAGGCCGGCTAGCAGTCCGCCGGGATGCAGGGGCGGTCGAATGCCGTGAGGACTTTTACCATGGGCTGCTAAACCAACAGCGGTGCGATCACCAGTGCGACGATGGACATGAGCTTGACCAGGATGTTCATGGACGGACCGCTCGTGTCCTTGAACGGATCCCCCACGGTGTCTCCCACCACGGCCGCCTTGTGGGCGTCCGAGCCCTTGCCTCCCAGGATGCCCTCCTCGATCATCTTCTTGGCATTGTCCCAGGCGCCTCCTGAGTTGGACATGAAGAGCGCCAACAGCACGCCCACCAGCATCGACCCGGCCAGCATTCCCCCCAGAGAATGGGGTCCCAGCACGAAACCGACGATGACCGGGGCCGCCACGGCGGTGATACCGGGAGCCACCATCTCCTTCAGAGCCGCCCGGGTGGAGATATCGATGCACCGAGTCGTGTCCGGTTCGGCCTCGCCCTCCATGAGCCCCGGAATCTCCCTGAACTGGCGCCGGACCTCCTCCACCATCTTGAAGGCCGCACGTCCCACCGAGGACATGGTGAGGTTCCCGATGAAGAAGGGGAGGGCTCCCCCGATGAAGAAGCCGACAACGACCCGGGGATCGATGAGATCCAGCTGAAGCTGTTTGCCGGGCAGACTCTGGGCCACGGTCTGAGCATAGGCCGAAAACAGGGCCAGAGCGGTGAGCGCCGCCGAGCCGATGGCGAAACCCTTGCCGATGGCGGCGGTGGTATTGCCCAGGGAATCCAGGCTGTCGGTGATCTTCCGGACGTCGGGCCCCAAGCCGCTCATCTCGGAGATCCCGCCGGCATTGTCTGCTATGGGGCCGTAGGCGTCGACCGACATGGTCACACCCACCGTCGCCAGCATGCCCACCGCGGCGATCCCGATTCCGTAGAGGCCTGCGAAGTTGTAGGCGACAAGGATGGTCCCGGCGATGGTCAGTATGGGGAGAGCCGTCGACTCCATCCCCACGGCCAGACCCGAGATGATGTTGGTGGCGACGCCGGTCTTGCAGGATTCGGCAATGCGACGGACCGGCTTGCCCGAGGTATACCACTCGGTAAGCAATCCAATGAGGACTCCTGCGACGGCCCCGACCAAGACCGCATAGAAGACGCCCGACTCGAGTTCCAGCGCACGGACCGCGACCCAGGTCCCCGCCAGCAGGAGCAGGGCGCTCACATACGTGGCATTGCGGAGCACCGCAGCCGGACTGAGATTGCGGAGCACGCGAATGGAAACCACACCGATGAGCGAAGCGATCAGGCCGATGGCGATGACCACCAGGGGAAACAGCATGTAACGGCTCTTCTCAGCGTCCCCGATCATGAGTATCTGACTGGTCCCGGCCGCCGCGATGGCAATAGTGGCGATCACCGAGCCGACGTAACTCTCGAAAATGTCCGCTCCCATACCGGCCGTGTCTCCGACACAATCGCCCACGTTGTCGGCGATGGTGGCCGGGTTTCTCGGGTCATCCTCGGGAATTCCCGCTTCCACCTTGCCTACCAGATCGGCGCCCACGTCCGCCGTCTTGGTATAGATTCCGCCGCCCACTCTGGCGAAAAGTGCGATGGAGCTGGCGCCCATGGCAAAACCGTTGATGTCGCGCGCGGAAATGAAGCCGTTGCTGTAGAGCAGGAAGGCGATGCAGATGCCCAACATGCCCAGGCTGGCAACCGAGAGCCCCATCACGGCTCCTCCGGAGAAGGCCACGTTAAGGGCGTCGCCGATACCGGAGGCTGAGGCGGCCTGTGTGGTTCGGACGTTGGCGCGGGTCGCCGCCTTCAAGCCGAAAAAACCGGCAATCATGGACAGGACCGCTCCGGCCAGAAAGGCCATTCCGGTTCCCGCCGAAAGACTCCACCAGAGCAGTAGGAAGACCACCACGACGAAGATGGCCAGAATCCCGTACTCCCGGCGCAGAAACACCATGGCTCCGTCATGGATCGTGTCGGAGATGCGGCGCATCGTCTCGTTCTGAATGTCTATCTTGGTGATGAACCGGTAGATCAGGCCGGCTGCAAGGAGTCCGGCCAAGGCCACCACGCCCACCGCGGGAACCAGTTCTCCAGGAGAAAGAAAGTTCGCAAAGACCATCGAAAACCCACCTTTCAGTTCAGTGGTTAGCCCGCATTTCTCACCAGCGAGCGCGCGCCCAGCGCAGTCTGTCCCGGAGAAACCTTGGCAAAATTCGCGTAAACGCTCAAAAACAGATTATTTTTCATCACACGCGTAGCGACCTGGTGAGAAATGCGGGTTAGAGATCTTCGTATCTCCAACCATTGACCAAGTCCATGGCCCGCAAACAACCCTGGGTCAAAATCGTATCGACACCCAGGACCGCACGGTCCAATACGGAGTCCAGTACCAGACGCTCATCTCCGGAGAAGGGGGAAAGCAGATAGTCGGTCAGATCGCCTTTCACCGAGTCGCCGCCCACTCCGATTCGCAACCGGGGAATCTGTTTCGTTCCCACCATTCGAATGATCGATTCCATGCCCTTCTGTCCACCCGAACTGCCGGAACGCCGGACTCGCAATCGTCCCAACGGCAGCTGAACCTCGTCGTAGACCACCAGGAGCTCCTCAGGATCGACGCCATATTGAACAAGGAGCGAGCGAACCGCCACCCCACTGAGATTCATGTAGGTTTGCGGTTTTGCCAGAATCAGGGATCCGCTCTCGCGCTCGACCCGGCAGACTCGAGACTGGCCGGCGGCGGGACCGAACCGGGCGGCGCTCAAATCCGCCAAGCGGTCGACCAGCATGAACCCCGCGTTGTGTCGGGTCGCTGCGTACCGGCGGCCCGGGTTGCCCAGCCCAACGACCAGAAACACCAGAGCTACTCCGCGGGTTGGCTTCCTTCCAACTGACCTTCTCCCGCGATTTCCGGTTCAGCGGTTTCGTCTTCCGGCATGATCTCATCGTCAGCCGTCTCGACCGATGGAGCCGCTATCGTCAGGACGGTCAGGTCCGGGTCGGAGAGGATTTTCACCTTGTCCGCATCCACGTCCAGTTGCTCCACCCGTACCGAGTCTCCGATCTGCAGATCGGTCACATCGGCACGAATGTGATCGGGCAAGTTCCCGGGGAGACACTCCAGATGGATCTCGCGCACTACCAAATCCAGAATGCCCCCATGCATCGTCACACCGGCCGCCGTGCCCACGATCTCCACGGGGACGTCAAAGACCATGGTCCGGTCCATGGATACGGCCATGAAATCGGCGTGGAGGAACTCTTCCCCCACCGGATCACGCTGGTGCGCTCGAATCAGGACAACTCTCTCCTGGTCCTGGTACTTCAACTTGAAAATCGTGTTGCGGCCGGTATCGGAAAGCAGGATCCGGTCCAGGTCTTTGGGATCGACGGAGACGGCAACCGGCTCCATATTGCGACCGTAGACGATTCCAGGTACCCGCCCCGCGGCACGGAGCCTCCGGTTGGCGTTCTTCCCGAACTCTTGGCGTATCTGCGACTCCACCGTCAATCGAGGCATTTCCTCCAACTCCTCATTCCTGTGTTCGAACCGCCCTGAGAAAACGGGCAACTCGCGCAACTCGGTTTTCGCATTCAGGATCAGCTGACAAACAGCCGGCTGACCGAGGTTTCCTCGTGGATCGACCGTATCGCCTCGCCCAACAGACCGGCGACGCTCAAGGTTTGAATCTTGGGAATCCGCTTTTCCGGACTGATCCACACCGTGTTGGTGACGACAATTCCTTCGAAGTGCGATTCGCGAAGGCGTTTCACGGCCGGCCCCGAAAGGACGGCGTGGGTGGCGGCGGCGAAGAGCCTCCGGGCTCCCTGCTTCCTCAGGGCGTCCGTGGCCTGAACCAGCGTCCCCGCCGTGTCGACCATGTCATCGATGATGACCACGTCCCGCCCGTCTACATCGCCGACGATGCGCATGACCTCAGCCGTGTTCACCCCGACCCGGCGCTTGTCGATGACGGCCAGATTAGCTCCCATTCTCCGGGCGTAGAACCGGGCCCGCTCCACGCCTCCCGCGTCGGGTGAAACCACCGTGGGCCGGATCAACGACATCTTGTTCTTCAAATGGGAGAGGATGACCGGAGTGGCGAAGAGATGGTCCACCGGGATGTTGAAAAACCCCTGGATCTGCCCCACGTGCAGGTCCATGGAAAGGAGTCGGTGGGTCCCGGCCGCCGTCAGCAGGTCTGCCACCAGCTTGGCCGAGATGGGCACTCGGGGTTTATCCTTTCGGTCCTGACGGGCGTAGCCGTAATAGGGAACCACGGCCGTGACTCGCCGTGCCGAAGAACGCCGAAAGGCATCCAGCATGATCAGGAGTTCCATCAGGTTTTCGCCCACCGGCGGGCAGGTGGGCTGAACCACGAAGACATCCTTTCCTCTCACGTTCTCGAGAATCTGGAAATTGACCTCGCCGTCGCTGAATCGGGTCAGGTTCGCCCGACCCAGCGGTTCTCCCAAATGGTGGCAGATCTCCTCCGTGAGAGGGGCATTGGCGCTGCCGGTAAAGATCTTCAAACTGGACATGGAATCAATCCCGCGCCGACACGCTTCCGGATCCCGTACGATCGGAACCGAAGTGGTCAGGCCAGAACGTCGAGCCCCGATTCTCTCAGTAGTTTCCTATAAAGTCTGCTGGAAAGAGTGGAGCAGAACAACAGTTCTCCGCCTTCCTGACAGGCGGGTGGCTTTTCCCCCCGTTGGCGCCGGTCCCGGCACCCCAAGCCCATGAGCGTCGAGCCGCTCCCACAAACCATGACTCTCTCGCAACCCGAGGCAATGAGGGCTTTTCTCGCCTCGTCGAGAAAGCCGTAGCGCTGGAACAGCAGCGTTTCGAAGTCGTTCTCCAGATGGGCCCAATGCAGACCGTCTCTGAAGCGTGAGAAGCGATGGATTGTATTCTTCGTCCAGGACCTTGTCAACCTTTCGCCGCCCTCCCAGACGCCCCAATTCCGCATGGAATACACCGCCTTCGTGGAGAGACCGCGGCCCGGATAAAGGAGCACGATGTCCACTGAGCGCCTGAGGTCGGGCAAGGGAGTGATGAGTTCTCCCCTACCTTCTCCCAGAGCGGATCCTCCGCGGAAGAAGAATGCGACGTCGGAACCCAGCTCTGCCGCCAACACAGTCAGTCCGGAGAGACTGAATCCGCAACCCCACAACTGGTTCAGTCCCAGGAGGGTCACCGCCGCATTCCCGGAACCGCCTCCGAGGCCGGCCCCCAAAGGAATTCTCTTGGTCAGGGTCAAATCCACTCCGGAGGACACGCCCGCCTTCCGCTTCAGCAGCCGGGCGGCGCGGTACACCAGGTTCCCGGGTCCGGCCGGTGCGGCCCGGCCACGAACCTGAATCCGAATTTCCGGATCTGCCGTGACCCGCAGGATCAGCTCGTCCTTCAGGTCCAGCATCTGGAAGACGGTTCGCAACTCATGGAACCCGTCCTCCCGAAGGCCCAGAATCTTCAGGATCCAGTTGGTCTTGGCAAAGGAGGGGAGAGCAAGTGAAGACAACGCAACCAATCAGACCATGGAATGAGCGCGCCCAGCGCAGTCAGTCGCCGACAGACCTTGGAAATAGCCGAGTAAATGATGAAAAACAAACGCTTTTTCATCATAAGCATAGCGGCCTGGTGAGAAATTCGGGCTGGTGGATTTCCCGCGACGGCTGCCGCAGATCACGGGGCTTTTGACGAGAGGCGCTGCTTCAGGTCAGCCACCTTCCGTTGCAGTCTTTGGAATTCCTCGTCGGTGGCCACGCGCACGCCCCGCTCGTAATACTGAAGTGCGGTCTTGGGCTGACCGAGCTCGATGTACAGATCTCCCAGATGATCGAAGATCGTCGGGTCCTCGATCAGCCGAGCCGCCCGTTTCAGATTGACCTCGGCCTCATCGAGGCGATCCAGCTTGAAGTAGACCCATCCCAGGCTGTCCAGATAGGCTCCGTTGTACGGATCCATTTCCGTCGCTTTTCTGATGTAGGCCAACGCTTCGTGGAGACGGATTCCCCGGTCCGCCCACATGTAGCCCAGATAGTTGAGGACGCCGGCGTGGTCCGGGTTGGACTCCAGAATCCTCTTGAATTCGGCTTCGGCATCAGGAAGCTTCTCCTGTCTTTCGTAGACGGACGCGAGGCGAAACTTGAGGGGTTCACTCTCCGGCTTGAGACCGAGTCCTTCCTTGATGGCTTTTTCGGCTTTCCCGTAATTCTTGTGGTCCATGTAGAGTTGGCTGATGATGCGGTAATACGTCTCGGGATCCTGCTCACGGGGGAGCCGGCTTTGCACGAGATCCACCCCTTCCGACAGCCGGCCGCTTGCCGAGAGCATCTGGGCTCGCGTCGCAAGGGCGTCCGGGTCGCGCGGATGGTCCTGGAGCAACTCCCCGGCCAGGGAAAGTGCCTCATCCAGCTTTCCCGCATCCTTCAAGGCGTAGATGAGCATGGCCTTGTGACGGGGGTCGCCGGGTCGGCCCGCCAGCAACTCACGAAAAAGCCGAATGGCATCCTGGTACTGGCGTGATTCCTGGTGGACGTGGGCCAGCGTGGTTTGGACCTGCTCTCGAAACTCCCACTCTTCCTTCGACTTCGGGTTGTCCAGATCGGCAAGCAGGCGCTGCAACCGCCCGATGGCGCCCTCCCGTTCACCTCGAACGGCCTCGAGTCGAGACAACTCCAGGTTCGCCTGCATCTGCTTAGGATTGCTTTCCAGGATCCGGCTGAACAGCTCCGTGGCCTCTTCGTACTCGCGGGCCCGCATCAGCGCCCGGCCCAATTCAACCACCAACGCCGGATCCTGCGGATTCTGTGCCGTTCCCTTCCGCAGCAGATCGACAGCTTGGCCGTGACGGCCGTGTTGCCCCAGGAGCCTTGCAGTGTGCATCTGGAGTTGGGGGTCCGCCAGGAGCTGAGGGGCCGACAGATAGATCTCCACGGCCCGGTCCGGCCGTCCGGTCTTTTCGTACAACCGTCCCAGGGAGCGAATGACCTCGTAGTGATGCTTCTGGACGCTCAGCGCCTTTTCCAGCGCCTGGATGGCCCCAATCGGGTCGCCCAGCCCCTCCAGGGCTCCGGCATGTTGAAAGTGGGCCTCCACCAGACCCGGCCGCAACTCGACCAGACGCGCCAGGACGGGAGCCGCCTTCCGGTGCTCGCTCCGCCGCAGATGGAGATTCCCCAGTTGATAGAGAGCCTCGGCATGATCCGGATCCAACTCGATGACTCTGTTCAGTTCCGTGATTGCCTTCTCAGACAGCCTGTTTTGACCGCCGTGGTAGTTGGAATAGAGTTGGCCCAGGAAGTAGTGGGCAGCGACGCTGTTCGGATCCTTCTCGATGGCCTGTTCGACCTCGCTGACGGCCCGGGAGACCTCGCCTGACCTGACCAGGATGTGGGCAAATTCAATTCGGAGCTGGATGCTGTCCGGATCGAGTTTCAGCGCCTTCTCGAACTCGGTGATGGAGAGGCCGAAGTCCTTGTTGCCCGAGTGGAGCACACCCAGGACAAAGTGATAGTAGGCCTGGGCCTGACGGTTCGGCGGGGTCGGGACCGGTTCGACCGCCACAACGGTTCCGAGAATGACTCCGAATACCAATCCGGTCATAACGGCTCGACGGCTAACGGCAAGAAAATTCAGGCCGATAGTACCCAACTCCGCGCGGGACGACAACCGTCCGGAATGGAAGTGGGAAGCGGGAAGTGAGGAGCGAGAAATGAGAGCGAAGAGTAGAGAAGAGAGAATGGTGAACTGGGAAACGGTTTCGGCGTCAATCGATGACCTGCGGAGGGATGATCGATAGCTTTTCGAGATCTTCCGTAAAGATGAGCTCCAACGCCACGATCGGTTGGTCGGACGACACGGTGATGGAACCGCCGATGGCCGCCGGCAGGCTGGGAAAGATCTCGTGAGCCATCCCGATCTGGCGGTGTCCCCTGTCCAAGGTCAGGGTCCTTTCCTCTACCAACGGGTTTCCACCGGTGGAGCGGACCGTCAGCTTCACCGTCGCCGTCGGGCCGGGACCGGGATAGAGAAACGCCAGACCGGTCCTGTACTTCTCGACTCCTCCGTGGGCAACATAGGGTAGAACATACTCCCTGGCCGGCGCCGACACGGCCGGGGTGCTGAGCATGCCCTTTCCGGAAAAGAGCTGCAATTCGGCACTGCCCACCAGCCCTGGCTGCGAGCCGTCGATCCGAATCCAGCCGGACACCAGCCCTCCCGTGTCCATGAGGTTCGGAAAGATGGAGGCCATTTCCATGCGCAGGCCCTCGCCGGGAGCCAGCTCCAGCATCGGCGAAACCTCCACCGATTCCCCTTCATTGTCCATCAGGGAAAGTTGGACCGTCATCTCGTCAGTGCCCTGGTGCACCAGGTTGACGTGGGTCTGGCTGCCTCCGAAGGTCACCGCCTGCGGCAGGTAGAGAGTCTCGGCCGGGACGACTCCCGGGGCTTCCACCACCAGTCCGTCCACCATGGCCATGCGCTCCTCATCGTACCAACGCTGGTAGGCCATGATCCCCTGCTCGCTCTCGACCGTGATGTAGGAGCCATCGTAGCCGTTGCTGGTCAAGGGCCGGCAGGTCGCCTGTTCAGGGTCCTCACAAGCGGCCAGACTGTCTTCGGCGCAGGGCTCCCCGTTGTCCGAGCAGGTTCCGCGCTGACAGAAGAAGTCGTCCAGGAAGATCCCGCCGGTGGTAAAGCATTCGAAGGCGAGTCCTTGAAAGAAACCGATCTCGGCTCCCAGAGGTCCCCGCAACACCAGGCCGCCGAGGGTGTCCCGGGTATCTTCGAGAACCAGATCTCCCTCGGCCGTGTAGAGGCGCACGGAGATCTCCGTGTTGTTGGAGTTGGGATTGAGCACGAAAAGCTCAGTGGTAAAGCCGTCCTTGACCCGGACTTCGGGCAGGACGACTTTCTGCGCCGTCGTGGAGTACAAGGAGGCTGCATCCAGACGGCGCCGTTCCCCGCGGTCCCCGACCCTGAAGAACCCCTGGGCCTGGGCCTGGTCATCGTCCAGCAGCATCCACCCTTCCATGAACTGATTGCGGTCGGCGCTGACCACTTCCCGAACCGTGGTGGACAACTGTCCCCGGGGAACGATGGTCAGGTTGGTGGGATTCTCTCCGAACTCCACGATGTCTTCCGTATCGTTCAAATCCTGAAATCGGATCCCCCCCACGTTGACTCCCCGGGCCATGATGTCGCTGGTCCGGGAAGAGAGGTTGGTCAGGTTCACCGCGGTAAACCATTCCTGAGAACTCAACAGGTAGGGGAGGAACAGCCGGCGGCTGGGGCGCAACAGTTCGATGGTGCCGAGGTTGAAGTTCACCGCTGTGATCGCCTCCCCGTCGGGACTCACGGCCACGTCCAGAGGCGCTCCGGGAACCTGGGGACGGAGGTCCTCGCTGGCGCCCCGCAACTTCTGTCCCACCAATACGGGTTGCAGGAGTTCGCCCGTATTCAGCTTGAACTGCAGGAGGACGTCGTCCATGGGAGCACCCAGCATCATGGTGGTTCCGTCCAGGAAGACGGGACGGCTGGAGTCGCGGAAATCGGATGTCCGGGGCTGGAAGGTGACGACTTCCAGGCTGTCCGCATCGATGGTCCCGTTCTCATCGGGGACGGGAATCGGAACCAGTTCCAAGTTCAGATTGCTCAGCGCCACGAACCACTTGCCGTCCGGCGTCGGCACGATTTCGACCGGGACGCCGCCCACCTCGAAGATCTTCACCACCTGTCCCGTCTGGATGTCGAACAGAGTGGCCCGATCCCTCCCCAACTCGGCGAGGGTCTGCAGGGCCCCCAGTTGCCGGTCCGCCACCAGCCCGTACCGGCCGTCCGGAGAGATGGCGGCTCCCGCACCCACCTCGAAATCATGGGGAGGCACTTGCTGTTCCGGATCCGGAATGATGGTCGTCACCGGAGAGAAGGAAGCGGTGTCCACAATGGTAATGGCGTCCCTTTCTTCCGCGGGAGTCAGCAGGGTCGACCCGACCGTGATGACGAAGAACCGGCTCCCATCGGGAGTCATACGGAGGGTCGTGGGCCGGGTTCCGCCCGGCATCTGGAGTCTGGGTTCCACTTCCTGGAGGGTCGTGGTGTCGAAGCGCAGGATCTCGTCGGTCCCGGACGAGGCCACGATGCCCATGCCCCCGTCTCCGGAGAAGACCATGTTGTTGGCGACGGAGAAGAAAGCCTCCATCGCCAGGATCCGGACCTCCAAGGTGTCCACGTCGATGGCCGCGATCGCACCCTGAACTGGCTGCGTCTCTTCCTGGGAGGCGTCGGCCCTGAAGGCGTCGGCCCGGCCATTTTCGTTGATGAACGCGCACAAGACCGCGACCCGGTTCCCGCCGGGCATGAGGGCGATATGGCCCGGGCTCTCGGGAACGTCCACGATGCCCAGGATGTCGCCGGTCTTGGGATTGAAGGCCAGGACCTTGTCCGAGAAGGTGTAGCTGACGAAGGCCTTGCTCGAGTCGGGAGTGAAGACCACATTGGGAGAGTAATTGAGATCGCTCTGGCCGGCCCCAAGTATCAGGGGCACTTCGTTGGGATCCATATGCAGCTCGTCCTCGGGCTGGCTGGGATCCAGCGTCATGAATACGCGCTGGCCGCGGAGTGCCGATCCCCCCAGGCTCAGCAAGACGAACAGAAGAATCACAAGCTGGCGGCGCATCACTGGACCTTCATGATATTCCGGCCGGAACCGGCCGCTCAATCCATAGACCCGACTCAAGTGGAGCGATCTCCCGACCGGGAATGGAGCACCCGGAAATCCAGACTTCGGACCAGGGCCCGGTCCCAGAACCGGTTGACCTTAGATATCAGGGCCGGAGTCATTCCCCGGAGTATCCCCTCCCATTCGGAGTCAGGTACTCCGATCTCCAGGATGCGGCCTCGGAGACGCAGAGGATCCGTCGATGCGGCCAACGGCGCCCCGACGATCCGAGGCCAGAACTCACGCAGGAAGATCACGGCCACTTGCTCGTCCCGAACGATCTCCCGCAGCCAGGGCAGAAAGAGAGATCCGACCGTTCTCATCGGCGCCGTCCGTCTGCCCCCAGACAAAAGCGGCGCCTTCCGGCTCGGAACTCGATTTCCCGGGTCCGGTTGTCTCATGACCGCACCAGTCTAGCAAAATGAACTCGCGCCATGCCCTGATCTTTACGGATCAACCCTGGCAGTCCGCCGGGATGCAGACCCGGTCGAATGCCGCGACGACCGTTGCCACGGGCTGTCAGGCCCGGCCGGACCCCGCCCCGCACCTGGCGTGACCCTGTTGTCGTTCCCGCCACCGGTCTTCGAGTGGTAGGGAGCTTCCGGATCCTCGACTTGACAATGGGCGGAAGCCTCCCTTACATATCGACCCGCGCTTCGTTGACAAGTGGAACACACTCTGGTTCTCAACGCCACCTACGAGCCTCTGCAGATCATCGGTTGGAAACGCGCCGTCCGCATGGTCTTCCAGGAGAAGGTCGAGGTGGTGGCCGAATACGACCGCGAGATCCGGAGTGTCTCGAACCGGATCCGCCTCCCCTCGATCCTGCGTCTTCTTCACTACGTCAAGCTCCGGCATGGGTGCCACCGGATCAAATTCAGCCGTGAAAACCTGTACGCTCGAGACAACTATCGTTGCCAGTATTGCGGCTTGAAGGCGCCTCTCAACCAGCTCACTTACGATCACGTGGTCCCCGTGGCCCAAGGGGG
The DNA here is from genome assembly GCA_965217775.1 of Acidobacteriota bacterium. Lineage (GTDB taxonomy): Bacteria > Acidobacteriota > UBA6911 > RPQK01 > JAJDTT01 > JAJDTT01. The sequence continues at coordinate 5,929,669 of CBDCJH010000002.1, forward strand.
GATCAAAAGCTGGGAAAACATCGTCACCTGCTGTATCCAATGCAACCGGAAGAAGGGGAATCGCTCTCCGGCGCAGGCCAACCTGCGCCTGCTGAGAATCCCCAAGGCTCCCTCAGGTTTTCCCTACCGCGTCCGTCTCCTGTTCCGCCAGCCGGCCGTTCCCGAGAGTTGGAAGGATTACATCTTCTGGCCCGGGGGAACCTGATGGACGGATCTCTGGTGATCTTTTCCCGGTTTCCCCGACTGGGCCGGGTGAAGACCAGACTGGAGCCGGCGTTGGGGCAGCGGGGTTGCTTGGAACTCCACCGGGCGCTGCTTCTGGACACTGTCGAACGGACGCGTTTCCTGTGCCGGCGGCACTACCTGTATCTGGGAGACTCGACCGCCCGGGAACGGGCCCGGTTCGCCGAAGCCTGGCGCCTGCCCGCGGATCTGATCATCCGCGGACAGACGGGAGCGGACCTGGGAGAGAGATTGTGGGAGGCCTGCCGGCAGGTTGCCGCGGAATCGCAGGAGAAGCCCGTGGTCTTCCTGGGTGCCGACTCCCCTACGGTGCCGAGAAAATACATTCGCCAAGCCCTGGCACAACTTGCGAGACGGCCCGTAGTCCTGGGACCGGCCGAGGACGGGGGGTACTATCTCATCGGTCTTTCCCACCCTAGACCGGAACTCTTCTCGAATCTGGATTGGGGGACCGGTAAGGTTCTGGAAGAGACGCTTCAGAGATTGCGGCCGGAACAATATACGTTGCTGCCCACCTGGTTCGACGTTGACGACGGCGGCGATCTGGCTCGTCTCCACGCGGAGATCGAGGCCGAGCGACCCCACGTCTTCCGGAACACGCGCCGTTGCCTGCGCCGGCTGCTTCTCGATCCAGCTCTCCGTCCGGTTTTCGGGTGACCCTTTCAGGGGAAATTCACGTCTCAAGAAGGTACGGTCGGATCGGGGTTCGGTTGACCCGATGCGGCCACCTTGACTAACATTGCAACAGGTGTGTGTCCGCGGAGAGCGTGAAGGGGTTTTGAACCGGCGGTGAAGGATTTCCTGGAACGGCTGTTGGGTCTGAAGGTCTCCGAGGCCCAAATGGAGGGGCCGCGAGACCCATATAACATCTATGAATGGGATCTCGACGACCGGAGGCCGTTGGTGGTCGCCGCCATCCTGGCCATCCTCTTTCACGCCGTTTTACTGCTGATGGTCTTCCCCTCGTTCGGCAGGACGGTCCTGGTTCCGACGCAGCAGGTCCTGGTACTCAAAAACCTGGCGAAGCCGGCGGCTCTCGCCGGAGGCGGTGACCTGCCCAAGGCGACTCCGCCCAAACCCCAGCCGGTGCGGCCGAAACCCAAGCCGGTTCTGGTTCCCATCCCCGATCCAACTCCCAGAGACCCCGAACCCATTCGCAAGGAGGAACTGGAAGACATCCCCCAGGTCCTCAAGCAGATCGTCGCGGAATTGAACCTGGACGATATCCAGGCTCCGCCGGGTCGTCCGGGCCGGGGCGGTCAGGGTGAGAGCCGGGGCGAGGGCACGGGAACCGGACCGCTTGCCGGCTCGGGACCAGCGGCCGGAGACGGTAGCGGCATCTATCGATACGGGAGCGGAGTCACCAACCCCGTCCCCATCGTTCAAACGACTCCCAGTTACACCGACGCCGCCATCAAAGCCAAGGTTCAGGGCGTGGTCTGGCTACAGGCCATCATCCGGAAGGACGGCAACGTCGACAGCTTCAAGGTCATTCGGGGATTGGGCCACGGATTGGAAGAACAGGCCATCCAGGAGATCGCCACCAACTGGCGCTTTCGACCCGGAATGCTCAACGGGAGTCCAGTGGACGTCCTGGCGACCATCGAAGTCCAGTTCAACCTGAGATAGGCCAACGAGACTGGGTTGAAAAGGGATTATCATGCTCGACACGCTTATGGCAGCCGATCAACTCACTGCCGCAGGCGTCGAATCCCGCGCAGGCTAAACAGCCCGTGGTAAAAAGTCATCACGGCATTCGACCGTCCCTGCATCCCGGCGGACCGCGTTGCGATTCGGTCACAGACTCACGGTATGCGCCCTCATCGCGCCTTGTCCGGCGGGCGCAGGAACGGTCTCGGTGCTCGCGGGACTTTCACCACGGACGGTAAAGCCATTGTGGCTTTGTTTCGCTCCAGTGAAGAGGCTGCCGTCACTCGGACCGAACTGGAAGTGGCGTTGGCCCAACTGGAAACCAGGCTCTACAGGGCACTCCTCGTGCAGACTTTCACCATTGGCGGGTTGGTTGTCGCCTTGCTCAAGCTCCTGTGAGGGGTCTTTTCCGCAATCCGGTTGGGGGGATCCATAAGGGTTGCCCCGACGAAGGGCAACCACAAGGGTTGCCCCGACGCCATCTTATCCCAGTATAATTCCGGCTCTTGTGGGTGAAAAACTCGACCTGAAAGGAACCATCAACCTTCCCAGAACCCGTTTCCGGATGAAGGCGAATCTGCCCGTTCTGGAGCCGCGGATTCTAAAAACTTGGGAGGAGTCGGGGATTTACGGGAAGATCCGCGAGTCGCGGAAGGGCCGGCCCCTCTTCATCCTTCACGACGGCCCCCCCTACGCCAACGGCCATCTCCACGTGGGACACGCAATGAACAAGATCCTCAAGGATCTCATTGTCCGTTCCAAGACCATGGAGGGTTACGATTGTCCTTACGTGCCGGGGTGGGACTGCCATGGGCTGCCCATCGAGATCCAGGTCATGAACCGAAAGCGGGCCGACCTGGACCCGTTGGAAGTGCGCCGGCGATGCCGCCGGCACGCCGGCAAGTTCGTGCGCATCCAGGGGGAAGAGTTCCGCCGCTTGGGTGTCACGGGAGATTGGACCGCGCCCTACCTGACCATGAGCCGTTCCTATGAAGCCGAGACGGCTCGGTTCCTGGGTGATTTCGTCCGTCGGGGAAACGTTTACAAGGGTCTGAAGCCGGTTCATTGGTGCATTCACTGCGAGACGGCTCTGGCCGAGGCCGAAGTGGAGTATTCGGAACATGTCAGCCCCTCGGTCTACGTCCGGTTTCCGGTGACGGGAGGACTTCACGGGGTGGATGTCGGGGCCCGGCCCGTCTCGGTTCTGATCTGGACCACGACCCCTTGGACCCTCCCCGCCAACCTGGGTCTCTGCTTTCATCCCGACTTCGAATACGCGTTGTTGGAAACCGGGGACGACGTTTTCATCCTGGCTGCCGATCTGGTTCCCCGCGTCTCCAAAGAGTGTGATTTGGGCGACTATCGGATCCTGGGACGGCTCCGGGGAGCCGCCCTCGGCGGTCTCGAGTGCCGTCACCCATGGATTCCGCGCCGGTCCGCGGTCGTCTTCGGAAATCACGTCACCCTGGATCAGGGCACCGGAGTGGTTCATACCGCGCCCGGACACGGAGAAGAGGACTACCGTCTGGGGGTCGACAACGGTCTCGAGATCTATTGTCCGGTGGATGACTCGGGCCGGTTCCTGCCGGAAGTGGCTCACTTCGGGGGCATGCCCGTGTTCGAGGCCAACCCCTCCATCAACGGCTTTATGGCCCGGGAAGGCCATCTGGTCCGGGAAGGACCGTTCCGGCACAGCTATCCTCATTGCTGGCGCTGTCACAACCCGGTCATTTTTCGCGCCACGTCCCAGTGGTTCATCAGTATGGACCGGGAAGACCTGCGCGGCCGGGCGTTGCGCGAGATATCCAGGGTGCGGTGGCTTCCCTCTTGGGGCCGGGAGCGGATCCACAACATGATCTCCAGCCGGCCCGACTGGTGCATCAGCCGGCAGAGAACCTGGGGCGTTCCAATCGTCGCCTTCTACTGCAAGATCTGCCGGAAGATCCTCTTGGAGAGCGACATCATCGAACATGTGTCTCAGGTCTTCGAGCGGGAGGGAGCCGACGCCTGGTACCGGAGGCCTGCGCCGGAGCTTCTCCCGGAAGGCACCCGTTGCGACTGTGGAAGCGAAGAATTCGAGAAAGAAAAAGACATACTGGATGTCTGGTTCGACTCGGGGGTCAGTCATCACGTGCTGCGGAATACGCCGGGACTCGACTGGCCGGCGGATCTCTACCTGGAGGGTGGAGATCAGTTCCGGGGTTGGTTTCACAGTTCCTTGCTGGTCGGAGTCGGCGTCAGCGACGGTGCTCCCTACAGGTCGGTCCTGTGCCATGGTTGGACGCTGGATGCCGACGGGAAGGCCATGTCCAAATCCAGAGGCAACGTCATTTCTCCCCAGGAGATCATCAAGCGGGACGGCGCCGAGATCTTGCGTCTCTGGGTCTCGTCCATCGACTACACCGAAGACGTCCGCCTGGGGGAAGAGATCCTTTCCCGTCTCCGGGACGCCTACCGCAAGCTGAGAAATACGAGCCGCTTCCTCTTGGGCAACCTTCACGACTTCTCTCCGGAACTGGCGGTCCCGGACGGGGAGCTGCTGGAGTTGGATCGTTGGGCTCTGGCTCACACCGCCGCCACGGCACGGCGCGTGGAGGAGGCCTACCGGAATTTCGAGTTCCACACCGTCTACCATTCCCTCTACCACTTCTGTGTGGTGGGGCTTTCCAGCTTTTATCTCGACGTTCTGAAGGATCGCCTCTACGTCTCGGCGGCCGATTCCAGAGAACGAAGGTCGGCCCAGACGGCCCTGTTCCGGATCGCGGACGCATTGGTTCGGCTGCTGGCTCCGATGCTGCCCTTTACCACAACCCAGATCTGGGAAGAACTTCACGGTCAGAATCCTCCGGCCGAGTCGGTCCACATGGCCGAGTTCTCCCGGGAACTGGACCGGTATGCGAACCTCGAGCTTCTGGAGCAATGGGAGCCGCTCCTGCAAATTCGCAACCAGGTCAGTAAATCACTTGAGGAATGCCGGCAGGAGAAGGTCATCGGGAACTCGTTGGAGGCGACGGTCAGGATCGAGGCCGGTGCGGAGACTTACAAGACCCTCAGCCGGTATTCGAAGGATCTGGCCTCCGTCTTCATCGTCTCCGAAGTTGAACTCGGACTGAGAGAGGACATGGCGGCGGATGAGACCGAGATCAGGGTGACCAGAACCCGGGCGGAGAAATGCGCACGGTGCTGGAATCATAGACGCTCGGTGGGGACCCATGCCGATCTCCCGCAAGTCTGCTCCCGCTGCCATTTGGTGTTGAAACAGATCGGTGCCCTCAGTTGAAGTCTGGGATGGTGGGAAACGATTTCTTTCGGAAGCGATTATTGCGCTGGAGAAGACGATGAAACTCCTGGCGATCGGAGTGGCGGCAGTGGTGCTGGCGCTGGATCTCCTCACCAAGTGGTGGGTCAAGAACACCGCCTGGCTGCACTACTACAAGGTCATCGACGGATTCTTCACGATCCACTTCGTCCGCAACGAGGGCATTGCATTCGGCTTGTTCCATTCCAATCCATCGGCCTGGAAACCGGTGATCCTTTCTTTCCTGGCCGTCGCAGCGGCGATCATGGTGCTGTATTACATCTGGACCAGTCCTCCCGGGGAAAGAGGCGTCCAATTGTTTCTGGGGCTTCTGTTGGGAGGGATCCTGGGGAATTTCTGCGACCGGCTGTCACGTGGGTATGTCGTCGATTTTCTGGAGTTTCATTGGCAGGACCGTTTCGCTTGGCCGACCTTCAATCTGGCCGATGCCGCAATTACCTGCGGAGTCGCGGCGATTCTCTACCAGGGCTTTTTCGGAACGGGAAGCGGGGACCGGGCCGCGAACCGTCCCCGCCCGAGAAACTCCGGCACCTTGGGTGCGATTCTTCTGGCAGGTATGCTCTCGGCGCCCCTGCTGGGACAATCGTCCTCCCCCGGGGCGCTGGAAATCGTGGACCGCGTCCAGGAGCGGTACGAACAGGTCGAAAGCTTCGCCGCCGATTTTCGGCAGGTTTTCCAGTCGCAGGGGGTCTATTTCGAGAGCGACTGGGGAGAGGGGATTCTGCTGATGAAGCGCCCTGGAAAGATGTACTGGGAATACCAGCGTCCCACCAGGAAGCTGTTCGTAGCCGACGGCAAACAGACCTTCTTCTACGTCCCCAGTGAGAATCAGGTGACGATCTCCGATCTGGACCCGGAGACCGCGGATACGCCGCTGCTTTTTCTGCTGGGACCGAAACGGATCCGGGATGATTTCCTGGTGCAATTCGAGACCGGGGAAGGGCCGTTGGACGAATCCAACCTCCTCCTTCGCTTGACGCCCATTCGGGCCCGGCCTGAATTCAGCTACCTGCTGTTGGAGTTGTCACCGAAGACTTATCTCATCCAAAGATTGTCCGTAGTCGAGCCTATCGGGAACCGGAACGACTACATCTTCAGCCGTTTCCGGGAGAACGTGAAGATTCGAGACAAGCAGTTCCGCCTGGAGTTGCCGGACGGAGTGGAGATCATCCGAATCGGATCGAGCGCCGGTTTCAGGCCGGAGGAAGATCCCGGCCGGTCTCCCCATCGAAGTCGGCTCGTCACCGGGATGGAGAGGACAGGTACGTTAACAGCCCGTGGTGAAAGTCGTCACGGCATTCGACCGTCCCTGCATCCCGGCGGACGGCGTTGCTATCGGCTCACATACTCCCGGTATGCTCCCTCATCGCGCCTTGTCCGGCGGGCGCAGGAACGGTCTCGGTGCGCGCGAGACTTTCACCACGGACTGTTAAGGAGAGTGCCGATTTGAGCGAGATTCGGGCGAACATAACGGCCGTGGGGATGTACGTTCCGGAGAAGCGCGTCACGAACCAGGACTTGAGCCGGGTTCTGGACACTTCCGACCAGTGGATTCGAGAGCGAACCGGGATCTCGGAACGCCGGATTGCCGGCAAGGACGAGGCCAACAGCGACCTCTCGGTTCGAGCCATCCAAAACGCTTTGGAAGGCACGCCGCATCGCCCTGAAGACATCGACCTCATCATTGTCACCACCGTCACTCCGGACATGATGTTTCCTTCGACCGCCTGCCGGATCCAGGAAAAGATCGGGGCCAGGAACGCGTGGGGATTCGATCTGTCCGGCGCCTGCTCCGGGTTCCTTTTCGGCCTCTCGACGGCTGCGCAGTTCATTCGGACGGGAACCCACAAGAAGGTCCTGGTGGTGGGAACCGACGTGATGAGCTCCATCATCGACTTCAAGGACCGGGCCACCTGCGTTCTCTTCGGAGACGGCGCCGGGGCCGTTCTCCTGGAGCCCACCGAGGAGGAGGAGACGGGCATCCTGGACACGACCCTGGGGTGCGACGGGTCAGGAGGGAAATTCCTGTTCATGCCCGCCGGAGGGAGTCACCGCCCCGCGAGCCACGAAACCGTGAACAAGCGAATGCACTATGTCCATCAGGACGGCAGGAACGTCTTCAAGTTCGCGGTCCGGGTCATGTGCCAAACTTCGGTCGGATTGCTCCGGCGAAACGGCATTCCCACCGATGAGCTGTCGCTTTTCGTCCCCCACCAGGCCAACCTGCGAATCATCAAGTCGTCCATGACGCGCCTGAAATTGAGAGAGGAGCAGGTTGCGGTCAACATCGACCGCTATGCCAACACCACGGCGGCGACCATCCCCACCTGTCTGGCCGAAGCTCACCGGCAGGGACGATTGAAGAAGCGGGACAAGATCCTCATGGTCTCCTTCGGAGCGGGATTCACCTGGGGGGGGATTCTTCTCGGCTGGGGAATGGATCCGCCTTAGGCCGCATTTCTTGGCGGGCGTATCTCCAGTGAGATACTCGGGCTGATGGCGTCAGATGAAGAGTTCCTCTTCAGGCGACTTGGTTCCGGTCTTTTTCCCTCGCCGCCCCAGTAGAAACGATAGTCCCGACCGGACCCCTTTGAAGAAGGAACCGATTTCCAGAATGGGTCTCAAGACGTCCTTCTGAATCACTTCGCTGGTCTGCTCGAACTTTTCGACGGTGTCGGTGACCAGGCCGTCCACTCTCTGGGCCTGATCGTGGCCCAGCCGAATCACTTCCTTCACCAGGCCATCCACCTCTTCGGTGGTTCTTCGGAAAGCGCCCATTACGAAGCGGACATTGTCGTTGAACTCGTTGCCGAGCTGCCGCACCGGCTCCAGACTCTCGGACACTTGGGTCAATTTGCTGCTGACGGACTCGACAGCCGCTTGAAGTTTCCGGGTCTCCTGCTGCAGTTCCTCGGCCATCTTTCGAACCGTCTGGGCCGCCCGCCACACGGCTAGGGCTTGAAGGGTCATGGAGAGGGCGGTAATGCCGATGAACAGGATGAGCAGGAGTTCAGCGCTCAAGTGCATTCCCCACGGTTAGGACCGGATCGAACGAGGGACGGTGCTCCGTCCTCGGAATCAAGACGCGTTGTCTTCGTCCGGACCTCAGTCGGCGGACTCTTCCTGCGTCTCCGTCTCGCCCCGATAGGTCCGGCGTGCGGCATCCAGGACGACTCCGAGTTGCTCCTTCTTCTTCCGGAGACTCTCCCTTTCCCGGTTCAGGGTCTGACTGGCCTTGCCGGCAAGCTCTCGCCCCCTCTCCTCCAATGTGTCCCTGCCTTCCCGGAGCCTTCGACCGGCCTTGTCGGCGCCCTCTCGAGCTTTGCCTTCCAACAGGCCCCGAGTCTCTTCACCTGACTGGGGGGCCAGCAACAGCGCCACGCACGCGCCCACAAAGCTGCCGATGAGAAAATAGACCAGCTTGTCTCCACTTGAGGCCATAGCCGTTACTCCTTCCGGTCCCGGTCCGGATCCATCAGGTCAAGGTTATCATAGGCAGGATGAGGCGTGGCGAAGGAGGAGAAGGCGCGGGAACGGGATGTGCCCGGCAGAACGATATGGTGTCTGCTTCCTGCTACTCCGCTCGATGAGCTCCCTCTGCGGCCGGGTTTGTGGAGGCAGACGGGTCTCGGGTAGAATACCGGGCGTTACGGAAGGAAGCTGCGGTGATCAAGGATTTGCTGCCCAGACAGGTCGTGTGCAACGAGAGAAATGCCAAGGGCAAGCCCTGCCACGGCAAGTTGAAACGATATTATCCGTTTGCCGGATACTACAACGAGCCCGATAAAACGCTCCGGCAGGAAATCGAGAGCGAGTTCGGAAAGAAAAAGACTTTGGTGCTGCTCAAGTGCGAGGAGTGCGCCGTCGTATTCCGGCTGCCTGGGGAATTGAAGGTCAAGTTCGGCTGAACCGAGTCCGGACCCCGCACCAATTACTGCGTAGTACTTATTCTGCTTTCATCTCACGGGACTGCTGGCCGAGTCTGCCAGCGGCCCCTGTCTGCCGTCGTGCTCCAGATGCAGATTTACACCGATTTTGACGGAACCATTACCGATCGGGACTCTATCGTCCTGCTGGTCCAGGAGTTCGGAGGCGGCGACCGCTATCGGCGAGACCTGCTGGCCGAATTCGAGAACGGGACCCTGTCGGCGGCCGAGGTGATCGCCGAGGAGATCGCCTCGGTCGACGCCTCGTGGGAAGAGGTCGCCGCCTGTCTCAAGCAAATGGTCCGAGTCGACCCCACTTTTCCCGGGTTCGTGAACTGGTGCCGCGAATCTTCGATTCCTCTCCGTGTCGTCAGTTCGGGGCTGGAGCAGATCATCAACTTCATGATCGGAGACCTGGGGTTGCCTGTCGTGGCGCATACGGCCCGGATCGACGGTCGGAGTTGGCGCTACTATCGGCGGCCGGAGTCGGAGAAGGAGTCGGTGGTGCGGGCGGCGAGCGAGGCCGATGAGGTCACCTTCATCGGCGACGGCATATCGGATATCTGTGTTCTCCCCTATGTGGATCGCGTCTTTGCAAAACGCTACCTGGAAAAGTATTGCCGGAAACGGAGTATCGACTTTTTCCCCTACGACACCTTCCAGGACGTCCGGAACCAGTTGCAGGCCGAGTTCCAATCGGACTGATTTCACACTGGCCAGTACGGGCTCAGGACGGGACGGAGCTGATCCATATAGGGCACTGAATTCGGACTGGGTTCCAGCTCGGGACCGGCTTCCGGCGGGTCCATGCCGGCGGCCACCGTAGTCCCCACAGAGGCGGCCAAGGCCTTCAGGTTGTAGCCGCCTTCCAGCACGTAGAGAATCCTGCCGCCGCAGATCTTCCCGGCGGCACGGTTCAGATCCACCGCCATCCTGGCGTAGCCTCGCTCATCCAACAGCATTCCGGCCAGGGGATCATCCCGGTGGGCGTCGAATCCCGCGGAAACCAGAATCAACTCGGGCTCGTAGCTGACCAGGACGGGCAGCACCATGCCGAGCAGCAGGGAGGAATAGAAGCCGTTGTTCTGACCGGCGGGAATCGGGAAATTGACCGTCATCCCCTTGCCTTTCCCCACGCCCACTTCGGTGTAGTAGCCGGTTCCCGGGTACAGAGGGTGCTGGTGCATGGACACGTAGAGAACGTCGTCCCGGTGGTAGAAGGCGGCCTGGGTGCCATTGCCATGGTGGACATCGAAGTCGACGATGGCCAAGCGCCGAACCAGACCCTGGTCCAGGGCCCACTGGGCGCCCACGGCCACGTTGTTGAAGAGGCAGAAACCCATCGCCTTCCCCGGTTCGGCGTGGTGGCCGGGTGGCCTGACGGCCGCGAACCCGGAGTCGAGGTCTCCTCGAAAGAGAAGCTCGATCATTCGAATGACGCTCCCTGCGGCCAGCAGCGCCACGTCAGGGGAAGCTCCGCCCGAATAGGTGTCCCAGTCCAGGGGATGGAGCGGTTGATATCGTGTCCCCCGGATATTGGCCACGTGGTCTTGCGTGTGGACCCGGAGGACGGCCTCTTCGGGTGCGGGCACGGGCGCCACTTGCACTAAACGGTTGAATGCCGAGTGAGCGGACAGTCTCTGGGAGATGGCTCGGAGCCTGTCCGGACGTTCGGGATGCTCAGGTGGGACCTGGTGTTCGAGGAAGACCGGATCCGACACCAGGCCATAGCGCATCAGACCCCTCTCGTCTCGGCTCCCCAGAAGATCTTGTGCAACTGCACCTGGATCCGGACGGGAAGACCGTCCTCCAGGATCCAGCGGGCCAGCCGCCCGGCCTCCATGCGATTCCATTCCGGCGAAAACAGGACCAGGTGCCTCCGGGTCAGTTCCAGCTCGAGGGTCTTCCGTTTGGCCCACTCGTAGTCGTGCCGCGTGGAAATCACGAACTTGATTTCATCGTGCGGTCGCAGGTGATCCAGGTTCTCCCAACGATTTCGTCCCTCCATGAGGCTGTCCGGACACTTGATGTCGTAGATCAGGACCGCTCTGGGATCCACCGGACGGATGTCCAGGCTGCCCCCGGTCTCGATCAGGACCCTTTTGCCCGCGTTCAGAAGCCTCTCTACGAGGGTGTGCGCCCGGGAGTGAAGCAGGGGCTCTCCTCCCGTGATCTCCACCAGGTCGGTAGGGTACTGCTCCAATCTGCCGGCGATCTGCGACAGCGACATCCGGATGCCCCCCTCGAAGGCGTATTCGGTATCGCAGTAGTTGCACCTGAGATTGCAGCCGGTCAGCCGCACGAACGCGCAGGGTTGCCCGCTGTAACTGGATTCTCCCTGGATGCTGAAGAAGATCTCGGTGACGGGGAGAGTCCCGGTCTTTCGGTCTGTCGAGGCGGCGATGCTCATCAGTGCCTCCCGTAGTATACCCGGGACGAAGAGGACAGGAGGAAAAGAGGACGGAGATAAGAGAATGGGAGGCGGCGGCATGGGAAGGATGGGCGCATGCCGTGACGGATTTCACCTGAGGCTGCTAGAATCGGAAAAAAGATCAAGGAGACACCCAGATGAGTTGGAGTGGCCGGATGGCCGTCGGCGTGGTTGCGGTCGCGGCGTTTTCGTTCGTATTTCCCCGGGTCGGCAGGGAAATTCGGGACGAGTACGTTCAGCGTTTCGAGAACAAGGCGGTCTTTCTGAAGGTTCCGGTCCGCGGACTGCAGCAGGTGGTCCACGTCTTGGATTCCGGCGCCAAGCTCGACCGGGGGAACCTGAACCAACCGGTGAGCTTCAAGGTCGGGGATCAGGTTCGGATCATCGACGTGAATTTCAGGGACAAAATGGTCCGGTTCCGATTCTCATCCGTGGACACGACCCGTGAGGGTTCGTTGGAATTCCGGTTTCCCGTCTCGACACAACAAACTTTCCCCCAGAGAGAGAACTTCGAAAAAAGCCTGGCGAGCAGCCTGACCGAAGGACTTTCCTACAAGGAGTTGGAATCCGCCAAAGGAGAGTTCATCCGGGGGCAGGTGAAGACTCTGGTCCGCGAATTCGCCACGACCACCAACACTCCGGATGAGGTGGTGCTGCGGACCATCGTGGAGGACAGCCCTCAGTACCAGGCTCTGGAGCGGGAGTATTCTCAGATCCAAAAGAAAAACCAGGTCCTCGATCGGGACGTGTCCCGGTTGGGACGGGCCAGTCGAGAGCAACGCGCGCAGATCGCGGACATGACGGTCGAACTGGACCGTCTCAGAACCCAGGTCCGGGAATTGGAGCGGGACCAGAACCTGGCGACCAGGACCCGGCGATCTCTGGAAGGGCAGTTGAAGGACGCCCAGGTCAAGATGCACGAGCTCTTGGGCAGCCTCAATCTCGAGTCGGCCTCGAACGCCGAGCTGGACAACCGGATGCAGTCGTTGAGCGCGGGCATCGAGTCGGCGCGCCGGGAGCGGGAGAAGCTCTCGGAGGATTTGGCACAGGCCCGCGCCGACTTGAACGAGCGGGAACATGCCAATTCGAAGCTCACCGCCGACTTGAAGAAGGTCCGGGACCGGAACCGGCGGCTCTCCTCGGAACTCCGGAGTCTGACCTCCAACAAGGACAGCATTCAGTCCCAGTTTCTGCAGGCCAAACGGCAGAGCGACGCCTTGGAGATGGCCTCTCGCCTGAGCGCCGGCCTGCGTCTGGAGAGGTCGTTCCAGGAGCTGGAGGGACGGCCTTTGGAAATTGCCGACCTCTATTTGCTTTCCAAACGGGTCGGCCGGTTTGAGATCGAGACTCCGGATCATCCAGGACAGATCTGCAGGATTAAGTTTCTGATGGAGTCTCCGGACCGGGTGGAATTCCAGGAGGAAGAACGGGTCCTATTCGATTCCCTGGGAGAACGTTTCAAGATTGAGCCATCCTGGTCCTTTGCGGGTGACCGGCTGAGGGCGGTTCTCATGGAGGGGGAGGCGGCCAGGGAGGCCAAGCCCCGCGAGGCGGTCGAGTGGACCTGGATTTTGGAAGGTGAAATCTCGGAACCGGAGCGGGCTCAGTTGCGGGTTCTATTCGTCAACTCGGACGATCAGAAAATCTCTCTGGATCCCCATGAGTTCTATTTGACGCCACCGGGGCTGATGTCCTATCTGATCCGTAGCTTTTCGCCCGTCTCCCTGGGGGCGGGCGTGTTCCTGGGTCTGGTTTTCGCCGGGGTTGCCGGACTCTTCCGGAGACGTTCTTCTTCCAAGTCTTCCAAACCTTCCAAGCGCAGGCCGACTCAGCCGGCTCCGGAAAAGCCCGATCGCGAATACGTGATCAAGAAAAAGCTTTAGTCTGATGCTCTATGGTCAACCGTAAGGAAGCCCGTCGCGTCTTTGAGATCATCCGCCTCCTGGAGCAGGAGTACGGAGAGGCCGAGTGCGCTCTCCATCACGAGGACGCCTACCAACTCCTTGTGGCCACCATTCTCTCCGCCCAGTGCACCGATGCCCGGGTGAACATGGTGACTCCGGCCCTCTTTCGCCGATTTCCCGATCCCCACGCTCTGGCCCAAGCGGAGCTGGACGAACTCCAGGAAATCATACGCAGCACGGGATTCTTCAGGAACAAGGCTCGGAGCCTTCAGGGATCCGCCAGAAGGCTGGTGGACGAGTTCGACGGAGAAGTTCCATCGAACATGCCGGACCTTCTGAAGCTGCCCGGAGTGGCCCGGAAGACGGCCAACGTGGTTCTGGGCACCGCTTACGGCATCGCCACCGGAGTGGTGGTGGATACGCACGTAGGCCGTCTCTCCAGACGATTGGGGCTGACCTACGAAAAGACTCCGGTGAAGGTGGAAAAGGATCTGATGGGCATGATTCCCCGTGAAGAGTGGATCAACTTCGCACACCGTCTGATCCACCACGGGAGGCGGGTCTGCCAGTCTCGACGTCCCCGCTGCGGAGAATGCGCTTTCGCCGACCTCTGCCCAAGAGTTGGAGTGACGATTTCCTGAGACGAATTGGGCGCCCACACACACGGGGCGCCCCTACGCGCTCCCCTCTTGGCCCCAGAGAGCGTGGAAGTGTCCCAGCGGTCCGCTACCCGCTCCCAGCCGCAGGGAATGGCGAATCGCCTCGGTGACGTACTCCTTGGCGCGGCGAACCGATTGCTCCAGTCCACTTCCCCGGGCCAGATGTGCGGCGACGGCGGAGGCGAAGGTGCAGCCGCTGCCGTGGGTGTCTCGGGAGGGAAGACGGGGTCCCTCCAGCCGAACCTGGCCGGTTTCGGTGAAGAGCAAGTCGGTCGAACTTTCCGGATCCCTGAAGTGGCCCCCCTTGATGACGACGGCTCGGGGGCCCATGTCCAGCAGCGATCGAGCCGCTTGGGCGGCATCGTCCTCGGAACGGATCTCTCGTCCGGCCAACTGTTCCGACTCGTGCAGGTTGGGAGTCAGGACCAGGGCGAGGGGGAAGAGGAGGGACTTCATCCGGGATACGGCTTCCGCGCTGGCCAGCGCATGGCCGTAGCCGCTCTGAATGACCGGGTCCACCACGACCCGCTCCAGACGGTGGCGCCGGATCCGGTCCGACACCGCCTCAACGGTTTCGGGAGTCGGGATCATCCCGGTCTTGACGGAGTCGACTCCTGGGTCCCGGACGGCGGCATCGATCTGGCGGGCCACGTGCCCGGCGGGAAGCGGATACACTTCATGCACGCGACAGGTGTCTTGCACCGTGGTCGCCGTGATCGCGCTCATCCCATGCACACCGAGCGCGGCGAAGGTCTTCAGATCGGCCTGGATTCCGGCACAGCCGCCGCTGTCGGAGCCGGCGACGGTAAGTGCGCAGGGAATCGACCTCACCGGCGGCGAGTCCCGCTCCGGCCGCTCCCGTCCCGCAGCCGCTGGAGCCGGCTTCGAGCCTCCGCCAACACGTCCATGGTCTTGCAGAAGGCGAAACGGATGAGTCGCTTTCCCTGCTGCTTGCCAGGCCGGTAGAAGCTGCTGCCGGGGACGGCCGCAACCCCGTAGTCCCGGACCAGCTCGGCGGCGAAGTCGACGTCGTCCTTGTCGGTCACCCGGGAGATGTCGGCCATGATGTAGTAGGCTCCGGCCGGCTTCCAGATTCGGAACCCCACTTCGACCAGCGTCTCCATGAGAAAGTCCCGACGTTCGAGATAGTCGTGCGCCAACTGCCGGTAGTAGTCGGATTCCATGGCCAGAGCCGTGACTCCCGCCTCCTGCAGGGGCGCCGGGGAGCCCACCGTCAGAAAGTCGTGCATCTTCCGGATGGCTCCGGCGAGGTGGCCCGGTGCGATGGTGTACCCGACGCGCCATCCAGTCACGCTGAAGGTCTTGGAGAGAGCGCTGATGGTGACGGTTCTCTCTTGCATGCCCGGAAGCAGGGCGATGGGCTGGTGGACGTGCCCGTCATACAAGATGTGCTCGTAGATCTCGTCGGTGAACACGTAAAAGTCGTACTTGACCGCCAACTCGGCGATCCGGTTCAGCTCGTCGCCGTTGAAGACCTTTCCCGACGGGTTGTTGGGAGAGTTGAGGATGAGGGCCCGCAGCCGGCCGCGATCGCAGGCTTCGCGGATGGTTCCTTCCAACACGTCGAAATCCAGAGCCCAGTCGGTTTCGGAATCCAGGGAGACATAGATGGCAGAAGCCCCGGCAATGATGGAATCGGGGCCGTAGTTCTCGTAGAAGGGTTCGAACACCAGGACCTGTTCGCCGGGATTGACCAGGGCCAGCATGGTGGAAATCATGCACTCGGTGGAACCGCAGGCAACCGTCACCTCCACATCGGGGTCGACGTCCCAACCGTAGTCCCGGCGGTACTTTTCGGCCACGGCCCGGCGGAAGGACGGGGCCCCCCAGGTGACGGCGTATTGATTGATGTCCTCCTGGATCGCCCGGCAAGCGGCATCCTTGACGACTTGGGGCGCAGCGAAATTGGGGTAGCCCTGGGCCAGGTTGATGGCGCCGTGTTCGTACGCCAGACGGGTCATCTCCCGGATCACCGACTCGGTGAATCGGGAGGCCTTCTCACCAATGTATTGTTTCAAATCAGTTGCCTCGGGTCCGGTTCACATGGTCCCGAAAAGCGACACGCTTCGGGAACCTGCCGGAAAGAGTACGCTTGCGACGGTCCGTCCCGCAAGAGCCGGCCGGGAGCGGGTCCGTGGACGGCAATCGCCGCCGCCGAAACTTGACTATTCCTCTCCCGGTTGGCTATGTCATGGGCGGAAACGCGGTCGATGGGATCGGTCTACGGAGAGATGTCATGATGAACCTGACGATACTGGGGGGAGGGAACACCGCTTTTGCCGTCGCCGCCAACTTGAGCCTCCGCGGCTTCCAGGTGACGATCTGCGAGCACCCCGACTTTGCTCATACCCTCGACCCGGTCCGAGCCGAGGGAAGGATCCTGCTGGACGGCGTGGCGTCTCGCGGCCGAGCCCGTATCCACGCCCTGACCACCGATTTCCAGGAAGGTCTGGAAAACGACCTGCTCCTGCTCATCGTTCCCGCGTATGCCCACCGTCCCTTCGCCCTGGCCTGCTCCCCCTACCTGAGAGAGGGGCATACCCTGGTCCTGCTTCCGGGAACCCTGGGGACTTTGGAGTTCCACACCCGGTTGCGGGAGGGAGGCCGGAACTTGTCCGGGATCACGCTGGCCGAAACCGACACGGCTCCCTACGTCTGCCGAAAGCTGACCCCCGACTCGGCCCACATCTGGGGGGTCGTCTCCTCGTTGGGTCTCGGGGTCCTGCCGAAGTCGGAGACGGACCGGACCAGGGACCTGCTGCGGTCCATCTTCACTGTCGACGGTCTGGGTGAGCCCGGCGGGGAAGACGATTCCGCAGTCACCTGCTACGGCAATGTTCTGGAGTGCGGTCTGAGCGCCATGAACCCGGTGGTCCACCCTCCCGGTGTGCTCATGAACGCCGGCCGGGTGGAGTATTCCAGGGGAGATTTCTACTTCTACGAAGAGGGAGTCACGCCGGGGGTGTGCAATGCCATCTACGGCGTCGACCGGGAGCGCCGCGAGGTGGGCCGGGCACTCGGATTCGAGCTGTCGGTCGTGGAGGAGGCCTTTTTCTCCGCCGGGTTCGGTCCCAAGGGCGATCTCTGGAGCACCATCAACGGCAGCCGCATGCTGACCCAGTTGAGGGCTCCGGGCGAGCTGGGCAGCCGCTGGTTGACCGAAGACGTGCCCTATGGACTGGGAGCGTGGAGCTCGCTGGGCCGCCACTTGGGTGTAGCGACCCCGCTCATGGATGGTCTGGTGGCGCTCGCGTCCGCGGCGCTGAGAGAGGACTTCAGGGCCTCCAGCCGGACCGTCGAGCGGCTGGGAATTGCCGGAATGGGGCGGGACTCCTTGCTTCGCTTCGTGGAAACCGGGGAGCTGCCGGCATGAGAGCGTGCCGGATCGCCGAGGCCAGCGTCGGCGGGATCGAGAGCCTGGTCCTGGAGAACGAGCACCTGGAGGTGGTCGTGCTGGTGGGGAAGGGGACGGACATCTTCTCCTTCCGCCACCGGGCCAGCGGCACGGACTTTCTCTGGAAGGCCCCCTGGGGAGTGAGAGATCCCGCCACCACCATCCAGGACACGGCCAATTCGGCTTCTTCCTTCCTCGATTATTATTTCGGGGGCTGGCAGGAGCTCTTTCCCAACGCGGGAGCCGGCTGCACCTATCGGGGTGCCGAGTTGGGGGTTCACGGCGAGGCCTGCAAGGTGCCCTGGTCCTGGCAGATCACGGAAGAGACCTCCCGCAGGATCTCGGTCCGCTTCCGGGCCCGAATGGTGCGGACGCCTTTCCTGCTGGAAAAGCAGCTGACTCTGGAGGCCGGCCGGGCCGTGCTCCTGATCGAGGAGACGGTCACCAACGAGGGTGCGGATGCAGTCGATTTCATCTGGGGACACCATCCGGCCCTGGGAGCTCCGTTCCTGAGCGGCCACTGCCGACTCTATACCCCGGCTCGGGTCGTGGAGACGGATGACTCCAACCTTTTCCTCGCCCCCCGACGGCGTTTCGAGTCCTATCCCATGATCGAGACTGTGGATGGAGCGCCCTTCGACGTCTCCCGGATTCCGCCCCCGTCGGCGCGGGTCACCATGCAGAGCTTTCTGCGGGAGTTGGCGGAGGGTTGGTACGCTCTGGTCAACCAGGAGAGCGGACTCGGGTTCGCCCTGTCCTGGGACCTGGAGGTGTTTCCCTGTCTCTGGCTCTGGGAGGAACTGTGCGGGTCCGCGGACTATCCGTGGTGGGGACGATGTTACGTGGCCGGAATCGAGCCCAACAGCACGCCCACGGGCGGGGGTCTGGCGGAGGCGGTGGAGAACGGGACCCAACACCGGTTGCCGGCGGGGAAATCGCTCCATTCCATTCTGTGCGCCACGGCGTTCGAGACCCAGGGGGAACCGCGGCGCGTCGACCCCGAAGGCCGGATCGAGTACTGACCCGGAGGTTGCCATCATCTGCCGTCGGCACGGGCGGCTTCGAGGCGCAAAAAGGAGGATCTGATGCAGAGTAGAACCGGGCTTTCCCTGCTGGGCGGTTTGTTGTTTCTGACCGGCTCGGCCGAGGTTTCGGGCGGTGAGATTCGACACCTCGGCGGTCGGCTGCAACTGTTTCTGGATGACTGGCTCGTCGACTCCAGCGACAACATCCGCTGGGTACTCCACAGTCCCGAGCGCCGCGAGGCGGCGATTCGCGTCGACCGCCCCTGGGAAGACATTTACATGTACAACCCGGTGGTCATCAAGGACGGTCATCGCTACCGCATGTGGTATCGGGCCAAATACGTGGAGAGGCCCTTCCTGACGGCTTACGCCGAGAGCCTGGACGGCATCCACTGGGTCAAGCCCAGTCTGGGTCTCATCGAATTCGACGGCTCCCGGGACAACAACATCATCTGGCCCATTCCCGGGGCGGACGGGAGGTCGTTCTCCGTCTTCAAGGACGAGAATCCCGATGCGCGGGCCGACGCGCGCTACAAGGCCATTACCAATCTGAACGAGGTCACTGCGTCGGGGAAGCGGCGGGCGGTGATCTACGGACTCGCTTCTCCCGACGGCTTGCGCTGGCGCCATCTCCAGAAGGAGCCGATGGTGAAGGCCCTGGTGGAGGATCCCCAGTTCGATTCCCACAACATCGTCCTCTGGGACTCGGTCCGCCGGCACTACGCCATCTATGCCCGGGGCTGGTACCGGAAAGGCCTGCCTCCCCCGGGTTCGGAGCGGGTGGGCCGCACCGCGGACACCGTGACCATGAAACTCCCCTCGGGAGAGACCCGGGAACTGGTCCACATCCGGGACATCCGCCGCTACGTCTCCAAGGACTTCGCGAACTGGTCCGCGCAGGAGTACATCGGATTGGGCGAAGCGCCGTTGGAGCACCTCTACAAGAACTCCGCGACTCCCTACTATCGGGACCCGGGCCTCATCTTCATGTTCCCGAAGCGTTTCCTTCCCACCCGAAAAGCCGATCCGGACTGGGAACACGTCGGTCTTTCCGACATCGTATTCATGTTCAGCCGGGATGGCCTCAACTTCGACCGCCTTTACATGGAAGCCTTCCTCCGGCCGGGCCGGAACCCGTTGGCCTGGCACGAACGTTCGATCCACGTGGGCACCGGCCTGGTCCCCACCGGAGAACGGGAGATGTCCCTCTACTTCATCGAGCATGGCAAGACCGCTCAGATGGTCATTCGGCGGGGAGTGTTGAGGGTGGACGGCCTGGCTTCGCTGCGGGCGCCCTATGCGGGAGGGACGGTCCTGAGCCGTCCCCTGACCTTTTCCGGTTCCCGACTGGTGCTCAACTATTCCACCTCGGCCGCCGGCCAGATTCGGGTGGAGGTCCAGGACGAAGCGGGGGCGGCGTTGCCTGGATTCAGGATGCAGGACTGTCCCGAGATCTATGGGGATGAGATCGAGCGGGTCGTCTCCTGGCGGACCGGTTCCGACCTGACCTCCTTGGCGGGGCGCACCGTGCGTCTCAAGATCGAGATGAAGGATGCCGACCTCTACTCCCTCCGGTTCCGGTAGGCGCAAGGAATTCTGAATGAGTGCAGTGATGCGATTCCACCACCGAGTTGGGGCCGAAACCCAAGTGGCCGGCGTCGGGAGTTCCCGGGGGAGAAGGGCCTTCTTGAAGGCCGCGGGCCTCGGGATCTTTGCCGTTGCTCACGAACATCTGCGGGCCCAGGTTCGTGGCCATGAAGGCCCGGCCTGGTATCCGCTGGAGGATCTCTACCGTCGCATCCGGCGATTGGGCCGTGAGCATGGAGACTTTCTGAAGCTGGAGGATCTGGGCAGGAGCGTCCAGGGGCGTCCCCTGATCGCGGTCCGTCTGAGCGACTGGTCGATCGCGGACGAGCACAAGGAGCATGTGCTCCTCACGACGCTCCACTCGGGCGGGGAGCGGATCGGTCCCAGTGCCATATTGGAACTGGTGGAGTGGCTGCTCTCCGGGCATCCCCGGGCCCGGCGAATTCTCGCCCGCCAGCAGGTCGTGTGCATCCCCATCGTCAATCCGGACGGGTACGTGGCCGGCAGCTTTCACAATGCCAACGATCTGGACCCCTACAACAGCTGGACCTTGGAGGGTCCGGTGCAACCGGAAAAACATCCTGAGGCCAGTGCCGTCCAGCGGCTCATGGATGACCTGCAGCCCGAGGTGCACGGAGACCTGCACGGCTCCTTCCTGGAGTTCTACGGATCCATCCACGCCGATACGGCGGCCGCTTACTCGAACGTCTCCCTGCGGCCGTATCATCACGAGATCATGCGTCTCATGAACGAGGCGGCTCTGGAGGAGGGCTACCCTGCCGATTGGCTGGAGGAGGATTCGGAACGCATGTTCTGGGGCCCCGATCTGGAGCCGATGCGGGAGAAGACATGGAAAGGCCGGCCGCGGGTCTATGCCGCCACGTATTGCTACAACCGCTACCACTCGCTGGTCACGGCCAACGAGAATGCGTGGGAACGAAGCGCGCTGCTCCGGTATCGCCGGCTGCTCGAAGTGGGGAACGAGGTCTGGCCGGGAGAGTATTACCCCGGGTACCCGACCCGGGTGATGATGGGCAACGACCTGCATCGCCTGACCGCCTATGGAACTACTGCGGGAGCCCGCCGGAGGAGCCGGGTGGAGCTGTGGAACAAGCTTCGTCAGCTCAGTTTCGGCTTCGACTGGCCGGAGGTCGAGGGCATGGCTCTTTGCGTCTGTGCCACCTCCCGGGAAGCGGCCCGCAAGTGGTTGGGGGACAACACCCTCCTGGACCTGCTCTCTCGAATCGAACGTCATCCGGGGATGAACCTGGAGCCCATCCGGCGGCTGGTCCATCGTCATCCCTTGGACGACGGCAAGCGCCCGGCGCGATTTCTGGTGGAGGGGGGAGGCGCCAAGTTCTACCGGCAGGACTCCGGACCCGACCGTCTGGAGGCGGGGGACAGTGGCCCCGTCCGTCACGGAATCTGCGTGCGGCTGCGAATCCCCTACCAGAACGCCCGCATCCTCGATCTCAGGCTCAACGGGCACGTCGTGGATCCGTCCCAAGCGGACGGTTACGTCACCTGGGTGGCCCGGGGGTTCACTCATGTCCAGATCGCCATTCCTCCCCGCACGACACAGTCGGAGGAGATCTTCCTGGTGACCTGTGAATACGACCCCCGCGAGAGGCGCCGGCAAGGGAAGATCCGCTTCACGAACTGAAAATCACGAATAATGGAAAGCGGAGAGACGAGATAGGTCTTTGAGGAGCCTGGTCCTTGGCAACCCCGGTTGCCCGGGGCTTGGGCTCATCACCACGGACTGTTGAGATTCCGCGTCGATCGATCCGCACGAGCTGACCCCATCGAAATAAAGGTTGAATCGTGGCTACGAGCGCGTCCAAGAACAGCATCATCGCCTTCCTCTTCGAAAACTCCATCTTCCTGCTCGCCGGGGCCTTCGGCGCCCTGCTGTGGGCCAATCTGGACCACGACTCTTACCACCACCTGGTCCACCTGAAACTGTTTGAGGACACGTTGTTCGGAACGTTGAAAGCCGACGGCACGCGGGTCCTCGACCTCCACTACTTGGTCAACGACATTCTGATGGCGTTCTTTTTCGCCATCGCCGGCAAGGAGGTCTGGGAAGCCACGCTTCCCGGAGGCCCCCTCAGCAGCCCCAAACGGGCCGCCGTTCCCCTTGTCGCCGCCGTGGGCGGAATGGTGGCGCCGGCCCTCATCTACCTGCTGGGAGCGGCACTGGTCGGGCGCTTCGGCGAACTCTCCAACGGCTGGGCCATTCCCTGCGCCACGGACATCGCCTTCAGCTACATGGTGGCCCGGATCGTCTTCGGCGCCGGCCATCCCGCGATTCCATTCCTGTTGCTGCTGGCGATTGCCGACGACGCCATGGGCCTGCTGATTCTTGCGGCCTTCTACCCGCAGGGGGAAGTGCAGATGCTCTGGATGATCCTGGCCGTGGTGGGCGTAGGCGTCGCCTTCCTGTTTCAGCGCCTGCGCCTCCGCAGCTTCTGGTGGTATCTGGCCGTTCCCGGCACCCTATCGTGGATCGGGTTTGCGATGGCTGGCCTGCATCCGGCTCTGGGTCTCCTGCCCGTCATTCCTGCCATGCCTCACCACGACTCCGACAGGGGCCTTTTCGATTGGAAAGAGTTGGAGGCGACGGACACGCTGAACGAATTCGAGCATTGGTGGCAGAAACCGGTGGAATTGATCCTGATGCTCTTCGGCCTCTTCAACGCCGGCGTATTGTTCAGCGCAGTGGATTCCCCCACCTTCCTGGTCCTGATCGGACTCCTGGCGGGAAAGCCGGTGGGAATCTGGGCCGGAGCCATGCTGGTCGCCAGAGGGTTCCGGTTGGGACTCCCCGAAGGGATCGGCACGCGGGACCTGGTGGTTGTGGGGTTCGCTGCCGCGATCGGGTTCACGGTGGCGCTTTTCGTGACGACCGTGGCGTTTCCGGTGGGACAGATCCAGGACGCCGCCAAAATGGGCGCGCTGGGTTCTTTCGCCGCCGCCCTGATCACTTACTGCGTGGCCCGGGCCACAGGCGTCACGCCGAGCACTGCGAAGTAGAAGTCGTTCCGCGGCTTTCGGCTCACGCCAGCAGGGGCTTCACCACTTCACCGTGGATGTCGGTGAGCCGATAGTGGCGTCCCTGGAACTTGAAGGTGAGCCGGGAGTGGTCGATTCCCAGGCAATGGAGGACCGTCGCCTGGAAATCGTGGACGTGGACCGGATCCTTCACCACGTTGTAGCTGAAGTCGTCGGTCTCGCCGTAGCTGATCCCGGGACGGATGCCGCCTCCCGCCATCCACATGGTGAAGCAGCGGGGATGGTGGTCGCGCCCGTAGTTGTCCTCGGTGAGCCGGCCTTGGCAATAGACGGTTCGCCCGAACTCGCCCCCCCAGATGACCAGGGTCTCGTCCAGCAATCCCCTCTGCTTCAGGTCGGTGACCAGCGCCGCCGAGGCCTGATCCGTGTCCTCGCACTGTCCCCGAATCTGGGCCGGCAGGTTGTTGTGCTGGTCCCAACCCCGGTGGTAGAGCTGCACGAAGCGGACGCCCGCTTCGCTGAGTCGCCGGGCCAGGAGGCAGTTGGCGGCGTAGGTTCCCGGCTTTCCGGAGTCGGGCCCGTAGAGCTCGAAGATATGGTCCGGCTCGTTCGAGACGTCGGTCAGCTCGGGGACCGAGAGCTGCATCTTGTAGGCCATCTCGTATTGGCTGATCCGGGTCGTGATCTCGGGGTCGCCGAGAGATTCGGCTCGCATCCGGTTCAGCTCACCGATCCCGTCCAGCATCCGTCTCCGGCTCCGGTGGTCCACGCCGGGCGGGTTGGACAGGTACAGGACCGGGTCCCCGACGCCCCTGAATTTGACGCCCTGATGGTCCGAGGGAAGGAAACCGGCCCCCCAGAGGCGGGAGAAGATGGGCTGGGGATTGGTCTTGATCCTGCCGATGGAGACCATCACGACGAAGCTGGGAAGGTCCTGGCTCTCGCTTCCCAGTCCGTAGCTCAGCCACGCACCCAGGCTGGGACGGCCCGGCTGCTGACTTCCGGTCTGGAAGAAGGTGATGCCCGGATCGTGATTGATGGCTTCGGTGTGCAGGGTCTTGACGACGGCGATGTCGTCTGCGATCCGGCCGGTGTGGGGCAAGAGTTCGCTCACCCAGGCGCCCGACTCCCCGTGCCGGGCAAACTTGAAGATGGACGGAGCCACGGGGAGGGTTTTCTGCCCCGAGGTCATGCCGGTGATTCTCTGGCCCCGGCGCACCGAATCGGGCAGGTCCGTCCCCCGATGTTTCTCCAACTGAGGCTTGTGGTCGAACAGGTCCATCTGAGCCGGCGCGCCCGACTGGAAGAGGAAGATGACCCGTTTCGCTTTGGGAGCAAAGTGAGGCAGGTCAGGCCGGATCCCGGTTAGAGACGCCTTATCGGTCCGACCGGAGAACAGATGGGGATTCAGAATCGAGGCCAGGGCGGCCGTGCCGATGCCGGTGCTGGTTCGGCCGAAGAACTGGCGCCGAGTGATCTCGAGTCGCAATCGGGTTTCCGGGTCCACGCTACTCACTCCCGGGTAATGGTTTCGTCCAGGTTCAGAATGCTGCCGGTCACGGTGGTCCATGCGGCCAGCTCCACCGGGTCCAGGCTCGGATCGAAGGGGGATTCGCCCACCTCGATCAGACGCCGGGCCGCCTCGGGATCCGACCTGTAATAGCTTCGCTGCTGCTGGAGGATCCGGTCCAGGATCGGGGTCTCCCGAGAGTTGGGTGCCCGTCCCGTGGCCAGACGGAAAGCAAAGTGGATCCGATCCTCCGTGTCCGAAGCCGTTCCTCTCAGAGTGTGTTGGGCCAGGGATCGGGCCGCCTCCACGTAAGTCGGGTCGTTCAGCAGGATCAACGCCTGCAGCGGAGTGTTGGTCCGCGGCCGCCGCATGGTGCAGGTTTCCCGGTCGGGTGCGTCGAATGCCATCAATGTCGGCGGAGGAATCGTCCGCTTCCAGAAGGTGTAGAGGCCACGGCGGTAGAGGTTCTCGCCCTCTCCTTGGACATACTCCTGGGCCGTGTACTTCTCGCCGTAGGCCATCTCCTTCCACAAACCGGGGGGCTGGTAAGGAAAGACGCTGGGTCCACCGATCGTGTTCACCAGAAGGCCGCTGGCCCTCAAGGCGTTGTCACGAACCAGCTCGGCCGGGAGCCGGAACCTGGAGGCCCGCGCCAGCAGCCGGTTTTCCGGGTCCCGCTTCAACAACTCGGGCGTGACGCGGGAACTCTGGCGGTAGGTGGCGGACGTGACCAGGAGCCGCTGCAGACCTTTCACGTCCCAGCCCGAGGCCACGAACTCGGTGGACAGCCAGTCCAGAAGTTCCGGGTGACTGGGCTGATCTCCCTGGGAGCCGAAGTTCTCCGCCGACTTGACGAAGCCGATGCCGTAGTACATCTGCCAGAATCGGTTTACGGTGACCCGGGCCGTCAACGGGTGGTCCGGGTCGACCAGCCATCGGGCCAGGCCCAGACGGTTCGGAGAGGCATCTTGCGGAAACGGCGGCAGCGCCGCCGGGACTCCCGGCTCCACCTTCTCCCCTCGATTGCGGTAGTCTCCCCGATCCAGGACGACCGTATCCCGCGGCTCCCCCATTTCCTCCATCACCATGATGGTGGGAACGGTTGCCTGTAGCTCCTGCTCTTCCCGGCGAAGGGCCTCCTGTTCCCGGTGCAGTTCCCGATAGAGGGCAGGTGCATCTCGCTCCATGTAGAACCGGAACAGATCCTCCTGCTTCTGCTCGGTCCGCTCCTCTTCCGGCTCCTGCAGGATGGCTCGGATGGGATGATAGACGGCCAACTGCTCCACTTCGTTCGCTGTCAGGTTCCGATCGTAGATGCGCACCTCGTCCATCTGGCCGTCGAACATCCCCTTGGCGTGGCGCCGGCCCAGAAGCAGCGGCCGTTCGGTTCTGATGGAACCGGTCAGGCTGGCGTGCAGGGCCTCGACTTCCTGACGCCTCCCGTCCAGGTAGAGGGCCACGCCGGAAGCTCTGCCGGAACCGTCGTAGGTGAGGGCCAGGTGATGCCATTCGTTCAAGGAAACAGGGGTAAGCGTCCGAACCTTGACGGCGTTGTCGGGCCAGGCATGAACCAGGTGCGCCATGAGCAGGGGGCCGCTGTACTTGGGACCGTCATGCTCTTTGAAGTCGCCCACGAAGAGGTCATATCCGCGGAGCCCCTCCACATCGTCCATGCGGGCGACGATGGCCTGGTCCCCTTCGTTCCTGAGACGAACCCAGGCCAGCAGAGAGAAGGCGTCGGTCCGCTCGAAGCCACCCAGGTCGCCGAGGTTCACATGGGTCCGGGTGGTGAACTTGAAAGCGCCGCCGACTTTTCCCTCGGTCGGCACCAGTTCCTCGCCTCTGGGTTTCCCGTGACGATAGTGGCCGCTGGTGTCCGAGGTGTGGTGGTCCAATTCGTAGTGGGCCAGGAGGCCCTGGCGTGGACTCTCGCGGAGCTTGGCCAGTGTGGGCGCCTCCCACTCCCGTACCAGGGACTTCAAGCGGCTTTCCGGCATCCGGGTCTCGATGGCTTCCAGCCTTTCCCGCAACTTCCGCAGGCGCGTCGCCTGTTCGGGATAGGGCAATTGCATGACCGGAGCCGCGTTGCCTTTTCGGCCGTCCAAGCCCTTTTCGGGGATGGTGTTGAAGAAGGCCGAAAAGCGGTAGAACTCCCGCTGCCGAATCGGGTCGTACTTGTGGTCGTGGCAGCGGGCGCACCCCATGGTCAGGCCCATCCAGACCGTCGACGTGGTGTTGACCCGGTCGACCACGTACTCCAACTGGTACTCCTCGGGAATGGCGCCGCCCTCGAAGTTGATCATGTGATTGCGATTGAATCCGGTGGCCAGCTTTTGTTGAGCCGTGGCGCCCGGGAGAAGGTCGCCGGCCAGTTGCTCGATGGTGAACTCGTCGAAGGGCTGGTTCCGGTTGAAGGAGTCGATGACCCAGTCCCGCCAGAGCCACATGTCCCGGTGGCTGTCGATGTGGTAGCCGTGGGTGTCCGCGTAGCGGCTGGAGTCGAGCCACTCCAGGGCCATCCGCTCCCCGTAACGCCGGGAGGAGAGGAGCCGTTCCACCACCCTTTCGTAGGCTCCGGGGCTCCGGTCCGCCCGGAACGCGTCCACCTCCTCCGGCGTTGGAGGCAGTCCGGTCAGGTCCAGAGTCACCCGGCGGATCAAGGTGACGCGGTCGGCTTCGGGTGATGGTTCCAGCCCCTCGCTTTCGAGTCGGGCCAGGATGAACCGGTCGACGGGGTTGCGGACCCAGGAGACGCGCTTCACCTGCGGAAGAGGCGGCCGGCGAGGCTTGACGAAGGCCCAGTGGTCTTTGGCCTCGGCGCCTTCGCTGATCCAACGGCGGATGAGGTCGATCTGGTTCTGGTTCAGCTTCCGGTCGAATCCGGGCGGCGGCATCCGCGCCGCCTCGTGCTCCGCCGATATTCTCTGGTACATACGGCTCGATTCAGCGTCTCCCGGAGTGACGATCTTGTAGCCGTCCCGGTCCTGGAACAGCCCGTCCTTCGAATCCAGGCGCAGACCCGCCTGTCTCACCTTTTCGTCCGGACCGTGGCAAGCGAAACAGTGGTCCGAGAGGATGGGGCGTATCTGGCGGCTGTAGTCGACGCCGCCGGCCGCCGCCTCGGCTTGAGCCGGTGGCAGAAATGCACCGGAAGCCATCAACCCCGCCAGAACCGCCGCCCTCACCGTCAGTTCCGCAATGCTCTTCCTGCCGTCTGATTGCTTCATGGAGACTCCGATGCCGGTGTCGAATCCGTCCGGGCCCGGTCGGCTCCTGGGAACGCTCCCCAAGGCCGTGCCAAGAGTGTACGCCCGTGGAAGTCTGCCCGGCAACCCGCGGATACATTGAGGCTTCAATCTATCTTCACGGCTTCTTGAAACACGCCACGTACACTCCCAGCGGTTCTTTTCCGTGTCGAGGGAGGAGGACTGCGCATGGTCACATACGCGAAAAATGGATCGGCCGGAGGGGTTGCCTGGTCATGAGAGCCGGAACTATTACCGTTCGGCAGGTCAGGGGAAGCTCTCCCCGCTGCGAGAATATGAGATGGACTTCAGCACCCGCTCCATCCTCACCGGCATCACCGCAAACTTCGCCTACGAGCTCACCGGCAACAACCGGATCCGGTTCCAGAACTTCTTCAGCAAGGACACCAGCGACGAGTCCCGGTTCTTCGAGGGTTTCGACTCGGACGGGCAACAGCGGGTCCGCAACCAGCGCATCCGCATGATCGAGGAGGACGTGGGCTCCACCAAGGTCTCGGGTGAGCATTACCTGACCGCCCTGGGCCACAGCTTCCTGACTTGGCGCCTGTCTTATTCCCTCTCGACTCTGGACGAACCGGATCTGAGAGAGGCCCTCTACGAAGAGCGGAACGACCGCTTCCTGCTGGCCGACGAGAGCCAGAGCGGCTTCCGGCTCTTCAACGACCTGGACGAAAACATCTGGGAGCCGGGTCTCGACTGGACCACCTACTTCAACCGCGGGATCGTGAACAGCTCCATCAAGGTCGGCGCGTCCTACCGGTCGCGCCAGCGGGACTTCCTCTCGCGGCGGTTCCGGTTCGTTCCCCTGCGGACGGCGGGGATCGATCTGGCACGGGCGCCGGAGCAGATCTTCGCCCCCGAGAGTATCCATCCCAGCGGATTCGAGCTGCGGGAGGAGACGCGCCCCACCGACACCTACGACGCCAAGCAATTGACCCGCGCCGGTTACGCCATGTGGGATCTGTCCATCAACAATTGGCGGTTCATCGGTGGCGCGCGGGTGGAGGCCGACTCGCAACGCGTTGAAACCTTCGATCCCTTCGACCGAACGGCCCCCACGGGCGTCTCAACGCGCTTGGACAACACGGACCTGCTCCCCGCCTTCTCGGTGGTGTACCGCCTCGACAACGACATGAATCTGCGGGGTGGCTACGGCAGAACCCTGAATCGTCCCGAGTTTCGCGAACTGTCTCCCTTCGAGTTCACCGACGTCGTGGGAGGCCGAGCCGTGGTTGGAAACCCGGAACTGGTCCGGGCCCGGATCCGGAACTGGGACGTTCGGTGGGAATGGTTCATGAGTTCCAATGAACTGCTTTCGGCCAGCTTCTTCTTCAAGGACTTCGAGAACCCCATTGAAAGAGAGATCCAGTTGACCGCTCAGCTCAGGACCTCCTTCATCAACGCGCAGGGCGCCAAGAATCTGGGGATGGAGTTGGAGACACGCAAGAACCTGGGCGGCCTCTCGTCAGCTCTTCAGAACTTCTTCGTCTCGGCCAACTACACCTTGGTCGACTCGGCGGTGGAAATCTCCCGGGAGCAGGCTCCGTTGCTCACCAACTTGAATCGGGCGCTGGAAGGACAATCCCGGCACGTTTTCAACGGGGTCCTTCAGTACGAGCACCCGACCGCCGAGTCCATGGCCCGGCTGCTCTACAACTACCAGGGGGACCGGATTCAGCGATCGTATCGAATCGGACGGAGCTTCTCCGTCAGTATTTCCAAGACTTTCTTCAGAGAGTAGACGACCAACCCTGAATCACTTGTAGGAAAGGAGCCAAGACCCGTGCGAAGAACCATTGCGGTAATGATTCTGACTTTGATCCCGATCCTGGCGGTCGCCAATCTGGCGGCGGCTGCGGAGGGTGGCGGAGCGGCTGGGGACGTCCAGTTCGTGCGGATGATGGATCAGTCCAGCGGCCCTCACGCCAGCATCTTTCTGCGGACGAACGAAGTGGGCTATTTGACCCAGTTCGACGATCCGCGGAACCAGATCATGGTGATGGTGGACCTGGACCCCAACGGCCACATGTACGATAAGACCTATTTCATTTCTTTCCTGAATAAGGAGACGGGTGAGTCACGGTACCTCGATGTGATCGGTGGCCGACTGCAGGAGGCCTCCGAAGGAATCGTTGATTTCGAAGGGAATCCCCCCGGATCGGTCAACGCCTATCCCATTCCGTCCCTTGCGGCGCCCCTGAACACTCTCGTAGGCCCCCCGCCTGCTCCCGTGAGCACGTTGGATCCCGGTGACTTGGGCGCCGGCCGCTGGGCCGTTGTCTTCGACATCCGGGACGTCACCGGAACCCGGATCTTCCAGCGTGCCTATTGGCATTTCGTCATCGCCGGGCAGGCGATGGAACTGCCCGCCGAGATCAACGCCGATATGACGCTTGACTGGAGGACCCTCTGGATTCTGCCATCGCGACTGCATACCGTTGGTCCTGGCGCCACCCTGACCATCGAGCCCGGCACGGTGCTGTTGGGTGCCGACATCGCGACCCTGCTGATTGGACGGGGCGGTCGGATTCATGCCGAGGGAACCGCGCTCAGCCCGATCATCATGACCTCCGACGAGAGCGTGGGGTCCCGGCGCGTCCAGGGTTGGGGCGGACTGGTGCTCGCCGGCAACGCTCCCATCAATGGTTGCGAGGGAGGCAATTGTGAAGGAGACGTCGAGGGTGTGAGCAATGCCCAATACGGCGGCAATGATCCGGCGGATGACGGGGAGTGCTGAAATATGTCCGAGTGGAATTTGCGGGAGCAGAGTTCTCGCCCGAAAACGAGCTCAACGGTATCGCCTTCCACGGTATCGGAAACCAGACCGAAGTCGACTATGTCCAGGTCCATTACAAGAAGGATGACGGCATAGAGATGTTCCGGGGTACCGCCAATATCAGACACGCACTCCTGACGGGGGTTGCCGACGACAGCCTCGATTACACGGAAGGCTGGGTGGGCAAGGCTCAGTTCATCTGCATCCAGCAGGACAAGTCCGATGCCGACAACGGTTTCGAGTTCGACAGCAACGGCGACGCCAACGATCTGCTGCCCCGCTCCAATCCCACGATTTCGAATGTGACGCCGGTGGTTACGGGGTTGACGCCTGGATCCGGGGTGCGTCCCAGATGAATCGCTTTGCCGATTCGGCGAGTGGAGTCGGGTTGGCCGATCCGTTCAACGCTCTTTCCCCCGACTTCTGGCCCATGCCCAACTCCATGGCCCTTGACGTGAACTACGTCAAGACGCTGCCGGAAGACGGTTTCTTCACGCCGGTGACCTATGCGGGTTGTGTGGGCCCGAACGACGATTGGACCCACAGCTGGAGCACCAGTGAACCGTCACTTGCCTCTGGGAACTAGTCAGCCGGAGGACTTCAGGGCGGGCTCGGCGGTTGTCGCCGGGCCCGCCGCAGCACGGCGTATCGCGCAACAGGATGACGATGCTGTCAGATAGGCTCCAATCCACGAGGAAATCTGTGGCGAGCCCCTGGCTCTTGGGAATCGGGGGCATGGTGGTCCTGGCAGCGTCCCTGGCGTTGCTGTTGAGCGGATTCAGCCACAGTTCGCTGCTGTTCGAAGACGGCGAGTTGAAGGGTTCCGCGGTCTCGCCGCATGCGTTGGGGCGCCTTCTGCTGGAGAGGCTGCGAGAAGGGGATCTCTCGGAGGTCGCCCAACTCGGGCTTTCCAAGGAGGAGTGGGTCCGCCACGTCGGGCCGGTGAGTGCGGCGAATCGGCCCGGCTCCAATTTCACACCCGATTTCGTCTGGGGTCCGGACGCCTTCAGGAGCCGGCGAGATCTTTCCGACACCGTGCGGCGTTATAGTGATAAAGAGTTGGAGTTGATACGGGTCCGATTCCGGAAGGGAATATCGGGACTATGACGGCTTTCGCCTGCACCGGGACGCCCGCTTGGAGGTGGGTCTTCCGGACGGCGGCAAACGGGAATTGAAGCTGTTCGGTTCCGTCTTCGAGCGAAACGGGGAGTTCAAGATCTTTAGCTTCAAGACTGACAATTGAAGCGGGGGAGGAAAAAGAATGTCGGGTTTCAGAATTCTAATTTTGTCCATTTTCTGCGGGGCGGTCCTGGCCCAGGACCAACCCGTATACGTTGCCCAGGTGGGTCACGGCGGCGGGTTCGAGACGACGCTCAGCTTCGTCGGACTCACCAACACCACCACGAACGTCCTGATCGAAACCTTCGATGAAGACGGCGACCCCATCGCTCTCCTGGACCGGCCCAGCCTCACCAGTCAGTTCGGCGTTCCTGGAGGAGGTGCAGCGAGCAGCTACGGCATCGAGGTGTCTGCTAAGGGAACGCGAGAAGTCCGGAGCCTGAACGAAAACGAGGCCGTGATCCAAGTGGGCTATGCGAAGATCACATCCGACAGCGCGGTTGGTGTGGAAGTCGTGTTCCGCAATTTTGCGAACGGCGTTCGAGTCACCACGACCAGCGTCCTGCCGGAGAGTCCGACGATGGCTTTCTCGATACTGGCCTACGGGCGAACCGGATTTGCGCTCTTGAATCCGCCTGACAACGGCGGAGCTGCAGAGGTCACGGTGACCCTTTTTGACGGTGCCGGCAGGATGGTAACGGAAACCGAGTTCTCGTTGGAGGCCGGCAGCAAAACGACGAAATTCCTCTATGAGGAGCCTTTCTTCGATCGGACGCTCGTGCCGGCCGATTTCTTCGGGTCCGTAGAGATCAGTTCGACCCAGCCGGTGGTGCCAGTTGTCATCAAACTCGAAGGCAGCGCCTTGGTCACCCAGACGGTACAGCCCGCCCGATAGATCAAATCACGTTCGGCGCCGGCGGCGGTTGCCGCCGGTGCCGGCGCGGACCGCACCCAGACGCCGAGAATCGTCGCGGCGCAACCTCACTGGCCCTCGCCGGCCGCAGCTTCCCAACGCTTTTTCTCCTCGTCCGTCCGTCCTGGTCTTCTAGATCTTCTCCGGCAGCGTCCAAGGCTCCCGGTACGACTTGGTGAGCATGGCATTGGCTTCCGAGTCGTGGGGAAAGGTTTCCGTCTCAGGATCGAACTCCAGGACGCGGCCGACCCGGTACGCGATCTCGGCCAAGTGAATGACGCCGCAACTCAGATGGGCTACGTCGGCCGGAGCATACGGTTGCTTGCGGGTCTTGACGGAATCCAGGAAGTTGTCCATGTGGGCTCTCGAGTTCTGGCGGAACTCCCGTCCCGTGACGCCCGGTCCCTTCTCCTCCTTGCGGCCCATGTAGACCTGGAAGTGGCCGCGGCGGGAGAAGATCATGTAGCCCTCCGTCCCGTAGAAGGCATTGCCGTTGTCGTACCCATGGAGCCCGTACGGAGTCCACAACCGGTCCTCGTAGAGAAGCACCTTCCCTTCGGCGTACTGGAGGGCCACCGTCATGTTGTCCGGGTACTCCCGCTCCCCCTCCAGATCGATGGTGCTGCCGTGGGACGTGATCCGGACGGGATGGGTCGTCACACCCAGGGCCCAGCAGGCCATGTCGATGTCGTGGGCGCCGTCGTCCCCCATGTCTCCGTTTCCATAGTCCCGATAGACGCGCCAACTCCGGTGGAAACGATTGGGGTTGAAGGGACGCTTGGGCGCAGGACCCAACCACCGGTCGTAGTCCACGCCGTCGGGGACGGGACCGTCGGGCTTGGGCTCCAGGGCGTTGCCGCGCTGGACGTTCCAGGCCTTGGTCATCTTGATCTCACCCATCAGGCCCGACTTCAGCACCTCCGCAGCCCGCAGCGTCACATTGGTGGAGCGCATCTGGGTTCCGTGCTGCACGATCCGGTCGTACTTTCGGGCGGCCTCGACCAGAAGCCGACCCTCCCGGAAGACGTGAGAAGCGGGTTTCTCCACGTAGAGGTCCTTTCCCGATTGCAGAACCGGGATGGCGATGGGGATGTGCCAGTGGTGGGGTGTGGCCACCACCACGGCGTGAATGGAGGCGTCTTCCAGAAGCCGCCGGTAGTCCTTCACCAGCCGGGGTTTCTTGCGATTCGCCTTCTGGACCGTGCCGGAAACCTGTTCCAGAACCGCGTCGTCCACGTCGCACACGCAGGCGATGTGGACGTCTTCTCTCAGGAGCAGGTTCCTCAGATGGCCGCGTCCCATGCCGCCGGCCCCGATGAGACCCACGGATATCTGATCGTTAAGCGACGCCCGGGAGGCCTTCAGAGCCGGCGCGGCAAGTGTTGCGGCAGCCGTGGTTCCGGCCAGAGCGGTGAGGAATTCTCTTCGAGCTACGGATTTCATGCCGATTTCCTTTCCGTTTTCGAAATTCAACGGTCAACAGTGACTAACCGGCAGCGCATCCGCGCTGGGATGCCGCGCCGGTCAAATGGCGCTCCGGCTCTTGCCGTATGCAGCCGATATCAGACGTCGACGCCGGACGCCTGCAGCAGGGCTCGCTGCACTGCAAGATCGTGCTCCGGCGTGAAGAATTCGACCCCTCTGCCTCCGCGGATGGCTCCGGCCAGATCGTCCACGTCGGGCAGGTAGCGGGGCGAAGGTCCCACCGGCACGTCGTGGACTCCGGCGCCGAATTCACCGTGAGGATGGCTCAGGGCCAGCCTCACCCTTGGACGGTCGGGAGAGTCGATCTGGATGGAGCCCTCCTCTCCGAAGACGTAGAAATAACGGCTCCCGTTGAGGCTGTGGCTCTTGACCACGGCCACCGCTAGGTCGAACTCGAAAGTGGCCAGCACGTCGTCCTCCAACTGGTCCGGAACCGGATCGCTGTGCCGCAGCACCGGGCTGACGCGATTGGGAGCGCCCAGGAGCCAGATCAGGGCGTCGATCATGTGGCCGCAGATCTCGAACATCTGTCCGCCGGGGTAGTTGTCGAGGCGCCGCCGGCCGACCGGACTCAAGGTATCGTTCATCTGGCAGACGGCGGATCGAATCGGGCCCAGCCAACCCTCCCGGATGGCTCGGTGGGCCAGCCGGAAGGCGGGATTGTAGCGATAGACATACCCCATCTGAATCAGCAGGTTCCGGCGGCCGGCTTCCTGGAAGAGACGCTTCAGGGCCGTCAGATCGGCCCCTGGAGGCTTGTCGATCTTCAGGTGCTTGTTGGCGACAATCGCCCGGTGGGAGTAGCGCAGGGCCTCCAGCGGATCGGTTTCGACGCACACCATCCGCACCCGGTCGTCTCTCAGGACCTCATCGACGCTGGTCCAGGGAACGCCTTCCCAGCGGGGACTCTTCTCGGCCCGGGCGCGCAGCTCGGGGTCCGGCTCCGCCACGCCCAGAACTTCGTAGTTGGAGGACTTCCGCAGCGTCTGCAGGTGGCCCACGGCGTGGGAATGGACGGTGCCGATAATGGCGGCCCCGATGGGGTGCGACGCCGCGGGAGCGGCGGCACGCGCCTCCAGGGCCGCCAGACCCGCCGCCGCGGCCGTGTGGGTGAGGAACTGACGTCTGGCGATCTCAGTCATTCGGTTGTCTCCCGGAGTAGGTGCCGACTAGCATAATCCAGCGCCTTACGCGCATCAATCATGCCTTGCCTCACCTCCTCCGGTGTGATTCTATTTGAGCCAATGATCGACACTCCGGATCGGCCAAACCGCCGCCGTTTCCTTTCCAGAACCGCACTGGCGGCGGGGTCGGCCGCCGGCGTTTCGCTGCCCGCCGCCCTGGCCTGTAATCCGAGTTCCAGCCCTGCCATCGCCACCCCCTTGGATCTGACTGTGGCGCGGACGGAGACCGTGACGGTCAACGTCCCCTTCCGTCCGGTACCGGCCCGGAACATGATCCGGGAAATCCCCCACTGGACGGTGTTCGAAATCTGCCGGGTGGAGCTCAAGTGCGGGGTCAGCGGATTCGGCGAGACCATGGAGTACTACACCTGGAGCCGGGTTTCGGAGGAGAGCCTGCAGCGGGTCCGGGGAAAAAACGCTGCCGAGCTCATGTGGGACGATTCCCTGGGCGCCGGCCTTCAAATGGCTCTCTTCGACGCTGTCGGCAAGGCCTGGGGCGTTCCCTGCCACCGGCTGCTGGGACATCAGGTCCGGGAGCGGGCGCCGATCAGTTGGTGGGACATCGACATGCCCGGCTCCGACTGGGTCCTGGAGTGCGCCGAGGCGATGCGGCAGGGCTACAAGGCCTTCAAGACCAAGGGCCGGCCCTGGTTCGACCTGGACCAGCAGTTGGCGACCCTGATGCCGACTCTTCCCGAAGACTTCGAAGTGGACATGGACTTCAACGGGTTTCTCCTGGACGCCGACCGGGGCGCCGAGCGGCTCAAGCGCTGGGAGGCGTATCCGCAGATCGCCATCTACGAGACCCCCATCCCCCAGGGCGACATCCCGGGAAACCAGCGCCTCAAAGCGGCCACCCGGGTCCCCATCGCCATGCACTACGGGAATCCGGAGCCGGCCGTGGCGATCCGTGAAGAGGTCTGCGACGGGTTTGTGGTGGGGGGCGGGGCCTCCAGGGTGATGGGAGCCGGGCACTTCTCGGCCGAGGTGGACCTGCCCTTCTGGCTCCAGTTGGTGGGGACCACCATCACGGCCACCTTCTCCCTCCACCTGGGAGCCGTCCTCAAGCAGGCGGTCTGGCCGGCGGTGAACTGCCATCAACTCTACACTCACGCCATGGTGCGCCAGCCCATGCGGGTGTCGGGAGGGACGGCTCCGATCCCGGAGGGTCCCGGTCTGGGCGTGGATCTGGATGAGGACGCGGTGGAACGGTTTCGCATGGAGCCCCTCAAGGAAAGGCCCTACCCGGCTCCGGGGCTCCTGATCGGAATCCGGTGGCCGTCCGGCCGCACCAGCTACTACACCCACGCGCGCCAGTACTGGGAAGATTTCCATGCGGACAAGCTTCCGGTTTTCGAGTCCGGCGTGGATCTCAAGAGTATCCCGGACGACGGGTCGACGGCGTGGAGAAAGCTGCAGGCCCAGGCGCAGGAGGGGGGAGTGCACCTGGAGGAGCCCCGATTGTGGTAATCACCCGAGCCCGAGGAGGACACGAAGTGTTGTTGCTGAGACTGGTCGCCGGCCTGTTGCTGTTGTCTTCGACGAACCTGCCGGCAAAGGATGCGAAGGCGCCGGTGCCGTTGGATCTGGGCTCACGCCTCGAACTCTTCGTCGACGACTACCTCATCGAGTCCATGAAGGGGCTGGAGCAGAGACTGCATCACCCCGTGTCCGCGGGAAAGATCCTCACCCTGGACCGGCCCTGGGAAGGCATCACCTGCGATTATCAGGTGGTCTTCAAGGATGGGGACCTCTACCGCATGTACTATCGCGGAAGCAGTCACGAGGGCTACACCATCCCGTCGTTCCTGAAGCCGGGAGAGACGGTGGTCCCGGTGCATCCCCAGTTCGCGCTTTACGCCGAGAGTCCCGACGGCTTGACCTGGACGCGGCCGGAACTGGGGTTGATCGAGTTCAACGGTTCCAAGCAGAACAACATCGTCCTGGAGGGAGACGGGGCCCACAATCTGGCGCCCTTCCGGGACCGGAACCCGGCTGCTACCGAGTCGCAACGTTACAAGGCGGTCGGTTCCGGCTCGCTCAACCGGAATCCGGTCCTATGGGGGTTCGTCTCGCCCGACGGCCTGAGATGGAGCAAGATCCGAGAGGAACCCGTCATCACCGACGGCAAGTTCGATTCCCTGAACGTGGCCTTCTGGGACACGATCCGGAAAGAGTACGTGGCCATCTACCGGGATTTCCGGCACGGGGTCCGAACCATCCGCCACTCGACGTCACCGGATTTCGTGAACTGGACGAAGGGTGAATGGGGCCAGTTCGGCGACGTGGAGCGGGACCATCTCTACACCAACGCCACCACACCCTATTTCCGTGCGCCCCAGATCTACCTGGCGTTCCCCCGGAGGTACATCCCTTGGAAGACCCGTCTCAGCGAGTCCCCTTGGCCGGGAGCCTCGGACACGGTCTTCATGACCAGCCGCGACGGTGTCCACTGGGACCGGCGTTTCATGGAGTCGTTCATTCGGCCCGGACGGCAGAGGCGGGCCTGGATGCATCGCACCAATCTGGCCTCGTGGGGCGTCGTTCCCACGGGCCCCGATGAGATCTCCCTCTACGTGCTCCGGGAACGGGATTTCCCCTCGGTCCATTTCGAGCGCATGGTCCTCCGGACCGACGGCTTCGTCTCCCTTCGAGCCGGCTACTCCGGAGGCGAACTGGCGACCCGGCTGTTCACCTTCGACGGCGGCGCCTTGGTGCTGAACTTCTCCACTTCGGCCGCCGGGAGCATCCGGCTGGAGTTGCAGGACATCAATGGTCATCCCGTCCCCGGTTTCTCTCTGGCCGACTCCCCGCTCATATTCGGAGACGAAATCGAACACCGCGTCGAATGGGAGCGCCCCACCGGCCAGACCGACCGGGAACCCTTGAAGCACTTGTCCGGCAAACCCCTGCGGTTGCGCTTCGTGATGAAGGACGCGGATCTCTATTCCATCCGATTCCAGTGAGGATCCCTGGGTTGACCGAGAGAACAGCCGGGAGCGCATTCGGGACCGGTCGCCTCGAGGCCGAGGTGAGGCGGGCGCGCTCGGCGCCGGTTCTCAGACGGGAATTCCTGAAGCGGAGTCTGGTGGCGGCGGGGGCCGCAACCGCCGCCGGAAGCCGGATGCCCCAAACCTCCGCCGCGCCCGGTCCGGTCCGGGTCCTCTGCTGGTCGGAGCGGACGGAACCCAAGGAGGTCTATCCGGAGGGGATCAGCGGGGCCATCGCCCGGCACCTCCGCTCCGTCCCCGAGGTGACCGTCCAGACCGCCTCCATTCGGGATCCGAACCAGGGGCTCGCCTCATCGGTCCTGGACGGCACCGACGTTTTGATCTGGTGGGGACACAAGAAGCACAAGGACGTCCTCTTCGACCGTGTCGCCGACGTGGTGGCCCGGGTGCGGGCGGGCCGGCTGGGGTTCATCGGGCTGCACTCGGCCCACTGGTCCAAGATGTTCAAGAGCATCCTGGAGTGCACCGGGAACCTCGGGGGCTGGAGGCACGGCGCCGGGCCGGAGCATCTGAAGGTGGTGGCTCCGTCGCACCCCATCGCGCGGGGGATTTCGGACTTCACCATCCCAGAGACGGAGATGTACGACGAGCCCTTCGACGTACCGCCGCCGGAGAAAGTGGTCTTGTTCGGCTACTGGGCCACGGGAGAACAGTTTCGCAGCGGTTGCGTCTGGACGGTGGGCAAGGGGAGGGTCTTCTATTTTCGTCCCGGTCATGAAACCGACCCCGTGTATTTCCATAAGGAGCCGCTTCAGGTGGTGGCCAACGCCGTCCAATGGTGCGCCCACCGGACCTGATGGCGGGCTTCCTGGCGCGGCTCTGAAGCGTCGCGGACGCCGAGGACCTGGATGGGACCGGCCGGCATGGGAGGTAGAACATGGAATCGTGGAAACGGAAGCTGAGAATGGGAATGGTGGGAGGCGGCCAAGGCGCCTTCATCGGGGGTGTTCACCGCATGGCCGCCGCCCTGGACCAGCAGGCGGAGCTGGTGGCGGGCTGCTTCTCTCAGGATCCTGAGAACACCCGAATCACTGGAGAACAGTTGTATGCCGATCCTGCCCGCTGCTATGCCACGTATCAGGAGATGGCGGCCCGGGAGTCGGAGTTGCCGGCGGACAGGCGGATCGACTTCGTCAGCGTCGTGACCCCCAATGCCTCCCATTTCGACATCTCCAGAACCTTTCTGGAGGCGGGCATCCACGTCGTGTGCGACAAACCCATGACCTACTCCCTGGCGCAAGCGGACGAGTTGTGCCGGCTGGTGGAGCGGACAGGCCTGGTCTTCGGCCTGACCCACAACTACACGGGACATCCTTTGATCCGGCACGCCCGCCATCTTTTCCATACCGGCCAGATGGGTACGGTGCGCAAGGTCATCGTCGAGTATTTGCAGGATTTCCTCTCGGTCCCGCACGAAAAGCTGGGGCAAAAGCAGGCCTCGTGGCGGGTGGACCCGGCCCAGGCCGGTGCGGGAGGGACTCTAGGCGATCTGGGAGTCCACTGTCTGAACCTGCTGGAGTACGTGACCGGAGATCCCGTGACCTCGATCTGCGCCGACACGAGCCATTTTCTTCCGGACCGGACACTGGACGAGGACGCCAATATCCTCTTGAGGCTCAAAGGGGGCGGCAAGGGTGTTTTGACCATCAGTCAAATCGCCACCGGCGAAGAGAACGGGCTGCGCCTGAGAGTGTATGCGTCGGAGGGAGCCATCCTCTGGGCCCAGGAGGATCCGAACCAGATGCAATTCTACCGATACGGTGAGCCCCGTCAGACTCTCACCCGCGGGCGCGGCGAGTACCTGGACGAAGCGGCCGGAGCCGTGACCCGTATTCCACCGGGGCATCCGGAGGGGTACCTGGAGGCCTTCGCCACCATCTACTGCGGCGCCGTCGAGGCGATCCGGCGGCATTTGGAGGGCGCGCCGCTGAAACCGGAAGAATACGGCTGTCCCAACGTCTATGACGGGCGCCGGGGATTGGAGTTCATCGAGAAGGCTGTGGAGTCCAGCGGCCGGGGCGCGGTCTGGATCGAGATGTCGGAGGGAGCTCCGTGAAGACGACACTGGTTTCCGCATTTCTGGGTCTGTTGCTGGCTATTCCGTCCTCCCCCGCGTTGCGCGCCGGAGAGCCGGAACCGGGTTTCATCTCCCTTTTCAACGGCCGGGACCTGACCGGATGGAGGACGATCCGACAGCGGAATCAGGGTTGGCTGGTCCGGGACGGCCTTCTGATCTGTCCCGAAGGGGAGGGGGCCAAGCTCCTGACGGAGAAGGAATACGCCGACTTCATTCTGCGCTTCGAGTTCAAGCTGCGGCCGGGAGGCAACAATGGCGTCGGCGTCCGGGCTCCCATGGATGGACACGCCTCCATCGAGGGCATGGAGATCCAGATTCTGGACAACACGGCGACCAAGTACGCCGGGATCAAGCCCTATCAGGCGCATGGATCGGTCTACGGACTGGTTCCGGCCCGCCGCGGCGCGCTGGCGCCGGTGGGGGAATGGAACCGGCAGGAGATCGCGCTCCTGGGCCGCCGGGTGAAGGTCACGCTCAATGGAACGGTGATCGTCAGCGCTAATCTGAACGACATCCGCGACGCCGAGGTTCTCCAAAGGCATCCGGGAATGATGCGCTCCCGAGGGCATGTGGGTCTTCTGGGGCATTCCACTCACGTGGAGTTTCGAAACATCCGCATCAAGGACCTGGGTGGGGAGCAGCCGGACAATCTGGCTCCCGAGGGTTTTCAGGCCCTGTTCAACGGCATGGACCTGGAGGGCTGGAAAGGCTTGGTGGCCAATCCCAAGAAACGGGCCGCCATGGACCCGGCGGAACTGGCGGCGGCCCAGCGCGAGGCGGACGCCAAAATGCGGAAGCATTGGACGGTCGAAGAGGGTGTGCTGCTCTTCGAAGGCAAGGGCGGCAGCCTCTGCAGCCGCCAGGACTTTCGAAACTTCGAATTGTGGGTCGATTGGAAGATCGAGCCCAAGGGAGACAGTGGCATCTACCTGCGAGGGAGTCCCCAGATTCAGATCTGGGCAGACCCCGAGGGCTCAGGGGCCATGTGGAACAACAAGAAGAACCCGTCCAAGCCCAAGTTGGCGGCCGACAATCCGGTGGGGGAGTGGAACCAGTTCCGGATCCTCATGTCCGGCGAGAAGGTGACCGTCTGGCTCAACCACCGCCTGGTGGTCCATAAGACCACCATGGAGAACTACTGGGAGCGGGACAAGCCCATCTATCCCACGGGCGCCATCGAGCTCCAGGCCCACGGGAACCCCCTCTACTTCAAGAACGTCTACGTCCGCCGGCTCGACTGAAATCAGGATTCGGGCGCCACGGCGTTGCGGACCAGAAGGTGAAGGGATTCCGGCAGCGTTCCGGCCACCGCCAGGGCTGCCTCCCGCCCCTGCAGGGACATCTTTCGCCAAGTCTTCCGAAGGATGTCGGCCAGTTTGGCGTCGTCGTGCATCCGGGAGAATGCCTCGAACTCGTTCTCCAGGAAGACCAGGCAGACGGCGTCCTCCAGAAGCTGCGACTCCCGATCCAGCTTGAGGCGCAGTTTCCGGACCAGCGCCTGGACCCGTCCGATGGTGGTCGCGCCGTATCCTGACGCCCCGAGTATGCGTCCCGCCTCCTGGGCGTGGTATTGGGCGAGAGTCTTCCGCCACCGTCTGTAGCCCGCTCCCCCCAGCGGGTAGCGGTCACGGGGAATGGTCCAGCGGCGAATGTGCTGGCAATGGGCCGCCAAGACCAGCGCTTCCGAAGCCTCCGGCTCCAGCCGGAGGACCCACGCCACCAGCCGGCGGTGGTAGTGGACGGACCAGGGGACCTGTCCACCTCCCGTCTCCACGGTGACCGGATCTTCGCAATGCGCCTCCTGGAATCGGGCGACAGCCACCTGAAATCGGGAGTGGTCGACAAGCATCTTCCGATGACTATATCAGCCCGATCTTGCCCGCCGCTAAGGGATGCGAGCTTAGCGCTGAACGCGCAGCGGCAAAAGCGGCGACCGATGCACCATGAGCCTGGCGAGCAACGTGAAACGTTTCCGGGGCGAGAGCGGATCGGAGCCACGCGCGGCGTGGCGGTTCATTCAGAAGGATGTCGTGGCCCTGGACCGAGGCCGCGTTTCCAGACAGGAGGCCTTCTTGTAGACTGTTTCCATGATCCGCCGCATCGAAGCCCTGAACTTTCGTTGCCTGCGCTACGTGGATGTTCACCTCGACGGCTCGTTTCACATCCTGGTCGGCCCCAACGCCAGCGGGAAGAGCACCCTGCTCGACGTGATCGGTTTTCTGGGCGACCTCATTCGCGATGGACTCGACGCGGCCGTCGACCGGCGCACCCGAAACTTCCAGGATCTGGTGTGGAATCGCCCGAGAAAGAACCCCGGTTTCGAGTTGGCAGTGGAGTTCGACATTCCCGAGGCGTTTGCACGCAAGCTGCCTGATAAGGAGGATTATCGAACCTTCCGATACGAGATCGCCGTCCGGGAGGGAAATGATGGCCTCGGCATCGCTTCCGAAGGAGGCTTTCTGGGTACTGGGTGGCGGACGATCCCCGAGGAAAACCCGTCGTTTGACGAAGACCCATTCTCGCTGACAAGGAATTTTCCGTCGTCCAGACCGACCCCGAAGTCGATTCTCACAAATGCCGATGACTACGACTATCGCCCTGTCCTCCAAAAGTCCGCGAAGGGTACCGACTCCTTCAACATGGAGGCATCACGGCGTCACGCGTATTTAAGTAGTTCGGATTTGAGCATCAGGTTCGGCCCGCGCCGCTCCACGCTCAAGAATCTGCCGGAAGACTCGAAGCGGTTTCCGGTTGCCACCTATGTGAAGCGGGTCCTGGAATCAGGCGTACAAAAGTTGTTTCTTGACAGCTGGCGGTTACGGCGGGCCAGTTCGCCAAATACCCGTCGCGTGGGCTTCGTTCCGGATGGCTCCAACCTCGCCTGGGCAATTCAGCGGCTTGGCAAGATCGATCCCGCGAAATCAACGGAATGGCTTGAACACGTCCGCACGGCGCTCCGCGAAATCGAAGACATTCGCGTCGTGGAACGGGAAGACGACCGCCACGCGTACCTGATGCTCCGCTACGCGACGGGAGTGGAAGTTCCGTCCTGGACGGTCTCCGACGGCACCTTGCGGCTGCTGGCACTGACGCTTGCGGCGTATCTGCCCGACAGCGAAAAGATCTACCTGCTGGAGGAACCGGAAAACGGAATACACCCCATGGCCGTCGAGACCGTGTACCAGTCACTCTCCTCCGTTTACGACTCGCAGGTGCTGGTCGCCACTCATTCCCCGGTCTTTCTGAGTTGTTCCGAGCCGAAGGAGATCTTGTGCTTCGCCAAGAACGACGAGGGCGCCACGGACATCATCGCCGGACACCAGCACCCGCGGTTGGCGGATTGGCGCAGCTCCGCCGACGTAGATCTGCTCTTTGCTTCCGAGGTATTCGGGTGACGATGGGGCGCCAACAGAAGGATCTGTTCGTGCTCGTCGCGGATCAGGACATGTACCAAGCCATGCAGAAACTGTTGGCACGTGGCGAAGGTCTTGGAATCCGTTCCATCAGATACTCTGTTGGTAGACATCTGCAGCGCGATCCGGGCTGTCGAACCGATGCGTCTCGATATCTTCGCCACCGCATTCGCTTTTACCGGTATGCACTCGTAGTGTTCGACAGAGAAGGTTGCGGTGACGACGCGCCGCGTGGGGAAATTCAGCACAATGTCGAGTGTAACCTGGAGCGCAACGGCTAGGAGCCTGCGCCGCAGAAATTGATCTACTGCGAAAGCGGTAGAATCGGTCCAGATTTCCCCGATTTCTCGGCGAATAGAACGACTATGCACCTCAAAATCGAGAAAATCTGGCCTCGATTCCCCACTTTCTCGCTACGATCATTTCTACCGCGCAGACTCCTAGAGTGGTCGATCAAAAGCAATCGTGATCGATCCGGAACTTGAGGCGTGGGTTTGGGGCGATTCTCAGCGCGTTGCCGAAGTTCTGGGCTGGGGCACCGACTATTCGGGTTTACGGAACTGGCTGTAATCTCAAGATCTTTGGCCGCGCGAATGCCCGAAACCTCCGAAACTTCTTCGCCGGAGCGGTGCTTTTCAGCCGCCGGCTCTTCCTCCGGTCCCGTCGTGCTCCGCTTTGGACCGAAGAGGGCACCCACAAGGGGCGCCCCTACCAAATTATTCTTCGTCAATTCGCACAAGAATTCGAGATTGAGGAACTAAATCAGGGCCGCATCCCCTTACCGGAAACTGGACCTACGGACATTTGCGGGCAAATGCATTAGCAATTCAGGAT
The DNA here is from genome assembly GCA_965217775.1 of Acidobacteriota bacterium. Classification (GTDB taxonomy): domain Bacteria; phylum Acidobacteriota; class UBA6911; order RPQK01; family JAJDTT01; genus JAJDTT01. The sequence goes on from CBDCJH010000002.1 coordinate 5,974,431, forward strand.
CGTGATCTTCACGTAACTCGCTCCGGAATAGTCTCCTTCAAATCCCGGCGTCTCCTCTGGAGACCCGCTCAATAGGACACCAGGTGAGGCCGGAGGGCATCCTCGTCGAACTCCACGCCCAGACCCGGGCGGTCGGGCACCAGCAAGGCTCCGTCCTGAAATACCAGAGGTTCCTTGAGCACTTCGTCGCGCCAGGGAATGCGGCTGGGGGCGATCCACTCCAGAATGAGCGGGTTGGGAATGGCGGCCATGACATGAGCGGCGGCCATGGTCCCGACCGGTCCCTTGGTGTTGTGCGGCGCGATGGAGACCTGATGGGTTTCGGCCAGCGCACAGACTTTCTTCATCTCCGTGATGCCGCCGATGTAGACGGGGTCGGGCTGTGCCACGTCGACGGCGCCGGCCCGGAAGAAGTCGTTGAAACGGTGCTTGTTGGTCAGGCGTTCGGAACCTGCGATGGGGGTCAGGGTGCCTTGCCGCACTTGAGCGTATCCGGCGGGGTCTTCCGGGATGGTAGGTTCTTCCAGAAACAGCAGGCGATACGGTTCCAGAAGACGGGCGACCTCCAGCGCGGCGCCGGGAGCGAAGGCGGCATGCGGATCGTCCATCAGCAGCACCTCTTCCCCCAGCGACCGGCGAAGGGCGGCATAACGCCGGTCGATGTTCCTCAGCTCCTGACGGCTGATCCCGGGTCCCCGAGTCTCCTGGATGGTGATGCCCGACTTGAGCGCCTTGAAGCCCTCGCCCAGGACCCTCTGCGCGTTGGCCACCAGCGTGTCCTCATCCCGTCCGCCGAAATGGGAGTAAACGGGAATTCGGGCAGAGCGGGGGCCGCCCAGAAGGGTGCAGACCGGGGCTCCCAGGGCCTTTCCCTTCAGGTCCCAAAGAGCCTGGTCGATGCCGCTGATGGCGCTGGTGAAGATGATCCCTCCGGTTCGATAGGCGGTGCCGCCACCGGAGTAGAGGTCCCGATAGATGCCTTCGATGTCGAGAGCGTCCCGGCCCAGGATGTAGGATTTGAGCTCTTCGACCATTCGAGCGACCACCGTCTCCTTCCGGCTGTAGGTCGCCTCGCCGATGCCGGTCAGGCCTTCCCCGGTGTGGACCCGCACGTGGGTCCACTTGCGCCCGCAGTCGGACTGAACCAGTTGAACGGTGATGTCCCGGATCGGCAAGGAGACACCGGACTCGGCCGTTGAAGCCCGGCCGCGAGCCACGCCGGAGCCGCGCGCGCCAAGCCCCCACATCCCGGACCCGAATCCGGCGGTCTGCAGGAGAAACCTTCTTCGGTTCATGGTGGAAGCCTCTCTGTCCAAAGGTTCGGAACCCGAAGTCCGACCTCGTTTCACGACGGTTCGATACGATCGGCCCCCTCGATCCCCTCGGGACGGGCGAAGCTCCGATACCGCGTCTGGATCTCCACTCCGCTGACGAAGCGCGTCCAGCTTGCCGTCGGCGTCAGCCTCCGGGCCAGGATCTCGACCGTGTTCTCTCCCTGTTTCAGAAGTTCCGGATCCAGCTTCGTCCGGAGCCAGTGGGCGGCAAAACCGGACGGCGCCTCGATGGGCCGGCGCAGGCGGACCGGAATTCGAAGCGCGCGTTCATCCGTCACTTCGAAGCGCTCCAGGGGCAGAAGCCGTCCGTTGAAGCGGATCCGGATCTCGTCCTCCACCGGGAAGTTCTGAAGCCGGAGGGTGAGCCTGGGTCTCCTCAGCTCGCCGTCTTTCTCCGCTCCCTTCAGATCGTCGGCGACCTGAAGCGTCAAACTGGCCCACTCGCCTTCTTTCAGTGCGAGTGGCAGCATTCGTTTCGGCGGTGGATCGGTGAAGGTTCCGGCTCCTTCCACCGGCTGGAGAAAGTAACGCTTGTCCTCTCGTTGGTAGGTCTCCGGATAGGCCATCTCCCGGAGGATCTGATGCTCCTTCCGGTCCAGGGGCCAGCGCAGGTAGCCGAGATAGAGGCCGGTGGCTCCCTGGGACCTGAGGGACTGTCCCAGGGCTCGATACATCTCGATGGTGGGTCGGGGCGTCCTTTCGTCGTAGACTCTCAAGGGAGGACGGACATAGACTCCGGCCCTTTGCCCGGACGCCTCCACCAGCCAACCCACGTCCACGGCCGGCTCGAAGAGCTGGTCCGGGACCTGGCCCACCACCAGATCCAGGTTGCCCTGGCGGAGCCACGCTTCAACGTCGAGGCCCAGCTTGAGGTTCTCGTCCTTCCGGTGGAACACGCGGGCGCTGACGGTAACGGGTCGATTCCGCTTGCGGCCGACCTCATCGGCCAACTCGCGGACCTGGCTCACGAAGCGGTTCATGAGGGGGATGTTCTTCTCCACTTCCCGCTGCTTGAAGTAGGAGGCGAAGAACATGAAGTCCAACTCGATGCCGTCGGCTCGGTAGTCTTCCAGAACCTCACGGACCATGGCCAACTTGTCCGCCCGGACGCTCTCCAGGGAGAAGTCATAGCAGAACTGGAATCCGGGATGTTTCTCATCCGTCTCCCCGATGCAGACTGACTTTCCCCGTCTCCACTTGAGCCACCCGCAACGCTGGGAGCCGGGTCTGTTCCCGTCCTGAAGCTTCAAGCTGGGGAGAACCGGAAGTCTCTCTTTCCGTCCCCGTCGGATCACCTCGCGGAGCTGGTCCGTCCCCAGCTTTCTGGCGTCCCGAACCATGCACATGATCCGCCAGTCGATGATGTGTTCCCAGGTCTGCTTCTCCTGTCCCACCACTCGCCCGGCCTTGCTGGCGTGGAAATACACGTCGCCATAGCCCAACCCCAGGACCAGCATTCCCACTCCCGTTCCCAGCACTTCGTCCACCGGCCGCTGGAGCTGAAAGCGGCTCACCGGCGGATCGATCCTCTTGGCATGGAAGTGGTGGGCGTCGTTGTAGTAGATGAGGCGAGGCAGCGTCGGAACGCCACGATCCGCGGCGGCCGGCGCTGCTCGGCCCGATTCGCGGGCAGAGACCCCACGGGACGCCGCCAGCGAGGTGGCCGCTACTCCCGGCCCCACGCCCACGAATCGTCTCCGTGTCCAGTTCGGTTTCATGGTCAGGGGGCTCCTGTAGCCACTGCGCCGGATTCTATCCCTGGGGATCCCGTTTCCAGCCTTCCATCTGCTCCCGGTACCACTCTTCCCCGTGCACTTCCTTCTTGTTGAGGTACCGGCTGATGTGGGGGAGGATTTTCAGCTCCCGGTCCTTAACCGGAAGCCGAACGGGGGCGTAACCCTGGCGGTGCGACTGCCGCAGGGCGATGCCCAACTCCAGGGCCAGCCGGAGGTCGTCTCCGCTGGTTCGCGGCGGGATTCCCTTTTCCAGGGCGTCCACCAGGGACTGGATTCCGGCCATCTGACGGGTGCCGGGGTGCCGCCACCCTTCCTCGTCATAGACCCTCCGCCCGAGTCCCGAATCGGGGTACAGTCCCCGGATTTCCTCCAGGCTGTCCCGCCGTCGAGGATCCTTGGCACTGGCCTTCATCCGGAAGAGGCGGAACGTATACCAGTCGCTCAAGAAGACCCCTTTGCTGCAGAGCACCTCGATCCCCATACGAGCCACAGGCTGGTTGTGAATGAAGCACTCTATGCCGTTGCTGAAGCGGACGGTTCCGCCCATGCCCTGGTCCTGGTCGCTGAAGGGATCTCCGCGGGTCCAGCCACACACCCACTCCACGGGTGCATCCCGGGCGAACAGCCTCATGACGCTCAGGCCCTGGCACCCGCCCCCGGAGATCTCGTTGGTGGACTGGTAGAGGTTCAGGCCGCGGACTTCGCCCAACTCCCCGGATTCCAAGGCGTCTCGAGCCTGCCAGAACTGGGGAAAGTTGCGGTACATGTCGCCGCCGGCGAAGACGATTCCCTTTCTCTTGCAGGCTTCGACCATCTCGTCCGCCTGCCGTAGACTGGCGGAAATCGGTTTCTCGCAGTAGATCGCCTTGACCGGGAACTCGGTACATCCCACGACCACGCCCGGGTTGGCTTTCACCGGAAGGATAGGCGAGACGATGTCCACCTTCTCCCGGGCCAGCATCTCCCTGTAGTCCCTGTATCCCGGAACGCCGAACCTTCTGGTGAAAAGCTCCAGGTTCTCCGGGTCGATATCGGCGGCGGCCACGACCTCCGTCCTGGGATGGAGCACATAGCCCCTGGCGTAGCCGGTCCCCTTGCGGCCGCACCCCACGATGGCGGCCCGGTACGGGGACCCCGTGGCGGGCGTAGCAGCCTTGAGGGAGGACTCCTGCGAGGCGACCGCGAACAGGGAGACTCCGCCGGCCCGAAGGAATTCACGCCGGTTATGACCCGAGGCTTCCCGGGAAGAGGTCTCGATGTCTTGAGCCCCGGTCGTGCCAACGACGGAAAAGTTTTTTGGCCTCATCATTGCACCCCGTGGTTGATCGAGCCCTCGTCGGACGGTCTGGAAACCCTTGCCAGACTGGAGTTCCTGACTGGTTCAAGAGAGTACCCATGGCCTTGGCCTGTTGGCAAATCCGGAGGCTGTCCTGCAGCCGTGTGCCCGCAAGGCGGCCAACCCGTCCTCGCCCCGGGGAATACGGGAAGACGGGAAATGGTTCAGCGAGACTTCTTCAGCGCGTAAAGGGCGATCGGAGTGATCAGTCGAGCCGCCAGCGCCGGCGACAAGCGGTTCAAGCCGACCATGAGCCGACCCAGCCCGGTCAGGTGCACTTCCCGGCGCCGCCGGCGAACCGCCTCCACAATGGTACGAGCTACGGATTTCGAGGTGGCGGCCGCCCGGAAAAGACTGATGGCGGGAGCAGCGCTGGCAGTGCGGTGGGCCGCCTCAAGGAACTCGGTTTCGGTCAGGCCGGGACAGATGAGACTGATCCCGACACCGCTCCCTCGAAGTTCTCCCCAGAGCGCTTCGGCCAGGGCCGCCTGGGCGAACTTGGTCACGCAGTACGCCGAGAAATAGGGCATGGCCAGTCTGCCGACGACGCTGCTGACCAGGACGATGTGTCCGCTCCCTTGCCGGAGCAGTCCGGGAAGGGCCGCGTGGATGGTCTCGTATCCGGACTGAAAGTTGACCTGCCAGATTCGGGTCAGCTCGTCCGGAGGAGTCTCGACGACGGGCCCCACAATGCCGTATCCGGCGTTGGAGACGACAATATCGAGGCCTTGGAGTCGACTCCGGCATTCGCGGACGATTTCCGTTCCGCGGCCCGGCCGGCTCAGATCATGGGCGGCCCAGACGGCCTCTCGTGCACCCCGGCGGCCGCACTCAAGTGCCACCTGCTCCAACCGTTCGGTCCGGCGAGCCACCAGAAAGAGCTCGCAGGATTCCGCGGCGAACGCGTAGGCGGTGGCTTCCCCGATGCCGGACGACGCCCCCGTAATGAGGACCTTTCCGCCCCTCATTTCTGGGCTCGGATTGCTCGCCGCGGGGTGCGAGGAGAAATACCGGTTAATCTTCGTCGTCCAGTTCTTCCGGCATGAGGACGAACTCGGGATAGGCTTCCATGCCCAGCTCCCCCACGTCCTGTCCCAGCCGTTCCACCTGGGCCGACACCCGCACGCCCATCGTCACCGCCAGCACCTTCCACACGATCAGTGAAGTCGCGAACACGAACGCACCCACCGCCAAGATGCCCAGCAACTGGACGCCGATGTTGCCGCCCGCCGCGATGCAGACCGCGATCGTTCCCCAGGTCCCCGCAAACAGGTGCGCCGGCACCGCCCCCACCACGTCGTCGATCTTGAACTTCTCCAGGAACTTGATCCCCGCCGTGCACAGGATCGCTCCGATGGCGCCGATGATGATCGACCAGTGGTGCGACACGATGTCCGGTCCCGCCGTGATCGCCACCAGGCCCGCTATCGCCCCGTTCAACGTGGCGAACAGGTCATTGCGCCCCAGTATCGGCCTCGACACGATCAGGGCCGTCACCACCCCGGCCGCCGCCGCCAGGTTCGTGTTCACCAGCACGTGGCTCATCGCCATCGCGTCCGCCGCGCTCCCCAGCGCCAACTGCGACCCGCCGTTGAATCCGAACCACCCGAACCAGAGGATGAACACCCCCAGCGTCACCACGATCACGTTCGACGGCGGCGTCGGCTTCACCGTCCCGTCCTTCCGGTACTTGCCCAGCCGCGGCCCCACGATCAGGATCCCCGCCAACGCGGCCCAGCCGCCCGTACTGTGCACGATCGTCGAACCGGCGAAATCCTGGAATCCCATCGCGTTCAGCCAGCCGCCGCCCCAGGTCCACGCGCCCACCACCGGGTAGATCACCGCCGTCAGCACCGCCACGAACACGAAAAACGACCACATCTTCACCCGCTCGGCCAGCGCCCCCGAGACGATCGACGCCGCCGTCGCCACGAACACCATCTGGAAAAACCAGTCCGACATGGTCGAGTACTTGCTGTCGGCCCCCGTCACCGCGGCCGCCGCCCCGTCCTGGCCCGCCACCAGCGCCAGATCTTCCGCCGACGGCCCGTACAGCAGCTTGAACGACCCGATCACGCTCCCCACGTCCGTGTACATCAGGTTGTACCCGATCACGTAGTAGGCCAGCCCCGCGATCGAGTACAGCCCGATGTTCTTCATGCAGATCATGGAGGCGTTCTTGGTCCGCACCGATCCCGACTCCAGCATCGTGAACCCGGCGCACATCCACATCACCATGGCGCCCCAGATCATGAACGAGAAGGTGTTGAAAACGTACAGCACCTCTTCGTCCACCGCCGCCTGCGCCGCCGCCGTCCCGCAGAGCAGACAGATCACCAACAGCAACAGCTTTCCCACCACGCCCCGCACCAGCCGTCTGTGCAGCGGGGTCTTCGCTCCTTCTCTCATTGCTCCCTCCCAACTTGTAATCGTGGCGAACGCAGAATCCGTTGGACCCGCAGTCGAGATAAATTGATCTCAGCTAGGAGCCTGCGCGGCAGAAATTGATCTACTGCGAAAGCGGTAGAATCGGTCCAGATTTCCCCGATTTCTCGGCGAATAGAACAACTATGCACCTCCAAATCGAGAAAATCTGGCCTCGATTCCCCACTTTCTCGCTACGATCATTTCTACCGCGCAGACTCCTGGAATTATCGAATCCATCCAGTCGATGCCGAACTTCCCGGGACGTCTACCGCGAGCACTCAACCCGCATATGCGGCACGGGCTTCGGATCGTGAACCATGGGTTTGGATGACTCTGTCGAAGCCACTGATGGTGAAGACCTTATCGATGGAATCCGAAAGCGAACAGATCGAGAATCGTCCGCTTCGTCTCCTGACTTCTTTCGCAGTCAGCAGAAAGACACGCAGGCCCGCGCTGCTGACGTAGGAGAGACCCTCCAGATCCAGGATCACGTCATCGTCGTCGCCGATCGCCGCTCGCAGCGCGTTCTGAAACTCCAGAGCGTTGGCGCCATCGACGCGACCCACTGCCCTGGCAATCAAGATGCCATCTTCCTTCTCTGCATGTACCTTCATTTATCCAAACCTCCCGCGATTCGCCAGCCGCAAGCCCCCCATTACTCGTGCCTCGGATTCTCCCGGATGACTAGGCCCAAAGCTAACAAGTCTAACCGGTCACTCGTCCAGATAACAGGCTGGGAAACGCCTGGATCGAACCCCGCTCCATGGGAGTCCAGTCGATATCCGGGATCTCGAAAACCGCGGAAAAATCTCGCCACCCGTTCAATTGACTCCCCGTCCGGGAACGTGGTACGTCTCTGCACGGAACGTCGGCAGCATAGCAGTCCGTGGTGAAAGTCTCGCGAGCACCGAGACCGCTCCTGCGCCCGCCGGACAAGGCGCAACGGAGGGAGCATACCGGGAGTATGTGAGCCGATAGCAACGCAGTCCGCGCACGATGCAGGGACGGTCGAATGCCGTGACGACTTATGGCACGGGCTGGTAACCAAGGAGACCACTCATGAAGTCAAGTCGTATCCCGGGATTCACCCTGATCTTCTTCTGTCTGGCTGCAACGGGTTTTCCGGCCAAACCGCCGACCTACGTCCACATCCCTACGGGCCAGCATCAACTGTTTCTCGACGACTTCATGGTCGGCGCCCTGTACCGGGTCGAGCGGCGCGTCAATCCGCCCGCGAAGTACGAGGGCAACCCGGTGGTCCGGGCGGACCGGCCCTGGGAGCAATCGCCGGGACCCGATTGGAATCCCGGAGTCAGCAAGTCGATCCAGATCCGCAGCGCCCCCTGCTGGGACCCCCAGGAGGAGGTCTGGAAGATGTGGTACCACGCTAATGGGGAAACGGCGTTCGCCCGTTCCCGGGACGGGATCCACTGGGAGAAACCGTCTCTGGGAATGCGGGAGTTTAAGGGATCCAAGGACAATAATCTGGTGGTTCTTCGAGACGCGCCCGGGACCTTCATCCAGCACGTACTGCTGGACCCCGACGCGGGGCCTGAACGGCGATACAAGGGACTGACCGGCTCTCATAACCGGCATCCCGTGGTCTCATCCGACGGCTACGAGTTCACCAAGCTGGACGTGCCCGTGATCCCCAGCCAGGATGAGTCCCATCTGAACTACGACGAGGTGAAAAAGCGGTTCATCGCCACGGTCAAGCACCGGGGCCCCTTCGGCCGATCCGTTTTTCTGTCCCTGAGCACCGATTTCGAGAACTGGACCGATCCCGTGCTCATCTTCCACGCCGATGCCTATGACCAGTTGCTGGGCGAGAAACGGGTCCGCGAACATCTGGCCAATCCCAAGCTCCGCCTGATGACCGTCAACCAGCCGGAGCACTACAACACCGAGATCTACAACATGCCCATCTTCCCCTACGAGGGGATCTACATCGGGCTGCCCAACCACTTCGAAGCCGCCGGCCACTCTCCCAACCGGAACCAGGAAGGGATCAACTCGGTGAAGCTGTCCACCAGCCGCGACCTCCGGCGGTGGGTCAAGGTGGGCAACCGGGGATCCTTCATTCCGGTCTCGGAATTGGGTAAAGGGGTGATCGACACGGGCCAGGTTCTGGCCGCCTCCCGGCCCCAGGTCCACGGAGACGAACTCTGGTTCTATTACACCGGCCTGAACCATCGTTTCCAGACCGACGATCCCTACCGGGGCGGTATTCACCTGGCGAAGCTGAAACGGGACCGGTTTGCCTATTTCGGGGCCGACCAGGAGGGTGGGTTCGTGGAGACCAGAGCCATCCGCTTCGACGGGAACCGGCTCTTCATAAACGCCGACGCCACGGACGGAGAAGTTCGAGTCGAAGTGATCGACCAACGGGGCCGACGGGTGCTGAAAGGGTGGAGCCGGGACCGGTCCCAGCCGATCCAGGGCGACCACCTGCGGGCCGAGGTGAAGTGGACGGGCAAACCGGACCTGGGCGCCTTTCAGGGTGAGTCGATCCGTTTCCGGTTCCGCCTCTACAACGCCCGTCTGTTCTCATTCTGGCTGGAGTAACTCTCGCGACGTGAAAGGAACGAAAGAATGAAGGACAGGCCCAGGATCACCAGCATCGAGGTCTTCCAGTACGAGCGGGACGTCAACGACGTGGGGGTCGAGCCGAACATCGGCATTTTCATCTACCAGCCGGCCGGGGTTCAGAAGTTTCGCGGCCGGGGCCTCCGGATCCACACCGACCTGGGAGTCACGGGGGAGTATTTCGGGGGATTCGAGGCCGACTACGCCGTCGTCGCCGGGCTGGCCCACACCCTCATCGGCCGCAACGCCCTGGAGCGGGATGCCATCTACGACGACCTGAAGCAGGCCACCCGGCAGCAGTCCCGAATGGGTATGGGGGTGGTGGACATCGCCCTCTGGGATCTGGCCGGCAAGTACTATGACGCGCCCATCTATGAGCTTCTCGGCGGACCGGCCGGCAAGAAGCTCCCCTGCTACGCGAGCACCTACGTCGGCGATTACGAAGAGGGAGGGCTCAACAGCCCCGAGGCGTACGCCGACTTCGCCGAGGAATGCCTGGAAATGGGCTATCCCGGCTTCAAGATCCACGGCTGGCAGGACGCCCCTCTCAAGGACCAGATCGAATTGGTCCGGGCCGTGGGACGGAGAGTGGGAGGACGGATGGACTTGATGCTGGATCCCTTCTGCGCCATCCGAACCTTCGCCCATGCCCTGAAGCTGGGCCGGGCCTGCGACGAGTTCGACTATTTCTGGTACGAGGACCCGTTCCGGGACGGCGGGGTCTCGGCTTTCGCCCACCGGAAACTGCGCCAGCTCATCAAGACACCGCTCCTTCAGTTGGAGCATCTGAGGGGGCTGGAGTCGCATGTGGACTTCATCGTGGCCGACGGCACCGACTTCGTCCGTATCGATACCGACTACGACGGTGGCATCACCGGGGTGATGAAGATCGCCCACGCCGCCGAGGGCTTCGGCCTGGACGTGGAGCTGCATGGACCGGGCCCGGACCGGCGGCACGTGATGGCCGCCATCCGCAACACCAACTACTACGAAATGGGCCTGCTCCATCCCCAACTGGGTCCCTTCCACATGGCGCCCTTCAAGTGCGGTTATCGGGACGCCATCGACGCCGTCGATGCGGACGGCTGCGTCGTCGCCCCCGACGGTCCGGGACTGGGCGTCGAGTATGACTGGGACTACATCGGCGACCACTGCACGGACCGGGCGGAGTACAAATAGGGCGCGCTCGAGCCGTTTCGAGACCGGAGGATTGAACTGAGATGGGCACGCAGGGTTGGCAGGATTATCTCAAGGACCATCAGGACCGGTGGATCGAGGAACTGAGCGATTTCCTGACCATCCCCAGCATCTCGGCGCTACCCGAGCACGCCGGTGACGTGCAGCAAGCGGCCCGTTGGGTCGGCGACCGGTTGCAGGGGGCGGGCATCGAGAACGTCGAGGTCCTCCCCACCGAAGGGCATCCCGTGGTCTACGGCGACTGGCTTCACGCCTCGGACCGCCCCACGCTCCTGGTCTATGGACATTTCGACGTGCAGCCGGTGGATCCGGTGGAACTCTGGAGCCACCCTCCCTTCGAGCCGGTGGTCCGGGACGGCCGGATCTACGCTCGAGGCTCGTCCGACGACAAGGGGAACATGCTGGCTCCGATCCTGGCCGTTCAGGCCCTGCTGGAGACCACGGGGACCCTCCCCTTGAACCTGAAATTCCTGCTGGAGGGCCAGGAGGAGATCGGAAGCCCCCATCTTCCCCCCTTCATGAAGGCCGAGGCGGGACGGTTCGCGGCCGACATGGCGGTGAGCGCCGACGGCTCCCAGTGGAGCGAGGAGGAGCCGGCCACCTGGGTCTCGCTACGCGGTCTCTGCGGTTTGCAGATCAATGTCCATGGACCTTCCCGGGATCTGCATTCGGGACTCTTCGGAGGTGCCGTCCAGAACCCCGTGCACGCCCTGGTTCGGCTGCTGGACTCCATGCGCGCGGCCGACGGCCGAGTTCTGGTGCAGGGCTTCTACGACGACGTACGACAGCCCGACGACAGGTTGAGGAGCGAGCTGGCCCGGGTACCCTACCGGGAGGCGGAACTGCTGGCCTCCATCGGAGTGAGTGAGACGTTCGGCGAGCCGGGTTACAGCACCTACGAGCGGGAGTGGATTCGGCCGACCCTGGAGATCAACGGCATCTGGGGAGGTTTCCAGGGAGACGGTATGAAGACGGTCCTGCCTCGCCAGGCTCACGCCAAGGTCACCTGCCGCCTGGTGGCCGATCAGGAGCCGGACCGGATCTTGGAGGCCGTCACCCGTCACGTCGAGCAGAACACGCCTCCCGGCGTCGAGGCGGAGGTCGTCGCCCTGGGATCGTCGTCCATGCCCTACTCCATCCCCATCGATCACCCGGGAAACCGGACGGCCGGCGAAGTGCTGGAGGAACTCTACGGCAAAAAGCCCTACGTGGTTGGGTCCGGCGGTAGTATCGCCACCTGCGGACTCATCCTGGACCACCTGGGGATCCACACCGTGAATCTCTCCTTCGGCCTGGATGACGAATGCGCCCACAGTCCCGACGAGTTCTTCCGTCTCGCCAGTTTCGAGCGGGCCCAGATCGCCCACGGCAGGTTCATGGAGGTCCTGGCCACCGACTCCGGTCTCGGATCTTGATGAACTGGAGCAGCCGGGAAGGTTCTGCAACCTTTCCCTCGATTTGAACAACTGATGATTCAACTCCCCATAACCAAGAAAGTAGGGGCGCCCTTTCGCCGTTTCCCAGGGTCGCTCTAAGATAAGTTTGAATTTGCAAGGTGAATTTGCAAGATCGACCTTGCTACAGGCGCATACGACTCCGGCCGGTATGGGGAGTAAGCGTTTGAATCGGGAAGAATGGTCGCCGTGAAGATCTTGCCGGTCCCGGTGCCGCGCCAGCCCGTCTCCGCAGGGCAGCAGAGTTCTGACCGCTCGCCCGGCGAGAAACCGCTCGATACGCGTTCGCTCAGGCGACGCCGCACCAGTCCATGGCCACCTGGGCATAAGCCTTGGTGGCGACCATCAACTCCGAGATGTCCAGGAACTCGTCCACGGCGTGGGCCTGGAGCAGGCTTCCGGGACCGTACACCAGGCTGGGAATCCCTTTGGCGCTCAGGAACGCCGCGTCGCACACGGCGTAGAATCCCTGCATGGCGGCGGGTCCCTCGAAGGGCGTGCCACGGGCGGCGGTCTCATGGGCCGCGGCCATGGCCTTGCAGATGGGATGCTCCCGGTCCACCGAGAAGGGTGGCCAATGCAGCTTCCACTCCACTTCCGGGGGATTCTCGCGGAGCCACTCGTCCAACTGGGCGGCGTGGTGGATCTGGTTCTCCACCTCCTGTTTGACCTCTTCCTCCGACTGCTCCGGGTGGTACCAGATGGCGTACTCGATGGTGCAGTACTCGGAAATGAAGAAGGGGACTCCCACGCCGTGGGGCGCTCCCATGACCACTCCGGGGTGGAGCGTGAAATGCCCGGGCTTGAACAGGTCGTGGACCTTGGTGAGCCCCCATTCGTCTTCCAGCTTTCGGAGGCACTCGAAGATGAACACGCCCTTGTCGATGGCGTTGACGGCCACGCTGGCTCCGAAACCGCCGGCTCGGAAGGTCTCGGCCCGGGTGGACGCATGACTCGACTTGCCGCGGCAGGTGACCGCCATCCAGAGGAGGCCTGGACTGATGGGAACGATCGCCAGGGGCCGCACCGGCGCCGAGGCCTCGGAGACCACGGCCGCATCCGCCCGGTAGCCTCTTCGAACCGTGGCCGTGACGCCCGCCTCGTGGTCCATCACCTCTTCGCCCACCACGCTCTCCAGGAGCAGATCCCCCTTGAGCCGGATCCCCAGCCGCTGCAGCGCCTGGGCCGCCATGGCTTGGCTCACCACCGGACCCTTCATGTCGCAGGAACCCCGGCCGTAGATCTTTCCCCCGTCCACCTTGCCGCTGAAAGGGTCGGACCATCTCCAGTCTTCCGGCCGTCCGGTGGGCACGGTATCGATGTGGCCGTTGAAGATAAGGGACTGTCCCCCGCCGGCTCCCTTGAGGACGCCCACGGCGTTGGCTCGGCGGGCCTCTGCTTCCCAGACGTCGACTTCGCACCCGACGGTCCGGTAGAGCTCCGCCACGATCTGGTTGGCATTGGTCTCCCCTCCCAGGACCTCTTCCTTGACCACTCCCGGATACTTGGGATTGATGCTGGGAATCCGGACGACTTCGCTGATCTTCTCGACGATCTCGTCCTGCATTCCGTCGATGGTCTCGAATACCTTGGCCGTGAGTTCCGTCATGATTGACTCCTTGATGGTCTAATCTGCCTGAAATTTGGCGGTTCGGATGCTATGGGCTGACCGCCGCCCGGTCAAGCCCTCGGGCGCCGAACCCGAGCGCCGGGGGCGTTACGTCCGGCCGGACCGCCGGACCTGTGATCGAGCCCTACAGAGAAACCCCGAGGGGACCCCGGGTGATCTGGAAATCCACGTTTCCCTGGTCCTGAAGCACGGGAACGTATCTTCCCGAGGCCAAGTCCAGAACCAGAGCCGACAGCCTCTCCTCCCACGTCTCGGGAGGACCCGTGAGGACGAGGTCCAGGTCCTGACCCCGGTCCCCGGCCATGCTCCCGGCAGCGGACACCTGCAGCGTCGGGACCATGACGTGCCCCGGCAGGGGTTCCTGGCCGACCCATACCAGGAGGATCTCCGCTCCTGTCGCCCCCAAGCCGGTCAGGAGCTCGACCCCGTGGTCGGTAGCGGCTTCCATGATCTGCAGGCCCGTCCCCTGCGCCTTCTCTCCGAAGAGAAGTGTAGGCCCCGACAGGTCCGGCTCCAAGAGGATCTCCCGCCACGGCGGGCTCTCCATCAGGGCATCCCCTTGCGGGATCACGACGGTGGCGCCCGCATGGACAAAACGCTGTACGAAAGCGCTCAGAGCCCGGCAGGCGGCCTCGGTCAGCCGGCCCGAAGTCAGGACTGCCATCCTCAACGATTCCAGTCCCACGGCTTGCCGCCGGGGAGAGGATCGGCCCGAGAGTGCGTCCTGAAACCAGCTTTCCACCCTGTGTCCGACCTTCTCGATCCCTCCGTCCAACTGGATGCTGGCCTTGCCGTAGGCTTCGACGTCGCCTCCCATCCGGGTCAACTGCCCGGTCATGTAGTCGTTATGGGTCGCCTCGCAACCGTGCTCCAGGAAAAGGCCGGCCGCGACCGTGGGATGAGTCAGATGGCCCAGGAGGGTACGCGAGTAGAGTTGCCGCGTCTGACCTCCCGAGCAACCGCAGCCTTCGGTGTGAGGGAGCGCCACGAACCGGGAAACGGAGCGGTCCTTCCCTGCCTGCCGGCGGTTGAGCCGCAGGGCGAGGAGACGGGCAATCTGGCTGGAGCAGAGGCTGGTGGGCAGTATGAGTCCGACCTGACGGGTGACCCAGCCTTCGGGGGTCCGGATTCCGTCGAACTGGAGCCGGCGACCGGAAACGGGGGCTTTGAGCCGGATCGGGACCTCCACCTGCGGCCGGCGCACGTTCTGGAGACGGACCAGGTTGGAGTCGTCGGACTGTTGCCAGTTCCGCCAGAGTGAGACCTGGGAGTGACCCGCCTTCTCGCCGACACTCCGGAGACCCGAAGCCACCCGCAAGCTCAGGTCCAACAGTTCCCGGCCCAGCTCCGGGAGGGGCGTCCCCTCCAGATAGGCGCCGGCGTTGAAGTCCATGTCCCGCGAGAGCAGACGGAATCGTCCGCTTGTGGTGACGATCTTGATGGTGGGAACGAAGGGGAAGTTGGTGACCGACCCGTTACCGGTGGTGAAGAAGATGAGGTTGGTTCCCGAGGCCACCTGACCGGCGAGGCTTTCCAGGTCGTTGCCGGGGCTGTCCATGAAGTAATAACCCGGCTCCGTCATCCGCTGGGCATAGTCGATGACGTAATCGAGCCGCACGCCGGGGTGGCGCTTGGTGGCGGCTCCCAGGGACTTGATCCCGATGTTGTAGAGTCCCCGGAGGATGTTGCCGCCGGAGGGGTTGCCCTGGGCCGATTCGCCGTGCCACGCGGCCCGCTCCTGAAACTGGGCCACCTTGGATAGAAAAGTCCGTGCCGTCGCCAGGTCGCGGACATTCTGGAGCACGTAAGCCTCGGCCCCGATGAGCTCATCGGTTTCGGCCAGATTGGCCGATCCTCCCTGGCGCAGGAGCTCCCTGGCAACCCAGCCCGAGAGAGGATTCGCGGAAATGCCGGAGAAGGCGTCCGAACCGCCGCACTGGAGAGCCAGGCGCAGGCTCGTCATTGGCTGGGGCGAACGCCGGCAGGCATTGATTCGCGGAAGCCAGTCCCGCACGATTCGCTCGCTCCGGCTCAATTCGTTCCGGAAGCTGTCCTCCAGGGTAAGGAAATGGTGCGGGACGTCCTCGAGGGGATAGCCTTTTCGCAGCAGGTGCCGTCGCAGGCGGCCGTTGGTCACGGCTTCGGTCCCGCGGTCCACGCAGAGCACGGCTCCCACGTTGGGATGGACCACGAACCCTGAGAGGGTGGAAAGAACCAGTTCCAGGTTGTTGGGGTCCTCATCCTGCCCCCCCTCGGTGTGGGCCACGGCCACGACGCCGTCCACGTTCTCCAGTGGCTCGGCTTCACCCTTGAGCCGTTCGGCCAGGATCCGGGCGAAGCTGCCGGTGCGGGAGGAAGTTCCCAGGATCACGATGTAGTTGCGGGTCCCCACCCCTCGGGCCGGAGACCTTTCGTAGCCCAGGAAGGTCCTGCCCGGAAGGTCGCGGGGCGCCTGGAGACCCGGCTGGAATCCGTCCTCGTCCATGAGGTAGGGGTCGATCCGATCCTCGAAGTTGGGCGCCTCAGGCAGGGAGATCTCCAGGTTCCGGCCGGAGAGGGCCTCCACGGCCCTCCGATTGCAAACGTAATTTCCCGGCGCGATGTCCCGGCAGGCGAATCCGAAGGGAAATCCCCAGGACAGAAGCGCTTCCCCCTCGGCTATGGGGGCAACGGCGAATCGATGCCCCTCCAGTACGGTGTGATCCAGAACCAGCTCGCCGCCCTGGTATTCGATCCGGGTCCCTGGAGCTAGGGTGCGGATGGCGATGGCGACGTTGTCGACGGGAGCGGGGAGCCTTCCAATTTCTTGGAACTGGTAGTGTGGCATGGTCTTCAGAGAGGGAACACGGTCCCTCCTCGTTCACCCCCGTCCGCGCTGCCGGAGCGCTCCCCTACTTGATGAGGGAGGCCACCTGTTTGAACTCGGCGGTGCCCGAGACTTCCAGGAGCTCGAACAGAGCCGACTCGACACTGGTCAGGATCACCCCCGACCGGGCCATGCGATCCAGCGCCGTCCGGTAGTCCAGCTCCTTGCGGGAGGCGACGGCGTCCACGGCCAACTGGACCTGAAAATCCCGGGAGAGCAGATCCAGAGCCGTCTGCTGCACGCAGACATGCGCCTCCGTCCCCGAGACCAGGATCTGCCGGACTCCCTGACTCCGGATGTTGGAAACCAGGTCCGGGGCCCCGCAACAACTGAAGGTAGCCTTCACCACGGCGGAGTTCCCGCCGAGCGCCTCCAGGATCCCGGGTTCGGTGTGACCGAGACCCTTGGGGTACTGCTCGGTGACGAAGATGGGAAGGCCCAGGATCCGGAATCCGCGGACCAGCTTGACGATTTCGGCGACCATAGCCTGGCCGCTTCGGACCGCCTTCGTAAGCCTGGTCTGGACGTCCACCACCAGCAGGGCCGTGTGAGCCCGATTCAGGATTTGAGGGTGGCGCTTCATGGCATTCACGGACGGCGACCGGAGCGCCTCAGTCGTCCCGGCCTCCCAGAAGGCCGGCTCGCAGCAGGAAATAGAGCAACGTCATCAAGGTGGAGACGGCGGCGGCCACATAGGTCAGGGCGGCCGCGTTGAGCACGCGGTCCACGCCGCGCCGTTCCTGGGCCGTGACGATACCCTGTTCCACGGCCAGCTTCTTGGCCCGTGCCGACGCATCGAACTCCACGGGAAGGGTCACGACCTGGAAGGCCAGGACGGCCGAAAAGAGGATCGCTCCCACCAGGACCATGTCCTGGCTGGCCATGAAAAGGCCCACGAGCATGACGATGTATCCCACCGAGGACCCGATGTTGGCCGTCGGAACCAGGATCGACCTGAGCCAGAGCGGTCCGTAGCCCTCGGCGTGCTGGATGGCATGTCCGGCTTCGTGGCAGGCCACACCGATGGCGGCCACCGAAGAGGAGCGGTAGACGTTCTCGGACAGCGCCAGGGTCTTGTTCGTCGGGTTGTAATGGTCCGACAGCATTCCCGCCGTCTGCACGATCTTCACGTCGCTGATGCCGGCGTAATTCAAGAGCTGGCGGGCCGCCTGGGCTCCGGTGAGGCCCCGCATGGACAGGACTTTGGAGTATTTGTTGAAAGCCGATTTGGTCTTGAAGCTGGCCCACAGGGAAAGACCCAGGGCCGGCAGAATCATCATCAAATAAAGCGGATCGAAAAACATGGACTCACCTCCATCGGGATGGATTGCCGGCGCCGCCAGCATCCGCTCCCGATACTATCCCGTATTTCCTGCGTCCAGTCCACCCGGACCGCGCCGAGTGGAAATCGCCTCCAGTGAACCGGACTCGGTTGCACGAAGCCCAGCCGGCATATGCAATCCGGCCGGTAAGATATTATACGATAGAGATCGAGAAACGGTTTCGTCAGAGGAGCTTATGGACGACCATTCCGAGTCCGAATTCAAGGCGGGAGAAGTCCGGCAATCACCCGGGGAGGGCGTTGGCCGGGAGACCGGAGACGGTGAGGGACTGGTCTTGGTCTCGGAGCTCCTGCCCGAAGAGATCCCCATATTTCCGTTGGCGGTCCGTCCGTTCTTTCCCGGTCTTCCGGTCCCCATGGAATTGAGCGGCGACCAGTTACCGCTCGTGGAGCACGCCGTCGAGTCCTCGAACAAAACCATGGGGCTGGTCCTGGTTCGCAACCCGGAAGCCGGTAGCTCTCCCGAGAATCTCCACCGCATGGGGGTAGCAGCGAAGATCGTCCAGGCGAGTCAGGCCGAGGACCACAACGCGGCCCATCTGGTGATGAACTGCATCGAGCGGTTCGAGATCCGGGAAGTCCGTTCGATTTCAGCCGGGATAGTGGCCCGGGTGGAGTACCATCCGGCCCCGGAGCTGTCGGTCAACCCGGAGCTCAAGGCCTACTCCATGGCCATCGTCTCCACGCTCAAGGAACTGATCAAGCTGAATCCTCTCCAGTCGGAGGCGATCCGCATGTTCCTGAGCCGCTCCACTCTGGACGACCCGGGCCGGCTGTCCGACTTCTCCGCCAGTCTGACCACGGCCAGCGGCCCGGAACTGCAGAGGATTCTGGAGACCCTGGACGTCCGCCGGCGCATCGACCGGGTCCTGGTCCTGCTGCGGAAGGAATTGGACCTGACTCGCCTCCAGAACAAGATCACCAAGCAGATCGAGAAGAAAATCTCCAGTCAGCAGAGGGAGTTCTTCCTGCGGGAGGAGTTGAAGGCCATCAAGAAGGAGCTGGGTCTGGAGAAGGAAGGGAAGGACACGGAAATCGAGAAGTTCCAGCGCCGGTTGCGCCGGCTGCGGCTGAACGAGGAGGCGGAGAAGGCCATCGAGGATGAGATCCGGAAGCTGCAGTTGCTGGAGGCCGCTTCTCCCGAGTATGCGTTGACCCGCAACTATCTGGACTGGCTCACCATCCTCCCCTGGAGCCGGTTCAGCAAGGACTCGTACAACCTGAAGCGGGCCAGACGGGTCCTGAACCGGGATCACTACGGACTGGAGGACGTCAAGGAGAGAATCCTGGAGTTCGTGGCCGTGGGCCGGATGAAGGGGGACATCACCGGCTCCATCATCTGTCTGGTCGGTCCGCCCGGGGTGGGGAAGACTTCCATCGGAAGGAGCATCGCCGCGGCGCTGAACCGGAAGTTCTACCGTTTCTCCCTGGGCGGGATGAGGGACGAGGCTGAGATCAAGGGGCACCGCCGGACCTACATCGGAGCCCTTCCGGGAAAGTTCATCCAGGCCATGAAGACGGCGGGAACCTCCAATCCGGTGATCATGCTCGACGAGATCGACAAGGTGGGCACCTCCTTCCATGGCGACCCGGCGTCCGCCCTGCTGGAGGTCCTGGACCCGGAGCAGAACGAGGCCTTTCGGGACCACTACCTGGACGTGCCCTTCGATCTTTCCCACGTCCTGTTCGTGACCACAGCCAACCAGATCGACACCATTCCCGGTCCGCTCCTGGATCGAATGGAAGTGATTCGCCTTTCGGGCTACATCCTGGAGGAGAAGCTGGAGATCGCGCGACGTTTTCTGATTCCCAAGAACCTTGAGCATCACGGTCTCAAGAAGGGGCAGCTCAGGATCCACAAGCTGGCCCTGGCCCGAATCATCGACCACTATGCCCGGGAAGCCGGAGTACGCGGCCTGGAGAACCAGATCAAGAAGATCATGCGCCGGGCGGCCGTGACCCTCTCCGAGAATGGCGACGGACCCATCGTGGTCCTGAAGAGGAACGTGGAAACTTACCTGGGACATCCCGTCTACGAGGGGGACGAGATCTTCGACGTGGCGCCGGGCGTCGTGACGGGATTGGCGTGGACGAACCGGGGCGGGGCGACGCTACAGGTGGAGGCCAGCGCCGTCACCGCCAAGAACAAGGGGTTCAAACAGACGGGTCAACTGGGAAACGTGATGGTGGAGAGTTCGGAGCTGGCCTACTCCTACGTGAGGGCCCACATGGCGGCGTTCGGAGGCGAGACCGGGTACTTCGACCGTCACTTCATCCACCTCCACGTCCCCGCGGGCGCCACTCCCAAGGACGGTCCCTCCGCCGGAATCACCATGGCCACGGCGTTGATCTCCATGGCCACGGGCAGGATGGTCCGGAAGGGCTTGGCCATGACGGGCGAGTTGACCCTGACGGGACGCGTGCTGCCCATCGGCGGAGTCAAGGAAAAGGTCATCGCCGCGCGCCGGGCCGGGTGCAAGACCCTCATCTTTCCCGAAGAGAACGAGAAGGGCTTCCGGGACCTTCCCGACTACCTGAAGAAGGGTCTGGAAGTGCACTTCGCCCGGGACTACGAAGACGTGTTCCGGATCGCGTTTCAGAACTGACCTTGGCGTCAAGCCACACTGGGGACTGTGGCCGGGTCACTTCGTACTCGATGAGGTTCTCCCGATCCTCGGCCTGCCGCAAAGCCTCGCGTGTCTCGGCGTTCGGAAAATTCACCGCGAAAGGAAGGTCATGGTGCGAGGTGACATGCTTGTAAAACAAGGCGATCGCATCGGTCGGCGACAGCCCGAGCGTGGAAAAGACTTCCTCAGCCTCCTGCTTCAAGTCAGGTTCGACAAGAACGCGAATCATGCCGGTCTTGGCCATGGAGTTTCTTCTTGTGTTCGAAAGCGTATCACAACCGGGGAGCAGGTCGGCGTTACTTTGACACGGGCTGTTAAGGATGAATGGAGAACGCCGGAACATACATCGGGTGGTTTCGACGTTCTTGCCGAGAGAGGTCTGTCAGCCAGTAGCGATGGTCGGGCCCGCGCGCGCCCCCGATCTCGTTCTAACGGAACCGGATCGAGTAAAGATCCGCGTCTTTCAACACGAACCGCAGTCTGACGGGCTTTCCGGCGATCCGTCTCAGGGGCTTGTCGGAAGTAGCGGCAGCCAGATCCCGTTCCCAGCGGACGACGTGCTCGATCTCGTCTCCCCAGATCAGGGGGGACTCCTCCAGGCCGAAGCTGGGGAGGACCTGGCCTTTGGCGTCCTGGATCTCCACGTGAATGCTTCCCGCCGCCGAGGTGGCGAAGTTCAGCACCAGGTTGGAGCCTTCGAAGACCAGAGGCTTGGTCACGAACTCACCGCCCCCATGACCCGCGTGCATGGAGACGAAGCCGTCGGTGCGCAGCACCATCCGCTCCAGGTAGATGCTGGGGGCCTTGTAGTTGCGAAGCATGTAGAGGGAGAGTTCGTCGGGAGCGGTGGCCACCGTCCCTGCCGCCAGGAGATTGTTCCGGTTGAGCCAGTTCCTGGGGTCCCGGCCCGGACGGACGAATGCTTCCAGGAACCGGTGCCAGTGATAGCCGTCCCGGCTGGACATTAGCACCGCATCCGAAACACCCGACCGGGGAGAGTCGGGGTATTGATTGCGCCAGGGATGAAAACGCTTGGGAAAGCCCAGGAAGATATGGGGAGCCCGGATGTACGGGGCTGTGCCGTTGGTGTAGAGATGCTCCAGCGGCGCGTCCCCGAAATCGCCCCATTCTCCGGCGGTCCAGTTCAGAAAGTCGTCGGACTCGGCGATCTTGATGGTGCGGACGCCTTCGGTGAAGTCCCGGTAGATGGCCAGGTAGCGGCCCCGCACGTGATCCCAGACCGGGATGTTCAGGGAATCGAAGGCTCCATCGCTGATGACCGGCTCTTCCTGCATCTTCTCCCAGCGGAAACCGTCCGCCGATTTGAGGGCCAGCAGGGGTCCGCTGCACAGTGCCTTGAAGCGTTCCGATTCCGGCACTCCCGGTTTGGGGTCGAGCAAGGGAGCCAGGTTGTGAGTGCCCTTGCCGGTCCAGACGATGTTGTTGTCCCGCGAACCGTTGAACTCGTAGATGCCGACGGAGGGGCGTTCCCAGCTAATTCCGTCGGAACTTACCAGGACACACGCGACCTCGGGATGTTTCTGGATCACTTCCTCACGCGCCGCGAGCATCGAGGGAGGCGTCGCAGTGGGGTCGCTGCTGCCCCGGTAGTACATGAGATAGCGGTCGCCGTCCTGGAACACGGTGGTGTAGAAGCAGGTGTTCCCCTCCCACGGCTTGTTGAGCTCCAGAAATTTACCCGCCGAAACGGGAGCATGAAGGCGCTTCGTCACCCCTTGCGTCCGTTCGATCAGGAAGTCGTCGACGAACAGTTCCAGCCGGGAGCCCAACTGCAACGGTTCGTGGCCTTTCGCCTCCAGCGCCATCGATGCGGCGCCGATCAGGACCCACAGGGACAAGAGACTGAAGACTCGCGACATGGGGCACCTCCTTCGTTCTGCCGGAGCATAGCAAAGGGCACGTTGCCGGTAAATGACGGGTTCGATCAGCGGCGACTCCGGTTCAGCTCCGGTTTGGAGAATGCTGGTCCCGGCGCGTGGGAATGGGATTGGACTTCAGCTCCAGGGTCAGATCCACCAGGCCCTGCACGGCCGCCTCCAGGAACTTCTCTCCCTTCTCCCGCGTGGCCAGCGTGGCGTCTCCCATGACGCCGCTGGCGGTGAGGGCGCTCCAGTAGGGCATCAGATTGGCCGAGGCGCTTCCTGCGATGCCGCCCGACAGCAGGTCGAACCGAAAGCTGGACGACATGGGGGAGCGTTCGTCGACGGCCTTCTCCATCTGCACCAGCTCGGGCTTGAGCGCCAGATAGAGGGAGGTCTCGAACTCACAGGCGTGGGAGGTTCCGCCGAAGTCGGACTCCCTGATTTTCTTGCCTACTTCCTTGACCTTGCCCAGCCCCCAGTGATTCACCGACGCGCACAGAATGCGTCCTTCGTATTCCAGAATGGAGAGCCGGGCCGCCAGGTCCAGAGGCGAGGTGTTGGAGCCGTGCCCGTTGACGATGAGGATCCGCCGGAATCCGTGGTGGGCCAGACTGCAGCAGACGTTCTTCACATAGCGGATGAAAACGTCCCAATCGATAGTCAGGGTCCCGTGAAAATCCATGTGGTGGGGGCTGTAGCCGTGCGTCACGGCGGGCGCCAGCACTGCCTCCTCGGGAATCCGGGCGACGGCGCGTTCGCAGATCTCGGTACAGAGTCGAACGTCCACGTCCACCGGGAGGTGGGGGCCATGGTCCTCATACGTCGCCACTGGCAGGACCGCCACGCGGTCGCAACGGGCCGCTTCCTTGATCTCATACCAGATCATCTCGGCAAACCGGTATTTCATCTCTTCCTCCTTCTGGTTCAGCTGTCCGATGCCGGATTCCACCATCCGATAGGACCCGGTATCAAGAGTCGAATCATCAACATCGTAGTAGACTGGGTCCGAAAGCAGACTGGAGGACCCCGATGACCATCTCAAGCGCCCGTCTTCCGTTTTTCTCGTTGTTCCCCCTGGCTCTGTTCGGATGCACCTCAGAGGAGCAGGCACCGCGCACCGAGCCTGGAGTCGTCGAGGCCAGCGCTCCCAAACCGGCTGCGGCCGCTGATGTCAAACTTCTACCCAACAAGAGCCGGACGGGACCCATCGTCTATAACAAGGTCGGCATCGTCACGATGGACGCCAAGCCCTGGGAATTGGAGTACAACTACGGGCGTCTCGAGTCGTACGTCCGGGAGGCCGCCCGCAGGGGAGCTGAAGTGGTGGTGGCGCCCGAGGCCGTCCTGGACGGCTACGTCTGCTATGCCGCGCCCGGCGTCACCCGGGAGAGGATGATGGAGGTGGCGCAGAGCCTGCCCGACGGGCCGTACATTGTGCGGGCTCGGCGGCTCTCCCGGGAGTTGGGAATCTACCTGGTATTCGGGTTCCTCGAACGGTCGGGGAAGGATCTGTTCAACAGCCTGGTCATGACCGATCCTCAAGGGGAGATCCTCGCCAAATACAGCAAGGTCCACGTGGGAGGCGAGTCCTACATCACTCCCGGCCGCGAGCTGAAACCGTTCGATACGCCGCTGGGACGGATCGGTTTCCTCATCTGCATGGACCGGACCGTTCCCGAGAACATACGGACCTTGGGTGTGCAGGGCGTCGAAACGGTCTTCCTTCCCATGGACGGAGGGGGCGGACCCGAAAATACCAAGAGGATGGCTCGCTACGCCGCCGAGAACGGCTGCTGGATCATCATCGCCAACACCTGGAGCGCAGCCATCATCAGTCCGCGCGGAGACGTGCGCCTGGAGAAGTACGAGAACGAAACGGTGAGCATCGGCCGGGTGACCCCATGGGAGGTCCCGCGGGGACTGGACCGAAGCACCATGGTCAAACGCCGTCCCGATCTGTACGGTCCTCTCCTGAAGTCCTACGAACCGGTCCGCTGGTACGATGACGAGGGCTACCCCACGGCCTGGGCCGAGGCCCAGAGGGCCAAGCACCGGCAGGACATCAGCACCTCCAAGTAGGCCGGTGGCGACTCCGTCTGTGCGAGATCAAGGGGAATCCGGACCGGGCCTGCGCCGGGCCCTGGGGCCGGGCATGGCTCTGGCCATCGTGGTGGGAAACGTCATCGGTTCGGGAATCTTCCTGAAGCCGGGGAGCATTGCCGCCGAAGCCGGGGACTTCCGCCTGATCCTGTCGGCCTGGCTGGTGGGCGGCGCCGTCTGTGTCCTGGGCGCACTCTGCTTCTCGGAGCTGGCCGCCATGCTGCCCCGCGCCGGGGGCCTCTACGCCTTTCTCAAGGAGGCCTACGGTAAACCCGCCGGCTTCCTCTTCAGTTGGAACGAGTTCCTCTTCAACCGGCCCGCCAGCATCGGAGCACTGTCGGTGGCTTTCGCTGGCGCTCTCGGCCTCTCGATGGGCCGGACCCTGACTCAACTGGAGACCATCGTCCTTGCCCTGGGCCTCATCCTGCTTCTGACCTGGGTCAACATCCGGGGCGTTCTCTGGGGGGGATGGGTGCAGGGCGGCACGACTTTGGTCAAGGCCTCCTTCCTGGGACTGGTGGCGCTGCTGCCGTTTCTCATGACCCCCATTACCGAGACCGGGATCGACTGGGCCAATTACAGCTCCCGCGTGGAGCCCTCTGGAGAAATGGCTTCCGGCACCCGCTTCGGCCTGGTGCTGCTCTCGGTCATGTGGGCCTACAACGGCTGGCACGGAATCACGCCGGTGGCCGAGGAGGTGCGGAACCCGGAACGCAATCTCCCCAGGGCCATGTTCGGCGGCGTCGGTGTGCTGATCGTGCTCTATGTCTCCGCCAATATCGCCTATCACGGAGTACTCTCGATGGAAGAGATGGCTGCCGCGGGTCCCCACGCCGCCGAGACCATGGTGGCTGCCCTGCTGGGGCCGTTCGGCGCCGCGGCCATGGCGGCCGTCGTCATGTGCAGCACCTTCGGCGGGATCAACAGCAACCTTCTTCTCTCCACGCGGATCCCGTTCGCCCTGGGCCGGGACCGCCTCCTGGCACCCGTATTGGGAAAGGTCCACGCCGCCTACCGCACTCCCTTCGTCGCCATCATCGTGCAGGCCGTCATGGCGGCTCTCCTGGTGGTCGTCTCCGGGCTGCTCATCGAATTTCTGGGCTGGTCGGGAGAAAAGACCATCTTCCAGATCCTCACCGACTTCATCATCTTCGCCAACAGCATCTTCTACGTCCTGGCCGCGGCCGCTCTGTTCATCCTCCGCCGCAAACGGCCCGGCTGGAAACGGCCCTATCGGACCTGGGGATACCCCGTGGTGCCGGTGCTCTATCTCGGCTTCTACTTCTGGTTCCTGACGCAGGTGTATCTGGGAAAGCCGTTCGAGGCCAGTGCGGGAGTCGTCCTCATCAGCACCGGCATTCCGGTCTACTGGATCCTGCGCCGGGGCCACTGAAGCGGGAAAGGCGTGCAAGGAGCGGGGACCGGAGTCACCTCAATACAACTAACGATTTTCTTTTTTATGCCACCCTCGAAGATGCTATTAATCGGGCGCGAGCATGAAACCAGGAGTCTATCGGTAATATTCTCTCTATCTCATCAAGATGATCGAGGAACATCCGCAAGCATTTTTTGGGGTGAGGAGGTAAATGGGTCGCGATAATGGCCAATCTCTCCTCAAGCCATTTGAACCACACATCATGCGTTTCATGCGCGGCAGCGGCTTGAAACATAATCTGGAGAATAATTTGGATAGCTTTTTCTTCGGGAATTCTCGGGACGATCCTGATAACTGCATCCGAGATCCCATCTGCCAACATAGTATCGCGGTTCGCGGCTGCGACGATGCTGGCCAAACCTAAAAGCTTCCACTTCTCATGCGGCTCGGAATCGGAGTTATTTTCCGCTATTTTTTTTACAGCTTGCAGTGCGTATTCTATTTCCGGTTCGCCCAAAGCAAAAGACTGAGAAGCTATACTGAGCAGCTGCAAAAGGAATAGTTCACTTCTAGCCGTCGATTTTTCTCCAAGTTTAACGATGATCTCCTGTGGAACCGGTTTCTTTGGTCGCCTATGACCTTCAAGGGGGCCGGGGAAGAATCCAAAGGCAAACGTTTGTCCATGATCCTCGTCCCGAACAAGTGCATGAGCTATATCTTCCGACCTCGGTACTTGGTGCCCCACGCGTTCGTGACGGGATTTGAGGATATAGAGGCGGCCGAGTATTTCATTTCGCAAAGCCTGTGTTGATGATATGCGGTGTGCAAAGAGCATCGGCTCCTTCCTAGCACTTACTAGGTTCGAATAGAAACCGGCCACTGCCATGTTGTCGCCAGCCCATTCCTGAAGCGCGTCGGCATCGATTGAAGGATTTAAACTTGTTAGGGCTCGGGCAATCAGCCCAGCCTGCATCCATGCGCACATCCGTTTCCAATAGCCGGGGTAATTCGATCCGTTTTCCAGAAGATTGATCCGGTTGAGCACAAAGTCCGCGAGGATCGGAAGAAGCCTATATAAGTTAGGACCATCCTGTTGTCCAAGTTGTTTGTCCAAAAGCGTGGCAACAGCCTCGGCAGAGAAGTCTCGAAACCGATGGTCTCCTTGTCGATACAGCGCGATGTCGAGGGCACCCAACAACGAGAACGGGTTGCTTTCGACGTCACATGAAGACACTACATCCCAAACGAGATCATCGTTAATGGTGGTACACCATAGTCCCGGTGTCAGGTCGTCCCGTAATGCGCCTAGGCAACAGATATCGAGCCCTACTCGCACATCTCGGTTCAAAAGTGCCTTCCGGTAGGGAACGAGAACTTCGTGAAAATATGATTCAGGTTCCCGCAAACCAGGTGCCGGGCCAGCATATTGCTCAAAATAAGAAAACGATTGTGGAATGATGTCTGCAACATTGAAGCCTCCCCCACGATTGATTTTTTGGATAAAGGTGGCTTGAAGGGCCGCGGCCCCATTAGCAGACTCATTGAATATAGTGGAAAGCTCTTGGTCGTTTGCCTCACGGGCTTCCATGTTTGTGAGCAACCCTTGGAGGTCCGGGGCAGTTGGTCCGAATTGTTCAATCAGACTCCGAAGCGCGGCAATCCGCGCTTTTCGATTGGGTGAAAGTAGCGCCAATTGGGGAAACTTTGCCCGGTGGGGAACGGACTCGGCGTCGGACCACTTAACGACTATGTTCTGGTCTCTCATATCTAGGCCGACTAATAATTCCCTCCCAGCAACGCCTTGAACAGATCTCTCTTTACTAGTAGCCAAGACTTCCCTCGCTGCCGCAAACAGCTCGCTGTTTACCAATTGGATATTTGATCCTATTTTAAAGATCTGTCTTGTCTCAAAACCACTTCGCTTCGCGAACTCCGCATCTTGGGCAATAACTACTCTGCGAGCGGCCTCTGGCAACCGGTCCAGAAAAAGATTTCCGTATCTTTCTTGATCGTTTTCAAGGCCTGAAATCGACTCGCGGGCGGAGGTAAGCGCCTTCTCGATGATGCTCTTATTGGCGGGTCGCAAGGCCTCAAGGACGGATTGGTCGATCCAGTGAGTGTAATGTACTCGGCGATCTTGCGGGAGGATAGCCGTTGGCAAAAGTAGATTCCCTAAACGCAGAGGTATCAGTTCTCGGAGCCAAGCCGTATAGTCACCATGTTCGAAATGTTCATGACCCAAAATCGCTTTCATCATCAGATGGCACCAAACCCAGTCGGATAGCGCCATTGTTCGTTCGATAGTAAGGGATGAATCTTGCCACAAGTGCTCGATGGCGGTGCCAATAGCGCAGTGGATGTTAGCGGACAATGCCATCATTTCTTTTGTGGCAGCCAAGCTGAGGGTGTCAATGTGAGTCACGGCCTGACGGAGAATTCTCAGTTCCGCGCTCTCTTTCAATTTGCCGTCGTCCACCGTCGCCGACTCCAACCAATGCATCAACTCGTCGGATTCAATCGGGACGAAGACAAAACCGCTCTGTCGGAGCTTGTGCCGCGCGATCCAGTGGTCGGCAATACTAATGCATCCGCGAGAAACGAGGTAACGCAATATATCCAATACGCATACAATGGGGATTGATTGTCCAGTACGGTTGGTAATGACCGGGTGACTGTTGATGTAGCGATCATCGATAGAGAGCGCATCACAGGCAGCTTTGCCTGCCAGCACAGATGCCGTTGCTTGGAATCGAATCTCATGCTTCTGAACCCGCTTGTCCCGCTCGACGGCGCGTGGTAGGAAAGACGCCGTTCCGGAGCTCAGCGCATTTCGCAAGATATCGCTAATCCGTTCTATCTTTTTCACGGATTCACGGCCCACATCACCTGCGTCGATGAGCGTGTGTATTTCGTCTAGAATGTCTGGATGGATCCGCATGTCCAGCCCACTGGCAGCTAGTGGCTCCAATAAGCTGGCGCTTTGCAGGTAGGATAGAGCAAGTCCCTCTACGTAAATGGGACCGTTGAGGACCGAAGCTGGGAGATTCGCGTGCTGTGATTGACCCTTGCCGCGCAAGAATGAGCTTGCCTGTTGATAAATGTTTGCGTCGATTTGTCCTTCGTCGAGGCACAGTTTGCAGAGATCCATTGTTGAGAGGATCAAGTCGTCATGCTCGCTCATGTCCGCATGTTGTTCCATCAGCGATCCGACCTTACGGATCGGTAGAACACAAATGACCTTGCCGTTGTCATGTCGGGCCATATGAAAGAGCCCGGCTAGTTCGAGTCCTACTTCGTCGATGCTAGTCCTGGGAGGCGCACCCAAGTTAATGGCGGCTCGAAGCTGTTCCCGGCTTTGGAGTTCCCGCACATTCGTGGCTGCGGCTGTACGAAAAGGCTGGTGAAAACGAACTTCATCCCTTTCGCGAAATAGAAACTCCATGATGTTTGGAGCCAGCTCGGTGTGGTGAAATGCCGCAACGGTGGTTTCCAGTAGATCGAGGCGGTCAAGAATCAATATTGAGGTCAAGTCCAAACCAATCGTCCAGTCGTCCTGCAATTCAATCGGATTCTGTCCACCGGCAATGACCGGGAGTATCACTCGGCAGCGACCGTCTAGTTCGATGGCATGCTGATTGGAGAAATGGAGCAGAAGGCGCACAAGCGACTCTTGGCACCAAGTTGTGGTAAAGTAAACCCTCGGATTACCTCTCAGTTTCAAGAGGAGCCCGCCAGCCCAATTTGCCCATTCCTCGCCGCGTTTGCGGGCGAGCAACGCACCCATCACAATGTTTGTTGCAGTCTGGACTTTGAGATCATTGAGTCGTTTGTTAGCCCAGATCGCATTGATGAAATCTGCTGCGAGTCTGATATGTGAGACAGGCTCTGCGGTCTTGGTGCCGATATAGGCGCAAAGAGCCTGTAGGTGCACAAGCTCGTTGCTCGTATCCCGCTCGAATGCTGAGAGAAGCACCGGTGTACTAATCGAGACATAATCATCACGATAAGCGGCAAAATGCACAAGCGCTTCGCTATAGTCGCTCAGAGTCATGGTCTCTGCTTGCTGCGCGCTCAACAGCACCGCCTGGAGCCAAACTCCCTTGGTACCGAATGCCAAGCCAGCCCACTGGCGCATCGTCAGGTCTTCGCAGAGCAGCAATCGGTCTTGGCCTGCGATTACTGCCGGGGCGATTGCATCACCGGACGGAAAGCCAAGTAGCGTCTCGCCTACTTCAGATAAATCGTCAGGAATTACGACGGGCTCGACTGTACAGGCTTCCTGGATGGCCGCGAGTCGTGACTCGATCAAGTCCAGGTGGCCAGCGCGTTCCTCCGGAGTCATGATCTGGCGGATATATTGGCCGTCCTGATAGGTGAGGCTCATCGTTTCCTCATTAGCTTCGCCAACAGGATCATCGAGCATTTGTTTGAGGCGGCCAAATTCGTTGGCCGGAATGACGAGAAGACCCAGTTGCTCCTTGAGAACAGGAAAAACTCCGAGTTCTGCGGCACGCCAAGCAGTAAACCCGTCTAGAACTGCTCCGGAACAACCATTGTCTTCGATTAGAGCAAGGGCGTCGGCGCGCTCATCCTCCGTTCCATAACAGACGCGCATGCCTTCTCCAATCGAGATGAGATACTGGACGAAAGCGATGCTGCCGCCCCGCCTATCTCCAACAATGAAGGCGATAGGAATTTTGTCGATGAGATAAAGATTGGCTTGGGAGCGAGCCGCCTCGCTAAGGCGGCGCACCTGCTCCAGGACCGGCTCTATTTCGCCCTCGGCAATAGGCACGCTAGCAAAACCTCTGGCGTCCGGAAATCGCCGACCGAAATTCCTGCTAAGGTGATGGAAAGCTTGCAACCAACGGGGCTTTACGACCGATACGGTCCAGGTTTCGGTCACGTCTAGGGCATCAACGTGTTCGAACGTATCGCCGATTGTTAGCCCAACGGCCTTAGCAACGAAAGTGTTGGAAGGATCTACCCTTTCACCCCAAGGCCGGTCGGCCGCATCGCCCACAAGCACCTCAAAATCCTCGCCTCGGCTTGATGTCAGACGAACCCAGACACCGGGTGTAACAATGCCATCGAAATTGTCCGGTCGATTCGGTGTAGGTTTGATGACGAGCCCCAAGAACTTTCTCACCACCTCAGCGCGGTCTAACCCGTCAATTAGGGCTTGGTACCCGAGTTCGAGCGCGCGTGCGCTCTCACCACAATCGAGAAGGACATGACAAAATTCGATGCGCGCAAGGGGCGAGCCCCGTAACGTGTCGACGCCGTCACGTTGCAGGAGCGATACAATGGAATCTCTATCTCCGACTCCGGAATAAGCGGCAATGAGGCCCATCAAATTTTCGATACAGGGCTGTTTCTCAAAGGCAGTGGCAAAGGGATCGACCGCCTCCTCTGGGACTCCGCGTTTGAGATGGAGAACGCCTTCAAAGCTTTGAAAAACAGGCAGACTTCGGATCTCAGGGGATAGGCTTTCGAAGAAACGCACCGCGCGGTCTCGTATCGGAAAGTCGTGAGCAAGCGCTTGGGCTAGCAAACGCAATGCAGCACTATCGTTGTCAAGTGGCATATGGCCAGTCAATATATCTGCTGCGATGCTGGGTTTACCGCTCTCCATGGCTTCTTGTGCGATCGAGAAGCGAGAAACAAACTCATCGTCTCCGCGTTCGAAGGCTGATTGTGCAGTTGTGAAATATGTCCTTGCGAGATCCGTAAATCCATGCTTGCGGGCACCTTGGGCGAGTAATATCAAGGCGCGTGTATCTTTTTTAAATGTGTCTTGCTCTGCTTCGAAGATTGAACAGCGCTGTTCCACAGGAGATTGTTCTACGTTTGCAAGCACCCGCGCCGCGCGGGCGAGACCCCGCACCTCTTCGGGAAAGGTCTCTTCATAGTTGTCGATGAGGTCGGAGACAGTGCCCCAGTCTTTAGTGGCCATGGCCACGTTGTAACGAATCATCACGGTGTTGGGGCTGGGCTCAAGTTCAGATACCAGAGATAGTGCCCGGTCGATATCGCCCTGTTCGAGTAGTGCGGTTGCGAGGCATTCCTTTACTGTGACGTTGCCGGGAAAGCGGTCGAGCGCTTCGTTCCCAATCGCAATGGCTTTCTCACGTTCCTGCAGCAGCCGGTAGGCGACCATAAGGTTTAGCGGAACAGACAGCAGCTTGTCGCCGGCATGATGAGCGTGATCGCGGATCCGCGGCCAGCAGGTCTCATATATGCTGGTTGCTGTTTCGACATCGGTGCGCATATCTTTGCTGAGAGCCCGGTCGTCGAGAACACCGGCTCTGTCGAGGACCCGTTCGAGGAGTGCGCAGGCATAAACTTCATTAATCGCATCGTTATCTGGGTGCGCGTCATAAGCGGCGATGGCGGCATCCCACCAAGAGCCGTGGCCGGCCCGAGCCATGAGCCATCGCACGTGAGCTTCTGCGACCTCGGGCTCACCACGTACCGTTTCTGGCACATGAGCAAGCGGATCGGTTACGGTCTCGTCGGCCACCATGCCTTGGATGTAATATGCGGCAAGCTTGGCGTTGTCGGGGAATTCTGATAGTTGAGTTTCGGCGAATGTCTTAAGGGCGGTCCAGTCGGCCTGAAGAAACAGACCTAGCGCTTTGTGAGCGATCGCTTTAGAGTTGCTAGGGTCATAGTCGTAGGCGGCAATGAGGCCTTGCGCGGCGGTTTCTTCTTCTCCGAGGTTAAATTGGCAGGCGGCAATATTAGCCGCAACTCTGAATCGGATATGGTCGGTGGCGTCGTCATCAAGGTCCGCTTGGAGTTTTTGAAATAACTCTAGGGCTATTGCGGGGTTAGCAGAAATGAGAACAGCATAATCATTGACTTGGCGTTCGAGCGTGGTATGGGCTTTTGTGTCACTGATGGCTGGGCTGATTGCCGGCTTGATCTTCTCGGCTTGCAGCATCGATTTGAGTTGTGGACCAACTGAATTGGCAACCTCACGAGCCAAGTCCTCCATCTTGTTCTCAAACCAGTTTGCGTATGGTGTGTGGGATGGGTCGAACGCTTCAAGCGCCCGGGGATGGCGGCGGATCTCAAATTCTAGGCTACCCCAACCGAGAACCCGGACTTTGAGATCCTTCTCTCGGTCCTTGCTGGCAGAGATGGACAGTTCAAGGGCCAATGTGTCGAGGTTGGCGTCATCGGGTGCGGTAGTAACGATGATGTATTCCGAGAGAAGCGGCCTGAATGCCAGTGCCTTTTCGACTTCACTTCTGACTTCAACTTCGGTAAGGTTTTTGCCGTAGCCCTTCAGCTTGCATTGCACACCAACGATCCGATTTGGGGTATTCTCACGGATACCGATGAGATCGACACCATATTGATTCTGGCCTCGACGGCCGTATAATTTGACCGTGTCGTCCTTGAGAATATAGCTCCATAGAATCCTGTTGCAGCGCTCGAATGTTTGTTCGTCACTGGGTTTGGGAATCTGCGTGGCCGTGAATTCAGACATGGATTAGAACGAGCGCAAGCCTGACGAGGCAGTGTTTCAATTTCCTTTATAACGTAACGAAAATCAAGGAATACGCGCTGACTATCACATTGCCAACGACACTTCGTGTTGCTGCTGGTAGGGGGTCAAGATGCCACCCAGTGGCGAAAAAGGGGCTTCACGCTTGCCGGCAGGCTGTCGTAGACGTGCCGCGGCACGGGAACGACGACGTTGTCCATGATCCCGGTTTCGTCCACCATCCGGGTTCGCTCCACGGAGCCCGGCATCAGGATGTCCAGGTTCAACCACCAGGGCGCGTAACGCACGGCCATTCCCACCCGGGCCTGATCGCTCACGTTGTGGGAGATGGCGTGCCAGAGTCGGCTGTCGAAGAGCAGAACACTGCCGGCATCGCCGGTGGCCCGGATCTCGCTGGGGAATGTATCCATGGGGTCGACCCCGATGTCCCCGGTGGGATTGTTAGGTTGCCGGTGACTTCCGGGCACGATGATGGTGGCGCCCGTCTCCTCGGTGAAGGGGGAGAGCATCCAGAGCGTGGTCAGGTGCTGGACCGCATCGGGATAGGGGGCGGGAATGTGTCCGGCGTTGTGTTGATTGAAGGGCCAGTCCGCGTGCAGCTTCCCCCGCTGGTTTCCCGGATAGCTGATGTGGGCCGTGGTGTAGGAGATCCGGTAGTGGGGTCCGAACAGGGTCCCGGCCACCCCCAGAATACGAGGGTCCGCCAAGTAGGGCGCGAAGGACTGGTCGAAGGCCAGGAGTCCCTTTCGGCTGCCCAGCCCCTGGATGGTCTCTCCGGTCCCGTGCCGGGCCACCGTCTCTTCCACGTGCTTGCAGATCGGGCCGACCCGATCCGCGGGGATGACCCCCTCCAGCACGTACCACCCCTGCAGTTCCAGGTGCATGAGCGCCTTCCGGACGATGCTTTCCGTGTCTTGTTTCATGGCGATTGATCCTCATTGTCGTCCAGGCTCAAGCCCAGATCATCGGCCACTGCGACCACTTCGCGCCAAGTACGCTCAGGAAGGGAGATGCCCTCCCGGCTCCGCCTGCGCCGCTCCCTGGCCTCCCGCTCGCCCGGGATCAGGATCTCGTCGAATCCGGGCGCCCTGGGGGGCGCCTTGATCCGTTCCAGGAAACCCTGCATTTGGGCGTGAAATTTCTCCGGATGGGCGAAGCTGGCCACATTGATAACGTTGAGAAAGACGGCGTTTCCGCCCCGGATCCGGTCCCAATCGGTGCAGCCGGCGCCGCTCAGAGCTCCGGCCAGAGCCTCCACCGCGAGACCGAGCCCGAATCCCTTGTAGCCGACCGGCCCGCCCAGGGGAAGCAGGGAACCGGGAGGGTCTTCCAGAATCACGCCCGGATCGTTGGTGGGGCGCCCGCGGCTGTCGATCAACCACCCGTCGGGAACCGGCTCCCCCAGATTATGCGCCAGAGCCACCTTTCCGCCGGCGGCGACGGTGGTGGTCATGTCCAGGATCAGCGGAGTCCCGCCCGTGGGCACGCCGACTCCCATGGGATTGGTCGAGAGGCGGGGATCGATCCCGCCGAAGGGAGCCGCCAGCCCGCGCTGACCGTGGGCGTTGACCATCATGATGGCCGCCATGCCCTCGCCGGTGACCATCCGCAGGTAGTCGCTGAGGCGTCCCAGATGGTTCGAATGGCGCACACTGACCACGCAGGTCCCGGCTTTCCGCGCCTTTCGGATACCCCGGAGCGTCGCCTCTCGGACCACCACGTGTCCGAAGCCCCAGTTCCCGTCCAGGACCAGTGTTGAGTCACTCTCCCGAATCACCTCCACCTTCGCCCCGGGGACGATCTCTCCGTTGGAAATCTTCTCCACGTAGCCCAACAGCGACAGAGTGCCATGAGAATCGTGGCCCGAAAGATGGGCGTCGATCCCCAGCGAGGCGACGGTCGAGGCCTCCGCCGGTGTCGCCCCGGCGGCCACCAGAATACGTTGCAGGATTCGGCTCAGAGCTTCCGGCCGAAATCTAGGCATCGATTGCCCTCCGACACATTCGATGGAGTCCCCGCGATGGACGCATCCCTATCCCGGGACCGAGTAATGGGCCAGAACCTCCCGGTCCAACTCCAGGCCATGGCCCGGCCGGTCGGGCGCGATGGCGTAGCCGTCTTCGAAACGGATCGGCTCTTGGGCCAGGACGTTCCACATCAGGTCGGAAAACTCCATGTAGAGGCATTCGGGGAAGCTCACCGCCGCGTGGACTCCGGTCTCCAGAGGAGTGTTCCCCAGCGAGACGGGAATCCCGTAATCGCCCGCCAGCCGGGCGGCCGTGCGCGACTCGGAGATGGAAGTATGCACGTTGAGAACGTCTACGGCGGTCGCTTCCAACAGGCGCCGCTTCCCGGAAAAGCCCAAATATTCGCCGGTGTTGATCCGGGTGAATGGAATCTCGGCGCAGAGCATGCGGTAACCGTCCAGATCGTTGCGGTCGATGGGGTCCTCCATCCAGTAGATTTCGAACCCCTCGTCGCGGTAGCGGTGAAGTCTCAGCAGGGCCTCCTTGGGAGACCAGGCCTCGTTGGAATCGATCATGAGGTCGGGTTCGGGTCCCATCTCCTGGCGGGCGATGGTCATCCGGGCCAGATCCCAGGCCACGTCGGGGTGGCCCACCTTAATCTTCATGGCCTTGAATCCCTGCTCCCGAAACCGGATCAGCTTGGCCCGGAACTCGTCGTCCGTCAGATGGAAGTCGAGGGTGCTCCCGTAGGCCCGAACCCGGGACCGGGTCCCGCCCAGGAGCCGGTAGAGGGGGAGATCCAAATGCTTGGCCATCAGGTCCCAGAGCGCCGTCTCCACGACGAGACCGAAGGGAGAGGCGCCGACGTTTCCTCCCCTGGGCCGATCGATGCGGTTGGCCACGGTGAAGGGGTTCGAGCCCCGGAGGGCGGGCCAGGTCTGGAATTCGAATTGTTCCTTCAGTTCCTTCAGGGCCGCCGGAGGCATACCCTGCTGGATCTGGAACCCGACCCCCCTCAGGCCGGTGTCGGTCTCCAACTCCAGAATCGAGCCCCAGTGATCCACGAAGGAGACCTGAGAATCGCCGATGGGGTGGGGCAGTGGGAGATGAACTCTGTGGATGTCGTATTGTTTCAGGTTCATTCAACTTCCTTGAAAGTAGGAGACGATGACACGGACGCCCAGTGAGAACATGACGGTGCCGGCGACAGCGGTGGCCAGTCTCAGTTTCCAACTCATGCGCAGTGGGGGCGGCAGCCGGTACCGGTCGGCCCAGATCATGGCGAAGCACCAGAGTCCGCAGGCGGCGATTCCGCCGCTCACCACTCCGGTGAAGGTGATGCGGCCGAGCACGTCGCCGGCGATCTCCTTGGGGAGCCAGACCAGCAGCAATCCGCCCAGAAAGCAGTAGGAAATGGTCACCGTTCGCAGGGACTTGAAAAAAGGTCGGTCCACGAAACGGGGAAAGAGGCTGCGCACCCCCTCCGAGATGACGCGGGAGTAGACTTCGAAAGCCCCGTAGAGGGTCCCGATGAAGGCCAGGAAGACGCCCACCCGGTAGAGCCACTTGAGTTGGGGATGCAGAGCGGTCAGGAAGGACTCCTGGACGGTCAGGAACTCGCTGCCGTCGGGAATCGCCCGGTTCGGATTCAACACCATGGCTCCCAGTACGGCGAACAGCAGGGTCACCAGGATGACGAAGGTGAAGGAGAGGGTGGTGTCCAGCAGCGGCGCCCGGGTCCAGACGCGGGCCCGCTCGACCACCTCCGAGGCGGAGTTCCGCGCGGCCTCGGCCAGTTCCCGGCGGCCGGCGACGCGAATCCCCGCCAAGCCCCATTTCTTCTCCCTCAGGAACCCGATGTAGCCCACGTAGTCCTGGGTGCCTCCTCCCACCGCTCCGATGTAGAGCAAGATCTCCAGCCAGGGGCTGCGCCCGGAAAAGGTCTCGGAATATTTCTCCAGGACCCAGGGCTGGTAGTCAGTGACCCGGGGCAGGAAAAGCCCCCGGAGCAGGTCGGGAATGTCGGGCCCCAGGACCACCACGGCCGAAGCGATGCACAGCACCATGATTCCCAGGATCACGGTGGAGAGACGCTCCACGATGTCGTACGTGGAGATCAGGGCCAGGACCAGGCAGACGGTCAGCACCACCGTCGCCCAGAAATTGAGCCAGAATTCCAGATGTTGCCAGGGACCGACGTCGGCTCCCACCACGGCCCCGCCCAGAAGCCGGTGAATGAAGGTCGCCAAGATCTCGGACAACGCCGAAAATCCCACCAGCATAAGCATGATCGCCGGTACGACGATGAGCAGGGGAAACGCCATGCCCACCACCGGCATGGAGCACCAGGTCGTCATCGGATGCTCACCGGTCAGGACGATGTGCCGGGAGGCGGTGTAGACCTGGATCCCCTTGAAGATGCCGGCGTAGAGAAAACACCAGAGCATTCCGTAGCCGAAGATGGCGCCGCTCCGGGAGGCGAAGACCAGCTCGCCGCTGGCGATGGTCACCGAGGCGATGATGACGCCGGGCCCCACGAAGACCCAGAGCGAGGAGAGGGTGGGACGCTGCAGCAGCGGCGGCGGGGATGGATAGACGTGCGGGTCCGACTCGGGCCGTTTCACGTCAGCGCCGCTTCCTCAGGTCCAGGCATGCGATGTGGTGATGGTCACGGGCATAGATCCGTCCTCCCGCCAACGCCGGCGGGCTCCAGGCCCGGTGCTGGAGAATCTTCTTCATGCCCGTCTGCCGGTAACCCTCCGGTGTGGCTTGCACCATGGCGATGTGACCCTGTTCTCCCAGGACGATGAGGTGGCCCTGAGCCGCGATCAGGGAACCCTTGCCCACGCTCCGATGGGCCCAGAGGACCTCCCCGTCCGTCAGCCGCATGCACTTGAGGACCGAATTGTCGAACCCGTAGAGGTATTCTCCCACCAAGACGCACCCGTTGTAGTGGTTCTGCATGGTCTCCTGGGTCCAGACGAACTTGGACTGCACGGTGTCGCCCTTCGGGGTCAGACGCAGGAGGCCGCTTCCGGTTCCCCGTCCCGAGGAGATGAACAGGAACGGACTGGCGAAGATGGGGGTGGCGATGTTCATGTCCGAGGTGGTCCGCCACTCATGCTTCCAATGGAGCGTCCCGTCTCGCGGCGACAGGCCCATGATGGCGCGTCCCCCGAAGAAGACGACCTCCCGGATGCCGCCCACGGTGATGGCGATGGGGGAGGAGTAGCCGGCCACCTCGTCCAGCGCCTTCCAGATCACCTTCCCCGTCTCCTTGTCGAAGGCAACAACGGAAGCTCCCGGGGCTCCCACGTTGACCAGGAGCATGTTCTCTTCCACCAGAGGAGAGGTGGAAACGCCCCAGGTCAGGTTCTCAGCATCCATCTCTTCCAGGATCTCTCGTTTCCAGATAACCCTTCCTGAGCGCTTGTCCAGACAGAGCAGCGTTCCCGTCGCTCCCAGGGCATAGACCCGCGGACCGTCGACGGTGGGCGTCGAGCGGGCACCGTTGCCCCCTTGGTATTCCTTGTACGAATCCGCCGACAGCACCTTCCAGAGTTCCAGTCCGGTGCCCGTATCCAGGCACACGACCCACTCCTGATCGTTCCGGTCGATCATGGTGTAGAGGCGTCCCTGGGAGACGGAGATCGAAGAAAAACCCTCGCCTCCTTCCACCTTCCAGACCAGGGGCGGACCCGGCTGGGACCAGGCGGTGATGATCCCTTGTTCTCGGGAGATCCCGTCGCGGGCCGGGCCGCGCCATTGGGGCCAGTCGGCGGCGGCGAGCTCCGCTGCCGTCAGGAAAAGCGCAGGCGGCGCGAAGAAAATCAGTGCAAGGAGAGTTCTGTTCCAGGTCTTCATCAGGTGTCTCCGATCCGTATCTCCCACCACCCGTCCGATTCTCATGACGTGTCGCCCGGATTCCGATGTTGGACACGGGACCGGCCCCGATGGACGGCCGGCGGTTCGCCCTCCAGGTAGGTGGTCCCCAGAAAGGGGTCCTTGACGGGAAAGAAGGCCATGATCCGGGCCACTCCGGGACCGACGTTGGTGAATCCGTGGGGGGTGCGGGCGGGGACGACGACCGTGTGGTCGGGACCGACCCGATGCGTTTCGGAGCCCAGGCGGAACTCCAAGGTCCCCTCCTGGACCACGATGAACTCCTCGGCCTCGTGAAAATGAAGCGGCGCCCCGGCCCCCGTTCCCACCAGGGCCCAGGAAACGCTGCTGGTGGTGGTTCCGTCCCCGTCGCGGGTGATGTCGTAGCTCCGGTAGTTGGGTCTCCAAGCCTTCTCGGGCAGGCTGCGGTGCTCTACTATGGGCATGGGTCTCGGCTCCCTTTCGGCTCCTGGGATTGTAGCCGACCCGCCGCTGGAAGAGAATCCGCGACATGTCTAAAACCACTGCCGGGAACTTGGTCGACTGCCTGTTGAAATGCGGGGTACGCTACTTGTTCACCCTGTCCGGGAATCAGATCCTCTCCCTCTACGACGCCACCATCGGCCGGGACCTGGAACTGATCCACACCCGCCACGAGGCGGCCGCGGTGCACATGGCCGATGCGTGGGGCCGGTTGCAGGAAACACCAGGGGTCGCCGTAGTGACGGCGGGACCCGGGCACTGTAACTCCGTCGGAGCCCTCTACGTGGCGCAACAGGCCGAGTCGCCTCTGGTCCTCATCAGCGGACACTCGCCCCTGAGCCAGTTGGGGAAGGGCGCCTTCCAGGAGATGGACCAGATCGCCATCGCCGACCCCGTGACCAAGGCATCCTGGCGGGTCGATTCCCCGGAATGGGCGGGAGCCGCGCTGGAGCAGGCT
Organism: Acidobacteriota bacterium; assembly: GCA_965217775.1. Taxonomy (GTDB): domain Bacteria; phylum Acidobacteriota; class UBA6911; order RPQK01; family JAJDTT01; genus JAJDTT01. The sequence continues at coordinate 6,014,629 of CBDCJH010000002.1, forward strand.
CTTGCTCTGGCCGGCTCGGGGAGGCCGGGGCCGGTTCATCTCAGCGTCCCCAGCGATGTCCTGTCGTCGAAGGTCGTGTTCCCTGAAAACATCAGTCCTCAACCGGATCCGTGCGAGTCCATTAAAAAGGATGAAGCGGAGCATGTGCTTCGGCTTCTGGCCAGGGCCCGGAGGCCTCTCCTGTTGGCCGGCGCCGCCATGTCCCGGCCGCTGCGGTGGCGGGCGGTCATGAAACTCTCCGGTGCCTGTGGCGCGCCGGCCCTCAAGATGGAGAGTCCCCGGGGCGTCAACGACCCCAGACTCTATGGGGCATCCCGTCTGCTGGGCCGCGCCGACCTGGTGCTGCTCTTCGGGAAGGCTCTGGACTTCGCCCTCCGCTTCGGCGGGCCTCCCTTCGCGCCCGATTGCAGGTTCGTCGGCATCGGCTCGGAGGAAAGCCTCGCGGTGGCCCAATCCAGGATGACGCTGAGTCTGCGGGCCGACCCCGTCGCGTCAGCCTTGTCACTGGCGCGCCAGTTGCACACAAACGGCTCCGCCTTCGATTCCTGGCGCCACGCCGTCGAATCGGGCCGCTCGGAGAGGCCGGACCCGTGGAAACGGTGGCGATCATCCTCGAAGAGTCCCATGCATCCTCTCCGCCTCTGCGCAGGCCTCCGGCCGTTCCTGACCGACGGCGCCGTGGTGGTGAGCGACGGAGGCGAGTTCGGTCAGTGGGCGCAAGCCGGACTCGACTCCCGGGTGGGCCTGATCAACGGTCCCTCGGGCGCCATCGGAAGCGCCATCCCCATGGCGCTGGCCTGCAAGCTGGCCCGGCCCGAGCAACCGGTCTTCGCCTTGCTGGGGGACGGGACCTTCGGATACCACGCCCTGGAATTCGATACGGCCCTACGTTATGGGCTTCCCATTGTCGCCGTCGTGGGCAACGACGCGCGCTGGAACGCCGAATACCAACTCCAGTTGGACCATTACGGGCCCGAGCGAACCGTGGGCTGCGAGCTTCTTCCCACCCGTTATGACCAAGTGGTCGAGGCTCTGGGCGGCCACGGAGAGTGGGTGTCGGAGCCGGAACAGCTCGAACCGGCGCTGGAACGAGCCCTCGATTCGGGTCTCCCCGCCTGTGTGAACGTCGCCATCAAGGGCGTGAAAGCTCCTACGTTCTAAGTCGTTTTTCGAGCCTCCCCGGCATTCTTGACCCCCTCTTCGGGGCCGGGATAGACTGCGCCCTCATGAATTCCGATTCCCTGCAGGAGCAGGCCCGGTCCCGGTGCGAAGAATTGGACGCGCACGTCCGGGCCATGGTCCAGTGGCATTTCGATCCCGAGACCGGATGTCCCTTCTGGCTCGACTGGGCCGGCAAGGCGGACTGGGATCCGCGCGAAGAGGTCAAGGGTTTGGACGACCTCTCCCGCTTCGGCCGGTTCGACGACAACTGGCTCCGGGGCGGACCGGTTCGGCGCTGGGTCCCCCGGGCCTATGCGCAGGATCCCATTTTCGTCTTCGAGACCGGAGGGACCACCGGCACCCCCAAGAGCCGGGTCAACGTGCGGGATTTCCGGGTGGACTACGAACTTTTTTCCGAGACTCTGCCGCCGGAGCGTTTCCCCCTGAATTCCAACTGGCTCATGTTGGGTCCGTCGGGACCGCGGCGTCTCCGCCTGGCCGTGGAGCATCTGGCCCACCATCGCGGCGGAATCTGCTTTTGCGTGGATCTGGACCCTCGCTGGGTCATCAAGCTCATCAAGAAGGGGTGGACGGACCACCTGAAGGCCTACCAGGACCACGTGATCGATCAGGCTCTGACCCTGCTCTCCGCCGGCCACGAGATCCGTTGCCTGTTCACCACACCCAAGCTGCTCGAGGCGCTGTGCGACCGGCTGGAAGATCAGGGGACCAGCCTGCGCGAAGCCGGAATTACCGGTATTTTCTCCGGCGGGACCGAGTTCACGCCCCAGTGGTACCGATTCGCAGTCGAGGAACTCCTGGACGGCGTCTATATGACACCGACCTACGGGAACTCGCTCATGGGTCTGGCCGGCTCCAAGGCATTCGACCCGGCGGAGAACTACAAGATCACCTACTATGCGCCCCAGCCCAGGGCGATTCTGAGGGTCGTGGACTTTGACGACCCGGAAAAAGTCGTCGGCTATGGCGAGACAGGCAGGGTCCTGTTGACCACCCTGACCCCCGAGTTGTTCATTCCCCAGTTTCTGGAAAGGGACGAAGGGGAACGGGAGCCTCCCTGTGCGCAGTATCCCTGGGACGGCGTCAGCGGCGTTCGGCCCTTTCACCGCTTTGCCGCCACCACGACGGTTGGTGTTTATTAGTTCCTTACTCCCGAGATCTTGTGCAAATGGACGAAGAATGTTTGGTAGGGGCGCCCCTTGTGGGCGCCCTCTTCTGTCCAAAGCGGAGCAAGATGGGGCCAGACAAAGAGTCGGCGGGTGGAAAGCCGTCGCTCCAGCAATGAGATTCTGGTTCCGGCTGTGCCGGGTCAGGGTCTTGGACTCTAGATCTCAGGCGCCAAATCAATTCGGACCGTAGTAGACTGACGAGTCATAATCCGGGAGGGGTTCGGTGATCCATTTTCCCATTCTTCGCTGGGGCAAGCCCTACAAGAGCCTGGAAGTGGACCAGGTTGTCCACTTCATCTCCGGGGAGCCAATGGCGGAAGTCAGCCAGGCCATCGGCGGGATGATCGCCCGCGACATGCGAAAAGGGCAGCGGGCCCGGGACGCCCTCCGGGAGATCCCGATTCGGGAGTTGATCGACCGGGTGTCTCAGGCGGCGGATCTGTTCATGTCCGCCGAGCTTCCGGCCGGGGATGGTAGCCAGACTCCCGACGAGTTCGTGCGGTACCAGTCGGCGACCACCGGCTTGCCCGAGCACATGTGCCGCCAGAACATGGAGAAGCTTCACTTCGTCCTGACCTCCATGGAGCAGATCCTGGACGCTCTGACGCGAGGCCTCGATCTATCCATATTGACTGCCGGTTATGGAGAGGAAAACGGTGTCGTCCGGAGCTTTCAGGCCACGACCCCGGTGCTGGGCATGGTGCTCCCGTCCAACTCGCCCGGTGTGCACGGCCTTTGGCTCCCCGTCATTCCGCTTCAGGTCGGTCTGGTGCTCAAGCCCGGGCCCCAGGAGCCGTGGACCCCGTACCGGATGAGCGAAGCCTTCTTCCAGGCGGGCATCCCCCGAACCGCCATCTCCCTCTATCCGGGGTTGGGGGACGTGGGTGCGGCCGTCCTCCAGCACTGCACCCGGAACCTCATTTTCGGCGGAACCCCGACCATCGAGCAGTACGGCAACAATCCACGGGTTCAAGTGCACGGACCCGGATTCAGCAAGATCCTGCTGGGAGACGACCAGGTCGACGACTGGGAAAGCCATCTGGATCTCATGGTGGACAGCGTCCTGATCAACAGCGGCCGAAGCTGCATCAGTTGCTCGGGTATCTGGGTCTCGCGCCACGGCCGGAAAATCGCTGACGCTCTGGCCCAACGTCTAGGACCCGTTGCGCCCAAGGACCCCGTGGACCCGGATGCCCAGTTGGCCGCCTTTACGGTTCAGGGCCAGGGAGAAGCCATCGACGGGGGCATCGAGCAGGGGCTTCGGGAGCCCGGGGTCGAGGACGTGACGGCCCGGTACCGCGACGGCGACCGCTTGATTTCCCGGGAGCGCTGCTCCTACCTGCGGCCTACGGTGATCCACTCCCCGTCTCCGGAAGCCACCCTGGCCAATACCGAGTACATGTTCCCCTTCGCCAGCGTGGTGGAATGCCCGCAGGAGGAGATGCTGGACCGCATCGGCGACAGCCTGGTGGTGACGGGCATCACGGAAGATTCCGCATTCCGCCAGAAGCTCATGGATTGTCCCCACATCGACCGCCTCAACCTGGGCCCCATCCCCACCATCCGCCTCAACTGGCTCCAACCTCACGAGGGGAACCTGGTGGACTTCCTCTACCGCGCTCGAGCCTTCCAGACCACGGCCGGCTGACGGTCTAGCACGACGGTCGACGTGACGTTTCCGGCCGGCATCGTCCCCGCTCAGAACCAGCTTGTGCCCAAAGGCCGTTTCCCGGCTCCCCCTTTTTGATGATGTCTGTAACCTTCTCCCCCCCAAAGGACCCGACGCTCGGGCTGATCGATGACCCGCTTCGTCAGTCCCGGTAATGACGGCGTCTGCCGGCGATGACCACTCCGGGAAGGTCCGTGAAGTGATCCGCTTGCCGCAGGGCCATCTTGGCGTAGTGAGTGGTCTTGCAAGCGACCTTCAGCAGATCCCCATTTGCTCGCAGACGACACTGCCCTCCATGGTTTTTGATCTGCAGACACGGGTGCTTGGCCCGGTGCTGGTGATCCCGAAAGACGATCTTATGGTCTCGGGCCAGGCGGTGAAGCAGCGTGGTGAGGACTCGTTTCGAATCGGTAAGCAACTGGGAACCGAACGGATAACGGATCGGACTTTCGACGGCCGTGGCATCGACCGTACATATTGCGTTCTCGCTCTAGTCCCTGATGATCCGCCCATCGTACTAGAAGCCGATTTATCTGCTGTCGGGTGCCGGCTTGGATGCGGCTGATGTTCTCCTGGAGGCAGGAGGCACTGGGGGTCCAGTGAAAAGGAGGCCTGACGAAGCGACAGTAGCACTGAGGGGGGTCAAGAGAAACGCCAGCTGGGTGTAGGGTAATTGCTACCAGCGCTTGTGGACGGCGGCGCGCAGGACCTGCTCCGCGGAGAGACCGGGAACCACCTGACCAGAGCTGGCGTTGTCACACAGATCTTGTAAAAACAGCTCCAGGATCGAGGGTTTATCATCTATGATCTGGGAAACGGCTTCCAGTACCTGGGCGAGTCGGTGATCGGGCCACAAGCCGGAAGCGGAAGCGAGTATTCTCGGTATCGACGCATTGTCCAAGCCCTCAGTTTTGTGTAAGTCACTTTGGAGGGATTTTCCTACTCCAGCGGAAACGGCTCCCGTACCATGAACACCCGAAGATTTGTGGGGCACTATTCCGGAACGGATTCTCATCACTCTGGACCGGTACTCCAACATACGTGTGACCGATACCTTCATCTGCAAGGCCAAGCTCCGCAACAAGCCCTGCAAGCTCTGCGGCAGCCGAAGCCTGTATTTCGAAATCTCTCCGCACGTCACCGAGGCTTGGCCCTTCAAGCACCGCTTCACCGGCAAGGAGAAGCGGTATTCCATGGGGAACTATCCCGAGGTTTCGCTGAATCTCGCATGTCGGCGGAGGGACGAGCCCCGCAAGTTTCTGGCCCGGTACATCGACCCGAGCGCCTATCGCAAGGTCCAGAAGCAGTCGAAGCGGCGGCGGGCCGTGAACAGCTTCGAGGCGGTCGGGGAATGGCTCGCGGAGCACGCGCCCGACTCGTCCACGGATCACGATCAGCGGCTTTTGGGCCGGATGCCCTGGGCCTTGCCTCGCCGAGATCATCGAAGGCTTTGGAGGCCGACGGAACCAAGCGGACGTTTGCGCGCGGGGTGTCTAACGAAGTAGGGTCACGTAACCTCGTGCTTGATCCGCGTCCCGTCTCCGATTCTCTTTGTCAAGTCGCCTCGCACCGACCTGCTGCCGTCGTACCTGCGCGATCATGAACCCACAAGGCGACCACGTAACGAACGGCGAAGGCCCCCCGAACCGGGGTGTGAAGGTGTTCGACTTCTTCTCCGGTTGCGGCGGTGCCAGCCAGGGATTCCAGGACGCTGGGATGGAGGTGGTGTTCGCACTCGACTGGAACGCAGACGCTGGGCGCACCTTCAGGCAGAACTTTCCCTCAGCCACTTTTAAAGCCGGTGACATTCGGCAAATTGAGGAGAATGCCGTCCGCAAGCTCGTTGACCGAGAAAGGCCTCATCCCGTGCTGTTCTGTGGATGCGCCCCGTGCCAGCCGTTCTCCAGGCAGAACACCACTCGTCCTAGGCCCGACGAGGACGAACGGGTACCGTTGCTTCTTGAGTTCCTGCGCTTTATCCAGAAGTGCGAGCCCGACATCGTATTTGTGGAGAATGTCCCGGGAATCCAGGATGTTTGTCCCGACTCGGAGCCGCTCAGTGCGTTTCTTCAGGGCTTGGAGGACGCTGGATATTCGGAACCAGCGTACGCTTCGGTGCCCATGAAGCGGTACGGAGTGCCGCAGGGCAGACGCAGATTCCTTTTGCTCGCTAGTCACCACGGGCCGGTCGGACTCCCTCCCGAAACCCACGGGCCGGGGACGGCCAACCGAAAGTTCGCCACCGTGCGCGATTGGATAGGCCACCTTCCCGAGATACGCGCTGGCCAGACCCACCCCGAGATCTCCAACCACCGCGCGGCCGGGCTGTCCGTGCTCAACCTCAAGCGCATCCGCGCGACTTCTGAGGGCGGCGGCAACCGGGATTGGCCGGACGCCCTCCGGCTCGCCTGCCATCAGGAAGCGACGGGGTACAGCGATGTCTACGGCCGCATGTTGTGGGACCAGCCCGCTTCCGGGCTGACCACCCGATGCATCAGCTACTCCAACGGTCGCTTCGGTCATCCTGAGCAGGATCGTGCGATCAGCGTCCGGGAAGCCGCTTGTCTGCAGACGTTCCCGATGGATTTCCTTTTTTCAGGTAGCCTGAGTTCGATGGCTCGGCAAATCGGTAATGCCGTACCTGTGAGGTTGACGACCGTCGTTGGACGCCACGTCACAAGACACTTGGCCAAGGCGGGCTTGACCTGACGGCGATGGAAGTAACCTTCAGGGCCCGGGCCAGGACGCTGGATATGCTGGGGAGGCAGCAGATCGCCGGAATCCCCACCGCAATCAGCGAACTGTTCAAGAACGCCCACGACGCGTACGCCGAGCGGGTTGAGGTCGACTACTACCGTCGTGGCGGGCTGATCGTGCTCCGGGACGACGGCTTCGGGATGAAGACCGAGGAATTCGTCGACCGATGGCTTACGATCGCCACGGAGACCAGTATCCAGCGGAAGAGCACCGGACGCCGGCTCTCCGGATCGGGTGACCGTACGAGGCCAGTCTTGGGGGAGAAGGGAATCGGTCGTCTCGCCATTGCGACGATCGCGCCCCAGGTGCTGGTGCTGACTCGCGCCCTTCGCGAGGGCGTCCTTTCCGACCTCACAGCCGCCTTCCTGAATTGGCGGGTCTTCGAGTGTCCCGGCCTGGACCTTCAGGATATCCGGATCCCGCTCCGCACCTTCCCCGGCGGTAGCTTGCCGGACGGCAGCGAGGTCGCAGACATGGTCAGCTTTTTTCGCAGTAGGAACGCTAGTCTCCGGGAGCATGTCGACGAGGACGAGTGGAGACGCATCGACGACGAACTAGCGCAGTTCGCAGTCGATCCCTTAGCGATGGCCGAATACCTGGGTGAGCCGACGCTCCTCGAGCGAGGTTACGGCACCCACTTCTATCTTCTGCCCGCATCCCCAAACTTGGCTTATGACATTGCCGGGGATCCGGATTCCGACGTGGCCGCACCACTTCAGAAGGCGCTGCTGGGGTTTATCACTCCATCATTTGCGGATGGTGGGAAGCTGCTCATCCACACCGCCTTTCGTGACCACAGGACGGATGGAACCTGCGACAATCTCATCGGGGAAAACGAGTTCTTCACACGCTACGACTACGACAACGCCGATCACCAGATCTCGGGAAGATTCGATAAATACGGGCAGTTCAAGGGCAGTGTATCCGTATATGGCGAAACCGTGCGCGACCATGTGATCAACTGGAGCGGCGGGAGAGGCCGCCCGACGACATGCGGCCCGTTTCACATCAGGTTCGCCGCAATCGAGGGTGTGGCCAGGCATTCGACCCTTCCGCCCGAGGAGCATGTCCGTATGCTTCGGAAGACGAGAAGAATCGGCGGTCTTTACATCTATCGGGACGGGGTACGCATTCAGCCCTACGGCAACACGGATTACGACTGGCTGGATATCGAGCTGCGACGCACCAAGAGCGCCTCCTATTACTACTTCTCGTACCGGCAGATGTTTGGAATCGTCGAGGTCGACTCGACCCACAACGGACGCCTTCGCGAAAAGGCGGGCAGGGAGGGCTTTCGTGAGAACAAAGCCTATCGTGATCTCCGAGGGATCCTGAGAAATTTTCTTGTCCAGGTGGCTGCCGACTTCTTCCGCAAAGCAGGAGTGCACGGCGAGCGTTTTGCGAGCAAAAAGCGGGAACGCGACGAGGAAGAACGGCATCGACGTGCCAGAGCGAAGAAGGTAACGGCAAAACGCAGCAAGTTCAGGAAGGATCTGACCACTTTCTTCGACCGAATGGAGACGGAGAATCCACTTGAGAGGGTTATGACATTAGGCGTGGAGACCGAGGCGCGTGTCAGAGAGGCGGGCCGCGATCCAGACCGTAAAAGTGCGGCCAGAAGGATCATCGATATCGAACGGGATGCAAGGAGAGATTTTAGGGAGTTGGAGGCCCGCTACCGCGTTTCCAAGCCGCGCATCGGCATTAGCCGGGCCTTGCAGAGGGAGTGGAGCGACTATCAGGAGGCTTTCGAAGATATTGTCGTCAGCATAGGGGACATCCGGGACACGATTGAGAGCGTTGTCACGAAGGAGGTGACCAAAGCGGGGGTTGACGTGAGTGCCAGAGAACGCATGGAATCGGCTCTTATCGAGACGGGCCAGCTGGCCAGAAGAGAGACGAAGGCTGGACGTGACGAAGTAGACGAGGCAGCCAAGAGAATCTGGGAAAAGACGCGCGGCGTCACAATCCAGTGTGTGCGAAATGTCGAGGCCACGATTCGCGAGGCGATGGCTGATTTTGGTCGGCGTGATTTTGCGGGCCTGGACGACGAGCGCCTAATCGCGGAGCGTTCGGAGCTGGAGGCGCCGATCCGCAAAGCCTTGGAGAAGGTCACCCGCATCCTGGACTCCCTTCGCTCACAGTTGGCAGCCGTTGACGTGACAGGCGACTCCTCTATTGTCGAGGAACTTGCAGCGGTTGAACAGAGCAATATTGCACTGAAGGAACAGGCTGCCGCCGACCTCCAGCTCGCCCAACTCGGTATGGCGATCGAGATCATAAGCCATGAGTTCGGCGCCGCCATCAGGTCAATCCGGTCGGGGCTTCGAAGCCTGAAGGCGTGGGCCGATGTCAACAGCGAACTCATGTCACTATATCAGAGTATCCGCGGCAGCTTCGACCATCTCGATGGATACCTGACGCTCTTTACGCCGCTCCAGAGAAGACTCTACCGCAAGGCGGTAGACATTCGCGGTTGGGAGATCCACGAGTTTCTGACCAACCTGTTCGGTCAGCGGCTGGCCAGACACAATGTCGAACTGACCAGAACCGAGGCGTTCGCCAGGGCCACCATTCGGGGCTATCCGTCATCCTTCTACCCGGTGTTCGTCAATCTCGTGGACAATGCGATCTATTGGCTTTCCGGCCAGAATGAGGGCCTTGAACGACGAATCGAACTCGACGCGTCAGGGATCGCGTTCCGCGTTTGGGACTCGGGTCCGGGGATCCACACCCGGGATCGCGACGACATCTTCGGCATCGGGTTCACCCGGAAGCCGGGCGGTCGCGGCATGGGGTTGCACATCGCGAGGGCAACTCTGCGCGAGGTTGGGTATGAATTGGTCCTTGAGGCGAGCGCACCGGGTCAGGGGACGACATTCCTGATCGCACCGGCCAAGGACGAGGACGAAGTAACCGATGCTGAGTAACAGCTTTGCGGACCATTGTCGAGAGATCGCCCGGCGTTTCCTACTGACAGCGGTGGTCGTTGACGACGAGCTCTCTTTTCACGCGGACCAGCCCGTCCAAGGCGATCTGAAAGTACCCGGGCAAGGCGTATCGGGGCGGCACGGGCCGACATCGGTCGATCCGCAGCGCCACCCGCCCCGGTCGCTCAAAGTTGACCCGATCACTTGGTCTTTTGCCAGCCAGGGCATGGTTTGTGGTGTGGTTTCACCCCAAGAAGGGCAAAACGACCTTGACGCTCTCGCCAAGGCCGTTGCTCGTGCGGACATCGTCATTTTGGATTGGCGGCTGAGCCGAACGACCGGCGCCGATGCGTTGCCGTTGTTGAAGCGGATCCTGACGGAGGATCAGCCGCACCGACTTCGTCTGATCGCATTCTATACCGGAGAACGCGACCATGAGGCGATTCGCGACAAGATCGTAGACGGCCTGAACAACCTCCATGCATCTGATCAAGGGGGATCGATAGGAGACGCCCAACCTGGTCGGATAGACTACGGGGCCTGTCGTATCGTGGTATACGGAAAGCCCGGTTCTCTCGCCCCCAAGACGACGAGCGTCGTCAAGGAAGTAGCGTTGGCCGACCGGCTCATCGCCGAGTTCGCCGACATGGTGGAGGGGCTCTTGCCCAGCCTGGTTCTGACCGCACTGGCCGCAGTCCGAGATAACGCGCATCGTGTGCTAGAGCGCTTCGGGGGGGACCTGGACCCGGCCTTCTTGGCCCACCGCGCCTGTCTACCACAGCCTCAGGAGTCAGAGCAGCACATCGTCGAACAGATCGCCAGCGAGCTCCACGGAATCATGGACGATGTGATAGGTAGGGAGAGTCCGGCGGGAATCGAGGCGATCGAACGGTGGTTCGCCGACCGCGTCGGAAATGACAAGGTGTCATTCAGCGACAAACACGAAGCCGCAGTGCCCACAGTGCTGAAGATGCTGAGGGATGGACTAAAGGACCATCCTGGACCCCTAGGCCTCAAGAACTACCTCCATCTCTCGCATGGATTCTCGGGAGGCGCTGACAACAGCCGCGAACTGGACCGCCGCCTGGCGTCCACGAAGAGTTTTCGACAAGTGGTCGCCGACACTGAGCGGCAGCTGTCGATAGGGACGGTGGTTCGCCGAGTTGGGGACCTGAGCACGACGCTTTTATGCGTCACACCAAGATGCGATAGCGTCCGCTTGACCGGCAAGTCATCGTTCCTCTTCCTCCCGCTCTCGGATCCGAAGTCGAACACGCCGCAGGTCGTCGTGCCTACTGGCGACAACCAACATCAACGCATGACCATATCCATGAATCCATCGCAGTGGTGTATGGAGGACTTCAATCCAGATCCTGACCGGCAGTGCGTGCTCGCACACCTCAGCGGGCCGGGTCAGGCGTTCAGTTTCAAGGATGTCTCTGGTAAAGAATACCGATGGGTGGGTGAACTGAAGGCGGAATTCGCCCAGTCCATAGCACAGGCGATTGCCGCAAGAATGTCGCGCCTACCGCTCAACAAGTCGGAATGGCACAGGCGATCTGAGCGAGTTGGCAAACGGAATGACTGACCTATCTTACAGAAACCCTCTTTAGCTCCAACCAGTCGCCGACGCCCCATCTCATTAACCGATTCCGGAACCCGCGACCATCTTGTAAGCCAACGCCTTGACTTCCCGCCGCTCCCGTGCTGCAGACGATGTACCCGCATGCATATCATACCCCTGATCGTTCGAGGGGCTCTTGTTCGTTCCGACGAAGGAACGACTCGATTCGATCAGCCAATGCCTCATGATCCTTCGTCTCACATTGCCAGATCACCATGACCCGCCAGCCAAGCTTGCGGAGTGCCGTTTCGTTGCGCCTATCGCGAACAACGTTGTCCTCGAACTTGTTCTTCCAGAACGACTCGCGCGTCTTGGGGATGGACGCATGCTTGCATCCGGGATGCCTGTGCCAGAAGCACCCGTGAACCACGATGACGGCGCGGTGGCGCGGGAACACGATGTCGGGGCAACCGGGCAGATCTTGGCGGTGCAGGCGGAATCGGAACCCGAGCCCGTGAGCAATTCGACGAACGGTGAGTTCTGGCTTGGTGTCTCGACCCCGGATCCGTGACATGATCTCGCTTCGCTTCCTGGGCTCATATATGTCGGTCATTGGTCCGTTTCTCACGTCGGGCCTGTTGCGCAATTCCAATCATGCCCGTGAAAACGTGAATGGAAAAGTGACCCGGCGTGATCACGCAAAAGTGAACCGCCTCAGGGCAAAAAAAGGTCCAATACTCCAGAGATTTTCTGTTCTCCCTTTCAATCTCCCGAGGACTCCGACCCGACCGGAGTCGTGACCAGCGAGCCAGGGGTGCTCGGTAAACCCGGCGCCCTAGGCCTGCCCTATACCCACAAGTAATGCTGGACAAACAAGATTGCCTGTCGTAGTCTCCACGACATGGTAGTTCAGAACCAGATCAAGCGCACTTTGAGCCGAGAGTTGGATCGTTTACACGCCGTGATGAGGCGGGAGAAGTTCGCCCACCGGACGGCGCTGGCAGACCGGGTCTGCTCGGAGTTTGGATTTCACGATGCCCGAGGGCGGGCGCAACGCAGCGGCTGCCTGAAGGCGCTACGGGAGTTGGAGGCGCGCGGACGGATTCGTCTGCCGACGCCGCGACGGCGGGTGAAACATTGCGGGCCCCGAGGACTGGGCCGAGCGGTGCCGGAGGCGGTGGGAGTGCCCGCGACGGTGGACGGCGTGCGGGAGCTGGAATTGATTCTGGTGGAGACGAGTCCGCTGCGAGCGCTCTGGAACGAGTTGATGGCGCGAGAGCATCCGCGGGGCGCGGGGCCGTTGGTGGGTGCTCAGTTACGCTATCTGGTGGGCTCGGCCCACGGTTGGCTGGGGGGCTTGGGCTTCGGGGCGGCGGCGTTGCGGTTGCGGGACCGGGACCGCTGGATCGGTTGGGATGAGGAACAACGCCGGGCGCACCTGCACCGGGTGGTGGGGTTGAGCCGGTTTCTGATCCGTCCGTCGGTGAGATGTCGTAATCTGGCCTCCCGGGTGCTGGGGGAGGCGTTGCGGCGGCTGGGTCCGGAGTTCCAAGCGCGCTACGGCTACCGGCCCTGGCTGGTGGAGACCTTCGTGGAGACGGACCGCCACGATGGGGCCAGTTTGCGCGCCTCGAACTGGAGGGTTCTGGGGAAGACGCAAGGTCGAGGCCGGCAAGATCGGGCGCACCGGGCGGCGGAGACGAGCAAGGCGATCTATGGGTATGAGTTGTGCCGGGATTGGCGGCGGCGGTTGGGGGTGGGACCGGCGCCGAGGCGGGGAGTGGAACCGATGTCGGAGGGCGAGGGACTGGAGGGAGAGGGCTGGGCTCAGCAGGAGTTGGGCGGGGCGCCGCTGGGAGACCGGCGCTTGAGTCGGCGATTGGTGGAGAGTGCGGAGCGTCAGGCGCAGGAGCCGGGGCGGGCGTTCACGGGAGTGGCGCGGGGCGATCCGGCGGCGGTCAAGGGATACTACCGGCTGATTGACCAGCCGGAAGCCTCGGCGGTGACGGTCGAGAACATCCTGGCCCCGCACCGGGAGCGGACGCGACAGCGGATGCAGGGGCAGCGGACGGTGCTGTGCATCCAGGACGGAAGCGATCTGAACTTCACGCGGCACGGCCAGTGTGAGGGACTGGGGGTGATCGGGCGCAACCAGACGGGAGCGACGGCGCGGGGACTGCATCTGCACGCGACGCTGGTGGTGAGTGAGACGGGGCTGCCGCTGGGGGTGTTGCGGGCAAAGATGGACGCGCCGAAGCCGGGACCGGCGGCCACGCAGAAAAAGAAGAAGACGTATCGCTGGATCGAGGGACTTCGGGACTGCGCCGAGGTGTCGCGGTCACTGGACGGAGTGCGGGTGGTCAGCGTGGTGGACCGGGCGGCGGATTTTTTCGCCCTGTTCGCCGAGCAACGAGCGACTCCGGAGGTGGAGTTGGTGGTGCGTGCGAAGCAGGATCGGGTGCTGAAGCGGAAGACCCGGGCGAAGACGGCCGGGAAAGGCGCGGATCCGGACCAGGAGCAGAAGCGGAAGCTGTTCGGGCGTCTGCGATCGGCGCCGGTGCGGGCCCAGATGCTGCTGGAGGTGAAGCGTCAGAGTGCGCGGATCAAGGCCAGCAAGCAGGCGGCCCGCCCGGCGCGGCCGGCGCGGGTGGCTCGTATGGAACTGCGCTACGAGACCCTGACGATTCCGGCGCCGCGCGGGAACCCGAGCGGCATCCCGTCGCTGAGACTGTCGGTGGTTCACGCGCGGGAGGTCGCGCCGCCGGCGAACGGGAAGCGCCTGGAATGGTTCCTGCTCACCACTTTGCCCGTGACCGATGTCGAGACGGCGCAGCAACTGCTGAGATGGTACGCCCTGCGTTGGCGGGTGGAGGATTATTTCCGGGTGCTCAAGACCGGATGCCGGGTGCAACAGCTCCAGCACCAATCCGCCGAACGTCTGAAACGGGCCATCGCCATGCACGCCGTCATCGCTTGGCGGATCATGCTGATGACACTGCTGGGGCGAGAGGACCCGGACCTGCCGGCGCAGTTGCTGTTTTCCGATCTGGAAATCCGGGTCCTGGGGGCGTTTGCCGCGTCGCGAGGATTCCCAGCGCCGAAAGACTTGGGGGCGGCCGTGCTCGTGCTGGCCCGCCTGGGGGGATATCTGGCTCGTAAACACGACCCCCCACCCGGGCATCAACTGATGTGGCAAGGCTACGTCACGCTCTACGGCATGTGTCTGGGCTTCGCTCTACGAGAAGACGGATGAATGAAATCAGACCCAGGCTGATGCGCCCGGCACGAGATGTGGGGAAAGGGCAGCCCTAGGCTCGCGCCGAGTCGTAGCGGCGGACATCGCTAGGAGTCAGGACGCTGGAGTAGGTTCGTCTGACGTTCGGGATGCCCACCACCGCGTCAACAGGAAGGGAGACAAGACGACGAAGAACATTCCCAGAGCGACCAAGCCGATGATGGGGATGTACCAGGGCCATCCGGCGAAGAAGAAGGGGGATTCGGTGCCGGCAGGGGGCCGGCAGAGAAACATGTAGTTGGATCCCAAGAGGGAGTTGAGAACGCCGAGCACGACGGCGAGGACGTTGAGGGCAACGAACGCTCGGAAGAGCCCGCCCAGGGTCGGCCTCATTTTCAGGGCCAGGGTGGCGTACAGGACTCCCGCCACGATGCCCGAGTGGGCGATGAAGTACTGGAAGAAACGGTAGTCCGGGAATCCCGCTTCCAGGTCCCCCGGGGTGATGACGGCATTCGTGGAACCGGCCAGGCCCCAGAAATAGACGATCTCGTAAATCCTTTGTCGGCGGAAGATCAGGGCCGCGGCCGTCAACAGGATCGTAAGTCCGCAGACGTGAAGAGGCAGATGGTCCTGAACGAAGCGGCTCCAGCCGACGGCATTGAGCCGGTAGCCCCAATGGATCGATTCGTTGATCAGCAGGGTGGCGGCCAACAGATAAGCGCCGGTGTCGGCCACCCTCTTCGAGTCCGTCCTTCGCGCCGCCTCCGCCAGCAGAATCGGGACGGCTAATGTCAGACCCATCACGATGAGGTGAGGCGTCCCAAAGATCTGAAATTCCGGTGGTGGCATGTGCCTCCAGTAGCGGTCCTGTGGGCCGCGCCGAGATCAGGGACGTTGACGCCCGCAGACCGGCGGCGCCACGTATTCCAGGCCCAACAGCCGGAAGTAGTTCTGACCCAGGGCAATGTTCCGAAACGCCTCGTCGTTCAGGTAACGGTTGATCCGGCTGGTGATCTCCAACTCCGTCTTATAGACATCGAAGTCCTTGTCCGCTGACGCCAGGAAGTCAGTCCCGGGGAGCACCCGCTCCGAGTTTCGGTTGAAGAACGAGACATACGCCGCCTGCTTCTCGGGTTTGGAGAAATAGTGGTCGTCGACCACGCGCCAGGAGATGTCCACCATCAACTTCGGGTAGCGGTCCAACAGCGTCTCCATGATCCGGATGTGCTGTCCCGGGTCCATGTTCGCCAGTTCCTTGGACAACCCCATGTGCAACCAGACGATCTTGTTGTCGGGATAGCGGCGCAGCACCTCCTGGATCAACGGCAGGTATCGGGTCGGCTCCCGGTCGTTCCCCAGATCCGCGTGAATCGCCAGCGGGATGCCCCGTTTCCGCAGCACCGACATGAAGGCGGCCCACTCCGGGATCTTGGCCAGCGGAACCGGTTGATGTCCGTTATTGAACAGCGCCTGTTTCACCAGATTGACTTCTCCCATCCAGGTGAAGGCGCCGGGGTATTCCTGCTCCAGGATCTGCATGCCGGGAAGGATCGATTCGGGCCGGGACAGGTCCGGAAAGGTCATGGCCAGCGTCATGTGCACGCCGTCCGGCGCCTGCCGGATGTAGTCGGCGGCATTGGCAAGGTCGTTCGTCAAAGAGGGCCGGACCGGCGTGCCCGGACAATCCAGGTAGTAGGTGCATGAAGACCCCACGGGAACCCTCTGGCCGATGCCGCTTACGTTGACGAAGAGAACTCCCGTCCGTTGGAGGTAGGAGACCACATCACGGAACGGAATTTCCGGTCCACCGAAGGGACGGAAATGCAGGTGGGTATCCACGACAGAGGTCTGCGATTGCGTCGTGCGATCGTAGCACGGGGCGTCGCCGGTCCGGAACATTTCCAGCGTCGGGCTGGGAGTCTCACCGGCGTATCCTGATACACCCGACGAGAGAACCAGGAAAAGGCATGTCGTCCGTGCCACGTCTTTCATTACGAGGTCTCGGGAGGCTGACTTCGGCGCCGATTTCAGCAGACTCGGCCAAGTTTGAGAACCCTTGGATCCGCTGCCGACTTTGGCCGCTCGGCCAAAGCCGAGATGCGACTATGGAAGGGGGCAAAATGAAAGTACTAGTTTCAGTTTGTCCATTTTTCGCACCCGTTGGACACCGTGATCCAGCATATGCCGGGACAACCGTCGAGCAGCCGTGCGCCGCTACAGCTTCTCCACCAGACGAGCCAGCAAGGCCGCGCGGGCGGGCAGGGCCTCCAATTCGATGTGCTCGTGCAGGGCGTGGGCCCCGTCTCCGTCCACGCCCAGGCCGTCCAGCGTGGGGACGCCCAGTGCAGCGCTGTAACTGCCGTCGCTTCCCCCTCCGGTCTCTCCCTCTTCCAGGTCGAGACCCAACTCCGCCCCGATCTCGCGCGCTCGGTCGAAGAGTTGCTGTCCGCCCTCGCCCTTGATCATGGGAGGCCGGTTGATCCCTCCCGTAACCTCCAGCCGGATCTCCGGGTGCCTCGGCTTCAGGGCGTGCAGCGCATCCTCGACCCGGTGACCCTCCTCCACGGTCCGGAACCGAAAATCGATGGTGGCTTTGGCGAACTCGGGAATCACGTTGTCCCGGGTGCCGCCCTCCGCCATGGTCACATGGACCGAGGTCTCCAGACGGCTGGAGGCGAGTCCGTGAATCGCCTCGATCTGGTGACCCAACTCCCGGACGGCGTTCACTCCCCGCTCCGGCTCCACTCCGGCGTGGGCGGCGCGGCCATGGATCCTCAAAGCCGCCATCCCGCACCCCTTGCGAAAAGTCTTGAGGATCCCTCCGTGCAGGGGAGGCTCCGTCACCAGCACCAGATCGCTCTCGCGACTGAATGCCTCGATGAGCTCCCGGCTGGCGTCGCTTCCCGTCTCTTCGTCTGTGGTGTAAAGGAATCTCACCTTTCGGTCGGGTCGAATCCACCCGCGAGAGATGAACTCCTGGATCTTCAGGGTGGCGGCCACTCCGGCCTTCATGTCGAAGATCCCGGGACCATGGATCCTCCCCTCTTCGATCCGGAAGGGCATCCGCTCCAGGCTCCCCTGAGGCCAGACCGTATCCACGTGGCAGAGCACCAGGATCCGGCCACCGCCGCCCTCTCCCCATTCGGTCCAGACGATATCGCCCACGTCTGCTCTGGGAATGATCCGCGGCTCCAGACCGCAGCCCCGAACCTGGCCGGCGAGGAAGGACACCAGCTCGTCCACCAGCCCCTTGTCGGTGGAGGGACTCTCCAACTCCACCAGCTTCCGGAGCAGCTCCACCGTGGAGTCCCGTTCCTCTTCGAAGGCTCTCAGCAGCTCATTCCCCGTCATCTTCCCTCCAGTCGTAGTGGATGTCTCCGACAAATTCGACCCGCCCCGTCAAACGAACCTCTTCTCCCGGTTGCCACGCTACCTCCTGCTCCCCGGTCTCGGTTCCGACGCGAGTCGGGGATCCGACTCTTTCGGTGTGGATGGCGGCGACCGCGGCTCCACTGCAACCGGTACCGGACGAATGAGTCGGTCCGACGCCTCTCTCCCAGATCCGCACGTCGAGGCGCTGCGGCCCCGTCACCCGGACGAAGCTCACGTTGGTCCGCTCGGGAAAGGCGGGATGCACCTCGAGAGCCGACCCCAGGCGCCGGAATTCGGCGCCCCGCGGCAGAGTGGAGACGAAGACCACGCACTGGGGATTGCCCACCGACAGGGCCGTAACGGGCACCGGGGCGGATCCCACCTGCAGCGAGTGGTCCACGACCTGGGACAATTTCTCTTCCAGGCGGATCGGAATCTCCTCAGGAATGAAGGAAGGCCGCCCCAATGAGGAACGGTAGCGCCAAGAGGATTCGTCGTTGCCCAGGAGGCGATGCACCTTGACGCCGGAGAGGGTCTCGAGAATCAGGTCCGGATTCCGGGACCAGCCCCGGTGATGGACGAAGGCGCCGGCGCACCGGCATCCATTCCCTGACATGGCGGCCTCGCTGCCGTCGGGGTTGAAGATGCGGATTCGGAAGCGGTCCTTTCCTAGCGGATCGACGAAGACGCACCCGTCGCCGCCGATCCCGAAGTGACGCCGGCAGATGTCCCGGGTCAACGTGTCCGCTCTCCGGCGGGTCAGATCGCTTTCCCGGATCACCAGGTAGTCGTTGCCGTAGGACTGGTACTTGGAGGCCGCGATCATGGAGGCGTTCGCCGCCTCAGCTCGCGTGGATCCCACTGCTGAGTTCCTCCAACTTTCCCCGGACCAGATTCTGGATCTCCTCCAGCCTTTCCGGGGAGTCCGCCTCGAAACGGAGCACCAGAACGGGTTGGGTATTGGAGGCGCGCACCAATCCCCAGCCGTCCGGAAACACGATTCGCACGCCGTCCACGTCCACCGTCTCGTAGTTTCGGGAAAAGTAGGACTGGGCCCGACCGACGATTCGGAACTTGAGGTCCTCGGGGCAGTCCATCCGGATCTCGGGGGTGCTGAAAGTCGGAGGGACGTCTGCCAGCAACTGCGAAAGCCGACGCCCGCTCGTCGCGAGGATCTCCAACAGCCTGGCGCCCGCGTAGATGGCGTCATCGTAGCCGAAGTAGCGGTCGGCGAAGAACATGTGTCCGCTCATCTCCCCGCCCAGGACGGCCCCTACCTCCTTCATTTTGGCCTTGATGAGGGAGTGGCCGGCCTTCCACATGACGGCCCTTCCGCCGCGAGCCTCGATGTCCTGGTACAGGCTCTTGGAGCACTTCACCTCGGCCACGAAGGTGGTGCCGGGCCGCCGTTCCAGGATCTCCCGGGCGTAGATCATCATCAGTTGATCTCCCCAGAGAACCCCCCCCTCGTCGTCCACGACCCCGATCCGGTCCGTGTCGCCGTCGAATGCGATCCCCAGATCGGCCTCACTGGAGTGGACGGCCTGCATCAGATCCTGCAGGTTCTCCACGATGGTGGGGTCGGGGTGGTGGTTGGGGAATCGGCCGTCCGGTTCCGAGTAGAGCTCCCGGACCTCACAACCCAGATCGGAATAGATGGCGGGCGCCACGAGACCGGCGGTCCCGTTGCCCGAGTCGACGACGACCTTCAATCGTTTCCCCAAGGGTGGAATCCGCTCCTGGATGTGCCGACGGTAATCTTCCATCAGGGACGCCGTTTCCATACTGCCTTCGCCGCCAGCGAAGTCGGCCGCTTCGATGATCTTCCGGACCTTCCGGATCTCGTCGCCGTAGATGGTGGCGGTCCCCAGGGCGACCTTGAAGCCGTTGTACTCGGGTGGATTGTGACTTCCCGTGATCATCACTCCCGCCTCCGGCCCCAACCGGTGCAGGGAATAGTAGAGCAGGGGGGTGGGACAGACTCCGATGTCGATGACGGTCAGGCCGGTTCGGGTCAATCCCCGGGCCAGAGCGTCCCGAAGCCGGGTGGAGCTCAGCCGGACATCTCTTCCCAACGTGACCCGGGCGGCGCCGTGCCGGACGAAGTAGGTGCCGAGACCTCGGCCCAGCATTTCCACCGAATCGTCGGCCAGATCGGTATCCGCGATTCCCCGAATGTCGTATTCTCGAAACAACTCTGGATTCATCAAGTCTCCAGTATCTGCTAACTTGTTTCCGGGGTTCCCGACAGCTCGGTCTTGAGCTCGTCGATGGCCGCCACGGGGCTGGGGTCCTCACCGTTGAGGAGCCCGAGGTACACGCTGGCGTAGTCACCCAACAGAAGCAGCATCAACAATCGCTCCAGCCAGCTTCCGCCTTCGGTCCAGTACTCCAGCGTGGTCCCGGAATGCCGGGAGAGGAACCTCCGGGTCCAATCCAATCGGAGTTGGATTCTGGGATGGTCCTCCGGATCCCTCAGAAAAACCGGAAGTATACGCTCCAACAGATCTGCGGGATGTTTCCATCCCACGACCTCATTGTGATTCATTTCAGGAAGGGCCCTCCAGCAGGAGAGCTGCTTTCCATTTTCCGCGAACTGGCCGCACCACCGGCGGGCCACCAGTTCCAACCGGTCCTGGCTCCCATAGACGAAGGGGATTCTGCCGTGGAGAACTCGGGCCGCCTGCTTGGCCGGGTTGGTGGAGGTCGCCTGCTCGGGACCGTAGGCCCGGATCCTGTCCCGGACCCAATCCGGAGATTGCGCCAGCTCCCGGTCGCGACTCGGAATCAGAGACAGGCGGCTCAGGATCGCAAGACAGGGAAACGAAAGAAAGCCCAGAGCCGATCGGGGAGGCTGGCCGCCGGGAATCCGGGCCCACGGGTGTCCATGCTCCCGGGCCAGGCGAGCCAGGGTGCCGCCCGAAGAGATACAGACGATGGGGGCTCCCGCGGCATGAGCGGCCTGGAAGGCCGACACCGTCTCTTCCGTATTGCCGGAGTAGCTGCAAAGCAGCGAGAGCGTATCGGGGCCCACGAATCCCGGCGCATCGTAGTTGCGGTTCACCCATAGCGGAACCGTCAATTCCCGGCCCAGGTACGACTGCAGGAAGTCGCCGGAGGCCGCCGAACCTCCCATCCCGCTGACCGTCACCGCTCCAACGCCGGCGGGAAGGGCCGGCAAATCGACCTGGTTGCCGATCTCAAGAGCCTGCTCCACCTGGCGGTCGAACCGGCCCAGGTAGCCGAGCATGTCCTGAGCATCCCGGCGCCGGATCTCACGCGAGTCGTCTAGAATCTGGTTCATCCCGGCCGGTCTCCCTGCGAAAGAGCCCCCTGTCTCAGGGCTGTCAACTGCCCCCCTGATCCGTTCCGGGAAAGTACCGGTTGGCAAAGGATCGGATGTGACTGGGTGTGACGTTCCGGATGACCGAAACGTACTCCCGCGGCGACCGGGAGTCGGTCTTGGAAAAGGCTTTCAAGGCGAGTTGAAGGAGCAGGTTCTGCCGATCCTGGCGGAGAGCGTGATGGTGAGTGATGGCGCCCACGATGGCGCTCAGGACGTCGTTCCTGGAGAACTGGACCTTGGGGAGGCTGGAGAGCAACGTCAACAACTCGCGGCGAGCCTCCCTCTCCCGCCCCTCGATGGACGACACCGAGGCGAAAAGGGCGCCCCGGCTCAGTGTCGACTGAAACTGGAGATCCGGGTCGGACAGTGCCGGGCTTCCCGCGGGCACCAGATCCCGGATCTGAGGACTCAGGAGAAGGTGTTTCCAGACGTCGGCGACGTAGGAGTCGCGGGTCCCAAAGGAGGGTCCGGGCAGTCCCACCATCACCACGCCCTCCCGCTCCACGACGGCCGGTTCGGGATCGGACGGACTCGGCTCCTCCTCGATCTCCTCTTCCTCATCCTTGCGCACCGCCCAGCGGCGCTGATAGCGGCTGTTGGCCAGTTGGGAGATGAAGTCATCCAGGAAGGAGGTCCCCTCGATATCTCCCAGGATGAAAATCCAGGGATGGACGCCCTGCATCCGAATCCGGAGCCATTCGTCGACTTTCTGCAGCTCCAACCGTGAGACCGACTCCCGCGTCCCCAGCCGGTCCAGGCCATACGGATGAGACCGGTAAAGGAGTGAGCGGGTCCTGCTAAGGGGCCGGGAACGCTCGTTATCCTGCCAGCTCCGGATATCGGCAAGCAGTTGTTGCCGTTCCAGGATCAGGGACTGCTTGTCCAGCGCCGACTCCCGGTACCAATCGATCAGAAATTCCAGAATTTCGGGAAGATGGCGGGAGAGTACAGTGCAGCGAAGGCCGAAGAAATCCAGTTCGTTGACCACTTGGATGTCGGCGCCCATGAGCTCCAGGTCGTACCAGCGGAGCTCCCCCTTTTCTTCCACGGTCTGGCGGAGTGTGCTGCGGACCATGAGCTCCGTGATCCCGGCGTTTCCAGCCGACTCCTGGATCCGGCCACCCGGAAAGAACACGCCCAGGTGAACCAGAGGCGCAGTATGCTCTTCCTGGAAGTAGACCGAAGGTCCTCTCAGGATCGACGTGGATTTGAACTCGGGCCGTGAAAACCGGGGCTGGAACCGAACCGGCGCGAAGTCATCGCCCCGCGCCGACTTCAGGGGAGAATCCTGCTGCCGGAGGGTTGCCGGCGGCACCAGCAGGTCCAACATCTCCTGGAAGGATGACGCCGAGAAGGTTCGTTTCTCCGCGGTCGCCGGGTAGTATTCCAAGACGGACAACCGGTCGAGCTTCAGGTACCTGGAAGCGGCTTCCCGCACCCGGGCCGGGGTCATGGACTGGACCCGGTCGACGGTTTCCGGTCCCTGCCAGAAGCGGCCGGCCGCCTCCATCCTGGCCTGACGGACCGCCCGCTGCCGAAGACTGTTCCGGTCCCGGTAGAGGTCCTTCACCAAGAGAGCCTTGGCCCGGTTGAGCAGGCCCGGCGTGATCCCCTGCTGCTTGATGTCCTCCACCACCGCCAGGGTTTCGACTTCCACCCGGTCGATCCGGCCGGGGGAAGCCGCCAGGGAGACCCAGAAGAGGCCCGTCCCGGAATCGGCCTCCACCCGGGACTGAGACCAAACGGCCGTTCCCGGTTGGACCAGCCTCTGGTGGAGCAAGGAGCTTTTCCCTTGACCGAGAAGGTATGCCAAGAGAAGCAGGGCCTCGTGATCGGGGTGGGCGAGACCCGGAACACTGTAGCCTAGCAGTACGTGGGCCTGCTGCAGCTTGCCCGTCAGGTGATGGTAGGTCAGGCGCGTCACGGAGGGACGCCAGGGCTTGCTTTCAGGCTTCGTCGACCGCCGCCGGACCCGCTCCTTCCCCGCCGGACGGCTGCCATAGATGCGGGCCACGTGTTCCAGCACCTGGTTTCGCAGCACGGCGCCGGAGACGGACAGAATCAACCGGGACGGATGATAGCGCTCCCGGTGCAGCCGGACCAACGCCTGGTGGGGATCGTCCGCGCGGGTCGCCGGTCCCACCCCGGGCAGAAGTCCCTCCAGCAATCTGGCCCGGGACAACTCCCGCGGAGAGTGCCGGAGCATGCGGTCCTGATCCTGCACCGCCGCCACGGCCCGCTCCAACTCCTGGGCCGTTGGAGCCGGCGAGTCCAGCAGGTGGGCATGAGCCTTCAGCGCGTCTTCCAGATGGGCGGCGGGAGCCGTCGAGACAAAAGACGGTCCCGTGAGTCCCGCTTCAGGTCTCAGCTTCAAGGCCGCCTCGAAACTCAGGGTCTTGAGCTTTTCGTTGTTCAAGAGAAGCTCGGACAGCAACCTCTCCCGGCGCCGGTCGTCCGGAGCCCCGGCGGACCCGCGCAGATGCGTGACCACGGACGCCAGGGGAGCTGCGGGATGTTCTTCGATCAGGAGGGTCAGGCCGTTCCTGAAAACGACCCGAATCAGGTTCTGCCGGTCCTCCCGGTGAGTCAAGCTCCGCTCATACTCGGGCCGGGGGAGGTCCCGGCGTCCGGCCTGGCCTTCGGCCCCGGAAACGGGCAGGCTCAAGATCAGAAACGAGAGTCCGAAAACCAACGCTCTCATGTTGAAATCGTAGCAATCGGGGGTTCCGAACTCAATTTGGATTTGGACGCGGGACTCGGGTATCGTAGATCTGTGATGAAGGCGAAAACACTGGACCAAGGGGACCTGATAGAGGGCCTCAAGAGCCGGGACACCAAGGTCATCGACACCTTCGTGGATCAGTTTTCCCGCCCTCTCTTCGGGGTCATTCTCAACTACACCAAGAACCCGTCCGACGCCGAGGAGATCCTCCAGGACACGCTGCTCAGGGTCATCCGCAAGATCGACACCTTCCGGCAACAGAGCGATATCTGGCCCTGGATGAAGAGGATCGCCGTGAACAACAGCATCATGTGGCTCCGCAAGCGCAAGCGACAGCGGGAGATCCAATGGGACGACTGGATGCCCCGTTTCCGGGAGAACGGCGAACTGGCATACCCGATCTTCGGCTGGACCGGGGATCCGGAAGAGCTTTTCCTGAATCGGGAGCTGTCGGCGCAACTCTACCGGGCCATACAGTCCCTGCCCTTCGCATATCGGGCGCCGGTCGTGCTCCGGGATATCGACGGATATCCGATTCGGCAGATCGCTTCCCTGTTGGGGCTGAAGGAGGCCACCACCAAGACCAGGATTCATCGAGCTCGGCT
This sequence comes from Acidobacteriota bacterium, assembly GCA_965217775.1. Classification (GTDB taxonomy): domain Bacteria; phylum Acidobacteriota; class UBA6911; order RPQK01; family JAJDTT01; genus JAJDTT01. Next base: position 6,039,180 of record CBDCJH010000002.1, read on the forward strand.
CTTCTTGCGGGAGAAGTTGGCTCGCTACCATGACGGGAGGACATGAATTTCAGAAATCGGCGCTCTGAACTGCTCACCTGCAAGGAGTGCATCCACCTGCTTCTGGACTACGCCGACGGCTCCATGGTCCCCGAGGTCCGGCGCAAACTGGATGAACACCTGTCCGCCTGTCCCCCCTGTCAGCACTATCTCCGCAGCTACACTTCCTGTACGGAAATGGTTCAACAGCTACGAGACCAGGAGGCGCAAATTCCCGCGGAACTCCAGCATCGCCTCAAGTCGTTTCTGAGGGAGCAGGTGAACCTGCCGTGGCCGCAGCCACGCCGCCGGCGGGCGAAGTGGTCCAAGAGATTCTGATCCGGCAGTCCGTGGTGAAAGTCGCGCGAGCACCGAGACCGTTCCTGCGCCCGCCGGACAAGGCGCGATGAGGGAGTATCCATGTTGCAAATCTTCCGATTTTCCAGGGATTGTTTCCTCCCTGGTTAGACTCATCCGACCGCCCTGACTGGCCGCGGTGTCCACACCCGATCCTGGCTCAGCAGGACGTTGGCCAAAATCACCATCTTGCGCATGATCGCCGTGAGCGCCACCTTCGGCGCCTTGCCCCGCTCACGCAGCTGGCGATACTTCTGGATGTAGTCCGGATTGTGTCGAATGGCGGTGAGGGCGGCCATATACAGCATCCGCCGCACCCGATGCCGGCCCCCGCGGATGAAGCGACGTCCCTTCCAGGTCCCCGACTCCCGAGCCACCGGCGCCAGACCGGCCAAGCTGGCCACCGCCTTGGAGTCGATCTGTCCCAGTTCCGGCATCAGAGAGAGCAGGCCCGCGACCGTGACCGGACCCATTCCCGGAATCGAAGTCAGCACTTCGGCTTTGCGCGCCAGCGCCGGATCGGCTTTCAGCAACTTGCGGAACTCGCCGTCCAGGGCCCGGATCTGGCGCTCAATCTGAGCCAGCCGCTGTCGCAAATGCCGCTTCACCATCGGGTGGCGCGCGTGGTGGCTCCGGTTGCGAGCCGCCGTCCGATCCTTCACCAGCCCGTCCCGCGCCGAGATCAGTTCCTCCAACTGGCGCTGCGTGGGCGAGGACACGTCCACACGCCGCAACGGGAGCGCCTCCCCCATCCGGGCCAGGATCCGGGCATCCACCGCATCGGTCTTGGCCTCCTGGCCCAGCGCCTGCGCGAACCGCCGCGCCCGCATCGCGTTGACCCGAGCCAGCGGCAACCGAGCGGCCAGAGCTTCCTCCATCGCCCGGTGCCAGGGGCCCGTGGACTCATACACCACGCACCGGACCTCCGGTCCGATCCAGCGGGCCAGGGCCTGGAACCCTGCCGTGTCGTTGGGGAACCGCTTCGACCGTCCCGAAGGCCACTCGTGCACGTCCAAATGCGCCTTCGAGATGTCCACACCCACCGTCTTTGAGGTATCTTGAGTCATCTTTCCTTCCTCCTGTGCTTGTCGTGCGAGCCTTGACGCTCACGTATCCATTCAGGACGTTGGGAAAGACGGTGGCGGCCCCACTCCCTCCCGGCCCTTGACGGCCGGCATACATAACGGCCCGACCACCGCCGCCGAGGCGCCTCTGGCCAGAGGCGCCTCGGATGGATCCTCCCAAAAGATCCCAACCCGTATCGGAATAACCCACCAGAAATCATGCCGGCGCCACCGAGCCAAGCCTGGACGATGGCTGGGTCACGGCCCTGCGCCTGCTGTCGCCACTGGCGGCGTTGACGGGGGCAGGGGGGGCCGGCCCCCCCTGAGACCCCCCGGATGCAAAGAGACACATACCCACTTGAAATCCCTGAAACGAGAGCCCCGAGGCCCCCTCGTCACCCGGAACCCGCCTGTGGAAAATCAAAGATTTCCCACAGGGTGCTCCCTTTTTGCTGACACCACAATCTGTACCCCCCCAAGAAGAAAGACAGACAAGAAATAACAGACAAGGGTGCTCCCTTTTTGCTGACACCACAATCTGTACCCCCCAAGAAGAAAGACAGACAAGAAATAACAGACAAGCATACCGGGAGTATGTGACCGAGTCGCAACGCAGTCCGCCGGGATGCAGGGACGGTCGAATGCCGTGACGACTTTTGCCACGGACTGCCGAGACGCGGCGGGATCAGAGAGACAGGCTCTCCACCTCCCGGGCCAGCTTCGAGTCGACGTTGGCGCCGCTGGCAATGAGGCAGACGCTGTCCCAGGACCAGGGTTCGCCGGCTCTCGACTGCCGCCGGAGCTTCAGGGCCGCGGCCAGGGCGGCGGCGCCGGCGCCCTCGGGCAAGGTCCCCGTGACCTCCTGGAAGAGGCGCATGGCTCGCTTCAACTCGGTTTCGGAGACCAGAACCATCCGGTCCACCACCTCCAGCATCAGCTCCACGGCTTCGGGGATGGCGACTCTGACCGCCATGCCGCCGGCGAAGGTTTCGGCTGTGGCGGTGTCCGTCGGCCTGCCGTTGGCGAAGGACAAGGCCATGCAGGGAGCTTCTTCCGACTGGATCCCGATGATCTGAACCGCCGGGTTCGCCGCCTTCAGACTGCTGGCGAGCCCTCCGATCAGCGCGCCGTTTCCGACCGGTACGAAGACCGCCTCCAAGCCGGGCTGCTGGGTGGCCAGCTCCAGCCCTATGGTCGAAGTTCCCTCGACGATCCGGGCCGACTTCCCATCCTCGATGAAACGATGACCCGGTTCAAAATCTCGTGCCAGCAACAATTCCTTGCCTTCGTCCAGGTCCCGTCCCAGCAGCTCCAGATCGGCGCCGAACTCCCGGATCAGCGCCAACTTGCTCTCATCCGCCCCCACCGGCGCCACCACGGTCAGCGCCATCCCGTACTGCCGGCAGGCGTAGGCCATGGCCGCACCATGGTTCCCGGTCGAAACCGTATAGAGCCGGGAGATTTCGGGATCGGAAACCAGATCGGCCACCAGGTTCAAGGCGCCGCGGATCTTGAAGGATCGGACCGGACTCTCGTACTCATGCTTGACGTAGACTTTGGTCCCCAGGAGCCGGGACAGGTCATCCTCCAGGGTCAAACGAGTCGGCGGCACCCACCGGCGGACCTCTTCCAATGCGGCCAGCGATCGCTCCGGCGACGGTCTCAGCCCGGCCATTTCAGCACCACCCCCGCCTTGGGCGTTCACGTTGGTCTCGACCGCGGTTCGCGGATCTGACCAAATCGGTCAACACCATCGAATCGAGGAGAAAAATCCGGCTCCAATCCATAGTCCCCTCCGGTTGTGAAAAGATCGAAGTCATCACGATGCGCCGCCAGGAAGAAAACCACATGTCTCGTCCCAGTTCCAGGCCGTGGCATTGGACAACCTTCGAAGCCGATGGTCACAATGGTAGGGAGGAGTCACCAGAATGTTCCTGAAAGTGAGGAGGTGGACGATGAGACATCTTTTCGGGATCGGCTTGACCGGGATTTTTCTTTCGGCGCTCCTGTTCGGTCCTGGCGCTTGGGCACAGTTGGCGAGCGATGACTCGGTCACGGGAGGCGCGGATTCGGCCACGGCGACGCTGGCCGGTGGATGTTTCTGGTGCGTCGAAGCGGACCTCGAGAAGGTCGAAGGCGTCAAGGAGGTGATCTCGGGCTACGCCGGCGGGGCTGAGGTGAATCCGACCTACAAGCAGGTCTCCGCCGGCAGGACCGGCCACGTCGAGGCGGTGCAGGCCATCTACGATCCCGCCCGCGTGACGTTCAGTCAATTGCTGGAGGTGTTCTGGAAACACGTCGATCCCACCGACGCCGGCGGCCAGTTCGTGGACCGGGGACCCCACTACCGGACGCTCGTCTTCTACGAGGACCAGATGCAGCGGAAGCTGGCCGAGGAATCGAAGCAGCGGCTGGAGGAATCCGGCGTGTTCGATCGGCCCATCGTGACCGAGATCAGAGAGCTCAACCGGTTCTACCGGGCCGAGGAGTATCACCAGGACTACTACAAGAAGAACGCCTTTCGGTACCGCTACTATCGTTGGAACTCGGGGCGGGATCAGTTCCTGGAACGGGTCTGGAAGGGACGACAGGTAAAACTGTCCGAGTAAGCGGGCGATCCGCGTTCCCGCTGAGATGCGGTTCATCGGCGACATTCCGGTGTGGGGCGATCCCCAGAAAAACGCCGTTCTTCAGATGAAGAATTGCGCCGGGGAGGCGGAGAGTTGCGCGCTGATGGCGGACCACCATCTGGGTTATGCGGTCCCTATCGGCGGAGTCATCGCCTACGAGGGCCGCGTCAGCCCTTCAGGCGTCGGGTTCGACATCGCCTGCGGCAACAAGGCGGTCCGTCTCGATTGCGATCACCGGGACATCCGGCAGAACATCCCGTCCATCATGGATGAGATCTGGAAGTCCCTCTCCTTCGGTGTGGGCCGGGTCAACCGGAAGCCCGTCGGCCACGACCTCTTCGACGACGATCCGGCCTGGAAGATTCCGGTGGCGGAGCGTCTGAAACCGGTCGCCAGAAAACAACTGGGCACTATCGGCAGCGGCAACCACTATGTCGACCTCTTCTCCGACGAGCAGGAGCGGATCTGGGTCGGAGTGCACTTCGGGTCGCGCGGTTTGGGCCACAAGCTGGCCAGTCACTTCATCAAGGCCGGGGGAGGCAAGAACGGGATGCACGTGGATCCGGTGCTCCTGGACGTGGAGACCGAACTGGGGGCCGAATACGTGGCGTGCATGGAGTTGGCGGGCCGCTATGCCTACGCGGGCCGGGATTGGGTCTGCGAAACGGTCGCTTCCATTTTGGGAGCGGAGATCCTGGAAGAAGTCCACAATCACCACAATTTCGCCTGGGAAGAAGAGCATGACGGCCGCCGCTTGTGGGTGGTGCGAAAGGGCGCCACTCCCGCCTTTCCCGGACAAAAGGGATTCGTCGGGGGTTCCATGGGCGATCGCTCCGTGATCCTGGAAGGAGTCGACTCCGGAGAGAGCGAGCAGGCCCTCTACTCCACCGTCCACGGCGCCGGCCGGGTCATGTCCCGGACCCGTGCCGCCGGCAAGACCCGATTCAAGAAGGGGAAGCGGGTCCGCATCTCGGCGGGGGAAATCAGCCGGGACATGATGTTGGCCTGGATCCGCGGCATGGGAGTGGAGCTCCGCGGGGCCGGCACCGACGAATCGCCCCATTGCTACAAACGGCTGCCCGAGGTCCTGAACGCGCACCGGGGCACCATCAAGATCCTGCACACCCTCGACCCCATCGGCGTGGCCATGGCCGCCTCGGGCGAGTTTGATCCCTATCGGGATTGAAGCGGCGGCTTCATCCGGGACACCGTCTGCCGAACGTTCCGGTGGAACTCTCCCACCTTGCATTCTTCAGGCTGGGCCGCCATCGCCTACGCCCCATCCCGATCCGGCGAGTTTCGGGACCGGTGCCGGACGACGTGTTACATTGAGGCCTGAGCTACAGTGAGTTCACGAACGTCATGTGGCGGGTGGCGGATCTGGTGCGGGACACCTTCAAGCGCGGCAAGTACCTGGACGTCATCCTGGGGCTCACGGTTGTGCTCCGTCGGCTCGAATGCGTGCTGCTGGCTCGCACCAAGCCGAAGGTTTCATCCCCTACGCCCCTGATCTCCATGCCCACTTACTGATCCAGCCATGCCTCTCCGCAAATCCCACCTCTACTCCTCGCTCTGGCAGAGTTGCGACGAGCTGCGCGGCGGCATGGACGCGTCCCAGTACAAGGACTACATCCTCACCCTGCTCTTCATGAAGTACGTCTCGGACAAGTACTCAGGCGACGACGACTTCGCCGACATCACGGTGCCGCCGGGGGGAAGCTTCACCGACATGCTCGCTCTCAAGGGAACCAAGGAGATCGGCGACGGAATCAACAAGGTTATCGGCAAGCTCGCCGACGCCAACGACTACCTGCTCAAGGGCGTGATCGACCAGGCCGACTTCAACGACGAGAGCAAGCTCGGCAAGGGCAAGGAGATGCAGGACCGCCTCAGGAAGCTCGTCGGGATTTTCGAGGGACTCGATTTTCGCGCCAACCGCGCCCATGGCGACGACCTCCTGGGCGACGCGTACGAGTACCTCATGCGGCACTTCGCGACCCAGTCGGGGAAGAGCAAGGGACAGTTCTACACTCCGGCGGAAGTCTCCCGCATCATGGCCCAGGTGATCGGGATCGGGCCGGACGCCAGGCGGGACCAGACGGTGTACGATCCGACCTGCGGTTCCGGGTCGCTCCTCATCAAGGCCGCCGACGCGGCGCCGAGCGGGCTGACCATTTACGGCCAGGAGAAGGACGTCGCCACGTGGACGATGGCGCGCATGAACCTGATCCTTCACGGACGCGAGGCAGCCGAGATCGAGCGCGACAACACGCTCACAAACCCGCTGTTCACGGACGGGCCGGGGTGCCTCAAGCGGTTCGACTTCGCCGTCGCCAATCCTCCGTTCTCCGACAAGGCCTGGACCAACGGCCTCAACCCGGCCAACGACGAATACCGCCGCTTCGAGTACGGCGAACCTCCGGTCAAGAACGGAGACTACGCCTACTTGCTGCACCTCGTCGCGTCCCTCAACAGCACCGGGAAGGGTGCAATCATCATGCCGCACGGCGTCCTCTTCCGCGGCAACCGCGAGGCCGGCATCCGCCGCAACCTCGTCATGCGCGGCTTGATCAAGGGAGTCATCGGGCTCCCGGCCAACCTCTTCTACGGCACCGGGATCCCGGCGTGCATCGTGGTGATCGACAAGGAGAACGCGCTCGGCCGCGTAGGCATCTTCATGATCGACGCCAGCAAGGGCTTCCGGAAGGACGGCGCCAAGAATCGGCTGCGGGAACGCGACTTTCACCTGATTGTGGGCGTGTTCAACGAGCAGAAGGAGACCCTCGGATACGCGCGCATGGTGCCGCTCGCCGAGATCGCCAGCGATACCAACGACTACAACCTCAACATCCCGCGATACATCGACTCGAGTGAGGGAGAGGATCTGCACGACCTGGTCGCCCATCTGCGGGGTGGCATCCCGGACCGGGACATTAACGCGCTCGGTGACTACTGGGAGGTGTTTCCGGGGTTGCGGTCGCGGCTATTCTCGCCGAATGGGCGGGAGGGATACAGTGACGTGCGGGTTGAGGCGGGCGAGGTGAGGTCGGTTGTTCTCGAGAATGAGGAGTTCAAAGCGTACAGGGATCGGATCCGCCGGGTGTTGGGGGACTGGCGGCAGGAGCATGCGCCACGCCTTCGGGGATTGGCGGTAGGCGGCTTGCCCAAGGCACTGATCCGGGATCTGGCGGAGGACCTGCTGCGGCGTTTCGCCGGGCTCCCGCTCCTCGACCGCTACGATGTCTACCAGTGTCTGATGGACTACTGGGACGAGGTCATGCAGGACGATGTGTACCTGGTGGTTTCGGAGGGCTGGGCGGAGGCAGCGCGGCCCCGGGTGCTGGTTCCAGTGCGGGGCATGAGGACTGCGGAGTCGGCCGATCTGACCGTGAAGCGCAAGAAGTACAAGATGGACCTGCTCCCTCCTGGCCTTGTCGTCGCAAGGTATTTCGCGACCGAGCAGGCAGGGGTTGACCGTCTGCGGGCCGAGGAGGAGGCAGTTGCTCGGGAATTGGAAGAGTTCGTCGAAGAGTATTCCGGGGAAGACGGGCTGCTTGAGGGCGCGACGACCGATGCAGGGAGGGTCACGCAGGCCGCGGTCAGGAAGCGACTGAAGGTGGTCCGCAACGACCCCGAGGGACGTGACGAGCGTGACGCGCTGGAAGTCTGCCTCGATCTCATGAAGTCGCGCGCGGCGGCGAAGAGGAAGACGAAAGCGGCACAGACGGAGTTGGACGCGAAAGTGCTCGCTCGGTACGCGACGCTGACCGTGGCGGAGATTGCCGAGATCGTGGTGGACGACAAGTGGGTGACAAGCGTCAAGGCCAGTATCGGGCAGCAGGTGGAGCGATTGGCGGGTGGGCTGGTGGACCGGGTCAGGGTGCTGACGGGAAGGTATGCGGACGCGTTGCCGGAGCTCGAGCGTCACGTAGAGGACTACAGCGCCAGAGTCGAGGGCCACTTGAGGCGGATGGGGCTGCCGGGGTGAGCCAGCGATTTGATTTCGAACGCCTCGTCGAGCTGTGCCGGCATACCCACGTAGAGACTCGGCGCTCCGCCGCCCGCGCCGTCGACCGCTCGCTGGTCGTGCGGAACTGGCTGTTCGGATGGTACATCGTGGAGTACGGGCAGAGGGGTGCTGACCGGGCGGAGTATGGCGCGCAGACGCTGAAGAAGCTGTCGGCAGCTCTGAAAGCGAGGATCGGGCGGGGTTTTTCCTTGCGATCCCTTGAGCAGTTTCGACGCTTCTACCTGCAATCCGAAGAAACCCTGCCACAAGTCGGAAAAGCGCAAACACTGTCTGCGATTTCCGCCGCTGCCCAGAATCCGCAAACACCGTCTGCGAAATCCACGGTATCAGGAGAGGGCCTGTCCCAAGTGCTGCGGTCTGCTTCCACCACGCTGCTTCAGCATCTCACCCTCGGCTGGTCTCACTACGTCACGCTTCTGTCCGTGACCGACCGCGAAGCCCGCCGTTTCTACGAGATCGAGGCCGCGGACAACGGCTGGAGCGTCCGCGAACTCAAGCGGCAACTCGGCAGCTCCCTGTACGAGCGGCTCGCGCTCAGCCGCGACAAGCATGAGGTCCGCCGCCTCGCCCGCGAGGGACAGGTGGTCGAGAAGGCGTCGGACCTGATCAAGGACCCAGTGGTGCTGGAGTTCCTCGACCTGGAGGAGAATCCGGCCTACTCCGAAAGCGATCTGGAAACCGCGATCATCCCGGGACTATACGGACAACAGCAGCGTTCAGGTGATGCTGTTCGCGGACCGGCTTGAGGTCATGAATTCGGGCCGGTTGCCGCCGCCCCTGACCGTGGACAAGCTGCGCCTGCCGCACCAGTCGCTCCCGGGCAATCCGTTGCTGGCGGAGTCGATGTACCTGCTGCAGTACATCGAGAGGATGGGGACCGGGACCGTGGACATGATCCGACGTTGCGCGGAGACGGGCCTGCCGGAGCCGGAGTTCGAGGTCGGCGCGGGGTTCCTGATCAGGATTTGGCGGTCCGGAGACCACGAGACCACCCAAGACCGTCGCGACACTACCCAGGACGCAACCAGAAACCACCAGAAAACCACCAGAACGGAAGGGGGCCAGCCAGAACCTGGCGAACCGAATCCTCACATTCCTGCGGGAGCATCCGTCCGCCAGCCGCCGCGACATGGTTGGAGCACTTGAAGGCGCCACCGAAGGGAGCGTCCGGTATCAGTTGGACAAGCTCAAGGAATTGGGTAAGTTACGTCGCGTCGGGCCAGATAGGGGGGGACGCTGGCTGGTTATCGACGATCCCGACACGGACGCCAGGGAGGAGCCCGACGACTCTGCGGGGGACCGCCGGCACGCAAGGGAGACCCAGCCAGAAAACCACCAGAAAACCACCAGAAAACCGCCAGAAACGAAGGCCAATCGCCAGAACCCCCATCCCTTTCCGGCCGCATCCTGGCTCTCCTTCGCCAGAATCCTTTTGCGGGCCGCCGCGAAATCGCCACCACCCTCGGCACCACGCGATCCATCGTCCGGTACCGGCTGGACAAGTTGCGCGCGGCCGGGAAGATCGAGCGGATCGGTCCCGACAAGGGCGGCTACTGGAAAGTGCTGGGTGAATCCGCTGTCGAGCCCGAACCTACCCCCGAACGCGATCCCCGGAGCTCCCGATGACCGCAGTCGGCGAGCTCGAAATCCGCACGCAGCGCCGTGTTGTCGACCACTTCCGGCGCCGGCTCGGCTACAGGTACCTGGGGAACTGGCACGAACGCCCGAACAACCGGAACATCGAGGACGACCTCCTCAAGCGGTTCCTTACGCGCCAGGGCCATGACCCGGCCATCATCAACAAAGCGCTGGACAAGCTCGGCAAGGCCGCCGCTCTCGGCGGAGGCAAGACCCTCTACGACGCCAACCGCGAGGTCTACGGTCTCCTCCGCTACGGAGCCAAGGTCAGCCCCGGGCTCGGCGAACACACGGTCACCGTTGACTTGGTCGACTGGGGAAACCCGGCCGCCAACGACTTCGCCATCGCCGAAGAGGTCACGATCGAAGGGAATCACACCAAGCGGCCCGACATCGTGCTCTACGTCAACGGGATTGCTGTCGGCGTACTTGAGCTCAAGCGCTCGACCGTCTCGGTGGCGGAGGGAATCCGCCAGAATCTGGACAACCAGAAGAGGGAGTTCATCCGGCCGTTCTTCACAACCGTGCAGCTCGTGCTGGCGGGCAACGATACCGAAGGGCTCCGGTACGGCGTGATCGGGACGCCGGAAAAGTACTGGCTCCGCTGGAAGGAAGCCGGTGCCCCTTCCTCTGACGTTCCCACCTCTCCCCTTCTTCGCGAGTTCGGCCAAATCTGCGCCCCTGTTCGCCTGCTTGAACTTATGCACGACTTCGTGGTCTTCGACGCCGGCGTCAAAAAGATCTGCCGCCACAACCAGTACTTTGGCGTGAAGGTGGCCCAGGAGTACGTCGGGCGCCGCGAAGGTGGGATCATTTGGCACACCCAGGGCAGCGGCAAGAGCCTCACGATGGTGTGGCTGGCGAAGTGGATCCGTGAGCTCAAGGGCGTGGACGGCCGCGTGCTAATCGTCACGGACCGCACCGAGCTCGACGAGCAGATCGAGAAGGTCTTCACCGGCGTGGACGAGGACATCTACCGCACGCAGAGTGGAGCCGACCTTGCGGAGGTGCTTCGCGACCCCGCCAAGTCGCTGATCTGTTCGCTCGTCCACAAGTTCGGGAGTTCCGAGGAAGGCAGCATCGACCAGTACGTGAGCGACATCCAGAAACACGTGCCGCGCGGTTTCCGCCCTCCCGGCGAGATCTTCGTCTTCGTGGACGAGTGTCACCGCACCCAGTCCGGCAAGCTCCACAAGGCCATGAAGGCCATCCTCCCCGGAGCCACGCTCATCGGCTTTACGGGAACCCCGCTCCTCAGGTCCGACAAGAAGCGCAGTATCGAGATCTTCGGCCCGTACATCCACACCTACAAGTACGATGAGGCGGTGGACGACAAGGTGGTTTTGGACCTGCGCTACGAGGCGCGTGACATCGACCAGAACATCACGTCGGAGGCGAAGATCGATCAGTGGTTCGATCTCAAGACCAAGGGGCTCAGCGACTTGGCCCGGGCGCAGCTCAGGCAGAAGTGGGGCACCATGCGGAAGGTCACGAGCTCGCGGGACCGGATTGAGAAGATCGTGGACGACATCCTGATCGATATGGAGACGCGTGACCGCCTGAAGAGCGGGCGCGGCAACGCCATGCTCGTGTCGGACAGCATCTACGCGGCCTGCCGCTTCTTCGAGGCGTTCAGTGGGACCGGACTGAAGGACAGGTGCGCCATCGTCACCTCCTATAGTCCCGCTGCAGGCGACATCAAGGGAGAAGAGACCGGCGAGGGCCTGACCGAGAAGCTGCAGAAGTACGACGTCTACCGCAAGATGCTGGCGGACCACTTCGGCGAGCCCGAGGACAAGGCCATGAACAAAGCCGAGCAGTTCGAGCAGCAGGTCAAGCGGCGGTTCGTCAACGAGCCCGGGCAGATGAAGCTCCTGATCGTCGTGGACAAGCTGCTGACCGGTTTCGATGCCCCTCCCGCAACGTATCTCTACATCGACAAGAAGATGCAGGATCACGGTCTCTTCCAGGCGATCTGCCGCGTCAACCGACTGGACGGAGAGGACAAGGAGTACGGCTACATCGTCGACTACAAGGATCTGTTCCGGTCGCTGGAGGGAGCGATCAAGGAATACACGGGCGAGGCGTTCGAGGGCTATGACCGCGAAGACGTGGAAGGCTTGTTGAAGGACCGCCTCGAGCGTGGGCGGGAGCGGCTGGAGGAGACCCGTGAAGCGGTCAAGGCGCTGTGCGAACCCGTCGAGCCGCCTGGGGACACCAAGTCGTACCTGCGGTATTTCTGCCACGACGGAGAGGGCGACACCGCCCGGCAGCTTGCTGCCAACGAACGGAAGCGCCTCACGCTGTACAGGATGGTGGCGGCGTTTCTCCGCTCCTACGCCAACCTGGCCAACGAAATGATCGAGGCGGGTTACACGGAGGCCGAGCGACTCGAGATCAGGCACGAGGTGAGCCACTACGAAAAGGTTCGCCAGGAGGTCAAACTGGCCAGCGCCGACTACGTCGATCTCAAGATGTTCGAGCCCGCCATGCGGCACCTCCTCGACAACTACATCCGGGCCGACGAGAGCAAGGTCCTTTCCGCATTCAACGATCTGACGCTCGTAGACCTGCTCATCAAGGACGGGGAGAGCGCCGTCGATTGGCTTCCCGAAGGGATTCGGGGCAACCGCCGCGCCGTCGCCGAGACCATCGAGAACAACGTCCGCCGCCTGATCGTCGACGAGATGGCCGTGAATCCCAAGTACTACGAAAAGATGTCGGCGGTGCTCGATGCGCTGATCAAACAGCGCAGGGAGGAAGCGATCGAGTACGAGGCGTACCTCAAGAAGGTCATCGAGCTCGCCGAACAAGTGAGGAACGGGGAAGCCGGTGGTTCATATCCGGCGAGCATCAAAAACGGAGCACTGCGTGCAATATACGACAACCTGCCGGCCGCATTACCGGCGGACCGAGTAGCTGAGCCTGGCGTGAGATGGGAGCCGGATACCGAAAACGATCCCCGCGAGGTCGCGGCGCTGGCTGTCGATCGCGCAATCCAACAGGCCCGGATGGCCGACTGGCGCGGCCACCCCATCAAGGAGAAGCGGATCGGTAGGGCGATCCGAGACGCACTCGGTCCCTTCAAGGCTTGCACGAAGACGATCTTCGAAATTGTGAAGGCCCGCAGTGAGTACTGACAGGTACCACATGGATGTCCGCGGCATTCCCGTGGCGGTCATCCGCAAGGACATCAAGAACCTCCACCTGAGCGTCTATCCCCCCGAGGGTCAAGTGCGCGTCTCGGCTCCGCTGCGCCTGGACGACGACGCGATACGGCTGGCGGTGGTTTCGCGCCTGGGATGGATTCGGCGCAAACGTGCCGAGTTCGAGCAGCAAGACCGCCAATCCCGGCGCGACTTCGTGTCCGGTGAGAGTCACTACTTCGAGGGACGACGCTATCGTCTGGATGTGGTTGAATCGCGAGGCCCAATCGGTATTCGTCTGCGCAACAATGCCTGGATGGAGATGCGCGTGCGGCCCGCGACCGGTCGCGACGCCCGCGAGGCCCTGCTCTACCGATGGTACCGGGCTCAACTGCGACAGCGCATCCCTGAGATGGTCGCCAAGTGGGAATCCCGGGTCGGCGTGCATGTGGCCGATTGGCGCATCCGTCGCATGAAGACACGCTGGGGAAGCTGCAATGCCGGGGCTTGCCGCATCTGGCTCAACTCCGAGCTGGCCAAGAAGCCCCTGCCCTGCCTCGAATACGTCGTCGTCCACGAGATGGCCCACCTCGCCGAGCCGAGCCACAACGAGCGCTTCCGGGAGATTTTGGACCGCGTAATGCCGAGTTGGCGCCTGCGCGCCGAAGAGTTGAATCGCACCCATCTTGCCGACGAAGTCTGGGGGGAATTGCTGCCTGTCAGGTAACTCTCTCCCTTGTATTCTTGCAGCCGGGGCGGTAGTAAACTGGGCCGAGACCTGGGAAGGGGGTGTGCGATGAGACGACTGCTGCTGTGGGTTGTGAGTGTGGCATGGTTGCTGGAACCGATCCAGGCGGCCGGCTGGGAGCGTGTCCAGGTCAAGATCGGCGAGACGGTCAATATCGTTCCCCAAGGCACGCGGCTGGTCCGGGGCATGCTGGGAATCATACGGCATCCCGACGGGTCCATCTTCGTGAACACCCAGACCGGGGGTCTGGCCCGAAGCCGGGACCAAGGGAAGACCTGGAGCCTGATCCCGGCAGAGAGGGCCTTTGCCCTGGGTGTCAGCCGCGACGGACGGCTCTGGTTGGCGGACGGCATCAAGGACGCCTCCCAGTTGGTAGTGCGCCACTCCTCCGACTCGGGCGAGACTTGGACCACGACGGCGCTTGACGTTTCCGATCTCTCCCCGGAATCGAGCCGGCGGCCTTACAACTGGACCGGCGACGACTACAACACATTCATCGAGCGGCCCGACGGGACCCTCATGTTCTCGGCCGGTCTGCGGCGAATCCCCTGGTTTTATGAGGATCCGTCCCTGATGGAGGATGGACTGGTCTCGCCCGACGCCGACGTGGGCGGCCTCTTCCTATTCCGGAGCCGCGATGGCGGCAAGAGTTGGGGCGAACCGAGCCTGGTGCATGAGTTTGCCTCCGAGGTGGGCTATGCCGTCGATCCCGCAGACTCGGACCGCATCCTGGCCATGACCCGGACCCAGAGGCCTCTACTGGCGGGCGAGGATCGGTCGGAGACGCTGAAGAAGACGGGCGCCCCGGCCAGCATGGAGTCCCACATGCCCTCCATCTACAAGAACGGCCTGCTGCTGGAATCGCGCGACGGCGGCCGCACCTTCGCCGAGGTTCCGGGAGGGCTCACCGGATTCTACGAGATTCGCGGGACCATCCTCTGGACGGCGGACAACCGGGTGGTGGTGACCCATCAGGGGGCGCACCCGGGTGGAGGCCCGGACGGAACCCTGCTGGCCAGAATCAGTCTCGACGGCGGCCGGCGCTGGCTCGACGGCACGGCAACCGGGACACCGGCTATGAACCAATCCCGAAAATTCGTGCTGGTCCCCAGGCCCCCCGGACATTCCTTCACGGCACCCAGCGTGCAGATCTCCGAAAATCGCTTTCTGAGCGTCTATTTTCACGGAAACCTGAGCCGGAACATCGCCATGGTCAGTGGTGTTTTCTGGCATCTGAAGCACCTTCCATGAATGCGTTCGGGGTCCCGGCTCCGGCGACGTAGGTCGAGCATGGAGCGAGTCGCCATTGCGATTGTGGGCTGCGGGAATTTCGGCTCCAGCATGGCCCGTCTGATCGGGGAACTGGAGTCCTACCGGATCGCCGGGTGCTACGATCCCGACCGGGCAAGCACGTCTTCTGCGAGAAACCCATGGCGCTCAACGTCCAGGAGTGCCACCAGATGATGGAGGCGGCGACGGCGGCCGGCGTGAAGCTGATGGTCGGCCACAAGCGGCGGCTGCGTCCCCAGTACGCCAAGATGTCCCAAGTGGTTCGGAGCGGCCGTCTCGGACGGGTGATGGCCGTCGACATCAATGGTTTCTACCACCGGGATTGGTGGAGCTGGTGGCTGCGGCGAGACCTGGGGGGAGGGCTGCTTCACGTCTCCGGCGTCCACGACATCGATTTTCTGCGGCATATTTGTGGCGAGGCGGGGAACGTATTCGCCCGGAGTCCCGTGAAGACGGCTCACCGGAGCGATTTCGAAGACGAGATCTCGGCATTGATCCACTTCGAATCGGGCGCGGTGGCGACGCTTCAGGTCAGCCCCTTTTCTCCGGTTCGGACCTTTCGCCTCGACCTCAAGAGCGGGAAGCTGACCCATCAGGATCTCGGCCAGATGCAGATGTACGTGAACTACTTCGACCGCTACGTGAAGACCGATGACGAACTGCCGACCGTCGGCATCCTGCTCTGTGACCGCAAGAACGATGCCGTGGTCGAGCTGACGCTGCCCGAAGACGCCAACATCTACGCATCGAAGTATCATCTCTACCTGCCGTCGAAACGGGAACTCGCAGCAACTCCTCACCGGTTCCATCCGGCTGCCGCTCCCCGACGCCGACACGGAAGACGACCACGTCCATGACAGCCCGTGGCAAAAGTCGTCACGGCATTCGACCGTCCCTGCATCCCGGCGGACTGCGTTGCGATTCGGGCACATACTCCCGGTATGCACCCGAATCGCGCCTTGTCCGGCGGGCGCAGGAACGGTCTCGGTGCTCGCGGGACTTTCACCACGGACTGATGACGCCTGAGTCACAGAACGTCGAGTGGAAGTCGTCCTGGCGGGACGAGTTCCTGAAGTGGATCTGCGGTTTCGCCAACGCCCAGGGCGGTGTCCTCGAGATCGGCCGGAACGACTGCGGCGAGGTCGTCGGGGTCAGCGACGTTCTGCGCCTGCTTGAGGAGATTCCCAACAAGGCGCAGTCTCTCCTCGGCATCGTTGTCGATATCGACCTGAAATCGGAGCATGGACGCGAGTACCTGCAGATCGGCGTCAAGCCCCATCCCAATCCGATCAGCTATCGGGGCAAGTTCCACTATCGGTCCGGGAGCACGAGCCAGGTCCTTCGGGGCGCCTCGCTCACGCGCTTCCTGCTGGAACGGCAGGGGCGGACATGGGACGATGGGGCGATCCCGGGGGTCCGCATGCGCGACTTGGACGGACACGCGCTGGATGACTTCCGGGAACGCGCTTCCGTCAGCGGCCGCCTGAACCAGAACATTCTCCGCGCATCGGACTCCGAGGTCATCGAGAGCTTGCGCCTTCGCGAGGGCCGGCACCTGAAGCGCGCTGCCGTCCTGCTCTTCCACCCGGAACCGGGCGCCTTCTTTCGGGAAGCCTATCTCAACAGCCCGTGGCAAAAGTCGTCGCGGCATTCGACCGTCCCTGCATCCCGGCGGACTGCGTTGCGATTCGGTCACATACTCCCGGTATGCTCCCGAATCGCGCCTTGTCCGGCGGGCGCAGGAACGGTCTCGGTGCTCGCGAGACTTTCACCACGGACTGTCAAGATCGGGTATTTTCGCGGCGCCGACATCATGTATCAGGATACGGTGGAGGGCGATCTCTTCTCCCAGGTGGAGCGCGCCATGGACCTCCTCTACTCCAAGTACTCGCGCGCGCTGATTTCGTACGACGACGTTTACCGGGTCGAGACTCACCCCGTGCCCTACGAGGCCATGCGCGAAGCGGTCACAAACGCGGTCATCCATCGCGACTACGCAGTCCCCGTACCCATTCAGATCCGTGTCCATGACGACCGCGTGGCCATCTGGAATGCGGGGCGGCTCCCGACGGGGTGGTCGCTGGAGAATCTGACCGGTGAGCACGCGTCACGGCCGTACAACCCGGCGATCGCGGACGCTTTCTTTGGCGCAGGCCTGATCGAAGCCTGGGGTCGCGGGATCCGCCGGATCAGGCAGGCATGTGAGGACGCGGGTAACCCGGTGCCCCGTTGGCGGATCGAGCCCGGCGGTCTGTGGGTCGAATTCCCGTTTTCTGCCGCGTACCTGGCCAAAGACGCTCGGTTGCGCCGAGCGGGAAATCAGCCAGAAAACCACCAGAAAACCACCAGAAAAGACGGTCAACAGCCAGAAAAAGGCCAGAAAACCGCCGGAGAAGTCCGGGAAGAGGCGTCCGGAGACCCTGAAGACCACCAGAAACGAGTAGGATCAGCCAGAAAACCGCCAGAAACCCCGTCCCTTTACGACCGTATTCTCGCTCTTCTCCGTAGGCAGCCATCCATCAGCCGCCGCGAAATGGCCGCCACGCTCGGCACCACCACGTCCACCGTCCGGTACCGGCTGGACAAGTTGCGCGCGGCCGGGAAGATAGAGCGGGTCGGCCCCGACAAGGGCGGGTACTGGAAGGTGCAGGGCGGGTCCACCACCGATCGCGATCCTTCTCCCGAACCCGGCTCCGGGAACGCCCGATGACTCCCGTCGGCGAGGTCGAGGCTCGCACTCACCGCCGGGTCATTGCCCACTTCCAGCACCACCTCGGCTATCAGCCCGTGGCAAAAGTCGTCACGGCATTCGACCGTCCCTGCATCCCGGCGGACTGCGTTGCTATCGGCTCACATACTCCCGGTATGCTCCCTCCGAAGCGCCTTGTCCGGCGGGCGCAGGAACGGTCTCGGTGCTCGCGCGACTTTCACCACGGACTGCTATACTTTCCTCGGCAACTGGCACGAAGGTCAGAACAACCGAAACATCGAAGCCGACTATCTCAGGCGATTCCTCGCGGGCCAGGGTCACGACCCCGCCATCATCCCCGGCTCGAACCTGATCGGCTTCATCGGCACGCCGCTCCTCAAATCCGACAAGCAGCGCAGCGTCGAGACCTTCGGACCATACATCCACACCTACAAGTCCGACGAAGCGGTAGGCGATGAGGTGGTGCTGGACTTGCGCTACGAGGCACGCGGCATCGACCATGACATCTCCTCCGAGGCAAAGATCGACCAATGGTTGACCTGAAGACTCGGGGATTGAGCGACCTGGCCCGCGCGCAGAGCTGGACCCTGCGGGTGAGATTGCTGAAGATCGGGGTCCAGGTCCGGGTCACGAGGCGCAAGGTCTGGCTGTCGTTTTCCGAGAGCTACCCCTATGCGGTGCTGTTGAGGACGGCTCTGGCGCAAGTGCAAGTCCTCCCGCTTCGCTGGTAGCATCATCTTAAAGAGGCGGGTTCGGCAAATGGAGCGAGTCGCGATCGCGATTGTGGGCTGTGGGAATTTCGGCTCGCACATGGCCCGCCTGATCCAGGAGTTGGAGCCCTTCCGGATCGCCGGTTGCTACGATTCCGACTGGGCCGGCGCCGACTCTTTGGCGGCCGGTCTCGAGACATCCACTTACGAATCGTTCTCCGACTGTCTGAGCGATCCCAGGCTCGACGCGGTTTTCCTGGCGACGCCCAACCACCTGCACTGCCCCCAGGCGGTGGCGGCCGCCCGGGCGGGCAAGCATATCTTCTGCGAGAAGCCCATGGCGCTCGACGTCCAGGAGTGCCACCGGATGATGAAGGCGGCGACGGCGGCCGGCGTGAAGCTGATGGTCGGCCACAAGCGCCGGCTGCGTCCTCAGTACGCCAAGATGTCCCAGGTGGTTCGAAGCGGCCGTCTCGGACGGGTGATGGCGGTCAACATCAATGGGTTCTACCATCGGGACTGGTGGAGCTGGTGGCTGCGGCGAGAACTGGGGGGAGGGCTGCTTCACGCCTCCGGCGTCCACGACGTCGATTTTCTGCGGCACATCTGTGGCGAAGCAGGGAACGTGTTCGCCAGGAGTCCCGTGAAGACGGATCATCGGAGCGATTTCGAAGACGAGATCTCGGCATTGATCCACTTCGAATCGGGCGCGGTGGCGACGCTTCAGGTCAGCCCCTTCTCTCCGATTCGGACCTTTCGCCAGTCCTTCGGCGTACATATCGTGCTGGAGCAGGGCGGAATCCTCTACGATCCCGGCGATTGCAGCGTCACCATTCGGAGCCGCGACGGCTGGGAGGAGCGGCACCGGTTCGACAACGAGGCCGGCTTCCGGAGCGCCTACGTCGAAGAGTTGACCAGCTTTGCCGATTGGATATTGAGAGACGAGGAACCGGTGCTCACTGGTTGGGACGGCCTGCGCTGCGTGGAGATCATGGAGGCCGCTTATCTCTCGGCTCGGACCGGGCGGCAGGTCGAGCTGCCGCTGCCGCGGCGGAACGCCCCCGCCATCATTCGGGGCCCCCTCTCCCGGAGGCGGGACCTGGAGGAGCCGACCCTCTTTGCCCGAGGTCTCTCCATGCCCGAGGGCCCGGCCTTCGACGCCGGCGGAAACCTCTTCGTGGCCAACTGCCGCGCCGACCACGTGTCCAGGATCTCCCCGGCCGGCCGGGTGTCCCGCTTCCTGACCACGGGCGGAAAGCCCCAGGGCGTGGTGGTCGATCCGGACGGGAGCCTTCTCATATCGGACCACAAGTTGCGCAAGATTCTGCGGGCCGGACCCGATGGATCGCTGGAGGATTTCTGCACCCACTACGGTGACGGACGCCGGCTTCGGGGACCCAACGAAATCCTTCTCGGTCCCGGCGGGCAGTTCTACTTCACCGATCCGGGAACGGCGTGGCGCGGCCGTCGTACCGGAGCCGTCTCACGGGTCACGGAGCAGGGTTTCGCGGAAATTCTTGCGGACGGTCTGGAGTTCACCAACGGCTTGGATTTTCATCCCGACGGGTCGGCGATCTTCGTGGTGGAGACCACCAGCGGTAAGATCCTGCGCGCGCCGCTGGATGAGTCGGGGGCCTTGGCCGGACCTCTCGAGGAGTTCGTTCGTTTCCCGGGCCGGGTCGGTCCCGACGGGATCCGATTCGCCGCCGATGGCGATCTCTACGTCACCCTCTTCGGCCGCGGCCAGATCGCCGTGGTCTCCCCCGGCGCCGAGGTGATCGATCGAATCCGGCTTCCCGGTCTGTATCCCACCAACGCGGTCTTCCGGGACGGTAATCTATTGGTGTGCGAAGGGGCCACGGGCGCCATCTGGAGTCTGGCTCTGGGTGTTGAGGGGCTTCCGAGCTACTCGGAGAGGGTTTGGAACGGAGTGTAACGGACCACTATCAGGAGGAGAGAAACCATGCCGAAACATCGTCTCGTCTGGCTGACCATCGTCGACCAGGCCACCTCCCCGCTGGAGGCTCAACTCTCGGGGCTGGACTATGAACTGGAAGTCGTTCGCTCGCCGGACCCGAAAACAACGGTTCAGGCGGTTCGCGACGCCGACGTGGTGGTGGCGGTCGGGGTGCCGCTTCGAACGGAGGTGCTGGGTCAGGCCGGGAGGCTTCAGGCGATTCTGAGCCAGGGACATGGCTTCGATCACATCGACATCGACGACGCCACCCGGCAGGGAATCATGGTGGTCAACACCCCCGGGTTCTGCACCGAAGAGGTCTCCAATCATGCCTTGGCCCTGCTGTTGGCCTGCACCCGCCAGATCGTCAGTCTGGACCGCCGGGTGAGGAACGGAGGATGGACGCCGAATCTCTGGGGCAGGATTGACCCCATTCCTCCCCTCGTCGGACAGGTTCTGGGCTTGGTGAGTTTCGGCGGCATCGCCCGGCTCTTTGCCCGGAAGGCCCGGGCTCTGGGCCTGAAGGTCATCGCCTACGACCCGTACATTCCCCCCTGGATCGCGCAGGAGTACCGGATCGAGCTGGTCCCGGACCTGAACGAATTGGCACGCCGCTCCGACTTCGTGTCCACTCACGTGCCCAGCGACGCCGGCACCCGAGGCATGCTCGGCGAAGCCTTTTTCCGGGCCATGAAGCCGAGTGCGTTCTTCGTCAACACGGGCCGGGGCCGGACCGTCGACGAGGCAGCCCTGATTTCGGCGCTCCAGGAAGGAGAGATCGCCGGCGCGGGTCTGGATGTTTTCGAGGTGGAACCGCTCTCCTCGGAAAGCCCGCTCCTGGAGATGGATAACGTGGTCCTGACCCCGCATTCAGCCGGGCTTTCCGAAGCGATCTGGAATCGTGGCGCCACCATCATGGGGCAGGAAGCGGCCCGCATCTTCAGGGGGGAGTGGCCCATGTCCCTGGTCAACCCCAAGGTCCGGGACCGGTTGGCTCCCCGCCGGCCGGCCACCAACAGTTGATTTGAAGGGACCGGACCCCCGTCAGCGCCGGCGTGGGGCCAGCACGAATTCGTCCAGGTCGATCTTGCCTTGGGGCGATCCTCGATCTACACGTACTCCACCGGCTGGGGGTGGATCTCGTCGGCCGGTCTGCGGCCTGCGTCGCGCCGCCCGCTTCCTTCCAGTCGACTGATGATCCGCACCGTCATCTCGTGGTCGCAACGGATCTGACAGCTCAAGCGGACCCCGGTCACGCGGCGCCGCTCCAGAACCTCCTTTTCCGCGGCCGTCATCCGCCCGGGCTCGCCTTCGACGAACTCCACCCGGCAGGTGGTGCAGCGGGCGTTCCCCCCGCAGGCGTGCAGTTGATCGATGCCGGCCTCGTCGGTGAGAGCCAGAACCAGCCGCTTTCCGGGACCTACGTCGAAATCTCCTACACCTTCCACAGTCAGCTTGGGCATGCCTACTCCTCTTTTCTCGTTTCCGACCGTCGATCGAAGTCTTCCCGGTATTGCAGGTCGTCTCCCAACGGAACCGCCCGGAACTCGTGTTGGATGGTGCGGTCCAGCACCGGGTCGTTGAGGCCCACCAGGAAGCTGTCGCCGACGCCCAGCGCCGTTTCCGGGGGCAGGTCAAGCCGCTCGACCGTCTCATCCACCGAATCCAGGAAGGAACCGCAACCGCAGTACAGGACCATGGGATCGGCCAGGGTTCGAACCTGGTTCAGGTTCAGCAGGTACTCCAGGTCCACCAGCTCGGAGATCTTGCTGTCCTGCAGCGGCACCGTATGCTCTCCCACCACCACGTGGCTGAAGATGCGCAGTTCATCCCAGTGGGACCGGACCTCCTGGTAAGGCCAAGCGGTTCGCGCCAAAGGGTGAGGACACATCTGTTTGGGTTTGTCCGGAAAGAGGGGATCCAATTCCCGATCGCACTGGTCGCTGCCGACGGAAACGAGGATCTCGTCGCCGTCTCGGATGGCCACGACCTCGGCCTCCCCACCCGTCATGGAGCCCTGGACCTCGAAGTCGGGGCTCTGGGTCAGAAGATAGCGTCCCAAGTGGAAAACGGAGGGATTCGTGAGCGTGGCCATGGTGAATCGTCCGTCGCGCTCGAGTTGCTCGTCCATCTGCTTCCGCATCTCCTCCACGTCCCGGGAGCAGAAGCGGGCGCCGGAAACCGACCCCACCGGAAGGGAGCGCTGCTCGGTACCGGACCGCCCCTGTACCGTCATCTCGACGTAGGTGATCTGCATCCGCGTAGGATACTCCGATTCTCCCATCCTTGCGACAGCGTCGAGCTGGCGGAAACAGGACCTGCCCCTGCCCCTCAACCTGCTTCGGGTCCGACAGAAAATGGTGTGCTATCGGGCTTCATTACGCTGGACGCGTCCAATTTTTCGTGCTATTCCTGGAAAAAAAGTACGGTGGCGATTTGGACTTGTATCTTCGGGTGGCCGATCGTGGTCACTTGGTGATGGGAACTCCCCATGAAGGATCGCGTGGTGTGTCCGACCCTTACCCAAACGCTTACTTCCCCAATAACCTATGGACCATGAGTTACCGCCGTGCCGTCCGAAGGCATAATGGTGCCGGAGGATCGTCACCTTGGCACGAAATCAACTGTCTTATCTGTCGATCATTCCGATTCTGGTAGTCGCCGGACAGGATTTCGCTCCGGCGCAGACCTCGGCTTGCGCCGATCACTCGATTTCCGCCGGGGCCGTGCGGACACCAGAGGAGGTGGAGGCGTTCGTCAAGTGTGCCTACGAGTATGTCCAGGAAGTGGGCTTCGAAGAGGCTCGGAGGGCCTTTCACGAAGACGAGCGGTGGAGAAAGGGCGCCTCCTATATTTTCGTCTCGGAAGATACGCCGGTGAGTGAAGAGACTCGCAGCTTCGTCTTCCCGCCTGACCCCTCGAGGGAAGGACAGACGTTCGCAAGACTGTTGAACGACGCCTTCGGCAACAACTACTATCAGGAACGAAATCGTATCCTGAGCCTCGCCGGCGAGGGCTGGATCTACTACGCGTTCACGAACCCGTCGACCGGCATGGAAGAGCCCAAGGCCTCCTACGTCAAGAGCATCGACTGGGACGGGACCCCGGCCGCCATCGGCTCCGGAATCTACCGCCGCGACCTCCCGGGGACATGCCGCCGAGAAGAGGTCAACGCCACGGTGCTCGGCATGGATCCGTCCAACCAGAGGCTGCAGGAATTCGTCCGTTGCGCGGCCATGGAAATGGAGTCGATGGGGTACTTCGCCTCCATCGGCCTGTCCTCGGATCCTCGTTGGAGACAGGACTCGGTCTACGTGTTCGGCGTGGACGGGAACGGCAACACGCTGTTCAGCGGGGACCCGTACCGCTGGGGCGGCTGGACCTTGGGCGGGCAGGATACCGAGTTGACCTCCCTGGCCGACCGGGACGACCTGAGCGTGGCCCAGGCCTTCGGTGAAACCTTCCTTTACTATATGTCCCGGAATCCCGCGACCAGGATGCAGCAGCGGAAGGTCGTTTTCGTCAAGCGGGTGGTCACCTACGGCCTGCCGATCCTGATCGGCTCCGGCTACTACGTGGATGAATGACACATTATCGAAGGCGGATTGCAGATCTGGAGGATCCTCATGTCTACAAATCACAGATTGTCCGGTTGCCTTTTCTTATTGATCCTGACGGCCGTCCCGCCGCAGGCATTCGCCAGCGGCGACGGTCCGTCGTGCGCGGAGAAATCCGTCGTCGCCAGCGCCGTCCAAACGCGCGACGACGTTCGCGCCTTCGTTCAGTGCGCCTACGAGTACGCCATGGAGATGGGACCGGAGGAAGCTCGCAGGGCGTTCAACGAGGATGAACGTTGGAAGAGCGGTCCCATCTACGTCTTCATTTCCGAATCGACGCCGATGAGCGATCAAGCCCATCACTTCGTTTTCCCGCCCGAACCCGAGCGGGAGGGAACCTCGCGCGGCCTCCTGATCGACGTCTTCGGCAACGACTACTACAAGGAGCAGCACCGCATCACGAGCGGCTTCGGGGAAGGATGGCTGCACTATTCGTTCACCAATCCGGCGACCGGCAGGGACGAGCCGAAGGCGACCTACATCAAGAGCATCGACTGGAACGGGACCCCGGCCGGCATCGGGGCGGGGATCTACCAGCGGGACATCCCGGGCTCCTGCAATCGGGAAGAGGTCAACGCCGCAGGACTCTCTGCGGATCCCTCCAACCGGAAGTTGCAGGAATTCGTCCGCTGCGCCGCCATGGAGCTGGAGTCGATGGGATATTTCGCCTCCATCAGCTTGTCGTCGGACCCGCGCTGGAGAAACGACTCGGTCTACGTGTTCGGCGTGGACGGAAACGGCAACACGCTCTTCAGCGGGGACCCCTACCGCTGGGGCGGCTGGACGTTGGGTGGGGCCGACTCCGAGTTGACGTCGCTCAGCGACCGGGACGACCTCAGCGTGGCCGGCGCCTTCGGTGAGACTTTTCTCTATTACAGGTCGCGAAACCCTTCCACGGGGATGCAGCAGCGAAAGGTGGTATTCGTCAAGCGGGTGGTCACATACGGGCTGCCGATCCTGATCGGTTCCGGCTACTACCTGGACGAGTGACAAGGCAGCATTTGACCCATTGCAAGTCCGGAGGACCTCAGAGTGAAGCCACGTTCATTGGTCTGCCTTCTGATTCCCCTGGGCCTCGCGGCCGTGGTGCCGCACGCTTTCGCCACCGCTGACGATCTCTCTTGCGCGGACAAGTCCGTCGCCGCCGGCGCCGTTCGCACTCGGGACGACATTCGGGCCTTCGTTCAATGCGCCTATGAATACACCCTCGAAGTCGGCACCGAAGCCGCCCGGCGGGCCTTTAACGAAGAAGAGCGCTGGAAGAGTGGACCGATCTACGTCTTCGTCGCCGTCGGGACGCCCGGAGACGAGCGACTGGTCGTCTTCCCACCCGCCCCCTTGAGGGAAGGACTTCAGTTGGGACCGCTGGTCGACGTCTTCGGCAACGAATTCTTCCGTGAAGGAGCGCGTATCGTCGGCGATTTCGGAGAGGGATGGCTGTACTACTCGTTCTCGAATCCGGTGACGGGCCGGGACGAGCCGAAGGCTTCCTACATCAAGTCGATCGACTGGGGCGGAACCGCCGCAGCCATCGGCGCGGGTGTCTACCTGAGTGACATTCCCGTGACCTGCCTGAGGGACGAGGTCAATGCCATTCGGCTGGCTGCCGAGCCCTCCGATGAGAGGCTGCAGGAATTCGTCCGCTGCGCCGCCATGGAGCTGGAAACGATGGGGTATTTCGGCTCCGTCGGGCTGTCCTCGGACCCCCGCTGGAGACAGGACTCGATCTACCTGTTCGGCGTGGATGCCAACGGCAATACTTTGTTCAGCGGCGATCCGTACCGCCGGGGCGGTTGGGCTTCGGGGGGAGCCGATTCCGAGTTGACGTCGCTCGGCGATCGGGACGATTTGAGCGTGGCCGTGGCCTTCGGCGAAACCTTCCTCTACTACCGGACGCAAAATCCCGCCATCGGACTGGACCAGCGGAAGGTGGTCTTCGTCAAGCGGGTGGTGGTCTACGGACTGCCGATCCTGATCGGCTCCGGTTATTTCCTGGATGAGTGAGACGACTTCCGGCTCCCGTCCGTCACCGCGTCACTGAGAATACGTCGAACAGGACGTTGCCGTGCAGTGCTTGTCCGGCTCCACTGCCAAGTCTGCCGGAGAGCGGATTTTCGGGGCGAGCGCTTCCGTGTGACATGTGCGTGATCGCCAGGGTGCTGGAATTCAAAAAATAATCATGCTATTGCTTGAAACAAGCGGATGGCCGTACTCATGTCCGAGTCGGCGTCCATTGTCCCTCGATCACTGGCGAGGCTGGCTTCATGCGTGCTCATGGAGCGCATTTCGTGCCCGTTCTCACCCCTCGCGGGTTCCCTATTCTCGTCTGCCGTTGCGTGAGTCAACTCTGCGGTGAGATTGGAGGTTTGTCGCAATGAAAAGACATGGACTTTCCTGTTTCCTGGTTCTCTCGACCTTAATTGTCGCCATTCAGGGTGTCAGCTTCGCTCAGACTCGGACTTGCGCCGAAAACTCCGTCGTCGCCAGCGCCATTCGCACGCCGGAAGACGTTCAAGCTTTCGTCCAGTGCGCCTACGAGTTGGTCCAGGAAGTGGGCTTCGAGGCGGCCCGGCGGGCTTTCCACGAAGAGGAGCGTTGGCAGAGCGGCCCCTACTACATCTTCGTCGACGAAATGACGCCGATCTCCGAAGAGAGTCGAGCGTTCGTCTTTCCTCCCGACACTTCGAGGGAGGGGCAGCAATGGGGCCTGCTGATCGACGCGTTCGGCAACGACCTCATTCAGGAGTTCTATCGTCTTGCGACCACCTTCGGCGGGGGCTGGACCTACTATTCCTTCAGAAACCCGGCGACCGGATACGATGAGCCCAAGGCCTCCTTTTTCAAGGCCATCGACTGGGACGGGATTCCCGCTGCCATCGGCGCCGGGATCTACCGCCGGGACGTCGCCGGCACCTGCA
Organism: Acidobacteriota bacterium; assembly: GCA_965217775.1. Taxonomy (GTDB): domain Bacteria; phylum Acidobacteriota; class UBA6911; order RPQK01; family JAJDTT01; genus JAJDTT01. Next base: position 6,066,013 of record CBDCJH010000002.1, read on the forward strand.
GGAGGGAGGAGGTCAACGCCATGGGCTTGGCCTCCGAACCGTCCATCCAGAGGTTGACCGAATTCGTCCGTTGCGCCGCCATGGAAGTGGAGTCGATGGGGTACTTCGCCTCCATCAGCCTGTCCTCGGACCCGCGTTGGCGGCGGGACTCGATCTATGTCTTCGGTGTGGACGGCAACGGCAACACCCTGTTCAGCGGGGACCCGTACCGCTGGGGCGGCTGGACCTTGGGAGGAGCCGATTCCGAGCTGACCTCGCTGAGCGATCGGGACGACTTGAGTATCGCCAACGCTTTCGGCGAAACCTTCCTCTACTACGAGACGCGCAATCCCTCCACCGGGATGCAGCAGCGGAAGGTGGTCTTCGTCAAGAGGGTGGTCACCTATGGTCTGCCGATCCTGATCGGCTCCGGCTACTATCTCGCGGACGAGGAATAGGATCGGCCGGAACGGGCTCAAGACGGGTTTTGCCGGACACTCCTGATTCGGGATCAGTCCATGGCGTCTTTGGCCGTCTTCAACAGCTCCACCGCCTTCGTTGCGATAGCGTCTCCCGCGGGCCGGGCGAACGGAGCACGCCGCATGTAGCGGTAGGAGGCCGACATGTACTCGCCGTCCCCCACGTCCCGGCTGGTGCCGATGTAGCCTAGATATCCGTTGCTGTAGGCGGCGGGAATGGTCATGGCGAAGGGACTCTGCCGCCGGATCTGTTTCCCGATTCCGGAAAAGGCCTCGCACGGGATGGTCACCACCGCCACGTCGCCCAAGACGATGGCTTGCAGGGGAACGGGCAGGGAATCGGGCAGGGCCGTACCGTTTTTCTGAACCTCCAAAGCCCAGTCGGTCCATCTCAGCAGCGGCCGGGCCAGGTTCTTCCGGTATTTCATCTTCATGGTCGAGGAGAAGTTGTAGCCCAGGACCCGGAGCGTGTCGGGGTCGCCCGCCTCGGTGCGCCGCTGAAAATCCATCAGGTCCCGCCGCTCCTGCCGGAGCTTCTCAGGCGGCGGAAGGGGAGCATACGGAACCTGTGCCGTACCCCAGGCCAGGGCCAGCGCGGACTCGGAATTGGCCCGGGTTCCGGAGGAGGCTCGAATCAAAGTGCCTCCCAGTCGCCGTCCGGCGGCCCGGGCCCTTTCGGGACCGTCGAACATTCCCTTGACGTTGATGTCTCCCGCACAGCCCTGGAGAAAGAACCCCACGGGCCGCCGGGGGTGAAACGATTCCACCAGGTCCAGAATGGACCAACCCGAGAAATCGGGGTTGATCACCGGTTCTTCCAGGTTGTAGGAGGCCACCGGGTGGCCCGTGAAGTGTCCCATCAGGGCCAGCGGCGTGCCGTCGGGGCGATCGAAGCGAAGCAGCGAGGCCAGGGGATCGTTGGCGCCCTCGAAGTCGCCCAGCAGGATCCGGTCCTCTTCCCGCATGAAGTAGGTGGACCCGTCGGGACGGACGCCTTTGCGGTTGTAGGTGATGGAGGGTTCTTCCGCAGTCGCCCAGGAGAGCTTGGCCGGCTCGAAGCCGGCCTCCAGGGAGCGGGCGGCCTCCCGGAGATTCCTGAAGAATCGCTTGCCGAAGCCCCGGACGTTTCTCCTCAATCCGCCGAGGGTGACGATGGAGTGATTATGGGTCGCGGAGGCGATGGTCTGCTCCTGGGGAATGCCCAGACCCCGGGCCAGAAAACGCCTCCCCTCGTGCCAGATGTTGTAATCGCTGTTGACCCAGCCCAGGGTCAGCCTCCCTTGCCGGAGGGCCAGGAGACGGGTCTCCATGGGACCCTCGATCTTGCGAACCACCGGATTGACACCGAGGGTTGGAGACGGGACACCTGTGGGCGGGGTGCAGTCGAAGCGGAGCGCGGAGATCTCCAGCTTCCCTCGCCCCACGACCACCTGATCGGCTGCGGGTTTCCCCCACGTATGCCGCGGGAAGGGCAACAGGGAGGCTCCCAGACCCACCAGAAAGTGACGCCGGTTGGCGCCTCTTCTTCTGACTCTTCTCATAGCCGGGTTATTCCGCTTCGGCACGGGATAACGGGATCCTCGGCGGGAGCAGTCGCGCCTACCAAAGGGTGTAGCCTCCATCGATGACGATGCTGGCGCCCGTCACGTAGCGGGAAGCGTCGCAGGCCAGATAGACGGCCAAGGGGCCCAGATCCTCGGGTTGCCCGAAGCCGCCCATGGGAATGTGGGCCATGAAGGTCTTGATCACCTGGGGGTGTTCCTTGGACCAGCGGATGTTGGGCTCGGTCATGAAGCCGCCGGGACAAATGGCGTTGGCCGTGATGCCGTGGGGCGCCCAGTCGGCGGCCACGGCCCGGGTGAAGTGGATCACGGCCGCCTTGGAGGTCTCGTAGTGACGGCCACCGATGTCGCGGGCCACGATCAGTCCGTTGATGGACGCGTTGTTGATGATGCGTCCCCCCTGGCCCCGGCTCACCATGGCCCCGCCGATGATCTTGGTGCACAGGAAGGTGCTGGTCAGATTCAGATCGATGAGGCGTCGCCATTGCTCCAGGGTCATCTCCGTGGTGGGGATGTTCTCGCGGCGTCCTCCCACGTTGTTGATGAGGATGTCGATGGGGCCGTGATCCCTGAGAGCCGTCTCGCAGGCCCGTTCGCAATCCTCCATGTCGCCGATGTCGGCCTGGATCGGGAACGCCTCCCGTCCCAGGTTCCTCAGATCTCCTGCCGTCCGCTCCAGGGATGCGGCATCCCGCCCCACCAGAATCACATCGGCGCCGGCCTCGGCGATGGCCAAGGCCATCTCGCGCCCCAGCCCCCGGCTGCCGCCGGTGATGAACATCCTCTTTCCCGTCAATCGAAACCGGTCGAATACGCTCATTTCGCCATTCCCCGTCCGGAGTTCGGCGGTTGGAAACCGCCGCTCCCCTCTTTCCTATCCCCCGTGCGCATCTCGCCAGTCGAACACCATGTTCATCATGGTCTTGTCCCGGTGGTAGGCCATCTCGTAGGCCTCCACCATGCGAGTGTAGTGGAGCCGGTGGGTGACGAGGCGTTTGGGTTCCAGCAGCCCGTCGGCCATCAGCGTGAAGAGGTGAGCCCGGTGCCGCGTCTGTTGGACGTCGCCGTCGGCTCCGGGGAAGAGGTCGGGATCCTTGCCGGAGACGGCGATGAGTGAGATCCCCTTGATGTAGAAGAGCTGCATGGAGAGGGGGTTGAACTCCAGGTTTTCTTCTCCACGGCCCAACAGGCTGACGATGGAGACACGGCCGCCGTCCCGGACGATCTCCACGGCGGTTCGATAGGCGGGCCACGGGTTCGCCGTCAGGATGACCAGATCGATGCCGCGGCCGCCGCTGAACTCGTCCAGCTTCGCGCCCAGATCCGGGTCGTCGCTGCTGAAGAGCCCGTGGGCCCCCATGCGCTGGGCCATCTCCAGGCGCAGGTCGCTGTTGCCGATGGCGGCAGTGCGCGCCCCGTAAAGAGGCCCGATGGCGACGGCGCCCAGGCCCAGCGTCCCCAGACCGACTACGGCCACGGTTTCGCCCGGACGCAAGAGCCCCTTGTGATAGCAATGGGCGCTCAGGGAATAGAGATTTCCGAAGACGGCGTCCTCGGGGTGAACGCCGTCCGGGACCTTGACCAGGAAGCCCTCAGCCGGAGCGCAGATGTATTCCGACTGGTGATGCATCTGGGACAGGACCCGGTCTCCCACCTGAAACCCGGTGACGTTGGAGCCGGTGCCCCGAATCTCGCCCAGGTTGCTGTCTCCAACCCAGCGGGGATACACGGGAGCTCCGGGGACGTCCTCGGCCCCTTCGTAATTGCCGCGGTCGGTCCCGATCTTGAACCCGGTCACGATGGTCCGGACCCAAACCTCGTCCGGCGCCAGATTCGAGGGGTCGAGCTCGTGGTCTTCGATCCGGAGGTCCCGGGGGCCGTGCAGGATGGCGATCTTCATCTGGACTTGCTCCTGGTTGGTCTGTGAGTCTCGGTGCGAATCGGGACTGTTACGTTACCAGCCCCTGGCGACTTTTGCCACGGTCCGAAAGGACGAAAAGGAGAGGCGGGATTTCATCTCACGACTACCATGCGAAGACGATCGGCATTATCCTGGAAGAAGATGAAGGGGAAGCAGATTCGACGCAGAGACGCCCTCAAGACCATGGCTGTGGGTTCCTCCGGCCTGGTGCAACTGGCCGCGTCGGCGCCGGTTGCGGGATCCCTCCCGAAACTGGCCGCGGCGGCTGCTCAGGGTGCGGCCGAGACTTGGAAAACCCGCTTTCTGACGCCGGAACAGGCGGAGCTTTTGGCCACGCTGGCCGAGCTCATCATCCCGGAAACCGACACCCCGGGGGCCAGAAACGCCCGGGTCCATGAGCATATCGATCTGGTCTTGAGCCACGAGACCAAGGAGGTCCAGCAGGAATTTCGGAAGGGACTCGCGGAAGTCGATCGGCTCAGCCGCAACCGGCACCAAGAAGCGTTTGTCCGGCTTTCCCCGCAGGATCAAGAGGCGCTCCTGGGCCGGCTTGCGGATCCGGAAGCGGATCCCCCTGGGGGAGTCGTGGGCCAGCGCTTCTTCCGGGACCTGCGCCGGAGAACCGTGTTTGCCTACTACACATCCCGGGAGGGGATCCACCAGGAATTGAAGTACCAGGGAAAGCAGGTGTTGGCGGAATGGGAGGGTTGTCCCCATCCCGGCCATCACGGGGACGAGGCGTAGCCCGTCCGCTCGCGAGGTTTTGCAATGGCCCAACATGAATACGACGTCCTGGTCGTGGGCAGTGGAGCCGCCGGAGGCATGGCGGCCAAGGTCCTGACGGAGCACGGGTTGGAGGTGCTGGTGCTGGAGGCCGGTCCTCCCATCAAGAACACTGACTTCCTGACCCACGCCATGCCCTACGATTTCCGTTTTCGGGGACGGGGCAATCCCGAAGTCATCCGGAAGGACGGCTGGCTGGCGGCAAGGGAGCAGACTCCATTCTCAGGCTACTACACCAAGGAGAGCGAGCATCCCTATACGAATGCTCCGACGAGTGGTCCGCAAAAGCCCTACAAATGGACGGGCCGTTCCCGGATTCTGGGGGGACGGACCCTGCACTGGGGCCGGCAGTCCTTCCGCCTGGGCGAGTTCGACTTCAAGGCGGCGAGCATCGACGGCTACGGGGTGGACTGGCCCTTCACCTACGCCGACCTGGCGCCCTATTACGACAGGGTCGAGGACTACGTGGGGATCCAGGGGTTCAAGGAAGGCCTTTCCCAGATTCCCGACGGCCGATTCCTGCCTCCCTTCGCCTACAACTGCTTCGAGCGTCTGATGCGCAAGGCGGCGGCCCGGAAGGGTTGGCGCCTGACAGCGCTCAGAACGGCCCAATTGAGCCGTTACCACCGGGGACGGCCGCCGTGTCACTATTGTGGCAGCTGCGGCTCCGGGTGCGACGTGGGAGCCTTTTTCTCCAGCATCGCCGTCACCCTCCCCGACGCCGCCAAGACGGGAAAGCTGACCCTGCTGACCGACGCCGTCGTCCGGGAGGTGGTGGTGGACAAGGAGGGCCGGGTCCGGGGCGTCTCCTATATCGACCGGAAGAGCAAAGTGGAGCGGAAGGTTCACGCCCAAGTGGTGGTGCTGGCCGCCGGCACGCTGGAATCGACCCGCATCCTGCTCAATTCGGTTTCCCGTTTCCACCCTCGGGGCATGGCCAACGGCAGCGGCGTCCTGGGCCATTACCTGACCGATCACTTCACTGCCGGTCAGGTGATCGGAGTCCTGCCCGAACTGGTGGGATCGAAAATCCGCAACGACGACGGCAAAGCCAACGGCTCCTACATTCCCAGGTACAGCAATCTGGGAAGCCGCCATCCCAAGTTCATTCGCGGCTACGGGATCATGGTCAAAGGGGGCAGCGGCGTCTTCCCGGGGCACGCCGACCTGATCGGAGGCTTCGGCGCCGGTTACAAGAAACGGATCAAGGAATTGCACCCGGCGGTGGTCCGGGTCTACGCCCGGGGGGAGCCGCTGCAGATCTTCGACAGCTACGTGGAGATCGACACGGACGTGGTGGACGCGTGGGGAATCCCGGTCCTGAAGTTCCATTACAAGAGGACCGACAACGACTACGACATGCTGGAGGACGCCTTTCAGAATCTACAGGAGCTCATGCATGAGGCGGGAGCAGAGATCCTCCGCGAGGACAAGTCCCTGAGCGCTCCCGGGCGGATCATCCACGAAATGGGCACCACCAGAATGGGCGACAATCCGCGAACCAGCGTCCTGAACCAGTTCTGCCAGGCCCACGAGATTTCGAACCTTTTCGTCATGGACGGCGGCTGCTGGCCCAGCTCCGCCTGCCAGAACCCGACCGAAACCATTCTGGCGATCGCCTGGCGGTCCAGCGACTATCTGGCCGAGCAGTTCCGGAGGGGTGAGTTCTGAATCCCGGCGGTTATCCTGCCGCGGTCCGTCAGTTCACCATCCCGTGGCTGTCGTCCGGACCCGCATCCGGCGGATGATGCCTCGTGATGGGGATCGTCAGTGCGACTTTCGCTCCGGCGGCGGGAGAAGCGATCTTCAGACTCCCTCTTTCTCCGTAACAGAGGCGGAGGCGGCGCCGTACGTTTCTCAGGCCGTGGGCGCCGTTTGGTGGACCCGACGGCGGGAGACCCGGCCCGGTGCCAAGCTGGTGGCTCGCCGCGGGTTGGACTACTACCTGTTGGACCTGGACGACGTGTACGCGCTGCAGGCCGACGGAGAAATCGTCCGGATTCTCACCGCACGAAGGAAATACCGGGCCGTGCACAGTCTGGGCCGTCTCGAGGAGCGCCTTCGGGGCACCCAGTTTCAACGGGTTCACAGGAGCGTGCTGGTGAACACGAATCGGATCCGCAGGCTGAGTACTCTGAGCAGCCGCCGGTGGCTGCTGACGCTGACCAACGGTCTCGAATTCATCGTCAGCAAGCGCCGGGCGCCGCTGGTGAGGAATCTGCTTTTGTAGCGATGAGTGGGATGTAGAGGGGGGACTACGGTCCCCCCTGACCCCCCCTATTCGGCGACAAGAAAGTCGCCGCTCCGCCGGAAGTGCCAGTTTTCGGTGTTGCCGGGCTGGGGATAGTTGGACTCGGATGCCCTCCCGTCCCGGGAGTGGATGAAGACCCGGATCTCCCTATCTCCAGGATCGGGGAATTCGAGGAGGGAGAATTCGTACAGGTAGCCGCTGTTGTCGATCTCGGAGCTGCCGTACGTCTTGACGACGTCGCTCCGGTATCGGCCGGTCCGCCCCGCGTACAGGAATTCTCCGTCCCGAAACAACACGATGGCTTGAGGCAGGACGAGGTTCTCCACGTCGGCGCCCCAGCCGCCGATGAAGATCCGACTCCGGTCCGGACTCAGACGGGAGACGACCCATCCGGTGACGCCCGGGTCGCCGATCGGGATCTTCTTTCCTGCCGGCGTCACCAGGAGAGTTGCCTCTCCCACCGAATCCAACCGGTAGGTAGAGGGAGCGGGTACTTCCACGGGCAAGAGTGCGAGGCCTGATCCGGTCCTGCGCGTTTCGTAGATTCGGATCTGGTTGCTGCCGTCCCGATAGGCTGTCTCCGGGACGACGGCGGAAAAGATGGTTTCTCCGCCCAGTTGTGAGGTGCGGGTCACGGCGCCGACGGTGCCGTTGACGCCGATGGCCAAAGTCCGGCCGATCCGGGAGTCCTGGCTGTCGTGGACCCGACCCGAGATTCGTGACAACAAGAAGGACGAGCCGAGCTCGACCTGCCGGAACAGGTGGCTTCCGTCGATCTCCACCGTCAGGTCCGATTTCCCTTGGGCCAACGCGTCCGTTCGCTCGCCCACCAGTTCGGCGTCGGGTCCGATCCGATAGAGATCCTGCTCGGAGAGTTCACCGTTCGCGGCGCCGAAGAGTGCCAGCTTGCGGTCCAGGCTCGACCAGCGTGACTCCAGGCGGGGATCGAACGAGAACTTCTCGCCATCGTCGTTGTAGACGATCTTCTCGGGCCGTTCCCGTGCCTCGGCGGCCAGGGCAGACCGGCCATCCAGCGGCCACTCCGTGTCGATTCCCAGCATCTCCACCAGGGTCGGAAGGATGTCCATGCTCTCCACGTTGCGGTCGCTGAGGACTCCCTCCTGCTGCCCCGGCGCCTTGACGATCAGCGGGACGGAAATGATGTCCATGTAGTTGGTGCCGGTCAACAGGCGGCGCGAGTCGCCGGCACGAAAGCTGGCTCCGTGGTCCGCGGTGAGGACCAGAAGCGTCGAGTCATAGAGGTTCTGCTCACGGAGCCGCTGGACCAGTTCTCCGACCAGACGATCCAGGAACATCACCTGCAGGAGGTGGCGCTGATAGGCCTGGGCCACCAGCCACGGATCGTCCAGCCATTGATTCACGTCGAGACCCCGGTTGTTGGGCCCCACCACCCCGGCCACTCCCGGCCGCTCCGAGAGCGTGTACAACTTGCCCGAAGGAAGGTATATCCAGCTTGCATGGGGAAGCATGGAGTGCAGGAAATAGAGGGTCGGCGGTCCGTCCCCCCGAATCGAATCGACGAAGTCTCGAAAGCGGTCGGCCCGTCTCGACCAGTCGACGCGGAAGTCCTTCCAGGCGCGCCGGATCGGACCGGGGGCGCCCGGGTTCAGGAACTGGTTCCAGGTCTGGGTCACCGGAGGAAGCCAGCGCGAGGCCCAGGTCGCCGGCAGCAGGAGGTGGAGATAGGCGACCGACAGATCCTCCACCAGCAGCCGGAAGCGGGGACCGAAGGGTGCCGGCGTTCTTCGAGGATTCAACCCGGTCACGTTTTCCCGAATCCGCAGATCGTGGGAACCGGAAAGGAGGGAGAACAGGTTCCTGGGATATTCGCGAAACAGAGGCAGGGGAAACGGACGCTGCCGGGGCAGGGTTCCCGACAGGATCACCGGAATCGACAACAGGGTGCTCTCGTTGTTGGTGGTGGCGTTCCGGAACCAGTAGGAGTTTCCCGCCAGCTCGGCCAGGTTGGGAAAGAGGTTCGAGTCGATCTCCCGGCGCCCGTCGAGCAGGGAGATGAGGGGGAACTCGTCGAAGATCACCATCACGACGGGCGCCTTGGCGCCGGACACGATCCCCACTTCGGAGTCCGGTTCGGGAAGGATCAGCTTCCGGATCTCCGAATCCAGGAGAAACAGAAGCGGGAACAGGACGACCGCCGGAATCAGATAGGACAGATAGGTCCGGATCACCGAGAATCGGCAATACGCGAACACGAAGACCGCCCCGGAGAGCAGGGAAAGGATCAGCGCCACTGCCTCGGGCGCCGGTAGTCTCTTGAGCCCCTGGAGGACGAGTCCGGTGGTCAGGAGACCCAGAAGGGCCAGGTAGGTCCCGGGGCCCAACTGCGGATGGACTCTGGCCAGACTCCGGACCACCATCGCCGCCGCTCCCGGCAACAGAAGGGACAGCATCAGAGTCAGCAGGAGAATGTCCACCCGCTCGCTCTGGTGGGCCGGCAGGAACTCGGGATGCCGGGTCAGGAGATCGTAGATGGGCTGCGCCGTCGTGAACGCCGACAGGACCAGCAGGTGGATGAACCGGATTCGGATCCCAGTGGCTGGTTTGCTTCGATCCGGGTCATTCATCTGTAGTGGCACCCATCGGGACTCCTACGACTTCTCTCAGGGTGACGACATTCCAACAAATGGGGAGGAAAGAGAAAAGAGGAAAGAGAAAAGTAGAGAAGAGAAGCATCCCGATTCGTTGTCGGGGTCACTTCTACTTCTTTATTTTCGCTTCCGGCGTGCTATGTTTTTTCCGGTCGGCCCGGAGCTTGGAGTTGAGCGGTTTGGGCCGGCTTGGCGAGTCTCATGGATCATCTGGTTCGTCCCCTTTCACCGGCCGCCGTCGTATTGGATCTGGGAGCGGGACCGGGGAGTTTTTCCTATGCCGGGACCGAGGCTCGGGTCTTGGCGCTGGACGTGGATTTTCCCGACGCCGCGCAAGGCGCTTGGGCCCGGGTTCTGGGAGATTCGGGTGCGATTCCCCTCGGGGAGGAGACCGTCGACGTGGTGGTCTGCAACCATACGCTGGAGCATTTTCCGGACTGCCGGGAGGCCATTCGGGAAATCGATCGCGTGCTCCGGCCGGGGGGCTCTCTCTGGGTTGCGGTTCCCGACAGCGGTTGTCTGGACGATCGGCTGTATCGCTATCTCTTTCTCGGAGGCGGTCACGTCAACCTCTTTTCTCTCGCCAGCCTGGTGGAGGCGATCGAGACCGGCACCCGCCTTCGGACCCGTTCCTGCAAGAAACTCTACACCGGGTTCGTCTATCTGAATCCTCCCGATCCCGGGAAAGTCCAGTACTATCCCCAACGGGCTCAGTGGCTGGCGCGAATCCCTGCCCGAATGCTGAGGATTCTGCTCTGCTGGATGAACTATGCGGTTCGGGTATTGGATCGTCTCTTGCCGACCCGTCTGAGCCAGTACGGCTGGGGACTGGTGGCCCGGCGGGAAGACAACTCCTCCAGGCCGGTGACGGATCTCGCCCGCCTGCGAATGGAAGCCGGCGACGCCAATGTCTGCTTTGCCTGTGGAGCCGGGCATGTGGAGGCGACGCTCAAACCCTTCCGCGTCCTCTTCCGTACCTTTTACAAGTGTCCCAACTGTGGGACTCGCAACCCCATGTCTCCCCTGAGGGAGTCTTCAGGATCGGTTTGAATGGGCCCGTCTCCCAAGCCTTCAGGTGAAACCGGTTCCCCTTTCGGGAAGAGCCTCCGCTACTACGCTCTCCGGATTCTTCTGGCCGTGGGGGTCTCGGCCCTCTGTCTGGCGCTGGCCACACCCCTGGCGATGAAGTTCCTGCGGCCGGCCCTGCTCCACTACCTGCTCGACAACCTCTCCGACGCCCGGCGATTGGAGCTCTACGAGTCCCTGGTCTCCAGGTCGGGCCAGTTCTACGACGCCGTGCCCGAACCCGGGGTGGGGCGCCTGGGGAAGAGAGGAGTCGCGACTCGGTACCGGGGCGCCGAGGTCCGGATCAACAACGCCGGCATGCGGAGTTCCTCCGACTATCGGGCCAAGCCGAAGGGGGTCTTTCGGATCGTGTGTCTGGGAGACTCCTACGTGTTCGGGACCGGCGGACCGGAGCAGGACCGGTTCTGCGATCAGTTGGAGGAGTTTTACCGAAGCAGCGATATCCGCGCCGGCGGCAAGGCCATCGAGACCTATGCCCTGGGGTTGGACAGCTGGACCCTGTCCCAGGAAGCGACCTATCTCTCCAACCGGACCTCCGCCTACGATCCGGACGTCATCCTGCAACTGAGCGTCTCCAACGACATTACGCCCTTGGCCGGCGTCAACGGCTTGGGCATGGCTACCTACGAGTTCAGTCCGGAAGCACGGCATTTGGGATCCGGACTCTTCTCGAATCAGGCGGCGCGGTATTTCGGCGAGCGGAACTTCAGCGCCCTGGCCTGGAGCCTCTCTCCCCAGAGTCGGCAGGAGTGGGATCGTGCGTTTTCGGCCCTGGGCCGCCTGGTAGAACTCCAGCAGGGGAGGGGAGGCAAGATTTTGCTCTCGGTCTTGGACTACCCTTTCTCCGGCCAATTCTTCAGCGAGCTCTACACGTGGCATTTTCACCAGTCAAAGCTCCAGGTCCCCTTTCTGGCGACCTCGTTCCTGCCTTCGTTCGAGACGCAGCTTCCGCATGACGCACACCCCAACCGGCTGGGGAACAGCTACTTGGCGGCCCACTATATTCATGCCCTGAACCGGCTCGGATGGATTCCGGTTCCCGACTCGGATCTCCCGCACCTGCCGGAAGATCTCACGCTGGAGTTCAATCCCGAACCCGATCCTGAAAGATTGAAGCGGGACCGGGAGGAATTCGTCACCGATCACCTGCGGACCAGTCTGGACTTCGGCCGTCTGACCCGCGAGGAAACCCGGGCGTTTCTGGGAGGAATATTTCCGGAACAGGGGGGAGAGAAGGCGCTTCAGGGCTATCCCTGGGCGTCGATAAGAAGCGGTTTCCTCATGAGTCGTCTGGAGGGCGGACGCGAGCGCCGGGTGGCGCTGGAGATCCGTATTCCTCCCCTGCCGGAACTCTTTCCCTTCCACCTGTCGGTGCAGATGGAAGGCATGGAAATCGCCCGTCTTGCTCTGGAGAAACCGGAACCGTCGGACCTCTACCGGTTGGTGGGGGATCTTCCCGGACTGGATCGCCGCGACCTGGCCAGGGAGATCGTCCTCATCGCCTCGTCTTACTTCGCCGGTATCGGCAACCCGAGAATGAAGTCGTTCCGGCTGATTTCAGCGAAGCTGGAGTAGGCGCGCCGAAACCGGATGGCGTTTCGAGGCGACGACTTCAACGGTCGGATCACCCGCCACCAAGGGGCCGCCTGGGAAGGCGAGGCACCGGCTTTTCGAAGTGCACGTCTTCCTGAAGCTGGATGGTCAGTGTGGAACCCCGGGGCAGGACCACGTCCTCCCCCCGCTTGAAGAGCGCCATGAGCCCGCCGACGGCGGCGCCGATGGCGGCGCCCGCGGCGGCGCCGCGGCCCATTCTACCCCGCATGGCGCCGGCGGTGACTCCGATGATGGTCCCGGTCACCGCTCCGCCGGCAGCGCCCGCCAGGACCTCGCCTTTCGCGCCTCCCTGAGCCCGGATCGTTCCCTCCTCGCCGTCCAGATCGGTGGCGTAGCCTTCCGAGGACTGGACCCCGGCTCTCATGTAACGCGTCGTCCCATCGGGGAGGATCACGGTGTCGAACTTCAGGGTGAGCTCCGCCTTGCCCTTGATCCGGCCCGCCCGCTTGCTCTTGTCCACGTAGCCGATGATGTAGCTGCCCACCGGAATGACGATCCGGTCCTGAGCGGTGACCGGGACCTCGACCTGGCTGGAAAACTTGTCTCCGGAGCGAGCCGACTTGGTGTTCAAGCTCTGCTGCAGGCTGATGAAGATATCGGACTTTCCGGGAATGATGGTGTCATCGATGCTCTGGCCACTGAGCGGAATCGTGCTCAGGAGTCCAGTTGCGAGAAGACGTTTGATCATGCCAATTTTTCCTCCGCCGGCTTGGGAGGGTCGGGACAACTGGACGGTTTCTCCGGACCCAAGCCGCATTGATCGAGTCTACAACAGATGTTCATCTACTTGGATTGGACTGGGAGTCCAGGGGTTCAACCGGTTTGCGGAGGCGGCGTGGAATCGGCGGATGTTGTTTCCAACCCGGCCCGGTATCTCGTTTCCGGGCTCCGGACGCTCGCCGACTCGAAAGTGTCTCCGGCAGAGAAGCAACCCGGCAGATCCGGGACGCTCACTCCGTAGACGTTCTTTTCGTCTTTGTGAATTACGATTGGAAACAGCATCAGCGGTTTCTACGCAATGGCTATCCAGCCGCCGACTCTTCGTCTGGTCCCGTCTTGCTCCGCTTTGGACCGAAGAGGGCACCCACAAGGAGCACCCCTACCAAATATTCTTCATCAATTTGCAGGGGAATTCGAGATCAAGTAACCGGTTCACCCGGAAGACCCGTCTTGAGCCACAATCGATTTCACGACCCGGAAGACTCGGCCCCATCCTCGTCGCCGGAGCCGAAGATCTCGTGGACGGCGGCGATTCCCTCCCACGCCGCGGGAAATCCGGCATAGGGAGCGATGTGAAGCAGCGTCTCCACGATCTCCTTCCGGGTGGCGCCGTTGCGGCGAGCCATGCGGATGTTCAGTTCCAGGCCCCGCTGCCGCCCCAGGGCCGCCAGGGCCGCGATGGTGCAGAGACTCTTGGTCCTGCGGTCGAGACCGGGCCGGGCCCAGACTTCTCCCGACAGGAAGCCGATGACGTAGGCTTCGAAATCGGGCGAGATCTCCTGCCAGGATCGTTGCACCTGGGCGGCCTGATCCGCTCCCAGCATCTCTTTGAGAATCCGGATTCCTCTTTCCCTGTTCATGTGCGCTCCTTCACAGATTCAGACCGCCGCAAACGTGAATGGCTTGGCCGGTGACGCTCCGGGAGGCGTCCGACGCCAGGAACAGAACCATATCGGCGATATCCTCAGGAGGGATCATGCGCCGCAGGGCGATGTTTTCGGTGAACTCCGCCCTCAGCTCAGCGTCGGGCAGACCTGTGGCCAAGTGCCGGTCCCGAAGAACCCGTTCTATTCTGTCCCCTTCGACGGGGCCGGGACAGATGGCGTTGGACCGTACGTTGTAGGGTCCCAACTCGGCCGCCAGCGTCCGGCTCAAGCCGAGGACGGCCCACTTGGAGGCGGCGTAGGGCGCCCTCAGTGGAAAGCCGATGCGGCCCGCCATGGAGGAGATGTGCACGATGGACCCGGACCGGCGGGCCATCATATGGGGGTAGACGGCCTTGTCGCAGAGGAACGAACCGGTCAGGTTGACCGCGAACACGTGCTCCCACTCTTCCAGGCTGACTTCCGAAATGGGCGCCGTGGGGCCCGCGATCCCCGCGTTGTTCACCAGGACGTCGATACGGCCCCAACGCTCCAGGATCGCCTCCACCGCCTGCTCGATCTCTTGGGGCCGGGTCAGATCCAGGTCGATGGCCAGGGCCTCTTGTCCCCGGTTTTCGATGTCGCGGGTGGTTTCCCGGACGCCTTCGATGTCGGCGACCGCCACCCGGTAACCGTGGCCCGACAGGGCGAGGCTGATTTTCCTGCCCAGGCCCACTCCGCCGCCGGTGACCATGGCCGTTGGCTTCGAGCCGGTGTTTCCCATCAGTCGATGATCTTGTTGAGAGGGTATTCCACGATGCCCACCGCCCCGGCCGCCCGAACCCGGGGAACGATGTCCCGCACCACCGCTTCGTCGATGATGGTATTGACGGCGGTCCAACCATCATCGGACAGAGACGAGAGGGTGGGTTTCTGGAGAGCCGGCAGGATATTCAGGACCGCATCGAGACAATCCAGGGGAACGTTCATCATCATTCCCACCTTGCCCTCGGCGGCCATGGCCCCTCGAAGCATCAGCGCGATGTTCTCGATCTTCTGCCGCTTCCAGGGATCGTCCCAGGCGGCTTGGTTGGCGATGAGCCGGGGTGTGCTCACCAGGATCGTATCGACGACTCTGAGGTTGTTGGCGCGCAGGGAAGAACCGGTCTCCGTCACCTCCACGATGGCGTCGGCCAGCCGGGGCGGCTTCACCTCCGTGGCGCCCCAGGAGAACTCCACGTGTGCTTCCACGTTGTGGCGTTTCAGGTAGTCCCGGGTCAGGTTGACTCCCTCGGTGGCGATGTGCTTGCCGGCCAGGTCGGCCGGTTTGCGAATGGGCGAATCTTCGGGCACGGCCAGGACCCAACGCACCGGCTTCCGGCTCACCTTGGAGAAGACCAGCTCGGCGACTTCGACCACCTGGGCCCCGTTCTCCACGATCCAGTCATGTCCGGTCAGACCGGCGTCCATGACCCCGTCCTGCACGTAACGGGCCATTTCCTGGGCCCGGATCAGGATGCACTCGATCTCCTGATCGTCGATGGACGGATAGTAGGACCGGGAGCGGAACCGGATCTGGTAGCCGGCCTTGGAAAAAAGTTGGGCCGTCGCCTCCTGAAGACTGCCCGCGGGGATTCCCAACGTCAAAATCTGTTCGCTCATTTGGATTTCCCGCTCCCGTAGACCTTGGATGGGTCGAATACCGGCTCCACCGAGACGGCCAGTCTCCCGTCTTCCACTTTCCGAAAAAAGCAACTCCTGTAGCCCTTGTGGCAGGCGGCGCCTCCGACCTGAGTGATCCGGAACAACAGAGTGTCGGCGTCGCAGTCCACGTGAACGGATCGGATCTGCTGCACGTGTCCGCTCTCCTCTCCCTTGCGCCAGAGACGGTCGCGGCTCCGGGAGTAGTAACAGACCCGGCCGGTGCGGAGCGACTCCGCCAGCGCCTCCGAATTCATGTACGCCATCATGAGGACGTCGCCCGTCTCGTCATCCTGAGCGATGACGGGGACGAGCCCTCCCTGCTTGTCAAAGTCGATCTGGTCCTGAAGCGACACGCTCAACCTTCCTTTCCCGTGGAGTCGAACA
This sequence comes from Acidobacteriota bacterium, assembly GCA_965217775.1. Classification (GTDB taxonomy): domain Bacteria; phylum Acidobacteriota; class UBA6911; order RPQK01; family JAJDTT01; genus JAJDTT01. The sequence goes on from CBDCJH010000002.1 coordinate 6,081,989, forward strand.
TGGGTGCCAAGTCCCGGTGGTGATAGAAAAGCGCCGGCGTTCCGCCGGTGTGCAGGAAGACGAGGTCGTGGCCCTTTCGCCAGCGGCCCCGACGGACGTCCGCCAGGAGAGCCCCCATGGCCTTGCCCGTATAGACGGGATCCAGAAGGATCCCCTCCCGTCGAGCCAACAGGGAGATGGCTTCCAGGCTTTCGGGGGTCGCGATGCCGTATCCGGTGCCGATGTAGTCAGGGCTCGCCTGAACGTCTTCCAGCGTCACGGCCGGTTCGAGTTCCAGAAGCGCAGCGGCGTCGTTGGCCAGTTTGACCATGTAGGAAGCGGTGTCGAAGGGCCATTCGATGGGCATGATCGCCTCCAGAGCCGCCTCCCATCCCAGCAGCTTCCGGCCCAGGAACATCCCCGCGCCGGTGGAGCCGCCGGAGGAGAAGTAGACGGCGTCGGCCCGGACGCCCTGCTCGTCCAATTGTTCCCGGAGCTCCAGCAAGGCCAAGGTGTAGCTAACGGCCGCGGCGGCCCGAGAGGCCGGGTCGGCGATGGTGAAGACCTTTCGTCCTTCGCTCCTCAGGCTGTCGGCCTTCTCCTTGATCTTGTTCCAGAGGGGCGGTCCCATGGGTTCCGAGTTGAGCTCGATCCGGGCCCCGACCAGGTGGTCCAGGAGGAAGTTTCCCTGGAACTCAATCTCGGCGTGATCCGTGGTCAGGACCAAGTGGCATTCCAGGCCCAACTTGGCCGCGGCGGCCGCGGTCTGGCGGCAGTTGTTGGACTGGATTCCGGCTCCCCAGACCAGGGTGTCGGCGCCTTCCTCCAGGGCCCTCCCCAGGATGAACTCGTTGTGCCGGGCCTTGTTCCCGCCGAAGGCGAGGCCGGTGCAGTCGTCCCGTTTGATGAAAATCCGGGGACCGCTCATTGCTGCACTCAGACGGGGAAGCTCTTCCAGGGGTGTGGGCAGATGGGCCAGTTGGACCCGGGGAAGACGGTCGATCCTGGCTCGAAGTTCCTGGGGGCTGATCATCTGTGAGTCTCTGGATTGGAGTTTACAAGCTTCGATCGAACGATTGGTGGGGCCGGCACCGGAGCCGGCCGCCGGCCGCCAGTTTACCAGCCTCCGGTGAAACTCCGATGCCGAATCGTCCGAATGCCCCGCGGCGGGCGCACGGTCATGGACCGCTATTCGATTGCGGCCTCCTTGGCGTGGGTGTACAGCAACTTGCCCTTTTCGTCGTAGAAGGTGAAATCCATGCGAGCCTGCCCCTCGCCGGTCCGGCCGATCTTCATGAGCAGGAAACCACCGGTGGGTTCCTCGTAGTGGTAGGGCTGTTTCACTTTTCCCTCGGGATCCGAGGATTTGGGGTCGCCCGGAAAGTACCCTGGAATCGCGTTGGCGTCGATCATCGAGCCGACGGAGAATTCCTGGAAGCCGGAGGGGTGGACCGCATGATACTGCCAGTGGCGGTCCCCGCAGATGATGACGAAGCGTTCGGGAGAGAACTGGTTGTCCGTCAACCAGCGGAAGAACTCGTTGCCTTCATATCGGAATCCACCTGGGTTGATGTGGTTGTCCCGCTTCGAGCCACTGCCGGGTCCCACCATGGCTGTCGCGGAGAGAAGGACCTTGAAGGTGGCGTCGCTCTCCAGCAGAGTCCGTTCGAGCCATTCCTTCTGCTCTTTCCCCCAGACCGTCTTTCGGGGACCGTCGGGAAAGTCGTTGGGGCTGCGGTAGTCGCGTCCCTCCACGATCCAGATCTGCAGGTCCCGGTTCACTCGCCGCGTGGAGTAGGTCACCGTAGCGGACGCCCGTGGATCGACGACGGGGTACTGTTCCCGGAACATCCGGACCCCCAGTTCGTGGGAAGGAGCGTTGCCGGAACCGGAGTGCTTCGGGTAGAGGTTCTCCTTGGGGTAGGCTCCGATCCTGTCCTGGGCATAGACGCGGGCCGGATTGACCGGATCGGAGTCGTTGAACCGGTAGTCGTGATCGTCCTTCAACCAGTAGGTGGCCACTCGGACGAACAGATCCAGGAACCTCTGCTGCGAGTACTGCTCCTGGTGCTTCATCCGCAATTGGTGCTGGGTCTCCGCCCGTCCTCTCATCTGGTGACCGCTTCCGGGGCCGTCGTAGTAGACGTTGTCTCCGAGACCCACGAAGAAATCGGGCTCCAAGGCCAGGATGGCCGCCAACGCCGGGTAGCCCAGCGCCTTGTCCGGTCCGCTGTAGGGTGGTTGGGAACCGCTGCCGGTGTAGTGGAATTTGCTGTAGTGCATGCAGGTGGCGAGGGCGAAGCTGTAGGACACCTGCCCGGTCTCCCCGCCCAGGGTGGTGAAAGTCGCCGCCGCCGATTTCTCGAGCCGCGACTTGTCCGGCCCGTAGACCAGACGGTAGTGGTAGCGGGTCTCCGGCCGCAGCCCATCCACCTTGACCTTCACGATGTAGTCGTTCTCCGGGAGGGCGGCGAGCCATTCCGTCCGGATCGAGTTCTTGAAATCGGCCCCGGTCCCCACCTCGAAGCCGGCGACCCCCTCGATGCCCAGGACTCCCGACCAGCGGCGGTCGACGAGACGTTTCGTCGAGGTGAGACGGGACTGGAGGATGGCCGACGTGTCATCCACGGCGCCCACCATCAGACCGTGACCCAACTCCATGGGAAAGGGATCCTCGGACTGGGAAAAGCCCAGGTTTCCCAGGGTCAGAAACAGAAGCAGTGCGGGAATCCGGGCCCGGCGGCCGATCATTGCTCTAAGTTCTTGGAGACTGATCATTTATTCCGGCGCGGCCTCCTTGGTGTGGGTGTAAAGCACTTTGCCCTTTTCATCGTAGAAGGTGAAATCCATGCGGGCCCGCCCCTCGCCGGTTTGGCCGATCTTCATGATCAGGAAACCGCCGGTGGGTTCCTCGAAGTGATAGGGATGTTTGATTTTTCCTTCGGGGTCCGACGATTTGGGATCGCCGGGAAAGAAGCCCAGAATCGCGTTGGAATCGTCGATAGCGCCGACGGAGAATTCCTGGAAGCCGGAGGGGTGGACGGCATGATACTGCCAGTGCCGATCTCCGCAGACGATCATGAAGCGTTCCGGTGAGAAACGTTCGGCCGTCAGCCAGCGGAAAAACTCGTCGCCTTCGGTTTGAAATCCTCCCGGGTTGACGTGGTTGTCGCGTTTGGCGGCGTAGTCGGGTCCCACCATGGGTGTCGCGGAGAATAGAACCTTGAAGGTGGCGTCGCTTTCCAGCAAGGTCCGTTTGAGCCACTCCTTCTGCTTTTTCCCCCAGATCGTCTTCCGGGGACCGTCGGGAAAGTCGTTGGGGCTGCGGTAGTCGCGTCCCTCCACGATCCAGATCTGCAGGTCCCGGTTCACTCTTCGCGTGGAGTAGGTCACCGTTTCGGACGCCCGTAGATCGACGACCGGAAGCTGTTCCCGGAACATCCGCACCCCCAATTCAGGGGAGGGAGCGTGGCCGGAACCGGAGTGTTTCGGGAAGAGGTTCTCCTTGGGATAGTTTCCGGTATTCGACCCGTCATAGATATGGATGCGGACCGGATTGACCGGATCTGAGTCGTTGAACCGGTAGTCGTGATCGTCCTTCAACCAATAGGTGGCCACTCGGGCGAACAGATCCGGGAACCTCTGCTGCGAGAACTGCTCGTGGTACTTCATCCGCAACTGGTGCTGCGTCTCCGCCCGTCCTCTCATGTCTTGGTCGGCTCCGGGGACGTCGTAGTAGACGTTGTCACCCAAACCCACGAAGAAGTCGGGCTCCAAGGCCAGGATGGAAGCCAGCCCCGGGTAGCCCAATGCCTTGTCCGGTCCGCTGTAGGGAGGGTGGCCACCGTGCCCGGTGTAATGGAAATAGGTGTAGTTCATGCAGGCGGCGAGGGCGAAGCTGTAGGAGACCTGTCCCGTGGGTCCGCCCAACGTGGTGAAGGTCGCGGCGGTCGATTTCTTGAGCCGAGACTTGTCCGGCCCGTAGACCAGGCGATAGTGGTAGCGGGTCTCAGGCCGCAGCCCTTCCACCTTGACCTTCACGATGTAATCGTTCTCCGGGAGGGCGGCGAGCCACGCGGTCCGGATCGGGTTCTTGAAGTCGGCGCCGGTCGCCACCTCGAACCGGGAGATTCCCTCGATCCCCAAGACGCCCGACCAGCGGTTGTCGACGAGGCGCTCGGTCGAGGTGAGGCGGGACTGGAGAATCGCCGAAGCGTCGCCCACAGAGCCTGCCATCAGGCCGTGGCCCAGTTCCACGGGAAAGGGGTCCTGGGATTGGGAAAAGCCCGAGTTCCCGAGGGCCAGGAACAGAACCAATGCGGGGATCCGCCTCCGACAGGACCGTCGGGTGATCGTGGTGGTCATGATCTCCTCCAAGTCCCGGCATCATATCCGATTTGGGGTGCCGGGAGGGGCGACGTGGAGGGGGGACATTCTTGTCCCCCACTGGGAGGCGACTTTCCTGTCGCCCATTGGGAAGGGCGACTTTCCTGTCGCCCACTGGGACAGGCGACTGTGCGCCAGGCTAACTGGCACAAGATAGGCGGTGGAAGTCCGCCGAAACGAAGGACTAACCATCCACGTTTCTCCGCGAGCCGTGCGTGGGCACCCGTGAGGGTGTCGGCGAAGCGTCGGTAGCGGTGCGTATGGGCAGGCTATTGAGCATCGAAAGCTCCCTGATCGGAAGTGCCGAGGCTGTAGTCGCGGTCGAAGGCAACACCGGCTGGACCGCCCAGGTGAGGGCCGGCCGGGCTCCGCGGTGTCAAAGAACCCAGGCACGTACGCAAATCTTGTTCCGGGACCTGGGAGGGCTTCATTTCACGCCGGGGGGTCGCCCCGGGGTCGCATGAGAAAGGAGTAACCCGAAACTCATGATGGACGGAACGAAGCAATCGGATTCATCCATAGTAGCGATGAAGCGGGCGAACAAAGAGGGGCGACCCTCGGCGGAGCCGGTGGAGCGAAGGGATGGAACCAAGGGGAATTCGGTGAGCCAAAGCACGCGCCGGACGCAGAGTCGGGGGAGCGTGTCCCAAGCGGTGGACCGGATACGGCGAGCGATCGCGAGAAACCCCAAGGAGCGACTGACCGCGCTGCTGCACCATATCACTGTGGAGGCCCTGCGCCGCGCCTACCTCGGACTGAGGAAGGATGCTGCGCCGGGAATCGATGGGGTCCGGTGGGAGGAGTACGGGGCGAAGCTGGAAGAGCGACTGCTGGACCTGCATCGCCGCGTGCACCGGGGCGCGTACCGAGCGCCTCCCGTCCGGCGGGTGAACATCCCCAAGCCGGATGGAAGGACACGACCGCTCGGCGTGGCCGCGCTGGAGGACAAGATCCTCCAGAAGGCAGTCGTGGACGAGCTCCTAACGCCGATTTACGAGGCGGAGTTTCTCGGGCTCAGCTACGGGTTCCGGCCCGGACGGAAGGCGCATGACGCGCTGGATGCACTGGCCTACGGGATCGAACGGCGGAAAGTCAATTGGATCGTGGACGCGGACATTCGGACGTTCTTTGATGCGATCGACCGGGACTGCCTGATGCAGTTCGTGGAACGGCGGATCGGAGACCGGCGGGTGCTGCGGCTGCTGCGCAAGTGGCTGAACGCCGGGGTGATGGAAGAAGGGACCTGGTCGGACTCGGGGAGAGGGACGCCTCAGGGCGCCAACGTCTCGCCGGTCATGGCCAACGTGTACCTGCACTACGTGCTGGACCAATGGTTCCATCGGACGTGGCGCCCACGAGTCCCGAAAGGCGAAGCGATCCTGGTGCGATATGCGGACGACTTCGTGGCCGGATTCCAGAGACGGGCGGACGCGAAACGGTTTCTCCGAGACCTGGGGGAACGGTGCGCCGAGTTCGGGCTGGAACTGCACCCGGAAAAGACGCGACTGGTGGAGTTCGGACGATTTGCGGCAGCGGATCGGCGACGACGCGGGGAGCGGAAACCGGAGACGTTCGACTTTCTGGGGTTCACGCACTACTGTGCGAAGACCCGGAAGGGACGGTTCCGGCTGGGGCGGAAGCCAAGCGCGAAACGGATGAACCGGACCCTGCAACGGGTGGGGGAGAGGCTGTGGAGACAACGGCACGCGGATCACTGGGAGGTCGGGAAATGGTTGAGCCGGGTCCTGAACGGCTGGCTGAACTATTTTGCGGTTCCGGGGAGTACGCGCTGGCTGCGAGGTTTCTGCTATCTGCTGCAACGGCGGTGGCTGCGAGCCTTGCGCCGCCGGTCCCAACGCGACCGCTTCAGTTGGGGACGGTTGCGACGGATGACGGAGTTGCTCTGGCCATCCGTGAAGATCCGTCACCCGTGGCCGGGGCAGCGGTTCCGCTGGCCGTCCACACCCAAGGTAGGAGCCGGATGCCTTAACGGGCACGTCCGGATCTGTGCGGGGGGCGGCAGGAAACTGCCGTTCCTACCGTGACTTCCTGTCGCCCATTGGAGGGGCGACTTTCTTGTCGCCCACTGGGACAGGCGACTTTCTTGTCGCCTGCTCTTCCATGCTGCTATACGATTCCGCGGCCCGAAAGTGTTGAGGGGGAAAGTGTAAGGTGGGGACTCCGTCCCCCCAAGACCCCCCTGTCGGCGACAAGAAAGTCGTCGCTCCAGACTTGCTATACTCGCGGGCCGAATCGATTCATACGATTAAACGCCGCCCGTGGAGAGCGAACGCATGTTGGATCTGAAAGACAGGACCGCCCTGATGGTGGGGACGAAGCGGGTGGGCGGCATCGTGGCACGCCGCTTGGCCCAAGCGGGCGTTCGCCTGGCGCTCAGCTACCGGGGTTCCAAGCTTGAGGCCCAGCACCTCCAGGCGGAGTTGGAGCCGATGACGCGGACCTGCCTGGTCCAGGCCGACGTGAGCCGGCCGGAGGACGTCGTCCGCCTGCTGCAAACGGTCCGCGAGGAACTCGGGGACCTCTCCTTTCTCGTCAACCTGGCCTCGGGATTTCCGCGGGCTCCCTTGGATTCGTTGGATGCTTCCGCTTGGGAAGCGGCGGAGCCGGCGGCCCGGGCCAACTATCTCCTGGCGGTCCACGCCTCCCGCAGCATGCGGCGGAACCGGGGACCGACCCGGGGCCACCTGATCTTCTTCAGCGACTGGGCCGCCGGCGGGACTCCCTATCGGAACTACCTTCCCTACCTCACCTCCAAGGCGTCTATCGACTTCATGACCCGCGCCTTCGCCGTCGAATTGGCCCCGCACGGCATTCTGGTCAACGCCATCGCCCCCGGGCCCACCATGCGTCCACCGGAAATCAGCAGCGAGGACTGGGAGAGATCCGTGATCGCCCGGACGCCCCTCCGGCGGGAGTCCGCCGCCGGAGAGATCGCCGAGATGATCGTCACCCTCCTCAAGAGCGAGACCATCACGGGCGAGACCATCCGGGTCGATGCCGGCCGCCACCTGGCGGGTCCGGGCGTGGATTGAGCGCTCAGATACCGCGGCCGGGACGGAGCCGCAACTTGCAAGTTCAAGACCGGAAATGCAGTCTAGATATTGATGTTACGATCGATCGCACAAGCGGTTTCGCTGCTGATTCTTCTGTCGGCAACCGTCCCGGCGGAGACCTCGCTGACCTGGTCCAGGGGGCCGGACCTGGCGCTTCCGAGAGGCGGTTACAGCGCCGCCGTCTACCAGGAGGGAATTCTCGTCGTTGGGGGAGCGTACTGGCGGGACGGCGAAAAACTCTGGACGGATCGGGTCGACTTCTACGACCCCAAGACCGCAACCTGGTCGCAACGGCCGTCTCTGCCTGAGCCTCTGGGATATGGGGGCATGGTCCGGATCGAGGAGGATCTCTACCTGTTGGGCGGAGGCAACGGTCCTCAGCCTCAACGCAAGGTCTTCAAGCTGACCGAAGCGGGCTGGTCCGTGGTGGGCGAAAACCCGGCGCCCCGCTACCTGGCTTCGGTGGTGGCCGTCGGATCCACCATCTACCTGGTGGCGGGAAGCCTCAGCATGAACGATCTGGACCGTTGTAGCGATGAGGTCTGGTCCCTGGACGTTGCGACCGGCGGCTGGCAGAGGCTGGCGCCGATTCCGGGGCCGCCGCGGATGATTCAGGCGGCAGCCGTTCTGGGGAGCTCGGTGTACATCTTCGGAGGCTCCACCAAGGAGACGGGCCGGCGGCTGCAGAATCTGGACGACGCCTACCGGTTCGACACCGAGACGGGGCAATGGACCCCACTGGGTCCGGCTCCGGTGGCGGCCCGGGCCTGGTGGGCCGAACCGGTGGGCGAACTGATCTACCTCTCCGGCGGCTACGGCCATACGTTTCAGGGAACCGTCTACGAATACGATCCTTCGGGAGACACCTACACCCTGGTTTCCAGCTTCGAACCGGGCTTGGCGGATACGGAGTTTCTGCACCTGGACGGAGCCCTCTACGGAATCTCCGGTGAAGACAAGGGCCGGTCCCGCTTCCCCGGCCTTCTCGTCGGCCGCTTTCCGGAAGAGCCGTCCGAGGAGGAGTCCGAGGAGCCATCCGACGAGTAGTCGAAGGACCACCCTTCCCGTTTCGAACGCCTCATCCAATCCCGGTAGCCAATGCGTCTGAAAAAGGACGGAAAGAATGAAACCCGGCGGACGGATTTCATGCAGTCGTTCCGTCTCCGGTACGCTGGATTCTGTCTCGTGGTTCTGGCTTGGGCGGCCTGTTACTCACCGCTCTTGAGTGGCCTGTGGGTAGTCCCCTATGATGCCCTGGCTCAGAATTTTCCCGCTGCCGCATTCTCCGCGATGGCGATCCAGCAAGGCGATTCGCCCTTTTGGAATCCCTTCCTGTTCAGCGGTCATCCCGCCCTGTCCGACCCCCAGATGTTCCTGTTTTCTCCCTTGTTGATGCCCTTGATGGTTCTGGGGAACCCTCATGACATCCACTGGTTCACCTTGGTCGTAGCGCTCCACGTACTTCTGGGCGGGCTTGGTTTTTACGTCTTGCTCCGGCGTGCGGACGTGGCGCTGTTGCCGGCGGTGCTGGGCGCCGTCGTCTTCATGTTCGGCGGGTACGCTCTGGCCCGGCTGCAGCATACGACCATGATCTTGAGCTACGCGTACTTCCCGTGGGCACTGGTGCTCTTGCGGCAGTTGTTGAACTCTCCCCGCATTGGCCTTGCCGTAGGCTTCGGTGTGGTCGCCGGGGGCATGGCGATACACGGCAATCAAGTGGCGTACCTGCTGTCGCTGGTCTTGGTCGGCGTCGCGGTGGCAGCGTTCTTCAAGGCGCCGGACAAAGTCGCATTTCTTCGCCGAAAGCTGCCCTGGCTGGCCGCAGGCGGGATCGTCGCATTCCTGGTTCTGCTGCCCCAGCTCTACGGCATCTTTCTGTTCCTGGACGACAGCAACCGTCCCCATTTCGAGTACGCCTTCGCCGCCCGGCAATCCATGTGGCCTCATATTCCGGCGACGCTGCTGGTGCCCAACCTGTTCGGCGCTCTCGGTGACCACTATGTCGGGCCGGATGATCGGACGGAGTCATTGTTGTACGTCGGTGGCCTCGGCGTCTGGGTGCTGGCGTTCTGGGGCTTGTGGCACGGATACCTCTGGCGGCGCCGCAACCTGTTCTTCCTCGGAATCCTGATTTTTTCGCTGCTGTACATGCTCGGCGACCTGACGCCGGCCTATCGTCTTTTCTACGAGGTCATCCCCGGAATCGCTCTCTTTCAGCGGCCCTTGGACGGTGGTTTTCTGCTCAATATCGCCTTGGCGGGCCTGGTCGCCCTGGTGTTGGACGAAGTGTTGCGAAGAGACCCGAAGGGGTTTCCGTCCCGCCGGACGCGAGTCGCAGGGAGGGTCTGCCTGGTGCTCCTGGGGACGGCATTCTCTTTCGCCGTATGGAAAGGCGTGACTCTTCAGCAGGATTGGCGGCCGGTGCTCGAGGCCCTCGGCGCCGCCTCGGCTTGGATCTTGGCATCCGCGCTGGCTCTGTTTCTATTGCTGCGTTACGAACGTCCGCGCTGGCCGTTGTCCCTGGCCCTCACGGCCCTTCTGGTGGCCAACCTGGGATGGGTGAACCTGAACCGCAGGATCAATCTGGTCCGGACCAGCGACATCAGCCAGCCCGGTGGGCTGCCGAAGTTCCATCGGCAAATCCTGGAGTTCATTCGGGAAAATACGGCGGCCGGCGAGAGGGGTGCTCCACCTCGCCGTGTCGATTTGATCTACGCCGGGGCGCAACTTTCGAATCTGCCCAATCTCTATCCGTTTCACTCCATTTCGGGTGGCAATCCGCTTGTCTCCGGCCGCTATCAGATGTTTGCCGGGAAACGAAACGTCTACTCCGGACCACCCCTGTTCTCACCCATGATGCCGGGCTATTCATCGGGAGCATTGGATTCTCTGGATGTGAAATACGTGATCACGGCCCTGGACCTGGAAGAGTACGATTCCACTTACGATGCGGCCGAACTGCCGCTGGTGACTCGCTTTGCGAACATCTCGGTCTACGAGAACCTGGATCTGCTGCCGCGAGCGCGCCTCTTGAACCGGTTCCAGGTTGCCGGCAGCCGGGAGCAGGCGGCGGAACTGCTGGCCAGTCCGTCTTTTTCACATCACGGCAACGCCGTGGTCGAATTGCGGAAAGGGTGGACTCCCGAGTTGGAAGAACTATTCGGGGTGGTTGGAACCGAGCGGTTCGTGGCGAACTCGAGTTTCGAGATTTCAACCGAGCCAAGCGACCGTGACCGAGTCCGGATCGTCCGTTACGAAAATGACCGCGTGGATGTGGTGGCCGACAGCAATCATCCGCGCCTGCTGGTCTTGGCGGACGTGCTCACCGAAGGATGGAAGGCCTATCTGGGCGAAAGGGAACTGCCCATCCACTATGCCAACTACGCTTTTCGAGGCGTGTTTCTGCCTCCGGGAAGCAACGAGGTCAGCTTTCGCTTCCGGCCTTTCGACGCCGACGTCGCCCTCAACGTCCTGCGGAGGGTCTTCTCCGGTCGCGACGAAAACCCGGTTCCGATTCGATACCGGTGACGGATCCGGTCGACGCAGCGAGGCGGTCCGGGGGGCGATACTGGTGCCGTTACGTGCCGGAGACGACCGCCGGAGCGAACTTCCGCCGGTAGAATCGGGTCCAGATGATGATGGCCGGAACGCCGATGGCCGTCGGCAGAATCCAGGGCACGACGGCAAGCGGTCCCGCGAGTTCGTAGGCCCACAGGCGCTGCGCCCCGAAGACGGCGAACGCGGTGTGAAAGGCGATGCCGCCGCCGAGCATCGATCCCAGGTGGCTGTAGAACCAGCCCATATGCTGTGCTCCCGGGTTGCGCATCAGACGTAGCATTCCGTGCCCCGTGAAGAGGCCAATTGGGCTCAGTGCCAGCAGTATCGGCGAGAGGTGCGACCACGCCGCCAGAGCGAACGCGATGACGGTGACGCTGCTGGCAATGGAGGCCCAGCCGAGCGCTTCGTGCCCCGGGGTCCGTAGCGCGTCCGGCGCCTTGCGTGTTGCCACGACCCGGATTGCCTGGCGCACCATGGCGAACGTGGTCACGCCCAAGTACCCGAGGAACAGGGCGAAGCCGTAGAGTTCGGGCCGGTCGGCGAGTCCGGGACCCTGGACCTGATAGGAGACGATCCGTCCGGCGGCCGCCGTGACCGCAGACAGAGTCACCACGTAGGCGCAGTAGGTGAAGACGCGGCCGGCCCGCACGTGCACCCGACCCCCCTTGCGAGCGAACAGCGGGATCCAGAACGCGGCCAAGCCGACGAAGCCGGTCGCGACGTGAGCCAGGATAAGCAGATCGAACAGCAGGCTCACGATACGCATGACGAAGACCTCTCACGGGCGTTAGGATCAACATCCGATGCGTCCGCGCCGCTGGACCTGACTGCGATCCTCCGATCGATTGCGGCCAGCGTCTCGTTGCACCACGTCACCTTGGAACCGATGGAATGAATGCCCATCCGGAGCGACGCGAACTTGTGAAATCCCGAGTCGCTGTAACGTTCCGGCGCGTCTCCGAAGTTGGCGGTCACCTCCCGTTCCACCGCCCGCAGCTGCGCCAGCCAACGGGCAAGATGGTCGCGGAGCGCCTTGACGAACGCGCGGGTCTCGTGGAGGTCGCATACCGCGTCCATGAAATAGAGCTGGGCCAGGTACGCGAACCGTTCCGTGCCGACCACCGGGCCGCGACGGAGCCACTGCAGCAGCTCGGCTCGACCCTTCTCTGTCCGCGTGTAGACCCGGCGCTTCGGTCCCTTCGGCGACGGTTCGAGCCGGCTCCGCAGCATCCCCTGCCGCTCGAGGCGCTTGAGGGTCGGATAGATCTGGCTCAGCTCGGCGGACCAGAAGTGCCGGATATTCTCACCGAACGCGTTCTTGAGGTCGTATCCGGTGGCCGGCTCGCGCAGCAAGCCGAGGAGAATGTGGTCGAGGCTCATGTTGCTATATCAATAATGACATAGTTGACTATATAAACTCTGTCATAGTAGGTCAAGCGGTCACCGGACAGTGCCGGTTCCTCCCGTCCGATTTGGAGGTCTTCGGCCGCCGATGAAAACGTCTATCGATCCCACTCGTCGCGCGCCCCCTGCGGTATGATCGCGAGCGACCGATTCTTGACCGCAAACGCCGAGGACAGGAGAGACTTCCCATGACAGGTCCGATACTTACGATCATTGTCTCGCTCGTATTGAGCGCCCCCGGTTACGCCGGCCGGCTTCCTGCGGAGACCGCGGAGGGTCCGGGCCGTTCCGGCGCAGGTGCTGGATCCAGGCCCGAAGGGGTCCACTGCAAAGGCCAGCCCCAAGGCACGTCCTGCTGGATGGAGTTGGCCAATCAGCCGGGATGTTACGTCTGGAACAGCTACTTCCAGCAGGACGAGACCGTGGCTTGGACCGCAGGGTGCGCCGAGGGGTTGGCTCACGGCACCGGCACGCTGACGGAGGTCTGGGACGGGGGCAAGAAAAAAGAGGAAAAAACCGGGCGCATTGTGGAAGGAAAGGCACTGGGGCCATGGGTCTTCCGCGACCAGGATGGGTCCGTCTCAAAAGGCTCGTATAAGGAGGGGATGCGTCACGGCGACTGGGTCGAGCGCGTGGCGGGAGGGACCGTCCAGGAAGGTCCGTATGAGGCGGGGAAACGGCAGGGCAAGTGGGTCCTGCGCTTTGCTACCGGGACCGTCATGGAAGGCTCGTTTGTGAAGGGGTACCAGGAGGGCTCGTGGGTGTTGCGTTTCGCTTCCGGGAACGTCTCGGAGGGTCCGTACAAGGCGGGTAGGCGTCACGGCGACTGGGTCGAGCGTTTGGCGAATGGAACCGTCCAGGAAGGTCCGTATGAGGCAGGGAAGCGCCAGGGACGGTGGGTGTTGCGTTTCGCTTCCGGGACCGTGATGGAAGGCCCGTTCGTGGCGGGACAGCGTCAGGGTCATTGGGTCGAGCGCTACGCGGATGGGGCCGTCTTGGAAGGCTCATATGAGGCGGGGAAGGAGCAGGGCCATTGGGTTGAACGTTTGGCGGACGGGACCATCCAGGAAGGCCCGTATGAGGAGGGGAAGCGCCACGGATGGTGGTTTAAGCGCAGGAAAGGGGTCGTGGTTGAGGAAGCGTACTTTGTGAAGGGGGAAGGAGCGTGGGGCCAAAGTTAGCAGGAGAGCCTCTCCATGACAGGTCCGATCCGCACTCAAGGAGCCTGCGCCGCAGAAATTGATCTACTGCGAAAGCGCCCCACTTTCTCGCTACGATCATTCCTACGGCGCGGACTCCTGGTTGTTTTGGTCCTGTTCAGTAATTCCGGTCTCGCCGGCCCGCTTCCTCCGGAGACTCAGGTGAACCCTGGAGCGGGAGCGGGTCCTGCCGCCGAGGGGGTCCGGTGCCAGGGTCAGCCCGAGGGCGCGTCCTGCTGGATGGAACTGACCAACCACCCGGGATGTTCCGTCTGGATCAACCATTACCAGCCCGACGAGACTGCGACCTGGACCTCAGAGTGTGCCGAGGGGTTGGCTCAAGGCACGGGCACACTTACGGAGGACTGGGACGGGGATAGGAAAACCAAGGAAAAAACAGGATCGCTCCTAGCTGGAAAGGCACAGGGCCGGTGAGTCTACAGCGACCAGGACGGGACCGTCGCGGAAGGCTCATACGAGGCAGGGAAGCGTCACGGCCATTGGGTCGAGCGTTTGGCGGACGGGACCGTGCAGGAGGGCTCGTACGAATCTGGGAAGCGGCAGGGCCAATGGGAATTACGCTTCGCTTCCGGGACCGTCATGGAGGGCCCGTTTGTGGACGGGAACCAGCAGGGCCGGTGGGTGTTGCGTTTGGCGGACGGGGGCGTACTGGAAGGCCCGTATGAGGCGGGGAAGCGTCACGGGCATTGGGTCGAGCGCGACCAGGACGGGTACGTCTCGGAAGGCGCGTATGTCGATTCACTGCGTCACGGATGGTGGTTTGTGCGCAATAAAGGGGTCGTGGTTGAGGAAGCGTACTTTGTGAAGGGGGAAGGCCAAAATTAGGCCGTCCGCCCTGGGAGCGGGGACATTCTTGTCCCCGTCTTCATGGCCGACGCCTGATCCGTGTCTCCTTCGTCAGTCGTCCCGCGCCTCGCGCGCTCGCCCTCGAACCCGCGCCACGATCACAGCGGCGAGCCCCAGTACTCCGCCGATCAATACGAAAGCCGGCGTGTCCGCGCCTTGCTCGCCGAGCGAAGCATTGAACACGCCGCCAGCTAGCATGCCGATCAGCACCGCGAGCATAACCCTCACGGCGTCGCGGTAGCCGGGACGGGATTTTCCTTCAGTCATAGTTCTATCTCCAAATATCTCGTCCTCGCAGCCGTGCCTCGGCCAGCGGCCGCCGAGCCCAATAATTCCGTCGAGACAGCCTGCTGGACTTTACGGTCGCTTCACCTCGATGGTTCGGCCGTAGATCCGGCGCGAGGGGGAGGTGTAGTAGTCGTCCCGCTTGTCGTAGACCACGAAGAGCTTGCCGGGCCTGATCTCGCGAACCGTGGTGTAGGCCCCGGTGATGTCCATGGCGAGCCGGGTCACCTGGGTCCAGGAGTGCCCCTGGTCCACGCTGAAGGCCACGAAGATCCCGTCGTCCTTGAAATCGGGCTTGTGCCCGAAGCTGGCCACAAGAGTGCCGTCGTGCATCTCGATCAGGTCCGGGTCGACGCCCACGATGTCCCGCCACCTGCCCCAGCGGCTGTACTGCCAGCGCATGGGCTGGGCTTGGCTCCAGGTGGCTCCTTCGTCGTCGGAATGGGCCTGATAGATGGGGTTCTCCCTTCCGGTGCGCATCGGGCAGACGAGCCGACCTTCATGTTTACCCCGGTTGAGGCGGACGATCACCGGCTCGTTGAATCCCTCCTGACCCATGGGGCCAGCGGCGATGGTGGAGACGTAGGCCCAGTTCTTGCCCACGTCGGTTGAGCGGAGCAAGAGAGCGCGGAACTGTTTCATGCTGGGCCGGTACTGGCTGGGCGTGTCGTCCTCCTTGAAGACGCCGTAGATTCCGGCCAGGAGGTTGCCGTTGGGCATCTCCAAAATCGTCCGGTGCCAGAGGATCCCGGTGGGGACGGTGTCTCCCCGGTCATCGCCCAGGTTCGGCTTGGCCCGGGGGACGTGGGCGAAATAGGGCGAGGGGGGCACCGTCTGCCACTGGTCGTCCGAATGCCAGACCTGGCCCTGGAAGCGGCCGTCCCCGATGAACCGGCTGTAGTAGTCGAAGATCAGGATCCGGCCCGAGCGCAGTTGGAGGGTGCATCCGGAGATGATGGGGCCGTCTCCCTGTTCTTCGGTGGGATACCAGAGTTCCCAGGTCTTGCCGCCGTTGGCGGACCGCACCGTCCGGGGGATGTCACGCGGGTAGTTGGGTCCGGTGTACGACTCGGGATTGGGCCGGAGGACGGTCCCCACCACGATGATGGTCCCCTCCCGGGTAGTGGTCATGTAGGGGAAGATGGCGTCCTACATGACCACCGTCTGGGGTCCGACAAGGATTTCCAGTGGTTCCTGTGCCCTCTTGCCGGCGCCCGCCGCCGGGGTCGGATGGGCCCAGAAAGCGAGTAAGCACGCGATTGACAAGGTTCGAGGCTGCGCTGCCGTCATCATGTTCGTGTCTCCATCGAAGGTGAGTCGTGGGAATCAATATCCGAAAAAACGCTGGGATATTACAAGCAGAACAGGAGGGATCCGTTGTCCCTGGTTCCGCGTGGGGACATCTCCAATCTTGTTGGGGAACTCGCGGGAGGCGTGGTCAACGACTGTAGCGGTAATCGAAAATGCACGATGAGCCGACCATTTCTCTAAACCATAACGTCGCAAAGGCGCCCATCGAATCGGTCAGACGCACGGGTTCGTTGAGACTGAAGTGAACCGGTTGCTGAAGACCGTCGTTGATGGCCACGTTGTCGGCATAGAGATACGTGCGGTCCAAGTTGTCCAGTATGGGATTCAGCCGTCCCTGAATGCCTGGAAGGTGCCCCGTACGTTTCGCAATGATCAGCGAACCCCCGTTCACGGCCGGGTGCATACGAATTTCGAGTGGCTTGTCCGGCAAGTAGCTCCGTATCACGCAGGCCGCGAAACCTGGTGCGGCGCAGAACACCGTCATGGGGAGCCTTGCGTAGAGATCGAAACTCGCTCTTCCGAACGCATCAGTACGCTCCTCCCGGTACGTCTTGTCGGGATAGAGCAAAAGCACATGTACGTCGCGCAACGGGTCGCCGGTCCCGTGTTGGCGCACCGTTATGCTCCCCGCCACCCCGTCCGGCGGAGGTGGAATCGCTGCCGGAAGGACAAGTTTCAATTCCCGTTCGCCGATCAACTCGAAGACGGGCTTCTGTCCGGACAGCGAGAACGTTTCGTCCTCGATGACGGCGATGCCCTCGCCCCGCCGTTCGATGAAGTATCGTCGCCCGCCCCAGGCGCCTCCCCGACGGGACACTGTCCCAGCCGTGAGGCCAGGAGTTCGTTGCGGGCGAACTGGCTGGTGCGAAAATCTTCCGCCGTCATGGAGTTGCAGAGACACCGGGTGAGTAGAGCTCGAGCCTGTCATCAAACATGAACAGACATATCTTCGATCCCCGCACGGCGTAGTCGCGGTACACGACGGCGTTCACCACCGCCTCGAAGACCGCGCGTTCACTGTATTGGGGCAGATCCTGGCGGGCCGGTCGTTTACGGGCCGCAACGCGCCGGTTGCGGACGACGAAACGCATCGTTTTCAGCATCGGCGAGATATTCCTGCCAGCCGGAAGAGTCCACGACGTTCATGTCCGATCATCCTCGCGAGGAACTTCGGTCTCGATGCCCTTGACAAAGCCCCGCATTCGGCGCATCGGACGCACGGGAATCAATTCAATCCGGTTGTTATAGGCAATGGCCTGAACCTTTTGTCCGGGTTCAAGGCTCAACTCATCACGAACGTCCTTCGGGATGACAACCTGAAACCTTGGTGAGATGGTCACAATCGACAGGTGAATCCTCCATTGATCCAATCGACACCTC
Organism: Acidobacteriota bacterium; assembly: GCA_965217775.1. Taxonomy (GTDB): domain Bacteria; phylum Acidobacteriota; class UBA6911; order RPQK01; family JAJDTT01; genus JAJDTT01. The sequence goes on from CBDCJH010000002.1 coordinate 6,099,432, forward strand.
CTCGGTCACGACGTGCTGCCCGTCTTTCGCTCGAAATCCGGTGGGCTGCATCATCTCAATTGAACTTATTTGGACCAGTGTTGCTCTGCACGTCGTCTGGTCCTCACTCCAGTACAACTCGAACTTTGTCTGGTTCCTTGCCTCTGGTGAGTTCGTCCAGGTATTCCTCGAATCGTCGTTTTATCTCCACCGGTGTCGCCGGTGAACTGCCGCCGACCAGCGCTGGGTGCAGATCCTCCATTTTGACCGAAACCTTCCGGAGTCGGGAAAGCGCCCCACGCAGAGCCGGCATGAGGTCCGGGTCCGGACGGTCCGGCAACGCCTACTGCTCGATGCAATCGTTCACCCGCGTCCTGGGCACCGGTCTGAGCGGACCGTCGTCCCAACCCCGTCCATGGGATCGCCCACCCGATCAGGACTGCGAATGAGGGCAGGTGCTTCTCTTCGTCCTCGAAGGGTCAGCCCCGGAGACACGCTCTCCCGGCACCGTTTCCAGAGCCTCTCTCCGAGCGGCGCGCCGCAGACGTCGGTCCCAGCATGCAAATATCAGCGGATCGTCCAAACGACTCCCTAACATCAGACAGGAGGCCAAGTGGACGACGTCTGCCCTCTTGAGAGGGTACTGGTTCAAGAGCCGGCGCACCCATGGATCGAGTTGTGATGAGATCTCTACGATCGGCAAAGTGCGCCAGTCACGCTCGAATCGGGCCCGCACCTCGCGTAGCTCCGTCTGGTCGGACGGTTGCTCTCGCTCCTTTCGATGAAGCGCCGAGAGGGTTTCGGCGTCGGCAAGACGAGACACGGCCCGGAACTGCGCGTCAGACCACAGAGCCGCGATCTGCTCCGTCCCTTCTTCTACAAGGTAGCGTTTTACCAGGGCACTGGTGTCAAAATAAGCGATCATCGGCGGTCTTCGCTGACGATGTCTGACACCGACAGTGGACGGCCTCCGATTCGAGGCGGGCGGGGACGGTCGCAAGGCGAGGCCTCCAGTGGAAGGGTCACCAGCCCCGCCGCCGCCAGACCGGCCAGCCTTTCCGTAATGGAAGCCGAGCGCCTTGGCTCTTTGATGATGCGTGCGACCCGCCGACCGCGGTCGGTGATGACCACCTCGTCACCGGCTTGTACCGCGGCCAGATAGCTGCCGAGACGCGCTTTCGCCTCACCGATATCAGCCACGATCATTTCCGAAGCTCCTCCGTCTGCAGCAGACTACGTCGCCGCGGTTCACGGGTCAACGAATGGGTCCTTCCACGTCGAAATGCGGATTGCGGGTTCCGTGCCCGTGTCTCTTGTCCGGCCTTCGACTTCGCAAGGGACATCCTTTTTTTTCGAGCAGACTCAGGACCTGCCGGGAGTATTTCGACTTCTCGGGGACCAGCTTTTGGCCGTCGAGAAGTTCCAATGCGTCAAGAACGGCTGTCGCTTGCCGGGTGCGTTTCTGGCCGGCGATCGCCCGCAGAGCGTCCTGGGCGGCCAAGTCCCGGTTCTTTGCCGTGATGAGGACCGAGAAACTGGGATAATCCGGCGCCTGATCCCGGAAATGACCTTGCAGGCAGATGCCTGCGACGGTTTCAATCAGGTCCCGGAAGTTAATGGTCTGGTGTGGGGCGATGCCGGACAATTGCCGGACGGACTTCCCATGGGACCATTTCAACGGCGCCCTCGTACGGCCCTGATAGGTGACGTCATAGGCATCCGACTTGTGCTGCTGTAGCCAGTGCACCAACTTGTCCTCGAAACGCCGGGCCTTGGTCTGGTAGGTCGCTTTGGCGTGACCCGACGAGGTGGAGGCCAGTTCCATGGCAGCGGTGTAGCTCCGAATCGCCGTGCGGTAATCGTCGTCCATCCCGGTCAGCCTCAGGAACAGCTCGTCGGATTTCTTCTCGTCCTTGAAGTGCGGGGGATCGAAAGGCTGTAGGAAATATAGGTAGAAGTCCCGTGGCGGGACCGCGGTGGAGCGTTCGTTGGGCGCGCCGAAGAAGAGGTAGCCCTGACACGGGGCATTCCGCTCCGGCCACGTCAAGGCTCGCTCCCAGGTCTTGTAGCCGGTCACGTGGGGAGGCTGGTCCTTGCACTCCATGACCTGGGTCAGCGCAGCATAGTAGTAACGGTCGAGTGTCGCGGAGTCGAGACGTTCGGCGCGTTTTTCGATGAGCGCGTCAAAGTCCTCGGTCTTTTGCAGGTCGAAATGGAACTGCCCATTGTCCGGATTGGAAGAGATGAATTGGCCGCTACGAACTGGATGTCTCTCCTGGCGATGAGAACCTGTTCGAAGCGGTCCTTCACCCGTCGGATGCTGTCGGCCACGTACGCGAAGCGGTCACTGTCGAAAATGGCGTCCTTGACGCCGACGATAAATCGGAAACGCAGACTCTTGCACACCTCGCCGATTTCACGGAGGAAATTCAGGTCCAGGATGAGTTCCTGGTCCTTGCGGGTGCGCAGGTAGTCGAGAAGCTCATCCACCACCAGGAGGAAGCCCAGATTCGGGTAGCGCTCGTGGAACGCGGACATCATGTCTTCGAAGGCGCGTTTGTTGCCGGAAACCTCCGACGGTTGTGCCATTCCACGCCGCAATCACGATCCTGTTGCGAGAGAGCCCCTGGAGCAACCGAAGCGGGTCCTGTCGTAGGCTAACGTCGAACAGGACCTCCAGGTTGTCGAGCAGGACCATTTCTTCACCGCCACGATCGGTAATCTCTTGAAGAAGGCGGGAAACGCGCAAGATCCGCTGGCGCCGGGTCAAGTCCAGCATTCGGCGCGATAGCTCGAGATTGACGTTCACCAACGGAGCCCCGCTATGATCCCGCAGCTCCCTTAGTACGGTTGTCTTGCCCGTACCGGCGGGGCCGACGACCAATACCAGCCGGTGAAAGAGTCCGGCTGCCTGCTTGACCTTCTTCATGATCCGATCGGCAACTGGTTCCACTGAAGTATTTCTTCCTCAGGCCGTGAGGCTTCAATCCAGGCTTCGTCCAAACGGTTTGCCGAAACCAACTACCTGCGCGTCGGCCATCGCGAGTAGTGGTGGCCATGCGCTTGCTCCAGGCATCGGATGCCGGGTTCGACCCAAACGAAGACGGACATGCATGACCATTTCCAAGAAAGTAGCATGAAGAAAACTCGGCCTGCCACAGCGAGCCAGAACTGTCCAAGGCTAGTCAGGCCCTCCGGGAAGAGTGCTGACGACGACCGCATAGACGAAGGTACCCACGAAGCTCACCGAAAAAGCAAGGGCCTCCGAAGAGGCCCTGCGCCCTGCGGTCGAAACTGCAAGGGGTGTGCCGCTAATTTACGCGCCCGACCGATGAAGATCAAGCCGGTTTGTTCTAGATGAAAGACGACCCCGTTGTGTTTCCGGAGTGACGCTGCTACCGTCCCTCCTCGCGTTTGACCCCCGGGCTGAAGATCTCCAGCAGCTTCTCCCGCCGGTAGTCGAAGATCCGCTTCACGTCTCGTCCAACCCCCAACCGGTTCACCACGGCGCCGCCCCAGACGGCGTACCGGACCGTGTCCTCGCAGATGGCGCCATTCTCCGAATCGCGAAATCGATGCTCGTGGAACCAGAGGCGGTAAGGACCCTTGAACTGCCGGTCGACGAATCGATGGGGCGGCTCCCACGCCGTGATTTCGCTGATCCAACGGATCGGCACTCCTCGGAGGCGCAACCGGTATTCGACCCGGGTTCCCACCTCCATCCGGATGGGCTCGGGCGTCACTACTTGGAATCGGAGCCAGGGAGGGGTCAGTCTCTCCAAATTGTAGGCGTCGGAGAAAAAGGGAAAGAGGTCTGAAGTCCGTCGAGCGACCCGGACCTCGCTGTTCAGCTCGAAGATTCTCATACGGGTCCTTCCGGGTGACGGCCGAGTTCCGTCCAGTCGATCGAGTTGCGCCGGGCTGGAGCTTCGGAATCCGGGCGCTGCCGAGGTCCACAGTTCAGTCTATCCGCTTCCGGCATGCCGGGGTCCCCAGCCACCACCTCAAGAAGCCTGGGTCACGGCGAAAGATGTAGGGCTGGCAGCCGACGTTCCATCCTGGGTAAACTTGGCGGCGACATCGAAGGTAACGATGGCTCCCCTGATTACGGATCGTCTCGGCGAATTGCTGCAAGAGCATGAACATCTCTACGGCGTCCTGTGCCGGGACGCGACGCTGACCGACGTCGAGTTGATGGCGCAGGCCGGCTACCACCTGGTCTGGTTGGATCTGGAGCACTGTCCCCAGTCCATTTCCGAGTTGATCCGGCTCACCCGCAGCATCGAGCATCTGGGGATGGTGCCCCTGGTGCGGATCCCCGAGTTGCTGCGCACCAACGTCCAACCCCTGGTGGATGGGGGCGTCCGGATCGTGACCCTGCCGGACGTCCGGACCGTGGAGCAGGCCGCCCGGCTGGTTCAACTGGGAAAGTTCCCGCCCCTGGGACAGCGAGGCGTCTCCTCCACCAGCGCCGGGATCGGCTTTCAGCTTGGTCCTGATCCGCTGGAGACTCTGCACCGGGTCGACCGGACGGTTCGGATGATGGTCATGTTCGAGAGCGACGAGGGTTACGGGAACCTGGAGGAGATCGTCGGCCTCGACGGGATTGACATGGTCTCCGTGGGCCCCGGGGACTGGGCCACCGGCCTGGGTCTCGGCGGCCGGGAGGCGAAAGAGTATCTGGTCCCCAAGATCGAACACATCTTGCGGGTGACGCGGGACGCGGGCAAGATTTCGGTCATGTCCGCCTCCGGGCCCGCCGATGCGCGGTACTATTCCGATCTGGGCGTCCGATTATTCATCGTGGGTGTCGACGTGGCGCTGAAGCGCATGGCGTTGGTGAAGGCGCTGCGCCAGTATCAGGGCGGGGAGGTGTGATGACGGTTCGACTCGAATTTGTGGGACATGCCTGCTTTCGTATCTTGGAAGAGAGAAGGCCGACCCTGGTCACGGACCCGTTCTCCCTGACCATCGCCGGTCTGCCGAACGACGATCTGAGTCTGGACGGAGACATCGTGATCGTCAGCTCGCTGACCGATCTCGCCCACGACAACGTCGCTCTGGTCAAAGGGAAGCCCCAGGTGATCAACGCCCTGGACGTGGCCAACGGCCGGGTCGAGGGGACCATCAACGGCCAGCCCGTGGCGGCGATCCCGGCGGCGGAGACGCCGGATCATCCCGACGGTCCCGAAGACAACGCCCTCTACGCCTTCCAGGCGGGAGGCCTGTGGTTCGCGCACATGGGGGACGTGGGGTACGAGCTGGGCCGGGAGGAGTTGGCGCCATGGAAACGCCGGTGCGACGTGCTGATGGCGCTGGTGGGCGCGGGGTTCACCGTCCCCTTGGATGCCCTGGACCGGATGATCGATATCCTGCAACCCACCTGGATCGTTCCCATGCACTACGCTCTGCCGCCCTTCGGATTCCGGGGAGTTCCCGGCGGCAACATGAGTCCGGTGGATGTCTTCCTGAATCGGCGGCCGCGGGATCCGGTCCTCGTTGTCCGCCATCACACCATCTCGTTCCCGACGCAGCGTGCTTCTAACGGACGGCCCACCCTCGTGGTCCTGGAGCCGTCGGGCTACCAGGCGACCGGTGGACTTCCCGAGTTCCAGGTCGCGCCCTATTGAATCCGGCGGCCGCGCGTCGCGCAGCCAAGAACAAGGGACGATCGGCGAGACTATGGCGAGGACCGTTTCATCACCGTCGGCTTTCCAGCCGCCGGCTCTTCGTCTGGCTCCGCTTTGGGGTGAAGAGGGCACCCACAAGGGGCGCCCCTACTAGAACCTTTCTTCGGTTTGTTCCCGAAAAAAGGTCTGTGCCTTGTTGATCTCGCTCATTATCTTGTTGTCAGGCAAGTCTCCCCGAACAAAAATCAGCACTGACGCCGGCTCAGAATCATCAATATTCAAGTGCATCGCCCAAAGGTTGAAAGCACACTTGCCTGTAGCAGTGCCGTAGCGGCGTTTGAACAGCAGGTCTTGATTGGCTTTTCCGCGACGCATCAGAGCGTAGCAAAATGGATTCTTTTGCATCTTTCGTACTCGATTTTCCTACAACTTATATTTCTTGCCTCGAGACAATTCGGATATTTGTATAAGTTAATAGCTATCTATGTTTCCCCGGCTGCGGGGAGAAACAGGCGTGACGAAGCACATACGCCTCCAGCCGCAACAGATATAAAGGTATATATATGTAAATACATAAATAATGTTATTCAACGGCAGACAATAGGAACAGCATGTGTGTTTCCGGAGCCGTCGGGTTATCCGGGCCCATAGGCTCCCCAGGGATTCTTGTCCAAGACCCTTTCCAGAAAGCGCAGGGCATTTCCGCCCAGAATCTTCCGGATCTCCTCGTCGCTGAAGCCGCGGGCCACCAGGCCGACCGTCCAATAGGGCCAGTTGCTCCACTCCATGGGCCGGGCTGAGTAGTTGGGAATATAGGTCAAGTCGGTCCCGATGCCAACGTGGTCGATCCCGGCCACCTTGACTGCGTGTTCCAGGTGCCGGGCGAACTGTTCGAACGTCGCCGGACGGGGCGGGTCGCTGTTCCACTTGGAACGGTTCGCCGGGTCCCCCTGCTCCCAGAGCCGGTGGTCCACGATGTAGATGCCGATGAGGCCGCCCTTGCCCGCCACCACCCGGAGGTAGTCGTCGTCCACGTTGCGCTGGTCGATGTCCCGGTAGACGGCGGAGCAGGCGGTGTGACTGTTGATCACCGGCTCAACCGAAGTCTCGGCTGCATCCAGCGCAGTCCGGCGGGCGGCGTGGGAAAGATCGACGGCGACGCCGAGTTCGTTCATCCGGAGCACCAGTTGGCGGCCCTCCCGGGAGAGACCCGGATCCCGGTGCCAGAGTTGGTAGGCGTCCCAGGCCACGGCGTTGGAGTGGGTGTGGCTGAGTTGGGCCATGCGCACTCCCAGTCCGTAGAACAGGTCCAGGTGCTCCACCGACTTGCCGGGCACCCAGAGCGCGTGGACGCCCTGGAGTTGGGAGAGGAGTCCCAACTTCCCCTGGTTGCGCGCCTTGCGAAGATCCTTTGCGCCTGCAATTCGCACGACGTCGGGCAGGCGGCCGTAGGCCAGATTGGATGTAGCCATCCAGCGCAGACACTGATCGAAGGTATAGTGGCCGGCGTTGTCCTCCACGGCCAGATCCAACCCCGTGAGCTGGTAAAGTGCCCTCCAGTCCTCTTGCCAGCCGTTTTCGAAGGCCGACTCCAAGGGCTTATGGTTCCACCAGGTCCGGCGCACCAGACGGGAGGCCTCCCTGGGGTCGACGCCTTCGGCTTCCAGCTCCTTCCGATTCCACGCGAGCATATGCTGGAGTCGCGGCCCCGGCTGCCCGATGGCGGCGGCAACGTAGACGGCGCCCATGAGATCGGCGACATAGGCGTCGTGGTGGAGCTCCAAGCCGTGTTCGAGTTGTTTCGGAGTCGGCTTCAGCTCGGCCAGGATGGTTTCTCTTCCGGCCATCACACGTGATCGGATCGGCTCTCTCAGCGACTTGCCGGTCAGAGCCTCGGGGGTGGGGGCGGCCCCGCGCGAGTAGACGTACGGCGCTGTGGCGAGTCCGCCGGCGAGCGTCCCCTGCAGGAGCGAACGCCTGGAAAATGGTTGCTGCTTCATGATCCGGCACCTCGTTTGGACGTCACCTTTCGAATCGGCGAAACCATCCCGATTCGGGATTGGATTCCATCGTCCCCCAACGGGATCGCCACCAAAAGTCCGACCGCGACCCCGTGGGAGTGTCCACGTCTCGAACCATCAGGTTCAAGCGCAAGTTCCGCCAGGTGGCCCCGGCAATCCCGTCCAGGGAGGCATGGGGGATGGCCACCTCCAGGGTATACCCGGCCGGGTTGAGCGAACTCCAAGCCCGCAGGCCATCGATGGGGTTCCGGCCGCGAAACACGATAGCAGCTCCAGGCTGGGAGCCCGGGGCGAGGCGAACTGTACGGTCACGACTCGTTGCGGTGGCGGCATCGGACTGGCCCGAGCCTCCTCCGGCTTCGGCGGGACGGGGATCCAGGTACAGAACGACGCTGTCCCGGAGCGAAGACCGCCTGCCGGCCAGGTGGATCCGCTGATCGTCCCGCACTTCCACACCGAGATACAAATACGCCGGGTCTTGAACCAGGCCGAAGCGAACCCCGAGATCTTCAGGGCCGCTCCAGGTGGAGGAGTCTCCGGTCAACTGCCGGGGCCGAGCCATGGAGACGGGAAGGGACGGCCAATCGTCGAGTCGTCCGTCCAGGGTTGGCGGGCCCTCGTTCAGGTCAGCGATGAGCGGCCGCCGCTCTGCCGCGGCGTAAATGGTCCGAGTCCAGGAGACGGGCCGGGGGAGTTGATCCGGCCGGTAGGTGGTCCGCACTTCCGCCGCCAGAGCGTCCTCGGCGGTGGGTTGCCAGGATTCGGGCCAACTCAGCCTGACCTCCAGCCTCTCGGTGGAACCGGGCGCCAGCGTCTTGACGACGGCGTAGGGAGACGGTGTCAGATGCGGGTGGGCTTCCCAGCGGACACGGATCTCGAGCGGCATATCCGCCCGGTTCTCCAGCTCAAGCCAGGTCCGCCCGCGCCCGGGGGAATCGGTGGTGATGGTGTCGAGTCGTACCGCATACTCACCGCCGAGACGATTCGTGAGCCGCGCCATGGCCTCGGTCCGCACGTCCTCTCCCAGGATCCCGTCCAGCTTCAGGTTGGCCATCACCGGTCCGTCAGCGGTCATGGTGACCCAACTGATGTGGTCGAAGCGGCCGTGGGAGAGCCCGGAGAGGGGACTGGCGCCGCCGGTTGTGGCCAATTGGTAGTATTTGTACTGGGCGCGCTGGTAGCGGACGTAGCGGTGCCGGTGCCCGGCAAAGACCGTGTGGGGCCGGCCGGCCAGGGCCTGTTCCACCGCTTCCCATCCCGATCCCGCCTGGTAATTCCAAAGCGGTTTGTGGAGAAAGACCAGGGTCCAGCGGACCTGAGTGTTGGCTTCCAGGATCTGCCGCGCGAAGGCGGCCTGCTCGGGTCCGATCCGGCTGGCCTTCCCGTCTTCGGTGTTCAGACAGAGGAAGAGGACCCCCTTGTAGACGAAGTGGTAGTAGGTGGGGCCGAACCGCTTCGTCCACTCCCTCCGGGCCGTGTCGTTCCAGATGTCGTGGTTGCCGGGCACGTAGAAGAACCGCATCCGGAGGATGTCGACGGAGTCCCGGAAATCGGACCACTCGCGCTCGACCTGGTCCAGGTCGTCGGTCGCCCCCTCGATGAGGTCTCCCACGCTGACGACGAACTCCGGCCGCAGATGGTTGATCTTGCGGAGCGCGCTGCGAAATATGCCCTCCCGGTGTCCGCCGGTGCGGTCGGAGACGATGATGAATTGGAATTCGTCCGGGTTGTTCAGCAGACCCTTGTCGGTCCACGGAGTGGGTCCCTCGATCTCGGGGAATCGGGTCGGGTGCTTACCGGAGTCCTCACTCGGAGGGGTCCAGGCGGCGACCAGTCCCAAGCCTGAAACCACTGCCAGGATCAGCAATCGGCGGAAGGTGGTGTTTCTTGTCTTCATGGACTCATTCTATGCGGCTTCCTGAGACTTCGTCACGAATGGAAGATGGAAAATAGGCGAAAATTGTGGGTTCGGCGGCTGGAAACCCGCCGCCTTCGGGTCTTCCGGCGGCAACTCGTCGTGGGACAGGAAAATGGTGGGCCTAAGTGGATTTGAACCACTGACCTCACGCTTATCAGGCGTGCGCTCTAACCTGCTGAGCTATAGGCCCATGAAGAACGGCAAATTATAGCTTACGCGGGAAATGGCTGGCAAATGTGGGGGCGGGGGTTTGTAACCCCCGATTCTTGGAGATGTGGGGGATAGGGATGTGCGCCTTTCTACGCGGGGGACAACATGTCCCCCCTCCCATGCACGCCGGTTGCCTCCTGAAGAGGGCACCCACGAGGGGCGCCCCTACGGTGTTTGGTTTGAAACCAATGGGATGCGTATTGCGGCGCCGTCCCTATGGACTATTGCTAGAATGAAGCCCGTGGCCAGGAATGTGGGGACCGAGATACCGGACCGGATCGTCGCCGAGATTCGAAGAGATCCTCCGATACCGGAGGCGATTCCGCTCGTCAGCGTGGACCCGGAGGGATTTCCGCATGTCGCCCTCCTGTCCTACTACGAACTCTTTCTCCAGGACGGGGTCCTCGGGTTTTTCGTCCAAAACGGGAGCCGTTCGGGACGCTTCCTCAAGACCGGACGCCGCTGTACGCTCCTGTTCGTGAACCCCGACTTCGTGGTTTACGTCAAGGGACGGGCTCATTGGAGAGGGGATCGGGAGTCCTGCTCCGTTTTTCAGCTCCAGGTGGAGGCCGTGCTGGAGGACTCTCCTCTGCCCGAAGAAGGGGACGTATTCCTGAAGTCCGGGATCCGGTTCGCAGCCGATGAAACGTCGCTCGCGAGTCGAGCCCGATTGAGGCGGAGGATGGTATGGAACTAGCGAAGCATCGGGCCGACGTCGTGGTCGTCGGAGCCGGACCTGGAGGTTATGCGGCCGCGTTTCGGGCGGCCGATCTGGGCCTTCAGGTGGTGATGCTGGATGCCCGGGGACGGCCCGGAGGCGTCTGTCTTCACGACGGGTGCATCCCCTCCAAGACCCTGCTCCACGTGTCGGACCTCCTGACCCGGATTCGCGAGGCGGATCGGCTGGGCATCGAGGTCGGGGAGCCGAGGGTGAATCTGGACCGGCTCCGGTCCTGGAAACGCTCGGTCATCGACCGTCTCGCGTCCGGAGTCGCCCACCTGGCCCGCCAGCGAGGCGTGCGGATGATCTGGGGGCGAGCTCGATTCTTGAGGTCGGGCAGACTGGCGGTCAGCGGAGAGGATTCCGCGGAGATCGACTTTTCCCACGCTGTCCTGGCCACAGGCTCGCGGCCCGTGGCCTTGCCCGGAATGCCGCTCGGCAGCCCCCGCCTCTTGGACTCAACCACGGCGCTCGACCTGGAGACGATTCCCGAGAGCCTGCTGGTGATCGGCGGGGGGTACATCGGCCTGGAACTGGGGACCGTCTACGCGGCTCTGGGAAGCCGGGTCACGGTGGTGGAGATGTTGGACGGCCTGCTTCCCGGCGTGGACCGGGATCTGGTCCGGCCTCTGGAGAAACGGATCCGGAGTCACTTTGAAGCGGTTCATCTACGAAGCCGGGTCGGGCGCGTGCGGGAAATCGAGGACGGACTGGAGGTGGAGCTGGAATTGCCGGGTGAAACGGTTACACGCCGCTTCGACCAGGTGCTGGTGGCCGTGGGCCGGCGTCCGAATTCGGAGGGACTGGGCCTGGAGAATACGGGAGTGACGGTCGACGCCCAGGGCTTCATCCGGACGGACACACAGTGCCGGACCGACGATCCGACGATCTTCGCCATCGGCGACGTGGCCGGCCAGCCCATGCTGGCTCACAAGGCCACCAGGGAGGCCAAAGTGGCCGCCGAGGTCATCGTGGGCGTGGAGTCCGGTTTCGAGCCGGAGGCGATTCCGGCCGTGGTGTTCACCGATCCCGAGGTGGCCTGGTGCGGCCTCACCGAAGCGGAAGCCAAGGCCACCGGCCAGGAGGTCCGCGTGTTGCGGTTCCCTTGGGCGGCTTCGGGCCGGGCCCTGACCATGGGGAGGTCCGAGGGCATGACCAAGCTGATTCTCGAGCCCGACTCGGGGCAGGTCCTGGGGGTGGGCATCGTGGGAGTCCACGCCGGTGAGCTCATAGCGGAGGGGGTGGCGGCCATCGAGATGGCGGCTCTGGCGGAGGATCTGACGCTCTTCATTCATGCTCATCCCACGCTTTCGGAGACCTTGGGAGAGGCGGCGGAGTTCTTCCTGGGTCAGCCCACGCACCTGTTTCGCCGGCCGAGGAGGCGGGGGGGCGATTTCTAGTCGCCCGGTCACCGAGTTGTTGTGGATTGGGAGGTGGGCCACTGGGCGACTAGAAATCGCCCCACCTGTTCGGCGGTTGGAAACCGCCGCTCCGCCGGTTTGCCTTGCGTCGGCGTTCAGGAGTATTTTTGGAGCCGCTTCCAAGAAAGGAACGATCCACCATGGGAGAGAGTCACGACAGCTTTGGCTGCCGATCCAAACTGACGACAGGGAACGTCGAAGCCGATTATTTCGATCTCACGTCGCTGGAGCGCCGTGGAGTGGGCCGCGTCTCGCGGCTCCCCTTCTGCATGAAGATCCTGCTGGAGAATCTGCTCCGGCATGAGGACGGCGTCACGGTGACCGCCGGGGACGTGGCGAGTCTGGCCGATTGGGATCCGGCCGCCGCTTCCCAGCCCGAGATCGCCTTCCGCCCGGCCCGGGTTCTGCTGCAGGACTTCACCGGAGTTCCCGCGGTCGTCGACCTGGCGGCGATGCGGGACGCCATGATCGGGATGGGCGGGGACCCGGACCGGATCAACCCTCTGGTCCCGGCCGAGTTGGTCATCGACCACTCGGTTCAGGTCGACTCCTTCGGAACCCGCCGTTCCTTCAGGTTCAACGTGGAGAGGGAGTTTCAGCGCAATCTGGAACGCTATGCCTTTCTGCGCTGGGGCCAGGCCGCGTTCGACAACTTCCGGGTCGTCCCCCCGGCCACGGGGATCGTCCACCAGGTCAACCTGGAGTACCTGGCCCGGGTCGTGTTCCAGTCGGGCGACAACGGAACTCCCCTCTGCTATCCCGATACCCTCGTCGGGACCGACAGCCACACCACCATGGTCAACGGATTGGGCGTCCTGGGCTGGGGTGTGGGCGGCATCGAGGCGGAAGCCGCCATGCTGGGACAACCCATCAGCATGCTGTTGCCGCAGGTCGTGGGGTTCGGGCTGCACGGCGTTCTGCCCGAGGGAGCCACGGCCACCGACCTGGTCCTGCGGATCACCCAGATGCTCCGGGAAAAGGGCGTCGTGGGGAAATTCGTGGAGTTCTACGGCTCCGGAGTCGCCGGCCTTTCGCTGGCCGACCGGGCGACTCTGGGCAACATGTCCCCCGAGTACGGAGCCACCTGCGCCATCTTTCCCATCGATGAGGAGACCTTGACCTACCTGCGGCTGACGGCGCGGCCGCCGGAGCGGGTGGCCCTGGTGGAGAGCTACGCCAAGGCCCAGGGGATGTTCCATGGTCCCGGGAGCCCCGAGGCGGAATACAGTGACACCCTGAACCTGGATCTCGCGTCGGTCGAGCCTGCAATAGCGGGACCGAAACGTCCTCAGGACCGCATCCCATTGACCCAGTCCAAGCCGGCGTTTCTGGAGTTCCTGTCCCAGTCGGCGGGGAACGGAAAACCCGCCGGAGAGGATTCGCTGGCTATCGTGCAAGGAGACGGAAACGGCTCGGGCGCTCTCGATCTGGACCACGGGTCCGTGGTCATCGCCGCCATCACCAGTTGCACCAACACCTCGAATCCGTCGGTCATGGTGGGGGCCGGACTCCTGGCACGCAAGGCGGTGGAGCGGGGTCTGGTCCGAAAGCCATGGGTCAAGACCAGCTTGGCGCCGGGATCGAAGGTGGTGACCGAGTACCTGGAGAAGGCCGGCCTGATGGAAGATCTGGCCGCCCTGGGGTTCGATCTGGTGGGTTACGGCTGCACCACCTGCATCGGCAACAGTGGTCCCCTGGCCGCGCCGATTTCCAAGGCGGTCCATGAGCGCGACCTGGTGGTCTGCGCCGTCCTGTCGGGCAACCGCAACTTCGAGGGTCGGATCAGCCCGGACGTTCGAGCCAACTACCTGGCCTCGCCGCCTCTGGTCGTCGCCTACGCCATCGCCGGCCGCATGGATCACGATCTGTACCGAGAGCCCCTGGGCCGCGATTCCCAGGGACGGGAGGTCTTTCTGCGAGACATCTGGCCGACCCACCACGAGATTCAGGCGGTGATCGGCGAAGCCGTGCTGCCGGAGATGTTCCAGGAGAAGTACGGTGACGTCTACAGTGGGAACAAGCAGTGGCGGGCGTTGCCCGCACCCGAGGGTCAGGGCTTCTCCTGGGCGGCGGATTCCACCTACGTCCGGAGACCGACTTTCTTCGATGGAATGCCTCGAATCCCGGAACCGCTCCAGGACCTGCAGGGAATGAGGGTCCTGGCTTTGCTGGGAGACTCGGTGACCACGGACCACATCTCTCCGGCGGGTGCGATTCCGGTAGAGGGTCCCGCCGGCCGCTATCTCATGGAGCAGGGAGTCGAACCCGTCGATTTCAACTCCTTCGGCTCGCGCCGCGGCAACCATGAGGTCATGGTGCGAGGGACCTTCGGGAACATCCGGCTCCGGAACCTGCTGGTTCCGGGCGTGGAAGGCGGCTACACCCGATGTTCCCCCGGAGGCGACGTTGTCTCCATCTACGACGCCGCCATGGAGTACCAGCGTCACGGTACGCCACTGATCATTCTGGCCGGCAAGGAATACGGCTCCGGCTCTTCCCGGGACTGGGCTGCCAAGGGGACCCGGTTGCTGGGGATCCAGGCCGTTCTGGCCGAGACCTACGAACGGATCCACCGGAGCAACCTCATCGGCATGGGTGTCCTGCCCCTCCAGTTCATGGACGGGGAGAATCACGAATCCCTGGGCTTGAACGGCTACGAGACGTACGGACTGTCGGGCCTCTCGAAGGGTCTGGAGCCGGGGTCCCGCCTCCGGATGCAGGTCTCCTCTCCCGGGGGCGAGGTTTCGGAGTTCCCGGTCCTGGTTCGAATCGACACCCCCAATGAGTTGGCCTATTTCGAGCACCAGGGCATCCTTCACTATGTTCTGAGGTCCCTGGCGAATTGACCCGGGATGAGGGAGGAGACCGGTTGAGGCTGAATCGTTGACGGCTCCAGGCCAAACCATTGAGCTGCCCATCTTTCCCCTCCCCGGGGTGGTGTTCTTCCCCCGGGTGATCCTGCCGCTGCACATCTTCGAGCCGCGCTACAAGGCCATGGTCGCCAGCGCCCTGGATGGGAACGGCCGCATCGGCATGGTCCTGCTCCGGCAGGGCTGGCGTCCCCAATACCAGGGCTCCCCGCCGGTCTTCGGAACCGGAACCATGGGTCTGATCACTCAGCCGGAAGAGCTGGAGGACGGCAAGTACAACCTCCTGCTCCGGGGACTCCAGCGTTATCAGATCCTGGAATTCCTGCAGGAGACGCCCTTCCGTCTGGCCCGGGTCCGGCTCCTGGAGGATGTGGCGCCCACCGAGCCCGACGCCCAGACTCTTCGCTGGAAGATGGCCAAGCGCCTGAACCAGTTGGCGCCCGAGATCCGGTTTCCGCCGCTGGAGCCCAAATTGGCCGGCCAACTCGATTTCCTGACCATGATCAACCTGATCTGTTGTTGCATGGATCTCTCCGTCTACGACAAGCAGAGGCTGCTGGAGACGGGCGATCTGGCGGTGCGGGCACGTGGAGTCCTGGGGGTGCTGGACCGGAAGCTGAAGGCGAAGAAACTGGTCTCCGGCTTTCAGACCCTCCGGCCCGAGCATCCGGAGAGGAATTGAATTCCCGACCCGGCGACCGGCGGAAGCCGGCCGGACTGGACTTTCGATGAGAGTTATTGGGCTGCTGGCGCTTTGGCTGACGACCTCCGTCCTCCCGGCGGCTCCGCCCGGTCTCGGCGAGACGCCGGCTGCTCCGGAACGGAATCTCAGCTATGACATCCAGGCCAAGCTGGATCCGGTATCGAAAACGGTCGAAGCCCAACAGGTCCTGAACTGGAGAAACTCCTCGGACACACCGATCCGGGAGTTCCACTTTCACCTCTATCTGAACGCCTTCCGGAACAACCGGTCCACCATGATGTGGGAGCAGGCGTTCGCCCCCTTCTGGAGGGGCAAGGACCCGATTCCGGAGGACTACTGGGGCTTCATCGACGTTGGTTCCATCCAGGTCGAGACGGACGGATCCCAGGGCCCCACCCGCGTGGCGAGCCGCCGCTTCATCCATCCCGACGACGACAATGCGGAGGACCGGACGGTGCTCCAGGTGGAGTTGGACCGGCCTCTGGCCCCCGGCGAGCAAGTACGCTTTCGAATCGAGTTCACCTCCAAGCTGCCCCGGGGCGCCCGCAGGACCGGCTGGGTGGAGGACTACTACTTCGTGGCCCAGTGGTTCCCCAAGCTGGGAGTCTTTGCCGACGGCGCCTGGTATTGCCACCAGTATCACTTCCACTCCGAGTTCTTCGCCGATTTCGGAGACTTTGACGTGAGCCTGACGGTGCCGTCGGGCATGGTGGTGGGGGCCACCGGCCGCCAAGTCGGCGAGACCGACAATGGGGACGGAACCCACACGCTCCGTTTCCAACAGGAAAACGTGCATGACTTCACCTGGGTGGCCAGCTCCCGGCTACTGCCGAGGACCCGCAGGTTCGAACATCCCGGACTTCCTCCCGTCGACATGCGGCTGCTTCTGTTGGAGGAGCATGCCCACCTGGAGGAACGGTACTTCCGGGCCATGGAGCACTCCCTGCGCCTCTTCGGGACCTGGTTCGGAGCCTATCCCTACTCCGTCCTCACCCTGGTCGATCCTCCCTACAACAGCCGCACCGGGGGAATGGAGTATCCCACTCTCGTGACCGGGAGGACCGACTTCTGGTCGCCCCCGGAGACGCTCTCGCCCGAAGGGGTCACCATCCATGAGGTGGGCCACCAATGGTGGTACGGCCTGGTGGCCAGCAACGAAGCCGAAGAGGCCTGGCTGGACGAAGGGATCACCTCCTGGGCCACGGACCGGGCCGCTCGCGAAGCCTATGCTCCCAGGGTTCACGTGGAGTGGCTCCTGGGGGAGATTCCTCTGTCGTTCCCCCCGGTGGTCCGGCCCTTCGAGACCCGCAACCTGCACTGGTTGCGCCGCGGCGGACGCCTGGACGTCATGACGCGCGACTCCTGGAGTTTCCGGAACCGGCGCAGCTATTTCGTCAACGCCTACGCCAAGCCCGATATGGTGCTGTGGACCCTGGAACGGTACCTGGGCTCCGAGGTCATGCTGCGGGCGATCCGGACCTACTTCGAGCGTTACCGCTACCGTCATCCCACGACCGGGGACTTCGTGCGGACGGTCAGCGAGGTGGCCGGCGAGGACCTGGAATGGTTCTTCCGGGAGACGCTCCACAGCGCCGAGGCGGTCGATTACGCGGTGACCGAAGCCCGATCCGTGGCCATTCCGGCCCTGAAGGGAGTGCCACCCGGCTATGCCGAACCCGTTGAAGAGGTGACCGTCGCGGACGGCGGCGAGAGTGCTGAAGCCGAAGTCCCGGCGCAATCGGAGGCGGAGGTCCCGGTTCCGGATCAGGAACCGGAAGTCGCTGGCGATGTTTCTACCGAAGAGGAGACCGCGTCGAAAAAGGTCTACTGGAGCCGGGTGGTGGTGACCCGGCTGCAGGGAGGGCGGTTCCCCGTCGACGTGGTCATGGAGTTCGAGGACGGGAAACGGTTCCGCCGCCTCTGGGACGGGCAGTACCGGTGGGTCCGGTACGAGTTCAAGCGGCCGTCGCGGCTCAAGTCGGCCGTGGTCGATCCCGACCGGAAGCTGCTTCTGGACATCGATCCCACCAACAACAGTCGGCTGGTGAAGCCGCCAACCAGTGGCGGGCGCTCTCTGGCCACATGGAAATGGACCGCGAAGTGGCTCTTCTGGTTGCAGAACCTGATGGAAATCTTCGCTCTGATCTCATGACTCTCACCGGCTGCGTGGCTCAGGGTTGGCGGAATCTGTCGGCCCACAAGAAGTCGATCCTCTATCTCTACCTGGTGATCCTGGGATCGGCGTCCATTCTGCTGCTTCCCTTCATGGAGAGCTTCGAATCCTCCCTGGGCGCCGGCCTCTATCGGGAACGGCTGGTGACGGTTCTGGACTACGACTGGTACCAGCTCTTCCGGGACCGGGTCCAGGGGGCGGCCGAGAGCTTCGGTCCCTGGGTCCTGGGAGCCGGAC
The DNA here is from genome assembly GCA_965217775.1 of Acidobacteriota bacterium. Taxonomy (GTDB): domain Bacteria; phylum Acidobacteriota; class UBA6911; order RPQK01; family JAJDTT01; genus JAJDTT01. Next base: position 6,117,315 of record CBDCJH010000002.1, read on the forward strand.
CCTTTCTCCACACCCTGGAGGTTCTGCTGGAAGACGGCTTCGGCAAGTTGCCGGCGGCGGTGCTCGGCGCCGCTGCCATCTATCTCCTGCTGCACACCTTCGTACTCTCGGCGGCGGTCAGCTCCCTTCACCTCCACCCCGGCGGGGGCAGCACCCGCGGGTTCCTCCGCAACGGAGCCGAGTTCTTCGGCCGGTTCCTCAGGCTGAGCCTGCTGGCGCTTCTTCTCTACTGGTTCTTGAGGCACGTGCTCCTGACCCCCGTGAACGGGTGGGTCGACTCGTTTTCCGACGCCGCCGCGACCGAGGTCACGGGTTTCTACCTCAGTCTGGCGCGTTATCTTCTGGTCCTCGTCCTGGTCCTGGGACTGGACCTGATCCTGGACTACGCTCGAATCAAGGTCGTGCTGGAGGACCGCACCAGCATCCTGTTGGCCGTGGTGGCCGCGGTCGGATTCTGCAAGAGGAATTTCCTGGGCGCCACCGGGCTCTACCTGCTCCTGGTGGGCTTCACCCTGGTCTGGGCCGGCGTTTATCTGGGCTTCGATACCCTGGTCGGAGACGATTCCCGGGGAGGCATCCTGGTGGTCTTCCTGGCGCAGCAGATCCAGGTTTTGGGCAGAATGGCCCTCAAACTCCTGGGCTTCGGCGCCCAGATCCAGTTCGTCAAGAGCCGCGATCCCTGGTTCCGCGACCGGGACCCAGGAGGGGGGACAACAGGAGGGGGGACATCCCTGTCCCCCACAGTCCCAAGCAATGGACCCGAGGAAACGGCATGACGATGCGTCTCAGATGGTCGTTCCTGGCTCTGCTCTGCCTCACCGGCGCCGCCGGCGCCCGGGACGAGGGGCGGCTCATGGAGCACCTGCGTCATCTCGCCTCCGACGAGATGCAGGGCCGAGGGAACGGTTCGCCCGGCATGGAGCGGGCGGCACGCTATCTGGCGGAGGAATTCCGCCGGATCGGCCTGGAGCCGGCCGGTGCCGACGGCACTTTCTTCCAGCCCTTCACCATCACCACGGGCCGGAACCTGGGACCGGAAAATCGACTGAGGATTCAGGGGCCCAAGACCGCTCGAGAGTTCTCACCCGGCGCCGAGTACCGGCTCGTGACCTATGGACCAGATCGGAGTGTTTCCGGAGAACTCTTCTTCGCCGGTTTCGGAATCACCGCGCCCGATGATCACAAGTACGACGATTACGGCGACTGGGATGTCCGAGGCCGGGTGGTCGTGGCGTTCGAGCACGAACCCCAGGAGCGCTTCGCGTCCAGCCCCTTTCACGGCAAGGACCTGACGTCCTATTCGACGGTGATCCACAAGGCGCTCAACGCCAGAAGGCGCGGCGCCGTGGCGCTGATTCTGATTCCCGATCGATTCAATCACCCCAAGCGGGGTTCCCGGCGGACCCCGGAACTGGAAACGGTTGCCAACGTGGGGATCCCCACCGTTCGGCTGAGCGGACGTTGGGGCGAGCGCCTGCTCCGCGAGGCGGGACGCGATCCGTCCGAGATCGACCGCTGGATTCACCATCACCTCACCCCCTACTCGTTTCCCATGGATGGGATTACCGTCCGTCTGGATGTGGACGTGGTCTCGGTCAGCCACCGGGTGAATAACGTGCTGGGCTATCTTCCCGGCGACTCCGAGGAAGTGGTGGTGATCGGCGCGCACTATGACCACCTGGGGTACGGGGACGAATCCTCGTTGGCCGAACAACGCTTGGGACAGATCCACAACGGGGCGGACGACAACGCTTCCGGGGTGGCCGCGATGCTGGTCCTGGCCCGGGATCTGTCGGCGGCCCGGCCCGGCCGTACCGTGCTTTTCGCCGCATTCGCAGCCGAAGAGCTGGGACTTCTGGGCTCTCGCCACTACGTGCAGCATCCGCCTTTGCCGCTGGAACGAACCGTGGCCATGATGAACCTGGACATGATCGGACGCAGCGACGGCGATGTGCTGATTGGAGGAACGGGCACGGCGGAGGAGTTCCGGGACCTGCTCCACGAGGTGGAGGCGAACTCGCCGCTGACCTTCAAATACGCCAGCACCCCACGGGGTTCGAGCGACCATCTGTCGTTCGCCGCAGCGGGAGTGCCGGTCCTCTTCTTCTTTACCGGTCTGCATTCGGACTACCACAAGCCGTCCGACGACTGGGAGAAGATCGACCTGGTCCGAACCTGGCAGGTGGTGGAGGCCGTGCGTCAGACGGTGGTCCGGCTGAACCGTCTGGAGAGCCGGCCCCGGTATGTGGATCTCCGGCACGGGAGGACGCCGCTCGACGATCGGCCCTGGTTGGGGATCGCTCCCGACATGAGCTGGACTCTGGGAGGCGTCCGGATCGCGCAGGTCTTGAGTTGGAGTCCCGCCCACGACGCGGGATTGCAGGAGCAAGACGTGCTGGTGGAATTCGGCGGACGGGAGGTACGCAATCTTCGGGACCTCCGGAACCTGCTCCGGTCCCGGAAGCCGGGAGACCAGGTCCGGATCCTGGTGCTGCGGCAGGGGCAACTGGTCGAGATGACTGCCCAGCTCGATCGCCGGTCCGCGCAGTAGGGGCAGGAGGGGGGACATCCTTGTCCCCCATTCCCCAATGCAGTGACGTCTGGGAGGGGGACATCCATGTCCCCCACAGCCGCCAGAATCGGGGGTTACAAACCCCCGCTCCCACGCTCCCCCATTTTCTGCCAGGATTACGCGGGCCATCGGCCGTTGGGGGAGCTTTTCTCTTTCCTATTTTTCTCAGTTTTACAGAGGTTCGGGTCACCGTGTCCTTCGCCCCAGCGTTCGTGAACGCCCCGGTCGTCATCCCCAGTCCAGGACACGTTCGCCGAGCGGCTGCACGGGCCGAAAGTTGTTCGGATAGATGGCGCCGAACGTGGCGATCTGCTCCGCCGACATCGTAAGCGGCTCGGTCAGGATTACCCAGTCGACACCCTCGGAGCAGGGCGGAGTCGTGAGCGATCCTCGGTAGCGCCACGTGGTGCGCGTGGCGGGCAGCAACGACGCCAAGTCGAGTTCGCCCGGCACCACGCGCGCCGCCGCAGGTTCGGGTGGGAGGTGTGCCCAGACTGGTCCCAGCGCGTAGTTCGGCTTTCCTTCCTCGAACAGCACGCCGACCACCGCAAGCGAGCCGCCATCGCTCCGATGCACCAAGTGCATCTCCAGCGGCAGCTGAGTGCCGTCAACCGTGTGTTCGCTGGCATGGTGGAAGTGAAACTGCATCAGGTCGAAGCGTAATCCGTCGAGGACGGTGGCGCTGCCGGGGTCCGGGTTCACCTGAATCGTATGCCCGGTATTCTCGACGACGATGCGGGTCCGCCGGTAGTCGAACTCGATCGAGATCGGATCGGGACGCCGGCCAGCGGTCAGGTCAATGGGAGACTGCTCCTTGCCCAAGGCGCACTTGCTGAACGTTGGGTCGAGCGTCCCCCAAAGTGCTGGACCATTGTGCGGCTGGTAGCCCCATGACGGCCCGGTATGTTGTGATTCACTCTTGCCCCCGACGGGTGGAGAATGCTCGGCACTCTGGCACCCAAAGGGGACTAACGCGACGATGGCAATCCCGGACAAGAGAACTCGCTTCATGACGCCTCCGTATCTCTCAGGGCAACGCGACAGCATTCGGCACCGGGCGACACACGATCTCATTGAAGAACTGATCGCCGAGTTTGAGCACGCTTTCCCAAACTGTGGGCGCGTCGAGCCAGCTCGATTTCTACCCGAATGACTCCCCGGTCCAGCCAGATCCAAGCGTAGCTTCCGCCGCCGGCCTGGAGCCTTACACCGGATCCGGGTCTCAACCTGTCTTGACCCACGCTCTGACTCGTTTCACGTGTGCCAACGGCCGCAACAACGCGGAAAAAACATCGTGCACGATCCCTTGCTCGTCCACAAGGAAAGTGACGCGCCCGGGTAGCCCCCATGAAAAGGCCCCGTACAGACGACGAACGGCATCATCCGGGTCGCTGGCGATCTGAAAGGGCAAGGCATTGCATTCGGCGAAACTCCGGTGCGAGTCCACGCTGGCACGGTTGATGCCGATCACCTCCACGCCCATTCCTGCCAGGTCATCATAAATGTCGCGGAGGGCACGAACCTGGAAGGTGCACCCCGGGGAATCGTCCGCCGGATAGAAAAACACCACCACCTTCCGGCCGCGTAAAGAGCTCAAACGGAAGGTGTCATTCTTCGTTGTCTTCAGAACGAAGTCAGGCGCGGTATCACCGACGGAAACTGCCACAATGTGGAATTTCTACCAAAACGGGCCGAACGAAACGACAAAAGACACAGGAGCGAAGACTAAAGGCAGGAACCAAACGTCTCGAGAATGTGCCGGGTCAGGAAGAATCTTCTGGTCAGGAGACTGGCTGAACGGCTAGACCTTGGGCCCAAACGTGGAACCGGTTATTCCATGGAATCCCGCGTGCGGTCGCCCATGTCGACGGTACCTTTGAAGCTGCAGCCCTCTTCCAGAATGACTTGGGGAGCGATCAGCTTGCCTCGGACGCGTCCGGTTCCACTCAAGAGGATTTGTTCTTCTCCCCGAAGGAGGCCTTCTACAAGACCATCAACGTGAATCACCTTGGCCAAGAGATCGGCCTTGATCCGGCCTTCCTTCCCCACAGTGATGTTGCACCCGGTAAGGGATAGTTGGCCTTCGATACGACCCTCGATGAGCACATCCTGCGTTCCGCTCAACTCTCCCCTGATGGTGATACTGGAGCCGATGACGGATCGGTCCCCGTTTCGCCCCGCGGCATCTTGCTGGGTAGAAACTTGAGGAAAAGTCCCTCGGGGCGCGGTCGATGATTTCGGCGAATCGTTTTCCCACATGTCGTACTCCCTTCGGCGAAGATCCACACTATGGTAGATGACATCCCTGTCATCGCTCAGACGACTCGCCTGCACCGGACTGATCTTCCCGCCCGGATTGGACCACCCGGAAGTCCAGGCGTCGCACGACCGACCGGCTCCACCACTGGCTCTCAGGGACGGGTGTCCGACCAGCCCGAGGGTTGATCCGCTGGCACGACTTCCACGGCGGGTTCATCACTCCACTGCACGTTATCCCCCTTCTGGACGACGCCGATGGCGATGGTCGAGAGATGGAAGTTACTGTCTGGGTCCGGAACCTCCAGGCACATCTTGAGGATGGTGGGTTCCTGGAAGCTCCACGGAAAGGAAGCGGTCTGTGCCCCGGTGACCTCCATGCTGGGTGGGCTCTCTATGGGATTCCCCTCCAGATCGAAGGCCTGGAAATGGAGTTGGGTTCCGGCCGGGGCGCCAAGATTCGGTTCGGTCGTCACCGAGGCAAAACCGAGATTGCGCCCAGGGCCGAAGACTCCGGTCAAGACTTGGCAATCCCCATCTCCGAGCCACTCTCGTGGAGACTGACCGGAAACGGACAAGAGCTCTTGGATTTGTCCATTCATCCGATTTTCTACCAGGTAGCGACCCCGAACCTGCAGTGAGGTGATCGAGCAGGGAGCGCGGACGAAGACGGAGACCGCCCCGACCACCAGTTCTTCCGAGTCCGACGTCAAGGTCAGGATCCGGGCAGCTCCCCTGGAAAGAGTGGTGTGGAACAGGTTCCCCTCAAGCGGCTCGTTGTCTAACAATACCTGCGGCGCTTCGGAAGTTCCTTGGTGAAAGAGGAACGCCATCTCGCAATACAACAACCCACTTCGGTTGGTCACGAGGATTTCGGCTCGGGCGTCATCCTCGCCGACGTCCCTGCATCCCGGCGGACTGCGTTGCTATCGGCTCACATACTCCCGGTATGCTCCCTCCGTTGCGCCTTGTCCGGCGGGCGCAGGAACGGTCTCGGTGCTCGCGGGACTTTCACCACGGACTGCTATGCGATGCGTTTCCGGTTGCGACGGCGCCTGCGGCCGGAGGAATTGGAATTCCGCCCACGATTGGACGACCCTCCGCCAGGCCGCATGCCACGCACGTTATGACCATAGGGCCGGCGAGGGCGTGGGGGCCGCGCGGCGACGTCGGGCTCAAAGCCGACGACCTTCCGACGCGGGATCGGGGCCCCGATCATGCGTTCGGTGGCCTGAACCCAGCCGCGATCAATACCGGTGACGAAGGTACAAGCGATACCCTCGCGTTCCGCACGACCCGTACGTCCGATGCGGTGGATGTAGGCTTCCGGAGTGTTCGGCACGTCGAAGTTAATCACATGGGAAACACCGCTCACGTCTATGCCTCGAGCCGCGATGTCCGTGGCTACAAGGATATTGAAGCGACGGGTGCGGAACCCTCTCATGGCGCGATCGCGCTGGGCCTGGGACATGGATCCCTGAAGACCTACGGCTCGGTGTCCGTCCCTGCTCAACTGATTCGCTAGTCGCCGGGCGCGGTACTTCGTACGAGTGAAGATAATGGCCGAGTCGCAATCGTCGCCAGTGAGCAGGTGTTCAAGCAGAACTCTCTTACGCCCCTCCCCGACCATGTACAGACCGTGATCGACGGTGGCGACCGGGGCTGTACTGGCCAGCTCGATCACGTGGGGATCCGTCAACAGATCGTCCGCCAGTCGACGAATCTCTCTCGGCATGGTGGCCGAAAACAGCAGGTTCTGGCGCCGCTCGGGCATCGCAGCGAGAATCTTGCGAATGTCGGGCAAGAAACCCATGTCAAACATGTGATCGGCCTCGTCGAGGACCAGCGTTTCTACGTAGCCGAGGCGGAGCACCCGCTGCCCGAGCAGGTCGAGCACGCGTCCCGGACAACCCACAATGATTTCCGGGTGCCGGCGTAGCGAGTTGATCTGGTTACGCGTCGAAACGCCACCATAGACTGTGAGGGTCTTCAGGCGTGTGAACCTGGCCAGCGTGCGGATCTCAGCCGCGATCTGATTGGCGAGTTCCCGTGTGGGAGCGAGCACCAGAGCTCGAGGGGCCGGGCGGCGCACTTTGAGAAGCCGGTCGAGCAGCGGCAATGCAAAGGCCGCCGTCTTGCCGGTGCCGGTCTGGGCCAGGCCCAGCACGTCGCGACCGGCGCGACCCGCGGGAATAGTCTCCTGTTGGATCGGCCAGGGATTCTCGAAGCCAATGCCGCGAATGCCGCGAATGAGGGCTTGATGGAGTTCGAACCGTTCGAAACCGTTCGAAACAGTAGATACGAAACTAGATATCAAAATATTGTTCTCCACCGTGCGCGCACAGGCAGATCCTGTACGGCACGACTGTAGTTTCCGACCCAGACAACAGCTAAGGGTAAGAGGGATTCGTTGGCGGCGCGACCTTGGAAGGATTACTAAAGAGGTACTGTTGATCGCCACTTTCGGGCTGAGCCCGATCAAGGAACAAACAGGATAGCTGTTCTTGACGATTATTACCACCCGGGTGTCGGTAGCACGTGATCTGTCCGGTCCAGGAGGCGTGAGGTTAGGATGAGCTTTTTTCTCTCACACGAAGGAGGGAGAGATGGAGCTGTATCCGCCGCGCGCCGTGGAGTGGGCGATGAAGGTGCAGGAAGTGATCCTTCGAGCGATGAGTGGGCAGATCAAGTGGTTCCAGGCGGCTGAGATCATCGGAGTGAGTCCTCGAACCATGCGGCGCTGGCGGCGCCGTTACGAGGAGTACGGCTACGACGGATTATACGATCGACGGCTGAAGCGGCCCTCGCCCAAACGGGTCCTCCTGGCCACGGTCGAGAAGGTGCTGCGGCTGTACCAGGAGAAGTACCGGGACTTCAACGTCGCCCATTTCGTGGAGAAGCTGCACTTCAAAGAAGGGATTCCTCTGAATTACAGCTGGGTGAAGAAGGCGCTCTCTGGAGTCGGGACTGGTTCGGAAGCGGCGGCGACGGGGGACGCACCGGCGACGCCGACCGCGGCGGCCTCTGAAGGGGATGATGTTGCACCTGGACGGGAGCAAACATCGCTGGTTGCCGGGTTCGGGATACCAAGACCTGATCCTGAGGTTCGACGATGCGGACAGCGAGGTCTACCAGTCCGTGGTGAAAGTCCCGCGAGCACCGAGACCGTTCCTGCGCCCGCCGGACAAGGCGCGATTCGGGAGCATACCGGGAGTATGTGATCGAATCGCAACGCAGTCCGCCGGGATGCAGGGACGGTCGGATGCCGTGGCGACTTTTGCCACGGGCTGCTACTACGCGCAACTGGTGGCGGAAGAGAGCACGAAGACGGTGATGGCGGCGATCCGGGAGGTGGTCGGTCAACAAGGCGTGTTCAATTCGCTTTACACGGACGCGGCGAGTCACTTCGTGCACACGCCGGTGGCGGGATACCCGCCGGACCGGGAGCATCGGACCCGGGTGGCGCGGGCGTTGGAGCGGCTGGAGATCGAGTTGATCGTGGCGCATTCCCCCCAGGCGCGGGGTCGGTGCGAAGGGATGTTCGGGACCTGGCAGGGCCGGCTGCCGCAGGAGTTGCGGTTGCGAGGGATCCGCACGCTGAAAGAGCCGAACCGGTATCTGCGGGAGGGGTGGATCGGGTTTCACAATCGACGCTTCACGGTGCCGCCGGCTCCAGCGGGAACGGCCTTTGTTCCGGCCGACGGGATCGATCTGGAGCAGATCTTTTCCCACCGGGAGAACCGGGTGGTGGGCGCGGACAATACGGTGCGGTACCGGCGGCGGGTTCTGCAGATCGAACCGCAGAGGTTTCGCCACACTCTGGCCAAGTGCCGGGTGTGGGTGTGCGAGCACCTGGACGGGAACTTGAGCCTTTACTACGGGCTTCACCGGCTGGGGCGATCCGACGGGGGGTTCAAATTTTCACCGACCGGACAGATCACGTGTCAAAAAAACCGGACAACTTGACGTGCTAATGACACCGGGCACTCGCCATCATCCTGATGCCGAGGCCGATTGAGTATTGCGGATTGTTGATGCAGTGCCTATCAGCATGACCGCCACCCGCCAAGAGGTGCGCCAGGATGAGAGAAGTAAAGGATCTCAATGACCGCTTACTCCAATTGCCCAGGTGTGAGGCATCCCGGTCAGCAAGCCTCGGCTTCGTCCTTTTCCGCGTAGACCGAGGCTTCGAAGTCCGTCCATGCTTGGGCTCGTACCTTCCGTGCCTGCTCACGAAGATCGACGCCTTTGGCGCGGGCATCGGCGAGGGTGGTTGTCATGGCGACCTGTTCGTTCTTCGGCGGGATGGAAAAAGTGAAGCCCAAAAAGCGGGTTTCGAGATGTTCTTCATCGTTGGTGAAGTCCGGTCACGTTCGCTCCGATCTGGCGCCGAACATCGGAGATACGGAGAATCTCCATCAGAAACGTCGCGTCAACCGGCGCGGGTTGGCGTGCAACGGACCGGAAGATCTTGTCGCAAAGCATGAGTTTCGGGCACCTCTCTCTAATCAAGGCAGTTACGCCGACGAGCCGCGTGATGTTGACGCGGCTAATCAGGAGTTGCCCTGGCTTCGCCTCAAGGTGTGGACGCGGCTTGAGGTGTTTGGGCAGTGGGTTGTGTTGCAACTTTGGCCGACGACGGCTGGTAGCCTGAGGAGATCATGAAGAAGGCAATCCGACCGGCGATCTTCAAGTGGCGAGAAACGGAGCCCGATTTGATTCTTTGCGCCGTGCGCTGGTAGCTTCGCTATTCCTCTCGTTCCGCGATGTCGAAGAGCGGCTCAGCGAGCGCGCCCTGGAGGCGGACCCCACGACAATCTGGCGCTGGGTCCAGCGCTACGGTCCCGAACTGGAGGAGCGGAGGCGCCGTCGTCTCAAGCCAACCAACAAGTCCTGGCGTGTCGATGAGACCTACGTTCGCCTCAATGATCGCTGGTGCTACCTCTACCGCGCCATCGATTCCACCGCCGCCACGATCGACTGCGTACTCTCGGGGTTGCTCATGCCGCGGCGGCCAAACGCCTGTTCCGCAAGGCGCTGACTGATCCGTCGCATCCTCAACCCCGCGTCATCAACCCGGACCAGGCGCGCATCTGTAAACTCGGCGATCCTCGCCGTGCAAGAACAAGGAACGCTGCGTCGCCGATGCCGACATCGCCTGACCCCTGCAAGTCGCGAACCCGACGGTGGGTTTAGAGGGACGCAATCTCCGATGCCGCTGGCCGACTTGCCAGTCAGAAGCGATCGATTGGACAGATCCAGGTTTCCCTGTGAGGATAGGGGCTATCCGTGATCAACCAAAACACAGAGGCTGCGTGGCAATATCACAACGCCACCAAGCATTCGCCGTGGAGTGTCCGGGCCAATACACACCGTATGGATTGGTCCATCAAACCCCTTCCGTTCAAGATTTACCCCAAACTGGAGCCGATCCGGCTGGATCCGTCGATTGCCAGAACCGAGGTTCCGGCTCTTGTGGCCGTGTCGGCCACCGAGGTCGACTCGGAAACCGAATCCGCTCCGGACCTCAAGCAGCTGGGGCAGTTGCTCTACCTTTCGGCGGGTATCACTAAGAAAGTCGATTACCCGGGCGGGACCCAGTACTTCCGTGCCGCATCCTGCACGGGCGCACTCTACGCGTTCGAGGTGTACATCGTATGCGGCGATCTCAATGGGCTCGACGCAGGCGTTTACAACTTCGGTCCAGGCGACTTGAGCCTTCGCCGACTGCGCGAAGGCGATTATCGGGGCGTGCTGGCCGGGGCAGCCGGAAATGATCCGGCCATCGCCGGCGCTGCTGCGATCCTCATCTGCACCGGCACTTACTGGCGGAACGCCTGGAAATATCAGGCTCGAACGTACCGTCATTTTGGCTGGGATAACGGCACGATCGTTGCGAACACGCTGGCCGTTGCCGAGGCTCTCGGTCTCCCGGCTCAAGTGACGTGTGGTTTCATCGACGCTGATGTCAATCGTCTGCTCGACCTCGACACGGAACACGAGGTGGCGTTTTCGATGATTCCGCTGGGGAGTCAATCCGTTTCTCACCCAGCGTCTCCAAGGGACATTCCACCACTGAATCTTGAGACGGTACCGCTTTCAGAGAGCGAAGTGCAGTACCCTCAGATGACCCGGATGCACGAGGCGTCGTCGCTCGGGAGTATTGAGGAGGTCGTGGCTTGGCGCGGCCACACGCCGGTCGGCCCGGGACCGTCCTTAAACAGCGAAACTATTTCTCTCTTGCCGCCGCCTGACAGTCAGATACCCAAAGACAGCATCGAGACAGTGGTCCTGCGACGTGGATCAACACGGCAGTTCGACCGGGTGTCGATAGAGGCCAAGCAGTTAGGGACAATGCTCCACTGTGCGACGCGGGGCATTCGGGCGGACTTTCTCTCTCGCTTCGGTTCGTCCCTGAACGACGTTTATCTGATCGTGAACGCCGTGGACGGAATCAAACCCGGCGCGTATGTGTACCATCATGAAGAGAACAAGCTGGAGCTTTTGAAGGAAGGGGATTTCCGTGGCGAGGCCTCACACCTGGGGTTGGACCAATCGCTTCCCGGCGACGCCAGTATCGCCGTCTTCTTTTTGGCGGACCTCGCCCCAATTCTCCGGCGGTTTGGAAACCGCGGATACCGTGCAGTGCAGCTTGAAGCCGGGATCCTCGGTGGGAAACTCTACCTGGGGGCCTATGCCCAGCGTCTCGGCGCGACGGGACTCACCTTCTACGACGACGAAGTCATCGAGTTCTTCTCACCCCACGCCGCCGGCAAGAGTGCAATCTTTTTGATGGCGCTGGGCAAGAGCGTCAAGCGCGGTTAGTTCAAGCAATACGAAAGGTCGTTCAAAGAGTCGGTCTAACCGAGCATCGCCTCTGGCTTGCGACGGTTGTGCACCTGCGGCCAGTGGGCCTCTACACTGAATCTTCTTTATGACCGAGCCAAGACAGACGGGTCAGTTCTTTGCGCCGACGCACATTTGAGAGCAGGGTTGCTCCACCGGGGGATAGTGCCTTGAGAATGGGTAATATCAGCGCTTGAGGGTCAGGAATGGGCATCGGTTCTGCTCCCTGCTACCGCCATCATCGTTTTCCGGGGCTGGACGCGCTCGGCAATACTACGGCCAGACTCGATCTCTTCCCGCCGCAGCTCCCAGGTCTTCTGCAGATTCATCCAGACCTGCCGTGTCGTCCCGAAGTAGCGCGCCAGGCGCAATGCGGTGTTGGCGGTTACGCCCCGCTGCCCATTCAGGATCGCCGTGATTCGATTCACCGGGACGTCGAGCGCCTTCGACAACGCATTCGCCGACAGGCCAAGCTCATCCAATTCGTCCCGCAAGATCTCTCCCGGATGCACCGCCCGCATTCTATTCTAGAAGCTCATCGCCTCGACCTCCTCAGTGATAATCTAGGGGATTATATACGTAAGTGCCGAGAATTCAGGCTGATGGGTTACAATTCCGACCATGAAAGGCCACGCAACTATCCAGTGCAGAGCCAAGCTGTCCAAGGGTGGAATCCGGCGGTTGGACCGGGTGAGGTCCATCCTGAATCGGCTGTACAACGCTGCACTGGAGGAACGCAGGACGACGTGGGAATCCGAGGAACGCGGCGTGACCCTGTACGATCAGATGAAGGGGTTGACCTCCCAGAGGAAGGACGATCCGGAGGGGCTCGGGTCGGTGGCGGTCAAAGCGGAGCGTGGGATGTTGATGCGGTTGGACCGGGCCTTCAAGGCGTTCTTCCGTCGCTGCAAGGCGGGGGAGAAGCCGGGGTATCCTCGATTCCGGCCCATTGCGAGGATGGAGACCATCGACGTCGTCGACCCCAAAGCGACCATGGTGAAGAAGCGCGCTCGGGGCTACGCCATCCGGCCCAAGGGCTTCCCGACGATCCGGATATTTCCGTCCCGGCCGTTGCCGGACGGATGCCCGTTGAAGGCGTTGCGGATTGTCCGCAAGCCGAACCGGGTGTATGTGGACCTGACGTACGAGGTGGAGAAGCCGCCGCTACCGAAATGCGAGTCTTCGGTAGGGATCGACCTGGGCGTCCGCAAGCGAGCGGTGCTGTCCACGGGTGAGAGGATCGAACGGAATAGACGGGACTGGGCGGGGATCCGAAAGCAGCAGAGAAAGGTCTCCAGGTGCAAGAAGATTTCCAAGACCAGACGGAAGCGGATCGTACAGCTATCTCGGCTCCGTCACCGGGAAGCGGTCCGAAACCGTAATGCCTGCCATCGTCTCTCCAGCAGGATCATTCGTGAGCACGGTCTGATCGCTGTGGAGAAGCTGAACATCCAAGGGATGGTAACGAAGGGCTCGAAGAAGAAGGGGCTGAATCGAGAAATAATGACGCAATCCTGGGGGCTTCTGCGGAATCAACTCCAGTACAAGGCAGAATGGGCCGGTCGGAAGTTCGTAGAAGTGAATCCCGCATATACATCGCAGGACTGCCACCGGTGCGGCGCCCGCCACGATCCAGGGCGGAGCGAAACCTTCCGGTGCAGGGCCTGCGGACTTAGAATGGACAGGGACCACAATGCCGCCCTGAACATTCTCAGGGCTGGGGTTCTTGCCCTGGGCACCGGAACGTATCTCGTTGGGGAAAGCGTGGTGCCAGAACTGTATGCCAAGGGCACTTAGGTATATAAGCCCCATAATCTATGATGTTGACGGGTGTGGGTGAGTGTATCAGCGGTCATCTGAGTTCTTTCCTCAAGTTCGTCTCACTATCAATTCAGCAGTTGCCGGCAGGTCACCTGCAGCATTTTCCGCACTAAGGGGCGCGCTAAGCGATCAGGAAGGCTGGCGTCGCAGCGAAGGAAATCTACAAGCTCGGAGGACCGTCCAAGAACCTGCACATCTCGAACCGGCGGGTCCCCGACCTGCGGGTCGATCCATCGTGTGCCGACAACCGTCAGGGCATCTCTGCTGTCGACCTGGTCGACGAGGATGACGTTCGCATCTTGCAGTGATACCTCTATGTCCTGCACTCGGGCCGTCCGAGTCTGGCGGTTAAACTGTAGGTTCAGCGTGAAATCGCCAAAGAAGAAGTGGTGATCCCAGGTTTCCCCGGAACCGCCAGTCCGGCTTCCGCTGGATTCGTCTCGGCCACCTTCTAAAAACCAGCCAGGACTTCCGCGCCAGAGGACGAGCACCTCAAGTTCTCCGTCACCCGCCTGCCCGTGAGAGGTGAACAACGTGGCCACTACAGCGGGAGACACCGGCCGAGACCCGCCGGCTCCCGAAGGGGGACGGTCCCGTGCCTGGGCTTGGAGGGAGACTGACGCCAAGACGCTTAGCAATAGGAAGCAGTGCACTTTTCGTAACATTGTGTTCCCCGGGTGCCGTTCAAATCAGCGGTTCGCCCAGGCAAGAGACCGGAACATAGTCAATGATTTTCGCACGCGGTGCCTCCGCGAGCTGAAGAAGATCCAGTAGGCGTGGCCGGGCCTGAATACCGGACAAATACGCTCACTTCTCGCCGAATTGAAAGGACAAACATCCTCGCGTCATCTTACAGTTAGTCAGGAGCAAGTAGTGGAGTACATGCACTCAGCGCGGCGGAGCTGTGGAAATCTCCAAAGAGGAGAATTGCGGACGGCGACGGAGAAAGAGAGGCGAACGGGAGACACTCGAGGAGGGCTGATGATCGAGCGGAACAAGATCGCACTTTGGAGTTGGAGGGCAGCCGCCCGACCCCTCGTAGAAGACTGTCCGTTCCCACCGTCTTCACGCTGCTGCTGATCTCGGCGGCGACGGCGAGCGGGCAATCCGTTTCGGAAATCGGTGACTTCATGCTGTACAACGCCTGCCGTCCCATGCGAGTGGCGGTGGGGTCCAGTCTCTCCATGTCTGATGGGAGCACAATCGATCTGCTTCCGGATCGCATCCAGGCCGTTGCCGAAAGACGCTTGCGGGAGCGGGGCCTCTACCCGGACCTGGGAAGCGAATCGAACCGTCCGCACCTGGTGGTCTCCGTCAATATTGACGAAGTCTGCGCCGAAAAATCGTACGCATACGACATCACACTGCGATACAAAAAGCTCGTGACCGACGCGGCCACCGGTGTGGAGCACACGGCGACCACGTGGAGATCCGGAAGCGGCGGGTCCGGAGCCACAGATTCCGAATTCATCGTGGAAAGTTTCGTAGAACTCCTCGATGGGTTCATGGAGGAGTACCTGCGAGTGAACGAAGAGGACTGCCACCGGCCCTGAGCTACAGGAGATCAAGGAGTCGTGGCCCGGATCGCCGCCGTCGACTAGATAAAAATATCCTCGTCCCTGGTGTAGACGTCGGTCGGCCGCCCATCCCGCCCGAACCATCGCTCCACAATCGACCGGCCCGCCTGAATCAGAGCCGAAATCTGCTGCGCCGGCGCAATGATGCTGCGATGGATGCGGTAGGTTTCCGTGGAGATCCGGTTCAGGGCCCTGTTCATTTGGGATGCCGCTTCTTGGGCGCCCGCCCGCAACGTATCCAGGCTCCGGGCGGTCTTCTCCTCGATCTCCCGGACCGAGTCGCGCACGCTGTCCGAATGTCCGGAGGCCTCACGGGCCCAGCCGGACACCATCTTCAGGACGGGGATCATGTCCTCCAATCCGTCGTCGGCCTGTCTGACTGCTTTCCGAAACCGCTGGGACGTCCGGGTCAGTTCCTGGCACAATGAGCCGAGACCGCGCAGAGTGGAGGTCAGCAGGAAGCTGGTGAAGAGAGTCTGCAAAATGACCAGAATCGTCATGATGACGACACCGATCACCACCGGTTGGGAGAGTTCGGATCCCATGCCGGGAAGAAACCTATCACATGCCCCTGGGTGCGGGAAGAGGTGTCTGAGTGCCCTTCACCCGGAAGCTACCCGTGGGTGAAGGCCAGTCCGGGATGGAGCCGAATCGTCGCGCTCTGCTCACGCGCAAGATCAAGAAGAGAGCCCGCCAGTTGGGTTTCCATGCCGTCGGCGTCTCACCGGCGGACCCGGGACCCGATGACAAGCTCCGAGTCTGGCTGGAGCTGGGATACCAGGGCTCCATGGCCTACCTGGAGCGCCAGGCCGAGAAGAGGCTCGATCCGGGGAAGGTGTTGCCGGGCGTCCGGTCCATGATCTGCGTCGCCCTGGCCTACCCCCATTCCCAGCCGTTGCCCTACGACGATCCCAACCGGGGAGTCATCTCCAGGTATGCATCTGGGGACGACTACCACTCGGTCATGGGAACCCTCATGGCGCGGCTCCTGGAGTCGATCCGGGAGGAAATTCCGGGCATCGGGGCCAGATTCTACGTGGACAGCGGTCCGGTGATGGACAAGTACTGGGCAGCCCGGGCGGGCATCGGGTGGCTGGGAAAGCACACCAATATTCTGGACCGGAAGCTGGGATCCTGGTTCTTTCTGGGCGAGATACTGCTGGACGTGGAGTTGGACTATGACGAACCGGCCCCGGACCACTGCGGCTCCTGCACCCGCTGCATCGATGCCTGTCCCACGGACGCCATCGTCGAACCCTACCTGCTGGACAGCCGCCGCTGCATCTCGTATCTGACCATCGAGCTGAAGGAGGACATCCCCGAGGATCTGCGAGAGCCCATGGGCAACCTGGTCTTCGGCTGCGACATCTGCCAGGACGTCTGTCCCTGGAACCACCCGGTTCCCGATGCCTCCGTCCCTGATCTGGAGCCTCGTCCCGTCAACCGGTCGCCCGAACTTTGGGAGCTGGCCCAGTTGTCCCAGGACGAGTTTCGCGAGAGGTTCAGCGGCAGTCCCGTCAAGCGGGCCAAGTGGCGCGGTTTCGTCCGCAACGTCGCCGTGGCCATGGGCAACTCCGGCAACTCCGATCTGGCGCCGGAGTTGACGAATCTCCTGAACTCGGAGGATCCCATGGTCAGGCGTCACGCGGGTTGGGCGCTGAAACAGCTCGTCACGCGGGAGGCGCTGGACGCCGTCCGCAGGCGTTGCTCCCGGGAGTCGGACTCTGAGACGAGAGCGACGCTACGAGAACTGCTCGACGACGAGGCGGCCGATCCTGCGGGGGTCAGTTGATCCGGGTCGAGGAATGCTGTCCGACGCCGGCCGCGGCGGCGATCGGCGCCATCCTGCGCTCCAGATCGGCCAGTTTCTGCCGGTTCGCCTCCAGCGTCTTGGGCTGGACGACCTGGCCGACGAACTCGACGTGCATGGTCCAGGACTGTTCCACCTGTCCGGTGTCCGGATTCCGGTACCAGCCCGCCTCCCAGGTGCGCTTGTTGTTCAGGTCCCAGGTGATGATCTGACCCGGCTGGTAGCTGTACCGAGTCGGAACGACATCCAATTCCAGGATCTGGTCGTCGGGATCCAAGGGCAGCAGTATGACGATGCGGGCATCGGGAATCCGGTTGCGGCACTCCGCGTCGGAGAACACGGGCAGGTCCGTGTAAAGGACCCGATAGGGCACGATCGGCATCTGGTCGGTTTCTTCAGGACGAGCACCCAACTGGGCTGTAGACTCGCTTGTTTCTTCGGACATTTCAGGAACCTCCCAGGCCGGCGTTTCTCGCGCCGGCGTGAACGCGGCGCTCGGATCTGAGGTGAGAGCCGCCGACCAAATCGGAGGGGAATGATAGCAGAGGAGAACGAGGAAAGAGAAAAGAGAAAACAGGAAAGAGTGTTTGGGAGCGGGTTGGTCACATGGAGGTGAGAGAGTTGCCCCCGGCTTGGCCAGTGGGAGTGTCGCTGGTCATTGTTGCAACCGGATCGTTCGAGAACGGGTCTTGACGGCATGAGCAGTTTCGTCGCCATCGATTTCGAGACCGCCAATGACAACCGGGACAGTGCGTGCTCGGTTGGCCTCGTCGTGGGCCGGGAGGGCAAGATCGAGGTGTCGCGGACGTTTCTGATTCGGCCGCCGGAGCCGGAGTTCAGATTCACCTGGGTCCACGGACTGGACTGGGAGGACGTTCGCGGTGCGCCCACCTTCGGCGAACTCTGGCCGACACTGCGTCCTTGGATCAAGAGTGCGGAATTCGTCGCTGCTCACAACGCGCCTTTCGATAGAAGTGTCCTCCATGCTTGTTGCGCCAGGTACGGCGTGGTGGCTCCCCGGAAGCCGTTCGTCTGTACGGTGCAGTTGGCGCGGAGGCAATGGGGGATCTACCCGACGACGCTGCCGGATGTCTGCGGACGGCTCCGCATCCCGCTGAATCATCACGAATCGGGATCGGACGCGGAAGCGTGTGCACGTATCATCCTGGCCGCCGAGGCGGCGGGGTGGAGTCGTTTGCGACCCCGTCGCCGTCGGAAACGATTCCGAAGGTCGTATCGAAACCGGTGAGTATTACCGAGGGAGCCTAATAATCCTTGAAAATCGGCAGGTCATCTGCCGATTTTCAAGGATTATGACGCTTTGTCATGCTGCTGGAACAGGCCGCCCGGTCCCAGTCCTGGCTACGACTATCTTTGATGCAACTTCAACCGGAGGGACTTCAGGGGTGCCCATCAGCGTTTCGGAATTGCGCTGCTCTCCTCGCAACAGGCCCTGAGGAGAATTTTGGGATGAAGAAAATCGAAGACCCTCAAGTCAGTCGCCCGAATCCCTGTTCGGGCAAGGGGCCTTTCAGCCTGGACTCCAGGTCGTCCGCTTGGAGGGCTTTTTTCAGGACGGCCAGGACCTCGTCCAGGGCCGCCAGGTAACCTTCGATGACCTCGTCGGTGTGGGCCAGGGAGACGGTGAACGCTCCCGTGGACAGGTAGCCTCGGTCCAGCATTTCCTGGGTCATCAGCGCCTGCAGCGCCAGATTCCTCTCACCGTGGCCGAAGGCCATGTGCGACATGGGGTATTGGCCGTGCGGCTTCATGGCGATTCCGTGCCGGCGGGCCAACTCCCGCCAACCGTCGTGGACCTTGGCGCCGATCCTCATGGTGTGCTCCGAGATGCGGACCCGCTCCATCTTCCGGATGGCGGCGACGGCGGCGGTGGGTCCCACGGCGTCGGTCCAGTAGGTGCTGCTGATGAAGGAGCTCTGGGCCGCCTCCATCACCTCCCGGCGCCCGATCACGGCCCCCATGGGGTAGCCGTTGGAGGTGGACTTGGCGTAGGTGGCGATGTCCGGTTCAACGTCCAGCGTCAGGTGGGCGCCGCCCAGGCAGAACCGCCAGCCGGCGCTGATCTCGTCGATGATCATGACCGCGCCGATCTGGTCCGCCAGCTCGCGGATCCGGTGGAGAAAGCCGTCCCGCGGAGGCTCGTCCCGCAGCGGTTCCGTGATGATGGCGGCCAGTTCGCCGCCCGTCCGGTCGATGATGGCCTCCAACTCGTCGATCCGGTTGTAGTGGAAGGGCAGGGCGGTTCCCGCCAGGGAGCGGGGCACTCCGGTCGGGTTCAGTCCCGGCATCAAGAGGCCGTCCAGGGCGTCGTGGTCCCCCAGGTTGGACGCCAGGTACCAGTCGCTCCAACCGTGGTAGCCGCAGAAGGCCACCTTCTCCCGCCCCGTGGCGGCCCGCGCAATGCGCACGGCGACGGTCATGGTCTCGCCCCCGGCGCGGGCGTATCGCACCATGTCGGCCCAGGGGTGGAGCTGGCAGAACAACTCCGCCAGCTCCACCTCGGCGGGAGAGTTGAGGGTGGACATGTTTCCCCGGTCGATGGCGCCCCGAACGGCCGCGTTCACGTCCGGGTCCGCGTATCCCAGGAGGCAGGCCCCCACGCAGTGGATGGTGGTGTCGTAGAAATGACGCCCGTCCAGGTCCCAGATCTCGCACCCGCGAGCCTTGCTGAAATAGGCCGGCCACTGCCGGGGAAGAAACCGTTCGGGCCGCTTGGAGAGCAGTTGAACTCCGCCCGGGATGATTTTCTTAGCTCTTCGATAAAGCCGAGCGCCCGTGGTTTCGGTCCAATCCACGCCAGAGTAATCCGTGATCCCTTTCGCGCCGGAGTAATCCATGATTCTTGCCTCGACTTTCCGTATTCGTGCGCCAGGCAGGCGCCTGCGACATCTTGTGACAGGCAAACGTTAGAACCGTCTCCCGGACAAAGTCAACCGGCACGGCCGGGGTTGAAGGAGCCGGTTCCCGATATGCGGATTGACGGTGCCCCGGGGATGCCCGATTCCGATTGATATAATCCCCAGGGTGCGGGATCTTCGCCGGCTCTTCCCCTTCATTCGGCCCTATTCTCCGCTTCTGGTCCTGGCCTTGGCGTTGCTGGCCGTCACCAGCGCCGTGGAGACGGGAATCGTCCTCTTGCTGGGCCCCCTGTTCAACCAATGGGCGGGGGTCCCCCTGGGGCCTGAGGGCGGGTTCGTGGACAAATTCGCGTTCGTCCGCGACCTCCTCGGCATCGGCGAGGATAATTTCACGCGGATCGCCGCCGCCCTGGTGATCTTCTCCCTCCTCAAGGGCGTATTCCTCTATTTCGCGGAATACTCCATGAGCTACACGGGCCAGCGCGTGGTGGCCGATCTGCGCAAGCGGCTCTACGGTCATCTCCTGGGCCAGTCCCTCTCCTTCTTCGCGATCAACCCCACGGGGCGCCTCATGTCCCGCCTCGTCGTCGACACCGAGCGGTTGCAACTCATGGTGAGCCGCATGCTGACCGACCTGATGCGGCAGGTCTCGCTGTTCGTCTGTTTCCTGATCCTGATGATCTACATCGATTGGCTGCTGTCCCTGTTCGCCTTCGTTGTGGGGCCGCTGGTGGTGGGACTGGCGCTGGCCCTGGGCCGCCGGGTCCGCCGGGCCGGGCAGGAGAGTCAGGAGAACCTGGAGGAGATGAGCCATCTGCTGCAGGAGACCATCGCCGGGCACCGAACCGTGAAGGCGTTCTGCATGGAGGAGTACGAAGCGGGCCGGTTCCGGGAACTCAATCGCCGTCAGGTGCGGGTCAACGTCCAGGCCGCCCGGATCGGCGCCCTGGGGTCGCCCGTGACCGAGCTCATCGGTTACGTCTCATTCGTGCCCTTCCTGCTGTACGCCCATAGCCAGATACAACAGGGCTTCAGCCTGGGAGCCTTCGTGGTCTTCATCGTGGCCCTGTTCCGGCTCTATGAGCCCGTGCGCAAGCTCTCCCGAATGCACCTGCATTTCCAACACGGGTTCGCCGCCTCCACCCGCATCTTTCAGTTGCTGGACACCCGGCAGGAAGTCGCCCGCGTTCCCGACGCACCTCCGTTGGCGCCCCTGACCCGTGAGATCCGGTTCGAGGACGTGGCGTTCACCTACGAGGACGGAGCGGCGGCGGCGCTCCAGGACATCGAACTGTCCATTCGCCGGGGAGAGGTGGTGGCTCTGGTGGGACCGAGCGGGGCCGGCAAGACCACCCTGGCGAGCCTGATTCCAAGGTTCTTCGACGTGGGACGGGGGCGGGTCGCCATCGACGGAACCGACATCCGCCAAGTGGATCTGGACAGCCTGCGGGATCAGGTCGCCATCGTGACCCAAGAGGTCTTCCTCTTCAACGACACGGTCCGGGACAACATCGGCTACGGCCGGGAGAACTGCTCCCGGGAGGAGATCGAGGAGGCGGCTCGAGCGGCCTTCATCCACGACGTCGTCACGGCTCTTCCGTCCGGCTACGAGACCGACATCGGCGAGTGGGGCGAGAAGCTCTCCGGGGGTCAGAGGCAACGCCTGGCCATTGCACGGGCGATCCTGAAGAAGGCTCCGATCCTGATTCTGGACGAGGCCACATCGGCCCTGGACAGCGAATCGGAGCGGTTGGTCCAGGAGGCCCTGGACCATCTGATGGCGAACTGCACGACCCTGGTCATCGCGCACCGGCTGTCCACCATCCAGCGGGCCGACCGGATCGTGGTGATGGACTCGGGACGGATACTGGAGCAGGGCGACCACCGGACGCTGCTGCAAACGTCCGGTCTCTACCGCCGCCTCTACCAACTTCAGTTCTCGGCGCCCGGGACCGGCAACGGAGGGTAGCTCCGGGCGGCAGCACCGGAGCCGTCAACCCTCGTCCGGTCCGGACAGGGCATCCAACAGCGCGTCGCTCATGCCGACGGAACTGAACCCTCCGTCGTGGTAGAGGTTCTGCATCGTGACCTTCCGGGTCAGATCCGACACCAGCGCCACCACGAAATCGGCGCAGTCCTCGGCCTGAGCGTTGCCCAGGGGAGACATTCTGTCCGCCGCCTCGTAAAGGCGGTCGAATCCCTTGATCCCACTCCCGGCGGTGGTGCGGGTCGGGCTCTGGGACACGGTGTTGATCCGGATGCCCCGCTGGCCCAGGCGATAGCCGAAGCTCCGGGCCACGCTCTCCAGCAAAGCCTTGGCGTCCCCCATGTCGGAATAGCGGGAAAAGATCCGTTGGGCGCCGATGTAGGTCAGGGCCACGATGCTGCCGCCGTCATTGAGACTGTCGGACTTGAGGGCCTCGGCCACGATCCGGTGCAGGGAGAGGGCCGAGACGTCCAGGGTCTTGTGGAACCAGTCGTAATTGAGGTCGCCGTAGGAACGCTGCTTGCGGACGTTGGGAGACATGCCGATGGAATGGACGATGAAATCGACCTTCCCCAGCGAGGATTTCAACTCCTGGAAGGCCTTCTCCAGGTCCTGGGAGGAGGAAGCGTCGCAGGCGATGAGAGGGGCGTCCCCACAGATTTGGGCCAGTTGCCGGATGGGGCCGAAGCGGAACGCCATCTTGGTGTTGGAGAGGGCCAATCGGGCTCCCTCCCGGTGGCAGGCCAGGCCGATCTGCCAGGCCAGGCTCTGTTGGTTCAGGGGACCGAAGATGATTCCCCGTTTGTCCCGCAGCAGGTGATGACTCTCTTGTGACATGAGCGATTCCTTGGTTAGTTGACGGGGACGGTTCCTCCCAGCGTGATCCGGTCCAGATCGATCCTGCAGCGCCGCGCCACGATCTGCACGCCTTGAGCCCGGGCCTCGTCCAGGGCGGCGGCGAAATCGGGGTCCAATTCCCGGGCCGCCCGGAAGGAGCGGACGTCCTCTCGTTGGATCACGAAGAGGATGGCGGCGCTCCAGCCGTCCTGTTGGGCGAGGTGGGCCAGTTCCCGGGCGTGGCGGGCTCCCCGGGCGGTGACGGCGTCGGGAAAGAGTGCCACTCCATCTTCCACCAGGGTGACGCTCTTCACCTCCAGGGCCAGTTGCCGTCCATCGTCTCGACCCAGGAGGAAATCGATCCGGGAGCGCCCCAGTGGCGCTTCCGCCCGTTGGAGTTTCCAGTCCCCGAACTCTTCCAGAGCCGACTGTGCCAGAGCCTGGCCGATGAGGCGATTGGGGATCCGGGTGTCGACCGAGACCAGACCAAGCCGGTCCGGGCTCTCCACAAGGAGAGCTGTCCAGCGGGTTTTTCGCTTGGCGCCAGATGCCGGGAGCAACCAGATCCGAACCCCGGGAATGAGGAGTTCCCGTAGGCGGCCCGGATCGGCCAGATGGGCGTCCACCGGTTCCGCCTTACCGAGCGGCCGGCACCTCACCAGAAAACGGTTGGGGCGCTCCACGAAGACCGCCTCCTGGAGTTCGCCCGGAATCGGGATCCAGGTTCTCGTTCGTTCTCCCAGCATTCCTGGCCGCTCAGTCTACTATGGATAGGAGCGGGGGTTTGTAGCCCCCGAGGAGCGGCGGTTTCCAGCCGCCGATTCCGGGAGGGTGGGGGACAAGACGGTCCTCCGCTTATTCAACTCTTGGGATTATGGGGAAAATCCAGGGCCCGTGTTAGAGTGACCTCCAAAAGGAGGTGCCTTGGATCCGATACGAATTGCCCTGGCCGGTTACGGCGAATGGACCCGGGAAGCCCTGATCCCTTCGCTGGAGCGGGATGGCCGGGCGAGGATCGTGGCCGCGGCGGCACGCACCCCGGCGACTCGCGAGCGCATCCGATCGGAACTGGGCGCCCAGGTCGAGCTCCATGCCGACTTTGCCGATCTTTTCGACGAGGAAGTGGACGCCCTCATCCTGGCTCTTCCCTCGTCCCTGCACGAGGAAGGCCTGCTGGCCGCCGTCGAATCGGGGCTCCCTTTCTTTCACGAGCCTCCCGTGGCCAACCACCGGGATCGGGTTCGTCCCGTCCTGCGGCGCCTCCTGTCCGCCGATCAGGCGACGCACGCCGACATGGAGCTGCGGTTCATTCCGGTCATCATCCGCGCGGCCCAGCGGGTGGCGGAGGGCTCTATCGGCGAGCCTCGCACCGCCATGATCCGGATGCGCGGTTCTTGGAGTCCCGATCCCACGGCCGGTATCAGTCTCATGCACTCCCTCTCGCCCTGGTATATCGACGCTCTGGACCAGGTGTTGAGAGCCTCGCCCAAGCGTGTGCTGGTGCAGGAAGGACGGGGGTATCCGGGACGGATGCAATCTTACGCACTGACTCAACTGGACTACGGCGGGGTCTGGGGCAGCTTCGATGCCAACATCTCGGCGGTTCCGGGAATGGCCACCACCCTCGAGGTCACGGGCACGGAAGGCGACCTGCAAACGGACCTCTTCACCGCCGAAATCCGGCTGCGGACTCTGACCCGGCCGGAGCCGGAGATCGAGCGGGTCCCGGCCCTGGAGCCCTATGCCGGATGGCCCGGGATGTGTGAATGCGTTGCGGCCTTCCTGGATGCCGTGTCCGGACTGACTCCCGAGCGCGCCGGAGCCCGGGCCGTTGCCCGCAGCCACCTGGTGGGACTGGCCGGCGAGCGCTCCATCGACACCGGGACCTGGGCCGAAGTCGAGGGGCTGGAGGACCTGGAATGAGCCTCTGGCGGCTTTTGGGCCTGAACAAATTGGAACCGCGCCGCGAGGAGTCCGCTGACGAGGGACATATCGTCCGCGAGATTGCCGCCAAGCTGGATCAACTGGAAGACGCGGAAGCCCGGTACATCGCCTGCTTCTCCTACATTCTGAACCGGGTGGCCCATGCCGATCTGGAGATCAGTCCGGAGGAAGTCGCCCAGATGGAGAAGATCGTCCAGGAGCAGGGGGGCCTGCCCGAGTCGCAATCGGTTCTGGTGGTTCAGATGGCCAAGACCCACAACCGCCTCTTCGGCGCCACCGACAACTACCTGGTGACGCGCGAGTTCAATCGCATGGCCACCCGCACGCAGAAGCTGGAACTGATGGGGTGCCTCCTGGCGGTGTCTGCTTCGCACGAGGGGATCTCCACGGCCGAGGATGCGGAGATGCGCCAGATCACTAAAGAGCTGCAGCTCTCCCACCGGGACTTCATCGCCCTCCGATCCCGCTTCCGGGATCATCTGAATGTTCTCAGGAGGATCGCGGAGTAGAGGCGTCCCGGAGGGGCGATTTCCAATCGCCCATTCCCCCTTCGCCTTCCGTTCCCTCGCGTACTTGGGAGTTCGGCGACTGGAAGTCGCCGCTCCCCTCTACAGAATGCCCAGCCGCTGCGCGGTGCTACGGATCCGTTCCATTCGATCCTCTACGGGCACGATCCTCGTGCCGGCCGGGTTCGGCCTGGAGAGGTGGGCGTACTCGTAGACGTCGAAGCCGGCGAATCGCGGGTCGTGGTAGATCTGCTCCATGTCGGAGACGTACTCCTGCATGCTGTTGGTCCGCTTCAGGTAGCGGTTCAGGTAGACGGGAATTCCGTTGCGATTGGACAGTTCCAGGGCTTCCTCTACGACCGGATTGTCCAGGGCATTGGGAAGCAGGCCCCGATCCGCCTCGGGGGCCTCGAACCAGGTGGTCCGGAGCGTGATGCCGTCGGCCAGACCCTCCAGGAGCCACGTCCGCCAGTCGAATTCCAGGTTGGCGGGGAAGCCCATGAGTTGGCCGTGGCACGGGTCGGGCCCGAAGGCCTCGGCGTGGACGTGGACCTGGAACTTCTTTCCGGCGCTCCGGATGCGACGGCTGGCCTGGCGGATGAATCGTGTGTAGTGGCGACCCCGAAGTCGGGCGAGTCGTCCGAGATCCCCATCCGTATTGCCGATTTCGGTCCCGTATCTCTCCCGGTACTCTTCCAACAGCGGTGCGTTGAAGCCATACTCCAGGGGTTCGTCCGTCAAGGATCCGTGGGCGGAGACGCGAACGTCCACTCCGTCGACGCCTGCTTCAAGGAGCCGGTCCACCCAGCCCATCCAGAGCTTCTCCACCTCGGTGTAGAGTGCGCAGGGAGTGCAGGCCAGCGTGTCGTTTCGTCCCCGGGCGAAGGCGATGCAGCCGCCCCAGTTCCATTTCGACTTCTTGACGATGCCGAACATGGTGCCTTCGGTGGAGGCATTGTTGGTGTCCAACAGGACCGGGAACGGTCCCATCCCCGAATCGAATTCCAGTCCGCCCGTCCGGAAATCGCGGGGGCGGATCCACATGGCGCTTCGGGTCGCGATGACGATGGGCAGCGGATCCGGACCCGGACCGTAGGCTTCGATCATGGCCGAGGGAGCGTTGCCGAAGTCTCCCTCCTCGTCCTCGAAGTCGGTGGTGACCAGGATGAAGCGTCCGGTCAGATCGAGGCCTTCCAGCGTCAAGGTCCGCACGGGTGCGCCGGAAGCGGTCAACAGGTCGCCGAAGAACTCCCGGACCTCCCGGGTTGAAGGCTCTACCCGTTCCGTCAGGGAGAAGTCCACCGGTTGTCTCCGATAGCGGTAGTTGTCCGGGCTGGTCCAGATCTGGAGACGCTCCTTGCGGATGCGGGTGGGCGAATCATCCGACTTGAGGAGCCGAATCTTCCGGATCGGAATGTTGTCCAGGCCAACCGGAGCCTCCCAGGGCCGCCGCGCGACGCGGGTGTGGGGGAACCGCTCCACGAACGGAAACACCTGTTGGAGGCAACCTCCGATTCGATGGACGCGAGTGTGGTTTCCCTTTGGTGAACCTTCCGGGTAGGTGCCCGCCAAGCCGGTGTTGAAGGGCTTCAGGACCGCGTAGACCTCCAGGCCGTGACGGTGAGCGATGGGGGTCACCGCCTTCAGAGGCTCTCCGATTCGCTCCACGGTGGCCGTGCCATACTGCATGTAGTCGAATGTGTTTCCCGCCCAGTAAGATCCGGACTCCTCGTCACCGTAGTAGAGCCAGTAGATTCTGCGGATCGCCAGACTCTTGATCTGGGTGACCATTTCCTCCAGAAGCTCCAGGCTGTAAGGCCCGTAGCGGACGTCGTCCGGGAAGTCTACGGTGGCCGAGAGAAGAAACGGGCGGGTGCTCAAACGGCGGACCTCATACCGTCGCCATCCAGCCTCCGTCCACCACCAGCGCGGAACCGGTGACCCAGGAGGCGTCGTCGGAGGCCAGGAAGACGCAGGCCCGGGCGATGTCCCGGGGCGTGCCGAAACGGGGCAGGAGCGTGCGCTGGCGCCCCTCCTCGATCTGTTCCGGAGTCAGGTAGTCCTGGTTCGCCGTCTCGATGAAGCCGGGACAGACGGCATTGACGGTAATGCCCAGAGGTCCCAGTTCCACGGCCGTGTCGCGGGCGAGATTCACCACCGCGGCCTTGGTCGGGGCATAGACTGGTCCCGCTCCTCCGCCCCGGTAGTTCACCGATGAGATGTGGATGATGCGCCCCTGGGGAGACCGTTTCAGGTGGGGAACCGCCGCCTTGGTGGTCAGGAAGAGGGCCCGGAGATTGATCGACATGACCCGGTCCCAGTCGGCAATGGTCAGCGTCTGGGAGGTTCCCGGGATGTGGACGCCGGCGTTGTTGACCAGGATGTCCAACGCCCCGAATTCCTCGACCGTCCGGTCGACGAGCTGTTGGACGAAGTCCTCGCAGGCGATGTCCCCCTGGAGGAAGATCCCCCGGCCGCCGGCCCTCTGGATCTCCTCCACGGTGGGCTTGCGGGGCTCGGTCTCGTAGTAGCGGCCGACCTTGGGCGTCGCGCGGATGTCGGCGACCGCCACGGCGGCCCCCTCCCGGGCCAGTTCCAGGGAAATCCCTCGGCCGATTCCCGAACTCCCTCCGGTCACGATGGCCACTCTGTTCTTCAAGCGCATAGGATGTCACCTTGGGAATTGACCGCGAAGTGCAGGGAATGATACCAGACTCCCCGGCGGGATCGTTCCGGTCCATGCCCGTTGCGATAGGCGGATCCGAATGCTGGGGAGAGCGTTCAAGGCCGAGTATCTGGACTTCGGAAAGGGAATCCGGGTGGGGCACCTGGAACCCCGTGCCCGCATCACCCAGATCCTCAAGCTGTCCCTGCAAGAGCTTTATGGGCAGGATTTCATCATCGATCGCTGGGGCCGCGGCGTCTACTGGCAGTGGATCTGTTTCGTACCGCGAGCCAATCGCCGGGCCAAGCCGCTCTCGGGCGGCCGCAGCTACTCCAGCGCCAAGTTCTTCATCATGGTCGACCGGGAGGAGGGACTGTTCAAGTCCGGTCTTCATGTGGAGCGAGGGTTGATCCAGCCGCCGGACTCACAAGAGGCCTACCGGCTCCGGCCGGACTGGGACTGGCATCGGCTCGCGCAGGGTTTGGAACCGAACGGATGGTGGGAACGGGAGGTCCGCCGGTTGATCGAAGAGGACGGGTTCCAACTGACGCTGGGGTCGTTCAGAACCGGTCTCCGATCCTTCTCCGGCCGTCTGCCTCCGGCATCGGACCTTCGCGAAATCATTGCGAACGCGCCGCCGGACAAGTGGTTTGTATTCCAGTTGCACTATCCCATGACGCCGGAAGAGGTCGAGGGCTCGGCGGGACCCGACCTGGTGGCCGGCATGCTGGCCGTCTTCCGGGAACTGACGCCGGTGATGAACCTCTGTCTGGAGGACGCCGCCGCATTGCGCGTGGGAATCTAACGTCGATGTTGTCCTGACCCAAGTTTCTCTTCCATCGAGTACAAGAGCCCTATAAGGCCTATCTTACGGATAGAATAGGGTGAACTAGACTAATTTGTTTCGCGCTTGTTCCGGTGATCCCAGATTATTCATCACGCAAACATAAAATGGGAAAGCGTTCCCGCCATGTCGAGTCGGATCAGAGGGTTACGGGATACCCACATAAAAAGGTCGAGAGCCGCCGTGGGTGAAACGCTATCGTGGTTTTCGACTCCGCCTTAATCTTTGGGTTCAGAGGGGTCCGAAACCCTCGCATTTCCAAGGTTTTCTCCCCTTCCATGGGCGGCAAAAAGAGGCGGCGTGCCCGTCATTTGTGGTATGATTATGGTGCTAAGAAACAACAACAAAGAACGGAGCACGCCATGCCTGAGACGATACCGCAGATCCGGCCCTCATTCAACCGATCCCTCCGCCTCGAGACCCGCCCCGAGTTGCTCAGTGCGGACACGGGAGCCCTGGTGCAACGGGAGCTGATGGATCGTAGCGGCCTCATCGATTGGTTGACCGAGCGGTTGCACGATCCGCGACACCCGAGTTCGATCCGCTATCCGCTGTCGGATCTGCTGCGGACTCGACTCCTGCTGTTGGGGCAGGGCTGGCGCGACCAGTCCGACGCCGACCGCCTGCGTCAGGATCCGAGCTTGCGGGTGGCGAGCCAGACCCGTCGGGGCACGGCGGCCTTGGAGGAGGGCCAGGGGCTGGCGTCGCAGCCGACCTTGTCCCGACTGCTGGACACACTCAGCCGGGAGGAGAACCTTCCGGTCCTGCACCAGGCGGTGACGGAGCTGGCGTGCCGTCGGATCGAGATGATCGCAGGCCGGCGGCGAAAACGGGGGAAAAAGACCCCACGGAAGAAGAGACGGAAAAAGACGATGTACCTGGACGTGGACGGTCTCCCGGTGGAGGTCCATGGGCATCCCCCGGGAAGCGAATGGAACGGATACTATCGCCAGCGGATGTACCACGGGTTGGTGGCGAGTTGTGCCGAGACGGGGGACCTGATCGACGGGGAGATTTTTCCGGGAGCCAGCTACCTGGGGAAGAAGGCGCTGAAGTTGACGCTCCGGGTCGTGGACCGCTGTCGGGGGCGTCTGTGCGGCTCGATGATCGTGCGGATGGATGCGGGGTTCCCGGAGCCGGGGCTGCTGCAGGGGCTGGAGTCGAGAAGCGTGCCCTATATCGCTCGAATCCGCAAGAATGAGGTCCTGAACCGGATGGCGAAGCTCTACTTGACCCAACCGGCGGGGCGGTCCCCGAAAGCACCGCCGAGGCTCTGGTTCCATGAGCTGACCTATCAGGCGGAGAGTTGGGATCGGGCGCGCCGGGTGGTGCTGGTGGTGCGGGAGCGACCGGGGGAGTTGTATCCGGATCATTTCTGGTTGCTGACGAGCCTGAGCCGGAAGCGTTATGAGGCGGAAGCGTTGCTGGCAAAGTATCGCAAGCGGGGGAAGGCGGAAGGGCACATGGGGGAGTTGATGGACGTGTTCGATCCGGCCTTGTCCTCCGCGAGCCGGCCCAAGACGCACTATCGGGGCAAACCGCTGAAGCCGGGAACCAAGCCGGAAGCGACGACGGAGGCCGGGGTTCGACCCCACAACGAAGTCTTGTTCCTGCTGAATCTGCTGGGGTACGAGATCCTGCACCTGGGTCGGGTGCTGATGGAGCAGGCGACGCGTCGGGGCTGGAGTCTGCGTCGTTTTCGCGAGCGGGTGTTGCGAGTGGCGTCTCGGGCGTTGCGTCAGGGGAGGCGATTGATTTTCGTCATCAGTCAAGGGGCGACGGACTGGAAGCGGTTGTGGAAGAGCCTGGCGCGGGTGTCCTGGGCGCCGGGATAGTGGACGGAGGAGGCATCGGGCCCGTGGAAGGGACCGAAACGGTGGGAATTTCTCACCGGAAAGTCAACCTGTCGGCGGATGACGGTCCCCCTGGCCGGTAAACGGTTTATGAGTGGTTCAATCGTCCTGTTTTTGAGCCGATTCAGTCGAATCGACAGAGGTTCGAGAGAAACCGGGCTCCGACCGCCAGAAAACGCCGGGCTGGAAGCCCTTATCAACATGTCCCATGAATAATCTGGGGTGATACCTATGCCTGTTACGGCGATCGAGGCCAATCATTTCTACGAAAGTACGATCATAGTTTTAGTGGCATATTCTTCCTATGTTCTGACCATGTGGGCGCTTTGTCTTGCTTGGTAGTCCCGCGGACACAACTGGCTGAACTCCTCGATGCTATGTTCTGGTCTTACGGTACTACTTCGTTGCCGTAACACTTTTTTCTTCTGGTGCCGCAACAGAAATGTGGTCCGGCATCATTTCCTGGCGCCCAATAGAGAGAGCCCCCAGAAGATCTAATCGAATCTCGTCGTTTGAGTTTCCAGCCATTGCAGACGCCGATCAACCTCCAGTTTTGGCTCGGCATCTACCAATCGGTCGATAATTTTGGAAATTTCGAAGAAACTTCCTCGGCTCCCGGGACCGCACACCAGCCAAAGTAAGGAGAGGGTCTCTTGGGGAAACTGTTCCGCTATCTTCGACGATAGGATCGTATGTAAGGTTCCGTACCGCTGGTCATATGGAGCAATGTATGGTCGTAGTTGCTCCAGAGCAGCCGGGAATTCGTTGCCCGCTCCAACCAATAAATCAATCCAGGGGGATGTGAGAGATGAATCGCGGAATTCGAGTTCTTTTGGCCAATAATCTTCAAGAAAAATTCGGACGCCGAGGCGCCAATTATCTTCAACACTGGATTTGCCGCCGTGAAGCCAGCTTGCCAGCACCTCCAGTGCTCCAGATCTAATGCTGTGCTGAGTCTTTCGTAGCACCTGGGCGACGTCCGACGCGCCAAGCCCCCAATTCACACCAGTATCTCCCCGAACCTCAGCCATTGCAGGGCGAAGAACTTTGGAAGCAATCGTAGCGGCGGCGTGATCAGCTTGCTCGCTTTCAATCGCGCCTTTTATGATTGCCGGTCCGAGCACGTGAGTTAGCTCTGGCGTAATCGGGCCGTAACGCAACAACACTGCGCGTAGAGCTACTCCCTCAGCATTCTCAGCGTTGATGCGTGGTTCAAGAATCTCAATCACGGACTGTTGATCGACCGCGAGCAAAAAGGACAAATAACGTGCAAGAATAGCGCGCCCGAGCTGTCCGGCTGCGCCAGGGTAGCCGGATATTCTTCTAATGAGTCGGAATTGTAATGGTGAGGGTGAAGCGCCAACTTGCCGCTTGGCATCTACCTCATACAGCAACGCCTCCGTCACCTTCCCGGCGTCAGAATTAATCGCTATTTCGTAGATATCGGTCGAGAGATCGACCGGCTCCTCCCGCTGCTCTCCAACAATTTGCCAAATGCGCTCAAGCCAGCTCACAACACCCACAATATCTTGTCGGGGCGCGAAATATATTAAGTTAGCTAAACTCGAAGCCATTGGCCGAAGCAGATCCTGACTGAAAGCGGACAAGTGTAGGAACACCTTAGGTACTAGTCCGTCCCGAATCGTCTTGCTCGCTTCATCGCCAACCGCCAGTCCAAAGAGGAACTCATTCCATAGGACCCCATTTTCTATAGTAAGGTTGTCTCTGCAGAGTAAATCGAATGCTCCTTGCGGGTCGGTTCGGCAGTAAGCGGACCACCCTTGTCGCAAGTCCATTTCTGGGCTGTCGATGAGTTCCTGTGCAACTGTGAGGCGATCGTCTTCCGCAGCCTCCAAGATCGGTGCCGGATTTCCAACAATACGGCGCACGCCGGAGCTATAGGCGCCAAAAAAATCTCGGTCTTCCACCGCGCGGTTAAGGTAGTCCCGCCGCACTTTGATGGCGGCAAGCACTTCGCTGCCGTGTTCGGATAGAACACCGGCGTCCTGCAGCATGTTGAGTCGAAGCCATACTGCTGTATCGCGCGCGTGGGATCGCCAGTCAGCTTCGCCGGGTTCAATCGTATAGCGGTCGAAATATGCCTTACTAGTTTGGAGTATGCGCTCTTCAACCCCGCTCACGATTTCTGGAGAAGCAGTTTCTGCCCGCTCCTTTAAGAGGAGCGCGATTTCACGGCGGATCCTCCAGAAATCAATATCGGATGTGGACAACAAGGTTGACATCGCCTCGTCTGCGTCGAAGAGTTCGACATTACGCATAGCATGGAGGCAAAGCCGCAGCCCGATTCGTCCGGTCAAGCTCTTCCAGCCGATTACAATTCTTCTTGTGTAATCCCGGTCCAAAGTCGCAGCCTGACAAAAAATTTCCGCAAGCAACTGAACCAGAAAATTCACTCCTTCGCGAAACTGGTTCTGCGTGTGGCGTTCAATCGAGGGTACTGTGAAATCGTTTGAGTCGTTTTCTTCACCGATTTGCTCAAGTTCGACCTGGAGTTCGAGAGCAGAACGCAGTTCAGCCGTTGCGAGGTCGAGAATCTGTGTAGCTCGGGCCGGCATTGAGCACAACGTATCAGCGAGGTCCTCGGCATTGTGCCGGCTGGAGATCGCCATGCGAGGCCACACGATATCGGCAAGCCGCCGGATTGGTTGACTTTCATTCTGTTCACGTGACTCGCGATAACTCTGGCTCAGCACGAGCCGGGGCGCGAGTAGGCCCACGGCCTTCCGAAGATCGCTGTCTAGAACAACGGCACTCGTCAGCCGTTTCTTAGTCGCGTAATAGGCCTGATCGTCGTCTGGGACAGGTTCAGCGAGGCAGAAAAGTCGCCAAATACGGGTCCATGTTTCGTCCAAACCCTGTGTTTGGACCAACCGCTGCGAGATATGTTCGGTAAATAGCCGTTTTAGACGGCGCTGCCACTCGCATGCAAATTCAAACCGGTCGCGATCTTGAAAGTCCTGGGAGACCCAGTCTGCGATCACCCAAGGAGCGTCTTCAACTGACCACAATCCCGAGTCCTGAAAAAACTCAAACCATTCGGGGTCCGTAATCGCATCGAGAGCGACTGACCAAAGATCGCGGCGGCCACTGAAGAGCCAGCCAAGTTCTCTTCGAGAATCTCCGTCCGCCTCCGCGACAGGTCGCTCCAAAATCGTGCGTGCCCGTTCCCTCCGCGACCGTTTCGGGCGGTCAACAATCTCCGCCAGTTCCGCTAGGTCTCTCCACAGCGGGGAGTGGTCGTGTTTGCCGCTGTCCCGATTTATTTTGCTGTAGGGCAGGGTCACCACGGCGAGCGTGCCCCAAGGGCGGGTGGCTTCCTCCGGATCGCGCTCATATGAATCGAACGCATATACGGGCTTAAGATCCGGGAAGCGTACACGATCCGCTTCAAGCACATTGAGGAAATACCTGACTGGCGCGTCCTTTGCGCTGTATCCCACGAGAACAATCGCCTTGCAGCGCGCCAGATCGAAGAGAAAGCGCGATGCCCATCCGGAGCGCAAATAAGCATCGCCATAATCGGCGCTCGTAAGTACGAGCGGGGTCTGTTCGAGGTCGAGTTTGCGATCGGGGAGACGGCCATGAATGTGAATGATGCCCGAAAAAGACGGGCTGCCCGGAGCGGGAAGCGCTTGACCTGCGAAGCTGACTACAACTGGTGTTTCGCCCAGTATGTCCGCTGCAGCTCTCTCCAGCAGAGTGTCAAAGTTCGTGGTGACTACCGAGATTCTGTTATCGAGGTCACGTGACAGACGCAGAATTGTGCAATGCTGATGGTGGATGGGTTTCTCGGGTATCTCAAGGATTTCCGAAACCGTCCGTGTCACGGCGTACGGGTCAGATAGCCGTCGGCTAAGTGATCCCAGGACTTCTTCATAGCGGTCCTCGGCAAACGCACGTTGCTCCGACTCCGTTTTCTCAACAGATAGGGCCTCGTACGTACGCTCGACCAGAGATCTAAAACCCGGCATTTGCGGTGCACTTACTCCTGTGCCACATAGGAAAACCACCTCGCCGCCCAAGAGTGCGTCGACGAATTCGTCCGGGAATTCGGGGCCATCGTTGGAAAAACGAAGGGTCACTGACCATCTCCGTGCAGGTTTATTGAGTATTCCCTGATCATCAGAGCGAAGCCGTAACCGCCACCGGTCGGACCTCCGAAATACGATTCGTGAAGGGACGCCGGACCAATCGCCCGCTGCGGACGAAGAGAAATGGCGCAACTGTAGGAACCAACGTAAGAACACATAGGCGGAATTGGAGCGATGACCTTGCCCGAGAAAGGCCAGCGAATGCCAGACGATGGATTCCGGGGATTTCCACGAACGCCGTCCGCGGTGCACTGATTTCTGAGAAGGTTCATCTTCAGGTTTCTTCTGCAAAAATGTCCCAACAAACTGGAACTAATTTCTGCAAGTTTCTTTACCGTGGTCGACACAGCGGATGAAAGTTCCTTCGTTCCCATTCTCGCAACCAAAGACCTCATAATCTCCGGGCTAAGCGAAAAGGTAGTCGGCAATGGAATGGCAGCCATAACTAAGCACACATGGGCCACTCTACACCGATTCGGTTCGAGAATTGAAAACCGACCGGACCGTTGTGTGTAGTCGATGCTTGTCGCTGGCTGTACACGGTAGCGCCCCGGTGCGGTTACTTGACCAGCCGGGTGTTGGGAAACTGGGCTCGCCAGCCGAACCAGAAGGCGCGGTGTGCGGCCAAGCGGATGAGTTTATCGCCGTTCGGTCCCACCAGAGCGGTTTCCGTCGCCTCCCACTGCCGTCCCGAACTGTCCCGGACCTTGGAACTCCGATCCCACTTGGTGAACTTGATGCCTGTGGCGTCGTAGACCCGGTTGGCGCCCGACTTGTCGGTGAGGATGACCAATTCCTGCCCCGCCACTCGATCCTGGTGCAGCCGGCGCTTGCGCAGGAACCGCGTGTCGTAGGCGACCGCCTCCCCGTCCATGAGCAGGGCCACGACCTCCTGCTTGTTCTTCAAGCGCTTGTCCTGAAATGGGGTGGGGAACATGAGCCGGTCGGTGGCGAAATACTCCCTGTAGGCGGCGCCTTCCCCGTAGTCCCGCTCGTGGCCCGTGTCCAGGGACAGGACCTTGGTCTCCGGGTGCCGCCGCCGCCACTCCTTCCAGCGGGTGGTGACGATGGGCAGGCGTTTCAACTGCAGTCCGGAGCCCACCAGGGAGCCCATGACGGGAACCCCCTCCAGGGCCGACCAGAGGGTGTTGGTCTGGCGGTCGTACATCAGCTTGTTGGAGCGGTAGAGAAAGCCGCTGGTCCCGAAACTGAACTGGCGCTCTCCCACCTTCTGGTCGTAGAGGACCGCGGAGCCGCACAGGGTGCAGTAGGCGCAGGTGACGTCGATACCGCCGACACGATCGTTGAAGAGTTCATGCCAGGCCAGAATCCGTTTGGGATAGGCCTTGGCCTCGCCGTTCAGGTAGACGCCGAAGACGATATGGCCGTTCTTGAGATAGTCCGCCTCCGCGGCGGAGATCATCTTGGGATATTCCAGGGGCGGAATGCCGTCCTTCTTCACGCCGCCCCAGACCACCTCGTCGAGACGAATAGTGCGTGGGGTCCCGGGGACGAAGAAGCGGGCGAAACGTTTGTCGATAAAGGAGTAGAGAGTGGCTTTGAAGGTGGCGTACTCGGGATGTTCCTGCTCCTCCCGGCTCCAGATCCAGCGCCACCAGCGGTCCGTGTCAGCCGGCAGATTCTGGCCGGTCCCTTTGCGCAGCAGCCTCAGGACGTTCTGGCCGCGGACGTCTCCGGGGGGCAGCAGCATGAAGATCTCCACCAGCATGGGGGCGAATCCCGGATGCCAGTTGGCCTCCAGCCTCCGTGCGGCCGCCCGATGCACCTTGCGGTCGCGGTCGGCCAGATCGCCGACGGCGGCGGAAGGGGAGGAGTCCTTGGTCTCGGCGGCTTGGGCCAGGGCGCCAGGCGGGGTGCCGGCCAGCAGGAGCAAGACGGCCAGCGCAGGGATCTTCGTTCCCGTTTCCACTCGTTCCCCGGCTCTCGGCGGGATCGATCTTGTACGGATTGCGGCCATTTCCGGTTCAGTAGGCGATTTGCGTCCCCTCCCGCAGTACCCAGAAGAGCCGTTGTGCCGCCGGTTCCTCCATCTCCAGTTGCAGGACCGACACCTCCCGAACCAGGGCTTGAAACTGGGCCAGGATCAGGCGCAGGCGCCGGCCGGAGCGCTTCTTCCAGGTCAAACCGGTCAAATCCGGAGGAGCGACGAACAAGACCGAAGCGTTTGCCAACTCCACCGCATAAGTGGCGGGCATGGAGGCGACGCCTCGACGGGAGGCCAGCGGAACCGGTTTTCCCTGGGCAGCCCGGATTTCCTCCACGGGACGGGGAGGGACCAGTCTGGAAACCCGGGAGGAACGAGGAGGGGTGGAATCGCGGTTGGATCGGTGTATGGGGATCTCCTTGAGCAGGATTCCCCGCTGCAGGATCCGTGCCGAATGGGTGCCGATCTCCACGCGTGGGCCGGGCTTTTCCGAGAGCGCCCAACCAGGGGCTTGAATTCCCAGGAAAAGGATCGCCAGAAGGAGTCGGTCGCCGCTCCCCATCAGAAGATGAAAACCGGAGTCCCCAACGGGGCCAAGTCCACGAGCTTGTTCAGATCGGGTTCGGACAGACGGATGCAACCGTGGGTCACGTTCTGTCCCAGAAGCCGGGTGTACAGCGTCCCGTGGATGTAGTAGCCGTCTCCGATTCCCAGGGCGAAACTTCCCAGTACCCCGTATTCCATCCGATCGCCGTCTCGCGCGGGTAGGGGCTCACCTACTTCCACGAATGCCCAGTCCGGTTTGCGCCAGACCGGGAACTCGGTCACGTACTCGATCTTGAATTCACCCCGGGGAGTATCGAAGGTCCACTCCCGGTCGCCGACGATCAGGCGATGTCCACTGCCGGTTGCGCACAGTGCATCGAGGAGGACCCGCTGCCCGCGACGGACATAGAGGCGGTTTTCCGCCGTGTCGATGAGAATTATGCGCCCTCGCGGCGGGTTTTCCCCGGATTTGGAAAGATTCCGCTTTGCCGGGGCGGGGCTGGCGCCGTACGCTTCGAACCGGCTCTCGGGGCTGGAAAAGGCGGAAGCCCCCAAGATGACGGCGCCAAGCAGGAGAACGGCTCGGTTCAGCGTCGCCTTCTCTGCTGAATGGCCCGTTCAATCTCGGAGCTGACTCCGTCCGCCTTCCGCTTGACTGCGCCGAATTGATTCAAGGCGTCCATGTACTTGCCCGCTTCGTAGGCCTGCTGCGCGCCTGCCAGCATGGCTTCGGCCGAGGCCACGTCGCCCTCCAGGGCGGCCAAGCTCTCGCGGGCTCCCTTGCCCCATCGCGGCGCCTTGCGCAGCATGGCCTGGGCGTTTTTGATGGCGGCCTGAGCCGCTTCGTTGGCCGCCTCGGCCTGACCCTTGACCTTGATCTTGTTCTCACCGGCCGCCGCGGTTGCGGCTTCAGCCTCGGAGGTGGCCCGGCTCACAAGCTCTCTGGCCTGATCGTAGCTGCGGGTCAGGGCGAAACTTCCGTCCTGCACCGCGATCTCGGCTTCGGCCTCCTTCAGCGTCGCCGACGCCTTGCCGAACTCATCCGGCGCGTAGATTGCGGCCTCCGCGGCCCGCGCCGCGTCCAGAGCCTGGCGCGCCGCGTCGAGTTCCGATGCCGGCGGGCTGTCGCAACCCGTGAGAAGCACCAGCA
The DNA here is from genome assembly GCA_965217775.1 of Acidobacteriota bacterium. Classification (GTDB taxonomy): domain Bacteria; phylum Acidobacteriota; class UBA6911; order RPQK01; family JAJDTT01; genus JAJDTT01. Next base: position 6,155,465 of record CBDCJH010000002.1, read on the forward strand.
ATGCGGCGCAAGACGAGAACAGGAGAACTCTCCTCATGTGACCTCCTTCAGACCGTTCCGAGTCTGTTCGTGAGAATGGGAAATACGCGTTGGGCAATAATTGGTCCATGTTAGCATGTTTGCCTCCGGACCTGGAACCGGGGATTTCTTCGTGAATTCCCGAACTTGGCCGGAATCAGCCGGAGCAGGCATTCCATGACCCAGCGACTCTATCACCAGGACTCCTTTCTCAAGAGTTTTCGGGGGCGCGTCACCGGTGTCGGCCGGTGGAAGGGGAAACCAGCCGTGGAGCTGGACCGGAGTTGTTTCTATCCCGCCTCCGGAGGGCAGCCTTCGGACCGCGGTCTCTTGGAGGGACTGCCGGTCGTAGATATGACGGACACAGGCGGCCGGCTGTTGCACGTGTTGGAGTGGGGGGACTTGGCGGAAGGTCAGGAGGTGGATGGCCGCCTCGACTGGGAGCGGCGCTTCGACCACATGCAGCAGCATACGGGCCAGCACATACTCTCCCAGGCCTTCATTCAGGTTTTGGATTGGGATACGGTCTCCTTTCACCTCGGGCGGGAGCTGTGCACCATAGATCTGACCGGAGACGCGCTGACCCCGGAACTGATCTACGAGGTGGAAGACGTGGCCAATCGCATCATCATCGAATGCCGGCCCGTCCGCGTGCATCTGGTTGACGCGCGCCGCCAGAGTGAGTTCCCCCTCCGCAAGCCCTCCAACCGCAAGGGCACGTTGCGGATCGTTGAGATCTCCGATTTCGATTTCTCCGCCTGCGGTGGAACCCATTGCCGTTCGGCGGGGGAAGTCGGTCTCATCAAGATCCGCCGCTGGGAGCGGGCGAAGAAACGGGTGCGGATCGAGTTCTACTGCGGCGGAAGAGCCCTCCGGGACTACCGCTGGAAGAACCGGGCCGTCTATCGGCTCTCCCGCCTCTTTTCCCGGCCCGACCGGGAAGTGGTGGAGGCCGCCATGGAGCACCTGGAGCGGGAAGAAGGGTTGCGCAAGAAGCTGGTGGAGGTTCAGGATCGCTACCTGGAAGCGGAGGCCGCCCGGCTGCTGGAAGGCACTCCGGAAGTGCGGGGGATTCGAGTGGTCCGGCGGGTCTTGACCGGGATCGATATGGGGGCGCTGCGGGAGCTGGGCCGCAAACTGGTCCAGGACGGGGAAAAGAGGTTGGCTCTTCTGGGGTTGGCAGGCGAATCTCCGGCTCTCGTCTTTGCCCGGTCGGAGGACCTGCCCTGGCACATGGGCGACTGGATTCGGAGAGCCGCACCCTTGATCGCGGGCCGAGGCGGCGGCAGTCCCCGCCACGCTCAGGCCCGGGGCTCACGGTCCGAAGGATTGGAAGCGGCTCTCGATGACGCTTTGAACCACGTTCGCGAGGAGGACTGATGCTCCGTTCCCGGATTCCCGCCTTTCTGATTCTCCCTGCGCTGCTCTGGTCCTGCTCCGAGCCGGGTCCCGTGTCTCCCGCCGTCCTGGAGATCGGATTGCAACCCCAGGTGCTGGTGGACGATTTCATCCTGGAGCGAACCGAGGCTCTCAGGCGACGCGTCAATCCCCTGGAAAAGCATGCGGCCAACCCGGTGTTGAGTTCTCGGCGGCCGTGGGAAGGACGGTCCGCCTTGCCGACCACCGTCCTCTTCGATGACGCGGACCGGCGCTTCAAGATGTGGTACCAGTGCCGGGACGAGCTTTCGAGTTCCCGCCGGAGCCGGGATCGCTGGGCCTACGCCGTTTCCAGCGACGGCATCACCTGGGAAAAACCAAACCTCGGACTCGCTTCCTTCGCCGGCTCCCGCCGTAACAATTTGATTCCCTATCCGGTCAGCCGGGTGTTACTGGATTTCACGGAGACCGATCCCGAACGCCGCTTCAAGGCCTTGGCATACGACCGGATCAACGAGGATGGACCGGCCGGCATCTTGGTCGGGTTTTCTCCCGACGGTCTTCGTTGGAGCCTGCAGTCGCCGAGTCCCCTCCTCGCCGAGACCAGGGGCCAAGGGACGCACGCCGGAATCGGCGACACTCATACGGTCTTGGGCTGGGATGAACGCTGGGACAGGTATGTTGCCTTCATGCGACCCAGCCGCCGTTTTCGGGACATCGGCCTCTCCCACAGCACCGACTTCACGGACTGGCGCCTTCCCACGCCGGTGCTGACCCCAGACCCAAACGATCCGCCGGGAACCCAATTCTGCGAGATGGGGGTGTTTCGGGATCGCGGCGTCTATTGGGGACTGCTCTCGGTCTACCATCCCAACTCGCTCATGGTGGACGTGCAGTTGGCCTTCAGCCGCGACGGGGTCGGCTGGCGACGCGTCGGGCGGCGGCATCCCATTCTCACTTACGGGCTTCCGGACCGGTTCGACTCCCATCAACTGAGGGCCCTCGATCCGCTGGTGGTGGGCGATGAAATTCGGGTCTACTATGCCGCCGAGAACGAGCCGCATGCCCTCACTTCCCAGGACGCGACTCTCCTGACCCATGCCGTGGCCGCCGCGTCCGAGACACCCCCCGAGCAGGGTTGGGTCCGGAAGGGGCGCGGGTTCGGAGGTTTGGCCCGATGCCGGCGGGACGGATTCGTCTCGCTGGACAGCGGCTCGTCTCTGGGGTCCCTGCTGACCAAGCCCTTCACCTGCCGGGGAGACCGGATTCTGGTCAACGCAGACGCGGGTCGAGGGGAGATCCGGGTGGAGATACTGAATGCCGAGGGACGGCCTCTGGAGGGTTTCGCCGAGGCCGATGCAGATCCCATCCAGGGAGATTCCCTGCGCCACGTCGCTGGTTGGAGAGGCAATTCAGACCTTTCTTCTCTGACGGGCAGGGCCATCCGGCTCCGGATCCATATGACCAATTCCAAGCTTTACTCCTTCACCATCGGCGAATCCGGGAGGCCGGAATGAGACGATTCCTTCTACTCTGGATCCCCGGTGCGCTCCTCACTGTCTCCTGCGGCCAGGCGCCCACCGTGACCACGGGAGAGGCGACTCCCCTGGGTCTGGGCGCCCTGAGCCTGAACGGTGAGATTCATCCCAATGGGATCTACACCACCTACCATTTCGAGTACGGACCGACGCCTTCGTTCGGATTCAAGACCCGGGAACGGCCGTTGCCGCCGCGCCTGGCGGCCCATTACCGGGAGACCTGGGATGAGGACACCGGGGGCTGGGGCAGTTGGACTCAGGAGCATATCCATCATCCCGAGGGAGGAGCTTCGGGGGGGTATATCGAGTGGCGCGAGCCGGCGACCAACAACGATTTCAACCACATGGCCGCCGACGTGCTGCACCTGGTGAAATTCCTCCGGACCGGGCTGCTCCCCCAATGGAGACAGGAGGGCAACGCCACCCTGGGCGGAGCGGATCCCGATCTCCGGGATGCCCGCGTCTCCATCTGGGTCCGGGGAGACGGGTGGGAGCCCAGGGGCTCGGAGTTGACGTGGTGGCTGCAGAGCCAGAGCAACCCGGGAATGGGGGACCAGGTGGGTTGGCGGCGGGCCAACTGGGCCTACAGCGGCACCACCCTGACCGACGAGCTCATGGACGGTGAGTGGCACCATGTCGTGTACCGCCTCGAGAACGACACCCACAAGTGGACCTACGGCGGAAAGAACATCGGCCAGGGCCGTGCGTCCGAGCGCTACGAGTACTGGTCCATCGAACAGGCCCTGGGGCACAACAACAATAATTTCTTTCACCTCCTGTCTTTCATAGATCCCCAGAACCTTCCGGTCGGCGCCCTTCACTTCGACGAGTTCGAGCTGACTTACCGCAACGAGTCCCTGCTCTTTGAAAGCAACGGCGGCCGCTTGATCCGTTGGCCGGACAGCGGTAACGACGACCCGTCCACCCTGACGGACGGGTGGCGCCACGGCGAGGGGAAGATGTGGCGCAGCGGGCAGGATCCGTCCGAGCCCTTGGAGTTCGTCTACGAGTTTCAGGATCCGGTGACCATCGAGACGGTTCAGGTGCACCAGAATCCCGAGTGGCCGAGCCGGGACCTGGAGATGTCGGTTTCGACGGACGGAGATTCGTTCACGCCGCTCAGCCTCTTGGCACTGCCCGAAACAGGCGTGCCCAATGCCAACTTCGCCTTCGACCTGGAGACCGGGCTCTCGGTACGGGCCGGATTTATGAAGGTCCGAGTGCTGTCCGGCTACCATTCGCGGCACTGGGGCCTGGGAGAGATCGAGGTCTTCGGAAGCGGCGCCAGAATGCTTCCCGACGACGACCTCTACCACGTGAACCAGGATGTGTGGGACCTGCGGCCGGGCGCCACCATTCACTACCGGTTGGTGGCCACGGGAGCCGAAGGCGTCGCCCGGGGCGAGACCAGGAGCTTCACCCTTTCCCCGGATCGGCGGCCCCACGTCCGGGCGCTGGAGCCGCTTCGCTCGACTCCGGCCACCGCCCGGCTACAGGGGAGGCTGTCGCCCATGGGGCTTCTTACCTATTACCACTTCGAATACGGGCCCGATCCCGGGCTGGGAAGCAGGACTCCCCTGCGCTATGCCGGAGCCGAGATCACCCCCCGGTCCATCTTCACCGACCTGGACGGGTTGCAGCCCAGAACCCGCTACCATTACCGGCTGGTGGGTATCAACGAAGAGGGCGTGGTCCGGAGCGAAACCGTGTCGTTTCTGACGCGTTGAAGGGGAAGAGGCGGAAGAACGTGAAGTTTGGGGTTCCGAATTTCGTAATCCGGAGCCGTGTGATTCCTTCCGGCTGTCGGCTGCCTCAGGCGGGAGCCTCCCAATGAACCCGGCTGAGTTCGTGGAGGCCCGGGAGCGACTGTCGACGGTTGCCCGGGTGACCCCACTGGTCCAGTCCAAGTTCGATCCCGGGCTCCACTTCAAGACCGAGAACCTCCAGGTGACCGGCTCCTTCAAGATCCGGGCCGCCTACAACCAGATGGTTCAGCTCGACCCGGAACAGCGGGATCGGGGCATCGTCACCTCCAGCTCCGGGAATTTCGCCCAGGCGGTGGCCTACGCCGCCAAGATGTTGGGCCTCTCGGCCAAGATCGTGATGATGGAGAACTCCAACCCCATGAAGGTGTCGGGCACTCGGCGCTGGGGCGGCGAGGTGGTCTTCTGCGAGAGCCGCTTCGAGGCCCGGGACCGCACCGTAGAGCGGATCCGCGAGGAAGAGGGCCGCAGCACGGTGCACCCTTACGATCACTCTGCCGCCGTGGCGGGAAACGGCACCGCCGGACTGGAGATAGTGGAGCAACTGGACCAGGTCGAGAACGTCGTCGTTCCCATCAGCGGCGGCGGGCTCATCAGCGGAATCGCCATGGCCGTCAAGGAACGGAAACCTTCGGTCAAGGTGTGGGGCGTTCAACCGCGGGGCTCCAACGCCACGTATCTCTCCTTCCGGAAGCAGGAGCCGGTGGCCCTGGACCGGGCCGACACCGTGGCGGACGGCCTCACCGTCACCCGCCCCGGGAGCCTGACCTTCCCCCTGATTCTCCGCTATGTGGACGGCGTGGAAATGGTGGAGGAAGACTCGATCCTATACAGTGTGGGGCATCTCATGAGAGAGGAGAAATTGGTGGTGGAACCCTCCGGCGCCGTTCCCCTGGCCGCGATTCTGGAAGGCAAGGTCCCCCTGCGAAACACGGTTCTGGTTCTGAGCGGGGGAAACATGGGGCAGGAGATCATGAACCGGTCTCTCGGCCTCTTCTCCGAGGGAAGGAGTCCAAAATGAAGATCAGATCCGGTCGAACGTCGCACGTCTGGCTGCGTCCGGGTGCCTTTGTCCTGGGAGTCGTCTCCTGCCTCGCGGGGGGAGTCTCTGCCCAGGAGGCCTTCGTCATGGACGAGTTGCAGGCGGAACGGGTGGTGGTGGCGCCCGGCGGCTATTTCCCGCGCATGGAGATTCTTAAGAACGGCGACCTGCTGGTCTCGGTGAAGGCGGGCGCCGCTCACGTCGGCAAGACGGGGCGCGCCGACATCGTCCGCTCCACCGACGGAGGCCGCACCTGGGGCAAGCCGGTGACCGTGTTCGACCTGCCCGGCCGGGACGACGCCATCGACGCCATGGGACGCCTCTCGGACGGAACCCTGATCGCCGGCATCGTGTCCTATTCCTGGGCGGGTGAGCGCTATACCGGTGAGGGATGGAGCGCGGACACCTGGGTGATCCGGTCGTCCGACCACGGGTTCACCTGGAGCGAGCCGGTCAAGCTCGAAGCCACGCCCCACGATTGGCTCTACCCCTTCGGGCGCCCCGTGGAACTGGAGGATGGGACGGTTCTCTTGTCCGGATACGGTTCGGCTCTTCCCAGGGACCGCAAGACGCCGACCACCTCCTTCGTGGTCCGGTCCCGGGACGGCGGCAAGACGTGGGGCGAGTACGTCCCGGTGGCCAGCCGTTTCGACGAGCTCTGCATTGCCCGGCTGCCCTCGGGGAAGCTGGTCGCCGCCCTGCGTGAGACCGGGGGCTCGGCCTCCCTCTCCTTCTCCTCCGACGGCGGCCGGACCTGGAGCGAAACGCGCCGCTTGACCGAGGCGGCGGAGCATCCCGCGGACCTGCTGGTGCTGGCCGACGGAAGACTGCTGATCTCCTTCGGCGTGCGCCATCAGCCCTACGGCGTCCAAGCCATGCTCAGCCGGGACGGAGGCGAGACCTGGTCCAAGCAGAAGAGGATCCTGTTGGCGTGGGACGGAGACCACGGTGACCTGGGTTACCCGGTCTCCATTCAGAGGCCCGACGGCAGAATCGTCACCGCCTACTACATAGTCTACGGTGAACGGGACTCCTGGGGAGACAAAGGGGTCGCCATGAAGAACTCCTTCACCAAGGCGGTCATCTGGTCGCCGCCCCGATGAGCCGAGCCCGGAGAACCCGGTCCCGAGCCGCCCGGAGGCGGCAGCCGCCACGCCCAACAAGCCGTTTCGACACGTCCCGACTGTTTCCCCTACTACTTTTCCTGGTAGTGCTGGGGGTCTACGCCCCATCGGCGGTCAACGACTTCGTTTACGACGACAACGAAGTCATCGTCAACCAGAAGGCGCCCACCTCGTTCGCCGAGGTGGCCGGGATCTTCGGCGAACGCCACTTCCCCAATCTCCCCTATTACCGTCCCGTCACCCGGACCACTCTGCTCCTGCAGAAGACTTTCCACGGAGACAACCCGGCCCCGTTTCACCTCTTGAACGCCACCTTCATGGCCCTGGCTGCTCTGGTGGTCTATTTCCTGCTGCGGCTCCCCGTCTTTGGGGTGGCCCGGACGCCGGCACTCTTGGGTGCGGCCCTCTTCGCGCTGCATCCGATCGCCTCTTCCTGTGTCTATCCCACCGCCTCCGGGCGGGAGACCCTGCTGCCGTCGCTCTGGACTCTGCTCTCGGTTTACGCGTACCTGCGGCCGGGCAGGAACTGGCGGGCGCTTTCGCTGGTGGCCTTCGCCGGCGCCCTCTTCAGCAAGGAGCAGGCGGTGGTGATCCCCGCCCTGTTCGTGCTGGCGGACGTTGCGGGAATAGCTCCGGACCCGCCCGGGTGGAAACCGCGCCGTTGGATCGTTCGCTACCTGCCTCTGTTTCCGATCCTGGCGGGATACTTCTGGATACGGCACCTCCTCTTCGGCGGTACCGAGTACGCCTTCGGCGAACTCTCGGGTCCGCTTCTCAGCCTGGGCTACGCCTTCCAGACGACGTTCCTTCCCTCCGTCGAACTGGTCTACGAGCCCACCTTGCCGATCTGGCTCTCGTGGCCGCGCTTGATCCTGTCCTGCCTGGCCGTTGCGGGGTTGCTGGTCCTGGCCCTGCGCCTGGAGTCCCGGCGCCGCCCCGTGCTCCTCTTCTGGACGGGCTGGTTCCTGGTGACCCTGGCGCCCACCGCCAACATCATCCAACAGGAGGCCAAGTACGACGAGCGCTACCTGTTCCTGGCCTCTCTGGCGCTGATCGCCCTAGCCATGGCTGCGGTTTTCCAGGGAGAATGGTCAGGCCAGCTCGGCACGACCACGACCGTAGTGGGCCTCCTCCTGGTCGGAATCGCGGGACTCATCAGCTACCACCGGTCCGCCTATTTCCACGACAACCTGGCCTTCAGCCGCCAGTGGCTCCGGACCGACCCTGATTCGGTCAACGCCCACTACAACCTGGGCTTCGGTCTGGCTCAATTGGGACGTCATCAGGAGGCGGTGGGGGCCTATGAGCGGGCTCTGGGGATCGAGCCGGACTACGGCTTCGCGCACAACAATCTGGGAAACGCCCTGACCCAGGTGGGAAGACCTGAGGAGGCGATCGGGCACTTCCGAAAAGCCTTGGAACTCGATCCAGCCTATGCCGAGGCGCACCACAACCTGGCCAACGTCCTGGTGGAGGAGAACCGGCGCGACGAAGCGATGGAGCATTTACGGGAGGCTGTGCGGCTCCGGCCCGACTTCGCCGAGGCCCAAATGAATCTGGGCAACCTCCTCACCGAAAAGGGGAACGCCGCGGAGGCGGTCACCCACTACCGCTCGGCCCTGAAACTGAAGCCCGACTTCGCCGAAGCCCACAACAATCTGGCCAACGCGCTGGTGGCGTTGGGGCGGCTTCGGGAGGCGATCTCGCATTACTCGGAGGCTCTCCGGATCCGTCCCGGCTATCCCGAGGCCCGGCGCAACCGGGAAATAGTATTGATGGAGTTGACGAGAACCGGAGGTTGAGTCTGCCGCGGGCCGTACGTTCACGGTCGCCCGAGGGGCCGCGGCCAAGGTCGAACGCGAAGACGACTCGTGCCGCAGGCTGATATCATGGGGGCAACGAAGTCAACGGATTCCCGGGAAACGCCCGATCGAAGGGGAAGAGACAGATGTCATCGAGCTTGAGATGGAGCGGCGGTCCAGTGGCATTGCTGGTTCTTCTGGGCCTGTTGGCCGGCGGCTTCCGGCCCGGGTTGCCGGAAGAGGAGGATCAACGGTCGAAGCAGGCGCAGGAAGAGCAGGATTACTTCAAGAAGTGGCTCAGCGAAGACGTGGTCTACATCATCACGAAAGAAGAACGGTCCGTCTTCGAGAAGCTCAACACGCCTGAAGAGAAGGAGCGGTTCATCGAGCAGTTCTGGGTCCGCCGCGATCCCTCCCCGGGGACCTCCTACAACGACTTCAAGGAAGAGCACTACCGGCGGATCAAGTACTCCAACGAGCGCTACGCCGCGGGCTTCCCGGGCTGGATGTCGGATCGGGGGAAGATCTACATCAAGTTCGGTCCTCCCGACGAGATCCGAAGCAACCCCAGCGGTGGGATCCACACTCGGGAATTCTACGAGGGAGGCGGCACGGCGGTCACCTTTCCCTTCGAGATCTGGTGGTACCGGTATATCGAGGGGATGGGGCAGGACATCGAGATGGAATTCGTGGACCGTCTCAACAGCGGCGAGTTCCGGCTGGCCATGGACCAGTGGGAAAAAGAGGTCGGATTCGAGATGGGGATCGGACCCACCACCTTCGAGCAACTGGGACTGGTGAGCCGGGCGGAAATGAACCGGGCGCGTTTCCTGGGCAACCCGGGCAACCCCTACATCCACAGCACGCGCATCCAGGACCAGCCTCTGGAACGGCTGAGCCGTTACAGTCAACTCATGAAACCGCCCGTGATCCGGTTCGACGACCTGAGGACGGTGGTGGAGACCCGGGTCCGGTTCCAACAGATCCCGGTTTCCCTGGTGGCTCACATCACACCTGTTCACGAGAGCCTGAGCTTGGCGTTGGTGACGGCCAAGATCCAGGTCAGCCCGGAAAACTACGTCCGGATCGGAGAGGTCTGGCGTGCCGAAACCCATATCTACGGCCGGATGACCGACCTCACCGGAAAGGTCGTCTACGAGTTCGATGACGACGTGGTCAGCACCCTTGGCACCGCGCCGTCCGGTCTCGGAACTGCCCAACGCCTGTATCAGAGGAAGATTCCCGTCAAGCGGGGACGGTTCAAGCTCCAGTTCGTAGTGCGGGAGGTGAAGTCGGAGAAGACCGGAACCTTGGACACCGTGGTCGTGGTGCCGGGTCCGTCGGAGAAGCTCCGGGGCACCCTGGTGCTGGCGGACCGGGCCGCCCCGGTCCGGCCGGGAGAGTCCCTGGTCGACCCCTTCGTGGTCACCGAGGACCTGAAGGTGTATCCCAGCATCGATGGAATGTTCGCCCCCTCGGATCGGCTGGGCGTCTACCTGGAGGTTCACAATCTGGCCCAGGACATGGCGACCCAGACGGCGGACGTGAAATTCCGCTACAGCGTGGTCTCCAAGGATGGAACGCCCGTCGCCGATCTGGACAAGGAGCTGGAGCCGAGGCAGGTCGAGAACAACTCGGTGGTCAACGCCTTCTTCGCCTTTCCCCTTCAGAGGTTGGCGGCCGGTGAGTACTCGTTCCAGATGGAGGTGACGGATCTGATCTCGGAAAACCGCCTGCTGCTCAAGGACAACTTCAGCATCGAAGCCAACTGACCGGGCGGTAGACTGCCCCCTGGCTTGAGCATGCTCTCGTTCATCAACAGTCTGCCGGATCGGATCTCCGGAACCCGAGCGTGGGCGCTGACGCTGCTGCTCGCGAGCTTGGCCTTCCTGGCGGCGCTGGAGTCGTGGTCCAGGCTCTCAGCCGCTCAGGGTCGTCCCGCCGCTCCTTCGGGAATCATTCTGATCACGGTGGACACGCTTCGGGCCGACCGGCTCGAAGCCTACGGCTATGCCGGGACGCCGAATCCGGCGGTCAACGCCCTGGCGGAGGACGGCGTTCTGTTCGAGCAGGTCATCGCCCAGTCACCGCTCACGCTCCCTTCCCACTGCTCCATACTGACCGGCACCTTTCCCTACCACACGGGAGTTCGGGACCAGGCCGGGTTCAGCCTGAAGCCGGAGCATCTGACGCTGGCCGAGCGGCTCCGGTCCCAAGGGTATCGGACGGCGGCCTTCATCGGCTCCTCCGTCCTCAACGCCGGGACGGGGCTGGATCAGGGGTTCGATCTCTACTGGGATCTTCCCGAACAGGGTCCTCCCGAGCGGCGGGGCGGGGAAGTGATGAACCGGGCGCTGGAGTGGATGTCTTCCCAGGGAGACGGCAAGTTCTTCACCTGGATTCACCTTTTCGATCCCCATTCCCCCTATGGTGCTCCCGAGCCCTTCGGGGGCCGTTACCGGGCCCGCCCCTACGATGGCGAGGTGGCCTACGTCGACTCGCTGACCGGCGACCTGGTCCGGCATCTGAAACGGCTTCGGCTCTACGATCGGACGCTTCTCGTCTTCACCAGCGATCACGGAGAGAGTCTGGGAGAGCACGGCGAGTCGAGTCACGGCATGTTCCTCTACGACGCCACCGTGCGGATTCCGCTCATCCTCAAAGCCGCCGCCTCGACCTGGAAGGGAAAGGTGATCCGGGAACAGGTGAGGGGCGTGGATATCGCCCCGACCATCCTCCAACTGGCCGGTCTGCGGGTGGATGACCGGATTCAGGGGAGGGGTCTCCTCTCCCTGATCCGCGGTCGTTGGAACCAGCCGGAGCTGGCCGCCTACAGCGAGACCTACTATCCGTACTACCACTTCCAGTGGAGTCCGCTCTTCTCCATGCGGGCTCGCGGCTTCAAGTACATCGACGCGCCCCAGCCGGAGCTCTACGAGCTGGCAAGCGACGCGGGAGAGCGGCGGAACATCATCGGGGAACGGCCCTCCATGGCGGCGTATCTGAAGGAGACGCTGGAAGGGGAGTACCAGAAGTTCTCCGCCGGCCGCGACGAGCCTCCCCAGCCGGAGCAGATGGACCGGGCCACCATCGAGCGGCTCAAGAGCCTGGGCTACCTGGGTTTCGCCTCAGGCACCGCCAAGCTCCCGTCCACCGAGGGACTGGCGGACCCCAAGGACCGGATCGGGCTCTACGAACTGCTGCAGCAGGCGTTCCAGGACTCGGAGGAGGGACGCCTCATCGAATCCAACAGCAAGTTGAGAAAGGTGGTGGCTCAGGAAGAGGGTCTGATCGACGCCCACCTCTACCTGGGTCTGAACTCGGTGCGGATGGGGCAGTTCAGCGATGCCGTCGAGGCCTTCCAGGCCGTGCTCCGCCGCGACCCTGGCAACCTGATGGCCCTCTACAACCTCTCCCTCTCCTACCTCAATCAAGGCCGTCCCGAGGCGGCCGTGCCCGGTCTGGAACGAACCCTTCAACTGGACCCGGAAGACGTGACGGCCCGGGTCGCCCTGGGAAGGGCCTACCAGTTGATCGGCAGACTGGATGACGCCGTCGATGCTTTGGAAAAGGCCGTCGCCGCCCGTCCGGATTTTGCCGATGCCCTCGACTTTCTGAGCCAGGCCTATGCCCGGAAAGGATGGACCGCCAAAGCCGAAGCGGCCCGCCGGCGCGCCGACTCGGCGCGAAAACGCTGAGCCCTTCCACCAGGGTTTTCGCGAACTGATTTTCTCTCAATCCTCATCTCCCGTTCTTGACCGGCAACCCTCCGGCGGCTACGCTTTGCGCGTTGAAAACGAGGCCGCGGCCGATCCGTCCGCGAGCTTTCACCCGGTTCATAAGGAGGTTAGGAATCGAATGTATCTGACCAACGAGAAAGTCGCCGTTCTGGGCGCCGCCGGCGCCATCGGCTCCAACCTGGTGCAGTCGCTGCTTCAGACCGGAACCGCCAATCGGATCTCCATGTACGACCCGTTGGAAGGTCCGCTCAAGGGGTCGGCCGATGAGATCTATCACTGTTCGTTTCCGGGAGCCCAAGTGACCTGGACCGTGGACGAGGCGGAGGCCCTCGCGGACGCCGCCTACATCATCACCGCGGGAGGCGCTCCTCGCCGTGCTGGCATGACCCGGGAGGACCTGCGCAAGGACAACTGCAAGATCGCCCGGAACCTGGGCCAACAGATCAAGCGGCACTGTCCGGCCTGCAAGCTGGCCGTCGTCATCTTCAATCCCGCCGACATCACGGGCCTCACCACCCTGGTCCACTCGGGCCTGCCGGGGTCGGCGGTCTCGACCCTGGCCGCGTTGGACAGCACCCGGCTCCAGAGTGCGCTGGCCCAACATTTCTCCGTCGCCCAGGATCAGGTGACCGGTTGCGCCACCTACGGGGGGCACGGCGAGCAGATGGCCGTCTTCAAGGGCAGCATCGCCGTCGCCGGGACGCCCCTTGGCGAGATTCTCGATGGCGCCACCGTCGAGGGCCAGGGCCTGACGCTGAGCCAATGGGCCGATCTACAGCAGCAGGTCCGGGGGGGCGGCGCGGCCATCATCAAGCTGCGAGGGCGTTCTTCCTTCCAGTCCCCGGCTCACCTGAGCACTTCCATGCTCCGGGGCCGCATCGGAGCCGACGAATTTCCCTGGCCCTGCGGCACCTACGTCAACCGGGGCGAGTTCCGCCACATCATGATGGCCATGGACACGCGCTTCGGACCCGACGGCCTCGAGTACTCGATGCCCGAAGGAGACGCCGAGGACATGGCCGCGCTCCGGAACTCCTACCGGCACCTGACGAACCTCCGGGACCAGACCATCGCCGACGGACTTCTGCCGCCGTTGGACGAGTGGAAGGACGTGAATCCGAACCTGGTGTGAAGTGTTACGGTCGCTCGATACCGGGCGATCTTGGCACCGATACCCCGTCATTGACGCTGCTCTGAGTTGGCGAAGGCGCAGCAGGCAGAGCGCGGGTTAAAGGTCTGAATAGGCCTTGGTGTCCGCTTCCGATCGCCATTCCTCGAAGGTGCGGAACGCGTCGTCCCTCGTGGCGCCTCGCCTCGGCTTGGTGAGGATTACTTGTCCATCAATGATCTCGTACAACAGCTCGTCCCCGGGCTGCAACCCGAGCGCAGTGCGGATCGGAAGCGGGATGGTTGTCTGGGCCTTGGAAGTAAGCTTGCTGATGATCATGGAACCGACCTCCGTCTGGTTTGTCGGCCTCCCCCATTGTGAGGAATTTCCTTACTTGCTGTCACCCCTCCATGACGTCACCTCTCACCGCGAACCAGACCCAGAGCGCTCTTGGTCATAGTCCTGCGGGGAGGGCCGCTGTGGAAGAATCGGAAGAGAGGAGAAGGGGACAGTCACGTTCTCAACGGCCAATTTCTGCGTACCCATGATCTGCTACAGGGGATAAATTATTGAGTTTCCTGGGCGCAATTTGAAAAAGTCGCTACCAGTTGCTACTTTGTTTCGTATGAGATCGGTTGGGATAAAGATGCTCAACAGCCGTTTGAGCGAGTACATTCGCCTCGCAGCGTCGGGGGAGACGGTTCTGGTGACAGACCGTGACCGAGTCGTCGCGGAAATCGGTCCGCCTAGGCCAACCAGGAGCCCGATTCTTGCCGACGCGTTGCTGGCAGAGGCGGTACGCAAGGGCTGTTTGACCCCGCCGGCGCTGCCGTCTGTTGGTACGCCGCTGACCCCCGAACCAGTAGCGCCGCTCCGGGATCTACTTGCCGAAATGGCTGAAGACCGAAGCGAGCGATGATCTACCTCGATACCTCCGTAGTGCTTGCCCAACTGTTGGCTGAAGACCGCCGCCCACCCGTCTGGCTCTGGACCGAGACCCTCGTATCCAGCCGGTTGATGGAGTACGAGGTATGGACCCGGCTTCACGCGCGCAATCTCGCCGATTCCCACGGTGAGGCGGCCCTTGGGCTCATTGGACGAGTTGCGTTTCTGGAACTCACTCCAGCAGTGCTGGTCCGCGCTCTGGATGCTTTTCCTGAGTCTGTTGCCGTGCGGACCCTGGATGCCCTGCATCTGGCCTCCTGCGACTATCTGCTCAGGCAGGGACAGTCGGTCGCACTTGCGAGCTATGATCGCCGGATGACCGCAATCGCCGACGCCATGAACATCCCCCTCGTGGACTTGGAATAAGCCTGAACCACCTGCGAAATCCTTGGTGGATCGCCCGCAAAGTTCCATTCGGAGGAGAAGGGGACAGTCACTTTCTCTACGCGACTCCAGAGCGCGCTGCCCCAACGTTTCTCGGTCGCCCACTACCAGGTGACCGGTTGCGCCACCTCCGGCGGGCACGGCGAGCAGATGGCCGTGTTCAAAGGCAGCATTGCCGTCGCCGGTCCTGAGTGGGTCTGGTTTTCTATTTGGGATACCGGGAATGAACGAGGGTTCGGAAGTCACTCACAGATCAAGCTGCTGGGGTTGCGCGTGCCAGGTTACTCGCAGCTCACGTCCACGGAAAGGCCGATCCGTTGTGCCCCGCTGACCGTGGCCAGTACTCCAGTGGCTCGGCCACGGGAGCCGTTCCAGTCCGTGTGAAGAAGCGGATGGCAGCGACGACCATGAGTCTCCGTCCTCCCGCCGCCAGAGAATGCCACCGGGACCCATACCGGTGTGAAAGGCGAGTTGAACCTTAACAGCCCGTGGCAAAAGTCATCACGGCATTCGACCGTCCCTGCATCCCGGCGGACGGCGTTGCGATTCGGGCACATACTCCCGGTATGCACCCGAATCGCGCCTTGTCCGGCGGGCGCAGGAACGGTCTCGGTGCTCGCGGGACTTTCACCACGGACTGTTAAGGTGAGTAAGGGGGCAGTTCGGACTTGGACTCGGAAACTCCCCGGGAAGAAGGCGTGAATGACCAGGTTCAGTGGACCCTGCCGGGTGAGAAGGCTTTCTCCTCCTCGTAACCATGGGTCAGGACGAAGAAATAAGAAGCGGCCGGACCCACGTCCGACTCGATGACCAGCTCGAAGAGGTTCTCCTCGTTGCGCTCTCCGGCCACGGCCTGGACGTAGCGAATCTCCTCGGATTTGACGAAAAGCTCGCCCAGCAGGAGCTTTCCCCGGAGAACCTGAACCAGCAAAGTGCCGTCCGGCTCACTGGCGAAATGCCAGTGGAGGTCCTCGTCGTCGTAGAGGACGGCGTTCATGGTCCCCGCCCTCAAGATGCAGTTGGGATGGGCGTTGAGCCATCTCCAGAAAGCGTCGAACGTCATCGTGAAAGGAGCTTCCATGGAATTCATGTTAACAGTCCGTCGCAAAAGTCGTCACGGCATTCGACCGGTTCTCCGGTTATCGCCGGAGCGCCGCGTCGACGCCCAGATATCCTGCCAGCAGGAAAAATAGGAGGATGGAGGCCAGCACTATCGAGGTCCAGGGCCGGTTCCTGTAGCGGCGGCCGATCCATCCGGCCTTGCCGTTCATGCGCAGCAACGCGGCTGCCAGCATGGGGACGAAGAGCACGCCGACAATGGCGTACGTTTTCTGCATCCGGGCGAACCCGACCCACAGACCCACCATCGGAACGGTGGCCATGGCGTACATGAACCCACGGTAGAATCTGGAGTCGCAGTCCACTCGGCGGCGCTTGACTGACCCCTTGATCCCCATCAGGGAGGTCAGGTCCGTGAACAGGTACGGAATGCTTTGCCACGCTCCCAGCAGACTGCTGAAGATGGCTCCCCACGCTCCCAACAGGAACGCCCACCCCCCCAAGGGACCCAGCGAGTCCGTAAGCCGTTCGGCCAGGCGAATCAGTAGCGTGGCGCCGCCGCCCCGGACCTCGACCTGGCTGCCGATGATCACCATGGCCAGGCCGAACAGGGCCGTCACGACGTAGGCGGCGGCCAGATCGAGGCGGCAGACTTTGAGATCCTTCGTGCCGGTGCGCCCCTCCTCCTGGATCCAGTAGCCGTAGCAGAGAATTGTGACCGTACCGCCGACGCCCCCCATGAGGGCCAGTATCCATCCCAGTCCCTGTCCGTCCGCCTGGGGAATGGCAGGCCACACCAGACCGGCGATGACGTCCCCCCAATCGGGAGCCAGCCGAACGGCGGAGATCACGACCGTACAGAACATCAGGCCGATACAGACTTTCATGACCTTTTCGAAGAGCCGGTAGCCCCCCAGGCGGACCATCAAGAGTCCGATCAGACTCCACACGATCCCGTGGATGATCTTGCCCGTCACCGGGTCGGAATGAAGAGGCAGGAGGGCGTGGGAAGCCACACCGCAGGCGCTCATCAACGCCGCCGCCACCAGGAAGCTCCAGACCACCAGATATCCCAGGAATAGATATTGGACGGGTCGGCCCAGGTGAACCACCGCGCCTTCCAAAAGGGTCTGCCCCGTGGCCAGTTGCCAGCGCGTGATGCCCTCGCTGAGGACGAACTTGAAGAAGCTGCCGGCCAGCACGGCCCAGAGGATTGCGACCCCCAGCTCCGATCCGGCGAAACCGGCGGTGGCCAGGTCGCCCGCGCCCACGCCGGTGGCCGCCACCAGAATCCCGGGCCCCAATATGGAGAGCGGATTTCTCATCTTGTGTCTCGCGGCAGTCTGCTACAGTGAACGGCCGTTCATCGGATTTCCAGCTAATCTGTAAGGGGTTGAATGTGAACCTGTTACCAGCCCGAGCCTTTCTCCTGGTCCCACTCCTCTTCGTTGCGGCGGCAACATCGGCCCCCGCGCAGGATTCCTACATTTATACGATACGAGCGGGCATACGCGAGCTTTTCCTGGATGACCACCACCTCGGCTCCGTCTACAATCTCGAGCGCCGAGTCCACCCGGTCCGGAAGCAACCCGGCGGACCTGTGGTGTGGGCCGACCAGCCCTGGGAAAAGACCTCCGCGGGCGAGAACAGCTACAGCGAACTGGTGGAGTACTACGGTGCTCCCGGATGGGACCCGGACGAAGGGGTCTGGAAGATGTGGTACGTCATCGGTGACGGGAAACGGGCGGCGTATGCCCGATCACGGGACGGAGTCGGTTGGGAAAAACCGAATCTGGGCATCGTGCAATACGAGGGATCGGGCGAGAACAACCTGGTCAAGGTCGAGGGAGATCCTAGCGCCCTGATCGTCCACGTCCTCATGGATCCGAACGCCCCAGCGGAGCGCCGTTACGTCGGATTGTGCTGGGTGGGACGACGGGGAAGGGAGGCCGTTGCCTCCTCCGACGGTTACGTGTTTCGAAAGCTGGGGTACCCGCCGATCCCGGGGCAAGACACGTCCCATCTGAACTATGACGAAAAAGGCGGCCGCTTCCTGCTGACCGTCAAGCATCCCGGACCTTTCGGGCGCTCCGTCTATCTTTCGATGAGCCGCGATCTCCAGGAATGGACTCCCCACGAACTCATCTTCCACGCCGACCTGCGGGATCAGGAATTGGGGCGGGAGCGGATCCGCACGCATCTGTCCGACCCCGGTCTTCACACACCCACCTACCATCGCCCCCAGGAGTACCGGACCGAGATCTACAACATGCCCGTCTTTCCCTACGAGAGCCTCTACATCGGGCTGCCCACCTTCTTCGAAGCCGCCGGCCTCATCCCCCTGCCGC
The DNA here is from genome assembly GCA_965217775.1 of Acidobacteriota bacterium. Classification (GTDB taxonomy): domain Bacteria; phylum Acidobacteriota; class UBA6911; order RPQK01; family JAJDTT01; genus JAJDTT01. The sequence continues at coordinate 6,173,713 of CBDCJH010000002.1, forward strand.
GGGGCAACCAGGACGGGTTCAACTCGGTGAAGCTGGCCAGCAGCCGGGATCTCAAGCGCTGGAACAAGGTGGGGCGGCGCGAGTCCTTCATTCCCGTCTCCCGGTTGTCGGAAGGACGGCTGGACACCGTGCAGATTCTGGCCGCCTCCCGGCCGGTGGTGAAGGAGAAGGAGCTCTGGTTCTACTATTCGGGCATCAAGGAACGGTACACTCCCGACGGCACCTATCATGGCGCCATCTTCCTGGCCAAGTTGCGCCGCGACGGCTTCGTATCCTTCCGGGCCGGTGCCGAGGAGGGCTTCGTCGAGACGCGGCCAATCCGGTTTCAGGGAGACCGCCTGTTCTGCAACGTGGACGCGCGCGGCGGCGAACTGACGGTGGAGGTGGTGCCGCCGTCCAGAAGAAGATCCGAGTTGCGAGAGTGGGCCGGAAAGCGATCGCGGCCCATTCGCGGGGACCGTCTGGAGGCCGAAGTGACCTGGGAGGGACGGGACGACCTCCGCGAACTGAACGGGAAGGTTCTCCGTCTGCGCTTTCACCTCACGGACGCCGATCTCTACTCCTTCTGGTCGGAATCGGGTAGGAAGCCTTAGTCGCCGAAAGCGCTTCAGTTGGCGCCCCAAGCCGCTCCGGGATGAAGTTCGCTCGAAGCAAGTTCAAGGTGCAAAATCGATGATATGGCAGGACCTTACGAAACTAATCCGATACTACGAGGAACAGAATGAGGACAGGATGCATTCTCAGCGATTACCTTGAACAGGCTATGGCGACGGCGACATACGACAGGTTGGATGGCGGTTCGTTTGCGGGTTGGATTCCGCCGTGCAAGGGCGTTGTCTCCTTTGGCGCCACGCTGAATGAATGTGAGCATCTACTCCGCTCGACTCTGGAGGATTGGCTTTTCCTCGGCCTGAAGCTCGGACACGAATTACCGGTTATTTCCGGAATCGATCTGAACCGGGAACCGCCTCGTGAGCTGGTGGGCACCGTGTGAGCGAAGCCTTTTCGTTCGCCGCGAACATGCCCTGCGCCGATGAGTGGGGGAAGAGGTTGCGAATATTGAATCGTGGTCCGGATGGGAAGTCCGGCCTGTGGATCAGCGGCGGCCCAGGAGTCGGGACAACTGGGCCATAGCCGGGTGAGTCGTCGAAGTGGCAGACGGCATGCTTTCATACCGATCCAGCAGTTCGGACTCAGCAAATAATTGTGGCCAGTCCAGGTTGGCGGCGATTCGTCCTCCGTCCACCACGACGGCGGATAGTTCCAACAGCCTGAACAGATCTCTCACCATTGCGCGATCGGGATGCTTGAGACCCAGGTAAAGCGCTCGTCCCCGATTCACCAGGTCGCGCGGTTCTGTTGGGCCGGTGTCCAGCAGGATCTCCAGGATCTCCAACTGGCGCTGGGCCAGAACTCGACGGCGAGGACTGCGTAGTTTCCCAAACAACGATCTGGCGAATTCCCGGAACAGCACTCGCCGATGGTTGGTGGCGATGGCCTCGGTGACCGCGTTGCATCTCTCGGCCACCGCCGGCAGCGCAAACTTCAGGAACGGCGTCAGATCGTGTCCGTTCTTCCGGGTTTCGTACAGAGCGGTCAGGTACTCGTCTTGGTGTTCGTAGTAGTAGTTGGACAGGCTGACCATGATCACGTCGTTGACGCCGGCCCGCCGCAGCATGAACGCTTCCAGGGCACGGGCGGTGCGGCCGTTTCCGTCGCCGAAAGGGTGCATCGCACCGATGTGGTAGTGAGCCGCGATGGCCTGAATGAGGCGGTCGTGGCGCCGGAACTCTCCGGCGATGGCGGTGACGAGGCCGTCGAATGCGGCGCGGCATTCATTGCCGCCCTCAGCGCCCCGGCAGCGTGGCGTTCCGAATGTGACGTTCCAACCATCAGGACGTGTCTCACCCGGTGTGCAATTGCGATCGTCGCATCCGGTTACAATGCGCCGGTGAATTTCCCGGCTGAACTCGGCGGTTACCGGCTGTTCGGCTGGTCGCGAGCGCAGCCACCGGTAGGTAGCGTCGGCGGCCCGCAGTTGACGCTGGGAATGGGTCAATTTGGTCGCCCCAGTCGCGGCGGGTGCAAGAGCTTTTTCTTGTTCGCGCTGCGTGAACTGGGCGCCTTCGATGCGCGAAGTGCCGGCCGCTTCCAATCGCAACTGCTCCTCGTGTGCCTGCTCGATCCACTGAGGTAGATACGGCATCTGATTCAGGACGCCGCCGGCGGTCCTGGCCTCGATCAGCAGGTGGAAGACGGCAGAGGGATCGTAGTGCACCCATCGCCGGGGGACCAGGTAGCGGTTGACATTATCGGCAGCCATTTACAGTTCATTTCCGGAATATTTCACAGTTTTTTCTAAGATAACCACATGTTTTAAGTGGTTTGGACGAATAAATTCTACATTCATTTCCGGCTCATTTCCAGTTTGTTTCAATCTCGATTCCGCCGTCTCCCAGGAATCGAGTCCGCGTACCGAGCAATACCTTTCCTGGTGACCGTACTCTGGCAGCCGGGACGTCGCCGGAGAGACTCAGCGTCTGATAGCAGTCCGTGGTGAAAGTCCCGCGAGCACCGAGACCGTTCCTGCGCCCGCCGGACAAGGCGCGATTCGGGTGCATACCGGGAGTATGTGCCCGAATCGCAACGCCGTCCGCCGGGATGCAGGGACGGTCGAATGCCGTGATGACTTTTGCCACGGGCTGATAGGGTCCGATTCAGCCGGAGGGCCGCCTTTGCCTTGAGGGTCCGATGAAGTTCCTCCGGAACTTTGTGCACCTGAAGATTTGGCATGTGTTCATCCTAACCCGGCATAGCCGGAACCAAAATTTCTTCGCCGGAGGCGTGGCTTTCCAGCCGCCGACCTTTCGTCTGGACCCGTCTTGCTCCGCTTTGGACCGAAGAGGGCGCCCACAAGGGGCGCCCCTAGGTGTGTGCAGTCTGCATGTCGTATGCCGGGGTTGGAGACCCTCGACGTTTACCCTTTCGACCAGTAACCTAACTTGCCAGGAGGTGTGAAGTGTTTTTCTTGCACTCATGGAGATTTGTTGGCATTGCGGCGGCGTTGTTCCTGGCATTGTCGGGACCGGCTCTCGCCGAGGTCCGGTTGCCGGCGGTGATCTCGGAACACATGCTCCTGCAGCAGGGGGTTCCGGTGCGGATCTGCGGTTGGGCCGACGCCGGCGAGACCGTCCAGGTGAGTTTCCGAGGCCGCAGTTACACGGCGACCGCGCCGTTGCCGGGGGATTCGGGAGACTGGGAGGTGAATCTGGCCCCCTCGGAAGCGGGTGGCCCCTTTCGTCTGGAGGTCCAGGGGACCAACACCATCACCCTGAAAGATGTCCTGGTGGGAGACGTCTGGGTGGCTTCGGGGCAGTCCAATATGGACTGGCCGGTCCGGCGTTCGAAGAATCCGGATGAGGAGATCGCTCAGGCCAACTTCCCCAGGATCCGCCTGTTCAAGGTCGCCCGCAACGTGGCCGATAAACCGCTGGAGGACGTGGAAGGGTCGTGGCAGTCTTGTGCTCCCGAGTCGGTCGGGGATTTCTCCGCCGTCGGTTACTATTTTGCCCGCCACCTGCACCGGAAGCTGGGTCATCCCGTCGGGGTGATCCAGACGGCGTGGGGAGGGACCCCGGCACAGGCCTGGGTGAGCCGGCCTCGCCTTGAGTCCGACCCCCGGCTGACCACGACTTTGGAGGCCTGGAAGCAGGTTCTGGCGGAATATCCCGCCCGGCAGAGAGAGCACCTGGAGGAGGTTGCCCGCTGGGAACGGCAGGCCGAGGCCGCCAAGAAAAGCGGCGAACCAGTGCCTCGCCGGCCCCGCCGCCCTCTGGGTCCGGGACACCCCTGGACGCCTGGGGGTCTCTACAACGCCATGATCGCCCCGTTGACGGCCTACGCCGTCCGCGGCGCCATCTGGTACCAGGGTGAGAACAACGCTCACCTGGCGGAGGCCGATCTCTACCGCTCGTTGTTCCCGGCGTTGATCCAGGACTGGAGAGCGCACTGGAAAGTCGGGCCGTTCCCCTTCCTGTTCGTCCAGTTGGCCAATTTCCGCAAGACGCCCGAAGGGAGCGAATGGCCCGAACTCAGGGAGTCTCAGCTCATGACGTTGAGCGTCAGGAACACGGGCATGGCGGTTACCGTCGATATCGGCAACCCGGAAGACATCCATCCCAAGAACAAGCAGGACGTGGGCAAGCGTCTGGCTCTGGCGGCCCGTGCGCTGGCCCACGGCGAAGACCTGGTCTACTCGGGACCCATCTTGCGCCGGGTCACGACTGAGGAATCCGGACTGCGGGTCTGGTTCGACCACGCGGGCGGCGGGCTCGAGAGCCGGGGAGGCGCGTTGACAGGCTTTCAGGTGGCCGGGGCCGACCGGCGGTTCGTGCCGGCGGACGCCCGGATCGACTCCGGTACGGTGGTGGTCTCGAGCGCTGCAGTGGAACGAGTCGTGGCCGTACGTTACGGCTGGAGCGACAGTCCCGTGTGCAATCTCTACAACGCCGAGGGCCTTCCCGCCTCGCCCTTCCGCAGCGACGATTGGGAGTAGCAGGTTCCGGACAGTAGCGGCTCAACTGCTCCCGAACGCGGGCATCACCCGGGTCGCGAAGAGTTCCATGGACTCCAGCATGTCCCGCTGGGAGATGCCGTGGTGCTGGCAGTGGTAGACGAAGGTGTCGGCGCCCATGTCGCTATAGACGGCCACCTGCTCGATACACTCCTCGGGTGTTCCCAGGATGAGCCGGCCCTGGAAATCCTCCAGGCTGGCTTTTCTGTAGCGCGCCCCCTCCGGGGTGTCCTTCATCCAGCCGGAATAGCGCCGATATTGTTCGAGCAGCGGTTTCTCCACCAGTGCTCGGGCCCGGGCCCGGCTTTTCGCCACGAAGCCCAGCCGGGGCACCACCAGGGTTCCCTGTTTGCAGAACTCGTCCAGGGCGCTTCGATAAACCTGGATCTTCTCCCGCAGTTCACGCCGGCCGAGGCTGGCGCTGGGGATCCAGCTGTCCGCCAGCCGGGCTGAACGACGGACAACCACATCGGCCGTCCCGCCGATCCAGATGGGAGGGCGGGGTTTCCGGACCGGCAGGGGACCGATGCGGACGTCTCGACACCGGAAAAACTTGCCCTGGAAAGTGACCGACTCGCCGGCCCAGAGCCGGGAGATGACCTCCAGATTCTCCAGGAACCGGCCCCGCCGTTGCCGCAGCTGGACATCTGAAATAGCCAACTCCTCTTCCCGGTAACCCAGAACCAGCCCGAAGATGAGCCGCCCGCCCGAGATCACGTCCACATGCGCGGCCTGCTCGGCCAGAAGGATCGGGTTGTAGATGGGGAGGATAAATCCGCTGGAGCAGAGCTGGATCCGGCGGGTGACGGGCCCCAGGGCGGCCAGGGTGGTGAGCAGTTCGTGGAAGCCCGAGGGCCAGAGGTGCCGGTCGCCCAGGCAGACCAGATCGAAGCCCAGCTCCTCCGCCACCTGGACCCTCTCCCGGAGTTGGTCGAAGCTGGCCTGTCCGGTGGCGGTGAAAGTCTGCCCGAGAATAATGCCGAAGTTCATGTTCGCCCTTTTCGCTGCTTCCCCGACGCCGGTCTACGCCGCCGGTGAAATCTGGGATGCTCAGTGAGATACGGGCCGCTATTCTACTGAAGGGGAAACCAGGAAGGTATCCTGACGGTCCGCGGCTCCGGTCGTCCGGAGCCGCCGGATGCCGTACCGCGGGACTGCGACGGAAGGGGCAACGAGGGCAACGAGGAGGAACGTGACAGCAATATTGGGAATCTCGGCCTTCTACCACGACTCGGCGGCGGCTCTGGTCCGGGACGGCGAGATCGCGGCGGCCGCCCAGGAGGAGCGTTTCAGCCGGAAGAAGCATGACGCCTCTTTTCCTGCCCAGGCCATCGAATACTGCCTGAAAGAAGCCGGTCTCACGCCGGGCGAGCTGGACTTCGTGGGCTTTTACGACAAGCCGTTGATGAAGTTCGAGCGGCTTCTGGAGACCTATCTGGCCTTCGCCCCCAGGGGGTTCTCCTCGTTCGTGAAGGCGATGCCGGTCTGGCTCCGGGAAAAGCTTCATCTCCCCGGGCAGATGACCCGGGGGCTCGACCGGGCCTACCGCAAGCGGTTCATCTTCACCGAGCATCACGAGTCCCACGCGGCCAGCGCCTTCTTTCCCTCACCGTTTCGGGAAGCCGCCATTCTGACCGTGGACGGGGTGGGGGAATGGGCCACCGCCGCCTACGGCACCGGCAAGGACAACCGGATCCGGCTGACCCACGAGCTTCGCTTTCCCCATTCGCCGGGCCTTCTCTATTCCGCCTTCACCTATTTCTGCGGGTTCCGGGTGAACTCGGGGGAGTACAAGCTCATGGGGCTGGCGCCCTACGGAGAGCCCCGATACGTGGACCTGATTCTCCGGCGCCTGATCGACCTGAAGCAGGACGGCTCCTTTCGCATGGACATGTCCTACTTCAACTATTGCCAGGGCCTGACCATGACCTCACGCAAGTTTGAACGCCTTTTCGGCGGAGCGCCCCGGCAACCCGAGTCGCCGCTGACGCAGCGGGAGATGGACCTGGCCGCCTCCATCCAGCGAGTCATGGAGGAGATCCTGCTGCGGATGGCTCGCCACGTCCACGCCCGGACCGGGCAGTTGAACCTCTGCCTGGCCGGCGGCGTCGCCCTCAACTGCGTGGCGAACGGACGGATTCTCAGGGAAGGTCCCTTCCGGGAGATCTGGGTTCAGCCCGCGGCCGGAGACGCCGGCGGCGCCCTGGGTACGGCCCTCTTCATCTGGCACCAGCTCCTGGGAAACCCGCGCCGTCCCCGGACGCCGGACGGACAATCGGGTTCTCTCCTTGGTCCCTCCTATTCGGAGCCGGAGATCCGATCCTTCCTCGAAGCGGTGGGCGCCGACTTCGAACGGATTGACGATCCCCAGGCGCTGGTGCGGCGTGTGGCCCAGATCATGGCCGACCAGAAGGTGGTGGGGTGGATGCAGGGGCGCATGGAGTTCGGCCCCCGGGCCCTGGGTTGCCGCAGCATCCTGGGAGACGCCAGAAGCCGCCGCATGCAGTCGGTAGTGAACCTCAAGATCAAGTTTCGGGAGTCCTTCCGCCCCTTCGCTCCGTCGGTGATGCGGGAACATGTGGACGAGTATTTCGAGATGCGGCCCGACGAAGACAGTCCCTACATGTTGCTGGTAGCTCCGGTTCAGGCTTCCAAGAGGGTCGCCTCGGACGGGGAGGCGAAGTTGACCGGACTGGACAAGCTCAACGTCGCACGCTCCGTGGTCCCGGCCATCACCCACGTGGACCACTCGGCCCGGGTGCAGACCGTCGACTCGGAGAGGCACGGCGCCTACTATCGACTGCTGCGGGAGTTCGAGCGCAGGACCGGGTGTCCCGTGGTCATCAACACCAGCTTCAACGTCCGGGGCGAGCCCATCGTCTGTTCGCCGGAGCAAGCCTACCGCTGCTTCATGTCCACCAACATGGATGTGCTGGTCATGGAGAGCTTCATCCTGTGCAAGGACCGGCAGCCTCAGGCCCGACAGTACGAAGTCGGCGCCTATTTGGCCCAGTTCGAACTGGACTAGTTGACCTTGGTGCGAGCGCCGCGTCGCATCGTGATCTGTGGAGCGGGACGGACCAACCGTGACCGTGTGGAGGCGAGCCTTGTCGACGCCCGTCCCCTACCGACAGCCGGCGTGCAGCGCCAGCATGCAGTTTGGCGACTCTCTTGTTCATGGATCAATCGAGCTGAGCCAGGAGTTCATCGATGGACTCGTCGCCTGGCCACGCTCCCGCGAGAAGAATGGGATCCCTGGATAGAACCCGGCGTCTTCGCTGAGCCCGAACAGGGTCCAGCGCTTCCTCACCTTCTGCCGATGGGATCTGTTCGAACACGCTGTCCCCTTCAGCACTTCCACTCATCCGACGCGCCTCGATCCATCGCGCCTGTCCGTTAGCTTTGAAGTGAACCAGTCCCTCTACGGTAGTCGGATTTCCCCAAAGCGGGCGTAGGACCTCGGTGTCCAGCAAGTCCGGGTGCAACTTTCCCAGGAGTTGATCGTTCCGGCCAAGCAAAAGGCGAAAGTGGCCACCACCATATTTAATTTGGTCCAGTCTGCCGCTCACAATGAACGACCTGGGTGGCGGGATGCTCCTTAACCGCTCGGATACCTGCGTACAGACGTGCTCATCCAGCACAAACCCCCAGCCTGCCGAACCCTGTGGAATCAACTCGTAGCGAATACCAGGAGTCCCCCCGGCTGTCTTGAATCTGAGAATTGCTTTCAGAACGTCGGCGTCGAAACGGTCGCCCGGGGATTCGGTAGACGTGGCTTCTTCAATCGCACGTGCCGCAATATCGAGCGATGTATCATCGAGATTCGGCTTGTTCTGCCAAAGCTCCTGTTGCGCAAGCTCCCTATAGGCCGTCTCACGAAAAAGAGGCGCCTCAATGTCGAGAATCGTCGAGCCGGAGTTCAATCCAGTGACCGTGAAGTTGACGCTTGCTTGAAGCCATTTGGGCTTCCGGCCCTTCCCGCTGCTCTGGCCGGTGACGATCAAACGGGTGGCTCGTTCCCCCATCTGTAGTAAAGCGTCCAAAATACGGCATAGGCTGGCAACCTTAATCTGCCCTGTGGGTTCTGGGAGGCCGCTGAGTCGCAATTGATATCGTTGCGTGTTCACTGCAAGCTCTCCTTATCCCCGGCGCGCCGGTTTTTTGGGCCAGTATAGCCCTCACGTGGCGCTGCTGCCGGCGGTCAAGGAGGGAGACCAAAGTTCCGGCATCCGGCAGCAATTCACACGCGATGCCGAAGAGATTCCAAGATGTATTCTCGATGTCGCGTCGCCAGTTCGGGAATCCCGGAATCGAGAGAACCCAGGAGTTCGACTACCCGTTGGGCCGGGCGCTGCCGGACGGCGCCGATGCCGAGGAACTGGCGTAGGGTCGACCGCACTATTTGTGAAGGCGTTAGTTGCAGCTTCCGAGAAGCGAGGGCCACTCCTTCGCTCAGGTCGTCGGGAATACGCCCGGTCAATTTTCGTGACATGCATTACATTGTAAGGTACGACGCGGGAGGGGAACTCAACGCCGAATAACGGCGTTGCCCATTACTCTCGCCACCGATTCAATGCGAGGCTGCATTCGGAAGTGGATCGGGCCTGGAAAGGTCTTTTTCTCAGGAGGAGATTCATGAAAGTCAGCAGAAGGAACTTCGTACGAGCGGCTGCGGTCGCCGGCGTGCTGGAGGGCGCGGGATTGGAACGAACCGTCTCGGCCGGTTCCGAGGCCGGGCGAATGCGAGTCACCGCCTTCCCGCGCGCCGTCGGGAGGGACCCTTCGCCTTTGTCGAAGGCGGCCCTCCGGCACGTGCGGCAGATGGGCGTGCAGGACATCCGAATCATCGCGCCGTGGGTGCCCGGCTACGACCGGGACGGCGAGATGGACCTGGAGGAGTTGCTGCGAGTCAAGCAGCGTGCCGAGAGCGTGGGACTCAAGGTCGGCGCCGTCTATCTGCGCAAGGTGGACACCGCCAACCTGCTCCTGGACCGGCCCGGCTGGAACCGGGAGCTGGAAAAGATCTCGCGAACCATCGTGACCATGGGAAAGGCGGGAATTCCGGTTCTGGAACACAGCCTTCTGCTCTCCCGGGTCATCCGGGACGTCTTCCAGCTTCCTCTGCCCGGCTACCGGCACGTTCTCGAGGGCAGGGGCGGCTCCCGAATGTACAGGTTCGACGGGAAGGGAACCGAGGAGCACGGCCGGCCCGCCGGCTCCGTCTCCTCCGATCAGTTGTGGGAGCGGATCACCCGCTTTCAGGAACACTGCATCCCGGTGGCGTCCGAAGCCCGCGTCCACGTGGCCTGTCACCCCGATGATCCGCCGTCGGCCCGCTACTGGGGAGTCACCCAGGCCCTCAACAGCAAGGAGGGCCTGGACCGGCTCATCAACATCGTTCCCAGCAAGTACAACGGCATCCTTCTCTGTCTGGGGACGATGCAGGAGTCGGGAGCCGACGTCATCGACCTGATCCGCTATTTCGGCGGCAAGAAAAAGATCTTCGACATCGATTTCCGGGCCGTCCGCGGGACCGTCCCCAACTACGACGAGGTCTTCTTGGACGAGGGGGACCTGGACATGTGGAAGGTGGTCCAGGTGCTCCGGGAGGTAGACTATCAGTGGACGCTGGAGCCGGACCACGTCCCCGGCATCACGGCCGAAGGGAAGGGCGACCTGATCTCCTACGCCTGGGCCATTGCGTACATCAAGGCTCTGATCGACGCCGCCTACGGCGAGAGGGTATGAGAACCGGACCCGTCAGTTGGTTTTCTGAACGAGACAGGGGAGGTCAATCCCTTTCCAACACCCAGAGGTTGCGATAGCGCACCGGATTGCCGTGGTCCTGCAAGTAGATGGGCCCGGGTTCGCCTTCCTTGAATTTGAGATCATCCACTTCGGGTGGAAGCCGGGGCAGCACGACCCGGTCGTGGATCAGGACTCCGTTGTGCCGGACCGTCATCGTCGCCGGGGAGATCTTCTTCCCCGCTGAGTCGAACTGGGCCAGGGTGAACTCGATGTCGTAGGTCTGCCAGGACAGCGGTGGAAACGACATGTTGATCCGAGGCCCCACCATTTCGTGGATGCCTCCGGCGCGGCCGAATTTGGACAGCCGCTCGAACTTGCGGTTCTCGTGGTGCCAACCGAAGGAATCGACGATCTGCACCTCCCATTCCCGCTTGACGTAGACGCCGCTGTTGCCTCGCTTCATGCCCCGCGCCGTCGGCATGAAGGGGCAGCGGAACTCCAGGTGGATCCAGACGCTGGCGAACTTTCGCTTGGAAGTGGTCCCCACGTCCAGCAGACCGTTCTCGACGAGGCGGCCGTCTTGCCACTCCCCGACGCCCGTACCGTCGAACAGCACGACGGCCCCGGCGGGAGGCTTGGCGCCCAGCGTCGGCGATTGGCGCAGCACCTTGTTCAGACGGAACTCAACGCTGTCGGCCCGGCCGTCGAAGGTATGGGCCTCGCCGGTGAAGACGCCGTTCTGGATCGAGCCCCGGAAGTTGGAGCTGGCAAACTTCAGCCGTTCGCCGTGGATGCCGTGGAAGGCGGTCCGGCCGTCCTCCTGCGTCTTGCCCCCGATGTGGGAGACGGTGCTCTCGTCCCAGCCGGCTCCCGGAAGGCCCCCGGAAAAGACCACCCCTTGGAATTCGTGGTTCCCCAGGGCAATCACCTGAATGCCGATGGGAAAGCCGGAGCCGACATTTCCGGCGTATTCGCCCTGTACCTGGAAGTCGGGTCCCGCCTCGGCCGGATTCGTGAACGAGGGAAGTTCCGACGCCAGGCCGGTCGAGGAACGAGTCCCGGAGGTTGTCCAAACGAACGCGAAAACCAGTACGAACAGGAGGCGGCGCCGTGCCCGCAAAACCCGGGTCACGGTCGTCACTGCATGAACTCCTTGGCCCGCTCGGCCAGCTCCTCCGGGGTCAGATCCTCCTGGTGAGTGGCGATGCACCAGGTGTTGCCGGCCGGGTCCTGGACGAAGGCGTTGCGGTCCCCGTAGAACATATCCACGGGCTCCTGCATGGATGTCGCCCCGGCTGCCAGCGCCTGCGCGTAGGTGGCGTCGGTGTCGGGCACGTAGAGGTAGAGCATGCAGGGAAGTGCGGGGAACTCGTCCTGAGCCCGGCCCATCATCACGTACGAATCGCCGATGAGAGCCTCCGCGTGCCCCGTCCGCCCGTCCTGACTGGGGACGCGCTCCTTCTCGGTAGCGCCGAAAGCCGCCTTGAGGAAATCGAGGAACTGGTCGATGTCGGCAACGACCAGGTACGGTGTCACCGTGTGGAAGCCATCGGGTATCGGATTCACGGCCATGGAAGCGTTTTCCTGTTCACGGTTGTGGTGGTGTGGTGTCGACAGGGCACTGAGGGTATCCAACCTTCCGTATCCCAGCAAGGGCGCGTCCAGCACCTCCTGCACCCGCGACACTTGAACGAAAATCACCATGTGATTAATGGTCAGGTCGTTTTCGTCATATACTCGGCCACCCTGTGAGAGATACCAGTGTAGTTTCCCTGCTCCTCATCTGTGCCGTCTGGACGGCAGGGTCGGCTGTGGCCCAGAGTCAGGTTGCGGTGTTGGAGGGGACCGTCCGCGAACTCGACGGCAGTCCCCTGGCGGAGGTCGAGATCCGGGCCCGGCGGACGGAGACCAACGAACTCTTTGTCCTCGAAACCGACGCCTCCGGCGTCTACGGCTGGGAGGGGCTGCCGGTGGGAGACTACGAAGTGTTGGCCTCCAGGGACCGCTTCGATTCCCAGCGAAGGATACCGGTCCGGCTCCAGGTCGGACAGCGGGTCCGCCTCGATTTTCGCCTCCGCGCCAGGCGGCCGGGGGAAGCTTCCAAGATATCGGAGGACCTCTCCCAACTCGCCGTCGAGCGGGACGACGTGGGACAGCTCATCGATCGCAAGCAGTTGCAAAACATGCCTTCCAAGGAACGTAACTTCCGGGATCTGGTTACCCTGGCTCCGGGAGCTGTCGCACAGGGGACGCGGCGCATTCAGGTCCTGGGAATGAGCTGGAGGGACAACCTGACCTATTTCGACGGGACCCTGGTCACCGGAGGCGACGGGTCCACCAACCTGACCCCGTCGTCGGAAGCGATCCGGGAATTCGATGTCAAGACCGGCCTCTATTCGGCTCAGTACGGCATTCGCTCCGGCGGCCAGGTGTTGCTGGTGTCCCGGCACGGCGGCAACAGTTTCCATGGCGGCCTCTTCTGGTTTCACCGCAACGACAATCTGGATGCGCGCAACTTCTTCGAACAGCGGAAGGCGGAATTCAAACGGAATCAGATGGGGGGCACCCTGGGAGGTCCCCTTCTCCTGCCCGGTCTGAACCGGGACCGTGCCTGGTTCTTCCTCTCCTATTTGCACTACACCATCCGGGAGACGCTTCCCTTGACCGCCGTGGTGCCGACGCCGGAAGAACGCGAGGGCCGGTTCGCGGGCTCCATCCTGGATCCGCTGACCGGGAAACCGTTCCCCGGGAATCGAATCCCGGCCAACCGAATCGATCCGGTAGCCCGGCAACTGCTCAGTTTCTATCCCCTCCCCAACACTGCCGGACCTCTCAACTTCACGAGTCCCGATTCCAAGCGGCCGCACGACAATCGCCAGGTCATCGCCCGCGTCGACCTGCGGACCTCTACGTCCAGCAGTTGGACGTTCCGTTTCGCCGGCGATCGACGGCCCTCGTTCCGGTCCAGAGTCTTCAGCGTGTTCTCAACCCGGATGCCCCTGGGGAGCTACGGCCAAGCCATCACCAACACCCGGAGGCTCTCCGCAGGATCGGTCAACTATTTCGGTCTGCACTGGTTCCGGAGACCCTACACGGCCGCGGTGGCCCGGCCCAAGACCGAGGCCGTGAGGCGGTTGGGAATCCCCCAACTGCTGGAGACGGAGATCGACCGAGACGGCATTCCCCTGGTGTCGATCCAGGGTTATACGGGCTTCGGTGACCTCCAGAGGATCGGACCCGTCATCGTGGGCAACTGGCAGTTGAAGGACGATCTGGCGCTTCAACGTGGGCACCACTCGATCCAGATGGGCGTGGAGTTCCGGCAGAATTACAATTTTTTCGGGCTGCAGGGACGGTCTCAGTTCGATTTCTACGATCGCTACACCGGAAACGGGCTTGCCGACTTCCTGTTGGGTTATCCGGCCAGGACCCTGCTGGGAGGCGAGGAACGCCGGGGCAGCTATCACCAGAACAGCATCTACAGCTACCTGCAGGACCGATGGCGCATCACGCCGGCGTTGGCCCTGACCCTGGGCCTCCGGTACGAATGGAGATACCCATGGCGGGACAAGCGGGGATTCATGGGCAACTTCGATCCCGTCTCGGGAGAACTCTTTCCGCCTCTCCTGGACCTGGAACTGGCCCCGGGGGAAACGGGCCGCTTCCGTCCCAATTATCCGCTGGTGGAATGGCGGCCCTGGGAGGGCCTCCTGCCCCGGCTGGGAATGGCTCTGCGGCTGGGCCAGTCCTCGGTGCTCCATCTGGGACTCGGGCTCTATTCCAATGAGACGGATCTCTCGATGATTCAAGGATTGGGAAAGAATCCCCGGCCCGGGTCCCGGCTTCTGACCTTCAACGGCCCGCTGGAGAGTCCCGGGTTGACCCTCTCCGATCCCTTTCCTGCCGCGCTGGCCAGTTCAGCCGTTCCCACCCTGACGGGACACGTGACGCCCACGCCACTGCCCCGGACCCGTACCTGGGGACTTTCGCTGCAGCACCGCTGGACCCCCGAGCTGATACTGGACATGGGTTACCAGAACTCGAGAACCGGCGGGCGGCTGGAGACGGTCTCCTTCAACGACGCCGTGCCCGGCAGCGGCGACCGGCAATCCCGGCGCCCCTTTCCGGAGCTGCAATCGGTCCTGTTCACGGCGGCCCTTGCCGACGCCTGGTATCACAGCTCCTTCCTCCAGTTGGAAAAGCGGCCGGGTCCCGACGGGCTCCGCTTGCTGGGGTCCTTTTCCTGGGCGAGCCTGATCGACACGGGGGGTGGAGACCAGGGGAACCAGAGCAACCTGCTGCTTCGGTCCATCAACCTGTCGCCGGAACTGAATCGAGGTGTGGCGAACTCCCAGATCAAGAAGCGTGTCCTCCTGTCAGGCAGCTACGACCTCCCCTTCGGTCCCAGGAGGCAATTCGCGCGGACCGGATGGGCGGGACGAATCCTGGGTGGCTGGTCGCTCCATGGTATTTCCACCTTCCAGGACGGCGCCTGGTTCACCGTCTATCTGCCCGGCGACCCGCTCGACACCGGGTCCCATTACTCCCAGTGGCCCGATCGCCTCCGCGAGGCCAATCTGCCGCCGTCGCAGCGGCATCCACAGCGCTGGTTCGACACCACCGCCTTCATCCGGCCGGAGGGATTTCGCTACGGGAACGGCGGACGCAACACCATCGAAGGTCCCGGGGTCGTCAATCTCGACGTCTCCCTCCGCCGGGTCTTGCAAGTTCGGGACGAGGAGACGCTCGAGGTGAGGCTGGAGGCGTTCAACAGCCTCAACCGCGCCAACTTCAACCCCCGGACCCGGGACGGGATCACCCAGTTTGGAACTCCCGAATTCGGAGTCCTGGGCCGGGCTCTTGCCGGACGCCAACTCCAACTGGCGCTCAAATACTCGTTCTAGGAAGGGGGACATTCCTGTCCCCCACAGGCGCAAGATTCGGGGGTTGAAAACCCCCGCTCCCATCCTTTTTCTTCCGGGATTTTGCGGAATCCCGACCGGTGGCGGAGCGTCTGAGAGACAAGAGAGAGTTCGTGTGCAGCTACCCCACCGGGCTAAACCAATTCGATATTCACACGTCGTCCGACGATCGCCGCGGCCCGCTGGAGGCTGGAGAGTGTAATGTCGTCGTTCGGATCGAGCAGACGGTCCACCTGGGAACGGCTGGTCTTGAGCAGCCTGGCCATCTTGCTCTTGGAGAGATTCCTGCTCTTCATGGCGCCGGCTAGTTGCTACGCGACAACCTCTTTAATCGCCTGCGTTTGAGCTTCATCGAAGGTGCCTTCTTCTCTGAGAAAATCGTCAAGGCTCGATCCCATGTGTTTCTCGCTCATCGTTCCAACTCCTTCCGGCGGTTGCGCGCGGTGGCCCCTGTTTTCAGTGGTTTCTCGAACCTCCCGTCTCTTCAGTGGCAATTCACGGCAAAGTGTATTGTAAAAGGTGCACCCTGCCGGGCAGACCGAAAAGTCCGACATTCTCAATGGACATTTACAGGAGTTGAGGGGATTCCGCGGGGTGTTCACCTGAACTTCCCGTTTCCCGGCGGTTGCGCTATGCTCTCCATTCGTCTGAAACACCCCTTTTGCATCGCTTTCGGGGGCACGTTGAAGGTCTCGGACAACAGCCATAGGAGCTGGGAATTCAAGTCGTTTCAGGCGCAGTGATACAGCTTCTTCGAGTGCTACTGGATCGATCGGAACGTGGCCGTACTGGAGATCAACAAGCATCCTTCGAACCGTGAGCTCCGCCAGTTCGCGGGCATCGGATGGCCCATTTTCTGCGGTCTCCTGGGCGCGTGGAGGGTCTACGGTTCCGGTGATTGGACCCTGGCGGGAATCATCTGGTCGCTGGGTGTCCTGGGAGCCGTCGTCGGATGGCTGAGGCCCGCCTGGGTGCGGCCGGTCTTCGTGGGTTGGATGTACGCCGTGTTTCCCATCGGCTGGACCGTCTCCCATCTGGTCCTGGCCGTCATCTATTTCCTCATCCTCACTCCCATCGGACTCGTGGTACGCTGGTTCCGGCCCGACCCGCTGGGGTTGAAGTTGGACCGGAAACGAGACACCTATTGGGTTCAACATGACCCCGGCCACGATCCGAAGCGTTACTTTCGACAATTCTGAGAGAGGTTCCAGGAGCGACCCCGTGACGAACGAAGGCTCATCCGAGGTTTCGCGATTCCGCCAGGACGCCGAACGGCCCCAGACCGGAATCGTCCGGGAATTCTGGGACTTCCTGCGCCACAACAAGAAGTGGTGGCTGACCCCCATCATCGTCGTGCTGTTGCTGCTGGGGATCCTGATCGTGCTTTCGGGATCGGCGGCGGCTCCATTCATCTACACTCTTTTCTAACGGGGCCGAGACCATGAACAACTATCCGAAGCTTCACAACGCCGGCTGGCCGGGAGTCGTGGGGAAGGGGCCGGACGCCGAGGAGCCCTTCATCGATCTGGAGACTATGTTGGAGTGGACGGCGGCGGGCGAGGTGGACGGCGTCCGGTTCGACGGGGTCGACCTCTTCCTGAGCGCTCCCCACGTGGACATCGACTCCACCGACGATGACCTGAAGAGATTGGCCGAGAAGGTCCAATCGCTGGGCCTGGTCATCGGAAGCGTCGTGGCCCCGGTGTGGCCGCCCACCGGCGGCGGATCGGCCATGGGGGACGAGGCCGAACGGGGACGGTTCCTGAGCATGGTCGAGAAAGCTTGTGCCATTGCCCGGCGGCTCCGGGAATTGGGAGTGCGCCCCTACGGCGTGGTCCGCATCGATTCCTCGGTGGATCCGGGGACCTGGGCGGCCGACCCGGAGGGAAACACCAAGCGCATCGCCGAGACCTTCCGGGAAGCGTGCGCCCGGGCCGGGGATCAGGGTGAGCTCCTGGCGGCCGAGGGAGAGATCTGCTGGGGTGGGATGCATAGTTGGAAGGAGATGCTGAAGCTCCTGGAACTGGTCGACCGGCCCGAGATTCTGGGCTTTCAGGCCGACATGGCTCACACCTTGCTCTATCTGCTGGGTGTCAACGCGGAGAACGACGGGATCCTGCCGGCGGACTTCGACTGGCAGGACCAGGAGGCTTTCCAGCAGGCCTACCGGACCCTGACCGACAGCCTCCGACCCTGGACCATCGATTTCCACGTGGCCCAGAACGACGCCACGGTCAAGGGCTCCGGCTCCCACGACAAGACGGGCCGCCACTGCCTGCCTGCCGACCCCAACGGCAAGCTGGACATCGTATGGGCGGCCGGGCACTGGCTTCGGGACTCCGGTGGCGAAGTCACTCGAACCTGCCGGCACATCTGTTGGGACGGCTGCATGTTCCCCAACCGGGTCATGTCGGACCCGGGAACCTGGAACCAGATTCTCTCCAGCATGATCCAGGTTCGCGATGCTCACGGTTGGGAGGAGTGAGCCGGCCTCGGGACTGAAATGGCTCGACACGAGTCGCTACTTCCCTCCGCCGTAGAGGCCATCGGCCGGACTCCCCTGGTCGAGCTCTCCCGGATCACGAACGACGTTCAGGGACGGATTCTGGCCAAGCTGGACCACCTCAATCCCGGTTTCTCCAAGAAGGACCGGATCGCGCGGCAGATCATCGAGGATGCCGAAGCCGGTGGCGAGATCAGCCCGGGTCAGACGGTGATCGAGCTCACCAGCGGGAACACCGGAACCGGTCTCGCCATCGTCTGCGGACTCAAGGGCTATCCTTTCGTGGCGGTCATGTCCAAGGGGAACTCGGGGGAGCGGGCGCGCATGATGAGGTCCCTGGGCGCGGAAGTGGTCCTGGTGGACCAGCTTCCCGATTCGGTTCCGGGACAGGTCTCGGGTGGAGATCTGGAACTGGTGGAGCAGACCACTCGCGAACTGGTGCGGGAGCGCCGGGCGTTTCGTGCCGATCAGTTTCTGCACCGGGGGAACTTCCGGGCCCACTACCTGAATACCGGCCCCGAGTTCCTGCGGCAGTCCGCCCATTCGATCCAGGCCTTCTGCGATTTCGTGGGCAGCGGGGGCACGTTTGCCGGCTGTGCGGCGGCGTTCAAGGAATATGACTCGGGGATCCAGTGCTACGTGGTGGAGCCGGAAGGGGCCGCGATCCTGGCCGGCCAGGAGGCCGGGCGGCCGGGACACCGGATTCAGGGCGGCGGCTACTCGATGGCCAATCTGGCCTGCATCGATCGGGGCCACGTGGACGGCTATCTGCAGGTTTCCGACGATGAGGCGATCCGGATGGCCCGCCGCCTGGCCCGGGAGGAAGGCATCTTCGCCGGTTTCTCCAGCGGCGCCAACCTGGCCGGAGCCCTGCAACTGCTGGACGGGCCTTGCGCCGGCGAGACGGTGGCCATCATGATCTGTGATTCGGGATTGAAGTACCTGAGCACGGACCTTTGGGAAGATGAGGAATAAGGAGGGGAGATGAGAACATCCAGGCGCGGACTCTTTCGGCTCGGTGTGGCGGCGGCTTCCGGGGGAATCTTTGCCGGCCGGACTCGGGTGGCGCGCGCGAAGAAGCGGGCCTTGAAGTTGGGGGTGGCCAGTTATTCGCTGCGGAACATCCCCCGTCCCGGAGCCATCGAAATGGTACGGGAATTGGGGACGCCATACATCAACATCAAGTCCTTTCACATCCCCTATGAGACTTCAAAGGACGGGCGGGCCCGGGCTCGGGCTGAGATCGAAAAGTCCGGTCTCCGGATCGTCGGTGGGGGGGTCGTCCACTTCAAGGAGGACACGGACGACGCCGTGGAGTTCTTCTTCGAGTACGCTAAACAGTGCGGCATGCCTCTGATGGCGATCGCTCCCACGGCTCAGGTCATGCCGCGGGTGGAGAAATTCGTCAAGCGTTACGGCATCGCCGTGGCCATCCACAATCACGGCCCCGAGGACCAGCATTTCCCGGCGCCGTCCGACGGGCTCAAGGTGATCAAGGGAATGGACCCCCGGGTGGGATTGTGCGTCGACGTGGGCCACACGGCCCGCACCGGGGTCGACGTGGTGGAAGCGATCCGGGAAGCGGGCAGCCGAATTCTGGACATGCACATGAAGGACCTGAGGGATTTCACGGACCACAGGAGCCAGTGCATCGTGGGTCAGGGCAAGATGCCGGTGGCCGACATCTTCCGGGAATTGATCCGCATGGGCTATGCGGGCCACGTCAACCTGGAATACGAGATCGAACCGGACAACCCCCTGCCGGGCATGAAGCAGTCCTTCGCCTATATGCGAGGGGTCCTGGACGGTCTGGCCGGGTCCTGATGCGCCCTTGCGCAGGATCCGAGAAGTTCAGTCGATCCTGTCGAAGATCCCGACGAAGGTGGGCTTTTCGCTCGTGGGAACCGGGTCTCCGATCCGGGTCAGAAGACCGTCGGAGCCGATCCGGAAGA
The DNA here is from genome assembly GCA_965217775.1 of Acidobacteriota bacterium. Lineage (GTDB taxonomy): Bacteria > Acidobacteriota > UBA6911 > RPQK01 > JAJDTT01 > JAJDTT01. The sequence goes on from CBDCJH010000002.1 coordinate 6,193,411, forward strand.
TGAGGATGGAATCCGCGTCCTGATTCGCCACCAGCAACAGCCGGCCGCTGGAATCGATAGCGAAGTTCCGGGGAATCCGGATCAACCCGTCCGCCTGCTCCCACCCGACCCGCTCCAGCCGTCCGGTCTCGGAATCCACACGGAAGATGACGATGCTGTCGTGTCCCCGGTTGGAGGCATAGACGAAACCTCCCGACGGGGAAACCAGGATGTGGGCGCCGGTGTTTCCGCTGCGGTCGAACCCGGAGGGCAGCGAGTCCACGGTCTCCCGGCCGGAGAGTCGGCCGGTGGCTGCGTCGTAGCGCCAGGAGTGGACCGTGCTGTTGGTCTCGTTGACGGCGTAGGCGAAGCGGCCGCTGGGATGAAACGCCATGTGTCGGGGACCGGCCCCCTGGTCGGTGGGGGCCACCGCAGGTTCATTCGGTTCCAGCCGGCCCGACTCGGCGTCGAAGCGGAACTGGGCAATGTAGTCGGAGTTGGTGCAGGGCACGAAGTAGTAGTTCCCGCCAGGGTCTGCCTGGACCATGTGGGTCTTCTTTCCCACCTTCCGCGTCTGGAGGGGATTCCCCGCGGCGCCGTCGGGTCCCAAGGGCAGAATCGAGACGTAACCGGCCCCGGAGTGATAGTGAACCGCGAGCAGCCAGCGCCCTGAAGAGTGGACGTGGAGGTGAGGAGGCGATCCGGGCCCGACTGGGGTCCGCGAAATTCGCCGCAGGCTGCGGTCCCCGTTCTCGATGGCCAGAGAGACCACGTGCGGCGGCTCCAGACGGTCCAGGGCATACAGGAATTTCCCGTTGGGATGCCGCGTCACGTAAGGAAAGCTGCCCGAGTCTTCGGTGGGCCGCAGGGCCCCGGAGCCCCGCTTCTCCAGGGCTCCCCGATTCAGGTCCAGAGTATGGATGTCGATCCGGCTGCTTCCGCCGGCCACGTAGACGACCGGGTCCGGGTTTCGAGCCATCCCCGCATGAGTCAAGGCAAGGACCATGAGGCAGTATCCAAGGTGTTTTTTAGCCATCTGTGTGCCTGCGGCGGCCCATGATAGCATGCCCTCCGCGAGATCCCGGGGAGCCAACCAGGGGAGGTGTCCATGTCTCAAACGATCGATCGGCGCCAGTTCCAGAAACGGTTTTCGGCCGCTCTTGCCGCCACCGCGGTCCTACCGCTGGGATGCGACACGCAGGGTCCGCCTTCGGAGACTCCCGCTTCGTCCGCGACCGGAATCCCGGAAGGCGGAAGCGGGATCCTGAGCGTGACCCGGGGGGCTCCCGTCCTGACGGTGCCGGAGAAGATGCCGGAAGGCGCGCGCTGGCGCTACGGTCTGATTCTCCCCTTCCAGGCCGGTCCTTCCACCGGGGGCGCCTTCGCAAATTTGCGCATCCGAAACGGGGTCATGGGCCACAGGATTGGTCATGGCGACTACGAGGTGGGGAACGACGTGGTGCTCTTCGATTCCGTCGAGGGAGTGCTACCCGGCTCGACCCTGGCTCTCCACCGAAATCACGACGAGCCGAATCCCCATTCCGATCCACCGGGGCAGACTTCGATCATGGTCAAGTATCCCATGCGGGGGGGCTTCGTTCCCCTGGGGGCAAAAAACGCCTCCGGAGCGGATCACCCGGGCGCGGGCACCGGGTTCGGCATCAGCCTGGCGCTGGCGCGGCGCAAGCAGGGGTCGGACCATCCCGACGGAGCCGGCTTCAGCCTGGAGGAGAACTACCAGTACTTCGAGGTGTTCCAACTGGCCTTCGACGGCGAACGGATGCGGCAGACCGATGTGCAGAGGTTCCGGCCGGAAACCATGGTCGAAGGGTGGTGGATTTACAACGGCGGTCTCGCCAATGCCATTGCCTCGGGTGACGATCTCCTGCTGTGCGTATCCGCGGCGGCGCCTGAGGGCGGGGGCAGCTATGACCCCCGCGTGCCGGGCGGCTCCGGAGTCATGCGGTGGAGCCGGCAGGGAGGCCGGTGGCAACCCGACTCCTTCGTCATGGTGACCGGCGCCGACCGCTCCAGCGAGGCCAGCCTGATTCGGGACCATGACGGATCGCTCCTCTTCGCGGCCCGGCCCGGGCCGCAGGATTTCCACTCGGTCCGGGTGTGGCGGTCCCGGGATGAGGGGCAGACCTGGAAGCAGATCATCGATGTCCGAGGGATCATCTCCATCGCGCCCATCACCCTGAATCTGGCCGTGGACGGGACTCCATACATCGCGTCCAACATCTACCTGGTGCCGACCCATCCCATCGACAAGCGCTTTCGGACCTTTCGAGACCGTCAAGGCCGAGTGATGGGAGGCGGTTGGACCCGGCAAAAGCTCTACCTCTGGCCGCTGAACCGGGAGCGAACGGGTTTGGAAGCACCCATTCTGGCCCGCGATTGCCGGGCGGAGTTCGGGCCGCCACCGGGAGAATCCATGTGGCGGGTGGACCACCCCTTCGCCGCCAATCTCCGGCTGGGAGACGGGAATTGGCACAACGTCATGGGGTACCGGATCCATGAGGATGTGGAGGACCACGATGCCGTCTCGCCCCCCGAGACCGGATCCTACCTGGAAGAGGTCATCTCCGCCGGTCCGCCGCTTCCTGCTTGGAGCTTCTGAGGAAACCATGGAAGCGCCGTGGGAGGGGGGATAGTGTCGCCTCCCGTTCCTCCTCATCCTTGGGACCCACCGGAAGGACCGACCGCATGAGTGACGACAGCAAGCCCCGCTGGACCGGCGGCGGCTGGGTGCTGCCCAGTGCGGCCGGCGACACGCCGGTCATAGACGCGCACTACCACATCTTCCCTCGGCTCGGGTCGTAGCCGGAAGGGATCCCCCCGGCGCTACGGCTGAAGTTCTGGCAGTACCACTCGCGCGAATGGATCGATTTCCGGCGGACCGGCACCGGCGAGCATGTCGGCGAGCGCCTCCTCGAATTCGGCTCGCACTCCATCGCCGACATGCCGGACGTCGGCTTTCGCCTGACCGACCATGGCCAGGCGGAGATCACCGTCGACGGGGTCACCTATCGGATGCAGATCTACCCGCCCAGCCTGACCAACAACGAAGCCACGCCGGAGTGAATGGTGGCGGAGATGGACCTGGCAGGCGTCGACGTGGGCGTGCTCCAGTCGGACCACGTCTACGGGGACCTCAACGAATACTACGCCGAGGCGTCCGCTCGGTATCCCGGTCGGTTCATCGCGCTGGCTCAGATCTGGGAGCCGGAAGCCGACGCCGCCGGCAGGCTAGCCCGTTTGCGGGAGGGGTTCGATGAGCTGGGCATGCGCGGCCTGTACTTCAGCGTCGAGCCGCTGTCGGTGATGCGGGTCGACCGCTCGCTGTACCACCCCAGTTTCGATGCCCTCTGGCATCTGGTCGAGGGGCGGGCGATCCCGGTGTTCTGGTTCCTGGACGACCGCGCGCTGGACCGGGTGGGCCTGTTCATGCGCCGGGTGGCGGAACTGGACGAGTGGACCCGGCGGCATCCGGAGGTGCCGTGCGTGATCACCCACGGCTTGGTGCCGGCGGCGATCATCCATCAGATCGGAGTGCCGGAGGAGCTGCTGCGCGTGCTCGAACGGCCGCAGGTGCACGCCGAACTGCTGATCCCGGCCAAGTGGCCCGACTACCCGTACCCCGAAGGTCAGATGCTCCTGCGCGAGCTGCGCGACCGCGTCGGCGCCGAGTCGCTGCTGTGGGGGAGCGACAGCCCGTACGGGATGTCGCAGTGGTGCACCTACCGGCAGTCGCTCGACTTCATCCGGGTGCACTGCGACTTCCTGTCGGCGGCGGAGAAAGCGTTGATCCTGGGTGGAAATGCCGCACGGCTGTTCGGCCTGGATCGTTCGGCGCCGCGAGGCTGAGGCCGTCGGGTCACGCCCGTTCGTAGACCAGAGCGGCAGCGAGTCCGCAGGCGACGATCTGAATCGTCCCATAGACGAACCAAGCCAGGGCCAGTGAGAGAGTGATGGGCTGCACGGCATAGGTGGCGAACGCCGCCGGGACGGAGATCAGGAGGCCGACCAGCAGTCCGTATCGAATCCCTTCCATGGGACCCTTCCCTTCGTAACCCTTGGTGAAGATATAGGTGAAGAGCAGGGACCAGACGAGCGCGACCAGATAGATCAAGCCCAGGTTGATCTCCTCCGGCATGCGCCACAACGAATAGGTCTCCTGGTAATAGGGTGTCAAGAGCACCTGATGGATGATGAATCCCAGGACCTCGTGCACGACGAAAACCGCCGCGACGGCCAGGACAAATTTCTTGTTCATCATTTTCTTCCCTCCCATGAAATGAGTCCTATGTACAGCATGTCGAGACGCCAATGCCTCGTGCCGGTCCCCGCCATGACAACGCCGTCAACCGCCATGCCAGTGAGGGGCCGGGGATCGGGTTTGGAGAGGTCGTCCGCACAATCCTCAAAGCCGGTCGCAGTGGCGTAGAGCCTGGTACGGATTGGCTCGCAAGCGATCTGCAACCGTGTGGACATGGACTCGATTCTAAGTCAAAACCCCCACCGAATCAGTGGCTCAACCTTGCAATCATGGATTTGTCCTCCACGAATGCAAGGTTCTCCTCGTGAAAAGAATACTGAGCCGCAATTGTTGCTTGACAATAGGTGTACTAGGTGAAATAGTACACCTATGCTTCCCTTTACGGTCCGGTTGCGAACCGGCGTCTCGGTCTACCGGCAACTGGTCTATTCGGTCCAGAAGGCGGTGGTCTCGGGACAGTTGCTACCCGGCGACCGGTTTCCTTCCGTGCGAAACCTGAGCCAGGAACTCCGGATCAATCCCAACACGGCTCAGAAGGTAGTGAGACGGTTGGTGGACCAGGGCCTCCTGGAGGTCCAGCCGGGCATCGGGACCATCGTGGCCGAGCTTCCGGAGGCGACCCCGCGAGAACGCTCGGCGCTGTTGGAGGACGAGGTGGAACAGTTGGTGGTCGAGGCCAGGAGGCTGTCCCTGACCCGGAAACAACTGTTTCGAGCTGTGGAGGACCAGTGGGACCGGCTCTCGCATGCCGGGAATCAGAGGAAGCAGGAGAAGGAGGGCTGACATGAACGCCGTCATCGAGACTCAAGGACTGACCCGTCGATTCCGGAAGACCGTCGCCGTCAAAGATCTCTCTTTGGAGGTTTCCGCCGGCAGCATCTTTGCCCTGCTCGGCCCCAACGGTGCCGGCAAAACCACGCTCATCAAGATGATCATGAACATGGTCTGGCCCTCGGGGGGCAAGGCCGCGATTCTGGGGACCGATTCGCTCCGGCTGGGTCCGCCCCAGTTGGAACGGATCGGCTACGTCTCCGAGAACCAGGAGCTTCCCGAATGGATGACCGTCCAGGAGCTGATCGACTACTGCCGGCCCTTCTACCCGGCTTGGGACGACGATTTATGCCGCCGGCTGATCCACCAGTTCAACCTCCCCTTGGCGCGTAAGCTGAAGACCTTTTCCCGAGGGATGAAGGTCAAGGCAGCGCTGTTGTCGTCCCTTTCCTACCGACCGGAACTGATGATTCTGGACGAACCCTTCACCGGCCTCGACGCGCTGGTCCGGGATGAACTGATTCGGGGTCTGCTGGAGGTGACGGATCAACAGGAGCGGACCATTTTCATCGCGTCCCACGACATCGACGAAGTGGAGCGCCTGGCCGATTGGGTGGGCGTGATCCACAAAGGAGAAATGCAGTTGTCTGAGCCTGCGGCGTCGCTCCGGGCCCGCTTCCGGCAATGCGAGGCGACATTGGAACAGAACCAGGAAGTGCCGGAGATACTGCCGGAAACGTGGTTGCTGGTCCAGCGGGCTGGACAGGTCCTCAGTTTCGTAGACAGCGGGTTCCAAAACGGAACCGGTGTAGAAAACATTCGGGAGATCCTTCCGGAGATCAAGGACTTGGACGTGAGTCCCATGTCTCTGAAGGAGGTCTTTCTGGCCTTGGCTCGAACTTGGCGGCTCTACGACGAGGAGGGGAGATGAACCTGATACTCCACATCGTTCGCAAGGACTTTCGGCACCTGCGTCTCTATCTGGCCGGTTGGTTGGGATTGTTGATCGTCGCACCCGTCGTCGTCACGCTCGAGTGGCGTCTGCAGCTCTTCTCGATCGCTCTCATTGGAGTACTGAAGATCGTCTTGCTGGCGTTGATCGTTTCGAGTTTGGTCCACAGCGACTCTCTCGTGGGCACCACGTCATTCTGGCTGAGCAGACCCGTATCCGGCCGGCAGCTCCTGGCCGCCAAGTCGTTTTTTTTGGCCGGCACACTGATTTTCCCCACTCTTCTGGTTGAAGTCCTAATTCTCCTATTTAATAGCGTGACCGCACGGGACATTCTTCGTTCTGTTCCTGAGACCCTTCTCTACACTCTCTTGGCCATTGCAATCCTCATGGTGCTAGCGGCATTGACTCGTAGCCTTCTCGAGATGTTGGCCTTTGGGCTTGTCTCTGTGGTCGCTATGACTGTGTTTGCGTTTGCGATCGCGGTAGTTGGGGGCTTTTCTTTTACCGAATCGGGGCCTTTCGATCATATGGCCAGTATGACTTTCCAAAAGTCAAAATGGATAGGGTTTTTTCTTTGCCTCATGGTGACCGCCGTGATCATGGTCTGGGTTCAGTTTCTGACCCGACGGACCAGGCAAAATTTACTCTTGACATTGTCGGCACTTTTCCCCTGTGTTCTTTTGCCCACGCAATTGTGGACATGGGACCTCATGGCCGCAGTACGGAGTCCGGAGCATAAAATAGTAGACTCAGACGGGATTACGGCACGGATCGACCAGCAGAGTCTCAAGTTTTTCCGAAAAGCCTCGACGTCGTTGCGAGATAGACGGCTAGTTCTCCACGGGAACATCGTGGTTGAGAATCAACCTCCCGATCTAATGGTCGTGCCACTTAGGGTCGTTTCACGCGTGTCCTTTGGTTCCGAAGATTTCGGATATAGCGAGCACGATGTGAACAAGTATGAATACAGGCAACTTGGAGCCGGAGGTTTTGGATCTGCAGACTCGGATCTGGATGACGCTCGCGTCGAGGTTTTTGAAAAGGCTCTAGGAAGTGTGAGCCTTTTCGCCGACAAATATAGACTTGAACCTGGGTATGTTCCCAAGTTCTCGGAGATTCCCGAAGAGGACTATGAGAGACGGGCGGCAACCCATGGCAAGCTCTCGGCGAAGGTAGAGTTTCTTATTCAAAAGCTTGAGATCACGCCGCTGGCTATGGAAGAGGGGGCTCGATATCGCCGAGGCTCAGATCACGCCGAAGTCCTGGAAACGACCATTCTAGGAAAACGAAACAAAATAATGGAGATCAGCCTGAAGGAGTCAAGCCACTGGCTGTTGCCGGATCGACCAAAAGGCCGGTGGTACGTCTTGCGAAATCGCTCTCGAGGAGAGGCGCTATTGGGGAACGAACGGAACTCAAATTTATTCGGCGTAGTTCCTTTTATCCTCCCTACAGTAAGTTTCAATCATTTGAGGCTCGAATTTTTCCTGCCGCATGTCGATCCCTCTTACGGTCCCGAATGGTTTGAAGGAGCTGAACTCTTCAGAATCGACATCACCTACCTCGGTTCCGTTTCCAAGTCGCTTCACATGCAGAACCTCGTCATGAAGGACATCCCCGGTCCCTGACCGGCTGGATTGTTGATTCCGGGGTGTCCGGCTGCTATCAATCTCTCGAGGAGGAAGCGCCGATGAAGTCCGGGTCACGCCAGAAAAATCGAAACGATCAGGTGGACAGGCGGTGTTTCATCCAGGGAAGTGCTGTCACCGCCCTGACGGCCGCCGCTTCCTGCGCCGGACCGGGCAGCGATTCCGGTGGCTCTGCAACAGCCATCGAACTGGAGAACCGCAAGCCGGGTACACGGGACTGGCAGTTGACCCGGGTCTGGGTCGACCGCGGAAGCTATCGCAGCGCCCGCATCGAAGGGTACTGCTCCCACCAGTCCATCGAGGCCGGCGACACCCTCTCCATCTTCGTCAGCACCGAACCCGCCAGCCCCTTCCGACTGGACTTCTACCGGATGGGCTACTATGGCGGCCACGGCGGACGTCTGATGAAAACGGCGGGACCGTTGGAGGGCACGCCCCAACCCCTGCCGGAGGTCGGGCCCAATCGGCTGCGCGAGTGCCGCTGGGAACCGAGCCTCGAATTCAAGATCCCCGAAGACTGGACCAGCGGAGTCTATCTGGGCAAGCTCACTACGCTCCCGGCGGGGAATCAGCCCTACTGGCAGAGCTACGTCATTTTCATCGTCCGGGACCGGCGGCCGGCGCACCTGCTCTTCCAGTGCTCGGACAACACCTGGCAGGCCTACAACCGCTGGCCCGACAACTACTCCCTTTACACCCATCCCGAGGGAGCCCACCATCCCGGCGTGGCGGCCAGCTTCGATCGGCCCTACGCCAAGTTCCCCATGTTCGCCGATTTCCCCCTTTCGGTGGGGACGGGGGAGTTCCTGCTCTGGGAGTATCCCCTCTGCTACTGGCTGGAACGGGAAGGACTGGACGTCACCTATTGCTGCAACTGCGACGTGCTCGAGCCGTCGTTCGTGACCCGCTGCCGGGCCTTCGTCAGCGTCGGACACGACGAGTACTGGGACCTGGCCCAGTACCGGGCCATCGAAACCGCCATCGGGGAAGGGCTCAACATCCTCTGGCTCAGCGCCAACGACGTCTACATGGTCAGTCCCTTTACGCCTTCCTCGACCGGCGCCCCCAACCGCATCATCACCCGGCTCCACAGCTATGGCCCGCTCCGTCCCGAAGAGATCGAGAGATATTCGAAGATTCTGGGTCCCTTCGAGGGGGCCGGCCCCGATGAGCGGAACATCATCGGCGCCCGCACCGTGGTCCCCTTCAACGGATCCGGCGACTGGATCTGCACGGCGCCGGAGCACTGGATCTTCGAGGGGACCGGCATGGCGAAGGGAGACTTCATTCCGGGTCTGGTGGGCTGGGAGTTTCACGGCGACCCGGACCTGGAGCGGGAGGGTCTGGAGGTCGTGGCCCAGGGGACTGTCTGGACTCACGGAGTGACTCCAGGGGAGTGGGCCGCCACCATCTTCCCCGGTCCCAAGGGGAACTTCGTCTTCAATGCCTCCACCATCTTCTGGGCCCAGGGTCTGGACTTTCCGCCGGGGCACACCGTGCCCTGGACCCATTTCACCCGGCCCCACGGCCCTGATCCGAGGGTTCAGCGCATCACCCGAAATCTCATCGACCGGGCCGCCGCTCCGAACCCGCTCTGAGGGACCGACGCATCGCCATGAGCCCGACGTTGCTGGTGCTGGCTGCCGGGATGGGCAGCCGCTACGGAGGCCTCAAGCAGATCGACCCGGTGGGACCCGGCGGGGAGACGCTGCTGGACTACTCCGTATACGACGCCGTCCGCGCCGGTTTCGGCCGCGTCGTCTTCATCGTGCGCGGAGACATGGAGTTGGATTTCCGGGATGCGGTGGGGACGAGGATCGAGCGGCAGGTGCCTGTGGAATACTGCCGCCAGGAGCTGGATATGGTTCCCGCGTGGTTCTCAATCCCGCCTGAACGCCGCAAGCCTTGGGGCACGGGGCACGCCGTGCTCGCGGCCCGGGACGCCATCGGCGGGAACTTCGCCGCCGTCAACGCCGACGACTTCTACGGCGCCGGCTCCTACCGGAAGCTGGCAGGTCTCCTCGAGCGGGCGGCGGACGGCCGCGGGGGCGACTACGGGATGGTGGGATTCCGTTTGCGCGATACGCTCTCGGACCACGGCACCGTGGCCCGTGGGGTTTGCCGCAGCCGCCAGGGTTTCCTGGTTCAGGTGGCAGAGATGACCCGAATCGAGAAGACCGGCGAGGGAGCCTGCTACACCGGCCCGGAGGGGCAGGTCCACGCCCTCTCCGGAGACGAACTGGTCTCCATGAACATGTGGGGGTTCACCCCATGCATTTTCGACCATCTGGAACGGGCTTTTACCCAGTTCCTGCGAGAGCAGGGCAGGGAAGAGGGGGCCGAGTTCATGATTCCCACGTTGGTCAACGACCTCGTCGCCGCCGGTCAGGCGAAGGTCCGGGTGCTCAGCGCCGTGGATGCCTGGTTCGGGGTCACCTACCGCGAGGACCGGGACCGGGTCACGAGTCAGATTCGGGAGCTGGTACGCCGTGGATCCTATCCGACCCCCCTTTGGCGAGAATTTTTCTATCTATAGAAAATCAGGAGTCAGTATTTACTATTGATAGTAAATACATGTCCCATTGTGGGGAAGCAGCGGGTGACGACGCCACGGCAAGGCCGGAGCGGCGCTTGACAGGGATTCGGCTTCAGGGGTACCTTTCAACCATATATCTACCCCGGCGGTGATCCCATGAACTTACCTGAAGGTTTCCAGATTCCGGGACGGAATTCCATTTCCCGGCGGCAACTTCTGGCCCGGTCCGGACTCGGTTTCGGCAGCATCGCGCTGGCCAGTCTTCTGGATTCCGAGAACCTCCTGGGGACTCCGGCGCTCGACCGGTCGCGACCTTACATGGACCTCAAGCCGCGGACAGGACATTTCCCGGGTCCGGCCAAGGCGGTGATCCAACTGGTACAGAACGGCGGACCCAGCCAGATGGATCTCTTCGACCCCAAGCCCGAGCTCACCAGGAGAGCCGGCCAGCCCCATCCCGACGGGGTCGAGATCCACCAGCCCAACAACCTGAACATCCTCATGCCCTGCCCCTACGAGTTCAAGCAGCACGGGCAGTCGGGCATGGAGATCTCGGAGGTGCTGCCCCACCTGAGCGGCATGGCGGACGAACTCTGCATGGTCCGGTCCATGTATTCCGTGCACAACAACCATCCCGAGGGGCTCAACAACCTCCTGACTTCCCAGATCTTTCCGGGACGGCCGGTGATGGGCTCCTGGATCAGCTACGCCCTGGGCACCGAGAATCAGAACCTACCCGCCTATGTGGTGCTCCGGGCCCCGGAGGGCTACAGCGTCAGCGGTAAGATCCTCTGGTCCAGCGGTTGGCTCCCGGCCCTCTACCAGGGAGTCGAGTTCAGTTCCATCGGAACCCCCGTGCATCACCTCCAACAGGAGGTCCCGCTGCCGCCGGGGGTACAGCGCCAGAGCCTAGACCTGTTGGCCCGCCTCAACCAACGGCATCTCGTCGATCACCCGGAGACGTCGGAGTTGGAAGCTCGAATCCAAAACTACGAGTTGGCGGCGCGGATGCAGTTGGCCGCGGCCGACGTTCTGGATCTTTCCCAGGAGTCGGAGGCCACCCGGAAGATGTACGGCCTGGACGACCCGATGACCGCCCCGTACGCGACCCGCTGTCTCATGGCTCGGCGTTTGGTGGAGTCGGGAGTCCGGTTCGTGCAGGTCTTCTCGGGCAAGGGTCAGCCCTGGGACAGCCACAGCAAGCTCAAGACCAACCTGGCCAAGATCTGCGCCCAGACGGACCAGCCGACGGCCGCCCTGATCAAGGACCTGAAGAGCCGGGGTCTGCTCCAGAGCACTATCATCATGTGGGCCGGCGAGTTCGGGCGGCTTCCCACCACGCAGAACTCGGACGGGCGGGACCACAACCGGAACGCCTTCACCATCCTGTTCGCCGGAGGGGGCTTCAAGCCCGGCCTGACCTACGGCGCCACCGACGAGTTCGCCTACAAGGCGGTGGAGAACCGGGTCAGCTGCCCCGACATGCAGGCCACGTTGTATCGCCTGTTGGGGATCGACCATTCCCGGCTGACCTACCGCCACGGCGGCCGGGAGGAGACGCCCACCAACTTGGCCATCACCGGCGCCAAGGTGGTGAACGACCTCATCGAGCACCCCCTTCCCGGAGCCTGACCTCCATGAGATCCAGATCGGGATTGCTGGGGGCGTTGCCGTTGCTCTTGTCCACCGTGCTGGCCGCCGCTCCAGGGACTACCTTCGAAAAGGACGTGCTCCCCATCTTCACGGCCCACTGCTTTGCCTGCCACGGGGGCACCTCCATGATCGGCCTGGATCTGCGCACGGCCCAGTCGATTTTCAAGGGATCTCACAACGGTCCGGTGTTGGTGGAGGGCGACCCCTCCAAGAGCCTGCTCTACGAGAAGGTCTCGGCGCGGCAGATGCCGCCCAAGGCCTTCAACCTGGACCTGTCCCAGCCCCAGATCGATACCATCAAGAGCTGGATCGAGGCGGGAGCGCCTCACGAGAAGGTTCAGCCCCTCCTCACGGCGGATCAGATGGAGCGGTTCAACCACCAGGCGCTGCCCATCTTCGAAGCCAAGTGCCTTGCCTGTCACGGCCAGGAACCCCCGCCGGGAGGCCTGGATCTGAGGACGCTGGAGGCCACCCTCAAGGGGAGTGAAAACGGGCCCGTCGTGGTGGAGGGGGCTTCCGAGCTGAGCATCCTGATCCGCATCGTGTCCAGTGGGAGCATGCCGCCGCCGGGAGTCGGATCTCCCCTTACCGACAAGGAAATCGACAGCCTCCGGGCCTGGATCGATTCCTCCCGCTTCGGACCCGATCTCATCACTGAAGAGCGGGAGACCTTCAGTCTCGCGGAAGCGCCTCCCATCACCGAGGAGGATCGAAGTTTCTGGGCTTTCCACAAGCCGGAGGCCGCTCCGGTGCCCGAAGTCCGGGACCAGGGCCGGGTGCGGACTCCCATCGACGCCTTCGTCCTGGCCAAGTTGGAAGCCAAGGGTCTGGGCCTCTCCTCCGAGGAATCGCGGCCGACACTGATGCGCCGCGCCTACTTCGATCTCACCGGTCTGCCCCCTACCCCGGAGGAGATGGAGAAGTTTCTGTCGGACCCCCGGCCGGACGCCTACGAGCGGCTGGTGAACCGGTTGCTGGAGTCTCCCCACTACGGAGAGCGTTGGGGCCGCCACTGGCTGGACCTGATGGGCTACACCGACATCACCGGATTCGACAACGATCTTCACACCACCAGCCTCTTCGAGGGGATGTGGAGATACCGGGACTGGGTGGTCGAGGCCCTCAATCGAGACAAGCCGTATGACCGTTTTCTGACCGAACAACTGGCCGGCGACGAGCTGGTGGACTGGCGGTCGGCCCAGGAATACACGCCGGAGACGGTACGGCTCCTGACCGCCACCGGTTTCATGCGCAGCAGCATGGACCGGACCGACTCGGATATCGTCAACCTGCCGGGCGAGAGATACTCGGTCATTTTCGACCTGGTGGAGCGGGTCTCCACCGGAATGCTGGCCCTCACCGTCGGCTGCGCCCGCTGCCACTCCCACAAGTTCGATCCCATTCCCCAGCGCGACTACTACCGGTTGATGTCGGTCTTCACTCCCGCTTACAACCCCATGCGCTGGAAGCAGCCCAAGGACCGCTTCCTTCCCGACGTTTCCCGTTCCGACCAGGAGGCCATCGAGCGCCACAACGCCGAGATCGACGCGCCCCAGAAGAAGCTGAAGGAAAAACTGGCGGCCCTGCGCAAGCCTTACGAGGAAATGCTGCTGGACCGGAAGCTTGAGCAGGTCTCGGATGAGATTCGGTCCGATGTGAAGACGGCATGGCAGACGTCCGAGGAGGAGCGTGGCGAGGTCCAGAAGTACCTGGCGGAGAAGTTTGCGACTCTGCTGGAGGTGAAGCCGGAGGAAGTGGACAAGGCTCTGACCGAGGAACACAAAGCGGAAGGGGCAGGTTTCAAGAAAAAGATCGGTACCCTCGAGGGGTATCGGCGCAGCTTCAACAAGATCCAGGCGCTGTTCGACGTGGGTCTTCCCCCCGTGACCCGTCTGCTGCAGCGGGGAGACATCGAGTCTCCCGGACCCCGGGTGACGCCGGGCGGCCTGTCGGTCCTGAGCCCGCCCGGCCGGGACTCGATCCGGAAACCCGAGGAGACCCAGGGAGAAACGAGCGGCTACCGCCTGGGTCTGGCCAGGTGGCTGACCAGCCGCGACCATCCCTTGACGGCCCGGGTCATGGTCAACCGGGTGTGGCACCACCTGCTGGGACGGGGGATCGTCGCCACTCCCGGGAACTTCGGCCGCAACGGTTCTCCACCCACCCACCCCGAGCTGCTGGACTGGCTGGCGGTGGACTTCATGGAGAACGGCTGGTCCCTGAAGCGGTTGATGCGAATGATCGCGACCTCCAGCGTTTATCGGCAAGCCTTGCGCCGGCCGGACGGCGCGCCCGGCGAGACGGTGGATCCGGAGAATCTCCTGCTTTGGCGCATGAACCTGAAGCGTCTGGAAGCGGAGACCATCCGCGACGCCATCCTGGCGGCCAGCGGAAGATTGAACCGGAGTCTGGGAGGGACGCCGGCGCTCCTCGAGTTCGACGCTTCGGGCCTGCAGACCGTGGGGGGCGAGGAACCGAACACCCGGAACCCGTTTCGCCGCAGCCTCTACATCCTGGCTCGCAGAAACTACCCGCTCAACTTTCTGGAGGCCTTCGACTATCCCAAGATCACGGTCAACTGCACTCGCAGGGTCAACTCGGTGACGCCGATCCAGTCGCTGACCCTCATGAACGATCCGTTCCTGGTGGAGGAGGCCGGCCATCTGGCCCGGAGGGTCCGGGATCTGGCCGGCGAGAGTCCCGTAGAAAGAGTCCGGATGGCGTACCTTCTGACTTTATCCCGGCAACCCGAACCGGAGGAGATTCAGATCGGTCAGGATCATCTCTGGAAGCAGCAGCGCAACTACGTTCTGGCCAACGCCTCTCCGGAGAAGGCGTCCGAGGCGGCATTGTCCAACCTCTGCCAGACGCTGTTTGCCACCAACGAGTTTCTCTATCTGGAATAACGGGTGACCGTCCCTCCCGGCTGATCTTCACCGCCGCCAATCGAGCGGATCGGAGAATCGCCCCGACCGAGTCGACAAGTCATGTCCCTGGAACTGCGAAACCGGATCATTCAGGAACTGGATTCGATGTGGCTCATCGATCCGCACACCCACATCGACCCTCACCGGCCCGCTGCCGAGACGCTGGCCGACATCCTGGGGTATCACTACTACACGGAGCTGGCCCATTCCGCCGGCATGCCCAGAGAGCAGATCGAGGACCCCGATATCGGACCCAGAGAAAAGACGGCGCGGCTCATCGCCCATCTGGGGCCGGTGGAGAACACCGTGCAGTACAGTTGGCTGGTGGAGATGGCCCAAGCGCTGTTCGGCTTCGACGGGGACCGGATCACGCCGGACAACTGGGAGGCGGTCTATGAGTTGTCTGAGAGCCTCATGTCCTCGGAGACCTGGGAACAGGACGTGCTCCGGAGGAGCCGGCTCCGGCGGGTGTTTCTGACCAGCGACTTCGACGACCCCTTGGAGGGGTTCGACACGCAGCTCTACGTCCCCTGCCTCAGGACCGACGATCTGGTGTTCGGCCTTGCCGATCCGGCGGTGCGCCGCCGCCTGGAAGGAGCGGCTGGGGTCTCCCTTCACAACCCCACGGACTTGCGCAGCGCCATGGGCGCCCTGTTCGAACACTTCACCTCCCGCAACGCCCGGGCCGTAGCCATCTCGCTGCCTCCCGACTTCACCCCGGCGAGGATTTCGGCAGGAGATGCGGCCAGGGCGCTGGAAGGCATCCTGAGGGGTAAAGACGACGGCGACTCGCGGCGCGTGTGGTCCCTGTACGTCTTCTGGACCATCGCCGAATTCTGTGCCGAGTTCGGTCTGCCGTTCGATTTGATGATCGGAGTCAACCGAGGCGTCTACGAAGCGGGAGTCTTCCAGGGCCAGGACCTGTATGACAGCCGCGTCTCCCTGATTCAGTACCGCGAACTTTTCAATGCTTTTCCCCGGGTGACTTTCCCCATCTCGGTGCTGGCCAGCGTCACCAATCAGGAACTGACCAGCTACGCCTGGATCTTTCCCAACGTGGTGACCCACGGGCACTGGTGGTACTCCAACGCCCCGGCCTTTCTGGAAGGGGATCTGGCGGCCCGGCTCGAGACCGTGCCCGCCACCAAGCAGATCGGTTACTACAGCGACATGTACAAGTTGGAGTTCGCGCTGCCCAAGTTCGCCATGTACAAGAGGACGCTGGCCAAGGTGCTGGCGGAGCGGTTCGTCATCGATCGGGGATGGTCCGAGCTCAGGGCCGTAAGGTTGGGACGGCAGGTGCTGCGGAGCAACGTCGACGCCATCTTCGGCTTCTGAGAAAAAGGCTGGGCGACCTGGGAGGAGGGACATTCCTGTCCCCCCTCTTCGTTCTTGTCCCCCTTTTCGTTGCCGACCCGGATTCAGCGACTAGTACCCCGAAACTTCCACCGGCTCAGGTTGAGGGAGGTCCACCTTGGCCAGGTAGATGCTGGTCTTCTCCTCGTGCGAGGAGTAGTAGCTGAGCCAGAGCAGTCCCTCGTGCCACACCATCCCGGGGTAGCTGGTGTCCCCTCCGGAGGGTAGGCGGATCAGTTCGGAGACGGTCCCGGCCTCAGGGTCCAGAGACCAGAGGAGGGTTCTTCTCTCCCCGTCGGGAAAGTAGAGCCGCCCGGAAGCCACCATTCTCCCGTCCGGGAGGGAGATCAGGTTGGGGCCGCCGATGCGCACACCCAACTCCTTCCAATTCCACAGCGTGTAGGGCGGCTCCGAGACGCCCACCTGGGCCGAGTTGTCGGTCTTTCCGTCCCGCCGCAGGAGGCAGACTGCCGTTCCGTCCTCACGGAAGACGATGGCCGACTCGTTGGGATAGCCGCGGCTGAAGAAGACGTTCACGTGGGTTTCGAACTGGACCCCGTCTGCGCTCTTGTAGAGCCGGGCGAACTCCTCCTGACTGTTGCGATGGCTGGACGATCTTCTTGTCGCGTAGCCGACTCCGTAGCCCGTTCCCTCATGCCAGGTCACCCTCCAGAGCCAGAAATCTTGTTCGCCCACCGGCTCCCGGGGAGTCCACTCCTTTCCGTCCTTGGAAAAGGAAACCCACGGATTGAATTCGATGAGATCGTCGCCCAACGATCTCGTCTCCGCGCCCAGAAGCATGAGCCGTCCGTCGGGAGTAACCACGATCTTGGGATCTCTCAGGTCGTTTCCCGGTTCGGGCTGCATATGGACGGCGGAAGACCAGTCCTCTCCATCGGCGGAAGTGATCACGCGGATGGAACCGTCAGAGGAGACGTGGCCGTCTCCCTCCCGGAAGGTGCAGTACCATCGGTCCTGGAACCGCACCAGGTCGGTGAAGGCGTTGTGGGGAGCCTGGTCCCAGATCTTCTGAACCGAAACCAGCTTGGCGCCGGACGGTCCGCACCCCGCCGTCACGGCCAACACCAGCAGCAATCGACAGCAACGGCTCCAACCTGACATGTCGTCTCCCCTATCTCGATCCGAGTTGATCCAAGACCCAGCGGCCGTAGTCGCCCGGCAAAATAATGGAGCCGGCGAAGGGAATTGAACCCCCAACCTACGCATTACGAATGCGCCGCTCTACCGTTGAGCTACGCCGGCTCCCAGTGGAGGAAAGAACACATTATAGGAACAAGTCACCAGGACTGCCAACGAGCGTGAGCCGAACTCCGAGCCAAATTCGCATTTCCCTGTGAAAGGAGGTGTCGCGATGTTGAGCTTGAGGATGGAATCGTATCGGACCCAGTTCGTCGCTTTGGTCCTGGTGGGGCTGATGGCCCTACCGTTGCGTGCGGGTGTGATTCCCGGACGGTGGGAGAAGGTTTCCCAATTGGAGGCCGGTGCGTCCCTCACCGTGGAAATGAAGAATGGCGATCGAGTCAAGGGGCATTTCATGGTGCTGTCCGAGTTTAGCCTCGAACTCCTGATCCACCCCTCTCGTGCCGCGATTCCGAGAAAGGGAATCCAGAGGATTACCCATCATCCGAGAGATGGCGTGGGCGACGGCGTCGGCCGTGGAGCGTTATACGGTGCAGCGGCTGGAGCAGGACTTGGAGCCCTGTTCGAGGATCCTGAAGGTGGCGGTAGCGTAGAACAAAAGATCTTTAATGCGGCTGTTGCCGGTGCGATTGGGGCTTTGATCGGGGTCGGGCTCGGTTTAGTCAGTGATGCCGTTGTGAAGACCCCGTCGGCCGTAGTTTACGAAGCCCGGCTAATCTCCCGATGAATGGCCTTCCGTCTAACGTTCTCCCACGGCTGTCCTGACCTGGCGGCGAGCCATGATCGATTCAATCGAAGCTCTGTTCGTTTGCGGCCGCTCTGGCCGCGTCGATGCCGGAGCGACGGGTTGTCCTCTGTTCACCCTGTCCGGGAACAAATTTCCTGGAATTGCCACTGCGGATGAGCCGATCTCGGAAGAAAAATCACATTCCTCGGTGAAAAGGAGGTGTTGCGATGATGATCTCGATGATGAAGTCGTACCGAAAACAAGTTGTCTCATTGATCCTTGTGTGCCTGATCTCACTGCCGTTGCAGGCGCAGGTGATTCCGGGACGCTGGGAGAAGGTCTCGGCCCTGCAGGTGGCGTCACCCATTACGGTGGAACTGAAGGACGGGGATCGAATCAAGGGTCACTACGAAGACCTTTCCGACACGGACGTCATGCTCGTAACCCACTTCTCCCGGGCTGTGATTCCCAAAGAGGACATAGAGACGATCACGACTCAACCGGTGGACGACCTGTCCAACGGTACTCTGATCGGAGGCGGGATTGGAGCCGGGATCATGAGTGTATGGACCGCCGCCTGGTATGCCAAGTCGTATGAGAGAGCGAATGCGCTGGGCATATTGATGATGGCCGGAATTGGTTTCGGAATCGGGGCGGGGCTTGGCGCTGCGGGCGATGCCCTCGAGAAGCCCGTGCCCATCGTACTCTACGAAGCTCCCTGACAACCTGGACGAAATCATGGTGCGGCATCGGACCACCTGAGTTGGTGAGCCAATTCCCGCCGAGAAATCGCATCTCCCTGTGAAGAAGGAGGCGTTGTGATGATGAATTCAAGGATGAAGTCGTACCGGATTCAAGCGATCTCTGTGGCCCTGACGGGACTGATCTCACTGCCGTTGCAAGCGCAGGTGATTCCGGGGCGATGGGAAAAGGTCTCGGCTCTGGCGGTCTCATCTCCCATTACCGTGGAACTGAAGGACGGAGATCGAATCAAGGGTCATTACGAGGGCCTTTCCGCCACCGACGTTATGGTTGTGAGTCACTTCTCCCGCGCAGTGATTCCGAAAGAGGGCATCGAGACCATTACGATTCGGCCGGAAGACGGTGTGGGGGACGGTGCCGGGATCGGCGCGGGAGTCGGGTTCGGGATCGGGGCGGGGATCGCCTTGGGCCTGATTCTCAAGCACGGTGGTGGAGAGGGTGCATTGGGAGCTCTCTTGTTGCTCGGTGGCGTCGGGGCAGGAGTCGGGGCCGGGCTCGGAGCAGCAGGAGATGCCGCCACCAGACCCTTGGAGATCGTGCTTTACGAAGCTCCCTGACCACGGGCAACGCGACTCGCGTGGTTTCTGCCTGGCGCAAAGGAGGTGTTTCGGTGATGCACTCAGTGATGAACTCTTTCCGGATCCATACGATCTCCGCTACGTTGGCGGCACTGCTGTCACTATCGGCTAGTGCGGAGGTGATCCCAGGACGTTGGGAGAAGGTTGCCAGTCTGGCTGTCGCGTGGCCAATCACCGTTGAATTGAAAAACGGCGATCGAATCAGAGGGAACTTCAGCGGGCTGACCGATTTGAACCTCACACTGGCGACCTACTCTGCCCGGGCGGTCATACCGAAAGCGGACATTCAAACCATTACCACGCGCCCGAGGGACGGCTTGGCCAATGGTGCCAAGACTGGAGCTGCGGTCGGAGCTGGGTTCGTCTGCGCACTTGTTGCCGCGTTTGTGATTGCAGAACGACGTGCGAAACCTTTGTGGGTGTTGTCCCTTACGCCCATCGGAGCGGCGGTGGGATCCGGGATCGGTGTGGCTGTCGACGCCGCCATGAACGCGCCGCCAATCGTACTCTACGAAGCGCCCGAAACTCGTTGAGACGGCTCCGGAAAGGGTTGCCCGATCTATATTTCGGAAGTTCAGGACTGGGCTTGCTTGAGGGCGGCCGCCTGGGCCTTGGCGCCCATGTCCTCCGCTTCCTGGATCCAGCCCTTCGCGTGGTAGAACATGGACAAACTGGTGTAGGCCAGCGGGTTGTCCGGCTCCACGTCCCGGTAGCGGAGGCCGTACTTGAGCGCCCGGTCCGGATCCTTGTTGTGGTAGCAGCACATGGCTGCGGCGTGCAGGGCGTCGCCGTAGTTGGCGTCCTCTTCCAGCGCCCGGTCGAAGGCGGCGACGGCTTCGTCCATGCGGTCATCGGCGAAAAGGTCCATTCCCTTAAAGTAGTAGTCTTCCTTGGGCATCGGCTCCTCGAAAACATCGTCGCCCACGCCGGGCTTCCCGTCAAGAAACCGGCCCGAGGGCGATTCGTTGGTGAATTCCCAGTGTTCTGATTTGGCTACTCCAGCCGGTTCCCGTCCGTGTCGTAGATTGAAACGGGACCCAACTGGGCCAGGTCCTTCTCCACCTGCGAACGGTCGGCCACCACCGTGATGACGGTCCGTTCCGGATCCAGGTAGGTTCGAGCCGTCTCTTGGATCACGTCCGGAGTGACCCGCTGCAGTCGCTGGACGTAGTTCCGATAGTAGTTTTCCGGGAGGCCGTCCAAGCACCGGCTGGCTTCCAGGTGAGCCACCGAATCGGAGGTCTCCAGGAAGCGGATGAATCGGCCGGCCAGTTCCGCCCGGCAACGATTCAGCTCCCGAGACCCCGGGGGCTCCCGTCTCAGGCGGTCAATCTCCTTCAGGCTCTCCGCCACCGACTCGGCCGCTACGTCGCTCCGCACGTCGCCACCGATGAGGATGACCCCGTCGTGCCGGTACCACTTCACGGTGCTGTAGGCCCCGTAGGTATAGCCCTTTTCCTCTCTCAGGTTCAGAAAGAGACGGGAGCTGGCGCTGCCCCCCAGGATCTGGTTGGCCAGGAACAGGGGCGTCGAGTCCCGGTGGCCCCGGGGCAGTCCGCGACCGGCCACCACGATCCGGGCCTGGACGGAATGGGGCCGGTGTACCAGCAACACCCGCCGTGATTCCGGGGCCGGCGGCAGCGGGGCGGGGTCCGGCTGGGACACCTCTCCCCTCCAGCATCCCAGGTAACGCTCGGCCAAACGTGTCGCCCGATCCGGTTTCACGGCTCCCGAGAAGGCAAGCAGGGCTCCTTGAGGCGCCAATAGCCGCCGGTGAATACGGCACAACGCGTCACGGTCCGCCGCCTCCACGTGGGACACTGGGAACGAGACCCGAGCATAGGGGTGGCTGCGGTAGAGAGCCGCATGGCTCCGCTCCCGCGCCAGGAACGCCGGTTGGGACCGCTGGGACAGAAGGTGGCTTCTCCAGCGGCTCCGGGCCTTCTCCAATTCCTCTTCCGGGAATGCCGGGTGCAACACCAGGTCCGCCAGCAACTCCAGGGCCGGCTCCAGGTAACGGGCCAAAACCGTCAGGGTGATCCGGCTCTGCTCCATCCGGACCTGAGTGCCGTAGTGGATCGCCAGTTGGTCCAGTAGATTCGCAACCTGACGGGCGGAACGGGTCTCGGTTCCCTCTTCCAAAAGCTCGATGGCCAGACTCGTCAGGGCCAGGTTTCCGGTGGAATCGGAGGTGCGGCCCGTGGGCCAGGCCAGGCAGAGGGAGACCTTGGGAAGGGCGAAGTCCTCGACCGTCAGAACCCGAAGCCCGTTCCCCAGGACGGTATCCGGAATCTCCGGATAGCCCGGTTTCGGCAACGGCGCTATCGGTGGTGGCTGGTCCATCCGCATGATCGTCGTCGTCCGCGTCTCGCCTGCGGGCAATGGTGCAACCTCCAATTCAACCCTGTCCCGGCTCCACCAGCAGCAGGGTCCGATTCTCAGGGCGGAAGGTCTCGGCGGCCACCCGGAGGATATCCTGGGGAGTCGTCTCGGTGTACCGGGACCATTCCCGGTTGATTTCCCCAGCGTCTCCGTAAAACACGGCGTGGTGGGCCAGGATCTCGCCCACGTCCGAAACCTTCTCCAACCGGCGGACGAAGCGAAACACGAGCTGATTGCGGGCCTTGTCCAACTCCTGAGGAGTCACCACCTCCCGGCCCAGCCGACCCAGCTCGCTTTCCACCAGGTCCAGGACCGGGTCGACCGGGACTCCGTCCTGAATCTGCAGGAAGATGTCGAACATACTCGGGCCACGGTACTGGTTGGGCCCGGCCGACAGTCCGGCGACCCAGTTCCGCTCGTAGACCAGTTGGCGGTAGAGGCGCGAGGAGGAGCCGTCCGTCAGCAGCAGGGCGAGGACGCTGAGGGCGTAGTACTCCGGACTCCCCACGGGCGGCATGTGGTAGCCCATGATGACCAGGGGGAGCACGGCCAGGGGATCCCGGATCGCCTCTCGTTTCTCCTCCTGTTGAGAAGGTTCCCGCAACGCCGGCCGGCGGGAACGAGTCCGATCCGGAATCGGCCCGAAGTACCGGTGGATCGACTCCAGGGCGCCGGCCTCCTGCAGGTCTCCCGAAAGGACCAGCACGGCGTTTCCCGGTCCGTAGTGCGTCCGGTGAAACTCCCTGGCGTCGGCCAGGGTCGCTCGTCTCAGATCTTCGACCGCGCCGATGATGGGATGGGCGTATTCCCAGCTCTCGTAGGCCAGGTCGTCCAGTCTCAGGAAAGCGCGCCCGTAGGGCCGGTTGTCGTAGCTCTGCTTCTTCTCCTCGATGACCGTCTGCCGCTGGTTCTCGAAATTCTCCGCGGTCACCTCCAGGGAGTTCATGCGGTCCGCCTCCAGCCACAGTCCCAGGTCCAGGCAGTTGGACGGCAGCGTTTCGTGGTAGGCGGTGCGGTCCTTGCTGGTGGTGGCGTTCCAGCGTCCCCCCGCCTCGTCCACGTATCGGCCGTGTTCGTTCTTGGCCACGTTCCGGGACCCCTGGAACATCATGTGCTCGAAGAGGTGGGCCAGACCGGAAAGCCCCGGCACTTCGTAGCAGGAGCCGACCCGGTAATGGAGGCTGATGTGCACCAGGGGAACGCGGCGGCTGGGCCGCAGAATGACCTGGAGGCCGTTGGGCAAGGTTTCCTGCCGGAGCTGGACGCGTGGAATATTCAAGCTTTCCCCGGTGGGGTCCGCAGCCGTCTTCATGGGAGGATTCTACCGTTTGGAGCTTGGATACCGGATCTCGAACTCGAAGAAGACCAGGGGTTCCTTGGCCGAAAAATTGTAGATCTCCGGGAGATAGAAGCGGCTCTTGGACAGGTCCCATCCGTCCCAGGGAATTTCATAGAAGACCACGCCGAAGTCCTTGGTGTACGGTGCGATGAGCTTCTCGCCGAACGCTTTCTGGTCGAAGTCGGCGAGCATCTCTTCGCTCGCGACTTTTACGCTCCGGGAGCCGCGGCGCCCCGGGCCCGGAGGTTCGATGGTTGAGATCGGGGGCCGCCGTTTGTTGTTCAGGTCCGCCAGCACGTCCAGGTAGTGCATCGGACGATGCTGGGTCCCGGCGGAATCGATCAGGAAGATGGCCCGGCCGTCGAGGCTCACCACGAAATCGTTGTTGTTTTCCACCACGATGAGCACCGGGAGAATCCTCTTCTTGCCGAACTTGTCGGTGTCGAACAACTGTCGGGCCTTGTACCGGGTGTCGCAGGGGTAGGCGGCGATGACCAGATTCTGGAATTCCTGATGGGAAGCGTACTGCCTGGCTGCTTTCGCGCGGATCTCCACCGGCTTGTAGCCGAGAGCCACAGAGCCCGCCAGAAGTTGCCCCGCCAGAAGAACGTAAAAGCTGGTCATTTCCTTCCGAGGCCTATTGTAAGCGGTGGGTGTCTCCCGGTGTCGAGTCCCGCCGCGGATTTCGAACGGATTTGTCTTCCGGCAGATGGAGCAGAGAGCGGGACGAATGCCGGAACCCGACTTCCACCGTCAGATCCCAGGTGTTCGCGATGCCTGCGCCAAGATCCGATCCAGAAGCCGGAGGATCTCGCCGTGCAGAACCGATCGGTTCTTTTGCGTCACCTTGATGAGGAGTGCGTCCTCCCGGTCCCGAATGCGTTTCAGGACGCCGGCGCCGCGCAGCGAGATGGTCCCCAGAACCGGACAGGGTGAATCCAGGAGCTCGAGTATCGTCTCTCGCAAGGGCCGGGAGAGGAACTCCATCTTGGCGATCTCGTCGACCACCATGAGGTCCGTCCGCTTCCGCTTCCAGTCCAGATGAGGCAGGACCAGGTTCTCCAGCATCCAGGGGTGGACGCCGTAGGGTCCCAGCCGATATCGGGAGGTGGTCTGGTAGTCCCGGTGCGCAAACACTCCTGAAGTCCCGTTCAGGGCCACCGCCCGGAAACCCATGCGGCGGCCCCGGGTGCGGATCTCCTCCGTGTAGAAGCCACTCAGGGCCAAATGGCCGAGACGCTCGACAGTCCGTTGGACCAGGGTGGTCTTCCCGATTCCCGGATGTCCCGTGAGCAGCAGGTTCGTGGTCATTGGCGGCGCCCCAGATGGCGGTTCAGGTAACGGCAGATGTGCCAGGCGTCCATGCAGATGAAGGGGAATCGGGCCGTCGTGTAATGGCCGCAAGGCAGCACGACCCGATCGTACGGGATTCGATGCTCCCGGTATTGCAGAAAGACCTGTTGCGAGAGTTCCGGGATGAAGGTCAGATCGTAGCGGGCGGTGATCAGGAGATGGGGCCGCTGGGAGTTCCGGAGCCGGGGAATGAAGTACCAGGGACTGATCGGCGCCCAGCACTGCTCCAGGTCGTCCCGAGCGATGTAGCCTTCCAGCCCCCAGCGGACGTATCGCGTTGCCAGGCCGGTCCAGACCACCTGGGCGAAGGAGGAGGAGACGTGGTTGAACACGCCGGTCTGGATGAGTGGGTCGTGGACGAAGGCCAGGAACGTGACGCAGGAGCCGATGCTGGTTCCCAAGACGCCCACGTGCTCGTAGCCCTCGTCCCGGAGCCAGCGAGCGACTTGGAGCACTTCCAGCACGGCTTGGCGCGTGGCCTGAAGGGTCCTGCCGATGTTGGGGCTCACCATGTGTTCGGCCCGCACTTCCCCCGGAGGCATCCGCCGTTCGTGGTAGGGGAGAGACAGGCGCACCGCCGTGATGCCCAGGTGTGTCAACAGCCGGCAGAGCCCCACGTGGCTGGTGGCGGCCGCATTCCACTGGGGAACCACGATGACGGCCCGGCGCCGATCCGGACCCGGGAAGATCCGGGCATGGACCGTGTTGTTGACGGGGTAGGCGCTCTCGACCGGGGTCTCGAAAGTGAGACGGTCGCCGCACCGCCGGAGGTTCCGCGGGGGCGTGCTCGCGTAGAATCGACGGTCCGCCAGGGCCGACCGTGCGTACTTCTTCACCTGGGAGAGGGGATCGCCGTCACCCGCGTCGCCGAGACACTCGACGCCCCAGTTGAAGGGCAGGATCCGGCGGCTCGTATCGCGCAGTGTCAGGATCCGTTCCCGGCGCTCGATCCAGCGGCCGTAAGTGTTCATTCGGGCGGCCGATCGGTCGCGCTCTGTCCGAACTCGAGCTGGAAGAGTTCCAGGAACGACAGTCCCAGAGCCACCAGGATGGGGCCGAAGATGAGGCCCGGCAAACCCAGGTAGGAAACCCCTCCCATCAGGGAGAAGAAGACCAGGAGACTGTGCATCTTGACTCGGCCCTCGATGAAGAAGGGCCGGACCACGTTGTCGAGGAGCCCGACCAGAAGGAAGAGCCCGATGAACACGAAGCCGCTCGCACCCGAGACGGTGCTCAGGAGATAAATCGCCCAGGGAATCCAGACCAGCGCGGTACCCACGATGGGAACCAGGGAGAAGAAGGCCGTGAGCGTGCCCCAGAATATTGCCTGGTCGATGCCCACGATCCAGAAGACCAGGCCTCCGGCAATTCCTTGAACCACCGCCGTGACCAGGCTCCCCACGACCGTGGCCGAGGCGACTTGGCGAAACGTGGTCATGATCTGACGCTGGTACTCGTTCGAAAGGGGTGAGAGGTGCCTGTAATCTCGAGTCAGGCGCGCACTGTCCCGAAAGAGGAAGAACATGGTGATCAGCATGATCACGAAACTGGTGACGAAACTGAGAAGTCCGGTCACCAGTTCGGAACTGTGTTCCAACAGGAACAGGCTGATTTTTTCCAGCAGCGTGGCCAACCCTTCCCCCAGGTTGAAATGGTCCAAACCGACCTGGTCCAAGTCGACGTACCGTTCCACGAATTGCCGCATTCGATCCGGAATCAGGTCGTCGCCCAGTTGCCAGAAGGGGCCGTCCCACTCCTGCTGGTCCAGAGCAGACTGGAACTTGTCGTAGATCTCCTTTGCCTGGGTCGTCACCTGGGTAAGAATCAGGGCGAAGGGCAGGAGGATAAGAGCCGTCATCCCCAGGCAGGTGACCAGCGCCGCCAATCCACTGTGGCCCTTCAGCCTTCCGCGGATCCAGTCGAAGGCGGGATAGCAAAGGCTCACCAGCACGGCGGCCAGCGCGACCGGCAGCAGAAACGGCCGGAAAATCTGCACTACGTAGTAGAAGACGGGCAGGGAGAAGATCAGCAGAAACAGACGCGCGTAGCGACCCCGGTACATCAGTCCGAATGATACACTGAAAGCGGCTTCCGCAGTCCGCAGTGAAATCACCTGGACGCATCAAAATCGGAAATCATCAAGACATGGCGGCGTCTGTGCTCGTGTTGGGGCGATTCTTCTCGCCGACCATCTTGGCCGCCGGTCGAAATACGGCGCGGGTCGAGTGATGTGACGGCTATTGCGAAGGACCGGTAAATCGCCATGGACCCCTGTCCCATCTGCCGAGCCCCCGACTGGGAGCATTTCTGCGCCGTTCCGGACCGGCTCCGAAAAATCGTGGACCAGAGTTGGGAGATCGTCCGTTGCCGCTCCTGCGGTCTCGGCCGAACCGAACCCTCACCCGGCGAGAAGAATCTCATGGCGTATTACCCTCCCGGATACTGGGGGGATGTGGTCAAGACCCTGAATCGGTTTCAATCCGGGCAACTGGTGTCAGCCCGCTCCTGGCGTCAGGAGGCCGAGAAGGTCCGGTTGCTGGAACGCTACTTGCGGGAAGGATCCCTCCTGGACGTGGGTTGCGGGGACGGCAAGTTTCTTTGGGGTCTGGACGGCGGCCGCTGGCGGCGGACCGGGCTCGAGCCTTCCCGGCGAGTCGTTGAGTTGGTCCGGGAGCGGATTCCGGACATCGATTTCGTGATCGGGGACCTTTTCTCGAGTCGACTGCAAACGGGTACCTTCGATGCGATCACGTTCTGGCATGTGCTGGAGCACCTTCCGGACCCGAGGCGGGTGATGCGCCGGGTCCGGGATCTGCTGCGGCCGGAGGGCTGGCTCATCATCTCCCTGCCCAACCTGGACAGCTTGCAGGCCCGGATCTTTCGCCGGCACTGGTATGCATTCGATGACGTGCCCCGCCACCTGTTTCACTATTCTCCGCGCTCCCTGGCTCTGCTTCTGGAACAGGAGGATTTCGAGGTTCGGGATCAACTCGGTTTTTCCAGGATCATCGGCTTTCACTGCCTCAAGCACAGCCTGGTCAACTGGTCGGAAAGCCTCTTCGGTTCCCGGGCTCCCTACTATTCGCTCAAGCCCATCCTGCCCCTGTGCGCACTGCTGGAACGAGTGGCACGTCGCTCCGGCATCATTACCCTGGTCGCCCGGAAACCTAGCCGGCAACGGCCGGAGCCTGAAGTGAAACAGAGGCCCAACCGGTACGTACTGTAGGTGGGAGGATGGAGAAGACCGATGCCGAGTTGGTCGTCGCGAGCCTCGAGGGTGCGCCGTATGCTTTCGAGCAGATCGTCCAGCGCTACCAGCGGCTGGTCTTCAACATCATTTACCATCACCTGGGCCGGCGGCACGAAGTGGAAGACGTGGCTCAGGAAGTCTTCCTCAAGGTCTTCAACTCCCTCGGCCGATTCGATCGGAGCCGCCCGCTGAAGGCCTGGATCGCCAAGATCACGGTCAACCAATGCCGCGACGTATTGAGAAAGCGACGGAGTTCCAGGGTGGAGGCATTCTCCAACTTCACCGAAAACGAGGAGCGGAGAATCCGGTCCCTTCACGACGTTTCCGCCGGTACCGCCGCCATGACGGAGACGGAATCCAGAGCCTGTCTCAAGCTCTTGGAACAGCTGGTGCGCCGTTTGTCTCACAAGGATCGAACCGCGTTCCTGCTCAGGGAGGTGGAGGGATTCGGATATGATGAGGTGTCCAAGGCCCTGGGAAGCAGCGAGGTGGCGGCCCGGATCCGGGTCAGCCGCACGCGCAAGCGGCTGCTCGCGGCTCTGTCTCAGGTTCTTTCCAGCGGAGAAACGTTGAGAACATGAATCGGAAACACATTCGGTTCGAAGACCTGGAGCCGACCGAGGCTCCGGATGAAGAACATCTGAAGTCGTGCGGCCGGTGCCGCCGGGAGTTGCGCGCCTTCCGCCTCTTTCGGTTTCACTTGGAACACCTGCCCCGGGTGGAGCCTCCAGCCCATTTTGCCCGGACCGTGGCCCGGCTGGCCGAGGAAAGGCGGGTGGTGCCGTTCGCCCTGTTCCTGGAACGTGCCGCCCGGCAGTTGGCTCCCGGCTTGATCGCACTGATGGGAGCCGTTTCCATGCTGCTCTATCAGCTTTCCCAGCCGGTTGACCTGAACTTGACTCCTTTGGAAAGCCTGCCCGAGGAGGCCTCTCTGGAACACACCGTCGATTCCTTGAGGCTGTCGTCGGAAGGGGGTTGGATCATTGACGAATCGAACTAAGGCCGTCTTCTGGATCATCTTCGTATTCCTCGCGGGCAGCTTCGTCGGGGGCGCTCTGAGTTTTGTCTTGATCCGGCCGGCCTACTTCCATGCCGGAGGCGGGCCGGATCGGCGGCCGCCGGCGCGGGAGCCGGGACAGCCCCGCCGCAATGGGTCGCGGTTCCTCCAACGGCTGGATCAGGCTCTGGATCTGGACCCGGACCAGGAAATCCAGGTTCGCCAGATCGTGGAGACGACTCGGAAAACGTTCCGCGAAGCGGCCGAGGAAGCCGCCCGGATGCACAGAGAGATTCGTAAACAGGCCCGGAATCAGATTCGCGCTCTCCTCAGGCCGGAGCAGGTGGAGAAATACGACGAGATGACCCGGCGGAAGGATCGAAGATTCCGCGAAGGAAAACGTCGCAGAGCCGATTCTTCCCAATAATCGGGTTACCCAACAATCCCGCCTCGTCTTTCGAGACGGCCCCGGCATCTTCCTGTTGTAGAATGACAGCTTTCCAAGATCCGTGGCGAGAGCCGCCGCGGCATTCGGCCGGCATTGCGTCCCGTCCGGGGTCGGGCAAATTCGTGGGAAAAACGGAACCTCCAGTCAGACTGAATCAAGCGGATTCGACAAAATCGTTTTCCGTTCTCTTCCTCGCTGCACGACCATTACCACCAATTCCTCCTCTCTCTTTTCTCTTTCCTCTTTCTTCTTTCCTCAACAAGTGGTGCCTCACGGTGATCTTCGCCGGCTGGATCGGCCAGCCGATCCTGGCCCAGGCTTCACCCGCTTCCCATCCCAGGAAGTGGGAGTTCTCGGTCCTGGCCGGGGCGGGGTTCCTGTCCGACAGGACCTTCGGCCCCGCGGAAACGGGGAGTGGATCTTCCTTGGTCTCGCTCGACTACAATGCGGGCTACTCACTCGGATTCGGAGTGATCGAAAACCTGGGGGAGAGGTTCGGCGCCGAGATGCGCTACGGCATCGGCAGCCTTCCGATCGCCGCCGGTAGCTTGACGGCGGAACCGTCGACGCCGGAGCAGGCCCATAATGTTCATGGGCTCATCTACAGCCTTCTGGTCTATCCTCAGGGCTGGAAGGGGGGCAGACTCGTTCCGTATGCATTGGCGGGACTCGGAGCGTCGCTGTTTCAGCCGTCCGGCGATACCGATGTGGCCTCCCGGGGCTTGATCCTCAAGAACCGCTGGAAGTTGGCCGGCGAGATGGGCGCTGGCGTCAAACTCCATCTGGATCGACCGTGGGGCCTCCGGTTCGAGGTTCGGGATCGGATCTCGGGAGTTCCCGGCTACGGTCTTCCCCGGACGCCCTCCCCGGAGGAGGGTGCCGGTTTGGCACTTCCGGCAAGCGGCCGACTGCACCACTGGCAGTTCCACGTCGGCCTCACCTACAATTTCGCCCCCTGATCGTCTCCTCGCCAGATTCAAACCTCGAGTGGGGCCGGGAGACCGGCGGGGTGACCCCGGGCAGCGCCCCTCTCACTCCTCACCTCGTTTGGCCCCGTCTTGCGCCGGTTTGGATCGAAGAGGACGCCCACAAGGGGCGCCCCTACCGGCTTCAGTGGGTCATGGCGTAAACGATGTAGTTGATCCCCAACTGGAAGGCCAGGTTGGCGTATTTCCGGGGGTACTCCTCCACTTCGGCCCACTCCCAGGCATCTCCGAGATCCACGTTGTAGTTGATCATCACCATGAGGCGTCCCCGCTCGTCCATGACCCCCATGTAACGCGCATCGTATCCGCCCTTCTCCCAGGTTTTTCCGTAGAACAGGTACTGGATTCCCGGGATCTGGATCAACTCGTCGATATCGTAATAGCAGTGGAAGACCGGATGAGACAGGGGGAGGTCGATCGGCTCATATTCGGGGAATACCTTCTTGATCTGCTGGTAGAAATTGTTCCACTCCCAGGGGCCATGGAAGTCGTCCACCACCAGAAATCCGCCCCGCAGAAGATACTCCCTCAGCTTCGACGCCTCCTGGTCGGAGAGATGCATCCTTCCGACTTCCACCGCGTAGAGGAACGGGTAGTCGAACACCTCGGCATCCAGAATGGAGAGGGCCTTGTTGCCGGAAGAGACGAAGGTGAAGTCGCTCAGTTTCTCCAGGCCGTACAGGAACTGGAGATCGGCTTTCGGATAGTCGGTTTGCCAGCTCCGGCTCCACCCGTGACGCGCCCAGCCAGGACCCGAGTAGACCAGCCGGAGAAAGGTGAACTCCGAGTCATGACCGCCTTCAGTCTTGGGACGATGGTGGTCACCACCGGCAGCCAGGGCCAACCAGGTCAGCGGCGCCGCGGTCAGCAGCCAGATCTTTCCGAATGTCGGTTTCCTGAACACGACCAATGACCTCGTTGCAGGAAAACGCGAGGTTTCACATGAGATGCGGATTCACTGTAAGGGACCCGAGGTTCCCAGACAACTCGAAGGATATGCGAGGAAGCGAGGGTGGCGGCACTCCACGGCTTCGTCCGACGGGTGGACGGTCCCCTCTCCCGGTCCCGTATCCAACACGGATTCCGTGCGCTTCGGGCGGGATCGAGACCTCCAACCGTCGCCCGATGCCTGTTCCCGGACTCCACTTTCCTCGTCTTCCCTTCCACCCTCGTGTATAATTTTCCCGGTTGCAATAGTCGGCCGAATATCTTTTCATTCCCTTTAATTTGGGGCGTTCATGGACGAGGACAGGTGATGCAGTGGATCACGCCGATCGGCCGTAGCGGTCGAGGGAATGATGGGGTGACGGTGGTCTTCGCCAAGGGCAAGCTGGCGATTCTTCTGCTTTCGGCGCTGGTGGTCGTCTACGGGCTCGTGGGCGGGTCCATGGACCGGGTTGTGGCCAGAGACGCGTCCTACCAGGAACTCTCCCTCTTCACGGCGGTCGTCAGGCGGGTCCAGGACGACTATGTCGAAAAACCGGAGATGAAGGATGCCCTGTTGGGGGCCCTCCACGGGATCGTGGAGGCGGTGGACCCGTATTCGAGCTTCGTTCCCCAGGAAAGTTACCAGGCGTATCAGGCCCGGTCCGAAGCCTCACCCGGGATCTACATTTCCAAACGTTCCGGCTATGCCTACGTGGTTTCGGTGGTGCAAGGCAGCCCTGCCGAGCGCAAAGGAGTTCGAACCGGCGATTGGATCGAGTCGATCGATGCCCGGAAAACGACGCAGATGAGCCGTTGGGAGGCACAATACATGCTCCAGGGAGCACCGGGCACCGAGGTGAAGCTCAGGCTGATCCGGGCGCGCCGACCGCCCACCGAGGTCCGGTTGGTGCGGGAGGCTCCCGTCCCCGAGAAGTTCAAAGCGGAGATCGTGGAGACGGGGCTGGGATGGCTCCGGATCCCGAGTCTTAAGACCGGCAGCGCCAAACAGGTGCGAAAGGGGTTTCGGATGCTGCGGTCCGCTGATGTGAAGGGAATCCTGTTGGATGTTCGAGGCGTGGCCGAGGGGGAGGTGTCGGAGGCTGTCGAGGTCGCGGGGCTCTTGCTTCCCAAAGGGAGCATGGTGCTCACCGTCAAGGATCGCCAGGATGGTTCCGTGGTGCACACTACGACCGCCGAGCCCTTGCTGGCCGGAGTGCCGGCGGTGGTCTTGGCCGACGGGGGAACCAGCGGGGCGGCCGAGATACTTACGGCAGCACTGAAGGACCATAAGGTGGCTACGGTGGTGGGTTTGAAGACGGACGGCAGAGGATCGGGACAGGAGCTTTTCCATCTCGGAGGCGGATCGGTGCTGTATCTCGCTACCAAGCTCTACTATCGGCCCAGCGGCAGTGCGATCCAAAAGAAGAAGCTCAAGGACTCTGGAATCTCCCCCGATGTTCGAGCTCCGGACGAGGATTTCGTCACCAATTTTTTCCTGGAAAATGTCTCGGACGACCCCGATGCGGAATTGGGTGTGGATTTTTACAAGGGATTGGAAGAAGCTGTCCGCAAAAGACAATTTCAGCAGGGACTCGACGAACTGCGAGGCTGGCTGGCCAAGAAAGCCGCATAAGATTCGGGCCTGAATGCACAAGATGAACACTCGGTACGATAAGGAGAAGCGGGAATGAACAAGGCTGAGTTGATCGGTTCTATCGCCGGAAAGGCGAATCTCAGCAAGAGCGATGCCCGAGCAGCGGTGGAGGCCGTGGTGTCCACCATTCAGGCGGCCATGAAGAGCGGTGACAAGGTTTCTCTCGTGGGGTTCGGCACCTTTTCGGCTCCCACCCGTCCTGCCCGTTCGGGGCGCAACCCTCGGACCGGAGAAGCGATTCAGATTCCTGCCAGAAAGATTCCAAAATTCACGCCGGGGAGGTCATTGAGGGACTCGATTCAGTAGGGGTCGAGTCCACATATGAGTCCAGGGTAAGGGTCGACGCGCCGTCGGGCACTGGCCCCGGTGTGACTCCGAATTCGTGTGCTATGATCCCGGTGTAGGTGCGTAGCTCAGGGGGAGAGCACTTCCTTGACGCGGAAGGGGTCAGCGGTTCAAATCCGCTCGCACCTACCATTTTTTTACCTGGTGGTTCCGGTTCGTAACCCGGAGTGCGATCGAAATGGCCGGACAGAGAATCATGAAGACCATCCATAGGGATGGAACCGTTCATGACGTATTCGATCCCGACGAAGCCCTGGAAACCCTGCGCCATTCGACCTCTCACCTGATGGCCCTGGCGGTCAGCCACCTCTACCCGGGAGTCAGTCTGGGCATCGGTCCTCCCACTGGCGAAGGCTTCTACTACGACTTCCAGATGTCGCACCGGCTGACGGAGGAGGATCTGCCCCGAATCCAAACCAAAATGGAAGAGCTCAAGGCGCGGAATCTGGTTTTTGAGCCGTCCATTCTGGAGCTTTCCGAAGCGCTGGAATTCTTTCGCGGTCGCGGCGAGGAGTTGAAGACCGAGTTGATCGAAGAGCGAAAAAGCGAGGTCCTCTCTTCCTATCGCCTGGGAGACCTGGTGGATTTCTGCACCGGGCCGCACCTGCTTTCCACGGCTCAGCTCGGCTCGTTCCGGCTGCTTTCCATTGCCGGTTCCTATTGGCGGGGTGACGAACACCGGGAACAACTGCAACGGATTTACGGGACGGCTTTTTTCTCGTCCCGGGAACTGGATGACCATCTGCAGCGGCTGGAGGAAGCCAGGAACCGCGACCATCGGAAATTGGGCCGGGAGTTGGATCTCTACTCGGTTCCGGAGGGCGTGGCTCCAGGTCTCATATTCTGGCATCCCAAGGGAGCCAAGGTCCGGGAGAAGATCGAGGAGTTCCTTCGCGAAGAGCATGAAGCGCGCGGTTACCAGTTCGTATACACGCCCCATATTGCCAAGTGCGACCTTTGGAAGACTTCCGGCCACTACGAGTTTTTCCGGGAGAACATGTACACGTTGCCCGTGGACGACGAAGAGTACGTGCTCAAGCCCATGAACTGTCCCGGGCACATCCTCATTTACAAGTCGAGAAAACGCAGTTACCGCGAACTGCCCATCCGTCTCGCCGAGTTCGGTACCGTCTATCGGTACGAGAAGTCGGGAACGCTTCACGGGATGCTGCGGGTTCGGGGGTTCACCCAGGACGACGCCCATATCTTCTGCCGGCCGGATCAGGTTTTTTCGGAAGTGGTTGCCACCTTGGACCTCGCCGAGCATCTTCTCAGCACGTTCGGTTTTCAGGGCCATGAGATCATGTTGGCCGTCTGGGACTCGGAACACACCGAGCACTATGCCGGAGGGCGTGACGATTGGGAGAGGGCCGAGTCGGTTCTGGTCCAGGCGTTGGAGGAAAAGGGTTGGCCGTACCGCCGCCAGCCGGGCGAGGCTGCTTTCTATGGTCCCAAGATCGACATCAGTTTGATCGATGCTCTGGGGCGAACCTGGCAGGTCACCACGTTGCAGTTCGACTTCAACCTGCCGGCCCGTTTCAACATTACCTATGCCGATTCCGATTCCCGCGAACAGCACGTCATCATGTTGCATCGAGCCTTGCTCGGTTCCATGGAGCGGTTCATGGGGATTCTGATCGAACACTACGGAGGCGCGTTTCCGCCGTGGCTGTCGCCGGTACAGGCGTCGGTGCTCCCGGTGAGCGAACGGCACCATGAATACGCGGTCGAGGTCCGCGACCTGCTCTCGGGGACAGGATTGCGGGTCGAGGCGGACTTGAGAAACGAAAAGTTGGGATACAAGATCAGAAGCGCCCAGATGAGCAAGGTGCCTTACATGCTCGTGGTGGGCGATCGAGAGGTGCAGGGTCGTACCGTATCGGTACGGGATCGCCGGCGGGGCAATCAGGGGGCATGCCCGGTGGACGGTTTTTCCCGGACGCTTGGTCGGAAGGTGGCTCAGAGAGCGCTGGACATCTGACCATTCTTTGGGGCATTGTGGTCGTTTGTCCCCGTTGATTCGAAAAAGAGGAGTCGATTCTATTCAGAGAGCACGAGTCAATCATCGGATAAGAGCCAGGGAAATTCGGGTCATCGACGAGAATGGGAGCCAGTTGGGAATCATGCCTCCGCCCGAGGCACGGCGGTTGGCTCAGGAGAGAGCTCTCGACCTGGTCGAGGTCGCTCCCACCGCCAGGCCTCCCGTTTGTCGAATCATGGACTACGGGAAGTACCTGTACCAGCAACGAAAGAAGGCTCAGGAGGCTCGAAAGCACCAAAAAGTCATTCAGGTCAAGGAAGTCAAGTTCAGGCCCAAGATCGACCGGCATGACTATGAGTTCAAGAAGAAACACATTCTGCGTTTCTTGAAGGACGAAAACAGGGTCAAGGCCACCGTCATCTTCAGGGGTCGAGAGATCACTCACTCCGAATTGGGCGAGGAGATTTTGAACCAACTGCGGGGCGAATTGAACGAGGTCGCCGACGTCGAGCGGAGGCCCCGGTTGGAAGGCCACACCATGACCATGATCCTGGTGCCCAGAAAACAGCCCTGAATCCACTCGGATTTCCGCTTCAGCTCCGGTTCCTCAAGCGGCCGGGCTCGATTTTCGTTAGGCTGAGCGTGAGCAATCCGAGTACAGAGTGAGGAAGACGGCGATGCGATTGAAAACCAAACGCGCGGCGGCCAAGCGATTCAAGGTCACCGGGTCCGGCAAGATCAGGCGGCGGCACAGCCATCACAGCCATATTTTGACCAAGAAGAATCGCAAGCGGAAGCGGAACTTGAAGGACTGGGCCGGCCTGTCCTCGTCAGACAAGAAGCGCGTGCGAAAGATGCTTCATATTTAGCACCCGCGGTTTCTTCGGGCGCTGGAGGTTCCATCATGTCGAGGGTAAAGAGAGGGGTTAAGCGAAAGCGGAGACGCAAGAAGATCCTCCGCTTGGCCAAGGGTTACTGGGGCGCCAAGGGCCGGCTTCACCGGGCGGCGAAGGAACAGGTAAATCGTTCGCTGGCCTACTCCTATCGGGACCGGCGGCAGAAGAAGCGGAACTTCCGGAGGCTCTGGATCATCCGGGTCAACGCGGCCGCGCGGGAACACAGCCTTTCCTACAGCCAGTTCATGTACGGCCTGAAGAAAGCGGGCTTGGAGCTGAGCCGCAAGATGCTGGCCGATCTGGCCGTCAGAGATCCACAGGCCTTCGGCAAGATCGCTGACCTGGCTCGCAGTGCCTTGCGTTAACAGCCCGTGGCAAAAGTCGTCGCGGCATTCGACCGGGTCTGCATCCCGGCGGACTGCGTTGCTCCTCGGTCACATACTCCCGGTATGCTCCCTCAGAGCGCCTTGTCCGGCGGGCGCAGCCCCGGTCTCGGTGCTGCGCGGGACTTCCACCACGGACTGTTAGGTAGCGGTTCGCGTCAGGATCTCAACCTCTCCCGAACTCCACTTCTGGATCCGAGTCGATGAAGCCGGAAGATCCGACTCATCTCTGGCAGAGCTTTCAGGTTGAATTGCAGGCCGTCTCTTCCAAGGCGGCGCTCACCCGGCTCCGGGACCGTTATCTCAGCCGTCAAAGAGGCCTGCTGACGCTCCAGTTGAGGGGTCTCGGACGACTCGCTCCCCAGGAACGGCCCCGGGTGGGCAAGAGCCTGAACCGGATCAAGGGCCGGATCGAATCGGCCCTGGCTCAGCGAGGCCGGGAGCTCGAGTCCGAACAGCGCCGCGCCCGGCTCGAGTCGGAGCGTCTGGACATTACTCTGCCGGGCTATCTCCCTCCTCAGGGCAGGCCTCATCCTCTGACACGGGTGCGGCGTGAGATGGAGGAGATTGCCGTGCGCATGGGATTCTCCGTCCTCTCCGGACCCGAGCTGGAGCTGGATCACTACAATTTCGAAGCCCTCAACATGCCCAAGGAGCATCCTGCCCGGGACACGCAGGATACGCTCTACATCACCGAGAACCTGCTGCTGAGGACCCATACCTCCCCGGTTCAGATCCGGACCATGGAGCGCCAGCAGCCCCCCATCCGCATGGTGGTTCCCGGCCGCGTCTACCGGCGGGACACCGTGGACGCGACTCACAGCCCCATGTTTCACCAGATGGAAGGCCTGGTCGTGGACGAGGGGATCACTTTCGGAGATCTGAAGGGAACTTTGGAAGTCTTTTTGAGAGAGTTGTTCTCCCGTGACCTGAAGGTGAGGTTTCGGCCCAGCTACTTCCCCTTTGTCGAGCCCGGAGCCGAAGTGGACATCGAATGCATATTCTGCTCGTCCCGAGGTTGCGGCATCTGCAAGCGCACGGGATGGATCGAGATCATGGGCGCGGGCATGGTCCATCCCCGGGTCTTCTCCATGGTCGGGTACGATGCCGAGCGGTACACCGGATTCGCGTGGGGAATGGGCATCGATCGTATCGCCATCCTCAAGTATCGCGTCAGCGATCTGCGACTCTTTTTCGACAATGACCTCAGGTTTCTCCGGCAGTTCTGACCCGGCCGCCAGACAGTGACGTCATGAAGATCGGATGGAATTGGCTGCAGGAATATCTGGACCTCCGGGGATTGGACCCGGATCGGCTCTCCGAGGCTCTGGGAATGCTGGGTTTCCCCGTGGAGTCCGTGGAGGAGACCGGGGACGGCCGGGTCCTGGAACTGGAAGTGACGACGAACCGGCCCGATTGTCTGAATCATCTGGGCGTCGCCCGGGAGGTCTCGGCGAGGTTTGGCCTGGAAGTCAGAGTCCCCGACCTTTCGGAACCATCGGATGGAGGCCTCTCAAAGCCGAGAGCGCGGGTCTCGATCGAGGCGCCGGACCTGTGCCCCAGGTACGCGGCCCGAGTCATGGCGGACGTGAAGATCGGACCCTCCCCCGACTGGCTCAAGAGACGGATCGAGTCGGTGGGGCAAAGGCCCATCAACAACGTCGTCGATATCACCAATTTTGTCCTCTACGAGTTGGGCCAACCCCTGCACGGCTTCGATCTGGACCGATTGAGCGAGCGGAGGATCATCGTCCGCAGAGCGGCGGAAGGGGAACGGTTGACCACGTTGGACGGAGTGGACAGGCGCCTCGACCCGTCGATGCTGGTCATTGCCGATGCCTCTCGAGCCGTGGCGCTGGCCGGCATTATGGGAGGGATGGAAACGGAGATTTCCGCCGTTACCAGGAACTTGCTTCTGGAGAGTGCCTACTTCGAGCCGTTGTCCGTCCGGCGTACCGCCAAGCGGCTGGGAATGCGAACCGATGCCTCTTACCGGTTTGAGCGGGGTGCCGATCCGGCCTTGGCCCGGAAGGCCTTGAACCGGGCCTGCCGGATGATCCGGGAGATTGCCGGGGGCTCCTGCGAGGGTCCGGTGATCGACGAGTTCCCCCGGCCCATCCCCGCCCGGGAGATTCGGCTTCGAAGCGGCCGGTTGACTCAGGTGCTGGGTGTCTCGTTGGATCCGGAATTCGTCGAAGCGGCGTTGGACCGCCTGGGTTTCGAACTGGCGCCACAGGATGGTGACTCCTGGAGGGTTCGGGTCCCCAGCTTCCGGGCGGACGTGGACCTCGAGGACGATCTGGTGGAGGAGGTGGCACGCGAATACGGCTATGACCGGCTCCCCACCACCTATCCCGCCGCCGCGGCGGCCGGAAAATTCTCCGAGTCGGAAGGACATAAGAGGCGGGTGTCGTCCTCACTGGAGTCCTGTGGATTCTTTGAAGCCATGAACTACGCCTTCACCAATCCGGGCAGGGAGGAGACCTTCCTCGGCCGGCGGGCGCCGCTGGTCCCTATCGCCAATCCCCTTTCCGAGGATCATACGCATCTGAGAAGCACGCTCCTTCCCGGGTTGGCGGAATCGATTCGGCACAATCTGAATTTCGGAAACGGGAGCGTCCGTCTATTCGAAACCGGGAAAGTCTTCTTCCGGAGAGGCGAGGATCCTGAGCAAGCGCAGGAGTCGCGGTATCTGGGGCTGGCGGCAACCGGTTCGGCCCATGGTCCATTCTGGAGCGGTGCCTCGGAGCCTTTCGGATTTCATCACCTGAAGGGGACCCTTCAGCTGCTTTTCCGGAAATTTGGATTCGAGGTCGAATACCGCGCGGTTGCCGGACTGCAGTTTCTTCATCCCGGAATCTCCGCGGAGATCCTGCGGGAGGAACGCCGCCTCGGCGTCTTGGGAAAACTACATCCCCGGCTCCATGCCCATTACAAGTTCTCACAAGACGTACTGGTGGCGGAACTCCGGTTGGACGGGCTGTACGGCCGGGACCTCGAGGATCCGGCGTATGAGGTGTTGTCGCGGTTCCCATCGGTGGAGCACGACTTTTCATTTCTCGTTGACAAGAGTGTGAGTTTCGCTAAACTGATAAATGCCATTCGGGGCCTGAGCATTCCGGAGCTTCGGAATATCAGGCTCATTGATCTCTATCGCGGCTCGAGTGTTCCCAAAGATAAGGTTGGCTTGACTCTGCGTCTGACCTTTGCCGATGCGGAGAGGACGCTGACTCTGCCTGAGGTCAAGCCCCTTAGTGAACGGGTTTTTTCCTTTATGCGCCGGGAATTGGGCGTGGAAGGGCGGTAGCGTCGAGTTCTGGAGCTGGACACGTGGACGTTGACCAGGCATGGCGGGAACTGGAGGTTTCCACCGATCAGACAGTGAGACTCCTGGTGCGCCTCCGGAATGAAAACGCATTGCTTCAGGAAAAAATCGATCAGCTAAACCGAGAATTGGAGGAGCTGGGTAGAGACAACCAGATCAAGACTGGGGCGGTCGAGCGTCTGCGCAGCGACGTGAAATCGCGAGTGGAAAGCATCATGGAAAAGGTGTCCACCCTGGAGCAGCATCACCCGTACGGGTTGTAGGTGAGACGTGGCAGCCGAAATGGATCAGAGTGTCGCGGTCAAGATCTTTCATCGTACGTATCGTCTTCGGAGTCGGGGCGATGCTGACCACATCCGGGACTTGGCGGACTACGTGGATCGTCATATGGTCCAGGTTTCCGACCGGACGCCGACGGTAGACACGCTCAGGGTCGCCATCTTGGCCGCATTGAGCATTGCCGACGAGTGCCTTTCCGCCAGAAGGCGGCTAGAAAGAGTTGAAGCGAAGGTCTGCCGCAAGAGCGGAGAATTGAATGAGCTCTTGAGGTCCGTACTGAGTTCCGAGGGCTCCGAACGGACTTGAGTGGACAGGAATGGAAGCCCGGCCCCTGCGATGTACGTGATGGTTTGTGAGATTTGAGTCAACACTCTTGAATCGGGAGCTTGAGTCCGGACGTCATGAGTTTCGCCGTTATCGGTGAAGTCTGAGACCAACGGCAGGGCACCCACCTG
The DNA here is from genome assembly GCA_965217775.1 of Acidobacteriota bacterium. Taxonomy (GTDB): domain Bacteria; phylum Acidobacteriota; class UBA6911; order RPQK01; family JAJDTT01; genus JAJDTT01. The sequence continues at coordinate 6,233,741 of CBDCJH010000002.1, forward strand.
TTTCCGACGGGTTCAATCTCACGCTCCACACGGCAGAGCGGGGGTGATTCACCGCCCCGCAACGTCCCTTACCGTATCGGTTGTTTCCCCGACCTCCGTCTGGAGCGCACGACATGGACCAGCTACCCGAAGTCGTTCAGGTTCTCCTGTCCGTAGCCCTGATGGCCGCGGTCGGGGGGTGGTATCTCCTCAAGACTCGCGTGGTGGACCGGCGGCTACGAGAGGCTGACCGAAAGGCCCGTGAAATCAAGAAAAATGCCACCAGGGAAGGGGACCGGATCCGGAAGGAGAGTCTCCTCGAGGCCAAGGACCAGGTCTTCAAGTGGCGCACCGAGGTGGAGCGGGAGCTTCAGGAGCGCCGGCAACAGAGCCAGGCGGTGGAGCGCCGCCTGGCTCGGAGGGAAGAAGATCTGGAGCGGCGGGAGCGGCAGCTGCGCCGTCGAAATCGGGATTTCGAACAGCGTGTCAAGAAGCACCAAGGGCGCGAGAGGCAACTCGAGGAGCAGCGGGAAAGAGTTCGCGATCTGGAGCAGGAGTGCGTCGATCGACTGGAAGCGGCCGCGGGCATGAGCATCGAGGAGGCCAAGCAATCCCTGCTCAAGTCGGTGGAAAACGAGGCCATGAAAGAGGCCGTGGTCCTGGTCAAGAACGTGGAGGACGAGGCTCGCCGGAAAGCGGATCAGGAGGCGCGAAAGATCATCACTCAAGCCATCCAGCGTTGTGCCGGAGAGCACGTGGTCGCGACCACGGTTTCCGCGGTGGAACTTCCTGCCGAGGACATGAAGGGCCGCATTATCGGAAGAGAGGGACGCAACATTCGAGCCCTCGAGCAAGCCACCGGCGTCGAGTTGATCGTCGACGACACACCCGAGGCCGTCATCCTCTCGGCCTTCGATCCCTATCGCAGGGCCGTTGCCAAACTCGCCATCGAGCGGCTGATCCAGGATGGCCGCATCCATCCGGCCCGGATCGAGGAGGTGGTGGCCCAGGTCGAACGCGACATGGACAAGCAACTCCTCCACGAGGGGGAGCAGGTGGTCTTCGAGTTGGGGATCCACAACATGGACCCGGAGTTGGTTCAGCTGCTGGGGCGACTCAAGTACCGGACGAGCTACGGCCAGAACGTACTCAACCACAGTCGCGAGGTGGCCTATCTGGCCGGCATCATGGCCCGCGAGCTGGGAGCCGACGTCGAGGTCTGCAAACGCGCCGGGTTGCTGCATGACGTGGGCAAGTCCATCGACCGGGAGGTCGAACGAACTCATCTCCAACTCGGCGTGGATATGGCCAAGAAATACGGAGAGAGCCCGGAAGTGGTCCATGGCATAGAAGCCCACCATTTCGACGTCGAGTTCCGGACATTGGAGGCCATGCTGGTGCAGGCCGCCGACGCCGTATCCGCGGCCCGGCCCGGGGCTCGCCGGGAGATGCTCGAGAACTACATCAAGCGGCTGGAACACCTGGAGACCATTGCCAATTCTTTCGACGGCGTGTCCAAGGCCTATGCCCTTCAAGCCGGCAGGGAGGTCCGGATCATCGTCGAGAGCAGTGAGGTGTCCGACGAACAGACCTTCTGGCTCACCAAGGACATCGCTCGACGGATCGAAGGCGAAGTCCAGTATCCGGGGCAGGTCAAGGTGACGGTGATCAGGGAGATGAGGGTTGTGGACTACGCCCGGTGAGTCCTTCTCCGCCCCCGTCCGAGCCCGCATTTCTCACCAGGTCGCTATGCGTATGTTGAAAAAGAATCTGGTTTTGAGCATTTACGCGAATTTTGCCAAGGTTTCTCCGGGACAGACTGCGCTGGGCGCGCGATCGTCACGCCCCCTTCTGAGAAACGCGGGCTAGGAGCCTGCGCGGCAGAAATTGATCTACTGCGAAAGCGGTAGAATCGGTCCATATTTCCCCGATTTCTCGGCGAATAGAACGACTATGCACCTCAAAATCGAGAAAATCTGGCCTCGATTCCCCGCTTTCTCGCTACGATCATTCCTACCGCGCAGACTCCCAGACGTTTTCGGAAAGAGAGTATCCGCATGAAGGTTCTTTTTGTGGGGGACATCGTGGGCAGGCGGGGGCGCAAGGTCGTTCGCCGCATGATCCCGGCTCTCAGTCGTAAGAACGACATCGACCTGATCATTGCCAACGTCGAGAACGCCGCGGGAGGCTTCGGAATCACCCCGGCCATCGCTCGCCAGATCCTGGCCATGGGCGTGGACGTCATGACCTCGGGCAACCACATCTGGGACAAGAAGGAAGTCCTGCAGTGCATCGATGACGAACCCAGGTTGCTGCGTCCCCAGAACTATCCACCGGGAGTTCCGGGACGCGGGGTTCACGTGGGCGTCACCCGTCAGGGGGTTCGGTTCGGCGTCCTGAATCTACAGGGCCGTGTCTTCATGCCCAACATCGACTGTCCCTTTCGATGCGCCGAGGCACAGGTCTCCCGGCTCCGGAAACAGACACCGGTCCTGATCGTCGATTTTCACGCCGAAGCCACCTCGGAGAAACTGGCCCTGGGATGGGCCTTGGATGGTCGGGTTTCGGCGGTACTGGGAACTCATACCCATGTTCCCACGGCCGACTCGCGGCTGCTCCCCAAAGGGACGGCTTACGTCTCCGACGTGGGAATGACGGGCTGTTACGACTCTGTGATCGGGGTCAGTGTGGAGACGGCATTGCCCCGATTTCTGACCGCGATGCCCACGCGTTTCGCGGGGGCGACCGGATTGCCCAGACTGGCCTCGGTTCTGCTGGACATCGATGAGTCGACCGGGGTGGCGCGGTCCATCCAACGGGTCGGTCCCGACCTCCCCACGGGTTCGACTGAGGGTTTGGCCGGGAGCCCCTCCGGCGGGTGAGCAAGTTTTACTCAGGTTCGTTCCAGAGCCTGTTTCAGGAATCGTCCGGTGTAGGATCCCTCGGTGCGGGCGATGGTCTCGGGAGTTCCCTCCGCGATCAGGTATCCTCCCCTTTCTCCTCCCTCGGGACCGAGGTCGATGACCCAGTCGGCGCTTCGGATCACGTCCATGTTGTGCTCGATGATCACGACCGTGGCCTGCTTCGAGATCAACCGATCCAGGGCTCGCAGGAGCTTCCGGATGTCGTCGAAGTGGAGCCCGGTGGTTGGCTCGTCCAGGATGAAGATCGAATCGGAGCGGGTGGATTTGGCCAGGTAGGAGGCCAGCTTGATCCGTTGCGCCTCTCCGCCGGAAAGAGTGGTGGAGGATTGGCCCAGTTTCAGGTATCCGAGGCCCACCTCTTCCAGCACCTTGAGCTTTTTCAAAAGGCGGGGATAGGATCGAAAGAACTCCAGAGCCGCGGTCACGGTCAGGTCGAGCACCTGTGCGATATTCTTGCCCCGGTAGCCGATTTCCAGGATCGTGGACTTGTATCGCCTCCCGCGGCATTCTTCACACGTCAGTTCCACGTCGGCCAGGAACTGCATGTTCACCGTAGAGAAGCCCGCTCCGTCACAGCCCTCGCAGCGGCCTCCCGGGATGTTGAAGGAGAAGTGGCCGGGACGGAGGTCCTGGCGTTGCGAAGCCCGCAGTGAAGCAAAGATCTGGCGGATCTCGTCGAACGCCTTGAGATAGGTGACCGGATTGGAGCGCGGCGATTTCCCGATAGGCGACTGGTCCATCAGCAGGATCTCCTCGACCTGTTCGGCGCCTTCGATGCTGTCGAAGCTTCCGATCTCGCCCTTCCATTGGGACTTCAGTTTCTTGAGACCGGCGTAGATCACGTCTCCCACCAGGGTCGATTTCCCGGATCCTGAGACTCCCGTGATGCAGACCATCAGTCCCAGGGGCAGCCGCACGTCCAGATTCTTCAGATTGTGCTGGCGGGCTCCCCGGACGGTCACGAACCGGTCGCCGCAGGAGCGCCGGTAAAACGGCGTGGGCACCCTGCGCTCGCCGCGCAGATACTGCCCCGTCAAGGAGTTGGCGGCGGACCGCAGGGAGTCCACGCCGCCGCTGTAGACTACGTAGCCTCCATGCTCTCCGGGCCCCGGACCCAGGTCCACCACCTGATCCGCCGATTCGATCATTTCCCGTTCGTGCTCCACCACCACGATGGTGTTCCCCAGGTCCCGCAAATTCCTCAGGATGGAGATGAGGCGCCGCGTGTCTCTGGGGTGGAGTCCCACGGAGGGTTCATCCAGCACGTAGAGGGTTCCGGTCAGGGACGAACCCAGGGCCGCAGCCAACTGGATCCGCTGCATCTCGCCCCCGCTCAGTGTGCTGGTGATGCGATTCAGGGTCAGGTAGTCGAGCCCCACCTTCATCAGAAAATCGAGGCGTTTCCGGATCTCCCTGAGCAGGGAGTCCGCCACCGCCAGTTGACTCTCATCCAGGCGAAGTCGATGGAAAAATTCCTGGATTTCCTGAATCGGCATGGAGGTGAGTTGAGAAATGCGGCGTCCTCCCAGTTGAACGTCTCTCGCCTCCTGGCAGAGGCGTTCTCCCGAACAGTCGGCACACCGGGTGTAGCCCCGGTATCGGCTGATCAGGATCCGGATGTGCATCTTGTACTTCTTGCGTTCCAGGTAGGCGAAAAATCCCTTGACTCCGGGAAAGCCGCCGCTTCCGTCCCAGATCCGGCGCCGGACCGCCTCGGGCAGATCCCGATAGGGGACGTCCAACGGGATTCCCTCTCGAAGCGCGTACTCCTGCAGCTTCCGGCCGAATTCTCGATGGCGCGGTTTGTTGAAAGGGTCTACGGGCCCCTCGGCCAGCGTCTTTGCCGGGTCCGGAATGATGAGGTCCGGATCCAGGGTGATGGTGCTCCCGAAGCCATGGCAGGTTCGACAGGCTCCATAGGGATTGTTGAAGGAGAAGAGCCTGGGTTCCGGAACCCGATAGGAGATCCGGCAGTACTGGCATTCGAGCCGCTGGGTGAACTCCAGTTCCCGCTCCGTGCTCCGGCCGTCCTTCGAAAGGATCGAGATCCGGGCGGCCCCTCCACCCTGGTGAAAACAGGTCTCCAGGGAATCGCTCAAACGCTGACGGGCGCGGTCCCGTACCACCACTCGATCGACCAGAACCCGGGCCTTCGAAAGATCGGCGGCGGACGGTCCGTCCTGGACCTGGACCACCCGGAGGCGTCCCGCCGCTTCCAGCACGAGGCGATGGAATCCCTGTTTCATCAGTTGGCCGGTCAGTTCCTTGGAGGGCGCGTCGGGTTCCGGTAGCAGGATGGACCCGGTCAAGGAGAAGCAGAGATAGAGCCGAGTGCCCTCCGGCAGCCGAAGCAACTGCTGCACCACCTCCTCCACGGTGTCGCGTTTCACCTGCCGGCCGCAGCCACGACAGACCAGAGTGCCGATTCGGGCGTAGACGAGACGGAGATGGTCGTAGATCTCGGTGACGGTGCCCACCGTCGATCTGGGGTTTCGGGAGACTGTCTTCTGCCGGATGGCGATGGCGGGACTGAGCCCCTCGATCTCCCGGACCAGGGGCTTGCGCATCCGCTCCAGGAATTGCCGCGCGTAAGCCGACAATGACTCCACGTAGCGGCGCTGACCCTCGGCATACAAGGTGTCGAACGCCAGCGAAGACTTGCCCGATCCGCTGACTCCCGTGATCACCGTGAGCCGGTTGATGGGGATCCGAAGATCGATGTTCTTCAGGTTGTTCTGGCGTGCTCCTGCGATTCGGATCCAGGCGCCGTCATGCTCTTCGCCATTCATTGAAACGCACCAGTCTATCACCGATCCGAACCAGGCATCGGGACTTGGAATTCGTGGTTGGCGATTCGGAATTCGGCCCCCTCGGCCCGTGGTATAGTGAACCCATGAGAATCACTTCGGTATTTCCGAGGGCGGCTCTTCCGGCAGGCATTGTCAGGATCGAGCTCGATTCTTCGGAGAACGTTCCAGCCCGGGCCGTCGACGTGGGCGGAGCGGTTGCCTGCATCATGGGCGCCTCGCCGCGGGCGTTGACCATCCGCATCCCCGAAACCGCCGGCCACGGGATCGCGGTTCACAATCACGCCGTGGCCCGGGCGGAACTGAACGTCGGCCGCGCCATCGCTTCGGATCTCCAGCCGGTTTCCAATCCGGTGGTGGACGCTTTCGGAAACGTCTACGTGACCTACAGCGGAACTCGCGGCGAGAAGGTTCCATTCAGCGTATTCGTCGTCTACGCCGACGGCAGCAAGCACCCATTTCTGGCGGATATCGTCAACCCGACCGGCTTGGCCATCGGTCCCGACGATTACCTCTACATCAGCAGCCGCCATACCGGGTCCATATATCGATCGACGTTCGACCGCCAGGTGGAAAAATTTGCCGACGGGTTGGGTTTGGCCTCCGGTCTGGTCTTTTCCCCCGCCGGCGACCTCTATGTCGGCGACCGGAGCGGATTCATCTACAGGATCACGCAGCAGCGGGAACCCTCGGTCGTGTGTGAGTTGGAGCCGAGTGTCTCTGCCTACCATCTGGCATGGGGGCCCGATGACAGGCTCTACGTCACCGGCCCGACTCTGGCCACCCAGGACTGTGTGTATCGCGTCTCGCCCGAGGGAGAAGCGGAGGTTTTCTTCAAGGGCGTGGGCAGACCCCAGGGTCTGGCGTTCGACGCCGGCGGAACCCTCCATATTGCCGCTTCCTACCGGGGCAGAAGGGGCCTCTTCGCCGTGGACCGGGAGGAAGCCCGCCTGGTGGTGTCCGGTCCCATGCTGGTGGGTCTTGCCTACAGTGCGGACGGACGTCTGCTCTACCTGGTGGACGGATCGCACCTGTATCAGATAGAGCTGAGTTGAGTCGGCCCCTCCTATCTCGCCAGAACTCTTTCCGGGTCGAGCGGAAGGACCCCTGCAGCCACGCCCGTTGCGGTGTGTTGGAGACCGCTCACGGTGCGGTCGAGACCCCGGTGTTCATGCCGGTGGGAACCGCGGCCACGGTCAAGGCCATGTCCCCCGACGCCCTGGAGGAACTGGGGGTCCGGATCATCCTGGCCAACGCGTATCATCTGTACCTTCGTCCCGGCGAGGCCGTGGTGGAGACGATGGCGGGTCTGCACCGCTACATGTCGTGGAATCGAGGCATCCTGACCGACAGTGGGGGTTACCAGGTCTTCAGCCACCGGAGGCTCAGAACCATTCGGGAGGATGGCGTCGAGTTCCGCTCCCACCTGGACGGAAGCCTCCATTTTCTGAGTCCGGAGGATGTGGTCCGGATCCAGGAGACTCTGGGCTCCGACATCGCCATGGTCCTGGATGAGTGCACGCCCTATCCCGTGAACCGGGAACGGGCTCGGAGTTCCATGGACCGGTCGATGCGTTGGGCCTGCCGTTCGAAGGACCGGCATCGGAACCGCAGGCAGCTGCTCTTCGGCATCGTACAGGGAAGCATGTATTCGGAACTTCGCCGGGAGAGTCTCGAGCGGCTCGTGGAGATGGACTTTCAGGGACTGGCGCTGGGAGGATTCAGCGTGGGCGAACCGAAGCCGCTCATGTATGACCTGGTCCAAGAGCTGGGTCCGCGGATGCCGGCGGACCTGCCCCGCTACCTGATGGGCGTGGGAACGCCTCCGGATCTCCTGTTTTGCGTCCGGCAGGGAATCGACATGTTCGATTGCGTGCTGCCGACGCGGAACGCCCGCAACGGCACTCTATTCACTTCCCGGGGGCGCCTGAACATCAGGAACGCGACCTACCGGACCCAGGAGGATGCGTTGGACCCCGAATGCGCTTGCCGGGTCTGCCGGCGTTTCAGCCGCGCCTACCTGAGGCACCTCCACGTCTCCGGAGAGATCCTTGGCCTGGTTCTGAACACCTACCATAACGTCTACTTTTACCTTGACTTGATGCGCAAAATCCGCCAGAGTATCGCGTCCGGATCGCTCCTCGAATTGGAGAATCACTACCGGGATCAGTACCGCGCAGCAGCGCGGCGATGAACCTTCTGAGGCAGAGAAACAACCATGACGGAGTCACTCCTACTGGCCCAGCAATCCGGTTCGTCCTTTACCGGTTTCCTTCCCATCCTGCTGCTGGTGGCGATCTTCTACTTCATGCTCTACCGGCCGATGCAAAAGCGGAAGAAGAACCATGAGGAGATGATCTCCTCCCTCAAGTCCGGCAGCAGGGTGATCACCAGCGGCGGCGTTCATGGAACCGTCGTAGCCGTCAAGGACCATACGGTCATGTTGAAAGTGGCCGATCAGGTCAAGATCGAGGTGACCAAGAGCGCCATCTCCTCACGGCAACTGTCGGACTAGCCCGTTTGACGTCTCTATTTCAAGCTGAAGCAAGATGAAGAGGAAACTTCAGTACCGATTACTCTTCGCCCTGGCCGTCTTCGCGGTCAGTGTCTATTTCTTCTACCCTCCCTCCGAGAAGGTCAAGCTGGGTCTGGACCTCAAGGGTGGGATACACCTGGTGCTTCAGGTCATCATCGAGGACGCTCTCAAGGCGGAGGCGCATCTGTTGAGGGATCGCCTGGCACGGGCGCTCGAGGAAGAGGAGGCCGTCTTCGAGGAGATCCGGGTCAATCCTCAACTGGAGATCGAGATCCTGGGGGTGCCGGATGAATCAGCCGACGCCGTCGAGGATCAACTGGACGGATATTCGGGGGGCTACAGCTACCGGACCCGGTTCAATCAGGGCCGGCAGGACTTCACTCTCGGGATCAGTTCGGCGTATCGCAAGGAGCTGGCCAACCTGACGGTCCGGCAGGCTCGGGAGACGATTCAAAACCGCGTGGATCAATACGGCGTCGCCGAGCCCACCATCACCGTCTATGGGAGTGGGGAGGTCCAGGACCAGATCATCGTCGAGCTGCCGGGAGTCGAGGATCCGGACCGGGTGATCAAACTCATCCGCAGTACGGCGAGACTGGAACTGAAGCTGGTGCATCCGGCCCGCGGCGGGCCCTTTGCGACTCGACAGGCGGCGGAAGAAGCTTTCGACGAGTCGGTGCCGGACGAGTACGAGATACTGACCTATCGGAATCCCTCCGAAATCGGGCGCCAGACGCAGTACATGGTGGTCCGCAGGGCCGCGACCATCAGCGGCCAGCACATGAAGAACGCCCGGCGAACCCAGGACAGCTTCACCGGGCGCTGGAACGTGACCTTTTTTCTGAACTCGGAAGGGCGCCAGTTGTTTGCGCCCGCCACCGAACAGAACGTGGGCAATCCTCTGGCCATCGTTCTGGACGGGGAGATCCGGACCTTTCCCAATATCAGTGAGAAGATCGACACGGAATCGGCCCAGATCACCGGGAACTATACGCCTGAGGAGGCAGAGGATCTGGCGCTGGTGCTTCGATCAGGCGCTCTCCCCGCCTCCATCCGGATCATCGAGAATCAGATCGTCGGACCCTCTCTGGGCATGGACTCGATTCGCAGCGGCCTGTCGGCGTCCGCATTGGGACTCCTCCTGGTGGTCGTCACTGTCCTGTTCATCTATCGCTTTTCCGGCCTCAATGCCGTGGTCTGTCTGATCTTGAATCTGGTGATCCTGGTGGGAGTCCTGGCCTACTTCAGGGCGACGCTGACACTGCCCGGCATCGCCGGAATCATCCTGACCATCGGCATGGCCATCGATGCCAACATTCTCATATTCGAGCGCATCAAGGAGGAGCTGCGCCTGGGCAAGACGGTCCGGTCGGGGGTCGAAGCGGCGTTCGGACGCGTGTTCGTCACCATTCTCGACACCAATATCACGACCTTGATCGGATCCCTGTTCCTGTTCCAATTCGGTACCGGACCCATACGTGGATTCGCAGTGACCCTTTCGGTGGGACTGGTGGCGAACATCTTCACCGCGACCTTCGTCTCCCGCACCCTGTTCGGCCTGGTTCTTCAGGGAAAACCGCGAGAGACGCTGTCGATCTGAGGGATCCATGGACATCGTCAAAGAGCCCAAGATCGACTGGCTCGGCAAGAGGCGGCTCTTTCTGGGCGCATCCCTGCTGCTGATCCTGGCCGGGATGGCTTCCATAGTCACCAAGGGCGGGCTCAAGATGGGCGTCGATTTCGTCGGCGGCACACTGGTCTACGCCCGCTTCAAGGGGGAGCCTTCCCTGGATCGGATCCGGGGGGCCCTGGCAGAGGGTGGGCTCCGGGCCGAGGGGGTGACCCGGTTCGACGATCCTTCCAAGAACGAAGTCCAGATCCGTCTCGCCCGCATCGAGAGTGAAGAGAGCGCCGACCTGATCTCGGAAAGCGAAAACATCTCTCTGGCACTGCGCCAGGAATACGACTCGGATTCGGAAGGGACGGGCGGAGTGGATCTCAACAACGTCCCCCGGTCGGTACTTTCCACACGGCTCCAGGAATGGGATCCCGAAGGGTTGCAGGAGGATCCGTCGGTGACGGACCCTTCGGCCCACTACCAGGAGGTGGCTTCCCGGATCGTCGACCTCAGGACCGGCGTCGGACTGTTCCGGGACTACTCCGAATTGTCTCAGGCGGGTCTCGACCCGGATGCGTTAAAGGCGATCGAGGAGAATTCCTATCTCGGCAACTTCGTGGTGCTGAGTGTGGAAAGCGTGGGGCCCAAGGTCGGGCAGGAGATGCAGGAGAGAGCCTGGAACGCCGTCTTCTTCTCGCTGCTGGGTATCCTGGCCTACATCACGATTCGCTTCAAATTCGTGCATGGCGTCGCGGCCATCGCAGCGTTGTTTCACGATGTTCTCATTACCGTGGGCGCGTTGTCGCTGACTGATCGGGAGTTGACCTTGACGGTGGTGGCGGCACTGCTGACCCTGGTCGGCTATTCCATCAACGACACCATCGTCGTATTCGACCGGCTGCGGGAGAACGAGGTCCGAATGAGGCGATCAAGTTTATATGATCGCATCAACGCCAGTATCAACCAGATCCTGAACCGCACCATCATGACCTCCGGATCGACGTTCGTGGCTCTGCTTGCCCTTTTCCTTTTGGGAGGACCGGCTCTCAACAGCTTCTCTTTCGCCCTGGTCGTGGGTATAATCGTCGGAACTTACTCGTCCATCGGCGTCGCCAGCCCCATCGTTTCGGGTTGGTACAAGTTCAGGGAGTCCCGGCGTAATTGAGAATGTGTTTGGGTGGATTAGACTCTTGACTCGCCAAAATGCGGGTAGTAGTATCTCCGGCGTGTTTTCGGGGGCTTACCTTAGGATCTTCGGGGCATAGAGAGGGCGGCTGACCATGTTTGATCAACTCATCGAATCTTCGGCGACTCGGCAGAGTCGAGGCAAGAGTCTCATCTTCATGTCCCTGATGATCCACTTGGGCATTGTGGCGATCCTGATCGTGATCCCACTGATCTACTATCAGGGGCTCCCCGAGCAGGAACTCCTGACCATGTTGGCCCCGCCGCCACCACCACCCCCGCCGCCACCGCCGCCGCCGCCGCCGGCGCCCATCAAGCGGCAACGAGTCCAGGTGGTCAAGTTGGATCCATCCCAGTTCGTAGCTCCCACCGAGGTCCCCAAGGAGATACCCGTGCCCATGGATGACATCCCGGAGGTGTCCTCACTGAGCGGTATGACCGGAGGGATCCCGGGCGGTGTTCCGGGAGGCATCCCGGGTGGAATTCCGGGGGGCATGATCGGGGGAGTGATCGGCTCTCTTCCCTCGGAGGCGCCGCCGCCGCCGCCACCGCCCAAGAAGAAGAAGGAGCCGATCCGTGTCGGCGGCAACGTTCAGGCTTCGAGGCTGGTCCACCGCGTGGAGCCGGAATATCCCGAGCTGGCAAAGCGGGCGCGGGTATCCGGGATGGTTATTCTGCAGGTCATCGTCAACGAAGGGGGCAGTGTCCAGGAGGTCAAGATTGTCCGTGGACACCCCTTGTTGAACGATTCCGCCACTCGTGCGGTGAGACAGTGGAGATATTCGCCGTATCTGCTCAACGGAGAGCCAATCCCGGTCATTGCCACCGTCACGGTGAACTTCGTCCTCAGGTGAGGACGTTGTCTTGAGATCGCTTCGGCGCGAAATCGCAGTTCATTCAGGTTATTGGGGAGGATAGAAGGATGGAAGTAGGATTCGTTGAGCTATGGGGCCATATGGGACTTATGGCCAAAATGGTCGTGGTCGTCCTGGGCATTCAGTCCGTGTGGTCCATCGCGGTGATGGCCGAGCGGTATCTTCTGTACCGGGCGGCTCGTAAGCAGTCCCAGGAGTTTGCTCCGGCAGTCGCCGAGAGTCTCAAGAACGGAAATATCCAGGAAGCCATCGAATTGTCCGAGGTGAAGAAGAAGAGCCACCTGGCCAAGGTGGTGGCTGCGGGGTTGAACGAATTCCAGGCTCATCAATCCTCCTCGGCCACCATTTCCGGCGCGACCATTGAGGCGTCGCGGCGGGCGCTCCAGCGCGCGACGGCAGTTGGAGTCGAGGAACTCAAGCGTGGCTTGGGCGGTCTGGCCACCATTGGGGCCACCGCTCCCTTCGTCGGTCTGTTCGGCACCACGGTCGGCATCATCAATGCCTTCGCCGGCATGAGCCAAGCCGAGGACACGGGTCTGGCCGCGGTGGCCGGCGGCATCTCCGAGGCCCTGGTGGCCACGGCCATCGGTCTCTTCGTGGCGGTTCCGGCCGTCTGGATGTACAACTATTTCACGGGAAAGATCGAGTCTTTCGTGGTGGAGATGGACAACTCTTCCTCCGAGCTCATCGATTACTTCCTGAGCCGGAGTTCCGATGGCAATTAGTGGCGGAACAGGCGCACAGAGCGGCGTCAGCGCCGAGATCAACGTGACGCCCATGGCGGACATCATGTTGGTGCTTCTGATCATCTTCATGATCACGACTCCGCTGTTGCAGGAAGGTGTCTTCGTCAACAAGGCGAAGGCGAAGAATGCACAGGAGGCGGAAGGCGTGGAAGCGGAAGAAGCCACCACGGTGACGGTCACTCGGGATGAGCTCATCTATATGAACAAGAGGCCGGTGGCGGACGAGGATCTGGCCGACCAGTTGGCGGAGCGGGCCGAGGTGGCCGGCGACAGGCCTCTGTTCATCAAGAGCGACGTGGCGACGTCCTACGGACGGATAGTGGAAGTGATCAATAGCGCGCGAGATTCGGGGTTTCAGAAGATCGGCCTGTTGGTGGACCGCGAGAAGGTACGGGAAAGGATATTCTGAGCCATGGCGATGCAAACCACTGGCAAGGGCTCGATGTCCGACATCAATGTCACGCCCTATATCGACATCCTTCTGGTTCTCCTCATCATCTTCATGGTGATTCAGCCCACGACCCAGTACGATCTGGAGGCGCGTGTTCCCGAGAAGGCGCCTGAGGACATCCCGGAAGATGTCATCGTCAAGTCGGACGCCATTGTCGTTTCAATCGATTCCCAGGGGTTGCTGCGCATCAACCAGGATCCGGTGACTCTGGATCAGTTGCCCAATCGATTGTTCGACATCTACAGTGCGCGGGCCAACAAGAACATGTTCATCCAAGGGGATGCGGATCTTTCCTTCGGGGATGTGGTGCGTATCATCGACATTGCGAAGGGAGCCGGGGTGGGAGACATCGGCCTGATGACGCCGGGGGGATAGCCTTTCCTTCCGATTCGACATCAGGCGGACTCCATGGAACCTGAAAGAGGCAGGGGCAGGATTGAGATGAGTCAGATGAATAGATTCGGCTGTGTGCTGTTGGCGTTGGGCTTGGCTACGAGTGCGCTGGGCTGCAACCTCTTCACGATCCTGGACAAGCTGAGCGCCCGGGATGAACTAAACAAGGGTGTAAAGGCCTACACCAGCCAGAAGTACGACGAGGCGGTAACGCACCTGCAGAGTGCGGTGGACCTCGACCCGGAATTGATCGACGCCGAGTTGTATCTGGCCACGACCTATCGCGTCCAGTACGTGCCCGGCGGTCAGAGCATGGACAATCTTCAGATGGCCCAGAAGGCCATCCAGATCTTCGAGAGAGTCCTGGCAAAAGATCCGGCCAACGAGAGTTCCATGGCCAACATCTCCGGTATCTACAACAGCATGGGTGACTACGATTTGGCCAAGGAGTGGTACCGGAAGCAGATGGGTGCCAATCCGAGCAATCCGGAGCCCCTGTATGGAATCGGCACCATCGACTGGCAGCTTTCCTACGATCAGACCGGTATGACCGGCGACAACGTGGAGAATCTGACCGACGAGGAGAAAGCCAAGGTCAATGCCACCGTCGATGAGGGCGTGGACGCCCTGAGGAAGGCACTCGAAATCTACCCTCAGTACACGGATGCCATGCAGTATCTGAACCTTCTGTACAGAGAGAAGGGCAAGTTGGCCGACGACGACGAAGAGAAGGCCAGCTGGGAGATGGAAGCCGACAAGCTGGCTCTGCAGGCTCTCGAGATGAAGAGAATGCAGGAAGAAGAGGCCGAGCGGGCCAAGCGCACCTTTACCGGCGCCACCGAAGGCAACTAACCGGTCCCGCCCTAGCAGCCCGTGGCAAAAGTCGTCACGGCATTCGACCGTCCCTGCATCGTGCGCGGACTGTGTTGCTATCGGCTCACATACTCCCGGTATGCTCCCTCCGTTGCGCCTTGTCCGGCGGGCGCAAGATCGGTCTCGGTGCTCGCAGGACTTTCACCACGGACTGCTAGGAACCGCTCCCTGGAGTTGCATCAACCGGATTCCCTGAAACAATCCCATAGCCTGCACCTGCCGGCACTTTTCTGCCACGAGGGATCGTGGTAAAATCCGCCGTGCTTCTTCTTCGCCGGTGCCTCGAGTCGCCTGCCAACCCCTTTCGGAACCGACCCGAACCGGTTTCCACATCTGAGCCGGTCACTTTCCCCGCAGTAAACGCCTCCGGGCGGTCTCCTTCTCCGTTCCCCGTCCCTGCCAATCAGCATCCGAGAACGCCGGCCCCGCGGGTCCAACTGCGGACCGCCAAGGTGTTACAATACTGGGAACAGGTGCCATGATCCGTTACGAGGACTTGGAGGAGAAGGTCCTCAACCACTATCCCAGCGCAGATCTCGAGAGTCTTCGGAAAGCCTACGTCTTCTCTGCCCGCGAGCACAAAGGTCAGGTTCGGCAGTCCGGGGAACCGTATCTTTCTCATCCCCTCGAGGTGGCCAACATCCTGGCCGAGATGCGGCTGGATGAAGCCTGTGTCAGCGTCGGCCTGCTCCATGACGTCGTCGAGGACACGCTCACGCCCATCGAGATGATCCATGACTATTTCGGCGAAGAGATCAGTCATCTGGTGGACGGCGTCACCAAAATCAGCCAGATTCAATTTTCTTCGCGGGAACAGCGTCAAGCAGAGAACTTCCGGAAACTGCTTCTGGCCATGGTGGATGACGTCCGCGTCATCCTGGTCAAGCTGGCCGACCGGCTTCACAACATGCGGACGCTGCAGTACCTGGCTCCGAACAAGCGGCGTAACATCGCCCAGGAAACGCTCGACATCTACGCTCCCATCGCCCACCGTCTCGGCATGGCCAAGATCCGGGAAGAACTGGAGGACCTGGCGTTCGCCAACCTGGACCAAGTCGCCTATCTGGACCTGACCGCCCAGATCGAGAAGAAGAAGATCGACAGCCGGGAGTTCATTAGCGACATCACCGCCCGACTGATGAACCAGCTGAAGGAACAGGGCATCAAGGCTCGGATCGAGAGTCGAACCAAGCGCATCTACAGCACCTATCAGAAGATGATGCGCCAGAAGATTCCCCTGGATCAGGTCTACGACTTCATCGCCATTCGGGTCCTGGTGGATACGGTCCGCGATTGTTACTCCGTGCTGGGGCTGGTCAACAACCTCTGGCGTCCGGTGCCGGACCGGATCAAGGACTTTATCGCCATGCCCAGAGGCAACATGTACCAGTCTCTTCATACCAGCGTCGTGGGGTCCAACGGGCAGTCGTTCGAAGTCCAGATCCGGACCTACGAAATGCATCACATAGCAGAAGAAGGAATCGCCGCTCACTGGAAATACAAGGAGGGAAGGCTTCAGAACGACGATGAAGACAAACGCTTTCTCTGGTTGCGCCAGCTGTTGGAGACCTACCGGGAGGGCGACGACCCTCACCAGTTCCTGAGCAATCTCAAAATCGATCTCTATCCCGAAGAGGTCTACATCTTCACGCCCAAAGGCGAGGTGCTGACGCTTCCCCGCGGAGCGACGCCGGTGGACTTCGCCTACCATATCCACACCGAGGTGGGGAATCGATGCGTGGGGGCCAAGGTGAGCGGACGCATCGTTCCCTTGAAGTACGAGCTCAGGAACGGAGAGATGGTGGAGATCTCGACCTCGGGAGAAGGTCGCCCCAGCCGGGACTGGCTCACGTTTGTGAGAACTTCCCGTGCCCGCAATGCTATCCGGAGGTGGCTGAATCAGCGGCAGAAGGAGGAGGCGCTGGAGTTGGGGCGCAAGCTGTTGGAGAAGGAGGCCCGCAGGCTCGGGCTCGGCCTCAAGAATCTCTGGTCCCGTTTGGAGGGATTGTTGGCGGAGTTCAAGGCCCCGGATGTCGAGAATCTTCTGATCAGTGTCGGATACGGCAAGATCCGCGCCCGCCAGGTCGTGCGCCGCCTCGAGCCGGAGAGGGTGCCTCGGCAAAAGCCGGTCGGCGCCATTCCATTTGCGGACGCCACCCAGAGAAAGGCGTCATCCGATACCGATCCGACGATCCGGGTCAAGGGACATGATGATCTGCTGGTTTTTCGGGCTCGATGCTGCAATCCCATTCAGGGAGAGGCAATCTTGGGTTACATCACCCTCGGGCGGGGCATATCGGTGCATTCCCGGAACTGTCCCAACGTGAAAAATCTGCTTCTCAATCCGGAGAGAACACTCGACGTTCAATGGAGCGACGGCGACGACGAGATCCGCTATCCCGTTCGTATCTCCATCTCCACCGAGGATCGTCCGGGGGTGCTGGCCGACATCACGTCCGCCGTGTCCGAGTTGAAGACCAATATCGTCGACGCTCAGGCTCGCACTGTCGGCAGCCAGTACGGTGAGATCGAAATCACCGTGGAAGTGCGGGACATGGGCCACCTGAACAAGATTCTCCACTTTATCAAGGGTATCTCCGGCGTACACGCGGTTGACCGGACCCGGAGTGGGTCCGGGAGGTAGCGGCCGGACGCAAGCCCGCATTTCTCACCAGGCCGCTATGCTTATGATGAAAAAGAACTTTTTTTCATCATTTACCCGGCTATTGCCAAGGTTTCTAGGGAACCGACTGCGCTGGGCGCGCCCTCGCTGGTCTTTTCGCCCTCAGCGCGCACATGCTCCCTCAAACGTAGTCACCACTACGCTTTCGGTCGCGAGCACGCGCTGAGGGCGAAAATTCCGCGCGATCATCGCGCCCGCTGGTGAGAAATAGGGGCTAGGTGCGCTCCGGTCAGTGGATGGCGGGCTTCTGAACGCGGCCATGTTTCAGACACTTGGCGCAGACGCGGATTCGTCGGGTGGTCCCGTTGATATTGGCGCGGACCCTCTGAAGATTGGGGCTCCACTTCCGTCGGGAACGATTGTGGGCATGGGAAACGTTGTTCCCGAATTGAGGCCCTTTCCCGCAGATCTGACAAACTTTCGCCATCGTTCAATCCGTTCGCGAGGTGGACTTTTACCACTCTGGCCCGGAAGCTGTCAAGCCGCGGTGCCGGAGAACCGTCACCAGCTACCGGTAGAATGACCTGATCCAGATCACTCGGTTCGGCGACTCTCCCACTCCGGAACCAAGTGGCGCCATCCGCCGGTCTTCGTGTCACGGTGATGATGTCGTGGATCCATTGTGGAGTTCGTTCTAAGGGTTGGAGTCTGAGATGAAGATCGCCGTCATCGGTGCGGGAACCATGGGGAGGGGCATTGCACACGTCTGTGCGGCCCACGGTCACCAGGTCTCGCTCAAGGATGTCGACTCGAAAGTTCTCAGCAACTCCATGGAGCTGATCCGGCGCGGTCTGGAGAAATCGCTGGAGCGGGAATCGGGAGAAACTGGTTCCGCCGCGACGGTGCTGGGCCGGATCCAACCGACAACCGGTTGGGAGAATACGGCCAGATCGGAGATGGTCATCGAAGCGGTCGTGGAGATATTCGAGGTGAAGCGGGAGATCTTTCGCAAGCTGGGTGATCTTTGCGATCCTGGAGTCATTCTGGCCAGCAACACGTCGTCCATCCCCATCACCCGTCTGGCGGCCGTGACGAAACGTCCGGAGCGGGTCATAGGCATGCACTTCATGAATCCGGTCCCCAGAATGAAGCTGGTGGAGGTGATCCGAGGATTGCAGACGGATCAGGAGACGGTGGATTCCACCGTAACGCTGGCCAAGCAACTGGAGAAGGTCCCGGTGGAGGTTCGGGATTTCCCTGGATTCGTGACCAATCGGATCCTCATGCCCATGATCAATGAGGCCGTCACGGCGTTGATGGAAGGGGTGGCCGAGGCGGAAGGCATCGATCGGATCATGCAGCTTGGAATGAACCATCCCATGGGGCCTCTACGCCTGGCCGACCTCATCGGTCTTGATGTGTGCCTCCACGTGATGGAGGTCCTGTTCGATGGTTTCAAGGATCCCAAGTATCGACCTTGCCCGTTGTTGAGACAGATGGTGGATGCCGGATGGTTGGGCCGCAAGACCGGCCGGGGGTTCTATACGTACCCGGGCCGTGGGGCTGGCCAGCCGGGTGACTCGCGTTGAAAGGAAGGGTGATGAAAAGAAAAATGATGGAAGGACGAGTGATGGACCAGAAGCAACGGCAAAGGGCTATCGAAATGGCTCTGACCCAGATCGAACGGCAGTTCGGGAAGGGTTCGATCATGAAGATGGGGGATCGATCCACGATGGACGTTCCCGTGATCTCCTCCGGGTCCATAGCGCTGGACACGGCGCTGGGGATCGGCGGATTTCCGCGAGGGCGGGTGATCGAGGTTTACGGTCCCGAGTCCAGCGGAAAGACCACCATGGCTCTTCATGTGATCGCCGAGGCTCAGAAGACAGGGGGGACGGCGGCTTTCATCGACGCGGAACATGCCTTGGATCCCAGATATGCTGCCAATTTGGGGGTGAAGGTGAACGACCTTCTGATTTCCCAGCCCGACTATGGGGAACAGGCCCTCGAGATTGCCGAGGTCCTGGTGCGAAGTGGGGCTCTGGACGTGGTCGTGGTCGACTCGGTTGCGGCACTGGTGCCCAAGGCGGAGCTGGAGGGCGAAATGGGCGATCCCCACATGGGACTGCAGGCCCGGCTCATGTCCCAAGCGCTCCGGAAGCTCACAGGCATCGTCTCCAAGTCGCGGACCAGCCTGGTCTTCATCAATCAGGTGCGACATAAGATCGGTGTCATGTTCGGCAACCCCGAGACCACCACCGGAGGCAGGGCCCTCAAGTTCTATTCCTCGATCCGCCTGGAAATTCGCCGGATCGCGGCCATCAAGGAGGGAGATCAGAACGTCGGGAACCGGACCCGGGCCAAGGTCGTGAAGAACAAGTTGGCGCCTCCGTTCCGTCAAGCCGAATTCGACATCGCCTTCGGTTTGGGAATCTCCAAGGAAGGGGAGCTTCTTGACCTCGCCGTGGAACAAGGGGTGGCCCAGAAGAGCGGCGCCTGGTACTCCTACGGCCGGGAGCGGCTCGGCCAGGGCCGCGAGAACGCCAAGCGGTACCTCAGGGACAACCAGGAGACGTTTCGCGAAATCGAGCGCAAGGTCAAAATCAAGCTGGGGATCATCAAGCCCCTGAAGAAGGTGGAATCGGCCGGGAAATAGGGCAGGAGGGGGGACATCCCTGTCCCCCTCTTCATTTCGGAGGGGGGACATCCTTGTCCCCCTCTTCCTCGCCGACCCGGAACCGGCGGCTGGAAATCTCCCGATCCCACACCTCCCTTCTTTCTGCCCGAACGGCGCGGGTCGAAATTCGTGGCGGCTTTCGCCGGTGGCTGCTAAGATCAGTCGGACCCGGTTCGGGGGTCGTCCAATTGGTAGGACAGCGGCCTTTGGAGCCGCCGATCCAGGTTCGAGTCCTGGCCCCCGAGCCACTTTACTCTTCTCTTGAATCGGGTGCCGTATCGGCTGACGATTCCGCGCCGTACCGAAGCGGGAATCAGCCGTGGTGGCCCTTCAGCGAGATCTCTCCCACGAAGCCTCTGGCGCCCCGTCTCAGCAGGGAGAACGTGTAGAGACCCGCCAGCAGGATCAGGCAAAGGAGTTCCAGGTTCGAGGGAGAGCCGGTCGCGGGACCCTCCAGTGCCGTGGCCTCGCCTGGGGGCAGGATCGCGTTGGTCAGGTAACCCAGAGTCACCGAGAGCAGGATGATGGTGGCGCTGAAGCAGAAGGCGATCTTGCGTCCGTGGAGTCGCGCCAGGACACCGAAGGTGGTCACGTTGGTGGCCGGTCCGGTCAAGAGAAAGGCCAGCGCGGCACCGGGTGAGACACCCTTCGCCAAGAGGACCGCGACGAACGGGGTGGCGCTGGACGCGCAGACGTAGGTGGGGAGCCCAAGTATTGCGAATGCCGGGATCTCCAGCGCCGCGGGCAGCCGATTGAGCCAATTGGTCGGCAGGAACGCCTCCACCACGGCCGCCAGGATCAGGCCGAAGACGATCCAGGGCGCGGTGTGGTCGACGGCGTCTCCGAATCCGTTCGAGAGACCCTGCCGGATTTTCTGACCCAAGGGGTGGGAGGCCCGGCTTCCAGGAGATTCCGCCACCTCAAGCAGGCTGCTGCGCCGCGGGACCAGGCGTCCCACGATCCACCCCACCAGAAGGGCCACCAAGGCGGCGGCGACGACGCGGACGATGGTCATCTTTCCCCCCAGAAGGGGGATGGAGAGAAGGACCGCATCGAGTCCCAGCTCCGGAGTGGAGATGAGAAATGCCATGGCGGCCGTGGCCGGAGCGCCATTCCGGACCAGCGTCCGATAAAGGGGGACCACGCCGCAGGAGCAGATGGGGAAGGGCAGCCCGACGGCCATTCCCCGCATCGCCTGGTTCCACTGCCGGCCCCGGCGCATCCAGGCGATGGAAGATCGGGTCAGGAAAGAACTCATGAATCCCGCAACCAGGTAGGCGATCAGCAGTGCGGGAGCCCCCTTCAGAGCCAACTGGAAAAAGGTCGAGACGATTCGCTCGCCTGCGGCCGCGTGAGGGAGATGTTCGAACCGAAATAGTGCCGCCAGCAGTGCTACTCCCAGCAGCGAGCCCAAACCCGGGAACCATCTCTGCATTCCGGATCCGGCAGGGACGAGGTTGCTGATCTTGGTCCTCGTCTGGTGCAGGGTCACATGCAGCAAGAAACCTGCCACGAGCGCCTGGAACCAATCCCCGCCTTGGCCGTTCAAACCGGCTATGACTGCAGGCCCCCAGAAGAAGCCCAAGCCGGTGGCGAGCATGATGGGCACCATGGCGGCGGCCGCTATCCAGGAACCGTATCCGGGCCGGAGAAGGCACCAGATTGTGAGGCCCACCGGGAAACGGTGCAGGATGATAGCCAGGGGGAGATAATTCCCGCCGGCTTCGGCACCGGAGGCGCGGGCGCTGAGGGCGCCGCCGTCCGTCACCGCGTGGATGCAGAGTCCCAGCAAGCCCAGAATCAGGGCCGTCACATGCGCCCGGTTCGCTTCCTTGGGGAAGAACCGCTCGGTCAAGCTGGGAACGAGCACGCCCACCAGTCCGAAGAAGACGGCCTCCCAGTGGCCTCGGGAGAGGATCGGCAGCAGGATGCTCAAGAACAGCACACCGGGCATGGTCACGAAGATGAACCCATCCAGGAGGATCAGCATCCTCGCATGGGCTCGGACCAGGTAGCAGATCAGCGGCCCCAGACAGAGACTCAGGAAGCAGGCCAGCAGCAGCTGAAATTCGCCGGGGCCCAAATCTCCCATCCAGCCTGTTGACACGACCGATACGCTCCTGTCGCTAACCCGTCCGGCATTTGGATTATATCTTGTTCGGGACGGCATGCCCGCCGGCGCCGGATTGATTTCATGGATGCTGTGGAAGGGTCGGAGGAGCCGGATTCGGAGATCAATCCAGATTCGAAATGATTCTCAGATCGGGAGAATTAGACGTCCAAAGCTGGTAGTTTTCGTCCAGGAGCGTGAACCTATGATGCGACCGCCATCGCTGTTCCCCACCACCGTCGTCGGCAGCCTTCCCCGCCCCCAATGGGTCATGGACCTCTTCGCCCAGGAGATTTCGGGGCAGGTCGATCCGGAAACCTTCCAGTCCCGCTTGGACAGCGCGGTCCTTTACGCCATCCAGCTTCAAGAAATGGCCGGGGTCGACATCATCAGCGATGGCGAATATCGGCGTGAAAGCTACGTCAAGATCTTTGCCCAACAGGTGGGGGGATTCGAGCGGGACCTTCTGGACGGCTCGGCGATTCTGGACGACGGCCAGTTCTACGACAGCCGGGCTCGGCGGGTGGTGGCTCCCTCGCAGGCCGAGTCTCCTCTTCGCTATCCGGCGGTGGTCCGGCCCATCGAGGCCGGCCGACCGGTGGTCCTGGAAGAGGCCAGGTTTCTGATGACCCACACTTCGCTGCCGGTCAAGGTGACCCTGCCCTCGCCCTACATTCTGGCCCGGCGTCTCTGGCACCCCGACTTCTCGCGGGAGGCCTACCCGACACGCCAGGATTTCCTGAACGACATCATTCCGGTCCTGCGCCGGGAAGTCCGTGAGTTGGAGGCCCTGGGCGTCTATTTCATCCAGTTGGACGATCCTTGGCTCTCGCTCTTCGTGGACGAAGGCTACCGGAGCCATTTCGAGGCGGTGGAGCGGGAGATCCATACCAGCATCGACTGCATCAACCAGGTCGTATCAGGAATCCGGCAGGCCAAGACCGGAGTCCACTTCTGCCGGGCCCACTACAACCGGAAGACCGGGTTTCGGGGAGACTATTCCTATCTCCTGCCTTACCTGGAAGACCTTCGAGTCGACCAATTGGTCATGGAGTTCGCCCTGCCCAACGCCGGATCACTGTCGGTTCTGGAGGCGTTTCCGGAGCATCTGGAATTGGGACTGGGTTGCGTCGACGTCCGGGCCGAGGAGATTCCTCCACCCGGCCGGATCGTGGAGATGGTTCGCCGCGCGGCCCGTTACGTGGGACGCGACCGGATCACACTGAATCCCGACTGTGGATTCGCTCCCTCGAACACCAACCCGATTCCCCTGGACGAAGCGTACCGCAAGCTCAAGGCCATGGCCGAAGCGGCCCGCCGGCTGAGAGACGAGTAACGGAGTGAGAGCGGAGGGGAGAGGAGGCTTGTAGCAGGTGATGGAGAAACGACCCCTTCAGTCCGAGTCCGCCGCCGGTCGAGGACAGGCGGCCCGCAGCGTCGTCATACAGAGCCGTCTCCTGGCGGACGGAGTTTCGGGCAGCTCCCGGACGGACCAGTCGTTGCTGGTCTGTGGGGACCGGATCCGAGCCGTTGGCGCCAGGGAGGAGATTCTGAAGACGGCGCCGCCGGATGCCGCCGTCATCGACCTGGGACAGGCGTGCCTGGCTCCGGGGCTGATCGACAGCCACACGCATCTGAGTCTGTCGGGGGATGGCCGCAACTATGCCGAAATGTTCTCCGACTCCGACGAGATGATGGTGCTCACGGGCGCCATGAACATGAAGAAGCACCTGGATGCGGGTATCACCACCATCCGTGAGCACGGCGCCCGGAACCGAGTCGGTTTCACTCTCAAGTCCGGACTCGCGCGAGGCTATATCCCGGGCCCCAGGATGTTGGTGAGCGGGCGCCCCATCACCTGCACCGGCGGTCATTTCCACATGTGCAACGAGGTGGCCGACGGAGAGGCGGAGATCCGGAGGTCGGTCCGCCGGCTGGTCCACGAGGGCGCCGACTACATCAAGATCATGGCCTCCGGTGGAGGAACCGTCGGCACCATTCCGGGAGTGGCCACCTATACGGTCGATGAACTCCACGCCGCCGCCCACGAGGCTCACCACTTCCATCGGCTGACGGCGGCCCATTGCCGGGCCAAGAAGTCCATGCGCCGAGCCGTCGAGGCGGGCATCGATCTGATGGAGCATGCCGAGTTCATGGATCCGGACGATCAAGTGCGGTTCGATCCCAAGATCGCCGAGATGATGGCCGAGTCGGGCATCTGGATCAGTCCCACCCTCCAGACCTGGTGCAACTATCCCAGGGTTGTGGAGCTGAGGCGGAGACGGGATTCCGGCGCGGCCGCGCCTTCGGAAGAGAGGGAGCTGGATCATCTGGAGGAGCGGATGGAAGGACGCCTGGAGATCATGCGCCGGATGCTGGACTACTGTCTGCGCGAGCGGATCGTTCCCGGGACCGATTCGGGAGTCTTCAACATCGCCTTCGGGCACCTGGACTACGATTTGCAGATTCTCCACCAGGTCGGATTCACACCGTCGGAGTGCCTGGCCTCGGCGACTCGCATCTCGGCGGAGGCGATCGGACTTCAAGACGAGATCGGAACCATCGAACCGGGGAAGCGGGCCGACCTGGTGGCTCTCGACGGCGATCCGAATCAGGACGTAACCGCTTGCAGCCGGGTCGTGGCCGTCATTCAGGCGGGAAGGCGGGTTTGGGCCGGCCCGAACGACGCCTCCACTCCATGACGGCACGAAACAAATCCGATGCGTGGCAGGGAGTCTACGCTCTGGTCCGGAGGATTCCGGCGGGCAGGGTCATGAACTACGGGCAGATCGCCCGGCTCCTGGACCGGCCTCTCTCGGCTCGTGCGGTGGGCTGGGCCATGCACTCCTGCCCTCCCGGTCATCCCTGGCATCGAGTGGTCAGTGCGACGGGCGAGTGTTCCACCGATCGACTCGCCTCCCATACTCCGGGTCTCCAGAGGGCGCTGCTGGAAGCCGAGGGCGTCCGCTTCGGCCCATCCGGGCGGGTGGATATGGACCGCTTCCGATGGAACCCGGAAGAGGCGTAGAAACTGACCGGAGCTATGCGTTCCGGCGTCGTTTCAGACTCGGACGCGGGCCCAGTGGACGCTGAGACAGCGTTCGTTCTCGCCGGCGTAGTAGGCGAGCAGAACCAGATCGTCTTCCAACAGGACCGCGGCGGGGTGGCCGAAGGTCCACTTCACCATGTCCTCCCAGAATTCGCTCAGATCCTCTCGATCGCCCATACCCCGCTCATTGGGTCCCCCGGAGGCGTAGACCACCAACTCCTCCGGCAGTTTCCAGGTTCTGCCTTCATCCGGCGACATGACCAACCGTAGGCTGCCCGGGGGATGGCGGTGCACATAGAAGAGGCCCAGCCGGCCATCGGGCAACGGCACGGGGACGGCGATCTGTCCCCGGATCCCCGTGGAGAAGGGTGGCTCCCAGGTCAGGGTCTCCGGGTCGCCCCAGGACAAATGGATGTCCAGGTCCTTCCGCGACACGCGGTCATAGGTCCAGAAGGCGGCCACCGGGCGTCCCGTCCGAGGGCAGACCGCCTGGCGCTGGTCGTAGAAGAAGAGGCGGTCCGCCGGATCTCTGGCTACGTCGACGACCCGATCGAAAGTCCCTTCCTCCTCCAGCAGGGCATGAGCCGAGTGGAGGCTCGGCCCCCCCTCCCGCTCCGGTTCCTGACGTTCGATCGGCACCAGCCAACCGCGGCCCGGAACCCGGATCGGGCTTCCGGCCAGGACCGGGTAGTTCCACGGTGACGTGTCCAGGACTTCATAGCCGGACCAGGTCGCACCTCCATCCGTGGAGCGGGCCTGGATGATGCGGCACGGCGCCACGTGATCGCCCCCGCTGTCATACAGGGGCCGGCCTCCCGATCGGTGAAGCCAAGTGAGAAACGCCAGCAGAGTGCCGTCCGATCTGGGGACGATTTCGGCTGCCCGCACCTCTCCCGGAACACCGGTGAAGGCTGGACGAAAACTGTCGGAGACAATCTGCCAATGCCTGCCGCCATCGACACTCGAAGCCACGAGGCAGTTGCCGTCCGCCGACTCCTTGTCGCTTCCCCGGCGGAAGGTGGCCAGCACTTGTCCACCGGGCAGCCGGCACAGAGAAGTGAAGCAATGGGACCTCTTGCCTCCCCTCAGGTTCTCGGCGTCGACGATGAAACCCTGCTCCACGATTTCCATGAGGATCCCCATTCGCTGATCTCTTCACTCTCCGGAGCCACGTAAGTCGAATAGAAACAGCGCCAGCAAGTAGTCTGCTCGCCCAACTTCTTCTCTCACTCCTCGTTCCTCGCTCCTCCTCTTCCCTTATCCGGTCACACCGTAGATTCGGGCAACGTTTCCTCCCAGGACCAGACTGCGGTCCTCCTCGGTCATGAACTCGGTGTGGTGGCGGATGGTGTCGATGCACTGCTTGTAGGTGCAGGCTCGCCCCGCCCACGGCATGTCGGCTCCCCAGATCATCACCCGGGCTCCGAAGCGCTCGTAGATTCTCCGGATCATCTCCTTGTGCCTCGGGTACGGGAATTCGGAATCTTTCGCTCCCCAGACCGCCTCGTTCTCCCAGGCCAGGACGTAACCGAACTCCAGGTGGAAGTTGCCCAGCTTGAAGAGCTCGAAGAACTCCGTCGGGTTGTCCACATGGTTGGGATCGGAGGGCGGCAGCACGTTGCTGCCCTGATGGGCGTTCACCACCTGCAGTTCCGGGAACCGGCGGCAGACGTTTTCGATTTCTCCGATCTCCCGGAGGTAGTCGGCCCTGGAGTTGAAACCGGTCTCCAGAAACACCGGGATCTTCAACCGGATGCAGGCCTTCCAGAGGGCGTCGGCGCGGGGGTCGTCCCGGGGTTGCCCCTTGGGCAGGTGGGAGCAGAGTCCCCGGTATCCCAGTTCGTCGACGGCTCTTTCCAGTGTTTCCAACTCTACCGCAAGCTGCCGGTCGTCCTTGGTCAGGTCGTAGTCGATGTCGGTGGTTCCGATGAAACGGTCGGGCCAACGGCGAATGCAATTGGCGTAGTAGACCTCCCGGCCCCAGACCTTGGCCATGTATCCGGTCTGGATCACTCCCATGTCCACGCCCACGATGTCCATGTGGGCCAACATCTGCTCGGGCTCATGGATGGGGTCGCCCATGGTCTGGGGCCCGCGGCGGATCCAGCAGTCCTCGCCATGTTTCCGCCATCTCCAGATGCCGTATTTCCCCTGTGTGAACCCGATTTCCTCGTCCGGTTCCGGGATGTACCCGGGATCGGTGTGGCTGGCGACGAACCTCCCCCAGAGGCTCCGGACGGCGCCCTGCATGATGCGATTGTGAGTATCCGGATCGTCGTATCCGAGGGGGCCGGTCTGATCGGGAAAGACGTGAACGTGGTGGTCGATGACCAGGGAGCGCTTGGGAGTTTCGGAGGAACAACCCGAGGCCGTCCAGCTACCGGCGAGTCCGGGGACGGCCAGAGCGGCCGAGCCGGTCAGAAAACGGCGTCGATCCAGGTTCGGGTTCATGGCGGCAGCTCCTTTCGGGTTTTGGGTTTCAGACAACATCCGAGGTCACCCGGTGTCGTCGTCCCGGCAATGCCCGGCATCTTGTGCCCTTTCGGAACGTGACCTATCATGATGGGCGGCCGGCCGCAAGCGAGCGTGCCGGGACTTCGGAACGCCAACGGGAGCGAATCCATGGACGCTATTGACTACGGCATTTTCATCATGCCCTTCCACCCCGCAGAGAAGCCTCGGGCCCAATGCCATGACGAGGACCTGGAGCTGATCATTCGGGCCGAGGAACTCGGATTCAGCGAGTTCTGGATCGGTGAGCATCACACCATGAAGTACGAGAACATCGTGATGCCGGAGATCTTCATCGCACGGGCCCTGGGGGAGACCAGCCGGATTCGGATGGGCCCGGCTCCGGTCTGTCTCAATCAGCACCATCCGGCCCATGTGGCGTGCCGGCTGGCCTTTCTGGACCACCTTTCCAAGGGGCGGCTCAATCTCTGCTTCGGACCGGGCAGCGTACCGGCGGATATGGAAATTTACGGCTTGAAGCCCAAGGACGCCTCTCAGATGGCGTCCGAGGCCACCGACATCATCCTGAAGCTGTGGGAATCGGATCCTCCGTATGAGTACGACGGGCAGTTCTGGTCCATCCGCCTCAACGATTATGTCGACGATGAGTCGGGAGTCGGCTTCATCCCCAAGCCTTTCCAGCGTCCTCATCCCCCTATCGCCGCTCCGGGCACGAGCCGCAATTCCGGGACCATGAAAGCAGCCGGACGGAGGGGATTCCAGCCCTTCGGACATTGTCTGGTGACGTCCAACGTTCTGAAGGATTTGTGGCAGACCTACGAAGAGGCCTCTCTGGAGGCGGGGCGCACGCCGGATCGGAAGGACTTCAAGATCGCGCGATCCATTTTTCTGGCCGACACCACGGAGGAGGCTCGTGCCCGCGCCCGGAACAATTCCGTGGCCGGCAACTACGAATACATCGGCGGGCTCCTCGACAAGGGACCGGGACGCGGGATGTTCAAGCGGGATCTGGCCATGAGCGACGCCGATTGCAATCTGGATTTCCTGATGACGGAGCAGATCATCGCGGGAGATGTGGACGAAGTGTTGCGCCGGCTGTTGCTCATGGTGGAGGAGACCGGCCCCTTCGGCACCCTGATTCTCATGTGTTACGACTGGGACGACAAGACGAGCTGGCTCCGCAGTCTGGAGCTTTTTGCCAAGGAGCTCATGCCTGCGCTGAACCGGGCGGTCGGCGTGCCGGCGGTTGCCTGAGTTCACGGAAGAGCCCGCCGGGCCTGATCCGGAACCCCTGAAAAATGAAGCTGAGCCAGGACGTGGTCGATCGTGTGAACCGGGCCGTCCGTCCGGACCGGCTGACGGAATTGGCCGTCGAACTGATCCGGATCCCCAGCCCCACGCAGAATGCCGCCGAGGTGGCGGGCCGACTGGCGGAGGTTCTGGCGGCCGAGGGTTTCGAGGTCGGTCGACCGGAGGCCGCGTGGCCCCGGTCCCCGGCCGTGGTCACCCGATTCAAGACGGGAGTTCCGGGGCGAACCCTCCAGTTCAACGGCCATCTGGACACGGTGCATCTCCCCTTCGTTCCACCCCGCATCGAGGATGGAGTCCTCTACGGGAGTGGCGCCTCGGACATGAAGGCGGGAGTGGCCGCCATGTGCGAGGCCTTGCTGGCGGTTCGGGATTCGGGCGTCCTGGAAGCAGGCGGGATCCTGCTGACGGCTCACGATCTGCACGAGGCTCCATGGGGCCGGGGCCAGCAGTTGGCGGCGCTGATCGAGGAGGGCTATGTGGGAGACGCGGCGCTGTTGCCGGAGTATCTCTCCAGCACTCTCCCGGTCGTGGGCCGGGGCATGGCCAATGTGGAAGTGACCGTCAGCCGGCAGGGAACCCCGGTGCATGAGGTTTTGGGTGGCCTGGAGCAGCCGCGCGTGATCGGCGCCGGCGCCGGCCTGGTGACCCGGCTCGAAGCCGTCGACCGGAGCTTGACCGGCAGTACCCATCCGCTGGCCGGGCGGGAGAGCCTCTTCATCGGCAAGGTTGCCGGGGGAGAGATCTACAACCAGTCCCCGACCGAGTTTCGTCTCGCCGGCACCTGCAGGTGGTTGCCGGGGACGGCCGTGGATGAGGTGCGGAAACGGTTTCTGGAGGCCGTCGACGGGATGGAGCAACGCCCGGGCATCCAGGTCGACGCTCAGTTTCACTACCGGCGGGACGCCTTCGAGATGAACCTGGAGCATCCCCTGGTCGGCGCGTTTCAGGACTCCTGCCAGGCCGTCATGGGGCGACCCCTGCCCCATGGAGCCAAACCCTTCATCGATGACGGCAATACGCTGAGGGAGTTGGCCGGCATCGAGACCATCACCCACGGCCCCCGGGCCACGGGCGCTCACACCACGGGGGAGCAGGTCCCGCTGGACGACCTGGTCCGCGTGGCTCGGGTCTACGCTTGCACCGCGGTTGCGTTCTGCTCCGGATAGAAAAGAGAAAAGAGGAAAGAGTGAAGGAAAAAAATTCGTACTCACAGCGGGGGCGAGGGGAGCCGGAAGTCGTTTCCCGGACCGATTCCTTTCCTCCCGAAAGGATGGGAGAGGAACAGTTCCTGCGTCAGATCCTGGTGCGGGCCCAGATGAGCGAGTTCGCCGCGGATCCTTTCATCATGTCCCGGGCCAGCGGGGTCCACTACTGGGACGTTCACGGCAAGCAGTACCTGGACGGGATCTCGGGAATCTACGTGGTCTCCGTGGGACATTCCAATCCTCGGGTGATGGACGCGATTCGACGGCAGATGGAGGTGCTGCATTTCTCCCCCACCATGCATGGCAGCAATCCACTGGCCGTCGAACTGGCCAATCGCCTGGTGGCCGTCGCTCCCGGCGACCTGGACGCGGTCAAGTTTCTGAGCGGAGGATCGGAGGTGACCGAGGCGGCCATCACCATGGCCCGCCAGTACCACCGGTTGACCGGGAACGCGGGCAAGTACAAGATCATTTCCCGCTACCAGTCGTGGCATGGATCGACCATGGGGTCCCTCTCCGCATCGGGACTGACCAGCCGCCGGAGCATGCGGGAACCGCTGGCCCCGGGTTTCATCCACGTCTTCCCCCCCACCTGCTACCGCTGTCCCTTCGGCAAGGAGTATCCGGACTGCGAGATCACCTGCGTCAGCCTCATCGGCGACGTGATCGAGAATGAGGGACCGGAGACCGTGGCCGCCGTCATCGTGGAGCCCATCGGCCACACCGGGGGCATCATCGAGCCGCCCGAGGAATACCTGCCCAAGCTGCGGGAAATCTGCGACCGCCATAACGTCCTTCTCATTTTCGACGAGATCATCACCGGCATGGGCCGCACCGGACAGATGTTCGCCGCCGAGACTTTCGGCGTCCTTCCCGACCTTCTCTGTGTGGGGAAGGGGCTGTCGGGCGGGTACGCCCCCCTTTCGGCGATGCTCTGCCGCAGGCACATCGCCGACACCTTCTGGGGGGACCCCGCCACCAATCCCGGGTTCGTCGCCGGTCACACCTATGAGGGGAACCCCATCTCCTGCACGGCGGGCCTGGCGACTCTGGCCGAGATCGTGGAGCGGGATCTCTGCGCCAACGCCAGACACGTTGGAGGTCATCTCCGGCGCGGATTGGAAGGGCTCCGCCGCCACGGCATCATCGGCGACATCCGGGGCCGGGGACTCTTCCTGGGCCTGGAATTCGTCCGGAACCCGGAGACCAGGGAACCCTTCTCCGACCGGATCTCCATCGGAAAGCGCATCGGAAAACGAGCCCTCGAACATGGATTGCTGACCCGGTTCGATCCCAACTGGATCGCACTGGGTCCGCCTCTCGTTCTGACGACGGCGGAGGCCGATCAGATCGTCGAGATTCTGGATCGGAGTATCGGGGAAGTACTCGAGGAGTTGGAGGAATCGGAGTGACGAGCGCCGCTGAAGACTACGATCTGCTTCTGAAAGGGGGGACCGTGATCGACCCGGCCAACGGCCGGCGAGGCCTCCTGGACGTGGCCGTCAAGGGGGGCCGGGTGGCGGCCGTGGCCCGCGACCTTCCGGTCCAGGATTCGGCCGAAGTGCTGGATACCTCCGGCCTCCTGGTGGTGCCGGGCCTCATCGACCTGCACACGCACGTCTACGAAGGCGTCTCCTTCCTGGGGATCGAGGCGGACGATCTCTGTCCACGCACCGGGGTCACCACCGTCGTCGACACCGGCTCGGCCGGCTGGATCAACTACAGGGGGCTGGAGCGATACGTGATCGGGCCCTCCGAGACTCGCATCTTCGGTTACGTGAACCTCTCCGGCGTGGGCCTTCCCTCGCGCCGGGGGGAACTGGTCCATCACGACTATCTGGATGCCGGCGAGTGCGCCGAATGCGTCCTTCGCCATCCGGAGACGGCCTTGGGGGTCAAGGTCCGTCTCTACGCGGGAGTGGCCGGCCGGATGGACCTGCGGGACGTCCTGAAGGCGTCCGTGGAGGCGGCGAAGGAATGCGGCAAGCCACTCATGATTCACATCAGCGGATCGGACGTGGCGTTGGAGGACCTGCTTCCACCCCTTCGAACCGGCGACGTGGTGACTCATTGTTGCCACGGAACCGAGGCCGCCTCGATCCTGGACGGGGAGGGGCGAATCCGGCCCGTGGTCCGGGATGCCAGGGAGCGCGGGATCCTGTTCGACGTGGGCCACGGCGTGGGCAGCTTCGCCTTCCGCATCGCCCGCCGGGCGGTGGCCGAGGGATTTCTTCCCGACACCATCAGCACCGACATCCACACCCTGTCCATCAACTATCCCGTCTACGACCTCCCCACCACCCTCTCCAAGTTTCTGGGCCTGGGTCTCTCCCTGGACGAGGTCATCGAACGAGCCACCATCGAGCCCGCCCGGATCATCGGCATCGACTCCCAACTGGGACACCTCGGCGTGGGCGCCACCGCCGACATCGCGGTGCTGGAGTTGGAGGAGGGCCGGTTCTCCTTCTTCGACGTGGAGCACGAGAAGATGGATGGGCCTCAGCGGCTCGTCTGCAGGGCCACCATCAAGGACGGCAAGGTCTGGTGGCGCGCCGGTGAGGCCGGCCAGACGGCGGAGGCGTGACATCTCGCTTCAGAGAACCCCCAACCCTTGGAGATGATCCCGTAGGACCTCCATTTCCCGGCCGGTCAGGGAGTAGTGGGGCTTGCGTCTCCACCGTCCGGCGATGCCGTAGATCTCCAGCATGGCGTGCAGACCCGCGTCGAACCCTCCCTGAAGCTTCGCCAGAAAGTCGAACAGCGGCATGTCGTAGGTCTTGATCACCTCTCTGGCCCGAGCCAGGTTCCCATCCTGTATGGCGGACCAGTATTGGCGGGCGACGCGGGGGTGGAAGCCGACATAGGTCGACATGTATCCGTCGCAACCGTAAGGATGCAGCTCCAGGTGGTTCTGCTTCATGCCGCCGGAGAAGACCG
This sequence comes from Acidobacteriota bacterium, assembly GCA_965217775.1. GTDB lineage: Bacteria > Acidobacteriota > UBA6911 > RPQK01 > JAJDTT01 > JAJDTT01. Next base: position 6,266,512 of record CBDCJH010000002.1, read on the forward strand.
CCCACCGCTCGTGCACCAACAGGCACATGCGCCGTGCAAACTGGCCGCGGACGTCATCCTTGACGGCCACGATCCCCTCGACCTGCTCCACCAGGACCTTCAGAGTTTCCAGCGCGAAGTCGATCCCCCGGGCGGCATAGAGATTCGTCACCACCATCACCGGGACCTCCCGGGCCACGGCGCCATAGTGTTCCACCAGGGTCCGGGAGGTGCAGGAAGCGGCCCAGTCGGGTGGGAGCACCATCAGGACGTCGGCGCCCACCTCGCGGACGTACCGGGCGAAGTCCACGGCACGGCTCGTGGAATGGTAGCGGTCCGCGGCCACCACCAGGGCGCGTCCGGCGGTCTGCTCGACGGTGACGCGGGTGACCTGGGCAATTTCGGAATCGCTCAGGATAAGGAAATGGCTGTCCCCTGCGGTGAGGAGGACGGTGCCGGCCCCGTTTTCGATGTTACGCTCGACGTGGTTTCTGAGACCCTCGTAATCTACGCTGCCGTCCTTCGTGAAGGGAGTCCGAATCGATCCGAACGGGCCCGTCAGCGCCGACCGGATCTCCTTTCGAGTCAGATTTCGCTTCATGATGCAGGTCTCCGGATTCGAAGCCGGGTCAATACCCGGCCCTCTTGTCGACCAACCCTTCCAACGGCTGACCTCGCCGAAATCGTCTCAGATTCCGAAAGAACAGGTCCAGGACAACGTCCTCCTGCTCCCTGGAAGTGCCCCGGCAAGGAGTCACCACCACCTGGGGATATTTCCAGAATCTGGAATTCGCCGCCGGCATCCGGACGCCCGGGTGTCGACCCGACGGCTGCACGCAGACACCGGCGATCCATCCCTCCGCCAGCGCCCGCTCCAGAGCCGCGTAATCGAACAGGGGCGGCCGGCCGGACGAGTCGATGAGATAGGCCGAAGGCTTCATGGACCGGAGCTGAGACCGCCCCATGAAGCCACGCGTCTCCGTCGTCAGGGGCACCGCCAGTACCACGAAGTCGGCCGCCGTGAGAAGTTCCGGCAGCCGGTCCGCGGAGAAGAGTCCGTCAACCGAGTCGACCCGGCGGCGAGGGCGCCGCGCTGTTCCGAGGACCCGCATCCCCAGGGAACTGCAGACCCGGGCGATGGCCCGGCCCATGTACCCGAGGCCGATGATTCCCACCGTCTTTCCAGCCAGATCGAACGGTTGAAGCTCCCCGTCCCGTCCCGGGTCCCACTGAGTCATGGGTGGTCGGCGCAGATGATGGATCCGGCGGGAGAAGAGCAACATGGCGGCGAGGGCGTGCTCCGCGCCGGCGGTCCCGAAGCAGGGCTTGGAGCAGGTCAGGGGAATCGGACTCTCCACCAGTTCGGCAAACAGGTAGTGGCCGGCTCCGCCGACCATGGCATGGATCCAGCCAAGATGCCTTCCCCGGGCCAGAATCTCCGGGTCGAGGGCTCCCACCTGCATGACCTGGGCGTCCGCGACCTCCTTCAGAATGGTCTTGCGGTCGGCCGAGACGACGATTTCGATCCCGTCGCATTCTTCGACCGCGGCCCGCTCCAGGATTCGGTCGCGCCATGTCTCCCAGGTGACCAGGATCTTGTCGACTCTCGGCAGTGGCAAATGACGATTCCTACGGCTCCTGGATGGCCTCCGGAACCAAATCTCCCAATCCGAGTCCGGGGGAAGTGGGCAGTTCCAGATAACCTCCGCTCTGTTCCAGGGGATGTTCGAACAGCCCCCGGTGAGCCGTCTCCAGGCGCAGGAGGTCGTCAGGCAGGGACCGGAAACCGGCGAAGGCCGGGTACTCGATCAGGATGCCGTTTCCCACCGTGGCCAGAACGTTCAGGTGGGCGGCGACGGCAATTCCGGTCCAGGGACAATGGGGGATGCAAAGGAGGCCTTCTTCCTCCGATTGCCGAGCCACTTGAACCATCTGCGTGATGCCCATCTGTTGGGCGTCCGGCTGGATGACGTCCACCGCCCGCCGCTTGAGGAAGGGCTGGAAATCAGTGGAGGTGGTCAAGCTTTCGCCGGTGGCGATCTTGATCCGGGAAGCCCGGGTCAGGGCGGCGAAGCCGTCGACGTCGAAGGGGTGGAGGGGTTCCTCCAGGAAGAAGACGTCGAATTCCTCCAGCAGGCGGGCGACCCGCACGGCGTCCTTGGCGGTCCAACTCCGGTCCAGGTAGGCGGGGCAGCCGAAGTCGATCATCAGTCGGGTCTCGGGACCGATGGCCTCGCGGATCAGGACCAGGCCCTCCAGATCCTCAGGTCTGAAATAGTTGCCCCAGCCGAACTTCACCGCCTGGAACCCCTCCTCCATGTAAGCCCGGCATTCTCGAACCAGTTCTTCCGGAGACTTGTGCCGGGGCCGGCCGGCACGCAGCGCCGGCAGATCGAAGGCGGTGGCGCTGGCGTAGACCATGATGCGGGACTGGACCGCACCGCCCAACAGCTTGTAGATGGGCAACCCTCGAGCCTTGCCCGTCAGGTCCCAGAGAGCCAGATCGATGGCGCTCATGGCATTGACGGCCAAGCCCCCTTCGCCACCCCGGCCCCGCTGCGCCTGCCAGGTCTCGAACATCTTGCGCCAGAGCCGGTTCGTATCGGTGGGGTCCTCACCCAGCAGCAGGTCGCCAAGGGACCCGGGGCCCTCCTCCACCAGCGCCCGCACCGCCGGTGCATGCGCGGAAGTGGCGCCGATCCCGGAATATCCCTCGTCTGTCGTGATGCGAACCAGGCAGGGATTGTCCCCCAGCACCTGGCACCCGGTGATCCTCATGGCGGAATTATAAACAGCTCAAGATGCGGGGTCGGATCGTCGGGCTTGAGACGCGAAGTCCCTGGCTCCGACCCACGGGGCGCCGACGCGCCGGAAGAACGCCACACGGCGGCGAATCTCCTCTGAAGAGGGCCGGTCCAGGTGGCTGATCAGAAGCCCCAGAAGGCAGATGCCCGGCATCAGGTAGACGTAGATCCAGCGGGCCCAGACCGGATAGGGAACGACTGGGTCGGCCAGCACGTTGGCGTAGATGGCGACCGCCAGACCCAGGATCCAACCCAGCACCAGACAGACGGTCGCGGCTCGCCGACTCGCTTTCCACCAGAGAAACCCGAAGACGCAGGGGAAGAACATGGCCGCAAAGAGGGTATTCCCGAAGAGGTTGATGACGACCAGCAACTTGCCCAGCAGCGTCGTGCAGAGCAGGAGGGTGATGAGGCCCATGACCAACGTGATTCTTCGGCCCACCCTCAACTGGTCCGCGTCCGTGGCCTCAGGCCTGATCCACCCTTTGTAGAAGTCCCGGACGATCATGGCCGAGGTGGTGTTCCAGATGCTGGACATGGTGGTCTGGCAGACGGCGAAGAGCATGGCCAGCATCAGCCCGCGGACGCCGGGTCCCAGAAACAGGTTCATGGCCCCACCTACGGCCTGGTCCGGATCCTGCAGGCCGGGATGGTGCCCGTGATAGATGAGCGTGGCGATCTGACTGCAGGCATAGAGGAGGGTGGTGGCCAGGGCGGCGATTCCCACGGCGGCGAAGGCGGTCTTCTCGTTGCGGGCCGCGAACATCCGCTGCCCGTACCAGGGGGCCAGGGGATAGCAAAGGAGGATGACCACGTTCAGCGTGACGATGAAATGGAGGGGTAGAACCGGGTCGGGATCCACAGTTTGGTAGGAGTGGAGCAGGGGTTCCGGCGAGGCATACTGGAGGGCGCTGATGGCCAGGAGTGGCAGTACCACTACGGTGACCACCAATGATGCCGTGTCGGTGAAGGCCACAGAGATGAGTCCGCCGGCCCAGGTGAAGATGAGGACGGTCGTGCTGATCACCAGGGCCGTCCAGACCAGGGTACGGTCCGCCGTGATCCAGCCCGGGACCAGCGCTCCCGAGGGCGGGAGGCCCAGCGCCGAGGAGAAGGTCTTGCTGGTGGCGATGAGGTACCCCGAAGAGAAGAGGGTCAAGATCAACGTCGTGCACAGACTGACGGCTCGACGCAATCCCAAGGAGTATCTGGCCTCGAACATCTCGGCGATGCTCACCGCCTGGAGCCGCTGCCAGCGGCGCGCCACCAGCAGGCCGTAGCTGCCGAGTCCGACGATGAAGATCAGGCAGAGCCAGGCGGCGCGGGGTCCGGCCGTGTAGCTGATGCTCCCGAACCAGATCATGGTGGAGGGATTGAACTCGGTCATCACCAGCGTGCCCACCAGGGCGAACAGGCCCAGTTGCCTGCCGGCGACGGTGTAGTCCAATGAGGTGCGGACGCGGCGCGCCACCCAGAGTCCGTAGCCAAGGGCGCCGAGGGCGTAGAGCGCCACGATGCCCAGGTCGATCCAGTTCCCGCTCATGGCGGGCTAGTCTTCCCGGGCCCAATCGAACACGGCGGCGATGAGATCCTTGGAGTGCTCCAGCGCCAGCTCGTACGCTTCCTTCATGCGCTCGGGCGGGAAGCGGTGGGTGATCAGGGAATCGAATCGCATGTCCCTGGTGGCCAGGAGGCTCATGATGTACTGGAGGTTCCTGCGAATGTTGAACCGCAGGTCCGAGGCCGGAGCATCGGTGCCGGGAGCATAGCCGGCACCCAGAAGCGTGAGCTGCTTGGCATAGAACCAGTCGGGGTCCAAGGGATTGAAATCGGGCGGTTCCTGGAACCTTCCGGGAAAGCCCAGGATACTGATCCGTCCTCCGGTGCGGGCGATGTCCACCGAGAGCCGGTACGCGGGCCAGGGATTCGCGGTGAGAACGACCAGATCCGTCCCCTCTTCACCGAAGGTCTGAGCGAGGCAGTCGGCGAGACCGGGATCCCGGTACTCGACGGCGGCATGAGCACCCATCTTCAGGGCCGCCTCCGACCGCTTGGGGGAGTTGGAGATGGCGACGACCTTGGCGCCCATGGCCCGGGCCAGTCCCGCGGTGCACAGTCCGATCACCCCCAGACCGACAATGGCCACGTTCTCTCCCGTCTCGTACCGAGCCTGACGCAGTCCGGCCAAGCCCAGATGGGTGAGATAGGCCAGCGACGCCTCATCGGAGGGGACCCCGTCCGGAATCGGAGTCAGCACCTCGTCGTCGCTGGCGATGAAGGCGGATTGGTGGTAGTGGCGCGAGAAGATCCTCTGGCCCGGACTGAATTGGGTGACCGCCGAGCCCACTTTGCGAACGACTCCCACGTTGGAGTATCCCACCTGGCGCGGGTAGTCGGGCGCGTCGGGAACATAAGTGGAGTCGCCCAGGTAGTTGCCCAGATCGGTTCCCGTGGAAAGGGCCGAAACCAGGGTCTCCACGTAGAGCTGGTTCGGTCCCGGAGCATCGACGTCGAGGTCCCGTTCCTCCACTCGAAGGTCCCTGGCGCCGTACAGTATGGCCGCTTTCATGATGCTGTCTCCCTGTCGTATCGACTTGATCAGTGACGGCACCGTCACGGACCACTCACAAGAGTCCTGAATTCAACAAGGGCGCAGGATATAGCAACCGGTTGGGTGGGACAACCAACCGAGCCGGGCGAGCGGGACCGTTTCACGAGGTCCGAAAGCGGTCCTCATCAGGTCGGCTGCGATTCGGACACAGCGAATGTTGCGACCGGATCCCGGTCCTGACTTCACTCGTTCAGGTAGTAGCCGGACCCGATCAGGATCGGCAGCCCGTGGCTGACCACGCGCTTGACGAAGACCACCTTCCGCTGCTGCAATCCGGTCGCGGGAATGCGCGTTTGGTAGTAAAGGAAGGATTCACCGAAGGCATCGGCCACACTCAATAAGTCCCGGTCGGGAATCGAGGCCAACAAGGAAACAGGTCCACCACCGGATAGCCATCAGAGTCACAAATCAGACCCAACGCGGATTCGGGTCGCCCGCCGGTGGAATCGGGCGTCCAGAAATCGTCGATTCACAGTGTATTGACCCCGTCGAGACGAAAAACTATACACTTACCGCTGACGACTGCCCAATACACGCTGGCCATGACCATTCGCATTTTGCAACTGAGCGATCCCCATCTGCTCTCCGACCCGGATGGGCGGCTTCGGGACGTCCCCACCTATCGATCCTTTCGCCAAGTCCTTCGCCAATTGGATCGAGAGGCCCTCGACTTCGACTGGATGATCCTGACCGGGGATCTGGCCCACGATGAACAACGGGCAACCTACCGGCTGTTGAGACGGACGTTGGAGGAGAGAGCCTGGCCCTTGCGGATAATCCCGGGAAACCATGACAGCCGGCTGTTCATGCGGGAGGTCTTCCCCGAATTGTCCGGGCCCGAACGGGACTTCTTCGGCTTCTCATGGGAGGTTGCGGGCTGGAAGCTGGTGGGGCTGGATTCGCGGCTGCCCGGATCCGTCTCCGGGCGGGTCGGCCGCCGCCAGTTGGACTGGTTGAGGCGGGAACTGGAGGCGGCTCCTGGAGCGCCCACGATCCTTTTCATCCATCACCCTCCGGTTCCCGTGGGGTGTCCCTGGATGGATCGGATCGGCCTGGAGGATGCCGAGCATCTCTGCCCGGTCGTGGCCGCCGCGCCCCAAGTGCAACTGGTCTGCTGTGGGCATGTCCACCATGAGTTCCGAGGCCGGCTGGGGAATGCGGCGGTCCTGGCCGGTCCCTCCACCGCCTTCCAGTTTCTTCCCGAGGGGGTGAGCCCGGTCTTCGATCCCATTCCGCCCGGGGCACGGATCCTGGAACTGGACGGGTCCCAATGGAGGACCCGTGTCGTCCGCCTTCCGGAATTGACTTGGGTGCCCGATCCCGACTCCTGAGCAGAGCCGCATGCCGGCTTCCGGTCAGAATCCCGATCCACGTTCCAGAAACAGGAACAGGTTGACCAGGTCCTGCAGGGTCATGGTCTCCAGCACGTCTTCCGGCATGATGGAGATCTCGGAAGTCCGCCGATCGGTGATGAGGTCTTGGGGAATCTCGATTCTCTCGCCGGAGGCATCGATGAGGGTCAACGTCTCGTCGTTTTCGTCCGCCAGCATTCCGGTCAGCGGCTCCGGCCCCTTCGCCTCGACGATGAGCGCCGTGTACTGGTCGGAGATGACCTTGGAGGGGAACATGATGGCCTCCAGGATCTCGGACCGGCGAAAGCGCTTGACCGCCGTCGACAGATCGGGTCCCCCGCCCCGTCCCTCGCTGCCGAACACATGGCAGTTGGAACACTTGGCCCGGTGGAAGACGGCCCGCCCCCGGTCCGCGCTCCCCCTCTCGTAGGCCCCGGGATCGAACTCCAGGTACAGGCTCAATTCCTCGAAACTCATCTGCGTCAGCCGCGACCTCTCAGGCGGAGGCTCTCCGCTGATGAGTTCCAGGAGCCGTTCCGCCCGCTTCCGCGCCTGCTCTTCCTCCCGCGCTTCGGCCTGAGCCCGCTCGTCCGGCGGAAGCAGGTCCAGAACGTCTTCCCAAAGCCGGGTGATGTAGCCGTGCATGCTGGCCGCTCCCGGCATCTGCCATCCCCGGTCGAACCACTCGACCACGGCGTTCCTCTGATCCCGGCTCCAACCCTGCTTGATGGATCGGAGCGCGTAGACCGTATGGATCTGGTCCGGCTGAGACTTCTCCGGCTTCAATTCCCGGAGCAGAGCCTCGATGGCGCCCGGCGCCTGCAGGAATCCCAGGAGCGTTTCCAACTCCCGGTTCACGAGAGAACTGTCCGTGGGATAGAGATCAAGCAGCCGGGAGCCGAGCCGGGAGCCGAATTTTTCGCGTCCCGGCGTCTCGGGCGACGGGTCGCGGAGGAAGGCCAACTGGCAGATTCTCAGGTAGCTCAGTCGAATCTCCTCGGTCATGGGTTGGTGTCCGTACTCCAGGATCTTCTCCAGGACGGCGTTCCAGTCCGGACCCGGGTTCTTTACCCGGATCAAGGCTAGAAGGCCCTCCAGGGCGGCGCGGGGCCGATCCCGTACAGTGTCTCGCAGGACCAACGAGGTCCAAAGTGGCGCGTCCATCCGCTCCAGCGCCAGCCGTGCGGCGTGGCGGACGAACCGGTCGGCATGATCCATGAGTCGATACAGGCTCCGAGCCAGAGCCTCCGGGTTCGTCAGGGGCGAATCGGAACTCAGTCCGGCCCGGAGCAGCGATTCCGCGGCCCGTCTCGCCACCAGGGCATCGGAGTCGGCCAGCCGCTCATGCAGGCTCGAAGAGACCATCTTCAACGGGTGAGTCCCCAGCAGCAGGACGGCGGCCGCGCGAACCTTCGGATCCTCATCTTTGGAAAGCTGGTCCAGCAACTTCGGGCCGGGCGCCGGTCCCAGGGTCTGAAGCAACTCCAGGGCGCGGACCCGCTGCTGGGACGGGGACGCCCGGTCTCGGGAAATCCGGACCAGATCCGGTTCCCAACGGGCCCCCAATTCGGACTTGACACGGGTCAGCGCCAACTGTCCCCAGGCGGAGCGATGCATGGGCTGGGTCAGGGCTTGGCGGACGCCGGAGCCGGATCCCACGGAGGACTCGGTCGTTGCGCCGGCGTAGCGGACCCGGTAGAGACCGCCGCTGGTGGAGCGTCCCCCCGTGGAGAAATAGAGGAACCCGTCGGGACCCACGTCCAGGTCGGTCACGTTCAACGGTTCCCCCGAGACGAAGTCGTCGCCGGAGGCGACGTAGCTGGCCCCGGTCTGCTCCGGGAAGCTGACCCGGATGCGCCCCCGGGACCAGTCCCCCAGAAAGAGGGCGCCGTGAAATTTCCGGGGGTAGGTCCGGTGCTGGTAGAAGGCGATCCCCACCGGCGAGCCGCGTCCCAGGCTCTCGACGGCGGGGAGCGAATCGGGGTAGTAGCCGGGGAACTTGCCGGACCCCGTTCGCCACCCGTAGTCTCCTCCCGGGACCGCGTGAATGACCCGGATGGGCCGGTACCAGGGCAGTCCGAAGTCCCACTCCATGTCCGAATCGAAGGTGAAGAGTTCTCCCTGTGGGTCCAGGGCGAAGTCGAAGGCGTTCCGGAACCCGGCGCTGAATTGGGTCCACCGGTTGCTGGACAGATCCAGCCGGTGAATGGTGCCCGCGGGCACCCGGATCGAGTTGGCGTGTCCGCGTGGATCCAGGTAACGCTCCAGCAGGTGGTCTTCCTGGAGTCCCCGGGAGGGAGAGCCGGGGTCGACGGTCACGTCGGGGTAGGCATGGTTGCCGTAGAGCAGGTACAGGTCGCCGTCCATTCCGGTCAGGATGGCGTGCGGTCCATGCTCCCCGATCCGACCCCGGCTGGCGGCGATCAGGGTGGTGGAGTCGGCCTGGTCGTCGCCATCCTCGTCGACCAAGCGGTAGAGGCCGGGGCCTTCGGGGCCGTTGGCTTGAACCAGCAGGTCTCCGGCGCCCAGGTAGTGCATCCCGTGCGCTCGCTGGACCCGGTTCGAGAAGTCCCGGACCCCTTCGAACCGGCCGTCGCCGTCCTCATCCAGCAGGATGTGGATGCCGCCGTGTTCACGGCCCACGACTGGCCTGCCCCGGTGGTCGAAGGTCATGTTGACCAGGGAGCCGAGCAGCTCGTCGGTGGCCGCCTGCTCCACCTGGAAGCCGGGAGCCGCCTGAAATCGCTCCTTGCCGCGCCGGGTCCGGGCGGCCGTCCTGGCGGACTTGATCGCGACGTCCTTGAACAGGACCCGCATGGGCGGACCGGTGTGGAGTTGGAGGGCGATGATCCCCGATCTCGACCCCTCGGGATCGGTCAGGTCGCAGACCAGGTGGCCGTTGAGTATGAGGCGGACCCGGCGCCCCTCGCAGATGATTTCGTACCGGTTCCATCCCGTCAGATCGGCGCGCGAGTTGATGACCGCCTTTTCTTCGGGGCTCAGTTTCTTCCAATAGTCCATCATGCCGCGCTTGCCCTCGTCGTAGAGCATGCCGAAGTAATTGGCGTCGGCGATGTCGGCCTGATACCCCTTGACCGCGTAGTCGGGGTGCTGCTCGCTGCGGAACTGGATTCCACTGTTGCCTCGAATCAACTTGACCGAGACCCGCAGGCTGAAATCGCTGAAGCTCCGGGTGGTGGAGAGAAAACTGTTGCGCTTGATCTGTACCTCCTCCGTGGAGCCGACGATCATTCCGTTCTCCACCTTCCACAGTCTCGGATCGCCGATCCAACCGGTCAGGTCTCGTCCGTTGAAGAGCGGAACGAATCCCTCTTCGTCCTGGGACGCGCGGGATGAAACGGAGAAGAAGAGAAGCGACAACAAGGATGCGGCGGCGAGGCGTGAGAGACCCTGCGGAAAACCGAACGCTCGGCTTCTGAACTTCATGCGGTGACCCCCTTCAGGTTTGTCCGGGCATGCCATTTTGGTACCGGGGAGAACTATTGTCCCGCCGGGTTCGCCTGTCAACCGAGGCTTCAAGCCGATTGACACCGGCTCGGCCGGTCACTACTTTGGTCCGCGTGATCCGGGTCGAGTAGGGCTGGTATTCGAGAGTCGCGGACAACCGGAGGAGAGCCAAGATGATCAGTTCCAACTATTTCCAGTCGCGGAGATTCGTTTGGCTGGGCCTGGCGATGGTTATGGCGATGAGCTGCACCATGACGGTTCACGACGAGGCCTCTGAGACGTCGGCGAGCGAAACGGCGGAGGGGACCATGCACGAGTACTACGAGCTGCGCGTCTACCGCATCGACAGCCTGGAAAAGCAGGAAGTGGTCAGCCGCTACCTGGAGACGGCCCTGGTTCCCGCATTGAACCGGTTGGGGATCGACCGGGTCGGGGTCTTCACCCTCCAGGAACCGGGAGACGACTTCTCCATCTTCACCCTTATCCCCTATCCGACCTTGGATCTCATGACCCGGCTGAGCGACGTCTTGGATCAGGACGCGGACTATCAGAAGGCGGCATCCGAATACTTCTCCGCCTCCATCGACGATCCGGCCTACGGGCGCATCGAGAGCAAGTTGATGAAGGCTTTCGACAGCATCCCCGTGATGGAGTTGCCGGCGCAAACAGCCGGCCGGGACCCGCGGATCTTCGAGCTTCGGACCTACGAGAGCCATCATGAGAATGCGGCCTATCGGAAGGTGCAGATGTTCGACGAGGGAGAGACCCGGATCATGCGGGAAACGGGCCTGGGCCCCGTATTCTTTGGCGAGGTCCTCGTGGGCCACGACGTGCCCAATCTCACCTACATACTGTCGAGCACCGACCGGGAGACGCACAAGAAGAGCTGGGAAGCCTTTCTGGCCCATCCCGACTGGGTCCGGATGAAGGCCATGGACCGTTACAAGGACACGGTCTCCACAATCAGAAACTGGTTTCTGATCCCGACCTCCTACTCGCAAATCTGACCCCGGATCGACCGGCAGTGGCGGCCCGCGGGCATGGCTTGAGAAAAGGACTCCGGTACGCGGCATGGGCCCTGCTGGCCTTGGCGCTCGGGTCCTTCCTGGTCTTCCGCTACCTGGCGCGGCGGGCGCTGCCCCAACTCGACGGAACCCGCACCGCACCGGGGCTCCAACAGCCGGTCGAGATCGTGCGCGACCGGTGGGGCGTCCCTCACATTTTCGCCGGCAGCGATACGGACGCCTATTTCGCGCTCGGGTATGTCCACGCCCAGGACCGCCTCTTCCAGTTGGACCTGAGCCGGCACGCCGGCCAGGGACGCCTGGCGGAGCTGGTGGGAGAACCGGGCCTGGATCTGGATCTCCTCTTCCGAACCATCGATCTCCACGGACCTCCCCGCCGCATGCTGGAGCGGGCCCGTGATCCGGTGCGGTCGGCGGCACGGGCCTACGCTCTCGGCATCAACACCGCCGTCGCCGATCTGGACGGGGCCCTGCCTCTGGAGTTCACGCTGTTGGGTCACGAGTTCGAACCGGCCGAGCCGGACGACTTCGTGGGCTTGGTGGGGCTCATGACCTGGGGACTGAACCTTTCCTGGGAGATGGACCGGGCTTACGAGCAACTGGCGGCGCGCCTGGGAGAGGAGCGGGCCCGGGAGCTCTTCCCCTTCAGTCAGGGAGGAACGCCGGCGGTCCATCCGCCGGCCGGAACCAATTCGCCGCCATCGCCGGTCCCCCGGGCCGTGAATTCCGCTACGGTCTTCGATCGCCTTGGGAAGTTGATTCAGGATGCCGCAGGTGTTCCCTTTCCGGGACGGTTCCCGATCCCGTTCAATGGAACGGGTGGCAGCAACAGTTGGGTGGTGTCCCCCCGGCGCAGCACGACGGGGCACGCCATCCTGGCCAACGATCCTCACCTGGGATTTTCCCTGCCGTCCGTCTGGTATCAGGCCCATCTCCGCGCTCCCGGTTTCGACGTGGCTGGAGTCACGCTCCCCGGCCTGCCCCTCGTGGTGATCGGACGAAACCGGAACATCGCCTGGGGGCTGACCAATGTGATGCAGGATGCGGCGGATTTCTTCGTGGAGAAGCTGAACCAGAATCGTCCCGGCCAAGTCATGTACCGGGGTGAGTGGGTGGAGTTGGAAAAAAGAGTGGAGACGATCCGGGTCAAGGGAGGAGAATCCCGGACGCTGGAGGTGCTGTCCACGCCCCATGGACCGCTGGTCAATCAGCTGCTCCCCGAGATCCGGAAGCCGGTTTCCTACCGTTGGACCCTGCATGCCGCGGACCGCGCCAACGAGCTGGAGGGTCTGTGGCTCTTGAACCGGGCCCGCAACTGGGAGGAGTTCCGCCGGTCCATGTCGTGGTTCGGCGCGGCGGCCCAGAACGTGGTCTACGCCGACCGGCACGGACACATCGGAATGCAGACCGTCGGGGCCTATCCGCGTCTGGAAGGCCGAAACGACGGAACCCGGTTCCGGGTGGGCTGGGACGGAAGTGAGGAATGGAACGGGTTCCATCCCTTCGAGGACCATCCGGTCACGTTCGATCCGCCCCAGGGCTGGTTGGCCTCGGCCAACAATCCCACGGTAGAGGAGCCGGCTCCCTTCTATATCTCCGCCTGGTGGGAGCCGGTAGACCGGATCAGCCGGATCCGCGAGGTCCTGGCCTCTCGCGACCGGCTCTCGGTCGAGGATATGGAACGCCTCCAGGGAGATTCGCTATTGTTTGCGGCCCGTGAGATCACACCTCTGCTGCTGGAGGCTTTCGATCCTCCTCCACCCGCCGGGGACCCGGTCGGAGAGGCCCTCCACATATTGCGAGGCTGGAACCAGGTGATGGACGCCGGAGAAACCGCGCCCACCCTGTTCGCCGTCTTCCAACGGCAACTGTTCGACGAGATCTTCGAGGACGAGATGGGACAAGACCTGATCCGGGCATACCGTTCCCGGGGAAATCTGCCGGACATCATGGTCCGAACGGTTCTGAAGCGGGGAGCCCGGAGCTGGCTCGACCGGATCGAGACGCCGCACGTCGAGGAGTTGTCCGACATCCTCCGAGCCGCCTTCCGCAAGGCCGTGACCCGCGTCTCGACCCGATGGGGTCCCGATCCCGGGAACTGGCTCTGGGGAGACGTCCACACCCTGACCCTGGCCCACCCCCTGGGGCGGGCCTCCGGGCTTTTGGGAAGGTACTTCAACCTGGGACCCTTCCCGGTACCGGGCTCCAACCGCACCGTGAAGAAGATGGAGTACCGGTCCGGCGACTTCCGGGTCGTGTCCGGCGCCTCCGTGCGGCAGATCACCGACTTTTCGGAGCCGGACCGATTCCAGTCCGTGATCCCCGGCGGCCAGTCGGGAATCCCGGCCTCGCCCCACTACGGCGACCTGGCGGATCTCTGGCTGGCGGGAAAGTACCATCCGATCCCCCTGAATCGAGAGGCGATCCAGGAGTCGCACCGCCTGGTCCTTCGCCCGGAGCCGGGCGGAACGAGCGAGTAGCAGCACCGAATTCTCCTCTTCATGTGACCGCGCCAACTGCGATCGCATGACCTTCCCGCTCCAATGCAGTCGAGATTCCGGGCCTCAATAGAGATGGAATTCATGGTCCGGAACTATGCTGGTTTACTTCTTGTTGCCCTTCGTCGGTCTTGGGGGAGGAGGGGGAGGTTTCGGCTGACTTGGTCTGGCGGGCTTGCCCCTATTGTGAACGGTATTGGGGCGGATGTTCTTGGTAGTCGTTCCAATGCCCTTGTCAGGCGGCATATCGATCAACCATTACTCTGTATGCGGACTCTGCGCATTTCTCGTTCAGTTTTTGATTTTCTCGAATATCGGCAACGCCTGCCCAACTGGTGACTCCCAAGATTCTTCGCGACAGACGACTCTTCTTCCACAGAACTTCGGCGGTGCTTATCTCATCTTCGTTGATTTCAGTCCACAGTTCCTGCCAGTCTGTCTCCAACTCGCTGCATTCAATACTGATTGCGTGGAGGACCGCCGCCTTTCTTGCGTAGTCGGATACGAAATCCCAAACCACAATCAGAGCGACGAACGCGGTGGCGATCAATTGAGCGATTGCCGGTAGGAGTTCGAGCAGTGCGGCGATGCCACCGGCTGCCGCCGCGAGAAGCAGAAACCGAACGATGAAGTGATTGCGCCGATATTTGTCGGAGAGAGCCTCGTAGTATCGGACGAGCCTCGCCGCATCCAAGTATTCCTGCCAGACAATAGATCGCACCTGATCGGTTACCATATCGCTCACCTTTAGAAGTGCATTGCGTTCAAGGGCATTGTACTTGAGGCTGGAGTGTACACGAGTCGCTCCAGTTTGCGGGATTTCCCCTCAGCCTCCCCCTAACTGTGCAAATCCTTACATCACCGCATCGGCGAAGCACCCTCGCATAGATCCGTAGACCGGCCGACACCTACAATTAACGACGACAAAACGAAAAACGCGGAGTAATTTCTGGAAGACTCCGGGCGGAACGGCGAGGCTTGGACGATAGCAGGAGTTTCGCCAAAAAATCGCGGTGGAGTGTCATATGTAAACAGAAAAAATTCCTGCTAGTGCTTGCTTTCCCAAAATCAACCGGTGTAGCCTGTCGCCAACTCGTCCCATCGGGTCGCCCGCGATTCAATTAGTCCGAAAGGTGACGTCGGGGATCCGAGGGTGCACGCCGCTCTGAATTGCCAGTAGGGGGTCCGTATTTGCTGCCATTGACTCGTTTGTCGGTCAATGAACTCGCCGGTCGATTTCTCGTCCTGATTGCCGCTCGGCAAGTCTCTCGCAGTAACGGAACACCTGGAACCGGAAATCCTTCCGGGAGTCGTGCAACTCTCATCCGCCGTCATCTCGCTCCGGCAACTATGAGGCAGACCCAGGGCCTTTCATTCTGGTGGGTGATCCCGAAAATCTTCCAACTGCAGGGGAGTTGACATGCGAATGCGGAAACAGGTTTCAGGCATCGGTCCGGTGAAATCCATCGTCGCTTTGGCGGTCCTGTGCAGCTTACTGCTGCCGGCGACGGTCGCGGCCCAGACCATGAACAGCGACCTCACCGGAGTGGTGCGAGACGCCACGGGAGGCGTGATTCCGGGCGTTACCGCCATTGCGACCAATGAGAGAAACAGAGCCCAACGATCGGCGGTCACCAACGATCTCGGAGTCTATCGCCTCGCCGGCATCCAGCCCGGCACCTACACCGTGGAGGCGGAACTGACGGGATTCAAACGATTCGTACAGACCGGCATCGTCGTGTCCCCGGGGCTGCTGAGACGCGTGGACATCGTTCTTGAGGTCGGGGACGTCACCGACTCGGTGATCGTCACCGACGAGGTTCCGGTCATCCAGTCCAACAACGCCACGATTTCCACGGCGCTTCCCTCACAGGTCCGTGACAAGCCTATCGCCAGCATGACGCGAGGGGCGCTCCTGGGAGAGCAGATGATCTGGGCGGCGGGTTCGGCCGCGGGCGGCGTCTACGGGTTCGTCGGCAACCGTGCGGACATGAACCAGTACAACGTCGAAGGCATGCAGTACAACTTCATCAGCGCCTCGGTCTCCAACAACATCATCGAGGAAGTCAGCACCGTGCTGAGCAATGCGCCCGCGGAATACTCCCGGCCGGTGACGCTCAACGCCACTTTGAAGAGCGGGACCAACGATTACCATGCCGAGTATTGGATGGCCGGGGTCAATCCCTGCCTGAACGCGTTGAGAAGCCCGTTCTCGCCGGCCCGGGCCAGCCGGGCGCCCTGTGTCACGGCGAAACGGCAGTTTTTCAATGTCGGCGGTCCGATTCTCAAGGACCGGGTCTTCTTCTTCTATTCCTGGGCTCGGCCGAATTCGTTTTCGAATCTGTCGAACTCCCGGCCCCAATCCTTCCCCAGCCTGCGCATGCAAGGTGGCGACTTCTCCCTGTATCCGTCGAAGATCATCGATCCTACGACCGGAGAACAGTTTCCCGGGAACGTCATTCCCGCCGGCCGCATCAATTCCGTCGCGCAGGCGATCATGAACGACTTCATGGGGAGTTCGGTCAATTACCTCGGCGCTCCGGAGAGCTATACCAACAACGTCCAGCAATTGGCCGGCCGCTATCGTCAGGACAACGACCACAACATCAAGACCGATTTCAACGTCGGCGGCAACGACAGCTTCTCCTTTCATGCCGTACGGCACAAAGTCCTCAGCAACACGGATCGCCACCACCCGAGCACCGGAACCAGCAATGCTCTGCACACGACTCTGCAGGACAACGTCTTCAACTGGCAGTCGGGCGTGACCCACAGCCATGTCTTCGGGCCCGGCGTGGTCAACCAGATGCGACTGGGCGCGACCCGTTTCGTTTACATCCACCGGCAGTTGAAGGACTGGGAAGGGGACGCCGAGAGTGCGCAGGGTCCGGAATTTGTGAACCGCTGGGGTCTTGAAGGAGTTGCGGTGCCCGACCTTTCGGGAATGCCCCAGATCAATATCGGCGGCTGGCTTCGAACCTATTCCGACAACGAGAGCGGCACTTATGACACCAGGTATTCGTTCTTCAACGACCTCTCGGTGACCGAAGGTAACCACAACATCAAGATCGGCGTTTCGGCGGTCAAGCTGCTGCACGACGGTCCGGCCAATGGGGTTTACTTCGGCAACTTCAATTTCAGCAACATATTCACCGGAGCCCAGGTGGCCAAGGACCCCATGACCTGCGCGGCCCCGGCCGTCTGCGGAGATGGTTTCGCAGACTTCCTGCTGGGTTTGCCGAGTTCCCAGACCCGGTATCAGCCCCGTTCCGTCATCGCTCGCCGGAAATGGGAGTGGGGGGCGTTCATCCAGGACGATTTCCGGATCAACGACAAGTTGAACATCTCCTATGGACTACGCTGGAGCCGCTATACGGTTCCCTACGACAAGAACGGAATGTACTACAACTTCGACCCGGACAGCCTCTCCATCGTGGTGCCGAACGAGTTCGCCCGGGAGCGGATCCATCCCTCCTGGCCGACCCACACCTTCCCCGTCAAGTTGGCCGGTGAGGCCGGGTTCCCGGGCAAGCTGATCGAAGGCTCCAACAGTTGGCAGCCTCGCGTCGGATTTGCCTATCGAATGACTCCGAGAACGGTGCTTCGCGGAGGCTGGGGGATCTACAACGGAGCGTCCCGCTTCCTGCCGCTCCAGGCGTACGGTCCCTTCGTGGTTTCCGAGAGCTTCACCAATGAAGTCCGTACGGGCAGCCCCACGGGCACCTTGTATTCTTGGCCGAACGCTTTCCCCACGGCCTCGGACGTCATCACCGTCAGCAGCGCCTTCGGGTTCGCCAAGGACTATCACGAAGCGTGGACGCACAACTGGAACGTGACCTATGAACGGGAAATCGCCACCAACTGGGGCGTGCAGCTCACTTATCGGGGAGTGAAGAGCAATGATCTGCTCTGGGGCCGGAATCTGAACGCCATCATGGCCAGCGGCACTCCTTGGAGCCGGGATCGGTTGCCCTGGCCGAATCTCGGCAGCGTGAACTTCGTCGAGAACGGCGGAGACAGCATCTACAACGGGATCGAGTTCCGGCTGACCCATCCCTGGGTCAACGGCCTGCACTCACAGCTCTCGCTGACCAAGCAGTGGTCCGGGGGCCTGAACGCGCCCATCTGGGCCACCGATCAGGGGATCACCTGGCCCGAGTATCCCTTCGACCTCGACCGCGACCGGGTGGCGATGGCGACACCCTGGCCCAGCCACGACATCCTCTGGAACTTCATCGCGGAGATGCCGTTCGGCCGCGGCAAGCGGTTCTTCGCCGACCTGAACCCGGTGATGAATGCGATCGCCGGAAACTGGACCTTCACGGGAGCCTTCTCCTGGCGGTCGGGAATCGGGCTGACGCCAAACTGGGGCGGGGTCGACTTTGCCAACTACGGCAGGTTCGGCGGCCGTCCCAACCAGACCTGCAATGACCCGAACGGGGGGCCCAAGGCCGTCCGTGGTCAATGGTTCAATACGCGGTGCTATGAGGTGCCCAGCGCCGGATCCCTCGGCAATGCGCAGATCAACTCCATCGTCGGGCCCGGAGCCTGGATCTTCAATCTGAACCCGTACAAGGAGTTCGAGCTCAACTTCCTCCGCGAAGGCGCCCGGATCCAGCTCGGAGCCAACATCGTCAACGTCCTCAATCATCCCGTCTACGGCAACCCCGTCACCACCGTGAACAGCGCCACCGCCGGCCAGATCCGGGGATCGGGGAATGCTCGGGGGATGTGGCACGATTCCTTGGGTCAGCGCAAGGTCGTGGTGGATATGCGGTTCATCTTCTGACGGCCTGAACCGGGCAATAGAAGACTGGTGAATTGAGGTGTCTTCCAAGCGGCAGTCAGCCGGCGGTTCCGTCGGATCGCCGGCTACTGGTCCGGTGCACACCCAAGACGGCTCGTCCAACCGGCCTCTTCCGAGGTTTCGATCCGGAGTCCCGCCCTTGAAACGCCGTCCGGTGCGAAGTGGGCGTAGGTTGGATCGACGCCGGGTCGGGATCCTGTTCCTACTGATCCCGTTGGCCGGGTTCCTGTCGATTTGTACCGAGGTCGCAACGCCCCCCGTAAGCGTTGTGGTCGGCCCTTCGGCTCCCGAATTGGAACAGTTCGCGGCCAGCGAGCTTTGCGGTTACCTGGAACAGCTCTTCGACATTCGGGTCCGCCCAGTCTCAGAAGCGCCCGCCTCCGCCGAGGCGGTTCTCCTTCTGGGCTCGCCTGAGACCAACCCCCTTCTTGGCCAGGCGCTTCCAGCCGGATCGTTTCCCGAGCTGACCGATCAGGGGCTGGTGTTGCGGACCATCGACCTCGAAGGCCGGCCGGCGCTTGTGGTCGGCGGCGGAAGTCCCCGCGCCACCCTGTGGGCGGTCTACGAACTGGCCGAGCGCTGGGGTGTCCGGTACCTGATCGACCGCGACGTCCTGCCTCCGAAGAAGCCATTCCAGCTTCCGCAACTGGACGCGGTCATGGAGCCGGTCTTCCGGGTTCGCGCCCACCCCACCATCCAGGATCTGGTGGCCAGCATGGAGGGCTGGGGCATCTCCGACTTCCGGCCTCTGATCGATCAGTTGGCCAAGATGAAGTTCACCCGGATCAACGTCTACGCCTTCGGCTGGCAGCCCTACCTGCACTGGGAGCACAAGGGAATCGAGCGCAGTTCGGCCCATCTCTGGTACGGCTACCACTATCCCATCACTCCGGACACCATCGGGCGGTCCCTTTTCGGAAACGTCTCCCAGTATTGGAATCGCGATCTTCCGCTCACCTCCTCCTATCCCGAATTGATCGAGGCGGGCCAGCAGTTGGTTCGGAACCTGATGGACCATATCCACAAACGGGGCATGGAGACCGCGTATGCCGCTCCGGTGATCGACTTTCCGCCGGAGTTCGCGCCGCTGCTCGACGGCGCCGAGCAGAGCGCGCAACTGAGTGGGATGTCGGTGGTCCCGGGACAAGACACGCCTCTGGAGGACCCCGAGCTTTTCGGCCTCTCCGCCGCCGTCCTGCGAGCGACGCTCAACAGCTATCCCAAGACCGACGTGATCACCGTGTTCATGCCGGAGTTCCGGCAATGGATCGGGGAGTACGAGCGGGCTTGGGAGGCCCTCGACGAAAAGTACGGAGTCGGGGAGCTGCTCTCCCTGAGCCGGATCACCTCCGCCGTGCAGCATCGAAAGGGATCGGAGGGGAGTCCCGAGCGGGCGCTCAACGAGCTCAAGGGGGATATCGCCAATCTCTACTTCTTCGACCGTCTCCTGCGCGACCCCGAGGTATTGAAGGGAACCTCGCGCTCCCGGATCCGGGTCAACTGTTTCGGGGTCTCGGAAGAGCTCTATCCGATCCTGGACCGGATCTGGCCGGCGGACTGGACTCTGGAGAGCATGCCCTCGAATCAGCCGGTCCACCTCCTGCGGCGGATCGAGATTCTCAAGGACCTCCCTTCTCAAGTCCTGGGCATCCTGAACCTTACTCTGGACGACGACAACATCGGAGTCATGCCCCAGCTCACCACCAACTCGCTGTACGAGATCATCCAGGTCATGCACCGTCACGGTTGGCAGGGAGTCATCGCCCGGGAGCGATTCCCGGGAGACCATGACTGGCCCCTCGCCTACCTTGCGCGTGCGTCCTGGGATCCGAGCATCACTCCCGACGCGGTGGCGCGGGATCAATTGAAGGCGATCTGCGGCGAGGGGTGCGTCGAGGACATGCTGGCGGCATACCATGAAGTGGAGGCGGTGACCATCGCCTTGGCCAGGTCGGCCTTCGCGTTTCCGGCGGACTGGCCTCCGGCGACGTCATTTTCGCCGGGCGGCATGTTGATGAAGTACTGGTACCTGAAGGACCGCGCGACGCCGCCCTATGTGGCCGAGGCCCATGAGGGCTATTCACGGGCTCTGGAGTCGGCCCGGAAGGCCCGCGCCCAGGCGACACCGGAGGGTCGATGGTACGTGGATTTCTGGGTCGGCCGCCTGGAGTTCGCCCAGCACTACGTGGAGGCGGTGCAGGCGGTTCACCGGTCCGCCGCCGCATTCCGTTCCGGCGACCGGGCCGGCGCCGTCCGGGAAGCCGACCAGGCCATGGCCGTCCTCCGAAAGGGCCTGGAAGCCTATGTCCCGGTGGTGCGCAACCGGACCGACCTGGCGGCCATTGCTCTGGTCAACCAGTCGTACCGGCAACTGTTCCAGAGGCGCTGGTCGGTGAAGACCTGGGGCTACTGACCGATTTCCTTCCTTCGACGCCGGCTGATTTCAAGAACGGGGGTTCCATGGTCACACGACGAGAGTTCATGGGATATGTCGCCGGAGGGGCTCTGGTGAACTTCCTGGTCCCGGGCGCCGCCCTCGGACATGGCGCTGCGGGGGAGTCGAGGCTGACCCTCCGGCCCTATGCGTGGGAAGGCCCCTATGCCGAATTCCGCAACCAGGGGGCGCGGCATGACTGGCGCCTGTGTGCGGAATTGCGGGCTCCCTGGATGAGCTCGGATGAACGCCTGATCCTCAGGACCTCCGAGATCGTGGGCTACGAGCAGGCGTACCTATACGACGATCATTTCCCCCCCTACCAGCCGGAGGGCAGAGGAAAAGGGTATCGCCACATTCCTTTCGAGTGGCGTGAAACGAGCGGTGACGAGGAACTTTCGGCGGACTGTCCGGTTCCCGGACACGGTCGTTTCTGGCTCGATCTGTCGGCTCGGAGCGACTACCTGGACATCCGTCTGGGGATCCGGAACGGCCTCGACCGTCCCATGGGGAAGGTGGATTGGCATTTCTGCGTGGTCGGACTCGAGAGCCGTTTCTCGGACCCCGGTCGGAAGCGAACCTACCTTGTCGACGAGGGTCGGCTGCGCACCTTCAACGAGCTGAGCGGCGGCCCCAAGATGGAACTGTTCAACGTTCAAGGCGTCGTCGAATTCATCCCGGTCGGACACGAAATGCTTCCCGTGAACCCCGCCGTCGCCGAAGCGCCCCTGGTGATCGTCCAGTCCTCGGAACGGCGGCACGTGGCGGCCCTGGCCTTTGAACGGGCCTACAGCATCTATGGCGATCCCGTCGGGAACAAGTGTTTCCACGCCGATCCCTATTTCGGTCCTCTCACCACGGCCGGCGAGGAACGCCGCCTCAAGGGCCGGCTCTACGTCATGCGAGGGACGCCGCAGGATGCCCTCGACCGTTACCGGAGCGACTTCCAATCCGGCGCGGCGTAGGCGGCGACAACGCTGAAGAACGGTGGCGGGAGCGCGTCGACCCTTCCTGACGATCCTTTCTGACTCTGAAACACGGGAGTGTCTCCAATGAGCCAATGCGTTCGTTTCGGCATGCTCGGGACGGGCAACTTCTCGCCCTTTCTGGCCCAGTACATCAATGAGGTGGCGGAGGTAACGGCCATCTGCGACCCCGATCCGGATGCCAGGGCCCGCTTCCTGGAAATGACGGGCCGGGACGTTCCCCAGTTCGAAGACTACCGGCTGCTGCTGGAGGAGGCGGAGATCGATGCGGTGGCCCTGACGGGACCGAATCACCTCCACAAGCCGATGGCGGTGGCCGCCGCCGGATGCGGAAAGCACGTGTTCTGCGAGAAGGCCATGGCGCCCACGGTTCCGGATTGCTGGGAGATGGTGCGTGCCTGCCGGAATGCCGGAGTTCGCCTGATGGTGGGACACAAGCGCCGGCTACGTCCTCCCTGGGCCAGGATGATCCAGCTTCGGGAGCTGCTGGGACCCGTCCACACCATGTCCACCATCGGATACTTCGACGCGCGTCAAGACGGCTTTCAGGGTTGGTGGACCCGGCAGGCCGAGAGCGGCGGGGTCCTGGCCTGCTCGGGGGTCCACGAACTTGACTGGATGCGCGCCATGTGCGGCGACGTGGTGGCGGTGAGCGCCGTCTGCGGCCCTGGGATAGACTCGCGCTATGATTTCTCGGACTCCATCCATGTCCTGCTTCGTTTCAGCACGGGAGCGACCGGCTTTCTGGGGGTGTCTCTGTCCTATCCCCTGACCCGGTACCGGCAGGTCTACGGCGCCGACGCCGTCTGCCGCCGGGGAGGAATGCGGCTGGTCACCTCGTTTCAGCACGTCGACCTCTACTGGAAGCTGTTGACGGAATCCGACGAGCACCATGAACGATTCGAGGAACCGGGCGGAAACCCGGTCGGCGCCGAGGAGGCCCTGCGGAAGGAGACCCGGGAATTCGTCCGCTGGATCACCGACGGGACCGACCCCTGTCTGACTTGGCGGGAGGGGCTCCGCTGCGTGGAGCTGATCGAAGCCGCAAACCGGTCCAAGAGCATGGAGGGAGAGTGGGTCCAGCTACCACTCTACCCGGAATTGGAAACAGAGTATTAGTACGTTGTTCCCAATTTTTTCTGCAAATAGACGAAGAAATTTCGTAGGGGCGCCCCTTGTGGGCGCCCTCTTCGGTCTAATGCCTCGGATATGCCTTCCGCTGTTGTTGACGCTGCTCGGGGCTACGCTGTCACAAATCCTGGGCAGCCGGTGGGCAAGCTAAAGGACAAAGCGTGCCGCCGGTCGTGTTCGAAGAACTCGGCCCCGCCTCGGGCGTCGACTTCGTTCTACGGAACTCCGCCACTCCCCGCAAGT